>NZ_JAFMYV010000009.1 GCF_017353185.1 Fibrella rubiginis | reverse complement strand
CTGTCACCCTGAGCCTGTCGGGGACGCCTAGTCGAAGGGCCTCGCGACAGCAACCTTCAGTCCCTGGCCACCAGCGTCAGCAAAAATCGTTATTCGTTTATCAATCTTTTCTAAAAAATTCACCTAAAAAACCCAGTCCGTAGGCCGAAAGTTGGGTGAACGAGGCCAGCATACTTAGCCAGCCAACGCGCAGGCTCCCCTCCTGTCGGGTGGCGTCGGTCAGGACTAGCAGGGCAAACAGCAAATACGCGGCCAAACCCAGCAGGGCCAACGGAGCGTAGAACAGGGCTAGCAAGGGTAAGCTCAGCCAGCCCAACGTAAACAGCACCGGGAACAGATGTACCACTTTGATGGGGATGCCATGCTGCCGTTGCAGTTGTACGCGCGTCCGGCCAAAGTTAATGATCTGCCGAAAAAATGCCCCCAGCGTACCGCGCCGCTTATGGTACACGCCCGCATCGGGAATGAGGCCCACGCGGTAGCCGAGGCGGATAAGCCGGGTGCTCAGTTCCATGTCTTCGCCCATGTCGCGCTTGGCGAAGCCACCCGTTTCGGCAAACACCCGCCGCGACAGGCCCATGTTGAATGAACGCGGCAAAAAAACGCCCCCTGCGTTCTGCTTTTTGCCGCGGATGCCACCCGTAGTAAACACCGATGTCATGGCGTAACTGATGGCCTTCTGGGTAGCCGAAAAATCAGGACTGGCTGCATCAGGACCGCCATAAGCATCTAAGGGTATGCGATTCAGGTGATCAGTTACAGCGGCGAAGTAACCCGGCGGTACCACGGCATCAGAATCAAAGACCACAAAATAATCGCCGGTAGCCCGCTCGAAACCGTAGTTGCGCGAGAAACCCTGCCCCGTATTTTCCTTCTCAAAATACCGCAGGTTCAGCTGGTCCCGGTACGCCGCCACTACCCCATCCGCCTTCTTTGTCGACCCATCTTCAACCACCAGCACCTCAAAATCTGTATATGTCTGCCGAGTTAAGCTCTCCAGCAAATCAGCCAATTCGTCGGGGCGGTTGTATACGGGAATGATGACGGAGAAGTACATATTTGAAGGGAATGATAAGTGATGAACAATGAGTTTGCTGCCGCAGGCGTACTTGCTCTTGCGGCAGCAAACTCATCGTTTATCGTTCATCACTCATCACTACTTTTAAGCTTTCTTCGTTCGCCACAATCACCTGCTCAATCAGATCATCCGTCAGGGCTGTTGAGACAAACAGGCTTTCATATTGGGCGGGGGCCAGGTACACGCCCCGGTCGAGCATGGCGTGGAAATAGCGGCCAAAACGGGGGATGTCAGACGTCTTGGCCGAATCGAGGTCGGTTACGGGCTTGTCGGTCATGAAGAGTGTGAACATCGAGCCGATCTGGTTGACGGTGTAGTTCAGGCCCAGCTTCGCCGCGCTGTTGCGGAAACCGTCGCCCAGCCGCCTGCCAATTTCTTCCAGGCGTGTGTATACCTCCGGGTGGTCGTTCAGATAATGCAACATGGCTAACCCTGCCGACATGGCAATGGGATTACCCGACAGTGTACCCGCCTGATAGACCGGCCCGGCGGGCGACACCATGTTCATGATATCGGTGCGGCCACCGTAGGCCCCCACGGGCATACCCCCACCAATAATTTTACCCATCGTGGTTAAGTCGGGCATGATGCCGAAACGTTCCTGGGCGCCGCCTTTCGCCAGCCGGAACCCTGTCATAACCTCGTCGAAAATAAGCACGATCCCATGTTTGGTACACAGGTCGCGGATGCCTTGCAGGTAACCCGGTTCGGGGATGACGCAGCCCATATTGCCTACTACGGGTTCCAGAATGAGGCAGGCAATCTGGTTATGATTGGCGTCGATAAGGGCTTCCACAGCTGCCAGGTTATTATACGGAATCGTGAGCGTATCGTGAGCCGTGGCTTTAGTCACGCCGGGACTATCAGGTGTACCCATCGTGAGGGCACCACTCCCCGCCGAGATCAGAAACGAGTCGCCGTGGCCGTGGTAGCAGCCTTCGAACTTAATCAGCTTATCGCGCCCGGTAAAGCCCCGTGCCACCCGGATAGCCGCCATCGTAGCTTCGGTACCCGAATTCACCATCCGAACCTTCTCCA
Organism: Fibrella rubiginis; assembly: GCF_017353185.1. GTDB lineage: Bacteria > Bacteroidota > Bacteroidia > Cytophagales > Spirosomataceae > Fibrella > Fibrella rubiginis. Next base: position 310,895 of record NZ_JAFMYV010000009.1, on the reverse strand, counting down.
CCGACGGCACCATGCTCACGATCAGTTCGGCCATCTCGACCTCCTTGCGGGTGGGTGCGCCAAACGAAAACGAGTGCTGAATGGCGTCGCGCACGGCTTTTTCGACCGGCTCAAACGCGTGGCCCAGAATCATGGGTCCCCACGAGTTGATCAGTTCGATATACTGCCGGTCGTCTTCGTCGGTGATGTACGCGCCTTTAGCCGACTTAATAAACAGCGGGTTGCCCCCCACCGCCCGAAACGCCCGCACGGGTGAGTTCACGCCCCCCGGAATCAGCGTTTTTGCTTTCTCAAATAGTTGTTCGCTCAGCATGAAGAGAATTAGTGAATGAGTGACGGTCCGACGTATCGGTGAGCGATTGAGTGAATAGCTTGGAGCGCTTCGCGCATGTGCTTTTATATGCGCGAAGCGCTCCAAGCTATTCACTCAATCGCTCATTCGCTCATTCACTCATTAATTTTTTGAAACCGCGCCCCGTCGAATTTGATGATGGGGACGATTCTGTTGTCGTTAGATTGGGTGTAATCGAAGCCTGAGAGGACATAATCGTCTTCGGGGCTGGTGACCAGATTGGTACGGCTCTTTATGCTGCCTTTAGCTAGCTGGCGACCAAAAAACAGCATCAGATCGTAACCCTGGGCCACGAAGACCGAAGGCAAAATGGCTCGTTTGGCAATGTAGGCTTCTTCAAATAGCTTGGTGGCATTGCGCCCCAGATCCATAAACTCAGGAGCCAGCATCAGCAGCGTACGGCGCGTGAATGTAGCCAGTGAGTTGCGGAAATAGTTGAACGCGGGGTAGGTAGTCACCAGCGGCCCCACCACCCCGCTGCGGTTCATGGCATCCAGCATCCTGACGCCATCGTCTTCGTTGCTGCTGGCAAAGAAAACGTGGTTTGGCTTGTTGGTTTCCACGATACCCAATGTCATATTTTTTCCTGAAACGCGCTTATAATCAACCACCTGAAACCCCTGCGCTTTTAGCTCAGCCGCGTAGGCAGTGGCCAGCAGCGAGTCTTTTCGGGCGTTGCCAAAATAGACGGCTGCCTTGCGGCCAATGGCCTGCCCTTTCATAAACTGAACAGCCTCAGCAGCCTGCTGCCAGGTAGACGGTTGCGCCAGATAAGCCGTTGGGTGATTGGCAATCAGGTCGCGGCTGGTGGAGATAGGGTTTACCAGCGTCACATTATTCTGCAGCGCGTAGTCCGCAACCAGCCGGTTTGGTTCGCTGAAAAGCGGTCCCACCAGCAGGTCGTTCTGGCCAAACGCCGCGTTATTCAGCAGTTCCAGCGTCTGGTCAGCGTCATTGTCGATGTCGTAGGCAAACAAGTTGATGGTAATGCCCTCGGTGAAGAGTTTGTTACGGGCCATTTTCATGCCCTCCAGCAAATCGTAGGCGTATTGGTTGGTCCTCGACCGATCTTCGGGGTCGAACCGGTCTAGCCGAAAAGGTAGCATCACCCCCACGTTTACGGTTCCTTTCTCTCTGGTTTTGGCCGCAACGGCTGGCCTGGGTTTAGCCACTTCAACTGGCGGAGCCGCGGGTGCAGGGCGCGGAGCACGAGGGGTAGGCGTCACGCCAAAGCGATTAGTAAGCCGGTCCGACAGTTCCAGGTCGGCCTTGTCGGTCGAGCTTTCCTGAATGAGGTCGATCAGGGCCATGGCCAGGGTTTTGTCTTTAGGATACTGCGCTTGCAGAGCCTTAAGCCGGTTCAAGTCGGTAATGCGCGACAGGAAATTACGCTCCATCCGCTCAACATCCGGGCGCAGTTCAGCCTCGGTGATCAGGTCGGTATACGATAATGCTTCATCGACCAAGCCCTGTTCCATCGCCGCGCAAGCCGCCAGGTAATAGGCCTCGCCGCGCTTTCGCCAGTCGGGAAAATGGTCGATCAGTTCTTTGATGGTGCTGCGGGTGGCCGGGTACTTCTTTTGCCGAAACGACGCGTCGGCGTGGTAGTAGTAGGCGTAGGGAGCAAAGCTGCCGCCGCGCTGCATCACCACTTGCAGTTCATTACGGGCGCGGTCATATTCGCCACTTTGCAACGCCTTCACCCCAGCCCGGTAACGCCGCTCGGTATCGGTCACTTTTTGGGCGTAACCACCAATCACCAACCCTATAAAGCCTAAAATCAGGCTTACTCTTCCAATTGTTGGACTCATTGTCATCGTTTTGGGAATGTAAAAAAAGCAACGTAGCCACACGTTGCTTTTTTCTACAGTCTGTCAAAATAACCCGTTTAACAGGCTAAAGCAACGGGCTTATTTTTTGGGCCGTTTTTTAGCCGTATCGTTTGGTAGTTTACGCGCCTCTTCTGCCGCCGCAAGCTGCTTTTGCAGCATCTCCTGAAACTTCGATTTCTTTCCACCCCCAGCGGCAATCTTCACCCGATTTTCGTCCAGCACCGCCTTGATCTTCGCCTCATCCACAAACCCACGAATGGCCAATTGCTGGGCAATCGTGACAACGTTCGACACGAAATAGTACCAGGTCAGTCCCGCCGGGAACGAGTTCAGCACGAACATAAACATCACCGGGAAAATATAACTCAGCGCTTTCATGTTAACCGGACCGGGCTGTTGAGGCGTTGTCTGGTTGTTATAATGGGCGTAGGCAATGCTCGAAATGGTCATCATCACCGTAAACAGGCTCAGGTGGTCGCCCAAAAACGGAATATTGAAACCAAACTTGATAAACGAGTCGTAGGTCGACAGGTCAGGTGCCCACAGGAACGACTTCTGCCGCAACTCGATCAGGTTGGGAAACAACTGGAACAGCGAAAACAGGATAGGCATGGTGGCCAGCACTGGTACGCAACCACTCAGCGGCGACACCCCCACCTCGCTATAGAGCTTCATCTGCTCCTGCTGTTGCTTAGTGGCATCATCACCTACGCGCTCTTTGATAGCCGCCATTTCAGGCATGAGCACCCGCATTTTGGCCTGACTGGTGTAGGCTTTGTAGGTTAACGGCGTTAACAACGTTTTCACGAAGATCACCAGGCACAGAATCAGGATGCCGTAATTGGTGATGTACTTTTCCAGGAAGTTAAACACCGGGATGAAAAAGTACTGGTTGATCGGCTTCAGGATTGAATAGCCCAGGTACACGTTCCGGTCAAATTCGGGTGCCACGTCGGCCTTGATTTCCTGGAAATCATTCGGGCCGTAGTAGTACCGGAAGTTGCCCTTACCCGCTTTCACGTCGGCCAGGGGAAAGCTCACGTCGGCGATGGCGGTTTTCACCGTGCTGCTGTCGGCGGCATCAGTCAGCGTTTTGAACGACACCTTGGTCATCTCCGAGTTCTTGGCAATAAACGCCGACAGAAAGTATTTGTGCTTAATGGCGAACCACTTCACAGGCTTCTCGGCCACTACCTCGTTGCTGCTTTCGTTCTCGGGCAGGTGCTCGAAGCTCTCGTCGTTGGTGAGGTAGTTGATCGTGGCGGCACGGCGGTTGTTGCTCAGGTCATTTTCGTACTGCTGCATCCGGTCCATCCAGATCAGGTGTACATCGCCATTGCCCAACGCGTTGTCAAGCCCAGCCGTTTTTAGTTGATAATCAACCACATAACCGGCAGTAGGTACTGTGTACACTTGCTCAATGGATTGTCCATTACCCAGATCAGCCCGAAACGTAATGGGCTGACCAACACCTGTGGCACCCGTTGGCTGGAAGTATAATTTGTGCAGGTCTACTTTACCAGTGCGGGTTGGTAGCTCCAGGGCCGACTGACTCGTTTTCGCGTCGATCAGTACCAGTGGCTTGCCGTTATAGGTTTTGAATTTCTTCAGCAGCACTTCTTTTACCTGCCCCCCTAAGGTACTGAACGTGACTTTAACCTCGGGATTTTCAACAACCACGTCGCGCTCCTGTCCGGTGGCCGCGGCGGCAAACGCACCAAATTGCGCTTTGGCGGCAACTGAATCAGCGGGCTGATTACCAGCGGTCACCGTAATTGAGGCGGCATTAGAGCCAGAGGCAGGCTTCGTCGTTTTTGCTTGTTGAGTAGTCGGCGTTGGCGGCGGTTTCGGCATCAGGTATTGATAGCCGACAAATAAGGCCAGAATTAAGAGCAGGCCAATAAGTTGATTACGATCCATTCTAAGTTTAAGGTTCAACGTCTATAGTTTAAAGTTTTTAGCCATCCCGGACCGCCTTACGAGTCGCTGACAGAGCAACTAACGTTAAACCTTAAACTCTAGACATTGAACTCTCTTTTTCCTGCAAAATTACGCCAATACGGCCCATTAACCAACAAGGGTTTCGGTGGCGACGGGGGTTTCGTAGGCGCGTTTGTGGGCGGCATAATCCATAGCGGCTTTCACAAACTGCACAAACAGCGGCTGCGGGGCCAACACCGTACTCTTTAATTCGGGGTGAAACTGTACCCCCACAAACCAGGGGTGGTTGGGCAGTTCCACGATCTCGATCAAACCTGTTTCGGGGTTAGTGCCGACGGCCCGCATGCCTCCTTTCTCGAACTGCTCCAGGTAGGCGTTGTTAAACTCATAGCGGTGCCGGTGCCGTTCGCTGATGGTCTGTTTGCTATAGGCCTGATACGCCAGCGAGTCTTTTTTGATCTTGCAGGCGTAGGCTCCTAACCGCATGGTACCGCCCATATCAACCACCTTTTTCTGCTCCTCCATCATGTTGATGACCGGGTGGGGCGTGTCGGGGTTCATCTCGAACGAATGCGCGTCGGCCAGACCCAATACGTTGCGGGCATATTCGATCACGGCGCACTGCATACCGAGGCAGATACCGAAGAAGGGAATGCCGTTTTCGCGGGCATACCGGATGGCGTTAATCTTGCCCTCGATGCCCCGTTCGCCAAAGCCGGGGGCTACCAAAATGCCGTCCAGATCGCGCAGACGTTCTTCTACCACGTTCTCGTCGGCCAGGTTTTCGGACTGAATCCAGTCGATATGTACCTTGCACTCGTTTTTGGAACCCGCATGGATGAACGATTCGGCAATGGATTTATAGGCGTCGTGCAGTTCGACGTACTTGCCCACCAGCCCAATGCGTACTTCGTTGGTCGGGTTTTTCAGGCGACTCAGAAACCCCTTCCACACGTCGAGGTCGGTGTCCTGATCGTTGTAAATGTCGAGCATATACAACGCCCGCTGATCAAGCTTTTCTTTCTTCATCAGAATGGGCACATCGTAGATCGTTTCGGCATCCATCGCCTCGATCACCGAGCTTACCTGCACATTGCAGAACAGGGCAATTTTCCGCCGAATATCAATCGGCAGCGGGTGTTCTGTGCGGCAAACCAGGATGTCGGGCTGCACGCCGGCCTCCTGCAACATCTTGACGGAGTGTTGCGTGGGTTTGGTTTTCAGCTCGCCCGCCGATTGCAGATACGGCACCAACGTGAGGTGAATAACGAGGGTATTGTGTTCGCCCAGCTCGAATTTAAACTGCCGGACGGCCTCGATGAAGGGTAATGATTCGATGTCGCCCACGCACCCACCGATTTCGGTGATCACGATATCATACTCGCCCGAATCGCCCAGCAAGCGCAGATTCCGCTTGATTTCGTCGGTGATATGGGGCACTACCTGCACGGTTTTTCCGAGGAAATCGCCTTTGCGTTCGCGGGTGATGACGTTGTAATAGATGCGCCCTGTAGTGATGTTGTTAGCCTGTGAGGTGGGCTTGTTCAGGAAGCGCTCATAGTGGCCCAGATCGAGGTCGGTTTCGGCCCCGTCGTCGGTTACGTAACATTCGCCATGCTCGTACGGGTTGAGCGTACCGGGGTCGATGTTGATGTAGGGATCGAATTTCTGGATGGTGACCGACAGGCCGCGCGATTGCAGCAGTTTGGCCAGGGAGGAGGCGATAATGCCTTTTCCAAGTGAGGATGTTACGCCGCCAGTGACAAAAATATATTTCGCTGACTTCGTCGAAGATTGGGTGCCCGCAGCCGCCATGATCGGTATCAGTTTGGTCGTTACGGGGAATAAAAGTACGGAGAAAAAAGCACAACCGCCGGACAAAAAGCAACCTGAAGACTAAACAGAAGCTGCTGTTGCTGGTATGTACTTGATAGCATGCTGGTTACTCTGCTTGGATAAACAACAACATCTCAAGGATGCCTCTGGAGATCTTGGTCTAAAAATCACTTTCCCCATGAAAGCCGTATTTTGCATTCTTTTGACAAGTTTCCCTCCAGACCATATCAACGGATCGTTTACGCCTTTATGACTTACGACCACTAATGACCAATTCCGATATTATTGACATACTGGAACAAACCGCCAAGCTGCTGGATCTCCACGACGGCGATCCATTCCGTATTAGAGCGTTTTCGTCTGCCGCCTTCTCGCTTGACAAAGTGCCAGTTTCGCTAACCGAGCAATACGTTGCCGAACTGACTAAACTGCCCGGCGTGGGCAAAACCATTGCCAATGCCGTCCGCGAAATAGGCGACACCGGGCATCTGGCCGAACTGGATGGCCTACTGGCACAAACCCCACCCGGCGTGATCGATATGTTCAGGATCAAGGGGCTGGGCGTAAAGAAAATCAAGACACTCTGGCAGGAACTGGGCATCGAAACGCTTCGTGACCTGCGGCAGGCGTCGGAGTCGGGGCGCGTGGCAGCCATCAAGGGATTTGGCGAGAAAATGCAGAAAAACATCCTCGACAATCTGGCTTTTCTGGAAAGTCAGGCAGGGAAAATTCGCATGGACAAAGCCGACCGGCTGGCTACCCAACTCCGCGACGAACTAAGCTCGCTGGGCCGCGTAGAAATCAGCGGGCAGGTACGGCAGCGGGCCACCGAAGTCGATACCGTCGAGCTATTGGTGGAATCAGATGAGCCGGTGGCGGTGCAGTCGTTTCTGAACGGGCACACTGGCCTTACCCAGCATCGGGCCGATTCGTCGCCCTTTGCGTGGCGCGGACAGGCCGATGGCTCCGATGTGCGGGTGGCGATTTTGACTTATCCCGCCAACCAGTTCGACCAGCAGTTGTTTATTCGGTCGGCCCCCGAAGCACATTTGATCGAGAAAGGACCAACGGGCAAAACGCTGCTGCAAACGGCCCTACAAATAAGCCCCCACAACCCGGAGGAAGCCATTTACGCCCAAACGGGATTACCTTTTGTGGTGCCCGAAATGCGCGAAAACCCGCAGGCGTTTGCCTGGGCACGGCAGCACCAAACCGACGATCTGATTAGCTGGGACGACCTGCGCGGCACGGTACACAACCACAGCACCTGGTCTGACGGGCAGCACACGATTCAGCAGATGGCCGACTACGCCCGCGAGATCGGCCTCTCCTACTTCGGCATCGCCGACCACTCACCCACGGCCTCCTATGCCAACGGCCTTTCGGCAGAACGTATTCGGCAGCAACAAGCTGAAATTGACCAGATTAATGCCGACTATGCGGCGCAGGGCATTGCTTTTCGGGTGTTGAAAGGCACCGAATCAGACATCCTCGGCGACGGCTCGCTGGATTATTCAAATGAGGTGCTGTCTTCCTTCGATTATGTGGTGGCCTCGGTGCATCAGACGTTGAGCATGACCGAAGAAAAGGCCACCGCCCGGCTTTTACGGGCCATCGAAAACCCCTACACCACCATCCTGGGCCACGCTACGGGCCGTCTGTTGCTGGCCCGCGAAGGTTATCCCATCGACCACCGCGCTATCATCGACGCCTGTGCAGCGCATAACGTGGTAATCGAGTTAAACGCCAGCCCCTACCGCCTGGATATGGACTGGCGCTGGATCGAGTATGCCATGAGCAAAGGGGTCTGGATCAGCATCAATCCCGATGCCCACGCCATGCGCGGCCTGCTCGACATGCACTACGGCGTTTACGCCGCACGCAAAGGAGGCCTCACCAAAGACCGCACCTTCAACGCCATGCCGCTGGCAGGCATGCTGGTGTGGCTGGAGAAGCGGAAAAAGGGTTGATTGGTTGATTGTGGGCTTCGCGCTGGATGGCTTCGCGCCTTAGACCCTTCGACAGGCTCAGGGTGACAGAGACGTTGAATCAAGTGGAGAAAACTGAATCAACGTCCCTGTCACCCTGAGCCTGTCGAAGGGCCACAAGCGCGAAGCCATCCAGCGCGAAGCCCAACAACCAAACCAAACCGCTCCCTCTTACAAAATCCCCTTTAACACCTCCCGGTCTACTACGTGGGTACCGTCAAACGGGACGATAATCATCTGGGGCAGGTCGGTCTGTAGCTTGGCGAGGTAGGCGGCAGGGTCGGGCAGTTGGGCGATAAACTCGTCTTTTTCACCGTATACATAGGTTACCGCTACATTCGTCAGCTTTTCGGGGGCAATCACGTCGGCAGTGCCGTGGGGGAAAAAGCCCGCCCACAGCATCAGCCGGTCGGCGCGGATGTGGCCCGCGTTTAGCCACCGGCAAGCCGTAGCCGCCCCCTGAGAAAAGCCCATAATCGTGATGTGCAGCGTAGCCGGGTCATGGTTAGCCAGGACCTGGTCGTAGAGTTTATTCAAATACGCCAGGTAGTCAGTCACCTCGTTGTCGCGGTCTTCGCGGGTGATCCACGACGCACCGATTTTGCCATATTCAGCATCGGTATAAAGCCGGGAAAGGGCTTCCGGTGCCACAATCAGCGTGTCGTCGTCGGCCACCACATCAAACCGGCGGATGAAATATTTGGCTAGCTGGCCGTAGCCGTGCAACACAAACCAAACCCGTTTCAGGCCTGGCTTAACGTGGCCCATGGTGTAAAACCGCGCCGTACGTTGCACGGTCATGTGGTGTTCCTGCGTCATTTGTTTCGCTCAAACCGCGACGACTGGCGGTCCTGTTTTTTCTGTTCGTAATGCGCCTTGTCGGCAATGTAGAGTGTCCGCTCCAGTTGCGCGTGGACTACGCCTTCCGCATCCGTCCACGTCAGGGGTAACACCCGCTCGGTTTGGCCACTAATGGCGATGTCTGCCTTGATGCCGTCGATCAACTCGTCGGTCAGTAAAAATTTGGCGTAGAGGGTGTTACGGCCCGGTTTGCGGAATTTGATGCTGGCTGCTTTGTCCCAGACCACGTAGGCAGGCCCCATGATCTGAAGCAACATGAGCATGTAGAACGGGTCGGAAGCGGCAAACAGGCTGCCACCGAAAATGGTGCCGACGTAATTATAGCTCCAGACATTGCGCCGCAACCGCAGGTGCACCTCCCGCGAATCGCCCGACCAGAACAAGATCTTACCACCCGTGCCGAAGTACATCGGGTACCAGTTCATCAGTGTACGAAATCGCCACGTCTTGCCCGATTCAGTGCGGGCGGTGTTGAAAAAATTGGGTTTCATAGTGTTGTCTAACGGAGCGGTTTGCTCCGTTTTTACCCAAACGAACGGAGCGGTTTGCTCCGTTAGACAGAATCAAACGCCTTTGTTGGCAATGGTCAGCAGGCGTGATGCTAATTCATCCAGCCCGTCGATGGCTGCCGGGCCAAGTTGTTCGCGCACGTCGCTATTCAGGGTTTTCCAGCGTTTATGGCATCGTTTGGCCAATGCCCGCCCCTCGTCGGTCAGAAACAGGCCTTTTTTGATGTTGTCGGTTAGCCAGCCGTTGCGCTGCAACAGTTGCAGGTCACGGCTCAGCGCCGATTTTTCGATTACAAATTGCTTCGATAACACGCTCTGGCGCACCCCCGGCAAGGCGAAGGCGTACATCAGCAGGGTGGCCTGCGTAAAGGTGACCCCCTCCTGCGAAAACGTCTCGTTGTAGAGGCCCGTCACCACCCGCGTGAGCATGCGCATCCGGCCCGCAATGCAGAGATCTATGTCGGTCATACCGCAAATGTACAGACAAAGGTTGCATATACAACTTTTTACAATTACGTTCGTCCGGTTATTCAAAACACAGCACCAATGACAACGACCGATCCCAAAACGTCCCTGTTAGGGCAGCTTCATCTGATCACCGACTGGCTCAATGACATCACGCTCGAAGCCACATGGACGGCCCCGCAAGGCGAAAAATGGACGATTGAGCAGGAGTTTGCGCACTTGCTGAAGTCAACCTACGGCATTGTGCAGCTTTTCGGCGAACCCGCCCGTGCGGGTTGGCGACCCACTGACCGCCCTTCCCGTTCGTATGACCAGGTGGTGACAGAGTACAAAGCCGCGCTACCCCTGCTGCCGCCCGGCACGAATCCCGTTCCGCCCGGCGACCCTAAACTGCTTACCCAGCAACGCGCCGCCTGGCAGCAAACCGTTGCCGACGTAGAGGCCACCCTACAGGGGGTCACGCCCGATGAGTTGACGGGCAACACGGTCTGGAAACATCCGCTGATTGGCCCGTTAACCGGACTGGAAATGATATTCTTCTCCGACTACCACACCGGCCACCACCTGGCCAGTCTACAGCGCAAACAACAGTCGGCAGGGTAATTGGGCGGTCTGGTCTTAGTGGTAAAAAAGAGATGCCATCACTCGGAGTGATGGCATCTCTTTTTTACCACTAAGACCAGACGTGTCCGGCTAGTTGCTGGCAGTCATGCAGTTATCGGGTTTCATGTCGGGAAGCTTTTTCTGCGCCGTTGATTCCGTTACTTCCGTTAAAACGAGTTTGTCGCTCATAAAACGAACTTTCACATCGCCCTGAAAATAGTAGACCTTGTTGGCCTCCAGTTTCATGCTTAGCCCGTCTTTGTCGGGGATGTTCAACCCACCCGCCACGGACGTAAACTCAGTTTGTCCCGGCTTTAGTTTGGAAACAAAATAACGCTTGTTGCTTAGCCTGCACAGTTCTGCACCGTTGGCGCGAATCGTAAAGTTGACCCCCGACCGGGAAAACTGAGCCGGACGGTAAAAGACAACCGTGGCCATATCTGGCGTAGGATCAGGAATTTGGGCAAGGCAGAGACTGCTGGAGGCAAACAGGCAACCGATTAAGTACGTGAGTGAACGCATAGGAATCAGGGGTTTAGGTACGGCCAAAAATAGGCATACGCTTTACCATCCTAAAACAACTCCCGCGCTATTTTCTGAACGTTATCGGCTTTGCCCATGGTGTAGAAATGCAGCACAGGCGCTCCGGCGGCGATGAGTTCGCGGCACTGCTGAATGCTCCAGTCGATGCCCACCTGCCGGGCGTCGGCGTCGGTTTCGCAGGCAGACACAGCCTGGACCAGGTCATCAGGCATTTCAAGGTGAAACAGGCGGGGCAGAATCTCCAGCTGCTTGCGGGTGCTGATGGGTTTCAGGCCCGGAATAATGGGGATGTGAATGTCGTGGGCACGGCAGCGGGCCACAAAATCGAAGTAGCGGGCATTGTCGAAAAACATCTGCGTTACGATGTAGTCGGCCCCTTTGGCTACTTTCTGGCGCAGGTATTCAAAGTCGATATCATGGTCAGCAGCCTCGAAATGTTTTTCGGGATACGCCGCCACGCCCACGCAGAAGTTGCTGGGTGCCATGGGTTTATCTTCTTCATGCAGGTAAACACCCTGGTTCATATTGGCTACCTGCTCTACCAGTTCCGAAGCGTATGCAAAGCCGTTTTCCTTAGCCTTGAACGTCTTGAACGGCTTGGCCGGGTCACCCCGCAACACGAGCACATTGTCGATACCCAGATAATTCAGGTCAATGAGGAAATCTTCGGTTTCATCGCGCGAGAAGCCTCCGCAAAGTACATGCGGCACAGGATCGACGTTAAACCGGTGCATGATAGCCGAACAGATCCCTACCGTGCCGGGCCGTTTGCGGGTCACGATCTTGCGAATCGTACCGTCGGGCTGGGGTTGTTCAATGTACTCTTCGCGGTGGTAGGTGACGTCGATGAAGGGCGGCTTGAATTCCATCAGCGGCTCGATGTTATCGAGCAGGTTCTTCAGCGAATCACCTTTCAGCGGCGGGATTACTTCAATCGAAAAAATCGGCTTGCCGTTGGCCTGCCGGATATGGTCAGTGATTTTGGTCATGTCTAAAAGCTACTGCGCAAATATACGCCGCTGGCAAGGCCGTTGCTCCAGGGCATTGCCGTCACGTTCTTCAACGCCGATTGTGCGCTTCCGGTGCGGTTTTGGTGCAATTTAGGCACGCCCCAGCCCGCCAACGACCCCATCGCCGCCCCTACCAGCAGATCGCTCGGAAAGTGCTGCCCGGCCTCGTAGCGCAGGTAAGCCGTACCCGTAGCCAGCCCCAGCGAACCCACCCAAATCCAGGGTTTAGCCTTTGAATTGGGGTGATAATGCCGAAACACCTCCGCCGCAAATACCGCCGTGGCAAACGCATTCGACGCGTGACCGGAATAGAACGACCGACGGGCGTCTTTGTCCAGTTTGTCATCCAGCGGGGCGGCGGTGTTATAGGCAAACGGTCGGGTACGCTCTACGGCATCTTTCACCGTACTTTTAATGCCGTTGGTCAGCAGCATCGTTTCTACATACATCACCCCAACGGTATATAAATCGCTGGTAAAGAACCCATTACCTTCCGACGGTCGGCGACTGGCCAGGATCACACCACCTGTCAGGGCCACGTCGGCAATGAGGGTGACATCGCTGAGCCGGGCGGCACTGGGTGAATACTTGGCCGTAGCCCGCCGGTCGAAGTGAGGTGTAATGTTTAAGACGTTAAGCTGCTGCACCTCAGCGGGGGTGAATGCATCGAGCTTTTTGTTGAATACAAACGCCGCCCCGTATGAGGCCACTCCCGCCCCCAGCAATACCACCTCACGGCCTGTTTTCAGGTTGTAAGGCGATTCCGCAGGTGTCTGGGCAACAGCCAGTACGGTGTTGATTGTGAAGGCAAAACTGTAGATAAAGCGCATGAAAAAGAGTGGTAAGTGATAGGTGGTGAACGGTGAGTGGCTGGCGTGTGTGGCGTTTTTGTCATCCCGACCGCACCACTCATCACTTACCACTTTTTATAAATATGTTACCGTGGGTTCGTTGCCGAGCCAGACCACGCGGCCTTCCACGGAGTCGTAACCCATCTGGCGGTAGAGTTCCACGAAGGTAACCAGCCAGGTGTCGGTCTGTTCGGTGGGGCTGCCATATTGCACTAGCACTATGTGGCCGTCGGGCCGGTGCACTACCCGATGCGGCGCACCCTGCACCGGACGTTTGCTCAGAATACCCCGGTCGGTGTCGATGCGGCGGTCATAGCCAAATACGTCAGCCAGATCGGGATGCAGCACAATGGCCGAGAGCATCCGGTGTAGCTCGTCGGTCTCTACGGCCCGAATCACGCCCTCGCGCACCAGTTGCCGCAGCGATTTGTCCACGCAGCCAGCCCCCTTAATCAGGCTCAGCGCAGCGCAGAGTTTGCGTTCGCGCTCACGGGTTCGCTCGAACGTGCGGGTGTCGAATACGCGCTCGGCCTGACGACGCAATTGCATATTCTGCCCCCGCGAACCACTTATAATACCTTGCAAATGAATGGGTTCTACCGATTCGCTTAACTCGTTTTTTTGCTCAGTTGGTGGTTTCGGCTGGCCCTGCTGCCAGATATACCGACTGCGGCTATCGTCCCAAACACAACCACAGGTGGCCGCGTCAGGGCTTTCGGCCAGGAACTGTTGCAGCCACTGCGCTACCGTTCGCCGACCACTCGCTGCCCCTGCTTTATCGTCGTCGCCTTTGGCGTTTGCTCTGGGTTTGGCGCGTTCGGCCAGGACGTAGAGTCGATCTTCGGGGCGCGTAAACGCCACGTAGAGCAGGTTTATATTCTCCAGAAACAGGTTGTCGGCCTCGTAGCGGTACTGTTCGACCACTGCATCCGGGCCGTTTACCAAGTCGCGCCGCACCGCCACCTGCGCCGTGGGTAATCGCAGCGACTGCCCCCCCGGTAGTGGAATCCGCAACGGCTCGGCCACTACGTCGTCGAGGTTTAGCCACATCGTGGAACGGGTGTTGGGGTCTACGCCCCAGTCGGCAAAGGGCACGATCACGACGGGAAATTGCAGGCCCTTGGCTTTGTGAATGGTCTGCACCGTAATGGCCTCTGTAGCAATGCTTTCGCTCACAGCCACCTTTACGCGGGCTGTTTCCCAGTGGGTCAGAAAGTCGGCAAGGTGCCCACTCTGCTGGTTGTTGAACGTCATGATTTCGTCCAGAAACCGGAACAGGAACGGCTGGTCGTGGGTACGGCCAAACAGCCGGAACCCGTGGGCCAGGCGTTCCGTAAGTTCATATACGTTCAGTTGCGCCAGTCCGGTGGGATCTACCGCATAGCCTTCATTGGCCATGTAGGTAAACACGCTGGCTTCGTCAGGTGAATCGGCTATGGCCCGGATGGCCTCGGTTTGGATATCGGTGGGCACTTCAAACTTCACCACCGTATGAAACAGGTACAGCACCTCGTAGCGCAGGGGCCGCTGACCGGGGCGGCAGATAAGGCCCAGCAGGGCCACCAGAAACCGAATAGGGTCCGAGAATTGCAGCGACAGGGAGTCGGCAGAAACCAGCGGAATCTGCTGCCGGTTCAGTTCATTGGCCACCGCCTGGGCATCCTTCTTCTCGCGGGTCAGCACGGCGATGTCGCTGTAGGAATAGCCAGCCTGTCGGGCCTCTTCAATGTAGGTCAGCGTGAGGCGGACCATCTCGCTATCGACGCTGGCGGGCAGGGGGATGTCATCTTTGCTCAGGAAATCAAACTGAATGTGAGCCTCGTCGGGTGCATTGGGGCGGGGCTGTTGCCGGAACGCTTTCGCCGCATCGTACACTGCTTCCACATGTTGGTTAGCAGCCGAATGCGCGTCGGCAAGGAACGAAAACAGGTTGTTGTTGAACGCCACAATGGGCCTGGCCGACCGGTAGTTGACGGTCAGCGTCTGCGATTCGATGTTGCCACCCAGCGTACCAATTCGTTCAGCAGTCCAGGATTCAGAACCATGAATACGCTGTAGCTCAGTGAGTTGTCGGCGGTGCAAGGCTACTATCTGATCTTTGTCACCCCCCCGCCAGCGGTAGATCGACTGCTTACCGTCGCCCACCACCAGGTTCATGTGCCCGGCTCCGAGGGCGTTTTCAATCAGCGGCATGAGGTTAGCAAATTGCAGCCGCGAGGTATCCTGAAACTCGTCGATCAGAATATGGTTATAGCGGCTGCCGAGGCGTTCGTACAAAAACGGTACGGGTTCGCTTTCCACAATGGCCTTAATCCGCTGGTTGAACTCGGAGATATGAACGCGACCATCTTTGCGCAGTAGCTCCACAAACTCGGTACGAATCTGCTGCAACAGGGCCATCTTCTGCAACTGCGGGTCAACGGCATTCACCAGCGTGAGCATCTTTCCTGACTCGGCCTGTTCGTCCTGAATAGCCCGAAAGCAGGCAATCAATTCGTCTTTGATACCGTCAATAGCCACTTTGGTGCCCAGTGGCATCGTTTTCACGTACCACTCGTCGTTCTCGATTGCTTTCAGGCTCGTCGCATTGACCTCTTTGCCCGTTTCTCCACCAGCAACCGCCTCAAAATAACCCGCAATGCCGCCTTTCTTGAGCTTGAAATCATCAACGTTTACGCCCGCCCGCGCCATGTGTGCCAGCGCGGTTTTGGCGTGGGTCTGCATCTGCACATGCACCGTTTCGCGGAACGTCCGCAGCTGTTTCCGAATGGCCCGAATCTGCGTGGCCGACAGCTCGGCCAGTCGACCCACGGCGGTGTAGTGCTGATCGGAGGTGAGTACGTGGCCGAAGTCCTGCAGGGTTTTGGCTACCTGATGCCAGCTGTGGCCCTCGCGGGTGGTTTCGGCCATGATCTGATGGAAAATCTCCGTGATCTCGGTCATGTCTTCGGTGCCAACCCGCTCGATGAGGTTGTCGACGGCCACCTCCAGCACCTGATCGGTGTCCATCTCCACGTCGAAGGCGAAGGGTAGACCCAGCTCGTCGGTGAAGGCCATGACCAGCCGCTGCGTAAAGGAGTCGATGGTGGTGATGGCAAAGTCGGAGTAGCCGTGCAAAATGGCCTGAAACAGCGTCTGGGCGCGGTTACTGACCAGGGCCAGGGCTAGTTTGAAGGCGTCGGTACCCGGCTTGTGGCCGGTTAGTTCAGTAACAATGTCGGCCAGCATAGGGCTGATTACCTGCGACTCAGCACCTTCCAGGACAACCGTTCTGGCCATTGCCTCCAGTTCAACCAGTACCCGGTTTTTCAATTCCGCCGCCGCTGCATTGGTGAACGTAATGGCCAGAATATGCCGGAAGTAGGTGCCTGTGAAGCCACTCTTCGACTCACTTACCGAAGCGGGCACACCGTCTGCATTACCCCCGCTGAGAGCCAGCTTGAGGTATTCTTTGGTCAGGGTGTACGTTTTCCCCGACCCCGCCGATGCACTGTAGATGGTGAACAAGAGATTTAGGGATTTTGGATTGGGGATTGGGGATTTCGGATTGATTGCTGACGCAGGCGTAAACATGTGCTGGCGTCAGCAATCAATCCGAAATCCCCAATCCCCAATCCAAAATCCCTTTTACAGGTTAAACCGTATCCCTACCCCCGAACTGACGTTGAGGAACAGCGGGGCGGGGAGGACTTCAGCGTAGACACCGAGTTCGGCGAAGATAGAATATTGTTTGCCGGGCACGAAGTATTCGGCACCCGCCACCGCCGAACCGCCGAGGGCAATGCCGCTCTCATAATCGTTGGTGGCGGCAAAGCGGTCGGGATAGTAGCGGCGGCTGTTTATTTGACCACCGAAGCCGTAATAGCCCCGGAAATTTTCGTTGGCAAACAGCCGGTCGTGCCACAAATAGTGCCCCTGAATGCTTAGGCCCACGGTTTTATACTTACCAGACCGGTAGTCGCGCACGTTGCCGTACAGGCCGCCGTAGGTGCCAATGTTCAGATCGAACGCGTGGTTGTCGCCGAAATATTTGCGGATGTTCACGCCCGACGGTTCACCAATTCGGAAACCAAACGCCCAGTTGGTGTACTGTGCGGAAGCAGTATGCGACAGGCTCAGCAGGATGGCTAAAAGCCCAATAACGGGTAGATGATGGGTACGCATGGTACAGGGTTAGGTAAGTCGGAAAAGCAGTGATAAACTGATTCGCTTTTTGGCCGGGGCACTTGGCACTTATAGGTTCGACAGGGCAACGGTCATGCCTTCCAGCACAGCCATCAGGCGATCATTTTCGGCGGGTGTGCCCACCGAAATGCGCAGGCAGCCTTCGCAACGCGTTACCGACGACCGGTTGCGCACAATAACCTGGCTGTCGATCAGTTGATTGAATACGTCATTGGCTTCGTCGAAGCGAACAAGCAGAAAATTGGCATCGGAAGGAAACACATGCTGCACGGTGGGCAGGCGGCGCAGGGCGTCGGCCAGGCGGGCGCGTTCGGCCAATGTTTCGGCCACCATCTGCTCTTTTTCGGCCACGTGGTTCAGTGCGTCGAGGGCCAGTGCCTGCGTTGGTGCCGAAATGTTGTAAGGCGGCTTGATCAGGTTCATCACCCGGATAACTTCTGGTGAAGCAAAGCACATGCCCAGCCGCAGTGCCGCCAGCCCCCAGGCTTTCGAGAACGTTTGCAGCACCACCAGGTTGGGGTAATGGGCCAGTTGCGTGATCCAGGAAGCATAGCCCGGCCCGGCAAAGTCGATATACGCTTCATCGACCACCACCAGCGATGACTGCGCTGCGTCGAGCACCTGCCGGATGGCGGCGGGGTCGATGAGGTTGCCGGTGGGGTTGTTGGGCGAACAGATCCAGACCAGTTTCGTCTGGGCGTCGATAGCGCTCAGCACCGCAGGCAGGTTAAGCTGATACTCGGCGGTGAGGGGTACTTTCTGCACAGCCACATCGTTCAGGTTAGCCGACACTTCATACATGCCGTAGGTGGGCGGCAAGATCACAATGTTATCCTGACCGGGTCGGCAGGTAGCGCGAATGAGTAGGTCAATGGGTTCGTCGGAGCCGTTTCCCAGGAAAATCTGCCCGGCTGACACACCTTTAATAGGGGCCAACCGCGCTTTGATGGCCGTTTGGTGCGGGTCGGGATACCGGTTGTAGCGACCTGCGCTGGTGGTGGAACCGAAAGCGTTTTCGTTGGCGTCCAGAAAAACGCCTTCCGTGCCCGTATACTCATCCCGCGCCGATGAATAGGGCGTGAGCGTGGCGATGTGCGGACGAAGAATGGAGGCTAAGCTAAACATGATCAAAACGACGGGAATCTATGACAGACGTCTACGACGGCTATCGGCAACGTATGTCTGACTGCAAAGGTAACGCCAACGACCCAACTTTTGGTCGAAGCAGGCATGGCATAGACCGCCATTTCACGACCTTTACCCCACAAAAACGTCCAACGGTCCGTATCCGGCGCCTACCATCCAATGGCTGATCAACTCACCCACCTCACCCCCGAAGGAAACCCCGCCATGGTCGACGTGGGGGCCAAATCTGTTTCGAAACGCACCGCCAAAGCCCGCAGCATTGTGGTGCTGGGCAACGCCATATTGCAGCATCTGGAGGGCGGCGATATTCAGACGCGCAAAGGCCCTGTGTTCCAGACAGCGCGCATTGCCGGCACCATGGCGGCCAAACGTACCGACGACCTCATCCCGCTCTGTCATTCGCTGGGTCTCGATGGCTGTTCGTTTGCTATTGAGGCGGTTGGCGCAGACGTGATTATCGAATGCACGGTCTCGACGGAGGGCAAGACGGGCGTGGAAATGGAGGCCCTGGTTGGGGCGTCGGTGGCCGCGCTCACGATCTACGACATGTGCAAGGCTCTTTCCCACGATATCGTGATCCGCGAAACACGGCTGCTGGAGAAGACGGGCGGCAAACGCGATTTCAGACATGAATCATGACGTTTCCGCGGCTCCTCCCCTCTTTGGGCTGGTGCTCATGGGCGGGCAAAGCAGTCGTATGGGGCGTGACAAATCAGGTATCGTTTACCACCAAAAGCCCCAGCGCGAACACCTCACCGACCTGCTTACGCCCCTCTGCGAACGGGTCTATTGGTCTGTAAACCAAACTCAATACAACCAACTGAATTACAAGTATTTACTAGTAGACAACGAGCCCAAAAATGGCCCCCTGACTGGTTTACTAACGGCCTGCCAAACCCACCCCGCTGCCGCCTGGCTCGTGGTTCCCTGCGACCTGCCCCACCTAGATTCGCCCACCTTATCGGCCCTGCTGGCTGGTCGCAACCAGACAGCCGTTGCCACCGCCTTCCGGGACAGTGATCACCGTGGCCCCGAACCCCTTGTGAGTATCTGGGAGCCCACCGCCGGACCGCTGCTAGCCCAATTTTACCAAACTGGCCAACGCAGCCCCCGCCGTTTTCTACTGGAAAATGGCGTGCATCTGCTAAATGCGCCGGGAGGGAATGTGTTTGAGAATGTGAACGAGAGGTAGGGATTTGGGATTGTGGATTTGGGATTGCGGATTGGTTGCTTACGCAGGCGTAAACATGCACTGGCGTAAGCAACCAATCCGCAATCCCAAATCCACAATCCCAAATCCCTACTCCTTCTTCCCTCCCTTCGGATGCGCCTGGGTGTGGGCGTCTTTGAGTTTAGCCAGGCTCGTGTGGGTGTAAATCTGGGTGGCAGCGAGGCTGCTGTGGCCCAATAAGTCTTTAATGGCGTTGAGGTCGGCGCCCCGGTTGAGCAGGTGGGTGGCAAAGGAGTGGCGCAGCACGTGGGGGCTTTTCTTCTCCAGCGTCGTCACCAGTGTCAGGTACTTTTTCACGATCCGCTGAATCAGCACGGGATAAGCTGCCACGCCTTTATCACTGACAATCAACACACTATCATCAGCCTTTCCGTCAAAATAGCTTGTTTTCTGGTGTTGGTACTGGCCAATCAGGGCAACAAGCGGGGGTGTCAGGGGCACAATGCGGTGCTTGTTGCGCTTGCCCAGCACCATGATGGTGCGATTGTAGAGATTGACGTCTGTTGTTTTCAGCCCTGTCAGTTCGTTCAGGCGGATGCCGGTGCCGTAGAGCAGTTCCAATACGAGCTTATCGCGGAGGCCAATGAAATCGTCGGGGAAATCGATATCGTCGAGCAGCGTGGCCATGGGTTTCTCTTCCACGAAGGTGGGCAGCTTCTTGCTCATCTTGAGCGCCACCACCTTTTGCATGGGGTCAACGGCAATGGCTTTACGACGAAGCAGAAAGCCAAAGAAAGCCCGCAACGTGGCAATTTTCCGGTTGACAGTGCTCTTGTCGAGACCCAGTTCCACCAGATGCACGATCCAGGAACGCACAAGTACATGATCGGCCTGTTCGGAGGCTATGCTACCGGGCTGTTCCTCTAAAAACTCGGCAAACTGGAGCAGGTCGTTTTCGTAGGCTACAAGCGTGTGGTGGCTGAGCCGCTTTTCGTAGCGGATGTGCTGTAAAAAATCAGAACCGGCATTCATTGGCGTCAAGTACCCTGGTTGGATCGGTGAAGATGGCGAATACCAACGTCAATTCGATACAAAAAAGGTAAATGGGGCCAATAAATGCCGGTCCTGCGAAGCGGGCGCGCCGGTTAACAACCGACTACTGCTGGGTGTGGTTGCCGTACTTTTGCTCTTTGTAGGCAGCCCGAATGACATCTTTCCGACGGCTGATCGAAGGCTTCTGGAAGGCAGTACGTGAGCGCAGCTGACGCAACACACCTGTCTTTTCGAACTTCTTCTTGAACCGCTTCAGGGCTTTGTCAATCGATTCGTTTTCTTTTACGTTAATGATAATCATGTAATACCGGTATTTTTGTGTTTTGCAAAACGGACTGCAAAAGTAGCAGAAATAGTAGCATGAAACAAGCAGTCATCGACCTCGGCACCAATACATTCCACCTGCTGATTGTTGAAAAAATACCTAGCCAACCCGCTAAAACTCTCTTTCGCGATAGCCGCCCCGCCAGAATTGGTCGTTCAACCAACGGCAGCGGGGGTATTGGCCACCGCATCATCACGTCCGACGCCGTTGACCGGGCTTTGACCGTGCTGCGTTACTACCGCACCGTACTCGACGAGCACCAGATCAACCCCGAATCAGTAGCCGTTTACGGTACGTCGGCGATTCGGGTGGCGCAGAATCAGCAGGCATTTGTTGACACCATCCGGCAGGAGACAGGCCTTGTTGTCCGCGTCATTTCCGGCGACGAAGAGGCCGCGCTGATCTATGCGGGCGTGCGCGCATCGGGGGTGCTCGACCCGGCTTCGGCCATAGACGTTATCCAGGCACCAACTGCGCTGGTGATGGATATTGGCGGAGGCAGCGTAGAGTTTATCCTGGCCAATAACGACCGGGTGTTCTGGAAGCAGAGCTTTGAGATTGGTGGTCAGCGCCTGATGGAGCGGTTCATGGGCGAAGCCGACGTGATCAGCCAGCCCGCCATTGCCCGGCTGCACAGCTACTTGCAGGAACAGCTATTGCCCCTTACCAACGCCGTTCACCAATACCCGCCAACGGTGCTAGTGGGGTCGTCGGGCACGTTCGATACGCTGGTGGATATGCATTTTCACGAAGAAACCGGCCAGTGGCCCCCCGCTGACCAAGCGGCGTTCGATCTGCCCCTGTCGGCGTTTTATCATTACTACGAACTACTCACCACCCGCAACCGCACTGCCCGTATGGCCCTGCCCGGCATGATCGAACTACGCGTGGACATGATTGTGGTGGCGGTTTGCCTGATCGATTTTGTGCTGAAAAGCTACGGTCTGACCACGTTGCGGGTATCAACCTACGCGCTCAAGGAAGGGGCACTTGTCTAGCCGGGCGTGGCGGCTGTGAGCCATAATGATGTGTCTGGCTATTCAAGGCAGAGCAATGCACCGCCAGATACGCCCCACCTAAACGGGCAAAAACAGCGTAAATGTGGCTCCTTCGCCGGGTTGGCTTTCGGCCATGACGTAGCCGCCGTGGTTTTCGGCTACTTTTTTTACAATGGCCAGCCCAATGCCCGTGCCGGGATATTGCCGCATACCGTGCAGCCGCTGAAACGTACCGAAAATACGCTCGGCCTGCCGGGGGTCGAACCCAATGCCGTTGTCGACAACGCGGATAGTGCAGAAATGCTGCTGGCTATTTATCGGCAGATAGGCCGCTGGTAAATCAGCGCGGGTAATGGCCTGCCGGGTGATCCATACGTGGGGCGGAACCTCTGGTTGAACAAATTTCAGGGCGTTGGTGAGCAGGTTCCGGAACACCTGCATAAGCTGCGTCGGCTCGCCGGGGGCGGTGCCGAGATCACCAATCTCTATTACTGCATTTTTCTCCTGTATCAGCAGTTCCAGTTCGGCCAGCACCACGGCCAGTAACTCATTGAGTTGTTGTGATTGGGTGGCAACAACGGGCCGCGTCAGCCGGGAATAGTTCAGCAGATCGCGAATCAGCACCGACATGCGGCCCGCGGCTGATTCCATGCGGGTCACTAAATCAACGCCGTCAGCGCCCAGCTCAGTCAGATGCGTAGTCTTCAGCAGGCTGCCAAACTGCTGAATTTTACGGAGCGGCTCCTGCAAATCGTGGCTGGCCACGTAGGCAAATTCCTGAAGGTTTTCATTCGACCGATTTAAGGCCAGGTTGGTGACTTCCAGCGCATTGATAGCCTGCTGAAGTTGCTCGTTGTTGGCCGTCAGCTGACGCTGATGATCCAGTTGATTGGTCAGGTCGGTGATCACCACGCTCAGGCAGCGGCCATCGTCGAGGTCGAGGGCAGTGACGGAAAGCAGGCACGCCAGCTGACGACTGGTCCCGGTAAGCACTAGTTCAATCTTATGGTTCTGAATCCACCCTTCTTCAAACAGCTGACTGAACGACGCCTGACTTTCGGGGGCCACAAACGTGCTAAACGACAGCCCGATCACCTTCGATAGCGGTACGCTGACCATTGTAGCAAACATGGAATTAGCGTACAGAATAAGACCGTTTTGACCCAGCGTGACAGCCCCTTCGTTCATCGTTTCAATGAAAACACGGTAGGTCTGATCAGCCGTTTTGAGTGTATAAAGTTCATACCCCTCGTTACCCTCCACCACCAACGCATCAACCTGCCCCGACCGGATGGCATCTATCGTCTCGGCGGCTTCAGTTAACTGGATGCGCAATTGCTCATTTTCAGCCAACAGTTGGGCATAGGTTGGCGGCGTACTCATGATAATCCTAATGCATTTAGCACTAACTCTGTGTTGGACAAATCGCCAATCAGCCGTCGTACGGGCAAGGGTAAAACCTTGATTAACAAAGGCAACGCAATAATTTGCGCTTGCTCAGCGGAGTCTTTTTGCTGATACACGTCGATGATATCCAGACTGTACCGGCCCGCCAGGTGGGTCTCGCAGATGTGCTTAATGTTGGTCAGCGCTCTGACCGAATTAACCGATACGCCGGTGATATACAAGCGTAGCACATACGGCTCAGGGGCCGTATTCAGATCTGCATCCCACGATTCCACTTCTTGACTCATGTTAGTGGGTTGCCGGGCGAATATTCAGCCCAACCAGCACCTTTTCTTCGTTGGAAAGGTCGCCGATTATTTTCCGAATCGGCTCGGGAATTTTCTTTACCAACGTAGGTATGGCTAATATCTGATCGCCCTCGGCCAGTTGCGGATGAACCAGCAGATCAATCACTTCGATTTTATACTGGTTAGGCACGTGTTCTTCACAGTACCGCTTCAAGTTGGTCAGGGCGGCTATCGATTTGGCGGTTTTGCCCGCCACGTATAGCCTTAATTCCCAAAAATTATCTTCAGTTGTCATAACGTTGTGTGTGTAGTGTTATTTGTGTGGTGGTTATTCGTCGTGCCGGGTACGGGTCATCTGTTCGCGGTTCTTTTCCAATATTTCTTTGCGAAGGTCTTCTTCAACGTAGCTCTTGTTTAGCTCGTCCTGCACCGACTCGAACTCTTCTTTTAACGATGCTATTTTCGATTCCAGTACGGTGCGCTTGCGCTCAATCTCGCGGTCTTTGCGACTGACGGCATGATCGCGCAGGGCTACACCGGTGGCCTCTTGTAGCTGTTGCGCTACACGTGCCGAACCGGTCAGTACGCCTTCGGCACCCAGGTAAACGTCGATGAGCTCCAGCCCGTGGTCTGTAATGACAAATTCGCGAACCTGATTAGAATGCTTCATCCCCCGCGATTTCATCACGTAGAGACCGCGGTTGCGTTCGCCGTTGTTTTCAATGTCGCGCACCAGCAGCCAGGCGTCAACCAGCGACGAGACACCTTCATCTGTTTGTTCGTTGATGACCGTTGTTAACGTCAGGGCAGTAAACATAACCGTTACCTGCTGCCCTTGCAGGAAGTCGATCAGTCGGATCAGCATGGATTTTACCTCACTCACCGACCCCACCGTGATCAGGTTGGTGATGGGATCGAGAATCACTAGCGCCGGTTTGGTCTCCTTTACTAGTTTATAAATAGCCACTAAATGCATTTCCAGGCCGTTCAACGTAGGGCGGGCGGCATGAAACTGGAGTAGTCCCTTATCCACGTGCCGTTGTAAGTCCAGCCCAATCGATTGCATGTTGCGCACGATCTGTTGCGGCGACTCCTCAAAGGCAAAATACAGGCAACGTTCATTGCGCAGGCAGGTGGCATTGGCAAACGTGGCCGCAATGCTCGATTTGCCGGTACCCGCCGTGCCCGACACCAATATGCTGCTTCCCCTGAAGAAGCCTTTGTTGTCAAGCATTTTATCGAGCGACGAAATACCCGACGTGATGCGCTCCGACGACACGGGGTGGTCGAGCGTGAGCGAGGTAACGGGCAGCACCGAAATACCATCTTTGTCGATCAGGAAGGGGTATTCATTCGTACCGTGGGTAGAGCCGCGGTACTTGATGATCCGCATCATCCGGGTCGAAATCTGGTTGGCAACCCGGTGGTCGAGCAGGATCACGCAGTCGGACACATACTCTTCCAGTCCCTGCCTTGTGAGCGTACCGTCACCTTTTTCACCGGTGATGATGGTGGTAACGCCCTTGTCTTTCAACCAGGTAAACAGGCGGCGAAGTTCGGCGCGCAACACGGCCATGTTGGAAAGGCCCGAAAACAGATTTTCAATCGTGTCGAGCACCACGCGTTTGGCACCGATGCTGTCTATAGCGTAGCCAAGGCGGATAAACAGGCCTTCGAGGTCATATTCACCGGTTTCTTCAATCTCGCTCCGGTCAATATGCACATGGTCAATTTTCAGCAGTTTTCGGGCTTGCAAATCGGCCAGGTCGAACCCCAGTGACGCTACGTTCGTGGTGAGTTCATCGCCTTTTTCTTCGAAGGCCATAAACACACCAGGCTCGCCAAATTCAAGCGCGCCCCGCACCACAAATTCAATAGAAAGTAATGTTTTACCACAACCGGCAGACCCGCAAACAAGCGTAGGGCGACCTTTGGGTAGCCCCCCGCCGGTGATTTCGTCCAGGCCATTTATGCCAGTAGGAGATTTAGGGAGGGGAGTGAGTGGTGTAGCGGCTTTCCCGCCAGTATCCTGAGTCATTAATGAGAGTGTTTCAATCAAATCAACACAATTCTTGCCAAACAGCCTAGCTTATTCTACCGTAGTACCCATGAATAATCAGGGACTATTACTTAAAACGCGAAACGGATGAAGAGGTTTCCGGGCCAATTCACTGATTATGATTTCACTAGCTAGTCGAGTTACTTTCACTCAAAGATTGAGCCAGCAATTTGTCTATTTCATTCATAACCAGTGCCCGTCGTTGCGCATAATCGGCACCCGAAACGAGCGTATAAGCCCTCCCCCGCTCACGCAGCGCCTGCTCAAACAAGGCAAACAGTTCGGCGCGGCGGTGACCCAGATCACGCAGCCCGTCGGCAACCCAGGGCACATCGGTATTGAGCAGAAAGTAGGCGTTGAAGTGCTCCTGCGCAGCCAGTTGGTCTAAAATGGGCGGGTGCACTACGCCATAGACCGTGGCATACAGCTGGGTTGTAAGCAGGTCGGTGTCGCAGATAAGCACCCGGTTGGCCAGCGGCGCGGCTGCCCGCATGGCTTCTGCCTGCGCCACGGCAATGCGGGCATAGTCGTCGCTCGTCAGGTGGTTAGACGTGATGAGGTCGCGGGCTACTTCGGGCACGTATACCGTTTGATAATGGTCTGCCAACTCACGGGCCAAGGTAGTCTTGCCCACGCTCTCAGGACCATACAGGCAAATTGTCAACATAGTTTAGTAGCGCAGTTAACTACGCTCATTCAATAATTTTTCCACATCTTCCTTACTGAGCACCCGCACGTCGCCGGGGCGCATGCCTTCGGCGGTGAGGTGACCAATGGCCCAGCGCACCAGCCGGAGTGTTGGAAAGCCCACGGCGGCAGTCATTTTACGCACCTGCCGGTTCTTACCTTCCGTCAGCGTGAGCGCAATCCACGATGTTGGGATGTTGGCGCGAAACCGAATAGGCGGGTTACGCGGGGGCAAATCAGGTTCGGCGTCCAGGCGGCGGACTACGGCGGGCAGGGTATAATGGGGCTTACCGTCAATCGTAATAGACACACCCTCAGCGAGTTGTTGAAGTGCCTCGTCGGTGATAGCGCCATCTACCTGGACGTAGTACGTGCGGGCGTGGGCAAAGCGCGGGTGTAGCAGCCGGTGATTGATCGTCTTGTCGCCCGTCAGCAACAGCAGCCCTTCAGAGTCGGCGTCGAGCCTGCCCACAGGATAGATGTCCCGCCGGAAGGTGTAGGGCAGATCGGCCAGGGTGGCTTTGCCACCTTCCGGCGAAAACTGCGAGAGCATGGTATAGGGCTTATAGATCAGGTAGTGCATTCAGTATAAAAAATAGTCATCGTATTATTACGATCATCAGCTATTCCCCTACCTTTGGGGCATGGGCGTTACTAAAACAGAACTGTTTACAGCCGAGCAAAGCCGCATGGCCGAACTGGCCAAGGCCTTTGCGCATCCGGCGCGGGTAGCCATTTTGCAGTTGCTGGCCGAACGCAAAGCCTGCGTCTGCGGCGACCTGGTTGATGTGTTGCCCCTGGCCCAGGCTACGGTGTCGCAGCATTTAAAAGAACTCAAGCGCATTGGCATCATCAAAGGCGACATTGACCCGCCGCGTGTTTGCTACTGCATCAACGAACCCGTTTGGGAAGAAGCACGGTCTGTTTTTGGTCAGTTTTTCGACGTGTCTACCAAAGAAACCAGCTGCTGTTAAGGCTGTTAACGGACTCTTTTTTGCCTAAATCAATCGCAATATTACAATAAACCAATTGGACTCATGACGACTACAGACCAACAAACTGGCGACGCGCTGAAAGAGATCGTTCGGCAAAAGTACGCCGACATTGCCCTTGCCGACAACACACAGGGCGTATCAGTCGATTGCGGCTGCGGCCCAACCAGTTGCTGCGGACCGGCCAGCACCGACGTTTCGTATAGCATGCTGATGAACGATGACTACACCACTATGGCCGGTTATGCTGCCGAAGCCGACCTGGGCCTGGGTTGCGGCCTGCCCACGCAGTTTGCGCAGATCAAACCCGGCGACGTGGTGGTTGATCTGGGATCGGGGGCGGGTAACGACTGTTTTGTAGCCCGCGCCGAGACCGGCGAAACCGGCCGCGTCATTGGCCTCGACATGACCGCACCCATGATCGACCGTGCCCGCCGCAATGCCAAAGACCGGGGATTTACCAACGTGGAGTTTGTCTACGGTGATATTGAAGACATGCCCTTACCGACGGCCCTGGCCGACGTGGTGGTGAGCAATTGCGTGATGAACCTGGTGCCCAACAAAGCCCGCGCTTTTGCTGAAACATACCGCATCCTGAAACCCGGTGGCCATTTCAGCATCTCCGACATTGTGCTGAAGGGTGCCCTTCCCGACGGCTTGCAACGCGATGCCGAGCTCTACGCTGGTTGCGTATCGGGGGCCATTCAGCAGACCGATTACCTGCAACTGGTGGCTGACGCTGGCTTTACAAACCTTCAGATTCAGAAGCAAAAGGTGATTAGCCTGCCCCATGATCTGCTGCTCAACTACCTGACCGAAGCCGAGATTACGGCCTATCAGCGAGACGGGCAGGGCATTTTCAGCATTACGCTCTACGCCGAAAAGCCGGGTGAGGCAGTAGCCCAGGTTTGCTGTCCGGGTTCGGGCTGTTGTGATTAATCAAGGCTTCATATCAACCCAACTTATTACCGATTATGACAACCATTCTGGTGCTCTGCACGGGCAATTCTACGCGTTCGCAAATGGCGCACGGCTACCTCCAGCACTTCGCCGGCGAACGGGCCAGGGTGCTCAGCGCGGGTGTGGAAACCCACGGCCTGAACCCCAAGGCGGTGCAGGTAATGGCCGAGGACGGCATTGGCATAGGCCACCATACCTCCAACCACGTAGACGACTACGCCCACCTGCCCATCGACTTTGTCATCACCGTCTGCGACTCAGCCGCCGAGCGTTGCCCCGTCTGGATTGGACGCACTAAACGTACCCACTACAACTTTACCGATCCCTCAAAAGCCACCGGCACCCTCGACGAGGTCATGGCTATCTACCGCCACGTCCGCGACGAGATCAAAACGTTTAGTGAGGCGTTCGTCGCGGAGCATGTGATAGAGTAGCGTGAGGCTTTGCCATAGAAGTGCCTTTCGCTCTGGTTAAGCGGCTTGTCCCATCGGGACAGCATAGCGTAGCGTCGGTAGCTGTAAGGTCGGGGTCGCCTATTCCAGCGTGCTGTAAATCTCGAACTAGTTGATGATGTGACCGGGTTACTGACGCGAGATAAGCAGGAGGCAAGTCTTGTTCCTACCTATGACGCATCGTTAAAAGCCGTATTTTTCGGGAGTAATGAGGCTTCTAAACCGATCACTCTCTCTATGCGCCACTTCTTCATCACATCGCTGGCTCTGACGGCTTTCCTTGTCGGGCCAGACCAACCTACTGCTCAGGCCCAGTCGCGGCGCGGGCGGGCCATGGCTACTTCCACCCCTACTGCTGCTACCCCGGCGGTTGATGCCAAACTGTTTAGCGGCCTCAAGTGGCGGAACATCGGGCCGTTCCGGGCGGGGCGCTCACTTGCTGTAGCCGGCCATGCCGATCAGCCGCTGACGTACTACTTTGGGGCTGTGGGCGGTGGCGTCTGGAAAACCACCGACGGGGGGCAAAACTGGACCTGCGTATCCGACAGCGTGTTTCAGTCGGCATCCGTAGGCGCGATAACGGTGGCACCGTCCGATCCGAATATCGTGTATGTGGGCATGGGTGAACCCGAAATCAGGAGCAACATCAGCTACGGCGACGGGGTCTACAAAAGCACCAACGGCGGCAAGTCGTGGCGGCACATGGGCTTAACCAATGCCGACGCCATTGGCAATATCGAGGTGCACCCGCAGAACCCCAACCTGCTCTACGCCGCGGCCCTGGGCAATCCATTTGCCCCTAACCCCGACCGGGGCGTATTCCGGTCTACCGATGGCGGAGCATCGTGGAAAAAGATTCTGTTTAAAAACGACAGCACCGGCGCAGCCACCGTGCGGCTCGACCCCACCAACCCAAGCATCGTCTATGCCACGCTCTGGCAGGCCTACCGCAACGGCCATTCCATGAGCAGCGGCGGGGCGGGTTGTGGCCTTTACAAAAGCACCGACGGCGGCGACACCTGGCAAAACCTGAACGAAAAGCCGGGCATGCCGCGCGGCTTGCTGGGTAAAATTGGTATTGCCGTGGCCCCCAGCAACGCCAGCCGACTCTACGCGCTGATCGAAAATGCGAAGGGTGGCCTCTACCGGTCCGACGATGCGGGCGAACACTGGACGCTGCTCAACGACGACAAAAACCTCTGGCAGCGGCCCTGGTACTACATGATGCTCGGCGTGTCGCCACAAAACGAGAATGACCTTATTGTACTGAACGTCAACGCCATGCGCTCAAAAGACGGCGGCAAGACATTCGCTCGGATTCCCGTTCACCACGGCGATACGCACGACGTTTGGTTCAACGCCAAGAACCCGCTGAACTTCGCGATTGCCGACGATGGGGGCGCAGAAATCACCGTCGACGGGGGGCGTTCGTTTTCGGATGTTGACATGCCGACGGCGCAATTTTACCACGTCTCGCTCGACAACGATTTTCCGTATAATCTCTACGGGGCACAGCAGGACAATTCGTCTGTTCGTATTGCCAGCCGCACCGATGAATACAGCATTGGGAAAGACGCCTGGTACCCCGTAGCGGGCGGCGAGGCAGGCTACATTGCTTCCGACCCGAAGAACCCAAAGATAACCTACGGCGGTGAATATGACGGCTTTATGTCAAAACACGACGCCCGTACCAACCGCAATTATGCTATCTCGGTATACCCCGAAGGCGCCATTGGTGCGCCTGCCTCGGTGAAAAAATACCGGTTTCAGTGGACGTACCCCATCCTGTTTTCGCCACACGACCCCGGCGTGCTCTACGCCACCTCGAACCACGTCCACCGGTCGACGGACGCGGGGCATTCGTGGGAAGACCTCAGCCCGGATCTGACGCGCCACGAGCCACGCACCATTGCCGAAACGGGCGGACCGATCACCAAAGACATGACCGGTGCCGAAATCTACGCTACCATTTTCACCTTCGCCGAGGCCCCTACCGAAAAAGGCGTTTTCTGGGCCGGGTCAGATGATGGCCTGTTGCACGTAAGCCGCGACGGGGGCAAAAACTGGCAAAACGTCAGCCTGCCCGCGGGTCAATTGGGCGAGTTTGCCCTGATGAGCCTTATTCACCCGTCGGAACACACACCTGGCAAGGCCTACCTGGCGGCAAACCGGTACATGAACGGTGACCGTAAGCCGTACCTCTTCAAGACCACCGACTACGGGAAAACCTGGACGAGCATCAGCGCGGGCATCCCCGCCGACGAGTATTGCCGCGTGGTGCGCGACGACCCCGATCAGCCCGGACTGCTCTACGCGGGCACCGAACGGGGCATCTACGTATCGTTTAACGACGGGATCAACTGGCAGAAAATGAACCTGAATCTGCCCATCACGTCGGTGCGGGATTTGCAGATTCACAAGCGCGAAAAAGACCTGGTCATCGCCACGCATGGCCGGTCGTTCTGGATCATGGACGACATCACGCCCCTGCGCGAACTGGCCCGCCTGACCGCCGCCGGGACTGTATCCACGCGCAAGCCGATGTTGTTTGCCACCCGCCACGCCTACCGCATGGAAGGGGGTAATGCCACCCGCCCCGGCACCATACCTGACGCGGGCGAAAACGCCGAAAACGGGGTGTTGGTGCGGTATTTTTTGCCTACTACGCCCGCTAAAGAACTGCGGTTGCAGTTTCTGACCACCAACGGCGACACCATCATCAGCTATTCGGACCGGAAAGACAAGAAGGGGAAACCACTCACGATTTCGAAGGATTTCCACGAAGACCTGAAGCTTACCCGCCCCGGCACCATTCCCGCGCAGCCCGGCCTGAACCAGTTTGTGTGGGATATGCGCTACCCCGACGCCGTGGCCGTGGAAGGCACCAACGTGATGTGGAGTGGCGATGGTGTGGGGGTGAAAGCCGTACCCGGCCGGTATAAAGTCCGGCTGCTGCTGGGCGACTCGCTGGTGGGTGAACAACCCGTCGACATTCGCAAAGACCCCCGCCTGACGGTGTCGGATGCCGACTATGCCGAGCAGTTTGCCTTCGTGAAACAGTGTAACGACAAGCTATCCGAAGCCCACCGGGGTATCAACCAGTTGCGGGCTATTCGGGCGGCGGTAAATGGGTATATGGGTGCGGTGAAAGACAGTACGCAGTCGAAGAAGTTTAGCCTGGTAACCAAGCCAATGCTGGCCCAGCTCGATTCGCTGGAGGCCACACTCATGCAGCCCAAAGCAAAGGCCCCGCAGGACGTGCTGGCTCACCCTATCCGCCTCAACGATAAGCTGGCAGGCCTGGCCAGTATGATGGCCAACGCCGACGGCAAACCCACCAAAGCCGCCTATGTTGTCTATGCCGACCTTGCCCGCCAAATTGACGCGGCGCTGGCAAAACTAAAAGACGTTACGGGCAAGCAGGTACCAGCCTTCAATCAGCTCGTTACGGAACAGAAAATTCCGGCCATCATTGTAGACAGTAAAGGCTTCTAGGCCGGCTTATCTATTCTAAACAGGTGGTCTACTGCCCCAACCGCAACGGCCCGGAATCGTCTATTCCGGGCCGTTGCGGTTGGGGCAGTAGTGGCGTGGGGGCTTAACGGAATGCTCAAGCTATCGTTTCGTGCTTCACCAGGCTCTGACCGGCCACAAACCCCGTTGTCCAGGCGTTCTGGAAGTTGAAACCACCCGTAATGCCGTCAACGTCGAGCACTTCGCCCGCGAAGAACAGGCCAGGATGGGCCAGGCTTTCGAGCGTTTCGGGGTCAATGGCTCCAAGCGAAATACCACCGCAGGTGACGAACTCATCTTTGAACGTGCTCTTGCCCTGCACCGCAAACTGACTGTTGCCGAGGCGTTCGATCAGGCGGTTTTGGGTCTTACCAGGGAAATCGGCCCAACGTACGCCGTCGGCCACCCCGGCGTCGGCGCAGAGGGCCTCCCAGAGGCGGGCGGGCAGGCCAAACGGGTTTTGGGTCGTGACCTGCCTGCGCGGGTTGTATTGCCGCAACTCGTTGAACTCGAATTTCATCTGGTCTTCGTTTCGCTCCGGTACCCAGTTGATGCGCAGGTTGAACCGGTAGTCGCGGTCGGCGAGTTCACGCGCCGCCCAGGCCGACAGGCGCAATACGGCGGGACCGCTGAAGCCCCAGTGTGTAATGAGCAACGGCCCCTTTTGGGTTAGTTTCGTACCCACTACCTGCACCATCGCATTAGATACCGACACGCCCGCCAGCGACAGCAGGGGGTTTCCCGGCGTGTTGAAGGTGAACAGCGACGGCACCGGCAGCATCAACGGTTCGGCCTGTTCGGGCATCCAGCCATACGACGGTGCCTGCGGATACCCCCCCGTAGCCACCAGTACGCGGTCGGCCGTAACCTGCTCACCGCCAAACAAATGCATCAGGTACGTGCCGTCGGCCTGCGGTTCCAGCCGTTCGATGCCGCTGCTGGTGCGTACCTGAATGCCCAGCCGTCGGGCGGTGTCGAGCAGGCAGTCGATGATCGTTTCGGACGAATCGGTCGTGGGAAACATACGGCCGTCGGCTTCAGTTTTCAACGGCACGCCCCGTTCCTCGAACCAGTCGACGGTATCAATGGCATCGAAGCGGGTGAGCAGCGGACGAATCCAGGCGTTGCCCCGCGGGTAGTGGGCGGCGAGCTTTTTATGGTCGAAACAGGCATGGGTCACGTTGCAGCGACCGCCCCCCGAAATGCGCACTTTTTGCAGCACCTGGCGGCCTTTTTCATAGATGGTTACGGTGGCCGTGGGGTCGGCTTCAGCGGCAGCAATGGCCCCGAAAAAGCCGGCAGCCCCCCCACCCACCACGGCAATGCGAAGCGAAGTCATACTTAGCCAACATCGGCTGGGGCTGGTGGGTTCGGTGGGAGCGTAGAGGGGAGATTGTGGGATGCACAGGGCGATGCCCTATGCACATGATAACGCCCTTTCAGGGCTGATAGCACAAACAGGTTATATAGCCCCCCGTTGTCGCTTGGCTCATGCCGAGTGACCCATATCTAAGGGCCTCCGGCCCGTGGTGCGACGTTGAGTCATGTTGGCAAAATGGTTTCAAGTCCAGGCTACGGGCCGGAGGCCCTTAGATATGGGTCACTCGGCATGAGCCAGGCGACAACGGTGGGCTATATAACCTGTTTGTGCTATCAGCCCTGAAGGGGCGTTATCATGTGCATGGGGCATCGCCCTGTGCAGCCCACATTCTTCCCTCCCCGCCCTTTTATCGTAGCTTTGCCCCATGTCTCGTCGGTCAACTATTCGCTCTGAAAAAATCATCGTTCGCAACGGCTTTCGGTTGCGGGGTAACGTACTTATTCTGCTGTTCGGCTTTTTTCTGGTCGGCCTGTTTTTGCATTACAAAGGCCGTACCGAGCCGGTAGTGGCGTTTTGGAATGACGTCCGTGAGTTGCTGGGCATCCGCCGCAGTCGTGCTGACCACGATACGGCAAACCCCTACCAGGCACCCGAACCCCGCACCGACGAGGCATCCGAAGATCGTACGGGTAGCTCCACTAAACCAGCTGACAATGAGGCTTCGGCAGATGGTTCGGCTACGGCTGAAAACCCCGTTGGTGATGGTTCATCGGGGCAAAAACGTACGTCGGGGAGGCTGTTTGATTTTGAAAAGCAGGTCGACTTCATCCTGCCCGCCGGCCTGAGCAATGACCAGCTGGTTCGGCACGAGGGCTATACGCTGCGGTACGACGAAAACCTGAAGAATCCGGTTTGGGTGGCCTACCCCCTGCTGGCCTACGAAATCACCGGCGATGCCGAACGCGAAGGCAGCAGTTTTATGCCCGACCCCGCCGTAGAAGGTGGCACCGCCCTCCCCTCCGACTATACCCGTTCTGGTTATGACCGGGGGCACCAGGCCCCGGCGGGCGACTTCAAGTTTTCGCAACGGCTCATGAGTCAGTCGTTCTACATGAGCAACATTTCGCCGCAGGCTCCACAGTTCAACCGGGGCATCTGGAAACAACTGGAAGAACAGGTTCGCGCCTGGGCCCTGCGCGACGGCGGTCTGTATGTAGTGACCGGTCCCGTTTTGCGCGATGGTTTGCCCACCATTGGCCGTGTCAACGAAGTAGCCGTGCCGGAGTATTTTTATAAAGTGATTCTTTATTGCCGCAAAGGCGCTTCGCCCGACATTCGGATGATTGGTTTCCTGCTCAAAAATGAGCCTTCGAACGAGCGGCTGCAATCCTTTGTGGTCCCCGTCGACCAGATTGAAAAAGCCACTGGTATCGACTTTTTCAATAAAATCCCCGACGACCTGGAGCGCCGCCTCGAAAGCCAGTCCCCCGCCGACATGGTAGACGGGTGGTTCTTTTAACAGTGAACAGGGGTCAGCCAGCAGTAAATAGTGTTGACTGACCCCCGTAGGCGCTTCTCGCTCTGGTATAGCTACTTGTCCCATCGAGACAGCATAGCGTAGCGTCGGTAGCTATACCAGAGCGAAAAGCACCCAATCTAATCATTGATTCCATCGTTCGCGTTAAGCTTACTGCACGAACTTCGCGGTTATCTCGGCGATGCGTTTTCCCTGGAAACGGGCGGCGGCGAGGGCGGTATCGTCGGGTGAGACAGTGCCGTTCTGGCTTGTGAATGAGGCACCGTAGGGATTACCAGCCTGGAACTGAATGGGGTCAGCGTAGGCGGGCGGCACAATCAGGCAACCCCAGCTATAGAAAATATTATTCAGGGCCAGCAACGTTGATTCATGTCCGCCGTGATTGGTAGCCACCGTCACAAACGATGACCCAATCTTGTTGTTGAGCTTACCCTGCCCCCAGAGTGGACCGGTGGTGTCGATAAATTGCTTCAGCTGCGCCGACGGCAGTCCGTAGCGTGTAGGCGTACCGAAAATAATAGCGTCGGCCCATTCCAGGTCGGCCAGTGTAGCTTCAGATACATGCTGTGTCTCGAGGCGATGCTTGCTCCAGCCTTCGTTTGACGCAATTGCCTCCTCAGGCGCTAACTCTTTCACTTTCAATAGCTTTACCTCCGCTCCGGCTTGTTTAGCTCCTTCTTCAATGGCCTTCGCCAATTGGTAGGTGGTGCCCGTAGCACTGTAATAAATGATCGCGACCTTTGCCATATCTTTTCTGAGTTGATTGATTCAAATGAACTCACCTAATTAAATGTAGGTACATGTAATTTTGTTTCAGGTGTGGCCGTATTTAGCGAAATCCTGATGCTACGGTCTGATTCAGTGCAGACTACACGCTCCGTAAAGCATGTATCCCTGTTTGGCAACTATTATTATTTTAATGTAGCTTGCGTTCAGTCATCCATCCTACTTTTCTCTCCATGAAATTCACTGCTACGCTCCTTACCCTCAGCATTCTGCCCGCCTCGCTGGCGTTGGCACAAAGTCAGATTGTGGTGCCCGACAATACCCCCGTGGCTATTAGCTCAGACAATGGCACAAACGAGCTATTTGTGGGGCAAAGCACCACGCTGGCCAACGGTTCGTCGGCCAATACCTTCCTGGGTAGTGGGTCGGGGCAGGGCAACACGTCGGGGGCCCGCAATACGTTTCTGGGCCTGAAAGCCGGTTTTCCCAACACCACGGGTTCCAACAATACGTTCGTCGGTTTTGAATCGGGCAAGAATAATATCGACGGCAGCGACAACGTGTTTATGGGCTTCAACGCCGGGCAAAGCCTGCGCAATGGCCGGGGCAACAG
The DNA here is from genome assembly GCF_017353185.1 of Fibrella rubiginis. Taxonomy (GTDB): domain Bacteria; phylum Bacteroidota; class Bacteroidia; order Cytophagales; family Spirosomataceae; genus Fibrella; species Fibrella rubiginis. The sequence continues at coordinate 274,672 of NZ_JAFMYV010000009.1, read as the reverse complement.
CGCCATTGGCGTGGGTGCCGGAGCCGTTGAGGGCGACGGCAACAACAACACCTACCTGGGTTTCAACGCTGGCAGCGGCAAAGGGTTGAGCAATGCCACCGCTATCGGAGCCAACGCCCGCGTGATGAGCAGCAATGCGCTGATTCTGGGTAACGGCGCCAACGTAGGCATCGGTAACTCGGCACCCAATAGCCTCCTGGAGCTTACCGCCCGTAACGAGAACCAAAGCGGTCTGCGCTTTACCCACCTCACGGCCAGTTCAGCACCGCAGACACAGGTTGCCGAGAAGTTTCTGACGGTGTCGGATAAAGGCGACGTGGTGTTGGCTAATAAACTCACCAGCAGTCAGTTGGTGGTCCGTGCGGCGTCAGCTAAGGCATGGGCCGACTATGTTTTCGAGAAAAAATACAGCCTGCAACCACTGGCGGAGGTAGAACAGTACATCCGGCAGCACGGCCATTTGCCGGGTATTCCTACCGCTGCTGACATGGCCTCGACCGGTGTAGAGCTGACGACATTACTAACCACGCTGGTGCAGAAAAACGAAGAACTGACCCTGCACCTGATCGCGCAACAGAAGCAGATTACGGCGCTTCAGAAGCAACTGAGGACCAAAAAACGCCGGTAGTTCGTTGGGGCATAAGCCCTTTGTAGGTTACGAAACAGAAAAGCCAATCTCCTGCTTATCCTAGCATGGGGTTGGCTTTTCCGCCTTTTGGCCCCGTATCTTTGCGACCTTTTTGGTATAAAAATGGTAGATGATACGTTGATTGCCGACACCGAGTCGGTTAGCTGGCGGGCGGCCTGGAAACGGCCCCGTTTTCGCCGGATGGCCATTGGTGGCCTGTTGCTGGTTCTTGCACTGCTGTCTGTCTGGCCTGCCTACCTGGCTCGCATTGAAGCCCGCGATGGGCTACAACTCAACGACGTTGTGCTGTATTCATTACCCGTTTATGATGCATCGCTGGCCGTTTTCATCAGCCTCTGGAGCGCGGCGCTGCTGCTTATTTACCGCGTGCAGCGAAGCCCGGCCATCTACCTGCGCTTTATCTGGGGATACGCTCTACTGTTTATTACCCGCATCATCAGCATCGGCCTTACGCCCCTCGACCCGCCCAATGGCCTGATCGAACTCCGCGATCCGCTGAGCAACTATTTCTACGGGGCCACTTTCATCACCAAAGACCTGTTCTTTTCGGGCCATACGGCCAGTATTTGTCTGATGGCGTTCTGCCTCACCCGCCCCCGCGACCGGTGGCTGGTGTTCTTCGGCACGGCCGTGGTAGGCGTGGGTGTGCTGCTTCTCCGCATTCACTACACCGCCGACGTAGTCGCCGCGCCCTTCTTCGCCTACGGTGTATACCGACTTGCCAAGTGGCTGGTGCGGGGGGCGTTGTAAAAGGGAGTTTAATGTTCAATGTCTTTTGAGTTTAATGTTCAATGTCTAAGGTCTAAAGTTGCTTCGCGCTTTAATTGTAGTGCGCGAAGCAACTTTAGACCTTAGACATTGAACATTAAACTCAAAAGACATTGAACATTAAACTCAAAACGTAACCTTCTTCACTGACCCTTCGCCGAGGCTGGTGAGGTAGTAGGTGTTGGCATTGACTCGCTTCAGGTCGGTGGGGCGGTCTAGTTTGTCCAGCAGCACGGTGCTGGTGGTGCCCGTTGCCCGTAGGATACGGCCCGTATTGGGTACCCAGCCCTGCTGCCCGAACAGGCCATATTCCAGCACCAGTGGCTTGTTGTTGGCGTCGAGTTTTACGCCAACGAGGCTGTTAAAGCCCTGCTGAAAAACCGATACCCCGCCACCCTGGTCTACCTGATACACGATGGCTCTGCCGGCCGGAAAGGGAAAGCCGAGCAACGTGCTGACCAGGTATTTCTGGCCGTCGTACAAGATACTGGTGGGCACGCTCTGAATTTGGGGTGGTCCTATGGGTGTGGGGTTGGCAATGCCGGGGATTTCGGCCACTACGTTTAACATCCCGTTTTTCAACCGGCGCAGGATAGCGTTGGCACCGGCGTCGGAGATGTACAACAGCCCATCGGGGCCGATGGTCATGTTGTAGGGGTGTGAGTCGTGGGCGTTGTTGGTAAAATTGTAGGCCAGCACAAACGACGCAATGTCTTCCCTGGGTATCGTAGAGGCATCTACCGGAGCCTGGCCGGGCTGCACGTTTCGGATATCGACCTTATAGAGAAAGCCCGTGCCCAGCACATAGAGTATGCCGTCGGCGTAGAGCAGGTGGTCCAGCCCCTGTATTTCGCCACCCACAATCGTTTTCGAGGCAAAGCCGGTAACGATGGGATAAGCCTTACCGTCGGCGGGGGTGATCATCATCAGCCGGGCGTCGTTTTTGCCGGTGCCTGATTCGGTCACCCATAGCCGTCCGCTGGGGTCAGTTTCTACACCGATGGGCAACACCAGGCCGGATGTCAGTGTGCTTACCTGGAGGGCAGGCAGCGGCCGGTCAACGTGATCGCAGCTAGTGAAAAACAAGCCTACCAGCAGGTAGGCGAGGAAAACGGAAATACGCAGCATGGTTGAGTAAAGTTAAGTAGTAGGTAACAGAATCAGTCAGCCGACTCTTCGACGAAAAGCTGGGCGAAAAAGCGCAATAGCCCGTTAGTTCATCAATTAAATTGATAATACGGCACGCATCTGTATCAAGCGCGCCAGGGTGGCAAATAGGTGGATGTCAATATCCTGCACAGTTTTGTGTCGGCAAAACGGAAAAAGAAATTTACCTTGCTGTTTGATACACCTGCCTGAACCACCTTTCATGATTCGATACCTTTACGTATGCGTTTTGCTCTGTCTGGCGGCTGGCCATTTACGGGGTCAGTCTAAAAAAGTAGTACAATCACTCACCGGATATATCCGACAGGCCGGTAGCCGGACTCCCATAGCGGGGGCTACGATTTTCATCCAAAGTACACGTGTTGGCACCACCACGGGCAAAGACGGCTTCTTTGTCATTCCCATCGAAGAAGGCAGCTATCCCGTCCGCATTTCGCACGTGGGCTTCATTTCTCAGACCATGACCGTCAACGTGAATAAGCTCACGTTGATCAACATTGATCTGGTGGAAGACACGCAGTATCTGGACGAGGTGGTGGTGCAGACCGAAGCCCCCGACAAGAACGTACGCAAAGTAGAACTGGGCGTTACGCAGCTGAACATCAAGAATATACGGCGCATGCCGGCGTTCATGGGCGAGGTAGACGTGGTGCGGAGCCTGCTGCTGCTGCCCGGCGTATCGACGGTGGGCGAAGGGGCCACGGGTTTCAACGTACGGGGCGGCTCCATTGACCAGAACCTGGTGCTGCTCGACGATGCGCCGCTGTTCAACACCAGCCACCTGCTGGGTTTTTTCTCGGTCTTCAACCCCGACGTGGTGCGCGACGTGACCCTGCACCGGGGCGGTATTGCGCCGGCCTTCGGCGGGCGGGCCTCGTCGGTGCTGGACATCAAAGTAAAGGAGCCGGAGACCGAAAAGTGGTCAGCCTACGGGGGCATCGGTATTGTGTCGAGCCGGGCGGGGGTGGAAGGGCCGATTGTTAAGAAAAAACTGACCATGCTGGCGGCCACGCGGGTGTCGGTCAATGATTTTTTGTTTAAGCTGGGGCCGGCCAGCCTCAACGGCACCCGCGCTAATTTCTACGACCTGACCACCAAGCTGAAGTGGCAACCGTCTGAAAAACATACGCTTACCGGCACCGGTTATTTTGGCCGCGACGTGTTCCGCCTCCCTGCCGACTCACTGTCGGGCGTGGAATTGAACGCCTCGTCTACCCAGTTCGATTACCAGAGCGTGGCGGGTACCTTGCGCTGGAATTACTTTGTCAACCCCCGGATGAACCTGAACACGTCGGCCATCTGGAGTCAGTACCGCAGCGAAATTTCGGCACCCGACTCAGCCAATCAGTTCAGCCTGGTAGCCGAGGTACATCACAAACAGGTCAAAAGCGACCTGACCATCACCGTCAACGACCGGCACGCGGCGCAGGTAGGGCTGAGCGCCATCGATTACTTCGTGCAACCCAATACCCTTACGCCCGGTCGTTATTCCAACGCACTACCCTATACGCTGCCTACCGAACGGGCCTATGAACTGGCCGCCTACGTGCAGGACGAGTGGAAAGTGTCGGAGTCTACGGCCCTGCTGGCCGGGCTGCGCTACTCGCTGTTTCTCAATGACGGCCCCACCACCCTACGCACCTACAGCAGCGAACTACCCCGGCTGCCTGGCACGGCCATTTCGCTCACGCCCTACACCGCCGGAACGATCTACCATACCTACGGTGGCCTGGAACCCCGGCTGGCCCTGCGCATGAACCTGAGCGAAGGACGGTCGATCAAGATTGGGTATAACCGGCTGCGGCAGTATATCCACTTAGTATCAAACACAACAGCGGCCCTGCCTACGTCGCGCTGGCTGCTAAGCAACCCCAACATCAAGCCCCAAATTGCCGATCAGCTGTCGGTGGGGTACTTCATGAACGGCAAGCAAAACGAGTATGAGGCCTCGGCGGAGGTGTACTACAAAACGCTGACCAACGCCATTGACTACCGCGACGGGGCCAATCTGCAACGCAACCCCGCCCCTGAAACAGACCTGTTGCAGGGTTCAGGGCAGGCCTATGGACTGGAAATGCTGGTGCGCAAGAACAAAGGCGCCTGGACGGGCTGGGTGAGCTACACGTTTGCCCGCACGTTTCTGACCATGAACAGCCGCTTCCCCGATGAGCAGGTGAACAACGGACGGGCCTACCCCGCCAACTTCGACAAGCCGCATACGCTCAACGCCACGGCCACCTACCGCCCCAGCCTGCGGTTTAGCCTGTCGTTCAATTTCACCTACAGCACCGGGCGGCCCATTACCCAGCCTTATGGCCGCGCCCGCATCAACAACGTGATTGTGCCGATCTACGTAAACCGTAATCAGGAGCGCATTCCCGACTACCACCGCCTCGATTTCTCAATGCTGTTTGAGCAGGACCCTGCCAAAAAACGGAAGGTGCAACAGAGCTGGAACTTCGCGATTTACAACGTCTACGCTCACAAGAATGCCTACTCGGTCTTCTACCGCTACGATCCGCGTCAGTTCGAAGACGCGTTCAAGCTATCCATTTTCGGCACGGCTTTCCCGTCGCTGACCTACAACGTGCGGTTTTAGTGTTCAGCACCACCCGCTTTATTTTCTTCCGACACTCATGCTTCATTCATATACCGTTTTCTTTCGATACCTGCCAACCAGCCGACTTATTCTGCGTCGGTTTCTGGTACCGCTGTTTCTTTACGTTGCCCTGCTTGCCTGCGTAACGCCCTATCAGCCCGAAACAAAATCGCTGGCGACCAAGATTCTCATTGTCGACGGCTACATCACTAACCAACTGGGCCCACATCAGGTAAGCCTCACGTATACCGCCGACTATACCAACGCCTCGGTGAATTTCAGGGCCGACAAAGCCACCGTTTACGTGACCGACAGCACCGGCAAACGGCAGGATTTTCTGGAGGTGAGCCCCGGACTTTACCGTACGCCAGCCTCTTTTTCGGGTGTAACGGGGCAGAAATATAAGCTCAACATCACGCTGGCCGACGGCCGGAAATACGAGTCGGGGGTTGAGACGATCAAGCCGGCGCCACCTGTGCTTAAAGTCTATGACGAATACACCCAAAAGCCCATTCCCGGTACGCTGACCTTCGACAAAGGCTTCAATATTTACCTCGACACCAAAGACCCCGCCTCCCCCGGCGACTACTACCGCTGGAAGTGGACCAATTTCGACCCCGTCATTTTCTGCAACACCCGGTCGGTACAGGTGCGGGGCAACACCCTTGAGTACGGCTACTATTGTTGCCAGCAGTGCTGGGATGTGCGCACCTGCACTGGTCCCGCCTGCCTCAATGCCACCTCCGACGAGGCCATCAACGGCAATGCCATCAGCCGCCAGTTTATTCTGCGGGCACCGTTTGAAACGTATGAACGCTATTATGTTGAAATAGAGCAGCTTGCCATCTCCAGAGCGGCCTACATCTATTATAAAACAATTGGCAACCTGACCAGCAACAACGGCGGCATTTTCGACGCCGCCCCGGCCTCGGTGCGGGGTAATATGCGGTCACTGACTGATCCCAACGAACAGGTATTTGGCTTCTTCAGCGCGGCGGGGGCCCAAAAATTACCCTATGTCGTAGATCGGACGCGGGGGCAGGGAGCACCCAACAGCAAAGTGTTGCCCATACCCGACCCCGCCACCCCGCCCCCACCCTGCGCCGCCTGCGTAGAAAGCGACTACCGAACCCGCATTAAACCCCGCTGGTGGACTTTTTAGGATACTGGACGTTGGATGCTGGATATCGGATGCTGGACATTCCTTGGCTAACATTCGACGTCCAATATCCAGTAGCCAACGTCCAGCATCCAGCTACTTCGCGTAGTTTTGCCCCATGGCAAAGTTTCTCATCCTGCGGTTTTCGTCTATCGGCGACATTGTGCTCACCACGCCGGTAGTGCGTTGCCTGAAACAGCAGGTGCCTGGTGCTGACGTGCATTTTGCCACCAAACGCGCCTTTGCCACCCTGATCGAAAACAACCCGCACATCGACCGGTGCCATTACCTCGATGGCTCGCTGCGTGAGTTGGTCCAGCAGCTTCGCGCTGAGCAGTTCGACTATATCATTGACCTGCATAACAACCTCCGTACCCGGCTGATCAAGCTGCAACTGGGGGTGAAAGCCTACGCGTTCGATAAGCTGAACTGGCAAAAATGGCTGCTGGTGCAACTGAAAATCAACGCCTTGCCTAACGTTCACATCGTAGACCGCTACCTGGCTACGGTGGCCTCATTTGGCGTAAAAAACGACGAACACGGGCTGGATTATGTCATTCCCTACAAAGACCAGATTGAACCTGACTGGCTGCCACAGACCCACCAGTCGGGCTACGTGGCCTACGCCATTGGCGGGCAGCACGCCACCAAAAAACTGCCCGTTGCGCGGATGATCGAGTTGTGCGCCAAGATCAATTACCCCATTGTCTTACTGGGTGGCAAGGAAGATCAGGCAGCAGGTGCGGCCATTGAAGCCGCCGTGGGTTCGGCCATGATCTACAATGCCTGCGGACGGTATAACCTTAACCAGTCGGCATCACTGATACAGGGCGCACGGGTGGTATTCAGCCACGATACGGGCCTGATGCACATTGCGGCGGCGCTACACAAACCGGTGTATTCGATCTGGGGCAACACGACGCCTCTGTTTGGCATGTACCCCTACCAAACGCCTTATATCGCCCTGGAGAACAACAACTTAAGCTGTCGCCCCTGCTCAAAAATAGGCTACGCTAAATGTCCCCGTGGTCATTTTCGGTGTATGAATGACCTCTCGTTTGATTTCGAAATCAAGGAGTTGAAACAGCCGTTCCGCGGGCGAAAGGCGTAAGTTAAGCGAAGCACTCAGCGTTCAGCACTTCAGTCAAAATCTATTCCGCCATTTCCGGGCGATGTTCATGGCGGTTTCGAGCATGGCGGGGTGCCAGTCTCCTGTTTTCCAGGCTGAATAAGCCAGTTACGACTGAGCCAGTTGGACTTGTAATAGCCAGCGCAGCCACTCTCACGCACGAATGCCTCTCCAAATCATCCAAATCAATATTGGCATGATTCCAGGCCCGTCTATATGGAGGGATTTACGGCTATTCCGGGAACAACAACCCTCTGTTTTTGGTCTTTACGGAGGAGGGGTTGTGACCTTCCAAATTACTAGCATGGCAAAACGCAAAGACGCGCCGGTTCAATCATCCGACGTCATTTTAATTGGTGCGGGCATCATGAGTGCTACCCTGGGGGTAATGCTCAAAGAGCTTAATCCTGATATTACTATTCAGATATTTGAGCGGCTCGATCAGGCCGCTGCCGAAAGCTCCGATGCCTGGAACAATGCCGGCACCGGCCACTCGGCCTTCTGCGAACTCAACTACACACCCGAACGTGAATCGGACGGGGTAATCGAGACCTCGAAAGCCGTGAAAATCGCGGAATCGTTCGAGCAGTCGAAACAGTTTTGGGCGCATTTGGTGGAGCAGGGCTTCCTGAAAGACGCCCCCAACTTCATCCGGCCCATTCCGCACATGAGCTTTGTCTGGGGCGACGACAACGTAACCTACCTCCGCAAACGCTACGAGGCGCTGCAACAGTCGCACCTGTTTCGGGGCATGCAGTATACGGAAGACCCGGCCAAAATTGCCGAGTGGACTCCCCTGGTAATGGATGGCCGCGACCCTTCGCAGCCCGTGGCGGCCACCCGCATGGACCTGGGCACCGACGTCAACTTCGGCGCACTCACCCGTGCCATGTTCCGGCGGCTGGAGGAGATGCCCGGCGTGACGATGCACTTTGCCCACGACGTGCACGAAATCTGGCGGTCGAAAACGCTGGGCGGGTGGAAAATTCAAGTCGAAAACGTGACCACCAACAGCGTCTATGACGTGCACGCCAAGTTTGTGTTCATCGGCGCAGGGGGTGGGTCGTTGCGGCTGCTGGAGAAATCGGCCATTCCCGAAAGCCGGGGCTATGGCGGATTCCCCGTGAGCGGGCAGTGGCTGCGCTGCACCAACCGCGACATCATCGAACGGCATCAGGCCAAGGTATACGGCAAAGCCTCGGTGGGGGCACCACCCATGTCGGTACCCCACCTCGACACCCGCATGATCGACGGCAGGCGCGAACTGCTGTTTGGCCCCTACGCCGGTTTTTCGACGAAGTTCCTCAAAAACGGCTCGTATTCCGATCTGCCCAAGTCGATCCAGATGAGCAACCTGGCGCCTATGCTCATGGCCGGAATGCATAACCTGGCCCTAACCAAATACCTCATTCAGCAAGTGATGCAGTCGCCGGAAGATAAGCTGGCGGCCCTGCGCGAGTACTTCCCTGAAGCCCAGCTCAACGACTGGGAACTGGAGATTGCCGGGCAGCGGGTGCAGGTGATCAAGAAAGATGACGAAGAAGGTGGTGTGCTCGAATTTGGCACCGAAGTGGTCAGCGCTGCCGATGGTAGCATTGCGGCCCTGCTGGGTGCTTCGCCGGGCGCTTCTACCGCCGTTTCCATCATGATCGACCTGCTCAACAAATGCTTCCCGGAGCAGATGCAGTCAGCTGACTGGCAGGCCAAATTCCGCGTCATGATTCCCAGCTTCGGGCAGTCGCTGGCGAAAGATGCCGCACTGACGCAGCAAATGCGTGAGCATACCAGCCAGGTGCTGGGGCTGAATCAGTACGAGTACACGGCCTGATAAACTACCGCCTGTTTTTGAAAAGCCCCGTCGGTTATGCCGACGGGGCTTTTTTTGCAAATTAACCAGCAAACCAATGGAACAAATGAGGTAACCGGCTGATAACTATACACTTATCTGCAACAGCCACTATTGGTCCATAAATTGGATCAGTTTGTCAGATTGACGGCTAAGAATATAAACTGGAAAGTGCCACTTTCGTCAATTATTGGGTATGTCGGCGAATTTGATAGCAGCCTGCCAAACAGAATACTACCTGTTCAGGTAAATTACCTCTATCAGACGCTATTTGGTCTTAAACCAACCACGACGTTGCCGTGGAAAGAAATAGATGTATCGGCCAAAAAGGTGCCTCTTGGCGGTTATTCTCAACTAACTACATTGCAGCAATATTACCGGAGCGTTGCGAAAGATGAGTAACGGCAACAGTCGCACTAGCTCATTTCAATAGTTTATGAAAAACACACTCATTACGTATCTGTTACTGGCCTTGCTGGTAGCGACTGCCCAGGCACAACCGAACAACCTGAGCATCAACCGGCAACGAATTCAGACCCGGCTGCTGGAACTGTCGAAATTTGGCGAACTACCCAACGGAGGCATAGGGCGGGTGGCCTACAGCAAAGCCGATCAGGAGGGCCGGGCCTACATAATCGGGCTGATGAAAAAAGCCGGACTCAACGTTACCATCGACTTTGCGGGCAATATTATTGGCCGACGAAACGGCCAGAATCCGGCGCTGAAACCCATCGCTTTTGGTTCGCATATCGATTCTGTACCTAACGGTGGCAACTATGATGGCCCGCTCGGCTCCATCAGCGGGCTTGAACTCATAGAGACCCTCAATGAAAATAAGCTCGTTACCAAACACCCGTTAGAGCTGATCATTTTTGCCAACGAAGAAGGCGGTACCGTTGGTAGTGGTGCGCTCATTGGCAAAATCACCCCTGCCGCCTTGAAATCGGTTACCCAAAGTGGCCTGACGATTGCCGACGGCATCCGGGCCATTGGCGGCAACCCGGACAGCCTGAGCAGGGTGGTGCGCAAGAAGGGCGACGTGGCCGCTTTCATTGAACTGCACATTGAGCAGGGCGGCATTCTGATGACCGAAAATCTGCAGATTGGCGTGGTCGAGGGCATTGTTGGGATTGAACACTGGGATGCCACCATTGACGGTGCCGCCAACCATGCGGGCACCACACCCATGAACGCCCGCCGCGATGCCCTGCTGGCAGCGGCTAAACTGATTGTGGCGCTCAATGAGGTGATTACCAGCCATGAAGGTCGGCAGGTGGGTACCATCGGCAAAATTGCGGCTGAGCCGGGGGCGTATAACGTCATTCCGGGTAAGGTGGTGCTGGGCGTCGAAATCCGGGACTTGTCGCATGACAAAATCTGGATGCTGTTTCACGAAGTAGAAGCAAAAGCCCGGGAAATTGCCAAAACGTCTGAAACGAACATCACCTTCGTGCAGTCGTCTATAGGAGTAACACCCGCCCTCACGGCCAAACCGATTCAGGACAAAATCATCAGGGCAGCCAAAGCGATGGGACTTTCGTACCGCTACATGCAGAGCGGGGCGGGGCATGATGCGCAGGAAATGGCGCAGATCGCACCCGTGGGCATGATTTTCATTCCCAGCGTGGGGGGCATCAGTCATTCTCCCAAAGAATTTTCGAAAGGCGTTGACATCGGCAATGGCGCCAATGTGCTGCTACACACGCTGCTGGCTATCGATGCAGAGTAATCACGACTTCGGGTTTGCCGAAAGATAGTCGCGGGTTTATTATTGACCTACCAATCAACTACGCAGCACGCATGAGCTACCCGTTCACCATGAAATCATTAGCCAGCTTAGCGTTTGCTTCGCTACTCCTGCTAACAACGCCCAACGCCCAGGCGCAGGATGCCCGCAGCCGACTCATTGCCCGCGCTACTCAATTCGACCTGAAGAACCCGTACAAGGCCCCACCTGGCGATGCGCTCTCGCACCACACGTCGGGCTATGCCAAGATCATGTGCTCGGCGGTATTCATCACGGGGCTGAAACCGGACTTTGCCGCCGAGAACGTCGGGTACTTTACCAGTCCCTATGCCGAGCGGGCCAAGGTAGGCAAACCCGTAATCGACTACGACAAGAAGACGGTGTCTATTACCCTACCCAACGGCGTTACCCGCACGGCCATCTACGTGGGCGACCAGGGCTGCGTTACCCTACCCGAAGGACATAACACGTTGAATTACAAACCGATACCCGTATTCCGCCACCTGCCCGATGCCGCCACCACGCCCTGGCCCATGGGCGACGTGCTGCCCACTACGCCCCCGCCCGCCGGGGTAGACATGGCTAAAGTAAACCAGGCGGTCGGTGCCGCATTCGACCCTGCCGAGGCGCAGACCGCAGCCTTTGTGGTCACCTACAAAGGCCGGATTATTGCCGAACGCTACGGCGAAAACATCACCAAAGACACCCCGCTCGAAAGCTGGTCGATGGGCAAAAGCCTGTCGGCCACCATCCTGGGCATCCTCATGAAGCGGGGCGTCTACAAACTCGACCAGCCCGCGCCGATTCCGGAGTGGCAGGGCAAAAACGACCCACGGGCCAGCATTCGGATCATGGACATTATGCACATGGCCAGCGGGTTGTACTGCCGCGCCCCGCAGGACCCCGACTTCGACCCCACCCAGGGATACCCCGACCACCTCTACCTCTACACTGACGCGGGCAACTCGTTTACCTACGCCGCCAGCCTGCCACAGCAGCGCCCACCAAATACCGTTGGCCGCTACCGCAACTCAGACCCCGTGCTCATCAACTACCTCAATCGGCTGGGCATTGACAAGCTGGGTGAGGTGTACCATACGTTTCCGCAACGGGCGCTGTTCGACAAAATCGGGGTGCGCACGATGATTATGGAGACAGACCCATCGGGTAATTTTCTGACCCAGGGCTACGAGTTTGCGTCGGGTCGGGACTGGGCACGGCTGGGTAACCTGTACCTACAGGATGGCGTCTGGAACGGCGAACGCCTGTTGCCCCAGGGCTTTACCACCTTCGTGAGCACCCTCGCCGAACCCTGGGTAGCCGACGGACGACCGATCTACGGTGGACTGTTCTGGATTAACGGCGATGGTGCCCTGCCCATTCCGAAAGAAGCCTACATGATGCAGGGTGCCGGCGGCCAGTCTGTTACCATCATCCCCTCGCACGACCTGGTCATCGTCCGGCTGGGGCATTATAAGGGCGCACAGGCCGGTGCCAAAGCGCTGAACCGTGCCTATTCCCTGTTGATGGAGGCCGTACCGAAGACGACAAAACCGTAGCCTCTTTTGCGCCATGAACTCCCACCAGCAGGCCCCGCCCGATCTGTCGACCCTTGTCAACCTGTTCGATCTGGAGCCACTGGCGGCAGCGCGTATGACCACCATGGCTTATGAATATGTGGCGAGCGGTGCGGCCGACGAGTTTACGGTGCGCTGGAACAGGCAGGCGTTTGATGCCATCAGGCTCAATCCCAGGGTGCTGGTCGATGTGAGTCAGTTAGACACCCGCCTCTCGCTGTTTGGGCAGGAACTCCCCTATCCCATCCTCATTGCCCCAACGGCTTTCCACAAAATCATGCACCCCGACGGCGAACTGGCCACGGCGCGGGGAGCCGGGGCGGCCTCGGCCACATACGTAATCAGCTCGTTTACAACCACGCCACTCGACGATATTGCCCGCGTAGCCAGCGGGCCCCTCTGGTTTCAATTGTATATGAGCAACGACCGGGCCTATACCAGAGACCTGATCCAACACGCTGAAGCACAGGGGTGCCGTGCCCTGTGCGTTACTGTGGATACCCCCGTACTGGGCGCCCGCAACCGGCAGCAGCGGGTTGGTTTCGCCTTGCCCGACGGGATCACGACCCCGCTTATGCCCAACGCCATGGCCCCGTCGACATCACTAACCTGGCATGACGTTGCGTGGCTTAAATCGGTTGCCAACGTACCCATTTTGCTTAAAGGCATCCTGAACCCCGACGATGCCGAACTGGCCGTTCAGGCGGGGGTGGCGGGCATTATTGTTTCCAACCACAGTGGCCGCAACCTCGACACCGTGCCCGCCACGATAGACGCTCTGCCCCGTATTACCGAACGGGTGGCCGGGCGGATCCCGATACTGCTGGATGGCGGCATCCGGCGGGGTACCGATGTGCTGAAGGCTATCGCGCTGGGGGCCAGTGCGGTGCTTGTGGGCAAGCCCATCTGCTTTGGGCTGGCCTATGGCGGGGCAGCGGGCGTCACAAAAGTACTGGACATCCTGCGCGACGAACTGGAACTTGCCATGGCTCTAACGGGCCGGGCCACGCTGGCCGATATCGACGAGTCGGTGATCTGGCGATCAAACCGATAAGGTCTATCTCAGTCTTAGATGTTTGGTGTAAGTTGACCGATCACTTGCTGGTGACGGTGACGACATAGGTTTTTTTCACCCGTCCGCTGCCGTCAGTTCCGGGCTGTTTTTCGGTAAAAACCACCTTAGCGGTGCCCGCTGTGACGCCCTTGATCAGGAAAGCAGCTGAGCCTGTTGCTCCTGAGACCATCCCAGCACCGGTGGTTTTGCGCGACACATCAACGACCTCCTGATTATCGGAAGTGGCGGTAAGTTGCCAGGTCGTATCGGCGCGGGTGGTCATGGACACTTCCCTGATGTCGCCCACACTTAACCGCATCGTCTGACCATTGGCCGTGCCTGTACGGCTGGTTGTGCAGGCACCAGCCAGCGCAACCAGGCTCGCCAGCATCAGTGTGTATAGTTGGCGAAAATGAGGGTAAACGATTTGGTTGTTCATAGTAGCATTAACCCGAATAGCGCACCAACGGTTTTGGTTAACATACCGGTTTAACAAGCGTGCTACAGATACCAGTGATTGATAGTGGCTACGGCGCGAAGCCACACATGCATCAGCCATTGTCATTCAGCAAGGTTTACAGTTTACGGGCGTGGATCAACCCATAATCCAGTTGGGTCGGGATGGCAGCCTGCATGGGCGTTAACCCAGCGTCGGTAAACCAGCGGTGATGTTCGGCGCGGCTGTAGCACCGGCCTTTGGTGACGCAGAAAAGCTGGGCCGAGTAGTCGGTGGTAGCCAGTGGGCCATCCAGCGTATCGTTCAGGAAGCTGTCATGCACCCAGATTTCGCCACTGGGACGCAGGGCAGCAGCAAAGCGACGGGCCAGTTGCCGACAGGTAGCCGTAGGCCAGTCGTGAAACAGACTACCCGCCAATAGCAGGTCCGTTTGGGGCAGGTCGTCAGTCAGCATATCACCGGGCAGCAATGTCACCCGGTTCGGTACCGTATCAGCCCCCGGCCGGCCACTACGGGCAAACCCGTCGAGCAGTTCGGCGGCAACGGTCAGCACGGCGGGGCGGTCCAGCAGGGTGGCCGTGGCAGCGGGGTTTACGAGCAGCCATTCGTACGTATAATAGCCTGTACCGCCGGCCACGTCGAGCAGGTGGCCATTGTGCTTTGGCAGGTTGGCAGCAACAATAGGCGCCAATAACCGGGCGCGTCCGGCCAGACCCAGGGTAAACATTCGGGCCGATTCAGGATCGTCCATTGGCGAAGGGCCATCGCCTTCTTTCACGAAGGAGATACCCTGCGGCGACTCCAGCGGTCCGTCGTGTAGCAGTCGCTGGACCATGTCAACCACACCTGGGTCGTCTTTTTCCAGGCCGGTGTAGCCCGTCAGGTTTGGTGTCTGATCCTGAACCAGATAATGACCCAACTCGCTGATGGTCAGCCGATTTTGTTTGTCGTAGCGGAGCAGTTGCATGGCACAAAGTGCCGGAAAAAGCACCATCGCCGGCCGTTCGGCCAGGCGGAGCTGCTGGCTGAGGTCGGTCAACGAGAGCGGCCCGGCACTCAGCAGGTCAAATACGTTCAGGTGGTGCACGGCCGCCAGCAGCAGGCGTGACCCAAACATAGCCCGCAGTTGCCGGGTAATGGGCGCGGGATCGGGTTGGTGGAGGATAGACATAGACAAGCAGACAAGTTGCCAAAGATACACGTGCCTGCTATCGCGCTCATTCGGTCTGTATCCTATCTTGCAACATGACTACTCCCGACGACAATTTCGCCGCGCTGAATCTTCAGTTGCCCCCCGCCCCTACGCCCAAGGGCGTTTATAAACCCTGCCTTATCGTGGGCAACTTCATCTACGTGTCGGGCCACGGCCCCTACCTGCCCGACGACAGCCTGATGACGGGCCGCGTGGGCAGCGAGGTAGACATGGCGTTTGGCAATGCCGCCGCCAAACAAACGGGCCTCGCCATTCTGGCTACGCTCACCGCCGCGCTCGGTAGCCTGAACCGGGTGAAACGCGTGGTAAAAATCCTGGGCATGGTCAACGCCGTGCCGGAGTTTGGCGAACACCCCAAAGTCATCAACGGCTGTAGCGACCTCTTCGCCCAAATCTGGGGTACCGAAAACGGCATCGGCGTGCGGTCTGCCGTGGGGATGGGGTCCTTACCCGGCAACATTTCGGTGGAAATCGAAGCCATGTTCGAACTGGAAAGCTAGGCATGGTGGACCAATTCCGTCAATTTCTAACGCGCTTTGTCGATTTAACCGATCCTGAATGGCAGGCTCTGGAAAAGCACCTGACCAGTAAGACTATGCCGAAAAAGGGCTTTCTGATTCAGCAAGGGCAGACCGCCACCGAGATTAATTTTCTGCTGAGCGGCTCGTGTCGGCTTTTTTACGAGAGAGATGGCAACGAAAAGACAACCTACTTTTTTTTCGAGAACAACCTGGTTGGCGACTACTTAGGGTGCCTGACAAACCAGCCCAGTACCTTGTCCATTCAGGCCCTAGAAGACTGCAAACTCATTTGCTTTAGGTATGAGGTATTAACGGCTCTGTATCAGCAGTTTCCGGCTTATCAACTCTTCGGACGCAAACTGGCGGAGTACCTGTTTATGGGTTTAGATATTCGCCTGGCTGAATTGCTGACACTAAGCCCCGAAGAACGGTACCTGAAGTTTATCGGTACCCCGGCGAAACGCAAGATTATGGAACGCATTCCCCAGCAGTATATAGCTTCCTACCTGGGCGTAACGCCCGTTTCGCTGAGTCGTATTCGCCGCCGTATTCACCCCTCCTGATTTATTATCTTTTGTTAAGAAGTTGAGCCTGAGCGCGTCTATAGGTTTGTGGCGTTATCAAAACAAAGCAGTGATCTGTATGAAAACGCTCATCAAAGTTGAAGAAGCCGCCCAGTTTGTAGGCTCGATTATCCTGTTTGCCAAACTGCCTTTCGCCTGGTGGGTTTACCCCGCTCTGCTCCTGTTGCCCGACTTAAGTATGGTCGGTTATGTTGTCAACGCCAACATCGGCGCTGTCACGTATAACCTGATTCATCATAAGGCCCTGGCCATCGTTGTGGGTGTGGTGGGGCTGTTTTTAGCCAGCAACTACTGGCTCCTGGCGGGCATCGTGTTGTTCGGTCACTCGTCGATGGACCGGATGCTTGGCTACGGACTGAAGTACACCAAAGGGTTCACGTTTACGCACCTGGGAAAGGTAGGTGCCCGGCAGAAGCCAACGCAGGAGTTGACCGTCGTTTAAATGCTTGAGCACACGGCAGGCAGCGTTTTCAACAAAACGAACTGACCGATGTTGCCTGGTGGCTTTTCAGTTGATTGTATGCCTAGTTAATCAGCTTTCGGATGGCCGACACATGCGCCAGCAACACGATGGGCACCACAACAGATGGTAACCAGACAAACGGGAAATAGAGAATGGCGATATTAGGCTGATCGAATGCCAACTGCTGCAGAGGCGATGGTACGGACAAAGCCGCCGTGGATACAATGTTGATAAGCAGGCCCAGGCAGAGCAGGTTCCAGACCAGCAAAACAGACTTCGGCAGAGATTTCCGTATGAAGCCGACGTAGTAGATCACCGGTGCCGTCAGGCCCGACAGGATATCGAAATTTCGCCCCTCGAAGGTCATCAATTCAGGAATGGTTTTGCCCACGAAGAGCCAGAATAGCACCACTTCTACGGGTATCCGGACTACGTGTAGCAGGGTTAACCAACTGATGCTGAGCGAATCAATAAAGGCGCGCCCGGCTTTTGTGAGCAACAGACCAATCAGTAGCAACAGCGGTGGAATGACCAGGGCGGGGAAGCGTGGCGGCAGGCTGTCTGTTTTCAGATAAAACCCCGATAGACCCACTGCTCCCTGGAGCAACAACCAGCCCAATAGCACGGCCAGTACCGTTCCTGACCTCTGCGCCGCCCGCCAGAAAAGCCAGATAGAAAGCAACGTAGTCAGCCCAAACACAACACTGACGTAGGGAGGTAGTTGATAGAGCATGGGGAAAGGTGGTTAAGTGGCTGGTAAGATACAGCCCCGGCTTCGTCCTACAGGCATAGTAATTACCGTACCGAAACAGCTTATACCTTCCAGTAAATTCTGGTACACTCCTTACCTCACCCGGCTTATTTATGACCCAGTTGACCTCTCTTTCGCGCCGCCATTTTCTGGCGGGTATCGGTGCTTCGGCCCTGACCATGCCTACCCTGACCGTTCCGGTGTACGACGCCCTCGGCCAACCCATATCGAGCCAGTCCGGGCAGGATAAAAAAATTGGTATCGCGCTGGTGGGCCTGGGTAGCTACAGCAAAAATCAACTCGCCCCGGCCCTGCAACAAACGCAGTACTGCCGCCTCGCGGGCATCGTGACGGGCACCTCGGCCAAAGCCAGCGAGTGGATGCAAAAGTATAACATCCCGCAGGCCAACGTCTACGATTACAAAACCTTCGACCGTATCATCGACAATCCCGACATCGACGTGGTGTATGTGGTGCTGCCCAATTCCATGCACGCCGAATACGTGATCCGGGCGGCGCAGGCGGGAAAGCACGTGATCTGCGAAAAGCCGATGGCCATTACCGAAAAAGATTGTCAGGCCATGATCGACGCCTGCAAAAAAGCCAACAAGCAACTGGCCGTTGGCTACCGGCTTCATTACGAACCGTTTACACAGGAAGTAATGCGACTAGGCCAGCAAAAAGTATTTGGCCCGGTGAAGTTTGTGGAAGCCAGCGACGCCTTCCGCATCGGCGACCCTACGCAGTGGCGGATGAAAAAGAGCATGGCGGGTGGCGGTGCGCTCATGGACGTGGGTATCTACGCCATCCAGGGGGCACGCTACGTCACGGGCGAAGAGCCGGTATCGGTCACAGCACAGTTTTCGCCCAAGACCGAACCGCAGAAATTTAAAGATGTGGAAGAGACCATTTTCTGGCAGTTTCGCTTTCCGAGCGGGGCCGTCAGCAACTCCACCTCCAGCTATACGGCGGGTGTGGAGCGGCTGTATGCATCCTGCGAAAAAGGCTGGTTCGAACTCTCGCCCGCCTTCGGCTATGGTCCGCTGAAAGGCCGAACCAGCAAAGGACCTATTGAGATGCCCACTGTAAACCATCAAGCCGCGCACATGGACGGTGTTTGCAAAGACCTGCTGGCCGGAAAAGCACTGCCCAACCACATCACCGGCGAGGAAGGCAAGCGCGACGTACGACTGCTACAGGCTATTTACCAGGCAGCCGAAACGGGACGCAGCATCAAACTGGCGTAAAATCTGCGGCCACGTCAGGGGCAACATAGCGCAGCGTCGGTGGAACCATCTGACCGTTTCTTCCGACGCTACGCTGTTACGTCCCTGACGGGACGATTCGGAGCCCCTTGTTTACTTCACTCTATGCCTTCCCAAACGCCCTTCACCCAAAAACTCCGCGAAGCTCGCCCGCTGCTGGGTACGCTCATATCGCTGTCGGCGCCCGAGGTAAGCGAGATGTTGTCATTGGCGGGGTTCGACTGGCTGTTTATTGACATGGAACACAGCACACTGGCCCCCGCCGATGTGCAGCGACACCTGCAGGCCATCCGGGGCGATTGCAATGGACTGGTGCGCGTGGCGGAAAACAACCCGGTACTCATTCAGCAGGCCCTAGACCTGGGTGCCGATGGGGTCATTATCCCGGCGGTCAGTACGGCCCAGGAGGCCCGGCAGGCGGTACAGTGGGCCAACTATCCGCCCACGGGCAACCGCAGCGTGGGCATTGGCCGGGCGCAGGAGTACGGGTTGACCTTCGCCGATTACGTAGCCAATGCTAACGATACCGTGGCTGTTATTATCCAGGTCGAACACATCGACGCGGTGCATAACCTGAACGAAATCCTGGCGGTACCGGGCATCGACGGCGTGTTTATTGGCCCTTACGACCTGTCGGGTAGCCTTAACCACCTGGGCGACGTGCATCATCCCGACGTTCAGGCTGCGATTCAAACCGTGAAAACAAGCTGCGCCAACCGACATGTGCCAGTGGGTATATTCACCCGCCAGCCCGACGCCATTGCCGCCGAAATCGCCAGCGGCACCCGGTTCATTGCCGTTGGCACCGACGCGTCGTTTATCTGGCAGTCGGGCAAAGCGATTGTCGATCGGTTTCGTGATGCTGTTTAGGAGATAGCCCGTTGCTCCGTTAAACAGTTCGCCGTGCCCTTAGTCGGCTGAAGGTTTCGGGCGAGATGCCCAGATGTGATGCAATGTATTTTAGGGGCACCCGGCCAAAGATGTTGAGGAAGTCGCTCAGCAGTTGGGCGTAGCATTCGGGGGCGGTAAGCATCCGCAGATTTTGGGTGCGCAGCTCACTCAGCCCATTGTAGATCGTGAAACGGGGGCGAACGACGGAGGGCGAAAATTTGCGTGACCAACAGGGCTTGATATGAACTTGCCTCAACCGATATTAGCCAGCTAAACCTGCTACGAATGCCAGCCACTGTTAATCGTTTTTTGTCTTTGGACGTGTTCCGGGGGCTGACCGTTTGTTTCATGATCGTGGTCAACACACCCGGTGCCGGTGCCACGCCGTTTGCTCCCCTGCTTCATGCCCAATGGCACGGCTTCACGCCTACCGATCTGGTGTTTCCGTCGTTTCTCTTTGCCGTGGGGAATGCCATGAGCTTCGCCAACGCCAAATTTCAGTCGCTGCCTACCTCAGCGGTGATGGGAAAAATCATCCGGCGTACGGCCATTATTTTCCTGCTGGGCTACCTGATGTACTGGTTCCCCTTTTTCCGACTCGACGAAGCGGGCAACATGGCCGGTTTTCCGATAGGCGAAACCCGCATTTGGGGCGTCTTGCAGCGCATTGGCGTGTGCTACGGTCTGGCTTCGTTACTTGTTTATTTCTTTTCGCAACGTACGGTTATCCTGCTGGCGGTACTGTTTCTGGTTGGATATTGGCTGATTCTGTTGGGTTGGGGCGACCCCGCCGATCCGTTCAGCCTGCAGGGAAACGCCGTTCTGCTGCTCGACAAATGGACCATCGGCGACGCCCACCTCTACACCGGCAACGGCATTCCCTTCGACCCCGAAGGCCTGCTGAGTACCCTCCCCGCCGTTGTGAACGTGCTCATTGGCTACTATGCCGGGCAGTTTGTGCAGCGGGTGGGTAAGAATTACGAGAGCACCGCGAAGCTATTATTGGCTGGGGCTGGCCTGATCTTTCTCGCCCTTTGCTGGGACATGGTGTTCCCGATCAACAAAAAGCTCTGGACCAGTTCATTTGTGCTGCTTACCACCGGCCTCGATTTGGTCATACTCGCCGCGCTGATCTACGTCATTGAGATCCGGAACTGGAACAGGGCCAACTGGACACAGTTTTTCGTAGTCCCCGGCAAGAATCCGCTGTTCATCTACCTCCTCTCTGAACTAGTGGTAATCATCTTAGCCATGATCCCCGCGGGCAATCACGAAAGCCTGCTCGACTGGATCGGCGTACACCTCTTCCAGAGTCTGGCACCCGGCGCGGTGGGTTCGTTGCTTTTCGCCCTCACGTTCATGCTCTTCTGCTGGAGCGTCGGCTGGCTGCTCGACCGGAAACGGATTTATGTGCGGGTGTGAGTGGGCGCATTGAGAACGGATGTCAGTCTCCGAAATAATCATTATCCATTCGTTTAATTTCATAGACCTGCTGAACAGTAACTCCCAGACTATAGTCGATCATTAATTGGGCTAGTTGCTCACCATCTATTAAAACAATTTTGGTTTCGTTTCTAGGTACGTAATCAGAAGCCTCTCTCGTAAAACTAGATGTTGTTATAAACACACCTTTTTTTGCTCCCTGCCCCGCAAGTGCCCCAACGAATTTATGTAATTCAGGACGACCTACAACATTGCCTGGCGCCCACTTTTTGGCTTGAATGTATATAATATCAAGGCCCAGTTTGTCTTCTTTTATTGTTCCATCAATTCCTTCATCCCCACTTTTACCGATTGCTTTCCCGGCGTCTTTTATTGAACCACCATAACCCATTTTTACGAGTAACTCGACGACTAGCCGTTCAAAAAAAGCGGGCGAAAGAGATACTACTTTAGCCAGTAAATCTTGTGCCAGCGTTTTACGAATGCTCTGATAGGAGCTCTCGAGCGTTTCCTCTGGAGTCTGGGTGGAAATTTCTTCAGAAGAAACAGCTTCTATAATTCCGTTATCGGCCTTTTTAGGCGTTTGAAACTCAACAAATTCTGGAAATTACCTCAATAACCGAGCATCAACCCTGAGAGGTTTTTGAGCGAGAATTGTTAAACCTCTTTCTGTAATTACAACCGTTGCACGTTTTGGGGATTCAAGTAATCCTGCCTTTTTCAAGTACGTTCTAGCCCAACCAACCCGGCTTCCAAACAAGAAAGTCTGTCCACTTGGCAACAATTCATTTTTTTCTTCTTCTGTTAGATTAAACTCAACACTTAGTGCATCAACCACATCATTCAATTTATATTCTCTTTGATCAGAAACGTGTTTCAGAAGAGGTAACATTAACGTTTGATAATCAGGGATAGGCATATTGATAGTTGAGTTTATAATAAATAAAAAATCGGGTGACGCAAATGCCACCCGATTGACCAGCAAATTACATATAAATAATTTACCTTTTACACCTTCCCTACCATTTCCACCGGCACTACCCACTGGTCGAACTCCTCGGGCGTAACGTACCCAAGAGCGACGGCGGTTTCTTTCAGGGTTGAGCCGTTTTTGTGGGCGGTCTGAGCAATTTCGGCGGCTTTGTAATAGCCGATCTTGGTGTTCAGCGCCGTTACCAGCATAAGCGAGTTCTGCACGTGCTTGTCGATGTTGGCCTTGATGGGTTCGATGCCCACGGCGCACTTGTCGTTGAACGACACACAGACGTCGCCGATGAGGCGGGCCGAGTGCAGGAAGTTGAAAATCATCACCGGCTTGAACACGTTCAACTCGAAATGGCCGTTCATGCCGCCGATGTTGATCGCCACATCGTTGCCCATCACCTGCGCGGCCACCATCGTCATAGCCTCGCACTGCGTGGGGTTCACTTTGCCCGGCATGATGCTACTACCCGGCTCATTGTCAGGAATAAACAACTCGCCGATGCCCGCGCGGGGGCCGCTCGCCAGCATCCGCACATCGTTGCTGATCTTCATCAGGCTGGCCGCCACCGTTTTCAGCGCGCCGTGTGCTTCCACAATGGCGTCGTGGGCGGCGAGGGCTTCAAACTTATTTTCGGCAGTAACAAAGGGCAGCCCAGTCAGGCTGGCAATGTGTTTCGCCACATTTTCTGAATAACCGGGGGGCGTATTGATACCAGTACCCACCGCCGTACCGCCCAGGGCCAGTTCGCTTAGGTGAGTCAGCGTGTTGCGGATGGCGCGGAGGCCATGGTCAAGCTGCGAGACGTAGCCCGAAAACTCCTGCCCTACCGTTAGCGGTGTAGCGTCCATGAAGTGGGTACGGCCAATTTTCACCACGTGCATGAATGCTGTAGCCTTGGCATCCAGCGTGTTACGCAGTTTTTCGATACCCGGAATCGTCACCTCCATCAGAATCTGGTAGGCGGCAATGTGCATGGCCGTGGGAAAGGTATCGTTGCTGGACTGCGACTTATTGACGTCGTCGTTAGGGTTCAGAAACTTTTTCTCGTCGGTGAGCGAACCGCCGTTGAGCACGTGCGCCCGGTAGGCCACCACCTCATTCATGTTCATGTTGCTCTGCGTGCCTGACCCGGTTTGCCACACCACCAATGGAAACTGGTCGGCGAGTTCACCGGCCAGGATCTCGTCGCAAACGCGGCCAATGAGGTCGCTTTTTTCTTTTGGCAGCACACCCGCGTCGAGGTTGGTGAGGGCAGCGGCTTTTTTCAGCACGGCAAACGCCCGGATGATCTCGCGGGGCATTTTGTTGATGTCCTGCGCGATGCGGAAGTTGTCAATCGAACGCTGCGTTTGCGCGCCCCAATACACGTTGGCGGGCACCTGCACTGGCCCCATCGTGTCTTTTTCTATGCGGAATTCCATGTTATTAATAAACGAATTAGTGACGGTCCGGTGCCCCGGTGAGCGAATGAGCGAACGCCTGGATTTATTGCAACATACCTGTCATAGCATCCAGACATGCGCTCAATCATTAATTCGCTCATTCGATACGGGCGCAAAGGTATTGCAGCGGGGTGATTTAGTTGGTCGAATTTGCCATAGCTTCGTTAAACTGAGCTTATGCGTTTGGGTTAGAACTGACCTGACTAAAGCTTTATCCAGAAAGTCACCAGACCAGTCAATCCTATGGACCAGCGCATCATCAATCTCTTCGACGAGTACACCCACAAGCCCCTCAACCGCGACGAGTTTTTGAAGCGGCTGGCCAAATTAACCGGCGGTACCGCAGCAGCCATGGCCGTACTGCCCTTGCTGGAAGTCAACTACGCCAAAGCCGAAACTGTAGCGGGTCACGACGACCGTATTAAAACCGAGATGGTCACGTTTCCCGGTGCCGATACGACCATGAAAGGCTACATGGCCCGGCCTGTGGCCAATGGCAAATACCCCGCCGTAGTGGTCATCCATGAAAACCGAGGCCTCAATCCGCACATTGAAGACATCACCCGGCGCATGGCCCTGGCTGGTTTTCTGGCCGTAGCCCCAGATGCCCTCTCTGCCGCCGGGGGCACTCCTACCGACGAAACCCAGATGCGTGACCTCTTCGGCAAGCTGGACCCCGCCAAAACCCGCGATAACTTCGTGAAAGCCGTGGACTACCTGAAAACCCGCCCCGACAGCAACGGCAAAGTGGGCTGCGTGGGCTTCTGCTGGGGTGGGGCCATGGCCAATCAACTCGCTATTCACGCCCCCAACCTGAAGGCGGCGGTACCCTTCTACGGTCGCCAGCCCGACGCTGCCGACGTGCCCAACATCCATGCGCCACTGATGCTTCATTACGGTGGCCTCGACGAGCGCATCAACGCGGGTATCCCGGCGTTTGAGGCTGAACTGAAGAAGGCTAACAAGCCCTACGAGTTGTTTATTTATGAGGGTGCGCAACACGCGTTTAACAACGACACCGCCCCCACCCGCTACAACGAAGCCGCCGCCAAACTGGCCTGGGAGCGCACAGTAGCGTTTTTAAAGAAGAATCTGGTCTAGAGAAAAGGACCAGCGGGCCGCAACATCGGTAGAAAAGGCAGGGGGTAGCCAGTTTATCAAAAAGATCCGTTCGCAGCGAGTTAGCCCTGATGGAAATTGTGAAAGAGGGTTTTCCTGTGGAATCAGCGGCTTTTTTGGAACCTACTATTGGCATCAGCACCAAAGAGATGAATCAGATTTGGTTGGGTCAGAAAGCACCTATCGATGTCGTTGTCAATACGTCGTTGTCTATCAGCCTGTACCCTCTATTCTACTTCGTTTATGCAACCCCTCAAGATTGCCACCGCTCAATTTGAAAACGCCAGTGGCGATAAAGCTTATAACCTCCATGTCATCCGTGAGCTGTCTGCGGCTGCGGCCCGGCAGGGAGCGCAGGTTGTTGCCTTTCATGAGTGTTCCATCACCGGCTACACCTTCGCCCGCCATCTGTCGAAAGAGCAACTCCTGGCCGTTGCCGAACGGATTCCTGAAGGGGAGAGTATTGAGGCATTGCGGCAGATTGCGGCTGACAACAACATCGTTGTGCTGGCCGGTTTGTTTGAAAAAGATGAACACGACAGGCTTTTCAAAGCTTACGTCTGCGTTGACAAAACCGGTCTGGTAGCCAAATACCGAAAACTGCACCCGTTCATCAACCCACACATTCTTCCCGGAGATCAGTATGTTATCTTCGAGCTGTTTGGCTGGACATGCGGCATCCTGATTTGCTACGACAACAATATCATCGAGAACGTCAGGGCTACGGCGTTACTTGGCGCGGATGTCATTTTCATGCCCCATGTCACGATGATGACCCCCTCGACTCGTCCCGGCGCAGGCTTTGCCGACCCAGCTTTGTGGGCCAATCGCGACACCGACCCAACCTCCCTACGACTAGAATTTGACGGCTTGAAAGGTCGCGCGTGGCTCATGAAATGGTTACCCGCCCGCGCTTATGACAACGCCGTTTACGTTGTTTTCGCTAACTCCATTGGCCTCGACGACGATCAGCTTAAAAACGGTTGCTCCATGATCCTCGACCCCTTCGGCGATATTGTGGCAGAGTGCCGGCAGCTGGGCAATGAAGTTGTTACGGCCACCTGTACACCCGACAAACTCCAACAGGCAGGGGGTTACCGCTATCGCAACGCTCGCCGTCCCAACCTATATGCCGAGATCATCGGTCAGGCTCATAAGCCAGAACAAAAAGTTGTCTGGCTGGCTCCATCCGAGCAGCCCAAACGGTAGGTATGGGCCGGCAGGCTACCGGCTAAGGGAGGCGTTTCACCAGAGCCAATACCAGTTTGGCTGAGTTGCGGGCGGCAATGTCGAGGAACTGCCTCATGTCCATCCGGGCGTTGCTGTTGGCTTTGTCGCTGAGGCTTCGGATGACTAAGCACGGCACCTGTTCCTGATAGCAAATCTGCGCTACGGCTGCCCCTTCCATCTCCGTTGCATCGGCCCCATAGTCACGCCGGAGTTGCGCCACTTTTTCCTCCGATGACACAAACACATCACCCGTTACGATAGTCCCAACCACCAGCGTTGGCGGTCGATTCGTGGCCGGAATCGAGGCGAAAACAACCAGTTTGGCCGCTTCCTGTGCCCGAAGCAGCAGGACCGAATCGGCCAGGAAATAGACGGGGTTGTCCTGTTTGGTGATGGCGTTGCGCGTTTGTCGGCTGGGTTGGGGTGGGTTGGTCATGGTCATCCAGCCGTAGTCGTGGTGGGCCACGCGCCGCCCAACCACCATGTCGCCGGGTTGGAGATCGGGGTTGGTGCCACCTGCAATGCCCGTAAACAACACGCGGCGGGGCCGGAAATGGGCCAGTACAAACGCCGTAGCCGCCGCGGCGTTGACTTTGCCGATACCCGTTTCGGCCACAACAACCCGCTGTTTCCCCACACGGCCCGTAGTGAAGACCATACCGTTGATGGTCTGCGTTTTAGGGTGTCGTAATGACTGTCGAACCAGCCGCAATTCCGGCTCAAACGCCCCAAGCAGCGCCGTTATGGGGCGAGTCCTGTAGAGCTGCGCATGAGTAGGCTGAGTGCTTGTTAGAAGACAAAAGATTATAAAAGAAATACGTTGCGTGTTCATGTTAGATTGCGTCAGGTTGATCTATGTTTGGATGAGGGAGATTAGTATGTGTGGCTTCGCGTTGCGCGAAGCCACTACCCCACCAGCGACAGCACGCACAGGCCATCAACCAGCCATAGCCCGGCAGGAATCTCACGCGCCCGACCAGTAAACACCCGCACAAGGGTCCAGGATAAAAATCCCCAGACAATACCGGTGGTAATGCTGTAGCTAAACGGGATAAGCACTAGGGCCAGAAACGCAGGCAGGGCTTCGTCGAGTTGCTCCCAGTCGATTCGCAGGATGGGTTTCATCATAAACGCCCCCACCAGCACCAGCGCGGGCGCGGTGGCAATGGCCGGTATCACAGACAGCAGGGGCGACAAAAACAGAAATGGCAAGAACAAACACCCCGCCACAATGGCCGTCAGCCCCGTGCGCCCGCCCTGCGCAATTCCCACCGCCGATTCGATGTAGGCCGTGCCGGGACTGGTACCGAGCAGTCCCGCCAGCGTAGTGGCCACGGCGTCGGTCAGCAGGGAGCGGTTCAGGCGGAGGGGCTCGCCCTGTTCGTCGGTTAGGTTGGCGGCTTCGGCCACGCCCACGAAGGTGCTGATGCTGTCGAACAGGTCGGTGAAGACAAACGCAAAGATGACCGGCCACAGCGACCACCGTAACGACCCAACCAAATCGAGCTTACCAACCAGCGAAAAGTCGGGCATGGCTACCAACCCCTGCCACTGCACCAGCGGCACCGTTCCACCCCACCACCGGCCAATAGGCAGCGCAGCCAGCGTGGTCAGCACAATGCCGATGATGATGGCGCCGGGGACGTTTCTGATCAGCAACACCGCCGTGAGCAGTAGTCCGGCCACAAACGTAAGTACGGCTGGGTCGGTGAGGCGGGCCACACCAACCAGCGTGGTTGGATTAGCTATAATAAAGTGGGCGTTTTCAAAGCCAATGAGTGTAATGAACAGCCCGATACCTGCTGAAACAGCATACCGCAACGGCTTAGGAATCAGCCGGACCAGCGCCGACCGTACGTTCAGCAGTGATAAAATAAGGAACAGCACCCCTGCCCAGAATACCGCCCCCAGCGCTACTTCGGGCTTGATGCCCATGCCTTTTACAGCAGTGAACGTAAAAAAGGCGTTCAGGCCCATGCCCGGTGCCACCACCAGCGGGTTGCGGGCGTAGAGACCCATCATCAGGCTACACAAAAACGACAGCAACACCGTGGCCGTGAGCACCCCCGAAAATGGCAGCCCCGCCTGACTCAGAATGGCCGGATTGACCACAATGATGTACATCGTGGCCATGAAGGTGGATACCCCTGCCAGAATCTCGGTTCGTTTACTCATGTGGTACTTGCTGAAATTAGTTAGCTGGTCAAGATGACATATCTTGACTAGCCTTCTGAGTCGCTTCGCCGAAAGATATCGTCTGGCGAAGCAACTTTAGATTTTGAACCTTAGACTTTAAACGTTGAACCCGTTCACTTCACATACCCTCACGTGCCAGCTATAGAGGGCGGTGCTGCTCCCAATATACTTTCGGCGTCACGATACTGGTTTCGCCAAAACTGGAGATCAAAAAGTCGTTGGTGTTGCCGGTGATGATATAATCCGCAGAGCCAGCTTTAGCCGCTTCCAGAAAACGGTTGTCGTCAGCGTCGGCAATCACAGCCACGCGCTCTGTTGCAATTACTCCGTTCTGATATTTCGTCCAGACGAAGCAGAACAATCTCGGCATTCCGCTTGAAGTTGGTAAAGCGAGCAAACTTCTCCCGGCCAAGTACGGCCACGTATTCCAACCAGATTTCGTCGGTTATAATTGAGGTTACCTTTCTACCAAAAACAAGTTCGTCGATAATTAAAGCGGGGTAACTCTTCGAGATCAGAGATGACACCAACACGTTTGTGTCAACGACGATTTTTTGCATCGCGCACAGCCTGAATCTCGGCGTTGATATCGTCCATTGTTAAGTCAGAAAGCCCTTCCTCACCAGCAATTAACTGGCATTTACGCAGTGCTTCGCGGGCCACTTCCGTTTTAATCTTATCAACTAATTGGTCAAGCGTCACGGAGTCGACATGCAGACCGTACCGATCAACTTGTTCGTCTGTAAGGGTTAGCGTCAGGGTGCTCATTAGTATATCTTTTGTGTAAAACGGGGGTAATCTCCTAATTAGTTTCTTACCCTATTTCACATAGCCCAACGTACGGGGAATCGTGTAAATCTCGGTTTGGCGACCGTCGATATAGCGGAAAGCCTGACCGTCGAAAAAGCCGTCTTCTTCCAGCATAATCCGCACCAGCTTCTTCCATTCGTGGATTTCCACAGCGGCATTAAGCTCAATGGAATAAGCCGTATTGGCTTTCAGGGGGTAATCGCCGGGGCCGGGCACGCCTTTTTGCTGATCCCAGAGGCCAATAGTTGGTCCGGCAGCGTGGCCGTGTACACCAATCGGGTGCGAATAAATCGTGCCGCGAATACCTTCCTTTTCCGCCTGCACCAACGCCGCCGACAGCAGCTGATTCCCCGATTTACCGGCTACAAACTGCTCCGTCAGAATATCCTGCAACCGGTTGCCCTGCAAAAACGCTTTCCTGATGCTTTCAGGCACGGTAGCCTCGCCGGGGCGCAACACGTAGGCGTGTTGTTGCTGGTCGGTATTCAGGCGCAGGTACGTAATGCCAAAGTCAACGTGAAGCAGGTCGCCGGGCTGGATGATCTCTTTGTCAGGTCGTTTCGAGAAGGTACGCAAGTGGTTGAAGTCGTTGGCCGGACCGTCGCCACGGTCGGCCCGTTGCACATCAACCGTGGGGTGAAACCAGGTGTCGAGGCCCAGGTCGGTGATGCGCTGCCGGAACCACCATACCACATCGTCGGTCGTAGTAATACCAGGTTGAATAACCGCTTCCGAAAGCCCTTCCTGAATGATCTGGTGCGACAGTCGGCAGATCATGGGGTATACGGCCATTTCTTTCTCCGTCCGCGATTCAAGCCAGCCGACGGCCAGCTTTTCCGCCGAAACAATTCGTTTTTGATAGTCCTGGGGCAGCTTTTGGAGAAACTCAGCCTGTTCCGTAGCGGTCAGCCCGTCGGCGTGGGCGTAGTTGGCCGAGCGGTTCAGGCCTATTTTTTTGGGTTTGCGGTCCTGAATAATGGTCATGAGCGCATCCCACTGATTGGGCCGCACGTCGATGTCCCAGGCACCTTTCAGCAGGTTGCCCACATCGTAGCGGGCAATGGCCAGCCGCTCTACGCCCTCGGTTGAACCCCGGTCAAAGAAGACCATGATCGTGCGTCGCCGGGCCGATAGCCAGGTGCTGGGCAGCATGGTTTTCAGCACCGGGTCTTCGTTGTATTCCCGCGAAATGATAACCCACATGTCGATGCCCTCCCGACGCATGAGTTGGGGCAGCAGGTTGGTAAACCGATCTTCCAGCACCTCATCCACAAACTGGGCGCGGGCGCGTTCGGCCAAAATAGTAGTAGGCTGGGCGACAGCAAATTGAGCAGCAAAAAAGAGTAGAGCAATCAGGCGCATAGCGAAACGGTTACGTTATGCAGGGCAAGTTACGGCGAAAACGAGCGGTTTTTTAGGCAATAGACGCGCCCGCTTCCCGTTTTGAAGTCAAACCAATACGCTTTATCCAATGAAAAAAACGTATCTCTACGGGCTACTCGTCGCCCTGCTCGGCACGGCCGCCTGCCAGTCTGACAACAGCCTGAACCCGGCGCAGGACCAGACCCAGGTAGCCAGTTCATCTACCAGTATAGCCGCCGAAGGGGCCAATGTTCAATCGTCGGGCGTGGTGACGGGCAACCTCAACACGGCTGGCCCGTCGGGAGCCAGAACGGCCTCGGTGGCGTTACAACAGGAGATTTTGACGTACCTGAACGCGGCCCGGTCGAAGTCATGCCTCTGCGGCACCACCACCTATGCACCCGTTCCGGCGCTGGCACTGAACACCAAACTCACCACCGCTTCCGACAAGTTTGCCCTCGATCTGGCCACCTACAATTACTTCAGCCACACCGGTCGCGACGGTTCGCAACCCTGGGACCGCATGACCCGCGAAGGTTACGTGTGGCGGGCTGCCGGTGAGAACATTGCGGCGGGCTACCCAACCGCCCGCGCCGTGGTCGATGGCTGGCTGAAATCGCCTGGTCACTGCGCCAACATCATGAGTCCGAATTTCAAGGAAGTCGGCGTGGGCTATGCCTACACTACGACCAGTACCTACAAATACTACTGGGTAACGGATTTCGGCACGCAGCGGTAAGGGTAGTTTAAGGTTCAACGTCTAAGGTTTAAAGTTGCTTCGGATCCGGCTTTTGCAAGCGCGAAGCAACTTTAAACCTTAGACGTTGAACCTTAAACTACCCTTTCACAACTTACTCGCTGCTGCTTTGTCCAGAAACCAGACGAAGTCTTTTGTCTTGGGCTTGATGCGTTGCGAGGGATATTTATCGGGCTGGTAATCGCCCTGGAGCACTTCTTTGAGCGAATCGGCTTTTTTGGTGCCCTCTACCTGGAAAATCACCGCCGCTGCATTGTTCACCACCGGGGCCGTAATCGTAAGCCGGAACATGTCCTGCTGCGGCAGGAAAAACGCCTTTGTCCAGTCGCGCTCTTCATTCACCACCTCCGTGCCGGGAAACAGCGAGAGCGTGTGCCCGTCGTCGCCCATGCCGAGAATGACGAGGTCGAACGTATGTTCATGGCCATCGAAATAACGGTGGAGCAAAGCACCATAGTCGGCCATCGACGTGTCGGGCGGCAAGGTGGTGTCCATGACATGAATCTGCTCGCTGGGCACGTCGACGTGGTTTAGCAGCGTTTCAAAGCCCATTCTGGCGTTGTTTTTCTCGTCATCGAAGGGCACATATCGTTCGTCGCCCCAGAACACGTGCACGCGTTTCCAGTCGATGCGGTCGCGGTAGGGGGCCCCGGCCAGCAGTTTGTGTAGCGCAACGGGCGTGCTCCCCCCCGACAGAGCAATGGTGAACCGGTCACGGGTTTGCAGCACCCGTTCGGCATAAGCGGTGATCCAGTCGGCGGCTTCCCGCGCGCACTCATCCGGGGTATCGGCGATGTTGATGTTCATAAATAAGCGGGAAGAAAGGAGGGAAGGAAGAATGGAGAAAGGGGTTTGCACTACACTATTTACGCGTAGGCAACTCCCTTCCTCCGTTTTTCCTTTCCTCCTTCCTCCCTTTTTTTCATCCATTCATCCAGCTAAATCCGTCGCGTTCTGTCAGTTTCGAGGCTTCATCAGGACCCCACGAGCCGGGGGCGTAGATGGGCATGGCAGCGGGGTCGGTTTGGGCGGCCCAATGATCCAGAATCGGCATCACGATCTGCCAGGCCTCGTCTACCTGATCAGCCCGCATGAACAGGGTCGCGTCACCGGCCATTACGTCGAGCAACAGCGTTTCATAGGCTTCCGGCTGCTGCTCTTTAAACGATGTGTCGTAGTTGAACTCCATCTCCACGGGATCCAGCGCCAGGGTCTGCCCGGGGCGTTTGGCCTGAAACCGCAGCCGGATATTCATATCAGGTTGAATACTAATAATCAGGCAGTTATGTTGCCACGTTTTCGACGCCTCATTGGGAAATGCGTAGTGCGGTGCCGGCCTGAACTGCACCGTAATCACCGATGACTTGGCCGCCAGGTGCTTACCCGTGCGAACATAGAAGGGGGTTCCCTCCCACCGCCAGTTGTCGCAGAAGAACGTAACGGCGGCAAAGGTTTCGGTCATCGACTCCGGATTCACGCCTTCCTCCTGCCGGTAGGCGGGTGATGGCTTTCCGGCTTTTTCGCCCGTGCCATACTGCCCCCGCACGGCAATGGTATCTACCTGATCGGGTGCCACGCGGCGCATGGCCCGGAGCACGTCTACTTTTTTGTTCCGAATCTCGTCGGCCTCAAAAGAGGTAGGCGGCTCCATCGCCACCATGCACAGCAGTTGCAGCAGGTGGTTTTGAATCATGTCGCGCAGGGCGCCGGAACCTTCGTAGTAGCCGCCGCGCCCCTCCAGCCCTACGGTTTCGGCGGCGGTGAGTTGCACGTATTCCACGTAGTTATGATTCCAGATCGGCTCGAACAGCGTGTTGGCAAACCGCAGGGCCAGCAGGTTCTGCACCGTTTCTTTACCCAGGTAATGGTCGATGCGGTAGATCTGTTCTTCGGCAAAGTGGCTCAGCAGCAGTGCGTTCAACTCGCGGGCACTTTGCAGGTCATGGCCAAAGGGTTTTTCCACCACAATCCGCACCCGGTTCTTGTCACCACAAAAGGACAGTTGACTCAGGTTGGTGGCGATGCCCGGTACTAGTTGCGGGGCCACCGACATATAGAAAATGATATTGGCGGGCGCACCCCATTCAGCCTCACGGGCTTTCACGCGGTCGGCAATGAGGTGGTAGGCGGCAGCATCTCCCCCATCCATGCGCAGGTAGCCCACATGCGGTGAAAACGTAGCCCAGGCGTTTTCAGGGCCATTTTTCCGGCGCGAAAACTCGTCGATACCTTCTGCCAGCCGTTCGCGGAAGGTGTCGTCGTTATAATCACTACGACCAATACCCACTACGTCGAACTGTTCGGGGAGGTAACCGTCGAGAAAGAGGTTGTAAAGAGCAGGTGTAAGCTTGCGAAAATTAAGGTCGCCGCTACCGCCAAAAATAAATACGATGGTAGCCGGTGGTCGCTGTGGCGCAGGAGACGTGGTCATGAGAAAGGTTGTATATACTGACGTAAGGAGTTACGAATTACGAGATACGATTTACGATTTTTGCTAACGCATGAGTACGCTTGCTTTGGCCTGCTTGCGTCAGCAAAAATCGTAATTCGTAATTCGTAAATCCTTACGTCACAACCAGAACCCGACATGCTTAGTTTGCAAGACCTGCGCAACGCTCACGACCGTATTCGCCCGTTTATTCACCGAACGCCCTGCCTCACCTGCCACACCCTTGATCAGATGGCAGGGGCAACGCTGGTGTTTAAGTGCGAAAATTTCCAGAAAATAGGTGCGTTTAAAGCGCGGGGTGGCATGAACGCCGCTTTGCAATTAGCTGACAATGAGCGCAAAAATGGCCTTGCTACCCATTCGTCGGGCAATCACGGACAGGCGGTGGCGTTTGCGGCACGGCAGTTGGGTATGCCCGCCTACGTGGTGATGCCGCGTACGGCTCCGCAGGTAAAAAAAGATGCCGTGCGAGGTTATGGGGCTACCGTTATCGAATGTGAACCCAACATTATTGCCCGCGAAGCCGGGGTAGCCGCCATCATCACTCAAACCGGTGCCGCCCTCATTCACCCCTTCGACGACGACCGGGTGATTGCCGGACAGAGCACCGCTGCCATTGAATTGATTGAAGATAACCCAACCGGCCAACCCTTCGACGTGATTATGGCACCCGTCGGCGGCGGCGGGCTTATTAGCGGTACGGCGTTGGCCACTCATTTTTTAGCCCCGGCAACGCGGGTAGTTGGTGCCGAACCAGAGGGTGCCGCCGACGCTATTTTGTCTTTCAAAAGCGGTCACGTTGAAAAAGCCCCCTACATCAGTACCATTGCCGACGGCCTCATGGCACCCCTCAGCGAACGTACTCTGGGCTATATCCGTCAGTACGTCAGCGACATCAGGCTCGTCAACGACGTCGAAATCCGCGCCGCACAACGGCTGGTTTGGGAGCGCATGAAAATCATCATCGAACCCTCCTGTGCCGTGCCCTTAGCCGTAGTGCTCCGCTACAAAGACGAGTTCGCCGGACAAACCATCGGGATCATTCTAACAGGCGGGAATGTGGATTTGGGTAATGGGTTTACTATCTAATGGTCAAGGTCTACTGTTGCTTCGTGCTCAGCAGATACCGTGCGCGAAGCAACAGTAGACCTTGACCATTAAACAGTAAACTCATTTTAAACTTCCCATACCGCCGTCTACGCCAATGATCTGTCCGGTGATCCAGGAAGCGGGGTCATCGAGGAGGTAGGCGGCCATCATGGCGATGTCTTCGGGCGAGCCGACGCGATTGAGGGGGTGGCGTTTGTTGGCGGCGTCACGCTTTTCGGGTGTACCCAGCAGGCCCTGCGATTCGGCCAGGGGAGTGTCGGTGAGCGATGGAGCCACGGCATTAACGCGGATATTGTACGGAGCAAATTCTGCCGCCAGCGATTTAGTAAGCCCCTCCACCGCCGATTTCGCTACCGATACCGACGAGTGCAGCCCCATGCCCAGCTTAGCCGCCACGGTACTAAACAACACAATACTGGCCCCCTTCGACTTCTTCAACGCCGCCAGTGACGTATGGATAGCCGCCACGGCTCCCAGCACGTTTACCTGCAGATCGTTTTGATAGTCGGCCGGTTGCAGCCGCTGAAAAGGTTTTAGATTGATTGTACCCGGCGCATAAACAAGGCCGTGAAGCACGTCGGGAAGCTGGGATAGTGCCTCGCCAACGGGCTGGGTCACGTCCCAATGCATATGCGTCGACGTAATTCCGTCGGGTTGCCGCCGACCAGCCGTATAAAGTACGGCACCCTGCTGCTGCAATGTCAGCGCCAGTGCGTGCCCAATACCCGAACTGGCTCCGATGATTAAAATATTTTTGCCCTGCATAAAGTGGTTCAAGGTTAAATGTCTAAAGTCCAAAGTTGCTTCGCGCACAGTACCTGCTGAATGCGAAGCAACTTTGGACTTTAGACATTTAACCTTGAACTCCCTTAGATTGTTGGCTTATTCATGCCCACGTATTTCAGAAACTCCTGTTTCGTGGCTTCGTCCTCAAACTTGCCGCTGTAGGCAGCTGTCAAGGTCGATGAGGCGGTGTCGTTCACGCCGCGCGTCGATACGCAGAGGTGAGCCGCGTCGATGATTACGGCCACGTCTTCAGTTTGCAGGGCTTTCTTTAGTTCGTCGGCAATCTGCATCGTCAGGCGTTCCTGCACCTGTGGCCGCTTGGCGAAGTGCTGCACAATCCGATTCAGTTTCGAAAGGCCAATGACCTTCCCACTGCTGATATAGGCCACGTGCGCTTTGCCGATGATGGGCACAAAGTGGTGCTCACAATACGACTGCACCGTGATATCGCGCTCCACCAGCATCTGGTTATACTGATACTTGTTGTCGAAGAGCGTGGTGCTGGGCTTGTTGGCGGGATTGAGGCCCTTAAATGTCTCGTTGACGTACATTTTGGCCACCCGGCGGGGCGTACCTTTCAGGCTATCGTCGGAGAGGTCGAGGCCCAGAATGGTCATTATTTCGCGGAAATGTTCTTCAATCAGGTCAATCTTGAGGCTATCGTCCAGATCAAAAGCGTCGGCGCGGAGGGGTGTTTCCAGATTAGCACTGCCGTGCGTATCGCCTTGTTCGTCAATGAGTTCGTCGGTAAGCAAATCGTCGTGGTTATGAGAATGACCGTTATGTGCGTGGCCGTTAGAGTGGGTATTCAACGAAATTCCGTTCGGTTTCATAAAGTCTGATTTTAAGGTCAAGCGTTGGCTCGAGTTGTTCACGTAGTATGTTGTAAATGACAATGGCGATATTCTCGGCCGACGGGTTCAGGTCGCGGAATTCGTCGGTATCCAAGTTCAGGTTTTTGTGGTCGAAACGGTCCGTCACGTGCGTCTTGATCAGATCGCCAAGGTGCTTCATGTCCACCACATAACCCGTTTCGGGGTCTACCGGGCCATTCACCTGCACAATCAGGTCGTAGTTGTGGCCGTGGTAATTGGGGTTGTTGCACTTGCCATAGACACGCGCGTTTTTTTCGTCCGACCAGTTGGGGTTGTTCAACCGGTGCGCTGCGTTGAAATGTTCTTTCCGGAACACCGCAACGCGGGGGACCTCAGTCCCGGTGGTATCCATCATGTAGTTTCGATCAAAATCAGTTGATCAACCTGTCGTTACAAAGTATGTGTACAACACAGGCAGACCCGGGCGCGGTGCTTTTCGGAATATTCTCCGACGCGCTGAGGAGTGCTTTGAGTTAATGTTACAACCAACCTTGTGGTTGGTTTGTTCAACCTTTCAGATCAAAGATTAAACAAAACGAATCTATACCATTGCCTCTGTTTTTTAACGCTCCTTTCCGTTACTTTGTTCATTAGCTACCATTCATCCTCGCTACGCTTTATTCAGCACTTCTTCATGCACCAACGCCCTTCTCGGCGCTTATTCCTGCGCACGGCCACCCTGGCCACCACCCTGGTGCCTACGCTCTCGGCCTGGATACCTACATCTGCCAGGCCCACAAACACCGCTTCTCTCCGACTAGGCATTCTGGGTACGGGAAGCAGAGGACAACAGGCCATCAGGCAGGCTTTGAACTTCCCTGGCGTACAGATTTCGGCCATTTGCGACACAAACCCAGACGCTGTTCGTCAGGCCCTGTCCCTGTTTACTGCCCTGGGTCAACCCCGTCCTGTGGTATATGCTGAGGGTGAATCTGCCTTTCAGCAATTGCTCCGGCGAGACGATATTGATGGTGTTGTCATTGCCGCGTCGGGAAACTGGCAGGTGCCAATGGCAATAGCCGCTATGAAAGCGGGCAAGTACGCTGGCCTGACGGTCTCTACGCCAACAACCGTTCGTGAATCGCAACGACTGGTTGATACATTTGAGCAGACGGGCACCCCGCTCATGTTCCTGGAACGTACCTGCTACCACCCCGACACACTGGCTGTGTTAAACCAGATTCGGCAGGGAGATTTCGGCGAAATAACCCACGCCCGAAGCGGCTACCAGCAGCCAGGCGCGAGCAGCGCCCCCTACCCTACGCATGGGCTTGGTCCGGTGGCGCAGTGGCTCAATATCAACCGGGGAAACCGGTTCGTGTCCCTCAGCAGCACGATGACCAAAAGCCGGGGACTGGTTGCCCTTTCGCCCAAAAGCAGCACAGCAGGCTCGCTAAGCGCAGATTATACGCTTGGTAACGTAATCACCACCATCATTCAGTGTGCCAGCGGTGCCGTGGTTGAACTCATCCACGACAGCGAAACGCCCCGACCCTATGCTGCTGGTTTCCGGGTGCAGGGCACAGCCGGTGGCTGGACGGGGGGAGAGCATAATTCACCCAAAGACCAAACCAGTGCAGATTCCCTTATGATGCGGGACTTTGTTGAATCGGTACGAAATCGGACGGCTCCCCCCATCAACGCGTATGATGCCGCCTTATGGTCATGCATCCATTCACTGGCAGAACAAAGCCTGGCTGCGGGAGGGCAAGCTGTGGCCATACCCGATTTTACTAGCCGTTCAGTTCAACCACCTGCCCATCCTGACAGCGTAGCGTACGGCCCGGAAACTTGTGGAGCAGGTCGTAGTTGTGGGTAGCCATCAGAATGGCCGTACCGGCATTGTTGATCTGCTTGAACACGCCCATAATCTGATCCGACACGCCAGGATCGAGGTTGCCCGTGGGTTCGTCGGCCACCAGAATAAGAGGCTCATTCAGCATGGCGCGGGCAATCACAATCCGCTGTTGTTCCCCCCCCGACAGTTGGTGGGGCATGCGTTTGTGGGCCGTGCCTAACCCTACCTGCATGAGTACTTCCGAAATACGGTTGGTCATTTTACCCTTGTCAGTCCAGCCGGTAGCTTTCAGCACAAACTTCAGATTCTCTTCTACGTTACGGTCGGTGAAAAGCTGAAAGTCCTGAAACACGATACCGATTTTACGGCGTAGATAAGGAACGTCTTTAGGCTTAAGGTTTTCGAGCGCAAAGCCCGCTACCAGCCCTTTGCCCTGCTGTAGCCACAGATCGGCATACAAGGTTTTGAGCAACGATGACTTACCACTCCCTGTTCGGCCAATGAGGTAAACGAACTCACCTTTGCGAATATCAAATGACACATCGCCCAACACAAGTTTGGTATCCTGGTAAATATCAGCCTGCTGTAGCGAAAGAACGGGGTCGGAGTTGAACATGATCTGATTTGTGATTTACGACTTACGATGTACGATTGGTTGCTCACGCGAACGTATAGGGGCGTCAGCAACCAATCGTACATCGTAAGTCGTAATTCGTAAATTACATACTACTCGCTTTCTTGTGGTCGGCGAGGAATTTGGCGAGGCCAATGTCGGTGAGGGGGTGGTTGAGCAGGGCCAGCATTACGCTCAGCGGACCGGTCATGACGTCGGCACCGATTTCGGCGCACTGAATAACGTGCATCGGGTGCCGGATCGACGCGGCCAGCACTTCGGTGGTATAGCCGTAGTTGCGGTAGATGGTCACGATCTGCTCAATCAGTTCCACACCGTCGGTTGAGATATCATCCAGCCGACCCACGAATGGCGACACGTATGACGCACCCGCTTTG
Organism: Fibrella rubiginis; assembly: GCF_017353185.1. Taxonomy (GTDB): domain Bacteria; phylum Bacteroidota; class Bacteroidia; order Cytophagales; family Spirosomataceae; genus Fibrella; species Fibrella rubiginis. Next base: position 235,459 of record NZ_JAFMYV010000009.1, on the reverse strand, counting down.
GCCGCCAGCAGGGCCTGACCGGCCGAGAAAATAAGTGTGCAGTTGGTGCGGATTCCTTTTTCCGAAAAGTATTTCAGCGCCTTCACGCCGTCGCGGGTCATCGGAATTTTTACCACGATGTTATCATCCAGTTCAGCCAGTTCTTCGCCCTCGCGCACCATCTCGTCGAAGGTGGTGCCAATGACTTCGGCGCTTACGTCACCCTCCACAATGTCGCAGATCTGTTTGTAGTGGCGCATCACGTTGTCTTTGCCCGTAATGCCTTCTTTGGCCATCAGCGAAGGGTTGGTAGTAACCCCATCGAGAATACCCATATCCTGTGCCTCCCGAATGTCGGCGAGGTTGGCTGTATCAATAAAAAACTTCATAGGACGAATTGTCTGTGTAGTGGTAAAAGTAAGAAAGGCGCAACAGAAGACAGCCGGATTGCCGGACCAAAACAGTAAACAGACAACTTAAAGTACGTGGGTGCCGTCTTCAATCACGCAGCTATAGATCAGCGTGTCTTTGCCCGTTTTGGCGCGGTACTGTTCGCGAATGGTTTTCTCGAAATCGGCCAGTGCGTCTTCCCGAACCAGGTTGATGGTGCAGCCGCCAAAGCCGCCACCCATCATGCGGGCACCCAGTACACCGGGATGGTTGCGGGCAATGTCTTCCAGTATATCCAGTTCGGGGCAACTTACTTCATACCATTTGCTCAGCCCCTCGTGCGAACCGTACATACGCTGCCCGAATGCGGCCACGTCACCGCGTTGCAAATCGGCCACGCCGTCGAGCAGACGGCCATTTTCGAGCACTACATAGGCACAGCGGCGGTAGAGAAGTGGCTCCTGATCGCGCACGTGTTGATTGAGCATGTCGATGGTCACGTCGCGAAGGCTTTGGATCCTGTCGCCATACACGGCCTGAAGCATAGCCACGCCCGCCTCGCACTCAGCCCGCCGGGTGTTATACTCTGAGGTTACGAGCGAATGTTTCACCCGCGAATCGCAGAGCACAATCCGGATGCCGTCCATCTTCAGTGGAGCATAGGTATAGTCCAGCGACCGGCAGTCGAGTTGAATGACGTGTCCGGCGCGGCCCATCATGGAGGCAAACATATCCATGATACCTACCTTGGCACCCACAAAATTGTTCTCCGCCCGCTGCGACAATTTCACCATCGATACACGCTCCATACCGAGGTTGTAGAGGTGATTAAGGGCAAACACCACGGCGTTTTCCAACGCTGCCGACGACGACAGGCCCGCCCCGATTGGGATGGTACCGCCAAATACGACGTTCAAACCGGTGGTGAGCGGGGTGATTTTAGTTACCTCATCGACCACGCCGAGCAGGTAATTGGCCCAGCCTTTGGCAGCGTGGGTAAGGGTATCCAGCGAACTTTTGTAGGTGCTGTTAAGGTCGGCAGCCATAAAGTGCAATTGCCGGTCGGTGCGGGGGCCAACGGCCATATAAATGGCTTTGTCGATGGCAGCGGGCAGCACAAAGCCCATGTTGTAGTCGGTATGTTCGCCGATGAGGTTAACCCGGCCCGGCGACTTAATGAGTACCGGCGTTTCGCCAAACGCGTCGACAAAGGTGGCCGACAGGGTGTCCAGAAGTTGCATGGGTAGGAAAAGAGTTCAAGGTTTAACGTCTAATGTCTAAAGCTGCTTCGCGAATTGCTATACAAAGCGAAGCAACTTTAGACATTAGACGTTAAACCTTGAACTCTGTTTAAAGGGCAAAAAAAATGGCAAACCGAATGTCTCACCGCTACGACCACCTACCCTTGCTTCCGTCAGGACCTGGGGGATTCAGCAGGAGCTGGTAGCACCGATTTGCCGATGCAAAAGTAAGGCATCATTACGGATTTGTAAAGGGGATGGGGCTAATTTTGAGACGTTGTTGATGTAAAGTGTAGCATCTGGACTGCAGAATGACTCGCATCGGTATTCAACTTTATTCTTATCCCCTATCATCCAGCCTGTTATGTGTCCCCTCACCATGCGCCGCTTTTTCACAGCCTACCTTTTATATTTTCTCCTTTCCTGCACATCATCTAGTGACTATCTGGAGCAGGGTCGGAAACTTCTGCGGGAAGGTAAATCGAGGGAGGCGGTGCAGGTGCTCAACCAGGCTGTGGAGGCCGATGCCGATAACGCCGAGGCGCTCAACACGCGGGGCGTGGCCTATTTTGAACTGAAAGAGTACAACAATGCCCTGCTCGACTACGAACAGGCCTTGAAAATAACGCCCGATTTTTATAGCCCTTATTACAACCGCGCACTGCTGAAAACTACGCAGGGCGACGTTCAGGGGGCATTGAAAGATTACTCCGAGGCTATCCGTCTCGCCCCCGATACCGCTAAACTGGCTACGTCTGAAGCGTTTTTGAACCGCGGACAACTCTTTGCCGCGCAGGATCAAATCCAGCCCGCCCTAACCGATTTCGATCAATCGATCAAGCTCAATCCGCGCAACGCACTAGCCCTGTATAACCGGGGTAATCTTCGCTTCAACGAAAAAAACCTCGACGGTGCTATCGCCGATTTTCAGGCCTGCATTGCCGTTGACCCGAACTTTGGCAAAGCATTCTATGGCCTTGGCCTGTCGCAGGTACTTGCCAATCAGCGCGAGGCAGCCTGCCTCAGCCTCAAACAAGCCCAGAAATTAAACTACCCCGACGCGGCAAACGCCATTGCGGCATATTGTCAATAAAAAGGGTCTGGAAAGTCATAGTGAGGCGTAGAGATAGTCCGGAAAGTCGTTTTTACCGCTTGTGACTTTCCAGACTATCTCTACGCCTCACTACGACCTTCCAGACTACGAAGCCTATGAAACCCCTCTCCCTCCTTTTTGCCGGCTTGTTTGTGTTGTTTGCGGCGGTGCAATACAATGACCCCGACCCGCAGGTCTGGATTCCTATCTACGCGTTTGCGGCAATGGCCTGTGTCATGGCCTACGCTGGTTTGGGGCGCTCGTGGTTTTTCGTGCTGATGGCTCTGATCTATGCCGGGGCTGCTGTTTGGCAATGGCCCCCAACCTTTGAAGGTTTTTTGCTGAACGAGGTAGGCATGAAAACAGTAAACATCGAACTCGCCCGCGAAGCAGGTGGCCTGGCTATCTGCACCATCGCTATGTTCACACTGGCGTGGCTGACAAGGCGACGGGCCTAGGCGTTGGTGAGCCAGCCTGGTGCTGGTTCGATATCACCTGCATCAAAACGGGTCGGGGCGGTTTTCCATTGGAAAACCGCCCCGACCCGTTTTAGGTAACTCTGTGCGACTTGCTACATACCGCCCGTTTCAAACGTAACCGTGTCGACGGCGAAAAGGGGCTTCTGACCGGAGTTTGGATTCACAAAGACCAGATACACCTTGTGCATTCCTGTTTCAGGCTTTTTAAACGGAATCTGTACCGGTCCCATCGAGCCTTGTTTCACTTCAGCTTCGCCCAGCAGCGGTCCCGTTGGCGAGTCAGTACGAACCTGAATGGTGCCACCGGCAGTGCGGGGATCGCTGGCAATGGCCAGCACACTAGCCCCCGTCAGCCCCGTCAGGTCGATGTTGTTATAGGCCGTAAAGCTACCGTTGCCCATAGCCACGGCAGCATCGTTGCCATTAGGCATCTTGAAATTCATGATCTCTTTCTTGTCGTCATAGCTGGCGGCCTTCATCTTGGGGCTGCGCAAAGCCACCGACTGCACCTGCGTGAGCGGGCCAATTTCGCCGTTGCCCCGGTCGGTATAGGTGGCGGTCAGTACGTATGAACCGTCTTTGGCGTGGTCTTCGGTCGTGTAAGCACCCTGCAACGGCTGCTTGTTAGCCATTTTCTCGTTTGCCAGCGACAGAATGTAGCGCACCATGCTTTCGGCCTCTTCCTTCTTCAGTTGGGGGTGGGCACTCATAGCCTGCTCGCCCCAAACGCCGCCGCCACCCGTGATGACTTTATTAGCCAGTTTGGCCTCAATCATAAACGCCCCTTTGTACTTCTTTGCCACGTCGATATAAGCCGGCCCGATTGATTTCTTGTCGATAGCGTGGCACGATTTGCAGTCACTCAGTTCGATCAGGCGTTTGCCCGCCGAGTAGCCAAGGTTGGCCTGGTGCCCCTGTGCCAGCATCGTTTTGTCGAACCCTTCTACGTAATCAATCGTCATGGTCACGTCCTCTGGATTGATGCCCTTAGCCAGCGTACCATCTTCTTTATCTACCACAGAAGCCTGATAAGCAATGGGTTGCTTGGGGAAATAAAACGTTTTGTTACCCTTCACGGCCAGGTCCACCTTCGGCATGTCGTTGCCTACTTTCACGGTCATCGTCTGCGTTACTTTGTTGCCGGCAGCGTCGGTCACGGTGAGCGTGGGGGTATAGATGCCTGGTTTGCTGAACGTAACGGTGGGGTTGCTGGCTGTGCTGGCGGGAATACTCTTGCCGAAGTTCCAGCTATAGGTCAGCGCGTCGCCGTCATAGTCCATCGTGCCGTTGGTGTTAAACGTCACTTTCAGCGGAGCTGCACCCGCCACGGTGTTGGCCGAAGCTACAGCCACCGGCTTGCGATTACCGGCATTGTACGTAATCTGCGACAGCCGGGCATCATCGTTTTGGGCGAACCAGTTCTGACCATACTCCAGGGTGTAGAGGCTGCCATCAGGCGCAAACTGCATGTCGATAACGTGCGAGAATTTGGTGCTGGGCAGAAACCGTTCCATGCTTACGAAATCGCCGTTGGGGGCCATTTTCACGGGGTTGATCCAGTCGCGCATCCAGTCGTAGGCAAAGAATTTCCCGTCGTAGGCGCGGGGGAATTTCACTTTTGACTCGGCGTAGTCATCGTAATAATAAACCGGTCCACCCATGGCGTTGCGGCCCCCTTTGCCCACAATGGCACCAAACTCCGGCGAGTCGGCATAGGGGTAGTAGATGAATGCTTTCTGGGCCGGGGGCAAGTTAGTCAGGCCTGTATTATGAGGCGAATCATTAACAGGTTTGGCCGGATCGAAGAGGGGTCCCGACGTTTTATTCTCAAAATTGTAAGCGTTGTAAGGCTTGTTGTCGGCTACAAACAGGGGCCAGCCGTAGTAGCCAGCCTGCCGGGCCTGGTTCATTTCATCATGTCCGCGAGGACCGCGGCCTTCCTTGTTTTCACCGGCATCGGGACCTACTTCACCCCAGTACAGGAAGCCCGTGCGCTGGTCGACGGAGATCCGGTAGGGGTTACGGTTGCCCATAACGTAGATTTCGGGACGGGCTTTATCAGTACCAACGGGAAACAGGTTGCCAGCTGGGATGGTGTAGCCACCGTTGCCGTCGGGCGTGATGCGCAGAATTTTACCCCGCAAATCGTTGGTATTGCTCGATGTAGCACGGGCATCCCATCCCTGACGGTTGGGCCGTCCGTCGCTGGGCGAGAAACCGTCGGAGGCAAAGGGGTTGGTATCGTCGCCCGCCGAAAGGTAGAGGTTGCCTTTTTTGTCCCAGGCAATAGAGCCACCCGTATGGCAGCAGTCGATGCGTTTTACGGGAACACGGAGCAGGATTTTCTCCGAATCCATCAGCAGCGTGTCGCGCACGTCGTCATACGTAAACTGGGCAAGGTGCTGGGCGGTGTCGGCACCGAACTTAGCCGCGTCGGGCGAGTAATAGAGGAACAGGCGCTTGTTCTGAGCGTAATTCGGGTCGGCGTTGACTCCCATCAAACCATACTCGAATTTGGTATAAACCGGCATCCGGGCCACCACCTTCATCTTTTTCGTAGCAGGGTTATACATTTTCAGTGCCCCCTTCCGCTCGCCAAAAATTACCTTACCACCTGGCAGCACCACCAGTTCGGTAGGCTCGTCGAGCTTGTCGACCAGCACGGTGCGCTCGAAACGGTTTTCTTCAGCCGCGGGCTGCGATTTGGCCAGGCTGTAATCCAGTTTCGTGGCCATCACCGATTGCAGTCCACCCAGCAAATGCTTCAGAAATACGGGATCGCTGTAGGTCTCGTTGGGGTGGCCGAAGTTGGTGTAAAACGCCTTGCCACCGTCGTAGTCGTGATACCAGGCCATGGGGTGATTGTCGCCCATCTTGCCGTCTTTGTAGGTTTTCTCGTCGATCTTGACAAGCACGTTAACGTCCTTGTTAACATTCTTAAAGTCGTAGAACTCGTCTTTGATAGTCCAGCGGTCGGGGAAGCCAAACATCGAGGCGTGGTTCTTATTCACCGCATAAGCCTCGCCCGTCTGCACGTTGGGGTTACCGGGGTGCGACGCAAACTGGGCACCCGACAGTTTGTTGTACCACGGCCAGCCATATTCGGTATCGGTGGCGGCGTGGATGCCTACGTAGCCCCCTCCGGCCTGGATGTACCGCTCGAAACTTGCCTGTTGGGCCTCGTTCAGGACGTCGCCAGTGGTCGAAAGCCAGACTACGGCGTTATAGCGCTTTAGGTTGGCCTCCGTAAACTTCCCGGCATCTTCGGTGGTATCCACGGCGAAACCGTTCTGTTGCCCCATAGCCATCAGCGTTTTCTGCCCCGTCGGAATCGACTGGTGACGAAAGCCCATGGTGCGCGAAAAAACGAGTATGCGTTTCTGCGCGGGCGCGTTGGCGGTTGCAGCCGGGGCCTTCGCGCGGGACTGCGCCATGACCGGGTCACTGACCGAAAGGGCCAACATCCCGCCAGCCAGGGCAAGTGTGTAAAACAGAGCTTGTTTGTACATAGGATTGACTACTTGTTCGTATTTGTGTAAAGGGAAAAAACAAGGGGTTTTCTACTGTATCAACTGTGTTTAACAGAGCGGTTCTCCGCTGTGAGCATGTGCCTTTTTCGACAGCAGCGCACTGCTCTGCCAGCCATGGTCTTTACCTGCGCTTTGTCCACCAGATCAGCAGGCCGGTGGCCGTGACGATGGTCATGGCCAGAGACAGGATGAAGTAGATCGTTTTACTGATGAGTCCACCGAAGCGGCCATAGTGCAGTTCTTCGTTAATGTGCTCGAACTTGTATTCGGCATCGGCTTCGTTGGCGTTAAATACCTTGGTCAGCTCCCCCGTATTGGGGTCAAATTCGGTAGCAGCGGTGAATTTTCCGTAGAATGGATTGGCATCAGCCCCATTGCCCCGTACCACCAGTGGCCCATCGGGGCCGTCGGGGAAGCTAATGACCTCAGCCACGAACCCGGGTACCGTGGTAGCGCTTTTGGCCAAGAGTGCATCTACTGATGTGTTCAGTTTCAGGGCCACCGGTTCGGGGCGTGGTCCGCGCGGGCGTTCTTCGCCGAACAGCCGGTCGACGGTTTTTTCCCAGTGAAAAAACGTGCCGGTTGCGCCCATGATCAGTAAAAACAGCAAGGCGGCCACCCCCAGGTATTTGTGCAAATCGCCGTAGACGATTCGTTTGGGCTTATTCCAGCGCACACCAATGCTGAATACGCTGAGCAACGATTTGCGGTAGTACCAGGTACCGGTCAGCACCGACGTGACGAGGCAAATGCCCACCAGCAATAAAACCCAGTCGCCAATGGGGGGCGCCAGCAAGTGTTCGTGCAGATTACGGACCTGACGAACAAACGCATTCTGCATGTTTCGCTGCCCCAGAAAACGGCCCGTATACGGGTCTACGTAAGCCCAGAGGCGTTCACGGCCTTCATTCAAATCGGCGCGCAGTGCACGATTGGTGGCACCTGGATAGAGAATGAGGTTTCGAAGCTGGGCATTGGGAAACTGTTTTTGTAAGGTCTGCACGGCAGCATCGTAGGGCTGGCGCCCGCCATTGGCCGGGGCGGCAACGGTCACTATGCTGGGATTCAGCCAGCCGTCGATGGCGTTGTCGAAGAGAAGAATACAGCCTGTCAGGGAGAGCATCAGGAGGAAAAGCCCCCCAACCAATCCGGAAATGCGGTGTAAAGAGTACGCTAGTTTGTCGGTACGCGTCATAGTCAGGTTGTCTATAAAAGACAAAAATAGGTACTGCTGCTTAATGCGTTGCATCGACTGTCGACATAGGCTGGTTCAGTAGAAAGCGTTACGCGTTTCCTTCGGCATTATATGAAAAAATGGATCGAATCTCAGCTAGACACCCGTCTGCCAGACCGGCTTTTGCCCAACGCAACGGGATCACATACCCACCCGGACGAGGGCATTAACCGCAGGCAATTTCTTTCCCTGGCCGGGCTATCGGCACTGGCGTTGGCTGCCCACTCGCGGGGGCTGGCGCAGATACCCGAACAGGAAGGGCTGCACATTGGCTATTCGGCCATTACGTGGGGGGGCAATGACGCGCAGGCCATCAATGATATTTCGGCGACGGGCTACAAAGGTATCCAGCTCAGGGCCAACGCGTTTGGACCCTACCGCGCCAAACCGTCGGAACTGAAGGCGATGCTGGATCAGCACAACCTGAAACTGGTGATGTTTTCGAGCGGCAACGTGGACGTGAACCCCGCCAATGAGCAGAGTACGATAGATACCCACGTGGCCCACGCCAGTTTTGTAAAGGCCCTGGGTGGGTCGGCTATTCAATTGACCAATTCGGCCCGGCCTAAAGACCGCCAGCCCACCCCCGACGAGTTGAAGCGCCTTGCCACGGTGATGAATGAGATTGGCAAACAAACCGCCGATCTGGGTGTGCAGGCCGTGTACCATAACCACATGCATCAACTGGGCGAAACCCCCGCCGAAATTGACATGATTGTGCAGGCCATGAACCCCAAAGCGGTACGTCTGCTGCTCGACATTGCCCACTTCCGGCAGGGCGGCGGCCAACCGGAGAAAGCCGTTAAGCAGTATAAGGACATCCTGCATTCGCTACACCTGAAAGACACCCTCTCGCCCCTCCCCGACCGCCCCAACGACCCCAACGCCTACAAATTCGTGGAATTGGGCCGGGGCAATGTCAACGTGCCGGCGGTGTTCAAAGCCCTCAAAGACATCGGCTTCACGGGCTGGGGCATTGTTGAACTCGATGGTGTTCCCGATCAGGGCCGGACGGCGCTGCAGTGCGCTCAAACAAACAAAGACTACATTACTCAAACCCTGAAAGTAAAATTATGAGCGCATCACTCAACGCTAAAAATACGTCCAATCAGCCCCTGATCAGCTCAAGGGTACTCAAACTGGTGGGGCTGGAAATTGCCCTGGTTGCGTGTGGCTTCCTGCTATCGGCCAAACGGATGCCCGAACAGGCTAACACGCTGACGAAGAGCGAAATGCGAGAAGGCTGGAAACTGCTTTTCGACGGAAAAACGACGAAAGGCTGGCGGGGTGCCTACAAAGAGACATTCCCCGAACAAGGCTGGAAAGTAGAAGACGGTGCGCTGACGATTCAGAAAAGCGACGGTTCGGAATCGAAGAGCTTCGGCGACATCGTGACCACGGATGAATACAGCCAATTTGACCTGCGGTTCGAGTTCAAGCTGAGCGAAGGAGCCAATAGCGGCGTGAAATATTTTGTGGCCGAAACTACGCCCAAACCGGCTGGCTCAGCTTTCGGGCTGGAATATCAGGTGCTCGACGACGAACGCCATCCCGATGCCAAGATGGGCCGCGACGGCAACCGCACGGTGGGGTCGCTCTATGATCTGATTACAGCTCAGGGCAAAACCGTGAACCCCATTGGCCAGTGGAATGCCGGGCGCGTATTGGTGCGCGGCAACCACGTAGAGCATTGGCTGAATGGCAAGCGGGTGGTGTCCTATGAACGGGGGAGCGAAGCCTTCCGGGCGCTGGTGGCGAAAAGCAAGTATGCCGCCCCCGCCTACAACGCCAACGGCCGCTTCGGCGAAGCCCCCAAAGGCCATATCCTCCTCCAGGACCACGGCGAAAAAGTCTCGTTCCGCAACATCAAAATTTTGGGGAAATAGTCTACTGTCCAAGGTCTAACGTCTAAAGTTCAAGGTTGCTTCGCGCTTGAACTTTAGACGTTAGACCTTGGACGTTAAACCTTGAACTACTCCTGTTCCAACGTTTCCAGCACGTCCATGAGCGCTCCGAAGTCTTTGCTTCCGGGGCGTTCTTCGTTTTCGCCTGCCAGGGCAATGCCTGCCACGGGCAGTTCGCTTAGAATAGTATGTACATTATCAACGGAAATGCCGGTACCGAGCAACACGGGATGACGCGCGGCCAGTTGCTTCAGCGAGGCCAGCAGATCTTCGTCGAAATGCACGGGCGACGCACTTTCAATGAGCAGATAAGCCATATCAGGAATTTCGGTGGTGGCAAGGGCGTCTAGCTGAGCCAGGGTGGTGCCCATCATATCGAGACGCAGAATGAGCGGCTTTGCCAGTGCGTGCAGAAAAGGCAGCAGGGCGGCTTCGTCCACCTGCACCATATCGGGTTCATAGGCCATAACCAGCTGCCCGATTTGTTCGGGGTCCATTGACTGCGTTTCGCCCACAACCTGTACGCCGGCCACCCAGCCACGCATTTCACGTACACCCTCCGGCGACACGTAGTTAACGCTGTTGGTATCCATAGAAAAGCCAAGCATATCTACGCCCATTCCGGCGCAATAACGGGCATCACTCAGGTTGGTAACATGACTGATTTTAACGATTGTCTGGAGGGCCATACAGGGCATATACAGTTGGTAGCCCCCAAAATTACAACATGCGGCTTAGTTCGTCTTCCGAAAACCGCGGAGGCCGGGTGCTGGTACGGATGTAATGCCCCAACAGCATGTCTGCCGACAAAATAGGTGGACGGTTTGAGGTGCTGACCGATGTAGGTCCGGAAAAACTAACGCTGGTACCACCGTTGAAAAAGGCAAACGTTAAGGCCACAATGGCTACCCTGTTTATGGAGAGGGTGGCCTGACTACCCACCAGCTTAATTATTGTCTTCGACACAACCATCTGATTCTGAACTGGTTCATCGGTAACGGCCAGCGCAGCAATTGCCAGTGTCTTTTCGTTGATCTGTTCAACATGCAGTTGGGCAAACCGGTGCCGGTTGCCATAGCTATATTGATACAGGCCTGTCAGGTCAGCTAATTTGTCCCGCAGCCCATCGTGTTGCGACATCACCGTTAGGTCGAACGGTAATGACCGACCAGGTAAGCTAGGGCTGCGCCAGCTACCAACATACCCTGACTTGGACCACTCGCCGACATGAATACCCGTAACTGTACCTTTTTTGTCGAACTCGTGAAGCAGCAGTTCGCTACCTGTAAGGGTACCAACAACCTGAATGGCAATGCCCGAACGGGTGTAAGTCAGTGTACCATGCGCCAGCCTGCCCATAGTGATGATGGTGAGCGTTACCGGAATCGTGTTGTTAATGGCACCAACAAGCGTCTGAGTCAGTTGCGATTCGGGGGGTTTAGCAGGATTCAGTCGTGAGAAAAAGTCAGGTAAAGCAGGCATATTGGAGCGCATAAATACTGGTTTGGCACACAGGAAGAGGCAAACGTATAGTCATACGTTACCCCTGCAACCATTGTACCATTTCTTAGCTTATGGCTATTTACCCTTGAGCCCGCTTCAGGATGCTGCCCAGAAAACTGCCCACAAACGTGAGCCCAATGGAGCCGTACAGGCAAAACGCTTCCAGCTCACGCGCCACGCTCGACTGAGCCGGACCTACCACCAGCCAATAGCCCGTTGCCAACACAATCACCTGCCAGATAGCCAGAAGCCACCCTTTTCGTGGCTCGGCAAAACCGATGGCTCCCGCCGAAAACGCCGCCAGCAAGTAAGGCCAGTGAATAACTGGGCTCCGTTTGATCAGCAACAGCAATATCAGAGCATTCATCGTAGTGAAGCCCGCGTGAATGAGTAAAGCCCGATCTATAAACCGGGTAGCAGTGGGGAGCGGCTGCCCCAACAGGTCGCGGGCGGCATCAACGGTGGCCTCTGCCTTAGCCAGGTCGCGGGCGGCTTCCTCGGGCTGGTCGAGGTGCTGCCGGGTTCGGCCACGCCAATAATATGATTCGGCGGTGGCTCCGTAAAAAATGGCCTTGTCGAAATCGAGAAAGGCCTGCTGATAATTGCGTTTTTCAAACTGAATCTGCCCTGTTTCGAGGTGCAGATCGGCAATGGTGTCGTCGTAGCTTTTGCCTTTGTCCAGCTCTGCCAGCGCCGCTTTGTTGTCGGTCAGGGCGCGGTAGATGCGGGCCCGATAGAGGTAGGCTACCGCCAGTTTGGGCCGCGCAGCGAGGGCATTGTTGAAGTAAGCCAGCGCCGACGCAAACTGGTCGTTTTCGTAGAGTGTAATGCCCTCGCGCAGTTCATCGGCCTGTTTTTGGGCATCGCTCCGCCCGTCGGCATAGTAACGGAGGTAAACAAGGTAGCCTATAAACGTGGTGATGGTCAGTAACTCGATCATGATTCGGGCAATATCTACATCCAAATTAACCCCGACCATACCCGTTTCGTGCCTAATTTACCCGTTCAACTCCCGCTTAGCTATGCGTCTGATTTACCCGTTTCTTTTCTGCCTCACCCTGGCCAAATCATTGCTGGCTCAGCAGCCGAATAGCCAACAGCTACAGGCCATCACGCAACGGCACGTTCGCGCCAGCTACGCCGATTTTCAGGCTATGCTGAGCCTGCCCAACAACGCCCATATTGGGGGTCACCTGGCTCCTAACCTAACCTGGCTCACCAGAGCTTTTGAGCAGGCCGGCTTCCGGGTCACGCAACTACCCACCCGCACCCAGGCCTTGCTGCTGGCCGAAAAACAGGCCGACGTGCCGCCCACCACACCCCTGAAAACGCTGCTATTCTATATGCACATGGACGGTCAGCCCGTTGACCCTGCTCAGTGGCAGCAACCCAACCCCTACAGCCCGGTGTTGAAACAAAAAGAGCCGGATGGCACCTGGAAAACCCTCGACTGGCAAATCTTGCAAACCGGCTACGATCCCGAATGGCGCATTTTTGGTCGGTCTTCTTCCGATGACAAGGGGCAGATTATGATGCTGCTGACGGCACTGAATGCCATGAAGCAGGAAAAAATGGCCCAGCGCTATAACCTAAAGATCATCCTGGACAGCGAAGAAGAAATTGGCTCACCCAGCCTGGCCGAAGCCGTAAAAACGCATCAGGACAAGCTGAAGGCTGATTTCCTGATGGTGATGGACGGTGGCCGGCACCTCTCGAACCGACCTACGCTGGCCTACGGATGCCGGGGCATTGCCAACATGACACTGACGACCTTTGGTCCGCGCGGGCCACAGCACAGCGGCCACTACGGCAACTACACGCCCAACCCGGCCCTGCGACTGGCGCAACTACTGGCCGGCATGAAAGACGACGATGGCCGGGTAACTATTCCTGGTTATTACGACGGCATCACCATTAGCCCCGCCGTGGCAAAAGTGCTGGCAACCGTGCCCGACGACCCCGCCCAGATTGCCCGTATCACTGGCATGGCCCAGCCCGACCACGTGGGCAGCAACTATCAGGAAGCCCTGCAATACCCCTCGCTGAATATTCGGGGGCTGCAAAGTGCCGCTGTGGGCAAGCAGGCCGGCACCGTTATACCCGACCGGGCCGTGGCCGAGCTTGACCTGCGCCTGGTACCCGAATCGGACCCAAACCGACTGATTGCGCTGGTGCGTCAGCATATCGAAAAGAAGGGCTATACCATCCTCGACCACGACCCCACCGAGGCTGAACGAGCCGCCCATCCGCGCCTGATTCGGGTGGATTCGGAGGTGTCGATGCTGCCGTTCCGGACGGAGTTGGGTGGGCCGGAAGATCAGTGGCTAACGGGAGCTATGCGCCGGGCGTTTGGGCAGGACCCCGTCAAAATCCGGATGATGGGCGGGTCGGTGCCAATTGTGCCGTTTCTACGTACGCTCAACATCCCGGCCATTCACGTGCCGATGGTCAACCTCGATAACAACCAGCATGCCCCCAACGAGAACCTGCGCCTCGGCAACTACCTCGACGGCATCACCACCTGGCTGGCTATTCTGACAAACTAAACTGACACGAACTGATTCAAGCCATATATATGTTACTACATTAAATACATGTGTTATGACCTCATATCGTTCCGTCCGCACAATCCAGACTGCGCAGCCCCAACAGGTGGGCGACGGTTTTGTTGGTAAAAATGCTTTTCACCCACAATCGGCCCGGCCCTTCAGTCCGTTTTTGCTGCTCGACCATCACGGCCCCATGACGGTGGCACCATCTAACCGGCAGAAGGGCGTTGATGAACACCCGCACCGGGGTTTCGAGACGGTCACGGTGGTGTATGAAGGCGCACTGGAACACCGCGACTCAGCGGGAAATCGGGGCAAACTGTTTGCGGGCGACGTGCAGTGGATGACCGCTGCGAGCGGCATCGTGCACGAAGAGAAACACGAACTGGCTTTCTCGAAAACGGGTGGCATCCTCGACTTTGTGCAGCTATGGGTGAACCTGCCCGCCAAAGACAAAATGCGTCCGCCCCGGTATCAGGAATTACAGTCGACTCAGTTTCCGAAGGCCAACATCGCTCCCGGCGCAGCGCTCCGCGTAATCGCAGGCGAAGCCATGGGGCTGACTGGTCCCGCCCAGACGTTTAGCCCCCTGCTGTTGGCCGACCTGACCTTGACGGGCGGCACCACCGTTGAGCTACCTATACAGCCGGGCTTCAACCTGATGCTCTACGCCCTGAAAGGCACCGTGCAACTGAACCAGACCGACACCCTAACCACAGGCCAGATTGCCCTTTTCGAGCTAACTGGCGGCGATTCAGTCCATATTTCGGCCACTACAGAGGCGAAACTGCTGGTGCTGGCAGGCGAACCCCTCAACGAACCCCTTGCCGCCTATGGCCCCTTTGTGATGAACACCCGCGAAGAACTCCTGGAAGCCTTCGCCGACTTTCAGGCGGGGAAAATGGGTAGTCTTTGAGGCAGTATACGGTGGTGTATTACTGTCGTTATCATCGTTCCGCTATACCTCAACCCATCACAGCCCGTCCCCTTCGACCCCAGCGGGGTCTGGTCTTTATTATGCAACTGGTTTAATGGTTGTACTGTGCCTAAGCTACCGTAATCCCACCGCCACTGCCTACTTACTTCTTTGCTCGTTTCACCAACTCGTCGCGCTTTAATGTAATCTGACGGCCCGATGGCTGGCCGTTGCGGTAGGTGATGGTGCGGAGGGTGACGTTGCCTTCGGGGACGATGATGGGCTGGGTGTAGCGAAGGCTGTAGCGACCCGGCATGGTGTCGTCGAGGGAATAATAAATCTCCGAACCGGGAATCTCGCAGTCGAGCGTCAGGGTCAGCTTGTTATCGGCGTTGGTGGTGCTCACGATGGGGTCGTAGGCGGCGCGGGCGTAGTTGATACCGGCGGCCTCGGCACGGCGCATCTGCGTTTCCAGACGGGGAATGAATCCGGCCCAGCTGCGTCGGCTCTTCGGGGTCCAGAATGTTTCAGAAAGTGCCCATACGCGTGGGAACGACATATATTCGGCATGGGCGAAAGTGCTGAGCTGCTCGCTCCAGAGGTTGCCCTGCCCACCTAGAATCAGCGTGGAATCGACACCGTCGGGTACGGGTTCAAACTCATAACAGGTTTTCAGGCGCAGGCTGGCGTAGATGCGGGGTTCCAGCGTGGGGTCGCTCTGCATGTAGTCGATATAGGTAAATGGGGCGGGGGTCATCACCACCTTATAGCCCATTTTAGCCGCGTCGATGCCCTGCTTCACGCCATGCCAACTCATCACGGCGGCGTCTTTCGACAGTTGGGCGTTTGGGTCGTGGCTCTCGATAATCTCATCCCAGCCAATCAGTTTCTTTCCCTTCGACTGGATAATTTTTTCCACCCGCTTCATGAAATAGCCCTGCAGGTCTTCCATATGCTGAAAGTTATTGGCTTTCATGAGTGCCTGACAGGCGGGGTCTTTTTCCCAGTAGCCTTTGTAGCACTCGTCGCCACCGGCGTGGATGTACTGACCCGGAAACAGGCCTGCTACCTCGCCAAACACCTTGTCAAGAAATACATATACGTTCTCGTCGGAGGGGTTCAGCGTATTGTCGATCAGCATCTTGAACGTACCGTCGGCATACCACTCGGAGAATTCGGTACCGGGGTTCACCCGTACCGACGTGTCTTTGCTGCACGACAGGTTGGGGTATGCCGCCAGGGCCGCCATGCTATGGCCGGGCACGTCTATTTCGGGCACAATGGTGATGTTGCGGGCCTGCGCATAACGCACCACCTCGCGAATATCGTCCTGGGTATAGAAGCCACCATAGGTAGCGGGTTCGCCGGGCTTAGGATTGGCCCGTTCGCCAAAATGACCATCGCGGGGTACGCGCCAGGCGCCCACGCTGGTGAGGCGGGGCAGTAATTTAATCTCGATCCGCCAGCCGTTGTCATCAGCCAGGTGCCAGTGGAAGGTGTTGATTTTCAGTTGCGCCAACTCATCAATGTAGCGCAGTACATCGGCTTTGGGAAAGAACGTGCGGCTCACGTCGAGCATAACACCCCGCCACGCAAAACGCGGGTAATCAACAACTTGCACACCAGGGATAGCCTGATTGGTTTTGCCGGTAGCCGGGTTGGCCAGTTGCGCCAGCGACTGTGTGCCGTAGAAAATACCGGCTTCGGTGTTGGCCGTGATGGTCACGCCTTTGGCCGAACTGCGGAGCCGGTAGCCTTCGCGGCCAAGCTGGGCGTCGGGCGTGGCGTTGAGTTGCAGGCTGATGGCACCGGTGGCAGGGGGTGTTTTGGCCATCCGGTGGGCAAGCGTGAGGCCGGTGGGGCGGGTCAGTTGCGCCGACAGTCTGGCGGCGAGTGGGGCCAGTTCGGGGCTGCTGTAAACGATGGTCGTGGCTTTGTTGAGCGTGAAGCCCACGGCTTGGGGAACCACACTGACGGGCTGCGGAATAAGTTGGATAGGTGACTGGGCAAGGGTTACAGTGGCCAAAAGGAAGAGGCAGATGAAGAGACGTAAACGCATAAGAGGGGGCTTATCAGGTATCTGTTCCCAAAATACGGAATTGCCGTCAGCGATTGTATGGGTCCGTCAAAAAAGCCACGCCCCGTTCATACCGCTATACTCGCTTGTCTCATTGGCTACATTAAGCCGGGCAACTGACTAACGCCTTACCTATCGTGCCAGATCTCATCCACCAGCCTGTATTTTACTGAGTTGTGTGAGTACCACACCTGTCAGGACAACAGTCAGGGCGACAACCTGTAGGCCAGTTACTTCCTCACCAGCGGCGAGCCAGCCTATCAGCACAGCAATAAGCGGGTTAATATAGGTATGGGTACTGACAATGGCGGGCGGCTGAACGGTGACCAGCCAAGCAAAGGCGAGGTAGGCGATGAGGGAGCCAAAGAGAATCAGAAAAGCAAGTCCGCCCCAGGCTGGCAACGGCACTGCCAGCCATGCAAAGCGGTTCCACTCGCCGTTGGCCAGCGCCAGAAACGTCGCGAAAAGCCCGGCAGCACCCAACTGAATTGTGGTATGCCAGAGGTTATAACGGCCAGGCTTTATCCTGCGTGCCGCAAACAGGGTGCCACTCACCCACAGGATAGCCCCCACCAGAACAATCACTGTGCCTAAGAATTGGTTGGTAGACTGGTCTTGGTGAGGGGAATTGGCAGGCGCCATCTGGGCAAACAGAACGACGCCCACAAAGCCAATAAGCAGCCCCGCAATAATTTTTCCATTGCTAAAATACAGCTTCCACCGAGGCTGATCCAGCAGGACAAACCAAAGCGGCTCAGTGGCTACAATGACAGCAGCAGAGCCAGACGTAATATATTGCTCAGCCACAACGACCAGGCCAGAGCCACCTACCAACATCAATATGCCACTGATGGCCAAATCTCGAATCTCTTCCTTTTGTGGCCATGCATGGCCTTTACTGTAGGCGAGTAGCGCCAATAGTAAGCCCGCAACCAAATAGCGGAGTGCCGATATCA
The DNA here is from genome assembly GCF_017353185.1 of Fibrella rubiginis. Classification (GTDB taxonomy): domain Bacteria; phylum Bacteroidota; class Bacteroidia; order Cytophagales; family Spirosomataceae; genus Fibrella; species Fibrella rubiginis. The sequence continues at coordinate 217,608 of NZ_JAFMYV010000009.1, read as the reverse complement.
CAAACGGCGGAATGGCCTTGAGCGCATACAGGTTGGCCAGATAGGTCGTTCCCCATACAAAATAGACAGCGAAAAAAGCCAGCACCAGCCAAAAGCGAGGAACAGTTGTTGCATTCATTATATAACCTCTGAAACACGTTTTAAGGGTATGAATTTCGATACGTAAACTATAACCGTTTAAACTTGTTTTACTGGTTATATAAGTTGATCATCTTTTGAGCATGGCGAAAGTCAGTACAATTGCCGAAATGGATCTTACGGGCGGAATAGCGTGTCTCGATTTCATTAACACGGCACTCAGCGATCACTTGCCAGTAGAGCGCCTGCATAGCTACAGTGACCTGCTGGTTTTAAGCCGCCGGTTATCACTACTCGACACGGCCACCCTTGACACCCTGGAGCTTATAGCCAACCAGAATTCAGCGCAGGCGGAGCGTGTCTTGCTGGAAGCCCGTAAAGTCAGGCAGTCGATGTTGGGTGTATTCGACGCGCTGGCAAGTGGTCAGTTGCAGCAGGTCACTGCTCAGTTGTTGACATCCTTTAACGGGTCTGTTCACGAGGCGCTCTGTGAACGCAATTTTTCTGTACAGGGCAATGAGCTGGCAATGACCCTGGAACGATCAGAAAAACAGCTTATGCAGGCTGTCTGGTCTTTTAGCCTGTCGGCTTATGACTTATTGACAACCAGAGACCAACAACTGGTTAAACAATGCGGTGCTTGTGGCTGGTTTTTCCTCGACGAAACCAAGAACCATCGTCGGAAATGGTGCGATATGCAAACATGTGGCACAAACCAGAAAGCCCGCCGCTACTACCAGCGTAAGAAACTGGCCTCTTTGGGCTGACGTAGACTATCTGTCCTATCCTGACCAGCACTCAAATACCCGCGCCCCACTTCCCCATTTAGGCAGGGGTACCAATCGTACGGGGGAGATGCTGTACTTTTGGGGTGCCAAGACTACCCCGCATGCTGTTCAATTCGCTTCATTTCCTCGTCTTTTTCCTGTTTGTCACCCTCAGCTACTACAGCCTCTCGAAACAGGGTCGCTGGGTGCTGCTGCTGGTAGCCAGTTGTTATTTCTACGCTGCCTTCATCCCGTCGTACCTGCTCATTCTGGGCGTGGTCATCCTGATCGATTACTTCGCCGCCCTCTGGATCGAGCGGTCGACAGGCTCCCGACGAAAGGCTCTACTTGTTCTCAGCCTGGTGGCGAACGTAGCCCTACTGGCTTTTTTCAAGTATTTCGACTTCATCAACCAAAGCGTCAACAGCCTGCTGGCTCCGCTTGGCTGGCAAAGTTCGGTACCCATGCTGGGCGACTGGCTACCCGGCGTGGTGCTGCCCATTGGCCTGTCGTTTCATACGTTTCAGTCCATGAGCTATACCATTGAGGTGTACCGGGGTAAGCAACCCGCCGAACGCAATTTCGGGGTCTACTCGCTCTACGTGCTGTTTTACCCGCAGCTTGTGGCCGGCCCCATCGAACGTCCCGGCCATATGCTGCCGCAGCTAAACGCCTTCCACGCCTTCGACTGGCCCACGGTGCGCATGGGCTTGCTGCGCATGGCGGGGGGCTTCGTGAAAAAAGTGGTTATCGCCGACCGCCTTGCCCTGGTAGTGGATCAGGCTTATTTCGACGTCGACAGATCGTCGGGCACGACCATGCTGCTGGCGAGTATTTTTTATTCGATCCAGATCTACTGCGACTTTTCGGGCTACTCCGATATTGCCATTGGGGCGGGGCAGGTGATGGGTATCCGCATGACCGAAAACTTCCGCACGCCCTACCTTGCCGCGTCTATCGGCGACTTCTGGCGGCGGTGGCACATCTCACTCTCAAGCTGGTTCCGCGACTACATCTACATTCCGCTGGGGGGCAACCGCCGCACGGCTACGCGCACTGCCCTCAACGTGCTGTTTGTGTTTGGGCTAAGCGGCCTGTGGCACGGAGCCAACTGGAAATTTGTGATCTGGGGTCTCCTGCACGGTTTGTATCTCGTTATCAGTCAGATCATTAAACCGTCGGCGCGACCATTGCCCATTCAGGAAGACAGCTCACCGGCGGTGCAGTTGCGGGGTGTGGGCGGCGTGGTACGGCATCGGGTCAACCAGTTGCTTACTTTCGGGCTGGTTACGCTAACCTGGATTTTCTTCCGCGCGCCCACTACCGACGATGCGTTTACGGTGCTGAAAAAAGTGGTCACGCTCAACCCCGCCGTGCCCGCCCAAACCCCGCTGGCCCCGCCTGAACTCTGGCTCTGCGCGGCGCTCATTGGCCTGCTTCTGTACGAAAACGCCTGGATAACGTACGTGCCGCGCGCCAGCACCAGAGCCTTCTGGGTGCTGATGCCCCTGCTGGCCCTGGCCTGTTACTTCCTCGGCGTGTTTACCTCCAACCAGTTTATTTATTTCCAATTCTAAAATGAGTTCAATGTTTAACGTCTAAGGTTCAAGGTTGCTTCGCGCTCGCCGGTTCGTACGCGAAGCAACCTTGAACCTTAGACGTTAAACATTGAACTCTATGTTCCTATGCTCTCCCTCCTACGCTGGTTTTTTCTGCTCCTCTCCGGTCTTGTGCTGTTTGTGGGTCTTACGCCACCACTTCAGCGCAAACTGAGCAGCAAAGGGTTGATACCCAATCAGTTCAGCTACGGCGATTTATACAACATGACGAACCTGCCCGCATTTCGGGAGGAAAACATCGCCGAGCACATGATGCTTAAGCCAGAGGATAAACCCGAACAGCACTACGCGAACGTGCATTTCTACAACTTCGGCGACAGCTTCACCGACATCGACACGAGTTATTACGCGGGTAGCTTCAACTTCCGGGCGTCGCAGAATGAACGGCTCCAACCTATTCATCTGGACCGGAGCAAAAAGAATATTCTGTTTTTCCAGTTCATCGAACGGGTTATCCGCGAACGGCTCCAACCCGCCGTTTACCCGGGCATGTACATCGAAAACGGCATCATGGACACCACCGGCAAAGGCCCTCTTCCGCCCCAGAAAACAGGTAAGCCCAGTCCGCTGCCTAGTTGGGCACTGGCTCAGTTTGGTCATGATATGTCGTCGCGACTGGAGTTTATCCTGTTCAATTTCAAGCCGTTTCTGAAGCTGAAAGAAGCTAAAGCCCAGTTCACGCTGAATGTGCTAGGCCGGGTACCAGCCGCCGAAGTGTCGCACGACCATAAACACGTTTTTTATAAGATTGAAGCCAACGGTCTGTCGAGTTCAAGTTCGTTTTATCCTGTCGACGAAACAGAACTCAAGCGCGTCGTCAGGGTGCTGAACACCATGCGCGATTACTACAAAAAGATGGGGTTCGACGAGATGTACGTGGCTTTCATTCCTAACAAAGTGACGGTGCTGGAACCGGAACACCGGCCCTATGGTCAGCCCTATAATCACTTAATTGAGCGTCTGGAGGCCGATACGACGCTGAAAACGCCTCTTCTGTCTTTCTACGGCACCGTGACGAAACACCCTGAATGGTACCACCTCGGCGACGGTCACTGGAACAGGCAGGGTAAACGTTACTGGCTCAGCCGCGTCAATAAACTCATCGGTCAGGTCAGCCGGGGTGATTCCATTCCTAGGATTCAATATTGAAGAATGAACACTGTATACTGAACCATGCGGTCCGACGGGTCGGCTTCGCATTCGGCACCTGCTGAGCGCGAAGCCAACCCGTCGGACCGCATGGTTTAGCCTGCAGATTATCGTTATCAGAGCAGAACTTTTGGCTGCTTTACATAACATCGCATCAACAGCAAACCTTAAAAAAATACCAGAAACAACGCTATGGGTTATCTTTGGTATTTTGTATTTATCATCTATCTATCCCTTCGAATTTTTACTGTTCGAGGGCTTGAACTACCCAAACTAAAGTACTCCGCAACAGATAGAGCCACTATAACAGAGATAACAATCAACAGACCAATCAGAATTTTTCGCTTCATATTAAGGCAAAAGAATAGTGCTATACTCCCCAACTTATAAACCGGTAATTTTTGTTATACTATTTTAAGAAGCTTCGCAGAACTGATGTTATGTAAAGAAACTAAACATAGAATCGTTATAAGTCTATGAATAAGCTCCTGCTTGCCAAAATACTATTTTTATTTGCTACATCCTCTCTTTTCGGACAGGCTAATAAAATAGAGGAATGTGCTTATCCCAATGAAAAAATCTCTACTAGGCCTCCTGATAATCGCAAGCTCATTGAAAAGTATGATCCTGCTGGGGAAAAGGTTTTTACGTTTGAAGCAATGTTTAAAGATACCATCTCAATATGGGTGGCTAATAAACTCATATTTAAGAAATACATGAAAACCGACTCGTTAGGCGATTTGGCGGATCGAGCGAGCATTAAGGTAAAACCCAAAACAGAAATTACAATTAGAACGGTAGAACAAGGTTGCACTCGATTTACGCTCAAAAAAGGCTACAAGCACATCTACGTCCAGCGAGATGGCAACGGACAATGGGGTCTCACCTACTCTAAGTATAGAAGAATTTACTGGTAAAGCGCTGTTGTATAAGTGGAATTATGTAAAGCTAAGGTATAAAGTAATGTCTACAGCTAAAGCGACTTGATACTAATTAATACCACCTAGTAATGTGTTGTCGAAGAACTGTTTTGATAAAGCCGATGGTCTCAATGTACTATACTGTACTTTATCAAATCGTATGTCTCTCTAACGCCTCCTTGTGAAGTGGGTATATACTCAGCTCGAATCAAGCCCACTTCTGGAGTTATATAAAGCGTCCGCCAAACTACATAAGTCATTGCTCCTGACCTGTTATATTGAGGTGCCTTAGCATATACTTTGGTTACGTTTGGATAAGATACTCCATTCACTGTGTAGCTTGTTAAGCGTTCAAAGTCGGCATAAGGCCCACGTTCAAAACCCTGATTATTGGCAGTGTATAGGCTAAAATAAAACAAAGGATTATTGATACCATTGTCTACAAAGTTGACTTGATCTATGCTACCACGAGCATCGATAGTAACTATACTTCGTTGGCATAGAACTCCTTTTCCAACCAGTTGGTAGCGAACAGCTTCTAAGTCATAGCACACATTTATATCAATAGGTCGTTCTGTCTGCCTTGAATAGTTAGTCAGATAAACAGAATCTCTTGCCCGGTCTGACTTGCGCTCAAAAACCCACCAACTTCCGTTTTTTTGAGAACCAAAGTAGGTAAGCGATTCTGGCCCTAGCCGCTTATGTTCTGGGCTACGACAAGGCTTACAGCTAGTTAAGCCAATCAACCCTGTTAGCAGAAAGTACATGATAACAAGCCTTCTAGGATGCATCTCTTGACGAATCTACCTGCTTTATAATCTGAGTTATGATAAACAAACGGAAAAGCTCCAGCAACAGCATCAACCTCAATCACTAATTCGTCAAGTGCCAAAGCCCATATACCTGGCTAAGCACTTACTGGAAGATTTTCATGAGGAAAAGCTTCCCTGACTGCTTCACTGGTAGCTGTGACGCTGTGTTACTACCTGGGGCTGTGTGCCTGCACGCGGGTCCGACTCAAACCCCATAGCTTTCAGGCATTTTGGAAAAACCTATCATTAGTACACCGTGAACGTAGCAAACTCCACGTACATTACACAGTCCCTCCCGGAAACCCCTGAAAACAGATTGGTCTTGTAAAGCGGTAAATGGCCGTGGTGCCTACCGACGTGCTGCGGCTGTCGGTGGTGGCGGGGAACGGGCCGCCGTGCACCATCGCGTGGTTGACTTCTACGCCCGTGGGGAAACCGTTGAATACCAGCCGCCCCACCTTCGTGGTCAGGATGTCGACGAGGTCGGCATACTCGGCAAGGTCAGCTTCGGTGCCGTGGATCGTGGCCGTGAGGTGCCCGGTCAGTTGTCGGGCAAACGAGAGCAGTTCCTCCTTCGATTGCGCCAGCACGCCCACCGTCGACGGGCCAAATACTTCTTCCGATAATTCGGGGTGTTGCAGCGCATTTTCCACCGACGTCAGCAGCAAATGCGGCTGCGCGCCGTTTCCCGTCCAGGGAGTTGGCTGCTGCGTTCCGGCAACAGACCGCTGATGCATAATACCATGACTATAAGCCTGTTGAATACCAGCCGTCAGCATAGTGCCGGTGGGCATGGCACTCAATTGCCGGGCTAGTTCGGTGGTAAAATTGGTTGCCGTATCACTTGTGACAAACAGGCCGGGATTGGTGCAAAACTGACCTACCCCCTGCGTGACCGATGCCGCAAAGGAAGCGGCCAGTTGGTCGGATTGGCCAACCAGGGCACCAGGCAGGAAAAAGACAGGGTTGGTGCTGCCCATTTCGGCATAAACCGGAATCGGCTCCGGTCGCCGAACGGCCAGGTCATACAGTGCCTTGCCCCCCCGAAATGAACCGGTGAAGCCCACCGCTTTGATGGCCGGGTGCTGCACCAGCCGCTCCCCCACCCGATTCGACGCGCCGTGGACAAGCGAAAATACACCCCCAGGCATGCCCGTTTGCTGCGCCGCATTCAGGATAGCGCGGCCCACCATCTCGCAGGTGGCGGGGTGCGCGGGGTGCGCTTTGAACACCACCGGACAACCAGCCGCCAGGGCCGACACCGTGTCGCCCCCCGCTACCGAAAACGCCAGCGGGAAGTTACTCGCGCCAAATACCGCCACCGGTCCCAGCGCAATCTGCCGCTGATGGAGCATGGCCGGTTCGCCGTTGGGCATCTTCTGAAGCTGCAACGGGCTGCTGATGGGCCGAACCCAGGTTTCGTCGCGAATGAAGGTGGCAAACAGCCGCAACTGCGCCACGGTGCGCCCCCGTTCCCCTTCAATCCGCGCCGTTGGCAAGGCCGATTCCTGCGAGGCCATGTCGATAAGGTCGATGCCCAGGGCCAGGATTTCGGTGGCGATGGCCTCCAGAAACGCCGCCCGTTGCACGTCCAACGTTTTGCGGTAGGTCCAGAAAGCGTTATCGGCCAGGGCTACGGCGCGATCAATTTCGGCGTCGGTGGCCTCATAGAATGTTGTTGCCGTGGGTTGCCCGTTGTGCGGTGTGTAGCCGTGAAAGGTGGTCGTACCCTCGGCCACAATGTCCGCACCAATCAATTGTTTTCCAGTTAGTTGCATATGTTTCTCATTCTACCCAGTTGTGGAGGGTACCAATGCCGTCAATCGTGATCGTAATCTGGTCGCCAGACTGGAGCGTGAACGTATTGGGTGGTACAATGCCCGTACCCGTCATCAAAAATACACCATTTGGAAAGCTGCATTCGCGGAAAAGAAACGAGACCAGCTCGGTATGGCTGCGTTTCATCTGACTGATGGAAATCTGCCCCGAAAACTGCATCTCGCCCCCCCGTTCAATGGTCAGGCTGATTTGCGTATCGGGCGAAATTGGTTGACCGGGTACATAGAGGCAGGGGCCAAGCGCGGCGCAACGGTCGTAGCTTTTGGCCTGGGGCAAATACAACGGGTTCTCCCCTTCAATGCTCCGCGAACTCATGTCGTTGCCCGCCGTGTAGCCCACAATCTTACCCGAACTCGTCACAAATAGGGTTAGCTCCGGCTCCGGCACGTCCCAGGTCGAGTCGCGGCGAATACGGACGGCATCATGGGTGCCTACCGTGCGCCCGGCGGTGGCTTTGAAGAACAGTTCGGGTCGTTCGGCATCATATACTTTGTCGTAGAAGGTGTCGCCGCCCGACTCTTTCGACTCGTCCATGCGGGCATCACGGCTACGCAGGTACGTTACCCCCGACGCCCAGATTTCCTGGCTCTGGATAGGCGCCAAGATGTGTTGCGACGACAGCCAGTCCAATGAGTTAACTTCGGACTGTTGACGGTCAAAATCGGCCAACATACTATCGAAAAGGTCGTCGCGGTTAACGTAGGTATCCCAGTTCGACTGTGCCAGCAGTTTGACCTGGCCGTCTTTTTCCAGCACAATGCCAGCCGTAGTGCGGTAGAGTTTCATGGCAGTGAAAGCACGCTGTACCCAGAAACTATTCGGTCGCGCTTCGTCGTTGACTAACTTTGCAATCACATTAATTCTATCGGCGGACTTTGAACCCGCTCAGATACCATGAGTAAACACGGACGAATCCTGGTCGCCATGAGCGGCGGGATCGACTCTTCGCTGGCGGCGGTGCTGCTCCACGAAGAAGGCTATGAGGTCATTGGCATGACCATGAAAACCTGGGACTACGCCTCGTCGGGCGGGACCAAAAAAGAGACCGGCTGCTGTAGTCTGGATTCTATCAACGATGCCCGCAACATTGCTGTCAGCCTGGGTTTCCCCCACTACATCCTCGACATCCGCAACGAGTTTGGCGATGCTGTCATCGACCACTTCACGGGCGAATACCTCGACGGACGCACGCCCAACCCCTGCGTCATGTGCAACACCCACATCAAATGGGACGCGCTGCTGCGCCGGGCGGACCGCCTTGACTGTGAACACATTGCCACGGGTCACTACGCCCACATTCGGCAAGACACCACCGAAGGGCCATCGAACGGGCGGTACGTGATTTCGAAAGGCGTCGATACCCTGAAAGACCAGTCCTACGTACTCTGGGGTGTGTCGCAGGAGAGTCTGGCGCGAACGATTTTACCCCTGGGGAATTTGCGCAAAACCGAAATCAGGGAGATGGCTACCGAGCGTGGATTCATGGAACTGGTCTCTAAATCAGAGTCATACGAAATCTGCTTCGTACCCGATAATGACTACCGGGGCTTTCTGAAACGCCGCGTACCTACGCTGGAAGCCGAGGTGGCAGGTGGTAATTTCGTGATGGAAAGCACCGGTAAAGTGGTGGGTAAACATGAGGGCTATCCGTTCTATACCATCGGACAACGGAAGGGCCTTGGCATTGCGCTGGGCCACCCCGTGTTTGTGACGGAAATCCGGAAAGAGACCAACGAAGTGATCCTGGGCCTCGACAAAGACCTCTACCGCAACGGCATGCTGGTGAGCAAACTGAACCTGCAAAAGTACCCCACCATCGACGCCCCCCTGCAGACGGTAACGAAGGTGCGCTACAAAGACGCCGGTACACCCGCCACCATCATGCAAACCGCCCCCGACAAAATCGAGGTCCATTTCGACGAGGGCGTCTCGGCTATTGCTCCCGGCCAATCGGCCGTCTTCTACGAAGGCAACGACGTCATCGGCGGCGGCTGGATTATGAAGAGTTTTAATCAGGAGTAATCGTACGTACCACGGATTTTAATCCGTAAAGAAGATAATTCTTACGGACTGGGCGTCCCCGACTGAAGTCCGTGGTACGTTTAGTGATAATATCGAAACCATACCGGAAGTTTTTCGGCAATAAATTCTGGCTCAGGCGAAGAGAAACGGTGGGAATAAATTAATTCTACGGTTTTCGCTCTAACATTCACCAGTTGCAACCTGTCGATCAAGTATTTATATTTGGCAAGCAGCGGAAATATGTTATGGTACATTGCTTCAATTATTGATGGTTCAACATCGTGACCACCAGCTAGTTGCCTTACCCTGGCTCGATCTAGGCAGAGCAGTAGATCATCGGTATAAAATAAAATGACAGTTATAGTTCTGAACGGATCGCGCTGTCTAATATCGTGAATTACCGAATAATGATTATCAAAGCCTAGATTTAATTCAAGGCCAAAATTGAGCTTGTTGGTTAGTTTGCTGGTAACGAATTCTTTCGCCTTTTGGCTGGCTATTCTTTGAAAATCTTCTACACCGGCATTTTTATAGCGAAGTGCAATATAATCGTGATTTAAAATGCCAACTTGCGGATTAACAAAGTAATGTCCGTTCCAACTTTTTCCAATTCCCGGTGGCCCCGCTATTATATATGTACTCGCCACGAATTAATAAATAATGACTGACCCGTCGGTCTTTTCAACAACCGTATGACCATCCTGACGGTAAACTACAGGCATATTTACCATAAATAATTGTTCACGCGTTTTCAAGGCACATTGGGCATAATACGCCTCCCGTTCTTCCGGTGTCATGTCCAGAATATCTTTTTCCATCGCACCCCGACGAATGCTGATCTGATCGTGTTCTATGTCTACAACTAGCATCTGATTGCGTTGGCTTTACAGCAAGTTAACTATATCGCTCAAACGCGCAAGTTTGCCATTTCGTTTAACACGCATTTCCCCTCTCCCCCCTTTCTCCTTTCCTCCTCGCTATGCACCTCACCGAATGCCCGCGCGATGCCATGCAGGGCCTGACCCGGTTTATTCCGACAGCCGATAAAATTCGCTACCTCAACGCCCTCCTGACTGTGGGCTTCGACGTGCTTGATTTTGGCTCGTTTGTATCGCCCAAAGCCATGCCGCAGATGCGCGATACCGCCGAAGTACTGGCCGGGTTGAATTGGGCGTCGTCGGCCACGAAACTGCTGGCCATTGTAGCCAATGTACGCGGGGCTGAGCAGGCTGTTTCTTATGAACCCATCCGGTACCTGGGCTTCCCGCTGTCGGTGTCGGAAACGTTTCAGCAGCGCAACACCAATAAGTCTATCGCCGAGGCCATGACCGATATAGCGGCCATGCACAGTATGAGCCAACAGGCTGATAAAGAACTGGTTGTGTATTTATCTATGGGTTTCGGCAATCCGTATGGCGATCCCTATAGCCCGGCCCTGATGCTCGATTTCACGGCCCGCCTCACTGACTTCGGTATCAAACACATTGTCCCCTCCGACACCATCGGCACGGCCACTCCCGATGCCATCGAGGCCCTGTTCAACGAGTTGTCCGACGCCTTCCCGCACCACAAATTCGGGGCGCATTTGCACGCCCTCCCCGGCGAAGCGCCCGCCAAGATACGGGCGGCAGTTGATGCCGGGGTGAGCCGCCTGGAGGGAGCCATCGGTGGCCTCGGCGGGTGTCCGATGGCGGCTGATTCGCTCACGGGGAACCTGCCCACAGAGGTTATCCTCGATACGCTGGGGGCAATGGGCATTGCCACAAACATAAACCCCGAACGTTTTGCTGAGGCGGTTCAGCTTTCGCGGGCATTACTGCTTGTCAGCTAGACGTTGACGCAACCCCTACAACTGTCCGGGCCGATGTAGCTATCGTGGCGGCAATTCCTGACAAGGCACACCTATCATTCGTCAACCAAAGGCATGACCGGCGTCATGTCCTGCCTTTGTTGAGTGGGTAATCTTTGTAAAGCCGGTCGGAGAGACAGCTGGTTTTGAATCACCGCTGGCTGTAGTCTGCTACCATGCTAATTTTTTGTAATAGTCTATTATTCTGCGTTTTGCTTTGCGCTCTAAGCCCTTTGACCAGACGTAGCCAATCACCAGCCAACGCACCCTGACCCAACCCGCAACCATGACCAAGATCCTTATCACCACCGGCCTTTCCGCCTACTCGAAAGTGCCAGTTAGCTAGCCCTGCAAAGCGACTGCTGACGTTCGTGCCTATTCACCACGTGATGCACCCGCCGTCTGGCACGAAGCCACGTAGCTGATACACGAAAAAAGCAGACCGAGGAAGGCGTTAAAATCGCTTGACAATTTTGTCAGCTGTTATTCATGCCACAAAGCCATTTATAGTCATTCTGTTCGCGGCGCAAAATCAGGGTTTTCTACCAGGTGCTCAACCTGGGCAACGCGGCTACTTTTTCGTTTCTGACCACCGTCCCTATGCTGGTCTATGCCAAAAATAACCCGAACTACCATACCACGCCCGTTGCCGAGGTAGCCAGCGTGCTGGGCACGTCGCCCGCCGGACTTGATGCCGACACGGCCCGGCAGCGGCTTGGCAAGTATGGCCCGAATCAGATTACCGATGCCAAAACCAGGACCGTCTGGCTGATTCTGTTCCATCAGTTTACCGACGTGATGATACTGGTGTTGCTGGCGGCGGCCGGTATTTCGGGCGTAGTGGGTGAGTGGAAATCGACCTACGTCATTCTGGCGATTGTGGTGCTCAACGCCGTAATCGGCTTTTTTCAGGAATACCAGGCCGAAAAAGCGATGGCTGCCCTGAAAAAGATGGCTACCAGTCAGGCGCAGGTCCTGCGAAACGGACAACCCGCAACACTGGACGCCGCCGACCTCGTGCCCGGCGACGTGACGATGCTGGAAGCCGGTAACGTAATCCCCGCCGACGTCCGGTTTCTGGATACCCACGCCCTGAAAGTTGATGAATCGTCGCTGACGGGGGAGTCGGACAACATCGAAAAAAGCTCCGCTACGCTGCCTGAGGGCAGTTACGCCCTCGGTGACCGGCTGAATATGGGCTACAAAGGTACGTTCGTGACCAACGGACGGGCCACGGCCTACGTGGTGGCGACGAGCATGAACACCGAACTGGGGCAGATTGCCAAACTGATTCAGACCGACGAAACGGCCACACCCCTGCAACAACGGCTGGGTACGTTTGGCAAATACCTGGCGGCGGGCGCGGTGGTGGTCTGCCTGCTGTTTTTTGGTATCGGCTGGCTCCGGGGCGAACCGCTGCTGAACCTGCTGCTGGTGTCTATTTCGCTGGCCGTAGCAGCCATTCCCGAAGCCCTGCCCGCCGTGGTGACGGTTGCGCTGGCCCTCGGAGCGAGTCGGTTAGTAAAAACTCATGCCCTGGTACGGAAATTATCGGCAGTGGAAACGCTGGGGTCTGTCACCTACATCTGCACCGACAAGACGGGTACGCTGACCCTCAACCAGATGACAGTCGAAGCCATAGACGAAGCACCAGCACCGGCCTTTTTCGGGCAGGACAATGGCTTGCTGCTGGCGATGGCCCTCAACAACGACGTGATGCAGCATGCCGACGGCGGCTGGCTCGGTGACTCCACCGAAGTGGCTCTGGCCCGGTACGCCGCCGACAAACACTATGCCCGTATGCCGTTGGAAGGCCGTTTTCCGCGCATCGCCGAACTGCCCTTTGATTCAGACCGCAAATGTATGACCACCCTGCACCGGACCGATTCGGGCGTGCTGGCGCTGACAAAAGGGGCTGTGGGAGTGTTGGTCAAACAACTCGACACGGTGCAGGCGGGTAACCTCGCTTCGGCGGGGCAGGCTGTACCTGACCTGTTGAAACGGGTAGATGCGATGGCCGAAAAAGGCTACCGCACTCTGGGCTACGCCGCCCGGCTACTGCCCGAACTCCCCGCCGAGGTGACGCCAAAAACCATCGAAACCGGCCTGACTTTTCTGGGGTTTGCCGGACTGATTGACCCACCCCGCGAAGAAGCCAAAAAAGCCGTGGCCGAATGCCGACGGGCGGGCATCAATACGGTGATGATTACCGGCGACCATAAACTGACCGCCAAAGCCATCGCCGAAACCCTCGGCATCATCACCGCCCCCACCGACCGGGTGCTGACCGGACCAGAGCTAACCAAACTGGACGACCCGGCCTTCGAGGCTATCGTGGAGCAGGTACGTGTGTACGCCCGCGTCGATCCGGCGCAGAAACTGCGGATTATCAGCGCATTACAGGCCCAGCATCACTACGTAGCCATGACCGGCGACGGCGTCAACGATGCGCCCGCGCTCAAAAACGCCGACATCGGCATTGCGATGGGTATTAACGGCACGGAGGTCTCGAAGGAGGCCGCGCACATGATTCTGCTCGACGATAACTTCGCCACTATCGTGACGGCGGTGAAACACGGGCGGCGCATTTTCGACAATATCCTGAAGTTCATCCGCTACATCATGTCGGGCAATGCGGGCGAAATTGTGGCGATTTCGCTGGCCCCGCTGCTGGGCTTTCCCATCCCGCTGCCGGCCATTCATATTCTGTGGGTCAACCTCATTACCGACGGGCTGCCCGGCCTGGCGATGGCCTACGAACCCGCCGAGAAAACCACCATGAAACGCCCGCCGGTGGATCCCCAACAAACCCTGTTTGCTGACGGCACGGGCTGGTTTATCCTGTGGGTAGGCCTGCTGATCGGGGCCGTCACCATCGGTATTCAGGTGTGGGCTATTGGGGAGGGCCTGCCGCACTGGCAGACGATGACGTTTACCGTACTCTGCTTCAGTCAGTTAGGCAACGCCGCCGCCATTCGCTCGCACGAGGCGTCCTTTTTCAGCGTCAGCCTGCTGGCCAACAAACCCATGCTGGGGGCATTGCTGCTGGCGGTGGCGTTGCAGGGACTCATCATCTACGTGCCCTTTTTCAACCGCCTCTTCAACACGCAGCCGCTGTCGTGGACCGAACTGGGCGTCACTGTCGGCGTGTCGAGCATCGTGTTCTGGGCGGTGGAAGTACAGAAATTAATCAGTCGCCAACGGACCAAAACCAGCCAATGATGCAAACCGCTACCCCGCCCCTATCCGGTCTATCGCCCGACGCCGTAACCCAGTCGCGGGCAACGCACGGCCCGAATGTGCTCACCGCCACCGCCGGGTCGGGCGTTTGGGGTACGTTGAAAGAGGTCGTGACCGAGCCCATGTTTCTGCTGTTGCTGGTGGCCTGTGCCCTGTATATCGGACTGGGGCAAACCGCCGAAGCCATCACGCTGGGTGTGGCGTTGCTACTGGTATCGGGCATTTCGGTTTATCAGTCTATCCGCAGCAACCGCGCCCTCGACGCCCTGCGGGAACAGACGCAGCCCATGACGCAGGTACGTCGCGCCGGTACGTTGACCGCCATCCCCGTTGAGGCTGTGGTGGTGGGCGATGTGGTGCTGGTCAGCGAAGGCGAACGCCTGCCCGCCGACGGCACCCTGACCGACACCACCGATTTCTCCGTCGACGAGGCCATCCTGACGGGTGAATCTGTAGCGGTGACGAAGCAGCCGGGCGATGCGGTTTTTGCGGGAACCAGCACCGCATCGGGCAGCGCGTGGCTGACGGTGACGGCGGTGGGCGGGCAAACCGAACTGGGCAACATTGGGCGGAGCATCGGCAGCATCAGCACAGAAAAAACGCCCCTGCAAGTGCAGATAAGCCGATTCGTGGTGCGCATGGCCTGGATTGGCGTGGGGGCGTTTGCACTGGTGTTCGGCATCAACTACGCCCGTTCCGGCGACTGAATCACGGCGCTGCTCTTCGGCCTCACGCTGGCGATGTCTATTTTGCCCGAAGAAATTCCGGTGGCGTTCAGCAGCTTTATGGCCCTGGGCGCCGCCCGCCTGGGCCGGATGGGTGTATTGACCAAACAGCCCCAAACGGTGGAAAGCCTTGGCTCGGCCACGGTCATCTGCACCGACAAAACCGGCACCATCACCCAGGAAGGCATGAGCGTCCGGGCACTCTACGACGGTGCCGCCCACGTCCGCACCACCCTGCCGGAAACCTTGTCCGACGCGGCCACGACGGTGCTCACCTACGCCCGCTGGGCCAGCGAAACCGAGCCCTTCGACGCGATGGAAAAAGCCATCGTCGCCGCGTTCACTGCCGCCTGCCCAGCCCTGCCGATTGACATGTACCCGATGGTGCACGAATACCCGCTGGCCGGTACGCCGCCGATGATGACCCACGTGCGGCGGTCACCATCGGGCGAGCAGCTAATTGCGGCAAAAGGGGCCGTGGAGCACGTACTGGCCGTTTGCCACCTCGACGCGGGTGCCGCCGACCGTATTCGTGCCGAAACAAGACAGCTATCCGAAGCTGGTTTGCGCGTGCTGGGCGTCGCGCGGGGTACGTATGCAACATCCGATTTTCCGGCCAACCAGGATGCCTTTACATGGTCATTTCTGGGGCTGATTGCCCTCGACAACCCACCGAAAGCCAACGCCGCCGCCGTGGTCCGGGCGTTTACCGACGCGGGCATCCGGGTCAAACTAATCACCGGCGATTACCCCGAAACGGCGCAGGCCATTGCCCGGCAGGTGGGCCTACCCGGTGCCGACACGCTGCTCACGGGCCAGCAGGTGATGGCCATGGATGTACCCACGCTGCAAGCACAGGTGGCTCAGACGGCGGTGTTTGCCCGGATGTTTCCCGACGCCAAACTGCGGGTGGTGGCGGCCCTGAAACAGACCGGCGAAATCGTGGCCATGACCGGCGACGGCGTCAACGACGGACCGGCCCTGAAAGCCGCCCACATTGGCGTGGCCATGGGCAGGCGCGGCACCGAAGTCGCTAAACAGGCAGCCTCGCTGGTGCTGGTCAATGATGATCTGGGCAGCATGGTCGAGGCCATCGCGCAGGGGCGACGCATTTACCAGAATCTGAAAAAAGCCGTGGCCTATGTGGTGTCCATCCACATCCCGATTATCCTGACGGTAGCCGTGCCGTTGCTGGCAGGCTGGAAATGGGCCAATCTGCTCACGCCGGTACACGTTATTTTCCTGGAACTGGTGATGGGTCCAACCTGCTCCATCGCTTTCGAGACCGAACCCGCCGAACCCGGCCCGGCCGGGTTCGACCAAATGCAACAGCCACCCCGAAAAGCCACCGACCTACTGCGGCCCGACACCTTCCTGGCCGGGCCAGAACTGACCCGAAGCATTCTGCAGGGCCTGGGCATTTCAGGGGCCGTGCTGAGTGTGTATTACGTGTTCATGCAGCAGGGCAAATCCATGGCGCAGGTACGCACCCTGGTGTTCACCACGCTCGTACTCAGCAACATCACCCTGACGCTGGTAAGTCGATCCTTCACACAGTCGGTTTTCCAGACCCTTCGCCTGCCCAACCCAACCCTCTGGCTGATGCTGGCCCTGACGTTTGGCCTCCTGCTAACCACGCTGTTCGTAGCCCCCGCCCAACGCCTGTTCGAGTTCACCCCCCTGTCGGCATCCTTCCTGGGCTGGTGCACACTCGCCGCGCTGGTTGGTGTAGGCTGGATAGAGGGGTATAAACGACGTTAAAGCCTTCAAAACAGGTGGCCAGCAATACTTATGAAAAAATAGAAATAGTGAGGGGGCATTTGCCGCCAAACACCAACAGAACAAGCCCTCCCAGCAACACCAGGCCAATGGCAATCCGGGGGCTGGTTGTCGGGTGCTACCAAAACGACGAAGATATGCCGGAAATACGCGCCTGCACCTGGTCTGCCTGACTACCTCATTTTGCCGCCGTAATGGCAATAATCTTATCGTCCCCAAAATTATTGGTAGCCACATAGACGGTACCGTCGGGGGCGATGCACAGGTCGCGGAGGCGCCCGTACTGGTTAGTCAGGAACTCGTTGACGCCCACCACTTTCCTACCCGTTGGGTCAAGCTTTAATTGTAACAACCGACTGGCTTTCAGGCTTGTAGCAATCAGCGAGTTGCGCCATCGAGGTAACTGTGATTTGTTGTAATAGTCCAGCGAACACAGGCCGATGGTGGGTGTCCAGGACCGTAGCGGCTCGATAATGGTGTGCGTTTGGCAGAAGGCTGTCTCGCCCTTCTGGTTATCGTCGCAGTAGCCCGCCACGTTGGGCCAGCCGTAGTTGCCGCCTTTGGTAATCAGGTTCACCTCGTCGTCGGTGTTGGGGCCGTGTTCGGAGCCGTAGAGTTTATCGCCCACCAGCACCAGGCCCTGAATGTTGCGGTGGCCGAGGCTCCAGACGGGGCTATTGGGAAACGGGTTGTCGGTGGGCAGACTGCCGTCCAGATTCAGCCGGAGCACTTTCCCGTTGAGCGAATCGAGTTGCTGCGCCACGTTCTGCCGCGCACCGTCGCCGGTAGTAATCAGCAATTTCAGGTCGGGCGTAATGAGCAGGCGGCTGCCGTTGTGGTCTTCGTTACCGGTGATATTGTTGATCAGCGTTTTGGGATTTGTCAGCGTGCCGTTTCGGTAGTCATAGCGCACTACTTTTTCCTTGAATTTCCCCGCCGCGTCGTAATTGTAGACCAGAAAAACGTAGGGCTGCTGCGCAAACTGCGGGTGCAGCACCATGCCCAGCAACCCGCCGTAGTTGCCTTCTTTCACGTCGGGCACCTGAAATACGGTCGTCTGCTCGCCCGTCTTCGGATTTAACCGCGACACCTTACCGGCCTTCTCGGTCATCCAGATCATGTTGTCAGGCCCCCAGAGGATTTCCCAGGGCATGGTCAGCCCCGTTTTCACCACCCGTACCTGTAATGAATCGGCAGCGGTGGCGGTGGGTGTGTCGGGTTTGCGATTGCTGCTCAGCAGCAGGAACAGGCTGAGTAAAGAGGTGAGAAGAGTAAGTGAGTTTTTCATAATACATTGACAGTCATAATATTAACAGTCAACAAGCTTTCATTCTCCCAGTATTTTTTGTCATCGCGACATTTTTTGTCATCCCGGCGTTTTCTGTCATCCCGACGCAGGAGGGATCTACTTTCCTAACATACAATTCGATTGAAGGAAAGTAGATCCCTCCTGCGTCGGGATGACAGAAAACGCCGGGATGACAAAAAATGCCACGATGACAATAACCCCACCCCTACTCCGACTTTCCGTCATCATTACTGATGCGCTTTTTGGCGCGTGGGGCCTTGGATTCCATCTTACCGAAACGCCAGTTGACGCTCAGCCGGATGTTGCGATAAGCGTTGTAGTTGTAGCCGTCGGTGATGAACTGCACCGTTCTGAACTGGTTGTAGATTGTGTTGTAGCGCGACAGGAAATTCTCCAGGTTTAGGGTCAGTACCACCTGTTTCGGCTTGAATTCCTTCCGAAACGCCAGCACGTAGTTATAAAATCCCGACGATTGTCCCTGCAGCTGAATACGCGGCGAGTTGTACGAACCGTTGGCCTGAATGCTGTAATCCTGCGCCAGTGGCACCGAGGCGTTGAGCGTGACGCGGTAGTTCCAGTTTGTGTTGCGGATGTTGAGGGCCACGCTGTTCAGCACGTTGTAATTCAGGCCAAACGATCCGTTCAGTTGCCAGTTTTTGTAGGGACGACCGGCGGCGAAGAGATTCATGCCGTAGGTGGCATTTTTGGCGATGTTCTGAAACGTGCTGTACGACACGTTGGTGGTATCCACGGTGGTGATGCGCTCAATGGCGTTATTGGTCAATCGTGTAAACAACAACGCATTGATATTCAGTCCCTTCTTAGTAAACGTGCTGTACGTCAATTCCACCGAATGCGCCAGTTCGGGGTTGAGGTACGGGTTGCCAAACGACAGGTTTCTGGGGTCGATGGAGTTGATGTAGGGGTTGAGGAAAAAGATCTGTGGCCGCTGAATCCGCTGGCTGTAGTTGAGCCGGATGCGCTGACTGGTGCCAAACCGTTTCGAGAAGGTGATGTTGGGCAAAAAATTGCGGTAGTTGCTCGCAAACGCCGTTTTTGTCGACATAAAATTGGCGTCGATATGCGTGATTTCGTAGCGGCCACCCAGCGTATAGCTCCACCGTTTGGGCGTCACCAGCCGAAACGATGAGTAGACCGACCCTACCCACTGCCGGTAGTCGAACTGGTTGGCGCGGCTGGGTACATCTTGGAAGGCGGTGCTGTCGGTGGCGTTCTCAAGCCGGTAATCACTTGCCACGGTCCGGCTGATGCTTTTGGCGCCTACCTCCAGCGTTTTTTTGCCCTTCCTGAATGGGTGGGCGTAATCGGCCTGCAGCGTCACCTCGGTGGTGGTGTTGAGGTTGGTGTTGCGTTCGCGGTAATTAATGAATTCGGTCTGCGGCAGCGGGTACTGATTCAGCGAATAGCGGCTATCATTTTTATTGCGGTTGGCCTGGGCCAGAAACGTAAACTGCTGGTCGGTCCGCCTGAACAGCCGGGTATAGTTCACGTTGCCGTCGAGACTGTTGTTGGTTGACGGACTGTCGGTGTACCGCCGAAACGGTTGCCGGGTGTCGTCGCTGCCGTAGCGCGTATCGCGGATGGAAGAGCCGTTGCGGAAGCCGCTGTTGAAGCTCCCATCGAGACCAAACTGATTCGTGGAATCAAGCTCGTAGTCGAGGTTAAACGACCCAAACGCAGCCCCGCCAAGGCTACGGTTGGTGCTGCTTTGTTCCAGCACACTGCTGCCCTGCGTGGGTAGCAGTGTGCGCCGGAGCGAGTACGAACCACCGTCATTCTGGTTCAGGTTAGCCCCGCCATAGGCCGTGAGGGCCGTTTTGTCTTTCCGCATATTGACGTTGGCACCCAGGTTATGGTTCCGGTTGCCGGTGGTGGCGTTGATACCCCCCACCAGGCCCTGCAGGCTACTTTTGGTGATGATGTTGATTACCCCCGCCGTGCCCTCGGCGTCATATTTCGCCGATGGTGCCGTGATCACCTCCACGGATTTGATGGCATCGGCCGGGATCATCTGCAGCGCCTCGCCAATACTGCGGGCCATGATGCTCGACGGTTTTCCATTCACCAGCACCTTAATGCTTGTGCTGCCTTTGAGCGTCAGCGTTCCGTCGGGGTCAACGGTGAGGAGGGGCACTTTTTTCATCACGTCGACCGCCGTGCCGCCGCTGTTGGTGGGGTCGTTGCCCGCGTTATACACCAGCCGGTCTTCGCGGTCTTCGATCAGATCGCGCTTGGCCGTCACTTTCACCTCGCTCAGCGTCTGGTGCGAACTTCGAAGCAGCAGTTTCGGCAGGGTCACGTCGGGTTTTACGGGCGTAACCATAAACACGCTGGCCATCTGGTTCTCGTACCCTACGAAGCTAATCAGCAGTCGATACGTGCCCGGTGGCACGTGGGCAAACGAGAAATGCCCCGCCGCATCGGTGGTGGTACCGGTGATGGGTCGGTTTGTTGTGGGGCCGAGCAAGGCCACCGTGGCAAACTCCACCGGCCCCTGCCCCGCCGAATCGAGCACCATACCGGTGATGTTGCCCGTTGCCAGTACCGCGGGTTGATTGTCGGCAGGGGTAACATTCAGCGAATCAGCTTGTTTGGTTGTGGAATCGGGTAGTGCGGGAGTCTCCTTTTTCTTCACCAAACTATCTGGCACCACCGTGCCTTCAGGCGGAACGGTGGGCGTCTGTGCCCAGGCGGAAAGGCTGACAAGGGTCAGCCAGAGAAGTAATAGGGTATTTTTCATAGAACGTTGAGATTGTTGGGGCGGGCCGGACCCGAATCGGTCGTGCCCGCCCCTACCGCACTACCGGAAATGCTGAGATACGCAGGCGGGTGGTACCCATCGGCACCAGCGTGATTGTTTCGAGGGGTTCGGTAGTGGCAACGGGGCTTTGGGGCAATACGGCGCAGAGACCGTACTGGTCTACGCCCCAACCGGGAATTTTGCGGGCTTTGGCTGTTAGGGTGATCGGAGCAGCGTCGGGCGTGAAAGGGAAGGTGTTTGCGACCCCTTTTTTCTTCACCACCGTAAACGACTCTTCGGGCTTGCTGCCGTTCAGCACCAGCCCATAATTCCAGGCCGATTTAGGGTAAATCTCATACGACGGCCACTGCGTCGGGTCGGCGTTGGGTTGCCATTTCGAGTCGCCGATGGCCGTTTTCTTGCTATCCTCTTTGCGGAACTCCTGTTCTATTTTGGTCGAAAACGTCAGCGGACCGTAGTTCACGCTCACGCTGTTTTTGTTCTTGTCCCACGTCCGCACGGCCAGGTGCATGGGCAGGTCGAGCGTGATCTTGTCGCCCTGTTTCCAGGTTTCCGTTACCACAATGTACTGTCCGGGTTTGGCATCGGCTTTCACTACCTGCCCGTTGATGCGCACCGTGGGATTCCGGCACCAGGCCGGCACCCGCAGATACAGCGGAAAGGCCACGGGTTTAGCCGTCTGCACCGTCATCCGTACCTGTTCCTCGAAGGGGTAATTCGTTTCCTGTTTCAGCGTAACCATCTGCGGAACGCCGCCCGGCCCATCACCCACCTTCGCCGTCACCGACGAGGCGTTGTACAGCACCGCCGCGAGGCCATTGTCGGGGGTAGCCATCCAGAGATTTTCGGCGTAATAGACCCAGCCGTTGGAGTGGTTATGCTGGCAGCAGCGGCTGCTGAAGGGATTCATCATCAAAAACGGTCCTTCATTCTGCAGACCGGGGCTGTGGTTTTTGCTGTCGCTCACCACCATGTTGGGCGCGGTGAGGTAGCGCAGCGACCGGTAGTCGGGCATGAAGGCGGCGGGCAGGGTGTTGAAGGCTACGTCTTCGCAGTTTTCGGCCCAGAACGGGTCGCCGGTAAAGCGCATGAGCAGTTCGTCGGAAGCCATTTGTTCCACCATGCCGCAGGTTTCCACCGCCTGCCGGGGGTCGTCGTAGCCGGGTCGGCTGTTTTCGTCGCCACCCCACATGCCGCCGGGCACCTGCCCGAATCGTTCGCGCACCATGTTGTAGTCGCGGTAAGTGGCTTTCAGGTCGCTTGCCTCGTTGCTTTGGAGATAATAGGTGGCTGGCTCGCGGAAGCACTGCGCGATGTTCACATTGTGCAGGTTGGGTAGTTTGTTCGCCTGTCGCCAGTTGGCGGTGTTGTTATGAATCTTGGTGCCCAGGTCCAGTAGCTTCGGGTTTTTGGTGCGGTTGTAGAGCCAATAGACGCTGAAGAGATTATCGCCGCCCCGGCTGTTTTCCCAGTAATCTTCCAGAAACTGATCGTCGGGAATGGTGCTTTGCCAGGCAAAATACCGCGTCATCAGGGTGAGAATGCGCGGGTCGGGCTTGTGTTCGTAGCTCGATTGCAGGCACCAGAGCATGAGCATCTGCGCCCAGAGGTCGCGCTTGCCGTTTTTCATCACGATGGGACCAAAATCGCCATTGTCGCGCTGACTGTTGATGGTGCCGTCGAGCCAGATTTTGGTTTCGGCCAGCATGTCGGGACGGTTTAGTACGTAGGCCATGTCGCCGTAGCCTTTCAGCCAGTAGGGCAGCTCTTCCCAGCCATATTCGCCCTTGCCGGTTTTGCTCAGCCAGGCGTTGTCTTTCTTGGTGAGCCAGATGCTGATCTGACCCAGGTGCCCCGCTAGTCCGTTGGCCTGCCGGTCCAGATTTTCCCGCAGCCACCCCGCCGGCTTAATAGCCCCGATAGGCAGCTTCACCAGAAACTCGGGCTGCAGCGGTGCCTGATTACTAACATAATACGCATTCCGCGATGTCGTTACCGGGCGGTCAACCACGGTTACGGTGCGGGTGGGGGCGGGTTTGTTGGGCGCAACAAACGCCGCTGCGGAGAGGGCAAGGCTGGAGATGAGGTATTTCATGGGGGAGAGGTCGATAATTGGTGTTGCTTTATGCGGGTTGGCTTCGCGCTCTAGGCCCTTCGACTAGGCGTCCCCGACAGGCTCAGGGTGACAGGAAACTAGAACCATTCTCTTGTGAATCAATTCAAGATCGTTGTCACCCTGAGCCTGTCGGGGACGCCTAGTCGAAGGGCCTAGAGCGCGAAGCCAACCCGCATAAAGCATAATCAGCTTACCTAAACAGCGGTGCATGAATGGCCTTCAGCGTCTCGACGGGAATTTTGATTACTTCGCGATCGTACGTCAGCAGGCCGTTTACCTCGCCTTCCACGTCGGTGGTTTGGGTATAGACCGCTGCCGACAGGGCCTGTTTCTGGTAGTATTCCACAATTTTGGCGTATTTCTTTCGGTAGGCAGCTTCTACCTCGGCGGCAGTCTGGTAGGTCTGATAGCCCCAGTTGCGCATCTCCGGGTTCCACAGATGCCCCTGCACCGGCCAGCCGATGCCGCCAAACTCGCCGATCACCACCGCGCGGTTGTTCTTCGCTTCGGGCGAACGGGGTTCGGGTTCGTAGGTGTGAATGTCGAACAAATCACCCGCGCCGCGGTCGTTCCAGCCACTCACGGCATTGACCACCCGGCTAGGGTCGATGCCCTTCACCCAGGCCGCCATGCGTGGATTTTCGTACTGCCCCCAGCCTTCGTTATGCACCACCCAGGCCACAATACTGGGGTGGCTGTGCAGGTTGTTCATCATCCGCCGAAACTCAAGTTCCACCTGCTCTTTGGCCCGAGACCGGCGGATGGGTTCGGTCTGGTCGCCGGGGGCTTCGTTCTGGCCTTCCAGAAAACCCGACGGCATGTCCTGCCAGATCATCATACCCATTTTATCGCAGAGGTAATAGTAGCGGTCCGGCTCTACTTTGATGTGCTTACGGAGCATGTTGAAGCCTGACTTTTTGAGGAAGTCGATCTCATAGGCCATTGCCTCGTCAGACGGGGGCGTGAGCAAACTGCCCGGCCACCAGCCCTGATCGAGGGGGCCGTTTTGGAACACAAACTTGTTGTTGAGCAGCATCACCGGCTGCCCGGCCACCGGCCCCGCGCCTATCGAACTTTTGCGCATGGCAAAATAGCCCGTCACCACGTCGACCGGGGCACCCTGCACCGTCGTGGCCGCATAGGCAGCCCGCACCACGTCATCCTGCCGGGGCCGACGGCCTCGCTCTGCCGACGCGAAGGGGTCTACCACGTTGACCAGTTCGGTGGTCAGGTCGTACAAAAACGGGCTATCCGGCGACCAGAGCTTGGGGTTTTTGATGGGCAGGTACGCCGTTTTTCCGGCCCGAACCATCGTGCTCGCCACGGTCTGTTTGCCGTCCATCGCCGTGAGCCGTACGGCCATGCTGTTGCTGGTGGGCTGATTGGTGAGCACGTCGATCCGCACACGACCCGAATCCAGTTCGGGCGTGATTTTTACTTCGTCGATGTAGTGCTGCTTTGGCACGGGTTCCATCCAGACGGTCTGCCAGATGCCCGACACCGGCGTGTACCAGATGCTATTGGGGTTCATCAGTTGCTTTCCGCGTGGCTGCTCGCCGGTGGAGGTGGGGTCCGTCACGCCCAAAACGAGTTGATTGGACCCGTTGACGAGGTAATCGGTGATGTCGAAGCTGAAGGCATCGGAGCCGCCCACATGGCTGCCCACGTAGGCCCCGTTGATCCACAAACCGCACTCGTAGTCGACCGCACCGAAATGCAGCAGCACCCGTTGACCCGCCCATTGAGCCGGTATCGTCACGTTCCGCCGATACCACAGCCGTTCGTCCGGCCCAAGGGATTTGTTTGCCTTCGATACCGTCGATTCAACACAGAACGGCACCATGATTTGTTCTGTAGTCCCTCGCGGCATCGTCGAATTTTTGGGGACGATGGCGTAGTCCCACATACCGTTGAGGTTCTGCCACTGCTTCCGCACCATCTGCGGACGGGGGTATTCGCGCCAGGCGTTTTCGGGCGTAATCGCCTTCTCCCAGCGACTCATGATGTTCGCCTTGCGGGGTACATTGACCGTAGTCTGCGCCAGCGCAGATGCCATGCCAAGGCCCAGCAGGCAGATAACGAGGGGTGCTTTCATAAAATAGCTTGAATGAAGTGATTTACGAATTACGATTTACGAATTACGATTTATTGCTGACCGGTCCGCCGGTGCGGCACCTTTTTGCTGTAGAGCAAACCCTCGCGTCAGCAATAAATCGTAATTCGTAAATCGTAATTCGTAAATCACTTTGCCAGTTTGCCTTCCAGCATCTTGATAAAATAGCCGCCTACTACACTGCGGGCCTGAAAACCAACCTGTTTGGCATCCGTAGTCTCGTGCCAGTCGCTGAGTGGAACACGGGTTGGGGTTTCGTTGGCATACTTCCAGACGGGGCTTACAAACGCCTGGAAGTCACGGTTCGAGTTGGCCATTGTGGCCGTCCACATAATCCAGTCCGACTTGGTGTAGGTCTTGCGGCTGTCGAGGGGCAGGCCGTAGGATTGCTGGTTTTTGAGGTAGAAGGCAATCTCCTTTTGAGCCACTTCTTTCGGGAAGATGTTCAGCCCTAATAGCTTGTCCCAGACAATGTTGTATTTCTGGCTCCAGCTATTGGGCGTCTTCCCTGACGCGGGCCGATCAAAGGTCAACGCGTAGTGATCGCCTTCCGAATCCATGGTCATCCATTTTTTAGCCAGGTCGCGGGCGAGGGTCAGGTGTTCGTCGGCGGTTTTTTTGTCGCCCATCATCTGCGCCATCTTTCCGTAGCAGGCAATGCCCATGATGGCCTTGGCCGAGAGGTTGGCGTTGCGGGCCAGGTGACCGGCAAAGTCGTCGGTGCAGAGTTGCGTGCCGGGGTCAAAGCCATCGCGTTTCAGAAAGCCCACCCACTTGGTCAGCGAAGGCCAGTGTTCCTTAGCAAAGTCGGCTTTGCCGTCGGCCATGACCGAGGCGGCGGTCAGGATCATCATGTTACCGGCTTCTTCTACGGGCATGTCTTCGCCGTAGGTCTGGCCGTTGGCCAGCGGGTAGGTACCCACGTCATGGGCGGGGAAGTCTTTTTTCCATTTGCCCGTTTCGCTGTAGTCGAAGATAAACCGCAGCAGGCCCTTGGCTAAGTTGTTGTTATACAGCAGAAACAGTGGTGCAGACGGGTAGGTCACGTCGACGGTGCCGATGGAGCCGTTGGAAAAATTCTCTTTCGAGAAAAAGAACACCTCGCCTTTGGGGCTTTCAACAATCTTGTGGGCCGCAATGGCCTGCCGGTAGGCCAGCACACATAGGTCGGCATACTGGCTACCACCAGCCTTCTGGGCATCGGCGCGGAGCTTAGCATCAAACGAGGTGCACGTCTGACGAAGGCGGGCATAGTCGTTAGAGGCGGTTCGCAGCAGGTCGGGCATGGTTGTTTTGCCATCGCGCCGCCACCACGCCCGCAGGTTTTTGCCGAAATACTGCACCGAATACAGGTCGTCGTAGGCCAGCATGATGTGTTTCTCAACGGGTTTGGCCGTCACGTTGCCCATCGCCAGGCTGATGCCAAGTCCCACGTCCTGAGCAGCCCCGGTGGTTTGCTGCCCCGCCGGCAGGCTACCCCCATCAATGAAAGCCATGCGGAGGGCCTCAGACGTACCTGCCGCCAGTTGAACACCCACGCTGCCGGGCGACGCGAGGTAGGCATACCCCCAGTCGATGCGGAGGTTGTCGCCTTTCTTTTGCAGCAACGGCTGGTCTTTGGTGCCCACATTCAGCCAGCTCAGGCCATTGCTTAAGCTGGCATTGGTCACCACTTCCTGACCTCCCTGGTTGGTGGCCATCGTAGCCGATTCACCAACATAGAGCTGCACCGCGTGCGCCCGGCCATCGCGCGCACGCACGGTAAACGTAAGGTAGGTAATGGGGCGGGCAGCCACCTCAAGTTCGGTCAGCAGCAGCGGCGAGAGAAAATTCAGCCGGAGGTCTACCGGACCAGCCGTGAAGGTGTAGTCTGTCTGCGTGGCCCGTACAATCACGCCCGTTTGGGTGGCGGTAGTCAGCGCTGCGGGGGTAATGGGGTTGACAATGCCCACATCAATGAAGGAACCACCACGTGGGCTGGTGCAGTGTACTGCCAGGATGTTCTTGCCCTTTTTCAGTGCTTTCTGCCCCAACTCTGGCAACGGCAGGTAAACGTAGTCGTTGATGTAATCGGGCTTTTTCAGAATCTCGACCCCGTTGAGGTAAATTTCCACCTGATCGTCGTGGTTAAGGCTTAGTAGAAATTTGCTGGGATCACCCTCGCCGTCGTAGGTAAATTCGCGACGGACCCAGATCTGACCCGATTGCCCCGCGCCGTTTTTCCAGGTCGTCTTTGCGTCGGGTGTGTCGCCGAAGGGGCCGGGAGCGGTAACCCAGTTGCTGGCATCGAAACCGGGGGTTTCCCAACCACCGTCGGGCTGACTGGTGGTGTACTGGGCGGAATAAGGGCCGCTTTCGCCGGTGGGTAAGATCGGTTTGTAGGTGGTAGGCACGGCCCCCATAAACCGGTACGCTTTGCCATCGACCCGCACAATACCTTCCAGTGACTGCGGCTTGCCTGTCCAGTGGCGCGTGGGCGAATCGGTGAGCTTGTCGGTTTCACTCCAGACACTGAAGTACGGATCGTGGGTGATGAGTGGGTAAGCAGGGGGCCTCAGCGACTGTGCCTGCGAGAAGGAAACAGACCCCAGCAGGGCCAGATACAGGGTAATCTTTTTCATAACTCGTGAATCAGGTATTGTAGTAGCAGAAGAAAGGAGGGGGTGAAAACTATCCTTTCGACCAAAAGAAAGGCCCTCCTGATTGTAGGAGCCTTAAGGCGTCAACTGTTTATCGTTGATGGAACCCAGACAGGCTGATTGGGGGCTACACCGCGATCCGGCACAAAACGCTGGCGTTAGGTCGCCACGCAACCCAAACAATCCGCTGCCTCGAAAAAAACAGCCCTGGCCTCCGGCTATAGGTTGTCCTGAAAAACAACCAGTTCAACAACTGACCTGCCTCACCATGCACAACTGGCTGCTGATACTGGCCCTTTTTGCCCTGGCGCCACTCTTGGTAAACGCCCAGCCTGCTCGTATCACCGACCACAATGCCATTGGCTGGTTCACCTACAATGGTGATCACAAACTGACCCGCAACTGGGCCATTCATACAGAAGTGCAGTGGCGCCGTACCGATCTCATAACAAACTGGCAGCAAGCTCTTTATCGCCTGGGGCTGGTGTATAAAACAGCCGATAAAATTCAGTTATCCGGGGGCTACACGGCCCTGGTCACCTACCCGTATGGCAATCATCCGGTGGCTGAAACGGGCGTACCTTTTACCGAACATAGGGCCTACGAAGACATCACGGTAACTGATACGGTGGGCACGGTGAACCTAAGCCACCGCCTCCGGCTGGAGCAGCGGTGGCTGGCGAACCTCATGCCCGGCGGCTCACGCGAAGTGGCTGGCTGGAGTTATCAGAACCGGGTCCGGTATCAGCTACAGGCCAGGGTGCCGCTGCAGGGTCGCACCCTGGACAACCGGGAATGGTACGCTTTTTTCTACGATGAACTCTTCATCGGTTTCGGCAAAAACGTGGGTAACAACGTCTTTAACCAAAACCGCATCAGCGGCGGTCTCGGCTACCGATTTTCCGATGCGCTCAACCTGGAACTGGGCTACCTGAACCAGATTACCCAACACGCCGATAACGACCCAGCAACGGGTAAACCAGTATTTGAAAACAACAACGGCTTCCGGCTGAATGTGGTGTATGATTGGTGAGTCTGGACAGATCCACCAATTACGCCAGCACTTTATCGACCGTGATGGGCAGGTCGCGGAAGCGGCGGCCGGTGGCGTGGTAGATGGCATTGGCGATGGCCGACACGGTGCCTACTACGCCAATCTCGCCGATGCCTTTCACGCCCGCCGGGTTCACAATGTCATCAGCTTCCTCGATAAAAAAACCGTCTATTTCCTGGATATCGGCGTTGACCGGCACGTGGTATTCGGCCAGATTGGCGTTCATAACGCGGTTGTTGCGCGGGTCGAACACCGTTTTTTCGTGCAGGGCCATGCTCACCGCCCAGACCATACCGCCCAGCACCTGACTGCGGGCTGTTTTGAGATTCACAATCCGACCGGCAGCAAACGACCCCAGCAGCCGCGTCACCCGCACTTCACCCAGTAGTTCATCTACTTCCACCTCGGCAAAAACGGCCCCGAACGCGTTCATAGAGTACTTTCCCTTCTCGTCACCCTGCTTCGACTGCACCGTGGCTTCGAGGGGTTTATTGCCGTTACGTTTCAGCAAACTGGTTAGGGCCTCGCCTACTTTCGGGTTCGATTTCTGCTGTAACTGACCTCCTTTTTGAACCACGATCTCGGCCTCAGCCACGTTGAACAGGGGTGATTTTGGGTCCTTCAACGCCATCTGTCTGGCTTTCTTCAGCACCTCCTGCGCTGCCTGCGTCACCGCCGACCCCGTACTCGCCGTGTTGCGCGACCCGCCCGACACCGACGACGTAGGGTAGATAGAGTCGCCCGCGCTGAGGGTCACCTGATCGGGACTAAGGCCGAACACCTCGGCGGCAATTTGGGTCATAATCGTGAACGTACCTGTGCCGAGATCCTGCGTGGCGGTTTCCACCTGCACCGTGCCGTCGGGTTTGAGCCGCACCAGCGCTGTCGACTCGCCCCGGTTCATGGGGTAAACGGTCGTAGCCATGCCCATGCCCCGGAGGTAGTTGCCGTTTTTCAGGCTGCGAGGCTGGGCGGGGCGCTTGCTCCAGCCGAACCGCTCAGCCCCCTGCCGGTAGCATTCGCGGAGTGATTTTGACGAAAATGGTTTGTCTTTGTTGGGGTCCGTTTCGGCGTAATTGGCCAGCCGAAATGCCAGCGGGTCCATCCGGAGCTGCGCGGCCATTTCGTCGATGGCGCTTTCCAGGGCAAATACGCCGGGGGCTTCGCCCGGTGCGCGCATGGGAGCTGGCGTACCGATGTTGGCGCGGATGAACTTGTGGGTGGTGTCGAGGTTGGGGCAGGCGTAGAGCATCCGGGTAATGGTGCCGGCCGGCTCCGCAAACTCGTCAAAATCAGACGTTTGGGTAATAGAGTGGTGTGCCGTAGCCAGCAGTTTTCCATCCTTGCCGGTAGCCAGGTTCAGCCGTTGCACCGTAGCCGACCGGTTGCCCACCATCCCGAACATCTGCTCGCGTTTCAGCACCAGCCTCACCGGTTTACCCGTCAGTTTAGCCGCCATTGGGGCCAGCATCACGTGCGAAAACGTGGTGCCTTTGCTGCCAAAGCCGCCCCCCAGAAACTGCGTGATTACGCGGACGTTTTCTTTGGGCATCCCAAAGATCTCGGCCACCCGCTTCTGGCAACCCGAAATACCCTGCGTGGCGTTGTACATGGTGAGCTTATCACCTTCCCAATAGGCCAGCAACGCGTGGGGTTCCAGGGCGTTGTGGTTCATGGTGGGCGTGGTGTAGGTCTCTTCCATCCGGTTGATAGCCGCCGCCAGCCCCGCCGCCAGGTCACCCCGTTTGGTATCGACCTGGTCGTCTACACGAGGCATCTGCTTGGGGGTACTCATGTCGGCTTTTCCGGCGGGTAGCGGCAGTTTCACGGGTTGCGTCTGATACGTCACCCGCACCAGCGAAGCGCCCTCTGTGGCCTGCTCAAGCGTCTCGGCCAGCACCATGGCAATAGGCTGGTTGTTGTAGTGCACCAGGTCATCCTGAAAGACGTGCAACACGCGGTCGGTGGCAATCTCCGAGGGTTTGTTTTTGTCCATCCCTGCCAGTTTGGGGGCATTCTGGTGGCTCATTACGTTTACCACGCCGGGTACTTTCAGTGCATCCGCCGTGTCGATGGCCGTAATTTTTCCGTTAGCGATGGTGCTCATCACCAGTACGCCGTGCAGCATGCCGGGCCGTTTTATATCGGCCGAATAGCGGGCACGACCGGTTGCTTTCAACGCCCCGTCGACGCGGTTTATCGGATCACCTAGCAGTTTCTTTGCCATGTTTTTAAAGGTCATTGGTTGTATGAGACACCAAACAAGCGTTGAGATCTTGTCCAGCACGAGAGACAAAGCTTGGCGTGAATTGGCTACACACCAGCGCGTAGCCAACTCACGCGAGGCCACCCACATCAGCCTTGCCTAACTAACTGTCTGCAACGCCCTTACAATGGCGTTTTCGGCCAGTTGAATTTTGAATGCGTTGTGTTCGTGGGGTTGGGCACCCGCCAGCAGCGCTTTAGCCGCGCTCCGAAACGTAGTCTCGGTGGCGGGTTTACCCACCATGTTTTTCTCCACGTCGGGTAGTCGCCAGGGCTTATGCGCCACCCCACCCAGCGCAATGCGCACGTCACGAACGACCCCGTTTTCAACAGCCAATCGTGCCGCAACCGATACCAGCGCGAAGGCATACGAAGCCCGGTCGCGCACTTTCAGGTAGTGCGACTTTCCGCCGATGGCGGTTGTCGGCAGGTCAACGGCTGTAATTAACTCATTGGCTTCCAAGACAGTATCGCGTTGAGGGGTGTTGCCCGGTAGCCGATGAAAATCGAGAATGGGGATAGACCGGCTGCCGTTGGGACCCGTCACCTGCACCACTGCGTCGAGGGCAGCCAGCGCCACGTTCATGTCGCTGGGGTTGGTGGCAATGCAACTGGGCGACGACCCCAGAATAGCATGAATCCGGTTGTAGCCGCCAATGGCCCCGCATCCGCTCCCGGCAGCCCGTTTATTGCAGGGCTGGCTAACGTCGTAGAAGTAGTGGCAGCGGGTACGTTGCAGCAGGTTACCCCCCATTGTGGCCATGTTGCGCAACTGCGGCGAAGCGCCCGCCAACAGGGCCTCCGACAGCAGCGGAAACTGCTTCATCACCAGGGCGTTGGCGGCCACATCGCTGTTGCGGGCCAACGCGCCAATGCGCAGGCCTTTGTCTGTAGCGTCTATCTGCGTAAGGGCTAACTGACTGATGTCGACCAGCCGATCGGGGCTTTCGACGTCATATTTCATCAGGTCGACAAGGTTGGTGCCGCCCGCGATAAACTTCGATTGGGTCTGGGCACCAAGCAGTTGCACGGCGTCGGCGGGTTTGGTGGCCTGGGCGTAGCTGAATAATTTCATCCGATGGTATCTCCTTTTTTGACCGATTCAATGGCCGCCACAATACCCGCGTAGGCCCCACACCGGCAGATGTTGCCGCTCATCCACTCCCGGATCTCGGCGGGCGAGTCGGCATGGCCGTCGCGCAGCACCGCCACACCCGACATGATTTGGCCGGGTGTGCAGTAGCCGCACTGCAGGCCGTCGTGTTTGATAAAAGCCGCCTGCAGGGGGTGTAAGCGTTCCTGTCCGTTGGTTTTGCCACCGGGAGCGATGCCCTCGATGGTGGTGATCTCGCGCCCCTGCTGCATGACCGCAAGCAGCAGACAGGCATTGGCCGTGCGCCCGTCGACGTGTACCGTGCAGGCCCCACATTGGCCGTGGTCACAGCCTTTTTTGCTACCCGTCAGGTCGAGCCGTTCGCGGAGCACGTCGAGCAGCGTTTCGCGGGGTTCAACGTCCAGCTTATAGGTTTTTCTGTTGACTTTCAGCGTAATAGCCTGTTTTTGTGCTGTATCCGCTGCTGGTGTGGTTGCTGCCATAGTCCTTGTTGGCGTAACCAGTGGTGGCAGCGCCAGCAAGCCCGCTATAGCCGAGGACTGCTTTAGAAACCAACGTCGGTTACTTCCGTCAACTACCTGTATTTTATCGTTTGCCATACCCCTTATCCGTGCTCATTGAGTCCGTTTCTACCTAACTGTGCCCGATTAACGAGACAATTCGGGGAAGGTTCTAAATAACTTAGTCAGCATGCCGGGTAGTGGGCCTTTCCGCAGCCTAGTAGAGTGGGGTTATAGGGCGCTTTTCACCAAAATCCTGTGTAGTTATACCCATCTACTATGCCCACCTCTCCTACCCGAAAGCAGTTTCTACAACAGGCCGGCATCCTTAGCGCGGCTACCCTACTTAGCCCACTTGCCGGTCAGGCTTCGATGCTGGCCAGTGCCCCCGAAAAACGGGTGCGCGTGGGGCTGATTGGCTGTGGGAGCGTGTCGAATATGTACCTGCCGCACCTGAGCAAATCGCCCTTTGTGGAACTGGTCAGCACCTGCGACATCATTCCTGAACGGGCGCAACAGGCCGCCGCCAAATACAGACGGTCCGACGGGTCGCCGCTCGATCATTACCCCCACATTGATCAACTCCTGGCTGGCGCACCGTTTGATCTGCTCGTGAACCTGACCAACATGCAGGAACACGGACGGCTAAACCGGCTGGCTCTGCTGGCGGGCAAGCACGTCTGGAGTGAAAAGCCAATGGCCAATACCTACCGCGAGGGCCGCGCCCTGCTGGAACTGGCAATCCAGAAAAAGCGGCGCATCTGGGGTGCCCCGGCGGTGGTACAAAGCCCGCAGTTTGCCTTTATGGCGCAGGCCATCCGCGATGGTAAGTTGGGTAAGGTGTCGGCGGCACACGCGCACTACGGCCACCTCGGCCCTGACTGGTCGGCGTTTTTCTACGAAAAGGGGGGTGGCAGTTTGCCCGATCTGGGCGTGTATAATCTGGCTACGCTAACAGGGCTGCTGGGTCCGGCAAAAGCTGTGATGGCCATGACGAGCATCGTAACACCCACCCGCCACACGACCGATAAAGGCACGGTGCCGGTGGTGGCCGAAGACAACGCGATGGTGCTCCTGGATCACGGCAATGGCGTTTTATCGCATGTGCAGTGCGGCTTCAACTATTTCGACCCCTACGGCCATGAAGGTAAAGGACAGGAAAAACCGACGATCACGGTCTGGGGAACGAAGGGAAATCTGGCCCTGATTGGCTACGACTGGGCACCCTTCGGCGTAGATATGGCCACCACCGAGAATGAAAAAGGCGACCGTTTCGCTACCGACACCAGGGATTATCGGTGGGAAATGGGCGCGTCGGTGATTGCCGAATCCCTGGCTACAGGCAAGGAGCCGCTTATTCAGCCCGAACACGCGCTGCACGTGCTCGACATCATCGAAGCCGCCCGCAAATCGGGCACTACGGGCCAGCGAGTTGCGCTACAATCCACGTTCAAATGGCCGGTTGTTTAAGAAGTCGACAGTTGACTATCGACTATTGACTATCGACTTTCCCCCAGTCGTTCAATCACTTCCAGGCAAGCACGGCTATTGTGGTAGGGACATTTCCAGAAGCCGATTTTGTCGTTTTTCACCATCGGACTATGATCGGCGAAGACACCCCAGCGCCACTCACCACCTGCCTTATCAAGGAGGTATTCCTGCGCAAACTGCCAGCTGCGCACGGACTGTTCATAGAACGTTTTGTTGCCCGTAAGCTGCCAGGCGTTCAGGAAACCAACCATTGCTTCGGCGATTACCCACCACTCGCGGTGGGTGTCGGTATGGCCGGTGGTGCGGTTGAGTTCGTAGAGCAGGCTACCGTCGGGCTCTATGGTTTTGCCCACCGACCGTGCCATTTCCACGGCCACCATTTTCATTTCCTGAATCAGCATATTGTCGCCTAATAGCTCGGCAGCTTCCAGCAGCAGCCAGGCCGCTTCAATGTCATGCCCGTAGGAGACCAGGTCGGCGGTGGGTTTCCAGTCGGCGGTAAAAAACAAACGCTGATGATAGGTGTGCGGGTCCAGAATGTGCTGGCGGAAGGTTTGCAGTAGCCTCCGTAATTGGCGCGCCAGCCCGGCGTCGGGCCAGATGCGGTAGGCGTTGGCGTAGGCTTCCAGCACATGCAAATGCGTATTCATGGTCTTCACCACATTGCGCTCATTGGCACTCAACGCCGACCGGTCCAGCACGGCGCCTTCGCGGCTGGTGGCTTCGTAATACCCGCCCCGCTGCCCGTCGAAACTGTATTTTTCCATCCAGGCATACAGCTCTTTGGCAGCCTTCAGCGCATCGGGTCTGGCCGTGGCGCGGTAGTATTCGCTCAGGCCGTAGAGCGCAAACGCCTGCCCGTACACTTGCTTGTGGGTTTCGCGCGGGGTGCCATCGGCGTTCACCGACCAGTAGACACCGCCATGTTTCTTATCCCAGAAATGGGCCATCAGGTAGTCGTAGGCACGGTCGGCAAGGACGAGATATTGGGGCTTTTTTGTGTGCCGGTACGCCGCCGCAAACGTCCACAAAATGCGGGCGTTCAACACTCCGCCTTTGGGCGCGGCGGGGTCGGGCACCCCCTCGCCAGAGATGCGACCAATGAATCCACCGTGCGCGTTGTCGAGGCTATGGGTGGCCCAAAAAGTGAGGATGTTCGTCAGCTCTGCTTCAACTTGCTGCCGATAGAGCGCGGGGGCAATGGTGTCGGTTCTACCCGTCATACTACCTGTCTGTTACGGTGTTGTACAGGTCAAAAATTCACAACGGCTGAATAGGCCTTTTTAGGCTGGTAATTCTGGTCGAACAGCAGGGGATAGTCTTTACGGCCTTTAACGGGAAAATTATCCAGCCACGACGATTTGTCGGACAGGTTCCAGAACGTAACGCCCGATAGCTTGTCGCGGTGTTTTCTGAACACCTTGAATAGCATCGCATAGTGCGCGGCCTGCCGGTCGTTCAACTCGTTGGTGAATTCACTCTTGGCCGTGGCTGCTGCTTCCTGACGTTCGTGTTGTTTGGCATGGATCGACACGTCTAATTCCGTGATTTGCACCGTCAGGCCCAAACCCGCAAACCGGGTAATCGACTCGTCCAGTTGCTGGGCCGTGGGTTCATGGATAGACCAGTGCCCCTGTAGCCCAACTCCATGAATAGGCACGCCTTTGTCTTTTAGTTTTTTGACTAACTGGTAGATGCGTTCCCGCTTTACGGTATTCTCGGTATTGTAGTCGTTGTAAAACAACAAGGCAGCCGGGTCGGCCTCGTGGGCATACTGGAAGGCTTTCTCGAGGTAGTCTTCGCCAATAATTTCGTAGAATTTGGTGGGGCGATACAGCGCATCGCCCCCGTCGGGTACGGCCTCGTTGACTACGTCCCAGGCATAGATTTTACCTTTGTAGCGGCCCACCACGGCAGAGATGTGCTGCTTCAAACGGGC
The DNA here is from genome assembly GCF_017353185.1 of Fibrella rubiginis. GTDB lineage: Bacteria > Bacteroidota > Bacteroidia > Cytophagales > Spirosomataceae > Fibrella > Fibrella rubiginis. Next base: position 181,487 of record NZ_JAFMYV010000009.1, on the reverse strand, counting down.
CAGCAACACGTCGCGGCTTACCTGCTTACCCGTCGAGTCGACAAAGAGCCAGGGCGGGATCTGGTTGTGCCAGCAAAGCGTATGCCCCCGCACTTTTAGCCCATGTTGCTGGGCAAACTGAACAATGGCATCGGCGTCTTTCCAGTTATAGCGGTTTTCTTCGGGGTGAATAGGCCCCATTTTCATCGCGTTTTCGGGCGTCATGCTGGAAAATTGCGCCAAAATCAGTGCTGATTCCGGCCCGTTTTGCATCATGCGCGGGTTAACGGCCACACCAATCGGAAAGTAGGCTGCGTAGTAGTCCTTCAGCCCTTTCGCCGATTGACCAGCTGAGGGCATTGACCATAACAGCAACGCCACTATAACGGCTCCACCTCTCGCCACAAGTCCTTTACGTTTCATCGTGTGCTCTTGGTTTTTGGGCCTATACTTTGGGTTCCCAGCCTTTTTCGTAGTCGCGGCTCCAGAGCTTCTGAGCGTCCTTGTCGCCAAGGATGTGGCCGTTTTTGGGGTCGATGTGCAGGTCGCGGCCCACCCGCCAGGCAATGTTGCCAAGCTGCATAGCCAGCACACTCTTGTAGCCCAGCTCCACGTCGCAGTTGGGGCGGCGGTTGTTTTTGATGGCGTCCAGAAAGTCGGCAACGTGCAGCGCATCCATACCCAGGCTGGGGCTTGCCGTATTGCGGCCCTGCACGGCGTCTTCACTCATGCCGGCTTTTACTTCGTTAATCTTCTTACCATCAAGGTCATACACGGTATAGCTGTCGCCGCCCGTGTCGAGGCTTCCGTTTTCGCCGTAGAAAATAATGCCCCGGTCAAGGCCCTCAATTTTGCGCCCGTTCGAACTGCGGCATTCCCACATCAGCGACACCCGGCCCGGATAATCCATGATCACCACCTGCGTGTCGGGCGTTTCCCAGTCGTCTTTAAACTCATACCGCCCCCCTACCGAGCTAACCCGGATGGGGAAGTCAACACCCAGCCCCCACCGCGCCACGTCGACTTCGTGGGTACCGTTGTTGAGGGCCTCGCCCGTACCCCAGTGCCAAAACCAGTGCCAGTCATAATGGATTAAGCCTTCTTTGTAGGGCACACGTGGGGCCGGTCCCTGCCACAGGTCATAATCGAGCCAACTGGGTACGGTGCCGGGCCTGAGTGTGGTGGCTTTCCGCTTGTTGGTGTACCAGGTTTTGGCCAGGTACACCCGGCCAATGATGCCTTTGTGCAGTTGTTCGATGCCCTGAGTCAGCACCGGGGCCGACCGCCGCTGAGCACCCATCTGCACCACGCGGTTGTACTTCCGGGCAGCAGCCACGGCCAGTTCACCTTCGTGGGGGTTGTGGCTCAGGGGCTTTTCTACGTACACGTGCTTACCCGCCTGACAGCCCATAATGGCGAGCGGTGCATGCCAGTGGTCGGGTGTGGCGATGTAGATGGCATCAATAGACTTGTCGTCGAGCACCCGGCGGCAATCCCGTTCGGCTTTGGGCGTCAGGGTCTGTTTTGTTTTCAAGATGGTCTGAATGGCTTTCGGAATAGCCCGCTCGTCAACGTCGCAGACCGTGCCGACCTCGGCGTTTCGCTGCCCGGCAAACGTGCCACCCATGCTATTGCCCCGGCTGTTGACCCCAATGGTCGCTACCCGAACCAGGTCATTGGCACCAATAATGCGGTTGTAGCTTTTGGCCGAAAACGAGGCCATTGTTCCGCCAGCGGCCAGGGTCGCCGAACCGGCAGCCGCCTGCTTGATAAAATCACGTCTGATCATATAGTCTGGAAAGTCGAAGAGAGGAGTGCTGATAGTCTGGAAAGTCATAGTGGGTAATTTGCTACCCTGAAGCTATACCTGCGACTTTCCAGACTATCAGCACTCCTCTCTTCGATTTTCCAGACTCCTCAAGACAACTTTCCTCCTCACATAAACATCGTCTGGATTTCGTCTTTCACCGTGCGGAGTGCCTCGGCAGTGGGGAGGCGGTCACGCTGCACGATGCGCTCGAAAATACGCTTCGACAACTCAATGGCAGGGGCATCGGCGTGAACATCGCCAGAAGCCTGGTTAATGAGCGTCGTTACGTCGTTCATGGCGTTTTGCACCTGATCCCAGGCCTGCTGCGACATGTATACCTGCTGCGACAGGTTGTGGCTGTACTCGTCGCGGATCTCGCGCAGCAGCGTCTGGTGCAGATCGAGGGCGGTATCGGCAGAATTACCCAGGCGGAGCAATAAATGGTTGGGGCTGATGCGTTCCAGAAAAAGGACCATGCGCTCGTAGGCCTGCAGGCGTATGGGCACCACTGTGTCTGAGTAGCGTTGTTTTACCTCATTCTGGTGGCGGTCGGCTTCCCGCTGAAGGAGTAATTTCACCGTCAGGTACATACCATAGAGCACCAGTGCGGCAGGCACCAGTAGTTTTACAAAGTCGCTGAGGACGGTCATACGCGGGTCTTTTCGTAATTTAGCGTAAAGGTAACGTTGGGGCTGTCTGCCCCGGTATATTGGCCCCAGCGGCTTTTTCATCCAATCAGCTCACCCCATGGTTAGTAGTCCCGTCAGTATCCGGCCTGAAGCCCGCACCCAAATTCTGGATACCCTGCATACCCAAAAGATTCCGGCGGAGTATGGTTTGCGGGTGGGGGTGCGTGGGGGTGGCTGCGGGGCTTCATGGCTGCTGGGTTTCGACCTGCCCGGCCCCACCGATGAGCTTTATCTCGTCGACGGCATACGGGTAATCATTGACCGGCGGCATCTTCTTTATGTACTCGACGCCATTATCGGCTTCGAACAATCGGAAGAAGGGTGGGGCTTTGTGGTAGACCGCCCCCTGGCAACAGCATCAACCGAACAGATAGTCCAGTAAGAATCATGGCACGATTTTAGGGGAAATGTACCAAAACCAGACCTCATATCTCAACTCAGTGGCTTTCCTCGAACGACATATCTTCCTGTTGCTGGCTGCGCTGGCGTTCGGACTTTCGGTGCTTTGCTACACGTTTCTGGAACGAGATGCCCCCGGTGCCACCGACGAGCAATATGTAGTGGCGGTGCAGGAGCGGGTAAAAGCCGAGATGCAAACCAGCCACGCCGAGCTCAATCAGGTGGTGGCCAAACTCAAACAATCACCAAAATTCACCTTTGGATCGCTATACGAGTCAGATTACCAGTACCCCTATTTCATCTTCAAAAATCGCAGACTTCTCTTCTGGTCCGACAACCGCTTTATTCCCGATTACGCCCGCGTGGCCGACGTGACGTTGCCCCGCGTGGTTGAGTTTGACCAGGGGCAATTTGTGGTGAGCCGTAAAACCGTGCTTGTCAAGCCCGATTCATTCGTTGTGGTCTCGATGGTGCCGGTCTACCGTCGCTACACAAGCACCAACAACTACCTAAAATCGGGCTATAACCCCAGCCTGTTCACGCACGACCCGCTCACGCTCACCACCCAGCGCGGGCCAGCTTACCAGAACGTGTATGACGATACGCCCGTATTCCTGTTTTCCGTTGTGCCCCCCCGCATCGACCCTTACCACAACCACAGCACCCCCGTCAACACGGTTATTCTGGCCACATTGGGCGTACTGCTGCTGGGTATCTACGTGATGCGCCGCATCAGTTGGGCGGCCCGCAAACGGCAATATGAACTGGGTTTCCTGTGGCTGCTCTGCTACCTGCTTCTGCTCCGGGGGCTGATGCTCTATACAGGAGTACCGTTTTTGTTTGTTGAGAGTGATCTCTTCAACGCCAAATATTACGCCGCCTCCGAGCTGTCGCCCTCCCTTGGCGACCTGCTGCTCAACAGCCTTGCCCTGGTGGCGCTGGCGTTTCATATGGGGATGACCTTCTACCGGTCAAGGATTTACTTCTGGGTTATTCACCTGCCACTGCCGGGGCGTGCAGCCATTTCGTTTGCGCTCATCCTTTGCAGCAACTACGTCTACTACCTGTGTTTAAACCAGTTAAACGCGCTCTACGAAAAATCGCAGTATACACTCGACCTGTCGCTGAGCATTCAGTTCCCGCCACTCAAAATAGCCAGCCTCCTTTTCTTTGTCGTCCTGTCGTTGCTGTATTTCCTTACGCAACACATACTGGCCAGTTTGTTTCTTCGGCTGAATGAAAAGCGGTGGCAGGGGCTGATTATTTTTCTGGTTGGCACCCTGATCTCAGTCAGCGTGTGGCTGTTGTTCGAACTACCCACCGAACCAGTCTGCCTCCTGAATATGGCCTATTTTTTAGGCTTATATCTGAGCAACTTTCCCCGCTACCTCTACACCTTTCGCTACAAAACGTCACTGTACCTGTTTTTAGGCAGCTTCGTTTGCGCCGCCACGGCGGCTACCGTAGTGTATAGCCAGCACCTGAAAAAAGACCTGATCACCAAACAGGATATTGGCAAACAACTGCTGGCCGAAAATGACCAGTTTGGTGAATTTCTGCTCCACAAAGCCTCGGCCTCGATAGACAATGACCCTACGCTCCGTCGCATTTTCCAGACCGATTCGCTGCTGAAACATGCCCGTATTCAGAAGCGGGTGAAAATAGCCCACCTCGACCGCTATTTCGACAAATATGACGTAGAGGTATCGTCATTTGATGGCGGCGGGCACCCGCTCGATCTGCTCAACGATGCCGTATCACTGGCTTCACTGGTACAGCGATTTCAGCAGCCCGCCTACAAGACGCAGTACCCAAATCTGTATTTTGCCAATGAGGTAGGTAACCGTTTCCTGAAAGAATACGTCAGTTTCATCAATATCCGTGATGCCGACAGCACCCTGATTGGCTACGTCGTGCTTGACCTCAAATTACGGAGTGAAACGCCCCGCAGCGTGTATCCTGAGCTATTGGTCGATGATAAGCTAAGCCAGTCGCCGGCCATGCGCGACTACAGCTACGCTATTTTCAGTACGGGCTCTACACCAGCCATGGGCAGGCCCACTACGCAACGGTTGCTGCTAAGTACAGGTAGCTATAACTATGAGCGCAAGCTACCCGTGGCGCTGCTCACCGATCCGGCCCTCTACGACAAGGGCATCTCGGTTGAAGGGTATGATCACCTGGGTATCAAAGGAACCAACAACCGAACGCTGGTGGTCTCGTCTGAGGCTTACCCCTACCAGGCTGTACTGGCCAGTTTCTCCTTCCTGTACCTGTTGCTGGTGCTGTCGGTTATTATGGTTATTGTGCTCTATGCCGTGCAGTATGGTCTGTCGCGTTTCAGTATTAATTACTCCACGCGAATCCAGATTTTGCTGAACGTGGCCTTTTTCCTGCCCCTGTTGCTGGTAGTGCTCATCATTTTGGGCGTCATCAGTGCCAACTACATCAGCAACCAACAGGCCAACTACCTCAGTAACACCAAAAACATTGCGTCTAACTTCTGGACCTATCTGGAAGAAACCCAGAAAAAACTACGCAGCAAGGAGTCTATGGAGCAGGAGCTTCAGACCATTGCCCGCGATGCAGACATCGACATTAACGTGTTCAATACAGACGGACAGTTGTATACGTCAACCCGGCCACTGATGTATGAGAGTGGCCATCTGTCGAAGTACATCAATCCAAGTGCCTTCATTCACATTGTAGAAGACAAGGAAACCCAGAAGCTGCTCAACGAGTCGCTGGGTACCAAACAGTTCAGCACCGTTTACACCGCCATAAAGGCGTATGACGGCAAGCTGCTTGGCATCCTGAGTGTTCCCTACTTCTACGCCCGCCCCGAACTCGACCGTCAGCTGCTCGACGTGGTGTCTTCGGCGCTGAGCGTGTTTACGGCCCTGTTTTTGCTGTTCTTAGTTCTCTCTTACTTCGCCTCAAACAGTCTCACCGGTCCACTGCGGCTGCTTACGCACAAAATTCGGCGTACCAGCCTCGACCGGCTCAACCAGACCATCGAGTGGAAATCGGACGACGAAATAGGCGCGGTGATCAAAGAATACAACCGCATGCTCGCCAAGCTGGAAGAAAGTAAAGTGTCATTGGCGCAGAGCGAAAAACAGTCGGCCTGGCGCGAGATGGCCAAGCAGGTGGCCCACGAAATAAAGAACCCACTCACGCCCATGAAGCTCACCCTGCAACAGCTTCAACGTACCCTGCCGGGTATGAACCCCGTAACCGACCGGGCTGTGAGCCGCACCCTCGACACCCTCCTCGACCAGATAAACAACATCAGTGACATTGCCACGTCTTTCTCCGATTTTGCCAACATGCCCCTGCCGCAAAATGAACTCGTAGAGTTGGCGTCGGTACTGAACAAGGTGGCAGACCTCTACAATGACGACCGGCACGTAGTTATCCGTCGGCAGATTGAAACGGGCCCTGTCTGGATTATGGGCGACCGGCAACTACTCATGCGCATCTTCACCAACCTGATCATCAACGGCATACAGTCGGTGGAAGAGGGAAAAAGACCCGTTGTTGACCTGCGCCTGTTTACCACCGACGGCAACGCCAACATTGAAGTACATGACAACGGCGTGGGTATTCCCGAAAACATCAGAAGTAAAGTATTCCTGCCCAACTTTAGCACCAAGCAGGGCGGCAACGGCATTGGCCTTGCCCTCTCGAAACGCGGCATCGAACACGCCAGCGGCAGCATCTGGTTCGAAACGCAGGAAGCCGTGGGCACTTCCTTTTTCATTGCGCTACCACTGGTCAGTCAGACCCGGCCCGTTCACAATTAGGCAAAAAAAAGTAGCCCAAAGGCTACTGGCTACTCGTTGGTGGCAAACGCCATTTGTTTGGCGGGTACCTGAACATCGTCGTCAAGTACTACGTGCCGCCAGTTCTCACCCGACCGTATGCGGTTCAACTGGGTGTGTGTAATACCAAACTGACGGGCAATCATCTTCAGTCGGTTCTTGTCGTTTCGGAGTAATTTCTTGATAATCAATACTTTGCTTTCTGTAAGTTTATAATTGCTTGTGCGCCGGGGCTGCATACGGTTCACCACATTCGGGTTATCGCGGTTATGCTCGATCATCTCTTCTTTGGTAGCCCAGCGCAGGTTTTGTACCCGATTGTTGAGCTTATCGTGGTCGAGGTGAATGACGTACGTACGCTCGGGCAGGTCAGGCTGGAGAAAATACTGGGCCACCAGCTTATGCACGTATCGGTTCAATGTTTTGCCGCCGGTTCTGATATTCAGTGACCGGTAGCCCTGAATCACGGAGCCTTTGATGATGGCTCCGTTTGGTCCGGATTGAAAACTCCGCAGCCGGCCATAATTTGACACCTCATATTTCGGAGCTGGCTCCACACTGTCGAAAGCAATAGGCAGCCAACGCTCATTCCAATAGCTTGTGGTTTTAGTATCGTTCATGACAGCATAGGAAAATGAGTGGGCGACTTGCGGGTTTGTGCAAAGAAACGCAATTACAATTGAATAGATAATTAACGTGTTCTAAACAGTAAAATAGACAGGACTGTTGACGTTTGGTCACAAGCAGGTATCTGTCGCTGCAGATTATTAACCTACTGTCATCAGGTTATCTGAAGACTAGTACGATGCAAAAGCTTCCATGGATGCGTCGAAAGGAACATAACATTCCAGAACAACCGGGTGTATTATGTGGTCTTACCTCCAAAATCAAACGAAAGGGCGTAACAAAGATTGCTTAGCCCTCGCTATACTATGCCAACGAAGACGTTAGTAATTGGTGCATCGGAAAACCCCGACCGGTACGCCTACAAGGCAGCCCGTAGCCTCAAACAACACGGTCATCCGGTAGAATTGATTGGGTTGAGAGCAGGCTCAATTAACGGTACCCCTATTCAAACAGGCCAACCCGCGCTGACAGATATCGACACCGTGACCCTCTACGTAGGCCCGCGCAACCAGCACATCTACGCCGACTATATCAAACAGCTGAAGCCCCGGCGGGTCATTTTTAACCCCGGTGCTGAAAATCCAGCACTTGAATCAGAGCTTGTGCAGGCGGGTATTGAACCTGTCGAGGCCTGCACGCTGGTCATGCTCTCGATTGGGAATTATTAGGAAAAAGAGGGAAGGGGGGAGCGGAAGAAAGGAGAAAAGCAATCGCTTTTCTCCTTTCTTCCGCTCCTCCCCTCCTCCTTTTTCCTACCACCTGATCAACGCTGATGCCCAGGTGAAACCGCTGCCGAAAGCGGCCAGGCAGATGAGGTCGCCTGATTTGATAATACCCTGATCATAGGCCTCAGTCATAGCAATGGGGATAGAGGCGGCGGTAGTGTTGCCGAAGCGTTCGATGTTGTTATACACCTTTTCTTCAGGCAGGCCCATTTGCTGCCGTACATACTCCGAAATGCGGATATTGGCCTGATGGGGAACCAGTAAATCGAGGTCAGCAGCGGTGTAGCCGTTGGCATCCAGGGCTTCGTTAATAACCTCCGTAAATCGCACTACAGCATGTTTGTAGACCGCGTTGCCGTTCATGGCTACGTTATAATCGCCTGCGGCCAGCGTAGCCTCGGTAATCCACCGACCGTCGCGGCTACTGCCAGGGTCCTTCACCATGAGGTCTTCGGCATAACGACCGTCGGCGTGAAGGTGGGTGCTCAGAATGCGGTGTTCGGCATCATCGGTGGCCTGCACCACAGCAGCACCGGCCCCGTCGCCAAAGATCACCGCCACGTTGCGCCCTGCCGTTGACTTGTTCAGCAGCGATGACTGAATCTCGGACCCCACCACAAGCACGGTTTTATACATGCCCCCCCGAATAAACTGGTCGGCAATGGACAGGGCATACACAAAGCCCGAACACTGCTGCCGAACGTCGATCACGGCGATTCCGTCCAGCCCCAGTTCGCGCTGCATCAGGTAAGCCGACCCCGGAAAATAATAATCGGGCGTGATGGTAGCATACACGATCAGGTCAACATCTGACGTGGCTACCCCCGCCCGGTCCATGGCCTGCCTGCTGGCGGCGGCGGCCATGCTGGCGTTGGTGTCTTTGCCGAACGTAAAATACCGCCGCTGTTTTATACCCGTCCGCTCCTGAATCCAGGCGTCGGAGGTGTCCATGTACTGCGTGAGGTCGTCGTTGGTCACTACCGTTTCGGGCACGTAGAAACCCAATCCGGTAATGCGCGAATAGATTGGTGTCATCTAGGCGGTCTTCATAGTGATGCTATATTCCTCCATAATGAGGTTGGCCAGTAACTGGCGACAGGCAGCGTCGACGGTAGCGCGGGCTTCATCTTCCGAGGCAGCGTCTACCTCCAGGCGAATATGCTTGCCAATGCGCACGTTGTCGATGCTATCCATATTGAGGTTGTGCAGGCCCAGCTTTACAGCCTTACCCTGCGGGTCCAGAATCTCCTTCTGGGGCATAATGTCAATTTCAGCGAGGTACGTCATGGGGAGGAAAGGGAATGAAGAATGTGAAATGAAAAATGGTTTTGCGTGCGGGCTACGACCATAAAACCATTTTACATGACTCATTTTACATTCCTTTTGTCTTACGATTTACAACAATAGAAAGAAGAATGTACAGTAAAATAATGAGTGGGATAGCGGCAAACTGAAGCAGAAGCAACAGCAAAATAGAAGCGATCAGAAAACTGTACTTAGCCTGATTTGCCGCCCAGCTAAATGACTTGAATTTAAACGCCATCAGGGGTAATTCAGACACCATCAATAGTGATAAAATAATGATGGTACCGTAGAGAACATAAGGGCTCAGAATAATTGACTGGTGCTGTGGGTGGAACGTCAGAATCATGGGCAGCGACGCCACAAAGAGCGCGTTGGCCGGAATTGGCAGGCCCAAAAACTGCTCTGTCTGGCGCGTGTCAATATTGAACCGGGCTAAACGTAGAGCACCGCAAACGGCAATAGAAAAAGCCAGATATGGCCAGATTGGCCCTTTTTCTGTGTCGCTTATTTCCCTTGTCAGGGGTTGAAACGGATCTTGAATGAGGGCAAACAGTATAAATGAAGGCAACACCCCAAACGTGACTACGTCGGCGAGGGAATCAAGCTCTTTGCCAAACGGCCCTGATACACCAACTGCCCGCGCCACAAACCCATCACCGAAATCAAGTACACCCGCCAGCACAATCAGCCATGCTGCTGACGTTAAATCGCCCTGCACAGCAAACAGAATTCCGATACACCCACAAAGCAAATTGCCGCAGGTCATGGCGTTGGGTACGTGTTTTAGCATAAGTAAGAAGTGAGAGCGAAGAAACAAGAAGCAAGAAATAAGCGGCAAGATGTGAGAGGTAAGAAACAAGAGGCAATTTGTGCTTACTTTTTCTCAATTCTTGTCTCTCGCTTCTTACCGCTACCTTTCAGATGTAACAAACGGGTTCGTGCGTTTTTCTTTTCCTATTGTGGTAGGCTCCATATGCCCGGCGTAAACAATGTAGTCGTCGGGAAGGGTGTAGAATTTTGTTTGAATGCTTTGCAGCAACGTGTCGAAATCACCAAAGGGCAAATCGGTCCGGCCAATGCTGTTATTGAAGAGTACGTCGCCACCAATGACGTAACGGTCGGCATGGTTAATAAACGCCACGTGGCCCGGTGCATGGCCCGGCGTTTCAACCACGGCCAGTTCGGTCTTACCAAACCTGATCACGTCGCCTTCGGCCAGGTTATGATCCCGCTCGAAGAGTTCATAGCCCGGTAAGCCAAACAACCGGCACCGCGTTGGCACGTCGTCCAGGATGGGCTGATCCTTTTCATTCAGGTAGGCGGCTACGCCGTATTTCCGTTTCACAAACGCCCCGCCAAACACATGGTCGAGGTGGGCGTGGGTGAGCAGCAGGTACCGAATCGTTAGGTTCTGACTGGCTATGTAGGCTGCCAATTGCTCCTTTTCGGCCTGTGTGTAGCAGCCGGGGTCAATTACCACAGCTTCACGCGTTGCCTCGTCGGCAATGATATATGTATTCTCCTGAAGGGGAGAGAAAACGAATGACTGTACCATAATGCGGGGGCAAAAGTACAAAAACATACGCTACGGCGAAGGCTACAGCCTACACCGCAGCAACTCTTGCCGTTGCGTGTACACCCACCGGCACTTGCAGCCGCACGTATGTACCCTGCCGATTTTCGACGGTCAGTTCAGCATCGAGCTGGTCGCTCAGGTTCCGAATCAGTTGCTTGCCAAACGAGCCCGTCGCTTGTTGCCAGGCAGTCAGATCCACACCCGGGCCATTATCAGCAATTTCGAGCAGAATAACGTCGTGGTTTGTGTGCAGAATGACGCTCAGCCGAGGGTGCTCTACGCCCCCAAACGCGTATTTAAACGCATTGGTCAACACCTCATTGATAATCAGTCCCATCGGAATAGCCATGTCGGCATCAACAGCATCGGCCACCAGCGACATGTGCAGATCGAGCGTGGCGGGCGTGAAGCCGTAGGTGTTCATCATCGACTGCACCAGGTTGCTGATATAGTCGCGGAGGTCGATGGTAGTCAGCGCATCGGTTTGGTAGAGTCGCTGATGAATAAGCGACATGGCATGAATACGCTGTTGCCCTTCCTGAAACGCCTGTTTCGTACGACCGTCGTCGGTACGGTTGGCCTGTAATTCCAATAGTCCCGACACGATGGCGAGGTTATTTTTGGCGCGGTGGTGCAACTCGCGCATCAGCAGTTGTAGCTGATCGGCCTGTTTACTCATCCGCTGACTCCCCTGCCGCAGCCGCCTCGACTGGCTTACGCTTAGCCCTAGTAACAACGCCAGCAGGAGCGCTCCGCCCCCCAACCCCGCCAGTTGCCAATGGCGTTGACTACGCTCTTCGTTCAACTGTTTGATTTCGGCATTTCGCTTTTCAGCCTCATACTTCGATTCCAGTTCCTGAATCTGCCGTTCTTTTTCCTGATTAAACAGGGAGTCCTGCTGCGCTTTCGACTGCCTGAATGCCCGCAACGCCTGCCGATGATCGCCTTTCGCCTCATACAACTGCGACAGGGCCTCGTTCACGTCCGATTGTATAGCCAGCCTGTCGGCGGTATTATTGGCCATGGCAATAGCCTTGTTGGCTATCCGAATGCCCTCATCGTAGCGTTTCAGGCCATACAGCGCACGGGGCATGTTGGCGTAGACCATGGTGAGCGCAAAGAGGTTCTTTTGCCTGGCGAAATAAGCTGCACAGGCCTCGTACTGACTGACAGCAATGGCAAAGTGGCCCAGGTTCTTGCGGGTGATGGCCGTGTTGAGCAGGGTCACATAATAGTCGCTGGTGTCACCCACAGCCAATGAGCGCATAGCCGACGTATCGGCGTAGGCCAGTGATTTAGGCCTATTTTTCAGCTTTCCTTCCAGAATAGAGTAGCTGTTGTAGATATCAGAAACCAGGCGTTCACTGTCGCGGTCTGTCATTTTGTGTTGTTGCTGGTACTGACGAGCCGCCTCCAACGACCGACGGGCTTTCACCAGATCATTATTATCCAGCTGAATCTGAGCAATTTTCAGCTTCACCAGCAGGACAAAGTAACGGCTTCTGGCAGCGGCAGGGCTTTTACCCATAGCCAACTGAGCAAAACCCTGCTCGGCCTGACCGAGGCAACGCAGGGCTTCAGCCCAGTGCGCTATAGACCGTTCCAGCTCAGCCCGCATGCTCAGGACATGCGCCTGTAGCAGGGTCGACCCGGTTTCTTTGGCCTGTTCGTCGGCCAGTTGCAGGTAAGGCAGCGCCTGTTCATAGCGGCCCGTGCCTTCATACATAATATCGACGCCCAGTTTGGCTAGTTGCCTTATCCGGGTCGAATCGTCTTTGATGGCCACAATCCGCGCCGAATCGGCAGTGGTGGTCTGGGCTTTCCCTGGCAATCCAACCAATACACTAATAAACCATAGACCGCTGGCTAGTAGAAATTTATAATGCATAAAGACGTTGGATATCGGATATTGGATGGTGGGGGTAGTTAGGTTGTTGCTCAAAGCTATTCGCCCAACAACCCAACTACCCCCACCATCCAATATCCACTAATTCAGAACAGCAGAAAGATAGTGGGTTTCTTGTGTAAATCAGGCAATTGGCCACGCCATTCTCGTACGGTTTTCGTTTGAATCAGGGCATCGGGTGCCGTTACCTGACAGGCAATGCAAAGACGCGTGTCGGGTTGGGCGCTGGCCAGCAGATCGGCGAGTAAAGCGTTGTTCCGGTAAGGCGTTTCCATGAAAATCTGCGTCTGTTGCTTCCGCCCGGCGTCGGCCTCAAGCTGCTTCAGCACGCGGCTCCGGTCGGTGCGGTCGATGGGCAGGTAGCCATGAAACACAAATGACTGACCACTCATGCCCGACGCCATCAGGGCCAGCAAAATAGACGACGGCCCAACCAGGGGCTCAACCCTAAATCCTAGTTGGTGCGCCAACCGCACAGCCACCGCGCCCGGATCAGCCACGCCGGGGCAGCCAGCCTCCGAGAGTACGCCCGCATCGCGATCCTGCTTCCACAACTCCGTCAGTTGGCGGCGGGTATCAGCTTCGGGCGTGTCTTTATGAAGATCGAAAAACTGCGTTTCGTCAATGACCCGGCCTGTGCGCAGGCTGCTGATGAAGCGGCGGGCGGTGCGCACCTCCTCCACAAAAAAACAGTCTACCCGCGCCACTACCGCCGATATAGGGGCAGGCAGCACATCGGCGTTGGTATCGGGAGCAAGCGGCGTTGGAATCAGATAGAGCGTTGGCATAGGTCACAAAGTTTGTTAAAAAAGATCTCGGATTGGGGATTTGGGATTGCGGATTTGTTGCTTGCGCATGGACTTATATCAGAGTAAACCGCTACGGAAGCGGTACGCCACCTGGCGACAAAGCCGCAATCCCCAATTCAAAATTCAGAATCCTCATGACCCTCGCCATTGACTGGGGCAACACCCGGCTGAAAACGGGCTGGTTTAACAACGACACCCTTGTTGAAACGGGGCGCTTCAATTCGCCGGACCTGCTCCGTCAGGCTCTGCTGACCCGCCCCGCCGACCACGTCATTGTGTCGTCGACCAACCGTCCCGCCGACGAATTACGCGCCGATCTGGCCCTGTTCGACAATGCCGCTGACTGGCTGATTTTAGATCCAGATACGCCTCTGCCTATCAGAAACGGCTATGGAACACCCCAGACGCTGGGTGCCGACCGCCTGGCCGGGGCGGCCGGGGCGGTGTCCTTGTTTCCCAACCAGCCCTGCCTGATCTTCGACCTGGGTACGTGCCTCACCGCCGATTTTGTTTCTGCCGACGGTACGTTTCAGGGCGGACTGATTGCGCCGGGCTTCCAGATGCGGCTACAGGCCATGCACACCTTCACGCAACGCCTGCCGCTTATTACGCGCGCTCCCGACGAAGAGCCGCCCATTACGGCCAAAAATACCCACGACGCCATGCTGGGCGGTGTGCTCCACGGCATGACGTTCGAACTCGACGGACTGCTCACAGCCTATACCAACCAACACCCCGATTTGCGGGTCATTGTCTGCGGTGGGGATGGTTCGCTGTTCCTAAACCGCCTGAAACCGGGTATATTTGCAGTGCCAGAACTGGTGCTGCGGGGCCTGAACCACATTTTGCGGTTTAATCGGCTAGCCTGACCACCCGCCAATCCAATGTTTTCTGCCAGTTGATGGCTCGTTACTTCGTCTTTTCGTGAAAAAAATCAGTCTATTTGTGGTCGGTCTGGGCCTGTTGGCCACCACCACCTTGCGGGGGCAGGGCCTTGGCAATTCGCCTTATTCGGCACTCGGTCTTGGCGAGGTGCTTCCGTCGGCCAACGTGGCCAACCTGGGTATGGGTGGCATTGGCGTAAGCTACGCCAGTCCGTTTTACCTCAACAGCCAAAACCCGGCACTGCTGGCCCGCCGTACCCGGTTCACCATCTTTGAAGTTGGCCTACTGGGTCAGCAGAAAGCAATCAGCCAGATTCGGGCTAATGAACAGCAAACACAGCGCGATTTTGGCGGCAACTTGAGCTACCTGGCTCTTGCCTTCCCGTTATCGTCGCGCTGGAACACGTCTATCAGCCTGCGCCCCTACAGCTTTGTGGATTACCAGAGCCGCCAGTATGGCAAAGTCCCCGGCACGATTTACGAAACCGTGTTGAACTACGCTGGCCGCGGTGCGCTCAACAAAGCGTCGGTCAGCAACGGGGTCCGGCTCACAAAAAATATCTACGCCGGTGTTGATGCCTCGTTTCTCTTCGGCAATATTTCCTCTACGTCTGACTCGCAGGTATTGATCAACTCAACCAGCGACATTATCGTATCGCGGGTGAACCGGGTTGGTTATGCCGACGCCTTTTTTACGTTCGGCGGTGCCTGGAGGCCTACCATCAATAAAGATTACACGCTGAACGTGGGAGCAACGTATTCGCCCCGTTCACGCATCAGTGGTAGCGAAACCGACGTTTACCAGCAAATTCAGGGTGGGCGCCCTATCTCATCGAGCGATACCCTTCGCAACAGCATAGCAGGCAGCGCAGTGTTGCCGCAACAGTTTCAGATTGGGGTGACGCTGGAAAAGAACAATCAGCTGGCCGTTGGTATCGAAGCCGGGGTGCAAAACTGGAGCCTCTACCGCACCATATCCGACCAGCCCGGTAACCTTCGGGATGCCCTTCACACGGCCATTGGCCTGGAATACACCCCAAAACCCAACTCAACCCGTTACCGTGACCTGATCACCTATCGGGCCGGATTTCAGTATAATACCCTCCCCTACCAGGTCGACGGTACTCAACTGACCGATGTCAACGGCAGCTTGGGTGTATCCATTCCGGTGGGCGCTTTCTTCGTGAACCACGTCAATTTCGCCCTCATTGGTGGGCAACGTGGAGCACTGGTTGGTACGCAGATCCGCGAACGTTATTTCCGCTTCGCCGTTGGTCTCTCCCTCAACGACTGGTGGTTCCGTAAGTCGGTAATTGATTAATAGTTAATGCACGATGTACAATGTATAATGCATCTGTCTATTTAATTAAACGGTTTCGTTCTAAAAAGTCGAGTTTACATAAGCACTTACAGACGCTTCTTCACTGTACATTGTGCATTGTCCATTGTACATTCTTTTTTTCCTGCGAAGAAGAAAAAAAACCGGCAAAATCGGTGGCTTATGTGGGACCGATTGAGGAAATAAAAGACGTGAATCTGCGCTATAGTGAGGCAGCTTTGCTAAAAGTAAAACTCACCACTGCCCGCCAGTTTCGCTACCTCAACGACGACCGCAAATACCCTGACGTGGTTCACATTGATTTCTACGACCCCGGCGGACAGCAGATCGTAACGACGCTCCGCTCTGATTCGGGCCGGTATGACCGCGCCAAAGACCTGTATACGGTGATGGGGCACGTGGTGGTTGTCAACAAGCAGAAACAGGAGAAACTACAGACCAATCTGCTCAACTGGAACCCTAATACCAAGAAGGTTTTCACGGAAAACAAAGTCATCATCACCAGTCAGCTGACCGGCGAGAAACTTTACGGCATTGGCATGGATGCCGACCAGGATTTCTCCCGCTACACGATTCGCAAGGTCTCAGGCATGTTTAATCTGGAGACAGGGCAGTAATCTAACGGACGGTTCGCCGCTGCGACGATATGCTGCATTCGTCCAGAATAGGCTGCACTTCTTTGGCAGTGATCATGCCTTTTTCGTCGCCTCCCCATTTGTGGTAAATGTAGGTCGTTATTTCGGCCACTTCCAGGGTGCTCAGGCCCAGTTGGGCGGGCATGACTCGGTTGTATCGTTTACCATTCACCACAATAGGCCCCTGCTGCCCGTACTTGATCGAGCAGATTACGGCGTTCTTGTTGGCCTTTAAATAATCGGACCCGGCCAGGGGTGGATACAGACCCGCCAACCCAGCCCCGTCGGCCTGATGGCAGTTGGCGCAATTATTTTTATACAATGCGATGCCCTCCGAAATATATTTCTGCCGATCTGTTTCTTCTTTCGACTGACAGGAGGAAAAAAGAATGGACAATGCACAATGCACAATGAAGAATGCGTATCCGGCGCGTTTAAAAAAATCGCTAAATACGGTCAATCGTTGACGATCAATTTTCGGTTGTGGTTCATTATACATTTTACATTCTTTTCATTTCTCCGCCAGCAACTTCGTCATGTCGGCTATTAATTTATCAACGGCGTCGGGTTTGGTGCCGTCGTAAATGCCACGGATGTGGCGATCAGGATCGACTAAAATAAACGCGCCGCTGTGGACCACGCCGCCGGGTGCCGAAGCATCTTCAGCCGCCGTGACCATGTAGCTATTCTGACCAATATCATAAATCTTGTCGCGGTCGCCGGTCACAAAGAGCCAGTTACGGCCCGTCACGCCCAGTTGGTCGGCGAAGGCTTTCAACACGGGTACGGTATCGTGGCTGGGGTCTATCGTGTGCGAGAGCAGCACAACCCGGTTATCCTTACCAAATTGCTCATAGACACGCTTCAACTGCGTTTTCATCTTTGGGCAAATCGTGGGGCACGACGTGAAGAAAAAGTCGGCTACGTAAACTTTGCCAGCCAGCGTTTTAGCCGTAACCGTGTCGCCATACTGGCTTACGAAAGCGAAGTCGGGGATAGTATGGTACACACTATCGACTACGGTTTTGCCGTCTACCTGCTTCGTTACAGCCTCCCGCTGACCCAAAATAGGCAGTTTGTCGCCATCACCACCGGCGCACCCTGCCAGAGCCAGCAGGGCAATAGCAACAAGCCAGACCCTACTGCCTAAGGTACGCGTTGGCCTGCTGAATACTTTGATTAATCTTCGATTTAACATCATCTACTTTTTTCTGTTGCCCGTCGAGGTAGCGCAGCGCGTCGGCTTCGGGAAGTTTTTTTAACGTGTCACCCTTATACCCGCTCATCCAGCTCATCATCAAGCTATCTGCTTCGGTGAGGTGACGCACAATGAGACGGCCCTGCGCCTGTTCTTCGTCGGCCCGAATTTTTTCGGCGGGTGTCCCGGCCAGACTATCGAGCTTCATGATGCGGGCATTGACCTGCTTTTTGAGCTTCAACATGGTCTCTATCTGCGGCATTGTCTCGTCGTGAACAGCCATCACAGCCATTTCGGCTTTGTCAAGGGGGCTACCCGGTGTTTTGGTTTCGTCCGTTTTAGGGGCCGGGCCACAGGCAATGACAGCGCAAGCAATTGCTATGGTACAGAGAAGGTTTTTCATAGGGAGAAATAAATAATTGGTGGATTTCTTGGTCATCCCCCCGTTGTGGGAATGACCAAAACGGTAAACAGTAAACTCACCTTACGCCACGGCATTTTGCTCTAAAATCTCGCGGGCAGAACTGATGGCACTGGGCGTGGGGTTTTTACCACCAATCATCTGGGCAATTTCCTGCACCCGCTCATCAACCGTCAGTTTTTTCACCCGGCTTACGGTTTTTGCGGCCGAATGGTCTTTGTACACAAAATAATGGGCCGTTCCCTGTGCGGCAATCTGCGGCAGGTGCGTGATCGCAATAAGCTGGTGATTGCCCGCCATGTCGCGCATCATGTGCCCCATCTTGATGGCAATCTCGCCCGATACCCCGGTATCGATTTCGTCGAAAATAATAGTAGGTAACGACCGACGACTAGCCAGAATATACTTGATTGCCATCATCAACCGCGAGAATTCGCCACCGGAGGCCACATTTTTCAGTTGTTGGGGCTTCACTCCCTTGTTGGCGCTGAACAGGAACGACACTGTGTCGATGCCTGTAGGCGTGGGTTTGCCGTGTTCGGCCTGAATCTGCAACGAGGCGTTGGGCATGCCCAGATCGTTGAGCAGACCACCAATTTCTTTCTCGATGGGTTTGAGCACCGCCCGCCGTGCCTTAGACAGGGCTTCGGCGCTGGCCATCATCTTTTTGTGGGCAGCTTCGGCTTTGGTCTTCGCCTTCGCAATCTCGTCGTCGAGGTTCAATACCTTGCTCACCTTTGTCTCCAGCTCGTTGCGAATGGCAATTAGCCTGGCAACGTCCGATGCCTGATGCTTGGTTTGCAGTTGATAAATCAGGTTAAGCCGTTCGCGGATGATATCGGCGCGACTACCGTCGATATCGACGTTCTCCTGTTCCACGCTGATCTCGCCCGCCAGATCGCGAAGTTCAATCAGCGCACTCTGCGCGCGTTCCTGCATGGGCTTGTACTGGTCGGCCACTTTGGCTACCTGATTCAGGCAACCAACGGCACTCTTCAGCAACGACACCACCGACTGCTCCGGGTTGTCGATGTATTCGTAGGCCATCAGCAACCGCTCTTTGATCTCGCCCGCATTGTCGAGCACATTCAGTTCCTGCTCAATCGTTTCCTGCTCGTCGGGCTGGAGATTAGCCTTGGCCAGTTCTTCATACAGAAAGTTGTTGAAGTCGAACTCACGGCGCATGGCGCCGGCTTCATTCAGCAGGTTGTCATAAACGGCTTGCCTCTCCCTATACAACTGGTAATCGGCCCGGTAAGCCCGCAGCCGGTCATCGTCCTGCGCATAGGTGTCAACCAGCTGGAGTTGGTATTCATTGGAGCCAAGCAGTACCGAATCGTGCTGCGAATGGATGTCCATCAGCTGGCTCGTGACGCGGCGGAGGGTATCCAGATTGACGGGGGTGTCGTTGACAAACGCCCGCGACTTACCGCTGGCACTGATCTCGCGCCGCACGATGCACGTAGGGGCGTAGTCGAGTTCTTCTTCCTCAAAAATGGTTTCGATCACGTAGCCCGATACGTCATACGAGCCTTCAATAACGCATTTAACGGTTGGATCGTACAAAACGCGGGTGTCGGCGCGGTTACCAAGCAATAATCCGATGGCTCCCAGCATGATCGACTTCCCCGCCCCCGTTTCGCCCGTGATGATGTTCAGGGCTTTGTCGGGCACCATTTCCAACTGCTCAATTAGCGCGTAGTTTTTAATCAACAGGTGCGATAGCATACGTAAAAAGAACAATCAAGGAAGGGGAAAGAGTTTTAATGTACAATGAATAATCGGTCCGCCGATGCGGTATAATGAATAATGGCTTCGCGCAGTATGCTCTCACGTGAGCAACCATTGTACATTGTACATTATGCATTGTACATTATGCATTGTTCATTAATTCAACAACTGCCGATAGCTCTCGGTGTTGGTAGGGTCGAGAAAAGAGAGCAGGTCGTAGGCGCGTTTGCGTTCGTCGCGGGTGCCCTCGGCCATAATGTTGAGCAATTCCTTCGATTTGGCGTCGAAAAAGGCATTCAGGATCACAGCACCGGGCTTTTGCAGGGTGATCTGCCGCATATTGGTGAGCAGATCCATCGTGTATTTCCGGGCCTGAATGGGGTTCTGCGCGAAGGCATCCAGCCCCAGGCGGTGGTAGGTGTAGAACCCATCGCGGAAGGGAATTACCTGCTGGCTTTGCAGGTTTTCGATCAGCCAATAGCGGTTCCGACGGTCGCCCTGCGCAGTCCAAGCCGAGTTACTCGACGCGGGCGGCTGGGCCAGGTTCATGACCTGATACGCCCGCTGCACGTAGGGGTTGCCGCCCTGCTTGCCAAACGAATCGTAGTCGACAGCCAGGGCAATGTAGGCGTAGAAAGCCAGCATCTGCGTGAGGTCATCCGAATACTGGTTCTCACGGTAAAACACCGGCGAGGTAGGTAACCACGAAAAGTTAAACGCCTTGTCGACGTAGCTCAGCGTGGTGGTCTGGTAGTTACTGCCGTACACGGGCCGCGTTACAATCAACTGCGCCGTACCTTCAAACACGCCCTGCGTGACAGATTTCAACAAGTTGATGCTCAGCGTACAGTTGATTTTTTCGGTAGGCGCAAACTGATCGTTTGTCCAGCGGCGGGTATTCATAAACTCCGTGATCAGCCCTTTTAGCTGGCTGAAATACGAAAAATCGGTCTTCTGCTGGGCAAATAACTGATCTGTATTCAGGTTTACGGTGCAGTTCAGTTCCTGCGCCGGTGCCACAATGGCCAGGCCGAGGATAAAAAGTAAGGTACTAAGAAAGCGTTTCATGACTGTGTTCAATCTTTAACGTCTGGGGTTCAAGGTTTAAGTGTATGTAGGTGGTGAGGTTGTGCCCTGGCGAGAGACGCCTCCCAACAGCTCTCATGTCTGCCAGCAAAACATTGAACCTCAAACATTAAACTTTAACCTCGTTACCCCACTTTTCTACCACTAACGCCAGCAAATCTGCGGCCACTTCGTCTTTTGTTTTCAGGTCGAATACCTGTACGGCTCCGCCCCTATCCATAACGGTTATCTTGTTGGTATCGTGTCCGAAACCAGCCCCGGCGTCGCGCAGGGAGTTCAGCACGATCCAGTCCAGATTCTTGCGTTCCAGCTTGTCAAGGGCATTTTGGGCTTCATTATCTGTCTCCAGCGCGAAGCCCATCAGCAATTGACCAGGGCGTTTTTGTGAACCCAGCGTGGCGGCAATATCGACGGTTTTGCCCAGTTCAATGGTGAACTGGGCTTCTTTTTTCTTGATCTTTTTCTCGGCCGGGTGCAGCGGGGTGTAATCAGCTACGGCGGCATTCAGAATCAGCAGGTCAGCCTTGGGAAATGCCTCGGCGGTAGCCTCGTACATCTGCTGCGCCGACCGCACGTCGACGCGGTGAATGCTGGCATCCGGCGTGGGCAGGTGAGTGGGGCCGCAGACGAGCGTAACGTCAGCTCCGGCCTGCGCAAAGGCATTGGCGATGGCAAGGCCCATTTTGCCCGTAGAGTGATTGCTGATATACCGCACCGGGTCGATGGGCTCCTGCGTGGGGCCTGCCGTAATGAGTACGCGTTTGCCCGCCACTACCGAATTTTTGGCAAAATGCCTAACCAGCGTCTGCACAATCGTTTCTGGTTCAGCCAGCCGTCCCTCGCCCACCAGACCACTCGCCAGCTCACCAAATTCAGCATCAATCAGTTGATTACCAAACGATTGAAGGCGGTTCAGGTTATCGCGGGTAGCCGGATGACGGTACATGTCGAGGTCCATAGCGGGCGCAAAAAACACCGGGCATTTCGCCGACAGATACACCGCCGACAGCAGATCGTCGCAGAGGGCGTGGGCGCAGCGGGCCAGAGTGCGGGCCGAGGCAGGAGCAACCACGAGGGCATCGGCCCATAGACCCAGTTCTACGTGGTTGGTCCATTCGCCGGTGGCGGGGTTGCTCACAAAAGCCGACAAGGCCGGGCGTTTGGAGAGCGTGGCCAGGGTTAGGGGTGTGATAAACGCTTTGGCTCCCTCGGTCATGATTACCTGCACCTCGGCTCCGGCTTTCACCAGCAACCGTACCAGCAATGCCGATTTATAGGCGGCAATACTGCCCGACACCCCCACCAGAATACGTTTTCCCTGAAGCATAAAAAAAACACCTCACGCCCTGCCCAGCCTAGACACTGAGACAGCACGTGAGATGCGTTGAGGTTAGTTGAACGAGGGGTTACTTCTCGGCTTCGCCTTCTTCGGGGTAGCGGAAATACACTTTTCCGGCCAGAAACTCGTCGGTAGCCAGGGTAGTTGGCTTGGGCATGCGCTCGTAGAACTTCGAGATTTCGATCTGCTCACGGTTTTCGAACACCTCTTCCAGGTTGTCAACCGCCGACACAAACTCCGACAGTTTGTTGCTCAGTTCTTCTTTGTTCTTGGTCGAGATCTGCCGCGCCCGCTTCGAAATCACCGAAACTGACTCGTACATGTTGCCCGTGAAAGCCGCGATCTTGTCTGTGTCGCGGGTGATAATTGATGGATTGGAAGCCATATTTTTTGGTTGACTTTACTGAGGTTTAAGGTTTAACGTCTACGATTTAGCGCTGCTTCACGCTCAACTATTGCAAATGCGAAGCAACTTTAGACATCAGAGATTAAACCTTAAACATTGTTTTTTAGACTTTGAACTCGTTTTAATTAGCCGACGTCACCTTTGCCGGAGCATTAGGATTGGGCTGCTGTTGTTTCTTAAGGTCGTCGCGGGCCTTTTCTTCTTTAGCAATACGGTCGAGTTGCTTGAGGCTGTTTTCCTGCATCTTCTCGGCCTGTTTCACGTATTTGCTGTTCGGATACTTTTCAATAAAGGCTTTGTAGAAATCCACTGCCTCCTGAAAACGTTCCTTCTGCTTCGTGTCCAGCGAATTCATGGCCAGATTATACTCAGCATCTACCTTCAGGTACGACAGTTCTTCGTTGTATTCCGAGTCGGGGAATTCACGCTGAAAATTGTTGATCGCCACAACCGACGATTTGTAATTGGCAATGCTGAATCCACTGACCTTGTAGTACTGTTTAGCCCGTTCATAGGCCTTGCGCTCCAGCCGCTTGCGCAGAGTCGCGATCATCTCGGTGCACTCCTTAACGTGTTCGTTGTCAGGGTTCGAGTTTACGAAATCCTGCATAGCGGCCATTGCGCCAATCGTGCCTGACTGATCGAGGTTGAAATTTGGCGTGCTTTTAAACAGCGAGAGCGCGTACATGTACATCGCTTCCGGAGCCGATTCACTACGGGCAAAAGTCTCGTAGAACCGTTTGAACGACGCGGCGCTTGTCTCGTACAGCTTCTGGTTGTATTGGGTGTGGGCAAAGTAGAGTTGCGACAACTCCTGCTCCGAACCACCCTTCAGGCGGGGAATGACTTCTTCAAAAAGCACCCCTGCCCGGTACCAGTCGCCTTTTTTGTAGTACTTCAACGCCGCCTGATATTTCACATCGGCCGAGGGATTTTTCATCACCTTGTTGAAGTCGGTACACGCACTAAGCCCCAGCACCAACAGGCCAACCAACACAACAACTCTCTGGAGGTTTCGCATAAGCTGCAAAGATACAAATTTTCAGGCGTCTATACCCGTAAAACGCCAATACCCCTTATCTCGTGCCCGGACTTAACAGAGTTTAAGAAAGGGAGGAGAATAGTGGAGGGTGATAAGTGATGTGTGCGTATATGTCCACGATACGCACGCACCACTTATCACCCTCCACTATATTTGCGTTGTATTATATGCAGCGGAAAATTATCCATATCGACATGGACGCGTTTTATGCCTCCGTCGAACAGCGCGACGACCCGGCCCTGCGGGGTAAGCCCGTGGCCGTGGGTGGTTCGCGGGAGCGGGGCGTGGTGGCGGCGGCGAGTTATGAGGCGCGCGTTTTCGGCGTTCGGTCGGCCATGCCGTCGAGTACGGCGCGGCGGCTGTGTCCCGACCTGGTGTTTGTGAAACCGCGTTTTGAGGTATACAAAGCCGTTTCTGGACAAATCAGGGCCATTTTTGCCGAATACACCCCCCTGATTGAACCGCTCTCACTGGACGAGGCCTACCTCGACGTGACAGAGACTATTCCGGGCATTGCGTCGGCTACGCAGATCGCGCAGGAGATCAAAAGCAAGATCAGGGAAGCCACGGGGCTGACGGCCTCAGCGGGTGTGTCGTATAACAAGTTTCTGGCCAAACTTGCCTCTGATTACGATAAACCCGACGGGCTGTTTGTGATTAAACCCCAACAGGGTCTGGCCTTTGTGGAACCGCTGAAGGTGGGGCAATTCCACGGTATTGGTAAGGTGACGGCGGCGAAAATGAACGACCTGGGCATCTTCACCGGCCTCGATTTGCGGCAGCAGACGGAGGCGTTTCTGGTGCAGAAATTTGGTAAGGCGGGTCGGTTCTACCACGCCATTGCCAACGCCGTCGACGACCGACCCGTGCAGCCCGACCGCATCCGGAAATCGACCGGCTCCGAAACTACCTTCGCCACCGACCTTACCGAATGGCCTGACCTTATCGACGGACTTGCCGGCCCCATCAACGATCTCTGGCAGGACTGCGAACGCATCCGCAGCACGGGCCGTACGCTCACGCTCAAAGTAAAATATGCTGATTTTCAACTAATTACTCGAAGTCGCAGCTTTGGGTCGCCCATTAGCAGCCATGCTCAGCTTGCTCAATGCACCCACGACATCCTGCAAACACTCATGCCGCTACCCAAGGGCGTTCGGCTGCTTGGCGTTTCGCTCTCCAACCTCGAATCGATGGACGGGGTAGCAAGCCAAAACGAGGTTGGCAAACAGCTCACGCTTGGGTTTTAATGGGTTTGGTATTGTGCTGTGGCTTGGCAAGCGAGAACAACTCCGTGCTGGTGTGGCTCCCTGCTTCAGGAGCTGACGTCTGGCCCTGGAGCACGGAGTGAAGCCATCAATCTTTAGAGCGGCGCAGTTTGTTTAGCGGCAACCTTCCATACATGATCGGCAAGGGTAAGTACCTGAGTGAATCGGAATTTGGCACTGCCGGGCTTGGTGGACGTGGCCGTTCCCTGCGCCAAAATCACGTCGTGACCTAGGGCAGCAGTGGTATCGAACTGGATGGTTTGGGCATTGGCGGCTAACTGTTGTGCCACCATCTGCCGGGCGATAGAATCGATGGCCGCGCTGGTCAAAACGGCCTGTTCAGCACCATTTCTATTTCCTTCGCCCCGTTCGCCATTAGGTGGACCGGGCCGACCTTCAGGACCACCAGGGCCACCGGGACGTTTTTTGCCAAAAAGGGCCTTGCCACCATTGGGGAGGGCTTTGAAGCCGGGCAGATCGGCAGCGATGCCGCCCAGAAACAATAGCGCCACCACAGAGGCTACGATCAGTTCGCGCCGGATGCCACCCGTCTTCTTGTCGGTTGAATAGCCCTTGATCGACGACCAGTTATTAACAATATGGAAAACGGCCGCTGCCACAAACAGTACGCCAAACCAGGCGTGGGTGTGTTCGACAACGTGGCTCCCCTGTCCAAAATAAATCAATAACCCCGTGATAGCTAACACAGTAAAGACAGCGGCAACCGATAGGCTGACCAGATTCTTCGATTTCATAATCTATGGTTAAAAAGTAGGTACGTCATAAAGTAAACCCACAAATGGCTCACCCGCAGGCATGTGTCGACGTAGGCAGGTTCATGTGTAGACGTATGGGTGCACCACCTACACCGCCGCCGATTCACAGACGTAGGTGGGGATAATACCCGTGGCCTGAATGCGGAGGTCTACGTCTTGGGCGGGGGTGTTGCCGGTGAGGACAAGGGCCGTGTCGAAGCCGAATTTATTGCCACCCAGAATGTCGCTTTTCAAGGTGTCGCCCACCATCAGAATGTCGCTTTTCGTAATCGGCATCCGCTCTCGTAGCAGGTCATAAGCAAACATAAACAATTGGGCGTCAGGCTTTCCGAAACGAATAAACTGCTTTCCTACAATCCGTTCCAGCATGTCGGCTACGGCTCCAATAGCCACAGCTACCTGACTACCCGCTACGGGATACGTAGCATCCGTGTTGGCTACGATGACGGGAATATTGCGCCGTCGCAGCAGGTTTACGGTCTTGTTGAGGTCCGTATTCCAGTCGAAACCCTCGTCGTCGAGCAGTACAAGCGCGGTAATATCGGCGGCATTGTCGAGGTCAACGTCGCGGATGGGCAGGGCGTGGAGGTCGGCATTTTCGATGTAGTGCGCCGAAGTGGGCGTGCCCAGATAGGCCACCGTACCATGGTTTACTTTGAGTTGCAAATACTCCCTTGCCAGCATACCCGATGACACTATGCAATGAGCCGTAATTTGAGGCAACCCCAGCCGGGCGTACGATTCGGCCAGTTCGTCGGGGCTGCGCGAAGCATCGTTGGTGAGGACGTAGAACGGCGTTTGGCTTTCCACCAACCGGCCAATGGTTTGGTCAACGCCGGGGATGAGGCCATGGGCGTTTTTCAACACCCCGTAGGCATCGAAGAAAATAGCTTTGTACTGATTGAGGAGGCTGGCGAAAGGGGTCATAGGTAGTCTACCGTTTTCCGTTTACTGTTTTCCATTGTGTTCACGCAGCATATCTGATGCAAACCAAGCAACCTTTGTGCGTTCGCCAACAGAAAACGGCAAACGGTAAACTTGTTTTAAAGTCCTAACCGCGCCAGAATCGGCTCGACGGAGAACTGTTCAATAGATGGCAGGTAGATGTCAAAAGCTTCCTGCTGAAGTTTGGAAGCGTAGGTGTCGTTGAAAAAATAGCGACCGTATTTGATCACATAATTGAGGATAAAAAACCGGTAGGCTTCGGGCAGGAACCGGATTTCGCGCTCGGTGAGGGGATAAATCTGGTGATACTCCTCCAAAAACCAGCCAAAGCGTTCTTCGGCCAGTGGACCGATGTAGTAGGAAAACACCGTCCGGTCGCCGGCGTCGGAACAAACGCGGCTGAAAAAGTAGAAGTCGAGTACCCGGTAGCTGATCCGAAACCAGTCGTAATCCCAGCGCGAAAACAGCTTCAGGTCATTGGTGACAGAGAAATTACCGATGTTCCAGTCCACAAAGACGGGCATTGTCTCCACGGTCTTGGCTACCAGCTTCTGCCGGTTTTCGAGAAACAACTGGCAATGGTGGCGGATAGCGTCGGCATGAGCGTGGTGTTCCGCTTTTCCGGCTTCGGTGTTGAGCAAATCGAGCAATCCCTGAATGTCGGAGCGGAGGGTTTTGGCGTATTTGGGCAGCACCGACGACGCCCGCGCGCAGGCCAGATGAAAGCGGGCCATTTCGTTGCCCAGTTTGCGAATATGCGTTTCGTCGAGGCGACGGGGCATCCGGTCGAGGGTGCGGATGGGGTTATAAAACACTACCCAGGCATCTACGGGACCATCCTGATGGCGATAAATAAACACCTGACCGTTTTTCATCAGCGACTTCGCCAACACATTCTCGAACGGATAGAGCAGGTTATTGGCCAGGGCGTGGATGATGCGGTGATCGTCTTTAAACTGCTCGAATTTGCCAAAAAATGACAGTTTAGCAATGACGTGGTCGCCCCCGTCGAGGGTAATGCGGAAGACATGGTTGGTAGAGACCAGGGCGCTGATATCGTTCACATCCTGCACGGGTCGGCTCGGATCAAACGCCGCCCAGGCTTGCTGAACTATAGCTGGATAATTGATGAAGTGCATTTCTAAACTATTTCAAAGTACCGCCGCAGTTCCCAGTCGCCCACCTGACGGGCATATTGGCGGTGTTCCCAATCGCGGGTTTGGCAGAAATGGTTAACGAAGCCCACGCCGAATAGTTCGGCGGCTACGGGCGAATCCCGCATGAGGTTGGTGGCGTCGCCGAGGGTAGGCGCCATGCGGCCGTTTGTGGTGTTTTCGTAACCGTTGCCGGTGGTAGGCGGCACATCGAGCGAGAGGCCGTGACGAATGCCGTAGAGGCCCGACGCCAGGGCTGCACTCATGGCCAGGTACGGATTGGTGTCGGCGCCCGGCACGCGCATTTCCACGCGGGTATAGGCTTCAGCATGGTTTAATACCCGCATGGCCACGGTCCGGTTATCAAACCCCCAGGTGAGCGTGGTGGGTGCCCAGGCGCCTTCTACCAGCCGTTTGTAGCTGTTGATGGTGGGGGCATACATGGGCAGTATGTGGGGCAAACAATGCAGCTGACCGGCCAGATACTGCCGGGCCAGCGTGCTCAATTTGTCGGGCTGAGTGGCATCGTAAAACAGGTTCGATACCCCAGCCGACGTGCCGTTTGGTGTCCAGAGGCTTTGGTGAATATGGCCACTGCAACCGGGCAAATCGGCGTTCCACTTCGCCATAAACGAAGCCACCAGCCCATGTTTGTAGGCGATTTCTTTTACCGACGTTTTAAACAAAACCGCTTTATCGGCAGCGCGCAGGGCGGTGTCGTGGTGAATGGCGGCCTCATACACGCCCGGCCCCGTTTCGGTGTGCAGCCCCTCGATAGGAATACCGAATTGAGTGAGCAGACCGAACAGATCGTCGGTAAAAGCCTGGGCCAGGGCAGGGCGCAACAACGAGTAGCCGAACATGCCCGGTGTCAGGGGCGTGAGGTCCCGGAAACCCTTCTGCTGCAGCGTTTGGGGCGTTTCCTGAAACACAAAGAACTCAAATTCCTGCGCCATTTCGGCCCGATAGCCCATGGCCTCGGCCTGTTGCGCCACTCGTTTCATCAGCGACCGTGGGCAGGCGGCCAGATCATCGTCGGGGTTGGTAGCTGACGAAAAATCGGCCAGAAAAAACGGTTTTCCCCCTGCCCAGGGCTTTTCGCGGAAGGTGCTCAGGTCAATGCGCACAGGCCGGTCGGGGTAGCCTGTATGCCAGCCCGTTAGCGTAGCGTTGTCATAGGCGGCATCGGCACTGTCCCAGCCAAAAACCACGTCGCAGAAACCGTATCCGTCGGCCAGGCCCGCCCGGAATTTGTCGAGGCTGATGACCTTACCCCGCAGCACCCCGTCGATGTCGGCGAAGGCAAACTGGATAGAAGAAATGGCCTGTTCATCAAATTGGGCCAGCAGTTGAGGAGCGTCCATGGGGGCAAAGGTAAAGAGCGGTTTAACGTTTAAGGTCTAAAGTCTAAGGTTGGCTGACGCCGGCGTATGCTTGCCGCGCTGACGTCAGCCAACCTTAGACTTTAGACCTTAAACGTTAAACCGCTCTTTACCTTTGTTCCATGTCTTTTATTGCGCCTACTGGCACCACGGGTGTCCATTACGAAATTTTTGTCCGGTCATTCTGCGATAGTAACGGCGACGGCACCGGTGATTTAAACGGGGTTATCAGTAAACTCGATTACCTCTACAACCTCGGCATCCGGGCTATCTGGCTCATGCCCATCAACCCCTCCCCCACCTACCACAAGTACGACATCACCGACTACTACGGTATCGACCCCGAATACGGTACACTCGACGATTTTCAACGGTTGATTGCCGAAGCCCACAGCCGGGGTATTGCGGTGCTGATAGACCTTGTTATCCACCACACCAGTGTCCGGCACCCGTGGTTTCTGGAAGCCAAAAAAGGGCCTGACAATGCCTACAGGTCATATTATAAGTGGCTGACTCCCGCCGAAATCAGCCGCCGCAAGCTCGCCACCCGCGACATTACCGCCGACTCCGGCGAGCGCAGCCCGTGGCATTACGCGCCCGGCGATGATACCCGGAATCCAGAAACGGAGAAGTATTACGGCATGTTCTGGAGCGGTATGCCCGACCTCAATTTTGACCATCAGCCGCTTCGCGAAGAAGTGTATACCGTTGCCCGCTACTGGCTGAACATGGGTGTTGACGGATTTAGACTTGATGCAGCGCGGCATCTGTACCGGGAACGTGAAGAGCCAAAAAATCACCAGTTCTGGGCCGAATTTGGCCAGGTAGTGCAGGCGGCTAAACCGGGAGCCTACCTCGTGGGCGAAGTATGGACCCGCCCCGACCGCGTGGCACCCTATTTTCGGGGCTTACAGGCCAATTTCAACTTCGACCTGGCCCTGGAACTGGAAGCAGCCATCCGCCGAGGTACCGATTCGGGCGATTTGATCTCGTTCCTGGCGAATACCCACGCTGCCTACACCGCCGTGAATCCCGATTTTATCGATGCGCTGATTTTGTCGAACCACGACCAGAACCGCGTCGGTAGTCTGCTCAACGGTAACGTAGAGAAGTTGAAGGTGGCGGCGAATTTGCTGCTCACCCTGCCGGGCAATCCGTATCTCTATTATGGCGAAGAAATCGGGATGCTGGGCCTGAAACCCGATGAATATATCCGCGAACCATTTCTCTGGGATGTAGGCAAAAAGGACCATCACCGCGCTCGAAACGGGGCTGGCCGTCCCGCCCGGTATTCCACCAGCCGCACGGTGCGGCCCCTGGCGCAGCAGCAGGACGACCCTCATTCCCTGTATTCGCACTACAAACGGCTGATTGCCTTCCGAAATGGTCATGCCGTACTCAACGACAATCGCAGCAGGCTGATGCTCACAGGCATTCGGCAGCGGGGCATCGTGGCTTTTGGTCGGCAGTCGGCGGGGGGTGCGCAGGTGCTGGTATTGCACAACCTCAGCAGCCAGCCCATCGACGTGGTTTTTTCACCCAACGAGGTTCGTTTTAACCGGCTTACTTTCTCCTCGGCTACCGGAGCGCGGGTACTCGATACGGGCGTACGCGTGCCGGGCCATGGGTGTGTGGTACTGGACTGACCGCTACTCTACGATAATCCGCTGATGCACAAGCCGCTGTGTGCCGTTGGCAATATCGAGAAAATAAAGGCCGGGGGCGAGGTTGGTAGTGGGCAGTTCGGTTTGGCGCGCGGGGCGTATTGTTCGGCTCATAACCCGCTGCCCGGCCAGGGTCCAGACCGTCAGGCTAAGGGGTCCCGTTCCGGCATTGCCCGCCGTCTGCAGCCACAAGGGTTGTCCTGCCCGCACCGGATTTGGCCCAATACGCCCAGGTCCATCGGGCTCTTCCACGGCAAGCGGCAGCTGGATCTCTACCGCAGCCACCGCGCCGGCTGTACATCGGCCCTGTTCTACGGTTAGACTATAAGTGCCGCTCAGGCCCGGCGTTAACCCCGCCTGTGTCAGTGTGGTGCCGCTTGCCGTATACCCCGCCGGGCCACTCCAGCGACTGGTTACTGGTCCCAGGCCCACCTGCGTACCACTCACTACAGCCGACAGGGAGAGGGTACCGCCAAAGGGAATAGTTTGTGCCCCTGCAATCACTACCGAGAGGGTGCAGGCACCCTGCACGGTGACGGTGCTGGTGGCGGTGGCTGAACAGGCGCCCTGCGTAGCCGTTACGGCATATACATTGGTTGAACCCGCCGCCAATCCATTCACGATCAATGAGCTACCCACCGCTGAACTACTGCCCGGCCCCGACCAACGGAGTGCAACCGTGTTGGTAGGCGGCAGTGCGCCCATTACGCTGGCCGAGAGGGAAGCGGTAGCTCCAACGGCCAGCGTACTACTGCCGCTCAGGCTCACGGCCAGGGTACAAACAACGGGCAACCGCCCTTCGGCCACGTTGCTCAGACCCGATTCCGACTCCCGGCTGATCACCCTTACCCGGTACTGGTGTTGGCCCAACAGGCTCAGGGGCGGGCGGTCGCGGTAGGTATTCGTGGTGGCAGGTAGCGTGGCAATGATGGCGAAAGGTGATACACCAATTACGGCTCGTTCCAGCACTACCTCACTGGCAGCGGTGGTACTTAACGTCCAGGAGAGCGCTATCTCGCGGGTGGTGGCGTTGGCCGTTGCCGCCAGGTTGGTAATGGCGGGCAGGGCACGAACCACGGCTACGTTGTCGAAGCTAAAGGCACGCATACCCCGACTGTTTTTGAGCACCGGACCGTCGTAGAATCCGTTCTGCTTATCTGAGAAATAAGGCGGCAGGTAAGTTAGCGCCTGCACGGGAGCTGGCTGCCGCAGGGCAAGCTGAATCCGGTTGCCGGTGGCCCGCCCCGCACTCACCCGCCCGGTCTGACCGTCGGGATAAAAAACGTCGGCCAGTTTGCGGGTGTACTGCCCATTGCCGTGGTCCAGCACCGAATCGGCAGCCCAGACAAGTTGCATATCGGGTTCAAAAACCAGCGTCAGCGTGTCGTTACGGCTATTTTGTACCACCTTCCGGATATTGGGCGAGTTAATCTGGAGCGTATCGCTTTGCCCGTAGATGTCGCGTAGCACTTGCCGGGCCTGTTCGCGGGCAATTTGTCGGTTGCCTTCCAGGCTGTAGTGAATACCGTCATACCCTGGTGTGCCCACGGTGGCAATGTTTTCTACACCAACAGGATAGATTGATGTCAGTCGCCGCTGAAAGTCACGCAGTTCACCCACGTTTGCCTGTCCAGCGGCCATAATGTTGATCTGACTCACATACAGGCGCGGTTCGTTGCCGTAGTCCTGCCGGAGGAAGCGATACAGCCGGTCGAAGCTGGCCGGATAGCCAGCTACCGACGACCCGGCTTCGGCTTCTCCCTGTTTGTAGAACAAGGCCCGCACTTTTCCCTGATAACCTGCCCAGCGCGTGCGGTACAGCATCCGCCCATAAAACGTGGTCAGATCAGTGGTGTTGGCGGCATTCCGGTCGGCCAGTTGGTTAAGGCTGGCCCCTCCTTCCGACCCGTTGATAAGGCAGAGAGGAATTTTGGTCACGGCCATAATGGCTTCGGCCATGTACAGGCCGAACGCACCCACCGCGCCGTAGGGCTGGCTTGCCGGATACCACTGCATGGACCCCGGAATGTCGGCAACACCAAAGGGGTAGCCGCATTGCCGCATGTACTGGTCGTCAATTTTGCTCTGATCAAGGCCGCCGAGACCAATGGCGTTTGACTGCCCGTAGATCACAAATACGTCACCGCACAGCAGCCGTTTGCGTTCGGCCAGCAGGACAGAGTCACCCGTGGCGCGGTAACCATAAAGCCGAATGCCATACTCCGCCAGTTCGGCCACAATAGTCGGGGCAAACCGGAACATACGCGTATTGGAAAATGTAAACCGCTGCTGTTGAGTCACCTGCCCATTCCGGTTAAGTAAACAGGCAACTCTAACAAGGCTGTTGTCGGTGGCTGTACCCTCGATCACTACAGCAGCCTGATTGGCTCCGTCACGGGCGTATAATTGCAGATCACGCGGCAGCGTTTGAAACGTGACTAGTGACTGCGCGGCAAGGGGCAAACAGATAAACAGGCAAACTAACAGTGAGTAAACTGATCTCATAGCACGTCCTCGAAGCGGCAAGGTCTTTTATAACGTTGCCGCCGGTACAGTTTCATGACCTGTCAGGATACTCAACGTCACCTCGCTGACACTAATCGACCTGCCTGCTTTGGGTCAGCACAAAGGCTTCATCAGCCCTTCGTTCTCCGAATGCGGCGGTGCTCGACTACGATCAACAGCATAAAGAGGAGCAGACTCATCTAAGTTTTACACTGCTCACCGGCTTCTGATAGCAAGTATACATATATGCGTTGTCTGCATACGTCGTCGCGGAGTTGGGCGCGCAGGGCAGTAAGTGAGGTCATAAGTGCGAATGCCATGGCCGACTACTGAGCAGATTGTATTGCGAGACAGGAGTCAGCGAAGTGATTGCTCATGGGTCAACCCCGACGAACTCAGCCGAACTAGTTGGCGTAGAGTACAAAACGCCATCGAGAAACACGTACTGGGGCATATCCCCAGAGTAGACAAACCGCAGATTCGTTATATTAGATAGCTGTGTATGTGGCACTTCGCCTTCCTACGCAGCAGTGGCAAGGGTATGTAGCTTCGTAAAGTGCCGTTTTTTCGATAAAATTGCATTCGTCAACTCCTCACGTATGAGCGGCTTGTCCGTAATAATTCTCACTCACAACGAAGAAAAGCACATTGCCCGCTGCCTGGACAGTCTGCGTTCCATTACGTCGCAGGTCTTCATCGTTGACTCTTTCTCTACGGATCGTACCGTCGACATTGCCCGGGAACTGGGGGCCGTAGTGGTGCAAAACCCCTGGTCTACCTACGCCGTGCAGTTCAACTATGGCATTAACCACACGCCGTTCAGATCAACATGGCTGATGCGGATGGATGCCGACGAATACATCTTGCCCGAACTGGCCCAGGAAATCAATCAGCGGCTACCCGCTCTCGATGCCAGCGTGACAGGCGTGTATGTGAAGCGCCGCGTGATGTTCATGGACCGCTGGATTCGGCACGGGGGCTACTACCCTATCTGGCTATTGCGGCTTTGGCGGCAGGGGCAGGGCATCTGCGAACAAACCTGGATGGACGAACACATCAAGCTGAGCGGCCCAACTGACGCGCCCCCCAAAACCATTGAGTTTGCCAATGATCTGGTCGACCACAACCTTAACAACCTTACCTGGTGGACCCAAAAGCACAACAACTACGCCACCCGCGAGGTAATTGACCTGCTTAACATCCGATTCAACTTCGACGAAACCGTACGCGTGACGCCTCGGCTGTTTGGCACGCAGGAAGAACGCAAACGATACCTGAAAGAAAAGTATGCTTCCCTGCCGCTCTTCACCCGGCCAATCATCTATTTCCTGTTCCGTTACCTTATCCAGCTTGGGTTTCTGGACGGTCGAAAGGGATTTGTCTGGCATTTTCTGCAAGGGCTGTGGTATCGGTTTCTGGTCGACGCCAAACTGATGGAAGTGTATAACCACACCGGTCACGACAAACAGGCCATCATCAATTATTTTAAACAGGAACACGGACGCGATCTGACCGTTGGAGTTCGGGACGAAACCAAGACTACCACCAGCCAATGATGCCCCCCACACCCGTTCAGCAGGGCCGAACCGACCTGTCGGCCTATAACAACCAGTGGTTCAATCCGGGACCGCGCTGGAAGATTCTGCTGTGGCACTTTACCAACGCGTGGTTGTTCAATTCGTATGCCCCCCTGCCGGCCTCACTCAAAGTGAGCCTATTGCGCCTGTTTGGAGCGAAGGTAGGTCAGGGTGTGCTCATCAAACCCGCCGTCAATATCAAATACCCATGGTTACTTACCATTGGTGACCACGTCTGGATTGGTGAGCAGGTATGGATCGATAACCTCACGCAGGTCACTATCGAAAACAACGTCTGCCTCTCGCAGGGAGCCATGCTTCTGACTGGTAACCACGACTATCAGCGGCCCACCTTCGACCTGCGGGTGTTGCCCATTGTGCTCGAAACCGGCGCCTGGGTGGGTGCCCGGGCCACCGTCTGCCCTGGGGTGCGGATGCACAGCCATGCCGTACTGGCCGTGGGGTCGGTGGCCACCCGCGACCTGGCCCCCTACACCATTTACCAGGGTAACCCCGCTGTAGCTGTTCGGCAGCGTACTATTTCTGCATGACCGTTTCCATTATCACCGTCGTTTACAACGGAGCCAATACCATTGCCGAGGCCATTGAATCGGTCTTGGGACAGTCTTATAGCCCCATCGAATACATCATCATCGATGGTGCGTCTACAGATGGCACTGCCGATATTATACGCAGTTATGGAAACAGCATAGCCCGGTTTATTTCTGAACCTGACGGCGGTATTTACGACGCCATGAATAAAGGTATTGCCGCCGCCACCGGCGACATCATCGGTATTTTGAATGCGGACGATTTATACCGCCACCCCGATGTTATTGGCCGGGTTGTTGATGTATTTCAGCAACAGCCCACGGTTGATGGGGTCTACGGCGATCTGGTCTATGCTCAACGCAACGAGCCGGATCGCGTCACCCGCTACTGGCGGGCAGGCGACTATCAGCACGGCGATTTTCTGTATGGCTGGATGCCGCCTCACCCCACCTTTTTTGTTCGAACCAACGTTTATAAGAAATACGGCATGTTCACCACCAGCCTGCGTTCAGCCGCCGACTATGAGCTGATGCTCAGGCTTATCCACAAACACCAGATACGGATAGCTTACCTCAACGAGGTACTGGTTGTTATGCGGCTGGGGGGCGTCAGCAACAGCAGCTTACGCAATCGCTTGAAAGCCAACCGCGAAGATCGCATGGCCTGGCAGTTGAATGAGCTTAAGCCGAACTGGCTGACCCTGTGGCTTAAACCCATTCGGAAACTGTCTCAGTTTTGGTCAAAACGGACCTGACCGTTCAATAAGCAATTATGAAGATTAGTTTTCGGGGCTTGGTAATCAAGCGAAAAGCACAATTTTTGTCCCCCCGGAGTTGTTAGCATACAGCCTCGTTACCACTTCCGAGCCGCACTCACTCATCACATGAATCCTGATCTACTCTTAGCCTATATACAGCAAAAGCTTACAGAATCAGCCTTTCAGCAGGGCCTCTACCAGGTGCTGATGGCTTTTCTGGTGGCCTGTTTTGTGGCCGTGGTGTCTATTCCTGTAGTCATCAAGATCACCGAATTAAAGTCGCTAATGGAGAAACCGGGCGAGCGCCGGTCTCATTCAGTACCCACCCCCACGTTCGGCGGGGTGGCCATTTTTGCCGCCGTGCTCATTAGTTATTTCATCTGGCCCATCAATGATCCCCGCGATCTGTACTGTACGAATCTCTCCATCGTAGGGGCTGCCATCCTGTTTTTTATCGGGATGAAAGATGACCTTGTGGGCATCGACCCAAACAAAAAGATTGGTTTTCAGCTACTTAGTGCCAGTAGCCTTATCTTTCTTGGCCATCTGAAACTAGATTACCTCTACGGCATCATGGGCTTCCACTATATCACAGACGTGGTGAGTATCCTGCTGACGTGCTTTGTGTTTATTGCCCTCACCAACGCCATAAACCTCATCGACGGCATCGACGGGCTGGCGGGCGGCATTGCCACCATCGCCAGCATCACGTTTGGCAGTTGGTTCCTCTTGTCTGAACACTACGCCATGGCAACGATGGCCTTCGCTCTGGCGGGCGGGCTGGTTGGTTTCCTGCGGTTTAACTTCTCGCACACGAGCAAGATTTTCATGGGCAACACCGGGTCGCTGCTCATCGGGTTCTTCCTCGCCTTCTTTGCCGTGCGCTTTGTGAACCTCAATACCACCTACCGCTTCGACCCGCGCAGCTTTTTCGATGCCCCCATCATTGCTATGGTGGTGCTTATTGTACCCATTTTCGACACCCTGCGCGTGTTTATGGTACGCATCCTGAACGGTCGTTCGCCGTTTTCTGCCGACCGGAATCACATGCACCATATCCTGCTCGACAATGGGCTTTCGCACGGTGGTGCAACTGCGGTGTTGTGTAGTATGTCATTGCTGAACACCATCCTGTTTCTCTTCCTGCACGGCAATATGTCGAATACATTATCCCTTGTCGTGCTGATTGCGTCGTTTTTTGGCTATCTGCTGATTGGCTTCCTGCTCAAGATGCGGGCGGTATTTATCTCCACTCACCCCCGCCGCCGGGTACTGGCCCTGCGCCGCGAATTCCAGAGCGCCTTTACAGGTCGTGACGGTCGCCGCATTACTGATCTACTTTAGAGGTTAAGAAGCAAGAGGTAAGAGATAAGAAACAAGAGGCAAGAAAAAAGACGGTGCCCAGTTGCTGAACATCGTCTTTTTTCTTGCCTCTTGTTTCTTATCTCTTACTTCTCAGGCCTTACTATCAACTCGCGGGTTGTTGGCGGGTTAAGATTAATTCTTTACTGAACATGCGCATGCCTTTGTACACTGTCGCTATCAGCGTGTTGGCGTTGCTCATCTTCATATCAACGCTAAATTTCATGCCCGACGTAGGGTGCACCATCGTGCCTCCCGACCAACCGTTGTTGGCGTAGGACAGATTGGTAAGCACCACCTTGTTGCTGATATCGCCATAACTGGCCTGGCAACTACCACTGATTTGAGCCATACGGCCAAAATAGAGCCCGTTTTCACGGTAGATCTCAACGCAGGTTTGTTTCTTCGGAAACAACCAACGGCCTAAAATTCGGTCGGCATTGCTATCGGTCGATTGGCCGGTTGACACGGCAATCAGGCAGAGCAGAAGGCAGAACAAGGTCTTGCTAAGCAGCGTCATGTGGTTCAGAAATAGTTGCAGTTGAGGCAGAAACAGCGTACCCAACTACATAGTTTCCTTTTTAAACTATCTTAATCCTACTTTTATTATGGATTTAATCAAGATAGGACGGGAATAAACAAAAAAGCCGTCGGAGAAACTCCGCCGGCTTTCCGCTTCTATCCACACCATTACAGAATGGGTCGTTTACTGCAGGGCAGTGCGGCACCTCACTCTGCTATTCAACCTTCCCTTTGTAAAGGATCTTTATACACAAGGCGGTGCACTCACCACCTGCTCGTAAGTCACTTGTTGAGAAATCACGCGGCCTCAGCGGGGCAACTGAACGGTACCCAACCAATAGGCCCGAAGTGAGTCCATTAGCTCTACTAATTTGGTAAAGGTAATCGGTTTTATAACGAATGACGAAGCACCCAAATTGTAGCAGGTTGAAATATCGCTCTCAGCCGACGACGTAGTCAGCATCACCACCGGCAACTGCCGCAATCCGGGCACCGACTTGATGTAAGTCAGCGCTTCAACACCATTCACAACGGGCATGTTTAGATCCACCAGAAGTAAGGTTGGCCGATCAGGTGCATCGGGCGATTCAACCTGACAATCCTTTAAGTACTGGATCAACTGTTCGCCATCTTCCACAAAGTGAATCCGGCCATTGAACGCCGTTTGCTTCAGCGCCTGTTCAATCAGGACACGGTCGTCGTCGTCATCATCGGCAATCAGAAGTAACGGTTTATGGTTTTGATTCATGGAAGTACTTTTACGGATTATGACGCAGTTAAGTTGGTACCGAAATTATGATCCGCCAAATACATTTATTTAAAGCGGTTAAATAGATGATAAATGGTTTGCGTTAACTAAGATCTCTTTTTATGAAAAAAGCTACCCAGGATCCCTGAATAGCTTTCCGACTATATCCACACCATTTCATCTGCCCAGTTGGACCTGGAGAGATATAGCTTCGCGAGAAGCAGTACAAAAGTATTTGTACTTAAGAATAAAATAACAACGCCACTCATTAAAATGTTATAAATCCAAGCTCTGGGCAACCGTTTATACCGAAAACGATCCGAGTGAAGGGAAACCGCCCCGGCGGGCAACTCGTATCTTTGCTCTATGATTGCGTTCCGGGTACTGGCCTCGTTGCCGTTTTTCATTCTCTATAGGGTAGCAGACATCCTGTACCTCCTGCTAACTTACCTGGTCCGCTACCGACGGGCCGTTATTCTCGACAATCTCCGCCACTCGTTTCCTACCCTCACCGAACCCGAACGGTGGGACATTGCCAAAGCCTATTACCGCAACATCAGCGATATACTGGTGGAGACAATAAAACTGCCTGGTCTGTCGGCCGATGAACTGCGTCGCCGTGTTGTATACACGAACCCGGAAGTGGCTATGGATCTGCTGGAACGAGGGCAGGCGGTTGTTGGCCTGGCGGCGCATCAATGCAATTGGGAGTGGCTGCCATCTGCGGCAAGCCTCTATGGCATGCGGGTAGACAGTGTATACAAACCGCTGAACAGCCCTTTCTCAGAACGGTTGATGCAACGCATCCGATCGAGTTTTGGCCCCTACCTGATTCCGATGCAGCGCCTACCCCGCGAACTGGTCCTGCGGCGAAACATTCCGCGCCTGATCGCTCTGGTAGCCGATCAGATGCCCAATCAGCCCGAATCGGCCTATTGGATTGATTTTCTGCACCGCGACACCCCCTTCTATACCGGTGCCGAACGGCTGGCGCGTAACCTGAAACTGCCCGTTTTATACGCTGAGATGGTTCGTGTTAAGCGGGGCTACTACCAGGCAACATTCACGCTACTGGCCGAACCGCCCTATGACACACTGCCCGAAGGCCAACTTATTGAACGCTACCGCGACGAGCTGACAAACACGATTCAGCGCAACCCTGCCAATTGGCTTTGGTCGCACAAACGCTGGAAACACCAACGCGAGAAATACGCGAAGTTGTGGGGGAAGCTGGAGTGAAAGGAGGAACGGACAAAAGGAGGAGAGGGAGGAAGGGATTGCTGACGTGGCCTTAATTCGCTGGCGTCAGCAATCCCTTCCTCCCTCTCCTCCTTTTGTCCGTTCCTCCTTTTACTGATACTGAATGTACAGTGGTTTTGGGGTGAGCGACAGCACTTCTGAAGGTTCCATCAGGTGCGGTACCTTGTATTTTGAGTTCATATCTACCTTACGTAAGTCGTTGTGGTAGAACAACTTGAAACCGGTGTATTGCACGGGTTCAGTTTGAATGTAGTCGTGGTAGGTATCGCGCTTGAGGGAAGGTGGTCCCCAGCCGTCCATGTTCATCACGATCTGTACATTCGGGTCGAGCTTGATATTTTTGTAGTTGGTCACCATGCGGCGGGTAAACCGGTGTACAACCAGAATCTTGGGGGGCAACTTCTTGTCGCGGACAATACGGCTCAGAAACTGCACCGCCTGGTTTACGTCGGCGGCATCGTAGGTACCAATTTTTGAGCCAGGACGAGCGCCGGTTTTCATCGAAAATTCAGGATCGATACCCAGGTGAACGTAAGGAAGTTCAATGTAGGGTTTCAGAAATTCCATCTCAGGTCCCAGCGGTGCGTGGCCCACCTGAATGTCGAGGAAGCAGATGGAGTTATGCTCTGCCGCCCAACGGATCACTTTGCGGATCGTTTTGTCAGACATCCGCATGCTGTAGTGGCCATTTTTTCCGGGTAGTCCCTGCGCCGAAATCGCCACCAGGTGAAGGGCTTTCTGCACCGGTGTTTTGGCCGAATCCTGCTGAACCCACGCTACAGCCTGTTTGTCGAGCATACGGAGCATCTCGTCTTTGGGGTATTCGCCCAGTACGCCCATTTTCTTCGAGTGCGGGTTGCCATAATAGGCCAGAATGCGCTTGCCAGGCAGAATAGCGCCCGTGATTTTGGGACCAATCAACCCCAATGAGTCAATGGGTGAGAGTTCTTTACCCGCGGCCACCGAATCGGGGGTAGCGGTGCTGGTACTGGCGGGGGTGCTGGTCTCGGTGGTGGTGGCCGATGTAGACGCAACGGTGGTGGCAGTACTGTCGTTGGCGGTGGTTTCTTTGGCTGCTTTCGATTGGCAACCCTGTCCGGCCCAGAGCGCAGACAGCAACAAAATAGATAGAGGCAGTTTCATCATAAGGCGAAAATTACGAACGCAGCCGGGTAATTCGGTCAGGCGACGGGTTAAAAATGGCTACTACTTTTTTTAGTCCACCAATTAAGAGGGCTACGCAGGCTACAAAGGCACAAAAAGAGACTGGTTGGTATCGTTCTGAAGCTGCCGAAAATAAGCGGCCGATTGCCGCAGCCGGCTGCCGTACCAACTAAACAGTTCACCATCCACGAGCCGGATTCTGGCCAACGGGCATAGTTGCTGTAGCTCGGCCATGTGCCTGTCTTTAAACGGGTACGGTTCCGACGACAGGAAAATAAGGTCGGGACGAACCGTCTGCCAGTCGGCCTCGTCAACAACCGGGTAGCGGGTTCGATCTGAAAACACATTAGTAAAGCCAGCTGCGGTCAGCATGGCGTCGATAAACGTATCGGCGGCGGCCACCATCCAGGGTTTTCGCCAGATCAGGTACGCCACCGACGGGCGGGTTGAGGGTGGCGTTAGGGTTGCCATTGACTGACCAATTTCTGACGTAAGTTGCTCAGCTTCTGCATTTTTACCTGTCAGCTGACCAACGTCGCAGATCATTTGCAGGGCATCGGGCAGCGTGTTTACGTCGGTGACGTGCACGGGCGCAATGGCTTGCAGAGCTTCCACGTCGGCGCGGGTATTTTCTTCGCGGTTGGCCAGAATAAGCGTTGGTTTCAACGCAGCAACACGCTCGATATCAACGTTTTTGGTCCCGCCCACCACCGGCACGCGGCTTACGGCGGGGGCGGGATGAATGCAGAATTTTGTCCGTCCCACCACCAGCGAGCCAACGCCCAGATGGAACAACAGCTCGGTTTGCGAAGGAACAATGGAGACGATGCGATGCATGGAGATAAATGAGTGATGAGTGGGAAACGCTGAGTGCGTAGGATTAGACAAAGGCGGGTGGAAGCCCTACGCACTACCTCTCTTGCTCTACGCTCTTCGCCCGTTGCTCTACACTCTTGACGCTCCAGGCTACACGCCACAAAAATGGGAGTAAATTCACAGACCAGTAGCTTCTAAAGTTAACGTCCTGATCGAACTTATGCTACGTCCATTATTTTTCTGTTTACTAACAATCTGTCAACTCATCAACCCCGTCTTTGGGCAGACAGCGGCGCAAAAACGGGCCTCCCGCCTG
Source organism: Fibrella rubiginis (assembly GCF_017353185.1). Classification (GTDB taxonomy): domain Bacteria; phylum Bacteroidota; class Bacteroidia; order Cytophagales; family Spirosomataceae; genus Fibrella; species Fibrella rubiginis. The sequence continues at coordinate 138,989 of NZ_JAFMYV010000009.1, read as the reverse complement.
GGTATGGGCATGAATATGTCGTTTCTGGAAAACTACTGGAATGGCACCAAAGCCCGGCATTTCAGTGATTTCGCCAAACCCGCCGACGTAGCTGCCCGCAAACAAAAAATGGCCGATCTGGCAAAAGCGGGCTTCAAAACCGTACGTATACCCATCAATTTTGGGGCCTGGGCCACACTACAGCCACCTTATAAGTGGGATGCGCCCGACCAGCTTTACGCGCCCGATTCGCTGGTGAAATGGGCACTGGCCAATAACCTGAACGTACTCATTGACCTGCACCATGTGGAGTTTGACCGGAGTCTTGCCGGGGCCGATACCACCGCGCGGCTGGTATGGCTATGGCAACAAATTGCCGAGCGCTACAAAACCACCGACCCCGAACGGGTGCTCTTTGAACTGCGTAACGAACCCAACGGCATGACCGCTGCCACCTGGCGAAAACAGGCCGAGACCCTGATTCAAACCGTACGCGCCATTGCTCCCAACCACACGCTGGTGGTGGGTTTTCACAACTGGAATGGCCGCGACGCCATGCTTCAGTCGGAACCCTTTACCGACCCCAACATTCTGTATACTTTCCACTTCTATGATCCCTTTGTGTTTACTCACCAGGGGGCTACCTGGGCTGGACAGGGCATTCCCGATCTGAAAAACATTCCGTTTCCGGCCGTTCCGGGAAGCCCCATCAGCGTACCGGCATCGGCAAGGGGTACGTGGGTAGAAGGGGCCATCAACAACTACGCTAAGGAGGCCACTTACGAGGTCATCTACCAACGCATCGGCGCGGCCAAAGCCTGGTCGGAGGCAAAGGGCGTACCTATTTTCCTGGGCGAATTTGGGTCGTATAACCTCAACGCAAGCCCGGCCAGCCGCTGCCAGCACGCCGAGGCGATCTACTATGCGCTGGGCAAGTTTCAGATTCCGTCGGCCTGGTGGGAATGGGACGGTGGATTCAGCATGTTTGGCAGCGGCAGCACCCAGATCATGCCCTGTATGCTGGAGGCCCTGCGCACCTACGCAACCGGCGAGATTCAGGTGTTGAGCACCGACCCCGCCACCGGGCAGTCGTTGCGGGTGTATCCAAACCCCACGCATGACCGCATCCGGGTAGAAGCGGGCAGCCAACCGGCCCACGCTGTTCACCTGGTCGATTCGGCGGGGAGGCTGGTCCTGCAAACGACTGGCGGCACCGACGAGTTGGCTCTCCAGACCCTGGGTGCGGGCCTGTATGTGCTCACGGCCTTTGATCAGAACGGTACGCGGCTTGGCACCGCCCGGGTGCTGAAACAGTGATCAGGCCAACCAGACGCCAGATGAACAGTTTACGTGCGCGTTTTTTGTGCCTCCAATGCAACGTTGACCCAATAACCAATTCCTTATACCATGAAACATCATCACTACCTACTGCTGGCTTCCAGCCTCTTAACCTGCCCGCTGGCCAACGCCCAAACCGCCCCCACGTCGGGTACGATTACCTACGAGACCATGCGCCGGATTGATCCGTCGAACATCCGAATCAACGTAAACGGGCAGGAAATCAGACCCGGTGGCACCTTGCCCGATGGCCGCAAATTCGAGGTGCCCGAAACAACAGAGGGCGTCGAAAAAGTGGAATTTGGCGGGCAGTGGGCCAAAGCAGACAACGGCGGTCGCAACCAGATGCGCATGTTTCGCGGCGGGCCGGGTGGGGGCTTTCCTGGCGGGGGCGACAGGCCCGGTGGTGACCGGCCTGACGGCAACAACGGCGGGGGTGAGCGTACACCCGAACAGATGCGGGCCATGCAACAACGCATGAACCGGTTCAGGATGCCTATGGAGCAGGCTACGCATACCGACCTTACTACGGGCAAAAGTTTCCAGCTGACTACGCTCAATATCGATTCGACGAAGAAAGAATATTACCAAACCGAGGTGACTGCCGCCCGCCCCGCCGACTGGAAGGTGACGGGCAAAACCAAGACTATTCTGGGGTATACCTGCCAGCGGGCCACCTGCACCATTAAAGAACAGCCCTGCTCGGTCTGGTTTACCACCGACCTGCCCTTTACCTACTCGCCCGCGCCCAATTTCACCCCCGACAAAGGTGTGGTGCTCTTCATCGAAAGCGATGATTTGATGTACCGGGCTACCAAGATCGATGCGGGAGCCGTGAATGAAGCCTTGCTGAAACCCCGCGCCGATGCCAAGACCGTGTCGGCCGATGAACTGCGGACCATTCGGCAGAAGGCCATGGCTACCTTGCGGCAACAGCAATCGCGCGACTTCCCGATCAGAAACTAGCCACGCCATGCGCCTTTTTCTGCTTGGATTCTTCCTGCTGCCACTGGCAGGACTGGCACAGAACAAACCGGCCAGATCAGGTCAGGTAAGCGGGTTCGTGATTGATTCGGTCACGAAAAAACCGCTTATGGAAGCCAACGTATCCGTGCTGCTGGCGCGAGATTCGTCGTTTGTGCAGGTGCAGACTACGGGTGGCGACGGCGATTTTTCGGTCCAGAATCTGGCCCTGGGGCGATATCGGCTCCTGATTACCTACGTGGGCTACCGGCCCAAATCGGTGTTGCTAACCCTCACGGCAGCGCAACCCACGGTTAGTCTGGACACCATCAGGGTACTATCACAAACCCAGACGCTCAACGAGGTTGTGGTGGTGCAGGAACGTCCGCCCGTGAGCGTGAAAGGCGACACCCTGGAGTTCAACGCGGGGTCGTTTAAAACGCAGCCCAACGCCCAGGTGGAAGATCTGCTGAAAAAGCTTCCGGGCATGGAAGTAGACCGCGATGGCAACGTGAAGGCGCAGGGGCAGGACGTGCGGCGGGTGCTGGTAGATGGGAAACCGTTTTTCGGCAACGACCCCAAAATGGCCACCCGTAACCTCCCCGCCGACATGATTGAGCGGGTGCAGGTGTTCGACCGGCAGTCGGAGCAATCGCAGTTTTCGGGGGTAGATGATGGCGAACGCGACCGGACGGTAAACCTCGTGACCAAGCGTGACCGGCGGCGGGGTGTTTTCGGACAGCAGTCGGCTGGGTACGGTACCGACGAGGCGGGCAACGCGCGGTATCAGGCCCGGCTGAGCGTAAACCGATTCAACAATGGGCAGCAGCTAAGCGGCGTAGGGCAATTGAACAACATTAACCAGCAGAATTTCACTGGTGATGGACTGGGCAACGGTCCAACCGGCGGCGGTGGTGGTCAGGGTGGCGGTGGTCAGGGTGGCGGCGGACAAGGCGGGGGTAGTCAGGGCGGCGGGGGTATCGTGGGTAGCAACGCCAGCGGTCTATCGCCCACGGGCATCACGCGGGCCCTGGCGGGTGGCCTGAATTTCTCCGATGCCATTGGCACCAAAGTCGACATCAGCACCAGCTATTTCTACAACCAGACCAACACCCAGAACGAGCAGACCAGCCGCCGCGAAACCACCCTGCCCAACAGTGCCACGGCCGCGTCGCAAACGAATTTCACCGACAAACAGAATGGCAGCGGCCTGGCAAACGGTGCTCACCGCATCAACCTGCAACTCAACTACCGCCTCGACTCAGCCAACTCAATCCGGCTCATCCCGAACCTGAGTTTCACCAACAACCAGACCAGCAGCCTGGCTACGGCCCGCACCGTAGACGGACAGGGTGCGTTGCTGAACACCAGCAACAGCAGTTACACCAACAACGTGCAGGGGGTTTCGGGGACGAATACGCTGCTCTGGATGCACAAATTCAAACGGCGGGGGCGCACGTTTTCGGCCAATTTGATCACAACGATCAACGACCAGAACAGCAACGGACTCAACCAGTCGCAGAACCAGTTTCTGCGGTCGGTGGGTGGGCAGTCGAGCCTGTTTGCATCGCGGATTGACCAGCAGAATAGACAAACAACCAACGCGCTGACCAACAACCTCACCGTCTCTTACACCGAGCCGCTGTCACTGGCCAAGTCAATTGAATTCCGGTATACGATGTCCCATTCCGATACTAAGTCGGACCGGCAAGTGTATGATTTCAAAGAAAGCACGAGAGCTTATGATCTGGTTAACAATCAGTTGACTAACAAATATGCCAATGTGTTTGCTACCCAGCGCGGGGGCGTTTCCTATCAGTTCCGGCGGGTGAAGTACCAGTACACGATTGGGGTGGACGCGCAAAACGCAACGTTACAGTCCAACAACCTGTCGCGCGACACCACACTGAACCGGTCATTTTTTAACGTGCTGCCTTCGGCCCGTTTTCAGTATAACCTGGGCCGCAACCGCAACGTTACCCTCGACTACCGCACCCGCGTAAATGCCCCGTCGGTATCGCAGTTGCAGCCCATCGTCGACAACTCGAATCCCCTTTACATTCGCCGAGGCAACCCCGATCTGCGCCCCGAACTGAGCCACGTAGTCAACCTCAACTACCGCACCTACGATCAGACCACGTTCCACAGTTTTGTGGCCTCGCTGAACGTCACGCAGACGCAGAACCGCATCGTAAATGCCACTACTATTTCGCCGTCGGGCGCGCAGGAGGTACGCCCCATCAATGCCAACGGTTACTATTCGTTGTTTGGGTTTATGAACATCAGCAAGCCCGCCAAGTGGGGGGCGCAGACGGTCAACGTGAGCTGGAGTACCAACCTACAGGGCAGCCGGAGCATGAGCTTTCTGAACGACCGCGCCAACACCGCCCTGAACCTGAGCCTGGGGCAAGGGCTGAGCCTGAATACGAACATCAACGAGAAAACCGACCTCAACTTGTCGGGCAACGTTACCTACCAGGTGGCCACTTACTCGGTTCAGCCTCAGCAAAATACGCGCTTTTTTACGAACACGGCCAACCTCCGTGCCTTTCACCGATTTGGGAACCGGTTATTTGTCCAGACCGACGTGTATTATATCGCCAATTCGGGGCGGTCGGCGGGGTATAATCAGCAGTACGTGCTGCTCAACGCCAGCCTTGGGCAGTACCTGTTCAAGCAAAAACAGGGCGAACTGCGTATCACCGCCTTCGACCTGCTGAACCAGAACCGGAGCGTGACCCGCACCACCACCGAGAGCTACGTAGACGATGTACAGAGCCTGGTGCTGCGCCGCTACTTTATGGTGTCGTTCAATTACTCAATCCGCCACTTCGCCGCAATGAAACTGTAGAGATGTACGATTTACGAGGTACGATTTACGATTTTTGCTGACGCCTGTCTGGCGAAGCGTTGCCGGGCAGCGTTCCGCTTACAATTGAATAGGCGATAGATTAGTCAAACAGCGGAGCAACGCTCCGCCAGACAGGCGTCAGCAAAAATCGTAAATCGTAATTCGTACATCGTAAATCAGCAACATGCTACAAGAACAACACCCCTCTACGATCACCGGCCCTGCATCTGAGGACGAGATCACGTATGCCGTCGAGCAGCTTGACAGCTCGCAAAAAGCCCTGCATGACGCCGTACAAGGGCTTTCGGCAGCGCAGTCAATAGCCAAGCCAGCCCCAGACCGGTGGTCGGTAGCCGAGTGCGTGGAACATATTGTGCTGGTAGAAGGCGGCATCTTTGGTCGACTGCAAACGGGGATGCAACAGGATGAAGCCCCCGAGAAGAGGGCCGAAATTCAGGTATCGGATCTGTATTTGACGAAAGCCCTCCGTAGTCGCAAAACGGCTATTACAGCCCCCGCACCCTTCGAACCGACGGGTCGTTTTGGTAGTCTGGAGGCGGCATTGGCGGCTTTCGACGAGCAGCGTGCGGCCATCATCGATTATGTCCATTCGGCACCGGGCAACTGGCGAACGCACTACTTCAAGCACCTGGTCTTTGGCACCATCGACGCCTACCAGACCCTGCTTCTCTTCGCCGGCCATTGCGAACGGCACCGTAAGCAGATTGAAGAGGTGAAAGCCAGCCCCGGTTTTCCAGCATGACCGATGTTGTTCTGCCTTCGGAGCCGCTGCCGATCTTGTACCAATCAGCTGATATGGTGGCAATTAACAAGCCGCATGGGCTGCTGGTGCACCGGTCGCCGATAGCGGCCGACGCCCATGAGTTTGCCGTGCAACTCCTGCGCGATCAATTGGGGCAGCGGGTATTTCCGGCCCATCGGCTCGACCGGAAAACGGGCGGTGTGCTGCTGTTTGCCCTGAACGAAACCATGAACGCGGCCCTACAACAGCAATTTGCCGACGGGCAGATGCACAAAACGTACTGGGCCATTGTGCGCGGCTACACCCCCGACTTTCTCGACATTGATTACCCCCTCCGCCGCGACGAAGACAACGTACTGCAAGACGCGTTTACCAGCCTGACGACCTTGCGCCGGGCCGAAATTCCATTGCCGTTTGGTAAGCACACCACCTCACGCTATTCGCTGGTGGAACTCACCCCTACTACAGGCCGAATGCACCAACTGCGGAAGCACATGGCCCACGTTTTCCACCCCATCATCGGCGACAGGCCCCACGGGTGCAACAAACAGAACAGGCTGTTTCTGAGCCAATTTGGCATGAATACCATGCTGCTTCACGCACGGCAGCTGGCTTTTCGGCACCCTGTTTCCGGCGAGACCCTATCGATTGAAGCACCGTTGCAGAGCGAGTTTACCCGGATGATGGCGATGTTGTTTAGCGAGTGAATAGGTGGCTGTCGCTTGGCCCTTCGCCAAGCGACAGCCACCTACCACGCAGAGCGAAAGCAATGCCATTCCCTTCTCCTATCTTTACTTTCTACTAAACCCTTCCTATGACAAATCGTAACGTACTCTACTGGTCGTTTGTGGTCGCGCTGGGCGGCTTTTTATTTGGCTTCGACACGGCCGTAATTTCTGGGGCTGAGCGCGCCATTCAACAACTCTGGCACCTGACCGCCACCGAACATGGCTTCACGGTTTCCATTGCCCTCATTGGCACAGTTATCGGCTCTATGCTTGGCGGTATCCCTGCCGACCGGCTGGGGCGGCGGGCTACCTTGTTTGGCATTGCCGTTTGTTACCTCGTCTCCGCGTTAGGATCGGCCCTGGCGCACGACTGGTGGCTGTTTCTGGCCTTCCGGTTCCTGGGCGGGCTGGGTGTGGGGGCCTCGTCGGTGGCAGCACCGCTCTACATTACGGAGGTCTCTCCGGCGGCGTCGCGGGGGCGTATGGTGGCCATGTTCCAGATCAACGTGGTGGCCGGCATCCTGATCGCCTACCTCTCCAATTACCTCTTGCAGGGCATCGGCGACAATTCGTGGCGGTGGATGCTCGGCGTACAGGCGGCCCCGTCGCTGCTGTTTATGCTGGCGGTGCTGCGCATACCCGAAAGCCCCCGCTGGCTGGTGCTGAAACGCGGCGATCAGGCCACAGCCCTCCAGACCCTGAAACTCATTGACCCCGCCACCGCCGACGATATTCTGGCTGCCATCAACGAAAGCAGCCGCCAAACCAGTGCTAGGCCCAGGGCGGCCCTGTTTAGCAAGGCCTACCGGTTTCCGGTGATGCTGGCGGTGCTGTTTGCCGTGTTCAACCAGGTGTCGGGTATCAACGCCATCATTTATTATGCCCCCCGCATCTTCGAAATGGCCGGGTTAGGTACGTCGTCGGCACTGCTATCGTCGGCGGGGATTGGGCTGATTAACTTCCTGTTCACCATTCTGGCGCTCAACTTCATCGACCGGTTTGGGCGGCGGGCACTCATGCTGGTGGGGTCGGCGGGGCTGGTGCTCACCCTGGGGCTGGTGGCACGGGCGTTCTACGTGCAGGACTTCGGCGGCATTACCGTGCCGTTGCTGCTGTTTGTCTACATTGCCTTTTTCGCCTTCTCGCAGGGGGCCGTCATCTGGGTATTCATCTCCGAAATCTTCCCCAACGAAGTCCGCGCGAGTGGGCAGGCACTGGGCAGTTTCACGCACTGGATCATGGCCGCCCTTGTAGCCGCCACTTTCCCCATCCTCACCGAACGCTTTGGCCCGGCCACCCTGTTCGCCTTTTTCTGCGCCATGATGGTCCTGCAGGGTCTTTTTGTCTGGCGGCTCATGCCCGAAACCAAAGGCACGTCGCTGGAAAATATGGATACCACAGTGCTGGCACATTAATTGAGCTTTCAGTTGAAGTTGGCTACCAATAACTGAAACTATTCCCTCTCCCATGAAACGCCCCTTTCTTTTCCCCCTCCTACTGCTCACATGCAATATGGTGTTGGCGCAGGCCCCGGTAGCGCAATCGCCGCCCCTGGGCTGGAACAGCTACAATGCCTATGGAGCCACAGTAACGGAAGCAGAGGTGAAAGAAAATGCGGCCTACATGGCCGAGTACCTACGGCCCCGTGGATGGCAGTTTGTGGTGGTCGATTTTTGCTGGTCATACGCCCACCCGCCCACCAGTACACAGAGCAACCCAAAGCAATTTCGGCTGGAAGACGGTGCTCATGTGCCCTGGCTGAACATGGACGCCTATGGGCGCCTGTTGCCCGACGAGCGCAAATTCCCCTCCTCAGCGCGGGGCGCGGGCTTTAAGCCACTGGCCGATTATGTACATGGACTGGGGCTTAAATTCGGTATCCACGTGATGCGGGGCATTCCAAAACAGGCCGTCTGGGCTAAATCGCCCATTTTAGGCACCAACGGTATCACCGCCGACCAGATTGCCGACACGACCTCTACCTGTCCGTGGCTCAACCATATGTATGGCGTAGACATGAAGAAGCCCGGTGCCCAGGCCTATTATAATTCGCTGCTGGACCTCTATGCGCAGTGGGGCGTGGACTACATTAAGGTCGACGATTTGGGCGTGGAAAAGGCTGCACCAAACGGAAACACGTTTACTTACTACAAAAACGAGGTCGAAGCCATCCGGTCAGCCATTACCAACACGCGCCGGCCGTTTGTGTTTAGTGTATCGCCGTTTCAGCCGTTTAGTAACAGCGAACACCTGCGTCAGCACGCTAACCTGTTTCGTATCTCCAACGACTTCTGGGACGAGTGGCCACAGCTGAAAAAACAGTTCGACTACTGCGCTGAGTGGGCAACAGTAGGCGCCCCCGGACACTGGCCCGACGCCGACATGCTGCAACTGGGCAAAATCGCCAAGCGCGGCCCCGTGGCCAAGCCCCGTTTTTCGCGCTTTACCGAGGCCGAACAACGCACCCACATGACGCTCTGGTGCATGGCCCGCTCACCCCTGATGATGGGTGGTAACCTCCCCGACAATAGCGTGTTCGTAAACAATCTGCTCACCAACGAAGAAGCCCTGGCCGCCAACCAGACCGCCACCAACAGCCGTCAGGCAAGCCGCAACGGCGACCTGGTGATGTGGACCTCAGAGGCCGCCGACGGGCGTTCGCACCACGTAGCGCTGTTCAATCTGGGCGACCAACCCGCCCCCATGACCGTCGATTTTGCCCAGTTGGGAGCGGGCAAAAAAGCCAACGTCCGCGACATCTGGCAGAAGGCCTATCGGGGTCTTTTCAAGAAAGACTACACCGTCCAAATTCCACCGCATGACGTTGTCTTTCTGCGAGTTACGGGTATTTAACATCGGCTGAAACAGGCACTATTCCAGGCGCTGAGTTGTTCTATAGATAACCAACTCAACCAACGTTATGTACTGCATCAAGTGTGGCAATGAGATTCCCGAAGGTCGTTTGAAAGCGGTGCCTGGCACCCGTACCTGCGTGCGCTGCTCATCGGCGCAACGCGTGGCGGGCTTCCCCATGATCACCGGCAAAACCGAGTATTCAGCCCTGCAACTCATGTCGCAGGAAGACGCCCGGCTGCTCCACAAAATGGGCGACCGCCGCGGCACCGGTGCATCGACCTACATGAAGCGTGAGAAAAGAACGTAGGGATTTACGACTTACGAGCGGTCCGCCGCTGCGGGACGACTTACGATTTATTGCTGACGCATGAGATTGCTATAGAGCAAAAAGCAGCGTCAGCAATAAATCGTAAGTCGTCCCGCAGCGGCGGACCGCTCGTAAGTCGTAAATCAAAACCGCCGGTTAAAAAAGTTTAATAGTCAGAAGTGGTTCTGAATGCGGAACTTAGGGCTGTCCAAATAGCATCACAACTTTGCTTATGGCCCTACTCGACCCCATAAAGAAACCGCTCACGCTGCAACAGGTCGCGCACCTGCTCCGGCGAGCTACGTTCGGGCCTTCGCCCGCCCAGATTCAGCAGTTTACGGGGCAGACCCCGCAGGCAGCCCTGCAACTCCTGCTGGCCACAACGCCCACCCCCGCTCCCCCCATTGACCCGAACACGGCCAAGCCGTTCAACACCCTGGTTTTCGACGCCAACCAACAGGGCAACTGGCAGTCGGCAACCAAATACTGGTGGGTGGGGCTGATGCTCAACGAAGGCGCATCGTTGCGGGAAAAGATGACGCTTTTCTGGCAAAATCACTTCGTATCCACGTTTAACGAAGTCTCTGATGCCCGGTACATCTACCGACAGAACACGGTGCTGCGTCGCCACGCATTAGGCAATTTTCGGTCGTTTGTGATCGACATGACCAAAGACCCGGCCATGCTGCGGTACCTGAATGGCAACCAGAACGTGGCGGGTAAACCCAACGAAAACTACGGCCGTGAGTTGCAGGAGCTGTTTACCATTGGCCGTGGCAACTATTCGGAAGATGATGTGAAGGCCGCTGCCCGCGTGCTGACGGGCTGGACCGAAACGGGCTACCGCAGTGCCACCACCGCCGACATCACGGCTACCTTCCGCCCTGCTCAGCACGACACCACCGACAAGGTTTTCTCAGACGCCTACCAGAAAACGGTCATCAGAGGCCGCACGGGCGCTACAGCGGGCGAGGATGAGCTGGGTGAACTGGTCGACATGATTCTTCGGCAACCCGAAACAGCGCGCTTTCTGGTACGCAAACTCTACCGCTGGTTTATCAACGCCGACCTGACGCCCGACGTTGAGCAGAACTTCATTGAACCCCTGGCCAAAATTTTTCGCGACGGGGGCTACGAGATGCGTACCGTACTGACGGCCCTGCTGACGAGCCAGCATTTCTACGACGATGGCCTGCGCGGGGCCGTGGTGAAGTCGCCGCTGGAACTGACCTTGGGCACATTACGCTATTTTGGCATCACCGCGCCCGACCCGGTGACGAACCCTATGGGATTCACGCAACTGACGGCCTACATCTGGTCGAACAGCCGCAACCTGCAACAGGATATTATGGATCAGCCCACGGTGTTTGGCTGGCGACCTTATTACGACACCGGTTATTACGACCTCTGGATCAACAGCACGACACTGGCCCTGCGCGGCCTGTATACCGACCAGGTAGCGGCCGGGAACGTGAAATACGGCACCGACAAGCTCACGCTCGATCCTGTGGTGCTGGCTCAGCGCACATCTGACCCCGGCGACCCGGTGAAGCTCATTGACGAATGGACGGCGCAGTTTTTCGCTATCGACCTGACCAAATCACAGCGCGATTTCCTGATCGACAACGTCCTGGTGTCGGGTTTGCCCCGTTACGAGTGGACCGCCGAATGGAATACCTATGCCGCCGCACCCACCGACAAAAACAAGCTGATGGCCGTGCGTACCAAGCTCAATACCACCCTGCAATTCATGTTCCGCATGGCGGAGTACCAACTTAATTAGTGAATGAGCGATTGAGTGAATGAGTGAATAGCTTGGAGCGCTTCGCGCACAGTAAAGCAAACATTGCGCGAAGCGCTCCAAGCTATTCACTCATTCACTCAATCGCTCATTCACTCATTGATCTATGAATCGTCGACATTTTCTTCAGCATGCTTCGGCTTCCATGTTGCTGCCCGTTTTCATCGACGGGTTTGGAGCGAAGGCGTTTGGTTCGCCAGCTTCGGCGTTTATGGAAACGCTGACCAAGCTGGCCACGGCTACCGACCGGGTGCTCGTGATGATCCAGCTCAACGGTGGCAATGATGGGCTTAATATGGTCATCCCACTCGACCAGATGAGCCAGTACAATACGCTCAGAAGCAACATTGCCCTGCCCGAAGCCAAGGTGCTTAAGCTCAGCGGCAACCTCACCACCGGCCTGCATCCGGCCATGACGGGTCTGCAAAGCCTGTATAACGAGGGCATGCTGTCTATTGTGCATAGCGTGTCGTACCCCACGCCCAACTTTTCGCACTTCCGCGCCAGCGACATCTGGTTCACCGGGGCCGACTACAACCAGCAGTTGACTACGGGCTGGACGGGCCGTTACCTGAACCAGGAATGGCCGGGCTACCCCGTAGGTTTTCCCACCAAAGACACGCCCGACCCGCTGGCTATTCAGATCGGCTACATCACCTCAACGGCCTTTGCCGGTCCCGCCGGACCCATGGCCGTGGCTATTCCTAACCCCGACACCTTTGCTCAGCTTGTGGGCGACAAACCCCAGATTGATCCCGGCACCGTGACCAACACCCCCGCCGGTAAACACGTGGCCTACATTCGGCAGCAGCAACTATCGTCGGTGGCGTATGCCGCGCAGATTAAGGCGGCGGCGGGCAAGGGCAAAAACATGGCTACCTACCCCACCGGAAACAGCCTGGCCGAACAGCTTAAGATCGTGTCGCGGCTTATTCATGGCGGCCTGCAAACGCGGGTTTATTACGTGAACATCGGCGGGTTCGATACCCATGCCGAGCAGGTGACGGCCACCGACACCACCGTGGGCAACCATGCCAACCTCCTGCGAACCCTGTCTGACGCCGTCAGATCATTTCAGGACGACCTCAAATTACAGGGCATCGACAACCGGGTGGCGGGCATGACGTTTTCCGAATTTGGTCGGCGGGCCGTTTCCAACGCCAGTCGCGGCACCGACCACGGCGCGGCGGCACCCCTGTTTGTGTTTGGTAAAGGCGTGAAGACACAGGCCATTGGCAGGAACCCGAACCTCTCGGACCTGGATAACAATAACATCAAGATGCAGACCGATTTCCGGCAGGTATATGCCGCGCTCCTCACCGACTGGCTCGGTGAGGGTAAGCCGGAGATGACCGCGGTGCTGCAGCGCAGTTTTGATGCGTCGCCTATTTTCCAGCAAACGATCACGGCCACCGAACCCCTGGCAGCGGCATTCCGGCTGTATCCCAACCCAGCGTCGGATCAGGTATTGCTAGAAACGGATGCCTTCTCGGCGGGCATTGACCGGGTAGCTCTCTATGACCCCAACGGGCGGAACGTGGGTGTGCCGGTGAGTCGCCTCACCGACCATACGATGGGTATGAATGTGCAGTCGCTGGCGGCGGGTAGCTACGTGGTAGCCGTGGAATCTGGCTCCAAACGCCTCACCGAGCGACTGTTGGTGGTACGATAATTGAGGAAAGTATACACTATAATGCCAGGAAAATTGTTCTATACCTGTGTGATTTGGTTAAGTTGCTACCCCAATAGTTTTATGTCTTAAACATCCCGATTACGCAGCCTCATGGAGAATAAGAATCAATCGTTTGTTCAAAACAGGTATATCACGCCCGAAGATGTTCAGCGTGAGCAGGCCGCTTTTATGACGCAGGTCTACGGCTGGATGAGCATTGCCCTGCTCATTACGGCAGTAGTGTCCATCTACACGGCTTCGTCAGAGGCACTGTTGACCATGATCTTCAGTAACCGGCTGGTTTTCTACGGGTTACTGATCAGTGAAGTGCTCATGGTCATTGGCCTTTCGGCGGCAATCAACCGGCTATCCTCGTCGGCAGCTACGGCCCTGTTCATTACCTACGCGGCCGTAAACGGGCTGACAATGGCCGTTATCTTTCTGATCTATACCGGCTCATCCATCGCGTCGACGTTTTTCATAACGGCGGGCACGTTTGGGGCCATGAGTGCCTACGGCTACATGACCAAAACGGACCTGAGCAGCTGGGGCAACCTGCTGTTTATGGGCATTATTGGCCTCATTATCGCCTCGGTCGTGAATATCTTCCTGCATAGCGAAACGATCTACTGGATCACGAGTTTCGTGGGTGTGCTGATCTTCACCGCGTTGACGGCCTACGACACCCAACGGATCAAAGCCATGATTACCCTCGGCCTGACGCCGCACGAAGAGCGTAAGGGGGCCATTATAGGTGCCCTCCGCCTTTACCTCGACTTTGTCAACATGTTTCTCTACCTGCTGCGCTTCTTCGGCGGGCGTAAATAATAGCGCATGGTTTTTGTGCAATGAGGCCGTCCCGGATTTATCCCGGACGGCCTCTTTTTTGTATAGAACCCACCCACTTCCAAGCCAGCTACAGGGCTACTACATAAGTAATCTTCTTGCTACAAACATGTCGTACCCGTAACCCCTACACCACAGCCCCAACCACATCCGGTTCCACCAGTAAGGTGAGGTCCATGCGTTTCAGGTGTTGCAGATGGATCTGTGCGTCTTTCAACTGCTTCCATCCTTGCCGGAAGCCCCAGTACGGCACCCCCCGCCGATGGTTTTCGCGCGAAATTTTGGCCAGCATGGCCCAGTGATGAAGCACGATATCATAGGCCTGCCAGAGCGAATGACCGTTGCCGTAGACGTGATGCGGTGCGGCCCCGGCCCCGTTGAACTCCAGAATCGAGAAGTTCCGTCCTGCTTTCAGGTCGGCCACCGACGTGGTTTTGATGTCGTAGCGGCCAAAATAAAACTGTCCCGTGTAATGACTTAACCGGTCGAACAGGGCCAGCAGTTGCTCGTCTTTTTCGTGGGCAAGGCTCACCAGTTGTCCACCGCGGGTCTGGTTCAGGGCGTGACTCAGCGCGTACAGTTCCCCGGCAGGCACCACCATGTCGAGGCGGTTGGCGTGTTTGGCCTGCATTTCGGGCAGGCGGTAGCGCACGGGGGCGTAGGCTTGTATCAGTGTCCAGAGCGTATCGCGGCCATTGCCCACCACGGCCAGTTCGTCTTTCCGCACGAAGCCCGTAATGGTACCCCGCTCGGCACCCGGCATCCGGTAATAGAACACACTCACCTCGATGGGGTATGTGATCAGTGCCTGCACAATATAATCGACGCCAACCTGCTCGTGGTATTGCCGCAGGTCGTCGGGCGAGTGGATAATGCGAAACAGCAGGCCCATCATGCCCACGTTGGGTTTCACTGCTACCGGATACTCGCCAAACGTAGCTGTTACCTGCTGCGCCACCTCACTGAAATCAGCATCAGGGCTGATATACATGCTTTTGGGGTACAGGTCGGGCGGGAGTTGCTCGTACATTTCGCGCTTGCCTTCGCCCTCAAAGCCGCCAAACGTCAGCGTAGGGTTCGAGGGGGTAAAAAACCAGGGTGACCGGCTCCGCAGGCAATGCCAGAACCAGATGGGCAGCAACGGTATCAGTTTGATGCGGTAATCCCAGGTTTCCCAGTGGGTAAGCCGAAAGAGCTGTTGTCGGATGGTCATAATGGGGCGATGTATTAAGGTAACGCACCTTATCACAAACCAGTCTCATAAACCAGTCACCGGCCCTCGTTCGATAGGGTGAATGCGTAGTTTTGCGTAATTGTTGCTGTGCTACGCGCATTTAGCTTCGCGCATCGTGCCCTTCTTCATTTTACATTTTACATTCCCTCCCACATGCCCTCTCCCCTACGCGTGCTGGTTGTCGGTTGCGGCAACATGGGTGCTTCCCACGCCACCGCCTACCACACCCTCGACGGTTTCCAGATCGTCGGCCTTGTCTCGACCGGCGAAAGTAAAGTCGTTCTGAACGACAAACTCGGCGGTAGCTACCCCCTCTTCGACAACTACACCACCGCCCTCGCCGACACCGCGCCCGACGCTGTCTGCATCTCTACCTACCCCGACACCCACGAGGCCTTTGCCATTCAGGCCCTGGAAGCAGGCTGCCATGTGTTCATCGAAAAACCCCTGGCCGACACCGTGGCGGGGTCTGAGCGCGTGGTGGCGGCCGCTGTGAAGGCGGGCAAAAAAGTGGTGGTAGGCTATATCTTGCGGGTTCACCCCTCCTGGATGCGGTTTATCAGCGAAGCGCAGCAACTGGGCAAACCGCTGGTGATGCGCATGAACCTCAACCAGCAGAGCCACGGCTACATGTGGACCGTGCACCGCAACCTGATGAAATCGCTCAGCCCGATTGTCGACTGCGGCGTGCACTACATCGACGTGATGTGCCAGATGACCCGCTCGAAACCCGTTTGGGTAAGTGCCATCGGCGCCCGGCTGACCGACGATATTCCCGCCGACAATTACAACTACGGCCAGCTTCAGATGCGGTTTGACGACGGCTCTGTGGGCTGGTACGAAGCTGCCTGGGGACCCATGGTGAGCGAAACGGCCTTCTTCGTGAAAGACGTGATCGGTCCCAAAGGCTGCGTGTCTATCGTGGCAAAAAACGCCGGGTCGGGTGGCAACTCCGACAACGTAGACGCCCACACCAAAACCGAGTCCCTGCGCGTGCATAGCGCTCAGCTGAGCCCCGCCGACGAGTTTACGCAGCCCGACACCTGGATCGACATGACCGACGAGCCCGACCACCAGGAACTCTGCAACCGCGAGCAGCACTACTTCCTCCGCGCCATCACCGAAAACCTCGACCTCACCGACCACCTCGCCGACGCCGTCAACAGCCTCCGCATTGCCTTCGCCTGCGACGAAAGCGTACGCACCGGCGAAATCGTACGGCTGTAGTTTTTTGCCCGCCGAAAGAGTAAGTAAGCTGGCCGGGTTGATTATAAAGGTGTGTGACTACTCAAGCTTCCGTATGCAACGACGTTCGATAGTAAAAGGTCTTGTCCTGAGCATAGTAGCCCTGCCCGCGTGGGCATCGGGCTGGAACCCCACCTCACTTGGCCCCATTGCGTTTGGGTCGGTGGATGACGAGGCGCTGCTGGGCGATA
Source organism: Fibrella rubiginis (assembly GCF_017353185.1). Classification (GTDB taxonomy): domain Bacteria; phylum Bacteroidota; class Bacteroidia; order Cytophagales; family Spirosomataceae; genus Fibrella; species Fibrella rubiginis. The sequence continues at coordinate 122,215 of NZ_JAFMYV010000009.1, read as the reverse complement.
TCGTTGAGGCCATCATTCCGGAGACCAGCACCCCCGGCGCGAAGTCGCTCAAGGTGCATCAGTTTGCCATGCGCATGATCCGGGATTGTTACGGCGAACCGGCAAAACTTACACTGCAACAGGGGCTTTTGCTGACAGAAACCACGGCGCAGCAGCTATACAATAAATCCTTTGCCGCCTGCGACGCGGGGGGCCGCAAAGACATCCTGGCCAGCCTGTCGCTATCGACTGATCCTGTAGCCAAATCGTTTATCGACCTCATCAAGCGGCTGACCATTCAGGGCTATACCAACTCGGAATATTACATGGTCAACGTCCAGAAATTCAACATGGCACCCGGCTATTACCACGGTTGCGTTCCCGTCGAAAAGCTGGCTGCGGCGTCGGGCCGGTAGTGCAGTTTCCCCTGTCCATCAACACGATATGGCTCTCTTAAACATCGATTCTATCAAGGCGCGGACGTTCGAAGCCATCGTTATTGGTTCCGGTATCAGTGGTGGCTGGGCGGCTAAAGAGCTGACCGGTAAAGGCTTACGCACCCTTGTACTGGAGCGGGGCCGCGACGTGCGGCATGTGACCGACTACCCCACCACCATGATGCAGCCCTGGGAATTTGCGCACCTGGGTCAGCTTTCGAAAGAATACCGTGATGCCAACCCCGTGGCTAGCCGTTGCTACGCCAACCGGGAGGATGCGAGCCATTTTTTCGTGAAAGATGCCGAGCACCCCTACGTGCAGGAAAAACCCTTCGACTGGATTCGGGGGTATCAGGTGGGGGGTAAATCGTTGATGTGGGCGCGGGGAACACAACGCTGGTCGCAGTATGATTTCGATGGACCTGCCCGCGATGGATTTGCCGTGGAATGGCCCATTGGCTACGCTGACCTGGCTCCGTGGTATAGCCATGTGGAGAAATTTGCGGGTATTTCGGGCAACAAAGACGGTCTGGCGGCCCTGCCCGACGGCGAGTTTCTGCCACCCCATGAGCAATCGTGCGTAGAAAAGCACTTCACCGATCAGATGGCGCTGCATTACAACGGCACGCGCCCCGTCATCATTGGCCGCTGTGCGCACCTGACCAAACCCAAGCCTATTCACCTGGCGCAGGGCCGGGGACAGTGCCAGAACCGGTCGCTCTGCCAGCGCGGGTGCCCGTATGGAGGCTATTTCAGCAGCAACTCGTCTACCCTGCCCTGGGCCGCCAAAACGGGTAAGCTCACCCTCCGGCCCGACTCGGTGGTGCATTCGATCATCTTCGACGAAACCAAAAACAAGGCCACTGGCGTGCGGGTGATAGACGCCCACACGAAGCAGATGACGGAGTACTATGCCCGCATTGTGTTTGTCAACGCCGCCACGCTCAACAGCAACCTGATTCTGCTGAACTCCAGATCGCACCGCTTCCCCAACGGCCTTGGCAACGACAACGGCCTGCTGGGCAAGTACATAGCCTTCCACAATTTCCGCACCACCATTTCGGCAGAACACGAGGGCTTCCGCGACACCACCACCGACGGCATCCGGCCCAACGGCAGCTACATTCCGCGTTTTCGCAATGTGGTGAAGCAGGAAACCGACTTTCTGCGGGGTTACGCGGCGGGTTTTGGCTCATACCGCCCCACCGAAACAGACACGTCGGGCCTGGGCGAAGACCTGAAAAACAGCCTCATGCAGCCCAAATGGGGCAACTGGCGCGTAAACTCACACATGATGGGCGAGACGATTCCGAAAGAAACCAACCTCGTCACCCTCGACCCGACTCTGACCGACGCCTGGGGTATTCCGCAGCTTAAGATCTCAGTGGCTTACGACGACAACGACGAGAAAATGATTCGTGATTTCCACGAGCAGATGACCGAGATGCTGACCGTATCGGGCTTCAAAAACATCCGCACCAACGACAAACCCGACAAAGCACCGGGGCTTGATATTCACGAGATGGGCGGCGTACGAATGGGCAAAGACCCCAAAACGTCGCTGCTAAACAAGTGGAATCAGTTGCATCAGTGCAAAAACGTCTTCGTGACAGATGGTGCCTGCATGACCTCCACGTCCACCCAAAACCCGTCGCTCACGTTCATGGCCATCACCGCCCGTGCCGCCAACCACGCCGTAAACGAGTTAAAGCGGGGCGCAGTGTAAATGCCCCCAAACCGGCGCGTCAGCCCGTGTAGGGCTAAACGTGGCGTTCAGGCTGACGCGCCTGACTGTATGCTAAAGTCTCGTATATTGCTTCTAGCTATACGTTACTATAATCGTCGCCCAACCAGCGATGTTTCTCCACACATGACGAACTACGCCAGCCGAATTACCGCCAATCACCAGGTCATGTTGGGTAAACCCGTCATCAAAGGCACCCGCATCACGGTCGAACTCATCCTGCGCAAGCTCTCTGAAGGAGCCACCCCGGCTGATCTGCTTACGATGTACACCCATTTGGAAGAGGCGGACATCTTAGCGGCTTTAGAATTTAGAATTGGATTAGGGGGAATCCCTATAACCAATCTTTAGGTATCAAAGCTAATTCATCGGTCCAAGGTTCTTCTACTAAAGCATCTTGAAATTTATCATCATCTAAGTTAGCATGTTCTATAACTATAATTTGAAGCTGAGAATTCATATTTGTTACAGTATCGAATAACAAATTAAACAGCCGTGAAACTGCTATTACATCAGCCCCAGCCTTTGCTAAATTATTTGTGCTATCGTCCAAAGAAAGATAGTGCTGCTTAGATGGAAAATAAACTTGGGATGGCTGATCCAAAATTAAAAAATGAGGTACTGGACGCGCTTTTTCCAAAAAATACTCGTGAAGTGATAACAGAGTAATGATATGACAACCAAGCCAGTTCTCACCACTACCCATTCGATCCATAGCTATAGGTCGATCTGGCGAATCAGCTATAACTGTTAATTTTTTGGCATCTAACCTGTATCTGGAGTTGAAGGCATGTTCTAATTCAAGATATTTAGCTTTCTCAGTCATTTTTGCGCCTATCACATTAAGAATAGACTCTAAAATATCTTCTACCTGTTCTGCCTCTAGTTGTTCGTTCAAATCTTTTACTAACAATGAGATTTTTTCAATCTCGTTTTGTAACGTAGAATTGACATCAACAGCTTTTACACTCTCTAAGAATAAGCTAATTCTGCCTGCAATACGAGCAGCATGAACATGTAAATCTCTTAGCCGGCTTACATTTTCTTGATCAGTGATAAGAGATTCCAGTCGCTGTTGAGCAACATTCAATTGCTGACCTATATATGAACGTTCAACAGACAGGCTTGTCAAATATTCATTTATTTGTGGGCGCTCCTCTCTAGCATGTGTGACATTATTTTGAATTTTAATCATAGCTTTTCTCATCGACTCTATAGAAGGAGTAGCAACACTCAACTTGGAATCACACAAAGGACAATGTTCATTGTCTACAATACCTCGACCAAATACCTCAATCGCTTTTAACCTTGCAACTTGCTCGTCAGCTTCGTGAGTAAATCCATCAGCCTGCCTTATGTACTCTTCTGCCTCTCGAATTTCATCCATTTTTGATCTGTAATCTTTTCTTAAATCTTTTATGATCTGTTGTTGAACGCTGATAGTACTGTCCGGGCTACTAAGTGATTGAGAAGGCACCCATTGAGAAATTTTGCGCAAACTCTCAATCAAATCTTTATTAGTATCAACTTCATCAACAATTATCCCAGCTGATTTCGCTTCTTCAAATAATCTAACTGCTCCACTATTTTGATTACTGACCACTGACTCTATCTCGTTTCTCTCTCTAATTAATTGCTTCAGTTTTTTCGAAAATTCTTTTTGATCTTGTAACAATTTCAATCTGTCTTCCTGAATTGAGCCTAAAAAATATGGCAAAGTATCTTTAATATGCTGAGAAATATAATCTTCGGATTGTCACCAAAATAGAGATTTTTTATTTGCCACTAAGTTTTGATCTTGAAATAAGTAGTATTTAGTATGATCAATTGTTGCTTGAAAGGAATCCATTGTCCTTCCATCAGCAACTATAGTCTGGTTCGGTGATATCCCTATCAATCTAGACAAGTTTTTCTTAATAGATTCATCATTTGTATTTGCAATTAAATCGCTCATAGCTGGCAGCGATATTACAAAAGACTCTTGCCAATAAACTTGACTTTGTGATAAGGCCATCCCAGAAGGGGATTGTTTGGCAACAAATACTTGTGAATCTTTGAACTGGAGTAACAATGCGTACCAAGATATAACATCTCTGTTTACTCCTTCAAAAACATTAAAAGTTGATCTACCCAGACAGTAATCAACAATGTCAATTATTGCTGACTTACCCGTCCCTGACCTTCCAGTAATAATATTTAATGACCCTAATTTGAAATTAAGGCTACGAACTTTTCCTGTCGTACTGTAAAGGTGTAATGATATTATCTGCATATTACCGTCTGTTAACTAAATCACAATTTAATTCCAAAAATTGAAAACAATGTATCAACGTCATTCACGTCTGCAAGCCATTTTCCTATTAAACTTGCGCTATTAATACAATACAATGTTTCTTCTGTCATCGGATTGTAAGAAGAAGGCAATCGACGTCTTACAGGTAGCAATAAGCCATCCAAATCTACTTTGATAATATTGTGTTGGATGGCAAACATTAGAGTTTCCTTGGTGTAACTCGAAAGTGAATTCACACGCTCATCAAGCCCAATTCTTACCTGTTGATTGTTTTGAAGCCAAGTGTAAAATTTTGTACGAGTTGTAGCTGGTAAGGCTTCACGCGTATTTTTGTGAAGCACTAAAGGTAATATTATGAAAGCTAACGGATAACTAATTCCCTCTTTCTTCCGTTTGTAATATTCAACGACAGCTGTTTTAACAATCAAAGAGCAAAAAGCGGGATTTAGTAGATTAGCTATCTCACCAGGTCGTTCGTTCCACGTAATCATTTTGATTCATTGATGTTTATTACATTTTCTAAAAAACCAAGAAATTTTGGATGCCAGTAAACGCTGGGAGGATCTAAGTCTGCTAACATGTGGAAACTACCACGAGTCACATATTCGTGACTGATAGGCATATTGTTTCTAATTGGAATCTTGGAAGATTCCATCCAGTTGAACACCTCTCGTCCAAACATAATACAATCGTCATCCTTGCTTTGATAAAGCATACCATCCTCTAGATTCGCTACACAACGTTCCCACTCTTCTTTTAGGCGCTTTTCATAATTTATCAATTCATCATCTATTATAAGTGACTCTCTAGTCCATCTTGATCTTTGTTCAAAAGCTCTATAATAATCTAAAATAGCAAATCGTACACGTTTAGCATTTATCTTAATATGATTTAGTTGATGGACGAACACTCTATCATCTTTATTTGTAAAATACTTTAACTCTGGCTCTTCTAGGGCATAATCAATAGGTAAACTGTCACGTTTGAATTGTTCAGAAATAGAAACAATCTTTTGATTTAATTCGTCGAGCATTATCGGATAGGAAGAATCTGCTAGCAACTGTTCAACAACTTTATCAAACCACCATCCCTCTAATCGTTCATATAAAGAGTCAATGTGATTACCATAAGCAGACCTACTAAGTTTTAGTTTTATCTTAGACACAATGTCACGAATATTGTCTGCATCATCAAGAATATGAATTGATTTAATCAATCGCCTTTGCTGAATATTTGTTAAAGATCTAAAGCTGTCAAATGAACTTTTAAGATTTTTATTTGAGGAGTTGCGGGATATTTCCAATAAAATAGTTAAAGCTTTTTCTTCATTTCTATTATATCTTGGTCTTAAGAATTCTGCTGCCGAGCCTGATACAGCAGAAGCTGTCGTTATTAGACTAAGAGTAACATCTTCTGGTCTCCACTTACCTTGTAATAATGAGTCACTCCATACTCTAATGGTCTTCCATAACTCTACGCTTGAATCTGTGATATTCACTGATTTTTTTACGTGGTGTTTCAACTGATCAAGCTTAATTACATCAGTTGTTTCGACCGATATATCATCTAAACATTCTATTCTGATACCAGAGTCTAGTTGTTCTTGGGATAGCAATTCGTATAAAGAGTAGCGAGCTTGATACAGGTACCCTATTGCTTGTGGCCCAGCCGAAAATGGTGTGTTCATTTCATTATATAATTTTATCAACGTTAGGGACTTATAAGGGACTGCAATGCCTTATTATAAGAATAGCCGTAAAAGTATTCATTATTTCATGTTAATCAAACTTGTGTGATCCTTAGACAACTAGATTGTTAGCATTAAGTACGTCTAATAGCTTGTTGGGCATTAGGGTTGGCGGTCGTTAATTTGTGGGTGGCGCGGGGTAGGGTGTTCAGCCAACTTCAGTAGTGGGCTTTACGTAGTACGTTGGCCAGCATGGTTTCGGCGGTGGTTAGCGCGTGGCCTAAGCAGGCCAGAAAACAGTCGAGCCAATCGGTGATGTTGTCATTCCAAATGGTATTCACCGCATAGTTTGCGGCGAATACGGCCAGCTTCTTTCTGTTATCGGTGGCGCAGTTGGCGATGGCGGGCTGTTCCGGAGCCGATACATTTGCCTGAACAATGGCATCTAATGGCTATTGGGTGCTTAGTCCTCTTCTGTTATGTCGCTCAAACTTTCCGTTTACATCGCCACGAGCCTAGACGGGTTTATTGCCCGGCCAGATGGTGCCATCGACTGGCTTACGGCACCGGAACACACCGTTCCAGGTGAAGATTTTGGTTATCAGGCGTTTATACATACTGTCGATGCGCTGGTGATGGGCCGGGGCACGTATGAGACGGTGCTTGCGTTCGGTGAATGGCCCTACGCAAAGCCCGTTTTCGTGCTGAGCCACACGCTCACCCACATACCAGAGCAACTCGCAGACAAGGTTCAGTTGCTGGCGTTGTCGCCGGCCGATACCGTGACGTATCTGGCCGAACGTGGTTTTCAGCATGTCTATCTCGATGGCGGCAAGACCATTCAGGGCTTTCTGCGGGCCGGGTTGGTCGATGAACTGACCCTCTCGCGTATGCCCATACTGCTTGGCGAAGGCATTCCCCTGTTCGGCGTCACCGGGCACGATATCCGGTTCGAGCATCTACAGACGCAGGCATTTCCGAATGGTCTGGTGCAAAGTAAGTATAGGCGGTTAGGGGCTTCGTAGGAAAGCACGTTACTTTGGGGCACTGTACCTATTAACCCCACTTCCTCCTAAACTCCGCCTATATGCGATTTCATTACCGTTTTCTGCCCCTGCTGCTGGTGGGGCTGTTATTGTCTGTATCTGCCGTTTACGCGCAGGATGGGTTTGTGTTTGGTGACCTCATGCCCGACGCGCCTGAACTGGCCGCGCGGGGAACGTACTCCGTGGGGGTGCGGTCGCTGACGCTGGTGCATACGGGGCAGCTGGACGTGCTCCATGCCAGGGCGGGCGAGACCCCGCGCTACGACCGTCCGCTGCCGGTGGAGATCTGGTATCCCGCCACCATCCCCGCCGGAAAGGCCGAACGGGTGCTGTATGAGCAGGTGATGGGCAACTTCAATGATGCCAAACGGCCCCTCATTCCGTTCACTTTCGCCGGACGTGCGCTACGCGATGCCGAACCCAATCGGGGTACAGGCAATCCAGCCGGAGCCACTCCAGCCGGGGGCATATATCCGCTCGTGATCGTATCGCACGGGTACACAGGGTCGCGGTTGCTGTTTACGTACCTGACCGAAAACCTCGCCTCGAAGGGGTACGTCGTGGTCTCCATCGACCATACCGAATCCACGTTCCGTGATGCGGCCGGATTCCAGAGCACATTGCTCAACCGGGCACTCGATGACCTGTTTGTGCTGAACGAAATGGCCCGTCTGAGTGAGAAAGGGGGTAAAACGTTCCTCGCCGGGCTGCTCGACGCCAATAATACCGGCCTGATCGGCTACTCGATGGGGGGCTACGGTGCCCTCAACGCGACGGGAGCGGGTTACAGCGCCAATGCGGGTAAATTCTTTGGGCAAATGACGGGCGGCAGCAAGGCCTTCGAGACCCGCCTGATGAGTTCGCCGGAGTACAAAGCCTCGCTCGATCCACGCATCAAAGCGGTGGTGGCGTTTGCCCCCTGGGGCATGGAGCGCGGCTTTTGGGATGCCGAGGGACTAGCGGGACTCAAACTGCCCACGTTGTTTGTGGCGGGCAGCAAAGACGATATTTCGGGTTATGAGAAAGGCATCAAAGCCATCTTCGACGGGGCCGTAAATGCCGACCGGTACCTGCTCACCTACCTCAACGCCCGGCACAACGTGGCCCCCAACCCGCCGCCGGTTGAGTCGCTGAAGCCGGGTCTGCACATCGACGAGTATTACCGCTACGCCGAACCGGCCTGGAATGAGCGGCGCATCAACAACATCAATCAGCACTTCGTCACGGCATTTCTGGGTATGCACCTCAAAAAGCAGGAATACGCCAAGTACCTCGACGTGCCTCAAAGTGCCAACGACAGCCCCGTCTGGACGGGCTTCAAACCACGTTCGTCGGTGGGACTGGAAATGCGGCATGCAAAGCCGTAAACGACAGCGATAATTTTTAGACAGGATTCGCAGGATGTCAGCGGACGCCGCGCGGGATGAACGGGATTTTCTTCTCTATTCTTGTCCGTTGCAGAGCAAACTGAAAAATCCTGTCAATCCTGCATCAATCCTGAAATCCTGTCCAAAAATCATCGCCGCTTCGCTAACTCATCGAGCAGGTAATCCAGGCCATTCAGTTTAATCTCGTAGAGCGTTTGCAGGAGCATACCGAGTTTACCGGGCGGGAAGCCTTTTTTGGCAAACCATTCAAGGTAATACATGGGTAAATCGCGGAGGATGCGGCCCTTATACTTGCCAAATGGCATTGGGTAGCGCAGCAACTCAAGCAGCAGTTCGGAGTTGGGCAGGGCAGGCTCGGCCATCGGGTATTCGTTGTCAATTTTTAGGCAAAGAACGGGTAAAACGGGCTGGTGTGGCTTTGTGGGCGGTGGCTACGCTGGTTGGCTTCGCGCATCGTGCCCTTCGACAGGCTCAGGGTGACAACGACCTTGAATCAACTAGAGATGATTGCTTATTAGCCTGTCACCCTGAGCCTGTCGAAGGGCACGATGTGCGAAGCCTAGAGCGCGTAGCCACTGCATGCGTACCCCTTTTTATCATCGCGTAAAATTGTATTTGTCAGGTTATTATCTCTATTCAACATGAAAAACACCACGTCAGAACCGGCCGGCAACTCGCGGCGGAGCTTTCTTAAAACGCTGGGCGTGGCCGCCACGGCACCCGCCGCGCTGACCACGGCAGCTAAGGCCACACCCACCACCCAGTACCTGAACCTGATTAAAAACCACGCCAGCAGCGCGGCCAACAGCAAAGTGCGGATTGCACTGATTGGTACGGGCGGCATGGGCATCGGCGACACACAAACGGCGTTGATGGTCGACGGGGTAGAGATGGTGGCGGCCTGCGACCTCTACGACGGTCGGCTGCGCCGGGCCAAGGAGCTTTGGGGCGACGCCCTGCCCGTAACCCGCGATTACCGCACCATTCTGGACCGTCCCGACGTAGATGCCATCATCAACGCGACGACCGACCATTGGCATGAAAAGATCTCCTCCGACGCCATGCGCAAGGGTAAGCACGTCTACTGCGAAAAACCGATGGTGCAGAAAGTGGAAGACGGCCACACGCTGATCAAGGTGTCGAACGAGACGGGCAAGGTATTTCAGGTGGGCAGTCAGTTTGCTTCATCCATCATCATTGCCAAAGCGAAGGAGTTGCTACGGGCGGGCGACATTGGCGAGCTGGTTTTTGCCGAAGCGCAGTACGACCGCCACAGCGCGATGGGTGCCTGGCAGTACTCGATCCCACCCGACGCGTCGCCCCAGACGGTAGACTGGGATACGTACCTGGGCAGTGCCCCCAAGCGCCCCTGGGACCCACTCCGGTTTTTCCGGTGGCGCAACTACCAGGACTACGGCACCGGCATCGCGGGTGATCTGTACGTCCACCTGCTCACCAGCCTGCACACCGTCACGGGGTCGCTGGGACCGAACCGGGTGTATTCGAGCGGAGGCACACGCTACTGGAAAGATGGCCGCGACGTGCCTGACATTCAGCTTAGTATCTATGATTACCCCAAAACCGAGCAACACCCTGAGTTCAACCTCACCACGCGGTCTAACTTCGTAGACGGCGGCGGCGGGGCCTATTTGGTGCGGCTGGTGGGCACCGAGGGCGACCTGTCTATTGGCTGGGACAGCCTGACGGTGCGGAAGAACAAGTTCCCGAAAGCGCCGGGTATGTCGGTGGACAATTTCCCGAAAGATCAGAAGGAGTTGTTCATCGCCGAATACAACCGACTGTACCCGTCAATCCCCGAAATGGATGGTCCGAAGGAGTTCAAATACACGGTGCCGAAAGACTACAAAGGCGACCGGTATGAACACTTTGTCAACTTCTTCAATTCGGTCCGCAACAAAAAACCAAACATCGAAGACGCCACCTTCGGCCTCCGCGCCTGCGGCCCTACGCAGTGCGGCAACATGAGTCTGTTCCAGAAAAAAGTGGTAAGCTGGGACCCGGTAAAAATGAAAATCGGAAATTTAGTTTAGTGAAAATGTCTTTTTGGTAACGGGGGTGTCTTCGGGTGGGGTAAACCTAGCCCGAAGACACCCCCGTTACCAAACACAAGCCTGCCCACTCAAAAACTGCATACCGTAAATACATGACCCACAATCGCCGTCTTTTTCTGAAGCAACTGGGCCTGGGTGCCGTTAGCCTCAGCCTGGCCTCTACCAATGCCGTTTGGGCCGCGCCGCTGCGGTCGGGTAAGCTGCCGCGTAGCTTGCCGGGCCTTCAGGGCGTAGTACCCGGTGGGCTGCTCGACTTTCTGAACGCCGTTGAGAAAGAGAACCTCAATGTACATAGCCTGATGGTGCTGCGCCACGGCAAGGTGGTGGCCGAAGGCTGGTGGGCACCCTACGCACCGGAACTCAAACACACGCTCTATTCGCTTAGTAAAAGCTTCACGTCTACGGCCGTCGGTATGGCCGTGGCCGAAGGCAGGCTAACGGTAGACGACAAAGTGGTTTCGTTCTTTAACGACCAACTGCCCGACACGGTCAGCCCTAACCTGGCGGCCATGCGCGTGAAAGACCTGCTGAGCATGAGCACGGGGCATGATAAAGACACGGCACCAACGTTTCGGGGAAAGGAAACCACAAACTGGATCAAAACATTTCTGGCCCAACCCGTTGACCACCAGCCGGGTACTCACTTCGTGTATAACAGCGGAGCCACCTACATGCTGTCGGCGATTGTGCAGAAGCTCACGGGGCAATCGGTCCTGACGTACCTGAAACCACGTCTGTTTGGCCCGTTGGGCATTGAGGGGGCCGATTGGGAGGTAGACCCCAACGGCATCAATACGGGTGGCTGGGGCCTGCGGGTTCGGACGGAAGACATCGCCAAATTCGGGCAATTGTATTTGCAGAAAGGCCTCTGGAATGGCAAGCGGCTCCTTGCCGAAAGCTGGATCGCCGACGCCACAAAAGCGCAGATCATGCAGCCCGGCACCAACCGCGACAGCAGCGACTGGCTACAGGGCTACGGCTACCAGTTCTGGCGGTGCCGCCACGATGTCTACCGGGGAGACGGCGCCTTCGGACAGTACTGCATTGTGCTGCCCAACCAGGATGCCGTCATTGCCATTACGTCGGAAACGGGCAATATGCCCGCTATACTCAACGCCGTCTGGACCCATATTTTGCCCGCTTTAGGTACCACTGCGCTGACGGGTACGGCTGGTCAGGCCCCGCTGACGCAGAAACTAAGCAGTCTGGCGCTGCCCCTGCCGGTGAGCGAATCGTCGTCACCAATGGCCGCGACGATCAGCGGAAAAACGTATTCGTTTGCGGATAACGCACTGAAGGCCAGTGCGGCTTCACTCACGTTTGGCAAAGACGGAGCTATTTTCAAACTCCACGACGATCAGGGCGATCACCAGGTGCTGTGCGGCATCAATCGCTGGGCCAACGGTGAAACAACGTTTTCCTCGACACCGCTGAAACTAACCGAAACGCTTATTCCCGGCGAGACCAAAACCCGCACCGCCGCCAGTGGTAGCTGGACTGATCCAAACACGTTTATGATGACGTGGCGCTTTATCGAAACAGCGCACTACGAAACCGTTACCTGCCAATTTGGACCCGACTCCCTACGTGTGGCCTTCGAGAGCAGCCTATCGAAACTAAACAAAACCAAAGACAAGCGACCCGTTTTGCAGGGAAAATTGCGGAGTGGCGCGGTAAGCGAACGGGGGTAGCCAACACCCTGTTGACCCTACCAATTAACCAGTTAACGCTTCTCATAAACGGCACTAAACCTTCGCTGCGCTGTTTTGTCAAAGCTGTATCAATTTGATAATGGATACGGTAATGAACGGAGCAATAGGCATCAAGATAGTGGCGGCGGGGCTGGTCCTGGGTTTGGGCGGTACCCTCGCGTCATGTGCGCAGGGCGGATACGGTGGCTACAACTACCCACAGCAGCAACCAAGCTATCCCAGTCAGCAGCCGGGCTATAGCAACCCACAGTACGGATACGATCAACCGGGTTATGGCCAACAACCATACGGTCAGCAAGGGTACGGTCAGCCTGACTTCTACGCTAACCTGTCGCCCTACGGCCAATGGGTGCAGACGCCCGAATACGGCACCGTCTGGATCCCCAACGCCGGACCCGATTTCCAGCCCTATGCCAGCAATGGGCACTGGGTTGTAACCGAATATGGCAACACCTGGGTATCTGATTACCCCTGGGGCTGGGCACCGTTTCACTATGGCCGCTGGTATCAGGACCGATACCGGGGCTGGGCCTGGGTGCCGGGCAACGACTGGGGGCCAGCCTGGGTATCGTGGCGGTCGGGTGGTGGCTACTACGGCTGGGCACCGCTGGGACCGGGTCTGAACGTGAATGTCAACATTACTATTCCGGCTCCGTACTGGACGTTCGTGCCGCAGGCCTACATCACCAGCCCACGGCTCTATAGCTACTGCGTACCCCGCCAGCGGGTGTATAACGTGTACCAGAGCACCACCATCATCAACAACATATATCGGGTAAACAACCGTGAGTATGCCTACGGCCCGCGCCGCGAGGAGATTGAGCAGGTAACACGCCGTTCGGTGCCGGTATATCGGGTTGAAAACGCTGGTCGGCCGGGCCGCGACGAAGTGCGGGGCGATGTGGTGGGTATTTACCGACCCAACGAAGGGCGCAACAGCCGGGGTGATGGCCGTTACGATGCCAACAGCAACCCCAACATTCCCCGTGCTGACCGATCTGGCGAGTCACGTGGGTATCCCAACGCAGGTGCTTATCCGGGCGGTAATGCCCGCGGTGGTGCCGGTACGTATTCCAATGGTAACACAAGGGGCGACGTAAATGCTTATCCGGGCGGTGGTTCGCGGGGTAGCGGTGGCACATATTCGGGCGAAACCCAACGTATGCCGTCGCCAGAAGTGACACCCTCGTATCCGCAACGTGGTTATGGGTCACGCGGTGGTGGACGTTCCATAGAGGTTACGCCCACCCCTCAGCCCCAGGTACAGCAACAGGCACCACAGCAAAACCAGCCTTACAGCCCACCCGCGGAAAGGCAGCAACAGGGCGGCTGGGGTGGCCGTCGGGGTGGAGGCTACACGCAGCCGGAGGCCCCCGCTCAGGCCAGTCCGCAGCCACAGGTTCAGCCCCAGCGCGGTGGTGGTTTCGAGCGGCAGGTAGAGAGTCAGCCACCCGTACAGCCACATGTGCAGGAGCAACGCGGCGGCAACGAACAGCGCGGTCAGGGTGGCCAGCCACAGCAGTCGCAGGGGGGCAACTTTGGTGGTCGCGGTTCGCGCGGGCCACGGTAGGTTCTCCACAATAGTGTACACAAAAGCCAGCCCTTAAGCGGGGACTGGCTTTTGTGCTTAACAGTTTATTCGCCGCATAGTATGCGGCGAATATATCCCTTATTCGCCGCAATAATCTTTTTCATGTCGGCATTCAAAGCGCCAGGCTCAATGCGTATGGCTCAACCATTGAACTACAGGTAGCTATCAACTATATGCCATTCAATAAGTTGGCTAAACGGAATACGGGCTCAACTAGTACAGACAGGGCAACCACTCCACTGAAACACACGTATGAAGACCCAGCCACTTGTTACGCCCACTGTCGCCGATGCATTCGATCAGACGACCATTGACCCAAACACCACACTCGACATTTTTATTGGGCCGAAAAATACCATTACCGAACTGGCCGACACCGTTGATATCCTGGATGGCGTGCGGGCCGAAACCATCGACATCACCAACAAGCAGGATGGTACCCACGTGGAGGTTATCGTGCTCGAAGAACAATCGGCCGACCAGCCGGACAAAGACATGGTCGACAATTTCATTACCGTCGATGGCATTGGCCCGGAGGTAGCGACGCTATTACAGGCCGGGGGTATCCGCAGTTTTCGGCAGTTGGCCAACACCTCCGTCGACCAAATCCGGGCCATTCTGGACGCGGCCGGGCCACGGTTTCGTATCCACGACGCCACCAACTGGCCCGAGCGTGCTGGTCAACTAGCCCAAAACCAGTCGCTTACGCGGCCCGACGATACGCAGTTGCCGTATGGCTTTGGTCAGTGGCCGAACCAGAAGACAAGGAATAAGCCAACCGCCTGAACGCCCACCCGGCTGACAACGGGTAAATGAATTCGGCGAAACGCTTACGTTGAACAAACCAAACAGCGTTCAGCTATGCGCTCGTTCCTACTTCTGTTGCTTGTTGCCCTAACCCCAGCGGCGTTTGGGCAGGCGTTGGTCAGCAATGGGTCACGCGAGATTGTGTTCCGGTCGGTCAACGTGGTGCCAATGGACCAAAACGTAGTCCTTGATAACCAGACTGTTGTTGTTAAGAACGGCCGTATTACGGCTATGGGCCGCGAGGGCAGTGTGCGCTTTGGCCGGGATGCGCAGGTGGTCGACGGTAAAGGAAAATACCTGCTGCCCGGCTGGGCCGAAATGCACGCGCACGTGCCGCCCATCGACGACCTGGAGCCGATGAAGGACGGGCTGATGCTGTATCTGACCAACGGCATCACCACAATTCGCGGAATGCTGGGGCACCCAAAGCACCTTGAACTCAGGCAGCTGGTTAACGCAGGCACCGTGCTGGGACCTCATTTCTACACCACAGGCCCGTCGTTCAATGGGCAAACGGTGAAGACAGCGGAGCGAGGTGCCGAGATGGTACGCGAGCAGAAAACAGCCGGTTATGACTACCTGAAACTACACCCCGGCCTGACCAACGCCACGTTTCCGGCCATTGCCCGCACGGCCCACGAGGTGGGTATCCCGTTTGTGGGGCACGTTTCGTTCAACGTCGGTGTGTGGCGGGCCATCGACGCCGGTTATTCGTCCATCGACCATCTCGACGGGTTTGTAGAAGCTATCACACCACGCAGCGACACCCTGGCCGAGCAGGAAACGGGCCTGTTTGGGGCCTGGATTGCCTACCGCGCCGATACTACGCTGATTCCCAAACTCATGCGCGCCCTGCGCGACAAGTCTATCTGGGTGGTGCCCACGCAGGCCCTGGCCGAGCGGTGGCTGTCGCCGCAACGGGCCGAGGCCTACACCAGCGCACCGGAAATGGTGTACATGAAACCGCAGGAAATCAAGAACTGGACAGATGCCAAAAACGGGTACCTCAGCAACCCGCAGTTTAGCCAAGCGCACGCAGAGCAACTGATTCAGGTGCGCCGGAAACTGATTCGCGATTGCCAGCGCAATGGTGTGGGGCTGCTGTTGGGGTCAGATGCCCCGCAGGTGTTTAACGTCCCCGGATTTTCTATCCACCACGAAATGCAATACATGGTCGATGCCGGACTCACTCCCTACGAGGCGCTGCGCGCAGGCACGGTCAACGTGGCGGCCTACCTGAACAAAAAAGATGCGGGTACCATCAAAACCGGTAATGTGTCGGACCTGGTGCTGCTGAGCGGCAACCCCCTGACCGACATTCGTCAGACGCGCCGCATCGAAGGCGTGATGATAGGCACCAACTGGCTGCCGAAAGCCTATATCGAACAGGCGCTGGCGAAACTGAAAAAACAATAGCGCCGTTGCACTAGTCACTTATGACTCAAACCGAGCTTTACGACCAGCTTATTGCGGCCGTTACCGACAACCTCACCAGCCCCTGGACCATCTGCCGCCTGAATGGCCGTTACCTCGACAACGGGCAGGATGTGGAGTTTGATGGTCTTTACCTGACTCCCGACGGCGACGAAAAACCGCTTTCGACGGATTTCCACGAAGACGTAGCCGAGGCCGTTGTAGCCCTTTATGAGCTTCGCAAAATGCAGGGCCAACCCCGCGCCAACGTATTGCAGCTAGACCTGTCGGCGCAGGGAAAATATACCGTGCAGTTTAGCTGGGACCAGGAAATGCAGGACGAAGAAGACCACTTCAATAAAGGCGGCACCGCCCGCGAGTGGCAGGCCATTCGCGAAGCAAAATACGGGGCTGAACAGCAGGACTAATAACCGCTAATTGCTTATGCACATGGCCCGCATAGCCGTCGATTTTGGCCTGGTGGTGCTGATCTGGCTCGTGCAGCTTATCATTTACCCCAGCTTTCGGTATTACAGTCCCGCCGAACTGGCCATCTGGCATCCTCAATACAGCAACATGATCACGCTGATTGTGGGTCCGCTTATGCTGGCGCAGGTGGGGCTGGTGGGCATCGATCTGTGGCAGCGTTTTTCGTGGCCTACCCTGTTGTCGGCTATGCTGGTCGGGCTGATGTGGGCCGCTACGGCCTTTGTATCCGTGCCCATCCACAATGCCATCGGTGCTGGCGATGCGTCTGCTGCTACCCTCGCCCGCCTGGTCGATACCAACTGGCTACGCACCATTGGCTGGACAGTCATTTTTTTATTAGGGTTGATGCGGAGGTAGTAGCCCCGCGTTGGCTGGCGCATTAGTGAGGCTTCGCGCTGGTGTGGCTTCGCGCTCTAGGCCCTTCGACAAGCTCAGGGTGACGGGCTACTGGAAAAGCACCCTAAGTTGATTCAAGGTCGTTGTCACCCTGAGCTTGTCGAAGGGCCTAGAGCGCGAAGCCACACCAGCGCGAAGCCACACTAATGCGCCAGCCAACGCGGGGATATACAGACTGCTAAGACCAGGGCTCATCGGCGCTGGGGCCGTAGCTGCCGGGGATGGGAATATCGAGCAGGCGGAGATAGACGCCCAGTTGCGCCCGGTGATGCACCGTCTGCGAATAGGCCATGCGGATCACCTCCCCTTTAGTGTCGGTGCTGATGATAGTGTCGCCATTGCGTAGGATCCAGGTGGGTTCCAGGTCGGCTTCGGTGGCGGTGCTGAGGGCAGCTTTGCCTTCGGCAAGCGATTTCTCGAAAATGGCTATGACATCCGCTGTGCTGGCAACGGGAGTGGGCGTGAAATCCAGCGTGGCGAAATCGAGGCCATCGGCGTGTAGCGCCATTGACACCCAGGAAGGCAGTTCGGCAATATGGACCGCCAGGGCGCGCATGGGCATACTTTTCGGATGCGGTTGCCAGTCGAGCTTATCGTCGGGAATACGGCTGAGCATCTTGCGGGTGGTGTTGCTTTCCATATCCATTTCTGCGGCAAGCGATTCGATGATGTTCATAATTGTTCGGTTTGGTTGAGCACCAAAGGTCGCGGCGGGTGGTGACAGCCCTATGTCAGCAGACTTTTCGAGGCATTAGTCTATAAAATAGCTCTATCAAGTGGACCATTTAGTAGGTCCGCCTCACCCTAAACCTGGCAGGGGCGTTTGGTTAAAACAAAACCAATCAATTGTTATGAGAAACCTGCGTACTACTGTTTCCTTTCTGGCCACAATAACTACCCTGGCAGTTGCCCTGGTGGTCACCTCCTGCGAGGAACGCGACCTGCCCGGTCAGCGAATTATCCAGTCGAACAATCCAAAGCCAGACTGGGGCCCAACCATCACCCCGCAGATGCTGGCTGTTATTGAAGAGTTGGGTCGGCTGGCCCCCACGCCCATCGACCAGCTTACGCCACAGCAGGCCCGGCAGCAGCCTACGTTTAAAGATGCCGTTAATTCACTGCTCGACAAGAACAACGTACCCCGCCCCACGGCCAACGTGACCATCAGCGAACGCCAGATTCCGGGATACAACAACGTACCTATTCGGGTGAAAATCTACACCCCGAACACAGGCCCGGCCATAAAACCGGTGTTGGTGTATTACCACGGCGGCGGCTGGGTTATTGGCAGCCCGGAAGTGTATGAGTATTCAACGCTGGCCCTGGCGCAGTCGACGGGTGCGGTAGTGGTGTCGGTGGATTACCGGCTCTCACCCGAAAACAAGTTTCCTATTGCGCACGAAGATGCCTTTGCGGCTTACAAGTGGGTGAAAAACAACGCGTCACAGATTGGCGGTGATGCCAACAAAGTGGCTGTAGGTGGCGAAAGCGCGGGAGGTAACATGGCGATTACAACCAGTATGCTGGCCCGCGACCGGGGTGTGGCCCTGCCCGTGCACATCCTGGCGGTGTTTCCCGTGGCGAATAACGACCTGAATACGGCTTCGTATCAGCAGTACGCCAACGCCAAACCGCTGAACAAAGCAGCCATTGTCTACTTCACCAACAACTATTTCAATTCTCCTGCCGACGGCGACAGCCCCCTGATCTCGCTGGTCGATGTGGCGAATCTGAAGGGATTACCCAATACTACTATCATTGCCGCCGAGATTGACCCGCTGCAAACCGAGGGCATGCAACTCCGCGACGTGATGCGGGCACAGGGCGTAACGGTCACCTACCAACTCTATACCGGTATCACGCACGAGTTCTTCGGTATGTACGCTATCCTCCCCGAAGCCCAGCAAGCCCAAACCCTGGCTGCCACGCAGTTGATCAACGCGTTTAAATAGGGAGTCTTCTGTTGCTACGCGCTGGTGTGGGCTGACGCGTGGCCCTTCGACAGGCTCAGGGTGACAGGGAAATGGATTCAGTTTCTTGAGCTGATTCAAGATCGTTGTCACCCTGAGCCTGTCGAAGGGCCACGCGTCAGCCCACACCAGCGCGTAGCAACAGTAAACTTCCTTTACAACGTTGCCATGTCGATCACGAATCGGTAGCGCACATCGCCGCGGAGCATGCGGTCGTAGGATGCCGTGATGTCTTTGATGTCGATGAGTTCGATGTCGGAGACGATGTTATGTTCGGCGCAGTAGTCCAGCATTTCCTGCGTTTCGGCGATACCGCCAATGCTGGAGCCAGCAATACTCTTGCGCCCGTTGACCACCCCGAAGGCCGGAAATTGAATCGCCTCGGAGGGCAAACCCACCACGATATGCACGCCGTCGCGGCGCAGCAGTGAGAGGTAGAAGCGAAAATCGTGTTGCGCCGAAACCGTGTCGATGATGAAATCGAACGACCCTTTCACGGCCCGTACCTGCTCTTTATCAGTCGTGACGACGAATTTGTGCGCACCCAGCTTTTTGGCATCTGCTTCCTTGGCGGGCGATGTGCTCAGCACCGTTACTTCGGCACCAAACGCCACCCCGAATTTAACCGCCATGTGGCCCAGTCCGCCCAGCCCCAGCACCGCCAGTTTATGGCCCGGCCCCACGTTCCAGTGCCGCAGGGGCGAATAGGTGGTGATACCCGCGCACAGCAACGGTGCCACAGCGGGTAGCGACAGTTTATCGGAGATGTGCAGCACGAAATCTTCGTTGACCACAATGGTGTTGGAATAGCCGCCGTAGGTGGGGGTTTTACCGTCGCGTTCGTAGCTGTTGTAGGTGCCTACGTTACCTTTCAAGCAATACTGCTCAAGCCCATCCTGGCAGTTTTCGCAGGTGCGGCAC
The DNA here is from genome assembly GCF_017353185.1 of Fibrella rubiginis. GTDB lineage: Bacteria > Bacteroidota > Bacteroidia > Cytophagales > Spirosomataceae > Fibrella > Fibrella rubiginis. The sequence continues at coordinate 102,270 of NZ_JAFMYV010000009.1, read as the reverse complement.
GAGTCGACCATGCAGCCAGTTCCAGCCAGATCACCTACCTTGAATTTGGTCACGTGTTCGCCCACGGCTACCACCTTGCCCACAATTTCGTGGCCCGGCACCATCGGAAAAATACCCGGAAACCAGTCGTTCTTGATCTGGTGGAGGTCGGAATGGCATACGCCACAATACATAATATCGAACTGAACATCGTGGGGGCCTACTTCGCGGCGGTCAAAATCCCAGGGTGCCAAATCACTCGTCGCCGTCTGTGCGGCGTAACTTTTTGCTGCAATCATAAATGTAAAATGAGTTTGAAGTTTAAGGTCTAAGGTTCAAGGTTGGTTGCACTCGCGTAGAAATTTCTCAATGGTTATTGGCTGTCCTATAACCCTACGCGAGTGCAACCAACTTTAGACCTTAGACTTTGGACATTAAACTTATTTTACTTGGTCCAGAAAGAGGTAACGGTCCCGGTGGGCCTCCTGCTGGGCCTGCGTGTTCACGTCGATGCGCATGACGGGGGCGGGCTTACCCGGTGTTATGGCCTCCCAGCGGGGCATACCGGCTTTATTGGGGTTGCCTGTCTTGATGAAATTGGCAAAATATGCCATCATCGTCTGCGACACTTTCTGGTCGTCGGGTGTCCAGGCATATACTTTGTTCGATCCCAGATTACCCATAGCGTACTCAATCTCGGCCGAGTGTACGGCGCCTTTCGGTGGCGCCTGCTTTGGGGCCGAGGGGTCTGCGTTTTTCACAACACCACCCGCAAGGCCCGCCGTAGCGTTACCCATTTCGGGTACCATAGCCGGACGCGGACGGGCGTAGAAATAGCGATACACCGGTTTGCCACCGGTCTGGCTGTGGAGGTCGGTCCATTTCCAGGTGCTGAAGCCAATAAACCGATCACCGGCCAGGTCAGTAGCTACCTGCTCTACGTCGGCGTCGGTGGCGGGAGCATAGAGTTTCAGGATTTCTGTAGACCGGTCGCCGTAGAGTTTTTGGACCGCTTTGGTGTAGTTAGCCACCGTGGGGGCGTCGTTGCCCAGAATGGCTTTGTAGCCTGACTCTTCCGAGTTCCAGCCCGCCAGCAGCGGCACGTGCGCCTGTTCACCCGCCATGAAAATAGCAACTACCGGCTTGGGAAAGAAGTACCCATCAACGCAGGGACTGAAACGGGGCGTACCGGGTTTTGCCGTCGTCTCCAGGAGTTGATCACCCGGCATAGCCCGCAGAGCCGCCAGCGTGGGTGCGCCAATGCTTTCGCCAAATTTTACGCCAATGGCTTCGGCATCGGCCAGGGTAACGGGCGTTAACGTACCCAGCAATGAGCCGCTTTCGCCAATGGCGCCGGCGATGAGGTTTTTCGACAACGGCGAAGCCATCTGCGCGCTTACCGACGTTGACCCCGCCGATTCGCCTGCGATGGTCACCCGCTTGGGATCACCGCCAAAGGCCGCAATGTTTTTTTGCACCCACGCCAGGGCAGCCTGTTGATCCAGCAAACCGTAGTTGCCCGAGGCGTGGTTCGGCGATTCTTTGGTCAGTTCGGGGTGGGCCATAAACCCGAATACGCCCAGCCGGTAGTTGACCGTGAGGGTCACAATACCCTGCCGGGCCATAGCCTCGCCGTCGTAGCGCGGCTCCGAACCGTCGCCCGCCATGTAGCCACCGCCGTAGAAATACACCAGCACGGGAAGCTTGTCGGCGGGCGATTTGGCGGGTGTCCAGACGTTGAGGTACAGGCAATCTTCCTTTACGCCGTCGGACCGGAAATTCATGTCGCCGAAAATGGCCCGCTGCATGGCGCGAGGGCCAAAATGATCGGCTTTGCGCACGCCCGACCAGTTTTTTGCGGGCTGGGGTTCGCGCCAGCGCAGGTCGCCAACGGGCGGGGCGGCAAATGGAATGCCTTTGAAGGCACGCAGGCCGCCGGTTTCGGCTACGCCTTCCAGAATGCCGTTGGCAATCTGAACGCGGGGGGCCATGTCGGTTTTCGTCGACTGGGCCGGGGCGACGGTGGAAAGGCCAACAAAGGCCAGGAATATGGGTAGGATGACTTTCATAAAGTAATAGAGATAGAGGTTGGTACGACGTCAGGGAAAGGTGCCGGGAATTGGGAAATACTGGTATCTTGGGTAGCCATGCTTAAATCACGTCTCTTTATAGTCCTGCTGTTGCTTCCCGTTTGGTCGGCTGCTCAGCATACGGCTGCCCCATCGGCCAAAACGAAATCACTCCAGAACCTTCGCCAGCAACTTGACCAATATACGCAACTAGCGCAAGGCCGGGTGGGTATGGCAGCGACGGTGCTCGAAACAGGCGAGTCAGTGTCTATACGCGGCGACGAGCGGTTTCCGATGCAGAGCGTCTACAAATTCCCCATCGGGATGGCCGTGCTGCACCAGGTTGATCAGGGAAAAGTAACGCTCGACCAACTTTGTCATGTCGACAAAAGCGAGTACGTTGGCCGTCAGCAGCACAGCCCGCTCCGCGATAGCCTGCCCAACGGTAGCGACATCCGCATTGGCGACCTGCTGCGGTATGCTGTTTCGCAAAGCGACGGATCGGCCTCCGACGTGCTCATGCATCTGGCTGGCGGACCAATGGCGGTGATGGCTTACCTGAAAAGTCTAGCTATCAGGAATATTCGGGTGATGAATACTGAAAAAGAGCTTGGTCAGGACAACGCCGTGCAATACGCCAACTGGGCCACACCCACGGATATGGTATCACTCCTGAAAGCATTGCAACAGGGGCGGGGTCTCTCGCCTGCCAGCCGGGCGTTTCTCCTGCGCCTCATGACCGAAACGCCCACCGGCCCCAACCGCCTTAAAGGTCTGTTGCCACCGGCTACGGTCGTGGCGCATAAAACGGGCTCTTCCGGCACCCTGGCTAACCTCACCGCCGCCACCAACGACGTAGGCCTGATCACCCTCCCCAACGGCCACCACCTCGCCATCGCCGTCTTCGTGTCCGACTCAAAAGCCGACACCCCCACCCGCGAGGCCGTCATCGCCAACCTAGCGAAGGTAGTTTGGGAGCATTGGCGGTGAGGGGGATTAGGGGTTGGTTAAGAGGGTAGGTTACTTTCCTGCTAGGATCTACCTCACCCCCGACCCCTCTCCTGAAACCAGGAGAGGGGAGACTTACCATAACACAGCTGATTATAGGGTCTACCTTGAGTTGCAAAGTTTCCTAACTCGTCTCCCCTCTCCTGGTTTCAGGAGAGGGGCCGGGGGTGAGGTAGATCCTAGCAGGAAAGTAACCTACCTCTTAACCAACCCCTAATCCCCATCACCGCGCCACTTCGATCTTGTACTTCTTGCCCTTCATTTTCTCGTGCTGAATCCGGTTGAGCAGGCTATCCACTTTGGTGGCGCGGACGGCGGCGAAGGAAATGAAATCCTGCACGTCGATGCGGCCGAGGTCTTCTTTGGCGAGCTGCCCTTTCTGGGCGAAAAAACCCACGATATCCACTTTGTTGAGCTTGTTTTTCTTGCCCCCGCTGATGTAGACCGTCACGAAATCGGGCGGTTTTGGCAGGGTTGTTTTGGCCGGCAGTGTCACCTCGTCCAGGTTTTCGGGCAGGAAAAACGGGCGCGGTTCGTCGGATGTCATAATCACGAATGCCGTGCCGGTGGTTTCCATTCGGGCGGTGCGGCCGTTGCGGTGCGTGAACTCGTGGGGGTGCTGCGGCAACTGAAAATGTACCACGTATTTCATATTGGGAATATCCAACCCTCTGGCAGCCAGATCAGTAGTAACCAGATAGCGCACGCTGCCATTGCGAAACTGGAGCAGTGCCCGCTCTCGGTCGTCCTGTTCCAGCCCGCCGTGGTATACCATCGTGCGGATGCCCCGGTCGGTGAGCGTGTCGCGGATTTGGTCGGTGGTGTCGCGGAGGTTGCAGAAAATGATGGCGGGTTCAGAGTCGAGCGTACCCAGTAGGCGAAACAGTGTGTCGAACTTGTCCTGTCCGGCCTTCACCAGTTTAACCGTCAGGGCCGGTTCGGCGTCCTCATCGGGCCGGAAGGTGAGCTTGGCGGGGCGGTTCAGTCCTACAAAATCGGGTATACTAATACCCGACGTGGCCGACACCAGCACCCGCTGCCGGAGGTTGGTCAGCCCCTGAATAATAAACGCCATTTCGTCCTGAAACCCCAGCGTCAGCGACTTGTCGAACTCGTCGAGTACAAGGGTATGGATACCTTCCAGCGAAAATGTTTTGCGGTCGATATGGTCGGCAATGCGGCCGGGGGTGCCAATGAGCAGGGCAGGCGGGTTGCTCAGGTTCTTGATCTCGGTAACCATGTCGTGCCCGCCGTAGCACACATTGACCTTGTAGCCCGTCGCCATCTTTTTCCACACCTGCTCAATCTGCAGGGCCAACTCCCGTGAAGGCGACAGGATCAGGCACTGCACCATAGAGGATTGAGCATCAAGCAGTTTCAGCACCGGCAACAGAAATCCAACCGTCTTCCCCGACCCCGTGGGCGACACCAGAAACGTGTCGGTGCCGGGTGTGATGGCCTGTTGGGCAGCCAGTTGCATTTTGTTTAGGGTAGCAATGCCAAGATTAGCCAGAACGGCTTCCGGCGATGGGGTTGTATTCATGTGAGCAAAGGTACGGCGGTGCAGTGCCCGATTTGCAATCGGGCACTGTACAGACAAGATACAGGCTGAAGCCTGTGCTACATTGCCGTACCTTTGCCCCATACAACCAATACCATTATGACGTTTGCCGAACTGAATCTGACCAAGCCACTGCTGAATGCCCTTACCGACAAAGGGTACGAAACCCCCACCGTGATTCAGGAAAAGGTGTATTCGGTGGTGATGTCGGGACGCGACGTCTGCGGTATTGCGCAGACGGGTACGGGCAAAACCTTTGCCTACCTCCTGCCCTGCCTGCGGCAGTACCAGTTTACCAAAGACAAAACCCCGCAACTGCTCATTCTGGTACCCACCCGCGAACTGGTAGTGCAGGTGGTCGAAGCCGTGCAGGAATTGACCACCTACATGAACATCGTGACGGTGGGCGTGTATGGCGGCGTGAACCTGAAACCGCAGCAGGCGGCTGTCCATGCCGGGGCCGACGTGCTCGTAGCTACGCCGGGCCGTCTGGTCGATCTGCTGTCGGCGGGGGCGGTGAAGATGAAAGCCTTGAAGCGGCTTGTCATTGACGAAGTCGACGAGATGCTGAACCTGGGGTTCCGGGCGCAACTGAAGGTGATCCTGGATCTGCTGCCCCCCAAACGGCAGAACCTGCTGTTCTCGGCTACCCTCACCGACGAGGTGGAGGCCCTGATGAACACCTACTTCAACGCGCCGGTCCGGGTAGAGGCCGCCCCCGTGGGCACGCCGCTGACCAACATCCGGCAGTCGGCCTATGCGGTGCCGAATTTTTACACGAAAGTAAACCTGCTCAGCCTGCTGCTCCGCACTCACCCCGACATGAACAAGGTGCTGGTGTTTGTGGCTACCAAACACCTTGCCGACGAACTGGTGGAGGAAATGGACACGCAGTTGCCTGGTCAGGTGGGGGTCATTCACTCCAACAAAGCACAGAACGCCCGTTTTGCCGCCGTCAACGAATTTCAGGCGGGTACCATCCGCGTGCTGATCGCTACCGACATCATTGCCAGGGGATTAGACATCGCTGAGGTGTCGCACGTCTTTAATTTTGATCTGCCTGAAGTACCCGAAAACTACATCCACCGCATTGGTCGCACGGGCCGCGCCGACCGGCCGGGGGTAGCTATCGCGTTTATTACCGAAGCGGAAAAAGAAAAGCAGGCAGCCATCGAGGCGCTGATGAACTACGCCATCCCGATGCTGCCGCTGCCCGACGATCTGGCCATTTCGAGCGAGTTAACGTTTGCCGAACAACCCCAGATCGACATGAAAACGATTCAGGTGAAGACGGTAAAGCGCGATGATGTCGGCCCGGCGTTTCACGAAAAGTCGGCCAAAAACCAGAAAGTCAACGTCCGCCGCGACTACGCCGCCGAGAAAATGCGCAAGTACGGCCGGCCGATTAAGCGTAGCGGAAAAAAGTAAATAAAGAATGTCCTTTTCCACCCTCGGCTTGTCCGAATCGCTGCAACGAGGCGTTGCTCAACAAGGCTACGCCGACCCATACCCCATTCAGGATCAGGCCATTCCGCCTATTCTGGCGGGGCGCGACGTGCTGGGCATTGCCCGGACGGGGTCGGGCAAAACGGCGAGTTTTGTTTTGCCTATTCTCGAAAAGCTGCAGGAATTTACCGTCACCAAAAAGCAGCCTGTACGCGTGCTGGTGGTGGTGCCCACGCGGGAACTGGCGGCGCAGGTGGCCGAGGTGTTCCAGACGTTTGGCGACTTTGTCATGCGCGGCGTGAAAACGGTGGCCGTCTTCGGTGGGGTGCCCATTGCCCCGCAACTCGCCGCCGTGCGCGGGGCCGACGTACTCGTAGCCACCCCCGGTCGGTTGCTGGACCTGGTGGCGCAAAAAGCCCTTAAACTGTCGTCGGTGAGCATACTGGTGCTTGATGAAGCCGACAAAATCCTCGACCTGGGTTTCGCCGACGAGATGAAACAGGTGTTCGAGTTGCTACCCACCGTGAGGCAAACGATCCTGTTTTCGGCCACCCTCGGCGACGGCGTAAAGGCGATGGGCAACAACGCCCTCCGCGACCCGCTGTCTATCGAGGTGCCTGAAGAACCGCTTGATATTGAGCAGATTAAGCAAACGGCCTATCGTACCACGCTCGAGCGCAAGGGTGTTCTGCTACGCTACCTGATTAAAACCGGTAAGCTGAAACAGGTACTTGTTTTCGTTTCCTCCACCCGCACCGCCGATAATGTGGTGGCTAAGCTAGTGAAAAACGGCATTCAGGCAGCGGCTATGCACGGCGACAAATCGCAGGCGGCCCGCACCGAAACGCTGAACAAATTCAAAGCGGGCAAGCTCACCGTGATGGTAGCTACTGACCTCATTTCGCGGGGCATCGACATTCAGTTTCTGCCCCACGTGATCAATTTTGAGCTGCCCCGTTCGCCCAAAGATTATGTGCACCGTATTGGCCGCACAGGCCGCGCGGCTGCCTCTGGCGAAGCCATCTCGCTCATCACGCCTGACGATGAGCATCACTTCAAAATCATCCAGAAAAAAATGGGTAAGCGCGTGGACATCATCGACACGGCTGACCTGGCCCTGACGGGTTATTGATCCTGTTGCTATGCTCCCATTCGTTCAGACCGCCCGGCTTTTTATTGCTCCGCTGACCGTCGACGACAGCGAGTTTATGCGTGAGTTGGTGAATACAAAAGGCTGGCTCGATTTTGTTGGTAATCGGCATGTTTATTCCTCTGAAGACGCACGCAACTTCTGTCAGGATATTATTAATTCACCCACCCGGCATTATTCGGTTGTGTTTAACAACGAGAGCAATTTGCCCATAGGGATTATCTCTTATGTGAAGCGCGATTATCTGGATCATCACGATATTGGTTTCGCTTTTCTTCCCGCATACATGGGCCTTGGCTACGCCTACGAGGCCACCCGTGCCGTTTTGCTTCAACTTGGGCAACAGCCCCTGCTGGCTACTACGGTACCAGACAATGTAAATTCAATGAAATTATTGGCGAAACTTGGGTTTAAGTTCGACAAAGAAATAAGCAGAGGAGGCGATAAATTAGTGGTGTTTAGGTTAAAAAAAACCGTGTATTAGCAGCAATAGATATTACTTCCGCGTGGCTACATCCGTCAGCGACGCACTCCTGTCAACCCTACTGCTCCAGGAACAAAAGCGCGGGTTCATAGCTTTTATTACGTACCAACGTCTTGAAAAAACTATGAAAACCGGAATTCATTTTCTGCTCCTGACCTTAATGGCGCTGCCTGTTCTGAGCCAGAATAAGCCCGCCAGCACCACGCCGCCAGCGGTTGTCTCCGTTGTGGAAGGGCTTACCGGCAAGCAGTTTGTACCCGATACCAGCTATACCGCGCTGTCGGCCGAAGACGCCACGCTGCTGGCTAAAGAACCACGCGCCAACTGGGATATACCCCGCGAATCGGGCAAATACATGACCTATTCAAACCTGGTAGTGGGCACACGCTCCTATCAGCTGCTGATTGCCAAAGCACCCAAAGATGAGTTTGCCACGGCCACGCTGCTGCGTTACGCTACGCCCAAATCGAAACCGGAACCCATTGCCCGCGGTACACTCAAGCCAAAAGCAGCGGACGTTAAACCGACTGAAAAACCCAACTGACGGCCAGTCGGGTTGGCATGGGCCGGTACCTATGGCTGCTGCGACTAGACAAAGGCACGTATCCAGTGCCTGATGTCCAGATCGCGCAGCAGCTGATCCTGAGCCGGGCTGTTGGCCAGTTCGTCTAGCTGTGTCAGCGTTTTTGTCGACAGTTTTCCGTCGAGCCAGTGTTGCACCAGTTGCAGGACAAACTGTTCACCACGGGCTAAGGCCCCCGTCGACTTCATGGCCCGCCGCGCCGACCGCAGGGCATACACCAGGTGGTCGGCGTTGCCCAGCCGGGCTTGAATCAGCAGGTACAACAGGCGGCTTTGCGTAGCCAGGCCCGCCGGCAGTGAGCGCATGGGCAGGGTAAGCACCTGGTTGAGCTGGTGTAGCGCGGCACTTAGCTGTCCCTGCCTCATGGCCAACCGGACGAGAGCCAGTTGAACGGTGGTTCGCAGAAGCAGGGGCAATTGAGTTAGTTCACGGGCAAAATCCAGAAAGGCGGTGGCCGACCTATCCGGCACCAGTGCCTGTGCCTCGGCCAGTTGCCCCTGGTCCAGGTGCATCAGAAGCGAGTGAACAAGTGCCTGGTAGCGAACAACCTGACTTAATCCGGTCGCTGAAACCACCAGCCCGTTCAGCCGGTCAATGTAGAAGTGCATTTCGTCGAACCGTTCCAGCAGGCGGAGATCAGACAGAATACCGTCGATGAGCTGAACGTAATACATCGGCTGTTCGGCCCAAAGGGTTGGATTTTCCTGGAAAAGCCCGTCCAGTTCCCGATACACCCGCAGGCTACCCGCCCCGTCGCCGATCATGCGCAAATAGGCCGACTGGAAGTGCAGATGCTGTTGCCGCATGGCAAATGATGTTTGTTTCTGCCGGTTCAGCAACTGGTATTCTTCCAACAGTAAATCGTTGAGCCTCAGCGTATCAGCCGGTTGGCTTGCCACCCCGAAGGCTCGGTATCGGTGCAGCAGCGTTTCGTAGAGTGCCGCATGCTGCCAGGCCGTTTGGCTGCGGTCGGCCTCCTGCCGAATCAGCGCATGCTGGGCAGCCAGCATAGGCTCATCAACACCGTCGAATTGAGCACGTACCCATTGTTCTATCTGCTGCCTTGCGGCCAGCACCACATACGGGCTGCGTTCGTACTGAAGGGCCAGCCGTTGCACTTTGGTCAGCACCGCCTGACTAGCCTGCACCAACCCCCGGTCGTGCAGTAGCTGACTGTCGTGCAAAAGTTGCCCCAGCCGCACGTCGATCCGTTTGTCCTGCTCAAATTGCCGCAATGCCTGCATCAGCATGCGGTAGAGGTGTTTGCGGGCTGGTTCGAGCGTGGCACCGGGAAAACGACGCGCCAACGCCGTGGTCAGTTCCTCGCCGGGTGTTTCGTGCTTGAGCAGGCAATCGAACAGGTACATGAAACCCGTTTCTCCCGTTGTTTTTCCCAGTTCCAGCCGACTGTACCGCTTTTCGGCCTTCGACAGCGAATGAACCAACGGATGAAGTACATCTAACGTCATACCCAATAATGAATCTGATAGCAATAGCTAAAGATATGGCTAAAAACTGGCCTTGCTGCCTTGAAATATCATTATATGCGTATATCACAGCCCATTAGAAATAGCCATACTGCTTGGAAAAAGGCTTTACAGGGTGCAACTATTCCATAGGTTTGTACAACTTCTTACCAGCACTAGTTATGGCTTCTTCGGTTTGTGTGATTGGCAGTTCCAACACCGACATGGTCATCAAAGCCGACAAATTGCCCGCGCCGGGCGAGACGGTCATTGGCGGCACCTTTCTAATGAATCCCGGTGGCAAAGGGGCCAATCAGGCGGTGGCCGCTGCCCGGCTGTCAACCCCTTTGGCCGGGCCAATTACGTTTGTGGCCAATGTGGGCAACGATGTGTTCGGCAGGCAGGCCCGCCAGCAGTTTGAGCGCGAGGGTATCCGTACGGATTTTGTCACCACCGATGCCGACGAGCCGTCGGGAGTTGCCCTGATCGGGGTCGACAGCCGGGGTGAAAACAGCATCATGGTGGCATCGGGGGCCAACGCGCGATTGGGTCAGGCGCAGGTAGCAGCGGCGTTATCGGCTGAAAACGAGGCGACGGTGATCCTGATTCAACTGGAAACACCCCTTGCCGTGGTCGAGTACGCCATTCGGCAGAGCCACGAGCGCGGCATGCGGGTAGTGCTTAACCCGGCCCCCGCCCAACCCATCGACCCGGCGGTGCTGCCTTTTCTGCACGTGATTTCACCCAACGAAACCGAAGCGGAACTGCTTACCGGCATCCGGGTGATCGACGAGGCCACGGCCCGGGAAGCCGCCCAATGGTTGCACAGGGCTGGGGTGCCCAACGTGGTCATCACCCTGGGGGCACGCGGGGCCTATTTGTCCAGCGCCGACGGGGCGGGCATGGTAGCCGCGCCCCCCGTTACCGCCGTAGATACTACCGCGGCGGGCGATTGTTTCAACGGTGCGCTGGCCGTGGCCCTGGCCGAAAACCAGCCCCTGCCCGACGCCGTGGCTTTCGCCTGCAAAGCTGCTTCCATTGCCGTTACGCAAATGGGCGCGCAAGCCTCCATGCCCCACCGGCGGCAGGTAGACTCCCTTCCCCTACTCACGGCAGAACAGTAAACCATTTATACCATGAAAACCCTCCTTCTAGTCCTCAGTTTACTGGCCCTGACTGCTTTTGGTCCCACCCCCCAGCTAGCCAAAACCGTTGTACTCAGCAAAGCTATGCTTCAGGACAAAATCAACGGTGGCTGGGCCGGTCAGGTCATTGGCTGCACCTTCGGCGGCCCAACCGAATTTCGCTTTCAGGGCACTATGATCAATGATTACCAGCCGATTCCGTGGTATGATGGCTACATCAAAAAAACCATGATCGATATACCTGGTCTGTACGACGACATTTACATGGACCTCACGTTTGTCGATGTGTTTGAAAAAGAAGGCCTCGACGCTCCGGCGGCGGCCCACGCCAAAGCCTACGCCAACGCCGATTATATGCTCTGGCATGCCAATCAGATAGGCCGTTATAACATCCTGCACGGTATCATGCCGCCGCAGTCGGGTCATTGGCTCAACAACCCCCAGGCCGACGCCATTGACTACCAGATCGAAGCCGACTTTGCGGGTCTGATGTCGCCGGGTATGCCCAACACTGCCTCGCGGATTTCCGACAAAATCGGCCACATCATGAACTACGGCGATGGCTACTACGGCGGGGTCTACATGGGTGCCATGTACTCGCTGGCCTTTGTATCCAACGACGTCAACTACATCGTGACCGAGGGGCTGAAAACCATTCCGAAGGAGGCCAACTTCTACAAATGCATCGCCGACGTGATCCGCTGGCACAGGCAATACCCTGCCGACTGGAAACAGGCCTGGCTGGAGATTCAGAAGAAATGGGCCGACGACAAATCCTGTCCGGAGGGTATCTTCAGCACGTTCAACATCGACGCGTCGCTCAACGCCGCCTACGTGGTTATGGGCCTGCTCTACGGCAACGGTGACTACACCCGAACGCTGGAAATAGCTACCCGCTGCGGGCAGGATTCAGACTGCAATCCGGCGTCGGCGGGGGGTATTCTGGGCACGATGCTGGGGTATAGCAAGATCCCGGCCCGGTGGAAAATGGGGTTGGCCGAAGCCGAAGACCTCGACTTCAAATACACCACTATGTCGCTCAACGACGTCTACGCGCTGGGCATGAAACACGCGCTGCAGGTGGTGGAACGCTATGGCGGCAAAGTCGTGGGCGATCAGGTAACGATTGTGCAGCAAACACCCTCGCCGGTGGCCCTGGAGCAGGGTTTTGTGGGGCATTTTCCCGTTGACAAGCGGACCATCAACAAAGCACTGACCAACGAGTTGACGCTTGATTTCGAGGGAATTGGCTTTGTCCTGAACGGCTCTGCCAACCGCAAAACAAGTAAAGACGCTGACCATGATTTCCGCGCCGATCTGTATATCGACGGTCAGAAAGCAGAAACCATTCTCTGGCCCACCGCCGACAAAACACGCCGGTTTAACCTGGCCTGGAAATACCAGCTGCCCCGCGGTAAACATCAACTCCGCGTGGTGCTGCAAAACCCCGTAGAAACCGCCAGCGTAAACCTGAGCTACCTCGTGGTGTTCGACGACAAACCCGTATCGGTACAATATTAGACCCCCTTCCTCTATGTTCATCATTCAAACCTACGGCCTGGCCGTCCTCTTCTGTGTCATCACCATGCTCTGCTGGGGGTCGTGGGCCAATACCCAAAAAATGGCCGCCGGCAGCTGGCGGTTCGAGCTGTTTTATTGGGACTATGTGCTCGGCATTGTGCTGTTGGCCTTGCTGTCGGCCCTGACGCTGGGTAGCCTTGGCACAGGGGGCCGGTCGTTTATGGCTGATGTTGGGCAGGCCAGTTCGGGGAATATCGGGCTGGCCATTTGGGGCGGGGTGCTATTCAACGCGGCCAACATCCTTCTGGTGGCGGCCATGGCCATTGCGGGCATGGCGGTGGCGTTTCCGGTGGGCATTGGCCTGGCGCTGGTCATTGGCGTAGTGGTCAATTACTTCTCGGCACCCGTAGGCAACGCCGGGCTATTGTTTGGTGGCATGGGCCTGATTGTGGTGGCCATTTTGCTCAACGCCTACGCGTATCGGCAAACGGCTTCGGGCACGTCGGGTACGTCTACCAAAGGGCTGCTGCTGGCTATTGTGGCGGGCTGTCTGATGGGCCTTTTCTACAAATACGTGGCCCAGTCGATGTTCCCGAATTTTGAGCAGCCCGAACCGGGTAAGCTCAGCCCCTACACCGCCGTGGTCTTTTTCGCGGTGGGTATTCTGCTCAGCAATATCGTCTTCAATACGCTGCTCATGTTCCGCCCGTTTGTGGGCACGCCGGTCAGTTACGCCGATTATTTCCTCGGTAGCGGGCGCGATCACCTGACGGGCATTTTGGGGGGCATGATCTGGTGTCTAGGTATGTCGTTCAGCATTCTGGCGTCTGACAAAGCCGGACCCGCCATCAGCTATGGGCTGGGGCAGGGTGCCACGGTGGTAGCCGCGCTCTGGGGCATCTACGTCTGGCGCGAATTCAAAAACGCCCCCACCCGCGTGTTGACCCTGCTGAACCTGATGCTGCTGTGCTACGTGGTGGGGCTTGGCCTGCTCATTACGGCGCGGTAGGTCGGGCCGTGAGTTGTAATCGTATAGGGCGGCTGGGGCGGAGCGTGATCAGCGGCTGAGGCCGAACAGGCTTTTTGTCGACCAGGTGTATATCAAACGATTGCACCAATAGGGCCAGCAAAATCTGCATTTCCATCAGGGCAAACTGATTGCCGATGCATAATCTTGGTCCACCGCCGAAAGGCAGATAGGCATAGGCTGGGCGACCGGCATCGGCGCCGGGCGCAAACCGGTCGGGATCAAAGCGTTCCGGGTCGGGCCAGTTGGTGGGGTCGTGGTGAAGCAGGTAGGGACTCACCACCACCGTATCGCCCTTCGGAATGCGGTAGGGTCCAATATGGTCGTCGGCGAGGGCCATGCGGCTCATAGCCCAGGCAGGCGGATACAGCCGCATCGACTCCTGCACCACCTGCAAAGTGTAGGGCATAGCCCGAAATGCCTCTACAGGTGGCAGCGCACCCTCTTCGGTCTTTACGGTGCCCAACACACCCGCCACTTCGGCTTGCAGGCGTTCCAGACTAGCCGGGTTATGGGCCAGCAGGTACAGCGTCCAGGCCATAGACACGGCGGTGGTTTCGTGGCCCGCCGTGAACAGGGTTACGCACTCATCGCGGAGTTGCTGTTCGGGCATGCGCCGGTTTGGCGAGTCACCTGCCTCTTCGTCTTCAGCATACAGCAGCATGTCGAGCAGGTCGTCGTGGCGGGTACCGGTTTGTTTGCGGCTGGCAATGAATCCATAGATCAGATCGTCGACCTGCTTCCGGGCTTTGGCATATCGCCTGTTGTTGGGTGTGGGCCAGGACGTAGGCCACTTTATGGGCGACAACAGCGATTTATTAGCCAGCACGTTGAGCGTTTCCAGCGAATGCGACAGGCCGTTGAGGCGGTGGCTGGCGTCGGTGCTGAACAGTGTTTTGCACACGATGCGCATGGTTACGTCCATCAGGGCCTGCGAGATGTTGATGGGGCCGGAGAGGTCGCTTTGCCCCAGTTCGGCCACCCACGCTGCCGACTCCTGCACCATGGTACTGGCCAGCAGGGTAATTTTTTGACGGTGAAAAGCCGGTTGGGCCAGCCGCCGCTGATGCCGCCAGAAATCGCCGTCGCTGGTAAGCAGCCCTTCGCCCAAAAACCGTTTCAGCACCCGAAACGCGGGCGACCGGCCGTAGTTGCGGTGGTTTTCCTGCAAGACGTATTTCACATCTTCGGGCTGGAAGACCATGTACTGATTTCGTCCGCCAATGTTAATGCGCACCACCCGGCCATACTGCCGGTGCAGTCGGGTGAACATACCCAGCGGGTCGCGGGCAACGGCCAGCGTATTACCCACCAATGGCAACCCCGGATGAACAGGCACAATCGTTTCCATACGCGAAAAGCACCCGGCTAATGGGTACGCCCAAAGATACAACCGGGCCACTCCTGCAACCGGTTATGGTCTGTTTTAAGCCGCTAGTAATCGTATTCTTTTTTACCTTTCGTACCAATCAAAGTAAGTAGTTGGCGTGCCTGCGGTTGGCAGACAGTACTTAACCAGCATACCCACAATCAGTACTATAACATGCCCAGCCAGACCAATTCGCTCATTACCATTATGGAAGCTGTACGCGGAACCGATGGGCAGATCGTGGATTTCGTGTACAAACTGGCCAACGAGCGGGCGCTGGCCATGATGGGACTAACGAGCGAACAGGTAGTTGGACACCGGCAGTCGATTTTGTTTCCTTACGTCAAAACAGCGGGTATTTTCGACGAACTGGTAGCCGTAGTCGAGACCGGGCAGCCGCAGCAATCGGAACGGTATTACAATGCCCCTGGCTTTGAAGCCTGGCTCGACACAAACTACATTAAAGTGAATGACGGCGTTTGCGCCTTCAGCTACGACCTGACGCGGCTTCGAAAAAGTGAGCAGGAAAGACAAGCACAAACCGACCTGCTGGAACGGGTGATGAACACAACCCCAACGGCCATTGTGGTGCACGAAAGCGTCCGGAATGCTGCAGGCGAAATCGTCGATTTCAGGATGACGCGGGTGAATCAGGTGGCGGCTGATTTGCTCCACAAATCGGCTGACCAGATCGAACACCGACTCATCTCGCAGTATTTTCAAGGTGTAATGGACGTCGCACAATTTGCGCGCTATTGCACGGTGGCGGAAACGGGTGAGCCCGCGCGGTTTGAGGCCCAGCTTGGCAACGGCTGGTATGATTTTTCGGTGGCCCGCCTCGGCGACGGTATCGTGGTGGCCGCGCAGGACATCAGCGCCATGCAGGCTTACCGCCACGAGCTTGAACGGACCAACCATGAGCTTAAACGCTCGAACGAAAACCTGCAGTCATTCACCTACGTAGCCAGCCACGACCTGCAGGAACCCCTGCGGAAGATCACGTCTTTTGCGGCGATTCTCAACAACCAGTATGCCGGAAAACTTGATCCCAGCGTAGCCGACATTATCCGGCGCATCAACGGGGCGGCCGACCGAATGCGCCTGCTCATTCAGGACCTGCTCACCTATTCGCAGGTAGATGCGCCGGTAGCCAGGCTGCAAAAAGTGAACCTGAACACGCTGCTTAAAGAGTTAACTGACAACGAGTTATGGGCGGCCATCTACCAGAGCAAGGCCAGTCTGCAACTGGGTGAGTTGCCTGTGCTGCTGGCCGATCCTTTCCAGATGCACCAACTGTTTCAAAACCTGCTGAGCAACGCCATCAAATTTAAAAAGCCCGGTGTTGCACCCCAGGTGACCGTTACCGCCCGGCTTGTGGACAAAGACGCCATTCCAGGCGAGTTGCGGACGGCGGGCGAGGCAGACGCACCAACGGGCAGTCAGTATCACGAAATCAGCGTTGCTGATAACGGAATCGGTTTCGACGAAAAGCACCTGGACCAGATCTTCCAGATGTTTCAGCGGCTGCATGGCCGAAGTCAGTTTTCGGGGTCGGGTGTGGGGTTGGCTATCTGTCAGAAAATAGTAGAAAGACAGGGCGGCGTGATCACGGCCACCAGTCGGCCCGGCATTGGCAGCACGTTCCGGGTCTATTTGCCCACCCGGCCGTAGGGACAAAGCCAACGTTACGTGGTTACGTGTACTTTTGTGCACATCCTAACCGCCTGTTGCCTTGGAAGCCGTCACCATCAAAGACATTGCCCGCGCCCTGAATCTGTCGACGTCGACAGTGTCGCGGGCGTTGCGGGACAGCTACGAGATCAGTCCCGAAACCAAGCGGCTGGTGATGGACTACGCCGAGCGAATCAACTACCAGCCCAACCCGATTGCGCTGAGTCTGAAGGAGAACCGCAGCCGGGTACTGGGCGTCATTGTGCCGCAGATTGCCAACAATTTCTTTTCGCAGGCTATCAATGGCATTGAAGCCGTGGCCTATGAGCGGGGCTACCACGTGATCATCATGCAAACGCACGAGTCGCTGGAGCGGGAGATCCTGACGGTGCAGCAGGCTGTGGCCCGGCGCGTAGATGGGTTGTTGATTTCCATTTCGAGCCAGACCACCAACGTGGCGCACCTCCAGGCCATTCAGCAGCGCAACGTGCCCATTGTCATGTTCGACAGGGTGTCGGCGGAAATGGATACGCCCAAGATCGTGGCCGATAACTTTGGCGGGTCGTTTGCCGCCACCGAACACCTGATTCAGACCGGGCGGCGGCGCATTGCGTTTGTGGCTATCCCGCCGTTTATGGCCATTACGCAGGACCGGCTGGCGGGTTACCAGGCCGCCCTGAGTCAATATGGCCTGCCCTACGACGAGGACCTGGTGCGGTTTGTGGGCTTCGGCGAACACGAACTCGCCCCCATCATCGACCAACTTTTAGACCTCCCCCACCCCCCCGACGCCTTTTTTATGGCCTTCGACCGGCTGGCGCTGGGGTGCATGACGGCCCTTCGCAACCGCAACGTGGCCATTCCGGAGCAGGTATCGCTCATTGGGTTCACCAACATCAGCGTGGCCGACCTCCTCGACCCGCCCATGAGCACGGTGGTACAGCCCGCCCAGGAGATCGGCCACACCGCCGCCGAACGCCTGATTGAACTCATCGAGCTAAAACAAAAACCATCCGCCCCCCTGCCCACCCGCCCCAACCCCGTCAGCATACCCAACCAGCTGTTTATCAGAGAATCAACTCGGAGGGGGGTGTAGTGTGGCACCGTCTGGTTATTTTCTCGACTCATTGTTGTATCTGTTGCACTTTTATCAATCAGCGCGTTAGCTCGGAATCACCTCATTGCTAAAGCATAATCAACTGACAATTAGCACTATAAGATTTAGTGATCTTGCGTATATTAACTTGTTGGGCCGAGCCATTGATTTATAGCCGGTTGCAATACCTAGCTTGAGGCTTCTGCTTGAGTGCCAACGTACCGCCGACAGTTCTAGGCTACTTGCGACAGAACGTACTTGGTCGCCATTTTTACCGCCCGCCGACAGGGCCAATCAACGTCCGACAGAGCGCAATTTCGGTGGCTCCTACCTCCGTCCGACAGGCCCAACGCCAGGCGACATAATGTAATTGTGAAGTGTACAAAAACTGTCCAAATGCTTAACTTCCGGCCAGACGCCACTTACAAACATCTTGTTTTACATAATAAAGTATCCAGGGTATGGAGATAGATTACAGAATTTACCGCGACCTCGAAAAGCACATCAGAACGAAAGTTCATAGCGACTTCCACGCAAATGGCTCTATAGGAGCAATGGATTTCTTCTGCATAATTATATGGAAATCCAATAGGGCAAAGTCTAAGGTTGCGAAAAGGCTATTCGATTCAAATTTAAGCTTGGATGAGCGATGCCATGAATTGACCAAGAGAATTTATAATGAAAAAACCAACAAGGGTAAGCTGAAGATTCTTTTCAAAGAATACAAGTTCAGAATTCCAATCATGTCTGCTATCCTATCGGTTTTATATCCAGATGATTTTACGGTATATGATTTTAGAGTTTGTGAATCTTTGAAAGCCCGTAATGAAAATGACTTCTCAAAACTGGAATCTCTAACAAATTTTGATGAACTGTGGTTACGCTACTCGAATTACGTTGAAGTAGTGAAGCGTGCTATTCCTTTATATAATAGCCTTACGGAAAAAGACCACTATTTGTGGGGTCAGTCTTTTTATTCACAGCTTGAAAATCACATCAAATCAAACTTCGCCAATTACAAAGAATAATTTTAGCTCTGCGGAGCGGCGTTTACGCAGGACAGGAATCATTTGTGTACACGACGTTGGAGTGCCCAACGCGGCTGAGGGTGAAAAGGTTAGCATACAACATGCGTCACTTGCGGGTGTAGCGGCAAAACCATCAGCCCTCAGGGGTGTTGGGCCATATGTAAGCATTTTCATCCGGCTGTTTGCCTTATCTTGAGGCTTTTACGGGGTGCCAACGTACTGCCGACAGTTCCAGGCTACTTGCGACAGGACGTACTTGGTCGCCATTTTCACCCCCGCCCGACAGGTCCAATCAACGTCCGACAGTACGCAATTGCGGCGGCTCCCGGCTCTGTTCGACAGGCCCAACCCGTGGACCACATAACGTACCTGCGGTGATTCTTACCATTGTGCGGCAGTTTTAACATACTTGCGACAGAGAGAAGCTGCGGCAAGCCATACCCTTCTTCTATCTGCTTAATCTATAGAGACAGTATCAGAAAATACTTACGAGGGCATTTGACTTTCTAACAACTTCAAGTATTCTTTGTATTCGTTTCCCATCACAAAGGCTTTTTTCAAAGTTAAAACATGAGTTATACATCTATAAATGAGATCAAGGAGGAATATCATCTCGAATCGAATGACTTAGGAGTACTTAGGGATAGCCTCAACCAATTAAGAGTGAAACTTCATCCTGACAAAAACAACGGAATATTTAACCATGATACTGATAAAGAAAAATATCACAAAATAGATGATGCAATTAAATACATTGACAACTTAACATCTAATAGTCAGTTGATGGTAGTTGAGAGGATGACAGATATGATGAAAATCATTTCGAATGCCATTCCAAATTCAAAAGAATCTTCATTACAAACAAATCTTGAATTAAAAACTAATTTTGCAATTGATAGATATAAGTCAAAATTTTTCATACCCAAAATATCTCTATCAGCTTTAACAGGGATTTTAACATTCCTCTTTGCTTTGCCAAATCAACTAGAAGATAATAAATCAATTCCTATAATCATTAATACTAAAGACTCATCGTTTATCTTGTTATGGTTTACCTTTGTGTGTTACACTGCCGTTCTCTGGATGTTCTCATATCTAGATGAAGAAAAGTCGAAAAGAAAGCTGTCCTCATTAAAGGTAGAATCTGTTCAAAATGAGATATTTAAACGCTTCATTAATCAGCTAAAGTCAAAAACTTTCTCAAAAGATGAATTTGTCCAATTTATTTACGATGATAACCCACCCACTAGACTAAAATTATTCCCGATAATTAATAGCGAAGTTATAACATTAGAGATCGCTCAAAGCATTTCTGATTTGGTATTGAATCGAGCTGAAAAAAGAGGCTTAATCGAAACTGACAGTGCGAAAACTCTCTCCGAAAATTTTTTAATAAAAGAAATTTCATAAATGTAATTAGAATATTAAATAATACAGTTTTGAGAATAAAGAGGCCAGTTAAGTTCGCCCAACACAGATAATAAACGTCTGCTGTCTAGCACTGGGAATCATCTAGGACGATGCACTGCGTGATTCTTTAATTTCGCTTTGTACGGCCTCTCAGCTATATAACTTACGGAGCCAAGTTGAAGCGGCGGGGCGGCGGTCTCCGTTGACAGGAATCATCTGGAAACGCCAACCATCCTGCGCCCAACAAACTGAGGGTGTAAAGGTTAGCTACCAACTTGCGTCACTTGCGAGAGTCGCCGCGAAGCCATCAGCCCTCAGGGGAGTTGGGTGGCAATCTGGCGGATATCACTCCGGAGGTTAGGTACTCAAATAACCTAGTGCTGACGGGGGCAGGCATCATCTACAGTAGCCCCAACACGCAGGTCACTGACTGGCGTTCGTTCTTTAGTAATGATGATAGAGAAGCTGTACAGATAGGGTGCAAATGGCTCGTCGGGCAGTAAGTTTCGATCATTGGTCAAGGCAATCACGTACTCAACTCCGTAATCAGTGGTGAAGCTATAGCCTTGTTCACTTTTCCGTACGGGGTACGGCAAAGGGCTTGACAAACTCGATGCCTTCGGGTTTGGATACTTCATTCGGATGCTTAATGTGTGCTTCTACCTCCTTTTTATGCTTCAGCAGGGCCTTCTGACGGATGACAAGCGTTGCCATAATGGTATACTGTAAAACGCCAACGGTCTGATTTAGTGAACCTATACGTTGAGCAAGTTGCGGCTGACAGCCAAAGTTGCTATTTCGGAGGAGTATAACGTACCGGCTTCATATCGGCACTGAGCACATACATTCGACCCTTATCATCGATAAAGTAATCACCGGGTTGTATTCCCAAAATTTTCTTTGATGTAGTCGATGTACCGTTGGTAACGTTCGAGGTATTTTTTCTCGTTTGTGGCATAACAAGTAACGATAAAAGCGAATCTGGTGTCTGAATCTGGTCTCTTAGCAACGTGAAAACAAGTGAAATAGTGGCGACCTCGATAAAAAGAAACAGCTTCAATCTGCCCCTCCTTTCCGGCAATTACTTTCATACTTACGTTACCTCTCAATAGTTGGCCAATATCAGAGAAAATCAAGTCATGGTGGCGCTTGGCGGGGTCGACTTGTAAGTCTTTCTGAAAATTCTCTACCAAGTGGTCAGCAAAGACGGTTTGGTAATACAGTTCAGCCCGGCCCAATGGTGTTTTGATCGTCGTATTCTTTTTGACCAACAGTTTTTTCATGTGCCAATATACTATGAGTTAGGCTTTTGCCGAGGGTGGCAGTAGCCATGACCACGTGGTCGGCGGCGGTTTCCTTGGGCGTGTCAGCGTCAACGATGTGCAGACGTCGTCTTCTATACAAAATCTCCCCGCATAGGCGTGAACACGTCGACCAGCGTACCGGCTTCGTGGCAAACGGCACCGTGGACGATGTTTGCCGGAATGAAATAAACGTCACCGGCTCTCAACAGACGCTCCTCGCCGTCGATGGTAATGGCAAAGGTGCCACTTTCCACATAACTTGCCTGCGTGTGTTCGTGGCGGTGCGCGGTGCCGATACCCCCTGTCTCGAAGGCCACAAGTACCATCATCAGGCTGGCATCGTAGGCCATGATTTTGCGTTTCACTCCCTGGCCTACGGATTCCCAAGGCAGGTCGTCGGCGGTGGCGAAGCGGTTTTCAAAAGCGGGGTGATTCATCAGGAAAGTAAGTTGAAGCGGGTTCGTTGTTTCGTCTACAGTAAACTGCGCTTTCGTATCGCAATCACCTTCCTCATGAAAACATCCGCTGCCTACCTCCTACTGCTGCTGAGCACATTTTGCCTCACTGCCCTGCGCCCGGCCCCTACCCCCGACGAAACCGCCGTAACCAAAGCCGCCGAGCAACTGCGCCTCGCCATGCTCGACCCTACTAAGGCGGCGTTGATGGCCCTTACTGCTCCTGAACTCAGCTACGGCCATTCGGCGGGAAACATCGAAACGCAGACCGAATTTGTTAACGCGCTGGTGAGCGGCACGTCCGATTTTGTGAGCATAGACCTTAGTAATCAGACCGTTGCCGTTGTGGACAACACGGCGATGATACGGCATGTGCTGGTAGGCCAGATTGTGAACAAAGGAGTGCCGAGCACCATGAAACTGTCGGTGTTGCAGGTATGGTTGAAACGGAAGGGCAACTGGGTACTGCTGGCTCGTCAGGCCACGAAACTGCCTCAATGATACCCTGTCGCTATTGGCTGGTGGTCGCGCTGGGTCTGCTGCCATTTGTGGCGACGGCCCAACCCACCTGGCCTACCCTGACGCAACAGGCCAAACCCTGGACGCGCTGGTGGTGGATGGGCAGCGCCGTAAACAATGCCGACCTCACCCGGCTGCTCACCGACTATCAGAAAGCGGGCCTGGGTGGCGTGGAGATCACCCCTATATACGGTGTCAAGGGAGCCGAAAACCAGTTTATCAACTTTCTGTCGCCCACCTGGACAGACCGACTCACGCACACGCTGACAGAAGCCAAACGCCTGAATATGGGCATTGATCTGGCGCAGGCGTCGGGGTGGCCGTTTGGGGGGCCGTGGGTATCACCAGCCGATGCCAGCAAGTACGTGGCCTACAAAACGTATGCGGTAGCGGGCGGCAAAGCACTGTCAGAACGGGTGGTCTACAACCAGAAACCGCTGGTCCGGGCCGTGGGCGAACCCATTAACATTGATAAGCTGACCGAGCCTATTGCCCGCAACCCCGACCTGCAACGCCACGCCTTCGACCAGGTGCGATTTCCCAAACCACTACCCCTGCAAACGCTCATGGCCTATTCCGGTTCGGGTGAGGTGCTTGATCTGACCCGTTACGTCGATGCCAGCGGAAAGCTGACCTGGACCGCGCCAACGTTGCCCCAAAATGGCCAGTGGACGCTCTACGCGCTGTTTCAGGGATGGCACGGCAAACAGGTAGAACGCGCCGGACCGGGTGGCGAGGGCGACGTGATCGACCATTTTTCACGCACGGCCACGCAGCAATATCTAGCCCGTTTTGATGGGGCTTTTCGGGGGCGGAACGTGGGCGGCATCCGGGCGTTTTTCAATGATTCGTATGAAGTAGACGACGCGCAGGGCGAAGCCAATTGGACCCCCGCGCTCTTTGCCGAATTCAACAAACGGCGCGGTTACGATTTAAGACTATATCTCCCCGCCCTGTTTGGCAACACGGCATCCATCACCGATACCGCCGCCACGCCTAGCCGCATCCTGTGCGATTACCGCGAAACCATCGGCGATTTATTACTCGACAATTACACCCGCACCTGGGCGCAATGGGCACACAGTCGGGGCCAGCGGATTCGCAATCAGGCGCATGGCTCACCGGCTAACATCCTCGATCTGTACGCCGCCACCGACATTCCCGAAACGGAAGGCACCGAACTCCTGCGCATTAAATTGGCCTCATCAGCGGCAAACGTCACGGGTAAGCCACTTATCTCGGCGGAGTCGGCGACGTGGCACGATGAACACTTTTTGTCGACCCTCGGCGGCATCAAAACCGCGATGGACCGCTACCTGCTGGGGGGCGTGAACCACACGTTCTACCACGGCACCAACTACTCGCCGCAAGCCGCCGCATGGCCCGGCTGGCTGTTCTACGCTGCCGTCCATTTTAACCCAAACAACCCATTCTGGACTGATTTTAGTCAGTTGAATCACTATGTCGCCCGTTGCCAGTCGATGCTGCAACGGGGCCGTCCGCACAACGACGTGCTGGTGTATCTGCCCATGTACGATGCCTATAGTCAGCCTGCCAAAGGCGGTTTGCCCCCGGCCCTGCTCCAGCATTTCGATGGCATCGAGCATGGGTTCAAGAACTTGCCCGTAGCGCAGATTTCGGAAGAATTACTGGCAAAAGGCTACGCGTTCGACTTTCTTTCGGATCGTCAATTGCGGGACGTAACCACCCAGGTGGGCAAGCTGAAAACGGGTGGCAACACCTACCAGGCTATACTGGTCCCCAATGCGCACCTGATGCCTTTACCAACGCTGCAACACCTGCTAAACCTGGCGCAGCAGGGTGCCACGGTTGTTTTCGCCCAACAACTCCCGGCTGATGTGCCCGGATTTGCTGACCTTTCCAGCCGCCGGCTAGCCTTCAAAAAATTGTTGGCGAGGTTGTCCTTCACAGCCTCAGGCACAGTCGCTTTACGGGTGGCAACCGTTGGTAAGGGGCATGTGCTGGTTGGTGAAAACGTGAGCGAAATCCTTACGCAAGCCGGGGTTGCCCGCGAAACAATGGCCGATCAAGGGCTTGTTTGCGTACGGCGAACTATGGGCGCGAAAACGATCTATTTCGTGGCGAACCAGGGCACCGACACGCTTCATACATCGGGTTGGGTACGGCTGGCTACGCGGGCCAAATCTGTGGCAATGTATAACCCCATGACCGGTCAAACCGGCATGGCCCGCATCCGGCCCACGGCCAGCAGCACCGACGTATATATGCCCCTGCTGCCTGGAGAAGCCATTTTGCTAGAAACATCGCCCACTCGCGTAGCTGGTCCAGCTTACCCCTACGACAAGCCAGCGGGACCACCTCAACCGCTTTCCGGCCCCTGGACGTTGCAATTTGTATCGGGTGGCCCTACCCTGCCCGCGCCTGTCCAACTGCCCGACCTTCGTTTGTGGACCGACCTTCGTGATTCGACGATGAATGCGTTTTCGGGGTCGGCGACGTACACCATCCAGTTTGCCCGACCAGCCGGGTCGGCCCCGCGCTACCGGCTCGATCTGGGTAAGGTCTTTGCCAGTGCGCGGGTGCAGCTCAATGGGCAGGACATGGGTACGCTGATCGGGCCAAACTACCGGATTACATTGCCCGGAAGGGCTATTAAGGCCCAGAATACGCTGGTGATCACGGTCTCGAACAGTATGGCCAACCGCATCATCGACCTCGACAAGCGGGGCGTAAACTGGCGGCTATTTTACAACACCAACTTCCCCGCCCGTTTCAAAGAAAACCGCGACGCCAACGGTCTGTTCACCACCAAAAACTGGTTGCCACAGCCCTCCGGTCTGGCTGGTCCGGTAACGTTAACCCCTGTAGACTGATGCAAGAGATTGCCTTTACCATGCGCCTGAAGCCGGGCAACGAGGCAGAGTACCTCCGTCGGCATGATGAAATCTGGCCCGAATTAGCTATAGCCCTTACCGAAGCGGGCATCCGCGACTATTCCATTTATCTCGATCGCAGTACGGGCACACTCTTCGCCGTGCAAAAACGCGCCGACAACCACACTGCCGATAGCTTGCCCCAGCTACCCGTCGTGAAACGCTGGTGGGCCTACATGGCTGATTTGATGGATACCCACCCCGACAACTCGCCGGTGAGCCTACCGCTGGAACGGGTATTTCACCTGGACTAACTCTGCCAGGAGTACGGGCGATAACCGAACAGAGCAACCAGTACTATCAGGGCGCACAATGCCGAAGTATTTCGGGAAAGTTATAGCTAACCCAAGGTTTTCGATTGGTGCATCATCGGGATTCAACCTATTGCGGAAGCAGCCAATGATCAATTAACGTGACCTTATAGCACGACTTCTTTTTCATTCACCAGCTGCATACTTTTCGTTGGGCGGCTCAAAAACTGCATGATAACCCAGGCAATTAAATAGGCAAATCCACAGAAGATGAACAGGACGTTATAACCCAGTGTAAGGTTACCTGCTTCCTTATAATAGTCGAGCAGCGGACCAATCAGCCATTGAAACAGAATGCCGCCAATGGATCCTGCCATACCGCCAATACCAATAACCGAACTGACGGCCCGCTTCGGAAACGTGTCGGATACGGTGGTATAGATAGTGGCACTCCAGGCCTGATGGGCAGCGGCAGCCAGGCTAATGAGGGCCACCGCCTGCCAGATGTCGGTGGCGAAGCGGGCCGCTATAATGGGCACTACGGCCAGCGCAAAAAAGAGCATCGACGTACTACGCGCCCTGGAAACAACCCAGCCCCGCCGAATAAGAAACGACGACAAATACCCGCCGCCAATGCTGCCAATGGTGGTAGCCGTGTAGACAATGACCAGCGCCCAGCTTGGTTTTTTGAGGTCCAGCTTAAACGTTGACGAGAAATAGGACGGCAGCCAGAACAGAAAAAACCACCAGACGGGGTCGGTCATGAACTTGCCAACCACAAAGGCCCACGTCCGCCGGATACGGAACAACACCGGCCAGCCCATGGCTTCGCCCGTGTCGGCGGCGGCTTCGTTATCGCTGTGGATATACTGCACTTCGGCGGGCGACACCCGCGGTTGCCGCTGGGGAATTTCGTAGAAAATAAGCCAGAAAATAAGCCAGACAAACCCAATGGCACCCGTCAGCAGAAACGCCATTTCCCAGCCATAAACACCTAATATCCAAGGGACTATCACAGGCGACACTACCGCGCCGATGTTGGCTCCTGAGTTGAAAATGCCCGTGGCCAACGCCCGTTCTTTTTTGGGAAACCACTCGGTCACTGCCCGGATTGCCGCCGGAAAATTACCCGATTCGCCCAGACCCAGTAGTGATCGCATCACCCCGAAACCGAATGTGCTTTTGGCAGCAGCATGCAACATGGCGGCAATGCTCCAGACAATAAGCGAGATCGTGTAGCCCGTTTTAGTGCCAATCTTGTCGATAACACGCCCAAACACCAGCAGCCCAAGGGCGTAGGAGGCGGAGAAAACCATAGTAATGTGGCTATAGTCGGTCTCCGTCCAATGAAACTGATCGGACAGTACCGGCTTCAGCAGCCCAATCACCTGCCGGTCGATGTAATTGATGGTGGTGGCAAAAAAGAGCAGGGCCACCACTACCCAGCGGTAGCGACCAACGGGCGTGGCGGTGTTAAGGGGTTGATTCATCGTTGTATCAGAAGTAAAGGTGGTTGGAATAGTGCAGGTAGTAGTTGTCAGAATCGCGTTTTCAGTAGCCCTCCCACTCGCTCGCGCAAAGCGTTGGTATCTGCGCCACCGCCGAATAGTTGGGAGCCGATGCCCACGCAGGTAACTCCCGCGCCAAACCATTCGGTCAGGCTTTGAGCGGTGGGTTCAACCCCGCCCGTCACCATCAGTTTCAGGTGAGGCATAGGTCCCAGGATGGCTTTCACAAAGCCTGGACCTAGTACGTTGCCCGGAAATACTTTTACAAGGTCGGCCCCCAGCAGCGTAGCCTGATGAATTTCGTTCAGCGTAGCCGCAGCAGGTACCCAGGCAACCTGCCGCTCCTGACAAACGGCAGCCACCGCCGCCGTCGTGATGGGTTGCACCACAAAATCGGCCCCCAGATCGAGAAAATGGGCGGCTACCTCCGCCGTTAGAATAGTACCGATCCCCAGCGCCATGTCGGGACACTCGGTACGCACAAAAGGTATCAGTTCGGCAAACACCCGACTAGCTGCTTCGCCCCGGTTGGTGAACTCAAATACCCGTAATCCTCCCTCATAACAGGCCTTTATGACGGCCTTGGCCTGCGCTGCATCGGCGTTGTAGTAGACGGGTACGATTGGGGATCGCTGGCAAAGGTCAAGGAGCGTTTGGGGAGACATAGTTGAGTTACGCGTTTAAAGTTTAATGTCTAAAGTTTAAGGTAATGCCGTTACTGATTGTTGGTTGTATCCAAACGGATAAACGCTGGACATTAAACTTTAGACTTTAGACCCGCAGCGGCGGACTGCTTGAACGTTTAACTCACCTTAGCAGCCGCCCCGCCGTGTCGCCGGCCATGACGGCTTCGATTTCTGTTAGGGTAGCCAGGTTAGCGTCGCCGTGAATAGAATGCTTCAGCACCGAGGCCGCCACCCCGCAACGCAGGGCATCTTCGGCGGTGGCGTAGGCCTGCGAACCATAAATGAACCCGGCTACAAACGCGTCGCCGCCCCCAATCCGGTCTACGATGGGTACGATGTCGTAAGTCGGTGTTTCAACGGTTTTACCCGTCTGATCGCAGAGCAACCCGCGCAACTGATTGTGCGACGCGCTCAGCGTAGTACGGCGGGTGGTGATGACCTGTTTAATAGTCGGGAACCGGTCCATGAGTTGCACTGACATCTGGGCAAACGAGTCATTCGACGTAACATCAGACGCAATGCCAAAAAGATCTTCGGCGTCGTTCTCGGCGCAGACCACCACGTCGCAACCCGCCACGAGCGGGGGCATCACGTCCTGCGCCCGCTGCCCATACTGCCAGAGATTGCGGCGGTAGTTGACGTCGGCGCTAACGGTGATGCCCATTCGGCGGGCAACTTGTATGGCCGCTGCACAGGCCGCTGCAGCCTGTGCCGAAATAGCCGGGGTGATGCCCGTCCAGTGAAACCAACTGGCCCCGGTCAGAATTGTCTCCCAGTCGAACCAATCGGTCTGGAGATTGGCAAAAGCCGAATCGGCACGGTCGTAGACAATGTGGCTGGCCCGAACCGATGCGCCCGATTCCAGAAAATACAAACCCAGCCGGTGCCCCCGGAAAACAGTATGCTGTAAACTAACCCCTTGTTGCTGAATGTGTTGCGCAGCAGCCCTGCCTAGTTCATTGTCGGGAAAAGCCGTTACGTGTTCGGCCGGAAACCCCATACGGGCCAGCGACATAGACACGTTGGCTTCGCCGCCGCCGTAGGTAATGTGTAGCTCATGCGCCTGTATGAACCGGTAGTTCTGAGGCGGCGAAAGCCGCATCATGACCTCCCCGAAGGTGACGAGTTTGCCCGTTGGTTTTGTTGGTTGAATCGAAGCCAAAATACGTGTTTGCGTTGTTGTAACAGATGTTTTGTACCACCTCGCCGAGCCAGTCCATCGTGGCGGGCAGCTCGCCGTTGACCACATCGTTGCCGATCATGTTGCACAGGATTCGGCGGAAGTACTCGTGGCGCGGAAATGACATAAAGGAGCGGGAGTCGGTCAACATACCCACAAACCGGCTGAGCAAACCCATATTCGACAGCGCGTCGATCTGCGCTTCCATGCCTTTTTTCTGGTCCAGAAACCACCAGCCCGACCCAAACTGCACCTTTCCCGGCACGGTGCCATCGTTGAAATTTCCGGCCATCGTGGCCATCACCTCGTTGTCGGCGGGGTTCAGGTTGTAGAGAATGGTTTTGGTCAGTTTATCGCGGTCGTCCAGTCCGCCCAGAAAGCGCGAGAGTGCCTGTGCCTGCGAAAAATCGCCGATAGAATCCCAGCCGGTATCGGGGCCAAGTTGCCGAAGCAGGCGGGTGTTGTTATTACGCAACGCACCCAGGTGAAACTGCTGTGTCCAGCCTTTGGCATGGTCCATCTCGGCCAAAAACACCAGCAGAGCCGATTTCAGGCCGGTTACTTCACCCGGCGATAGGGACAACCCGGCCCGGATTTTGGCAAATGCGGTCCGTACCCCAGCCTCGGTATAGGTATCGGCGTAGAGTTGTTCCAGCCCGTGATCGGAGAGTTTGCAGCCGTGGTCGGCGAAGACATCATGCCGCCGCCCAAGGGCCAGAAGCAGGTCGTCGTAGGTATGAATGGCCACGTCGGCGGCGGCTTCGAGGCGGGTCAGGTAGGCATTGTAGGTGGCAGCATCCTCAACAGCCATTGCCTTATCGGCCCGGAACGTGGGAAGTACGCGCACGGCAAAACCCTCATCGGCGATTTGGCGGTGAAACTCCAGTGAATCGGCGGGGTCGTCGGTGGTGCAGACTACGCGCACGTTCATACGCAGCAACAGGTTGCGCACCGAAAAATCGGGCGTATTCAGTTGTTCGCTGCATTGGTCATAGATCCGTCCGGCAGACTGCCCGTCGAGCAATTCGTCGATGCCAAAATAGCGTTGCAGTTCCAGGTGTGTCCAGTGATACAGCGGATTTCTGACGGTGTAGGGTACCGTTTCGGCCCATTTCTGGAATTTCTCCCGGTCCGTAGCTTCGCCTGTGCAGTAGCGCTCGTCGATGCCGTTGGTACGCATGGCCCGCCACTTATAATGGTCGCCGTAGAGCCAGATTTGGGTCAGGTTTGCAAACTGCGTGTTGGCCGCAATCTGATCGGGCGGGAGGTGGCAATGGTAGTCGATAATGGGCATCGACCGGGCATAGTTGTGGTACAACTGCCGCGCCGGGTCAGACTGCAATAGAAAATCATCGTGTATAAATGAGGCCATATCGTTAGGCGATAAAAAGCAAGAGGAAGGCTAGGGAATGAGAGATAAGAGGTAAGAAGTAAGAAACAAGAGGTGAGAGGCAAGAGGCAAGAAGTAAGATCAGTAGCAAGAGGAGAGAAAGTTGAGAAGCAGGCGATGAGAGGCCGGAAAGAAGCGTATTCTGTTTCTTGCCTCTTATCTCTTGCCTCTTGCTTCTTATCTCTTATTTCTCACGTCTATTTTCACTAATAGTACCCTGCTAATGAGTCTCTTAACACATGCAATGAACGGTTCATGTGGGCTTCCACGGTTCGTACGGAGATGCCCAGTTGCCCGGCAATGTCACGGTATTTCAGGCCCTGTTCGCGGCTGAGGCGGTAGATGAGCTGACCCTGCCGGGGTAGTTGTGCGATAGCCCGGTTAAAACACGCATCGAACTCATGATTGATGATACCCTGATCCGGCGATTCATTCGGCCCGGTAGGCGTGTGGTGGTCGTCGGTCAGTTCGCAATGGGCGTTTTCGTGGCGCATGCGGCTTTTAAGGTAATCGAGGGCCTGGTTTTTCACCGCCCGGTAGCAGTAGGGCTGAAACGACGCATAAATCTCGATCTGCATCCGGTTGCGCCAGAGCTTCATAAACACATCGGCCACGATCTCTTCCGCTACGTGCGCACACCGAACATAGCGGGTGGCATACTGGCAGAGCGGGGCATAATGAAGGCTAAATAACTGCCGAAAAGCCGGGTAATCGCTGGCTGCCGTAACCCGCCGAAATAGGGCATCGGACAGGCCGGATGCGCTGCTTCGTAACTGCGGCGCATTAGGCAGTTTTTCGGCAAAAAGTTGAGGCGTTGCCATATTATTTTGAGTAAGCGATACAATGGTTGCGCTGCCGACTTCGCCCGCTTACCACACTAAATATAGGCCCTGCTGCCTTGGATTGGCGCTATTTTTTCTGGTAAACAGCCTATTTTTCTACGCAATCGTTGCCGGGAACGATGCCACGCACGTAGCTGATCAAGCAGACGGTTACCTCAAAAAAATTTACTTTTTTCTACGAATCAGCTAAGTAGTGTCCCTACCGGTTGTCGTCTATGAGCTATATACGGAACGGTTTGTTCGTATTGGCACGCACAACCGCCGCTCTTTTGCACTAACCTCATCTACTGGTACCATGAAGAAACGCTTACTTATCCGGGCAGCTTCCGTTGGCTTGCTGACAAGCTGCTTACTGGGTCTGTTGCCTGACGGCAGCCTGGCTCTGGGGCATTCGCCCACTCATCACACGCAGGACCGTACCATAACGGGTACTGTTCGTTCGTCGGAAGACAACACCGCGCTGCCTGGTGTGAACGTAGCCGTGAAAGGCACCACCCGCGGTACCACCACCGACGCCAACGGCAACTACCGCATCAGTGTACCTGACGACAAAGCCGTGCTGGTGTTCTCATCGGTAGGCTTCAACGCGCAGGAACTGGTTGTGGGCAACCGTGAGTCGGTAAACATTACCTTGGAAGCCGATCTCAAGAACCTGAATGAAGTAGTGGTGGTGGGTTATGGTAGCCAAAGAAAGAGCCAGCTCACAGGGGCCATCTCGTCGGTGTCGTCGAAGCAGATTACCGAAATGCCCATCACCAACCTCGGTCAGGCGTTGCAGGGCCGCGTGGCAGGTGTCGACGTGGCGCAGTCGGGTAGCCGCCCCGGCACGGTGCCAACCATTCGGGTACGGGGTCGCCGGTCATTCAACGCCGGTAATGACCCACTCTACGTGGTAGACGGTATTCCGCTTTCGGCGGGGTACGAAGACCTCAATCCCAACGATGTAGCCTCGATGGAAATCCTGAAAGACGCCACCGCTACGGCCATTTACGGCGCGCGGGGCGCCAACGGTGTGGTGCTGATTACCACCAAGCGGGGAAACCTCAACAACAGAACAACGATCAGTTACGACAACTATGCAGGTACAACCGACGCGCTGGACAAAATACAGTTGTTCAACGGGGCGGAGTTTACCGAGTTTGTGCGGGAGGCCTACCGAACAACCGGCCAGTACACGGGTGCCGACGGAAAAGTGGTGCCAACGGGCCAATCTGATCCGGTGGCCGACGCGAAAATTTCTGTGCTGGGCGGCGACCCCAACGTGGCTGCTGGCATTGCTGCCGGGCGTAGCACCGACTACCAGTCGTTGATTTTGCGCCAGGGTTTCCAGCAGAACCACTCCCTTGGCATTCAGGGTGGTAACGAAAAGACTCAGTTTTACATTTCCGGGGGGTATTTCAAGGACAAAGGCATTCTGCCGGGCTTAGACTACACCCGCTACTCGCTACGGGCCAACGTTGACCATCAGATCAACAAAACCTTCCGGGTGGGCCTGTCGTCCTACTTTATGTTTAGCCTGCGAAACGGCGAGACCCTGAATCCGTATAGCGCTACGTTGCAGCAAAATCCGCTGGGTCGGCCTTTCGACGATAACGGCAACATGATCTTCTTCCCCACCAACGATGCCCTGCTCACCAATCCGCTGGCCGAGATTGCGCCAGGCGCCCAGATACAGGAACGGAAAAAATACCGGATTTTTAACAGCATCTACGTTGAAGCCAACATCATTGACGGGCTGAAATACCGAGTCAATTTCGGACCGGACTTTACGCTCCAGCGCTACGGGCGGTTTATTGGCGCGCAGACCAATGCCCGCAAAGGAGGCGACCCGCAGGGCGAGTTTAATACGTCATTTGGGTTCAACTGGACGCTCGAAAACATCCTGACCTACACCAAGTCATTCGGCAGGCACAACCTGAACGTAACGGCGCTCCAGTCCATTCAGCGCGATAATTTCGAAACCAGCAACATTTCGGTGCAGGGCATCCCCGCCGAGTCGCAGCAGTTCTATAATACGGGCAACGCCAGTTCGGTGTTGGGTGTAGGTAGTAACCTGACCCAGTGGACAATCAACTCGTACATGGCCCGGGTTAACTACGATTATAACGACCGGTTCCTGATTACCCTGACGGCTCGCCGCGACGGCTCATCTCGTTTCGGAGAAAACACGAAATACGGTACGTTCCCCGGCGTTGCCGTGGCCTGGAATATTAACAACGAAGCCTTTATGAAGGGCATTACCTGGATTGATCTGATGAAACTGCGGCTTAGCCGTGGCTCGGTAGGTAACCAGGGGGTAGCTCCCTACCAGACGCAGGGGCAGTTGGGCCGCACGGTCTACGCCTGGGGCAACAACCCCGCCTACGGGTACCGCCCAAATACGATTGGCAACCCGGACCTGAAGTGGGAAACCTCGACATCCTCAAACATCGGGTTGGATTTCAGCCTGTGGCGGGGTCGCGTATCGGGGTCGCTTGAACTCTACCAGACCAACACCACCGACCTGCTGCTGTCGGACCAGTTACCTACCTCGACGGGTTTCAACGCGGTGACGCGCAACATCGGCGAGACCCGCAACCGGGGGGTTGAGGTGAGCATATCGACGGTGAACGTAAACACGCCAAGTGGCTTCAAATGGAGCACCGACATTCAGTTTACCAGGAATAACGAAGCTATTCTGTCGCTCTATAACGGGGCAATAGATGACATAGGCAACAAGTGGTTTATTGGTAAACCCCTCACGGCTTACTACGACTTCAAGAAGATTGGCATCTGGCAGACAGCTGAGACCGATGCTGCCAAGGCGTTTGGCAACTTCCTACCGGGTCAGGTTAAACTGGCTGACGTAGATGGTGACGGCAAATTCTCGGTTACCAACGACCGGACGTTCCTGGGCTCGGACATTCCCACCTGGAGTGGCGGTATCACTAACCGTTTCAATTATAAGGGCTTCGACCTGTCGTTCTTTGTCTACGCCCGCATTGGCCAGACCATCCTGAGTGGCTTCCACCAGAACAACAACGCGCTGGCCGGTCGTTACCAGCAGATTAAGGTCGATTACTGGACGCCCAATAACCCAACCAACGAGTTTCCGCGACCCAACGCCAATCAGGAATTCCCGCTATATAACACGGCGCTCATCTACTTCGACGGCTCTTTCGTGAAAGTGCGGAACATCAACTTCGGCTATACGTTCCCGACCGGTGGGCTGGTGCAGCGCCTGCGGCTTCAGTCACTGCGGTTATTCACCAGCATTCAGCAGCCGTTTATCTTCTCGACCTACCGTTCAAAGTACAACGGCGTTGACCCCGAATCGACGAATGGCACGGTCGACAATGGCTTTGTCCCGGCTACCCGCGTGACCACGTTTGGTCTGAACGTTAAATTCTGATTCGTGACTGTAACACTGACAACTCTTTTTCAATGAAATCGACATTCATCACCCATAGCGTTCGGGTACTCGGCCTCACGGCTCTGCTGCTAACGGGCCAATCGTGCAAGGATATCCTGGACGAAACCGTTATTTCCGGCATCGGAAATGCCTACATCAACACGCCCAAAGGGTTTGAAGATGCAGCCAAAGCGGCTTATTCATCGCTCCGAAATTTCTACGCCAGCGAGCGAGGCCTTACCATGACCGAATACGGCACCGACATATACCAGGCCGGGGCCGACGGTAGCTACAAAGGCTTCCATTTCTACGACAGCCAGTTAAACAGTTCCTATGACATTATCCAGCAGGTCTGGGATGAGTTATACCGGGGTATCAACACCTGTAACGCCGTCATCGAACGGGCGCCAACAACGGCGGGTGTCACCGATGCGATTAAAAAACTACGGGTGGCTGAGGCAAAATTCCTGCGGGCACACTATTATTTCATTCTGACACAGCAGTTCGGCGGCATCGACCTGCGGCTGACGGAAACGCTTGGACCCACGAAAACGATCACCCGGTCTTCAGAAGCTGACATGTATAAAGCCATTGTGGCAGACCTCGAAGCAGCTATTCCGGATCTGGACAACAAAATTCGCTCAAGCGACTACGGCCGGGCAACCAAAGCGGCGGGTGAACATCTGTTGGCCCGCGTGTATCTGACCAAAGCAACTTCGTCGGCGAAAGCGGCAGACGATTACGCCAAAGCAGCTACGCTGGCGCAGAGCGTGATCAGCAATTACGGTTTCAAGCTTCTGCCCGATTTTGCCAGCGTATTTGCGCAGGGAGCCGGCGAAATCAACGACGAGGTGATCTTCGCGGTTCAGTATACGGCTGACCCCCTGACCAACATCAACTCAGCCAACACCAACAACGGCGATGGTAACAAACTGCACCTGTATTTCGGCATGCAGTATGACGTGCAGCCGGGTATGAAGCGCGACATTGCCAATGACCGTCCGTTTAAGCGGCTGCGCCCAACGACCTATCTGCTGGAAACCGTTTTCAAGGACCGCGTAAACGACTCACGCTACAAAAAGACGTTCAAAGACACCTGGCTGAGCAACAACCCCGGTGCTAACCTGAACACGTCGTTTGATAACAGCAAAGCGAAAATAACCCTAAAGGCGGGCGACACGGCTATTTATATCCCCGGCGTAGAATGGACACTGGCTCAGCGGGCCGCCAAGCCGTATCAGGTGCTTACGCCCAGCCTGTATAACGCAGCGCTGTTTCCCACGCTCCAGAAGTTTCTCGACCCACTTCGCCCCGACCTGACCTACGAGCAGGGTAGCCGCGATTTTTTAGCGTTCCGCCTCGCCGAAACGTACCTGATTCTGGCCGAAGCACAGTTAAAGCAGAATAAAACCACCGAAGCCACTGCGGCGCTCAATGCGGTGCGTCGGCGCGCAGCTTTCCCTGGCAAGGAGGCTGCTATGGAACTCAAGGCTGCTGACGTGACGATGGAAACGATCTATGAAGAACGCGCCCGTGAACTGACTGGTGAGCAAATCCGCTGGTTTGATCTGAAGCGTTGGGGTAACCTGGTAGAACGAGTAAAAAAATACAATCCCGATGCGGCTGTGAACGTGAAAGAAACAAACAACCTGCGCCCAATTCCGCAAACGCAGATTGACCGTACCACCAAAGCCGCCGACGGTAGCCCAGGCTTCCCGCAAAATCCGGGATACTAAATGATTTACAATGCACGAATTACGATGTACGATTACTGCTTACCGGACCAGCCAGCGCAGGTTTACACCGGCGTAAGCAGCAATCGTACATCGTAATTCGTACATCGTAAATCAACAGTAGATCACCGCTTCAATTCTCATTTATAACTTTATGGAAAACCGCAGAGATTTTATCAAAAAAACAACGCTGGCCGGGCTGGGCGTCACGTTTTCGGCCAGCAGCTATGCCCGCATCATCGGAGCCAACGAGCGCGTTCGGGTGGGGGTCATTGGCTTTTCAGACCGGTTTCGGCAGTCGCTGGCACCGTCGTTTGCCAACCACGCCAAAGAACTCAACTTCGAGTTTGTGGCCGTGTCGGACCTCTGGGAACGTCGCCGCAACGAAGCCGAAGCCTTTTTGAAAGAGAAAGGCCTGGCCAGTTCGAGTTTCGTGAAATGCCGCAACAACGACGAGTTGCTCGACCGTAAAGACGTCGACGCGGTGATGATCTCGACCGCCGATTTCCAGCACGCCCTGCATTGCGCCGCCGCCGTAGAATCGGGCCGCGACGTGTACGTGGAGAAGCCCTTCGCCGAATCGCTGGAGGATGCCCGCAAGGCCCTGAAAGCCGTGACTAATTCCAAGAAAATCGTGCAGGTTGGCTCGCAACGACGGTCGGCACCCAACTACCACGCCGCCAATGAATACATCAAGTCGGGCAAGTTCGGCGACATTTCAATGGTGGAAATGACGTGGAACGTGAATCAGCCGGGCCGGTGGCGCAGGCCCAAACTCGTGAGCGAAATCCGGCAGGAAGACATCGACTGGAAACGCTTTCTGATGAACCGCCCCAACGTGGCCTGGGACCCGCGCAAGTACCTGGAGTACCGGTTGTTCTACCCCTACTCGTCGGGTATTCCGGGGCAGTGGATGTCGCACCAGATTGATACCGTGCACTGGTTCAGCGGGTTAGACCATCCACGTAGCGTGGTAGCCAACGGGGGCGTGTACGTCTGGAAAGATGGCCGCGTAAACCCCGACACCTTCACGGCGGTGTTTGATTATGGCCCGGACAACGACAAAACCAAGGGCTTCCAGGTACTGTATTCGTCGCGGATGCACAACGATGCCGGTGGCGTGAAAGAATATTACTTCTCAAACGGCGGTATGATCAACCTCGACACCAACAAGATTTCGCCGGAAGGCGGACTGACGGCGGGGGCAGCCAAAGAGATGGGTATGCAGGCCAACATGCTGGCGGAACAATCGCTGGCCAATGCCGTGAAAATGTCGACGAGTGCCAACACCGGTGGTGACCCGATGACCTCGCTCCACGTGCGTAACTGGATGGAGTGCGTGCGTAGTCGGCAGGAGCCAAACGCCCCGGCGCGGGTTGGTTTCAACCACTCGGTGGCCAACATCATGGCCACCACGGCCCTGCACACGGGCAAGCGCGTAACCTGGGATTCGGTGAAGCAGGATATGGTTGTCAGCTAATAAATCACCCCACCCCCAGCCCCTACCCCTGAAAAGCAGGGGAGGGGAGCTACTCTACAGCAGCTTCGCGATGCGGAGCTTACGCCGGAGTAGCTCCCCTCCCCTGCTTTTCAGGGGTAGGGGCTGGGGGTGGGGTATCAACGTATATGAATGTGATTGGTAAAGCGGCAGCGGCCAATACGTTCGATGCCATCGTGGTGGGGTCGGGCATAACGGGCGGCTGGGCGGCGAAAGAACTGACGCAGAAAGGCCTGCGTACGCTGGTGCTGGAACGGGGCCGAAACGTAGAACACGTAACCGACTACCCCACCGCCCTTTGGCATCCCTGGGAAGTTCCATACCGGGGTCGCGACACCCGCGACCGTGTGGCCGAATACCCCGTGCAGAGCCAGAACTACGCCTTCAGCGACGCTACGAAGCATTTTTACGTCAAAGACACCGACCACCCCTACACCCAGCAATCGCCATTCTGGTGGATTCGTGGGTATCAGGTGGGCGGTAAATCGCTGATCTGGGGGCGGCAAACCTACCGCTGGAGTGACCTCGATTTTACGGCTAACGCCCGCGATGGGCATGGCGTCGACTGGCCCATTCGCTACGCTGATCTGGCTCCGTGGTATAGCTACGTCGAAAAATACGTGGGCATCAGCGGACAAACCGAGCACATTCCGCACTTGCCCGACTCCGAATTTTTGCCACCCTTTGAGATGAACTGCGTGGAAAAAATGGTGAAGGGTAAAATTGAGAAGCAGTTTCCGGGTCGGCGGATGAGTATCAGCCGCGTGGCGCACCTCACCGTGCAGCATCGGGGCCGGGGCCTGTGTCAGGCGCGAAGCCTGTGCGAACGGGGATGCCCGTTTGGTGGCTATTTCAGTAGCGTCTCAAGCACTATTCCCGACGCCCGCGCCACCGGCAGATTAACCCTGAAACCCGAATCGGTCGTCACGGAAGTACTCTTCGACGCCAAAAAACAACGGGCTACCGGCGTACGTGTGCTGGACGTAGCCACAAACGAAACGACCGATTATTTCGCCCCAATCATCTTCCTGAACGGTGGCACGCTCAACACCACGGGTCTGCTCATGCGGTCTGTCTCGGACCGGTTTCCAAACGGATTGGGCAACGACAGCGATACCCTGGGCCGGTATCTGATGGACCACCAGAAAAACATCGGGGCCACGGCTTCTGTAGAGGGTTTCGAGGATTCGTATTACTACGGTCGGCGACCAGCGCAGGTGATGATTCCGCGGTTCCGCAATATCTCGCCCGACACCCAACGCACCGACTATGTGCGGGGCTTTATGACCTACGGCGGTGCCTCACGGGCAGGCTGGCAGCAGGTGCTTCAGCAACCCGGCTTCGGTGTTGAATTGAAAGACGCCGCCACCCACCCCGGTCCCTGGCGAATGCAGCTCAGCACCTACGGCGAATGCCTGCCTTATGCCGACAACCGGGTTACGCTGAACCGTAACGTACTGGATGTAAACGGTTTACCTACGTTAAACATCGACGCGAAATTCCGCGAGAACGAAGCGGCGATGCGGAAAGATATGGGTGCGTCGGCGGTGGAAATGCTGGAAACGATTGGTTTGAAAAACGTAAAACAGTACGAAGACCATAACGTAATCGGCTTTTCGGTGCATGAAATGGGTACCGCCCGGATGGGTCGCGACCCCAAAACGTCGATGCTCAACGCGCATAACCAACTCCATGCCGTGAAGAATGTGTTTGTCACCGACGGCTCGGCGATGGCCTCAACGGCCTGCCAGAATCCGTCGCTAACCTACATGGCGCTGACCGCCCGCGCGGCCAACTTTGCCGTGAGCGAACTGAAGAAAAAGAATTTGTAAAAAGTGCATTGGCCCTGTGTGGCTTCGCGCTGTAGGGGCTGACGCATAGCCCTTCGACAAGCTCAGGGTGACAGCCCATTTAATGCAGTTTAGTGCATTTGATTCAACGTCCCTGTCACCCTGAGCTTGTCGAAGGGCTATGCGTCAGCCCCTACAGCGCGAAACCACACAGGGCCACTCCTAAAAAAGTATTCTCTTGACAAACCAAACAAACCTCCTCCATACCATGCGCTGGTTTGGCCCCAATGACCCGGTGTCGCTGATGGACATCCGGCAGGCGGGCTGCACCGGCATCGTTACTGCCCTTCACCAACTAGCCGTGGGCACTGTCTGGCCCGTGGAAGCCATTCAGGAACGCATCGGCCTGATTGAACAGGACAACCAAACCCACACGCCGCTGCACTGGTCGGTGGTGGAGAGTTTGCCCGTTCACGAAGACATAAAAAAAGGCAAGCCTTCGCGCGACGGGTACATTCAGAACTACCAGCAGTCGCTGCGAAACCTGGCGGCCTGTGGCGTGAAAACGGTTTGTTACAACTTCATGCCCGTGCTCGACTGGTCACGAACAGACCTCAGCTACCAGATGCCCGACGGCTCACGGGCGCTGCGGTTTGTGTGGGAAGACTTTGCCCTGTTCGACCTATGTATCCTGAAACGCCCCGGCGCCGAAGCGGATTACGACGCCGATGTAGCCACTGCCGCCCGTCAGAAATTTGCCGGTTTCTCGCCTGAGAACATCACGCATCTGACTGATACAGTGCTGCTTGGCTTGCCTGGTTCGGAAGAAAGTTTTACGTTGAGCGGCTTTCAGGACTATCTGAATGAGTACGCCGAAGTAGACGATGCGCGGCTGCGCGAAAATCTGTACTATTTCATCCGGGCGGTGGCTCCCGTCGCGCAGGAGGTGGGCATTAACCTCTGCATCCACCCCGACGACCCGCCAATGCCACTGCTGGGCCTCCCCCGCGTGCTGAGCACTGAAGCCGACATTGCCCAACTGATGGCTGCCTACGACTACCCGGCCAACGGCCTCACGTTCTGCACCGGTTCGCTGGGTGTGCGCGCTGACAATGACCTGCCCGCCATCATCCGGCGGTTTGGAAACCGCATTCACTTTCTGCATTTACGGTCCACAAAACGCGAAGACAATCCGCGTAATTTCCACGAAGCCGACCACCTGGCTGGCGACGTGGATATGTATGCCGTACTCCGCGAAATCGTGCTGGAACAACGCCGTCGTCTGGAAGCGGGTGAAGGTGAACCATCTATACCGATGCGCCCCGACCACGGCCACCAGATGCTGAGCGACCTGCAAAACTCTGCCCGATCCTACCCCGGCTACTCCGCCATTGGCCGCCTCCGGGGTCTGGCTGAATTGAGAGGGTTGGAACTGGGCATAAAACGGTCTTTAGTGTCTGACTATGAACAAGTTGAAGACGTAAGGGGGTTGGTTTGATTTTGAGTGACTGACCTCGTATAGTTGCTTACGCGAGTGGCTTCGCGCATCGTGTCCTTCGACAGGCTCAGGGTGACAGGAAAATTGAATCAACTCGGTGAATCTGCATCTATGTCCCTGTCACCCTGAGCCTGTCGAAGGACACGATACGCGAAGCCACTCGCGTAAGCAACCTGCCAACTGCCTCCACAACCCCCCCACCCCATGCCCACAAACCCAATCTTTTCCCTCGAAAATAAACGCGCGCTCATCACTGGCGGGGGTAGCGGCCTTGGGCTGGCTACGGCCAAATGCATGGTCCTTTCCGGGGCTGAGGTCATCATCACCGGTCGGCGGGAAGAAGCACTGCGCGAAGCAGTAGCGGAACTGAACGCTGGCCCGATGGGCGGTCAAAACGAGACGGGCAAGGCGCATTACATTGTCAACGACGTATCGAAGCTGGACGGGTTGGACGAACTGGTTGATCAGATCGACAGTGAGTTTGGCCCAATTGACTGCCTGGTGAACAATGCGGGTATAAACCTGAAAAAACCGGCTTTAGATGTTACTGACGCTGATTTCGACCGCATTATTCAGACGAACCTCAGCGCCGTTTTTGCCCTGACCCGCGCCTGTGCCCGGCAAATGGTGGCGCGGAAGCAGGGGTCTATTCTGATGATTTCGTCGATGGCTGCCTATTACGGCATCGACCGGGTGGTGGCTTATGCCGCGTCGAAATCGGGAGTGGAAGGCATGGTGCGGGTGCTGGCGTCGGAGTTTTCACCGCACAACGTCCGGGTGAATGCGCTGGCACCGGGGTTCATCAAAACGGCCATGAGCGCCGCCGCCATGAACAGCGACCCCGACCGACGCGACCGTGCCCTGCGACGAACGCCGATGGGTGATTTTGGTCACCCCGACGATGTGGGCTGGACGGCAGTTTTTCTCGCTTCCGACGCCGCCCGCTACATTACTGGTGTCTCCTTACCCGTCGATGGCGGTAATTCTATTGGTTTTTAAGCAAGCCTAAACCTCTTATTTTATGCCCTCTCCCCTCACCCGGCGCGGTTTTGTGAAAGCAACCGGTGCCCTCACCACGGCCGTTGTAGCTGGTTTTCCGACCATCGTACCCGCCTCTGTTTTTGGCAAAAACGCCCCCAGCAACCGCATCAACGTGGGTGCCATTGGCACGGGGCGCATCTCGCGGACGCACGACATGCCCGGCGTCTGGCAGTATGACAACGCCCTGATCATGGCCGTTTGCGACGTCGATGTAAACCGCGCCAACGATGCCAAAACGCTCGTTAACGGGGTCTACGCCAAGAAGACGGGCAAAGACTACGATGGCGTGAAAGTCTACACCGACCACCGCGAACTGCTGCAAAACAAAGACATCGACGCCGTGCTCATCAGCACGCCCGATCACTGGCACGCACCCATGGTGATCGACGCCGTGCGGGCGGGCAAGG
Organism: Fibrella rubiginis; assembly: GCF_017353185.1. GTDB lineage: Bacteria > Bacteroidota > Bacteroidia > Cytophagales > Spirosomataceae > Fibrella > Fibrella rubiginis. Next base: position 59,849 of record NZ_JAFMYV010000009.1, on the reverse strand, counting down.
ACGTATACATGCAGAAGCCCGCCTCACTCACCATCTCGGAAGGCCGCGCCATGGCCGACGCCGTCAAGAAATCGGGGCGGATTATGCAGGTGGGCAGTCAGCAGCGGTCGTGGGAGCAGTTTCGGTATGCCGTGGAACTGGTGCGCAATGGACGGATTGGCAAAGTAAAAACAATTTACATCGGCCTCCCCGGCGACCCGTCGGGCAATGAGGAGCCGCCCATGCCAGTGCCCAAAAACCTGAACTACGACCGCTGGCTCGGCACCACCCCCGACGTGTATTACACCGAAAAACGGGTGCATCCGCAAACAGGCTACGACCGCCCCGGCTGGCTCCGCTGCGAGCAGTTTGGTGCGGGCATGATCACCGGCTGGGGGTCGCACCACGTCGATATTGCGCATTGGGCGATGGACCTCGAACATACCGGTCCGGTAGAGATTTGGGGACATGCCGATTTCCCAAAAAGCGGCCTCTGGAACGTCCACGGGCTGTTTGAAACGCACGCACTGTACGAAAACGGCCTGAAAATGGTGATCAGCAACGACCGTCCCAACGGCATTCGGTTCGAGGGCACCGACGGCTGGCTGTTCGTCTCGCGCGGCGATGCCCCCGTCACGTCTACCGACCCAATTCTGCTGCAATCGTCGAAAAAGCTGGATGCGTCGGACCCCAAGATTCTGACCTCGGTGATTGGGCCGAACGAGTTTCACGTACCGCCCAGCAAAGAACACCACGGCAACTGGCTGGAGAGCATCGTGAGCCGCAAGCAGCCCATTGCCCCCGCCGAAGTGGGCCACCGTTCGTGCTCCACCTGCCTGTTACACCACATGGCCATGAAACTGCCCCGCCACCTGCACTGGAACCCAAAAACCGAACAGTTCAAAAACGACCCCGAAGCCACCGCCATGCTCTCGCGCCCGCAACGGCCGTTGTATGCAATTAAATGAGTTCGAGGTTTAACGTCTAAAGTTGGGCTGACGCGAGTGGCTCCGCGCTCGTGGCCCTTCGACAGGCTCAGGGTGACAGCCCATCTAACGCAGTTCAGGTACGTTGATTCTAGTTCCCAGTCACCCTGAGCCTGTCGAAGGGCCACGAGCGCGGAGCCACTCGCGTCAGCCCAACTTTAGACGTTAAACCTCGAACTCCTTCCCCCTTATGAAACACAACAACCGCCGTCAATTTATTCGGCACAGTATGGCCTCGGCAGCGGGGCTGGTAGCCTTGCCCGAACTGGCCCTGTCTGCCCCGCCCAAACCGGCATTAATCCCAATAACCTACACCGGGGCTGCCCGAATGCGATTTTCGGTGATTGGCATCAACCACGGTCATATCTACTCGATGGTGAACGCACTGTTGCGCAACGGGGGCGAACTGGTCTCGGTGTATGCCGTGGAACCTGACCTGCTGGCCCAGTTTACAAAGCAGTTCCCGCAGGCGAAAGTAGCCCGGTCACAAGCCGAAATTCTGGACGACAAATCCATTCAACTCATTGCTTCGTCGGCTATTCCGGCTGAGCGGGCGGTGATTGGCATAGCCGCCATGCGCCACGGCAAAGATGTGATGGTCGATAAGCCCGGTATCACGTCGCTGGAGCAACTGGCCGAAGTGCGGAAAGTGCAACGCGAAACCAAGCGCATTTATTCGATATCGTATAGTGAGCGCTTCGAAAATCAGGCTACCGTAAAGGCGGGAGAACTGGTGAAGGCCGGGGCTATCGGCAATGTGATTCAGACCATCGGGCTGGGGCCGCACCGCATGACGCCCAAGTCGCGGCCTGAGTGGTTTTTCGACCAGAAGCACTACGGCGGTATTCTCTGCGACATTGGTTCACACCAGTGCGACCAATTCTTGTTTTTCACCGGCTCGAACACAGCTGACGTGGTAGCGGCACAGACAGGCAACGTTCACTATCCACAATATCCTCATTTTCAGGATTTTGGCGATCTGATGCTACGCGGTAACGGCGGCATGGGCTACGTGCGCGTTGACTGGTTCACTCCCGACGGGCTGAGCACCTGGGGCGACGGCAGGCTCACGATTCTGGGCACCGACGGCTACATGGAGCTACGTAAATACGTCGACATCGGCGGTCGTACGGGGGGTAGTCACCTGTTTTTGGTAAACCAGAAAGAGACCAAACATATCGACTGCAGCCAGGAACCCCTCCCCTACGGCGGCCAGCTCATCGACGACGTGCTGAACCGCACCGAAACCGCCATGACGCAGGCGCACTGTTTCCTGGCTACCGAACTGGCCCTGAAGGCGCAGAAAAAAGCGGAGGTGATTAAGTTGAGTAAGTAGATGAGGATAGACAAAGTTTTTGGACAGGATTAAAGGGATTTGCAAGATTGACAGAATTTTTAATTCATTTTCAACAGTAAAAGAGAATCCTGTCAATCTTGCAAATCCCTTTAATCCTGTCCAAAAAACACGCCTACTTACCCTTCAGACTCTTCAAATACGCGATGCTTTTTGGGATCTGCTCGAACTCTTTGTTACTTTCGTCTTCGATGTAGAAGTGTTTGATACCCACCCGGTTGGCCTCTTTGATAATGTTCGGAAAATCGGCCTGTCCCTGGCCAACAACCACATCGTTTTCGGCGGGAGTGCCGCCGGTCAGATCGCCCACCACGCCTTTCTTGAGGTCTTTTACGTGCATCAGTTTCCAGCGGCTACCGTATTTTTTCAGTAATGCCACCGGGTCGCCACCGCCGAAAACGGTCCAGAGCACGTCCATTTCAAAAGACACGTAGGCCGGGTTGGTGTGCTGAATGATGTAGTCGAGCAGGGTACCATCGCCGTATTTCTGAAATTCGTAGCCGTGGTCGTGGTAGCAGAAGGTGATGCCATTTTCCTTCATCACCTTACCGATAGCATTGAAATCGTCGACCGCTTTTTTGGCGTTTTCGATGGTGAAGTTGCCTTTCTGGTGCGGAATCCAGGCGCACATCAGGTAGGTGGCACCCAGGATTTTGGCCGTGGCGGCGGCCTCCTGCGGGTTTTTCACCAGTTGCTCATAGCCGCCCCCCGTCGAGGTGATTTTGATACCCCGTTCGTCGCAGGCTTTGCGGAATTCCTGAGGCGTCATGTCTTTTGTCGCGCCGCCTTCCAATTCAGTGAACCCCAGCGCTTTGATGGTGTCGAGCGTAGCCAGTGTTCCCTTTGGGAAGCTGTTGCGGAACGTGTACGCCTGTACGCCGAATGCGGCTTTGTAGAGCGGAGTACCCTGTTTCTGCCCAAACGACAGGGTAGCCGAGAGGAGTAAACAACCGGCAAGCATTCGTTTTTTCATGTGAGTAAGCGCTGTTGGCTATGTAGTCCAAACACAAAGCGCTATCGGCCACAAGCATACCTATCACCCGTTGTCTTTACCTTCCTTATGACCCGCTTAGCTACCCACTGCCTGCCGTTCTTAATTGCCGCCTTTGTTTGCCTGACGGCAACGGCGCAAACCACCGTCAACTGGAAAAAAGTGTCGGTACTGGTCTATACCAAAAACGGCAAGGGCTACGTCCACGACAACATTTCCGAAGCGAAGAAGGCCATTCAACGGATGGGAGCGCAACACGGTTTTCGCGTCGATACGTCGAGTAGTGCGACCATTTTTTCGGAAGACAACCTGCGGCGATACACGCTGCTTCTGTTCCTGAATACCAACAACGACGTGTTCGATACGGATGCGCAACGGCTTGTTTTCCGGCGGTATATCGAAGCCGGTGGGGGATTCGTAGGGGTGCATTCGGTATTGGGCACAGAGCGCAACTGGCCTTGGTTCAAGCAGTTACTGGGCGGCACCTTTGCCTGGCATCCTAAATTTCAACCCTTGAAGATGACGGTACTCGACAGCCATCATCCATCCATGCAGGGTCTGCCGGCAACCTGGAACAAGAGCGACGAATGTTATTTTATCAAGGAGATGACGCCCGGCCCCACGGTACTGCTGGCGCATAACCTGGCGGGCCTGAACCCCGACGAAACCGAAAAGATCACGGCCAACCGGGGTATGTTCACCAACCTCTATCCTGCCGCCTGGGCCTATGCCTACGACGGCGGCCACAGCTGGTGTACGACCCTGGGCCACGACAAAAAAGACTACACCGACCCTACCTACGTGAACCATCTGTTTCAGGGTATTCGCTTCGTAGCGGGCCAAGTCAAAATGGTCGATTTTAACCGCGCCTACGCCAATGGACGCGACGAAGCAGTGCGGTATTAGTTTGTCCGTCAGGTTTGCGTGCGTGCTTCGCCAGATGTGGCTTCGCATTACGCATGACCCCATCGGGGTCCAGTCTTTGTAGCAAGAGCATGTTATTGTGATTGTGGGATTCGACTCCAGCGGAGTCGCGTCTTAATAGGGTTTGACAGTTTACAAAGACGCGACTCCGCTGGAGTCGAATCCCACAATCACAATAACATGCTCTTGCTACAAAGACTGGACCCCGATGGGGTCATGAGTGACATAGCTTATTAACCAAAAAGGGCCTCTGCTACATAGCAGAGGCCCTTTTTTCTACAGAACCATGTGCCTTACAGCGACACGTACCCAAGCTGGAGCGCGTTGGGTTTGCCAGGACGCTTCAGTTCATAGGCTACCACCAACTGGTTGTTGATCACCAGCCCACTCGCGTTTTGCCCCTGCTCAGAATCGGCCAGCCATTTCGTTTCCGACGATTTCCCACCCCGGAACGTCCGATAAGCAATGGCCGACGTGGGCGTTTCGGTAGCACCCCGTACCTGATCCCAAAGCAGCACACCAGCACCTGGCACCTCAACCAACGAGGCGTTTTTGGCCGACGGCTCTTCGATCACGGCCAGCCGTTCACCCTGTTGCGTCACCACCCGCAGACCAGGGGTATTGTTGGTGGTGCCTGAATACCAGGCCACTAATGCCGAATTACCCATTTTAATGGCACTAGGGCCGCTGTGGGGACAACCGTTGATTTTCCAGTTGTCGGCGTAAATCGTTTTCGGCGATGAAAAAGTCAGGCCATTGTCGGTGGAAACCATGCGCGACATATCCCGAATGTCGTCGTTGTTGTCGCGGTAATACACGTTGAGCGCCCCGTTGGCATCGACCAGGAGGCCCACGTTGCAGCAATCACAGGCCACGGGGTCGATGATACGCTCCGGCTGAAATTGGCCGTTTTTGGTCACTACCAGCCGCAGGTTACGCTCTTCGTGTTTAGTACTGCCCGCTACGTCTTTTAGGTAGGCTATGGCCAGCTCACCATTGGGTAACACCGCCGCGTCGAAAAAGCCGCGGAGCAGGTTCGGCGTAGGGTCAGAGTCAACCGCTTTGGGGGCGGTCCAGGTCTGTCCGTTGTCTGTTGACGAACTAACCATGATCTGCGTCGTAGCGGGGCCACGGCTAGGCCGTCCGCCGCGTTCGCCGGTTGTGGCGGCAGGTTTTGGGGCTTCGGTGGGCTTCATATCGCCGTGGTTCATGCCCGCGTGGTTGTGCTCAGCCGGAGCAGGGGCGGCAGGGCTGGGCATGGCCGAGGTGGTCGCAGCAGGGGCAGTCTCAGTGCGAAGCACAAATACCGCCACCAGCGTACCGTTGGGTTGCACCAGAATGCGGGGCTTCATCAGACGACTATTACCGATGCCCTTGGCAGCATAAACGAGGCGTTTTTCCGAAAATGTTTTACCCCCGTCGGCAGAGAGTGCCGTATTAAACGACACCAGTCCGTCGGGGTCTTTTTCGGTCCATGACAGCAGCACCTGACCGGTTTTTGTCTGGGTCAGCACGGGCATCGCCACGGTGCGGGTATCATCGGCCACGAGTGGTTTGCCGGGGCGACAGTGGCCAGTCTGAGTCAGCAACACGAATGCAAACAGGAAACCTTGAACGAGACGCATAGAGGAAGCGGTTAGCGGTGAAAGCAAATTGATACCCCAAAGGTATTTCTTGTTTAGAACGATTCAAAATTAATGAGCTATTGACAAGCTCATCTTCTTATCTCTTTGCCGGGCGAACAAGGCAATGCCAAACAGAGAGCCTGACAGGCTAAGTCAGCTTAGTCTACTACGCAAAAACCCTCATCAGCGTTGGCCGATGAGGGTTTTTAACGTCATAAAACCAGCGGTTTAGCTGTTTACTACTTCGCCACCGTTCACATGGATTACTTGTCCCGTAAAATACGACGCATCTTCCGAGGCCAGGAAGACGTAGGCCGGGGCTAACTCAGCGGGTTGCCCCGGACGCCCCATTGGCACGTCCTTGCCAAAATCGGCCACTTCATCAGCAGCTTTCGTCGACACGATCAGCGGTGTCCAGATGGGACCGGGCGCCACGGCATTTACCCGAATGTTGCGATCAACCATATTCTGCGACAGCGACCGCGTGAATGAGGTAACGGCTCCTTTCGTAGCAGCATAGTCGACCAGCGTTTTGTTGCCTTTGTAGGATACAACCGAGGTGGTATTGACAATGCAATCAAACGCCTGCATGTGCGGCAGTACATTTTTGGTCAGGCGAAACATAGCCAGGATGTTGATCTCGAACGTATCGCGCATTTGCTCATCCGAAATACCCGCAAACTCCTTCTGCTCCACGTGGTTGGCCGCGTTGTTGACCAGAATATTGATTCGCTTGAATGTGCTCAGCACCTTACCTACGGCCTCACGGATGTAGGACAAACTCCGCAAATCACCGGGTAACAACAGGCACTTGCGCCCTTCGGCTTCCACGAGTCGTTTGGTTTCCTGAGCATCCTGCTCTTCGCGGGGGTGGTAGCTGATGGCTACGTCGGCTCCTTCGCGGGCAAAATGCACCGAAATGGCCCGGCCAATACCCGAATCGCCGCCGGTGATGAGAGCTACCTTGTTTAGTAATTTATCGGCCCCTTTGTAGCCATCCCGAATGTAGATTGGCTTAGGGTCCATTTCATGTTCCAGGCCCGGCTGCGCATCCTGGTGCTGCGGCTTGGCATCGATTTCCATTTGTTCCATTTCTATAAGGATTGTGGACGTTGGATAGTAGACGTTGGACAGGCACTGATCTTGTCTAGCGTCTTAATTCCAATATCCAGCGTTTTTTAGGCGTTGACAATGGTGCCACCGTTAGGATGCAACACGGCTCCGGTGACGTAAGAAGAGTCCTCACTGGCGAGGAAAACGTAGGCGGGGGCCACTTCTGACGGTTGACCGGGGCGTTTCATGGGTACGTCCTTGCCAAACATGGCTACCGTCTTGGCATCGAACGATGATGGAATCAGGGGTGTCCAGATGGGGCCGGGTGCTACGCCATTGACGCGAATTTTTTTCTCCGACAGGTTCTGCGACAGTGCCCGCGTAAACGTCATGATCGCCCCTTTCGTCGACGAGTAATCAATCAAGTCGGCGCGACCCTGGTAGGCTGTGATCGACGTGGTGTTGATGATGGCATCGCCTTCGTTCAGGTGATTCAAAGCCGCTCTGGTAATCCGGAACATCGAATAGATGTTCGTCTCGTAGGTCTTCAGCAAGTCTTCGTCGCGGATTTGCTCGAACTGCGCGTGGGGGTACTGGATACCCGCGTTGTTGACCAGAATGTTCAGCTTGCCAAACTGCCGGACGGTGTCGGCCACGATCTGTTCGCAGAACTTGGGATCTTTGATGTCACCGCTAAGGAGCAGGCAATCACGGCCTTCTGCTTCTACCAGGTCTTTGGTTTGCTGGGCATCTTTTTCTTCGGCGGGGGTGTAAACAATGGCTACGTCGGCTCCTTCGCGGGCAAAATGGATAGCCACTGCCCGACCAATACCCGAGTCGCCACCCGTGATCAGGGCTACTTTGTCTTTGAGTTTGTCAGCCCCCTTATACAGATGCCGAATGTATTTCGGCTCGGGGATCATCTTCGCCTCCAGCCCCGGCTGCGGGTCCTGGTGCTGCGGCAAAATCATATTTTCCATATACGTTGCGTTACGGCTCCTGCCGCATTGTTCTATGCGACGTAATCTTAAACCCGCACTGGTTGTTTTCAGAAATCTATTGAAATGGTAGATTGAACGATTCGCTTTTTGACAATTAGTTTATTGTCATCTTTTTTGACAAAAATTTCATTGTCAACTCATGCAACTGCTTCCCTTCAATTTCTCACAAGACCCCTACCTCGTACTTGATTTCACCGCCAACAACCCCGATTTAGCCACGCTGGACTTGACCAACATCGACACGTTTAATGACTACGTGTTTGGTAAAGTCCGGGCGGCGGGGGCCGTGGTGGGCGTGGGGGGCTATGACGAAGACCGGGTAGTATACCGCAACAGTCCGCACTTTACCCCCACTGGCGACGAACCCCGTACCATTCACCTTGGTATTGATTTCTGGGCTGTAGCCGGTACGCCCGTATTGACTCCCGTTGATGGAATAGTGCATAGCTTTGCCGATAACGCCCGCTACGCCGATTATGGCCCCACAATTATTCTGGAACACAACACCGAGGGTTTCCCACGGTATAGTCTTTATGGGCATTTATCTCGCGCCACACTAACCGATCTGTATGAAGGAAAACCGTTTCAGGCGGGTGAGAAACTAGCCGAATTTGGCCCCTACCCCGAAAACGGCGACTGGCCTCCACACCTTCATTTTCAACTCATGCACGACATGCTCGGCCTGCGCGGCGACTTCCCCGGCGTGTGCCGCCCATCGGAACGCAACGAGTGGCTGAGCCGGTGCCCGAATCCTAACAAGTGGCTGATGATTAATGGTTTACAGGCGTAAATATAGGCTTCGCTTGCTAGAGGCTATGCGCTCTAGCAAGCGAAGCTACCCAGCAGGAAGCTGGGCTATTAGGCCAGGTTAACCCATGCCAAATCAAGCTTGTCAAGCTCAATATAAAATGAACCAGAACAAACGTTTCCTGCTTATTGTCGGGCTGTTGCTGGTGGCGATCTGGGGTATTGGCACCTATTTCGGTACGCCCCGGCCACCGCACCAACGGCCACCGGGAGCGACCTCACCAGGTGGGCGGCGTGTGATCAGGACGGATGCCGACTGGAAAGCGCAACTTTCACGGGCACAGTATGCCGTGCTGCGCGAAAGCAACACCGAATGGCCCAACAGCAGCGACCTTACCCACGAAAAAAGGCCGGGCGTTTATGTTTGCGCCGGTTGCCACAACCCCCTGTTTTCCTCAAAAGCCAAGTTTGAATCCAATACGGGCTGGCCCAGTTTCTTTGCCCCCATCGTAACCAACGCCACCTATACCGAACCAGACGGCAACCGCACCGAAATACGTTGTGCCGTGTGCGACGGGCATCTAGGCCACGTCTTCCCCGACGGCCCCGAACCCACGGGGTTACGTTATTGCATCAACGGCGATGCCCTGCTATTTCAGCCAGATTAACCAGTCGGGCAAGGATATGATTACCGTTCCTTAAGTATTTTCTATAAGTGTTCGGACTACGGTCGTAGTATTGGATTTTGTTTAACAAAAGTTCAACAAAATCCAACAAGAGCTTTATGCGCACTACACTATGTACCTGTTCTGGCCTACTTATCAGCCGATTATCTGGCCTTATCCTGTTAGTTGGCCTGCTGGCACAAACAACACTGTACGGGCAGAGTATTACCATTCGTTACCCGGCCAACTCGGGGGTCATCAACATCAAAGAAGCACCATACAACGCCAAAGGCGACGGCGTTACCGACGATTACGCGGCTATCCAGCAAGCATTAACTGACAGCAAAGACGACAAACGCCGGACGATTTTTTTCCCGAAGGGAACCTACATGATTTCCAATACCCTGGATTGGGGCGATCCCTGGCGTTTTACCCGCATCATTGGCGAAAATCATGACGAGTGTGTCATCCGGCTCTTCGACAACCTGCCTGCTTATCAGGATAAGAACAATCCTAAAGCCATGGTTTACACCGGTCCAGACCCGGCGCAACGGTTTTTCAACTCGATCCGTAACCTGACCTTCCACACCGGCAGCGGCAACCCCGGCACGGCGGCGGTACGTTTTCATGCCAGTAACGAAGGCTCTATTGAAGATGTCGACATTGTGTCGGGCGACGGGCAGGGCGTACGTGGGCTTGATTTGCAGTTTTCGGGCGAAATCGGGCCGCTTTACGTCAAAAACGTATATGTGAAAGGGTTTGACTATGGGGTGGACGTTAACGCGCTCAACAGCGTGACCATCAAGAACCTGATGCTGGAAAACCAGAACATCATTGGCATCCGAAACCTCAACAACCAGCTCTTCGTCGATGGGCTGACCAGCACGCAGACCAAAGCCCCAGCCTTCACCAGTCAGAACGGGTCGGCGGTGCTGATCAATGCAACACTGACTGGCCCTGGCTCAACTACGCAGACGGCCATTCGAACCAACGGTATTTATGTCCGTAACATCCGCACCTCGGGCTACGCTCGTGCCTTAACGAACCTGGGCGGCACCAGCCCTACGGGCAACAACCTATCTGAATACCAGAACGTTGGCTTACAATCACAATTTGGTGGGTCAATTAGTACGTCGTTGAAACTGCCTGTGCGGCAAACGCCCGTAGTGCCCTGGGGCGACCCCGACTCACCGGCTTCATGGGCCAACGTGATGGACTACGGTGCCCGTGGCGATGGCACCATTAACGACGTGCTGGCGGTGCAGCGAGCTATCGACTCCGGGGCAGAGACGGTCTATTTTCCGAATGGGCGGCGGTATTATCTGGCCGGAAAGATCTACGTGAAAGCCACCACGCGGCGCATTACCGGGGCTGGCCTGGCAACGGTAGAAGGGGGTGGGCAGTTTGTGGTCACGACAGGATCAAACCCCCTGATCATTCAGGATCTAATCGGCGGCACTAACAACTCAACGGCGAGTGTCTACCATGCCGGGCCGCGTACACTCATCATGAAAAATCTGGCATTACCCTATGCCAGCGCGGGTTGCGGAGCCGGCGACGTCTATATGGAAGACGTGGCCGTGGGGCAGTGCCACTTCAACGGGCAACAGGTCTGGGCCTGGCAGTTCAACGCAGAGGGCGATGGTCAGTTGGTTAAAAACACAGGCGGCGACTTGTGGATCTTTGGCATGAAAACGGAAGGGCAAGGCCCCATCCTAACCACTGAGAGTAAAGGCCGCACCGAACTGTTGGGCTACACCAACTACTCAGGTTCGCCCGATCCGGGTACGCCCATCTTCGTCATCAACGAAGCCGCCGCCTCGTTTGCTGTCATGTATGAGGTGAATTTTTCGGGGCAGACATTCAATCAGATGGTGCGCGAAACGCGCGACGGCGTTACCAAAACACTAACGGCGGCCACCTCATCGCGCTTCATCGGACTGTATGCCGGGTCGCCCTCACCAGCCCCTTCATCGGCTACCTGCGCCGCGCCCCTAACGGCGTTTATTACCTACCCCCGCAACAAAGATGTGTTTGTGGAAGGCCCCCGCCAGATCGAGGTGCAGGCCTTTGGCTCCCAGAAAAGTATCTCGAAGGTCGAGTATTTTGTCAATGGTCGTCGGGTGGGACAGGACGGCTCTTCCCCGTATTCAATAACAACAACGCTGGTGCCAGGCGACAGCGTACTGGTTGTGAAGGCCACCAACGGCCTTGGCGAGGTGGTCACAGCAGAGAGTGTGCGGATCACGACGCTTTCGCAGCCTACCTGCGCAATGGGCAAAGGTGCCTACTGGGAGAAATGGAACGACCCCGCCGACTATAACCTGAACAGCATCCCGATCAACCGGGCACCCGACGTGGTAGAGATTTTACCAAAAGCAGAGTTCATCAACTACGACGGCAACACGCCAGGGTCATCTATATCGGGGGTTTTAAAAGGGTTTCTATGTCCGCCACAGACGGGTCTGTACACATTCTATGCTGCCGCCAACGAAAAGTCGCGGCTGTGGGTAAGCCCCACGGTCCACCCTGCCGACAAGGTGTTTGTGGCGGCGGGAGGCTACAACGGCAATCCGTTTGAAGATTATCGATGGACCCAGAACCCCGGTCAGGAATCGGCCCCAATCAGCCTGGAACAGGGTAAGCTCTATTATTTTGAGTCAACGCTGATCATGAACGATGGGGAACCGATCTACGTGGGTGTGGGCTGGAAACTGCCCGACGGCACCTTCCAGCGACCCATTTTGGGCACAAACATCATTAACCTGCAAAACCTGCTGCCTGGCAAAAGCCAGTATTACGAGGCAGAACTGGCCGTCTTGACGGGTGTGGAAACGGCCACGTCGGCCAATGGCTTCACCGGAACGGCCTACGAGCGGTTTGACAGCAATAATAACGACAATATTTTGTGGACGGTGAACGTAGCCCAGGCTGGTACATACCCGGTTAACTTCCGCTATTCGCTGGGTGGCACCACCACCCGGTCGCCGCAGGTGCGAGTCAATGGGCAGGTGATTACCAACATAGCTTTTGCGCCAACAGGCAGTGCCAGTACCTGGGCCAACGCGCAGCTTATGGTGGCGTTGCAGGCGGGTACGAACACCATTCAACTAAAAGCGGTTGGCACGGGTGGCCCCAATCTAGACCACCTGCGCATTGATGCCCCCCTGCCGGCATCGGGGGGCCGCCAGGGTGTTTCGAGCGAACTTCCCGCCGAGGCCCTGTTGGTGTATCCTAATCCGGCCCACGACCAAATCAATATCAGGTACGTGTCCCAGGAAGCGGGTGATGTCCAGATCAGCCTAATGGATTTATCGGGCCGCGAGGTGATGCATCTGGGCCGACGTGCCGAAGCGGGCGTCAACACTTGGGGCGTGTCGGTAAACGATGTGACCACTGGCCTCTACCTGGTGCGTGTTGGTGATGCGAGGCGTCAGCAACTCTCGCGGGTCATGGTGAGCCGATAGTGAAAACCCAGCTGCTTAAACGGGCAACGCCCCCCGGTCACCCTGCGAGATACCACTTCGCAGGGTGACCGGGGGGCGTTGCCCGTTTAAGCAGCTGGGTTTTGCGTCAACTCAATCCCTCAGGCTGCTCAGGTACGTCTTGTTGCCGTTCTTGTTGATGTAGTACTTGCCGCCACGGGGACCGGTCATCACCTGCTCTCCGTTAGGCCCTTTCATGCTCCGGTCAACGGGGGCTTTATAATCGGCGGGAGTGGCTTTTGTCTCGGTTTTGGGTGATGCCTTCGCCGACTTGTTGTCGGCTTTCGCTTCCATCTTCTCGGTTTTGGTTGTCTTCGTCTTCGTAGTGGTTGTTGCTACAGCACCGGCATCCATCTTCGATTTGGCATCCATTTTGGCAGCCTTCTTGTCGGCCGCGGTCATCTTGCTATCGTCAGCGGCTTTAGCATCTTTCTTGGCTTCTTTGGCGGCCTTTTTGTCAGCCTTAGCCTGGTCTTTAGCCATTTTCGCAGCGTCTTTATCGGCCGTCGTTGTGGCTGTTTTCTCCGCGTCTTTGGCAGCCTTCTTATCAGCCTTAGCCTGGGCTTTAGCCGCTTTCGCCGCAGCCTTGTCGGCATCAGCGTTTGTCGTATTAGTCGACGTTGACTTCTCCGTTTTGGTCTTTTTGACCTTCGCTGTACTTGTTTGGGCCGTTTGAGCCGTCTGCGCCGGGGCTGCAAAAGCGATTAAAAGGCCAAGAAACAGGGTGAGTACTGCAATGGGCTTTTTCATGGAAATCGGTTTGGTAAGTGGTTAAGAAATCTGGTTTCGGTACTTCGACGGAAAAGTGGATTAAAAGTCGCAGGAAAACAACGCATTAAGGGAAATTTAAGGGTGAAGAAGTTCAACGTCTAAAGGCCAAGGGCCAAGCTTACTCCGTCAGACATGGGCGAAGCAACCTTGGACTTTAGCCGTTGAACTCCTTCACCCTTCCCCCCTTTTTCGTATCTTTACGTAGTAGAATCACCTGCCGTATGCTGTCAGAAAAACAAGCCAACGCCACCGCGCAACCCACCCGACAAGACCCCGTTTCGTACCTCAAGCGCTACTACGGCTACGACCGCTTCCGGCCTATGCAGGAAGCTGTTATTCAGTCGATTACAAGCGGGCGGGATACGGTCGTATTGATGCCGACGGGAGGTGGCAAATCGGTTTGTTTTCAGGTGCCCGCGCTCATGATGCCCGGCCTATGCGTGGTGGTCTCGCCCCTGATTGCACTGATGAAAGATCAGGTGGAGGCCCTGCACCTCAACGGCATCGCGGCAGCCTACATCAACTCGTCGCAGGGGGCCAAAGAGTGGCGCGAAGTGGAAGCCAACTGTCGGCAGGGTAAGATTAAACTGCTGTACGTTTCGCCCGAAAAGCTGCTGTCTGATTCGTTCTACACCTTTCTCAACAGCCTTCAACTCTCCATGTTTGCCATCGACGAGGCGCACTGTATTTCGTCGTGGGGGCATGATTTCCGGCCTGAATACACCCAACTGAATCAGTTGCGGAGGTGGTTTCCGCAGGTGCCCATCATTGCCCTCACCGCCACCGCCGACCGGCTTACCCGCCTCGACATCGCGCAACGCCTCGATATGCACGACCCGGCGGTGTTTATCGACTCATTCAACCGCACCAACCTGAGCCTGCAAGTGCTGCCCGGCAACAATCGTATCGGACAGATTGTGAAGCTGTTACAGCAAAAACCCGATACCTCCGGCATCATCTATTGCCTCAGCCGCAAGTCGTGCGAAACGCTGGCGGCGAAGCTGATGGAGAAAGGATTTTCGGCGGCGTTTTACCACGCGGGCATGGACTCTTCGGAACGGGGGCGGATTCAGGAGGCGTTTCTCCGCGACGACGTCAGGATCATGTGCGCTACCATCGCCTTCGGCATGGGCATCGACAAGAGCAATGTGCGGTGGGTGATGCACTACAACATGCCCAAAAACATTGAGGGCTATTACCAGGAAATCGGCCGCGCCGGTCGCGATGGGCTGCCCTCGCAAACGGTGCTGTTCTACAGTTTCGCCGACGTGGCCACCTACACGCAGATGCTCACCGAAAACAAGCCCGCCAACCTCGATTTGCAGTTGGCGAAGCTGGAACGGATGAAGCAATACGCCGAAGCCAACACCTGTCGGCGGCAGATTCTGCTGTCGTATTTCTCGGAAGAACTGCCCGAACCCTGCGGCAACTGCGACGTGTGCCGCAACCCCCGCGTCACCTTCGATGCTACGGTTTTGGCTCAGAAAGCCCTATCGGCCATCATCCGGCTTGATGGACGTGTGCCCATGAATACCCTCATCGACGTGCTGCGCGGGTCGCGGTCGGCCACGGTGCTCTCGAACGGATATGACAAAATAAAAACCTACGGGGCTGGTGCCGATCTGCGGTTTGAAGACTGGCGCAGCTATCTCCACCAACTTATCAACATCGGCGTGATTGAGGTGGCTTACGAGAATCATTACGCCCTGCGGCCCGGTATTCTGGCGAAAGATATTCTGCATAACGGCAAAACCATTAGCCTGGTCCGGCCCGACGATGCACCCAAGCCGGTGGTGGCCGAAAAGGCACCCCGCGCCCGCACCGAAGCCACACGGGATGCCCTGTTCGAGAAACTTCGCGCCCTGCGCAAACGCCTTGCCGACGAGCAGAACGTGCCGCCCTACGTGGTCTTCACCGACTCAACGCTGGAAGATATGGCCCGGCAGCGCCCCACCACACCCGAAGCCCTCCGCAACGTATCGGGGGTGGGCGAACGCAAGCTGGAGATGTTTGGCAAGGTGTTCCTGGCCGAAATCGTGGAGTTTGTGATGGGTAAGGTGAGCGTAGGCGAAAAACCCAAAGGCTCCACTCAGCTTGTGACGTTCGAGTATTATAACAAGGGTATGAGCATTGAGGAAATATCGCAGGCGCGGCAGCTTGGCCCGTCGAGCGTGGCCAACCACCTGATTCAACTGAGTCAGGCGGGGTATGACATTGACCTGGAAACGCTGATCACCCCCGCCGAACGCCGTGAAGTAGAAGCCGCTATTGCCGTAGTGGGTCTGGAAGAAAACCGCACCAAACCCATCTACGACCACCTGGCAGGCCGCTACGATTATGGCAAGATTAATTTGACCATTGCGCTCATGCGGCAGTAGTCGTGACTAGCCGGCAAACAGGGTTCGCTATGCAACAAATAACACCATCGCTCTACCAGATTTCGCTGGGGGCTGTCAATGTGTTTGTGATCAAAGACAACGGGTTAACCTTGGTTGATACGGGCTATACCGGCAGCATGGACAAGATCTTCGCGGCCATTCGGAAGGGAGGTGAACAGCCAGAAGCGATCAAACAAATCATCCTGACCCACGCCCACCCCGATCATGCGGGTAGTGCGGCGTCTATCAAAAACAAATTGGGTATCCCGTTGCTGGCGCATACGCAGGATGCTGTATTGGTAGAACAAGGCGTTGGCGGACGGTCGCCCAGAATACTATCGCCGGATATTATTAACTGGCTCATATTCAACCTGTTCATAAAAAACATCAGTAATACAATCGAGGCCGTTTCCGTAGATCAGTTACTCCATCACAGCGAGGTACTTCCCCTTGCTGGCGGGCTTCAGGTGTTGCATACACCCGGCCACAGCGCAGGCCACATTGCGCTGTTACTACATAAAGAAGGAGTCCTGATTGCGGGTGATCTCTGCGCCAACGTTGCTGGCCTTGGTTTAAGCCCCGTCTACGAAGACAGAGATTTGGGTATTGAAAGCATTCTGGCCGTTTCCGAACTTGATTTTGACAAAGCCGTTTTTGGTCATGGCAGACTGTTGAAAGGGCAAGCCAATCACAAACTAAAAGACACGTTCACGGCTGTCCGGGATAAACTTATGTAAACTGCTAAACAGGGTTTAAAATGAACTTCAACCTACCTTCCTGAGTTATATGCCCAAATCCGCCCTTCTCACCGGGGGCGGATTTGTTGTTCTATATCAATCTATTAAGTCGATAGATTATTAGCACTAAAGCGTTAGACTTAACACCATATACCATGACTCACAACCAACAAACCGCAGCACCTGGCACTGAACAGTATTCATCTCATTTGCTGGCTGATCCAACTTCAGATTTATTACTGGAAGAGCCTACTGATGCTCCGCTGAACCCGTACGCGCGGGTGTTTGTGGTGAGCTGGCTGCTGGGCACACTCATCGCGGTAGGTGTTCCTTACCTGTTTCAGTAGTACAATTGGGTGAATATTCTGACTTTAAATTAGAATACAGCTTATTTTCCTGACAGTCAGCGATTTGTCTGGCCTATTCAGCATTAGGCTGGCAACGTCAACTTACTTTTTTTCCATCTTTACAAATCAGTTGGCTAGTTAGTCAACTAACCGAATTTACCTCCTAACTCAACGCTTATGATCACATTGCTACGTACCCATCGGGGTAGGTCCGTTACCTGGTGTATCCTCACCATCGCCCTCTTTTTCGTCTGCCAAACGGCCTTCGCCCAAACGCCCCTCACCGGCACCGTGACCGATGGTACGTCCGGCGAAACACTGGCAGGGGCCACCATTCAGGTGAAAGGCACCACCGTTGGGGCCACCACCGATAGTCAGGGACAGTATCGGCTCAACGTGCCTGCCGGCGGCACTACCCTCGTTTTCTCATTTATTGGTTATCAGCCACTCGAAATCGCCATTGGTAATCGCGCGGTAGTCGATGCCAAACTCACGGCTTCAGACAATGCGCTGAGTGAAGTGGTCGTGGTGGGCTATGGGGTGCAAAACCGGCGCGACGTGACCACGGCCATTGGCTCGGTGCGGGCACGGGACCTGGCCAACCAGCCGGTATCGAGTTTCGATCAGGCCCTGGCGGCCAAAATTGCCGGGGTACAGGTAGTACAAACGTCGGGGGCACCGGGTGCGGCCCTGTCGGTAAAAGTGCGGGGAACGGGGTCCATCAGCGCGGGCAACGATCCGCTCTACGTGATTGACGGCATCCCCCTTTCGCGCGACACCAAATTCGCCACCGGCAGCACCAGCACGCAGTTTCCCGACAACCCGATCAACGTACTCAGCACGCTCAATACCGATGATATCGAGAGCATCGAAGTGCTGAAAGATGCCTCAGCCGCCGCCATCTACGGGTCGCGCGGCTCAAACGGCGTGGTGCTGCTGACTACTAAACGGGGCAAGGAAGGCAAGACCCTAATCAGCTACGATGGCTACGTGGGGGTGCAGCAGGTGACCAAAAAGCTGGACCTGCTCAACGCTTATGAATACGCCACGCTCAACGCCGAAGGCCGCAACAACGCCTACCTGGACCGTAACCCCACCGGCAAAATCACCGACCCAACGTCAGTGCGGGAGAAGCTGGCAGGTGCACCCAGCACCGTCATTCCGCCGCAGATTGTACCGTACCTGAACAACACGCCCGGCCTGACTGATACCGACTGGCAGGACGCCATTTTCCGGTCGGCACCCATCCAAAACCATACCCTGTCTATTTCGGGCGGGAAGGATAACGTGCGTTTCTACGTGTCAGGTAACTATCTCGACCAACGGGGCGTGGTAATCAATTCGGGCTTTAAACGCTACAGTGCCCGCGCCAACGTCGACATCAAAAGCGGGCGGCTGTCGGTGGGGGTAAATTTGAACCCAACCTATGCCCAGCACGACCTCATCAAAGGGGAAGGCCCCTACCTCGGCGAGGGCGTGGTGGGGCTGGCACTTCAGATTCCGCCTATCTGGCCTGTTTACAACGCCGACGGCTCGTATAATTTCGACGGCAACGGCTGGGGGTATGGTACCACGTCACTGCTAAATCCGGTGGCCATTGCTAAAGAGGTAAGCGACAAGCTGAGCCAACTGCGGCTGCTGAGCAATGCCTACGCACAGTATGACATCACGAAAGGGCTGTCGTACCGGCTCAACGTGGGGGTAGACATCAACAGTTTCCAGCGCGATTATTTCCGCCCTTCGATCCTCGAAATCCGCGATGCCAAAGGTCCCTCCGTGCCCACGGGCTTTTCGCGGGCGCAGCAGTTTGTAAACTGGCTCGTGGAGAATACGCTGAACTACAACCACAGCTTCGGGCTGCACAACATCTCGGCCCTGGCGGGGTTCACGGCGCAGAAAGACCGGCGGCGGGCCAACGAACTCACTGCCACCAACTTCCCCAACGACCTGGTGCAGACACTCAACGCCGGGCAGGTCACGTCGGGCAGTTCCGACTTGCAGGAATGGTCGCTGCTGTCGTATCTGGGTCGGGTGCAGTATGACTACAACGGCAAATACCTGCTCTCGGCGGCGGTACGGGCCGACGGGTCGTCGCGCTTTGGGGCGGCCAATCGATACGGTTATTTCCCCTCGGTGTCGGCGGGCTGGAATGTTTCGCAGGAATCCTTTCTGAAAGGCGCGACCTGGCTCAGTGACCTGAAAATTCGGGCGTCGTACGGGTTGACGGGTAATTTCCAGATTCCGAACTACGGCTCGGTGAGTTTGCTCAACTACCAAAACTACGTGCTCGGTGCCGAAAGCATCGTGAGCGGACTGGCCCCCGGCAACTCGGCCAACCCCAACCTGCGCTGGGAAAAAACGGCCATGCTCGACGTAGGTTTCGACGCCAACTTCTTCCGCAACCGCCTCAGCCTGAGCGTCGATTATTACAACGCCAACACCTCTGATCTGTTGCTGAACGTACCCGTACCCCGCGCATCGGGCTTTAGCACCGAGTTGCAGAATATTGGCAAAGTGAACAACCAGGGCATTGAACTAACCCTGGGTACGCGGCAGACATTCGGGAAAGTGGGCTGGACGGTAAACGCCAACATCGCCGCTAACCGCAACAAAGTACGCGCCCTCGGCCCCACCGGCGACCCCATCATCGTGTCGGGCGGGGTGGCTGGTGCACAGTTCATCACCCGCATCGGCGAACCCATTGGGCAGTACTGGACCATGCAGTATGACGGGGTGTTTAAAACCCAGGCCGAGGTAGATGCCTACCCGCACACGGCCACGACCAGGCCCGGCGATTTTCGGTTTATCGACACCAACGGCGACAAGAAAATTGACTTCAGCAGCGACCGGACGGTGACGGGTAGCTACTTCCCAAAATTCACGTTTGGTTTCAATACCAGTCTCACCTTTGCGGGCTTCGATCTGGGCGCTACGGTGCAGGGGTCGCAGGGCAGCAAGATCCTGAACCTGATTCGCCGCTATATCTACAACGAAGAAGGCAACGGCAACCAGTTCCGGGGCGCATTGAACCGCTGGCAGTCGGAAGCCAGCCCCGGCGACGGGCTGCATAACCGCGCCAACCGCCTGCAAACGGGATCGAACGGTGAGATTTCAACCTGGCATATCGAAGACGGGTCGTATGTCCGCATCCGCACGCTGACGCTGGGTTACACCTTGCCCACCCCCCTGCTCAGCACCCTGCACCTGACCCGCGCCCGCCTGTATGTGACGGCCCAAAACCCGTTCACCTTCACGAAATACACCGGATTCAATCCCGAAGTGAGCAGCCGCCCCGACAGCGCGCTGTCGCCCGGCGAAGACTACGGCACCTACCCCCTGCCCCGCACCACGTCGGTGGGGGTTAATTTGAGTTTTTAGGGGGGGGTCATGCGGACTAGCCCACCGTGGTTGCTCGGCGGGTTGTTGTCGCCCGGTTAGCCGTTGTCGCTCGGCTCCAGCCGAGTGACAACGGCTAAGTTAATGCCTAGCCCATTGCTCACTCCCGAAGCTGGAGC
The DNA here is from genome assembly GCF_017353185.1 of Fibrella rubiginis. Lineage (GTDB taxonomy): Bacteria > Bacteroidota > Bacteroidia > Cytophagales > Spirosomataceae > Fibrella > Fibrella rubiginis. Next base: position 39,291 of record NZ_JAFMYV010000009.1, on the reverse strand, counting down.
TTCGGTGCTACAGTGTCACCCTGAGCCTGTCGAAGGGCTTAGAGCGCGAAGCCACACTACAGCGCGTAGCTTCACAGCGCTCACCAAGGAAGTAAAACAACTGATAATCAGTCATAAAACACAGCTAACTTTAATGAAAACGATACCCTTTCGCCTCCTGATTCTCCCACTCTGGGTGCTTGGCGGGCTGTCGTGCCAGAGCAATTTTCTGGACCTGACACCCCAGTCGCAGCCCAACGCGGCCAACTTCTACCGCACCGCCAACGATTTCGGCAACGCCGCAACGGGGGCGTATGATGCCCTGCAGAGCAGCAACCAGTACGGCGGGGATTTCAACACGCTGATCGAAGCCCGGAGCGATAATTTCTTCGACAACGACCCGTCGTCTAACGCGGGTTTGCGTTACAACATCGACCGGTTCATCGAGCCGACCACCAACACCATTCTGCGCGACACCTGGGGCAGTTTGTACGCGGGCATCAACCGCACGAACCTCATTCTCGACAAGATCGACGCGGTTGATTTCGACGCTACGCTGAAGGCCCGCTACAAGGGCGAAGCGCAGTTTATCCGGGCACTCTCCTACTTCAACCTGGTGCGGCTGTGGGGTAGTGTGCCGCTGGTCTTGACGGCTGGTACCACGGCAGATGCCCGGCAGTATACCCGGAATTCGGTGGCTGATATTTACGCCGCCATCGAAAAAGACCTGATCGCGGCAGGCACCAATTTGCCCGTTAGCTATACGGGCACCAACATTGGCCGGGCCACGTCGGGTGCGGCAAAGGGACTGCTGGGCAAGGTGTATCTGACCGAAAAGAAATACGCCGAAGCCGTAGCCGTGTTGCGCGACGTAGTCAACGCGGGCACCTACAAACTGCTGGCTAACCCCGGCGATCCGTTTTTGGTGACGAACAAGAATAACGCGGAGATTCTGTTTGCGGTGAAATACAAAAAAGGCGGTCTGGAAGGCCACAGCCTCTGGTACGGCACTAACATCGGCAATAACATAGAGCCAACGCTGCAAGCTGCCTACCCGGCGGGCGACAAACGACTGGCGCTGATACAGCAGGTGCCTGTGCCGAACAATGTGAACGTGGTGCCCCGTAAGTTCTACGACGAGTTCTCATCGGCCAACGACGTGGGCAACGATTTCCCGGTGCTGCGTTATGCCGATGTGCTGCTTATGTATGCCGAAGCCCTGAACGAAGTGGGCTACACCGCTACTGGTGAAGCGTTTACCTCGCTCAACGCAATCCGGACGCGGGCGAGTGCTCCTGCCTACACGGCGGCACAACTGGCTTCACAAGCCGCTTTCCGCACGGCAGTAATCAACGAACGGCGACTGGAACTGGCCCTGGAAAACGACCGTTGGTTCGACCTTATCCGTACCGGTACGGCCATTGATGCGCTGAAAGCCGTGAACATCACCGTGCCCCCCAACCGCCTGATTTACCCCATTCCACAGGCCGAAATAGACGCGTATAACAACCCAGCCACGTTCCCGCAAAATCCGGGTTATTAGCTCGTAGGTGTTGTTGCCCTATGAGGATGGCTGATGCGTATGGCTTCGTGCTTTTTTGTCATCCCGACGCCAGGAGGGATCTACTTTCCTAATTCAGAATCTGCTTGAAGGAAAGTAGATCCCTCCTGGCGTCGGGATGACAAAAAATGCTATTATTGTAACCTTTATTCTGCACAAGGACACAAAGCGCGAAGTCATAAAGCGCCAGCAACACCCACAAACGCCGATATGTTGATCTGCCCCCGCTTGCTACAAACATTCGGCCCCGACGGGGCCGTTTTGCTGGCTGTAAATCATTTGATGGTATCTTACCTACGAAAACAGCGAATGACCAACAGCCAAGTCCAATGCAAAAAATTATACCTGCTATACTACTGACTATCAGTACATTATTACCCTATAACCTAACCGTTGCGCAGTCCAAATCAGCCATTCCTGCCGAGGCGCAGAAGGCGGCGAAAAACGTACGGCCCAAGACCATTGAAGCACACATGCGCTACCTCGCCGACGACAAACTGGCGGGGCGCAAACCGGGCACACCCGGCTACGACCTAGCGGCGCAGTATGTAGAAAAACAGTTTATAGCCCTTGGCTTCAAGCCAGGTGTTGCCACGCCGGGCGGCGCTACGGCGGGTGGGCAAAATGGCACGTTTCGGCAGGCAGTGCCCCTGCGTAAAGCCCAGGTGCGCGAAGAAGGTAGTTCGCTGGTGATGATTCGGGGTGGGCAGGCCAAAGGACTGACCTACGGTAAGCATTTCATCTTCAGCCCAAACTTTGGCAAGCCCATCAGCGAAGTGACCGCCCCGGTGGTGTTTGTGGGTTTTGGTGTGTCGGCCCCCGAACTGGGGTACGACGACTACGCTAAGATCGACGTGCAGGGCAAGATCGTAGCGTGTTTCAACGGTGCACCGGCTACGTTCCCTTCCAACCAACGAGCCTATTCGGGGTCGGCGAAAGCCGAGGTGGCGGCCGCACGCGGAGCCGTAGGCCTGATCACGTTCAGCCTGCCCACCGACGTCCGCGCCCGGATTGAAGCTAACGCCCCGCGTAACCGGCAGGCCACCTACCGCTGGACCGATGCCAAAGGGCAGGCACAACGCACGTTCCCACAGTTGGCGGTGGTGGCTTCACTGGGTGATTCAACCGCCCGGCTGATGTTCGACAAGGCACCGAAAACGTTTGACGAAGTCCGAAAAGCGGCCAACCTGGGTCAGGCGCAGGCGTTTCCGCTGCCGGTTTCATTTCGCGCCAAGACCCAAACTGATCTCGCCGACGGACTTGTGGGCGAAAACATCGTAGGGTTACTGCCCGGTTCAGACCCCAAACTGAAAGACGAATACGTGGTTTATGTCTCGCACCTCGACCACCTTGGCGTCACGCCGGATCGCCGGACTGATCCTGTCAAAATCGCAGGAACGTCTGCCGATTCGATCAACAACGGGGCGCATGACAATGCATCGGGGGTGGCCATCAACCTGGAAACGGCCCGGCTGTTGGCGTCGCTGCCCAAAGCACCCCGCCGGTCGATCCTGTTTGTGGCCGTTACGGGGGAAGAAATGGGCCTGCTTGGTTCTGATTATTTCGCGTCGAACCCCACGGTGCCGAAGGCCAGTATCGTAGCAAATCTCTGCCTCGACATGCCTTTTTTCTTCCACCCCCTGCTCGACATTGTGCCCTACGGTTCCGAGCATTCGAGCATGAAGGGAGCCGTTGAATCCGCCGCGCAGTTTGTGGGGGTGCAGATCGCTAAAGACCCCATCCCCGAACAGGCCGTGTTTATGCGGTCCGACCATTTCAGCTTCGTGCGGCAGGGCATTCCGGCCATTTACATCAAAAGCGGCAGCACCACCGGCGACGACCGCGACGGCACCAAGCTCAACCTCGACTGGCGGGCTACCATCTACCACACACCGCAGGACGACATGAACCAACCCTTCGACTGGAGCGCGGCGGCCCGGCATGTGCAACTTCAATTCCTGATCGGCTACCTCACCGCCCAGGCCGACATCCGCCCCGTCTGGAACCAGGGGGATTTCTTTGGGACGAAGTTTGGGCCACTAACGAAGGGGCGTTAAAAATAAATGCCCTGTCTGTTTCATGGAAAAAGAAGAAGGAGCACGTACGCATATCCGTCGAGACTCCTCATTTCGCCCCTACCAATCGGGGCCGCAGATGATTGTGTACCGTCCACTGTCCCACGTTGCGGCCAAGCTCCAGACCCGCCTCACACGAAAACCGGAAGTGAATACCAGCCATAACCCGCGAATCGGCGTTCTCCTTTGCCGCCTGGCTAAAACTGCTGAAACTGCGCGTAGCCGTTACGGGGTCGGCCGTTGTGGAGGTAGCTATAAACCGGGTTTTGTCGCCAAAAACGTGCGCCAGCACCACAGCGGCGGCATTGCCTAAGGCACTGTGCGTAGACGGGTAGTCCTGCACAGGTGGTGTCGGCATGAGCGGTTCCCAAGCCGGGTCAGGCGATGTTGCGGCATTACCGTCTGTTGCGGCACCGCGAATGGCTGTGTAAGGCCGCCAGAAATTGTAATGAAATTTGGCATCCCAGCCCGAGATGTAGGCGTCGGCCATCGCCATATTAAGCAGGGCAAATAACCGGGCCGTTGCCAGCAGGTCGAGCTTCCGATCTGCGGCCACCGTGCGAGCAATACGGTTCCAGCCAATTTCTGAAAATTCATACCAAAACTTTGCGTAAGCCGTCTGGTCGGGTGTGCGGGTTTGGCTCACGATAGACCCTACTGCCTTTACTTCGTCAAACGCTGTGGTGTACACAGTACTGTTAAGGGTTGGATGTGGAAGCGAGCGAAACTGGTCGGGTTGCTTCAAACCGAAAGGCTTCATGGTGCGCCAGAATGGGGCAAAGACAAATGTGAACGGCGGCACCGTCTGGTAAACGCCCGCTTCAGTCGAGGCCGCCACATCCACCGCCGGGTTTTGCATTGCGCCGTCACCGTCGCGCCATTTCAGAACGACAGCCGCCGCTTCTCCGCCTAGAGCAAGTCCCCGGTTCAGGCTCTCACCAACTGGCACCTTCGTCAGCGACTGAATCAGGGCCGAGTCAAGCATGGGTAGTTTTTCGGGAAAAATACCCGCCAGCACGTCATGAGCTGCTTTTGCTGCTGCCGCAACGGGTGCGGCCTGTGCATCCTTGCGGAGTGCGTCATCGGGCTGATAGGTGGGCGCAATGGCGTTGAGGGCAAAAAACATAGCCATGTGCACCATCGCGTAGGTATGCGAAGCCAGCAACGCGTGCTGATAAGTAATGCCACCGCAAGCTTGAAGCGCAACCATATTCCAGTCTATGATAACCTGGTTGGATTGCACCAGTGGCTTTTCGGCAATGCATTGGGGCCTCACCGAAGTCGGAGAGTTGAACGCCATCAACAAGGCTGCGCTGAGAAGGAGTGTAAGAGTGAACGACTTTTTCATGGGATTTGATTGGTTAAAAACGAACGAATTTTTGGCAACGGACACCCAGTCCGGCTTTTTTGCCGGAAAACTTGTTGGAGAAGCAGCACAGACGGTGATCAGCAACCTACTACAGGAAGGCCCTCCTACAGGCGATATCGAATTGGAAAAGGTCTTACCGGACTGGCGGAATATGCTGGTTTACCCGGAAGAAATTAGTCGGGTCATACGTGGCTTTAGTAGCGGCCGGCCTCTGGTAGTTTGTACCGTAAGTGGCCCGGATGCGGTCGTCGCCGCGCGTTGAGAGTCGATAGCTGGTCGTGCAGGGCTGCTTTGAATTGGGCAATAGAGCGTTCAGCTACCATGTTTGATGGAAGTTATTGGTGAGAGGAAATTGACGAAAAAATGTCAGGCAATCAGCAAGGGCGCACCCCGCTTCCGGTAGTGCAGGGGTGAGGCACCGAATTTTTGGCTGAATGTTCTGCTGAAATGGGCGTTACTCACGAAACCACTCTCAGCGGCAATATCGGCGACGCTTTTTTCGGTATTCGTCAGCAGCACCTCCGCATAGTCTAATCGCTTTTGTAGTAGCCATTGGGCGGGTGGCATATTGAAAATACGTTTGAACTCCCGCTTGAAGGTGGTTACACTTCGGTTAGAAAACTTAGCGAATTCGGTCAGCGACAGGTTATACATGAAACTCGTTTCCATCACCGTGTACAGCGACGTATCGGGGCATTTGGCCAGCGTATTCAGGTAGGCAGCTACTAGCTGATTGGCTGGATCATCGAGAATAGACAGAAACAAGTCATTGAAATACTGCGCCAACTGCGCTTCGGCGGGCGGCTGATCATCAGAAAAGTGTGCCAGAATAGTTTGTGACAAGCTTCGTGTGAGTTCACTGACGGCCAGTTCCGTAACCTGTTCGAGGGGTTGCTCAGCAAGTGGTTTATTTTTGGTGTGCTTATTATACTGCCTGATGAGTTGCTGTAGGTACTTATCCGGGATGTACATATTCATGGAGCACCAGCCTTCGTCCAGATATAACTCCTGATTGTAAGCCCCTATCCGGAAAAAATAGCAGGATCCGGGTTGTAACAGCCACGTCTTTTCAGGCCGGTTTATCAGCTTTTTGCCATCAATGACAAAGGAAAGAATGTTGTAATGCGTGAACACATCTACTTTGCGAACTACTTGCGGGCAGTCGTAATAAACGAATAACAAGTCTTTGCAGACGAACTGTTTGTAGAGTTCGGGCTGGTAGCGTAAAAACTCGTACACGTTGATCATAACCGTAAGGGTCTAGCGGGCTAACTCGCTCAGGAACAGAACAAAGGTATACGTTGCTGATGGAGAGCACTTTGCTGTGAGGCTCAACTTATTGCCTGTAGAGGTCAAAATAGCGGAGCCACGAGCTAAATCCCTCCGATTGCCGTCAGGTTCTTCTGGTTTTGCTGGCGGTAGTGCAGGGGTGCGATTCCATATTTTTCTTTAAAGGCCCGGCTGAAGTGCGAACCGTTCTCGAAACCGCTTTCAAATACGATATCAGCAATACTTTTCCCGGTAATTTCCAACAATGTTTGGGCGTATGAAAGCCTTTTTTGTATCAGCCACCTACCAGGTGTCGTATTGAAGATGGTAGCAAATTCTCGTTTGAACGTAGCCAAACTCCGGCAGGCAATACGGGCATAGTCACATAGGGAGAGATTGTACATATAATTAGTCTCCATCACTTCATAAAGCGATACGTGCGGCCGCTCCGTCAAACTGTTTAAATAGGTGACAAGGTTATGATTAGCCGGATTTGTGAGCAGCGCATAAACTAATTCCTGAAACCGCTCTTCTAAAACGGTTTCGGTAGGCAGTATTGCATTACTGAAGAACGCCAGCACCGTCTGGATAAACCTGGCCGTTGTTTCGTTAACAGTCAATTCAATAATTTGCTCGGTATGTTGATTAGGGGTCGTTTTAACATGGTAAAATCGACGGTGTTCACGAATGAGGTTTTGCAAATACGGATCAGGCACATAAATCGTGATAGCGCGATATCCTTCGTCAATATACATCTCTTGAATAAACGCCCCTTTCTTAACAAACTCACAGCATCCCTTCGTCAATGTCCAGGTTTTGCCTGCCCGATGAAGATGCTTTCCCCCGCTTATAGTGAACGTAAGATAGCTGTGGTGGGTATAAATATCCACCCGGTGCTGCGACTGTAGGCAGTCGTAGTAGGCAAACAGTATGTCTTTGCAAACCAACTGCTTGCAGGTACCCGGCAGATAGGCAAGAAAATCATGTATGTTCGTCATAATGGAAGTAGCTAGTATCATCGGCTTTCGAGGCAACTCACCGTTAGCCCTTCTGGGTAGGAATAGACAAATCTATGTACCAGCAGTACTAGTTGCCAATCGAGCGTGTGTTAACAGCTGACCCGAAAAGTGGTGGCACACAGCCCATACTCTGGCTGTGTTACTGAATATGCTGGCTGAAAGCACCCGTTTAGCCAGCAAAGTCTCCTTTTTTAACTAGCATTACCGGTGATCTATACCTTTCATAATGACCAGCCTGATGTCTTTCTGCAACTTGTGCGGGAAGTGGGACAGTGGCTCGTCGACTCAGGGCAACTGATGTGGGAGCCAGACACACTAACGGCGGAAAACCTCATCAGCGACTATACCCGCGACAATTGCTACGTGATGTATGCTCACGATAACAACGCCGGTGCGGCATCCCAATCAGCCGAACCGGCGGGTACGTTTATCCTGCAATGGGAAGACCCGCTCTTTTATCCCGACGTACCGGCAAATACCGTAGGCATCATTCACAAACTAGCCATACGGCGGTCCTTTGCGGGGCAGAACCTATTCAAGCCTATACTCGATTTCTGTAAAGAGGTCTGCCTGAAACGCGGTATCCACGAGATTCAGTTAGAGACCGATGCCACCCGCCCGGCCCTGATGCGCTTCTACGAACGCAACGGCTTTACCCCGCTTTATCAAAAACAAATTCACGAGTTCGGGCAGGACTTTTTGTGCCAGTATTATAGGATAATATTTTGATCGTTAAGCACCCGCTACAAACAGTACAGTTAATTGTGTTGACCGGACGGAAAAGATGAAGTCTAAACTGGACAGCCTCATTCGTCTATCTATCCATGCAATGGCCCACCTTTACGGACGCTACGCCTAACGAAGCGTATAATTTCTCGTCGAAACCCCATGATCTACGGCCCGTCAGGCTATTGATTGTCATGGGGTTGCTGTTTATGGCGGCGTTTCTGTGGGTGTATTTTCAGCCGCAGAACCGGGGCTATTCGTGGCTGTTTGCCCTCCTCACGATCTCGGTACTGTTTAAGTCGCTCCGGCTGCTGCACGAATGGTACCACTACTGGCAGGTGAAGCCCCTCGTGCGCCCCGCCGTCACCCGCGACTGGACCGTCGACGTGCTGACGACCTACTGCCCCGGCGAACCCCACGCCATGATCATCAACACATTGCGGGCTATTCAGGCCATCACCTACCCCCACACTACCTACCTCTGCGACGAGGCCAACGACCCATATCTACGTCAGGTTTGCGCCGAGATGGGCGTACGGCACATGACGCGCAGGGACAAAACCGACGCCAAAGCGGGCAACATCAACAACGCACTGCAACAGGCCACCGGCGACATCTGCCTCGTCATCGACCCCGACCACGTGCCCGTCCCCGATTTCCTGGACCATGTACTCCCCTATTTTGAGGATAGCGCCGTGGGTTTTGTGCAATGCGCGCAGGCGTATTACAACCGCAAAGAGAGCGTAGTAGCCTTTGGTGCCACCGAGCAGACATACAGTTTCTATGGCCCCATGATGACCTGCATGGGTCAATATGGCACGGCCCAGGCCATTGGTGCCAACTGCACGTTCCGGCGCGAGGCGCTGGACAGCATCGGCGGGCACGCCAACGGGCTGAGTGAAGATATGCACACGGCCATGCGGCTGCACGCGAAAGGCTGGACGTCGGCGTATGTGCCACTACCGCTGTCATACGGATTGGTACCGGCCACCCTATCGGCCTATTACAAGCAGCAGTTAAAGTGGGCGCGGGGCACGTTTGAACTGCTCGTAACCACCTACCCGCGCGTGTTTGGCGGACTATCGTTTCGGCAAAAGCTGCACTACGGCACCCTGCCGCTGTATTACCTGCTGGGTACGGTGCAACTCATCGACATTCTGATTCCCATTCTGTCGCTGGTGCTGATGCGGCTGCCTTTGCAACTCGATCTGTTGCTGTTTGCCACAGCCTATGTTCCCGTTTTTCTGACCGCGTTTCTGGTTCGGCAGTATGCGCAACGGTGGCTGGTAGAGCGGCACGAAGCCGGCTTTCACCTGGTGGGCGGTGTGTTGGCCAGCGGTACGTGGTGGGTGTATGTGCTGGGGTTTGTCTACACTATTTTCCGGGTAAAAGTGCCCTATATCCCCACCCCGAAAGACGACAAGCCGCGCAATAACCTGGTCCTCATCTTACCCAATCTGCTTATGGCCCTACTCACGCTGGGCGCCATTGGTTTTAGCCTTTACTGGTATGGCCGATTCACGTTGAACAACGTTTATTCGCAGCTGATGATTGGCTTTGGCCTGCTCAACGTGCTGATTATGAGCATCAACATCATCATTGGTCAGGAGAAGATGCTGCTGACTATTGGCAGCTGGATCAGCCGGTTGTCGGCCTGGAGGCCCGATTTTTTCTGGTCTATGCGGCTGGTTGCCTGGCGGGTTCGCTACAGCCTCTACTACTGGCTCCGGCGGTGGGCTTTGCCGTTGTTTATTGGCGTGCTGGTGCTGACGCTGGGAATGGGCGTGTTTACCTACAACAAACGTACCGACCACCTGCCCAGACACCTGCGGTTTGCCACCACCCAACCCTTCTACGTGGGCCTGACCCCCGACGGCACTACCCTGGCCCGCCAAACGGCCGATACCCTGATCGTGCCTTATCACCTAAGCTGGCCAGTGGCGGCAGGCTCAGCCATTCCTGGGCGGGCAAGCGGCCAGCCAGACGTCAAATTTCCCCTACTCCTGATCGAACCAGCGGGACTGTCGGCGGGAGAAGGGGGCCTTCAGGCGTTTCTGGGCAGTATCCTGCGGGGTGAGCGCGACGAGGCCCTGGCTGAATTTGCCCTGTCGGCAAAAGCGTATGGTACCCCCATTCTGGTCAGTTTCATGCCCCGTTTCGACGATCCCGCCCAGCCCTGGAGCCTTTCTGAAGAGCGTGACCTGGCCCTTTACCAGCAAACGTGGCGCTATCTGGTGGCAGGTTGTCGCCGGAAAGGGGCCGACAACCTGCTCTGGGTGTGGTGCCCTACCAAACCGGCTACGCTTGTGGCCCATTACCCCGGCAATGACGCTGTTGACTGGCTTGGTTTTGATGAAATAGACGATCCGGCAGCGGAGGCTAACTGGAAAAGTCATTCGTTTGCTGCCTTGTTTCAGCCAATACACACCACTGTGCGCACCCATCCCGACTATACCATCCGCCAGAAACCCATTCTGATCACCCAGCTTTCGTCACTGACCGAACCTCGCACCGCCGCGCAATGGACGACTGAAGCCCTTGACCTGATGCGGGAGCGCTACCCCGAAATCAGGGGTGTTGTGTTTGGCGAACGGGCCGCTTTACAACGGCATCGCAAGGCGTTGATGACAGCGGCGGAGTAAGACTTACTTCTTTACCTCAAACGAAAAATTGGCGGTGGCCACGTGATGATGCCCGTCGTAGGCGTTGGCGAAGAGGCGGTAGGCACCGGGCCTGGCCGGTAGCCGGAAGCGAACAGTTGGGGTATTGTTACCATCCAGAAGCCCTTCAAGAGCGGGGCGGGGTACGCCTACGTAGTCGGTGCCCGACTCAGCTCGCTGTTTCACTTCCCAGTAGTAGGTAAGCGTATCTTTCTCCGGGTCAACAACCTGAAAATGAGCCTGATGCCATGGCCTTGACGCCGTAAATGACTGGTTTAGCAAGGGCTTTCCGTCAATCAATAGCCGCTTAACTACCGGAGCCAGGTTAGCCGGTTTGCGCCGCGACCACAACTCCTGCATCACCCCCACCAGCGGCGATTCGCGGCCCTCTTCGTCGAAAACGCTGAACCACGTATGGGTTTCTTCCTGCTTGGTTCCCCAATAGAACAGGTAAGCGCCAAAGCAATTGGGCGGGTAGGATCCGATGTAAGCGTGGTAAAAGTCGCGCACCGATTTGGCTTTCTGTTCACTGTTCGGTTCGTCGGGCGCACCCCAGGGGGCCAGGGTTGTTTCCCAGTAGCCGGGGGCGCCGTATTCCGAAATCAGGTAGGGTTTGTGCCAGCCACCTTTATCCAGAAATTTGGCAAGCTGCGACGTGAGTGCGTATGAGTTTACCGAAAGCACGTCGACATCGGTACAACGCTGGGCTACCAGGCGAATAGACCGTTCACTGTCTGACGACATGGCCGTGCTGACGGGATGATTGTTATCCAGCGAATGAACCAGTTGAGAGAGGCGGTTCACCTCGTCGTATACTTTGAAATTATCGGCTTCCAATGCCCATTCGTTGCCCACACACCACATGAGCAGAGCCGGGTGGTGGCGGTATTTGAGCACCGTTTTACGAATGCGCTGGTACTGCCGCTCCACGGCGGGCTGGTCGTCGTAGTCGAACCCCTCCATTTCGCGCTCTACCCAGAGACCCAGCATCACGGTCAGGCCCAGCCGCTGGGCTTCGTCGAGAATCCGGCCGGCGTCTATGTCGTCCCAAACCCGCACCGAATTACCACCACAGGCCTTGAGCTGGGCCAGATGGCTCACGCCGCCTGCACCCTTGATGTAGTAGGGTTTGCCATGCCAGTACAGTTCATACGACTGCCCGTTGAACCGAATGGCGGTGGGTGCCGTGGGGGCTGTGTCGGTGGGGCGTTGCCCATTTCTGCCCTCACAACCACCCAACATGACTAAAAACAGCGGGGCTAACCAGAAGATTCTTCGCGTTTTAACTTCCCAATAGGTAATCATCATATATGTTGACTACCCTTGCCTCATCCGTCACGTTGGCAACAAAATTATACAAGTGGGTTAATCCAGCCGAAAAACCACGGGCAGGGTGAATTTCACGCGCACCGTCCGGCCGGCCTGCCGCCCGGCTTTCCAGCGGGGCATGTTTTTCACCACGCGAAGCGCCTCGTCGTCGCAGCCAAAACCAATGCCTTTGATCACCTCCACGTCAACGAGGCTGCCATCTGTGTTGACAATGAAGTTCAGGTATACCTTGCCCGATACACCCGCGCTGCTGGCAGCACCGGGGTAGTGCAGGTTACGTTGCAGGTACGCGGCCAGGGCTGATATCCCGCCCGGAAATTCGGGTTGCTGCTCAACGACGGTGAAGGGAGCGTCATCGTTTACTTCTGGTTTTTCTATAGCCTGCTCAATGGCCGTGGGGGCCGACGATTCGGGCGGAGCGATGATCTCCATGTCGCCGGTGCCCTCCTGCGTAGTCTGGCCGGAGATGGCCTCTTTCAGTTCGTCGACCGTAGCGATGGGAGGCACGTCATCGGGGGCATCGGCCACTACCTCAGGCACGAGATTCTTTACCGTAGCCACCGTGGGGGCTATTTCTTCTTTCGGCGGAATTACCACTTTGTCTTCAGGCGGCGCTTCCGTTGTCACGTTTGTGAGCGTTATTTCATCCATAAACGCCGTACGTTCGGGTTTTACGAGCGCATAGAGCGAGGGGATTTGCAGGGCACCCACAAACAGCAGGCTTCCCAGCACAACGGCCCGGCCCAGCGTGGCCCGGTAGGCTTTCCGCAGGTCATAGGCCCCGTAGGCCTGGTTGCGGTGTTCAAAAATAAGATCGTCGAAATTGGCCATGACTACACAGACGTTTGTTTCCGTGTAGATGCAGACGGGTGCATGAATGCACAGGAGAGAGAGCTAAGAGTCAAGAGGTGAGAGTCAAGAGCTAAGAGCCAAGAGGTAAGAGTGGCTGACGTAGGAGTACACTTGCGTCAGCCACTCTTACCTCTTGGCTCTTAGCTCTTGACTCTCACCTCTTGGCTCTTGACTCTCACCTCTTGGCTCTTAGCTCTCTCCCCTTCTACCTTTCCAGAAAATTGCCTGACTCGATCAGCGTCTGGTGCCCATCTACTTTCAGGAATACGTACATCTGGCAGGAAACGGCTTCGTCGGCCATGTGGACGGGCACTTCCCGGCGGGCGTATTCGTCGTCGGGGTGGTGCTTAATACCTTCATAGTCATCCAGTTGAGTTAGGATTGATTCGTCGACGATCTGAAAAACGTCACCCCAGACGCGGTGGCTACTGTCGGGTTCGTAGGTAGCACCGGGATACCAGCCCAGGTTAAAAAGACGCCCCGGTACCCAGCCATGTCCCAGCAAGCGGGCATGCTGCCGGAGCAAGTGGGCCATTGGGTTGCCATAAGTGCTGCGCAGGGTGCCGTAGACAAATAGATTCATAAGCAAGTATAGTGATTATGAGCCAAATCGACGTACCTACCCCAGGGTATTACACGCGCTCAATGACGACGGCATACCCCTGCCCCACCCCAACGCACATGGTGGCCAGGCCGTAGCGTTTTTGCTTTAGTTGCAGTTCCAGCGCCAGCGTTTGCAGCAAACGGGTGCCCGACATGCCCAGCGGATGGCCGAGGGCAATGGCCCCGCCGTTGGGGTTCACACGGGTGTCGTCGTCGGTCAGGCCGAGCAGGCGTGTACAGGCCAGACTTTGGGCAGCAAAGGCCTCGTTCAGCTCAATAACGTCAATCTGGTCTAAGGTTAGCCCCGCTTTGGCCAGGGCCTGCTGTGTAGCGCCCACCGGGCCAATACCCATAATGCGCGGTTCGACGCCTACCACAGCCCAACTGACCAGGCGGGCCACGGGCTTGAGGTTGTATTGCCGGGCAGCCTTGTCAGAAGCCACCAGCATGGCCGCTGCGCCGTCATTCAGCCCGGCCGCGTTGCCCGCCGTAACGGTACCGCCCTGTTTAAATGCCGGCTTTAACTGCGCCAGCTTCTCCAGCGACGTTTGCGGTTTCACGAATTCATCCTCCGCAAACAGAGTAGGAGCTGCCCCCCGGGGTTGTGGAATCGGAACGGGTTGAATTTCCTGCGCAAACCGCCCTGCCTGTTGCGCCTGCGCCGCTTTCTGCTGCGACCGGTAGGCAAACAGGTCCTGATCATCGCGGCTGATGTGATAGAGATCAACCAGGTTTTCGGCGGTCATGCCCATCGTGTCGATGCCATACAGGGCTTCCATCCGGGGGTTAACAAACCGCCAGCCAAAGCTTGAATCGTAGAGTTTGGCATCATTGCCAAACGGCCTGGCACTCTTCGACATCACCCAGGGACCCCGCGTCATGTGCTCTATACCCCCGGCCATGAACACGTCGCCATCGCCCGCACGGATAGCCCGGCCCGCCTGCACCACCGCCGACATCCCCGATGCGCACAGCCGGTTGACGGTTTCGCCCGGCACGGTGGGGGGCAGTCCGGCCAGCAGCAGCGCCATGCGGGCCACGTTGCGGTTGTCTTCGCCCGCCTGATTGTGGCAACCCAAAATAACGTCCGCCACGGCGTCGGGTGGCAGCGTTGGACTACGTTCCAGCAGGGCCGTCAGCACGAAAGCGGCCAGATCGTCGGCCCGGACGGGCGACAGGCTACCGCCAAAACTACCAATCGGCGTGCGGATAGCATCAATGATATAAGCGTCAGTCATGGGGGTTGGGGATTGATGGGCCGCTGATTGTTATGATGCTTATGATGCATTATGATCTTTTTTTAAATCATAATGCATCATAAGCATCATAACAATCAGCGGCCCATCAATGGGCAATTATATAGTTTGCACTTGTCTTAGCCTGAATCTCGTTTAGCGTTGCGCCGGGCATTCGTTCGAGCAGGGTCAGTTGGCCGTTCGGGTAGCCGAATACGGCGAGGTCGGTGATGAGTAAGCTAACAACGCCGGAGGCCGTGAGGGGCAGCCTGCAGGCCGGAACAATCTTCGGCGAGCCGTCGGGATTGGTGTGAGTCATGGTGATAATGAGCCGTTTAGCGCCCCGTGCCAGGTCCATAGCGCCGCCCACACCCAGCAACGGTTTGCCCGGTACGGCCCAGTTAGCCAGGTTGGCGGCTTCGTCTACTTCCAGACCACCCATAATGGCCACGTCGATATGCCCGCCCCGGATCATGGCAAACGAATCGGCGGAATCGAAATAGCTGCTGCCGGGCAGGGCCGTCACGGGAATCTTACCGGCATTGACGGGGTAGTCCATCGCGCCGCCACCATTAACCGGCACGGGGCCAACGCCGAGCATGCCGTTTTCGGTGTGCAGGATGACACCGTGCTGCGGCGTGATCAGGTCGGCCACCAACGTCGGGATGCCGATGCCGAGGTTGACCACATCGCCCCGACGCAATTCGGCCAGGGCGCGGCGGGCCATATTCATCCGACTGTCATCGACTTTTTTGGACGACGAAACCGAAGCCGAACTGCCCAGGTCGTCGAGGGTCAGTTTTGCTTCGACCAGGTAATCCACGAAGCAGCCGGGCGTGTGGATGTGTTCCGGAGCAAGGCTGCCAACGGGCACGATTTCTTCGACTTCAGCAATGACCAGATCGGCCGCCGTGGCCATAGCCCGGTTGAAGTTCTGTTCGGTCATCCGGTAGCATAGGTTGCCAGCGGTGTCGGCGCGCCAGGCCCGGATAAAGGCCACATTACCGCGAAGAGCCTTCACAAATACCTGCTCCACCCCGTCGATCACTTTGGTTTCCTGTTCCTGCGCAATGAGGGTGCCAGCGGCGGTGGGCGTGTAGAACCCGCCGATACCGGCTCCGCCCGCCCGCAGGGCTTCGGCCAGCGTTCCCTGCGGCAGCAGTTCGTAGGCCACCGCACCCGACTGCGCCGCCCTGACCGCGTCGGGATTGGACGTGAAAAACGAGCCAATTATTTTTTTAAGCTGCCCATTGCGCAACAGCCGTCCGCCGCCCAGTCCCGGTTCGCCGGTGTTGTTGCCAATGAAGGTTAGGTTGCGGGTGCCGCGTTCGGCCAGGGCATGCATAAGATGAACCGGGTTGCCGGTCATGCCGAAACCGCCCTGCAGCAGGGTATCGCCGTCGTTGACCAACGCAGCCGCTTCGTGAACGGTTAATTGAGGTACTGTTTTCATGGATTAGGTCAGTACAGATTCACCCGCTCGTTTTGCTCCCAGACCAACGTAGTTTTCAGCAACTACCGCCGAGGCTACCTGACTGGCTATGAGCTGGTTAAATCGGGATGCTTGCAGGGCCAGATCAAAAGCTGACTTATCTGCATTATGGTGAAAAAGGTCGGTCATGAAGTTCGAGAACTCCTGTACCCGCCAAACCCGGCGCATGCAACAGGCGGTGTAGTCCTGCAAGTCGGCCATCGACCCGTCGCGGTACCAGCGCATCAGCGCGTCGAACAACTGCCCGGCATCGGCAACGGCCATGTTGAGGCCTTTGGCACCGGTGGGTGGCACAATATGGGCCGAATCGCCCGCCAGAAACAGCCGCCCGTGTTGCATGGGTTCACTCACGAAGCTCCGCATGGGGGTAATGGTTTTTTCCAGAATGGGGCCTTCCTGCAACGCCCAGTCTGTTGTGCCCAGCCGGATTTGCAACTCCGACCAGATGCGTTCATCAGGCCAGTCATCTACCGTATCGGTCACGTCGCACTGCACGTAGAGCCGCGAAATGTCGGGCGACCGCATGCTGTGGAGCGCGAAGCCGCGCTCGTGGTAGGCGTAGATTAGCTCGTGGGTAGAGGGGGGCACCTTGGCCAGAATACCCAGCCAGCAGTAGGGATACGTTTTATCATAGACCCGCGTCAACGCCTCCGGGATGGCCTTGCGCGAAATGCCGTGGAAGCCGTCGCAGCCCGCCACAAAATCACAGGTAAGGGTATGCGCTTCGCCGTTATGGGTGTAGTGAACCACTGGCTTTTCGCCATCATCAACGTGCTGAATGTCAACAGCTTTCGCGTCAAAAACAATAGATTCGCCCGCGCCTGGCAACGAACTATCCAGCCGTAGTTGAATCAGGTCTTTCACCACTTCGGTTTGCGCATAGATGGTCACGCGGGAGCCGCCCGTTAGCTCGGCCAGGTCGATGCGGTGGCGTTTGCCGTTGAAGCTCAGGATCACGCCGTTGTGAATCAGCCCCTCGCGGTCGAGCCGGTCAGCCGCTCCTGCCTGCCGGAGCCTGTCGACGGTGCCCTGTTCCAGCAAACCCGCCCGCTGCCGACTTTCTACACGCTGCCGGGGCCGGTTTTCCAGCACCACCGATTCAATTCCCTGCTGATGCAGCAACTGCGCCAGCAACAACCCTGCTGGACCAGCCCCGATAATGCCTACTTGGGTGTGCTTCATGGTAGCTATTAGACTAGTGATCAATGACTTCCATAGCAGCCTGGAAGGCCGCGTTGGCGGCAGGAAGGCCACAGTAGAGGGCTGAGTGCATGATTATTTCCTTGATTTCTTCCACGGTAACACCATTGTTAAACGCCGCCCGGACGTGCATCCTGAATTCGGCCTCGCGGTTGAGCGCAATGAGCATGGCCAGCGTAATCAGGCTCCGCGAATGGCGGGGCAGGCCGGGCCGGGTCCAGATGTCGCCCCAGGCGTAGCGCGTAATAAAATCCTGAAAGTCAGCCGTAAACGGGGTTGTATTGGCGGTGGCCCGGTCTACGTGCGCATCGCCCAGTACCGCCCGTCGGGTTGTCATACCAACGTCGTAGAGGCCTGCGCTGGTTGGGCTTAAAAAGGACAATAGGGCATCGGCAAACGCATCCGCCGCTTCGATGGCCGACAGGTGGGCTGTTTGCAGCGTCCGCAGCAGGGCATCGGGGATTTGTTCGGCGATGAACTGGCCATCGGCCACGGTGGTAACGGGGTCCTGTTGACCCGCTATGACCAGCGTAGGGACGTTGATCCGGCTAATGGCATCGCGCAGATCGGCGTCGCGCAGGGCCGCACAGCAGGCGGTGTACCCATCGGTGGCGGTCTGCCCAATCATGGTCAGCAACTGCGCGGCCAGGGCGGGGTTGGCTGTGCGGTATGCTTCGGTGAGCCAGCGAGCCAGGATAGACGGAGCCAGGGCTTTTACGCCATTTTCCTGCACGGCCTGTATGCGCTCATGCCAACCCTCGATGGTGCCGATACGGGCTGCGGTGTTGCACAAAACCAGTTTATGCAACCGGTCGGTATGGTGAACACCCAGCCACTGCCCGGTCAGCCCACCCAACGACAGCCCGCAAAAAAAGACTTTGTCAATAGCCAGCGCATCGAGCAGGGCAATGACATCTCCCCCCAACTGATCGAGCGTGTAAGGTCCCGGCGTCACCTCCGATTGCCCATGCCCCCGCGTGTCGTAGCGCAGGATACGAAAATGGGGTCGCAGCCGGGGCAACACCCAATCCCACATGCTCAGATTAGCTCCCAGCGAGTTGGAAAAAACCAGCACAGGGCCAGTTTGCCGCCCGTCGAGTTGGTAGTGAAGCATTATGATTGATGGTTCTGATGGGCCGCCGATCGTTATGATTTTTATGATCCTACATGATCTTTCTTTAAATCATACAGGATCATAAAAATCATAACGATCGGCGGCCCATCAATTTTTGCTATTCGTTTTCATGCGCGCTGTATCTACTTCCAGGCCCGTCAGCAGGTTGTTGGCGTGATAGAGGTTGGCGGCGGTGAGTTTAACCAACTGCCGGATAACGGGCCACTCGCTATGCCAGGCCCCGGCGGCCCGTTCGTGGGGCTGAAGCATGCTCCCCAGTAAGGTGGCGACTAAAGCGGGTGTCTGGTGGGCAATGGCAACCATAAACGTAGCCGAGACCGGGTTACGCTTGTGCGGCATCGACGATGAGCCACCCTTGCCTGCTTCGGCCCGTTCGCGCAGTTCATCCACTTCTGTTTGCATCAGCAGGATCATATCGGTTGCTAGTTTGCCCAGCAGTCCGTTGAGCGTGCCGAGCGGCGCGGCAATGTCGGCTAGCCGGTCGCGCTGTGTATGCCAGGCGGGGGCATCCCCCAGTCCCAGGGCCTCGGCTACCTGTTTCCGGATGGCTGGTCCCTCGGTGCCCATCTGCGCCAACGTACCCACCGGGCCGCCCAGTTGCACCACCAGCCCGGTTTGCGCCATGTGTTCGAGGTGGGCGGCAGATCGGTTCAGGCCATCGAGCCAGCCCGCGATCTTATGCCCAAACATGATTGGTAAAGCATGCTGCAGCAGCGTACGACCCATCAGAGGGGTATTTCCGCAGGCATCAGCCAGGGCTTTTAATTGCCCGATCAGGTCGACCAGCGCAGTCTGAAGCAGCGGGAAAGCGGCCTTTAGCTGTAGCATCAAAGCCGTGTCGATCAGATCCTGGCTGGTAGCGCCAACGTGAACGTACCCAACCAAATTGGGGGTCAATAAGCCCACCCGTCGTTTTAACTCGTTCACAACCGGAATGGCCGGGTTTCCGGCCAGCTGTGTCTGTGTGGCAATCAGTTCGATGGACCAGTCGGTTTGGGCGCACACCTCATTGATGCGTTGCGCGGCGGCATCGGGAATCAGCCCAGCGGCCGCCTGCGCTGCTGCCAACGCCGCTTCGACCGCCAGCATGTACCGCAGTTCGACCGTGTCAGCAAACAGGGCTTCAACAGATGGGGTCGTAAAAATCGAGTCGGCTAGCATGGTTAGATGGCCCCGCAGCGGCGGACCTATTCACAGGTCAAAAAATACGGTTTCATTCTCACCCTGCAACCGGATGTCGAACTGGTAGGTGTCGACACCAATTTGGTTGGCCAGTAACGTAGTGCGCCGTTCAGAGGCAATGCTGTTCAGCAGCGCATCGTGGGCATTGGCTTCGGGTTCGTCGGCGAAATAAAGCCGTGTATAGAGCGTCCGTAGCGAGCCGCGCATCATCAGGATCACGTTGACGTGGGGAGCATCGCCGGTCACCGTTGCTGTGGGCTTAAACGTGGTAAACGTAAAGCTATGGTCGGCGGTAGTGCCTGTTCCCAACCGCCCAAAGCCCCTGAACGTACCCGGCCGACGGGGATAGTCGATGACGTCGGGGTGCTGCGGCTCCGGTTGCCAAAATTCAACCACCGCATCATTGACTACGTTGCCCGCCCCGTCGAAGATACGACCGGTTAGTATGATTTGTTTGTCGCGGTTCGTGTCGGCCAGGTGCGCATCGAGCAGGCTGCTGTAGTCGTAGCCATACTGGCGGGCCGTGAGGCTGTAGGCAAAAAACGGCCCAACGGTTTGCGAAGGTGTTAACAGCGGCGGGTTCATCGGTCAAAAGGGGTTTGGGTACGGCCGTTGAGCACAATAGTAAATTCATAGGCAAGGGCAAATTCGGCCTCCGTCTGCTCCATCCGAAACTGGGCAATTAGCCGTTCGCGGGCCTGCACGGGCGTCGACTGAAAGATGGGGTCGTAGGCAAACAGCGGGTCGCCGGGGAAGTACATCTGCGTCACCAGCCGCTGATCGAGGAAATGCCCGAACACCGAAAAATGGATGTGATTGGGTCGCCAGGCGTTGTAATGGTTGCCCCAGGGGTAGGCCCCCGGCTTGATGGTGTAGAACGAATAGTGGCCCTCGGCGTTGGTCAGCACCCGGCCCGCACCCAAAAAGTTGGGGTCGAGGGGAGCATCGTGAATTTCGGCTTTGTGAATGTACCGACCCGCAGCGTTCGCCTGCCAGATTTCGAGCAGCGCGTTGGGTATCGGTCGACCCGACTCGTCGAGCACCCGGCCAAATACCCTGATTCGTTCGCCGATGGGTTCGCCGTTTTTGCGGGCGTTTTTGGTCAGGTCGTTATCCAGTTCACCCAGGCACGACTCGCCGAAGACGGGCAGGCGCAGGTTACGCAGGTGGTCGGGCACCAGCAACAGGGGCTGTGTTGGGCTGCGCAGGATCGTAGACTTATAGTCCGGGTACAGGTGGGGCGGGTGCGTTGCCGAAGCGGTCATACGGTAGAAGGACTGTCAACAGAGCAAAAGTAAAGGCATTGGAGGAACGCCTTTTGGACGAAGCAGCAATAAACAGAGACAAATCATACATCCTGCGCCACCGACTACCCGAGCCATGAAGGCCTCCCTCCAGAATTACGATGGCCTCTACGGCGACCATTACCCCGCTATCTTACCCGATTTCGTGCATATCGAACGAATCGAAGCCCGTAGCCTTCAGCATAAATGGCTCATCAAACCGCATATCCACGCACAGCTGTTCCAGCTCTTTTGCATCGAAACGGGCAGCGGCACGCTCTATACCGAACGGGGCGACCTGTTGTTTACTAGCCCCTGTTTGCTGCAAATTCCCGACAATACCCTGCACGGGTTCAACTACTCGGCCAACACAACCGGCATGGTGCTGACGTTGTCGTCGGCGTTTGTGCAGCAGGTAGTCAGCAGCCTGCCTTTTCTCGACAGTGGGCATAACGATCTGCATATCATTGCTTTACAGACTAATAAAACCTGGTTTACTTACCTGAAAATGATCCTTATCCGGTTAAGCGACGAAGCGACGGATAACCTGCCGGGCCGCAGTACGGTCATTAATTCGTTGCTTACGGCCCTGCTGACCGACCTGTTCAGGTACGTAAATGGGCATCATACGGTAGATACCACCAACCGAAACCGCAGCCTCACCCTCTTCCAGCAGTTTCAACAGAGCATTCGGCGTAGTCGCAACCCGCAAAAAAATATCAGCCAATACGCTGACGAACAGCACATTACAGCGATACATCTAAACAGAGTCTGCCGGAATTTAGTCGGGAAAACGGCCATGCAGGTTGTCTATGACTATTTTCTGACGGAGGCCCGCGGCTACCTGACCCACACTGATTTTACGGTGGCCGAAATTGCTTACCAACTGAATTTTGGTGACGCGGCCTATTTCTCCCGCCTGTTCAAAAAGTACGTCGGCCTGTCGCCCAAAGCGTTCCGCAGAAACGGCGTAGCCGGGCCAGACAACTAGCGGCATCTTAGACAAACCAAACATGGGTGCGGCTACACGGCGGCTACCAGGCCGGCCAGCGCCTGCACCAGCGGGGTAGGTTGGGTGGCCTGATGAATCAGTATGTGCCGAATGAGAATTTGCCGGAACGGACTTCCGTCGGCGTTCATAATGGGCATGGCCAGCAGGTTGGGTTCCTGCGCTAAATTGAGCGAAGCCGGAACAAACGCAATGCCTTTGCCGAGGCTTACCAGGCTTTTCAGCAGGTCGAAAGAAGGCACGATCTGCACAATGTTTTTTTCCCGGTCCACCTCTGCCGCCCGGCAAACGGCCTCGAGCTGGTCATAATACAACCCGGCATCCTGCCCATGATCCACCCATTTTTCGCCCCGCAACGCCGCCAGCTGAACAGCCGCCCCACCCGCCAGCGGATGATTCCGGCTCATCAGGATTCGGTATTCTGTGATCGCGTAAGGTTTGGCCAGCAGCCCCTTATGCGCCAGGGGTAACACGGTCAGGCCCATGTCGACGCGGTCATTGGCCACCCATTCCTGCACCTGCAGGGCCGTTGGGAGTTCAACAAGCTGAATTTTGAGCAACGGAAAGTGCGTGGCAAACAGATCCAGCATACCCAAAATACGATGGGGCAAAATCAGCTTAAACACAGCCAGGGTAACCGTCTGTTGGCTCGACCCAACGCGCCGTACCTGCTCAATGGCCCGCTGGCTGGCCTGCACAATCTGCCGGGCGTCGGTCAGAAACAGGGTGCCCGCTTCGGTTAGCTCAACCTTCCGCAGTTGGGTACGTTTCTTGGCAACGAACAGTTCGACGCCCAGTTCGCGCTCCAACGCCCGAATCTGCTGGCTAAGTGCAGGCTGCGAGACAAACAATTTTTTGGCTGCCCGCCCAAAGTGCAACTCATCGGCTACCCCCATAAAATACCGTAGCTGTCGTAGTTCCATACTGCCCGTTTGCTGCAACAGCTAAAAGTAAGCCTAATAAGTTTTTCTTATCGCCTTATAACAAACTGGTATTGGACTTTACCCACCTTTTTCTGCCTTTTTGTGAGGATAAACGACAGGGTACTCTATGGAAAAGTCTGTTCGGTCCTCACTACGGTCGGCCTGGTATGCCATCTTCATTCTGACGCTGGCCAACATTTCGTCATTCATAGACCGGCAGATTCTCAGCCTGCTTGTGAAACCCATCAAGCGCGATCTGCACCTGAGCGATACCGAAATGAGCCTGCTGATGGGCCTGAGTTTCGCCATTTTCTACACCCTGTTTGGTGTCCTGATTGGCCGGCTTGCCGACCGCTACAACCGCCGGAATATTGTCATTGTGGGCATTACCGTCTGGAGCCTGATGACCAGTTTTTGCGGCGGCATCCGGACGTATTCGCAGTTTTTTCTGGCCCGTATGGGCGTTGGGGTTGGCGAGGCTACGCTGTCGCCTTCGGCCTATTCCATCATTGCCGACTATTTCCCCAAAAACAGGCTGGCAACGGCGCTAAGCGTGTTTTCGCTGGGTGTTTTTCTGGGGTCGGGGCTGGCCATGCTCATCGGATCGGGCATTGTGGCGGGGTTACCTACGGCGGGGCTGGTGACGGTGCCGCTGCTGGGTGCCGTTTTTCCCTGGCAGCTCATTTTTCTTTACATCGGTTTGCCGGGACTGGTGGTGGCGGCGTTGCTGCTGACCATCCGTGAACCGGGCCGTACCCATACGCTTCAGCACCAGGGCGAGGTGGTTCGGCCATCCCTTGCCGAGTCATTAACGCTGATTTTCAGGCACCGCAGGGCCTATCTCCTCATCTGCTTTGCCACCGCCTTCGGGGCGCTGGTCAACTACGGATGCAATGCCTGGATTCCCACCTTCGTGGCCCGCACCTACGGCTGGGAGGTGCCCCGCGCCGGTGCCTTCTACGGCGCCGTACTGGTGGCGTCGTCTATTTCGGGTGCGCTCTTCGGTGGCTGGTATGCCGACCGGCTCGTGCGGCAGGGCATCGCCGACGGCAGGCTACGCGTAGGGTTGCTGGGTGGGGTGGGCTGTTTGCTGGCGGTGGTGCTGCCGTTGCTACCCCGCGCCGAATGGGCATTGCTGGCCGTTTTTGTGCCCAGCTTCGCGCTGGCGGCTCCGTTTGGGGCGGCTACGGCAGCCATTCAGGAAATCATGCCCAACCAGGTGCGGGCGCTGGCTTCGTCTATCTTTCTCTTCATCCTTAACCTCATTGGCATTGGCTTAGGCCCCACGTCGGTGGCTATTTTCACCGACTACGTCTTCCACGACGAAGGGGCCATCCGCTATTCGCTGATGCTGCTGTTTGCCATTGGCGGCATCATGACGCTGCTGCTCACCTGGCTGGCCCTCAAGCCCTACCGTAACGCCATGCTGCTCACCATACCAGCCGAACAGGCCCTATCCCAATAACGGTAAACGCAACATGACAGCTTTCCTTCAAACTGCTATTCAGGGTGCCGTGCTGCTGGTGAAGCTCAACCGGCCCGACAAGCGCAACGCCCTCAACGATGAGCTTATTCTGGGTATCGAAGCCCTGTTTTCGGCCATTCCCGACGGTATCCGTTGCGTGGTATTACGGGGCGAAGGGCAGCATTTCAGCGCCGGGCTGGACCTTTCAGCCCTGACCGAACGCAACGCCGTGCAGGGGCTGCACCACTCGCGGATGTGGCACCGGGCGCTGGACCGGGTGCAGTTTGGTACCGTGCCCGTCATCGCCGTGCTGCACGGGGCCTGCGTGGGTGGCGGGCTGGAACTGGCCGCTGCCTGCCACATCCGGGTGGCCGAAAAAAGCACGTTCTACGCCCTCCCCGAAGGGCAACGGGGCATTTTTGTGGGCGGCGGCGCTTCTGTGCGCGTGCCCAAACTCATTGGCCTGGCCCGCATGACCGATATGATGCTGACGGGCCGCGTCTACACCGCCGACGAAGGCGAACGTATCGGTCTGGCGCAATATCTGGTGGAGAACGGCGAAGGACTACCGCAGGCACTGGCACTGGCCCAGACAGTAGCGGGCAATACGGACATGACCAACTACGCGCTCATGCACATCCTACCGCGCATTGCCGAGTCTCCGCAGGAGCAGGGGCTGCTGATGGAATCACTCACGGCCGCCATTGCCCAGGATGCGCCCGAAGCCAAAGCCCGCCTGCAGGATTTTCTGGCTGGCAGAGCGAAAAAAGTAGGCGAATAAGCCTGGCCGTCTCATCCGCGATCCATACATGACACAGACAGCAACGTTTGGCCCCATTGCAACCCGGAAACTGACCCGCTCCGATGGATCTATACTGATCCATTCAGAGCAGGCCTTACAGCCATTTCCGCAGACCATTACTCAAAAGCTCATGCATTGGGCCGGGCACACCCCCGATCAGCCGTTTTTGGCCCGGCGGAACGCGGCTGGCTGGGGGCAACCGCTTACCTATGCCAACACCCTGAGGCGTGTTGAAGCCATTGCGCAGTACCTGCTCGACCTGCAATTTGCCGAAGGGGATACCATCGCCATTTTGTCAGAAAACAGCCTCGAACACGCCCTGCTGGCCCTGGCGGCATTGCACGTTGGTATTCCGTATTCGCCTATTTCGCCCGCTTACGCACTGACCTCCGGCGATTTTAGCAAACTTCGGCACACCCTTACGCTCCTGGCGCCGAAGCTGATTTTCGCGCAAAACGGGCGCGAGTACGCCCCCGCACTGGCCATGGCGCGCGGCCTGTTTCCAACGGCCCGACTGGTATCGGTGGAGGAGCCGGTAGCGGTTTCCTTCAACGACCTGCTTGCCACTACCCCTACCACCGCCGTTGCCAAAGCCCACGAGCGCGTCACGGGCGATACAGTTGCCAAAATCCTGTTTACCTCCGGCTCAACGGGTTTGCCCAAGGGCGTCATAAACACCCACAGGATGTGGTGCGCCAATTTGCAGCAGATCACGCAGGCCTTTCCCTGCCTGGCAGCCAAGCCGCCCGTATTCATAGACTGGCTGCCCTGGAACCACACGTTTGGGGGAAATCATAACGTTGGCATGGCCCTCTACAATGGCGGCACCCTGTACATCGACGACGGCAAGCCAACGCCCGATGGCATCGAAACCACCGTTCAAAACCTGCGTGAACTGTCGCCAACGGCCTATTTCAACGTGCCAAAGGGGTTTTCGATGCTCCTCCCCTATCTGGAGGCTGAACCCGATCTGCGGGCTACGTTCTTCCGCAACCTGCACTTCCTTTTCTACGCCGGGGCCAGCCTTGCCCAGCCTGTGTGGTCGCGGCTGGAAGCATTATCCCGCGAAACAACGGGGCGGGTGGTACCCATTATTACGGGGCTTGGCTGCACCGAATCGGGACCGTCGGCCTTGTTTGCCAACTGGCCGGGCAGCTATTCGGGGCTGCTGGGCGTGCCGGTGGCGGGGCTGTCGGTCAAGCTCGTGCCAGACGGCAACAAGCTGGAAATCCGCTACAAAGGTCCTAACGTAACGCCCGGCTACTGGCAACAGACCGCAGCCACGGCCAGCGCGTTTGACGAGGAGGGGTATTACAAAACAGGTGATGCCGTCCGGTTTGTCGACGAAACAGACCCCGACAAAGGGCTGCTGTTCGACGGGCGAATTGCCGAGGATTTTAAGCTCTCGACGGGCACCTGGGTGAATGTGGGTATATTGAAAGCCAGTGTATTAGCGGCAGGCTCGCCCGTGGTGCAGGACGTCGTGCTGGCCGGCCTGGACCAGGAATACGTGAGTGCCATTCTGTTTCTGAACCCGCAGGCCTGCCAGCAACTGGCCGACCTCCCGGCCAATACCCCGCAACGGGTTGTGTTTCAGCACCCGGCGGTGCAGCAGTTTGTCGATGCGTTGCTGGCCCGGCTAAACCAAACCGCCACGGGCAGTGCCAACCGCATTGCCAGGGCCATTGTGGCCCTCGACCCGCCTTCTATTGATCTGGGCGAAATCACGGATAAAGGCTCGCTCAATCAGCGGGCTGTTTTGCAGCATCGAGCCGTGTTGGTTCAACAACTTTATACCAAATGATGGCACACGTAAGAAAGATACTTTTCGCTTTGTGGCTGCTCGCTAACAGCACAATGGCCCAATCGGTGGTCAGGATCGATTCGGGGGCTATTGCTGGTGCCCGCTACCGAATTTTATTTCCGCCCAACTGGCAAAAAAAGCTGGTTATGTACGCCCATGGCTACGACTTTGTGGGCAGCAGGCCCCTGCAAAACCAGAATCCCGATTTCCTGGTCCGCATGAAGCCTTTTCTGGATCGGGGTTTTGCCGTGGCCGCCTCCGATTACCAGTACCAGGGGTTTGCCCTCGCGCAGGGCGTAGATGATACGGAAGCCCTGCGACAGCATGTGGTCAAGACCTACGGCAAACCCGACACCACGTTTATAGTGGGCCACTCCATGGGTGGGGGTATCGCGCTGGCGACACTCGAAAACTTCGGCAATGATTACGCCGGTGGCCTGCCCCTCTGCCCGCTGTCGAGCCGTCCGTACCTGCAATGCCGCAAGGAGTTCGATATGTACGCTACGTTTAACGGGCTGTTTCCGGGTGTTGTCACGCCGCTGACGGCTATTTTCGACTTATCAAAGCCTTACCAGGCGCAGGACGTACGGAAGATGATGGCGCGGGCGCAGGAAATCAGACGGGCCATTTTCGCCAAAGATTCGGCGTTGGCGGTGGCATTTGCCCGCCGGTTCGACCTGAAACCCGACGACTTGCCTTTTACGCTTTTTTTCAATGAAAACGTGCTGCGCGACCTGGCCCAGAAAGCCAAAGGCAACCCCTTCGATAACACGAACACGGTCTACAGCGGCTTCCCCGACAACCTGCTGGTGAACCAGAAAGCCGAGCGCCTGGCGGCAACGGCAAATCCCGATCGGCTCTTCAAAAAATATGACCGCACCGGTACAATCAGCAAACCCGTGTTGCTCGTGCACACCCTCTACGACCAGTTGATTCCGCCTACCTACGGCGTGGTCAACTACGAAAACATGGTGCACCAGCAGGGCAAAGACGCCTTTTTTACCGTCAACTACACCAACGGGCAGGCCCATTGCGCGTTTACCCCAACCCAGACCACCACCGCCTTCGACGCCCTGCGGCGGTGGGTAAAAACCGGCACCAAGGCCAGCCCCGGCTTTATTGACTGAGACCCAGACAAGGTTAAACCCAGCACCGCCATTACGTCCAGACACCCGCAACCAGACCCTTATGAAACCACCCTTTCGCGCCGACCACGTTGGCAGTTTATTACGAACCCCCGCCGTAAAAGAAAACCGGCTTCGCTGGAAAAAAGGCGAGATCACAGCCGCTCAACTTCGCGTTATTGAAGACGCGGCGATTGCCGAAACCGTCCGGAAAGTGGAAGCCACCGGCATGAAAGCCATCACCGACGGTGAGTTTCGGCGGGATTATTTTCACCTCGATTTTTTGAAAGAACTGGCCGGCGTAACGGTCACGGGTGGCATCGAAGCCAAAGTAGCCGGCGACGGATTCACCCCGCCTACCCTGAGCGTGACGGGTAAGCTCACCCACCAGCACGACATTCAGGTGGCCGATTTCAACTACCTCCAGTCGGTGGTGAATCAAACGCCCAAAGTCTCAATTCCGTCGCCGACGATGGTTCATTTTCGGGGTGGGCGCAAGGCCATCGACATCCACTCGTACCCGGATATAGACGAGTTTTTCCACGACCTGGCCACGGCTTATCGGCAGGAAATAAGCCAGTTATACAAGGCCGGATTGCGGTACCTGCAACTCGACGATACCAACCTGGCTTACCTCTGCAACCCTGCTATGCGGGCGGCAGCGGCTGAGCGGGGTGAAGACCCGAACGAACTACCCCGCACCTACGCCGCCCTCATCAACGCGGTGATCAACGACCGGCCCGACGACCTCACGGTGGGTATTCACCTGTGCCGGGGCAACTACCGCAGCACCTGGTTTGCGCAGGGAGGCTACGAGCCGGTGGCCGAAACGCTGTTCAACGCCATCAACGTAGACGCTTATTTCCTGGAGTACGACGACGAACGCAGCGGCGATTTTGCCCCGCTCCGGTTTGTACCCAGAAACAAAATGGTGGTACTCGGCCTTGTTTCGTCGAAATTGCGTGAGCTTGAAACGATGGATGATCTGGCCAAACGCATTGACGAAGCCGCCCGGTTCGTGCCGCTTGAGCAGCTGTGCGTTAGCCCGCAGTGTGGCTTTTCGAGTACCCACCACGGCAACGAACTCACCGCCGACGATCAGTGGCGGAAGCTGGAACTGGTTGTCAACACAGCCATCCACGTATGGGGCAAAGCCTGAGCCTGTTAAACCCAATGGCATGAACGAGATACCAGAGAACGCGACCCAAACGGCTATCATGGCCAATGGCCGTTCGTTTAGTTACAACGAGCTACAAACCGCGGCCCAACGCTTTGCCCGCGTGCTGCTGGGCAACGGGGCCGATCTGGCCGGGGCGCGGGTGGCGTTTATGGTTACACCCGGCTTCGATTACGTACGTGTGCAGCGGGGCATCTGGCTGGCGGGGGGCGTTGCCGTGCCCCTCTGCACCACGCACCCGCTGCCCTCGCTGACGTACGTCATCGAAGACACACAGGCGGCCATTGTAGTGGTGTCGCCTGAATTTGAGTCTGTTTTAGCAGCCTATGTTCTGGAGCATGAATTACGACTGGTGGTACCGGGCAACGACGACCTAGTGACGGTGGGCGTGTTGCCAACGGTGCCGCCCAGCCGCCCCGCCATGATTTTGTATACCAGCGGCACCACCAACCTGCCCAAAGGCGTGGTGAGCACCCACGCCAACATCGACGCGCAGGTGTCGATGTTGGTGGATGCCTGGCACTATGCCCCCACTGACCAGAGCCTATGCGTACTGCCGCTGCACCACGTTCACGGCATCATCAACGTGGTGACCTGCACACTCCGGGCGGGCGGCACGGTGGCATTTATGCCCCATTTTTCGGCGCAGGGCGTTTTCGACTGGTTTCTGGATATGGCCCAACAGCCGCGCAGGGGGGTGTTTATGGCCGTGCCAACCATTTATTTTAAGCTCATTGCCCACTACGACACCCTGCCCAACGACCAGCAGCAGGCGCTGACAGCGGCCATGACCACCTTCCGGCTAATGGTGTCGGGGTCGGCGGCGCTGCCGGTTTCGGTGATGGAACGCTGGCAAACCATCAGTGGCCACCGCCTGCTGGAACGCTACGGCATGACCGAACTGGGTATGGCCATCAGCAACCCCTACCGGGGCGAACGCCGGGCGGGCCATATCGGGCAGCCCCTGCCGGGCGTGACCGTCCGGCTGGCCGACGAGCACGACAACGACGTGGCACCGGGCGAAGCAGGCGAAATCCAGGTGAAAGGCGCGGCTGTTTTTAAGGAATACTGGCAGAAAGCAGAAGCCACCAGAGCCGCTTTCACAACAGACGGCTGGTTCAGGACCGGCGACGTGGCGGTGCTCGACGACGGCTACTACAAAATGCTGGGTCGCAGTTCCACCGACATTATCAAGTCGGGTGGCTACAAAATTTCGGCGCTGGAGATTGAAGAGGTATTACGCACCTACCCGCAAATTGAGGATTGCAGCGTGGTGGGCCTCGCCAGCGATGAGTGGGGTGAACTGGTAGCGGCGGCGCTCGTAGTCGGCCAGGAGGCCACCCTGAACACCGACGAACTGAACCGCTGGATTCGCGACAGACTGCCCGCCTATAAAGTGCCACGCCGGTATGTGATCGTGACCGAACTGCCCCGAAATGCGATGGGGAAGGTGACAAAAAATGACCTGAAGACCAGCTTCTAAACTCAATTTTTTACCCAAAACCACTGCTCCCATGCTCATTCGAGGTGTTGCCCTGTTAGCGGGCTGTTATCTGACCGGTCAGCTGCTGGGCGAAACGCTGGGTCGGCTCCTGCACACGAACGCCAACATTGGCGGGGTGGGTTTTGCCATGCTGCTGCTCATCTTCGCTCAAAACTGGCTCGAAAAACGTGACCGATTCCTGCCGCAGATGCAAAGCGGGATTCTTTTCTGGAGCAACCTGTACATTCCCGTCATTGTCGCCATGTCGGCTACCCAAAACGTGCGGGTGGCCTTGTCGAGTGGCTTCACGGCGCTGTTGGCGGGTGTTGTGCCGGTGGCGTTGTGCCTATTGTTTCTGCCTCTGTTGTCAGCCGCCAAACCACCCGTTGAAACACCCACCGAATGGACTACATAACGACCCTGCTTGTCAAAAACGGCCTTATCGTAGCGTTTCTGGTAACAGGGCTGCTCATGGTTGTGTCTGACGAATTGTCCCGAAAGCTGACGAGAAGCAAAATTCCCGGCTCGGCCATCGCTATTTTTCTGGGCCTGTCGATGGCTTACGTTGGCGGACTGCTTACGGGCGGCAGCAAAGGCATCGCCGATATAAAAGCACTGAGTGGTTTCGAACTCATGGGCGGCTCCATGCTCCGCGACTTCGCCATCGTGTCTACGGCGCTGGGTGTCAGTTTCGCCGTTGTTCGCAAAACGGGTATGGCCGGTGTGCTTTCACTGCTGATCGGGGTGGTGTTCACGTTCAGTTGTGGGGCCGTCATCGCGTATCTTATGGGCTACAGTGACGCCAAAAGCATCGTTACCATCGGAGCCGGCGCCTGCACGTTCATTGTCGGGCCGGTTACGGGGGCCGCCGTCGGGGCATCGTCCGATGTGATCGCCAACAGCATTGCGGCGGGCCTGGTCAAGTCCATTCTGGTCACCATCGGCACTCCACTCATTGCCCGGTCCATTGGCCTCAACAACCCCTCAACGGCCATGATTTTCGGCGGCCTGATGGGTACAACAAGCGGGGTAGCGGCGGGCCTGGCGGCCACAGACCCCAAACTGGTACCCTACGGCGCCATGACGGCCACATTTTACACCGGCTTAGGCTGCCTGCTTTGTCCATCGGTCCTGTACCTGCTGGTGGCAGCGCTCGTTGGCCATTAATGTACTTTCCCCATGATCGACCTGCAAAAAATCGTCGCCATCGACGTACACACGCACGCGGAGGTGTCGTGCTGCCAGCCACACGATGACTACCGCCCGGAGTTCGACGAGGCATTTGCCCGGTATTTTAAGTCCGACAAACGGCCCACGATTCAGGAAACCGCCGACTATTACCGGGAGCGGAACATGGCGTTTGTGATGTTCACCATCGATTCGGAACACGAAACCGGACGGCGGCGCATCCCAAACGAGGAAGTGGCTGAGGGGGCCGCCAACAACCCCGACGTGATGATCGCCTTCGCCAGCATCGACCCGCACAAAGGCCGGATGGGTGCCCGCGAAGCCCGGCGGCTGATCGAGGCGTTTGGCGTGAAGGGATTCAAATTCCACCCCACGGTGCAGGGCTTTTACCCCAACGACCGCATAGCCTATCACCTCTACGAAGAGATTGCCGGACACAACCTGCCGATGCTGTTTCACTCCGGCCATTCGGGTTTTGGGGCGGGGGTGCGGGGCGGGGGTGGCCTGCGACTGGCTTACTCGAACCCGATTCACCTGGACGACGTGGCTATTGACTTCCCCGACGCGCCCATCATTATTGCGCACCCGTCGTGGCCCTGGCAGGATGAAGCCCTGTCGGTAGCCATGCACAAGCCCAACGTTTACATCGACCTGAGCGGCTGGTCGCCGAAGTATTTTCCGCCACAGTTGGTGCAGTATGCCAACACACAGCTTAAAAACCGGGTGCTTTTTGGCACCGATTTCCCACTCATCACCCCCGACCGCTGGCTGAGGGACTTTGAGAACGCCGGATTTAAAGACGACGTGAAACCCCTGATTTTGAAGGAGAACGCTATCCGAATGTTGACCCTAGCGCCCTAGAAACGCCCATGCAGTCGGCCTACTTAATTGCACCAAAACGCATTGCCATTCAGGAGGCTCCCCTGCCCGAACCGGGTGTTGGCGACGTGCGCGTGAAGCTGAAACTGGTTGGCATCTGCGGCTCCGACGTGCATCTGTTTCTGGGGCACAGGCTGCTCGAACGGCCCGGCATCATCGGTCATGAGGGGCTTGGCTACGTCGACAAACTGGGGCCAGGCGTGGTGGGCCGGGCGGTTGGCGAGCGGGTAGTCATTGAACCCAATATTCCCTGTGGTAACTGCCGCCAGTGCTGGACGGGTAAAGCCAATACCTGCGGCAACAAACGCACGATTGGCCTGAATGAGCCGGGGTGCTTTGCCGACTACGTCATCGTACCCGTCGACTTCTGCTGGACCATTCCCGACACCATCAGCGATCAGGACGCCGTGACGGTTGAGCCAACGGCGGTGGCCCTGCACGCCCTGCTGACGGCGCAGGCCAAACCCGGCGATACCATTGCCGTAATCGGGCTGGGGGCCATTGGTTTGCTGGTCACGCACCTGGCGCTGGCCCTGGGCTACCGGGTGCTGGTGACCGAACTCAACCGCGCCAAAGTAAGCCTGGCCGAAGGTTTGGGGGCGCTGGCTGTTTGCCCGATGGGTACGCCATATGAACAAAGCGATACCCTGGCCGAAAGCTGGCTACGGTATGATGTCCGTACGGTATTTGAGTGCGCGGGGGCGGCGCTAACCGCTTCACTCGCAACGGCGGCGGCACCGCGTGGGGCCGAGATTGTGCTGGTGGGGCTGTCGGCCAAACCGGCTACCTTCACCCCCCTCAAGCTCACCCGCGAGGGCATCACCATCGTTCCCTCCCTTATTTACGACCACCCCGACGATTTCCGGCGAACGCTTCGGTTGATTGAGGCGGGCGTGATCCAGCCCGGCTTCATTGTGTCGGGCTATGCTCCGCTCAGCGATCTGCAGGCGGCTCTTGACTCGGCGGCGCAGGGCGAAGCAAGTAAGCTGGTGATTGACCTGACCCTTAACAATAGCCATGACCCCTACCCTACCTCCCACGGACCTGAAAAGCCTGATTGACCGGCCAATGAGCTCGTTTCAGGTGCTGATTGTTGCCATTTGTTTCATCCTGAACATGAACGACGGCATCGACGTGCTGGTGGTATCGTTTACCGGCCCCGAACTGGTTCGCGAATGGGGACTCTCGAAAAGCGAACTGGGTTATGTGTTCAGCGCGGGCCTTGCGGGCATGACGGCGGGGTGCCTGTTGCTGGCTCCATTCGGCGACAGGCTGGGTCGCCGAACCCTGTTTATCATCTCGCTAAGCCTCATTACCAGCGGCATGGTGCTGTCGTCGCTGGTAACGGCCTACGGGCAGCTGCTTGCTTTTCGGGTGGTAACGGGGCTCGGTATTGGCGGTATCCTGCCCACGCTGGCGGCGGTGGCGGCCGAATTCTCCAACAACAAACGGCGCGATTTCAGCGTCGGGCTGGTGCAGGCGGGTTGGCCCATCGGCGCCATACTGGCAGGCTACTTCACGATCTGGGCCATTCCGCAGTTTGGCTGGCAGTCGGCGTATCTGGCGGCGGGTGCCTTGTCGGGGCTGATGCTGCTTTGCATTGGGCTGTTCATGCCCGAATCCCTGGCCTTCCTGACCGAACGGCAACCCAAAAACGCCCTCCACCGAACCAACGCCCTCCTCGCCCGCATGGGTCACGCGCCCATTGAAGCCCTGCCGCCCGCCCCTGCCCACACCACTGTGCCGGTCAGCGAACTCTTTGCCCCGGCCTTTCGGGCGGCCACGTTCCGATTATGGACCGGTATTTTCTTCGGGTTCATGACCCTCTATACCCTTATGAGCTGGGTGCCTACCCTTGCCAAAGATGCCGGTATGCCCTTCGATTTGGCCACCTACATCGGCACAGCCCTGAACGTCGGTGCCTTTGGCGGAAGTTTCGCGCTGGGGGCGCTGGTTGTCCGTTTCGGCCTGCGGCGGCTCATTCTCACATTTATGGTTACGGCTTTCTGTATCATGCTACTCTACGGCAACCTCACAATGGGGTATGGCCTGATGTTTGGCATGACGTTCCTGATTGGTTTTTTCGTGCAGGGTGGCTTCAACGGATTTTACCCTGTGCTGGCGCGTGTCTACCCGGCCAGCATACGGACCACAGGCGTGGGGATGGCGGTGGGCGTGGGGCGGCTGGGGGCTATTCTCGGACCTGCCCTGTTCGGTGCGCTGTCCGACGCCGGTTTAGGCAAAGCAACCCTGTTTTTCCTGTTTTCGCTACCACTGCTGGTAGCAGGCGTGATGGCGTTCACCGTTCCCTCGAAAGAACTACGTTGACTGGCGGACTACGCTTGATGGGCCGCTGATTGTTATGATGCATTATGATCATAAGCATCATAACAATCAGCGGCCCATCATCACTTAGTCAGAAATCCGCTTGATGCCAGCCACTCACCAAACCGCTCAATCCAGCTGTCGGAGGGGAGCTTTTGTCTGCGCATACCAAATCCGTGCCCGCCTTTGGCATACATGTGGAGTTCGGCGGGCTTACCCGCGGCAATCCAGTCGGTGTAGAGTTTGGCACTGTGCGGGGCCAGTTTCAACTGATCGTCGGTGGCGGCACAGACAAACAGGGGTGGCGCATCGGCGGGTACCACCTGTCTGGCAATAGCCCCTGTGCCCAGGTAAGGGTAGATCGGAGCCAGAAAATCGGGACGATTAGCCGGGGTATAGTCAAACCCAACGCCCATGGTGACGGTGCCCCCCGCCGAGAAACCCATCAGCCCGATTCGATCAGGGCGCAGGCCAAATTCGGCGGCATGGCTCCGCACATACTCCATAGCCCGTTTGCCGTCGGTAATGGCAAGGGGAACAACGGGGGCATTTTCAGCATCGAGTTTTTTGCTGTCGCCCATCTTACCCATTAGCTCCGCCACAGGGTCGGTGGTCAGGCTATGTATCAGCCTATATTTGAGCACAAAAGCGGCTACCCCTTTGCTGTTGAGCCACTTAGCTACATCTATCCCTTCCGAGTCAATCGAAAGCGTATGAAATCCGCCACCGGGAGCTACCACCACGGCGGTGCCAGTAGCCGTAGCCGGGTCAGGCAAATAGGCCGTCAGCGTGGGGGTAGATACGTTATAGATGACCCGTGTCTGAAACAGATTTTTCGTGTTTTCGGCCTCCTGCCAGGTCCAGCTTTCAGAGCCGGGGGCCTTGCCGTCGTAGAGCGAGATAACACGTTGAGCTTGGGCAGTGGTCACACTGAGCAAGGCAACCAGGAGCAGGTACTTGTGCATGGGTAGCGTTTGTCTGGGGATATAGTTCGTTAATCAGTTCTCAAGAATAGCTACGGCCCGGCACCAGCCTGCGCTGCCACCTTTGATCTTGGCCGGAAAGCAACTCACCTTGAAGCCGTGCGGAGGCAGTTGATCCAGGTTCGCCAGCTTCTCAATCTGGCAGTACTCTTTCTCGCGCCCTACGTAGTGCGCCGCCCAGATCACCCCCGGACGCGGGTTGCTGAAATAGTCCTCGGCCTGAAGGTGCAGGGGTATGTCCCAACCCCAGCCGTCGGTACCCATCACCTTAATGCCCTGATCTATCAGCCAGTGCGTCGCTTCGGCGGAGGCTCCGACGTGGATTTTGACGAAATCATCGTCGTGCAATCGCTTATCGGCATCGCAGCGAATAAGCACGATGTCGAAGGGTTTGAGGGTGTAATTGATCGCGGCTAGTTTCTCCTGCACGTCGGCCACGGTGAAGCAGTAGCCGTCGGGTTTGTCGGTGAAATCGAGTACCACGCCATCGTTGAAAAACCACTCCAGCGGCATCTGTTCGATGGTGCGCGAGGGCTTGCCTTCGCAGGTGGGGAAGTAGTGCCAGGGGGCGTCGATATGGGTACCGGCATGGCCTGTGAGGTAAAGAAATTCGCCGGCAGGACCGTTGCCTTCCAAGAACACATCTTCCGAGGCTCCGCCAAACAGCTTGGACCCCATTTTCTTCGCGCCTTCCCTGTGATCCTCGTAGTCGATCCGGGTGGGCAGTGGCTCTTTAATATCGGTCGATATCGTTACGGATAAGTCAATGATTTTCATTTCGGATTGGGGATTTCGGATTTCGGATTGGCTTCGCTTCAACTTCACTACTTGGTTGGGCGATGCGGAGCCAATCCGAAATCCGAAATCCCCAATCCGACATTTTAAATTGGAGCACCCAGCGCACCTAGTGTCCGCCCCATCAACGCGCCGATGTTAGCTTCTTCGGGTAGCTTCCCCTGCCAGTCGAGTTGTTCCCATTCGCCAACCTGGGCCGACACGTCCACCACCATTTTGCAGCGTTCGTAGCGCCGGGCCATGTAGCGGTCCAACGCGGCGGAGACGGCATCACCAACGGTCAGTTCTTCGCCCAGCACCACCGCGTCTTCAATGGCTAGCCCGGCCCCCTGCCCCAGCTGCGGAATGGTGGCGTGAACGGCATCGCCCATCATCACGACCCGGCCTTTGTACCAGGGAGCAGGCATGAGCAGCGTTTCCAGCGGGCGATAAATAACCCCCTTCGGATCGGTGATCTGGTCCACTACGCTCGTAACCATCGGGGCTGAGTATTCGGCCAGCAGGGCACGCAGACGCGGCACCAGTTCAGTTTCGGGAATGAACGGGTTGTCGGCCCCTTCCGCCGATACCACAAACATGTACATGCTGCTGGCCGTCATCGGAATCAGGCCCGCTTTGGTCTGTTTGCCCATAAACATGTAGCCCGTCTCCAGTTCTTTCAACCGCTCGAATGCATACCGCCACACCGACTGGCCCGTGTAGCGTGGTTTGTGATCACCGAAAATCAACTTCCTGACGTGGGAGTTGACCCCGTCGGCCCCCACCAGCAGGTCGTAGTGGTCCGTGCTGCCATCGGTGAAGGTGACGCTAACGCCCTCATCGCTGTTGTCGATGGCCGAAACGCTCAGGCCCATGCGGAAAATGACGCCCGCCGCCTGCGCTCCTTCATGCAATACGTCGTGCAGAATACGCCGGGAAATGCCGTTATGCACCGGCAGACGACCCATCGGTGGGGTGCCGACTTCGGTGAAGGGGAAGCCACCCGCGCTGCACATCTTCACCTTGCCATAGGGTGATCCCCGTTCAATGCAGGCATCGGCCAGGCCGAGCGAATCGAGCGCCCGAAGCGCGTTGGAGGGCTGAATAATGCCCACCCCATAGACATCATACGCCTGACTTAATTCAGCCAGGTGAACCTCAAACTGCGCTTTGCGAAGGGCCACACCCGCCGATAACCCGCCGATGCCACCACCGACAATCAGTGCTTTTTTCATGATAGGATGGGCCGCTGATTGTTATGATGGTTTATGATCTCCTTTTTAAAAATCATAATGCATCATAAGCATCATAACAATCAGCGGCCTATTTACAAGTTTAGTAATGTTCCACAACAGGGGCGGCTTGGTTTTTCTGCCTTATTCATCTTGTCAGTGAGCTACACAACCTGATTGCGTAAGATGCCGATGCCCTCGATTTCCAACTCGACCACGTCGCCCGGTTCGAGCGGGCGGTGGACCGAAAAGGCGTTTTCGACCAGGCTGCCCCGGCCCACGGTACCCGACCCCAGCACATCGCCCGGCATCAGGTTGACACCATTTTCAGAGGCTCGCTCAATCATCTGCTCAAAATTGTAGAAGGCCGTTTTGTAGTTGCCTTCGCAGACCGTAACGCCGTTGATGCGGGTCTGCATAGCCACGTCGAGCCGGTCGGTGGGGCCATGCGGAAAGCGCAGGGGTTCGGGAAAATCGGCGGGGGTAATGGTGCAACGGTACTGCTCCATCTCGTCGGCGGTGACGATACAGGGTCCAATGGCGTTGGCGAAATCTTTGCCCTTGTGCGGCCCCAGCGGCACTTCCATTTCGCGTTTCTGAATGGCCCGCGCTGTCCAGTCGTTGAAAACGGTGTAGCCAAAAATGTAGGGACGTGCCTCACCGGCTTCGATGTCATGGCCTTTTTTGCCAATCACGCAGGCCATTTCCAGTTCAATATCCAGCCTGGTTTCGTTGGCGGGGCGCTTGATATCGTCGTCCGGGCCGTAGATCGCCTGATGGTTGGTGAAGTAGAAAATCGGCATCTCGTACCAGGCCGCACCGATGCTATGCCCAAACGACCGCGACGCGTTGAGCATGTGCATCTCGAAGCCAATGTAGTCGCGGAAGCTGCGGGGGTTAGGCAGCGGAGCCAGCAGACGTACCTGGCCGAATAAATACGTTGCCTCGGCTTCCTGCCAGCTATTTGCCCGCATAAGAGCCATGTACGCTTCATGCCCATCAATAAATGACAGCATGTCGGCGGGCAGTGCCCCGTTGCTGACGAGGGCCATATCGACCACACCGGTAGCCGTAAGCCAGCCCGCACGGGCAATTTTCTCAGGATTTTGGAAGGTGACGAGTTTCATGGGAAGGATTTGGGCGGTCCGCCGCTG
>NZ_JAFMYV010000008.1 GCF_017353185.1 Fibrella rubiginis | reverse complement strand
GTAATCTACTTATACATTAGCGCTGGTTAATGATTCTACGATTTTATCAAAAATGCTTTTTTCTCGATGGGACAAACGAATAATCATTTAATCGACCTAGTTAGTTAGTCGATTCAAACACACTGATTGGTTGGTGGCAACGGGCGGGTGAACACCTTTTCCCATTCCGAACAGAGCCGTTAAGCCCCGCACTGCCGATGGTACTGGTGTCACGACCGGGAGAGTAGGCGGCCGCCACCTCAGCTATTAAAAAAGAGCAACTCGTAAGGGCTGCTCTTTTTTTGTTAGACTGTGAGCACATGGTACGCTAAGACAATATCTGCTCATTAGGGCAATAAAAAGTGGTGCGGCCACCAACTTCTGTTCTACTTATTTTGGTACCACAACGTGGGCATTTGCTAAGCGCCTCTACATCATCGTAGGGTGAATCATCCCACTTGCGGACGTGAATAAGAAAATCTGGTGGGAAATCGCGGTATCTAGCTTCAAATTTGATGGCTGTGGTTAACACTAGAGCAATAGCATTATAGATAGCTATCAACTCATCATCATTGAGCGTGCTTGCTCGTTTTTCTGGATGGACTTTCGCTTGAAAAAGGACTTCATCGACAATCCAATTACCCAGACCCGCTACAACAGCTTGATCCAGTAATACCGGTTTTATAGGCGAATTGCGTTTATGGAGGTTAGTGATGAATTGATTGAAAGAGATGCTTAGAGCATCAGGCGCTAGTTTCTTAGATTTGGCATAGTCAGTTACAGAATCTACCAAGCCGACACGTTCAAACTTTCTTGGGCATATAAAACCTAGGTTAAAACCACTGGCGAACTCGAAAACAATGCGAGCATGGCGTGGGCGGTCAAGGCTGTTATGGTAGTATGCCAGATCCCCTGTCATGCCAAAATGCATGCGCAAAATGATGGCTGGATTATCGGTGTAAATAAATAGGTTTTTGCCAATTCGCTCAGTGGAAATAAACTGACGATCAGCTAGTTGTTGCTGGAGCAACATATAGTCAGTAGTAAGAAGTTTGGTATCTTCTACCTGAATGCTGGTAATAGGTTGCTTTAGCGAGGTGGCTTCAAGATACTGGCGTCTGATCTCGACTTCGGGTAATTCGGGCATTAGTCTCTAGCTTGTGTATATTATGAACACGTCTAAAACCTGAATGTTCGGTATCGAAAAATTTGTACCAGACGACCATTGCAAACTAAATCCTGTTACTTTTGCCAACGCAAACGGGGTGTAGCGCAGCCTGGTAGCGCGCTACGTTCGGGACGTAGAGGTCGTGGGTTCGAATCCCGCCACCCCGACACAGAACCAAAGACAATGACTCAGATCGTAAACAACGCATGGTGGTGGCACTTTTCCTGCAAGGGATGAAGGTTGCCGCGTTATGTCTGTTTAGAACAGTACTACAAAAAAGGCTCACCGACATCCCGGTGAGCCTTTTTGCGTATTAAGCTTTTTAAATCACAATTAAGTATGGTACAGGACATTGGTATAAATCAGTCATATACGGTGCACACAGTGTATCGGAAAATGCTGGCTGACATCATTACGCCGGTAAGCATTTATTTGCGCGTTCGTGATAAATATCCGAACAGTATTTTACTGGAAAGCGCTGATTATCATGGCAATGATAACAGCTACTCCTTTATTGCGTTCGATCCCGTAGCTCGGTTAACCTATCAAAATGGTACTCTAAGTATTCTCTTACCAGGCCTGACAGATCAGC
Organism: Fibrella rubiginis; assembly: GCF_017353185.1. Classification (GTDB taxonomy): domain Bacteria; phylum Bacteroidota; class Bacteroidia; order Cytophagales; family Spirosomataceae; genus Fibrella; species Fibrella rubiginis. Next base: position 317,505 of record NZ_JAFMYV010000008.1, on the reverse strand, counting down.
ACGAGACGACCACAGCCAGTGCCATTATGCCTGCTCTACGTGATTTCAAGAGTCGGTTCAGGGCAGATAAAAGTGGCTTTCCGTTTGTAACGAATGGCCTATTTGGCTATTTCGGATTTGCGGCCGTAGAAGGGTTCGAAGACATACATCTCACTGCACAGAACGCTGACGAGAATCAGATTCCGGCGGCTGTTTTTCAGGTGTACCGCTATGTGGTAGCTATCAACCATTTTAAAGACGAGCTCTATTTGTTCGAGCATCAGTATGTACCGGAAGGTGGTAGTTTAATTGAAAGCAAACTCGACGAGGTTGCTGCGTTCATTACCAGCCGGAATTTTGCACTCTACTCATTTACCACGACCGGAGAGGAAACATCAAACTTCACCGACGATGAATTTAGAGGTGTTATTCAGCAGGGTATTAACCACTGTCGGCGGGGTGATGTGTTTCAGATTGTGTTATCGCGGCGTTTCCAGACACCATTTAGAGGTGATGAGTTCAATGTATACCGAGCGTTGCGATCACTAAATCCATCACCGTATCTGTTTTACTTCGACTACGGCAACTTCAAACTGTTTGGCTCGTCACCTGAATCGCAGATTGTGGTGAGGCAGGGTAAAGCTACCATTTACCCCATTGCGGGTACGTTCAGGCGAACGGGCGACGATGCTAAAGATGCCGAATTAGCCCAGGCCTTGTATGATGATCCGAAAGAGTCGGCAGAACATGTAATGCTGGTCGACCTGGCCCGAAATGATCTCAGCAGGAATTGCGATGTGGTGCATGTAGAGACCTTTAAGGAAGTGCAGTACTATTCGCACGTGATTCATTTGGTGTCGAAGGTGGTAGGAGACCTGAACGCGGATGCTGATCCATTGCAGATTGTTGCCGAGACGTTTCCGGCCGGCACGTTATCGGGCGCGCCCAAACACATGGCTATGCAATTGATTGACCGCTATGAAAACCAGAGCCGCGGATTTTATTCGGGCAGCATTGGCTACATGGGCTTCGATGGGGAGTTTAACCACGCTATCATGATTCGCACATTCATGAGCCGCAACAACACGCTCTATTATCAGGCGGGGGCAGGCGTGGTGTCTAAGTCGGTGGTGGATAGCGAGTTGCAGGAAGTTCATAATAAGCTGGGTGCGTTACGGGCGGCAATTCAACAAGCACAATCGCTGTGATGGTGATTCAAAAAAACAGTACAGATGAACATTCTCGTTTTAGATAATTACGACTCATTTACGTACAATCTCGTCTACATTCTGCGTGAACTGGGTCACCGACCCGACGTGGTTAGAAACGATAAGATGGCGGTAGAAGAAGTTGCCAAGTATGACAAAATTCTGTTATCGCCGGGACCGGGTATTCCCGATGAAGCGGGCATTTTGAAACCACTTATTGCTGAGTACAGCCCTACAAAGTCAATCATGGGTGTTTGCCTGGGACACCAGGCTATTGGTGAAGTCTTTGGCGCTACGCTCGAAAACCTTGGCGACGTATTACACGGTGTAGCTCACAAAGCATATGTGCTCGATTCAGAGGAAAGGCTCTTTGGCGATTTACCCAACACGTTGACCGTTGGCCGATACCATTCATGGTCTGTGGTACGCAAGTCTATGCCCGCGGAATTACTGATTACCGCTGAAGATGAACAAGGCCGCGTGATGGGATTACGTCATACTCGCTATGATGTACGCGGTGTACAGTTTCATCCCGAATCAATTCTGACAGAGGGAGGCGTTCAACTAATGAAAAACTGGGTCAACTCATGAAGGCAATCCTGAATCATCTGTTTGAGTACAAAACACTGGCTAAAGAAGAAGCCAAGCAAGCGGTTATTGGCATTGGCCGGGGTGAATATAACCCCGCCCAGGTGGCTGCATTTATGACCGTATATATGATGCGAAGCATTCGTGTGGAGGAACTGGAAGGCTTCCGCGATGCTATGCTGGAATTGTGTTTGCCCGTTAACCTGGCCGCCTACGATGCTATGGACGTTTGTGGCACGGGTGGTGATGGTAAAGACACGTTCAATATTTCAACACTCTCAGCATTTGTGGTGGCGGGTGCGGGACAGCGGGTTGCCAAGCACGGTAATCACGGTGTGTCATCACTAACGGGGTCAAGTACCGTGATGGAAAAGTTAGGCTACCGGTTCACGAGCGATACGGGCGAGCTGGAACGGAAAATCGAGCGGGCGGGAATCTGCTTTCTGCATGCGCCACTGTTTCATCCGGCGATGAAAAACGTGGGGCCAATCCGGAAGGAGTTGGGCGTAAAAACGTTCTTCAATCTACTGGGGCCGATGGTGAATCCGGCGCAACCGAAGAAGCAGTTGGTAGGGGTGTTCAGCCTTGAATTGGCCCGCCTTTATGCGTACCTTTATCAACAGACAGACAAGCGGTTTATGGTCCTGCATTCGCTGGATGGTTATGACGAAATATCACTTACGGGCTCATTCAAGGCCATTTCTAACCAAAATGAGAACCTGATGACCCCCGCCGATTTGGGTTTTGAGCCGGTGACGGCCGAAGCACTATCGGGAGGCGAAACCGCCGACGATGCTGCTCGGATTTTCCTGAATGTGCTGAACAACAAAGCTACTCCTGCCCAAACTCATGCCGTGCTGGCTAATGCTGCTATGGCGCTGCTAACGGCGGGCAAAGCAACGAACCATGCCGATGCCGTGGCGATGGCTCGTGAGTCGTTGGCGAGCGGCCGGGCAAAGGGAGCATTTGACGAATTAATGAAACCTTGAGAATGAATATCCTTGATCAGATCATGGCCCGGAAACGGATGGAAGTAGCCGAGCGAAAAGCGACGGTTCCGGATCAAAGGCTGCGTGAATCACCATTGTTTAGTCGGGTGGTAAACTCCGCCCGGGCGTCTATTTTAGCGTTTGGCTCAACGGGTATCATTGCCGAATTCAAACGCCGGTCGCCATCGAAGGGAGTGATCAATGATCAGGCTGCGGTGGCTGAGACAACTCAGGGTTATGTGCAGGCAGGCGCGGCGGTGTTGTCGGTACTGACCGATGAACCGTTTTTTGGCGGAACTCCTGCTGATCTTCAGGCGGCCCGGCAGGCCAATCCTCACACACCTATTTTACGTAAAGACTTTGTGGCCGACGGTTACCAATTGCTGGAAGCCAAAGCCTGGGGGGCTGACCTGGTGTTACTAATTGCTGCCTGTTTGACCCCGGCCGAAGTTCGTGCGTTGAGCGCACAGGCGCACGACCTGGGAATGGAGGTGCTGCTGGAAGTACACGATGCTGATGAACTGGAGCGTTCTATATGCGAAACAGTTGATTTAGTGGGTGTTAACAACCGAAATTTGAAAACTTTTGTCACAAATATTGACACATCAATACGGCTGGTAAGTCAGATACCGGATCAGTTTGTGAAAGTGACCGAGAGTGGTTTGCACGATGCTGCCACAATGGCAACGCTACACGAGGCTGGTTATCAGGCTTTTTTAATTGGTGAGGCTTTTATGAAAACAACTAATCCGGCTGGGGCTTTTCAGACCTTGGTTTCTGAATACAACCCCCTGGTCACACGTAAGCATTCTCACTTAACGGTATGAAGATTAAAGTATGTGGTCTGCGCGACGCAGACAATCTGATGCAAGTGGCCGATCTGGCTCCCGACTTTGTCGGCTTTATCTTCTACGATCAGTCGCCGCGGTTTGTGGGCGATACCTTGGATGAGGAAGTAGTAAAAGCACTGCCGAAGTCGATTCGGAAGGTAGGCGTATTTGTCAATGCCAGTCCGGATTATGTGTTACGGATGGCGAAAAAATATGAACTACAGTACGTGCAACTCCACGGCAACGAAACGCCCGACTATTGCCGTACGATTCAGAACCGGGGTATCAATGTGATTAAAGCGTTTCGGGTAGACGGGAGTTTCAACTTTTCGATGCTGAACAATTACAAAGCCGTTTCTGACCTGTTTCTGTTCGATGCCAAAGGTGACCAACCCGGTGGTAATGGCATCACGTTTGACTGGGGTGTGCTGAAAAATTACGATAACGAAAAACCGTTCTTCATCAGTGGCGGCATTGGCCTAGACAACCTCGATCAACTAGATCAGCTGAAAGGCATGAAGCTTTATGGCGTAGATGTAAACAGCCTGGTTGAGACCGCGCCGGGTGTGAAAGACGTGGCTAAGGTGAAAGAATTAATTGCCCGTTTGCGTCCGGTCGAAGAGGAAGAGGAAGCGTGAGCTACACCTCGCGTTCGGCACGAACCCCGGTAAAATAGTATAAGAAATACTGTACTGATACTTTCTGTTATGCAAACGACACTTGAACCACAAACCTCATTTGAGGTAACGAATAAAGGCTTTTATGGCCATTTTGGTGGAGCGTTTATTCCTGAAATGCTGTATCCTAACGTCGAGGAACTCCGGCAGAATTATCTGGCTATCATAGCCGAGCCATCGTTTCAGGCCGAATTTCAAAATTTGCTAACCGACTACGTGGGCCGGCCAACGCCATTATTTTTGGCGAAGCGACTGTCTGCACAGGTGGGTGCTACAATCTATCTGAAGCGTGAAGACCTTTGCCATACCGGTGCGCACAAGATCAACAATACAATTGGCCAGATTCTGGTGGCGCAACGACTGGGTAAGAAACGCATTGTAGCCGAAACCGGCGCGGGGCAACACGGCGTGGCTACGGCTACGGTTTGCGCCCTGATGGGCCTTGAATGTATCATCTATATGGGGTCTGTCGACATTGAGCGGCAGAAGCCCAACGTAGACCGGATGCGAATGCTGGGCGCCGAAGTTCGGCCAGCACGGTCGGGTAGCCAGACGCTGAAAGACGCGACCAACGAGGCTATGCGCCACTGGATCAACAACCCCGTCGACACCCACTATATCATTGGCTCGGTGGTGGGCCCGCATCCGTACCCCGATATGGTGGCGCGGTTTCAGGCCGTTATTTCGCTCGAAACGCGCAAGCAATTATTGGAAAAGGAAGGCCGCGAAAACCCCGATTATGTGGTGGCCTGCGTAGGCGGAGGCAGCAATGCTGCCGGCGCTTTTTACCACTACCTCAACGAACCGTCGGTGCGCCTGATCGCCGCCGAAGCTGCTGGTCACGGGGTTGAATCGGGCCATTCTGCAGCTACCACGGCTCTGGGTAAGCCCGGCGTACTCCATGGTTCGCGTACGATTTTGATGCAGACTGAAGACGGTCAGGTAACCGAGCCTTATTCCATTTCGGCGGGATTAGACTACCCTGGTATTGGCCCCCTCCACGCGCACCTGTTCGATTCGGGACGGGGTGAATTCTACAGCATCACTGACGACGATGCCCTGAAAGCAGGATTTAACCTAAGCAAGCAGGAAGGCATTATTCCTGCTCTCGAAACCGCCCACGCATTGGCTGCGCTGAACTACATGTCGCTAACCGAGAGCGACGTAGTAGTGGTTTGCCTGTCTGGGCGGGGTGATAAAGATTTGAGTACGTACACAAAATACCTGTAGCATGACCCTCACCCAAAACCGCATTACCGACCTTTTTGCTCAAAAAAGTGAACGGCTTCTGAGCGTCTATTTCACGGCAGGCTATCCGCAATTGACCGATACGCGCACCGTGCTACGGGGCTTGCAACAGGCGGGCGTTGACTTTGTCGAGATCGGGATGCCCTATTCTGATCCGGTGGCCGATGGGGAAACGATTCAACAGAGCAACGGTGTGGCCCTCGAAAACGGCATGAACCTGAAAACACTGTTTGAGCAGTTGGCCGATTGCCGGACGGAGATAAGCATGCCAATTTTGCTCATGGGATACATAAACCCAGTGTTGCAGTTTGGAGTTGAGGCGTTTTGCCAGAAATGCCAGGAAGTGGGTGTTGATGGCGTCATTGTGCCCGACCTGCCGTTTGATCTGTTCGTTGACGAATACAAGACTATCTTCGACCGCTACGGTATATTGAATATCTTCATGATTGCGCCCCAAACTTCCGACGCCCGCATCCGTTTCATCGATGAAGTATCTGACGGGTTTATTTACATGGTGTCGTCGGCGAGTATTACAGGGTCGGTATCGGGTATCAGCGATACTATGCTGGCCTATTTCGAGCGGGTCCGGGCTATGAACCTACGCAATCCACGCCTGATTGGCTTTGGCATTAACAATCAGGAGACTTTCGAAACGGCTTGCCAATTTGCTAACGGGGCTTTCGTTGGCACCGCATTCATACGGCATCTACAGGAAAAGGGAACGTCGGCCGGTAGCATCCAGTCGTTTGTCAACAGCATTCGGGCGTAGAGCCATTGGGTATGCGTAATGGTTTGTTAATGAGGCCATAGGGTCTTTTTGCTACCTTTGAGTTCGGCCAAAATGCTGCTCATATGCCCCTCTTTTACCTCTCGTTTCTGTCTATTCTGCTCATGGTGAAACCGTTAGCTGCCCAACCTACTGCGCGGTCGTACGATCTGGAAGGTCACCGGGGTTGCCGGGGGTTAATGCCGGAGAACACCATTCCCGCCTTTTTGAAAGCGCTGTCGCTGGGTGTGAATACGCTGGAGATGGATGTGGTGATTAGTCAGGATGGGCAGGTGGTAGTGTCGCATGAGCCGTATATGAATGCTGAATTTTGTATCCGGCCCGACGGCACTCCCGTGACGAAGGCAGAGCAGAAAACGTTGATTCTGTATAAAATGCCTTATGCTGAGATCAAACAGTATGATACCGGCTCGAACGGTAATGCGCGTTTCCCAGAGCAGCAAAAACAGAAAACATATAAGCCATTACTGAGCGACGTCATTGCTGCCGCTGAGACCTATCGAGCCGAACATAAGTTACCCGCGTTTGGCTATAATATTGAACTGAAAAGTGATGCCGATCAGTATGATGTGAGTCAGCCACAGCCTGCACCGTTCTGTCAGCTGGTTAATACCGTGCTGACAAAGGCCAAACTCGATCCGTCGCGGATTGTCATTCAGAGTTTCGATTTTGCCGTGCTGCAGGAATGGAATCGGCAAATTGAGGCCAAAAAATTGCTTACGGTGCGGTTGTCGGCGCTCGTCGAAAATATCCGGGGTGTGGCGCATAACCTGGGTAAACTGGGTTTCAAGCCAGCTATATACAGCCCTAACTACCAACTCATTGGCCGCGAGAGTGTTACCGAGCTACACCAACAGGGCATCAAAGTCATTCCATGGACGATAAACACCCCCGCCGACATGCGCCGGATGCTGGATATGGGCGTCGACGGATTGATCACCGATTATCCCGACCGGGCAAAAGGTCTTTGAAAACAAGGCTGTGTCGGGTGGGTTTGCACTTAGCATTGCATTCGTGTAAGTTTATCTATCCATTGCCCACGCGCTCATCGTCGTATGTCTCTGTTAAACACCACGCTGACCTGGCTGCTTCGCCACCGTTTGCCCCGAATTGAGGCCCTGAAAGCCCAGCCCGGAGCCGCGCAGGCACGTGTATTTAAGCGTTTGGTTCGGCAGGGGCGCAATACTATTTGGGGTAAGCAGCACCGATACAAAGACATTCAGTCGGTGGCTGATTTCCAGAAGCAGGTGCCTATTTCGGGCTATGAGGCCATCTTTCCGTATATCGAGCGGATGATGAAGGGTGAAACCAAAGTGCTTTGGCCTTCGCCAGTACACTGGTTTTCTAAGTCGTCGGGCACCACTAATGCCCGGAGCAAGTTTATTCCTGTTTCTCCGGAAGCCCTCGACGACTGCCACATCAAAGGGGGCAAGGATATGATGGCCCTCTACGTTGCCAATCGACCCAACACCCGTGTGTTCGACGGAAAAGGTCTGTCAATTGGGGGCAGTTTGCACGAAAATCCATACGGCAAACAGGGTGTGGCGGGCGATATCAGCGCTATCGTCATGAAAAATTTGCCTGTCTGGGGTCAGGTAATCCGCACGCCTTTGCTCGATGTAGCCCTGATGGACGAGTGGGAAAGCAAGCTGGAGCGTATGGCGCAGATCACGGCGCAGGAAAACGTGACAAGCATTCTGGGCGTACCCACCTGGACAATGGTGCTGATTCAGAAGATATTATCACAAACAGGTAAAACGAATATTCTGGAAGTCTGGCCCAATTTTGAGGTGTTTGTTCACGGCGCGGTGGCCTTTCAGCCGTATCGTGACCTATTCAGTCAGCAAATTTTTGCCGACAGTCAGGTTGGTTTTCAGGAAGTGTACAATGCATCGGAGGGATACTTCGCCATTCAGGACGACATGACCCGGCCCAACGAGATGATGCTCATGCCTGACTATGGCATTTTCTACGAATTTGTGCCCGTAGAAGACGCAGATGGCTTTTATCCGAAATCGTATACGCTGGAAGAAGTAGAGTTGAATCGGAACTATGCCCTTATTATTACAACAAATGCGGGCCTTTGGCGCTACAAAATCGGTGATACCGTACGGTTTACGTCATTATATCCGCACCGAATTCGGGTAAGTGGGCGGACCAAGCAATTTATCAATGCCTTTGGCGAAGAGGTAATTGTGGAGAATGCCGAAATGGCCATCACACAGGCCTGTACGGCCACCGGTGCCATTATTGCCGACTACACCGCCGGACCAATCTACATGCGTCACGACCGCCTAAGTGGCCCTCAACGGGGTGGACATGAATGGGTGATTGAGTTTGCCCGCGAGCCACATAGTATTGAAGTCTTCACTCAGGTACTTGACGAAACGTTGCGCCGTATCAACTCTGATTATGACGCCAAACGCTACGGCGACATGGCTCTTGTACGCCCGGTAGTACACAGCGTGCCCCCCAACACGTTTTATGCCTGGATGGCGCAACGCGGCAAAGCTGGTGGCCAACACAAAGTCCCCCGTCTTAGCAACTCCCGCGATTACCTGGACGATCTGCTGGCGGAGAAATAATCCGATTTACGATGGACGAATGACGATGTACGATTTATGGCTGGCGCAAGGATTTGCTCTGGCGCCAGCCATAAATCGTACATCGTCATTCGTCCATCGTAAATCGGATTATCCTCTTACCAATTTCTTTTCGATCAGGTAGTTGTTGGTCAATACAATTTTGTCGGGGTTCAGAACAACCTGCTTAATCACTTCGCAACTAAATATTTCGTGGTCTTCGCTGTCGGTGCTGGATAAAACGCGGCACTGGGCGTAGCCAATGGCTTCGGTGAGGTAGGGGCAACCGCGTTCGTCGAGAGCGTAAGGAAGGCGAGCAAACTTGTCTTTATCGCGTCCCGACTGCCTACCTAATTTCTGAATCAGACTGGTTTGGTCCTGAGCCAGCAAATTCACATTCAGGATACCACTTTCCCGGACCAGTTCAATCGTATAGTCGATCTTGTAGAGAGCCACGGCCAGTCCTTTTCCACCCAATACCGTCTGCATAACCCAGGTAGCGATGTTGGCATTATGCCGTTCGCCAGCCACGGTGGTGATTGAATGAACGTCGTAATTCTTATACTTCAACAGGCGCTTCGGCATACGATTTCTGGGCAGATTTATAACGGTACATATCGAGCACGAGCATAAGCAGAACGGAGCCGTACTCGATGATGATCAGTAAGTTGTCTTCTCGGACGGGTAGTTGTCTGTAAGCTGCATACGATAACCAAACCACACCCGACCATAGCAGTGGATACCGAAATTGCCAGCGGTCGGTTATGGTAAAAACCGCTACAGCCACCAACGACGTAATATACCAGGGGTGTACTGTTGTGGCCATTGCGAAGTAGCCCGTCAGCATCCATAACACTCGAACAGCAGATGGATGTTTTCGGGAAAAAGCAATCGTCAGCAGCGCAACCGTCGTAACAACCGAAATCCACAACCCGATTGCACTCAGCACATTGTAGCCCGCGAGCCAGTAGCCAACTGCTCTGATGAGATAATAAATACTGGCGTTGAACTCAAACATGCGGAAATACAAATCGATGCTTTGCAGCATGTTACGAATCATGTCGATGTTGAAAAAGGGTAGGAAAAGCAGTATCGCGAAGCCGCCGGTTATTGCGGCATAGCGAAGTCCGCGCCGCCAGCCTAGCTGAGCCACAACCACCGGCAGCAGCAGTAGCGGTAATAATTTGGTACAAATGGCCAGTGCCAATGCCACCGCCGATAGCAATTGCCCCCGGTTAGTAGCGCCATGTTGTTGCCAGAGCCAAAGGGCCAGCAGCACAAAAAATACCATGACCGCTTCGAAATGCACATTACCCGTTAGTTCCAAGATTACCAGTGGATTCAGCTCGTAGAGCAGTGCTAGATTTGGGTTACGACCGGCCCGGCTCAGTAGCTGTTTCATGAGCCGGAGCGAACCGATCTCAGCCAATAGAATAGGAACCCGAAGCCAGATCACACTGCCCAGCAGGCTATGGGGCGATAGCCCTGCCGCTAAGGCAAACATTGCCTGATTCAGCGGTGGATAAACAGTGTAATAGTTGGGCGAATTAAGTAGTTGGTAAAGAACAGGATCGGGCGAAAAGGTAGGAGCTACACCACCCGCCATCAGTTCAACAGGTAGATACTGGAATGGATTGATGCCTCCAAGTAATAGTCTGCCGTCCCAAATGAAACGAGCGTAGTCTTCCGATAGAGCGGGCATAGCCACCAGCAGTAAGACACGAAACGCTACCGCCGCGCTGAATAAGAAGTGGTCTGTCTTGTAATGTACTGTATCGGTTGGGTTTGGTAATGCCTTGTTGAATAGCGGACGGATGCGCAGGCTATAACTCCAGAGCAGCAGAAGATACAGCCCAATAAGCATTGAAAACTGTGGACGGCTCGTGTTGTAACCCAACAGCCAGTACAAACAAGCCGATAAAATCAGCCATCCCCAGCGGGTAAGCGATACATGAAACAGAGTGGGAGTGGAGGTCATGCAACCGCACCAGCCGCGCGGCGGTCAGCATCAAACGTGCCGGTTGTGGGCCGCCGAACTGCCGATTGACGCACTGTGTGCAGGAGCGAATATACGAACACCATCCCGAAGCCAGCCGTGAGCATGCAATGGAAAAACAGCATTCTATAGTCGTTCAGGTATATGCCGAGCGCAATACCGCCAATAAAATAGAGCATCATAGCCCCCTCCAGCAGCGTAAGCCAGGGTAGCCCCTGCGCCACATACACGTTGGCCCGCCAGCTATCTGAGCCGTTAGCCACATTGAACTTTGGCGTCCGCACAAACGGCGTTTTCCGACCAATGTATCCCTCAATGACAGCAATTGTGTTGTGCAGAGACAAGCCCATCATCAGCGACGAATAAGCCGGAAAATACCAAATAAACCGCCAACCAGCTAAGCCAGAGGCTCTTTCACGGCTCGACAACCAAAATGGAATGCCGTAGAACAGCAACAGAATGATGAGGTTATATTGAAAAAAGTTGATCAGATAATAGGCTGTTGCCCATTCGGGGTGGCTGTTACGGATGTATAGAACGGGTACGCTAAGTATGGCAAGCAAAAATACCAGCAGGAACGTAGAACTGCTGAAGAGGTGAAAAAACGCATGAAGCTTGTTTACTACAGGTACACCTGGTGCCCGCAACACGTTGAGCATGATTTTGCGGGCACATTCGGCGGCCCCCTTCATCCAGCGGTATTGCTGTGATTTTAGCGCAGCCATCGCCACAGGCAGTTCGGCAGGAGAGCCAATATCTTCGCGGTAAATGAATTTCCAGCCTTTCAACTGCGCCCGGTAGCTGAGGTCAAGGTCTTCAGTAAGGGTATCGCTACTCCAGCCACCAGCATCATAAATAGCCTGTTTACGCCATACGCCTGCCGTGCCGTTGAAATTCATGAACAAGTCAGCCGCATTACGTCCGCCTTGTTCAATGAAGAAGTGTGCATTTAACCCGAAGGCCTGTAGTTGCGTCAGTAACGAGTAATCTTCGTTCAGATGTGTCCAGCGGGTCTGCACAATACCAATACCGGGGTCGGCAAACTGGGGAACAGTCTTGAGCAGGAAATCAGGATCCGGCACAAAATCAGCATCAAAAATAGCCACAAACTCACCCATAGACCGGTCAAGTCCGTAGGCCAGCGCCCCGGCTTTGAACCCTACGCGTTCGGGACGGCGGATAAGGTTTATGTTTAGTCCCTGCGCCTGGTATTCAGCCACTTTCCGGGCACTTAACTCAACAGAATCGTCGGTTGAGTCGTCTAGTACCTGAATTTCCAGTTTATCGACAGGATAGTGTAAAGCTGCAATGGCATCAATAAGCCGTTCAACCACATAGCGCTCATTATAGATGGGTAGCTGAACCGTCACGGGCGGTAGGCTATACCACTCTGCTGAACCGGGCACAACCGTCTTGGCGCGTCGTTTATGTTCGGCCCGCAGGTAGATGACGATCAGGCTAAGCTGCCCCAAATTATAGGTCAGTAAAAGCAGCAGCGTAGCCGAATACACGAAAAGCGTAATCCATTCCATACAATCAGACAGCAAATCTGTCTCGTAACTTATTGACTATACGCGTACTAGTCATTTTATTGAGGCAAACTAAGCGTATTTAAAGATCGTAGTCAGGATTTTGTATCCCGCCAGGATCGTGCCTTTCACCGTACCCGATATTTTGGAATGGCCTATCCGGCGACGATACCGAACGGGCACTTCCACACTGCGCAACCGCTGTTTGGCTGCTTTCACCTGCATTTCTACCGTCCAGCCGTAAGTCTGATCGCGCATGTCGAGGGCAAGCAGACTGTTGAACCGGATGGCGCGAAACGGCCCTAAATCGGTAAAACGAACACCGTAGAAAAGCCGAATCAGCCAGGTAGCCAGCCAATTACCAAACACTTGTTGTGGTGTCATAGATCCCGATTGCCGTTGACCCAGCGCCCGCGATCCAATTACCATGTCTGCCGTGTTTGTTAAAATGGGTTTAATCAATTCCACTAATTCTGCCGGGTAATCAGAGTAATCGGCATCAAGGAAAACGAGTATATCGGGCTTTTGTTGGCGATTCTGAGCGTAGGCTATGCCCCGCAGGCAGGCCCGGCCGTATCCCTGCACAGGTTCATCGAGGACAGTGGCTCCCGCAACAGCCGCCTGGACAGCCGTTTGGTCATTGGAATTGTTGTTAACCACCACTACTTCGTCTACCCAATTCATTGGTATTTCCCCAACTACTTTCCCAACAGAATTCTCCTCGTTGAACGCAGGAATGATGACAACGATGATGGGCTTGCGTGAAACAGGGGTCATATAAATAATTGATCGGATAGCAAAGGTACCTGCTCATATACGAAAAAAGCCGATGAAGGATTACCCTCCACCGGCTCAGCGCGTTCAAGTAATATTAATCAATTTCAATGACCACATTAGCAGAAGAAGGGTGAGCCACACAAGTAAGAATATAGCCCGCCTTAATCTCTGATTCCGAAAGGCCGTCTTCCTCATCAAGTGACACCTTGCCCGACACGCATTTGCCGAGGCAAGCTGTGCACATACCTGCCTGACATGAGTAGGGAAGATCGATGTCTAGTTCCAGCGCAGCTTCCAGAATAGTCTGGTGGGGTGCTACGGCAAACTTATATTCATTACCCTCATAGAGCACCGTAATATCCTGTTTACCGTTTGCAGCAGAAGCGGGCTGATCGTCAACCACCGTACCAACCGCCTGAAGGGTAGTAACAGTCTGAAAACTTTCCTTATGAATTCGCTCGTTTGGTACGGCAACCAGATTGAGCGCCGACCGTACTTCGTTCATCAAACCGTCGGGACCGCAGAGGTAGTAATCAGCGCGTTGTATTGCCTGGATAGGATGCTGTTCCAACAATTTTAACAGGGTCGACCGGTTAATACGTCCGCTCAAACCTGTCCATTTGGCTGACGGCTGGCTCAGCACGTGGGTTACAGTGAGGCGATCCTTATAAACCTCAGCCATAGCATCCAAGTGGGCTTTATAAATGATTGACGTCTCGTCCCGATTGCCATAGATCAGCCAAACGTGGCTTTTGGGTTCAACGTGAAGAATCGACTTGAGCATGGAAAACAGCGGCGTAATGCCACTGCCCGCCCCAATGAGCACATGAAGCTGTTGCGCCGCCGGATCTAGTTTTGGCACAAACGTACCCAATGGTTCAAGCGTTTCCAGCACATCACCTTCCTTCAGATAATCGCATAAATGGTTGGAAACCAGGCCACCTGGCAGGCGTTTTACAGTGACTGACAACGAGGCGTCGACATGTGGTGATGACGACATCGAATACGAACGACGAACGGTTGTATTGTTAACGGCAAGCGTAAATGTCAGAAACTGACCAGGCTGATACCGAATGACTTCGTTAATGGGGTGCCAGAAATTGACGGTGATGGCGTCGGGAGTCTCCTGCACGACGTCTTTTACTTTCAAATAATATCGAGTAGCCATAAACTAAATAACGACAAAACCGCCGCGTTGTTAAAACGCAAAACCGCCCTGTTAAAGTCGTCAGAAGGCGATTGAAAAGTTGTTAACTATTACTTAACCACGTTCTCTAACGTTTCAATCCAGCGTTTTGCCTCAGCCTGCTGAGATGCCGTTGTGATGGCTGCCTGTAACGTGGCTGTGTGTATCGGGGTTTCGCCCGACATTACCCGCTTCATTGCTTCAGCAAGGGCTTTAGGATAGAATCCCTGTACCATCTCGCCCATGCCTGGCCTGAGAAATTCACTAATTCCACCCGAGTTAAAGCCAACGATTGGCTTACCCAGTACAGCGGCTTCTCGCATAACAATGGGATAGGAGTCTTCACGCGAGGTCAGGCAAAACCCATCACAGGCGTTGAAGTAGCTGAAGTAGTCTGTTGACTGCTCGGTTAAAAAACGAACGTTAAGATCAAGCGTCTTGATGTATTGTTCTACATAGTAGGTCATTCCCGTTTTGCGAGCGGGGCCCATCCAGATAAACAGCGTGCCTTTAGGAAGTTCACGCAGTATGTCCGGTATCAGATCAAAACCCTTTCGACTAGACCAGGCCCCCGACATCAGCCACACGAAGTCCGTTTCAGCAAACCCCATTTCACGACGTACCTCAGCGCGTTCACGAGTGGGCTTAATTTGTTCTACGTTAATAAGGCCGTGCATGAGCACCACGTTCCGATAGCCCATATGCTGCAGGTTATCAACTACCGTTTGCGATGCTGTCAGCAACAATTTGGCACCGTTAAGCATAGCCTTGAACTCATCATATCCACGCTCATCATACTCTTGTGGTAGTTCGTGTACGTGCAACACATAGGGCTGACCTAGTTCAATAGCTAACTGGGCATACTCAGGCATGGCTATCGTGTTGATATACCACAAATCAGGCTTTTCTGCCTCATGTGCGTTGCGGAGGTCTTTTAGGTGGGGTACATCCCGAAACAGCTTGTGATAAACTGTCTCATAAAGACGATAGCTAAATCGGTCTGACTGCTGGCTAACGTACAGAGGACAATTGTACGGTGTTAAGTCAAGTTGGCCGGGCCGACGGCTAAACATAGCATACTGGTAAGTACCTTCAGGGGCATAATGCATGTAATTAAGCAACGTTGTAACGGACCCTGAGCGGTTGGCAACTGGCGTAAGAAATAGAATTTTCATGAATGACAATACATGGCCTCCGTCTTTCCGAAATTTGGGAGAAGACCAGCCGAAGAGAATTTTAAAAATCGAAAAGGGATATAGTTATCTGGCACCATAGTTGCCCCAGACCTCGCTCGCTACAAAGAAGGGGAGGCGAGTCAATCAGGATGCCTCTTGAGGGTTCGTTCAAGCCATGTACAGATACACAAATAACAACCGGGGTTGATTGTTCGGGACTTTTGTTCGGCTGTAACTTCTGAGTATAAAGCTGGCTGCACATCCTGGCAAAGGTCGCAACAAACAGACAAATAACAGACTTTCCATTTGCTCGCATTGGTGGAGATGTTTGTGGCATAAAAGATATATTTGTTCAGTGACCAAAGAAGACTACTCAGTCTACAGACCAGTTAATAACTATTCTGCATGATTTTTGACATGAGCCTATTAGCCTCGATCGTTGCGTTAAGTGTAGCTAACCATACCTGTAGATTACTGTACAGATAGGTTCTGAGTAATGTCAAACCGTTCGGTATATGTTGCTAACAGAACTGTATGTTGCCTTTCAATATCATCCTTACTTTCCATTCTTGCTGTTATCGGTCGGTTTTAGCCTCTCGACCCGTCACGGTTTTGTCCAAATTGCGCCGTTTACACGCCAACTGTAACTTATGATTTTTCTGAAAAAGGCTAAGGGGTTTTTGCTATCAGTTGTGGTAGCCGCACTGTATCTGTCGGCTGGCGTAGACGTGAGTGGTCAGACCATTCCTGACGATGGTAAGCGATACGCTATGATGGTCGTTTACTCGCCAGATGGCCGCGATGATTCGCAATCAGCCCGTACTGCACGGCTTTCATTTGATAAAGGGTGTAATGCAATAGAGATAGGTATTAGTTGGGACAGAGTATTTCCCAAGCCTGACAGTCCCGGAAACTGGTCAGACATTGATTATTTTGTCAATCTTGCTCTACAACGTGGAGCTAAGGTGGCTTTACGGATTAACACCTGTAAACGCTATAAGGATGGATTTTGGCCTGATGAGCAGAGTATGCGCGACACAAGGGGTGCCGCCATGAATGTTGATGGTCTTACTCACTTTCGGTTTGGCTATGAGCCAGCCCTGGCGAAAACTCAGGATTTTATTCGGGCAATAACACAACGGTATCAATACCTTCAGCAGCAGGGTAATCTGCTGTTCATGTCTGTAACCTTCAATCCACAGTGGGAGAATGAATACTGGGGGCAAAACTATCCTGTCGATGGAGGGTATCCCTACCAAACATTTTACGATTTTGGCGACCTAACGATTGCAGATTTTCAGCGATGGTTGTTAGTAAAATACAAAGGAGGTTTAAGTGATATAAATCGCGCCTGGAATAGTAATTACAAATCGGTTACTGATATTCGTCCGCCTATACCCACTCGTCCAGAGGCTTTGTTTCCAGCAAATACAGCTGGAACAGATTGGTTTCTGTTCCGACATGGGCAGTTTAAAAACTATGTCGACAAAACAACTTTGGCTATCAAAGGGGTTAATCCAGCGGTTCGGGTAATTAACCAACATGGGGCTGTATCTGATCTGATTGCGGGTAATCGAAGCACGCTTGCCTTTAAAAATCTAGCCGAATTAACAGACGGAATCAAAGTAAACGATGGCCCTGATGCGCTCTCTGCTCAACTCTCTATGGATTTGTTGCGCAGCAATGTAAAACCTGGTGACTGGATTATGGCCGAGGTAGACGGAGCCTCCTTCCAATCTGTTAACCCATCAGACATATTTGGACAGATGCGTGCTGAGTTCAAGTATGGAGCTAAGGCACTCATCTTCGCCAATTTTTTCGTTGATTTTAATGAGCCATTATTTAGGCAGACACTGGATAAAATGAACGAATTGCGTCTATTAAGTGAACCGGTATCTGTAATCGCCCCCGTGGGTACGGTTACGTATAAGTTATCAGATATAGTGCGCAGTAATATTTATGAAATTGGCACATTCGGTGCCTGGAATGCTATGCGAGGCAGCGATGGAAAGCCTGTCCGCTTAGTGATTGATGAAGATTTGTTACGGACTGTTTCCGGCTCAAACCAGCCGCCTGTTGTGCAGAATAGAGTACCAAATCAAATGGCGTTTGTTGGAAAGCCATTTATGTTCACCATACCAGACAACACCTTTGCCGATGCAGATGGGCGTATCGCATCTGTAGGGGTAAATGGATTACCCATCGGGTTTAGTTATGACGCTAATAGCCGTCAGATTAGCGGAACAGGTTCGTTGATTGGGTCGGCAGAGTTAACTGTAACAGCTACCGATGATAAAGGGGCTACGGTGAGTGACTATTTTTCACTGATTGTGCAACGAGCCACGTCGCCTTTGCGCTTGCTCGATCCCATACTAGATTGTGGGACAGGTAAGTTTGAACTACGGATTACAGACGGAGATGGAAGTGCTGTTGAATTTAAAGCAGAAAACGTATTCGATTGGACATCGCAAGCCGTGCAAACATTACCTGCTGATAAACGGGTAAATACCGCTCTGGTGTTGAAAGCGCGGCAGAGTGGTGCTGAAATTAGTTTAAATTATACAAGCACTTGTCCAGCCAACAACAATCAGCCACCAGTGGTAAGCAATTCACTGGTCAATCAAACGGGTGTCGTCAGTAAGGTATTTTCATACATTATTCCTGAAAATACGTTCTCAGATCCCGACGGTAAGATCGTCTCAATTGCCGTCAATAATTTACCATCAGGATTAAATTATGATCCTACCAGTCGGCTTATCACAGGATATCCACCACTTACCGGAACCACCACCGTCACGGTAATAGCCACTGACGACAAGGGAGCTACTGTTAGTACTACATTTACGGTTACCATCTCGTCGGATGTCAAACCGCTTAAATTAATCACGCCTAGCCTGGATTGTAGTACGCAAAAGCTTGATGTAAAGACTGCCGATGGTGATGGCTCGGCTATTGAATTTAAGCTGGATAATGGCAACTGGAGTAGCGAGCATCTATACACACTAAATGCCGATGATGTCAGTGGAAAGATAATTACCATTTTGGCGCGACAGGGGGGCAAAGAAACATCGCCGCTCAGCTATACCACTGATTGCACTGCCGCTAATAAGCCCCCCGTTGTGAGCAACGCGATTGTCAACCAAGTGGTTAATCAAGGTAAGACGGCATCGTTTACTATTCCCGAAAATACATTTTCTGACCCTGATGGTAAGGTTGCAACTATTACTGTGTCAGGTTTGCCAACAGGTCTGAACTACGATCCTACCAATCGACTAATAGCGGGTACACCATCGGTGCTCGGCACATGGACTGTAACTGCGACCGCAACCGATGATAAAGGGGCCACCGTGAGCACCAAGTTTACCGTTACGGTAGTTAAACCGCTGACCATGCAGACCCCAACCTTGGAATGCGAGACAGGGCGACTAACAATGCGAGCGGTAGACGGTGACGGTTCACTTATTGAATATCGCCTTGAGGGTGTGACCAATTGGAGTAAGACGGCTGAACTGGTTTTGCCTGCCGACCGGCGTTATGGTGGTGTGTTGCAGGTTCGAGCCCGGCAAAGTGGTACGGAATTAACCCTTAATTACACCAACACCTGTGTGCGTCCTAACCGCGCTCCGATTGTTGCAAACCCCATTGTTGATCAGGCTATTACTGTTAGTCAGGCTACCACGGTGGCCATCCCCGCCAGCACATTTTCCGACCCTGACGGCGACGCACTTACTGTTTCGGTGACGGGTGCTCCAGTGGGTCTTACTTATGACCCCGTTCGCCGGTTACTCCGGGGCACACCAGCATTGATTGGCTCTAGTCGTGTAATTGCCAAAGCTACCGACCCCAGTGCTGCGGCGGTAAGCGACACGTTTCGAATCACCGTGAGAGCAGCCCCCCGATTTAGCGCAACGGCGTCATTATTGGATGATAAAGGAACATTAATCAAAGAACTGGTAGATGGCGCTTTGCTGGATATTCGCAAACTTCCGTCGTTGATTAACCTTTCATGTGTGCCTAAATCTACTTCGGGCAGTGTGTTGATGGAACTCACCGGCAAAGCTCGTCGGACCGTTTATGCAAACAGCGCTCCGTATAAACTCTATCCCACAGGTCAGGGCCTAAAACCTGATATTGGATCGTATCAGTTGGCTATCTCAGTCTACACAGGACCAAACGGTACAGGTAACTTGCTGGGGTCTACGGTCATTCATTTTGATATAGTTCAGGTCAACGAGCCTGGTAGTATAAGCGACAACCAAACAAACTAAAATCACGTTGCTGAGTGGTACTGTACAAGTCCTAACATGGGTGTCTGTAGGAACTGACCCGGTGTAAGGTGCTGTGCTGTCATTACCCGCTTAACTTCTTCCTCAAAATAAAAGCCAATTGATCCTACTACATGAACAGGGTACTTATCAGGTTGAGGCAATCGTTTCACATAAAGCGTCAGGAATTCGGTAAATGATTGTTGGAGCAGTTGCTGCACAAATGGATCGTTTCGGTGTGCTGACAGGAACCGGGTAAACTGTGCGAAGTAGCGGTTGGGATAAGGCTGGTTATAAGCATGGTCAAGCACCGTGAGTCGATCAATGGCATATTGATGACTGAAATCTTCTGCCAGCGTGTGTGGCAATTGATTGTGTAAAAAAGCTGTGACCAGGCGTTTGCCCAGGTTACCACCGCTGCCTTCGTCGCCTAACCAAAAGCCTAAAGAGTAACTAGGACTGGTAAGCCCTTTGCCATCATAAGTAGCGGCATTGGCGCCAGTGCCCAAAATGCACACAACAGCTGGTTGACCTCCAGCAGCCCCTCTGGCCGCCCCGAGCATATCACTCTGTACATCAATGAATTGAGTGTGTGGTAAGGCACTCTGTATGGCTTGCGCCATCTTAGTATTACTTGTCGGGCTATTGCAGCCCGTTCCATAGAAAAAGACCTCATTGGGCGCTACCCCGTTAAGACCGGGTAAGAGCTGATTGTGCAACGTTGCTATAATCTGATCAGTAGCTTGAAAATAAGGATTGATCCCATCAGTACGCAGGGTGAGTGGTGTCTGATCCGGCCTGAGCAAGCACCATTCGGTCTTTGTCGAGCCACTGTCTGCCAGTAAGATAATGGGCATGGAAATTGTAGTTAGTGCAGTCATAACAGTTTGCCAATGACCTTAAAACGATCAAAAACCCTATCGGTGTGTGGAGCGTTGGATAACTCACTGGTCAAATCTTGCCCGGCCCAATGCTCATAATGCTTGCCTTGTCGCCAGAGACGTGAAGGACTTACATCGTAGATAATGCCCTGGTAAGCGCACCATATCTCGTCGCGGTCGTTACCATTGCGTAGAGCTAATTGCGAACGGGTGTAGGTGGGTAACTGCTCTTTGCCTGAAACCATGTTGGTCCGAATAATCAATCCGACAAAATTTGAAACCTATTGTATTCTATTTTTGCACTAAACCCAGTACCTTTAGCTTTGCAGGTAAATGCAAATTTGGCACATGAAAAAGACACATTACGCCCTACTTTTTTCCTTAACCGTATTGACGCTGCTGGCTGGTTGCAAAGGACCAGCGGCAACACCTGTGTCTGAGCTTATTAAAAAGAGCTGGACGCCTAAGATTGTGACTGAGAACGGGACGGCAAAGTACACAGCCGGGGCTACTTCGAACCCAACGCCAGGGTACTCGAAGTTTATACTTAACCTATCTAGCCCACCCAACGTAACTTGGACGACCATCGACGCCAGTGGCACTTCATACACATTTACGGGTACGTATGCGTTGTCAAGTGATAACAAAACAATTACGCTGAGTGGATTAACACCTCAGCCAACAGGATCAAACGGTACCGTCTCCTTTACTATTGACAGCGTGAGCGATACGGAGCTTAAGATAACCCGTACCACCGCCGACCCTAAGACAGGCGGCAGCACCAATTCATATACCCTTAAAAACCCGTAGGGCTTATATCATTCGCGTAACCGGCCGTTTCGGATCACCGAAGCGGCTTTTTTTATGACACCTCTCCAGACACTTGGCGAACGCGGCCTTATTCAGCGCATTCAGCAGAATACCCCCGCCCCAAAGCAACCCAGTACCCTGCGTGGTATTGGCGATGACGCTGCGGTTTTTACCCTCAACGACCAAATCATCGGCCTGCTTACCACCGATTTACTTATAGAAGGTATTCACTTCGATCTTACCTATGTGCCTCTGCGGCATTTAGGTTTCAAAGCTGTGGCCGTCAACGTATCGGATATTGCGGCTATGAACGGTTTACCTACACAATTAACGGTAGGTTTGGGCCTAAGCAGCCGTTTCACGGTCGAAGCCGTTGATGAATTGTATGCTGGCATCCAAGCCGCATGTGAGGCGTATAATGTCGATCTGGTAGGTGGAGACACGACCACATCGCGATCGGGCCTGGTCATCGCCATTTCGGTAGTAGGTCAAGTAGCACAAAACAAGATCACATACCGAAATACCGCCAAACCCAACGATGTGATTTGTGTAACGGGCGACCTAGGTGCGGCTTACCTGGGTCTGCAATTGCTGGAACGTGAAAAGCAGGAATATCTGGCTAATCCCGACATGCAACCAGCTTTGTCGGAGGAACGGGCCTACCTGATTGGGCGGCAACTTCGTCCTGATGCCCGTACGGATATGGTTCATGAATTACGTGACCTCGATGTGTTGCCCACTGCAATGATTGATCTCTCAGATGGGCTTGCGTCTGACCTGCTTCACCTCTGCACCCAATCCGGCACCGGCGCGGTCATTTTCGATGAAAACATACCCATCGATGATCAGACTTATTTAGCCGCAGAAGAATTTAAGATTAGTCCACTAACAGCGGCATTGAACGGCGGAGAAGACTATGAACTGCTCTTTACGGTGCCACCTCAAATGTTTGAGAAGCTAAAAAACCATAGTCGTATCACAGCTATTGGCTACATGACCAATACACCCGATCAGATTATGCTAGCCACTAAAGCTGGGCAGCAAACCCCTATTCAGGCGCAGGGCTGGAGTCAGTGATAGGCGATCTTAGTTTAGCTTTGCGGGAAATTATAGTCCATTGATTAGTATTCTACCATGACAAAACGTGTTGATGTAGCGGTTATCATTTATGGTAAACCATATAATACGATTGTGGCCATAAAAACGCTTCTTGATCAAAGTCGGCAACATATCGATAAAATTTATTTATCCTATGAGTACCAGCAACCTCACAATGACTGGGGTGGGTTGCATAAAATAATTGATTATTTTAAAGAGGATCCAGTAGAGTTCGTTATTCACCGGCCTACCTATTTCCTGGCTCCTGATACTCATGACGTCGAACGGACACGAACCGACGAGAGGTATCGTCAGAGTATCATGTTTCAGTATGCGTTAGAGAAGACGGATAAGCCTTACTTATGTGTTATCCATAATGACCTGCTTTTTCACCGCGATATGATTGGTGATATGCTGGCTATCTACGACCGGGACCCTGGACTAACAGGTATTGGCTCAATAGGCCAATGTTGGAGCTGTCCGGCCTCTATGTTCTATACGAAACGCTGTACTTCAACTACAATGCGCCAATATGTACCTTCTAAACAGGAGGCCATTGCATTACATAGAGATAATAACACGCTTCGTAAGGCACTCGATATTGAAGTGATTGAGTCTGGCCGCGTCCATCCTTTACCAGAGTGTCGGCTTAATGAATACTGTGCGCTTATCAATATTGACATCTACCGCGCCAACACTTTACCTATAGGCGATGTAGGTTGTTATGGTGGGGGTTGGCGAGGAGCTGATATGGCTACTGTTTTTTTTCACGATATGTTTAATCGTGGATTCCGGTTTCAGCATATAGTACTGGAAGAATACCTCACTCATGCGGCTTTCGACGATAGTGGCTCGGGAAGCGCAGCTTATGGCAAGGCCGAGCGTTATTGGCTCTCAGAGCAACATGCCCGCGAATATATTGACGCTACGTACCCCAGGAAAGCGAAATTTGGTGCTAACGTGTGGCTTAGCACTAAATGGGATTACGCAAAACGCAACGCATGGCTGATGGCAATACATACTGTGGGATTTGCCAAGCGGTTAGTTGGGCGTAGCTAGTCACGAAACCAACTGGCGTATAGTACGTAATTGTCTGCAGTGCGCATGAAAATTTCGGCCTGTTCGGGTGAGACAGCTTTGAGGTGTCGGGCAGGATTGCCGGCGTAGATGCTGCCCGGCGGAACAATGGTATGTTGCGTTACAATAGCTCCGGCGGCAATGATAGAGCCGGTGCCCACCACTGCACCATCCATGACGATGGCCCCCATGCCAATTAACACCCGGTCTTCCAGTGTGCAGCCATGCACGATTGCATTGTGAGCAATAGACACATAACTCCCAATGGTAGTAGCATATTTTTGGTAGGTGCAGTGAATGACAGCCCCATCCTGGATATTGCACCGTTCACCAATGGTAATACGGTTCACGTCGCCGCGCACCACGGCATTAAACCAGACGGTGCAATCGCGGCCCATGGTTACGTCGCCAACTATAGTGGCGTTTTCAGCAAACCAACAGGATGCATCAAATTGGGGAGCAACACCGCGGACGGATCGAATGAGGGCCATAGTAAGGTTATTTTCACCGTAAATCTCTTCACGCCACCTGGCTAAACCAAACAAAAAGGCGGCACCAACCTATGTCAGTGCCGCCGCATGCTAAAAGCTGATCTCTTATTTTTTTGAGTTTGTATCAGGCGTCATTTTGTCCATGACATCGTCAACGTTGTCAATAATGCGATTTGTTTCCCGCCGAATCTGACGGAAATCGCTTTCGGATGAGCGCTGCACTTTATAAGCCTGGTCGGTCAACTGTCGACGTTGCTCCTGAAGGTTTTTCTGGGTATCTTCCCGTTGTTTACGAGCGTTGCGATTTTCGTTAGATGCTGCGCTTTTTAGGCCATCCATCTGCTTATCGATCTTGGTGATCGATTCGTCGATTTGCGCCAGCAGGTCTTGCCTGTCATTCGAAAAGCGGTCATTGCCACTACCACCCATACGGCCGCTGCTGTTCATCTCCTGCCTGCGATCGCTACCGTATGACCGACCGTTCATTCCCATTGACGCGTTACCTGATGAAGATGAGCTACTGGTTGTGCTCGAATCGCCCAGCTGACGACTGTTATCAGTAGCATAGGAATCGCGGCCAGAGCCCATCATACCTGGTTGTGAACCCGATGAACGGCCATTATAGCTGTCATAGCCTGAGCCATTGCTCATGTTTCGGTTACCATAGGAGTCGTACCGTTGCTGGGTTCCATCGTTCCGGTTGCTGTTGTACCGGTTGCTATCGTCTACATCGTAGTTCTGCCCATTATAGCCGTAGTCATTCGACATTCGGTCGTTTGCTGTCCGCCCGTTATAATCATCTGATCGCTGACTATTCCGGTCGTTGTAATTACGGCTATTGTAATTCCGGTCATTATAGCTTTGGCTATTGTTGCGGTAGACACGGTCATTATAGCCGTCGTTGCTGCTGTACGTTTGGTCGCTGTAGCCGGGGTCTTGCGTGTTATACCGATCCGATTGCCGGTCATAACTGTTTGAATCAGTTGCCCGGCGGCTGTTACTTGACGAATAACGGCTATTGGAACTGCTGTATGGATTGTTGTAGGAATCGCTATCCCGGTTCGACGAGTATCGGTCGTTGTATGAGTTCCTGTTTCGATCTGACGAGTACGGGTTGTTATATGAACCGCCCCGATCACGACGCGACAGGCTGCTGCGGTCGTCACGCTGATCGTCATTGTCATACCGGTCACTACGGTTACGATTTGAAAACAAACCCCGGCCCTCATTATCCGACGACCGGTCCCGGTCACTACGTCGTTGTGAGGTCGTTGATGACGACCGGCGGGCCTGGTTGTCATCTTTGTAAAGCCACCCTTCTACCGTTGCGCAGGAGGATAGACTGGTAATGGCAGCCAACATAGCACCCACAACCCATATATTGCGTTTCATGACGTTGATGTTTTTAGTTGAAATAAATGTCAACTAGTACACTGCCCAAAATTGGTGCCAACGCCATTTACAGCCTCTGAGGGCCTATTTTTGATTGTGCCGCCCGTAGGATTCTACATAAACTGTAGAATAAATTGCCTATTACTCAACCCGCAATTTTCCGGCTCCATGATAGCTTCGCAATTCAGGGTTATACATGGCATCGGCGGAAGCAGGACCAAGGATAAAATTGCCCCGCGACACCGCCCGTACCAGGTAGTAAAACGTTTTCGGGGTTTGACCTGCTGAGGTGAAATAGTTGATTCGATCGTCGCGGACATCAAAATGATCGGGGGTACTGGCATCTTTGGCCCAACTCAAATCCCGACCGTCGCCATCTTTTGCCTGACTCACCAACCGTGGGTTCTCGATTTCAAAACCTGCCGGAAGTAAATCGGTGATGACCACGTTGTCAACGGGTAAGCCGGTGCTGCTAGTCAATGTCAGCTTCACCACCACCAGATCATTTTGTTTAAACCGGCTCATGGGGGCACCGTCGCGGGTCAAAAACGCGCGACGAATGGTGAGCCCCCGATCTTCGTCAGGCACACTGCCACTGTTGGGTACGCCCTCACTCTGTCCAAAATAATACAGGCTGCCAGTGCCTTTGGCGGTCAGCGTAAGGGGTTGATTGGTAGGTAGTCGACGCAGCAACAAGTCCTCACCCGTGAAGCTGCCCAAGCTCTTGCCCCCGCCCGTGAGCGTGGCCGTGGCGGTGCTGCCCGCGTTCTGCCGGGCCAACTTGCCCAGCGCCAAAAACGCAAACGCGGCCTCCTGTGTGTTCAGATATGGACTTTGCTGCACCACCGTATTCAGTTGCCGGGCCAGCGTGGGCACCTGCAAATTGTCGGGGTCGGCATCAACTAATGTGCTCAACACCAGGGCAATATTCCGAATGGGTGATGAATAGCTTCCGCCTGTTTGCCGTTCACCGGTCGTCAGCAAATACTGTTTAGGCAGCAGGACGTTACTGTTTTTTTCGTCACCGAGCCGGGCGTAGGCAGTAGCCAGGAGATAACGTTCGTCGGTGGAGAGTAGCTTGTCGGCGGCGTCTTTGTAGTAGCTCATGGCGGCGCGGTTGGGCTTGCCCGCGTTGGCCAGGACATAGAGGCCATAGATGGTAGTGCGGCTGGCTACGCTACGGTCGGTGCGGCCCCCGGTTTCGTCGAAAACAGACTCGCGCTCCAGGGCCGGGTTGCTTGTCAGCGTGGTCAGTCGGTCGATGGCTTTGCTCTGCGATTCAGCCCGCACTTCGAACCCGGCTTTGGCGGCTTCGGTCATAAAGTGGAGGGCATAGGCTGTGGCCCAGGGGTCTTCGGTGTTTTGCCCCGACCAGAGCGTAATGCCGCCGTTGTATAACTGCCGACTGTCGATTTGTCGCAGCGCCGCCCCCACGTTGGTAGCGGGGTTAAAATCCGAATCTCCCTGGCTGACGGTGTACACATTAGCTTTTTGCACCGACCGTGTAAGGTCAGCAAAATACAGTTGCGGGAAGGCTTTCGAGATCGTTTGTTCCGTGCACCCGTAGGGGTACCCCAGCAGATATGTTAGTGTTTTGGCTTGCTGCACCACTGGCGACCGGCTGATCGTGAGGCTATTGCGCGTAGTGCCGGGTAAAAAATTACCAGTGAGCGAGATCGTTTGTGTCCGTCCACCCGCTACCACACCTGCCACAGTAGTCTTTTGCAACGGCGCGGCGGGCCGTACGGTGATGTCGGTGCGCTCCACATAATTTTTGCCCATCGCGTTCACTGTCACCGTAATATGACCCGGCCCTACGCCCCCCGTCGACCGGATGCGGTACGTCACCCGGCTTTCACGGCCAGCGGCAACGGTCAGTTTTTGGGTAGCAGGCGTGGTGGCTCCCGCGTTTGGCGTAGCTACCACAGCCCCCGTCGAATCGGTTACGGTGGGGGAGGGCACAGTGCCGGTGACAACCTCCAATGGCCCACCTACACTGACTGTAGCCGTGAGGCCTGCTGCGTTTCTAGTGGTGTTATTTAGCGTTACGGGCAAGGTAAGCTCATCGCCGGGAGAGAGGAACCGGGGCACGCCTGCGCTGATGACAACCGGGTCGGAGACGATCATATTTTTCTCGGCAGACCCAAACGCGTTATCTTTCCAGGCCACGGCCATCACGCGCAACGAGCCCGAAAACTGCGGAATGTCAACCATAAACTCGGCCTCGCCCGAAAAGCCCGTTTTTAGTATACCGCTCCAAAGTGCCACTAATTGTACACGCTTATTGCTCAGTGGATTAACGCGCTTTTCCAGGTCGTACCCATCCCCGCCAGAACTTGACCGGTTGCGGAACATGAGTTCGGGGTAGAGTAGGGCATAGCCGTCGTAGGCCTGTACTTCCAGGGCGCGTTTTTGGAAAAAGAAGCCGTGCGGGTCGGGCGTTTTGTCGTTTTTGAGTTGCAGAATACCCTCATCAACAACCGCCACGGTTACCTGGGCGTTGCGGGCGGTTTTGACCCGGATGGTCTGTTTTGTCTTGGAGAATGACGTCGCCACGGCCTCAATCGTTACGGGCAACTGCGTGTCGGCGTCTTTGACAATGACGGGCGCAAAACCATGAGCTACAGTAAGCGGCAGGTCGGTGCCGTCCATGGCGCGGATGAGCGTGGCCGTGACATAAACGTTGGGCAGATGGTCTTCTTCTACGGAAAAAGACCACTGCGCGGCTTTGTTTTCTACCGTCAACCACTTCTGTTCCAGTACGTTGTTACGTTCCACCGTCACCAGCATCTTGCCATTGAAGGGTGCTTTAAACAAGACGTTTACCTTGCCACCGGTTTCGTAAGTTGGCTTATCAAATTCCATCAGTACCTGCCCTTCCGTGCTTACCGCAAACGAGGAGGCCGTAGTGCTGCCATAGCCATAGGCATAAAAGTCGGCGGCGGTGTAGCCCAACACACCCATGGCGGCATCGGCAGGTTGGTTAGGGCGCCGCACGCGTACTTCATACTCGCCCGACACCGTGGGAACGTAGTTGAACTGTATGGGTTTGCCCGATAGCTTCAGCACGTTGGTATACACGACTTTCTCGCGACGTTTGGTGTTGTATTTAATGCTGCCGCCCTCTTGTTTCTCCATTACCGTCTGGTAGTCGAACCGGACTACCTGCACCTGCGCCGAGGCGTTCTGAGGTATCCCAGCGGCATTCAGGCCAACTACTTCTACGGCTAGTGGCGTGTTGGTTGTCAGGTAGTTATCGGCCATGCGAATGCCAAAAAGTACGTCCTGCGTTTGCACTTCGAACCGCCGCAGCCGATTGACGGGGCGGCCATTTTCGTCGAAAACGGTGATGAACAATTTGCCGTCCAGCAGCCCCATATCGTGGTAGGTGGCAGGAATGTCGAAGGTTTCGGTAAACTGCCCGGTCCCGTTGGTACGTCCCTGCCGCAGCACTTTCTCGAACGTGCCGGGAGCTGGCTGGCCCGGCACCTGTTGAGCCGACGGGATCGTGAAGGTGTAGTCGGCGTAGCCTTTGGGCGAAAACTCTTTGCGTTTTAATTGCAACTCGGCTTCGTAGGCGCGGTCAGCGGCGGGTGGACCAAACAGGTTTTGCGCCGTGGCCGAGAGCATAATCGTCTGCCCCGATTTGTACCCGTCGCGGTCGGTTTTCACGTCGACTTTGATGCGGTCGGGAATGAACTCTTCAATGCTTAGTGCCTTCGAGGCCAGGAGCGAATTATTGCCGTCGTAGACCTCCACGGTATAGCTGCCCGTTACGGCGGCGGGGTCAACGGGGATATCGGCGGTTACGGCTCCCTGCTCGTTGGTGGTTTGGCGAAGCTGCTGATACTCATTGCCGTTGGGTAGTAAAATCTTGATGACCAATGGAATAGCACCAACATTTTGTGCGGCAGCTTTGCGTAGAATCGTGTTCAGGTGAATCGTTTCGCCGGGGCGGTAGATGTTGCGGTCGCCGTAGATGAACGCGTCGATGCCCGCCGCGCTGTTGCGTTTGCCGTCGACATCAAACCGTGACGTTTCAACCTCGGTATCAGCCAAATACAAAAAATTGAAGTCGCCCAGTTCGGCCTCGCCACCCTGCCGGGCAGTGAGCATGGCAATGGTGAAGCCGGGTGCTTTTTCGGCTACTTTCTCGAACCGTGCAAATCCGTCGCTATCTGTTTTCAGCGTATACACTGTCTGATTGTTGCTGCTCACCAGCGATACCTCCACGCCACTAAGCGCATCGGTGGTCTGAATGGAGTTGGCCCATACCAATATGTCGTCGGCTGACTTCCGCACAATCAGCCCAATGTCCGACACGGATACTAGTTGTGTGGCCGACACGTAGACCTGCTCTTCTGATTGAACCGACACCAGATACGCTCCACGCAAAGGTTTGCCTGTCTGCGTTGGCCCCGCATCCGGAATAGACAGGTTCAAAGCCGATGTACCCCGCACTTTAGGCAAATCACCTGTTTCGACCAGTTTATCGACCAGAATCTGGCTCAGATCCTGACTTTGGTCGTTGCTGTATGCATAGGCGCCATTGGCCTCGCCGCCATCTGTGTACTCTTCGTATCGGAAGTTTTTCAGGTATTGCAGTATGTTGTTTTCATATAAACGGGCAATTCTTACCTGTACTTTGGGCACGTTGGTAATGGTTAGCCCCACGTTGCGCGACCCCTTTGAGGACAGGTACAGGGCCTTTTTCTGAGCGAACTCCAGTCCGGCGGGCATCTGCCCAAAAAATACATCGCGCGAAACGGCTTCGGCCAGTTTCGGACCCAGCACCCCACGCATGGCCGTGGTGAGTGTAAGCACGTAGGTATCGGTTTCGTTGAAATCGCCGCGAATCAGCAGGCCATTTTCGGTCAGCTCGGCAGTGGTCTGCACCGCGGGCTGGATGGTATAATATTGGCTCAGGTTTTCGCTCTGTAACGCCTGCGTGGTAGCTACGCGGATGAACCCCTTCTTTGCCGAATACCCCGTTTGTACATCGCTGATTTCAAGCCGTTTGGGTGTGGGTAGTGTAGTCGTTTGCTCAATAGCGTCCTTGCTTTCGTAGGCCGTGCCCGGCACTTTTAGGCCTTTGTCGAGGTGTACCGAAAGGGGGCTTTCATTGGCCTCAGATGGGGCGTCGGGCAGGGTCACAACCAAGCCCCCGTTAGTACCCGACATAAGTGCAGACCCGGCCTGGCCCGCCTGAATACTACCCGTGATTAGCTTCTGCTTGTCTGACTGTATTTGTAGACGCGTGCTGACCTCGGCGGCGGGTAAGTCGTAGTTAAACACCAGCCGCGATTTAGCCACGGGTTTTCCCCCGTCGCGGTCGCGTGTCCACCAGGTCTCGGTGCTTGCCAGTTGTAAGTAAGGCGTGTGAAAGGCAATCTCCTCGCCCGACACCGACAGCCCTTTGTCGGGTGCTGCCTTAATAATGTTGTTCGTTAGTTCGGCGCGATAGTTCGTAGCCGGGTCGAAGGTGGTTTCGGGCGAAAAGACCAGCTCGCTTGGCGACGTCCACCGGAATTTGCCGGCAATAGCGGGTTTAAAGGTAATGTAGGGTGTTGATTCCCAGTTGCTTGTTGTTGGGCCAACGTTTTTGTTGAACGAGAAAGTGAGGTTCTGAGCCTGTTGAATTTCCTCGCCAAAGTTGCGGCCCGTTACCTGCACGGTATTCGAAAGGTGGGCGCATTGGGTCAGGAGCAGGCACAGCAACACCAGGGAAAGCAAACGGGCGGAGGCAGGAAGGAGCATGGAAGACGATGGGTTAAGACCGACCAATTAACACATAATTCAGAGGCATTTATACACAGGTACTACGTGAGTGACTGAGCGGTGGCCTGTCATGGGCAATAGTCTAGAAATCAAGGAGATTACGTCGGCACAAATCGGCTCTATCTCGGCACTTGATTTGACTTTTCGTGTATGAACACGTAGTTTACTTTGGTAAAAACCTCAAAAACCATATGAAAACTACCTTGCTTTCCATTGCCGCTCTACTCACGGTATCAGCTACTTACGCACAAACTACCTGGAATGCCGACAAAGCCCATTCACGCGTTGGTTTCACCGTAACGCACTTATTACTGTCGGAAGTTGATGGCAACTTCAAAACGTTCGACGCCAAGATGACAGCTAATAAGCCTGATCTCTCCGACGCTGTAATTGACCTCACTGCCGACGTGAGTTCAATTAACACCGAAAATGACCGCCGCGACGGAGATCTGAAGAGCGACAAGTATTTTGATGTGGCCAAATTCCCGACGCTGACCTTCAAGAGTACGTCGTTCCAAAAGGTGGAAGGCAAGAAATACAAGGTGATGGGTAACCTGACTATGCATGGCATTACCAAACCCATTACACTGGATGCCGTACTGACAGGACCCGTCGTGATGGAAAACCCCCGTGGCAAACAGGAAAAGGCCGGATTGAAGATCAACGGCACTATCAAGCGGTCAGATTTCGCAATAGGCACGATCCCCGTGGCTGTTGTGAGCGATGAAGTAGAACTGAAAGCCAACGGCGAATTTGTGAAGCAGGAAGCAACGACTGCTGAGAAGAAGTAGCGATAGTTCGAGACTCGAATTTTCTGCGCAAGGTTGCCATGGGTGGCCTTGCGTTGCCTTTTCTGGCGTGGTAAAGGCGAGTGTAGCGCCGCAGGAACCAGCCATGCCTGCTTGCGAGGAAACTTCGTATGGCGAAGAGGGCCCGTTTCCTACAAAGAAACGGGCCCTCTTTGCAGTTCAGAATATTGTTTCAGACCGGGCAGGTAAGCCCCTGGCTATCCTAATGGAGATTCTGAATGTAAATGACCAATATCGCCCGCTACCGGGTGCGTTTGTCGATATCTGGCACTGCGATGCGGCTGGCAGCTACTCAGAATATGGTGACCCCGGTGGTTTTGGTCTGCCGATGGGTGGCTCAAATGGTCGTCCTCCACCCATGATGAACAGGCTATTTATGTGAAGGCGTAAGAAAGAAGTAGCAGTAAGCAGGGTTGACACCCGAAGCTACTTACACGTCAGCATTGCTTACCGCCACTGCCTACTGCCACTCCTTTCGTATTTTTGCAGCCTTAAATCGGCCTCTGCCGCGCTGACTGCATGATTGCGAAGACGTATTCCCCTCAAGAAATTGAAGCCAAATGGTATCAGTATTGGCTTGATAATAAGCTGTTTACCTCCACCCCCGACGAGCGAGAACCTTACACCATCGTGATTCCGCCGCCCAACGTAACGGGCGTGCTGCACATGGGTCATATGCTCAACAATACCATCCAGGACGTGCTGATTCGCAAGGCGCGGATGGAGGGGAAAAACGCCTGTTGGGTGCCTGGCACCGACCATGCCAGCATTGCTACCGAGGCCAAAGTAGTAGCCATGTTGAAGGAGCGGGGCATTTCGAAAAAAGACCTCAGCCGCGACGAATTTCTGGCCTACGCCTGGGAATGGAAAGAGAAGTACGGCGGTATTATTCTCCAGCAGCTTCGCAAAATCGGCGCCTCCTGCGATTGGGACCGCACCCGCTTCACTATGGACCCTGCTCTCTATGAGTCGGTGATAGACGTTTTTGTAGACCTCTACAACAAAGGTCAGATTTACCGGGGTGTACGCATGGTAAACTGGGACCCTCAGGGCAAAACCGCCGTTTCCGACGAAGAGGTTATCACCAAAGAAGTCCAGCAAAAGCTGTATTACATTAAGTATGAGGTGGTAGAGGGTCAGACTGATTCTATCACCATCGCCACCGTTCGGCCAGAAACCATCATGGCTGATGCTGCCGTGGCCGTGAACCCCAACGACGAGCGGTATAAGCACCTGCACGGCAAGCGGGTACGTATTCCGTTGATTAACAGAGACATACCGGTTATCTTGGACGAATACGTGACGATGGATTTCGGTACGGGTGGCCTGAAAGTTACCCCCGCCCATGACCCTAACGACTATGAGCTTGGCATTAAACACAACCTGCCCGTTATTGACCTCCTGGCCGACGACGGTACGCTAAACGAAAAAGCGCAGATCCTCGTCGGGATGGACCGGTTTGCGGCTCGGAAGGCTATTGTAAAAATGCTGGAGGAAAGCGGCAATCTGGAAAAAACCGAAGAGTACACCTCCAACGTGGGTTTCTCGGAACGCACCAACGCCGTGATTGAGCCAAAGCTGTCGTTGCAGTGGTTTTTGAAAATGGAAGACCTGGCCAAACCAGCCCTGAAGGCGGTTATGGAGGATGTGGTGCAACTGGTGCCGCCCAAATTCAAGAATATGTACCGCTCCTGGATGGAGGCCCCCCGCGACTGGTGCATCAGCCGCCAACTGTGGTGGGGACAGCAAATTCCAGCGTTTTACATGCAGGACGGCACCATCATCGTGGCTAAAAACAAGCGCGAGGCGCTGCGCAAGGTGCAACACGAAAAGCTGCTCTTTGCTATGACCGAAGCCGATCTGACGCAGGATGAAGACGTGCTCGATACCTGGTTTTCGTCGTGGTTGTGGCCCATTTCGGTGTTCGACGGTATCCGCAACCCGGACAACGAAGAGATCAACTACTACTACCCCACCAATGATCTGGTAACGGCCCCCGAAATTCTGTTTTTCTGGGTGGCGCGGATGATCGTTGCCGGCTATGAGTACCGGGGGCAGGAACCGTTCAAAAATGTGTACCTCACCGGTATCGTGCGCGACAAGCAGGGCCGCAAAATGTCGAAGTCGCTGGGTAACTCGCCCGACCCGCTTGACCTCATCGACCAATACGGTGCCGACGGCGTTCGCACGGGCATGCTCTTTAGCTCACCCGCCGGTAATGACCTGCCCTTCGATGAAAAACTCTGCGAACAGGGCCGCAATTTCTGCAACAAGATCTGGAACGCCTACCGGCTGGTAAGCGGCTGGACGGTGAGTGATGAAAAAACTGCGCAACGAACGTTAAATACCCTAAATACTGGATCTGACAACAACTTGTTAGCAACCAATTGGTTTAAGGCCAAGCTGAACGTTACCCTGCTGGAAATCGAAGACCATTTGGGCAAATTCCGTATCTCGGATGCCCTCCAGAGCATCTATAAGCTCATTTGGGATGATTTCTGTTCGCAATACCTTGAGTTGATTAAGCCTGCCTATAACGCCGAGGCTGGTACATCGGAACCGATTGACCGCGAAACGTATGACACCACGATTAATCTCTTCGAGCGGTTAATGGCCCTAGCACACCCATTCATGCCGTTTATCACCGAAGAGATTTGGCAGGAAATCCGGGAGCGCCAACCCGGCGAAAGCCTCTGCGTGGCACCATTCCCAATGGCTCAGTCCTTTGACGCGCAAATACTCTCCGATTTCGAATTGTTGTTCGCAATCATTAGTAACATCCGCAATATTCGGAACACCAAACAGATTGCCCCGAAGGCTAAACTACCGCTCTCTATTCGTACTGAAACGCCCCAACGTTTCGCCGCACTCGAAGGACTGATTACGAAAACGGCGCATACGGCTTCGATCAAATACATACAGCAGGAACCCGACAACGCGACCTCGACCCTTTTTATGAGGGACATAGCCTCGATCAACTACGTACAGGAGAAGCCCGACAACGCCACCTCGTTTCTGATCAAAACAGACGAATTCTACATCGACCTCGCCGACGAGTTGGATGTAGCCGTAGAAATTGCCAACGCTCAAAAAGACCTCGATTATCAAACCGGTTTCCGCGATTCGGTGATGAAAAAGCTGAGTAACGAAAAGTTCGTCGCCAACGCCAAACCCGAAGTAGTTGAACGCGAACGCCAAAAAATCGCCGATGCCGACGCCAAAATCGCCGCCCTGCAAGAGACGTTACGGAAGTTAAGGTCAGACCAATAGACCCTAAGTTTAACGGCACAAAAAAGGCTCAACCTGTGCAGGTTGAGCCTTTTTTGTGAAGACAGACGCTGCTAAGCACCCGCTTCTTTGTTGCCGTACTTCTTACGGAACTTGTCGATACGACCGGCCGTGTCGAGCAGTACGTTCTTACCCGTGTAAAACGGGTGCGACTGCGAACTAACTTCCACCTTTACCAGGGGGTAAGTCTGGCCTTCGTACTCGATAGTGTCTTTGGTTTGAACCGTTGACCGGGTCAAAAATTTGTAGTCGGCCGACAGGTCGTGGAATACCACGTCACGGTACTCCGGGTGAATGCCCTTTTTCATTGTATCTATCTGATTATCTGCCTGATTTCGGTTTCCGACCGAAAAGGACTGCAAAAGTACGACCCTTTTTTGGGTCTGCCAAGCCTCCGTTGCTCATTGTCAGCGATTTAACCATTACCTAACAAAACACCCGAAAATCGGGCGTCCAAGCTGGCATTTTCGACTATTAAATTGCTATTTTGGTATCGTTCCACCAACCTCATCACCAACCTGTCGCACGTGTCCTTTCGTCAATGGGCGTTGCTGTTTTTATGAAATAGTATATTTCTCAGGCCCCGGTTCACGTAGGCTTTTTTGTAAGTGCTTTGGCATCAGCCAACAACCATCATAGTAGGCGTATACGGTACTTTCACTTTTCAACGAAATCGAATTAAGGGCGAACCTTTCGAGCTTAATTACGTCTACTTTAAGAACATACCAGCACCGGGCCTGCAAACAGCTCATGCTATAAGCCAGTGACTATCAATTGGTTATATATAGTTAAGTGTTGCCCATAAACAGTTACAGTAATCCCCATACACCGTCACTTAACAAGTACTAACGCATACGCTAACCCAATCAACACATCATGTATGTAATTAAGCGAGATGGCCGCCGGGAGTCGGTCAAATTTGACAAAATCACGGCCCGTATCGAGAAACTATGCTATGGCCTCGATCCCGCCTACGTGCAACCCGTTGAAGTAGCGATGAAAGTGGTTAACGGCCTCTACGACGGCGTTAACACCACCGAGCTCGACAACCTCGCCGCCGAGACGGCCGCGTCAATGACTACCCGTCACCCCGACTACGCTATTCTGGCAGCGCGGGTGGCTATTTCCAACCTGCACAAGGAAACCAACAAGTCGTTTTCGGGCACGATCAAACGGCTCTACAATTACATTGACCCCAAAACGGGCGAAAATGCGTCGTTGATCTCGAAAGAAGTGTACGAGATTATCCGGGAGAATGCCGCCATCCTCGACTCGACGGTGATTTATGACCGCGATTATGGCTATGACTACTTCGGCTATAAAACACTGGAGAAATCGTACCTCCTGAAAATGGAAGGGCGTATTGCCGAGCGTCCGCAGCACATGCTGATGCGCGTAGCCGTGGGCATTCATATGGACGATATCGACGCGGCCATTGAAACCTATAATCTGTTGAGCGAGAAGTGGTTCACGCACGCTACGCCTACGCTGTTCAACGCCGGTACGCCTAAGCCACAGATGAGTTCGTGCTTCTTGCTGACCATGAAAGATGACAGTATCGAAGGCATTTACGACACGCTGAAACAGACCGCCAAAATCTCGCAGTCGGCGGGGGGCATCGGCCTGAGCATCCACAACATCCGGGCTACGGGCACCTACATCAAAGGCACCAACGGTACCTCAAACGGCATCATTCCAATGTTGCGCGTATTCAACGACACAGCCCGCTACGTAGATCAGGGCGGTGGCAAGCGCAAAGGCTCGTTTGCGGTGTATCTGGAACCCTGGCACGCCGATATTTTCGACTTCCTGCAAATGAAGAAGAACCACGGCAAGGAAGAAAACCGTGCCCGTGACCTCTTCTACGCCCTCTGGACGCCCGATCTGTTTATGAAGCGGGTGGAGGAAAACGATGTATGGAGCCTGTTCTGCCCCCACGAGTGCCCTGGCCTGAGCGACTGCTATGGCGACGAGTTCGAAGCTTTATACACCCGCTATGAGCGCGAGGGCCGCGCCCGCCGCACGGTGAAAGCGCAGGAACTGTGGCTGGAGATTCTGGAGAGTCAAACCGAAACCGGTACGCCCTACATGCTCTATAAAGACGCCGCCAACCGGAAATCGAATCAGAAAAACCTCGGCACGATCAAGTCGAGCAACCTCTGCACCGAGATCATGGAATACACCTCGCCCGACGAAGTGGCGGTGTGTAACCTGGCGAGCCTGGCCCTGCCGAAATTCATTACCAAAGGCAACGACGGCGTACTGCGGTTCGACCATCAGAAGTTGTATGAGGTAACGCAGACGGCCACGCGCAACCTGAACAAGATTATCGACCTCAACTATTACCCCGTTGAAGAAGCCCGCCGCAGCAACATGCGTCACCGGCCCATCGGCTTGGGAGTACAGGGCCTGGCCGACGCGTTTATCATGCTCCGGATGCCGTTTGAAAGCGAGGAAGCCCGCCGCCTGAACGAAGACATCTTCGAGACCATCTACTTCGGGGCTATGACCGCTTCGCTGGAACTGGCTAAAAAACACGGTCCCTACGAAACCTGGAAAGGCTCACCCATCTCGCAGGGGCAATTCCAGTTCGATATGTGGGGCGTTACACCCAAGTCGAATCGTTGGGACTGGGACGGTCTGCGTAAGCAGGTGATGGAGCATGGGGTACGTAACTCACTGCTGCTGGCCCCCATGCCGACCGCTTCAACAAGCCAGATTCTGGGCAATAACGAGTGCTTTGAGCCATACACGAGCAACATCTACACCCGTCGCGTGCTGTCGGGTGAGTTTGTAGTGGTGAACAAGCACCTGCTGCGTGACCTGGTGAAGCTGGGCCTCTGGAACGATGCCATGAAAAACAACCTCATCATTGCCAACGGCTCAATTCAGCAAATTCCGAACATTCCGCAGCACCTAAAAGACCTATACAAAACGGTCTGGGAGATCAAGCAGAAGCACATCATCGACATGGCCGCCGACCGGGGCGCGTACATCTGCCAGTCGCAGTCGCTGAACATCCACTTGCAGGATTCCAACTTCGGCAAGCTGACGTCGATGCACTTCTACGCCTGGAAAGCAGGCCTGAAAACGGGTATGTACTACCTCCGCACCAAAGCCGCCACCGACGCCGTGAAGTTTACCGTGGTGCAGCCGCAAGCCGAAGCGCAACTCCAGCCCGCCCTCGCCGAAACTGCCCCCGTTGAAGTTCCCCTCGACTACGTAGGTTACGCCAAGGAACACGCCGCCCAGGCCGCAGCTTCGGCCCCGCAGGTGTCTGAAGCCGAACTAGCCTACGCTGCCATGCAATGCTCGCTCGACAACCCCGAAGGTTGCGAAATGTGCGGCTCGTAATAAATTGATATAGAATAGATTAAACTCCCGATTCTGGCAACAGGGTCGGGAGTTTAACATAGTAATCAGATCGTATTGACTCAAGGCCTGGGAGGGCGTCCCAAGTGTTTTTTCGACTCTACTGTTGTCTAACTTAGATGGTTGTTGGTAGCATCCATTTTTGTCCACCGGTGGGAAAATTCTCGCCATTGGAGACCTTTAGGTAAGTGGCTTTGTGTCAGTTCAAGGTGGATAACGCGGCGGTTAGCAGAACTGGTGCTTTTCGCAGAGGCATGAACCAGTAAAGGACGCATAACTAATAGCCCCCCTTTGGGTACGTTGCAGATAACGGCTTTCGTTTTGTCTAATGCCTGTATGTCAGGATCAGCCAAGATCCCTTGTTTATGGCTACCGACGAGTACTTTCAATGCGCCGTTAGTTTCATCGCAATCGTCGAGATGAATGCGGACGGTATAGATCTGGTTCAGATAATAAGCTGAAGGCTGCACACTCCACTGCCCATGGCGATTTGTCCAATTCGTCCAGCCGTAGACATTTTCTTGCCGGTCAACGGAAATTTGTAGATCCTGATGCCATGGCACGATCCAGTTAGATCCGGCAGGCTTATTAAAATAGATGCCTTTAACAGCATGATAGTAGTAACCAATCAATTTATCAAGCAGGATGTTAAATGACCCTTGCCAAAGCAATTGAGGCAACGAAGGCACTTCCTGAAGCAAATTTCTAATAGCAAAGACATCCATAGATTGCCGGATGTTTGGGCTGTGCATACTTAACGCATCAATAGTTTTAGCTAGTTCGTTAAGTTGAGAGGTAGAAAAAACGTTTGGAACAATAGTGAAACCCTTTTGTGCCAATTCAGCTTTTGCATGGTCGTTCATACTGCAAGTTTACCACGTAGTTGATAGAATTTACCTCTGTTGTGTAACCTACTCCCATAAACGATACATCTCAAGATATGGTAAAACTGCACGAACGGCTGATCATAAGCCTATCGGGTGAGGAGCGGTTCAAAATGGGTTTGCAGATGGCGGGGTATAGCTGGATACGGCCAAAGGCTGTCCAACAGCTAGCCCATCTGTAGGCTATTCCTATTTTTATGGGTTATCCGGCAATGTACTGGCCCGTTAGTTGCACGACGTCTTAAGGATCGACTATTTTTCCAGTTATCATGCGCTTATTAACTATCCTGTTCACCTTACAATCTTCGCTGACGTTAGCGCAAACGACTTATGATCAGCACATTGAAAAACATCGACAGGCATATCGGGCTGAATTTCTGGCTTCGGGCGGGAGTCCGTTGAAGACACAGGAAGCGGTGTCGCTGTTGCGGTTCTACGCGCCCGATTCAGCCTACCGGGTGGTGGCTACGGTGCTACGAACGCCCAAAGCCAAGCCCATTGCCATGCCCACGCATACGGGCCAAACCAGCGAGCAAGTGTCGTATGCGCAACTCTCATTTGTGCTGAATGGGCAGCCACAAACGTTGGTGGTGTACCGTAGCCTGGCCCTGGCCAACAACCCCCTGTACCGTGACTATTTGTTTCTGCCCTTCAAAGATGGCACCACCGGAGGGGAAACCTACGGCGGTGGCCGCTATCTCGACCTGCGGATGGGGGAGATCAAAAACGATAAACTGGTGCTCGATTTCAATAAGGCTTATAACCCTTACTGTGCTTACGGCGAGGGGTATTCATGTCCCATTCCCCCAGCCAGTAATAAGCTGGCGGTCAGAGTATTGGCTGGTGAGCTAAATTACGGCAGGGTGCATTAACCCCCAGCCTCACAGAAGCGTAAACCCATCTGCATCCAAATAGGCGGGGAACTTGGTGCGGAAGGCATGCAGGCTCTCCAGCGAAAGAGTTTGCTGATGAACTACCTCGGTATCGTATTGCCGGAACAGGATTTCTCCCTTAAAATCGATCAGGGCAGTGCCGCCGCTGTAGGAGTGCCCCGGTCCGGCGTCTCGGTTGCCATCGGTGCCAATGCGGTTAATGCCCGCTACGTAGCTTAGGTTTTCGATGGCGCGGGCCTGTAAGAGTGTGTCCCAGGCAGTTTGGCGGGGGGCAGGCCAGTTGGCTACGTAGAGCAGCAGGTCATAATCCAGCGCGCCGTTGGGGTGGACGTGGTTGCGGCTCCAGACGGGGAAACGAAGATCATAGCACACCAACGGACAGATGCACCAGCCCCGCCATTCGCGCACAAGTCGCTGACTGCCAGCCGTATAAATTTTGTCTTCACCCGCCATGCGGAACAGGTGTCGCTTGTCGTAAGACGCCCATTGCCCGTCGGGTTCCATCCAGATCAGGCGGTTGTAAAACTGCTTTCCTGCCGCATTCCCCTCCTGCACCACGTAGCTACCCGTAATGGCCGCATTGGTCTGCTCGGCCATTTGCCGCAGCCACCGGAACGTGGTCAGGTTCATGGGTTCGGCTACGGCGGCAGCGTCCATAGTGAAGCCCGTAGTGAACATTTCGGGCAACACAATGAGGTCGGTAGGGTGAGGGAGGGTAAAGATGCTCTCCTCCAGCATAGCGCGGT
This sequence comes from Fibrella rubiginis, assembly GCF_017353185.1. Taxonomy (GTDB): domain Bacteria; phylum Bacteroidota; class Bacteroidia; order Cytophagales; family Spirosomataceae; genus Fibrella; species Fibrella rubiginis. The sequence continues at coordinate 276,170 of NZ_JAFMYV010000008.1, read as the reverse complement.
TCGCCACGGGGTCGTGCCAATGCAAGGCGGTCTGAAGGAGGGTAATGTTCATAGGGGACTATTTTGGAAACCGCATCTTGTACTCTACATCCACGTTGCCCTTAGTGATCTCGGCGAGGCGCTTTTTGAGGAGTTGGCGTTTCAGCGGCGACATGTAATCGGTGAAAAGTTTGCCTTCGATATGGTCATATTCGTGCTGAATAATCCGGGCGGCGGTGCCTTCGTAGGTTTCTTCGTGCTCGTTCCAGTCTTCGTCGACGTATTTGATGGTGACTTTTTCGGGACGGTACACATCGTTGCGGATGCCGGGGATACTCAGGCAGCCTTCCTCAAACGCCCACTCATCACCGTCCTCGTCAATGATTTCGGCGTTGACAAATACCTTTTTGAAACCTACCAACGTGGGATCAATGTCTTCTTCTTTTTCTCCTTCCGTGAAGGGTTGGCCGTCAACGACAAATAGCCTGACGCTCTGCCCGATCTGGGGAGCGGCAAGGCCCACACCTGAGGCGGCGTACATGGTTTCGAACATATCGTCGCTCAACTTTTTCACGTCGAGCGACCCTTTTTCAATCGCTTTGGCCTTTTTCCGCAACACTGGGTCGCCGTAGGCTACTATTGGGAGAATCATACTTTAATGAATGTACAATGAACAATGAATAATGTACAATGCGGTCCGACGGGTCGGCTTCGCGTTGTAGATGTCCGAGCGCGAAGCCGACCCGTCGGACCGCATTGTACATTATTCATTGTTCATTGTACATTGGTTTTGCTTTCCATGAATGACTGGAGAATGATGGTGGCACTCACCATGTCGATATTGCCTTTCTCGCGTCGGTCTTTCTTTGAGGTTCCCCCCGCAATCATAGACTGCAACGCCATACGCGAGGTAAACCGTTCGTCGTGCTGATGAACGGTCTGTTCGGGGAACATCGTTTTCAACTTTTTGATCAGCCCCCGCACGGGTGCCGTGGTGTGGGTGTCGGTGCCGTCGGTGTTGGTGGGCCAGCCTACTACGAAACCTTCTACGGGTTCGGCAGCTACGTAAGCCTTGAGCCGGTCGAGGAGGGTGTGAGTGGGCACCGTTTCCAGGGCCGTAGCAATGAGTTGCAGGGGGTCAGTCACAGCCAGGCCGGTCCGTTTGTTTCCGTAATCAATTGCTACTAATCGCGCCATATCGGGTGCAAAGGTACGGGTGAACCCGGTTCAGATAATCCGCAACTTGGCGAAGCTGAGTAGCAATGTCTTCTCGCCCACCACGTCGAACTGAATGATGGCTTTGCGTTCGGTGCCGTTTTCGTCGAGGGATTTCACCGTGCCGAAACCGAATTTGGCATGCTCCACCTTCATCCCCGCTGCCAGTGCGGATGTGTTGCTTGGCGCAAAATCAGCCGAGGGCGTATGCGTGACCGTGACGGGGGGAATCTGCCGCTGGGCTGTCTTTTGCGCCAATGACCGCACGAAGTTCATAGACCCCGCCGAAGGCATTTCGTCTTTGTTGCGGCTAGCGTAGGTGTCATCGCCTTTGAAACGCGGCTTGGGAGGCGTCACCGTCTTGCTCATCGTCAGAAACGACTGGTCGACCTCCATCAAAAACCGGCTGGGTTCGCAGATTTTCAGCCTGCCGTAGTGGTAGCGGCTCTCGGCGAAGGAGAACGTCAGGCGTTTTTCGGCGCGGGTGATAGCCACGTAAAACAGCCGCCGCTCTTCTTCCAGGTCAGCACGGCTTTCCAGCATCATCTGGCTAGGGAAGAGATCTTCCTCCAACCCCACAATGTGTACGTTCTTGAATTCCAGGCCTTTAGCGGCGTGGATGGTCATCATTGTTACCTTGTCGTTGTCGCCATCGTCTTCTTTTTCGTCGGCGGTGGTGAGCAGCGATACCGTTTGCAGGAATGAACTGAGGCTCTTGTCTTCGTTATCGGGGTTATCGACAAACTCCTTGATGGCGTTCAGCAATTCCTGCACGTTTTCGTAGCGCGCCAGGCCCTCTACGGTTTTGTCTTCATACAACTCCTTCAAAATGCCCGACGTCTTGGCCACGTGCGAGGCCACCTCGTAGGCATCTTTCTTGTCAAGCAGCAGCATGTAGCTCTTGATCAGGTCGGAAAACTGGTCGATAGCCACGCTGGCCCGCCCGGCAATGTGCGCTGTGATGTTGCTCACCACCTCCCAGATCGGAATATTCTTTTCCGACGCCAGCACCGCGATCTTAGCAACGGTGGTGTCGCCGATGCCGCGTTTGGGCAGGTTAATAATCCGCTTGAAGGCTTCCTCGTCGCTTTGGTTAACCGCAAAACGCAGGTAGGCAATAAGGTCTTTGATCTCCTTGCGCTGGTAGAACGACAGGCCCCCAATGATGCGGTATTTGATGCTCAGCTTCCGCAGGGCCTCTTCAAACGCACGCGACTGGGCGTTGGTCCGGTACAAAATGGCGAAGTCGTTGTTGCGCAGGTTCTGCTGCATTTTGGCCTCGAAAATGCTCGTAGCCACCATGCGGCCCTCTTCATTGTCCGACGACGCTTTGATGACTTCAATCAGCGGGCCGTTTTCATTGTCGGTAAAGACACGCTTCTCCAGTTGATTCCGGTTGCGGGCAATGACCGAGTTGGCCGCCTGCACAATGGTGTTGGTAGAGCGGTAGTTCTGTTCCAGCTTCACGATTTTCACCGTGTCTTTGCCGTAGTCCTTCTGAAAATTCAGGATGTTTTCGATGTTGGCCCCCCGGAACGCGTAGATACTCTGCGCATCGTCGCCCACCACGGCAATGTTCTGATGCACCGCCGCCAGCTTACGCGTGATGAGGTACTGCGACACGTTCGTATCCTGAAACTCGTCGACCAGTACATGCTGAAACTTGTGCTGGTACTTGTGCAGAATGTCGGGATGGTCGCGAAAGAGAACGTTGGTATTGAATAGCAGATCGTCGAAGTCCATAGCGTTGGCCTGGAAGCAACGGCGGGCGTATTCTTTATAAATTCGGCCCACCTCCGGCATCCTTGCCGACTCATCGTCGGCCCGCAAAATGGGGTTCATCAGGTACTCGTCTGGCCCAACAAGGCGGTTTTTGGCGCTCGAAATCCGGTTAAAAACCGCGTTGGCCCGGTACACTTTATCGTCCAGATCCATCTCGCGCAGGATAGCCCGCAGCAACGATTTCGAGTCATCGGTGTCGTAGATGGAGAAGTTGCTGGTGTAGCCCAGGGCTTTGGCTTCGATACGCAGAATTTTGGCGAAGACGGAGTGGAACGTACCCATCCAGATATTGCGGGCCTCATTACCAATCACCTTTTCGATCCGATGGCGCATCTCGCCGGCGGCCTTGTTGGTAAACGTCAGCGACAGAATCCGAAAGGGATCAACCCCCTGCGCAATCAGGTGGGCAATGCGGTAGGTAAGCACGCGTGTTTTTCCCGAACCGGCTCCTGCGATAATCATCATCGGCCCGTTGCCGTGGGTGACTGCTTCGCGTTGTGGCTCGTTCAAACCAGCTATATAATCGATCATATTGGGCTATCTATAGACGTTCGACGCTGGATATCAGATGTTGGACAGCCGGCAGTTCAGCGTCCGGAATCCAACGTCCAGCGTCTCTTTTATAACACCCAAAAATACGAAATAATTGCCCGGTTTGGCGGCAGCGCACACGGCCACAGAAAGCACCTCAGCAGGCCCTTACTGGCATTAAAACACGTATATTTGACTAGAAATCAAGCATACAACGTCATGGTAGCAGTTGGAAAACCCGTAGCGGAGGCATTGCCTACTACGCTTAAAACGGTTGACGAATTTGAGCAGTGGGAGCGGCAGTATGGTGGAGAGGGAAGCTATGAATTCGTTCGTGGACGAATCATTGAAAAAAACGAAATGAAACAAGCTGAATTTTTGATTCTCAAGTTCTTGACGCGGCTTTTTACGCAGACATCTGCCTATGCTCAAGGAGATGAACTTGCTGCTGAAATGGATTCATACATCGACGACACCCGTAAGCGTCGTCCTGATTTGGCCTATTACACCCTGGCGCAAATCGAAGCTACCCGTACTGGTGAACGGCAGAAGACGCGCTTTGCTATCGAAATTCTCTCTGACTCTGAATCGTATCAGGACGTACTCGACAAGGTGCAGGATTACTTCGACGCGGGTGTGCAGCTTGTCTGGTACGTAATTCCTGAGAACCAGAAAATTTACGTCTACAACTCGCCTGATGCCTCGCAGGGGTACAAAGGAACGGACGTTATTTCAGCAGCTCCGGTCGTACCTGATATGCAATTTGTAGTCGCCGATTTATTCGCGTAAATGGCACTTGACAAAGGCATGGCAACGTGTATATTTGTCTTACTCAAGCGGGAGTAGCTCAGTCGGTAGAGCGGCAGCTTCCCAAGCTGCAGGCCGTGGGTTCGAGACCCATTTCCCGCTCATTGATTATCAGCCAGTTAGATAAATTCTAACTGGCTTTTTTTATTTTTACTAACACGTTTACTAACACACCTTGATGCCTTGCGTTAGTTGTAGACATGAGCATTGCCCTTTGTGAAAGGTTTATAGGTCAGGCGAATACAACAACTACGAAATGAAAGCTCCCTCCTTACCAGTCCAACAGTAAGTCCATATTGGCTGTAAGCGTACCTGATATGCGCTCTAGCCGCTTTTCAAGCCGGATGCGTGCGGCGGGCGGTGGGCTTTCCCCGGTACGTCTGCCTTGCGTTGGGTTTATATAGCTCTTCTTCGATTTGATCTTGCTTGAAGTAAGAGCAATAGAGCTGGCTGGTTTTCGACTGGACTTGCATTTCGTAACAGCCCCCGGTACGCCTTTCCTATGAACAAAATAGCCATCATGTAAATAGAGCTTTCGGCAAAGCAAGCCCGTATGTAAGCAGCGGAAATACCGCACAACGCCTTTACCTAAGTTGCTAGGTACTGTTTCGACAGGTATGCGGTACGTCCGGTACTGTTGTTCGTAGTTGTATTCTAGTTGCAAATAGGTTTCGTCGGGTGAGTTGTAGAGGAGGAATCCAACTTGAGCCGTGATCTCGCCTCGGCATCGCCATATCATTTTACTACGGCATTGGCGGTACTGCGACAGACAGCCCCAACCAACCAGAGTCTTTAGTTCCAGAATGGCCGCTTGCTCAAAGATGGGTGGGTATGTTGCGTTCTTAGGCATAATAGCAATTTCTCTTACTCATTTTGGTATTCAGCATATGGTCATACAGGGGCCAAAGTTGCTTTCAGGCGGACTTATGTAGACTGGCAAAGTCTATTAATAAAGGCGCATTAGTGGAAGATAGCAAATTATTTGCCGGGGTAAGTATAACTTGTCCACTTGTTGGCTTATAGTACTGTAAACAAATTCAACATATAGCTTTCCAATTATATGACAGCAGTTGTAGGGATTCTAAATATGAGTGCAGTGGCGATTGCTGCCGACAGTGCAGTAACGGCGACAAGTCAGTCTAATGAGAAGATATTTAATAATGCCAATAAGATTTTTCAGCTTTCAAAATACCACCCTGTCGGTTTAGCTATATATGGTTCTGGCAGCTTGATGTTCACTCCTTGGGAAGTTGTTATTAAAGAATATCGCAATCAATTAGGAAAGGATGGATTTGATACAATAACTGAATACCGAGAAGACTTCCTGAGTTATCTTCAAACAAACTCATACTTTTCAACTCCAATTGGCTTTGATAACAAGGTTGCAATAACCGTGAAGTCAATTTTGGATAGTTTCGCGAACCTAATCCAGAATCTGGTTATTGAGCCAAACCCACAAGCCTTTTTTGCCCTTCCTGCACAGACACAGACGGATTCGTTAAAGAACCGTTTTAAAGAGCAACTTAGGGCTACTACAGCAAATTTGGCCACTTTCCCACCTCACGATGGAGACTACAGTCAGTTGACTCAAGCCGACTTTTTATCAGAAGTGAAATCTTCTGGAGTTTTCCATCATGTAGTAAATACTCATAACATTGCATTGATGGGTTGGATAGATCAAGAAGCAACTGATCTAATCGAGTCTTACTTATTTCACTACTTAATATCCTCTAGCTTTGAACATTCCGTACCGGCTGGCTTGGTTTTTGTAGGCTACGGAAATGCTCAGTTATACCCACAGTGCCATTGCGTAGAGATTGGAGAAGTAATAAAAGGTAGGTTACGCTGGAAACTCCACTCCGATAACAGTATCAGCGATTCAAATCACGCTGCAATCATACCGTTTGCACAGGCAGACGTTATTGACACTATAATATCAGGGTTATCACCCGATTTTAACATAGAACTAGCTAGACAAGTCAGACAAATACTTAACCAACATAACCAGCAAGTGGCTAATTTGATCGACTCGGCTAACCCTACGCTGGCTCAACACCTCCGAAACGGCTTCAATATAGAGCAGCTTACGCAAACGTTAGGTCAGAACATTGGAGCGTATCAAGCCAATTTTTCAACCCGTAGAACATTAGATTCTGTGCGACTTTTCTCAAAAGAGGATTTAGCGGAATTAGCCGAAAGCCTTATTTATTTGACTTATTTGAAGAGAAGGATGACTTTTGCCCAAGAGACGGTAAGTAAACCGGTAGACGTAGCCGTTATATCAAAAGGGGATGGCTTCATATGGATAAAGCGAAAATTTTACTTTGATCCCAATCTAAATCCCCACTTCTTGCGTAACCATTTTAGGGAATAATCTGTTAGCGAAACCTTTTGTATCCAAACCTTGTTGTCACATAAACTTATCTGATCATGAACACGTTCTTCTATAATCCCAACCACGCGGGCACCGATTGCGCACCCTTGATTGACAACTTGAAGGAATGCACTTTTTTTATGCCCACACGCAGAGTGGACGATAAGGAGATATATAGCACTAGAACACCTGAACAAGCATCGGTCATCATTGAGAAGCGAATGGCTAAAGCAGTTGAGGACGAGTTCAGTCGATTGAAACTTGAAGTTTAGCCTCTGCAATGATCATAAACATTGAGCCCCGCCCCTCCCGGTCGGGGCTTTTTCTTGCCCTTTAAGTGGAAATTCTATCTTGCTCAAGTAGTCACAACCTAGTCGAACGTGCAATCGTGAACAGACTTCTTTGATCTTATTGAGGACGGAAGGTTTTTTGTTCATATATGTAGCGCTAACAGAATGTTGTATTTGATATACTACCGACGAGACCCACATAACATGGTAGATACATAATAAGCACTGAGAACTTAAGGCTCACTACTGCCTGTCGGTAACTTTATACAGGTGCATGAAGCCTAAATTATTAGAGAACACGGCATATAAACGATACCTAAAGATACTCACTTACTCGCCAACGGGTATGTCGTGAATATACGTCTCAACGAACTCAACAATCTTCTCTTTGATCCGCTCGGCAATGGATTTGCGGGCAAGTAGCTTGGGTCGTTCGCGTAGGATGCCTACAATGTCATCGTTCATTGGGGTACGCTCCGTGAACAGGTAATCGCCTATTAACCTTTCTAGGCCTGGCTTATCTAGCTTCTCTTCTTCCGAGAGTTGATCTAGTGCCTTGCTCTTTTCGGCGGCTATAAACTCATCAAACGAACGGGGCACGGCCTCAGCCGTATCAATGTGCGGTAGGTTTTCAGCTATGAACTTCTCGATCAATTCGCGCTTGCTGCGTAGTTGTACCTCACTGGCCAACACCTTTTGAACTTCCTGCTTTTTCTTCTCGCGTTCTTCAGGTCGTGCCGATACTATAGAGGCCAGTAAGCGAAGAATGTAGGCTACGTTTATTTCATCGCGTTGAATTAACTCAAGCTCAAAATCGACATCGGCTAAGATGGATTCTTTCTCTTTGCCCGCCCCCGGTTTAACCTTGTCGTATAAGTCTAAGTATTTGCTTTTGTAGTCCTCAAAGGTCTGTTCATCCATCGACAGACTATCAAAGCTAAAGCCGTTGAAGCACGACAGAATGTTTTTGAGCCGGATAAGGTCGCGGAACGCCTTCACGAACTCTAACTCTTCGTCTTCGCTGGGTAGTTCGTCTACACTGTCGAGGGTCGGGGCAATGGCTATCAACCGTTCATAGGCTTTGTCGAATTTATCAACGTAGTCTTCAAACGGCTGCATGATAATTTCTTCGATGGCCTCTTTATTGGAGAACAGCGTAATGGCCTCATCAGTGGCCGTTTTGAGGTTCCTGAAACAAACAATGTTGCCTTGTGACTTCTGTTCGTTCAGTATCCGGTTCGTGCGGGAAAAGGCTTGCAACAGGCCATGATACCGTAAGTTCTTATCAACGTAAAGCGTGTTTAGCTTCTTCGCGTCGAAGCCTGTCAGGAACATATTTACGACCAACAGAATATCAACCCGGTCTTTGTCGTCAAAGCCTTCTTTCTCGCGCTCTTTCAGCCGTTTGGCAATGTCCTTGTAATAGTTGTAGAACGATTGGCTGTCTTTAGTGCTGTACTTGGTGCCATACATCGCGTTATAATCGCCTATGTATTCTTCTAAGTTATCGCGGCTGTGCTGGTTGATCGCGGCTCCCTCGGCGGGGGTTATGTCGGGGTCTGCAATTAGCCCGTTAGCGTCTTTATCGTCTTCGTTGGTTCCGTAAGAGAAGATAGTAGCAATACGCAAGCTGTGCTGTCCTGCTTCTTTCTTGCGCTTGAACGCCTCATAGTAGCGCGTCAGCATATCGACGCTGCTAACGCAGAGCATAGCCGAAAACTCTTTGCTGTGGGTTTTGCGGCTATGGTTGGCTATGATGTAATCGACGATCTTATCTAACCGGTCTTCTGACTCCATCAACTCTTTGGTGTCGATGGCTTCAACGTTTATATCAAGTTCGGTACGGTTGTCGTCTTTGTGCCGGTATCGGCCCACGTACTCAACGGAAAACCGTAAAACGTTCTCATCCCGAATGGCATCGGTGATCACATACTTATGCAAACATTCCTCGAATAGCTCTTTGGTAGTTCGTTTGCCCAACTCATTCTTTACGGCGTTGTCGGCAAAGATGGGCGTACCCGTAAACCCGAATAGCTGACTATTGCTGAAATAGCCCTTAATACGCTTATGCGTTTCGCCAAACTGGCTACGGTGGCACTCATCGAAAATGAAGACAATCCGTTTGTCTTTCAGGGCATCCATCTTGGTTAGGTGCCTACCCTTACTAATCGCCGTATTTAGCTTCTGAATGGTAGTAACTATAATCTTCGTATCGTCGGTAAATTGAGCGACCAACGTAGCGGTATTATCGGTGGTATCGACTGAGCCTTTGGCGAACTGGTCAAACTCCCGTTGGGTCTGATAGTCGAGGTCTTTGCGATCTACTACGAACACGACCTTATGCACCTGCGGCAAGGCGGTAAGTAGCTGACTGGCTTTGAACGAGGTAAGCGTTTTGCCGCTGCCGGTGGTATGCCAGATATAGCCGTTTTTATTGGTCATCTTCACCTGCTCCGTAATGGCCTCAACGGCGTAATACTGGTATGGCCGCAATACCATCAGGATCTCAGTAGTGGGCAATACGATGTACTTCGTAATCATCTTGGAGAGGTGGCACGGCTCCAGGAATACCCCGGCAAAGGCTTCTAACTGTTTGATGGGCCTGTTATCGCGGTCTGACCAATAGAACGTCTGCTTGAACGACTGTTTGCGGTTGTTGGCGTAATACTTCGTGTTCACGCCGTTGGTAATCACAAACAGTTGCACGTACTGAAACAGCCCGTACCCAGCCGAATATGAATGACGCTGATAGCGGTTGGTCTGGTTGAAGGCTTCTTTGAGTTCTAGGCCCCGGCGTTTCAATTCGATTTGCACCAGGGGCAAGCCATTAATCAATATCGTTACGTCGTAGCGATTCTTATAGCTGCCTTCGTTGGTGATCTGGTTTGTTACCTGATACTGATTTTGGCACCACGCTTCCTGATTGATAAATTCTATGTACACGCTACTCCCATCGGTGCGGGTAAGCTGGAACCTGTCGCGTAGGAGTTTGGCCCGCTCAAAGACACCGCCTTTGTTGAGATAATTGAGCACCTGAGCAAATTCAGCAGCGGTAAGCGGAATACCGCCTAGCTGCGCGGTGTTGTGGGCTTCAAGCTGCGCTTTTAGATTGGCTACAAGGTCTTTTTCGTCGCGGATCGTAACAGACTTATACCCAAGCCCAACCAATTGGTTAATCAGGTTTTCTTCTAACGCGGCTTCTGATTGTGTGGCCATGTGGATAGTACCCGATCTGCCGGGCGGCTTTGTGGTATAGGTACGTTGAGGCTCGTTACGTTGGCTATACAAACAACCGTTGCAACAGCCCTTTCTTATACGTTTTTACGCCTTCAATTTGCTGATTTACGGCGTTGATTTTGTCATCAATGTTGGTGAGGAACTTAGCTATCTTTTGCTGTTCTTGCTCTGACGGAACAATCATTGATACATCTCTGAAAAACTCAGTAACACTAACGTTAAGTAAGCCGTGACTTCTCGCACCCTCTTGGGCTATTTTTTGTATTTCTTGATTGAGAAAACCAGCATCAAAATATTGGTCAAAATAATCTGCTAAATAATCCTCCTTAATGCTAAAGCAGATATACAACGTTGAGACAACACCTTTTTTATAAGCTGTTAGACGTTTTATAGCCCCAACGGGATACCCATTGGACGTGCTTTTATTATAAGCAAAATCACCTTTATGTAGAAGATAGTACCCCGTCAAATCTTCTGACGCTACCGACTTATTAAAAAAGTCAGTTTGGCTGATAAGTCCATATTGAGCAGAAATAGTCAATACATTTAAATTGTTCTCGCTGTTTTTACGTACTAATCGCTGGAATACGTCCCCCAACTGCTTTTCCTCCCAATCTGGGTACGTCTCGCCGTTGGCATCTTTAAAGCGTAATTTCTGGCTAAATAGCTGTTGCATAACGCCTTGCTTGTATTGCTCCAACAAGCGTTTCTTCTTCGTCAGTAGTTCAATCTTATCATCAATAGCAGTAAGGAACGAAGCAATTTTTTGCTGTTCGGTGAATGTAGGTAAGGTAATTTGCAAATTTTTTAAATCATCTAGCTCTAATTTGCCCGCTCCAATTCCAGTACCAACAACAAGCGATAATATTTTGTGCTCAGAAGCTAAGAACCAATATAAAGCATATTTCTTTGAAATACTCTCATCAATTTCTACCGCTTTCACATCTTGATTAAACGCAACGTCACGAGTAGCGATACCAATGGGAATAGTTTTGAATAACATACTTCCTCTTACTAAAATTAAGAAGGAGCCTTTCTTAGCTAATCTTGAACCATTCTCTAATCCCTCTTTTGTTAGTTTTATTTCAGAATTATGATATTTTGTACCTCTCATACTTGAAGCACTAATCCAGGGAATATCACCATTCCAGTATGTTGCATTTTCTTTTGACGGTGTGCCGCCTGATTTCCAGGAAGATACGTTGCCTAATTTCTCGCAAACCCATTCTCCTGAAAATTCAGGAAAGCGCAATACAGGTATGTTGGTTTCTACGGCGGTGGTCATCTTCAGAACGGCGTTGAGATATTCAGTTGGCGGCAAAAATCGGCTATGGTAGCATCGGTAGTAGCTATGTCGCTGTCAAGGGCCTGCAACTGATTGGCTAGGCTGTCAAGGTCAATAGCTGCTTCCTCAGCGAACGTATCGACGTAGCGCTGAATATTGAGGTTGTATTCGTTGGCCTTTACGGCATCCACTGTGGCGCGGTAACTGTATTTATCTTCCACCAATCGGCCCCGATATGTGTCGATAATCTTATCAATGTCAGTATCACGTAAGTAGTTCTGATTCTTGCCTTTCTGAAAGTGAGCACTGGCATCAACAAACAAAATGTCGTTCGGCTGTTCGCGGCATTTCTTAAATACCAGTATGGCCGTGGGTATGCTTGTACCGTAGAAGATGTTAGCGGGTAAGCCAATTACCGCGTCTAGATAGTTTTTATCCGCTATCAGGTGTTCGCGTATGTGGCCCTCAGCACCGCCCCGGAACAGTACGCCATGAGCTACCACAACGGCCATTTGTCCATTCTCGGCTAAGTGATGTATCATGTGTTGCACAAAAGCAAAATCAGCCTTTGAGGCGGGTGCTAAACGGCCATACTGGCTAAACCTGTCGTCAGATAAGTGTAGTGGACTTGCACTCCATTGTGTCGAAAACGGCGGGTTCGCCACAATGGCTTCAAATCGCTTGTCGATGTGTTGCGGGTGCTCCAACGTGTCGTCCTGCCGTATGTCGAACTTTCGATAATGCACGTCGTGCAAGATCATATTCATACGGGCAAGGTTGTAGGTCGTGCGATTCAACTCTTGCCCGTAGAAGTTCGATACCTCCTTCACTTCTTTGGCTACCCGCAGTAGCAATGAACCCGAACCGCACGTAGGGTCATATACAGAACGTAGCTTCGTTTTGCCGGTCGTAACAAGCTTAGCTAGGATTTTAGATACCTGTTGCGGCGTATAGAACTCACCGGCCTTTTTACCGGCCCCGCTGGCAAACTGACCAATCAGGTATTCGTAAGCATCGCCTAATATGTCTGATTCGGCGTTGCTTAGGTCAAAGTCTATCGCGTTAAGGTGTTCCAGTACTTTCACAATCAGCGCGTTCTTTGCCGATTCGGTACGCCCTAGCTTGCTTGAGGTTAGATCAAGGTCTTCAAAGAGCCGGTTAAAATCCTCTTCGCTCTCGCTGCCCATCGTGCTTTGTTCGATGTTGTTGAGGATGGTAGCCAGGTCGCCTAAGATGAAGTTAGATTTGTTATCGTCTGATTGCCCTTCGGCTTTCGACTGTCCCTTTTTAACGATCTCTTTGAATAGCTCATTGGGCTTTAGAAAGAACCCCAATTGGTCAACGGCCTCTTCTTTCACCGCTGCCAACAGTTCGGCGTGGTCGGCATCGGCTTCGTTAAGGGCAGTATAGGTAATTTCATCGGTGGCCAATAACTCATTGGCGTATAGCTCCATCTTCTCAGACAGATACTTGTAGAAGATGAAACCCAAGATATAGTCTCGGAAATCGTCGGCATCCATCTTGCCCCGTAGGGCGTTGGCAATGTTCCAGAGCGATTGTTCTAAGAGACGTTTTTGATCAATTGACATGGGTACGTAATGGGGGTACTTAAGGCTATGTGAACTACAAAAATGTACATTCTTTCTGGTTCTTTCACAACTCTTACTAGCGATAATGAGCGGTCAAGCGCTAAAAAATAACCTAAATCCTTAGGGCGAATGACACATAAGCAATTTAGTGCACTCATTAACAAGGCTTTACGTTCCCGTTTTCGTCAAAAATGGCCCGCCTTATACGTAAAGTCATACCTGCTGGCGACCAACGCATATGATCAGCGCACTTTTTCTTAAATTCTAACTCCTGCAAACGGGCAAAACGCCTGGTAATTCGCCCCCGGTACGTTTCGACTACCCGTTCCTTATGTATCTTTTTTATTACATCGTCTAACTCCCAATAGCGGGTATTGAAGAGGTCAAGTTTAGAACACTTTTGACCGGTGTAGTACAGTCGGTTCTTGTAGGCCTCGCGGCTCTTCCAGATACGACTGTCATAAGCCCTATACAATATCCGGCAACGTTGGCCGCTTTCAGGGCACAAGAAGTATAAGACCTCTCCCTTTCCTAAATTGCTCGGTACGCTCTCCAGGTAAATCGTGTCATTTCGTTGTTCCACCTCACCCGTTTCGCGGTCAGTAGTTTTGTACATCAAGTTGAGCGTCGGGGTATCCTTTTTTGACCAATGACTGACGACGTAGATATCACCGCTTGGTTTGCCATTGCGGTTCCAGCTCAACGAACGGGCTACATCCTTCCCCCGTACAAAAAATTGGTGCTTGAGTAAATAGCTAAGTTCAATTCGCATAGATTCCCCTGTTGTCCATGCACCTGTGCTACGTCGTCCCATTGTGTAGGTAAGTTGGAGAGTTGATAATTGACTATTGTCGTTAAGTTACAATCGCTCAAGCTGATCTTCATCAGGACGCAATATCGAACCAGGGTTCGCGGCCCAATCGGCCAACGTTTTTACAATCAGCGGGCCTTTAGGTGTTGTCGTTTCGGGTTGGCTGGGTACGTAGGAACCGGGTAAAACCGGATAACTTGACTGTGTAGAACCATCTGTAGTGGGTTCGATAGGAGCTTGCAGACCATACCGGATACCGTCGCGGATGGTACGTTGTGACTTGGTAAAATTGTCCCATTCACTCGCTACCGTTTCGAGGGCATCGATGGCATCTTGTTCGTGTAGATTCCCCGTAGCCACGTACCCACCGGCCAGCTTTGCCGCCTTTAATAGTTTATCGTGTCGTTCGCCCTCAGCGGCTTGCTCAGCTAAACTTGCTACACGTTTCAACAAATTTGGGCGGCTCAATGCCTGGGTATTGGGTCTGGTATATCGAGGCGTTTGATTAGAGGATGATTTGAGAAAGGTCACTTTTTCCGTGTACGTTCCGGTCAGTTCAGTAGCGGCTTCGTTAAGGTACGGGGCAGGGTCATATGATACATAACGTAAGTGAGTGGGGTTGCCTCCTTTGCTCCGATCTAAGACGATTCCGAATAGGTCAGCAAACAACTTTTTCACGTACCCGAAATGAGCTTGCAGCGTAGCGGGGGTTTGGTGGTCAGGTAGTCGAACCACAAACCATAACCCACCGCGTACTGACTGAGCACAAAGTAACACATAGGGCAAGCGGGCAAGATCCCGCTTTACTAGGGCCATGTCTAGTTCTGGGTTGTCCTTCGCGTCTATATCACCCATCAGCATGGGCCATTGTTGGTTTACCTGTGCCGAAATCGAAGCCCTCTCTCGGCGGTGGTATAATAGTGCCAGCGTAAAGGCGGGTAACTGCTTCTTGCGCTTCGATTGTTCGGCGGGGTCTGCCTGGTTGCGTATGGCTTCAATCTGCTGTTTATAATACCTCGTGCCCACCATCCGGCGTAACGTGGTGGTCTGGCTGGGTACATTGGCATAGGCACTATGGAAATAGCTGATAGGTACGTCTAACAGCGTCGGGTGGTGGTGTCCTAAAATGTCCCGTCCCATTTCTAGGACAGGGACAAGGGGCGCTAGCAATGTATCCATCGGTAAACGGTCGATTTCTTAGATTCTGAACCCAACACCTGCTTAGCGATTTCCCGAACGGATAAACCCAAGCTGTGCAACTCCCGGCACCGTCGTTTCTGCTCAAGCTTGGTAGCGTCCGCCTCTTCTGCTTCGTTTACGTCGGCTTTGCGGGGTAAGCGTGACCACACACTGAGCGCATGAATCCGTAACGTATCGACAGTAAGTAGTGCGTTGTCAAAATCCACGTCTTCGCATTCTATGACCGTTTCGGGTAGGGTTCCGCGATGCCAAACCCGCAGTACAGTGTACAGCATGGCCACGCGAAAGCAGATAACAGCCAGCCGGTTTACTGTCCCTTCGAGTTCAGCCCCGGCGTCGTCTCGAATCTGTGTCTTCCAGGTTTGAAACTGAGCAAGGAATCGTTCTTGCTGATCGCTGGTCAGATCAAAATACAGCGGCTCCGTTCGCTTGCTCAGATGGTCATACAGGCGGCTCAGTTCGCGGCCCGCTTCTTCAAAATAGGTCGCGTAGTCCCGCTTTCGTTTGTCAAATACGTTCTTGAACGTTGACGTACCTGAAAGTTCATAAAACAGAAAGCGACTGAATAAACCATTTTCAGGATTTGGTATGAGCGTCTTTAATTGATCGAACGTTGACGAAAGCACCAACGACAGGTACGGGCTTTGTACCTCTACATACTCCCCACCATTACCACGCCTGAAATAACTAATTGATTCGTGGTGAAACGCTTTGCGTAACCCGTCAGAAAAGTTGGCATAATCCTGTTTGAGCGTGTCGGCAAGCGTGTCTCCTTCGGTCTCAAAAATGATTAACCGCCCCTCGTTTTCGTGCAACACCTGATATAGCCCTGTCTTCGATGAATTAGCAGGAACATAAAGCATCAGGTTGGGGGGCGGGGTTGGTTGGCGCGGGGCCTCTGCCAACGTCGATTTGGCGCGGGCAAAGTCTTTTTTGTCTCGCTCGTATTGTTGCTTCTGTTGCTCGTATTCCTCAACAGCCCGTTCATAGTCGCTCCGCTTACCAGCATGGATAGGAGCACCCAAGTACCGGGCGTGTTCTAACCCACCCTTGCCAACGCCGTACCCGGCCAGTATGTATATATAAAGATTTGGCCCGATATAACGCCCGTCGTAGTGGCCAATCACATTAGGCAGAATGCCGCTGACCACGCCCAACGCCCCAACTAAAAGCACCTCCTTTTCAGTCTGAGTAGTCAGCACGTTGCAGGCAGCACGTAGCAGCGGGGGGAGATTACCAAACAGGGTTTCAGGAAAGCAGGTTGTTTTAGTGTGTCCCATGTCCCGCGTTTGGGACACTCCGTTTTGTTGATCGGTGGTGAAGTCGAGGTTAGCCGTTGCGGCTAAGTCCTCATCTGTCATATCGCCAATACGCGAACCGCGTTGTTGAGTTTCAGGCAGCAGGGGTGTATTTTTGTCTTGTCCTTCAGGCATGGCAAAAAGAAGGGTTAGCGGGTCGGTGTTGGTAGCACCGGCCCGTTTTTATGTTCGAGAAATAAGGGGGATTAACGGCGGCTGTTGCGTCGGCAAAGCCAGGTGTTTGCAGCCATGAACAGGGCGAAGATTGCCAGCGCAAACAGAGAGTCGATTAGCGTGTTCATGGGCGGGCCGTAGTTGGTCGGGTGGTGCGTTTCGCCTGAGTGGCATCCCGGCGTTTTTCCAGTCGGACGTTTACCTGTTGCTCGGCCACTTGCTCAAGTTCGGCGGCATCCGGTTTTGCTGGTTTGCTCTGGCTGCGTAGCCAGTTCACCACCTCGGCTTTGTCATACAATACCCGCTTGCCGAATTTCTTCACGCCCGGTATTTCACCTGCCGCTGATTTGATGCGTAGCGTACTGGCAGGAATGCCAGCGCAAACACCCTGCAACCAACCGAAAGTTCCGAACGGCTCGGCATCGGAGTTCGTTGGGTTGGTAGAATAATTGAATTTGATTGCTCTATCGACACAATCAAAAATAAGTGTTTCAAGGTCTTGGCCTGAAAGTTGAATAAGAACAGACTTCATATTCCTACGATTTTTTGTGGTTCGTAGGAGTAACCAGCAACGCTGAGCGCAACAGGGAACACGTTCTCTGTTGTTCCCTATTGTACTATTTCTTACTGTTAACTGGCTGATTTAGATAGGATAATGCTTTTTTCTTTATAACATCTTGTATTGTAGAATGACCATCTTTTACTCTAGTACTACCCAGACCTATATAATCTCCTAAACTCTTTCCAAATTCTGTTCTGGTCGTTTTAATTAAATGATTTTTGGCATCTAAAGCGTCAATGATCCCCCATATAGCAGATTTGTATTTTTGAGGCCATATATTCTTACCAGTAAGTTGATCTTTCATACGAACGTGGATCAATAAATTGTCCAGTTCTTTTTTTGTGAAACTGCCCGCTAACAGATCAGAAAATAGCCGAATATTATTTTGTTTGTCTTTCGTGGCTTCCCGGTCCTTGTCGGTGGCTGTAGACTCAGGTACGTTATTTGTAGAATCATTTATAGGTTGACTCAGACTCAACAAGAATAGCTTGAAGGCGACCATATCCCATAGAATGCCAAATAGTTGCAGGTACTTTGAGTGATGAAAAGCCAGCCAGTTTATGGCATTAACGCCCACCAATTCACGTTCAATGAGTGCTGAGGCTTTAAGGCGTTGCCGCTTGATCTTATCAGGCTCCCAAGCCTCTTCTCCCGTTTTCCCTTTTTGAAAAATATCGTACTCTTCCTGTAGCTCCTTTATATCATCTTCGATTTGAGCTAAATGAAAGTGAACCTTTTCAGCCGGGTTTACAATCGATGTGGCGGCCATAAATTCGGCTTTACGCTGTTCTAGCGGTATATTTTCCCATCGTTCAAAAGCAGGATATAGCTCATGTCGAATGGCTAAAAACCACTGCTTCTTTGAAATAATATGTTCCGTATCGTTCCTATAAGGCAGGCTCCAAATCTTGTAGGGCACAGTATTGCCAGCCTCATCTAAAAAAGCATTGCCGTTATACTCGCTCTTGCGCTCAGCTAGTTTACGCCCCCCCCTGTTGAACATACTCAACTCTAATCCCATGTCCTGCGATACCCGCATGAAGTATAGTACCCGCTCCGTGTAAGGCTCAATCGTGGCCATATAGGCTACTAACTCATCAACCTTATCATATCTATACTTGTAGTCAGTTTGCAGCCGCTGGTCATCGTATACCGGATAGCTAGCAGGCTTTTCAGGTGTCATAGATTCTTGGGCAAGCTGGTTGATGAACGCGGTTTCAAAGCCGTGCGTATTCGAGTCTACTTTTTCAGAAACTTCGTTCGTTGATGGCTGAGAAATTGGACGTACCTGTTTCGTTGCTGGGGCAGGTCTAATAGCTTGATCAGGCTCATTGCGGCCCGGTGGTGCTGTGCTTGGTTGGCTCAGGTACTCTAAAAAAGAAACGGCTAAAGCTAAGACTTCAATATTAATCCGTTGGTATGTTGCTCTGCTTTTATGGAGTTCTATAAGCCTGTTTATTTCTTTTGTGAGTTCAATTTTAAAAAGGCCATGGGTAAATACTTTATCTATTAGTCCTCGGCTTTGTAACTCCCGCTGAAAGATCTCAAAGAAATCTGTTGGATCGTCCTTAATGGCCAATCGTTTTTGATTCGACAATGTGTAGGGAATGCCTTTTAGCGGCATCCCGTCTTGATCCGTAATTGTTCCATCCTCGCAAAAGTTGACAGAAACAGGTTCGACGGGGTTACCTTCAGCGTCACGAAAAAAGGCGTTTTCATGTACAATGTCCGGTGCATTAACCGACAAGAAGTCAGCTAAGGCATGTTCTTCGATTACGGGCTGACATATTGCCTCCCAGTCTTTGGTACTCAAAAATGTATTAGTGATAAACATCTCCATTGACTAGTTGAGGTTACAGGTTTTCGTAAGCGGCGTCAATCAGTTCAGTACCTAACTCTTGCAGGTAAATACGGGTAGTAGCTTCGTCAGCGTGGCCCATAGCCTGGCTAATTACGGCCACGTCTTGCCCTGCCATACGTAGCGAGGTAGCGAAGCTGTGCCGGGCTACATAGGTAGTTAGCAGCGTGTCAATCTCAACAGCCTTACCGATGGTCTTTAAATCGGCGTTGACCTGGCTCATGATCTTGCTGCAGCGGTTGTGCTTTTGCATCGCTGTTTTATGCAGTGTGCTGTTCAGGATTGGGAATATATAAGCCGATGGAAGAGGTTTACCGTCCTGCCTGTAACGTTCCAGAATAGCTAGGGCGGCGGGCATCAGCCGAACGGCGAACTTCCCCCCCGTTTTCTGGCGGGTGTAGGTCAGCCGCTGGTGGCCGTGAAGGTCCGTAACGACATTACCCCACGTCAGCGCGGCCATATCCACGAAGTTAATGCCTCCACAGTAGTACGAAAACAGAAACAGGTCTTTGGCTAACAGTTGCCGGTCGCTAGTGTCTCTCAGGCTGGCGTATGGCCCTTCATACGGTTCCGGCTGGAACGTTTCAATCTTCCGAATGTCAGCTTTACTGATAGCCCGCTTGGTAGTCTTTACATTAAACTTGCCCACTGAGAACTTACCCGTTTCGGCGGTGTTTCGGGCAAATGGGTAACTATCGGCTTTAGCGTATTTGTTGGCAATAGCTTTATTCAGTACGGCCCGTAACGTGCGGAACTTCACTGATAGCGTTATTTCGGTCAGTCCCTCACTTCTCATCTTGCGCTCCCAATCGTTGCAAAACTTCACCGTCACGGCTTCAAATGGTACGTCTTGACCTTCCCCCACAAACCGCTGCAGATTGTTCCGTACATCGCGGTAAACCTTGCGGTTGCCTACATTGCCGGTCTGGTCGAATTGGCTTATCAACTCATCGAAGAAGGACAGTAGCTTAAACTTGCGGAGGTTTCCCCGTTGCTCACTGACTTTGGCCACTACGGTCTTTACGTCGTGCTGCTCATCGGCATCAGCTAGGGCCTCAGCGGCTCCGCTATATTTCTCAATCCATTTGCCGAAAGCGGTTTCTAACGCCTTACGTTGCGCTGGTGGCACGTTCTTACGGAACGTTTGGGTTTTCTCGTTCCAGTAGTGCGGATGCAGGGTAAGGCCGGTAGCTACGTACTTGCGCTGACGGTTCTTGGTAATGCAGACAAAGAAAGGGTGTGACCCATCTTTAAGGGTGTCGTAGGTGCGGTAGACAATGCGGACGGTTGCCGTACTTTCCTTGTGTTCAGTAGTCTGTGCCATGCGTTTTGCGGTGTGTTTAACTAACACGTTTACTAACACAAAGCTAACACACTAACCAAAACTAACACAAACCAACAGAAATTATTTTACTATAAACTACTGATTTACAGACATATTACTGGGCTATTACAAACCATTCAAAACGTCAGAATTAAGCTTCCCAAGCTGCAGGCCGTGGGTTCGAGACCCATTTCCCGCTCATTGATTATCAGCCAGTTAGGTGATCCCTAGCTGGCTTTTTTGTTACCGGTTTACTCAAATTCAATAGCGGAATCGCGTTTTAATTCATTGTTCACCGAACCTTAACCTCTGCCTAATTTGGCTTACGTGTGCAGAGGTGAAGTTTGACTCAGTATAAAGCGGTTTTGCAGCAATGAGAAAAATTACTCCTCTGTTCATATTGGGCCTTTGTGCCGGCTGTGTGCATATTCAGACTAGTACAGATGGTACGCCCCCAGCCTTTAAGCGTATCCTGATTGTGTCGAAACTCGTACGCACCTCGCCTAACTACCTTGATACCTACACCCGGCTGTTCCCGGTTGGGTACTCGGTCTGTACCGTCGACGCGGGGCCGCTGACGTTTGGTAATCCTGATTCATTAGTTCAGCAAAAAGGACGCGATTGTAATAGTGAGGTGGTGCTAACACTCAGTGCCGGACAAAATTATCAAGGACGCACTGGCAAGTATGCGTATAACGTCAACGATGTATTGCTCGAACTGGCCACGTTTCCCGACCGAAAGCCATTCTGGAAAGGGCTGACATCTATTTCGGCTTTGTCAGTAGATGCCCTTCATCCTGGTGAGGTATTGCGGCAATTACGGCGGGACCACATCATTTCGGGAAACATTCCAACCCCGCAATAATGGCTTTGGGCTGGTTTTGCTAAGTTTGTAGAAGGCTCGTTCACGGGCCTAGTCAATCATACAGCCCACACCCATGACCACCGAATACCACAACCCCGTTATGCTGGCCGAATGCCTCGACGGGCTGGCCCTAAAACCCGGTGGCGTATACGTCGACGTTACGTTCGGGGGTGGGGGACACAGCCGGGCTATTCTGGCGGCTCTGGAGCCGGGGCCACGCTCGGAGGGCAAATTGCTGGCGTTCGATCAGGACCCCGATGCCCGCGTTAACGCTGCCGCTATTGATGACAAACGCCTGACGTTTATCGCGTCTAATTTCAGAAACCTGAAACGCTACCTGCGCCTCTATGGCGTGAAGCAGGTAGATGGTATCCTGGCCGATCTGGGCATTTCGTCGCATCAGATCGACACACCGGAGCGGGGTTTCTCGACCCGGTTCGATGCGGATCTGGATATGCGCATGAACCAACAGGGCGACCGCACGGCCCGGCAGGTACTCAACACATATTCCGAAGCCGACCTGCACCGCATCCTGGGTATGTATGGCGAACTGACCAACGCCCGCACTGCCGCCGCCGCCATTGTAACGGCCCGCGCTAATGACGAATTGAAGACAATCAATGCATTGAAAGATGCCTTAAAGCGTTGTGCACCAAGAGGTAAGGAGAATAAATACTTTGCTCAGGTGTTTCAGGCCTTGCGTATTGAAGTGAATGAAGAACTAACGGCACTGGAAGAATTTCTGACGCAGGTGCCGGAGGTATTGGCTCCCGGCGGCCGACTGGTGGTGATGAGTTACCACTCGCTGGAAGACCGGCTGGTGAAGAATTTCATTGGCAAAGGCAAGTTTTCGGGCGAGGTGGAAAAAGACTTTTTCGGCAACGAGATCAAGCCCCTTCACGCTATCACCCGCAAGCCCATCGAAGCCACACCCGACGAAATAGCCCGTAACCCACGGGCAAGAAGCGCAAAACTGAGAATTGCTGAAAAAGAGGAGGAACGGAGGAAGGCAGGAAAGGGGGAAAGAGATCGCTGACAAACGCACCACATTCATACATCATCAATCCTCTTCCCCCTTTTCTCCGTTCCTCCGTTCTTCTTTTCCCATGGCCCATAACACGTTCAAATCAAGGCCGCCGGAGCGGCCACTACGTCGTAAGCGCAAGCCTTTGCGGATTGGCTTGTGGCTCAACGAAATCATGGGTATTGACCGGCTATTCGGATCTGACAATGCCTGGCCTATTCGGAATATCAACCGCATTCTGTGGGTTACGCTGTTGCTGGTGGTCTACATTGGCCTGAACCACAACGCCGAACGTCTGGTCCGGCGTATTGCCCGCGCCCGTACTGACGTTGATGAATTGCGTGCCCAGGAAACGACCATCAAGGCCGATTTAGCCCGTAGTAGCAAGCAGTCCGAAATCAGCAGGCAAGTCTTCGCCGACAGCTTGTTCGATAGCCAAAGTCCACCACAGAAACTAATTGTGAATGAGTGAATGAGTGATTGAGTGAATAGTTTAACATGGCTTTGCCATGTGTTCATACAGAGAAGCTCGTGCATCAGACTACGCGTCCCGGTCCGAACTATTCACTCAATCACTCATTCGCTCATTCGCTCATTGAGCGATGAACATCAAAGAAGAATTCCTGATCCGGTCGCGGCATGCGTTTTATTTCCTGATGCTGCTGGGCGTCGCTATCATTGGGCGGCTGATCTACATGCAATACTTCGCCACGTTCAAGGGCAAGCACTGGAACGAGCGGATTGAAGGCTTCCAGATTCGGCAGGACACGATCCGGGCCAAGCGCGGTGACATCTACGCCCGCGATGGTAATCTGCTGGCCACATCACTGCCCACCTATGAAGTGGGTATAGATCCCCGCGTAGCCAAAGACGACTATTTCAACAGTAAAGTCGATTCGTTGGGCATGAAACTGTCGGGCCTGTTTCGCGATAAATCGGCGCGGGAATATGCGGGATTGCTGCGTGCGGCGCGGCAGAGTAACCGGAAATACCTGCTGCTGAATCGCCGTCGCGTTAGTTTTCAGGAGCGCCAGAAAATGCTGACGTGGCCCTTTTTTCGGGCTACCAAAAAGCTGTCGGCACGAGGCGGCGGGTTGCGGGCCTATTACGAACGCTACCATCCCTATGGGCAGATGGCCCTGCGCACGGTAGGTGATCTGAACCCGTTTACCCGAATGGGCCAGATGGGCCTCGAAGCCAGTTTTCAGTCTGAATTGGCGGGAAAAAACGCCGTAGGCTTGATTGAGGTGCTGGCTGGAGGCGTTAAAAAACCCGTTGAAGACGGCCCCGATATGAAACCCGAACCGGGCTTGGATTTGTACACGACGCTCGACGTGAATTTCCAAGATATGGCCGAAACATCGTTGAAAAAAGCCCTCGATAAGTACAATGCCGACAAGGGCTGCGTGATTGTGATGGAGGTACAAACCGGCGAAATCCGGGCCATCGCCAATCTCACGCGTAACACTGGATCAGGGCAGGTGTATATCGAAAACTTCAACCATGCCCTGGCGGGCCGTACCGATCCGGGCAGTACGTTCAAGCTGGCTACGATGATGGCCCTCCTGGAGGAAAAAGCCATTTGGCCCGAAAAACTGATCAATACAGGTGGTGGTTCGGTACGGTATCATGGGGTCGAAATAGTGGATGCCAAGCGGGGTGGGGCGGGTACGATCACGGCCCAGCAGGTGTTTGAAAAATCATCGAACGTGGGCATTCACCTCATGATGCAGAGCTACTTCTATTCGCGGCCTGATCTGTATTGCCGCTACCTGCGTCAGTTTCACCTGAATCAGCCCACGGGTATCCATATGAAGGGCGAAGCTCCGCCCGTGATGCGCAATCCGGATATGAAAGGCTGGAGCAAAACATCGCTCACGTTTATGTCATACGGCTATGAGATGCAGCTTACGCCCCTTCAGATGCTGACATTTTACAATGCTGTGGCCAATAACGGGTATTGGGTACGTCCGCAGTTGGTAAAACAGGTGAAGCTAGCTGGCGAGGTAGTTCAGGAAATGGCCCCCTATGTAGCCCCAACGCCCATTGCCAAGCCAGAGACAATCAAAAAAGTGCGCAACATGCTGGAAGGTGTGGTGGATCATGGTACGGCCAAAAACATCAAAAATCCTAATTACACCATTGCGGGTAAGACCGGCACAGCCCAAAAAATCTATAACGGTCAGTATCAGCAGGGGCGTTACTACACCTCGTTTATCGGGTATTTTCCGGCTAATAAGCCCAAATACAGCATGATCACGATGATCGACAATCCTCATGGTGACAATGTTGATTTGCTCTACGCGGGTAGTGTGGCCGCCCCGGTCTTCAAAGAAATTGCCGACCGTATCTACGCCTACGACACCGATATCCATACGCCGTTTCGGGTGCAAAAAGGCAACTCACGCCTCAGCCCCGCACCTATGCTGGCTTCGGCGGGCTACGCCAACGACCTGCACACCATTGGCACCGAGCTTAACATCGACAGCGAACCCGCCGTGGAAGGATGGGTGCGGCGTAAGCAGGACGGCAACTGGCAGAGCATCGCGGTCCGCAAAGACCGCATCCCCGACGTGCGCGGTCTCTCTCTCCGCGACGCCCTGCCTCTGCTCGAAAACCGGGGCCTCCGCGTACAGGTAGAAGGCCGCGGCAAAGTCATGACCCAATCCATCGAACCAGGTACTACGGTAGCCACCAACAAACAGATAGCGCTGACGCTGGGGTTATGAAATCAGTGTGTGGTTCTACACTTATCTGTTAATAATGAGGCTCTTATGTCCAGAAAAAAGGCTGTTTCGTTCATCGGTTTTCTTGTTTGTGTTGTCACGTCTTTGGTGGAAACTAGTCTGTGCAATGCCCAGGCCACTGCAGATACTACCAGGCTATCGCTCTCCTTTTCGGCGATCCACCCTCGCGCCAACGTACCTGAGCCGTTCACTGCATTCATACAGCGTGGCGTTTTGAATGCCTGTCGGGAAGCAGGTCAGCAAATACCCAACTGCTTTTATGGTATTGACTGGATTCATTTCCGGATTACGCCATCCAACAAGATTGACAGTATCCGAATCACGGGTGATTACCTACCTGAATGGCTGACCGAGTTTTACGAATCAAAAATCCTAACCAGTCAACCGTTTTGGCAGTATGTTGATAAATCCCATATCGGACCAATTCTTGTAGCCATACCGATTGATTTTGCATTCGAGAGTGGATGTGAGCCAAAGCCATCCACGATACCCACGAAATATCAGGCTGAACTAGCAACTGTTGACAGTTTGTTTACTAAACCTAAACCCTTCTTACCCAAGTTACAAGCTGTCCAGCAAAGTCCGAATCGAATTTTGCTTGGACCGCTGATTATACATTCGATGAAGTAACTCGACCAGTGTGCGAGCCTGGTTACTGCCTCATCTAAGCAGAAGGAGTAGTTGACTTTTGTCTATTGTGCGCTGACCAGTTTATCTCGTTAACGCTTGTATATATTGTTGTACAGCTGTTGTAATTCCCTGCTTCACAATAGGCCACGTAGTCTGCTGTAAATCGTTAGGGTTCTCCTGTTCTTCAGCATCATCAAAGTACACCAGCGAACGCACAACCTGACCCGGATCACTTTGGGGATATTTCTGGGTATAAAATCCCATCATATCTGCCAACCTATACTGCTGTAATAGCCGGTCTATAACACAGAAATCTTTTTTTGCACCCCGCCCGGCCACGGCGCCTAACTTCATTGCTATCACATCTGGCAATGACACTAGCCGAATATTTTCCACAACGTCAATAGGTTGTAAATAAGGATATTCGTGCAGGAGAATATCCACTTTAACGTCGTCAATTACAAACAGCAACGTTTGCTTACGAGCTGTCAACTCTAGTGCTGATGGAAATTGGCGACGAATGGCGTTTTGGACATCTGTCAAATTGAACGGCTGAGGTGTAAATAAGTCCAGGTCAACTGAAATACGATGCCCCAATCGCAGCGATAAATTTGTGCCGCCAACCAGACTAAAATTTGCCAATTCGGGAGTGGCAAGCAGGCAATTTAGTAAGTCCAGGGTAGGTTCTGCGACTGTCTCCGTGTGTAGCATATGAAGTCCTGGGGCGAGAGGTTGTAGATGACGCACAAAAAGTTGATTACGTCTTTCTTTAGGTAAGCCGCCTTCACAATTTCGCGCCGAAAGCGTTCGGTTCCGTAAAACCGAACCAGTTGGATAAAGTCATCCCACGTACCGTAATTCGCCACTTTTTCCATAACGAACAATGACCGTTTGTCGAAATCAATCATGTTGACATCAACGTCCCAAAAGGCAGTTGCCGAAATAGGAGGGCGGGACAAGGGCAAAGCGGTTTCCATATTTGTAAAGACAAGAACCTGACGGTTAGCAAACGTACTCAAACCTTATTCCGCTGCCAGTTCCATGGCCAAAAACTTGCCGGTATGGCTGCCTTTGGCTTTGGCTACTTTTTCGGGGGTGCCTTCGGCGATGATGAAGCCGCCTTTGTTGCCACCTTCCGGACCGAGGTCAATGACATAATCCGATACCTTGATTACGTCGAGGTTGTGCTCGATCACCAGCACGGTGTTGCCTTTGTCGACGAGCTTGTTTAATACGCCCAACAGCAGCGCAATGTCTTGGAAATGAAGACCCGTGGTGGGCTCGTCGAGGATATAAAGTGTCTTGCCGGTGTCCTTTTTTGATAGCTCTTCTGCCAGCTTTACGCGCTGGGCTTCGCCGCCCGATAAGGTCGTGGCGTGTTGACCGAGGGTGATATAGCCAAGACCTACGTCACTGAGGGTCTGTACTTTGCGCAGAATTCGGGGTTGGCTGGCAAAGAAATCCAGGGCCTGTTCCACGGTCATGTCGAGCACGTCGGCGATGGATTTGCCTTTGAAGCGGACTTCCAGCGTTTCGCGGTTGAAGCGTTTGCCTTTGCATGTTTCGCAGGGCACGTGCACGTCGGGTAGAAACTCCATCTCGATCTTTTTCATGCCCGCCCCTTCGCAATCTTCGCAGCGGCCACCCTTCACGTTGAATGAGAACCGGCCCGGCTTATAACCCCGGATTTTGGCTTCGGCCAGTTCGGCGAAAAGCGTACGGATCTCCGAGAACATGCCTGTGTACGTAGCCGGGTTTGAACGCGGGGTACGTCCGATGGGTGACTGATCTACCTCAATTACCTTGTCAATATGTTCCAGCCCTTCCACTGTTTTGTAGGGCATAGGCTCGCGTTTCGACTTGTAAAAGTGCTGATTCAGGATCGGAAACAGCGTATCGTGCACGAGCGACGATTTTCCGCTACCCGACACGCCCGTGATGCTCACCATGCGGCCTAATGGCAGCTTCATGGTCACGTTTTTGAGCGTATTGCCCGTAGCTCCTTTGATAATT
Source organism: Fibrella rubiginis (assembly GCF_017353185.1). Classification (GTDB taxonomy): domain Bacteria; phylum Bacteroidota; class Bacteroidia; order Cytophagales; family Spirosomataceae; genus Fibrella; species Fibrella rubiginis. The sequence continues at coordinate 248,575 of NZ_JAFMYV010000008.1, read as the reverse complement.
AGGAACTTACCACTGCCTTTGCGGCGCTCATTGGGCACACGAATGCCCTGCCGCCCGCTGAGGTAATCGGCGGTGGTGCCGCCCCGGCTGATGAACTCAATTGGTGTGCCGTAGCCCACTACCTGCCCGCCATGCCGCCCCGCGCCGGGACCAATGTCGAGCAGGTAGTCTGATTCGAGCATCATGTCTTTATCGTGTTCCACCACCAGCACAGTGTTGCCCAAGTCACGCAGGTTTTTCAGCGACTCGATCAATTTGACGTTGTCGCGCTGGTGTAACCCAATGCTAGGCTCGTCCATAATATACAGAACGCCAACGAGTTGCGTGCCAATCTGCGTAGCCAGCCGGATACGTTGCGCCTCACCCCCCGACAAGGTTTTTAATGACCGGTCGAGCGTGAGGTAGTCCAGGCCGATGTTGACCATGAAGCCAATGCGCTTGCGAATTTCTTTCAGAATCTCCTTACCGATGGTGTTCTGCCGGTCGGTCATGCGGCTTTCGATGCCCACAAACCAGGCAGCCAGTTCCGAAATATCCATTCGGGCCAGTTCGGCAATGTTCTTCTCAGCAATCTTGAAAAAGAGCGACTCTTTCTTCAGGCGCATCCCATGGCATTCGGGACAGGGGTTGATCACCAGAAAGTCGCGCAGCCAGTCCTGAATCTTGTCAGAACCGTTCTCCTGCTGCTGTTTCAGGAAGTTAATAATGCCCTGAAACTTAAAGTTATAATAGTCTGTACCGGGAATCTTCTTTGATGGCACCGCCGCCTCTTCTTCCGTGCCGTGCATGAGCACGTGCAGCAGTTCAGGTGGGTATTTGTTCACTGGCGTGGTTAGATTCATCTTGTACTTTTTCAGGATGACCTCCACTTCTTTAAAAAACCACAGCTCACGGTATTCACCCAATGGAGCAATAGCTCCGCGGCTCACACTCAATGACTTATCAGGAATAACAGAATCTTCGGTGATCTCTTCTACCACGCCCAGACCCTGACAGGTGGGGCACCAGCCGTAAGGTGAGTTGAACGAAAACGAGTTAGGTGATGGCTCATCGTAGCTAATGCCTGACTCCGGGTCCATCAGGTTTTGCGAGAAATAGTGCAGCTTATCCTTGGCGTCGAGCACCTGAATTGCCCCCTTACCCTGCTTCAACGCCGTCTGAACCGACTGACTCAGTCGGAACCGATCTTCGGCGCTGGGCACGAGCCGGTCAATCACGATTTCGATGTCGTGGACTTTATACCGGTCCAGTTGCATCTTGGGCACAATATCCTGCACCTCGCCATCAACGCGCACTTTGGTGTAGCCCATTTTGGCAATCTGTACAAACTGCTCGCGATAGTGGCCCTTCCGGCCGCGCACCACCGGGGCCAGAATAGTGGTTTTCTTACCCAGATTCTGCTCCAGCAGCGTATCCACGATTTGGTCCTGCGACTGCCGCACCATCTTTCGACCCGTCACGTAGGAATATGCCTCACCCGCACGGGCGTAGAGTAGTCGCAGAAAGTCGAAGATTTCGGTCGTAGTTCCGACGGTGGAACGCGGGTTTTTCGAGGTCGTTTTCTGCTCAATCGAGATCACCGGGCTGAGGCCGTTAATCTTATCGACGTCGGGTCGTTCCATATCGCCCAAAAACGAACGGGCGTAGGCCGAGAAGCTTTCCATGTAGCGCCGTTGGCCTTCGGCGTAGATCGTATCGAAAGCCAGCGACGATTTTCCCGACCCGCTGATGCCGGTTACAACCACCAGTTTGTTGCGGGGAATGGAAACGTCGATGTTTTTGAGGTTATGTTCACGGGCACCGAGCACGTCAATTTGCTCATAACCCGTCAATTGCACGTCGGTAAGCGGTGAGCGATTGGGGTGCGTTTGGGGCTGCACTATATCCTCACTTGTCATAGTTTGTTGTTCCTGCGTCACGTGTTGCTGGTTGGCCCAAAAACGGTAGGGCTATTCCTAAGATCAACACCATCGCGGCGGGGGGAGTTTCCGGAAAATTGGATTTGGCTGGGTCCGTATCCATCGGTAAGGAACAGAAGAACGGCGTATATTTGGTGAACCACCGTTCTTACATGAAACATAGTAAAGACCTTATGATTAAGGCAGCCATTGCCAAGATCAGAGATCAGCAGCCAGTTCAGCACCTAGCCGAGCCAAATCAGTCTTGATAGAAGGATATTTTTTTGCCAGTCGTTTGATCTGCTTATTAAAAACAGACAGCGTGAGTACTCTAAAGCTCATCGAGCAATACAGATAGAGGCCGGGGTTTTTTTGTGCCCTGTTCAACAGCCTTAAGCTCGACAATAGCCTCTTTCAATTCAGTCGTGAGTTGCTGAATGGAAGGTTCTGCGTGCTCATACTGGGCTAGATCTGAGTATTGCTTCTTCAGTTTGTCCCAATCTGGCATCGGGATGAATACTCCTGTTGGCTTGCCCTTACTATCGTGGATGACCTGCAGATTCATGGTGTTGTCAGTTTATCGAATATCGCTTTTTACCGGCAGAATGGCAACTGCAATTGAGCATAAGTACCACATCAGTGGCAACTACACACTTCCTACCTCAACACCCGGCGCGATTTTCTTGACCAGACCCTGAAGCACTTTGCCGGGTCCGCATTCGGTGAAGGTGGTGGCCCCATCGGTGGTCATGGCCAGGACGGATTGGGTCCAGCGGACGGGAGCGGTGAGTTGGGCAATCAGGTTGGCCTTGATCGTGGCTACGTCAGTAGCGGGCTGAGCGTTGACGTTTTGGTAAATAGGGCAGCGCGGAGCCTGGAAGGGGGTATTCTCGATAGCCTGAGCCAGATCGGTGCGGGCTGGTTCCATCAGCGGCGAGTGGAACGCACCACCCACCGGCAGGGGCAGCGCGCGTTTGGCACCGGCTTCTTTTAGCCGTTCGCAGGCTACGCGGATGCCTTCGTTACTGCCCGAAATCACGACCTGGCCGGGACAATTGTAGTTGGCAGGTACTACCACTTCACCCGTTTCTGCGGCTACTTCGGCACAAATGCGTTCAATCACGTCGTCGGCGAGGCCGAGGATAGCGGCCATGGTAGATGGGTTTTGTTCGCAGGCGCGCTGCATGGCGTCGGCGCGTTGAGCCACCAGCCGCAGGCCATCGGCAAAGGACAGGGCACCAGCGGCCACCAGCGCCGAAAATTCACCCAGCGAATGCCCCGCCACCATGTCGGGCGTAAAATTGTCGGTAGTCATGGCCAGTGCTACCGAGTGCAGGAAGATGGCGGGCTGGGTGACGTTGGTTTGTTTTAGCTCGTCGTCAGTGCCATTAAACATGGTGTTTGTAAGGCTGAAGCCCAGAATCTGGTCAGCCTCATCCATGAGGGCCTTCGCCACCGGCGACGATTCGTACAAGTCGTGGCCCATACCGGTAAATTGGGAACCCTGGCCGGGAAAGATGAATGCGGTCATTTGAAAGAATGTACAATGTACAATGAACAATGTATAATGTACAATGACCTCTATTAATGCATAACTAGCTGACTCGCAGCAACATTGTACATTATACATTGTTCATTGTACATTGAGACTATCTGAGTTTCAATGTCGCCAATGTAAGCACGGCGAGGATGATGCCGATGATCCAGAAGCGGGTCACGATTTTGGCCTCGTGGTAGCCTTTCTTTTGAAAATGGTGGTGCAACGGCGACATCAGCAGAATGCGTCTGCCCTCGCCGTACTTCTGTTTTGTGTACTTGAAATAGCTCACCTGCATAATTACGGAGACGAGTTCGGCCAGGAAAAGGCCGCACATGACCGGAATAAGCAATTCTTTCCGGATAGATAGGGCCAGTACGGCAATGACGCCGCCGAGCATCAGGCTACCCGTGTCGCCCATGAAAACCTGTGCGGGAAACGAATTGTACCACAGAAAACCGACGCAGGCCCCCACAAACGCGGCGCAGAAAATTACGATCTCTGCCGAGTTGGGAATAAACATGATGTTGAGGTAATCGGCAAAGCGGGCATTCGACGACAGGTACGCCAGCACGCCCAGCGTGAGGCCGATAATAACCGAGGTTCCCGCCGCCAGCCCATCGATGCCATCGGTAATGTTGGCTCCATTAGATACCGCCGTGATAATAAAAATACACACCAGCGTATACACAATCCAGGTGTAGTCGGGGGGGAGCAGGCCGAACAGGAGCCAGCTATAGTCGAAGTTATTGTCTTTGACGAACGGGATAGTCGATGTGGTAGAGTGAAGGTCCTGATAGCGAGTCAGTTGGCGTACCACAGACCCCGCTACGGGCTTGTCATAAATACGAATTTTCACATAATTGTTGAACGACAGCGTAAGCCCCACAATGAGACCCAGGCCAATTTGACCTACTACTTTAAACTTGCCCTGCAGACCTTCTTTATTCTTTTTGAACACCTTGATATAATCGTCCAGAAAGCCAATAAGGCATGTCCAGACAGCCGATACAAGCAGTAGAATAATGTAGACGTTGGAGAGCTTGGCAAAGAGCAGCACCGGAATCAGCAACGATGCGATGATGATAAACCCGCCCATAGTAGGGGTGCCACGCTTTTGCATCTGCCCTTCCAGCCCCAAATCCCGGATCGACTCGCCAATTTGCAAACTCCTGAGTTTGTCGATGATACGCCGACCAAAGATGGCCGCAATCATCAATGATAACACCACGGCACCCAACGCCCGGAACGAAATATACTGGAACACCCCCGCGCCGGGAAAATCAAAATTTCGGTCGAGGTACTGAAAGAGGTAATAGAGCATTTCTAATGAGTGAATTAGTGAATGAGCGATTGAGTGAATGGTAGGACTGAGACGTATAGTCTGATGCGTGGTGCGACTTTGTGAAATACACCACGTAACGGTTCTAAACATTCACTCAATCGCTCATTCACTAATTCACTCATTAGTTTCAAAGTTAGCGGTTTTGGAAGGCTTCCCGAAGTACCTGCCGGTCGTCGAAGTCGTGTTTCGTACCCTGAATGTCCTGGTAGGTTTCGTGGCCTTTGCCTGCTACCAAAATGATGTCGTGGGGTTTAGCCAGGGCTACGGCGGCCCGAATGGCTTCGCGGCGTTCTTCGATGGTGCGCGTTTTCCTGGCATTGACTGGCGAGACACCCGCCTGCATTTGCTCCAGAATGGTCATTGGGTCTTCAAAACGCGGATTATCGGAGGTCAGAATCACGCGGTCGCTGAGCTTGGTGGCTATCTGCGCCATGATGGGTCGTTTGGCCGCGTCACGGTTGCCGCCGCAGCCAACGACGGTGATAATTTGCGGAAAATAGCCCTCTTCGTTGTTCTGACGCAGATTCTGAATCGTTTCCAGCACATTCTGAAGCGCGTCGGGCGTATGCGCGTAGTCGACGATACCCACAACCTTATCGGCAGAAATAACCTGCTCAAACCGACCCGATGGAGGCGTCACGGCCGAGAGCTGGGTTAGGATTTCTTCCTCGTCTTCGCCCAACAGCACCGCCGCGCCGTAGACCGCCAGCAGGTTGTAGGCGTTGAACCGGCCAATGAGTTTGAACCACACCTGCCGGTCGTCGATGGTCATTTCCAGTCCAAATAGCCCGTCGGACAGGATTTTGCCTTTAAACGTGCCCAGCGTCTGCAACGAGTAGCTTTCCTTGCGGGCCAGCGTGTTTTGCAGCATGACGGCCCCACGCTTGTCGTCGGCGTTGGTGAGCGCGAAAGCTGAACGGGGGAGTTGGTCGAAAAAGCCTTTTTTGGCCTTGATGTAATTGTCGAACGTGCCGTGGAAATCGAGGTGGTCGTGGGTGATGTTGGTGAAAATGCCCCCTGCAAAGTGCAGTCCGGCAATGCGTTCCTGCACCACGGCGTGCGAACTTACCTCCATAAACACGTGTGTACAGCCCGCCTGACGCATTTTTACCAGCAGTTCGTTGGCCGAAATAGCGTCGGGCGTGGTGTGTGTGGCGGGCAAAACGGTGTCGTCGATCTGGTTTTGCACCGTAGAGAGCAGACCACAGCGGTAGCCCAGCCCACGAAACAACCGGAACAGCAGGGTGGCTACGGAGGTCTTGCCATTGGTCCCCGTCACGCCCACGAGCTTGATTTTTTTAGAGGGGTTTCCGTAGAAATTGGCCGCTACAAACCCCATAGCTCTTGGCGCGTTGGCTACCTGCACAAACGTTACGTCGGCGGGCGCTTCGGCGGGCATTTCTTCGCACAAAATGACTGTGGCGCCCTGCGCAATGGCTTTTGGAATAAACGAGTGCCCATCAACAACGGTACCGCGTACCGCAACAAACAGGGTCCCCGGTGCTACGTTGCGCGAGTCCATCGTAAGGTGCGTTACTTCGGCATTCATACTGCCTGCTGTGGCCAGCAGAGGCACTTTATAGAGCAAATCGGATAGGAGCATACCAGTGCAACGAGCAAACGCCCGTTTGTGGCTGCAAAAAAACGCGACCGGCACCGCTTTCGCTAATCGCTTGGTAGGATGAAGGGCTTTTTGACAGGATTATCAGGATTTCAGGATTAACAAGATTTTTTATGTCTACATATTTCTGAGAATATGAAACTCTTGTCAATCCTGAAATCCTGATAATCCTGTCAAAAGCCACTCCTAATATTTCGCAGTGATCACGACTGTTTTCGTAGAAAAGCTAAGCATGGGGTCCCCGCCAGCATCGATGGCCCAGCCTACACGATAGGTACCGGGGCGGAGAAAGAAATTGTCAACGTCAGCTAGAACACCCAATACAGGGCGGCGAAGCCAGAAGGCAGGACGGTAAAAAGGCGTTTTTGAGGGAATCAGGTACGTTTCGGTGTCTGATTGCAGTACGGCGTAGGCTTGCCGAAGTGGCGTGGGTGGGCCAGGTGCTTCGAGGTGGTAGGTGTCGCCGTTTTTGGTAATGCGCGTGGCGATGGTATCCAGACTGGTAGCATAGTTGGCGATTGGGTTGTCGGGGTATTTGTAGTAACCCCCGGCCACCGCCCCCGTCATGGCTTTGTGGATGGGTGCTTCCAGAATGCCTCCCCGTTCACCGCCAAGACCAATACCGGTATACTGCTGATTGTACCCCCATGCCCGCAAAAACTCGCTGCGGTTGGCTACTTCGGGCAGGTGCCAGAAATACGATTTTGCCCAAAGCAACAGGGCCAGCGTCAGGCCAATCCGCATCCACCGGGGACGAAGCCGAAGGTTAAGTGTCTGTAAACCATTTAGATAAACTACACACAGCAACAAGGCTGGATAGAGCATGTAGTTGCTGATCAGGATTACGTTGTAGCCGTACCGAATGCGGAACATACCTACCACGGCCGCGTTGGTGAGGATAAGGATGTAGATACCGATGAAAAAATTGTCGCGAATAGTGTTTGGTAGTTGCGGCACCAGCGCCATTATTTTCTTCTGAAACGGCCATCGCATCTGCCACACAAACCAGCCGATGAGTGCAAACAGGATAATGCCGGCTATAGTTGGACCAATACCACGAAGTAGAAACGGCGCAAACGGAAGCACATCAAACGCGCCGCCTGCAAAGGAAAACACGCTCACGATCACCAGCCAGGGTTGGCTCAGCAACAGCTTTTGGCTCGTGGTCCCCTGCGAATAGGTATAGCCGTAGCGGTAAATAAATACGGCCACGGCACAGAGCACTGCCCAGGCTGCCAGCCGTTTGTAATGCCCCTGCCGCCAGAGAATAACCGCCCCCGACAGCCAGCCAAAGAGTGTATTGCTCATGGAGAGCGACGCCAGCACTTGTAACAACGCTGCACCTACAAACCGGGGTCGGCCATTTTTGGCTAAGCTGTACATCACCAAAAACGACAAAAATGTGCCTCCCTGATGTTGCAGGCCCGTTAGTGCCCAGGTTGACGTAAGAAAAAACTGCGGCTGCAACAGAAAAAACGGTACTGGCACAAACGCCCAGATCGGTAACTGCATGGACCGGAACACGCGGTAGAGAATGACCAGCGTACCGTACATACATACGTTGGCGATGATGATCATCAGCCGGAAATTCATGTGGCCCGTGACGTAATAAGTGAACAAGGCCACGCTTTTCGCCAGCAGAATACGGTGTTCGTTGCTTGGTTTCAGCAGCCAGTATACCTTCTCGCCCAGGGTATTGGCCTTGAAATATTCCTGAATAAAAGCCACAAACATTTCCACATCATCGTACCAGGGCACATTTTCGGCGTAGGTCAGGATCATCCAGGTGTGCAGAGCAACAGGGAGCAGCAACAGCAGGTAAGGAAGAAACGGGTAGCGAAGCGTTAGGGGGGCGGCGGGGGTACTCATCGTAGGTGACTGTAGGTTCGGTAAATACGGTATAGCTCATACCACATGCGGAACACGTAGGTCGAGCTGATGCGCGAGTCATCCTGTTCGATCCACTCCTGAAGAGGTTCTTCCAGCAAACGACCTTTAAGGTTGGCACGGCCATACTGACCAACTAACCGGGCCAGCAATTCCACGTCGAAAAGCCACGGACTAATAAACGGTTCGGCAAAAACGCTCCCAGTGGCCTCACGACGCATAAGTTTGGCGCCGCATTGGGTGTCGTAGACGGGCAACTTCAGGATCAGGCTAATGGTGGTAGCAATGACGCGACCCACATAATGCCGGAAGGCGCTCCGTTGGATGTTTACGCCGAGATGCTTGATCCGCGATCCCATTACAAATACACAATCGGTGTGGTTGTCGAGCACGGCTTGCAAATCGTTGATAGCGGCCAATGGGGTAGCCAGATCAGCATCGAAATAGCCGGTATAATCAAATGTACCCATACCGCAGTGGTTCATGCCCGCCCGGACAGCGCCTGCTTTACCCTGATTCTGAGGCAAATCCAGTACGTCAATCTGGGTCGGATTGCGCTGTTGCAATGCCTGCAGAACAGACAGGGTCTGGTCGCGGCTACCATCGTTAACAAAGCAAAATGTAACGTGTGGATGGTTGCTGAGGTAGGTGATGAAGGCCTCGCCAGGCAGGCGTTCGGCTTCATTATAACAGGGAACAATAATGCAAACGGTGGTCATGGACGGGTGGATGCGGGACGAATTGACGGGTCAATAATAATCACTTTATGACCATAATAGCCCGCCTGGCACTTGTTCCACCAGTGAGTAGGATCGGTGCGAATGTCTTCCATGAATAAACTGGTGGGGTAAACGCTGAGTGGAGCCACCCGGAGTGTATCGGCTTGCGACTGACTGAATAGCTGTTGGCGGGCAGTGAGTTCACGGTCATATTGGGCAGCGTCGCCCCGAAGCAGATCGGCGTAAAGATGGCGCATGGGCAGACTGCGAACCATGCTGACACCGAGCCAGAGCACGGTGAGCGCCAGTAACCAAAGTGGCGGCGTGGTAGTGCCAAACCGGGCAAAACGAGATAGCTGAGATGTCAGGATAAACAACCAGCCCCATAAAAAAACGGCATAGGTGACGTTGATGGCCCGGTTTGTCAGGTTTTGGGTAGCGTAGTAGGAAGGGAACACCGTGGCCAGCAGTAGTACAAACAGCACCAGCAATCCGTACCAGAGCGGCACCCGAAACAGGCGGCTAACCCGTTCATTAACAGTTGTTTGCTTGTGAAATAGCCCTGCGCCGATCATCACCCAAAGTGCCGACAAAGGCAAAATGGGTGTTTGAATAAACCAGCGCGGCAGGGTCATCGCCAGCCACCGTAACGACTGCACCATACCCCCCACAAGGTCGCCGTTGGTAGCCCCGCCCTGCATTCGGATGGCATTGCCGGGTGCCCGAAACACCAGCCACCCCGACACCAGCGCTACTCCTAATTGTACTAAAAGTTGCTTGTCTACCTTGCGGTTCTGGACAAAACGAAACACTAAAATGGCCAGTAGCAAACTGATAATGAGCAGCATATGTGTTTCGCCACAACCCACAATCAGGAAAACCAGTACGCTTGCCCAAATGCCCGTCAGGGTGCGTAGTGTTCCGGGCTGCTGCCCTTGCCAGCGCAACAACACCGCGCCCCAATACATCATCAGCGCCGAGGGGACGGTATACACCACTGCCGAAGCTGTCCAGATAAAGGCTTCGGCCAGATTGGGCAATATCAGGATGTACAGGAAAAAAAGCAGCCCGGTCAGGTACAACTGGGTACGGCGGCGGGTAGCAGTAGGTGCCTCCAGTCGAGCCAGCCACTCGCCCAAAAGTGTGTAGGCGGCTAGCAGCCAGCCAATAGCCAGTAAGGCTGGAATAAACTTGAAACCCGCATACCAGCCCCAAACCAGCGGCGTGCCGTGAGCCAGGAAATTAGAAAAATAGCGCCCCGTCCAGCCGTCATAGTAGTATTGCTGCGCCTGCCAGAATCCGTAGCGCACGGCCGTATCGGCGAAGCAATAATCGTCGGCAGCAGAAGGATGATTGTAGTACGACAGGAATAGAATAGGCACGAAAGCGACCAAAAACAGCCCTGTCGTGGCAATGGGCAGCAGGTAGCGGTGAAGTAGTGATTGTTGCATGAATGGACTAGCCTGACCTGACAGCACGGTTCAATTGGTGATTCCCGGCTCTTCCTGCATGGTCTGTTTGGTCAAAAAAGGGTACGCCAGCACGGCCAGCAAGATCACAAGGGTACCCAGATAGAAACCACCGGTCATGCGTTCGCGGTCGTTGAAGATGAGCACGGCCAGCAAAATTCCGTAAACCGGTTCTAAGTTCACGGTTAAAATGGCCATATAGGGTGAAAATTTGCGCAAAAGGCCCACGCCCGCCGTATAAGCATAGACTGTGCAGACAAACGCCAGCACTACCATCCAAAGCCATTGAGCAGGCCGTTGCGGTACCAGTGTCGCCAGCGGTGGATGCACTATAGCCACATATATCGCGCCAAACACCACCGAGGCCAGAAAGGCCCCCAGCATCTCCTGCCGGGCAATAACCAACGAAGCGTGCCGTTGGGCAAAGCGGCTGTTGATGATGGTAAACAGGGCAGCCAGCATGGCCGAAAACACCGCCACCGCCAGCCCGGCCACTTTATCGAACTCGAACCGGAAAATAAGGTACAGGCCAAACATGACTACCGCGCCCATGATGATCTCGATGCCCCGCACGCGCCGTTTTAGTAATACCGGCTCCAGCACCGATGCCCACAGCGAGCTGGTAGCCATGCCGGCCAAACAAACCGATGCATTGGCCAGCCGCGCCGCCCAGAAAAATGCCAGCCAGTGAACCGCAATGAGCCCGCCCGTGGCCAGCATCGCCCAACGGTCAGCCGGTGTTAGGGGCGTTGTCAGAGGCGTAGGATGCCGAAAATAGAGTACCGCCCATAACCCAAAAGCGGCCAGCCCAGTGCGGATGACCACCAGCGCGGGCGCACTCAGCGGCTCCAGCAACAGCCCCAAAATAGCTGTGAAGCCCCAGATAACTACGATGAAGTGCAGGTGCAGATAGTCGCGGAGAGAGGGGTTGGGCATACAGATTGTTCGTCTGTTAGTTTGTTTGTGTGTTTGTTCAATAAGCCAATGATGAAGCTACTAGCCTAAAGGCCGAATAGAACAAACAAACCGACGAACAAACCAACAGTACCTTTGCTATCGTGGTATCGTGTTGTACAAAAACACGCCGATGCCTGCGAAAATAAGGTTTGGGAGCCAGACTGCCAGTACGGGATTCATAGCACCAGAGTCAGCTACCCCCTTAGCCAGCATATAGAACAGGATGTAGACAAAGGCCAGAATAAAGCCCAGGGCCACCTGCCAGCCTACGCCCCGGCGGCTTTTCCGGGCCGACATGATCACGCCAATGACCGTAAGGATGATGATGGCAAAGGGCCGGGTTTGGCGGGTGTATTTTTCGAGCAAATACGTCTCTACCCCGTCGGCACCACGGCTCTGAATCAGGCTGATGTACGCGTCGAGTTCGGGCTTGGTCAGGGTCTCGAATAGGCTAAAATCAGAGTCGAAATCAGATGGTTTCAGGTTCAGGGTCGAATCGATACGGGAGCCGGGTGTGAGCGTTTCGCGCTGTTGGGCGTCGAACTTGCGAACTTGATAATCGTAAATAGCCCACTTGCCCTTTTTTGTGTCCCACTCAATCCGGTCGGCAGAGAGCTTCTGTTTCAGCTCGTTACCCTTCACTTCTTCCAGCGTAAACTTATAGCCGGTGTTGTTCAGGTTGTTATAGCTCTCCAGATAGGCGTAGGTATTGGGCGCGATTTTAAGGTGCGTATTCCGGCCCGTGAACGTATAGGCGTCTTTCGTGTATTTTAGCTCGAACCCAATGCGCGTTTTGTTGGCCACCGGGATGAGGTAATTCACCATGTAGTAGCTCAGTGCTGCCAGAATCGCCGCGCCCATTATATAGGGCACCAGCAATCGGATGAAACTAACCCCACTGCTCAGAATGGCAATGATTTCGGTCCGTGAGGCCAATTGCGAGGTCATAAACACCGTGGCAATAAACACCATCAGCGGACTGATCATGTTGGCCCAATGCGGAATAAAATTGAGGTAATAATCAATGAAAATGGCGCGGGCAGGGGCACTGTGCTTCCGGAAATCATCCACCTTTTCGGTGTAGTCTACCACGCAGACAATGAGCACAATCAGCAACACTACAAAGAAGTAGGTCTGCAAAAAGCGTTTAAGAATATACCAGTCTAAGATTTTCATAGGGAACCGCCCGCTCGTGTCAGGCCTACGGTACTATGGCTTTGGAGGGCCAACCAGCAGATTTCTGGCTACGTCGTAACTAACAAATAACGTTTGTCCGGGCGGTATTGTCACCCGCATAGACCGGTCGAAGGCACTGATTTCAGAAACATTAACAGTACAGCCCAGTGTCAGGCCGCTCCGGTCAAGGTGTTGCAGAAACGCTGCCGAATGATCAAGCACCCCCAACAGGCACGCAGTTTCGCTGGGTAGCAGGTCAGCCAGTTTCTGCGACGGCGCATCGGGCATGTGTCCCGCCGGGGTGGGTATGGGGTCGCCGTGAGGGTCAAACTGAGGGTTATCTAAAAAAGTGTCGAGGCGCTCAACAAGTTCATCCGAGCGGATATGTTCCAGCTCTTCGGCCATTTCGTGTACCTGATCCCAGCCAAAACCGAGCTTATCGACCAGGAACACCTCCCAGAGCCGGTGCCTCCGAATAATTTTCAACGCCAGCCGTTCGCCCTCGTCCGTCAGGCGCACACCCTGGTATTTGCGATAGTGGATCAACTCCTTATCGGCCAGCCGCTTCAACATATCTGTCACCGATGCCGCCCGCGTGGCCGTCACCTCAGCCAGCGCGTTGGTACTTACCTCGTTGGTTCCCCGGTTAGCCAGCGCGTAGATGAGTTTAAGGTAATTCTCTTCGGTGAATGAATGTGTCGACATAATGGCAAGTTCCGTTTTTTAGCCATTTATGAACAGACCGTGAACAGAACACACACAAATGTAGTTATTTGATTAGCAAAAATAAATTTTTAGATTAGCCTAAAAAAAAGAGTTCAAGGTTTAAGGTTCAACGTTTAAGGTTGCTTCGCGCTTTGCAGTTCTGTCTTTGAGTTGCGTTAAAGCGCGAAGCAACCTTAAACGTTGAACCTTAAACCTTGAACCTCACCCTTGTAATGACTTGGCGAGACGACAGCTCTACTAATTCACTTTCTGAAGTACACGCCAGTATTCACGTGCCGGCGGCAGGTAGTTTTTTTAGAACGCTGAAAGCCTACCTTGGCCCCGGCCTGATGGTGGCCGTGGGCTACATGGACCCCGGCAACTGGGCTACCGACATTGCCGGTGGTGCACAGTTTGGCTATAAACTGTTGTCGGTAGTACTGATTTCCAACCTGTTTGCCATGCTGTTACAGCACCTTTCGCTGAAACTGGGCATTGCTACGGGTCGCGACCTGGCCCAGGCTTGTCGGGAACACTACAGCCGTCCTGTGGCTATTGGCCTCTGGATTCTGGCCGAAATTGCCATTGCAGCTACCGATCTGGCTGAGGTCATTGGCGCGGCCATTGCGCTCAACCTGCTGTTTGGCCTGCCTATCACAGTAGGTATTCTGATCACCGCCGCCGACGTGCTGTTGCTACTGTGGCTTCAGAACAAAGGATTTCGGGTGATCGAGATCATTGTGGCAGGCCTTATTTTCCTGATTCTGGCCTGTTTCGCCTATGAACTTATCGTCTCGCGACCCGACGTACAGGCAATCATGGGAGGGCTGCTTCCTCGTTCGGAGGTGGTAACAAATCCTAAAATGCTGTACATAGCTATTGGTATTTTAGGGGCCACAGTCATGCCCCACAATCTCTATCTGCATTCCAGCATCGTACAAACCCGCGATTTTCCTCGTACAGACACAGGCCGTACCGAGGCCATCAAGTTCGCCACGATTGATTCTACGGGGTCACTGTTTCTGGCGTTTTTTATCAATGGAGCCATTCTGATACTTTCGGCGGCCGCATTCCACTTCTCAGGTAATCAGCAAGTGGCTGATATTACCGATGCCCATCGTCTGCTCGACCCACTGCTGGGTGTAAAACTAGCCAGCGTCTTGTTTGCCGTCGCCTTACTGGCTTCGGGCCAGAATAGTACGCTGACGGGCACACTGGCTGGCCAAATCGTGATGGAAGGGTTTCTGAATATCCGGTTTAAGCCCTGGTTACGGCGGCTTGTAACACGGCTTATTGCTATTGTACCTGCCTTGGTCGTGGCCTTCCTGTATGGCGAACGCGGCACATCGGAATTACTGGTTCTCAGTCAGGTAGTTCTATCATTGCAATTGAGCTTTGCCGTGGTGCCGCTGGTTTTATTTACCAATAGTGAAAAAATAATGGGCCGGTTTGCTAACCCGTTATGGGTCAAAGTATTATCGTGGGCAATAGCGGGTCTGATCATTGGCCTGAACGGCTACTTGCTGGCCGAAACGCTGTTAAGCTAATCAGCCTACCGTTGGGCGTTTATCCAACGGCAAAGTAGAGCAGGTATTTGGTACGTTAGTTGCGGTTTGATGGCATCAGTTTATCCGTTAAATTGCTGTAAAAACGACTTGAAATACTTGAGTAAATCACCATTACCATCGCCGCAACTGGTTGCTGTTGGCAATGCCCTGTCAAGTACAGGGTTGTGGCTTTGTGCGTATGTTGATAGATCAGTTTGTGTTCAAGCAATTGAAATACAATTAGATATTGTTGTAGATGGGTCCGAAGCTGCATCACTTAGTAGCTCGCCGAAGCCTGACCTTATAGTCACCACGTTGCCCCTGCCTGAGAGTAGGCCTCTTTATATAGTTTATTTAAGTAAATTTTCGCATACGCTGCAGTTTGCGGCGGGTACAGTAGCCATGCCTACCTCCGAAACGGTCACTGCTGCGATTTGTACGACACCAGATCATCTGGCTGGTCATTTTAAGCCAGACCGGATAAGGGTACAGTGGGCAGGTTTGCCACCAACTTATCAGCGGCCTTTAGACGATCGACATCCTCAATTAATAATAAACTCACCTACAACAGTTTATGCTCAAGATCGTACTTAGACTTGCCGCGCTTTTTTTGGCAGCGGGCTCTATGCATGTCGCCTTGGCCCAGACCACACTTTCACCCGGTTCGGCCATCAACATAGCTGGTAAACAGCGTTTTTTGACGCAAAGGATGGGCAAGGATTATGTCTTTAAACTGATTGGCAAGCAAGCCGAGGTTGCCAGCAGGGAGATGCAGACGTCTGTTATTCTGTTCGAGGAAAACTTAAAGGCACTGAAGCTGGCGTCGCCCAAAAGCACCTCGGCCCTACTGGCAAGAGAAGAAGCGTTATGGACCGAATACCGCAAACTACTGGTGGCAGAGCCCAGCAAAGAGAATGCGCAGGTGTTACTCAACACCAACTCGCAGCTGCTGGCCGCGACTAACGATGTGGTCGTTGACCTGATAAAGTGGGCGGCCACGCAACCCCGTCGTGAAAACGAAACGGGAGCCTCGGCCGAGCAGGTTGCCGAAAACACCAACCAGTCGGGACGGATGCGGATGCTCTCACAACGTCTGACTTTCTACTACGGGGCCTATGTGGCCGGGCTAAACACACCAAACAACGACATTGTGAAGCAATTGCAACAAATGGCTACGGGCATTCAGGGCGGTATGAGTTCGCTGGTCACGTCAGAGGCCAACACGGCTGAAATCGACGACGTCATCTCGGGCGCCATTATCGACTGGCGCTATATTGAAGAGCGCTGCACGAAAAACAACTGTATTTCATTCGAAGAAAAGTCAATTGATGCTGGCGAAGTCTTCCAGATCACGAACCGGATGCTGGTTAAGATGGACAAGATTACCGGAATGTATGCCAAACTACTCGAATAAGCCTGTTTCGGCCTTGCGTTTGGCCCTATCAATGGGGTTATGCCTGCTAATCAGTCTAGTTGCCAGCGCACAGAGCAGCCTTAAACCGAGCAAAACCCTGCGGGTACAGGTGGTGCAGGAAGGCTTCGCGGCGGGCTTTGCCGACACGCTGAAAGCAGGTGGTAAACCCTTCTGGTTCGAGGCGTCGGCCATTCTTTATGACGGAAAATCGCTACTAATGGCGCACGATAAGCCCATGCCCAATGGGCAATCGTCGGTGGCAAGCTGGCCCGGTGTGACTGCGTTCTATAACCAGCAGTCTCCGGTTTATATCAATAGTCCGGTCATGAAACGGGGTATTAAATATGAGGAGCTAGCCCAAACGCCCGACCGAAAATGGGTATTCGCAACCACTGCCTTTGACCGGGTGAAGGAGGGAAGCACCGATTGGGACGGCTACAATATGCTGCTTTGCTGGCCTGCGGGAAAACCATCGCGTGCGCAGGTTTTAGGGGGTAGGTCGCCTAATACCAACGAGGGCACATCCGTATCGTTGCGCGAGAAAATATCGTCGGCACTGGCTTTGAGCGATCTGAACTACCTGGGCGTGGTTCGGTATTTCAAAATTGAAGGACTGACAGCAACGACCAATCGACTCTTTATAGGCGTTCGGGAAGAGGGAAACAGCTACCAGGATTTCAAACCCGTGGTGCGAGTGCTGTCAATTCCGTATTCGGTGGTGGGTCAGGGCGACGAGCAGCACGTTGAGCTAACAGGTAGCGTTACGTTGTTATCATCAATTGAGGTTGCCGATCAGAGCGACGAGAAAATGCCTGGCAAAATGGGTTTGTCGAGCCTGGAGTATGACCCGGTCAGGAGCATCTTCTGGATCATAACCTCCTACGAGTCGGCTGAAGCTGTGAGTTCATTCCTCTGGACTGCGTCTGAAGCAGAATTAATCGAAGGGAAGATGAACCTGGTCAGGCTTCCTAACAATGAACCCCTACGGATGGCTCACAAAGCCGAAGACATGACGTTTCTGAGTTCCCGATCGTTGCTTATCATCAGCGACGATGACCGTATACCCACGCGAATATTCGACAGCGTACGCAAACCCAATCAGGCGGCATATCTCCTTTTGTCGATTCGGTAAGTCTAAATAGCCACGAGGCTCAAACCCGGAGCTGTTAAAGCCCCAACTCGTAGCGCAACGTACTGTCGGCGGGGGTGTTGTGGTTCCAGTAGTCTGACTGGATGGTTTTCTGAAGCACAGCGCGGCTGGTGAGTACCTTATCTTTTGTCTTGTAGGTGTCTTCCCAGCCTACAATTCGGTGGGGAAAATCGGATTCAAAAAAGATGGTTAGTTTCCGGCCATCGTCTTTATAGTCAACTACATAGGCTTTACATGGGCCCGTCGTAACACCCGGCTTACGGGTCTGTGTCCAGGTTACGCCCTGCGCTGAGTCAAGCGTAGTAGTGGCTAGTAGGGGTTCCAGTTTTTTGTGGCGAAGCCGGGCCGCCTGCGTACCCGGAATGACATGCACGTCGCCGATGGGTAGCTTCTTAGGGTTAAGGCGGATGCGGTTCCAGAGTTCGTCTTCCAGCAAGGCTTTTTCCACGTTATAGTCTTCGGTAGCCTCCTGCTCGAAATATGACCGCCCGCTCACTCTGTAGGCGTTGTCCTTGTAGTTCATCTGCACGTAACTCTGCCCGCACCATTCCTGCCCCGATGTGCTTACTTTCAATGTGTTAGGAAATCGTGACGGACTGCCGTTGGCATTGTCGATGGGCGTGAATACCGACGTGAACAGCGAATAATCGTACACGCCCGTAACAAACTGGCGGACGTAGTTGGTTTTCAATACCGGAATGGCCGTGTTTCGGCTCGCTTCCGACTCCAATTTTACCTGCTTATCGACCCGAAAATCTTCCGTCACAAATACCAGAACGGCTTTGCCGGGGTACATAGCGCCATATTGAGCCTGTTCAAGGCGGTAGTTGTTTAGCTCCGCCTTGCCACCAAACCAGTAAGCCCTGAAGGCCTCGGTTGTAGCGGGCGATGGGGTAGGTGGCGTGGTAGGTTCGCGCTGGTAGACAGTTGCTTTCATAGCCACGGCCAACAGCACGGCCAGCGCCATGACGATGAACAGGAAATTGCGTTGAATAAACATAGCTCAGCTGGTGCTAACGGGTCTTAGGCAATCAGGACATACAAACCTACGCCAAACCCAATAACGCTGCTAACGTAGAAAAGCCAGATCAGGCAAAAACGTAGGTAATGACTCAGGCAGGCTGGGTAGGGGCGCGTTAGCTCAATACCAAGCCGGTGCCGTAAGTCGCTGACAGGGAGCTGCATAAGTTGGGTTTTGGTTAACCCCAAACTAAGAATAGGACGACAATAGGTGCCCCGCACAAAAGCCAGGAAAGCACGCCTCGGAAAAAGCAACACTCCAATACTGCTGGCTAGTATAATCAGCAGCCAGACATACAGTTGCCAACCCCAGCCGCCCGTTGCCAGCTCCCAGGCCGATACACGCCCCTCACCAGACCACGTAGTAGGGTATTCGTTGAGCAAATGGTGCAGGTCGTGAAGCCAGATCACTTTTTTACGTTGCTCCGTATTGGGTAATGGAACTGCAACAGGACCAAACGTAAGCCAGACAACCTGTTCATTCACTCCACCCTCTTCGCCAAAGTCATGGTCTGTATAAAACTGGTTAAGAGCGTGTTGTACAGTACTGGTCGGATGCACATTCATAGCATAGCGGTAATTGATTCGGGAGCAAAGCTCTGCGTGGGTACGTGTCGGTGCATTATCAAACGTTAATTTCCGTGGCTTCACCGGCCCGCCATTAATCGCTTGCGTATTCGGCTCAGGCTTACGGGGGTTACGCCTACATACGAAGCAAGAATGGTTTGGGGAACACGCTGAATCAGATCAGGGTCGTGTTCGAGCAGGTAGAGATAGCGTTCTTCGGGACGGCGGGTCATGTATTGACTCATCTGCGCAATAAGCCGGTAGAGATATTGCTCGGTATAGAGGCGGCTGAGGTGATCGAGGTCGGCGTATTGGTCGCAGGCAAGGCGTAGGTCGGCAATGGGGGCCAGCATAATCAGGCAAGGTTCGAGCGCCTGTACATAATGGTCGGCAGGCTGATTGAGCAGCATATTGTTGTATTCACCCACCAGATCACCGGCTCTGGCAAATTCTACGGTGATTTCGGTGCCATCGGTCTGAAGAAAATAGTGGCGCATCAGCCCTTCTGCCAACAAGCCCATCTCTGGCATATACTCTCCCGCCCTAACCAGATACGCATGCTTGTTTAACTGGACTGGTCTGAATAGTTGCATGGCATACGCTGTGGCATCGGCACTGACAGCACCGACTCCCAACCATTCGGCAAGGCTATCGAAAGGGCTAGAAAAGGGAGGAATAGTCATAGCGGCAAGCTACTGAGAAAAGGCTGAACACAGTATCTTCGACCCTAAACTGACATCGTTATGCGCCGCCTTCGCCTGTTGCTCTCCGCCACCCTCATCATGCATTGTACATTGTCCATTGTACATTCCTCAAACGCCCAGGTCGAGAAAGCTCCGGCCCGGAAGGCCGGGGAAGGTGGCGGACCGTATGATCGGCTCATTGTCAGGGGGGTAACGCTGATTAACAGCACGGGCGCGCCGCCAATTGGGCCGGTTGACATTGTGGTGGAAAAGAACCGCATTGCCCAGATCCGGCAGGTAGGCTACCCCGGCGTTGCCATCGATCCAAAGAGTCGTCCGCAGGCTACGGCGGGTACGCACGAATTAAACTGTGAGGGTATGTACCTCATGCCGGGGTTTATTGACATGCACGGGCATATTGGCGGAAAAGATCAGGGGGCCAACGCCGACTATGTGTTTAAACTCTGGCTTGGTCATGGCATTACCACCATCCGCGACCCGTCGGCGGGCAACGGGCTGGACTGGGTACTGGAACACCGTGCCAGGAGTGACCGTAACGAGATTGTGGCTCCGCGTATTAAGGCTTATACTGTCTTTGGGCAGGGGAGCAAGGAACCCATCACCACACCCGAACAGGCCCGCGCCTGGGTGCGCCTGAACGCCCAAAAAGGCGCCGACGGTATTAAATTCTTCGGAGCCGAACCGAACGTTTTCCGGGCGGCGCTGGACGAAAACAAGAAGCTGGGGCTTCGTTCTGCCTGCCACCATGCGCAACTGGAAGTGGCCCGGATGAACGCCCTGGCCACCGCCAAAGCTGGTTTAACTACGATGGAACACTGGTATGGCCTGCCCGAAAGCCTCTTCGCTGACCGTACCGTGCAGGATTACCCCGCCACTTACAATTATAACAACGAGCAGGACCGCTTTACCGAAGCCGGGAACCTCTGGCAGCAGGCCGCCAAGCCTGGTACCGACCGCTGGAACAAGGTCATGGATGAGCTGATTGCCCTCGATTTCACCCTCGACCCCACGTTTAACATCTACGAAGCTAACCGCGAACTGATGCTGGCCCGCCGCGCCGAATGGCATGACGACTACACCCTGCCAAGCCTGTGGCGGTTCTACGGGCCGAGCCGCATTTCGCACGGGTCCTATTGGCACAACTGGGGAACGGAACAGGAAGTGGCCTGGAAAAAGAATTACCAACTCTGGATGCAGTTCATCAACGAATACAAAAACCGGGGAGGACGCGTTACCACGGGGTCCGATTCGGGCTTCATCTACCAGCTATACGGCTTTGCCTACATCCGCGAGCTGGAACTCCTGCGCGAAGCCGGTTTCCACCCGCTCGAAGTAGTCCGCGCCGCCACCATCAAAGGGGCCGAAGCTCTCGGTATGGCCGATCAGATTGGCTCGGTGGAAGTAGGTAAACTGGCTGACTTTGTGATCGTTAAAGAAAATCCGCTGGTAAATCTAAAAACACTCTATGGTACCGGGGCTATTCACCTGAACGACAAAAACGAAGTGGAACGCGTGGGCGGCGTGACCTATACAGTCAAAGACGGCGTAGTCTACGACGCCAAAAAACTCCTCGCCGATGTACGGGCGTTAGTGGCTGAGGCCAAGAAGAAGGAGAACTTCGAGATCACCCAACCCGGCATTCCGCAAAAACCCGCTAAAGTGGGGGAGGGGAAGAACTGATGTCAGTGTAGCCAGCGAATTGGCGTATTGCCAGACCTAACGTCATTACATACCCAACCCGCTAATTTTTACGGTTTTTTGGATGAAGTTTATCTGCGTTGGGATTGGGGCGGTTAGACGAATCAGGCTGAAGCCCCTTGCTGTTTTTGGGAACGTCAAAGTTTCTTAAAAACGTAGCCAGGTTTTCGTCAGATGCAGGAGGGCCTGAGTAGGTAGGCATATTTATGGCCGTTCCCTGACCTGTCCGGGTAGGCATCTCTCTGGCGTGTGCTATGTCTCTCAGAACAGGCATGTTATCTACGTTACGAAGTGAGTCAACTCTATTTTTGGTCGAGTTTTGCTGGGCAAGTCCCGCTGATGCAAGTACTGAGCAGAAGAGTGTGATAAGCAGTTTCATAGCTGTTAGCCAGGATAATTATACGCTAAGGACCCGAAATTCTGATTTAGAGTTGCATTGCGGTTAGGATTAGTACAAAAACGGCCTGCGCAAATCACGCAGGCCGTTTTTGTACTAATGAAGTGTTTACTATCGGGTGAAGCGTCGCCCCGATGGCGGCTAATGCAACACAACCACGCGCTTGGATTGTACCCCCGCCGGTTCAGCCACGCGAAGGAGGTACGTGCCGCTGGGCAGGTTGCGCACGTCAATATGCAAGCGGTTATTGTTAGTCAATTGGCTACTGCGGAGTTGCCCATTCAGGTCGAGCAGGTCAACGGTCGAGCCGACTTCGAGACCTGCTACGCCAAGTTGTTCGGCGGCCGGGTTCCCCCAAATAGCCAGTTCGCCATTGCTCCGAATTTGCACCGCCCGCACCGGCGAATACGAAAACCGGCCATCGGCGTCGACCTGCCGCAGTCGGTAATAATTGGTTCCTAAACTGGGCGATTCGTCTGAAAAGCTATACACCTGAGGAGTAGATGTAGTCCCCCGGCCCTCCACACGGCCTACGTGCTCGAACAATCGGGCGTCTGCACTGCGTTCCACGTCGAAATAAGCGTTGCCCTGCTCAGTCGCCGTTGCCCAATCCAGGCTGGCCATGTGGTTATTGGCTTTTGCATTGAATGACGTCAGCGTAACGGGAAGCGTCGTTGACGATACGGTGAACGAGGCCTTTACGTTGGCACCACCGTTGCTATCGAAGCGATCACCTAAGTTGGTCGTAATCTGCCAGTACACTTCCAGTGTGTAGTTGCCCGCCGGTAATCCAGTGGCCATGTTGATATTGGCCATTGTAGTGGCCCACTTTTGGTCACCACTGCCGTTTAGGTTGGCAGCAAAGGGAAGATTGATCAACGTAAATGCTCCTGCCGGACTACCTGCTGGATAGACGCGGTAATATAAACGTGCCCCCGTCACGTCACCCCCGTTATTCTTGAATGTCTTGATTTCACCCCCTTTCAACGTGATCGACGTGTTGGCTATGCCGTAGCTGGAGTTGTTGAAAGTGGTGGCGCCATCTGCGTTTCTGTTTCCAGCCCTATAACTGTCTGTACCCCCATCTACGTTAACAATGGCGTACGTTTGAAACATATCTGCCTGCTGGGCTACAGCAGTATGAGTAAGTAATAAAGTGCTGAAAAGTAGCCTGTAGAATAGCTTCATATGCGGGGTTTTTAAACCGCAAATTCGCAAGGATAAGTAAGCTTTCAATGTCTGCCCGTATTATTTCTAAGCATACCCAGCAAAAACGCGAAGGGGGCGTCGACGTATAAATAACAATTATACGTCGACGCCCCCTTCTGCCTATCAATGCTTCCTACGGCTTGTTGCTGTCTACTTTCAGCCGTTCGTCGCGGTTGGCGATATCCCAGGCGGTATAGAAAACGAGGCGCGCGGTTTTTTCGGCCAGCTTGAAATCAATCTTCTCTACGTCGTCAGTAGGGCGGTGATAATCGGCGTGTAAACCGTTGAAATAGAAGATAATGGGTATTTTATGCTTCGCGAAATTGTAATGATCCGACCGGTAATAAATCCGCTCCGGGTCTTGCGAATCATTGTATTTATAGTCCAGTTCCATCTGCGTGTGTTCGGCGTTCTGCGCTTCGCTGATCTTGTGCAAATCGCTCGACAGCTTGTCTGAGCCAATCACGTAGATGTAGTTATCGTTGGGCGATTTGTCTTTGTGCAAATCATCGACCCGGCCTACCATGTCGATGTTTAAATCGGCCACGGTCTTTTCCAGGGGGAACACAGGGCTAAAATCGGCGTAGTATTCCGAACCCAGCAGGCCCTTTTCTTCACCCACCACTGTCAGAAACAGTACCGAACGCCGGGGACCGTGCCCTTCGGCTTTGGCCTTCGCAAATGCCTGCGCCAGTTCCAGCACTGATACCGTACCCGAACCGTCGTCGTTGGCGCCATTGTTGATTTGCCCGTCGGGATTAATGCCGATGTGGTCGTAGTGGCCTGAAATGACCAACACTTCATCTTTCTTGTCCCCACCTTCCAGGTAGCCCATCACGTTTTCGGTCTGCACGTTTTCGTCTTTACGCTCAGCTTTCACGGCTACTTTGCCCGTCAGCTTCCCGAAAGGCGGCTGCGCGCTATTAACCGACTGCTCCAGGGCCTTCCGAAACTTGTCGGGTTTCTGGCCCAGCAGGGCCGCGCCCATATCGGCCGAGACTATAAACGCACCTACCGAACCTGTGTTTTCGTTGCCTGCTTTCAGACCCAGCCGGTTGAACCGCTGCACCATGGCCGACCGTTCGGCCAGCATTTGCTTAAACGACGCCGCGTCGGCCGCCGAGATAATGAATACCTGCGCGGCTCCTTTGTCTTTGGCGGCGGTCAGTTTCACGCGATAGCTGTCAGGGCGGCCCCATTTCGAGGGGTCTTTGGTACCGCTGATGAGTGAGGTGCCGTCGGCGTTTTTGGGTTCACCGTCAATCATGACCACCGCCTTACCTTTCACGTCGCGGTTGGCGTAGTCATCGATTTTCTCACCCGTGATGCCGTGCCCTACGAAAACGGTCTCGAAATTGGTTTCGGTGGGAATCGAAAAAAGGCCGTTGACCAGGAAATCGGTGAGGTAGGCAAAGCTCTTGCCGTTGGCTTTGACGTAGAGGTCGCCCCAGGTTTTTTTGTAGAGGGTAAATGGCTGGAGGTAGCCCATTTTGCCGTCGGCCTGCTTCACTACAGGCGCAAGGCCGAAGCTCTCGAACTGCCCGGCAATGTAGGCGGCAGCCTTTTTCTGGCCACGGGTGCCCGTTTCGCGACCTTCCATGTCGTCGGCGGCCAGAATACGCAGGTGCTTCTCGAGGTCAGCCGCCGAGACGGTCTGGGCGTAGGTGTTGGCAAATGAAGCGGTACTTGCCGATGTAGTGGGAGTGGCCACACTGGCCGCTGGGGCCTGTGCCACGGCCAACTGCCCGGTGAGAATCAAAAGGCCAGTCAGCCGACTAGCGCGTGATGTGTGCATGGACGCGAAAGGATTGTGATGAATAGCCAGCCTGCTGGCGTACTGCAAAGGTAAACGATTCAGAGGGTTAGGCTGGTATGTGGCTCGCCTGTAACCAGTTATGTAGAATATGTACGTCGCTGGGTCAAAATCAGACAGTTCATGGTCAAGATAGTGCAGCACACAAGCGACTGATTCACAGGGTTTTTACGTTAATAAATAAGAAATTTGCTAGACAGATAACGAAAGTAATTGGTCATATTCCTTTTGTTGATCAACTGAAATGGCTGTTTTAACCGGATTGTAGGCGTTATGAAAGCAAGGTGGCTGGTGATGAGTGCAACAGGTGCGGTGGTGGCGTTGTCGTCATTTTCGCTATTGGGCGGTTTTGGCGAGAAAGTCGATTTCAACACGCAGGTTAAGCCCATTCTGAATAAAAGCTGCATTACCTGCCACGGGGGCGTGAAAAAAGCGTCCAACTTTTCGCTGCTCTTTAAAGAAGAAGCCTTTGCCCCGGCCAAATCGGGTCACCCGGCCATTGTTCCCGGCGATGCCGACAAGAGTGAGCTGATCCGACGCCTCACCGCTACTGACCCCGACGAACGAATGCCGCTGGACGGTCCACCCATGAAACCGGAGGATATCGAGACGCTCAGAAAATGGATTGACCAGGGAGCCGAGTGGGGCGACCATTGGGCCTACCAAACACCGGAAACCCCGTCTGTGCCCAGCGTTGGCACGATCTGGAGCCGAATGGGCCTCACTAATCACCCCGAAACGGACTGGTCTACCAACGAGATCGACCGCTTTGTCATTGCCAAACTGCACACGACCGAAGCCCCCGGTGGCGGTACGCTTATGCCCGCGACCATTGCCGATAAGGCCACGCTGCTCCGGCGTGTGAGCCTCGATCTGACCGGGTTACCCCCCACCGAAGCCGAAGCCAGTGCATTTCTGCATGACGCTTCGCCACGGGCGTATGAAAAGCTGGTCGACCGCCTGCTGGCCTCGCCGGCGTTTGGCGAAAAATGGGCAGGCATGTGGCTCGACCTTGCCCGCTATGCCGATACCAAGGGCTACGAGCGCGACCCCGGACGAAGCATCTGGCGGTACCGCGATTACCTCATCAAAGCGTTCAATTCCGACAAACCGTATGACCAGTTCCTGACCGAACAACTGGCCGGCGATCTGATGCCCCAGGCTACCGACGAGCAGTTTATTGCCACGGGCTTCCACCGGAACACCATGAACAACGACGAGGGCGGCACCCAGGACGAAGAATTTCGCGTGGCCTCGGTCATTGACCGGGTCAATACTACCTGGGACGTGTTTCAGGGCACCACTTTTGGTTGCGTACAGTGCCACAGCCACCCATACGACCCGTTTCGGCACGACGAATACTACAAGTACATGGCGTTTTTCAATAACGCCCGCGACGAAGACGTCACCACCGACACCCCCACGTTGCGATTCTACAAAGGAGCCGATTCGGCCAAACTGGTGCAGCTGAGATCGTTTGTGCAAAAGACCTGCCCCGACCGTAGCCGCGCCAACGCTGAAGCCAGGCGTGTGGAACTGCTGGCCCGAACAATGGAGCCTAAGATCAATTCGCACGATTTTGACCAGCACCAGAACGCGGCTCTGCTCGATGCCAAGTTTTTCGGCATTATGGATAAAGGCACGGCCCGACTCAAAAACGTAACCCTGACCGGTCGTACCCGGCTCTACCTGGCCTGGGGTACGTCGGCTCCTGATGCCCAGTTAACGTTCCGGCTCGACAACCCCGCCGGACGGGTGCTGGCTACAGCGATGGCGCCGAAAACAGGTAATCAGTGGAAAGACTCGGTGCAGGTAATTTCGTTGCCAAACGTTGCGGGCAGGCACACCCTTTTCCTGTCGCTGAACAGCCCGACAAAACCCAAAGACTGGGTCATGATTAAGTGGGTGTCGTTCCAGCCTGCCCTGGCCCCACAAGCCGAAGCCACGTTGCTGAGTTTGCTGAATACCCATCCCGAACAAACGCCGATTATGCTGGACGGGCAGGGTGATCTGGCCCGAAAAACGCACGTGTTTACGCGGGGAAGCTGGCTCACGCCGGGCAAGGAAGTGCAACCCGACGTGCCGCATTCGCTGCCGCCGATGGATGTAGATGGCCAGAAATTACCCCGAAATCGCCTGGGTCTGGCACAATGGATGACCCGCCCCGACCACCCGCTCACTGCCCGCGTGGCCGTAAACCGGTTCTGGGAACAGCTTTTTGGCACGGGCCTGGTCGAAACTGTGGAAGATATGGGTACACAGGGCATTCAGCCCACCCATCGCGAACTCCTCGACTGGCTGGCAACGACGTTTGTGCAGGAAGACGGATGGAAAATGAAGGCGCTCCTGAAGCGGATTGTCCTCTCCAGCACCTATCGCCAACGGTCGGATGTGACCAAACAGCTGGTGCGCGAAGACCCTTACAACCACTACTTCGCCCGTGGGCCACGGGTGCGTCTGGCGGCAGAACAGGTGCGCGATCAGGCGCTGGTCGTCAGCGGGCTACTAAGCCGGAAAATGTATGGTCCCAGCGTGATGCCCATGCAGCCCGATGGCATCTGGCAGTCACCCTACAGCGGCGAATCGTGGGTGCTTGCCAAAGGAGAAGACGCGCACCGCCGGGCTTTGTATACCTATTGGAAACGCACAGCTCCGTACCCCTCGATGATCACGTTTGATAGTCCCAGTCGCGAGTTTTGCCAGATCCGTCGACTGCGCACCAACACGCCTTTGCAAGCACTAGTCACGCTCAACGACCCCGTCTACGTAGAAGCTGCCCAGCGCCTCGCCGACTACATGGCAATCCACGGAAAAACGCCTGCTCAACAGCTACAGGCCGGTTTTCACCGGCTTATGCTTCGTGAGCTAGCCCCTAAAAAACTGGCTATACTGACCAAATTGTACCAGGATACGGAAGTGTATTACGCCCAAAATCCTGCCGAAGCGGGTAAGCTCCTGGCCAGTGCCACCGCCTCGCCCAAACAAGCCGCGCTGACGGTTACAGCCAACGCGATGATGAATTTAGATGAGGTCATAACCAAAGACTGATGAACAAGCTCCAGCAAGAACTTCAACAGGCGGCCCTGCAACGCGACACACGGCGTCATTTTCTACAGACCTGCTCAACGGGCCTGGGAGCCATGGCGCTTGGCTCTATTCTGGGTAGCTGCGGGAGCCTCTTTGGCCGCGACGAGAAAGTAGCCGCCAGCCTCGCCAACGCCGATTATGACCCGATGGCCGCACCCATGGACCCCCGGCTGTCGCAGTTTGCGCCGAAGGCCAAGCGGGTGATCTACATCCATATGGCCGGGTCGCCGAGTCAGTTGGAACTGTTTGACTACAAACCCGAACTGATGAAGTATAACGGCAAAGACTGTCCGCAGGAACTGTTGACGGGCAAAAAATTTGCCTTCATCCGGGGGGTGCCCAAGATGCTGGGGTCAACGGCCAACTTCCGGCAGCATGGGCAGTCGGGCGCATGGATCAGCGATTACATGCCTCATTTGCAGACCGTTGCCGATGAGCTGACGTTTATTAAATCCATGCATACCGACCAGTTTAATCACGCTCCGGCGCAGTTGCTGATGCACACGGGTTCGGCGCGGCTGGGAAGGCCCAGCATGGGGTCGTGGGTGACGTATGGGCTTGGTTCTGAGAACGATAACCTGCCCGGCTTCATCGTGCTGGCCTCTGGTGGCAAACAGCCCGACGCGGGTAAGTCGGTGTGGGGCAGCGGCTTTTTGCCCACGGTGTATCAGGGCGTGCAGTGCCGCACCGACGGCGACCCCGTGCTCTACGTGTCGGACCCCAACGGCATGCCGCGCGACATTCGGAAGCAGACGATTGAGGCTATTAACCAGATTAATCAGCAGGAGTATGAGGCCGCTAAAGACCCGGAAATTCTGACGCGCATTTCGCAGTATGAAATGGCCTTCAAAATGCAGACCTCCGTGCCCGACGCGATGGCTATTTCGGGCGAACCGCAGTACATACTGGATGCCTACGGCGTTGACCCGAAGAAAGGTTCGTTTGCCCGTAACTGCCTGCTGGCAAGACGATTGGTTGAGCGAGGTGTACGCTTTGTGCAACTATTCGACTGGGGGTGGGACACCCACGGTACCAGCAAAGACACGTCGGTAGATATTGGTTTGCAGATGAAATGTAAAGAGTCGGATCAGGCCGTGGCGGCCCTCATCAACGATTTGAAACAGCGCGGCATGCTCGACGATACATTAGTGGTATGGGGGGGCGAATTTGGTCGGACACCCATGCAGGAAAACCGCGACGGACAAACACAATCTTTCCACGGCCGCGACCATCACCTCGACGCATTCACCGTGTTCATGGCGGGCGGCGGTCTGAAAAAAGGACTATCCTATGGCGAAACGGACCCCATCGGTTACTATGCCGTAAAAGACAAAGTACATATCCACGACCTCCAGGCCACGATTCTTCACCAGATGGGCTTTGATCATACCAAGCTCACCTACCATTTCCAGGGCCGCCCGTTCCGGTTGACCGACGTAGCGGGGAAAGTGGTAAAAGGCGTAATTGCGTAAGGGGTAGTTCGATTGTTTTTGTTATCCTGACGCGTTTTTGTCATCCCGACGTCAGGATAACAAAACAACCCAAGATGTGAACCCTTACCTACAAGTATAATTAACACAACACCCACCAATGAAACACCTCTTCTTTCTCCTCTGCCTGACCACTACCGCCTACGCTCAACAATATGACCTCGTCATCAAAAACGGGCGTGTGGTAGATGGCACGGGAAACCCCTGGTACTACGCCGATGTAGCCATAAAAGAGGGACGTGTAGCTCATATTGGGCAGATTCCAGATTCGGAAGGGAAACAGGTGATTGATGCGAAGGGGCAAATTGTAGCCCCCGGCTTCATCGACGTACATGCTCACGTGGAGGGTGACCTGGAACGACAACCCGGTGCCGAAAACTTCATCTACGACGGTGTTACTACCCTTGTTACAGGCAACTGCGGCGGCTCAAATACCAACCTCCGCGCCATGTTCGACACCCTCCGGCTGAAAGGTTTCACGCCCAATCTGGCCTCGTTGATAGGGCATAATACCGTGCGGATGAAAGTGATGAAAGCCGCCTTCCGTGAACCTACCGCCAAGGAACAGGCCGAAATGGAAGCGGTTGTGGAGCAGGCCATGAAAGACGGAGCCGTGGGCCTCTCGACGGGCCTCATTTATACCCCAGGCACCTACGCCCGCACCCCCGAAATTGTGAACCTGGCCAAAATGGCAGCCAAGTACGGCGGGGTTTACGCTACACACATGCGCAATGAGGGGCAGGATGTGCAAACGGCCATTAATGAAGCTATTCAGATTGGACGCGAGGCCCGTATTCCGGTGCAGATATCGCATTTCAAAGTAGCCAGTAAACCACTGTGGGGTCTTAGTACGGAAACCGTGGCGCTGGTGGAGGCTGCCCGCAAAAACGAAGGTATCGACGTCACGGTCGATCAGTACCCCTACACCGCCTCCAGCACGTCGCTCCAAAGTATTGTGCCATCATGGGCGTTGGCCGATGGCGATTCAGCCACGCTGTTGCGGTTTCGTGAACCGGTTACACGCCGCAAAATTCGCGATGAGATGCTGGCTTCGCTGAAAAAAAACGACCGCAAGAATTACGAATACGCCGTGGTGTCGCGTTTCGAGGCCGACACGACCTATAATGGCAAGAGTATCCACCAGATTGCAGGCCTGCGCGGTCTGAAAACCGACGGTGCCACAGAAGCTGAGCTGGTGATGGCGTTGCTGGAACAGGCGCAGATGAAACGAGTGCAAATGGTCTACCACACCATGTCGGAAGGGGACGTGGCCACGATTATGCGCTATCCAAACACCATGATCGCGTCGGATGCGGGCGTGGCTCGGTTTGGGTCGAATATGCCTCACCCACGCGCCTATGGCACTAATTCGCGGGTGTTGGGCCGGTACGTTCGAGAGCTGAAGGTGATTCCGCTGGAAGAAGCCGTTCGCCGGATGACGTCGCTTCCTGCGCAACGGTTCCACTTTACCGACCGTGGCCTGCTTCGCCCCGGTTACGCCGCCGACCTGGTCATTTTCAACGAAAATACCGTCAGTGATCAGGCCACATACGAGGCTCCTCATGCGTACGCCACAGGGATTAATTACGTCCTTGTCAATGGCGTTCCGGTCGTGGAGAACGGCAAACATACTGGCAAAAAACCAGGACAAGTTTTATTGGGGAGTGGGTATGTTCGGGAGTAGCGTAGGCTTCCGTGGTACACACAGAACAGGGTAAAACAGCCTGTTTTTCTCTTTTTAAACCAAAGCCCAGACCATGCAAACTCGACGTACATTTTTGAAACATACGGCACTGGCTTCGGCGGCGTTGGGTGGTCCTGTTGTCAGCTTCACGAGTCGGAAGGAAGAGGCTGTAGTGATTGGGCAGGGTACACACAAGTACCGCGTAGTGCCCAACTGGGGCGTTTTAGATGCCGGAAAGAACCCCGTCAACGATTGCCACGAAATGGTGCAGGATGCCAGAGGACGCATCTTTTTGCTCGGCAACGAAACCAAAAACAATGTTTTGATCTACGACCGGTCCGGCAAATTGCTTGATTCCTGGGGCACGACCTATCCCGGTGGGCATGGTCTCTCTATTGGCACCGAAGGCACTGATCAATACCTGCTTATCTGCGACACTGACCGCCATCAGGTGATCAAGACTGACCTCGCGGGCAAGGAACTGATGAAGCTTGACTACCCCCGCGAAACAGGCGTGTATGCGTATCCGGGGCAGTTTAAGCCTACCGAAACGGCCATCAACCCCGTCAACGGCGATATCTACGTGGCCGACGGCTACGGGTCAAACTACATCACGCAGTTCGACCGGACGGGTAAGCTCATTCGCTACTTCGGTGGGGCGGGTGCGGCCAATGAGCAGTTCGATTGCTGCCACGGCATCATTGTCGATTCACGCAATGCCAGCAACCCAACCCTGCTGATCACCGACCGGCGGCACAATGCGCTGAAACGCTTCACGCTGGATGGTAAGTACTTGAGCACCATTAGTCTGCCCGGCTCGTATGTCTGCCGCCCCGTGATCAAAGGTGACCATATATACGCCGCCGTATTTCGCTCAACGTCAGATAGTTATCCCGATTCGGGTTACGTGCAGATCCTGGACAAAAACGACAAAGTAGTCTCGACGCCGGGCGGTTCAGCACCTGTTTACCAGAACGGGCAGCTACAGGAACAGCGCAAAGACCGGTCGTTTATGTCGTTCCTGCACCCCCACGATGTGCTGGTTGACAACGACGAAAACCTCTACGTAGCCCAGTGGGCCTCGCGGAAAACGTACCCCATCAAGCTAGAACGTGCGTAGCATGAAGACGCTGGGCTGGCTGGTAGTCGTGTGCCTGTTGGCGGGTGAACTAGTAGCGCAGACACCCCGCAAGCAACCCCTGCGCCGGGCCGACAGTTTTTTTGGGCTGCACTTCGATTTTCATGCCGCCCTTACCGACACGCTCATTGGCAAAACCCTGACCGACAGTATGATAGACAGCCTGTTACAGCTGGTGAAGCCCGACTTCATTCAGGTCGACAGTAAGGGCCATGTCGGCGTGACAAGCTACCCCACAAAGGTCGGTTATGCCCCCAGCCGGTTCGAGAAAAACACCCTGCAGCTTTTTCGTGACGTTACGGCCCGGCACGGTGTTGCGCTGTATGTGCATCATTCCGGCGTCTGGGATGATCAGGCCGTTCGGCACCATCCCAACTGGGCCAGAATCCGCCCCGACGGCACCGCTGATCCTCAAAAAACATCATTGTGGAGTAGCTACGCTGACAGTCTGCTGATACCACAATTGAAAGAAATCAGCGACTACGGTGTCGATGGCGTTTGGATTGATGGCGACTGCTGGGCCGTAGAGCCTGATTATGGCCCGGCATCGATAGGGGCATTTAGGCAGGCAACTGGCCTTGTTGATGCACCCAAACAGAAAAGTGATTCTGGCTATGTCTCCTTTATCGACATTCAGCGGCAGGCTTTTCGTCGCTACGTAGCCAGATATACCAATGCCCTGCATCAGTATAACCCCCGTTTTCAGGTGGCAAGCAACTGGGCGTTCTCGTCGTTTATGCCCGAACCGGTGAGCCTGCCTGTCGATTTTATTTCGGGCGATACCGACCCGCTGAATGGTGCCAACCGCTCGGCCTTTCAGGCCCGTTGCATTGCCCCGCAGGGTAAGCCCTGGGACCTGATGTCGTGGAGTTTCGGCCATGGCTGGACAGATCAGGTGGGCACACCCAAACCGGCGGTGCAGCTTTGTCAGGAGGCAGCACAGGTGCTGGCTATGGGCGGCGGTTTCCAGGCGTACTGGATACAAAACAACGACGCCAGCCTGACCCCCTGGGCCTTTACTACGATGGCCGAACTGGCCCGGTTTTGCCGTGCCCGCCAGCCATTTTGCCATAAAGCTACTCAGGTGCCGCAGGTCGCCCTGCTGTATTCGGGGGTGGCGCACCGGGCACGAACAACCGGTGCCTATAAGTTCGATGCCAACCAGTCGGGCAATCTGCTGGGTACGTTGAACGCGCTGCTTTACAGTCAGTTACCTACCGAAGTTTTGATGGAGCATCACCTGCATGGCCGCATGGCGGAGTACCCGCTCATTGTGGTGCCGGAGTGGTCAACGCTGGCCGATACGTTCCGAACGGAACTGGTTCAGTACGTTCGGGGAGGTGGCAACCTGCTGGTGATGGGCCACGAAACCGTGCGGCTGTTCGAGCGCGAACTGGGCGTTACGTTCACCGGTGCGGCCCGCCCCGTCACTTATTTTGGTTTCGATACTGACCTGACGGGCATTAAAAGCCCCTATCAACCTTTTCAGCCGTTACCCGGCACAGCCGTTTTCGGTAGCGTGTATAGCCAACGTGATAGCCGTTTCCGAACGGGGCCACTGGCCACCGTAGCGAGGCTGGGTAAGGGACAGATTGCCGGACTGTACCTCGACGCAGGCGACGCGCAGTTTCGACGCGAAACCCACGTGGGCAGGCGGGTCATTGCCGGGCTGGCGCAACAGCTGTTCAGTCCGCAGGTGCGCGTGGTAGGGTCACAGTTTGTGCAGGTAGCGTTGACGCGCAAAGACGGAAAAACGATGCTGAATTTGATCAATATGGCAGGTAATCACGGTAATCAGGCCGTTTTCTCTACCGACGAAATACCAACCCTTGGCCCGCTGACCATCACCTGTCGGGCCACCCGGAAACCGCGGCAGTTGACGTTGCAACCGGATAATCGCCCGGTAGCGTTTACGTATAAAAACAACGAAATTTCCTTTACTATCCCCCGCCTCGCCATTCACTCAATTGTTGTTATCAACGAGTAACCGCGTAGCCTATCGCTATGAATGCATTCCTTCTTCTTCAGGCCAATCCCTCTGACTGGGCGTTGTTTTTTGGCCATTTTCACCCGCTGGTCGTACACCTGCCCATCGGCTTTCTGCTCATTGCCGGCCTGCTCGAAATGGGGCGGCGGCTGGGGCGTATTAGTCTGAGCAACAGCACCATGTCAGCCATTTTATTTTGGTCGGCGGTAAGTGCCACGGTGTCTTGCGTGTTTGGGTATCTGCTCTCGCTGGGGGACGGGTATGATGAGGAAATCCTGACCGAACACCAGTGGCAGGGCATCGGCGTGGCGGTGTTTGCGTGGGTAGCGTGGGCCGTTTCCAGCGACCGATTCATGAACCGTATCCCGTTTGGCAATGCCCTTTATGCTCCCGCGCTGGTACTGACGCTGGTGTTGCTGATGGCTGCCGGGCATCATGGTGGGGCGCTGACCCACGGCTCGGACTACCTCACGCAGTATACACCCGAACCTTTCCGTAGCCTCGCAGGCCTGCCCCCACGTGCGGCGGCCGTGGCGTTCAAAGCCGAACCCATCACCGATGTGAATCAGGCTATGGTCTACGCCCAGATCGTAAACCCAATTCTGCAAACGCGTTGCGTACAGTGCCACAATGCCGAAAAATCGAAGGGTGATCTTCGCATGGACACCCCCGCTATGCTGAAGAAAGGCGGCGAAGACGGCCCCATTTTCGTAGCGGGTAAAGGCACTGATTCAGAGATGATTAAACGTTGCCTGCTTGACGAAGATGACGAACACCACATGCCCCCCAAAGGCAAAACCCAACTCACCGACCAGCAGGTGACGCTCCTGACCTGGTGGATAGACCAGGGCGCTTCGTTCGACAAAAAAGTGGCCGACCTGACCGTCAATGACGCCGTGAAACCCGCCCTGGCTTCGCTTGGTGGGGGAGACATTAAAGCGGGCGACAAGACGCTGGCAGTTGCGGGTGCTACCCCCAGCGCGCCCCGCCCCGTCTCGCCGGTGCTGACCATGAAAATGCCCGTAGCGGACCCGAAAGTGGTGGAAGAACTGAAGAAGACGGGGTTGCTGGTATTGCCGCTTTCGAAAGAGAATAATCAATTGGAAGTCAGTGCTGTTAACGTGCGCACGTTCACCGATGCACAGGCGGCGCTGCTCGCCAAAATCAGTACCCAGCTCGTGTGGCTGAAACTAAGCGACACCCAGGTAGGCGATGGTGCCATGGCATCTATTGCCAAGCTTAAAAACCTCCAGAAACTCCACCTGGAGCGCACCGCCATCACCGACGCGGGCCTTCGCCAACTCACCGGCCTGCCTTACCTTGAATACCTGAACCTCTACGGTACCGCCATCACCGACGCGGGCCTGACCAGTCTAACGGGCCTGAAATCGCTCCAGACGGTCTATCTCTGGCAAACCAAAACCACTGAAGCAGGCATCGCCAATCTCAAAAAAGCCCTGCCCAATCTGGAGGTTGTGGGGGGTATGAGCGGGAATACGGTGGCGGCTAACTGAATTTGAATTTCTTGTAAACCTCCGCCAGCGTTACATCGTGGGCTAATACACCAATGCTGTCGGTGAGAGTGTGCGCACTGGTGTTAAACCACATACCGGGTGTATCACTGCGGACAAATGAGCTAACCCAAGATTGTTCCTGACTCACAAACAGTACCTGTTTAAGCGATGGTATCTGCTTGTAGATTTCCAGCTTATCGCTCAAATCAAATGCCTGTGTACTTTTCGATAAGATTTCTATAACCAAAATTGGGTTTGTGATCTCCACTATCGAGAATTGGCCGCTTGGCAGACGCAAGTAATCTGGCTCCCCCGAATAATGCTCACGTCGGCATTGAATGAATCGCCCGTAGCCGCCACGTGAATCTTAATATTGCTGCCGCAAACCATGACTGCCTCATCGCCATCGAAAAGGTCATTGAATATTGCCCCTATTCTCGCAACCAAACTTTCATGTGATAAAGAAGCATCGGACGTAGACAGGGTTTCACCATTAACGTATTCCGTTGTACTCGCACTGTTCGGCGAAGTCAAGGTACTCCTCAAACGTGACCTTCACGTGCAGCACGTCTGGCGCGAGGGCGCGTTCAGCAAGTGTTAATGGCAGTAATGCAGGTGCAGTCATGGCTGAGTATGAATAATAGCAACAACGAAAAAGCTAAAATACACTATGATCGGCTAGCTTTTAAGGGCAACTGGCTGGCTATCAACTCAAAATCTGAGTCGTTGTGTAGCAATGTCATGTCGGCCTGTAAGGCGTACTGAGCAATCAAACAATCATTTGCTTTACGAATGGTAACGCCTTTTTTACGCAAGCTGCGGTAGAGATCTGCTGCTCCTATTGCTGTTGTGAATGCGTCAAACTGAAAGAGATTAAGCGCTAATAAGCTGCTTCGGACAACGTCATATTGCTTATCGTCGCGAATGCCCTGTAACGTTTCCTGTACAACAACAGGAGGTACCCAAATCGGGTAATTACCTATGATATATGCAGCAACCCGGCTAGTTTGTGGGTTGTCAATCCCGTTGAACCAATCAATCCAGATGGTGGTGTCTACCAAAATAGGTTCCATCAGTGTTGGCGTATGGCATCAAGGTCACCTTCCCATGCTACCTTGCCACGTAATGCAAGTAACTGTTGACGTTGTAAAGACTTAACAAAACTGTCCAATGCCATTGTGACTACTTCTTTCTTTGTTTTGGCTTTACTCAACAGTAATGCTTGCTCAATGAGATGAGCATCAAGATCAATGTTAGTTCTCATAGATTGAGACGTTTATACACAAAGATAAGGCATTCTATGTGTATGGTTTATGCTTTTCGCTTTGCCAGCCATTGTTTCAGGGCTGGGCCGGTGCCGAAGGGCCAGGGGCGGAGTTCGGGGATGGGCGTGACTTTGTAAGCCTGTAGCTCAGTGGTGTCCAGCACAATATCGCCTTTGGCGTGGACGTGGTAGGTGAAAATGACCTCGTTGCGCTGGTAGAAGGTGTAAATGCCCAAAAACTCCACGATTTCGGCATCAAGGCCGATTTCTTCTTTCACCTCGCGCAGCACGGCGTCGGCGGGTTCTTCACCTTTTTCCAGGAAACCCGTCACAAGGCCGTACCACTCGGCGGGCCAGCCAATACTCTGCACCAGCACCACGGTGTCATTGTCATACTCCACAATGGCCCCCACCACCGGCAATGGATTGTCGTAAAAGACATAGCCGCAGGGCTTCGAACAAACGAGTCGTTCGCGTCCGGCATTTTCGGCCAGCACCAGCGGTGAAGCACAGTTGGGGCAGAAGTTGTGTTTCAAGGTGTGTTTCAGGTTTAATGTCTAACGTTCAAGGTTAGCTGACGCGAGAGTAGCTTCGCGCTCTAAGCCCTTCGACAAGCTCAGGGTGACAGGAAAGTTGATTCAACATACTTGGCCTGAGTCAACTTTCCTGTCACCCTGAGCTTGTCGAAGGGCTTAGAGCGCGAAGCTACTCTCGCGTCAGCTTAAATTATTTTTCTTCCCAAAACGCCTCAATCGCGTCCAGCGCCCCATCTACGGAGGTTGCTACGATGAGCAGGGCGCGGTTTTCGGGCTTCAGAAAACCCTCTTCCACACAACGGTCGAGTTGCTGAAGCATGAGGTCGTAATAGCCGTTGACGTTGATGATGGCAATGGGACCGTCGTAGAGCTTCAGTTGCCGCCATGCCAGAATCTCGAACAGCTCGTCGAAGGTGCCGTAGCCACCGGGGAGGGTGATCACACCTTTAGCGAGGGTCACCATTTTGTATTTCCGTTCGTGCATCGTTTCCACGAAGTGCATCTCGGTCAGCGTTTTATGGGCTACCTCCAGGTCGGCCAGGAAGTTGGGAATTACGCCCGTAGCTTCGCCGCCGTTGCTCAACACGGTGTCGGCCACGGTGCCCATGAGGCCGTAGCCCCCGCCCCCGTAGATGAGGCGGATGTTCCGCGCGGCCATTTTTTGCCCCAGTTCGGTAGCAACTTCATTAAAAACAGGCTTGGTCCCCGGCGAGGACCCGCAATACACGACAAGGCTTTGCATAAGAAGAGAATGTACAATGAACAATGGCTATCGCGTTAAGGTGGCCTGAGCGCGATAGCCATTGTTCATTGTACATTAGTCATTGTACATTAGTTTAGTTAAATCTAACCCCCCAAACGTGCCGGAACTCATCAGAAGAATGACATCAGCGTCGGCGGTGTATTGGGCAATAAATGTTTGAAAATCAATTAGTTCGGTGAAAACTTGAAGGCCCGGTTTATTGAATGCAGCGAGCACATCGGCGGGAGCGATGGGGGCGAGGCGCTTGATAGCCAGCGTATGGGCATTGTAATACACCGCCGCCGTATCGGCCATGTCGAGGCTGTGGGCATATTGAGCCAGGAACTCCTTGTTGAGGCTGCTGAAGGTGTGCAACTCCACGCAGGCCAGCAGGTGTTTGTCGGGAAACTGCGCTTTCACGGCTTCGGTAGTCGCCATCACCTTGGAAGGGGCATGGGCAAAGTCGCGGAACACGATCTGGTCGGCGGTCTGGGCCACTATTTCCAGCCGCCGCGCCGCGCCGCCGAAGGTTTGGATGGCTTCGTAAAACCCGTTTTCGGTCACGCCCAGCCGGTCACAGATGGCCATCGCACCCGCGATGTTTTTCATGTTGTGCAGCCCGAATATGCGCAGTGGAATTTCGGCACCGTCGGGTGTAGTCAGGTACGTATGTCCATCGCGAATAACGTGTGGATGAGCATCGTAGGGCACTTTTTGCACATCGTCGCGGCCATTCTGTCCAATCACGTCGAGCATATTGTCGGTCTCGTCGAAGAGCAATACCCCCGATTTTGGCATCTGTTCGGCCAGCAGCTCAAACTGAGCGACGTAGCTTTCGTAGGTCGGGTAAATGTTTACATGGTCCCAGGCAATACCGCTAATGAGGGCCATGTGGGGCTGGTAATGTAGAAATTTGGGCCGCTTGTCGAGTGGTGATGAAGCATATTCGTCGCCCTCGATGATGATCACCGGCGCGGCATTGGCCGAATGGTCGTCTGTAAGGCTCACCATCGTCTCGAACCCTTCGAGCTGCGCCCCCACGAGGTAATCGAAGCGGTGGTTATGGTGTTTCAGCACGTGCAGAATCATCGACGTAATGGTGGTTTTGCCGTGGCTGCCGGCAATGACCACGCGCTGCTTCTGGCGACTGTGTTCATAGATAAATTCGGGATACGAGAAAATAGGCAGGCCTAATTCCTGTGCACGGGCTAGTTCGGGGTTATCGGCGCGGGCGTGCATACCCAGAATCACGGCATCAAGGTCAGCGTGAATGCGTTGCGGAAACCAGCCCATTTCAGCAGGAATGAGGCCTTTTCGGGTTAATCGGCTCAGGGCAGGTTCATAAATCTCGTCGTCGGAACCCGTAATCGTGTGGCCTTGCTGATGGAGCGCCAGGGCAAGGTTATGCATGGCACTTCCGCCAATGGCAATGAAATGATAGGCCTGCGGCATGAAGATTGGTATGTATTGACTGGTAGACGAAGGTAGCTACTATCTTCGTTTAGCGAATAATGAGTTGCCCACTGACTATGAAATGGAATAACGGCCTTGCGGTTGGATTGTTGCTGCTAAACGGCTTTGTAGCCCATGCGCAGGCCCCCGCGTCGGTGTCGGCCACATCGCCCTATCGGGGTGAGAATCTGGGCCCACAGGTCAATTCGCCCTATAACGAAGGCAATCCGCTGATCAGCCCCGACGGCAAAACGCTGTACTATACCCGCGAAGATCACCCCAACAATACGATGTTTGCCGACAAGGAAAACGGCAGCGCCGACATCTGGTATTCGGAGTGGCAACCCAGCAACCAATGGGGGCCGGCGCGGCGGATGGGGGCACCGCTCAACCAGTTCAATCACAACGCTGTTTTCAGTATCACGCCCGACGGCAACACGCTATTGCTGCGCGGAGCCTACACCAACGGACGTTACGAAACGCGCGGGTTTTCGATCAGCAAACGCACGGGCGGCGGCTGGAGCACGCCCGAAACGCTGAACATAGCCAACTACGAAAAAATGAGCAAGGGCCAGTTCGACTTTGCTTACCTGACCGTCGACGGAAAGACGCTGGTGATGTCGTTCAGCGAAAAGCGCAACGGACAAAAAGATGACCTCTACGTGTCGTTTCGGCAGAAAAACGGCTCCTGGAGCCAGCCCATGAACCTGGGGGCCGACGTGAATACCGACGACTATACCGAGACCACGCCCTTTCTGGCCCCCGACGGCAACACGCTCTATTTCTCCTCCAACCGCCCCGGCGGGCAGGGCGACAACGACATCTGGGTAACGCGCCGGGTAGACAAGACCTGGAAACGCTGGTCGAAACCGCAGAACCTTGGCCCCACCACCAATACCGATGGCTACGATGCGTATTATTCCATCTCGGCTCTTGGCGATCTGGCTTATCTGACCACGTTCAAAAACGTGGGCACGGAAGGTGGCAAAGGCGGTGATATTGTGCAGATTCGCCTACGCTCGCTTATGCCCCCCCGCAGTGCCGATTCAACAACGCTGGCGCAAACGCCGGGGCAGTTGGGCGGAGGTAAGAACCCGAATGACCTCACCCGTCCCGACCCTGTAGCCCTGATTTCGGGCAAGGTGATTGACCAGAAAACCGGTCGGCCCATTGCGGCTGAAATCATTTACAGTACCCTTCCCGACGGAGCCGAAGCTGGTCGCGCCACCGCCGACCCGACCACCGGTGAATACAAGATCATTCTGCCCTATGGCAAGAAATATTCTATAGTTACGGTAGCCCCGGATTTCATTGCCGAAGGAGCCAACGTTGACCTAACCGGTGGCCCACCTGACCCCAACAAAGGCTTCCAGGAGATTAAAGGCAAAGAGCTTCGCCTGACGCCCATTCGCGAGGGCGAGTCTATTCCACTTACCAACGTCTTTTTCGATACGGGCAAAGCCATCTTGCGCGACGAGTCGGCCCCAGAGCTGGATCGGTTTGTGGCGGTGATGAACGAAAACCCAAAGCTAGTAGCCGAACTGAGCGGGCACACAGACAACGTAGGGTCTAACGAACTGAATGCCAAGCTCTCGCAGGACCGCGCCGACGCTGTACGGGAATACCTCATCGGCAAGGGCATTGAACCCGACCGCCTTACAAGCAAGGGCTTCGGCGAAACAAAGCCCGTGGCCCCCAACGATACCGACGAAGGCCGCCAGCGCAACCGCCGCGTGGAGTTTCTAATTGTGAAGAAGTAAAGCAAGAACCGGAGATCGGGTGAATGTAGCTGGTCTGCCGGTGCGGCATTAAGGCGGATTTTTCAGAGTATGCAATTGAGCTTTTTAGAAGAAGTTGAGCCGAAGCGTAACTAGCGCATCTTTTCGTCGCGTAGCGACCAAACGGTTTAACGCCTGTTGTTTGGTCGCTACGCGACGGTAACCAACCTATTGTAAGAACCCCTTCTTCTACAAACATTGGGTCGCTACGCGACGAAAAGATGCGCTGGCCCCCTTCTAGCAAAGGTTATGTTCGCACTAACTATGTATCTGTTCACGTGACGGCTATATTTAAATTCATCTAACCGTCATTTTTATCAGATGCCTAACACTTATACGCAGCTATATATACAGGTCGTTTTTGCTGTGAAACATCGCCACGGACTGATTCAAACTAAATGGAAGGAAGACCTGTATCGCTACATGACAGGTATTGTTCAAAAGCAGGGCCACAAACCGATTGCCATCAATGAAATGCCTGACCATGTTCACGTTTTCATTGGCTTCAATCCTAAACAGGCTGTTTCAGAATTGATGCAATACCTCAAAATGGATTCATCGAAATGGATTAACGAAAAGCGGTTGACATCAGCTCGGTTTGAATGGCAAACAGGTTATGGTACTTTTTCTTACGGTCATTCACAAATAGACGTGGTAGTCAAGTACATTCAAAATCAAGAACATCATCACCGTGAACGAACGTTTTTGCAAGAATATAAAGCCCTCTTGCGGAAATTCGATATCCCCTATGATGAACGATATGTATTTGTTTCAATTCAGGATTGACATAAGTAATCTGCCCAATCCGCATTCAATTACCTTATTTTGCCCCTTATGTGGCAAATCTGGATTGACACCGGGGGTACCTTCACTGACGGCCTCGCCCGTGACCCCAACGGCACCTTTCACCGAACCAAAGTACTTAGCAGTGCCCGGTTGCGCGGCCAACTGATCGGCGGTCGGTTGCAGGCAGCGTGGCTCATGGCTTCCATCTTCGACGGGTATACGTTGCGGGTGGTGGAAACCAATGAAACGTTTGTCATCCAGTCGCTTTCGGTGGCGGGTGAACTATTGCTTTCTAAGGATGGACATGCTCTTGGCAGCCTGATGGATGCCATCACTGAGGCGGGCGGCCAGCCTGATGGCATTGTTTCCTCCTTAACTGTAGAACTTTTCACGGGCGAAGAAGCTCCCGTACTGGCCGCACGGCTGCTAACGCAAACGCCATTAGGTAGTCCTTTTCCGGCGCTGGAAATGCGGCTGGGTACCACCAAAGGCACCAACGCCCTGCTCGAACGGCGGGGTGGGCGGGTGGCATTGCTCGTGACCAAGGGCTTTCGCGATTTGCTGGTGATTGGCACGCAGCAACGGCCTGACCTCTTTCAACTGGCTATTCCCCCAGCC
Source organism: Fibrella rubiginis (assembly GCF_017353185.1). Lineage (GTDB taxonomy): Bacteria > Bacteroidota > Bacteroidia > Cytophagales > Spirosomataceae > Fibrella > Fibrella rubiginis. Next base: position 205,666 of record NZ_JAFMYV010000008.1, on the reverse strand, counting down.
GAGGTGCTCTATGACACGGTGCTGGAAGTACCCGCACGCATTGCCGCCGATGGTACAGAATTAACTCCACTAACTGACAAAGCTATCGCCCAGCTCGTCGGGCAACTGCGCGAAGATGTTCCCGACGTGGTGGCTATTTCGTTGTTGAACGCTTACCAAAACCCCGCTCATGAACGGCAATTGGTTGATGCCCTCATGGCGGCGGGCTTTCCGCTCATAACCCGCGCCACGGCTCTTTCCACAGCGCCAGGCTATGTAGCGCGCACACAGACCACTGTGGTCGATGCCTACCTGACGCCTGTGTTGCGTGGCTACCTGACCAATATTCAAACGCAGCTGGGTGGGGCGGTGGTGCGATTGATGACGAGCGCAGGCGGGCTTGTCCGGGCCGATCTGTTCCAGCCCAAAGACAGCCTGCTAAGCGGCCCGGCGGGGGGCGTCATTGGGGCGGCAGCCATTGCTCCGCACGAGGCCCTGCTCACCCTCGACATGGGCGGCACCAGTACCGACGTGGCCCGGATTGAGCGTAACCAGCCCGATTACCGGTTTTCGACACCCATTGGCCCGTTTGACCTGCAACTACCATCGCTGGCCATTGAAACCGTGGCGGCGGGCGGAGGGTCGGTCTGCTGGTTCGATGCCCTGGCCGGGCAGCTGCGCGTAGGGCCGCAGAGCGCAGGGGCCAACCCCGGTCCGGCCTGCTACGGAGCAAACGCCCCCGACGCGGTGCCGCTGCTAACTATAACCGACGTGAACCTGCTGCTGGGCAAGCTGCACCCCCGCCAGTTTGGCATTCCTATTTTTCCTGAAAAAGCCCAGGCCGCCCTGGCGGTAATAGCCGCACAAGTGGCAACGTCTACAGGCCAAAAAATGCCTTCAGACGAGTTGCTGCGTGGTTTTGAGCGCATTGCTAACGAAATCATGGCGGGGGCTATTCGCAAAATTTCGGTGGCGCGGGGCTTCGACCCGGCGCAGTATAGCCTGCTGGTTTTTGGTGGCGCGGGTGGTTTGCACGGTTGCGCCGTGGCTCAGTTGCTGGGCATCAACCGCCTGATTCTGCCCTTCGACGGGGGCCTGCTGAGTGCCTATGGTATGGGTCAGGCGAAGGTTGAGCGGATAATGGCCCAGGCTGTTTTGCAGCCGCTGTCCGCTTTTCGGAATAGATTAGACGATGTGGTTGCCCAGCTTGCCAATGAAGCCTCAACGGCTCTATTTCTAGATATGGGGAGCGTAGTGCCGGTGGAGCAGTCAGCAACGGTTTTTCTGCGTTTGAAGGGGCAGGAGGCCACAATTGGTGTTCCACTTAGTCCAACGCTGGAGGCTGACTTCCGCTCGACGTACCAACAGCGTTACGGCTATTTGCCCGCTAATACGGATGGTCAGCCATTGGAGATCGACGTTGAAAGTGTTCGGGTACGTGTGTCTACGGTTCCAGGGGTACTGCCTGAATCAACCGCGATAGCCTCGCCCCGCCCCGCCAAACCTGCGTTTCAGACTGACCAGTACCCCGCCTATGACTGGGCGCAATTACAGCCTGGCCATACCTTTTCCGGCCCGGCGTTATTGCTCAACACCACCTCGTCTGTCTTTGTGGAAGAGGGATGGACGGTTGTCATTCAGGCCGATAAGACGGGTTTGATTGAGAGAATGTCAACTAGAACGGCGCAAAGTAAAGCTGCTGATAATGAGGTCATTCAGCTCGAATTGTTTACGCAGCGGTTTCGGGCCATTGCCGAAGAAATGGGTGCCCAGCTACAGCGGACGGCCTTTTCGGTTAATGTGAAAGAACGGCTCGATTTCTCCTGCGCCCTGCTCGATGCCGACGCCCGGCTGGTGGCTAATGCCCCGCACATACCCGTGCACCTGGGTAGCCTCGGCATATGCGCCCGGCTGGTTCTGGCCAAGCTTGCGCAGGATGGCACCGCTCTCGGTCCCGGCGACGTAGCCATTACCAACCATCCGGCCTACGGTGGCTCGCACCTGCCCGACGTAACCCTGTTGCAGGGTGTCTATTCGGCTAATAACCGGATCGCCGGACCGCAATTGATTGGCTACGTAATTAATCGGGCGCACCATGCCGAAATCGGGGGTAAAACGCCCGGGTCCATGCCACCCGATGCCACGTCGCTGGTGGAGGAGGGCGTCGTGCTGGAGCCACAATTCATTGTCAGGCAGGGTGAGTTTTTGTGGGAGAAGGGCCTGGCCGCCTCCTTCGTCCAGGCTCCGTACCCAACCCGCGCGCTGGCCGAAAACCAGGCCGATCTGGAAGCCGCGCTAGCCTCATTGCGGGCGGGCGAAACGGCTTTGCAGAATCTTGTTCAGGCGCATGGTATCGAGACAGTACACCACTACATGGAACGCCTGCAACAGTCGGCCACGGAAGCAATTCAGGCCGTTTTAGCGCGCCATGAAGGGCAGGAATTCGCCGCTACAGAATCGTTGGATGACGGTCATCAGCTTTGTACGAAGCTGACAATCAGCAATAAACGGTTGTCTATTGACTTCCGTGGCACAGGGGGTGTACATCCGAACAACCTGAATGCTAACGTGTCTATTCTGCACTCGGCGGTGCTGTATGTGTTGCGCTTGTGGGTGGCGCAGGACATTCCACTCAACGAGGGACTGATGGCTCCGGTAGCATTAATGTTGCCTGAATCGTCGTTTTTGAACCCTGTTTTTTCGGCAAATCCAGCCGAATGTCCGGCGGTGGTAGGGGGTAATACGGAAGTGAGTCAGCGGCTGGTCGATACGCTGTTGAAGGCGCTGGGGCTGGCCGCCTGTAGTCAGGGCACGATGAACAATTTCCTGTTTGGCAATGATATGTTGGGCTACTACGAAACCATCGGCGGCGGGGCGGGGGCCGTGTGGGGCATGGCTGGTCGGTCGGGGGTGCATCAGCACATGACCAACACCAAACTCACTGACCCCGAAACCCTGGAACGGCGCTACCCTGTACGGCTGTGGCAGTTCAGCCTTCGGTCAAATTCGGGTGGAGCCGGGCAATGGCGTGGCGGCGACGGGCTGGTGCGCGAGATCGAGTTTTTGGCCAGGATGCAGGCTACTTTACTTAGTCAGCACCGGGTGCAGGCACCCTACGGCCTCAACGGTGGGCAGGCCGGCGCGGTGGGGTGTCAAACGCTGATTTCGCCCAGTGGTAAGGTAGAAGCCCTACCCGGCATCTTTACCCGTCAGATGATCCCCTGCGAACGCATCTGCCTGGAAACACCCGGCGGGGGTGGCGTAGGGAAGGCGGAGTAGCAGACAGCGGCCTGTTGCTACACCTTGACGATTATTGACAGGTATAGGTGTAATTGGTTGTGGCCATTCGTGTTTGTGGGTTGGCACCTGTGGAGGCAACAACCGATTTAGCTACAGCAGTACTGATGTTTCCATCGCCATCGTAGGTGTATGTGTAATCTGTTACACCCTCGCCGTTGACGCCGCTCACGATTTGTTTCAGCGCATTTCTGCTGGTTTTGCCGAGCAATCCCGCCGTATAAAAGGCTGATAACAGATTAGTGTTGGCATCAATACCTGGAAGTATAGCGGCCAGCGGTGACTTATCTTCGTAATAGGTAAGCGTTGTTGTATAGTCTGCATTCCCGTTTTGCGCATAGCCTTTAACGGTCGAAAGATTCCCGTTCTTGTATTCGTAGATCCTGTATGACCCGTTGCTATCGTCTGTGGCTTTGCTGAGATAACCATCGGCATTGTATTCGTACGACATCGTACTGATTGATGGGGTAGTTGAACCGGATATCAGTTGCTTCGTGCTGATCTTCGAGATGTAGACAGCCCCGTTTAGTGCAAATGTTTCCGATACAACACCATAGGTAATGGATAGTGCGGTTGGTTTTGCTTCAATCCGGTCGGCGAAATAAGTTAGATTCTGCGCGTCTACCTGGGTGCCAAGACCGGGAATAATTTTTGTTTCAGTGATGGTATTTAGCTGACGGCTAGTATTGTATGTGAAAGCACTGGTAACGGTAAACGAACCAAACGTGCCCAGCTGAGCAACATAGTTAGTGCTGTTGATCAGGCATTTGCGCACAGAAACAGGGTCGGTACCAGCGGTTTTACAGGCATTAATAACAAACAGAATGACGAGACCAATGGCCAGTGAACGTAAAAGATGGTTGAGCTTCATAATAATGATGAGTAAAGTATAGCATACAGATATGCTTATTAGTAAATGAGCAAACGCCGCACCCGTTTACTACGCCAAATCCTTTTCACCCCCGCTTCTATGAAACCTGTTAGCTGGCTTTTGTGTATAGCCCTCGCCTTCCCCGCTTTTGCCCAAAAACGCCCTACCAGTAAGGAGGACTGGCTTTCGTTGTTTAACGGAAAAGACCTGACTGGCTGGGATATCAAGATCACAGGCTACCCACTGGGTGAAAATTATGGTGATACGTATCGCGTGGAAGACGGGATGATCCGGATTACATACGACAAATACAAGACCTTCGATGGGAGGTTTGGCCATATGTATTACAAGCAGCCATTTTCGCACTATGTGCTTCGGTTCGAGTACCGGTTTACGGGCAACCAAACACCCGGTGGGGCCGTCTGGAACGTGCGCAACAGCGGTGTGATGTTCCATTCGCAGTCGGCGCAAAGTGTGGGGCTAAAGCAGGATTTTCCTGTTTCGCTGGAGGTGCAAACGCTGGGTGGTCTTAGTAATGGCAAGCCCCGCCCAACGGCCAACCTTTGTTCGCCGGGTACATTGGTGAAGCAAAAAGGACAGGTCAATCCACTCCATTGTATCGAATCGACGTCCAAGACGTATGACGGTGACCAGTGGGTAGCTGTGGAAGTGCTGGTGTTGGGCGATTCGCTGATCGAACACCGCATCGACGGGCGAACCGTGCTGGCCTACGAGCATCCCGTCACCGACGAGGTGTTTATCAGCAAGACCAATGACTTCGAGCAGGCAGGCGTAGCCGATGCCGCTTACTGGCGGGCAAGGGCCGGGAAACCGTTGACAGAAGGTTATATTGCCCTGCAAGCCGAAAGCCACCCCATCGATTTTCGAAACATTAAGTTGTTGAACCTCAAAGGCTGCATGAACCGCAAAGCGAAAAACTACAAATCGTACTATGTGGTGGGGGATGAGGGGGCGTGTGTGTTTAACTAATTTGGGATTGTGGATTTGGGATTTCGGATTGGTTGCTTACGCCAGAGCAAACGTGCTCTGGCGTAAGCAACCAATCCGAAATCCCAAATCCACAATCCCAAATCTTCTCTCATGCCCAAATCTTTATCCTTTCGCGCTGGTCTTGGCAGCATCTTGTTTTGGTCTGTCATCTCGGCGGCGTTCATCGGACCAGGATCAGTAACGGCCTGTGCTATTGCGGGTTCCAAATATGAACTTCAGTTGCTCTGGGTGCTCACGTTTGCCACGCTGGGAACGGTCTGGTTGCAGGAGGCAGCTTCTCGCATAACCATCGCCACTGGCCGTGATCTGGGGCAGGTAATCCGGCAAAGTTATTCGGGAAAAACCGGCCTCTGGGTGGCCTGGGCGCTGTTTCTGGCTATTTTTCTGGGATGCGCCGCCTACCAGGCGGGCAACATCCTGGGCGCCGTGGCGGGGCTCTCGCTCATGACGGGATTGCCTGCTCCCACGCTCACGGTGGTGGTTGGCCTTGTCTGCGTTGGGCTGCTTTGGGTAGGGTCAACGCAGAGTCTCGCCAACTTTCTGGGTGTCATCGTTTTCGCTATGGGCGGGGCGTTTGTCTACGTGGCCTTCGGTGCTCCCGTCACGCCCGGTGCCGTGGCGAAAGCCTTGGTTGTGCCAAACGTGCCCAGTGGGTCACTGTTGCTGGTCAACGGGCTGATTGGCACCACCATTGTGCCTTACAACCTCTTTTTTGGGTCTAGTATTTCGCCCAGCCAATCCCTGTCCGACATGCGGCTGGGCATCTGGGTGGCGGTCATCCTGGGCGGCATTATTTCGGTGGTATTACTGCTGGCAGGTATGCTCATTCCAGACGACTTTTCGTACCCACACATGGCCACCGTGCTGGCCGAACGGTTGGGACCATGGGCAGGCAATCTGTTTGCGTTTGGCCTGTTTGCGGCGGGGTTCGCCTCATCGCTTACGGCTCCGCTGGCGGCAGCCATTACAGCACAAAGCCTGCTGGGCGTACCTAAAAACAGCCCTGTTTTCCGGGCAATCTGGCTGGCGGTGCTGGCTACGGGCGTAACCTTTGGCCTGCTCAATGTTACGCCCATTCCTGTAATCGTGGCCGTACAGGCTATAAACGGCATTTTACTGCCTTTCGTCACGGTCTTTCTGTGGCGGGTTGTCAATGACCGTGCCCTGCTGGGCGAACACCGTAATTCGGTAAGTCAGAATGTAGCTATGGGCTTCGTGGTCCTCGTCACGGCCGTCCTTGGCGGCTGGAACGTCTGGCTGGCGCTAGCTAGTTAACCCGCTCGTAGAGCTTCTTGCCATTACCCCGATAGAGCAGCATGTTCTCTCCGTTTTCGGCCATGCTAAACCGGCCATACAGTTCGTCGGGCACTTTTTGTTGCGTGGCGTGGAGCCATATCTGGTCACCCTTTGTGTACCACCGCACCCCCTCGGCAACGGTCACGCCACCACCCGACGAATTACCACTCGACGAACCGGCATTGCCACTATAGCTGGCATTGGCCGATGACCCGCCCGATCCTAGCCGACCATCGGCGAAGAAAACAAGGGTGCTGCGGGTTGATCCATAGAAATCGGCGCCGCTTTGGTAGGTGCTGGTTGTGGCCCAAACCCCCACCAGTCTGGCATTCCGGGCCAGACCATCTGTTGCCGTATTTGGTGGAAGCGCATTTTTCAACTGGTTAGGCACCGAAGCCTGCCCCGCTCGTTTAAACGTACCCGCCATGATGGGCGCGTTGTTCAGACCTACCCCAAAGGCTAATTGCTCATTGGTGAGCAGAGCCTCAAACTGAAACACCGCGCCATCTTTTGGGTAGGTAGCTGTTCCGGCGGCCTGATCATTCTGCGTGGTACCTTGCAGCGTATATGTTTCGGCCACGCCCTGCGCCTGCATCACAAGTGTGCCTGTTAGCTGTGCGCTATTTAGCCGGAAGGTGATAGTGGCCGGAAACGTCATCACCGCATTTTGGGACAAAACGAGTGTGCCCTGCCAACTACCAACAAGCTTCTGTGCTTGCAGGCTGGGTGGGGAAGACAAGATGAACCATAGCGCAACAAGTCTCTGTGTAGTCTTCATCTTATACCGCCCGGCTGATCTGCATTTGTGGTTGCACGTCGGTGAAGTTGGCAATGTCGCCGATGAGTTCGGGGCCGTGGGTAGCCATGGCGTTTTGAAGATCATCCATTGAGCCGAAATTAAGTTGCGTAATCATGGTGTAGGCTTGCGGGCTGCCGGGTGTTCCGCCCGCAATGCCTTCCTTCAAATCGACCCCGGTGAGGCCCATGGGCATAAGGCGGTCGCGCACCAGTGGCGTATGGTGGTTGAGGTAGTAATCCATGTCAAACCGGCTGTCGATGGTGTTGGGATAGAGAACGGTGACGCTAAACATGAGCTTGTTGGTTTATAGTGGCTTATGGGCCAGAAGGTATGCCACGAAAGTCGAAATTCCGCGTAAATCTGTTTAACGTGCTCCGGCCGTTGCGGTTTCGTCACTTGCTAATAAAATAGGCGCGTAATCGTTTAGTATAAGACCCCGCCAAAACGTTATTATCTTGGGCGTGTTAATCTGTTTTGCTCTGTTCATTTTATGAAATTCTCTATGCGGTTTCCGCTGCTGTTCCTGACTGTGACCGTTTTGCTGGGCGGCTGCAATTCGGCCATGCAGACGTATAAAAAGGGTGTCAAGCACTTCGAGGCGGGCGAGTACAACCCGGCTATCGACCAGTTTGCCAAAACTGGTGACAAGGTAGATGCTGCCCGGCTCAACTACTACACCGCCGAAGCCTACCGGCTGTCTGACCGGATTCAACTGGCGGCTCCCTACTACAAAAAAGCCCTCGACGCCAACGTAGAGGCATCCGTGCCCGGTGCCACGCCCGACCTGGCACCCAAACCAGCATTTACCGACGTGAACCTGGCCGACGTGCGGCTTAACTATGCCTACGCCCTGAAAGCCACCGGCGACTACGCCGGGGCGCAGGCGCAGCTACAACAGTTTCTCGACAGTCGCCCGAAGAACAAGGTAAGCCTGGCACGGGCACAGCGCGAGATTGAAACCTTGCGGGCTATTGGTGCCATTCAGGCTAAACAGACCGATTTCCGGCTGAAGAACCTGGGCGGGGTTAACTCGGCGGGTACCGAATACGCCCCCGTTTTGCGGGGTGACGAGTTGATCTTTACTGCCTCGCGGAAAGATGTGACCTACAAAGCCAACGGCTTGCCTATGACCGCTTTGTATAAAGCCAAAATAGGCCAGAATCCCGACGAAACCGGTGCCGACCGCGGCGACGGAGCGGGGCCGCAGTTGTTCAGCAATAGCGTGTTCCAGAACGACGTGAACGAGGGTACGCCTGCGTTCTCGAAAGATGGCAAGGCCATGGTGTTTGCGCGGGGCAACAACGGCAAACGCAAAGGTGGCGACGATGTTGACCTGTACCTGAGCCGGCAGGATAAAGACGGTAACTGGAGTGCCCCCTTCCGCCTGCCTATCTCCGATTCATTGGCCTGGGACGGTTCACCGGCCTTTTCTGCCGACGGCAAAACGCTCTACTTCGCCTCGAACCGTACGGGCACCGTGGGTGGCCTTGACCTCTACCGTGCCAACATGGACGCGTCGGGCCGGTTTAGCCGCCCTGTCAATATGGGGCGTGACATCAACACGGCTGGTAATGAGCTGTTTCCGTTTGTGGCTGCCGATGGTAAGCTGTATTTCTCGTCTGACGGGCACCCCGGTTTGGGTAAGCTCGATGTATTTGTGGCAACGCGGTCGGGTGGGGTTATCCGGGTCGAGAACATGGGGCAGCCCATCAACTCACCTGCCGACGATTTTGGTCTGACGTTTCCCGAAGCGAACAAAGGCTACATGGCCAGCAACCGCGCCGGTGGCAAAGGCGACGATGACATCTATTTGGTTGAATCGGGTCAGCCCGATACCACGACCATTGCCAAGAATACTCCGCCCAAGCAGGGTGCTGCCAAGGTGGTGCGTTACTTCTTGGCGGGCACAGTAGCTACGAACACATCGCCCAACAATCCCCTTGATTCGGCGCGGGTGCGGATTGTAGACGATGCCAACGACGCTACCGTGGCCGAAGTAACAACGGGTAAGCCAGGTACATTTGGCAAATTCCCCGTTCAGGAAGGCAAGTCATACAGCATTTTGGCCGAACGCCCTGGCTACCTAACCCGCCGCGAACCCTTCACGATGCAGGGCCGCAGCATCCCCGACATTTTCCTGACCAAGCCCGAAACCGACACCACTTTCAATGTGGCCTTGCTACTAGACAAGGTAGAGTTGAACAAGACGTTTGTGCTGGAAAACATTTATTACGACCTCGATAAATACAACATCCGCTCTGATGCCGCAACGGAGTTGGACAAGCTCGTGACGATTTTGAAAGACAATCCCACGCTGAAAATCGAGCTAAGTTCACACACCGACGTCCGCGCTGCAGATGCTTACAATTTGCGTCTATCGCAAAACCGGGCCAAAGCAGCCGTGGATTACATCATCTCGAAAGGCATTGATGCCGAGCGGCTTACGGCTAAAGGGTACGGTGAAACGCAGCTTGTGGTCAAAAACGCCCGCACCGAAGAAGAGCATCAGCGCAACCGCCGTACTGAGTTTAAGGTGTTAGCCTTGTAACGAGAAACCGTAGGGGCGGGCCACAGTGCCCGCCCGCTCTCGGCCAAAGGCCGCCCAAAGCTGATGACAGCGATGAATGAACAGCAAGTCAGACAAGCCCCGCTCTCATAGGCGGGGTTTTGTATTATAGGCAAATTCTGTAGCCACTACTTGTCCGAAAGCGGGCAGGGGCGAGCCTTGCCCCTACATTTGTCTTATGAAAACAGTTTTCCTACTATTCATTGCATTCACCGCCCACGCGCAAATCATCCTCAAAGGCCGGGTCGTAAATGCCGCTAATGAACAACCGGTGCCGTTTTGTAGCGTGTTTTTAGCCAACACCACCAAAGGCACCACCGCCGACGAGAACGGAAATTTTACCCTGACGAACCTACCCGATGGCCGTTATGATCTTGTAGCATCGAGTGTAGGCTTTGAGACGGTAGCTGCGCCTATTCAAACGAAACAAACGGCCCCGCTACTGATTAAAATGAACGCCAATGCCACACAACTGGCTGAAGTACAAGTAAAAGCAAACAGGGGTCCCGAATGGCTGGCCAATCTTGAGCAGTTTACAAAGCTGTTTATTGGTACATCGAAAAACGCGCGTGACTGTAAAATTTTGAATACCAACGCGCTTTGGTTCGAGGATAAGCCGGACAGCTTGATGCTGGTGGGTGGGGCGCGGGAACCGCTGGAGATTGAGAATTCGGCACTGGGCTACCGCATTCACTACGTGCTGACGCAGTTTGTCTATGACTATGGTAGCCGTTACGTCAGCTACCTGGGTTACCCCGTCTTTGAGGCTATGACAGCGCGGAGTAATGCCCAGGAAAAACGTTGGCAGAAGTCCCGCAGAGACGCTTTTAGCGGATCAAGCATGCACTTTATGCGGGCCCTGTACGCGGGTATGACCGAACAGCAGGGATTTGTCATTCAGCGTATTATTGAACGGAAAGACAGCACGAAAACAAGGTTGACAAACCGGGTAAAAACAGACCGTTACCTGATCAAAGACCCCCTGCCCGGCTCCTTCCTGCTCGACACGGATTCCTCATCGGCGCAGTTGGCACGAGTGCAGTTCGACAACCTGGTGCAGGTGACTTATAGGCTGGAAAAGGAGGCTCCGGAGTATCGAAACGAGCATTCGTTTCAACAAGCGAGTACGTTTGCTCCGCCTCCCCAAACCTCTATTATGCGGCTGGTACAACCCTATGTGCTGATCGAGGCTAACGGAAATTATTACAACCCGCTGGGCATTGTTTTCGAGGGCTACTGGGGTTGGGAAAAGATAGCCGATATGCTGCCGTTTACGTACGAACCCTAACAGACAGTGCTATTTAGCGGTTTGGTTGTCTGTAGCTCTTAAACCACCCTTCCCATGCTTAATGATCGTCTACGTCAGGTGCTTGTTGTTTTTGTGACAGTCTCGCTCATAGTCATGAACGGCCTGTCGAACGTACGTGCATTTGCTCCCAACACCAACGCCGACATTTCGGCTAAGTACACCACGCTGGTGACACCCGCGGGTTATGCATTCTCGATCTGGGGACTGATCTTTTTGGGTCTGATGGGGTTCGCCGTTTACCAGGCTCTGCCCTCGCAGCGGCATAACCCCCGTTTTCGCTCGGCGGGGCCGTGGTACATTATCAACGCCATCTGCAACGCCGCCTGGAGTCCTATTTTTAACCAGGAATGGATTGCCACGGCCCTGCTGGTGATCCTGATTATGTTTGTCAGCCTGTTTATGGTTATGGAAGGGCTGCGCATTAACCCCCGCACCGAGGCCGCCATGATGCGCCCCGTGAAAGCACCCGAAACCTGGCTGGCCCGCGTTCCGTTTTCTATCTATTTCGGCTGGCTCACCGTGGCTACTATCCTCAATATCACGATCTGGTTTAAAGCCACCGCTTTCGATTTGTCAGGTATTTCCGAGCCGGTTTGGGCGTCGGGCGTACTGGTACTCGGACTAGTTGTCGGCGCAGTGTTGTACAATCGCTATCGCAGCGCGGCTTATATGCTGGTGTTTGCCTGGGCCTACGCTGCCATTGCTGTGAAGCAGGCCGCCTACCCAACCGTTCAGATTATGGCCTGGATTGGTGCCGCCGTAGCCCTGCTCCTGACCATCTGGGGCCTGATCGCACCCAGACAGCAACGAGCAATAGTGTAGTGATTTACGATGTACGAATGACGACTTACGATTTGTTGCTGTCGCCGGTGGGCTGAAGCAAGCGTACTCCTGCGTCAGCAACAAATCGTAAGTCGTCATTCGTACATCGTAAATCCCTTTATCCGTTCACCAGCTTCATCATTGCTTCCGGGTAACGCTCACCGGCGGCGAAGCCTTTGGGCGAAATGGCGTCAATCTTAGCCAGGTCGTCGGGAGTGAGGGTCAGGTCAAGGGCGCCAAGGTTTTCCTGGAGGTAAGCCCGGCGCTTGGTACCCACCAGCGGAATAAACTCGTTACCCTGCGCCATGATCCAGGCCAAGGCCAGCTGTGCGGCTGTGGCCCCTTTCTGAGCGGCCAGCTGCTGAATCTGCTTCACCACGTCGAGGTTTTTCTGGAAGTTTTCGCCCTGAAAACGGGGTGAGTGCCGCCGGTAATCGTCAGCTTCCAGATCATCAAACTTGGTGATCTGGCCCGTCAGAAAACCACGTCCCAGCGGGCTGTAGGCCACCAGTGAAATGCCCAACTCACGTACTACGGGCACTACCTCGTCTTCAATGTCGCGGCTCCAGAGTGAATATTCCGACTGCACCGCCGCAATGGGATGCACCGCATTGGCCCGCCGAATGGTATCGGCGCCGGCTTCAGAAAGGCCCAAAAAACGCACTTTGCCTTCTTCTACCAACCGGCTCATGGCCCCAACCGTGTCTTCGATGGGTGTGTTCTGGTCAACACGGTGCTGGTAATACAGGTCGATGTGATCAACGCCAAGGCGCTTCAGGCTGCCCTCGCACGATTGGCGTACATAATCGGGGTGGCCGTTGATGCCGCGTTTAGTGGGGTCGTTGGGGTCGCGTACAATTCCGAATTTAGTAGCCAGGAATACCTCCCCACGGCGGCCACGAATGGCTTGCCCCACCAGTTGTTCGTTGGTAAAGGGACCGTACATGTCGGCGGTATCCAGGAAATTCAACCCCGCGTCGAGGGCAGCATGAATGGTGGCAATCGACTCATTATCATCGCGTTGGCCATAGAAATCAGACATGCCCATGCAGCCTAATCCAATGGCAGAAACCGCCTGGCCTGATTGGCCCAATGTGTTCGTTTTCATTGCAATCGTTTTTGTGTAAAATGGGTATTCACGTTGATAAACCCAACAGGCCACAGTCTGTTTAGGTGCTTCCGACGCGTAGGCAATGGCAGCCCACAATTTACTTATTGAGGCAACGGACTTGGCAGGTGAGCAATTTCCAAACCTGTACCTTCGTCTTTAATACAGGGTTGTTGCCCGTTTACTATCCAACTATGCATCGTTGTCTGCTGGCGTTTCTTTGTGGTTTTGCTGCACTATTGACCTTACCGGCCTTGGCTCAGTCACAGCGCATTACGCAAACGAATCTTGAAGCTGGCGCGCTCCTGTCTACTGACCAAACGCCGTTCTGGCTGCGGGCCAATCAATATGGCATTGTGCCCCTAAAAGGACCTGTACTGCGTCTACAGGGCGGTATCCGATCTGATTACCGCCCTGCTGACAGTACCGGTAAGCGACCGAAAATAGATTGGGGATACGCCTTCGACGGGGTTATCAATGCAGGTGTTACCAACCAACTGATCCTGCCCGAAGCATACGTAAAGGGCCGGTTGGGGGCGTTTGAACTGTATGTGGGTCGGCGGCGCGAAATCGTTGGGTTGGTCGACACCTTGCTCACAACGGGTGCTTACGTCTGGTCGGGCAATGCGCTGCCAATTCCGAAAATTCAGCTTGCTATTCCGGTATTTACGGCGGTACCCTTCACTAAAGGCGTACTCTCGGTGATGGGGGCTTACAGTCATGGCTGGTTCGAGAACAGTGATCGCATCGTGACGGGGTCCTACCTGCATCAGAAGTACGCCTACGCCCGGCTGGGCAAACCTACCTGGCGGTTCAGGCTCTATGGCGGGTTCAACCATCAGGTAGTATGGGCCGGGAAAGCACCACCGGGCGTGCTCAACCCCAACCTGTCGGTCAATGGCACTTTGCCTTCCGACTTTCGGTACTACCGGGCTATTGTGCTGGGTTCACGGGGGCAAGGTGACCGCAACGATCCCAACGTGACCTCGTTTGAAGATAACCGCATCGGCAACCACCTCGGCTCTCTCGATTTTGCTGCCGACGTTGACCTGACTAACTGGAACCTGATGGCCTATCGGCAGTTCATATATGATGATGGGTCGCTATTCTATGGTACCAATCTGGCCGATGGGCTAACCGGCCTGCGCCTTAAAAACCGCCGTCAGCCTGCCGGAGAAACCTTTTTTCTGCGTCAGATCACCGCCGAATACTTGTACACCGAAAGTCAGGGCGGCGATGCTTTTGTGATTGATGATCCCGAACAGCGGGGGCGCGACAATTACTTCAACCACGGCCAGTTTATCGACGGCTGGCAGTATGTCAGGCGTACCATTGGTACTCCGTTTTTGACCCCACAGGGTGAAACACGGCCCTCGCTTCCCCATCCTATCGGTATCGTCAACAACCGGGTGAGCGTGTTGCATATGGGGCTTGCAGGCCTGTTGCACAACCGCGTCGAGGTTACGTCCAAACTGTCGTTCAGTAGGAATTTGGGTACGTACGGAACTCCCTTTCCAACGCAGCCGGGTCAGTTTTCTGGATTATTGACCGCTTCAGTGCCAACCAACCTGTTTGGTGGAGCGCAACTTAGCGGGTCGCTGGGTGTAGACCTTGGGGAATTGCTGCCCACCAGCATAGGCATGTATGTGGGACTTCGCAAGACGGGATTGTTGGGTAAAAACACCGTTTCCAGCCTCAGTCCGCGGTATATAGAGCGGTAGATGTAGTTATGCTACTAACCAATGACCAGTAAACTTTACCTGCTTCTTGGCGCTAACCTGGGCAACCGGCACCACACGCTGGCGCAGGCCCGTGAGCAGCTTGCACAGCGCGTAGGTGCCATTGGCCAGGAGTCCCCCATCTATGAAACCGCCGCCTGGGGCCTGACCGCCCAACCGGCTTACCTCAATCAGGTAGTGCTGCTCGAAACGACCCTTTCGCCCGGAGTTGCGCTGGCTGAGACACAGGCTATTGAACAGGTCCTTGGCCGCGTCCGGGCCGAACGCTGGGGCGCCCGCGTGATCGACATCGATCTACTTTTTTACAACGACCTGATCCTGAATACCCCTGCCCTTACACTTCCCCACCCGTACCTACACCTTCGCCGATTCACGCTTCAACCCCTGGCCGACATTGCGCCTGACCTTGTTCACCCCGTGTTGAAACAGACCGTCCAACAACTGTTGGAGGCTTGTCCGGATGAAAGCGAAGTAATTAAATTATTGTAACAACGGGGCGTAATTACTTGAACTTCACTAATTTTGCGTTAGAATACTTGCCAAATTTTCAATAAAAAGACAAAACGTATGTCTGCCGCCGTAGCGAGTACCGCCACCCTGTTAGCCGACCGGATCAACGCTCTGGAAGAATCATCGACGTTGGGTATGACCAAAATGGCCCGCGAATTAGCCGCGCAGGGTCATAAAGTAATCAGCCTCAGCGTGGGTGAACCCGATTTTAAAACACCTGCTCACATTTGCGAAGCCGCCAAAAAAGCCATCGACGATGGGTTCCACGGCTACAGCCCCGTAGCGGGCTATCCCGACCTGCGCAAAGCCATTGCCGACAAGTTCAACCGCGATAATGGCCTGAACTGGAAAGCCGAAAACGTGGTGGTCTCAACCGGGGCCAAACACTCACTGGCCAACGTGTTGCAGGTGCTCGTAAACCCCGGCGACGAAGTCATTATTTTCTCACCCTACTGGGTTAGTTATTCCGAGATGGTGAAGCTGGCCGAAGGCGTCTCGGTAGTGCTCGACGGGGCGTTTGACAACGACTTCAAAGTCACACCCGAACAGTTTGAAGCCGCCATCACCGAACGAACAAAAGTGGTCATGTTTGCCTCACCCAACAACCCGACCGGGTCGGTGTATACCGAAGCCGAACTCCGGGCTATTGGTGAAGTAGTGGCCCGTCACGAACAGGTGCATGTGCTGGCCGACGAGATTTACGAATACATCAATTTCACGCCCGAAGGTCATTTCAGCATGGGTTCCATGCCCGAAATCGCCGACCGCGTGATCACCGTAAATGGTGTGGCTAAGGGTTTTGCCATGACCGGCTGGCGCATTGGCTTCATCGGCGCGGCCAAATGGATTGCCGACGGCGTAGAGAAACTACAGGGTCAGGTAACGTCGGGCACGAACTCGATTGCCCAGAAAGCGGCTGTAGCGGCGCTGAATGGCACGCTGGAGCCAACTAAAGAAATGGCACAGGCCTATCAGCGTCGCCGCGATCTGGTGGTAAAGATGCTGAAAGAAATTCCCGGTTTCAAAGTGAACGTACCGCAGGGAGCCTTCTACGCTTTCCCCGACATCAGTGCCTACTACGGCAAGTCAGACGGCACCACCACGATCCATAACTCCGACGATTTCGCCAACTGGTTGCTCAACACCCAATACGTCGCCACGGTGGCGGGTTCGGGTTTTGGCGCCCCCAACTGCATCCGTATTTCCACCGCCGCTGCTGATGAGGCACTGGTAGAAGCCGTGGGCCGGATCCGGGAGGCGGTTGCCACGCTGGTGTGAGAGAAGGAAGGGCATTGTAAAATGAAGAATGGATAATGGAATTGCGCAATTCCATTATCCATTCTCCATTTTACATGCCCTTCTCCTTTATCAACGCCTTTTCTCCTTCTGTCAACTCGTCTACGAGCGCATATCGTTTGATTTTCAACGCGGCCATGATGTCAAGAGCATTGACCATGTTTTTGTAAGAAGATGTGGGTAACGGCTTGATAATGAGCACAAGGGAGTCTTTGCCAATGGTTTGTTCCGCCTGCTGTCTTATGCGTTTGATCGCTTGGGAAAGTGAATCAGTTGGCATCGTCAAAAGGGCTTTACTGGCGTTGACTGTTTCAGGAGCTACACGGTCAAGTAAGTAAGTTTGTTTATCGCCCAAATACACCACCAAGGTAGTCTGCGCATTAAGGACAGGTCTAGCTTCATTGCTGTCTGGCACAGTAAGCGTCATTTTTGCTGGCTTGCTTAATGTTATTGACAGAATGAAAAAGCTGACGAGCAGCAAGGCTACACCTATTAAGGTCAGTACAATCCAGATAGGTCGCATACGATTACTGGTTATTCACATGAAAAAAGCCCTGCCAATGTAGCTATTAGCTCACGAGCAGGGCTTAATCTTACAAAAATTTCTTGTTAAGCTACTTGCAAATCGAATAGCTCAGCAGGTAGTTTAATCTTTTCCAATAGCTTCTCTTCCAGCAAATTAGCCCACTCGTTAAGATAGGCTACTACGTCATCGCGGCGGTTGTGTTTCAGAAAGCGTGCTTCAATGGGGAAACGGCGCAGCACTTCGCGGTCGTCCAGCTTTTCTAAATGTTTCAGGTCTTCCAACGAAAGTCCCGCGCCGAGCATCTGGTTAATAATCACGTCGAACGGGAGTTGGCTGGTGTCGCAGTAGTCAGCTACCTGTTCGTTCCAGTCGCCATAACGCTGCATGGCATACTGGTGAATCTGGTCTTTGGTCATCCGGGTCAGTTCCTGAGCCAGATTACCACAATTGCAACTCCCCATGTGGCCCCATTGGTAGGGGGCACCGTCGGCTACTTTGCGGGCCGTACGACGGAGAGCGTCGATTAATTCCGGGGTTGGACGTGCCATTTTTTTGGTTGTTTGTGTGTTTAGTTTTCTGTGTGTTTGTTCGGTTAAATAACAGACAAACCCACAAACAACCAAACACGCTATTGTGCCCTCACAACGCCTTGTTGGGGCTATTTGTTCGACTGTTGAACCGGGTAATCCGCCTATCATATTTTGGTTTAGTTGTCTGAAAGGCAGGGCGTACCTTTGGCCCGAAACACCATCAATCTCTGTGACAAGCTTCTTTTTTCGCGGTATTTTTTGCTGGCTTTCCGGACTACTGCTGCTCAACGTTGGCCTTCTGGCACAACCGCTGCCACCCCCACCGCCCAATCCGCTTAATCATGTTTATTCGGTAGATCAACTGCGTAATGACTTTGCTCTGGTTCGAAAAGCACTCGAAGAAGCCCATCCCGGTTTGTACCGCTACTACCCCCGCGACAGTATCAACCGCTGGTTCGATGCCGCCGCTGCCCGCCTCGACCGGCCCATGACCGAGCTGCAATTTCGCCGTGCCATCGAACCCGCCATCGACCATATTGGCTGCGGCCATACCGACCTTTATGCATCGAAGGCCTTTACGCGGTTTAGGAAACGCAATCCCCTGAAACCGTTTCCCGTTGATGCCATCGTGCTCAACAATAAACTCTACGTGCGTGAAAACCGCAGTACCGACACCACCGTGCGGCGGGGTAACGAGATCGTAAGAATCAATGGCCGGCCGGCGCAGGCAGTGCTGGAACGGATCTACAACTACATCTCGTCTGACGGCTACAACCAGACATTTAAGCCATTTGTCATTAATACGGGCAGTTTTGGTTCCTACTATACGCTGGCGTTCGGAGCCGATTCTGTGGCCCACGAACTGACCCTCCGCGATTCGACCGGAGCCACCCAAACCCTTAGCTTCCGCACCCGCCCCGACCGCATCAAACCCCGCCTCGATTCGCTCGATAAGCGCACCATTCCTGCCAGCCGCCCCAAACGCAAGCCCGCCACCGAAACCAAACCCGATGAACTGCGTTCGTTTGTTTTCTCTGACCGCGACACCACCACGGCAATCATGACCATTACCTCCTTTTCGGGCGGGGGGCAGCGAGGGTTTTTCAAGCAAAGTTTTCACACGCTGGCCGCAAAAAAACGCATCAAAAACCTTATTGTCGACGTCAGGGGCAACCTGGGTGGTAATTCAGGGGCAAGTATCAACCTGGTGTCGTACCTCGTTGGCAAGTCGTTTCAGGCCTATACACAGGTAGATGCACCCGTGCGGCAGGTGTCGTTCAATCAATACCTCGGCTGGAAATTCTGGCGGTTTTTTCTGCGCAACTTCTTTACCCGCCGCACCCCCGAAGGCACATTTCGCCGCACCGGTGAGACGGGTATTATCAAGCCCGTTCGGCGCAATGGTTTTAAGGGACGCGTGTTTGTGCTGACCAACGGTGGCACGTTTTCGGCGGCGGCCATCTTTGCGTCGCTCGCCAAACACAACGCCCCGGACCGTGTGACGGTGGTGGGCCGTGAAACCGGGGGCGGAGAATTTGGCTGTAACGCGTTCACCTCGCCCTACCTGACACTGCCCGAAACCGGAGTTCAACTGCGTTTGCCACTTTACAAAATTGTGCTTGGTATTGAGGGAAAAGACCAGGGTCACGGCGTTATGCCCGACGTGCCCGTTGCTTATACGCTGCCCGCCGTCATGGCGGGGCGTGACCTGGATGTAGAGGTCGTCTATGAGCTGATAAAGCCGAAAGCAGGTAGGTAAAACAATGCCAACCGCTTTTGACTTATAGCTGCATAGCACTCTGCGGCGCACTTCATCATGGATTTTGGCAAGCTAATTAACCTCAACAACGTCACGTTCTCGTTGCCCCCCGGCCACGCCTTCAACGCCCGTATATGGACCGACGTGACCCCCAACAAACGCCCCGACGTATACATTGGTGGGCCAGTCTGGGCCAATAAAGATTACGTGGGAAAAGTGTATCCGGCCACGGCCAAAGAGCGCGATTTTCTGCACCACTATGTCCGGCAGTTCAATACAATTGAACTGAACCTGACGCACTACCAGATCCCTACGGCGGGTATGATTGAGAAGTGGAAAAACGAAGCTGCGGGGGCAGGACATCCGTTTCATTTTTGCCCGAAATTTCCGCAGATCATCAGCCACGAACGGCTGCTGGAAGGAGCCGAAAACCTTACCAATGAGTTCATAAACGCCATTTTTGGGCTGGAAGAATTTCTGGGCATGTCGTTTCTGCAACTGCCGCCCCTGTTCGCACCCAACAAATGGCCTGTGCTGGAACGCTACCTCAGTCACCTCCCCGACGACCTCGACGTGGCTGTTGAGTTTCGGCACCCCGACTGGTTCAAGGCTGCTACCTGGAGCCAAACGCTGGAGAAACTCCGTAACCTGCACCGCCACACAGTCATTACCGACGTGGCTGGTCGGCGCGACGTGTTGCATATGGGCCTCAGCAGCCCCGTGCTGACCCTTCGCTTTATTGCCAACGAAGGCCATCCCACCGACTACACCCGGACGGATGAATGGGTGCAGCGCCTGAAAAAATGGTTTGATAAAGGCCTGCAAACGGCTTACCTCTTCGTACATGGCGGCGGCGACAACGACACTGCTCCGGAGCTGATCCGCTACTGGATCCGGCAACTCAACGAGCACTGCGGTCTGCAGTTAAGCGAGCCCGTTTTGCAGCCACAGGTGGTACAGGGAAGCCTTTTCTAACTACTCTTCCAGCAAATTGCGAAGCTTGGCAGGGTAGGAGAGATAGGCTTTGTTACCCTCTACACGATACGGAAAAAGCTGATACTGACCCTGATAATACCAATAGTATCGGTCTGTGACGGTATAAATTTCGTCAGTGTAGAATGACTGTACCAACTCATGCGAAGCGCCGATGTAGTCGAAAACGGTATCTGTTTCAATGGGGTGTACAAAGGCAACGCCCTTGGCCGGAATGCTCACAACAGCGCCAAACGCCCCAATGGCCTCTTCAATATTCTGGTCTAGCTCAATGGCATAGGCAGCTGCAAAATCGTTGTGAAAGAGGGTGAAAAATGGGAGACGTTCGGCCAGGAGGTAGGCGCTGACGTCTGTTTTTTCACGGGCAATATTGGCCAGGGCTACATCAAAGAGTTGATCAACAGGTTTTTCCCATTCTTCGGCCTCGTTACTGCGCACGTAGTGAAGGGCATCCTGAAAGTCGATGACCAAAAACGTGTAGGTGTCGGGAAAATCCTGCCGGTACACACAGTCCTGCATCACTTCTTTGGCAAAGCCCTTGGGTTTCACCTGCACTTTGAGCAGGGGCGCCGCAAACTCAAAATCTTTGTAGATATACGTTATAGCGGCGCTGTTGATGGGCAGAATTTTCACGTGGTTGAACACGATGGCTTCCCACTCACTTTGGTCAGCGGCCTTGCACTTGCGTAGCAGGTTGTCCAGAAAAAAGAGGGTGGCACCCTGTTGTCCGGCAAACAATATAGAAAGGCTTCCATCGTCATGTATGGCCTCAATGGTACCTTTCAAACTGAGCTGCTCAATGGTTAGCTGAAGAATCTGGTTGTACTCGGCCGGGGTAATCAGCGAGATCAGATGAGCGGGAAGTTGGTAGAGAGGGCTGCTCACAGCAGCACTTTCGGTGGGCTTTTTGCGCTTGAATAGTCCAAACATGGTGGTAACAATATACGAATACTTCTAATTTTACAGTTCGTCAATAAGAAGAAATGGCGCAAAAAGTGTTTTGTATATAAGTTCAAATTCGTAGTGCTGGAATCAACGCCATTTTAGGTCAACCGCCTGTGAGCAGTGCTACAATAACTCTTTAATAAGTTACATGAAAAATGTATTGATTCTCTGCGCTGGCCTGGCCCTGATGTCATCGTGCGCTGCCAGCAAAAAACGGAAGTTGGATCTGATCAACCTGCAGGCTGCGCACGAAAAAACGGTTGCAGACCTCAATAACTGCGACAAAAAGACCGCAGAACTTCAGGCAGCGATCAAAAGTAAAGACGCCGATTTAGCCACCCGCGCCAATCAGATGTCTGATCTTCAAAGCCAGATCGATTATCTGAAAAAGACCAACAACAACCTCCTCGACCGCATGTCGGACCTGTCGGTAGTGAGTAAGCAGGGGGCCGAGAGCATCAAGAAATCTCTGGAGACCCTCAACGAGCAGACCCGCTACGTGAACAATATCAACAGTTCTATCCGTAGCAAAGACTCACTAAACCTGGCGCTGGTGATGAACCTGAAACGTTCGCTGGCCGACATCAACGATCAGGACGTGCAGGTAGAGGTGAAGAAAGGTGTGGTATACGTCTCTATTTCTGATAAACTGCTTTTCAACTCAGGCAAGTTTGACGTGAATCCGCAGGCTGAGGCCGTTTTGGCAAAAGTAGCCAAAGTGGTCAATGATCATAGCGAGCTTGATATTCTGGTGGAAGGCCATACCGATTCGGTGCCTTTCTCGTCGACCAACCTGAAGGATAACTGGGACTTGAGCGTATTGCGGGCAACGGCCGTATCGCGGGTGTTGCAGAATAAATTCGGCGTTAGCCCTGCTCGTCTTACCGCCGGTGGTCGTGGGGAGTTTGTGCCTAAAGATGACAACGGTACCCCCGAAGGTCGCCGCGTAAACCGCCGCACCGAAATCATCCTGACCCCCAAACTGGATCAGTTCTTCAACCTGCTCTCAGCAGGACAGGGAAAATAAAGTAGCATTGTGGTTAAAGTTTAAGGGCCAACCCTGGCTGACGCAAGAGTACCTATGCGTCAGCCAGGGTTGGCCCTCAAACTTTAACCACAATGCTAGCCTTCAACCGCCATACCAAAACCCGACGCGCCGAAGCCATTGCCGTTGTAGAGCATGATCCACTGACCTTTATGGTCGAAGATGTGGCAATAGTCCATCATCTGAGAATCCCACCCTTCCGCTGACCGTTCAATACCGGTTTGTTCGTCTGTCCGTGTCCAGGTAATGCCATCGGCCGATTCAGCACACCCCATGCGGTAGCTTCGTTCCACATCGGTTCGGTAATTGGTGGCTGAGCGGTACGAGAAATACATCCGGTACCTATCGCCGTCTTTAAATACCGTAGGCCGGCCAATGGCGTCGGTGAACTCGTCGTAACCCACACATACTTGCCCCGTACGGTTCCAGTGCATGCCATCGGCCGACTCAGCGTATTTAACGTCGTAGAAGGGTTCCGGGTGGCCGTTGATGACCTCAATCTTGGTACAGGATAAATACCACATCCGCCAGCGGACGGTACCATCGGGCTGAACCTCGCGCATAACACAGGGTTGCGCTACCCACACCTGATCGAAAATATAGCGGTCCAGCAAAGGCCCAGTGAATTTCCGCTCGAAGGTTAGGCCCCCATCGCGGCTGATAGCCAGACCAATACCGAGGCGGTAATGCGTGGTTTCGCTTTTGTTCCAGCCCGTGTAGTAAAGCCAGATTTCGTCCGTACCGTCTTCGGCGGGAACGCGCAAGAACCACGACGGCATCGCGCCCGTTTCGTCGAACATACCGACCGCACCGTGGGTGATGCAGGGCCTGTCATGCACGTAGAGCACATTGGAAAGATCGTTGGCGTCTAACTCGACAAACGACGTAGCCGACTGCACCTTTGCGTCGCGGGTAGCGAAATATACCCTTACCCTGTCTTCAGAAATGGGAAACCCAAACGGCACCTGCGCATGGGTTTGGCTGAACGGCAACGAGCCGTCGGGCTTGTAGATGAGGCCTTTTTTAGTCCACTGCATACTCTTATTGTGCGTACTGCCTATACCACTGCTGAAACACCATCAGTGTCCAGAGCAGTTTTCGGTTGTTTTGTTTGCCGTTGAAGTGGTCCTGCTTCAGTTTCGTCACAAATGCCGGGTCGAAAAGGCCATGCTGTTTGAGCGACGATTCAGAAAGTAGGTCATTGCACAGGCCGCGCAGTTCATGGCGCAACCAGTGCGAAAGCGGGATGCCAAAGCCTTTTTTAGGCCGGTCAATGATGTTTGAGGGCAGTTTGCCGCGCATCAATTCCTTCAGTATGTACTTGCCCGTCAGTCGCTTACGCTTAAAATTATCGGGTAGCGTATTGATAAATTCCACCAGCCGGTAGTCCAGAAAAGGCGCACGCACTTCCAACGAGTTGTACATACTGGCCCGGTCTACTTTCGTCAGAATATCGTCGAGCAGATACGTCTGGTAATAGATATACGACGTCTGGTCGAAGGCGCTCGTGTTGGCCGGCAAATTACGTAAGTGCCTGTCAATTAAGGATAACCCCGTAGGATCGGTAAGTTGATCGCGTACTGCCTGGCTTA
The DNA here is from genome assembly GCF_017353185.1 of Fibrella rubiginis. Classification (GTDB taxonomy): domain Bacteria; phylum Bacteroidota; class Bacteroidia; order Cytophagales; family Spirosomataceae; genus Fibrella; species Fibrella rubiginis. The sequence continues at coordinate 181,673 of NZ_JAFMYV010000008.1, read as the reverse complement.
GCAAGCCCTGTTTCTGGTTGGGCGAAAAACTGCCCAGCCAAAGCGTGTGGGTGTAAGCCGGGCTTTGCTCGAAACCCTTCAAAAACTGCTTTACCTTGAAATCGAAGCTGATGTTAGTGTCCTTAACGGGCAGCATGTTGGCCGCCTGCCCCGCCATAGCCCGCACTGCGCGTGGCAACCGCTCGAAGTAAGGCCGCGCATAATCAGACTGAAACGTAGGGTAGCCCGCTAGCAGCTCATCAGAGCCGTCGCCACCCAGGGCCACCGTCACCTGTCCGCGAGTAAACTGCGAGAGCAGGTAGGTAGGAATGATGGAGGCATCGGCAAACGGTTCGTCCAGTTTTTCGGTGATGGCGGGCAGCAGATCGAGCGAATCCTGCGCAGTCAGGATTTTTTCGTGGTGATCTGTACCGAGGTGTTTGGCCACCTGCCGGGCGTAATCGGCCTCATCGTACGACTTTTCCTTGAAGCCAATCGAGAACGTTTTCAGCGGAACAGTGCTGTTTTTCTGCGCGTAATAGGCTATGGCTGAGCTGTCTAGCCCGCCGCTCAGAAAAATGCCCAGCGGCACGTCGGCAATGAGGCGGGCGGCCGTGGCATCATTCAGCAGCGCATCGAACTGATCTTTTGCGTCGTTAAAACTAATGTCCTGGTGGTTAAACTCAATTGTCCAGAACGGTTTATTGTCCGTTATTTCGCCGTTTTCGAACGTCAGGTAATGGCCCGGTTCCAGCTTACGGATGCCCTTGAAAATGCTGAACGGCGTAGGCACATACTCAAACGTGAGATAGGCGTTCAGCGCGTCGAGGTCCAGTTCTTTCGAAATCAGCGGATGTTGCAGTAGCGCCTTAGGCTCGGAGCCATAAATCAGCGTTTGGGCCACTACAGCGTAATAAAGGGGTTTTTTACCCATCCGATCCCGCGCCAGCAACGTCCGCTTCCGCTCAAAATCGTGGATGGCAAAGGCAAACATGCCGTTGATTTTGTCGAACAACTTGATACCATGTTCCTGATACAGATACAGGAGCACTTCCGTGTCTGACGTGGTTCTGAAGTGGTAGCGGCCTGTTTTGGCAAGCTCGGCTTTCAGCGGCAGATAGTTATAAATCTCACCGTTGAATACCATCCCGACCTGCCGATCCTCGGTGTAGAACGGCTGATTGGCACCGGAGCTAAGGTCAATGATACTCAGCCGGGCATGACCAAGCCCCACACCGGGCGTGTGATCCCCTCCCTGAAAATCGGGTCCCCGGTGTTGAAGTTTCCTGATCATGCGAAGCAGGTCATCCTCACTACCGCGTCCCGTAAACCCTGCTATTCCACACATAGATTAATGGTAGAGGTAAGAGACAAGATATAAGAGCCAAGAGACTGGTTCTACGACTACGCCTATCGACGTGATTTACTTCTTATCTCCTGCCTCTTATCTCTCGTTTCTTAGCACTACAGATTCATTGTTTCCTTTACACTATACGGCATTTTGTGCTGCGATTCGTAATACGTACGCATCAGAATTTCGGCCATAACGCCCATGAGCACCAGTTGAATGCCTACCACAAAAAACATCGACGCAATGGTGGGCAGTGGCGTTTCAACCAGGTCTTTCTGGCCCGTCAGTTTGAAATAGGCTGCCAAAATCGTGGCTACAAACGTGACCAGAAAGGCCAGAATACCCGCCCCGCCAAAGAAATGGATGGGCCGTTGCATGTACTTTTCCAGAAATTTGATCAGCACCAGGTCCAGCAGTACTTTGTAGGTACGGAAGATGCCGTAGTTGCTTTTGCCAAATTGCCGGGGCTGGTAACTCACCGGCATTTCGGTGACGGTGCCCCCCTGCCAGGCGCAATAGACTGGAATGAAGCGGTGCATTTGTCCGTAGAGCGACACATTTTTGATCACGTCGCGCCGGTATGCTTTCAACGTGCAGCCGTAATCATGCAGATACACGCCCGATATGTAGCTGATGAGTCCGTTGGCCATGCGTGAAGGCAGCTTCCGGGTCAGCTGTTCATTCTCCCAGCGGTTTTGCCGCCAGCCGCTCACCACATCAAACCCTTCGTCGAGTTTACCCAGCAACTTCGGAATGTCGTTTGGGTCATTTTCCAAATCGCTGTCGATCAACACGATAACATCGCCAGAAGCGTATTGGATACCCGCGTTGATGGCGGCCGTTTGGCCGAAATTACGCCGAAAGTTAATGGCCTTCACGCGGGGGTCAACGGCGCAGATCTTTTTAAGCTGTGCATATGAATCGTCCTTCGAGCCGTCGTTGATGGCAATGATTTCGTAGTCATACTGCCCCACGGCTTTAGCGAGGGCATCGAACAGGATAGGTATACTTTTCGACTCGTTGTAGATGGGTAAAACAACGGAGAGGTAGGTCATGACAGGCGGTTGTGGGGCTGGTTTTGGGACAGCCGATTCATCAGAAAAGAGAACGAAGATACAGCCCCTAACACTAAAAACGGGTAAAAAGGGGCCAAATAGCGGGTTTCGGGGTGGCGCAGTGCCAAAGCAAAAACGACCACGGCATAACCCACCATCAGGGGTGGCACAAGGATCAGGCCATTATTTACCAAACGTCCGCGTAGCCCCACAACCAACAGGCCTATTAGTCCAATCACGCCCGGTAACAACACCAGCAGCCAGTGGTAAGCCCTTAAGAACCAGCGTGGCCAGGCGGTTTGAACCATATCATCAAGAAAATGATAGCCCCGCGTACCATTTAAAAAATCAAACGTGTAGCGAGCCAGAGCAATGCCATAATAGACTCCCGGTTTTTCGGCCTTTACCGACGCCGTATAAGCCACCAGCTGCCGACGAATGTCGGCGTGAATAGCACGGCGTTTCAGCGAGTCGGAGGCAGGCAGCAAGTCCATGTCCAGAAACGTTTGCCGCATCACGCGCATCGAATCCTGGTTGAAGCGGCTGGTATACACGTAACTGGGCGGCGGCCCCAGTTTTTCATCGACGTACCAGCGGATAGGGGGCAAGAAGTTATTATCGCCCCAGCCCGAAAACCAGCGTATGCCTGCGTTGGGAAACCAGAACGAGTAATCTTCGCCATAGGTCTCGCAAAAGGCAATCATCGGAAAGTAGTTGGTGGGCCAATAACTTTCGGGATACCAAGGGCTTTTCAGCAGCGGTATCACCGCGTGGTAAGTGCGGTAATTGCGCACCATCCAGGCTGAATCCGCCACTATAAATGGCAATAGTACAAGTGCACAACGTACCAACAACTGCCTAAAGGCCAGATTCTTACGCAACCATTGGTAGCCAAAAACAACCACCGGGATAGCCAGTGTGCCAGCATGAGCTGGTTTTAGAAACACCGAGAAAGCCAGCCAGCACCCCGCGCCCAGTAGCCAGCCCCACTGCCGTGGTTGTGCTTCGAAACAGAGCAGGGCATACAGGAAAAAGATAGATGAGGCCGCCGCCAGACTTTCGGTCAGGATGTAGGCATCGAATACGCTGACGAAGGTGCTGAAGAGGTAGATAAAATAGGCCCAGTAAAAGGCCCGGCGATGCCGAAAAAGCCGTTGCGCCACCAGCCCGAGTACATATACCGAAAAGGCTGAAATGACCAGCTGAAGCAGGATCATGGCGTTGCAGGCATGAACCTGCCCCATGAATAGTCGGAACGCCAGATATACTGCCGAGTAGCCCGGCATCCGGTAGTCTGTGTTAAACCCCTGATGGGCTAGTAAAGAATCAATCGGCGCGAGATAAGTCATCATATCGCCGTTGCTTTGACCCCAGAAACCGTCCAGGTTGTGGTAATAAGCGCGGCTTAGATACCAGGCAAAAAACGCGCCCTTTACCACCAGCGCCAGCAACAGCCAGCCAACTGGATAGCGGATAGGTTTGGGCGCAGCTACCTGATTCATAGCGACTTGGCTTCGTGCCAGGCAATAAACCGGCGCAATCCTTCGCGCAGAGAAACGGTGGGTTGATACTGAAGCAGACGGGTGGCTTTGGCCACATCGGCAAAGGTGCGCTCCACGTCGCCGGGTTGTTTGGGGAGGTACTCGATGTTGGGCGTTTTACCCATCAGGTCATACAGCGTATCAACCAGCGTCTGCAGGCTCACGGGGCTGCTATTGCCCAGGTTAATGATTTCGTAGGTGTTGGGGTGCGCCGCTACGTAGTCATGCGCCGCCAGAATACCCGTCACAATGTCGCCCACGTAGGTATAGTCGCGGGAGGTATCGCCGGTGCCGTACATCGTTACGGGCTGGTCGGCGGCAATCATGCGCACAAATTTATTGATGGCCAGGTCGGGCCGTTGGCGTTCACCAAAAACGGTGAAAAAGCGCAGGTTCACCACGCTCATCTGGTAGAGGTGGTGGTAATTATACGTCAGCAATTCGCCCGCCCGCTTCGTAAACGCATAGGGCGAGATGGGTTGCTCAACAGCATCATTTTCGCTGAACGGCACCTTCGGATTGTTGCCGTATACCGATGATGATGAGGCAAATACCAGCTTACCAACGCCCTGCCCTTGCATCCAGGCCAGTAGGTTGTTGGTGCCAACAATGTTGGTCTGCACATAAGCGGCGGGTGCTTCAATAGAAGATCGAACCCCCGCTTTGGCGGCTATATGGATGACCGAATCAACAGGACCAACTACCTGCGATTGCCAGTCAAGGCCCTGAATGTCAGCTTCAATGAAGTGAAACTGACCATGACCCAACACATTCGATAGATTTTCTTCTTTAAGCGTTCGGTCGTAAAATGGATCGAAGTTATCAATGCCAATTACGCGGTAGCCACGCTGAAGGAGTTGTTCGGTGAGGTGACTGCCAATAAACCCCGCGCAGCCCGTAACAAGTACTGAGGAAGCCGTGTGCATTTTGGTTGCCGTTCAAGGTTCAATGTCTAAAGTCTAAGATTAACTGATGCACGAATACTTGTGTCAGCTAACCTTAGACTTTAGACATTGAGCCTTGAACTCATTTTTAGTGCGCTGCCGCCAAACGGGCAACCATGCTATCGTGAATTTGGGCCAGCGTTTGTTTCAGATCATACGTCCAGTTCCAATCGGGGTAATGGTCTTTGAACTTGGTCAGGTCAGAAATGTACCAGATATGGTCACCAATACGGTTGGTTTCTGAGTAAGTGTAGTTCATTTTATTGCCCGAAATTTCTTCGCAGAGGGCAATGCCTTCCAGCATCGAGCAGTTAGCATAGCGACCACCCCCGGCGTTGTATACTTCGCCTTCGCGGGGGTTCTGGTAGTAGTGCCAGAACATATTTACAAGGTCATAGCTGTGAATGTTGTCGCGGACCTGCTTGCCTTTGTAGCCAAACACAGTATACTGGTTGCCCGTAATGGCGCACTTCATCAGGTAGCTCAGGAAGCCGTGCAACTGCGCGCCCGAATGGTTTGGCCCGGTGAGGCAACCACCGCGGAACACCCCCGTTTTCATGCCAAAATACCGGCCATATTCCTGCACCAGCACGTCGGCAGCCACTTTCGATGCCCCAAACAGCGAATGCTTGGTGTGGTCGATGCTCATGTGCTCATCGATGCCGTTTTCGAAATAGGGGTGATTCTTGTCAATTTCCCAGCGCGTTTCGGTTTCGATCAACGGCAGGTAATTGGGGTTATCACCGTATACTTTGTTGGTCGACGTGAAGATGAAAACGGCTTCCGGGCAGTGCTGCCGGGTCATTTCCAGCATATTCAGTGTACCATTGGCGTTGACCGTGAAATCGGTAAACGGCTCGCGGGCGGCCCAGTCGTGTGAGGGTTGAGCGGCAGCGTGAATGATGAGCTTGATGTCGGCTCCAAATTCCTTGAAAATCGGCTCCAGCTGGCTCACTTCCCGAATATCGGCGGGGCGGTGGGCGTAGTTTGAATAGGCTTCTTCCAGACGGTTGCGGTTCCATTCGGTTGAGCCATCGGCTCCGAAAAAGTATTGCCGCATGTTGTTGTCGATACCGACAACGAGATCAAATTTTTCTGAAAAAAAGGCAACTGATTCGCTTCCGATCAAACCGGCTGAACCTGTAACGAGTGCAACTTTCATAGCGTAACTGTATTGTCTGGCAGATTATCTATTCAAAAAATCCAAATTCGGCAACCCAATAATGGGGCAAAGTAACGCAAAAAAGTTATATCGGCTGGCACCACTTGCTAACAAACAAAAAAGCGATGCAGTCTGCATCGCTTTGAATATCAGGGAGGTCAAAGCACAGATTAAGCGCCTTCGCCGATGGTGCCACTACCAAAGAGCTTTTCCCGGATCTTCTGCACTTTTTGGTCCAATTCAGGACGGGGGGTGTATTGATATTTCGACTGCACGGCGGCTGAGTCTTTGCCAGTGCCATATACTTCAGGATCACCTGCTTTATAACCGGCACGAAAATCATCCCGCCGAAAATCTTCCTGACGGATAGTGTTATTCTTCTGGTAGTCGCAGGAGGCCAATGAGAGACCGGCCAGCACGAACAAACCCATGTAAGCGACGCGTTTCATAGCTGGTTGCTTGTGGAGTCAATTTTGGTGCAAAGGTAATTAGAAACTGATTACCGCCGGGGTTTGGTAGCGCACTTTATCCTTCCCCCGCCACACCCCAACCTCAACATTGTAGACCGATGAGCGCAGGTATTTCCGCAAAATCGGGATGGATGCATAAGGTGATGTGGTATACTGCTGCCGACGTAACGCCATCAGGGGTGAATAGGTTGTGGCTTTGGTTGGAAAGATATGCACCGCGCCGGTTTTGGTTCGCAACAGTATAAAAACGGCATCAGGCACAGCGGCAGCCTCGCCACCGGGTATGCGCGGAACTGTAATGGAAATAAACGTCGGCAACTGATTAACGACCACTTCGGCCTGACCAACCACAAGAGCAGTACGCAGACTATCTATATCAGGGTTCTCGTACCTAAAAATGCCTCGTTTCATACCATTTTCAAACAACGTGTCGATGGCCGGGCGGTGGTCGAGATAGATGGGCGAAGAAGGCAACACCCGGTTATAACGCCAGCCATAGAGGTCAGTTAATAGCGTATGTCGAAACAAGGTAAGATCATTCCAATACTGGAAATAAGTGGTCAGGCAATACAGTAAACTTAGGGCCACAACTCCCCCACTAACCAGCCTGTTGGTAGTTAGCTTAGTGTTTAACCGGCTCAAAATCAATAGGTACAGCAGTATAAACCAAAGCAAATACAATACCCGGTAGCGCGAAATAAAAGCGGCGTCGACCCCTTCTAGTGCTCGTCCGGTGGCGAATAGGGTGAAAGTGCCCAGCAACATCAGCAGCCCCCCGTACAAAAACAGCTCTTGTCCTTCTGGTTGCTGTCTTGTAAATACGTAGGTCCTAACGCTGTTCCACAAACTGCTGCTCCAAATTCCCACGGCCACCAACCCCAGTGTGATAGTAAGCACCAACCGGCCCGGCAAGCCCGCGTGGGGAAGTACGTCGGCCCAAAGACCCTGCATGGCCAGCCAGAGCGCCGCAATGGTGAGCGGATGGTGCAGGTTGTCTGACAGCGATGGGCGATAGCTGGGCACCACCAGGCCATGCATGTAGAACGCCACCAGACCGCCCATAATGACCAGCCAGATACCCAGTCGTTGCCAGCGTTTAGTGGCAATGAGCATCAAGGCCCCCACCGGCAGAATTAGTACACCCGTAACGTCGGAAAACAGCGAGATAATAGCCGCCACCGTAGCCAGCCAGAACAACCTGCTCGTATCACGTGATAACCACCAGATGGCCAGCAAGGCCCACACATACACGCCAATATGCTGCAGTGGAATCATTGACCAAAGCACGGCGTCGTAGTACTGCATGTTGAAGAGCACGAACGGAATGGGCAATGTCCATATCCAGGGCAGTTTACTACGCCGGAACCAGGCTATAAACACGGCCAGCACCACCAACAATACCAGCGAACCGATCAGAATTTGGGTGCGAAAATCGATATGCCCGGTGAGCAGGTAGTGCATGTGCGCCACAAACCGGTCGACGATAATGCGTCGTTCATCGTCCTGAGCAGCATAGGCTTTCCAGACTTGCGCCAGCGAATAGGGACCATGGCTAAGGGCCATGACTGGTTCAAAAAGAGCGTCGTAGTCATCTTGCAGGGGTACGTTAACGGCTTGTTGCCAGATGACGGTATAAAAAAGAAGTACCGGTATCATGGCCACTAGTAGCAGCAACCACGCACCGGCGCGGAATTTCAGTAACGGGGTAGGCGGGGTCATGGGGGCAAAAATAAGTTCAAAGTCTAAGGTCCAATGGATAAAGTTGGCTGACGCAGGCATCCCCTTGCGTTAGTTAACTTTACCCATTAGACCTTAGACTTTGAACTCTCTTTAAACCGTTACGGTCTTGCCGGGCACGGCGATGGGGTAGTAGCCATCCGCGTTGGGCAGCAGCTTGGGTTTGGCATCCCAGGCAAGGGTATCGGGGAAGAGGTTAATTTGAGAATTGATGGCATCGTCCCATTTGATGAGGTTGCCCGAATAGGTCGCCATGCGCCCCATGATAGATGTCATGGTGCTTTTGGCGCCGTTTTCGGCATCGGCAAATTTATACTGACCTTTGGCAATGGCATCAAACAGTTCGTTGTGTTCAACCTGGTAGGGGTCGATGTCTGTTTTAGCGCTTGCGTGGGCATATAATGGTTGCTGACCTTTATACGCTTTCAATATCGTTTTGTTGCCGTTGAAGGAGTCGATACGGCCTTTTGTGCCCAGAAACTGCTCATCTACCTTACTATAGGTTCCTTCGTAGTGGCGGCATTGGCTGTTGATGGTCGTGCCGTCTGCGTAGACAAAATCGACGGTGTGGTGGTCGAAAATTTCGCCGTAGTCTTTGCCCGTACGTACCTGCCGCCCGCCGGTGCCCTGTGCTGAAACGGGATAGCCGCGCTTCACCCAGTTGGCCACGTCAATATTATGAACGTGCTGCTCAGTGATGTGATCGCCGCACAACCAGTTGAAGTAGTACCAGTTACGCATCTGGTATTCCAGCTCGGTTTGGTTAGGCTGGCGGGGGTTCATCCAGACGCCGCCACTAATCCAGTATACACTACCGCCTACGATGTCGCCAATCGCGCCATCATGAATCCGCTTTATAGCTTCGCGGTAATTACTTTGGTAATGCCGCTGTAGGCCCACTACCACGTTTAGCTTCTTTTTCTTCGCCTCTTCGGCCGCCGCCAACACCCGCCGAATACCCGGCGCATCGGTAGCTACCGGTTTTTCCATGAAAATATGCTTGTTCTGCTGAACGGCTTCTTCAAAATGGCCCGGACGGAAGCCCGGTGGCGTAGCCAGAATGACTACGTCGGCCAGAGCGATAGCCTTCTTGTAAGCATCCAGACCAACAAATTGACGCTCTTTGGGCAAATCTACTTTTTGGGCGGCATCCGGCCTGCTTGTTAACGTCTTGTAGGCTATATCGGCCCGGTCCTGAAACGCATCAGCAATGGCTACAATCTTGATATTCTGCTTGGTATTGAGGGCCTGCATGGCAGCACCCCTCCCCCGGCCCCCGCAGCCAATGAGGGCTACTTTAATTGTATCATCTACGGATGAGTGCGCGCCAAAACGGGGGGCGGCTGAGAGGCTCAGCGGGAGCTGGGCAAGCAACGCACTGCCGGTGAGTAATCCCGATGTCTTCAGAAACTGACGACGATCGGCTGCTAACTGATTGGTTTCCTTGGTAGTCATACACTTGCTTATCTACGTTGTGATACAGGCAAAGAAAGAGACACTGGTATATGATTTACCCATCAGCCGTTGATAGCTGGTTTCACTTTGACACAAGCAATACGCTGGCTATAAACTGAGTCTGAATAGAAATACTCAAACTAATTTTTAATGATTTTTTACTAAGTATAAGAAACTTATTGAGAGGCCTGTTGTCTAATTTGCAGCGTGTGTAGTTAACCCATAAAAAAACATGAAAAAGTCGTACTTAGTGCTGATAAGCAGCATGTTATCAGGAAGTATTGCCCTTGCTCAGGCTCCTTCCGAACTGCCTCCCAACGCATTGCCGGGCAAGTGTTATGCAAAGTGTTTAAAACCTATACGCTTCATTACCAACAAAGAGCAGGTATTGCTGAAGGAAGCCGGTAAACGTCTCGAAGCAACTCAGGCTCAATACGAGACGGAAACGGCTCAGGTAACCGTAAAAGATGCGGGCAAGCGGCTGGAAGTGGTACCCGGCCAGTACAAGACGGTGCAGGAGCAACTGGTAAGTCGTGCGAGTGGTACGCGGGTGGAGGTTATTCCGGCTCAATACAAAACTGTGCAGGAGCAGGTGTTGCTTCGCGATGCGTCGAAACGGCAGGTAATCATTCCGGGAGAATACAAAACTGTTACTGAGCAGGTATTGGTAAAAGAAGGCAGCAAGCGGCTGGAGGTTATTCCGGCTCAGTACAAAACCGAAACCGAGCGATATGTGGCCAAAGAGGCTAGCAAGCGGTATGAAGTAGTTGACCCTACCTACAAAACGATAGCCGAGCAATACGTGGCTAAAGATGCCGGTAAGCGAATAGAAATTATTCCGGGCAGTTACAAGGCAGCCACTGAGCGCGTAATAGCCAAAGATGCCAGCAAGCGGTATGAGGTGATCCCGGCTGAATACAAGACCGTAACAGAGCGTTTTCTGGTGAAAGAAGCCATCACGCAGTACACGCCACTAGAGGGAAAATATAAAACCCTGACTGAACAGGTACTGGTGAAAGAGCCAACCAAGCGCATCGAAATCATCCCCGCCGAATACAAAACCATGACCACGCAGGTGTTGGTGAAAGAAGCCAGCAAACGCCTGATCACAGTGCCGCCCGTCTACGAAACTGTAACCGAGCGCGTGAAGGTGCGCGATGCTTACACCAAATATGAGAAAGGGAAAGCGGATCCTAACTGCCTCTCTGCTAACCCTGACGATTGCCGGATTCTTTGCCTGGTAGAGGTGCCCGCCCAATATGAAACTGTGAAGAAAGAAGTACTGAAAGTGCCTGCATCGGTACGTGAAGAGACTATTCCAGCGCAGTACACAACCATGACCAAACAGACGCTGGTGCGGCCTGCCACAGTGCGTGAATATGAGGTACCTGCTCAATACACTACCGTGACCAGGCAGGTGTTTGTTGGTGATGCCTCTGTTGATCCCACTACGGGAGTAAGCCGCATGACGCGCCCCAGCCTATCGCCGGCAGAATATGCTACGATCTCGAAGCAGGTGTTGGTTCACCCCAGCGAAGTAAAGGAAATTGCTATCCCCGCCGTTTATGAGACAATCAAGAAAGAAGTGGTAGCTCGTCAGGCAGAGGTGAAGGAGTTTGACATCCCCGCCGAATATGCCAGCGTGAAACGGCAGGTTATTGCCACACCAGGCTCCGTACGTGAGATTGAGATTCCGGCTGTTTACGCTACGCGTTCGCGCACTATGCTGGTATCGCCTGCTGAAGTGAAGGAAATTGACATTCCCGCCGTTTACGCTACCCACACACGTCAGGAGTTGGTTCGTGCGCCGTCTATCCAGGAAGAAGACATTCCGGCTGTGTATGCCACCCGCACCCGTCAGGTGGTAGCCAGCCCGGCCAGCACCCGCACGGTTGAAATTCCTGCCCAGTATGCTTCGATCAACCGGCAAATTGTGGCCGAAGCCCCTGCCACCCGCGAGATTGAGATTCCGGCTGAGTACAAAGCCGTTACGCGCACGGTGGTGAAAACGCCGGCGTCGACCAGCGAGATTGAGATCCCGGCGCAGTACGGCTCAGTAACGACCACCACGGTTGAGGCGCAGGTGGTTGGCGAGTGGGTTGAGGTAGTCTGCGACAGCAAAATGACTAAGTCGACCATCATTGCTATCCAGAACGCGCTGAAAGCCAAAGGGTACAATCCCGGCCCACTCGATGATGTCATCGGACCCAAAACGCGCGCTGCCCTGCTGAAATACCAGCATGACAACAAGCTGCCCGAAGGCAACATGAACGTGGAGACCATGCGTTCATTAGGTGTTCAATATTAAAAACCCGCGCCAGCGTAACGCACTACACACGTAGCTGGTAAAAAACGGTTGCCCAGGCAGCCGGGGTAACCAAAAAACGGGGCCGACCATGTTGGCTCCGTTTTTTGGTATATTACCAAGGCAAAACCCACTCTATTAACAAGTTAGCTATGCTTCGTTTGCTTCTTTTCGTCCTTCTGCTGGTTGCCTCATCGCCCCTGACTGCCCAGGCACAGACCAGTCCGTCAGAAGCTGATACCGTTGAAACAACCCTTATCGACAGCGTTTCGGTCAACGAATCCGTAACCTTGCCGCCAGCCGTGGTATTTCAGACCGGCACGTTTGACGAGGTTTTGAAGCAGGCCAAAAAAGAAAACAAACTGGTGCTGCTCGATTTTTGGGCTACATGGTGCGCCCCCTGCCACCGCCTCGACCGTCTGACTTTTACCGACGGCGCTCTGGGCGATTACGTAAACAACAAGTTTGTGCCCTACCGCGTCAATATCGACGATTTTTCGGGGATGGACCTGGTTGAAAAATACAAGGTTGGTGCTTACCCAACCATGCTGGTACTCAACGCCAGCGGTGCTGAAATTCGCCGGTTAACGGGCTTTTACCTTCCCGCGTATCTTCAGCGTGAGCTTGTTGCCAGCGAAAACGCCCAACCCGCCAGGAACCGCAAGAAGCGGTAGTCACCCCGTTAGGGCTTTAAAAATCGCCACCCAGCGCGCGGATAAGTGCCACCACAAACTGCACTTCCTGACTTCTGATTTGCACTACCTGCTGCTCAGCTGCCAGCACCGTTCGTTGGGCATCCAACACCTCCAGGTACGTTGCTAATCCCTTGACATACAGCTCCCGGTTGTATAATTCGGTGCGGCGGGCCAGCGCTAAAGCCCCATTTTGGGCGTCGAGCTGAAGGCGTAGATAGGTGAGGTTGTCGAGGGCCGTTTCGGCCTCGCGCTGCGCTACCTGTACCACCTGCTGATAGACTTGCTGGCTCGTGACGGTCTGCTGCCGCGAGAGGGATACCGTCTCGCGGTTCCGGCGACCTTCGTAGAGTGGCACCGATGCATTCACCCCCAGCAAATACGTGGCGCTCGTGGGCGTGAACCAGGGGCCGATCTGCCCCGACAGCAAGCCTCCCGACCCCACCACCGTGACGCGCGGCTGAATACTGGCCTGTTGTACAAGTAGTTGTGCATCCGTGATTTGAACGGCCCGTTCGGCCTGAACCAGATCGGGTCGTCGGCGAACCAGTTCGGGTGGGATCTGGGTGTAAGGCACAGCGGGCAGCGTAGTGGGCAAGGCACTGCTGTTGAGCGTAAACGTAGCTGGCTCCTGAGCTACCAGTTGTGCCAGCGCATTCACCAGTTCGGTACGGGCGCGCTGTAGACCAACCAGTTGTACGCGCAACTGCGCCAGATCCGTTTCGGCCCGGAGCACGTCGATCTGGCTCACCAAACCCACCCGGAAGCGTTCGCGGACAATACTCAGCGTAGAATCCCGCGCCGACAGGTTTCGCGCAAAGACCGCCTGTTCTGAGTCATTACCCCGAATGAGGTAGTACGTCCGGGCAATATCGGCGGCCAGCGCGAGGCGAAAGGCCTGAAGGTCAGCTTCGGAGGCCTGCGCCTGAATCTGCGCCAGCGCAATACCACCCCGGATGCGCTTGAATAGATCAAGCTCCCAGCTGGCATCGACGGGCAAAAACTGGAACGTATTAAGTTGAAAACGAGGCAGTTTATCCGTCGTAACGGGTATGGCTACGGGCCGATGTTCAGACAGGCTCTGCGTGCTGAGCAGCGCACTGCTCCGAACAGAGGGCTGCAGAAACGATTGTGCAATCCGCACCCGACCCCGCGACTCCTGGATTCGGCTAATGGCCGCTTTCAGGTTAGGGCTATTCGCTAAACCCAGCTGAATCAGTTCGTTGAGTTGCGGGTCGGCAAAACGAGCCAGCCCGTCAATAATCAAATCCGTGTTGTTGGCAAGCTGCGCCGTTGACCCGGAAGGAGAGAGGTTCACGCCCGCCTGCACCTGCCCCGTAGCCGATGGCTGCACCGTACCCGCGCCCGGTTGCAGCGTAACGGCTCCACCCGGCGGCGACACCTGTGCCAGGGCTGTGGAGGAAAGCAGCAGGAAGAAGAATTGTTTCATTTTAACGGGGTGTTACGCCAAAGCCCACTGAAGACCGACGACTGTACACAGACGACTTAAACATTATACCTGCGTAGGCTGGGTGGGTTTACGGCTGCGGAGGCGCACTTTCATGCCCTCTTTCAGTTTATCGTTAGGGTTCGTAATCACGCGCTCACTGCCCGTAAGGCCGGTGGTAACTTCAATGACGTTACCGTAGTCGCGGCCCAGCGTAATGGGTTGGAAATGCACCTTCATATCAGACGACAGTACTGCGGCTAATGGGCCTTTGGCCGTGACTTTCAGGGCGTTGGCAGGTAATAAAACGGGACCATTGCTTTTTCCGCGTGGCGAAAATGAGACTTGGGCAAACAAGCCCGATGGTATGGCCCGCCCCGGATTGGGGATAAGCACCTCTGTGAGCAACGTCCGCGACTCATTACTCAGCGACCCCGCCGTGCGGACTACGGTACCCCTGAGGGTCCGGTTTTTTAGTTCAGTAATGCGCACAACGGCAGGCATACCGATCTGGATTTGCTGGTAATACGTCTGAGGCACGTCGACGAGTACACGGAGGCGGTCAAGCTGCGCGAGGGTGTACATAGGCTGGGTGCTTGTGGGTGAAATAAGGTCGCCAACTTCCACACCCCGGCTGGTAATGATACCGCTGAAGGGAGCCCGGATTTCCTGTAAACCACGCACCGACTGCACACGTCGCAGGTTGGCTTCGGCCACCGTGACCGCCGCCTGTCGGTTGTCGATATCCTGGCGGGAGACTGCCCCCGGCAACGTTACGCTCGTGACCCGGCTGAGGTTGGTTTTGGCTAGCTGCAAATCGGCGCGGGCGCGGGCGATGTCCTGTTCAATTTCGGGTACGTCGAGGGCTACCAATAACTGCCCTTTCTGTACCGTTTGGCCAATATCACCATAGCGTTTCCGCACAAATCCCTGCGACCGGGCGCGGATGGGTGTCTCCAGAAAAGGTCGAATCTGCCCCGGCAAGGTCAAGCCCGTTGAATCGACACCCTGACTGAGGGGTATGGCGTTAACAATCAGCTCGCGGGTGCGCTCGGCGTTGGCATTGGCACGAAGCTCCTGCTGATTACGAATGCGCGGCAGCACGCCCACAAACACAAACAGGGCCACCAGGCCAAGCGGAATCAGAAAGAGTAAGAATCGTTTCATAGGCTTATCTAATGTCTTCCACCTTCACCACTGCGTCTTTATTCAGCGTGCCATAGAGGTGGGGAAAGTGTTCATTATTCGTGGCCCTTTCGTAGCGCAGGTCGTGCGTTAGCTTGTTGGGATCGATGTGCAGCAGCAACAAATCAGGTATACCCTGGTAATATCGTTCCAGTACGCCGGCTACCTGCGCTTCGGTAGAGAGGTGGATGAACCCCTCGGTTGCCAGGCTATCGGCCTCATAGTCAGCTTCGTTAGCCTGCTTTTGCCAATCGGCGCGGGTGGTGATGTGGAAGATCATAAATTAGTGCGTGATTGGGTGAATGAGTGATTGAGTGAATAAATAAATGACGGTCCAGACATTCACTCAATCACTCATTCAATCGCTCATTAGGTTTTACCAGATAACTAAACACCGTGGGCACAAACAGCAGCGTAGTGAACGTGGCGAGTAGCAGTCCGCCAATGACGGCGCGACCCAGCGGGGCGTTTTGCTCGCCACCTTCACCCAGCCCCAGCGACATGGGCAGCATGCCAATGATCATGGCAATGGCGGTCATCAAAATGGGCCGCAATCGCGTCCGTCCGGCCTCCAGGGCGGCTTCGTAGGCGTTGCCGTGTACGTCGGGCAAATGATCTTTGGCGAAACTCACGAGCAAAATGCTGTTGGCCGTGGCCACCCCCACGCTCATGATAGCCCCCATCAGCGACGGAATACTGAACGTGGTATGCGTCAGAAACAACATCCAGACCATGCCGCAAAGTGCACCGGGCAGGGCCGTGATGATGATAAACGGATACCGAAACGACTGGAAATTGACCACCATCAGCAGGTACACCAGCACCGCCGCGAAGATGATACCAATGCCCAGCCGCGTGAAGGCGCTCTCCATGCTCTCAACCTGACCCCGTATGGCAATCTTGTTGCCGGGTTTCAGTTGCGGTTCGTACTCTTTCGCCAGCTTATTCAGCTCGGCGGCCACCGATCCCAGATCGGTATGCTCTACAGCGGCATAAACGTCGTAGGTGGGCTGGGTGTTTACCCGGTTGATGATCTGTGGCGTAGTGGTGCGTTTCACCGTAGCCACGTTACTCAACAGCTGGGGCGTAGCCTGCTGATTGGCAATCAGGGGCGTGCGGAGCAGCTTATCATACGTATCCAGTTTGTAGGGCGGCGTTTGAACGGCAATCAGGTAGGGGAAGCCCGTAACCGGATCGGGCCAGAAGTTGGGCCGCACCTGCGCCGTGCCGCTCAGCGAAATGTTGAGGTTGGTAGCCACGCGCTGCTCGGTAAGGCCAAACTGCCCGGCCCGCTCCCGGTCAACATCCAGGAAGATTTCGGGGGCATCGAGTACCTGATGCAGGTGTACGTCGACTGCGCCGGGAATCTGTGCCACACGCTGCTGCATGTCGCGGGCGATTTTAAGGTTATTTCCCCGGTCGAAGCCGCTCACCTGCACGTCGATGGGTGAGGTAAGCCCAAAATTCAGAATCTGACTAACAATGTCGGCGGCCAGGAAGAAGTATGTCTCATCGGGCATCTCTTCACGCAGGCGGTTGCGCAGTTCACGCACGTATTCGTCGGTGGGGCGTTCTTTATCTTCTTTGAGCGAAATCAGTAGTTCGGCGTCTCCAGACCCCGCCGCGGCATTGTCGGTAAAAATAAAATTATATCGCTCGGCTGTTAAGCCTACGTTGGAGATGATGGACTGAATATCGCTTTCGGGAATGGTTTGGCGGATAACCGCCTCTGTTTCAGCCGCCAATCGTTCGGTTTCTTCCAGCCGCGTTCCCGCCGGACCGCGCATGTGAAGCTTAATCTGCCCCGCGTCGACGTGAGGGAAAAAGTCGCGGCCTACAAAGGGAATCAGCCCCAGCGTAAAGCCCACCACGCCCACAAACAGGGCCAGCACCGTTTTCCGGTGCCCTAACACCCAAACCAGTGCTCCCATGTAACCCGCCTGAAACCGGTCGAACCCACGGTTGAACAGCCCCCCAATCCCCAAGGCAGAAGATTCAGTATAGGCCCCCCCTTCGGGGGCGGGGGGGCTGTGCTTTTCTCCCCGTAGCATCAAATCGGCCATCATGGGTACCAGCGTCCGCGAGAGGATGTAGGAGGCGATCATGGCGAATACTACGGCCATGGCCAGCGGGCCAAACAGAAACCGCGCCGGACCCTCCAGAAACAACACCGACACGAATACAATGCAGATCGTAAGTGTGGCTACCAGCGTGGGCGTGGCAATTTGGGCGGCACCTTCCAGAATGGCCTCGCGCAGAGGCAGGCCCAGTTCTTCATTTCGATGGATGTTTTCAATCGTCACTGTGGCGTCATCCACCAGTATACCAATAGCCAGCGCTAACCCACCCAAAGTCATGATATTGAGCGTTTCGCCCAGCAGATACAACGTAGTGAGCGACGCCAGAATAGACAGCGGAATAGACGTGGCTACAATGAGCGTAGAGCGCCAGCTTCCTAAAAAAAGCAGGATCATGGCCGCCGTGAGCAGAGCCGCAATAATGCCTTCCAGCACTACGCCTTTGATAGATGCCCGCACAAAAACCGACTGGTCGAATAGGTCAACAATGCGCAAACCGGCCGGGGCAGAAGCCCGAATGGTGGGTAAAACGCGGTTTTTGATGTCGTCGACCACTCTTGTTGTCGACGCGTTGCCCGTTTTCACAATGCTCATCAGCACCCCACGGCTGCCATCCTGCTTCACCACGTTCGACTGCACGGCCGACCCGTCGTGGATGTTGGCAACGTCGCGCATGTGGACTACGCTGCCACCTACCACCTTCACGGGCAGGTCGTTGAGGGTGTTGATTAAATCGGGTTTACTATTGAGCCGGACGGGGTATTCGCGCTCATCGAGGCGCAGTACGCCGCTGGGCAGGGTGAGGTTTTGGGCCGAAACGGCGTTGGTTACGTCTTCGGGTGTGAGGCCGTGGGCAATCAACTGCTCAGGCTCCAGGTCAACCATGATTTGCCGGGTTCGTCCGCCAAACGGTTGTGAGAGGCGGCTGCCGGGCACAGTAGCAATTTGAGGCCTGATACGGGTGGCGGCGTAGTCGGTAATCTGGGGTTCGGTAAGGCTATCAGACGACAGGCCAAGCTGCAATACGGGCACGTCGGTGGCGTTGTAACGCACAATCAGCGGCGGCTGGGTACCGGGCGGCATTCGTACCAGAATGGTCTGCGATATAGCCGATACCTGCGCCAGGGCTTCTTCTATCCGCACGGTGGGCTGGAAGTACAATTTGATAACTGCCGTGCCGTTATATGTTTGTGATTCAACGCGTTGAATATCAGACACGTTGTTAATCAGCGACGTCTCCGAGAAGTTGGTAATCATCTTCTCCATCTCGTTGGTCGACAGGCCGGTATAGCCCCAGAGTACAGACACCACCGGAATGTTGATGCGCGGAAAGATGTCGGTAGGCATCTGCAAACTAGCCACTACACCCATAAGCAGGATCAACAGGGCCATCACCGCGATGGTGTATTTCTTTTCGAGCGCAAGTCTAACGATCCACATAGATGTAAAAGAAAAATTGACTGGCTACTACCGACTTTTCGGTATTTGTTATGTGGCAGGTCCCAGCCCGGTAGTCCCATTGACTACTATGGTAAAGTTGTACCATTCTAAGAAGAGCTAAGTCAAGCAAGTTGACTATTTAACCGTTAAATGCCAAAAAATAGAAGCATATGGCCTATTGTGTTGCCGTGTCCTAGCCAAACTCACTTTAAAAATTGTATTATGTGGAGAAATAATAGCGTAGATTTCGTACTGGCCATTTGGCCGTTGTCCCTATCCGAATAACATTGGCAGAGTCCGCTCATCCCATTCCTGCAACCTCTCGTTAGCACCTGACGTTTAGCCTTGTAAACCTACGCCACTGGCACTATGACTTCCATTCGTAAGCACTCGCTCATTCGGCGGGTTCAGGATATTACCCTCGGCACCACCCTCACGCTGGCGTTGATGGGTGGCACTGCCGCGCTCCAAAGTTGCGGAAGCCGCAACGACAGTGACTATGACGGTGGCCCCGCCGAAGAAGTGGTGACGTATAAAAAAGGGGTTCGGTCGGTGATTACCGAAACGGCGCCTGGTCAGTTTAAGATCACCGATGAGGTAGAAGCCGACCCCAGCCAGTCAGGGGCTATCATTCATTACAAAGATGGTCACACCGACACGCTGGGAGTAGAGGCAGCCCGCAAACTGGTGCAAAGTGACCCCTCTACCCGCGAATATTTCAACAACTGCAATCAATACGGTCAGCACCATTCCAATGGACTCGCCAACGCGCTGCTGTGGGGTGGTTTGGGCTATATGATTGGTCGTAACCGTGCGCCCAGCTACAACGAACAGCGCTATAGCTCAGGGGCTTACGCCAACACGGGTTTGTACAACCGCGCTCAGGGCGTGGGCGAATCTGTCCGGTCGTCGCGCGTGGTTACGAGCCGCCCCAGCGGTGGCCGGAGCGGCTTTTTCGGCCGTAGCCGAAGTGGTGGCGGTTTTGGCCGGGGCTTTGGCGGTTAATTCCTAGGCGAGAATGTGACGGCAATAGTCTACGCACTTTTTTACCTCGGCCACGGATGTAGACCCTTCCGGCACTTTGTATTCCAGTTCAACGGTGGCGGGGAAAGTATATTTCTGGTCGCGCATGAGCTTTAGCGCCTCTGTCAGGGGGGTATCGCCCTGACCCCAGGGCAGATTGCCCTTGCCATTGGCTGGTCCCTGCCGGTCTTTAATGTGCATACTGGCAATGCGGTCGTGCTTTTGCCGGATCAGCCCCAGCGGATCGGGTTGCCCGGCAGCAATGTAATGACCCAGATCGAGGTTCATGGCGTTGCCCGACGACTGAGCCAGGGCTGTGTCCCAGAAGGTGGGCGTTTGCTGCTCGTGACCATGATAGCCTACCCGGATGCCATGTTTTTGAGCCATTTGTCCGAGCTTGAGCGTGTGGGCATCGTTGCCAGGATGTTCAACCGTTACCTGGTTGGCTCCCAGCATCTTCGCTGCTGCCATGCCGTAATTGATCTCGGCGTCGCTGTTTTGCACACCAAAGGCATCGGGTTTGAAGCCGTAAATGGTTACGCCGGCGCTGTTGTACTGCTTCCGCAGCTGTTCAAATTTATTCATCGGGGCCGACAGCCGCCATTTAACCAGGTCGCTCCGGTAAGCTTTCGTCTGGGCGTCGGCGTCGGCCAGTTGCTTTTGTTCGTCGTCGGTCAGAGGCTGGTTTTCGCGGCGTTTGCGCATCAGCGGAAACACAACCCGCATATCGACGGGGTTTTTGGGAGCACCTGCAAAACTCTCGGCTGGCCCGCCCATCAACTCAATTGCGCTGATGCCGCTGTCGAGCACATACTGGAGCGTGGCGTCTGCGCTCTGATCGGGCATGTCGCGAAACGAGTACGTGATGGTGCCAATCTGCACGCCGTTGATGCGCGAGTTGGGCTTATCGAGGCTTCTGATAATGGCCGGGGCACCAAATAGCTTATTGGTGCTCAGCACCGCACCGCCGACGAGGGCAGTGGCAGTGCCAATAAACTGGCGGCGGTTCGAGAGGCTCATATTGGTTTGAAAAAAGGTTGTTCACTGTGTTAAGTCTAAAAATGCCTATGCTTACTCTTCGTTCCCTCCCCCAATTGCCTGACCCACAACTCCGTCATCTTGGCTGGGACTGGATGCTGGGCACCGACACCCTGCCTTACCTGACCAATGAAGTTGTGGTAGTCACCCCTACCGAAGCCGATGCCTACGCGGAGGCGGCCAACACCCTGTTTGAGATGCTGGTGGAGGCCGGACAGCACGTAATCGACAACAATCGCTTTGCCGAACTGGGCATTCCTGAAAACCTGATCGACCTGGTGCGCCATTCGTGGGACGATGACCGGAATATCCTGCTCTATGGCCGTTTTGATCTGGCCGGTGGCGTTGATAATCAGGCTATTAGATTGATCGAATTTAACGCCGACACGGCTACGTGTTTGCCCGAAACTGCGGTAGTGCAGTACGCTCACCTGAAGGCTAACGGACTGAATGACAGTCAGCAATTCAATGCCTTGTTTGAAACACTGGTGAGTCAGTTTGCCGAAATTAAACGCCAGAACGACGACCTCACGCCGGCGATCTTATTCTCGGCTATGCGCGACACCCCCGAAGATGACACCAACGTGGCCCTGCTGGGCGAAGCCGCCCGCGAGGCCGGTTTCGAAGTAGCGTTCGCTTATGTGGATGAAGTGGAGTTTTCGGCAGAGGAGGGTATCTACTGCTTTGCTGATGGTGAGTTTACCCGCTACGATTTCTGGTTCAAGCTCATACCCTGGGAATACATTGCCCACGACGAACCTGAACTAGCCACAATTCTGACAAGCCTGGTGAAGCAGCGCAAAACTGTGGTGCTCAACCCGGCCTACGCGCTGCTGTTTCAGTCGAAAGCGATCCTGCACATCCTGTGGGAACTGTACCCGCACCATCCCCTGCTACTGCGCACCGAGACAAAATCAATATTGGGTGAGCCGTCCGTCGAAAAAGTGTTGTTTGGGCGTGAGGGAGCCAACATTCGTCTGCTCGACGCTGCCGGCCAACCCACCAAAACCGTAGACGGAGACTATGGCAACTACCCGAAAATATACCAGCAGTACGTTGACTTTCCGCAGGACGCTGCCGGGAACCGTTATCAGGCAGGGGTATTCTTCGCCGGTGAGGCCTGCGCGCTGGGTTTCCGCCGCGGCGGGGTCGTACTAGACAACACAGCCCAGTTTGTGGGGCACATAGTAGCCTAAAGTAGTCCAGGGTTTAGCCCCTGGACTACTTTAGGCTACTTCTTCTGCGTTTCCAGCGTGTCATCATCCGTCACGGTAGTGTCTGACACAATCAGGCCGTCGGCTACACTATCGGCGGCGGGGTCAGGTGGGGTGTTTTGCGTGGTCTGCGGGGGAGAAGAGCAGGACAGGACCAACAAATAACTGAGCAAAAACAGGCCAGTGCGGACGTACTTTATGGGCATATAGGTGGATTGGGTCTCGGTTATTTACGCAAAATATAGCGCCTTGCCGATGGTCCCAACACTCTGGTACCATCCATGTCTAATTGCGAAATAGTATTATTACCAACAAGGTACTTATTAGGCTGATCTGTTACGCCCTGTAGCGTAATCAATGAGTCGGCCTTGTTCCAGGAAAATGTACCCCTTTTTATGATCGGCTTTTCATCACCTTTACCCAGATAGGTGGTCGTCAACTGATACGTCGAATCGCTGCGTAAATCAACCTCTAGTCTGATACCCGTGCAGCCAGCGCAAGGCAATGTTCCTCTGTAAACCCCTTGATAATCAAGCTTTTTTCTGCTCGTAATTTTTGGGGCAGTGCGCGCGCTATCAAGGTTATTGAATGACGTATCAACAGTTGATGTAGCCGTCTCTTTAGGCTTTGAATCGCAGCCTGTTAAAAGAGTAAGAATGAGTAGCAGCAACGAATAAACCTTCATATTAATTACCGTTAAAAGAGATAAACTTAATACGTCAATTTGCCAAAAGTCAATGGTGTTTCGGGGGTCTCTTTCGGGCGGCGATTTTGCAGATCGGCGAGGCGCACGTTGGGTAAATGAGGCAACACCAACCGACCAAAATAATCGGACTCCTCAATGAGTGGGTAGCCCGACAACACAAACGACCGGATGCCCATGTCCATGTAACGGTTCAGTTGCGCCAATAGTTGATCGGGCGTACCTACCAGCGCGGCCCCGCACCCCGACCGGGCGCGGCCAATGCCCGTCCAGAGAATGGGTTCTACAAAGCCTTCATCATCAGCCGTTTGGCGCAGCTCATCCTGCCGCACTACCCCCAGCGATTTACTATCCTGAGCGCGGTGCTTGAGGGCTTCGGCCTGCTGCTGATCAAACCTCGACATCATGCGTCTGGTCCAGGAGCGGGCTTGTGCTTCAGTCTCGCGAACCACCACATGTACCCGCAAGCCAAAGTCCAGCGTCCGTCCGTGGCGTTCTGCCCGCGCCGATACGTCCTGCATGGTGGCCATAAGGCTTTCTTCGGTTTCGGGCCACATCAAAAACACGTCGCAGTGTTGGGCACATACTTCTTTGGCCCCGTCGGCAATGCCCCCGAAGTAGAGCAGCGGACCGCCATTTTGCTGGTAGGGAGCCACCGGCGCGGCGGGCAGATCGAACTTGCCATACACCGGACCGTCGTGCACGACGCGGTCGCCCCCGGCCCAACTTTGTTTCAGAATTTGGATCGTCTCGGTGCAACGCCCATACCGCAGACCCGCATCTTCTTTGTAGCCGGGCAGGTCGGAGTTGATGATGTTGATCGTCAGCCGACCTTTCAGCAGGTGGTCGAGGGTGCTGAGGGCGCGGGCCAGCATGGGCGGGTGCACCTCGCCAGTACGAATCGCCACCAGCAAACTAATGTCGGAGGTAAGGCTGGCAACGGCGGCGGCGAAGGCCACCGGATCCTGCCCCACAATGAAGGACGTAGGCAACAATATATTTTTAAAGCCCTGACGTTCAGCATTTAGCAGGATGTTACGGCAGTGCTGAAAATTACTGCGGCGGGCGGGGTCAAGTTGACCAAGAAACTCGGTGTCGCCGCCGCAGAGGTCGCAAAACCAGGCAATTTCGGCCACGCGGTCTTCGGTGCGAATACGAACGGGAGTGATGGTATTGAGCATGTAAAAGAGAAATTACGGGCGGTATGAAGTGCGCTTTATGCTGCGTGAGAATGACGAGCGGCTTGGTGGATTGACAAAGCAACTCGTAATTCGTGAACAACAAGGTTAACGAATGAAACAACTATTCACTGGTCTGCTGATTTTCACAATACTACAGGTTTCGGCCCATGTAACGCAGGGACAGACACGTTTGGGTGTGGTGCGGTGCAATTATGTGGCCCTTTCTGTAAAAGATCTCACTGCTAGCTTACCCTTCTATAGTAACGTTTTGGGCCTGAACGTAGTGGCTGTACCGGCTGCTTTGGCCGCCAGTCAGGCGTGGTTCGATGTGGGCGGCGGGCAACAAATCCGGCTGGTTGAGGGTCGTTCCGAAACCAATAGCGCCAAGTCTGAAAATACCTCTATTTCGTTAATGGTTAGTTCGTTACGGCTAGCCGAACAGCAACTCCGGCAGCGCAATGTTTCTGTCTCCCGGCAAAATGGCCCGTCGGGGAAGCCCATCCTGCTGGTCAATGACCCCGACGGTTATCAGATCGAGCTTAGCGAAGGCAAGATCAAAACGGAAAGTCCCGGTTTTCTTCAATCGGCCGCCAAAACGCTCTGGAAATCCATTACGACCGTGGAGTGAGTGATGGAACGCGGATTTTTATGATTCGTATGATTTAAAATGAAGATCATGAAAATTCATGTTCTGTTTTGATCACCCTTGCCTCCCACGCCTGCAATGGTCCACTGGCAGAGTCCCCGTAGTTACCCAGCACCGTTGTGCCTGAAATCGCTTCGGGGAAAGCGATGACTTCGGCAGATAAATTAGCCACCGTAACGTATACGGCTCCATTCCACGCGCGCGAAAAAACCCAAAGATCAGGGTGGTTAGGAAGCAGGTCGCGGTAGGTGCCGTGGTGCAGGGCGGGCGTTTGCTTTCGGAGGTGAATCAGCCGTTTGTAATAGGCCAAAACGGATTGATTGCCGGCTTGTTGATCCGCTACGTTAACATAAGACGCGTTGGGGTTGATCTTCAGCCAGGGCTTGCCGGTGGTGAAACCCGCGCCGGGTGCATTGCTCCACTGCATGGGCGTGCGGGCATGGTCGCGGGCAATGCGGTTGGCCGTAGTCAGGAACGTGTTGGCCAGATCGGGGTTGGGCACCACGAGCACCTGCCAGGCATTGCGCACCTGAATATCGTCAAACTCATCGATGCTCGTAAACGGGCAGTTGGTCATCCCGATTTCGTCGCCCTGATAGATGCCCGGCGTACCGCGCAGCGTGAGCAGGACCGTAGCCAATGCCGTAGCCGATTGGTAGTGAAAGTGGTCGGGATCACCGAACCGGCTTAGCACACGGGGATTGTCGTGGTTGCCAAAATACACGTTCTGCCAACCCGTACCTGTTTGGTTATCTCCTTCAGCTTCAGGCGTTTCCAGTGCTGCGTTCCAGTTGCTGAAAATAGCTTTCAATTGTGGCAGCGTGAACTCTGGTGCAGGGTGGATGAGGCGGTGTTCTTCGCGCGGCACGGCATGATCAAAGTGGTAAATCATGCCCAGTTCGTGCCGGTTTTCGCCCACATACAAATTTGCCTGAGAGGCCGACACGCCAAACCCTTCCCCAATGGTAATCAGGGCGGTCCGGCGATCCGGCGGTCCGGCGATCCGGTTGCCGTCATGTGTGGTGTAATGAGTCAGCACTTCCCGGTGCATTTCCTGCAAGAATTCGTGGATGCGCGGCCCATTGGCGTGGATGGTCAGATCGCCGAAACGGCCTTCGGGGTAATCTGGAAAATCGGGATCTTTCGACAAAAACGGGATCACGTCCATCCGAAACCCATCAACGCCTTTGTCGAGCCAGAAACGCATCATCTGGTAGATTTCCTGGCGGAGCCGAGGGTTTTCCCAATTCAGATCGGGCTGTTTTTCGGCAAACAGATGCAGGTAGTATTCGCCCGTTTGCTCGTCCAGTTTCCAGGCCGGACCAGAGAAAAAAGACTGCCAGTTGTTGATCTCTTTCCGCCAGATATAATAATCCCGGTATGGATTGTCTTTGCTTTTCCGGCTTTCCACAAACCAGCGGTGCTCGTCGGAACTGTGATTGACAACCAGATCCAGAATCAGATTCAGGCCCCGTTCATGAGCACCCGCCAGCAGTTCGTCAAAGTCAGCCATCGTACCGAACTGGGGCATAATGGCTTCATAATCAGAAATATCGTAGCCATTATCGGCGTTAGGCGATTCAAAAATGGGGCTTAGCCAAAGCACGTCAACCCCCAGATCGGCGAGGTAATCGAGCTTGCTGATGATACCTCGCAGATCACCCACACCGTCGCCGTCTGAGTCAGCAAACGAGCGGGGGTAAATCTGGTAAATAACAGATTCTTTGTAGTTAGGCATAGGCTACCAGATCACATTGACCAGACCGGGATACCAGGAAAATTTATGATCTGACGACATTACTGGCCAACCCTCATGAAGTGCTGTAGCCAGAATAAGGCGGTCGAACGGATCGCGGTGATCGGCAATAAGCGGTAGCTGGTCGTAAGCCGAAATGTGGTTATTATTTAGCGGAAGTATCCGAAAACCATCTGCTTCCGTCTGAGCTATAATGGAGCTAACGTTGACGGAAAAACCTGGAAGTTTTCCTATTTTCAACTTAATGGCTACTTCGATTAGCGAAATCTGGCTGACCCAGACTGTATTGGCCATATCTTCAAGCAACGCCTTGTTCTCCGGTGCTAATTTCGAGCTGTCTTCCTGAAACCATAACAGAATTTCAGTATCTATAAGTAATGTCATCAGCAATTACATGTAGTCTCTCAAATCGTTTAATGGCTCATTAAAATCATCGGGCACATGAATTTGGCCTTTTAGTGAACCTGCCTGTCGTTTGACTTTTTCTTCTTTTTCTTCTTCGAAAAACGTCACGAAAACTTTCGTTTTCTTATGCAAGGGCGGCTGTTCTGCCAGCGTTATGTGCCCATTTTCGTATGTCCCCTCAATAGCGATCAGCATGGCTACGTTCGTTAATACTCAAAGATAACCAAAAGGGGATGGGTTCAGGCCCTTCCCCTTTTGCCTATTTACCGAAACAACTCATCGAACGTCAGGCTCAGGTAATACAGACCGCCAATGCGGGCAAGGCCGTAGCCCTGGGCATAATATTGGTTCAGCAGATTGGTGGCACCGAGCTTAGCCTGTGTTTTCAGCGCGGGCAGTTTATAGCTGATCTGCGCATCGACGGTGCTCCAGCTGGGCAGCAGGATATCGCCCGCCGTGGTGCCCTGCTCTACCCACATCTGATCTGTCCAGCGGTAGGTAATGTTGGCACCGAGGCGGTTGGTGAGGCGCGGGTTGGCGAGGCTAACATTATACCGATTTTCGGGCGAAATAAAGAAGTTACGCCCACGGAACGCCACATCAAGGTCACTCATCCTCCGCTCAACGATGGGATTGCCGAAAGCGTCGTTCTGGATCACGCCGAAGTTGTCGCGGCGGGTGATCAGGCCCACCTGCCGGGCGTAGTTACCGCTGACGGTAAAGCCCCGACCCAGGCCATATTCGAGACCAAGCCCCCAGCCATTCACGAAAATCTCGTTGGTGTTGTTAAAGTTGACCTGATAGCTCGTGGTCGTGCTGGCGTTTTTCAAGTCAGCCACATTTCCCGACGTGGGTTGCAGGTAGTTTTGGGCGGCAATGAAATCGGTGTAGATGCTGCGGTACAAAAACGCGTCTACATACAACCGGTTCTTAATCAACGTTTTATAGCCAACCTCCCACGTCTTGATCTTTTCGGTCGTGAACGCTGCTGGGTCGGGTGTGTACTTCACGAGGTCAGTGGCGTTGCCCGATTTCTGGTACGCTGCCACAGAAGCAGGCGTGTAGGCGGGGTTGGCAATCAGGTTGGCAGCTTCCAGTGCTGCCTGTGAGCCGCCCACTTCGCCGGTTTTGCCATCCGACAGGAGCTGGTTGGGCGATGGGTTCCGAAACGCTGACTGCCATGATGCCCGGAAGTTGTGCGGCCCCACACTCAGTACGCCTGATACGCGCGGCGTGAAGCCACCTTTAAAGAACTCGTTTTTGTCGTAACGTACTGCCGCCGTAGGTTTCAACGTGGCGTTGAGGCCGAGTTTTAGGTTCAATGATCCCTGCAGATACCAGCCGTATTCATTGAAGGCAAACTCACTACCGTCTTTTTTCGTCGGGAAAATGGTACCCTGTGTGAGCATGCTATAGTGTCGGAAACTGGCCCCGGTTATTAGCTCAACAGCTTTTGGCAGCAGTTTCCGGAAATTGTACATCCCCTCGGCATGGTACATCGACGAATTGTCGAGCAGCCGCACCCCGTTTAGGCCCTTGGCGTTGGCCACCGTGGCCGCGCTGGGAATAGCCACATTGTTGGGCGTGTTGATTAATTCATCGCGGTAGCGGGTATAGTCGGCGCTGCCGGGCAGGAAAATGCCCGCGTCTGCAGCCTGTTTGGCGGCGAGGATATCGCCGGTATAGGCCTTGGCAAAATCACTCGCCCAGGTGGCGGTGGGCTTACCGATCTGCAATAGGCGGCGGGCCAGATTACCCAAGTTGTAGCCCTCGGCGGTTTGGCTGGTGGAATACGCCCGCACAAAAAAGTCCTCTCCCTTGACCTCAGCCCGGAACTGATTACGCTGATAATCAGGAAAATATTCGCGGAAACCAGCCGTGCGGATGAAGTTGCCCCCGCCGTAATACCAGCCTACCGATGCTTCGATTTTGTCCGTCAGTTTATAATGCAGCGACACGTTGGCGCGGTTGCTGAATATCTTACCCTGGTTAGCCAGCAAATCCAGTTCGGTATAGCCGGTGCGGGTCACGCGTTTCCCCACGAGGGCGGCGTTGGTGGTGTTGGTAGCGGTGTAGTCAAACGCGCCGCCGTTGTTGAAGTCGTCGCCGTAAATGTTCACTCCGTCATATTGCAGGTTGGTCGCCGGATTGTTGTTCGGTACGTAGCCGAGGCTCACCGTGCGGTTGGGCTGATCGACCAGGAAGGCCGCACGGTCACGATGCGACCGGTCGTCGTAATTGTCGGCAATGAAATCGGTGCCACTCAGCCGCTGGAAATTGACTTTAAACGCAAACCTGCCGAACGTTTTGGCGTAACGAATAGCCAGGTCGCTGTAGCCTTTCGGGCCGAAATTGGTCTTGCCCACGTTGTTCATGCCCACTTTTACCTGTGCGCTAAGTCCTTGATACACAAACGGGTTTTTGCTGGTGGTGAGCATCAGGCCCTGCAACGCATCCGGTCCGTACAGAGCCGAGGCCGCGCCGGGAATAAGCTCGATGCTTTCGATGTCGAGGTCAGAAACGCCCGCCACGCTACCAAAACCAAAGCCCAGGCCCGGTGACCGGTTGTCCATGCCGTCGGTAAGCTGCACGAAGCGGTTGTTATTGTTGGCGCCAAATCCGCGCACGTTCACCGATTTAAAGGTCAGGCTCTGCGTGAGCAAATCCACGCCTTTCAGGTTTTGGAGGGCGTCGAACGGGTTGGCGGCGGGCGAGTTGGCAAACTGCCGGGCACCCAGTTTTTCCACCGTCACCGCTGCCTTCCTGATGTCTTCCGGCACCCGACTGGCCGATACGACCACGTCTTCCGTCAGCGTCACGGCATCTTCCGCCAACGCAATGGTCAGTGGCTGAGTTGGGTCCGTAACGGTGATTTCCTGCCGGGCAAACCCCACAAATGAAGCCACAAGCACAAGGGGTGGTTGTCGATCTGTTTTCAACGAGAACGTGCCATCAGCACCTGTAGAAGCACCCAAATTGGTGCCACGGAGCAAAATAGTTACGCCCGCAAGGGGTTCGTTCGTTTTCTGGTCCGTTGCCCGACCTGTAATTGTCACGGTCTGGGCTTGCGCTGCTGTGGTTACGAGAAACAGTAGCAGAGTGAGGTAGCGTAATAATTTCATAAATAAGCGATGGGTGCTAAAATTTCCCGTAAAGATGCAACAAAGGTTAAAGAGTGAAAACAGGTGAATAGTGAAGGAGTAGCTTCGCGCTACGTGCCCCTCGACAAGCTCAGGGTGACAACAACTTTGAATCAACTCAAGATGATTGTTCTAGTATCCTGTCACCCTGAGCTTGTCGAGGGGCACGTAGCGCGAAGCTACTCCTTCACTATTCACGCCTTCAAAACCGCGTTACGTCCCACGTCAGCGCCAGGTAATATAGCCCACCGATGGTTGGGCCGGCGGCGTACTGGATGTAGCGGTTGTTGAAGACGTTGGCCGCGCCGGTCTTGATGGTCAGCGCGGGGCGGGGAACACGAATGGTAATTTGCGCATCTACGGTCTGGTAGGCGGGCACAACGCCGTCGGCGAGGGGGCTTTGCCAGAGGAAACTGTCCTGCCAGCGCCATACTACGTTAAACCCTGCCGTAGCGCCATTGGCTTTTTTCAGCAATTCACGGTTGCCGAAGCTAAGGTTAGTCACAAATTTGGGTGTGTTAAAGCCTGTCACGAATACATCTGGCGACGGGTTTCGGCTGATATTGTTGTAATTGGCATTGCCCGACGCCACGAATTTTCCGACGATGTTGTAGGTCAGGCCCAAGGCAGCGCCGTAGCTGGTATAGACGTTTTTGGCGTTGGTATACACCCGGTACCGCGTTTGCTTAGCCCGCGTGAGCATATCGAGTACGGCGGCATCGGTACCAACCGCACCGCTGGTAGGCACGGCCACGTCTACCTGCCCCAAAAACTTGTCGTAGCGGTTCAGGTACGCCTCACCATCCACCACCAGCCGGTTGTTGGCCAGTACGCTTTTGTAGCCTACCTCAAAGGAGTTAATGTGTTCAGGTTCAATAGCATTTAAGTTGGCAACGTTCAGAATAGCCCGGTTTTTCAGGGCCGCCGCATTGCGCGAAGTACCCCCCGCTACATCGGTGTTGACGGCAGCGGTGAAGAGATCGAGGGAGGCCAGGGTGTATGAGTTTTCGAGGAAACCGAGGCCCTCGTTCACCCGCGCCAGTCCACCCACGCGCCGCACCCCGGCGTTGTTCACGTACGACAGTGCTTCGAACAGGGCCGGAAACCGGTAGCCGTTCTGGTACGTAAACCGGATGTTATGCTTCTCGGCGGCGGTATACACCAGAGCAACACGGGGGTTCACTTTGGGCGAAAACTCCGGGTTGTTATCCACCCGCACCGACGCCGACACCTTCAGTTTCTCATCCAGCAGCAGCTTCGTGGCCGACACAAATGCGCCGTATTTGGTGTACAACTGACTGGCGCCCCCCGGTGTAGACCGTTGGTCAATCGGTTTGGAGAAATCGACGAAGTTGTTGCCGTCGGGTATGATGGCATACTCCCGAAAGTCAGCTCCCACGAGCACGTCAGCAAATTTGACCTGCCGCCAATTGTATTGTATGTCAGCGTGGTAGGTGTGGCTTTGCTGCCAAAGTGCCGCCCCGCCCGTGGCTGGTGCGCCCGGCACAACAGAACCAATATCCCAGTTGTTGGTGCCGATAATGGTATTTTTCAGCGAATTAAAGGCGGCAGTACCCGGCTCCACCCGCCCGGCATCGGCTACGGCCCGCGCCCAGTTCATGGCTGTGGCAAGGTCGACGCCGTTGTTCACCTGCGCCTGTAGCGCAGCCTGAAATTTACCCGCCCAAACTGCGTTGGTGCCGTTGTTGAGGTCCAGGTTATAGGCCAGCGGATTCAGGTTGTACGAATTGCCCGTGTTCTCGCTCAGCATGTATGCGCGGGCCAGCAACGTGGGGCTGCGGAGTTCAAGCTTGTGGTTTTGCACCGTCACGCCGTTGAGTTGAATCTTGTTGCCCCGCTGAAAAATGCCGTCCATTAATCCATACCGATAGCCGTAGGTCAGTTCCATTTTCTCCGTAAGCCGATAATGCACGCTCCCGTCGACCTTCAGGTTGCGCACGTGGGGGTTCACCAGGTCCTTTTCCAGGTAGCCCGTCCGGCTTACGTTGAACGTCTC
Organism: Fibrella rubiginis; assembly: GCF_017353185.1. Lineage (GTDB taxonomy): Bacteria > Bacteroidota > Bacteroidia > Cytophagales > Spirosomataceae > Fibrella > Fibrella rubiginis. The sequence goes on along the minus strand of NZ_JAFMYV010000008.1, from coordinate 149,709 downwards.
GGTTTTACCCCCATACTGAATCGCAATGGCCGACCGTGAACTGCGGTCATCGCCGTAGCGGTTCCACAAATCGGCGGCGGGGTTGTTGGCCCCTGACAGCTCCGGAAAGCGCGGATTGGCCGACGCCAGCGGCTGCGGGTTCTGATCGGTTTGGGTGTTGGCCAGCCAGTCGGTGCCTTGTAAATAGCTGAAATTGAGCTTAAACGCCCACTTATTGTTAAACGCTCTGGCAATCCGTACCGCCGATTCGGTTAGGATAGACGGGTTCCGGTCTATCCCGTCGACATGGTTGACACCCGTTTTCTGGTACAAACTCACGCCCTGATACTGAAACGGCGACTTGGTTTGCAGGTTGGCCAAACCGTTGATGGCGTTCATGCCGTAGAGTGCCGAGGCCGCTCCCGGTGTGATTTCCACGCTTTCAATGTCAAGCTCGGTGGGGCCAATGGCGTTGCCCAGCGGCACCCCCAGCGTGGCCGCCTGCATATCAACCCCGTCTACGAGTTGCATGAACCGGAAGTTGTTGGGGATGTTGAACCCGCGGGTGTTGGGCACCTTAAACGTGAGGCTGGAAGTGGTCATCTGCACGCCTTTCACGTTCTCCAGCGCATCGTAGAAACTGGGCGCGGGGCTTTCTTTTAGCACCCGTAGGTTCAGTTTCTCCACCGCCACCGGCGACTTTAGTATGTCTTCTTCCATCCGTGAGGCCGTCACGACCACTTCTTTGCCTAAAATGGCCTCGGTACTCAGCGACACCGCAATGGGTTGACCCGCTCCCGCCACGCCGGGCCGTTCCAGCACAATCTCTTTGGCGGCATAGCCCACAATCTGGAAGGTGAGCGTAATGGGAAATTTAACCCGCGTTTTCAGCGTGAATTCGCCCGCATCATTGGTGGTTGTACCCGCCACGGTGCCTTTAATGAACACCCCTGCGCCGGGTAGTGGTAGCTTGGTTTCACTGTCATCTACCCGGCCCGATAATAGAATCAGATCGTCCTGCGCAAAGACGCTGACCGACGAAAAAACGCCTCCCAACAGAAGCAAAAGTGTGATAATGAGTACGTTGTTTTTCATTCGCTGCTGAGCAATCCACCCGTCATTTGATTAGTCCCTATTCTAGATAGACTATTAGTACTTATAATCTATTGATTTAGTAGGGTTTACAAATAAAGGATACGTTTGCTCAGCCTTCCAAACGGCCTGCTTAGTTGGGATCAAAAAAGCCGTAAAATCTTTCGGAGGTGAAACAGAATCCCGGAATTGGCCAATTCCGGGCTATAAAAAAAACAGGCAATGTCAACTTACTGAGTTGGCATTGCCTGTTTTGGAAATGTCTAGCGGAGCGTTGCTCCGCTGTATGGATAGTTTCGCGTGAAATCATTTACAAAGCGGAGCGTTGCTCCGCTAGACATCGACCGCGTCATAGATTACGACCTTTTCCCATAAATACGCGTAGTCATTCCGGAAGTCGTCGTGAATAGGGTGCTTTTGGTATAGCTCCTCATCGGCGGCGGTATCAAAAAAGCAGAGCCAGGAATAGGTGTAGTCGCGGTCAATAACAGCGCGATTGGTGGCGGCGGGCGTACCAATGTGCGACTGCTTGATGGATGGTACCCCGGCCAGCATGGTTAGCCCTTCCAGCAGCTTGGCTTTGTCGGCTTCGTTGCCTGCATCATTTAGGTAAAATAGTACGTGGTGAATAAACATAGGGGTGTGATTGATTGTGCTATTGGACGTTGGGTAAACGCATGTAGTGTCTGCTATCTAATGTCCGGCATCCATTAGGGCACCAAAAAGGCATCGAGGGCTTTGGTTGGGCGACCATCGGGACCCCAGGCGCTGAGGTTATATTGGCTCCAGCTGCGGGCACCTTCGGGTTCCCAGTAGAACACCCCCAGGCCTTTGCCGTTGGGTACAGCCTTTGTGCGTTGCAACACAGCCACGAGCATATCATAGGTGTTTTGAACCTTGGTGTCTTCACCGCCCACTTCCACCACCATCACCTCTTTGCCGTAGCGGGCAGCCAGGTCATTCATGTTTTTGCCCAAGTCGTCAATTGACAGAGTATAGTCGGGGCTACCCGTGAGCCAGTAGGGGTAATAGGATAACCCGATCACGTCGTAGCGGGCCTTATGCACCTGTGCACTGTCGAACCAGGCCCGGAATCGGGGAATATTGTTGCCCTGGTCAACATGCAGGATCACTTTTGAGGTTGGACTAACGGCTTTAATGGCGTCATATCCCTTGTTGATGAGTTGAGCCAACCCAGTCCAATTGGCCGTGCTGCCTTCGGGATAGATCATACCGCTGGCTGTTTCGTTGCCCACCTGTACCCACTTCGGTGTAATACCCCCTTTTTTCAGTGCCGTCATCACCTCAAACGTGTACGCATACACATCGGTCAGCAACTGCGGAAAAGGATGGCCTTCCCAGGCAGCGGGTTTTTGCTGCTTGCCGGGGTCAGCCCAGGTATCGCTATAATGAAAATCGATCATGACGTCCATACCCCATTTTTTGGCGCGTTGGGCCATGACCACGGTTTCGTCTTTGCTGCAATGGCCGCTGGCGTTGTCCTGCGAGGGATTCACCCAGGTTCTGAGGCGGATAGCGTTGATGCCGTGGTCTTTCAGAATCTGGAAACAATCCTGTTGTTTACCCTGGCTGTTGTAAAATTTGTAGCCGCTGGCTTCCATTTGGGGCAGCCAGCTGATGTCGGCCCCTTTGGCAAAAGGCTGCGTTTGCCCTACACTGGGCACGTAGCTGGCGGTACAGCAGACCACCATGAAAAATAGACCACAGATAGCCACACCGTTCAGGCGTATACGAGAAAAATAAATCATCAAAAAAATGGTCAGTAGCAGTTTGTTGCTGTTCGCTGTCAAAGAAACAGCGGTTACGGGCATTGTTTACCCGATTTGGCAGAAATAGTTGGTTTATTAATCGCTCGGGCTAGTACCCTATGATAAGTAAAGAGTGGCTGTTGCTGCATACCGGCGTTTATCGTGTTGATGAATACCAAAATTATCACCCGCGCTATCTGGCTGCTCTCGTTGGTGAGTCTGTTTGCCGATCTGGCTAGTGAGATGCTGTACCCGATTATGCCGGTTTACCTGCAACACATTGGGTTCTCGGTGGCGTTGATCGGCCTGCTTGAAGGCGTAGCCGAAGCTACGGCCGGGCTGAGCAAAGGCTATTTTGGTCGGTTGTCTGACCAATGGGGTCGCCGGTTGCCGTTTGTGCGGCTTGGCTATATGCTCAGTGCCTTATCGAAACCGATGATGGCCCTGTTTCCGCTGCCAGGCCTGGTATTTTCGGCCCGCACCCTCGACCGGCTCGGTAAAGGATTACGTACCGGTGCCCGCGATGCCCTGCTGGCCGACCAGTCTGACCGCCAGACCCGGGGGCAGGTCTTTGGTTTTCACCGGTCTATGGATACGCTGGGCGGAGTACTCGGCCCGGTGGCAGCATTAATCTATCTCTACTTCTTTCCCGGACAGTATACGGCCCTTTTCCTACTGGCCTTCGGGCCGGGGCTGGTGTCGGTGGGGCTTACGCTTTTGCTCAACGAGCCAAACAGGAAGCAGGTGGCTGAGCAGGTTATGACCAGCCAATCGGTTGTTGATCAGGTAAATGCGAAACAAAAGCCAGCTTCCATTTTCTCGTTTTTGCATTATTGGAAAGAAAGCCCGCCCGAATACCGCCGCGTGGTGGGTGGATTGCTGGCGTTTGCGCTGTTTAATTCGTCGGACGTATTTCTGTTGCTGAAAATAAAGGAGTCTGGCCTGACCGACAGCGCCGTTATCGGCCTGTACGTTTTCTACAACCTGGTTTATGCCGTGATGGCCTATCCAGTGGGGCGCATGGCCGACCGGCTGGGTTTAAAGCCAACGCTGCTGGTCGGCCTGGGTTTGTTTGCGCTCGTATACGAGGGCATGGTAGTGGCCAACCAATTCTACCTGTTCATTGGCCTGCTGGGCTTGTATGGCATCTATGCGGCGGCAACGGAAGGTATTGCCAAAGCCTGGATTAGTACCATCAGCGCCCCAAAAGACACTGCAACGGCCATTGGCACCTACGCCGGGCTGGGCAGTCTGTGTGCCCTGGGGGCTAATGCCCTGGCGGGGTGGCTGTGGTACACGTTTGGGGCACCCGTAACGTTTGCCGTCACAGGTGCGGCAACTCTGGCTGTTATCATCTACCTGGTAGCGCTTGAAGGCAAACGCGATAACGTTGCCTTACAGCAACAACTGCGCGACGTGACGGACCCGGATGTAATAGAACTGGAGAACGAACTGACCAGCCACGCCCCGTCGACGCAAAAGCCAACCGTAACCATGACCCGGTCGGCGTTCATCGCGGTTGTCCTGCTGCTGTTTTGCCTCGGTACCTGGACGGTCTACATGTCGTATCGGGCCGTTAGTGCCACCCGTGTGTCTGCATCAGCAGCTAGTAACGCCACTGACCGTACAATGACTGAAAAGGAAACCCCTTTACCAAAGTCGAACGGGTATTTTGGGCCCAAAAAGCCCGCTACGCCGGGGCCACGCGCCGTGCCAATACCAACCGGGCGTTTGAACAGCCCATCTGTTGCAAAGGGCCCTGTGCCTGTCAAACCACTGTCGGTCAGTGGTTTGTCGGCAGGTTTATCGGCAGGTGAAAAACTGCCCAAAAGAGCACCCCTGTTGCCGGCGAGTAACCCGGCGGTACGGTCTGCCAAACCCCGCCGAAGTCCGGTACGGCTCTACACGCTGTCGTCGATCTATACCCATCTATACCAACGGCCCGATAAACGCAGCGACCGGCAAGCCCTCGTTAACCTCTGGAAACGCGTTGTGCTGACGCCGCTAGCCGAGCGAAATGGATTTGTCTTCGTGGTTTACACCAACAAAAAAGGACAGCGGATCAGGGGGTGGCTACCCAAAAGAGCCCTTCGGCCGCTGAGGCTGGATACGCCATTGTATTCTTCCTGATAAAATAACGACCCGGCTGGTTTACTGGGTAGGTGCCTGCTCGTAGATCGTCCAGAGCTGATCGGGCGAGTCGTGCTTTTTTGCCAGCACAATGCTTTCGTTCACCGCGCCCGACGTATTGGACGGGGTCAGAAACAGATCGGTGCCTTTGAGGCGAATACGGTATTTACCAACTCCGGCGGGCAGAAAATCGTACTCCTGTGTTAGTTGCGAGGGCACCAGCGGCTGCTGTTCAAGCCTGGCACCTTCTGTTGTGACCCCGCCAACGGGCTGCAGGGTTTTGCCCGTGAAAAGGTTCTTTAGCTGATACGTTTCGCCCCCCACATGCTGAAAATCCCAGGTCATGCATTTCCAGTTGACGGGCGAATAGCCTACAATGGCTGTGCCATTGGCTTTGCGGGCTTCTTCGGGCCGAAGCAACAGACCAGTCTTTACATTCTTGATGGCATAAGTGCCTTTAATTACCTGTGCAAATAAGCCATTACCCATCAGGCAAAAGGCCATTGATACAACGAAGAGCCACTTTTTCATCACGGTATACAGTTTAGTGTTGTAAGTCTATTGACATTGATACATACTGTTTTGCGTTGTCACCACAAACAAAAAGGGATGTCTTTGCTGTGGGCAAAGACATCCCTTTCAATACGCTAACCGCCAGACTAGGCCGCCCGAGAACTAACAGGCTTGCGAAGCGAACCAGGCCGCACAGTACGGGGCTGTGCTGCTTCTTCAACGGCTTCGGCCGATACCGCGCCCATGTGTTGCGCCCGCTTCAGCACATAGTCGAAGGGGAGGTTGAAATAAGTTGACACTTCGCTGCGGAACGAGTCGGGGAAACGTGATAGTTTGATACCGAAAAATTTCTTCATCTCACCCTCAGGCAGGAGAGAGGCAAGTGCCACGCGCTCGGCTTCGTCGAGCAACTCACGGCGGTTGGCATATAGGTGCTCCAGCCCGATGGAGGCCGCCAGGATGTTTAGAAACAGGTTTTTGTACATGCCTGATAATTCGGCGGGGAGGATGATCCAGCCCTGCTCCCGGAATTTGGCCGAAAAACCCGTCAGGCCGGGGGTGCCGCGTAGTTCACCGGCAATCAGTTCGGCAGGAAAACGCAGCCGGCTTTGTCCCTGCGACAACTCATCTTTCTGAAGACGGTATACAACAGCCTCCACAGGGCTTTTCTGGAAGAGTATGTCGGCGGGTAACACGCGGGTGCTTTCCCACTGCTCCGTCATACGCACGAAGAGGGCCTCGTTGTGAGGCAGGTTCTCGGCATTGCCGAGACTAACGAGCATCTGACGGAAATTGGCCAGAAAATCAATCTGAAGTTGACCAGGAAGATATTTGGTACGAGCCATAAGCGCAGAAAAAGCCGGTAAGATTCCCCAAGGAGACCGGCGTTCATTAGTGTTGTTAGTATACTGATGTAACAGAGTAAAGTTAAGCTTCGTCAGCGACTTTTGCAAGCCATTCCTATCTATCAAAATAGACTGGTAGTCAGAAATATAAGATAGCTTTTCTGGGCTTCTCAGGGGCGCCTGCAGGTTCGCCAAACGCCGGGTTGGCTTACTGCCGGATTGTTTAATCCTTCCCCGGAAAAGCTGAACAAATGAGGCAAACACATCGTTGACCAATTGGTGGCAGTCAATGCCGCAAATGGCCCGGAAAACGGGGTTTTTATCCTTGTTTGCGTAGCCATTGGCCTGTACTTTTGCGGGGTCGTGGCAACGCTGAACGTCAGCGTTTAACCAGGCTTAATTGGTGTTTTTCAACTGTATATCTGCTTAATATCCTATGTCTTGGGTAACCCAAACGTTAGCCAGTTCGCTTGGTCGAAAAGTGATCATGTCGCTGACGGGCCTGTTTTTGTGTACATTCCTGATCGTACACGTGGCAGGTAATCTGCAATTGTTCAAAGCCGACGGTGGCCGGGCGTTTAATGAATACAGCTACTTCATGACCCACAACCCGGTGATCATGACGGTGTCGTATCTGCTCTATACGTCTATTGTTGTTCACGCGCTGATGGCTCTGATCCTTACGCGTCACAACCAGGCATCGCGCCCGGTTAAGTATGCTTACCAACGGCCCGAAGCCAACAGCCCCTGGTCGTCGCGGAACATGGGTATTTTGGGTACGGTGCTCCTTATCTTCATCGTCATCCACATGCGCACGTTCTGGTACACGATGCACTTCGGCCCCATCCCTATGGCTGAGTATGATGGTAAAGAGTACAAAGACCTGTATAAGATCGTGCTGGAGGCGTTCTCAAACTGGTGGTATGTGCTGTTCTATGTCATTGCCATGGGCGCCCTCGGTTATCATATGGTACATGGCTTCAAGAGTGGCTTCCAGACGTTGGGTCTGCGCCATAAGAAGTACACCCCTTTGATCGAATTTTTGGGAGTATATGTTTTTTCTATGCTGATTCCGGCCCTTTTCGCTGCCATGCCGGTTTATTTTTTCCTTAAACACGTAGGTGTCATCGGATAAGTAGCTTTCCTAACAACGAGCGTCTATGAACTTAGAGTCAAAAATTCCGGAAGGGCCGTTAGCCGAGAAATGGGCACGGCACAAGTTCGGCTTGAAGCTGGTAAATCCGGCTAACAAGCGGAAGTATGAAGTAATTGTGGTTGGTACGGGTCTGGCGGGCGCATCGGCCGCTGCCTCACTAGCCGAATTGGGCTACACTGTGAAGGCTTTTTGCTTTCAGGACAGCCCGCGTCGGGCGCACAGTATTGCCGCCCAGGGTGGTATCAACGCCGCCAAAAACTACCAGAACGACGGCGACTCTGTCTTCCGGCTGTTCTATGACACCATCAAAGGTGGCGACTACCGCGCCCGCGAAGGCAACGTATATCGCCTGGCCGAAGTAAGTGTTAACATCATCGACCAGTGCGTGGCGCAGGGCGTTCCATTTGCCCGTGAGTATGGCGGTCTGCTGGCCAACCGGTCTTTCGGGGGCGCACAGGTAAGCCGCACGTTCTACGCACGGGGCCAAACCGGTCAGCAGTTGTTGCTGGGGGCTTATTCGGCTTTGAGCCGGCAGATTGCCAACGGTAAGGTGAAGATGTTTCCCCGCACCGAAATGCTCGATCTGGTGGTGGAAGGCGGCAAAGCCCGCGGCATCATCACGCGTAACCTGGTAACGGGTAAGATCGAGTCGCATTCAGCGCATGCGGTGCTGCTTTGTACGGGCGGTTACGGCAACGTGTTCTATTTGAGCACCAACGCCATGGGATCAAACGTGACGGCGGCGTGGCGGGCGCACAAAAAAGGGGCCCTTATGGCTAACCCTTGCTTCACGCAGATTCACCCCACGTGTATTCCCGTGAAAGGTAAGTACCAGTCGAAGCTGACGCTGATGTCGGAATCACTGCGGAACGACGGGCGCGTTTGGGCACCCAAAACCAAAGAAGATGCCGAGAAGATCCGGAAGGGAGAGTTGAAGCCAACCGACCTGAAAGAAGAAGACCGCGACTACTTCCTGGAGCGTCGCTACCCGGCTTTTGGTAATTTGGTGCCCCGCGACGTGGCCTCACGGAATGCCAAATACGTTTGCGACGAAGGGCGCGGCGTGGCAGCCACCGGTCTGGCTGTATACCTCGATTTTGCCGATGCTATCAAGCGCGACGGTCGTACTACGATTGAAGCGAAGTATGGCAACCTGTTTGAGATGTACGAAAAGATTGTCGACGACAACCCGTACGAGACGCCAATGATGATCTACCCCGCTGTGCATTACACGATGGGCGGTCTCTGGGTTGATTATAACTTAATGACCACTATCCCAGGGCTTTATGCTTTGGGCGAGGCTAATTTCTCTGACCACGGTGCCAACCGTTTGGGTGCTTCGGCGCTGATGCAGGGTCTGGCCGACGGCTATTTTGTTGTGCCGTATACACTGGGCGACTACCTGGCTACCATTGGTCATGCCGACAAACTGCCTGTTGAAGCGCCCGCATTCAAGGCCGCTGAAGCAGAAGTAAAGCACATGGTCGACCGGTTGCTGAGCGCGAAGGGCGAACGCACTCCGGAAGAGATTCACCGCGAACTGGGCCACATCATGTGGGACTACTGCGGCATGTCGCGTTCGGCGGAAGGGTTGAAAAAAGCGAAGGGCATGATTCAGGATCTGAAAAAAGAATTCTGGACCAACATGCGCGTGGTAGGTGACGCCGAAGAGATGAATCAGGCCCTGGAGCAAGCTGGTCGGGTGGCCGACTTCATCGAACTGGGTGAACTGATGGTCGACGATGCACTGGCGCGTGAGGAGTCATGTGGCGGGCACTTCCGCGAAGAGTACCAAACCGAAGACGGTGAGGCCCTGCGCGACGATGCCAACTTTGCCTACGTGGCAGCCTGGGAATACAAAGGTGATAACCAGCCCGAAGTGTTACACAAAGAAGAACTCGTGTTCGAAAACGTGAAACTGACACAACGGAGCTATAAATAAACTAGATGTTGACTACTGGATATTGGATGTTGGATTCGTTCAATAGTCCAACGTCCAGTATATAACGTCCAGCATCCATTTCGAAAATGAAGATTAATCTCAAAGTCTGGAGACAAAAGAACGGGAATGCGGCCGGCAAACTCGTTGATTATAAGCTGGATAATATCTCGCCCGACATGTCGTTTCTGGAAATGTTCGATGTGTTGAACGACGAGTTGATGCACAAAGGTGAAGAGCCGGTAGCATTCGACCATGACTGTCGCGAGGGTATCTGCGGCATGTGTTCAATGTACATCAACGGGCGGGCGCACGGACCACAAACGGGGGCTACCACCTGCCAACTGCACATGCGGAGCTTTGCCGACGGTGACACCATCATTGTGGAACCCTGGCGGGCACGGGCCTTTCCGGTCATCAAAGATTTGATGGTCGACCGGTCGGCGTTTGATCGGGTGGTGCAATCGGGTGGCTATGTGTCGGTGAATACCGGCTCGGCCCGCGACGCCAACGAGACGCTGATTCCCCGCACCATTGCCGATGAGGCCATGGACGCGGCACAGTGCATCGGCTGTGGTGCCTGCGTGGCGGCCTGCAAAAACGCGTCGGCTATGTTGTTTGTGGCGGCCAAGGTATCGCACCTCGCTGTGTTGCCACAGGGACAGGCTGAAGCCAGCATTCGGGCCGAGCGGATGGTAGCGCAAATGGACGCTGAAGGATTCGGGGCCTGTTCGTTTACGGGTGCCTGTTCGGTAGAATGCCCCAAGTCGATTTCACTCGATCACATTGCCCGCCTCAACCGCGAATACCTGGGTGCCAAAATCACCTCAGAGGCTGTTTGATTTGGGTTTCAGTTTTTATTAAAAAGGCCTCCCGCGTTAGCGCGGGAGGCCTTTTTTGTGGGTTTTCACCTCAGGCCTGAACGCCAATACAGGTTAATTACAAACCCCGGTATGGTAGGATAGGGGTAGAGATAGGCGACGGAGGTAGGCGGCTTATAGCGTCAAGTTTCTTTACTTAGCCAAATGAAACTTGCCCCGGTAATAGTACTCATCTTATTTGGTTTTGTCGCGTCGGCACAATCCGACATGCGCATCGACAGCTTGCCTCAGAAAGGTGTTCTGCTCGAAAAAGGCTGGCGCTGGCATGCAGGTGATAATCTGGCATGGGCATCACCTTCGCTGGACGACAGCCGCTGGGATACCGTAGCGAATTACCCTACAACAGATCAACTTCCTGATTTCAGAAAAACGAACATTGGTTGGCTAAGACTACCTGTTTTGCTTGATTCGGCAGTGGCCGCGCAGTCGATATCCTTTCGGATTGCGCAACTAGGTGCTTCGGTGGTGTACATAGACGGAAAACCGTTGCGGGCCTACGGACAAATGGACGCGTCGGGCAAGGTGATTGAAGCCATGACCGCACCGCAGGGCGACTTTGAACTGCTGCCTCCACTAAGCCCCGGCCTGCATATAGTGGCAGTTCGGCTGGCGCACCGGCCCGTGCGCTGGTACGAACCTAGCCGACTCGATAAAGTCAATGGTGCCTTTGGTATACGGTTTGTGCCAACGAAAGGCAGCAACCGGCGCGTCGTACTCCGTACCTTCTGGGACGTGGCGGGCGCGTACTGGCTCGCTGGTTTTTTCCTGTCGCTGGCGGTGGTCCATGCTTTTTATTTTGTGTATCGGCGGAAACGGATCAGCCTGGTATTTGGTCTTACCATGGTGTTTGGCGCGATCTATTTCATTGCCCAAAACGCCCTTAAATACACCGCTGGGATCGTGCCAATTAGCTGGCTGGGGTTATTGAGTCTGCTGGCATTTGTACTCTATCTCAGTTGCCTGCTCCTTACGTACTACTTCTACCTGCAACGTCGACCAGGCCTGGTGTTCTGGCTGACGGCGGCGTTGATGCTCATCAACGTAGTTCTGAGCAACTACAGTGCCTTCGAATACAACGCCTACGTTTTCTCTTTTGGCATCACGCTGTTACTGACGCAGGGCATGTTTTTGAGCGTAAGTGCCATCAAAGCCAAATCGGCCGACGGCTACATTGTAATGGGAAGCCTGATCAGTCTGATCGTGATGCTGACCAGCCAACTGGTGGTCAACTACCTGTTTCAGAGCGTGTTTGCTGCTCACCTCGACACGATCAACGAAACACTCATGGCCCTGTTTTTCCTGACCGTTCCCCTCACACTGGCACTGCTGCTGGCGCGCGAAAACGCTCATACCAACCTACAACTGGCCCATAATCTGGCCGAGGTGAAACAGCTTTCTGCCGAAAAAGAGGCCATTCTGAACCAACAAAAAGCTTTTTTGGAAGAACAGGTTGCCGCCCGTACTGCTGAGTTGAATCAATCGCTAAACGATTTGAGGGCCACCCAGCAACAACTGGTACAACGCGAAAAAATGGCCTCGCTAGGTGAACTGACGGCGGGTATTGCCCACGAAATCCAGAACCCACTCAACTTCGTCAACAACTTCACCGAGGTGAGTACCGAACTGGTGGAGGAAATGCAGGAAGAAAAAACAAAGCCGCTGACTGACCGCGATGACAGGCTGGAAACTGAACTCCTGACTGACCTCACCCAGAATCTGAGCAAAATCAGTTTCCACGGAAAACGGGCATCGAATATTGTTCGCGGCATGCTCGAACACTCCCGCAGTAGTGCCGGGCAGCGTGAACCAACCGACCTCAATGCCCTGGCCGACGAATACCTACGGCTGAGCTATCATGGTCTGCGAGGTAAAGATAAAGCCTTTAATGTCAGACTGATAACTGATTTTGATACCGCGCTTCCACTTATTTCGGTGGTGAGTCAGGACATGGGCCGGGTGCTGCTAAACCTGTTCAACAACGCATTTTACGCCGTTTCGGAACGTGCCAAACGACAACCCACAAATTACGAACCAACCGTCACCGTCACCACCCGCACCTTTACCGAACCGTCGAACCGCCCTGAAGGGGCCACATCAACAGCCCAGTCCACCGGACTGGGATCATCGGAACCGGAATCGTCGGAACCGGGATCATCGGAACACATCGAAATCAGGGTAACAGACAACGGCACGGGCATTCCGGCGGGGGTATTGAACAAGATTTTCCAGCCGTTTTTCACCACCAAACCCAGCGGGCAGGGGACTGGACTGGGCCTTAGCCTTAGCTACGATATCGTCACCAAAGGCCACGGCGGTACCATGTGTGTGGAATCGGTTGAGGGCGAGGGAAGTACGTTTGTCGTGGTGCTGAAACGATAGCCATCCCAGAGGCCATAAGTCTTTCTTGATCTCAGTGAGAAATGTCTTCTGCTGACCTCACCAATCCCCTGCTGTCACGCGCGGTCTGATCGCTCAGTTTTTCTTCCGTATCGCGAATCGCCTCTTCCACTGAGTGTGACTTAAGCAGGTCACTGGCTTGTTTGGTCAACTCGGCCATGGCGCTGTAGTGTTCACAAAGCACCTGTAGCTCCTGCTCCGAGAGGTTTTCGACCGAAACGAGTCGGTTGCTGGCTCCTTTTGTGGCCGAAATAAGCTCGTTGAGTTTTAGTTGTACCGCCAGCGACTCTTTGTTCTGCGCTTTCTGAATGACGAATACCATCAGGAACGTGATGATGGTGGTACCGGTGTTGATGACCAGTTGCCAGGTTTCAGAATAATGAAAGATGGGTCCGGTAGCCGCCCAAACGAGCACAATACCCATAGCTAGTATAAAGGCTGTTGAGCTACCCGTGACGCGGGTGATGTAGAGCGCAAAACGGTCGAAACGGTCTGACCATCTCTGCTTTGGTGCCTGCTCGTTCTCAGGGGTTGTGTTTTCCATTGTTATGCTGAGCGAATGATTGTCAACGAATAACAGGAAAAGCCTGTCAGATTGGTTATTTTTCTTATTGTAGATGTGGAAGTTAGCCGTTGGATGCTGGATTTAGCCACCGGAATCCATTAGTCCAGCGTTCATTATCCAGCATCCAATGCTCTTCTATACTGCTTGTGCTGCTTTTCGTTTCACCTGCTCGTTGCGACTACGGCGGGTGTAGATGAGGCCATAGATAACGGGCAAGATCAGCAGCGACAGAATGGTGCTGGTAATGAACCCGCCAATCATCACCGTGGCCAGGGGCTTCTGCGTTTCTGAGCCAATGCCCGTCGACAGGGCCGCGGGCAACAAACCCAGCGATGCCATCAGGGCGGTCATCACAATGGGCCGTACCAGGGCGATAGACCCCTCGCGGATGGATTCGAGAATACCCATTTTCAGCTTTTGGTTCTCTTTGTAACGGTTGATCAGGATAACCCCATTCAGTACCGATACACCGAAGAGACAGATAAAACCAACCCCCGCCGAGATACTAAAGTTGATACCAGTGAGCCACAGGGCCATAAAACCACCGATAAGCGCAAACGGCACGTTCAGAATGATCAGGGTGGCATCCAGCGCGCTGCCGAATGTGAACAGCAGGATCAGGAAGATAACGGTAATGGAGATGGGCACCACCACCAGCAGCGTTTTCTGAGCGCGGGTCTGATTCTCAAATTCACCCGCCCACCGCATCCGGTAGCCTTCGGGCAGCTTAATTTTCTCGCCTACCGTCTTTTGGGCTTCGGCAATGGTGCCGCCCAGATCGCGACCCCGCACCGAAAATTTGATGGCAATGAATCGGGCACTGTTTTCCCGATAAACAAACGCTGGACCCGACTGCGTGGTGATGTTTGAGATTTCTTTCAGCGGAATCTTGGCCCCCGTGCGGGTAGGCACCAGCAGGTTTTCAATCATTTCGGGCGAGTAGCGAAACCGCTCGTCGTAGCGCACTTTGATGTCGTACTTGCGTTCGCCTTCAAAATACTGCGTCACGGTTTTGCCGCCAATGGCCGTTTCAATCACCGACTGCGCCACGTCTGTCGGCACGTTGTACAGCGCCAGCTTCTGCGGGTCGAGGGTGATGCGGAATTCGGGCTGACCCAGGTTACGGAATACGCCAAGGTCTTCTACGCCCCGGATGTGCCTCATCACGTTTAGCACCCGCGTAGCTTCTTTGTCCAGCACGTTCAGGTCGGTACCAATGATTTTTATGGCCATAGACCCCTTCACACCCGACACGGCTTCTTCTACGTTGTCGGAGATGGGCTGCGAGAAACCGAACGAAACCCCTTTGAACCGGGCTAACTTCTGCTGCATCTGCCCAATGATTTCTTCCTTTGTCAGGCCCCGTTTCCAATCTTCCTTCGGGTAGAGGTCCACGAAGAACTCATTGTTGAAGAAACCTGTGGGGTCGGTACCGTCGTTGGGGCGGCCCGTTTGCGAAATCACGCCCCGCACCTCCGGGAACTCCTTGAAAATGGCCCGAAACTTCCGCGTATACGCGTAGCTCTCGTCCAGCGAGACCGAGTAGGGGAGAGAGGCCCGCACGTAAATGGATCCTTCGTTCAGACCTGGCAGAAACTCGGAACCCACATGGGCGGCGAAGATATAGCCCGAAATAGCCAGGCCCACCAGTGCAATACCGATGATGGATTTTGGCTTCCGGATGGCCCAGTCGAGCGCGGGCGTATAGCCGTTGATGATGAACTGCACTAGCGGATTATGCCGTTCACGAACGTTCTTGCGCAATAGGATTGAGCATAGCAGCGGAATGAGCGTAAGGCTCACGATGAGGGCACCCAACAGGGCAAAACCAATGGTCCAGGCCAGCGGGCTAAACAGTTTACCTTCTACTTTCTGGAAGGCAAAAATGGGTAGTAGCGCCGTGATAATGATCACTTTAGCTGTAAAAATCGACTTGCCCACCTCGGTTGCTGCCGAGGCAATCCAGCTTAGTTTAGCCCGCTTATTGAACTGCATCATCCCCAGCGTTTCGGCTTTGTGGGCCAGCACCACAAACAGGCCTTCCACCATGATCACCGCCCCGTCAATGATGATACCGAAGTCCAGCGCGCCCACACTCAGCAGGTTGAGCGTCATACCCCTGATCTTGAGGCAGATAAAGGCGAACAGCAGGGCCAGTGGAATCACAATGGCCACCGTCAGCGTGGTGCGCCAGTCGGCCAGGAACAGCAGCAGAATGACCGTTACCAGGAAAATGCCCAGAAACACGTTCTCGCCCACCGTGTGTATGGTGTAGTTGTTGAGCGTAGTACGGTCATAGAACGTGTTGATTTTGACGTCTTTGGGCAAAATCGAATTGTTCAGCTCGTCGATCTTGGCTTTCAGCGCGGGAATTACCTGATCGGGGTTTTCGCCCTTGCGCATCACCACAATGCACTCTACTTTATCGTCTTGGTTGTCGCGGCCTACAATACCCAGCCGGGGCTGAAATGATTCCTTTACAGTAGCCACGTCACGAACGCGGATAGGTGCGCCGTTCACGTTGTCGATGATGATACCGGCCACATCGTCGGGCTTGGTGAGCAGGCCAATGCCCCGCACCACCAGCGACTGATTCCCCTGCTTGATCACGTCGCCCCCTACGTTGACGTTACTCTCGTGAATCGCCTGATCTACATCAACGGCTGTAAAGCCATAGTCGGCCAGTAGTATTGGGTTCAGGCTCACCTCAATGGTTTTCACCTTTCCGCCAAAGCTCACCACATCGGCAATGCCCGGTACTGATTTGATCTGCCGCTCAATCACCCAGTCCTGAATTGACTTCAGTTCAGTGATGTCTTTGGTCTTGCTTTCCAGTGTAAACCGGTAAATCTCACCCGTAGGGCCGTAGGGGGGCTGAATTTCAGCCTGCACACCTTCGGGCAGATCAACGTTGGCGATGCGGTTGGCCACGTTAGTCTGCGCCGTGAAGTTGTCAACCCCATCGTCGAAGATCATGGTAACCACCGAAAGCCCAAAGAGTGACACCGACCGAAGCGTACTTTTCTTGGGTACTGAGTTCAGTTCGGTCTCCAGCGGAATGGTCACGTAGCGCTCTACCTCCTCTGCCGACCGCCCCGGCCACTGCGTAATAATAATTGCGTTGGTATTGGTTACGTCGGGAAAAGTCTCGACGGGCGTATCCATAAAACTAACCACCCCGCCCACAATGATGAGCAGTATGCCAAAGAATACCGCAAAGCGGTTCGTCAAGGCAAAGGTGACAATGCTGCGAATGAATTTGTTCATCAGTAATGATTAGCGAATGAGCGAATGAGTGACGGTCCGGCGTAAGCCTATTCGCTCACCGGAACGCCGGACCGTCGCTCATTCGCTCATTAAACTAGTCCGTTAAGTCGTTGTATAACAGCAAACTACCTTCTGTAATAACGGTGTCGCCGGGTTTCAGTCCACCGCCTTCCACGAAGGCATACCGGGTGGTGTTTTTCTCTACTTTCACCTCCCGCACTTCGTACTTATCCTTGCCTTTCAGCAGCACCACATAATAGTGGTCACGGTCGAAGACAACGGCTTTCTGAGGCACCGCCAGCGCATTACCCTGCGTACCGCCACCGTTGTTACCTACGTGTACATGAATCGTGGCAAACATATCGGGCTTGAGCAGACCCTCTTTATTATCAAGCACAATCCGCACTTTCAGCACCCGCGCCTGTTGATCAAGCACACTGCTCACGTTGTCTATATGACCGCGGAAAGTACGATCAGGGTAGGCAAGTATCTGAACGTCAACAGATTCACCCTGTTTGATCTGCGGAATGTCCTGCTCGTACACATTGGCCATTACCCAGATACGCTGCAAACTGGAGATGGTGTAAAGCGGGCTTTGGTTATCCGCCCGCAGATCCTGCCCGGTGTTCACGTTCTTCTCCACGATGTAGCCGCCAATGGGTGCTTTCACCGTGAAGTAGGGCTGCCCATTGGCGGCGTTGGCCCCGCCATATACCCGCAGTACGTTGGCCGATTTGCCCAACTCTTCCTGCGCCTTTTTCAAGTTGTTTTTTGCCGTCAGCATGTCTGTCTGTGAAGCGAAGCCGGCCTTAAACTGCGCCTCGGTATTTTTTAATCCCTGCTGCGCCACTTCCAGATCGGCCTTGTCGGATTGATAATCATTGACATAGTTTGAGATGTCGCCCGACCGGATCACGGCGAGGTCCTGCCCTTTTTTTACAAACGTGCCCAGCGTGACGGTAGCCTTTTCGACGTTACCACTCACCAGCGGAAACACCCGCACCACATTGTCCTGGTCGAAGGTGACAGTACCGTTAAGCGTCAGTTCGTTTTCCGGATTCATGCGCCGTACCGAATCGGTGAGATAGCTGGCCGTAGAATCAGCCGCCGAGGTAGGCGCCTCCGCCGCTTTTTCGTCTTTCTTGCCGCAAGCTGCCAATAGCAACAGGGCGGGTATGATTAGATGGATTGTTTTCATCTTTGTGAATGAGCGAATGAGCGAATGAGTGGTTGAGCGAGTGTTTGGAATCGCTATGCGATACGTTTTATATAAATGCGCCGCGTAGCGATTCCAAACACTCGCTCAATCACTCATTCACTAATTAGAAAAATTTCGTATTCGTCACATAGTCAAGCTGTTGCTGACTCTGGAAGATGTTATTGAGCAGGTTGATGTGGTTGAGCCGGGCCTGTTGATAGGTACGGATTTTATCGAGGTAATCGAGCAGACCGATCACCCGGGCGTTGTAGGCTTTGGTAGCCTCCACCGAAATATTCTGAATCCGGTCGAGGTAGCCGGCTGGTCGGGTATTTACCTGGTTGTAGTAGGCGTTGAGTTTATCGTAGGCGTTGAGCACGTCACTTTGCACAATCGTCTGCTGATTTTCTACGCCTGCCTGCACGCTTTTGGCCGTCAGCTCGGCCGCCCGAATGGCGCCCTGATTCCGGTTCCGCACGGGCAGGTCCATGGCTACCTGAAAGCCCGTGAAGTTGTTGTAAGCGTTGCTGTACTTCTCGAAATACAAACCCGTGGTCAGGTCTGGGGTACGGCGTGCTTTCTCCAGCGCCAAACTCCGCGACGCGTTAGTAATCTGCTCCTGCGAGAGCGCCAGGTCGGGCCGGTTGGTCAGTGCCGAATCAATGGCAGTAGCTACCGCTGGCAGGGCCGGGGTACCCACGGGCAGGTCGGTAGGCATCAGAAACGTGTTGGCTGGTTGTCGCAATAACACCCGCAACGTAGCCTGGCTATCGGCTATTTGCGCCAGATAGTTGGCAATGTTGGCCTGTAGATCGCGGTTTGCCACGTCGAGGCGGGTCACTTCATAGGGAGCCACGCCACCGGTCTGCTGTGCAATCCGATACGACTCCACCAGCCGTTGCTGCCGGGCGAGTTCGGCCTGCAAGAGACTCAGCGCCTGCATGTCGAAATACAGGTTGGCGTAGGTCGAATAAAGCTGGAAACGTAAGGTTCGTAATACGTCGCGGAAAGCAATCTGAGCCAGGGTGCGGTTGCTTTCCGCCAGGGCTACCAGTTTGCTACGCTTTCCCGCCAGCAGAATAACCTGCTGAAGCTGGATGGCATAAGCCCCACTGTTGAACTGCCCCGACTGCATGTCGGCCTGTGTGGGTGAGCCAAACGGCAATACGCGCTTGGTTTGAGGGTTGTACAAAGGGCCCTGAAACCACAGGTTAGGATTGGGCCGCAGCCCCGACTGAATTACGCTGGCCCCGGCAATGTCGATCTGGTAGCGTTGAGCCAGCAACTGATAATTGCGGGCCAGCACCTGTTGCTCCAGGTCAGGCAGGCTAATGCGGAGCGTATCACTGGTGGGGGGCGTAGTAGGGGCTTCGGGTGCTTTGGGCTGACCCTGAACACCAGAGCTGACAGACAAAAGCAGCAAGACAAGAGGTATTCCTGCTGTCAGCCACCTGTTGGTTAACTGGCAATACTTAATTAAAAAAGACATAACGGTCGGTGTATCTGATGCCTGAAACAAGAAAACCCACAGGGTATATCTTCTTTCGCAGGGCAATTACTTGCAACCCCGTTAAACACCTATTAAACACCTGTTAAGCGAACCTTAAAGTTTTAATGTCGGCTTTCAACCCCGTTTTAACGTGTACTTAAAGTCACACTGGCTTAAATAGTAGACCTTTACTTTTTTCCATTGAACGGCTTACTATGACCTGTCTTCGTCCCCGCATCAACAGGGTATTTTTGCTTACACTACTTGGCCTTATTGGGCTGATTATTCCCTCATTTGCCCAAAAAGATAACAACAATAACTACCTCGATTCGTCGAAAAACTGGAGTCTGCACTACCAGTTTACCACCATCGTGCAGGGGCATACGGGCTTCAAGGGCGCAGGGTATTCGGGGCGCAATACCCTTAGCGATTTGCCCGACACTACACTGTCGGTAACAACAACGCTGTTTATTGGCCGGAAGCTCTGGAAGGGGGGCAGCCTGTTTCTCAACCCCGAAATTGCCGGTGGACGCGGCGTTGGCCGACGTGACCCCACAAACCCGTACGACGAGACGCTGTACAACCCGGCGGTAGGTATCGCAGGCTTCCCTAACGGCGAAACATTTCGTATAGGTAGCTCAAAACCAGGTCTTTACGTGGCGCGATTCTACGTTGAGCAGGTATTTGCCCTGCCGGGCGCCAAGCCCGAAAACATTGATTCTGAGGCGAATAAAGTAAAGCAGCAACGCCCCGACTCGCGGGTAGTGATCACGGCGGGCAAGTTTTCAATAGCCGACATATTCGACAATAACGCCTACTCGCATGACCCAAGGACGCAGTTCATGAACTGGTCGCTGATGAGTTACGGTGCCTGGGATTACCCCGCCAACACACGCGGCTATACCTGGGGGCTGGCTGTGGAATACGTACGCCCTGCCTACGAACTTCGGGTGGCCTATAACCTTATGCCCAAGACGGCCAACGGTAATGTTCTTGATTGGAACATTGCGCAGTCGGGCGGGCTTACAATGGAGTTAGAAAGCCGGTATCACCTGCTGAAAAAACCTGGCACGGTGCGCTTTCTGGCCTTCCGTAACGTAACCAAAGCCCCTACCTATACCGATGCTATTCAGAAACTAATGGATGGCAGTAACGATCCACAAAGGCCCTACATTTCCAATGGCGAACGCTATGGTGGGGTTAAATACGGATTTGGTTTAAGCCTTGAACAGCCCATTGCGCAAAACAGCGGTTTGTTTGCCCGTGCCAGCTGGAACGATGGCAAAACCGCCACCTGGGCCTTCACCGAGATTGACCAGAGCGTGTCGGCGGGTGCGTTTATTGCCGGCAGCCGGTGGGGGCGTCCCGAAGATGCCATTGGGGTGGCCGGGGTTATGAACGGTCTTTCGTCAGGCCACGCAGCCTTCCTGAATGCGGGCGGCACAGGCTTTATGCTCGGCGACGGCAAATTGCCCAACTACCGTCCGGAACAGATTTTGGAGGTGTTTTACAAGACCCGTCTTACCCATACGCTTTTTATTACGGCTGATTACCAACTTGTTGGCAACCCTGGTTACAACGGTGACCGTGGTCCGGTGAACCTATTCGGCGTTCGTACCCACGTAGAATTTTGATCTGCTACGGGCGAGTTAGTTGCAATTTAGCCGTTGACCCAAGGACCACCTGACCACCCAGGACCTCCTTCATCGTATACGCTACGCCTGTTTCGGCCGTTGGGATTTGCACCATGTGCTTCACCACAACAGGATTGGCGGCTGTGGGTATGCAATTGCATGACCACGTTGCAACGTCCAGCCAGCTACCAGCTTTAACCGACTGGATAATGCCGTTTTCGGCAATGAACGTGGCCTTTACTTCGTCGTCGGTCAGGTCGCGGTTGTAGAACCGAAAATCGTCGAGGTCACCGTTGAAAAAGTACGGCCAGCAGGCCATGCCGCCAATGTATAAGTCGCGTTGGTTCGTTGCTGTGAAGGTATTGGGACTAACCGAGGCTGCAATAGGCAACCCATTAATGTACAGCTTCATGTAAGTGCCGTCGTACGACATGGCGATGTGCGTCCAGGTGTCGCCAGTGGCATTAAGGAAGTAAGACAGAGACCCTTTCCAGGTACCACCGGCCAGGTAGCCACGCGGTGCTGACTGAATAACCAGCAAGAGGTTGAGCCAGTCGCGGTCGCAGTCTTTTGAGAACAGTACGTGTGTACCATTGGGCGACGGCGCACCCGAATTGCCATCTCGTCCGGCAAACGACCGCAGGTTCATCCAGCCGCTAAACGTGAAGCTGTTGGTCAGTTGCAGCGATGAACTGTTGGGAACAATAATTTTTGCCCCATCCGAGAAACGATAGGCGCTGTTTGCGTTGCCGAGCCGGTCAGTGGTGAGGGTGGCCGTTTGCACAACGCCGTTGTTACCATTGCCGCTGGCATCGTTGGCATTGCCGTTGAACGGGTAGTAGGCGATGAGGCCATTGGTGGGTGCCTGGCCAAAAAGCGGGGTGGCAAAAAAGAGCAGCAGGTAGACCAGTTGCTTCATAAAACAGCTAAGTAGATTTGGTAGGTAGTCGGCAATATAGACCCCAGGTAACTACTTACCAAAACAGCTGTTACTCCTCCGCGAGCACCCGCGAAATATTCATGCGGTATACCCCAAGCGCAGGTAATGCCGCTGCCAACAGGCCAATGACCACGGCCACGATGAGCAAATACCATTCGTCGGGCAGGATAGCGAGGCTGCTGAAACTGTAATGGTAATTGCCTTCCACAAACTGCGACAGTAACCACAGACCTAAACGGCTCAAAGCCAAACCTGCCACGAAGCCGATCAGAGCCAGTACAAGCCCTTCCAACAGCAACATACCAAACAACTGCGCCCGTGTGGCACCCATAGACAGCATCAGGGCCATTTCGTAGCGGCGCTCTTTCAGCGAATTATAAAGCGACACAAACACGCTGATACCCGCTACCAGAATAATGGCCAGGGCCAGTCCGCGCAGGGTTTCAATACCCACACCCAGCAAATCGAACAGGCGATTTACTTCAATAGCGGGCAGAGCGGCTTGTAGTTTGGGGCTGTTGTCGATGCCGCGTTTGAGCATCATACCCATCGGATTCCGAAACTTGACAAGCATCGCCGTTATCTGCGGGCCAGCGTCTGGGCCGGCGTTGGCATCGGGGCCTTCTTCCGGAGCTTCGTTGTTGCCTTCGTCGTCATCGTGCAGTTCGGCTTTGTGTGCTCTGCCCGCCATACGCCCGGCCATGGCCCCCACCATTGGCATTCCAACAGGACCAGTGGTGGTTTCGTCGTGATGATCGTCGTGGCTTTCATGGATAGCCCAGATACTGGATACGTTGGTGAGAATAAGTTGGTCGCAAACGCTGTTGCTGGGTGCCAGCAATCCCACCACCCTATATTTTTTATTACCGTGTTCTTCGCCATTAGTATCGAACCCATGCTGACTGGCAAATGAATCACCTACTTTCAGACCGGTCACTTCGGCCACGCGCGGGCCAATAACTACCTCTAAATCAGCTGAAAATGGTTTGCCCTGAGCCATAGTTGCCCCAAACTGATCGAGGTACTTCTGGTTGGTTCCCACAATACGAAACGACCGGTAACTGTCGCCCATCGCCATCGGAATCGCCGATTTGATCAGGGGGTTGCGCGTAAGCCGCTGTGCTTCGGCCAGCGGAATATTGCCCACCGGCGAGTC
This sequence comes from Fibrella rubiginis, assembly GCF_017353185.1. Lineage (GTDB taxonomy): Bacteria > Bacteroidota > Bacteroidia > Cytophagales > Spirosomataceae > Fibrella > Fibrella rubiginis. The sequence continues at coordinate 126,759 of NZ_JAFMYV010000008.1, read as the reverse complement.
GATCTGGTATATGCTCGACAGAATCAACTGCAGTGGGCTACCCTTGGCGCCAATCACCATATCGACACCCCGGATATTGCGGCTAAACTGGTCCTGCAACTGCTTGTTAAGCAGCAACAACAGCGAGATAATGGCAATGCCGAGGGTCATAAGCAGTCCGCTCAGGAAACTGCTCAACGGCTTGTCTTTCAGGTTGCTCCAGGAGATTTTGGCGAGAGTCATGAAGTGAATGAGTGATTGAGTGAATGAGTGATTGAGCGAACTATTCACTCAATTACTCATTCGCTCAATCACTAAATAGTTTGTGAAAAATGATGGCTGCTGATACGGAAGCCCTTGTTAAGGTACAGGCGGTGGGCATCGTTGCGTTCGGGGCCATGGCCGGAATCGAGCGAGAGCGTGACGCAACCGGCCTGTTTGGCCTGCTCTTTGACAAAGTCAATCAAAGCACCGGCATAACCGTTGCCGCGGGCTTCGGGCTGGGTGCTGAGGTCGTCGATGTAGCAGGTTTTGCCGCTAAACAGCATCGTCATGATTCGGTAGGTAATCGCGGCGGGGGCATCGGCACTGTTGCCCAAATCAACGAACGCTACGCTAAACTGGTCGTTGGCCAGTTGTTCCTGTAGCCTGACCAGGGCCGTTTCGGCCGTCAGTGAGGGGCGCAACGTCAGCAGCGCCGGCAGGCAGCGGCGCAGATCGGCTTCGGTTTTGGCGATGTGGATAGTCATGGAATACAGGCAAACAACGTTATAGTACGGCCCGGATCGCTTGTAAAATTACGTCGCCACCGCGGGCCAGAATCGCTTCGGCGAGTTCATTGCCGAGGTGTTCAGCCTGGGCGGGCGGACCCGAAAACGTTTCGCGGAGTAGGTCGTTACCATCCAGATTGATAAGTCCACCGGTAAGTGTAATTGCATCGTCAGTGCCAGTTGCCAGGGCAAAAACCGGAATGCTGCAACCGCCTTCCAGCCGCCGCAAAAAAGCCCGCTCTGCTTTCAGGCAGGCTTCAGTGGGTTGGTGGTTGGTCAGCTTACGGACGGTTTCAAGCTTATCCAGAGATAGCGTATCAGCTACCTCAATGGCTACGCTACCCTGCCCTACGGCGGGGGTAAAGTCCTCAACAGGCAAAAACTCGGCAATCAGGTCGTCGTACTGCATCCGGTGAACGCCTGCATAAGCCAACAGTAGCGCATCGCAATGGCCCTCGTCAAGCTTACGGAGGCGCGTTTGCAGGTTACCACGCATATCGACCACCTTAATGTGCGGGCAATAATGTTTCAGCATCGCCACCCGCCGCGTAGACGAGGTGCCAATCACAAAGGGATGCCCGCTTGTGAGCGAGAGCGATTTATCGCGGCTGACAAGTACGTCATTGACCTGTTCGCGTTCGGTGAAAGCAATGATGCCGAGGTCGGGTGGCAAGCTCGACTGTAAGTCTTTGGCCGAGTGCACGGCGATATCAATCTGCCCCGACCGGAGTTGATCTTCCAGTTCCTGCGTGAAAATGCCTTTGCTGCCAATTTTCGACAGTGAGCGGTCCAGAATCTGATCACCTTTGGTCTCGATCAGCACCAGTTCCGACGTTACTCCACCCCCTTCCAGCAACTGCTGTATGTACTCGGCTTGCCAGAGTGCCAGCCGACTGCTACGGGTGCCAATTCGAATATGCATACTACAAAGATACTGTTCCCATCCTTCCCCGACTGCGTATTTTACGCCACAGACAAAGCGGCCGGTATTTAGGTTACATACCGCCAAAAGGGCCGATTCTGATTCGTGAGGCCACTTTTTACTGTCAGCATGGCACCCTTACCGTGCTCTTTTTAGCTCGGCACGGCATTTGACTAACAGGTAGTAGAACAGTAAACAATCACTACTATGAGAGCTGTGGATCATGTGTTTAAGGGAACCGGTGGACAGATTGATTTGCTCAACACGCTATACGGTGGGTCGAGCATGACCGATATGAAAGTCACACAGGAAGAAGATCGTCTGGTCATCAAACTGTCGGCACCGGGCGTAAGCGCCAACGCGTTTAACGTACTGGTCGAGGGTAATAAATTAGTGCTTTATACATTGCTGGTACAGGATAGCAACACCGAAGGCCAACGGCTGGCTGTGCCCATGTTTTTAAAAGTGATGGATATCCCCGGCTTCGTAGACGCCGACCAGATTGAAGCCGTGCATGACCATGGTCAAGTATTGGTGAACCTGCCCATTAAGGACGAGGAACACCTGCACCGCAAAATCGACATCAAGAATCTTTTCTAACGAGTTGCCTTCCGGGGCCATTGTTACGGCCTCGTAACCAATAGATGCGTGCCGCCCAACCTTACGAGGTTGGGCTTTTTTGTTTGGCCGGTGTTCTCAGTCTCCTTAGCCCGTCACCTATCGTATCCCATTCAATGGCGATGACGCAGCCCACAAACAGCCCGAATAGGGCCAGATGGAAGGGTACGGCCACCCAGAGGTTGCTGATATGGATAAATGAATTAAGGTAGATCAACAGCCCGCCGCCTGCCACGTAGCCCACGGCCGAGGGTATGTTATAAGGTACGGGGTAATACCGCTCCCCAAGGATGTAGCACAGCGCCATCATCACAAAACTAGACGCCAAAAAGGCCCAGGCGCAGCCCATATAGCCTATTTGGGGAATCAATAGCCAGTTCAGCCCAAACGTGACTGCCAGCCCAACCACCGTAATCAGCGTGCCAAACTTGGTCTTGTCTGATAGTTTGAACCAGAACGAGATGTTGTAGTAAATGCCCAGCAGCAGATTACCCAGCATCAGCAGCGGCACCACGCCCAGCCCCGTCCGGTATTTTTTCGACAGCAGCAACCCTGCCAGGTCCATATTCAGGCTCACGGCTACCCAAAGCAACACGCAGACGATGATAAACCACTTCGTCACACGGGCTAATAGATCAGGCGCGTTTTTGTCGCCCGCCTGCCCGAAGAAAAAGGGTTCGGCAGCAAACTTAAACGATTGGATGGCCAGGCTAATGAACACTGACAGCTTGAAACACTGCCCGTAAATCCCCAGCGCATCTTCCGACGAGAAGCCCGCGTAAAAGCCGTCGGGCAAAAATTCGCGCAGAAAGAGCCGGTCGGTGAGTGTGTTGAGCACGCCGGCCAGCCCCGTGAGCATAATGGGGAAAGCGTAGACTACCAGCGCTTTTGCTTCGGGCCACTCAAAGGCGAGTTTAAAGCCTCTAAACGCCCCGCGAAGGATAAAGAAGTAAAGCGCATTGGCAATCAGGTTAGCCAGCAAAATGTAGCCTGCTCCAATCTCCGGCCGGTAGAGGAACTGAGCCACTGGCAGTAGCTGAGGCAAAAACTGACCCTCTACAATGCCTTTGCAAACGATCAGAAAGAACACATTCAACCCCACGTTGAGCAGGATATTGGTAATTTTGGCCGCCACAAACTGTTTCGCCTTGTTCTCTACCCGGAGCCTGGCAAACGGAATGGCCATGATCGCGTCAATGCCCACCAGCAGAGCCGTCCAGCTAATAAACCGCTCCTGACCGGGATAGCCCAGCGCAATAGTGATGGGTGTGGCAAAGAGCAGAATCAGCAGCGTAGCAACCACACTCACCGCACTCACGATAGTCAGCGTACGATTAAACACACGTACCCGCTCAAATTCATTTTCGGCTCCCTTATTTCGGGCAGCAAACCGAAAAAAGGCCGTTTCCAGTCCCAGCGTATAGACGGTGAGCAAGACCCCGATCCAGGCATAGAGCGTCACGTTCGACGACAGCGAGGCGGGTTGTTTGAAGGCATACGTCTGAATGGGTGCCAGCAAAAAATTCACCGACCGCGCCACAATGGTGCTGATGCCGTACAGGGCCGTGTCGCCCGCTAATTTTTTAAATGCGCTCAATGAATATCGGAATAGCGACGTTGATACTCGACTGTAATCTCCTCCGCAAAGATAGGGTGATTGATGGGCGGGACATCGCTAATGGCCAGCATTACGGGCCAATGGGGTTTGCGTATCTTTGAGCAATGAACCTGCCCCAACCACCGTGGAACGCTATATCAACCCATTTACTGATTTTGGTTTTAAAAAGCTCTTCGGCGAAGAAGCCAACAAAGACCTGCTGATTGATTTTCTGAATCAACTGCTCGGAGCCGAAACAGGTATTATCACCGACCTGACGTATCTACGCAATGAACATATAGGAGCTGCCCAGGAAGACCGGAAGGCAATTTTCGATCTGTATTGCCAGAATCAAAAGGGCGAACGGTTTATCGTTGAATTGCAAAAGGCTCGGCAGAAGTATTTCAAAGACCGCAGCCTGTACTATTCCACTTTCGCCATACAGGAGCAAGCCCAGACTGGTGAGTGGAGCTTCAAATTGCAGCGCGTTTACACCGTGGCGATCATGGACTTTGTCTTCGATGATGCACCAGGTAATCCCACCAAATTCATACACGACATTGGCCTATTCGATGCCCAGACGCACGAACGGTTCACAGACAAGATCCGCTACATCTACCTGGAGATGCCTAAGTTCAATAAAGGGGAAGATGAGCTTGATTCTCAGTTTGATAAATGGTTGTTTGTGCTCAAAAACCTGGCCGCCTTGCAGGATGTTCCAGTCCGGTTGCAGGAACGCATTTTTAGGAAGGTGTTTGAAGTAGCAGAGTTAGCCCGCTATAACCCAAATGATCGTCAATCGTATCACGAGAGCTTGAAATACTACCGCGATATCAAGAACGTGATTGATACAGCTTGGGAAGAGGGTTTGGAAAAAGGTATGGAAGAGGGGTTGGCGAAAGGCATGGAAAAAGGTATGGAAGAGGGGCTGGCGAAAGGCATGGAAAAGGGCATGGAAAAGGGCATGGAAAAAGGTATTGAAAAAGGAAGTGAAGCAGCCAGCCTTGCCATTGCTCAGCGCATGAAAGCGTCAGGTATGCCCACCGTTGACATTGCCCGGTTAACGGGGCTTACTCCCAACCAAATCGACGCGCTATAACCATGTTTGCCCGTCCGTGGGGGTCGGATTATCTTTGCGGGCTATTGATGAGGCATGTATGGTCAACACTGCCCGTGTCTCAGTGTCATACCACTCTTACTTTCTTCTGAATGAAAATTTCTGCTGCGTTACTATCTGTCTATTACAAAGACGGCCTCGAACCCATTGTCCGGCTGTTGTATGAGCAGGGCGTTACGCTCTATTCAACGGGTGGTACGCAAACGTTTATCGAACAGTTGGGCGTCCCCGTGACCCCGGTCGAGTCGCTGACAGGGTATCCATCCATTTTTGGGGGACGGGTGAAAACGCTACACCCAGCCGTTTTTGGTGGCATCCTCTACCGCCGCGACAACGAGGGCGACATAGACCAGGCACAGCAGCACAACATCCCGGCTATCGACATGACGGTAGTGGACCTGTATCCATTTGAAGAAACCGTGGCCTCCGGGGCATCTGCCGACGAGATCATCGAAAAAATCGACATCGGTGGTATTTCGCTAATCCGGGCAGGAGCCAAGAATTTTCAGGATTCGCTCATCGTCTCCTCGCGCAACCAGTACGCCGACGTGCTGCGCATCCTCACCGAGACGAACGGTCAGCCTGACCTCGACACCCGCCGTCGTTATGCCATGGAGGCCTTTGCCACCACCTCACATTACGACACAGCCATTCACGCTTATTTCACGGGCACGTCTGCCACGCCAAAAGCAAACGCTCTTCGTTACGGCGAAAACCCCCATCAGCAGGCCACGTTCTACGGTGACCTCGATGCGATGTTCGATAAGCTGCACGGCAAAGAGCTGTCGTTCAACAATCTAGTCGATGTCGATGCCTGCGTGGGATTAATAGACGAGTTCGCCTCTGGCGTACCTACCTACGCCATCATTAAGCACACCAACGCCTGCGGAATTGCCTCAGCCCCTACGGCAAAAGAAGCCTATGATAAAGCCTTAGCCTGTGACCCAGTATCGGCGTTTGGTGGGGTGGTTATCACTAATGTACCCGTTGATCTGGCTGTAGCCGAGGAACTGAATAAGCTCTTTATGGAAATCCTGATCGCGCCCGCCTACGCGCCGGAGGCCCTGGAGCTACTGAAGTCGAAAAAGAACCGTATTCTGCTTCTGCGCAAACCTGTTGAGTTGCCCACTAAACTGGTGAAGACAATTTTGAACGGAACCCTGGAGCAGGACAAAGACAACGTGACCGAAACTGCCGATCAATTCACGGCCGTTACCGATAAAGCACCTACAACCAGTGAGTTACGGGCGTTGGAGTTTGCCCTGAAGGTGTGTAAACATACAAAGTCGAACACCATTATTCTGGCTAGGGAAGACGTACTGCTGGCAAGTGGCGTGGGCCAAACCAGCCGGGTGGATGCCCTGCGGCAGGCCATTGACAAAGCCCACGCCTTTGGGTTCGATCTTCAGGGCTCAGTAATGGCCTCCGATGCGTTCTTCCCCTTCCCAGACTGCGTTGAAATTGCAGGTCAGGCGGGTATTACGGCGGTGGTACAGCCCGGTGGCTCCATCCGCGACAAAGACAGCATTGAGTACTGCAATCAACATGGTATGGCTATGGTTACCACGGGCGTACGTCATTTTAAACACTGACCAAAAGTTTCACGTAACTTTCTCTACCATAAACGGCTCGTCGAATCGTGTTAAAATCTTGGTTAATAGCATTGTATACGGTTTGGTGTGTGCTGGTATTTGCGCTGCTGCTGTTACCACTACTGCCCGTTATTCTGCTGGGTAGCTGGCTCTATGCACGAAAGATACAGTTTGGCTTGTACCTCGCTCATGGCGCGGTTCGGCTTTGGGGTATACTGGCGTTTATATTGATGGCCATGCCAATTCGGGCCGAATGGCGATTTCGGCCCGAAAAAGATAAAGCTTACGTGTACTGCGCTAACCACTTTTCGTATTTCGATATTGCCGTGCTGGGCACCATTGTGCCGGGACTATACGCGTTTATTGGTAAAATAGGGGTGCGAAAACTGCCTCTTTTTGGCTACATGTATGCCAAACTCCACGTCATGGTCGACCGGTCGAGTCCGCAGAGCCGGGCCTATTCGCTAGCTAAGTGTATGCGCACCCTGGGCGAAGGACGAAGTATCATTATTTTCCCCGAAGGGGGCATAAAAGCGCAACATCCGCCTCAGATGGTGTATCCTTTTAAAGATGGTGCTTTCACCATGGCTATTCAGAAACAGGTGCCCATTGTGCCCATTACGCTCGTCAACAACTACCGAATTCTGCCCGATGGAAAGCCATTCAGCGTGCATTGGCAACCCGTAGAAGTGGTTTTTCACGAACCTATCCCCACCGTTGGCCTTACGCAGGCAGATGCTGACCGGCTTCGCGAACAGGCCTATCAGGTGATTGATAAAGAATTAAAAAAGACAGTTAACAAGTTAGAGTTTAAGGTATAAAGCGTAAAGTCGTTCTGTGTGGGTGAGTCCGGGCGCGAAGCAACTTTAGACGGCGTCGCTTAAATGTTGGCCATTAGACCTTGAACGTAAGCAAACTACTCTCATGAAAGTCGATACCGAAACACTATACAAGATCGCGCATCTGGCCCGGCTGAAGGTGCCACCTGAGGAAGAAGGGCAACTACTGAACAGCCTCAATAGTGTACTCGACTGGATGGAACAGCTCAACGAAGTAGACACTACGGGCATTGAACCTCTCACGCACATGTCGGCCCTCGATGAAGTTGATATTCTTCGCGACGACGTGGTAAAAAACCAACTTCCTCGCACTCAGGCGCTAGTTAATGCGCCCGTCCACGATGAGCAGTTTATCAAAGTGACGAAGGTGCTTTAACCGAAATTTTTTCGCCTTGGCTTGATTTTAGGGGTTCGGGAATGTTATCTTTGCACTCGCAATTGCAAAATAGCTCGATAGTATAAGGGTAGTACGACAGATTTTGGTTCTGTTTGTCTAGGTTCGAATCCTGGTCGAGCTACTACAAAAAGCCGATTCCTCACCGAGTCGGCTTTTTTCGTTTCAATCCTATGAACTACCTCTCAGCCGAGAATCTCTCGAAATCATACGGCGACCGAACGCTGTTTCGGAACATTAACTTTGGCCTTAACCGCGGCGACAAAATAGCCATTGTGGGGGCTAACGGGTCGGGTAAAACCAGCCTGCTGGAGATTCTGGCCGGGGCTGCTCCACCCGACGACGGCCTGGTAAGCGTGCGAAAAGATATTACCGTAGGTTACCTCAATCAGCAACCCGACCTCAACGAAGCCCTCACGATTTTGGAAGAAGTGCTGGCCGGCGAAAGTGCTCAACTCGACGCCGTGCGTGCCTATGAAAAGGCGCTCACCAGCGACGACCACGATGCCCTGGAAAAGGCTATGAACCAGATGGAAAAGCTGGAGGCGTGGGACTACGAGGCCCAAATTCGGCAGATTCTGGGTGAACTGGGTATTCAGGACGTGGAGCAGCGCGTAAGCACGCTATCAGGTGGGCAACGCAAGCGGGTGGCCCTGGCGCGGGTGCTGATTCAAAACCCCGACCTTCTGATTCTCGATGAGCCCACCAACCACCTGGATCTGGAGGCTATTGAATACCTCGAAAGTTTTCTGAACACCAACAACGGTACGCTGCTGATGGTATCGCACGACCGGTATTTCCTGGACCGCGTCTGCAACCAGATAGTGGAAATGGACGGCGGGCAGCTTTACAGCTACAAAGGTAACTACGCTTATTTCCTGGAAAAGAAAGCCGAGCGCCTTGCCGCCGATGCTTCAGAGTTTGAGAAGAACAAAAACACTTACCGCCGTGAACTGGACTGGATGCGGCGGCAACCCAAAGCGCGGGGCACCAAAGCTAAATACCGCGAAGATGCGTTTGAGGACCTGGAAGGCAAGGTGAAAGGCCGCCGCACCGACGGTGAACTGGACCTGAACCTGCGTGTGTCGCGGTTGGGCAGCAAGATTCTGGAGGTGGAAAACCTCAGCAAACGCTTTGGTGATAAAGTATTGCTCGACCATTTCACTTATACCTTCAAGCGGCTGGACCGCGTGGGGCTGATTGGTAAGAATGGTATGGGTAAGACTACGCTGCTGAATATGCTCACCGGCGAAACCCGCCCCGATTCGGGTAAGATCAGCGCAGGTGGCACGGTGCAGTTTGGCTATTACACCCAAACTGAGCTGAACATGGCCGATAATCAGCGGGTGATCGACGTGGTGCAGGAGGTAGCTGAGGTGATGAAACTCGCTGATGGACAAACCATTACGGCCAGTCAACTCTTGCATCATTTTCTGTTCGACCGGCAGAAGCAGTACGACTTTGTGGCGAAGCTGAGCGGTGGCGAAAAACGGCGATTGCAACTGCTGCTGGTGCTGGTGCAAAACCCCAACTTCCTGATCCTCGACGAACCGACCAATGACCTGGACATTACGACGCTGAACGTGCTGGAAGAGTTTTTGCTCAATTTCCCCGGCTGCGTTATCATCGTCACCCACGACCGCTACTTCATGGACCGGCTCGTAGACCACGTATTTGTGCTGGAGGGACAAGGCAAGGTTCGCGATTACCCCGGCAACTACACCGACTACCGCGAGTGGCGCGATGCCCAGCCGAAAAAGAACGCGAACGTGAAAGAAGCGGCTTCGGCAAGCCACAAACTGGCTCCAGTCAATTTGTCGGCCTCCGCACCAGCCGTTTCGACTGAAAAGAAAAAGCTAAGTTTTAAGGAACAACGTGAATATGAAACGCTGGAAACCGAAATTGAGGCTCTCGAAAGCCGCAAAACAACCTTGACTGAGCAACTCAATGCTGGTGGGCACCACGAAGAGTTAACAGCCTGGGCACTTGAAATAGAACAGCTTGACACCCAAATTGCCCAAAAAACCGACCGTTGGCTCGCGCTGGCGGAAATTAATGAGTGAATGAGCGATTGAGTGAATTAGTGAATAGGTTGGAGCGCTTCGCGCACAGTAAAGCACCTATGCGAAGCGCTCCAACCTATTCACTAATTCACTCAATCGCTCATTCACTCATTATACGCTCACTCAAAAATGGACGCCATCCTTGACTTTTTCCGTTACATACTAAACTCCGAGGAGATTATCCGCACGGGGGGACTGGTGGTGATCACATTGATCGTGTTCATCGAAAATGGAGTCATTTTTGGGTTTTTCCTCCCCGGCGACTACCTGCTGTTTCTGGCAGGCGTCTTTGCTGGTACTAAGGTACTGGTGGTATCGCTGACGGTGTTACTGAGTTGTATTTTCGGGGCGGCCGTGTTGGGCGCTTTGTTAGGCTATGGTACAGGCTATTTTTTTGGAGTAAAGCTTCAAAACAGACCCGATTCGCTGTTTTTCAAGCAGAAGTACATCGAAAATACCCGAAAAACATTCGAAAAATATGGCAGTCAGGCATTAATAATAGCGCGTTTCCTGCCCGTAGTGCGCACGTTCGCGCCTTTGCTGGCGGGTATTATTCACATGAATCTGGCCCGGTTTATGGCCTACAACCTCATCGGTGGAGCACTCTGGACAGCGGTGCTGGTAGGTGGCGGCTATTATTTCGGCGTTCAATTTCCCTGGATCATTAACTACGTACATTGGATTATTCTGTTCTTCCTCGGCATTACCACGTTTACGGTTGTTCGGGGCTATTTAAACGCCAGAAAAGAGGTTGATTCATAGCGTAATGGGGAGATTAAACTAAAACGTTGGCTCGTTGATGAACAAATCATCGTTTGTTATAGTCATTATACTTGGAATCAGGTACGTTGGATAACGATGAACAGACCGATAGATAACTCGTATGAAGATTTGCTTTTCTGTTCCGAACAACCTCCCTTTATTTGTCCAATCATAAACGCAAAAACGAGACTGTCCACAATGAAAAAATTCTTCGCAGTAATTGCTTTGTTCAGCCTAACCCTGCTGACCACGTCGAGCTTCGCTCAAATGTCAATCGACAAGGGTACAAAATTTGTCAACCTTGGTATTGGCCTTGGCGGCGGATATTATTACAGCGCAGGCATAGGCTTTAATGCTGCTGCTGACTTTGGCGTCACCAAGAATATTACCGTAGGTGGTGCCGTTGGTTATAGAAGTTTCGGCGACGGCTTCGGTGGTTATGATCTCGGTGCCCGCGGTTCTTATCACTTCAATGAGTTGCTGAATACTCCCGAAAACCTTGATCTGTACGCTGGTCTGGGCCTGACTTACTTTGCCTACACAGGCGCAGCTAGTTCTTTTTACAATCCGTCATTCATTGCGGTACCCATTCACTTAGGTGGCCGCTATATGTTTGCTGAGAAAACAGGCGTTTTTGCTGAGTTGGGTTCGTCGATCTCTGTTCTCAAACTCGGTGTTACCTTCAAATTAGGTCAGTAGTCTCTACTGATTGCAAGCATAAAAGAAGCCCCGGCCAAATTGGCCGGGGCTTCTTTTATGTGGCCCTGTGCGGTTGGAAATGAACGCTGGCCCTTACTTGCTGGCAATCTCTTTCAGCGTGCCAATCCCCATGTTCCAGAGAATGAATGAGTACATGTCGGCGGTGAGTTCGATGTTCTTTTTGGTGTTACTGGCACCGTGGCCCGAGTTTGTATCGATACGGATCAGGACGGGATTCTTACCCTTGTAAACCTCCTGCAGGGTGGCGGCGTACTTGAATGAGTGGGCCGGTACTACGCGGTCGTCGTGGTCGGCGGTCGTAATAAGGGTGGCGGGGTAGTTTAGGCCCGGCTTCAGGTTGTGCAGCGGTGAGTAAGCGCGAAGAAACGGAAACTCATCGGCATTGTCGGCGCTACCGTAATCGGCAATCCAATTCCAGCCAATGGTGAATTTGTGGAAACGGAGCATATCCATCACCCCTACCTGCGGAATAGCCACCCGAAACAAGTCGGGGCGTTGGTTCATGACCGCGCCCACAAGCAGACCCCCGTTTGACCCTCCCCGGATAGCGAGCCTGGCCGAACTGGTATACTTCTGCTGAATCAGGTATTCGGCGGCAGCGATAAAATCATCGAATACGTTCTGCTTTTTGGCTTTCATGCCCTGCTCGTGCCATTTTTCGCCGTATTCCGAACCGCCCCGCAGGTTAGCCTGAGCATAGACGCCCCCCTGCTCCAGAAACGGAATCAGCAGTGAACTGAATGCAGGTGGCAGGCTGACATTAAACCCGCCGTAGCCGTAGAGAATGGTCGGGTTGGTGGCGTCGAGTTTCAGCCCTTTCCTGTAGGTAATGAACATGGGCACTTTCGTGCCGTCTTTGCTGCTGTAGAACACCTGCTTCGTTTCGTAATCGGTGGGTTTAAAATCGACTTCCGGCTGACGAAACACACTGCTTTTTTTCGAGGCAATATCATAGCGGTAGATCGTGGGCGGGAATGTGAAGGATGTGTAGGTGTAGAACACAAACTTATCGTCGCGCTCGCCTCCAAACCCGCTGGCCGAGCCTATACCGGGAAGGGTAATCTCGTTTTCCAGCTTGCCGTTTAGGTCATGCACGTATACCCGCGAGGTGACGTCTTTGGCGTATTCAACAAATAGTTTGCCGCCCGCCGTACTGCTGCTGGTGAGGGGTTCGGGTTTTTCGGGCAGGATTACCGTCCACTTTTTTGTAGCCGGGCTGTAGCGCACCACCTTGTTGTTGGGGGCGTTATCGTTGGTTTCAATCAAAAAATCGGCCCCTACGTTGTCAATAACGCCATATTGCGAGTTAGTAATCTCAGCTACAATCGGCTGGAACGTTGCGTTGGGTTTACCCGCCTCCATGAAATACAGGGCGTTACCGTCTTTGCCTTTACCCCGGTCACTAACGTTTAGAAAAGCAAAGCGTTCATCGTCGGAGGTGCTGACTGTGTGGAAACGTTGCGGATTTTTGGGGTCCTCAAACACCAGCCGGTCGGCCGATTGCGGGCTGTTCAACTTATGAAAAAAGACCTGGTGGTTTTCGTTTTTGGCCGCCAGCGCTGACCCTTCGGGTTTAGGGTAGCAGCTGTAGTAGAACCCATCACCCTGCCAGGCTGTACCCGATACTTTTACCCATTCCAGGGTTTCGGGCAGGTAACTTTTGTCGGCCAGCTTCATGATCCGGTAATCGTACCAGTCCGAACCGCCTTTGGAGGTGCCCACCACGGCATAGTCGCCATTTTTCGAGAGGGCAAACGCCGTCATGCGGGTGGTGCCGTCGGTCGAGAGTTTATTGGGGTCGATAACCAGTTCGGGTGTGCCGTCGAGGCCTTTCTGCCGGTACAGCACTGACTGGTTCTGGAGACCGTCGTTTTTGGAGAAATAGAACCAGTCACCTTTGCGCGACGGGGCCGAATATTTGGGGTAATTGAACACCTTTTCGATCCGGTCCTGTAGCTGCTTGCGGTACGGAATCTGGGCCAGGTAGTCGAACGTAACTTTGTTTTCAGCCTTCACCCACTCGGCGGTTTCGGCCGACCGGTCATCTTCGAGCCAGCGGTAGGGGTCGGCGATCTGGGTGCCGTGGTATGTATCAACGTGGTCTGACTTGCGGGTTGTAGGGTACGTAAGGGGCGATCCGGTTTGGGCCGTGGCGGCGGTGGTGGCAAGCATAAGCGAAAAGCCAATGAGCGTTTGTTTGTTCATGTGTTGACCAGAGAAGAGTAAGCGATGCCTTAAAGTTCGGGTTTATAGCTGGTTGGTGGTGCACGTATGCGGGGCCTGCGGTCGGTTTTTGGTAGCTTTGCGCTCCGTTTTACCTACCTGCATGAGAGGATTTGTACTGGCTGGGGCTTTGTGCCTGCTTTACCTGACTGCCCGGTCTCAATCGGCCACCGACACTACTGCTTATCCACGTAAGGAATGGTTTCCCAAAAACCATTTGTTCGCGCCCATTCTGCTCGATCCTATTGAAGCGCAGGTATATGGCAGTGCGTTGCCCTTTTTCAACACCACCGGCGAACGAAAGGTGGGCTTTACCGAAACCGATACCCGCGATAAAGACCTTAACCAGGGCACCATTGTGCCGTTTGCGTTTGGCTTTCACAAACCCTTCTACCGCGTCACCACGGCACCGGGCCAAGCGCATGAATGGGGGCTTGATGTGGGGTCGTTTACGCAGTTTCAGGTGTTCAACGACACCTCGCGGTTGGCCAAAAAACCCGGGCAACTGGTCTACAAGATTATTAACAACGACTATAAACTCAGTTTTTGGTATAACCTGCACAAAGGTCGCAACAGCTACCGGGCCCGAATTTATCACGTCTCCTCGCACCTGGGCGATGACTATATTGTTCGTTACCAGCTTAATTACTACACGCCCAATGCGGTTAATTACGAATTACTCGATTTCACGATGAGTCACGATTTGCCTATTGGCCTGCGGGTATATGGCGGAGCGGGTATCTGCCTGCGTGGGCAGACCGAGCGCCAGCGTTTTAACCTGGAAGTTGGGGCTTATTACCGTCAACAGGGTAATAAAAAACAGCGGCTGGTGGGTGGAATCGACATTAAGTCGTGGCAACAGACCAATTTCAAACCCGGTATCCACGCGGGCGTCGGCTACGAATTGGGCCGTTCGAGCCAGAACCTGACGGCCTTACTGGACCTATATTATGGCTATCGGCCTTATGGCCAATATGAATACCAAACCGTTGCTTGGGCTGGTATTGGCTTGTATTTCAATCCATTTTAAAAGCCCCAACCCCCGAAGGGGGCTTACGTCTATGTCTCTCTCCGCAATCTCCCCAATAGATGGGCGCTATGCCCGGCAAGTAACTGATCTGGCTCCCTTTTTCTCCGAAATGGGTCTGATTCGATACCGGGTTCGTATTGAAGTCGAATACTTCATTGCGCTCTGCAAACTGCCATTGCCTCAGCTATCGGGCGTCGACGCAACTGTGTTTCCCCAACTGCGGGCATTGTACGAGCAGTTTACCGAAGCCGATGCCGAGCAGGTAAAGACCATTGAAGCCACCACCAACCACGACGTGAAAGCGGTGGAATATTTCATCAAAGAAAAGCTCAAGGGCCTCTCGGTGGAGCCATTCTTGGAGTTTATCCACTTTGGGCTAACCTCGCAGGATGTCAACAACACGGCCATCCCCTTACTATTGCAGGAAGCGTTGACGCAGCAAATTGAACCGGCCTACCGGCAGGTGTACATGCGCCTTCAGGAACTGGCTACGCAATGGGCCGACGTGCCGATGCTGGCCCGGACTCATGGTCAACCTGCCTCGCCCACGCGGTTGGGTAAAGAACTGATGGTGTTTGTGGAACGGCTGGAAAAGCAGCTATCCATGCTCAGCAGCATTCCGATGGCAGCGAAGTTTGGTGGCGCAACGGGTAATTTCAATGCGCACCATGTGGCTTATCCTACCGTCGACTGGGTATCATTCGGCAACGATTTCGTGGCGGATCTGGGTCTGGAACGGAGCCAGTTTACCACCCAGATTGAGCACTACGACATGCTGGCGGCCCTGTTTGATACTTACAAACGCCTCAACACCATCCTGATTGACCTTGACCGCGACATCTGGACGTACGTGTCGACGAATTACTTTAAACAAAAAATTAAGGCCGGCGAGGTCGGGTCGAGTGCCATGCCGCACAAGGTGAATCCCATCGATTTTGAAAATTCGGAGGGTAATCTGGGCATCGCCAACGCCATTTTTGAACATTTGTCGGCCAAACTTCCCATCTCACGCCTGCAACGCGACCTCACCGATTCAACGGTATTGCGGAACATCGGTGTGCCGTTTGCCCACTCGGTCATCGCGCTGAAATCGACGTTGAAGGGGCTGAATAAGCTGGAGTTAAATCAGGCCGCACTTAATGCCGATCTGGAAGCCAACTGGGCGGTGGTGGCAGAAGGCATCCAAACCGTACTCCGCCGCGAAGGATACCCGCAACCCTACGAGGCCCTGAAAGCCCTGACTCGCAAAAACGAAGCCATCACGGCCCAAACGATCAGCGAATTCATTGACGGTCTGAACGTTAGCGACGCCATAAAAGATGAGCTTCGGGCTATTACGCCGTTCACGTACACGGGGGTGTAAGAGGGTTCAACGTCCAACGTTTAAGGTCCAATGTTGCTTCGCACATAGCTTGATGCGAAGCAACATTGGACCTTAAACGTTGGACGTTGAACCCTCTTATCCCTTCGATAGCTCCGTAGCTCTTACCTGAGCGGCGTGGATGCCGGCCTGAAGTGTTTCCCCCAATGTACCTGCCTCGAACGTGCGCAGGGCGGCTTCGGTGGTGCCGCCTTTGCTGGCTACGGCTTTGATGAGGTCGTCCAGCGATTTGTCGGCGTTGTTGATGAGGTGGTAGGAGCCAAGCATGGTCTGTTTCACCAGCAATGAGGCCGTGCCTTCGTCAAAACCCATCTGCTTACCCGCCTCCACCATAGCCTTTACGACGTAGTAAAAGTAGGCCGGGCCGCTGCCGCTGAGAGCCGTAACGGCATCGAGCATGGCTTCGTTTTCGAGGAAAATAGACCGCCCGGTGGCATTGATGAGGTTTTCGACCCGGCGTAGGCTGGCAGCATCCACCTCTGGCGAGGCCGTGAAGCCTGTAATGCCCATACCTAACATGGCGGGGGTGTTGGGCATGGCCCGGATCACCATGCGGTGAGCCAGTCGTTCCTGGATCAGACTGATGGGTATGCCCGCCATAATCGACAAGATCACCTGCCGGGGCTGGATAACCGCCCGGAGTTCATCTTGTGCTGAAGCAAAATCCTGTGGTTTCACCGACAGAATAATCAGATCAGCATCGCCGGTGCGGGGGCCAATGGTGTCGACAACTACGCCCGCTTTTTCGGCGCGAAGCGTTTCGGTGCGTTCCACGCTTTTTTCGATCAGCAGCAGATCATCTTTTTTTACAAGATCATACTGCAAAAAGGACTTGGCAAACGCCATGCCCATGTTACCACAACCAAGTATTGCTATTTTCATAAGTTAAGGAGGAAGGTGTATGGAAAGCTGATTGACGAAATAGCAGTTACTTAAAAAGTATGATCAGCACGGCGCCCGTTACCATAATTACCGCCCCGGTCAGCTTACGTATCAGACCCGTTTCGTTGAAAAAGCGGTAGCCAAACAGAACGCTCAACAGAGCAGAGGTTTGAAAAAGCGCCAGGGCATAGCCCACCTGCATACGACTAAAGGCAATGTTTGTCGATACCTGCATGAGGCCAATACAGACAAACAGCGCCAGGTAGGTCGGCCATTTACGTGCCAGTATCGTTGCCTGCGCCGGGCTTGTTCGCCATTGGGTGGTGACGAACCAGACTAATGACATAACGAAGCCCAGCCAGCACCAAAAGAAAAAGGCGGTGCCCGGCGATGACAGTTGGATGGCCCGTTTGAGAAACACGCCGTCAATGCCTGAGCACAGTAAGGCCATGAGCCTCAAACGAACTTCAGGCTGATTAACGATGGCCCATGACCAGGTGCTTCCGCCGCCCTTGCTGAGTACTATGTAGCTACCCGCCACGATAAGCCCTACGCCGGTAAGCCCCAGCCAACTGGGTAGTTCGCCGAGCACTACTATGCCTGCCAACAGGCTTACCACAGCCTTGTACGCATTTATCGGACCCAGCACAGACAGGTCGCCGAGGTGCGTAGCCTTAACCAGAAACACGTTGCCCAGCACTCCTAACACACTGCAAACCAGCATGTTTTGCCAGAAGACTGCCGAAAGATCTGTTAACGCAAAGTGATTAAGAACGGTCAGGCAAGCCAGGGTAAGAAAACCGTAGGTGGCGCAGGTGACGAATAGAGGAACTGCCGAACGGTGGGTAAGCTGCTTTTGAAACACGTTAGCGAGCGGATTGGCAATAATCCGCACGCCAACGGCCACAAAAGGGAGCGAAAACAGCGCAGACAGCATGGGCCTACTGCTTCAGCACTTCCGTCAATTTAGCCTCCAGGGCATCGCCACGCAGGTTTTTAGCCACAATCTTCCCGTTGGGGTCGAGCAGGAACGTGGCCGGAATGGCACTGACGCCGTACTTCTGCGCCGCCTCCGACTGCCAGCCTTTCAGATCCGACACGTGCGTCCAGGTGAGGCCATCGTTGCGGATGGCCCGTACCCAGGCTTCACGTTTGCCGGGATTGTCGAGCGAGACACTGTAGATAGCGAAACCCTTTTCTTTAAACTTGTCATACATGCGCACCACGTTGGGGTTTTCATTGCGGCAGGGACCACACCAGCTTGCCCAGAAATCGAGGAGGACATATTTACCGCGCAACGACGACAGCGGTACCGCCGTACCATTGGTATCCGTAAGGGCGATTTCGGGGGCATCAGCACCAACGGCTACGCCCCGGATACGGCTGATCGTACCAATAAATGACTTAGTGTGGGGGCTGTTGGGATTCTCCTTTTCAAACCGGCGGGCCAGCGTATCGAGCGTGGGGAAATCCGTTTCCACGTTCAGGAAGTTAGTGGCGTAGAGCGCAGCCAGCGACGTGCCCAGTTCGGGCAACATGGCTTTGACCTTCTGGGTATTGGCCTTGGCCATATTGTCGAACATCTGCTCAACGTTGCTCATGGCTTTGGCGTCGTTCTTGGCCTGCGCCTCCTGATAGGACTTCATCAGCACTTTACCCTGCGCTTCAAGATCGCTTTGCATCTGAAACAGCTGCCGAAACTGGTCATTCACCTTCGCGCCGCTCATGGTGATTTTAGGTTTTGGACGGTCCGCTGCTGCGGCAGAGGCATTTTTGTCTTTTCCCCGAACGCCCGGCTCGGCCATCACGGTAATCTGCTCACCACCTTCCAGCAACACCGGCGATTTTACGCTGCCCATGTTGATGATGTAAATGTTGCCGCCTTCGGGCACGGCCATCTTCAGCGAAAACTTCCTGTCGGCAGTCACCACTGTCGAGTCGAGCTTGAGGGCGGGGTTGGTGTTGGTTTCCAGATAGACTTTGCTACCGGGAGCCAGGTTAGTGAGCTGACCTACCACCGTCGACGGCTTTGTGGCCTGAGCCATGGCCTCAGAGGCCAGTAAACTAACGGCGCCAGCAAGAGCGCCAATGAGTAATTGCTTCATAGTTTCGTTTAACAGGCTATTGGATGCCAGCCATTGGACACTGGAAACAGCAGACGGATTAATGGCTGTTTCAACATGAAATATTAATCAACTCAACGCATTCATAATCAACTGGTTGACCAGCTTAGGGTCTGCTGAACCTTTCGATTTTTTCATCACTTCGCCCACGAACAGGCCAAGCAGATTCTTTTTCCCTTTCCGATACTGTTCTACCTTATCGGGCCAGGCAGCAAGTACCCCATCAATTAACGATTGCAAATCGTTGGTATTACGGTTCTGTAACAAACCCTGTGCCGTTGCCAGTTCGGCGGGTGATCGTTCGGGTTGTTCTACCATCAACCCAAATACCGTCTGGGCGGCGGTTTGGCTGATCGTGCCCTCGTCAATAAGCCGAATGAGGGCCGCCAGGGCCGTTGCCGACACCGGAAACTGCCGGTCGCGCAGGTTTTTCTCCGATAATTGTGCCTTCACCGGACCCATCAGCCAGTTGGAGGCCGCCTTATAATGGGGTGTTTCGGCACAAACAGCTTCGTAGAATTCCACCAGTTCACGGGCCTCTGTCAGCAGGGCAGCATCATAATCGGGCAAGCCGTACTGGGTGGTTAGCTTGTGGTACAAATCGCGGGGAAGGGCGGGCATCCCGGCCTGAATGTTGGCCAGCCAGGCATCTGAAATGACTACAGGCATGAGGTCAGGATCAGGAAAGTACCGGTAGTCATTCATGGTTTCTTTCTCGCGCATGCCCGCCGTTTGACCCAAATCGGCATCGAACAAGCGGGTTTCCTGAATAATGCGTCCACCGGTTTCGGTTAGCATCACCTGCCGCCGAAACTCCGCATCCACGGCCCGCATTACGTTACGAATCGAATTCAGGTTCTTCACTTCCACCTTCGTCCCCAGTTCCGTAACTCCTTTCGGCCGGATAGATACGTTCACATCACAACGCAACGAACCTTCCTCCAGGTTGCCGTCGCAGATGCCGAGGTAGCGAACCAGCCGCCGTACTTCGGTCAAGAACTGCCCCGCTTCATCGGCTGAGCGCAGGCAGGGTTCCGTTACCATCTCAATCAGAGGCGTACCGGCGCGGTTGTAGTCGAGGCAGGTGGCGTTGGGGTCGATGTCGTGGATGGATTTGCCCGCATCTTCTTCCAGATGGATATGGTGCAGCTGAATGGCCGTGTCGCGGAGGGTGCCGTCGAAACCTTTAGCCCGTACCGGAATCTGCCCACCCACACAAATGGGGCCTTTATCCTGCGAAAGCTGATAGCCTTTGGGCAGATCGGGGTAGAAATAATTTTTCCGGGCAAAAATGTTCCGCCGCGTAATGGCCGACCCACAGGCAAGGCCCATCCGCACGGCATATTCCACAGCCACGCGGTTGGCTTTGGGCAACGCGCCGGGGTGCGCCAGCGTGATCACGCTCACCTGCGTGTTAGGCTCGGCGCCAAACGCGTTGGCGTCGGCAGCAAACATTTTGCTGTTGGTCAACAACTGACAATGCACTTCCAGCCCAATAACGGCTTCGTAAGTGGTTGACAATGGGGGCGTTAAAACGGTCGATTCAGCTTGCATTGGGGCAAAGATAGGGAGGAGGTTTAGCATCGGCATAACCCCCCGCCCTAAAGGGGGCCTGTTGGCGCGTTAGTAGCTCCGCTGTAGGTGTGCTGACGCGCCAGCAGGCCCCCTTTAGGGCGGGGGGTTACGCCGATGCTGAAACTTGAAACCCGCTCATCACGTTCCCTCACCTGTAACCCGTCATTCAACCTGCTGCATGGAGTGTCAGTACGTGCCCCTCTCGGCCACCGGCCAGTTTTCGTCTCTTTTTCTCGATTATATTGGTTCAGCAGATACCGGACCGGTAGGCCGGAGCCGGTCCGACGGTGCGGGCGGGGCTGAACCCAATCCACAGCTTCGTTCCTTTTATACAGATTACCCCACGATTGAGGCGTTTGCCGCGCAGATAGAGAAAAAGGGCTTTTCTGATGAAAACAGAGCTATTCTGGTCGATGCACTGGAACGCCAGTACGCCCACCTCGCCACCGAAACGGACGTGCCCCTGCCCAACCTGGCGCAGCTCCGCAACAGCAGGACGTTTACTGTCACTACGGGCCACCAACTGAATCTATGCACCGGTCCGCTGTACGTTGTCTATAAGCTCATTACGATCATTAATCTAGCCCGGAAGCTAGCCGAAAAATACCCCGATTATACGTTTGTGCCAGTTTACTGGATGGCTTCAGAAGACCATGATTTTGCTGAAATCAACCATTTTCGGCTGTTTGGTAAGACCCACACCTGGCATACGGAGCAACGTGGTGCCGTAGGCCGTATGGACCCCCGCGAACTGGCTTCGCTGTTTGATGAAATTCCTGAGAAACTGGCTCTTTTCGAGAAAGCCTATCTGAATCACAGCACGTTAGCCGACGCCGTTCGCTACTACATGCACAGCCTGTTTGGGGCCGAGGGCCTTGTCTGTATCGATGCCGATGATCCCGCCCTGAAGCAGGTATTTGCCCCCATTATGCGGGACGAACTGCAACAGCAGCGGACGAGTGGCCTGGTGAACACGACCACCGAAAAGCTGACTGCGCTGGGCTACAAAACACCGATTTCGTCGCGCGATATCAACCTGTTCTACCTTACCGGTTCTGGAGCCGACGGCCTCCGGGAACGCATTGTCCGGAATGACGCCGGTGTGTATGAAGTGAATGGTACGAAGCTGCGTTTTTCGGAAGCCGAGATCTTAACCGAACTAGCTGCTCACCCCGAACGGTTCAGCCCGAACGTGGTGATGCGGCCTCTGTATCAGGAAGTTATTCTACCGAATCTGGCATACATCGGCGGGCCGTCGGAGGTGCCGTACTGGTTGCAATTGAAGGGCGAGTTTGATCATTATGGCATTGCCTTTCCGCTACTGATGCCACGCAATTTTGCCTTGTACGTCCCCCGCGTTACGGCGCAACGCATAGCCAAACTGGGCCTCGACACGATTGATATGTTTCAGGACGTGGTGACGCTCAAGCGTGACTATGTGGAGCACCATACCGAACATAGCCTGACTTTCGACGAAGAAAACAAAAGCGTTACCCGTGCGCTGGAAACAATTTTGGTGAAAGCCCAGCTCGTTGACCCCACACTGGAAAAGGCCGTTCTGGCCGAAACAAAGCGGTTTGCCAATGCTGTGGCGCGGTTGGAAAAAAAGATGCGCCGGGCCGAAGAGCGCAACCAGGAAGTAGGCGTTCGGCAGCTGCTGGCCGTAAAAGAAGAGATGTTCCCCGGCGGCACCCCACAGGAGCGCACCGACAATTTTCTGACGTTCTACCTCAACGACCGGCAATTTCTCCAGAAACTCCTCCACAACTTCGACCCGTTTAATTACCAGATGCAGGTTTGTCTGGAAGGGTAACGTAAGGTTCAGATGACAAAAGCTCAACTTCGTGCGGAATACAAACAAAAGCGGGCTTTACTGACTTTTGAAGCCGTTTCTGCAATGAGCCAGCAACTAGCCGACCGGTTTTTTGCGGACGAGGAAATTCAGCACGTTCTGGTCAGACCCGCTGCTGTGTTGCACACGTTCCTGCCCATTGTCCGTCAGCATGAAGTAGACACCTGGCCCATTATCCGGCGAATATGGGCCGAGTTTACCCACGTTCGGGTAGTGGCTTCGATCACGGATACAGCCACTCGTACGCTGCCTGCATTCGACCTGTTTCCCGACACAGTGTTGGTCGACAATCGCTGGGGTATACCCGAGCCGCCGTCGATAGATCAGCCAGTACCGCCGGGTAAATTTGATCTGGTACTGGTGCCGCTACTGGCTTTCGACCAACAAGGGCATCGTGTGGGTTATGGGGGAGGCTATTACGACCGGCTACTGGCCCAATGCCGCCCTGATTGTCTCAAAATCGGGTTATCTCTGTTTGACCCCGTGCCGCAAATCGAAGCAATTGAGCTAACAGACATTGCTTTGCGCGCCTGCATTTGCCCTGAACATACTTACTGGATGTAGGCTTTCCGGGTAAACATGACGGAATAGTAATGGACACATTGCTTCATGTTGTCTTGTTACGTTGATTTGCGTAACCATTCACAAAAAATCAGATTACATGAAAAGAGTTTACCTGTCTATTATTGTTTGCTTACTTGCCACGGCTGCTCAGGCTCAGATTCTCTTCGGGGTGCAAAGCAGTTTCCAGTCGTCCAACGTCTCTATCAGCAGCGGAGCCATTGGTGGTATTGATCCCAGCTCGTTTTTAACATCATCGTGGGGATACCGGATCGGCGCTATGGCCGATATACCCGTTACTGACCGACTGTCTGTGCGGCCCCAATTGCTTTATTCGACCAAAGGTTATAAGGTTGATTTCAGTTCGTTGCTGGGTGGTTTCGGCGGCGGACTTGGTGGTGGGCTGTTGGGCGAAGTCGCAGCCATCCGGCTGACCACAAACTACCTTGAATTACCCGTGCAGGCCATGTATGGGTTTGATGCCGGTTCGGGACGAGTGGTGGTAGGGGCTGGCCCTTACGTGGCCTATGCACTAAGTGGGTCGGTCGACGGCGTATCGACACCATTTGAGGCTGGTACGCCTCGCCTCGATGCTGGTGCAGCTTTGTCATTGGGCTACGAGACGTCAGCGGGCATGAGTATTTCGGCTTTCTACTCCCACGGTTTCGCCAACACCATCTCGTCAAATCCTAACACGAACGCCCCGGCAGACCCTAACAACCCTGGATTTACGCCTACGGGCACCGTTATGAACCGTTCGTTTGGCCTCACGCTGGGCTACTTTTTTGGTACAGGCAACTAAGCGCATTTTTGCCTCTGTTTCCTACATACCCTGGCCAATCAGCCGGGGTATGTTGTTTTATGCCTCAACGGGTTGGCTTATGGCCTGTTCTGACGTTGCTTTGTAGACGCATTAACCAGCAAGAACTGATGAACAGGCTATTTATAATGGGCACAGTATGGTTGCTGTGCATAACCAGCACCAGCGGTCAGGTCCGATTTGGGGTGCAGGGTGGCGTGCAGGCCGCTACTGTCTATTCGAGTGTCGATCTGTCGTCGCTGACTACGCTGGGGAAGGTAACCATTCCGATTGGTGAGCGTACGGGCTTTCGAGGTGGTATCATGGCTGATATTCCCCTCTCAGCAAACTGGTCAGTGCGACCACAATTGCTTTATTCAACCAAAGGGGGCAACGCCAATGTGGTTCAGTTTGCTACTGACTTGATCACAAAACTTGGTCTCAGCGGCAGCATTGATCCAAAACAATTAGGGAATAGCCTTAACTCCGCCGTTGTGATCAACTACCTCGAACTACCCGTTCAGATCACGTATGGGCTACCCGCTGGACCGGGGAAAGTGCTGATTGGTGCAGGTCCGTATATCGCGGGCGCCACGGGCGGTACCATCAATGACAAACCGATCACTTTTGACACGGGTAATTTCAACAAGTGGGACTTTGGCGCCATCGGATCGGTAGGCTACGAACTTAACATGGGATTCTCAGTATCAGCGTATTATTCCTACGGGCTATTGAACTACTCGAAACGCTCGTCGCTGAATCTGGCTTCGCTAAACCCGAACAATGTATCAACTCTTGACCCTTCGTCGTTCGGGGGAACATTGTATAACCGGGCCTATGGCGTCAGTATTGGCTATTTGTTGCCTTCACGTCGGTAAATGGGCAAGAAAGCCGTACTTTTGCGGTCAATTTTTCAATAAAACAAACAGATTTCTATGAAAATCGCAGTCGTTGGGGCCACGGGCTTAGTCGGTGGCGAGATGCTGAAAGTGCTGGCCGAGCGGAATTTCCCGGTCACCGAACTCATTGCCGTCGCCTCTGAGCGGTCGGTGGGTAAACAGGTGATGTTTAAGGGTAAACCAGTTACGGTGGTAGGTTTCGACGAAGCTATCGCCCGCAAACCCGCGATTGCCATCTTCTCAGCGGGGGGGAGTACCTCGCTCGAATTGGCCCCCCGTTTTGCCGAAGCCGGGATCACCGTCATCGACAACTCGTCGGCGTGGCGCATGGATCCAACCAAAAAACTGGTGGTGCCCGAAGTAAACGCCGACACGCTTACCGCCGCCGACAAGATCATTGCCAACCCCAACTGCTCAACCATTCAGATGGTGGTGGTATTGAAGCCATTGCACGAGAAGTACGGCATTAAGCGGGTGGTGGTTTCCACGTATCAATCCGTAACCGGAACGGGTAAAGCCGCTGTTGATCAACTGTTTGCCGAACGAAACGGCGACGATTCAGTAGCCAAAGTATACCCGCACCCCATTGACCTGAACGTGCTGCCCCACATCGACGTATTTCTCGACAACGGCTACACGAAAGAGGAAATGAAGATGGTGAAAGAAACGACCAAGATCATGGGCGACGACTCAATCCGCGTTACAGCCACTACGGTGCGTATCCCAACCATTGGCGGTCATTCCGAAGCCGTTAACATCGAATTTGAGCGTGATTTTGATGTGCAGGAAGTGAAAGACTTACTGGCAAAAGCTGAGGGCGTCATTGTGCAGGACGACCCCGCTAATAAAGTTTACCCCATGCCTCTGACGGCCCACGGTAAAGACGAGGTATTCGTGGGTCGTATACGCCGC
This sequence comes from Fibrella rubiginis, assembly GCF_017353185.1. Classification (GTDB taxonomy): domain Bacteria; phylum Bacteroidota; class Bacteroidia; order Cytophagales; family Spirosomataceae; genus Fibrella; species Fibrella rubiginis. Next base: position 101,149 of record NZ_JAFMYV010000008.1, on the reverse strand, counting down.
GATGAAAGTCAGCCTAATACGCTGAATCTCTGGATTGTGGCCGATAACCTTCGTAAAGGAGCCGCCACTAATGCCGTTCAGATTGCTGAATACCTGGTGAAGCATGAACTGGTTGCTGAGGAAGCAGAAGTAGCGTAGACTCAACCTATAAGGTCCGAAAGGAGACCTGATAGGTTGAGTCGGTGCAGTTTGCTCTAGCTCAACCTATCAGGTCTCCCTTCGGACCTTATAGGTTTATTTTAATTCAGTCGCTCAAAAATGCCGGCCACGCCCTGACCGCCACCTACGCAGGCCGACACCATGCCGTACTTCTCGTCGCGGCGTCGCATTTCGTTCAGCAGTTGCACCGTGAGGCGACCGCCCGTTGAGCCAAGAGCATGACCTAGGGCAATGGCCCCGCCATTGTGATTGATTTTGGATGGATCCAGACCCAGTTCCTGAATAACGGCCAATGACTGCGCGGCAAAGGCTTCGTTCAACTCGATCTGGTCAATATCGTCCTGTTTCAAACCCGCTTTTTGCAACGCAATGGGAATAGCCGCAACAGGGCCAATGCCCATAATGCGCGGCTCGACCCCCGCCGAAGCGTAGGACATCATTCGGGCGATTGGCTTTAGGTTCAACTCATTCACCAGCCGTTCCGACATGACAATCACAAAAGCCGCTCCATCGGATGTTTGCGAGGAGTTACCCGCCGTCACTGAGCCACCGGCCGCGAAGACAGGCTTCAGCTTAGCAAGACCTTCAGCGCTCGTGTCTTTCCGGGGGCCTTCATCCTGCGAAACGGTCCATTCGCGGGTCTTCTTCTTGCCGCTCTCCGCATCAAAATAAGTCTCCTTAACGTTGATGGGCACTATTTCGTCGGTGAACTTACCCTCAGCCTGTGCTGCCAACGCCCGCCGGTGCGACTCCAGTGCGAAGGCATCCTGCGCGTCGCGGCTAATCTTGAACTGCTCGGCCACCTGCTCGGCGGTGAGGCCCATGCCAATGTAATAGTCCGGGTGCGCCTTAGCAATGTCGTAATTGAGGGCCGTTTTCCAACCCATCACCGGCACCATCGACATAGACTCGGTGCCACCTGCAATGATGCAGTCGGCCATGCCCGCGTGAATTTTAGCTGAGGCAATGGCAATGGCTTCAAGGCCCGAACCACAGTATCGGTTGATGGTCATGCCCGGCACACTATTGGGCAATGAGAGCAACGCAATGTAACGCGAAATCTGCATGCCCTGCTCGGCTTCAGGCACGGCGTTGCCCACGATAAGGTCTTCTACACGCGCTGGATCGAGGTTGGGCACCTGCGCCAGAAGGTGTTTGATAACCTCGGCGGCCAGGTCGTCGGGGCGGGTAAGGCGGAGACCACCGCGAGGGGCTTTACCAACGGGGCTGCGAAAGCCCGCTACAATATAGGCGTCCATAAAGGAAGTTTAGAGTTCAATGTTTACCATTCTTCAGTAGCCTGATAAACTTCTGAAGCAGGTTCTACTCACTAAACAAAGTCAGATTCGGAATAGTACAAAGATAGAAAAAATAGTATGCGTGCATACTATTTTCAAAGGGATTCCAACTGGGCCAAATACGTCTGTGCCTGTTGCAAAATGGCTGCTTTATCGGCGGGCTGCATTTTATCCCAAACGCGATACATCATGCCAATACGCGGGTTGTGTTCTAGTTTAGCGCGGTTTCGGTCGTAGAAATCCCAGTACAGGCTGTTGAACGGGCAGGCCGGTTTGCCTTTGTTGTCATTTACTTTTTTAGCTTTATCGTACTGACAACCAGTGCAATAATGGCTCATCTTGTTGATGTATGTTGCCGAGGATACATAGGGTTTAGTGCCTACAATACCCCCGTCGGCAAACTGGCTCATGCCCCGCGTGTTGGTAATTTCAACCCATTGGATAGCGTCGATGTACACACCCAAATACCAGGCATCAACCTCATCGGGATGGATGCCGGTCAGCAGCGCGAAGTTGCCCGTCACCATCAGCCGCTGAATATGATGCGAATAGGCGTAGGTCAGCGAGTGGCGTACGGCATGGTGTACGCAGTTCATACGGGTATTGGCATCCCAGTAATAGTGCGGTAATTTTCGTTGATGATTGAAGAAATTTAGGTGCGCAAATGCAGGCATTTTGGCCCAATATACACCCCGCATGTACTCACGCCAGCCTAAAATCTGCCGAACAAACCCTTCTACCTGTGCATAGCTGATGCGTTCAGGGTCAGCCCAATAAGCGGCTACCACCCGGTCAATTACCTCGCGCGGAGCGATGAGTTTACTGTTCATGCCAAACGACAGCCGCGAATGAAACAGCGACCACTCGGCGGGGGCCATTGCATCCTGATACGTGCCAAAAGCGTAGAGCAGGTTATCGGCAAAATGTTCCAGCATGTCAAGATACTCGCTCCGCGTTACCGGCCACAAAAACCGGGCTGGGTCAATCGTACCCATTGTGCTTACGCCCTGTTGCTGAAGTAGTTGCACGATGTCGCTCACATCGCGGGCGTGTTCGCGGGCAGGGGGACCAACGAAGCCTTTAGGCAGGCCGTTGCGGTTGTCGGCGTCGTAATTCCATTGGCCGGTAGCCGGTTGCGCGTTGGGGTCATTGCTCTCCATCAGGATACCGTGCTTACGGCGCATATCCCGGTAGAAGGGTTCCATAATAAAATTCCGTGCACCAAACCGTTTAGCAAAATCATCCCGCTTCGTGTAAAAGTGTTCCGTATCGGCCACGCCCGTCTCGATAGGCAGCGAGGCAGCTAGTTCCACCAATTGCCTGTCGAGGCGGTGTTCATCGGGCAGCAGATACTCAAACTTTGTAAAGCCCTGTAAATTAATTAGCTCGTTAATATTACCGGGCAACGACTGCGTGTTGGCCGGATTGTCGAGCGTCAAATAGGTGACAGTATGCCCCGCCTGCCGCAGTTCATCGGCAAAGTGGCGCATGGCCAGAAAAAAGGCGACTACTTTCTGAATATGGTGCTGAGCATAGTCAGTTTCCTGACGCATTTCCATGAGTACGTACACTACGGTTGGATCTACCGTACGAAACCAGGAATGCTGCTGGTTGAGTTGGTCGCCCAGGATCAGGCGGAGGGTTTTGGGTGATGCGGCGGTCATGGCTCATAAACAAAAAAAGCCGCCCCAAGGCAGCTTTATTATAAACAAAGAAATGACTTTTGCTTAGAAGTGGGGATCGCCAGCTTCGCGCTTACCAAGCATAACGGCACCCACCATCGCCACCAGAAACAGGATAGAAGCCAGTTCAAACGGCAAGATGTAATCACTATAAAGCACAATACCCAAGCGTTCAACCAGACCCGTTTTGGCATCAAACGATGCCGGATTGTAGGTACCCACGGGTGCGTAGTTGAAGATGGAAAGTAGCAGCACCATCAGTACGCCGCCCACAATCACCGCCGCCATTTTGGTTACGTTGGTTTTGGCTTCTTCGTCTTCTTCTTTCAGGTTCAAAAACATGATCGCAAACAGGAACAGTACCATGATGGCACCGGCATACACGATGATGTTGACAATGGCCAGAAACTGCGCGTTAAGCAGCATATAATGGCCGGTTAGGCAGAAGAACGTAAAGATCAGGGCCAGCACACTGTGGATCGGGTTTTTGGCTGTCACCACCGAGATAGCGCTGATAAGTGTGATCAAACCCAATCCGTAGAACAGATAACCGGCCGTGGTCAGATTCTTGAAACTCGCCAGAAAAGTATTGAATTGATTCATGGAGAAGAGTTTAAAGTCTAAAGTTCAACGTCTAAAGTTTAATACGGTTCGCCGCAACGATTACTTCACCTACAACTGACCTGCTTATGAGGCAACCACGGCAGCGGACTGTGTTAAACTTTAGACATTAAACGTTGAACTCAATTTATCCCACCGACCGCGACAACGTCGGCTCGGTAGGGGTGGCTTGTGCGTCAGGGTTATTGCGGATATAGCGGTCGTCGAGTTTTTCAACCAGCCGGTCTTTGCCGTAGATAACCTGATCACGTTCCGTGAAAACAGGCACCATGCGGTCGTGACGAAGGTATACGGCTTGCTTGGGGCAGGCTTCTTCGCAAAGGCCGCAGAAGATGCACCGGAGCATGTTAATCTCATAGACTGCCGCATATTTCTCTTCGCGGTAGAGGGCTTCTTCGCCTTTTTTCCGCTCGGCGGCCACCATCGAAATAGCCTCGGCGGGGCAGGCAACGGCGCAAAGGCCACAGGCTGTGCAGCGTTCGCGACCCTGCTCGTCACGCTTCAGCACGTGGTGTCCCCGAAAAATCGGACCCAGATACCGCTTCACTTCGGGGTACTGGATCGTCGGCTTTTTCATGAAAAAGTGCCGAATCGTGATACCAAGGCCACCAAGGATAGCTGGCAGATACATCCGCTCGGCCAGAGTCATTTCTTTAACGCTGACTTGCTTTGATCGGTTTGTGAGCATGTTTCTCTTAAAGTTGTGGCACCGTTACCGGTTTGCGGCGGGGCGCTTTAATAGCGTTGGTAGCGGCCATGATAATCATGACGATCACAATCAGCCAGGTCGCGTATTTGAACTTATCGAACAGCAAACCTGCGCCGGTGAGCACTACGTTTAAGATCGACAGTGGGATCAGTGTTTTCCAGCCCAGATTCATCAACTGATCAAACCGGAAACGCGGGATAGTCCAGCGCACCCACATGAAGAAGAAAATGAAAAAGAAGATTTTGCCGAACAAAACGGCCGTGCCAATGCCCGTAGCAATGTTGTGGCCAACTGTGCTACCCAACGAATCCACCAGCGCGTCGTGAACCTGGTGCATGAACGGGTACTGAAATCCACCGAAATACAACGTCGAGATAATGGCCGACGAAGTGAACATGTTGATGTATTCGGCGAAGAGGTAGAAACCCAGCTTCATCGAACTGTATTCGGTATGGTAGCCGCCTACAAGTTCAGTTTCGCACTCGGGTAGGTCGAACGGAGTACGGTTACACTCAGCGAAAGCGCAGGTGAGGAAGATCACGAAGCCCAATGGTTGCGTAAACACATTCCACTGGAAAAACCCATTTTGCTCATTCACGATGTGCCGCAACGACAGCGAACCGGTCATCATCAGGATGGCAATGATTGAAAGTCCCAGGGCCACTTCGTAGCTGATATTCTGCGACGCCGCCCGGATAGCACCCAACAGCGAAAACTTATTGTTCGACGCCCACCCGCCAATCATAACGCCATATACGCCCAGCGACACCACGCCGAAGACATATAAGACCCCCACGTTGACATCAATACCCTGCACCGGTACCTCAAAACTACCATAGCGAATGCTGTCGCCGAAGGGAATCACGGCGCTCGACATCAGGGCGGTAAGCATGGCAAGACACGGCCCCAAAATAAAGAGCCACTTGTTGGCCTGGGCGGGAATAAAGTCTTCTTTAAAAAACATCTTCCCTGCATCGGCAATAGGCTGTAGCAGCCCGAAAGGACCCGCCCGGTTTGGTCCGATGCGGTCCTGCAAAAACGCGGCTACCTTCCGCTCGGCATACGTCGAGTAAGTAGCAATCAGCAGCGTGATGCCGAACACAGCCAGAATCACAAGCGATTTAATAACGAGAACGGTTAATTCCATTTGTAAGAATACTGGATGTTGGACACTGGATGCTGAACTTTTTCAGTTGTCCAGCATCCAGTGTCCAAAGTCTAACGTCTACTCTTTTGCTGATGGCAGCGTTTTGGCGAAGCGTTCGGGAGGAAGCTGTTGAATACCGAGTTGGCTGGTATCGCGTTTGTCGTCGATGGGTTTGTATTCGGCGGCAGCTACGCGGTCACCAAAACTGGGTTTCTGGAGGTCGGCGCGGTATTTATTGGCCGAAATAACCGATGACCGCGAAATCTTCGTGGGACCTTCAATTACCCAATCAGCTGTTTCTTTTTTCTCGAACCGGCAGGTGTTGCAGATAAACTCCTGCGCCTCGCCCCACTCATTTTTACGGGCCGTAACGCGGATCACTTCACTGCCTCGGTACCACAGCGATACCTTACCCGAACAGGTGGGGCAGTCGCGGTGAGCATCGACGGGTTTAGTGAACCATACCCGGTTTTTGAAGCGGTACGTCTTATCGGTCAGGGCACCTACGGGACACACATCGATGACATTGCCCGAAAAATCATTGTCGATGGCCTTTTCAATGTACGTTCCGATCTCGGCGGCATCACCCCGGCCCAATACACCATGCACGCGCTTGTCGGTGATCTGGTCGGCGGTATGCACACAGCGATAGCACAGAATGCAGCGCGTCATGTGCAGTTGGATGTACGGACCCAGATCGTGCTTCTCGAACGTGCGGCGGTCCTCTTCATAGCGCGTAGCCGAGGTGCCGTGTTCAAAGGCGAAGTTCTGGAGATCACACTCCCCGGCCTGATCACAAATAGGGCAGTCGAGGGGGTGGTTGAGCAAGAGAAATTCCACCACACCTTTGCGGGCATCAAGCACCTGCGGGCTGCTGAAATTTTCAACTACCATACCATCCTGCGCGGGCGTGATGCACGAGGCTACCAGTTTAGGCATGGGACGCGGATCTTTGGCAGAACCCGCCGCTACCCGTACCAGACAGGCCCGGCACTTGCCGCCGCTACCTTTCAAAGGCTGGTAGTAGCACATGGCCGGAGGGGCCACTTCGGGACCAATTTTTCGGGCGGCCTGCAGGATGGTTGTTCCCGGTTCCACCTCGACTTCAATCCCGTCTACGGTTACTTTAATGAGTTGAATCTGATTATCGACCATTGTTGTGCAAGCAGTTCATTACGTCGCTGAAAGAGCGTCGTCGGGCAGGCTCTTATACTATAACGAAGGGGCGGCCAAAATCCGCCAGAGGCAGGGCCGTTTCTTACCGTAAAATAACGACAAAGCACTCAGAAACCCAACTGACGCAGGTCGGCAACCCAGGCTTCAACCAGGGGCATTTCGGCTTTACCGACGTAATTTTTCTCCGTCAACAACCGGTAGCAGGTCAACAGATTAGCGTGCAGGTGTTCGCGGCCGTGGGGGAGGTCGAGGGCGGCCAAATCGGCGCAGATTTGCTTGTTCTGGGTGTAGCCGCTCACCTCGTCTTCGAAATCACGCATGAGGTTGTGCTCGTTGCGCTCCTGCCAAACGGTGGCGTTGTGAAACAGAATGCTCCAGCCACATGTCCAGGCCAGCCGTTGGGCTACGTAGCTCCGCCAGATGTCGGTCATGCGAAAGCTGCAATGCGACGGCAAATACAGCAATGGAAATGCCTCAGCAAACCATGTGGTATTCTGCGAGTTAAAGGCGCACCAGGCCCCGTCGCCGAGGGCTACGCTTTCGCGCTCGTCGAACGAAACGGGTAGAGGTAGGGTGAGCCGGTAAATGGCATCGACGTCCGGGTTTTCGTTGGCCAGGCCCTGCTGAATGGGGCAATCTACAGAGCCAAGTCCCGGCAGGGCGGGTAGTGGGTCGTGGAGGTGTTCGAGCGCGTAGCCACGGGGCCATATGTACTTATCGGTGAAGTACTTATACACGTTCGTCCAGCCTGTTTGCGTTAGCGGATGCGCCGACTGCTGCCGGTTGCGAGCTTCCCAAAATGGAGCCAACGGGTAATTGTCGTCGTCGGTTTCGAGGATCACCTGCGCGCCCTGTTGCATTGCTACGAGGTAGCCCAGGTTTTTGCGGCCGTAGTGGCGTGTAGGCAGGTTTTCGACCAAACTAAATGGCAACGTCAACTGCCGGTCGAGGCTCCAGAAATCACAGCCATCCAACTCAAATGTTGGGGGTGATTTGGTGTCGCCCATCACCACAAAGTTTACCCCGTTCAGATGTGCATTTTGGGCACAATCTTTCAATACGGCGTTGGGGGCAGCGATAGAGGTAATTATAAGAAAGGTATTGTCGTTCATATTTATTGATTGATAGACCGCTGATCGTTATGATTATCATATTGGATCATAAAAATCATAACGATCAGCGGTCTATCTTTTTTATTCAATCAACGCTGCCTTACCCGCCAGACGTAATTTGAAATAATACCAAAGCGTTGATAGTGAGTTTTTTATGGCATTTTCAGAAACACTCGGCGACGGTGCCCTGTAATGAATGGGTATTTCGGCAAAGCGTTTTTTACGAAGCAGATAGCGTAGCTCTGTCTGGTAAAAGTGCGCTGTCGATTTTAACGGATAAGCCATAAATTCAGCTACCACATTTGCATGAAACCCTTGATAACCCGAAGTCATATCGTGCATGGTAGTGCCGAGCAAAACAGTCGACATATACGTGCCAATCTTCGACAAAAATGTGCGTTTGAAATTTGATTTATAAATAGAGCCACCATTAATAAACCGACTCCCAAAGGCACATTCATTGCCTTCGTTCAAGACGCGCAAAAACATCGGGATCGCACGCGGATCGTGTGACAGGCCCGCGTCCATTTCAATGATGATATCGTGGCCGTTGGCAAGTGCCTCGCGATAGCCACGGAGGTAGGCATGCACAATGTTACGGTTCTCGGGTGCCCAAATCGTAACGAACCGGTTATCCCGCGCCGACAGCGCCCGCGCCATGTCCAGCGTCCGGTCTTTGGTGACGTTGTCGATAACCATATACACCCGGCCCGATTGAATCTTGTCTAGCTCAGCAGCCAGGGCAGCGGTGTACTCGTCGAATTCGTTTTCTTCGTTCGCCATGGGGGTGACGATGGCGAAATTGCTTTGGTAGAAAAACACGTCAGGGGATTCTGGGTGAATGATTGGCGGCAACTAATTCATTTTTGACCAGCACACAGCGGTCGGGTTGGGCGGTTTCGGTTGGTGAAACGGGATAGCGTGTAAAACCCAGCGAACCAGGATCAGCTACCAATTGGGCAAAATAAGTGTCTTTACCGTATTCAGCCACCATTTCAGGACGCATGTAGACGCAATTGATCTTGCGTTCGGCCATAAACGCCTGCATGTCTTTGGGGCGATATTGCTCCAGAAAATCGAAGTTCCAATTTTCGCCGAGGTATAGTTTGTAGAGTAATGGCACACTACCGATCATATTGACATGACCCTGCACTGGTATCTGTTGCAACCCTGTGAGCAAATGGGCAATGGGGCGGGGACGGGGCTGCCGGGCCGTCTGCCAGTGAGGCCAAAGAAATACCCCAAGCAACAGTGTAGTGGCTATGTAGGCTAGTGAAGCGGGTTGTTTCGCCAAAAGTGGTCGGGTAGCCCAGTCACGCAACAGCACCCCGGCCAGTGGTATATAGGCCAGCAGGTGAAAAACAACGTAATGTTCGCGGGGGTAAATAAGGATGCAGGAAATAAACGTGGGCGCAATACAGAGCAGTACGCACACCCAGAACCAGCCATCGCGCCGGAATCCTGCCCGCCAGTTGATCAGCGATTGTTTCCAGTTGGTAATGCCCAATATCGTTACCAGCATGGCGAGAATGAGATAGCGCCGTCCCGGAAATACTAACCGTGAAAGCCAGGGCGTAATAAGCACATCCTGAAGCATTTGCGCGGTCATCTTAACCAAGTTAATCAGGTTCTGACCAACATGCTTCATGAACATGCTCGGATTGAGAAAAAATGCGTCGCCCATAGACGTTATGTCGCGTCCAAAGCCGGCGCGGATAAACTCCTGCGAGTGCATCCACGGCGAAAACGGAAATCCGGGATGCCAAACGGCATAGTTCATGGCAAAATGCTGACCAAATGCGATGTGGCTCCGTCCGCCTGCCAGCGGAAAGCCCAGCCATAACACGAGCACTGCTGCCACACCTACCAGCGAGATAAGTGCGTAGGGTAAATGAGCTGTCTCTGAAGTCTGAGTGCCCTGCCTGCGTCGTTGCCAAAACCAGTAACCTGCCGCAAGAATGCTCAGCAGGATAAAGCCAAGGTAAAATTCTGGTCGGCCATAGGTGGCGAGCAGGGCACCAGCGGCGGCGGCTACCAGCTTACCCAGCGGTGAAACTGTTCGGTTGGCCACGACCAACCCGCCCATGAGCCAGAGCATTGTAAAGACAGATACCTTGAGTGACAGCGGAAAGTTTAAGGGGCAAAACAGGAAAAATACCGTGAGCCATACGCTTGTAGGCACCCCTACCCGCAGGCTACGCAGCAACGCGTAGAAACCCAGCCCCGGCAGCACCGACATAATGGCCCAACTGACGTAGTATGTACTGATGACATTTCCCGTAAACGCCTGAATGATAATGTACCACAGGCTAAAAAGCGGGGCCATCTGCGTGGGCGGCAGGTTGCGCCAGGTGGCGTTTAGTCCATTGCGGAAATACACATCGTCGTCGGTGGCAACAATGTCTAGCCGATGGGTGATTTGGTAGATGAGTACCCAACTACTGAGCAGAACAAACAGTAAGCCAAGAAGATCGCTACGTCTCTTGCCGAGCATTGCTTAAGATTGAATGAAGCCGCAAGTTAGCGGTTTTCAGCCTGATGCTCCGAAATATGAGCAACCGGGGATGGTTCCAGACTTCTGTCTGTGAGTCAGGAATACACGGACTGAAGTCTATGGTACTGCTCCCGCCACCTTTTTCTCGTACATACGGTTATCTCATAAACATACCTGACACATGAAACCATATGTTGCCCTTATTGCCCTGTTGAGCTTCTTTTCGGGGGGGTGTGCGACCAAGAAAGAAGCAGATAAAAAGGCGGAGAGCGAGGCTAAAGACACGTCTATTGCCAAATTGCCCGAACCAAAACCCGGCGAGGCCGTAGCTACGTTTGCGGCGGGCTGCTTCTGGTGTATCGAAGAAGAATTTGAATTGCTCAAAGGAGTGCGTGATGCCGTGTCGGGCTACGCGGGTGGACCCGGCGGGCAACCCACTTACGAAGAAGTTGGCTCCGGCAGCACCGGCCATGCCGAGTCTGTACAAGTGTATTACGACCCCAGGGTGATTCCGTATGATACGCTGGCCAAGGCGTTTCTGATGGCACATGACCCTACCACACTCAACCGGCAGGGACCAGATCGCGGCACCCAATACCGGTCGATGGCGTTTTACCGTACCCCCGCCGAAAAGGCCTCGCTGGAAGCGGCCATTGCCCGGTTCAATGCGTCGGGCGAATACACCGATCCGGTGGTGACGCAGGTAGTGCCGTTTAAGGCGTTTTACCCCGCCGAAGTATATCACCAGGGGTATTACCGCGCTCACCCTGACGACTTTTACATCATGAGTGTATCCATGCCTAAAGTGGAGAAATTCAAAAAGCATCTGGCTGATAAACTGAAGCCCGAAGGCGCTGTTAATCAGTAGCTTGTATGAATTTGTTCACTAAGTAAATTTGCCAGTTTCCCTAGTTAGTAGCGCCCATTTTACTCTGAAATGGGCGCTTTGTCTTTATGGTTTGGACCATTCGCTAACGTCAGAAATATATCTAACGGTAACTGGCAACGGCCCCGGATGAATCGCTATTTTTGTTGACCGCAACAACTATCAACGCGCCGAACAGGCGGTCTTTCATCGCTAAACAACTCATACCTTATGCTTACCGAAGTCAGTGTAGAACCTATTCTGGAAGAAGACAAAAGCCGCTTTGTGCTGTTTCCCATCAAGCACGATGACATCTGGCAGATGTATAAAAAGCACGAAGCGTCGTTCTGGACCGCCGAAGAAATTGATCTGGGGCAGGACATGAAAGACTGGAACGGCCTGGGCGACGGCGAACGTCATTTTATCTCGCACGTGCTGGCCTTCTTTGCCGCTTCCGATGGTATCGTAAACGAAAACCTGGCGGTCAATTTTCTGTCGGAGGTGCAGTATGCCGAGGCCAAATGCTTCTATGGTTTCCAGATCATGATGGAAAACATTCACTCGGAGACCTATTCGTTGCTGATTGATACCTATATCAAAGACCCCGTCGAAAAAGACCGGCTGCTCAACGCCATTGATACCATTCCGTGCGTGCAGAAAAAGGCCGAATGGGCTTTGCGCTGGATCGAAAATGGCACCTTCGCCGAGCGACTCATTGCATTTGCGGCCGTAGAAGGCATTTTCTTCTCTGGGTCATTCTGTTCTATTTTCTGGCTGAAGAAGCGGGGCCTTATGCCTGGCCTGACGTTTTCGAACGAGCTGATCTCGCGTGACGAAGGCCTACACCGCGATTTCGCCTGCCTGCTCTACACTGATCACATCCGTAACAAAATGGACCCGGCGGCGGTGTATGACATCATCCGCAATGCGGTAGAAATTGAGCAGGAATTTGTGACAGACGCCCTACCTGTTTCGCTCATTGGTATGAACGCGGGCCTGATGAAGCAATACATCGAGTTTGTGGCTGACCACCTGCTGGTTACGCTAGGTCTGCAAAAAATGTATAACGCTACCAACCCCTTCGATTTCATGGACATGATTTCGCTACAGGGAAAAACTAACTTCTTCGAAAAAAAAGTAGGCGAATACCAGAAAGCCGGCGTGATGAGTTCAACCACCAAAGAAAAAGAAGTCGGCAAGTTCTCGATGGAAGAAGATTTTTGAGGACGTTCAACGTTCAATGTTAAAGCCCAAGGGGCGCAGGGAGATCAATTCTCGTTGCGCCCCTTGTCTTTCGGTTTATCCTAGGACTAACGTACGTAACATTCAGCTTCTGCGGCAAACTAAAATGATTAACCCGTTCTATGAAACTGAAATACGACCGGGAAGCTGATGTTCTATAGGTTTGTTTGAATGACTCCCCAATTGAAGAGAGATGAAGGCCGTCCTGGCGTCATAATCCAGTATGACGCTAATGGTCAAATCGTTGGCATTGAAATTATGAATGCATCAAAGCGCAATATTCAACCCACCAAGCTAGAACTGGAAGTAGCTTAGCCTACTCCTCTTCCGCGCCCAGCACCTCCCAAACCAGGTTCGATTCGTAACCTTTGCTGAGGGCGTAGCGGGCTAATTTCTGTTTGACAACCAACGGGTTGTCATCACGGATGAGACCGCGCTTTTTGTCGATAAGCTCAACGAGGCGCGACTTATAATCGTCGGGGGCGATGTTGGCGAGGGCTTTGTTGAGGTTGTAGCCCGTGATGCCGCGCTGTTTCAACTCTTGCGTGATTTTGCGCTTGCCCCATCCCATAACCCGGAATTTACCTCCCGCAAAACTCGTAGCAAACCGCTCTTCGCTCAGGTAGCCCTGCGTGATGAGTTCGGCAATGAGTTCTTCGGCATCATCGCCGTAGATGTCCCATTTGTCCAGCCGTTTGCGTACTTCCTGCTGCGTCCGTTCCTGATACGCGCAGTACGAAGCGATCTTCCGCAGAGCATCTTTGAGGTATTCGGTCATACCCCAAAAACACCGTCGGTGGGAGTGAGGTTCGGGAGGGGGAAGTCTAAAGTACAAAGTCTAAGGTCCAACGTTGGCTGGCGCCAGAACACCTATGCGTCAGCCAATGTTGGACTTTAGACTTTGAAGCCCCTATTCACAGAAACAATCCTCGCTTATTTTTGTGGCCTACCTTTTCGGCCTACGAGATACCTTGTCCATGACGCATCACTTTATTCTGAAGAAGCCACTAGCTTTTTTCGACCTCGAAACCACCGGCGTTAACCCCGCCAAAGACCGGATCGTGGAACTCTGTGTGGCCAAGGCAATGGTAGGGGGAGAAATGCAGGTGAAAACGTTTCGGGTGAACCCAGGTATACCTATTCCGCTGGAAACGAGCCTGATACACGGTCTGTATGACGATGATGTAAAAGACGCGCCACCGTTTAAGGCCATTGCCCGTACGCTGGCGCAGTTTCTGGAGGGCTGCGACCTGGCCGGGTTCAACAGTAACCGCTTCGATATCCCGCTGCTGGTAGAAGAATTTCTCCGCGCCAACGTCGAGTTTGACGTGAAAAACCGGCGGATGGTGGACGTGCAGCGCATTTACCACCTTATGGAACCCCGTAATCTCACGGCCGCATACTGGCATTTTTGCGGGAAAGAATTGATTGGTGCCCACGGTGCCGAAGCCGATACCATTGCCACATTCGAAATTCTGGACACGATAGTGCAGGAGCATTTGGGCCGCACCATTCGCGATGAAGGCCGGCGACTGGAGTTCACCCTTAGCAACGACGTGGAAGCCCTGGATGCCATTGCCCGCAACAGCAACGTAGACTTGGCCGGGCGGATGGTTTATAATGAAAAAGGTGAGGCCGTTGTTAACTTTGGCAAACATGCCGGCAAACTGGTGCTCGACGTACTGAAAACCGAGCCTGCTTTTTACGACTGGATCCAGAAAGGCGACTTTTCGCTGGATACCAAACGCCGGCTCACCGAAATCCGCCTTCGCATGTTGACGGGAGCACTGAACGGGACGCATTCGCGGGGCGCTTCACGGGAAAAATAGATTTTATCCTACCTTTGCCCGCACTTTACATTCATTGGCACTTATGCAACCAAACGACGTAGCGGTCAACATTCCTGAGGTTATTCAACAGATTCCGCTGAATTATTACCTCATCTTTAGCACCGCCCTGTTTGTCATTGGCATCATCGGCGTGTTGACCCGGCGCAACGCCATCATCATATTCATGTCTATCGAATTGATGCTCAACGCCGTAAATACTCTCCTCATCGCCTTCTCGTCGTACCGGTCCGATCCTACGGGGCAGGTATTCGTCTTTTTCATCATGGCCGTTGCTGCCGCCGAAGTGTCGGTTGGGCTGGCCATTATTGTCATGATTTATCGTAACATCCGCACTATCGACGTGGGGGTGCTCAACAAATTGAAGTGGTAAAAGAAGTTCAAGGTTCAACGTCTAAGGTTCAAGGCGCCCTCGCTACGGTTATTTCGCCTATTCCATAGCGGTAATGCGCGAAGCAACCGCAGCGACGGACCGCTTTGAACCTTAGACGTTGACCCTTGAACCCGTTTCGTTCCTATGTCTCCTCATCTACTCTGTATCTTAATTCCGTTGCTACCCCTGCTGGGGTTTGTGGTCAATGGGCTGGGTTTCCGCAAAGTGCCGACCAGCCTGGTTGGTATAGTTGGTCTGGCGGGACCGGTATTGGCGTTTTTGTGTGTTTGCCTGCTCTGGGGCAATTTCCACGCAGGCAACGATGCCGTAATCAAAACCACCCTCTTCGACTGGATCAGTGTGGGGGAGATGCACATCAATTTCTCGTTCCAGATTGATCAGCTCACCATGCTCATGCTGGGCATCGTGACGGGTATTGGTTCGCTGATTCATTTATACAGCATCGGCTACATGAACCACGACGAGGGGTACGGCAAGTTCATGGCGTTTCTGAACCTGTTTTTGTTCTTCATGTTGCTGCTGGTGCTGGGGTCGAACTTCGTTATCATGTTTATCGGCTGGGAAGGCGTGGGGCTGTGTTCATACCTGCTTATCGGCTTCTGGAACACCAACACAAGTTATAATAACGCCGCCCGGAAGGCCTTCGTTATGAACCGCATTGGCGATCTGGGCTTTTTGCTGGGCATTTTCACCATCATGACCACGTTTGGCTCAGTCGAATATACCGACGTGTTTGAGCAGGTAGTGGGCATGGACGTCAATGCGCCGGTGATCCTGACCATTACGCTGCTGTTGTTTGTAGGGGCGATGGGTAAGTCGGCGCAGATTCCGCTGTTTACCTGGCTCCCCGATGCGATGGCCGGCCCCACGCCGGTGTCGGCGCTGATTCACGCGGCCACCATGGTGACGGCGGGCATCTATATGGTAGTGCGGGCCAACGTGCTCTTCAGCATGGCCCCGCTCACGCTCGACATCATTGGCGGCATTGCCATTGCCACGGCTCTGCTGGCAGCGTCGATTGGCCTGTTGCAAAACGATATCAAAAAAGTACTGGCTTATTCAACCGTATCGCAGCTGGGCTATATGTTTCTGGGTCTGGGCGCGGCGGCTTACACGGCGGGTATGTTCCACGTCATTACCCATGCTTTTTTTAAAGCTCTGCTGTTCCTGGGTGCCGGTAGTGTCATCCACGCCATGAGCAATGAGCAGGATATTCGGAACATGGGTGGTTTGCGGAAGTCATTACCCATTACGTACTGGACGTTTTTGGTGGGCACTATTGCCATTGCTGGTATTCCACCCTTCGCTGGTTTCTTCTCGAAAGATGAGATTCTGGCGCACGTCTACGAGCATAGTAAGGTACTCTGGGCGCTGGGTCTGCTGGGGTCGGCCATGACGTCGTTTTATATGTTCCGCCTCTTGTTTCTGACTTTCTTCGGCGAATTCCGGGGTACAGACGAACAGAAACACCACCTCCACGAGTCACCGCTGAGCATGACTCTGCCCCTGCTGGTGCTGGCCGTACTGTCGGTAGTTGGCGGATTCATGAACGTACCTGAGGTGCTGGGTGGACACAGCGTGCTGGCCGAATTTATGTCGCCCCTGTTTGATCAGGCGCGGCAGGCTAACCCAGCTCTGTTTGAAGCCAACGCCCTCGACCACGGTACCGAATTAATGCTGATGAGCATTTCGGCGGGGGTAGCCATTGTCATGGCTGTTGTTGCTTACGTCATGTATGTACGCAACGCCGCCGTACCTGCTCCCGATTCGCAGGTACGTTCACTGCCCCAACAGGTGGTGTATGGTAAATACTACATCGATGATTTCTACGACCGGCTCATTGTGCGGCCTGTTCGCGGTCTTGGTGATGCCTTCTATAGCCTTGGCGAATTTGTCATCGACGCTGTAGTAGGCGGGGTAGCCTGGTCAGTACGGAGCAGTGCAGGCGTGTTTCGCCGGGCGCAAAGTGGTTCTATCGGGCTGTATGTGCTCTTGATGGTGCTGAGTATCACCCTGTTTATTGCCCTGCGCTTCTTCAACTGGAAGGTATTTAACTGATCGCAACCGTCATACGTCACTATGCTTACGTTATTTCTCATTCTATTTCCCATCGTAGCGGCTACTGCGGTTCTCTTTTCGACGGATACTATAGCCAAGACCGCTGCCCTGATAGGCGCTATTGGCGAGTTGGTGATAGTAGGGGTGGTTTTCTTCACCTTTGTTGCCAACGATCAGTATCAGTTCGGCTTTGATTACGCCTGGTTTGGGGCTGCCACCAACGGATCGAGTGGTGTGCGGCTCAGTGGGGCTATTGATGGTATCAGCTTGTTGCCGGTGGTGCTCACAGGACTAGTCACGCCGCTTATTATTCTGTCAACATTTAAACAGACCTACACCCGACCTACTTCGTTTTATGCCCTGATCCTGTTTATGCAGGCCGCCCTAATGGGTGTGTTTGTGGCCCGCGACGGATTTTTATTCTACTTTTTCTTTGAGGCCGCGCTGATTCCAATCTATTTTCTCGCAGCCATGTGGGGCGGCGAAAATCGGATTGCCGTCACGTTTAAATTCTTCGTCTACACCATCTTCGGCAGTCTGCTTATGTTGGTGGCACTGGTGTACCTCTATCGCCAAACGCCCCTTGTCAGCGGTGCTCATTCGGCCGCCATTGCTGATTTCTATGCACTAAACTTGTCAGCAAAAGCTCAGGGTTGGGTGTTTTGGGCGTTTTTCATTGCCTTCGCCGTAAAAATGCCACTCTTTCCGTTCCACACCTGGCAGCCCGATACCTACGTTGAATCGCCAACACCAGCCACGATGTTGCTGGCGGGTATTATGTTGAAAATGGGTGTTTATGGCCTCATTCGCCTCATTCTACCCATCGTGCCGGAAGGTGTTAATATCTGGGGCAGCACCGCCATGATTCTGGCGGTGATCGGTATCGTCTACGGGGCCATCATCGCCGTCCGGCAGCGCGATATGAAACGGCTTATTGCCTACTCGTCGTTCTCGCACGTAGGCCTGATGGCAGCGGGCGTATTCTCGCGGTCGGAGATGGGCTTGCAGGGAGCATTGATCCAAATGCTGGCGCACGGTGTCAACGTAGTTGGCCTTTTCTTTATCGCCGAACTAATTTTACAGCGCACCGGTACCCGTCAGCTCGATCAGCTGGGCGGCATCACACGCAACACCCCCCGGCTTACGGTGTATTTCATGATCATCCTGCTCGGCAGCGTGGCATTGCCACTAACCAACGGTTTTGTGGGTGAATTCCTGCTATTGTCGGGCGTATATGGCTACAATCATTACATCGGTCTGGCGGCTGGACTGACTATTATTTTTGGGGCGGTATATATGCTGCGGATGTACCAGAAAAGTATGTTTGGCCAACCCGCCCCCCGCACGGCAACTTTCGTCGATCTGGCGGGCAGCGACAGTTATGTGCTTCTCATTCTCTGCGTGTTTGTGTTCTGGATGGGACTGTATCCTGCCTCATTCCTGAAACTGACTGAACCCGCCGTGCTGAACCTTATGCAATTCATCAAATAGGATTGAAGTCTGGAAAGTCATAGGGAGGAGTCCTATGAGTCTGGAAAGTGGCCTTAACTGACTTTCCAGAGATGACTTTCCAGACTCATAGGACTCCTCCCTATGACTTTCCAGACTTACGACTGTCTTCAGATGCTTCCCATCATTCTACTTTCTCTTTCGGGCATTGCGCTACTGTTTCTGGGTTTTCAGAAATCGCGGGCGTTGCTGTTGCCGGCTACCCTACTGTTTTTGGTCATTGCGTTTGTCGCCAATTTCCTGGACTGGGGCAAAACGTATATGTACTTCCGCGACATGCTGCTGGTGAACAACCTTGCCATGATTTTCACGGGTGTTGTGCTGCTCTCAACGTTTATGGTGGTGTCATTGTCGGGTAGCCTGGCCGACGATGAAGATGCACAACCCGCTGAATACTATGCTATTCTTCTGTTTTCGCTGGTGGGGGCAATCATGATGATTGGGTTCGAGAACCTGATTATGCTCTTTGTCGGCGTCGAAATTTTGTCGGTAGCCATGTATATACTTACGGGTAGCGACAAGCGCAATCTCCGCTCGAATGAGGCCGCACTGAAATACTTCTTGATGGGCGCGTTTGCCACAGGTATTCTGCTCTTTGGCATCGCCTTGCTCTACGGCGCTACGGGTTCATTCGTGTTGTCGGGCATCGGTAACTATGCACACAGTGCAACCAACGCGGGTGGTTCTATGCTGCTGTTTTACGTTGGCATGTTTATGCTCCTGATTGGTATGCTGTTTAAAGTATCAGCGGCACCGTTCCACTTCTGGACGCCCGACGTATACGACGGAGCACCGTCACTCTTCACCGCCTACATGTCGACGGTGGTGAAAACGGCCGGTTTTGCGGCCCTGCTGCGTATTCTGTCTGTCTCCTTCAGCGGCGTCTACGATTTCTGGTGGGTAGCTATGGCCGTGGTGACTGTACTCACACTGCTGATCGGCAACATTACAGCGGTATACCAAGCCAGTTTCAAGCGCATGATGGCTTACTCGAGCATTTCGCACGCAGGTTATCTGCTCATTGGCCTGGTAGGGCTATCGCAGGCATCGAAACCGGCTATTGCTTTCTATTCACTAGCCTATTCACTCTCTACCATTGCGGCTTTTGGCGTACTAATGTTGGTGGCCCGCAATCGTCCGCTCAATGCAGCCGTTTTTGGTGACCAGACCACGCTGGCCCGCACCGACGAACATTACGATGCGTTCAACGGGCTGGCCCGGAAAAATCCCCTGCTGGGCTTTGTCATGGCTGTTTCTATGCTGTCGTTGGCGGGAATTCCGCTCACGGCGGGTTTTTGGGGCAAGTTTATGGTCTTCTCGGCCGCCGCCGACCGCGGGGCTGTCTGGCTGCTGGTTGTAGCCGTGCTGATGTCGGCGGTGGGTATCTATTACTACTTCCGGGTTGTCATCGCCATGTATTTCCGCGAGGGGCAGACCGACACAATCCGGGTAGCTCCTTTTTATAGAATCGTACTCATTGCGGCTACCGTGCTTACGCTGGCATTAGGTTTGTTGCCTAATTTATTTCAAGGGCTTATCTGAACATTGTCCCGTTAGCTCAGTCAAGTAAGTTAATTGACTAGCAAAAAGCGTTGATCCGTACATTTGCGCTATTAATCGGACCAACCTTAGTTTATTCATCGTGCAGCCAGTCGATATCAGCATCGTGCAGACAGAAAAATACAAAGCGCCACGGGAGTTTTTCTCCTTTTTCTTAACGGCGTTGCTCGGTGCCTCTATCAACTTTGTGAGTCGATTTCTATACCGAGAATTTTTTGCAATAGATTTTAGCACCAGCGTTTTATTCGGTTACCTCACGGCCACTGTACTCACGTTTATCCCCACTAAAAAGTACGCCTTTGCGGCTGGTAACACGGGCAACACAAAGCGGGAAGCCATTAAATTTTTGATCATTGCTGGTGTGGCCTTAGCCGTGCAGGTATATGTGGCCAAGTTCACACTGGAATATATTGCCAACCCCCTCTTCCCTAACCTCGACAAAATCTGGCGCGAAGCAGGGTCGCACGTAGTGGGCATGGGGCTCAGTTTTCTGGCCAATTTCTTCGGTCACAAGCTACTCACGTTCCGCAGTACGGGCGTGTATGACCGCATAAAATCGCGGACAAACCGGCAGGATCAGGACATGTATTGATCCGGTCATCTTGAATGCATTTTCTGTAGTTTTTCAAGACCGCATGCCGTTCTGCAAAGATTTTGGCCTTCTATATTGCACAGAACCAAGGCGATAGCTACTTTTGCGGTGGAAAATTTAAAGCCACCAAGACGAGTACCATGAAAAAAGTTATCGCCCTCCTGTTTGTAGGCAGCGTTCTCACGTTTGCCGCTTGCCAAAGCAAACCCAAGACTGAAGAAGCTGCTGTTGATTCAACCGCCGCTGCCCTCGATTCATCAGCCGCCGCTGCTGACACGTCAGCTACGGCCGCCGTTGACTCGGCTGCTGCTTCAATGTCAGTCGTTGCTCCTGCCGACAGCGCGAAGAAGTAAGTTGGTTGCCCGATGGCAACGTCCCAAAAAGCCCTATTTTCGTAGGGCTTTTTTGCTTTAAAGACCGTTGCTACACGTACTCACGTCCCATATTCCGGCGGTTGCACTGCCATACTGCCAGCAACTGCATGCCCAGTACCCCTTCCAGTTTCGGGTGGTCCGGCCCCGCCGCACCCGGTTTGGTGATTTCCGCGTTATGCCCGACCGGTCCATGCACATTACGGTCAATGCCGATCTGAATCCCTACGCGTTTTTGCTGACTTACGTGCACGAGGTAGCTCATTGTGCCGTTTACCGCACCTATAAAAGACCGGGACCGCCACATGGCAAAATCTGGCAGACTATGTTTCGGCAATTGATGGCTCCGCTGCTTACCGACGCCGTTTTCCCGACAGATCTGCTGCCCCTGTTGCAACGCTATTTTCTGAAGCCTGCCGCCACCACGGCTGGGCACCCGGCCCTGCGGCAGGCCCTGCGTCAGCATGATTCGTCAGTAACACAATCCGCTGATCAGCAATGCGTTGTAGAGGTGGGCGAGCCGCTCTGGACCCTGCCCGATGGGCAGCCTTTTGTGTTTCAGAAAAAAACGTTTGTGCGGGGTAAGCTCCGGCGTACCCGTGTCGTTTGTAAAGAAGTGCGCACCGGGCGTTCCTACGCTATACTGGCCGACGTGCGGGTGGAGGTATTGACAGAATGAATAATGTATAATGTACAGTGGGCAATGAGTGTTGCCGGGCATAAACTCTCCTGCTTAGTGAGGCGCAATGCCCCATTTCGGTTTTGCCAATGCATACTTACATTGTCCATTATCCATTGTACATTCTTTATCCCTCTAAAAGCTCAATCTGTCCTCCAGGCGGGCAAGTGGTTTAAAATAGGGGTGCTTGGAACAGGTGTTTACAAGTTGGACTATACGTTGCTGACTCAGCTTGACCCAGCGTTTAAAACGGCTGATCCGCGGCAGTTTCGGGTGTACGGCAACGGGGGAGCCCCCTTGCCACAGGCCAATAACATCCCCCGCGCAACGGACCTAACCGAAACTGCCATTCAGGTTACTGGTGAAAGCGATGGTCGGTTTGATGCCACCGATGGGGTCTATTTCTACGCCGCCGGACCCAAAACGATTTACTTCGATAAGGTCGAAAAACGACTGCGTCACCAACTCAATCCATATTCCGACACTACGTTCTATTTCCTGACCGTCGCCGATGGTCAGGGCAAGCGCGTTGGTGTACGTGCTGTGGGTACGCCACCCAACAACCGGGTTATTAGCACCTACGACCATTACGATTTCTACGAACGCGATACAACAACACTGACCAGTTCGGGCAGGCAATGGTGGGGTGATTATTTTGGCACGTACCCACAACAGATTTTTCCGTTTACTGTGCCGGGGCGGGTGCCAGGGGCACAGAGCATCGTGACCCTGAATGTGGTAGGCGTGTCGCCGCGGAGTTCGTCGTTTTCGCTGTCGCTGAATAATGTCGATCTGGGCACGGCGAAATTTGATAGCATCAGCGCCTACGAATTCGCCCCACGCGGTTCCCTGAGGCAGATCATCAGCCGGTCGGTGTTGCCCGTCACGCCCGACGAGATGCGGTTTATGCTGACCTTCAACCGGGATGGAAATGGCGGTGGTGCAGCCTACATGGACTATTTCTCTATCCAGACTCCCCGCGAAATCCGGCAGTATGACCGGCCCGTTACTGTGCGGGGTGGGGCGGGGCAATACATAGCCAAACAGGCCACTGGTGAGCTGCAGATCTGGAACATTACCAACGTTGCCGAACCGGTTCAGCAGGCTTATACGCTGACCAATGGACAAGCCATCTGGTCGGCCCCGGACAGTTCTGCTTTTTTGTTGCACACCCTCGCTATGGCCGGTGCACCAGCATCAGTGAAGGCCGTTCCAAACCAAAATATTCATGCGGCCAGTACACCCAACCTGCTCATTATTACCCCCCAGGCATGGCTCGATCAGGCTGAGCGGCTGGCTCAGTTTCGCCGGAAAAATGATAACCTGACGGTGCTGGTAGTGACCACGGCGCAGGTATTTAATGAATTTTCGTCGGGCCAACCCGACCCTACGGCCCTACGCGATGCCTGCCGTTATTTCGACAAAAAACAGTCGGGTACGCTGCGTTACCTGCTTTTGTTTGGCGATGCAAGCTTCGACTACCGAAACAAAACCTTTTCGGTAACACCCGCCCAACTGCAAAACCTAGTACCAACCTACGAAAGCCGCGAATCGCTCGACCCGGTGCGTAGTTTCACTTCCGATGATTATTTCGGGTTTCTGCAGGACGACGCGGGCGAATGGGCCGAAAATGCTACTGGCAATCACAAACTCAACATTGGTGTGGGGCGACTGGCCGTGAAGACCCCTGCTGAGGCCCGCAACGTGGTCGACAAGCTTATTCGGTATGCGTCGGACACCCGCCTCCTGGGCGACTGGCGGACCCGCCTGATGCTCGTGGCCGACGACGGCGATGGGAATATTCACCAAAACGATGCCGATCAGTTGGCCAGTTTTGTGGAGCGTCGCCATCCCGAATTCAGGCCGCAGCGGCTCTTTCTGGATGCGTTCAAACAAGATACCATTCAACTGCCCAATCAGCCCGCCAACTACGTCAACGAACGGGCACCCGTTGTCAATCAGACCATCAATCGGGCGTTGGATGAAGGGCGACTCATTATCAATTATGCAGGGCATGGCGGCACGGTAGGCTGGGCGCAGGAGCAGATTCTGACTGTTGGCGATATCCTGACGTGGAAAAATACCCGGATGCCGCTCTTCGTTACTGCCACCTGTCAGTTCGGGCGCTACGATGACCCCAACGTGGTATCGGGAGCCGAGTTGGCACAACTGGACCGGGGTGGGGCCATTGGGTTGCTCACCACCGCCCGCCCGGTATATGCAAACACCAACTTCCTGCTCAACACAGCCTTTTATGGAGCCATTTTTAAAGCCGTCGAAGGCAAAATTTCCCGCTTGGGCGATGTGATGCGGGAGACCAAGAACAACAGTTTCAGCGACGTCCTGAATCGTAATTTTACTCTTCTCGGCGACCCATCTATGGCTATGGCTGCCCCCCGGCTATCGGTGGTATTTACCCAACTAAACGGTCAGACCACCCCCGCCGTTCGGCTCGACACGCTGCGGGCTGACCAGTTGACAAAACTGAAAATAGACACCCTGCGGGGCGGGCAACGCGTAACCTTTTCGGGTGAAGTCCGGGGAGTAAACGCAAATCAGCCGCTAACTGATTTCAACGGGACGGTGCGCGTAGTGGTGTATGACAAGCCACTGAACCTGCTTACGCGGGGCACCGAACGCACCAACCCGTTTCCGTATCGGGCTTATGAAAGCGTGCTCTACGCTGGAAATGCCACGGTGCAGCAGGGGCGTTTTTCGGTGGCCTTCACCGTGCCCAATGACGTAAACCCAGCGGTTGGTTTTGGGCGAGTGTATGCTTATGCTGTTCGGGGCGACAGTACCGCCGATGCCTTTGGGGGTTACCAGAGCCTTGTTTTGGGCGGGAAAAGCACGGTTGTTACCGATACGCGTCCACCTAGTTTAACGCTCTCGCTGGTGGGTATCGACCCCGCTGCCACCCAACCTGTGGTGCCTGGTCCGGTGGTAAACGTGCGTATTCAGGTGGCCGACGATACGGGTGTGAACCTGACCCAGACTACGGCCAACCACGGCCCCACGCTTCAGCTAGACAACAATACGCCCGTCCGGATCGCCGATTATTTTAGTGGTACGGCCGACGGTCGGGGCGGGGAGTTTGTTTTTCCGGTGCGTGATCTGGTGCCGGGCAGCTATGCAGTGCGGGTGCGGGTATTCGATCTTAACAATAATCCTGCTGATGCTACGTTGGCATTTAAGGTATCTGATCAGCCTCCCATGAGCCTTCTAAACCTCACGGCGGTGCCTAATCCGATGCAGGAACAGAGTCAATGGCAGTTTTCGCATAATCGCACGGGCCAGAACCTGACGCTTAACTGGCAACTGCTCGACCTGAAAGGGCGTATATTGACTGAGCGGCAGCAAACCTGCTACGACTGTCCCGGCACGGTTAATGTCGATGGTTGGAACAGCGCACAATCGCCAATGCCAGCTGGAATGTACCTTCTGCGCCTTCGGGCCAGAATTGACGAAACCGCTGAACAGGCTACGGCCACGAGTCGAGTGCTTAAAGTAGACTAAACGTTTTTTCTATACACCAGAAACCTTGTACTTTTGACGGTCGCAGCAACAGGTCTCATCGGCCTAGCTATTGATCGACAACTAGAACTGACTCTATGAAGCGTATCTTTTCCTGCCTTTTGCTCGGTGCAGGCTACTTTATTCTTACCACAACCGCATTGGCCCAAACAAATTTGTCTGGACAGCCCCTGCGGGTGCCCAACTCGGCGGTTCCTTTTCTGAACTTCACACCTGATGCCCGTTCGGGGGCTCTGGGCGACGCTGGTGTGGCCCTCGACAATGCTGATGCCAACTCCATTTTCTGGAATCCATCGAAATTGGTATATGCCAAGCAGGATGCTGGCGCGTCGATTTCGTACACTCCCTGGCTCCGCGATCTGATCGGCGACATGTATTACGGGTATTTCTCAGGGTATAAAAAACTGGGTAAAGACCAGGCTATCGGCCTCTCGTTGCTCTATTTTGATCTGGGTACCATCAACTTCACTACCTCACAGGGGGTTTCAGCGGGTTCGTTCAATTCGCGGGAGTATGCGCTTACGGCCACCTATTCGCGTCGGCTGGCCAAAAATTTCTCGATGGGCGTAAACCTGAAGTACCTGAACTCGAATCTGGGCGCGGGTACGTTCGTCAACGGTACACCCATTGAAGCAGGTTCGACTGCTGCTGCCGACATCAGCGCCTATTACAACAACTCAACCCGCGATGCCGTCACGGGTAAAGGCATCAGCTGGGCCTATGGCCTGATGATCTCCAACCTGGGCGGGCGTATCAACTACGGTAGTAAAGAATTATACTATATCCCAACGAACTTCCGCCTCGGTGGTTTATTCACCTACCACGCTGACACGTACAACAAGTTCAACTTTGTGCTTGACCTGAATAAGCTGATGGTGCCAACGCCACCAATTTATGGGACTCCAGTTGGCGGTGTTGCCCCTATTATCAGTGGCCAAAACCCCAACCGTCCCTACTTTAGCGCCGTCTTCGGTTCCTTCGCCGACGCCCCGGGCGGCTTTGCAGAAGAGCTGAAAGAGATAACCATCTCAACCGGTGCTGAATACTGGTACAACGATCAGTTTGCGGCCCGCGTGGGTTACTTCGGCGAATCGCTTGAAAAAGGAGGTCGTCAATACATGACGGCGGGTATTGGTGCTCGTTTGTCTACATTGGGCGTCGATTTCTCGTATCTGTTGCCTGTTCGGTCGGGTAGCCCGCTGGCTAACACGCTCCGGCTGTCATTACTATTCAATTTTAATAAAGGGCAACGGGTGGCAGAAGACGCCGAAACTGCTGACAACGACAACTAGTGAACCTTACCTCATAAATGGCACCGGCAGCTCATGCAAATGGGTTGCCGTTTTTTTTAGGAAAAATTCATCGTTTTCAGTTCACCATTTTCAGTTGCTCGGCGAGAGTAATCTGGATGCGAAACAACTTAAAACGGTGAACTGAAAACTGTAGACTGACCATGCTTCTAGATCGCACACAAGCTCCTGATTATCAACTTGTAAATGACGCCAGGCTGGTTGCTGTGAAAACGCAGAAACTTGACAACGGTGCCCCTTTGTACCTGATCGCCTTTGATCAGCAACCCGTTATGCGGGTAGAAGTAAATTTCGACGCGGGATCGTGGTTTGAACCAGATGATCAGGCCGGAGCCGCCTTTTTTGCCTGGAAAATGCTGTCAGAAGGTACCCGTAGCCGTACCTCGGCGCAGATCAGTGAAGCCTTCGACCAGTACGGTGCGTTTCTGGAACTCAACAACGGCTTCGACCGGGGGAGCCTGGTGGTGTACTGCCAGCCAAAACACCTGCACAAGGTGTTGCCCCTACTTGCCGAATTACTCACCGAAGCGGTCTATCCCGAAAAGGAATTCGATGATCTGAAAACAATGACTTTGCAGAACCTGAAGGTCAACTTCGAGAAAACGAGCCACGTAGCGTCGGTGCGTTTCCGCGAAAAACTGTTCAGCCGGGCGCATCCGTATGGGCGCAGTCAACAGCCCGACAGCGTAGCCAGACTCACGCCCGCCGACGCCCAGCATTTCTACGAGCGGCGCATCCAACTGCAACCGTTCCGGGTTCTGCTGGCCGGCCAGGTGGGCATTACCGAAGTAGCCCTGGTGAACCAATACCTTGGCGCACTGCCTGTTGGTCCGCCCGGTACCGAGGCTATGCCAACGCCAACGATCACCACTGATCCCACACCCGAACTGATCGAGAAAGCCGGGAGCCTGCAATCATCCATCCGGATGGGGCGCACGTTGTTTAAACGTAACCATCCCGATTTTCATAAGGTGCTGGTGATGAACGAAGTGTTTGGTGGCTATTTCGGGTCGCGGCTGATGAAAAACATCCGGGAGCAAAAAGGCTATACGTACGGAATCTCGTCGAACGTGGGTGCTTTTCGCGAAGCAGGGCAGTTTATGATTGGAACGGATGTGAAGCGTGAATTCACCCAGCAAACCATTGATGAAATCTGGAAAGAGATACGTCTGCTACAAACAGAACCCGTAGGCGACGACGAACTGATGACGGTGAAGAACTATATGGCCGGTGAGTTTGTGGGGTCGCTGAACACGCCATTTGAGATTGCCGATCGCTACAAATTAATCCTGCTGGATGGACTCCCTGCCGATTTCCTGAGCCACTACATTGCCCGGATCCGGGCTGTAACTGCCAGCGATGTGCAACAAATGGCCCAAACGTATCTGGCCGAAGGGAGCCTGATTGAAGTGGTTGTGGGCAGTAAATAGCCTACTTGTCTAGTTAGGTAACCAAATGGTCAATAGATGGAATTAATAGGACAATAGTTGCTTCTTGCCTATTTTTGAGGCATTACACCACCCATACTGTTGAACCGTTTTCCCTGTTTGCTTCTCGAATGACCTTGCTTTTTTGCGTCGCGCTGTTGCTTGCCTACCTGCTGGGGTCCATACCTACGGCGGTTTGGTATGGCAGAACCTTCTTCAACATCGATATTCGGCAGCACGGGAGTGGCAATGCGGGTGCTACAAATACCTTCCGCGTGTTGGGCAAACGGGCGGGCACAATTGTCATGCTCGTCGACGTATTAAAGGGGTTTGGGGCAGCGTCGCTGACGTTTTTGCTGCGCCGCGAAGGCACAATGACAGAAACAGAATTGCTGGCATGTGCGCTCATTTTCGGGTTTGTGGCCGTACTGGGGCATCTTTACCCTGTCTTCGCCAATTTCCGGGGGGGCAAGGGCGTGGCTACCTTACTGGGTATGGTGCTGGCTATCCGCCCCGACGTAGCAGCCGTTTGCATTGGGGTCTGGCTGCTGGTTGTTATCGCCTCGCAGTATGTGTCGCTGGGGTCGCTGCTGGCGGCGTTGGCGTTTCCGGTATTGCTGCTGCTGCGCGTATTTGGCCAACCCGAAAACCCACTGCTGATTGGTTTCGGCTTTCTGGTATTTTTGATGGTAGTTATCACCCACAAAAAGAACATCGGTCGCCTGCTTCAGGGCAATGAGAGCCGCACGGTACTAATCAAGATGAAGAAAACCAAATAGACGTTGGATGCCGGACATCGGATACTGGACAAGGACTAGTATCAAACGTCCGGCATCCAGCGTTCCTTCTTATGCTCGCAACCTATCTCTCCGATAATAAGCAGCGGTTTCTGGACGAACTGCTGGATCTGATTCGCATTCCGTCGGTATCAGCTGATGCTAAATTTGATGCCGACGTGCGCCGCGCTGCCGAGTTTGTACGCGATCGCCTGGCCGACGCCGGACTGGACAATGCCGAGGTAATCGACACGGCGGGACACCCCATAGTTTTCGCCGAAAAACTTATTGACCCGGCCAAGCCAACGGTGCTGGTATATGGTCATTACGACGTGCAACCGGCTGATCCTTACGAGCTTTGGCACACGCCGCCTTTTGAGCCGACCATCCGCAACGAGCGTATTTATGCCCGTGGTGCCTGCGACGACAAGGGGCAGTTTTATATGCACGTGAAGGCGCTGGAGGCTATGCTGGCTACCAACAGTCTGCCGTGTAATGTGAAAGTGATGATTGAAGGTGAAGAGGAAGTAGGCTCGGAACACCTGGGCACGTTTGTGGCTGCCAACCGCGAAAAGCTCGCCGCTGACGTGATTCTGATTTCCGACACAAGCATCATCAGCAACGAGGTGCCGTCGCTGGAAACGGGGTTGCGAGGACTTTCGTACGTGGAAGTGGAAGTAACTGGCCCCAACCGCGATTTGCATTCGGGCGTATATGGTGGAGGGGTGGCTAACCCGGCCAACGTGCTTTGCCAATTGATTGCTTCGCTGAAAGATGATCAGGGGCGCATTACCATCCCCGGCTTCTATGACAGCGTGGCCGATCTAACCGATGCCGAACGTGCCGAACTGGCCAAAGCCCCCTTCGATCTGGATGAATACAAGCGCGATTTGGGTATCGACGACGTCATGGGCGAAGCAGGCTATTCAACCAACGAACGCACCTCAATCCGGCCAACGCTCGACGTAAACGGCATTTGGGGTGGTTACACCGGCCCCGGTGCCAAGACGGTATTGCCCTCGAAAGCATCGGCCAAGATCAGTATGCGGCTAGTGCCCAACCAGACTCCCGATGAAATTACGGCGCTGTTTAAAGCGCATTTCGAGGCCATTGCTCCCAAGTCGGTACACGTAACCGTAACCCCGCATCATGGTGGGCTGCCTTATGTTACACCCACTGATTCAGTTGAGTTTGAGGCGGCAAGCCGGGCGTTTGAACAGGCCTGGGGTAAAAAACCTATACCTACGCGCGGTGGAGGCAGCATTCCCATTGTAGCTCTCTTCGAGCAGGAGTTAGGCATCAAGACGATCCTGATGGGCTTTGGCCTGGATAGCGACGCACTGCATTCGCCAAACGAAAGCTACGGCCTCTTTAACTTCTACAAAGGCATTGAAACAATTCCGTATTTCTATTCGAACTATGCGAAGATGAAGCAATAAAGGGACAGCCATTTCTCGATTAGTAAATAAAAAAGCGCTTCTGCAAGGCGCTTTTTTATTTACTAATCAAACATGTAATACACTTGGTGACTATTCGATCTGAAAAATAAGCATTTACGGATGTATTTTTCCAGTTGAAAAGTTCGTATAATTCGGTTCATTTATAAGTCGTTACAGCCTAACCATGGAGATGAACCGCCAGCAAATACCACATTTGTGGCTACTATGCCTATGGGGTTGGCTGGTGTTGCCAAACACGGTTGATGCCGAACCGCTGCTACCACCTGCCCGGTTTAGGATTGACCACATCAGCGTGGCAAACGGGCTTACACAAGGGTCGGTTTATTACATCATCGACGATTCGCGGGGGTTTATGTGGTTTGGCACTCAGGATGGCCTCAACTGCTACGATGGTCATCGGTTTCGCACCTACCGCCCAAGCGACCATCGCGCTGGCCAGATCAGGGGAGTCAACATTTTCGGTATCATTGAAGACCCCACCGGCGACTTATGGGTGGGCACTGAGGAAGGACTAAATCACTACGACCGGAAACACGACCGGTTTACCTGCTATTATGCCCGCGCGCCCAAACCCGGCGCACGCCCTACTCCTTGTCGCACGTTACCATTCTACGCCAATGCTACAGAGCTACTTTATCTCAGCGATGATGAGGGGTTGGTACGGGTCGATTTGTCCCGGCGTATGAAGCGTATACTAAACGCGTCGCTCAAACCCAAGCATGAATATGATCTGCAAAGCTCAACCGTACGTACTGCAGCAGGCGACGTTTGGTTGCACTCTCCGTCTGGACTAGTTCGCTACAATCTGGCCAGTAGACGGCTGTTTCATTATTTCAGTAACCACCCTGACAACGCGTTTGGCCCTCCCCGAACAGTATTTTCATTTCACATCGACAAAGACGATATCGCCTGGATTGGCACGGCAACGGGTCTTATTCGGTTCGACCATCGCGCTGGTGTTGCCCGGAGCTATGCTGTAGCAGGTACTACACCCATTAGCCCCATCTACAGCCTCAGCGAAGACCAGAATGAGCGGCTCTGGCTGGGTACGCAACAGCAGGGTATCCTCTATTTCGATAAACGGACCCGCCTGTTTGGCAATGCTGAGGCCTCGGTTAGTAACACTCGTCTGCTACGTTTATTTGAGATCAACAAAATTATGGTTGATCGACAGGGCCTGATCTGGGCTAACGTTGACCCCAATGGCGTTGTAAAACTGGTACCTGATGCATTTGTATTTGGTGGGGTAATGAAAGACAGCCGGGTAGATACAGACAAGAATGCCTCTCGTTTATCGAACTATACCGTACGTGGTTTTGCCGAGTATGCAGCCAATGCCTCTGATAAAGTAATGCTTCAGCCACCGTTATGGGTTGCTACTGAGCTGGGTATCAATGTAATGAACCAACAGACAGGTCAGCTAATGCGGCAGTATATGACCAACCACCCGCGTAGTCAACTGCCGATGCACAACCTGGTAAAACAACTCTACGTGGATCCTTATAACCGGATGTGGGTAGGTTCTATTGGCGGAGCTTATCTCTTTCACCCCCGTACCGATTCGTTTGAGTTGTTTCCGTTCCTGCCTGCCGGTACCACCGACGCCGATATAGCTGAAAATTATGCCCGCAACCTGGTTTCAATTAGCGCCGATACGCTGCTGGCAGCTACGGAAGACGGGATATATCAATTGAGTCTGGCCCGTCGGGGCTGGCAGAAAATGCCCTACTTAGCCAACGACAACCTGTTTGCTTTTCGTTGGGATGCGCAACGGCGGCAACTTTGGGTAGGCACCTATCTGAATGGCTTTGTTTGCTACGCCCTGCCGCCGCCGGGTTCATCGGCACCGTGGCGACGGCTGATGTCGGGTTTGCCGGGTTATACGGTGCTTCACATCCACGATGATCCTGCTCATAATGCTGTCTGGATCTCTACTGACCGTGGCCTGACCATGCTTGACCGTCGTACCAACCGATTGATAACCTACACGGAACGCGACGGGTTAGCCAACGCCTTTGTCTACGGTGTGCTGCCCGACAAGAATAATAACCTCTGGATGAGCACAAACCGGGGTATTTCCCGGTTTGACCTGGATACCCATCATTTCAAAAATTTTGACCTCAGTGACGGCCTGCAGGGCCTTGAGTTTAACGGAAACGCCTTGCTAAAAACCCGTGATGGGCTATTGCTTTTTGGTGGTGTAAATGGATACAATAGCTGCCGTCCTGAACTATACCGCAGCGTTCGGTCAAATCCACCCGTATACTTTTATAATCTACGGGTAAATGAAGAGTCCTTTCAACCCGATGCGCCCATTAGCGAGGCTAAGGAAATAGCCCTTACGAGCGCACAGAACACGTTTTCTCTTGAATTTTCGGCGGTTGATTATCAAAGCAACACACACAACCTATACGCCTACAGGCTAACGGGCTACGATACCGATTGGGTGAAAGCCGGGGAGAAAAACTACGTGCGTTATGCCAATGTACCCCCTGGCGATTATGTTCTGGAAGTGAAAGCCGCCAACAAAGACGGCCACTGGAGCAACCGTATCCAGCGGTTAGCCATTCACATCAGCCCGCCGTTCTGGCGTACATTCCCATTTCTAATCAGCCTTATTTCGGCTTTGGGTGGACTGGCTGTCTATTGGGTTCGTCACCGGGAGGATCAGTTGCGTCGGCAGCAGGCCGATCAGTTACGACTGGCATTTGATGTACAGGAACAGGCCAAGAAAGACATTGCCCGCGACCTCCATGATGAGATTGGTACCCGTCTGGCCACGTTAAAACTATACACTACGCAGTTGGCTCGCTTTGCTGGTGATGAAGAAACGCCCCGAAACTTGCGTAATGCCATCAATGGTCTTATTAATGATACCATCAGCGACGTGCGTGACCTGCTGCGTGAGTTAAACCCCCGCACATTAGCGCAATATGGCTTTGGCCCGGCGCTGGAAGAATTGTTGGAACGCATTGGGGGTACCGGTGCTATCCACACAAGTCTGGTGCTCGACGCTGCCCTCAGCCGCCTCCCCGCCGATACCGAACTGATGCTTTACCGTATTGTACAGGAGCTAATCAACAACACCTTAAAACATGCCAACGCCTCTCAGATCGACATTTCGTGCCGGTACTGGGAAGACCGAATTCAACTGACCTACGCCGACAATGGGCAGGGATTTGTCTATGAACGGGTGCGACAGGGATTGGGCATTGGTAACATCGAGTCGCGGGTGGCCATGCTGAAAGGTACCATCCAGTGGCAGGCCGCTACTGATAAGGGTACCTCGGTGTTGATTCTGGTGCCGCTACCCTACGCTGATGGTACACCCCGCCGAACGCAAACGTCGATTAAGATACCGTCCGTTTCTAATTAAAAGAGGTAAAGACGCTTGGTCTGTGTTATAGACAAAAACAGGAATAAATAAATTAATAGTTTATAACTGCGTCATTTAGCTAATTATAGCCTTACTCATCTGCGTGGTTTCTTTATTACCGTACAAAAAACTTCTGCTTGAGTATACAAATTTTTTGCAAAGCAGCCTTTAATGTGTAATCTGCCGGTGACTTCCAGACATGTTACCCGTCTCACCGAAGTTCCTAAACATAGGACTTTAACCTAATGGAAAAGACAAAGAGAAACCGTGCCAAAACCACACAGCGTATCCTCGATGCTTTCGAGGAGGTATTAGCTGAGAAGGGCCTGCAACACATTGGCGTTAACCGGGTTGCCGAACGGGCGGGCGTTAGCAAAGTGCTTATTTACCGTTATTTTGGGGGGCTGGAAGGACTAGTTGAACATTATACAAAAAGAGGTACCTTATTCCCTACGTTTACCCCTGCTGTGCTGGCGCAATTGCGCCCTGCCAACGACAGCGAATTAGGCCGTATCTGGCATCGGCAGCTTATTCAGATATTCCGTCAATTTAGGACCAGTAAGGCCGCACGGGAATTATTAAAAGCCAACACAATCAGCGATGATCCGCTGGCCGAAGCCGCGAGCAAAGCCATTGACGAGGAAACGCAGCGGCTTATTAACGAGCTTTCCTACATTGGTGGGGCCGATATACAGGCGGTGTCAGCAATTACCATATCGGCGCTATCCTATATGACTTTGTTAGCCGACAATAACCGGACGATGGTCGGTATTGATTTGCGCAGTGAAGAGGGCTGGAACCGCATTGAGCAGGGGCTTAAACTAATATATATTGCGCTTGGCCGCACAGTGGTTGATTCGAATAAGGTGCAGGTAGACCGAAAAGAAACAGCGCTGGTTGATGGGCAGTGGAAATAGCAGCGAGAAGCGAAACAAGAGGTAAGAGTCAGGAAACAAGAGGATAACACAAGCGAGTTGCTCATGCGTCATCCTCTTGTTTCGCTTCTCGCTGCTATTTTACCACCACCGTCCTCTTGTCGGTGCCAATGCCCTTGATAGTCAATGACTTCCACTTTTTAGGTAGTTTGCCTTTTAGCTGATTAATACCTGCGTCGGTGATGTCGAGACCACCAAAACCGCTAAGCACAGCTTGTAGCATCCCCCCCGCGCCAGTAGCGAAATAAGGGTTGGTTCCCCCGGCGGTTTCAGCCATCACACCAAAGGGCGGCACCTCATTCGGCTTGTAGCTACGCACAAACCACTCGTATCCTTTCTCAGCGTCGCCCAGGCGCGTGTTCAGCGTCGACAGCGTTGACCAGCCCATAGCGGGGCCATCCGGCGAGTAGCGAGGGCCGTAATAGGCCAGGTCTTTCCGAATCTGCGCCTCATTGGTAACTACCTTAAGCGGGTAGGCCAGCAGGTTCACGTCGGCCTGCTTGATTGTGACGCCGTCATAAGTGCGGTTTTCTTTGGTAGTACCGTCCGGGAAGGTCAGGATCGGGATGCCCGCTGCCACAATGTTCCACTGCGGGTCGGGGGCAAGGCCCAGTTCCTGCGCGGCTTTGGTGGCGTATTGCAACGACGTTTTAGCCATACCGTTTGTGAAGGCATTATCGTCGATGTTCTCCTGCCACTCATTCGAGCCAATTACGTTGTTGATGTGCAGTTGCCCGTCAGTACCTTTTTCCACGCGGCTTTTCCAGAAATCGGCCACCTCTTTTAGCATTGGGTAGCCACGGGTACGGAGCCAGTCTTTGTCTTTCGTGACCTGGTAATAGCTCCAGAATGACCAGCCTACGCAGCCCGTAATATGGTGCTGAAATGGACCCGTGAGTGCCCACACGGGGGTGGCCTCCTGCCCGTCGGCATCTGACTCCCAGGGAAACATAACACCCTGATAACCATGACTAAACGCGTTTTGCCGTGCCATGCTCATGCGCTCAAAACGATACTCAAGCAGTGATTTGGCTATCTCTGGTTTCAGCATCAGCAGGGGAGGGTACATCCAGAGTTCGGTATCCCAGAATACGTGCCCGTTGTAACCCAGCCCTGACAGGCCCATCGGCGACAAGCTATAGGCGGTGCCTTCCCGTGCAAACGAGTATAGGTGGTAGAGTGCCTGGCGAACTGCTCGTTGGGCGTCAGCATCACCGTCAATGATGATGTCCGACTGCCAGAGTTTATCCCATTCGGCGTTATGGCGAACCAGCAGCCGTTGGGTGCGTTCCAGAGCTGCAAAAATCGTGAGACGTTCGGCTTCGTTATGTGGGTCGGCGGTGTGGGCGGTAGAAGATACCGAACCCACTACGCTGAACTTATAAGTTTCGCCCGCCTTCAGCCGCTTTTTAAACTTGGCCAGGTGCATGTTGTAATCCCAGTCTTCGTGGATCACGTCGGGTTCCTGCCCGTGGGGTTCGTCGAAAATGAACGAGGTGGAGGCGGCTACCGTATGTTTACCCGACGGGCTTTTGGCTACCGACGTCAGCAGGCGAATGGTGACATGGGGCCGGTCGATTTCGGAGTAAAAGTTTTTGACTTCTTTTAAATTCTCCGGTGATTCAAGCACCGACATCGGAATGATTTCGCAGGCAGTTTTGGCCGTGATTTCTACCATCGTCAGGGCTGAATAAGGCAGGTGCCGCAGGGCCATAACGGTCTGTTTCACGGTCACTTTATTCTGATAGTCGAAGGTGGTGGTGAGCGCAGCCTTCTGCATATCAAGCGTTTGGCGATAGTTGCTGATGGTTTTGGGGCCAATCCGCTGTCCGTCGACGTCGAGGTTCATGTTGGCGAAGTTGAACACCTTCAGGATGTTCGACACCCGCCCGCGTCCGTATGTGTCAAAGGCCCCGTTGAGCACCACGTCTTTCACCTTCATGGGCTCGGGCGACGAGACAAGACCGATCATACCATTGGCAACGGTGATACCATAATAATTGGCCGGGTCTATATTCTGCGCCGCAATCTGCCACTCACTGGCTGGTGACGGTGACGAATTCTGCGCGGACGAAACGGGGGGTAATGCACTGGACAACAGGCCGAGCAATGC
Organism: Fibrella rubiginis; assembly: GCF_017353185.1. Lineage (GTDB taxonomy): Bacteria > Bacteroidota > Bacteroidia > Cytophagales > Spirosomataceae > Fibrella > Fibrella rubiginis. The sequence continues at coordinate 64,703 of NZ_JAFMYV010000008.1, read as the reverse complement.
TAGTTGAGCTAAAAACAGGCTCCTCATATATGACAGGTTTTGGTCAAAATAAGGACAATATAGCAAGCCGGCCGTTGGCTAGTTCATTCCGGGCTATAGGTCAGCTGTACAATCAACCCCGACGAACCATCCTGGTTGTTGCGCTGCCAGCCCAGTGCTAGGGGAAGGCTTTTTGTTAAATAGATTTCCAGCCCTAATCCCAGTTGACCAACGTCGTGCTGCCCGGATATCCAGTCGCCAAGCAGGTGCAGTTTCTGGTAAAAAATACCCGCATCAAAGCCCGCCTGAAATCCTACCGCCTGACTGCCGCCGAGGTAGCGTACATGGCCATTGTAAATTCCCGCTGTGACCTTGTAGTGGTCATCGCGGAAAGACTTATTCAAGTTGGCGTAGACATAATGCACAAATTTTTGCTGCCCCGTCTGAGGAGTAAGGTTGAAGCCTGCCTGCCCACCCAGCCCCACATGGAAATCATGACCGAGCTTAAAAATTTTTTGCGAATTCAGCAGCAGCAGAGGTGAATAGGCGTTTTCGGTGGTCGAATCATTACGCTGAAAACTGCGCGTCTGGGGGTAATAGTCGAGGTTCAGCAGGTTAGCGCCTATTTCCCAATCCTTACCGAGCCCATAATCAACCGTAGTTAACGACCGATAAAAGTCCTGAAAGTTGAACTGCTGTTGCACCGTAAATTTATGTTTCTCTGCTACGTCCGACTCCGGAACGTTGAAATAGGACTCCTGTGCCAGAACGGGTAGACAGGTGCCTAAGGCCAATAATATGGCCGTAAAAAGTGTAAATTGATTTTTCATAACGTTGTGTAATTGTACCTGGCTACATACCAATTCCTATTAATGTTTAGGCATTAATATCATTTTAATGCATAGGGGTTTGTTTAAGTGGACCTTTGCATTGCAGTTATTGGTACTTTTTGCTGTTTTAATTTCACCACTATGCGTTTATGTTTCGCTGTGTTTTTGTGCATCTGCACAACCGCCGCAGCGCAGGACACACTGTCTGTCACGTTGCCCCAAGCCGACAGCCTATTTATTCGTCGAAACCTGCTGGCCCTGGCGGGTCGGTTTCAGATCGAAGCTGCACAGGCGCAGATTGTGCAGGCTCGCTTGTTCGACAACCCCACGGCTTACTTAGAACTGAATGCATTTAACCCTGCCGCCGGGCAAGTGTTAGACGTTGGTGGCACTGGGCAGAAAGCGCTGGCCATCCAGCAAACCATTCTGCTGGCCGGGAAACGCAGTAAGCGGGTGGCAGTGGCCACTCAGCAAAGTCGCCTGACAGAATTACAATTTGCCGATCTGCTTCGTACCCTTCGGTTTGATCTACACAGTCGATTTTACTCTATCTACTTCACCAGCAATACCTTGGCTGTGTATCGGCAGCAACGTACCCGCCTCACCGAGACGATTGCGGCTTTTGCCCGGCAGTACGAAAAAAATAATGTGGCTCTGCGCGAACTCGTCCGGCTTAAAGCTCTGCTGTTGCAACTCAACAATGACCAGTTGGAGCTACAAAACCGCCTGACCGAACAGCAACGTGATCTGCGTATTCTGCTGCAAACGTCGGCCACGATTCAACCCATTATCCGCCCCGCCGATACTACCCGCTTTGCCCGGTCATTGCCCACATTAACCGACGCGGTGTCACTTGCTCTTGAAAACAGACCCGACCTGAAAGGCGCTGAAGTAGCCGTGCGTCAGGCCGATGCAAACGCGGCTTTTCAGAAAGCACTTGCCACCCCCGACCTGCGAGTGGGGGGCATGTTTGATCAAAATGCATCCTACACACCCAACTATCTGGGTATTACGCTCAGCATGGATTTGCCGATTCTGAACCGAAATCAGGGCAATATTCAATCGGCACGGGCACAGGGAAGCTATTTGCGGTTGGCGCAACGGCAGGTGCTGACGGTGGTGGAAAACGAAATTCGGGCGGCACTGGAGGAAATTCAGCAGACCGAAGTAGCCTACCGATCTATTGACCAAAGTTTTCCCGCACAGTTCGACCAGCTCAACCAAAGCATCCTGCGCAATTTCGAGCGGGGCAACGTGTCGCTGATCGAATTTGTGGATTTGTTCGAAACATACCTTCAAAACGTACAACAACTCAACCGCCTCAGTGCCGACCGCATTACGGCCTACGAACAATTGACGTTCACCATTGGCACCGACCTGTTCCGGTAGTGCTTTCTTCCTCAAGAACCATGAAATCTGTTTTTATGCTCCTAGTTCTGGCGGCGGTAAGCTGCTCGAAAGAACAAAAACCGGCGGTGTTGGAGGCGTCTAAAGCGGCCTTTGTCCTTACTGATACTATGGTTAGCCGAGTACAGACTGAAGCCGTTCAAAGCCTGCCTATTCGCAGCCAATTGCGCCTGATTGGTCATGTAGTGCCCGACGAAAACCGCCTGATCCGGGTGTTTCCGTTGGTGGGGGGCAATGTGCGCGACGTGCGGGCCGAGCTAGGTGATTATGTACAAAAAGGGCAGACGCTAGCCATTATTCAATCGGGTGAAGTGGCGGGCTACAATAAGGAAGTGGCTCAGTCACAGGCGGAGCTACGGCTGGCCGAAAAAAACTTAAAAGTCGCGCAGGAGATGTTTACCGACAAACTCAGCTCGGAGCGCGATGTGGTGGCGGCCCGCAAGGAAGTGGAACGTGAACAAGCCGAACAGGCCCGCCTGCGTGAGGTATTGCAGATTTACGGAGCCGACAAGCAATCACAGTCAACGGTGAAGGCCCCCATTTCGGGCTATGTGCTCGAAAAGAATATTAACCGGGGTATGCAACTCCGGTCTGACGATGCCAACGCGGTGTTTACCATTTCGCAGCTCAACGAAATATGGGTTATGGCCAACGTCAATGAGTCGGAAATAGGACGGATGCGGATGGGTTTGGTGGCTCAGATCCGGACGCTCAGCTACCCCGACCGCGTTTTTTCGGGTCATGTCGACAAGATTTACAACGTACTCGACCCTACCACCAAAACCATGCAGGTCCGTATCCGGCTGGCGAATGAAAAGTTGCTGCTGAAACCGGGCATGAATGCCAGCGTCACGCTCGCTTTCGACGAAGGTGGGTCAATGCCCACGATTCCGGCGAAAGCCCTGATTTTTGATAAGAGTCGTCAGTTTGTGATGGTGTTTCACGACAAAGCGCACATCGACACCCGCGAAGTACAGGTATACCGGTCGCAGGGCGACATCGCCTACATCCGTTCCGGCCTTGCTCCCGGCGAAAAAGTTATCACCCAGTCGCAATTGCTCATTTATGACGCCTTGAATGATTAATTGTGAATGAGTGACGGTCCGGCGTCCCGGTGAGTGAATGAGTGAATAGTTTGGAATGGCTTTGCCGTGTGTATGAATAACGCTCGCGCAGCAGTCCAAGCTATTCACTCATTCGCTCACCGGGACGCCGGACCGTCACTCATTCACTCATTGACACTATGAACGCACTCATCAAAGCCATACTGACCTTTTCGTTGAAGAACCGATTCTTCGTGTTTTTCATGGTGGGGTCCATTGCCGTTGCCGGGCTGGTTAGCTACCTCAAAACACCCATTGAGGCGTTTCCCGACGTGACTAATACCCAGATTATTGTGGTGACGGAATGGAACGGACGTAGCGCCGAAGAGGTAGAACGATTCGTGACCGTGCCCATTGAGGTAGCCATGAATTCGGTGCAGCGCAAAACCAATGTTCGGTCCATCACCATGTTTGGGTTGTCAGTGATGAAAATCATTTTTGAAGACGACGTCGAAGACTTTTTTGCGCGGCAGCAGGTGAACAATCTCCTGCGTACGGTGTCGCTCCCAGAAGGCGTAGAGCCTGATATTCAGCCGCCTTATGGGCCTACCGGCGAGATTTTCCGCTACACGCTAAAATCCCCCACCCGTGATACTCGTGAACTGCTCACGATTCAGAACTGGGTCATCGACAGGCAGTTACGGGCCGTGCCGGGCGTGGCTGATATTGTGGCATTTGGTGGTCGCGAGAAAACATATGAGGTGAGCGTGAACCCTATGCTGCTGACCAAATACGGCATCACACCCTCGGAAGTGTACAACGCCGTGACGCAGAACAACCTCAACGTGGGTGGTGACGTAATCGAAAAGAACGGGCAGGCCTATGTAGTCCGGGGTATCGGTTTGTTGACTAACATCGCTGATATTGAGAATATTATCGTGGATGAGCAGGGTGGTTTACCCGTACTGGTGCGCGACGTAGCGCAGGTCAGTGAGTCTAATCAGCCGCGCGTGGGGCAGGTGGGCCTGAACAAAAGTGACGACGTTGTTGAAGGCATCATTGTGCAGCGCAAGGGTGAAAACCCGTCGGAGGTGCTGGGCCGGGTGAAAGAAAAAATCGCGGAACTGAACGAGAAGATTCTGCCCGACGACGTGAAGATGGAGACCTTCTACGACCGCGATAACCTGATGAGCTATTGCACCGAAACGGTGTTGCACAACCTCGCCGAGGGTATTCTGTTCGTGACGGTAATCGTGTTTTTGTTCATGGCCGACTGGCGCACTACGGTGATCGTCAGCATCATTATCCCGCTGGCGTTGCTGTTTGCGTTCTTCTGTATGCGCCTGCGTGGTATGTCGGCCAACCTGCTGTCTATGGGTGCCGTTGACTTCGGTATCATCATCGACGGTGCCGTGGTGATGGTTGAGGGTATTTTTGTGGTGCTCGATCATAAGGCGCATAAAGTGGGGATGGAGAAGTTTAACCATCTGGCCAAACTGGGGCTGATCCGCAAAACGGGCACCGACCTGGGCAAGGCCGTTTTCTTCTCGAAGCTCATTATCATCACGGCTCTGCTGCCCATCTTCTCGTTTGAGAAAGTGGAGGGCAAAATGTTTAGTCCCCTGGCCTGGACGCTCGGTTTTGCCCTGTTGGGTGCCTTGTTTTTCACCCTCACGCTGGTGCCGGTGCTCTGCTCGATGCTACTGAATAAAAACGTGCGAGAGAAGAACAACCCGGTGGTCAATTTCTTCAACAAGATCGTGACCAACGGCTTTGTCTGGACCTATGGCCATCAGAAAATCAGCATGTTAGTGGCTTTGCTGTTCATGGGCTTAACCTTCGCGTCGGCGTCGTTGCTTGGTACTGAATTTCTGCCGCAACTGAATGAGGGCGCCCTTTGGGTAGAAGCGAAACTGCCCATGAGTTCGTCGCTGGGCGAGACCGTGAAAATGGTGCATACCCTCCGCGAAAAACTGTCAGGCTTCCCCGAGGTGCGCGGCGTGCTCTCACAAACAGGCCGTTCCAACGACGGCACTGATCCTTCAGGGTTCTATTACGTACAAATGCAGGTAAACCTGAAGCCTAAAAAAGACTGGACCCGCAACATCACTACCGACGGCCTGATTGAGGAGATGGATGCCAAACTGAAGCAGTTTCAGGGCATCAACTACAACTATTCGCAGCCCATCATCGACAACGTGGCCGAGGCTGTGGCGGGTATGAACGCCAGCAACGCCGTCAAAATTTTCGGCAACGACCTGGCCGAACTGGATAAGTACGCTAACGAGGTGATCGGGGCCATCCGTGACGTGCCGGGGGTGAAAGATGTGGGCATTTTGCGCAACGTGGGCCAACCCGAACTGAGCATCTATGTCGACAAACAGAAGATGGCCTTCTATGGTGTGCGCGTGGGTGACGCCGAGTCGGTGATTGAGATGGCCATTGGTGGAAAAACGGCTACTCAGCTTTATGAAGGCGAAAAACGTTTCGACATCCGGGTGCGCTATCAGCCTGATTTCCGCAAAAACGAAGAGGACATTGGCCTGTTGATGGTACCCACGATTCGGGGCGATAAGATCCCGCTGAAAGAGATTTCGACGATCAAGACGCTCACGGGTCCTGCTTTTGTGTATCGGGATAAAAATAAGCGATTCATTGGCGTGAAATTCTCCGTTCGTGAACGCGATTTGGGTGGTACCATCGCCGAGGCCCAACAGCGGGTACGCGAAAAAGTAAAGTTCGAAAAAGGCTACGAAGCCGAATGGACGGGTGAGTTTGAGAATCAGGTGCGGGCTACCAAGCGATTGGGCCAGGTAGTGCCGCTGAGTCTGGTGGCCATTTTCGTAATCCTGTTTGTGCTGTTTGGCAATGCCAAAGACGCGGGGCTTGTCTTGCTAAATGTACCGTTTGCGCTTATAGGGGGCATTTTAGCGCTTCACGCTACGGGCACCATCTTTGGTATTTCGGCGGGGGTAGGGTTCATTGCGCTGTTTGGTATCTGTGTGCAAAATGGCGTAATCCTAATCTCGGTGTTCAACAACAACCTGAAAGAAGGCATGGACATCGACAAAGCTATCGCCGAGGGGGTACAATCGCGGATCAGGCCAGTGGTGATGACCGCCATGATGGCTGCCATTGGGTTACTGCCTGCCGCCGTCAGTAGCGGCATCGGGTCCGAAACGCAGAAACCGCTGGCTATTGTGGTAATTGGAGGCCTGATCACGGCTACTATATTGACCCTGCTGATTTTCCCCATCATTTACCGGTTCTTCAACCGCCGTATGGCCCACGGCATTCCGCCGCGCCCACCGAGAGGCCGTAAGCTGAGAGCCAGGGCTATTCCAGCTTAATAATTGGTTATGAAAACGCCGGGCTTTGTCCGGCGTTTTTAGTTTACCCGGAAATCCACTAACGCTTCGTCATCTTCACCAGTGGGGGTGGGTAAGCTATTACCCGGTGTCGAATCGGGATCGGCGGGGGTAGCATAGCGAATCTGGGCGCGGGTCTGTTTAAGGCCCGTGGCCATAACCCTGGCCCGAAACTGAACCGACGTGGAGGCGTTTATGGGTAGCGAACTGATTGTACCCGATATGCCGCCGCCCCCTGCTGCCATGTCGTTGCTGTCGAAGAACTGCACCCCCGCAGGCAGATATGCGGTGACACCCACGTTACTGGCCGCTGCGCCACCAATGTTTGTCAGAAACAGCGTATATGTTATCAGATCATTTAACCGTGGGGTACGACTGCTGACCTGCATTCGAAGGCTCAGATCGGCCAGGTTGGGTAGTGGAGTAGGCTGACTGCTTTGCGCGGCAGGTAATGGTACCTGATTCAGATTGGGCGAGGCGTAGATAGGGCTGCCGCTCCCCACCCGAAGGTCAAGTTGGGTGGCATCGTCCTGCCCATCGGCGGTACCGGTGCCGGGCCGACTATCGGGGTCAGCCAGAGATGCCTGCATTATCTCCGTCGCTAACAAATACTGACCATTTGCCTGTACAAAGATTCTGAAAGCTATTGTCTGGCTACTGCCTGCACCAAGGCTGTTTATTGATCCGTTTACCGCCCCATTAGATACAGAAACGTTTTCTGAAATAGGCAGGGCTGTTGTGTTGGCGGGCAACCGACACTGCCAGCTGACAAATGATACCGAAACTGGGCCGTTGTTTCGGACAGTGATGAAAATGGTTGTCGAGTCACCTGCATTCATCACTCGCCGCCGGGCTGCACTGCTAATACTTAGATCTGCTCTTCCCACCACCGTAAATACAGGTGTAGGTGCCCCTGCCACAACAGGACTTGTCGACACTACCCGCACCCGGTAGTCGCCCACGCTGAGCGAATCGGGCCAGCGAACCCGTACTGGCGAGGTTGCTGCGCTGCCCAGGGTAGCTTTAAAACGTCCTTTGGCGTCCAGCGCCTGCACCTGCCATTGATTACCTATATTATAGGTACCCAGGCTTGCAAATTTCACCCACACACTATCGCCACCTGAAAAAGCCCCACCCTGTGCCGCTATTGCCGACTCTGTTGCGGCAAACTGAACCGGCAGGATAGGTTGCGCTGTCTGAAAAAAGCTATTTGTCAAACTATTATTCCAGTTTCGGGCAAAGCGCGAGAGACCCATGTTAAGCGGTACAGATGGGCCGTTGTTGAGGTAATAGCGCGGATGTGGCGAAGGACGCAACGCATTACCGAAATGCACATTGGGTTGGCCACCTCCCCGGTTTAGAATAGTGTCGTTGAGCGGTCCTTCAAACACGCCGAAGTTAGGTGTGTTTATTACCTGATTTTGTTGGGCTACCACCGCTGGTGTTGTCGTCGTTCCATCAAATGACACGCGGGCCACTACCCAGGGCATGTTTCGTCCATTGAAGTCCTGCCTGGTTTGACGGATTAACGAGTCGAGCCGGGCGGCATAGAGCGAAATGGTAGATGACCGGGCATTTTCTGATTCTCCCTGGTGCCACAATACAGCCCGTACACCTCCCGTAGCCGCGTAGTAGCTCATGATCTGGCGGATGTTGGTGTAAGGTTGCAAATTGGGCCAGTTGGCCGCGCAATAATATATATTACAGGTAGGTACGCCTTTGGCCGTATTATTCCAATTTTCAATAATCGACGAATCCCACCCCGCGTTATAGAACGCTACAGGTACATTAAACCGGTTCACGATATAATCCCCCAGTTCGGCCCAGCCCCAGGTACTTTCGCCCATTGGAAAGATACGTTTACCTGCAGTCAGAGGTACATACGTAGCATAAGGCATGGGTGTTCCTGCTGACGAGAGTGCAGGAAGATTGGACGGGTAGTAATGATTGATTGTATCGATACCTGACACCCGGTCAGTGTCTGTGCCAAGGTCGTTGTCGCCAAGGCCAAAACCACGGGCGTTTGATTGACCTGCTGTAATAAACACTTCGCCAATGCCCACGGGCTGCACGGTTGTCTGTGCTACGATTAGTCCGTTTCGCACAGCCCGCACGGTAAGTGTGTACCAGCCCCCTGTTCCTGTTATATACCCAATAACAAGCTGCTCAGGTTGAGTTTGTACCGTTTGCCAAGCAGACGCTGTTCCTTGTCCTGTTGCTATAGGAGTAAGTTGAGCTTCAATGGCATCTGCAGATACACTTAATCGTCCGGCTATGTACAAGCGACCCCTATTAGCCAGATCGCGCTGAGTAACAAAGCGGATCGTAGGAAACTCGATAGACAGCTGAGCAACAGCAGTTTGTGTAGTGACCAGTAGTGCACAAAAGATTATACATGATAGACGTAACATGCCTCAAAAGTACACGTCAGTCCTTTCTATTACTGAAAAATTAGTATACCCAGCAGAACACTGCGTCTCCTATAGACTTTATCTTGAAAAATAGCCGCATAGCAGCTGTGGAATAGTATACAGACATGCATCTACTGGATTAACAGGTCGTTTTATGTACCAAAAAAGCTTGACAATCGGATATGACATGCTACCGTGCTCCCCCAAAAATCCTATTGGTTGTTTATAGTAAACAGTCTAACGCTACGAGCAGAAGACAACTGATTGTCAACTGATTCAGTATAGTAAAAGGGCTAAATCGTGGGCGGTTTTATTCTATAAAATAGTGAGAAAATTACAATCGGTGATTTTTTTACAAAGTAGGCGTACAGGTTTCTGGACAGAAAAAACGTAGCTTTGTAAGAGCATTCAGGGTGTTTCGCCGAAATTTTATTTCCCGAAATGGCTTCGTTGTAAAATTTTCACTTTTTTTACGTTCAAAACCTAACTTTCAATTCAACCCCAACAGTACACAGTTCAATGAAGACACAATCTGCATCCCCAGCACCCGCAAAGGCAGCCGCACCTAAGAAATCGTCAGGTGGTTTAAATCCGGTGTTTGTCATTCCGATCCTGTTCATTCTGGCCGAACTGGCGTTTCACCTCTTCTTCGGAGACGGTAGCCACTTCCAGGGTGGTGACAATGCAAAAGAACCAATCCCGGGTGATTATGTAGGTACTGTTTACAAAGGTGGTTTTATCGTACCTTTTCTCTTTACATGCCTGCTTTGCGTACTGGTCTTTTCAATCGAACGCTTTATCACTATCGGGCGGGCTAACGGTTCGGGATCAATTGATGAGTTTGTACGTAAGATCAAATCATTGCTCGACCGTAATGAAGTAGCCGCCGCTATCTCTGAGTGCGACAAGCAGAAAGGGTCAATTGGTAACGTAGTGAAAACTGCCCTGTTGAAATACCAGCAACTAGCTACAGACACCGGTCTGAACAAAGAGCAAAAGCTGGTTGCTCTCCAGAAGGAAGTTGAAGAAGCTACTACCTTGGAACTGCCCATGCTGGAGAAAAACCTGACTATCATTGCCACACTGGCTTCAGTATCTACCCTGATCGCCCTGCTTGGAACGGTATTGGGTATGATTCGTGCCTTCGCTGCCATGGGTGCTACGGGCCAGCCCGACACAGGTGCCCTGTCTACCGGTATCTCTGAAGCCCTAGTAAACACGGCTATTGGTATCGGTACGGCTGCCCTGGCTACCATCATGTACTCGTACTTCACGAGCCGCATCGATACGCTGACTTACAATATTGACGAGATTGGCTTGAGCATCCAGCAGAACTTTGCTGCGCACAATTAAGCCACCGTTTACGTTATTAAACTGGTTTACCTGCCCAGACGGGTGGGTAAACCGTAACGAACGATCCAATGCCAAAAGTTAAAGTTAAACGGGCCAGTTCAACGGTCGATATGACGGCGATGTGTGACGTAGCGTTCCTGCTGCTCACCTTCTTCATTCTGACCGCTCAGTTCCGGTCGCAGGATGCCGCTACGATCGAAACGCCTTCGTCTATCTCCAGCATTAAGGTGCCGGACAAAGACATCATGATCATCTCGCTGGACAAAACAGGTAAAGTTTACTTCGGTATTGATGGTCAGCCAACTCGAATTGCCATGCTCGAAAATATCGCTTCAGCAAAAGGCATTTCGTTTACTGATAAGGAAAAGAAAGAGTTTTCGCTATTGAGCAACTTCGGTATGCCCATTGCTCAGCTCCGTTCTTTTCTGAACCTGTCAAACGAACAGAAGGGTAAACTTAAGCAGCCTGGAATCCCAACCGATACCACGGGGGCTGGCCCTACCAATGAGTTGAAAGAGTGGGTTTATAATGCCCGGAAGGCCAATAACAACTTGCGGATTGCGCTGAAAGGTGATAATCTGGCTAAATTTCCCGGTTTTAAAAACGTGCTGGCCACGTTGCAGGCACAGAACATTAATAAGTTCAACCTGATCACCGGCACGGAAGCGCCACCGGCTGGCTGGAAAGCAGACTAATTGCGACTGTTTTGTTGTTCTGCTTTTATTTCGTGTGGAATCTGTACTGAATCTGCATCCAGGAACTAAGAGACAGCAAAACAGGTCTTAACCATTAAACTTATTTTCCCTCATGGCAGAAATTAACACCGGTGGAGGTGGTGGTAAGAAAGGAGGGGGTAAAGTACGGTCCAAGAAAGCCTCAACGCGCGTCGACATGACGCCGATGGTTGACCTTGGGTTCCTGCTCATTACCTTCTTTATTCTGGCTACCACCCTCAGCAAGCCATCATCGATGACGCTGAACGTACCGGATAAAACAAAAACGGAAGAGACAGAGCCGATCAAGGCCTCGAACGTAATGACGGTGTTTCTGGGCAAGGACAACCAGGCCCACTACATCTTCGGCAAGGCCGCCAGCGAAGACCCCGAAGTCAAGACCGTCTCGATGGGCTACGACTTTCGCAAGGCTGTCATGGACAACGTGGCTAAGGTGGGCGGCGAGAAGTTTGTGCTGGTCTTGAAGCCCACCAAGGAGTCGACCTACAAGAACATGGTAGACGTCTTGGATGACATGGCTGTCATCAAGCTCAAGCGCTATGCGCTGGTGGACGAACTGACGCCCGACGAGAAGGCCCTGCTCAAAGACAAAGTTAAACTGATCATATAAGCCATGGCAGAAACTCCAAACAATGCAACGCTCGATGATATCGTGTTTGCAAACCGGAACAAGGACTATGGTGCCTATGCGCTTCGGAAAGAATACCCACGCATTGTTACGCGTGCGCTGATTATTGGTGCTGCGCTTATGGGCCTTGCGCTGGTTGGTCCTACACTGATCAAAGTGTTGACGCCAGAACAAAAGGAAGAGGCGATGGTGGAAGTGGATTTAATGAAACTCCCTCCACCACCCATCGATCCCAATGAGCCACCACCACCACCACCACCACCGGTCGAATTGCCGAAGGTGAATACGGTGAAATTTCTGCCACCTGAAGTAAAACCCGACGAAGAGGTGCCTGAAGAGACGCCACCACCCGCCGTGGAAGAACTGAAGGAGGCCGTTGCAGCCGAAAAAACGCAGGAAGGTGATCCCAACGCTGAAGAAGTAATTGCTGCTCCTGAAGAGTCGGCAGGACCTACCAAAGCCGAGGTAGTGGTTGAAGCCCCCGCGCCTAAAGACGACGAAGTCTTTACGGTGGTTGAGCAACAACCCGAATTCCAGGGTGGTACGGCTGCTATGTATGCATGGCTAGGCAAGAACATTAAGTATCCGGCTGCCGCTCAGCGGGCCAACATTTCGGGTAAAGTGTTCGTAAGCTTCACCGTAAACACCGACGGGTCGATCACAGATGCGCAGGTACTGAAAGGCCTCGGCTTTGGTACTGATGAAGAGGCCATTCGTGTGGTAAAATCAATGCCACGCTGGAAACCAGGTAAGCAGTCGGGTCGGTCGGTCCGGGTGAAGTATAACCTGCCGATTAGCTTCCAGTTGGAATAAGATGAATCGCGACGATAATCGCATTGCAGACCAACTGACGTTATACTTGTCAGTGGTGGCAGCGATAGCATATTTGGGAGGAGGCATCGCACTGATCGCCTCCTCTCAGTCTTTTGGGATCGACATACTGGCTGGTCCTCTTCGGTATGTACTGGCTGCGTTGTTACTTGCCTACGGAGCTTTCAGAGGCTATAGGGCCATACAACGATTTCGCGAACAATAGATCGTACAGGTACGTGTATTAGCCTGACCGAATCACCTGAAAAGACCTGCTATTCAGCTATTGACAGATAGCGAAGGCAGGTCTTTTTTGCGCTTGTGGAATCTGTATTGTTGTTGCATCAAGCTGTTAAGCAACAACCTAAAAAATTATGGCAGCCATACAGGCAAATGGGACGTTGAGAAATGATAAGGTACGGTCCAAGAAGGCCTCAACGCGCGTCGACATGACGCCGATGGTTGACCTTGGGTTCCTGCTCATTACCTTCTTTATTCTGGCTACCACCCTCAGCAAGCCAAGAGCAATGGTCTATAATGCTCCTGATCAGGAAGGTGGAATAACAGAGCCGATCAAGGCCTCGAACGTAATGACGGTGTTTCTGGGCAAGGACAACTAGGCCCACTACATCTTCGGCAAGGCCGCCAGCGAAGACCCCGAAGTCAAGACCGTCTCGATGGGCTACGACTTTCGCAAGGCTGTCATGGACAACGTGGCTAAGGTGGGCGGCGAGAAGTTTGTGCTGGTCTTGAAGCCCACCAAGGAGTCGACCTACAAGAACATGGTAGACGTCTTGGATGACATGGCTGTCATCAAGCTCAAGCGCTATGCGCTGGTGGACGAACTGACGCCCGACGAGAAGGCCCTGCTCAAAGACAAAGTTAAACTAGCTCCATAGCCCTGTACTGGAAATGACGACGAGCCCGAAGCAACGTCTAACCTTTTTTGTCTATTGAACGTTGGGGAGAAGCAATCGTTTTAGCAGCAGCTGAACGCCCAAACAATGGTACCATGCCTTACTTAAAAACAACATTGTCCAGATACCTGATTGTTGGTTTTGTCTTTCTTGCCCTTGGGCTGAATGGGTGCAAAGAGGAAAAGAAACTAGACAGCCCTTCTCAGGGACGTATTACCATTGCCGCCGACGAATCATACGAGCCATTAACTGTAGAGATTACCAGGACGTATGAATTGCTCTATCCACGAACAAAATTTGATCTCGTCTTTAAACCTGAACGGGAGGCAATTCGTCTAATGCTTGAAGATAAAGCCAGACTTTGTATTGTGTCGCGCAGATTGACGGCTAATGAGCAGCGAAGCCTTGATAACGAAAAAATTACCGGCTCTGCTACGCTTCTGGCTACCGATGGTGTGGCAATCATTACCAGCAAGGCAAACTTCGACAGTCTGATGACCATGAACGAGCTACGGGGCGTTTTTAACAAACAGATCAATAACTGGTCGCAGTTAAAAGGGGGCAATCAAAGCGGCCCCATCACGCTGGTCTTCGACAATCCGAACTCGAGTAATCTGGATCACGTGATGCAGCGATTTGGACTTAAGAGTGTCAACGGGTTATCGATCTACACGGCTAAGTCGAACAAGGGCGTGATTGACTATGTACGCACACATCCAACGGCAATGGGCTTCATTGGTGTGAACTGGATAAGCGACGGTGATGGTCCGGTATCGGCGGCTTTGTCGAAAGATATTCGGGTTATTGGTCTTTCGTCGAAAGCAAATCCGCAGATACGCGACGATTATCACCAACCCTTTCAGCGCGACTTGGCCTTGAAGCTGTATCCCCTTTGGCGTGATGTGTATATGGTAAGTCGCGAGGCTCATCCCGGTCTGGGAGGAGGTCTCACCAATTATCTGGTGCGCGATTCTGGCCGGTTGCTGGTCGAAAAATTAGGATTATGGCCTAGAGTACCATATAATCGGGAAGTCCAGCTTAAGTAGACAGTGCTTTTTTTCTGTTTGAGCGCAATTTTTTACTTTTGCGCCTTGTTTTAACCAAGAGGAACAACCTTACGATTTTTTCTCCAACCTACGAATACGAATGAACCAACCCAAAAAAGTGATGCTGGCGACCCTGTTCATGGGCGCTGTTGCATTCGTGCCTGCGCTTGGTCAGGACATCCAGTCTGGCCTAAAAGACCTTGAGGCAGAGCGCATCCCAAAGGCAGAACAGACGTTTCGTCAGCTGGCTACATCGGCCCCAACTGCCGACAACCAATTTTATCTGGGCTATTTCCTGCTGAAAACTGGCAAGGTTGATGAGGCAAAAGCGGCCTTCGAAAAAGGATTGGCCGCCGACCCTAAGAACCAGCTTAATAACGTTGGTTTGGCAGGGGTGGCGCTGGCGAAGAAAGATTTGAACACAGCCAAGGCTAAAACGGACGAAGCTGTTGCCGCTACGAAAGGTAAAAATGGCGACGTGCTTTACCGCGCTGGTGAAATGTACACCTTGTTTGAAGGTGCGTCAGGGGCCAACGATCCTGCTCGGGCCATTGAGTTTCTGGAAAGGGCCAAAGTTCTGGATAAGAAAAACGCGAACGTCGAAATTCCTATGACGTTGGGTGATGCCTATACATTGAGAAATGAAGGCGGTCCTGCTGTAAGCCGGTACGAAGATGTGATTGATGGACCACTGGCCGGAGCAGCCAACAACACGACCAAAGCTGAGGCAAATGCCAAAATTGGTCAACTGTTTTTGCGCTCGAAGCAATACGCCAAATCGCAGGAGTACTTTGAGAAAGCCATTGCTGCTGACCCGGAATTTGCTCCAACATACCGGGCTTATGCCGATGCACTAGTAGGATCACGAGCTTACAAGAAGGCATCGAGCATTTATGACACATATGTGCAGAAAAGCGGTACGAAAGACCCAGAGCTGTTGCTCAACGTGGCGAAGTACTACTTCCTGGCTGGAGATCACCTGAAATCGCTGGATTACCTCGATAAGCTAAAAGGGCAGGTGAAAGATCCTATCATTGACCGGATGACAGGCTGGTCGAGTCTGGCGCTGGGTCGTAATGATCAGGCTGTGGCTTCGTTAAACAAGTTTATTGCGTCTGCTCCTAACAAAGTGATCTTCGACGATTACAAGTATCTGGGTCGGGCATATGGTCAGTTGGGTACACCTGAAGGAGACTCGTTGAGTATTGTGAACCTGGAGAAGGCAGCACCACAGGATACCACAGAGAACCTCTATAAGGACATCGCCGAAAAGTATAAGGCAACCAAGCGTTTCGACAAGGCTGCTGACTACTACAAGAAGGCCATCGCCAGTGATAAAAAGCCAACCTCAAACGATTACTTGAACTTGGGATTGGCCAATTACCAATATGGCTTCCAGATTGCCAAAGTGGTGGCCGACACGGCTCAGCAGCGGATACTGAAGAAGCAATATTTCATGCAGGCTGATTCTGCGTTTGCCAAATTGGCCGAGATGGTTGAGAAGGATGGTAAGACATACCCTGTAGCTTATTACTACCGTGGTCAGTCGAACTATTATGCCAGCCCACGGGAAGTTGTTTTAGCAAGCGGCGCGCCGGTGCCTTTCTACGAACGGTTTATTGAACAGGCCACTGCCGAGCCTGATTCTGCCAAGAAGGAGACCTATAAGAAGTACCTTATCCCTTCTTATCGTTATCTGATCTCAAATAGCATTGCCCGGAAAGACGACGCCAAAGCGAAGTCGTACGCTGCCAAGGTGCTTGAGCTAGATCCAAATGACAAAGAAGCGAAAGAGTATCTGGAAGGAGCAAAAACCCCATCGGCCACGGGCACAACGCCAGTTCGTGGTGGTACGCCCAGAGGCACAACACCGGCTAAAGCAACAACGCCAGCCAAGGGTGCTACGCCTAAGAAAGGCTCTGCTAAATAGTTAATTAGGCTGATTCAGTGAGGAGGGCGCGGGCAAGTTTGTCCGCGCCCTCTTGTTTTGTACTTTTGTCGCCGCTTATACCCACGACACCTTCGTCTTATCTACCCGTTTTCCTGTATGCTTAATCTTGTACTGTTTGGTCCGCCAGGTGCTGGCAAAGGCACCCAAAGCGAATACCTGATTCAGAAATACCACTTAGTGCACCTATCGACAGGTGATCTGCTGCGTTCGCAGATTGCAAGCGGTACAGAATTGGGGCTTCGGGCTAAATTGTTGATGGATCAGGGCTTATTAGTGCCTGATGAGGTCGTTATTGGCATGATTGAGTCGAAGTTGACGGAACACGGAGAAAGTGCCGCCGGCTTTATTTTTGATGGCTTCCCTCGAACGGTCAAACAGGCGGAAGCACTCGACCAGCTACTGGCTCAGCATAATACAGGTATTACAACCATGGTGGCGCTGGTTGTAGATCAGGAAGAGTTGACGCGTCGATTACTGATTCGAGGAATGTCCTCGGGTCGGCCTGATGACCAGGATGAGGCAACCATTCGCCGCCGGGTTACTGAATATAATGAAAAAACAGCCCCTGTTGCCAGCTACTATGAGCAACAGGGCAAATTTGCGGCCATCAACGGCATTGGCACAATCGAAGAAATATTTGCCTCGATATGCCAACAAATTGAGCTGGCACAGCTTAGTTGACCGCCTTGCTGATGGCCGTATTCAAACAATATGGCATCATCCAACTTTATTGATTACGTAAAAATTAATTGCCGGTCGGGGCATGGGGGAGCAGGTTCACTGCACTTTCGTCGGGAAAAACACGTACCAAAAGGTGGTCCCGATGGTGGCGACGGTGGGCGAGGTGGGCACATTATTCTACGCGGAAACAACCAGCACTGGACCCTACTACACCTTAAGTACCGTAAACATATAAAAGCTGATGCGGGCAAAGGCGGCGAAGGCGGCCGCCGAACCGGTGCTGAAGGTGAAGACGTTTACCTCGACGTTCCACTGGGTACTATAGCCCGGAATGCTGAAACCAACGAAATAATGGCTGAACTGACCGAGGAAGGTCAGGAAATCATTCTACTTCCCGGCGGACGGGGAGGTCTGGGCAACACCCATTTTAAGACGCCTACCCAGCAGGCTCCACATTATTCGCAACCCGGTGAGGAAGGTCAGGAAGCCTGGATTGTGCTGGAACTGAAACTGTTAGCAGACGTAGGCCTGGTTGGCTTTCCAAACGCAGGCAAATCAACATTGCTTTCTGTATTATCTGCCGCTCGTCCCGAAATAGCTGATTATCCGTTCACAACGTTAGTGCCCAATTTAGGGGTAGTGGCCTACCGCGACTACAAATCGTTTGTTATTGCCGACATTCCAGGCATCATAGAAGGTGCTTCGCAAGGTAAAGGGCTTGGCCTGCGCTTTTTGCGCCACATTGAACGTAATTCGGTGTTGCTCTTCATGATTCCCGCCAGCAGTGAGGATATTGCGGCTGAATATGCAATTCTATCCAATGAGTTAGTAGCCTTCAATCCTGAACTAGCTGATAAGACAAGAGTATTGGCTGTTACCAAAATTGACCTTGCAGACGACATAGAACTTGACCGTATAAAAGATTGCCTACCCAAAAACATACCAACTGTGTTTATTTCGTCTGTGCAACAACGTGGTTTAGGCGAATTGAAAGACTTGCTCTGGCAAACGCTTAACCAACCAAGTGCAACAGACGAATAACTTTTCCCCTCTCTACCTCAACGTGAATTTACTTTCTTCGCAACGGCTGACTTGTCAGGTACATATAAGTCTACCGGCGGATTACCCAACTCATGAATGCATCATCAATACTTTATCTGTTATTTTTTAGTGTTGGTCTAATCAGTCAGGTTCAGGCGCAGACGCAGGTTGCTTTTCCTATAACCCGAGCCGTTTTCCAACGGAGTAACGCCAATAGTGCATCCGTCCCAATCACGGGTACATACTCTATACCCGTAACCCGCATTGAAGCGCGTGTAGTAGCCCGCACGAATGGACAAGGGTTTACAACTGACTTTCAAACAATTGTAGACAACCCGCAAGGGGGAGTTTTCAACGCTCAACTGACCGTACAGGGCGGCTGGTATGATCTTATTGTGCGCTTTATGCGGGGCAATGATGAAGTGGCCCGGCAAACTGTTGAGCGTGTTGGCGTGGGGGAGGTGTTTGTTATCGCCGGTCAATCAAACGCACAGGGTATCCGGGGCGAAACAGAGCCTGCTCTGGATGACCGGGTTAATGCAGTCAATTATGACTACCAACCTGAGCAATATCCTGCTGATGCTCCCTATCCAGTGTTTAGCCAGCTTAATGGTAATAATCGTATTGCCCCCCGCGGATTTAGCTCCTGGTGCTGGGGTAATCTGGGTGATTTATTGGCGCAACGATTAAACGTGCCCATCTTATTTTTTAATGCCGCATTTCTGGGTACATCGGTTCGAAACTGGGCCGAAAGTTCGCAGGGGAAACCAACCCTAAGTGACTATATTCCCGCTTATTATCAACGCGGTCAGCCTTATGCTTCGCTACAAATTGCCTTGACCAGCTACGTTAGTCTGGTGGGTATGCGGGCTATTTTATGGCACCAGGGCGAAACTGACAATGCTTTTTCGACCTCTAGAAGCCAATATGCCGACCGGCTCAACACACTCGTCAAACAGAGTCGAATCAATTCCGGAAAGAACCTGTCGTGGGTTGTTGCGCGAGCATCGTACGACGATGCACTCAAGTCTAACCCCAATATTATTGGTGCCCAAAACGATGTGATCGCCGCCGGGAACGGCGTATATGCAGGACCAAATACAGAAGCAATACAAATTCCGCGGGCGCGGCCACCCTATAACGATCCTATTCACTTCGACAACGGGGGCTTACGTGAGTTAGCTGCTGCCTGGAACACTAGTCTGACTGACGCGCTGTTGAGCAGTATCACGCCTGTTACGCCCAGCCCGGTGCCCATTGTCACTGTAAGCTGCCCTGGTGGCAACGCTGTCAATTTCACCGTAACTAATTATGATAATGTCACATGGGAGTCGGGCGAGAATGGAAAAAGTATTACCAAAACATCGGGCCAGGTAGTGCGGGCTAAGGTGAAAGATCCTCTAGGCTACGTACACTATACCCCTTATCTGACGGTATCTAACGCGCCTATTATTCAAACAAATGGTGCTGCCGCCTTTTGCCAAGGTGGTTCGGTGCAACTCACCAGCAGCTATCCCGTCAACAACACCTGGAGCACTGGCAGTACGGAGCCATCTATTTCGGTAAACACGACTGGCGATTATTCTGTCAGCTACAAAGATGTTAGCGGCTGCACGTTTAAGTCAAACACAGTAAAGGTTACGTCTAATCCAATACCTGCCGCGCCAAGCGTCAGCGCCGAAAAAGCAACGACCTTCTGTCAGGGCGACAACACGGTGCTGGCCAGCAGCCCGGCGGCGGCCTATGAGTGGAGCAACGGCGAGCGGACACAAAAGATCACCGTAGGGCAGGCGGGCAACTACTCGCTCCGGATCACCGACGCCAACGGCTGCACCTCGCCCACCTCCTCGACGGTGGGGGTGACGGTCAACCCCCTGCCTGCCCCGCCCCAGCTGACGGCCAGCGGCAAGACCACCTTCTGCGCCAACGAGTCGGTCACGCTCACGGCCAGCCAGGAGGCCAGCTATGAGTGGAGCAACGGGCAGACCACCCGCAGCATCAACGTGAGCACGGCGGGCACCTATAGCGTACGCACCCGCAACAGCTTTAACTGCCTCTCGAACCCGTCTAACAGTGCAGTGGTCGTTGTAAATGCCCTGCCCGCCGCGCCAAGCGTCAACGCCGAGAAAGCAACGACCTTCTGTCAGGGCGACAACACGGTGCTGGCCAGCAGCCCGGCGGCGGCCTATGAGTGGAGCAACGGCGAGCGGACACAAAAGATCACCGTAGGGCAGGCGGGCAACTACTCGCTCCGGATCACCGACGCCAACGGCTGCACCTCGCCCACCTCCTCGACGGTGGGGGTGACGGTCAACCCCCTGCCTGCCCCGCCCCAGCTGACGGCCAGCGGCAAGACCACCTTCTGCGCCAACGAGTCGGTCACGCTCACGGCCAGCCAGGAGGCCAGCTATGAGTGGAGCAACGGGCAGACCACCCGCAGCATCAACGTGAGCACGGCGGGCACCTATAGCGTACGCACCCGCAACAGCTTTAACTGCCTGTCGGCTCTGTCCAACACGGTCAATGTGGTGGTGAATCCACTGCCCAGCCCACCCACCATTAGTACGAAAGGATCACTCATCTTTTGCGAAGGTGATTTTGTGACACTGCAATCCAGTTCGCCATTTCGCACTCTCTGGTCTACCGGCGACTCAACACAAACGCTGATAGTTCGGCAGGGGGGCACGTATAGTGCCCGCACACGTGACAACAATGGGTGCCTTTCAACCAACAGCGGGCTTATTCTAACCGCTACGCGTGCACGGCCTGCCGCACCAACGCTACAACAGGTTGGTACATTTTTGTTGCAGGCCAGCGGGGCACCTGCCAATGAACGGTACTACTGGCGGCGTGGCCAGGATTCGTTGATGGTATCTACGGCCCAGATCCGGGTAACGCAGGCTGGTCAGTATACGGTTCGCACAGCCAATACCTATTCGTCTGCGCTGGTTTGTCTGTCACTTCCCTCCGCTCCCTACGATTTTGTGTTGCCCGCTAATGGCGAGACCTTGAGCATATACCCAAATCCCAGCCTGGATGGTAACTTTTTGATTGAGACTCTGGAAGATCTGTCGAATGCAGTTATTGTCATATACACTCTCTCGGGCCAGCAGGTTTATCAGACAGACGCAACCACCCTGGGCGAGCGAAAACAACTCCAGTTATATATGCTGGCGCCGGGTCCATACATTCTGCAGTTACAGGCGACCGGGCTAAAGACATCAAAGCGCATCCAGATTGGTCAGTAATAATAATGGGCAATTTGCGTTACTTTTACGGTCCGAAAGACCGGATTAATGGCATGGTACGTGTACACCGATCGGTGTGAGACCGGCATAGTACTTGTCCGTACCTGTATCAACCTACTCATGAAACGAACGTGTATGCGTCGGATTTTATACGCATGTTTAGTTGGCCTGTCGACCACGAGTGTGCTGGCTCAGACGGGAATTAAGATTACATACCCCGAAAGTCGGGCCGTTTTTCAGCGAAACAACGATAATACCAGCACCATCTTTTTGTCGGGTACCTACTACCAGGCCGTTGATAGTTTGCAGGGACGTCTGGTGGCTGAAGTAACCGGACAGGGCATCAATACCAACTGGACTACTTTTCAGCGGAACCCTCAGGGTAGCGTATTTCAGGGTGCAGTACGGGGCACAGGCGGCTGGTACCGGCTGGAGGTACAGGCCTTTCAGGGCGGCAAAGTCATTGCGCAGGACGTAATCCGTAAAGTGGGTATTGGCGAGGTGTTCATTATCACCGGCCAGTCTAATGCCCAAGGCTTTTTAGACTACGGTGCTGCCTCTGCAGCCGATGATCGGGTTAACTGCGTCACGTACAACAATATAGCTGCCAGCTCACTTGCCGATCCACCCGCTCCAACGTTTGAGCAGTTGAGCGCCAATTCAATCATTGGCCCTCGGGGTCAAAGCGCTTGGTGCTGGGGTAAACTGGGCGATCTGCTGGCTCAGCAGTATAATGTTCCTGTTTTATTTATTAATACAGCCTGGGAGGCAACATCGATTCGGAACTGGATCGAAAGCTTCGATGACAAGCTCACGAAGAATATTTTTGCCCTTGGCACGCCCAACGAGTACTTTCCTAAGGGAATGCCCTACGCCAATTTGCGTATTGCACTACGCTACTATTGTTCATTGCAGGGCATGCGGGCCGTTTTATGGCAACAGGGTGAGAATGATAACCTGCTTGATCAGAATAATGACGCCTTAAAATTCACGCAGGAGGAGTACCGGGCTGCCATGCAAAGCCTGGTTGACAAAACCCGTTCCGACACCCGTCGTTATCCAGCCTGGATATTGGCCCGTTCCTCGAGAATTGGCTTCCCCGATGGGAATTGTATCAGCGGTTGTAAAGGCAATAAAGACTGCGAAAAGGCCTGCGGATACACCTATATTAATAGTCCCAAGTTTATTGCCGCTCAGACGTCGGTTATCAACACATTTAATAACAACGTGTATGCGGGGCCATTCACCGACGTCATCCAGCCAAACCGGCCCGATGGCATTCACTTTTCGGGCGATGGGCTGTTGCAATTAGCGCAGGCTTGGTATGAGAGTATGAGTCCGGTGTTTTTTGCGGCATCTATTCCTTTGCTGCCGCAGGCACAACCAGTGGCCACGGTCAACTGCGGACCAACCAACAACAGCGTGTCGGTTAGCCTGCCGTCGGGATATCAGAGCTATGAATGGCGTACGGGCCAAACGGGCCGAGCGCTTACAATCACCCAACCTGGCTTGTATCAGGCCAAGTTGAAAGATGGTTCTGGCAACACTTACCTATCGCCGGTCGTAGAGGTAAGCAATCCCATTCAGCCGGCTGTACCTACAGTCTCGGTAGCGCAGCAGGGTACCGCCGTAGCGGCGGCTCAGCAGCAGGTTTGTGCCGATTCGGTGTTGTCTCTTGTGGCCAACGTAGGCCCTCAGTCGCAGGCAGTGTGGAGCAACGGCAGCACACAACGAACCTTGACTATTGCCACGGCAGGTACATATTCAGTACAGGCGGTTAACACATACGGCTGTAAGTCGTCTACGTCGTCGGGTATCTCATTGGTCGTGCGGCCCCGTCTGATTACACCTACCATTGAGCAGGTCGGTGCGTTTACGCTACAGGCTAACCTACCGGGTTTTCCTAACAACGAGCAGTTCGACTGGCGGCGGGGCACCCAATTTTTGAACAATCAGAATGGCCCCACAGCCAAGGCTGTCATTTCAGGGCCATATTCGGCCAGAGCCAAAGCTGTGTTTACACTACCTGGAAGCAGCATCACATGTTATTCAGGCTTTTCAAATGAGCTGCAGTACACAGCCAATGATGCTGGTGGTGGTATGAACGTGTACCCCAACCCCTCGGCAAACGGGGTTATTGCCATTGAAACTGTTGAAGATTTGCAGAATGCTGACATCACCATTGCTACGCTGACGGGGCAGACGGTCTATTCGGCAAAAGTAGCATCATTTAACGAACGGAAAGTCATCAACGTGCAGGGACTCACCGCCGGTCAATACATTGTCCGGGTACGGTCGCAGGGGTTCAACGTGGCTCGTCGGGTGTTGGTTGTGCCGTAGGGTAATCTTATACACAAACAGCCAAAAGCCCTCTGATGGAGGGCTTTTTTATGGCCTTTTACCGTATGGGATGGCACCGAACTGCCGCCAACTATGTTCGTTTTATAGCTAACTTGCGGTCGTTTTTGTCCCTGCTCTCTATGAATACAGCGTCGTATTTGCCCTCTGATTACATCCCTATTTTTATTCAGTTAAGTCTGGCTTTGGGGTTCATTGTTGTCACTATGCTGGTGACACACAATATTGGCCCTAAACGCCATAGCGTCAAGAAAGACGACCCTTTCGAGTGCGGTATTCCAACACAGGGTGATGCCCGTGCCCCCATTTCAATCAAATACTTTCTGGTCGCTATTCTTTTCGTCCTGTTCGACGTTGAGGTGATCTTTATGTACCCCTGGGCAGTGAATTTTATGCAACTGGGTCAGGAGGGATTCATTCAGATGGTCTTGTTTATGGGCTTGCTGCTGGCCGGGTTTTATTACGTGATTCGCAAGGGTGTTTTGAAGTGGGAATAAACAGTATCAACAAACACACGATGACGTCAAATGTTAAAATGGTTGAAGCACCCGAAGGCCATGAAGGCGCTGGGTTCTTTGCCACCTCGCTCGATAAAGTGGTGGGTATGGCTCGTGCCAATTCGCTTTGGCCATTGCCGTTTGCTACCTCATGTTGCGGTATTGAATTCATGGCTTCTATGGCCTCGCACTATGATTTCGCCCGCTTCGGTTCTGAGCGCCCCAGTTTTTCACCCCGGCAGGCCGATCTGCTAATGGTGATGGGTACCATCGCCAAGAAAATGGCCCCAATTGTGAAGCAAGTGTACCTGCAAATGGCTGAACCCCGCTGGGTGATTGCCATGGGTGCCTGCGCTAGTAGCGGCGGTATTTTTGACACGTACAGCGTGCTTCAAGGTATTGATCGGATCATTCCCGTCGACGTGTACATTCCGGGTTGCCCACCCCGCCCCGAACAGGTAATAGACGGTTTAATGCAAATTCAGGAAATGGCTCGCAACGAGTCTACCCGGCGCCGTAACACCGAGGAATATCAACTGCTGCTCAATTCATACGGAATACAGTAATTGTGAAAGAGCTAAAGAGTGAAAAGCGTTTGTCTTGGTGTGTAGCAACACAAGCGCTCTTTCACTCTTTAGCCCATTAATCCATGACTAACCAGGAAGTTGCCCAGGAGCTTGTTCGCCAATTTGGCGACTATGTCACCGACCTTGATGAGCCATTTGGTTTGCTGACGCTGACTACCACGCGTGAGCAGATCATCCCGATGCTCCAGTACCTGAAAGACCACAAAACGTACAAAATGTCGTTCCTGACCGACTTAACGGGTGTCCATTACCCCGACAACGCTGGTCAGGAGTTTTGCGTGGTGTATCACGTGCATAGTCTGGTCAACAATTTCCGAATTCGAATTAAAGTGTTTTTGTCGGAGGCCGACATCCATGTACCCTCAGCAACGGTATTATATTCGTCGGCTAACTGGATGGAACGCGAAACGTTTGATTACTTCGGCATTTTATTCGACGGACATCCCAACTTGACCCGGATCTTGAACATGGAAGAGATGGATTACCATCCCATGCGCAAACAGTATCCGCTGGAAGACGGCACCCGCGAAGACAAAATTGATGCCCTCTTTGGGCGATAAATACAGTCTTCTGTTTACCGTTTGCTGTCTTCTGTTGGCTTGCGCCAGCGTGTTGCTCTCGCGCAAGCCAACAGAAGACAGCAAACGGTAAACAGTAAACTCCTTTTATGATGACAACTGAAGATCTTAGCATTGATGCCGTGGGGGCACGTAATACCCCTGCTACCCCAGAGGGGCCGATTCAGTACGTCAACGAACTGACCACCCTGAATTTAGGGCCAACGCACCCTGCCACGCACGGTATTTTTCAGAACATTCTGCAAATGGATGGTGAGAAAATCGTGTCGGGTGAGCAGACAATCGGCTACATCCACCGGGCGTTTGAAAAAATTGCCGAACGCCGCCCTTTCTACCAGATTACCACCCTGACCGACCGGATGAACTACTGTTCGTCGCCGATCAACAACCTGGGTTGGATGATGACCGTGGAGAAACTACTGGGGGTGAAAACTCCGAAACGTGCCGATTACATCCGGGTGATCATGATGGAACTGGCCCGTATCTCGGACCACCTCATTTGCAACGGTATCTTGGGCGTAGATACCGGCGCGTTTACGGGTTTTTTGTACCTGTTTGAAGAGCGCGAACATATCTACGAAATCTACGAAGAGATGTGTGGAGCCCGTCTGACTACCAACATGGGTCGGATTGGTGGCATGGAGCGCGATTTGTCAGCTGAGGCCATTCGGAAGATTCGGAAGTTTCTTAAGGACTTTCCGCCGGTGATGAAAGAGTTCGAAAAGCTCTTCAACCGCAACCGTATTTTCATGGACCGCGTGGTCGACGTGGGGCCAATTACTGCCGAACGTGCCTTGAACTACGGTTTTACGGGGCCGAACCTCCGCGCTGCCGGCGTTGACTACGACGTACGCGTGATGAATCCGTACTCGTCGTATGAAGACTTTGAGTTTGAGATCCCGGTGGGCGAGAATGGTGATACGTATGATCGCTTCATGGTCCGGAACGAAGAGATATGGCAGAGTCTGCGCATTATCGAGCAGGCACTAGATAACCTTCCCGAAGGCCCTTACTACGCCGATGCGCCCGAATACTACCTGCCGCCAAAACAGGAGGTATACAAGAACATGGAGGCGCTGATCTATCATTTCAAAATTGTGATGGGTGAAATCGACGCGCCCGTGGGCGAGGTGTACCATGCCGTAGAAGGTGGTAACGGTGAACTGGGTTTCTACCTTATCAGCGACGGTGGCCGCGCTCCTTACCGGCTGCATTTCCGTCGGCCAAGTTTTATCTACTACCAAGCATTTCCGGAAATGTGCAAAGGCACTACCCTGTCAGACGCTATCGTTATCATGAGTAGCCTGAACGTAATCGCTGGCGAACTGGACGCGTAACTACCAATGACCACTACCAACACGACACGTACCGTTGAATTTACACCTGAACGGTTGGCGCAGGCGAAGGCCGTAATTGCCCAGTATCCGGCGGGAAAGCAAAAATCGGCCTTGTTGCCCTTGTTGCATATTTTGCAGGAACAGGAAGGCTGGACCAGCCCAGAAGGCATGGATTACGTAGCAGATATGCTCGATATTCAGCCAATTGAGGTATATGAGGTAGCTTCATTCTACACCATGTATCACCTGGAACCGGTTGGTAAGCATGTGATTGAATATTGTCGGACTGGCCCTTGCTGCCTCATGGGCGGTGAAGAAGTGTATGCCCACCTGAAGCAAAAGCTGGGTGTAGAAGCGGGTCAGACAACTGCCGACGGTCTCTTTACGGTGAAGGAGGTAGAATGTCTCGCTGCGTGTGGTATGGGTCCCGTTTTCCAGATTCGGGAGAAGTATTACATGCACCTAACCAATGAGCGCGTTGATGAAATTATTGACGAACTGTCAAAATAACCTTTCGTTATGGGCAAGAAAATATTAACCGAACACATTGACGTTCCCGGCATCGAAACCTTCGATGTGTATCGGAAACAGGGCGGCTACACGGCTGTTGAAAAGGCGATCAAGACCATGACGCCTGAGGCGGTGGTGGAGGAAGTGAAGAAAGCAGGCGTTCGTGGCCGGGGTGGTGCAGGTTTCCCGATGGGCATGAAATGGAG
This sequence comes from Fibrella rubiginis, assembly GCF_017353185.1. GTDB lineage: Bacteria > Bacteroidota > Bacteroidia > Cytophagales > Spirosomataceae > Fibrella > Fibrella rubiginis. The sequence goes on along the minus strand of NZ_JAFMYV010000008.1, from coordinate 37,183 downwards.
CTTTCTGGCCAAGCCCGAAGGCGTACCCCGCTACCTTGTCTGCAATGCTGATGAATCGGAGCCGGGTACATTCAAGGACCACTATCTGATGAAAAACATCCCTCACTTGCTTATCGAGGGAATGATTGTTTCGTCGTTTGCGCTGGGGGCCAATACCTCGTTTATCTACGTGCGCGGTGAACTGATGTACGTAATCAAGATTTTGGAGAAAGCTATTGCCGAAGCAAAAGCGGCCGGTTTCCTGGGCAAAAATATCCTGGGCAGCGGCTATGATCTGGAACTGGTTGTACAGCCAGGGGGCGGTGCTTATATCTGTGGTGAAGAAACGGCCTTGCTCGAATCGCTGGAGGGCAAGCGAGGCAACCCGCGCAACAAACCGCCCTTCCCGGCTGTGAAGGGCCTTTATCAGTCGCCCACGGTGGTGAACAACGTGGAGTCGATTGCCACCACGCCCTGGATTATGAACAACGGCGGTGATGCGTATGCCGCCATTGGCATTGGTCGGAGTACGGGTACCAAACTGATCTCGGCGTCGGGACATATCAAAAAGCCGGGCGTGTATGAAATCGAACTGGGCGTTCCGGTCGAAGAGTTTATCTATTCCGATGAGTGGTGCGGCGGTATCCGCGACGGTCACCACCTGAAAGCGTTAGTCGCCGGTGGGTCGTCGGTGCCTATTCTGCCCGCTGGTTTGGCACTGAAACTGGCTAACGGCGAACCCCGCCTGATGAGCTACGAATCACTCTCGGAAGGCGGTTTTCAGACCGGTACCATGCTCGGCTCAGGCGGATTTATCGTATTCGACGAAACAGCCTGTATCGTGCGTAACACTTGGAACTTCAGTCGTTTCTACCACCACGAGTCCTGCGGGCAATGCAGCCCCTGCCGTGAAGGCACTGGCTGGATGGAGAAAGTGCTCCATCGCATTGAGCACGGCCACGGGAGCCTACACGATATTGATCTGCTGGTTGATGTGGCCCGCAAGATCGAAGGAAACACTATTTGTCCCCTTGGCGACGCCGCAGCGTGGCCTGTTGCCAGTGCCATCCGGCATTTCCGCGAAGAGTTTGAATGGCATATTACCAATCCATTCGAGGCTACCCAACCCGGCGCCGTTTTCCGTGGTGAGATGGCGTTAGCGTAAAGGCTGGTTTAACGTTCAAGGTCCAATGTTGCTTCGCGTCAGCACTAAGCACGCGAAGCAACATTGGACCTTGAACGTTAAACTTTAGACTAACCTTCACACCCAAAGCCCCCGGCCCTTATAATATTCTTCTCCAATAGCTTCAATGTCTTCCAGAGAATAGCTGAGCCAGCCATGTGTTTTGAGCTTACGCAGCTGCTGTTTTTCGACCCACGACAGGTCACCGTCGATGAGTACGCCAAAAACTACCAATCGTTCGAGGGGGCGGCGCAATGCCGGAGATGTTCTTTCGAGCAACGTCAGGAAATCGCCGGTTGGCTTAACTGACTGAATGCCAAAACGATTTGTTAGGCTTTCTGTCAACAGCAGATGAGCATAGTTGTATTGCCGTTTTAAGATAGCCACATACTGCAGGGCTTCGGGAATAAGACGGCGAAACTCGTCGTCGTGCTTCCACTCATCGTGCAAATTCTCGACAAATTCGCGGATCGTCAGCGGGGCCATCACCCGGATTTTGGCTTCGTGAATGACCCGGTGCGATGCCCATACGTTCCAGAAGGCATAGACGGGCATGCTAACCAAATCGGTTACCTGCCGAATTACGAAGCGGCCAAACAAACGCTTCATAACAAACTTCAACAGCATATTACTCAGGACAGCTTTCAGCCGGTTGATGATGAAATAAAACATCAATCCCCAGCGTGGTAGGCCCAAATAGGGGTCGATGCTAAAGCGCAAAATGGATTCATTCTCTTTCTCCTGAGCAGCATCGGCAAGGGTTTTAAGGTGCCGTTCATACTGTGCATCGTGATGGCGGGGAAACTGGCAAACGGCCATGATATAGCGCACAGCCCGCAGGTTAATGTAGAGTAAAGCGTAGATCTCCAGGTATACCAGCAGAATACCGTATAAAGCAGTGATCAGGGGAGCTTCAACCGAGTAATCGAGAAGCGTCAGCGATGTACTGTCGAAAAAGGAAGGCCAGAAATACTGCGGGAGGTAGAGCAAGACTACGCCTAAGGCGCCAAATAAACCGGCCATACCCAGCGTCTGCCACTTAATTTTGTGGATCACATAGGCCTCCATCTCATTCAGCACGTACGGCTCATCAGTCGGGTGGCTCGCGTCGAGGGCCCGCCGAAGGTACCGCAAAGCCAACTGGTCAATTGGCCCAGGCGTATTTTCGGGGGGTTGGTTTGACATGGTGGAGACGTGCATGGTGGATGGTTTGTAAATCATATAACTCAGAAAAGGCCGGGCGTGTTTATGCTCAGCGTAACCCGCTACGTAAGTGGTCACGCACAAATGCTGGTCATCAGCTTTCCTTTTTACCCCAACGATCCAGATGCTTTTCAGTGATACCTACCGCACCCTGGCTGCACCAGCCGAAGGTGATTTCCGCGACCGGGGCAGCAAATTTTGGCTTATGCCTATCCCATCCAGGACGAAGGCGAGGCCAAAGTATACCTCGATAGGCTTCGACAGCAACACCCTAAAGCCAACCATCACTGCTACGCCTGGCGGCTGGGGCTTGACCGGTCTGTTTTCCGTGTAAACGATGATGGCGAACCGAACGGCTCGGCGGGGAGGCCTATGCTGAACATGATCTATGCCCGCGACTTACCCGACAACCCGCTGACTAACCTGCTTGTGGTAGTGGTACGCTATTTTGGCGGCACGTTGCTGGGTGTACCAGGCCTAATCAACGCCTACAAAATGGCCACTAACGCGGCTCTTGATCAAGCCAAAATCATTGACGGTGTATTGACCGATACCCTACGCATTAGCTTTGCTTTCGAGCAAATGAACGACGTAATGAGAGTGGTGAAGGAGCAGGGCCTGACAGTACTCAAACAGGATTTTGACACAGCCTGCGTGTTGGTTATTTCCGTAAGAAAAACCCTGACAAACAGCGCCTTGAACCGATTTGGAGGATTAAGAGATGTGGAGGTAAAGGTCGTTTAACGTTCAAGGTCTAACGTGTAAACTACTTTTATCCCTGTTGCATCGTCTGCAATCGCCAGTAATAGCCGCCTTCGGTAGATAACAGGGATTGGTGCGTGCCACGTTCGGCAATTTGGCCTTTGTGAATCACCAGAATCTCGTCGGCATGTTGGATGGTGCTGAGACGGTGGGCGATCACCAGCGTGGTGCGGTTAGCCATTAGCCGCGTAAGTGCCTCTTGTACAAGCTTTTCTGATTCGGTGTCCAGCGCCGAGGTAGCTTCGTCGAGGATCAGGATAGGTGGGTTGCGCAGCACGGCGCGGGCAATGCTGATGCGCTGCCGCTGCCCACCGGAGAGCTTGCTGCCGCGGTCGCCGATGGGCGTTTCATAGCCGTTGGGCATGGCGCTGATAAAGTCGTGGGCGTTGGCGATGCGGGCGGCCTGCTCCACTTCGGCGGGGGTGGCATTGCTGCCAAAAGCGATGTTATTGAACACCGTATCATTAAACAGGATGCTCTCCTGGGTCACCAGGCCCATTAAGTTTCGTAGCGAGGCCGTTTGGCAATCGCGCAGGTCGTGGCCGTCGATACACACCCGGCCCGATGTGGGGTCATAGAAGCGCGGCACCAGATCGGCCAGCGTTGATTTGCCCCCGCCCGATGAACCAACCAGCGCAATGGTCTTTCCTTTCTGCAGTTCAAAGCTTACGTCGCGAAGCACAGGCGTAGCTGTTTCGTAAGCAAACGAGACATTCTCAAATGAAATAACGTCTTTAAAATCAGTAAGTTGAACAGCGTCGGGTTTGTCAACGATGGCTGATTTCGCATCGATCAGATCCAGTACCCGTTTACCTGAAACCAATCCCCGTTGCGAGGCACTGAAGGCATTGGATATGTCTTTGGCGGGACGTGTCACCTGCGAAAAAATGGCCAGATAAGCCACAAACTCACCCGCCGTGAGCGGCGACTGTCCCGATAATACCAGTGAACCGCCGTAGAGCAAAATGCCCGCCAGCACCGTCACGCCCATGAATTCCGAAAAAGGCGAAGCTAGTTCACGGCGGTTGGCCAGCGACCGTACGGCCTGTCGGTAGCCGTTGTTTTCAGACTGGAACTTGCCTAAAACAAATCGTTCTGCGTTGAATCCTTTCACTACACGCATACCCCCGAAGGTTTCGTCGAGCACCGTTAGCAGACCACTAAGGCGTTGTTGGCCCTGGGTGGCGTCGCGTTTCATCCGCCGCACCAACGTGGCAATGATTACCCCCGACACCGGGATAACCAGAAACGCCACCAGGGTAAGTTGGGTAGAGATGCTAAACAGCACGATCAGAAAGCTGATCAGCGTAAAGAGTTCTTTCGAGGCGGCAGAGAGCGTATTAGCAATCGAGTTTTCAACCTCCTGCACGTCGGTGGTGATGTGGGAAATGAGATTGCCCTTTCGCTGATCGGAGAAATAGCCGAGGTGCAGGTTGAGCACGCGCGCAAAAACCGTCTCACGCAGCGTAGCCACCATTCTGGCTTTGAATGACTCTAACTGTCTGACCGATAGATACTTAAAAATATTGCTGCTCAGCACCGAAATCACCACGGCTACGCAGACGAACTTCAACGTACCCATCTGCCCATACTCGCGGAAGAAGTAAGCAAAATAGTAGTTGAACCAGGCCGTGACATCGTACCAGTGGGCAGGGGCGGGCTTCGTCAGCATCGCCTGCACTTTGGCGGTATCGGTCTGATTGAACAGTACGTTAAGCAGCGGAATCAGCAGTGTAAAGTTGACCGTGGCAAACACCGCCGCCAGCAGTGACGTAAGCACATATGGCACCAGGAATCGCCCCAGCGGCCTACCAAACGAAAGAAGGCGGAAGTAGGTGTTCATATCTTTTAATGTATAATGAACAATGGCTTCGCATTCGGAATGCACTGATTACAAGGCCATTGCTCATTGTACATTGTACATTCCCTTAAATGTCTCCTAGTTGAGGGCGCATGAGGATTTCTTCGACAACGGCAGTGGGAGGGAGGGCGCAGGCAGCCCAAACGGTTTCGGCCACGTCGCTGGCTTGCATAAAGCGACTCGTGGGCAGGTCGGTACCTTCCCAGCTGGCGGTGAGCGTGGCACCGGGCAAAACGGCCGTCACGCGCACATTGTGAGGTTTTAATTCTTCACGCAGTACTTTACTCATACCCAGCAGCGCAAACTTCGAGATGCAGTAAGACCCCCCATTGGTGTAGGCTGTAATACTGGCTGTAGAGCACATCATCACGATATATCCCGCTCGCCGGGCAATCATATCGCCCACAAGGCCCCTCGTAAGGTGGTAGGCACTGGCTACGTTGGTGTTCATCAGGGTTTCAAACGTGCCTTCGGCTTCGTTGCTGATCTGCCCAGGCTGGAACGTGCCCGTGTTATTGATCAGCACGTCGACGGGTCGGTTCAGTCTCTTCACGTACCCCACCAGCGCGTTGACGCCCTCGCGGGTGCTGAGGTCAGCGGCAAAGGGGAGTATCCGTTCTCCTACAATGCCATCGACGGAGCGGGCGCAGACCACAGCATCATAACCACGCCCGGCAAAGAGTTCGGCAATGGCCCGGCCAATACCTTTCGACCCACCGGTAACCACAATTAGCTTATTCATGGGGCAAAGTTCGGCCATTCAGCTATCAAACGGAAGCCGCCCCCGAAACCATTCGCCGGGTCGGGTCGTTCTTTCTGATAGTGCCACTATACATGACCATTACGGTCTGGCACCTCGTTCTCCCCCTTACTATGGTTACCCTTGGTCGGTATTTTATTTTTCTGGGCACGCTAGTCCGCAACCGCGAACGTCTCAAAGTATATCTGCGCTTAATCATGGACGAATGCGTCGACATCGGCGTAAACTCGGTCTTCATTGTGGCCATTGTGGCTTCGTTCATTGGCGCAGTAACCTGTGTACAAACGGCATACAACCTCGATAACCCCTTCGTGCCGCGCAACATCATTGCTTTCATTGTGCGCGACAGCACCATTCTGGAGTTTGCGCCGACCATCAGCAGCATTGTACTGGCCGGAAAAGTCGGCTCAAGTATCGCGGGCCAGTTGGGTACCATGCGTGTAACCGAACAGATTGACGCGCTGGAGGTGATGGGCATCAATTCGAGCTCATATCTGGTATTGCCGAAGGTGATTGGCGCCATGCTCATGTTTCCGTTGCTGACCATTATGGCTGCGTTTCTGGGTATTCTGGGCGGTTATCTGGCAGGGGTGTTCGTAGGCGTTATTTCGCACGAAGATTTCATGACTGGTCTGCGCTTCAGCTACAACCCATTTGGCATCAAATTCGCGCTGATTAAAACGGAAGTATTTGCCTTTCTGATTGCCACCATTTCGGCTTATCAGGGATTCAACGTAAGCGGGGGTGCGTTGGAGGTTGGTAACGCCTCTACCAACGCTGTTACGGCCAGTTGTATCTCCATCATCGTTGCCGATTTCGTGCTTACCCAATTGCTACTGGCCTAACAGACAGTATGATAGAGATTAAGAATATTGCCAAAATGTTTGGCGACCGCCAGGTGCTGGCGGGTGTAGATGGCGAATTTCAACCAGGTGAAACCAGCCTGGTTATTGGCGGTAGTGGTACCGGCAAAAGTGTATTGCTGAAGTGTATGATTGGCCTTGTAACCCCCGACGAAGGTGAGGTACTCTACGATGGCCGTAATTTCCTGACCGCCGACGAAAACACCCGCAAGGCCATACGCCGCGAAATGGGCGTTCTCTTTCAGGGGTCGGCCCTGTTCGACTCGAAAAATGTGTTTGACAACGTCCGTTTTCCGCTCGACATGCTCACGCAGATGAGTGAAGATGAGAAGGTAGAGCGTGCTCATGCTAGTTTGCAACGCGTAGGACTGGAAAACGCTGAACAGCGGATGCCGTCTGAGATTTCGGGAGGGATGAAAAAGCGGGTGGGTATTGCGCGGGCCATTGTTATGAATCCCAAATACCTCTTCTGCGATGAACCCAACTCCGGCCTCGACCCGCTCACGTCGATCAAGATTGACCAGCTCATCAAAGAAATTACCGACGAGTACAAGATCACGACAGTGGTGATTACGCACGACATGAACTCGATGATGGAAATCGGCGAGAAAATTATGTTTCTCTATGAAGGACACAAGCTCTGGGAAGGCAATAGTGATAGCCTGCCCCACTCCGATGTGAAAGAGTTGAACGAGTTTATCTACGCCAACAAACTGTTGCGGGAGTTGGAGAGGAAATAAGCAGCCGTGAGCAGCGGCAGTAAGCAAAAAAGGCTTACGCAGGAGCATTACACTTCTGCGTAAGCCTTTTTTGCTTACTGCCGCTGCCCACGGCTGCTTATTTTGCCGCTACTTCGCTTTTGCGGGTTTTTGCCCTTTCCAGTACGTTTTGACCTACTTTGGCTCCCATTGCCGCGCCGTTGACCAACGCCGACCGATAGTGAATACCACCATATAGGCGGCTGATTGAGGCCTGGTCGGCGGCATCCTTAAACGACTTAAATGAGCGTACCCCGTGCCCATACTTGTACTCGGTTGAGTCAGTGAAGGCAATATTGTCGCCCATAAGCTGGGTCAACACAGTGGCAGCAGCAGCTGAAATAGTGCTGTGTCCGCTGGGGTATTCGGGGAAGGGTGGGGTCTGCAGGAACGGTGCCCATTTTGGATCGACCACCTTGTTGATCACTGTTTCGGGGCGGACGGTTTTGCTGCGGTATTTTTCGTCCCAGCAGGCAATAAACCCGTCGGCCAGGGCAAATGAGGTTAATGCATAGGCTTCGGCCATGCGCATCAGGTCGAGTTTCTGCTGCCGGCCCACGGTCTGTGCAATAGCCAGCCAGTGTCCCCCCGGTGTCATCTTTTTCGAAGCGTAGGACACGTGCCCGGCCACGTTCATCACAAAAGCATTGTCGTCCCAGAAATAAGCTTGCTCAGTCTGGTCTTTCGTGAGGTTTTTGCCCACATTATACACCTCTGTCAGCTCTTTTTCGTAGTCAGACCCTTTAGTTGTATTAAACTTAAAAGGCTTGGGTGGCTGAAACTGGTTGCAGGTGTCCATCGTCCAGCAGCGGATATGATTCCACTGCGGTTCGGCGGCATCCATATAAGCAGGCGGCGTAGGTACCCAGGTGCCATCTTCGTTGGTGACGGTGTGTTTGAACCCCCTCGTTTGCTTATAGGTATCTTTAGCGGCGAAATCCAGAATGGCTTTGGCCACGGTTTCGCCGTAGGCCATTGACCGTTCGCGCACGTCGTCGGGCACGCCATCGTCCTCGAACTGTTTGTAGAATGTTGGTTCGAACTCGTCGTAGAAATCAGCCGAGAATGTCAGGGCGCGGGCCACAGTTAGGAAGGCTTTGGCCCCGGCAATAGGGTAGCAGTAAGTTTGCCCGGCTTCGGGTTTAGGCGGCGACTTAAACCGCTTTAGCTTACCCCCCAGCGATTCATAATCAGGGTTAAAGGTGGCCATGGCTTCGTAGCCCGCCAGGGTAGCGTAACCGTAGATGCGGCTAGCCACAGGTGGCGAAAAAATGTCGTGAATGACTACCTGAGTCAGTTTATTCAGGCAGGCATTATAACGCTCCGGATTGGCTGCTTTGGGCATGTATTCCTCCGGTTTGGCTTGCTTCTGACACCCGCTCAGGCCTACAAACAGCAGTGCCAGTAGTGTACTGAAAAGCAGCGATTTTTTCATGTTACGTGTTGGTTAATCAAAGATACGTCTTACAAAATTACGCTAAAATCGCTGATAAGTACAAGCTACATAGCGCGCTTATGGCGTTACTTTGATCTATAATTCAAATCTCATTAGTTAGCACAATGCATGCTATTCAAGTAGCCAAAACGGGTTGCCCGGAAGTGCTTACGCTGGTCGATGTCCCTACGCCTAAACCGGCTGCGGGACAGGTATTGGTGCGTCACACCGCCATCGGCGTAAACTATATCGACACCTACCACCGCAAGGGAATGTACCCCGTTCCCCTTCCATTTGTGCTGGGCAACGAAGCCGCGGGCATGGTAGAGGCAGTGGGTGAAGGCGTAAAAGACGTTGCGGTGGGGCAGCGTGTAGCGTATTACACCACGCAGTTAGGCGCCTATGCTGAGTATGCTGCTGTACCCGCCGATAAACTCATTCCCCTGCCCGACCACATCAGCGACCAACAGGCAGCGGCCGTATTGCTACAGGGTATGACGGCGCATTACCTGGCCTTCACGGTCTACCCCATCCGTCCCAGCGACACCGTTCTGGTCCATGCAGGCGCGGGCGGTGTGGGCTTGCTGCTAACCCAGATAGCTCGTCGGCGGGGGGCGCGGGTCATTACCACCGTTTCCACAGCAGACAAAGCCGAACTATCCCGAGCCAACGGAGCCGATGAAGTGATTATTTACACCAAAACCGATTTTGCTGAGGCGGTGAAGGCCCTCACGGGTGGGCAGGGCGTTCATGCGGTCTACGACGGCGTGGGCAAAGACACCTTCGAGGGAAGTTTGAATAGCCTGCGCCCCCTGGGAATGATGGCCTCCTACGGTTCGGCCAGTGGACAGGTGCCCCCCGTAGCCTTGACCGAACTGATGCGCCGGGGTTCACTGGTGCTGACGCGGCCTTCGCTGGGGCATTTCATTGCTACCCGATCTGCCCTGCTGGAACGTGCCGGAGCTATTTTTAACTGGGTAGCCTCAGGCGAACTGAACGTTCTCATCCAGCCACCTTATTCACTTGCTGATGCCGCCCAGGCTCACCGGGACCTTGAAGGCCGTGGTACTACGGGTAAGCTGATTCTGGTGCCGTGATTTTGTCTAATGGAGCAGTTTGCTCCATTAGACTGTTCGTTACGCAAAACGGCGACCCTAACGAGTCGCCGTTTTGCATGTAAAACAACTAAACCGATAAACAACCAAACAGATCTTAGTTTCCCTGGCTGGTGGCCTCGCCTTTCCAAACGTTGTTGCGTTCGTTATAGTCGGGCAGTTTCTCGTCGGGGTCAATGGTTACGCGCGAAATGGTCGAGGTAGTATTGGCCCGGAAACTCCAGGTGCCGCCGCGCTGCCAAATTTCTACAGGCAAGTTCATACGAGTCTTTTTGCCATTGCTTTCCTGAATTTCTACTACCGCAGGCATAGCCAGCTTGTCGAGGTTTTCGATGGTGATGGTCGAGCCTTTTTCGGGGGCAGAGTCCACATATTTCACGTCTTTTACCCCCTGATCGAGTTTCCAGGTTTCGAAGAACCAGCCACGCCAGAACCAGCCGAGATCTTCGCCGGCGCCGTTTTCCATGCTCCGGAAAAAATCGTGTGGCGTGGGGTGTTTAAACGCCCAGCGTGCTACGTATTGCCGGAAGGCGTAGTCGAAGCGTTCGGGACCAAGTACGCTCTCGCGCAGCATCCGTAGGCCCATGCCAGGCTTGTAATAGGCCAGAATACCTAGTGCCCGTGCGGGTTGCACATCGGGAATGGTCATGATCGGCTCCTGAGGTGAATACAGGGCAGGGGCCACGTCGTGCATGGTGCCGCGCTCCCGATTGTACTCGCCCTTGTTAAAGGCTGCCGTCGACAGAAAGTTGATAAAGGTGTTAAAACCCTCATCCATCCAGGCGTATTTCCGTTCGTTGTTGCCCACGATCATGGGGAACCAGTTATGGCCAAATTCGTGGTCAACCACGTTGAAAAGCGCATCTTTTTTGTCGCGGTGATCGCAGAAAACAATGCCGGGATATTCCATTCCGCCCACAATACCCGCCACATTGGTCGCTACGGGGTATGAATACTCATAGACATAGCCCGAATAGAACTCGATGCTGTGCTTTACGTATTCCGTAGCGCGGTTCCACGAATCATCCGTAGCGCTTTCGGCCGGGTACACCGACTGCGCCAGGGCCGTTTTGCCACTCGGCAGGTTGATCTTGGCGGCATCCCAGACAAATGCCTTCGATGAAGCCCAGGCCGCATCCCGCGTGTTGGTGATGCGGAATTTCCACGTTAACCGACCCGACTGCTTGGGCCGAGTGTTGGCGTTGGTTACTTCATCTTTGCTGCGAATGATCACCGTTTTATCGCTCGTGCGGGCTTGTGCTAAGCGTTTTATTTGTTCGGCAGTCAGCACCTCTGTCGGGTTGGTCAACTCGCCCGAACCCACCACAATATGATCCCAGGGCACATTTACGGCGTAATCGATATCGCCATATTCGAGGTAGAACTCACCCGCGCCAAGGTAAGGAAGCGTGTTCCAGCCCTGAATGTCGTCGTAAACACACATGCGGGGGTACCACTGCGCAATCTCGTAGATAATGCCGTCTTTGCGTTTCACCTGCCCCATCCGGTCTGAGCCGTATTCGGGTACCTTAAACATGTAGGCGATCTTCACCTTTACCACGTCACCGCCGGCCTTTAGAGCCTCACCCAACTTGATCTGCATCCGGCTGTCGGTGATAAGGAAATTGGCCGGAACGAATTTTTTGTTGGCACCCTGCTCTACAGATACCGCCGTGATGGCATCGCCCCCCGCGAAGTCTTTGTTGCCAAACCGCCCCCCCTGAATGGGTGTGGTCTTGGCCGCTCGCGACGAGTCGCTAAAAGCGTTTTGGTCTAGTTGCAGCCAGAGGTAGTTGAGGCTTTCGGGCGAATTGTTTTTATACGTAATCTCAATCTCGCCTGTCACCGTGTTCTGCACATCGTCGAGGCTGACATTGATCTTGTAGTCGGCCCGGTTCTGCCAGTAGCGAGGGCCGGGAGCACCGCTGCCCGTGCGGTAATCGTTGCCCGGCTGCATATTAAACAGCGGGTGAAACAGCACTTTGGCATCGTAACCCGCTGTGCCAGTGGTTGATGAAGTTTGGGCCATGCTCTGCCAGCTCAGAAGGCAGGCGGCGCCAAGGAGGAATTTTTTCATTAAGTCGGTGACTGATAAAATACCCACGAAAGTACGAAAATGCATCCGAACCCAGACTGCAACGTGTACTGAATTGGGCTTGACACTACTCGCGTAAAGCTTCGTACAAAATCTCAGCCGGGTGTTTGGCTGTGCGGTGTGCCCCGTCGTGAATCTGGTGGCGGCAGGAAGTGCCTGCGGCGGCAATAATCACGTCGTCGGCCATGCCACGAACAGCCGGTAACAGCACCAGCTCGCCCACCTGCATCGACACGTCGTAGTGCTCTCTTTCATAGCCAAACGACCCTGCCATGCCGCAGCAGCCTGACGGAATTAGCTCAACCGAGTAATTCTTCGGCAACGCCAGCATGCGCTTGCTGTGGTCCATGTTCGACACTGCTTTTTGCTGGCAGTGGCCGTGGATTTTTACCAGCCGTTTTTCGTCAGTAAAGGCTTGTGAATCAATGCGCTTATTGTCCAGTTCACGGGCAATAAACTCTTCAAACGTCAGCGCATTTTTGGCAATCCGGCGCGCATCGTCGGCCAGTGACGCATCGACCAGATCGGGGTATTCATCGCGGAACGTGAGGATGGCCGAGGGTTCCAGGCCTACCAGCGGCGTTTCATCGGTGATCAGGTTACGCAGGGCCAATACGTTGCGCTCGGCGAGGGTTTTAGCGTACTTCAACATCCCCTTCGAGAGCGCCGCCCGGCCACTTTCGCCATGTTTCGGAATGATAACTTCGTAACCCAGCCGACCTAATAATTTGATTGCTTTGTGGCCAACGGGTACGTCGTTATAGTTGGTAAACTCATCGCAAAACAGGTACAGTTTCCGACCACTAATCGGCTTGTTCTCCGACGCTGTCGGCCAGGTACGGCGGTACCAGCTCAGCAACGTGTCGGAATGCATCAGCGGCATAGTCCGGTCGGGGTGGAAACCCACCAGACGGTTGGCAATTCTACGTAGGGCTGGGGTACCTAATACGGCGTTCCATGCCCAGGGTACGTAGCTGGCAAGGCTAGATAACTGCGCGAAGTTGGCCACCAGTCGCGACCGAAGGGGCACTCCATTGGCATCATAATAGTGTTGCAGGAACTCGGCCTTCAGCTTCGCCACATCCACGTTCGACGGGCACTCTGACTTACACGCCTTGCACGACAAACAGAGGTCATACACATCTTTTATCTCTTTGTGGTCGAACCGGTTTTCTTTCGGCGACCGTGTCAGCATTTCGCGGAGAATGTTGGCCCGTGCCCGCGTCGTGTCCTTTTCGTTACGGGTAGCCATGTAACTAGGGCACATGGTTCCCCCCGACTTTTCCGTTTTCCGGCAGTCACCCGACCCATTGCACTGCTCGGCGTGTTGCAATACGTTTTGGTCGTGGTAGCGAAAATAGGTCTGAAAGTCAGGCGTTTGCTGATCGGCATCGTACCGCAGGAACGTATCCATGGGTGGTGTATCCACGATCTTGCCGGGGTTAAACAGGCCTTCCGGGTCCCAGAGGCGTTTGATCTCCCGCATCAATTCGTAGTTGTGCGCGCCCACCATCTGCGGAATAAACTCACCCCGTAGCCGCCCGTCGCCATGTTCGCCAGAGAGCGAGCCGTTGTATTTTTTTACCAACGTAGCAATCTCTTCGGCAATCATCCTGAACTGCCGGTGTCCTTCGGTGGTCTTCAGGTTAATAATGGGCCGAAGATGCAACTCGCCAGACCCCGCATGGGCATAATGCACCGACGCCATGTTATGGGTTTTCAGGATCTCGTTGAACTCGCGGATATAGGCCGGTAAGTCGTTGACATCCACCGCAGTATCTTCAATCACGGCCACGGCTTTTTCGTCGCCGGGAAGGTTACCCAACAGGCCCAGTCCGGCTTTGCGCAGGATCCATACTTTCTTGGTATCCTCGCCGAAGAGGAGCGGGAAATGATAGCCCATACCCGCCGCCCGCATGTCGGCCTCCATTTGTGCCGCGGCCTCCACTACCTCGTCATGCGTGGGGCGTGAGAGGTCAACAACAAGGATGATCGGGAAACCACCGACGGGGGTTTTCTGGACAAAGAAGCTGTTGGCACGTTGCGCCGAATTAGTATCGGCCCGTTCCAGAATAATATCGTCGATGAGCTCAACGGCCTGCGGCTTATACTTCAGGGCAACCAGGGTAGCGCGCAAAGCCTCGTCGATGCTGTGGCAATGCACACAAACCAGTCCACCTTCTTTGGGGGGCAACGGCACCAGATTCAGCTTTATTTCGGTCATGAAACAAAGCGTACCTTCTGAACCCGCAATGAGTTTGCAGAAGTTGAACGGCTCGCCACCGGGCGTAAACGGTTCACAATTCAGCAGTTCATCCAGCGCATAGCCCGTGTTGCGGCGTTCGATACTGGGTTTGGGAAAATGCGCCCGAATTTCAGCCTGATTGGTTGGGTTGCTCAGTAGGGCATTTGTTTTCAGCAGAATTTGATCAACCAGCGTTGCCGACCCGTTTCTGCGGCTTGCTTCGCCCACGGCCTTGGTATACTCCCAGCCTGATTGATTACCAAACTCTACTGTCGAGCCGTCAGACAAGATTGACTTGACTGACAAGGTATGCTCACGCGTGGCCCGATAGACTACGGAGTTTGACCCGCAGGAGTTGTTGCCTACCATACCGCCGATCATAGCCCGGTTGGCAGTTGAGGTCTCTGGCCCAAAGTAAAGGCCGTGTGGTCTCAGAAACTGATTTAACTCGTCGCGCACTACACCAGGCTGTACGCGCACCCAGCGTTCATCGACGTTAATTTCCAGGATCTTGTTGAGGTATTTCGATACATCGACCACAATGCCGTTGCCTACCACCTGTCCAGCCAGCGATGTACCTGCCGTGCGCGGAATCAGGGGGAGCTTATGCTGCCGGGCATACTGGACCAGCAACGATAGATCAACCTCCGAACGGGGTACGGCCACTGCCAGTGGCATTTCGCGGTAGGCTGAGGCATCGGTAGCATAAAGAGTACGGGTGGTGCTATCGGTATGGAACTCACCAGTATACTGGCTTGGCAACGGGGCCATTAACTTGGTCATATTCAACTAGTGACGAAAGCGCCAGGCCAGAGGCCCTTCAACGCCCTGTTTATTAGTACAAAAATACGACTTCCTATCCAAAGCGTGATAGTATACAAGTGTATGTAGATACATTGAATTAATAATACTCAATTTAAAGTAGGATTATACTTAATTTATTGGTTGTTAATGCATTGAATGGGTATAACGTAGGTGCAACAAATGCCTGATCTAAGCAAATATCCGGCTATATAGCTTCGATTTAAACACTATATTGACTTAAGCTGATCTTATTTTATCTCAACGTATTTGTACCTGACAAACTTTTTCTTGTAATTTGCCGACTGGTTTCCCCCCAAAAGTAAGTTTATTCCTTATAAGGTGCTGTGTTCTACCATTAACCACTCATTTCAGGTTGACATAGCCATGTTAAGGGTTTTACTTAATATCAATTTTTATAAGTTCAGTAGTATTCACCAAAACTTTTTTCAAACAATTCAAACCTATGATGGACAATTCCTACTTAGTAGGTAGCGCCGTATCTACTCGGCGTGTGCAACCGGTTCGGTCACTGCTTCGGTTGGGGCTGATGCTATTCGTGTTTCTTACACTGAGCAGCCAGGTAACGTTTGCTCAGGACGCCAGTGTGTCTGGTAAAGTGATCGACAATGGTGGCCGGGGGCTTCCAGGGGTAAGTGTGAGCGTGAAGGGTACTACGCGTGGTACCAATTCAGACGCTGATGGTAGTTACAAAATCAGCGCGGCCAACAACGCTGTGCTGGTATTCAGCTACGTAGGCTTTACAAGCCAGGAAGTAACGGTGGGCAATCAGTCGGTGATCAACGTCACCTTGCTTGAAGACGATAAAACGTTGAACGAGGTAGTTGTTATCGGTTACGGTACTGCCAAGAAAAAGGACTTAACCGGTGCGGTTAACACCATTGGTACCAAAGATTTCAACAAGGGTATCATCTCATCGCCTGAGCAACTGCTTCAGGGCCGGGTGCCAGGTGTGGCTATCACCCAAAACAGCGGCGAGCCAGGTGGTGGTATCAACATTCGTATCCGGGGTACGTCTTCGGTACGTAGTAATAACAACCCACTATTCGTGGTTGATGGTGTGCCCCTGAGTGGCGATGCCACATCGGCGGGTGGTGACAACTCGGGTATCGGTTCAACGGCCCCGAAAAACCCGCTGAACTTTCTGAATCCGGAAGATATTGCCAGCGTCGACATTCTGAAAGATGCTTCGGCTACGGCTATCTATGGTTCGCGGGGTGCCAACGGCGTGGTGCTGATCACGACTAAAAAAGGAAAAGTGGGCAAGGGAAGCCTGGAATATTCGCCCTCAGTGGGTTTTAGCTCTATCACGAAGCGCTACGACCTGTTGAGTGCAGCAGAATATAAAACGCTGCAACCTACGCAAGATCAGGGCGGTAGCACCGACTGGCAGGATGTGCTGTTCCGTACGGGTACAACCAATCAGCACAACCTAGCCTATGGTGGCGGTGATGGTAACGGAGGCAACTACCGGTTTTCGCTGGGTTACCTCGATCAGCAGGGCATTATGCAGAAAAGCTCACTGAACCGGGTGGCCGGTACGTTCAACGGTAACAAGAAGTTTATCAACAACAAGTTAGCTGTAGGTGTACAGGTAACCGTGTCACAAACCAAAGACGGTAACATTCCTGTAACCGATAACGCTGGCTACCAGGGTGACCTGTTGGGTGGTATTCTAAAGTCGAATCCAACGGCCATAGTATATAACACTGATGGGACATACAAGCAGTCGAAGAACATTGCTGAGCCAAACCCCGCAGCCTTACTTGGCCTGTCACGCGACAACACGGGGACACTCCGTACCCTGGGCAACATCAATGCCGAATACGAAATCTTCAGCGGCTTGAAATTCAAAGCGGTCTACGGCTTTGACAAGTCGATGTCGTCACGTAAAGCGGCTTTCTCAAAAGACCTGCTTTATCAAGATATCCAGAATGTGGGCCGTTTGATATTCAATGACATTGAGGTGAACAACACGCTGTTCGATGGCTACTTCTCGTATGATAAGGAGATCGGCAAAATAAACCTGAGTGCTACCCTGGGTTACGAATACCAGAGCTTTGACTATTTCTCGAAGCGCACCACGGCCACAAACTTCCGTACGAATAACCTGGATCTGATGATAAACAACGCGGCTTCGGCTGACAACTCGAAGGGCTTGTCGGGTAGCTTGCTGGCTAACTCAAATGCTTCCTACGACGAAATCCGGTCTTATTTCGGTCGTGTAAACGTTGGATTTGGTAAGTTTCTGGCTACGGCTACCCTGCGTGCCGACGGCTCGACGCGTTTCGGTAGTGGTAATCAGGTCGGTTACTTCCCCTCTGCGGCACTGGCCTATAAGTTGAGCGACGAATCGTTTATTCCCAAAACCGTTTTCTCTGATCTGAAACTCCGTGTAGGTTATGGTATCACGGGTAACCAGGAAATTCCTCATAACCTCTACACACAACGGCAGCGCTATGGTGACTGGGGTACTAACTCAGATGCCAACGATATCAACGGTGGTGGTTTGAACGATGTAGCCTTTCCAAATCCAAACCTGAAATGGGAGCAGACGGCGCAAACTAACATCGGTGTTGACTTTGCTCTGGTTGGTAACCGCGTTACGGGTAACATCGAGTACTACCACAAAAACACGACCGACTTGCTGATTCAAGTGACATCGGCACAGCCAGCTCTAACGCCGTTCGTGTGGAAGAACCTCGACGCAAACGTGATCAACCAGGGTTTTGAACTGGGCCTGAACGTAGTGGCTGTTGATAAAAAAGACTTCGGTTGGGACGTGCAATTCAACGCCGCTTACAACAATAACGTGGTGAAAAACTTTAGCGGCTTGATCAACACGGGTGCTATCAGCGGTCAGGGTCTGACGGGTGCATTCTCGCAACGGATTGCGGAAGGTCAACCTCTGTTTGCTTTCTTCCTGCGTGATTTCGGTGGCTATGATGAATCGGGCAACTCGATTTATAACGGTGGTGACGTACAGAAGTTTTTAGGTAAAAGCCCACTGCCAACCGTTACGGGTGGTCTGACCAACAACATCCGGTGGAAGAACTTCAGCCTGAGCCTGTTCTTCAACGGCGTTTTCGGCAACTACATCTACAACAACACCGCCAACGCTTACTTCACGAAAGGTGCGTTTAACAACGGTCGTAACGTAACGCGCGACGTACCTGCCCTGAAAGAAGGTGGATTCAACGCCCCCGACGTATCGACCCGTTTCCTGGAATCAGGTTCATTTGTCCGGCTGCAAAATGCCAGCCTCGGCTATAAGTTTAATACGGGTAACAGCTCAGTGTTGTCAAACCTGCGTGTGTTTGTAACAGGCCAGAATCTGTTGCTGTTCACGAGCTACACCGGTCAGGATCCAGAAGTAAACACCAACAAAGCGATCAACGGTGTGCCATCGCTGGGTATCGACTACACGGCCTACCCACGCGCCCGGACCATTACGCTTGGCGCTAACCTTGCATTTTAATCTGCCAAACACTAAAACCAATGAACAAGAGAGGGACAATTAATCTGCTGACGCTTGGTATGAGCGTTACGCTGGCAACCTTATCGGGTTGCACGGACTTGGTAGTACAAGACAAAGACTCTATCATCGTCAAGTCGGATGGTAGCATACCTAAAATTGATGTGGCAGAATCGCTGAAAGCCGCATACATTGATTTAGGTGCTTACACCGACCAGGCAAACATTTATTCGCTGGGTGAGCATACAAGCGCCGAAATGATTCCACCAACGCGAGGCGTTGACTGGGGTGACAACGGTGTATGGCGCACGCTTGATCAGCATACCTGGGATGCCACACACTCATGGGTACTTGGTGCCTGGAACCAACTGAATCAGCGAGTGTACAAATGCACGCAGATCATTGCTGCCAATCCTGCCGCACAGCCAATGGCCGAAGCTAAATTTCTGCGTGCCTGGAATATGTTTCACGTTATGGATTACTGGGGTCAAGTACCATTCCGTGAAGTGACTGAAGGGGTAAATGATAACCCAAAGGTGAAATCACGGGCTGAAGCGTTTGCCTTCATCGTGAAAGACCTAACGGAAGCTCTGCCCGGTTTGCCTGAAGCCGTTCCGGCTAATCGCGAAAACTCCTTTGCCTCAAAGGCCGCTGCTAATTTCCTGTTGGCTAAGTTATACTTGAACAAAGCGGTTTACACGGCTGCCAGCGCAGAAGGTACGTTCACTCACGCCAAAGCCGACATGGATCAGGTAGCAAAGTACGTAGACGCCATTACGGCGGCTGGTTTCAAACTGAACCCAGATTACTACGGTACATACACAGCAACCGGCAAGAATGAAATCATCTTCACCAGCCCGGAGGGTACGGCTCAAAACCGCTGGTACATGACCCTGCACTACGACCAGAACCCGTCGGGCTGGAATGGCTTCGCTACGCTGGCTGATTTCTACGATAAGTTTGAAGCAAACGACGTGCGTAAGGGCATTCCTGCCAAAAAAGACGGAACAAACTATTCAGGTATTAGCCGGGGCTTCCTGATCGGTCAGCAGTATGACGATAAAGGGGCACCGATCACGGATAGCCGCTCGAAAAAGCCGCTGGTCTTCACGCGTGACATCACGCTGGCCGGTACGCCAACCGACAAAGGTATTCGTGTAATCAAATACCACCCTGCCGACGCTGGCAAGTACATCCTGATGCGCTATGCCGATGCCTACCTCATGAAGGCCGAAGCGACACTACGCGGTGGTGATGCTGCCGGTGCACTGGCACAGGTAAACGCGCTGCGTACATTGCGTAAAGCATCTGCTCTGACTACGTTGACTGATGATGCTATGTTCGACGAAATCGGTCGCGAAACATACTGGGAAGGTGGTAAGCGTACGGTTGAAGTACGCTTCAACAAATACCTGACAGGAACAGGCGTTGACCGGAAGGATCCAGGTACCGTACTGTTCCCAATCCCGTCTGACGCCATTACGTCGAACCCAAATTTGAAACAAAACAACGGGTATTAAGACGGAGTGACGTTACTGTTTACCAAAAAGGCCCGCCGGAGCGGGCCTTTTTGCTTTTTAAGGTGCCCCCAGAAACCTATACCACTCCCGATACCTTATATAGTTGGTTTGACGCCAATGCCCACCTGTCATGCGTTTTATACTTATTCTACTCCTGATTTCCCCACTTCTTAGCGCCTGTACTACACAACCCGATCCCAGTACGATCTATGATTCGCTGAAGAACGGGGAAGCCAAGTTCATTGTCACCATGAATGGAGCCGCCTTTTATGCTGATGATAGCCGGTTTAAAGGGGAAGTGACCATTGCCCCTACGGCTCTTCGGATGAATCTGTTCGATCAGTTTGAGAGTAACGTCATTTTGACGCTGAGTAGCGAAGACCTGTTTGCCAAACGGCCTGTTAAGCGCACTATTCAGGTCGACAACCAGGTAGCGGGTAGCGTTATGATTGGCCGTATACGTGACCGTAGATTACGTACTGGCGACGGGTTTTTGATGTCGGCGGGCGAGGTAACTGTAGAGTCCTTATCGGAGCAGAAAATAGTGGTCCGGTTGTCGGGTAAGGTGGGTAACTTCAATACCCTGCGTGATGCTCAGACCTGGAAACGGCTTGATGGCCTGCTGGTTTATAAACGCCCACAACTCATTATGCAGGGTGGGGCGGAAAAATCGTTGCTATACTGATATTAACCTGCCTGAAGTGCCATCTGTAACTAACCTATGAATCAGTTTGCTTTTATGCCCTTTCCTGTACGGCTGTTGCCCTTTTTGTTGCTCTTTGCCTCTGCTTGTTCGACCAAAAAAACGGACACGCTGTTTGAGAAGATGGATAATGAAGCCATTGGAGTCACCTTTCAGAACAAAGTAGAGAACCGGGCCGACTTCAATATTTTCAACTACCGCAACTTCTATAATGGCGGCGGTGTAGCCATAGGCGATATCAACAACGATGGCTTTGCCGACATTTATTTTACCTCCAACATGGGGTCGAATAAGCTATACCTGAACAAGAGTAAGCGTAGTGGCGAGCCCTGGCATTTCGACGATATCACTGAAAAAGCGGGCGTAAATGGCAAAGGAAAATGGGGTACGGGCGTGGTGATGGTTGACATCAACAATGATAAACTGCTCGATATATTTGTTTGCAATGCGGGTTACCAGAAGGGCATAGGGCAGCAAAAAGACCTGTACATTAACCAGGGCAATGGCCCCGATGGCGTACCCGTTTTCAAAGAGCAGGCAAAAGCGTATGGACTGGATGAGGACGGCTACACCACTCACGCTGCTTTTCTCGACTACGATAAAGATGGTGACCTGGACTGTTATATTTTGAATAACAGCTTTATACCGGTTAACACACTCAATTTCGAGAACAACCGAACACTGCCTGCTAAAGACTGGCCGGTGAAAGATTTCCTGAAAGGAGGTGGCGACAAGCTCATGCGGAACATGAGCGTAGAACGGAGCCTGGAGCTAAAATCTAAAAAGCAAGCATCAAACGTTGCGTCAACCGACCCGCGCGTAGCCCCTGCAGAGCCACTGTTTGTTGACGTGACTAAAGATGCCAATATTTATAACAGCCTCATTGGTTTTGGCCTGGGTGTGACTATCGGCGATGTGAACGGCGATAACTGGCCCGATATATATGTATCGAACGATTTTTTCGAGAAAGATTATCTCTACATCAACCAGCACAACGGCACGTTTAAAGAAGAGATCGAGCAGCGCATGAAACACCTGAGTATTGCCTCGATGGGTGCCGATATGGCCGATATTAACAATGACGGGTACGCTGAAATTTTTACCACCGAAATGCTGCCCCGCGACGAGAAACGGTTAAAGACCACAACCTCGTTTGAAAATCACTATGTAGCCAATCTGAAACGCGACAAGGGCTTTTACAACCAGCTTCAGCAAAATTGCCTGCAGCTGAACAACCAGAACGGTACGTTCAGTGAGATTGCCAACTATGCCAACGTGGCGGCCAGCGACTGGAGTTGGGGTGCCCTGCTATTTGATGCTGACAATGACGGCTACAACGATATTTTTGTTTGCAACGGCATCTATAATGATGTTATTGACCAGGACTTTATTGACTTCTTTGCCAATGAGTTAGCGCAGAAAATGGTGCTGTCGGGCGAGAAAAAGCAATTCGATGAGATTGTAAAGAACATGCCGTCGCGGCCTATTCCGAACTGCTTTTTTCAAAACCAGAAGAACCTGCACTTTGCCGAAAATGCCGAGGCGATGGGCCTGGCCGATCCATCGTTTTCGAATGGAGCAGCCTATGCCGATCTGGACAATGATGGGGATCTGGATCTGGTGGTCAACAATGTGAATCAGCCCTGCTTTATCTATCAGAACCATGCCGAGAAAAAGGCGGGTGGCAATGGTTTCTTGAAGGTGAAGCTCCAGGGAGACGGACACAATACCTACGCCATTGGTTCTAAAATAGAGGTCTTCGCCGGGGGGCAGAACATGAGTCGGTATCTGGCTCCGTCGCGCGGGTTTCAGTCGAGTACCGAATATGTGCAGACTATTGGCCTGGGCGCATTGAAGCAGATTGATTCGGTGCGCGTGACCTGGTTTGATGATCGGATGACGGTGGTGAAAACGCCCAAGATCGGTACGACGCTGACCCTTGCCCACTCAGACGCAAACACCGCGGCACCTCTGTCTGCACTGCCCAAAAAAGCCCAACCGGTGCTGTTAACATCGGTTTCGGAACCGTTTGACGCTCATGTGGAAGATAAGTACGAGGATTTCTTCGGCGAACGAAACATCCCGATGAAACTCTCGTCGGAGGGGCCAAAAGCAGCGGTTGGCGACGTGAACGGCGACGGGCGGCAGGACATTTACATAGGCGGTGCCAAGGGTCAGGGCGGGCAGCTGTACTTACAGACAGCAACGGGTTTCACGAAATCGAATCAGCCCATATTTGCTGAACTGAACGGATTTGAAGATACCGCCGCCCAATTTTTCGATGCTGACCATGACGGTGATCTGGATTTGTATGTGGGGAGCGGCGGTAATGAAGTGCCCGCTGGCTCCCGCGAGTTGATGGACCGGCTTTACCTGAATGATGGAAAAGGGCAATTCGCTTTCAACAGCCGCGCCTTGCCCATGGGAGGCATGAACACAGCTGTGGGCATCCCGTATGATTATGACGGCGACGGCGATCTGGACCTGTTTGTGGGTAGCCGTAGTTACCCCCGCGAATATGGCGTTAGCCCACAGAGCTTTATTTACCAGAACAACGGCGCAGGCGAATTTACGAACGTGACCCGCCGTGTAGCCCCCGACCTGGTTACGCTGGGCATGGTACGCGATGCTGTCTGGACCGACCTGACTGGCGATGGTCGCGCCGAACTGGTAGTGGTGGGCGACTGGATGGGACCGCAGGTGTTTAGTTATGCCAATGGTCAATTCACGAGACACACGAACACAGGTCTGGCTGAACTGACTGGTTTTTGGGGTAGCGTGGCCCCCGCCGATGTAGACGGTGATGGCGATAAAGACCTGATTATCGGGAATATAGGCGAAAACTTCTCACTCAGCTTCGACGCTGAACATCCGCTGAAACTGTGGGTAAACGACTTCGACAAAAACGGCATTCTTGATAAGATTATGACCAAAACCATCGATGGGCGCGATATACCAGTGTTCCTCAAGCGCGAAATGGCTGACCAGTTCCCTTTTCTGAAAACCAAAATCCTGAAGCACAGCGATTACGCTACCAAGACGTTGCAGGATCTGTTCTCGCCCGATGTGCTCAACGCGGGCCAAAACAAAGCTGTCACCTACCGGCGATCTATCGTGGCCATCAATGATAGCCCCAAGGGCAGTGCCCCACATTTCACTGTGCGCGATTTGCCCGCTGCTGTGCAAATGACGTGTGTAAATGCCATTGCCTGTCAGGACCTAAACCACGACGGCCAAACCGATGTGCTGTTAGGAGGCAATTTCACACATTTCACGCCTCAGCTCGGTATGATTGATGCCTGTCAGGGGCTGGTGTTGCTGGGGCAAAAGGGGGGGATTTTCCGGGTGATGGCCAGCAAAGAGAGCGGCTATCTAACCAATGGTGAGGTAAAGCAGATTGCTCCTATTACAATCAATAGGCAGCCCTACTTCCTCAACCTGATTAACAATGCGCCCCCAACCCTATTTAAAACCAATTAAAAAACAGGGCGAACACAGCCAATTAGGGCCTTCCGGCTGGTTAGAGCCCTATTTATCAAATCAGAAAAACCTTGAGATAAGGGTCTATACGAATGGTATAGGCCCTTCTTCACTATGCTATATTTACCTACAGTAGTACTATTTTACCCCAAATCGCCAAATTATATACTCGTAGACATGTAACAAAAGTTGAATTTTTCGATTCTTATCTTGTAATTTGCCCTATCGACTAAAGCTGCTTTGTCCAACTACAAATCAGAATGAGTCAATTCTCAACGCTATGGAATGTAATGTGTTCAGTATCAGAGTGCGCGCTTTGGGATTGATTTGTATTGATAACCTGTAGACAAAGTGGTGATTGGTCATTTATTAACCAGTTTCATTAAGTCAACATTTTATGAAGAACAAATCCTACTCAACGGTAGGTCTAACGGCTTATAGTCCCCCACAAGGGCTTATGACCCGGCTAACGAACCTATGGATAGCGGTCACGCTATTGTTTATGGTCAGCACTTCGGCGGCTTTCGCGCAGGAGGCCGCTGTAACGGGAAAAGTAACAGATGGCGCTGGTAGCATTGGTTTACCTGGCGTAACCGTACAGGTTAAAGGTGAAACCCGTGGTACAACTACTGATGTCGATGGGAAATATAGACTGACTAACGTTGGCTCAGGGGCTACGTTAGTATTTAGCTCTATTGGCTATACAACGCAGGAAGTGGCTGTAGGCAACCGCCAAACTATCGACGTAGCGTTGGCCGAAGATAACAAAACCCTGAGCGAAGTAGTCGTGGTGGGTTATGGTAGTCAGCGGCAGAAAGACGTAACGGGTTCGGTGGAATCGATTGGTGCGAAAGATTTCAACAAAGGCGTTATTTCGTCGCCAGAGCAACTCTTGCAGGGCCGTGTAGCCGGGGTGCAAATTACGCCTTCGAGTGGTGAGCCAGGTGCACCTATCAACATCCAGATTCGGGGTACGTCGTCACTTCGGGGGGGGAACAACCCTCTGTTTGTGGTAGATGGTGTGCCGCTCGACAATGGTACACCCAGCAATGGTGACCCTAACAACGGCGCGGGTGGTACGCCTGACTTTGGTGGTGGTTCATCGGCTGCCCGTAACCCACTTGCTTTCCTGAACCCGGCTGACATTGAAAACATCTCGGTATTGAAAGATGCGTCGGCAGCTGCCATTTATGGTTCGCGGGGAGCTAATGGAGTTGTGCTGATCACTACGCGCAAGGGCCGTGCCGGCTCAAACAGCTTGTCATTCTCTGCTTCAACGGCCTTTTCAGGTGCACTGAAACGGTATAACGTGCTTGATGCTCCGGCATTTTTGTCGGGTGTGCAGGCTGCCGGTGGCGACATTAGCGGTGCGGTGAACCAAAAAGGGAACACCAACTGGCAGGATCAGATTCTGCGTAATAGTGTGTCGCAGATTTATAACATTGGCTTCGGTGGTGGTACGCAGGATACACGGTATTACTTGTCACTGGGTTATCAGGATCAGCAGGGTATTGTGCGTAACTCGTCGCAGCAGCGGATCACGGGTCGGATCAACGCCTCACACGAACTGTTCAATGACAAAGTAATTATCGATCTGAACGCAACCACGTCGGGTTTGAACGACCGCTATATCCTAAACGGCGACAACGCTGGTTTCCAAGGTAACCTCATTGGTGCTGCTATCCAGGCTAACCCAACGTATCCTGTTACCAACGCTGATGGCTCGTTCTTCCAGCCCGGTGGTGATTTCCGGAACCCTGCCGCTATTCTGGCCTACGACAACGACCGTGGTACAACCAGCCGTACGTTGGCCAACGCCAGTGTAACCTGGAAAATCCTTGATGGCCTGTCGGCAAAGGCAAACTTTGGTATCGACAACACGAACTCGAACCGGCAGACATCGCTCGATTCGCGGTTGAACGGGCAATTTAACCTGGCCATTATTCCAGGTCTGGCTAACGTAAACATCTTCCGCGATAACACAACGGGGCTGGGTGGTGCTGCATACATTCAAAACACGGCCCGCACTTCGCGGCTAGTTGAATACACGCTGAACTACAATAAGAAACTGGGTCCCGGTAGCCTCGACGCCCTGGCTGGTTTCTCATACCAGATTTTCCAGAACAAAGGCAACTACGTGGCAGCGGGTAACTTCCCATTCGACGAGAGCCAGATCAGCTATGTTGACAACATTGGGTCAGCTAATGCCAACAACCGGACGTCGTTTGGTGGTGGTTCATCACGGAGCCAGAACGAATTGCAGTCGTACTTCGGTCGCGTAAACTACAACATCAACGATAAGTACTTGGTAACGGGTACGTTGCGTGTTGATGGGTCGTCGCGATTTGGTATTAACAATAAGTACGGAGCATTCCCATCATTGGCCGTAGCCTGGCGTTTGTCGCAGGAAAGCTTCGTGCCCAAGAACGTATTCGATGACCTGAAACTGCGGCTTAACTACGGTGTGACGGGTAACCAGGATTTTGCGGGTGGTGCGTCGAAGATCATCTTCAACTACAACTCAAACGGGTCGACCACCCAGTTGAACAACCCCAATCCAAACCTGAAATGGGAGCAAAATGAAACGATTGGTGCTGGTATTGACTTCAGTTTGCTGAAAGGTCGTCTGGGTGGTTCAATAGATTACTTCCACAAGTCTGTATCGAACACGTTGTTCCAGGTGTTCTACGCACAACCTGCGCCGGTCAACTTTCAGTGGGTTAACCTGCCAGGTCAGATCATCAACGCTGGTGTGGAGCTAAACCTGAACTACCAGGCTGTGCAGTCGCAAAAGCTGACTTGGGAAGTACTGTATAACATGACTTTCCTGAATAACACGGTACGGAATTTTGGAACGGTTGTGCCAACAGGTGGTATCAACGGACAAGGGTTGTCGGGTGCTTATGCCCAGACGATCCAGGATGGCTATCCAATTTTCTCGTTTGTGTTGCCCACGTTCTCGGGCTTCGACAGCAACGGCTTTGCTACCTACGCCGACAATGGCGTCTCGACCATTCATGGTAGTCCACTGCCGAAGATGCGGTTGGGCCTGACCAACAACTTTACGTTTGGTCGCTGGAATGCCAGCTTGTTTTTCAACGGTCAGTTTGGTGGGTTCATTTACAACAACACGGCTAATGCCCTGTTCCTGAAGGGTGCGCTCAAAAACGGTCGTAACGTGTTGACCGATGTGGCTAGCTCACCCGAGAATGGCCTGAACTCAGGTGCGGTGTCAACCCGCTTCCTGGAAAAGAGTGATTTTATTCGGTTAACAAATGCCAGCATTGGCTATTCGTTCAACCTGCCGCAGGGTGGTTTTGCCAAGACCCTGGGCGTATCGGTAGCTGGGCAAAACCTGTTGCTCTTCACGGGCTATACAGGCCTGAACCCAGATGTAAATACGGTGAAATACTACAACAACATTCCGTCGTTGGGTATTGATTACACGCCTTACCCCACTGCCCGCACCGTCACGATAGGTCTGAACGTGGGCTTCTAAATTTTTCAATCAACAACCATGATATTTTCAACTAAACAGCAAACGATTGGCCTGCTCGGCGTAGCCTTGCTTTCCGGTTTGGCAGGTTGCACTAACCTCGATGATAAGGTCTTTGGCCAGCTATCATCGACGGAGGCCTCAGCCACGAGCGTACCTCTCGACCCGGCCAGTAGCCTGGCCGGTGCCTACGCCAGCTTGAACGATATTGCCACCAACCAGGGCAACACGTATGCGATGGAAGAACACCCATCCGACGAAATGCTTGGACCCACGCGCGGTACTGACTGGGATGACTTTGGCCAGTGGCGGAAGTTGCACCAGCACAATTGGGATGCGTTTCACCCACAAGTTATCGGTACCTGGGACGACCTGAACCGGGGTGCTTTCCGGGCTACCCAAGCCTTGTCTATTGCTAGTGCTACTACGCAGCAAAAGGCTGAAGCCTCATTCCTGCGGGCTTTTTATACCTTCTACATTGTCGATCTATATGGTCAGGTGCCATTTCGTCAGGTGACTGATGCCGCCGATGCTAACCCGAAGGTATACACCCGTCAGCAGGCTACAAATCTGATGATCAGCGACTTGCGCTATGCGTTCAACAATTCAGCTGCTACAGCACCAAACGTAGCTACGAAAAATGCGGCGGCCACTATGCTGGCTAAAGCGTATCTGAACCGGGCGGTCTATAACCAGGACGTGGCGAATGCGGCGGGTCCCTACACGTTTGCGAAAGCCGACATGGACTCATCGATCTACTTTGCCAATCAGGTAATTGCATCAGGTAAATATGCGCTTACCCCTAACTACTTCGACAACTTCCACTGGGAGAACGATTCGCGGTCGAAGGAGTTGATTTTCACTATTGTGAACACGTCCGCCAGCCAGCCTGGTAACGTACGGAACCGGTATTTCATGACGACCCACTACAACCAGGACTCAAGCTCGCTGGGTGTAAACGGTTGGAACGGTTTCACCACGCTAAGTGACTTCTACAACAGCTTCGAGGCCACCGATGGCCGGCGTAGTGCAGCCATTCCGGGTGGTGTGAACGGTAAAGATGTAACAGCGGGCTTTCTGGTAGGGCAGCAAACCAACGCCTATACCGGCAAGCCTATCCGCGACCGGTCGGGCAATCCGCTGGTGTTTACGCCTGACATCAATATTGCTTATGCTCTGGAGCCAAAAGGTATTCGGGTGATCAAGTACTTCCCCAAAGCGGGCGAGCGCGACAATCCAACCAACGACTACGTGTTCCTGCGTTACGCTGACGTATTGTTGATGAAGGCCGAAGCGATTCTGCGCGGCGGTACGGATTCTCAGGGCCAAACAGCTGCGGCTATTGTAAACAACTTACGTACTACCCGCAAAGCTACCGCTCTGAGTACAGTTGATTTACCTGCTCTGCTGGCCGAACGTGGTCGTGAGTTGTATTGGGAAGGCTGGCGTCGGAATGACCAGATTCGTTTTGGCACATTCCTGAACCCGGTTGATCAGCGTGCGGTTAAATCGCCCAACACAGCGGTGCTGTTCCCATTGCCACAACGCGCAATAGACAGCAACCCGAACCTGAAGCAAAACCCAGGGTACTAAGCTTTAGTGAGTGAATTGCGAATGCGTGAATGAGCAACCAGGGCTCTGTTGATACATCGTTTGGTGGCATCGGCAGAGCCCTGGTCGCTCATTCACGCATTCGCGATTCACTCATTATCTTTACGTACCTATGAAATCTGCCGTAATCCTTTTAATTCTACTGACTTGCTTTGGTTGCCGGAACGACGGTACGTTATTCGAGAAAACCGATCCGACACAAACGGGCGTGGCGTTTTCGAACCAGCTCACCGAGACCGAGCAGGAAAATATCTTATCATTTGAATATTTCTACAACGGCGCAGGCGTCGCGGCGGGTGATCTGAACAATGATGGTCGTCCGGATTTATATTTTACTGGTAATCAGGTAGGTAACAAATTATTTCTGAATAAAACCGAAGCAGGGCAGTCGCTTAAATTCACGGACGCTACAGCGCAGGCAGGTGTAGCCGGCCGGCCGGGGGGCTGGAAAACAGGCGTTACCCTGGCCGACGTAAACGCCGATGGCTGGCTCGATATTTACGTTTGCTACTCAGGTATGCGCCCCGACTCTCTGCGGCGAAACCAGCTCTTCATCAATAACAAAACGACTGTTGGCGGTGTGCCTACCTTCACCGAACGGGCGCACGAATATGGCATCGACGATTCGGGCTATTCCGTTCAGGCCAACTTCTTCGATTACGACTGCGACGGTGATCTGGACTGCTTCCTGATCAATCACAACCTGAAAAACTACCAGCGCAAAGAAGCCGCCGTGATGCGCGCCGAGCGTGACTACAACGCAGGTGACAAGCTCTTCCGCAACGAAGGCGGACGGTTTGTTGACGTATCCGAAGCAGAAGGTATCAAAGGTAATCCGCTGGGGTTTGGGCTGGGCGTTTCTGTCAGCGATGTAAACAACGATGGTTGGCCCGACGTGTACGTGACGAATGACTTTGTAGAAGACGACTACCTGTATATCAATCACCTGGGTAATAAGACGCAAGGGATAAGAGGCAAGAAACAGGAAGAAGGGGATGAAGGGAAGTCCCAAATCAAGGCGCAGGTCTCACCTCCTGCCTCTAGGCTCGTGTCTTCGAAGGCTTTCCGTGATGAACTGCGGGAGCGGATTAATCACACCTCCTACTCGGCAATGGGCGTAGATATTGCCGACGTGAACAACGACGCCCGGCCCGATATTTTCACGCTCGATATGCTGCCCGAAGACAACGCCCGGCAGAAACTGCTTATCTGGCCCGACAACTGGCAGGTGTATCAGGCGCAGTTGAAAAATGGTTTCTGGCATCAGAACATGCGCAACATGCTTCAGATCAATGAGCCGGGTGAATCAGGGCATTTCGCCGAGATTGGACAACTCGCGGGGGTGTCGGCCACAGACTGGAGTTGGGGGGCATTGCTGGCTGATTTTGACCTCGACGGGCGGAAGGACCTCTTCGTGAGCAATGGCCTGGGTCGTGACTTAACCAACGCCGACTTTACCAAATACATCAGTTACGAGGAAGAGATGCGCACGGGCACCAGCATGTTGGAGCAGTTGAAGCAGATGCCCTCTACGCCCACCAAAAACTACATTTTCCGAAATACAAGTGGGGCCGATAGTGTAACCTTTCAGAACAGGCAAAAAGAATGGGGTTTCGACGAAAACACCCGCTCCAACGGTTGCGCCTACGCCGATCTGGACGGTGACGGTGATCTGGATTTAATCACGAACAACCTGAACGAACCCGCCCGGGTCTACCGTAATACCCAACGTGAACAGGAGCAGGGTCATTACCTGAAAATTAAGCTTAAAGGCCCTGCCGGTAATCCATTTGGCATTGGAGCCACGGTGACAGTCTCGCAAACGGGCAAAATGCAGACGCAGGAGTTTTTCCCCACGCGCGGCTACCTCTCCTGCAGCCACGATGCGCTTCTTTTTGGTTTACCCGACGGTGAAAAGCCCGTACGCCTACACGTGCGCTGGCCCGACGGGTCCATATATGAACTTTCACAAACCCAAACTGACCAGACATTGACGGTCGATTATAAACAAGCAAAGCCCGGCCCTGCTTCGTTGTCCACTGTTCATTCTTCTACTGCCCTTTCCTCCCTTCCCCCTTTTCTCCCTTCCTCCCCCCTTTCCTGGACTCACACCCTGACGCCCGTTAATGATTTTGAGCGGCAGCTTATGCTACCTATGCAGTACTCCTATACCGGTCCGCGCATGGCCGTGGGCGACATTAACGGCGACGGTGTATCTGACGCATTTGTGTGTGGAACGCCCGAAAAACCAGGTGCAGTATTGCTGGGAATGAAACCCCAAAATGGCGTCACTACAGCCCAGGAAACTCGTTTCACGCAGACAACCCTGCCCGACACCGCCCACCGGAAAAACACCGCCGCTGTGTTGGCCGACTTCAACGGCGACAAACAGCCCGACCTGTACGTCGTGAACGGCGCCTATAACCTGCGCGATTTCGGGCCATTGCAGGACCAGCTTTGGCTGAATAACAACGGTACGCTGCAACCTGCGCCCCTGCCCGACGAAAAAATCAACGGTTCATGTGTGGTGGCCCTCGACGTAGATAAAGACGGCGACATGGACCTGTTTGTGGGTGGGCATGTGCGCCCCAACCGCTTTCCGCTCGCCGAAGAAAGCCTATTGCTCATCAACGACGGCAATGCGCCGGGCGGCGTACCGCACTTTACCCAAAAATCGCTTGGTCGCCTGGGCCTCGTCACTGACGCCACTACCACCGACCTCAATAAAGACGGCTGGCCCGACCTCATCGTTGTCGGTGAATGGATGCCCGTTACAGTGCTCAAGAACAGCAAGGGCCAACTACAGCCAAACGAACAAACAGACGAACAGACAAACAACCTTCGGGGCTGGTGGAACCGCATTGAGAAGGCCGATCTGGATGGCGATGGCGACGAGGATCTGATTGTGGGCAACCTGGGCAAAAACACACAGTTTCACGCTACCGAGGCCGAACCCGCCACGATGGTCTACGACGATTTCGACCAGAACGGCACCATCGATTGCTTCATGAATTACTTCATCCAGGGCAAGTCGTATCCCGCCTACACCCGCGATGAGGTGGGCGATCAGGTGACGAGCCTACGCCGCACATTCACCACCTACGCCGCTTATTCTACCGCCACCATCGACCAGTTTTTCGACCAGTCGGTGCTACAACAGGCTCATAAAGAGATAATTAACGAATTGAGGACGATAGTACTGGAGAATGCCAATGGCGAATTGCTCCCCCATGTGCTACCCCAACCGGCGCAGGTAGCTCCCGTATACAGTATCCTGGCAGAGGATTTCGATCATGATGGGAAGAAGGATCTACTGCTGCTGGGCAACAACTCCTACTTCCGCCTGCGACTGGGTAAGGTCGATGCTAACCATGGGGTGTTACTTCACAATAACGGCGCATTCCAGTTCCAGACCGTGCCCCCTGACAAAACTGGCCTGTTTATCACCGGCGATGTCCGCGATGCCAAACGAGTGGGCAATTCCCTGCTTATTGGCCAATGCAATGGCCCATTGCAAACGTTTACAATACGGTAATACGGCAGTGTGAATTGCTGGCACTACTGGCTTCGCGCGGGTTGCCCTTCGACAAGCTCAGGGTGACAGGCCACTAGAGCCAAGTTTACTGAGTGGATTCAAGGTCATTGTCACCCTGAGCTTGTCGAAGGGCAACCCGCGCGAAGCCAGTAGTGCCAGCAATTCACACTGCCGCATTACCGGATCGAATCAAAAAACACAATACATTGATAATCAGCAATAAACATTTCCTAATTCCACTTCTCCTCGTCATTTGGGGTTGCAAAACTGCGCCTACCGAATCCCCGCTTTTTATCTCGCTCGATTCAACGCAGACAGGCGTAGGCTTCGTGAACCGGGTGAGGGAAACACCGCAGCTTAACATCATCGACTATCTCTATTTCTACAACGGCGGCGGCGTGTCGGCGGGGGACGTAAACAATGATGGCCTGACCGATCTCTATTTTGTGTCGAATCAGGGGCCGAATAAACTGTATCTGAACCAGTCAAAGAAAGGAGAGCCGATTCACTTTCAGGATGTTACGACCAACGCGGCTGTGGCTGGCAAGGCCGACTGGCAAACCGGCACCACCATGGCCGATGTCAACGGTGACGGGCTGCTCGACATTTACGTTTGTGCCGTAAGTCAGTTTCGGGGTACCAAAGGCCACAACGAACTCTATATCAACAACGGCCCTGGTCCCGACGGGGTGCCCACATTCACCGAACAAGCCGAAGCCTACGGACTAGCCTTCAAGGGCTTTTCGACGCAGGCTGCCTTCTTCGATTATGACCACGACGGCGACCTCGATTGCTTTCTCCTCAACCACGCCGTTCACTCCGTCCGGTCGTATGATAAGGTTGCCGCCCGCACACAGAAGGATTCATTGGCTGGTGATTATTTGTTTGAAAATCAGCGTGCTAAAGGTGAGAAAGCCCCGCAAAAATTTGTCGACGTGACCCCGGAAGCGGGTTTGTTCATGGCCCCAATGGGCTATGGCCTGGGCGTGGCCGTGGCCGACTACAACAATGATGGCTGGGAGGATATCTACGTCTCGAATGATTTCCACGAAGACGATTACCTCTACCTGAACAATCAGCACGGCGGATTCAGCAATGATGCCCCCCGGCAACTAGCCCATACCAGTCGGTTTTCGATGGGGAACGATGCTGCCGATGTAAACCACGATGGGTTGCCCGACATCATCACGCTGGACATGTATCCCGATGATGAGCGCGTCGAAAAATCGTCGGCGGGGGAAGACCCGTATGATATTTATCAGTACAAACTGGCTTACGGCTATATGAATCAGTATAGCCGTAACTGCTTGCAGATCAATACAAAAGGCGCATTTTGTGACGTTGCTGCGCTGGCGGGCGTAGCCGCAACAGACTGGAGCTGGTCGCCGTTGCTGGCCGATTATGATCTGGATGGGCAAACTGATTTGTTCATTGCCAACGGTATTGCCCGCCGCCCCAATGACCTTGATTACGTCAAGTATGTGTCCAACGATTCGGTGCAGCAGGCCATGGCCAGTTCACCTGAATTTCTTCAAAAAGCCATTGACAAAATGCCCGACGGACGGGTACCAAACTACCTGTTTCGAGGCATGTCGGGCCTGCGGTTTCAGGATAAATCGGCTGCCTGGGGCTTTGCCGAAGCCGGTTGTGCCAACGGGGCCGCCTACGCTGATCTGGACAACGACGGCGATCTGGACCTGGTTACGAACAACCTGAACGAGCCCGCCCGGATTCACCAAAATCAGGCCACAACGCTGTTTCCCCAAAACAAGCACCTGACCGTGAGCCTACGCGGCGACGGAGCCAACACCGCCGGAGTAGGAGCGAAGGTGATTCTCCGTTACGGCGACAGCCTGCAAGTACAACAACTGATGCCCACGCGAGGCTTTATGTCGTCGGTTGAACCACGCCTGCTATTTGGGCTGGGTACCCGCAAACAGGTCGATTCGTTAATTGTAGTCTGGCCCGATCAGCGCATGGAAGTCCGCACGGGTGTGGCGCTGAACCAGTCGCTGGTGTTGACGCAGGTCGATGCCAAACTAGATGGGCGAGGGTATAAAATTGGCCTTCCGGCGTCGAAAAGGCTATTTTTTGCCCAAACAGACTCTACCCGCATACCCTACCGGCACCGTGAGAACACGTATTTCCTCGATTTCGCACGGGAGTCGCTGATGCCGTTTAAAGTGTCTACGGAAGGTCCCCGGCTGGCGGTTGGCGACGTGAACAGTGATGGCCTCGAAGACATATATGCCGGCGGTGCCCGTGATCAGTCGGGGAGTCTGCTACTGCAACAGCCCGACGGCCGGTTTTTGGTCTCGAACCAACCTGCCATTGCTGCCGATTCGGCCGCTGAAGATATAGATGCGGCCTTTTTCGACGCTGACCGCGACGGTGATCTGGACCTATATGTGGTGGCTGGCGGTAATGAATTTTCGCGGAACGATCCACCCCTGCAAGACCGACTCTATGTGAATAACAACGGGCAATTCAGCAAAAGTCCGCTGCCGCCGTTGCCCGGCAATAAAAGTTGCGTTCGCCCCGCCGACGTAGATGGCGACGGTGATCTGGACTTGTTTGTAGGTGGACGCGTGCTGCCCAATCACTACGGTCAAACGCCTGATTCATACCTGCTCATTAACGACGGGCACGCGCACTTTTCGATCAAAACTGACGCCCTGGCACCTGGTCTGAGACTGGCGGGCATGACTACCGACGCCGTATGGACCGACCTCAACACCGACCATCAACCCGACCTGGTCGTGACCGGCGACTGGATAGCTCCCCGCGTATTTTTAAACAAAAATGGCCATCTGAATGAACTAGAGGCGCCCTTTGGTGAAACACCCATGCACGGTTTGTGGCAATGCATCGCCGCTGCCGACTTCGACAACGACGGCGATACGGATTTCGTGGTAGGCAATCTGGGCCTGAATACCAAGCTTCGCAAATCACCCGACGGCCAACTGCGGATGTGGGTGAAAGACGTCGACAAAAACCAAACGTCAGAAACGATTCTGGCCTATAACCGGGGCAACAACCTGGATGATTGGTTTCCGGTGGCGACTAAAGATGAACTGGGCAAACAGATGCCAAGCGTGATTAATAAGCGTTACGTGCCCTACAGCAGTATTGCGGGTAAGACCGTAGCCCAGATCTTCACCGCCGCCGACCTCGCCGATGCAGACATAAAACAGGTTGATCAGTTTGCTTCGGTATACCTGCGCAACGACGGTGGTCCCAACGGTAAACCGCATTTCACGGTACAACCGCTGCCCTTACTGGCGCAGGTCTCCAAACTGTTCGCCCTCATCCCTTTTGACATCGACGGTGATGGTGACCTGGATGTGCTGGGTGGCGGTAACTTCTACGGCGTAGCGCCATACCAGGGCCGCTATGATGCCAGCAACGGCCTAGTACTGCGCAATGACAAGGGTACGTTTACCGCTCTCTCGCCAGCAGAAACAGGCTTTTTGCTCACCGGCGAGGTACGGTCTATCGTGCCCGTTCGGAGCCGTGCAGGCCGATTCATCCTCGTTGGCCGGAATAATGACCGGACTATACTGTATAAATTGGGGGTATAGGGTTGGTGGTTATGGGGGCGATGGCCCAATATCCCAATACATAGGGCGATGCCCTATGCTAAAGATTAGGCCCTTTCAGGGCTATTTTTGATGCTAGCAGCCCTGAAAGGGCTTAATCATTTGCATGGGGCATCGCCCTATGGCCTTTATGATTCCTAGACACCAACCCTATGCCACAGTCATTGACCAAAGTGTATGTTCATCTTGTGTTTAGTACCAAATACCGAGAGCCTATTATCGGCGATGAGGTGAAGGATGAACTCTATGCGTATTTGGGAGGTACGTGTCAGGCGCTGGAATGTCATCCGGTGCGGGTTGGCGGCTATTACGACCATGTCCATATTCTTTGCGTCCTCTCGAAAAAGATTGCGCTTATGAAGCTATTAGAGGAGGTAAAGAAAAATTCGTCGAAATGGATGAAAACGAAGGGTGTTGCTTACCGAAACTTTTATTGGCAGGATGGCTATGCCGCCTTCTCGGTCAACCCATCACAGCTCGGCAGGGTGATTCGCTACATAGATAATCAATACCAACATCATCAGGAAACCACATTTCAAGACGAATGCCGGGGTATTTACAAAGCCTATGGCATACACTATGATGAGCGCTATGTCTGGGATTGATAGGGGTTGTTGGTGCTATTGGGATCATAGGTGCCATTGGGGATCATAGGAATCATAGGGCTAGGCCCCATGCAATGG
>NZ_JAFMYV010000007.1 GCF_017353185.1 Fibrella rubiginis | reverse complement strand
GGTCTAAAGTTGACCCGCGCTCTAGGTAGTTCGCGGGTCAACTTTAGACCTTAGACTTTGGACTTTAAACCTTATACTTTAGACCTTAAACTCCCCTTGAAAACCCGTCACGACATTCTTCTCCTCGGCGACCCGCGTCTGTATGCCGTTTGCGAACCCGTCCGGCCCGATGAGCAGTCATTAGTGGCTGGTTGGGTAGCCGACTTGCACAGCGCCATGCAGGATGTACGCGCTCGTTACGGCTTTGGCAGGGCCATTGCTGCTCCCCAGCTTGGCATCATGAAACGACTGATCTACATGCACATAGACAAACCGGTTGTCTTTGTCAACCCCACGTTCACCAACCTCAGCGACGAACGTTTCGAGCTTTGGGACGACTGCATGAGCTTTCCTAATCTGCTGGTCCGCGTGAGCCGCCATAAATCATTGACGATCAACTATCTGGACGAGCATTTTCAACCACAACAATGGCATATGACCGACGCCCTGTCGGAATTGCTTCAGCACGAATACGACCATCTCGACGGCATTCTCTGCACCATGCGAGCCGTTGATGATCGGGCGTTCCGGTATAGGGATTTATGAGTTTACGCACGGAGGTGATTGCATCAATCACCTCCGTGCGTAAACTGAATTTTTTCCTCCTGCGTTACCCTATTAACGTCTAACCAACCACATATGCAAGCTGCCCTCCGTCCGCCTGTTTCAATTTTCACGGAACAAAGCCCGAATCCCAATTCGATGAAGTTCGTGTTGAACCGCGAACTGGTGCCCGATGGCCTCTCATTCGACTATGCCGAACCGTCGGAGGCATTGAAAGAAGGCAAGAACTCACCCTTGGCCGTAGCCCTGTTTGGCATCGATGATGTGAAGCGGGTGTTTATTGCAGGTAACTTCATCACGCTCACCAAATCAGAAGATGCGGACTGGGGCGAGATTATGTTTGAAGTAAAGGTCTTCCTGAAAGAGTATTTCGAGGCCGACAAGCCCGTTTTCGTGCAGCGTACGGTTGAACTGAACAGCACCCGGCTGGAGTCTGACTCCGAGACGGTGCAACAGATCAAAGCGGCGCTGGATCAATACGTTCGTCCGGCGGTAGAGTCAGACGGTGGAGCGATCAACTTCCACGATTTCGACGAAAGCACCGGTACCGTAAAAGTGCTCCTGCAAGGTTCTTGCAGCGGCTGCCCCTCATCTACCCTAACGCTAAAAGCCGGTATTGAAAACCTGCTGACCCGCCTGGTGCCCGGTGTGAAAACCGTAGAAGCAGAGGGCGTTTAGGCAGCAGCGGTAGATAGCAGACAGTAGCTGACGCCAGCGCATTGCTCATGTGTAAGCAACTGCTCACAGCTACTGTAAAAAACCGCTCTGTCAGAAAATGAGGAAAACGCCAACGCTTTTGCCGCGTTGGCGTTTTTATTTGTAGTCCTATTCGCTGCTGCTCTTGATTCACTCCTCCACACCCCGCCGGTTTGTTCTGGCCCTGCTTTCTCTTTATCCAACGCTGGTATCAGCGCAAAATCTGCTGGGCCTCACTACCAGTCCCAATAGTGGGGTACATCGCACATACCAAAATCCCGCCTGGCTGGCCGATTCGCCCCACCGGATATTTCTAAGCCTTGGCGCAGGTAACCTCCACGCCAACAATAATTACGTCCGTTACCAGGCTCCTTACTCGTTGCTCCGCCTGATTACAGGGCAGGTGCCTGACCAATACCGGCAGACCAACGGCAATATCAAATTCGAGCCGTCCTACACGCAGGAGACACTTGATGATAAGCCCAAAAACGCCACCGTCTGGGGCGATTTTCGGGGTCCGGCTCTTCAGCTAGCCGTTGGCGAACGGACCGTTATTGGTCTGTCGTCGCGACTGCGGGTGTCGGGGCAGGTATGGGGGGCATCGGAACAGCTACTGTCGGCGTTGCGGGCCAGCCTTAACAGTGCTGCCTTTTATAGCATTCCCAACCGCAATAATGCGTTTAGCGTGGGCACCAACACCTACGCCGAACTGGCAGCGAGCATAGGGCGTACGGTAATGGAAACGGACGAGTCTAAGCTCATGATTGGCCTGACGGTTAAGTACTTAGTGGGCTTCACATCCGGTTATTTCGTAAACCGGGGGCTAACCTACCGGGTGCTTCCCGATCCTGCTGTCGTTAGTGGGGGTTATTTGTCCGTCGATCAGATTTCAGCTGATTTTGGCTATACATCGTTCCTGGAAAACCAGAACCTAACCTTACGTTCGCTGGTAAACGGACATCCACCAGGGCGGGGCGTCGGCTTTGATCTGGGGGCTGCTTATGTGTACAAACCAGATCCCGAGGGCGCTACCATTCGTGGTGGGATTGCCCTCACCGACCTTGGCGGCATCAGCTATACGGGCGATGCCTACGCCATTGACCGGCAAGACCTGAAGTTTCTAACGTCTGACTTCAATGACGTGCGCAACAGCGAACAGGCCGTCAACGTGGTGCGCCAAAAGCTACGGGTTGATGAAACCCAGAACAAAGGTTCGTTTACCAGCGGCCTGCCAACATCACTCAATACGTCTGTTGACTATGAACTGCCAACAGGTCTGGGCCTACAGGTAGCCTACTGGCAGGACCTGCGCAGCAACAGCGCCGTGGCTATGCATCAGCCTACGGTGGTGGCCGTAGTGCCCCGTTTCGAGCGAAAGTGGGCGAGCGTGTCGGTGCCTATTTCACTCGTCAACGGAGCCGTTTTGGCCGGCTTATCGCTCCGGGCTGGGCCTGTCTGGCTAGGCTCCGACAACGTGCCCGGCCTGTTTGGCAACAGCAGCAACGGTATCTCGCCACGCGGCATGGACGTTTATGGCGGTATTGGGTTCGGCTTCGGCTCCCGCACCGGCTCTGGCCAGCCAGAAGAATAACCCGGCTTGTAGAACCCTTCCGAACTGGCTATTTTTGCCCCATTAAGCATCAAGAAGTAAGACGCAAGAAACAAGAACAGCTCAACGTATGCCGTCATGGCATTCCGCGAAGTCGATCTTGTTTCTTGCGTCTTACTTCTTTCCTCTATTTATGCTCAGAACACACACCTGTGGCGAACTGCGTTCGTCGGATATCAATAAAACCGTAACCCTGAGTGGCTGGGTGCAAACTGTTCGCGACAAAGGCGGCGTTCTCTGGATTGACCTCCGCGACCGTTACGGTATTACGCAAGTCATTCTGGAAGAAGGCGTTACAAACACAGACTTGTTCAAAGTTGCGCGTACGCTGGGCCGCGAGTTTGTGCTGCAAGCCACAGGCAACGTAACCGAACGGCAGTCGAAAAATCCGAATATCCAAACCGGCGATATCGAGGTGCGGCCCACGGCACTGACGGTGTTGAACCCGGCCAAACTGCCCCCGTTTCTGATCGAAGACGACACCGACGGCGGCGACGACCTGCGCCTGCGCTACCGTTACCTCGACCTGCGCCGCAATCCCGTTCGTCGCAACCTGGAACTGCGCCATCAGGTGGCCCGCCGCACCCGCGAATATATGGACGGGCAGGATTTCATTGAGGTGGAAACACCGGTGCTGATTAAGTCAACGCCCGAAGGTGCCCGCGATTTTGTAGTACCCAGCCGCATGAACCCCGGCGAATTTTATGCCCTGCCCCAGTCGCCACAGACGTTCAAGCAACTGCTGATGGTGTCGGGATTTGACCGCTACTATCAGATCGTAAAGTGCTTCCGCGATGAAGACCTGCGTGCCGACCGGCAGCCGGAGTTCACGCAGATCGACTGCGAGATGTCGTTTGTGGAGCAGGAAGACATCCTGAACATGTTTGAGGGGCTGACGCGGCACTTGTTCAAAACCGTCAAAAACATTGACCTCGCCGAAGTGCCCCGCATGACCTATGCCGAAGCCATGCGTCGCTATGGTTCAGACAAACCGGATATCCGATTTGGGATGGAGTTTGTGGAGCTGACCGATCTGGTTCAGGGCCGGGGTTTCCCCGTTTTCGACAATGCTGAACTGGTAGTAGGCATCTGCGCCACGGGAGCCGCCACCTACACGCGCAAACAGCTAGATGAGTTGACGGAGTGGGTAAAACGGCCTCAGATTGGCGCTAAAGGCCTTATTTACGCCCGCGTGGCCGAAGATGGCAGTGTAAAATCGTCTGTCGACAAGTTTTATTCCGAAGAGGAGCGTAAAGCCTGGGCCACAGCGATGCAGGCTCAACCGGGCGATTTGCTGCTGCTGATGGCCGGCGAGGCAAACAAGACCCGCAAGCAACTAAACGAACTACGGCTGGAGATGGGCACACGCCTTGGCCTGCGCAACGCCGACGACTACAAAGTGCTGTGGGTGCTGGATTTCCCCCTGCTGGAATTTGGCGAGGAAGAACAACGCTGGTTTGCCATGCACCACCCATTTACGTCGCCCAAACCCGAAGATATTCCCCTGCTGGATACCGACCCCGGCGCCGTACGGGCCAACGCTTATGACCTGGTTATCAACGGTACCGAAGTGGGCGGTGGTTCTATCCGGATCTTCAACCGCGAGCTACAGGCACGCATGTTTAGCCTCCTGGGTTTTAGTGACGAAGAAGCCAAGAATCAGTTTGGCTTCCTGATGGACGCCTTCGAGTTTGGCGCGCCACCCCACGGCGGTATTGCCTTCGGCTTCGACCGGCTGTGTTCACTCTTCGGCGGCGTCGACAGCATCCGTGATTTCATTGCTTTCCCCAAAAACAACGCCGGCCGCGACGTCATGATCGATTCACCATCGGTAATTTCGGACAAACAGTTGGACGAACTGAAGATTCGGACTACGGTATAAGGAAACAGACATAATCTAAAACGCACGAAGCCCACTCAATGAGTGGGCTTCGTGCGTTTTGCGAAAGGCAATAAAGCTGGTCTCGGGCGGCTTGTCAACATAACCAGGCATCAGCCCAGAATATGCGATAGAAATACCGACCGCCAGTGAGGCCAACGCTAAAACAGGTTACCGTATGTTCGAAGGGCTTTGGGTTTTTAATGAGGCTTCCAACAGTAATAAGTATAAATTTTCAGCATTCGAACAACTAAATAATCGACTGGCGAAGATACCAGCGCTGACATATTGCGTATATCACTACAAATCACATACTTGCTTACATTTTAGTGCGTGAAATAAGGCCATGACAGACACCATGAACGGCATTCAAATTATCTATTACACACCAACCTACCAAGCTGATTTTAAACGCATTAACCTGGAATGGATCAGTGACAGCTTTAGCGTTGAGCCTCATGATCTTGAACAACTCGACTATCCTGAAGACCATATTCTACCCCGTGGCGGCACCATTTTACTGGCCCTACGAGATACTGAAATACTGGGTACCGTAGCCATGATTAACACGGCCAAACCTGACGCGCCGGAGCCTGATTTTGAATTAGCGAAGATGGCAGTGGCCAAAGAAGCACGAGGGTTAGGCATTGGTCGTCTTCTCTGTGAAGCTGCCATCGACTTTGCCCGGCATACCGGAACCCGGCGCGTATGGCTTGAGTCGAATCGCAAGGCGGTGGCGGCCATTCAACTGTATCTCAGTGTGGGTTTTGTGGAAGTACCCCTCACGCCAAGCCCCTACGCCCGCGCCGATATTCGGATGGAGCTGCACATCTGATGTGCTATGAGAATGGTGGTAGGCCAAGATGCCGCTTTTCCACAAATTGAGCCAGTTATTTTGGGCAAAACGCTCGATCAACTACGCATCAAGCGGCTCATTTATGGCCACCTGCCGATAAACAAGCAACGGTGGCAGTCGACCGTCATCAGCAAAGAAAGATGGCTGGGGCTGAATCATTCCACAAATTTGAGCATCCACTGCGCCACAGTGCTGTTGGTGAGTCCAAAAACAAGGTTCGGGAAAAGACCCAGGGTCAGGGCCAGCATACCCAGCGGAATTAGCAGCCACTGTTCGCGGAGGGTCAGATCAGCGATGGCCTGGGTAGCATCATCGGCGTAGGTACGAACCCAGGTTTCGCCAAAAAACATGCGCTGTAGTGTCCAGAGGAAATAAGCTGCCGCCAGCACAATACCCAGCACCGAGACGGCGGTGATCCAGCCGGGCAGGTACGTAGACTGGTAGCCACCCATGAGCGTGAACAGTTCGCCTACAAACCCTGAAAAACCGGGCAGGCCAAGTGAGGCGAAAAAAGCCACCGCCGTCAGCGTGGCGTATTGCGGCATGGGTGTGAGCAGCCCCCGGTACGAGTCGATACGGCGGTCGTGGGTGCGGTCGTAGAGAACACCCGTGAGCAAAAACAGCATGGACGACAATACTCCGTGGCTCACCATCTGATACACCGCCCCATTGACCCCCTCGGCGGTGAGCGAGGCCACACCCAGCAGCACAAAACCCATGTGCGACACCGACGAATAGGCGATCATCTTTTTGAGGTCGTTTTGCGCCAGTGCATTTAGTCCGCCGTAGACGATGGTGAACGCACCCAAGCCACCGAGCACCGTGGCGTATTGCGCCCCACCGTCGGGAAAAAGGCCCCATACGACGCGGATGAAGCCGTATCCCCCAATTTTGAGCAATACCCCCGCCAGCACCACCGACACCGGCGTGGGGGCTTCTACGTGGGCATCGGGCAGCCAGGTGTGCAGGGGCACGATGGGCAGTTTCACCGCAAAACCGATAAACAACGCCCAAAACGCCAGCATCCGGCTTGGCATACCACCGATGCTGACTTCGCCGAAAATACTCAGAAACGAGTTGGGCAAATAGTTAGCTCCGTCGGCCATATACCGCCAGTCGAAGGTGTGGACGATCTGGGCAGGATTAAGTTGGCCGTGGAGGAGCTGGAACTGCACGGCCCGCAGTACCTCGGCGGTCATGTCACTCGGACTGTCAATCAGCCCAGCGGCAACGGCGGTACTAACAGGATCAATGACAGACAGATACAACCCGATCATGACAAGCAAAATCAGCACCGAACCAGCCAGCGTGTAGAGGAAAAACTTGATCGACGCGTACTCCCGCCGTGGGCCACCCCACAGT
Source organism: Fibrella rubiginis (assembly GCF_017353185.1). Taxonomy (GTDB): domain Bacteria; phylum Bacteroidota; class Bacteroidia; order Cytophagales; family Spirosomataceae; genus Fibrella; species Fibrella rubiginis. The sequence goes on along the minus strand of NZ_JAFMYV010000007.1, from coordinate 328,242 downwards.
CCGATGAGGAAATACATGGGCAGGAGCATAAACTCGAAAAAGAGGAAGAACAGGAAGAAATCGAGGGCTACAAAACAGCCCATGATGGTACCCGTCAAAAGCAGATAAAGGGCGAAATACGCCTGTGGACGACCATGTATACCCCACGACGACACCACGCCCACCAGCATCACCACCGCCGACAGCAGCACCAGCGGCAGGCTAATACCGTCTATTCCAACCAGATAGTCAATCGAGGCCACGCCCAGGCTACCCATCGGTAACGTGATCCAGTCGGCCTGTTCCAGCAACTGATACCCCGCCTGCCCCCGGTCGAACTGCGCGTAGGCAAGGCCGCTCAATATTACTTCAGCGCTGGTCACAGCCACGGCTATCCAGCGGTACAGGCTGGCTCGTTCACGGGGCAGCAGCGCCACGAGCAGGGCACCGGCAAGGGGAAGGAAAATCAGTAGCGAGAGAAGGGGCATTTATGTTGTTTGTGTGTTCGTTTGCTTGGTTGTTCGTTTGTTTAAGGCACAACAGCTATTAAACGGACAAACACACAAACAGATAAACCTTTTAAAGAATCCACCAAAGTAAAAACAGCACCACCGCAACAGCCGTGGCAATATACGTTTGGACGCGCCCGCCCTGCACCGAACGAGTCAGTTGCCCTACCCCAACGGCTAGTTTGCCTGCCCCATTGACTACGCCGTCCACGCCGATGCGGTCAATAAAAGCGGCAATGTGGGCCAGCAAGACTGTCCCGATACCGAATCCATTGACCAGACCATCAACAGCACGTTGGTCAGCGCGGTGCAGGAAATTGGCCAGTGCGCGAGTGGGGTTGACAAATAGGCGTTGGTATAGCTGGTCGAGGTAGCCGTAGTGGAATGAGGCAAGAGCCAGTTTGCTGTCGGTAGCGGGTTCGCGCAGCCGGAAGCCGAGCCAGCCACCAACCAGCACTAATGCAATGGAAAGGGGAGCCAGCCACACCGGGCCTTCAGGCAGGACAGGCAGGTGCATTTGGGCGAAAAAGGGGCTATGGTGCGCAGAAAGGGGGTTTATCGAAAACCAGACGCCTACCGACAGTATGGCCAGCAGTAACACCGGACCACGCATTAGCCAGCCTGGTTCGTGAGGAATCATCTCGGCATCGGTGGGTTCACCCCAGAAAACGAGCCGTAGCTGCCGGGCCATGTACACCGCCGTTAACCCCGACGATATCAGCAATCCTACCGGAACGAGCATTGCCAAACCACCGCGCTGCGCCGCCCAAACCACCGCACCGCCCAGCACCACCTCTTTCGACAAAAAGCCCGATAGCAACGGCACCCCCGCCAGCGCCGCCGCGCAGATGACGTAGGCCGCGAACGTGTAGGGCAAGGCTTTGCGCAGGCCACCCATTGCCCGCATATCCTGCGTGTGTACGGCGTGGATAATGCTGCCCGCGGCCAGAAACAAACCTGCTTTGAAGCAGGCATGGGTGAGCAGGTGAAACAAGGCGCCAGACACATTACCGGTACCCATGGCGGCCACCATCAAACCCAGTTGCGAGACTGTGGAAAAAGCCAGAACCCGTTTAATATCCAGTTGAAAAAGGGCCGAAAAACCGCCCCAGAGGGCCGTGGCAGTGCCAATGGCAGCTACTACCGTCAGCGCATCGGACGAGAGCATGGGATGGATACGGGCCAGGAGCACAATGCCCGCGGCCACCATCGTGGCCGCGTGGAGCAGGGCCGACACGGGTGTGGGACCTTCCATGGCATCGGGGAGCCAGGTGAGCAACGGAAACTGGGCTGATTTGGCTACACAGCCCATAAACAGGCAAAGGCCCGCCGCCGTGGTGAGGGGCTGGGTGCCAAAATCAACCGAGCCGGTTTGGATGTAGGTGAGCAGGATACCCAGCAAAAAGGCCGCATCGCCAATACGGTTCATCAGGAACGCTTTCGTGGCCGCCCGCGACGCCGATGGACGGTGATACCAGAAGCCGATAAGCAGGTAGGAAGCCAGGCCCACCAACTCCCAGAAACCATAGAGAATCAGCAGATTACCTGCCAGCACAATCCCCAGCATAGCCCCGACAAACAGTTGCAGGTACGCGAAATATGGCCCAATCCGGGCATCGCCGCGCATGTATTCGATAGAATACAGTTGCACGAGCAGCGCCACGCCGTGCACCACTACGAGCATAAGACGGCTCAGGGCATCAAGTTGAAACGAGAGCGGAAACGTATGGCCAGAGAAACTGATCCAGTCTGTTTGCCAGTGCAACGGCTCACCCACCGATGCGGCAATAACGACGGAAACAAACAGCCCGATAGCCGTGAGCAGTACGGCCAGAAAGCCCGAAACAGACTCAGGTACGCGATTTTTTAGCACACCTAACCCAATTGCCCCCACAAAGGGTAAACCCAGCAGGCAGGTCAGCAACAGCGTTTGGGTACTATCGGGCACGTTTTTCTGGGGTTAACTGAATTGCCTGCAAATATCCTGACCAACGGGACCGGAAGCAAACGGGGTAAAGGCTGTTTACCGGCTTTATCCCGTCCGCAGCCAACCCGTTAAGCTTAACCGGTCGCGCGTGGCAGGCAGGACTTCGTGCTCCAGCAGCCCACTGTCGAAACAGACCAGCCGACCACCGAGGGGATCAACCTGAACGGTTTGTTCAGAGCCGTCCGGTTGGGGCAGGTAAAGGGCTAATTGACCACCATCGGCAGGTTGCCAGTTGGGATTGAGGTAGCAGATCAGCGACAGTTTACGCTTGGAATCGGCCCGAAACCGGTCGAGGTGGCGTTTGTAGAACGTACCGGTGGGATACAGGGCGTAGTGCAGTTCATAGTCGCGGAGGCCGAGGTAACAGGTGCGGTTGAGGTACTCAATCAGTTGTTGTACCCGGTCCAGAAACGCGGTTTCTTCGGACGTGGCGGTTTGGGCGTCGAGCCAGAGAATTTCATCACCGCGAATGGTTTTTTCCACCACCGCCTGTCCATTGCCAATACCCGCTTCCCGAAACTGCCCCGCCGCCCGCCGTAGGTGCAGCCGTTGCGCCAGTTGGGCCGTCTCTTCATCCGACAAAAAACCGTCGATGAGGCCGACGTTGTTGCCCAGGATACCGTCGATGAGGCGTTCGAACTGCGTTTCGAGGGTCGGGGTCATTGTTTTAGATCTGTCAGTTCGTCGAGTACCACGGTTTTGACATGGCGATACACCTGAATAATTAGCGCCAGGGCCACGGCGGCTTCGGCGGCAGCCACAATCATGACGAAAAGACTAAAAACCTGCCCCTGCAACCGGCTCGGGTCATACTGACTAAAGGCCACCAGATTCAGATTTACGGCGTTGAGCATCAGCTCAATACCCATCAGCACCACCACGGCATGACGCTTGGTTATGACCACCGCCAACCCAATGCTGAACAGGGCCGCCGCCACAAAAAGCAGGGAGTAGGAAAGAGATGGGTTCATGGTTTAATGCTCTTTTTGGCCAAATAGCCTGCCCCTACCAGGGCCACAAGCAGCAGAATACTAATAACTTCAAACGGGACGATGTACTCAGTCATAAGTTGCTTACCGATGGTATCAATGGTGGTGGGGGCTTTGGAAATGGGCTGGTCGAACAGGGCAAAATGGGCGTTCATCAATAAACGGCTCAGCCCAAAAAACAGACCCGCGGCCAGCAATACGCCCAGCCACACACCGCGGCTACCAGCCAAAATAGCATTGGATCGTTCGCTTGCCACCACCGTTGATGTACTTATGGTGGTGGGTTTGCTGGTGAGCATAACGCCGAAAAGCACCAGCACCAGTACGCCACCGACGTAGATAATGATCTGCGAAACGGCCAGAAAATCAGCCCCGGCAAAGACAAACAGGGCCGCCACACCCAACAGCGTCAGCAGCAGGGCATAGGCGGAATAGAGCACGTTGCGCGTCAGCAGCACGGTTAATGCGCCAATGAGCGTGAGGGCGATAAAGGCAAAAAAGGCGATCTGGAGCATGGGTGGGAATTAAAGTAAGTGTGGCTGCGCGCAGTAGGTTGCTGAGGCATAGCCCTTCGACTAGGCCGGTTCGCCGGTGCGGCCCCCGACAAGCTCAGGGTGGTGTTTTCTTTGTCATCCCGACGTCAGGAGGGATCTACTTTCCTAATGCGTGATTGAATGATAAGAGACTAGATCCCTCCTGGCGTCGGGATGACAAAGAAAACACCACCCTGAGCTTGTCGGGGACGCCTCACGAAGCCACCTACCGCGCGAAGCCTACAAACCGGCTACCCTTTCGGCTTCATCGTGGGCCGGAAAGCGGGTTTCGGTTTGGGTGGTGATTCAGGAGTTGGTTCCTCTATAATATCATTGCCAGGTGGCGACTCGGCCACGGGTTTAGGCGTGGGTGGTTTCATCGTGGGACGAAACGCTGGCTTGGGCTTAGCAATTGGTGGAACCACAGGGTCGGCTACTGGTTCGGAGGGTGCTGCGACTTCAGCCGCCGACAATGGCTCCGTTACGCCGGGCTGTTCGGGCACCCCCACCGACGCGATAGCTTCGGCTTCATCAGGAGCAGGATCAGTCAATGGATGCAACTGGTGACCCTCTGTCGAATTACCTGTGTTCTCGGTTTCCGAAGTTGGCGCTGTAGCCGGTTTGGCCGCAGGTTTCATGCCGGGACGGAACACAGGCCGGGGCTTCGGGGCGGGTGCTGGCGTTTCCGAAGCCGGAGCATCACCCACAACTGGAGCAGGAACAGCTGCATCCGTAGGTGTTTCGGCCACTACAGCAGGCGTTTCCGCTGGTGCAATAATGGGCTCCAGCGTTACTGGAGACGTTTTCTCAACCGAAACAGCTTCTTCCGATGGCTCAACTACAGCGGGCTTTGGCGTAGGCTTCATACCAGGACGGAACGCGGGGCGTGCAGGAGCCGTTGTTGCGGCGGCAGGAGTAGCAACGGGTTTAGCGGCGATTTTGGCGGCTTCTTTTTCACGGACAAACTGTTCGTATAAAGCCCTTTTTTCGTCGGCCTCTTCGGGGGTCAAGTTGGCGAAGGCGTAGGTCAGATTACCCAGATCGTAGGTACTGTAGTCGAAGGTTTTTTCCATCGTCAGGCACTCCGTGGGGCACACTACCGTACACAGACCGCAGTAGCAGCACTTGGCCATGTCAATATCAAACGTGGCGGCATACAACCGAATCGGCGATCCGTCTGATGCTTTACCAATCTCTTCGGTAGCCTTGATCGGGTCAATCGTGATACAGTCGACGGGGCAAACCTTAGCGCATTTGTCACAGACAATGCAGTCATCGATCTCGTTATGGAGACGGTAGCGTCCATTGTCGGGAATGGGCAATTGCTCGTGGGGGTATTGCAGCGTCACCAGCCCCGTTTGCAGGTCAAAGTAAGCGTCGTTACTCATACCCACGGGCGTCCGGCGGCGGGTTGCCTGCCGCAAATGCCGCATTGTCAGGCTCAGGCCCTTCAGCGTGGTGCGTATCCCTGACTGTATATTCTCGAAATAACCCATTGTTCGGATGACGTACCCATCTGTGAAATTGTTCCCTACACACAGACAACCCTACCCGTCTATGTGGTTTTGTAGTGTAAACGCAAGATGCCCGACGGATGAATAAGCATCGCCGGGCATCTTGATACGTCTCTCGCTTACACGCATGAAGCGTGTTTTACTCACACCCAAGATGGGTCTACCAACAGATCCACTCGTATGTTGAGCGGCCCGTTCCAGTTCACGTTTAACCAGACAATAACACCACCGTTGTAGGGGCTGACATTGAAAATACTCATTGACGCGTTACCTACGAACCGGTTTTGTCGCGGATCAGTATTGTATTCGCTAAGCGCCGCAAACACACGGGAATTAGCCGTGATACGCCCATCGCCGCAGTTTAGTTTAACGCCACCACTGCCTCGCCAGGTAAAAAAAGTAGAGAACGTAGCTGCGCTTAAAGCGGCGGGCGCTTTTGGCGGGGCCATGTGGTCGGCTGGCTTTGCCTTTACAAGCTCAGCCTGCAAGTGCATATTACTCCCGGCATGTACTTCTTCGATTGGTGCACTCTTTGTTGCTTCCATTTTGATGAGGGTTTAGACAATACAATGTATACTGACTGGTTAGACGAAGGTTTCACCGACAGCAAGACAAAGGTAAAGTCCTTATCTTTAGCAGTTTAGAGTATCTCTACTGATTCTATATACGTAGTTGTAGCAAAAAGCACATCCCGTATAATTGGCACAATCAGGTCAGAAAAACGAGCCTTGACTTTGCATTTGCGCGCATGACATTCCTTATGCCATTTCCTTCACGCCCGCCCGTTCGCGGAGTTTAGCGGTAGGGCGGAAACGACCACCGTATTGGTCGGCCAGACGGTCGAGGGTTTGCACGAACGTGTCGATGCCTACGAAGTCGACGAAGGATAGCGCACCACCAGTGTAAGCCGGGAAGCCCCAGGCCAGAATAGAGCCGAGGTCAGCGTCGAGCTTGGTACGGATAACACCCTCTTCAAAGCAACGAACCGCCTCAATCGCCTGCCGGTAAAGCAGACGCGTTTTCACCTCGTCCAGACTTGGTTGTTCTGCCGAAACAGGATACAGGTCGGCCAGTCCGGGCCACAGGGCCTTCTTTCCATCTTCTGGATAATCATAGAAACCGGCTTTGGCTTTCTTGCCAATACGGCCCATTTCGTTGAACTTCTGGACCATCTGATAAATCGGTTCATTGGCGCTCAGCGCGCCCGCCTTCACCGATTCGGTCATCACTTTCAGGCTTAAATCCAGGGCTACTTCGTCATGCACGGCCAGCGGGCCAACAGGCATACCAGCATCTTTTCCGGCGTTTTCGATCAGAATCGGGTTCACGCCATCGTTCAGCAACTCCATGCCTTCCGACGTGTAGGTGCCAAAACAACGCGAGGTATAAAACCCACGCGAGTCGTTAACCACGATGGGCGTTTTCCGAATCTTACGGGTGTAATCCATCGCCACAGCCAAGGCATAATCAGACGTTTGGTTGCCCACGATAATTTCTACCAGCATCATCTTGTCGACGGGCGAGAAGAAGTGAATGCCAATGAAATTTGCGGGGTTCGCTGACGCTTCGGCTAAGCCCGTGATGGGTAATGTTGACGTATTAGAGCCATAGATGCCGTTTTGAGCCAGTTTAGGCTCGGCTTCTTTGGTCACGGTTGCCTTTAGTTCGCGGTTTTCAAAGACGGCTTCAATAATCAAATCGCAACCGTCCAGATCGGCATAATCGCCAGTGGTTTTGATGCGGTTCAGCGTTGTGTCGACTGTCGTAGGGTCTACTTTGCCCCGCTCCGCGCCCTTTTTCAGCAGGCTACGCGAATAGTCTTTCCCTTTCTCAGCGGCCTCAGCCGACACGTCTTTCAACACCACTTCGATCCCCGCCACCGCCGACACGTAGGCAATGCCCGCGCCCATCATGCCCGCGCCCAGAATACCCAGTTTCTTCACGTCCGTCTTAGGTACGTCTTTCGGGCGGCTTGCGCCTTTGTTGGCTTCGTTCATACCCAGAAACATAGTCTGAATCAGGCTCTTGGCCACTTTCGAGGTCGCTACCTTCACAAAATGCCGCGCCTCGATCACCAACGCCCGGTCGATGTTTACCTGCAAGCCTTCATATACGCAAGCCATAATCTCGATGGGGGCGGGGTAATTACCTTTGGTTTTGTCCATCAGCATGGCTGTGCCCGCCGCAAAGGTCTGCGCACCCGTGGGACTTTGCACGTTGCCGCCGGGTACTTTGAAATTATCCCGCGCCACGATCTTGCCCGTTTTCTTATCGATCTGATCCCACGGCTTAATCGGTTGTGGGTTGGCCATAATCCAGGCGCGGGCCTTGTCCATCATGGTCGTGGGCGTCTCGGCCACATCGTCGATCAGCCCATTTTTTAGCGCGTCGGCCACGTTCAGTTTTTTGCCTTCCACCAGTAAGGGCAGGGCAGCCTGCATCCCGATCATGCGGGGTAGCCGTTGGGTACCGCCCCCACCCGGCAGCAGTCCGATGGTCACTTCGACCAAACCGATCTGCGTTTTCGGGCTGCTAAGGGCAATTCGGTGATGGCAAGCCAGGCAGATTTCGTAACCACCGCCGAGAGCTGTGCCGCTAATAGCTGCCACAATTGGTTTGCCACTCGTTTCCATGTTGCGGAAAATGCGGTTCAATTCCATCGACACCTTCAGCATCTCGGCAGGGTCACCTCCGTTGTTGCGCAGGATCATTTTCAGGTCAGCCCCGGCCACAAATTCGGGCTTGTCCGACGTGATGATGATGCCTATTATAGCCTCGTCGGCGTAGGCTTTGTTGAGAGCTTCCTCAAATTGAGGTATCGATTCGTCGTTCAGCACGTTCATCGGGCTGCTGCTCATGTTCCAGCGGATGACGGCAACGTTTTGCTCTACAGTGTAGTTAATCATATCAGGATATTGGATACTGGACGTCGGATATTGGACTTGTTACAAGCCCAATATCCGACGTCCAAATTCTAGTGTCTTTAATTCACCCGCTCAAAAATGGTGGCGATGCCCATACCGCCGCCGATGCAAAGGGTTGAAAGGCCAAACTGCTTGCCCGTCCGCTCCAGCTCGTCGATCAGCGTGGCCGAAATGATGGCCCCGGTAGCACCCAGCGGATGACCCAGCGCAATAGCCCCGCCGCTGATGTTGACCTGACTGTGATCCACGCCAAACTCGTCCATAAACAGCATCGGTACGGCCGCGAAGGCTTCGTTTACTTCAAACAGGTCGATGTCCTTGATGCTCATGCCCGCCTTCTTCAGCACCTTGTGTGTGGCTGGAACGGGACCAGTGAGCATGATGGTGGGTTCGGAACCCACAATAGCAAAGGCCACAATTCGGGCGCGGGGCTTCAGCCCGGCTGCCTGCCCAAACGCCTCACTACCTACCAGTACACCCGCCGCACCGTCGACAATCTGCGACGAATTGCCAGCATGATGCACGTGATTGATCTGGTTCAAATCTGCATATTTCAGCAGGGCCAGCGCATCTAAACCCATCTGCCCCATCATCTCGAACGCAGGTTTCAGTTTACCCAATGTTTCGGCGGTGGTACCTGGGCGAACACCCTCATCGCGGTCGAGCACGGTGATACCAATTTCGTCTTTAAACGGCACCAGCGTTTTGTGAAAGCGGTTTTCGCGTTGCGCTACCTCGGCCCGGCGGTATGATTCCGCAGCGAAGGCATCTACGTCGTTCCGGCTGTAGCCCTGCCGCGTGGCGATGAGATCAGCTGAAATACCCTGCGGCACGATGTTGTGGCGGGCCACAATCTGTGGGTTCATGAAAATTGCCCCCCCGTCGGCCCCCATTGGTGTCCGCGACATAGACTCCACACCACCAGCCACCACTGCGTCAACTTGCCCCGACATCACGTAGGCCGCTGCCTGATTAATGGCCTCCAAACCCGACGAGCAGAAGCGGTTTAACTGCACACCCGCAACGGATTCGGCATAACCAGCCTCCAAAACGGCGGTTCGGGCAATGTCGGCACCCTGTTCGCCGATGGGCGTTACGCAGCCCATAATCACATCGTCGACGAGGCGCGTGTCAAGGTGATTACGGTCACGCAGTTCGCGCAACACACTGGTTAGTAGCGAAATAGGCTGAATATCGTGGAGCGATCCGTCGCTCTTACCGCGCCCGCGTGGGGTCCTGACGGCGTCGTAGATGAAGGCATTAGCCATTTTGAAGGGGTTCAATGTCTAAGGTCCAAAGTTTAGAGTCTCACTGCTGTACCAGCATCCTTGAACTTTAGGCCTGACATATAAATTGTTATGCATGCATACGGTTTGGCAAAAATAGCCTAATTCCGCGAAGTTTCTTCACCAGGACGGGAAAGCAGGTGGGCAACAGACAAATCGAAACCAAAAAGAGCGCAACAACCGGGGCTGCTGCGCTCATGGCAGGGTGTAGGAAATGTCGATGCTTATTTGGGAGCGGTCATCATGTCTTTCACAACGCCGTCAGATACTTTTGCCGCCCGCAGGGCAATTAGCCCATCAACCGAGGTATCGAACTTGTTTTTGCCTTTGTGAATCTTTTCGGAAATTATTGATTTAGAGACCTTTGCGTTCGAGAGTTTAATTATGTCATCGTTGGTCATCACATCAGTCAGGGTTGTTTTGGCCATCATAGCTTTTACCAGACCATCCGAAATTTTAGCCGTCTCCAGCTCAATTAGTCCGTCGGTGGTCAGGTCAAATTTGGCTGGACTGCTCTGAATTTTCGCCTCAATAAGCGACTTGCTCACCTTGGCGGTATTCATGGAGATAACATCTTTGTTGGTCATCGGTGCCTGTGCAAAAGCACCTGTTACAAGGGCCATCAGCAGACCCATCGTTGCGAAAAAACGGCTCATAATTGACTGGATAGATTAAAGTTGAGTTGCAAGAAGACGAAAAAATAAACGCACCAACTAATCTATTGAGCCAGCGTCATATATCACTCACAATCAGCACAATTATGGTTTAAACTAGCCTAGCACCGGCGGGTTGCCAAACCGTTTTTGATAGACCAGATATACCCCAATGCTGGTGATCGTGCCCAGCAAAGAACCGGCAAACGTATCTTCTACAAAGTGCTGAAACAGATACACCCGTGAGTAGCCGGCTATGGCTGCCAGCAGCACGCACGTCCAGCCCCATGCCTTATGCCGCCACAGAAACGCCAGCATAGCAAACAGAGCAAAAGCCGAGGTAGTATGCCCCGACGGAAAACTGTTGTATTCGTTAATGTGCAGGTCTTTAATGACGTGATATTCCCAGTTTGAATGCTCAAAATAGCGCAGAGGCCGCAACCGTTCGGGAAAGACGACCAGCTTCAAAAACAGGCTAATAAGCCCGGAGATGGCAAAACTAACCAGCACCAGCCACCCTGCCCGCCGATTTAGTACCAGCAGCAATACCCCCACTACCACCACAAAACCCCCATCGCCAAGGTAAGTCAGATATGGAAAGAGCGCGTCGCCGGGGGGGCTGTTAAAGTCATTCACAAACCGGATCAGTTGTTCTTTGGTGTAGGTTAGCATCAGGCCACCCACCACCAGCAAAAGCAACAGGTAGGTTATAAAAAAGACCCGGTTTTGCCGGATCAGCAAGGACAGATTCATAGAGCAAAGGTAAGGTGCGTCCTGTTTAGCAAAGCAGCACTCCGCTAAGCAAGAAAAAGGGCCTGCCAAATCACATTGTGATTCGGCAGGCCCTCTCTTATCAAATTCGGGTTGCCCCGATACAGCCAATTACATGGGTACGGCGTAGTAGAGCGTGCGGCTGCTATTGGGGTACATCCCAATCAGCAATAGACCTTCACCCTCTTTCACAGTACCTACAATTGCCTCCAGGTCTTTCACGCTTTTCACGTTTTTACCGTTGGCCTTCAGAATTACAAAACCTTCTTCGATTTCGGTTTCGGCCAGTTTGCCGTCAACAATTTTGCTGACACGCACCCCGCCGCTAACACCCATTTGCTGACGCTCTTTGTCGGTCAGGTTATTGAACTCAGCCCCCAGCGATTTCATGCTTGAGGTAGCCATTTCTTCTTTCTTGATCACGTCGCGGCCACCATTACGGTTGCGTAGCTCCACTTTCACGTCACGTTCGGTACCACCCCGGTTGATAGTCACGTTGACTACATCGCCCGGACGACGACGACCGATGATTTCGCGCATCTGGGCATCCGAATCCAGGGGAGCTCCTTCCATTTTCACGATCACATCGCCCTTCTGAATGCCGGCGGCTTTGGCAGCACCGTTTTCGGTTACGCTTTCTACGTAGATACCACGGCCTACTTTAGCACCCACTTCAGTGGCCAGTTTGCTGTCTAATTCGCGGGGCAAGATGCCGATATAACCGCGTTGTACGTTACCGAATTTCAGCAGATCGGCCGTTACTTTCTTCACCAGCGATACAGGTACCGCGAAACCATAACCACTGTAATAGCCTGTTGCTGATGCAATTGCCGAGTTAATGCCCACTAGTTCACCCCGCAGGTTTACCAGCGCACCACCCGAGTTACCAGGATTAATGGCGGCATCGGTCTGAATGAATGCTTCAATAGGCGTATCAACGGCTTTGGCACCGGGCTGCTGCTGCTGCATGTTACGGCTCAGGATACCAATACCACGACCTTTGGCACTCACAATACCCGCCGTAACGGTCGATTCAAGATCAAGGGGATAGCCTACAGCCAGTACCCATTCGCCCAGTTTCAGGTTGTCTGAGTCACCCAAAGTGATGGCAGGCAGGTTGTTGGCGTCAATTTTCACCACGGCCAGATCGGTCAGCGGATCGGTACCAATTACTTTGGCCTTGAAGCTCCGCTTGTCGGTCATGATCACCTCTACTTCGTCGGCATCCTGTACCACGTGGTTATTGGTCACGATGTAGCCATCTTTCGAAATAATCACGCCTGAGCCAGATGCCTGGCCCTGCTCGCGCCGGGGACGACCCTGGCCCTGACCCATACCGGGCATGCCTTCATCGCCAAAGAACTCACGGAAAATGTCGGGCATTTGTTGCTGACGTACCGTGCGTGTCATCGTCGTGCGAATGTGCACGACCATGGGCGTTGCGCTTTCGGCAGCGTACGAGAAATCACCAGGGGCACCCGTGGGGGCGTTGCCTGTTAACGAAGCCAGCCGGGTAATGGGCGTGGTCGATGCTTCGTTCAAAATCACGTCCCGCTTGTTGAACCCAAGCAGGTTGTAAGCGAACAACGTGACCGCGCTCGAAAACAGGGCAATCAGCGTTAATACTTTCCAGTTGCTTTTCATAGTATTAGGGTACTGAAATCGGTTTTTTGTGTAGACACTTCGGGCGACCTAACGGGCGAATCCAGGCAGAAAACCGGCTTTTTCGTTGTCGCTTCTGATGACATAACGAAAGTAGCGCCGCGAAAAATTCGAGCCGTCTTTACCGCTTAACACATTTTAACAGGGGATGTTTTCTTACAGTACGCCGACTAACTTTCACTGCCTACTGTAAAGCTCCCAATACGCTTTACCCGTGTTTTGCCAACGGAAGCGGTTGGCCTGCCAGCGAAGGCGTTCGCTTTTGAGAGGGTCATCGTAAAAATCACGCATACCTGCACGCAGGGTCTCCACTACGTCTTCGGGCTCAAACGAATCGAAATAGATGGCCTCGCGGCCGCCGATTTCAGGGAGGCTGGTCAGGCGGGAGAGGAACACGGGTTTACCAAAGCTCATGGCCTCCACTACGGGCAGACCGAAGCCCTCGCTCAGTGAGGGGAACAGAAACGCCTCGCAGTTGGCGTAGAGCCATGCTTTGGTGGTTTCATCGACGGGTCCAGTCTGAAGCACATTGTCGGCACCAAGCTGGGCCGCCTGTTCGCGGAGGTGCTGTGCGTAGGGGTGATCGTTGCGCCCGGCCAGCACCAGCGTGTAATCGGGGAAAGCCTGGGCGATAGCCAGCAGCGCGTGGACGTTTTTCTTAGGATGTAACACACCCAGAAACAGGAAAAACGGCGTTTTTAGCCCTTCAAGCCCCTTTGGCGGCTCAACCGGCGGTGTGGGCAAATCCGACACGCCGATATATACCGTTTGCAACGTGGTGGTGGCGCGCAGAGTCAGGTGTTCGCGCACTACCGAACCGGTGTAGTCAGAGAGGGTAGTGATAACCTGGGCGCGGTTAGCCCGTTGCTGTACGGCGGCCAGTTTGCGAGCCTTCTTCGCGTCTGAATAGTCGGGGCGTTCCAGAAAATTCAAGTCATTGATGGTCAGCACGAGCTTGCCGGGGCGTTGCGAAGGCCAGTAGGCGGCGTCCTGATGCAGGTTGTGCCAAACGTCGTAGTACCCGGGGTTCCATAGTTTCCGCAGCCATGTAGCCTCCACATAATGCAGCGTGCCTGTCGGTTCACCAAACACCCCCATCTGCCCTTTTGGCACTAGAAACGTCAGGTCAGCATCGGCGGGTTGCTGACGGACCAGTTCCTGGCCCACCCGCAAACAGGTTTGCCCCAACCCGCTGTTCAGGTCACGGATGCGCTCGGTATCGACGAAAATTCTCATGAAGCCAGCCAAATAAAATGTCCCAGTATTTCCCAATTAGTCAAAAATTAGGAAATACCGGGACGATAAGTAAACAGGAAACCTTTTATATACGCTTAAACAGCACCGTGGCGTTGTGACCGCCGAAGCCGAAGGTGTTGCTGAGCACCGTGTTGACCGTTCTAGCCTGGGCCACGTTAGGCGTCAGATTGAGGCCTGCAGGTACGTTCTCGTCGCGGTTGTCGAGGTTAATTGTGGGCGGAATGAGACTGTGCTGCATGGCCAGAATACCCGCCACTGCTTCAATAGCGCCTGCCGCACCAAGCAGATGGCCCGTCATGGATTTAGTGGCGCTGATGTTTAGATTCGTCGGATTCTCACCAAACACCTTCACAATGGCCTTCGCCTCTGATACGTCGCCGATAGGCGTTGAGGTGGCGTGCACGTTCAGGTAATCGATGTCGTTGGGCTGCAGACCGGCTTCACGCAGGGCTTCACGCATGGCATTGGCCGCACCCAGGCCCTCGGGGTGTGTGCCGGTCATGTGGTAAGCATCGGCGGTGGCACCGCTACCAACCAGTTCGCAATAGATTTTAGCACCCCGCGCTTTGGCGTGTTCGTATTCTTCCAGAATGATACCACCGCCGCCTTCACCCAGCACAAACCCGTCGCGGTCAGCATCGAACGGGCGGGAAGCCCGCTGTGGTTCATCGTTGCGTTCTGACAGGGCTTTCATATTGCTGAAACCACCCAGCGCCGAGTCGGTGATCACGTATTCAGAACCGCCCGTCACGATGGCATCGGCTTTACCCAGCCGGATGTAGTTAAAGGCGTCGATCATGGCGTGTGTACTGGAGGCACAAGCTGACACCGGCGCAAAGTTGACGCCCATGAAGCCGTGCCGGATAGAAATCATCCCGGCACCCATGTCGGCAATCATTTTCGGAATAAAGAAGGGACTGAAACGAGGAACTTTGCCCCCGGCTCCGTAGGCCAGCACTTCTTCCTGAAAGCTGTGCAACCCGCCAATACCCGACGCCCAGATTACCCCAACGCGCTCTTTGTTGATACCTTCATTGAGCAGCCCGGCGTCTTCGATGGCCTGGTCGGCGGTGACAATGGCGTAATGCACGTAGCCATCCATTTTCCGGGCTTCTTTCCGGTCAAAATAGTTGAGTGGGTCGAACCCTTTCACCTCACAGGCAAAGCGGGTTTTGAACAGGGTCGCGTCGAATTTGGTGATGGGACCGGCACCGCTTTTGCCCGTGCTCAGGCCTTGCCAGAACTCAGCAACCGTGTTTCCGATGGGGGTAAGGGCACCCAGGCCCGTCACAACGACTCGTTTTAACTCCATAAGTGGGGTATGCTTTATAGGGTGCAAAGATGGAAAAAAATGAGTGATGAGTGATAAGTGCTGCTCCGCGAGTTTGCTACTACCTACCGCTTATGCCTCATCAATTACCCTTTCTTTCCCATCCAGGCCACGATCTGTTCGGCCCATTGTTTCCCTGCGTCTTCCTGCAGAAAATGGCCACCTGAGAGGGTAATATGGGGTTGACCCGCTGCACCGGGAATGAGCTTCTGCATGATTTTATCGCCTCCGGCGGTGATGGGGTCACCGTCTGAGAAACAGGTGAGAACGGGTTTTTGCCAGCGCATAAGCACCTGCCAGGCAGCCCGGTTGGCAGATGCGGCGGGGTCATTGGGCGAGGTGGGCACTAGCTTCGGGAACACCCGTGCGGCGGTTTTGTAGGTCTCGTCTGGAAACGGCGCGTCATAGGCGGCAATGACGTTGGTGGGAAGTTTATTGGTGCAACCCATGCTGATAAGCTGACCTATAGGCAGTGAGGCAATGGTTTGCGAGAACGTTTGCCATTGCAAAAACGCCTCCGACGGGGGCTGGTCGCCGGTGGGCAGGCCCGTATTGGCGGCGCAGATACGGGCAAAGCGCGACTCGTTTTCGGCGGCTAGCCGTAGTCCCAGCAGCCCTCCCCAGTCCTGACAAACTAACGTTATTTGCTGAAGGTCGAGCTGTTGAACAAATGACGTGAGCCAATCTATGTGCTTTTGATACGAATATGCCTCAGCTTCAGCGATTTTGTCTGATTTACCAAACCCAATCAGATCGGGGGCAACGACCCGATAGCCCGCTTCAACCAGGATCGGGATCATCTTCCGGTAGAGGTATGACCACGTGGGTTCGCCATGGAGCAAGAGAACGGGCAAGGCATCCACATTTCCTTCGGCTACATAATGCATGTGAAGGTCTTCACCTACGTTAAGGTAATGCGGCGCGAACGGGTAGTCAGGCAGCTTATCGAAGCGGGCGGCGGGTGTACGGAGAATAGTCATGTTAAACGATTGGGTAGGTACGTATACCACAAGTTACATTTTTCTGTTGCTCCTGCTATTTAGCGTTACTTTTGCAGTTTGGTATTAACTGATTAATCGGACTACCATTCATTAACACGCGTCTTTACACCAATGATGATCAGAGCAATAATTACGGGTGCCACGGGCATGGTAGGTGAAGGTGTATTACACGAATGTTTGCAACATCCCGACGTGGAGCATATTTTGGTCGTTGGGCGAAAAACATGCGGCGTAATTCATCCCAAGCTGACTGAGTTGCTGGTACCTGATTTTTATGATCTGTCGGCCGTGGCGGGCCAACTAACGGGCTACAACGCCTGTTTTTTCTGCCTCGGCGTATCGTCGGTGGGCATGAACGAGCGCGATTATTACCGGGCCACCTATACGCTTACGATCCACATGGCCACACTACTGAGCCAGCGTAATGGCGGCATGACCTTCTGCTACGTGTCGGGCGTGGGTACAGACAGCACCGAGATGGGCAGTTCGATGTGGGCACGGGTGAAGGGCAAAACAGAAAACGACCTGATGGCCCTGCCCTTCAAACAGGTATACAATTTCCGACCAGGCTATATCCACCCGACGCCGGGTCTGAAAAACACCAAGAGTTATTACCGCTACCTGAGCTGGCTCTACCCGGTACTCCGGCGACTGCTGCCTAATTCAGTCATCACCCTCAGACAGCTAGGCCTTGCCATGATCCATTCCGTCGACAACGGTACGCAAAAGCGCGTCCTGGAGGTGAAGGATATCCTGGCGCTGGCAGGGAAGAGTTAATGATGAATGATAAGTGATGAATGATGAATTTGTTTCCGTAAGATCAGTTACGCTGGCGGAAGCAAATTCATCATTCATCACTTATCATTCATCATTAACTCTTCCCTGCCCTTCCGATATTTGCACCATGACATTACAGAATGATTTGGTGCTGCGGGCGGCGCGGGGTGAAGCCGTAGAACGTACGCCCGTGTGGCTGATGCGGCAGGCGGGGCGAATTTTGGCCGAATACCGGGCCGTTCGCGAGAAGGCAGGTAGCTTTATCAAACTGGCCACTACGCCCGAACTGGCTGCCGAGGTTACGGTGCAACCCGTTGATCTACTGGGCGTTGATGCCGCCATTATTTTCTCCGATATCCTGGTTGTGCCCGAAGCCATGGGCCTTCCCTACGAAATGATCGAGCAGCGTGGGCCTGTTTTCCCGCGCACGGTACGTACCCTGGCCGACCTGAGTACATTGCACGTGGCCGATGCTGAGCAGGATTTGGGCTATGTGCTGGAGGCCCTGCGTATCACGAAGCAGATGCTGAACGGCCGGGTACCACTGCTGGGCTTTGCGGGGGCACCGTTCACCATTTTCTGCTACATGACCGAGGGCAAGGGGTCGAAAACGTTTTCGGTGGCTAAAAAACTGCTGTACACCGATCCGGTTTTTGCCCACACCCTGTTGCAACAGATCACCGACAGCACCATTGCTTACTTAAAAGCCCAAATCCGGGCCGGGGCTGATCTGGTACAGGTATTCGATTCATGGGCGGGCATTCTTTCGCCCGAGCAGTATACTACGTTTTCGCTGCCCTACATTGCCCAAATCTGCGATGCCGTCAAGGCCGACGCCGAAGTGGGCCACACGCCCATTACCGTCTTTGCCAAGGGCGCATTTTTTGCCCGGAAAGCCATCGGTCAGCTCAACTGCGACGTGGTGGGCCTCGACTGGAACATGGACGCTGCCGAATCGCGGGCGTTGATTCCGGGTAAAACCCTGCAAGGCAACCTCGACCCCTGTGTGCTCTATGCCGAACCGGCCCAAATCCGGGCAGAAGTGCGGCAGATGCTTACCGCTTTTGGACCACAGCGCCACATTGCCAACCTTGGCCACGGGGTCTATCCCGACACTAACCCTGATCACGTCCGGGTGTTTATCGACGCCGTAAAAGAGGGTGGTAGCGGGCAGCGGCAGTAGTCATTTTTAGCCTATGATTACGCATCGTCTTGCCGAAACAGCTGACCTTGAGCGCATTGCCGACTTACACATGCGAAGCTGGCAGCTGGCTTACCGAGGTATTTTGCGTGATGACTACCTCGATAAGGCCATTGGCCCGGATCGACTGGCTCTTTGGGGTGATCGCTTCGCCAATCCCGCCCCAAACCAGCGAATTTTAGTGGCTGAAGAAGCCGGTAATCTGCTGGGATTCATTTGCTTATTCCTCGACGATGATTCTGTGCGCGGCACCCTCATCGACAACCTGCACGTTGATCCGGCACTGAAAGGCCAGGGCATTGGGTCGGGATTGATGCACGAAGCAACGCGCCGTTTCATACCCGAAGCCAGCAGTTCTGGTTTCTATCTGGGCGTTTATGAGGCCAATGTCCCTGCCATTTACTTCTATGAACGCATGGGCGGCACCTGCCTTGGCCGCGCATTATACGATACCCCCGGCGGTGGGCAGGCCCTGATTTTGTGGTATGGCTGGCCTACAGGGCTACAGTTACCTACCGGTATACGGTAGCTGTTACCACAAAGGCCCAGAGCACCTATAGACTATCCAAGAAATTTGTACTCTGTCACTTCGGTATGGGGGAGTATAAAAAATGATACAACCACTTTGAACTACAAAGTACTTTCGAATGACTTCACAATTCAAAAACACACAGTTTCAGCAAAGCGATCATGATTACGCAAAACAGACGACTTATCGGTATCGTGCTCACAGTAGCGCTTCTATTACTAATTCCACTGATAGCGATGCAGTTTACAGATGAAGTGAACTGGTCTTTATCCGACTTCGTCGCAATGGGCATTTTACTGCTTGGTGCTGGTCTGCTGTGTGAGTTTATACTAAGGAATGTGAGTAACGTTAAGCACCGAATCATGATCTGTGGCGTGGTTCTGGTGGCACTCGTCCTGATCTGGCTAGAACTTGCCGTCGGCATATTCGAGACACCGTTCGCCGGAAGCTGATAGCAATGCCATCGAAGCCGACACGTACAGAGTCAACTTTGCAGGTAAAGGACCAATAGGATAACAGGCGGCTTGCCAATGGGTGAGTAATGCAGGGCAGTAGTGGAGTTGATTGAAAATCAACCAGTTTGAAACGGGTAGATCAACCCGACTCTGTTGATTTGAGGCTAGAACTGATCTCTATAGCCTGCCGCCATGAAACGAATTGCTTTTGCCGCTGCACTTTGCCTGCTCCGGCCCGTCACCGCCGCCATTGGGCAACAAATTTCGAAAGAACAACTGCTGTTTATGACGCCCGAATGGACGGGCGAACGCTACGCCGACGGACGTCCCAAAGTGCCCGATGCCATTCTGAAACGCATGAAGCGGGTTACGCATGAAGAGGCCTGGGCCGTACTAAAAGGCGAAAATTATAAATACCAGTATGCAGGCGGCTGGCAGCTCATCAATCCCGATAGTGTACTGGTGGGGCGGGCTGTTACGGCCACGTTCATGCCCGGCCGCCCCGATGTACACCGGGTGATTGACAAGAAGGGGCATGAAAAAGACGGGCGTGTGAAATCGCAGAATGCCTGGCCCATCGACCTGCTCACCAAAGGTGACGTGTATGTGGTGGATCAGTTTAATATGCACGAAGACGGCCCCACCATCGGCGACAACCTCGGCAATTCGATCTATGCCAAAACGGGTAATGGCATTGTGTATGAAGGAGCCGTTCGGGATGTGGCCGGGCTGAAAGAAATTGGCGGGTTTACGTCGTTTTTTCGCAGTTATCATCCCTCCCATCACCTCAACAACCCCGACGGCGAACTGAACACCACGCTGGTGGGCATTAACCAGCCTACGCGCATTGGTAAAGTCATGGTCATGCCCGGCGACGTGGTACTTGGCCGCGACGGGGGCGTCATCTTTATTCCACCCCACCTGGCCGAGAAAGTCGTGAAAACGTCCGAGATCGTCCGGCTGCGTGATATGTTCGGCCATTTGCGACTGCGTGAACAGAAATACACCCCCGGCCAAATCGACAACCGCTGGTCGGATGAGATCGAGAAAGACTTTTCCAGGTGGCTCAACGCGCACATTGGCGAACTGCCCGTGCCGAAAGAACAAATACAGGATTATTTGAAAACGCGCACCTGGTAAACCAACGCCCTATTCCCTGCCCTTATGAAAAATGCTACCTCAAGGCGTTCGTTTCTGACCAAAAGCGCCATTGCCAGTGTACTCACAGCCAACGCGTTAACAGCTTTCGGTGAAGGATTGGAAACGGCCGTCGACCGGGCACCGCTGTCGTCGGCCCCGTCAGACCTGAAGATCACCAACATCAAATGCGGCTACATCCGCAACGGCCACAGCCTGTTTGTGAAAGTGCATACCAATCAGGGTATCTGGGGCTGTGGCGAAGCTGTAGATGCTTCGGTGGGCACGTATCACCTGGTGAAGCTGATGGGCGAACGCATCAAAGGCAAAAGCCCACTCAATGTGAACCGCCTTTTTGAAGATGTCCGAAAATCGGGCTTTTTCGAGGGTGCCCAGGCGGGTATGTACATTTCGGTGCTGTCGGCGGTTGAAACGGCACTTTGGGACCTTGTTGGCAAGGCGCTGGGCCTGCCTGTATACCAGTTACTGGGTGGTAAGTTTCGGGACCGGGTGCGGGTGTACTGCGACACGGGCGCGTACCGCGAAACAGATACCAGCCCGGATGCTTTTGGCAAAAGTGCCCGTAAGGCTGTCGATATGGGCTTTAATGCCGTGAAATATGATATCGACGAGCGCAACGACCCCAACAAGTATGACGCCTACAACTGGACAGCCAGCCCCGGTGAACTAGAGCGGATGTACAATCAGATTGCCGGGGTGCGGAAAGCCGTTGGCCCTAAAGTCGATATCTGCGTAGACATGCACGGGCGGTACGACCTCCCAACGGGCCGCCGCGTGGCCAAGCTGATGGAGCCGCTGAACCTGCTGTTTCTGGAAGAGCCTATTCCTGCCGAAAATCCGGAAGCCTACAAGCAAATTCGCGAATCGTCGAACACGCCAATTTGTGCAGGCGAGAACCATTATCTGGCGCATGGCTTCCGGAAACTGCTCGAAATTGGGGCCGTAGACATCATCATGCCCGACATACAGAAAGCCGGTGGCCTTGGCGAAGGTCAGCGCATTGCTAACCTGGCCAATCTGTACTACGTGCCATTTGCACCCCATATGGTGGCCTCATACCTTGGAGCGATGGCCTCCAGCCACGTTTGCGCGTCGGTACCTAATTTCCTGATTTTGGAGTGGCAGATTTATTTCCACGAAGAGCCCATGTTCAAAGAAATCGTCACGTTCGACGGACCCATGGTCAGCAATGGGTTTATTCCGCTCTCCGAAAAGCCGGGTATTGGGGTAGAGATCAACGAAGAAGGTATGCGCAAATACGCTCCCAAAGACGTGCCGTTTTTTGTGTAGTACACTACTTATACCGCAACCCTTCGTCGTAGTTGAACAGCGCGTAGCCCGGGCCTTCGAGGTAGCCGGGCACGTCGGTTTTCTGATCTTGGGCAGCGGCTTCTGATAGCGGCGTTGAAAACGGCATTTTGCCCGACGGGTTGAACTGCCCGGTTATGATGTCCAGAAAGGCGTCGGTGGTGGTGCCGAAGGTAGCCAGAACACCCCGGATGTTGGCTTTTCCGGCATCGTTATACACCTCGTCGATCACCCAGGGGTTGGTATAATTGATGGCCAGAATTGTTGGTTTTTTGGCCGTAAGCGCATTTACATAAGCCACATCGACGGCGTTTTTCGACAGTGACAGGTACAGCGGCGGCCCATCAGCGTTGAAGAGTGATTTGGCACCGGGCGTAATCCAGAGCACAATGACGTCCGCTTCTTCGGGTGTCTTCACAAAGGTCAGGTTGTACTTGCCCATTTTGTCAGTAAACACGTTACTGGGGCTGGCCTGTGGGTTGGCTTGTCGGTAGTACTGTTCAAAATAAACTTTCGTTTTTGGAGCCAGGGGCAGTGCTTTTGCCTCATTGCGCAGCAGTACAATCGACTTGCGCATGGCCAGATCGGCGCGGGCCTGAAAACGGGCGTTGCCCACCAGTTGCTCGGCGGCAGCCTCGTCCACATACGGGTTCTCGAACAGGCCCAGCCGGAATTTTTCCAGCAACAACCGCCGCACCGACTCGTCGACCAGGCGCATGTCAACGGCTCCGCTACGTACCGTTTCCAGCAGTTTCGTGGGGTCTGCCGTACCTGAATACAGGTTCACGCCGGCC
The DNA here is from genome assembly GCF_017353185.1 of Fibrella rubiginis. GTDB lineage: Bacteria > Bacteroidota > Bacteroidia > Cytophagales > Spirosomataceae > Fibrella > Fibrella rubiginis. The sequence continues at coordinate 305,625 of NZ_JAFMYV010000007.1, read as the reverse complement.
TCCAGCGTACGTTTATAGCGTTCAGTCAGCGAGAGATTTTCGGCCCCCCAGGGCATCATTTCAATTGGCCCGGTATCGGAGTTGATGATCCCGTCGAAACCCATTTCTTTCCGTAGCAAGTCCTGGATCACACCTTTGTTATAGGCATAGGCAATGTGCTCATACTTGGTGTCCTGCGGAATGGAATAGTAGGGCATGATGGCCGAGGTTCCTGCCTTAATGGCGGCCCTAAACGGAATGAGGTTATTGGCAAACATGTTGCCCAAAAAACGCTCGTTTTTGCCCCAGTCGAAGTGGGGATCCTGCCCGCCCTCTGCCGCGCCGCCACCGGGGAAATGTTTGGTAGTCAGAGCTACTGACGTTGGACTAATTGTGTTGCCCTGAAAGCCCAATACAATCTGCGTCATCATCTGCGCTACCCAGTCGGCATTTTCGCCAAACGTACCCTCCACGCGCTGCCAGCGGGGTTCGGTGGCCAGATCGGCCATGTACATATAGCCTTTACGGAGGCCAACCGCCGCCCATTCCTGCCGGGCGATATCGGCAAATTCGCGCACCAGCGGCAGGTCGCGCATGGCCGACAGACCTAGCTCACCGGGCCAGGTCGAGAACACGGTTTTGCCCACGCTCAGGCCGATAGACGCATCGCGGGTGATGTGGTTGCGGGGGTTTGAGGCAATAATGGCCGGAATACCCAGACCATCGGCTTCGCAGAGAGCCTGTAGTTTATTGGCCCATTCGGCGGTGGTTCGGGCACTGACGTTGGCCCGCAAAATGAAGTGCCGCAGGTGGTATTGGGTCACACCCTTGGTAGTGCCGGCAGCCATCATCATGGCTATTGGCAAGGGCTTTTTGGTGAACATATTGCCAGTTTGCACCAGGTCTTCTTCGTTGAAATCGCTGGTGACGGCGTCTTTATTTTTGGGTGCCTCAAACGACCAGTCGTTCTTCAGCCGCGCGGAACTGATGAGCATAAATCCCACCTTTTCCTCCAGCGACATTCTGGCCACCAGATCAGCGGTGCGCTGGGCAATAGGCAACCGCCAGTCTTCGTACTTATCAAGCTTCCCGTTTTTGTTTAAGTCTCTGAATGTCAGGCCACTAATACGTATCAGCTGTACAGAGCGCACACCCAGTACAGGCTGTTGCACGGGCATTCCGGCCTGTTTTTGCTTCGTCTGGGCCAGTGCGTAATTCGTATTTGTTGACGTGAGCCACAGCGCGATGACTACAACAAAGAGCAGGGGTTCGCCGAGGACCTTTTGGATCGTGATACGGTGCATAGTTTGGTTACGGTATAGGCAAAAAAATAGCTGGCAGACAGCTTATTACACAAGCCATATACCAGCCGGACTTACTATAGCCTGGACCTACGCACCATCCTAAAAACGGGCAGATACCGAGCAAACCGTCCTGCTTGCTACGAAACAGCATCAGCGACAACAAGAAATCGGGTAGGACATCTTCGCCGGACAATGTACCGTCGAAGCTAGTGATAACGTCGATAGAGCCATTGGCGCGGTACACTTTGGCGGTGGTTGTTTTGGGGTTGAGGAGCCAGCCCAATCGGCAGCCATTCGCCATGTACTCAATCATTTTCTCCTCGGTATCTTTCTGTGAATCCGATTCGCTAACCAATTCAGCCAAAAAATCAGGGCAGAGGGGCAGAAATTTTCTGCGTTGTTCTGGCGTAAATGCATTCCGGCGTTCAGCAGTTACCCATGCGACATCCGAGATACGAACAGCACCATTGGGTAGACGGAACGCCGTTGACGAATCGTAGACAAAACCGAGCTTTGCCTGATGGTTTCAAATAATTAGTTCAGCAACCAACTCACAGTTAATCGCTCCCTTTTCACCACCAGAAGGTGCCACTAACAGTAAATTCCCGAAGGCATCACGTTCAAAAAAATGATTGGCATTGGCTTGACAGAAATCGTAGAATTGATCGTCATTTAACTGCCGCGTAAAGTCGAATATAGATATGACCACGCCCGGTTCAAGCTCAATGGGCAGTACGAGGGTGGTCATGGCAGTAGGCGTTATTTACAGGCAATTTCAGACACCCAGCCGCAGGGCCTCTTCCAATAAATGTGCCTTGTCGATAGGTACCACGCCCACACTTTCGCAGACAAGACCCCCGCCCAGGTTCGACAGGCCCGCAATGCGGTGTGGTGATTGCTTCAGGGCCACGCAACAGGCGGCAATACTAATCACAGTGTCACCCGCTCCCGACACGTCGGCAATTTGCCGGACGTGGGCGGGCAGGCGATCCTGAACACCATCGAGGTCAATATAGACACCTCGTTCTGAAAGGGTTATAAGCGTACCACGCAGGTGCATCCGGGTTTTTAGCTGGTCTACTATGTGGGTTAGCTCACCAGGCTGATCAACGTTAAAATCCACTTTCAGTCCCTCGCGCAGTTCTTTCAGATTGGGCTTGAACAACGTGGCGTGTTCGTAGTCCAGGAAGTGCCTTTTTTTAGGATCAACCACCGTGGGTACGTGGTGCTCGTTGGCAAATGCTGTAATCTCGGCGATGGCTTCACGACTGAGTACGCCCTTGTCATAATCCTCAAAAATGACAACGTGGCAGCTGGGGATCAAGTCTTTGGCGCGGGCAACAAGCTGCGCCCGGTCGTCGTCGGTGATGTACTTATCGGTCTCTGTATCGACGCGTACTACCTGCTGCGACCCGGCAATAATGCGCTCTTTGATGGTCGTCAGCCGCCCCTCCGACCGGATCAGGCCTTCGCATCGAAGACTCCGTTGGGTGAGTTGCTGCACCAGTTGATCACCAGCCATGTCAGTACCGATTACCGAACAGATAATGGCCTCAGCACCAAGGGCCTGCACGTTTAAGAGAACGTTACCTGCGCCGCCCAACCGCACTTCACGCCGGTTCACAGTCACAATAGGTACGGGCGCTTCGGGTGAAATCCGCTCTACACGGCCCCACACGTAGGCATCGAGCATTACATCGCCCACAATGAGTACGCGCAACGAATTAAACTGACCAAACAGGTCGGGAAGGGGGGTATTCATGGGGCAAAAATAGGGTTAAAGTTTAAGGTCTAAAGTCCAACGTTGCTCAATGCGCCAGCATATTGTGTCAAGCAACGTTGGACGTTAGACCTTAAACTTTAACCCTATTTTTAAATCCGCTGCACCAGTTCGTTCACCTTGTGTACCTCGCGGCCTACAATGTGGTCGATGATGGCCTGTGCGTGTTCGCGGCCGTTTTCGATAAATACTTTTTCGGTGTAAATACCCGCCAGCACCGTGCCGCAGACATAAAGGCCCGACACGTTAGTCTCAAACGTTTCGCGGTCGTAGACGGGTACCTGCGTGTCGGGGTTTAGTTCTACCCCACACCGTTGAAGCAGTTCAGCATCAGGTGTATAGCCCGTCAACACCAGTACAAAGTCGGCGGGGATATTACTTATCTCTCCGGTAAGCTGGTTGTGCACCCGCACAAAGTCGGGACCAATACGGGTGGCGCAGCTGTCGAACACGGTCTTGATTTTACCTTCTTTCACCCGGTTTTTTACGTCGGGAATCAGCCAGTATTTCACCGTCGAACGGAAGTCGGGGCCGCGATGCACCACCGTCACGTCAACATCATGGCGATACAATTCCAGAGCCGCCTCGACCGCCGAGTTCGACGCGCCGATGATGACCACTTTCGTGAACGAATATTTGAACGGCTCGTCGTAATAGTGAGACACTTGCGGGCCGTCTTCACCGGGAATGCCCAGCCAGCGGGGCTTGTCGAAATAGCCGGTAGCCAGAATTACTTTATAAGCCCGAAAGATTTCGTTTTTGGTGGTAGTCACCACAAATACGTCGCCTTGTTTCTGCACGCGCTGCACCTCGGTAAAAACTCTGGTATTGAGCTTGTAGTATGCAGCTACTTTACGGTAATACTGGAGTGCCTCGTTACGGTTGGCCTTCACGCTTGACACCGGGAACGGGATGCCGCCAATCTCGATGTTTTCGGCGGTAGAGAAAAAGCGCATCAGTTTCGGATACCGCCGAATAGACTCCGTGATACTACCCTTTTCAAGAATGATGTGGCTTAATCCGCTTTTGCTGGCTTCAATTCCGGCGGCTAATCCGCAGGGACCGCCGCCCACAATCAGCACGTCGTAAGGTTGATTGGTATTCATATGGCCCGGATTGCTCCGTTATCGTCTGTGTTTGTAACGCAAAAAAAGACCCCAAAGGTTTGTGCTTCGGGGTCTTTACTAAAGTTTGAAAGGGCTGTTCTACCGCACGCGACTACCTCGAATGGCAAGACAGCCGCCTGGTAAAACAGTCAGTGTAAGCAACGCCGACGGTTTGCAGTCGGCCCGCGCCTGACCTACCGGCGACAAAACAGCGTAGAGATAGTTGTCGACCGATTGCGCACTACCGTTGATGATGCCAGTTAGTGCGTTGGCAGGCAAAATGGCCTGGTTACTACCATTGGGCGTTACCGTGGCCAGCACCGTTCCACCGGCATACATGTCGGTGCCTGTTTGAGGACTACTGAACAACACAAACTGCACCTGCTGCCCCGGTGTCAGCGTGGTACTTACCGTAGCGGTAATAACCCCGGCTGCGCCACCCGAACAGATGGTAGCAGCGGTAGGGGCAATAGATAGGGTGGTGATGCACTGATCTCCGGAGGGTGATTCTACCGTGACAATAGTCTGGTTGGGGCAACCCGTTTCCAGGTCATAGACCGTGATGGTGTAGTTGCCTGCCAGCGTTACCACAGGCCTTTGTTCACTGCTGGTAAAACTGCCGGGACCAGTCCAGTAGAACGATACGCCTACCGCTTCGGCCACCAGCGTTACTGAGCAGGCATTGCAGGCCTTGGCACCACCAAACGCTTCAAGAGCGGGTGTAGTAGAGGCACCCTGCGTCACGATCCCACCCGCAGCGATTACAGTACAGCCGTTGGCAGACGTGACCATGGCGGAATATGTACCTGGTAGCGTGACAGAAATGGGGTTTTGGGTGCTGGTGAAGCCGTTCGGCCCATGCCAAGTCACAGACATCGTGGTGACCTGACCACCAACCAGCGCCGTCAGCGAAGCTGTTGGATTACGGCATGACAGCGTGGCGTCGTTGACTGTTACAGGCTGCGTGGTTTTGTCTTCGCTCACTAGCACCGTACCCGAAATAGCCGCACAGGCACTTAGCGAAGCCGTTACGGTATAAACACCCGGCGCGCTGACCAACAGCGAGGTGCCCGCTGTAGTGGTGCCGTTGGGTGGGCTAAGCCAGGTATAAACAGCGTCGGGCGTGGGGGTTTGCACTTGTAGTGTGGCCGTGGGCTGGTTGCAGGTCAGCGTGGCGGAGTTGGGCGTAACCGCAACTGAGGGCTTGGGCAGGATCGTTAGTTTCGTCAACGACGACACCCGACAGGTGGGATCGGCGGGGGCGGGCGAGATAATGCCGTAGACGTAGAAGGACAGGGGCGCACCCGTGGTGTTCTGGGTGGAAATAGTCGCCGCCGTTAGCGAAACAACCTGGCTGGCGGGATTGGCAGGCGTGAGCGTGGCCAAAACTGTGCCGCCTGTGTACATGGCTGTACCACTTTGCGGACTGGTAAAGAGCACAAATTGCAGATTGTCTACGAGCGCGAAATTTTCACCATTAAACGGGATGTCGGGTATTTTGGCGGCGTTGGCGCAGACCGAGAGGGCTTCAACCTGCGCCGTAAGGGTGGGGCATGAATAAATGGCGAAGTCGCTGTTGTAGTTGTTTTCACCAAATGACCCCGTGGTTAGCTGAATAACAGCATTAGTCCCGATTTGGATGGCGTTATTGTCGCGGATAGGACTATCAGCACCAGATGCCTGAAATTGCGGCGAGATAAAGTAAGTGCGCGACACAGCCGCCCGGCGGGCACCCGGTCCACCAACAGGCTTTTGCGCGGCCAGATCAAGGCTGGGCAGCTGCGCCATAGCCATACGAATCTCGTAGTTGCGGTTGTGGAGCAACCCGCCCGGCACATTATTCTGGTTAAAGATGTACTGACCGCCATTGGCTGAGGTTGTTGAAGCGATTTTGGTTCCTCCGGTACCCATGTCAAACAGGTCGAGGGTTACACCGTCAACACCCGGTTCATAGGGATCCTGGATGCCGTTGCGGTTATCATCAAACCAAACGCGGTTGCCTATTTCGAGACCGGGCAGATCGCAGAGCGCTTTGCCATCACCCAACCCCGACACTTTACCAAATGTGCCGTCGGTGCCGCTACCCAGGTTAGCGTAAAGCGCATAGTTGCGTAGAATACCACCGTTGCGATTGTTGAACACCTTCATGCCGCCCGACTGGTAGATACCCGTGATGGGGTCAAAAGCAGACGTCATAATTTCATTGCGGCCTGGTACCAGCATCAACGAGCCGTTGGTTACCTCATCGTGGGCCAGTGTGCTGCTTGAGGCAAACAAAGCCCACTGGTCATTGTAATAAAATTCGCCCCCGCCCGGACCTTGCCCGTTGTTGGTTCCCTGAACGGTAATGCCCGTACCCGGCACCAGGTTAGCGCCTGCCGTGCGTATCGGATTGCCTACCGAGCCGTCATTTTCCATTTGGTAGGCCGTACCGGCCGCGTTAAGCGGGGCCGCCCGTAACATATCCCCCCCCGTGAACCCATTGAATGACCCTTGTCCCTGAGGCGTCTGGTTCTGGAGGCCCGCCATGTGCCCAAACCGGTCGAGCATGCCAATGATCATGGAGCCGTCTACGTCGAAGGCCAGATCGGTGGCCATGGCCTGTGGCCACATCACAAAGTTGCCACCGTCATTACAGGCCATGGGAAACTCGTTGGTCCAGGGGAGCCAGTATGTGAAGTTGATGCAGTTGTCTGTTAAATCAGCGGGACCACGCCGGAATGTCAGTGGATAACTTAACACTGTCTGAAAGGTGGCACCCGTTATGCGGGGGTCAACGCGCTGCACAATCAGCTTAAGCCCGGCGGTATCGGGCAGGGTAGCAGCCAGACCATCCATCACCGAGGTCGTTGATGAAATTTTTGAGGTTCGGTACTCTCCCGAACAAACGCCTGCTACATAAACAATTTTACGGTAGCTATATACGCCCCAGGGCCGGTAATCGCCGCTGGGACATCCCGACTGGTCCATGGTCCACGATTTCACATCGGCAGGACCAGGTTTGCGGGCCGGTGAGTCAATGAATACGCCGTAGAGTTTGCGGTCGTAGAGGTTTACCGCGTACATCGTTTTTTCATCGTCCGACATATCGATGCCCCCAATTCCCACCCGACCCACAGCGGTCATGGAGCCAGGGTCGGCACTGGGTTGTAGTTTATTACCCGATAACCCAGAGTGGGGGTCAGCACCGGTTGTCACGTTAAGATCAGTCTGAAAGTCGAAAAACGGCTGAGTTACAACAAGCGGATAATTAGCCAGTACGGCGGCAGACGTGGCGGTGAGTGTGGTGATGTCGGTGATATATATACCGCCTGTTCCTAACACACCCAAGCCAGTATGACGTTTGATGGAGGCCGCTGTGAGCACTTTTTTCTCAGACCGCAACAAACTAACGCCCCATATAGAACCAACCTGGGCAGCCGTAGCCAGGTGAGCCGGGGGGAAATTTCCGGCACCCGCCAGACCCGTAGCCGAATAGGGAAACGCCACCAGCACATCGGCGTTACCAGACCGGTTGGCGGGGTCAACGGGCGACCCATCGGCGTTTACCGTACTTAACGGATCACCGTTCACAAAACAGGGAATGATCGTTGTTATTTCACCGTTCTGGCAATAGTCGGTGGGGTAATTGATCCCAACGTCTATACCTGTGGCGGCGGGCCCAGCTAGTACAAAGCGTACGTTCGAGCGGTCATCGGCTCCTGCTGCGCCAAAAAAGTAGCCGTCGGGCAGCCCTGAAAACTCAATCCGTACCTTTGCATTAGCGGGTATATCGGCCGCGCTAAACTGGTAAGCTCCGTTAACGTCGGTGACGGTTGAGATGGGTGTTGAGCTAAAATTTACGTAAGCCCGAACAACAATATTTGGCTCACCCGGCTCTTCGGGCAGTGAGGCGGTCTGAGTGCCGCTCTGGTCGAAGTCCCGGTATACCGTGCCTTTAATTTGAGCGAATAAGACGGATTGGGTAAGCAGGTATACCGTACCAAGTAATAGACCCGACCTAAATGCTATGTGCAAATTTTTCATGTTCAAGGCTGTTCAACGAAATCGATTACCGTTACTGTAAGCACAAATCGACTATCCACCAGAGACCTCCTGAAGTAGGTCTGGTTTGCGTGATCAAAGTCGATAAGCGTTTATGGGATGAGATACTTAAGTTTAAATACCTCAAATTTCTTGCCAGTACCTCGTTTTTATACTCAGACTTTTACTGAGCATATTTACTACTTATGAATAACTCGTCGTCTGAGCCTCTGTTTACCTACTCGTCAATTGAAGAGCGCACCTTTTTTGTCGATCTAATCCTGCCAATTCCTGTGCCGCGATTGTTTACTTATCGGGTTCAGCGGGAGATGAACGGGCTTATCAAAATTGGGGCCAGAGTAATTGTTCCTTTCGGAAAGAGCCGGGTAATGACCGCTGTAGTGGCGCGGTTGCACAACCAGCCACCCCAGAGCTATCAGGCTCGCTACGTGCTCGAACTGCTGGACGAATACCCGCTCGTGACAGGTTACCAATTACAGTTATTTACCTGGATGTCAGAGTACTATATGTGTTGTGTGGGTGAAGTACTTAACGTGGCACTACCGTCTGGGCTGAAAATCACGAGCCAGTCGAAGGTACAGTTTAACCCTGATTTCGATTATCCCGAACTGCTGACAGAGCAGGAAACGGTTCTGCTCGACGAACTGCGCAAGCACCCGGCGCTGTCGTATGAAGAGGTTGGGCGGCTCGTTGGTGAGGTCAACGTACCCACGCTGATCAAGTCATTGGTGGGTAAACGGGCTGTCATCGTGTTTGATGAGGTCAAAGAAAAATATGTACCTAAAATGGTGCGTAAAATTCGACTTAGTCAGCAGTATGAAAACCCCGACTTGCTGTTATCTCTGCTTCGAAAACTAGAAAAATTACCTAAACAGCAGGAGGCGGTCATGCGCTACTTAAGTCACGTTCCGTTACAACGTAATCCTGCTCTGAACCAGACCGGTCTCGACAAAGCGCTGCTGAATCAGGACGATGAAATTTCGTCTTCGTCGTTGGCCACGCTCATCAAAAATGGTGTGTTCGAAACGTTCGAGCTTATCCAGCCGCGCTTCTCGCAGACCTATTCGCCCCAGGGTGAAATCAAGCTGACTCCCGCCCAGCAGGCTGCCTCCGACAAGACGATGGCGTTTTTCGCCGAAAAGGACATTGTACTCTTTCACGGTATCACGGGCAGCGGCAAAACCGAAGTGTATATCGACCTGATTCAGAAGGTATTGGCAGGTGGATCGCAGGTGCTGTACCTCCTGCCCGAAATTGCCCTGACCACCCAGATTGTAGTACGCCTGCAAAAAGTGTTCGGCGACAAGATGGGCATTTACCACTCAAAATTCTCTGATAATGAGCGGGTTGAAGTATGGAAAGGCATTGTGTCGGGGCAGTATCAGTTTGTGGTGGGTGTGCGGTCGGCAGTGTTTCTGCCGTTCGATAACCTCGGCCTGATCATCGTCGACGAAGAGCATGAGACGTCCTATAAACAGCACGACCCCGCCCCGCGCTACCATGCCCGCGACGTGGCCATGATGATGGCCTACTGGCAACAGGCTAAGGTGTTGCTGGGGTCTGCTACACCAAGCATTGAATCATATTACCAGGCTAAACAGGGTCGCTATGGGCTGGTGGAGTTGTTCCAGCGGTATGGCGATGCCAACCTGCCATTTATTTCGCTCATCGACGTGAAGAAGGAGCGGCACCAGAAAACCATGAAAAATGAGTTTTCGTCGGTGCTGTATCAGGCGCTGTCCGACAATCTGGAGCGGGGCGAACAAAGCATTTTATTCCAGAATCGGCGAGGCTATTCGCCGTATATCCAGTGTGAAGACTGCGAATGGATTGGACAGTGCCCCAACTGTGCCGTGAGCCTGACCTACCACCAGCGCGCCGCCGAATTGCGCTGCCACTACTGTGGTCACAAAGAGATGGTACCCAAACTGTGCCCCATCTGCGGTTCAACCAAAGTAAAAACGGTGGGTTACGGCACCGAGAAACTGGAAGACCAACTCCAGATTCTGTTTCCCGACGCCCGGATTCAGCGCATGGACCTCGACACGACGCGGGCCAAGAACGCTTACCAGCAGATTATCCAGGAATTTGAAACCGGCAACGTCGATATTCTGGTAGGTACGCAGATGATTACCAAGGGATTAGATTTCGACAATGTGAGTTTAGTCGGTATTTTCGACGCCGACCGGATCATTCATTTCCCCGAATTCAGGGCCACCGAGCGGGCTTTTCAGATGATGACGCAGGTGAGTGGCCGGGCCGGTCGGCGGGCCGACCGGCAGGGGCGCGTGCTCATCCAAACCGCAAATCCCACCCAGCCAGTACTGAATAAGATCATCGACAACGATTACCACGCCCTCTACACCGACGAGATCGTGGAACGCCAGAATTTCAACTACCCGCCCTTCTCTCGCCTCATCAAACTCACCGTGCGCCACACCGACCAGCGCGTGAGCAAACGCGCCGCCGACAAACTCCGCGCCGACCTGGCCGAAAAGCTGGGCGATGAGCGCACGCTTGGCCCCGAAGAGCCGCTGGTGGAGCGTGTTCGTAACCAGTTTCTGTACGATATTCTGATCAAACTGGAGCGCGAAAAGATCAATTTCAAAGCCGTGAAGGCATTTATCCAAGAATGCATCACCAACATTCTCACCGACAAAGGTCTCCGTCAGGTGAGCATCGTCATCGACGTGGATTGTTTGTAATGACACCTGACACGTTTCGTGTTACATTTGCGTTATGATTGTCAGCTATCGTAATAAAGGTTTAGAACGTTATGCCACTAAAGGTGACCGTTCTAAACTACAGCAGGTTCATCTTGCCAAGATTCGACTGATTTTAACGCGATTAGAAGCGGCAACAAGTCCTGAACAAATGAATCAACCCGGTTATAATTTCCACCCATTGAAAGGAGATTTGGATGGGTATTATGCGGTCAAAGTGTCTGGTAACTGGCGCATTACGTTTCGGTTTGACGGTGAGAACGCCACCGATGTTGATTATATAGATTATCATTAAATAAACACTCACATGGCACTTTTCGACCCGGCTCACCCCGGTGAACTGATCCGCGAAACCATAGAGGGACTACGCGAAGAAACTGGACAAAAATTACCCATTGGCGAGGTAGCGACTGGTTTGGGAACTACCCGAAAGACGCTCTCGGCTATCATCAACTGCAAACAGAGTGTTACCCCGGAAATGGCCATCCGGCTTGCAGTAGCGTTTCCGAATACATCGGCTGAATTCTGGTTGACTGTGCAGGAAAACTATGACCTAGCTCTAGCTAGACCGAAAGTCGATATTAGCCAAGTTCGCGTATTTTGGAAACCCATAGTAGGCCCGTATCAGTCGGCGTAGAGGTATAACCTATTATCGCTACTGCATACATACCTATGATTCAACTGGAAAATGCGCTGTTTCGAAAGGGGTTAGCGGTGGTGTTGCGGGATATCAATTTGGTATTGGAGCCGGGGCAGCACTGGGCTATTATTGGACCAACGGGCGCGGGGAAGTCGCTGCTACTGGAGGCATTGGCCGGGCAACTGCTGCCACAGGCGGGTCAGTTTTCTTTCAGCCAAAACAGCTGTTCGGACCCACGAATTACCCGCGAACAGCACAAAGCCCGCACGGCACTAGTGACATTCCGGGCGGCCTCACACGCCTTCGACTACGGTCGTTTTTTCTACCAGCAACGCTACCACGCCGGCCTCGAAGAAAGTCTCGACGTACAGGCTTTTTTAGGACTTCAGAACGATCAACTTGCTGATAGCGAACGTATTCTGAGTCGATTAGGCTTACTGCCGTTGCTGTCGTTGCCGTTCATCAAACTATCGAACGGACAGTCGCGAAAAGTATTGATTGCCAAAGCGCTATTGAACAAGCCAGCACTGCTGCTACTTGATGATCCATTTGTGGGGCTGGACGCGGCCATGCGGCAAGACTTGGTCAACTGGCTTGATGAATTAATGAATGCCGGTACGCAACTGGTGCTGGTGGCCCCGCCCGACGTGCTGCCAATGGCCATTACCCATGTGATCGACGTAGCGTATGGACAGGTAGTTTCGCAAAGAATTCGACCTGAAACGGGTTCTGAGCTACCGGTTTTGGGTATAGCGGAAACAGCCACCCCGCCCCTGCCCAACTGGCAGACGCCCCCGATGCCGCCGCTGCCTTCCGATAGGGTGTTTGACCTGCGCGACGTGACCGTCCGGTATGGCGATAGCGTAATTTTGGATCAACTGAACTGGACTGTTCGGGTGGGCGAACGCTGGGCCTTACTAGGGCCGAATGGGTCAGGAAAATCTGTTTTGCTGAGTTTGCTTTACGGCGACCACCCCCAGGCTTATGCCAATGACATTCGGCTGTTTGGCAAACCCCACGGGCGGGGGCGCACGGGCACAGGGCAGAGCATATGGTCCATAAAACGCCAGATCGGCTTTGTCTCGCCCGAACTGCACCTGTATTTTCCACGCCACCTCACGGTCCGCGACGTGGTCTATACCGGCCTCACCGACACGCTTGTGGTACCCCGCATGGTTACTCCGACCCACGCCGCCGATGCCCTGTCGTTGCTCGCTTACTTTGACCTGGACACATTCATTGACCGGCAGTTTGGTAGTTTGTCAGCGGGGCAACAACGGCTCGTATTATTGTGCCGGGCCTTGCTCAAACGCCCACCGGTGCTGATCTTCGACGAACCCTTCCAGTGCCTCGACCCCGCCCAGATTATCCGTGCCCGGCACCTGCTTGATAACCTGCCAGACAACACCACGCTCCTGTTTGTGACGCACTATACAGACGAAATACCAACGTCGGTAACGCATTTTTTACGGCTGGAAAATGGGCGGGCGTTGTAGCAGATTAGCCGAACAGAAAAGGAAGCGAAACTACTTCGTAGCCGATAAAAGTAAAATAAGCTAAAACTGCCTCCCACTGCTCTGGTTCAGCATTTCCATATCTCCCCGATGCGTTGTTTATGTAAACTTTATCATCTGCACCAAACCAAAGTTCGCCACCATGCAACGCTGGTTTTCCCCCGGTAATATTAGTGTGGCATACGATTGGGCGTGTCGTACGCTTTGGATTCGGCGTAGCTTCCAAAATGATTTTCAAACCAAGCGAATCAATTACCCACAAATAGCGACCTACTGAACCCTGCCTAGTTACGCTTTCGATGGGCGTTTCAATGCAATCGGGTGGAAGACCACCGTTAGTTGCGTCAAAAACAGCGTCATCGAATAAATCGGCTTCTCCCATAGCTATAGTTCTTTTTGAAAAACTACGCTCAAACGGTTGTATTGGAACACCTAATCGGTTGACTAATTCAGGCGTCGGGACAGGCATCAGATTTGGGTATAACTCTTTTCACTGGCTTCTTCCAGTTTCGCAAGCCCGTATCGTTGAACTGCTTCTACAGCCGAGATTGGTTTGAGAGGGCCGAGTTCACGCTCTGCTAGTTTGTTTTCACCTAAAAACAAAATACGCTCATTAGTATCTGTGTAAAACGGTAGGGAATGTTTAGCCAACAAATCTATAATAGTACTATCACTCAACCGACCGTTGTTGTCTTCCAATGCTTGATTGACTAAGTCGTCTCCTAACAACGCGTTTAAATGCCAGAGTTGGTTTGGTGGAGATAAATACTTATAGGTTGAGTGTTCCCGAAAAGGATCACCTATTTGGACATCGCCTTTCAATTCAAGGCCAGCCTTAGCAGAAACGAATAATCGCTTCTCTTTCTTTACCGTGGATGATTCCCTTTTACGATACTGTACAACCTTAAAAGCATGAATAATCCTAAATACCTGTCTCACCTTTTTACGTTTTTTAACTGAAAGAGCTTTATGAGCAGAAATAATCTGCTCAGCAGTTAAAGGTTGCTCAATATTGACTTTCTGCGCTTCCATCCTATTTGTTGGTTCCGTTCACCAAGCTATTAACAATCTGCGAATAGGTCAAAGTTCTATATAACAATAAGGGCGGCTCATCGTAGCCGCCCGTCGCGAACCTTACAAACTTCCCTTCCCGGCTAGATTGAGCATGAATGCATACTCCATCGCCACTTCTTTCAGCGCCTGAAAACGGCCCGACGCGCCGCCGTGACCAGCCTCCATGTTAGTGTGGAGCAGCAGCAGGTTGTCGCCGGTTTTCATCGTGCGGAGCTTGGCTACCCACTTGGCCGGCTCCCAATACTGCACCTGCGAATCGTGTAAACCCGTGGTGACGAGCAAGTTCGGGTACGTTTGCTTCGATACCTGATCATAGGGCGAATACGACAGCATATAGTCGTAGTAAGCCTTCTTTTTGGGGTTACCCCACTCTTCAAACTCACCGGTAGTGAGGGGAATACTTTCGTCGAGCATGGTCGTGACCACGTCCACAAATGGTACTGCCGCCACCACGCCCCGGTATAGTTCGGGAGCCTGATTAATGACGGCCCCCATCAACAGGCCACCTGCCGAGCCACCCAAGGCAAACAATTTATCTGGGGCCGCATACTTATTGGCAATCAGCCACTTAGACACATCTACAAAGTCATTGAAGGTGTTCTTTTTCTTCAACAGCTTACCATCTTCATACCACTGTCGGCCCATCTCCTGCCCCCCGCGAATGTGCGCAATGGCGTAGATAAAACCCCTGTCGAGCAGGCTGATGCGGTTGCTGCTAAAGCCCGGCTCGGTGTTACTGCCGTAAGAACCGTAGGCATACTGCAGCACCGGCGACGTACCATCTTTTGGCGTACCCTTCCGATACACAATCGAAACCGGCACCCTAGCCCCGTCGCGGGCGGTCACAAATACACGCTCAGATGTGTAATTGTTTTTGTCGAAGCCACCCAGCACCTCCTGCTGCTTCAGCAACGTCTTGGCCTTCGTGTCCATGTTATAATCGAACACCGACGCGGGCGTGGTCAGCGACGAGTAGCCGTAACGCAGAATATCGGTGTTGAAATCAGGATTCTGTCCGATACCAGCTACGTAGGCCGGTTCACCGAAATCGAGGTATTCATCGGCCTTCGTTTTCTGATTAATCACACGCAGTTTAGCCAGGCCGTCCTTACGTTCGCCCAGCACCAGGTGGTTGGCAAACACGTCCATGTTCTGGAAAAACACGTCGGCGCGGTTCGGAATCACCTCCGTCCACTTCGACCGGTCGTTGGTATAACCGGTTTCGGCCTTCATGTTGGGTTGCCGCAGTTTGTCGGGCGTTTCCATGAGCCGGAAGTTCTGCGCCTTGTAGTTAGTGCGAACGTAGAACTTGTCCTTGTAGTGCTGAATATCGTATTCATGACCGCGCTCGCGGGGGTAAAATACCACAAATTCGCCATTGGGGTTTTTCGCCTCCAGCAACCGGTATTCCGACGTGACGCCGTTGTGGTCGCAGTTGATGGCGATATATTTCTTCGACTTCATCCGGTACAGCGCCATGTAGAACTGGTTGTCTTTTTCTTCATACACCAGTACGTCTTTCTTAGGGTCATTACCCAGCATATGTCGGTATACCTGGTAGCCGAGCAGCGTTTTTGGGTCTTTCTTGACGTAGAAAAACGTCTTGTTATCCGTGGCCCAGGCAAAATCACCCGCCTCCACATTCGGGATAGCTTCGGGGTAAATCTGCCCTGTCTTCAGGTTCTTTACCCGCAACGTATACAACCGCCGACTCACCGTGTCTTCGCAAAAAATGGCCAGCTCGTCATTGTCCGACACTTCAAAACCACCCAGGTTGTAATAGTTGTGTCCTTTGGCCAGCGCATTACAATCAAACATCACCTCTTCGGGGGCTGTCAGCGACCCTTTCTTGCGGACGTAAATCGGGTATTCGCCGCCCTGCACAAAGTTGGTCTGGTAGTAATAGGCTCCTTCTTTATACGGCACCGACTGGTCCTGCTGCTTGATACGGCCTTTCATTTCGGCGAAGAGCTTGTCTTCCAGCGGCTTCTGCGGGGCCAGAACAGCATCGGTATACGCGTTCTCGTCGGTCAGGTAGTTGATGACTTCCTTGTCTTCGCGGTTGTTGAGCCAATAATAATTGTCGGTGCGGGAGTCGCCATTTGTGGTCAGCGTTTTGGGCTTGACGGCGGCCACGGGGGGCTTGGGCAGGGTTTGTGCGTTCATCAGGCTATGCAGCGAAAAGGCTGTCAGCGTTAAGAGAATGTGTTTGTTCATGAGACGTGCAACAGGGTGAAGTGAGTTCCGCGCTGGCTAAAACGCGAACTTACAAAAATGGGGGCAGGCTACCCACAACAAAAAGAGCGTTGCCGATGTGATTCAGCAACGCCCCTTCTGTTGGCATTCGGGCGACCGCTGGGGCCGCTCCTGCTATTCGTAATAATTCAGTACCTGATGACCGCTTTTAGCCAGCAGTTGGTCGCGCTGGAACAGCGTGATGTCGGCCTGCATCATATCTTTTACGAGGCCAGCCAGATCGTACTTAGGCTTCCAGTTCAGCTTGGTCATCGCCTTGGTAGGGTCGCCTAGCAGCAGATCTACCTCTGTGGGGCGGAAATAACGCGGGTCGATGGCCAGCACTTCTTTGCCCACTTCAACGGCAAAATCTGGGTTCGTTGATGATACCACGTAGCCTTTCTCGTCTACGCCCTCGCCTTTGAATTCCAGTTCAACACCGATTTCGGCAAACGACATTTTCACGAAGTCACGTACCGTGGTGGTAACGCCCGTGGCAATAACGTAGTCTTCGGGGGTATCCTGTTGCAGAATCAGGTACATCGCCTCAACGTAGTCTTTGGCGTGGCCCCAGTCGCGGAGGGAATCCATGTTACCCAGATACACTTTGTCTTGCAGGCCCAACCCAATCCGCGACACGGCGCGGGTGATCTTGCGCGTTACGAAGGTCTCGCCGCGCAGGGGTGATTCGTGGTTGAACAGAATACCGTTGCAGGCATACATGTTGTAAGCCTCGCGGTAGTTGACCGTGATCCAATAGCCGTACAGTTTAGCCACGGCATAGGGCGAACGGGGATAGAACGGCGTAGTCTCCGACTGCGCGTGACCCTGCACACCGCCATATAGTTCAGACGTCGAGGCCTGGTATACGCGGGTTTTTTCGGTCAGGCCCAACAGGCGCACAGCTTCCAGGATACGCAACGTACCGATGCCGTCGACCATAGCCGTGTATTCGGGTTCGTCGAAGCTTACGCGTACGTGCGACATAGCACCGAGGTTATAAATCTCGTCGGGCTGCACTTCCTGGATCAGACGGATGATATTGGTCGAATCGGACAGATCACCATAATGGAGCTTGAAACGAACGTGCTTTTCGTGTGGATCCTCGTATAAATGATCGACACGCTGCGTGTTGAAGAGCGAGCTACGACGCTTCACGCCGTGGACTTCGTACCCTTTTTCGAGCAGCAATTCGGCTAAATAAGCCCCGTCCTGCCCGGTTATGCCGGTTACCAACGCCTTTTTCATAAACTTTGAAGCAACTGCTGAATTTGTAAGATTTCGTGTTTCAGGGAGCAAATCTACGGCACAACGCCCATTTCGTTGTACTTATCTTATTAAGAGGCCCCGACGAAGGTCTACTCTATCGGGCTGCGACTGCGCAGAGGGAAACGCGGCCTTCAATTTGGGCAGGTACCGGTCAATATCCATACGCCGCATAAAATCGCCTACTTTGAGCCGGTAGGTAGGTTGCTGGTAGGTCATGTAGGCGCTGAGTTCAGGAAACAGCTGGTAAAGCTGTAGCTTGGCGGCATCGGCGGCATTACGTTCATTACCCACATAGATCTGCACCCGATAACCAGGTGCATAGCGTACTCGGCGGCTTTGCACAGCCATGGTATCCAGAATGGCATCTACGCGTCGGTTCACATGTAGCAGTTCAGGAGGAGCAGCTGTAGCTGCTTTTTGGGGGCTTTCTACCGGACGGGGGGGAGGCGCCGTGGGGGCAGTATGAGCCGTTGGCGTAACCGTACCGTACACGGGTCGTATCGTCGATAGGTCTTCGGAATAGTCATTATAACTACCCGCATTGCTTCGACTGGCTGTGGTCACTTTCGGCGCACATGCCCCGGCAACGGCTAATAGCCCACATACACAACAGAAAACGCGGATACGATGTACCATCTGATAAAGCGAAAGCCCGTTTAATTACGGGAAAAACTGCCTGCAAACTTACTAATTTTGCCCCGATCATTCGTGAACCTATGCTCACCGTTCAACGTGCCGTGTCGCTGCGGCCTTATACTACGTTCGGCATCGCGGCCAACGCCGACTATTTTGCCGAAGTCGCGTCAGAAACCGACCTGCAAACCTTACTTCAACTACCCGACCTGGCCAAAATGCCTAAACTCATGCTGGGCGGAGGTAGCAATATCCTCTTAACCCGCGATGTGCCGGGGCTGGTTGTAAAACTGAGCATAGGGGGCATCGAGGTAGTGCGCGAAGACGACCTGCATATATACATACGGGTGGGCGCGGGCGTCAACTGGCATGAACTGGTGCTCTTCTGCGTAGACAATAATTATGCCGGCATGGAAAACCTGTCGCTGATTCCGGGCACGGCCGGGGCGGCACCCATGCAAAATATCGGCGCCTATGGTGTTGAGGTTGAGCAATTGGTGGACCACCTCGAAGCAATCGACATCAATACGGGAGAAAAACGCCGGTTTGCCCATGCCGACTGTCAGTTTGGCTACCGCGAGAGCGTATTCAAGCACGAGCTGAAAGGCAAATACATCATTACCTCGGTCACGTTCCGCCTCGACAAAACGCCCACATTCCACACCCGCTATGGGGCTATTCAGGAAACTCTCGACGAGATGGGCATCACGGACGATAAGCTCAGCATCCGGGCCATTAGCAACGCGGTTATCAAGATCAGGCGCAGCAAGCTCCCCGACCCCGCCGAAATTGGCAACGCGGGCAGCTTCTTCAAAAATCCAGAGATCCCGGCAGCACAGTTCGATGCCCTGAAAACACAATTTCCCGCCCTACCCGGTTACCCCACCACCGAAGGGCAGGTGAAAGTACCCGCCGGATGGCTCATCGAACAGGCGGGCTGGAAAGGCTACCGCCACGGCGACGCAGGCGTTCATGCCAAACAGGCACTGGTATTGGTTAACTACGGACGCGCTACCGGCAACGAGATTTTAGCCCTGGCCCAGCAGGTGCAGGAATCCGTGAATCGGAAGTTTGGTATTGCTATCAACCCGGAAGTGAATGTATTGTAGGGGCGGCCCCTCGTGGCCGCCCGCACTCGGACACGATAGTGGCCGCTGATATGTGGATAAGATAAGGGCCGCCAGGGATAGTAGTAAAGTGCGTTTAAATCAGCGGCCACTATCGTGTCCGAGTGCGGGCGGCCACGAGGGGCCGCCCCTACTAAAAACACAACGACGCGGCACCCAGCAGGCCGGCATCGTTGCCCAGCGTGGCGCGGGTTACTTTCAGGCCGTCTTTGTAATAGGGTGTGAGCCAGTAGTCGAGTTGCTTGGTCACGGCGGGCATGATGTAGTCGAAAGAGGCCGAGAGACCGCCGCCAATCAGAATTTGCTTGATGTCGAGGATACGCACGAGCGACACC
Source organism: Fibrella rubiginis (assembly GCF_017353185.1). Classification (GTDB taxonomy): domain Bacteria; phylum Bacteroidota; class Bacteroidia; order Cytophagales; family Spirosomataceae; genus Fibrella; species Fibrella rubiginis. The sequence continues at coordinate 285,862 of NZ_JAFMYV010000007.1, read as the reverse complement.
AGGCCTTCGCCCAACATGTCGCCTACTTCGCCCCAGATGGCCAGCGCCAGGGCGTCACCTTCGGCAGCAGCGGCTACCAGGCCTGTGGTTGAGATGCTGCCGTCGGCGGGAAGGGTGGTCTGGCCTTTGTAGCTTGCCCGGCGGGCAACGGCTAGTTCAAGCAGTTCTTTCTTGCCGATGTTGCGCTCCAGCACCTTACCATTCCGTGAGGGGATGTGGCCCGGCTCCATGGCGTTGCCGTCGCCACCCACAAATACTTTTTTGCTGATGATGGCCGCCCCGCCCACGCCCGTGCCCAGCGTAATGAAGATGTAGTTTTCATCGTTCATGTCTTCCACAAAATAGAATTCGCCCAGCGCGGCCGCGTTGGCGTCATTTTCAAGGAAAAACTCAACGTCGGGAAAGCGTTTGGTCAGGATATCGACCATTGGCACACCGTTCAGTTCGGGAATGGCCGTGATTTCGAGGGGGGTTGTGCGCTCGCGGTTGATCATGCCGGGCAGACCGATACCCACTTTCTTCACCTCCTTGTTGGCATACAGCTCCACAGCGATGGCATCGGCAAACTGATCCATGAAGTGCCCTGATTCGCGCCAGCTATCGGTGTCGTGGCTATAGAAATTGGTGATTTTACCCGATTTGGCGTCAATAACGCCCATTTTGACGTTCGTGCCGCCAACGTCGATACCCAGATACTGAACTGAAGCCATGAATTGATTTACGATTTACGAGGTATGATTTACGATTTGTTTCGGCTGCTCACCACCATCCGCTGAACAATGACAATGTACTACGCCGACAGTTGACCGTAGATGAATATGCTAAAGTACGGAAGGGCGAAAAAATTATATACCTAAGATTTCGAGGTATATAATTTTTGAGTATACTTGCATTCATGAACAGCACCACCCAACACGTACTGAAAGGCAGCTTATCCGTGATTATCCTGAAGTTGCTGGAAGACCGCGAACGGATGTATGGCTATGAAATCACGCAACAGGTAAAAGCCCTTACCGCAGGCGAGATGGCCATTACGGAAGGAGCACTCTACCCCGCCCTGCACAAACTGGAAGCCGAAGGCCTGCTCACCACCGAAACCGAAGTGGTAGACGGCCGGGCGCGCAAATATTATTCGCTCACTAAAGACGGACAGCAACAGTCGGTCAGCCGAACGTCTGAATTACGCGCCTTCATGGAAAACCTGAACACAATCCTGAACCTGAAACCAGCTATTTAGGCATGAAACTGACTCATAAACAGCTAATTATTCTTAATCACGACTTGTATTCTCGGGTTAACATTAAGTACGACCATTTAGGGGAAGAGTTGCTGGATCACTACGCCACGCTGACGGAAGAAAAGATGGCAGCAGGCCAATCCTTCTACGAGGCAAGCACCACTGCCTGGCAGGAGTTGGGCGATGGCACGGGCATACGGCAGATTCAGGACGATTACGAGGCCGTTACTAAAAAGCAAGTTCGGGCGCGACACGTGGCCATCATGAAAAGCTATTTCCGCTGGCCTATGGTGATAGCGACGGTACTGGTAAGCGCGATATTAGGCACCGTCTACAGCAACTTACCCGCTGATTTGGCGAAAATCATAAATTACCTATTCGTTTTTTTGCCTGCTGCTGTCATGTTAGCAGCCTGGATTCCATACTATCGTAACAAAGACAGCCGCCAAAAACTGGTCTGGCGCTACATTTCCAATAATGGTAGCTGGCCGGTCAACATGGCCAATCTTTTTCTCATTATGACAGATAATGAGCGCATTCTGGTACCCTTCACCACACACTTAAGCGTTACTGCATTGCTGGCAGGTGGCGTGCTTTTTCAGGCCATTTGCCTAGCTGAGCTTACCCGCGAAACGTTCTATTATAAGCCTGTTTTTTAAGCCATGCCACTGAACCCTACACAAATCGCGCTGATTGACAAACACTTACGAAGTGATAACTGGCTATTGAACAGGGTATTAATTGCCGAATTGACGGATCATTATCAGGAAGCCATTGCAATGTATATGGCCGAGAGTAAAACTTTTGACGAAGCATTACGAGCCGTACACACCGACTTTGGTGGCCGGAAAGGTTTGCTAGCGATGGAGGAGAATTTTGAGTTAGCCCGGCACAAAGACGCCCGTCGATTATTATCAGACAAGCTAAAAAGCTACCTACGCTGGCCCCGGCTGCTTTTTACACTGGTTGTGATTAGCTCCGTGGCGTATCTGGCCTGTAGCCCGGTAGCTACTTATTTTTTTGATTATGTACCCTTTTATGCCAGAGCCGCGGCTGTAGGGCACTTTGCAATACTGCTGCTTGTGCAGGGGTATAAACTGATTAGAAAGCGTCCTACGCTCCTGAATCGGTATAACTTCTTTGCCTTGTATAGTGGCTATGGCATCATTATCTATGCAGGCATGTGGCCTCATCTGATTTTCGACCGCTTTGAAACGGGCAACTTCGCCAACCACCATCCCATCTTGTCATCGCTGACTGTGATTGCGGTTATTCTTTACGAGGCCGCCGTCATTGATTACCTGGACGCACTGGCCCAACGCACCGCCCGCCTGAAAACTGCCAGCCGTGCATAACCAAAAATGCCCTGCCGACGTCGGCAGGGCATTTTTGCACATAAACGTATTGGGTTTCCGAGACCTAACACGTTTGATAATTATTTCGCGGATTCATCCTTTCGGATCATCACTCGGCGTACGGCACCGTCGTCGTTTTGAGTAACGGTGACGAAGTAGACTCCCTCGGCTTTTCTGCCTAAGTCAACCTGACCGACAAATTCACCAGCGAAGTCTTTCAGCTCACGGTGAGCTACTTCTTTGCCTTTGGGGTTTGTTACCACAATGCTCACATCGCCTTTAGCAGGGGCGTTAAACCGTACATTCAGCATGTTGCGGTCGGGGTTACTGGGATACGCGTCCAGGCCACGCACGGTCGATGGTTGGTTAGCGCCGCTTCGGTTCCAGGCCTCGAACGGGCGGGCCAGCTGCCCTTCCAGATCAGCTGCCCAGTCGCCCCGATTCAATTGGTCTACCATGGGCTGGAAATCGCGCCGGAAATTGTATTGAAACCGACGCAGGCCACTAGCCAGTGAATCCATTTTACGGCGGTCTAAGCGTAGACGGCGCAGTTGCCGACCCAGTGTGTCGAAGTGGGCCATCGAAGAGTCGTCTATGTACACGTCGACGTTGGTGTCAACATTACCGCGAAGTGGGCGCGGAGCACGCGGCGGGCGAGGGGGCCGTGGCGCTTTATAGGCGTAACCTTCTACGCGCCGATCAGTGTTGTTGTCATCTGGCCTTGTTTCAATGGTTTCTACTTCCGTGCGGTTCATGCCGTTGCGGTTGCGCAAAATCACACGGTCTTCCTGCACGCCAACCCTACCCGACGGGCCTCCTTTGCCTTCCTGGGCATATTTACCTTCCATCGTAACCGAAATCTGACTGTCTTTGCCCTTGCGTGTAGCCCGAAGTGAATCAATCAGCTTATTCACAATGGCATCGCGGCGGGCATCGGTCATGCCATCGGCACGGTAGGTACGTTCAATTTCGCGGATATCGTTTCCACTGCGCTCGGTTACTTTCAGACGCAGTTCGCCGGGCTTATTGGCGTCTGTCTGCGCGTGGGCAACGGTGGCCATCAGGCTCAGCCCCAGGGCGAACTGCAGGCTTTGTTTCACTGTTTTTTTCATGATAGTCAGCTACTGAAAGGGGTTTGTTTGCTAACGAGTTAGCGACGGTTTGCGGCTGTTAAAAGTTGTTAAGCCCATACCCCTGCCGGTGAGGTTGGCGTACTTTTAATGGTTGTCTGCTAAAGATGGCTGCCCGGCGAGCGGCGTTGCATGGATTTGCCAAAAATAATATGTCCACCAATCGTATTCGTTGGATTGTCTGTTTGATGGCCGTGGGGCTACTTGGTTTAGTAGGGTTTCAACTTTACTGGATCAGTAACGCCCTTCACCTGCAGAAAGAACAGTTCGACTATAAAGTGACCGACGCCCTCCAGGAAGTGGTCCGGACGCTGGAACGGCAGGAGATTCAGTATCAGGCCCGGCAGCGGCTAAACGCTCAGGAACAACACCAGCAACTGATTGCCATTGGCAAGGACACACCCAAAGCGACACAGTCAGTGGCGGCACAAAGTCCAGTGGTGTTCCGCAAGCCCGAGCGCCGGACCGCCCCGGCAGTTCCGCGGCGGCCGAAACAACGCCCCGCCCCGCCCTACATGGCCAGCGAGGGTGTTCCGGGTACGGTTACGATCCAGATGGACGCGCTCCAACCCATTCAGCGGCAACTGACGCCCGAACAGCTTCGTACCGTAGAAGCCTTTTACCGGCAGCAGGATGAGCTGGTAGCGGCAGGCGATATTGAAGCACAACTTATTCAGCAAGAGCGCTTTAGTCGCTGGATCGATCAGGTTCTACAAAGCCACGTTAATGATTACCTGCGGTCGTCGTCGGGTTTGGTGGTTCCCGATTCGGTAGCCCGGCTGACGTCGCCCGGTGCTGTGAAAGCCGACAACGGCCGCTTGCTGGCGCGCGTGAAACGCAATCGAAAAATAACGGGAAAGCCCACGCTGACATCAACAATGACGATGCCAGCCCCACCCAACGGGGCAGCCAACAAGCCCGCTAATGGCACCTCGGTGGCCGATCAGTCGGAGGCAATCAAAGCTATTTTCAGAGGTATGATGTTTTCTGACCGCCCCCTGGAAGAACGCGTCGACCGGTTTACGCTGGATACGTTGCTGCGGCAGGCGTTACAGGAGCGCGGCATCGCCATTCCGTTCGATTATGCCGTGCGGAGTAAAGACCGGCCACAACTTCTGTTCGTATCAAATGGGGCTTCGGGTGGGTTAGGAGACGCCAGCGAGGCAGACAAACGCTTTCAAACAGCGGGTTATAAAGCAGCTTTGTTTCCAAACAATCTGCTCGAAACCAACAACTACGTCTACCTATTCTTTCCCAATCAGCAGGCGTTTATACTTGAACGGCTCACGGCCACGCTGGCGGGATCGGCCATCCTGATTTTAGTAATTATGGCCTGCTTCTACATCGCCATCAGCACCATTCTGCGGCAGAAAAAAATGGCCGACATTAAAAACGATTTCATCAATAACATGACTCACGAGTTCAAAACGCCTATTTCGACCATCTCCCTGGCCGTAGACATGGCGCGCGAGCAACTGAATCAGCCCGCCCCAATGGCGCTGGCGGGTGGCGGGCCTGTAAACGAAAATCCACCCGTTGCCGACCGGCTGAATCGGTACATTGGTATTATCCGCGACGAAAATCAACGGTTAGGCTCACACGTGGAAAAAGTACTGCAGATGGCTATGCTCGACCGGGGGGCTATTCAACTGAGCCTGTCGTCGGTGAATGTGCATGACGTGATTGAGAAGGTAATTAACAGCGTGGGCCTCCAGATTGAGCAGCGGCAGGGCGAACTGGACCTGGAATTCGATGCTACCAATGAACTCGTGGAGGCCGATGAAGTGCACCTGACCAATATGCTCTATAACCTTGTCGACAATGCCATTAAGTATTCACCCGACCAGTTGTCGCTACGCATCCGTACGCGTAACACTACGTTGCCATCGGGACAGGAAGCGGTGGGTATTGCCGTGGCTGATAAGGGGTTAGGTCTTACAAAAGAACAACAGGGCCGTATTTTCGAGACGTTTTATCGCGTACCTACCGGCAACCGCCACGATGTAAAAGGCTTTGGCCTGGGATTGAGTTACGTAAAGAAAATGGCCGAAGAGCACCACGGTCTGATCACCGTTTCCAGCACCCCCGGCGAAGGCAGCGAATTTGAAATTGTTATACCAACGTTTAATTAGTGAATGAGTGACTGAGCGAATGAGTGAATAGCTTGGAGCGCTTCGCGCATGTGTTTTACTATGCGCGAAGCGCTCCAAGCTATTCACTCATTCGCTCAGTCACTCATTCACAATTTCCTTATGCCCTCAATCCTACTTGTTGAAGACGACCCGAATCTGGGCCAACTCACGCAGGAATACCTGACGATGAAAGGCTACCCCACCGACCGCGCCACCGACGGCAACGCGGGCCTGCAACAGTTTATGGCGGGGCAATATGACCTCTGTATTCTGGACGTGATGATGCCCAAAAAAGACGGCTTCACTCTGGCCAAAGAACTCCGCATGGCGGGTCGCGACGTGCCTATCATCTTCCTTACGGCCAAGTCGATGCAGGAGGATACTATCCAAGGACTGCGCGCCGGGGCTGACGATTATATGACCAAGCCGTTCAGCATGGAGGAGCTTTTGCTCAGAATTCAGGCCATTTTGCGGCGCTATCAACGCACCGGTAGCGTGCCCGACATGAACGTCTACCAGTTCGGCTCGTTCCGGTTCGACTACCCCCATCAAATGCTGTTTCGGGAGGGAGAACCCGCCGGGCAACGCCTCACCAGCAAGGAGTCGGAACTGTTGAAACTGCTGGCCCAAAACCTCAACCAGCCTCTTAGTCGCAGTTTTGCCTTGAAAATGGTCTGGGGCGACGATTCCTATTTCAACGCTCGTAGCATGGATGTCTATATCACTAAACTGCGCAAATACCTCAAGGAAGATGAGCGCGTTCAGCTCGTAAACGTGCATGGAGAGGGATTTAAATTAGTGGTGTGACGGTTGTTCAGGTGTTTATTGCTTTGTCTGTTTGGTTGTTGAGAACTCTTATGCAAGGGGGCTTCGTCGGTAACAGACAAACCAACAAACAGACAAACTAATAATCAATGGATAGTCTCCGTCGTCCCCGCCGCAACCGCCAGTCGGGTGTGTTGCGCGATATGGTGCAGGAAACGCGCCTGCATGTCTCTGATTTTATTCTGCCCCTGTTTGTGCTTGAAGGGCGCAACCTGCGTACCGAAGTAGCCTCCATTCCGGGCATTTTTCGGCATTCACCCGATCTGCTGCTGGACGAAATCGGCCGCTGTATTGACCTGGGAATCAAGGCATTTGATCTGTTTCCAAACCTGTCTGACGACAAAAAAGACCGCACTGCCAGCGAAAGCCACAACCCCGACGGGCTGTATCTGCAAACGATTCAGGCGATCAAAACAAAGTACCCCGATGTACTGCTCATGACCGACGTAGCCATGGACCCGTATAGCTCAGACGGGCACGACGGGCTGGTGGAAAACGGCGTGATCCTGAACGACGAAACGCTGGAAATTCTGGCCCGAATGGCTGTAGCCCAGGCACAAGCCGGTGCTGATCTGATTGGCCCGTCGGATATGATGGATGGGCGCGTGGGCTACCTGCGGAAGGCGTTGGACAATGCAGGGTTCAAGCACGTGGGCATCATCTCCTATTCGGCGAAATATGCCTCTGCGTTCTACGGTCCTTTCCGTGATGCCCTAGCCTCGGCACCCAAATTTGGCGACAAGAAAACGTACCAGATGAATCCTGCCAACAGCCGCGAAGCCCTCATTGAGGCGGAGCTTGATACGCAGGAAGGTGCTGATATACTGATGGTTAAGCCCGCCCTAACCTATCTGGACATTATTAGTTTGTTACGTCAGAACAGTCAGTTGCCCATTGCCGCTTACAACGTCAGCGGGGAATATGCCATGATTAAAGCCGCCGCCCAAAACGGCTGGCTCGACGGCGAACGCGCCATGATGGAGTCATTGATGTCTATCAAACGCGCCGGTGCCGACGTAATTTTGACGTATTTTGCTAAAGAAGCCGCGCAATTGTTAGCGTAAAAAAGGGTTTTTGGATTTCGGGCTATCTGAGTCGTTGTCGCTTGGCTCTTGCCGAGTGACCCATATCCAAGGGCCTCCGGTCCGTACTTGGCCTTTGAAACAGGTTGGCCTAACTACATCAAGTTCGACCCACGGGCCGGAGGCCCTTGGATATGGGTCACTCGGCAAGAGCCAAGCGACAACGACTGCAAACAAAAATCCTGTTCATCCCGAAATCCTGATAATCCTGTCAAAAAACCCTTTTCCGATGCCCAATTACCTCATCCGCAACGCGCAACTCATTAACGAAGGCACCAGTCAACAACTCGACCTGCGCACTGAAGGCGGGTTCATTGCCGAGATAGGCGCATCTGTTTCGGCGCGGGCGGGCGACGTGGTGATTGATGCCCAGGGGCAATATCTGTTGCCGGGCGTGATTGACGATCAGGTGCATTTTCGGGAGCCGGGCCTGACGCATAAAGCCACCATAGGCACTGAGTCGCGGGCGGGCGTGGCGGGGGGCGTGACCACGTTTATGGAAATGCCCAACACTGTGCCCAACGCCTTGACGCAAAAGCTTTTACAGGACAAGTACGACATTGCCGAACGGACTGCCTTTGGTAACTATTCGTTCTTCATGGGCGCCTCCAATGACAACCTGGACGAGGTGCTGCGTACCGATCCGGCCACAGTTTGCGGGGTGAAAGTATTTATGGGTTCGTCGACGGGCAATATGCTGGTGGACAACGTACAAACGCTGGATGCGCTGTTTCGGGAGTGCCCTATGCTGATTGCTACCCACTGCGAAGACGAGGCCACCGTGCGGGCCAATGCAGAACGCTTCCGAACCGAGTATGGAGAAGATGCTCCTGCCTGGATTCATCCTCTCGTGCGCGATGAACTGGCCTGTTTGCGGTCGTCGAGCATGGCGGTAGAGCTTGCCAGGCAGCACAACACCCGGCTACACATTCTGCACCTGACTACCGCCGACGAGCTTTCGTTGTTCCGAAATGATGTAGCGCTAAGCCAAAAGCGCATCACGGCCGAAGTATGCGTACATCACCTCTGGTTTTCGGCTGATGATTACGAACAGCTTGGTAATCAGATCAAATGCAACCCGGCTATCAAGGCGCCGCATCACCGCGCCGCCCTCTGGGAGGCCCTGCTTGACGACCGCCTCGACATCATCGCCACCGACCACGCGCCGCACACCTGGGCTGAAAAACAGCAGCCCTACTGGCAGGCACCGTCGGGCTTACCGCTGGTGCAACACCCGCTGTTGCTGATGCTGGAAGCAGCCAGACAGGGAAAAATTTCGCCCGAAAAAGTGGTGCAGAAAATGGCCCATGCGCCCGCCGATTGTTTTCAGATTGACCGTCGGGGCTATCTGCGCGAAGGCTACTGGGCTGATCTGGTGCTGGTTGACCCCAACCAGGCCACCCATGTCACGCCCGAATCGATTCTCTACAAATGCGGTTGGTCGCCCCTGACGGGCCAAACCTTTGGGCATAAGATTACCCACACATTTGTGTCAGGTGAACTGGTCTACGCTAACGGTGATTTCCAGGTGGAGCGGGCCGGGCAGCGGCTGGCGTTTGTGCGGTAGATTCTTTTAGACAGGGTTAGCAGGATTTTGGGCTATCTGAGTCGTTGTCGCTTGGCTCTTGCCGAGTGACAACGACTCAGATAGCCCAAAATCCTGCTAACCCTGTCTAAAAAAACTTTTCACCCACCTACCAAACGCGCAATGCCAAAGGCGGCAGCGGCGGCAAGGGCGCCGATGAGCATGACCTTCAGTGCCCCACTTACCGGGGGTTGGCCGGTAACTTTGCTTTTGAAATAGCCGAAAATGAACAAGCAAAGCAGCGTAATGCCCGCCGAATAGAGCAGGGCCTCGTGTGGGCTTTTGATCAGAAAGTAGGGAGTCAACGGAATCAGGCCACCCACCACATACGACAGCCCGATGGTAAAGGCACTTTTGGTGGCTCGGTTGGGGTCGGGTTCGTCGAGGCCAAGTTCGTACTTCATCATAAAGTCGACCCACTTCACTTTGTCTTTGGCAAGTTCGTCGGCGATGGTGATTTGCAGAGCGGGGCTGAGACCCATTTCGGCGAATACTTCACGTACTTCTTCCTTTTCCTTTTCGGGTACCGATTCCACTTCGGCCACCTCCCTTCGCCGTTCCGACGAGTAATGGTCGGCTTCGGTGCGGCCCGCCAGATAGCCGCCCAGGCCCATAGCAATGGACCCCGCTACGATTTCGGCAATGCCCGCCGTGACTACCAGCGACGAACTGGCCACGGCTCCACTCAGCCCTGCTGCCAGCGCAAAAGGCACCGTAAGCCCATCAGACATGCCAATGACGATGTCAGAAATTACGTCAGAACTCCGCAGGTGAGCTTCGTGATGGATATACCCAATGTCTGCTGCCAATGTTGGTTTTATTAATTAACGATGGCGTCGATGAGCCAGGTTACAACCGAGACCACGATACTGAACAGCAAGGCGGCAATAAACCCATCCACCCGAAACCCACTGACCAGCGAGGCTGTCAGATATACCATTAATACGTTAAGCACAATCAGGAAAAGCCCCAGCGTCAGGACCGTGATGGGGATGGTCAGAATCGTGAGAATGGGTTTCACGAAGGCATTGAGCAAACCCAACACAATGGCTACAATGAGTGCCGTTTCGAAGTTGGCAACCCGAACACCCGGCACAAACCGGCTGGCAATGTATACTGCCACGGCACTGATGAGAACGCGAATAATAAGACCCATAATGGTAGTTGACGTTTCAGATTGAAGGTTTGTGAATGGGGCAGAAACGTCAGACGTTCAAACGCCGAACGGTAAACCATTGTTTACGGGCGCTATTTGGCGTGTCGCTGTTGCAGGACGTCAATGATCTCGTCGAGGTCGATGTTTTTTTCTTCCAGCAGCACCAGGTAGTGAAACAGCAGGTCGGCGGCTTCTCCCCGAAACAGGTCATCGTTGTTGTCTTTGGCCTCGATTACCAGTTCCACGGCCTCTTCGCCCACTTTCTGCGCAATCTTGTTCACCCCTTTTTTAAACAGCGATGCCGTGTAGGATTGGTCTGATGGGTTCACCTTCCGGTCATGGATAATGCCCTGCAGGTAGTTCAGAAACTGCCCCCGGCCTGGATTGGCCCGTCCTCTATTCACTTCGGCAAAACAGGTGTCGGCCCCGGTATGGCAGGTTGGGCCATCGGGAGTAGCTTTAATGAGCAGCGTGTCGCCATCGCAGTCGACCAGCAACTCCCTCACATGCAAGAAGTTAGACGACGTTTCGCCTTTGGTCCAGAGGCGCTGTTTGCTGCGGCTGAAAAAGGTTACGATGCCTTCAGCCTGCGTTTTTTCGTAGGCTTCGGCGTTCATGTAACCCAGCATCAGCACCTTACCGGTTTGGTCGTCCTGCACCACAGCAGGCACCAGCCCATCCGGCGATTTTGTAAAGTCGATTGTCATATGTGTTTGGGGCCACAGCGTTACACAGAGGCAGAGGAGTTACGCTGTGGCCCAGTTTTTTAAATGGTCAACCGCATCGGAATACCCTTTCCGGCGAGGTACTGTTTTAGATCGGGAATGCCGATTTCCTTGAAGTGAAAAATGCTGGCGGCCAGTCCGGCGTCAGCTTTTCCGGTGGTAAATACGTCCGTAAAGTGGGCCATCGTACCCGCCCCGCCAGAGGCAATCACGGGAATGTTGGCTGCGCCTGACACCGCCGCCGTCAGTTCCAGCGCAAAGCCTGCCTTAGTGCCGTCGGTATCCATCGAGGTCAGCAGAATTTCGCCCGCTCCCCGTTCTTCCACCTCCTTTGCCCAGGCCAGCGTCCGCAACTCAGTTGGTTTCCGCCCGCCATGCGTGTGTACGATGTGTTCACCGTTACTATACCGCGTGTCGATGGCCACGATGATGCACTGTGATCCAAATTCGAGGGCTAACTCATTGATCAGAGCTGGGTTGCGTACCGCCGACGAATTAATGGAGACCTTATCGGCACCCGCGTTGAGCAGGGCCGACACGTCAGCCACAGACGAGATGCCGCCCCCCACCGTAAACGGAATGTTGACCGCGTGGGCCACTCGCCGCACCAGATCAAGCAGCGTTTTGCGCTCATCGACGGTAGCGGTAATGTCCAGGAAAACCAGTTCATCAGCCCCTTCGGCGGCGTAGATGGCCCCCAGCTCAACGGGGTCACCGGCGTCGCGCAGGTTCACGAAGTTGGTGCCCTTCACCGTGCGCCCGTCCTTAATATCGAGGCAGGGAATAATTCGTTTCGTCAGCATGGCTCGTAAGCGGTGAAGAATTTAATGAACATCGTGTTCTCCGGATTTTCGATGGGCCGAAAACCAAACGGCTCATACAGGCCGTGTGCATCCTGCGTCACCAGCATCAGGCGGCGCAACCCCTGCAAGGCGGGATGCGCCATGACAGCGGCCATCAGCTGTTTGGAAAACCCTTTACCCCGGTGTTCGGGCAAGACAAACACGTCGGCGAGGTAGCCAAACGTAGCATAATCGGTTACCACCCGTGCAAAACCTATTTGTCTGTTTTCCAGGTAAACGCCAAAACACAGCGAGTTGTCAATAGACCGTTGCACCGTTTCCAGCGGAATATTCAGGCACCAATACGCTTCCGTGCTCAGAAACTGGTGAATCATCGGTACAGCAAGCCGGGCCTTGTCAGTACTTATCTCGATGCTGTTCATTGCTGATTAAACTGCTCTAACTCTTTTAATGTCACGCGGCCTTCGTAGATCGCCTTGCCCACAATGGCTCCGAACAGGCCCATATCGGCCAGTGTTTCCAGGTCGCCCATGTTGCTCACCCCCCCACTGGCGATGATGTTCAGGTTGGGCGAACGGTCTTGCAGGTTGCGATACAGATCGAACGAAGGGCCTTGCAGCAACCCATCTTTGGCCACGTCGGTGCTGATGGCATAGGTTATGCCCTTTTCCAACCAGTTGTCCACAAAATCGTAGACCCAGATGTGTGTATCTTCTTCCCAACCGCTCACGGCCACTTTTTCGTTCTTGGCGTCGGCACCCAGAATTATGGCCCCGGCCCCGTAGCGGCTAAGCCACCGCTCGAACACGTCGGGTTGTTTCACGGCAATGCTCCCGCCCGTTACTTGTTTAGCCCCGCATTCAAACACAATCCGCAGGTCATCGTCTGACTGTACACCTCCCCCGAAATCGACATGGAGGTTCGTTCTGGACGTAATCAGCTCGAGCACTTTATAATTGATCACGCGTTTTTCCTTAGCCCCGTCGAGGTCAACGAGGTGCAGGCGCGTCAGCCCGGCGTCTTCAAACTGCTGCGCCACCTCCAGCGGACGGGCGTTGTATTCTTTTTTCTGGGCATAATCGCCCTGGGTCAGCCGAACGGCCTTCCCGTCGATAAGGTCAATAGCGGGGATGATGTGCATTAGAGAGGCAAGATGTGAGAGGCCAGAGACAAGACCAGGCTACGTCTTAACAGACTTTTCAGAAGTGGGATGGGAAGAAAGAAGGAGCCCAGAAAAGTTGCCGATAACTTTCGTTGGAAGCCGTAGACAACCCGTTGCACTTCCTGAATTTGTAAAGACAGGATTTCCAAGTCAGTTGAGGATAGTAGATTAAGGTCAGCACACAAGATTAATTGGGTTTCTAATTCGTAAGCAGATGATAAACTCATCGATAGAAACCGATGAAAATCTTTGTCTGTCCGGCCTGATCCTTCAGCAATGTTAGATGGTATGGATATAGCAGCCCGACGCATTTGCGAACAGATTCCATAACGCTCATCGGGTAGGAACGTAGCTGTCAATTCATAGACTAGCTTTACCAGAGACCTACTTAATTGCCAGGCTTTCAAATTTTTAAAATTGTGATGTTGCATTGTTTAGAAACGGTTAAGTACGTTGCAAGCTACAGTACATCTTGTTTCTTGCTTCTTGCTTCTCGTCTCTACAATGTCAGGAAATTCTCCAGTATCCGCTGCCCCACATTGCCGCTGATTTCGGCGTGGAACTGGGCGGCGTAGAAGTTGTCTTTTTGGAGCATCGCGCTGAACGGACGCCCGTAGTCGCAGATGGCGGTGGTGTCGGGGCACACGTCGGCGGCATAGCTGTGTACAAAGTACATGTAAGCTTCGGGCGGAATGCCTTCAGCCAGTGGACCGCGCAGGCTGTGCAGGCTGTTCCAGCCCGTGTGGGGCACTTTCCCTGCCGAAGCCGGAAACCGCCGCACGTCGATATCGAAGATACCCATGCAGGCGGTATCGTTTTCTTCCGAATACCGACACATGAGTTGCATGCCTACGCAGGTACCCAAAACAGGCTGTTTCAAACTGGGAATGAGTTTATCCAGGCCCCGTTCGCGCAGATAAGCCATTGCAGTACTGGCCTCTCCCACACCGGGAAAGATAACTTTATCAGCTGCACGGATAGCGGCTTCATCGTCGGTGAGGGTATAGCTGGCTCCAATTCGCTCCAGCGCATACATCACCGACTGCACATTGCCCGCGTTATATTTTATAATGACTGTGTTCATATATCTAACGGAGCGTTGCTCCGTTCGTCTCAGTGTAAAAAACGGAGCAAATCGGGCTGTGCGCCCCACTCCGTTAGACAATAAAAAAACCCGGCTCTGATCAGAACCGGGCTAGATAATGTGGTGCAATCACAAAGCCAACTCCATCGTTCTGCGTTAGGCAACGAAGGTTACGTGGACACGATGGCTGGCTGAGCGACGAAGCATGACGCAAAATTACGGCACCCCGCCCGAAACTCCAACCCCTATGCAGGCGTGGCAAGGTCCTTGCAAGCCATTACCTTTACAGTGCAAAGACCAACAACCCATGAAAACAGCCTTGATTTGCGGCGTTTCGGGCCAGGATGGGGCCTACCTGGCCAAACTCCTCCTCGAAAAAGGCTATACCGTATATGGTGGCTCACGCGACGCCCAAATGTCGTCATTCCGAAATCTGGAACGCCTGGGCATCCGGGAAGCCGTAAACCTGCTCTCCATCAATATCCATGATTTCAGGTCAGTGCTGCAGACGCTGCTGAAAGTTAAGCCCGATGAAGTCTATAATCTGGCGGGACAAAGCTCGGTCAGCCTGTCGTTCGACCAGCCCGTGGAGACACTGGAAAGCATTAGCGTGGGCACGCTTAACCTGTTGGAATCCATTCGGTTCAGTGAACAGCCTATCCGGTTTTATAACGCGGGTTCCAGCGAATGTTTCGGTGATACCGGCACCCTCGCCGCCGACGAACAAACCCCGTTTCGGCCCCGTAGCCCCTATGGTGTTGCCAAAGCAGCAGCCTTCTGGCAGGTAGCCAATTACCGCGAAGCCTATGCGCTGCACGCCTCGACAGGGATTTTGTTTAATCACGAATCACCCCTGCGGCCAGAGCGGTTTGTCACCCAAAAGATTGTATCTACGGCCTGCCGCATTGCCGCTGGCAGTGGCGAGACCCTCAAGCTGGGTAACATCGACATTGCCCGCGACTGGGGCTGGGCACCCGACTACGTAGACGCCATGTGGCGGATGCTACAGCAGGACGAGGCCGACGACTATGTCATTGCCACGGGTCATACGCACACCCTGCGCGAGTTTATTCAGGCCGTTTTCGCCCAGCTCGACCTCAACTGGAAAGAACACGTCAGTACCGACATGCAGTTTTACCGGCCCACCGATATTGCCGAAGGGCACGCCTATCCCATCAAAGCGCGGCGGCAGTTAGGCTGGTCGGCCAGTCACCGTATGGACGACGTGGCCCGGCTCATGGTCGACGCCATCCGGATACGGCAACAACCCCAGCCGGCTTAGGCAGCGGAGCTATTTTTCGGGTAAAGGGTCGTAGCTTTGCGGCCTTATTGGTGGCTTCATGGCCGATTGGTATGTCCGTAAAAAACGTTTCATTTCTTTTTCTGCCTCGCTCTCTTCACGCTCACATCCGCTTGTTTATCAGCGTGTTGGCTTTTTGCATCAGTAGTGTGCCAATGATAGCTCAGTCGCGGGTCGACCAGTTGTCTGATGATCAGGTGGTGGAATTCTACCGCCGCGCCCAGGCTAGTGGACTTAGCGAAACGCAAATTGAGCAGGCAGCTATGTCGCAGGGCTATACCCTGGATGATATTACCAAAATGCGCCGCCGTCTTGTTCAGATACGGAGTCAGGCCGGACGGGGTAACCGGAGTAACAGTTCTTTCGACACCAGCGCCGTGCGCACCAGCCCCACGGGTCTTTCGCGCCGGGCAGACACACTTGGGCTACCCCGCCTGGATTCGGCCTCCCTGCGCCGGAGCCGGGTATTTGGTGCCTCGCTATTCCAGAACGCCGGCCTTTCTTTTGAACCCGACATCCGAATCGCCACGCCAAAAAATTATATCGTTGGCCCCGACGACGAGATTCTGCTGGATATCTACGGTGCGTCGTCTGAGAATTTCCGCCTTCGCGTCACGCCCGAAGGCACTGTCAAAATTCCCAACCTTGCTCCCGTTCAGGTTAGTGGACTTACGGTTGAGCAAGCTGAGCAGCGCATCATTGCCCGGTTGAAGCAGGGTGGCTTCAAAGACCTGGGCACGGCAGGCAGCGGCACCTATGCCTCGGCCTCGGTAGGCAAAATTCGCAGCATCCGCGTCACGCTGGTGGGTGAGGTGGTGCGGCCGGGTACCTACACCGTCTCCTCACTGGGCTCGGCGTTTAATGCGTTGTATCTGGCGGGTGGGCCAAACCCTGAAACAGGTTCCTTCCGGCGTATTCAGGTGATTCGGGGCAACCGGGTGGTGCGCACCATTGACCTCTACGACTTTTTGCTCCGCGCCGATCAGCGCGACAACATCCGGCTGCAGGATCAGGACGTAATTCGGGTGGCCGAATACCAAACCCGCGTAGACATGCAGGGGGAGGTGCGCCGGCCATACCTGTTCGAGTTGCTGCCCGGCGAAACCTTCCAGACATTGCTGAACTTCGCGGGTGGGTTCAACGACGAGGCCTATACCGCGTCGGTTTCGGTGCGGCGCAATACCGCCAAAGAACGGCAGGTGATCAACCTTACACCCGATGAGTTCGCCAGATTTACTCCGCAACGGGGCGACCGCTTTACCGTAGGCCGCATTTTAAACCGTTACGAAAACCGGGTGCAGGTGGTGGGTGCCGTCATGCGCCCCGGCGATTATGCCCTGGAGCCGGGCCTGACCACCGTGGGCGAGTTGATCCGCCGGGCCGACGGCCTTCGGAAAGACGCCTTCACCAACCGAGCAACCATTTTCCGTGAGCGTGACAACAGCGAAACGGAGGTCATCCCGTTTGATTTAAAGGCCTTGCTCAACGGCCAGACTGCTGATATTGCCCTTCGTCGTCAGGACAGCATAGTCGTGCAATCTATTCGTAACCTGCGCGAAGCTTATTTCGTTACCATCCAGGGGGCCGTTAACAGACCTGACACCGTCGATTTCGCCACCAACATGACCGTGTCTGACCTGATTGCGCTGGCGGGCGGTTTTCAGGAAGGAGCTTCGGCCAACCGCGTCGAGATTGCCCGCCGCCTGCGGGGAGACACTACGGCTGGTCATACCAACACTGAGATTTACCGTTTTTCGCTCGACCGTTCACTGCAGTTGAACGAAGCCGACGCCCGGTTTGTGCTGCAACCGTTTGATATTGTTTATGTCCGTACCCAGCCTTTCTACGAAGCCCAGCAGCAGGTTTTTGTCAACGGCGAGGTCATGCACCCCGGTCTTTATGCTATCCTGAGCCGTACCGAACGTATTGCCGATCTGATTCAGCGAGCCGGGGGCCTCAAACAGGATGCCTATTTGCCGGGTGCCCAGTTTATTCGTAATCGTCAGGTGGTGGGTACCAATATTGCAGCAGTGATGGGTAACCCAAAGATTGAAGGCAATCTGCTACTACAGGACCGTGACACCCTGCTGATTCCCCGCCGGTCTGATCTGGTTGGCGTGCAGGGAGCCGTGCTGAACCCTACTACGGTTAGTTACGAGCAGGGCATGAACCTGAAAGACTATATTTCCTTGTCAGGTGGTTTTACCGAAAATGCCCGTGTGAGCCGTTCTTACGTTGTGTATCCCAACGGCCGGAAAGACCGCACCAAGCATTTTCTGGGTCTAAAAAAGTTTCCGAAGATCCAGCCAGGGTCTACCATTGTTGTTCCATTTAAGCCTATGGATGACCGAAAACTAACCCCATCTGAGCGGATTGGTACGTTTTCACTCATTGGTACGCTAGCCGCCACGCTCACGACGATCATCATAAACCTGACCCGGAAATAAGTATGTCTGTCACCGAACAGAACCGGCCGATATCCAGCGATGAAGACGATGTGGTGTTCACGTTAACACTGGCCGACATCCTTGCCTTTCTGAAGCGTAGCCGTCGGGCCATGCTGGTTGGCGCACTAATCGGCGGGCTGCTAGGAGCGCTGTATGCCTTTAACAAACCCAATGAGTACACCTCCCAGGTAACGCTATTACCCGAAATCCAGGCCAAAAGCGGGGGTACTATGGGTGGGCTAAGCTCGCTGGCGGGTCTGGCCGGCATCGATATCAACGGGTTGAGTGGAAACGCAGATGCAGTCCGGCCCGAGCTGTACCCTACTGTGCTGCAGAGTGTTCCCTTCGCGCTGGCCATAGCCAAGCAGCCCGTCTATTCTAAAGAGTTTAAAAAGACTCAATCGCTGGAGGCGTATCTGGAAGCCAAAAACGAGCCGAATTGGTTTAGCCGTCTCTTTGCAGGGTCAACCGATTCCACGTCGGCCACTGGCTTCGGACCCAACACGGGGGCCCTACGTCTGACCAAGCAGCAGGATGAGCTTACCAAGATCATTCTGGCACGGGTACTGGGTACCTACGATAAGAAGTCAGGTGTGCTTACCATCAGTACCACCATGCCTGACCCAATTGTAGCCGCATCAACAACTCAACAGACTCTCGCGTACCTGACCGACTACGTTACTGGTTATCGTACAGAGAAGGCCCGGATGGAAGTCGATTTTCTGACCAAGCAGGTGGCAGCAGCCAAACAACGCTACCAACAGGCCGAGTACGCCCTTTCGGCCTACCGCGACCAGAACCGGAGTGTTTACCTGAACACAGCCAAAATTGAAGAGCAGCGTATACAGGCTGAATTTTTACTGGCGCAGGACCTGTACAATGCCCTTTCGAAGCAATCAGAAATGGCCAAGATCAAAGTTCAGCAAGACACCCCCGTCTTCAAGATACTGGAGCCTGCCCAGATTCCGTTGAAGAAGAGTGCACCCAAGCGAACAATCATTGTATTGGTTAGCGTAATTGCAGGTATGGCCATAAGCCTCCTCTACTCATTTTTTCGTCGTGATTAATAGTTTACGTAACAGCGTTGGGCACATTAACACACGGCTGAAAACTATTCATCCGCGTACACAAAATGCCTTACTAAATAGTTTCTGGGGACTACTGATCAAAGGAGGTGGTATGGCCATAAACTTAGTGATGGTTCCACTCACATTATCTTGCCTAGATAACAGTACGTTTGGTGTTTGGACTACATTAAGCTCGTTGTTAATGCTGCTAGCTTTTTTTGATATTGGGCTGGGAAATGGTCTAAGAAACAAGCTAGCTGTTGCTCTCTCAACAAATGACATAGGTTTAGCGCAGTCATACGTTAGCACAGCATATGTAATGTTCGGTGGGATTCAACTCATTTTAATAGCTCTGTTCACTATTACAAACACAATTATACCGTGGGCAACAATACTAAATACCACAGTACCTAATTCAACCCTAAAAAATCTTGCCTTAGTCTTATTTACAGGTATTAGTATTAAACTCTTGCTCGACTTATTAACATTTGTATTATACGCTCGGCAGGAATCAGCTAAAGCAAATCTATTGATTTTTTTGACTAATTTACTTTCTTTATTAGGACTATTGATTTTAATACATTTTAAGGAAGGAAACTTATTTTCGCTAGGGATAATCACTGCTTTCAGTCCTGTTTTTTTGCTTATTATTGCTTCAATATTTCTATATAAGGGTTCTTTAAAGCATATTAGGCCATTTATCTATTTATATCGCAGAGAGCATGTCAAAAGTTTGCTTGGTATAGGATCTAAGTTTTTTTTAGTACAGATAGCAGTCATCGTTATCTTTTACAGCGATAATCTAATAATTACACAGTTGTTTGGTCCCACAGAAGTAACAAGTTATAATATAGCGTTCCGGTACTTTAATGTTATAAATACCCTTTTCGCAATCGTCATAGCGCCTTATTGGTCTGCATTCACAGAAGCACATATGAAGGGTGAATATCATTGGATGCGTACAATTTATAGGCGTCTGTGGTGGTTCTGGGCAGGAGCGGTTGGCCTTGTGATAGTTGGGATTATCTTTGCTTCATCTGTCTACGAAATCTGGGTTGGAGATCGGGTACAGATACCTACCATGCTTAATGTTTGTATGGGATTAAGCGTCATCGTTGCTTGTTTTAATAATGTAGCTGTGGTGGTAATCAATGGGTTAGGCAAGATCAAACTTCAGCTAATATTATCGTTCTTGTCGGCAACTATCAATATACCTTTGTGTGTTTTTTTAGGAAAACATTTAAACATGGGTAGTACTGGAGTTATTCTAGCTACAAGTTTATCACTGCTTTGTGGTTCGGTAGGTAGTGTTCTTCAGGCACATCGTTTATTAAACAGATCAGCAACCGGTATTTGGGCTAAATAATTTTTGCATTATGGAATTTGTCAAAAAGTTACCAGTTTATGAACCGTCCCTAACGGGTAATGAAAAAAAGTACGTCATGGACTGCCTAGATACGTCATGGATTTCATCGAAAGGAGAATACATAAATAAGTTTGAATCTGGCTTAGCTGAATACCTGAGTGTGAAACATGCTACAGCGGTTTGTAACGGTACAGTGGCACTTCACCTTGCTTTAATTGCTTTGGGTATCGGACAGGGAGATGAAGTTATCGTTCCAACGTTAACTTATATAGCCTCAGTTAACGCTATTGCCTATACAGGCGCTACACCAATATTTGTAGACTCCCTAGCGGATTCCTGGCAAATGGATCCAGCCGATTTCCGACGTAAAATAACAGCAAATACCAAAGCAGTTATGTGCGTTCATTTGTACGGACATCCCTGTGATATGGATAGCATTCTTCCTATTGCACGTGAACATGATTTGTTCGTTATTGAAGATTGCGCTGAATCGCTTGGTAGTTTATATAAAGGAAAACACACAGGCACGTTCGGTGATATAGCTACATTCAGCTTTTATGGTAATAAAACCATCACTACTGGCGAAGGTGGTATGGTCGTTACTAATGATGAAACACTTCACGATCGCTGTGTTCATTTTAAAGGACAGGGTCTTGCTAAACATCGTCAATACTGGCATGATGTAATTGGTTACAATTACCGAATGACAAATATTTGTGCAGCAATAGGATTAGCTCAGCTGGAACAAATCGATACATTTTTATCGAAAAAACAACAGATTGCATCTTGGTATCGAGAAGGATTAAACGGTTCTTCTCTGACACTACATGAACCTGTAGGCGACATCTATCATGCTTACTGGATGTGTTCCGTTTTAGTGCATGAAGCTAAAGACCGTGATGTTCTACGTAATCACTTAGAGAAAAAAGGGATTGAAACCCGACCATTATTTTATCCAGTACATACAATGCCAATGTACTCGCAAAAATTTGCTCGATTTAAAGTAGCTGAAAATTTAGGCTGGCGCGGCATGAATCTACCTAGCTACCCTGGACTAACGTATGAAGATGTAACCTACATCGTTGATTCCCTTTTGTCTTTTTATGCAAATGCGCCAATTTCAACATATAAGTAAGGATAATCTCATTTTATTGAATGATTTTCTCGCTAGGTTAGGTGAAGGGGTAAGGTCATTCAGATACTTTGAGAAAAGGCCGCTCGAAGTTGTAGTTGACCATCTACTAGCAGTTGTTTTGGTTGATGAAACATCGGGACCATTAGCTTATGGTCATCTGGAGCGTGAGGATGGTGTTTTATGGCTTGGTATAGCTGTAGCAGAAGAGCAGAAAGGAAAAGGTATTGGCAAGCTAATGATGCACTATTTGATTAATTTCGCTAGGGAACATAACGAGAAAACCATTAATCTGACTGTTGACAAAAGTAACGCTGTTGCCGCACACTTGTACGAATCCTTTGGTTTTGTTATTTCTGACGAAAAACATAACTACTACAAGTACGTTTATCAAATACCATGAAAATTTTATATTACATAGCTGATTTAACACAGAGTAATGGAGGAATAAGGCAATACGCTTGTGCTTTATTAAAATTATTGGCTCAAGAACGAAACAACGAGTATTATGTTTTAACACAAACAAATGATCCAATTATTACATCCATAATACAAGATAATGCGAATGTAATTTTAATTCCTAATAATCTAGCTCGCGAACGAAGTTATGAAAAATTAATGCGTCAATTTATTGGAATAAGTGCTCTGCTATCAGACAAATATACCAAGTTTAAAAATAGTACAATGTTTAGCCGTACGCAACGCTTATGCAACAAATATAACATAGACATAGTATATTGTCCATATCAGTATATTCCTAACACAGATAGAAAAACTGTTTCTACTCTTCATGATGTACAAGAGTTACATTTTCCCGGCTTTTTTACGCCTCACGATCGTTTGCACCGGGCCGCTATTCACAAGACAATTACCGAACGAGCAACTTTAATTGTTGTAAGTTACGATCATATAAAAGACGACTTGATAAATTATTTCTATCGCACAGAAGAGAACGTTTTGACGTGCCTGTTAGATATGAAAAATTTATGGTTTGACGAAATAAAACCTGACCAAATAATAGACCTATCATCTTACAATCTACCTGATTCTTTTATATTTTACCCCGCTGCCATGTGGCCTCACAAAAATCACATTGGCTTAATAAAAGCGATTGCGTATCTACGAACTATTTATTCTTTAAAAATAAATATTGTATTCACAGGTCACAAGCATAATCACTATGAGGTAATAAAAAATGAAGTACATAATCTGAGAATAGAAGACCAAGTCTATTTCCTTGGTATAGTTGATGAGTTAACTTTGTTCAGCCTGTATCATGCTGCTCAGGCAGTTGTTGTACCAACCCTTTATGAAGCAGGTAGTTTTCCACTTATGGAAAGTATCATAATGGGTGTACCAGTTATTGCTTCTAACGTAACCTCGTTACCTACAGCCATGGGCGATTCTCGTTTCCTATTCGACCCCACCAATACAGTCGATATGGCTGAAATGATTAAGCGTATCTGCACAGACACCGCCTTTATAGATGCTAATCTGCTGAATAGCCAGAAACAAGCTGTTAACCTGCGTGATTCCGGTGCTCTAAAAAAGATTTCACAGGCGCTGACACAAATATAAATAATACACATTAACTAGGTAACTTCAGCGTTTACCTACTGTGAGTATACCGAAACCCCTTTCTAGTCAATTGTTTGTTGGACTGCGCAACGCAGGATGGCTGTTTTTTGACAAAATATTTCGGATGGCTACCGGTCTAATAGTTGGCGTTTGGTTAGCCCGATACTTAGGACCTGAACAATTCGGTGTACTAAATTACGCATACGTCTTTCCGCTGATCATGTCAGCTTTTGTTGGCTTAGGTATTAACCCTCTGCTTGTCAGTCAGATACCTGTGGCATCGAATCATATTGAGATAGACCGGCTCGTATTGACGTCAGTAGCATTGAAAATGTTTGCTGGTATAATAGCCTTCGGAATTATTTTGGTAACTAATTATTATATCCATAGTCATCTATCCCAACTTTTTGTTTTAATTACCATTTCTGCCTCAGGCTTGCTTTTTCAGGGTTTCGACGCGGTTGATATTTATTTTCAGAGCATCCGGCGAGTACAGTATTCTATCATTCCGAAGGTGATTGCGTTTGTTTTGGCAACGCTGGCTAGATTATATGGTCTCACTCATGGATTAGGGTTAACCTTCTTTGTGTTAGTTATGGTCGTTGAATTGGCAACAAGTTATGTGACTATCTATCTGCTTTTTTTTAAGCAAAGACGATTGCCGTTTCTACAATGGTCTTTTCATAAAAGCACTGCCTACCGGTTGTTACGGATGGCATGGCCGCTGATGGTTGCCGAATTTTTCATTTTTATCTATATGCGGCTCGACCAAGTTATGATAAAGTACCTAGCGAACAGTGCTGAGCTTGGAAAATATAGTGCTGCTTTGCGTATTTCTGAGGCTTGGTATTTTGTTGCAGGTGCACTTACTGCTTCGTTTTATCCCGGTATTATCATTCTACGATCTCAAAACTATTCGGCCTATTTGCAGCGCTATCAGTATTTGTTAAACCTACTAGTAGCAATTGGTATCAGTATTGGTTTGGCTTTCAATATCGCGGCAGAACCGATCTCTCAGCTTCTTTATGGTGCTCAATATGTAGGTGTAGGGAATATTCTAGCTATTCATATTTGGACAGGTATTTTTGTTTTTCTAGGCGTAGGTTCTAATAATTGGTATGTGGTTGAAAATCTCCAAACATTTTTACTATGGCGTACTGTTGCAGGCGTATTAATTAATGTTTCCCTGAATATCTTATTGATTCCACACTACGGGGCCTTAGGGGCATCTATTGCTACTTTACTTGCTCAAATGGTTGCATCTTATTTAACCAACGGTTTTTATCGACGCACAAAAGAGGTCTTTATCCTTCAGACTAACGCCCTGTTGTTCATACCCAAATGGCTTAATAATAGAGTAAAACGAACGTTTTTAGAATAGGATTGCATTAGTACCACTCTTATGATTGCCCAGCATACGCCTATACTGCTTATCATGTTTAACCGTCCGGACCACGCCAGGCGAGTATTCGAGCGAATTAGAGCAGTAAGGCCCACGGCACTATTTCTGGCAGTTGATGGCCCAAGAGCCAATAAGCCCGCCGAAGCTGATCTTGTATGGCAGTGTCAGTCGATAGCCAGCAGTATAGATTGGCCATGTCAGGTGCACACCCTGTTTAGAACCGAAAATAGAGGATGCAAACAAGCTGTTAGTGAGGCAATTGACTGGTTTTTTAGTGAAGTTGAAGCAGGCATTGTCTTAGAGGATGACTGCCTGCCCGACCCTACTTTTTTCACTTTCTGTGCTGATCTGCTATCACGGTATGCTAACGATAATCGTGTTATGCATATTAATGGGGCAAATTTGGCTACCGGACATTGGTGGGGGAACAAATCATATCTCTTCACCAAGGTGTGCCATGTCTGGGGTTGGGCCTCTTGGCGACGAGCTTGGCAGCAGTATGACTTGGGCATGAATACCTATCCAGCCCGACGTGATACATTACTCGCTCAGCAAGTGACCGACAAATCATCGAGAGTATACTGGCGGCAGGTATTTGATAAAGTCTATGCTAATAAGATAGATACTTGGGATTACCAATGGGTATACAGTATATGGGCAGCAGGTGGGTTGTGCGTTTTACCTGCCGTCAATCTTATTACTAATATTGGCTTTGACGCTGAAGCGACTCATACTAAATTTATTACCGAGTTCTC
Source organism: Fibrella rubiginis (assembly GCF_017353185.1). GTDB lineage: Bacteria > Bacteroidota > Bacteroidia > Cytophagales > Spirosomataceae > Fibrella > Fibrella rubiginis. The sequence continues at coordinate 260,539 of NZ_JAFMYV010000007.1, read as the reverse complement.
TGCAATTCCTACCACCTCGCTAACAGATATTCGTCATCCGAACAGCGTTTGTGAACAATTAGAGGCCACAGAATGGCTTTTTCGCACCCTTTATAGACGGCCCTCCAGGCTGGCTATTTGGGTAGAAAAGGTGAAAAGAAGGTTACCTTTGTAAAAAATCGGTAGTTACATGGTTTGTAAAGTATGTGGTGCTAATAGCACTCCCTGCATGGAGGCTCAGTTGCTTGGTAAGTACAGTGTAGTGTATTATCAATGCAATGCCTGTCAATTTATTCAGACAGAAGAGCCCTATTGGTTAGATGAAGCTTATTCTAGCGCCATAGCCAGTCTGGACATTGGTCTTATTCAGCGCAATGAGGTCTCAGCTGGTATTGTTCAGTCTGTTATAGCTAAGTGGTTCGATGTAAAAGGACGGTTTGTTGATTATGGCGGAGGTTACGGAATGTTAGTCCGGATGATGCGTGACCGCGGATTCAATTTTGAGCGCTATGATATGCATTGCGAGAACTTGTTCGCACAGACGTTTGAAGCGTCACATCCAGTCGATGGTCAGCTACCTTATACACTTTTGACCGCTTTCGAGGTTTTTGAGCATTTGGTAGAACCTAAAAATGACTTTGCGCTTATGTTGAGTTATAGTCGTAATATATTATTTTCTACTGAGTTGCAGCCTCTTAATTGGGTCCCTAAACTCGACACCTGGTGGTATGTTTTGCCTGAAACAGGACAACATATATCCTTCTATACTGCCAAATCATTGCATGTTATAGCTGAACAACAAAACTTACATTATGTGCATGGTCAAAATAACATGCATTTGCTAAGCGAACAACCAGTTAATGGCAAATGGTTTAATGGGTTAACTAACTGGCGGGGTTCACAGCTTTATAATCAGGTTACCCGAAACCGTCAGCCTTCTCTACTAAATAGTGACTTTGCCCGTTTACGAAATAGAAAAGAAGATTCAAATTCATTTATTAAGTCTAATGATGCCCGGTGAAGATACTTTTTGACCACCAAACCTTCTCTATCCAGTCTTATGGGGGTATATCTCGTTATTTTGATAGATTAATTAATGGTATTAATGCCACTGGCTGCAATCAAGCTTCATTAGCCATTCGCTGGTCTGATAACAATTATATCGACAAGCCACTACCACTGTTGAGTGCTAAATTCAAAGGTCGTGGGCGGTTGTTATATATTGCCAATCAGCGCTATAGTCGACAAATCATCCGACGAGGTAATTTTGATCTACTCCATGCTACTTATTACGATCCTTATTTTTTAAAAGAAATTGACCATAGACCTTTTGTGATCACTATTCATGATATGATTCATGAACGTCTGCATAGTCAATTTGCTGAATTACAATTAGATCATTACATTGAAGGTAAACATATCCTTGCCCAGAAAGCGGCAGCTATTATTACTGTTTCAGAATATACAAAACACGATATCATTACTTTACTTGGGGTTGATGCCGCTCGTGTCCATGTAATACATCATGCTAGCTCTTTACCTACGTTGCATAATAAAACCTTGGCACCATCTCATGAACCTTATTTGCTTTTTGTAGGGAGTAGAGGTCATTATAGAAATTTTGGGGGCCTGTTGGTAGCGATTTCTTTACTTAAAAACCACTCAAACCTGAATCTAATTTGTGCAGGTGGGGGTGCTTTCACTGACAGAGAACTGCAGCAAATAAAGGAACTTGGCTTGATCACCCGAGTGAAGCAGCAAGCTTTTCATACAGACGACGTGCTGGCTAGTTTATATGCGGCAGCCTCGGCCTTTGTCTTTCCCTCCCTGTACGAAGGCTTTGGAATTCCAATTCTGGAAGCATTCTCTTGCGGCTGCCCATGCATACTTAGCCGAACGTCTTCATTGCCAGAAGTTGCCCAGACAGCTGCTGTTTATATGGACCCAACTGATCCTCAAGATATGGCGCTGGTGATCAGCACTTTGTTGGCAGATCAGGCGCTGCAAACAGAGCTGGTTGAAAAAGGGTATCAACGGCTTCAGGCATTTTCATGGACAAAGGCCGTTGACCAGACGTTGGCTGTTTATCAGTCTGTACTTGATACACATGGTTAATTCACCAAAACAGATGCGAATAGCAGCCTGTGTCACGCTTTATAACAGTCTGCCCAGCTGCGCCGATGCATTGGCGACATATCAGGATCAGGTTGAGCGGGTTTATTTGATCGATAATTCGGAGAAACCCGATCAGGCGCTGATCACACAACTAATCCAGTGGCCAACAGTGCAATACCTATCCAATGAAGGTAATTTGGGCGTGGGTGCAGCTTTGAATCGAGCCGCCAGGCAGGCTCTTGCAGATGGATTTGATTATTTGCTCACCATGGACGACGATACTGCTTTGCCTCGTCATGCCTTAGCGACAATGATCAGGTTCGTGACTGATACGCCTGACGCTGCACGAATAGGTATAGTAACGGGGGTTCATACTCCCCCCAAACACGTAGTTGCCAGTAGAGCGGTTGCCTTTACGATGACTTCTGGAAACCTGCTTAGCCTATCCGCTTACAAGCTGGCGGGGCCTTTCCGCGACGATTTTTTTATTGATCATATTGATCACGAATACGGCCTGAGGTTAAACCAAGCAGGTTTTAAAGTAATTGAGCTACCAGGTATTTTGTTGCAACACCAGCTAGGTGAACACAAAGCCACTGGTTTAGGGAAACGTCAATTTATATCACACGCACCATTGCGAGGCTATTATATTGCCAGAAACGGCTGGGCATTGGCCCGCTTGTATCCTGCTTTTCGAACGCAAGCGGCAATTCTGATTAGCAAAGAGTGGTTGAAGGCCCTTCTATTTGAAAACAAGAAAGGGCAAAGGATTAGCCTGCTGTGGCGGGGCTTGCGCGATGCGTGGCGGGGAAAGCTAGGGAAGCTTAGTATGTGAACTTATCTTTGTCTATGCTAGTCAGTGCCGATATTTTACCTGAAATTATAGCGTATTCAGCCTTACTGGGGCTGACCTTCTGGTTGCTTTATCGACGCTATATATTTTCAGTAGCAGACCCTCTTTTCATTTTTTTAGTCACCACTACATTTGCCAGCGTGCTGGTGATTGAGGTAGTGGAAGAGCCGCGCAACATCGCTCACTACTTTTTATGCCAATTTTTTGTCTGGGCAGGTTTTGCTCTGGTACAACGACGCACTGGCAATCCGGCCATTCAGGCACCCTCAGAAGGTATACATTTTACTGATGTGACGCTGTTGCGCTACAGCTGTTATGTGCTCTTCTGCATCTACTTTATATCAAATTTGATCATCCTGCGTACTAAAGGATTTGCACTGCTCTCTGACGCACCAACCGAAGCCAAGGTGGCCAATTTTCAGGAAGGGTTCGGGATCTTTCGCAAAATCAACTGGGCTGTAGGTGGTGTGGCCTCTGCCGGGTTACTATTTCTCTTTCTGCTCAAAAAGAAGCGTCAGGATCTAATTCTGCTGTTTGTAATCATTGGCCTCACCGCGCTTGAAGGGTCAAAGGGAGCACTGCTGCGGTATGCCGTCATGGCCGCATTATTCATCTATCATCCAGTCTTCAACCAACACAAAAAGCTCAGAAATCAGATAAAAAAGTACACTCCACTGGCAGCAGTAGCCATTTTCGGCATTTTTTTCACGGTTCTCGCCCGCGAGAACGATAACTCAGAGGCCGTACTGCTCGCTTTTGTTCGACGATTGCTCTACGGCGCCGACGGCCTTTTGTTTTTCTATGCTCCAGCCAACGTAGACTACTTCGCCCGCTACTCCTGGACCGATTTTCCCTCCTATATCATCAATCCTATATTGGGGTTCCTGCGGTTGGCGCCTTATCAGGAGGCTTTCGGGAATATCATGGTCGAGAACACGCTACCCCCAGGCGTTAGTATGGATGTTATTGTGGGGCCTAATTCCTCATTTTATACGGAAGGCCAGGTTTTTTTTGGGTATTACGGCGCATTCTTCTATAGTTTCCTACTAGGCTGTCTGGCTTCCTGGTTTAGATCTATTTATTTCTCGTTACAGTCGAGTTCGGCCTTTCTGCTCGTGTTTCTCAGCACTATCTATCAGTTCTCTGCCGCTATTTTAGTTGATTTAAAATTGTTCATCACACAGGCTTTTGATACAGTACTGCTTGTGCTACCTATATATGTACTGGTTTGCTTTATCCAGAACGGTAAGATTGTTTTCCGTCGTCTTCAGTTCAACACACCAAAGGTCTAGCCAGGTCCCATGCTGGTTATTTTAACCTTTCCTGTCAGACCCAGTTAAAACCAATACAACCACTACACAGATCCAACTTTCTTTATGATTAATGTTAAGGACGCTCCGTTTTTAGCCACTGGAGACGGCTCTACAGATGACCGGGCCGCTATCCAGCGAGCTATCGACTACGCCAAAAACCTAACTATTACCGGTAACGCAGCAGTACGATATCGAGTGACAATCTACTTCCCGGCGGGCTATTATTACGTGACGGGGGCTCTTGACTTAACCAATACCAACGGTCTTTGGATGGTTGGCGATGGCGGTTCCTATCTGAATACCAACATTATTGGCAGTACTGGGGGCGTTATTTTTGACTTTAGTGGTTCGTCGCTCTCCGGTTGCGAGAATTTTTCCTTTCTTACCTCCGACAGAAATAGTCGGTCTACAATCGGAACATTGTTTGCTTTAACAAGCAATGGTGGTTTGAACTGCGGTATCCGCAATTGTTACTTCGAGATGAATGACACACCGGCGGCGAATGGAGGCTTCGGATCAATTGGTATCTTAAACATTCGAAGCGAAGAATTCTACACACGCGACTGTTTGGTCCGGGCCAACACATCGGTGGCTTTTTCTAATAACCGCAGCTTTTCTGAGACTGGGACAAACTTTACGGCGTCGAGTCCATTTCAGACTCTGGCGAGTGGTACTGGTTCAATGGGTGTCGTAAATATTACGGGTACATCATTGCAAAACTACGAGAAGCGTCAGCCCGCCATGGTACTGGTTGGCACAAACAGTATTTATTTCCAGGGCTTTCTCAGCAGAATATCAGCTAGTGCTGGTACGAATGAAACGGCCATTCTCTGCGTACGCTATACGACTAACTTAAAAATTCATGCAACGATTGAATCGTTCTCACGGATCTTAAAAGCGACACTTGGTGGTTTTGACGGTAACGAAATCAAGGTAGCTATTGCTAACAACTCTGCTCCAGCCACTGAACTAATGGACTTTACAGACTGTAGCGTGAAGGGGTTAAATCTTCAGGTTAGCCTACCTAATCCGGGTGAACGTAACCGAATAGTGCTCTACCATGCCCCTGTAGGCGGTGGCACTCAGCAGGCCAATGGTATCCTCACTAATTCAACTATAACCTGCACCGATATAACAGATAACAGAAACGTAATTTCTGCCAATTTGCTTCGGCGTGCTGAGAACGTAGTATTCAACACAGACCAGCCTTTCGAGAAGAAGGCCGGCCTCAACAGGCAACTGTTTAATAATCTAATTAACGTTGGCCAAACTCCCACCGGGGCAACAACGGCTATTTTGCGTTTCGCGTTAGCTAGTGCAGCCACAATTAATAATACAAACGGGGGTAGCTACAGGATATGGGTTGACGGCGTAATCAAGGCGGGTTCATATGGAACACAGGCATCTGCCACGCTGGCATTTCAGGCCCAGTTGCTAGTTACTCAGAATTACAACGGTCAGTTCAGCCCTACTTCTGTCACTACTATTATTCTGGATCGTACCTCAACCAATCCAGCCTACGTTGATGTCATTGGTGTAGCCATTGATGTGACTTTTGTGAACGGCATAGGGTCCGTTATACTTACGCCACGTATAATGGGTACAAGCGTTAATGATCCGATTACCTACAATGGAAAAGCGGAGTTACAGGCTGATTTCCTGGCAAACGATTCAGTTGTTTTCCGGTAAATCCTGTAGCTGCCTTCAGACAGTTTACCCACAGAGCGTATCATTAACTACCTTACTATGCGCTTCTTTTTTGCTACATGTCTTACGTTCGGTGCGTTGTTCACATGCTCTGTTTTCAGCATGTATGAACCAAACATCGCGGGGCACACTTATCAGCGTTCGGAAAATTCACCTGCTCAACCAATAGGGAACACCAATTGGGTTGCTACAGATGCCCTTGGCCGATCGTTGCCCAACCGGTCTGAAGCGGGTCCGGCCCGTAATAGCAAGTATGTAGGCATATTCTATTTTCTGTGGCACGGGGAATACCAAAGCAGTATATACGATATATCCAAACTATTGAAGGCCAACCCAACCAAACCGGCCTATGGCCCAGCGGGTACTTTTCATTGGTGGGGAGAACCAGAAGCGGGGTATTACCGAGCGGATGACCCCTGGTTGATCCGGCGCCATCTTCAGATGCTGACGAACGCCGGTGTTGATATTCTATTTATGGATGTCACCAATGGATCTACGTATATAAACACAGTGAAAAAGCTGTGTGGAATTTCGATGGAGATGCGCAGGCAGGGTCAACATACACCTTACATCTGTTTTGTCATGAACAGTAAAACCAAGGAGACCTTAGCCGATTTGTACAATGCCATATATGCAAAAAACCTGTATGCTGATTTGTGGTTTCGCTGGCAGGGCAAACCACTCGTACTGGGTAAACAGGAAGAGGTTAGTGACCCCACACAACGCAGTTTTTTTACCTGGCGTTACAGCTGGCAGTTTACTGATGCCAAGTCACAGCCCGGTCACTGGCAATGGCTTGATACCACTCCACAAGATTATGGTTGGGTAGATGACCCAAACAAACCAGAAGAAATTCCAGTAGCCGTTGCCAGCCATCCTGTGTTTGGTGTTGGAAAAAGCAATGTTAATAGCCGGGGAGGGAGACTGAACCGTTATTTTACAACCTCAGCCACAGCCGAAGGAGGACATTTTGCCGAACAATGGAAACGTGCGCTAACCGTAAATCCGTCAGTCGTTTTTGTTACTGGCTGGAATGAATGGATCGCGCAACGGTTTGTAGCAGACACCAATGACAGAAACCAGGTTTTTAAAACCTTTATTGATCACAAATTACGTCAGGGCGAGACTTTCTTTCAGGACTTATATAACGAGGAATTTAACCGGGACATTGAGCCAATGAAAGGTGGTTACTCAGATAATTATTATTATCAGTTAGTGGCCAATATACGTCGATTTAAAGGGCTCAACGCCCCAGAAGAAGCTACACCTGCCAGAACGATAGTTATAGACGGTAAATTTGCCGAATGGGAAACAGTGAAGCCCATTTTTGCTGATCCCAGGGGAGACATTGCCAATCGTAACTGGTTCGGGTACAATAAAAAGATTCGGTTAATTAACAAAACAGGTCGTAATGATATTATAACATCACGTATTACATATGATAAAAACTTCGTTTATGTAGTTGCTGAAACCGCAGGCCCTCTTACAACATCGGCGGGCAAAAACTGGATGCTACTTTTTATCGATAGTGATCAGTCCAAAAAAACAGGATGGCAGGGCTATGATGTAGTAATCAACAAACAAGTAAAACTCAACGGTAAAACGAGTGTCCATCACTGGGTTAAAGGGAACTGGCAACCAATAGGGGAAGCAGTCTACCAGGCCACCGGAAACAAAGTAGAAGTAAGAATTACCAAGAGTTTAATTAGTTCGAAACCTGTGCCATCATTTGATTTTCACTGGGCAGATAATATTCAACAATGGAACACCATTAATGAGTTTTTCCTGAATGGTGATAGTGCACCCGACCGACGCTTTAATTATCGTTATGTTGGCCGGTAAACAACGAATAAAAACACATATTAGCCATTCGTCTTGGTATGCTTATTGACAAGCTCGACTAGCATTGCTTCAAAACGAGGAAGTACAGTTCGTTTACTTAAATGTTCCTCCGCGTATTTTCGAGCATTGAGTCGATATTGTTTTAATAAAGGAGAACTGATAGCCGAAACAATTGTGTCTGCCAGTACACTGGCTTGTTCTGGTTCCACTACCCAACCTACCTGACTCGCTACAATAATATCACTAAGTGATGTGCCTTTATCTGATGAAACGATAGATGCGCCCCCTACGGCCATTATGTTAGCCAGTTTAGATGGCATAACCAGATCAGAAGTGGCTCGCCTTTGTATAACCAAATGCACATCTGCCATCGCTAAGGCACGGGGAACCTGTTCAAAAGGCAGAATAGGAAAGAACATCAGGTTACTGAGCGATTGTTGCCGGGCAGCTTCCTGTAGACGTTCGCGGGCAGCGCCTTCGCCAATAACAACAATCTTGATGTCAGGATGATGTCGCAACAAAACAGCAACGTCAATTAACACCTCCAACCCTTGTTTTTCACCAATGTTACCCGCATAAAGAGCAACACGGTCTGTTGCTGAAATGCCGAATTCGGCACGCAGCGACTGGTCCTGCGATAAGGGTTGAAACGTATCAATATCGACCCAGTTTTCAATCATGCGATACCGATCAGGTAGTGTGCCTTTTGACAAAATATTGCGCTTCATACCTTCACTGATACTCGACACCCTGTCGGCTTTACGCAACAGATATCGCTCAATTCCATCCAGAAAATTGAGCAGAAATTCATTTTTGATCATGCCTAGATTGCGGGCAGTATCAACCTGTAAATCCTGAATGTGAAAGACAAATGGTGTTCGTTTCAGGCGACTAAACATATAAGGCACCAAACCAGCCTGCAAAGGAGGGCAAACACCTATTAATACATCGTATCGTTTAAACAATAGCCTCCCCCAATGCACCAGCGAATTAAGAGCGAACGATAATTCATGGATAATTCGGGTTGTGCCGGTTACACGCTCGGGTACATATAGCGGCGTTCGATATACGGCTAATGTTCCTTCTTTTTCTACAAACCAGCCTCTCCCCCGGTAATCAGCTCTTACTTTCCATTCGGGGTAGTATGGGTGAGCCGTGATAACATCTACTTCGTGACCATGTTCAGCAAGCCATTTAACTAATTCGCCATTGAAACGACCTGATCCAGCTACTTCAGGTGGGTAGCTGATACTGTATAAGAGAATGCGCATTGTTGACAATAAGAATGAAGTCAGGAAAAACGCAATAGCCTGCCCACAAGCCCGGTAGCCAGCAGGTACCTTGACTTGATTTTTTTGATGAAACTGTTGGGACTTTTAGCGTTCATTTCAGTAGGACTGGCATTGGCCGAGTGACGGCGATACGCTGATAGCTTATCCGGAATGAAACGAACCCGAAACCATATATTGGCTACCATGCCAATCCATACATCATGGTACAGCGCGAATTTGCTGGCCTTGTAAAGAGAGGGGGGAAAAGGCAAGCTCTTGAACAAAACTGATTGTCTGAAGGCTATGCAGTTACCTAAATACGTGTTCTTGACAAAGTTTTTGAGAACGCCCTCCCCCGATTTGTAAGCCTTGAAATAAGACTCTCCAATGACTTTGCCGGCCCCATCGATGAACGTACAATCACTGACAACCAGATCAGCCGATTGAAGCTCTTCAAGCATCCGAACTACTTTATTGGGTGCCCAAACGTCATCCTGATCTGCCAGAAAAATGTATTGACCCCTTGCCTCACGAAGAACCCGTTCAAAATTTAGCACAGGCGAACCAAAATGCTGACTACCCAGAAAGCGGATACGCGAGTCTTGTATATCGGCAATGATCTGTACTGTGTCGTCTGTCGACGCATCGTCTGAGATGAGCAATTCATCGTCTACTGCTAACTGACTCAGAATAGAATCAATCTGCTCTTTTACGTACATGGCTCCGTTGTAAGTAGCCATACAAACGCTCACGTTTCCATTCATACCCTAACCAATAAACTACTACAACTCGCGTCAGATTTTATGACCATACAATTTGCGTCGTAACCGTTTCTGACCATAATACAGGAACAAAGCTGTAGACAACAAAGCCTGTTTCCATCCTTGTTTCAGAAAGCGCTTTCTAACGATGTTGGTTTCTTTCAGCGATTTTGTCCAGTTGCTGCTGGCTCCGCCCGAATGACACATCGCCACCAGTTGCCCTGTGTAATAAACAGGCCATTGATGCTGATAAACCAGTAAGTTTAGTTCGTAGTCGGCCAGTAACTGCAGCGACAGGTCATAGCGGAAATCGTCGAAAATTGATCGGTGATAAAAAGCCGCCTGATGGTGAAGTGTGTTCTGTAGCCAGGTTCTGGGTCCTAGGTATGACTGCATACGGTACCCATTCTCAAACTGAACATCACCAAAGACAACCTTGTAAGCAGAAGTAAAATTTTTTGCTGCGGTTGTCAGTGCCTGTGGCATTAACTGATCATCAGCACCTAAAAAGTACAACCAGTCGCCCTTGGCACGGTTTATTCCCTTATTCATGGCGTCATAGATGCCTAGATCGGGTTCTGAGAAACAACGGATGTTTGGTTCGCCAGCTAACTGATCAATTATGGCTGTCGTATTATCTGTACTGCCGCCATCAATAACCAGCAATTCCCAGGCTAAACCAGTTTGCCTCTGCACAGAATCAATCGCGGCCGACAAAGTGGTGGCCGCGTTGTAAGCAGGCATGATAATGGAGACAACAGGTTTCAAACGATGCCATGAACGGGTTGAGCGCTCAAAATTAAGCGTTAATTCAAGTTGAGCCCTTCTATTGGCAATATATCTAACTCTTCCGGATAGCCAAGTAATTGACAATCAATGTGCTGTGGTATCTGGTTGGAGTTTTTTATTAATCTGTACTTTAGATTTTTCAAAAACAACACCCCTTTTAATCAAGCAATTAGATAAAAAAGTACTTTTATGGTTATACATCTAAACCTTACACTACATTTGGCTTTGACCTGTACATCAAACTCTATGCAACGTATACTCTACACTACACTAAGCTGTTTAATAGCCGCTTCTGGCTGGGCACAGACCAATTACGTATCTACCGCACCCTCGTCGGCTACGCCAGGCGCTGATAATACCCTGGTGGGTGTTGGCGCTGGCAACCTGAACATGAGCGGTGCCAGCAACTTATTTATTGGCCGCGGCACCGGAGCCCAGAATATGGCCGGTACGCAAAACGTATTTGTTGGGGCCAGTGCTGGTACGGTTAACACCTCCGGCCAGGGTAATTCATTTATTGGTTATTCGGCTGGCTCAAGCAACGTTGACGGCAATAACAACACTTTTGTTGGGTCAGGAGCTGGCACAGCCAATGGTAATGGTTTTAATAATTCCATCCTAGGATACCGCGCTGGCTTCGCTAACACTACAGGCAAAAACAACACCTTCTTGGGCTCCGGGTCGGGCTATGCTAACATAAACGGTTCTGATAACGCCTTTGTGGGAGCTGATGCGGGAGCCGCAAACACAAATGGTGTAAGTAACGTAGCCATCGGTTCGCTAGCTGGTTCTGGTAACACGAGCGGTCTGGCAAATACGGTCATCGGGACACGGGCTGGTATGAACAATCAGACTGGCAAGTACAATGTCATGATGGGTGATTCAGCTGGTATGAGCAACACCGTTGATGGCAACACGTTTATTGGGTCTAAGTCAGGCTGGGTCAACCAAAACGGGTTAGAGAACGTATTTATAGGTTATCGGGCTGGTTATGCTAACGTAGGCGGTAGTGCTAATACGTTAATTGGCTACAATGCAGGTTTAATTAACACTGGCACTAACAATACGTTCATTGGACAACGGGCAGGATCCAGTAACACAACAGGGATCAATAACCTATTTCTTGGCGCCACAGCCGGTTCTAATAATTCTACTGGCAGTGGCAACTTCATGATGGGCAACGCCGCGGGTAATTCTAACACCACTGGTAGCGGCAACATCTTTATAGGCGATGGAGCAGGCCTATATGGCAACACGTCTAACAATGTCGCCATTGGCCAGTATGCAGGCCTTAATTTCCAAGGAGCTTCCACTAATAACGTAGCTATAGGACAAGTAGCGGGATCTTTTGCTACCAATACCTCCAACAGTGTCTTTTTGGGTAAAGACTCGGGGGTGCCTCAATCCTTCAGCACCGTACAGTTAGACAATGTAGTGACGATAGGTGTTGGCGCAAAAGTGACCCAAGCCAACTCAGTAATTTTAGGCAACAACGCCAACGTGGGCATTGGCACGACGGCTCCCGGCAACAAACTTGAAATTGTTAGCGCCGCGGCGGGCACCAGCGGTCTGCGGTTGAAAAACTTGACTACGGCCAGCCCTGGCACCATTGCCACGGCCACCCGTTTTCTGACGGTGAATGCCCAAGGGGATGTAGTACTGGGTAGCACCACTGGTGCGCGGCTGGGGGCAGAGGGGGCCGATGCCAACTGGTCGGTAAGTGGCGATAACCTGACCAACAATAACGCCGGTGGGGTGGTGATCGGTCCTGGGGTGAGCAAGACGCCGGCGGGCTACCGCCTGTATGTGAGCGAAGGGATCCTGACCGAAAAAGTGAAAGTAGCCGTAGCCAACACCGCCGACTGGAGTGATAAGGTGTTTGACAAAACCTACAATCTCCGTTCGCTGGCGCAGGTAGAGCAACACATCAATGCGCATGGTCACCTGCCAGGCGTGCCTTCTGCCGAAGAAGTGGTACGTGATGGTGTCGATGTGGGTAAGATGGACGCTAAACTGCTGGAAAAAATTGAGGAGTTGACTCTCTACATGATCGAACTGAAGAAAGAAACGCAGGCGTTGCGTCTTGAGAATAAGCGCATCAAGCAACAAATTCGTCGGGGAGCCGCTGCAGGCACCCGTAAATAAATAGTAGGGACGAAAAACGTCCATTACGTCGTTAAAAGGCCGAAGCCACCTCCAACGGGGTGGCTTCGGCCTTTTTGCGGCTATCTTTGGCGGCATAGTTAAGGTATATTCCACTTATTTACCGCAAACCGGTTACGATGCGTAGTTGGCTCAACCTCTTCACAGTCAGTAGTTTTTGCCTAGGTTCCATTCAACTGTGCGCTCAGTCGTCGGTGATTCGGTCACCGAATCAGTATCAGGTCGAGGCAGGCACCTATTTTTCTACATCGGGGCAAACACCTTTCTGGTTGCGTGCCAATCAGTACGGGTCGGTTCCTTATTATACACCTTCTGCTACACTCCGTGTGGGTCTGTCCAGCGAGTACGACACCACCCGGCAGAGATTTGACGTAGGCTACGGGCTTGATGTAATTGCCAATGGTGCCAACTACAACGGCTACCTGCCGCCATCGTCGCCGGTGATTTTGCAGCAGGCTTACGTCAAGGCAAGGTTGGGCATTTTTGAAGCTTACGTTGGTCGTCGCCGGGAAATTTTCGGGCTGGTTGATACCTTGCTGACATCAGGTTCCTACACCTGGTCGGGCAATGCTCTGCCTGTTCCCAAGATACAGATCAGTATTCCCCGATTCACGCCGATTAAGTTCACCAAAGGCTGGTTGTCGGTTATGGGTACGTTTGCTCATGGCTGGCTGGGCAGCGGCACCTACGTTCGTCATGCATTTCTGCACCAGAAATCACTTTTTTTCAGGCTTGGTAAGGAACAGAGCACCTTTCGGGCCTACGGCGGTATTAACCACGACGTAGTCTGGGGGGGTAAGAGTCCGGAACTGGCCAACCTGGGGGTTATTAAATCTGAACAACTGCCATCCAGTTTTCAGGATTACCTGCTGGTCGTTTCGGGGCTACGCACGGGTAGCCAATCTATTTTTACTCCTTCGCCGGGCATCACTGACTTTGACCTGACCAATCGAATCGGAAACCATTTAGGCTCAGTTGACCTGGCGCTGGAAATTGACCTGCGGCGACATTCGCTGTTCATTTACCGGCAGAACCCCTATGATTCAGGGGCGCTCTTCTACCTCACCAGCATTGCCGATGGATTGAACGGTATTCGGTTGCGCAGCAATAATCCAGATGCCCTGGTGCGAACAGTATTAATTGAATTTCTGAACACAGCCAATCAGGGTGGATCAGAATTCGTGATCGACGATCCGCAACGGCGTGGGCGGGTCAATTATTTCAACAACGCCCAGTTTCGGGACGGGTGGGCTTACCAGCGCCTCACTGTTGGCACCCCCTTTATCAACCCCTATTACGACCGCTTGGGCAATACCTCGTTTGGCGGCTTTACCAACAACAACCGGGTGTATGCCTGGCATCTGGCCGCGGCAGGTACATTGCCCTGGCGTGGAAACCTACTGCCAAAAGGGTTGTCTTATCAAACAAAGTTATCTGTAAGCCGTAACCTGGGCACCTACGATACCCCCTACCGGACCCCGGTTTCGCAGGTGTCGTTATTCGGGCAACTTTCTACGACTATTCATGCCGAAGGTGGCTTTGGCCAATTTTTTGATGGTACTGAAATTATCGGACGGGTTGCCTATGATAGCGGTGGACTATATTCAGATTCGTTTGGCTTATACATAGGGCTTCGTCGGCAATGGGCTAAGTAGCGTCTACTTAAAAACCGACTACTCAAATCCTTGCCTTATTTTCATTAGCTTGCTACTACCTTTGTGCTGATCGCATCGTTTTCCGTTGCCTAAACTGTTGACTTTATGTTATCGGAAGGGCGTATCTTTCAGTTACCAGTAGCTTGTCGGGTTCCTTTATGAAGCATCGTTATTCCATACTGCTATTCCCGTTGCACGTTTTCTTTGATTTCGTGTGCCTGAATGCATCCTTTGTGGGTGCCTACGGCTGGGTTTTCGGCACTATCGACGACATTGCCCAGCCGCCGTATCAATCGCTTTGGATTGCATTTAACGTTGTTTGGGCCGCTATTATCCTGCTTACTCAGCCCTATGTATTCCCGCGCCAGTTGTTTAAAGCCGGGCCGTTGCTAAGTAAGCTGCTGATGCTGACAGCCATCCATATGGCCGTTATTGCCTTGTTCTGGATGTTTTTCCAGGAGGTGTTCTTCTCCCGAACTCAGCTACTCGTTACCTACTTTCTTTTCCTGATTGCAGCTGGCGTATTCCGGCTTGGCGGTTTGCTGTTTTTGCAGGCATACCGGGCACGAGGCTACAACAGCCGCCGGTTTGTGGTCGTAGGCTACGGTAAGCTGGCTCAGACCATTACACGCTTTTACGATGTCCACCCCGAAATGGGTTTCCATTTTCAAGGCTATTTTGATTGGTCTACCCCCGAAAACGCGGGTCAGTTAGCGGGCGACTACACCCAGCTGGCGGCGTTTGTGAAGCGTGAAGGCATTGACTGCGTATACTGCTGCCTGCCCTATATCGACAATATTCAGTTGAAACAGCTTGTTGATCAGTCCGAACGGCTCGACTTTCAGATCAAGCTATTAGTTGATTTCAGGGGGTTTCTGACAAAGGGAGCCTCCGTTGAATACCACGATTTTTTGCCCGTTCTGAACCTGTCGACCAAAGAGCTGGACGATTTCCGGGTGGCATTTTTAAAGCGTTCGTTTGATGTACTCTTCTCGGCGGGGGTGCTGCTGCTGGGGTCGCCGCTGTACCTGCTGGTCGCGTTAATTACCCGTGCCACTTCAGCGGGTCCAGTGCTCTACAAACAGGAACGGGTTGGGCGTCATGGCAAGCCGTTTATGATCTATAAGTTCAGGAGTATGTATGTCGACGCTGAAAAAGCAGGCCCTTCCTTATCGCAGGGATTGCTCGACAACCGCATTACGCCCTGGGGCCGGTTTATGCGCCAAACCCGTATCGACGAAATTCCGCAGTTTGTCAACGTGTTGAGGGGCGATATGTCGGTGGTAGGCCCACGGCCCGAACGGCAATATTTCATTGATAAGATTGTGGAGCTGGCTCCCGAATACAACAACCTGCTCAAAGTAAAGCCTGGCATTACCTCTATTGGTCAGATCCGGTTTGGCTACGCCGCCACCGTCGACGAAATGGTGCAGCGCCTTCGGTTCGACCTGCTCTATCCTGAACGCCGCTCACTGGTGCTTGATCTGTGGATCATCATCCAAACCTTACGCGTCATGGCTCAGGGCCGGGGCCGATAATTTTCTGGGCTATTCCCTAAATTTTCGTTTTTACAGCGCGATTTTAAGCTCACTGGTCGTTAACAGGCCGTAGAGATGGGTATTTTTGCAACCAATAGGCTCTACGCTTATTAACCTCCTCTTTCTTTTCAACCTGTTAGTGATCGCATTGAGCGACTGGATTCGTGCAGATGAGACTGTTGTTGTGTCGCCGTTGGGCAGCTATTGCCACTGTAATTGTGAGCACTGTTGTTGGTTTGTCGTGTGGGCAATCAACCCAAACCACCAACCGTTCCGTTGCTGAACTCCGCAACTGTGCCGATGATCAGATTTTGTCGCCAACGGAAGAGCAAACAATCCGTAAAGCGATCAGGGCCGACGAGAAAAGCCGGCAGATTGCCGCCATCATGCAGCAGAAAGTACGTGGTGGCCTAAACGGCAACGTGCTGGTAGCTCAAAAAGGGATTGTTCTCTACAAACACTGTTTTGGCCTATCGCATTTCGAGAAAAGCTGCCGCGATTCACTGGTCGAGCAGTCAAAGTTTCAACTGGCTTCGCTCTCGAAAACGTTTACGGCAGTGGCGGTGCTGAAACTACAGGAGGCGCATAAACTGGCATTCACGGACTCTATTCAGCATTTTTTTCCGGATTTTCCGTACCACAACATTACCATCCGCGACTTGCTGAGTCATCGTAGCGGTTTGCCCAACTACGTCTATTCATTCGACGATAGTATGAAAGTAAACTACTACCGCAAGGACCCGCACCTGCCTACCAATGCCGATATTATGCATTGGTTCGCCACGGTGTCGCCAACGCCAAAACGCTACAACGTACCGGGACGGGGATTTGTGTATAATAACACAA
Organism: Fibrella rubiginis; assembly: GCF_017353185.1. GTDB lineage: Bacteria > Bacteroidota > Bacteroidia > Cytophagales > Spirosomataceae > Fibrella > Fibrella rubiginis. The sequence goes on along the minus strand of NZ_JAFMYV010000007.1, from coordinate 243,707 downwards.
ACTACATGGTGCTGGCGGCTATTGTGGAGAAGGTGACGAAACAACCGTTTGACGAATACCTGCGCCGCACGATTTTTCTGCCTTTGGGTATGCACGATACGTATGTGGCCACTACCAAAAACGATTCGATCAATCAGAATCGAACGGCGGGCTACCAGATGAACCGGCGTATTCCTAAAGATTACTTCGATGATGTAGTAGGCGACAAAGGCGTTTACTCAACCATAGGAGACCTTTTCCGTTGGTATCGTGCCCTCAATGGCGATTGCCTGCTCTCGCGAAAAACCCTGGCCGAAGCGTTTATTCCGCGTAGTTTCGAGCGGAAAGGTGCCCGTAACTACGGCTATGGCTTCCGGATGCAGCTCAACGCGCTCAACCAGCCTGAGTTCATCTACCATACCGGCTGGTGGAAAGGCTATAACACCATGTTCTGGTTTAGCCCCAAAGACGAGTACGTCATCATCATGCTGGGCAACCGGCTCAACTCGACCGTGTACCGGGTGCAGGAGCTAATCGATATTCTTCACGGGGGTACCAAGTCGGGAACGCCAACCGCCGATGGTGAAGTAGAGATTTAGAGCGAGTCGCTTATCTGCTGGTCATTTGTCAATGAGCACCCAGCTATGCATACTCGCTTCACTACTGGACTGGCCCTTTTAGTCAGTCTGCTTACTTCTGCCGTAATGGCTCAAACTGTTCTGCCCCTCTGGCCCACTGGAGCCATTCCGCTGGCTAAATCAGGAACCACGTTAACCGAAAAATCAATAACAGAGGGGGGCATTCTTCGCATTAGCGACGTAACGACGCCCACGCTAACGGTCTACCTGCCGACGGCTACAAGCTCGGTAGCCCCGAAAACGGCCGTGATGATCTGCCCCGGCGGTGGCTACTCTATTTTAGCATCGGGCCATGAAGGTACAGAAATAGCCAAGTGGTTCACAGACAGAGGTATAACTGCCTTTGTGCTGAAGTACCGTCTCCCGGATGACCGCACCCAAACGCTGCCTCGGGAAGTGCCCCTGACCGATGCCATGCAAGGCCTGCGCCTGATTCGGCAGCAGGCTGGCAAATACGGTATCGATCCCAACCGGATTGGTGTAATGGGTTTTTCGGCGGGGGGACACCTGGCCTCTACGCTGTCTACGCATTACGACAAAGGCCCCAAAGCCGACGAACTGGCTAAGCCTGATTTCGCCATTCTGCTATATCCCGTGATCACCTTCGGCGAAAAAGCCCACGGCGGCTCACGCGATAAATTGCTGGGTGCCGACAAGGCGGATCCGGCACTGCTCAATTTTTATTCCAATGAGAAGCAGGTTTCGGCCAAAACGCCGCGTACGTTTCTGGTACACGCCATGGACGACAAAGGCGTGCCAGTAGATAACAGCATACTGTATTATCAGGCCTGTGTCAACAATAACGTACCCGCCGAAATGCACCTTTACCCTACCGGTGGTCACGGATTTGCACTGCGCACAAAACCCGGCGAATCAGTGTCAGGCTGGCCCGCCGCCTGCGAAAATTGGCTGAAGAGCTTTTTGAAATAGGATTTGAAGAGACGAGAAACGAGAGGCAAGAAGTAAGATTTTTCCACGTCCCTATTGTCGGGTAACGCAGTCTTACTTCTTGCCTCTCGTTTCTTGTCTCTGCCAAACCTACTTTTCCTCTTTCAAGGCCCCGTAAATAACCTCGTGAATACGGCGGCGGAGGCGGGTGGTGTTGATAGCGTTGTTGCCACCAGTGGGGTAAAGGCGGTTCGACAGGAACACGAACACCAGTTCTTCGGCAGGGTCAACCCACACCATGTTGCCTGTGAAGCCCGTATGGCCAAACGATTGGACCGATGCCTGCGGAGCCAAATAACTGCTGGTGTTACTTTCCGGGTTTGGCTTATCCCACCCCAGCGACCGGTGACTACGGGAGCTGATTGTCTGGGTAAAGTAAGGCAGCGTCTGTGGCTGCAATATTCGCTGACCGCCATATACCCCCCGCTGCAGGTCCATTTGTAGCAGTTTGGCGATGTCGTGCGCATTGCCGAACAGGCCCGCATGACCCGAAATACCTCCCTGCACCGCCGCCATCTGGTCATGGACGGTGCCCACTAGCAACTGATTGCGGAAATAGGTGTCCTGCTCTGTGGGGGCACAATGCGGATTGGTCATTTTTTGCAACGGGGTAAATGTCAGGTATTTAAGCCCCAGCGGCTGGTATATTTCCCGCTCTAGAAACCGGTCGAGCGATTGCTTGCTTACCCGCTCGACGATCTTCTGCAACATCAGAAAACTGAGGTCGCTGTAAACAAACGAAGGCTTACCATCGGCATCTACTTTGCGCGACAGCGGCGACTGAATTACCCACTTCCAAACCGAGTCTTTCACCGCGGCCCTGGCCCAGAGCGTAGGAGCTATCTGCAGCGTATGAGCACTGTCGGGCTTGTTGCTGTAATAAGCCGGGTTCAAACTCCCCGACGAGGTGCGGGTGCGGTCCCAAAGAGTGGGGTAAAAGGAGATCAACCCGGCCTGGTGCCAGAGCAAATCCTGTATCAGCATATTCTGCTTATTGCTGCCCCGCAGTTCGGGCAGGTAGAACGACGCCTTCTGGGTTATGTCGATCTTTTTCTGGTCGTAGAGTACCATAACTGCCTGCAATGTTCCCAGCACCTTCGTCAGCGACGCCAGGTCATAGAGGGTCTGATCGGTTACTTTTTCGGCGTTACTGGCGTAGGTCAGGCCGCCAAAATTTCGGTCGTAGACGATCTTACCCCGGCGGGCTACCAACACCTGGCAACCCGGCACTACCCGGTCGTGAACAGCCAGTTCAACCATCTTGTCAATCTTAGCCAGTTCCGACGACCACATACCTACGCTCTCTGGCGTGCCCGGCACCAGCCGCCCGGCAGGGTCGGCAGATAACCCAAGTCCAGCCTTAAAATCGCCCGTTGATACGGGCAATGCGCCCTTGGCCGCCAGATTTCCAAACAAAACTTTGGCCGTGGCCTGCTGCATTTCGTCGAACTCCTGATAAGCACACAGAAGAACATCGGCATCGGTCAGTTTATTGAGACTGTAGGCCGACCCAAACGCCGCTACTACCACCCGTTTGCCTTGTCCCTTCAACCGTTTTATGAGCGCCAACGACGGCTGATTGATGCCGTATTGCCGAAAGGCCGACTGGTTCATGCCATGGAAACTCACGATCACCGTACCGGCATCGCCCACAGAAGCCAGGAGTTCATCAACCTCGGCATCACCCTGTGGCCGTTCGGGCGAAACGATCTGACGCACAGGCGCCAGTGTAGCCAGTGTTCGCTGAAATACGTTGCCCGGAACAGTACCAATGGCCACCGAAACGATACGGCTGGTGTCTAAAATGGTCAGTGGCAGCAGCTTACGTTCGTCGCTGACCACCGTTACGGCCTGTTCGCACAGTTCGCGCTTGAGCTGTTTCGCCTCCGGGCTGCTCAGGTCCTGGGCCAGATTGGCTAGCGAAATGGGCTTATACTGGCTCAGCCCTGACCAATATTTAGCCCGCAGAATCTTCTTTACTTTTTCATCAATGAACGACTGCGACAGCGTACCATTCTGAACAGCCTCCAGAATAACCCGCGTAGCCTCACGTATATTTTCGGGATAGAGCAAGATGTCGTTACCCGCCGCCAATGCCTTCAGGTTTACCACTTCTGAGCGTTGCGACCGGCTCACGCCACCCATATTCAGCGCATCCGTAAACACTATTCCTCTGAAACCCAGCTCTTTCTGCAACAAATCCGTCACGATCTTGCCCGACAGCGTGGCCGCTACAGCGGGGGTCTGGTTATCTACGCCCGGCACATGCAGATGCCCCGTCACTACGCCCATAAGGCTGTCGGCAATGAGGCGGCGGAAGGGATACAGGTCAATGTCGTGAAGTTGCTCTGACGACCGGCTAATGAGCGGCAACGTATGGTGCGAGTCAGCACTGGCGTCGCCGTGGCCGGGAAAGTGCTTGGCCGTAGCAATGATGTGCTGCGCCTGCAACCCGCGCATATAGGCCGATGCTTTCCCCGCTACGTTCTCTTTGCCTTCTCCGAAAGAACGGTTACCAATCACCGGGTTTTGGGGGTTACTGTTGATGTCGGAAACGGGCGCAAAATTGATATGAATGCCCAATCGGCTGCACTGACGGCCTATCTCGGCTCCCATGCGGTAGATAAAGTCATTGTCGCGGATGGCTCCCAGCGTCATTTGCTTCGGAAATTCCATCGTGCTGTCCAAGCGCATGCCCAATCCCCATTCACCGTCAATGCCGATGAAGAGCGGAATTTTTGAGATCGACTGGTAGCGGTTGGTGAGAACGGCCTGCCGGTAGGGGCCGCCCTGAAAGAAGATAACCCCGCCGATATGGTAATTATGAATCAGCGTTTCGATGTACTGCCGGTGGCTGTCGCTGTGGTTAGACCAGGCCGCGACCATAAAAAACTGCCCTATTTTCTGGTCGGGCGTCATGGTCTGGAACACACTGTCCACCCATTGTTCACCCGCAAGGGGCATTTGCAACACATCGACGGGTTTGGGCAACGCTATGAGCAACCGCCGCCGGAGACTGCGTTCACCCCCATCATCGACGGGTCGATGGGCTGTTTTTAAAACGCTGGAAGTCATTGATGCGCCACGCCAGCCAGCCAGATGTCTGGTATTGTTTCGTGAAAAACCGCGCCCGCTTGTCCCCAGACTCGTCAAATAGGTAGCAATCAGCAGGATGCTGGTTGCACACAGCAGAACAATACGTTTCCGCATAAGCACGCACATAGGTCAGTAAAATCGTACAATCTCACGGTAGTCAATAGCTTCATGTAGGGTGTCGGGAACCCTAAATTTAGCCCTTGAACAGCTTAAACCATAGCTTTACTGGAAAATAAGGCCTATGCGACATCTGTTTACCTGCTTTTTGTCTATTTCATTTTTGCTCAGTAAACCACCCGTCCTCTGCGCACAGACCTATTCGCATACGGCTGTTTGGTTGCGACTGGCCCCCACCTATTCATTTACAACGCACTGGAGCGCGTTGACCGATCTGTATTACCGCCGACAGAGCCATCCAGATTATGGACTGCTTAATCCGCTTCATTCACCACTGCTGCTGGCAGGGCGCATAGGCATTGGCTATCGCAGCAAGCGTTGGTTGTATACGGTTTATCCGGTTTCCTATTTTTACACCAATCCGGCCCTGGCCAATGCGTCGGACCTGCGGCGGGCGCCCGTTGCCGAGTGGCGACCATCCGTTCTGGCCGAATGGACGCTGGACATGCCCCGTAGATCGGCGTTGCGGCTGCGGGCGGGTTATGAATACCGGCTGTTTACGAACCCGGACCTCGCTGACATCGGCCGGTTTCGGGCGCGGGCGGCCTGGCGGCAGGGTATAGGTCCGCATGCTTATGGACAGTTATGGAATGAAACCCTGCTGTATGCCCCACCTTATGCTACCAGTACAAACAACCTGTTCGAAATCAACCGTACCAATCTGGCAGTTGGCTACGCTATATCGAACCTGGCGACGGTTGAAGTGGGTTATCAGTTTACGCATCGTCAGCGTCGAAGTCAGGTTGAATTCGACGAAGAGCACGCGTTGACGCTGACACTTTTTACAAAACTATCGAGATGAAAATTGCCCTCCTTATGACCCTGGCCGCCTTTTCCCTGCCTACGCTGGCCCAACGAACTACCAGCAAGGCCTTCGGCGTCATGGTCGACGCGCTCATCAGCGAATCGGTGCCGGTAGTTACCTGCAACGAACTGAAGCGAATGCCGCAGGCTATACGACTCGATGCCCGCGAACGAAAGGAATTTGACGTGAGCCACCTGCCCGGTGCCCGCTGGATTGGTTACGATGATTTTGACCTGAAACGCGTGGCCGACTTGCCCAAAACAGCCCCTATTGTGGTTTATTGCTCAGTGGGTGTGCGGAGCGAAAAGGTAGGGGAGAAACTGAAAGCGGCGGGTTATACCAATGTACAAAACCTATACGGCAGCCTGTTCGAGTGGGTTAATCAGGGAAACCCGGTTGTCGATAACACCGGCCAGCCTACGCAGCGTGTGCACGCCTACTCACGCACGTGGGGCATTTGGCTGAAACGTGGCGAAAAAATATACGAGTAACGGCTGATGTCGCGCAGGCCCCGCGCCGCCTTTGTTTCGGAAGGGGTACCAGCCCGATTGGAAGCGGCGGCGGCCCGTCGTTCAAGAATGGCTTTGCGAGCAGCAAACAGGTTATGGGGTCGTCCAATGCCATAGCTACTGATGCTGGTGGTGAGCCAGATAATGCCAACAAGTAGTGCCGCTTTCATAGCCTGATCGGTTTATGTCCGTTCTATAACGACACAAACATAATACATAGCTATGTACTATGCAATACAAAGTACCTGTTTTTATTTTTTTAACAGATGAAGACCGTTCCCTCAATATAACCTAACATCCGGCTGTAGCGGGCGTTCAGCTATTAGACTATCAAGACGATAGACATAAAGGCTAAACGTATGAAAAAGGTAATGATTTTAGGGGCTTTGCTCATTGCAGGTCTCTCGTTTGGTGCCCAGGCACAAACGACACCCACAACACCCTCAACAACGGGTACGCCAGCAACCGGAACTACAGGCACTGGCACATACAATAACTCGACGAACACGTCGACCAACACGGGTACGTATCAGACGCAGCCAGCTACAGGCACTCAGGGTACCCAACCAGCCGGTACCTATCCGCAGAGCCAGAATACAAACACGGGTAATTACAACACGCAGAGCAACACGGGACAGAGCCCCACAACCGGGACTATGTCGCAAACAGGGTCTACCCAAAGTGGAACTATGCGGAGCGGCTCTTCGTCTACCCAGTCTGACCGGACCATGCAAAACGGAACCATGCAGAATGGGAACCGGACCCGTTCTACGGATCGCACAACGATGGACCAAATGGATACGACCACGCCAAGTGGCCAGGGTAGCATGAATCGGAATAACTCACGCACACGGTCTACGCGTAGTTCGTCGACAACCACTACCCGGCCTAATTCGACAACGAATTAAGTCTTTTTCATGTGTTATTTCCCCTGCTTGACTAGGCAAACTACGGTAGCAGGTAAAGTTCAGTAACAGACAACGCCGTCCGGTCAATAAGTTTTATTGACGTCTGGACGGCGTTGTATTTTTGCGAGTAGAATAACCTATTAAAACCGTAATGTACTTCCTGAAAGATTTGCTTAGTAGTAGCCTGGCAGCTGGCGTACTATTCGTTACCTGCACGTTGCCCACCCCTGCTCAATGGCAACAGGGGCCTGTCCAAACCGGACCGTCGAGCAGTCGTCCCACCAGTAATACAGCCCTGCAAAAAGTAGATACGCTGAACCGGCGTTACCGGGCTAACCAGTTCGATTCGGCACCCCGGCGGGTAGGTATGAGCCGTATCGATACAGTTAGAGGACGGCGATAGTTTCCTGACAATGTCCGGTTGCGGTTTTGCTAGTTAGCGTATTGGATGGGAAAGCGAACGCGAATTAGTGTTCCCGATCCGGCATGTGTCTCCACGTCCAGGCTGGCGTTGAGCAGTTCGCAAAGGCGCTTCACGATATAGAGGCCTATCCCTTCACCATCTGGCGGAACTGGTTCTCCAGACAATTCGGAAGCCGTTGGCGGCTGTATTGGCAAATCTTCGTCGAATACTGCTGCTGCTTCCGCCACGGGTTGTAGCTGTTCAGACAACCAGTTGGCCGCCGCCGACGACAGGCCGGACCCCGTATCCTGTATGCTCAGAATCCAGCGAAACTGGCTTTCATGCGACCACGATACTGACACTTGCCCATCAACGGTGTTCTTTAAGGCATTGGTGAGCAGGTTTTGCGCAATACGAAATACCTTAGTGGCGTCGCCGGTAACGATCAGGTTGGCAGGACCATCGCCCGTCAGGAAAACAGACTGCTTGGCGGCCAATGGCTGTGCTGAGTTAATGAGCGACCGAAGCAGATCTGCCGCATCAAATACTTTTACCTGCATCGATTCATGGCCTGCTTCAAGGCGGGCCAGATCCATAAGCTCAGTCAGCAAAGCGGCCAGCCTGGGGAAATTTCGGTTCAGGATCTGCAACATTTCGGTGCGTTCCTGCTCGGTATTATCAGGCATATCAAGCAGCGAGGCGGCTCCCTGTATCACGCTGAAGCTGCTCCGCAGGTCATGCGATGCCACGCGCAGCATCGCACCCCGTTGCCGACCCAGTTCGTTCACGTTGTCGAGCACCCGCTGCAGGTTGAGGGCCCGTTCGGTGGCTTCGGCTTTCTGAAATTCATCATACCGGGCAATGCTACCGCCAATGGCTTCGTGAATCAGCGTTCCAACCAACTGGTAAGCCACCATAAGTACATCTGGGCTAACGTCAACGTATTTTCCCCAAAACGTACGCAACTCACCTAGTAAGGTTTCGTGCAAATGTGACAGTTCATGGAGCAGTTCATGGAGGGCATAGCCTTTGTGCCACCGATGCCGCCCATGTTCGCGGGCAATCTGGTGTGGTGATGTAGCGTCAGGCTCTTGCCGCAGCCGCCGCTCAACAACGCTTAACAGCGCGGGTATCTGGTCCGTAAACTCTTCGCGCGTAAGGCCTGCCACGCCAAAAAGACTGGGATCATTTTCGCAGATAGTACGCCAGTTGGTAAGGATTGCTTCGCGGCGACTAAACAAGAAGGTGGCTAGCTGAGACAATTGGATACCCATTGAGATTGGTTCGTTTGGCATAACGGCAGGAATATCAAGTAGTGAATGAGACAAACGCCTAAACTTACCTTAATAGACTGGCAGATAAGCAAAAGTACTTATTGCGGCTGTTTTTCAGCGATATCAGGCAGTAATCAAGGTTATTTTTTGGGCAAAAATCGGCTAAGCATTAAACAAATTTCATATTAAAGCCGTCGTCCAGAGCTTATATTTGCTAAAAAGGCGGGTCTGTTTTGGGTAGATTACCAGCTAAACAGGCTACTAAAAATGTTAACGACTTTACGCACTCTGTGAATACTTCATCTCGCATGCAAACTGTCTTGGTGGTTGAAGACAACCCCGATCATCAGGTGCTTCTTCGCTATGTTATTCAGCGTAGCCTGACGAATACAACCCCCGTTTTCACCGATTCTGCCGACCAGGCAGTAGCTTATCTGGATAGTTGTGTCACAAACGATCTGGCACCACCCAAGCTTGTTTTACTAGATCTGTATCTACCAAAAGCCGAATATGGGTGGCAGTTTTTGCGGCATGTGAAGCAGATGCCAGCTACGATGCGTCCACCGGTGGTGGTATTGAGTGTTTCGCGGGAAGAAGATGACATTGCCCAGGCTTATCAACTCGGTGCCAGCTCATTTATATCGAAGCCAATTGGTCAGGCCGAATGGCTGACTTACTTTGAAACCATTCGCCGCTACTGGTGGGAAACCGTTACCCTGCCTAATCAATAAGCGCAACAACGTGGCAGAGAGACAAAAATGAGACTCAGGAAACAAGCAGTCTGGCACCTGATCCCTACTTCTTAACTCTTATCTCTTGTTTCTCCCTCTTTTGCCTTTATCAATGAAAAAACTCACTCTCTTCGGCCTACTACTCGCCGCGACCGCCTGCCAGCGAAGTTTTTACGTAGCCAGGCAGCAGAGCAGCCGTTTGTCCGTTGATGCAACCGTAGCGGCCGACAGCAGTACATTGCGCTGGCTGGCTCCTTACAAACAGCAACTCGACGCTACGATGAACGCGCCGTTGGTTACCATCACGGAACGGCTCGAAAAAAATACGCCCGAGTCGGCCCTCGACGACCTATTGGCCGATGCTTTGCTGGCACAGGCAGGTAAAAAATACGGTAAAACCATCGACGTATCGCACCTCAACTATGGCGGTATCCGCAACGGATTACCCGCCGGGTCTGTCACCACGGGCAACTTGTTTGAAGTAATGCCGTTTGACAACCAGCTTGTGGTACTTACGTTGACGGGTGCCCAGCTCATGCAGTTTTTAAATCACTTTGCCGCCAATGACAACGCACTGGTCGTAGGCGGTGTGCGGGTACGGGTGCATGATAAAGCTGTTACTTCAGCTACGCTTACCAACGGCCGCACCATCGTTCCCGACCAGTCCTACACCGTGGCCATGAGCGACTACGTGGCTAACGGCGGTGGTGGAGCTGATTTCCTGAAAACCGTCGGCGGGCGCGACAACGTAAACTACCTTATCCGCGATGCCCTGATCGACTACTTCCGCGAACAGGGCAAGGCGGGCAAACCACTAACGCCACAAGCCGATGGACGCATCACGCTCGAATAGACGTCAGTTTCTGAAACACCTTGGCGCGGCAGCTGTGCTTGCCCCCGCCCTGCCTCAGACACTCATGGCCGCCACACAAGCGGGAGGAGTGTTACCCAGCGGAGTGCCGCCCATATCGATTACGATTTTGCACACCAATGATGTGCACAGTCGTCTCGACCCGTTTCCGATGGATGGCAGCCGCAACGCTGGTCGTGGAGGCATTGCCCGCCGTATGACGCTGTTGCAACAGATTAGAAATGAACAGAAAAATGTGCTGCTGTTCGACGCAGGCGACGTTTTCCAGGGAACGCCCTACTTCAACCTCTACAAAGGCGAGCCCGAAATACTGGCCATGAATCGCCTCGGCTATGACGCAGGCACTATTGGCAACCACGATTTCGACGGGGGCATCGATAACATGCGCGATCAGTTTGGCAAGGCCACATTTCCGTTGCTGGTGGCTAATTATGACTTCAAAAACACGGTGATGGATGGCCGCACAAAGCCCTGGCAGGTGTTTAAAAAAGACGGCATCCGTATAGGTGTTTTTGGGCTTGGCATTCAACCCAAGGGCCTGATACCTGACAATTTATACAGGGAAACCCGCTACCTCGACCCTGTAGAAATCAGCACCGACGTGGCCCGCCGGTTGCGGCAACAGGAGAAATGTGACTATGTAATCTGCCTGTCTCATTTAGGCTATAAGTACCCGGACGCCACCGTTTCAGACAACGTGCTGGCGGCCAAAAGTCAGGACATAGACCTCATTATTGGTGGGCATACGCACACGTTTCTCGATGCTCCCCTCACCGTCAATAATGCTATCGGAAAGCCCATGCTGATCAACCAGGTAGGTTTTGCGGGCATTAACCTGGGGCGTATTGACCTTACGTTCGAGCCGGGGAAAACACCCGTAGTGGGCGGTACGCAGGTGGTGCCGGTGGGATAGACCTGTATGGTTACTCCTACCATCGCCTACCTGATACTGGCGCATCGTCAGCCGGGCATGCTCCACAAACTGGCCCTGGCACTCACGCACCCGCAGGCCCGCCTATTTGTGCATCTCGACGCACGGGTTGACCTCGCTATCTTTCAACAGGATCATAACTGGCCTGCTTCACTGACGTTTATTGATGATCGCGTAACGGTCTGGCATAAAGGCTACAGCATGGTCGAGGCTGAACTGGCCCTGATCCGGGCAGCCAGGCAAAGCGGTCACTCGTTTCGGTACCTGAAATTGCTATCGGCCGATAGTTTCCCATTGTGCAGCGCAACTGATCTGGTCGTCTTTTTTGACCAGCAACAGATCGACTTCTATAGTTTTTGGCGACTGTCTGACCGGCCTTCCTGGCTGCACAAAGTACGTTTTCGGTATTTCCACGACACGTTTTGGCTTAATAGCCGACACGCCGGGTGGTCTCGTCTCCTGCTGCAGTTATACCGCCGCACCCTGCGCTACGGCTTTCGTCAAAGACCCTTACCTGTTGGCCCCAACGGTCAGCCGTTGGTTCCGTACGGGGGCGCGCAGTGGTGGGCATTACGGGCCGAATCGGCTTATTATGTGGTCGATTCACTTAACAACCGCCCCGATCTGGTCGGTTTTTTCCGCCACACCGATTCGCCCGATGAACTGGTTTTTCAGACGCTATTGCAGCATTCACCCCACGCCGACAACGTCGTTCGGAGGGCGGCCTACGAAGCCTGGAGCCTTGAAACGTCTGATGCCGCTAAACAAGCCGACCACCTTTTAGCCGAAGAACTCTTTCACCTCACCTACATCGATTGGTCGCCGATGCGCGAGCAACCCGCTATCCTCGACGAGCGTGACGCCGACGGTCTGCGCCACACAGACTGCCTTTTCGCCCGCAAGTTCGACGAAAACAGGTCGAAGGAACTGCTAAAAGAACTAGAGTTGTAAGTGGCTACGCGCTCTATGTTGCTGTCGCATAGCCCTTCGACTAGGCGTCCCCGACAGGCTCAGGGTGACAACAACCTTGAATCCAGTTAGGAACTTGGACCAAGATGGCCTGTCACCCTGAGCCTGTCGGGGACGCCTAGTCGAAGGGCTATGCGACAGCAACATAGAACGCGTAGCCACTTACGACTTATGACTCTTTACACTTACGACTTCTCCACTTACGACTATTATCTTTGCCCTATGAAAGTTGGCGTTGTTGTTTTTCCCGGTTCCAACTGCGATCAGGACGCGGTTGATGCTTTTGAAAGCTTTGATCTGTCGGTGGTTAAGCTTTGGCACAAAGACCACGATTTGCAGGGTTGCGACCTGGTCGTTCTGCCCGGCGGTTTCTCCTACGGCGATTACCTGCGAACAGGAGCCGTGGCCCGGTTTTCGCCTATCATGACCGAGGTAATTGCCCACGCCAACCGGGGCGGCTACCTGATGGGGATCTGCAACGGCTTCCAAATCCTGGCCGAAGCGCAACTGGTGCCCGGCGTGTTGTTACGGAACACAAGCCAGCAATACGTTTGCAAAAACATCTATCTGAAACCCCAGTCGACCAGTGCGCTGCTTACGGCGGGGCTCGATCATGACCGGGCGTATAAAATACCTATTGCGCACGGCGATGGCTGTTACTTTGCCAATAATGAGGCACTTGCCCGTCTGAACGACAACGATCAGGTGTTGTTTCGCTACTGCGACGAGGCCGGAAATAGCACCGACGCAGCCAACCCCAACGGCAGCCTCGACAATATTGCCGGTGTTTGCAATGACCGCCGCAACGTCTTTGGCATGATGCCCCACCCCGAACGCGCCGCCGATGCAGCCCTTGGTAACACAGACGGCCGCTACATACTGGAGCAATTGCTGACGGCTGTGCTAGCGTAAGGCAATTTCTTTTTCTCACCGAATTTATTCCGGCTGTCGTAAGCCAGCCCAAGCCCCACGCTCGACAGTTTATTGTTATCGGCGATAGCAGCTTGGGGGAAGAGCCGCCGAAATTCGGCCTGTACAGATTGTACTTCCGTTGAGCCGCCTGTGAGAATAACCAACTCAATGGCATCGTTACTCACGCCCGCCTCCCGGATGCACTGCTGTGCCGAAGCCGAAATGTTGGCTACGTCTGCCTGAATAGCCTCGTCGAACGTGCTGCGCAGGATCGGGATGGCAAACCCGGGTTCAATGAAATCCAGTACGGCAGTATGTACAGGCTGGCTGGTGAGGGCAATTTTTGCTCCTTCGGCAGCGGCAAGCAGCGTATGACCCGTTTCTTCCTCCAATACCTGCAACAGTCGCCCAAAGCGCGTTTTATCGTGCGATTGGTATAGCAACTGCCTGATCTGCGAAATCAGTTTGGCTGTGTAAAGGAAATTAACTTTGCTCCACTCGGCCAGGTCGTGATAGGGCTTTAAAGGAACTTCCAGGTGCTTATCGCCGTAGGTACTGCGGAAACCCAGTTCAGGCATAATAGCGCTCAGGCTCAGCGCCTTATCAAAATCATTTCCTCCAATCCGAACACCTGTATTCGCCAAAATATCAGACGACCGGTCGGGCTTGTGGGTAAACTGGTCCGACAGCCTGATCACGGTAAAATCAGACGTGCCGCCGCCCAGGTCGACTACAATAGCCAGCTTTTCGCCCCGTACCATACGCTCATGCGCAAAGGCCGCGGCAATGGGCTCAAATTGAAAGTCGACGTGCTTGAAGCCAATTCGTTGCGCAATAGCCGCTAACTCAGCCTGCGCCCGGCCATCTGCCAACGGGTCGTTATCGACAAAATGGACAGGCCGACCCATCACCACACTGCTGATTTCCTGCCCCGCCAAGGCATCTGCCTTCTGTTTTAGCTCGCGCAGGAAACCCGCAATGATGGTAGAAAACGACATAGCCGTCCCATTGACCAGGGTGCCCTGCTTCATGACCGATGTGCCCAGCACCCGCTTCAACGACCGCATGAACCGGCCCGGCTCCCGATGCAGAAATAACTCAATGGCCTGGCGCCCATAAAAGGCTTTGTTGCTGTGTTGCTGAAAGAATATGGCGCTGGGAACGGTTACCGAATCATTGTCGACGGCCACCAGGCTGATTTCGCCAGCTTTATCAATAGCGATGCTTGAGTTTGACGTGCCAAAGTCAATTCCGCATGAGTACGTTGTCATCCGCTACTTCCGTTTACCGTAATTAATGCGCTGGTAGCCAATAAGTTGGTCGGCACGGGCGGCAGGTGGACGCTGATAAACGAAAATTTCGTAGTCGTTTTCTGTCTGCGAAAAGTCGCCCTCAACCAGGGCTTCATTGCCAATGGTTGGTCCTACACCTGAGCGGCTGATAGGCGGCACCACACCTGTAACGGCATAATTATAGTTATACACGCCTTGTTTAAGCCAGATTGTGCCCCGGTACCCGCCCAGGGCGGCATCGTAGGTGAGGCGATTACGGTCATTCAGCGCCCAGAAATTAAACGCCCCGTTGGCATAGACCGACACGCCGGGCAGTTCGTCAATCAGCAGCGTAAAGATCGTTTCGGCGTAATCAGCCTCGATAGCCCCGTTATGCGATTCGAGGTGGTCGATGACAAACAGGCCGTTGAAATCATCAAACTGGGTGTAAGCCTGGGTGCTGCGCGGGCGTCCGGCCTGTACATAGGCCACGTTCCGGTTGGCAAGGCGGCTGATTTTTTCGACATAATTGGCCCGCGAAAACAGCGTTCGGGTGTCGAAATAACGGTATTCGTTGCCGCCGGGAAATGTGTTGCGCAAATCGAGGGCGCGGTATTCAAGCACCTGATCAAAGGCCCGCACGTTGGTAGGGTGCAGGTCGGTCACGGCCCGGTCGTCGCGGAAATTTTGGCGGATAACCACCTTAAAATCATCCTGTGGCGAGGTCACCTGCGCCTGATACGCCCGGTAATCGAGCGACAGTTCAATCTGCTGGTCGTTGTACTGACGACTAATGTCTGTTGAAAACCGTACCCCCGCCGCAATACCAATTCGTTGCGCATAGAGCCGGAAACGACGCGTGAAGAGGATCTGTTCGCGGTTTTGCTCATTATACACCACCAGCACATAGTTGCCCGGCAACTTCATCCGGGGCACAGTGTAGCGATAGTGGTAGTAGGGTATTTTGGTAGAAATAGAGAGCTGGTAATCGGTAATCGGGTTATCGTTATACTCGTAGGTGAACTCCACATCATTAAGTACCGAGCGTTTCCAGTCGGCGTTGCAGTGAATTACCTTCACGCGGAAGTTGCGGTACACAGCCGTCAAATCGTCGAATTCAAGCACCAGAGGCGTATTTACCTGATCGTCGATGTTCAGAACGGGTACATTCAGCGTCCGGGCGGCGTTATCAACGGTACTGCCAATTTGTGGGTAAAGCAGCACCGTAGCCAGCTTTGGGTCGATGATGGTATCAACGGTGGGCTGGGCGGAAGAAAATGTAAAATGTAAAATGAAGCATGTAAACTGGGCTACGCGCAAAAATGATCTCACTACGCCCTGGCTCTGTTCAGTAGCAATACGCCGACGTATCTTCATTTTACCTTGTTCCGCATCGGCGGACCGATTTTACATTATTCATTCCGGCTACTTCAGCCTAGCCTCTAGCTCTTCGGCTTCCAGCATAGCATTTTCCCATTGCTGCTGAAGACTTTCGAGGTCTTTGGTGAGCTTTTGATAGTCTGTTTGTCGGGTTTGTAACGCCCCATTGGTGCCGTATGTTGCGGGGTCGGCCAGTTCCGTTTCGAGTTTACGCTTCTTCACTTCCAGCGTGCCAATCTGCGCTTCGGCCTCTGTAGCCTGTTGAGTGGCCTTTTTCAACGCCTGTTGCCATTCTTTACGTTGCGCGTCGGAGCTGTTCTTGGGCACACTGTTCACCGATGGAGCCACTGCCGCCGGCTTGGGAGCAGGGGCGGTCTTGCTCTGCGTACCAGTTTCTCCGCTCTCGGCCCGTTCGCTCATCCACAGCTCATACTCGTCATACGTGCCGGGGTACTCCTTGATCTGTTCGTCTTCGATATACCAGATTTTGTTGGCAATCTGCGAAACGAAAAACCGGTCGTGCGAGACCACCACGTAGGTGCCCTCATACTGGTCGAGGGCCTGAATCAGGATATTCACCGACTGCATGTCGAGGTGGTTGGTCGGTTCGTCGAGCAGCAGGAAGTTGGCCTGCGAGAGCAGCACCTTCGCGAGGGCCACCCGCGATTTTTCTCCCCCCGACAGCACCTTGATCTTTTTAAACACTTCGTCGCCCGAAAACAGAAAACAGCCCAATACCCCCCGCAACTCACCTTCCGACTTGGTGGTGTTGGCCGATTTAAGCTCTTCGAGCATATTATCTTCGATGTTCAGCGACTCTAACTGGTGCTGCGCATAGAAGCTAAACGACACATTATGACCTAGTTGGCGCTTTCCTTCGTTAAGCGGTTCAGAACCCGAGATGATGCGCAACAGCGTTGACTTTCCTTTACCGTTTGCCCCGATAAGCGCCACTTTATCGCCCCGTTCCAGCCGGATGTCGGCTTTGGTCAGGATGCGTTTAGGGCCATATGCCTTCGTTACATCGTCGAGGTGCAGAATATGCCGCCCCGGCTGGGTGGTAAACTGGAACTTGAAATTCACCCGCGCCGACTCGTCGATGACCGCGTCGACCACGTCCATCCGGGCCAGTTGTTTCACCCGGCTCTGCGCCTGTTTGGCTTTCGACGCCGTGGCCTTAAACCGTTCAATAAACCGCTCTGTCTGCCTGATTTTGGCCTGCTGGTTCTCGTAAGTACCCTTCTGAATCTCGTTACGCTGGGCTTTCTCCTCCAGATAGAACGAGTAATTGCCGGGGTAATAATTCAGTTTCCCCTGCGACACCTCCACCGTCGTATCGATTACGTTATCCAGAAATTCGCGGTCGTGCGACACCACGATCACGGCACCTTCGTAGTTCTGAATGTATTTCTCTACCCACTGAATGGATGGCAGGTCAAGGTGGTTGGTCGGTTCGTCGAGCATGAGCAGCGACGGTTTTTGCAGCAGCAGTTTGGCCAGCATCACGCGCATCCGCCACCCACCCGAAAACGTTTGTAGTGGTTTCTGGAGGTCTTCGGTGCTGAAGCCCAGTCCTTCCATAATCTCTTCTGCTTTCGACTGCACCGAATAGCCATCGAGGGCCTCAAACTCCTCCTGCGCCTTACCTAATTTATCGACCAGATCATCGGTATAATCCGTCTCCATCTGGTGCAAAATGGCATCGATTTGCGCCTGGAGGGCGTTTTGCCGCTCAAACGCCTGCATCGCCACGCTCAGGATAGAGTCGTGCGTCTGGTAGGAAAGCAGGTCCTGATTAAGAAAGCCAATGGTGACGTCGCCCGCCTTCGAGATGGTGCCACCGTCGGGCTGGTACTCACCGTCGATGATGCGGAGCAGGGTTGATTTACCCGTGCCATTCAGCCCGATCAGGCCAATTTTCTGGCCGGGTTTGATGTGCAGCGAGGCGTTATCGTAGAGGGCACGGCTGCCCAGGAAGTACGAGAGGTTGGTAATGGAAATCATGCCGCAAATTTACGAAAAAACGCCCCCTCGTCATTGCGTCAGTGTGAAGATTGGCCCTATATTTGCGTCCTCAAATGCAGTACCACGCCTCCTTAGCTCAGTTGGTAGAGCAATTCATTCGTAATGAATAGGTCGTAGGTTCAAGTCCTATAGGAGGCTCCCTGATAATCAGCCAGTTACGTTAAATCGTGATTGGCTTTTTTGTATTCTGTGCAATGCTTTGTGCAATGCGTTTACATAAATTGAGGGAAAAGCATAAAAAAAAGGCCAATTACGGCCCTTGTCCCACTGTTCAACTTTGGTCTGTTTACTGTTTAAACAGTTGTCCATGGTCTTTGTATCGCTCGATACCAAACCGACTTCCTATAGTTGTATAGCGATTCATTTAGGAATGAAGTTGGACTTAGGTTTATAGATTTTCTGGAGCCTTCGGGCAAAATCTTCTTTGCTTATGATTGAGTAATCAGTGTCTAGTATGACCTCCGTTGTGTCTTTCGTGGTTGACTTGTCGCTTAACTTGACACGATAGGCGCAATAGGCAACATAGGCGACAGGCTTAATACTATCGGCCTTGATTATAAGCTCATTGACAGCCCGCATATCTTTTAGCATTAGCTTTGTATTGCCGAAAGCGACGTCTATTTTTTTTGTATCGTCGTTGACCTCATCCCGGTATTCATCCGAAAAAGACAACATTTGGATGTTTAACTTTGAACGCTCCAAAAGCCGTTTAACACCAGCCGTCTCTTCGGCATGTTTACTGGTCAACAGGTTAAATAGCCGGTTGTATTGATCCTGTTGCGTCATCGTATCAATGCGAACAGGTTCCAGTGATTCCAGCACGGCGGCGGCATCTATCGCCTTAATTTTTGCGGTAACGTAACTGTTGAGGTCGGCTTTATTCACCTTACTCAAGGGGGTTTGATTGCAACTGATAATAGCCACTGCCATCAACAGCGCCAAAACAGACGGGAGTAATAAACGGGGCATAATAGTTTATCTAGGCTTTAAAGGTATACAAGTTGCTTAAACTATTACCATACTGCCCCTCAACGGTACCCACCTATGTCGCACTTTGTTAACAGTGAGTACGGGTAGCCAATACGGATTGGTAATAACAAAAAAGCCCCTATCCGTTAAGTAGAGGCTTCTTCTTGTATAACTGCGTTTTTGAAGTGTGCGATGAGTGGCATCAAGTCAAAAAACATAGATCGGTAAGGCACGGCGGGGGGCACGGGTTCATCGGGGTCAACAAATTCGAAGCCTAGTCTTTCGTAAAAACCCGAAGCGTCATAGTGCGGCTTATCTAAATCGTAGAAGGCATCAACAGTTATAAAACGAACGCCAATCTTTTGTACTACCTCGGTTGCGACGTAAAATAATGCCCAATCCACTAACCTGCGACCTGCCCCCTTTGCGCGTTCATCGGCACACAACAGGCCAATTTTAACCGCTGGGTATGTCGTGTATCGAATATTCTCTTCGGCAAGACGTTCATAGTCTAGCGTAAGTTTATCGGTTAGGAGAGTGATGTAGCCTGCTAATTTGCCATTGTGGGTCAACCCCCAGCAGCGACACAACTCAGACTCTATTTCTCGTTTGATTCTTCCCTGCTTTAAGAAAGTAACAAACTCTCCCCTAATACAGCGATAACCCCCGCCTAATGACTCGGTTAGGTCGGGGGTTATCTGTATTGGTTCAATGTTGGCGAAGTCTGCACCATCAAAACGGCTAACTCTCACCATATTACACTTGCTTCGGCTTTGTATGCCGATCAAAAATGCGCTGGGCTGTTGCTTGGGCCTTCTCGTTTGAGACAGAAGTGCCCGTCGTAATTGCGTCGTGCAATCGCTGGGCCTGTTTACCCACCACAGGCTTGGTTTCTGTGTTGGTTACAAATTTCATTTTAAGTTGATCGTTTGTTTGAATTTAAGTTGTGTCACAACCCGTAAGAGAAACGTAAAGCAAGCAATTATCGTTTTTAGAACCAATTAAATTTGTACTATCCGACTAAAATGGGCATGATCAGTGTCGCCTTCCGTTGTACTATTTCAAGATTGAGCGATATTCGGAAACAGCAATATATATGTTATATATATACCTTATTTTTGAGCAATACAAGTATTGCAGAATTCCTATATACTCCACAAAGTAAAAAAATGACACAGGTATAATTTTCAGAGCAAAAAACGAGCCATCCCAATGGTTAGCAGCCTTTTCGTAGGCCACTCCGATGATGTTAAACACAAGTCACTCAGACTATTACTGTTCTACGCCCTCACTACTCCATACCTTTAATCGGTGGGTACCTAAAACCGATTCGATTACTCTTGCACCACCACCCGATTCTGATCCCTCGTAGTCTCATGCACCCCCCACAACGGGGGCGGGCATTTTCCGCAACGCCTTAGCAATGTCCTGTCTAATAAGCGTGGCTAGGTCTCTCGAATCTATACCGCTAGGCTCCGTATAGATATACAGAATTAGGTTTCTATTTCAACAAAAAAGCCCCGATACATGACCGGGGCTCAACGGCGAAGTATCAAATGGAAGTCATTGGCCGCTATCGCTCCCATCCGAATCAGCTTGCTTTCTATCCGGGTAAAACGGCGGGTAGGCTTGCCTCGATACGTCTGTTTGGCGTGAGGCTTATATAGTTCGTCTACAACGTCGACCCGGTCCAAGACAGCATCATATACCCGCTTCTCTTGTCTCCATCGCTTGGAGTGTGTTTGCGCCTTGTACATACCCCGTATGGCCTCGCGGTGGGTTAGCCAACCCTGATGCATATACAGCTTTCGGCATCGCTGCTGAGTAACGGAGCAACGGAAGTACCAGACAATACCCTTGCCTAAGTTACTGGCTTTTGGCTCTATCGCTATCCGGTATGTGCGGGGCTGTTGTTGATAACGATAGCTTACCAGTAAATACACCTCATCGGGACCATACTGAACGGCATAATCAATTTGGCCCGTAATCTCCCCACTCATACGCCATGTTACCTGACCGCCTTTATAACCGTAATTGGTCAGGCACCCCCAGCCAACAAGGCTATTTATATCCAGTATTTGGAGTTCGCTGTAGATGGGCGGGTAGGTGGGTGACTTCGCCATGATTTTTTTCAACAAACCTAAATCGTTAAAGAACTTCATAGATAATAACATGAAAACCGTATCGGCAAGGGTTATAAAATATCCTCTCCCTGCACCAATATTGGCGGCTAAGTCCAACTGTCTGGTTCGCCATGAGCCGAATGAACTGCCTCGACTTTAGGGAAGACGTAAGGCAGCATCTTACAAACGATGTTCAGCCGGTCTTTGGGTTCAAGGCTTTCCAACAGGTGGGGTAGGTTCTCGATTTCTTTCTGCATCAGGGCTTTCAATGTCTCGCGCAAGTCGCCTAGCAAGGCTTTGTCTTTAGTTTTCATGGGATGTTGGGCTGTACTAGGTAGCGACTGATTAAGAACGTTGTTTCAGCGAATAGACCACTTGACAAATAGAACGGTTGTGAGCTAGTTAGAACGTTAATCTTACGTTACTTTCGCTACTCTTAAAGTTACGGAAAATGCAGCTTACACCCATTACGCCTACGCAATCCCTCGAAAAGGCTTACCGCTTACAACCAGGCAACCGCGAACAGATTGACCGCTTCCGGCATGGCTATATCAAGTTGATGGGTCTCATCAATGAAAAGGAGAGTGAGGAAAACGTAAAGGGGCATCTAATGGACTTTCTCAAGGAAGTCTACTACAATGGTACGGCCCTGGGTGAAGCCTACATTGTAGCCCCAAAGGGCAAAACCGATTTTGTCATTCACAACGGCAAAGACGCCACTACACCCGCCGGGGTGCTCTTTGAGGTGAAGCGGCCCGCCAACAAGGGCGAAATGATTACCCTGCACAACCTCAACGCCAAAGCCTTTCACGAACTGCTGTTATACTACTTCCGGGAACGGCTCGACGCCCATAACAACGACATCCGATATTGTGTCATTACCAACGTCTACGAGTGGTTCATCTTCGACGCGGCAGATATTGACCGGCTGTTCTTTCGGAATGCCCACCTCATCAAAGAGTATCGAGATTGGGCCGGGGGGCGAAAAGTCAGTAAGAACAATGAGCTGTTCTATAGCGAGATCATTAAGCCGTTTTTAGCGGATTTAGAGGAAGAAATTCGGTTTGCTCATTTCGACCTACGGAGCTTTGAAACCATTGTTACCGATGGTAACATGGCCAATGATAAGGCTCTTTTACCGCTCTACAAAGTACTCTCACCTACCCACCTGCTGAAGCTGCCCACGGCCACGGATAGCAACCGCCTGAACCCTAAGTTCTACGCCGAACTCTTACACCTGATCGGCTTAGAAGAGGTTAAGGACGGGGGTAAGAAAGTCATTCGGCGCAAGGAAAGCGGTAAACGGGATGAGGGGTCACTACTGGAAAATACGATACTGGAGCTTGATTCATCGGGTAAGTTCAACCGGTTGACCGACCGGGGGCAATATGGCACCACCACCGACGAGCAGGTTTTCAACGTGGCCCTCGAACTATGCATTACGTGGGTAAACCGGGTGCTGTTTCTCAAGTTGCTGGAATCGCAGGTAGTGACCTACCACAACGATAACAAGGCCTTCGCCTTTCTGAATCACGCTACCATACCCGATTTTGACGAACTCAACAAGCTGTTCTTTCGGGTGTTAGCCAAAAAGCCTAGCGACCGGCAAGCCTCAATACAGGCCAAGTTTGGGCGGGTGCCTTACCTCAACAGTTCGCTCTTTGAGTTGACCGACCTGGAAAACGATACCGTTAGCATCAATCAATTAGACAACAGCTTACACCTTCCCCTGCTGCGCAACAGCGTATTACTGGAGAACTCAGCGTACCGTAATGGGAAAGCCGTACCAACCCTGGCTTACCTGTTCGCCTTTTTAGAGGCGTATGACTTCACATCAGAAAGCCGGGAAGTACTTCAGGAAAAGAATCGGACGCTCATTAACGCCTCGGTACTGGGGCTGATTTTTGAGAAGATCAACGGCTACAAAGACGGGTCGTTCTATACGCCGGGCTTCATCACGGAATACATGTGCCGGGAGACCATCCGTAAGGCGGTGGTGCAAAAGTTTAATGAGGCTAAAGGCTGGAACTGTGCCGACTTTGCGGCCCTGGAAAACAAAGACCTGGACCGGGCTGAGGCTAACGCCCTCATCAATGACATACGCATCTGTGACCCCGCCGTAGGGTCGGGCCATTTTCTGGTATCGGCCCTCAACGAACTGATTGCCGTGAAGTCTGATTTGGGCGTCTTGCAGGACGCGACGGGGAAGCGAATCAAAGACTATACAGTGAGCATTCTCAACGATGAACTAATTCTACAGGATGAGGACGAAACGCCCTTTCAGTATGTGTTGGGGTCCACCGACAAGCCTACCCCTGAACGCCAACGGGTGCAAAAGACGCTGTTTCACGAAAAGCAAACGATCATTGAAAACTGCCTGTTTGGCGTTGACATTAACCCCAACTCGGTGAAGATATGCCGGTTGCGGCTCTGGATTGAACTACTGAAGAATGCCTACTACACTGACGAATCAGGCTTTAGTGAACTGGAAACGCTCCCTAATATCGACATCAACATTAAGCAGGGGAACAGCCTGTTGAGCAAATTCAGCTTAACCGAAGACCTCAGCGACGTATTCAAAAAGCAGCGGTTTACGCTACGCACCTACAAAGACGCCGTAGCGGCCTACAAAGAAGCAAAGACCAAAGAGGCTAAAGCCGATCTGCAACAGTTCATTAACGAGATCAAAAGCCAGTTCCGCGAAACGGTCTACAACCGCGACCCCCGCCGTAAACGCATCGCTACGCTACGGGGGCAACGCATCCTGTTAGATAACAACATTGACGTATTCGGGACGGCCATCAAAGACCCGAAACTCGTTGAGGTAGAGAAGAAACGGCTCGATAAACTGATTGACCAAATCGAAGGGGAAATTGCCGACATTGAAAACAACGCCCTGTATCGTGGCTCGTTTGAATGGCGGTTTGAGTTTCCTGAAGTGCTCAATGACAAAGGAGACTTTATAGGGTTTGACGCAATTATTGGCAATCCTCCATATTTAGTTCTTATTAAATCGACGCATGGAAAACAAATGGTTGACCTAATGATCAAGTATTATACAACCGCCGAATATAATCCAAATTTATATTCCTTATTTGTAGAGTTGTCGTTAGGCAAGCTTTCAAGAAAAAATGGAATAGTTTCTTTAATCATACCTAATTCTTGGCTTAATGGCCGGTATTTTACTAATTTGAGAGGTTACCTTTCAATGTACAAAAATCTAGAATTAATAAATTTAAAAGACGAAGCTTTTGATGTAATTGTTGAAACAGTCATTTTAACCACTAAGAACAGTACAGAAAAAGAATTGCCAAATTTGAAAGAATATTTGGGCAATAACAATTTTCGAGATATTGATAGGCTTTGGGATTGGGGCAAAAATCCATTTGAAAATAATGCTTCAACATTGGTAACTGATATATTAAGTCGAGAAAGTAAAATTCGCGATCAATGTATTGTTTACAGAGGCGTTGAAACAAGAGATAACGCTAAATGGCTTTCCACAGTTAAAGAAGATGATCAATGGTTGCCAATATTATTAGGCAGAGATGTGAACAAGTATACCTATGCTCATAGTGGTACTTATGTCAAGTTTCTTCCGAAGGAATTAAAGAGTAATGCCAATATAGACTTATATAAACGCAAAAAGATATTGATGAGACGAACAGGCAATTCAATAATTGCTTGCTCAGATGATAATATGTTAATTGCTCTAAAAAATCTTTATCTGATAATTCCTCACCAGGAAAAGTACATTTCTCTTTTCCTAGCTCAGCTGAACTCTAAACTATTCGATTATATACACAAATCGCTTACAACAGGGGAGAACAAAGCGTTTGCTCAGTTTCCAGCTCATTATGTAGAGAGCTTCCCTTTAAAAGTAAGTGATAGTTATGCTTTATCAATTGAGACCATAGTAATGAAAATAGAACATACTAAAACCGTAGACCCAACTGCTGATACCTCAGCATTAGAGACCGAAATAGATCGGCTGGTTTACGGGCTGTATGGGTTGACAGACGCCGAAATAGCGATTGTGGAGGGGCGGGCGTAGTTATTCACTGACCAATTACTCAACTGAAAATGGCATATTACATAGACCTGTTTTCGCCAGAAACGTATGCAGCGTTTACCATCTCCGATCAGTCGGTATCTGGTTTCCGTGAAAGACAAAGGAGTATTGCTACAAACGTCAAGGTAGGTGACAAGCTCATTTGCTACGTTACCAAATTGTCCCGGTGGGTCGGTGTACTCGACATCAAAAGCAGCTTTTTCATAGACGACAGCCCAATTTTTACACCCGTTAATGATCCGTTCATCGTTCGCTTCAACGTCGGCCCAACGGTCTGGCTGCCCCTTGATAAAAGCCCGCCAATTGAGGCTGATATTTGTTGGAACCATCTGTCATTTACTAAGAAGCTCCCTAAGAAAAGCCTGGCTTGGACCGGCATGGTACGGGGGAGTTTGCGTAAGATTGACGATAAAGACGGGCAATATCTCGAAAAGCTATTGATTGGCCAACCGGCTAATACTGTCACCTACCCACTCAGCGAAAGAGATAATAAAGTACTCAAAACGCCAACGGTAAAGACCCAAGATAACAAGCAAGTAACCGTCTCAATACCAGACAATGAGGTAGCCTTACTCAATACTAGTCAGCAACAAAACACGCAACGGGATTCCATCAGGATTCAGGCACTACTAGCCGAAATAGGCGAACGCATGAACCTGAAAATATGGATACCCCGTAGCGATAGGCAACGGGTTTTAGATGTCTGGCAACCAAAAACAACATGCTTGCTCGAACAACTCCCCCTGAACTATGATAGTGCAACGCTGAAGACTATCGAAAATATTGATGTGTTGTGGATAAAAGGGCGGTCAATCGTGAGGGCTTTTGAGGTTGAACATACCACCTCAATCTATTCAGGGATTTTGCGAATGGCTGATTTAATGGCTCTGCAACCAAACCTATCCATCGAAGCCCATATTGTTGCCCCTATCGACAGGAAAGAAAAGGTGTTGCAAGAAATATCAAGACCCGTTTTTGCTTTCCTGGAAAAGGGGCCATTATCGGAATCATGCACCTTTATTTCCTACGAATCGGTCATAGAGCTTTCTCAAGAAAAGCGGCTTGAGTACATGACCGACAGCGTTTTAGAGGAATATACAGAGTATGCGGAGGATGCTGATATTTAGGTAGAGGGGGTTTATAAGTGGGTTAAGGTGGTACAGAATTTGTATTTTTGCCTACGCAAAACAGAACAGGGTGGTCGTAGAGAAGAAAAACGTATTCAGCTTAGGCACAGGCATTTACACAATGCCCGATGTGGCCGCTATACTTGGTCTGCCACAGGCCAAAGTACGGCGTTGGCTGCGCGAATACTGGAATGTTCACTTTGGTAAAGCAGACCAAACCGTTTTTTCGGATGGAACAGGCCGGGAATTGGTTACGAACTTCTATACCCTGATCGAGTTTTTTACCTTCTACCAACTGCGTGACCGGGGCGTTACCGCCCAACGGATTGTTAAGGCACACAAGGTTTTGGAAGACGTGTTCAAAACGGCCTACCCGTTTGCTACATCAAACATCCTCACAGACGGTAAAGACGTGCTGTTTACGGGTGAGGTAGGCGACATTATTCAAGCCGATCAGACGCTTCAAATTACGATCACGGAAATACTGACGCCCTTCTGTGAAAAGATTGACTTTGACCGTCAGTCGTTGGCTAACCGCTTTTTCCCGCTAGACCGCAAACACACCGTTGTTATTGACCCCCGTAGGCAGTTTGGGCAACCCGTAGTAGGTGACACCAACATATTGACCGAAACAGTCTTTAATTTATACCGGGGTGGCGAATCGGCTGATTTCATTGGTCGTATTTATGAACTGACGCCCGACCAAGTTGAGGACGCCATTAATTTTCATCGGATCGCGGCATGACCAAAATTTACATTGATGAGAATTTACCCCCGCAAATAGCTGAAGCCCTCAATATATTAGAAACTCACGCGAATGAAGGATTTGAAGTATTAGCTATTGGTAAAGAGTTTGGGCGGGGTGCGCAAGATGAAGATTGGATACCAAAAGTTGGCGCTGAACAAGGCGTTGTTATCACGTCAGATTATAATATTCAGCGCATAAGGCGGCAACGCGAATTGTTTCAGGAACACGGCGTTGGTATTTTCTTCTTTAACCCGCCTTCAAAAACCGGCTATACCTATTGGGAACAGGTAGAACAGATAGTGAAGCGGTGGCGGGAAATCAAAAAGAAGTGCCGAAACAAGCGGCCTTTTGCGTTTCGTTGTAATTCAAAAAGCACGGAGTTCGAGGGTATGTAGGCAGGGCAAACTTAACCGTCCCACTCAGCCGGGTAGTGATCGCATGGTTCAACCGATAGTCGTTCTAACTGGCATTCATCAGGCCGTAAAATGGAGCCGGGGTTAGCTCCCCATTCCGCAAATGTTCGCACGACTAGGGGGGCGGGTTTTGTGGGTGCTGGGGGGGGGTGTGGGGCTTCATCAGCGTAGATCGGGTTTGCCATGCCGTAGCGTATACCGTCCCGAATTGTCTTTTGTGATTTGGTAAACGTAGGCCATTCACTTGCTACTGTCTCCAATGCCCATACAGTGGTTTGTTCATTCATCCGGCCCGCGGCAATGTACCCACCGGCCAAACGGGATTCTTTTAACAGCGTGTCATGCCTGTTGCCCTCTGCGGCTGCTCCTACACGCCGAACTAGCCGGGTTAGTAGTTCGCCCTCATCATGCCCACGAAAGCGGCTGTAATCGACCGGGCGGGCGGTCCCACGTCCGGGCTGAGGCTTGGGCGAGGTGTATGTCTTGTACATTACCGTTGCACCGTCGTTAAGGTAGGGGGCCGGGTCATAGGAGACAAAGCGCAAGTCTGTGGGGTTGCCGCCTTTGCTCTTATCGAGTTCAATACCAAACCGTTCCCGGAACAGCCGTTGTAGATAGCGGAAATGAGCCGCCAACGTGTCCGGGGTTTGTTCATCAGGTAGGCGAATAACAAACCAGATTCCACCTCGTACTGAATGAGCGCAAACCAATACGTAAGGCAGTAGGGTGAGGCGGCTTTTAAGTTGAGCCATATCTACGCCGGGGTTTTCTTTACGGTCAATATCACCCATCAACAGCGGCCATTGCTGTTTGATCTTTTGGGCAAAACTGGTATCACGGCGGCGGTGGTACATCAACGATACCGGGCTAATGGCCGGTAACTGCTTTTTCAATTCACTCTGTTCAGTGGCATTGGCTTCGTTGCGAATAGCTTCAATGAGGGGACGGTAATACCCCGTTGTGGCAATACGCCGTAAGGTCGTTTGCTGGGTGGGTATGGTAGCGAAGCTGCCCCGTTGCTGATCGTACTCAAAGAAGCTGATTGGCAGGTCTAGCCAGTTCGGGCGGTGTTGTGCGGGTTGCTCTGCGGGTTGCATGGGTAAGAGTGTCCTAACCGTCCTGACTGTCCTAAGACACTCTTTCAGGACACTATAAAACAACTGTCCTAACTGTCCTGACGCCTATATATGAATAGGCGTTCAGGACAGTTTATCAGGACAGTCTTTGTTTGAGGTGAGGTAGTACTTTTCGTGGCCTTTTCCTTCAGGCTTTTCTTTCCCTAGTCGGCCACTGGCGAGGGATTCACTAACCAGCATTTCAGCATCGTTTTTGGACAATGGCTTGCCGATGAATAGCGAACCTGCTAAAACGTTGGTGCGTAGTTGGCCGTATCCTAAGTGCGTGTCGATTGTGAACGCCCGGCTGAAAATAGTGTCCACCTCTTCAGGGGAAATAGCCTCTGACTTATTCTTCTTATCCCTTTTGGATGGTTTGGGGTTGTCGGGTTCATCGACAAAACAGGGGAGGCCATAACTGTTAACTGAGAAACTGAACGGCTCAAAATCCATGTCCCTGCATTGTTCAGCGGCAACGATTGATACGGCCTTATTATCGGGATCTTTCGTCACGCTGAGGACCGTTTCGGCCTTATTGACCAACTCCGTACCCAAATGCCCCCTTGCATTCTGATCACCTTTGTTTTGGTGCAACACGGTCAGGATATGAATTTGCCGCTCATCCGTCCAACGAAGTAGACGCGTGGCTGTGGCCGTGGCCTCTTCGGGACTGTTGATGTCAAAGACCAAATCCCGGATACCGTCAATGACCACGAAGAACACGCCGGGGGTATTATAGATTGCCCACTCGATAGCGGCGCGGCGTTCCTGGGTAGGCACCGACCGTAACCCGTAGGCTCTTAGGTTGGGGAGGTCGGTAACGCTTGCCAACGCACAGATACGCTTTATCGAGCGTTGCACATGGTAGCGGCCTTGTTCGGTGTCAAAGTATAAGACTACTGCACGGTCTGTTGGTGCATGGCCTTTGATCCGGTTGATAACGGGCGAATCTTGTAGAAGGGAGGCCACAACGGCACCAACCAAGAACGTTTTCCGGCTTTTAGCTTTACCAATGGCTACGGACAGATTGCCCAACGTCCCCAGCACTGCCGTAGTCTCACCATTGTCTATAGTAATACAGATAGGCGGGGGGCCAATATCTTCGGTTGGCGAAACGGCCATTTCGTCCAACAGAGCAGCATAACTGATACCCTCTTTCTGATCGGGTCGAGGGGGCGGCGGGTCATCGTCGTCATAATCGGGCAATTCGCCTAACTCTTCGTTAGGCATATCCATTATGGGTGGCTGTTGTTTATTGCCCGTCTTTGGCCCATCGGTTGCGTATGTTTCGGCGTTCATGCTTCCCTACGCCGTTTTCTGTGTTCCGGCTTCCAGATAGGCTACCAGTTCACTTTTGATAAAGTACAGCCGACCAAACCTCTTTTTGTGCGGTATCTTCTTGATGTTCTGATATACCGTTTGCTCTGATATACCTAGAAATTCGGCAGTTTGCCCCACGTTCAGGGGTCTTTCCTCATTCGGGCCGGGCCGGTATTCGGCGGGGGGTTGGTCGTTTAAGACCTTACGAAATTCAGTCTGTATCAGACTTTTTAACTGTTCAGTGTCAAGCTGAATAATGACCATAACCTTTGGCGTTTAATCTTTTGCCAAAGGTCAGGGCATCGGGTTAGGGGGCTTGGGTACTGAATATTGAGTAATCATTTGCGGCTATTCTCTCCACGGGCTACCACTTGAGCTTGAGAAATCTGTTGCAGTTTCTCAAATACCCCCGCATTCGCTTCTATAGGCTGTTCTAAAGCCTTGCTTAACGTTTGTTCATAGCTTTTCATATCAATGCCTAAAAAGCCGCCTACCTGTTGCATGAACTGTTTTTTGGTCAGACGCTGGCCATTTTCCAGTTCGATCAAATGCAACTCATACAGAGCGTTCAACACTCGGATAAGGTCAGTTTTTGAGCCTTTCTTACCAGCGACCTTGAACGGACTTTTGGCGGCTTGCTCTTGTTGTTCCAGTTGAGCAAGGGCTTTTAGCTTGTTTATTTCGGTCTGGCACTTCTTATCATATTCCGGTCCAAACCACTCAATTATAAGGCCGTCCCCACCCCGTTGTTCGTACTCTGCTTTTTGCTCTATCAGATAAGCAATTTTGGCAGTAGTATCGGGTAAGGTAGCAAGGTGTGTTTTAGCAGCTTGCCAGTCGAAACTAGTGTTAATAGAATTATCAACCTCTGATCTGTGCAATTTATCATTCTCTCTTTTCAGTAAGCTCTCTATTTTTTTCAGTGATATTTCTTTCCCGTCGTTATCGCTGTAAACTGTCCCTGAAAAGTAGCTAATCAGGTGAGTAAGCATGAACCTTTTTTGCTCATCAGCAAACGGCGGGCCTTGTTCGTCAAAGTCATTCATCAGGGCCTTTACCGCGCTTAACGGTTTAGTCCGGTTGGTGAAAAGAAACCCCTCAGCATGAGTAAACGCATCTAAAGGCACCTCTACATCAAAAAACAATCCGTTGTCAGTGGCCGTATTATAAATCTCGAACGTGTATTTGTTCCAGTGGTCATTTGGGGTTGTAAAGTGGGCTTCTATTCGTTCTTCTTTTGTTAGTTCGGCGGCTGGCTGTTCTTCCTTCTCCATTTGTTGAGGTTAGCTTACAGGGCGTTTAGAAATGCTTTAGCTTCCTCATCATCGAAGGAGCCTAAATAACTTTCCGTCGTCTTGAGGTTGGTATGTCCAAGCGACTTAGAAATAAAAGCCAAAGAAGCATTCGACTTAAGCAAAACAGTAGCAAATGAGTGACGGGCAGCGTAGGTATTCATATCGGCATCAATGCCCAACCTTTCGCCTATTCGGTTCATCCATTTGTTCGTGACTTTCGTAACCTGTTGCACTTCGCGTTTACGTCGGTCGGCATCCATATCGGATGTAAGAAAAGGGAAAACGTAACTAGTTGCTTGCTTGTCAGCCGTTCCCCAGCGGTTGAGAATTGCTACTGTTTCAGGCCGTAGGTACGCTGTAATACTGCTTTGCTTCTGCTTGGTACTCCGGGCCGTTTTCATCCGCACGAAGGTTAGTTTATTGCCCTTCAAATCGACGTTACCCCATGTCAAATGGCAAATATCGGTTAGGTTAGCTCCATTGCAGTAGTAGGAGAATAGCCACAAATCCAAGCTACGTTGCTCCATCGTGCCGGGTAGACAATCAACGCCCTTAATTCGGTCAATGTCGGTTTTAGATAATGCTTTTTTAGTGTTTGCCCCAGCTGGTATTACGTACCGACCCGGCCCGAACGGGTAAGCAGCAACGGGCAATATTCCGGCCTGTATGGCATCGTTGACCACGACCCGAACCCTACCCATATAGAAGCCTACGGTGGTCAGGCTGGCAGGTGTATTGGGCTTACCGGGGCTTTTAGCAGCGCGGCCATAATGCAACATCCATTGTTCATACGTAGTGAGGAAACTACTATTTAGTTGGGCAAACTCCAACGTAGCAACGGGGCGGATTTTTTTGCCCCCACGGGGAACAGGGATGTTCAGAAACTCTTTACGTTCCTCATCGGTGAACGAATCCACAAACCGGCGCAATGATCTTGCAGCGAACTCGAAAAGTTGGCCGTTGCCGATCCGGTCAGTCTTTCGCATCGTGGCACCCATGTTCATTAGAGCTTGAATAACGTCGGTTTGCCCGGTGGGGAGTTCCTGCGCTTTACCGTAGTTATCAAGTGCATCGGCAAAGGCATCAAAGCTGAACCCGTCTCCCAACTGTGCAATGATGTTTTGCGCTCGCACCAAAAACCCGTCCTGTTCTTTGCCGGATTCATCAGTAAAACGCCCGTAGAACCGTTGCCATAGTTTACGGCGTTCCTCATCTTTCACCGTTCCAGGTAAACCACCTTTGGTGCGTTCCAGAAACTTCCAATCGTCGGGGGTGACTTTTGTACCTGTTGAGAACAGTTTTTGCTTACGGTCGGCATAGACTGATAACCGGACAAAACTTAGATTCCCGGTACTACGGCGGGTATCATGGAACAGGGTAGGGGTTGCGGCTTGCATCTGTCTTGCGGGTTAAAACGCATTGCACAGATAGGACAGTGTGCAATGCGTTGTGCAATGTAAATATACATACATAACGCATAACAGCGATAAAAGTCAAGGTGATATAAGGGATAATTTTAGACTTAACTATCTGTTTTACAGTAGTATTAAGGAATATATATAAAGAGAGGGCTAAGAGAAAAATAAGTCCGGTTGCTCATTCGTAATGAATAGGTCGTAGGTTCAAGTCCTATAGGAGGCTCCTTGATAATCAGCCAGTTACGTTAGATCGTGACTGGCTTTTTTGTTGTAGTTGCATTGTATGTGGTGAGATTGGCTTAGATCCTCTAATACAAGCCTAGGGGCGGTTCCGTACTAGTTTCAGACCGTCGAGGGCAAGAATGTCTACCAGACAGTCAGCAAAGGCCACGCGTTAAATACGCCCAAGAAGCACGTCGCCAATTTCTTCGACCTGCCCTTGGCTGATGTCAATAAGGTTTAGCAGCAGTTGCAGGTACGTTACGCTCCGGATGGGTTCACCGCCAGTCTCACTGCTAAAGTGCTGCTGCCTAATCAGTTTCTCTTACGCCGCTATTCGTCCTTGCATTCTTCTAAACAGAGTCAGCAGCACTAGCAGCAGCGTAATGGGCACCAGCGAGGCGTAGAAGGCGGTTTGGCCGCCGTAGGTTTCGAAGATGCGGGCGGTGATAATGGAGCCGGTAGTGCCGCCGAGGGCCGAAAACACCACAATCAGGCCCGCCATGGGACCATGCTGCTTCAGGGGTAAGCTGCTCAGAATGGCCGAATTGATAGCCGGGTAAATGGGGGCAATGAACAGGCCGATGAGCGGAAACAGGAACGCCGCCACCGGGGCATCGAACCAGCCGTAGTCGGCACCGGCAATGGCGGCGTTGCTGGCCTTTTCGGCGAGGGGCAGGGCCAGGAAAACCAGCCCGGCAGCCACAACCAGGCAGATCATCAGCAGGGCATACCACGTCACTTTTCTCAGCGCAAAACCAGCCAGAAGCCGTCCCAGGGCGGTGCTGGCAGCCAGAATACTCGCCATCTGAATGCTCAGCGACGAGGGTAGCTTCAGGTAATCTTTGTTGAACGTGGGTAGCCAGCTCATGATGCCCTGCTCCATGAGCACGTAGGTGAAAGCCGTGAAAATAAACACCAGCACCAGCGGTCGCGCGGCAAGCCGGAGCATGTCGGCAATGTTGTTGAGGCCCACCGCTTCGTCCTGACTTTGTATGTTGGATTCGTCGAGGGGGGTGGTGAGCAGGAGCAGAAACGCCGCCCCGGCAATGCCCGCCAGCACGTAGTAGGTAGCGAGCCAGCTTGTGGAACCGGGATGGGCATCGTCTACAAAGGAGGCGAACAGAAAGTAGGTCGACATGACGCCGAGCATGAACATCGACTCCAGAAAATTCATGAAGCTGGCGTGTTCGTTGGCGTCTTTGGTGAACAGGCCGATGGTGGCAAACACCGACACCTTGATGAGCGCAAAACTAGCTCCCACGGTGGCGAAAAGCAGTTTCGTAGTCCAGAAAGCGGGTAGCTGCGGCATCAGCAGGCAGGCCAGCATTACCATAGCGAGGGCAATGAGCATGGACCGCTTGTAGCCGATGCGCGTGACGTAGGAGGCCACCAGAAACGAGACCACGGCGATGGTCAGGTCTTTAAACGCTTCCAACACAGAAGCATCGGTTTTGGAAACGCCGTAGCTGCTTTGCACCTGTAGAATGACAATGCCGACGCTGTTGAGCAGGATGGCAAAAACGATGTAGTTTAGGAAAAGGGAGATTTTTAGGCGAAGCATAGGTTAAGGAGCGGAGGAGTGAAAAGCGAATGTACGGCGGAGCGTTGCTCCGGTAGGCCGTCAGGCCAGTGGTAATGGATAAATTTGTGCAGAATTGGTCTGACGGCCCACCGGAGCAACGCTCCACCATACATTTACCCTTTCGCTAATCCACTCTTAAGTATGACTCTGCTTTTTCACGATGTGCAGCTTAGCGGCATCTTCGCCGATTCTAAAACCTTTCCCGACTGTGTGCCGAAACAGGACCCGGTAGCAATTGAGGCCTTGTATGAACAACAGCGGCAACAGCCTGATTTCGATTTAAAAGCATTTGTCTATGAACACTTTACACTGCCCGAACAGGTCGCGTCGGGCTATGTGAGTGATACCACCCTATCCAGTGCCGAACACATTAACGGCCTGTGGAACAGTCTCACACGCGTGGCCGACGTGCCCGTACCCTACGATTCGCGGGTAGCGCTGCCCCATCCGTATGTGGTGCCGGGCGGCCGGTTCCGCGAGATATTTTACTGGGACAGCTACTTCACCATGCTCGGCCTCCGCGAATCGGGACGGGTCGATCTAATTCGGGGGATGCTCGCCAATTTCGCGTATCTGATTGATCAGTTCGGGTTTGTGCCCAATGGCAACCGGACGTACTTTCTGAGCCGGTCGCAGCCCCCATTTTTTGCCCTGATGGTGCAGCTTCTGGCCGATATCGACGGGCCAGCCGTGTTAACCAAGTACCTACCGCAGCTGCAGAAAGAATATGATTTCTGGATGCACAAAACAATCAGAACTAGCTCTGGCAAAGCCGTTTACCAACGCAGGGTAGGCTTGTTAAGCGGCCAGTCGCTTAACACGTATTCCGACGATCTGGCCACGCCACGGCCTGAAGCCTACCGACAGGAACTGGAGCTGGCACCAGAGGCCGAAGCATCGGCTATTGCTCCCGAAACGCTGTATCACCACATCCGCGCTGCCTGCGAATCGGGCTGGGATTTCAGCAGCCGCTGGTGCGCCGACCCGCACGTATTAGCTACGATCCATACTGCCAACATTGTGCCCGTTGACCTGAACTGCCTGCTGTATTCGCTGGAAAAGACACTGCAAAAAGCCTACACCCTGGCCGGCAATCAGGCGCAGGCCGTTGATTTCAGCTACCTCGCCGACCAACGCAAAACTGCCATCGTGGACCATTGCTGGAACGACGAGACCGGCTTTTTCCATGATTACGATGCCAAAACGTTCCTAAAAACCCCTTCCCTGACACTGGCAGGAGCATTTCCGTTGTTTATGAACATGGCCACGCCCGAACAGGCCCGCCGCGTGCATGACCGGCTCAAAGCTGATTTCTTACAGGCAGGTGGCTGGGTAACAACGCTGGAACAAACCGGCCAACAGTGGGATTGGCCCAACGGCTGGGCACCGCTGCAGTGGGTCGTCTACAAAGGCTTGCTGAACTACGGCTACGTAGAAACCGCCAACGAAGGGCGCAACCGCTGGCTCGCCCTGAACGACAAGGTCTTCAAAGCCACGGGCAAGATGACCGAGAAATACAACGTAGTTGATGCCGCCCTCACCACCGGCGGCGGCGAATACCCCAACCAGGACGGCTTCGGCTGGACGAATGGGGTGTATTTGGGGTTACTGAAAGGTTAATGTACAATGCATAATGGCTTCGCGCTCTGGGGGTTCCGAGCGCGAAGCCATTATACATTATACATTGTACATTATGCATTGTACATTAACCTTCTCTTCGCTAACCAAACAACTCGCTCCACATCGCTTTGGCTTTGGCGGTGGCGGCGTCTACTTGTTGGGCGGCTTCGGCTTTAATTTCGTCAAGTTTTACCTGAGCATCAGCGAGTTGCACAGCAGCCTCAATACGAAGCTCGTCGAATTTATCTTCGGCCAGGTCCTGAAGTTCGTCGGCTTTAGCGGCGGCAGCGGCGTAGGCCGTTTCGGCCTGCCCCTGCAAGTGGGTCAGCGTTTCGGCGGTGGCGGCTTTGGCGGTTTCGAAGTGCTGAGTAGCTTTTACTTTCAGGTCTTCCACGTCGATGTCCTTGCCCATTTCCTGTGCCCTGGCTACCAACTGATCTTTCAGTTCGTCCAGTTTTGCGGCAGCGGCACTTAGTTGCTGACCAGCCTCGGTACGGATGGCATCTAATTTTTCGGCGGCAACGGCTTTCGCGGCCTGTACTTGTTCGGTGGTTGTTTTCGTCTCCATGAATGGTTTTTTGAAGGGCGAAAGATAGGTTAAGAATGTACAATGTATAATCGGTCCGCCGATGCGGTACAATGAACAATGGCTTCGCGCTGGAACATCTGAGCGCGAAGCCATTGTTCATTATACATTGTACATTAACCTAAACGTCTCACCACCAATCCGTTCACCAGTTCGATCAGTGCCATCGGTTTCAAGGTGCGCCAATTGGGAATGTGGAGGGTACCGCCGAAATTGATGTAGTAGTCGAGGCGGAATTTTATCCACTCGGTCTCCACAAATTCGGGGAAGTTGATCGCCGTAATCCAGCCATCTTCCACGTCGTCGAACCACTCTTCGTAGTAGCTGTCGTCGGAGCCGTGGAAATTCAGGACGTTTTCGCCGATGAGCAGAAAGTATTTCACCCCCTCATGCACAAGCGGGTCAATGACCTGCCGTTTCAAAAACATGATGTCGTTGTGAAGGGTATCGTTCCACTCACCGAACAACTCGATGACAACGGCCTGTCGGTCGTAGTTGGCGTAGAGAATCTTGCAATACAGCGTCTCTGAGCCTATTTCGTCCCAATAAGGGTGGATGTAGTAGCCGTAGATATCGTTCTCGTACTGGGTTGTATTATACGTCCGCTCATAAAACGGAGACCGCTCATCGTCAGAGGCGGCATAGTACTTCTCCCAGCCATAGAAAGGTTCTATGTCTTGCATGGAAATGAGTTCAACGTCTAATGTAATGTTTAAAGTCTAACGTTGCTTCGCGCTCCAGGGGGCTGACGCATAGCCCTTCGACTGGGCGTCCCCGACAAGCTCAGGGTGACAGCCCATCTAATGCAGTCCAGTAAACCTGATTCAACTTGCCTGTCACCCTGAGCTTGTCGGGGACGCCCAGTCGAAGGGCTATGCGTCAGCCCCCTGGAGCGCGAAGCAACGTTAGACTTTAAACTTTAAACCTCAAACTTAGTTTAGTACCCTCCCCCATCAGTCACCACCATGCGCTCTTCCGACGTAACGACCTCATCGGCGTAGGCGTCTGTAGGAACGCATGAGCACACAAGGTTACGGTCGCCGTAGGCCGAGTCGATGCGGCTGACGCTCGGCCAGAATTTGCGGGCGCGGACGTAAGGCAACGGGAAAACGGCCTTTTCGCGGCTGTAAGGCCGGTTCCAATCATCGGCCAGGGCCACGTTGGCGGTGTGTGGCGCGTGTTTCAACACGTTTTCGGTACGGTCAGCTTCGCCATTTTCGATCTCGCGAATCTCGTTGCGAATGGCAATCATGGCATCGCAGAAACGGTCGAGTTCGGCCTTCGACTCCGATTCGGTTGGCTCGATCATCATCGTACCAGCTACGGGAAACGACACCGTGGGCGCGTGAAAACCGTAGTCCATCAGCCGCTTGGCAATGTCTTCCACCTCAATACCCACCGACTGTTTCAGCGGACGGCAGTCGATGATCATTTCGTGGGCGGCACGGCCATTAGCACCCGCATACAACGTCTCAAAATGCCCGTCGAGGCGCGATTTGATGTAGTTCGCGTTCAGGATGGCCCGCTTCGTGGCGTTGGTCAGCCCCTCACCACCCATCATAGCAATATAGGCGTATGAGATCGTGAGGATGCTCGCCGACCCATACGCCGCCGCCGACACCGCCCCCGACCGGATGCCCTCATTTTGAGATGAATGGCTTACGTTAGGATTCGCCGGGAGGAACGGCACCAATTGCTGGGCCACACCGATGGGACCCATGCCGGGACCACCACCACCATGCGGGATACAAAACGTTTTGTGCAGATTCAGGTGGCAAACGTCGGCACCAATGGTAGCGGGTGAGGTCAAACCCACCTGCGCGTTCATGTTGGCCCCATCCATGTACACTTGTCCGCCGTGCTCGTGAATTTTGGCGCACATGGCAATGATACTTTCCTCAAAAACGCCGTGCGTCGAGGGGTACGTCACCATCAGACAGGCCAGGTTTTCGGCGTATTGCTCGGCTTTGGCGTTCAAATCGGCCACATCGATGTTGCCGCGCTCATCGCATTTTACGATCACCACGTTCATCCCGGCCATTACGGCAGAGGCGGGGTTGGTGCCGTGCGCCGACTGCGGTATGAGGGCAATGTTGCGGTGGGTGTCGCCGCGGCTTTCGTGGTATGCCCGAATCACCATCAGGCCCGCGTATTCGCCCTGCGCCCCCGAATTGGGTTGTAACGACATGGCCGCAAAGCCCGTAATTTCACAAAGCCAGGCGTTCAGATCAGCAAAAAGTTGTTGATAGCCAAGCGTTTGATCTTTCGGTGCGAAGGGGTGCAACTTGCCAAACTCCGGCCACGTCACGGGAATCATTTCGGCGGTGGCGTTGAGTTTCATCGTGCAGCTCCCCAACGAAATCATGGAGTGCACGAGCGAGAGGTCTTTTTCCTCCAGCGACTTCAGGTACCGGAGCATTTCGTGTTCGGTGTGGTGCGTATTGAACACCGGGTGCGTCAGGTATTCCGACTGCCGGACCAGCCGCTCCGGCCAGCTTAGCTCAAGGCTGTCGATCATGCCCGTGAGGTCGTCTTCGCCCACCTGAATACCAAACACATCAAACAGCGTCTTCACGTCGTCGAGGGTTTTGGCCTCGTCGAATGAAATACTAATACGCTCACCGTCAGCATGGTAGCGTACGTTAATTTGTGCCGCCCGTGCCGATTTCTTCAGCGAGTCAATATCGTCAACGCGCAGGGTGAGCGTGTCGAAGTAATTCTCTGAAACAATGCTATACCCGGCGCGGCGGGCGGCTTTGGCAAATAGCTTGGTCAGGCCGTGAGTGCGTTCGGCAATGGCGCGGAGGCGTTGCGGACCGTGATACACGGCGTAGCTGCCCGCCATAACGGCCAACAAAACCTGCGCCGTACAAATGTTGGACGTGGCCTTTTCGCGGCGGATGTGCTGCTCCCGCGTTTGCAGGGCCATCCGCAGGGCGGGGTGCCCCTGTGCATCGACAGATACGCCGATGATGCGACCCGGAATCTGCCGTTTGAAAGCATCTTTCGTAGCAAAAAAGGCCGCGTGGGGGCCACCAAAGCCCATGGGTACGCCAAATCGCTGCGACGTACCCACCACTACGTCGGCACCCATTTCGCCGGGGGGGGTAAGCATGGTCAGGGCCAGCAGATCGGCGGCCACAGCCACGTTCACACCCAGTTCGTGGGCAGCAGCAATGAGATCGGTATAGTCGAACACCTCGCCGTCGGTGGCGGGATATTGCAGGAGCAGGGCAAACACGTCGCCCGACGTAAGGTCAACCTGCCGGTGGTCGCCCACCACCACGCGGATGTTCAGGGGCGTAGCGCGGGTGCGGACCACCTCGATGGTCTGGGGGTGGCAACGGTCTGATACAAAGAATGTTTCAGCTTTTTTGCGCTGTGCCGAACGTTGGCTGTGCAGCATCGTCATGGCCTCGGCGGCGGCGGTGGCTTCATCCAGCAGCGACGCGTTGGCAATGGGCATGCCCGTCAGATCACAGACTACGGTCTGGAAATTCAATAGCGCTTCCAGGCGACCCTGGGCAATTTCGGCCTGATAGGGCGTGTAGGCGGTATACCAGGCGGGGTTTTCCAGAATATTCCGCAGAATCACGTTGGGCGTGATGGTGTCGTAATACCCCTGCCCGATGTAGGACGTAACTACTTTGTTCTGCTGAGCGAGTTTCTTGAAATCGCTCAAAAACGCCTGCTCACCCTTGGGCTGTGGCAGATTGAGCGGACGCGGTAGCCGGATGTTAGCGGGTACGGTTTGCTCAATCAATTCGTCAATCGACGTAACGCCGACGGCCTTGAGCATCTGGTCGAAATCGGCATCAACTAGACCGTTATGGCGGTCTTCAAAACGGTCTGTTTGCTGAAGCGTTAGGTTCATAGAGTGATTAAACGCAGTGTTTTTTTGAAAACCCAAAGGTACGCCAAAACGTGCGACGGAAGGGAGTGGGCAGTGGCAGTAAGCTGATGGTGCTGTAGTACAGCTTCGCGCTGCGTGCCCTTCGACAGGCTCAGGGTGACAGCCCATCTAATGCAGTTCAGTAAACCTGATTCAACTTGCCTGTCACCCTGAGCTTGTCGAAGGGCACGCAGCGCGAAGCTATACTACAGCGCGAAGCCACTGCATACTGTCCTTCACTGTATACTGTTAAGTCCCTGGCACGGAAATTGACAACCCCTACTCAACCATCGGGCAGATGGCGTTATCTTGCCCGAACTAACCCACTGCGTAGCCCGCGCACCCATGAAAGTTGTGATTCTGGCCGGTGGCCTCGGCACCCGCCTCAGCGAAGAAACGGTGCTCCGGCCCAAACCGATGGTCGAGATTGGCGGCATGCCGATCCTCTGGCACATCATGAAAATTTACTCTGCCCACGGCTACAACGAGTTCATCGTCTGCCTGGGCTACAAGGGGTACATCATCAAAGAATTTTTCGCGAACTACTTCCTTCACCAGTCCGATGTAACCATTGATCTGAGTACCAACCAGATCGACGTGCACAACTCGCAGGCCGAACCGTGGAAGGTGACGCTGGTTGATACCGGCCGCGACAGCATGACCGGCGGACGACTACGCCGGGTGCGTCATCACCTTGGCAATGAGCCGTTTATGATGACCTACGGCGATGGTGTAGGCGACATTGACATTACGAAGCTAGTAGCCTTCCACCGCGCCAACGGCAAAAAATGCACCCTTACGGCCGTGCAACCCTCGGCCCGTTTTGGGGCATTGGATGTGAATGCTACCGACGGGGTACGGTCATTCCTGGAAAAACCCAAAGGTGATGGCGCCTGGATCAACGGCGGCTTTTTCGTCTGCGATCCGTCGGTCATTGACCTCATCGAAGGCGACGATACCACCTGGGAACGTTATCCAATGGAAACCCTTGCCGCCCAAAACGAGCTAATGGCCTTCCGCCACGATGGTTTCTGGAAACCGATGGACACCCTCCGCGACAAAACCGAACTCGAAACCGCCTGGACCACAGGGCACGCCGAGTGGAAAGTATGGTAAAAATGAGTTTAACGTTTAAGCGAATTAGATGATGGGATGGGATAGTGGGGGGCTTTCTTTGTCATCCCGACGACAGGAGGGATCTAGCGTCCTAATGCAGAATCGAGTGCTAGGACGCTAGATCCCTCCTGTCGTCGGGATGACAAAGAAAGCCCCCCACTATCCCATCCCATCATCTAATTCATTTAAGGTTTACATTAAAGCGAATAACCTTGAACCGCCACTGCCCATGTTTCAAGACACCTACCGCAACAAGACCGTTTTTCTGACCGGGCACACGGGCTTCAAAGGCTCGTGGCTGGCCTATTGGCTGCGGCAGTTGGGGGCTACGGTGGTGGGTTATTCGCTGCCCGCACCCACCGTGCCCAGCCACCATGCGTTGCTTGGACTTGGACAAGCTGAAACACTGGCGAACCTAAACGATCTGGGCACACTGACGCAGGCTATGCAGGCCGCTCAGCCCGACATTGTGTTTCACATGGCGGCGCAACCGCTGGTGCGCGAATCGTACAGAACCCCCCTGGAAACGCTGGAAACGAACGTTCTGGGCACGGCGCGGCTGCTGGAAGCCGTTCGGCAAACGTCGTCGGTGCGGGCGGTGGTGATTGTGACGAGCGATAAATGCTACGAAAATCCGGAAGACGGTCGCCCCTTGCGCGAGACCGATCCGATGGGTGGTTTCGATCCGTATAGTGTCTCGAAGGGGGCGGCAGAACTGATCACGGCCAGTTACCGCAACTCGTTTTTCAATTTGGCGCAGTATGGCCAAACGCATCACGTGCTGGTAGCCAGTGTCCGGGCGGGCAACGTCATCGGTGGCGGCGACTGGGCTACTGACCGGCTCATTCCCGACCTCATTCGCAGCACGCAGGAGGGAGCGTTGGGCAGTGCTGCTCCTGGCAACGGCCAACCGGTCGAGATTCGAAACCCGCTGGCGGTGCGTCCGTGGCAGCACGTGCTGGAGCCGTTGT
Organism: Fibrella rubiginis; assembly: GCF_017353185.1. Classification (GTDB taxonomy): domain Bacteria; phylum Bacteroidota; class Bacteroidia; order Cytophagales; family Spirosomataceae; genus Fibrella; species Fibrella rubiginis. The sequence continues at coordinate 201,291 of NZ_JAFMYV010000007.1, read as the reverse complement.
CGGGCTATTTGCTTGTTGGTCAACAGCTTATGGCTGGCGATTTAACCGCTGCCGAGGGCTGGAATTTTGGCCCCGACGTGGCCGACGTGCTGCCCGTGCGTGACGTGGTGCGTGAAGCCAAGGCCACCTGGAGCGCTATTCAATGCCATGAATACCCGTCAGATGCCAATCCGCACGAGGCGCATTTGTTGAGTCTGAATTGCACCAAAGCCCACGAAAAGCTGGGCTGGAAACCCGTCTGGAACACCCAAACGGCCATTTTGCGCAGCATTGCCTGGTACCGCGACTACTACCAAAACGGAGCCGTCCACACCGACGCCGACCTGCGGGCCTACGTGGCCGAGGCCGAAGCCGCTAACCTGCCCTGGACCGTATGATCTTCACCGAAACACCCATTGCGGGCGCGTTCGTCATTACGCCCGCGCCACGCCGCGACAGCCGGGGGTGGTTCATGCGCACGTTCGATCAAAACACATTCATTGCCAGCGGCTTATGCGGAAACTGGGTGCAGATGAATCATTCCATGACCACCCAACCGGGTAGCATCAGGGGGATGCATTTTCAGCACACACCCGCCGCCGAAGTAAAATTGGTGCGTTGCGTGGCTGGTCGCGTATTCGACGTGCTGGTTGACCTCCGCCCCAATTCGGCTACGCGCTGGCAGTGGTTTGGCACCGAACTGTCGGCCCAAAACGGGCAGATGCTGTACATTCCCGAAGGCTGCGCCCACGGCTTTCAAACCCTCGAACCCAACTGCGAATTAGTCTATTGCCACAGTGCCGCCTACGCCCCCGAACACGAAGACGGCATCCGTTACAACGACCCAACAATCAACATCACCTGGCCCCTCCCCGTTACGGACATCTCCGAACGGGATCTGGGGTTTATTAATGTACAATGAACAATGAATAATGTACAATGCACCTCGATGGATCAGCTTCGTACACAGTTAGTTGAAGTAGAGCGCGAAGCCGACTCGTCGGAGTGCATTGTACATTGTTCATTGTTCATTGTACATTCAAAACTATGAACTGTCGATTCTGCCATACGCCCCTGAGCCACGTCTTTATTGACCTCTTCAACTCACCCGCGTCGAACTCGTTTCTGACCGCCGGGCAATTGAATGAGCCGGAAACGTTTTACCCGCTGAAAGTCTACACCTGCCCCACCTGCTTTCTGGTGCAGGTAGATGAGTACAAGAAATCGGACGCCATTTTCGACAGCGACTATGTTTATTTCTCGTCATTCTCAACCAGTTGGCTGGCGCACTCAAAGCAATATGTCGAGGCTATGACCACGCGTTTTGGGCTGAATGCACAGTCGCAGGTGATCGAGGTGGCTTCCAATGACGGGTATCTGTTGCAGTATTTCGTGGAAAAAGGCGTGCCGGTGCTGGGCATCGAACCTACGGCCAATACGGCGGCGGCGGCCATCGCCAAAGGGGTGCCCTCGATCACCCGTTTTTTCGGCACCGAACTGGCTAAAGAGCTAGCGGCTGAGGATAAACAAGCCGACTTGCTGTTAGGCAATAACGTACTGGCCCACGTACCCGACATCGTCGATTTTGTGGCGGGGATGGCCATTGCGCTCAAGCCGACGGGCGTGGTCACGATGGAGTTTCCGCACCTGTTGCAGCTGGTAGAACACAACCAGTTCGATACGATCTATCACGAACATTTTTCGTACTTATCCTTCACCACCGTCCGGCAAATCTTTGCGGCACAGGGCCTTACGCTATTCGACGTAGACGAACTGCCAACCCACGGCGGCTCACTGCGCATTTTCGCCCGGCACACCGCCGACGAAACAAAGCCTGTGCTACCTGCCGTGGCCGCGATGCTCCGGAAAGAAGCCGAAACGGGCCTTACCACGATGGCTTATTACGAAGGTTTTCAGCAACGCGCCCTCACCGTGAAACTGGATATGCTCGATTTTTTGACGAAGCAAAAGCGCGCTGGTAAGACCGTTGCGGCCTATGGCGCGGCGGCGAAGGGCAATACCCTTCTGAACTATTGCGGCGTCAAAAGCGACCTCATCGACTTTGTGGTGGATGCTAATCCGGCCAAGCAGGACAAATTCATGCCCGCCAGTCATATTCCAGTCGTCACTGAAGCCATATTGAAGGCCCGCCAACCTGATTTCGTCCTGATCCTGCCCTGGAACCTCCGCGACGAGATCACGAAGCAGTTGTCGTATATTCAGGAATGGGGCGGGCAGTTTTTGGTGCCCATCCCGGAGGTAAAGGTGATTTAATCTGCTGTATGTAGATGTGCAGTCAATTCTTCCAACTTGGCTGCACACCGTAAATCGTACTTCGTAAATCGTAAATCAGTAGATGCATATTCTCGTTACCGGGGCTTCGGGGTTTGTGGGTCAGCACGTAGTGCGGGCGCTACTGGCGCGCGGGCACCGCGTCACGGTTTCGGCTACGCAAGCGGGCAGCTTTAATCAAATCGACTGGCGTAATCGGGTGACGGTTGTACCCTACATGCTGACACCGCAACCCGACGAGCGCGACCTGTTCACGTTCTTCGGACAGCCCGACGCACTGCTACACCTGGCCTGGCAGGGGCTACCCAATTACAAGGCATCATTCCACCTCGACCAGAACTTATTTCCACATTACCATTTTCTTAAAAATCTGATTACCAACGGCTTGACAAACATTAATGTAACTGGCACGTGTTTTGAGTACGGTATGCAAAGTGGCTGTTTACAGGAAGAGGCACCAACATTTCCCGCCAATGCCTACGCCCTGGCAAAGGACTCGCTGCGGCGGTTTCTGGAAATGTTTCAACATGAACGAACGTTCGTTTTGAAATGGGCACGCCTGTTTTACATGTACGGCCCCGGTCAAAGTCCTAACTCACTGCTGCCCCTGCTGGAGCAGGCCGTGGCGGCGGGTGAGCCAGTGTTTAACATGTCGGGTGGGGAGCAACTGCGTGATTACCTGCCGGTTGAGACTGTAGCGATGTACCTCTGCCAGATCGTTGAACAGACGCAGGTGACAGGGGCAATCAACTGTTGCAGTGGCCAACCCATCTCGGTGCGGCGGCTGGTAGAAGACCACATAAAAAAACTGAATGCTCAGATAAGCCTGAATCTGGGCCATTACCCCTACCCCGACTATGAACCGATGGCGTTCTGGGGCGACAACACGAAACTGAAAAAAATAACCCAACAATGACCACAACAGCCAACAACCCCGTCGAAGCATTTAAGCAGGAACGTGCCGAGCGTGTAGCCTCCTACGCCCACCGCGCCGATCTGAAAGCCGCCGCCGACGCCTTCAACGTAGTCTCGAACCGCGACCAGTATTCCTATAATTTTTCGTGGATGGGCCGCCCCATCATCCAGTACCCGCAGGACATGATGGCCATGCAGGAACTGATCTGGGATATTAAACCCGACCTGATTATTGAAACCGGCATTGCCCACGGCGGTTCGCTGATCTACTACGCCTCGCTGATGGAACTGATTGGCAAGGGCGAGGTATTGGGCATTGATATCGACATCCGTGAGCATAACCGCCGCGAGATTGAGGCGCACCCCATGTTCAAGCGAATTCAGATGATCCAGGGATCGGCCATTGACGAAGAACTGGTAGCCGAAGTAGCCCGCCGGGCCGAAGGCAAACAAACCATCATGGTCTGCCTCGACTCGAACCACACCCACGACCACGTCCTGCGCGAGCTGGAATTGTACGCCCCGTTCGTGACTGTCGGCTCGTATTGCGTTGTGTTTGATACCATCGTGGAAGACATGCCGAAAGGTGCTTACGACCGCCCCTGGGATGTGGGCAATAACCCTAAAACGGCCGTTTGGGAGTACCTGAAGCATAATGACAACTTCGAGATAGACCATCAGATCGACAACAAGCTGCTCATTTCAGTAGCGCCGGAAGGGTATTTGAAGCGGGTGAAGTAGCCGTTTACTACTTACTTTTAAGGGCTTTGAGCAGTTGCTTAAAGCCCCTTTTTTATGGTAACGACAAGTCCCCTCGTCAGTATCGTTATTCCGCTGTATAACCAGCAGTTGGCTTATTTTCAGGAGGCACTAAGCAGTGCACTGGCACAGACATACGGGACTATCGACATCCTTGTTTCGGATAATCATTCCACGAATGACGTTCCGGCCTGGCTGGCCTCTCAAACTGATGCCCGCCTGCGGGTAGTGCGTCCTGACCAGTTTTTGCCGATGGTTGAGCATTTTCAATTTGCGGCGGATCAGGCAAAAGGCGACTGGATTCTATATCTCTGCTCCGACGATTACCTCTACCCAACCTGCGTGGAGACGCTGGTGAAGCACCTCCCCGCCGACGGTAGTGCCGCTGTGGCTTATGGCGAACTGGCCTGCGTTAACTTTCGGGATCTGAATCAGATCAAATTCTATTACAACCGTAAACCCACCGGCCTGCGCACTGCCGCCCAGTCGTTGAACGAACTGATAAAGCAACGCCCCTTTTTCGCCTGGATTCCCGGTGGCATGATCCGCCGCGATGTGTATTTGCACTGTCGCGAGGTGCTGAATGGCCACATCACCTATGGCTTCGATGTGGCCATGCTCTTGAAAGCGCATGAGTCGGGAAGCATTTTGTATGTTGATGAACACATTGGCAAGTTTCGGGTCTGGACCGCCAAGGATGGTAAGTTAGGTGGTAATCGACTGATAAAGAATATCGTAGATGCAGGACAGTGCATTCAAATTGTCCAACATTCGCCCACGCTTCGTGGCTTTTTATCTGCCGATGACCTGGCTACCTGGCGTAGCTATCAGGCCCGTCGGTGGGAGTTGTCAGCCCTGATTGACTTTTTCACAGGGGGGTGTACAGCGGTTGAAGCGAAGGCCGCATTAGCTAGCGTTGCTGAGCAGATAGCACCACCCGGCACTTTTACCAAACTGGTTCAACTGCTGTTGAGCAGACCCTTGCAAGCTTTATCGAGACCCACGCTAAATGGTATGTACGGTCTATTTTTGCACGTTCAGAAGTTTGCCAAACGCCCGTTTTGATGCCCACCGTTAAACCGTCTATCACCTTTATGCACCCGCACTGTATGCTGGCGGGTGGGGCTACCACCGTGTTGCTGGAGGTGAGCAAACGGCTGGTGTTGGCGGGTTGGCCGGTGCATGTGGTGTCTGTCCAGTCAGACCCCGCTATTGTGCGCGAAGCGGCCGCGGCAGGGGTGCGGTTTGTGGATGTAGGCGGACCGCTATCCTCATCCATCTGGTTTTGGTTGCAGTATCCGCTCATGTACTGGCGGGTGCATCGGGCGGCGCGGCAGATTGGGTCGCCGGTGGTGGTGTCGGAGCCGTTTCCGGCCAACTGGTGGGGGTGGTTTTACAAAAAACTGAATCCGGCGGTGCAGTTGGTGTACGTTTGCCATGAACCAACGGCTTTCATTTTTGAACATGCCTGGATCAACTCGATCAAGCCCGACTACATGCGTTGGGGTCTGAAACTGCTCAATCCCATCTTCCGCCAAATCGAGTTTGCTCTGATGCCCGTTACTGACCGGGTGGTGGCTAATTCGCAGTATTCAGAACGGACCATTGCACAAACGTTTCCGCGCCTCGACCCGGCCCGGCTCCGGCTGGTGTACTGCGGCATTGATCACGACACGTTTTACCCCCGCCCCCATGTGGTTCGTCAGCGACAGATCGTGATGGTGTGTACGCTCAACAAATTTAAACGGGTCGATACCGTTATCCGGGCGTTGGCGTTGCTTCGGCAGCAACCCGGCTGTGGCGATGTCAGGCTGCTGATTAAGGGCAGGGGGGTAGAAAAAGACCGACTACAACAACTGGCCACGTCGCTGCAACTTACTGACGCAGTAGATCTTATCGACGCGTTTTACGATACCACGCAACTAGCTAACCTGCTCTGTAGCAGTCAGGTCTTTGTTCACGCTGCGCATAACGAGCCGTTTGGTTTGTCGCCTATTGAGGCGATGGCCTGCGGCACACCCGCCGTAGTAACCGGCACGGGTGGCACCGCCGAAACAGTCACTAACGGGGTGTCGGGCTTATATTTCAATTACGAATCAGACCAATCCCTTGCTGATCAATTGCAGCGTCTGTTCACCGACGAAGCCCTCTGGCAACGCCTTTCTGCCGGAGCCATCAACCACGCCGCCCAATTCAACTGGGCTTTGACCCACAAGGTGTTTAGCGGCGTGGTAGAAGAGGTGAGTTAATCAACCCGTTCGTAGATCGTCATCGACCCCAGTTCAACGGCTTTTTTCATGCAGCGTACTTCATAAGGAATCTGCGGGGCATGGTCGTAAAGCATATACTTCACGTTCAGCTTCTTGAACTTCGGCGAACAGGGATCACCGGCAATGATGTAGCCGTCCTCGAACTGTTGCGCCAGAATAGTGGTGTCGGGTTGCTGCGGATTGATATACGTCTGGAACGTGACGTGAGCGTAACGGTTATAGGCCGAATCGCGCTTCATGGTTGGGTCCAGCACCTTAAAAACCTGCTTACGCTCGGGCAGGTATTTCACACCCGTAATCTGCTTGGCACCCGTAGCGGTGACCAGGTAAGTCACATACTGACTGCCATTAACAATCCAGCGGGCATCAGGGTTTTGATCTACCAGAGGCTTCACCGCCCGATAAAGCAAATGGTCGGTGATGGGCGTCAGCCCTTTCGAGAGTGGGTTGGCGCCGAGGTTGGGTAACAGAAAGAGAATCAGTCCGATACAAAACAGGGTAATCCTATATTTCGACTGGATGGTGAACAGCAACAGCGCATTCATGGCCGCGAAAAACAGTACCGGCAAAAACGTCTGCGACGAGGTGATAATACCCTCCGAATCGTTGACGTTCACCCAGGCCGTGTAAATCATGAAGCCCAGGATGGCTGCAATAGCCGCCGCGTTAACCCAAACCGGCACCTGCCTTACGTAGTCGCGAATGGCATTGAGGTACACCACCGTAAGCAGGATGCTGCCCACTCCCAGCGGAATCTGCGCCCGGCGGCTGGGCGACATGCTCACCAGCGTTTTTTCGGCCAGCCATTTCGGCCAGCCATATTCTACATAAATGGCCATTGCCACCGTAAACAGAGCCGCACCTGCCAGCATCCAGTCGATGCGTTTCCGCTGAACAAACAGCACGACGGTCAGGGGCAGAATCACGGGGGCAAAGGTCAGGTAATGCGACATTTCGCAGATGTTCAGCCAGCTCTTGGGGTACGACTGGTAGTTGGTAATCCAGCTATAATATTCTGAATACCAGTTTGCTATAAAACCTGACCCGCCCGATTCGCTGCGCTGACCGGGGTAAACTGTTTTGCTGGCGGCAACCAGCGTTTCCTGTACGTCTTTATAGAACGGGTAGAGCAATGCCCCACAAATGGCTAGGGCCACGACGAGCAGGCCCAGCTTGATGGCCCAGAACGGCAAAGGAAACAGTCGTTTCCGCTCATTATACATGAACCCACCCAGCACCAGCATGTACAGGTATGACATGGGCACCTGATAGGGCGGATACAACAGCAGCAAATAAACGATGGCCAAATACACCAGTCCGAACGCCAGCAGAGCCATTTTCCAGGGCGTTTTTTCGCGCATCAGATACACCGCCGTTACCGCCGTTAAACCACAATAGCCGACCATGCCAGACGGGATGAATGACCACCACACCGTACCCGACGACAGTAGTAAGGCCAACGCTCCCGTCAGCGAAAGCAGGTACTGACTTCGGGTGATGAGCATGAAAAACAGGAATGACCCCATTAGTAACACATACGGACTGAAGTCGTAGCCCCAGGCATAACCTCGTTCGGCATCAAGCAGCATGTAGCCCCAGTTGCCCGGTTTGAAAATGGTGACGATATGCTTGACGGGTGCTACCAGCAGCGGCGTTTTTAAGCCGCCAAGCCCCTCGTTGGTGTCGGTCATGCCGTTGTTTACATTCGAGATAATCCAGGGCGCCCCCACCGCATAATCGTCCATCCGGATCTGTTTCGGTGTGCCCGATACCAGCCCGCGCGTAGTCGGTGAGCCGTCGGGGATAAGCGTGTTCCAGATGGGGAGCGACACGTAGTGCATCTTACCGAGCACCATGAGCAGAAACAGGCCCGTGATGATGCCCAGTGTCCAGTTGGTGCGCCGGTCGAAACGAATCAGTTCGTTGGGGTCGGCGGGTTTGGGAAGAATGGGGGCAACGGGCTGTGGTTTGCTGGCCTGAACAGGGTTTGCGGCCAATACGTTTACGGTTCTGGGGCTAGGGGGGGCCGCCGGGGTTGCCGGGTTAGCAGGCCGCTTTTTCTTTGACATGGGTAATCAATCAGACGTTCGCTCAGGTGAGTTTACACCATAAAACTACAGTCTTACGCACGTAGGCTAGGTTAAAATGATAAAATAGTTTCGTTGGCTGAGTACGAATACCATGCCAGAATTACGGTCTTGTGGTCCTGGAAGGGGCAAAACGTCTGTTTTGGCATTATCTTTGGTAAGGCTTGGCGTAAGACCCTAACGCGCCCCGCCGCCCCTACCGTATGCCCACGTCAAATGCCTCTACTTTTGTGGTCGTGCCCACCTACAACGAAGCCGCCGCACTGCGCCAAACGCTGCTGCCGCTGGTCTACGAGGGGTATTCGGTAGTCGTGATCGATGACTGTTCTGCCGACAATACGCTCGACACTATCCAGGATTTGAGCCTGCATTATCTCCGCCACCCTATCAATCTGGGTCAGGGAGCGGCCCTGCAAACGGGTATGCGCTATGCCCTACTACAGGGGGCCGAATACGTCGTTCATTTCGACGCCGACGGGCAACATGATCACCGCGAAATTCAGACCCTGCTCGCCCCCGTGAAGGTAGGTGAGGCTGACATTGCCCTGGGGTCTCGGTTTCAACGGGCCAACGACGTTGAAGCTGTACCGGTGCTTCGCCGGGCCTTGTTAAAAGTAGCCACCATCGTTAATGGCGTAACTACCGGCCTGTGGCTCACCGACGCCCACAATGGGTTCCGGGCCATGAACCGCCGCGCCCTTGCCGCCATTCAGATTACGGAAAACCGCATGGCCCACGCCACCGAAATTCTGTCGCTGATTCGGCAACATCGGCTGCGCTACCGGGAAGTGCCGGTGCACATTATCTATACAGACTATTCGAAACAGAAAGGACAAAGTGCGCTGAACGCCTTTAATATTCTGATCGACCTCATTCTGAAGAAGTTACTGTTATGACGCCCATAAAAATTCTGCTTGCCCTGCCCTTGCTGGCGCTGGTGTTGCTATTTCTGACCCGTTTACAAAACCAGACCTTCTACCGCCTCTCGCTGATTGTGGTGGCCCTGGCGGGCGTAGCACTGGTACTCTTCCCCGAACTGTCGACGCAGATTGCCGTCGCGGTAGGTGTTGGCCGTGGTGTTGACCTGGTCATTTACATTGGCGGGGTTGTATTCTTTATCGGGATGGTCGTCTTCTATTCAAAAATTAGGCGGATTGAACGCACCCAAACCGAAATCATCCGCAACATGACGCTGAATCAGGCCAAGCCCCTGAACCAGGCGTAGCGGCTGTTGATGAAAATTACCGTCATCACCGTCGCCTACAATGCCGCATCTGTACTGGAACGCACCCTGCAATCGGTACTGGCGCAACGAGATGTCGACCTGGAGTATCTTGTTCTGGACGGCGGCTCTACCGACGGCACCGTCGACTTGCTCAAGCGGTATGACAACCAACTGTCGGGCTGGACATCGGAGCCGGACCAGGGTATTTATGACGCCATGAATAAAGGCGTCGGCCGCGCCACCGGCGACGTAGTTGCTTTCCTCAACGCCGATGACATCTATGCCCATGACCGAGTGCTGGCGCAGGTAGTCGCTCAGTTTGCTAACCCTACCGTGGGGGCAGTTTATGGTGACCTGGTCTACGTCGATGCACAGGACCGGGTAACTCGGTACTGGCAGGTGCGGCCGTTTTCGAGCCGTTTTTTTGACCAGGGCCATGCGCCCGCCCATCCCGCCTTTTTTGTTCGCCGCGAATTGCTTCTGCAAACAGGTGGCTTCCGCACTGAACTCACCCTCGCCGCCGACTACGAACTGATGTTCCGCGTCTTGCACATACCCGGCTTTACGCCCCGTTACATCCCTGAGGTTTTGGTCCGTATGCGGGCGGGCGGGGCCTCAAACAACGGCTGGCAAAGTGTACTTCGGGGCCTCCGCGAAATGACCTTAGCCTGGCACTTGAACAGCAAAAAAGCTCCCCTGATACTCTGGTTGCGTATTTTGCACCACCGTTTTAGGCAAAGGAAGTAACACATCCATGAAGAAATTACTGAAACAGGTCATCCCCGTGTTGCTGGCTTTTGCGCTGCTTGCCTACGCGTTGCGCGGTATGCCGCTGGCTAGTTTGCTCGACCAGTTTCAGAAAGCATCGCGCGGGTGGATCGCCGTTACGGCTCTGGTCATGGGCATCCAGACCATTTTGCGGGCCGTACGCTGGCGGATGCTGTTGCAGGGGCTAGGCCACACACCCTCGGCGGGGCGTGCCCTGTCGGCGATGCTGGCGGGTAGTGCCTCCAGTGTCATTATTCCCGGTTCGGGCGAATTGCTGCGCTGTACGTTGCTCCAGCGAAGCGACAACGTGCCCATTACCGAAAGTGTCGGCTCCATCATCACCGAACGGCTGGTCGACCTGCTGGCTACGGCTGTTTTTCTGTCACTTACGCTGTTGCTCGAATCGGGGCGACTGCTAACCTATGTGCAACAATACATGCAGCTACCAGACTGGTTTTCAGCTATGTCGGGTGGTCATTGGGCGGGCTTGGCAGCGGGCCTTTTAGTTTGTATAACCTTGACAATCATCGGCTTACGGAGTGTATTTCGATGGCAATCGGTACAACGCCTGGCTCAGCGAATTCGATTGCGTGAACGGGTAGACGGGTTCCGCCGGGGGCTGATGAGCATCCGGAGTGTGGAACGGCCCAGCCTCTACTGGCTCACCACGTTTTGCATTCACGGCCTGTCGCTGGTGGTGCTGGCGTCGCTGTTCCGGGCATTACCCATCACCGAAAACCTGCCCGATTCGGCGGCGTTGACCGTTTTTGCGCTTACCTCGCTCGGTAGCCTCACCATTCCTACGCAGGCCAATATTGGCTCGTACCATTTCCTGGCCAGCCGGGGATTGGTTGCCTATGGCATGTCGCTGGTAGCCGGTACGGTCTGGGCCACGTTTTCGCACGCGATCATCACGCTGGTGAATTTTGGCTTCAGTGCGCTGGGTTTCCTGGCGGCACTCCGCTTTTTGCGGGGGGGCGAAAAAACAAAAACATACAAGGTCTCCAAGACTCTATAGGTTCAGCGCTACAGCGAGAAACTTACCTTTGCGGCATGTCCCGTCCTCTGCTTTTCCTGCTCGTCCTGCTTACCGCCTGTTCGTCCAAAAAAGACCGCCCTGTAGCCGCCGATGAACCGAGCTACACCGTTTTTTTCATCGACAAAAGCCTGAGCAACCAGCCCGGCGGGGCTGATACCGAAGCGCACGCCAGGTACGAACGCGTTATCCGTGAGGCGATTACTCAACATGTGCATCAGAAAGGAGATCGGGTAGCGGTCTATTTTGTCCACGATAACACCGCCAAAGCCCGCGCCTTATCGCTGACCGCCCGGACGCCGCTGCCCGACCTGGAAGGAGCCAGCCCCACCGACCGCGACGCTGCCCAAACTGACTACGAACTGCAACTCACCCGCGAACAGGCCACGCTGCAACGGCAAGTTCTCGCCAAACTCGACCAGCCCAATTCCGGCTCCTCCAACCAGCACACCGACCTGTGGGGTAGCCTCGACGTACTGGCCCAGGCAAACGAATCGGGCCGAACGGTGTGGGCGTATTATCTGAGCGATATGGTCGAAAGCATGACCGGCCCCGGCAGACGTGATTTTCATAAAACACCCCCCGCCACCACCGCCCAGGCCGACGAATGGGCTAAAACCGACGCCAAGCTCTTGGGCGAACAATACCCCATTGGCTCGCCCGCCGTCCGGCTGGTATTACCCTTTTCCGCCACCGCCTCAGCTAAAGAGAACAAGCCTACCATCACCCGGTACTGGCATACGCTGTTTGAGGCACTGGGGGCAAGTGGCGTAGAGGAGTAGTAGCCAGGATTAGCACGCCCTATATTGCGTGGCCATGACACAAACACTACCCGATGAATACGGCCAACTACTGGCTGACCTCAAAGCTACCATCCGCCAAACCCGCCTGCGGGCCATTGTAGTAGCCAACACAGAGTTGTTGCGCCTCTACTGGCACATAGGAAAAGCCATTCTTGAGCGACAGCAAGCCGCGCAATGGGGTGATAAGGTGACAGCTCAATTAGCAGCGGATTTACAACGGGAGTTTCCTGTAATGAAAGGCCTGTCGCACCGCAACATTAAATACATGAAGCAGTTTGCGGCAACTTATCCCGACTTTTTAATTGGGCAACGACCCGTTGCCCAATTGCCGTGGGCACACCATGTCATCCTGCTCGACAAAGTAAAGTCTGCTGAAGTGCGCGACTTCTACGTTGCCAAAGCACTCGAAAATGGTTGGTCACGCGATATACTCAGTCTGCAAATCAAGTCGGGGCTGCATGAACGGCAAGGTAAAGCGATCACTAATTTCGATAATCGCTTGCTGGCTCTACAGTCAGACCTTGCCCAGCAGTTAACTAAAGATCCCTACCTGTTTGATTTTTTGACGTTGCAGGACGATTATCAGGAGAAGGATCTCGAAAACGCGCTAACCAGCCATATCACCAAGTTTTTGCTTGAACTGGGTGCCGGATTCGCCTTCGTTGGTAAGCAGTACCACCTCGAAGTAGGCGATCAGGATTTTTACCTTGATTTGCTGTTTTACCACTTGAAACTGCGCTGCTACGTGGTAGTCGAGTTGAAACGGGGCAAGTTCCAGCCTGAGTTTGCCGGTAAGCTAAACTTTTACCTGTCGGTTGTGGATGACCAGCTAAAAACAGACGCTGACCAACCCAGCGTGGGTCTGTTAATTTGTCAGGACAAGGACAAAGTCGTTGCCGAATATGCGTTGAAAGACATTAACAAGCCCATCGGTGTTGCCGAGTATCGCCTCACAGAGAGCATTCCCACCGACCTGCGGGGTACATTACCGAGCGTAGCCGATCTTGAGCGCGAGTTGCTGCAGGCTGCTAGGGCCGATCAGTAGCAAGGCCCCGGCCAATGAACACCCGCTGTTTGAGGCATTAGGTGAGCGAATAGTCTAACGGAGCAAATCGGGCTATGCGCCCCACTCCGTTAGACGGCTAATTCCCCGTATAAATCAAACGGCTGTGCATCGGTGATGCGGACGGGGGCGAAGTCGCCGAGGCGGACGTAGGTGCTTTTGGTGATGGGCACCAGCACTTCGTTGTCTACTTCCGGTGAGTCGAACTCAGTGCGGCCGATGAAGTAGCCGCCTTCCTTCCGGTCAAACAATACGTTGTAGGTTTGGCCGATTTTGGCAAGGTTCTTTTCGTGCGAAATACCCTCCTGCACGGCCATAATGGCATCGGCGCGTTCCTGTTTCACCTCGGCAGGGATATCGTCGGGCATGGAGTATGAGTGCGTCTGATCTTCGTGCGAGTAGGTAAACGTGCCCAGCCGGTCGAAGCGCATCCGGTCGACGAAGTCAAGGGTTTCCTCAAAGAGCGCGTCAGTTTCGCCGGGGTGGCCCACAATGAGCGTGGTGCGCAGGTGAATACCCGGCACTTTCTCGCGAATCGTGTGGACCAGTTCCTCCGTTTTTTGGCGCGTAATGCCCCGACGCATCAGCTTCAGCAACTCCGTAGACCCCGTTTGCAGGGGCATGTCGAGGTAATTACAGACGTTGGGCCGGTCGCGCATGACGTCGAGCACATCGAGCGGAAAACCCGACGGGTAGGCATATTGCAACCGTATCCAGTCGATGCCCTCCACGTCGGCAAGGCGGTCTACGAGGGTGGCGAGGCTGCGTTTTTTATCCAGATCGAGGCCATAATAGGTCAGATCCTGGGCAATGAGAATCAGTTCTTTGGTGCCACGCCGGGCCAGTGATCTGGCTTCCATCACCAGCTCGTCCATGGGGCGCGAGACGTGATGACCGCGCATGAGTGGGATGGCGCAGAACGAACAGGGGCGGTCGCAACCTTCGGCGATCTTCAAATACGCGTAGTGCGCCGGGGTGGTCAGCAGCCGTTCGCCCACTAGCTCATGCTTGTAATCGGCGCGGAGGGTTTTTAGTAATCGGGGCAGTTCGTTGGTACCAAACCACGCATCGACAGTGGGCATTTCCACTTCCAGTTCATCCTTGTACCGGTGTGACAAACAACCTGTTACGTATACTTTATCCACCACCCCCGCTTCTTTGGCATCGACATAGCGCAGGATCGTATTGATGGATTCTTCTTTGGCATTGTCGATGAAGCCGCAGGTATTGATCACCACAATGTTGGCATCATCCTTCTTCGACTCGTGCGTGACGGCCATGCCGTTGCCCCGCAATTGGGTATACAATGTCTCCGAATCGACCAGATTCTTCGAGCAGCCCAGCGTGACAATATTGATTTTATTCTTAAGTAAGCCTTTGGTTTTCAAAACAAGTCGCGGTTGTAAGCGTCGCTAGAGGGTAACGAGGGTTTTGGGTAGCAAAGTTCGGGAGAAAGGACTGGACAATGCACAATGAAGCATGCATAATGGTTGTCGAGGCGAACGTACCACGGACTTTAGTCCGTATGTGCTACACACTATTTACGGACTAAAGTCCGTGGTACGTTCGCCTCGACAACCATTATGCATGCTTCATTGTGCATTGTCCAGTCCTTTCTCTCTTAACCCATCAATCGCCAATTTTACACGCTCAACCTGCTCACCTTTAGCCAACACCGTGGCTGGGGCGGCGCGGACGGTGCAGTCGGTGATGGGGCAGCGTTCGCAGGTATCGCCGACGTCGGTGCGGGGAATGGCGGGGTCGTCCAGAAAGGCGATGACGTGGCGAAGATCATCGGTGATGGGTAAGCCAATGTTGATGCTACTATTGGTGGTAGAGGGCGGCGACGATTTGGCAATGGACAGTACGAGATACGCTTGTCCATTGGGAGCATAGGTCGTGATCTGCGCCTGACAAAAAGGTTGCCCGTTCCAGCGCCCTTCAGCTTGCTGCGTACGCATGTCGTTGAGCATGGTCAGCGCCACTTGCCTACGGCAATAATGCTCGTCGCGGGCAACACCGTGAGGAGCATGAAGGCGGCTCAGATGCAGCTCTTTTGATATCACAAACCGCTGTTGATCAGTAGGTTGATCAAACCGGATAAAGAACAGATCTTTCAGGCCGAAGTGGCTGGCAAACAGGTTCATCACCCGTGACAAAAACATTTCCGGCGTAACGGCAAAGGAGGCCATCGCCGCCAACATTCGGTCGGGCCGCCAGGTGGGTTGCGCCAGGATGTCGGTCAGCATGGGCAGCACCTGTGTGCGGGGTATGAGGATAGCCCGCGCGAAATAGGATGCCCGGAAATTGTTCAGCACTTCCTCAAACGATGCCGCTGCCAGCATCGACGATTCCAGTGGCCGCTGCGTCAGGCCCAACTGCCGGTAGCCCACCTCGCGCCCCAGCGTAAACGCTGTCTGCCCTACAGATAACCCTTTATTAATCAGCAGCTTGTTTGTTTCGGGAATGAACACCGAACGTAGTGTAGCCAGGGCGGGCAAACTTGTTTCATCATAGGTTACAAGGCCACAGCCGTACTCGCTTGCCAGCACCTGCGTCAAATAGGCCGGACTCTCAACGGGGGCGGTGGGCAGGGGGTGATTGGCCAGAAAGAGGTCGGCCTGTTGCTCGATATCGTCGAAATAAGCGTCGTGCATGGCCTGATACGTGCGCAACACCGAGTAATAAAACTGTTCCACGCGCAGGTCATAGTTCCGGCCAATTTCGATCAGGGTGTTGATAAAGGCACTCAGTTTGGCAGGTGCTGCGGCCATCATTTCCAAAAAATAGCCCGGTTCAATGCCAAACAACTCTAATGGCAACTCATTGAGAATGTTTGAGTTAAGTAGTTCAGCTACGGCCTCCAGCTGCTTGCTTACCTTCAGTGATACCAGCGCATCGTAGTCTGTTTCGAGGGCTTTGGCAATGGCAAAGATCTTCTCCGTTTTGGGGTACTTCTTGCCTTTTTCGATCTCGTTGAGGTACGACGGCGACAAGCCTGTTTTGTCGGCCAGATCGTAGGTCGACAGGCCACGCTCCTGCCGGAGTTGCTTTAGTTTGAAGCCAAAAATGAGGCGTACTTTTTCCCGATCTGTGGTCATGCGGCCAAAGATAGTTTATCCCATTAAATCAGCGTTTTAAATATTTTCAGCGAACGTTCGCTATTTATAAAATAATCGCTGTAGGTTTGTGCTATCAGTGTGGCACAAACCAATACACGCGCATGGTCATTGAACAGGGACAGCCATTCGCCCAACTCGTTGGGCTTCAGTCACCCGCCGATAGGGCGATTGATTTTTTGCAACTCCGCGACCCCGCCGAGTTATTTTTCCAGCTTTCGCCGTCAACGCTAATCGAACATGCCGTGTTGCGGAGTGAGGGGCAACTGACCGATACCGGCGCGCTGATGTGCGCTACGGGCCGGTTTACGGGCCGGTCGCCAAAGGACCGGTACATTGTTCATGACGCCCTGACTGCCGACACCGTCGATTGGGGGCGTGTGAACATCCCGTTCGCTGAAGCGCAATTCGACCGGCTGCACCGGCGGATGCTGAACTTTCTGGAATACCAGACGGCCTACGTGCGCTATGCCCGCGCCGGCGCTGACCCACACCATCAACTCAATCTGTGTATCCTGACCACGTCGGCCTGGCAAAACTTGTTCTGCTACAACATGTTCCTGCGGGTGCCAGGCAAAGAATTAAGCACGTTTGAACCCAATTTCACGATTCTGGCCGTGCCCGATTTTGTGGCTAACCCGGGTGAAGACGGCACTCGAAACGGAAATTTTGCCATCCTGAATCTGTCGAAGCGGATACTGCTCATCGGTGGTACGGGATACGCGGGCGAAATAAAAAAGGGCATCTTTTCGGCACTCAATTTCCTGCTGCCGCAGCAAAACGTGCTGCCCATGCACTGTTCAGCCAATATTGGTCACGCCCGCCCCGACGGCAAACCCGACGTAGCGGTTTTCTTCGGTTTGTCGGGTACAGGCAAGACAACACTTTCTGCCGATCCCGAACGCTGTCTGATTGGCGACGATGAGCACGGCTGGAGCGACGAGGGTATTTTCAACTTCGAAGGGGGTTGTTACGCTAAAGTCGTTGATCTCACCCATGAGCATGAACCACAGATTTTCGATGCTATCCGCTACGGGGCTATCGTAGAGAATACGCGCTTCATTCCGGGCACTAGTCAGGTGAACTACGCGGATACCACGCTGACCGAAAACACGCGCACGTCGTACCCGATTCACTTCATCGACAACGCGCAGGAACCGTCGGTGGGGGGCCATCCGAACACGATCTTCTTCCTAACCTGCGATGCCTTCGGAGTGCTGCCACCCATTTCGCGCCTCACACCCGAACAAGCCATGGATTACTTTTTGCTGGGTTATACGGCGAAGGTGGCCGGCACCGAAATGGGCGTTACTGAGCCACAGGCTACGTTTTCGGCTTGTTTCGGTGCGGCGTTCATGCCCCTCCACCCTACCCAATACGCAGCCCTGCTGGGTGAAAAAATCCGGGAACACAACACCGAAGTATGGCTCGTCAACACGGGTTGGACAGGCGGCGGCTTTGGCATTGGTAAGCGTATCAGCCTGACGCACACCCGCGCGCTCATTCGGGCAGCGCTCACGGGTGCCCTCGACCCCGACGTGGTGCCCTACCAGCGTCATCCTATTTTCGGTCTCGCCATGCCAACCAGTTGTTCGGCGGTTCCGGCTACGTTGCTCAACCCGCGCGACACCTGGACCGACTCAGTCGCCTATGATAAGCAAGCTGCCCACGTCTGGTCACTTTTCGAGGCAAAACGGCAGGAAATAGGCTGATTATGAACACCCTGTCTCCAATTCCACCAATGGCGCTGGCAAACCTGGCCCTGCCCGTCGGCATCACGCTCGACCGGTATATTATGCAGCGGCAAACGGCGTTTCCCTACGCCACTGGCGAACTATCACAGTTGCTGCGTGATATGGCGCTGGCCAGCAAGATCATCAACCGCGAAATCAACCGGGCGGGCCTGATGGACATTACCGGGTCGGCGGGGTCAGATAATGTGCAGGGCGAGACGCAGCAGAAACTGGACGTGGTGGCCAACATCCGGTTCATCCGAGCCTTGAAAAACGGCGGCGAAGTGTGCGCCATTATTTCGGAAGAAGACGAAGACATCATCCACACCGGCAACGTCAACGCCAAATATGTGGTGGCCATCGACCCCCTCGACGGCTCGTCGAATATTGACGTCAACGTGTCGATAGGCACTATTTTCAGCATTTATCGCCGCGTTACACCCGTGGGTAGCAAGGCTACGCTGGCCGATTTTCTGCAGGGTGGCGATCAGCAGGTGGCGGCAGGCTATATCCTATACGGCTCCTCCACAATCCTGGTACTGACCACCGGCGAGGGCGTGAGCGGCTTCACCTACGATACATCACTGGGTGAATACATCCTGTCGCAGCCTAGCCTGAAACAACCTCCTACAGGCCAGATCTTTTCGTGCAACGACGGCAATGTAGCCGACTACCCCGCCCCCGTGCAGACCTATTTGCAACGTTGCAAACAGCAGCGCATGACGGGCCGCTACATTGGCTCGCTGGTGGCCGACTTTCACCGAAATCTCATCAAGGGGGGCATTTACCTCTATCCGCCAACGGCCCGATCTCCACAGGGAAAACTACGCCTGCTCTACGAATGCTACCCGATGGCCTTCATTGCCGAGCAAGCCGGCGGCCGCGCCTGCGATGGTGAGCAACGCATTCTGGACGTAGCCCCTACATCCCTCCATCAGCGAAGCCCGCTGTTTATTGGCTCAAGCAATATGATTGATCAGTTGAACGGGATGTCTTTAAACGGGTAACTGTAGCTTCGCGCTGGTTGCCCTTCGACAGGCTCAGGGTGACAGGGAACTAGATTCAAGTTACCTGATTTGCTTTAGATGGGCTGTCACCCTGAGCCTGTCGAAGGGCTATGCGTCAGCCCCTGGAGCGCGAAACTATACGGATACGTACGCCAAAGCTGGCCCATTTAAAACGCTGCCTGATACGTGATCTGAATGTTGTGCTTGGCCACTTTTTGCTTCTGGACCGTCACTGGATTAAGCCGCCCATTTATATCGAACAAGCTGGCGTACAACCCTTTAGGCTCACGGACCAGCACAGTATACGTGCCAGCGGGGAGGCCGTAGAGGCAATACGTTCCGTCCTTACCTGACTGCACTTTCTGGATCGGCTCTACGCCTTTAGTCGAGGTAATGAATCCTTCTTCCATGCCTTCCACAGCATCCATCATCAGCGCCGGATACACCAGCACCTCCCGCGAAACGGGTTCTCCTTGTGATGGCCCGGCACCCGGACCGGGCATCTGATTACCCTTCCGTTCCACCACTACACCACAGATACCCTGCTTGTTGCTTACGCTTTTTTTACGATGTTGAGCTACAGCGGTGGTTGTCAGGAGAGTGAGTAAGAGTAAGATGAATCGCATAGTAGAAGGGCCAATCATTTCTTGAAAAACGAATCCACGAACTCCATTTTATCAAACGTTTGCAGATCGTCGATCTTTTCGCCGACGCCGATATACTTCACCGGAATGCGGAACTGATCGGAGATACCGATGACCACGCCGCCTTTGGCCGTACCATCTAACTTGGTGATGGCCAGGGCTGTAACGTCTGTTACGCGGGTAAATTCGGTAGCCTGAATAAACGCATTTTGGCCCGTAGATCCGTCCAGCACGAGCAGCACTTCGTGGGGGGCGTCGGGGATAAATTTCTGCATCACGCGCTTAATCTTCGATAGCTCATTCATCAGGTTCACCTTCGTATGCAACCGTCCGGCGGTGTCGATGATGACCACGTCGGCGCCCATTTCGGTGGCCTTTTTCACGGCGTCATAGGCCACCGCCGAAGGGTCGGTGTTCATGCCGTGCGAAATGACGGGTACCCCTACACGCTCACCCCATAGCTTGAGCTGGTCTACGGCTGCCGCCCGGAAGGTGTCGCCCGCGCCGAGCACTACTTTCTTGCCCCGCTTATGAAACTGTGATGCCAGCTTACCAATCGTGGTGGTTTTGCCTACGCCGTTCACCCCGACAACCATAATGACGTACGGCTTTTTATCAGCAGGCAGCTCAAAATCAGCGCGTTGTGTAATGGCCGTGCCGACACTGTCGGAGAGTAGGCTGGCTATCTCTTCGCGCAGGATTTTGTCCAGCTCGTCGGTGCCCATGTACTTGTCGCGGGCCACGCGGGCTTCGATGCGCTTGATGATCTTTACGGTGGTCTCTACCCCCACATCTGAGGAGATCAGCACGTCTTCGAGTTCGTCGAGGACTTCCTCATCAATGGTGGTTTTGCCCACTACAGCCCGACCAAGCTTGGAAAAGAAGCTGTCTTTGCTTTTTTCCAGCCCCTTGTCGAGCGACTCTTTTTTCTCTTTACCAAATAATCCGAAGAAGGCCATGGGCTATTAAGTCGTAAGTCTGTGAGTCATAAGTCCGGAAAGTCGCAGGTCTGAAAAGCTACGACTTACGATTATGTTTGATACAAAAAAAGTCCCTCATCGGGACTTCATTGTAATGTGTGTTAGTTGGCGGGCAATTACGCTTTAAACGCGTTCTGCACTTCATCAACCGGCACCATTTCTTCTTTGAACGTGTAAGCGCCCGTTTTGGGAGATTTCACGGCGCGGATAACTTTAGCGAAAGCCTTACCGTTATCTTTTGTCTTCAGGGTTGCAACTACCTTCTTAGCCATTGTGCTGTGTACGTTTCGACGTGTGCCTCGGTGCTGTTACGCTACGGGTTCCGCCATTGATGAGTTGATTACTTAATCTCTTTGTGCAACGTTACCTTCTTCATGAAGGGGTTGTACTTCTTGCGCTCGATACGCGCAGGGGTGTTTTTACGGTTCTTGGTAGTGATGTACCGCGAAATACCCGGAACACCCGCTGCCCTTTGCTCGGTGCATTCCAAAATTACCTGAATTCTATTACCTTTCTTAGCCATGGCTATGTGATTTTCTCAACGGGAGCGCAAAGATAGGAAACCCGTTTTGAAACTCCAACAGTCCCTTATAGTTGTGGGTCAGATTCTTACAGCCGAACCGTTGCAGGCAAATATTTGGCGATGAGGTCTTCGTAATACGGCTTCAATTCGCTCACCACGGGTGGTTTTGGGCTTTTCGAATACAGATCATACGGGTTGAATTTGTCAACCCACGGGAACATCGCCCGGTCGTGGTCGTCCAGCAAATGATCATAGGCCTTTTCGCGGTGCTGCGAGTAGAACGAGTGATACCGGATCATGTACAAGGCCGGCTCGGGCAGGTAATTTTTCGTGATCTGATACAGATACTCGTCATGCCCCCACGACATATGCACGTTCTTCAGGCCACAATGGTGGCTGTAAACGCCGTATTTGGTGTTATACCGCTCATCATAGCTATCCGGGTTGGCAGCGAAATATTCGGGGTAGACGATCTTGTCGGAATGCGCGCAACCCACGGGGAAGGTGTCGCCCACCACGGCCCACTGCGGTTCGCCGAAGAGGCAAAGCACTTTACCCATGTCGTGCAAAAAGCCCGTCAGCACAAACCAGTCGGGGTGACCGTCGGCGCGGATAGCCTCGGCGGTTTGCAACAGGTGCTGTAGCTGATCGAGGTCGGTATCGGGGTCTGAATCGTCGACGAGAGTATTCAGAAACTCCATCGCGTTCCAGACGGGCATTTCCTTCTTGTCGAACTTCAGAAACTCGCTTTCCTTTTCCCGAACAAAGTCGAACGTCTGGTAGCGGTGATTGAGGCGGTAAAACTCCCGCACAGTATCGCGCTCCGGACTGTCGTAGTTGCGGTAGGCTTCCTTCGCCTTGTGCGTCGGCTGAGCGCAGCCCGGCTCGGGATAGCGCAGCAAAACGTCGTCTTCCCACTGCTCAAGGCTGGCAAGGGGGTTGGTTTCCTGCTGAGTAAGTGTTTGCTGCTGCATAATGCTTTAAGAATAAACGCGATAGACCAACAAAAGTACGGGTAAAGCTTTAAGATACTGGATGTTGGATGCTGGATTTTGGACAATCGATCATTGATGTCATCGCTTGGAGCGATGGCATCAATAATTACTCCGATTTGAGAAAGCTGCCAGACAGCACCTCCCTACTTTGTCCGGGCAATTATTCAGCAGACCAATTTGTTACGGGAAGAAGTAATGCAGTAAGCAACTCGGTTGGGCTGCTATCTTTTCCAACGCCATGAACAACGTTCCATTTTCTATACTCGATCTGGTGCCCGTTGCCGCCGGGAACACCGTCAAACAGTCACTTAACAATGCCCTTGACCTGGCCCAACACGCCGAAACATGGGGTTACAACCGCTATTGGCTGGCCGAACACCACAATATGACCGGCGTGGCCAGCGCTGCTACGTCGGTGGTGATCGGCTACATTGCGGGTGGCACCAACACGATCCGCGTGGGGTCGGGGGGTATTATGCTGCCCAACCACTCACCGCTGGTCATTGCCGAACAGTTTGGCACGTTGGCATCGCTGTATCCCGGTCGGATTGACCTGGGTGTAGGTCGTGCGCCGGGTTCTGATCAGGTTACGGCCCGCGCCATGCGCCGCAACCTGACCGGGCCAGATACGTTTCCACAGGATGTGGTTGAGTTGCAACACTATTTCCAACCCGCCGAGCCGGGGCAGGCGGTACGGGCTATGCCGGGGGCGGGCCTGAACGTACCTATCTGGATACTAGGCTCCAGCCTGTTTGGAGCGCAGCTAGCCGCCATGCTGGGGTTGCCCTACGCCTTTGCCTCGCACTTTGCCCCCGACGCGCTCATGCAGGCCCTGCACACGTATCGCACCCAGTTTCAGCCGTCAGAAACGCTAAAGAAACCCTACGTGATGCTGGGCGTAAACGTCGTGGCGGCCGATACCGACGAGGAAGCCAAACGGCTATTTACCTCGGCGCAACAGCAGTTTATCAACCTCCGAAGCGGCAATCCGGGCCAATTGCCTCCCCCCGTCGATCAACCCGAATTGCTCGATTATGCCCTCCGGCAGACGGGTGCGGGCCAGATGCTCCGGTACGCCGTCGTTGGTTCGTCCGAAACGGTACAACAGGGCCTTACCAACTTCATCGACCAAACCCAGGCCGATGAGCTGATGATCACCGCCCAAATTTTCGACCACGCCGCCCGGCTCCGTTCATTTGAACTCACCGCACAGGCGCGAGAGGCAATTTTGCAGCGGGAGGTGGTTTCTGTGGCGTAGTTGTTTCAGGGCGAGAGTCTACCCCACCCCCACCCCCGGCCCCTGCCTTTCAGGGGAGGGGCCGGGGGTGGGGTAGACCCTCGCCCTGAAACAATTACCCTAAATCGCTACCAAAACTTCGCATACAACCCAATCAAAATCGCCGCGATTACGACTGACCCTACCAAAAACGACCGCGACACCCGGAACATGGATTGGTCAATAGCCAAGCCTTTGGGGTTCTGTACACTCGCCGGGTCCGTCAGCGATACAAGTACCATCAGGGCCATGTCGATGCCAAAAACCCAGGTGGTGCGGTGCAGGAAGGGTATTTCGGCGGCCTGACCACCAAATACGTGGCTGATCTCGGGCCAGAATTTGAACAGGATCGAGAGCGGAATCGTCAGGATAGCCACGGTCAGGGCAGCGCGGTTGGTGGCACGTTTCCAGAAAAAGCCCAGCACGAAAATGGAAAACACACCGGGCGTCAGGAAATTGGTGTACTCCTGAATGTACTGATACACCTGATCGAACGACCGCAACATGGGCGCGATGATAATGGCCACCACAAACGACACCACCACCGCCCAGCGCCCTACGTTCACCAGCTTCTGTTCCGACGCGTTCTTGTCGACGAACTTCCGGTAAATATCCAGCGTGAAAATCGTGGAGATACTGTTGCACTTGCCTGCTAATGAGGCTACTACCGCCGCCGTCAGGGCCGCGAAAGCCAGGCCTTTCATGCCCGTGGGCAGCAGGTTCATCAGTGTGGGGTAGGCATTGTCGGGCCGCACGACCCCGCCCGCCGTCATTGCCGCCTGGAACGTACCTTCTTTATAGAGCACATAGGCCGCGATGCCCGGAATGACCACGATCAGCGGGATCAGCAGTTTCAGGAACGCCGCAAACAGGATGCCGCTACGGGCGGTCTTGAGGTCGGCGCCGAGTGCGCGCTGCACAATGTATTGGTTGCAGCCCCAGTAATAGAGGTTGTTGATCCACATGCCGCCCAGCACCAGCGACATCCCCGGCAGGGCCTGGTAGTGCGGTTGCCCTTCGGCGAAGAACATATGAAAATGATCGTCGGCGCGGGTGCGGAGGGCCAGCAGCCCATTCCAGACGCCGTTCCCGGACGCGGGACCGACCCCCGATTTGTCGGCCACGAGTTGCAGGGCCAGGTAGGTTACCACCAGCCCACCGACGATGAGCACCACCACCTGAATTACGTCGGTATAGCCAATGACTTTCATGCCACCGAGGGTAATGAAAATGGCAAAAACGGCCAGCCCGATGGTGCAGGTGGTAAACGAAATCCCCGCCAGCGACTCGATGGCGATGGCTCCCAGATACAGAATCGACGTAAGGTTGACGAGCACGTAGACTACGAGCCAGAAAATGGCCAGAATCGTGCTGACGGTGTCGGAATACCGTTGCGCCAGAAACTGCGGCATGGTCGAGATGCGGTTTTTGAGGTAGATGGGGATGAAAAACACGGCTACGATGACCAGCGTCGCCGCCGCGATCCATTCATACGACGAAATCGCCAGCCCCATGGCAAACCCCGACCCAGCCATGCCGATAAAGTGTTCAGCCGAGATATTCGACGCAATCAGCGAGGCCCCGATGGCCCACCACGTCAGCGACCCTTCGGCCAGAAAAAAATCTTTGGTATCGGTCTCCCCCGCCCGCCGGGAGCGATAAATCCAGTAGCCGTAGCCGACAACGATGATGAAATAGGTCAGGAATACCGCATAATCTGCGGCAGCTAGGTGGTTCATAGGAAGGCAGAAGTTTAGGTACGTGGTAAAGACAACCATGCCCTATTTCGTACCCATTTCACCCACCAGCCAAAACGATAGAGGACCGTTTTAAGGTTGGTTTTCATAGCTGACCTTAAAACAAGTTGATTTTAAGGTTAGCTATGAAAACCAACCTATATTTGAGGCCATCACATTAATCTAACCTTAAAACACAGCGTTTTTAATGCCTCAAACCGCCCTATACACGATTAATCCAGACCGGAACAAGCCGTGGAATGGTCTGCCTGACTTGCCTATTCACCCCGATCTATACCGGTCTGTGGCGGTTTATGAGCAATTGGCTTATGCCAAAGAAGCACTTGGGCGGTTGCAGGGACGGAGTGTAGCTATTCCCAACCCGGCCTTATTGATCAATTCCATTAGTCTTCAGGAGGCGAAAGCATCGAGTGCCATCGAGAACATTTTTACGACCGACGATGAACTCTACAAAGCGTTTAGCGAACAAACGACTGAACAGGCTAGTGAACCGACTAAGGAAGTACTTCGATATAGGGAGGCGTTGTGGAAGGGATTCAATTACCTGGCTGAGCAACAGCAGTTTAGCGTAGATTATTTTGTGCAACTTTTTCAGGAAATCAAGCAGTCGTCACCTGAAGGCATTCGCCCGGCTTTCTCTCAGGTCTATATCCGGCAAGGTGGTAGTGGCCCCAACGCGGGTAAGCCTGTGTACACACCACCCCGGGGGCCGGGTGTGCTGGAAGCCAAGTTGACGAACCTGGCCAGCTTCCTGAACGACGATCAGACTTACCCCGTTGACCCATTGTTGAAAATGGCTATCGGTCATGCGCAGTTCGAGGCGATTCACCCTTTCCGCGACGGCAACGGCCGAACGGGGCGGGTGATCAACATTCATGTGCTAACCCAAAAAGGATTGCTAGATTACCCAATCCTATACCTCAGCCGTTATATCCTGGAACACAAAGAGGAGTACTACAGCACATTGGCGGCAGTTACCCAACGCGGCGACTGGCAAAATTGGCTGCTCTATATGCTACGGGCGGTAGCCGAAACGGCTAGTCTGACCTACGAAAAGATCAACCGCATCCTGACCGCCCGCAACGCTATCGGCGAAGTAATTGCAGAACAGCAGCGCATTCGTCGGCCCGATCAGTTGACACAAAAAATCTTCACCCAACCCATCACCCGCGTCCGGCACCTGACCGAAGACCGCACCTACGCCGAAAACACAGCCCGTGATTACCTCAATAAACTAGTCGAGATCGGCGTACTAGAACGCAAAACAGTAGGCGGCAACCATTACTACATCAACCGGGAATTATATAGCATCCTTGCAGAGTAATAGTAGCCGCATAAACGATAAGCTACATATTGACTAACCGTCAAACAGTGCTTTGAACGCAAGGATCTGATTACGCAAGTCATGACGAACTGGGTTGCCAGAGATGTCATCTCCGCTAATTACACAATAGTCTTACGCGGATTGAATGGCATCATGCATATTATTAACAGGTTATATCGACAGATGAGTTATTATACCTTATTATTTTTCATGGCTTCTTTAAGTCTAATAGCCAGATCTGAATCTTGCGAGCTAAAACCTAATTTGTCACTTTTCTTAACTCTATTCTTGTCACTATGTATTCTATTAATCCTATTCATTTTATTTTTAAAAGCTCCATGAAAATTTTGTGGCAATGTATTAATGATGTAAGTGCAAACGCTCTTTGCCATGTTAAAATTATTTATCCTAATACATACCTCGACAAATTGATTTATTCCATCAATGAGGTAACTTCTTACGCTAGGTTTCATTAACATTAGATCACTAGATTTAGCTATATCGTAAAGCTTCTTTCCTGGAAATTTATATATTTTTTCAAAACGTTCTTTTTGAGTATGATATATAGCCCTGAACTGAGATTCTGTAACCTC
This sequence comes from Fibrella rubiginis, assembly GCF_017353185.1. GTDB lineage: Bacteria > Bacteroidota > Bacteroidia > Cytophagales > Spirosomataceae > Fibrella > Fibrella rubiginis. Next base: position 174,143 of record NZ_JAFMYV010000007.1, on the reverse strand, counting down.
ACCATAAGTCCTTTGTTCTTTAAGTTCGTACCTTTCGTCTGTTATTTGTATTGTTACGTATACCATTAATGTCCCCAAAATTTCAATTCTAGCTTCATCTGTAATGTCTAATTTTTGCGTTATCGAATCTTGCAACAAATTGATAGCATATAAACGATTTTCTTTAGATCCTTCAGACCAGCTGTATCTAGCGTACATTATAACATAGCGCCATTCTTTACTAAAGAGATGGTTGTAAGCTTTTAAAAAGTCTAGAGCTTTGTCAATTTTTCCTGCGTTTGAAAAAAGATATTCGCCAAAATTTAATGCTGCCCTTAACTTAACATCAGTTGGAGACTTTTCTCTGTTTAATATGTGTCTATACTTTCCTTCTACCTCTGCCTCAGTATTTACAGGTCTACTTGCATCCGCGTTAGCCAACAAAGCAGTATCAGTACTTAGCTTTTTATCAATCGTGACAAGGTTAAATCTACTTGTAATACTTCCATCGTACTCCTCACCTTTTGTATCATAATATTTTTTCATGATACGCAAAATATCAACCGAGTATACTTTAAAAAAGTCTTTATCTTCTATTTCAATTATCTTTAATTTTATTAGTTCGTTAAGAGCATTTCTGAACTCAGCTTCTTTCCCCTCTTTATTTAAAATAAATCTCAGCTTACTCACTAAATTCGAAAGATCATCTTCTGATACTAATAAACTTGCAGCTAAAAACATATTCTTTGCATCTAGAGATAAGTAATCATACAATCTATCGTACAGAAATACATTAGCTCCTTGACTACCCTTGATGTCATGCTCAAGAGAATCCATTAAATTCCCTTTCTGACCCAATAATATTGCAAATTGAAAAATAAATAAAGGTCTTCCACCCGTTACTTGATGTAACTTAGTCTTTACGGTGCTTTTAGTTAATTGTGGCAATATTGTTTCAATAACAAAAGACGGAACCTCAATGCCAATTGCTTCTTTCAAAAACACAACTGTCTCATCTTCAGATAACTCATTAGTGGAGATCTCTTCACCAGATATAAGCGTAGCAGCTCTTGTAGTTATTAGTACCTTATGCCTGTTTATATCGAGTGAGCTAATGAACTTGCTAATCTTACGATTTTCCTCTTTTGCGAAAGTTTCAAAATCATCTATAATGAGCAGTATGTATCCTTCGAAATTTACAATTGCTTCAAGATCAAATGTTTTATTTGAAAATAAAACATTATTAATGTACATTATTATCTCTTCAAAAGTAGAGATATTTTTTTCGTCGATATTTTCAACTACGCCTTTGTAATAGTTATAGTATCTATCTTTTGCTGATAAAAAAATGATGTAGTCAAATATCTTCTTGTCTTGATTCGATAGGTCTTCACAGAGGCTTTGGATCGACGCGGTCTTACCAACACCACCGTGGCCCCAGAGAGTTGCAAAAACTGAGGATTTGTTAGTTGTCAGGAAATTCTTTATTTTACCTTTTATTCCTACATCAATATATCTTTTGAAATTGTTGGAAAAGTTATTAATGACTGTACCGTTTAAAGCACGCTTTTTTATTCCATCGCTCAATACATTAAGATTTCTAAAGCTTGATATATCTTTGTAAGTTACACCCGTTTTTATGAGTTTATTAAATTTGGATCGTCCTGTAAGTTTATCCTGCACGTTAGAGAATGTGTAGAAATTATCTTCGTCTTCAATCAAAACGAACGGACCTATTTTAGTATAATTCATGTCTGTTGCGTAAAGATATAGAGAATCTATTTCAAATGTATCAACCTCTTTTGAACAATGCCATACGGTATAATCAAAACCTTCGGCTTTATAATTTATTCCGTAATACTGGTTATCTCTAATACCCTTGACATGTATAATATCCGTCTTTTCATTTGTAAAAAACATATAATTCTGTTCTTCGATAACTGTAATAAGATCCTTAAATAGCTTGATGCAAGAATCTAAATCATCTTCAAATGAATATCCATGTCCTATCTTTTCATTTCTGAGTTGAGGGTATTTATTTAATTGATCTTGTACGGTTTTATATTTCTTGTTGCCGAATAACGATTTGTCAACATCTAAGGTTCTCAGAATGGATACTATACTGCCTACTGATGGTCTAAGTATACTGGTACATACATGTAATTTATCTTCTTCTTCTATTCTATCTAAGTTGCTCCACATGTATCCAAGCATCAATATCAAATAAAATTCAAATTTTGCTTGTAGCTGCACTTTAAGAGCTGACTTATCATTAGATGCCTCTAGAAAATTAATTCTTCGATCAATATGAGAAATAATGTAGTTCATGGCTACTAAATTCTAATTGTCAAGCAGTGAAAATCTCTTACAAAGGTTACAAACGATCAGAAAATTATATTGTCGAGTATTTTTGCAACAATCGATCCATGAAGCAATATTGTATTGACGCATTGCGACCTGGTAATGCCTTTATATGAATTTTGTTTAAACCCGACAACAGAGACTGCCTGACGCAAGGATATAAAATTAGCAAGACGCATACAATTATACAAACATTTTTCTTTGTATATTGAAGCATACAAGGCTGACCTTGTGGAAGAAGTAGATTGGCAAGTTTCTATGTTGTAGAAAAACAAAAAACCCCAATAGACTATCTATCAGGGTTTTTATTATGTAGCGGGAGCTGGACTTTAACCTAGTTAATCCGAGTATGTCTATTCCAGCAAGAGAACAGCATAAAAACGACTTATTTAAGCAGTATAAGCCGTTTATGATATATAGCATAGTTAAGCCTAGTTAGCCCGGATACGAATAAATTAAGCTATTCCGTCCCCCATTCCGTCCCCGAGTCGTTTTTCCTGCTACCTTGCCAGCATACCAAACGACGACAAAACAGACATGGCCCGGCAAGCAGAAGAGGCAATCTCCTACGTATTACGAGACCCTAACGGGACCACATCAACGCCTATTATTGGTATCGTACGGTTCAACAATGACCGTATAAAAGTGGCTACTGGTTTCAAAGTGATCCCCGCTCACTGGAACCCGTTGAAGAGCCGGGTAAAGAACGTCGTCGATGCCACCGACAAGCAGCAGATAAACGACTGGCTACAGGATACTCAAGAAGCCGTCAAGCACATTATTGCTGACATGAAGTCGAACCGGCAAGCCCTGACCAAAGAGAGCGTAAAGGTCCGGATTGATGCGTACCTAAAGCCAGTGGTCGATGTAGCCAAACCAGAGCCAACCGAGCCAGCCCTGTTCACCTTCATTGCTGACTTCATTACAGCCGCCCCTACCCGCGTCAATATCGAGACCGGCAAGCACGTCGAACGGCGAACTATCCAGAAGTACGAAACGGTCTTAAAAGTCCTACGGGAGTTTGCCACAACCTACCGCCGTAGGGTTGACTTTGATTCTATCGACCTGGACTTCTACGACGCGTTCAATGCCTACCTGACAGCAACAAAGGGCTTTGCCACCAACAACGTAGGCAAGTACCTGCAAACGTTGAAGGTCTTTCTAAACGATGCCAGCGCGAGGGGAATAGCCGTTAAGCAGGATTACCGGAGCCGCAAGTTTAAAGTGGTCAAAGAGGATGCCGATAACGTGTATTTGAGCGAGGCCGAACTATTATGCTTACAGAATGTAGACCTATCTAGAACGGAGCGATTAGAGCGCGTTAGAGACCTGTTCCTCGTTGGATGTTATACCGGCCTACGTTTCTCGGATTTGACCAATCTACGGCCCGAATACATCAAAGACGGGCTGATCCGGATTGAGCAGCAGAAGACCGCTGACAAAGTGGTAATCCCCTGCCATGCCATTGTTACGGCCATGCTGACAAAGTACGGCGGCACCTTGCCTCGTAGCATTTCAAACCAGAAGATGAACGATTATCTGAAGGAGGTTTGCCAGTTGGCAGGTATCAATAGTATCGAGAGCAAGGCACAAACGAAGGGAGGCAAGCGAATTACCAAATCTTTCGAGAAGTGGGAAATGGTCTCAACCCATACCGCCAGGAGAAGCTTTGCAACAAATATGTACCTGCTGGGCATTCCGGCCATGACCATTATGCAGATCACCGGCCACCGTACCGAAAAGGCGTTCATGAAGTATATTAAGCTGGATCGCGAGCAACACGCCAAAGTAATGGCTCTACACTGGCAGAAGCAGGTAGCTAACTCACCGTTCAAGATTGCCTAATCAACAAAAAGCCCGCCGAGGTCCAGAACACCAACAGCGGGCTACTATGATTCAACACCATGCAAACCAACGACAACGGCCAACAGTTCGGCTATTCACCAAGCAGCACAAAAACAGTCACAGCCTATAAGCTTAACCGTAGCCTATTGGCAATGGCTTTTTACCTGCCACTCTGTGCTTTTGATCCAAGATGGAGCCTATGGCCAGACGTTATTGATATTATTGCAAATCGTTGGAATGAAATCGAAACGGGTTTCACACAGGATATTGACCTCTTGGCTAAGGAAATCAGAGCCAACACAGACGCCCTTTTACACTCACCCAGTGCACTACGTAGCTATTATAAGTTTCTCGACAATCTATTGCTCAAGCCAGTAAAGCAATTTTGTGAAATTGATTTTTGGAAAGATACAGTGTACAAAGGCCCATATAAGTGCGAACAAGCTAGAATCAACTCATGCCCTCTGTATCCATTCCAAGAATTAATAAGCGAAATACAAAACTTGCTTCTAATGGAAGACCGCACAGACTTGTTTAATTCTTGGGGTAATGTCGAGTTCGGCGACATTGTGGAAGATGAGGCAGCCCTAAGGCCAGCATTAATTAAATTTAATCGGCTTTGCACTGGTTTAATGCGCGAGGTAAATGGAGTTGCATATATAATAAATTCACATTTCGAGTTAGCCTTTCCCGATATAGCCGAACAGGAAAGCGAGTTAGTCTTTACACCCGTTTCTGCCAAAAGTGAGATCAAACGTAGCAATAACGTCAACTCATTACCAAACCAAGAGACGGAATATGACGCTCTCGTGCAGTTATTTGCCAGCGAAAAGGACTTTCTCCATTACATAGATGTCCTACGGAAATATGAAAAACCGACTATTGACGATTCTGTTAATTGGGTCGGTAAGAAAGGTAGCCGATCTATATTGATGGCTTGGGTAGACAGATTAGAGAGCAAGGGAAAAATGAAGTCAACAGGCGACCGGGGAAACTTGATACCCCTCCTAATGTCTTATTTCAAGGGTCTTGAAATTAGCCGCCGGACAGCTTACCATCAGCCCAAAGCCGACACAGCTAAAAAGTTGAAAGACTACTTCGTAGCTAAGATTCCGCACTAATCGCACCTGTGCGGAATGTGCAAGGTCGTGCAAAACGCCGATTGAAACTTGCCTCCATGTTTAATGCTAACCAATCGCGAACATGGAGATGGTATTGATTCCTGTCAGTCAATTACGGGAAATGATTATAGAGGGGGCAAGTATTGCCGTTAAGCATAATCAGCCCGCTCTACAGCCAGCCGCCCCGGCTGACGAACTACTTACGCCGGAAGAAACCGCCCGCCTTTTGAAAGTTACCAAAGTCACGGTGTGGGACTGGTGTAAACGGGGCATTCTCAAAAAGCACAGCATTGGTAATCAAGTCCGTTATCTACGTAGTGAGGTGTTTGCGGCCGTGCTTAAAAAGGGCGTTGAGGTATGAGCCAGCCCGCACCAATCCCGGCACTCCGACAACTGGAGATGTTGGTCGACGCCGCCAAAGCCGCCAAGCATCCCACGCTGCCACCACATGCCCGCATCAAGGCGAAGTACAGCGACAAGTCAGCCAATGACCTGACTCGTTGCATCGTGGATTTTTTCACCTATTCAGGCCACTTCGCCACCCGCCTACAGAGCGTTGGTACTTACCGGGAAGACCTCAAAAAGTTTGTGGGTTCACAGCAACGGCGAGGCCTACCCGACGTGTTCGCCGTGGTGCATGGCCGAGCCGTACACGTTGAAATCAAGGTTGGTAAAGATCAACTGTCCAACGACCAGAAAGAAGCTATTGCCGACCTGCAAAAGTCAGGTGCAGCGGTCTATGTGGCGAGAGATTTTCAGGGCTTCTTCGACTGGTTCAACTCGCTCACCCGCCCGCCGTTCATCTGAACGAGGCGCGTTTTCCTTTCAACAAAAAAAGAGCCGCCACCCCCCGGCAACGACCCCCAACTCACTGATTTTTATGAACAAAGATAACAAAACTCCAAGGCATTTTTTTGGTGAACATGGTGCTGAATGGATACGATCAGCGCCGAACACGAAAAAGCCTTACCATGTGTACGAGCGAGGAAGCGAAGTACCCTACGCCGCTACTGAGGCCGAAGCCGCCGAGGCTTACGCAAAATCTCAGCCACCCAAGGCCCCCGACTGGATAGCCGAAGGTATTGCCGCCGATGCCGAAGGGATGGAAGAATCAGCCAACGAAACAGCAGGCAAGAAAGCTACTGATGAAACAACAGATGCACCGCCGACCGATCCGCTACGCGAAGTAACAGCGACAGACCTATTACGGCGGAAAGTTGAATCTATTCCCTGTCTGATAGAGCCGATATTTCAGGCCGTCGGATTGGCCGCCGTGGCAGGTAGTAGCGACGTTGGTAAGTCGGCGTTTCTTCGACAGTTGGCGTTTTCCGTCGGAACCGGTGAGGCTGATTTTTTAGGCTGGCCCATCCGGGCAAAACACCGTTCCGCTATCTACGTTAGTACCGAAGACGACGAAAACGCCACCGCCTTTTTGCTTTGCATGCTCAACAAGGCGCAACAGAAAAACCCGTCCGACTGCCAGGGATTGCGGTTCATCTTCGATACACACGACTTGCTAAACGAGCTTGACCGCCGACTGACTAACGCACCGGCTGACCTTGTGGTTATTGATGCGTTTGGCGACCTGTACGGCGGTGATGCCAACAAGACAAACCAGATTCGGCAGTTCTTACATGGCTACAGCCAATTGGCTCAGAAACATGGTTGCCTTGTTCTGTGGCTACACCACACCGGCAAGCGAACAGACGACGAAGCCCCCAGCAAACATAACGTTATCGGTGGGCAAGGTTTTGAGGGAAAGATGCGACTGCTGATTGAGTTGCGCCGTGACCACCACGACCAGAGCCGCCGACACCTTTGTATTGTCAAAGGGAACTACCTGCCCGACGAGTTCAAAGGCGACAGCTACGCCTTAGGCTTTGAATCATTTCAGTTCACACAGACCGCCGAGCGGATACCCTTTGAACAGTTGATGAAACCCAAGGACGATACCGACGTAGGCCGCGAAAAATACGAGGAGATACAGCGACTTCGTGGGCTTGGCCTCAAGGGTGACGTGCTGGCACAACATGCCGGTATGTCGAAAGGGTACATCTCCAAGCTAGAAGCAAAGTATGGCCCCAAAGAGGAGATGGAAACCGAAGTTTCCTCACAGTTTCCTACAGGAAACTCTCGGTAAACTCAAGATCAGAAAAGTTTCCAGTTTCCGATTCTCTAGGGGTTTGGAAACTGGAAACTTTAGAAACCAGCCTAAGTCATGCCAGCTAACTCAACCGAATATCGCTATCATCTGCCTAAAAAGGCGATCAAGGGAGATTGCCCACAGTGCGGGCCAAAACATCGGCGTACCCTGTCGCGCTACGTCGATAGCCAGGCCGGAGAAGTATTACCCGAAGAGTTTGGGCGATGCGACCGGGAGAGTAATTGCGGCTATCATCTCAGCCCATACCATAGTGGCCCACAGGGTACAAGCTACGCCGACGAGGTGTTCGAGCACTGGAAAACAGCCAATCCACTGCCACCGAGCTACACCCGCCACACGACACCCACACCTTGCCCGGTAGTCGAAGAGCCGATTTACACCCTACCCGATGAGGTATTCAGAAAGACATTAGGCCACTACGACAGCAACCAGTTTGCTACTTTACTATGTAGTCGTTTTGGGCAGCAGAAAGCCGAAGACCTGTTGAAACGGTTCCAGATCGGTACGTCGAAACGTTGGCCAGGAGCTACCGTATTTTGGATCATAGATGAGCAGCAGCGCGTAAGAGGTGGGCAGGTCGTTCTGTTTCGCGAGGACTGGCACCGGAGTAAAGATCACTTCGGATCGGCAGGAAGTTGCTTGAGCTGGCAGTACAGACAACGCGGCGAATCCATACCGGAGTGGTTAGAACAGAACGAGACGTGGCCGGTCACCTTCGGGCTTCACCAGCTATACACCGAGCCGACAGATAAGCCCGTGGCCATCGTGGAGGCGTGTAAAACCGCCGTTGTGTGCGCTGGGCACTTTCCGCAATTTATTTGGCTTGCCTTTGGCGCTAAGAGTTACGCGAAGCCGTCACGGTTGGCCGGACTGAAAGGCCGTAGGGTCGTGCTCTATCCTGACCTGAACGCCTTCGATGATTGGTCGAAACGAGCCGAGGCCATGCGAGCCGAGGGCTATCGGGTCCGTGTCTCATCACTACTCGAAGACAACGCCACCGAGCAGCAGCGGAAGGACGGGCTAGACCTTGCCGACTTCTTACTGATGCCCGCACCACCGCCCAGGATTGTAACGACGCTGACCGATTGGAAACCCGGCACCGTTTTTCGACCTGACCCGGCACTTATTGAATTTCTTTAACTGACTATACTCCCTAATCTCTCATGTTTGGAATCCCCGCAAATCCACGTTTTTCGGCTGGCCTGGCACAGGCCCTCATGCCAACCCGCAACTTCGCCCAAGAACGCGCCGATAAGGCCGCCAATCTGCAATTAGTGCAACTCGACCAGCAGCAGGCAGCACAAGCCGCTGACCAGAAACGTACCGCTTTAGGGCAGGTGCAAAACACCCTGTCAGCCATCGACCAGCAGAGTCTACTAGCCCCCGATAAAGCCCGGCTTAATCTGAACCTGACCGAACCGTTTCGCCAGCAGGTAGAAGCCGAATTACGCGATGACTACGGCGGCGACGTGACCCGCTACCAGCGTGAACGAGGCGACTTTGCAGCCAAGCAGTTCGCCAAGCAACTCGTTAGCCATCCGCTCTACACGAGGGCGATCCAGAATATGGCTAACTATGCGTTGGCTAAAGATGCTGAGGCAAAGGGTAAGCTCATTGTAGGGAACTTCGATCAGCATTACGCCGACTACATGCAGGGCAGAACTGATACTCTTCATTTCCAGGGTGCCTATGATGCGCCGAAAAATGTGTGGGACTACTTCGATAAGAACCACCACGCCCAAAGCCCCTACGGGCAATACGTGGGTAAGGCAGGAGGGCGGCCACAGTACAAGGCTTTTGAGGTCACCCACCAGGACCTAGAAGACCGACTGATCAGCGAAGGACTAACCCCCGCCGAAGCCGCCGACTACATCAAACGGCTGGATTATCGAGGCGGGAGGACGTGGAAGATGGATTCACAAAGCCCGTGGGAGGCGCAGGACCAAGCCCAGCAAAACGCCTTCCGTCAGCAGGCATTAAACTACCAGGGACAGGGTTTGGCTATCCAGCGAGAAGGCATGAGCCTAGAACGCCATCGAACCAGTGCCGAGGTCAGCCTAAAGAACGCCCAGGCCCAGAAAGCGCAGGCCGAGGCCAAAGGCAGTACGGGTAGTGCCGGGATCGTGCAAAACATATGGGCACCACCAAAGACAAGCCTTTCGATTGCCAGGGGGCCCAACGGGAAGGCCATTACCATGAATGGCAGTGAGGTGATGGTATCGCATGGCGTAGGTGGCGAAGTGGGTAGACTGCTGGCTCAGACCGTCGGTATCGAATCCGATATAGCCCCCCTACTCCCGCCCGATACGGAGGGCAAACAGGCGCCCGGCCTGATAGCTTCTAATCTCACATCGGTTACGGTCAATGGTCAGCGGGTTGGTAATGCCGATGAAAGCCCCATCCTGTTTAGACGAGTGGATACGAACCGCATCTTTCACGTCAAAGGAGAGGGCGGCGCTCCGGGTGTTGGCCGGGTTCCGCATGTGTTGGCTACGGCTAACATCATCGACCAGGTAGGCAAAGACGGCAGACCGGATAAAAGCCACGACGTAACCGTACTACTGCCCATCCCTTACTCAGCACTGGCAGCCAATCAAATCGGCGCTACGTCGGCCACCAACAACAGCGACGAGAAGCGGGCACAAACGGTGATCAGTGCTCCAGCCGAAACGGGTAGCCGTTCGCCGCTATCCGGCTTGATACCAAGTCGAAAACAGCAGCTTCGAGCGCAGGAGTTACGCGACTTTTTGCTTGGACCTAATCCGTAGTGGATATATAAGAAAGGGGCCAACGTGCGCACGTTGGCCCCTTTCTTGTATTTAGATATGTCCGGTTGATTGTGTTGAAAGTACTACCCGGCAGTACTATTCTATATATGTTTCAAAAACGAATTATATATTGTCTTGCAATTTTGCGTGAATAGATATGAAAAAGATTTTAAAAATCACCTCCGGTTGGATTTTACTAATCTTCGGGGTAATAGTGCTGGTCACTGCATTAAAGCAAATGTTTCCAACATTCTATGCTCTAGTAGATGCGTTAACATCTGAGGTTAGTAGTGAGAGACGCGCCGAAATAGTAGGCAGACTTTTAGGAGGTATTTTGATAACCATTCTCGCTTTTTTGCTTATAAAAAAGGGAGCGGCATTGAAGAGTTAGTAAAATTCTCTACGCTTGACGGTGAAGTAATACGACATGGCTGTACTACCCCTTTCTCCCTTCTATTCCCCCTGCCACTCACCACATCACGCAATACCCGCTATACGCGCCCGCGTAATTATCACAAGTAGTTTGATAATCAGTCGTTTAAACACATGAGCAAAGTGACCAGATTTGTAAATTTTAATTGTATTTTTTTCGCTGATAGCCAGATTGTAGGGTTAGCCCCCCGTCCCAAAAAAGCCCGTACCCCTGACCCAAATACCCCCCGGTAGATTACATGAAAATATTGCCATTCGGTACCTGTATTGAATGACGCCGACACTAACGGGCTTTTGGCGTGATGAGCACAGAAGTTGAGAACAAACCGGCTCAATCTGTCGACGCTTCTTTTGTTTACCTCCGGTTCTATTCTGTTATGCCAGCCAGCTACGGGGCCAAACATGTAATACCAGACCCTTTACAGGGGTGTATCAGGCCATAAGAAGGGCAGGCAGCAAAAAGCAGATGCATTCGCAACAAGTAACCGTATACGCGAAAAAGTTTCTCAAATGCTTGGATTCACCAAGGCCGTTCCCTATACTTAGGTCATTCCCCAACGGCAACGACGCACTAGCCCCAAAAACAGGGAACCCCAAACAACATGGCAACGGCTAACACACCCGCCCCCCAATCGTTTACCCTTTCTCTGGGCAGTATTCACGTATCAGATGCCGCCCCCTACCTTCGGGCTCTACTGTATGGTCGCAAAGAGTCTATCCGCCAACTTGCCCGAAGTAAAAGCCGGGAAGACTACAACGCACTTGAAGTTGTCGAGAACCGTATTGATGGGCTTTCTTGGGACGTTGAAAAAAGACTTTTAGACCTACGTACTATGAGCCCCCGTACCGACATTACCCCAACCTTCGACGAGGCTATTCTAGAACGATTGATCGACGAGCGCAACGACAACGACATAAGAATCTGGAAGGCCGATCCGTCCGATGATTACGCCGTATGGCTGGCAAAAGACGACGCAATCAACAGCGAGTTAGAAACGCTGTTATTGGCGGCCATCACTGAACTGCAACACTACCAGTAGTAAGTACCTATCAGGCTATAATGAACGAACCCTGGCTATGTGTCGGGGTTTTTTCTTGCTCCTACCACCTTGCGCCTAGTTTAGGGAGAAAACGACATCCTTAAGCGTACACTACCAGGCTGGCTATACGATCCGGTATTCTGTGACTAATTCCCAATCAGAGTCACCTCCAACGCGTTTCCAGGTAAGTTTATAGCCAGGGTGCTCGCGCCGTTTCAAAGCGAGTTTAGCGGGTTGTACAGTCTCTGGCATTAGCCGGCTGGGTACATGTACCTTGAACATCGTTCGTTTGGTTGGCGCATAGACTACCATCATTCGCTCAGCCGATACCGTGGCTGTAGTCAGCTCTTTTTCAGTTAGATAAACCATATACTGAGTATTTTGTCGACAGGCAAAAGAACTACTCAGGGTAAAAAAAACGTGACGTTTAGATATACTCATCTAAAAAGCCATGTATGTGCATTTGGTACTCTTTTGACGATTCGTTCTGAATCTGATGTGTCGATGCCCCTAACGGTGAGATGTATACGGGCGCGGTCTGGTCACTGAAACGCCTTCCAACGGAGTCATGGCTTAAACTGGTCAGCGTATCGTCGTGGTTCTTTTAATCAAACTATAACAGACTACCGACCACGTAACAACAACAAAGCCGGTTACATCGTGTTAACTCAACGAGTTATTGAATCAAACTCTTAGGTAGTGATAAAACGCTCAACGGTGGTACTGTTGGGCGTTTTCGTGTGAAGTATAGCCTGTAACCAACCGGTAGCACTCAAAAACAATCTAACATTCGCCAGGTTAGGCAAGTACTATATTATACCCAATTAGGTATTAGAACGCCCGATGGTTATGCTGTCGGGCGTTTTTGTAGTAAGCGTATTTTCTTTGCGTTCGAGCATAAACAGATGGCTTAATAGCGGTGAATTACGTATCGACTTCCGCGAGAAGTCTACATGTGTCTCCAAAATCGAGGTAGACAAAGAGCAGATTACATGCCTTTTCAACAGCAGGCAAGAGCAGGAGATTATTTGCCTGTTGTAGAGAATAGACCATTGAGTAAACCAGTACGTCCAACCATTGCGCCGGATGGTTGGCAGAAGATGAGGTGATCAACAGCCAGTTAAAGGCCCTGTTATTCGAGGCCATCACTGAGCTAGAGTACTACCAGCAGTAAGTACTTGTCAGGCTATAATGCACGAACCCCGACACATAGCCGGGGTTCTTTTGATCAGCCGACTTGTTTCTAATATATTTTTGTATTATCTTTGGTCATAGTTGAAAGCCCGCTACCGAGGTGAACTATCGGAGACAAATCATGCAGATTATTACCGACTACACCCGCGAGGCGTACCGACCGATCAACCGCAACCTGTTACAAGGTATTGCCACCGAGCAGGCCAAGACCCTGTTTAATGCTGTAGCCGCCTTGCCTATGATGCCCGGCACAAGCTACCGGACCTTCACGGTTGACAACATCGAGCAGTACGTCGAACAGATCAAACGTAGCCCGGTGCTCACCTTTGCCGCCTTTTCCAGTGCCAGCCGGTTACAGCCTGTAGCCCTTAAGTTTGGCGGTAACGTTCGGTTGACCATTGAGGGTAAAACAGGCCGGGACATTGCGGTCTACAGTGATGCGCCACGCGAGGCTGAAACGCTGTTTTTGCCAGCCCTGAACCTACGCATCAGGCGGCTAAAGACGGTGAAGGTTGCCGGCCAGATCGTGGCCGTTGAGATTGAAGCAAATGAAGTATAACCACGGAGCCGGAGCCGATAGTCCGGCCTTTACAATGGTATCAGAACAACACCAGCCAGCAGCCACCACAACACCAGCCAGCACATTAGGTGACCGGATGCAGTCAGCCGGGACCGGAATAACGCCCCCCACCGACAGTGAGGAGACATTTTCAATTGAAGAGGAAGAAATAGAACTACCCGGCGAAGTGATACCCGGACGCGGGACCGCCGGCGAAGGGTTCAGGCTGTCGAACACCGCAGATCAGATGCCCGCGCTCATTGCAGGACTTCGGCGCTGGAAGGGCATGACCCAAACACAGCTAGGCGAAGCCATTGGTTACCCGGCTCAGGTCATCGGCAACATCGAACAGGGGAGCCGCAAGCTGGGACTAAAGACATTGGGCGACCTGTTCACGGCGCTGGGCGGTGAGCTACATATCGAGTTCAGAGAGAAGCTCTAACAGCAACACAGCCCTGGCGATACGTCGGGGCTTTTTTGTGTATGTTCGGGCATAGAACGGCCCATCAACAAAACCAATAGGCTCGATAAGGGCTTCTAACCCAATGGCAAAAGAGAAATCTAAACTACGTGATTCTAACTCTTCTAGTGACCCTTTAATGGAGCTAATTGCAGATTCGCTTGAGGTTATTGCCGATAGTCAGATGAAGGAAGGCATTTTAAAAGATTTACCTATTGCCGGGTCATTTTTCAAAGTATACAATGTTTTTTCAGGAATAAAAGACCGTATATTCTTTAGAAAACTTAATTACTTTATTTCCGAATTGGAATCCATCCCGACGGAGGATAAAATAAAGTTCTGGGCTTCATATGAAGGGAACGAAACGGAAAAACAAAAACTTGGTGAAAAGATCATTATATATTTAGATCGGTATGACACATTTGATAAGGCAATACTAATGGCCAATGCTTTTAGAGCCTATATCAAAAATCAAATTCAAAAACCTGATTTTTTGGATTTGATTGTATTTATAGAATACGTTCAAGTACATCATCTTGAAACAATCACGTCTATTTTAATTTCTACCGGAAGAACTAATTTCTACGCAAACGTAAATAGATATAACGATTGGAAAGGTTTCATATCCGAAATGGAATCTCAGCGGTTACTGGAGTATGAGGATACTGCCAAGATGGTTGAAGATCGTCACAGGGGGGCAGTTATAAAGACAGAAAGAAAGCATCGAATTACTTCTTTAGGTCAAAATTTTTTGAACTTTGTAATTCCTGAACTCTATGAAGACCTTTTAAATAGAGGAAGTAGATAACCCAAATAAATTGCCGAATCTCTTAGTCGTAGGCGAGTATGCGAATTTGCCAAGCAACGATCTGAAAATTGCTAAGATTCAGCAGTTTTAACTAGAAGATAATTTACGAAAGCACTACATGCCACCAACATAAATTTTGCATCCTCCTGCTTAAGGGTTGATTCCTCTAATAAAGCGTGCCTAATACCATCTGTATCACTGGTATACCCGTATAAACTAGAAAATGACTTCTTCAAGGCCGGATGTAACTCGTGCTTTTTTTCTATTTCATTCAAAGCTTGCCCTAATGTTGCTTTAGGGTCTTGAGTTATCACTTTCGATAACGATTCGACCGAACTCACTGACTCTTTGATCGAATTGCGGTAGTCGGGATTATCTCTATCCGCGAAAAGCTCCAGTGCTCTGCGCAGGTGAATATATATAGGCTTGAGGCTTGCTGTATCGGTATCTTTGAGTGTATCCTCAATAGATGCTATCTCTTCTTCAGATGTGATTTCTATAATCATCCCACCAACAAACCGATACGCTGAAAGATGTTCTTTTAAGGTATCGTTTGTGAAAGAAAAGAATTGTTCGTTAATCTCATTAATAGGGTCATCATAACTGTCGGTCTCATTGTAGTTATTTGGCATAAACTCTAGTATGTCAAACATTTCATTCCATTTACCATTAATAAAGTCAATTTTCAACCTTTCGGTGATACTTTCAGCATCATAAGGTATTTCGTCTATTCGCGCTTTATAATGCCTGACCCAAATCTTGGTTATGAGAGCGTTCGTGCTCTTTTCTGTCATGACTACTGGGCCTCTAAACTTCCTGAAATAGAACATGCTCAAAGCATTCCAAAGAAAATTTCTCAGTGCCATGTCTGCACTTTCTCTCTGAATCATTGACCGTACTGGCTTCAGGCCCATACGCTGCGAAAATGTCATATTGCGATGTAGGTTAATAAGACATAAAAAACCGGAATCCGTCCCCGAATCCGTCCCCAGCACAAAAAGAGAAACCCCTAATTACCTGATAGTTAGATAATTAGGGGTTTGCTTTGTAGCGGGAGCTGGACTCGAACCAGCGACCTTTGGGTTATGAGCCCAACGAGCTACCAACTGCTCCATCCCGCGATGTTGGGAGTGCAAATGTACGGCAACTTTGGATAAAATCAAGTACCTTTGTAAAAATATTTTTCTGGCCGCCTTCCGTTGTGAAACATAAGGCATGGCCTTCACCTCAAAGCCATTGGTTATTAGACCAATATGGGATCACCTGACATACAACCACCCGGAGACCTAAGTCCGGGTGCCCCGCCCGCTCCCGATTTTCGGGCCGGGTTCGTGAGCATCGTCGGTAAGCCGAACGTCGGTAAATCGACCCTCATGAATCAATTGATTGGCGAACGCCTCTCAATCATCACCTCAAAAGCCCAGACCACCCGCCACCGGATCATGGGCATCCTCAACGGCAACCACAACGGGCAACCCTTTCAGCTCGTTTACTCCGACACGCCGGGTATTATTCAACCCAAATACAAGCTCCATGAGTCGATGATGAGTTTCGTGCGCGGGTCGCTGGAAGACGCAGACGTGATTTTGTTTGTGACCGACATCTTCGAGCAACACGACGAAGACGACGTGATCAAGCGGCTTAAATACGCCAACGTGCCCATTATCCTGCTTATCAACAAGATCGATCAGGCCTCGCCCGAACAGGTAGAGGAGAAGATCCGGTATTGGGAAGAGCACTTTAGCGTGGGTGGGTATGCTGTTCTGGAGGAAGGGGAGAAAGGAGGAAAGGAGGAAGGAATTCCTGACGAAGACTCGCTCCGTTTCAACGAAGACGGTAGCCTGATTGACGAAGATGACCTGACCGACGTTGACCTCACCGAGCAACCTGTTGCCGAAGCCGAGCCTTCCGGCCCTCGCAAGGCTACCGAGATCATTCCGATTTCGGCGCTGAACGGGTTTAACCTGGATCGGCTGTTCGACGATATCGTGCGCTACCTGCCGGTTCATCCGCCGTATTTTCCGGAAGATGAACTGACCGACAAGCCCGAACGCTTCTTTGCGTCGGAGATGATCCGGGAGAAAATCTTTCTGAATTATAAGAAAGAAGTGCCCTACAGCTCGGAAGTGGTTATTACCGGGTTCAAAGACCGCGAAGACATGTTGGTGATCTCTGCCGAGATTCTGGTAGAACGCCCCACCCAACGGGCCATTCTGTTGGGTGAAAAAGGTAACATGATCAAGAAAACGGGCATTATGGCCCGTGAAGAATTGGAACGCTTCTTCGGTAAAAAAGTCTTTTTAGAAACACACGTCAAAGTAGAACCCGACTGGCGCCAGAAAGAGCGCATGCTCCGGCGGTTGGGCTATGACGAATAAATAAGAGAGGAGGAAAGGAAGGAACGGGAGAAAGGAGGAAAGGGATGCACAACCCCTTAGCCTCTTTCCTCCCCTTCCTCCGTTCCTCCCTTTCCTCCTTTAAAAAAATGTCAAACATTGTCGCAATTGTAGGCCGCCCGAATGTGGGTAAGTCAACGCTGTTTAATCGGTTGATCGAGCAGCGTCAGGCCATTATGGATAACCAGTCGGGCGTAACGCGCGACCGGCACTATGGGCGGGCCGAGTGGACCAACCATTTTTTTACCGTTATCGACACCGGCGGGTATGTGGTGGGGTCGGAAGATGTCTTTGAAGAGGCTATCCGTGAGCAGGTCGAAATCGCTATCGACGAAGCCACGGTGATTCTGTTTGTGGTTGATTGCATGACCGGGGTTACGGGACTCGACGAAGATTTTGCCAATGTGCTGCGCCGCTCGAAAAAGCCCGTTTTCGTTGTGGCCAACAAAGCCGAAACCACCGACCGTATGCAGGCCGCATCCGAATTTTATTCGTTCGGCATGGGTGACCCGTACCCCATTTCGGCTCAAACTGGCTCAGGTACAGGTGACTTGCTCGATGAAGTTATTAAGCACTTTCCGTCGGAAGACGTGGAAGACCCAGATGCAGGTATTCCACGCATCGCTATCATTGGTCGCCCCAATGTGGGTAAGTCATCGTTTGTTAATACGCTGCTGGGCCGAGAGCGCACTATCGTAACCGATATTGCCGGTACTACCCGCGATTCGATCAACACCCGCTACAAAGCCTTTGGCCAGGACCTGATCCTGACCGATACCGCCGGTTTGCGCCGCAAGGCCCGCGTGAGCGACAACATCGAATTCTATTCGACGCTGCGCACAATCAAGGCCATGGAGGAGTCGGACGTATGCATTATCATGCTCGACGCCACACGGGGCATGGAAAGCCAGGACATGACCATTATTGGGCAGGCTATTAAAGCCAAAAAAGGTGTAGTGCTGATGGTGAATAAATGGGATGCCGTAGAGAAAGATCACCGCACGGCTGATGTCTGGAAAAAAGAAATGCTCCAGCGTTTGGCCCCCATTGATTACCTGCCCGTGATTTTCACATCGGTACACGAAAAGCAGCGCATTTTTCAGGTGATGGAAAAGGCAATGGAGGTGTATGAGAATAAAACAAAGAAGATTCCAACGTCGAAAATAAACGAGTTGATGCAGCCCGAAATAGAGGCGTATCCACCACCAGCGTTGAAGGGTAAACACGTGAAGATCAAGTACATGCTTCAGGTGCCCACTCCCTCACCGACGTTTATTTTCTTCTGCAATTTGCCGCAGTACATCAAAGAATCGTATGAACGTTTCCTGGAAAATAAACTCCGCGATCACTTCGGTTTCGATGGCGTCCCGCTGACGTTATTTTTCCGACAGAAATAAAACTAATGGACAATGCATAATGTACAATGAACAATGGCTCCGCAAGTTGAATCTATCAGAGCGCGAAGCCATTGTTCATTGTACATTATGCATTGTCCATTCCCTTTACTCCAAAACCACCTCTTTTGTGGGGTCAATTTTGAACCACAAGAGGCACCTGCCCTGCTGCTGGGCCGCACTGAGAAAGCAGGGTTCGTTGTCGTTGAAGTCGCCGGTGATTTCGGCGTTGTAGCCAAAGACCAGGCCTGGGAATACCCCCCCGCTACACAGATCATTGCCTGCGCTAAACAGAAACCGGACAACGACCGGGTAAAGTCAGCTGGTGGCCGTATCCGTATACGCCTACCACCAGCCCACCACCCGCAACCGACTCGGCCCCAATTGTGCGCCAAGAGCACCACCAGTAAAGACAGCACCCGAGCGCGGTAATTCACAGATTATTCGCCAGCCATGCCCGGCCTTCATCTCACTAACAGGCTGAAGGTCAAAGCTAATAGCCAAGTTAATTAAACAATGAGACAACTAATATTAGTCTATATAGCAACTGGGTATACATCATATTGCTATTAATACGTTCTATATAGGAGCATTTATTGATATGTTTGCCGGCGTTCTAGTGAATTCTGCTGAGTAGTGTGTGCTGTTTTTTATTGTATCGGTGTTGCTATCGGTACTCATATTTATTAAGCGGTCATTATTCTACTTTCTCTATTCGCTTAATTTTCACGCAGTTAGATCACTCGTTTGTAAATAATGTAACGAACAGACGAACATATGGCCCTTTAAATAAATTAGGCACAATAAACGGCTGAACTTTTAAGTAGGCTACGTCAATAACCGGTATCTTAATGGCTTGAAAAACAGCCGAAATGACAGACAGTATGGAAAATGACAAGAAGATTGAAAAAGCGGCCTACGTGCTTAAGGCAGTAGCCCACCCATTGAGGATTAAGATTATTCAGATGTTGCACGAAAACAAGGAGTTGAATGTCTCAACGATATACAAAAACCTCCACGCCGAGCAGTCACTGATTTCGCATCACCTCATTAACATGCGCGACAAAGGCATTCTGGAAATCAGGCGCAGCGGCAAAAACATCTACTATTTCCTGGTCGATAACGCCGTAGCTGAGATCATCGAATGTATTTACAAGAGTAAAATTCTGGCATAATCGATTGTTGCTAGTACAAACAAAGAGGCCCGTCTTCGTAGTGAAGACGGGCCTCTTTGTTTGTAACTCCGTCACCCGGACCTATTATTCATAAGCAGAAGCGGTCTGTTTTCCTATTGCTCAAGCCAGCCATAAAAAAGTGGACCCCTTCTGCTTCGAAACAATAAAGACTAGGCAAATAGCTCGCCGTTCTTGTAGTTAGGCACTACACCAAGGTGGAAATAAGCCTTTTCAGTAGCCTCCCGGCCGCGCGAGGTACGCTTTAGAAAACCTTCCTGAATCAGGAACGGCTCATACACTTCTTCAATAGTCTCCGATTCTTCGCCGCAGGCCGTAGCAATGGTCGACAGGCCCACGGGACCGCCTTTAAATTTCTCGACAATAGTCATCAGGATCCGGTTGTCCATCTCGTCGAGACCGTGCTGATCGACCTCAAGGGCACTGAGCGCAATTTCGGCAATGGCAATGTCGATGACGCCGTTACCGCGCACCTGAGCAAAGTCGCGGGTGCGGCGCAGCAGGTTGTTGGCAATACGCGGTGTACCCCGGCTACGGCGGGCAATCTCAAACGCGCCCTGTTCATTGATGGGCGTTCCTAAAATACCCGCCGACCGCTGAATGATACCGGTAAGCAATTTGGCATCATAATATTCCAGCCGGGCGCTGATGCCAAACCGGGCGCGCAGGGGAGCCGTGAGCATGCCCGCGCGCGTTGTGGCGCCAATGAGCGTGAAGGGGTTGAGCTTGATCTGTACCGACCGGGCATTTGGCCCCGAATCGAGCATGATGTCGATCTTGTAATCTTCCATAGCCGAATACAGATACTCTTCCACGATAGGGTTGAGCCGGTGTATTTCGTCGATGAAGAGCACGTCGTTTTGCTGGAGGTTGGTGAGCAACCCTGCCAGATCGCTGGGCTTGTCGAGCACGGGGCCGGAGGTCATTTTTATGTTGGCCCCAAGCTCATTGGAGATGATGTGCGAGAGGGTGGTTTTGCCCAAACCAGGAGGGCCGTGGAGCAGCACGTGATCGAGGGCGTCGCCCCGTTGCATGGCAGCTTTCACAAACACTTCCAGGTTTTCAAGCACCTTGGCCTGCCCCGTAAAATCCTCGAATGATAATGGCCGAAGCGCCCGTTCGATCTCCTTCTCAGAAGTCGACATTCCATCGCCCGAACCGGTCATAAAATCTTTTCGCATTGTTGATTATCAGGCCATTAGCAATTACCCTGACCTATTCAAAGATACGAAGAAAAATGCAGAAAAGCAGGAGGGAGGAAAGGAGAAAAGGGTCGCCGACGCAGGTTTTTTCACGTCAGCAACCCTTTTCTCCTTTCCTCCCTCCTGCTTTTCTCCTACCTCAATAACAACACACTGCCTCGTTTTACCACAGCGGGCCGTTCGGGGAAATACTGACTTCGGTAGCTGATCACATACGGGTATACCATCGACTGAACGGGTTCGCCTTTGTAGGTGCCGTCCCAGTCGGGTTTATCGGGTGTACTGGCAAAAATTACTTCGCCCCAGCGGTTATAAATCCGTACTTCCAGATCAGTGGTATAGGCATAGAGCGGACCAAATTTATCGTTGTTACCATCGCCATTTGGCGAGAAGGCATTGGGCGTCTGCAGGCGTGGTTCGCAGAGGTCAACCACACGAGCGGCGTCACTGGCTACGCAACCGTTACTGCCAGTCACCACCACCGAATACGTCCCTACCGACCCTACCGTAATAGCCGTCGTCGACTCGCCGGTGGTGGTCCATCGAACAGTCTGATTCGGTGATTGGGGCACGACACGAAGCTGCGCCTGCTGCCGGTCGCCCACACAAATAACGGCCTCGCGGGTGAGCGAGAAGCGCGGCGCAGGATCAACCGTCACCTGCACATCGTCGGTTTGTTCGCAGCCCGCCAGATCAACAATGACCACATAACGCCCTGTCTGGGTGGGCCGCAGCAGGGATCCCTGCGTACCATCAGACCAGCGGAATACGGCCCCTGGCGATCCGGTGGCCTGTACCGTCCGGCCAGCGCCCTCGCAGAAGGTGAGGTCGGTCAGGGGCGTGACTACGGGGGTTGGCTTCAACGCCACCTGTCTCGGTGCCGAATTAGCGCAGCCATTGGCCGTCACGGAATAGGTCAGCGTAATGGTTTGACCGATCAACGCCGGCGACGGGGTGAACTGCCCACCCGGGTCGACATTCGGCCCCGACCAGATGCCCCCTCCGGGACTACTGCCCGACAGTTGCAGCGAGGTGAGCGACCCCGGCGCACCCAGACAGAGCGACAGGTTATTACCCGCCGACACACTGGGTTTAGCCACAAACTGCACCGCCACAGCATCGGTGCCCACGCAGCCGTTGGCCGTATTTGTCAGCGTGAGTGAATACGTACCCGACGTGTTTACGCCGTTGGAACTGCTCGTAACCCCATTACTCCAGCGGTAGGTACCACCTGCTACGGCAGGACTCAGTAGCAGTACAGTATCGCCCAAGCATTTGCTTCGATCTGGTCCCAGATCAAGCGCAACTACCGTGTTCAGACCAATTGGCACCGCCGAAAGCGACGAAACGCACCCCAGATTATCAGCCACGGAAACACTGTATACGCCCGCCGAAACGCCTGACAATGAAGCTGTTGTACTCACTATATTTCCTGCCTTATCGCGCCACTCATACAGTATCGGCACCCCACCCGACACCCCAAGCGTAGCGCTGCCACTGCCCGGTTTATCACACTGCTGCGGCGTGGCCTGTGTGGTTAGCTGCAACGGAGGCACTTTTGTTCGCAGGGCAAACGTACTGTCGCGGTAACAGGTGAATATGTCGGTGGCTCTAACCCGGTAGTCACCCTGCGTCAGCGCCGACGCCGAACTGGTGGAGGTTGAAATGGGCGTTCCGGCAATGGTTGTCCACGAATACACAAACGAACCTGCCGGGCTGGGCGTCAGCGCGATAGCCCCGTCAACGGTGGTACAGCCGGCAGGGTTTGTCAGCGCGGCGGTCAGCGTTGGGTTGTTGCGCTGAGCAATGTTGATCGTGTCGCGGGCTACGCAGGTGACGTCGCCAATTTTGTACGAACCCGTTACCGAATAGGCTCCTGGTTTGCCCACGGCAATGGTGGCCGAGGTTTCGCCAGTACTCCAGGCAAAGGTGTTGAATGCTTTTTGGGGTACACTCAGCGCATAGGTTCTGCCCTGACAATAGGACGTATCGGGGCCGAGGTTCAGGCGCTGCGGTATGCGGAACAGCAACCTGATGGTATCGCCGTTGAAACAGCCTCCATTTGCCGCCAGGCCAATATATTCACCGGATCGATAAGCCTGGAAGGTTTTGGTCCGGGCTACCACCCGCCTGTTATACAGCCAGATGTAGAATTTAGCCTTCACGCCAATGTCGAGCAGTTTACCGCGCAGATCGCATACCTCTACATCCGGCCCCAGCTTTACTGTGTCGGGTACGGCCAGGATCGTGATGGGGGCTTTCACCAGCGTGTCTTTGCAGATACCACCGTCGGCCCGTTTTGTCAGGATACGGAGCGTGGCCGTGTAGGAACCGGGGTTGGTGTAAGTATGCACCTGCGGCGATGCCTGCGTAAATGACTTGGGCGCGCTGCCATCGCCAAAATTGAGCGTGTACTGCTCTTTGAGTTTCTGGCAGTTGGGTGTGATCTGGAACGTAGTAGGCTGCCCGGCGCAGGTGTCGCTCACGGCCAAACCAGGGCTGTTTGATTTCTCGTTGAAGTTAGCGACCTGGTTTGGCAGCCCCAACTGGCTAATCTTGCCGCCCAGATTGATACCGTCGGCCTGGAATTTCAGGCTGTCGAGCAGGCCACCGTTCGGGTTCAGGATCACACCCAGCGATGGGTTGTCTTTGATGGCCACGTAGATTTTGCCGTCGGGCGCTACCTGCAGCGAACCATACTGCCGCGTGCTGCTGCTGTCGACAACTGTCTTCGAGCTTTTTATAAGCGAGTCAGACGGCTGGGTAAGGTCATAACGCAGTATGTAGGATAGCCCCTTCAACGAACCATTGGCATTGGTGTCGGCCAGCATACTAACGTAGAGTGTTTTACCATCGGGCGAAAACTCGACGCCATAAGCTTTGGGCGGTGCGGGGCCAAGGTCTATCCGTCGGAGAGGCTCGGTTACTTTACCGGTTGAGTCGTTGAAGTTCAGCAGTTCCACAAAGTTGTGGGTTTCCTTACCCTTGGTCGTGTCGCCGGGAATGACCACAGCCAACGGACGCTGCCCTTTGTTGGTCGTGTCGGTGGCGGGGCCAACTTTCATTTGTCCCTCGCCTTTTTGCGGCGTGTCGTGCGCAGTGCCCACGCAATAAGTAGCGGCCGTGGCACTCTCTGCTCTCGTCAAATGGTTGACTCTGAAACAGTTGGTTCCATAGTCGTGGGTGATAGCCCAGTAAGTAGTATCGCGGTCGTTGCGTACCGAGGCCGACCGCTCAGTGCTGGGTGTGGTACCTCCCACTGGAATGTTCCGGTCGATAATGGCCCCATTACCTTTATTATACCGCATGTCGACTACGCTGTAGGTGAGTTGGCGCGTGCCCCGAATCTCGGCGGTGGTATACACATAATAGAGGTAGTCACAGCCATTACAGACCGGCTTTGGCACAATCAGCGCCGACTGTGTAGACCGTATGTTGCCCCCCAGCTTGGTCGTGTCATTGGGAATCAGCGAGGGCATCTTGTTGCCATTTCGATCATAGACCGAGATACCGTCGGTATAAAACAGCAGTTTGCCTTTAGTGTCGGCAATGGATGAAGTGCCCTCAATGGTATTCAGCTTGCCGTTATCAAGTGCTTTGGGCGAACCGCCCTGAAAATCGAGGCCCGCATTTCCACCAAAAAACCATTTGACACCCTGTTTCTGAGGCTGTTCCCCGCACACATCGACGTAGATCCGATCCTGAGTACTACAGCCGTCTTTGTAGGATACTTCGACCGAGTAACAGCCTGAACTGTCGACCCGAATGGTCTGAGTGGAGTCGCCTTTAGGAAACCAGCGGTAAATAACCCCCGACGGTGTAGGCCCGGACTGATAAGGGTTCAGTACAATTTTGTCGCCTTTACAAATAGTGGTGTCATGCCGCCAGCCCGTAAACTGCGGGGGGCGGTCACCTACGTTGATAGGAAAAGAATAGGTAGTGTCGGTGCCGTTTTTGAATTTCCGAAGAAGCGTAAACTGTTTTACTCCTGGCGTAGCAAACGACACGTTGATGGTGCTTCCCGTAGTAGACGTGCCGCCGGTGCTAAGGGTGCCGCCAACCACTGTCCAGCTTGACGACGCCACTTCGGTAGCCGCAAGCACATCGCTGATCACAATCGAGTCGGCTGTTTTACAGCTTAAATCGGGTACGCATATTTTGCGGGGAACCACCACGCCACGGGGTATTTGTGCCATGCTGACCGACAAACCCGTCAGCAGCCACAAAACAGCCCACAACCAGTTAGAACGTATAAGTTGAGTGTGCAGTACCATTTGTTGCTTAAAACGAAAGTCGGTAATCCGTATAACAGACAACAGACACGTTACGTTAGTATAAACGAATGCCAGCGAGTAAAATTTTACGGTCCAAACCGGCATCTTTACGCGGATTTACCCACGGCCCGGTTCATTCATTGACGAGGGGTACGTATCCATTCGCTGCCTGTTATCTTTAATCAATTCGCTCGTTTGGCAATGAATTTGCGCTGCCTTCTACCTATGGCTAAACAGTATACTCTCCTTGTGCTTCTGCTGTTGCTCAGCATGGGGTCGGTGTGGGCACAGGACCCTCAATTTACCCAGTTCTACGCGGCGCCCCAATACCTGAATCCAGCCTTTGCCGGCTCGGCGCTGGCCCCGCGTGCTACCATCAACTACCGTAACCAATGGCCCGCCATTACTAACTACGTAACCACCGTAGTAGGCATCGACCATTACATTTCCAAGCTGAATAGTGGCATTGGGCTCATGCTGGTGAGCGACAATCAGGGGCAGGGGGCTGTGCAGAGCACCGAACTGGCCGGGCAATATGCTTATCAGTTTCAGGTAGGCGAGGCATCTTTTGTTCGTCTGGGCGTACAGGCAAGCTACGTAAACCGCAACGTTAACTATTTTGGTCTCACCTTCGGCGACCAGTTTTCTTCGCAGGGCCTTATCCGCGACAAAACCACCGACGCAGTAGTGCTGGGCGGCTCGCCCACCAACAAGTACGTCGACTTCTCAACTGGTGGCCTGTTCTACTCCGACTGGTTTTGGGTGGGCGTATCGGCACACCACATTAACCGACCTGACCAAAGCTTTTTCGTTAAAAATTCAAGCCGGTTGCCCGTAAAAGGCAGTTTCCAGGCTGGGTTGCGCATTCCGTTGAACGGATTCACAGGCCGGGGCGACGAACTGGAACGCGAGATCAGTTTCTCGCCGGTGGTGTATTATAAGTTTCAGGGCAACTACGATCAGCTCGATTTGGGGGCCTACCTTACCTATTCACCCATCACGATTGGCGCGTATTACCGGGGGATTCCATTTAAAAAATACGATCAGCGGATTAACAACCACGACGCGCTGGCGGGCCTGATTGGCTACCGTGCCGACAAGTTTTCGATTGGCTACAGCTACGATGCCACCATCTCAACGCTGGGTTTTGCCTCTGGCGGTTCGCACGAAATCTCAATCTCCTACATTTTCGACCGCCCCGAAGGCCGCTCCCCCCGCTACAAACAGCGCAAAGGCGAGTTGTCCTGTCCCAAGTTCTAGGGGATATGGAGAATAAGTAATCGTCTGTTGGCTGACGCTAGCGTCAGCCAACAGACGATTTTTCTCTTACCACAAGCTGCACGGTTGTGCGGCTTTTTTGTTCCAACAGCAGGGTCTTGCCTATCAGCACGCGGTCTATGGTGGCCTGGTTGTAATAGCGGATTGTGATGAGTTCAAGGCCCTCGTTGTAGTTGACGCGGAAGTGCGGGCGCAAGGCTGTAAACAGCGTTTCGATTCGGTCGGGGCGGTTATCGACCACAAAGGAGAAGTTGAGCGCGGTCTGCTGCATCAGGTTAATTTTCAGACCTGCCGCGGCCACCTCACCAAAAATCAGACTGAGGTTATCTTCCGTAATGAATGAGAAATCGGTGGGGTGCAGCGAAATGAGCCACTGGTTGACCTTGAAAATAAATGACGCTACGGGCGTAGGCACGTCGGCCACACCCACTACGGTACCGGGCTGCGTGGGTTGCAGAAAGGAGCGTACGTAGAGTGGGATGCCCTTGTTTTGCAGCGGTTTAATCGTTTTCGGGTGAATGACCGTTGCACCATAATAGGCTAGTTCGGTGGCATCCTGATACGTCAGGGCCGTTAACAGCACGGTATCGTCGAAATATTTGGGGTCAGCGTTGAGCACACCGGGCACATCTTTCCAGATCGTTACATCCTGCGCATCCAGGCAATAGGCCAGAATAGCAGCCGTGTAGTCTGAGCCTTCACGTCCCAGTGTGGTGGTCTCGCCGGTGTGGGTACTGCCAATGAATCCCTGCGTTATTAAAATGCTCGATTCTCCATGAGCCGTATTTACCGCAGCGCGGACCTGCTGTTCGGTCACCGTCCAGTCTACGCGGCCCTCGCGGAACGTGGCATCGGTACGAATCAGCTGACGGGCATCGGTCCAGCGGGCAGGTAACCCCTGCTGAAGCAGATAAGCCGTTACAAGTTGCGTCGACAGGATTTCGCCCGTCGATACAAGTTGGTCATATACCTGATCATAGCTGCCCACGGGTGGTGTTTGCAGCAACGACCGCACGTGATCCAGATGCGTCTGTACGGGGGCTATTTCCTGGGCTGACAGGCCCAGGTCTGCACTGACAGTCAGGTGATTATTTTCTATCAACGTCCACCGGTCCAGCGCCTCTGAGGTGTTTGCGGCCCAGTAGCTGTCTACCACCGTTTCGAGCGCGTTGGTGGTTTTGCCCATCGCCGAAATAACCACCCCCACTGACTGACCAGCGTAGGACTGGAGAATCGAAGCCAGATTACGTACCCCCGCTGCATCGCGCACAGAAGCCCCGCCGAATTTGAAGATTTTAATCATGCATAGTCTAACGGAGCAACGCTCCGTTCGTTTCAATAAAAACGGAGCAACGCCACAGCGGCGAACCGTTCTGTTAGGCTACTCAACCACCTGAATAGGTACGGTATATAGTTGCGCTACGGGTTTTCCGTCCAGGAAGGCAGGTTTCCAGCGGGGCATGATCTCAATGGCGTGGATAATGCTGATGATGTAGTCATCCATTCCTTTTTGGGCTTCAGCCGTCTGCACCGGTACTGAATCAACGGTGATGTCGTAGAGCTTGCCGTCGGGAGATACAATAAAGCGCACTTTCATAGGGCCGGTCTTGTACTTCATCCGGTCCAGCGACGACGGGTATTCAATGTGTTCGGCCATGAAGCGGAGCATGGCGTCGCGGCCACCGGGAAACTCAGCTAATTTTTCGACAGATGTGTAATAACGGCCCGGGTACGTCTGTCTGGGCATTTTTTGCGCCGTGGCAGCCGTTTCAATGCACGAAAAACAGACTACAATAGCTAGTATGCCTACCCAATGCAAGGACAGAAATGACGATTTCATTCAGCTACAGGGATTCGTTTACGATGGGAATTTTTGAATTGAAGGCAGCCAGAGCTGCCGTTAGTTCGGGAAGCAGATCGCTGTTTTGTTCAATACCGTTGCCCACCACAATCAGATCGGCACCAGCGGCCAGCGCTTCGTAGGCTTTTTCGCCCGAATTGATCCCCCCTCCTACCGCAATAGGCGTATCAACGGCGGCACGAACGGCGGCAATCAGGGCGGCCGGAACGGCTCGGCGCGCGCCGCTGCCTGCGTCGAGGTAGGTTAATTTCAGGCCCAGCAGTTCACCGGCCATGGCTGTGCAGGCGGCCACGCCGGGTTTGTCGTGAGGCAGTGGGGTGGTGTTGCTGATGTAGGAAACCGTTGTCTGCGCTTCACCATCAACCAGCATATAGGCGGTAGAGACAATGTCGAGGCCACTGCGCTTTAGCAGCGGGGCCGCCACTACGTGCTGCCCAATCAGAAATTCAGCGTTTCGGCCCGAAATCAACGACAGCAACAGGAGAGAATCGGCAGAGGGTTCGATGTGGGCGGCGTTACCGGGGAAAAGTATGATGGGGGTATCGGTCAGTTTCCTGATCGTGGCAATCATGTCGCGCTGTACATAGTCGGTGATTAGACTCCCCCCAACGAAAAAAAAGTCAGCCTGATGCCGAACGGCCCGACTGACTGTGTCAACAAAGTCGTACTGCTCAACCTTGTCCGGGTCGAGCAATACGGCCAGTGATTTACGCCCCTCCTGCCTACGCTTCGTTAGCGTAGCTAACAGGCTGAACGGGTGCTTTTTCGTGATACTGGGGTTCAGCGGGTTTTGCTGTGGGATTGATTGCATTGTTATTCCGAATACGAGTCAGCAGTCCCGATACTTGCTCACGAGCTATATTGGTGAGTACTGAGGTTAGTAAACCACCAATCAACCCGCTGGCTGCTGCCGACTTCTGCGTGGCTTTAGCCTGCTTTTTTACTTCTTGCTGAGGCTGACGGTAGCTAACGTGATCGTCATCATCATCGTCGTCCTCGTCGTAGTCATCATCTTCATCGCGTTCGCCATATTTTTCAGCGTAACGGTACTCGTCAGACTTAGGCAGAATCAGGCTGGCCAGCAAAAATACGCCTAAAGCAACACCGGCCACTAATGCTGATGTTTTCCCTATTTCCGAAGCGTCTGATTTCAGGGAATCTACACTGTCCTGAATTGATTCTTTAAAGCGTTCGGTAGCCTGCATCAGTTGCGCCCGACGGGCTGTGGTATCGGCAAAGGGTACTTTTGGGTCTTCCATTGGTTTGTACGTCTAAATTAATAAAAAGTTATTTGGGAGAGTAGGAGCATACCCTAAGAACGGAGATGCGTATGTCACATGTCTGACATACGTTTTTCCTGTTGCCAAGCTCTTATCCTCTGACTCTCAGTGTTTACTTCAAATACTGCCCCTCCTCATTGATTGAGGCAGTGGTTTGCTTCATAAGGTCCTGAACGGCCTGTGATTTCTCTTCGCCTTTCTTTTCCTGGCTTTCCTTTAAGGCTTTATAGGCCATTTTCCGGATCATATTGATCATCGACGGTTTCGATACGGCCCAGATGATGGTGAGCAGCAAAAAGAAACCGGCTACGATCAGGAAACCGACATAACGGCTATTGGTCACCTCGTTGAGGTAAGCAGCCAGCAAGCTGAATAAAAAGATGGTGGTAATGGTGGCCAGAAATCCCAAAATGACCCCATGAATAGCCGTTACGGCACCCTCTTCAACCTTACCGCGGGTTTCGAGGGTAAACAATTCTATTCGAGCCTCTATATAGCGAAATATGTTTTCGCGGATTCCTTCCAGACGTTCCAGCATGATCTACTGTTGCAGTTTAGTGTGCACACTATTCATTACAAAAAACATCCCACTTTGTTCGGAACTCTGATCCAGCCGCCTTTTCGGGGGTTAACCGTCTGTATAGTAATTGATTACAAAATACTATGACGCCTGTAATTTGGCTGCGTACTAGGAGCCAGGGTGCCAGTTTGACACAACATTGTAGAAGAATTTCGCCGACGACTAGCGGCTAAACAGCGATTTCAGCTCCTGAAGCGCAGACCGGATGCGTGTTTTTACCGTACCCAGCGGCAGGCTAAGTGCTTCGGCTGCTTCTTCATGTGTATAACCACCGAAATACACCAGATTGATGAGTTCACGCCGTTCGGGACGCAGGCGACCCACTACATCCTGCAAGCCAATATGGTCGGGGTTCTCGGGCGCTACTGAATACTGCTTGTCAATCAAAAAAGTGCTTTCGTCGCTGGTTGACAGGGTTTGTGCGGTGCTGGGACGACTCATGGCCTTGCCCGCCCGAACACTATCTATGGCCGTGTTTCGGGTGATGTTGAGCATCCAGGTAAACAAACGACCTTTCTGGGGATCGTAGCTGGTGAGGTTATTCCAGATTTTCACAAACACCTCCTGAAGCAGATCCTGCGCCTGCTCTTCTTCACGCACTACTTTCAGCAAAACCCCGTACAGTGCTGCCGAATAGTTCTCGTACAACCACTGGAATGCCTGCTCGTTGCGCTGCATCAGCCGGTCTACCAGCACAGATTCATCGGTAAGGAGCGGGCGGCTTTTCAAGGGTAGTCTTTGTTGTGAACCCAAATATACAGGCTTCGGCGAGTAAAGACTTGGCGGGTTCATAGTAGCGATGGTTGATCAATAAGAACAAGTAACCACCAACAACCCATCCAATGTTTAACCCTACACACTATCAGGGTCTATAAGCGAAAAAGAAAGCGTGGAAATGAGCTTATTTGCTCATTTCCACGCCAAAAAATTAAATTCTTAACAAAACAGGCAGCCTTCTGCGCGACGCTTATGACCACCGTGTTTCGGCCACACCGGGGAAGAATAACCACACACGGTTATTTTTTTCTACAGGTAGTTGGCGGCAATAGCCAGTACAGCCTGCTTGGTCAGGATCTCGTCGAACGCCTCACGTGAGCGGGCCGCGTCGATACCTGTCACATTGGACAGCGAGGTCAGCACCACACCCGCCTGCGTTGTGTTGTCTTCACCAGCATAAACAGCAGCAGGTGCTTCGGCAGGATCAGAAATCCATCCTTTCAGTCCGCGCATCCGCCGAATCATGGCGGCGTGGCGTGCTTCTACCGAGTGAATCTGTAGCGCCGTGGTCAGCACCGTTTGACCCAACAGACTGGGTGCCTGCCCTTTATAAGCCCGTACGCCAACATCTTCAAACGCATTGGCCGACGCCAGGAATATCTGATAGGTAGAGAATGCATTGCCAAACCGGAAAGCAGGTTTAGCCACGGCTGCCGTACCCAACGCGCCTTTTAACAGGGCTACGTGGGCGGCCTCGTGCTTACTGATCTGGGCAATAACGGCCTGATCACCAGCCGGTATTAAACTAGCCGTAGCCAGGCCGGTACGGTAGAATTCGTCTTCGAGGTATTCCAGCGTTAGAGCGAAGTTTAGCACATCGGCTACGGTCGCTGTCTGAGCGTATGCGTCGTTGAGGCTGGCAGCCAGAACGGCGGGGGCTGCCGCCACGGTGGCCGCTTTGCGGCCCAGTTTAAACAGATTGCGGCGGGTGTAATAGTCCACGCGCTCGGCCACATCGCCGTCTAATTTCTCTATGTCAGAAAAAATATTGAACAGATTCATGATGTCTCGTTGGTTGAGGGTGAATTACTGGGGCAGGTTGGCACCCGAAATTTTGTTGTTGACATACGGTTGTGCCAGGGGCAATACCTGCGAGGGGGTATAGGCATTGTCGAGGCCGCTGGTGGGATTCACAACATCATCGCCGGCAAAGTTGGCCGTACGCGCACTCAGCAAGTCGCGGATGATAGCCGCATGACGCGCCTCTACCGAAACAATCTTGCCGGCAAGCGTCAGATAGTCAGCGCTTTTTATTAGTCGGCCGGCCCCGTTATAGGCTCCTACGCCGAGGTCTTCAAACGTTTTGGCGGCTCCCAGCACGCTGGCGCGGTCGCTGAAATTTACGGCCGTGAAGTTGGGCGTCAGGCCAATGATGGCCGATGAGCCAAGCGCTGCTTTGAAAAATTCGCGGTGGATGATCTCATGATCCCGAATTTCCGTCAGAATCGTTTTTTCATCGGCCGACATGTTGGCGTAGGGCGTAGCAATCACCTGCGTATAGAAAGCTGCCTCGAGTTGCTCAAGGGCATACGCGTAATTGAGAATACCGGTGTCGCCGCTACCCAGATCGACAACCGAGGGTGTTACCTGTACAGTTTCGGTTGAGCTACAGGCCATCAGCAGGCCCGAAGCCGCTACGGTAAAGCCTGCGTAACGCAGAAATAAGCGCCGACCCAGGAACATCGACGGGTGTTCGGGCGACACAAACACGCCGGGCGCGAC
This sequence comes from Fibrella rubiginis, assembly GCF_017353185.1. Taxonomy (GTDB): domain Bacteria; phylum Bacteroidota; class Bacteroidia; order Cytophagales; family Spirosomataceae; genus Fibrella; species Fibrella rubiginis. The sequence goes on along the minus strand of NZ_JAFMYV010000007.1, from coordinate 141,455 downwards.
CTGCTGGTCTTTGTTTGACGAGAGCATAGTTTTCAAGGTGTTAATTGGTTTTCACTCCTGCAGAATGCAGACCTTTCCATGTATACGGCGGCAAGCACCGCCACGGATTTATAGGCTTAACAAAAAAAAGAGGGCAAGGGATTAGAACACACCCGAAGTTGTAGCCAATGGCAAGGCTGGGTTGTCCCGTTTTTTTACCGGCCGAAATGCCTCTGTGAAGGCAATAATACCGTTTGATTACTAAGCAGAACGATCAAGCACAAAACGGCCAATGTGAGCCGATAAACCCGTAAATACTTCTTCTTGTTGTCTCTCAACCAAACAGGTAGTTAAAAATGAATACGACCCGTTCATCTGTTCACCACTATTTTGTTCTGCTGGTAGCTACAGCGGCGCTTTTTGCTTTCAGCCTAAGCTGCAAAAAAGATACCCCCACTGATCCTGCCGTGCTGACATCATTGCAGGGCACCTGGAAGCTCACCAGCCTTAATGTGTCACCCGCCTACCTGAGTCTGACCGATTTGGCAGGGGGACTTAACGCACTAGAGGGTAACTGCCTTGGGCAGGCCACCGTTACGTTTACGGCCGCGGGTGCCATCACCAACAATGTATCGTCGGTAGCGGCCTGTTCCACTGCCGCGAAATCGAAGGAGTTGGTCAATGCATTTTTCAGTTCGGCCACCACCTATGCCGAAACAAACAACCAGGTGGTGCTGACAACGGGTAGTCGGGTGGTAACGGCCAGCAAAGTATTCACTGCCACTACCGCCACCATGGTTACGCAGCTTGATGTTGACCCCGGCAACAACCCCGTTAAAACAACATACACGGTGGTGCTGACGAAACAATAAAACCGCTGTGGTGATGCTGTAGCCACCTTTACAGGAAGCCGTTTACCCTCAGGGTAAGCGGCTTCTTTTTTTGTAGGGAAATGTTGACTTGTCGCCTCTTTATACCCTTGTGGGTTATGTTCAACCATAAACTGGTCAATTCTGTGTAGTGAATGAGTCTTTTTAGCCGAACATTTTGCACATTTCCCATGTAAATTTGTTTATAATAATCTGCTCATACTCAACTATATGGTTCGCTGGTCGACAAAGCGTATAAAATCTATAGGGATTGCCGTAGCGGTGAGCGCGTTCGGCGGGGCTGTCTGGTCATCATGCAGCCACCTGAGCCACGTCAGCAAACCCGCCGACGTGCTGGCGGCAGAGATCAATTTACCCGAGAAGGTAGACTATAACCTGCATGTCAAGCCCATTCTGTCTGATCGGTGCTTTGCGTGTCACGGTCCCGATAAGAATAAACAGCAGGCGGGCCTGCGCCTCGACACGCCGGAAGGTGCTTACGAGGCACTAGCTAAAAGTGGTCATACCGCCGTGGTACCCGGTGATCTGGAAAGTAGTGAGCTTTTTCACCGCATCACCACCACCGACCCCGACGAGGTGATGCCCACGCCTAAGTCGAACCTGACGCTCACCGCCAGCGAAAAAGCCATGCTGCTGCGCTGGATTGAGCAGGGGGCCGAATACAAACAGCATTGGTCGCTTATTGCCCCTGTGATGCCCGCCCTGCCTACGCCCAAAAACAACCGCTGGGTACGCAACGACATCGACCGGTTTGTGGGCGCGAAACTGGACGAAAAACACCTGGTGCCCGCCGCCGAGGCAGACAAACTGACCCTCCTCCGTCGTGTCACGCTCGACCTCACGGGCCTGCCTCCTACTCCCGCCGAGGTAGACGCCTACCTGGCCGACCGTTCGCCCAATGCCTACGAAAAACTGGTTGACCGGCTGCTTAACGATCCGCATTACGGTGAACGCCAAGCTGTTGAATGGATGGACGTGGCCCGTTACGCCGATACCCACGGCTATCAGGACGATGGTCCCCGCACCATGTGGCCCTACCGCGATTGGGTGATTCGGTCGTTCAATAAAAATCAACCCTTCGATCAGTTTGTGACATGGCAACTGGCGGGCGACATGCTGCCCCGTTCGGCCAACCCCGATGAGCAACGCGACAAGCTGCTGGCTACGGCCTTTAACCGTAACCACCAGCAAAGTCAGGAGGGAGGCATTGTCGATGAAGAGTACCGCGTGGAATATGTGGCCGATCGGGTGGCCACATTCGGCAAGGCGTTTTTGGGCTTAACCACCGAGTGCGCCCGTTGCCACGACCACAAATACGACCCTATTTCACAGAAAGATTATTACTCGCTGTTTGCCTTTTTTAACAGCAACAATGAGCGAGGCCAAATTCCGTACAATGGCGAATCGGCACCCACCATTACGCTACCAAGCCCACAGGTGGTGCGGCAGCTGGCGGCAGTGCGCAAGAAAATGGCTTCGTTTCAACCCCTGCTAAATCCCAACAAGCCTGATTACCAGCAGCGTTTTGGTCAATGGCTGGCTCAGGCGGAACAAAAACGCGTCATACAGCCCGACCTGGGAATGGTGGCCCGGTATAGTTTCGACGAAGAAAACCGGGGCGATATCGTGGCGTATGTGAAGGCGAAAGACGAAAAAAACAAGCTGGAGGAAGCCAAAAAGAAGGCCGAGGAAGACAAGCGCAAAGCCCAAGAAGCCAAGAGAAAGCCGGAAAAGGCAGGGGCCGTGGTGAAGCCCACTGAGGCAAAAAAGGAGCCTCGCAAACCAAAAACCCGCGCCGAACTGGAAAAAGATCCACGCAATGCGTTCCTCAACTCGGTCAACGACACCTTGCCCGCGTGGCTGGGTGGCGACGTAGACAACCTGCCTAAACCCGTACCGGGACGCTTTGGCAAGGCCCGTTTCCTGCCCGGCGACAGCTGGATCAGCCTGCCCTACGAGTTTGGCGCGTATGACCAGAATCAGCCATTCACGATTAGCAGCTGGTTCAAAATGAACAAGGTAGGCTCACTGGTTACGCTGATGGGCCGCACCGCCGGACCGATGGACGGACAGCGCGGTTACCAGCTGGACCTCCTGGCCGACGGACGGTTGAAGCTGATGCTGAGCCACGTGTGGCCCGCCAACGCCATTGATATCGAGTCGGTAGAGAAAGTACCCGCCGGGCGGTGGTTTCAGGTGGCCTTTACGTATGATGGCCTGGGTAAAGCGCAGGGACTGACTTTGTACTTAAACGGCAAACCCATGCATCGGCAGGTTATTACCGATCAACTGCAGCATAGCATGGTCTGGGGCAAAAACAAGACCCACTGGGCACAACACGCGTTTTATGTGGGCCGGATGCACGACAATTATTACCGCGATTTTGCCGTCGATGAGCTACGTATCTACACCCGCTGCCTCACTCCTGCCGAAATGCCCCGCTTGGCTGGTCAACCCGATGCCATCACCGCCGCCCTACGTACCCCGGCGGCCAGACGCACCCCTGAGCAACGGGCCAGTTTGTATACCTATTTTGTAACCACACAGGATGCTGGATACCGCGCCGCGCTGGACTCAACGCTGAAACTGCGCGAGAAACAGTTCATGGCGCTGACCAACGCCGATCAGGTGATGGTTATGCAGGAGCGTGGCCAGTCCCGGCCGTCGTTTATTCTCAATCGTGGTGCTTATGATGCCCCCGGTGAACCTGTTCAGCCTGCCGCGCCACACTTCCTGCCTGCACTCAGCGACAATAGCGCGGGCGATGCCTTGCCCCCCAACCGGCTAGGTCTGGCAAAATGGCTGCTTCGTGCCGACAACCCATTGTTTGCGCGGGTGGTGGTAAACCGCATGTGGCAAAATTACTTCGGGCAGGGGCTGGCCAAGAACGCCGACGATTTCGGCAACCAGGGAGCAATGCCTTCACATCCCGAACTACTTGATTATCTGGCTATTCGATTCCGGGAGGGACGTGAGAAAGAAGGCATCAGGCCCTGGGATGTGAAGGCCATGCACCGGCTTATTGTCACCTCAGCTACCTACCGGCAATCCTCGTCGGTATCGGAGGCAGCGCGGGAATACGATTTCGACAACACGTACCTGAGCCGTGGCCCCAGTTACCGCATGAGTGCCGAACAAATTCGGGATAATGCGCTGGCAGCCAGTGGCTTATTGAACAAACAGATGGGTGGGCCGAGCGTATTGCCCTATCAGCCGTCGGGCATTTGGGAGGCGCTGGCTACACGCAATGCGGTGGTTTACAACCAGCAACACGGCGACACACTCTACCGGCGCAGCATGTATACGATCTGGAAACGGAGTTCTCCGCCTCCCATGATGCTCAACTTCGACGCCGCCGAACGTCATGTCTGTATTGTGAAACGGCAGAAAACCAGTACGCCGTTGCAGGCTCTGGTCACGCTCAACGATCCGCAATTTGTGGAGGCGTCGCGGGTGCTGGCACAGAATGGAGGAAAGCCGGAAAGGGAGAATGGAGGCAGGGAGGCCATCAATCGTTTTTTCAAAGCGGTAATCAGCCGCCCAGCGCGGGCGGAAGAGGTCCGTTTGATGCAACAACTATATGCCGAGGAACTGGCCGATTTCAAAAAGAACCCCAAACGCGCTACCGAACTACTTTCCGTTGGCGAATACCCCGTCGATAAAACAATACCCCCCGCCGAACTAGCCGCCTGGACCGTGGTGGCCAGCACAGTAATGAATTTTGACGAAGCGATTGTGAAACGATAACATGGACATCCAGGACGAATTACACGACACCCTTAGCCGCCGGAATTTCCTGGGGCAGTCGGGCGCGGGCATTGGCGCACTGGCGCTGGCGTCGTTGCTCAACCCAACCAAGTTGTTTGGCGGTACAGCTTCGGCTGGAGAACCGGCGCTGGGTAAGCCGCATTTTCCGCCCAAAGTGAAGCGGGTCATCTACCTGTTCCAAAGCGGTGCACCCTCGCAACTCGACCTCTACGATTACAAACCGAAGCTGGAAGCCATGTGGGGGCAAGACCTCCCCGCGTCGGTGCGTAACGGGCAGCGCCTCACGGGTATGAGTGCCGGGCAAAGCAAGTTTCCCCTGGCCGCGTCGAAGTTTAAGTTCAAACAGCACGGGCCGGGTCAAATGTGGGTGAGCGAATTGCTGCCACACATTTCGGGCATTGCCCCAGAGGCCACGTTTATCCGCACGATGAACACCGACGCTATCAACCACGACCCCGCCGTCACGTTCATTCAGACGGGTAGTCAGCAGGGCGGTCGGCCTAGTTTTGGGTCGTGGGTGAGCTATGGTTTGGGTTCCGACAACCAGAATATGCCCGCGTTTGTGGTACTGCTGTCGAAAGGCAACGGCGGCGACCAGCCTCTGTACGCCAAGCTGTGGAGCAATGGTTTTCTGCCTTCTGTGCATCAGGGCGTGGTTTTTCGGTCGGGGCCAGATCCAGTTTTCTACCTCAACAACCCGCCCGGTATTGACCGCACCAGCCGCCGCCGTATGCTCGATTACCTCACCAAACTGCACCACGAGCAAAGCAAGCATGTACTCGACCCGGAGATCAACAACCGGATGGCACAGTACGAAATGGCTTACCGGATGCAGGCGTCGGTGCCCGAAACGCTGAACATTGCCCACGAGCCGGATTACATTTTTGATATGTACGGCCCCGACAGCCGCAAGCCCGGCACCTTTGCTGCCAACTGCCTGCTGGCCCGGAAGCTGGTGGAGAAAGACGTGAAGTTTGTGCAGTTGTACCATCAGGGCTGGGATCAGCACGGCAACTTGCCCTCGGCTATTCAACCACAGGCCAAAAGCGTGGATCAGGCGTCGGCGGCATTGGTTCACGACCTGAAACAGCGCGGATTATTAGATGACACCCTGGTGATTTGGGGTGGTGAATTTGGCCGTGGACCGTATTCGCAAGGCAAGCTCACCCGCGAAAACTACGGCCGCGACCACCACCCCCGTGCCTACACAATCTGGATGGCCGGGGCGGGTATCAAAAAAGGCTTTGTTTACGGCCAAACGGACGATTTTGGTTATAACGTAGTGAAAGACCCCGTCCACGTCCACGATTTTCAGGCCACGATTATGCACCTGATGGGTGTTGACCACGAAAAACTGACCTTCAAACACCAGGGCCGCCGCTACCGGTTAACGGATGTACATGGCAAGGTAGTTAAGGGGATATTGGCGTAGGGATCGTAGCGCAGGCTTCAGCCTGTTTTAGCGGGCGAAAGCAATGCTGTGTAACTATTGCTTTCGCCCGCTAAAACAGGCTGAAGCCTGCGCTACAACCCCAAAAATCGTTATCTTAATGGCTCAAACTGACTGTGTACCGATGGAAGCCGTTGCCCTGAAATTGCCGGATTCGCTGGAGGCCGATGAGCTACTGTATATGCCTGCTACCTGGGCTGACTACCTCGACGTTGTTGATACCGTTCCTTATACTGTTCAATTTCTCAACAACGAACTTATTATGAGTCAGGCATCTGGCGATCACGAGACCCTTGTGGGTGTACTCATATGGCTGTTGAATAACCATTACATTGCTCATGCTGACTATCAGGTAATGGGCAGCAGCGTTAAAATCATTATACCAGGGGACTACGGCGATGTGAATGCCGACGCGTGCGTGGTTAAATCACCTATTTATGGACTTACACCCACAGGAAAAACGTCAAATTCGCGGCTTATCAATCCCGAAATTGTGGTCGAAGTACTCTCGAAAAGCACACGTAGATTCGATTTACAGGAAAAACTCACTTACTATAAACTTATTCCGCCGCTGCAACACGTTCTCTTCGTTGATCAATACCGGCCCTACGCCACGGTTTACTCCCGTACCAACGTACCCGACGAATGGCTGAACCACGATTACCGAACACTGGATAGCACGGTTCGGCTGGGTGATCTGGAACTACCCATGTCGGCGATTTACCGGAAAACCGTTTTCGAGTAAACGAGCCCAGTTGCGTAATCTGGAAGCCCCGCGCCATCTTTGCGGCTTATTCCTGCTTACAATGTCGCTCCCGATTCCTCGGCCCCGATCCAGCTGGTTAACCATAGCGGGTGGGATGCTGCTGTGCCTGCCGGTGCTGGTATGGCTGTTTATCCTGCAACGCTACGCCGTTAATGTGGTCCTGTTTGATGATTACGCCCTGCTGCGGTTTATCACCCACTGGGCCAACCCCGCCACGCCCTGGCCCACGCGCCTGAGCGAACTGGTGGCCGTGCACAACACCCACTACATCATCTACGACCGGCTGGTGGCGCTGGCAACCTACTACACCACCGGCCAGATCAATTTTCTGGTCATGATCGTGCTCGGCAACGCCGCCCTGCTGGCTATCGTGTGGCGGCTTTGGACCTTGTTTCGAACACTGGAACTACCAGCGTGGGCTTTTTTGCCGGTACCGTGCTGGGTCCTGAGTCTACAATCGCACGAGAACATGTTTTGGGCGATGGCCGGCTTGCAGAACTTCACCGTTGTCTGGTTTGTACTCGAGTCGCTGTATCAGTTGCACCGTCGGCAGTCGTTGGCGTGGCCGCTGGTGCTGGGCGTGGCGGCGGTACTGACCAGCGGCAATGGGGTACTGGCGTTTCTGGTGGGGTCATTGGTATTGCTGCATCAACGGCGACGGGGTTTTTCGGGCCTAATCTGGTGGGGCATTACAGCCCTGGTGATTCTGGTGCGGCTCACGATTCTGCCCGTTAATGAACACAAAACGCCTTTCATCAACTGGATTCCCAACACGCTGCTGTCGCTTGGCTCGGCCATGACCAATCAGGATAGCCGGCTGCTGCCAATGGTGGCGGGTGTGGGACTGGCGGCGGTGTTGGGTACAGCGCTGCTGATGTGGTTGTCTGGCCTGGGTAAACCAGGTAAACGATTGCAGCAACAACCCAGTACCAACGTACTCATGGCCTTCGCCGTAGTGATACTGGCCACCTGTTTACTGCTGGCTATTTACCGCCCTACCGAGGATATTCTGCGCGACCGGTACAAGATTTATGCGCACCTGGCCCTCAGCGTGGCCTATTTGCTGGTTTTATCGGTGCTGAACCGGCGGTGGCAGCTGGCTGGTGCAGGGCTGGTGACGGCAGGGGCGGTGGTTATGAACATAGCCGCCTTCCACGCCAACATGCCCAACGTTATTTCGGCGCACCAGCTTCGGCAGGCCGACGCGTTCAACTTTCATTATCACCAGACCACCGTACCGCTACCCTACTTCCGTGGACCCATCGACAGCCTGCTGCTGGAGGCCAAACAGCGCAACACCTATCAGTTTCCGGTGGCCTTTACCCCGCCTGCCACCTGGCCGTCTACAACCATGACCACGCCGATTTCTGTTAGCACCGCGCCCGATATGGCCGTTAATAATTCCATGATTGGGTATCATCCCGATGTGGTGCAGATCAGTGAATCCAACTTTCCACGTGTGCAGGAAGGACCCGGTAGCCGGGGCACCTATGTGGTGATTGAAACCACCGGTGGGCAACGTTTTCTGCTACCTGCCGCACCAGCCAAGAGCGGTTTTCGGCAGTTTCTAACCACCGGGCAACTCTACCGAACGGGCGTCAGCACCGGCACCTTTGCCAAACGATTTGCGCAGGGTAACTACCAGGTCAAGATCCTGCAAGTAGGCGGGGAAGGTCCAAAACTGTATGACCCCAGCCAGCGTCTGGTGATAGACCGGCCAAACTGACCGCCGGGGTTTAGGGTTGTGTCATTACTTTTAAGCCTATGCAACAGCAACTCGACTCCTGGATTCGTGCCCTTGTCCGCTGGTTTGGCTACGTGCCCAATCGTGATTTGTCGGGCTGGATATTGCTCATTATTGCTGTGGTAGCTGGTGTGGCTACAATGCTGTTGCTTACCCAGATTGTCAGGATGATTTTACGGCGGCGCGGCGACACCGTGCTGACTTTACTCCGCAATCACCTGCGCACAGCCTTCTACTTTTGGTTACCCTCGTTGTTTTTTCTGCTAGGGACCAATATCCAGTCGCAACGATTTTTGCAGCGGCACCCTATTGCCGACAAAACTGCCGAAGTCCTTTTTCTTGTCACGAGCGCCTGGCTGTTTCTGCGACTGCTGAAAGTAGGCGAAATCCTGCTGGTGCGGAGCTATGACATCAGTAGCGACGCCAACCTGTCGCATCGGAAGTTTGTGACACAGATGCAATTTTTCCGGCGCATTATCGCTACCCTGGTGGTCCTGGTAACGTTTTCGCTGCTGTTGCTCAGCTTTCAGGGAAGTCGTAAACTGGGCGTCAGCGTGCTCACCTCGGCGGGCATTGTGTCGGTGCTGGTGGGTTTTGCGGCGCAAAAGTCACTGGGCAATTTGCTGGCTGGTATTCAGATCGCCTTTTCGCAGCAAATCCGCCTCGACGATGCCGTAGTGGTCGAAAATGAATGGGGCCGCATAGAAGAGATCAACCTCACCAACGTGGTGGTACGCCTCTGGGACCGGCGGCGGCTGATTCTGCCCATTACTTATTTCGTAGAACAACCGTTTCAGAACTGGACCCGCTCCGATGCCTCCATCACAGGGTCAATTTTGCTTTACCTCGACTACAACGCGCCCATTGATATTATCCGCGAAAAAGCCCGTGCGCTGGCCGAAGCGGATCCCCTGTGGAATCAACAGTCGTTTGCCGTGCAGATAACCGATACAACGCCCACTACCGCGGTTGTTCGTGTGCTGGTATCATCCAACGACGCACCTTCAAACTTCGACCTCCGGTGCCACCTCCGCGAAGAACTGATCAAGTTCCTTCGCGACGAATACCCGCAAAGTCTGCCGCAAACGAGGCTGGCGTTTGGGAAGTGAGAAGTAGGAGACAAGAAGCAAGAGACAGGAAGCAAGAGAAAAGAAACAAGACGTACTCTGTCGAACCCTTGACGCTGCTCTTTTCTCTTGCTTCTTGTCTCTTATTTCTTGCTTCTCACTTCTTACTTCTTGCCTCTTATTTCTCACCTCTCAGTTCTTCATTTCCGAAAGCAGCGACGGTATGTCGCGGGCGGCGGTAACGCGCTGGCGAATCAGTTTTAACGTATAGTCCAGCGTATAGTTACGATTGGTGAGCAGATCGTTATAGGAGCGGGTGACGGTGAAGTCAGGCTCGACCGTGAATCCGTTAGCGTGGTTTGGCGCTACGGCATGAGTTAATTTTTTAAGCGGCAACCGCACCTGAATACGCGAATGGGGCAGGGTGACGAAGTTGAACTGACCGGCAAAGTCACCCCAATAAGCTCCCCCGCTGGCTTCGCCAACAAACGTACCCTTGCCCGCGTCGAGGGTTTTAGCCAGCACTGACGTAGCTGCCGAAAACGACGAGCCGTTCATGAGCAGGTATAAATTGCCGGTAAACGCCAACCGTTGAATGGGCCGGTATTGCCGGTTTGCCACACGGCTGATAAACCCGCCATGACCATCTTTTTTATAGCGCAGATTGAAATCAATGACCGAAAGGGGATTCCAGCGGTTTACGAGCTGAGGTCGGGCAGCCTGCTTCATCTCTTCGCGGGCCATAATCCGAAAGGGAGCAGGCATCCAGAACTGCAACAGCCGCGCCGAGTTAACCACTGCTCCACCGCCATTGTCCTGCATATCCACGATCAGGTTGTCGACTCCTGCCTCTTTTATTTGCCGGAAGGCTTGTTTCAGCCGCTTCTTAAATCCCCATCCAAACGGATCGAATCCATGAGGACTACTAAACGACGATACCCGAAGCACCGCCGTACCCGACAGTGAATCCACAATACGTAAGCCCAGGTTTGGCAACCGACTTTCCGATTTTGGGCCAAAATCGGTGGGGTACCGCTGCCAGAGTTTTTCGCGAAAATGAGCTACAGTAGGGCAGGAGATACGTTTTTCGCGTAGAACAGAATCTATTTTCCCGTTTGGTAGCGGCGAACGGTATTGCACCGTAATGGAGTCGCGCGAGCCAAACCAGCAGGCGTAGTAGTCGGCAAACTGAGTCAGGCTCCACTGCTGCCGCCCCGACACATTGTCTCCGTCCGAGCCTGACCGGTCACCTTCCAGCAACGCCCGATGAATGTCGGCTACCGATTGCCCGTCGATGCTGATAAGCTGCGTGCCACGCCGTAGCGTACTGTCTTCTGAGGCGTTGTGGCTGATGAAATAATGGCCCTCTACCTGCCGGATATAAAAGGGCACGTAGCGGGTGTCGCGATTGATGAATCCCTTGCGGTGGTTCAGGTTGGTATGGCCGTCTTTAAGGCCGCTGAGGTAAGGCGACAGATGCCGAAAAAATGCCAGATAGTCTATTGGCGCGTCGACGTGATTGTAGAGCGAGTCGAACACCTGCTCCATGCGTGAGACGGGTGTGTAGTGGCCCAGGCCGGGGTGGTAAGTACGCAGTTGCCGTCGTAGATACAGCAAATCGTCGTGGGCCTGATCAGGCGTAAGTGACTGGGATGCTGTTGGTAATGTAATGACGAGGGCCAACAGCAGCCCCCACCAGGCGAGTGCCGGCCTGGTTGTGCGTGAGAAAACAATCATCTTATGGTTAGTACAAGACTTTGCCTGTGGGCTTAGTCAGGTGTTACGAACCGTTAAAATAGATGCTTTCAAAATAATAGTCAATAATTTTACGAAATAGCCGTAATTAATTTGGTTTTTAGTTATTTTATCCGAATAAATACTCAGAAATAGAGCCACCAGAGGCGAGGCTTAGGGCCTAGCTGCACGGTGGGCATGGGCACTTTGACGTAGTTGAGCAGATGTAGCATAGTACGCATCAACGGTTTTTTGGGCTTGAACAACTTCACCAGATCAAGATCCGGGGCGAGGTAAAATTCCCACAGACCACCTTCGCCATTGCGCGTTGGGCTCCAGGTGTCGGCATCCAGCCCAAACCCCGCCGAGAGCTGCAGCCAGTTGGGCCAGTTGCGGCGAATGGCCGAGCCAGGTTTCCCCAAGTAGCGCGGCGAAAATGAAAACCAGTACGCCTGATTGATGTAGTCGTCGATAGACAAGGCTGGAATGTCCACTATTCCCCGGTGTTCCCAGTATTTGTTTGTCCGTTTCCAGTAGCTGACCTTCAACTGTGAATCGGCCAGAAACGGCGACCGGTGCTGTACCATTGGCCAGAAACCACCCAGTGTACCCACCGTTACGTCGGCCCAACTGAAGCCGTAGGTGGGGGCGTAACCATCTTTGAATTCAATACACAGTTGCACCAGTGCCGTGGTTCCAACCGCATACCATTCGGCCCGGCGTGGCGACACCCCCGCCCAGCGAAAGCCGGCATAGTACGCATCGGCCGTGAAGGCACCCCCCAAAAAATGACCTAGTTTATCGACGTTACTGGCATACCGGAAATCGCGGCCATCGTCGAAGTGAAAACTGGCATGCCCATCGCTCCACCAGCGCTTTTCCAGGTAAGCATACGTAGACCCCAGCGTCAGCAGCGACGTACCCGCCAGCAGGTAGGTCCGGTAACGCGGCACCGCCGACGAGGGGGCGGGCAACACTGAATCAGTTGTAGCAACCGTCGTGGCAATTGGAGGCACCAGCGCCGGCAAGCTATCTGACTGTGCCCGACAAAGCGCAGGCAGGAGCAGATAGCCAAGCAGGACAAGCGAAAGCAGGAAATGATACATGGAGCGAGTTACGGTGCCGTCAGGTCGGAATGCCGCACTGAGTTGGGCCAAAATTAGCCCGAATTGCGGTTTGGCAGCCAAGCCTGAAGCCGTATATTTGCCCGGCAGAAAAAATAGTATGCATGCATACTAGTTGCATGAAATCAACCCCGCTTCCAAATCGTTATCCTTATGATCTGCCCCTTTCCGCTCAGCGTCGACCATAACAAAAAAGCCTTCCCCAAACTGGAGAAGGCCTCTTTCGCGGTGGTGATGGACGGAATCGAACCGCCGACACAAGGATTTTCAGTCCTTTGCTCTACCAACTGAGCTACATCACCGCGTCGTCTGACTGTCAAACGTGGGTGCAAAAGTAGGGTGCGGGGGTAGGTTTTCCAACCTTGCACGCAAAAAAAGTTTTGAATTGAACAACCCTCCGGCTTACGCGTTGAGCCTTAATCAGTTAATCCAGTAACCTACCATGCAGGTAATCCAGCAAGTTTTATTCGCCGCAGCCCTGATCGTTTCGGCGGTGATTATTACCCGGCGCGTCAAATACATTGCGCAGGCCATTAACCTGGGGCGTCCCGAAGACCGCTCCGATAATCCCGGCGAACGATTTAAGATCATGCTCCTGGTAGCTTTCGGGCAGAAAAAGATGTTTACCAACCTCACCGTGGCCCTTATGCACCTGGTGATCTACGTTGGTTTTGTCATCATCAATGTCGAGATTGTAGAGATCATCCTCGACGGGCTGCTGGGTACGCATCGGCTCTTTGCGCCCTACATTGCCCCGGTATACCCCTATCTCATCAATTTCTTCGAAATCCTGGCTTTTGGGGTGCTGGCGGTTTGCGTGGTGTTCCTCAGCCGCCGCTATATCACACGAGTAAATCGTCTGCAAGCGGCCACCAATGAAGAACTCCGTCCACGTTGGCCCCTGCTCGATGCCACGCTGATTTTGGTATTCGAGATTGTGCTGATGATCGCATTTCTGTCCTGGAACGCGTCTGACAGTGTGCTGCGTGACCGGGGCGTGGGTCACTACGGCGAATTGAAAGGCGTAGTGCCCGATTTTCTGATCAGCCAGTACCTAAAACCCCTCTTTACTGGTTTAAGCGATGGCGCTTTAGTAGGCGTTGAACGGGCTACGTGGTGGTTTCATATTTTGGGCATCCTGTTTTTTGCAGGCTACGTGACCTATTCAAAGCACCTGCACATCGGCCTGGCCTTCCCGAATGTCTATTTCTCGGACCTGGTGCCAAAGGGCGAAATGAAGAATATGCCCAGCATCACTCGCGAGGTGCAACTGGCCCTGGGGATTGAACCTACCGGTGGTGAACCCGTAGCAGCCGACGGCACACAGGCTAATGAAAACGGTGCTCAACCGTCGGACATTGGGCGGTTTGGGGCAAAGGACGTGCCTGATCTGTCGTGGGTCGACATTATGGGCGCTCTTTCCTGCACCCAGTGCGGACGGTGCACGGCCGCCTGCCCGGCCAACATAACGGGCAAAAAACTGTCGCCGCGCAAGATCATGATGGACACCCGCTGGCGGGCCGAAGAGATTACGACCAACCGCCAGAAGCATGGCAACGATTACGACGATGGCAAGTCGCTCCTCGGTGATTATACTACCGTCGAGGAAATCAACGCCTGCACTACCTGTCAGGCCTGCGTTAACGCCTGCCCGGTCAATATCAATCCGCTGAATATCATTTTGCAAATGCGGCGCTTCAAAGTAATGGAAGATGCACAGGCTCCCGCTTCGTGGAATGCCATGTTCAGCAATGTAGAAAACAACATGGCCCCCTGGAAATTCTCCCCCAGCGACCGCTTTAACTGGGCCGAGCAGGTGAATGAAAAATAAGAAAAAATGACAACCGAAAAGACCTATTCAGTACCCACCATGGCCGAGATGATGGCCAACGGCGATACGCCCGACATTCTGTTTTGGGTGGGCTGCGCCGGCTCGTTTGATGACCGCTACAAACGTGTGACCATTGCGTTTGTGCGTATCCTGAACCACGTGGGCATCAAGTTTGCCGTACTTGGTCCCGAAGAGGCCTGCACCGGCGACCCGGCGCGGCGGGCGGGCAACGAGTTTCTGTTTCAGATGCAGGCCATGGCTAACATCCAGGTGCTGAATGGCTACAACGTCAAAAAAATCGTGACGGCCTGCCCCCACTGTTTCAACACGCTGAAAAACGAATACCCTGACCTGGGCGGGGAGTATGAAGTTATTCACCACTCGCAGTTTTTGCAGCAGCTCATCAATGAGGGGCGCGTGAAAGTACAGGACGGGCAACCCTTCAAAGGCCGCAAAATCACCTACCACGACTCATGTTACCTGGGTCGGGCCAACAAAATCTACGAGGCTCCCCGCGAGGTACTGGAGGCGCTGGATGCCGATTTGGTGGAAATGAAGCGCGTGAAAGCCAATGGCCTCTGCTGCGGGGCGGGTGGTGCGCAGTACTTCAAAGAACCCGAACCCGGCAAAAAAGACGTGAACGTAGAACGGGCGCAGGAAGCCCTCGCCACCGGTGCCGATACCATTGCCGTGGCCTGCCCCTTCTGCATGACCATGATGAGCGACGGTGTGAAAAACCAGAACCGCGAAGACACCGTAAAGGTCTACGACATCTCGGAACTCATCGCGCAAGGGCAAGGGTTATGATTTACGAATGACGAGCGGTCCGCCGTTCGTAAATCGTCAATCAAACCATGTATCTCCCCTTCGATCAGATGCCCGCTTCGGCGCGGCTTTGGGTATATCAGGCCAATCGACCATTGGCTGCCGATGATGTGGCTGCGATAGATGCCGCTATCCGGCCCGCACTTGATACGTGGGCGGCCCATGGGCACCCGCTGCTGGCCTCGGCGAACGTGGTAGATGGGCGTTTTCTGTTGCTGGCCGTCGATGAAGGCGCGGGACTGCCTAGTGGCTGCTCTATCGACTCATCGGTGCACACGGTGCAGGCCATTGGGCAAGCCTTGCAGGTTGATTTTCTAGACTGTGCCGTGGTCTACCGTGCCGCTGATGGCTCCGTGCAAACCCTGCCGCTGGGTGATGTGAAAGCCGCCGTTGCTGAGGGCCTACTCACGCCGGAAACGCTGGTTTTCAATACATTAATAAAAACGATTGCCGACTTTCATACCAACTGGCAACTTCCAGCTGCCAGCACCTGGCTGAAGCGGTATTTTAAAAACGTATCCGTTTAGTCTTAGTTATGGCAGAGACACTCACCATCCCCCAGACGCAGGACCGGACGGCGATTTATAACAGTCTTGTCCCGCAACTGGAAGCGCTGCTTTCAGGCGAAACCGATCTGGTAGCGAATCTGGCCAATGTAGCAGCGGCGCTGAAAGAAGCGTTCGGGTTTTTCTGGGTGGGTTTCTATCTTAAAAAAGAAGGACAACTGGTGCTGGGGCCGTTTCAGGGACCCATCGCCTGCACACGCATCGCCTTCGACAAAGGCGTTTGTGGGGCTGCTTACACCCGCCGCGAAACGATAGTGGTACCCGACGTAGAGGCTTTCCCCGGCCATATTGCCTGTAGCTCCGCCTCGAAATCAGAAGTAGTCGTGCCCATCTTTGATCAGAACGGAGACGTGGTAGCCGTACTCGATGTAGACAGCGACCAACTGAATGATTTCTTGGAAGCAGACGTAACTGGGCTGGAAGCCGTGGGGAAGGTGGTGCGTCTAGCGTTCAACGTTTAAGGTCTGCTGTTTAACGTTGAACTCACTTCAGCACTGCCCTGATTACTTCCCGTTTGCGGGCCGGACCGCTGTGTTTTTCAACGGCAAACCCGGCAGCGCGGAGGTTGTGCTGTACCATTGTTTTCGAGCAATAGGTGGTCAGAAAACTACCTGGGTGCATCATAGAAGCCACTTTCTCGAATATCTCCTGCGTCCATAATTCGGGCTGACCTTCAGGTGGGAAAGCATCGTAATATACCACGTCAAACGGGCCAACAGGCAGCATCTGTTCAAGGGGAATCTGGTATTTAGTCAGCATCATATACGGCGTCACGGCCGTTGGTACGTTCCAGGGCGCATCATGTACGTCGGCCAGCCAGAAGGTGTGCAGCAGTTCGTCGTAATTAAGCTGCTGTGCCTCGTCGGCGGGGATAGGATACGGCTCAATAGCTACGTATTCGACCGAGCGGTTGTGCCGGATGGCCTCGCGTAGGGTCATGAGTGCATTAAGGCCCGTTCCGAAGCCCATTTCAAACACCCGAACCGGCCCGTCGATGGTATCGAAGGCATGTTGCAGGCCCAACTCGATATACACGCGCTGTGACTCCTGCACGGCCCCGTATACGGAGTGGTAGTGGTGACCTACCTCCGCATTGTATACCGAGTGGGAGCCATCGGCGGTGACAACAACTTGTGTATTCATTTACAAACTCCTGCTTTTGGGCTAATTTTGCGGATCGATACAGGGCAAATAAACAGGGCCAAAACGGCTGCTTTCGGTGCCAGTAAGGCTGCTGGCTACGCTAAGTTACCCATCTGTATGGTAAACCGGTATATTTCTATTCTGTTACCATGATTCAACGAATTCAAAGTGTATTTCTGTTCCTCATCAGTGCCTCGATGGGCACAGCACTCGTAAATCCTATTTGGGAAAAGAACGGAGTCAAACCCGGCGAAGAAGCCGAACTAACGCCATTGCAGTATTCCTATGAGCAGGGCATCACCACCTTCACAACGCCTACGTGGTATCTGGCTGGCCTACTGGTACTGGTAGCCATTGTAGCACTGGTAGCCATTTTTCAGTACCGTAAGCGCATTTTGCAAATGGGTTTGTGCGCCGTAAATGCCATTTTGTTGACGGCGTCTATGGGCGTGGTACTGTACAACGTTTTAGTAAATGGCAAAACGTATGGCAATCCAAACGATCAGGGGTCATTCCTGGCGGGCTTTTGGGCTATCCTCGCTGCCTTAGTCTTCAATTTTCTTGCCAACCGCTTCATCCGCCGCGACGAAAAGCTCGTCCGTGAGTCGAACCGGATAAGGTAGTATTTAAAGGGACCGCAGATGAGGCGGATCGGGCTGACTTACACGGATCTTTTTACTAATCGAAGCAGATTAAAGATCCGTGTAAGTCAGCCCGATCCGCCTCATCTGCGGTCCCTTTAAATTATCAATGATTCGGGCAGCCGCAGTCGTTTTTCTTGAACAGGCCCCAGAGGAAGCCCTTTTTGCGGCGGAACCCTTTTTTCTTCTTGCGAAAAATAGTCGCCTCTTTCGCGGTCGGGCTGGCCAAATAGCCTGCCGCCGGTGCTTCCGTTACAGCCAGCGAGGCCATGAGCAGAAGCACAATTGTTGTCGATTTCATACTTGATTACCGTTGAGAGGCTGTACAACAAATAACGCGAAAAAGGCTGAAACGTTGTGAGCGATGAGAGGTAAGAAGCAAGAGGTGAGAAGCAAGAAAACAAGAAAGTCTGCAGACTACTTCTTATTTCTTGCTTCTTTTCAAAGCATAAACGAATAGAACAAACAGTGGGCCAGTTGTTGCAGCACAGGCGCATTTTTAGCCGCGATAATTTTGTGCTTCTGGCTTAGTTCGGCCCAAAATGGGGGCAGGCAAGCAGCGCGAGCGTTCATGCCGTCGTCGGGGCCGGTGCTTACATAACGCGTGTCGACGCCCGCAATAGCCACCCGGATAAAACACATGGGGCAGGGTTCGGCCGACGTGTAGAGGCGGAGTTGTTCGGTATAGATGGTGTTGCCCCCGCCCGTAAAATTTCCCTTCGACTGGTATTTTTTAAACTGCGGCAGGCTCTCAAATTCCGTGAGCAGGTTCATTTCGGCGTGGAGGTCAGACCGACCCTGCTGAAGCTGAGCGTTATGCGCACCGTGCAGAATCCGGCCTCTGCCGTCTACCAGCACCGCGCCAATGCCATAACCACCCGTGAGTACGCCCCGCAACGCCTGCACTACCGCCGCTTTGGCAAACACATCGTCGGGCTGGGCGGGGTCCGGTTTATAGTTTGCCAGGTAGGTTTTGATTTTTTGTAGTACAACAGCCTTTTTATCAGCCGCTTGAATACCACAGGGCAGGGCTGTTAACTGTGCCATCAGCGCCGCCCGGTTGGCGGGCGTTACGTTGGCCGAGTCAATTACATGTTGGGCAAAAAGTGCCCTGGTGAGCAGGAAAAGCACTATTACAGCGAGGTGGCGCATAACGGGGTGATTTTAGCAATCAACTTACCCGGTCTAGTTGAAACAGCCAAATCCAGTAGCCCGACTTCCCCCGGATGCGCTCGTAGGACGTAACGCGAAACAAGCCCTCGTAACGGTAGCCTTCGGCGGGAGCGTGTTCATTGCGAAGCGTGGCTCCCCGAACAAGCCGTACCGGATGCCCCGACGCCACGTTTCGAATCAGGGCCGCGTTGTAGCCATCCAGCACCTGATCGGCAATCTGCTTACCCGTTTTCTGGTCACGCCCGCCGTGGCCCGCGTAGGCGATATGATCTCCCTCGTCGATGTCGTCTTCATACATGCCCGCCAGGATGATGGAGTCGGCACCGTGGGGGCCCGTTCCGCTGATACCCGCCCGCCGTGGCCGGTGTAACCCACTCATCGACAAGTCGATACGGTTTACGAACACGTCGCCGGGTCGAAAATCAGCAAGGGTGGCGGTACCTAGTTTCGGTTTCGAGGGCATAGACCTAAAACAAAAAATCCCGCCCAAGTGGACAGGATTTTTATTCAGCAGGCTGGCTTACCGCCAACCGCGACGACCACCAAACCCACCGCCATACCGGGGGCCGTAGTTACGGTAGCTATAATTCGGAACGCGGTAGTAAGGGCGAGCGTAGTAGGGGCGCGGTGCAATCACCACGGGTGGGCGGTAGCCGTAACCATACCCGTAATAGGGGCGCGCACCATAATAGCCCGGACCGTAGCCTGTGCGTACACCCACGTATGAAGGCCCGCAACTCCACAACGTCAGCACGAGCACAAAGCTCAGTATCGTATAGATCAACGTTCTGTTTTTCATCCTGTCAGCCTAGCCGGGTGAATGTGGAAAACCCGCCGGGATTCTATCTAGAAAACGAAATGGAACAACGAATAATTTTCCAACTCGTAGTTCTAATCCAGATTTAAGAAGGCAGGGTTGGGAGTTGATAGATGCCATTTAAGGCGATGGCATCAATCAACTCCCAACCCTTTACCTAAAAAGTGTACTCTTGTATGGTAATGCGGCTAACTCCGCTAAACGTACAGACGAGTTTGTTGTCTGACAGTTCTAACACCAACGACTATGGTTGCCCATCCCACCGCGTTACGCCTGCTTTTGTTGCTTTTCCTGCCCCTGTTTGGCCTGGCGCAAAACACCCCCGCCCCCATGAACGATTACCACACCGACTGGCAAAAAGCCGACTCGCTTATGGGAAAAGGGCTGCCAAAATCGGCCCTGGATATTGCTGACCGGGTATACGCCGCGGCCAAAAAGGCCAACAATTATCCGCAGCTTACCAAAGCAGCCATGCGCCGGGTGGTGTTTAGCACCGCCGTTGGTCGTGAAGAAGACACGTTTGTGAACCTGATTAAGTCGCTCCGGGCCGACGTGGCAGCTGCCCCCGCCCCCGCCAAAGCCATTTTGCAGTCGGTGCTGGCCGATGTGTACTGGCAGTATTACCAAAGCAACCGCTACCGGTTTATGAACCGCACGAGCGTGGCCCCCAATGCCGGCACCACCGTGGGTGATGCCGATAAGGTTGATAGTGACGACCCCCGCACCTGGGACGCCCGGCGCCTGAGCAGCGTGGTGATGGAGCTGTACCTAGCTTCGGTGCAGGATGAAAAAGGGCTGCAACAGTCCCCCGCCGAGGCCTATACCGTAGTGAGCAGTCCCGGCAACGCCGCAGGTCGTGCCCTGCGCCCCACGCTCTACGACCTGCTGGCGCATAAGGCCATCGACTTTTTGAGTAACGCCGAAGCCGACGTGACCAAGCCGATTTATCGCTTCGAACTGGACAAAGCCGAGTACCTGGCTGAACCAACAATTTTCGTCAAAACACCCATTACCAGCCGCGACACACTGTCGGGGAAGTTCCAGGCGCTGTTGCTGTACCAAAAACTGGTGGCCCTGCACCTCGCAAACAAAGACCCGTTGGTGCTGGCGGCGGTCGATGCCGAACGACTTGCGTTTGTTCACCGGCAGAGTGTGCTACCTAACAAAGAAGAGCTCTATCGCCAAACGCTGAAGGCGCAAGTAACACGCTACAAAAACGGGTCTGGCGATGCTGAAGCCGAATACGCCGCGCTGTTGATTGAGGCACTGGCCAACGGCAACAACCGGCCCATGGGGCGGGGGCGGCGTATGGATGTTGACGATGCACCCAATGCGCCTGATTCCACCCACCGCTGGGACCGTAAACAGGCCGCCGAACTCGCCCGCGAGTTGATCAAACGCCGCCCCAATGCCTATGCTACGCAGCGTGTTCGGCCTATTCTGGATAACCTGCTACGGCCTTCGCTGGACATACAGATTGAGGAAGCCAACACGCCAACGAAGCCTTTTCTGGTGCGTGTGGCCTATGCCAATGTAAAAACGCTGTTCTACAAAATCGTACGCGTAACGCCCGACGAGGCTCAGAACATTCGCACGAATTACTACCAACAGTACGACAAGCGCACGTCGCAGTTTGACCTGCTGATGGACCGTCAGTCCGTGGCTAATGGGCAAGTGGCCCTGCCCGACGATGGTGATTTGGGCAATCATAGCGTGGAAGTGCCCGTGGCGGGCCTGCCGATTGGGCACTACGCCATGCTGATCTCCAATACGGGCACCTTTGAGGTGATGACCAACAACCCGCAACAGATAGTGCAGGTGGGGCAGTTTGCCATGTCGCGGCTGGCGTATCTGGAACCGCGCAGGAATGAGGAGTCAGACACCGCCCGGATCATGTACGTGACCGACCGCATGACCGGTAAACCGCTGGCTGGCGTAACCGTGCAACTCTGGCAGGCAATCACCAGCAGAACCAATCAAACCACGTTCAAAAAAGGGAGTTCGTTAAAAACCGATGAGCAGGGTAAGCTGATCATCAACTACAGCCAGTTACCCGTTAACGAGTCTTATTTTCTGCGCTTCAGTCAGCAGGACGATATTCTCGACAGCGACCAGCAATACAGCTACCCCTACAACCGGGGCAATCGAAACAAAGACGGGGACGAAATCGCCCCGCAGGCCCGGTTTTTCACCGACCGCGCCATCTACCGTCCCGGTCAGACAATTCACTGGAAAGCACTGGTCTTCAGAGGGACCAACAACGAGTTTGCCGTAGTGCCAAATGATGAACTGAACGTGCAACTACGCGACGTGAACAACGAAACGGTGGCGAAGATTACGCTGAAAACCAACGAGTTCGGCACGGCAAGTGGCACGTTTACGGCCCCCGTTGGCCGGCTGACGGGGCAGATGACCATTACTACGACTGAGTACATCGGTGAGGCTAGCATTCGGGTGGAAGAGTACAAACGCCCCACCTTCGCTGTGGTGGCCGAACCTCTTGCCAAAGCTGTGGTGGTGGGCCAAACTGTACCGGTGCGGGTGGTGGCCAAAACCCTGGCCGGGGCTAATCTGGACGGTGCCACGGTGGCCTACCGCGTCACCCGGACGTACTACCAGCCTTATTGGGGTGGTGGTTGGTGGTGGCGACCCTACCGCCCCTCGCCGGAGCAGGAGATCGCGAACGGCACCGCCACTACCGACGCCGACGGGGTAGCAAGCCTGACCTTCGTGGCCGTGCCTGACCGTAGCATTGCTCAAAAAGACAAACCCCAGTTTACCTACACCGTCACCATCGACGTGACCGACCAGTCGGGCGAGACGCGGAGCACCACACAGAGCCTGCGGATTGGGTACGCGCCATTTTCGGTGGGATTGCCCCTGCCTGGCACCGTACTCACCACCGATAAAACCACCTACGCCGTGCGGCTTACCAACGCGTCGGGGAACACAGTGGGCCTGAAACAGGGTAGCGTACGTATTTCACGGCTCACTCCCACGCGACCCGGTCCGTTGCGCAAACGCCTCTGGGAGCGTCCAGACCGCGATTTATTGACCCGCGCCGAATTCGAGAAGCAGTTTCCACTGGACCTCTATGCCGACGAAGACAACCCCGCCACCTGGACTAAAACCCTCGTTCGCACCACCGACCCGCGCTCGGTCACGCTGGCGGGCCTGGCACCAGGCACCTACGCCGCCGAGGTAACAGCGCAGGATTCGACGGGGAAAACAGGGGAGGAAATGGTCTATTTCACCGTGCGTGATGAGCAGGTACCCACTCCGTCTGAGCGCATTGGTGAGTTTGTGCAACCGATCAAAATAACGGCCCTGCCTGGTCAGGAAGCCGTTTTTTGGGTAGGGTCATCCACCGGCGAACCGGTTTTGATGGCCGTTGAAGAGCAGGGCAGACCCATCACGGAGCAGTGGTTATTGCCTAAGCCCGGCAAGCCGTTGCGCATTGCGTTGCCCGTGACCGACCGTCAGCGTGGCGGGTTTATGGTGCATTTTGCTTCGGTTCAAAATGGGCGGCTACTATCGCAAAGCCAACAGGTATCGGTGCCCTTCACCAGCAAGCAACTGACTGTGGAGACCGAGACCTTCCGCGATAACTCGCCGAATCGGCTGCAACCCGGTCAGCCTGAGCAGTGGACGTTGCGCGTGAGTGGCCCCAACAAAGACAAGGTACTGGCCGAAATGGTCGCCACCCTTTACGACGCCTCGCTCGACGAATTTGCTAAACTCGACTGGGCCGATTCCTTCTACACAGGTAATAGCTTTGCGGCAAACTACTGGCAATCAAGCGCATTTGGCATTGAGCGACCACTGGAATACAGTAGCCGCGCGGGGACCGATTATCCAAAACAAATAATCAGAGACTACCCCTTAATTAGCTGGTATCCTTACAATTACGACCCGTATCGTGGCCGTTTCAGCGGTGGCTTCGCCTATGCCACTGAACTTACCATCAGCGGAACGGTACAAAATGGGCTTGTGCAAGGCGTGATTGGAGCCGAAATGGGTGGCTTTCCAGGCATCACAGTGTCGTGGAAGGGAACCACCAGTGGCACCACCACCGATGTGAATGGGCGTTTTTCGCTGAAAAAATCGGCGGGAAATAACGTGCTCCGGTTTTCATTTGTCGGCTATAAAACGGTTGAGATCAAACTCGATAAGAAGCAGTCGTTCAGTGCCAAATTTCAGTCTAATAATAGTGGCCTGAACGAGGTCGTCGTGGTTGGCTATGGTATCCAGCAACGGCGTGATATTACGGGAGCGGTTTCGAAAGTATCAGCTCGTAGTCGTGGTGATTATAGCGGGGCAAACAGCGAGGATGTTCTGGCTGCACCCATGGCAGCAGATGCAGCATCTGGTATGCAGGTACAGGAATTACGCGAGGCCGTTGCTGCGGAACAGGTTGTCGGTCAGCAATCTGGTCAGGCTAGCCCGCCGCCCGTCATTCGAAAAAATTTCAACGAAACGGCGTTTTTCTTCCCGCAACTGCTCACTGACAAAGAAGGGCGCGTGGTGCTCAAATTCACCATGCCCGAAGCCCTCACGCGCTGGCGGCTGATGACGTTTGCGCACACGAAAACCATGCAGACGGGCAGTTTCGAAGCCACGGCCCAGACACAGAAAGAACTGATGGTGACGACCAACGTGCCCCGTTTTTTCCGCGAAAACGATACCCTCCGCCTCACCGCCCGTATTGATAACCTCAGCGGCAAACCCCTCTCCGGCACCGCCAAACTCGATCTCACCGACGCCCTCACCGGCGAGTCGCTGAACGCCAAACTGGGCCTGAAGACCTTGAATCAGGCCTTTTCGACCAAAACGGGGCAAAGTGCCGTGGCCGTCTGGACCCTGGTGATGCCTCAATCGCTGCCGCCCGTGGCCGTGCGGGTAACGGCGCAGGCGGGTAACTTTTCGGATGGCGAAGAGCGCGTAGTGCCGGTGTTGCCCAACCGCATTCTCGTCACCGACGCACAGCCGATTTGGATAGATGGGGGTAGTCAGGCGAAAACGTTCCGGCTGAAACCACTGGTCGACCGGTCGCCGGAGTTGCCGATGCAGACTGAGCGGCTTACGGTGGAGGTGACGAACAACCCCGCCTGGTATGCCCTGCAAAGCTTGCCGTATCTGATGGACTACCAATATGACTGCGCCGAGCAATTGTTTAGTAAGCTTTATGCTAACGCGTTGGGTGCCCACATCATGAACAGCCGTCCTGAATTCAGGAAGGCGGTAGACATCTGGAAACAGACGCCACCGAAAAGCCCGCTGCTGAAAAACGAGGAGCTAAGAGCCGTCACCATTGAAAACACCCCCTGGCTGGCCGAGGCAACCTCGGAAACCGAACGCATGGCTAAACTAGGCCAGTTTTTCGATCAGAATACCCTTGCCGCCGAACAACGCCGGGCACTTAACAAGCTGAAAGATTTGCAGGACGGCAATGGTGGGCTGACGTGGTTTCCGGGTATGCGGTCTAACATCTGGATGACCCTGCACGTGCTGGCCGGACTGGGGCACCTTCAGAAAATGGGCGTCCAATTTTCGCCCGACCTGGCCCCGGATATCATTACGCTTCAGCAAAAAGGGCTGGTCTATATAGACGCCGATGCGCGGCAAAAACTAGCTGAACACAACCGGGCCGAGCAGCAAACGAAACAAAAAACAGTGCCGTACTGGGCGGCATTTTACCTCTACGGGCGCAGCTATTACCAGGCCAAAAGTCCCCTCGACAAGGCCTTTCTGGCCGAATTGATTCCCGCCATTACCAATGGTTGGCAGGGTGGCAGCTTGCAGGGGCAGGCCATGAGTGCCATGACGCTGTTCCGCTACGGCTATACCAAGGAGGCCACGGCAATTCTGCAATCGTTGACCGAGCACAGCAAGATTTCGGACGAACTGGGTATGTACTGGCCTGAAAATGTGAGCGGTACGTACTGGTATCAGGCCCCGGTCGAGACGCAGGCCTATTTGATCGAGGCATACCTGGAAGCGGGCAAGGCTACCAACAGCGCAGGGGATGTTTTTGCCTGGTACCGGAAGCAGCCTGCCTACGCACAAACCACGGACAATCAACCGTTTATCGACAAAATGCGGCAGTGGCTGATTCAGCAGAAACGTACCCAGTCGTGGCCATCGACCAAAGCCACGACCGAGGCCATCTACGCCCTGCTGCTCAACGGTTCAGACTGGATGGACACCAAAGCCACCACGACCGTGCGGCTAGGAGGCCAGGATATTGCCAAACGCGTAACGGCCACCGAGGCCCTGACCGGCTACCAGAAGGTGAGCTTTGCCCCCGCCGAAGTAACGCAGCAGATGGGCGTGATCGAGGTGAGCAAATCGGCGAAAACGGGTATCAGCTGGGGCGGGGTATACTGGCAACATTTCGAACCGCTGGATGCCGTACAGAGGGGAAGTAATAACCTGACTGTCAGGAAAAACATCTTCCGCGTGCGCAACACCGACGCAGGTCCGGTGCTGGAACCAATTACGCCCCAAACGCCCCTGAAACCCGGCGATAAGCTCAGTGTGCGCGTGGTGCTGACTACCGACCGGGCTATGGAATACGTACACTTAAAAGATGGTCGGGCATCGGGTTTCGAACCGGTGGCAACGCTGTCGGGCACCAAATACCAGAACGGCCTGAGTTATTATGAAGCCCCCCGCGACGCCAGTACCGACTTTTTCATCGAGCGTCTGCCCGTGGGTACGCACGTGTTCGAGTACAATTTGCGGGTGGTGCACGGCGGGGATTTCAGCACGGGCATCGCCGAAGTACAGTGTTTCTACGCCCCAGAATTCGCCGCCCACTCTACTGGCACGCGAGTTGTAGTAAAATAATATAGAGTTGGTAGTCACATTAACCAATAAATCATCATTCATACGTTGTGCAGCCTCGCACATTCGGGCTGTATTTTCGTTGATGAAGCACAACGTTAACGATCTGTTGTATCTACATGAAAAACCACTCCCGTTACACGTCTCTCTGGCTGGTATTGCTCACCCTGAGCCTGAATTTTACCGCCTGCAAAAACAGCAGCACAGACAATCCCACACCCGCGGCCAACGTCACGCTGGTGAGCAGTACACCCATTACGACGCTCACCAAAACGCAGTTGATTGATCGGGTGTCGGCTTCGGGCGTGTTGCCTGCGCAGTTGAACGGGATTCTAACCCTGTTGCTTCAGCGCGACGTGAAGGCCTACCGGCTTACCTACAAAACCAAAAACGCCGACGGCACCACCATCACGGCGTCGGGGGCGCTGATTGTACCGGTACCCATCGGTACGGAGACCTACCCAATAATCAGTCAGCAGCACGGTACGCTGTTCAACGAACCCGACGCGCCGTCTTATTTCAGCAACAACAGCGAGGCGGCTAACATCGGCACCCTGTTTACGTCGGCGGGCTACATCCTCTCCTGCCCCGACTATGTAGGCTACGGCGAGTCGAAGTCGGTGCCGCACCCGTATCTGCACCGGCAAACAGAAGCCCTTGCCAGCCTCGACATGCTGCGGGCGGCGAAGGAGTTTATGGCCCAAAACAACGTGAAATGGGACAATCGGGTGTTTATCACAGGCTATTCGCAGGGGGGGCACGCGAGTATGTCACTGCTGAAAATGATGGAAGAGCAGTTCCCCAACGAGTTCACGATCACGGCGGCGAGCTGCGGCGCAGGCCCATACAACGTAGAGGGCTTTATGCAGGATCTGGTGAACAAAGACACCCACGGCATTGCGGCATACAACAACCTGTATGTGTGGGTGTTGCAAACCATCAACCGCGTTTATGGTCTCAACCGGCCCATGAGTGCGTACTTCAAAGAACCATATGCCACTGACGTTCAGACTAACAGCACCCGTTCCAACATCAACGTGAGCATCAACAAGGCCTTTTCCGACGCGTTCAGAAACGGCATAAACAACGGCACCGACGCTGATTTTCTGAAAGCCGTCCGCGACAATAACGTCTATGATTGGGCACCCAAAACGCCCCTGCAACTCTACCACGGCACCGCCGACAACCAGGTTTTCTACCGCAACTCGGATGATGCTTCCAAAGCGATGAAAGCCCGCGGCGTCACCACCGTTGAGTTGATCACTATCAACGGGAAAGACCACGGCCCTGCCATCCAGGACTACATTCAGGGGACGTATACGTTTTTTAGTGGGAAGAAGTGAAGTAGCAGTGGCAGTTGTTTCACACCCGCTTTTAGGCGCGTCAGCGATCTTTAACCTAATCGGACTGATCGGGGAAATTAGTTAAATTTACGCTGTACAAACGGGATACCCCCAGTCCTTTTATGCTCACTTCGTTAGCTGCGCAGGATCAATTAGCCGCTCTTATGGCCGACGCCATGCCAGAGCAAGTTCTTTCGTTTAAATTTTCTGCATCAGTTCAGACGCGGATTGAGCAATTAGTGGCGGGAAAAAAAGCAGGTAACTTACCGCCCGACGAGCAAGAAGAACTGGACAAATATCTGACTTATGATTTATTAATAGGTTTGGCGAAAGTGCGGGCCTACCAATCTCACAAGTCAGCATGACTGCCTATGTACCTAAAAAGGTTCGACAACAAGTAATAGAACGAGCTAAATATAGATGTGAATATTGCCTGATACCGGAGCGATTTTTAGCAACTTATTTTCACGTTGATCACGTGAGAAGCCTGAAACATGGCGGCAATTCAGATTTTGACAACCTCGTCTACGCCTGCCCTCATTGCAATCAACATAAAGGAAGTGACGTTGGTACATTCGCTGATAACGATGGTGAAACACTCATTCGATTTTTCAATCCTCGCCGTGACAACTGGGCTGACCACTTCGAAGCCGTGGAGGGCGAAATTGTGCCGCTATCCGCTATTGGGCAGGCCACAGTAACGATACTGAATGTCAATCAGGCAGAACGGCTGATTCTACGTCGGGAATTAGCTATGATTGGGTTGTATCCAGATGTGTAGACAATTTTCTATATAATTTCCCCCGCAACCCGTTCTCCAGACCGGATTGCCCCTTCGATGTAGCCATTCCAGACGGGGGCGGTTTCGGTGCCGGCCCAGTGGATGCGGCCTACAGGTTCGCGGAGAGCGGGGCCGTGCTCGGTCCAGACGCCGGGTCCGAACAGGCCCGCGTAGCAGCCCTTGCTGTAGGGTTCGTTCAGAAAACTATGGTCGAGGTACTGCTGCGGCGTGCGGGCGGCTTCGCCGAAGAACGTAGCGAAGGCATGTAGCGCGGCCTCTTTTCTATCATTGTCAGTTAGTTCTGAGAAAGCACGGGCCTGATTACCCAGCACAAATCCCATCAGAATACCCCGGCTTCCGTCTTTCGGCGACGTATCGAACGTGACCGTGACGTAGCCATCGGTAGTGGCGGCGAGGCCGTTGAGGGCGGGGGTGTTGCCGTTGGCGGTGCGCCAGAACGGGCGGTCGTAGATGGCGTAGCATTTCCAGACGGCCCCCATCGGAATACTCTGGATCAGCATTTGCCGGGCGGCGGGCAACGGCGGCGTAAACTGAATTTGCTCCTGCAACACGGGCGGAATAGCCACCACTACGCGGCCTGCTTCAACCGAAAAGCCTTCTCCCGACACGGTTACGCTATCGGGTTGCTGCCGAATGTGCCGCACGGGACTATCGAGCCGGATACGGTCGCCGAGTTCGCGGGCCATGTGGTTAGCCATGCTTTGCGCCCCACCCACAAAACGCTCCTCCTGCGCCCCATTTTTTACGTTCATCAGCATTTCCAGATCGCCACCCGACTTGGCATAGAACAGGGCATGCAACAGCGAGATGTCGGCAGGGTCGGCCGCCCAGATCGCTTCGGCGGCCACTTTGAAAAATTGCCGTGCTGTGTCTAGCCCGATGGTCTGTTCCATCCAGGTTTCCAGGGTCATGGAGTCATACAGGTAGGCGTTGGGGCTGTCCCAGGGAGCTTCGAGGTTTATGCCTTTCGACAGTTTGTTGATCCGCTTTATGGCCCGGTCGAGGCTGAGGAGTGAGAGGATAGACAGTGGTGGGATAAGGCCCTTATACCGCTTTACTCTTCCCCGGAAAAACTGCGTGCTACGACCTTCATCGTATGTTTTAAAGGTCTCTACGCCGTATTCTTTCGCCAGAGCATAGATCCGATCCTGCGTGGGTCCGGCCCAGGCACCACCCAGGTCAACGTACTGACCATCATCGAGTTGCTTTGTCCAGACGCGGCCGCCTACCCGGTCGCGGGCTTCGAGTACCAGCACCGATTTCCCGGCGCGGTGCAGCTCACGGGCAGCAGTAAGGCCGGCATAACCCGCACCAATAATGATAACGTCAACTACCTCAGTCGATTCCATGCGCAAGTTGTGGTGAACAGCGCAATAGTAAACAAAAATCGTGCAACTCAGTAGCGCCGTTTAGAAGCCATTCGCTGACTTTTCGCGGCCATGTTGGTCACGCTTTTGTTGTCGATACATGTTTAAAAACCGCCCCCTGCTGCTCATTTACCTCCTGGTATTTATTGATGTTACGGTGGGGTCGGCAACGGGGCCGGTGCGCCCGCAATTTGTGAAGGGACTTAGTAACCCCGAACTCTGGCTGGCGGTGGGCACGGCACTTTTTCAGGGGGTACAACTCATTTCGGCCCCGTTGCTGGGCAGTTTGTCGGACCGCTACGGGCGAAAGCCGCTGGTTATTCTGTCGTCGGCGGGTACGCTGGTGGCGAATGTGCTGCTGCTGCCGGTGCGGGCCTGGGCGTTTTTTACCAACCGCATCAGCGACGGCCTCACCAACGGTATGTACGGCCTGATGCGGTCGTCGGTGACGGATTTGTCGTCTAAAGAAGATCTGGCCAAAAACAGCGGCTACATCAGTACGCTGGTGTCGCTGGGCGGCGTTTTTGGCCCAATGGTGTCGGGCGTGGCGCTGGCCTTCACCCGCAACCCCACACGGCAGGTGACGCTGGTAGTTTGGACCATAATCGGCCTCAGCGCCCTCAACGTGGCTCTTTCGTGGTTTATGGCCGAACCAAGTGCCAAACAGAAAGACACCAAAAATGAAGACAAGCCCGCCCCACCCGACCGGGCGGCCGTGTGGCAGGCCGTTCGCGACAACCTTAACGTGGCCCTGCTCTGGAAACGCCTGTCCGACAAAGAGAAGACCCATTCCGGCGTTCGGTTCATTACCATCCTGATGCTGCTCATTACGCTGCACCAGGGCTATCTGACCTATTTTATCACCTACCTGGAACTGGGTCCCTTGAAACTCAGCGCCCAGCAGACAGCCTATTTTTTTGCTTATTTCGGGGGTATGAGCGCGTTGACTAACTTTCTGTATTTCAAGTTTTTAGTAGACATAGACAAAATTAACCGCCGGACCATGCTCATTATCGCGGCGTTTGTTGGGGCCGGCCTACACATCCTGTATGCCAACGTGGGTGACAATTTGTGGCTGCTCTGCGGCGCGGTGGCTATTGACACGCTAACCATTTCGCTGGGTAGCGGACTGCTGAACGGCTTCTTCGCCAACCTCACCGGCGACGACGACCGGGGCGAACTGGTAGGCCTCAACCAGGCCCTGACAGGGGTAGCGAGTCTGCTCACCACGCTTATCTACGGGGGCCTTTCCACCATCAATCTCAGTCTCCCTTTTTATTGGTTTGCTGCGAGCCTGGTGGCGCTGGGCGTACTTTGCTGGCGACTAAAGGAATGATTTTACAGCAACTCGCCCACGGCCGTGCGGATGCCCTGCGCCATGCGTTCGGTTGGCAGATCATTGGCGTCGGTCCCGAATGGATCTTCTATTTCTTCGGCCACCAGTTCCAGGCTGGTGAGGACGTAGAATACGAATATTACCACCGGAATGACCCAGTAATGCAGCGACAGCACGTAGCCAAGGGGCAGCGTGAGGCAGTAGACGGCAATGAATTTCTTCATAAATGACGAATACGAATACGGAATGGGTGTAGTATGAATCCGTTCGCAGATGCCACAAATCTCAGTAAATGAGCTGAATTCGCCGTTCAGGACCAGCAGGTGCTCGGCACGAATAACGCCGGCCTGATACAGTTCGTCCATTTTGCTAAACAGCCGCATCGCCATCTGGTTGGGCACGTGTTGGTCTGGCTTCACATTAGCAGGGTCAAAGCCGTTGCAAACCACAAAGTCGGCTGCGTGAAACTGGCCACGCAGGTGATTTTTCAGGGCGGTGGCGTAGTTGGGAATCATGGCTCTGAAAAACGTGCGGCTGTCGTGGTCATCAGCGGCCAATATATGCGCCAGTTTCAGGGCCAGATTCCGCGAATTATTGGTCAGGCTACCCCACGCTTTCCGGCCTTCCCACCAGCGGTCGTAGGCCGTGTTGGTACGAAACACCAGCAGCGTGGAAATGGCAAAGCCCAGCAGCGAGTGCATGATGGCAATGTTCTTCAGGTCAGAATCAGGACCCGGATGCACGTATTCGATCACAAACCAGGCCACCGCCGAGCAATAGGCAGCCATAGCCAGCAGAGCCGGAGCGAGTTTACGGGCGGTGTCGCTTCTGTCGAACGAGATCAGGTAGCGAAACCAGTCTTTGGGGTCGTAGTCGGTCATGAAGCAAAAGTAAGGACAGCACTCCCTGTTCACTTAGTTGGTCAGCACCTTCTCCAGCACAATAAAGGACAGTGGCTGTTTGGGCAGGCCAAAACGGGGATCGTTGGGGAAGGGGTGGGTTTCGCCGGTGGGTTGGTAGCCGCGGCGTTGATACCAGGCAATAAGCTCGGTTCGTTGCGGAATCACCGTCATGGTAACGGCCCGGCAGTGTTGCGCCTTTGCCCAGTTTTCGGCCGCTTCGAGCAACTGCCGGCCAATACCCGCTGCCTGTAACTCAGGCGACACCGTCAGCATGCCGAGGTACATATCGGTGCCTTTTTTCTCCAGGTAGACGCACCCAATCAGCTGACTAGCAGATTTATACGTCAGAATAACAGCGTCGGTATTATCCAGCATAGCTTGTAGACCCGCTTCGTCGGTGCGGATTCCGCCAAGGAGATCGGCTTCGGTCGTCCAGCCCTTTCGCGACGAATCGCCCCGGTAGGCACTGTTCACAAGCTGGTTTAAGGCAGGAATATCGGCGGTAGTGGCGGGTGTAATCGCGGGCTGGTTCATGGAGCAAAAATAGGGTCAAACAAAAAACCGTTGTTTGGCTTATTTATCCACAACGCTTTCCGTTTGTATTGTGGACAACTCGACACCCATTTCCATACTCTGGTTCAAGCGCGACCTGCGCCTCCGCGACCATGCCCCGTTGCAGGCGGCTATCGCGGCGGGGCGACCTGTGCTGATGCTCTGCTGCTTCGAGCCGTCGGTGATGGCCGACCCGAATTACGATCTGCGTCACTGGCGTTTCGTCCACGAATCGCTGGCCGATCTGAACAGGCAGCTAACGCGTTTGTCGGAACAGAAACCGGCTGAAAATCAGGATTCTGATCATGAGTGGCTGCCGTTTGTGTTTGCCGACGCGGCGGCTGGCAACGGCGCTGAACACCAGCCTGGGCGGGTCTGGGTGTTTCACCGGGAGGTAATCGACGTTCTGACAGAACTGGCTCAGCAATACCGGATTGAAGCCATTTTTTCGCACGAAGAGACGGGGCTGAAAGTGACCTACGACCGCGACAAGGCTGTTGCGGCCTGGTGCCGGACGCAGGGTGTTACCTGGCATGAGTACCAATGCAACGGCGTCATCCGTCGGCTAAAAGACCGCGAAGGCTGGCCCGCGCTCTGGCAAAAAACCATGCGGTCTGACCAGCAACACCCGGCCATTGACCAACTTGATTCGGTATCGCTGGATGCAGACGGCTGGTTCGCTGCGCACCGGGGACCTGATTTGCCAGCCGAGTTTGGCCTGCCCGACAGCCGTTTTCAGCCCGGCGGCGAGGCTAACGCACACCGTTACCTGCAAAGCTGGGTGACAGAACGAATTGCGCTCTATGGTGCCAGTATTTCCAAGCCGCTGGAAAGCCGGAAAGGATGCAGCCGGTTATCACCCTACATTGCGTGGGGCTGTCTAAGCATCCGACAAGTGTTTCAGGCACAGCTAGTTGCCAAAGAAGCAGTGGGGTTCAAGGGGCAGTTTGCGGCCTTTGCCTCGCGGCTGCGCTGGCATTGTCATTTCATCCAGAAGTTTGAGACCGAAGACAGGATGGAGTTCGAGAACGTGAACCGGGGCTTCGATTCCATCGAAAAAAACAACGATCCCGCCGCCTACAAAGCCTGGGCTACGGGCCATACGGGCTTTCCGATGGTGGATGCCTGCATGCGCTGCCTGATGGCCACGGGCTATATCAACTTCCGGATGCGGGCCATGCTGATGTCGTTTCTGACGCATCATCTGTTTCAGCACTGGAAAGAGGGGGCGGTGCATTTGTCTACGCTCTTCACCGACTTCGAACCGGGTATTCACTACGCCCAAACCCAGATGCAGGCGGGGATGACGGGTACTAATACTGTACGTGTATACAACCCCGTGAAGCAGTCGCACGACCACGACCCACAGGGCGTTTTCGTGAAAATGTGGGTGCCTGAGCTTCAGAACGTGCCTGTGGCTTATATCCATGAACCGTGGACAATGCCGCTGCTGGAGCAGGACATGTATGATTTCCACATCGGTTATGATTACCCCGCCCCCATCGTTGACCTTGCCGTAACGGCCCGCGAGGCGCAGAGAAGACTGTATAGTCAGCGGAAGAATGAGGTAGCGAAGGAAGAAAAAGACCGTATCTTGAAAAAGCACGCCATCCCCCGCACCTTCGCCGACAAGAAAAAGCCCAAGGAAAAGCTGGTTGCCGAAACCCCCACGTCTGACGAACCCGAAGAGACCGTGGGGGTAGAGTAGCCTGGTGTCCTCTTCTTACACGCCCGCCTGTACGCGTGTAGCCAGATAAGCCAGAATGGGCGCGGCTACCTCTTCGGGGTGGTAAACGAGGTTGAAATGGTCGCCGGGGGTTTCGTGGAAAGGCTCGTCGGGGTAACGCAACACGTTGTCGGGGCGGGTGTGAATGCGCACGTCGGCGGGGGCAGGCGGTACGTCAGGTTTGGCCATCAGCACGCGAAGCTGCTGGTAAATGAACCGTTTCGGCTGAGCTACCATGTTGCCTATCAGGCCTTTGTGCAACGTCCGCGATTGATCGAACGGGTATTTTTTTAACGCGTAATTCGCAAATCCGCTGCTTTGGATTACCCCCCAGTTAACCAGGTATTTCAGCAACCCCACGCTACGGATGGGCGTAATAACCTTGGCCGGATCGGTATAAGACGAAATCAGCACAGCCCCACAGCCGGTCTGGGCTTTCAGATTGGCCGCAATGTAGCCGCCCATCGAATGGCCAATGACTACATCAGCAGCCGTAATCTGATGGTTTTTAGCCAGATAAGCTGCCAGCGATGACACATTAACCGTCTTATCATCAGGATTCCAATGCGCGAATTCGTCCTGCAAATTGAGATTCAGTACATTGTCGGCAGGCAACAGCGGAATCAGGTTATCGAAAATAGACGGGTCTTCTACGTAGCCGTGGATATAGATAAGGCGGAGGGGAGCAGAATTGACAGCTGAAGAAGGCATAAGTCCTGAGAGTCGTAAGGGGCTTCACTAAGTTACGGTTTGGGGCAACCTACGAATTTCTTTACAACTTCCTTTCCTCAGGACTTCTCTACAACTCCTTTATCCTCTGCCTTCCCAAGCGCCTTGATTAGTACTGAAACCAGGCCCCCAACAGAGACCACCAACAGTACGACAACGGCTATTTGGGAGCTTGCATCCTGGTTGGGGTTATCGAGCAAAGTGCGGATGTGATGGGCTTCGGCACCGGTCCAGATAGCCAGGAGCGTGCGGGGTACCATACCCAGAAACCCACCCAGCAAGATGTTGCGCAAACTGGCTCCCGACAGCGAGAAGACCATATTCGTAAGCGAAAACGGCAGGGCGGGCGACAGTTTGGCAAAGAAAATGAATTTCAGTTCCTGCTCGCGGATGCGGGCCAGGATGCGAGCCGCTTTGGGGTTTTCTTCGATCAGGCGGCGTACGCGATCATTATCGAGGCGGCGCACCACGAGGTTTACCAGCAGAATGGCCGCCATGTTGATGATGAACAACGGGACTACCGCCCGCCAGCCAATGAAATAGCCAAAAATGAGCGCCAGCGGCGTAGGAAGCATCAATGCGAAGGCACACCCTAAGCTGCAAATCACCGTGGCCAACGCCCAGTCGGTGGAAGTAAATTGCGTGATCTGGGCTTCGTGGGTCACGGCGTAATAGGTAATCCATGAACTCATCAGCAACGGCGTCACTGACAAAATCAGCCCCAACAGGGCCGGACCAGTAAAGATTTGGCGTATAGGAGTGGTCATGCGTATAGCCGCAACCCGGCAGGGGAGTAAAGAGTTTAGCAATTTGGGATTGGGCTGACCGGCTCGCTGGTGCGGCGAGAATACGCTGGCTTCAGCCCAATCCCAAATCGGTTAGTCAAACCTTTCCATTCGGGGGGAGTTTTAACCTTATTCTTATAGACTAACTCAACCACCAACGTTATGGCTGCTTCTTCAGCACTTTCAGACGGCGCACAACAAGCCGACATGGTTTCTAACGAAAACGCCGAGGCGATGTTCGGGGCCGATCAGGCCGAAACCAATATGGTAAAACTCGTTGACGGAAAATTGACGCCCATCGGCGACACCGAAGACGACGTAATGGACGAACAACTCCAGAATCGCTATGGTAGCGACGAGGAGCGGGCACTCCAGAATCCCCCAACCGAAGGCCAGAAAACCTACGAAAACTCGGAAGCGGCCCTGCGTGTAGGCGACGGCATAGACCCGCAGGCCGAAACGTTTCAGGACGACCCCATTGCCGATGCCGACCTGACGCAGGATCAGCAGAGCGAAACAACCGATACTGGCTATGCCCTGGATGATTCGTCGAAAGGCAATGCCCCGGCCAACACGGCTTCGGCCAATGACAGCACGCCCAACGACCGCGTGCAGGCCAATGGCACAGACCAGACGCAAACCTTCAGCGGAATGCCCATGGGCGACATGATGCCCCCACAGCCCTCCACGCCCGACCCTAATTACCCCATGCCTGGTGGTCCCGAAACGCCACCCACGCCTCCGTCGCCTGGTCCGGAAATTCCTACGCTACCCGGATCTCCCTCGCCCGATAAGCCGGAGATTACCGAGCCAATGGAACCAGACCGGTCGCATGAAGTCAACGGAAGCAGCAACAGCGTGGGCCAGAGCAAATACCCCAGCAACGTACCATCAGGATTTGGCTATTATGGCCTTGGCGGGTTTGCACAGCGTGGTTTTTCAACCAAAACATCAACGATGTCGGTGGCACAAAACGGGGTTGAACCGTCTGCCGATGATGTGGAGCCGGGCGAAGCCGTACCGGGTACGCAGTACGTGAACATGTCGAATGGCCTGGACGACGAGGGTATGGACGCCAAGCCTGACACGGGCACATCAGACCTGCCCTATAACATCGACAATCACAGAGCTACCCAGGATAACCAGCCCGGCGAGCGCCCCGAAGAAAAGCGCGAAGCCGAAAGTATGCCCCGCGAGTTGGTGGATGAAAGCACGATTCAAGCCCAGGAGATGCTATCGCCTACTGGCGAAGTCTACAACGCAACCCCGCGCTCTGATGTGAAATCGACCGACGGACTTGACCGGAAATACAACGATCTCGATGGTACCCGAGATATGGCGTCGTAGTGAGGTCAAAGTAACAGGGTTACACACAGCGACTGCACGAAGTTTTACTTTCAAAAGTAAAACTTCGTGCAGTCGCTGTGTGTAACCCTGTTACCGTTTAAAGGAGTTTTTAAGCAGAGCCGCCTTTCCTTAGAAAAAGCAATTCTATGAAAAAGACCCTATTAACGGTTGGGCTGCTGGCCTCGGCGGCGGTGGCTCTGACTAGTTTCGGCCAAAAAGAGAAGTGGACAAACCTGTTTGAGGGTAAGACCATTACAGGCTGGCACAGCTACCACAAAACCGGCGTAGTGGGCTGGGCCATTGAAAACGGCGAAGTAACGCCCGACGGCACCGGTGGCGATCTGGTGACGGATAAAGAATACGAGAACTTCGATCTGGAGTTTGAGTTCAAGCTACCCAAAGGCAGCAATAGCGGCGTGATCTACAAAGTCCAGGACCGCCCCGACATTGTTAGTACGTATATGTCAGGCCCTGAATACCAGGTCATTGACGACAAAGGTTACGAGTGGAAAGACAAAGACGGCAAACGTTTGTCGCTGGCCAACACGCAGCTAACTGGTGCCGACTATGATATGTATGAGCCCAATGATCTCAACCTGATTAAGCCCATCGGCGAGTGGAACAAAGGCCGGATTGTCGTGAACAACAACCACGTGGAACACTACCTGAATGGCAAGAAAGTAGTTGATTATGAATACGGTAGCGATGCCTGGAAAGCGCAGGTTGCCAAAAGTAAGTTTGCCAAATGGCCCTACGCCACTCCCCACGCCAAAGGCTGCATCGCCATCCAGTGCCACAGCCCAAAAGAAAAAGCCTGGTACCGGAATGTGCGGATAAGGGAACTGTAGAAGAGTTTAAGGTTTAACGTCCAAAGGTCCAAAGTTGCTTCGCGTCAGACCTCTACGGGTGCGAAGCAACTTTGGACCTTTGGACGTTAAACTTTAGACTTTACTCCCTCGGCTTCGCAGCCACATGTCGGCCAGTACAAGGGCGGCCATGGCTTCTACGATGGGTACGGCGCGGGGTACTACGCAGGGGTCGTGGCGACCTTTACCGCTGACAATCACGGCGTTACCGTCTGAATCGACGCTGTCCTGATCCTGCATAATGGTGGCAACGGGTTTGAAAGCGGTGCGGAAATAGATCGTTTCGCCGTTGCTGATGCCCCCCTGAATACCGCCCGACTGATTCGTTCTGGTACGTACCCGGCCTGTTTCGTCGGTATAGAATTCGTCATTATGCTCCGAGCCGTACTGCTCAGCCCCGGCGAAACCACTGCCATATTCAAACCCTTTTACGGCGTTGATACTCAGCATGGCCTTGCCCAGTTCGGCGTGGAGTTTGTCGAAAACGGGTTCACCCCAGCCCGCCGGAACACCCGTAATCACGCAGTCGACTACGCCGCCAATGCTGTCACCTTTTTTACGCGTGTCGTCGATCAGGGCAAACATGTGCTCGGCTGTTTCAGGATCAGGGCAGCGCACGGCGTTCTCTTCGGCTACGGCGAGGTCCATGTCGGCATAGCTCTTTTCGAGTTTCAGCTTCCCCACCTGCGACACATACGCCTGAACATGAACGCCTTGACCCTGTAATAGTAGCTTTGCCACAGCCCCCGCCGCCACTCGCGCTGCCGTTTCCCGCGCCGACGACCGCCCCCCACCCCGGTAGTCGCGGGTGCCGTATTTGGCCTGGTAGGTGTAGTCGGCATGGCTGGGCCGGAACTGCTGGGCAATATGGCCGTAGTCTTTGCTGCGCTGGTCGGTGTTGCGAATCACGAGTGCAATGGGTGTACCCTGCGTAACGCCTTCAAACACACCACTGAGCACCTCAAATTCATCAGCCTCGCGGCGTTGCGTCGTAATGCGCGATTGCCCCGGTTTGCGCCGGTCGAGGTCGTGCTGGATAAAATCGGTGTCGAACGTCAGGCCCGCCGGGCACCCGTCTATGATGACGCCGATACCCGCCCCGTGCGATTCGCCGAAGGTGGAAATTTTAAAAAGGGTGCCGTAGGTGCTACTCATGTTTTTCTTGCATAGACATACAACGTGCCGAGGATCATCAGAATAATCAGGACGTTAGCCAATGATCGCACCAGCACCGGCATGTTGATGGACTGCTGCGTACTATCCGTTTGCTCAAGGCCTGAATAAACAGACCCACGCCCATTGGTTGTTACTGTGTCGGCGGGAACAATACCCGCGTCAAGGTTATCGCCGGGGTTGATTACGCTCAGCACAGTTTGAGGACGCAGGGTGTCGTAACGTCCGGTTTGGGGGTCGAAGTAAACCCAGAAAAACCGGTTTGCCAACGTCAGTACGCCTTTTTGCTTTGGAATCAGAAAGTACCGAAACCGCTTGTAGCCGCTTACCTGCTCGTTGGCGCGGCCAATTTGTTCCTGCATAGTGGGCGGAAATACGTCCAGATCAGCAGCCTGCCGGTCGTGCTCAGGTATCGTTTGTGTGGGAGCCTGAATGCCCGCAATCTGCCCCCGGCCTTCAACCCTGATGTCGAAACGAATACTTTGCCCGGCCACTACCCGCTGTCGGTCTACCTCATCAACCAGCCGAAACTGCCCTACCGACACGCGTTCGCGAAGGGGGTGAGGGGGCAGGGGGCGGACAGTTACGTCTGCGGGCAAGCTGGTGAGCACGAGTGGCTCTGAAGCCGTTACCGACTGTGGCTGACTCGCATTGGTTACCACAGTGGGTTTTACGCTGCTTTGCGTAAGCATCAGGCGCAGGGCTGGTATATGAACCGTACGAGTTGTGGTGGTTTGGCCACTAAGGGGGAAAAACGTGGCCTGATAGAGTAAGTACCGGATATAGCGGCGGCCATTGTAGGTCGCGGGCCGGGGGGTTAGTTCGCTGATGTTATCATTCTCCTCCCAGGCGTTTACGGGTCGCAGCTGCCTCGCCATAGCTTCCACCTGCGGGGCCAACTTGTCGAAATGAAGCTCGTAGGGATAATTTTCGGCGACATAAACGGCCACGTCAATACGCAGACCTTCGCCCACAAATATGCTTGGCTGACTTACCGACGTAATGAGCAGGGTTGACTTCTTGTCTATTTTGGCAGCCAATGCCGAAGCCGAAACGGGCGGTGTTGTGGTCCGAATAATAAGCGTTGTCCCTGCCGAACGTATAGTTTGCCCATTAACGGTGATGGCAAACGGAGCTACTTTCAGCGTGCCGGGGCGGATGGCCGCGTATGTCTGCGTAACTACCTGACTAATCACTTCGCGGCCAGCCACTTCAGTTCGTGTGGCACTCGTGGAGGTACCTTGCTTTGTCAGGCCAAGGATATCGGGGAAGGCAATGGTAGGCCGGTTTTCAACCTGCGGAATGATGACCGAAATGGTAAATGGCCGTTCAATCAGAAATTCGGTAGCCGAGAATTCGATAACCGGCAGAGGCTCAACGGATTGAGCTAAAATCGACCGATTTTTACAAAAATATAATGCAAATACAGCTACGAATATTGCAACACTTCTATACATTTGCCAGTAACAAATTAGAAAGCCCTCCGTTACAATGATAACGGTCCGTCACCAGTTTCTATCCTCTTCCCACGCCGAACTTATAGGCTTTTAACCATTAACGAATGCGGTATGGCTTCCATGCTTGAGTATGTAAAAACGATTCTTCAGAAAGT
Organism: Fibrella rubiginis; assembly: GCF_017353185.1. Classification (GTDB taxonomy): domain Bacteria; phylum Bacteroidota; class Bacteroidia; order Cytophagales; family Spirosomataceae; genus Fibrella; species Fibrella rubiginis. Next base: position 100,551 of record NZ_JAFMYV010000007.1, on the reverse strand, counting down.
AAGTTTCGACCGGCAGTTGTTTGAGAAGGAGTTGCGCAAAGCCCTCCAGGAGCTAGTCGAAGACGAAGTAAAGCAGCTAAAGGCCTGGTGCTACGCTCAGTTCGGGCGCATGTACAGAGTAGTACTCAACCGCTGTTTTAGACGCACAAGGTTTGCGTAATCAGTTGTCTTAAAGCAAGTCTTCATAACGCCCTTCCCTTATCGGAAGGGCGTTTTTTTGGGTCTGACATTCTGGCAGAAAATAGTTACAACAGCAAGTCTGGGCCAATTCTTGACCAGCCCTAATCCGTTGAACTACCAGCATTATCCGTTAATTTTGTAAAAAAGTAACGTCCGAGTTGGAACCTGCCAACGCCAGGTAATCCGACCAGTCTTATAGCCAATGAGCAATTTCATCACCAAGAGTATAGCTAAACTGTTCGGCACGAAGTCGCAGCGGGATTTGAAAGACCTGCTGCCCTACGTCGACAGGATCAACGCCGAATTTGAGCGGCTGAAAGATCTGTCGAACGACGAACTGCGGGCTTTTTCACAGCAGCTTCGCGCCCAGATTGATAGCGAACTACAGGGATTTGACGACCAGATTGCCGATCTACGTAATCAGGTTGCCAGTGATCCCGACATGGACGTTGACCACAAGCAGACGCTGTTTAACGAAGTAGACCGGCTTGAGAAAGAACGCAACGCCGATCTGGAACGCGTACTGCTGGCTCTGTTGCCACAGGCGTTTGCCGTAGTGAAAGAAACCGCCCGCCGCTTTGCCCAAAACGAATTCCTGGAGGTAACCGCCACCGATATGGACCGTGAACTGTCCATCCGGAAGAAAAACGTGCGTATTGACGGCGACAAAGCCTACTGGGCCAACACCTGGGATGCCGCCGGGGTACCCATTAAGTGGGACATGGTCCATTACGACGTGCAGTTGCTGGGCGGTGTAGTGTTGCACCAGGGCAAAATTGCCGAGATGGCTACCGGTGAAGGTAAAACGCTGGTGTCTACCCTACCCTCATTCCTAAACGCCCTGGGTGGTCGCGGAGTACACATTGTAACCGTCAATGATTACCTGGCCAAACGCGACTCCGAATGGAACGGCCCGCTGTTTGAATTCCACGGCCTGCGCGTTGACTGCATCGACAAGCATCAGCCTAACTCCGAACAGCGCAAGAATGCTTACCTCGCCGACATCACCTACGGCACCAACAATGAATTCGGCTTCGATTACCTCCGCGACAACATGGCCCGCACGCCCGACGAACTCGTGCAGCGGAAACACCACTACGCCATGGTCGATGAGGTCGACTCCGTACTAATTGACGATGCCCGGACGCCCCTGATCATTTCGGGACCTGTACCCCGCGGCGACGAGCAGGACTATGCCGAACTGAAGCCCCGCGTGAGCCGAGTAGTCGATGTGCAGCGTCGGCTGGTCAATGATTTCCTGATCGAAGCCAAGAAAAAGCTCAACGCCAACATCGATGACAAAGAGGGTGGTCTGGCCCTGTTCCGGGCGCACCGGGGGTTGCCCAAGCTGAAACCGTTGATCAAGTTTTTGAGCGAAAACGGCATTCGGCAGGTGCTCCAGAAGACGGAGTCGATCTACCTGGCCGAGAACCAGAAGCTCATGCCCGAAGCCGACGCGCCGCTGTATTTCACCATCGACGAGCGGAACAACAGCATTGACCTGACCGAAAAAGGCATTGACTACATTACGGGTGGCGGCGAAGACCCTAACTTCTTTATCCTGCCCGACCTCTCCATTGACATTAACGCAATTGACAAAAGCACTGATTTCACTGAGCAGGAGAAGATTCTGCACAAAGAAGCCCTCATCCGCGATTATTCGGTGAAGACCCAGCGGATCAACACCGTCAACCAGTTGTTGAAGGCGTACTGCCTGTTCGAGCGCGATGTGGAATACATCATCGAGGAGGGCAAGGTAAAGATTGTGGATGAGCAAACGGGTCGGGTGATGGAAGGGCGCCGGTGGAGCGACGGGCTGCACCAGGCGGTGGAAGCGAAGGAGAACGTAAAGGTGGAAGATGCTACCCAGACCTACGCCACCATCACGCTTCAGAACTACTTCCGGATGTACCACAAGCTGGCGGGTATGACGGGCACGGCCGAAACCGAAGCCTCGGAATTCTGGCAGATCTACAAACTCGACGTGGTGGCCATTCCAACCAACCGGAGTGTTAGCCGTAAAGACGAGGAAGACAAAGTGTACCGGTCGGTGCGGGAGAAATACAACGCCGTGGTCGATGAGATCGTAGACCTCGTGGGCAAAGGTCGCCCGGTGCTGGTGGGTACCACGTCGGTGGAAAACTCGGAAGTACTGAGCCGGATGCTGGGGCTTCGGAAAATTCAGCATCAGGTGCTGAACGCCAAGTACCACCAGCGCGAAGCCGAAATTGTAGCTGAAGCAGGTAAGCCCGGTACCGTGACCATTGCCACCAACATGGCTGGTCGGGGTACGGACATCAAGCTCACGCCCGAATCGAAAGCGGCGGGTGGCTTGGCCATCATCGGTACCGAACGCCACGAATCGCGGCGCGTTGACCGGCAGTTGCGTGGTCGGGCGGGCCGGCAGGGTGATCCGGGCACATCGCAGTTTTTTGTATCGCTGGAAGACAGCCTGATGCGGCTGTTCGGTTCGGAGCGTATTGCCAAACTCATGGACCGGATGGGTCTGGAAGAAGGCGAAGTGATTCAGCACTCGATGATTACAAACTCGATTGAGCGGGCGCAGAAGAAAGTCGAAGAAAACAACTTCGGCGTGCGGAAGCGGCTGCTCGAATACGACGACGTGATGAACTACCAGCGTACGGCCATCTACGACCGCCGCCGTAACGCCCTCTTCGGCGAACGCCTCCCGCTGGATATTGCCAACACAACCTACGACGTGGTGGAGGAGATCGTGGACAATGCCGAGGGTGACGTAGAAACGATCAAGCTGCGTTTGCTGACCACGCTGGGCCTCGACACGAACCTGACGCAGGCCGACATGACCAAGACGAAGAAGGCCGATTTGGTACAGCGTCTGTATGCCGAAGCCGAGCAATCGTACCAGGCCAAGAACCACGCCATCGCTGAAAAGATCACACCGGTGCTCACGCAGGTGTTTCAGGATCAGGGCCATCAGATCAAAAACATCGTGGTGCCATTTACGGATGGTATGCACGAGTTGCAGGTAGTGACGGATCTGATTAAGGCCGTAGACACGAATGGCCGCGAGGTGGTACGCGAGATGGAGAAGTCGGTGACGCTGTCGCTGATTGACCAGGAGTGGAAAGAGCACCTCCGCGAAATGGACGACCTGAAACAGTCGGTGCAGAACGCCGTATTCGAGCAGAAAGACCCGCTGCTGGTATACAAATTCGAGTCGGTCGAACTGTTCAAGCGGTTCCTGAACAAAGTCAACTTCGACACCATCAGTTTCCTGACCAAAGCCGACTTGCCCGGTCAGGAGGTAGAAGAAGTGCAGCAGGAGATACAGGCGGCCCCCGTTCAGCGTCGGCCTGCGCCGCAGCCGGAGTTGCACACGAACATGGAAGATTTCGACGATGATCATCTGGCCTCTGGCCCGGAAGAGTACCGCCGCCGGATGGCCATGAATGATCAGATGGGAGCCGGCGCGCCACCCATGCCCAAGCAGATGCCCGTACGCAACACCAAGATTGACCGCAATGCCCGCGTGAATGTGCAATACATTGACGGCACGGTGAAGAAAGACGTGAAATACAAAAGCATCGAAAACGACCTCATGAATGGCAAAGCGATGCTGATTGAGTAGTACAAATCTTACACAAAAGAGCATAGTATTAATCAAAATTTCTCTTGATTAATACTATGCTCTTGTTTTTTTAATACTTGCAATTTAACGCAGCATCGTGAAAAATTATTTCTTATTTATAATTATTTTAATTATTTTTTCTTGTTCGAAAGAGAAGTCAATCGTAACACCTGATAAAAACGTAGAATGCAGAACAATATCTATTATTTATGGCACAAGTTACAGATACGAATTTACTTATGATGCGAAAAACGAATTAATTACTGCTCGTAAAGTTTCGCCATTTTTAGAAAAGAGTTATAAAATAGGTTATGACAATAATGGTAGAGCCATTTCAATGGTAGAGACACAAATAGATTCAACGGAATATAAAATTTTCGGTGTAAGGAAATATACTATACCGTATATGATTGAATATGGCACAGGTAAATTACCTCTGACTTATTACATGTATGATGCACCAGACGTACGTCATGTGTTGCGCTATAATACTCAAGGTCAGTTGCTTAGAGACACCTATTCTTTCAATAAAACAGATTCTATTTATTATAGATACGAGTATAACCCGTCGGGCAACAGAATCGCATCTTTCGCTTATGAACCAGTAAAAAGAATAGAATGGAAGCAGGTTTCATCAGTGACTTTCGACACTTCTAAGAACTCATATGCTAATTTAGGTTTGATTGGATACCTCATGAATTTTGATGTATACAGTTCAAACAACGTAATTAGTGGCAATACACACTACATTGATGGTAGCGAATATCAATCATATAATTATTCGTACAGTTACAGCAAAGATAACCTACCTGTAAAAGGTACATATAAGTTAACAGAAAAAGGCAACATACTCTACAATTTAGAAGGCAGTTATCAATATAATTGCCCATAAACAGATTAGACTACTTAAAAGGAAGATTTACTGTCATTTGCCAACTCCCTGGTCATCCAGATACGCACCAATGTTGATGGACACACCCAGTATAATCTCGATGGGTTGATGCCACTCTTTATACTCAACCGTATCAATACCATTTTCAAAAACCAGCATTTGTTTCAGGTCAGAAACGACCCAGATTACGCGTTGTACGCCGAAAGTGAATAATTGCCCCGTTTTCCGAAATACGTAGGAGATTTCACTCTCGGTTTATAACTCAACCCGCACATCCACTTCGATAGCTACCAGCGGTGGCACATCGACATACTTCACGTTGATACGGTCGTTGGTTAGCCCATCACGGTCGTAAATCATGACATCACAAGCCAGGTTTTCGTTGGGACCGAGGTGCAGACCGGGTCCGCTCGTCAGCATCCGGTATTTTTTTCGGTCGATAGCCGACATGACAAACCAATGAATGAAACTGATAATAAAAGCCTGTATGTCACTTGATCCCATGGTTTCGGCGGGGGTTTGCGTTTCTTTACTACGTCTGTATAGCCCTTCCGATAATGGGTTTGTCCGCCCCACTGCTCATAAATCAGTTCGGGGTATGAGCGGCGCGTGGTGCAAGTTGGCTTGTTGAGTACCGTCATACGATTGTCGTTTAGAATCCATAAATTAACCCACAAGTATCAGAACAACGTGAACTATGGTTGCGGAACAGAAACACCTGCTGACGGAACAAGAATACCTGACGCTCGAACGAGCCGCCCTTGACAAGAGCGAATTTTATAACGGTGAACGTATCCCAATAGCAGGAGCCTCTATCAATCACAATCGGGTTAAAGAAAACCTTAACGGCAAAATTATCAGTCACTTAGAGTTTGCCGACTGCCAGTCATTCTCGTCCGACATGCGGGTACATTTTCCGGGTACGTCGTTATACGCCTATCCGGACATCGTGATCGTTTGCGGCGAACCCCAACTGCTCCCGAACGAGTTTGACAACCTAACCAATCCGAACGCTATTATCGAAGTCCTGTCCGACGGGACGGAAGACTACGACCGGGGACGGAAGTTCCATCGCTACCGGGCTATCCCGTCGCTGACAGAATACATACTGCTTGATTCACAGACCGTTAGTGTAGAAATATGGCGCAGGAACGAGCAGGGTCAGTGGACACTAACCCATGAATCAGCTGACCCCACCACCGTTTTCACCATCGGCACGATTGGCCTGTCTGTTACGTTATCTACGGTGTATACCCGCACGACTGGCCTGTTGCCCGATGCCTCTGCTCCGACCACTGCTCCTTAGCGTCTCTCTTCTTTTTCTGGCCTATGCGCCCCCGCCCGTTATTGCGCTTCGGGCGGAAACACTGCCGTTTACTCCTACCGAATTCTACATCGCCGACGTGCTGGATCAGCGGCCTGTGAAGTCAGCATTTGCCCAACTCATACTCCGCCCCGACCGGCCCGCTGAAGCCATTGATCTGGAAGGCGGCACCGGACCAGCCATTGAACGATACATTGGCCAAAGCCTGAAGCGGAACCCCCGGCTTCGGCCCATCGTGCTGCGCATCACGGCGGGTAAACTGACCGAAACGCCCGGCCCGCGGGGGAGCATCAGCGGCAAGTTGGAACTGGGGCTGGCGTTTGATGTGCGGCGCGAAGACGAAAACCTGTCCCTGATTTCGTATGCCGGTAATGCCCGCTACCAGCGCCCACCGGGACAGACCGACGTGATCGAAAAAACGATCCGGCAAAGCCTGAACGAAGGGCTGAAATACCTTAACAATTTCATGAATAACCGGGCCGAAAGTTACCCGGCTCTGGCGGGTGGACTCAAGATCACCGTAACCGACGTGAAGACCCGCACCCCCGCCAGCAGCGACACCGTTTTCTACGACCCCGACCGCGCCCTGACCTGGGACGATTTTCGGGCACCGCCACCGCCCAATAACCGCTATGCTGCCCAGATCATGCCCGGCGTAGCCTACGAGGGTCATAGCGTGGTGGAAAAAGGTAAGATCAATGTGCTGCTCAAGCTGAAAGTGTTCATGATTAAGAGTCAGTCGTGGGTGAAAGAAGCTGGCCATAACGACTACGCGCTTAATCACGAACAACGCCACTTCGACATTGCCCGGCTGGCGATGGAGCGTTTCAAAAAGGCCCTGAACCCCGACAGCCTGTCGCTGAATGATTACAACAGCAACATCCAGTACCGTTATATTGAGATGTACCGGGCTTTGGGCGAGCGCCAACAACGGTACGACGCCGAGACCATCCACGGTATCAATCAGGCAGCGCAGGCGCACTGGAACAGGCAAATTGACGCCGAGTTACGTAGTTTTGGCTACTGATGAAGCCCCGCGTACTGCACGTTACCACGGCCCACCGCCCCCACGACCCCCGGATTGTGTATAAACAGTGCCCCACGCTGGCCGCTGACTATACCGTGTGGTGCGCTATCCCCGACGCCGACCCCACCGCCGCGCCCAACGTGCAGTTTATCTCGTTGCCTTACCACGAAAGCGTTATCTGGCGCATCCTGCTCACCTGCCCACTGATCGTTTGGAAGTGCTGGACCATCAGGCCCGACGTGGTGCATTTCTACGTGCCGGAGTTCATTCCGTTTGCGTTTCTGTTTAGGCTGCAGGGCGCGAAACTGATCTATGAAGTGCAGGAAAACCTGTTCAAAAAGCTGCATCTGAAACAGAAAAACAAGGGCTGGCTGTTGAAGTGGGCCTTTTCGCGGCTCGACCAACTAGCCCGGCGGCATTGCTACTGTGTCTTCACCGAACACGGCTACCTGACCACCTACACCAACCTGAGCAAGCCGTCGGTCGTGATCTACAACTATGCGTCGTTGCCTCTGCTCGACCCGTTTCGGCAACCGTATCTGCCCCTGAAACAGCCTGCTACGTTCTATTATATTGGCTGGCTCAGTATGGAACGAGCTTTCGACACGTTGCTGGCGGCATTTCATGACCTAGAGCGCCGTGGCGTAAGTTTCATAATAGAACTATTTGGCCGTCAGACATTTACGCAAGATGTACTGGACGCTGACCCCAGCTATCTGGCCATTCGGGACCGGCTCCGTTTTTACGGCTATACCGATCAGCGGGTGGCGTTGCAGGAGGCGGGTGGCTCAGTGGCAGGGCTGGCGTTGCTAAAACCCGTTGGCGATTATCCCGAATCCTACACCACCAAACTGTTTGAATACATGGCCCTCGGCCTGCCCGTGCTTACCGCTGATTTCTTGCTCTACAAAGACGTGGTAGAGCGGCACCAATGCGGTTTCTGCGTGTCACCTTACGACCCAATCGCCGTGGCCGATGCACTTCAGTACCTGATCGACCACCCCGACAAGGCTCAGCAGATGGGCGAACGGGGACGGGCCGCCGTAGAACAACACTATAACTGGGCTACCGAAGCAGCCAAACTGCGGGCATTTTATCGGCAGGTGCTGGCATTCTAAACACACCGTTTTGGGTAAATTAACCGACCTACTGGCTTAATTAGCTAGTAGTCAGCTCCCTCAACGTCTTGCGAAATGCCCTTACTAACCGAATCGTTCTGGCTTTGGCAATTTCTGGGCCGCCTCCATCCGATGCTTGTTCACTTTCCGGTCGGTCTGTTGTGCGTAGCCCTCCTGTTGGAAATTGTTGGCCTACTTCGGAAATCGACAGAACTGAGGGCGGGAATTACGGCGCTGGTCTGGATCGGAACCGGCAGTGCCATCGCGGCAGCGGTGTTGGGGTTGCTCTTGGTTAACCAGGATAGCTATGCCGGTGCTACTGTCACTACCCACCAATGGCTGGGTCTGACTACCATGACCCTGGCAATACTGACGGCTACTGCGCTGACAACAAGACAGATATCCTTGTACCGTGGCTTGTTAACACTTACCATAGTGGGTGTTAGTGCGACGGGACACTATGGCGCTATGGTCACCCACGGCGACGATTATCTCAGCAGCGTGTTACCTTCTGGCAAACAACCGGTTGCTCTGTCCACTACGAAGTTTGCGTTTGCCAGTACCGGCCAACCGCTTGATGAAAAACAGGTTAGTCAGCTAAATCTGGAAGTACGCTCTATTCTGGCTCATAATTGCTATAGCTGCCACGGAGCCAACAAAGCCAAAGGCGGGCTGCGGCTCGATACCCAGGCGTTTGTGCTGAAAGGCGGCGAAGACGGCCCGGTGCTGGTGGCTGGTTTCCCCGAAAAAAGCGATCTTATCCGGCGTGTCAAACTTCCGGCAGGGCATGATGACGCCATGCCTACAAAAGGCAAACGCCTGACCGATAGCGAAATAGCGCTGCTTGAGTTCTGGATTAAGCAGGGCGCCCCCTGGCCCGTTGGCCCCGAAAAAAGCCTCTATCGCGTGGCGGCGTTAGAGCCCCGTACCCCCGCCCTCCCCGCTGCCCCAGCAGACCTGAACAATCCCATCGACCGGTTTGTGAACGTCTATTTTCAACAGCATAAAATTGCCTGGAAAGCCCCCGTCGACGACCGGACCTACATCCGCCGGGTGTATCTCGACGTAATAGGCTTGCTACCTTCACCCGAAGAAGTCGACAGGTTTTCAACTGACAATCAACCAGATAAGCGGAAGCGAATGGTTCAGGAATTACTGAACCGCAATGCCGATTATGCCCAGCACTGGCTCACGTTCTGGAACGATGCCCTGCGCAACGACTACAGCGGCACGGGCTACATTACGGGTGGGCGGTTCGACATTACCAACTGGCTCTACACCTCGCTGAAGGCCAACAAGCCCTATAACCAGTTTGTGAGAGAGCTTATTAGCCCCACCAAACAGTCGGCGGGGTTTATTAAGGGCATCCAGTGGCGCGGCACGATCAACGCCAGTCAGCGAACAGAAATGCAGGCGGCCCAAAACGTGTCGCAGGTACTTCTGGGGCTGAATCTGAAGTGCGCATCCTGCCACGACAGCTTCATCAGCGACTGGAAACTAACCGATGCCTATGCTTTCGCCAATGTGTTTTCTGACACTACGCTGGAAATAAACCGCTGTGATAAACCGACGGGTAAGATGGCCGGGCGCAAAATCATTTTTGAGCAACTGGGTACTATCAACGGCCAGGCGCCAACGGCAGAACGCCTCCGCCAACTGGCCGATTTTATGGTGCAACCCAAAAATGGCCGACTCTACCGCACAGTAGTGAACCGGGTATGGGCGCAGACGATGGGCCGGGGCCTGGTGGAACCTGTCGACGTGATGGACAATGAGCCCTGGAGCCAGGACTTGCTGGACTGGCTGGCAACTGATTTTGTGGCTAACCACTACAATATCAGGGCATTGATATCAACCATTCTGACCTCAAGAACGTATCAACTGCCCTCTGTCGCGTTGAAAGATGCCGACCTGCTCACGTCGCCCAATTTTGTATTCCAGGGCATGGTACGTCGCCGACTGACCGCCGAGCAATTTGCCGACGCCGTTAGTGCCGTTTTCAGCCCGGTTTACCCCGATTCTGCTGTGGTGGCTAAGGTTTTCCCCAAACAGATTAAGCGGGAAATTCCTTTTGCGCGGGCGGTATTCGTCAAAAACGATCCATTCCTGACCGCGCTCGGCCGGCCCAACCGTGAGACGGTCAGCACCAGCCGGTCATCGCAGGCGAACCTATTGCAGGCACTGGAACTGACCAACGGTACGCAGTTTAACACCGCCCTCAACCGGGCGGCAAAGCAATGGCTAACAACGTATCCAACAGCAACTGAATTAGTTAAACGATTGTACCTTAAATCATTAGGTCGAGAACCAAATTTTAAGGAATCGGCCGTGGCGCAGCAGATTATTGGTGCATCACCCGGCATTGAAGGGGTTCAGGACCTGATTTGGGCCATTAGCCTGCACCCTGAATTTCAACTGATTTACTGATAGAATGGAACGCAGTTTTTTGGACAGGATTATCAGGATGGCGGGATGAACAGGATTTCCTTTTACTGTACAGCAAATAGTAAGAGCAAACTAGAAAATCCTGTTCATCCCGCCATCCTGATAATCCTGTCCAAAAAACCGTGATAAAATCCTCTTTCGCCTATGAAAGCCAACTGGAACAGACGGGAATTTTTGCAGAAAACGAGCGCGGCCACGCTGGCGGCCCTAGCGGCAAGTGCGCCGGTGGCAAGCCTGCTGTCGGGCTGTGGGCGGGGCGCGAAGCCAGGCCAAACCAACGGCACCGCCGACACCGTCATTCTGCTTTGGATGGCTGGCGGCATGGCCCATACCGAAACCTTCGATCCCAAAAAATATACGCCGTTTGAGACCGGTATGGAAGGCAACCGGGTGTTAAGTACCTTTAAATCAGTCCCTACCGCGCTGGACGGTATTCATTTCTCCGACGGCCTGCAAGCCATTGGCGGGGTGATGGACAAGGGTACGTTGATCCGATCCTACGTGGCTGCCGATATGGGCCATATCCTGCATTCGCGGCATCAATATCACTGGCACACCTGCTACGAACCACCCCAAACCGTAGCCGCGCCACACCTGGGAGCTTGGATTGCTAAAGAGCTGGGCCCAAAGAACCCCGTCATTCCCGCCTTCGTCGACATTGGGCAGCGGTTCACCGTGGGAGAAGCCGAGGAGTTGAAAGCGTTTCATACCGCTGGATTTCTAGGCCACGAGTTCGGCCCGTTTTTCATACCCGATCCCAGTCAGGGACTTGAAAGCGTCCGGCCACCGGTGGGTATGAACACCAGGCGGTTTGAGCGGCGCAACCAACTTTATAATGACCTGATTAATAGTGGACCCGTTGGCGAGTTTGGCAGTGACTACCAGAAAGAGTCGTTAAAGCGGTCGATGGAGCAGGCGTATCGGCTCCTGAATTCGCCCGAAGCGAAGGCGTTTGATCTGAGCAATGAGCCCAAAGCCAGCTATGATACCTACAATACCGGCAAGTTTGGTCTGGGTTGTTTGCTGGCTCGCCGACTCACCGAGCAGGGTGCCCGGTTTATCAGTGTCACCACCGAATACGAGCCGTTCAAAGGCTGGGATACGCACGAAAATGGCCATACGCGGCTGGAGGCGATGAAAAAGCAGATCGACGGTCCCGTAGCGCAGCTTATCAAAGACCTCGACAAAACTGGCCATTTAGACCGGACGCTGGTGATTCTGGCCAGTGAATTCAGCCGTGACATGATGGTGGAAGGACGACCGGATGCTAAGGTGCTGGAGCAGGTTAATCAGCCGGATATCCTCTCAGACCTGAAGTTCTACGGCATGCACCGCCATTTCACCGACGGCTGTTCGATTCTGATGTTTGGCGGGGGCATAAAAAAAGGATTCGTCTACGGCAAAACCGCCGACGAGCGTCCCTGCAAAACAGTCGAACATCCGGTGCGCATCGACGGTATTCACCAGACCATCTACCATGCGCTGGGCCTGCCACCCGACACGCATTACGACGTAGAAAAACGCCCCTTCTACTCCACCCCCGACGGCCTTGGTAAACCCGTCATGGATTTATTGACCTGATAAACTGCCTAAAACGTAAGCGGGTCCAGGTTTTTGAAGTGCCCGTTGAGCCGGATACGCTCTTTTGTCCGTTCCATGTCGGCCACCACCGGAATCACCTTGTCGAGGTGCTGAATCAGCAACTGCTGCCGATCCGACTCGCGGTCGAGGGTCAGGATTTCGTATTCCTGTTCAATAGACAGGCCCACTTTATGGCTGATCCGGTACGAAAAATCCGTTGCCTTCTTCGGGTTGTAGTCGGTCTCGATTTGCAGCAAATCATACAGTCGCTCGAGCCGGCTAAGCAAGGGGGCCAGGTACTGATTAGGGGTGGGGTCGGGACTGGGCTGAATGAACTGCACCGACCCGCCTGCATATAGTTTTCCGGGCAACGGGTTCTGGAATTCATTCAACTTAAACACACGCAATCCCTTGGTTTTCACGTCCATTCGGCCATCGTCATACCGTTGGTGCAGGGTAGTTACGTGAACTTCGGTACCATAGCCAGGCAATTTGTTGTCGATAAAAGCGGGTATGCCGAAGGTTTTTTCCTCCTCCAGACATTCGTTAACAAGCTGCCGATAGCGCGGTTCAAAAACGTGCAGGTTAAGGTCTTCGCCGGGATACACTACCAGACCGAGGGGAAAGAAAGGAATTACTGTCTCCATACGTGTCGAAAGGACGATTATTGGGGGCTTTTTTCAACGCTGATGCCCACGCTCACCACGTCGGGCAGCGGGTCTTGCCGCATGTATTGTTTTATTCGAAGCGTGTAGGTGCCCGGTTTCGGAAACCGGTAAGCTCGTTTCAATACTACTTTGTTATCATACAGATCACCAAGACCCTTGCCACGGGGTTGGCCGGTTTTGGCATCCATCAGCAACAGTTCGTCGAGGCGCGATTCTATTTCCTGTCCTTTGTCGTCGGTCAGATAACGAGTTAGGTACAGGTTGTAATAAGGGTAAGCCAGGCCGTTACGAACGGTGTAGTAAAGGTCATACGGGATATTGGCGTCGGTGATGTTAAACGTAAACGACGGTGTATTTTTCACGTACCACTTGCCCCCCTCTATGTCTACATTTTCTTTGTACACGACAGATGCATCTTGTTCACAGGCAGTTATGGCCAGGAGCAGAACCAGGTAAAAACAATAATGGCGCATAGCGATTCCTTTAACAGGTCATACAAAGCTACTCACGAAGCCATATACCAACCCATAGTATGCTAAACCAACTAGCGCGTTTAGATGCGCACCACCGACTGCTCATCGGCATTTGTGTAGCCCTTCTTGCCTTAGGCCTTTCCTATGACATTGTAACTTTACCTATTCGCATTCTGGCCGTATACCTATCTTATTCGCTAACAATCAACGTGTTAACCATTATTTCGATGGCTAATTTGCACCCCAGCGAAACCCGGCAGACCTACAAATTGCAGGACCAGGGTCGGTTGTTCATTTTGATTTTTGCCGTTACGGCAGCCTTCGCCAGCCTGTTTGCCGTTGTTTTTCTGGTCGACATGGTCAAGCAGAGCGATCCGGGGCATCTAAAACTCTATGCCGGACTTTCGGTGATTACGGTTATCAGTTCCTGGACGTTACTGCATACGCTATTTACGCTTCGTTATGGCCATCTCTATTACCGGTCTAACCCTGGCTCCGGCCTGAATTTCCCCGACACAAAAAACCCCGATTACCAGGATTTTGCCTACGTAGCCTTTGGTATCGGCATGACCTGTCAGGTGGCCGACGTAGGCCCTACCAGTCAGCGTTTCCGGCGACTCATTCTCCTTCACAGCCTGCTCTCCTTCGGATTTAACACGCTCATCGTGGCCCTGAGCATCAACATTGTAGCGGGGTTATTATAAATCTGTACAATTGCTTAACTAGCTCTAGCTGGTCACTCACTAACTTTTCCGCTGCCGCCTTGCGATACTTGCCCGAAAGGGGCAATTTGCCCGGCTAAAACTGCATCGCTTTTTCATGTTTACGCAAGCCGATCTTGACCAGATAGCCGCGCAGGGTGCCTCAATTGCCCTGGTGGAACAACAAATACAGCATTTCGTCGACGGGTTTCCTTTCCTGCACGTCATCCGCGCCGCCACCATCGGTGATGGCATTATGCACGTGCCCGACGACCAGCTCATGCGCTATATCCGGCAGTACGACGGGCAGTCGGTCAACCTGGACCTGATGAAGTTTGTGCCAGCGTCGGGAGCAGCCACGCGGATGTTTAAATCACTGTTTGCGGCGCTGGAAGGTAAAGCTGACAAAGCCGCCGACGCTTTTTTCACCCGACTGGAAGACTTCGCTTTCTACGACGACCTGAAAGCCGCCCTGGCCAAAGACGGTCTGGACTTAACCCAGGTAATGGCCGCAAACGACCGCCAGACAGTATTAACCTACCTCCTTACCGATAAAGGCCTGAATTACGGCAGCTTGCCCAAAGGGTTGCTGAAATTTCATAACTATGCCGACGGTCCGCGTACACCGGTAGAAGAGCACCTGGTAGAAGGGGCTGCCTACGCCAACGCCGGCGGACAGGTACGCGTCCACTTCACGGTTTCGCCCGAACACAGGCAGCATTTTGAATCGTTGATTGACAACGAATTGACCGATTATGAATCATGGCTGGGCGTGGATATTCAGGTGAGTTTTTCGGAGCAGAAAAAAGCTACCGACACCATTTCAGTAAATCTGGACAACACCCCGTTTCGGAATGCTGATGGTTCACTCCTGTTCCGGCCGGCGGGTCACGGGGCGCTCATCGAAAACCTGAATGACATCGACGCGGACCTGGTGTTCATCAAAAATGTAGACAACGTGGTGCCCGATGAATTGAAAGAAACTACTGTTACTTTCAAAAAAGTGCTCGCCACCGTGCTGCTTGACGCCCAGAAGCAACTGTTTCGTTTTCAGGAACTGCTGGATAACGACACCCCTGGCGAAGGTGTGCTGACCGAAGTAGACGAGTTTCTGCGCCAGACCCTGTGCGTGGCCCCGCCCGCCGGTTTTAATGAACGTAGCCCAGCCGAAAAGCTGACGTACTTCCGTGAAAAGCTCGACCGACCCATTCGTGCCTGTGGCATGGTGAAGAACGTAGGCGAACCGGGTGGCGGACCATTCTGGGCTAAAAACGCCGACGGATCGGTGTCGCTGCAAGTGGTCGAATCAGCGCAGATAGACATGGATGATGCCTCGCAAAAAGCTATTTTTGAGCAGGCAACACACTTTAACCCTGTCGACCTGGTGTGTAGCCTGAAAGACCGGCAGGGTAAAAAGTACCACCTCCCCGACTTCCGCGACCCATTGACGGGATTCATCACGGGCAAATCGAAGGATGGCAAGGACCTGAAAGCCCAGGAACTACCCGGCCTCTGGAACGGTGCTATGGCCAACTGGAATACGCTGTTTGTAGAGGTACCGCTGATCACGTTCAACCCTGTTAAAACCGTCAACGACCTGCTCCGACCCGAACACCAGCCTGCGGTTATCGGCCATTAATCGTTCGTTGCGCAGTTAGTGCTAAAAAGAAACCCCCGATCGGCTTTTGCTGATCGGGGGTTTCTTTTTAGCAGTAGCGTTTTCTCATGCGCAAATGATGTTTAGGCCGACATAAGGCCGACGTCTGAACCGGCACTCGCGGGCATGCCAATCGAAATTTCTTTCGTCTCCAGCGACTCCAGATTCTGAAACGCCAGCAGTGACGTGTTTTCGTATACGCCTAAGTTTGCGTCACGAACTCGTTCCATGATTGGTTTCAGGGCGCAGGTTACCTCATCATCGCAATCGTCGCACTTCACATAGAAATTCAGTGAAACGCAGGGAGTAGGTGCAATAGGACCATCGATTACGCGCAGTACTTGTGCCAGGTTTACGCGGGCCGGGTCGATACGGAGCAGGTAGCCACCGCCTTTGCCTTTCTGGCTTTGGAGAATGCCATGGTTGCGTAATTCGAGCAAAATAGCCTCCAGAAATTTCTTCGGGATGTTCTCTTTGGCCGAGATGTATGAGATCAGTACTGGACCCTTACCAAACTCTTCGGTAAGTACTTTAAGCGCCTTAATGGCGTACTTTGCTTTCTTTGAGATCATTGGTTACGGTAGTCGAACCGTTCATCGCGGCTAGGTGAGAAGAATCAAGGATTTGGTAGTACTTACCAAACAACAAACGCCGAAGTTAGTAACCAACTCTATATCAGTCAAATTTTAACTTCCGCAATTACCAACTCTATCATATATCGGGCCAAAAAAGTTCCTATAGTCTATGGGCGTACTTTTTTATTTCCAGTTCAATAGTTTTCCGATAGGGATGGAAGTCAACTTGCAGTGTGTGTCGCACCGACTGATTGTAACGCCGCAAGTTTTGTTCCGCATCTTGTTTAATGGTTCGCATCATGGTGTCCCGGTCTGGCAAACGACACTCGCCCGCAATCAGTTTGGCAATCCAGTTGGCCTGCGTTTCAGCTAGCGGCATAATGGCCCCCAAGGGTTGCACAAGCCCCTGAAAGTACAGGCCCGGGTAGTTTGGATGCACCACACGACGGTACAACTGCAGGTTATTATCGGTTTCAACGTTGATGAAATCAGGGGCAAAAAACGGAAATGTGACCTTATATCCTGTAGCGTAGATGAGCATGTCGAACCGTTGTTGGGTACCATCGGTGAACAACACGTCATAACCATCAAATGACGCAATATTCGGCTTAAATTGCACCAATCCCCGCCCGGCAATAGTAAGTAAATCCTGCGAGATAGTGGGGTGCTCACTCAGCAAAGGGCGCTTGGGCACAGGCACTCCATAAGCCTCCTGCCGTCCCCGCGCCAATAGCAATGATGCTTTCAACAACAGCCGTTGCAAACTCATAGGCAACTTAGCCGTAAGCGGGTTCGCCAGCGAATCGAAGGGCATGCCCATAAGCCAGTTGGGGATAACATATGCCCCGCTACGCGTTGAGATAACAACTTTATTACCAGTAGCTTGACGCGCAGCCTCACAGGCAATATCAACCGCCGAATTACCAATGCCCACAATCAGGATGTCTTTTCCCTGAATTTGTTCCGGCACCTTGTAATCGTGCGAATGCATCACCTCACCGGCAAACTGACCTGGAAAAGCCGGTTCAGGATAGCGCGGATTCCAGTGGTGGCCGTTCGAGACAACCACATGAGCATAGATGCGCTCCTGCCCGTCGCTGGTAGTAACGCGGTAGCCACCATCGGCAGGGCACACACTGGTCACGGCGGTGTTATACGTAATCTTATCAGCTATGCCAAAATGCTGTGCGTAGCTTTCAAAGTACTTAATGATCTGACTATGGTGCGGAAACATGGCATATTCGGTCGGCATCGGAAAATCGCTGTAGGCCATTACCATCCGGTTGGTATTGATGTGCAGCGACCGGTATGCCGACGACATACCGTTGTCATTATTGTACCGCCAATTACCCCCAATAGCCGATCCTTTTTCAAAACAGTCGAATCCTATACCTTTCTGGTTCAGCACTTTAGCCGCTGAAATACCAGAAGAGCCAGCCCCAATAATGCAAACGGTGGGCATCATAACGAAGTTGTTGGCTGAAGGTGCAATGATGTGTGTAGAAAAGGCACAATTGTATTGGCTATCAGCCTGGCACCGACACTGTTGAAATGGAGCATATCCTGCGTCAGCCGGTTACCGTTGCCAACACAAATGCGGTTCCACGAATGCCCCAGCACATAATGGCGGGCCACGCTTGCTGTCAGCAACCGCCGCGATGCCTCGTAACCGTACCGACGCCCGGTAGAAAATTGAGCCAGATATGCCTTCATAGCCTCCCTGACAGGCAGATATGTTATTTCCTTCTCATCGCACAACTGCCTGATAAACAAACTATAACGGTCGGCTTTTTGGTTGGCTTCATGGGTCAGGTCCTCACCCATAACAGGTAGCGACGCCAGGGCTAGCTGGGCAGATGTTCCAGTTTGTAGTCGATCCACGATCAATCGGTAATTAGCCTGGAATGAATCAAAATCAGGCGTTACATCGGGGGCAATCCGTTTAATGTCTCTGTATTCATTCAGTCGCCACGGGCTCAATGTAGCGTTTACATCATTGGTACCGATGAGCACTGTGACCACGTCGGGCTGCAGTTGAATAATGTCATCCAGCCTGTCAAGCAGCGTGTAAGTAAGGTCAGCATTGCGCCCGGCGTTGAAAAATTGCCACGGCCCGGTAGCAAACATGTCTGTCAGCATATCAACATAGTTGACACCTGTATTGCCGTGGGTAATACTGTCGCCAGCGCAGACAACCACCTGTTTATCAGCCAGCTTCTGTGCAGTATCAGGGTAATTTTCTGGCCTGTGTGTTAACAGTTTTCGCCGCAGCATGAGGTACACGCCAACCGGTAAACCCAGAAAAATGCCGATAACGACATACCACATAAACAGACTGATTTCAAGAATTTATACAATAATACGAATAAGACAAAGGTACGTTTTTTTACTTACTGCTTCTTACCAAAAGTAATGTCCACAAAAAAGCCGACACCCGGTGGGGCATCGGCCTAAACAATCATTGACAGCAAGGGGCTACACGTTTACGTCGGCAAGTTCCTCCTCGCGGATGGGTTGTCCCAGTAAGGTAGCGAACCGATTTACATTAAACGTAGGCTCAAACCAGACTTCGCCCAATACAGGGTGTTTCACAGGCACATCAGGGTTCTGTATTTCGGCGAGTAACACGCCCGTTTCGCCGGTAGTGTGCTGTTTCACCTGCCTGATGGTGTAAAGCGTGTCCTTCTTCGGCGTTTGTACCCCAAATTCAGCGTAGAAAGCCAAAACGGGGGCCGGAAACTTGTCGTTTGTGCAGATAACTTCCATAATAAGCAGCCTTAATCTGTTAAAAACGGTCTGGTTACGCCGAAAGTTCGGGCTGTTTAGCTGGCATTACCCTTCAAACAAGTTCCCCAACTGCCCTAACACAGAACCACCCTCTTTGTTGGCGTTGCCACCATAGGGAGCCAATCGCTGAACCAGTTTAGAAATGGGCATAGACTGAATCCAAACGGCGCCCGTGCCACGGAGAGTAGCCAGAAAGAGCCCCTCGCCCCCAAAAACCATACTCCGCAGCCCCCCCGACCGTTCGACGCTAAAATCGATTTGTGGTTCGAAGCCAACCACGCAGCCGGTATCCACGCGCAGGGTTTCGTTGTTGAGTTGTCGTTTGATTACCACGCCGCCGGCATGAATAAACGCCATGCCGTCGCCCTGCACTTTTTCGAGGATGAACCCTTCACCGCCAAACAGGCCTGCACCCAGTTTCTGGTTGAAATGGATACTGAGTTTGGTACCCAACGCTGCGCATAGAAAAGCATCTTTCTGCACAATCAGCGTATTCTGATAAATGTTGGCCAGGTTGATGGGCATGACCGTGCCCGGATAGGGAGCTGCGAAGGCTAGTTTCCGCTTGCCAACGCCCCGGTTGGTGAAGTGGGTCATAAATAGCGATTCGCCCATAACCAGGCGTGAACCAGCCTGCATCAGTTTTCCCAGGAAACTGCCTGATGCCTGCGAGCCGTCGCCCATTTTTGTTTCAAACACAATGCCATCCTCCATAAACAGCATTGCGCCCGCTTCGGCAATCACAGTCTCGTTGGGGTCCAGTTCGATCTCAACAACCTGAATGTCTTCGCCAATAATCTTGTAGTCTATCTCGTGAGAAGTCATACTCCGCTCGTGAATTGGTTATAGCACGAAAGCTATTGGATTGGGCAATTTAGCGGCAAAGAAATTGGATAAACGGCGCGGGGAGACAGTCTAAAGTCCAATATCTACTGATGCACTGCATCAGTAGATATTGGACTTTAGACTCTAAACTGCCCTTTTTACTTGCCCTCGTCGGGCAAAATATCGTCGGTGTCGTCGAACAATTTTTCTGGATCGTCGTCGGTTTCCGCGTCCGGGTCTTCGTCAGTGTCAGGAGCTTCACCTTTCAGTGCCTTGAGGTCGTCGCGGTGCCGTAGTTTTTTATCATCTACGGTTCGGTTAAGGAACTGGTTGATCTTATCGATCTCAAAACTCGTGACGATTTCGCCAAACGAGTTGATTTCGATATTAAAGCCTTCAAGTTCTTTATGCACCCGTGGCTTTTCTGGCTCGTCGGGGTTGGGGAGTGGTTTTTTCTTAGCCATAAGGTGATGTCTGGAAGTTGATTAGCGTTGTTTCAGCCCAGGGTTAAAACCGCAGACTGCACAGACAATACATTCATTTGCAGTAAACCTGATAATCCAGACTACAGTTTATCCAGCGCGTTCTCCAGTCTGGCCACTACCCCTTCCTTACCCACAATTTGCATAGTCAGCATCAGGTCGGGGCCAACGCCGGAGCCGGTGAGCGCCAGACGCATTGCCTGCATGACTTTGCCTTGCTTAATGCCCGCCTGCATGAGCGTGTCAGACAGCAGGTGTTTAATGGCATCGGCTTCAAAAGGCCCATTGTAGGTTAGCAGGGCGTCGCGGAAGACGGTTACAGCACGACGGGCATCGTCGTTCCATTTGGCGGCGCGGATCGTTTCATCATAGGCTTCGGGGGCGTAGAAGATTGTGTGCGCTTCAGGGAAAATGTCATGAGCGAAGTTGACCCGTTCTTTCAATAAGGCCACCACCTGCTCTGCCTTTTCGGGCGAACAGTCGAGTCCGGCGGCCTGCGCCTGTACCTGAACGGCCGGAGCGAGTTCGGCATTAGAACGTTGGCGCAGGTATTGATGATTGAACCACCGGGCCTTTTCAATGTCGAAACGAGCGCCACCTTTGTGGATTTTCTCCAGGTCAAATGCCTCAATCAACTCATTCATACTGAATAATTCCTGCTCAGTGCCAGGGTTCCAGCCCAACAAGGAGAGAAAATTGACCAGCGCTTCGGGCAGGTAGCCATCTTCGCGAAAGCCCCGCGCCACAGTACCACTAAATGGGTCGGTCCATTGCAGTGGGAAAATGGGGAAACCACCCAAGTCTGCATCGCGCTTGCTGAGCTTGCCGTTGCCCTCGGGTTTCAGCAGCAGGGGCAGGTGAGCAAACTGCGGCATCGTAGCTTCCCAGCCCAGGTACCGGTATAGCAACACGTGCAGCGGAGCCGAGGGCAACCATTCTTCGCCCCGGATCACATGCGAGATATTCATCAGATGGTCATCGACCACGTTGGCAAGGTGATACGTGGGCAAGCCGTCAGACTTCAGCAACACCTTGTCATCAATAGCCGATGAATGTACGTTGACCCAGCCGCGCACAATGTCGTTGAGCCTAACTTCTTCTTTACGAGGCGTTTTCAGCCGAATCACATGTGGCTCACCTCCGTCAATGCGGGCCTTCACATCGGCAGCAGACATAGTGAGGGCATTGCGCATCTGCATACGGGTGATGGCATTGTACTGGGCAGCTGGCGCGTTGGCTTCTTCCAGCCGTTTGCGCATCGCATCGAGTTCATCGGCGGTGTCGAACGCGTAATAAGCTTTGCCTTCTTCAACCAGACGCAGGGCCTCGCGCTGGTAGATGTCGCGCCGTTCAGACTGCCGGTAGGGCGCATCCGGACCCGATGGTCCATTGGCGGTTTGGCCCTCGTCGATCTGGATACCCACCCAGTTTAGGGCTTCGATGATGTAGGCTTCAGCGCCCGGCACAAACCGATTTTGGTCAGTATCTTCAATGCGAAGAAGCATTTTCCCGCCCATCTTCCGGGCGAACAGGTAATTATATAGTGCCGTGCGTACACCGCCAATGTGAAGCGGGCCGGTAGGGCTAGGGGCAAAACGGACGCGGACGTCGCGGACTAAGTCAGACATAGTATGGTGTCAAAAACGAACCCGCAAAAATACGAAAGGCAAGGGGGTTTCAGGTCTAGGGTCTACTGGCTAAAGCCAGCTTCGCGCACTAGTATAAGCTGAGCACGAAGCCGGCTTTAGCCAGTAGACCCTAGACCTGAAACCCCCTTTACGACGCCCGCAACCGGTGGATAAACTCGTCTTTGAAGTTTTTGCTCATAGGCACACTGTATTTGCCCAGGGTTACCTCATGATCGCTGAAGGTGTCGACCTGGCTTACGTTGACGGCATATGATCGATGCACCCGCACAAATCGTTTGGCGGGCAGCTTTTCTAAAACCGACGTCAGGGGCAAGCGCAGGGCATATTTGCGGGTAGATGTTACAAACGTAGTATAAATATTATCGGCCTCGAGCAGCACGATATCAACTAGATTAACCTTTACGAACTGATAACCCTGCTTTAAAAATAGCTGGTCGTTTACCTGCAAAATGGGATCACGCGCGGGGTCGCGGTCAGCAACGTCATGTTGGCCATTGATCGTTTTAGTTGTGGGCAGATCGGCGTTTAGGCGCTGAACAAAATTGTGAATCGCCAGGTCAATAGCAAGCCTTAAGCTACTGATATCGAATGGCTTGGCCAGATAAGCCGCAGGGTATGTCTGCTTAGCGCGGGTTATGGTGTCGCTGTCGGCGTAGGCTGTGAGGTAGATCACCGGTACGGGTCGTTGCTGCACAAGCTGGCGAACGGTTTCTATTCCATCCCACGGGCCTTTTATCTGAATGTCTGACAGAACCAAGTCGACAGAGTTGGCCGTAAACAGGCTGAGGGCCTTGGCACCGTTGTTGGCTATTCCTATTACGGTATACCCTTCGGCTTCTAACTTGTCGCTGAGGGTCATAGCCAAAACAGCCTCATCCTCAATAACCAAGATATGGACAGGTGTGTGCATGCAGGCAATAACTAGTCAGACCTGCACAATTGCGATGCAGGTACTTGTAACCGGAAAGATAGGCCGTTGAGCTTGTCTACTGTAACCTTTCCCTCGATTTGTCCCGCTACTTGCTGAACAGACCAGGGGTTAAGTTACCTGTCAGATTGTAGTTTACATCGCAATCACCGAAATCTCGACGTTGACGCCTCTGGGCAGGCGAGCTACTTCGACAGTTTCCCGGGCGGGATAGTCGGTAGTGAAGAAGCTGCCATACACCTCATTGATTGCCACAAAATTGTTGAGATCCTTCACAAAGATGGTGGCCTTCAGCACGTTGGCATAGTCCATGTCGGCAGCGCGTAGGATTGCTCCGATATTTTTCATTACCTGTTGCGTTTCGGCACGAATATCGCCTTGTGCTGCTAGTTCGGTGGCTATTTGACCTGATACATACAGGATACCATTCATCTTCACAGCCTGACTGTAGGGACCAATGGCTGCAGGAGCCTGTTCGGTGTAAACAATTTGCTTGGACATAGCTTATTTAAATCAAAAGTCAAAAGTAAAGATCGTATGCCAAGCCATCGTCTGGTCATTTTCGTGAAAAATCCGATCCCAGGCACCGTTAAAACGCGCATTGCCAAAACAGTCGGAGTCGAAAAGGCAACGCAGGTATATCGTCATCTGGTGCAGTACACACAACAGATTACGCGCTACAGCCCCTGGGAAAAAGTGGTCTATTATGCTGACTTTGTCAATCCTAATGATGGCTGGAGTGGTTACCGCAAAGTGCAGCAAACAGGCAACGATCTGGGTCAGCGCATGCAGCAGGCCTTTCAGGACCAGTTTGCCACCAATGCAGAGCGGGTAGTCCTCATTGGTAGCGATTGCCTGGCCCTCACTCAGACCCATCTGACACAAGCCTTTGCCGCCCTCGACACCGCCGACGTAGTGATTGGCCCGGCCACCGACGGTGGTTATTACCTATTGGGTATGAAGCAGTTGCATACCGACCTGTTTGCCAATATGCCCTGGAGCCAGCCTAATCTTTTGGCGGAAACAGAACTAGCGCTTCAACGCAACCAGCTCACGTATAGCCGTTTAGAAACCCTCACTGACATTGATGAGTGGAGCGATTATGTCGGTGCCACTGGCCAATGGATATAATTATTATTCATTCAGAAACTATTTGTCAGCTAAGTAGTCATATGTTCTACACATGAAATGTTTATCATAAACAGCGCATGTGGTGTATATTACCAGGCACTTCTAACCGCTCGTTAAACCAAACGCCCGCTTCATAAACCGTTTAAACGATATAGGTGCCACGCTACCTAGTTTTGTATTCGCTATCTGACCAACATCTACCTTTGCTACCAATGAATGAGATAACACGCGTACGTCAGGCAATTCGACAAATGAGATTCAGCCTGAGTTATCTGCTTAGGATGGCTATAACTGATCCCCTCCGTGTAAAGCGATAAGAAAGAAACCATTTTTGTCCGTACCCTAATTCCTGACAGAGTCAGGAATTTTTGTGTTAGGCGGGGCTATCACCAGCATGAAACCGTATCAGATCATCTATTACCGTGGCTTCGGCTCACCCAGGGCGGTATGGCTCACCGGGCGGGTGCTGCGCCAGAACGAACTTGTGTCTCCTGCTGATCAGGCTCCGTTCTGGGATAACCTGTCGGCCTCTGTCAGTCGGTTTCTGACCAGCGAAGTAGACGGCATCACCGTCCGCATTGAGGCGTTTGGGCAGGTTTTCCGCACCGTAACTAATGATGAGGGCTATTTCGACATCACTATCGACCCGGCCATTGAACTGCCCACCGGACGGGCCTGGTTTCCGGTTCGGTATGCGCTGGAAGGCGTTCTGCAGCCAGAAGGTTACGAAGGCAAGTCGGGGTCGGGACAAGGCCGCGAGGTAGTGAAAGACGGGCAACTGATGATTGCTCCGGCCTATAGTCAGTTTGGTGTTATTTCTGACATTGACGACACGGTGCTGGTGACGGGGGCTACCAGCCTGTGGCAAACGCTGAGGCTCACGTTTCTGGAAAACGCCTTCACGCGCTTACCTTTTGCCGGGGTCGCCGCGTTCTACCGGGCATTACAGGGTGGCGCAGTGACCACGTTGTTTAACCCTATCTATTTTGTATCGAGCAGCCCCTGGAACTTGTATGACCTCCTGATCGACTTCTTCCGCATTCAGGGCATTCCGAAAGGCCCTATCCTGTTGCGCGACCTGGATATAAACGCCAGCATGATCTCGAAAGAAGGGCATCACCTGCATAAGCTGGCCATGATCAGGAAAGTAATGGACGTAAACCCCGACCTGAGATTTATTCTCCTGGGCGATAGCGGGCAGCAGGACCCCGAAATCTACGCCGACATCATCCGCGATAACCCCGGCAGGATCGTGGTAGCCTACATCCGTGACGTATCGCGCGAGGCCGACCGCGATGAGGCCGTACAACACCTGATTCAGACCGCCGCTAATGACAATGTGCCCATGCTGCTGGTGCCCAACACGGTTGCGGCCGCTGAGCATGCTGCCGTGCTTGGCCTGATCGATCCCGACACCCTCCCCGAGATTCGCGCTGACCGTAAGGCCGACCAGGAGTAGTTTTCGGTTTACTGTTTTCAATCTGTAGTTCCATGAACCCAACAACCCTACACCCAGACCTGCGTTTTCAGTTTGCCCGAAGTGGTGGCGCGGGTGGGCAGAACGTAAACAAAGTAGCCACTAAAGCTGAACTCCGGTTTTCGGTGCGCGACTCTGCGCTCCTCACCGACGAAGAGCGCGCCACCCTAACCGAAAAACTGGCCAACAAACTCACTACCGAAGGCGAGCTGGTATTGACACACCAGACAGAGCGCACGCAACTGGCTAACAAAGAGAAGGTTATCAAGAAATTTGACCGACTTATTGCCAGGTCATTTGAGGTACAAAAACCCCGCCGTGCCACCAAACCAAGCAAAGCCGCCCAGGCCGAACGCATGGATACAAAAAAACGCCGCGGCGACGTGAAAGCTTCGCGGCGGCGGGTGGAGGAATAGATTTACGATAGCCGAACTACGACTTACGATCTGGGCTGTCGCCAGAGCAAACGTGCGCTAGCGACAGCCCAGATCGTAAGTCGTAAGTCGGCTATTGTAAATCAATCAAATCAACTCTTCTGGCTCGCCCGGAACAGTTTCTGTTTCTCTTCGCGGGTGAGGCTCTCGTAACCGGAACGGCCAATTTTGTCAAGAATAGCGTCTATTTCATCCTGGTCAGGAATTGACACAGAGGGGCCGGGGCTACCGGCAGTGGCATAGGCACTGGCAGCCGTTTGGGTGCTGCGTTGCCGCTGCGACACTTTTACCGGGGGCTTAGGCCGGAGCATGTTGCTCCAGGCATCCATCACCCAGTAGATAGGTCGACCAATGTCGCTGCCGTTCTGGAGAAGTTTGATATAGCAAAAGCCTACCATTGCCCCGCCCAGGTGGGCGATGTTACCGCCCGCGTTTTCGCCGGTGCTGTTGAAAAACGATAGTACCACAAAAAACAACACGATATATTTAATGCGGACGGGCCCAATAAACAGCATGTGGAACGTGTAGTTGGGCAACAGTGTGGCCGCCCCGACAGCCACGGCTAATGCTGCACCTGATGCGCCCAGCAACGATTGGGTGCCCACGGGTACTGAAAAATAAGGAATCAGGTTGTAGCAAATGGCATAGCACAGCCCACCACCCAGGGCACCGAGCAGATACAGCCCAACCAGTCGCCGACTACCCAGATACTCTTCAATAAGCCGCCCGAAATAATACAGGAACAGCATATTGAACAGAATATGGAATGGCTCTACATGGGTGAAGGCATAGGTGATTACTGTCCACGGTTTACGGGCCAAAGCGCCCGGAGACCAAGGCATCTGCAGTTGATTCATGACCCACTGCGATACTTGTAAATTGCCCGATACCTGGGCAAAAACCTTAATCAACACTACGGTCAGAAACACTACCGTGTTCACTAAAATCAACTGCACCAACGTGTTGTTGGGCTTTCTGAATTCAGACCGGAAATCGTCTAATAATCCGCTCATACATCAATAGAATGTTTTTCGTTGAGACCCCCAAAGTTTTACCAGTATGTACGCAAATAACATTCCGCCGATGTGGGCAAAGTGAGCAACGTTGTCAGACTGCGCCTGGTAGATGCCCGAATACACTTCGTAGGCACCATAGAACAGTACTAAATATTTTGCCTTGATCGGAATTGGCGGGAAAAGCAAGATCAACTCGGTGTTGGGGAACAATAGGCCAAACGCCATAATTACCCCAAAAATTGCCCCTGAAGCCCCCACCATAGGTGTATCAACCTGCCGCGACACCATTGCCTCTAAGAACGCCTGCCCTTGCTTAATATACGCAGGATTGGTCGGGTCGGCATCAAATTTCTGGATAAACGGCGCAATATTATCGTAAACTGAACTGGCGTACTCACTGATAAACCCTACAAACTCGCTGTTGGTTGGATGAACGGCGTATAAATGGTAAGCATCGACCATTGAAGCCGTTTCATAGTAGTTCACTCCCAGATACAATGCTGCTGCGCCCAGGCCCGTGAGCATGTAGAACAGAAAAAAACGGGGTCCACCCCACACGCGCTCCAGCATAGGCCCAAACACGATCAGGCCAATCATGTTGCTGAAAATGTGCCCCCAGCTCCCATGCATAAACATGTGCGTAATCAATTGGATAGGGTTGAACAGATTCGACAACACCGAGTGCAGCCCGAAGCGGTCAACCACCCAATCACCTGCCGACGAGGTAATTAAGAAAATGATGACATTGGCAAACAGCAACAGGCGGACAACAGGGGTGAAATTGAACATAGATGGGGCAGACCAGACGCAGAAAAAGCAATTAGACGGATTACTCGTCTATCCTGACGAGGCGCTGTAGTAGGGGTAACAACTTACGCTTTAAATAGTCCCGACAGTTTATCAAGCGACACCACTGATGTGATGGCCTCGCCCCCCGGTGTGTAGCTCGGATTAGCCGACGCAAACAACTGATCTACCAAAGCACGACGCTCTGACGGGCTTAAAAATTTGACGTAACGACTCGCTGAACGCCGCGCCAATGACCGGGCCAATGCCTCAGACCGGTCCAGTTTCAGCTTACCGGTGTCTGCGCGCAGTTGCGCCAGCAAGTTGGCAAACAGTTCTTCTTCACCCGCCCGTCGGCCCGATTCGTCGGCGATTTGGGCGGGTATACCCCGGATCACAAACGTATTGGCACCCAACTCGTCGAACTGAAAGCCCACGCTTTCCAGCTCCGTGCGCAGGTCGAGGGCCACCTGGTAATCGACCGCCGAAACGGTAACGGTCTTCGGAAAAAGGACCTGCTGCGACGAACCGCCGTGCTTAGTCAACGCCGTATGAAACTGATCGTACAGGATGCGTTCGTAGGCCCCCCGCTGGTCGATGAGCAACAGGCCCGATTTCACGGTGGTGACCAGAAACCGGTTCTGAACCTGAATAACAGCAGTTTCTGCTTCGCCCGGCATCGCCTCAACGGTTCCGGACTGCCCCATACGGTTGGCCCGGCTGCCCATAGTCACGGGTGGTTCGGCGGATGTGGCCGGTTCAGCAACTGGTATATTCGCCGCTACCGGCGTAGCATCGGCAGGGACATCTACTGGCGCATCGGGCATAGGTACGGGACGGTCGTCAAGCCAGTTTACGTCATCGCCAACGGGTTTTTCAGGACGCGATCTGGCGGTGGCGGGGCGGGCGGCACCGTCAAACATAGCCTGCCAGTTTTGCGGAGACGGTTGTTGCGGGCGGGCGGGGGGCGCGGGTTTTGCGGCGGGTGCGCGATCGGCTGGCGCGGGCTGCGCCCACGAGGGTGTGATGGGCCGGGGCACCGACGACCCGCCCCCGTTTTTAGCCGTGGCCGAATGCTTACCACCAGGCTCAAACTGTTTGGCAATGGCCGCTCCACCTCCATCCAGAAAATTCACGTCCGACTCAAAATCGAGCGAGGGGGACAAATTATAGATGCCCATGGCCTTGCGTACGGCCGCCATCACGATGGCATACACCGACCGCTCATCGTCGAACTTAATCTCTGTTTTAGTTGGGTGAATGTTGATGTCGATGTGCGACGGGTCGATGTCGATAAACAGGACGTAGAACGGGTGGTGGCCTTCGGGAATGGTGCCTTCGTAGGCCCCCACCACAGCATGGTGGAGGTAATTATGTTTGATAAACCGGTTGTTGACAAAGAAAAACTGCTCATTCCGCGTTTTCCGGGCCGATTCAGGCTTACCAATAAACCCATGCACCGATACGTAGGGCGTTTCTTCGTCGCAGGCAGCGAGTTGTTCGCGGTATGCCTTACCAAACATGTCGACAATGCGGCGACTGAGTTTCCCCCCCGGCAGGTTGAACACCTCCTGGTCATTGTGAAACAGCGAAAACGTCACCTCCGAATTAGCCAGCGCTACCCGCTGAAACTCATCAATGATGTGGCGCATCTCGACCGAATTCGACTTCAGGAAATTACGCCGGGCGGGCACATTGAAAAACAGGTTCTTAACCAGAATATTAGTCCCCGGCAAACATGATACCGACTCCTGCGCCTTAATATCTGACCCTTCAATCCGAATAAGCGTCCCCACTTCGTCGTCGGCTTTTCGTGTGCGCATCTCTACCTGGGCCACCGCTGCAATCGACGCGAGCGCCTCGCCCCGGAAGCCCATGGTGCGAATTTTAAACAGATCGTCGGACGTGCGAATTTTAGATGTGGCATGCCGCTCAAAGCTCATCCGGGCGTCGGTTTCGGTCATGCCCTTGCCATCGTCGATCACCTGAATCAACGTCCGGCCCGCCTCCCGCACCACCAGTTGCACTGACGTAGCCCCCGCATCGACCGCGTTTTCGAGCAGTTCCTTCACCACCGACGCAGGCCGCTGAACAACCTCGCCGGCGGCAATCTGGTTGGCAATGGAATCGGGCAGGAGGTGAATAATGTTTTGCATAAAGAAGAGGCCGAATAACTAGTTTCTTAACAGCGAAACGGCAAAAATAGTGGCCTCGGACTTACCGATTCTGCCAGGTTGGCGAACGTTTTTCCAGAAACGCCGCCATGCCTTCGCGGGCGTCGGCTGTCTGCTGAATCTGCCCGAATTGCTCGTGCAAAAAAGCCTGTTGCTGGTTGCTGGGCAGCGTTTTCAGTTGCTGGAAGGCCCGCAAACCAAACCGTAATGCGGTGGGCGAAACGGCGGTTAAATCGCTTACAAGAGCCGCTACCGATTGGTCAATGTCGGCCATTGGCACCACCTGCGTGGCCAGCCCCACGGCCAGGGCATCGGCGGCGCTGAGGGTACGTCCCCGCAGGCACAGGTCAAGGGCTTGCCGGGCGGGCATCAGGTCGAGCAATACGGCCAGCACCTGAAACGGAAACAGGCCGCGCTTCACTTCGGGCAGGGCGAACGTGGCCCCCTCGGCTACTACGGCGTAGGTAGCCGTACCCACCAGCAAAAAGCCGCCCGCGTAGACCGGCCCCTGTACCCGCGCAACGCAGGGTTTATGCAGTCCCGCCACCAGTTCGGCCAGCCGCACGGGACCACTTGGCGGAGGTACCGTTTCGGGTTCGGTGGTGCCACTGCTTAATGCTTTCAAGTCCATTCCTGCGCAAAACGTATCACCCGCCGCCGCCAGCACCACCACCCAAACGTCAGCCGAGAAGTGAGCGTAGGCCAGTGCAAAAGCTAGTTCATTGAGCAATGTGGGGTTGAGCGCGTTCTTTTTTTCAGGCCGGTTCAGGGTAAGCGTCAACACGTGGTTGGTCTGTTCCACCAGCAGATAGCGCAGGGGCCGGGTAAGCAGGTCGGTGGTTTGGTTGGCAGTATAGAGCATGATTAGGCTGTCAGATTTTTTCGAAAACAAACGCTGTCGGGCATGTCGACGTACTGTCCGTAGTTGGGTGTACGCTCATAGCCGTGTTTACAATACAGGTGTACGGCAGCGGGCAGCTTCACACTCGTTTCCAGCACACACGCCCGAAAGCCTAGTTCCAGTGTCCAGGCTTCCAGTGCTGCCAGCACAGCGCCACCAACGCCCCTATCCCGCTGCGCCGGGTCGACGTACATCCGCTTGATCTCAACCGATTCATGATCAACCTGTTTCAAGCCACCACAACCAACTGGTATGCCATCATCATAGGCTACTACCACGTGTTGCAGAGCAGCAATGCTGTTGAACTGATTATAAAAGGCATGGTCACTACCGTTTATTTCGGCCAGGCAAGCATCTAGCTTGCTGACAAGGAATTGGAAATCAGCGTTTTCAGACGTTGTGCGTAGGATGGTCATAGCAAATTGTGGTTCTTACTCTTTCGGCAGTAAGAGCGGGTGAAAACGCAAACCGTTGACGGGGTTATATTCCAGCGAAGGAGCAGCAATTTTGAAAAATTGCACCGTACCCACAAAGCGCTGCCAGGGCAATGGATGTAACGGATCGGGCTGATTTATTCGTGACAAATCAACATCGGGCGACAGAAAAAATTGTCTGAATCGTTTGAATACCAACGGCTTACCCTCAGAATTAATCATCGGTGGATTTTCATGTCCGCCGGTCATCCCGCTACCGCTGTAGCCCACGTCCAGGTTCAGCCAACGCGGAAAGTCGGGTCCCACGGGCAACGCCGACGCCAGATTGACCGACAGCCAATATTGCTGACCGTTATAATCTTTCAGCATCTGCTGACCGGTGGTTTTGCCAAGTAAGTTGGGGCGGTAGGGCGGAAAAATCGTTTTGCGAAAACCATATTTCAGGCTCACCACCTGCTGCCCAGCCCCGAACTGCTGCCCCATAAACAGGGCTGTACCCGCCACATTGGCCACCATGTCGCCTTTGGAAAAACCCCAGCCCTCGGCGTGGCCGTCGTAGACTTCCAGGGTCGTCTGGAACAATAGCGCTAGTAGCCCCCCGGTCAGGATGCTGGCCCGCTCGTTTACGCCGCTCCAGCGCATCAGTTCGTAGCCACCCCGGCTCATGCAATAGGCCGTGGCGACGTGGCCCACCTTGTCCATCTGTAGCCATTCGCGGTTGTCGTTGAAGGTGTGGAAAGGTAGTTTCTTCTTATACCACTGCTTGCGAAGTAGCAGCAGCGTAACGGTATAGAATGCCGCCGTACCTGCCACTACCCCAATAAACCGCCCCTGATTGATGCCCGGCTCAGCAGGTGAAACCGGCAACGGCTGCGCCCGAACGGGGGATTGTAGCATGAGCAGCAATTCCAGCGTGAGCAGGAAGCGAAAGAGGGTAATCATATACCAAACCTACTGCAAAATGCACGAAGCAGCAGGCCGGGTAATTAATATCTATCCAGGCTGTATACGTAAACTGAGGATCAGTAAGTTATAGGGTTACAAAATCCGTCAACGTCTATTCCAAAACTCTCCATGCGCCCTCTTTACTGCCTCCTGCTTGTGCTGCTTGGCTCTCCAGCGGTCTTCGCCACTCACATCATGGGTGGCTACATCCGGGCAACGCCTGTTGCTGGAAACAAAAACACCTGTCTGATTACCGTAATCATGTATTATAATGGTCGTAGTGGCGGTTCTGCTGGAGATGAAGCTTCAAGCGTTGCTATTTGCATAGGCGGGGGTACTGGTATGGTTACGGTTAATCGTGGTTCCATCACACAAAC
This sequence comes from Fibrella rubiginis, assembly GCF_017353185.1. Taxonomy (GTDB): domain Bacteria; phylum Bacteroidota; class Bacteroidia; order Cytophagales; family Spirosomataceae; genus Fibrella; species Fibrella rubiginis. Next base: position 67,954 of record NZ_JAFMYV010000007.1, on the reverse strand, counting down.
AGATGATAAAGCTGTCACTATCAATCAGTATACAACAACATTTACGTTTAGCGGGCCAGGGGTTTATACGATCAGAGCCACTGCTATATCCCGAAGCGACTTCATGTTAAATATTGGTTATGGAGCCGTGGGGGAGAATTTCTCTTTACAAACAACTGTGCAAATCGGCATAAGCAATCAGACGCCCACGCTGTTTACACCGACAGAGAATTTGCTGATAGCTCGTAATCAACGTCTATCGCTGCCACTAAATGCCAGTGATGCTGAGGGTGATAGTCTCACATATTCCCTCGCGTTGCCGATGACTAGTAGTGATCCGAACGTTACTCTAAATACTTTTTGCACTAGTTTTTCAGCGTTAAGCAATTACCAGTTTCCTAATGATGTACTGCATACCGGTATCTTCCGGCTTAACGCAAAAACAGGTTTGCTTACCTGGGACGTACCGGGTGCATTGGGGCGGTATTCGGTGGCATTAGTGGTCTCGGAATGGCGCAATGGGCAACTGATTAGCGAAACCCTTCAGGAATTGACATTGACCGTGGTAGACAAACCTGGTGCAATTTGCAATTATAACCCCACCTCCCTATGAACCAGCCTATGTTGGGGTACTCACCGCCGTTGATGATGCCGCCCCAAATGAGCTACAGCTCACACTCTCGCCCAATCCCAGCGTGGGGGGCCTGGTGCACGTATCGTTGCAAAATCGACTTGGGCTTCCAGCCGTTTTCAGTGTGCTGGATAATCAGGGACGGATGCATCAGCGCATTGAAAAAAGTCAATTACTTGACCAACAGCATTTTCAACTAGATCTTAGCTCGCAGCCTGCCGGTCTATATTTCATCCGTGCCGAAAGTGGTGGGCAGCAGATAACGCGAAAAGTAGTGAGAGAGTGACCTGTTTAACGGACGGTCCGCCGTTAGACAGGTCAGAAAAGCTGTTTCCAGGTACCCTTCATGTAGTTGTATTTCAGGGTACTGGGCAGGGCTTTCCACCAATATTTAGACAGTTCAACGGCGAATGAGGGCTGCATGTAACAATTGATCACACAGCCTTCGCAGGCGGGCAGGCGACCTTCCAACGCAACCAGTTTCTGCACCTCATCGCTTTGATAAAGGTTGTGGAGTTGGCCGTCGATGGGCAGGTTTTTTAGACCGAGGTGGTAGCAGGGCAGCACTAGTTCATTCTGCGGCGAAATAACCACGGTGGTGCTTCCCGCACGGCAAACCGGCCTATTAATGTGGTTTCCTCCATCACGCCGAAGTTGCACAAAGCCATCATTGAGATACACGCCCGGTTGTTTTCCCCAGTACGTCAATGCTTGCAATGCGCTTTCCGAGAGTGGGTTTTCAGGAGAAACACCTTCAGCAATGGCTCCCGTATCGACGCTGTTATAACCAAAAACAGGGTTCAGGATTAGCACGAGGCCATTTAGGCGGCAGATTTGTTCGTACATCGCCTCGATCTGACCAATGTTGTGCTCGAAAACGGTAAACAGAATATCGGGCCGTTCGCCCAGGCGCTTCGCCACGGCAATCGATTCCATCACTTTGTCGAAGCAACGTACCCCACGCCCTGCATCATGCTCAGCGGCGTTGGGCGAATCGAGCGAAAAATGAAGCATGTCCACCAGACCGCGCAGACTATCGGCCTGTTTTGGGTAGAGCAAGCCGTTGGTGGTGAGGGTAGTAATGAATTTCTGGCGTTTCGCCTCAGCCAGCAATTCGGGCAGTTGACGGTGTAGTAGCGGTTCGCCGCCCGTGAAATCGATTACCCGCACACCAAGCCGCTTCAGGTCGCGCAGGTTTTCGCGCGCGTTTTCCAGCGTCACATAGGGCGAGGGCCGCTCCCAGATGTCACAAAACCCACACGACGCATTGCAGCGGTACGTGACGTAGTAATTGCACAAAACCGGGTGGCGGACAAGGCGCATGTTATTTAATCAGCTTCAACAGGCAGGCCACTTTGTCTTTCAGGTCTTTTCGGTCAACGATAAAGTCGAGGAAACCATGTTCCAGCACGAATTCGGCACTCTGAAAACCTTTCGGCAGGTCTTTGCCGATGGTTTCGCGGATTACGCGCGGTCCGGCAAATCCGATCAGGGCACCCGGCTCGGCAATATTAAAATCGCCCAGCATAGCATAGGAAGCCGTCACGCCGCCGGTAGTTGGGTCGGTAAGAAGTGATATATAAGGCAGGCCTGCTTCAGACAGCCGCGCCAGCTTGGCCGATGTTTTAGCCATCTGCATCAGCGAAAAGCCAGCCTCCATCATCCGGGCACCGCCACTCCGCGAGATCATCAGAAATGGGGTTCTGTTGGCAATGGCGTAGTCGATGGCACGAGCAATTTTTTCACCCACCACCGACCCCATTGAGCCACCAATAAAGTTGAAATCCATACAGGCAATCGTGATTTCAGTTTCCTCCATTGGCCCATGCGCCGTGCGGACTGCATCGCGCAGGCCGGTTTTGCCAATCGTGGCCCGCACCCGGTCAGGGTATTTTTTGGTATCGGTAAATGAAAGTGGGTCTGCCGACATCATTTTCTCGTCGAGTTCGGTGAATTGATTATCATCGAACAGGATCGAGAAATAGGCATCAGAACCTATTTTTTCGTGGTAATTGCAATGTACGCAGGTGTAGGCGTTGAGCTTATGTTCACGGGTGTGCATCACCTGCTTGCAGCTTGGGCACTGGTACCACAACCCATCGGGGGCCTCCCGCTTCAACTCGGTTGGGGTCTGAATACCCTTATCTTTTCGTATGAACCAGGACATAAAGGTGCATCTGACGGTTAGGCGTTTGCTGCTGTTGGCGTTGACCCAACCAACAAATCAAACGGACGGCAAAGATACGAAGGTGTTAATTAATCGAGCTGCTTGATCGCGTTTACCAACTTCGCAAAGCATTCAAATCAGCAGCCTTACCACGCGGCATTCGTGGTACGTATCCTGCACCAACCGCTCCGTTTCTTCCACCGGCACAATTGAGCCAACTGCCGGGCAAGCGCATGTTGTTGGGGCATGGAAAGGCCCGGAAACACGTCACCCTGGCCGGTATGGCCAGGGTGCGTTTAAACTATCGGGAAACAAAGGAGGCTTGTTCAGGCTGTTCAAGTTACAGTATAGCCGTTCCGACCATCACAGCCGTCCTATCAATCAAACAACCGGGCACGAATTACTTCGTGGTCAGGTATTAGTGGCAGTTCATATAGGGCCACACGGTGACGGCTGAAGGCTGGCGCTTCCAGTTCTCTTTCCGTGAAGCGGTTGCTCAAAAAATCGTTGACCAATTGCTTCACTTCTTCTGTATCATCGGGGCGGGTGGGGTTCAGACTTACACCCGTGTAGCCTGCATTGCCACCTAGTCCGTTGGCCAAAGGACCCGTCATGGGCGGTAACATCGTGGCACCACTATGAGTAAAGGTAGGGGTGCCAACGCCGGTTTCGTCGGCCACTAATTCGGGCACTTTAGTCTCAACAGGTGCTTCTTCTACTGACTCAGCAACAGCCACCTCATCATCGACTTCGTCTTCCACCGTAGTGGCAATCAGAGGCTGCACCGGGGCTAAACCAGCCGTCTCAAAGCCAGCGGCAATGATGGTAACACGCATTTTTGCCTCCAGCGAATCATCGAAGATGGCACCTATTTTAAACAGACGGGCTTCTTCACCAATTTTCTCGACAATGTAGTTCGAGATAATTGTTTGTTCTTCCAATGTGGCTTCATGTTCCGAACTAGACGTGATGGTGAGCAGGATTCGCTTGGCACCCAGAATATCACTGTCATTAAGCAGCGGCGAATTCAGCGCTTCCTGGATAGCCTGAAGCGCCCGGTTTTCACCCTCAGATTCGGCCTCACCCATTACTGATGGCCCCGCGTTTTGCAATACCTTCTTCACGTCCATGAAGTCGGTGTTCACGTCGCCACGTGTGGTAATCACTTCGGCAATACTTTTTACGGCCGTGGCAAGCACGTTGTCGGCATGGGCAAACGCTTTACGAATGCTCAACTTCCCGTATAGCTCGGCCAGCTTATCATTCATAACCACCAGTACGGTATCACAGCTTTTTTTCAATTGCTCAATACCTTCCGTGGCCTGACGCCGTTTGTCGATGCCTTCGTATCTGTAGGGAGCCGTTACCACGGCAACCGTCAGCAGCCCCAGTTCGCGCGCTACTTCGGCCACAACAGGGGCAGCTCCGGTACCCGTACCACCACCCATACCCGCCGTAATAAACACCATCTTGATAGAGCCACCCAGCAGGTTGCGCAGTTCGTCGATGCTCTCCAGAGCAGCTTTGCGACCTACTTCTACATCCATACCCGCCCCTTCCAGGCCTGTACCGAGTTTTAGTTTGGTTTTCACATCGCTGCTCATCAGTGCCTGCCGGTCTGTGTTGCATATGGCAAATTCCACATCTTTCACACCCATCGCCACCATGTGTTGCACGGCATTGCTGCCGCCGCCACCCACGCCGATCACTTTAATGATGGGTGCATTGTTGTCTGGTATTTCATATGTAAAACCGTGGTCCAGCATAGCTTGATTTCGGAGCGGGGTTCGAGAGTTCATGGGTGGCGCGTTGTTGGCAAAAGCGGTGGGTAAGCGAAGCGTAATTTAATTTAAACAGGCACAGAATCTATTCTTTATAGGTCTCGTTTATATCGCCCAGGTTAGGATTGAATAATTTCTTCATCCAACCAAAAATGCTGTTAGCTCCATTGGTAGCTGTAGCTTCTTCTTTAGGCCGTTGGGCAGGCTGCCCGCTATTGTTTGTCCGGGTGGCAGGCCGCTGTGGCTCAGGCTGACGAACCGGTGCAACCGTTGTACCAAATGACTGTCCGGGATCGCTGATAAACGAAATCCGGTCGTCTACGCTGCGGAACCCTGCCCACACGAGTCCAACCGCCGTAGCAAAAGCCGGGTCGCTGACCAGGTCGGCGCGCAGATTGCGTTCCAGTTGTTCAGGATAGCCTACACGCACGTCCATGCTGGTGACGTTCTGGAAAATATCGTCGATACCTTCAATCAGGGCCGACCCCCCCGTGAGCACGATGCCGCCCAGGAGCTTGTCTTTGTAGCCCGACCGAATTACTTCAGCCTGTACTAGCGCGGCAATTTCCTTCAGCCGTTCAGCAATAATGATCGATACGTTTTTGAGCAACACATCTTTCGGCTGTCGGCCAGGTAAACCAGGTACAGACACCACTTCGTTGAGGCGATAGGTACCTGGATTAGCATTGCCGAACTTGGTTTTCAGCACTTCAGCCTGTTGCGGCAGCACTTTGCAGCCCTCCTGAATATCATTGGTGAGGCTATTGCCCGCCCAGGGAAAGACCGCCACATGGCGCAGCACATTGCGATAATAGATGGCCAGATCGGTTGTACCGCCGCCGATGTCGACCAATGCCACACCTGCTTCCCGCTCTTCGGGCGTGAGCACCGCCATAGCTGAGGCCAGCGGCGAGAGCAGTACCTGATCACGCTGCAGATGGCCGGCGGTGCGTTCAATACACCGGCGCACATTGACAGCTGCGTCGGACTGCGTGGTAATAATTTGAAAATCAGCACCTAATTTCACTCCATTGCGACCAACGGGATCTTCCACCCCCGCTTCACTATCGACAGTGAAGTCCATAGGCAGCACATGCACGATTTCCTTACCCGCCGACTGGGGCGTGCGGTACATATCGCGCAGGAGGTGGTCAATATCGGCAGGGGTCACTTCGTCGCCGGGCGAAAGGCGAGTAATGCTGCCTGGCTGCTTCTGTGAATTGATATTGTGGTTGCTGAAACTGACGTTGACCAGTCCGATATCCACATTCGACTGGTTCGACACTTCTTCGATGGCCTGATTGATGGCGGCAACCGTTCGGGTGATGTTCATCACCTTACCTTTCGTTACCCCCTCTGAACTAGCCCGGCTTACGCCCAGTACTTCCAGCGTGAGCTGGTTGTTGCTGCCTCGAGACATCCGACCCGCCACGGCACACACCTTGGTGCTACCAATGTCGAGTCCTACCACAATCTTGTCATCCATAAGGTGATGGGTCATCACTCACACACTAACTGGTTACGGTACTGCACATTCACCCGGTGGTAGCGGTCCCAGCCACGGCGGGGGGCTATTTGAGTGTAGAACAGTTTTACTTTTTTAAACTTGGTGGCTAACCCGTCGGGCGTGCCAAATTCAATCTGGTAGTTGCCTACCTGCGGCCAGAGAGTTACCTCACCAGCCCCGTTTATGTCAATTTCTGCAATTTGCGCCTTCCATAGCTCATCTTGCTGAATGTATGTCAATAATTCGAGCAACGGGCGCCCGGCTTTATCTGCCAGCGTACGATGTTGCCGAAACCAATCACCCGATACGATGGGCACTCGGGCCGAATAATTCATCGACAAAGGAAAAAAACGCCCTTCGTCGCTGATATACTGCCCACCCAACCACCGAACCGCGCCACTCCCCTCTCCATCAATCAGCCGACCTACTGGCTGCGGCTGCGTTACGTCAACCAGCAGATTTCCCGCCAAATCACGCGACAGATGAGCTTGCTTGACCAAACTATACCGCCCCAACCGATGCTCCAACGCCCCCAGATCAATACCGTCATATGGTTTTCCTACCAGTGGGTCTGCCCCATTATTTGTCAGAAAACCAGTGACATCCTTACGCGTTAGAAACCGCTGCCCGTCTGCCTCGCGGAGACGAACAATAATGGCTTCGCAGTGCGATTGGCGGATGCGATGTTCGGTAAACGCCACAAGCCCAAAAAGGGTTACGGCACCCAACACGTTCCAAAGCCACTTTTTCGGGTTACTAAAAGTAGGAAACATCTGTAAATAAGCTCGGTCGACCGTTTAATTATTTTATCCATTGGTGTCAAAATCCTTTTTAAGGACCGGCACCAGTTGGTCAATATCTCCGGCACCCACTGTTACTACCAGTGTAGCCTTCTTATCCCGCAGAACGGATGAGATGGCTTCTTTGGTGCTTATTTGCTTTGATATTGATTTAACATGACGCAGAATCAAATCTGATGTCACGCCATCAATTGGTGATTCACGGGCCGGGTAAATAGGCAGCAATACCACATGATCAGCCAAAGACAGACTTCGGGCGAAGCCCTCAGCAAAGTCGCGGGTTCGGCTGAACAAGTGCGGTTGGAAAATGACCGTCAGCTCGCGATTTGGGTACAGGGCTTTGACCGACGTTAAAAATGCGTCGACCTCGGCGGGGTGGTGAGCGTAATCGTCAATCAGGATCATGGTCTCGGTATCGAGTACATACTCAAACCGGCGGCGAACGCCCCGGTAGGTATTGAGCCCGTCGCGCAGAGCCTTGGCTGATACCCCCACTTTCAATGCCACGGCAGCTGCCGCCACGGCATTTTCGACGTTGTGAAACCCCGGTATCATAAGCCGAATATCGGGTACGGTGCCGCCCGGATAGACCAGATCAAAAACAAACCGGGCCGCTTCGATGCGCAGATTAGCCGCATGGTAGGCTCCCGACTTGAGCGAATAATTGCGCACGGTAGCTCTGGTAGCACCATCCAGCCCCAGCCCTTCCCGCTGAAACAGCACACCGCTTTCATGGATTTGCCCCACAAACGCCCGAAACGAGTCAAGCACAGCGTTGTGGTCGCCATAGATGTCGAGGTGGTCAGCGTCGGTAGATGTGACGATGGCGTATTCGGGAAAAAGCGTTAGAAACGACCGGTCAAATTCATCCGCTTCCACCACGCAGATCACCTTCGACAGGTCATCGGCCGGCTCGTTGAGCAAGAAATTAGTACCATAGTTCTGGGTGATACCCCCCAAAAACGCGGCGCAGTTGACACCCGCATTACGCAATACATGCGCCACCATCGACGAGGTCGTTGTTTTACCGTGCGTACCCGCCACGCCAATGGTTGTCATGCGGCCTGCCAGTAAGCCCAGCACCTGCGACCGTTTCTGGATGGTAAAGCCGTTTTCGGAAAAGTAAACGTATTCGGCGTGCTGAACGGGTACGGCAGGCGTGTACACCACCAGCGTGTCGGCCGGGTTTTCGCGGAACGACACCGGAATCTGGTCAACAGCCTCCGTATAATGAATGGTCATCCCCTCGGCAGCCAGCGATTGAGTGAGTGTGGTTGCTGTTTTATCGTAGCCAGCTACGCTATAGCCGTTGACCAGAAACCAACGTGCCAATGCGCTCATGCCGATGCCGCCGATGCCCAAAAAATAAACGTTGCGTATGGAAGAGAGCGTTACGGTTGCCAAAGTGATATACGAAAATAATTTAACAAATGTAAGCCGGTGATTTACATTACAACCAAAGGATTATACTTCTTTACTGACAGAAATTAATTTAAAAATTTCGTCAACAATATCCCTTGCAGCCTGAGGCTTTCCAAACGACTTAATATGATCACTCAAGGTTTGCTTTTTTTGCTTGTCAGCCAATAAGTTAATTACCTGATCAACTAATGTTGTGCGGGCAACACTGTCGGCTACCAACAATGCAGCTTCATGGTCAACCAGCGCCATTGCGTTTTTTGTCTGATGATCTTCAGACGCCTGTGGAAACGGCACCAAGATAGCCGGACGACCCACCAGGCATAGTTCTGAGACCGAGAGCGCTCCCGCCCGCGACACCACTACGTCGGCTACGGCATAGGCGCGGTCCATCTCGTAGATAAAATCGTATGGTTTCACGTTGGCGATACCCGCCTGCTGTACCGCCGCCCGCGCTCGATCAATAAAGCCCGCGCCTGTTTGCCAAACCACCTGTATGCCGGCTTCGGCAAAACGCACTAATCCAGCTTCGATGCTTTCGTTAATCGTGCGGGCACCCTGACTACCACCAATAACCAGGACGGCAGGCTGAGCCGGATTTAGGCCAAACTGTGCCCTACCAGCCTCAGTTTGGCTATCGGCCAGTTGAATGTCGCTCCGCACAGGGTTTCCCGTGACGCGAATTTTTTCGGGCGCAAAAAAGGCTTCCATGCCGGGGTAGGCCACACAGATGCGTTTTGCCCACCGCGACAGTACCTTATTTGTCAGGCCGGCGTAGGAGTTTTGTTCCTGAATCAGAATGGGTACGCCCTGTAGTGCCGCCGCCAGTAAGGTTGGTCCGCTGGCGTAACCGCCCACACCCACCGCTACGTCGGGCCGAAAATCGCGGACAATCTGTCGCGCCCGCATCAGGCTACGGCCCAGCTTAAACGGAAAGGCCAGGTTGTCGAGCGTGAGTTCGCGTTTGATACCTACCACGGGTAAGCCTTCGATACGGTAGCCTGCACGGGGCACTTTCTCCATTTCCATCTTCCCTTCGGCCCCTACAAACAGGATATTCACCGTTGGGTCGACGCGTTTTAACTCATTGGCAATGGCAATGGCCGGGTAGATATGCCCCCCCGTGCCACCGCCGGATATGATTACGTTCACGTTCTGATGTACGATTTACGACTTACGACTTACGATTTAACTAACGCACGACCATAAATCGTAAGTCGTAAATCGTACATCGTAAATCAAAGCTTGCTTTCGTCTGCCTCATCGCGGCTCACGCTCAGGACAATACCGATGGCAGCCCCCGTAAAGAGCAACGATGTGCCACCCATACTGACCAGTGGTAACGGTAGACCCGTAACGGGTACCAGGCCAACGGCTACGGCCATGTTGATCATCGCCTGAATGACAATACTGAAGGTGAGGCCCGCCGACAATAACCCGCCGAAGGGCCTCGTACTACTCTGGATCGCTCGCATACCGCGCATAAGCAGCCAGAGATAAGCCAGCAGCACGATCACCCCTCCAACCAGTCCATACTCTTCAACAATGATCGCGAAGATGAAATCGGAATAGGGGTGCGGCAAAAAATTGCGCTGGTGACTATTACCCGGCCCCTGCCCCGTTATGCCGCCGTTAGCCAGGGCTATGTATGATTCCCGAACTTGGTCAGGAATGCTTTCGGAGTCTCGAAAATGGTTTATCCGGCTAATAACAGTCTCGAACCGCTGTCCCAGCACCAGGGCGAATCCACCCACGACCATGCAGAACAGCACCATGCCCGCCAGATAATTACGCGGCACCCGACCAATATACATGAGCAAAAAACAGGTCATTCCCAGCAGCAAGGCAGTGGAGGTGTTGGAGATCACGATAAGGGCGCAGATGCAGCCGATCCAGCCAATCATGTTCACCAGCACCTGTGGCTCGTAGGGTACACGCTGGCGCTTGGCCAGCATAGCTGCCAGATTTGAGATTAGTGCCAGCTTGGCCAGATCAGACGGCTGAAACGTCTGGTTGATGATTGGAATCGTGATCCAGCGCGAGGCATCGTTGAGGTTGGTGCCTTTAAAATAGGCCCACACTAGCAGCGGAACGGACAGATACAGTCCGAATTTGGAAAGGCGGGCATAGTGGATGTAGTTGATCCGGTGAGCCAGAAACATGCAGCCCAGGCCTAGCACCACCAGTGCCCCGTGTTTGAACAGGTACGCCTCAGTATTGCCACCCATTTTCTGGTAGGCGATGGTTCCGGTAGCGCTGTACACCACCAGCACACTAAGAATGGACAAGAATAGTACGATCCACCAGATTTGGCGGTCGCCTTTCAGATTGTCCCGGGCAAATTCGCGGATGGAGAGGGTCATGGGGATGAGGTTTTAATGCACAATGAATAATGTACAATGTACAATGTACAATGGCTTTGCATGGCGTATTCAAAATGCGAAGCCATTGTACATTGTACATTGTACATTATTCATTGTGCATTCACTATACTGTTTACTGTTTTTTTAAACTGCTCCCCCCGGTCTTCGTAGTTTCTGAACAGGTCGAAGCTGGCGCAGGCGGGAGAAAGAAGCACTACATCGCCAGGTTGAGCTAATGCTATAGCCTGTTGCACGGCCTCCTGCACCGAATGAGTGTCAGCAATAGTGGCAATGCGACCACTAAAATAGTCGATCAATTTTTGGTTGTCTTTGCCCAGGCAAACCAGCGCCTTCACGTGTTGCGCCACTACCCCATCTAACTGACTGTAATCGTTACCTTTATCCTGCCCCCCTGCAATCCAGATCGTTGGTGCATTCATACTGGAGAGGGCATAAAATACCGAATCCACGTTGGTTGCCTTCGAGTCGTTGATGAACTGCACACCGTCAATGGTGGCTACGGGTTCCATGCGGTGGGCAGCGTTTTCAAAACTACGCAGACCCGATCTGATTGCGTTTGCCGACGCCCCAACCGACTGTGCTGCCAGAACAGCCGCCAGCATGTTGAGGGCATTGTGTGGGCCTTTCAAAGGCAGTTCGGCCAACGTATCGGTATAGGTCTGATCACCGAAATGGGTTGTAAGCTGCCCGTTTATGGCATAACCACCCACAGGAACAGGTGTCTCCAGCGAAATGGGTAATGCTTGAGCCACGGGCGGGTTTTTGGCCATTTCCTGCACGGTGGGACTGTTTTCGAGGAAATAGACAAAGGTATCCTGTGGCCGCTGGTTTTGTGTGATGCGGAATTTACTGGCTACATACTGCCCAAAATCATACCCATACCGATCCAGATGATCAGGGGTGATGTTGAGTAAAACAGCGGTATCTAACCGCATGGAATACATGCCGTCAAGCTGGAAACTACTGATTTCCAGAACGAAATAATCGAACCTATCCTCTATAACCTGCTTGGCAAAGCTCTCGCCAATGTTGCCCGCCAATCCCACGTTCAGGCCCGCCGTTTTCAGCAGATGGTATGTAAGCAACGTGGTGGTGGTTTTGCCATTACTACCCGTAATACCAATCAGTTTTGCCCGTGTGTATCGCGCGGCGAACTCCAACTCCGAGATAACGGGTATACCCTGTGCCCGCAGTTTCACCACCAGCGGCGCCGTGTCGGGAATACCGGGGCTCTTTATAACCTCAGTCGCATTCAGAATTAGTGTCTCGGTATGCTGACCTTCTTCAAAAGCAATACCTGCGGCAGAGAGTGTGTCGCGGTAAGCCGGTTTTAGCAGACTGCGGTCTGATAAAAATACTTCGTATCCTTTAGCTTGCCCTAGCAAAGCCGCTCCCACCCCCGACTCTCCTCCACCCAAAATGATTAATCGCATAGCTGTTGTTGGTGCCGAATTCATTTCGTCCTACAAAAAAACGGACTAAGTGGGGAAAGCCATCCCTATTCATAAAACAAAAAAAGCCCCGGCTATTGACCGGGGCTTAAAGGTGGGTTGGATTTGCAAACGTTACGCCTCAACGAGCTCAGGCTGCGATTTCTTCATCCGATTAGCTGCTTTCACAACCATGAATATCACCAGAGCGACAAGTACAAATTGAATAACCACGGTCAGAAAATTACCGTACCGGATAGCAACCTCTGGTGCCGTGCCTACAGCTTCTTTCAACACAATCTTCATTTGACTAAAGTCTACACCACCCAAGAGCAACCCAATTATTGGGTTTAGGATGTCATCGACTAGCGAACTTGTAATCTTACCAAAGGCTGCACCGATGATGACACCAACAGCCAGGTCCAGCACATTGCCCTGGGCAATAAACGTGCGAAATTCTTTCAACATAATGTTACGGATGTTTTGTAAGTTTTGTAAGAGGTTAAGAAAACTGAGGTAAGTAGTACTAATTAAGTGAATTTCCCAAAGGCCCGCAAGAAAAATTTATTTTTTTCTGAACGTACTGGCATTATATATCAAACCAATACCTAATGATTGCTGCAGTTGAAGACCATCGTAAAAATCTTTGTCGTACAAAGCTATTAGACCCAAAGTTGTACTTAAGTAACGGTTCAGCTTAGCAGTGAGCAGAATATCGACACGGTGGTCAATGGCATCCAGCGTTTCGTAGTTGGCATAGAGTTGGTAGCGAGCAGTCAAACTCACATTTTCGCCCAGCTTTTTGTTCAGAGCAGCCTGCAATTGCAACGCCAACCACTCAGACCGAACTGATTTGCCAGCTTCTACGCCATACGCCTTAGCTCCTTTATCTGGGATGATAATACCACCCGTGCCTTCGCGAAATCGTACGGCATCATCGGCCAGGAAGGTAAATCGGGGCGCAAACGGACTGATACGCAACGAAAATTCATCGCTGGGTTTGTAGGCCACGCCCCAGGCAAGCGTCAGTTGAGCAGGAGAAAAGAAATTCGACACTTTGAAGTCTTCGGCACCGGCGGGGAGCTTGTCATACCGATAACCCGGCGCAAAAAACGTGTTGAACGTGCCTGACGCAAACAAATCCCAGTGCGGAGCAATTTTATGACCCACCACCGAAATAAGGATGAGTTGATCGGCCGCCTTCCGGGTGCGGCCTCCCTGCGTAATAAAACCCAGTTGCAAATCGGCGGTATTGTCCCAGGATGTTTTACCCTTTTCGTACAAAGCCCGACCAGCCAGAATACCGCCAATGGCCACCGAATTAACACCCCCACCGGTCCAGTTGCTGAAGCTGGCCTGATTGAAATTGATGCCGCCTGTGACTGATTTCTGCCAGTAGGTCGTGTCTGGTTTCACCGAAACGGTGTCCTTAAAATTGGTTGTTACCTGCGTTGTGGCAGGGTCCTGGGCATAGGCCGCATAGGCGAAGCCCGTGGCCAAAATGGCCACTGCTACGTTTCTTTTCATGGGTACAAGTGGTGAAGGGGTACGGTACTAAGGCAGAAACTTACAACTGTATACTATCTAATCCAAAAACTCAACTGTCTTTGTCTGAAGCAGTTGCATGGGAACAGTGGTAGTTGAGTCACCCGTTTTTAGAGTCAGTGTGGTGCCATCAACACTTATGATCTGGCCTGTGATACCCTCTACCCGTATACGCTGACCTTCTTTAAATTTATTCTTGGTGTAGAATGACGACAGCAAGTTGGCCATCACATCGCGTGAGGCAAGGCCGTAACCTACAGCAAACGCGAAAATGACACCGCCAATGAGCAGGTTGAAACTCGATTCCAGCAGTTCGGTATTGATACCCGCCTGCCCCAGTGCTGAAATGATGGTAATAAGCAGGATAAACACAAACACCACTGTGCCCAGCAACCGCCCCGACGCGATATTGAACGAGGCGCACAGGCTGATAACACCTTTCTTTAACACGTCCGCAATAAGCACCCCTACCTGCAGCATAATGGCTGCCGCAATTAGTTTAGGGATGAAGTTGACTAAGGCTGTCACCATACCTGTAATGGCGGCCACCCCCAGGGTTTCGGTGGCGGCGGTGATGAAAACCAGCAGAATAAAATAGTAGAGAACTTTGGAAACGATTTCGCTCAGCTTGATCTCGGTCTGTAACTGCCGAATCACATCGATCTCGTTGAGCTTGTCGCCAATCCGGTCAAAGCCTGCCTGTTTGAGCACTCGTCCCACCAAGGCCGATACCAGCTTGGCTACCAAAACGCCAATACCCAGCACTACAACAGCGCCAATCAACTTGGGGACAAATGAAATAAACTGCGCAATGAGCGTCTGGAACGTGTTAATCAGAATTTGGGTGATGTTTGGTAGCTGTGGATTCATGAGTTGCGGTGAGTTTCAGGTTAGCGGTGAGTTACGAATTGGTTGGTGGCGTTTCTGAGGAATCAGATAACAGAGCCGATAAGGCGCCGAACAAGTCGCCGGTATAAAGCTCGACGACGGTAAGGGCATTTCGGATCATATCTATTTCCGACACAATTTGCTCCCGAAGGTGGGGCGGACAATTCGCATCTGGCTCAATTTGTTTGAAAGGGTTTTCCATGACGATTAGAGAAGTTGTCCGTTAAGTGATTATTTAAAACCAGTCAGTGCTTTAATGCCCACCAGCACCCAAAAAATGAGTGCTTCGAGATACCGTTTACGTAGCTTTTCTTTGGCCCGCATCAACCGCATTTTCACAGCGCTTTCCGTGATTTTCTGCGCTTCGGCAATGTCCCGGATGCTGATATCGTCCTGGTACTTCATCATCAGCAGGCCCCGTTCATCAGACGTGAGGTAGTCCAGGGCTTTGTTTAGGCGTTGTGCCTCCATTTCAGCCACTTCGGCGTCATCGTCATCATACATACCCACGCCCTCGTAGGGTTCATCGGAATAAACTTCTTTCTGCCGGGGGCTACGTAGTTGGTCCATGCAGTAGTTGTACGTAACTGAATAGAGCCATGTCGAGAATTTAGCCTGCTCCCGGAAACCACTCAACTTGGTGGCAATACGAATAAAAATGTCATGCGTGAAGTCTTCAGCACGCTCTGAATTTTTAGTGAACGACAGGCATTTCCGATACACTTTATCGCAGTACCGGGTATACAGAGCTTCGAAATAAGGATTGCGCTGTGTTTTTACATACAGGCGCACTAACTCCTCATCTGATAAATGTTTCATAATAGGCGTTGCTATGACAAGTTAGGGTAGGAAAAGTAACGGCAATAAAAGCAAAAAGCCCGACCAGATTGGTCGGGCTTGCCACTAAAAAACTGAGAAACAAGGGGCGAGAAGATGAAACAAGAATCAGGAGGCAAGAAACAAGACATTAGCCTTGTTGATGTCCTCCTGATTCTTGTTTCATCTTCTCGCCCCTTGTTTCTATTTATCCAATAGATACACGCTTGAACGCTGACACCGTCAGACCTTTGCTGGTCTTGTCGAGCAACTGGGCGATAGTCATCGAGCTATCTTTCACAAACTCCTGGTTCAGCAGCGTGTTGTCTTTGTAGAACTTATTGAGCTTACCCATCGCGATTTTCTCCAGCATGGCCTCAGGCTTGCCTTCGGTGCGGGCTTGCTCTTTACCTACTTCAATTTCGCGCTGAACGATGGTGGCATCAACGCCATCTTTGTCAAGAGCAATGGGCTTCATCGCAGCAATCTGCATAGCCACGTCCTTACCAACTTCAGCTACGTCGGCGCTACCGGTGTTCGCCAGACCAACCAGCACACCCAGTTTGCCATTCGAGTGAATGTATGATACGACTTTGTCGGCGCTAACAGTCTCGAAGGAAACAACGTCTATTTTTTCACCGATTTTACCCATCAGGTCGGTGATATGATCCTGCAAAGGACGACCGTCGGCTTGTACCTCTGCCAACAAAGCTTCTTTGCTCGTTACATGGTCGGCTACGGCGTTGCTCAACACGGCCATAGCTAGGTTCTGAAAATCAGCCACCTTCGATACAGGTTCGGTTTCGCAGGCCAGGGCCACGACCTTACCCATCTTGCCGTCGGGGCTAACATGAGCAAGCACCACGCCTTCGGCAGTAGCGTTGTCGGCGCGCTTGTCGGCAATTTTTTGTCCATGCTTACGAAGCACTTCTTTCGCTCTGTCGAAGTCGCCATCGGCTTCAACAAGGGCTTTTTTACAATCCATCATGCCGGCACCTGTTTCCTGCCGGAGTTTATTTACGTCTGCTGCGGTAATTGCTGCCATGTTTATGGTCTAAAGTTTAATGTCTAACGTCCAAAGTTGCTTTGCACAGAAAGCCTACAACTTCAGCCATCAGACCAGTAACATTGAACTTCTTAAAAAAATAGCCCATAGCCGGGTTGGTGTGGCTACGGGCTATCCGGTCAAATCGTCTGTTGTCTGTTAGAACTAACTTAATCGGTGTTGCCTACGGGCGTAGCGTCTGCGGCGGGGGCTTCTACTTCGGCAGAAGGCTCAACCTGAACGGTTTCGGCTACTGGCGTTTCGGCTCCTGCTGGCTCGTCAGCACCTTCGGCGGCGGCCCGGCGTTGGTTTTCCTGACGCTTGGCATCCTCTTCCTCCTGCGCTGCCTGACTGTCTTTATCCTGCTTCCGCTCCATGAGGCCTTCTTCGATGGCCTTACCGATGGCAAGCGTAATCAGTGAAATCGACTTGTAGGCGTCATCGTTGGCCGGGATAGCAAAATCAACCAGGTTCGGGTTTGAGTTCGTGTCGCACATGGCAAACACGGGGATACCCAACCGGATGGCTTCCAGCACCGCAATGTTCTCGCGCTTCACGTCGACTACGAACAGGGCCGCAGGCAAACGCGTCAGGTCGGCAACACCACCTAATACACGCTCCAGTTTTTCTTTTTCGCGCGTCAGCGTTAGGCGCTCCCGCTTGGCGACGTTCTTAACGAGGACTTCGTCTTTGAGCATCTTTTCCAGCGTCTGGAGTTTCTTCAGCGACTTGCGAATCGTGGCGAAGTTGGTCATCATGCCACCCAGCCAACGGTCAGTCACGTAGGGCATTTTCAGCCGTTTCGCTTCTTCCGTTACAATTTCCTGGGCTTGCTTCTTCGTCGCCACAAACATTACCTTCCGGCCAGAACGTACAATGCCTTTGATCGCATTCGACGCTTCTTCGAGTGAGGCCAGGGTTTTGTTGAGGTCAATAATATGGATGCCGTTTTTCTCCATGAAGATATACGGAGCCATCCGGGGGTCCCACTTGCGCGTAAGGTGGCCAAAGTGCACACCGGCGTCTAAGAGGTCTTTATATTCTACTTGTGCCATTTTCAGCTAAAAATGAAAAATGATTGAGAGTACGCAGCACCGCGCATCGGCAACGTCTAAGCGCAGTCTGGACAGAAGGGAGTTTAATGTTTCAAGTCTAACGTTTAAAGTTGCGCTGCTATGGAGCAAAGCAACCACGACGGCGGACCGTTTGGACATTGGACTTTAGACATTGAACATTTTTTATCGTTTCGAGAACTGGAACTTACGGCGGGCTTTCTTACGGCCTGGCTTCTTCCGTTCTACCATGCGTGAATCCCGCGTCAGGAACCCTTCTTTCTTGAGGGCTGGGCGGTATTCGGCGTTGGCTTCTACCAGCGCACGAGAAATAGCCATGCGGGTGGCTTCGGCCTGACCCGTTACGCCACCACCGCGCACGTTGACTTTTACGTCATACGTAGCATCGGCTTTCACGGTAGCGAAAGGCTGACGAGTGATAATTTGCAGTACTTCGGTCGGGAAGTACGCATTGAGTTCTTTTCCGTTGACCGTGATGGCTCCGCTACCTGCTGACATGTAAATGCGGGCAACAGCGGTTTTCCGGCGACCGATGGTGTTGATACGATCCATTGGTTAGAATTTAATTTCTTTCGGTTGCTGTGCCGCGTGTGGGTGAGTTTCACCCGTATACACGAACAGGTTGGTAAACAAGTGGCGGCCCAGACGATTCTTGGGCAACATACCCCGGATGGCGTGCTCCAGCACGCGCTCTGGGTGTTTCTCGAGCCATAGACGTGGCGAAGCGAAACGCTGACCACCGGGATAACCCGTATGGCGCACGTACACTTTGTCGGTCATCTTGCGACCCGTGAAGCGAATTTTTTCGGCGTTGATGATGATGACATTGTCACCGCAATCAACGTGGGGGGTGAAGTTGGGCTTGTGTTTGCCGCGAATGCGGGCCGCTACCTGGCTAGCCAGACGACCGACAACGGCATCCTTAGCGTCAACGACGATCCACTCCTTGTTTGCGGTCCCTCTATTGGCCGAAACAGTTTTGTAGCTTAACGTATCCACTGGATTGTGAGCGGTATTGGTTGATTAACAGACGATTGTACCTTACAAAAAAACGCCCGTCTCGAAACGGGAGTGCAAATGTACGCGTTAGAAGCCTGAAAAACAAGGGAGAAAGCGGGTTCAAAGTTCAAAGTCTAAGGTCTAAAGTTGGCTGACGCGAACATACTCCGGCGCCAGCCAACTTTAGACCTTAGACTTTGAACTTTTTCATTTCCATTTCAGCGTATTCAGCATACGCATCATGTCGGCTTTGACGTAGTTGATAACGGGAGCGAGCGAGTCATTGGCGGTGGCAGTATCGAAATAGAGTGCGCCACGCAGAAAGTGCCGGGTGGTGTCGGTGGTGACGAATTGAAATTGGGTAGGTACATCGCCTACCAGGGTAATCAGGCTGGCCGAAAGACCATTTCTGAGTTGCACGCGCTGCTGATTGATTGAATACGCTTTTACATTATGCTTGGCCGTGAGTTTATAGGCATCAGCCAGCATACCGCGCAGATTATCAAGGCTTTGTACGGGCTTATAGGTCAATTGTACCGTGGCCTTCAGCGTGGGGTAATACACGAAAATCCAGTGCGGCTCAGCCCGTTTGAAGGTGTCGGGCAAGACACGGGCAATTTTGTTTACCTCGAACTGATACGGATGACCCGGCTCAACGGGTACATACTCGGCGGTGGGAATATCGATACGGGGATAGCCCTTTGGCTTTGGCACATAATCAGCCTGATCGGATGAACCGCAGGCATATATCACGGCCAGACAACTGCTGATAAAGCCCACGTAACACAGGCGAATAAAAACGGTGCGAATCATGCTTTACTTAACGCAAACGTTGCCTGGTTCGTTGTAAACAGCCCCTATTCTCTTCCTATGCCAACTACCTATTTGCTTACCGGCTGCGCCAATGGCATCGGCCGTCATATGGCTCGTGTGTTCTACAATCAGGGACACCATGTAGTAGCAACAGACATTGACGTTGTTGGCTTAGCTACACTCACCGCCGACTGGGACCAAACCCGCGTACTTACCCTGCCGCTTGACGTACGAAGCACAGCAAGCTGGCAAGCGGTTATTGATCAGACACTTACTCGTTTTGGTCGCGTTGACGTGGGGCTGAACATTGCCGGGGTTGTGCACGTAGGTTATGCTGCCGAATTTAACCCTGCCGACGTTGATCTGGTTGTGGACGTAAACCTCAAAGGCGTGATCCTGGGGACGCGGTTGATGGCGGCGCAAATGGTGAAACAGGGCGGTGGGCAGATCATCAACATTGCCTCGCTGGCGGGAGTAGCTCCTATCCAAGGGTTAAGTCTGTATTCGGCTACGAAGTTTGCCGTACGGGGATTCTCGTTGGCAGCGGCAGGCGAGCTACGAAAACAAGGAGTACAGGTGTCGGTAGTATGCCCCGATCTGGTCGATACCAATATGCTGACAGCGCAAATTGACCACCCAGAGGCTGCATTAAGTTTTTCGGGGGGGCGCATACTGACGGTGCAGGACGTAGAGCGGGCCATTGTGCGCGATGCCATTCAACATCGCAAGCTGGAGGTGCTGATTCCTACCAGCCGGGGTTGGCTGGGTAAGGTTGGTAACCTCTTCCCCGCCCTCAGCTTTTCCATTACCGACTTGTTACGCAAAAAAGGATTGAAAGAACAGGCCGTCTGGCAGGCAACGCGAAAGAACACCGCCGGGAACATTACGCTGAACAAATAGGGACAGGGATGCCATCGCTCCGAGCGATGGCATCCCTGTCCCTATTTGTTCAGCGTAATGTTCCCGGCGGCGTTATAGCGAAGTTCTTCTTCGGCCAGCATCAGGCGCACGGTCTGGGCCAGCTCCTGCTCATCAGTTTGGCTAAAATAATGGGCCAGTTGGCGGGGCGTGACGCCTTTGTCGCGAGCGAGCGAAACGTAGTTCCGAACGGCTTCACGCACCTCTTTTGGCACTAGTGTACCGTTTTCGGCCCGCTTTTTATTGGCAATGCAGTTATCGCATACGCCACAGACAGCATCGGTTTCTTCACCGAAATAATGTTGCAGTATCCTGGTGCGGCACTGGGTCTGATGCTGAGCATAATCGACTGATGCCTGGGCTTTGTCAAGTGCATGCTGGCGACGCTGGTTTAGCCCCTGCACATCGAAGGGAAGCGCACGGGCGTCGTGACGGGGGGTGAGGTAGGTAAGCTGAGGTTTATCCGTTTGCTTTTCATACAGCAGTACTTCCCGCTGGGCCAGTTGCGTCAACAACTCAATCACTTCGTTCTCCGACACTAAGTACGCCCGCGACAGGTTGCCCTCCGAAATAGGGGTGAAGTCGGTGAAGAGTTCGCCCCCGTACATGCGCATAAGCAATTTGATAAACGGGTCGAAGCGAGGATTCATCACCTGGAACTCGTAGAGCGACCGGTTGTCCATGTTCAGCACCACGCGCGATGGCCGGAAATAGGCTTCGCTGAGGTCAATGTAGCCCGCCAGTTGTAGTTGCTTCAGCGCATAATGCGTGTCTTGCGGCGGCAGGTTAAACGTGCGCGTGAAGTTGGCCAGATCGAAATCATAGGTGGTCAGCTCGCCCCCACCCGTGGGCACGGCAGTATAATTGGCCAGAGCCTGGTATACCCGCCGGATGAGTTCAACAGGTGGGTACTGCTGCTCTGTTTGCTGAATAACCCGCTGACAGTCGGCAGTAGAATACAATAAAACGGCATAAGCCTTTTGCCCGTCTCGTCCGGCCCGGCCGGCCTCCTGGTAATAGGCCTCCAGGGTGTCGGGTGGTTCCAGGTGCACCACCACACGCACGTCAGGTTTGTCGATGCCCATACCGAAAGCGTTGGTAGCCACCACCACGCGGGTGCGGCCCGACATCCAGTCATCCTGCTTCTGCGAACGTTGGGGGGTGGTCAGTCCGGCATGGTAGAAATCGGCAGAGATACCCTGCTGTACCAGCCATTCGGCCATTTGCTGGGTCAGGCGGCGGCTGCGAACATAGACAATGGCCGTACCGGGCACGTTGGTCAGGATCGTGAGCAGGCGGGCTTCTTTGCCTTCTTCCAGCCGCGCCGAATAAGACAGATTAGCCCGCGCAAACGACTGGCGGAACGTTTTGAAATTGGTGCGAAAGTCCAGTTTTTCCGTGATCTCGGCCTGCACGGCGGGTGTGGCCGAGGCCGTCAGCGCTACGGTGGGTATAATACCCGTCAGTTTTTCGCGGAACTCGGCAATTTGCAGATACGGTGGCCGAAAGTCATGCCCCCAGGCCGAAATACAGTGTGCTTCGTCAACAGCTAACAAGCAAACTTTCATCTGCTTGGCGCGTTCAATCATGATCTCGGTGCGGAGCCGTTCGGGCGATACGTAGAGGAATTTGATATTGCCGTAGATACAATTATCCAGTACGGTGTCGATCTCGCGGTAGTGCATACCGGAGTAGATAGCTGCCGCCGCAATGCCCCGCCGCCGTAGCTGAAGGACCTGGTCTTTCATGAGTGCAATCAGGGGCGTAACCACAATGCAAACCCCCTCCATGCCCAGCGCGGGTACCTGAAAACAAATGGATTTGCCCCCACCGGTGGGCATGAGCACCAGCGTATCAAAGCCGTCGAGGATGGCGCTGACAATATCTTCCTGCAAGGGCCTGAAACTGGAATAGCCCCAATAGGTCTGAAGAAGCTGGCGTGCGGTCATAGTCTGCCAACAAATTTAACACACCAGCCTGCCAACCCGAAAGACAATTAACCCTCTTGTCTGTTTAGAAAGCAACTCTCTGCCAGTAATTGGCGTAAGTAGCTAACAGGTGAGACGAACTGATACAGAGGCAAGACCCATGGAAAAAGTAATAAAAACAGATGAAGAGTGGCGGCAAATACTCACACCCGAACAATTCCGAGTGACGCGCCAAAAAGGTACCGAGCGACCCTACACGGGCGAATACTGCGAATCGAAGGAGCCGGGCATCTATGCCTGCGTATGTTGTGGTACAGACTTGTTCGAGTCGACCACCAAATTTGAGTCAGGAACGGGCTGGCCCAGCTTCACGGCTCCGCTGCAGGAAGATCGGGTGCGGCTGGAGAAAGACTACAGCTACGGCATGTACCGGGTTGAAGTGCTTTGTAACATTTGCGACGCACATTTAGGCCACGTGTTCGATGATGGCCCCCCGCCAACGGGCTTGCGCTACTGCCTGAATTCAATATCTTTGGTATTAAAACAACCCGAAGTTTGATTGTACTACGTCTATGATAAACCGCTACGTGCTGCGCTGTTTGGTGGGAATCCTGTGTCTGATGACCGGCTCGGTGCTGGCGCAAAAAAAACAGACAAGAACCCATGACCTAACTCCCTACGAAAATTTTGCCCTGCGTAATCGCACCATCACCCCCGACCCCATCATTTGCTATGGGCTGCGGAAAGATGCGTTTACGACAATTGCCGCCCCAGCTAATTTTGCCAAAGCCCGCCGCGCGCCAACGTCCACATTTATCGTTGATTACGTAGGCTACCCCGCCGACGCCAAAGCTGCGTTTCAACGCGCAGTTGATATCTGGTCTACATTGATCGTCAGCCCCGTACCCATTCGAATCAAGGCTAACTGGACGCCGCTGGCCAGTGGCTCTGGCTTTGTTACGCTCGGCAGCGCACGCCCAGCCACCTATTTCGGCAGCCCCGACGGTGCCCAGAAAGGCAACGCCTATTATCCAGTGGCTCTAGCTGAAAAAATTGCCCGGAGAAGTTTAAACAGCCCCGATAGCGCCGATATCGTTGCCAATTTCAATAGTAACAATAGCTGGTATCTGGGCCTCGATGCTAAGCCAGGGCCAGGTACAACTGATCTTGTGTCGGTGGTGCTTCATGAACTTGGCCACGGGCTTGGGTTTACCGGGTTTATCCGGGCTGATGCAACAAATAGGGTGGCCGACAACTCAGTAACTGCCGTCTTTGATCAGTTTATTGAAAACAACACCGGCATACGATTGGCCGATCCGCAATCCTTCTCTACAGCCAGCCTCCTCTATAATCAGTTGGTAGGCCGTAATCTATACCTGAACGGACCTGTCTTGCGTCAAAAAACTGGAGACAGGGCGAAACTCTACGCGCCCACAACTTATAGTTCCGGTTCTACGCTTTACCATCTGGACGAAACCACGTATCCTGCCGGGACACCCAACTCACTCATGACGCCCAACATTGCCAATGCCGAGGCTATTCAGAACCCTGGCCCTATTGTGCTGTCGTTTTTTGAAGACATGGAGTGGAAGACAACGTCTCTGTTGCACGATCCCATTGATGACCGCGAGACAGGTGGTGATGTGGTGGTGCGGGCAAGAGTTATTAGCGACACCACACTGGGGGCTACACCGCCGCAGCTTCGTTACCGCATAGGCAACCCTACCAACGCCGATACCACCTACCAGAACATTACCATGACGCTCACAGGTACCGCGAATGGGGTACAGTCGTTTAGTGCGGCTATACCGTCGGCGGCCGCGCAGGCAAAAACGGTATATTATCTCCGTACCAATGATGGCGTTGGGCGCACCTACACTAACCCAGGGCGCAACATCAACAACGTGCAATACTATTATGCATTTACTACGGGCGTTGACCGGGTTGCCCCAAAAATTACCCATACCCCCGATCAGACAGTGCTGTTTGCGGCGGCTGCCGATACGATTCCCATTATCGCCAAAGTAACCGATGACCGACGCTTAACGCGCGTTATTGGTGCCCGGCGCAAAGTGGGTATCGACACCGTTTACATCGAATACCAGATCAACGGACAGGCTAAGCCCATCGTGCCCATGCTTCTGCTATCACAGGCCGACAGCCTTTGGGGCCAAAACCTGATTATTCCCCGCAATACATTGAAAGCGGGCGACAAGATAAGCTATCGGATTGTGGCCCGTGACCTGGCAGCCGTTAGTAACCAGGCCGTCAGTCCTGCTACGGGTTTCTACGACATCACCATTGTTGGGCCGCAGGCAACCGTACGTACTCAGTATGTAAATGACTTCGCCAATGTTACCACATCGACGGCTGATTTTGTAGGCAGTGGGTTTAGCGTAACAACGCCCGCTGGATTCAGTAGCCCCAGCATCAACTCCGACCATCCCTATAAAAACGGAAGTGACGCCTTCAACGAAGCGAATTTCACCTACACGCTATTGGCTCCCATTAAGGTAAAGGCCAACCCCGACAGTGCTAAAATCAAATTTGATGAGATTGTGCTTGTAGAACCAGGCACTGCCGGTACCGTCTACGGTGATGCCGAATTCTTCGACTATGTTATTGTGGAGGGAAGCAAAGACAATGGCCGTACCTGGTATCCCCTCATCAATGGCTATGATTCAGGTAACAACAGCACGTGGCTGGCTGCCTGGAACGCTTCCCAGGTACCAGGCTTACCAAGCGAGACAAACTCGGGTACCCTAGGCACACCAGCCCTATTGAAAAGCCGGTCATTTGGTATCCAGGATCAGGGTTATTTCCGGGGCGACGACATTATTTTAGTCCGTTTCCGCCTCTTTGCCGACCAACTGGCGCACGGTTGGGGCTGGCAGGTAGACAACCTTCAGATACAGGTACCACCGCCACCGCCAATTTTGGCTACTGAACCCACGCCCACTATGGCGTTCTCGGTGTATCCAAACCCAGTTTCGGGTACGATGCGTGTTGCGGCTGAGTTAAGCCTGCCTGCCACTGAGGCCACCCTCACACTAACGTCGCCTACTGGGCAATCGCTCCGGCAGGTGGCGGTGCCGGTGAGTGGCCGGAAACTGGCAGAGCAACTTGATGTGAGCCAATTACCCGCCGGATTGTATTTCCTGCAACTGACTGCCGGCGACATTAAACAGACCAAGAAAATAATGGTAGTGAAATAAAAGGAAGAAAGCAGAAAGGGATAAAGGAGAAAAGAGCTTGCAATGGCATAAACACGCTGATGCAAGCTCTTTTCTCCTTTATCCCTTTCCTGCTTTCTTTCATTACTCCTCCTAATGATATGCCTTTCCTCTGCTCACTTCGCCTGACCCGGCTGGCGTGTTTACTTTTGTGCATGACTGCTTTTCATCAGATTCAGGCGCAAGACTTGGCCCGCCGCCTGTTCGACGCCCACGAAGCTTACAAAGACACCACCTTTACCCACCGTCGGTTTAAGCACAAAGCCATCCTGCCTGTTCTGGAGAAACTGGGCAGTCCCCTGTCCGTTACCCAGGTTGGCACATCGTCGGAAGGACGAAGCCTGAATTTGGTGCGAGCCGGAACGGGTCCCGTGCCTGTGCTGATGTGGTCGCAGATGCACGGCGACGAAGCCACCGCCACGATGGCCCTGTTCGATTTATTTCGGTTTTTACAAGCTTCTGGCGACGGGTTCGACGACATGCGCCAGACCATTCTGGCTAAAACGACACTACACATGCTGCCCATGCTCAACCCTGATGGGGCCGAACGTTTTCAGCGGCGAACTTCCGTTGACATTGACATGAACCGCGATGCCCTGCGGCTGCAGTCGCCAGAGTCTGTGGTGCTGAAAAACCTGCAGCAGACGCTAAAACCGCTGGTTGGCTTTAACCTGCATGACCAAAATCCACGCTACAGTGTAGGCAACACGGGTAAGCAGGCCGTGGTGTCTTTTTTAGCCACCGCCTATGACCAGGACCGGAACATTAACGAAGTGCGTAAACGGTCTATGCAATTGATCGTGGGCATGAACCGCGTGTTGCAGCAATTTATTCCAGGTCAGGTGGCTCGCTACGACGATGACTTTGAACCCCGCGCCTTTGGCGATAATATTCAGAAGTGGGGCACCACGTTGATCCTGATCGAATCGGGTGGGCAGGTAGACGACGTAGAAAAAATGAGTATCCGGCGGCTCAACTTTGTGGCTATACTCACCGCGCTCAACGCCATTGCCAACGAAACGAACATCAACGAAACGCCCGCCGAATACCAGGCAATTCCGGAAAATGGCCGTGCCCTGTTCGATCTGCTCATTCGCAATGCTACGGTGGTGCGTAATGGCAAGCCCTACACCGTTGACCTGGGTATTAATCGTTACGAAGTAAACACTGACTCGGCGCGGGCATTTGCCTATCGCAGCACCATCGACGACCTCGGCGACCTCTCTACGTTTGGTGGCCTCACCGAATTCGATGCTACCGGCCTGACCCTCACCCCTGCCCGCCTCTACCCCGACACCCTTGCTTCCCCTGCTGACCTGCGCAAACTCGACGTGGTCAAGCTTCGGCAGGAAGGCATCGTAGCAGTGAAGGTACGCACGGCAAAACGAGGTAGTTTTCCTCCGCAGCCGCTCCACGTTTTGTGGGAAGGAAAGCTCCCCGGACGCCCGCCGGGACTGGGTCAAGTGGCTACTTTTTTACTAAAAGAAGGAAATTCTATAAAAAAAGTGGTCTTAAACGGCTTTCTGGACGAATCTGGTAATGGAATTATTGATTAGTAGTTGCTTGTCAATCAAAATGGTTATCTTTGAAGCTTCTACTAAATAAGTGTATGAAAACAGGTACAGTTAAGTTTTTTAACGAATCTAAAGGATTCGGTTTTATTGTTCCCGACGGTGGCGGTGAAGACGTGTTTGTTCACATCTCAGCCCTTAATGGTTTGACTCTGCGTGAAAACGACAAAGTTACCTACGAAGTTGAACAAGGTAAGCGTGGCCTCAATGCAGTAAACGTACAACGCGCTTAGTCGTTGTTGTTCGTACTGGTTTAGCGATACAAGCCTGAAAGAGTGCTTGTACAACGTCTCAAATAAGATTTACGGCTGCCGAGTAGCTGTAAATCTTTTTTTTTTGCCCCTGCTCCCGGTTTAAAACCGGTTGAGCACCCGTTCTACACCCAGCACATAGCCTGACCCGAAAAGGTTGACATGCACCAGCAGCGGATACAGGTTGTAGATCGGAACACGTTCAGTGAAGCCTGGTTCCAACGGAAATAGCTCTTCATAAGCCTCGTAAAATTGGGGATCAAAACCGCCAAACAAGTGTGTAAAGGCTAATTCCGCCTCGCGAAAGCCATAGTATACCGCCGGATCGACAAGGGCCGGGCGGCCGTCTTCTGTTACTAACACGTTGCCCGTCCACAGGTCGCCATGAAGCAATGCAGGGCGATCTACAGGAAGCAGGCCAGGCAGGCGTTCACGTAGCCGGAAGAGCGCGTCGTAAGTTGATTTACTCAGTAAACCGTTGTAGAGTGCCTGTCCGGCCTGTGGCAATAGTCGCTGATTGAAAAAGAAGTCGTAGCCATTATCTGTCAGCGTGTTCCGTTGCACTAATGAGCCGATGAAATTGTCGTGATCCAGCCCAAACTGTGGTTGCGTGTAGGCGTGCAGATGAGCCAGTTGGTGACCCAACTGGATCCAGTAAGCAGGGGATGCACTCCGCAGGCCGTCGGCATCAGGTTCTAAATACTCCAGAATCAGGTAAGCTCGTTCACCGAGACGTCCATGACCAATTTCGGCTGGTACGCGGATAGCGTTGGTGCTACGAAGCCGGGCTAAACCAAGGGCCTCCACAGCAAACAGATCGTCGCCCGCGGCCATTGGCTCATCGATACGCTGCCGACCGGTACCACTTAGATTAGCCTGATTCCATTTTACAAAAAACGCCCCTTCCGACGTGAATACCCGCGCTGCCGTGTTGATGTCACCTCCGCTCAGAAACTGCGCGTCGAGCACGTCAACAGATGCTCCCAGATGCTGGTAAAGAATGGTTTCAAAAAAATCAGTCTGTTCGTTTCCCCAAAAATGCATGACTGTATAACCTGCTAAAAACGAAAAAGTCTGCCCCTGTACACAGGAACAGACTTTTCAAGGCACAAAGCCTGAGTTTGCTTTTACTCCACCGTCACGGACTTAGCCAAGTTGCGGGGCTGGTCTACGTTGCGGCCACGCATGACAGCAATGTCGTAAGCCAGGAGTTGCATGGGAATTACCGAAATTAGCGGCATCAGCATATCGTGGACTTTCGGAATTTCAATGGTAAAATCAACCATTGTGGGCAGGTGTGTATCACCTTCGGTGACGACGGCAATAACACGGCCTTTGCGAGCTTTTACTTCCTGAATATTTGATACCACTTTCTCATACGAACTATCCTGCGTGGCCACAACTACCACCGGCATGTCTTCGTCGATAAGAGCGATGGGTCCGTGCTTCATCTCGGCGGCGGGGTAACCTTCGGCGTGTATGTAGCTAATCTCTTTTAGTTTAAGGGCCCCTTCCAGCGCCACGGGGAAGTTCAAACCACGGCCCAGGTAAATGAAATTGCGGGCGTAGGTGAAGATATAGGCGATCTCCCGGATTTTTTCGGCACTTTGCAACACACGCTCTACCTTAGCCGGAATGGTCTCCAGTTCGGCTAAAAGCTGCCGAAACAGGGTATCGGAAATAGCCCCTTTACGCTGGGCCGCCGCCAGGGCCATCATGGTCAGCACGGTTACCTGGGCAGTGAAGGCCTTTGTACTTGCTACACCAATCTCCGGTCCCGCGTGAGTGTAAGCACCGGCATGGGTAGCCCGCGCAATAGATGACCCCACCACGTTGCAAACTCCAAAGATGGTAGCTCCTTTTGACTTAGCCAGTTCAATAGCCGCCAGGGTATCGGCCGTTTCACCTGACTGCGAAATGGCAATCACGATATCACCCTCTTTAATGATTGGATTGCGGTACCGAAACTCCGACGCGTATTCTACCTCAACGGGAATTCGGGCCAGTTCTTCGAAGATGTATTCGGCCACCAGACCGGCGTGCCAGGAAGTACCACAACCAATAATGATAATCCGCTTCGACTTGGCCAGCTTATCCATGTAGTCGCGGAGGCCACCGAGTTGCAGTGTGCCTTCGTCGGCGTTGACGCGGCCCCGCATGGAGTCGGCAATGGAACGTGGCTGCTCAAAGATTTCTTTGAGCATAAAGTGCTCAAAACCACCTTTTTCGATAGCCGCCAGTTCCATCTCCACTTTCTGGACGTAGGGCGTGGTTTTGGTGTTTTCGAGGTTAACAATACTCAGCTTACCATTCTGCACGTTAGCCACCTCATAGTCGTTGAGGTAGATCACGTCTTTGGTGTATTCGATGATGGGCGAGGCATCGGAGGCAAAAAAGTATTCGCCTTCACCCACGCCAATGACCAGCGGGCTACCCTTGCGGGCGGCCACCAGTTGAGTGGCGTCTTCGGCATTCATGACTACAATGGCGTAGGCGCCGGCCACTTCCTGCAACGCCAGACGCACGGCCTCTTCCAGCGTCCCCCCGGCGTTTTCCCAGATGTCTTCAATAAACTGTCCCAGTACCTCCGTATCGGTCTGACTCGCGAAGGTATGCCCCTTGCGGAGCAGTGTTTCCTTAATAGCCGCGTAGTTCTCAATGATCCCGTTATGGATGATGGCCAGCTTGCGGTGAAACGAATAGTGTGGGTGGGCGTTTACGTCATTGGGCTCACCGTGGGTGGCCCAGCGCGTGTGTCCCATGCCAATAGTAGCCTGCAACGGCTTGTCAAGCAATTCCTGCTCAAGAGCCGACACTTTACCCTTCTTTTTGTATACGGTTAGTCCATCACCGTTGTTCAGGGCTATACCGGCACTGTCGTAGCCCCGGTATTCGAGGCGTTTAAGTCCTTTAATTACAAGGGGGCAGGCTTCCCGATGCCCCACATAAGCCACGATGCCACACATAGGCCAATACGTTTTATGAGTGAACGCAAAACCCCATCCTTTTTCGAGATGGGGTTTTACAATTAGTTCGAAGTGGTATAGAAGACAATCAATTTCACACTGGCCTTTCCATCCAGCACCATTCGCCAGACCCGATCTGTTAGTACGGATTGAGTAGCATCAATAGTGCCAGACTGCGTAGAGGGAAACAGGTTGCCGCCAGGCGTTAGAATGGCTAATCCGGCACCGGGACTGACGCCCGACACCACGGACTGCAAATAGCCCCCCAGATTAAATGTATACGAGTTTGTTCGCGTGTCGAGGAAGGCAAGCTGCGGAGAAACAAAACTACTACCCAGGCGATTTAAGGGACCGACTGACTGCACTGTAAAGAGATACGCCCCTCCCGATGTGATGTCAGTGCGCGTGAGTCGATTTTGGTCATTTACTTCCGACAAGACCATGTAGGGCGGCAAGAACAGCTTAGGGTTTTCTGTTGGCACTGGCGTAACAACCAGATCAGCCCGATTGATCGCGATTCGGCCCGATTTGATCAGGTTAGTCAGCGTCGGAAACTGCAGTTTGGTCGTAATGCCTGTACCCGGTTGTACATACGTACGGCCCGTAGTTGTAACAGGCAGGCTCTGTCCTGGCTTTAGCGACGCCAATACGCCTGTGCGATTGCTGGTAATCTGGTTGAAACGGCGACCTGTAAACGTGAATACATAACTTCTCCGTGTACTCTCACCCTGAACATGATAATAGACAATGACGCCCGAACCATTCGGTGATACACCCAAAACAGCTGCTTGGGCGGCTGTAACAGATTTTATTTCGAAATCTCTGGCAATGGCACGCCGAAAACCGGTAGGATCAGTCAACAGACCTGTAGCCGTTGAAAAAAGGGCCGCATTCGTGTTGGCTAGTGCTATCAGCTCACGGCCAAGTGAGGCATCAACAGGAATAAACACGGTGGAATCTGGACTAGATGGGCGAGGCTGTATTCTGCGTCGAGCCACGATTGTGTTTGACACCCCTACGGAACTGCTGATGTCGTAATTACCCTGACGCAGACTATCTGTGGTACGCGAAACAACGATTTCCTGCGGCACCGTCGTGTCACCATACCAGGACCCTGTTAACGAAACCTGCATACGAGTGGAATCGAGCACAATCCGGCTGGCAGCCGTCGCGTTTGTTGTACCTGAGTCAGTAACAGCAAAGGTGCCGTTTAGCTGCAACTGGGCATAGCTTTTGGCTTCTATCTGTCCAAATTGTGGATCAGTGTAACGGCCAACCAAAAGGTTACTTTGATTTTGGCTCCGCACCGAATCAAACTGGATCGTAGTGCGGGTAATGGTGAGGGTATCGGTATAGAGAACGCCCACCGGAGTGGTGGGCGCTAAACCTATCTCTTTGGGTTCCTCACAAGCCACCACAGCGGCCAGCAAACTCACCACAATGGCCAATTTAGCTGGCCAGAGCCGTGTAAATATTGAAATAACGCTCGGTAACGTTGATTTCGGCGTCGGGGAGGTCGAGTTTGTGTTCGGCAATTTCATTCAGAATGGTAGTCAGACTATCGTTTTCGGTTTCGCCAGCGTTCACAACGGCGTCAGCATAAGCACAACCGATTTTAATAAATCCATTAAAATCACCCGTTTCGAGGTGGGCCATCATGGCATCATCGATGTCCATCATTTTGGCTTTTTCAACCAAATTACCCGCGTGAAAACGATGTTCAAATGAATTGTTATAGACCGTAAAGACCGATTTTGTGTCCTTAAACATCGGGTCGTTCTTATAGGTCGTTTTCAAATACAGCGGAATCAGAGCGGTCATCCAATCATTGCAATGCACGATATCGGGCGACCAGCCTAATTTTTTTACTGTCTCCAGCACACCTTTGCAGAAAAAGATAGCCCGCTCATCGTTGTCATCGTAGAACTTGTCTTCTTTGTCGTGGAAAACGTACTTCCGGTGGAAATAGTCTTCGTTGTCAATGAAATAGACCTGCAACTTAGCGGTGGGAATTGAGGCAACCTTGATAATCAGAGGCTTCTCTTCGTCGCCCACTGAAATGTTAATACCCGACAACCGAACTACTTCGTGAAGGCGGTTTTTGCGTTCATTGATTAAGCCAAAACGCGGTACTAAAATGCGGATCTCCATGCCCCGTTCCTGCATCTCCTGCGGCAACTTTCGCACGAAATCGGCCACGTCAGAGGTTTTGAGGAAGGGGGTAATTTCGCTGGCTACGTACAAGATGCGAAGTTTGCTCATAAAGGCAAGTGGGAGATAGTTTATGCGTCTTTACCTTAAAAACTTGCAAAATTAAGCAAAAAAATACCACATTTCAATACATTTCCCCCAAAATAATTACAATTTCCTCATTCAACGCCAGTCGATTTTTGCGGGTAATTTTCGGTTGTTCCGCGTTCGTTTTTACTCATTACCACATGCTTCGTTTCAATTCTATTTCTGCTTTACATGCGCACTTAACTGCTGTTCGCCAAGCAGGCCAAACCATTGGTTTTGTGCCCACCATGGGCGCACTTCATGCAGGTCATCTTAATCTGATTGAGCAGGCCAGAGAGGCTTGCGACGTAGTAGTGTGCAGCATTTTTGTGAACCCCACGCAGTTTAACAACCCCGCCGATCTGGCCCGTTACCCCCGCACCCTGGAACAAGACGCTGCCCAGCTCGAAACGGTTGGAACGGATGTACTTTTTTCTCCGTCAGTCACCGAAATGTACCCCCAGCCCGCCACACTCCGCTTCAACTTCGGCGCCTTGGAAACGATTATGGAAGGGGCGTCGCGGCCCGGTCATTTCAACGGCGTTGGCCTGGTAGTCAGCAAGTTGTTTCACCTGGTACAGCCCGATAAAGCATTTTTCGGGCAAAAAGACTTGCAGCAGGTAGCCGTGATCAAGTGTCTGGTGCGCGATCTGAATTTTCCGCTCGAACTGATCCGTTGCGCTACGGTTCGTGAAGCCGACGGGCTGGCTATGTCGTCGCGGAACCGATTACTTTCCCCCAAGGAAAGAGCCGAAGCGCCAGCCCTGTTTCAGGCTCTCACGCTGGCGCAGAATATGCTGCTGGACGAGGCAACCCCCGAACAGGCCAAAGCCGCTGTAGCCGACTACCTCGATGGGTGGCCCGCGTTTAAACTGGACTATATTGAAGCCGTCAACGCCGACAGCCTACAGTCTGTTAGTGAGTTGCAGCCTCCCGGTCAAACCGCCCTCTGCATTGCCGCTCAACTAGGTAATGTACGATTGATTGATAATGTAGTTTTCTGAGTCCAACGGCTAACCTCCTTTAATCTACACACTCCCGCCTTGTGTCAATAATAGCCTGGATTTTCCAGACGTTGTTAAGGCGTACAAGGGTGAAAGCGTTGGCACCGCAGTGATGGCGCTGGTCTTTCAGAAAAAATTTGTAGGGAATAAAAGCCGTGGCAAGGTCGCCATCAACCATGATCTGGTAAGGGTCGATAACCTCGTTTAAGTCGCCGGGTTTGGCTTTGCCAATGGAGGTAGCGAAGCCTTCTATCGGCTCGTTGCGCACACTTACTTTGCCGTCTTTGTTCACCACCGACTGTAGGGTGGCCATGGGCGCAAATGCCTTTCTGACAGCGGCGGCATCGGCTTTTTTCATGCCCTCGAACAGGTCGTCGACGGCCTGCATAATACCTGCCTCGTCTTCCGGCGACGCTTCCATGGTCTGGGCAAATCCCGCAAAGGGGAGAAAGAGGAGCAGGAGGAGGATTTTCATGGAAGTTGACCCTAGATTGGGCGGGTCGCCCAATCTAGGGTCTATTTATTTCCTAAATATACTGATTCACGATCATTTCATACAGTTCCTGCTGGCCGCTGCGCTGGGTTACTTCGCCGTTGTCGATGGCATACTGGCGCAGGTCTTCGAGGGTGAGCTTACCCGCTTCGAAGTCGGCACCGGCACCGCTGTCGAAACTAGCATAGCGGTCGGTGCGCAGCTGTTTGTATTTTGATTTGCCCAAAATAGCCTCGGCAGCAATGGCGGCGCGGGCGAAGGTGTCCATACCACCAATGTGAGCAATGAAAATATCCTGCAGATCGGTCGAGTTCCGGCGGGTTTTGGCGTCGAAATTGACCCCACCCGACTTGAAACCACCCGCTTCCAGGATGACCAGCATGGCCTCGGTCAGTTCATACACGTCAACGGGGAACTGGTCTGTATCCCAGCCGTTTTGGTAATCACCCCGGTTGGCGTCAATGCTGCCGAGCATATTGTTGTCGGCGGCTACCTGCAGTTCATGCGCGAAGGTGTGGCTGGCGAGGGTGGCGTGGTTAGTTTCGATGTTCAGTTCGAAGTCATTCTGCAAACCGTGTTTATTCAGAAAACCCACCACCGTAGCCGCGTCGAAATCGTACTGGTGCTTGGTAGGCTCCATCGGCTTGGGCTCGATATAGAACGAACCGGTGAAGCCCTGTTTACGGGCGTAGTCGCGGCTCACTTGCAGAAACTTACCAAGGTGTTCGGTTTCGCGCTTCATGTTGGTGTTTAGCAGCGACATATAACCCTCACGACCTCCCCAGAAGGTATAGCCCCGCCCACCAAGTTCGATGGTGGCGTCGATAGCGTTTTTCACCTGCCAGGCTCCGTGGGTGAGTGCGTGAAAATCGGGGTTGGTACTGGCCCCGTTCATGTACCGTTCGTGCGAAAACAGATTGGCCGTGCCCCAGAGCAGTTTCACGCCGCTGGCAGCCTGTTTTTGCTTCAGATAGTCGACCACCTTCCGGAAGTTAGCCTCAAACTCGTGGTTCGATTTGCCCTCTGGCGATACGTCGACGTCATGAAAGCAATAATACTCTATACCCATCTTGGTACTAAATTCGAAAGCGGCATCTGCTTTCTGGTAGGCGGCCCCCAGTGGATCGGTGCCCGCCATGGCATCCCAGGGAAAGTGTTTCACGCCCGGACCAAACGGATCGGCACCGGTGCCGCAGAAGGTATGCCAGTAGGCCACGGCAAAGCGGAACAGGTCTTTCATGGGCGTACCCAGAATAGTCCGGCTGGGGTCGTAGAACTTAAACGCCAGCGGGTTATCAGAGTCACGGCCTTCGTAGGCAATAGGATTTTCGACAAAGGGGAAATACGCTTTATCGCCAAGGGTTAGCTTAGTTTGAGACATAATCAGGGTAAATAAACAGGATCAGCATAAAGTTACCTGTTGAGCAAAGACAGTCAATACAAAAATATCCTGCCTTTGAAGACATCAATTTTGTGTACTATTTTAACCATTGGTCAATTCTTATCAAATCAATTCGCTCAAAACAGGTCATTTTCGCCCGAAGATGCGCCAGTTAGCCACCTACTTTATTCCAACCACCATGGCTCGTCCCGGCAAGGTCCTGTAGGTGACCACTTTACCCACGCGCAAACCCGCGTCGCGCTGCCAGGCCTGAATTTCAGAGATAGAATAATTACCGGCTGTGCTTGTGAGGCCATAAAACAGATCCGTAGAACTACCAACAAGCTCTGGCGTCGCACCCGTTTCGGGGCGGATAAACTCGTTGACGATATATATCCCGCCTGGCTTTAGTGCATGGGCAACGCGACGGGCTACGTCTGCATTTTGTTCGGGCGTGAAGTGATGCGCCAAACTCGACATTAACACAAAATCGTATTGTGCCTCGCCAAAATCGTCGGTGAGGGCGTTTCCGGGTACGTGCCGAACGCGGTCGCCCATGCCGAGTCGGGCCAGCAGCGGCGCAGCCTGCTCAATGGCGGCGGGCAGGTCCAGAATTTTGGAGGAAAGGCCCGCATAGCGTTTGCATAGGGCTACGGAATGCTGCCCGTGCGACCCGCCAATGTCGAGCATCTGAGTTGGCTGGCCGTTTTTCATAGCCCTGGAAACGGGCGCACGACGGCCAAACTCCTTGGCTTCACTGCCGCTGGCCGCTACCATGGCCTGCTGATAATAATTCCACTGCTCGGCATTGAGGTGGTCGTGGTAATGGATGCCCTCGCCCGTCTGGAGGTAGTTACCCAACTTTTCGAGCCACGGCCACACCACCCGGTTATTGAACAGCATCATGCCGTAGACCGACTCTGGCTCGTGCTTCAACGTCCATTTCCGCGCCATCCGGGTCAGGGCAAACGTCTCGTTTTTGTAGGCGAAATAGCCCAGCGCCGTGAGCAATCCCAGCAGTTCGCGGGTGGCTTTGGGATTGAGCTGGCAGGTCTGCGCCACGGCGGCGGCGGTGCTGTGTCCCTCAGCAACGGCATCAAACACGCCTTTATCGGCAGCTTCAAGCACGGCCTTGCTGATGACGGGCATAATCTGAGCGTGCAACAGCGGCACCGGCACCAGATTTGCCTGCAGGGCCACCCACTCAAGTGGATTATCGGCCGAGATAGTTAGTTGCATGAGAGGGGGTTTAAAGTCCAATGTCTAAGGTCTAAAGTTCTCTTATTTAGGCGTAAGCCTTTCGAGCAAGAGAACTTTAGACCTTAGACATTGGACTTTAAACTCGTTTTATGCTTTCAACCGGTCTTTCAAGTACGTCAGCGAACGGCTGTAGGCATCGGCGGCGGCAGCTTTGTCGTATTTGGGGTTGCTCGGATTGGCGAAACCGTGAACGGCATCGTACATCTTCACCTCTATTTTTTCGCCCGCCTTTTTCATGTTTTCTTCAAACTGAGCCACCACTTTCGGCGAAATGTAGCCGTCCTGCGAGCCAAAGAGACCTAACACATCAGTATCAAGTGTTTTCAGTTTCTCTACGTCCATTTCCGGGAAACCGTAGTACATCACGCAGCCTTTAGCCTGCTTGCCTTCTAACAAAGCCGACTGCAACGATAACCCACCACCGAAGCACCAGCCTACACTGGCAATTTCGGCCTTGGGGCCGGCAAGGGCAATAGCCCCTTTCATGATGGCACCCAGACGGGCTTTGTCAGCACCCTGCATCAGCTTTCCGGCTTCGGCGGGGTCGGTAGCTACCTTGCCATCGTACATGTCAATCGCTATGACGTTGACATTTTTGAGGTCGTTATAATACGTCTCGGCTTCTTTCTTGATATGGTCATTCAGGCCCCACCACTCCTGATACACAAACAGCCATTTGTCAGACGGTTTGGCCGATTTCAACAGAAATGCATTGGCTTTCTTGCCGTCGGGTGTACTGAATGTGGTCATTTCGCCTGCCTTGCTGACATAATGCAGGGGTAGCGGACTTTCATGGAAGGCTAAAAAACCGGGAGCATCCACAAACTGATCCATACCTTTCATACCACAAACGGGAATCGAGGTAGTGGCAGCGGTTTCGGGTTTCGTCGGTGCCAGTAACGATAGCACCAACGAGATAACAGAAATAAACAAGATTTTCATAGTGACGGGGTATGTATGTTGATACAAGTAGCTGAACGAGGAAAGTAAGAGCAAGGTTTGTTTCATGCCTGATACTACACCTGTTTCAGGGTAAAAATGGTGATTTCGGGCAGGATGCCCACCCGGCCAGGGTAGCCTATGTAGCCGTAGCCCCGGTTTACGTAGAGCGTTTGTTCGGGACCGTTCGGCGGGGTTTCGCGGTAGAGGCCCGCCCACTGCCGGTAGAAATATTTGACCGGACTCCATTTATAGTCGCCGAACTCTACGCCAAACTGCGCCCCGTGGGTGTGGCCGCTGAAGGTCACGTCGATGTCGGGGTATTTCGGGCGAATCTCGGCATCCCAGTGCGTAGGGTCGTGCGAGAGCAGGAGCTTGACGGGGTAGTCTTCGGCACCCCGGTAGGCTTTGGCCAGGTTACCCGCCCGCAAGGCCGCCGGACCGAAGCCCAGGTTCTGCACTCCGATGATGGCCAGCTTATCGCCGTTCTGGGTCAAGATGTGGTTTTCGTCCATGAGCGGGTTCCAGCCCATGAGCTTGTGCGCCTTCACCACGTTGAGCACATTCTGGCGCTGAGCCTCTGCACTTGGCCACTGTACGTAGGCCCCATAGTCGTGGTTACCGAGGGTAGAAAACACCCCCAGTGGTGCCCGTACTTTGTTGAAAATGTCAATGTAGTCGTTTACCTCATCGGCGCGGCTGTTGACCAAATCGCCGGTGAAAAAGACCAAATCGGGACTCTCGCGCAGGAGCATATCAACGCCTCCTTTCACGGCCGTTTTGTTGAAAAAACTGCCCGAATGAATATCCGACAGTTGGGCAATGGTAAGGCCATCGAAGCCACGGGGCAGGTTTTTCAGGGGCAGCGTTACCCGCCGAACGCGGTAATCGTGCGCCCCGGAGATGATGCCGTAGGAGAACGCCACGAGCGGAATTGTTCCGGCGGCCAGGGCCGTCTTCACCAGAAAATCGGAGCGGGTAATAGTATCATTGCGGGGCGGTACGTTGGCACCCGGCAGTTCGGTATGCGGCGTTTTGGCGGGGCTGATAGTGCCGCCAACTACCTGCGTCCAGATCCAGGAGAAAAACCGGACCACGTCGCCAATGAAGAGGAAGATGATACTGATAAATTTCGAGAAGTAGGCAATGGCCACGGCAAACGTCAGCATGGTGCGCGTGACACGGCCCATCGAATCGGCGGGGAGGGTCAGGATCAGGATGTAGGCACCGATAGATAGAGCCGAGAACCCCCAAAAGCCCCAGGCCATAGTACGTTGCGTGGCCTCTGTCGATGACCGGAACAAGAACTTGAGCGCCTGAAAAATATACAGATCAATCAGCAAAAAAACGCCGATCAGCAGATAACCAACAAGGGTACGGTTCATAGTGGTTGTTGTTGGCACGTGGCCGGGAATAAGAGTAACCCAAAAGCATAAGCTGAGGTTTATGAGCGTCAGCCTCTCCGTATTTTTTCAACATACCAATTGTTTTTGTCTACTAAAAAGGGCTTCCACGACACAGTGGAAGCCCTTTTCTAATTTCACCACCAGAGCAAGCCTACACCTCGGCTGGCTCGGGTTGTTTTTCCGGGCGGTAAGTGGGCGGGGTTTCAGCATCGCCTTTGCGGAACCACTTGTCGCGCACGCGCTCGTTGATCCAGTAGAGGCAGGGCACGATGACCAGCGTCAGCACCGTCGAGAAGGTCAGGCCGTAGATGATGGTCCAGGCAAGAATGTTCCAGAACACCGAACTGTCGCCCCCGATCACTACGTGCGGGTTGAAGTCGCGGAAGAGGCTCACGAAATCGACGGTGAGGCCGAAGGCAAGAGGTACCAGGCCAAGCACTGCCGCCGCCGCCGTGAGCAACACCGGCGTCAGACGGGTGCCACCTGCCTCGATGATAGCCTCACGCGTGGGTACGCCCCGGCCCCGTAGCTCCTCGATAAATTCGATGAGCAGGATACCATTTTTCACCACGATACCTGCCAGGGCAATAATACCCACGCCCGACATAATCACCGAGAACTGCTTACCCGTGATCATGAAGCCCAGGAACACCCCAATCAGCGACAGCAGGATGGTAGTGAAGATAATAAACGGTTTCACCACCGAGTTGAACTGCGTAGCCAGAATCAGGTAGATCAGCAGGATGGCAATGCCGAAAGCAGAGATCAGGAAGTTCATCGACTCCTGCTGGTCTTCCTGCTCACCGCCCATCTTGATGGTGTAGCCGTTGGGTACGTCCAGGTCGTTGACAATCTGCTGAATCTGCCCCACAATCTGGTTCGCGTTATAGCCCGATACTACGTCGGAACTGAGTGTGACGAGGCGGCTCTGGTTTTTGCGGTTGATCTGGCTGAACGTGGTCGAATACTGCACATCCACCACCGACGTGAGGGGCACCTGCCGTAGCGCGCCACCGCTGTTCATGTCGCGGTAGACGATGTTCTGGCTCAGAATCCGCTCAATCTGGCTGCGGTTGTCTTTCCGCAGACGCACCATGATGGGGTATTCGTCTTTAGCATCGCGGAATTTCGACACTTCGGTACCAAACAGGGCTGTGCGCACGCTGAAGGCCACTTGCTGCGACGAGATACCTTCGCGCTCCGCTTTGTCACGGTTGATGTTCAGCACAATCTCGGGCTTGTTGGTTACCAGATCGGACTTCAACTGCTCGATACCTTCGATGCCCGCCTGTTGAATGCGCTGACGAACCTGTTTCTCCAGCTTCTGCAACACAACGAAGTCATCACCGCCAATTTCTATTGAAATAGGCTTACCCGTGGGCGGACCATTGCTTTCGCGCTGCACTGAAATTTCGGTGCCCGGAATACCCCGCATGGCCATACGGACCTTGTTGAGCAGCGTATCGGTCGAAATACCTTCGCGTTCTTCGTTGCCCTTAAAGGCAATCGTCACCTTCGATTTTTGCGGCGTGGCGTTTCGGTCGGGGTTGGTTGGGTCGCCGGCGTTCTTGCCCACGTTTGAGATCACCGAGTTTACGGTGTTGGTGGCTTTGTTGTCGGCCAGCACTTTATACACCCGCTTCTCAATCACCTTCGTCACCGAGTCGGTAACGGTGGCGTCGGTACCCTGGGGCATCTCGTTGTAGACGTAGATGTAGTCGGGTTCACCACTGGGGAAGAAGATCACTTTAGGGGGGAAAACGCCCAGCAACAGGAAGGTCATGATCAGCAAACCAAACGCTGCTGCCACTGTATAGACAGGCCGGTAGCCCGTGAGCAGAAACGAGATCAGCTTGCGGTAGCCGCTTTTCAGCTTGGGCAACAGACGCTCCTGGAAAGGCACAATCAACTTCGGTGTGAGCACGTAGTGGTTGAAGACGTAGAGCAACAGGCCCACCACAAACAGGTTGCCGATACCCCGGTCAATAAAGTAGCCCACCACAGCCAGCACACCCATAATCATCAACGGACGCTTGATACTGTCGAACCCCTGGTTGTCTTCGTGGTGATCGTCATCGTGGCGGTTCATAAATGACACCGCAAAGACAGGGTTGATCACATAGGCCACAAACAGCGACGCGAAAAGGGTCAAAATGAGCGTCAGGGGTAGAAATTTCATGAATTCACCCACAATACCTGGCCAGAACAAAAGCGGGAAGAACGGCGCAATGGTCGTGAGCGTACCCGAGAATACAGGAATGAACACCTCACCCGCTGCCGCTTTCACGGCCTGCTGAATCGTCCAGTCTTTGTTCTGGTTAAACAGCCGGTGCGTGTTTTCAATTACCACAATGGCGTCATCTACCACCAGGCCAAGGCCCAGCAGGAATGCAAAGAGCACAATGGTATTCAGCGTGAAGTCGGTGCCCACGATAGGCCCCAGAATGGGCATCAGCACGAAGGCCACCAGCGCCGACAGCGGCACCGACAAGCCCACAAAGATGGCATCGCGTACACCCATGAAGAACATCAGCACGAGCACCACAAAGATGAAACCCAGCACCACCGTGTTTACCAGGTCATTTACGTTCTCCTTGGTTTTCTCCGACTGGTCGGCGGTGATTTTGATGTCCAGGCCCTGCGGGAAACGATCTTCTTTGTATTGATCAATCGTTTTCTCGATCCGCTCCGATGCCGACAGCAAATTGGCTCCGGCGCGTTTGATCACGTTGAGGGTTACAACTGTTTTGTTATCCAGACGGGCAAAGTCCTGCTGCTCTTCAAAGCTATCCTGTACGTCGGCCACGTCGCCGAGGCGCACGGTGGCCCCCGTTCCTGAGCGAATCTGCAGGTTGCGGATCTGGGCAACATCGGTAAACTCGCCTTTCACACGCAACGTCCGGCGAACGCCGTCTACGTCGAGATCACCACCCGATACGTTGATGTTTTCACCCTGAATGGCCTGCTGAATGTCATAGTATGTCAGGCCTGTGCTCTGCATCCGGGGCAGGTCTACGTTGATCTGAATTTCGCGCTTCAGGGCACCCACAATGTCGACACGGCTGATTTCAGGCATGGCTTCAATAGCATCCTGCATGTCTTCAGCATAATCCTTCAACTGGTTCAGCGAAAAGTTGCCAGCCAGGTTGATGTTCATGATCGGAAACTCCGAAAAGTTTACGTCCTGCGCCGTAGGGCCACTGTCCAGCTTCTGGGGCAGGTCGCGGCGGGCCTTATCAATGGCGTCGCGTACCCGTTGCAGGGCCTCGGCCACGTTGGCGTCGGGGTTAAACTCGACCGTGATCAACGAGAAATCCTGCAGTGAGTTCGACTTCACGCGCTTCACGCCCGTTACAGCCTTCAACTGCTTTTCAATCGGCTTGTTGATCGTGTTTTCAATGTCGGCGGGGGCCGTACCGAAATACACCGTCTGCACGATGATGGTAGGGACTTTGATGTCCGGAAACTGCTCTTTGGGCAGGTTGTTGTAGACAAACAACCCACCCAGCGTAATCAGGAAGGTGAAAATGTAAATCGCCGTCCTGTTCTCAACACACCAGTTGGTGAAGCCAAGGGTCTTATAGTCTGTGAATTTCATAGAGGGGAGGTTCAACGTCTAAGGTCTAAAGTCTAAAGTTGCTCCACATATAAGCCTGAGGCAGCGCAACTTTAGACCATGGACTTTAGACGTTGGACTAAAAAGAAATCGTTTGTCCATCCGTCACTTCCTGGTAGCCCTGCGTGATGAGCTGGTCACCGGCGCTGAGGCCCTGCGTAATCTCAATCTGGCCGCCGTAGCTCTGGCCCGTCGTAACTTTCTTCGCTTTTGCCACCTTCTTATTGCCCTCCGTTACGGCCACGTAGACCAGCTGGCCATTTTCCGTGTTTTGAATCAGGTTTTGATTGATCACTACGGCGTTCGGTTTCGAGGCATCGTTGATTTTAACCTGCGCCAGCATATTCGGTTTCAAGGCATTATCTGACGGCAGAGCAGCCTCAATCGTGAACGTCCGGCTAAGCGGATCAACCGAGGTAGACACGAACGTGATGGTGCTGTTGATCTGCTTTTTGATGTCGGGGAAAGT
Organism: Fibrella rubiginis; assembly: GCF_017353185.1. GTDB lineage: Bacteria > Bacteroidota > Bacteroidia > Cytophagales > Spirosomataceae > Fibrella > Fibrella rubiginis. Next base: position 24,965 of record NZ_JAFMYV010000007.1, on the reverse strand, counting down.
GATCTGGATCGGATCACCTTTGCGCACGGTGCCCGAATACGTATCGGCCACTTTAGCCACCACTTTCAGCCGCGACAGGTTCACGATCCGTACAATACCTATACCCGGTGCCGCCGGCTGACCTACCTTGCCAATTACCTGATCAACCACACCTGAGATGGGAGCCGTTACCACCGACTGACCTAATTGCGCCTTGATGGTAGCGATGCGCCGCTCCAGTGATTCTTTGTTGCTCTTGGCCTGCAAATACTGCAACTCCGTGCCAATCTGCTGCTTCCAGAGGTTGGCCTGCTTCTCATAGACGGTATTGGCCAGCGACAACTGCGTCTGTACCTCGGCCAGTGACTCACGCACGATCTGATCATCCAGTTTGGCAATCGCCTGACCAGCCCGTACGGGTGTACCCTCTACTACATAAACGGCCGTGATGACCCCACCCTGCCCTTTGGGCGATACCTGCACGTTGTTTTTGGCATCCACCGTACCCTGCAAATCCACAAAGTGCCGAAACGTACCGGCCACCACCGGCGACACAGCCACGGTTTTTACTTTGGCTTCTTCGCGCTTGACGGGGTCGAGCTTAGCCAGTTCCGTTTCCAGGCCTTTCACCTTCGTGTTCAAATCGGCCTGTTCGCTTTTCAGCTTAGCCAGTTCCTCTTTCTTGGTTTGCAGGTCTGATTTCTTTTCCCCGCAAGCTGCCAGCAACAAGGCCAGCAGTGTAATGATTATATATGTCTGCTTCATGATTTACGATCTACGATGTACGAATTACGGATTAGCGTTGCCGATTCAGCATCTGTCCATCAGACAGACCCAAATCATACATCGTAACTCGTAATTCGTAAATCAGCTTATTGTCCTACATACAGCCGTCCCAGTGCTTTGTCCTGATCGACTTTGGCGATGAGGAAATCGTAGAGGGAGGCGAAATAATTGGTTTGGGCTTCGCGGAGGGAGGTTTCGGCGTTGAGCACTTCGATGTTCGAACCTACACCCTCCTTGTATTTGATCCGGGTTACGCGCACGATTTCGGCGGCCAGGTCGCGGTTGCGCTGCTGGGTTTGCAGCGTCTGAAACCCGTTGTTGAGCGTAATGCTCGACTGCCGGATTTGCAGGTCGATGGAGTTCTTGAGCAACTCACCGCTGTTCTGCGCCTTCTGAAGCGTGATGCGTTTCTGGGCAATCTGGTACTTCTTCAGAAACCCGTCGAAAATGGGTATCTGGAGGCTCAGACCCGCCGTAGAGAAGTTCAGCCAGGGCGTTGCGAACATATCGCCGATCTTGTTTCGTCCGTTGTTGTAGCCGTAGTTAATGAACGCCGAGAGTGTGGGGTAGTAACCTTTCTGCGACGACTCGATGTCCAGTTCTGCCAGTTTAAGCTGCGTTTGCAGAGTCGAATATTCAATGCGGCTACTGTACTGAAACGTTGGGTCAGGCGCAATCAGCGCTTGCAGCTCGTCGAGGTTGCGCTCCTGCAACTGCTCAGTCAGGGTGATCTCTTCGTTTATTTTGAGCCCCATCTGAAACTTCAATAACGCATAGCTGAGCTGAATCAGGTTCTCAACGTTTTGCCGATCAGCCCGCAGGTTATTGGCCTGAACTTCAAGTCGTTGTACATCTAGCTTTTCCACAAAGCCCTGTTTGTTCAGAGCGCGTGTATCGCGCAGCAACGTATCGAGACGGCCAATGTTCAGGTCCAGCAGTTTCGAGCGCTCACGAGCCACCAGTACACCGTAGTAGGCTTTGGCCACCTGCTCAGCCACCGTTACTTTGGTCGCCTGCGTGGTACGTTGAGCCAGTTCACGGTAGGTAGCGGCGGCACGAAGTCCTACGTTCAAACTCGCACTGTAGATCAACTGGTTGACGCTGGCAGCGGCGTTGCCGGAATAGGTCACACCAAACTGAACCGGCACGGCAGGTGCATCGGGCGATGCCTTCGGGTCGAAAAATACAGCAGGTAAAAACGCCCGCTGAATAATCAGGTTGTCGGTAAACGAGCCACTGGCACTGATCTGTGGCAATGCCGATGCTTTAATTTCCCGAATCCGGGCTTCGGCACTCACGGCGTCGAGTTGCGTATTGCGCACGTTGATGTTTTGCCGAACGGCGAAATCAATGGCTTCCTGCAACGTAAACGCCTGACCATTAACCGGCTGAGTCGTTGACACCAGTCCCGTAGGTGCCGGGGCCAGTCCCGAATTCATGGTCGACACCGTGCCCGGCTGTAAGTTGACAGGACCGTTTTGCAGACCCGGCTGCGGGGCACCCGTGGGCGATACACCCGGCTGCGACGGCACCGCTGCCTGCCCACCTGGGGTAATGGAGCCTGTGGCAGCGGGTTGTTGTGCTCCCGGCTGTTGACCGCTGGCCGCGGCACCGGTGGGTTGCTGCCCCACCGAAGGCTGCGTAGGGGCCGACCCCGTTGGCGCCCCCGTTGTGGGCACCTGCGCAGCGACGGCACCGATGCCCAGCCACCCCAGCGCAAGCCACAGGGCCGTTGTTCGGTTTCGATATGTACTATTTGTTTTCATATGCAGTCAGGTTGTATTCTTTGTTTTTCAGCGTGTTGTAAACGGTAAAGCCCTGTTCGCTTAAGATGCCCCTGAGGAAGAGGTGGAGCAACTGATCCTGGGTCGTCATGACGTCTTTGTTGTTTGGAAAAGCACGGTCATCGAATCCCAGCTGGATCAACTCTACACGGAGGCGAGCCATGGTCTCTAGATCAATGTCGGTCCGGTACAGGCCCTGGTCAACACCCCGCTGGAGATTGGCTTTGATGTCGGTAATGATGCGTCCTTCTTTGTGCTGGAGAAAAGCGTCCCATGCTTTGGGGTAATATCGCTGTACGTCCATAAGCAGGCTGGGGTTAACCATGTCGGCATTACGCCGCATCAGGTCCGATATCATCAGCATCTCCTCTAGTGGGTTCATCGACTGGTCAATCAACCGGGTGCACTCTATCATTTCATGTTCGATATGATAGTTAACTACCTGATATACAATGTCCTCCTTGTCTGTGAAGTACTGATAGATCGTCTTTTTAGAAATGGCCAGCCGCCGGGCGATGTCATCCATCGTGATCGTGCGGACGCCATATTTCCAGAAAAGACGCTCAGCTTCATTTAGAATTTTCTCCTTCATCTCACCCGTCATTACGGTACATTCTGAAGCCGAAACTCAGGAAACTACGAGAAAGTTTAAAGTTTCCGTCGTTTATTAAAAGTTCTTTAATGAAGGACAGTTGTTCTTTGATTCGTACCAAAACCAGGATTAAATGGTAGACTTTTACCCCTATCAGCCGTCATTTATGTTACTATGATGACGCTGTTTTGTACGCTACAAAAAACCACACAACCGGTGACAGCCCTATGTCAGCAGGATGTCCGGCATTTATAAAATCATGACGCTCATTGTCTGCATCTGTCTTTATCTGCTCTCAAACATCGCCATCGGGGCATGGGCGGCGCGGCGCGTGACTACCTCGCAGGACTTTGTGCTGGCCGGACGGGGGCTGTCTCTGGCCCTGGCTACGTCGGTCACGTTTGCTACCTGGTTTGGGTCGGAAAGCATTATGGGTGCACCGGCCAAGTTTGTTGAGGGGGGTGTGTTGAGTATCATCGAAGAGCCGTTTGGATCGGCACTGTGCCTGTTTCTGGTTGGCGCTTTCTTTGCCAAACCACTCTACAGCGAAGGTATTACCACCTTTTCTGACTACTTCCGCATCCGGTTTGGGCGGTCGGCAGAGTTGATGAGCGCCATTATTGTGATTCCATCGTACTTCAGCTGGATTGCCGCGCAGTACATCGCCATCGGGATTGTGCTCAATGTGGTTATCGGCATCCCCATGGCCTGGGGCATTGTGGTAAGCGCCAGCATCGTAATGATTTATACCCTGCTGGGCGGTATGTGGTCTATCTCCATCACCGACTTTCTGCACAACCTCATCATCATTCTGGCCCTGGTGGTGCTGGCGGTTATATTGTGGCCGCAGGTGGGAGGCATCGACGGCGTGGTTGCCCGCGTACCCAACGGCTTTTTCAGGTTCCTGCCAACCGCGTCCGTCAATGGCTGGGCTACGTACCTGGCTGCCTGGATGACGATTGGCCTTGGCAGCATTCCGCAGCAGGATATTTTCCAGCGGGTAATGTCGGCCAAGTCGGCTCCGGTGGCCGTGCGGGCGTCTTATCTGGCATCGGGCCTGTATTTGACAGTGGCGGCTCTGCCCCTGTTTATTGCACTCAGCGCCCGGCTATTACACCCCGATCTGGCCGGGGGTGGCCCATTGGGCACAGAACAAGGCCGTGAACTCATCATTCCAAATATGGTGATGCGCCATGGCAACCTGCCGCTACAGATCCTGTTTTTCGGCGCACTCACTTCGGCCATTCTGAGCGTGTCGAGTGGAGCAATTCTGGCCCCCGCCACGGTTTTTGGCGAGAACATCGTGAAATTTTTTCAGCCCGCCACCACTGATGCTCAACTACTTAAGGCCATTCGCTGGGCTATTGTCGTTATTTCGGTTTTGTGCGTGAGCATAACCCTGGGACGGAGTACCAGCATTTTCGATCTTGTAGGAGAGTCATCGGCGTTTAGCCTGGTGTCGCTGTTTGTGCCGCTCACGGCAGGTATCTACTGGAAACGGGCCAACCTGCGCGGTTGCCTCTGGTCTATCGGGGCGGGCTTAAGTACGTGGGTACTCTGTATCTGGCTCAACACCACGTTTCCGCCTATGCTATGGGGCCTGATAGCCAGTGCCCTAGCAATGATAGCGGGGAGTTTGTGGAAGGGTAAGATATAAATGCGTGGTCCTGTAGTCAGCGTGATGCGCATCAAACCAACCGTTTCCGGCCCCGGCTGAGGGCAAAAAACAAACCCGCCACCAGTATAGCCCCCCCCACGCCCAGCAGCACCTTATCAGACAAGACGGTTGACGGTTCCAATTCCTGTGTGTCAACAGGTTGGGGTTCATACACGCCCCCGGTTACGTCCAGTATCAACCGGACGGTCTCTGTCGGCACGTCGAGCTGAGGTACGTGACCACAATTCGAAAACCAGTGCAGGTGTGCATCGGGGAATAAAGACATGGCCAATTCCGATTGGCTGGGCAGGCAGACCCGATCCTGACGACCCCAGCCAATCACCAACGGATACTGAAGCGAGCCCACCGGGGCACCAGCCTGCTTAGGTCCATGCGCCAAGCTGTCCAGCAGCTTCGTGAAGCTGGGTGTGGGCAGAAATTCCCGAAACTCGTTGAGCGCTACCGAAGCCGGAATGGTCCAGGGGTGGGCCGAAAACTGCGCAAACAGCAGCGTCCGGCTGATTGGGTTGCCCACCAGCACAGGCAGCAACGGCTGAATACGTTGAGACAACTGAGCCGACAGCCGAACCGAGTGGAAGAAGTACGGCACCTCCCAGCCCTGCCAGAACCCGCCCGGATCGAGGGAGACCACTGTGCCTACCACACCGCCCCGCCGGGCCAGTTCCAGCACCAGCCGGGCACCCATCGAATTGCCCACAACGTCGATGCCCAGCAGGTTCTGTTCGGCCAGGAAATCGGTTACTGCGTCGGCGAGGGTACGAATAGAGACCTCCCCAACCAGGGCGGGCGATTGACCGAAACCTGGCAAATCAACAGCAATGACATCGCGCTCGGCCGCCAGGCCATCCATCACAAGATCCCAAGTCCGTAGCGAACTGCCAATACCGTGAAGTAACAAAAGTGGTTTGCCGGTACCGCGCCGGACGTAGTGCATAGTCATATTAATTGGCTAGTTTGTTAATTTAGTATCAAGCCGTGGGGGTCGATAACAAATTTTTTAGCGGCTCCTTTATCAAAATCCTTGTAACCCTGTGGCGCTTTGTCCAAGCTGATTACCTCCACGTTGACGGCCTTGGCAATCTGGACTTTATCATACAGGATGGCGTTCATTAACTGCCGATGGTATTTCATCACGGGTGTTTGGCCAGTGAAAAACGAGTGCGATTTGGCCCAGCCTAACCCAATCCGGATGCTCAGGCTTCCTTCCTGAGCGGCCTTCTCTTTTGCCCCCGGATCGCCGGTCACGTACAAGCCCGGAATGCCGATGGCTCCACCCGCGCGGGTAATGGTCATGGCCGCGTTGAGCACGTTGGCGGGCTGCTCTACGTCGGCTCCTGCGCCGTGGCCTTTCGCTTCAAAACCAACACAGTCAACCGCTGAATCAACTTCGGGAACGCCAACGATCTGAGCAATCTGGTCGGCCAGCGGGGTTTCTTTGCGCAGGTCAATGATTTCACAGCCAAAGCTTTTGGCCTGTTCCAGCCGCTCAGGAATCATGTCGCCCACGATCACGACGGCAGCACCCAGCAGGTGGCACGATACCGCACAGGCCAGCCCAACAGGCCCGGCCCCGGCCACGTATACGATAGACCCCGGACCCACGCCCGCCATAACGGCTCCGTGGTAACCCGTTGGAAAAATGTCGGAAAGCAGCGTCAGATCCCGGATTTTAGCCATCGCCTGGTCTTTGTCCGGAAACTTAAGCAGATTGAAGTCGGCGTAGGGTACCATCACATATTCGGCCTGACCACCTACCCAGCCGCCCATATCGACGTACCCATAGGCGGCACCAGCCCGGCCGGGGTTCACGTTCAGGCAGATCCCCGTCTGCCCCGCTTTGCAGTTTCGGCACCGGCCGCAGGCAATATTGAACGGTACCGAAACCAGATCCCCTTCCTTGATAAACTCCACGTCGCGTCCGGCTTCAATCACCAGTCCCGTTATTTCGTGGCCCAGTACTAACCCGGCCGGGGCCGTTGTGCGGCCCCGCACCATGTGCTGATCGCTACCGCATATATTGGTAGAAACAATTTGCAGAATAACCCCGTGTTCGCACTTGCGGTCACCGAGGGCCAGTTTTGGGTATTCGATTTGTTGTACCTCAACCACGCCGGGACTGATGTAAGCAACACCATGATTTTGACACATAGTTGTAAGGATTTAGATAAGTTCTGGCTAACTGATGGCATCGACACCGGCCTGCGCCACAGTGTGATCGTTTTCGACGCTGCTACCCGATACGCCAATGGCCCCGATGACCTCGCCCGCGCTGTTTTTAATGGGCAGACCGCCAGGAAACGTAATAAGGCCACCATTAGCGTGTTCGATGTTGAAGAGCGGACCGCCGGGCTGCGAAAGCTTGCCCAGCTCACCGGTTGGCATGTCGAAGTAGCGGGCCGTGCGGGCTTTCTTCTGCGAAATATCAGCCGAGCCGAGCCAGGCACCGTCCATGCGTACGAACGCCACCAAGTTGGCCCCGGCGTCAACAACAGCGATATTCATTAACGTGTTGATTTCTAAAGCTTTGACCTTGGCGGCTTTAATAGCCGTTTCGGCCTGATCTAACGTGATACCCATGATTTCGGCTAATGAACATGATTAAGATAAATTGACCGGAGTTTAAATCCTGGTCAAAGCTATGGGCGTTGCCTCATGGCGTGGTTACACTATAATGCCAATCAATGCTACTATTATCCAGTTTTAGCGAGTGGACTATAACATAAACGGCGGGAAGCCTGTTAAACCAGCAGCTATACCTTCCGCGCTATGCCTGGGAAATTCGCTTTGGAACCCATCAATCTGTCAGATACCCGCGCCCTGACATCACTGGTCGAAAACCGCCGGGTGTTTACGCTAAACCAGTGCGAACTGACTATTTTCGAAACCTACAAACAGTGTTCTGGATTGGTGCTGTCATACGACGGAATGTTCATTACCAGCATGTTACGCGGCCGTAAGGTGATGTATCTATCGCAGAATCCCGGTTTCAGTTTTCTGCCCGGCGAAACGGTCATCCTGCCCGAAGGGGTATCGATGAAGGTTGATTTTCCTGAAGCCGATGCCAGACACCCTGTTCAGTGTGCCACCATTGCCTTAGACTGGCAGGTGGTGGGGCAGACGCTGGCGTTCCTCAACGAACGGTATCCCCGGAAAGGCGATAGCGGCGAATGGAAACTGAACTTCAATCAGTATCACTTTTATAATAATCGGGAACTGGCCAACGTACTGAACCGCCTCATCAGCATCAGTATGGAAGATAACATGGACAAAGACGCCTTGGCCGACCTTACCCTCAAGTCGTTACTGATTCGGGTAATTCAGACGCAGAATATGGCGGTCATGGCCGATGGCTTACCCACCAACAACCGGTTTGCGGCGGTGATCAGCTACATTCACGAACACTTAACCGAAAAGATTGGGATCGACTTATTGTGCCAGAAAGCCTGCATGAGCAAGTCTAGCTTTTTTCGATCATTTAAAGGTGCATTCGGGCTTTCGCCGGTTGAGTTCATTATTCGCGAGCGCATCAGTTTGGCTCGTAGGTTATTAGCTAACCCAACCCTAACGGTGGCGGAGGTAAGCGATATGGTTGGCTTCCAAAATCCCCACTATTTTTCGCGGTTATTTAAGTTGCTGGAAGGCACAACGCCTAAAACATACCGGCAACAGACAGCGGAATCATTATAGCAACGTATCTCTTGGCTTATCTCGGTTTCGTCAATATCACCCATAAAACGGCTGGTCGATATAGCCCAGATACGTGGTGGGCAACAGAGCAGCGTGGTGTTCCTGAATGGCCGAAGCTACACTGGGGTACATAGCCAGATCGTCGAGATCGGCAATGGGTTTCCAAACCACAGCAGCGGCGGTGGTGTGGTCGGCATTCAGTACGGGTTCGCCGCCAAAGATTTCGCCAATAAACACGCAATGAAGTACATCTTCTGGCTGATTAGGCCGCGTTACCACACCGCAGAAAAGCAGTTGAAATACCTGGATCTCAACACCCAACTCTTCCATCAGTTCACGTTCAAGCGTGGCTTCGAGGTCTTCACCAGGGTCAGGATTGCCACCGGGTAAGGCAAATACAGTGGTGTCGCCATATTGATACTGCATCAGCAACACAGCGTCGTTTCGGCTTAACACCACGGCAGGACGAACTTTCATGCAAAAACAGGTTGTAAAACGGAGCAGACAGGCCACCCCTTTTTATATTTCGATATACCAGTAAGCTACGCAAAAAATGGCTTTTTAACAAAACAAACCCTCTTTTTCCATGCGACAGCTACTGACTACACTTCTGGCCTGCTCGTTATCGTACTCAGCCTTGGCGCAGGATGCCGTGCTTGTCTTCTCCAGAACAAAGGGCTTCCGGCATGCCTCTATCGGGGCGGGTAAACGAGCCATTATGGCCCTGGGAGCTGCCAACAAATTTCGAGTTGATACCACCGAGGACGCGGCTCAGTTTAGCCTCGCTAATCTGAAAAAGTACAAGGCGGTAGTCTTTCTGAGTACCACCGGCAACGTGCTGGATAGCCTTCAACAGCAGGCTTTTGAACAATATATCCGGCAAGGTGGTGGCTACATGGGTATCCACGCTGCCGCCGATACCGAATACGACTGGCCGTGGTACAACCAGCTTTGCGGAGCTTATTTCCTGAGTCATCCCAAACAGCAAAATGCCGATGTAGTGGTAGTGGACAAAAAAAATCCGTCGACGAGTATGCTGCCTGACCGCTGGAAACGGTTCGACGAGTGGTATAACTACAAGAGCATTGTACCCGGCCCTACTGTGCTGGCCATGCTGGATGAAAAAACATACGAAGGCGGTAAAAACGGCGACAACCATCCCATTGCCTGGTATCGTAATTTCGAGGGGGGGCGCTCGTTCTACACGGGCATGGGCCACACCGACGAATCCTACGCCGACCCGCTCTTTACGGCTCACCTTCTGGGCGGCATTCAGTGGACAATGGGGAAGAAGAAGTAAGCAGTAGGCAGGCAATAGGTCAGGGTCGGGTGGATGCCATCACTTGGAGTGATGGCATCCACCCGACCCTGACCTATTGCACATAATCAAAACCGCTTCAGCACCTTCTCGGCTACCGTCTTACCAATTGATAGTGAAGAGGTTGCGGCTGGCGAAGGAGCATTGCAGACGTTAACGGCGCGTTCGGTTTCGATGATCGAGAAGTCGTCGAGCAGGCCACCGGTACGGTCGCAGGCTTGCGCGCGAACCCCTGCACCGCCCTCGATAAGGTCATCTTCCTGTACCTCCGGGATCAGTTCCTGCAAAGCCTTGGTGAAGGCCGATTTTGAGAACGACCGGTACATTTCGCCCAGGCCCATTTGCCAGTATTTAGCAGCCACTTTCTGAAACCCCGGCCACGCCAGCGTCTCAAAAAATTCTTTCAGATTCACATCCGACTTTTTGTAGCCCTCGCGCCGAAAAGCCAACACTGCATTAGGCCCGGCTTCCACGCCGCCGTGGATCATGCGGGTAAAATGCACACCTAAAAAGGGGAAATTCGGGTCGGGAACGGGATAAATCAGGTTCTTAACGAGGTACTGTTTATCAGGTTTGATCTTGAAATACTCACCCCGAAACGGTACGATCTGCAAACCAATGGGTTCGCGTTGCGTGAGTTGCGCAATCTTATCGGAATACAGGCCCGCGCAGTTCACGACTAGTTTGGTTTCGTAGCGCGTCTTGTTCGTAACAACCACGCTCAGCGATAGGCCGGGTGTCAGCTGCTCTACTTTTTCGCTGTAATGAATTTCGCCGCCAAGTGCCTGAAAAACACGGGCATAGGCCTCGCACACTTCCGTGTAGTCGATGATGCCGGTTTGTGGCACAAAAATGCCTGCCACACCATTCACATGCGGCTCAATCTCGCGCAGGGCAGGCAGGTTCAGGCGACGCAACCCGCCCAGGCCATTCTGCTGCCCCCGTTCAAATAACGTGTCGAGTTGGCCTACCTCTTCTGGTTTGGTAGCCACCACAATCTTGCCGCAAAGGTCGTAGGGCACGTTTTCGCGGTCGCAAAATGCCAATAGCATCCGGTAGCCCTCAATGCAGTTGGTGGCTTTCAGGCTACCCGGTTTGTAATACAGCCCGGAGTGAATCACGCCCGAATTGTGGCCGGTCTGATGCGCCGCCACCCTGGCCTCTTTTTCCAGCACAATCACCGACAACGCCGGTTGCTGCTGCTTGATTTGCAGGGCCGTGGCCAGTCCCACAATTCCCCCGCCAATAATCGTTACGTCGGTCATAATTTTTAATGATGCACGATGAATGATGAGCGATGAATGGGCTGACACAAGCGTATTTGTTCTTGCGTCAGCCCATTCATCGCTCATCACTCATCGTGCATCACTTATAAAAAGATATCTTCCCCATACTCACACTTGGCACACCCTGACGTTCGCCGAAGTTGATCTTACCGGTTCCGGCAACGGCTTCGTTGGCCAGGACGGCGAATAGAACGGCTTCTTTGGCGTCGCCGGCAATGCCGAGGGCATCTGTTCTGGCAAAGGTACAACCCGGAAGCAAGGCGTTGATAGCCCCCACCAGTACAGGGTTGTGCGCCCCGCCCCCACTCATGTATACGTGCGGATGGACAATCTTTGTCTGCGTGAGCGTCCGCTGAATGGCCTGAGCAATGGTCTCGGCGCTGAAGCGGGTAAGCGTAGCCATCAGGTCGTCGGGGGCGATGGTCTCGGTGCCGCTTTGTTGCTGTGCGTTTTGCACATACAACTTACTGAACACTTCAGGGCCAGTTGTTTTCGGAAACGGCTGTGCAAAAAACGGGTGGTTGATCAGCGCACGGAGCAGTGCCTCATCGACCCGACCCCGCGCCGCCATCTGCCCGTTTTCGTCGTAGGGTTGTCCCGTAAACTGACGGGCAAAGGCGTCGATGAGCGTGTTGCCGGGGCCGGTGTCGGTGGTGAAAACAACGCGGGCATCAAGCGAATTGGGCAGGTAAGTAAAGTTGGCAATGCCACCCATGTTGAGCAAAATACGGTCTTCACCTTCCTGTGAAAACAGAAGATAGTCGCCATAAACGGCTAACGGAGCACCTTCGCCACCGTGAGCGATGTGCCGCTGCCGGAAATCGCTGAGCGTAATAATCCCCGATTCAGCTGCCACGTGGTCGCCGTCGCCAATTTGCAGGGTCGCGTTGGGGTACCCCGCCCGGCGGTGTTGCTGCTGTGGCGCGTGATAGACCGTTTGCCCGTGGCTGGCCACTAAATCAACGTCGGCGGGTTCTATGTGCCAGTTTCGCAGACACTGTGCTACCCACCGCCCGTGCTGCCGCCCAATCTGTTCGTTGAGCAGGGTCAGGTGTTCAAAGTTGATCTGTTTTTTGGCAAAAACGGCCCGGATACTGTCCTTGAAGGCCTCCTCGTAAGGTACCGTTTCAAACTGTTCTACCGAAAGCTGCGTGTTACCGCCGTTACCCGAAATCCGGCATAAGGCCACGTCGAGGCCGTCGAGTGAAGTGCCCGACATTAGCCCCACGATACGGCGGTCGGGCTTTTTGGCCAGGTCATACAGGCGTTGCAGTTGTGGGTTCATGGGTGATGAAGATACAATGCACTGCGCGGCGGACCACAATGAATCATGGACAATGGCGGTTCCGCTAACTGATCTCTGGTGAGGTGTTGGCTCAATATTTCAGAATTAACCCCCTGTCAGTCAAGGCTTTCACTCAGTGAAGCCTACCTCGCGTCAGCCATTATTCATTGTACATTGTTCAGTATACACTCAAAAAGCAGGACGAAATGAACACACCCCAATCAACCACAACCCTGATCGACACCACGACACAGGCACTAAAGAACGGCGAACACACCAGCGAATCGGGCCAGGCGCTAGTCGATGACTGGCTCAATGAGCTTAGTCATTACGACGGGCTGGAGGCCGTGCGGGCGGCACTGAGCAACCTTCAGAAAGTGCTGCTCAACGTTGATAATCAGACCGGACCCGACCCGGTTCAGGTGCGGGTGCTACTTATGGAACTAGCCGAATACACAAGCTATTTTGCCCGGCAGGAAACCACCCCCAACCCTGAGCAGCTTCAGCAATTGGCCGACACGCTCCAGGGTCTGCTGGCCAGCACCGACGAGGTGGGCCATTCGTAGGAAGCCCAATACCGGACGCTGGTCATTAGACACGTTAACTAATACAATAGCCAGATTCCAGCGTCCGATATCCAGTCGCCAACATCCAGCAATGGACGAAAACTTTCCACAAACAATACAGACATAGTCGGGTTTTAACCCCACGTCCCTTTTGGGCAACGGGCATCTGTTCCGGGTTTGCCACCGGGCTTTTTCAACTCAACTAACGTTTCTTTCAAACATGGCCACTAAAAAAGCCGAATCGCTGATTACCTCGACTATCGAGGCCCTCGACAATGGAGTAGACACGGTGAAACCCAAAGACGGTGCCACCCTGATTAAAGACTGGATTGCCGTCGTGAAAAAAGACGAAACCGCCAGCGGTATCGCCGACGAATTGCAGGAGTTGCACGATCAGTTGGGCGAGAAAGCTCCCGACGTTAAAAAAATTGCACAACTGGTGAAAAAGCTGGGTGATGAAACCGCCAAAGCGGCTAAAAAAGCCGACGACGATGATCTCCAGGATTCACTTAAAGATCTGGCCGAATCGCTTAAGGAATTCGCCAAGGAACTTAAATAAGTAGCCGTAAGCAGTGGCAGTAGGCAGTGCTGGCGCGATGGCAAATAAGCCGGCGTAAGCATTACCTACTGCCACTGCTTACTGCCCACTAAAATTATGACCTCGCAAGACCCCAAAACCACCTCATTGATCGAACAGACCGTTTCGGCGTTCGATAGTGGGATTCAGAATACGACGCCCAAAGATGGGTTGTCTATCATTGACCAGTGGATTGAGTTTCTGGATCAAAACGGTACCGATGAGACCGACGAAATCGCCGACGTACTCGAAGACCTGAAAGCCGAACTCGACCCAAACCGTGAAGACGGTGGTACGCCTGAGCCATCGGTGATACAGGCCTACATGGAAGACCTAATCGACATCACTCAGAGCGTGATGGAATCACCGGAAGCCAGTGCGCAGCAAACAGAACTTCAGCGCCTTATTTCTACGCTGGAGAGCATCAATCAACAAGTGTCTAAATAAGTAGCAATAACCAGTGGCAGTGAATAGTGTTCGCGCCGACGTGTTTTCTCGCGCGCAGGCACTGCCTGCTGCCACTGCTTACTGCTCACTCCTATATGGCTCAACCCTCACAATTTGCATCGGAGCTCATCGACGAGACCGTGCAGACGTTCAACGGCGACGTTACCGCCATTTCACCAACCGACGGCGTTTCGCTCATCGACAACTGGATCAGTGCGCTGCATTCGGGCGACGAATCGACTAACCCGATTGCCCACACGCTGAGCGAACTCCGGATGGAGTTGCAGGGGGGCATGAATACGGGACAGATTCAGTCCACTATCCAGGAATTGGCCGACCAGACAAAGGCCGCATCGCAGGGCGTAGATGGCCCCGAACAGGAATCACTGGCCCAACTGGCATCGGCCCTGCAAACGTTTGGTCAGCAGCTGGCCAATGGCGGTTCGCAGAGTAATCAGTCGCGTCAGAGCGATATGGACGATCCTACCGGCAGCACAGGTGGCATTGGCTCAAACACAACCACGGGGGCTTATAGCTCAGACAACTCAGACATGAGCGGAGCACCGTTCACGGGTTCGTCATCAGTTGGTGGCGACACGTATAATGCAGCCGGCACATCACAGACGGGTAGCGGTATGTATGGCTCAGGGGCTGAGAATGGTAACACAAACTAAAAAACAACATGGCTAATCAACATTCACAAACAAGCGGCTCATCGGCCTCAACGCTGATCGACGCTACGATTGAAGCATTTGACCAGGGTCAGGCAGCCTCACCACAGGAGGGCCTTTCGCTCATTACAGACTGGTTTTCGTCGTTGAAAAGCGACCATAACGCCAGCAAAATGATTCAGCCTCTTCAGGAATTGCAGAGCGAACTACAAAGCGGTTCGCCCAGCAACCAGAAGCTGCACGATCTGCTGCTGGACCTGGCCGACCAGACCGAAACGATTGGACAAAGTGCGGCTGGTGACCTCCCATCGCGTTTGAATACGCTGGGCCAGGCCCTTCGCAACTTTGCCAGCCAACTGTCTACGACAGTATAAAACGAGCTTAGGGTTTAGCGGGGAATTACACCGTTGCTAAACCCTAAGCTCCCTGTAGACGATGGGAACAAACACCAATGAGCAGCATATGCTCGACCAGACACTGGCCGCGTTTCGGGGCGATCTAAGTGTATTGCCACAGCCTCAGGCGGGCGCGACACTCATCGACGGTTGGTTGGATGCCTTGCCCGGCAATGTGGGTGTAGAAGGCCTGGAAGCCAATCTGACCAAGCTCCGCGATTTGCTGAGCAGTGGCGATCCCGAGCCAGCGCAACTGAAACAACTGTTGCACAACCTGTCAACCGACGCGGCTACCCATGCCGAAGCACCAACGGCCGAGGGTACGTGGACAGGTAAACTCGAGAGTTTATCTATCGTGCTGAAAAACATAGCGGAGACGCTGTAAACAAACGTATGGAATCACACGAACAAGCTTCGGACTTACTCGATCAAACCATGGACACGCTTAAACCTGGTGTGATGGATATGACGCCCCAGAGCGGCAGAGGCATTCTGGATCAGTGGATTGCCACACTGGGCGACGCTGAAAACACCCGCGAAATAACCGATCTGTTGCAGCAGTTGAAAACGCAGTTGACAGCCGGAGACCCCAACCCCGGCGAAATGCAGCAAATCTTGACCGACCTCTCGACGAACACCCATGAAATGAGTGTGAACGTTGGTCCGGAAGGTGATATGGCCACGCGCCTGGAGGCACTTGCTTCTACCCTGCAGGCTACAGCCGGACAAATAAAATAGTGATATGCGTTAAGCAATAAGTGGTCCGCCGCTCACTGCTTAGCACTCATCACTATTTTTTCTCCCAGCTGCATCACACGGTGTGGTGTGTTTTCGCGGGTGCAGGCGTCTACAAAATCGGCTGGGTTGGCGGTGTTGAAAGCAAACAGATCGTAATGGTGCGGAATCACCAGTTTAGCCCCGATGCGGCGGCCCAGCAGGGCGGCTTCGTCGGGGTCTAAGTTACCCGCTACGCGGCGCTCGGGCTTATTACCGTTGATGGGTAAAAACGCGAGATCAACCTGGAACGGCGCCAGCGTTTCCACGATGCTATCATACCAGAGCGTATCGCCGGAGTGGTAAATGGCGTAGGGGCCAATTTCGGCCACGAATCCCATGTACAGATTCTGACCTTTCTCATTGACGGCCAGCTCGTTATGCGCTGCGGGAACCCCATGCAACGTGACTGCACCAACGTTTACAGCTTGCCCCGCCGAGAGGCCAATTGGCCAGTCTGGGTTGCACGTCAAGCGATCAGCAACAAAGGCCCGGTTGGCTTCAGGAATAACAAAATGAGCCTCTGGCGAGGCTTCAAACAGGGGTAATAATGTATCGGCGTCGAGGTGGTCAGTATGGTTGTGGCTCGACGTTACCACGTTGATCATTGTGAGACAGGCGGGGTCAATCACACGTGCCGACACACGCGTATGTGGCTTGTCGGTGTTTGCGTATTTTATTGACAGTGAGTTAGATAGGTACGGATCAAAGAGAAGGTAGGTGCCGTTGTAGTGCAACAAGAAGCCGCTTTGCCCCAGCCACCACACGTGCAGTTTATCTGATTCTTTTCGGGCTGCTTTGATATCAGCCAGCAGTATGTCGTCTTGTTGAATGGGTTTGATCATACGCTTTTGATGTTGTACTCATCACTACTCCATTCGGTTTCCATTGAAAACGCCAATGGCTTTTCGGCAAATAAGACTTTTGTGGCTGCCCAGGTAGTACGGAAAAGGTCCGATTGCCGGTAGGCCTCCAGCGCAGCGGGCGATTCCCAGAGGCTATGCGTAATCCGGACGTTGGGATGATCGAGGTCGCGGCGAAGTTCGAGGTGCAGACAACCCGGAAACGCCCGAATCTTTGCCTTTGATGAATCAAAAATGGCAGCAAAATCAGCCAAGCGATCTTCCTGAAACGACATACGAACCAACCGAGTAAGCATAAATAATGTAGACTAGCCTATTGACCTATGAAGTAGTCTGACTTTATCAGGAATTAGCATAAATCAGCAGTTTTTCTGCGTCTATGTAGGGCTTAACATACGCTGATAACCCATTAGCACTTAACAAATCAACCGGATTTTTTAACAGATCAGCCAATTCATCACGCATCTGGATAAATCCGAAAAAATCAGCCCCATTTTCATAATCGAGTTCTACTAATATGTCGATATCACTGCTTTCCGACTGCTCACCCCGTACATATGAACCAAACAAATAGGCGCGTTTCACGGGTTTATTAGCGAAGTAGGTGCTCAGCATCGATACAAACGGAATAGCCCCTACCGATACTTTACATGATGTTTCCATAGGTACAAGCTACCCTTTTTCTGCTTTAATCAAAAACGCGTTTATGCAATACAGGACCTTTGGCCGGACAGGCTGGCAAGTTAGTGAAATTGGTTACGGCATGTGGGGCCTCGCAGGCTGGACCGGATCGGATAAGGCCGAAGTACTTCGCGCCCTGCAACGCTCGGTCGAACTGGGCTGCAACTTTTTCGATACGGCCTGGGGCTACGGCGAGGGCGTCAGCGAACAGATTCTGGGGCAATTACTGAAAGACAACGCTGGTAAAAAGCTGTACGCAGCCACCAAAATTCCGCCGAAAAACCGCACCTGGCCCTCAAAAAAGGGCTTTTTGCTCAACGACGTATTCCCTGCCGACTACATTGTAGAATATACTGAGAAGAGCCTGAAAAACCTCGACATGGAGACGATTGACCTAATGCAATTCCACGTTTGGGAAGACGAATGGGCGAGTCAGGACGAGTGGAAGCGGGCCATTGAAGATCTAACCAAACAAGGTAAAGTAACTGCCTGGGGACTGTCTGTGAACCGCTGGGAGCCCGAAAACTGCCTTAATACACTTCGCACTGGCCTGATTGACGGGGTACAGGTGATCTACAACATTTTCGACCAAAACCCGGAGGATCAACTCTTCCCCTTGTGCCGGGAATTGAACATCGGCGTGATTGCTCGTGTCCCATTTGACGAAGGTACGCTGACCGGCACGATGACTAAAGAAACGACCTTTCCGGCTAACGACTGGCGGTCAACGTATTTCGTGCCCGAAAACCTCAATAGCAGCATAGAGCACGCCGACGCCCTGAAACCACTGGTGCCGCAGGGGATGACCATGCCCGAAATGGCCCTACGTTTTATACTGGCTAACCCCGACGTGGCCACCACCATTCCGGGTATGCGTCAGATCCGCAATGTAGAAGCTAACTGCGCTGCCAGTGACGGCAAGGCACTGGACGACAGTCTATTACAGGAATTAAAAAATCACCGCTGGGATCGTACCCCAACGGAATGGAGTCAGTAGTATTTTAATGTACAATGAATAATGTACAATGTACATTAAACTTACCGCTTCCACCCCGTAACGTATTCCGGCACTTCCATCGCTGCCTGGTTTGGGTCCTGGATGGGTGCTCGTGGCTGAATAGTCAGGGGCAATACGCCTGCCCAGTGCGGCAGGCCGGCATCGTCAGGGTCATCGTTAACATTGCCGGTTCGGACTTTGGCCGAGGCTTCGTCAACATCAATGGCCAGCACCATTGTCTTTTTCATCTCACTGTCGTTGGGTTGGCGGGTATCATCCCAGCGGCCCGGAATGAGGTGTTCCGTGATCTGTTTCAGCACGTCCCAGGCTTCGGTCCCGTCGGTAACCAACCGCGTTTTGCCAAACAGGATCACCGACCGATAATTCACCGAGTGGTGAAACGCCGACCGCGCCAGCACCAGCCCGTCAATGAGCGTCACCGCCAAACAAACGTCGATACCCTTAGCCAGTTCGCGCAGGAAATGACTGCCCACCGAACCGTGGATATAGACCGTATCGTTGATGCGGCAGTAGGCAATGGGAATCATAAACGGTTGTCCATGAAGAATATAGCTTACATGGCAGACCAATCCTTCGTCCAGAATAGGGTATATCGTGGCCGGGTCATGTGCCCCGCGTTTCGGCAGGCGGGTGAGCTTGGTGCGTGAGGTAGGCGTCATGATGTTGTGTTGTTTTAAACAAAACTCGACCTTTACCGGACTACTATAGGCTACCAGTTTAGCGATAATCAGTAGTCCGGCTATGCTTCCCTACGCTACCCTGATTCCGCTGGACCGACAACTCAGCACGCCACTGTCCACACAGATTGCCAACGCACTGATCCGCCATATCCGGCAGGGCGTTATGTCGACCAATACAAAATTGCCGGGTAGCCGGGTAATGGCTGCGCTGCTGGGCGTTCACCGCAAAACCGTTTTGACGGCCTTTGACGAGCTTACGGCGCAGGGTTGGCTGATGCAGGTTCCGGCCAAAGGCACGTTTGTCAGCAGCCGGCTTCCCGACGTTGTGCCTAGCCCGCTTACGGAGTTAGCTGCGACCAGCATGGCACAGCAAACAGGCTTCACGATCAACAAAAAGCCTTTTCTGGAAATCCCCGTTCTAAAAACAAGCACCATCCTGAGCTTTGATGATGGCCTGCCCGACCTGCGTTTGGCTCCCGTTGAGCAGTTGGGCCGCAATTACCGCAACATTCTGAATCGGGGTTTTCAGCAGCACCTGATGGGCTATGCCGACACCAACGGTACGCCATTTTTTCGTCAGCAACTCGCCAGTTACCTCCGCGACAGCCGGGGTATTCCCGCCACGCCCGACCATATTTTTACTACCCGGGGCAGCATCATGGCCATCTATCTGCTCTCGAAACTCCTGCTCGAACCCGGTGATGTGGTGCTGGTTGGCGACCTGAGCTACCAGTCGGCCAACCTGGTGTTCGACGAATGCGGAGCCAATCGTATGTGTATTCCGGTTGATGGGCAGGGGCTGGTGGTGGATGCCATTGAAGCCATTTGCCAGCAACAACCCGTGCGGTTAGTTTACGTCACGCCACACCACCATTACCCAACCACCATCACACTCAGTGCCGAACGGCGTATTCGGTTGCTACAACTGGCTGAGCAATATGGCTTCGTGGTGCTGGAAGATGATTACGACTACGATTTCCACTACGTCGGCAGCCCAATTCTGCCCCTCGCCAGTGCCGATGCCGCCGGGATGGTTGTCTACGTAGGCTCGTTTACGAAGTCAATCGCCCCGGCGTTTCGGGTGGGGTATGTGGTTTGTCCGCCGAACCTGGTAGCCGCACTAGGCTACCGCCGCCGTATCATCGACCGGCAGGGCGACACCATTCTGGAGCAGGCCATTGCCGAAATGCTGGCGGAAGGCGACGTTCAAAAACACCTCAAAAAAGCCCAGAAGACCTACCATGCCCGCCGTGACCATTTCTGCGAACTGCTGAAAACCACTCTCGGCAACAGCGTTGCGTTTACCATCCCCGACGGGGGTATGGCCGTCTGGACCGAGTTTGACAAGGCTATTGATCTACCCCAACTCGCCGCCCGCTGCCGCAACCGGGGCCTGCTGTTCAACAATGGCCGTTTCTACCAACCCGACGCCCCCATTGTACACCATACCCGCCTCGGCTTCGCCTCGAAAACGGTTGATGAAATGGAGCAGGGTATGGAAATTTTGAGGGAGATTATTGGCCTATAAGGCAGTGCGTTTTGACCAGTTGCCTTCCATTCTTTACAACATATATGGTACAGTATATATCATATATGTTGTATTAATACTCCTGTTCCAGCGGGTGAACCATGAATTCGTCGATGACCACGTGGGCGGGGCGGCTCAGGATAAACAGCATCGAATCGGCCATGTCTTCGCTTTGGAGGTAGCCTTTTGAGGTTTCGTGACCGTGACCTTTGGCGTGGAAGTGCGAGTCGACAAGGCCAGAATAGACACCGGTTACTTTGATGCCGAACGACCGTACTTCTTTCCGAAGTGCCCCCATAAACGCTTCCTGGGCATATTTGCTGGCAGTGTAGAGCGACCCACCCGCAAAGGTGCGCTTGGCTACGTCTGATGCCACCACCACAATATGGCCATTACCCTGTGCTTTCAGACTGGGTAATGCAGCTTTGGTCAGGACAAACGTGCCCTTCACGTTGGTGGCCATCACGCTATCCCACTCGTCGATAGTGATCTCGTCTACGTTTTTGAAAATGCCAAAACCCGCGTTGTTGATTACAATGTCGAGGTGACCGAATTTGTCCAGGGCTGTTTGCACCACAGCAGTCATGTCGGCTTCATTGGCTACGTCGCCTGGCACGGCCACAATCTGGCCGTTTCCTTCCGTTTCGAGGGTTTTCAGCTCATCGGCGTTGCGGGCTGTGGCTACGACTTTAGCGCCATGTTGGGCCAGCAACAACGCTGTAGCCCGCCCAATGCCCCGCGAGGCACCAGAAATAATAACGACTTTGTTTTGCATGTTCATGAAGCAAAGATGGGCTGTATCTTGGACCGTCCGTTTCGATTTTCTGAAAAATGATCTATCTCCTTGCCAGTGTCGCACTGTCGGTGATGCTGCTGCTAAATTTCCGGCTGTTTCCGCGCTTTAACGTCAACACTGTACAGGCCATTAGCCTCAATTACGTCGTTTGCTTTATTACGGGCTACCTACTTCTGCCAGCGGGTACGTCGTTTACCCTGGATTTGGGCCAAACCTGGACCTGGATAGCGCTGGGCATTGGCGTGGCATTTGTAGTCACGTTTCTGCTGTCGGGAGAAAGCACGCAGCGCAATGGCATCACGGCCACGTCACTGGCCAATAATCTCTCGCTGGTGATTCCGGTCTGCGTCAGCCTGTTTGTGCTGGGGGGCGGGGGCCGTGCCTTCGACGGGTGGAATTACGTTGGTCTGGTTCTCGCGGTAGTGGCCGTTGGGATGAGCACGTACAAAAAAAGTGCTCCTGGTGGTCCAGAAACGGCCAGCACATCGACGCTGGTGGCCATGCTGCCCGTGGCGGTGTTTCTGATGTACGGCTTCACCAACACAATGATCAACGTGATGAACGTGCGCTACATCGCCACTGGTCAGTCGCCGGTGGTGGTCACGCTGACGATGGTGGTGGGAGCTATTACCGCAGGTACGTTACTGTTTGGGTATCGCATTATCCGGGGTATCGACCGGATAGAGAAGCAGAACCTGCTTGGCGCCGTTACGCTGGGTGTTCCCAACTTTCTTAGCTTCTACACCCTCGTGCTGGCACTATCGGCGTTTAAGGGTAACGGGGCGTTTGTCTATCCGCTCTATAACATCGGCGTGATTTTGCTTGCCGCAGCTGTGGCTGCACTCTTTTTTCGAGAAAAGCTACTGACCATCAATAAGATAGGGCTTGCTTTGGCCATACTGGCAATCGGCCTGATTTCGTGGCAGGAATTCGTCTGACGTTCGTTGCCACCAGATCTGGCTGAACACAGTAGAGATCATTTCATAAGTTACCGGCCTTTTACCTACCCAAAAAGTGAAAAAATACCGCATTCGATTTGATGAATAGATGCTATTTTATTTATAAGTTACAGCCCAAATTCCTTAATCAACTATTACATGAAACAATCATTTCACACGGGCCGACGGATGTTGGCGGCGCTGCTTTGCGGCGGATTTTTGTACAGTTGCCAGCCTCAAATCGATGTAACACCTACCCAACAGCCGGGTCAGGGGCGGGTAGGTACTGATGTGGGCTATGTACCCGGCGAGGTGCTGATTAAGTTTAAAAGCGGAACAGCCAACGACAAAGTACTCAAGGCATTAGCCAAAATGAAGGTCAGTAAATCAGAGAAGATTCTGACCAAAATGATGGAGAAGGCGGGTGACACAGATGGTGTTATCCTGGCTAGTGTTCCAACGGATGTGCTGGAGGCCGTTAGTCAACTCAAAGGCATGCCCGAAATTGAGTATGCTGAGCCAAATTATATCTACACAACAGACGTAACGGCCAATGACACCTATTTCTCCAACGGTTCGTTGTGGGGTATGTATGGCCCCGGCACATCACCCGCCAACCAATATGGCAGTCAGGCAGCTACAGCCTGGGCCGCCAATAAAACCGGGTCGAGCAGTGTTATCGTAGGCATTATTGACGAGGGCTGGATGATTACTCACAGCGAACTGGCGGCCAACAAATGGGTGAATCCATACGAGACGGTCAATGGCAAAGACGATGATGGCAATGGGTATATCGACGATGTCAATGGCTGGGACTTTGCCAACAACAACGCCTCTGTGTATGACGACGTCAATGACGATCACGGCACGCACGTTGCCGGTACCATTGGCGCTGTGGGGGGCAACGGCGCAGGCGTTGCCGGCGTTTGCTGGAACGTGAAAATGATTGGTCTAAAGTTCCTGGGCGCCTCAGGCGGCACATCGGCCAACGCTATCAAAGCCATTGATTACCTGACCGATATGAAAACCCGTCACCCAAGTCTGGGCATTGTTGCCAGCAATAATTCCTGGGGTGGTGGGGGCTTTTCGCAGACGTTACAGGATGCCATTGGACGAGCCAACACAGCTAACATCCTGTTTGTGGCAGCGGCCGGAAACGGCGGTTCTGATGGCGTTGGCGACAATAACGACGCTGTAGCCAACTACCCGTCCAACTACCCCAACGCCAACATCATTGCGGTGGCAGCGCTCACTTCGGCAGGGGCACGGGCGAGCTTCTCGAACTACGGAGCCACCACCGTCGACATTGGTGCACCGGGGCAGGGTATCTGGTCAACGGTGCCGGGTACGGGCAACACGTTTAGCTACGCTTCGTATAATGGCACCTCTATGGCTACGCCACACGTAACGGGGGCGGTAGCTCTTTACAAATCACTGAACCCAACGGCAACAGCCGCTCAAATTAAAGCAGCCATACTCGCAGCCGCTGTACCAACGGCAGCCCTGTCGGGTAAGTGCGTGACGGGTGGGCGGTTGAGCGTTGCTACGTTCTGAACCTTGCCCGACAGCTACCTGTCTGAATCAAAAAAAGCCCCGCCAGCCGGGGCTTTTTTTTGCCTATTGATTAAGATTTGGCAATCGTTATCCAGTCGAGGATACGACTGGATCGTGCACCTGTTTCACCAGTGCTTGGACTATCGGGGCCACCGCGTAATGCATTCACAATCAACTCAATGAGTGGCTGCTGAACGTGTTCGGGAAAAGGTACGCTGATCGTTTCGGTACCCGACGCAGTGTCGACGGTGATGATAAAATTTTCGAAGAACGAGAACGTGATTTTCCCCTTCGACCCAATGAGTTGCGTATGTTCCATACGTTGCTCCTTATTGACGGTAAAGCACCAGCTTCCGGTACCCACCACACCCGATTCAAAGGCAAACGTGGCTACGACTACATCATCCGCTTCGTACAGCCGGGCCTGATTTCGCGCAATTCCGCTGGCGGTTTTGATGGGACCAAGCATAAATTCCAGCAAGTCGAACTGGTGCGAAGCCAGGTCATGAAACAGGCCGCCCCCCGAAATTACCGGCGACACGCGCCACCCACGTCCAGCTACTACTTCACGGTCGT
Organism: Fibrella rubiginis; assembly: GCF_017353185.1. Classification (GTDB taxonomy): domain Bacteria; phylum Bacteroidota; class Bacteroidia; order Cytophagales; family Spirosomataceae; genus Fibrella; species Fibrella rubiginis. The sequence goes on along the minus strand of NZ_JAFMYV010000007.1, from coordinate 506 downwards.
CGGGTTGCCAGTTCAACGTCACGTTGACCATCCGGATAGCGCCGATGGCGCCATCGTCGATGAGTTGCTTTACCCGTAAAAAATAAGGCAGTGCCCGGCGGTAGAACGCCACAAACAGCGGCACGCCTGTTTCGCGGCTCACCTGGTTCATAAGGGCACACTCAGCTGCGTTCAGAGCCATCGGTTTCTCTACATACACGGGTTTTCCCGCCCGCATCGCCCGAATGGCATAGTCGGCATGGCTGTCTGGAGGCGTAGCTACATAAACAGCGTTCACGTTGGGATCATTAATCAGCGCATCGGCGTCGGTGTACCAGGCTGGTACCTGATGCCGGCGGGCATAGTCGTCGGCTTTTTGGGCATCACGCCGCATCACGGCCACCAGCGCAGAATGAGGCACTTTATTAAACGCCGGGCCGCTTTTCACCTCCGTTACGTCGCCGCAGCCAATGATACCCCAGTTGATTTGATCCATGGGCGTTAATGTACAATGGCTTCGCGAACGT
>NZ_JAFMYV010000006.1 GCF_017353185.1 Fibrella rubiginis | reverse complement strand
CCCAATACCAGCAGACGGCGATAAGCCCCGGCAGCAAAGTAAACCGCAATAACATCAAGTGCCCCGTTGAGCAGTGCCTGAGCAAAATAGGTGCCTGCCCGATGAATCTCTTCGGGCGTGGTGGCCTTGATGGCGGTTTGGTAAAACTTCACCAGCAGAGGCAGTACCTTCATTAGCAGGTCATAGACCGCCACAGCACCCATCAGCAGCAGCGCCACCTCGCCCCCCAAAATGAAAATGGCCGTGACAGCCACAATAAGCAAAATACCCTGCCAGGTAAGCAGGCTGCGGACAAACTGCATCACCGAATCTATAGCCTGCTGCCCCAACTGGTGAACGCCGCTTTCCATTGCCTGCACAAGCCGCCCCCACTCCGAATGACCAACGGGCGCGCTGACCGCCTGCGCGGCCTGCTGATGATGCGCTGAACTCCACGACTGTTTGAGCCGTACCCACTGTCCGTGCAGTCCCGCTTGCCGGATGATGAACACTTCGCGGTCGTTGAGCACAAACGTGTGCACCTCCCGGCGCCCCATCTCGCTAAGCTGCTGAATGCGGATGTCGGGTGCAATGGCTACCGCGCCGGCACGGGACACCTGATGGCTGCTGAATGGACTTGCCGACGGCGCCACAGATCGCTGAGGCGCTGGGGGGCCATAAACAGGCCGGGCTGTTGTGGCCGTTGGGCGTCTGGTAGTCAGGGGCGTTAGGTGGGGTGTATGAGCGCTTTGAGAAACGCTGGCCCGCAGCCAATCCCGTATCCTGTTTTCAACATACGCTTTGCTAACAGTCCCCGATAAGATGAGTCTGTATTCCATCTTATTGATGCGGCATCCAGTCGAGCCAGTTGTTGTCGTGTAATTTGTTGTCGAGGTTGATGCGGCGGGCGGTCAGTGATAAATCAAAAGTATAGGCGGCTGTGTCGCCCCCGGCCATGAACACTTCGCGGTATTGCACGCAGTAGGTGTCGTAGAAATAGAGCGTTTTCAGGGTGCGCCCTTCCAGGTCCTTAAACGTAATGTGCCCGCTGAGGGCCTTTAACGGGTCAACACCCCAACTGCATAAAACACCATTGTCCGACCCTAACAACGATACCCGGATCATGCCACTGCGTACCCCCGCTTTTGGGCGACCCTTCACGTCGTCGGGCTGCACAAACTCGTAGTGGCAGTGCATGAGCGTCATGGGTTGCATGCCGGGAACGTGGAATGTCGATTCGATAGAAGCTGCCATGCCTGAGTGGGGTTAGTGCGCCTCGATAGCGGGCCAGTTATTGTTGTGCTGAATGCCGCCCACAATGACCTTTTCGGGCGAAATAACAATGGTCGTAATCATGCTCACCGCCGAACTGGTACCGTCGAATTCTTCCTGCATATCAATACAGTACGCGTTTATGAAGGCTATCTCTTTCAGGGTAATGCCGCTCGGGTCGACGTAGGTAATTGTGCCGTTTAGCTGCATAGCCGGGTCGAACATCCAGCCCGTCACGAGCGAATCGTCGGTCGAGTTGAAGGCCACCGTGAGCTTACCGCCGTAGGTTGGTGAGGCCGGTCGCACCAGTACATCAACCTCCTGGTGCATGTTTATTTCGACGGAATTAACCCACGTCTTGAAACTGCCCACCGTAAGATACGCACTGAACGAAGCCACAGGCGGAGGTCGATTAAAGGGTACAGTAGTATGAATAAAGCACCATTGAACTCAAAGCTAACGTCTACTTTTGGTAAAGATTGTTTCTATATGGAATAGATAGATTTTTTTTCGTGAACGGTTCAGCACACCTACATGGCGTGCATTAATCAATGGCGCCGCACCCGTTTTAAGCCTTTCCAGATTGCTTTCGCCATTTTTTGGCGAAAATTGGGGTCGGTGGCCAGGGCCTCGTCGGCAGGGTTGCTCAGAAAGGGACCTTCCACCAGCAGGTTGGGGTAATCGGTAGGGCTGTTGAAGAAGAAATTGAAATTTCCCACGTTGCCGAACTCCGGCAGGGGCAGCTTAGCCAGCAGTTCGGTGAGCACCGCCTGACTCCACGGCCTGAAACCAAGGTGTTTGTAATACGTGCTCAGGCCCCGTGCCCCCGCCCCACCCGAACCGGCACGCCGGAGCGGCTGGACCGCCGACGAGTTGAAATGAATGCTCACCAGCAGATTGGGTAACAGCTTCCGCATGGCCCTGATCCGGTCGGTGGGGCCGAGGGTGGTATCCGTTTCGCGCACCATCACCACCCGCGCTCCGGCTTTTGTCAGGTACGTTTGTAACCGCCGCGCCACGTCGAGGGCCAGATCTTTTTCCAACTGACCCGTTTGAATGCCTTTCCCACCCGTGTTGCTGCCTCCATGTCCGGCATCAACGGCAATGACCATACCCCGCAGCGACCGCCCCGCCGGTGGACGCCGCAGCCGGATCATGAGCGTAGTGCGCTGGTAATACAGTGAAAAACCCCAGTGAGTCGGTCCATGCCGGGGCGTTTTCAACGCTATAAATACGCGAATGTGTTCATCGCCCACCTGCTCGAACCAGACCCGTTCCACGGTTTGTAGGGTTCGTAACTGCGTGATCCAGTTGGTGTTGATAGTGGCTCCGAAGATATCCAGCGTAAGGCGGTTGGGGGCCAGTTCGGTAGCACTCTGGTAGGGTAAGCGTTCGGGCAGGCGAATGGCTATGTAGTCGAAGAGGCTATCGCCATAGACGGTCCAGTTGCCGGTAAGCAGAGCAGGGCGAGGCAATGCAGCAGGCAGGGTATTTAGCAGGCTGTCGGGTTGCAGTTTGGGTACAGAATCGGCCCGTACCTGCTCCATTGGCACAAATCCCGTTTGGTTTGGGGCCAGCCTTACGCGATACAGGTTGTCGGCCACCCCCGTAATGCGTAACACCACCCCTGAGTCCAGCGTTTCGCGTTTGGCCCCACCGAGGCGGTCGGTGCCCTGGCCGTAGTAAAGGCTTGTCAGGTTTGTGCGCGTGCGCACGGTCAGCAACGTGTCACGTACGGATGTTTGAGCCAGGGTGGTCAGGGGAAGAAGGAGCAACAGAAACAGTAATCGCATAGATAAGGGTATAAAAACACAGAGCCACAGAAAACACGGAGAGAAGTCTCTATGCTCAATGTGGCTCTGTGGTCAAACCTTTTAATATCAATTCACACTGAAGTCAGCGTCTTTCAAGCCTTTATTTACGTCTACTTTATCAACCGAAAGCACCATGTTCATGGGGCCCATTGGCTGCCTGATCGTGTAGGGGATTTTCACGCCGTTCACGTCTTTGTAATCAGCATAACCTACGGTTTGCACAACCTCGCCCTGCGGTCCTTTTTGTGTCGACATGGTTTGTACTTTCAGGCCAGTAGTGGTGTCGAAAAAGTCGGTCCAGGTGAGGCCGCTGGCGGTAGTGTTTTTCACCCGGTAAGCATCTTTGCCGTCAACTTTTTCGGTGCCTTCCAACGTACTTGTAACCTTGTTGTCGGCGTAGCGTAGTTCGGGGAAAAGACCGCCCTGCACCAGCATCTGATCGGCGTCTTTACCGTCTAATTTTTTGGTTTCGCCACGCATGGTCCGCGAAGCCGACGTGCCATCGCTGACGGTCTTGAACATCTCCATGCCCATCATCGTGGCCGACATAACCGACTTGTTGGGTGCCTTGGCTTTGCGGGTCATCAGCATGGCTCTGCCCTGTACTTCGGTGCTCATCTGGATGCTCATGTCCTGAATTTTCATCAGGGCATCTTTTCCACCAATGGCTGCCACATACTTGTCAATCACCTGCTGGGCGGTCATGCCCACGGGCACGGCAGCGGCAGCTTTGGGGGCCTCCACGCGGTTGCCTTTGTTGTCGTAGTACTCAATGTCGCCGAACCGTTTTAGCTTGTCGGCAATCTCGCCCGCCTTGCCTACCACCACAATTACGGCGTTATCGGGCTTGATAAACTGCTTGCCCGCTGTTGATACGTCCGCTTCGGTGATGTTGTCAACGTATTTCAGGTAGTTGGCAAAGAAGTCTTCCGGCAGGTTGTAGCGGGCCGTGTTGATGGCGAAGTTGGCGATGGTCTGCGGGTCTTCGAGGGTGAAGATGAAGTTACCCCCAAACGCGTTTTTGGTCTGCTTCAACTCGGCTGCCGTAACGGGGCTGCTGCTTACCGACTTCAGTTCGTTCATGATCTCGGCCACCGAACTGTCCGTCACCGCATTACGCACGCTGGCCCCTGCCCGGAACCGGCCAATCAGCCGGTCGCCGCTCAGGTTCGAGTACGCGCCGTAGGTGTAGCCGTGCTTTTCGCGGAGGTTGTTAAACAGCCGCGCCTCCGACCCGCCCAGAATATCGTTCATCACACTCGCCAGAATGGTCTCCTGCGAATACGGTTTCAGCACCACGGGATACACCACCGAGATTACTGACTGCACCGACGAAGGCCGGTCGACCAGCGCGATTTTGGTTTTGGCAATGGGCGCGGGGGCCGGGTAGGTGGGCTTGGGCACGTCGCCGCGCTGCCAGCTACCCAGCGATTTCTCGACCAGTGCTTTGGCCTGCGCCAGTGTAATATCACCCACTACCGCCATGTAGCCAATGTTGGGGCGGAAATAAGTGGTGTAATAATTCTTTACGTCGTCGAGGGTGATTTTGTCCACCGACTCTTCCGTTTGCTGCTCACCGTAGGGATGATTTTTGCCAAACATCACCACGTTGGCAACCTTGCTGGCAATGGCGTTCGGATTGTCTTTCTGCGACGCCAGGCTTGATTTGGTCTGCTTTTTGAGCTTGTCGAGTTCAGCCTGCGGGAACGCCGGATTCAGCACCACGTCCGACATTAGTTCGAACAACTTGCCCACATTTTTAGTCAGCGAACGACCGTAAACGTTTGTGGCAGACGTGCTTAGATCGGCACCGATGAAGTCAACTTCTTCGTCGAGTTGCTCTTTGGTGCGGGTTTTGGTGCCCGTCCGCAGGAGTTGCCCGGCGAAATTGCTCACCCCTGCCTTGTCGCCTTCCAGCAGCGGCTCCCGGTCGAGTACGAGGTTGACGGCCACGCGGGGCAGCTTGTGATTTTCGACCACAAACACCTTCAGGCCGTTGGCGAGGGTGAAGGATTCGGGCTTGCCAATTTTGATCTGCGGCGCGGGGGCGTCGGCGGGTAATTTGCTCCTGTCGAGCGGGGTCTGGGCAACGGCTGCAGTCGTTAGCAGTGAAAGGCCCAGAAGGGTATGTTTGAACGTCATTATTTTGCTTTCGGTAAATAATACAACACTACCCGGTTTTCGGGCTTCAGGTATTGGTTCGCCACGCGGCGGACGTCTTCCTTGGTGACTTTGTTGTAGCGGTCAATTTCGGTGTTGATCAGGTTGGCGTCGCCGTAATACATTTTGTAGTTGGCGAGGTTTTCGGCCACTCCGAAAATGCGGGCGTTCTGGTTCACGAAATTGGTTTCGAGCTGGTTTTTCACTTTCGTCAGTTCAGCATCCGTGACCAGGTCTTTCTTCACGCGGTCGATTTCAGTGTTCACGGCTGCTTCCAGGTCGTTGGGTTTAACGCCTTGGTTAGCAATTGAATACGTCAGGAATAATCCCGAATCTTCGTTAGCCACCGGAAACGCCGCCGACTGTAGCGCCTTTTGCTGCTTGTCGACAATCTCCTTGTTCATGCGTGAGCTTTCGCCCCCGGCCAGAATAGTCTGCAACACCTCCACGGCATACGAGTCGGGCGTGCCCTGCGCGGGGATGTGGTAGGCCTGCACCACGGCGGGCAGCGTGATGTTGTCATAGATGGTATCGCGCACCTCTTTTGTCTGCTCCGGCTCTTTGATGTTGGGGCGGTAGACGGTCTTTGTTCCCTTCGGAATTTCGGCGAAATACTTGTTTACCAGCGTCTTCGCCTGAGCAGGGTCAATGTCGCCGGCAATAGACAGGATGGCGTTGTTGGGTACGTAGAAGTCTTTGTAGAACTGCCGGAACTCGTCGATGGTGGCGGCGTTGAGGTGTTCAAGCGAGCCGATGGGCGCCCACTGGTAAGGGTGCTTAGTGTAGGCATGCTTGAGTACTTCGGTGAAGATGGAGCCATAGGGTTGGTTATCAATCCGTTGGCGTTTCTCTTCCTTCACCACTTCCCGCTGCGTTTCCACCCCTTTCTCGTCGATCTTGGCGTGCAACAGCCGCTCTGACTCCAGATACAGACCCAGTTCGAGCTTGTTCGACGGCATCACTTCGTAATAGAACGTGCGGTCCTGGCTGGTGTTGGCGTTGAGCTGACCGCCGTTGCCTTTCACGATCTTCATGTATTCGCCCCGCTTAATGTTATCCGAGCCTTCAAACAGCAGGTGTTCAAAGAAGTGGGCAAAACCGGTGCGGGTGGTCTGCTCATTTTTCGAGCCTACGTGATACATCATCGTCACGGCCACCAGCGGTGTGCTATTGTCCTGATGCAGAATAACATGCAGGCCATTGGGCATGTCAAATTCGGTGAATTTGATGCGGCCAGCCGTGGCTGATGAAGCAGCTGTTGATTTTGCGCCGTTGGCGGCCCCTGCTTTCACGACCGCCTGCATAGGTGAGGGTTTGGCCGGGGATTTTTTCGACTGGGCTGGGGCTTGTGCGTAAAGGCAGGTGCCCACGGCCAGCAGCCATAAGGTTCGTTTCATGCGTATTGGTTTTTCAGTTATTGATAGGGTTTTGTCCTGAGACAAGTCCTAAAAATACAACCCCGACGTTACATACCGTAACGTCGGGGTTAGTGATTACATGAAAGGAAACCAATGCGTGATGAGTGGCGAAACGGGGCGTAGTTGACCGGTAGGTCAAGTAGTAGCTGAAAAAGCAGTGCTTTTCTGAAAACGGTTAACTGCGCGCTGCATGAAAAAAATAGTCCTGCTTTTATTTGTTATCACCGCCAGGCCCGCCCCTGCGCAACAGCCCGATAAGACGCTATGGTATAACCAGCCTGCGCAGTATTTTGAAGAAGCGCTGGTACTGGGCAACGGCACACAGGGCGCTACGGTGTTTGGTGGGGTGGGGACAGACAAAATCTACCTCAACGACGCCACGCTCTGGTCGGGTGAGCCTGTTCAGGCCAATATGAACCCCGACGCGTACAAAAACATACCGGCTATTCGGGCGGCACTGCAACGGGAAGACTACAAAGAAGCCGACCAGCTCAACCGAATGCTACAGGGGAAGTTTTCGGAATCGTTTGCCCCGTTGGGTACGCTGTTTATCAAGACAGGTCACGGCGCGGCGAGCCAAAAATACTACCGGCAGCTTAGCCTGACCGATGCTACGTCGTTGGTGCGGTACACCGTTGGCGGAATAACCTACACGCGGGAATACTTTGTCTCGAAGCCCGACCAGCTCATGGTGATCCGGCTGAGGAGCAGCCAGCGGAGAGCACTGTCGTTTTCGCTGACGTTCAATAGCCTGCTGCGTAATCAGGTAACGGTAGCCAACAACATACTGATGGCCAGGGGAACGGCCCCCGTTCGGTCGGAGCCGAGTTACCGGGGCGACCTGCCCAATGCCGTGGTGTTTGACCCCGCCCGTGGTACACGCTTTACGACCCTCGCCAAAATCAAACAGACTGATGGCCGCCTCGTCACCACCGACAGTACGCTGGGAATTCAGGGAGGTACCGAGGCGCTCATTTTTGTGTCGATGGCTACCAGCTTCAACGGGTTCGACAAGGATCCTGCCACGCAGGGACTACCCGATACACAACTGGCCACCGACCGGCTGAACAATGCGTTTGCCAAGTCCTATGCTCAACTCAAGCAAACGCATGTAGCTGATTACCAGCGACTTTTTAGCCGGGTGAGCCTGTCTCTGGGGAAAAGTACGGCTCCCAGTTTACCCACCGATGAACGCCTGAAACGGTATGCCGAGGGCAAAGAGGATACCGATCTGGAAGCGCTCTACTTCAATTTCGGACGGTATCTGCTCATCAGCAGTTCGCGTACGCCCAGCGTGCCGGCCAACCTGCAGGGCATCTGGAACCCGTACATCCGCCCGCCCTGGAGTAGTAATTACACCACCAACATCAACGTGGAGGAGAATTACTGGCCCGCCGAAAATACCAACCTCGCCGAGATGCACCAGCCCCTGCTGACGTTTATTGGTCAGCTTGCCAAAACGGGTGCCATCACCGCCCGCACGTTCTACGGGGCAAAAGGCTGGTCGGTGGCGCACAATTCCGACATCTGGGCCATGAGCAACCCCGTGGGCGACTTTGGCAAAGGTGACCCTATGTGGGCTAACTGGAACATGGGCGGGGCCTGGCTGAGCACGCATTTGTGGGAGCATTTTGCTTTTGGTCAGGATAAAACTTACCTGCGCCAACAGGCATATCCGCTTATGAAGGGGGCGGCCCAATTTTGCCTGTCGTGGCTGGTAGACGACAAAAACGGCAACCTCATTACCTCGCCCTCTACCTCGCCCGAAAACCAGTTTCTGGCTCCCGACGGCTACAAGGGAGCCACGCTCTATGGCAGCACCGCCGACCTGGCCATGATCCGGGAGTGCCTGACCCAGACGGCCCTGGCGGCCAAGACGCTAAACGTAGATGCCCCCTTTCGCGATAGTCTGGACCGGGCCCTGGCGCGGCTGTACCCGTATCAGATTGGGGCGGCGGGCAATTTGCAGGAATGGTATCACGACTGGAAAGACGTTGACCCCAGGCACCGTCATCAGTCGCATTTGTTTGGCCTGTATCCGGGCCACCAGATTCGGCCCGACCGCACGCCCGACCTGGCACGGGCTTGTCGTAAAACGCTGGAAATCAAAGGCGATGAAACAACGGGCTGGTCGAAAGGGTGGCGAATAAACCTCTGGGCGCGCCTCTGGGATGGTAACCACGCCTACAAAATGTACCGCGAGTTGCTGCACTACGTCCTGCCCGACGGGGTAAAAACAAGCTACGCCCGTGGCGGGGGCACCTACCCCAACCTGTTCGATGCCCACCCGCCGTTTCAGATCGACGGCAACTTTGGTGGTACGGCGGCCGTAGCCGAAATGCTGCTTCAGTCAGACGAAGAGGGTGTCCGGCTGTTGCCCGCCCTGCCCGACGCCTGGGCGAGTGGTGCTGTGCGGGGGTTCCGGGCACGTGGGGGCTACGAACTGGCCATGACCTGGGCCGGTGGTCAACTAAAAACCGTTACGATTTCGTCGAGAATGGGTGGTCAGACTACGCTAATGAGTCAAGGTAAAACAACCGTTGTTTCACTAAAGGCCGGGCAGTCATTGATCATAAACTGGTGACTATCAAGTAGTAACCGTCTATTATATGGCTAATTGGCTACGTCTTTCACAACCGGGCGGCTGTCGGATTTCCGTTTTTCGTAAAGGACCCGAAACCGGCTTAGGTTGGGTACGTGGGGCCGTTTGCGGGTCAGTTCATACTGGTATATCGTCTGGCCCAACTGATACAGAAACGGATGCCCAACGGTTTCGTAGTCGTACTTGTCATCGTTCAGAATGCCGTCGCTGTTGACGTAGATTGTGGCTGTGAGCATGTATTCTACGTTGTGTTTGACATCGGCTACATAGGAGGCATCGGTAAGAAATCCGTAGGCCCAGCCCACCTTGTTGAATACCCGGACGCCGTCGGGCAGGCGGTGATGGAGGCTATCCTGGAAAAAGAATTTCACGTAGGTATCGTAATACTGCGCGGCGTCGTATTTCGGGTAATTGGTTTCGCCCGGAAACTGCGACAGGTATTGATACAGGAATGTGTAGTCGGCGGGGGTAAGGCCAAAGCGTTGCCGTGCTGGTACCGATTCGGGAAAGAGCGTGGATTGCAGCAACTGCTGCAGGCTTTCCAGCGGGAGTTTGTTGCGGGTGGTAAAATCAAACGGCTCATGCACCAGGCTGTCGTTGGCGGTATAGTAACCCTTGCCCAGTTTAGCCGTCCGGCTAAAATCGAACGGGTCGGGATTGTAGGCAGCGGGTTGCGCATACAGGATCTTGCCGTCTTTGCCCAGAAACCGGACCGGATTGGTATGCCGGTTTTCTTCCGGCGACATCCGCACAAATCGGTGGGTGATGCGCGTGTCGGGATAGCCCTTGGCGTGGAGCGTCCGGTTGATGGCCTGCTGCCCCACAAATTCGTACAGGCGGCTGTAGGGGTCATTTTCGCTGACAAGCAGAGCCTTTTTAATCAAATGCGCCACCGACGGATACCCCGTTTGGGCGGTGTTATCGGTCCATTCGCGGGTCTGATGGCTGTAGGCGCTGTCGAACTGCATGGCCGTATCTCGGGTCAGGTCGGGCCGTTTCAACGCGTTCAGTTTTTCCAGGGCCAACAAGGCCAGCGGCAGTTTCACCGTCGAAGCCGGGTTAAAATACTCGGTGCTGTCGACCCGGAAATAGTAGTTGGTAAACGAAGGCCGGTTTCGTGCGTCGCGGTTGATCTGGGTATAAATAATCTGCAATCGGTAATTGTTGGGTTGCCTGATAACCGACTGGAAACTAGCATTTTGATTGCGTGAAAACAGCGTCTCCAGCAGTGCGTCGGTGCGGCCTTGCCCAAAGCCGGACGTGGCTAAAAAACAGAGGGCCAGCAGCCAGGTGGTTTGTTTACGTAATAGGTGCATGGCCCTGAAAATGCAGAAAAAGCCCCAAACGACCAGAAAAATCAACGCAGCAATGCCACCAGCCCCAGATACACGCCCGCCCCGGCGAGGTAACCCAGCCGGGTCATCATGTATCACTCATAGACCGCAAACCGTTCGAGGTAAGTAGGCAGCGTTGCCACGCTACACAAATAGACCCCAGGACGTAACTCGTCGTCGGATGCGCTGGGCGTTACCAGCAGCAAAGGGGGATTGTCCAGATCCTGCAATGCCACCGTGTTTCCTTTACTAAGCGTAGGCTGATTGGATAGTTTGATTTCCAGTGCTACTACAATACGCCCACCTTGCTCGATGACTAGATCAAGTTCAGAACCCTGTTGTGTACGGTAGAAAAACGCTTGGCTACCGGTCCCCAGGACAGCCACTACCTGCTGAATGACATAGCCCTCCCAAGATCCCCCCGCTGCCGGATGACCAATCAGGGCCTCTTCGTCATAGAGTCGTAGTAAGTGATGCACCATGCCTGAATCGCGCACGTAGGCTTTGGGAGATTTGGTTAAACGTTTGCCAACGTTGACAAAATAGGGCTCCAGTCGCCGAATCAGGAAAGCCTGTTCCAGAAAATCGATGTATCGTTGTACTGTTGTTTGCCCCAAACCCAGTGATCTGGCTATGTTGGCATAGTTAAGCAGACCCCCCTGCTGACTAGCCAGCATAGTCAACAGCCGCCGTACAAGATCTGGGGAAGCCGACAAGCCAAGTTGGGGCAAGTCGCGTTGCAGATAGGTAGCCACAAAAGACTCAAACCAGTCGCGCAGGCGCTTTGTGTTGGGTGCCAGATAGGCATTAGGAAAACCACCCCGCAGCCAGTGAAGGCGGTATGAAGCCGGAAGAGGCAACTCTTCGAGGAGCAACGGGTGCATTTCGAGGTAGACCACCCGCCCGGCTAGTGACTCAGACGTATTGCGCAGTAGGCTTGGTGAAGCCGACCCCAACAACAGAAATCGCCCTGCTTCCCGCCGTTGATCAATCAGCCCTCGCAACAGTGGAAATAGGTCGGGCAGTTGCTGCACTTCATCGAGAATAATGGTCTGGTCGGCCCGATTGCTTAAATAAAGCTCAGTGTCAGTCGTTAACCGGTCGCGTTGCGAGGGCAGTTCCAGGTCCAGGTAAATAGAAGGACGTGGCAACCGCTGTTGCAGTGTTTTAACTAGCGTTGTTTTTCCCACCTGCCGGGGACCAACCAGTACAACAGCCGGAAAATAGCTGATCTGATCAAGCACATAATCCTCTAGAATCCGTCGAATCATGCTCAATATTCATGTAAATCCTCCACAACACGAAAGATTTACATGAATAATTTAACGTGAAACATCCGATTTCAGCTACCGTAGCAACGCCACCAGCCCCAGATACACGCCCGCACCGGCCAGGTAGCCTAGCAGGGCCAGCCAGCTAATCTTGCGCAGGTACCAGCCAAATTCGAGCTTTTCCATGCCCATCACGGCTACGCCCGCCGCCGAGCCGATGAGTAAAATGCTGCCGCCGGTGCCCGCGCAGTAAGCGAGAAATTCCCACAACTGATTGTCGGTGGGGTAGGTGTGCAGATCATACATGCCCATGGCGGCGGCCACGATGGGTACGTTGTCTACCACCGCCGACACCATGCCGATGAGCAGCACAATCACATCCAGGTTACCCACAGCCTGACTTAGCGAGTCGGCGAGGAGGCGCAGGCCACCCACGGCTTCCAGCGCACCCACGGCCAGCAGAATACCCAGGAAAAACAAAATTGAGGGTGAATCGATATTCTGGAGGGCATAGGCGGGGGTGAGCGGTTCGCGGGCGGCCTCGTCCTTGTCCTTGTGAATCACCTCCGACGCTACCCAGATTGTGCCCAGCACCAGCATCATACCCATGTAGGGCGGCAGGCCCGTCAGCGTTTTAAAGATGGGTACAAACAGCATGCCCCCCAACCCAATAGCCAGCATCAACCGCCGATCGCGGCGACGTACGCGCGTCACATACGGGCGGCTGGCTCCCTCTTCCTCACCAGAGGGCACAAAGGCGGTAGTTTTAGCGGGGTAGCGCATGGTCAGAATACCCAGCGGTACCAGCATAGCCACCAGGCTGGGCAGCAGCAGTGTCTTAATGATATTGAGCGTAGTAACTTGTCCGCCAATCCAGAGCATGGTTGTGGTGACGTCGCCGATGGGTGACCACACGCCCCCTGCGTTGCAGGCCACGATGGTCATACCCGCCATGATGCGCCGTTGCTGTGGATCATGCACCAACTTCCGCAATACAGACACCATCACGATAGCCGTAGTCAGGTTGTCGAGTAGAGCGGAGAGAAAAAAGGCCAGGAAGCTGCTGATCCAGAGCAGGGTACGGGTGTTGCGGCTGGCAATGCGGTCGGTGATGAGCGTGAACCCGTCGTGGGCGTCAATCAACTCCACAATGGTCATGGCCCCCAGCAAAAAGAACAGGATTTCGGCAATATCAATCAGGTGATGCCCCAGTTGGTCGCCCACCAGATGCGCATCTGCCACCCCCGACAGCGCGTAGATTGTCCAGCACAATACGCCCGTGATGAGTGCTGTGGCTGTTTTGTTGAGGTGAATAACGTCTTCGAGCGTAATGAGCAGGTAGCCCAGCAGAAAGGCGATGAGGAGGGTGAGAAGCATGGTGGGAATTTAATGTACAATGCACAATGTATAATGGACAATGGCTTCGCGCTGAAGCATATGAGCGCGAAGCCATTGTCCATTATACATTGTGCATTGTACATTAAATTCATTTTTGCTTGATCATTATCGTTCCCTGGCTCTGGGTCAATGGCATGACCATCTGGCCGTTTGTGTTGGTGCGCCGGCCAAACCCCTCGGCGCGGTTGCTCAACCATGAGCGTATCCATCTCCGGCAGCAGCTCGAGTTGGGCCTGCTACCGTTTTATATCTGGTATTTTGCTGAATACGGCTATTACCGCCTCCGGGGCCTGCGCCATTACGACGCCTACCGGGCCATTCGCTTCGAGCGTGAAGCTTTTGCCAACGACGAAAACCTCGACTACCTAAAGTCGAGGCCTTTTTGGGGGTTTCTAAGTAAATAGTTTGAGAACGTTACTACGGAGAAGTCAGCAGGAAGGTGATGGTGGTAGTATAGGCACCTCCCGGTTGCAGAATGGCGTTACCCCCCGCAAGCTTATATTCAAGGGTGATGGCGTAGTTCGTGACTGCGGTTGTCTGTCTGGATGAGACCAGCGTCTGGTATACCGTGCTGAGGTTAAAGCCTGCGTTGGTGTTTCCCGGAATGTTCGTGGCGCGCAGGTGCATCTGGCCAATGGGGATGCTCCTGACGCCCGACGTCATATTGCCCGATGCTTTTGCCTGAAGGCTATACTGTACGTTGGCTGCTACACTTACCTGAACAGTATTGTGCAACACAGTCACGCCGTTCTGGTAATCAGCCGCGGTAGCTACGTTGATGACCGGGTTGCCCAGCACCGTCAAGGTCTGTGCCCAGCCCATCAGCGTTAGCAGCAGTCCGCAGAGGGTAAACAGCAGCACTCGCTTGTTCATTTGACATCCGTTTCAAGTTCAGCTACCTGCAGGGGCACATCGGGACCGCTGTCTATAATGGTAATGATCAGGTAACGGCCCGACGGCAGTTTGGCGGGTAGGGGAGCGTTAACCCAGATGCGTTCGCCAGGCATTGAATTGACCGAAACAGATTCCAGTTTCAGTTCTTCCGCCGTTTTCAGGTTCGTCAGTTCTACGCGCATGTGGCTTTCCAACTGCATCTCGCCGGTGTTGTTGACCCGCACCCGCACCCGCCGGTCTCCCGACCCTTTCGTTACGGCCACCGTGTCGATACCAATCGTTTTTAGCTTCACGTTGCGCGGCGTGTGGTAAAGGTGAACGCCCAGCTGTACTTTGAAGATGAACCCCGATTTTACACCCTGCGCTTCCGCAATTTCGCGTTCGTTAATCTGCGTCAGCATGAGCATGCCGTTGTGCAACTGCGCTGGAACAGGGCGGTCGGGGTTGAGCGATACCAGCATGGTTTGTTCACCACCGGGCAGCAACTCAATCGTTTCGGGCTGAACGCGCAGGTAAGGGCAGCAGGAATGCGGCAGTTTACCCGGTGCATAAAACTGCTTTTCCCCCACCGAATCGCGCCGCCAGTCGGCACAGCTGGCCCGGATCACCATGCGCACTTTGGTGGGGTTGGTAAGCTTGATGCGAACAGGCGACAGCTTGCCTGCATCTTCGTCGAAATAAAGTTTGGGTGGCTCTACCTGAAAACCGGCCTGGGCCATAGCCGCACCCGCCAACACCCAACCCAACAGCATGCCTACGATAATCTTGATAGTCATAAAGAAGCGGAGAGTCAGTAAACTGCAGACTCCTCAGTTAGCAACCGCTGTAAAGGTTAGGGTGGTTGTATAAGCACCGGCGGGCTTTAAAAAGGCCTGATTACCAGCGCTCGTTGAGTACTGAAGGCTGATCTGCCGCGTTGTTGAGGCCGGTACGGCTGTAGCCAGTGCCTGATCGGTAATGCTTAAAGCTACCGTTGGGTTGGCTGCTGCCTGACCCGTATAGCTGGCCTGAGCCGCCACGTTACTCACCGGAATGGTGTTGGCCCCGCTGGTGAGGGTGGCCGTTGTGGTCTTTACTTTCAGATCGTAGGCCCGGTTGCAGGTGACCGATATTTGGTTGGGCACCGACGATGATACCCCGTTATTATAGTCGGCGGGGGTGGCAAAGTTGAGCGTCACGGTAGCCGTGTTGACGGTGAGTTGTAGCACGTCGGTCAGGTTAACGGTCATGGTGGCATTGCCCGACGACTGGGCCACCGCTTGACCCGAACCCAGACTGGCGGCGAGTAAGGCCAACGCAAAAAGGCGCTGGCGAATAGAGGTATTAATCATTGGACCAGTGTGTTAGTTGGATAGAGTTGAAACGCCTCCGGCTACAGCCTGTAACCGGAGAACATTTCGTTTTACAAGCAATTAATTAGCTGAAGCCGTAAACGTCATTGTCGTTGTGTACGTGGCCGCTGGTACCAGAAATGCTTCGTTTTTGGCCGAGGTTGAGTACTGCATCGTAATCGTTTTCGACATCGACGGGGGAATCGACGCTGCCAGTACCTGATCGGTGGTCGACAGGGCTGTTACGGTCTTGGGTGTGCCCAGGCCGCTACCTACTGTCTGCGCTGAGATGTTGCTGACAGGAATCGATGTTTTCCCGTCTGACAGATCACCTGCCGTTTTCACGCTCAGGTCATAAGGGCGGTTCGACGTGACCGTTAGCTGGTTGTTGACCGTTGAGCTAACGCCGTTGTTAAAGTCTTCGGGTGTACCAAAGACCAGGTCCACCGTTTTGGTGTTGACCGTCAGTTGCAGAACGTCCTTTACCGTGACGTTCATCGCCGACGTACCGGTGGTTTGAGCCTGCGCTGAGTAAGCGCCCAAACCGGCAGTGACAACCGTCAGCACTAGCCGACGCAAGGATCCTTTTTGGAATGCTACCATAGTTTACTGGTGTTAAGTGTGAGAAAATAGACGGTAAGCGCACTAGAAAAAATTGGAATAGAAACGGAATGAACGGTTTGGTAATGGCAAAACTGGTTGAATCGGCACAGTGAGCGAGTTATCTGTTAGTGGTTAGGCTGTTAGCCAGTTACAAAGGCCATACTACGTAACAAGAAATACTTAAGTACATTCTCCCAATCTATTGTAATTTATTTGTAAAGATTGTGTAACTGTTCGTGTACAAATGGCATGCCATTTGCACACGAACTAATAAATCAGTACGTATTACTATCAACTTTTGATTGCTTGTGGGAAAAATCATACTCATACTTTCTTTGGTCATATGCTCTTATGTTGATGTTTTGGGCTACAAATCCCGTGCCGCCATCTTGTTAGTCGATCAGGATTATATAGATGGCACAGCGGGTGAGACCTTCAGCAACCGCATCACGCTACTGAATGATACCGACGAGGCCAGCATACTGCGGCTTATACTGAAGGCACCGCCCGCTTTTCGGCTGCTGACGCAGTTGCCCGCTACCATGACACTGGCCCCCCACTCGTCGCGGCAACTGCTGCTAAAATTCATGATCGAACGCACGTGGAACGGGGAGGAGGGCATTGTCCGCATTGAAACGTCGCAGCATGACCCCACGGCGGGGTCAGCTGTCCAGTTTATCGTGACACCTAACCGTAATGCACCCAGCACATTGCTGTTTTCGCTGCTTGACGAAGCCCCGTTTGTAGCACCTAATCAGGACACGTTGCGGGTACCTGTTCGTTTCTCTAACCAGGGACCACACGCCCGCAACCTCCGCGTCCGGCTGTTTTCTATGCCTGCCGGATTTCGGTTACCCCACTCATTTTTACCCATCAGTATACCCGCCCGGCGCGATACCACCCTCTACCTGCCATGTCTGGTGGGGCGGGCACTGGAGCGAGACCGTCGCTATGACCTGACCATCGAGGCGCAGGAGGTGAATGAAACCGGCCTGTTGGGCTCCTTTTTGGGTAGTGTGGCCTGTCGTCCGGTATTGCTGGCTACGTCCAAACACTGGGCCGACCGGTCGTTGCTGGGTGGTGAAAACCCCTTTGGGGTGGCCGTGGGGGTTGGCCGGTTTGGCCGGGCCGGCATAGTCAATGAGTTCCGTACGTGGGGGCATAAGGAACTGGGCAAAGGCCGCCTCGACTTCAAGCTCTACTACCTTAACTATGCCGATCTGAATTACCATGAACTCCGCGACACCTACATACAATACGAGCAAAAAGGGTTTGAACTCCACGCAGGCAGCATCTACGATTACCACGAACTGCCGCTAATTGGGGTGGGGCTACGGGTGGCGGGTACGTTTGGCGAAGCTACTCGGCTGGAAGGCTGGGCACTACGCAATCAGTCGAACTGGCTGGCGGCGCTCATGCCCAGTACGCTGGGGCAGTTTCAGAGCACACAGCCCGTAGCCGATCAGACCTATTCAATGCGACTATCGGGCACGTTACCCCTTAGTGGCGATGCTCGCTACGAATTCAGCAGCAGCTACTACCAGCAGCAACGCCTCGAACGGGCGGGTACGCTCAGCTACGCCGCCGCACATTGGCAACTGAATCCGCACTCGACTATTAAACTGCGTGTGGGCAACAGCTTCGATTTTGCGCCGGGGCATCCGCAGCGGGAACGGCTCATGGGCTGGGCGGGTGGTGGTTCGTATAGCCTGCACACCAAACCTCTTGATGTATACGCCTCTGCCTACGTGAGCAGCCCTGTCTATGGGGGCATTCAGCGCGGGGCCACCTTACTGGAACACAGCCTTACGCTGAAAAAATGGGCCAACACCCGGCTGTCGTACCGGTACAGTCAGATTCAGTACAACCAGCAGATTTTCACGTCGATTAGTGAGATGGGCAACCGGCGGTACGGCAACACCCTGGCTGAAGTCTACTGGGTGCAGCAGTTTGGGCGAGTCACCAGCATCGTACGGCCTTATTTCTGGCTTCAGTCGCAGTCGTTGCCGGATGGGTTAAATCAGCAGGCCAACGCCTACCGGCTCCAGGCTACCCTGCGCTACGAGGCCCGGTCGGGCGCGCGGGTGGAGGTGGGCGTAGACGCGGGCCAATTCGACCACGTGACACCACCGACAGATCAGTTTCGGGTGGGGTCGTTCCGGTATTATGGCTCGGTGGGGCGCGGCAACCTGAACCTGATGGGCCTCTACCAGCAGGGCCCCTTCCTGATCAACGACTACCTGCCCGGCCAGGGCGATCCGGGAGGGTATCGGCAATTTTCGGTGGGTCCAACGGCGCAGTTTAGCCTGCTCAACGGGCGGCTGAGGGGAAGCCTGGGGGCCAGCTTGAATTATAACAGTATGGCGAGTTCCTGGAATGGGCTGCTCTACAACAGCATGACCTTTGCCGCCAACGAAACAATGCGGATTCGCTTCGACGTCAATGCCCTGTCCTACGCCAATCAGTTCGCCGATATGTCGACGGTGCCGTGGCAGGAATCGCAGATGCGGGTGGAGGTGGCCAAGACGTTCAGGCGGTTGCCGGGCCAGTCGAGCCGGACGTTGCGGCTGCGTTTTTTCGACGATGAAAACAACAACCAGAAGCGCGACGGAAACGAGCAGTACAGCCAGGATTTGGTCGTGAACGTGGGGCGGCTGGCCATGATTACCGACAAAAAAGGGCTGATTATCTGCAAAGATCTGCCCAACGGCACGTACCCCGTCCGGGCAGTATGTCGGCTGAGCACCGGCGAACCTGTCTGGTATCAGGACACTGTGCAAATAACCGGTTCATCGGTTAGCCGCGATATGGCGATTCAGAAGACGTGGCGTATTGCCGGTACCCTGCGTTGTAATCGTGTCAAATACGATACGCAGCCCTGTGGTCTTGACCAATACCGCATCGAAACCACCGGCATTGCGGGGGAACTCTACCGCACCTACGCCGACGAGCAGGGGCAGTTTACGTTGTATTTGCCCATTGGTCAGTATCAGGTGGCCGTTACGCAGGCGCAGTCACCAGCCAGCCGCAAGCTCGTTACCTATACCGTAGAACCGAAAGGACAGGCCACTCCCCTCAGCATTGAGCTGGACCCCAGCGGTCGCCCCGTTCAGATCAGACGATTTACGAAGCTGTAGGCCTGTCTTAGCCTATCTCCCGTTCGCCCTTGTACCGAATCGTGCCGATGGCGGTGCCGATGGCGGTAAGGATGACCACAAGGGTGAGGATGCCTTCGCGGAAACCGGTGAGTTTGAGGGCCTGCGGGATATTGGTGTAGAGCAGAATGGTGATGAGGCCGCGGGGGGCAATCCAGTTGAGGGGGCGGGCATCGCCCCGGAAGAGCGCACGGAGCAGTGGCCACCGCACGGCGAAGATGACGATCACGAATAAGCTGCTGACAATCAGGGCGTCGGGGTCAATAAGGGCTTTCAGGTTGATGGAAAAGCCGTAGAGCAAAAAGAAAAATGTGCGAACAATGAAAGCCCCTTCGGCGGTGAGGTTTTTGAGTTGGTCCAGTTCCGTTTCGAACAGGTCACTCTTGAACAGCCGCGCCAGGTTGCCCCGGATGAACAGGTCGGTGTTGTTGAGAAACAGCCCGAAAATGAGCACCAGCACCAGCGACGACAGGTCGTAGATATCGGCAACGGCGTAAACCAGAAACAGTACCGAAATGATGGGCAGGAATTTGACCGGGTGGTTGATTCGGCCAATCAGGTAAAGCAGCGCAAAACAGCAAATCAGCGAAATAACGCCCATCAAAATCGTGTCGCGCACAAAGCCGAAAGCCGCTCCCCAAACCGATTGATCGCTGACAATGAGAAAGTTATACAGCATAATGCTGATGATGGCCGCAAAGGACGTCTCGTAGGTACTAAACTCCCGCTTTTCAGCCGATAGCGGGCGCACGGCCTGGCCGGCAATGGAACTACTGATGATGCCGAAAGGTAGAGTGTTGAGCAGGCATTTGTAATACGACTCGTCCAGAAGCAGGTAGAGCATGGTGGCCAGCAAGAGCGTAGTCAGCACGATGGAGAGCAGCGCCATCAGCCCTGTGCGGCGCACCAGGCTGAGCCGTTCAGGTTCAATATCAAGGTCGAGGCCCCCTTCCAGCACCACCAGAATGAGCGACAGCGTACCCAGCGTGGAAAGCGTGGGCACCACCAGCGGCACCTGGATCGACAGCGAGTTGGTAACCAGCCGCAGAATTACGCCCAGCAGTAAGAGCAACAACACGGGCGGCGTTTTGAACCGACTGCTGAGTAAATCGAAGCCATACGAAATGAGTACGGCCAGGCTGAGGACAAGAATCAGGTAAGAGGTGGTCATTAATTGAAAACGGCAAACTGAAAACTGAAAACGCCGTCAAGTTAGCCCGAATCTGTAATTTGAGGCCATGGAACTGCTTTTACACCGTGCCAGCCTACGCCTGCGCCACACATTTACCATTGCCCATGACAGCCGCGACGTGCAGGAAACGCTTATTGTGGAACTGCGCGACGGGCCGCTGTCGGGCTTTGGGGAGGCCACGGCCAATCCTTATTACGGCATCACGATAGACCGCATGATGACCGATCTGGGCCGCGTGCGTGACCTGATTGAAACCCCCAACTGGACTACCGCCGAAGCCCTCTGGGACCGGCTGCATGAGGCACTGGCTACTAACCCGTTTGCGCAGTGCGCCATCGACGAAGCAGCGCATGATCTGGTGGCCAAACACGCCGGGAAGCCGCTGTATGCGCATTGGGGGCTGGATTTGAGCATGCCTCGCCCACTTACGAACTTCACCATAGGGCTTGACACCCCCGACGTGATGCTGACCAAAATGCAGGAAATGCCCTGGCCCCTATACAAGGTAAAATTAGGCCGGCCAGACACTGATCTGGACACGTTGCGCCTATTGCGGAAACACACTGATTCCCGTTTTCGGGTGGATGCCAACTGCGGCTGGACGGTGGACCAAACGCTGGCCTTCGCCCCTGAACTGATAGCCCTGGGCGTGGAATTGATCGAGCAGCCCCTCCCTGCCGATGACTGGGCAGGCATGACTCGCCTTCGTAACGAACTGCCCCAAAAACTGCCCACCGGGACCACGTTGCCCCTTATTGCCGACGAAAGCTGCATCACCGAGACGGATGTGGCCCGTTGCGCAGGCTATTTCGACGGCATCAACATCAAGCTGACCAAATGTGGTGGTCTCACCCCCGCGCGGCGCATGATTGCCGACGCCCGGCAACGGGGTTTGCGCGTGATGGTGGGTTGCATGACTGAATCAAGTGTGGGTATTTCGGCTATCGCTCACCTGCTGCCCCTGCTCGATTATGTGGATATGGACGGCTCGCTGTTAATCACCAATGACCCGGCCACGGGTGTCACCTTCGATTATGGTCAGGTACGTTATGTAGATGCAAACGGCACCGGCGCAGTGTTGATCAGGGAGTAGTGGCGGGTGAATCTTCGTGTATAGCTTCGCGCTGTTTGCCCTTCGACAAGGCTGGTTTTTGTCATCCCTCCTTTGTCGGGATGACAAAAACCAGCCTTGTCGAAGGGCAAACAGCGCGAAGCATAGAGAAAAAGGATTAAATCATATAGCATTGACAATCAATCAGCTACCTAACCGGATAATTACTCACGAAGGGTGTGAGTACCTGTTTTTTTCGGGTACGTCGTATCTCGGTGTTGCGCAACATCCGCACATGCAGGCGCTGCTGGGCGAAGGCGTAGCCCAATATGGGCTGCACTTCGGCGCATCGCGGAATGGCAATCTGCAACTAGCTGTTTTCGACGAAGCTGAGTCAAAACTGGCTCTCAACGTGGGTGCTCCTGCGGCCTTGACAACATCGTCGGGAATGCTGGCGGGGCAGGTGGTAGTCGACTGGTTAGCCCGGCAGGTGGGGCCAAAGGCGGTGGGGTTTCAGGCCCCCGGCACCCACCCGGCTCTCTGGCATCCACTGCTAACGCCTCAAACTATTGACCTGCATAAACATGAACCGTTACCGCCGGATGTACATCCGGCCTATATCCTGACCAACTCGGTCGATGCTATCCGGTCGGTACTGTTTTCGTTCAATTGGCTTAGTCAACTAACTGACGTTCAGCAGATTTGGTTGGTCGTTGATGATTCGCACGGATTGGGCGTGCTAAACGGTGGGCGGGGAATATGGCCGCAATTGGCAGAGAAACTAGCTCATAAACCTAACGTCCGCCTGATCGTAACGGCCTCGCTGGCGAAGGCTATGAGTCTGCCCGCCGGGGTTATTTTCGGCGATCCCGATACACTGGCTGCTATCCGGCAAACGGCCTATTTCGGGGCTTGTTCGCCCATGCCACCTGCCTATGCCGATGCCTTCTGCCACGCCGACAGGGTATATGCGCAGGGGTATGACCGGTTGATGGGCAACATTGCCCTGGCCGAAGCCGCCTTGTTGCCGTCGGGTCTGTTCAGCCACGCCATAGGCTACCCCGTTTTCTACACCGACCACGATGAATTGTATCCGTACCTGCTGGAAAACGGTATTTTCGTTTATTCATTTGCCTACCCCACCCCCGCCGACAAAGCCAATACCCGTATTGTCATCAGCGCATTTCATGAACCACAAGACATTGATAATCTGGCTATTGCTGTTCGTCGCTTTGCACAACAGCATCCCCACCTTCGCCCAATCCGTGCCTGATCTGGGTACCCGTTTAGGCAAAACAGACAAGTTTCTGGCCGACTTGCTCAGCAGCAGACCGGAACTGTTTGGCAAGGTGCTGACTAACCCATCGGCCTATGACGTGCAGATTGTGTACACCCAAATAAACCGCGACGCGCAGAACCGGCCTTCGTTCAAAACGTATCGCTATCAGGTCGACAAAGACCGGTATTTCTATCCCGCCAGCACCGTCAAATTACCGGCCGTGCTGCTGGCATTGGAAAAACTGAATGCCCTCGGCGTACCCCGCGACGCGGCCATGATCACCGATTCGGCCTATGCCGGACAGACGCGGGTACAGCGTGACACCACAGCACAAACAGGCTTGCCCTCAGTGGCTCAATATGCACGTAAAATATTGATTACCAGTGATAACGACGCGTTTAACCGGCTCTATGAACTGGTAGGCCAATGCCCGTTTAATGATGGTTTGAAGGCCAAGGGATACGGGAATACCCGCATTGTGCATCGCCTCTCATTGCCGCTTACGCCCGACCAAAACGCGCATACAAATCCCGTTGCGCTCCTGCCCGGCCTGCGTAAGGTGCCTACCAGGCAGGAGGTAGAAAGTGGTGCCTTGCTGAACAAAGATCTAAAACTGGTGAACGCGCAATTTTGCGACCATACGCCGCAGGCACCCGGCCCTATTTTGCGTGGCACCGGCTACATGGTGGGACGAAACTACTACGTGGGTGATTCGCTGGTGAAAAAGCCGTTCGAGTTTACGGCCAAAAATGCGTTTCCGCTCGACGACCAACAAGCCATTCTACGGGCGTTGCTGTTTCCGGAATCGGTAGCGCCGAAACAGCGTTTCAATCTCAGGCCCGACGATTATCGGTTTGTATACCAGTACATGTCACAGCTACCCCGCGAAACACGCTGGCCCAACTACAAGGCAGACACCAGTCTGTATGATAGCTACTGTAAATTTCTGCTGTTCGGTGACCAAAAAACGCCCATGCCGAAGTCCATTCGTATCTTCAACAAGGTAGGCGATGCCTACGGCTACCTCCTCGACAATGCCTACGTCGTCGATTTCGACAAGGGCGTTGAGTTTATGCTCACGGCTATGATTTCGTGCAACAGCGACGGGATTTTCAACGACGACAAGTATGATTACGACAGCGTAGGCTATCCGTTTATGGGCAACCTCGGTCGGCTGATTTACGATTATGAAGTAAACCGCAAAAAGCCCCGCCAACCCGACTTAAGCCGGTTCCGCGTGCCCTATGATCAATGAAAAGACGAGCTTATCTGGTAGTGCTGATAGGTGCACTGCTGGCCTGCACTAAACCCGCCGTTGACCCACAACCCGCCGATGATGGCGAGAAAGTAGCGGGTAGCTATGAGATCAGCCATATCCTTTATGATGCACCCGGCGTGGATGATGATTCGGACGAACAATACCCCCAAACGATTGCCAAAATCATTTACTCCGCCGGGCTGGAGGTAGAACGAATCAGCGCTACGTCGGTGAAAATCAGTTTAGTGCGCCGCGAAACAGGCCAGAAAAACGCCGTAAACGTGGTGGGTACACCCAACCTCCGTAACAACGCAGTTTACCGCGACACCACCAACGTAGGCGTGGCCGATGGTAAGGTGCTGAACCTCGACTTTGTCAATAATGACGTTCATGTCATCATTGAATCGAAGAAAAAAGTGAAGTGAGCGTCTGATTACTTTTTATTTCAATCCCCGCAGAAAGGCAATGCTCTTAGGCATTTGATCCATGGAACGCGACGATTCATCTTCGATAAAAAAGTGCTTCACGCCCGCCTTTTTGGCCGCAGCCATAAACGCGGCAATGCCCACGTCGCCCGCGCCGAGCACAATATTCGATTCCACGTCGTCATGACCGGTCATGGTGTTGGGCGTACCGGGTTTGCGGTCTTTCAAATGGGCCAGCAGGAAACGTTTGGGGAATTTTTTCAGTATCGCCACGGGGTCTTCTCCGGGAGCTTTCACCCAATATACATCCATTTCCAGGTTAACGGCTTTGGGGTCTAACTGCGGCACCATGTAATCGAAATAGGTGGCCTGCATGTCTGGTATTTTCTGGAACTCATAGCCGTGGGTGTGGTAGCAGAGCATAAGTTTCTCGTCGGCCAGTAGTTTGCCGGCCGTGTTGAACACGTCGATAGCCCGGTCGGCATCACCCTGCGTAAACAGGTCGGCGGTGTGGGGGATCCAGGCGCAGATTACATATTTCGCGCCCAGCACTTTGGCTTCGTTAATAACTTTCGGCACGTTATTTTCCAGATCATCAAAGCTTGCTGCGGTGCTGATGGCCTTTAACCCATTCTTGTCCAGTTCTTTTCGAAATGCTTCGGGGGTCATGCCATACGTGCCGGCCACTTCTACTTCGCGAAAACCCATTTGCCTCACTTTAGCCATTGTGCCGGGTACGTCGGCCTTAAACTGATCGCGGAAACTGTACAGTTCCAGCCCCACAGGAGCCGTTTGCTGGGCCAGTGTGGCAGCAGGAAAAGCCGCCAGCAGCAGGATAGTAAGCAGAGGTGTTTTCATTGTGAGGGGTATAGGATTGGTTAGCAGAAGAAATGCAGTTTAGGCCGAATCTACTTTGATCTGTCTAACAGGGCGATTGGCTCCGTTCGTTTCTACAAAAAAACGGAGCCAATCGCTCCGTTAGACAGATCACTTTTTCGCGGCCCGTTGCGCTGTAACCTCAGCCGTCGTAACGGCCTCGGCCTTGTTGCCGAAGTTGCTGCGAACGTAGGTGAGCACGTCGGCAATTTGGGCATCGGTCAGAAAGTCATGAGCGGGCATAACGTTGTCGTAGGTTTCGCCTTCTACTTCGGCGTTTTGAAGGCCGTTGAGCAGCACGCCAATGAGCCGGGCTTTGTCGCCATTGACCCAATCGGTACCGCGCAGGGGTGGATTTAGACCAGGCACACCGCTGCCATTTACCTGGTGGCAGGTGAGGCAATACTGCTTATAGATAGCCGCCCCTGGTTGCGTTTGACCCACCGACGAGCCGCTTTTTGCACCGCTTACAATAGCGCGGGTGGTTTGTTTTGCCTTTTTCGACTGAGCGAAAAGCGTAGTCGACAGGAAGAGGGATGAGAGGATAATACAGCTAAGTCGCATCATTCATAAATGGTTGAGTATGTAAAAAAGCCTCTACGTGGAGAACAAATTCGCTGGCATATTCGATGCTTTTAGTAGCATCTGCCTCCGTAACGTCATAATCGAAATCGTAATCGCCTGACTGACGAAGTTCCAAGCAGCTTTCCAGCCAAATAATAGTCTCGCGGGGCAAAAGGCCGGATTTTATAAATAATTCACTAAACCTGTTTTTGGCTCCCCGATGCGAATTGGCATGGAGATCATGTATCCGTAACAAGGCATTTACAGCATCAAAAATGGCATAATAGCTCCTGTTGGGAACGCCCGTATAACGACCTGACTGAAAAATCAGCCGGGCATCGGCCAGGCAATCGAGAGAACGCCCCATTAATCGAATAACATCCTCTTTCATAACGCAATACCCTCCTGCCGAACATGGCGGATAAACAGATTTTGAGACCCGTTCAGTCGAGAAGCCTCTAATACAATAGGGGAGATCAGGCAATTATATTTAACGGAAAGATCAACAACAACAGGTGCAATTCGCTCTACTTCACGCCACCGTTCTACACGTTCTATATGCAACACAACTGCCAGGTCAACGTCTGATTCGGCATTATAATCGCCTCGTGCGTAGGAGCCATACAAGATAACCTGCGCCAACTGGTCGCCGTAAAGACGTAACATGGATTGCTTAAACTCAGACGTTATCTGCTGTAGCGATGTCATGACTTTTGGCAGGAGAGGTTGCGTAAATATACTTCCTCGGTGGGCTCTACAACCCCGTTTGGGCCACAAAGGTGCTTTCAAAAATCTTGTCGGCGTTGGCGGCTTCAAAACCTTCGCGGCGGTGTTCACGGGTGAGCTGTCGCGTGGGCAGGTGCGCAAACTGAGGCAGAACCCGCCGTTCGGCAAACTCCACATAAGACCCTGCAATGCGGTGCATTTCGCCACCGGCAAATTGGGCGTCTACCAACTGAGCCACCGTTGATGCCTGCCGCAAACCACCGTCCGGGCTTACTTTGATCACGCCCCCCGACGAATTGAGTTTGAACCCCCGCGCCTGCAAAAACTGGACGAACCCGTCGATGGTGTTGTAGCCGTCGGGCAGGTTATGTACGCTGATGGTAAAGTGGTTGAGGTAATACCGGTTGTAGATCACCCAGGCAGCGTATTCGCTTTCCGCCAGCAACGTCTGGTATTCGGCCAGGGTTGGTGTAGCCCAAAGTGGCTGATGTAAAAACTGGTCGACGGCAGCACCATCGGCCAAATCCAGGGCATCGACGGGGTCTTTATCCACCGTATCGGTGTATTTGTGGATAATTTCCTGCGCCATTGTGGATAACTCATGCACGCGCAGTTCACTGGCGAAGATCCGGGGCAGGTTATCAGCAGCACGGTGGGCGGGGGGAGCATACCAATAGGCACTGAGTTTTTTTTCAGCGAAATTATACGGGTCGCGCTTTTCGTAGCCGTAGGCCAGAAAGATCTTCTCAAACGATGCCAGCCCCAGATTAGGCACGCCCATGGTGCGGAAGGCAATGTGGTCGTTTTCAATCTGGTTCGGCGAATGAATCATGCCTTCGGCCATCATAGCGTCAATAATATTCTGCACGTCGGGGACGCGCTCGGTATAGCGGCGCATGAGGCCGGAGAGTACGGTGTCGAGGGGGGACATGGCTGAGGTTTGTTGGTTTATCCGTTTGTTAGGTTGAATGCAGGTATGGGTTCGCTCAACCCAACAAACGAACAGACAAACCAACAAACAACCAAACTACTTCTCTCAAACCGTTATTTTTACTGTATCGTTGCCCCAACGTACATGACCGAACGGACCACCTTTTTCGACACCCGACTTGACTACCTCAAGGGCCTCGGACCGCAACGGGCTGAGTTACTGAACAAAGAGCTGAGCCTGTTTACGGCCGGCGACCTGATTCAGTACTATCCGTTTCGCTACGAAGACCGCACGCGCTTTTACACCATCGCCGAATTAATGGAGTCGATGCCTTCGGCGCAGGTGCGCGGTCGCCTCCGCGACTGGCATACGGAGGGCGAAGGACCCAAAAAACGCCTCGTCGGGCATTTTACGGATGGCACTGGCACCATGGACCTGGTCTGGTTTCAGGGGCTGTCGTGGCTCGAAAAAACATTGCGTCGTGATGGTGAATACGTGGCGTTTGGCAAACCCCAGGAGTTTCAGGGTAAGTTCAGCATTGTCCACCCCGAACTCGACGCCATCCGCCCCGACGCCGAACCGGAAGCCACGCTGTCGCCGGTGTATAACCTGACCGAAAAGCTCCGCCGCCGGTTTGTCGACAACAAGGTGATGGCCAAGGCCATGCGGTCGTTGCTGGAACAGGCGTGGCCGCACATCAGTGAAACGCTACCCGCCAGTTTGATCGAGAAATTTCGGTTGGTGGGCAAGCGTGAGGCGGTCTGGAACATTCATTTGCCCCAAAGCCCCGCGTGGCTACGACAGGCCGAACGGCGACTGAAATTTGAGGAACTGTTCTACAACCAGCTTCGGCTTATTGCTAACAAGCTGATTCAGAAGGAGGAACATCCGGGGCAGGTGTTTGCCAAAACGGCGTTGCTCGCGCATTTCTACAAAAATCTGCTGCCTTTTCCGCTTACGGGTGCTCAGCAGCGTGTGTTGCGCGAGATTCATAAAGACTGCCTCACGGGGCGGCAAATGAACCGGCTCTTGCAGGGCGACGTAGGTAGCGGCAAGACCATCGTGGCGTTTATCACCATGTTGCTGGCCATCGACAACGGGGCACAGGCCTGCCTGATGGCCCCCACCGAAATCCTCGCCGACCAGCATTATAATGGCCTGAAACCCTTCGCCGACGCCATGGGCCTGAACCTTGGTATTCTGACGGGCAGCACCAAAACCAAACGCAGGCGGGTACTACACGAGGAATTGCAGACAGGCAAAATGCACATCCTGGTGGGCACCCACGCCCTGCTCGAAGACGTGGTGCAGTTCCGCAACCTTGGCCTCTGCATCATCGACGAGCAGCACCGGTTCGGGGTGGCGCAACGGGCCAAAATGTGGGCTAAAAATCCGGTGGTGCCACCGCATATTCTGGTGATGACCGCCACGCCCATTCCGCGTACGCTGGCCATGACCCTTTATGGTAACCTCGACATTTCGATCATCGACGAGATGCCCGCCGGACGGAAGCCCATCAAGACCGTGCATAAGTACGACAAGCACCGCGCCGAGGTCTTCGGCTTCATGCGGCAGCAGATCGAACTGGGGCGGCAGGTGTATGTAGTCTATCCGCTCATTGAAGAGTCGGAAACGCTGGATTACAAAGACTTAACGGATGGATTCGAAGGCATGCAACGGGCATTTCCGCAGCCACAGTACCAGGTGGGCATCCTTCACGGTAAGATGGACCCCTATAGTAAGGACTACGAAATGACCCGTTTTGCGAAGGGTGAAGTAAACATTTTGGTGGCTACCACGGTGATTGAAGTAGGCGTAAACGTACCCAACGCCAGCGTGATGGTGATTGAAAGCGCCGAACGCTTTGGCCTGTCGCAACTGCATCAGCTACGCGGCCGGGTAGGCCGGGGCAGTGACCAGTCATACTGTGTGCTGATGACAGGCTACAAACTCAGTGCCGACACCAAGTTGCGCCTGGAAACGATGGTGCGCACCAACAACGGCTTTGAAATCGCCGACGTAGACCTACAACTCCGCGGCCCCGGCGACCTGGCCGGCACCCAGCAGTCGGGCCTGATGGACCTGCGCCTCGCCGACCTCGCCAAAGACGGCCCCGTACTCACGGCCGCCCGCGAATCGGCTCAGATCATTCTGGAAACCGACCCCCAACTGATCCTCCCCGAACACGCCCCCATTCGTAACCACATCGACGCCATCGGCCGCACCCAGTCCGACTGGAGCCGTATTAGTTGAGAGGAGGTTCAACGTCTAATTGTATGGGTTGAGGAGATTGTTAGTGGCGTAGCTTCGCGCTCTAGGCCCTTCGACAGGCTCAGGGTGACAGGGACATGGATTTAGGTTCTTGAGATGATTCAAGGTCGTTGTCACCCTGAGCTTGCCGAAGGGCAGAGCGCGCGAAGCTACGCCAGTTTACAACCTCAAATGTCCAGGGTTGCTCCGCCTTCAGTACTAGCGCAACCTCATCCGTCGCCTAGTCGGAAATCACCTCTGGCTTTGATGACTGTGCCTCCCTTGACAATATTCTTCTGATCGTAGTTAGGTGAACCAGGGTCTGTTTTATCACCGATGTGTACCGACCCTGTAATGTCAATATCGGCCCCGTCGATAATGTTTTTGGCGGTGGGGCTGTGCTGTGCGTAGGCGGCTAGCTGAACTTTCAACTCTTCCACAAACTGCGGATTTTTTATCAGTTCACTCAGCTTGGCGGCTAGCACAGCCTCTTTCACTGCTACTGGTTGCGTTTCTGACTCCACAATGGTTTTGGTAACAGGGTCATCAGGCTTCAAAAACCACGACCGTACCCATAGCATTCCTGCCGTAACGAAATCTTGGGGGAATTTCTTCACCTCCTCATTTTCCAGAATAAGGTCAGTGACGTACTTAGTGGCTAGTGGAATTAGTGTTTCGGGCGGCATTTTCTTCGTTTTCAATTAAAGTCCAAATTTCATCGAATCTACTTTGGCCAATTTCTTCAAATATTTCTCCAATGTAAATGGCAGCATCTTCTATATTTGACGCTAATAATACAGCTTGTCTTTTATATCGTATCGCTTCCATATAATTAGAAAAATGTTTATGGTAGATGAATCCAATATTGGTTAATGTCTTTAAAAACGATGGAAGGTCATATATTTTTTGGTTACTTGTTAATTTCTGTAATTGCATACTTTCAAGATAGTGAGACAAAGCCAGATCATAGTTTTTTTGCAAGTAAAATAAGTTGCCCAAAGCCCTTAAAGCGTGCACTTTTCCAGGTACGTTATGGATGCTAACTGCTATTTCATAACTATCTTCATAATAAGAGCGGGCCACATCAAACTGCTTTAATCGTTCATTTATTACGCCTAACATCCCCAGAATACTAACTATTCCATTCTTCTCATCTAGTGCGAGGCGAATATTTAGTCCCTTGTTACAATAGTATATTGCCTTACCATATTTATTCTGTTTAAGGTATAACATTGCCATATTACCATACGCTACACTTTTTCCTGAAATATCTCTCACCTTCTTTTTTAAAATTAAACTTTCTTTTACACATGATATTGCAGCATCATATCTCTCTTGTCTAAAATATATAAGGCTAATATTATTTAGACTGCTTCCTAATCCACGCAAATCGTTGATCTTTCTTCTAATTTTTAAGGCTTTCTTAAAATAAAATAATGCCTCAGATGGTCTTTGTGTTTCATTATAAACTCCACCAATATTATTATAATTCTCGGCTTCTCCTCTAATATCCTTGATTGAGATACATATCGAGAGGCTTTTCATAAAAAATTCTAAGGCTTCATCATATCTACCTGTAGACAAGCTTATTGATCCCATCAGGCCAATAGAATTAGCATTTGTGTGTGGTGATATATTTCTTCGTAAAAGATCTTCGCACAGATCTTTTGCCTTACTATTAAATCCTATCTTCCTAAAATTATCTGATATAATCAATGTGGAGTTGGCATAGTCATCCCAAGCTTCGGCTTGCTCATAATAATCTTTGGCAAGCAGTTGATCATCCCATATAGGCTGGGCGTGATAATACTGCCCGGCCCGGTAGGCGAGGGGCTTGGTATCTTCGGGCGTGAGGTGGCCCTGCTGCCGCAGCCAGGCCCGCGTGAGGGTGTGTATCTCAACCGCATCATCGTGGCCAAAACAAAGTGCTTTCTGCTGCAATACACGCAGAATGGGCGTGAGGGTTGCTTCGGGCTGTTCCAGCACGTGGACAAGGGCGGCCACGGGGACGCGGCCCGTCAGCACCGAGGCATGGGCAAAGACCGCCCGTTCGGTATCGGTCAGGCTGTTGTAGAGGGTGCCAAGCAGCAGGTTTTCCATCAGGCGGCTTTCAACTTCAGCTAGTTGGTCAAGGTCAAACGCTACGCTGTTGGTTAGAATACCTTCCAGAAACTCGAAGGCGCGAGGCAGGCCGTCGAAGCGGGCGTAGAGCAAGTTTTGTTGCGCGTTGGGTAGGCGGCTCAACCGCTCCGATGCCTGAATGTAGCGGTACTGCTCGGCAAAGGTCATCTGGCCCAGCGGCAGGTGCGTCAGGTCGTCGTGCAGGTCGGCTATCGCATAGCGGGTCGTAAACAGAATTTGGCTCGGCTTGGGTAGGTGGCAGAGCAGGTGTCGCAGAAAGTCGCACAGGTCGGCGGAATAAAAACGACCCTGCTCGTCGTGTACGTCCTCGGCATTGTCGAAGAGCAACAGCATCGGGCACGCACGGAGGCAGGTGTCAATCACGGCCTGTAGCTTCTCCAGGGTGGGTACGTCGGGGTTCTTCAGAACAGCCTCCATTTCCTCCATCACGTCGGCATCGGGGTTGGCACGTTTTTTCCAGACAGCTACCAGTCGGTTCAGGATACTCATTTCCTCAATAGCGTGGTTGCCCTTCCGAAACAGCAGCACGGGCGGGTTGCCGTGGTGGGTACGGTAATGGTTGGCGAAGGCTTCGGCGGTGGTGGTTTTGCCCAGCCCGCCCATGCCGTGCAGGCACATGGCTTTGTGTTGGTTGAAGCCCTGCCGCAACTGGATCAGGATGCGTTTGCGGCCAATGAAATCCTCCCCAATCAGCCGGGTATGTTGACTGCGCCTGAACGTCAGCGGGGGGTAAAACGCCTCGTGTGTCTTACTGTCATAGGACTGTTGCCGGTTAATGAGCGAGCCAATACCCTGATTCTGAAACAGCACGGGTGTAAACCACTCTGCCGCAATGGCTGCCTGCGGGTTGACCTGCCGTTGCCTCGCTGTACCCTGCCAGAGATACTGCCGAGCATCGTACACCGCTTTGGTGAGCGAATCGCCCGCCGCTAGGCTGCTGTAGAACTGCCGGGCAAACTGGCGGGCAGCGTCGTCAGAAACAGAAAAGCGCATCGCCAATACGGCGGGCAGGCCCACCTCGGCCAATTGTCGGGCCACATTACCCTTGGCTTCGCCCGCCGCCGTTTCGCAAGCATTGATTACCAATAGTTTAACTGATTTAAGCGGGCTAAACACGGCCCCAAGTTGGCTACCCGTCACGGTCAGTTGGTTGCCGTCTTCGTCTTCCAGCAGCAGGACACCCTCCTGTTCATCGGCTTGGTATGCGCCATGTCCGCTGATATGCACGATGTCGTGGCTGCGTTTGGTGATGGCGTCGGTGATATCGGTCAGGCTGGCGCAGTCGAGAATCTCGATCACCAGCGGCGGCTGGTTGATCGGGTTCTGTGCTACCTCAATGAGTTGCCGTAGTTCATTTTCAAGCTGCAACTGCTTGGCGTGTTCGGGCATATTCTCTGGTAGGGCCAATACAAACAGCACTTTCAGCGGGGCGTTGCGGTTGGTTTGGCCCTGCGGGGCGAAGGCATCGAGGGTGGCGAGGTGGCTCCGAATCAGCCCGAAGGTATTGGGCGGCAGCGCGTCGGCCCCAGTACTCAGGCAGGCCAGCACCATCTCCCAGGGCAGTTGCAGCAGGGCGTCATCGTCGGTCGAGATCACTAGCAGCAGTTCGGCCAGTTTGCCCTGTTGCAGCAGGGTCATAAACTGCCCGATAGCCGCGCCGACATTGCCCCCGAAGAAAGTCTGATGCAATAGGTTGGTCAGCGCGGCTTCGGCCTGTATGGGTGCGGCAGATGGGGCTGTGCCAATCCGTATCTGACCGCCCATAGTCCGTCGCATGGCCTGAAACGCCTCGACCTCTTCAAACAGCGCGGGCGGAATCGTGACGGCAACGGCCTGTTCGTAGTGGTCTACGATGCCGCTTTGGGCATTTTTAGCCGACAGTCGGGCCATGTAGTGGCCTGCGTCGGTCGCCTCGAATCGCAGAAACAGCACGCTGTGGCTATCCTGAAATCGTTGCTGAATAGTGTAGTAGATGGTATCACCGATGTAGACGTTCCCGTCGGCCCGGATGATGCCGTTGTTGATGTTATGCTGGTGTGTCATGGTGCAGTAAAATAGCGAAAAGCCGACGATAAACGAATTAGGTAGAGGGCTAAAAAGGCAACGACCCATCAGCGCGAATCTGGCGCAGAGACAGGTTGTCGGGCAACACTGCCTACTGCTACTGCCCACTGCTACTTCCTTTTTCCGTTTATTTGTGCTGTGAAAAAGGGCATTAGCACCTGTTTCGGTTGTTGTCTTGACTTTAATCCAAATTTTTGTTCGTAAAGCACAATGAGTACTATTCAAAGCATCCATGCCCGCCAGATTCTTGACTCGCGCGGCAATCCGACCGTTGAGGTCGACGTTCGTACCGAAACCGGTGCCCTGGGCCGCGCCGCTGTGCCGTCAGGCGCCTCGACTGGTACGCACGAAGCCGTTGAACTCCGCGACGATGATGCCAAAGTGTACGTTGGCAAGGGCGTGTTGAAGGCTGTTGAAAATGTGAACGAGCTGATCTATCCCGAACTGGTGGGCATTGATGTGACCGATCAGGGCATGATCGACAAGATTATGCTCGAACTCGACGGTACGCCCAACAAAGGTCGCCTGGGTGCCAACGCCATTTTGGGTGTGTCGCTGGCCGTAGCTAAAGCCGCCGCCATCGATTGCGGGATGCCGCTGTACCGCTACATCGGTGGGGTGAACGCCAATACCCTGCCCGTGCCGATGATGAACATCCTGAACGGGGGGTCACATGCCGACAATTCAATTGATTTTCAAGAGTTTATGGTCATGCCAGCCAACGCACCCAGCTTCTCTGAAGCGTTGCGGATGGGTACCGAGATCTTCCACAAACTGAAGGGTGTGCTGAAAAGCAAAGGCATGAGCACCAACGTGGGCGACGAGGGTGGTTTTGCGCCCAACATCAAGTCGAATGAAGAGGCGATTCAGATCGTGATTGAGGCCATCGAAAAGGCTGGCTACCGCCCCGGCGAAGACGTTTGGATTGCGATGGATGCCGCTGCGTCGGAGTTCTACAACCCCGAAACGAAAGAATACCATTTCAAAAAATCGACCGGCGACAAGCTGACCTCGCCCCAAATGGCACAGTACTGGGCCGACTGGGTGTCGAAATACCCCATTATGTCGATTGAAGACGGCATGTCGGAAGACGATTGGGACGGCTGGAAGCAACAGACCGAACTGGTGGGCAAGAAGATTCAACTCGTTGGTGATGACCTGTTTGTGACCAACGTAACGCGCCTGCAGGAAGGTATAGACAAGGGTATTGCCAACGCTATTCTGGTGAAAGTAAACCAGATCGGTTCGCTCACGGAGACCATCGACACGGTGAACCTGGCGAAGCGCAACAGCTACAAAAACATCATGTCGCACCGCTCAGGCGAAACTGAAGATGCTACCATCGCTGACCTTGCCGTAGCCCTCAACACCGGCCAAATCAAGACCGGTTCCGCCTCCCGGTCCGACCGCATGGCCAAATACAATCAACTCCTGCGCATCGAAGAAGAACTAGGCGAAATGGCCTATTTTCCGGGACTTAAATTCTAATGAGTGAATGAGCGATTGAGTGAATGAGCGAATATTGCTTACGCCAGAGCAAACCCATGCCGCACCGGCGGACCGGTCAGCCTATTCACTCAATCACTCATTCACTCATTCACTCCCATGAACCTCCTCAACCACCGCCGCAAGTTTTACATCTTCACGGGCCTTGGCTTCGTGTTGTGGATGCTGTTTTTCGATGCCAACGATCTGCGCTCACAAGCGCGCAACTGGTGGAAACTGCGCGAACTGGAGCAGGAGAAAGCTTTTTATCAGGAACAGATCGAGCTAACCAAAGCGGAACAAAAAGAGGTGCTGGGCAGCCAACGCCTCCGCATTAAATACGCCCGCGAAAAGTACCTGATGAAAAAACGCAACGAAGATGTTTTCGTACTGGTAGACGAAAATGATGAACCGTTAGAAAAATAGAAGGGGTTCAATGTTCAACGTCTAAGGTTCAAGGTTGCTTCGCCCGTATCTGATGGAGCGTTGCTCCGTTCGTTCCAGCGTAAAAACGGAGCAACGCTCTGTCAGACATGGGCGAAGCAACCTTGAACCTTAGACGTTGAACCCCCTTGCCCCTTTTATGATCTCCCTGCTTTTCGTATGTCTCGGAAATATTTGCCGGTCGCCGGTGGCGGAGGGGGTGTTTCGGCAACTGGTGATCGAAGCGGGGTTGGCTGACAAAATTCAATGCGATTCGGCAGGAACGGCCTCATACCATATCGGGCAATTACCCGACCTGCGCACCCGGCAGAATGCGCTCACGCACGGCCTTACGCTCACGCACCGCGCCCGCCGCATGACCGGCGAAGACCTGGCTCAGTTTAATTACATCATCGCCATGGACGAAAGCAATTTCGAGGCAGTAATGAAACTCAGCCAACGCTCGGTTGGCCTGACGCACGATGACTCCATCTTCCTTCTCCGCGAATTCGACCCCGCCATCAGCGACGAACCCAACGTGCCCGACCCTTATTACGAAGGTCCCGACGTTTTTGAAGAAGTGTACCAAATCGTTCACCGCTGCTGCGGGGAGCTGCTCAAGTATATTATTTCTAATGAGCGTATCTAATGGGCGAATGAGCAATTGAGTGACTATGCGTTCCAGTCCAGACAGTCACTCAATCGCTCATTCGCTCAATCACTCATTCTACTCCTATGCAAAAAAAAGTTATCCTCGTCATTATGGACGGGTGGGGCATAACCACCCAAAATGACCGCTCGGCGCTGGCGGCGGCAAAAACTCCGTTCGTTACCGACGCCTGGAATCGCTATACACACAGTACGCTGGCTGCGTCGGGTCTGCCCGTGGGTTTGCCCGATGGACAGATGGGCAATTCGGAAGTGGGCCACATGAACCTCGGCGCGGGGCGAATTGTATACCAGGATCTGGTGAAAATCAACCTCGCCGTTGAGCAGCATACCCTGCAACACGAGCCTGTTCTGGCTGATGCCCTGGCCCGCGCCAAAGCCGGCAACAAGAAAGTCCACCTCATCGGGCTGGTGTCCGACGGGGGTGTTCACGCGCACATCGACCACCTCAAAGGCCTGCTCAGCATTGCCCACGAGCAGGGGCTTCGCCATGTGTTCGTCCATGCGTTCACCGACGGGCGCGACACCGACCCCAAAAGTGGCCTGGCTTATCTGACCGACCTCTCGGAACACATGGCGAAGACCACCGGTCAACTCGCTACCGTGGTGGGTCGGTTCTATGCCATGGACCGCGACAACCGCTGGGAACGCGTAAAAGTGGCTTACGACGCCATGGTCAACGCCGTGGGTGACCGCGCGCAGGGCGACGGCGTGTTTCAGGCCATCCGCCATGGGTACGAAGCGGGTACTACTGACGAGTTTATCTCACCAATCGTGATGGAAACTTCTGACCATCAACCTATTGCCAAAATTGAAAATGGCGACGTGGTGATCTGCTTCAACTTCCGCACCGACCGGGGCCGCGAGATTACAATGTCCCTAACGCAGAAGGACTTCCCGGAACAGCAGATGCATAAGCTCGACCTGGACTACATCACCATGACCAACTACGACTCCGATTTTGTGGGTGTGAAGGTCATTTATGAAAAAGATAACCTCGAGAAGACCCTCGGCGAAGTGGTTGCTGAAGCGGGACGGAAGCAGATACGCATTGCCGAAACCGAAAAATATCCCCACGTTACGTTCTTTTTTTCGGGTGGACGTGAGGCCCCATTCGCGGGCGAAACCCGGTTATTGGTGCCCTCGCCAAAGGAAATGACGCTGGTGAACGAGCAGGGCGAAACTGTTACCGTGCCCGTAAAGACCTACGACCAGAAACCGGAGATGTCGGCAGAAGGCATTCGCGATGCCATTGTGGCCGAACTGAAGAAAGAAGAAGTCGACTTTGTGTGCCTCAACTTCGCCAATACTGACATGGTAGGCCACACAGGCGTGTTTGCCGCCGTGGTGAAAGCCGCCGAAACCGTCGACGCCACCACCCGCGATGTGGTGACGACCGGCCTGGAACATGGCTACACCTCCATTATTATTGCCGACCATGGCAACGCCGATTACATGGTCAATGACGACGGAAGCCCCAACACGGCCCATACCACCAGTCTGGTGCCCTGCATTCTGGTCGATGACGACTATCAACCCGCATTGAAAAACGGTAAACTCGGCGACATTGCCCCCACCATTCTGGCCCTGTTGGGCATTCCCCAACCCCCCGAAATGACCGGCGAAAGCCTGTTGGTGTAAGCTGCGCACACTAGGCCCTTCGACAAGCTCAGGGTGACAGGGAAATTGAATCAATTCAAGAACTTGAATCCATTTTCTTGTCACCCTGAGCTTGTCGAAGGGCCTAGTGTGCGCAGCTTTTCAAGTTATAATAAACAACAACGCTTAATTATACGATGGATAAGCTAACGCACTACCGCCAACTCATTCGGTCTTTGATGACTGAGTATGCCGGATTCAAGCCAAAATGCGGCCAAATAGACAGTGAGCTGATCATCGATAAAGCAGAAAACCATTTTCAGGTGGTTAGGGTAGGATGGTTAAATAAGCATCGTATTCACGGTGCCAGTTTACACCTCGACATCATCGGCGATAAGATTTGGATCCAACACGACAGTACCGACAGTCCCATCGCTGATGAACTGGTTGAGGCGGGTGTTTTCAAAGAAGACATTGTGCTGGCCTTCCAGCCGGAGGATATACGACCCTACACAGGCTTTGCTGTGCGTTAACGCTGAACGACTACCGCCCCGTTACTGTTTTTCGGTTTATGAAATACGTTTTTGGATTGCTGGCCCTGCTCAGTTTTTCGGCCTGCGAAAAGGCAAGCCAACAAAATACCCCCCCCGTTTATTACGATGTGCTGGGCTATGTGAAGGGCCAAATTGATGTGCTCTCGAAAACCAAACCGATGGTGAGCAAGCGGGCAGAGATTAATGAGAAAAACCAGCAGTTCACTACCCGTACCATCAACTGGAAACGTGAACTGGAACTGTTTACCCAGGCCGATATTAATAAGCCTGCCCTGCGCCAGAGCTACACCATTGCCCGCCCTGATTCACTCACCTACCGCTACACGCTGAAGCCCTCGGAAAAGAATCTGACCGTGCGTTCTCTGACCGTGCAACTCGATTCAGCCACCCGCAAGCCCCGGCAGATTGAAGCCGTACTAGTCACCAAAAACTTCCTCTACGAGTCAGAGCGGCATATTCTGCTGGAAAGTGGTCCCACTAAAGCAACGCAGTGGGGTGTTCGGCACTACCGGCTGCGGGGTTTTCAGCACCTGTCTGTTTCCGACGCCCATCCGTTCGATGTAGAGGGTACAGTAGCTCAATAGATCACAGAAACAAGACCATCGACTCTTCGTCGAGGTACTGCCCTTGCCATTTAATTCCCCGCTTTTCGAGCGAAAAGGACTGAAAGCCAAACCGTTCGTAGAGGCGCTTGGCTGGGTTAGTATGCACCACCGTCAGGTTGATTTGCTCAATGTCGCCCAGGTGGCGTACCCGGTCTATCAGGTCCTGAATTAGCTGTGCGGCAATACCCTGTCCCCGACAATCAGGCGAGACGTACATGCGAAACAGCAATCCCTTGTGCCGGATCTTGACCCGGTCAGAGCCTTCGCGCTGAAACGAGACAATACCAGCCAGGCGTTTGCCTACATAAGCTCCCAACGTGAAGCTGTCGGGTTCGTCACGGGTAGGGAATGGGGCGTTCTCTTCGTCGGACGGGGCAATGCGAAACGTGTCGGCATCAGCCAGGAGGCCGGGCAGGAGCAGCGCGCGGTAGGCGGGCAGATCGGCGGCAGAAAGTAGGCGAAGCGTGGCAGTCATTTTTTCGGCAGGGCGGCGGTCATAGTCATCTCCACGGCGGCTCCGTAGACCAGTTTGGCCACGCCCACGGTAGTCCGCGCCGGGAAATTACCAGCTTTGAAAAACGTCCGGTAAACAGCATTCATCTTCGCGAAGTCATCCATGTTGCTCAGGTAGACCGTCACGCTGACTACATCGTCGAGGCTGGCACCGCCGGCTTTCAAAATCGCTTCAACATTGTAAATTGTCTGCTTGGTTTCGGCCTCAATACCGCCCGCTACCAGTTTGCCCGTCTGGGGGTTGGTGCCCACCTGTCCCGATGCAAACAACAGCCCGTTGCTGACTACGCCGGGGCTAAACGGAAACGGGTTAATAGAATCTTTCCGAATCTGGATAATCTGCCGCGTTTGCCCGAAAGAGACGGCGGTGGTGAGAAGAAAGAGAAGGACGAGAAGTGGTTTCATTGTCGTGCGTGAGGTTAGTTAGCCAAAAATTCGCGGAGTACAGTGTTGTACGCAACTGGGTCGTTCAGGTAAGGGAAATGCCCCTTCTGGTGAAATGTATACACCCGTGCCATAGGGTATTGCGCTTTAAGCTTTGTGCGTAATTCGGGCAAAATCAGCGGGTCATTGTCCGACTCTAAGATCAACAACGGAACACTTAGTTGCTGGTTATCTATTGGTTTGAACTTGTCGATCACGCAGTAGTACCGTGCCAGAAATTGCGCTTTCGACATGCGGCCATACCCGTTTTCGAGCAGTTGTGCCGCCGCCAGCGGGTTGTTTTCCGAGGCGGGCAATACCTTTTGCTCCAGATTCTGGCGCAGCGCCCCCATCACCGTCCATTCGGGCAACCACGTCGCCAGCGTAACGCGACCCTGATTCTGCTCTTCATACACATCGTTTTGCGGAAACGTATTGCCCAAAACGGCCTTTTCAATACGTTGCGGGTAAGTAGCCACCATGTATTGCGTCAGGTATCCGCCCAGCGAACTGCCTACTACAGTCGTCTTGCTAATCTGCTCTTTGTCCAGAATGGCCACGATACCTTTGCCCAAATCGGACAGGTTATCTACGGCGGGATAGGTGACGCTTACTACCCGGTATTCGCCCCCAAAAGCCATCATCTGCTGCCACCAGAAATCGTAGCTGCCCGTCATGCCGTGCAGAAAGAGAATCGTTTTTGGCCCGCTGCCCAGCACCAGATACGGCCAGTCGCGACCCACTGCCTGAATGGTGCGCGTAGGTAATTTGCGGAAGGCAACAAGGCCATTGATGGGGGCTTTGTCGGTGCTTTTATAAAGGTCTACTGCGTCTTTTTTAGGCACAGGATATAGGTAAACGGCAGCCACTAATAACACAGGAACAAACCAGCGTAATCGTTTTCTCATAGTCTTGATTTTTCTTACCTTTTATCTGGTAATCATCAAATTAACACGTTTATGAGATACCTCCTGCTTCTTTTCATGGTGTCGGCCTGTACCGCCAGATACCAGCCTCTGCGTGTTCAGCCCAACCGGCTTATCAATAACAGTTCGGCCCTGTATAGCCCGGTCACTGCACCCGACACTACCATTAAGCGCATCAGAGCTGCGGGGTGGCTATCGAGAAACATTGTCATCAAAAATCAGGACGGTAGTGTGTTGCGCGTACCCAAAAACACGGTTTGGGGTTATTCCGACAAAAACGGCAAAGTGTGGCGCCGCTACCGAAGCGGTTTTTATCAGGTCATTCGCATAGCTGACGTAGTCGAGTACCAGGATATAGTATCCCAAACCTACCAGACGAACGGCCATACCTATACTACCCAACAACCCGTCATACGCTATAGCCGAACCCTCGATAGCCCGATCTACGGCACCCGGCGACGGGCATTGCGCGACGACAACCAATAAGAAATCCGTCTAGAAAGTCCACTTCATCCGTAGCGACACATTGCGGCCCAGGTCGTTGGTGTAGTAGCGAAACCGGTTCATGTAGTCGCGGTACTGGACATCGAAAAGATTAGTTGCCGCAAGACTGATGTCAACGCCCTGTTTGTCAGAAATGGCCCATAGGCCGCCCACCGCCACATTCCAGAGCGAATAAGCCGGTGGGGGTGGGGCAAAATCGCTATTGGCCGGTACCCGCCGCTGCTGATCGACAAGCAAATTACCTACGCTCACAAACGAGTCGCGCCAGTGACCATGAGTAACCTCACCACGCAGCAGGTCGTACCGGACCGTGTTTTCCCAGCGGTTGGGCGGAATCATGACCAGCGGCTGTTGCTGCCGGGTATCCTGCACGTAGAGGTACGATGGCTTGGTGGTCCACTGCCAGCGCGTACCCATCCGCCAGTTGAGTGTGGCATCGAACCCAGTATAGATGGCGTCGGTTTGGGTGTATTTGAAAAACGGGAACGCTCCCCGAACAGTCAGAATGGGTGCCGATTGGGGCTTGAGGTAGATGTATTGCTGGATATAGTTGTAGTACAGATCCACGTCTACCTGCAGGCGGTTGCTGTGCCATTCTGTGCTTAGGCTGGTGCTGAAGTTGGTCTCCGGGCGCAACGTAACATCGCCCTGCTCATAGGCCGCCGCGCCGTGGTGAACACCATCGCTGAACAACTCACTGATGTTGGGTGCTCGCCAGGCCGTACCCAGGTTCAGGCGGGTAGTCCAGTGGTCACTGTGATAGCGCGTGATGCCAAACGTGCCGGAGGGATTGGCAAACCGAAAAACGGGATCGTTGTACACCTTGCCAACATACCTGTATATCTGCATCCGCCGCCAGTCGTAGCGCAGCCCAAGCTCATATTCCCACTGCTGACGGCGCAACTTTTCAATCACGAAACCCCCCAGCGTATACGTCTGGAAGTTTGGAATCAGGGGCCTGCCCGCCATGATATTATACTGAAACAGCCCGCTTATACCTGCGGTGTGGCTCCAGTTGCCCCGCTGCCGCGACGTTCGAACCATGTCTGCCGTGTAGGTGGTCAGTTGAAAACGCAGTTCGGGCAGGTCAAGCGCGGCGAGGGAGTCATTGCGGGGACGATGGAGGTCATACTCCATCCGGTCGTCGGTTTGGCGGGCCAGGGTTAGATTCCAGTCGGTGCCGGTTGCCGTTTTATAGGCCGTACGCCATTTCAACAGGTCGTGCTGGATTTGCTGGTAGGGCCGTCCGATGTCGTAACGGAATCCTACTTTCACCAGCGGTTCACCCGATTGCAATACCTGTTGCAGATCGGTGAGGCTACCAATGTGCGACCCTGAGAAAATGCCGATTCTACTCTGGA
This sequence comes from Fibrella rubiginis, assembly GCF_017353185.1. GTDB lineage: Bacteria > Bacteroidota > Bacteroidia > Cytophagales > Spirosomataceae > Fibrella > Fibrella rubiginis. Next base: position 329,458 of record NZ_JAFMYV010000006.1, on the reverse strand, counting down.
AACGGCTGTAAAAAGCCTCTGTTTGCCAGCCGTTGCCCCGGTAGGCCAGTGCCGCCGAGCCGTTTTCTTCGCGGACGCCCGTGTTGTCTATATAATACGTCGGCGTTTGCCCATTACCGCCCGCCTTCAATGTACCCTGCAATCGCCACCCAAACCGGGCCGTGCCGTCGGGTAAGGTAGAGCCAAAAATACCTTCCAGCTGGGCTGAACCTACACCCTGCCGCCCATTGCTGAAACCCATCAGGTTTACCTGCCCGTGTAGTGGCCCTGCTGTGGGTAACAAGGCTGGTTCAACCAGGATGACCCCGCCAATGGCATCGGACCCGTAACGCACCCCCGCTGCCCCCTTGATCACCGACACCCGGCTGGCCACAAAGGGGTCGATTTCGGGGCCGTGTTCCGACCCCCATTGCTGCCCTTCCTGCCGGATGCCGTTGTTTAGAATCAGCACCCGGTTGCTGTGCATGCCGTGAATGACTGGCTTCACCACCGACGAACCTGTTTGCAGGGTCGTTACGCCTGTGAGTGTTTTCAACAGATCACCCAGCGTTTGGCCCCGCGCCTGATCGAGTGTTCGTCCTTGGATTGCCATTACGGCCTGGCTACTCAGGGCATCGGTTTTCTGAGCCGACACATTCACGTTTTGCAGGTGTTGCACTTCCTCGCCTAGCAGGATGTCCTGTTCGGCTTCATCACTTTGATGGTGCAGGACAACGGGTTGCCGCGTCTCGGCATAACCCACAATATGGCCAACGAGCGTGTAGGTGCCTTCACAAAGATGATCGAATCGGTAGGCCCCGTGGGCGTCGGCGACTACACCCTGTCCAGTCTCTTTTATCAGCAGCGTAGCCCCCGCAATTGGCTGGCGGGTCTCGCGGTCCAGCACTACCCCCCTAATAAAGCAGTGGCAGCTACCAGATTGTGCCCTGCTGGGGTGTGCGATACCCACTAGGAGCAACAATGGCATTATTGAACAGGTGAAAAAGAACGAAAACAGTCTCATTAAGGTGGTAAACCGATGTGGGTATGTGTTCTCGCAACAAAGTTGCAACAAGAAGATAACGAGATTTCGAGCCTACAGGACTGGTTTGTTAAAAAATTTTCGTAAAAAGTTTTTTTTGTTGAACTTATGCCGTACAATTGTTCAACAAAATACACAGGTTCAATTCCACAGAATGGGGAAATATCTACCCAAAACACCGGAAGTGGAGCTTGGTATAGACGGTAAACAGTGGCAAAATTGATATTTTAAAATGCTGTTAGTCAATTGGTTGACTTTATTTCGGTTGCTCTTGAACAGCGTCAGAAAAGTCTGGTCAAGTAATTGTCTAAGGGTAAGCAAGATTGATTCAACAAAAAACTTTTCGTAATCATGACAGCGCTCGAATTCACCAACCATATTGGCAAAGTTTCAAAGTCTCTGCGTCCTTTCGCGCTTCGTCTCACGAAAGACAATGAAGATGCCAACGACCTGTTGCAGGATACGCTCCTGAAAGCTTACACCAACCGTGATAAGTACACCGACGGAACGAATCTCAAGGCATGGTTATACACGATTATGAAAAACACCTTCATTACAAACTATCAGCGGATGGTGCGTAAGAATACGTTCATAGATACCACAGATAACCTGCACTACATCAATTCGACGGATAGCAGCACTGACAACATGGCCTATTCATCATTTGCGCAGGAAGACATTGCTCGTGCAGTAAACAACCTTGATGACACATACCGGACGCCTTTCATGATGCATTTCCGGGGCTTTAAGTACCATGAAATTGCCGCAAAACTGGAGATCCCTATCGGGACGGTGAAAAACCGGATCCACATTGCGCGGAAAGAATTGAAAACGAAACTGCACGTGTACGCTCACTTCGCTTCATAGTGTCGTAGCTACGCTTCATCACTGGGGCAATAAAAGGCCCCACCCCTATATTTTGAGTAGTTTTTGGTTAAAAAAGAGGAAGGTTCCGAAAAGTTAGATGCCCTGCGTCTAACTTTTTTTGTTGTATCAATAAAGAGTTTACGGTTTACAGTTTACAGGTTTTAGTTGGCTGGCCCACAAGTAGGCTTGCGCCTGCCAACTAAAACCTGTAAACTGTAAACTTTTTTAACTGACAATATGCCCCAACGCGTTGCGGTGATCGGGTCTGGCTTTTCCGGACTGTCTGTTGCCACGAGTCTGGCCCACAAAGGCTATGACGTAACCATCCTGGAAAAAAATAATATGCCCGGCGGCCGGGCGAGGCTGTTTAGGGCCGAAGGGTTCACCTACGACATGGGCCCAAGCTGGTATTGGATGCCCGATGTGTTTGAGACGTATTTTGCCCGTTTCGGCAAAACGCCCGCCGACTATTATAACCTGGTTCGGCTCGACCCATCCTACAAAGTGGTCTTTAGCCCTACTGAGGCTGTTGACATGCCCGCCAACCTGGACGATCTCAAGGCGCTCTTCGACAGTATCGAACCCGGCAGTGGTGCACGGCTGACTGAATTTCTGCGGCAGGCATCTTATAAATATGATGTAGGCATCAACAACTTTGTCTGGAAACCAAGTCGGTCTGTTACCGAGTTTATGAGCCTTAAATTGCTCTACGACGTTACCCGCCTCGATGTATTTCAGTCGTTTGCGAGCCATGCCCGCAAATTTTTTACCCACCCCCGGCTGCTGCAACTGATCGAGTTTCCGATTCTGTTTCTGGGTGCCACGCCCCAGAACACGCCAGCTATGTATAGCATGATGAACTACGCCGAAATGGTGGGTGGCACCTGGTACCCCATGGGCGGGATGCACAAGATCATTGAAGGCATGGTGTCGCTTGCCGAAGAAAAAGGGGTAAACATTCTGCTCGACCATACCGTCGACAGGATTGAGACGGTGAGCAATTCGGCCAAACGCATTCATACGAACCGGGGCGTTTTTGAGACCGATGTCGTAGTGGCCAGTGCCGACTATAACCACGTGGAAACCAGTTTGGTAGCTCCCGATGAGCGTAATTATTCCGACGACTATTGGGCTAAACGTGTGATGGCTCCGTCGTCGCTGCTGTTCTACCTGGGTGTGAACAAGCGCATTCCGAAACTGGAACATCATAACCTGTTTTTCGACGAAGATTTCGGGCTGCACGCGCAGGAGATTTATGAAACGCCGAAGTGGCCCAGTAAGCCGCTGTTCTATGCGTCGGCCCCCTCGAAAACGGACCCCAGTGTGGCCCCGGCGGGTATGGAAAATCTATTTCTGCTTATACCTGTGGCCCCCGACCTCACCGACGACGAGGCTACCCGCGAACGATACTACCAACTGATCATGCAACGGCTGGAGAACTACGTAGGTGAGAACATCCGGGACCACGTGATCTACAAGCGCAGCTATGCACACCGCGATTTTAAGGCTGACTACAATGCTTTTCGGGGTAATGCATACGGATTAGCTAATACGCTGATGCAGACCGCTATCCTGAAACCGACCCTTAAAAACAAAAAAGTGCGTAACCTGTTCTATACTGGTCAGCTTACTGTTCCAGGACCGGGTGTTCCGCCCTCGCTGATCTCTGGACTGGTCGTTGCCGACGAGGTGGCGAAAGAGTTTTCTCTCTAGCACCAGTCGCTCTGATGCGTAGCCTTTTGCGTACGTACCTAACCCCTTTCCCAACCGCAACGCCGTATGTTATCCCTATTCAACCAGACCGCGCTGGAATGTAGCAAACTTATTACCGAACGCTACAGCACATCGTTTACACTGGGAATCAAGACATTAGACAAAAAATATCACTTGCCCATTTACGCTATCTACGGATTCGTGCGCTACGCCGATGAGATCGTCGATACGTTTCATGACTTCGATAAACAGGCGTTGCTGAACCGGTTTCGGGCCGATACGTACCTGGCTATCAACGAAGGTATTAGCCTGAACCCGGTGTTGCATTCGTTTCAGATGGTGGTGCGGCAGTATAACATCGAACGGGAACTCATCGACGCGTTTTTACGAAGCATGGAAATGGACCTGCAACGATCTGACTACGATGAGGCAGGCTACTCTGATTATATCTACGGGTCGGCCGAGGTAGTTGGTTTGATGTGCCTGCGGGTTTTCTGTGAGGGCAATACCGGTGAGTATGACCGCCTCCGAGAACCCGCCCGCAAATTGGGGTCGGCGTTTCAAAAGGTAAATTTCCTCCGCGACATCAAAAGCGATTACCAGGAACGGGGCCGTACTTATTTCCCCGGCGTCGACTTCAGCGACTTCACCCGCGACGCCAAAGAGCTAATTGAAGAAGACATTCAGCGCGATTTCGACGATGCGTATCAGGGCATTCTGGGCTTACCCCGCGGCGCTAAGATGGGTGTACACCTGGCCTATACTTACTACCTGAAACTGTTCTGCAAAATTAAGAACCTGCCCGCCTCACGCATTCAGCAGGAGCGTGTTCGCGTACCTGACCCGCAAAAATTTGCCCTTCTGGCACAGACAATGTTGCGGTACCGACTGAATTTGCTGTAGATAGGGCCAACGCTGTTGGATCGTCAGATTGCAACCCAAGCGCGATGGGCGGTGTTTTTATGAAAACCACATGGTCATGCGTAAGTCCCCTCTTCTTTCTTCCGTTCTTCTGTTCCTCCTTTCCTCCGTTATCTCCTGCAATCCAGAGCGCCTGCAACATTCCGACAAGCTGAAGCAGCAGATGGCCGACATGAAGATCAAGCGCGTAACCGATGCTGATCTAAGCGAAGCTGTAAACAGCTGGGGCGAGCAACTGGTAACCATTGCCCAGCAGGAAGCCTCGGCCAAGTTAGCTTCGACCACTGATCCGGCGGGCGTTTGTAACCTGCGTGATTTACCCAAAACACAAGCGTTGGCGAAACGATATGGCATGACAATCAGCCTGTTAAGTGCTGCTGATGTACAAAATCCGGCATTGTCGAAGAAAGAGCGCGAGGTGCTGGACGCCTATGCCTACAACGCCGAAAATAAACTGGCACAGACCAGTAATATTCAGCGGATTGCCGATACGCTGTTTGTTTACAACGCTGCTGTGCCCGCCACAAACGCGCTTTGCCAGCAATGTTTTGGTAAACAGAAGCAACCATTGGCGGTTTGGCGGCTGGCGTTTCCCAAGCGCGAGGTGATCCGCCATTTCAACGCAAAAAAGCTGTAATTACCCGTTTACCAGACTACTGCTCTGCAGCCCTTGTTCGGCCCAGGCTATTAGTTGCTGCGCGGTTTTGGCGGGCGTGTCCTGTTCAATGGCTACGGGGTGCACATTAGCCTGATCGCGCAGGCTGAGGCCGTGTAGGTAGGCTTTGTCGTAATAATCAAGCGTGATGTTGGCCACAGTAGCGTAATCCTGTTGTTCCAACGCGGCCAGACAATCTTTGGTAGCCTGCCCGCCCAGCCGTTTTCTGATGCGCTCGGTGGCCTCAACCAGCAGGTCATGGTCGATGCCGGTGTATTCACGAACCAGCCGCTCTACCCGCACTGCCTTGGGTACGTCGACAAAGGCGACGGGGGCGGCTCTCATTTGGGTCCAGAGGGGCGGGGCAATAAAGCAGCTACCCACGTTGCGGCTTTCGTCTTCGAGCCAGATGCGGCGGTTGGGGTCGAGCTGCCGCCACTTATCGTAAATCAGGTTCTCGAACATCTCGCTCGACGGCTGCGGCAACTGCCCGATGGCTCCATATGACGAACCTTTATGGTGAGCAAGTCCTTCAAGATCAATGGTTTGCTCACCCTGTGCGGCTAATTCTTTCAGGATGTCTGTTTTGCCGGAACCTGTTTTTCCACCCAGAATGATCAGGTTACGCGGTTCAGCTAAGCCCGTTAGTACGGTGTTACGATAGGCTTTGTAGCCGCCCACCAGCGTGTCGGCCTGCACACCGGCCGTGTTGAATAGCCACGCCATTGAGCCAGAGCGCATGCCACCGCGCCAGCAATGCACCAGCACCTGCTTGCCCTGCGGATTCAGCTTTTTAGCCGCCCGCACGAACCCCGACATCTTTGGCCCCACCATATCCAGTCCCAGCAATACGGCATGGTCTTTTCCGGCCTGTTTGTATTTGGTGCCCACCAGTGCTCGTTCGTCATCATCAAACAGGGGCATGCTTACCGCCCCCGGAATGTGCGCGTGCCCAAACTCCCCCGGCGAACGAACGTCGATAATGGGCAGCGCTTCGGCCTTGGTCAGGAAATCAGGGACGGATAGGGGCATGGGGATACGGGTTTAATGTACAATGAATAAGGCACAATGGGGTGACGCACCGGCGTAAGGGCGCGAAGCCATTGTGCCTTATTCATTGTACATTAATTCTCTTCTGTACATCTGAATCGTGTTTTCCAACCCGAAGTAGAGCGCGTCACAGATAAGGGCGTGACCAATAGACACTTCGAGGAGACCGGGGACCTTTTCGGCAAAAAAACGAAGGTTTTCCAGGCTCAGATCATGGCCCGCGTTGAGGCCCAACCCTAACTCCTGCGCTTTCTGGGCCGCTTTGACAAACGGGGCCACAGCTGCGTCACGGTCGTTGGGGTATTGAGTAGCGTAGGGTTCGGTGTAAAGTTCAATGCGGTCGGTACCTACAGCTCTTGCCCCCTCCACCATCCGCTCGTTGGCATCGACAAAGATAGATACCCGGATGCCGTCGGCCCTGAATGTATCAATAAGCTGCCGCAAATGGTCGGCATGGCGAATCGTGTCCCAGCCAGCGTTGGACGTGATTGCGTCGGGGGCGTCGGGAACCAGCGTGACCTGGGCTGGTTTCGCGCGGCGTACCAGTTCGATAAACCGGTCGTCGGGGTTGCCTTCAATGTTGAACTCGGTGGTGACGACTTCGTGTAGGTCCAGCACGTCCTGATAACGAATGTGCCGTTCGTCGGGACGGGGATGAACGGTAATGCCTTGAGCACCAAAACGTTCGCAGTCCAAGGCCACCTGCACTAGATTGGGATTGTTACCTCCACGCGCGTTTCGGATCGTGGCAATTTTGTTAATATTAACAGATAAGCGAGTCATTTTTGCGTGATGAGTGATAAACGCTAAGGGATGAGTATAGCATTGGCATAACTACCGTTGGCCGCCGCCAGTTCTTACCAACTGCGCATCACTTATCATTCCTCACCAGGTTACTCATTTTCTGGAACGCTGTTTTTGCCACTACATCAGCGGGTTGGGCGTAGTAACCCTTGTTAAACACTTCCAGCGAAATCACGATGGGTTTGGCGGGGTCCTGAATCTGTTTCAGAATAGCTTTGATAGGAGCCACGCCGTCGCCAGGGTACACGCGGTCGGCGTCAGTTATTTGGGCGGGGAGCAATGTAGCAGGATAGTCATTAACATGAAACACCTCGATGGCCGGTTTGCCCACGAGTGGTAAAGCCGCCGTACCCGATTCACCTTTGTAGAGGTGATACACGTCGAGCAACAGGCGGGCGTTGGGGTGGCCCGCTTCGGCAGCTACAAAGAGCACGTCAGAAACACGGTTCAGGTTTTTGGCAAAGCCCCATAGTTCCAGTTGCGGATTTACCCCCGTCTGTACGCCCAGTTCCAGCAGCGTCCGGTATCGCTCGGCCGCCCGGTGCAGGTTAATAATAGGGGCAGTAGGGGTGTGGGCACCAATGGGTGGGGCAGCCACGCGCTTGCAGCCGAGTTGTGCCAACTGATCCATTTCGCGCTTCATCTGGTCGAGACCCCTCTGACGCGCTTCGGCATCATCCACAATCCAGGGGGCAAACCCAATCGCATTTTCTACCGTCAGGCCAAGGTCACTAATGCGTCGACGAGCTTGGGCGGGGGTGTTTGTTTTCAGGTACTCCTGCATCGTGCCTACCCATACTTCTACAGATCGGAACCCTGCCCTGGCAGCCGTTTCCAGTTCACCAATAAAGCCCAGTTTATGGCCCATAATGGTACTCATGTTCAAACAGACCGTAAATGGAGCTGTTTTGGCAGGCTCGTTGGGTTGGGCAGCGGTGGCTTTCGTGCCTAAAACGGCGGGTAAAGCAGTGAGCGCGGCAAGGGTCTGGCGGCGGGTAGGATTTGGGCTGGGCATAGAGTTTTCGCACAAAAGGCGACACGGTTAGTTATCCTAAAAAGCATCTGACTCAACATGAATACTATTCCTAATGCGCTACTCAGCGGCCTTGCCGGGGCTGTTGCCCTGAACGCCCTGCACGAAACTGTTCGGCAGGTCGAGCCAAAAGCGCCGCACGTGCAGAAACTGGGGGAGCGCGGCGTCGTTAAGATTACGAAAGCTACAGGTCTGCCTACACCCACTGGCAATGCCCTCTATGCCACGGCTATGGCTGGCGACCTGTTGTCTAATACGCTTTACTACAGCCTGATAGGTTTGGCAAAAAAAGAAGCTGTCTGGCCGTTAGGTGCTGTCCTGGGGGCTCTGGCTGGTGCCGGAGCCGTTACGCTGGCCGAGCCGCTGGGCCTGGGCGACGCCCCTGTTCGGCGTACGGCGGCTACGGCGTCGATGACAGTGGCGTGGTATGTGGTTGGCGGGTTGGCCACCGCTGGTATCTTTAGCTGGTTAAACCGGACTAAATGAACCCGCCCAATACGTTTTTGCTCTACGGTGCCACTGGCTATACCGCCCGGCTAATCCTGGAAAAAGTAGGTCAGTTTGGCCTGAAACCAATTTTGTGCGGTCGTGATGAAGCCAAACTCCGCCCCCTTGCCGGGCAATTCGGCTTCGATTACCGCGTGGCTGATCTCACTAACGCGGCGGCGCTTGATGCAGCTTTGCAAGGTGTTCCGGTGGTGCTGCATTGCGCAGGCCCGTTCTCGAAAACAGCGCTGCCTATGCAGCAGGCCTGTCTACGTAACCGTGTTCATTATCTGGATATTACGGGAGAGGTCGCCGTTTTTGAACAGGGTGCCGCGCTGGATGTAGCAGCCAAACAACAGGGGGTTATGCTCATGTCGGGTGTGGGGTTCGACGTGGTACCAACCGATTGCATTGCCCGTTACCTGAAAGACAAACTGCCCGATGCCACGCACCTGGAACTGGCCTTTGCCAACGATGGAGGTGCGGTGAGCCACGGAACGGCCCAAACCGCCGCCGACGGTCTTGGGCAGGGCGGGCTGGTGCGTGAAAATGGTAAATTAAAGCGCGTTGATTATGCGCATAAGGTGTTGACCGTTAAGTTTTTGAATGGGCAAACAGCAACCTGCATGAGTATCCCCTGGGGTGACGTATCCACGGCTTACCACACCACGGGCATTCCCAACATAGAGACCTTCATGGCTGCCGAACCAATGGCTATCCGGTTGGCCCGTGCGGGCAATTACCTGGGCTGGCTGCTGCGACAGAAATGGGTGCAACGGTTTGTACAACAGCAGATTACCAAGCGCATTACCGGCCCCGACGAAGCCAAACGCAGCGGGGCCAATACGCAGGTGTGGGGCCGTGCCCGCAACGCCGCCGGCACAGTCACAGAAGCGCGCCTGTCTGGCCCGGATGGTTACGATATGACCGTGCTGGCGTCGTTACTCATCACCAAGAAAGTGCTCCACGGACAGTTTAAGCCCGGTTTCCAAACGCCCGCGGGCTTATTCGGGGCAGATCTGGTGTTGGAAATAGGTGGCGTAAAGCGCGAGGCCAACTGACCACAATATAAACTTCCTTCCTATGACTCACCCCTGGCCCGACAGCCCCGAAGCGGCGATTGCGCTGCAACAGCAACTGCGCACTCAGGTGCGTATTCAGCCGCTCGATCGCCCCGCCGAGACCATAGCGGGCTGCGATATTTCGTTCAACAAATTTGAGGAAACCGTCTACGCAGGTATTGTCGTCCTGCGCCTCGACACGCTGGAAACCATTGCTGAAGCTACGGCCATCACGACGACCTCGTTTCCGTACGTACCCGGTTTGTTGTCCTTCCGCGAGATACCGGCCCTACTCGAAGCCTGGAGCAAATTGACCGTGCTGCCCGACGTGGTGGTGTTCGACGGGCACGGAATTGCCCATCCGCGTCGGTTGGGTATTGCCTCACACGCGGGCTTGCTCCTGGACCGGCCCACGCTGGGTTGTGGCAAGTCGGTACTGGTGGGGCGTTATGAAGAGCCTGCTCCCGAACGCGGCTCATGGTCGCCGATGCTACACCGGGGTGAAATTATTGGGGCGGCTCTTCGCACGAAAAACAAGGTAAACCCCGTCTATGTCTCACCCGGCCACCTGATTGATTTAGAAACCAGTGTCGACCTGATGCTACGTTGCGATGGCGGCTACCGCATTCCCGAAACCACCCGTCGGGCGCATAACCTGGTGAATGCAGTGCGGCGGGCGGCTCTACATCCGTAAGCTCTTGAAGACACGCCAGGTTTGTACCTTTGTTCATTAACTTATTCGCTACTGACCATGTCATTGAAGCAACAAATTGACGCCGACGTTAAAGAGGCCATGAAAGCCAGAGATCAGGACCGCCTCCGCGCATTGCGGGCGGTGAAATCCATGATTTTGCTGGAAGAAACCAAAGAAGGTGCCACCGGCGGCGACCTGAAACCTGAAGACGAAATCAAACTGCTCTCGAAAGCCGTAAAGCAGCGTAAAGACTCGGCCGACATTTACCGGCAGCAAGGTCGCGAAGATCTGCTGGCTACCGAAGAAGCCGAAATTGCCGTAATCGAGAAGTACCTGCCCAAGCAACTCTCAGAAGACGAACTCCGCTCGGCCGTGCAGGCTGTGATTGCACAAGTAGGTGCTACTGGTCCCGGCGACATGGGTAAGGTGATGGGTGCCGCCAATAAAGCGCTCGCCGGTCAGGCCGACGGCAAATCAATTGCCGCCATGGTGAAGAGTCTCTTATAGTGTAGCATGTAAACCGAATAATCGGTCAGGGACGCCCATTTTGCCGACCGATTATTCGGTTTACATGCTACATTCAACCTTATGGCAACCCTCGACATTCTGATTTTGATACCCCTGGCCTGGGGAGCATACAATGGCTACCGCAAAGGGTTGCTGGTCGAGATTGTGGCTATCATAGCCTTCGTGATTGCGCTTATTGTGGGGTTTAAGTTCCTGCAATTTGGTATCGACCTGTTGGCTCCCTACATCAGCCGCGAACTGGCCCGGAAATTTCTGCCCTGGCTGGGTTTTTCCATCATCTTTTTCCCCGTCGTATTCATGATCAACCGCATGGGATTTGCCCTGCGGCGGAGCCTGAAATACACGTTGCTGGGCACGTTCGACAGCGTTGCAGGGGCGGCGGTGGGCATATTCACCTGGGTCTTTGGAATTAGTGTGATTCTCTGGCTGTTTAGTTTTATGAACGTTAAAATGCCTGCTAATCAAGCCCGTGACAGTTTCATGTACCCCCTGCTACGCCCCATAGCCCCCAAGGTGATGGATGTAGCGACGGTCTGGATGCCGAAAGGCCTGGAGGCGGGGCGGAAGTTTAAACGCGACCAAAGCATAACGCCATGACAACCACTGAAGAACCCGTACAAACGTCGGCCATTCCGGCCCAACTGGTGCGCGAAGTGCTAAACGGCAGACCATTGTATTATAAAGGCTATCGTGAGGTGCTGGCGGGTCGCGTCAAACCAGAAGACATTATGGGAAGTAGTGATTTACAGAGTTTTATTGTCATGGCTATTGCAGCGACGATCTGGAATCGGATTGATCGTAAAAAATACAAGGTGGCTTCCAGCGAAGCCGGACTGCACATTAATCTTCGGAACAACTTCTCTGCTGACATTGCCATCTTTGACAAAGCTACCCTACCCGCTTTAAAAGGTAAATACTTCGACGTGCCACCCAAAGTGATGGTCGAAGTAGACATCCGAATCGACTGGGACGGAGGCGCGGCAAATGACGTAAATTATATCCTCGAAAAATCACAGGCTCTATTTGATTTCGGCGTGGAGCGCGTGTTATGGGTGCTGACCGCTTCGCGCAAGGTGGTCATTATGGAAGCTGGAAAAGACAGCATTATCACCAACTGGAGCAACGACGTACCTGTGCTGGACGATTGTGTGCTGAACATTAAAAACCTACTCGACGAAGAGGAAATTGTCTATTAAACTGTGAAACAAGACATCAGAAAACAGACGCCCGCGCAACTCACCGACTGGTTTAAGCAGAACGGTGAACCGGCCTTTCGGGCAAAGCAAGTGCACGAGTGGCTTTGGAAAAAATCAGCGAGGTCATTTGAGCAGATGAGCAACCTGAGCGTAGCCCTGCGCGATAAACTCGACACCGATTTTGCCATTAATTCGCTGACAGTGGCCACCGAGCAGCGCAGCAACGACGGCACGATTAAATCGTCGTTTCGGCTGTTTGATGGTAATCTGGTTGAGGGTGTGCTGATCCCGGCACTACGTACCGACGACACGGATAGAATGACGGCTTGCGTATCGAGTCAGGTGGGATGCTCGCTCACGTGTAAATTCTGCGCTACGGGCTACATGGACCGTAAGCGTAACCTTGATGCGGCTGAGATTTATGATCAGGTGGTGGAAATTGACCGACAGGCCAAAACCACGTTCAACGCGCCACTGACGAACATCGTTTATATGGGCATGGGCGAGCCGCTGCTGAACTACAAAAACGTGCTCGAATCCGTTGATCGCATCACCTCACCCGATGGGCTGGGTATGTCGCCAAAGCGGATTACGATCTCAACGGCGGGTATTGCCAAGATGATCCGGCAACTGGGCGACGACGGCGTGAAGACCAACCTGGCCCTGTCGCTGCACGCGGCCAATGACCTGAAGCGCGACCAGATCATGCCCATCAATGAAAGTAATTCGCTGGCTAACCTGGCCGATGCATTGGGCTATTTTTACCGAAAAACCGGCACCCGCGTCACGTTTGAATACATTGTGTTCTACAACTTCAACGATACGTTGCAGGATGCCAAAGAACTTTGGGAGTTTACCAAAAAGGTGCCTGCCAAGGTTAATATCATCGAATATAATCCTATTGCCGAAGCCAGTTTCAAAAATACCGATCCTCAAACCCTCGACAAGTTTGCGGGCTATCTGGAAGATCGCGGCGTGATTGTGAGCATCCGCCGTAGCCGGGGTAAAGATATTGACGCCGCCTGCGGGCAGTTGGCGGGAAAGGAGAAGACAGTGCAATAAGTAGTTAGCCTTCAATCAAAAATATCTCTATAGATTTAATAGGTAATTAAAAACCACGAGCACGTATTCGAGTTCTACAGGCAATTCGAACTGTCTAAATCTGATACGTCATGATCCTGAAAATGGACCGGCTGCCTATTGAGCTGCCAAAACCAACCAATCCTTCCGCCAATGATGCGGCCGCCGTCCAGGAGTTATTGGGGGGCAAATTCGGCGAAATGTCGACCCTGATGAACTACACGTATCAGTCGTTCAACTTTCGGGGCCGCAAGAAGCTTCGCCCGTTTTACGACCTCATTTGCAGCATCGCCGGTGAAGAGTACGGCCATATCGAGGTGGTATCATACACGATCAACCTGTTGCTGACGGGTGTATCAAAACGGGGTATCGACCCAACCATCGCCCCACTAGCCGGGGGCGTCAATGCCCGCAACACGTACCATTTCAACAATAGCGGCCAAACGGCCCTGCCCATGGACTCGATGGGGAAGTTTTGGGATGGCTCCAACGTGTTTAGCAGTGGCAACCTGAAGCTCGATCTGCTGCACAACTTTTTCCTGGAATGCGGTGCCCGTGCCGGTAAGATGCGGACCTATGAGATGGTGTCTGACCCTACGGCCCGGACTATGGTGGGTTACCTGCTCGTTCGCGGCGGTCTGCACGTGGTAGCCTATGCTAAAGCGCTGGAGGCCCTCACCGGGGTGCAGGTAACGAAATTGCTGCCCATTCCTGACCTCAGCAACGACAAATTCCCCGAAGCGAAGAAATTCATGGATGATAAAATGCACCTGAAGCTGTACACCTTCAGTCAGGACGATTACAAGCAGGCGGCTCTGATCTGGCACGGTAACCACCCCGAAGACGGCCAACCGCTTGAAGTGGTACAAGGCGCTATTCCCGGTCATACGCCACCCGATCTGGACGAAGAGCCACAATTAAACGCCCCGGGGTCAGACGATTACGAATATGATCCTCAGATGTTTGCCGATATGGCGAAGAAGATGGGTATCTCGTTGTAGAGTTCAAAGTCAAAGGTCCAGGGTTTAAAGTTGGCTGACGCAGGAATACTAATGCGTCAGCCAACTTTAAACCCTGGACCATAGACTTTGAACTCTATCTTACTTATTCATCGAATCCTTGCGGGCTTCTTTGGCTGCATCGTTGTACTCAGCTTTGGCAGAATCGAGGTTAGCTTTTTCGTCGCGCATTTCGCTGGTGTCTCCTTCGGCGCGGGCCTCGTTCAGATCTTCTTTAGCGTCTTGTACATCTTCAGCTTTGTTCTCTTTTTTTGAATCACAGGCTACAATGGTGGTAGCCGTCATGAAGGCTACAGCTAAGCCGACGATCAGTTGTTTGGTTTTCATACGTGGTTTTTATTGAAAGTTGAACCAGACCTACTAACCTGTTCCTTACCAAAGTGTTTGTGAATCTGTGTAAGTGGCCTAAAATCACCTTTCTTTTTTAGCCAATAGCCTGATTGCGCGTTGCGCTGGTTAGAGCTGGCTAAGTTGTTTTTCGTAGCAATAAAATCGTAATCCGGGCCGAAACCCCAACCCTATTTCACCCGCAAATACGTAACCTGCGGCTGGGAATAAGCGTTGCGTAGCCTGATTCTGCGTGTTGGTATCAATACGAAGCCGCAGGATGCCTCTTTCTCTTGCCACGGTTTCGGCCTGTTGCAATAGTGCCTTTCCCACACCCTTCCCCCGAAACGCAGGGTCAACGGCCAGCCGGTGGGTAACAATAGCCGGTTCGGTAATATCCCAGCCTACCTGTGCATACTCTGGTTCCTGATCGGTGGTGATGGCCGAAACACCCGCCAATTGTCCGTCGATGTCAGCAACCCAGAGTTGCTGCTTGGCTACGTCATTGCCAAAAACGGTGGCATTAGGATAGGTGGCATCCCACTGGAAATTACCTGACGCCTGCATCTGCGGCACCACGCGGCCCAGCAAGGCTACCAGCGCAGGAATGTCGGCGGGGGTGGCAAGGCGAATGAACATGGATGTTGGGATTTACGAATGACGATTTTTGCTGACGCCAGAGTTTGCTCTACAGCAGTTTTGTGCGTCAGCAAAAATCGTCATTCGTACATCGTCATTCGTAATTCGTCATTCGTAATTCGTAATTCGTAAATCAATCCAGTCCTGGCCGCTGAAAAGAGCGGGCTTCGGGGAAAGTGGCTTCGACGTGGGTTTTCAACTGGCTTAGCGTAGCCAACAGGTCGAGGAGATCATCCACCTTTTCGGGGTAAAACGCAATCATCGTACGCCATGCTGCCAGTGACTGATCGATACTCACCAGAACCAGCTTGGCTTTACCGTTATAATAATCAAGCAGGTATCCGTCATCGGTGGGCTCATCAATTAAGCGTAGGGCCGATGTGGTTTTTACCGGGATCAGGGTACGATACCAGCGAATTTGCTCGTAGGCGTCTTTGAGTTCATTCAGCAGAACCATGGCTTCATCTTCCGTGCGGATGCCCAGTTGAACGTCGCGCAGTTGCCGATGCCCCGCCTGCTCCAGCAGCCCTTTTTCGTCGGCCAGCCACGCTCCGGTTTGGGTCAGGTAAGCCAGCGCTAACCGCGATGCAGGGTGTTCTTTTGCCTGACGACGGGGCGTAACAGCCTGTTCTTCAAGTTGTTGCTGCTCGTGGGGTGCGGGCGAACCGGCCATTGATGCCCCCTGTTCGTGGTGCAGCTTCTCGATATAGCGCTTAGTGAGGTTGAGGGCCTCCGTGAGCTGATGCACCAGCGAAGCACTGGGATCGGCCTGTTGGGTTGGCCCATCGGGGTGTTGCATCTGAAAACTTCGGCAGCGGGTAGTAAACGCGCAGCGTTCGCACCACGAGTCACAATAGTTGTAGATACCCGGAATCAGGTCGGGCTGAGCCGCGGAGGGCGGCAGCGACGTTGGTTGAGTAATCATGGAAGCAGTACAGTTGAGGGATACGGTAGATCATTTCTACCTTAAATATAGAGTCCTGCCAATCACCAACGTTTAAACTATATGGACATTTTTTTGACCTAATTTTAGGAATTATTCCAAAGCCTTACGCTCTTATGTCATCATTTACGAATCAAGTTGCCCTCGTCTCTGGCGCCGGGTCGGGAATTGGCCGGTCAACGGCCCTTGCTTTTGCTCAGTCGGGTGCTACCGTCATGGTGTCGGACGTTAACGACGCAAACGGTCAGCAGACGGTATCCATGATTCAGGATGCAGGTGGCCAGGCAAGTTATATCCACTGCGATGTGGCCCATCCTGAGCAACATATCGCTGCCGTAGCCTATGCAGTGGCTACCTATAGCAGGCTCGATATTGGTATCAATAACGCCGGTATCGGTGGCCGCTTTGCCCGTTTTCTTGATCAGACAATACGCGATTGGGATACCATGATGGCGGTGAACCTGGGCGGCGTTTTCTACGGTATGCAGGCCCAGATCAGGCAGATGCTGCAACAGCCGGAGGGAGGTAAGATTGTGAATGTGTCGAGCATTGCGGGCGTGAAAGGGATGCCCATGGGTGCGCCCTACAGCGCCGCCAAGCACGGCGTATTGGGCCTAACCAAAACCGCTGCGCTGGAATTTGCCAAGAAAAATATCCGGGTAAATGCCATCTGCCCGGTCTACACGCATTCGGCTATGGTGCAGGATCTGGTGAACACCGCTCCCGAGATGGAAGAGCGCATGCGCCGCCTCATTCCGATGGGCCGTTTTGGTCAGCCCGAAGAAATTGCTCAGGCTATTTTGTGGCTTTGTGCGCCAGAAAACGCCTTTTGCACAGGTCAGGCCCTGCAAATGGACGGCGGCACAACAGCGGGGTAAAAAGTGGTTTAAGGTCCAAAGTCTAAGGTCCAGGGTTTAAAGTTGGCTGATGCAGGAACACTGATGCGTCAGCCAACTTTAAACCCTGGACCTTAGACTTTGGACCTTAAACCACCTTCCTACCAGCGGCGTTTTTTACCACCGCCGTTGTTGTTTCCACCACCCGACGATGAATCGCGGGGTTTATCGAAACGGTCGGGTGAGGTAGAGAGCGATGCCGTCCAGGGTTTCCAGCGGGCGTCTTCAGCAGCATTCTCCGACGAACCACCGCTACTGCGCCGGTCATTGTTTCGGGGCTGGCCGCCGCGGTTATCCGGGCGACCTCCGTTTGGTCGGCCATTGCCACCGCTAGGGCGCGGGCTTTGCGGGCGAGACTGCTCCGTACGAGGCTCCTGCGACCGGGGTTGCTCTGCACGGGGTTGAGCCGGGCGTGATTCCTGACGGGGCTGATTGTCGCGGCGGGGTTCGCGTGAACCTCCTTCGCGGCCTTCGCGCGGGCCACGGCCCTGTTTTTGCACCATTTTGGGGGCTTTGGCCCGTTCAATGGGTTCGTTATTGTCTGATTGATACGGGTTATCGGTAGCCACCGGTACTTTCCGGCCAATCAGCTTCTGAATATCTACCAGCCAGGCCCGCTCATCGGTTTCGCAAAACGAGATGGCAATGCCGCTAGCCCCCGCCCGGCCCGTACGGCCAATGCGGTGCACGTAACTTTCGGGAATGTTGGGCAACTCGAAGTTGATCACGTGCGTAAGGCTGTCGATGTCGATACCCCGCGCCGCAATGTCCGTAGCCACCAACACCCGGGTAGTGTGGTCCTTAAAGTTGCTCAGGGCACGCTGACGGGCGTTTTGGGCCTTGTTGCCGTGGATGGCTTCGGTTTTCACGCCGTGCTTGTTCAGAAACTCAGCCACCTTGTCGGCACCGTGTTTGGTCCGGCTAAACACCAGCGCCGATTCGATCTTGGGATCCTGCAACAGGTGTAACAACAGGCTACGCTTGTCGTCGCGCTCTACCATATACACCGACTGCGTTACCGTGTCGGCGGTTGACGAGGCGGGCGTTACTTCTACCTTCACCGGATCGGTGAGGATGGTGTCGGCCAGTTTCACAATTTCGGGCGGCATGGTTGCTGAGAAAAACAGCGACTGCCGTTTGGTAGGCAACTGCGCAATTACTTTCCGTACATCGTGAATGAAACCCATGTCGAGCATCCGGTCGGCTTCGTCCAGAACAAAGAACTCGATGCCTTTGAGGTTCACAAATCCCTGTTGCATCAGGTCGAGCAGGCGGCCCGGCGTGGCAGTGAGGATATCGATACCATTACGCAGGGCATCGGTTTGTGGCTTTTGACCTACACCGCCAAAAATGACGGCATGGCGCAAACCCACGTGGCGGCCGTAGGCACCGAGGCTTTCATCAATCTGGATGGCAAGCTCGCGTGTAGGCGTGAGAATCAGGGCTTTAATCTTATTCGACCAGTTGCCCGACTGCTTCATTTCGTACAGGCGCTGGATGGTTGGGATCGAGAAGGCGGCGGTTTTACCGGTGCCGGTCTGGGCGCATCCGAGCAGGTCGCGACCTGCATTTACGTAAGGGATGGCTTGTTCCTGAATAGGGGTTGGGGTGGTGTATCCTTCTTCGGCGAGGGCCTTCAGGATGGGAGCAATAAGCTCTAAATCGTTGAAATTCATTAAGTTGGGGTGATGTAGAAGAGGCAACTACAAAGGTCGTGCCTAAACCCCACCACAGAGTGTATATCCCCCTTACTACGAAGAAGGTCAGCCGTTTAGTTCCCCCACAGGCCTGGTGGGCACCCGCCCTATGCAGATGCCACGAGCTTCTGCGTAAACCAGTTTGCGGCCAATGGCCAGAGCAATGTGCTCAGTTCACGCCCAAAAAACCGGGTGTGCCCAATGCTGTCAACGCCAATGTCGGCGGGGTTCAGGCGCTGATACTGAACGGGTGCGTTGGCCAGTTGCGAATACATCCGGGTCATGGCCCTGGGGGTGCAAAGTGGGTCGTCGGTGGCGGAAAACGCCAGCGTAGGGCAGGTCAGATTCAGGTGATGCGACGGGAGATTTAGCTGGGCCAGAAAGTCGAAAATATTCTCGTAGTGCCGCCGCATGGCTATTTCGTGCACAAACTGCGCGGGAATATCGGCGAAGCCCAGCCTGAGGCGTTTGCCCGGAAAATAGCCGTAGCAACGCGTGAGCAGGGGCATAAGCATGAACCACTGAAACCGAAGTTTGGCACTATCCCACCAGCCCGGTCCGAAATCGGGTGGGTAGGCCATTTGGGTACCCACCGTAAAGAAAGCATCCAGCTTCCGGTTTTCGGGTGTGAGCAGGGGCAGGATGCCGCCAATAGAGTGACCCACCAGCCCCAGTGGCAGACCCGGGCATTGGCTCTGAGCATACTGGATAAGGCATTCCGTATCGGTAACCAATTGCCGGAACCCACCCGCAAAATCGACGGTGAGCCGGGGTGGCGCCGACTTGCCTACGCCCCGGTAGTCGTAGGTAATGGTGGTGAAATGATGTTGCGCCATATACTGCGCAAAAGGGCGGTAGTACCGTTGTGAAATACCCACGGCAGTGTTAATAAGCACTACCGCACGGGGCTGTGGTGCGTCAAACACCGTGACGCCCAGTGGGTAGCCGTCCAGGGAACGCACCCGTAACGGCTGGCCGGAGGTTTTGTCTATGGCCATAGCTCATCGGTGATGTCGTCCCAGGAAATGTCGCCTCGGCTCGACGTGAAATCGAACTGATCGAACGAGAATGAATTGAAGAGGAGCAACCCCCAAAAGGCTGCTACAAGTGAAAAAAGGAACGTTTTCATGGGTGACCTAGTGTTTTTTCCACAAAGCTCCCCTTCAAAACTGCCCTCATCAATCGCCGAAGTCGGTGCTTTTATGTCCCGGAGTTCCGTGATTTTGGGGCTACAGTGCCCACGACATAGAATAGACGAATAAGATTTTACGCAAACTTTCAGTTATACTTGTGAATAAGTTCATAAAAATGAACGTTGACGATGACGGCTATGCATCCCATTGCTGCCTTTCGGAAGGGGTTTGACCGCCATGCTATTGATGTGGTGGCGGCGAAAGCAGGGCTCACGAGAAAGGAAATAGCAACGCTGCTGGGCGTGTCTGAACGCCACCTGTACAACAGTTCGGCTAAGCCGTTAAACGCTTTACAGTCGGAACACTTAGCTCGCCTTGGCGAATTATTTGATCGTGGCCTCGTGCTTTTCGATGGCAATAAGGGAGCATTGTCTACCTGGCTCAGAACGCCGAAAATGGCCCTGGCTGTACCTGAAACGGGATACTCTATCAATTTACCTGCCGACTACAAACAACCCGCGCTGTCTGAGTTATTTGCTCCTGCCAACAAGAAACAGACTGAACTAGCCATAAACCAGAACATGGCTCACACTGAGCAGTTGGCTGCTACACAGGAGACGGACTACCCAACGCCCCTGTCTATTCTGGATACGACCACAGGAATTGGCCTTGTTAGCGCTATTTTAGGCCGAATCGAGGCAGGGACATACAGTTAGTTTATCCCTGAGCGCGACGGTAACCCATGGAGGTATATAGACTACTGAAAGCTCCGTATGATACAGACCCTTTATCGGTTGTTGGCTCGGAGCTGAGTCCGGGGCGTTGGAACCTATCCGGGCAGGGTCTGCTATATACAGCCTCTTCGCCCGCGCAGGCGTTGCTCGAAACAATGGCCCATTTCGAAACAGTGCCTCTGCCGGCACTGCCACAGCTGCGGTTATTTGTGCTTAGCGTTGACGAGAGCCTGATTCGGCCTATGAACCAGGCCGCATTGCCCTTGGGATGGAACGCTCCGGGAAGCGCCCGCCTCACCCAACCGTATCTGTTCGACTGGATCGAAGACCCCGTTGCCAAGGCATTTTCGTGTCTGGGTGTTCATGTGCCTTCAGCTGTTTTTGAACTGGAAACCAACTACCTGTTTGCACCCAAGCATCCCGCCTTTACCTCCATCCGGCAGGTAGCCAGTTACCCCATTCGGTTAGACTCGCGACTCTGGCGGCTGTGAGGGGTAGCCTATTTGTACGATAGATAAAAAGTAAGACCGGTTGACTAGCAAAACATTGACAGTGCCCGGCCAGGTGTGGGTTATTTACAGGTTAACCTGTTTGCCACGTTTATGCAGCGCATCTGGCTCCACATTCTGTTGTTTTTGCTTGGGGCTGCTACTACGCTCAACGCCCAGTCATACAAAACGCCGACGTTCAACTTCGACCGGGGGGCGGAGCGGACCTATGTCGATAGTTTGCTGCACCTGTCGCGGCAGCAGGTTTGGCTGATTGGCCAGCAACCTGCCAGCCCCACCGCCGACACCGCCCGCATGGAGTGGCTGCACTTTATGGCTACCGTATACCACAACAGCTTTTCGCGACGTGATAGCAGCCGGGTAATAGCCAGGCAACTGGCGCAGTTGGCCCAGCGCAAGCGCAACATCAAGTACCAGCTGAAGGCGTTGCAGTTGCTGGAACGCTATTACCGGTCGGCGGGGGATCAGTTTACCGAAGCGTTGCGGTTGAATTTTCAGATGCTGAAACTGGTGGAAAACAACCCGCCACTAGCGAACATGTACACCTGGCGGATTTACCGGAACCTGGGCAAGATTAATACCAGTCTGGACCAACACGCCGAAGCCGTTATGCACTTGCTCAACAGCCTGACCTGGTTTGATAAAGATCCCCGCGGCGAACAAAATCAACTGGCCGACTTACACCAGTCGCTGGCAAACGTGTATCTGCTACAGGGTAAGCTTACCGATGCTGAAACGCATTTCATAAAAGCATTGGCCCGTCTTGATAATCAACACGGTAGTCTGTCGAGTCTGGCTTATTTGTCCAACGACTTAGGCCGGCTCTACATCGCTCAGCATAAACCGGCCGTGGCGGTGGCTTACCTGAAGAGAGCTATTATGTATTGGGGGCAACTCAGCAGCCCCATGCCTCAGTCTGATGCGCTGGCCGACATTGCCGAAGCCTACGTGGCACTGGGTCAGCCCGACGACGCTATCGCTAACGCCAAACAGGCACTGGCCCAGAACAAGGTTGTCTTTGCCGTTCGGCGCACTGCACTAGCGGCGTTAGTAGGGGCCTATCAGCTTCAGCACGACTGGAAAAACGCCCTTGATGCCCAGACGCTCTACCTGGCCGTCAAAGCCGACGAGCAGCAGGCCAAAAATCGTACTGAGGCCCTTCGGCAGAACGCCATTTTTGAGCGTGAGCGTCTCGAAACTACTTATCAGCATGCCCATCAGCTACAGGAACAGCGCTACCAGACGTTAGCCCGCGAGGCCGACATTGCCCGGCTGAACAACGCGATTCAGACCAGCGCATTGCAACAGCAAAGCCAAACAAACGCCCTCCGGTTCAAACTGGAAAAAGAGGCGCTGAAAACAGCCGCTACGCAGCGGCAACTAGCTCAGCAAGCCACCATCAAGCAACTCACCGTCAATGAATTGACTACGAGATTGGCAAGCCGAAAGCGGCTGCAGAACACGTTGGTAATGAGCCTGACCATGATCTCCGGCCTGGGCCTGTTGCTGCTTTATTACAGCTTTCGGCTGCGCCGGACTAACCGCGCTCTGCGGGCTAAAAACGCTGAAATCGAGGCTGCTCTCCTTAAGGGTCAACGCCTGGAACGCAAGCGGGTAGCCACTGAACTCCACGACCGGGTAAGCAGTCTGCTGGGTGCCACCAAGATGACGATCCAGACCATCGATGCCGATACGCTACCACCACGGGCTAAAAAGCTTTATGAAAATAGCTTGTTTCTACTCGACGATGCCGCCAAGCAGGTACGTCAACTGTCGCACAACCTGCTGCCCAGCCGGTTGCGCGAACAGGGCTTGGTGCGGGCTATCGATGACCTGGTTGCCCGCCTGAATCTGGCCGATCAGACCGAATTTTCGTTCTCATACCCCGATACCGACCGGTTGCCCCTAAGCGAAACGGCTGAGTTCAACCTTTACGTGATCTGTCTGGAACTGTGCACCAACATCATCCGTCATGCGCAGGCTAGTCACGCCCGCATTGAATTGACCAAACAGGAAAACGGCCTGCAGTTGGTGCTACAGGACGACGGCGTGGGCATACACAACTCGGCGTCGGGCATGGGCCTGACCAACATCCGCGAACGGGCGCAGCAATTGGGTGGTTATTTTTACCTCGAAAGCATTGCCGGGGCTGGTACGCAAACCACTATTTTGGTGCCGGTTAGCTGAACGCTATGCCCGCTGCCGCATGCTGTATTTAAGCAGGCCAAGAGAAGTGTTGATACCCAGTTTCTGGTAAATGCGTTTGCGGTGGGTCTCAACGGTGTTGAACGAGATAAATAGCTTCTCTGCAATCTGCGTACTCGATAACTCATTGATAATTAGATCCGCTACTTCCTTCTCGCGGCTGGTAAGCAGGTTCTCTTCTGGTTGGGTGGGCGTGTCGGTGTCAAGGTCATACACACGGCTGTCGACGTAGCGACGGCCTGCCGCTACAGCCATTATAGCATCGTGGAGTTCAGTCTTGTCGGCCGATTTTGTCACAAACCCGTTAGCGCCAACACGCATGACATGACGAATAAGCTGCGGATCGACTGATCCTGATAAGACCAGAATGGCCAACGTTGGGTGTTGTGCGTGGAAAAGCGAGATCAGGTCGATGCCACTGATAGCGGGTAACATTAAATCGGTCACGAGCACATCGGCATGAACCTCGTCGAGCAGGTTGAGCATCGCATGGGCATCGGTGGCCGTGGCGACCACGTCAAAACTGCCAAATGTATCGAGCAGGTTGGCAAAGCTTTCCAGCACCACCTGATGATCATCTAAAAGGGCTACTTTATACGTCATAACGCATCATCGATTTGCCAGAAAAAGAGGATTACTGGACTACAAATCAACGCATTAACCAGACGGTTTTGTCGCGTAGAAGTACGTGAAGTGGTTGCCGGATAATCAATGTATACTGGTAGCTGGATCCCACCGATTATCCCAGGCTTACCAGTTCTTTCAACTCGTCGTTGAGATCGCCGAGCCAGGTTTCGCCGGTTTTGACGCTCAGGTAAAGTTGCTATTAGCCGAATAATGTTCTAGCGACGTACTCCTTGGTAAAACCGAAATGCCGGGCCACTTCGGAAAGAATTCCATTGAGTATACCAATCTTAACCGGGTCATGGTTAGGAACGGCGATGTAGTGTTGACCATTTTGTTCGGTCGTCACTTTGATGTGACTGCCATTTTGACTAACTAATTCATAGCCAAAGGGTTTCAGTAATTTAATGAGGTCTTTGCCAGAAACGTCGCGGGGCGTTTTCATCAATTACAGCGCGAATACTTCGTCTTTAACAAAGTGAAGATGAGCTAGTTTTGGCATCTCTGTATCCTTGTCGAAGTAGCATTCCACGCCGCCTTTGATGTTTGCCTTTAACTCCTCGACGGTGTCTCCTTCAGCAAAAATAGCTGGGCCTTCGGAATTGGCATAGTAGCCACCCTCTTCGGCCTCATGGACCACAAAAATGATCTCGGTCATATCAGTTTCTCTTTTTACTAAGATACTTCAAGGCGTCTAGTTCCGCAACTATTCTAAATTGACCAACTCCTTCAACTCCTCTTCATTACTTGAGACACCAAGTTCTTTTTCGCTATCCAGGCCATCTTCAAAATCATAAGTAAGTGTTAGCTCGATTGCTTGATTTTCCTTAATCAGTTTGTCGTACTCTGATTTTAGAGCTATAAATTTAGGGTCTTTACTAGGGTCAGCACTTCCTTTGGCCATCGTGTAGTGCCGCAAAAAGTGCCTCGCTTTCTCGCTTGGTTGGTAAGTGTCAATAGTTGCAGTCGTGAAATCTGACCCACAAATCACAGCGTTAACAATTTTCCAATCTTCGCTCAATCTGATTTCTCTAAACTCATTTTCCCAAACTTGGGTATAACCGTAGTCTTTCCGAAAAAGATGCCTGTATACAATGTAAGCTTCTGGCATGTAAAGAATCTCATTGAATTCATTTAAGTCGACTCCAAATGCTTCAGTAAAAAAAGATGACTTTTGTCCACGCTTTGATGGAGCTACTATTCCTTTTGTGACATTTAATATAGACTGAATGGCTCGAATAAACTTTCGATTCCAGTGTTTTCCAGTAAACTCCCGGTGTTTTGCTTCTTCCCCAAAAAGCGGTATATACTTCATTGGAAAAGAAAATATTTGAACGTCCAGCTCAATACACAAATCAGCGTTTTTCTTTAGACGCATCCATAATTCGTTAGGCTTGTCCTGAAAATTATAAAGAATGTAATTAGATAGATCGCGGATACCGTGCTTAGCGGCCAACCTAACTGCTGCCGTATACTGCTTTTCCATTCCCCAGTAGTCGAAAGCGATCCGAAGAGGGCGAATAGGAATCTGAGCCATCAAAGCCATTAGCTCATCGGTAACGTACCGAGCATCAGTGCCTTGGTTAAAATCGACATACCGGTTCTTAGGGGCTTTATTTCTAAATTTTTCATAAATAGTTGCAATTGTACTGTAAGCATTCAGTAAGCCTTCTTTAGTTGTTGTTTCAAGCCCCAACAGTTTATTTTCAGTCAGTGCTGTGTAATATACCTGCGCTGGCTCTCCTTTCAGGCGCTTAAGCATGTCATGCATTAGCCGAAATGTCCGACGTACAAACGCTCTGTCGTTAAAACCCTCCCGAAGATTTTTAACGGACAGTTCTAATTGATTTGGCTCAACGAATTTTGCCCCCTTCGTAAAACCCATAGCCTTTATCTCTTCAATAATTTCGGGGAATTTAGGGCTAGCCAACACATTATTGTCCATGAGCAGGAGGTTCTGCTGCTCACCAAACCGTTCATTGATTTCGCCGAATTTATCAAACGTGTCTATTTTAGGCTTGTAAGTAGGTTCTAAAATAGGCACAGAACAGAAGGAACATTTTCGGGTGCATCCCTTTGTCATGAATGTAAAATAGGCTGAGCGAGTTGGATACTCATATTCTATCTCATCGAGAATTGAATAATCAAGTGGCAGGTCATCGATAATCATTAGGTCACCTTCATCGAGTATCCCAGGCTTATCAAGTAGACCCTTCATGGGCTTAATACCTGTCTCTTGCTCTAACTCCTCATGTAGTAATGACGCCAAAACCCCCCCGACTTTTATTTCATCCGGGTGGCGCACCAATCGTTTAGCAAACTCAATTGTTTCAACTGTAATCTTCCAGTAGAATGTGAAGAGAGTAGTTACGTAGACACGGTCAAACTTGGGATCAAGCTTCCATGTTTTCCGACGCAACCTATCTCCAAAACCCTCCAAACATTTGACAACCAATGGACTATATAGGCTATTAGTAGGCTGTAAAGTGTCGAGTAATTCTTTATTACGAGTTTTGATAAACTGCTTAACTAGACTTTGTTTTTCTGCCCAGTTTGTCGTGTCGTCTATAAAAATTAGTTGTTTTAAGCAGTCTTCCCAAAGTAAATCAAGTACTAAATCATTGAGATTTCCTTTGAAGAACCGCACTTGGTCGCCCCGGTTGCGGTGATAGGTCGCAATCTTCATTAAGCCAATAGGTGGGTACTTATTGGCGTAGTTAGGTTCGAGTAAGAGGATGTTACGATTCATTTGGTATCTTTCCAATTTTCTTTATACATCTTAGAAGACTTGAACAACTGTAGAGGATTTACATCCTCCCAGTCTACCTCATCATGAGCAACAAGACTGGCATTATTGATGAAACCTCCATTTGAATCTACGGAGATAAATTTTCCATTCAAAAAATTATTAATTTGCTGGTTTGAACTTTCAGCGTGTGTTGCGCCTTGGGTTCCAATGATGGTGAAACAAAGCAACGGCTCCGAGTTATCACCTATATAATGTATAACTGGTAGAAAATCAGCGGTAAACTGATGCATTTTAAAATATCCGCTTAAGTGGTAATACACAAAAGCCTTTATCCAATAGGGAGCCTTTTTCCCTTTAGATAAACGTTCAACTACTTGTAAATATTTTTTGAATTGACCATCTGGAGGAAAGTTTTGAAAATTATGAAATTCTTTGCCTTTGAAACTACAGTGTAAAGTTAAAAACATTATGAACTTTTTAGAGGATGGCTTCATACTTTGCTGCAACTTAAGCAACTTTCCAATAGCATCAAATTTAAAAGCTTTTTCCAAGTTCCCTTCCTTGTCACGGTATTCAATTGGTGAAGTTACTTGATTACAGAAGTCGAGATTGTACAAAGTTATTACGTCACCCTGAATAAAATCTTTTTGAGATGCCGAATTATCGAAACCACGTATTATGACCTCTTCAATATATCCGTCGTATAGCTGAAAATCAGACAACTGTTTTTTTCTTTGTAAAGTAAGGCCAATCTCTTCTAGTGCAATAAGTTTCTTTCTTGCCTCTTCCACACTTAGCTGACTTTTGTAATTTCCGCACTCAAAAGCGTATACAATATCAAGATACTCAATCCATTCATGGATATCATATGCATTTTCACCTGGAAGGCCTAAATAAACTAGTTTCTTATTTAAAGTATCATGCAAAAAAGACAAAAGTAGTTTAGCCCAGACTGAACGTATAGCTCTTTTTGATTCAGTACTAAATTGTGCTGACATTACGTAGTTGTTAAGTTAAAGTTGAAGGCTTTCAATTTCTTCTTTTAGTTCGTTAAGTAGTCTATATTGTTGAGATTTATTATCAGCCAGTGAGACAAATTTTTCGTTGATCAAAAATAATATTTTACCTATTACATCAGAATATTCTATGCCAACATCATCAAGCACATCGGTAAGCGATTTGAATTTCTTCAACGTCTCAGATGCCGTATATTGATTGAGGTCTTCCGCAACCGATGCTTGATTTTGAGATTTTTGCTGATGAGGCTTTTTTACATGTTGTTTGTTATTGAAAAGTTGTTCTAAACGAAATCTGATATCTTTTTCGAGTTTTTTTGACACATTTAATAGATTCTGAAAATCAGTATTCCTTTCAACACGTATTATTTTCCCATTTTTATCGGTTTTTAATTTAATATTAACTGTACTATTTATTTCAGCAATTAGATTAATTAACGTATCTGGATTATCTTCATTTGGACTAAATCTAACTAAAATATCTTTTAACTGACCGCCTAATTCATCTAAAAGTTCTTCTGCCTTTTTTTTCTCTTGAAACGCAGTTGATTTGCCATTGAAGAATGGAGCAACTTCTTTAGCAAGTTGTTCATCAAACCATGTTTTAAGAGCGGATACTTCTAATCCATTACGAGCGGCATTGGGTAAAATATCCGGGCTGACAACAATGATTTCACCAATATAGCGGTCAAAATGGGTGTTTGATGATCCAAAAAGACGAGCAAGAGATTCTCTTTTTCCAACAGAAAATCCTTGTTTTTTTAATAAAAAGCCTCTGAGTTCTTTCTTACTAATTCTTTCTTTTGTTGAGTTGAGACACCCCCAAGCGACACCTAATAGTATCCCCCCTTTTTTGATCGATTTAAAAAAAGGCTTTTGCGGTGCTGAGTTAGAAAAATCAGAGTTCAAATAAGGTCTAAATAGATCGGCAGATCGACCACTAACGCCAAGCTTAAGGTTGACTAACTCAAAATGTGCTCCGTTATTATCGCAAGATTCATTGATTGTATCTTCGATTAGACCACCCCATGTAAATTGGTCTCTGTCGAAACGCAAAGGAACGACATCACGTAAGTAATTGCTTAAAAGATCAAAATTATTTAGTGAATCATCCAAAATGGGATCTAAGCCAACCAACTCTACTCGAGTCCCATGTAACACAGGATACTCGTTCTCCATTAAAGAATATTCATCTTGTAATGTAATGTTGTTTTCTAGAAGTGTTTGTAAATCAGTCAGTTGATCGCCATCTATTTCGCCATTTAATCGCTTATCGCGTTGTACATTTAATGTTGAGCGCATCGAGGCAAAATTCATTCGAACTGATTGAGGAGAAGTATCTGCTGTTTTTGTATATATCGTTAGTGTATCGCATAGATGAAATGCACTATATATACCAATACCCATAAAACCTACGTCTTTACCAGGACGTTTGTCTGAAATTCCCATACGCAGAGCCTTACGAAGCGTATCGTAATTCATACCAACACCGTCGTCTTCAATTACAACAGAACTCTGCCTTACACTTACAGAGACATTCTTAGCTTTAGCATCTACTGCGTTTTGGATGTATTCCCTTACTGCATCGCGGGGGTCAGGGTACATACCTCTTGTCAAGATTGAAATAACTTCAGCCCCTATATCGGATTTTGTGAGTTTCATTTGAATTCCTCCTCAATTTTAAGAATCACCGTTTCAGCTAACTCTTTCGGTAAAGCGTTATAAATCACGTTGAATACCCGTTGCATGAGCTTTCGCTGGTCCTTTTTGAGACTCAATTTGTCCGTCCGCAATGGCGACTTACTGATGAAAGGCATCACCATCTCTTCTACCGAAGGGAGGTTAGGCTTGATGATACCTCCCAACACATGCTTGGAAGGGCTTGGTTCGCTGGCGTTTACGGTTTCTCTAAACTTATTGATGACTCGTTCGGCTTGTTGAGCTTTCTGCTGCTTGCGTTCGATCAGTTCTTCCGTCTGCCTAACTTCTTCTTTGTTTGTGAAGCCATTTTGCTGTTTTTCGGCAACCGTCTCGCGTAATGTCTGTAAGTCATCAATGGCTTTCTGGGCATTTTTCAATTCAGACGCTTTGTACGAAACGGCCTGGATGTTGTTGCAGACAGGTTTCAGTTTCTCACGCAATTCAGCAATAGCGACAGTATCTTCGAAATCATCGCGCCGACCGTTAGGAATCAGGTCTTTGTGCCAAGTGTGCACTTCCCCAACCACGTACATATTGAAGCGCGGGTCTTTAAACAGGTTGGCTAAGCGTCGTTCGTTACCAATTTGAATGTTGCTTTTACGCAGCCGTAGCCCTCTCGCCTGATTAATAGGTTTTAATTGGTTATTCTGTGTGTCAGATACGCTATGCCAGCCCCAATAAAGGACTTCATCGTGCTCATTGACACCTTTAAAAAATTGAATATCCTGTATTTCACCAGCTTTGACCCGCTTGCCACTACTCTCAACATAGAAGTAGTTTGTATACGCCTTGTAGAGTTGTTCGTGGTTCAGGAAAACAGTGTAATCGTCCACTACAAGCCTATTTTTACTTAACTCCTCCTGGATACGTTTGCGAAAACTAAAATTGCTGTCGAATGGTAAAGGAGCTACCATGGTTAGGTAATCCTTTACAGCAGTAGTATCCAGTAAAACAGCGCTACTAACCCCTGACATAGTTATTCGAAAATAGTGTGCATCAATGTCTTCACCTGCTGTTTTGAATTGAACAATGCGGCTAATTACATCAGCGGCGTCCTCTTTTTGAGATCGGTCGCTGACGGTACGCTTCAATTCTTTAGCATTCCAGGTCATTACTGACTTAGTTGCTTCTTCCCGGCTCGATGTTTCGAAAACAAGTGTTTCGCAATAAGCCAACCCTCCTAATCGTCCGATACCCCGAAAGCCGCGCTCTCGTCCAATTTCTTTATCGGACTCAGCCACGTTCTGTAAAACGGATACTACTTGGTTCTGAGAAACACCTATACCATTGTCGGTGATGGTGATGGATTTGAGGGCTGTATCAATATGGATAAATATGCTGGCATCCTTTTTCTCAACCAGCCCGATAGATACGGCTTGGTCAATGGCATCGGCTGAGTTCTGAATGTATTCACGATAGATGCACAATGGGTCATCATACATACCAACCGTGAGGTTTTCGATTACGTACTTACCAATAACCGGCTTGACAGACTTATCCATTCTTGAATTGGCGGTAGATAGGATTAGGAAATTTAATATTTAATAGGGACCTGAACACCGGGTTTTGGAGAATGTACTCGCCTTGCTTGAGCCGGGTCATCATCGACTTGTACACAGTAGGTACGTATTGATAATCGCCCTTGGAAACCTCAATGCCGTTTGTTCGCCCGTAGGCGTGGGTAGCGCAGTTGCCCTTGACCCTATCGTGAATGTCGCTCCTAAATTGTTCAGCAGCAAACAGGACTATACCCAATGACCGTCCTCGTTCTGTAACTTCGAGGATACGGCGTAGCACCGGCGAGTTGCGAGGTACGTCCTTGGAAGCGTATTTGTTCAACTCGTCTACAAAGACGATGATTTTCGACGGAATGTCTTCTTCCTTTCTATCATCAATCTGTCCGAGTTTAAGATCATAAATTGAACTCATCACATCGCCAAAAACGAACCCTTGAGTTTCTTCATCCAATTTAGCCACATCAATGACGTAAACATCATTTTTCTGAATGTTTTGAATGGCCTCTTGCAACCGCCTATCTCCCTTTTTGTGATCTACGTTATCGTTGAAGATTAAGCTTTTCTCAAGAATTCGATTTATATGGCGGTTGAATTTTCGCCAGCTAAGTATCGATATCTCCTTGTCCTTCGCGTTTCCGGCCTGCTTGTATTCGCTGAGTTCTTGTCGAAAGTCATTCCAATTGGTCTTTTTTGAGAATTCACTGCTATCGGAGCTTATTGTAGCCACGATGGATTCCATTGTACCATTTGGATCATCAATGTTAGCGAACAACATATCTATTTTGTCCTTGTCATCGCTGTAAGTGTACTTGTATTGAAAAGCTTTACCCTCGTGTTTTTGTGTGTCGAAATCTCGGCCATATGTAGCCGTGTTTAAATCCTTTGCGTAGGGATAGAAGTATTTTACCTGAGCGAAGGGTGCTGGTTCAACGCCAAGTTCCTTATAACGATTGCGGTCATCATCGGTTAAGGCATCATTGGATTCATCTAAGGCTAACAGGTCCCGTCCTTTCACGTTCAGAATGACAAAGGCTACACTATCCTTATGCTGATGTGCATTCTTCATGTATTCATTCTGAATGCTTTTCAGCAGAAACATTGCGTAGGATGTCTTTGCTGCCAGTCCTGATATGCCGGAGATATTGAGGTGGGCACCCTCTGGTCCAATTAAGAAATGAGAGTTGAAATGCACTGGGATGGTAATTGGATCTTCCTCATACATCTGAATGTAGCCACCCGGTAGAGGATTCTTTACATCAGAAAGTCCTAAAGCCTTTCTGACATTTTCTTCATCCGCTAGTGATACTGCTTGCCCGTCAAGTACAGGTGTATATATGTCTTGCGAGTTACCTACGACGCGGGCTTTGACATAATTCATACCAATACGTTGAGTATTGAGGCTGGCTGATACATCCCCAAAATCACTCGAAATAAAGCCTGCTAACGAACTAGCAGAATCGGTTATGTGTGAAATTTCTTCAACGACCCCATACGTTAGCGATCTCTCCGAGCAGCTTTTGGATTGTAGGTGTTCAACCGTCACAACGTCAAACGGCTTAATAATTAGCTTTTTATCAGTCCAAAAGTGGAATTCATCAATCGTAGATGGGGATTTTTCGGTGGCAATGACCTTGCCAATCTGTTTAGGCATTGTAACGAGTTTAGAAAAGGTTAATAAAGTACAGGTCACTTAGGTAGCGACTCTTAATGAATGTTTCTGTCAGGTATACTGGATACAAATGGTTAGCCCACCGTTGGTCTTTGCCATAACATACTGGGTTACGCTCATTGATGATATTGGCCGTAATCCGGTCCACCTCTGAACTGTCCAACCCGTAATTCTGCTCATCATCCGTCACCAAAATCTTTTCTAATTTCACCACACCAGCAAACGGACTATCGCTGTGTTTGCGCTCCCGAATTCGAACGTACCAAATGGCGAAGTAGACATTCCCCACTCGGCTTTCCTGGTACATAGCTACCGGAGTCCGGTGATAAGGCAGCAAATCAGCAATAGCAGACGCGTTACTCTGACCACGCTTGTCCTTGGAGAACTCAGGGTTGAATAACTTAGACACGCCTACAACGCGCCGAAAATTGCTTCGGAAGCGAGCTGTTTCAATATCCACGGCCTTTATTCCTGTTTTAGGGTATTGGAGTGAACCGTCCTTGATGAGGTAGTTATCTTGATTTAGTAGGTTATTGCGCACCAGTTCTTCCACTACCTTTTTCTCAGACGCAATCATCTTGGCTTGAATCTTAACCGTCCCCCGGTCCATGTACTCTTCGCGTCCCCCATCGTTTCGGTCTGAATTGTAGGGCAGTACTTCTGAAAATTGAAGACCGAATCGCTTCAAGCGCTGCATTTCATTAATCTGGCTTAACAGATTGCCAAAAAACAGTTCTGGTCGCCCCATTCCGTCACTAGCGGCGAGTGTAGGTAATGATAGGACAAGATGATTTTCAAATATGGCTGTTCTAAACGTGTCAGGACTTTTT
Source organism: Fibrella rubiginis (assembly GCF_017353185.1). GTDB lineage: Bacteria > Bacteroidota > Bacteroidia > Cytophagales > Spirosomataceae > Fibrella > Fibrella rubiginis. The sequence goes on along the minus strand of NZ_JAFMYV010000006.1, from coordinate 296,141 downwards.
CGTTCACAGCAAGCAACGCCCACCTGCCCCCCAACTACCGGAAAGATACGTTTCTGATAAGCTATATCATCTACTTTATAAACACGCCGCGACCCATCTAAAAAGTAGCTAAACAACGGTGCCTCAGTGTGTTGTATCTGGCGAGCTAGTTGTTTAAGATCTTTGGTTGTTCGCAAGCTAGTGTCAGTTTCACCAAACTTATCTCTTTGTATAGTGAAGTATTGCGGATCATCATAAGATAAAGACGGAATATTTACCTCTGCGTCTACGCAATAGCGAGCTGATTTGTAAAAAGTGCCAGATGTCTGTTCGGCTATAAATTGTAAGAGACTGCTCATCAGAACTAATTAGATGCTTTCATATACTGCTGATTTTCAAATATACATAAGTCACCCAAACCAGGAAATCTATTTCCTGTAACTATCTCAAACTAACCAGTTCCTACAATTCGTCGTTGTTGGAGTCTCTGAGCCAGGCTTCGTCGGTTTTATTGTGGCTGGTGTTGGACACGAAATAGCTGCCCTACAATTGAGTCGGCTTCGTCAAGGCACAGAGCAATGCGATTGACCAGCGCCTTAAAATCACTATCGACTGTGCAGATAAGAATGCCAGCGTGATCGGGTGCTGCTTATGCAATTTGATAAAATCTTTTCGGTTCTGAGTAACAACGCACCGGTTTAGCGAAGTGCCCAGAGTCAATATTTCATCATCTGGAATAGCCAATCCAGCCATGCCTAAATCGAGTAAAGTCAATATGTCGTAGCCGTGTTGCTGCAGTACAGTTACAGTGGGTATTGGCAGGTTCTCATCGGCTAAAAGCAATGCCATCAGTCGACTTCATTTTCAGTTATGGCCTGCTCAATTTCAGAAGTATTAGTGCGCACATAGGCCCAGGCATTTGCCAGATCAACAGCGTGAAGCGTAGGGTAAGCCAACAGCAGATCGGCTTCGGTGGCACCAAGGCGACGGGCCTGTTCGAGCACCCAGACCGGAATACGAGTTCTGGCAATGCAGGCCGCACCGCCTGCCACATCGGCTGTTTGTTCAATGCCAGGGAATGTATCGCCTAGGTCGCGTACGATCCACTGTAATACCTGTGCTTTCTCCGCCCGCGAGAGGCGGCTAAGCAGTTGTTCGGTCTCCAGAATGGCAGTGCTCATAGCTGAAAGTTACGAAAATTCTTATCCCAGGCTCACCAGTTCTTTCAACTCGTCGTCGTTGAGGTCGCCGAGCCAGGTTTCGCCGGTTTTGACGCTCAGGTCGGCAAGTTCTTTTTTGGAGCGGATCATGGCGTCGATTTTCTCTTCCAGCGTACCCTGATTCATCAGGCGGTAGACCAGTACGTTCTTGGTTTGGCCGATACGGAAAGCCCGGTCGGTGGCCTGATTCTCTACGGCGGGGTTCCACCAGAGGTCGAAGTGGATGACGTGGTTGGCCTGGGTGAGGTTGAGGCCCGTGCCGCCCGCTTTCAACGACAGAATGAAGGTATGGTCGGAGCGGTTTTTCTGAAATTGCTCCACCATCTCGTCGCGGTCGGGGCGCGAGGTGCCGCCGTGCAAAAAGAGTGGTTCCTGCCCGAACGCCTGCTGAATAAACTCTTTTAATAGCTCACCCATTTCGCGGTACTGCGTGAAAATCAAGACTTTTTCGTGGCTGGCGTAGATTGTTTCGAGCAGATTGAGCAGCATCTGCACCTTGCCGGAAAGGGCCGGATTTGTGTTGCCTTTCTTCAGATACTGGTGCGGGTGGTTGCCAATTTGCTTTAAGGCGGTCATCAGTTTCAGCACTAGCCCACGCCGGGCAATGCCGTCTTTTTCTTCAATGGCCCGCAAACTCTCCGACACCACGCTCTGGTATAACGCGGCCTGTTCCGACGTCAGGGCGCAGTATTGGTTGTTCTCAATCTTGTCGGGCAGGTCGCTGATGATACTCTTGTCGGTTTTGACGCGGCGGAGCAGAAACGGACTGGTCACGCGCCGGAACAGATCAAGCTTTTGCTGGTCGCGCTCCTGCTGAATGGGTTTGCCAAACTCTTCGTTGAACTTGCTCATACCCCCCAGGTAGCCCCGATTCACGAAGTCCATAATGCTCCAGAACTCAGACAGCCGGTTCTCCACGGGTGTGCCGCTAAGCGCAATCCGGATGCCTGACTTCAGTGTTTTCACGGCCTTCGTCTGCTCAGTATCGTTGTTCTTGATGTTCTGCGCTTCATCGATGATCAGCACCGCCCAGGTCTGTTTTTTGAACGTCTCCAGGTCCGACCGTACCACGCCATAGGTGGTCAGCAGCAGGTCATAATCGCCTGCCTTCTTACCCTCGGGTAGCTTGCGGTTGGCACCATGATACACGTGTGCTTTCAGATCCGGGGCGAAACGGGCAATCTCTTTTTGCCAGTTGGTGAGCAGCGTTGTGGGGAGCACCACAAGGCCTTTCTGCTTCAAAAAACGCCCCTCCTGCTTGAATTTAAGCAACAACGTGATTACCTGGATCGTCTTGCCCAGTCCCATGTCGTCGGCCAGGAGGCTACCCATTCCGAGGGCCGTGTTCTTTACGAGCCAGTCGTAGCCGCGTTGCTGATAAGGGCGCAGTTGGGCGTTGAGGCGGTCGGGCAGGGGTTGAGCAGCGGTGTCGGTAAACTGCTTCAATAGCGCCCGCACGTCGGCGCCAATACCCACGCGGTTGCCCTGAAACTCTTCGGCCAACGCCGCGCGAAGCAGGTCAGAACCCGTCAGTTCGGGTGGTTTGGTGAGTTGCTTTTGCAGCCGGGCAAACTCGTTGGGGTCAATCAACACGTACTGATCTTTGATCTTCACCAGCCCCGTCCGGTTGTCCACCAGCGTTTGGAACTCGTTGGCACTCACAAAGTCGTCGCCGAGGGCTACCTGCCAGTCGAAGGTGAGCATGTCGTCGAGCTTCATAAAGGCGTTGTTGGCTGATACCTTGGCCTTCAATCGTGCCCCCACCTGCGGACGCACCCAGTGTTGCAGCGATTTTGGCAACAAGAGCGAAATGCCCAATAGCTGCATCCGGGGCAGGGTTTCGAGCAAAATCTTGACAAAATCATCCGGCGCATAACTCAAAAATGACGGGCCATTTTTCTTCGTTAGCTTTGCTAAATCAGGGAAGTGCCGCGATAGCACAAGCAGATCCTGCAAGACAGCCATGCGAATTTTGGCGTGTTTGGTTTCGTCCAGAATCTCGGTCAGCGGCACAGGTGCGGCGGCATCTTCGGCCTGCCGGTCACGAATGAGCAAACTGAGCTTAAACACATCGCCAGGCGAAACGCCGCCCCGGTCCGAGTCTTCAACGGCCAGGATAGGCACGAACCGTTTTTGACCCAGAAAGAAATCGTTGAGCCAAAGCTGCATGGCCAACGGTTTTTCGCGCTTGCCAAACCCCTCGAACTTCAGAATCTCCTGCCCAAAAAAGAGCCGGTCGGCATCTTCCAGCGGCCAGCGTTCCCAGAGCTCTACGGTGGGCTGTTTGATGGGCTGCCGAAGGAGTAGGCTACTGAGCATCAGCACCTGCTCGGTAGGCGAGGCAGGCGCGAGAATGTCTTTCTGCCAGCGAACGGTAAGCAGATCGGGTGGTAGCTGCGTGCTGATAATTTCTACCTGTCGCCGCACGGCTTCGTTGAGCGTGGCGGGTACCCACCGCACCCGATACTGATTTTCGTCGGTGCCAATGCGCAACAGTTGCGGTACCACGGCCCCCCGGCGGAGCAACGCCGCCGTGAACTGACGGGTGAGGTACAAGGCACGAACGGAGTCGCTCATGTCGGGCCAGTCGGCGTCGGTGAGGTCGGCGAGCCAGCCCATCAAATCAGCAATGGCAAAGTGGGGCAGTGGCCGGGCGTCGCCGTGTTCGCTGAAAATATTGATCTTCCGCAGGTCCAGCAACTCGTCCAGTTGCAGTTCCAGGCTGTCGCTTGGCTCGGGGTGGCTCACCACCACTTTGTCGGCCATCGGCTTGGCAAACAGCTTATAGGCCTTAGCGAGGTCTTTGTGAAAATTGCTTTTGGTAAAGGTTGTTTCGGGTGTCAGCAGCCCCAGTAGCGAGTCGGCCAGTGTGGGCAAGGCCGCAAAGTCGAGCGCATTCCGCGACGCCTCGTCGGGCTTCCAGTCATCCTCATCGCCCACCGAATCGAGCAGGTCATCGGTCAGCAAATCCTGCACCGACAGCACTGTTTCCATGCCGCCGCCCCCTATGGTGTCAGTGGGTAGGTCTGAGAGCAGGTCAAGGCCTTTTAAGCCAAACACCAGGAATGGATTTTGGTCTATTTCATTGGTGATCAAATAGATGACTGCCGCCAGGTGTTTGCAGGGCATGGCGTAGTCGGGGCAGGAGCAGCCCGCCTGTAGCTCTGAAAACGACCGCGGGAAAAGCCGGATGCCCCGCTTGTCGGCAAAGTCGATGAGGTCGGGCGGAAGTTGTCGGTTCAGCAATTGCGCCAGCAGAGCGGGGTTGTTGCGTATCTCGGTAAGCAGCGCTTTTTTCTCATTGGCCTCAAACAGTGGCACAGTGAGTTTGGTCTTGTACGGTCGGGGTTTGCTGCCCTGCACCTGCGCGCTAATCTGGTTGGTATCAATTTTCAGGGCACGAACGGCCCCTTTGTTGGCGTAGGTTTTGCCCCGTGGCAGGCGGTTGGCTTCGTCAATGCGGGTTAGTGCCTGAAGCCACTGCTGCCCCCACCAGGTCTTCCCATACGTTATGCGTTCGGCCATTCGCTGCTCACCAGTTAGTTAATTCCGCAAAGGTACGGGGTAACGCCGAAACGATGGGGTTAGTTGGAAAGTGGGTTGCGTGAGGATGCCTGACAACTCCTGGTTTACCTTGTAGTACCTCGCTTCAACTGAATGTACTATTTTGGGTCTATTACATCAAACAGTTCGAGAAGCCCTTGAAGCGGACGGCTAGCTTATTACGCATGACCCGTTGATGTTAAAAGTTGGCGGCCTTCGGTTAGAAATAGATTTAGCTGCCGAGCAGGTTCTGGCAGCAGAAAGAGGGAAAGAACAGATTGCTGTTGAAATCAAAAGCTTCCTAAGTAAATCGAAACTGAATGATTTCTATGAAGCAAAAGGCCAGTACGATGTGTATGTATTGGTTTAGCCGCTGAAAATATTGACCGTGTTCTTTTTCTGGCAGTCGACACAGATGTCTATACCTCGTTCTTCACCAAATCACTAATTTCCCAGACTATAGAGCAAGATCGAATATCACTTCTTATCATCGATATTACGACCAAACGAATTATAAAATGGATAACTCAATAGCTCAGTTTCGCTCCGTCATCACTGACGTCCTTCAGACGTATTACGCGTTGCCATCTGTCGGGCGAATCACTGATGACATTGAAGAGTAGCTAATTATTGATACTGAACGTGATCATTATCAGATACTTACTATTGGATGGGAAGATGGTAAGCGGGTATATTATCCCATATTTCATTTGGATATTAGAAACGACAAGATTTGGGTGCAGGAAGATGCTACAGATTATGATCTGGTAGGTGAGCTGGAACGGCACGGGATCGCCAAATCGGATATTGTATTGGCCTTCCATGCTCCTTACAAACGCCCTTACACGGGCTATGCAGTAGCATAAATAAATCTGCTTCGTCTTGCCACATCGGTAGAATCAGTATCCCCTCCCCAATTGCACCTGATTGTCCAGCGGTTCGCCACGCTGAAACTTATCGAAGTTGCGGACGAACTGCGCCAGTTTGCCTTCATCCTCCGTGCGTTGGCCCCCGGCGGTGTGCTGGGTGAGCAGTACGTTGGGCATCAGCCAGAGGGGGCTTTCAACGGGCAGCGGCTCCTGTTGGGTTACATCAAGCGCCGCCCCACCGAGGTGGCCGTTTTGCAAGGCAGCAATCAGTGCGGTTTCGTCAACGGTATTGCCCCGGCCCACATTGGCAAAGAAACTGCCCGGCTTCATGGCGGCTAACACGTCTGCCGACACAAACCTATCAACGGAGCCGGGAAGGGTGTTAATCAGCAGATCGGTGGTGGGCAGGGCAGTCAGCAACTCGTCAAGGGTGTGTAGTTGGGCATCAGGATTTGTGCGGGCCATAAGCAGTATGTGGCACTGAAAACCACCCAGAATAGACCGCACGGCCTGCCCAATGCTACCTGCCCCCAGGATCACAACGCGTTGCCGATGGAGCGTGTGCATGGTGTAGCGCAGGGGCATACCTACCCAGTTCTTCGCCCGTTGTTGAACCGCCAATTCGTCGAGGCGGCGATACAGGGCCAATACAGCCCCCACGATGGTTTCGGCGCAGGGCCAGGCAAAAAAATCACCCATGTTGCAGACCGGAATAGCCAGGTTCAGGTCGGTGTATTTGTCAAACCCGGCGGAGTCTAACTGCCAGAACTTAAGGTTTTTCATTTGCCGCACCTGCTCAGCAGGCGGGTTGCCCATGAGCACGTCAACTTGCTCCAGCGGGGTTGTTCCATCACGAAACGTGACTGTATGTCCATTACCGATTTCCTGGCGGAGCACCTGTTGATTGACTGCGTTGAGAGGTGTCTGGATGAAGATATGCATACGTTGAAGAGGACCGCTGATCGAGCAGGTAGAGCAGATTTGCGCTGATGCTGACTTTTGATCCGACTGAAATAAATTAATTAGTTGTGGAAACCTGCTCCATTGGCCCAATCAGCGATCCCCTAAAATCGCTGTGAATTCTATTTCGATCAGGTAGTCAGGGCTGATGAGGGCACTGACTTCGTAGATACTGGTAACAGGTTTGATAGACCCAAATACGGCACCGTGGGCCTGCGCGATTTCTTCCCAGCGAGATACATCAGTGGTGAACATGCGTGTACGGACCACGTCGCTCATGGCTGCCCCCAGGCCTGACAGCACCTCGGCGATACGGTCGAGAATGTTTTTGGTTTGGGCGTAGATGTCGTCGGCTTTCACAGTTGTACCATCCACAATTGCTACCGTGCCCGATACTTCGATCACGTTGCCAATTCTAACGGCCCGACAGTAGCCCATTTTATCTTCCCAGGGCGAGCCGGAAAGCACGTTTTGTCTGGTCATAGAGGCTGAACTGAAAACTGTTTTGGGTTATCCATAAATAGCGCAACCTGCGTTACCGTGCGCGTAAGGCCATATATGCCTTTGACTACCACAGGCTCCCGAAGGGTAATCAGCACATTCGGAGCAGTTGCCAATGCTGCGTTGAGCAGACCCGGCTGCTTCGCTGGCTTGTCGAAAATGGGTATAACCGCGGCAATACTGTTGAGTGGAATAATCGCTTCCCACCGTATGTCAAGGCGAAGGTGTACCGCATTGTCTGTACGAAACGACGGTCTTTTCTGGATCGTATTGATAATTGCCAGCACCACCAGACACCCGTATAGGCTCAGCAGCGTGACCCAACATGCGACCGTTGGCGACCAGCGGCTTAACATGACATGCATGGCCGTCGCTTCAATAAGGCCCACACCCAGCAGCCCAATCAGCAGGGCCACCTGTCCCGACTCGCGGTGAGTAGTTATGGGTGTAGCACCAGTGGGCAGGTCGGTGGGGTTCCGCCAGTTGAGCAAAGCATAATAGATCACCTGGCCTTCCGATACGATAAGACGGGCTGCCCTCTGGCCAAAAACGGCCGACAAGCTTCCTCGCAAGGCTATCTGGCGATCGTGCGCAGGGCGCAAGGCGCGATAGGTACGAATAATGGTGCGGAGACGAAAGGTCGTAATCACCAAGACAGAGCCCTCCAGCAATGCCAGCAAACCGGGCCAGGCTAGCTGCAAGGAGGGCAGCGTTGCCGGAATCATAAACAGGGCTACGCGCAACATGGCCACCGCAAACAGCACCGTCCGGCTGACTGGTAAACGCAGAGGTCGGGCTATCAATCCATAGAAAAGCGCCGTAGTCAGGACCGTACAATCGAACAAAATACCGACAGATAGGGCTAGCGGGTGTTTACCAAAGGCAGCTGTTTTGGTAATGGCGAGTTCAATCCCGAGCAGGCAGGCTATCAGCAGGACACAGGCTGTAGAGCGGTGAGCGGCGGAATTCGTCATTGGGCAGGAGGCCATTTTGCGGTGCGATTTGGCTACCGGCTAATATAAGCGATTGGGAAGGGTAAGGAAATTCAGTGCCTGACTTACTGCTACATAACGGTGAAAAGAAGTTTCTGGACAAAAGAACTAAATAGGTCAATTTATCAAAATAAAATTCGGAAATACTGAGAAAAGCATTGTTAAAAGTTTGATATTTAATCAATAAGCCATTTTTTATGTAAGTTTCACGGTCAGTATCGCTTCCCTTTTAAACCACTCAACCTAACAGCCAGCCATGCAAACAGCCAACCTTCTTTCTCTTGCTCCAGGCGATACTCCACTTGGCCGCGGTATCAAGCTTATTGGGATTGGTAAGTATGGCAGTAAACCCCTACCGCCCGACCTGCTGGAAGAATGTCGAGTGTCATTGCTATCGGGTGAAGCAAACCCGCTTCAGGTGGGGGCGTTTATTGGTGCGTTGCTGACTAAGGGCCCTACCGACGCCGAGCGGACATTAGAGACTTGCTTTGGTCGTGATGCGTTTTCACATCCTACTTTTCTGGTCAATAAACTTTGCCCTGAACTACCCACGATCTTCCTGCCCATTGCTACTAAACTCATCCGGGGGCATCACCTGCAGATCAGCGAAGCCCGGCAGCTGGGCGATTACCTCTTTGGCGAACAAACCCGCGAAACCAGCTGCGAGACGTTTCGCGGACTGGCGGTAAGCATTCTGCGGGTACGCCACGAGTCGAACGATGAGTACCAGGGATTGTATCAGGCTGCTATGGCTACGCTGGCTCCTGGTTTTCAGAAAGCCCCGCCCGCTGTTGAGCAGCCTATTGTGCAGCTGGCCGAACCTTTCGATGGAGTGGAGCATTCGTACCTGATCACGCCCTTGCTGGCCCATTTTTTTCAACAGCGAAGCTACCAGCCGCTTTCGATGGTGGGGCGCACACCGGGGCCAAAACAGACGCTTAATGCCCACGATCTTTATCTGCATCTGGGCTGTTCGTTTTTGCAAAGCGCCCACGAGCTGGCCGAACCGCTGACACCCTACGGCTGGGTGCTGGACCAAAAAGCCCTGTCGCCCGCTCTCGACCGGTGGGTAGACCGGCGGCGGGTATTGCTGAAACGCCCCTTTTTGTCGACGCTGGAAAAGGTGTTAAATCCGGCCCGTGCCCATATCCTGGTGACGTCGGTGTTTCATATCACTTACCAGATGAAAATGGCTGAACTGGCACTGATGGCGGGTTTCGACGGGGCCATAGTGCTCAAACGGGGCCTGGAAGGCTCATTAGCTCCTGCCACGTCGCGGGCTACGGGTGTGCTCTGCGCCGTGCGTACAGCTACCAACCACCTGGCGTTCCAGAATTTCGACGCTGACCGGCCCGATTTTGCCAGGTTCCGCACCGAGAGTGAGGTTGACGTGCTGCAACCTCAGGCCGCTGACAATGCCCGGTTAGTGCGGCAGTTTTTAAGTTCAGGGCAAACCCCCAGTGCTGATTTTGATAACCGCGTCCAGTTCGCGCAGGCTCTCTACGGCCGTGGCCTGGATTGGATCGAGGGGCAGTTGGGGAAGTGAGTAGCAGTACTGCCTACTGCTACTCACTTTTTGATCAGGATCCGCTGGCCGATTTCAATTGTGTAGTTGCTAAGGTTGTTCCAGCGCATCACGTCGGCGACGCTGACTTTGTTGATCAGGGCAACCCGGTAAACCGTCTGGCCTGCCTGCACAATATGGTAGTAAGAATTGCCATTGACTTTAGGTGTTTCAACCCGCGCTTCGTTGACCAGCCGCTGACCTGGTTTGGTAGTAGTCGTAGCTGGTGACGTGGCAACGGGGGTTGGCCGTGTTGGCAACACAGGCCGGGGCGTATTATTTCTGGCTACTGTACCTGGATAAACTGTGGCAGGCTTTGTCGTGTTCGGGTTAGCTGGAGCAACGGGCTTCCGCTCAACGTCGACCACCGATTCTGCATATTCGCGGCTCTTGGCGGCTGGCCGGCCGGTATTAGCCGACGGCGACGATGGCGGCCCGGCCAAACGCGGCGGCGCGGCAGCACTGGTAGCAGCGGCCGGTGGCGTTGCTGCCGGTTCGGCACCAACAACTAACTGTTGGCCTACCACCAGGGGTTTGCTTGGCTGCCAGTTGTTCAACCGCAATAATTCGGGCACGGTAAGTCGATACCGTTGTGCAATGATGGTAAATGTGTCGCCGGGGCGCACCTCGTGCAAAAACGTACCCTTCACAGGCTCTGGTTCCTCTAGCGAAGGCACCGTGGGCTGAGGAGGCGTGGCCCTGATCGTGTCGGGTTTAGCCAGCACAGCGGTTGTGTTCGAGGTGGGCATATCGATCTGGGTTTCGTCGTCTTCGCGATTAAGCCCACGCTGGGCTACGCTGAGCTCAGGTTCGGGTAACAGATCGGGCATTTTCCGGTATTCAATAGGCTGGCTGGCGGGCCGTTTTTTTTGCATCCATAGAATCCGTCCCGACTGCACACGCTGGTTTGGCTCCATGTGGTTATAGTGCAACAAACGCTCGAGCCGTATTCCGTAAATAGACGATACGTCGCGCATGGTTTGGCCGTATTGCACCACATGAAAAGGTATTTTTGCCTTTTTCGCTTTGCGCTCCAGGTAATAAATCTCGCCGGGACGGACTGGATCACGCTCATTCAGATCGTTATAATCCAGAAATGATTTTACCGAAATCTTGCCGTAGTAAGCCAGTGTCACGGCGTTGTCGCAGGGTTGTGCCTGAATACCCTTTTGCTCGTTGATTTCGTAAAACTGAGCCGACACGCGGGTTAGTGCATCACGTGAGGTAGCAGCGGGCAACTTTTTCAGAATGGGAAAGCCCATGTCGGTTCGCTGAACAGCCTGGTTAGTTTGCCCCAGCTGACTAGACTGCACAATGCCATTTAGCTGACTTTTCACCCCCAGAAACTCACCCGGTGTAAGCCGCACCAGCACCGGATAAGCTTTGTCGAGGGGAATAACCCGGCCGCGCAACCATTCGTTGAACGGTACGAACCGGCTCTGGTCAATGCCCAGTTCGCGGGCAATGGTAGCCAGTGATTTGCCCTGGCTTTGCCGATAGTCGTAGAGTAGATAAGGCTCAATGGGCCGCACAAGAGGAGCTTCGCGTTCGTAAACAACCTTGCGGGCCAGCGTTGCCCACACAGCAACCGGCACGTCGGGTGTGAGGGTAATCTGTGTAGGAGCGGTATTGGCCGCCGTTGTGCCGCTACGGTAACCGCCATACTGCAACAGGGCCATTACCCAGTTAGGTTGGGTGGCGTGTAGCTGCGCCAATTCGGTCAGCACTGCTTCTGACGCAGAGGAAACGTTTAGTCGTTCGTCGATCTGATCATCTACGCGCAGGCCGAGTGATTTTGCTTTGGTAGCATTGTCGATCTGCCAGTAGCCACCGCCGGGTTGCGTGAGGGGCAGGCATAAATACCGGAAATCGTTGGGTACGTTGTGTTCTTCCAGCAGCGGTTCAATCACCGACTGCACATAACGCATCTGTTCGAGGGCATTGCGCAGGCTGGTACGGTCAGCATAGATCCGGGCTACTTCCTGCTGAAGGCGTTGTTGCGCTGGAGGCGTGAGCGATACGGAGACACCGGCAAATTCAAGCTCTGGCCCAACCACCGGAACACCTTGAGCAACACCGTAAAAAGGTATAAGCCAGACTAAAGAAAACAGTATCTGACAACAACGAATTATAGACACGGGCAATGATGATGAGAAATTGGTTGAGGTGTCACCTCTTGTAGACCAACATTTAAAGGTAAGGACTAAACCGAAACCATATGGTCCTACTAGTTAGACGTACACCATCTGTGGGCTGATATTGTTAGTGAACGGGGGTCACCCTTCGGTCAGTATACGGCTTGGTTTGGTTGCCAGGCTGTATATCAGGCATCCAGGTAACGTTGTTTGCCGTATTTTTTTGGTACTTCCTTTATCAAAAGAGTTATCGTTGCGGTGTTGTAACACGCCGAAACCTCACAATATAAATGCTTTTTGAATGCAATTCAATGCAAACCAGCCGCAAGACCTTCAAGTGTATCTGGCCCGCAACGGCTGGATAAGCACTGACGAAATACTGCTTTCGCTCACCAAACCGGGTGAGGGCAATATGAACTTTACCCTCCGTGTACGAACCAATGCCCGTTCGCTGATTGTAAAACAGGCTCGCCCCTACGTTGAAAAATACCCTTCCATCGCCGCGCCCGTTGAACGGGCTGTTATTGAAGGGCAATTCTACCGACGTATTGCCCGCAACCCAACCCTGCGTGCAGCCATGCCCGAATTGTTGGGTGCTGACAGTGACGAAGCCGTGCTTGTGTTGGAAGACCTGGGTGAGTCGAGTGACTACACGTATCTCTATCAGGGCAGCGCGGGCCATCCTGATCACACACTTAGCCCCGACGAGTTGCAGGAGTTAGTCCGGTTTATATCGTTGCTACACAATCAGTTTCGCACTGCTCTGCCTGATCCTGCCTTTGCCAATCAGGCTATGCGTACGCTCAACGCAGAACATTTATTCAACTACCCGTTTTTGGTCGACAATGGATTTGATCTGGACACCGTTCAGCCTGGTTTGCAGGCTCTGGCTTTGACCTACAAACAGGACATTGCCTTAAAAAGAATTGTTGCCAGGCTTGCTGACCAGTATACCAGCAATAACCATGCTGGATTATACTCACTGTTGCATGGCGATTATTATCCGGGTAGTTGGCTGCGTACACAGGCAGGTACACGCGTAATCGACCCCGAATTTTGTTTCTATGGTCCACCCGAATTTGACCTTGGAGTCATGCTGGCACACCTGCATATGGCCCGGCAGCCTGAGACCGTTTTGGCGCAGGTTATGCAGCTTTATGACCGGCCCGACGGGTTCAGCGAAAACCTGCTTCGGCAGTTTACGGGTGTTGAAATCATGCGTCGGCTGATTGGGTTGGCGCAGTTACCACTTAGCCTGTCGCTCGCTGAAAAGGAAACCCTGCTGGCCCATGCCGCCCAACTAGTAGTGTCGGCAGCAGACTAAGCCGAATAGCCTGATTTTTCTGTTTACCAACGAATGAAACAAGTCCTCCTATTCGTGCTGCTTCCGCTGTTGGGGGTAGCCCAATCCACTTCGCCAGCACCCAAGCGCATCTGGCTCGACACCGACATCATGGTGGGTATGCCCGACAAGCAGGGTGCCCGCGAAGTGGATGATGCCATTGCGCTGATGATGGCCCTGCGCCACAGCGACAAAGTTCAGCTGGTGGGGATCAGCACCGTTACCTACGTCAACTATGGCCACGACGTAACCCAAAAGCTGCTGGGTTACTATAACAAGACGGGTCGCACCATTCCCGTTTACCGCGGGTCTGATACCCTCCGCGACGCGGGACGTGAAACTGACGCCAGCCGCGCTATGGCCGAGGCACTCCGGAAAGAACGAATGCCGATCCTGGCCATTGGCCCCCTTACCAACGTGGCCACGGTGCTGAAAAACCATCCCGAACTGGCTAAACAGATCGAATCGGTCATTGTCTGTGCCGGACGTACGCCGGGTTTACCCTTTCGGCCGGGCCTGGAGAAAATCACCGTCGGTGATTATAACTTCGAGATGGACCCTGCAGCCTTTCGCATTCTGTTCGATTCGGGCGTGAAGGTGGTACTGTCTGGTTACGAGTGCAGCGTCTATACTTTTCTGGGCCGCACGGACCTCGATTTTCTGGCGCAGGGTTCGGCAGGAGACCAGTGGCTGAGCAAGACACTCCGCCCTTGGCAGTTGCTCAATAAGACGCTTTTTGGCGTCGACGGTTTTGTGCCCTGGGACACTACACCGCTGGGCTATCTGACTCACCCCAATTATTTCAAGTACTACGAAAACATCCCCGTACGCATCAACACCCGCAAGGCCGACACGGGCGGTACAGGTCAAAAGCCCTATCTCGAAGTCTCCTACGACTACAAAGACACGCCCTGGCGGGCTACCTACGCCTACAAAACCTTGCCGGGTTTTGAAGAAATTGTGCTGGAAAGCATGAAGTAGCAGAAATAAGAAGTGAGAGATAAGAGCCAAGAAGCAAGAACTATGGATGCGTCAACCTCTTGCTTCTTGGCTCTTATCTCTCACTTCTTGTCTCCCCTCTAACTGATCTCTCCCCATGCGGTTTGGCGGAAAGCGCGGAAGAGAAGCCAGACAAAGCCGGCCATGACCGGAAGCGCTACGATGGTGCCGTAGGGGATGTAGGTGGTGAGGCCCCAATGCAGAAAACCAATCAGGCCGAAGACGGGGAGGATAATGAAACTGCGGGCGGTCATGTTCCGCTTCAGCGCATCCTGCGAAGCAGAAAAAGGCAATGAACGCTTCTGAAAAAACTCACTGATAAGCAGCAGAGCCAGCGAATTGACGAAGGCTAAAATCACGTCCAGCACCACGCCGGGGCCTTTTAGGTAAAAAACGTAGGCCGTCAGTAAGGTATAGTAAGGCAGCATCAACTTCACCACGACGGCTTTGAACCGCCCCGCCAGCAGGTCGCCGGGGCGGGTGACGGGGGCAGACGTGTATACCCACGCGGCTTTAAACTGATCCGATACGGCGGTCAGGCTCATGGCGGCCATCATGAAGAGCACGCCCATATACAGAATCAACAGGTGGTTAGTTGCCGCACCCTGGCTGCCCGACTCGAAAATACCTCGCCTGGTCAGGGTCGTGAAGAGTACAAAGGCCAGTCCGTAGCCCAGTTGAGGGTATGCCCGCAGCTTAAACTGCCGGTCGCGGTCGCTGATGTGCCAGACAAACGAGAAGGCGGCCCGTTCCAGTGCGCTGGTGGAGAGCCACGTGCCCAACCGGTCGGCCAGCGATGAGGCAGGGATTGCTGACTTGGCCGAGACAGCCTGCTCCGGGGCATTGGCTTCGGCATCGAGGCCGCCCAACTTGCGGTTAAAGGCCGGGGCCAGCACCCGCGCCATGAGCCACAGCCCGGCAAAGGGCATGGTGGTAATCAGCCCAAAAACAAGCAGGTGCGGGCCATCTATCCGATGGTTGATCACCATATCGAGGCTTCCCGCGCTCCAATAGGGCGGCAGCAGATAATGCCACCATGTCCAGGTAAATGGTTGTGCCGCAAAACTGCCTTTGTCAATCAGCCGGGGCATGATCTGGAAGCCGGCGTAGAAAACGATGGCCGTAATGATCTGTACGTAGTTGATCAGTTCGCGGAGTTTGCTTTCGCTCGTAAACTGCATCAGGCCCAGGTACAACACGTTGGTAATGAACACCATCAGTATGGCCGTCAGCAGGCTCAGCAGCAGCGTCAGCAGCCCCGCCCCCACACCAAACCGGACGCCGATAACCAGGATGCCAGTAATGGATATAGCCAGCGTGAGCGTGAACAAGTAGCTGACAACGTGTACGATGCGGGCAATCAGCGTGGTGCGCCCGTCGACGGGTCGGAACAGCATGATCTGGTTGTCAGACGTGTCGAGTATTACCGACGAGAAATCGTTGATGAGCGTGAGCGCGCAAATGACCATCACATAGCCAAAGAAGAACACCCCCGCTGGCACAATGGCGGGGGGCGGTACCAGCGCCAGCATAACGGCGGCAAAAATGCCCATGAACGCATAGATGCCCAAGCTGACGTAAAAGCTGTAGTTGCTCTCGGTCTCTTTCTGGTTCCAGCGTTGAAAAGCCGTGGCCGGACGGCGATTGTCGAGCGTGAGTTTTACACCCAAAATAGCCCGCAACTGGGGGTAGTTAACGCCCAGTGCCCGCCACAAAAATGGCAGCCGGTCAATAAGCCAGAGGGTAGTGGTTTTCATTGATTTAGGGCCTGAATAAATGCCTCGGCGGTGGCGGTTTGGGTGTCGTTGCCGGTGAGCCGACCGAAAAGCTGCTCCAGCGATGTGTCGCGGGTGGCTTGTAATTCGGCGAAGGTGCCGTCGGCAATGATCTGGCCGCCGTTGATAATGATGATCCGGTCCGAAAGCTTTTCCACCACGTCCATGATGTGTGAACTGTAGAAGACGGTCTTACCCGAATCGGCCAGTTGGCGAATAATCTGCTTGACCAATACCACCGTGTTGGCGTCGAGACCCGACAGCGGTTCGTCGAGGAAAACCAGGTCGGGGTTGTGCAACAGGCCCGAAATGAGCAGCACTTTCTGGCGCATTCCCTTCGAAAAGGTGCTCATGCGGTTGTTGGCGTGCTGCGTCAGGTCGAACAGGTGGAGCAGATCGGCGGCTTTTTTATCGACCAGCGTAGCGTCGAGTTCGTAGAGCTGACCTACAAAGCGGAGGTATTCCGTGGGGGTGAGCAGGTCGTAGAGCACCGCGTTTTCGGGCACGTAGCCAATGCGCCGCTTCACATCCATGGCCTGCGTGCGGAGGTCAAGCCCCAACACCGATACCTCGCCCTGAAAGTCGGGGAGGAGGCCAATAAGGGTTTTGATGGTGGTCGATTTGCCCGCGCCGTTGGGGCCGATGTAGCCCACCACCTGGCCGGGGGCTACGGTGAGATTAATACCTTTCAGAATTTCGGTGGCACCGTAGAACTGATGAAGGTTGTGGATAGCAATGACAGGTGTCATCTGGTTTTCTGGGGTAAGCGGGTGCAAAAGGCACTGGTCAACTTTGTAGTAAACCAATTAAAACTACACACAGTCCGAAGGAAAGGTTTGTATTTTTGGACAATTGGCAATGCGTCACCATGAGTGGCTATTCCTGAACCTTACCCATACGTATGCGCCTTCGTTCGCTCGATGCTTTTCGCGGTATTACCGTCGCCGCCATGATCCTGGTCAATAACCCCGGCGATTGGGCACACATTTACGCGCCGCTGGAACACGCCCCCTGGAACGGCTGGACCCCCACCGACCTTATTTTTCCGTTTTTCCTCTTTATTGTGGGCGTGTCCATCACCTTTGCGCTACGTGGTCATGAACCGTGGGGAAGGCAACCTGTAGCGTCGGCACCGGGAATTCAGGGCAAAATCATTCGCCGCGGGCTTACGCTGTTTGCCCTGGGCTTTTTCCTGAACCTGTTTCCCCGCTTCGACTTCGCCAACGTGCGCATTCCCGGCGTGTTGCAACGCATCGGGCTGGTCTACATCGCCTGTTCGCTGTTGTTTTTGCACACCACCCCCCGCCGACAGATGGGACTGACTGCCCTGATTTTGCTGGGCTATTACCTGCTGATGACCCTGGTGCCGGTACCTGGCATTGGCTACGCCAACCTGGAACCCGAAACGAATTTTGCCGCCTGGTTCGACTACACGTTGCTCACGCCCCCGCACCTATACCGGGCTACGCGCGTCTGGGATCCGGAAGGTATCCTGAGCACCCTGCCCGCCGTGGGAACAGGGTTACTGGGCCTTCTCACGGGCCGTTGGTTGCAGGACAGCACCTACGGGTCGGTGGCGCGGCAGAGCTATAAAGCCCTGTTTTTATTCCTGGCCGGGGCCTGGCTGGCCGTGGTGGGTACACTACTCAGCGGCGTTTTTCCCATTAATAAAGGCTTGTGGACCAGCACGTTCGTGTTGCTGGCTGGTGGGCTGGCCATGTGTGGTTTAGCCATCTGCTACTACCTGATTGACGTGCGGCAACACCGAAGCTGGAGCGGCCTGTTTGTGGCGTTTGGCGTCAATGCCATCACCGTCTTTTTCCTGTCGGGTCTCATTCCGCGCATCATGAACATGATCACGCTGCCCAAACCCGACGGCGGCACCTGGGGCCTGAAAGAATACCTTTACCAGTCGTTTATTGTCCCGTTCGTACCCGATCCTACGCTGGCATCGCTGGTTGGCGCGCTCACCTTTGTCGGCATCTGGGCCGTGATCTTGTGGGTGATGTATAAACGGAAGGTGATTATTAAGGTGTAAGACGAGTTTAACGTTGTATCTGGCGTGGCTTCGCGCTTGTGGCCCTTCGACAGGCTCAGGGTGACACTAAACTTGAATCAACTCAAGAACCTGTCTTATTTGCCTGTCACCCTGAGCCTGTCGAAGGGCCACAAGCGCGAAGCCACGCCAGATACAACCTCAACCTTTATGAAATCGTTTTCAGCCCGTCGGCGAAGGCTTGCATCTGGGGCATGGTGCCCAGGCTGACGCGGCACCAGTATTGCCCGTCGAATTTCCACTGGCGGATACCCACTCCCTGATCCATCATTTTGGCAACGAAATCTTCGCCCTTCATCCGGATCGGGAACATCACAAAATTAGCCGATGAGGGCAGGGGCGTGTAGCCGTTGGCTTTTAGTGTTTTGTCCAGAAATGCCTTCGACTCCGCCGTTTTGCCCAGCGACCATTCAATGAAGGCTTTGTCGGGCATGCTGACCAGCGCGGCGCGTAACGAGGTCATACTCAGGCCCCCGCCGTTGGGCGAGAAGGGCGCGATCTGGGCAATCAACTCTGGTTTGGCCAGCAGGTAGCCAATGCGCAGGCCCGCAAAACCATGTACTTTCGAAAACGTCCGGCTGATGATCACGTTCTGCCCCTGCCGTACCAGATCAACCATGCTTGCCGCTTTCGGATCGGCCACGTAGTCGATATAGGCTTCGTCGACGAAGACGGGGGTTTTGGTGGCCGTGGCCGAAATAAACTGCCGCAACTTGGCCGGATCGGTCAGGATGGCCGTGGGGTTGTTGGGATTGCAGAGGTAGACAAGGCTGGTTTTGCCCGTAACCCGGTCGCTGAGTTTCTGGAGGTTCTGATCGTAGCCATCGGCCGCCACCAGAGGTACTTTTTCGGCAATCATGCCGTGCTTGATGGCCGCGCGGGGCAGGGCATCAAACGTAGGATCGGGGTAAACGAAATTGTTGCCAGCGGGGGTTTTGTAGGCGAAATACATGGCCGTAGCGTTGAGCAACTCCCCCGAACCGGCACCCAGCAACACGCACTCTTCGGGGACACCCTCTTCCTTGGCCACCATTGCCTTGAAGGCTTTGGCGTATTCCATGGCGTAGAGATAGCCATCGGGCGCAGCCTCGTTGATGGTTTTCAGCACGGCGGGCGAAGGGCCATAGGGGTTTTCGTTGGCCAGCAGACGGGCTTTCAGAGCCGATTTTTTGGTTGGGTCATCCGGGCGAAGTGGCTTATCGAGCCACGGTTCACAGTAGGCGGCGGGGGCAGTGGCGGCGCCAACACCCGCAAGCAGACCAGCCCGGAGCCAGTCACGACGGTTGAGTTGCATAAGGTAACGTTGTTATCAGGTTGTATTCCGTTTATAGCAAACTCACAGGCACTGGTAGAACGTGGTCTTGTTGTTAAACAAATATAAGGATTACGCTAATTTTTGCCGAATGGTAATTGGCAAAAAGCTGATTTCTGGCAATTATATTCTGTTGAATTTCACGGCGACAGAATATTATCTATTGTAGTCTTCACATAATACAATGCGTCGTAACACGGACTTCAGTCCGTTTTTGCATACGGACTGAAGTCCGTGTTACGACAGTTCCTTGCCACAATGCGGACAGCGGCGAGGGGCTTTCTGATAACGGATATGTTCAGTGAAACCAGAGACGAGAATACCGGTTGGCAGTGCAAAGAGGGCAATGCCCAACACCGCCGATAGACCCGCCAGTAGTTTGCCCAGGGGCGTGATGGGGTGAATGTCGCCATAGCCCACGGTAGCCATCGCGTTGATGCCCCACCACATTGTGGCCGGAATGCTCGAAAACACTGTGGGTTGGGCGGGGTGCTCCACGTAATACATAACGCTGGAAATAATGATGAGCATGAAACCCACCATCGTGAGGCTCAAAATTAGTTCCTCTTTCTTGTCGCGCACCACCTGCAAAATCATCCGATACGCATGTGAATACCGCGACACCCGGAACAGCCGGAAGATGCGAAACAGCCTCAGAATACGCACAATGGCCAAATCGGTGGCAAACAGGGTGACATAAAAGGGTAGAATTGCCAGCAAATCAATAATCGCCGAAGCCGACAGCAGGTATTTTACCCTTCCCCAGAATGGATGTTGATACCGGTCATTTTCGACGCAAACCCACGCCCGCAAGGCATATTCGATGGTAAAAAATACAACCGAAAAGAGCTCAAAATCGTAGAAAAGCCGGGCATACTGTCGGTTGTAGGCGGGCACCGTATGCAGCACAATGGCGATAGCATTGAGTGTGATGATGGTGATGAGCACCACGTTAAACAGCAAACTAACCCCCCGCCGATTCCCCGCCGAGGTTTCCATAATTCGGTAGACAGTACGACGAATGTTTTTCAAAGCAGGGTAGGGTTAACATGCCCTGCTAAAATAAGGAGAGTTGTGAATTAGTAGGGATGGGGATATGAGTCTGCGTGGATGTGTACGTGTGGCTTCGCGCTCTCAGCCCTTCGACAAGCTCAGGGTGACAACGACCTTGAATTAACTCAGTGAACTTGATTCAAGTTTCCTGTCACCCTGAGCTTGTCGAAGGGCTGAGAGCGCGAAGCCACACGTACACATCCACGCCAGTTTCCGATTTTGTCTTACACAAAAACGGGTCGTAAATCAGATGATTTGCGACCCGTCTTTGTGTACTTCCTCCTAGTAAATAAAATCGAGGTTTTTGTCTTTGAACTCTTCGTCGTCAAGCTCCAGAAACTCTTCCCAGAACGGATCGGGTGGGAGGCCGGCGCGGAGGATGAGGGGTTCCTTTTTAACGGGGTGAATGAAGTACAGCCGCCGGGCGTGAAGGTAAATTTTCTTGTCGGGCACCTCACGGTCGTAGCCGTATTTGGCATCACCACGGATGGGGCAACCCATAGCGGCCAACTGCGCCCGAATCTGATGCGGACGGCCCGTAATGGGCTCAACTTCGAGCAGATAGTGCTCATTGATTTTCCCCAACAGCCGGTAGGTCAGCTCGGCGCGTTGCGAACCAGGCACCTCGTCGTCGTAGGTCGTTACCTGATTTTTGGCTTCGTCTTTGATCAGGTAATGCACCAGCCGCCCTTTTTTCTCGGTAGGATGTTTCCGTACCACGGCCCAGTAGGTCTTCTGTACCAGCCGCTTACGGAAAATCTCGGCCATGCGCTCGGTTGCCTTTGAGGTACGGCCAAACACCACTAACCCACTTACGGGCCGGTCGAGGCGGTGAATAGGGTTGAGGAAAACGTCGCCGGGCTTGTTGTACTTTTCTTTGATGTAATCTTTCAAAATTTCCGTCAGCGACGGGTCACCCGTGCGGTCGCTTTGGACCAGCACACCCGGATCTTTATTAACAATCAACAGGTGATTGTCTTCGTAGACAACGGAATATGGTAAGCGCTTCTTCATCTGTACTTAATGTATGATGTACAATGAATAATGTACAATGCATAGGAGCTACAGTTTAACCACAGCAAAGGCATTATACATTGTACATTATTCATTGTACATTCTTTTCCAACTTAGTACGCCTCGGATTCGTTCGGGAAGTCGTTGGTCTTCACGTCGTCGACGTAGTGGGCAATGGCCTCCAGCATGACCGTGTGGAGATCGGCGTAGCGGCGCAGAAAACGGGGTTTGAACTCTTTGTTGATGCCCAGCATATCGTGGATGACCAGAATCTGCCCGTCGGCGTCGGGGCCAGCCCCGATACCAATGGTGGGAATCTGCAGTTGTTCCGACACCTGTTTGGTCAGCGTGGCGGGGATTTTCTCAAGTACAATGCCGAAGCAGCCAATTTCCTGTAACAACAGGGCGTCGCTGATAAGCTTCTGGGCTTCGGCGTCTTCTTTGGCCCGCACGGCATAGGTACCAAACTTGTAAATCGACTGCGGCGTAAGGCCCAGATGCCCCATCACAGGTACCCCCGCGCTAAGCACCCGCACGACCGACTCGCGGATTTCCTGTCCGCCTTCCATCTTCACGGCGTGGGCACCCGACTCTTTCATAATCCGAATCGCCGACCGTAGCGCCTCTGACGAATTGCCCTGGTACGACCCAAACGGCAGATCGACCACCACCAGCGCCCGCTTCACCGCCCGCACCACCGACCCTGCATGGTAGATCATCTGATCGAGCGTAATGGGTAGCGTTGTTTCGTGCCCCGCCATGACGTTCGAGGCCGAATCACCTACCAAAATGACTTCTACTCCGGCAGCATCAACCACGCGGGCCATCGAATAATCGTAGGCCGTGAGGGCCGAAATCTTCTCGCCCCGGCTTTTCAGCTCCTGGAGCGTATGCGTCGTAACGCGCTTAATATCAGGGTTGTGTACAGACATGTTGATTTACGAGCGGTCCGCCGCTGCGGCTACGATTGACAAATTACGATTTGTTGCTTACGCGTCAGCTTACGCACAAGCAAGCTGACGCGTAAGCAACAAATCGTAATTCGTCAATCAGTTCACCGCGGTGCCAGCCAGGCTTCGGGGTTCATTTTGGCGAATTCTTTCCAGATCTGGAATTGTAGTTCCGAGTTGCCCCGTCCGTCGGTACCTACGGCGCCGATGGTTTCGCGGGCTTTCACTTTTTCACCTACTTTCACGCGGACGCTTTTCAGCTTGGCGTAGATCGTGTAGTAGTCGCCATGCTGAATGGCCACCACGTTTTGGCTGCCCATCACAAACTCTACGTTCATGACTACGCCGTCGTAGATGGCCCGGACGGCTTCACCCGCATTGGTCTGAATGTCGATGCCGGGGTTCGATACTTTCAGGCCCTTAAGCACCGGGTGAGGGTGCACGCCAAACCGTTCCGACACGAAACCGTGCTGCACCGGCCACGGCAACCGCGCCCGTGATGCCGCAAACGACGACCCCAGGGCCAGTTCTTCACGGTTGAGGTTACTGGCCGTGCGCGTATTGTCTGACTTGGCAACGGCTTCTTCCGGTTCAGCAATAACCACCGGCGGTGGGGCGGGTTTGCCTTCCTCTTCCGCTTTTTTGGCTGCAATGGCCCGTTCACGTTCGGCCTCACGGCGGCGGGCGGCTTCGGCTTTGGCTATGCGAATCCGTTCGGCGCGTTCGCGGGCGGCACGGGCAGCGCGTTCGCGGGCCTCACGGGCAATGATGGCCGTGATCATATTTTCCAGGCGGCTAATAGACCGGCGGCTTTCGACCAGTTCAGCACGCAGTTGCCCCTCTTTCTGGCTCAGCTGTTTTACTGTCTTGTTCTGCTCCTGTTGCAGTCCCTCCAGCTTAGTCGACTCACGCACTTTGGTAGTCAGCACTACTTTTTGCTGTTGCCTTTTCTGCTCAGTGGCGGTGCGCTTACCAGTTAGTTCCTGCTGTACACTTTCCATTTGCCGTTTCTGGGTCTGCCGGGCGTTGGCATACTGCTTCAGGTATCGGTAGCGAGCCACTAGTTGATTGTAGTTCTCCGACGAAAACAAAAAGCCCAGCGGGTTAAGCTGTTGCCGGCGTTTGTCGGCAGCATAGATCATGGTGGCGTACTCAGCCCGGAGTTTTTCGAGGTCCTTGTTCAGGGCCTGGCTAGCCTGCCGCAATTCGCTGATCTCCGCCTCGCTCATGCGGATATCATCCGACAGCAAGTTGATCTGTTTCGTCTGCGCCTCAATCTGTTCATTGAGTGCTTTCAACTGCGTAATAGACACTTCTTTTTCGTTGGCCGTACGCTGTAATACGGCCCTGATTTCCTTCATCCGTTCGAGGTTCTGCCGTTTTTCACGCTCTAGCGTCTGCCGATCCCGTTTTTGGGCCAGCAACGGAAACGACATTAACAGGGCAAGAAAGAGAAAGACGTGGCGCATGGGGTACTATTTCCGCTGGTACTTACCAGGAATGGTGAATGGGAAGCCGGGATCTTTCTCCACTAGCTCTACTTTGTTATGTTTTATACGAATCAGGGTCTGATAAAACTGTCCGTCGGCTTTCGATTTATAGTCGACGGTGACGAGGCTGGAGTAGGGAAACAAAAACGTATTCAACGCCGTAAAATCTTCGTAATCAAGACGAAGAGCGTTTTTAGTAGGCTGTTCTGTTACCATTAGCCGCTTCAGTTTACGGTCGTTTTCGCCAATGTAATTATCAACCAGCACCTTGCCTTCGCTTTGGCGGAGCAGCAAATAATCACGCTCGTTTTTTACCTTCTGAGCGGGCCGCTTGGGTAGGGGCAGGTTGCCTACAATCAAGGCCTGCAAGAGATCGAAGTTGAGGTCGAAATTAAATTGCCGGCTCAGCGTGGGAAAATCATAGACCATATACTGCTTCTCGATTTTGTCCATGATCGTGACCGAATCGCGGGTGATGAGCACGCGGGCCGCTTCAATACCAACCTTCGAAATGCTCATCCAGATCAGGCTGTCTTTGCGTACCCGCAGGTGCAGACTGGCGTTGCTGATGTCCTGGTCTTTGTTTTTAAACGATAACTTCGATTTAGCCGTCAGGTACCGGAAATCAATCTCGGCCACGTTGGCGCGGGCTTCGTCAATGCCGGGTCGTGGGCGGGCTGGTGCTGTGGCTGTGCCCGACACTACGGTGCTGGTGGTGGGTTGACTGACCGAAGCGGGCTGGCTTTTGACCAGCGTATCGGAACGGGTACCGGCCGTTCCGGTAGCTGAGCCGGGCGAAGTAGCGGAAGTGGCGGGCGGGCGGCGACAACTGATTTGCCCCAGCGCAAGAATGAGCAACAGGCTGTATAAGAGTACGCTATTCATATAGTTTACCGGCGGCAATCTTCCGTTCGAGTCGCTCGCTGGTTTCGCCTTTTTGTTTTGCTAATTTCCACTGTATCAACGCTTTGTCTTTTTCGCCAAGTTGAAATAATGCGTCGCCGTAGTGTTCTAAAATTGTACTGCTCACATTGTTGGGGTCCGACTGAACGGCTTTTTCCAGAAACTTCTTCGCCCCGGCATAGTCTTTCATCACATACAATACCCAGGCGTGCGTGTCGAGGTAGGTAGCGTTAGTGGGATGCCGTTCGGCCAGCAGCGTCGACATGGCGCGTGCCTTGGTCAGATTCTCTTTCCGCAGTGATAGGAAGTAGCTATAGTTGTTCAGGACGTGGTCGTCGTTGGGGTTAGCCTTCAACGCCACTTCATACGCCTCATTCGAGCGCTGATGATCACCCAAACCGTTATAAGCGTCGCCTAGCTGTCCCTGCAGTTCGGCCGATTTAAAGGCGGGGTTGGTGGTGAGCAGTTTACGAGCTTCGTCGAGGGCGTCAACAGCTTGCTGGTAATGGCGTTTGTAGAGATGTGCCGAACCGTTGGCGTACCACATCATCCCCTGCGAAGGAAACACCTCCAGGGCTTTTTCGCTGTGCGCCAAAATGCTGTCTACCTGCGATAGCTCACCGTCGAGCTGAATGATGGCCTCCCATACCTGATAAACAGACGGATCAACTTTCGCAGCTTTCACATACGCGTTGCGGGCTTCTGCTTTCTGGCCCTGCTGCGCCAGCAGATCAGCCAACATCACCTGCGCTTTGGCGTCGTTGGGGCTTTGCGTCACCAGGGCCTGCGCCATTTTCAAGGCATCCTGCTTGGCAGTGGGCCTATCACCCGATACGCCCATGTAGCTCGACAGAATCCGGGCTTTCAAACCCGCTTCAAGGTTCGGGTTGTCAAATACCTTCTGCAACTCCTGCCCCGATTTATCGAGGTTACCCTGTTTCCGGTACACGTCGGCCAGCAGCATGTGCGCCTGCGGGTCGTCGGGGTTGAGTTTCAGGGCGCGTTCCAGCCAGGTGACGGCCAGGGGTACGCGTTCGTTGGCAATAAGCAGTTCAGCACCTTCAATCAAGAATTCCGGATCGGCGGGTTCCGAGGCAATTAACCGTTCGGCCTCTTCGATGGCCTTGTCTATCTTGTTCTGTTTGAGGTAGATGCGCTGTTTCTGACGGGTGATTTCTTCGTTCAGCCCCATCGCTTTTTCCACGCGGTCGTAGGTGGCAAGGGCTTTGTCGGGCTTATCGTCGAAGAGATAGATAGCGGCTAGTTCCACGCCGTATTCCATGCTTTCCTGCCCCTGACTTAGCAGTTCTTCATAGAGCGCTTCGGCGTCGGCGTAGCGTTTTTGTTTCACATACAACTCCGCTACCTGAAGCAGGTAATAAGCATTAGTCCGGTTTAGCTGATACGCTTTCTGCGCATATGGAAAAGCTTCGGTAATTTTCCCTGACTTGACCAGGGCCGAGGCCAGCGCATAATTAACGGCGGCGTTGGTTGGGTTTTTCTGGAGTATCTTCTCCATTGCCGTGATGGCTTTGGTTGGCTCATCGACCAGCAAAAACCGGTAGGCGTCGGTAAACTCGGTCTCTTCCTCTACCGTTTTGGTTGACTTCTGGGTGGGCTGCGCAATAGCCCCGTTGTCAATCAGACTAGCCGAAACTGGCTTGTCGGGCACGGTACGGGGCTTTTTCTGCGCCAGACCGTTCAGCGGCAGGGCCAGCCACACCACCACCGGCAGGGCCAACAACCAGCCAGACTGCTTCGTTGCAGAACAGTCAAACTCAGAGATGTGGGTGGAAAATAGTGGCATAACGAGTAAATACACTAACAACGCCCGTTGCGGCACCGTATTGCCAATTTAGGGCGTTCTGCGGTATGAACAAATGTACTGCAAAATGGCATAAGGCGGGTTGGCGGGCCTATAACCTTAGCGTGGAGTTTGCGGTTTATCGTTTTCGGCAATAGACCGCTGAAAACGATAAACGGAATATGGAAACGATATATACTGCCACCGTCGAAAACGAAGGTGGGCGCGAAGGAACCATCCGGTCGACGGACGGCATACTGAACCTGGACATCAAACGTCCGGTAGAAATGGATGGTGAAGGGGGCGCGGCCAACCCCGAAATGTTGTTTGCCGCCGCCTACAGTGCCTGTTACAACGGGGCATTGAAAACCGTAGCCAGCCGCCGCGAGATCATTCTGCCCGACCATACTGTCACGGTCAGCATTTCGCTCAATAAAGATGGAAACAACCTGTTCCTGTCGGGCAGGATTTTGGTTGATGCCCCCGGTATGGATCAGGCAGAATTACAGAAGCTGGCCAATACAGCCCACGCCGTATGCCCCTACTCCAAGGCCGTGAAAGGCAACATGGACATGACGGTGGAGGTTAGTGGATAGGTGTCTCTATTTTTTGCCCTGCAACCCGTTATTTTTTAATTATGGATCCAGCGCAACTATTAATTTTAACTAGTGCGTACTTATACTAGATAAAAAACATATTTTCTGGTATAAGTACTCATTTATTAAGATTTTATCATACGAATTAAGGGTTACGGCTAACAGTCAATTTTTAGGCCGGAATACAGGCATTATTGTTGAGTTGGTTTCTAAAAAAGGACCCTCGATAAGATCAATACAGTAGGGTATGGCCGGAAACACCACCGACAGGCATTGGCCAATGGCCTTAGGTTTACCCGGAAGATTAAGGATCAACGTTTGGTTGCGGATTCCCGCCGTTTGGCGCGATAAAATGGCTGTGGGCACGTATTTGAGGCTTTCCTGACGCATCAGTTCGCCGAAACCGGGCATCATTTTCTGGCAAACGGCCTCTGTAGCTTCAGGAGTGACGTCGCGGAGAGCGGGGCCGGTGCCACCGGTGGTTACGATCAGGCAGCAACCTTCGTAATCGGCCATATGCATCAGGGCGGCGGCTATCTGGTCTTTTTCGTCGGGAATGACGCGGTAAACAGGCTCCCAGGGGCTGGAAAGCCATTCTGTGAGCAATGCTACCACGGCCTTACCAGGAATATCTTCATAGATGCCTGCGCTGGCACGATCCGATACGTTGATGATGCCAATGCGAGCCGGCGGGGTTGGTTGGGTATTCATGGCATAAAAATAGCTGCATCCATGCTAACACTATCGATGTGTACACAATGGATGTCAACAATCACAAAAATCGGATACAGAATAGTTTAGTATTAAAAATGATTAATTTGGTCGTTCAATTTGGCTTATTGACAAAAAGACAGAATAGCATAAAGCGCATCGTTCATCATACCTTTTTATCCGTTAACTAGCCGATAACCTTAACGCCATTGACTACACTTTTATAAACTGGCTCATGCTGACAAAACGCTTTACGTTCTGGTATCAACTAGCACTGACACTGGTAGCTTGCCTTAGTTTGGCTGGTTGCCTTTTCGTACAACGTCAGCTTAAAGCGCAAGAAAACGACTCGTGGCTAATTAATAATGCTGGTCGGCAACGGTTTCAGAGTCAGTTAATTGTGAAAGATGTACTCCTGCTCACCACGTCAACCAATCAGGCTAATGCAAAGGCTGTCCGGGATGAACTGGCCAACGTGCTTGGCCGCTGGGAGACCTCTCAGAGAAACCTGCGCGTTGGTAAACTGCCCGCCGGTGATACCCGCGTTGCCAATAGCCCCGAAATCAGCGCTTTGTTTGCTGCGGCCCAGCCGCATATGGCCGTTATCAGCCAGCAAACGCGCTCTTTGCTAAACCAGCCACTGCCCACACCCGCTTCAAAAAAAGCCGTAGTGGCCGCTGCCGTTGACCAGATACTGACTAATGAAAAGCCTTACCTGAAAACAATGGATAGGCTGGTGGAGCAGTATGAACTAGAGTCGCAGCAAAAAAATGGGCAGCTGTCGGGTACTGAATGGTTGCTGCTGGGATTAACGTTGCTGGTACTGGCCATGGAAGCCCAGCTCCTCTTTAAGCCGGCAGTGCGCGCCCTAGATCAATCGGTGCGGCAGTTGAATCGGGCCAATGGCGAAACCCAACTGGCCAACATGGCTTTGCAGGAAACCAATCAAACCCTGCAGGAAACGCAGGATAAACTGCTGCGCGAGTCAGCGCTGCGGCATCAGCAGCAACTTAATGAACAGATTGTGCGCATGGCCGCGCTTATGCAAGGGCAGGAAGACGAACGCAAACGCCTTTCCTACGACCTTCACGACGGCATTGGTCAGATGCTGACCGGCCAGAAGCTCCTGGTTGAACACCTGCGGTCAGTACACTTACTCCCTGAGAAAGAACAAAACACGTATGCAAGCCTGAAAGAGTTGATTCTGAAGACAATACAGGAAGTACGCAATGTGTCGAACAACCTGATGCCCCCCGTACTGAGTGATTTCGGTCTTGAGCCGGCGTTGCGGCAACTGGTAGAACAGCAGTCGCGGCAAACCGGATTAGCCATGCAGGTGCACGCTAATCAGGCCGACATGCGGCTGGACAAGGCCATCGAAATCGGGGTGTATCGCATTGCGCAGGAGGCCATTAATAACGCCATCAAACACGCTCAGGCCAATGAAATTGATATTGATTTGCGCCTCAGCGATAGCCGGTTGCTGCTGGCAGTGAGTGATAACGGGCAGGGACTTACTAATGCCGCTACCAAGGGTATTCTGAACGGCCACGGCCTGCACAACATGCGCGAACGGGCCCGACTGCTGAACGGTGTGTTTCGGCTGGCCTCGGAGCCAAATGAGGGAACCCGAGTAACCGTCACCATTCCGCTTAATATGGTTGAAGCGCCTACCCTGGAGACGATGAAAAAGGAGGTGGTTTGAGTGTACGGTGTAGTGCCCTCGCATCGGCCGCAGCCTGCATTCTTTCACCTGTCTACTTCGCCCATGACTAAATCCAGAGAGCCGATGATAGCTACCAGGTCGGCTAGCATAGCTCCCTTGCTGATGTCGGCAATGACCGACAGGTTATGAAACGAACATGACCGGGCATGGCAGCGTACGGGTATGTCTGACCGACCGTCGGTACGGAAAAAGAAGCCCAACTCGCCCTTCGCGCTTTCGCCCCGGAAGTAAAAGTCGCCTGCTTTTGGCCGAATTTTCTTGGGCACAAACTCATGCGGGTCGTAGTCGCGGGTGCGGGCCAGGTCGGTGGTGAGGCGGGCCAGGCACTGCTCAATGATAGATACCGATTGCCAGCATTCCTGCACCCGCACGTTGGTTCGGTCCCAGCAGTCGCCGAGGGTACCCATCTCGCCCGTGCCAATCGGAATATCGAAATCAAGTTCGGGGTAAACCGAGTAGGCATCCACCCGGCGGAGGTCATACCGCAGCCCCGAACCGCGCAGTACCGGCCCCGTGCAACCAAAATCGATGGCGACGGGCAACGGTAACACGCCCACATTGGCGGTGCGTTTAATAAAGATTTCGTTGCTGATCAGCACCTCCTGAAGCTCTGTCAGCTTGGGTTTCAGGTAGGTAATAAACTCGCGGCAGCGTTCCTCGAAACCCACAGGCAGGTCGTAGAACACGCCACCAATCCAGATGTAGTTGTAGAGCATCCGGGCACCGCTTACCCATTCCAGCATGCGTTGAATATGCTCGCGGTCGCGCATAACCCAGAGAAAAGGTGTGAACGCGCCGATGTCGATGCCATAGGTGCCCACCGCCACAAAGTGGGAGGCAATGCGGTTCAGTTCGGCCACTAGCACCCGGATATACTCGGTACGCCGTCCACCAGGGCTGTTTTTCATGTCGGCATCAATCCCCAGCATTTTTTCCACGGCCATAGCCCAGATGTGTTCGCCGTTCATAGCGGCCAGGTAATCAAGCCGATCTACAAACGGAATGCCCTGATTGAACGGCACTTGCTGCGTGTGAGCTTCGAAACAACGGTGCAGATAACCCAGGTGCGGCACCACATCGGTAATGATTTCGCCGTCGGTGATGATCTCCAGTCGTAACACGCCGTGGGTGCTGGGGTGCTGCGGACCCATGTTCAGCAGCATCTCGCCCTCGGCTAGTTGGGCGGGGTCATAAACGGTTGGCTCTGAGGCGTGGAAGTGGCCGGGGCTATACTCGTACTGGATGGTGCTGGTCATGAGCTAAAAGAGGCAAGAAACAGGAGGCTTGCGCAAAGGTACAGCCGTTGTCCTTCGCGCAAGCCTCCTGTTTCTTGCCTCTCTTCTCTTGCTTCTTATCGCCTTACTTCGCTGGCTTCTTGAAGATGCTCGCGTCGATTTGCGGGTTGATTCGGGTTTTGTTAGTTGTCATGGTCAGCGTACCCATCTGCGGATTGGCGATTTCCATGGTATTGGCGAATTTGATGCCGTCAACGTCTTTGTAGTCAGAGAAGGCAATTTCACCGTCCTGTCCGCCCATGCTCGTTTTGATTTTGCTTAACAGGTAGGTGGTGGCGTCGAGGTATTCATCAATAGCGTTACCTTCTTTGGTTGTCACCTTGAGGTGATACGCGTCTTTGCCATCTACTTTCTCTTTGCCAACCAGTTCTACCTTGTTGCCTTTGTCTTTGTAGTTCATCAACGGCCCAAACGGGTCGAGCTGACCAACCTGTTGTTTCAGCTGATCGGCGGGCATGTCTTCGGGTTCGCCGGTCCCCTGCATCATGGCGGGTTTGATCATCCAGCCTGTGCTGCCGCTACCATCAACCACCTGGATCATGGAGTTACCCATAATGGTCGATTCGCTCCGCATCGACTTGCCCACGACCACAGTCGTGATCGTCGGGATCTCCATACCCTGCACTGATAATGACCGTTCGGTGATCAGCGAGGTTACGCCTTTCAGCTTGTCGGCACCACCCATGGCGGCAATGTGTTTGTCAACAATTTCGTCTACGGTTTGGGCCGATGCGCTTACCGAGACCAGCAGGGCCACCGCAGCAGCCAGGATGTGATTCGTTTTCATTGGTAGGTTTTTTTACGTGTTAAAGTTAAGGATTTACTCACTGTCTTGGCGCACCACCAGGTGCACCACCCGTTGGGGCAGCCCCGCCGCCTGTACCGTCTGATTTCACGTCGTCGTTGTTGACCGAGCGGGCTTTTTTGCGGGGCGCTTCGGCGGTGACCTTACCCAGCTTCAGCGTAAAGGTTAGCCGGATGCCGCGGTTGTAGAGGTAGACGTCGTTGACCTGGTTAAACAGGGGTGAATTGAGCACGGTATGGATGTTGAATCGCTCCTGGAGGAAGTTCTCTGCTGCCAGACCCAGACTGGCTTTTTTGTTGGCAAATTCTTTTTTCACGCCCACCGTGTAGAACGCAAAACCACCCTGCGTACCCTGCAACTGAATGGTATTGCCCTGCATGAAGCCGAAGGCCTGCACACCCCAGCCGTGCTTGAACTGTGCCTGCACAAATGACCCACCGCTGACGTTGAAGCCCGTATTGGTTAACTCCGACGTAAGACCGTCTCGGCCCGTAACCTGCCCGCTCAGGCTGGTATAGAAGGCATTCAGAAACACGCCCACGTTGATTTTTGATGTTGCCGCCACGTTGATAAACGCGTTGGTACCATACGCATATTGGCGGCCAATATTTTGATACTGACTCACAATAGCGCCCGCCAGGCTATCAGAAGGACGGCTGACCTGCACAATCGCGTTGTTGGTTACGCGCCCGAAGAACGTGGCGTTAACAAACGTTTTCTTGATGGTTCTGCTCACGCCCAGTTCAAAGTTATTAGTTAGTTCAGGCCGTAGTTGAGGATTGCCAATAGTGATGTTCTGCGGGTTGGCGGCGTTGAAGTTGGGGTTCAACTGCTGCAAACCGGGCCGCTGAATACGGCGGTTGAAGCCAAGCTTGAACGTGGTGCCGCTGAACGTTTTAGACGCATTGACGCTGGGCACCAACACGCCGTAGTCGCCCACGCCGAGGCTGCCTTTCTCGGCCGTGCTGGCGTCGATGAAGGTGTGTTCGTAGCGTAACCCTCCCTTAAACGTGTATCGTTTTTTGGTCGTGTACGTGTAAGATGTATACGTGGCTGCAATATTCTGATGATACAGCAATGCCCCCTGCGTGCCGTTTTGGGCCGTCACCAGTTCGCCCGTAGACCCCCCGATGAGGTAGCGGTAGTCGCTGTTTACTTCCCGGAAAATGGCTTTCGCACCAAACTCAATCTGCTGATTTTTTTTAATAGGCGTCTGATAATCAGTCTGCAACGTAAATTCCTGATTGACGTTTTTATTCAGATTTTGCTGTCGGCCTGTTAGTGTGCCCGCGCTGCTGATCAGGTCCGCATTGAAATTGTTGGTTAGGTCGGTGCGGCTGTAAAGAGTCGATATGCTCCATTCCTGCTGGGGTTTGAACGTGTGCAGGTAATCGACGTTCATGTCTACTGTGCCCGACAGGTTTTTGGTATCTACATACCGGTTTTGCGCAAAGCTCTGTACGTTGTTGGTAAACAGTTGAGTAAGCAAGTTCTGCTGGTTAACAAAGTTGCGCACCCCGTAGCGTACCCCCGCCGTCAGGCTCTGGTTTTTGGCCAGGTCATAGTCGAAACCAGCATTGTACTGCCCAAACAGGCCCTGACTGTGCCCATCGCCACCCTGCCGGGTTAACGTGGTCACGTTGTTAACCACGCTCGACTGATCGAGGTTGGTGCGCGTGATGGTGTTGTAGATACCCCGGCCAAACCCGCCAATAGTGAACCCCGCCTTTCCCTTGCGGTAAGTGCCATTGAGCGCCAGACTGGACCCCCGGTTGCCCACCCCCGAATCGATGTTCAGGTTCAGACCCTGTAAACTGTTTTTCTTCGTAATAATGTTAATAATACCCCCCGATCCTTCGGCATCGTACTTCGCCGATGGACTGGTGATCACTTCTACCGTTTTGATCTGATCCGCGGGTATTTGCTTCAGGGCGTCGGCCACGCTGCTGGCCACGATGGTGCTGGGCTTGTTGTTGATCAGCACCCGGATATTCTGGTTGCCGCGTAGACTCACGTTCCCGTCGAGGTCTACGGTGAGTAGGGGCACTTTTCGCAGCACGTCGGTGGCATCACCGCCTTTAGCCAGGATGTCTTTGTCGGCGTTGTATACCAGCCGGTCTACTTTTTCTTCAATAATAGCCGCCTGCCCGGTCACGGTTACTTCAGCCAAGGTCTTCACGCTGGTAGGCAGTTTGATAACACCCAAATCCAGCGTCTGCCCGTTGGTAACCGTCAGACTGTCAATGGTTTTGCTGCGAAACCCGACAAACGAAATTAAGATTCTGTAGTTACCGGCCACTAGTTTGGCTAACGTGAATTTGCCCTTGTCGTCAGCCACGGTACCGTCGACGGCCTTACCGGTGGCGCGGTTGTAAAGGGCAATGCTGGCAAATTCCACGGCTTTGGTGATAGCCGAGTCGACCACATAACCCGTGATTTTGGCGGTGCCTTTGGGACTATTGTCGCCAGCGGTGCCGGGGAGTGCTTTGGGCTGTGCTGCGCCGCCGCCCATGCCAAACTGAGCCTGTGCGGTGGTTGTGATAATCGTGAGCAGTAGTAATAAGGCAATAGAGAGTAAACGTTTCGATTCCATGGCGGTTGTGTTGAACGCAACAAAGGTGAAACGGCATTCTCATGACTAAAACGAAAACAGGACAAACCCGGTAATTGACCGGATGGATATTAGTTTATCGCCGACGAACGGATAGGCCCCCCGCCAATTGCCCTAAAACAAGCCGTTGAATCAATACGTTACATTGGAAACATCAACACCAACAACTATGTCGGCTCGTTCAATAGGGTTCGTTGCGCTCATTTTCCTGTCGGGATGCGGTCGGGGGCAGAATACCCGTCAGGCTGAAACGGCCACTACCGGCGCAGACTCAGGTACCGCTTATACCGCCAAAAATCCTGCCTACGATGGCACCGGACGGGTGTATATGGGTCGCGAAATTGCGCAGGTGATGGGTCATTTGGGTGCCGACTGGCTCGAACGCCCCGAACGGCAGCAGGAAGAGCGGACAGATCTGCTGCTGACGGCGCTGGCCCTGAAACCCACCGACGTGGTGGCCGATATTGGCGCGGGAACAGGCTTTTTCAGTTTTCCCATGGCGCGGGTGGTATCACAGGGCAAAGTGCTGGCCGTTGATATTCAGCCCGAAATGATCGAATACCTCAATGCCAACAAGGCAAAAAATAAAGCTCCCAATGTGGTTCCTGTGCTGGGCACCATCACCGATCCCAAACTGCCCGCCAACGGTGTAGACCTGGCCCTGATGATTGACGCCTACCACGAGTTTTCCAATCCCCGCGAAATGGGTGAGGCCCTGGTGCGGTCGCTGAAACCGGGAGGGCGTATTGTACTGGTTGAATACCGCGGTGAAGACCCGAAGGTGCCCATTAAGGAACACCATAAAATGACCGAAGCGCAGGCCGTGAAAGAAATGAAAGCGCTGGGCCTGAAACTGCTGAAGAACGATAGCCGCCTACCTCAGCAGCACATTCTGATTTTTGGAAAAGGGTAATGGATCACCCGTAGGGGCTGCCCATCGTGGCCGCCCGACGTGCGTCAGCAATTGCGCCTATTGCATTTACTACATCATTGCTGGCGCATGTCGGGCGGCCACGATGGGCAGCCCCTACAAGTCTGAAAATTTTCGCTTGCCTTCGGCAAAATAAGCCCAGATAATGCTCTTTGGGTAGAGCGAAACGGGTGCGGTGGCTGTGGCGCTCAGGGCTTTGCGTTTAGGTGAAAAACGGCTCACCAGCCCGTAAAAGGCAAAATGCGCCCGCAGAATAGCCCAGATCGACGACCATTGGCCCCGCAACAGCAGCGGCCCCGCCGACAGGCCATCGACCACCAGCCGAAGCAGCAGCAATGGCCAGGGGTTTTCATCAGGAAGATTTTTGTACAGCATCAGCAGGCTGTTACGGTAGTTCAGGTATGTCTTGTGCGGATTGGTTTTGTCCAGCGTACCCCCACCCACATGATGTACCGTTGCCTGTCCACACGTCCAGATTTCGTGGCCTATTCGCTGTACGCGCCAGCACCAGTCGATCTCTTCCATGTGCGCGAAAAAATCGGCGTCGAAGCCACCCGTTTCATGGAAAACCCGCGCCCGCACAAACAGGCACGCACCCGTGGCCCAGAACACCCGCCGGTTGTCGTTATACTGCCCATGGTCTGTTTCAACAGTGTCGAACAGGCGTCCCCGGCAGAACGCAAACCCCAGCCAGTCGAGATAGCCCCCGGCGGCACCAGCATATTCAAATGTTGTTGGCTGATGGTAGGCCAGAATCTTGGGCTGACAGGCCACGGCGGCGGGGTGCGCCTCGAACAGATTCATAACAGGCTCTATCCAGCCGGGCGTAACGGCCACGTCGGAGTTCAGCAGACAGTAATATTCGGCATCGATCTGTTGCAGGGCGGCATTGTAGCCCCCAGCATAGCCTTCGTTGGTGGGTAGTTCCAGGATCCAGACGCTGGGAAAATCGCTCCGCAACATGGCCACTGACCCATCCGTGCTGCCATTATCGGCTACCCAAACTGTGGCTCCGTTGGCGTTTTCCAGTACCGACGGCAAAAAACGCGACAGAAACGACTGCCCGTTGTAGTTCAGGATTACGATAGCAAGGTCAGGAGAGGTCATCGGTTACGGCGATTAGTCATTAGACTTTAAATATCAGCCTTTGGTCATTCGTCTTTACAAACGACCACCACTCAATGACACAAAGCGGGTGAACATTACCCCATCAGGCTTCCCAGATCCATGCCCGGAATGTTAGGCAGCATGCCCTCCGTGGCTTTGCGGATGTGCTCTTTGATGAGTGGCTCAACGTTGTCCATCGCTTTGTTGGTAGCCGCCACAATCAGGTCCTGCAGCATCTCCCGGTCGTCGGCAGGATTGTCGCCGGTTTTCAACAGGTCGGGGTCAATCTGCAGTTTGACGAGCTGCTTTGTGCCGTTGACGGTGGCCTGCACCAGCCCCGCCCCCGATTCGCCCGTGGCCGAAATGGTGTTCAATGTGTCCTGGGCGTCTTTCATGCGGGATTGAATTTCCTTCATTTTCCCCATCATACCCATCATATCTCCTAGGTTACCAAACATGGTCTGTCGTCTTGTTTTTTAGCACAACACGCCGTTGGTCGGGCATGTTTCCTACCGGATCAAAAGTACGCGGCCTGTGCGAACGTAGGTTTGTCCTTTTAAATCTTTGATCTCCACGCGGTAAGGGTAATACCCCATCGGCGCCGGCGATCCGTTCGACAGCAGGCCACTCCACCCTGTCGATTTGGGATCTGTCGTATTAAACACTACGTCGCCCCACCGGCTGTAGATAGTCATTGAAAACGTGTCCCAGAAAGCCCCCTTAGCCATAAACGCGTCGTTGTTGCTGTCTCCGTTGGGCGAAAACGCGTCGGGCATAAACAGTTTGGGGGCCAGCAGCACCAGAATGGGGTTGGAATAACTTTCTACACCATTGATGTCGTAGGCCACAATCTGGTACGTGTAGGTCTGGGTGTCGGTCTGGTTAGGGTCCGGCTCCCATCGTGTGTTGCTGCCCACGTCAATTTTGTCGGAGAGACCCGTAGTGGGGTCAATCTTAATGACCTGATACCCGGCCACGGCACTACCCGAAAACGGCGAAAAGGCCGTCCAGGTCAGAGCATTATTGTCGGGGGTTGTCAGGTGAACAGTGCAGGCCGGAGCCGTGTAGTCAGACGTGATGCCGCAGTTGTTCTGAATCGCCGTGCGGTAACAGTAGCCCTGCGTAGCAGAATTGGCCGTTTTGTCGGTGTAACTCCGGTCGGCGCTGACCTGGGCAAGGGGCGTAAACGGTCCGCCGGGGCCATCAGCGCGGGTAATAAGCAGGGTGTAGGTGCTGGGGGCCGTCGCGGTTAGTGATGCCTGTAGTTTCACGCCGTCGGCTTCTACCGACACAAAGGCCTTGATGGGTGGTTTGGGCGGCTCGTTGTTTATGCCCACCACACAAACCGGTGCCGAATAGACCATCGTGCCCGTATTATTGTCAAGTCTTAGGGAAACGTCGTAGCAATAGTTAACACCACACTGGATATTGGCGGCGTCGACGAAGGGGGCTGATGAGGGCCGGCTACCAACCGGGCTTCCGTTGCTGTTAATCCGATAAATACGAATGGGGTCCGTCCCACCATAAACAGGCCAGGTGACAGTGTTCTGTTTATCGCCGGGTGATACGCTCACGGGAATACTGCACACCCCCGCCGACCGTAACTCCGTGCCTCCGCAGGCATCCTGTACGCCCACCTGAAAGCAGTTGACATTGGTGGAAGGCACCCCGTTAATAGTAAACACCCCACTGCCTGTCGACGTGGCCGTTTGCCCGGTTGGGTTGTAATTGCCCGACCCATCGCGCTGATACAAGGTTACCACTGCCCCAGCCGATGAACCGTATTTCAAGGCCACGCTGGTTGCCGATGAGGTAAGTTCCGCAATAGATACGGCTGGTGCCGGAATATTCTGTACCAGCACTTGTTTCGGATTAGCGGGACCAACGCAGGCTCCAAGATATGACCCCACTACATTAATAACGGGGTTGCCAGGACCGGGGTAGGTATGCACGGGTGCTATGAAACTGCCTGTATTGCCCGAAAGCGGCACCTCCGTGGGGGGCAGACCGTCGCCCCAGTTAATTGTAATTTTGTCGTATCGGGCTGTTTCGGCATCTAATGCGTAGGTCAACGTGGCTTTCCGTCCGGGGCAAACTACCACGCTATAGGCAACTGGTTTTACAGGTAGCACATCAATGACCTTACAGGCCACCGCATTGGTGCCGCCGCTACTGCCCACCTGTAAAATGGTGTACGAACCTGGCTTTGAGTAGGTCCACTTTGTGGACTGCGAAAACTGCTGTCCGCTGGCCAGTGGCTTGCCATCGTACTCGAAAACGTAGCCTACGTTGGTTAGAGTAGCTACTGTATTCACTACTGTAACTGGCCCGCTAAGGCAGGCGCGGGCAGGTGCAGTGAAACCTCCTCCTTGTGTGGCTCGGTCGCAGACACTTTGCGAACGAACAGGTAACGTGTTGATTACCAGATAAGCCCAGCAGAAAAGGAGGGGCAGTAGCCGGTTCCGGGAAAGTAGCACGGAAGGTATCAGTGTTTCGTATGTAAGAATTGAATGGTCTGACTGACTAACGCAAAACCCGCCGTTTTAGCATCCGACGAAACGTATCTTCGCCGGAAGGAGTTTTACACCAAACGTCGCCTCCGGCTAGCTAACGGATAATTATAGGCAAAAAAAGGGCCAGTTCCGAAACCGTCCGACGTGCATACGCTATGAACAAAGATACTGCGATAATCCGCTTAGACCGGGTTGAAGACGCTATTGCCGATATACGTGCTGGGAAAATTGTGCTGGTGGTTGACGACGAAGATCGCGAAAATGAAGGCGATATGGTCTGTGCCGCCGAACTGGTAACCGCCGAAATGGTCAATTTTATGACCAAAGAAGGTCGCGGCCTGATGTGTGCCCCCCTCACCAACGAACGCTGTCATGAGTTGGGACTGGACATGATGGTAGGCAACAACACATCAGTGCATACCACACCATTCACCGTTTCGGTCGACTTACTGGGCCACGGCTGCACCACGGGTATTTCGGCTTCTGACCGGGCCAAAACCATTCTGGCCCTTGCCGACCCCACCACCACACCCGAAGACCTGGGCCGCCCGGGCCATATTTTTCCTCTCCGGGCCGTAGACGGGGGCGTGATCCGGCGGGCGGGGCATACCGAAGCAACCGTTGATCTGGCGCGGCTGGCGGGCCTGAAACCAGCGGGCGTGCTGATTGAGGTGCTTAATGAAGACGGCACGATGGCGCGCCTGCCCCAGCTACGCAACATTGCCGACAAGTTTGGCATGAAACTGATTAGTATTCAGGATCTTATCAGTTATCGGTTACAGAAAGAAAGCCTGATTCGTCGTGAAATTGGCGTGGATATGCCCACCGACTACGGCCATTTCGACTTGATTGCTTATAAACAAAAAGACACTGACGACACCCACCTTGCCCTCGTAAAAGGTACCTGGTCCCCCGACGAACCGGTGCTGGTACGCGTACACTCGTCATGTGTGACGGGCGACATCTTTGGCTCGTGCCGCTGCGACTGTGGCGGTCAGCTTCACGCCTCCATGCAGATGGTAGAGAAAGAAGGCAAGGGTGTAGTGCTGTACATGTTTCAGGAAGGGCGTGGCATTGGGTTGATTAATAAGCTCAAAGCCTACAAACTTCAGGAAATGGGCCGCGACACCGTGGAGGCCAACCTGGAACTGGGCCTGCCGATGGATGCCCGCGATTATGGTGTGGGAGCGCAAATCCTCCGCGACCTGGGCATCCGCAAACTCCGGCTGATCTCGAACAACCCCAAAAAACGCGCTGGTCTCATGGGTTACGGTCTCGAGATTGTCGACACCGTACCGATGGAAATAGCCTCCAACCCGCACAACCTTAAGTACTTACAAACCAAGCGCGACAAAATGGGGCATACCATTCTGAACGAAGAGCAGGGAGTGTAAGTGAGTTTAAGGTCTAATGTCCAAGGTTGCTTCGCTCATCGACTTGCTCTAATTAGCGAAGCAACCTTGGACATTAGACCTTAAACCTTAAACCCGTTTAGCCTTGAAACGCAAAAAGCCCCATTCACGCTGTGAATGGGGCTTTTTGCGTTTCAAGGCTAAACGTTAGTATTCGTCTTCGTTGAAGAAAAAATCGTCTTTGGTAGGGTAATCGGGCCAGATCTCTTCGATGCTTTCGTAGGGCTGACCGTCGTCTTCCAGTTCGTGTAGATTTTCGACCACTTCCAGCGGGGCACCCGACCGGACAGAAAAGTCAATTAGTTCATCTTTGGTGGCGGGCCAAGGGGCATCTTCGAGGTAGGATGCTAATTCAAGTGTCCAGTACATAGTAGACTCAGATCTGATTAAATGTCTTTTTTTCGAGGCTGCAAAAGTATAAAAATTTGCTTTCGCAATACGTTGCTCCGTTTCTTTTTGGGAGGCTGTCTTTTAGCAGGTTAAGCCATAAACGGTTGCCTAGGGGCAATGTTATAAAAACTAACCATATTTTGTACAGTTAACCGATAAACAGGTACCAAAACCCCGCTTAGGCCCTTCGTTATGAAACAAGTTCTTAAGAATGAACACATCCGTTTAGTCATTAATCATCAGGGTGCTGAGATGACCTCGCTGATAAACCTGGCCACGCAGACCGAACACCTCTGGCAGGGCGACCCGGCTATCTGGCCCTGGCACGCGCCTAATCTGTTTCCGGTGGTGGGCGGGCAGACTAATGACCAAATTGTTGTCGATGGGCAGGCTTATCCTATGAAGCGGCACGGTTTCGCCCGAAACTCGGAGTTTATCAATACCGAATGCACGCCTACCTACGCCTCCTTTGAACTACGGTCGTCGCCCGAAACAAAGGCGATGTATCCTTACGATTTTATTTTTGAAATCATCTATGAACTCGACGGGCCGGATGTGATCATTGAATATAAGGTACGCAACCTGTCGGAGACCAACATGTTTTTGTCGCTGGGGGCGCACCCGGCGTTCAACGTGCCTTTTGCCCCCGGCGAAGACTACACCGATTACTACATTGAGTTTGATCGAGACGGGTCCCTGGAAACCAGCCTGCTGGGTCCCGACGGGCTACTTTCGGGCGAAAAGGGGCGTATTCATTTGGAAGAACGCCAACTGAACCTGACCCCTAATCTGTTCGATAATGACGCGCTGGTACTGCTGAGCCTGAAATCGCGCAAAGTGAGTTTGTGCAGTCGCAAAAACGACCACCGCATCACCCTCGAATTCGGCATGTTTCCTTATCTGGGCCTTTGGGCCAAGCCCGGTGCGCCCTTTGTCTGCATCGAACCCTGGCTCGGTGTGGCCGATACCGCCAACCGCCCCATGCCCATCGAAGGCAAACAGGGTATTCACCGCGTTACGCCCAAAACCAGTTTTATTGCGCACTATTATTTGGGTGTTGTCTGACGGAGCGATTTGCTCCGTTCGTTTCAGTAGAACGGAGCAAATCGCTCCGTCAGACAGCTACTGCGTCAACTCCTTAAACAACGCTTCCAATGAGGCTTCCTGCTGGCGCAAACCAATGAGGGTCAGGCCTTTGTCGGCGGCGAGGCGGAATAGCGCGGCACGGATGTCGGTGTTGGGCAGTGCAGTAAGGCGGTATTGCCCTGAGCCAACAGGCGTTACCGACGTAATACCGGGTAGCGTAGTCAGGATAGATGAATTGGGCAGGTCGGTTTCAAACTCGGCCAGAAGGGTAAGCTCCCCGGCCTGTTGAGTACGGAGTTCGGCCAGCGAACTGTTAGCGACTAGTTGCCCTTTGTTGATAATCACTACCCGGTCGCAGAGGGCTTCTACTTCCTGCATGATGTGCGTGGAAAACAGCACCGTTTTATCCTTACCCACTTCCCGGATCACCGCCCGAATGTCGGCTAACTGATTGGGGTCCAGTCCCGTAGTGGGTTCGTCGAGAATAAGTACGGGCGGATTGTGCAGAAATGCCTGCGCCAGCCCCACCCGCTGCCGGTAGCCTTTGGAGAGTTGCCCGATGCGTTTATTCCGTTCGGTTCCAAGACCTACCAGATCAACTACGTCGTTGATGCGCTGCGTGAGTGTTCGCCCTCCCATGCCGTGTAGTGACCCGGCAAATTGCAAAAACTCAGTCACGTACATATCCAGGTAAAGCGGGTTATGTTCGGGCAGGTAACCTACGCTCCGGCGCACGGCCATGGGATCGGTCAGGATATCGTGACCTGCCACGGTGGCCGTGCCGCTGCTGGGCGTGAGGTAGCCCGTCAGCATTTTCATCGTAGTCGATTTGCCTGCGCCATTTGGTCCCAGAAAACCCACGATCTCGCCCGGCTGCACCACGAAAGAAATGGCATCGACGGCCCGCTGTGCTTCATAGGTTTTACTCAGCGCTTGTACCTGAATAGACATATATTGGATGGGCGGAAGTGACCCCGCTGTTGGTCTGACTGTGGAGAAAGTGCGTGTGGACGAGGGGCAAAAAACCGCAAACTCTACCTATTTTTAACGATTCATTGTCAAAAAAAGTCGGTAGTCACCCACCTTCCCGTTTCATGAGCGATTCTCTTTTCCGTAAAAAGACCGTATCCCAAATTCTCGACGATGCCGCCACTGGCGAATCCAGCAAGCTCGTAAAAACGCTGGGTGTGCGTGACCTGACATCATTCGGTATTGCGGCCATTATTGGAGCGGGTATTTTCAGTACCATTGGCCTGGCGAGTTATAATGGGGGTCCGGCGGTGTCGCTGCTGTTTGTGTTTACGGCTGTCGCCTGCGTGTTTACAGCCCTCAGCTACGCGCAGTTTGCCTC
This sequence comes from Fibrella rubiginis, assembly GCF_017353185.1. GTDB lineage: Bacteria > Bacteroidota > Bacteroidia > Cytophagales > Spirosomataceae > Fibrella > Fibrella rubiginis. Next base: position 253,146 of record NZ_JAFMYV010000006.1, on the reverse strand, counting down.
TACGGTACCCGTCAGCGGCAGTGCCTATACCTACGCCTATGTGGCCTTCGGCGAAATTTTTGCCTGGGTCATCGGCTGGGCGCTCATCCTCGAATATGCCGTTTCCAACATGGTGGTGGCCATTTCGTGGTCCGAATACTTCACGTCGATGCTGAGTGGGTTTGGTATCACGTTCCCCAAATACTTTGCCACCGACTACGGGTCGGCCCACCGCGCCTGGGAGTTAGTGCAACAAACGAAGCAGGCAGGCACCGCCCTCAGCACCCTGCCCGAAAACACGCAACTGCTGGCTAAAGCCTGGGCTGATGCGCCTACCATGGGTGGCCTGCACCTTATTGCCAACCTGCCCGCCGGGGCCATTACGGTGCTCATTACGGCGCTGGTGTATGTGGGCATCAAAGAATCGCGCACGGCGAGTAATATTTTAGTGGTGCTGAAACTAGCCGTGATTGGACTGGTCATTGGCGTGGGAGCGTTCTACGTGAAACCCGCCAACTGGAGTCCGTTTGCCCCCAATGGCATGGCGGGCGTACTCAGCGGCGTGGCGTCGGTGTTCTTCGCCTTCATCGGTTTCGACTCCATTTCCACCACTGCCGAGGAGTGCAAAAACCCCCAGCGCGACCTGCCCCGCGCCATGCTCTATTGTCTGGCTATCTGCACCGTATTATACGTATTAATCACCCTTGTGCTCACGGGCATGGTGAATTATAAGGAGTTAGGGGTGAGTGACCCGCTGGCCTATGTGTTTCAGAAAGTAAACCTGGATTTTGTGGCAGGCGTTATCTCGGTCAGTGCGGTGGTGGCCATCACGAGCGCACTGCTGGTGTACCAGCTTGGGCAGCCCCGCATCTGGATGACCATGAGCCGCGATGGCCTGCTCTGGAAACGTTTCTCCACGATTCACCCCAAATACAAAACGCCTTCCTTTGCAACTATCGTGACGGGTTTTCTGGTGGCCCTGCCGTCGTTGTTTATGGACCTGAAATTCTTCGTAGACCTCACCAGCGTAGGTACGTTCTTCGCGTTTATCATGGTCTGCGGCGGAATCCTGTTTCTAGACGCCAAAGGCCTCACGGCTCAGTCGAAGTTTAAGGTGCCCTACATCAACGGCAAGTACATCATCGGCGTTGCCTTTGTCGTAGCGTTTGCTTATGCGCACGGGCTGCACATTGCTGAAATGGCCAACGAAAAGCCCCTGTTGATCGTTTTTTGGGCTATCTGGCTGGTGTTGGCGGTGCAGGGATTCCGCTACAATTTCTCGCTGTTGCCTGTCATCGGCGTATTAACAAACCTGTACCTGATGACTGAACTCGGTGCCAGTAACTGGCAAATATTTGGTATCTGGCTCATCATCGGCTTGGCCATCTATTTCTCCTACGGCTACCGCAAAAGCAAGCTGGCTAGATAGCGTTTACTGTTCAATGTCCAAGGTTCAATAAGACATTATGAAAACCACTATACAAACGGATGATCCTGAAGAAATGAACCAACTCATTAGCTGGCTGAGTGAAAGTAGACTTTTTCCGAAAATTTCATTGTCAGCTAGTTTGGATGAGTTGAGAACCATCCTTCAAAAAAATAGCCAGATTAATCCATCCGAGTTGTTTGGTGTTTGGGTAAATCAAACCTGTACACAAGAAGATTTAATAAAGCATCTATGAAATCAACTTGCCTTTTTCTAGCCCTCTCTTTCTTCATCACTATGCCCACTTTTGCTCAAGACACGACATACGCTGAGCGGCTGGGCTTCCCGCGAGGCAAAAAAGTGATTGTGCTCCACGTCGACGATGCGGGCATGAGCTACGAATCGAACCGGGGTGCCATACGGGCCACCGAGGAAGGCATCGCTAACTCTACGAGCGTGATGATGCCCTGCGCGTGGGTGCCTCAGTTTATGACCTACGTGAAAGCCCACCCCAAACTCGACGTGGGTATTCACCTGACCATGACCAGCGAATGGCCCAGCTACCGCTGGTCGCCGCTGATTGGGCAGCCCGCTGGCAAAGGTCTGATTGATGCGCAGGGGGCGTTTTGGCCGTCCGTTGCCGAAACCGTTGCCCACGCCAGCCCCGACGAAGTAGAAGCCGAAATGCGGGCGCAGATTGCCCGGTTCCGGGCGTTTGGCGTGGAGCCTACCCATATGGATTCGCACATGGGTACGTTGTTTCAGGTCAAATTTCTGATGCGCTACGTGAAAGTGGCCATCGAAGAAAAGATCCCGGCCCTGTTTCCGGGTGGGCATGCGGCGCTGGTGTCGGCCGACATGAAACTGCCCGACAGTCAGCGGCAACTGGCCCGGCAGGTGGGGAAACAGCTCTGGAATGCCGGATTGCCCGTTTTCGATGACCTCGACGGCAGTAGCTACGGCTGGACGCTACCTAACAACGGCACTGACCCCACCGCCCTGCGGAAGATGAAGACCGAGAAATTCATCGACCTGCTGAACCGCGCCCAGCCCGGCCTGACCTACGTGATCATGCACTGTACCGAACCGTCGGCCAACTTTGCGCAGATCAGTAACTCCGGCCCTACCCGCCATGGCGATCTGCTTGCGATGCTCGATCCAACGCTGAAAGCGTACATTCAAAAAGAAGGTATTATCCTCACCACCTGCCGCGAACTGATGGAGCGGCGGAGGGGGAAATAATGAACAATGAATAATGTACAATGAACAATGGCTTCGCCGGTCCGCCGATGCGGCTTGACCATTCCAGCGCGAAGCCATTGTTCATTGTACATTATTCATTGTTCATTATTTACATAAAACATATGAAAATCAGCCTTATAGCCGCGATGGCGCAGAATCGGGTAATCGGAAAAGACAACGATCTGCCCTGGCACTTGCCCGACGATTTTGCTTATTTCAAGCAGAAAACAGGTGGCCACGTTATCGTCATGGGTCGGAAATCGTTTGAGGCGCTGGGGAAACCGCTACCCAAACGGACCAACATCGTCATTACCCGGCAGGCCGATTTCCGGGCCGGGGGCATCACCGTAGTTCCCTCATTGGAGGCCGCGCTGGATGTGGCCCGGCTTATTGAAGCAAAGGCCGAACAGACCGGGGAAGGGACAGCCGAAATTTTTGTCATTGGCGGGGCGGAAATTTACACCCTCGCCCTACCCGTGGCTGATCGGATTTACCTGACCGAAGTACAAAAAGCCTATGACGGCGATACTCGTTTTCCGGAATTCGACCGCACCATCTGGCACGAAACTTCCCGCCAGCATCACCCCGCCGACGACCGCCACGAAACAGCGTTCGATTTTGTCGTGTATGACAAGTAGGGGCGGCCCATAGTGGCCGCCCGGCACGCGTAAGCAATGAACTGCCTGTTGCCTGATCGTCAGTAACCAACAAAATGAGGCATTGCTACTGTTTTAGCAATGCCTCATTTTGCGTACGAAAGCGGGCGGCCACTGACGTGTCCGAGAGTGGGCGGCCACGAGGGGCCGCCCCTACTACCGGCTTATCTCCAGTACTTCGAATTCGATTTTTCCGGCGGGAATCGTGATTTCGGCGGAATCGCCTACTTTCTTGCCCAGCAAGCCCTTACCGATAGGTGAACCTACCGAGATACGGCCCATCTTCAGGTCGGCCTCTTCTTCAGACACCAGCGTGTAGGTTACCTCCATACCGGTTTTCTTATTTTTAATCTTCACCTTCGACAACACTGATACCTGCGACGTGTCGATAGATGACTCGTCGAGCAGGCGGGCATTGGCAACGACTTCTTCCAGTTTCGAAATTTTCAGTTCGTGCAAACCCTGGGCGTCTTTGGCGGCGTCATATTCGGCGTTTTCGCTCAGGTCACCTTTGTCGCGGGCCTCGGCAATCTGGTGGGCAATGGCAGTACGACCTTTGGTTTTAAGCTCGTTCAATTCGGCCTTGAGGCGCGCGAGGCCCTCTTCGGTGTAATAATTAATCTTCGACATATTGAGTTGGTGTCAGGAATTTGATGTACGGCTGGGGCATAAAAAAAGAACGGCACACCAGCCGTTCTGCAAGCAATTTAGTTTGTTTTGCAGCCCAGTCAGGATGACCGACGAATCATGGTGTTAACAGTCCGTTTTCGCATGTGATCGGATGGTGTATAGACAAATGTACAACTTTCGATGAGCTTTTGTCAATGCCCGCGCAGCCCTCTGAGCGAATGGCCAACCTAAACCAGTTACCTTAAAACAACTACCATACGCATGAACAGTCAGCTACGTATCATCTTTATGGGCACCCCCGATTTTGCAGTGGCATCGCTCCGGAAACTGCTTCAGGGTGGCTGCCATGTAGTAGCTGTAGTAACCGCTCCTAACCGGCCTTCGGGTCGGGGCCTCACACTGACGGCCTCGCCGGTGAAACAGGCCGCCGTGGCCGCAGGCATCCCCGTGTTGCAACCCGAAAAGCTGCGCGATCCGGCTTTTTTAACCGAATTAGCCAGTTTTGAAGCTGATTTGCAGGTAGTGGTGGCTTTTCGGATGTTGCCCGAAGTGGTCTGGGCCATGCCGCGTGTGGGGACCTTTAATCTGCATGGGTCTAAGCTGCCGCAATACCGGGGGGCCGCACCGATCAACTGGGCGATCATCAACGGCGAAATCGAGACGGGTGTGACCACTTTTTTCATCGAAAAAGAGATCGATACCGGGCAGATGATTTTCCAGGAAACCGAGCCCATCCACCCCGACGATACCGCCGGGACGTTGCACGACCGGTTGATGGAGTTGGGTGCGGGGCTGGTGCTGAAAACGGTTGAGGCCATCGAAGCGGGACAGTATCCACGCACTCCACAGCCTGAAAGTGCCGAGCTAAAACCAGCCCCTAAACTCCACCGGGACACCACCGAAATCAACTGGAACCAGCCCGCCCACAACATCCGCAATTTTGTGCGTGGACTATCACCCTACCCAACCGCGTGGACGGTGATCAACGGCAAAACATACAAAATCTACGCTGCCGCTATTGCTAACGAAAGTCCCATGCCCGCCGAGCCGGGACAAGCCTTCACCGATCACAAAACCAAGCTCCTGGTCCGCGCCGAAGATGGCTGGCTGTCTATTACTGAATTACAAGCTGAAGGTAAACGCCGTATGGCCATCGGCGATTTTCTGCGGGGAAACACGATTTAGTTTTCCGTTTGCTGTCTTCTGTTGCTACGCGCTGTGGTGAGCTACGCGCTCTAGGCCCTTCGACAAGCTCAGGGTGACAGGCCATCTAATGCAGTTCAGGTACTTGATTCTAGTTGCCTGTCACCCTGAGCTTGTCGAAGGGCCATGCGTCAGCAACCTACCGCGCGTAGCAACAGCAAACGGAAAACTCTAAACTACCTTCAGATGCCAACAACGATACTCCTAACCGGCGCTAACGGGTTTTTGGGTAGCCACATTGCCCGCGAGCTGCTCAACCGGCGGTATGTTGTGCGGGCGTTGGTGCGGCCCGGCAGCAACCGAAAAACCCTGCCCGACTTGCCCATCGAGATCGTGGAAGGTGATTTACTACACCCTGCTGACGTATTGCGGGCGTCAATCGGCTGCAAAGCAGTAATTCATGCGGCAGCGCTGGCCCAGGTGAATCCAGCCCGAAACCCACAGGTATGGGCGGTAAACAAGACCGGTACTGAGAATGTGCTGGCAGCTATAAAACAGGCTGATCTTAAACGGTTGGTTTACGTTGGAACGGCCAACGTGTTTGGTTTTGGCACGAAAGAGCAGCCCGGTAACGAATTGACGCCCTATTCAGGGGCAGTTTACGGAGTTGACTATATGGACAGCAAAGTGGCCGCTACCGACCTGGTTCGCCAGGCTGCTTACCGCGATGAAGTGGCTGCTATTATGGTTCATCCCACGTTTTTGCTCGGCCCGCTGGATAGCAAACCTACGTCGGGAGCGATGCTGCTGGCGGTGGCTAAAAAGCAATTGCCCGGTTACCCGGCGGGTGGTAAAAACTACGTCCACGTGCGCGACGCGGCCATTGCTACCGTCAATGCCCTTACTATGGGCCGGTTAGGCGAATCCTATATTTTGGGCAATGAGAACTTAACGTATCAGGAAGCCTTTACACTCATGGCGAATGTAGCTGGAGTATCACCACCTCGCTTTCTGCTACCACCAGCGGCAGCCCGGCTCTATGCCCAGTTTAGTGACTGGCTGGCTAACATCCGTGGTCGCGTTCCCACCGTAAATGTGCCTATGGCAATGATTGCCAACGACGGTCATTATTTTTCATCGGAAAAGGCGGTGCGCGAACTTAACTTACCCCAAACACCCATTCGGGAGGCTATTCAGGATGCCTACGACTGGTTTTTAGCGAATGGATACTTACGTTAACAAGATAAATACCCCATCTACCCACCAGCCGACTCAGATTTCCGAATCAACATCGACACAACCATTCACCGGAAAAGTTTTTCTGGTAACTGGTTCAGAATCAGGCATTGGTCGTGAAACAGCTCGTGAGTTAGCCCGACAGGGGGCGGCAGTGATGCTCAATGGTCTGCGCCCCGACCGGCTTCTGGAAACTCATCGGCTGTTTGCTGAAGAGGGGTTGCTGGTCGATACCTGCGTTGCTGACGTTACTAACTGGGACGATTGCCAGCGACTGGTCGACACTACAATGCTGGCCTTCGGGCGACTCGACGGGCTAATTACCAACGCCAGCGTATCCATGCGGGCCTATTTCAACGACCTTGACATCGACGTGTTTCGCACTGTTTGCGACAGTAATATCTACGGTACGGTGTATCCGCTTAAGGCTGCGTTGCCCTATCTGAAGGCCTCGCGGGGGTCAGTTACGTTTATCTCATCGGTGTCGGCACTGAATGGATTACCCAGTGGATCAGCCTATTGCGCCGGAAAAGCCGCCGTGAGCAACCTGGCCCACACCCTGCGGCTGGAGTGGCACGACACCGGCATGCACATTGGCGTGGTGCACATTGGTTTTACCCGAAACGACCCTGATAAACGTGTTTTTGATGCGGGCGGTCAGCCCGTACCCATTGCTCACCGGCCACCTAATCTGCAGATGACCCAGCCCCAGGTAGCGCAACGCATTGCCCGTCACATTCGTCAACGCCGCCAGATCACGGTACTCACCGGCACGGGCCGCCTCAATGCGTTCATGAGCCGCTACTTCCCCCACCTCGCTGACCGCATTCTGCTCTGGAGCATGCGCCGCTGGCCAAGAATGTATGAGTGAAAGGGATTTGGGATTGTGGATTTGGGATTTCGGATCGGGCTAACGCATGAGTACGCTTGCGTTAGCCCGATCCGAAATCCCAAATCCACAATCCCAAATCCCTACGCTTCCTCCTTCACCACGGGCACTACTGCCGGCTGCACGTAGGTTTTCAGGGCCGACGCGGTGATGATAATGGCGATGATGGTGAATACGCCGCCTGCCAGGTAGGGCGCACCGGGAAAATAGATGGGTGCGCCGGGCCTGGTAAAATAGGCAAACAGATTGGTCATCAGCACTGGGCTGAAAATGGCGGTCAGGCTCATCAGGCTGGTTAGTGCCCCCTGTAACTCGCCCTGCTCGTTAGGAGGCACCTGCCCCGAAATAATGCCCTGAATAGCCGGACCCGTGATGCCCGCAAAAGCGTAGGGCGCAATCAAAGCCAGTGCCATCCAGCCTTTGCTGGCGAAAGTGAAGCCAATAAAGGCAAACACATATACGATCATGCCCAGAAATACAGCTCGCTTCTGTCCAATCTTTGGAATAATGATTCGGATAAGTCCGCCCTGCACAATGGCCACGGCTAGTCCTACTAGGGCCAGCGAAATGCCTACCAGCTTTGTATCCCATCCGTAGCGGAGCATGGTAAAATACCCCCAAACGGACTGCATAACCTGTCCGGCGATGTATAGAAATGCCAGCGCAGCAATCAACCCAACCAGCGATTTATAGCGCTGGAGCGCTTTAAACGAACCAATGGCATTGGCCCGCCGCCAGTCGAAGGGGCGGCGATTGTCGAGAGACAGGGATTCGGGCAGGACGAAGTAGCCGTAGAGGCAATTGCAGAGTGATAAGGCTGCCGCCGCCAGAAACGGTGCCCGCGTGCCGTAGCTGCTCAGCAGGCCACCCATGCTGGGACCAATGATAAACCCTAGTCCGAAGGCCGCGCCAACCAGCCCGAAATTCTGTGCCCGTTTTTCGGGAGTACTGATATCGGCGATATAGGCACTGGCGGTGGTGAAACTGGCCCCACACATACCCGCAAACACCCGGACCACAAACAACCAGGTGATGGTGGGAGTAAAGGCAGAGACAAAGAAGTCGACACCCAGACCGAATAAAGACAGCAGCAACACCGGGCGGCGGCCATATTGGTCACTGAGGCCACCCATGACAGGGGCAAACAAAAACTGCATGGCGGCATAGGCAAATGTGAGCCAGCCGCCATATTGTGCTGCCGCGCTGAGGCCTTCGCCCGTGAGTTCTTCAATAAGTTTGGGCACCACCGGCACAATCAGGCCAATGCCGATACAATCGACAAGGATGGTGATGAAAATGAAAATGAGTGCGGGGTTACGTTTCTCGGCCATGAGGAAGCAAGTTGCGGAGGCAGGTTCTATTTTGTTGCAAGTTACGACCTTCCCAACCGATACCCTTTCCGAACTACGCAACAGGGCAGGGGGTTTATGGTGTAGTCTGTTCATGAGGGCGTTTGCCATCTACAGCGCGAAGTAACTGAAGACAGAAAACCCCTTCACGAACACACTAAACTGAAGCAATATGGAACTCACCATCAGTACGCCGGCCTTACTGTTCTCAACGGTTTCGCTGTTGATGATTGCCTTCACCAACCGGTTTTTGGCTATTTCCAGTCTCATTCGTGACCTGCACGACAAGTTTAGAACCAACCCCGAAGATGTGTACGTAAATCAGATCAAGAACCTGCACCAGCGGCTCCGGCTTATTCGCAATATCCAGGTGCTGGCCGTGCTTAGCCTGTTGCTTAGTGCAATCTGCATGTTTGCTATCTTCCAGAATAACCAGCTCATTGCCAGGTATTTGTTTGGCTTTGCGCTGTTGCTGCAAATCGCTGCACTGCTGATTTCCGTCTGGGAAATATCCATTTCTATCAACGCGTTGCGCATTGAACTGAGCGATATGGAAAAGGAATTGGGCCACCGTCGGTTCGATCTCTTCGCCCTGCGTTCTCGCCTGGGAGGGCCGGAGGCAGAACAAGATTAACCCCGCCCTGCTGCCTATCTTTGTCCACTGTACGTTTTACTAATTTCCGCTGCCAATGACCTATTGCTTAGGTATCAAAGTGAAGTCCGGACTAGTTGCCATTGCCGATACCCGCCTGACCTCAGGCACTGAAGTATCAACAAACCGGAAAATCACCGTCCATGAAGTCAAGAACCATTCGCTGTTCATTATGACGTCGGGCCTTCGCTCGGTCCGGGATAAAGCCATCACGTATTTCCGCGAAGTGCTGGCCGAACAGGACCAGAGTTTCAACAAGCTGTACAAAGCCGTAAATGCGTTTGGCGAGCAGGTGAAGCGCGTGGCTGCTGAAGATAAAGCGTCTATTCTGGCGGCAGGGATGAGTTTCAATCTGCACGCTATTGTGGGTGGGCAATTACAGGACGACGACGAACATAAGCTCTTTCTGCTCTATCCGGAAGGCAACTGGGTAGAAGTCGATTCAGGATCGTTGTTTAAAATAATCGGTAATGCGAATTATGGTAAACCGTTGTTATTCAGAAACCTAACGTATGAATCCACTTTGCAGGAAGCCCTGAAAATTGGTTTCCTGGCTTTCGATGCTACCCGCGTCAGTGCCAATGACGTAGACTACCCTCTCGACGTGGTGATCTATAACAAAGACTCGTTTCACATGACCGAACACCGGTTGGAGAAAGAGGACATGGATGAAATATCGCATCAGTGGAGTGCCCTGCTCAACAATTCCGTTCGCCGCCTGCCCACCTATTGGATGGATCCCATTTTTGATAAAATGAGTTTAAAGTCCAACGTTTAAAGTCTAACGTTAAAATGCTCAACCTAAGTCGTAAAATGGCTATTCCGCAGGCAGCATAACATTAAATTTTAGACGTTAAACATACCCTCATGCACCTCTCCGTTTGGCATCAGTTGCGGTACCGGTACGACCAGCCCGTTGTGCTTAATCCGCACATGGTGTACCTGTACCCACGTACATACCCCTATCAGCGCTTGCAACAGTACGATTTGCAGATTGACCCGATGCCCTCTAAGGTGGTGCGGAATGTGGACGTGGAAGGTAATGTGCAGCAGATCATCTACTTCGCCGGGCCAACTGACCACCTGACCATTACAGCCGAACTAACTGTCGATTCGGACCCATTTAACTCGCTGGATTTTGTCTTGTTTCCGTTTGACACACAGCGCGTTCCGTTTAATTATGCGGCTGATCTGCGTCCATTGCTCACGCCCTATCTGGTGCGCGACGGCGTAACAAATGCCGTAGAAGCCTGGGCGCGGCAGATCGCCACGGACGTGTCGTGGCAAACGGTACCGTTCCTGCTGGCCCTGAGCGACACCATCCGGCAGTTTGTCTATGTGGTCCGCGAAGAGGGTGCTCCGCTCTTACCCGAACAAACCCTGCTTGACCGTTGTGGTTCGTGCCGCGACTACACTACGCTCTACATGGCCGCCTGCCGGAGCCTGGGCCTTGCTGCTCGCTTTGTGAGTGGCTACCTCTTTGGCTCCGCCCAGCAGGAGCATCAACTCCACGCCTGGGCTGAGGTCTACCTCCCTGGTGCGGGTTGGCGTGGCTTCGACCCCACCGAAAACACGGTTGTGGTCAATAAGCATGTTTTCTTAGCTTCTTCAGCCCGCGCCGAACTCACCGCCCCTGTCAGCGGTACCTTCACCGGTCAGGCCAACTCAATGCTCGAAGCAGACGTGAGGATAAAAGGGAATGAGGAGTGCTGAGTGATAAATGGTAAGTGATGAGTTTGCTTACGCTAAAGTAATTGGCTGACGTAACCAAACTCATCACTTACCATTTATCACCCAGCGCTCCTCACCCCCTTTTATCCCCCCGCTTTTTTGGCTCCGTACTTCTTGCCGGTCAGAAACGTCAGAACTTTATCGCGGTGATCTCCCTGAATTTGTACCTCGCCGTCTTTAACGGTGCCACCCGTGCCGCAGGCATTCTTGAGGGCTTTACCCAGCTCCGCTAAATCAGCTTCAGTACCTACAAACCCCCGTATGGCAGTCACAACTTTGCCGCCGCTCCGCCGCTCTAACCATACTTTAAGTTGCTGCTGCTGAGGGGGTAGCGTGTGGGCTTCCGGTTCGTTGTTGCTTTGGTATTCGTGATCGGGATTCGTTGAGTAAACAATCCCCGTGTAGTTTTTCTTGCTCATTGAATGAAGGAGGCTTAGAGTAACACCGATAAACTCCCCGGCAGCACCCGCACCGTGCAGGTGTTGCCGGCTAATAGTATAGGTTCACCGTCGGCGTGGGCCAGGAGAGGGGCATCGCTTTCGATGGTGGTCTGCTGCAACCGCTGACTTTGCCAATAGGCCGACGTGTTTAATGATTTGTTGAAAAGTCGCCAGCCAATTAATCCCGCCATCCGGGCCGGGAAAGGCCTGATCTGGCAGAGGTCCAGCTGTCCATCGGCGATGTTGGCGAGTGGAGCAATCCAGGCGTTGTTACCAAACTGTGCTGCATTGGCAATCGTTAGTGAAAACAGCGGCCCGGTCTCTTGTCCATCAACTAGATAACTGGCCGGTTTGTAGCTCCAGAAGGCCCGGTAAGCCGTTTTCACGTAGGTCTGCAAACCCCGGGTAGGTTGGTTGGCAAATTCGTGAGCCACGTAGGCTTCGAACCCTAGGCCAGCCGTGCAAAAGAAAGGTAGGTCGTTGATCTCGCCGCTATCAATGAGTACAGGTTTGCCCGAAAGTGCGCGTTGGGTAGCTTTTTGCGGGTTCATGGGCAACCCCATGTGCCGCGCCAGCCCATTGCCCGACCCCATCGGTATAATGCCCAGCGCCGTTGCTGTTTTGCGCAACGCCCGCGCCGCTTCGTTGATTGTGCCGTCGCCGCCTACAACCAGCACCCGCCGAATACCCGTTTGGGCAGCTTGCGCGGCCAATTCGGTAGCATGGCCCGCATGGGTGGTCATGATAAGTTCGGGCTGGAATCCCTGCCGCTGGGCTTCAGTAGCGATAAACAGGCGGAGGCTCTCTTTTTGCGCTAGCGGCATCGTCCCCGACAGCGGATTGATGATTACCAGAAGGTCGGTTTTGGGCATCAACTTAGGCGAAAAAGAGGAACAGAAGGGCAATGAACACGACAATGAAAACATAATACCAGCCGTCAGAGAAGACGTAAGGCTTATATTCCCGGTAAAAATCACGTAACCGTTTCATAACACGAAGTTCGCCCAAAAATGAGACATATCCTGTTGCTACTCACCTTCCTCACGCTGGCTGGCACAGCCAACGCACAAACCGCCGCTGATCGTAAAGCTATTCTGGGCATTCTGAAACGCCAGAACGCCGACTGGAACGCCGGGCGTGTGGAGCAGTTTATGGTTGGCTACTGGCCTTCCGATTCACTCACGTTTGTAGGTAAAGGCGGCATCACGTATGGTTACCAGCCCACCCTGGCTAATTACAGAAAACGGTACCCCGACCGGGCGTCGATGGGTACGTTGGCATTCACAATCCTGAAAACAGAATTCCCGGGGCCTAATGTGGCATACGTAATTGGTAAGTGGCACCTCACCCGTCCGCAGATTGGCGATGTGGGAGGGCATTTTACCTTGCTATGGCGCAAAATGGCGGGCCGCTGGGTTATCATCAGTGACCATTCGTCGTAATTCGCCTAAATTCGGGCTACCAAGCGTTACTCGTTCATGAGTTTTCTGTATCCGTCTTTTTTGTGGGGATTGCTCGCCCTCTCGGTGCCGGTAGCCATTCACTTATTCAACTTTCGGCGCACGCGTCGGGTCTTCTTCACCAACGTTGCCCTGTTGCAGACGGTACAAACCACCACCCGGTCGTTTCGGCGGCTGCGGCATTGGCTTATTCTGGCAGCGCGGTGCCTGTTTCTGGCGTGTCTGGTATTGGCCTTTGCGCAACCGTTTTTGCCTTCCAAAAGTCGCCTGGGCCTGTCGCCGCAGGGAATAGTTAGTTTCTACGTCGACAATTCGTATAGCATGCAGAATGAGTCGGCGGCCAACCGGCGCTACATCGACATGGCCACAGGTAAGCTCGATGAACTGCTTACACTCTTTCGCAACGCCACTGATCTGCACCTGCTGACCAACGATTTTTCGGCCGACGAACAGCAATCCGGTACTGCCGAGGCTATTCGCGACCGGGTTCGGTCTATCCGGCTTGCCCAAACGCCCCGGTCGTTGGAGAGCGTATACCGGCGGCAACGCAACCTGCTGGCCGGCGACGGACGTGCGGGTAAACACCAGCTATTCTGGTTTTCCGATTTTCAGAAAAGTACCGTCGGCGATTTGTCTCGTTTAAAAATCGATACTACGGATCAACTTTTTCTGGCTCCGCTCAATGCCTCGGCGTTGCGTAATGTGGCCGTCGATTCAGTTTGGCTTAGCACACCGTTTGTGCGCGAAATGCAGAACAACAGCCTGCATGTTCGGCTGCGCAACAGTGGCCGCGAAGGCGTCCGCAACCTGCCCGTCAAACTTTACCTTGATGATATTCAGGCCTCTACGGCCTCGGTGAGCATTCCGGCAAATGGTACCGGCGATGTGCTGATGACGATCAACGTGACTAAGAGCGGTTTCCATCGGGGAAGGGTGGTATTTGACGATTTCCCGATCACCTTCGACAATGAATATTACTTTGTCATCGAGGCTTCGCCACCCATTCGAATCGTACATCTATTCGGTCAGAAAAGCCCCACCGATTACGTAAAGGCCGTTTTCGACAATGACAGCCTGTTCAATTTTCGCCAATTTTCGGCTCAGAATTTCGACGTGGGTCAGCTGAAAGGCATTGATCTGGTAGTGCTGGAAGGGGTGAGTGTTGTAGGCGGTACACTCCGCACTGAACTGGAACAATACACCCGGCAGGGGGGAAGTTTGCTTGTGATTCCTCCATCGCAACCCGACGCTGCCAGTTATAGTCCGTTTCTCAGTAGCCTGGGTACCGGGTCGGTGCAGGTGCAGTCCAATGCTACGCCCTTACCCGTAGCTGACCCTGACCGTCGCAACCCGTTTTTTGTCGATGTGTTCCAGCAAAATTTCCAGCAGGAGGCACTCAATATGCCCTCTGCAGCCCCCGTTTGGCAGTGGACTGGCGGCGAACGGCTGTTGAGCCTGCGTAGTGGTCAGCCCTTTTTAACCCAGTTGCCGGTGCGGGGTGGAGCCAGGGTTGGTACTGGTACCGGACAACTGTACATACTGGGCAGCCCGTTGCTGGAGAGCTACGGCAATCTGGCGCAGCATGCCCTCTTTGTGCCGGTGATGTACAAAATGGCGGCCCTCAGTGTGCGCCCCCAACGTACAGCCTACACGTTTGACGAAAGCGTGTTGACGTTTCCAATCCGGATCGATGCCGGGCAGGCGTCGGATAAGGCGGTTTATCGGCTGAAGCATAATAAGCTGGAGATTATACCTGTACAACGGGTAGTGGGTAGCCAGCTTATTCTAGAGTTGCCTAAAAACAATCAACTTAATGCCGGTCAGTCGCTCGACGCTGGCTATTATGAATTGCAACGGACCACGGCCAACGGCAACGCCCAAACCGAACGGCTGTTGGCTATCAATAGTGGTCGCGCCGAATCACAAATGGCTTTTTATACCCCCGCCGAACTCCGTCAAGCCTTTGCCAACCAGCCTAACGTAGCCGTCTTCGACGATTTAAAGGATGGTGATTTCGTGCGTGAACTAGAGAAGGATAATCTTGGCACCAACCTCTGGCCCTATTTTCTTATCGCTGCCTTGGGCTTTGTGTTGGTTGAGATTGCTCTGATTCGCTTTATGCGGGGGTAAAAGGCCAGTAGCTCGAAAAATCAACTCGCTACCTGATTCGTGTCATAATTGGCACGGAGCGTGAGCCGGATGTTTGTAAAACAACCTGACCACAGCCGTGGTCACAGCCGTTTGGCGAATTTTGGGAACAGTCCCTTCACGAACTTGGTTTGGTTTTTCAGGGAGTGGGGCGGTACTTTGTCCGTTCTCCCGTTGTGATAAAGAGCCACGCACTGCTATGAAAGAGCTTGCCAAATACCTGATCCGCGTCGATGCCAGCTTTGTTGACGGGCAAATTGTGCCTGAAATAGCCCCCAGCGAAGTGATGCGTTTAGTAAATGAACCTAACATCGTTATTGTCCGCACGGGCATACCCGGCCAGATGTTGCGTGATGTAATTGATACCACGCGGGCCTGGGCTGCTACCGTGCCTGTGAGCGAGGAGGCTGATACATTCGACAATAACCAGCATAAAAAGCGGTTGCACATTGCCAAAATTCAGCAGGCACCGCAGCTCTTCCATGACCATACTTTCGATGCCATCATGGACCTCGACGAGGCCCACCGCCAGACACTATTGGCCGTTTTCGACCCTATACGGCAGTTTTGGAATAGCCTGACGGGCAACAACGAATCATTCGGCATCAAAAAAGGGCAGCCTTACTTTCACCCCCAGGTGACGCACTACCCACTGGGCGGCAGCTTTTTTGGGCGGCACTGGCACCCCCTGAACCCCCAAAAAGTAGGTACGATTCTTGCCCTGAATCAGTACGGCGAAGACTACCACTCAGGTGGTACAGGTTACGTTATTAATGACCATATTGTTGAAACCGAAGGCTTTCAGGATCAGGGTGATATGATTTTGTTTCGCTATGACCTGCCGCACTGGGTAAGTCCATCCAGCTTTGCCGACCGCTTTAGCTGGGATGACCCGCGTGGTCGCTGGGTGTCGATTCTGCCCTTCTATGACCCCTGGGGCGCCCCTGCCGACAACAAAGAGCCGCAGGGTTGGAAAGAACAGATCAAAGTGGCAAACCCCGACAAGGTGGTTGCCTAAATCAGGTCATCAGCCATTTGTGCATGGCAAAAAATGGCTCTCTACCAGATGAATTTAATCAGCGTTCTCATCATCACCTATAACCAGGAGCGGTTTATCCGACAGGCCATTGATTCGGTACTGGCGCAGGAAACCACGTTCCCGGTCGAAATTCTGGTGGGCGATGACTTTTCGACGGATAGTACCCGCGCCATCATTCAACAGTACGAGCGCGACTATCCGGGTCGGGTTATTGGCGTGTTGCATCCGCGTAACATGGGTAAAAACGGAGGCATCAACTTTCTCGAAACCCTCAAACATGCCAAAGGGCGCTATTATGCGCTTATGGACGGTGACGACTACTGGACCGATAACCAGAAATTGCAGCGGCAGGTAGAGTTTCTGGATGCCCACCCGGAGTGCTCAATGGTATTTCACAATGCGCTGATCACCTACGAAGACGGGTCGCCACCGCATACGCTCAACGGTGCTGATATGAAGGCTGTTTATACCGCTGCCGATCTGATTGGTGAGGAAGATCATGACATCTGGTTTATGGCTACGTCAAGCACCATGTACCGGAACACGATCAAGGAGTATCCTGCCTGGTTCAGCGACTCGGTTAGCGGCGACATTCCCCGGCTGTTGCTATACGCCAAACAGGGCAACATCGGCTACCTGCCTGAGGTAATGTCGGTGTACCGAAAAAACAATAACGGTACCAGTTTCACCGACAAGTGGGACGACATTGTTTTCCTGCGAAACCGCTTTGCCATGTACAGCAACATCAATCGTGAGCTGGACTACGCGTTTGATAAATCGTACCGGAAAAAGCTGGCCAGCATTGTTCGGTTGATGATTAAGAGCCGACAGTACAGAAACAAATTTGGTGGACGGCTTCGTTTTCTGGCTAAATACGTACGGATGGCCAAGCCGTCGATGGAAGAGTTGAAAGTCCTGTTGCGCGATGAGGTACTGCCGCGCAAATGGGTGGGCCGCTACAGTAAAGTGGCCATCAAATCGCACCGGGTGCTAAATGGTGAGGCTTCATAGCAGACAAAAACAACATTATTCGCTACTTTAACTGACGGAATAACGTCATTGACCTTATGAATTTCTTCGCTAAAGTTGATTACACCACGCTGGACGACACGATTCAGCAGGTAAAGCAGGCTGTGTTGTCGAACCGGGTAGTGCACCTGGCCAACTTTAAGCCCGATCTGCCCGTCCACGAATTCTACAGCCGACTGTCGGAGACCATTGGCAAAATTCACGCCGCCGGCGAAGATATGTCAACGGGAAAACAGACCGAAAACCGGTGGATTGACATTACATACAACCCTGAAATTCCTGATCGTTACCGGTCAAGTAACACTCGTCAGCCCCTCCATACCGACGACTCGTATGTGGAGCTATATGACGAAGTGGCCGTCAACTTCTTCTACTGTGCCTCACGGGCTAAACTCGGTGGTGCCACTACGTACATTGACCTTCAGATGGTGGTTGAATGCCTGAAGTTAGATGGCGAAAATGACCTGCTCAACGAGTTAATGAGCACCGATGTGGTGTTCTCAAAAGGGGGGAGCCGTAAGGTGCGTAAGTGCCTCGATCAGGACGCAGAGGGCTATCTGGCCAACTGGAACTACTTCTGCATCGACCGCACCGAAAACTCAGCTGAAGTGCTCGATCTGTGCGAACGCTGGCACAAATTTCTCGAAACGCGCATTATGGAAGCTGGTATTGTTATGCCGCTTCAACTTCAGGAAGGTGAATGCGTATTCTTCCACGATGATCGTGTCATGCATGGTCGCAACGCGTTCTTCGCCGAATATCCAGGACAGCGCAGCCTTATTAAAGGTAAAATCATTCTTGAATCGGCCAACGAACCGGCTGCTACGTCTTCTGTTGCGGCATGAGTAAGCCGGATGGCGCAAAAACAGTAGCCCAGTTAGGCATTGGCACCTGGCAGTTTGGTGGACCCAACTATCAGGGCGACAAACCCACCGGTTGGGGCGAAATAGACGAAAGTACGGCCATCAGGACCCTGATAACGGCCATTGATGGTGGTGTTCGATTTATCGACACCGCCGATTCATACGGAGCTGGTCAGTCCGAAACCTGGGTTGGTAATGCCCTGCGTCAGTCAACGGCGCAGGGCATTACCGTTTGTACCAAGTTTGGTAACCGCCGCGATGCCACGGGGCTGTCTGTTCAGGATTACAGCCCGGCTTACCTGGTCGAAGCTGTTGACGCCAGCCTTCGCCGTCTTCAGCGAGATACCCTCGACGTTCTCCTGCTCCATAGTCCACCCGACAACTTCGACTGGGCTACATACGACCCGCAACCTTATGAGGCATTGAAGCAGGCCGGAAAAATTGGCGCATATGGGGTTAGTTCACGGTCGGTATATGGAGCCAAACGAGTCATGGAGGCTGGCTTCGGCTCGGTACTGGAAGTAATCTACAATGCGCTTGACCGCCGTGCCGAAGATATACTTTGGGCTGATCCCCGCGCCGACGCCTACCGGTTCATTGCTCGTGTACCCTTGGCGTCTGGTTTTTTGAGCAGCCGTTACCTGCATGAAGAACCTGTATTTCCCATCGATCAGTATCGGCATTATCTGCCCGACCGCGACCGTAACTGGTTGTTAAACAGTTCACGTCAACTACAGTTTTTAGATAAACTGGATGGCGGTCTGTCGGTATCAGCGTTGCGTTTTTGCTTGTCTAATTCGGCAGTTTCTGCAGTTATTCCAGGCGCCCGCAACGTTGATCAGGTGCAGAAACAAGCTTTGGCAGCTAAATTAGGGCCTTTGCCCATCGAGATTATTAACCAAATCCGGCAGGCCGTTCCCGACGTGCCTGCTCAATGGAAACCTGCTTTTTAATTCACTAGCCTATGAAACTCAGTGTCGTCATTCCGGCCTACAATGAGGAAGAATCTATTTCGCAGACGCTACGGTCATTATACCAGACGCTGGCTAAGCATGGCATTGACCACGAGATCTGCGTAACCAACGACAACTCGAAAGACAATACCCTGGCCGTGTTGCAGCAATTGCAACAGGAGATCCCTTCGCTGGTGGTCTTCACCAATCTGGGGCCTAACGGGTTCGGCTATGCTGTGCGATATGGCCTCGAACGCTTCTCGGGCGACTGCGTAGCCGTTTTCATGGCCGACATGTCTGATGACCCAGAGGATTTGGTCAAGTATTACCATAAAATGCAGGAGACAGGCGCTGATGCTGTTTTTGGCTCCCGCTGGCAGAAAGGCGGGCGTGTAGTAGACTACCCGGCAGTGAAAAAAGTGGTTAACCGCATAGCCAACATGATTATCCGGCTCATGATGGGTATCCGCTACGACGATACGACCAACGCATTCAAACTTTACCGCCGCGAAACGATGGAAGGTATCAAGCCCTTCCTGTCGCCGCATTTCAACCTCACCGTTGAGCTACCGTTGAAGGCGATGGTACGCGGTTACAGTTACGAAGTAGTACCTAACAGCTGGACCAACCGCAAATACGGCGAATCAAAATTGAAAATTAAGGAGATGGGTAGCCGGTATTTTTTCATTCTGCTCTACTGCCTTATTGAGAAGCACTTCTCGCGCGGTGATTTCAAAAAGAAGACCGCTAAACCCGCCGCCGTGGTAAGTCGGTAGCTAGTCATTTTAAATTCACACATGCTGATCTAATCAGCGCTTTCTAGGCCAATGTTTGGGAGATATCTTGACGACAACAGTCAGCGCGTTAGGCTGATCCGGCCCTCGATTAAACTTAAAATTTAGCAAATTTTTGCATGGGGCCAGTTTACTCTTTAAGTGGGGTGATGTAACGCCGTTGTAACAGCTCTCAGTCAGCGGAAGAGTAACTGGCTATATTGCTGATAGACAGTATCCCAACAGATTTAATTATGTGTCAGTAAGGCCGAACTGTTAAAACTTATATACCTTCTCAAAGAGAAATCAAAATCGTTCAGTTTTCGTTAACTTGTTGAGCTTTTTTTGCAACACTTTGATTTTTTATTAGGTTTCGGCCTAATTTTTGAAAAGGAAGTTCTATGAGTCTATAAGAGATAGAAGAAAATATTATTGTGAGCAAGAGCACAACTGCAAAGTTGACTATATATATATATATGTTATTTTCATTGAAAAAAAGCCCGCTTTTTATTTTTTGAATGTGGCCTATTACGACGAAATGTATAAGATACATACTAAAGCTAATTTTTCCGATGTAATTAATTATAAAATTGTCAAAAAGAAACACTCTATATAAACTCAGGGACACGCTAAAAACCACGAAAAATAGTCCAAACAGAATGTGCTCGGGAAACAGAAGATTTGTCCTTGTAAATAACTGAATGAGTATCAATACACTTAGCATTAACAAAGGTTTCCCTGTTTTAACCGTCACATTATTACGTTCATACAATACAAAGTACATAATTATACCTAAAGCAAAAATTGGTAGTTGATTTATAAAATACATGTACATGTATTCATTTATAATAGCCGTTTTATTAAATACAAAGTAGTTATTAAACAAGAAATTTATTAGAGAATTCAATAATATACTAAATATAAATAAATATATTGATTGACGTAAATCTGCTATTTTGGGAAACAGAAACGGAAAAATAGAGTAAAAAATAACCTCAACACCTACCGACCAACCTCCTGGGATTAGACTATTTATCCAATACGGATTAAAAGCGTGAATAAATAAAAAATTTGCCAATCCTTTTATCAAAAGTTCGGTATTCATAAAAATATTTTCATAACTCAATCCATTTAGATACAAATAATATATAATACCAATGTAATATAAAGGGGCTATCCTGAAAAATCTCCTCAAGAAAAAATTCTTTTTGGTATGTATTTCTTCTTTCCTATTTTTAAAAGACAGACATAATGTGAAAGAACTAGCCAGATAGAATAATTGTACGCCCCTAGAACCATTTTGCACTATTTGATTCATAACATGCGGTAGAATTATCGGATCATTTAAGTTTACATGAACCATTATGACACCCAAAATCGCGATTCCCCGTAATGAATCAATGTAACTCAACTTAGTCATACCTTGTTTTTTACTAGGCTACAAAACATATTGGTCAATTAAGAAAAATTAAGTTAAAACCGAGTTAGCAATTAAGAATACTAATTCACAATAGGTACTGAAGAGCGACTTTGAGTAATATGTGTTCGACTCATTATTGAGGCTGATAGCTTATTTGCTGTCTAATTGGTTGTTGATACTAATTATATAGGTAACCGGCTGGAAAAAGTTTATAGTCACAGGGCCTGCGGTAGCAATTTACTGATGAGCTATTTTAGGAGAGTGCGTTTTTGAACGAGCTTTCTGTCCGAATACAGAACGCTATGTTTTTTCCCTCAATTGCTAAGCGTTGAATCATCAAAGATTATGAGTAGAAGTTATCCTCAACAGTTAGTCCGTGGAGCGCAACTAATATTTAATCCATTATGGATCTGACATAAATATCTATTTGTCAGTTAGTTAACGAGATTTTCTCGCGTTTTCGGCAGGATAGACGTGACATCTGTTTTCAACAAAGATAGGGTTGTTTGTCTTGCTAGTACTAAGTCCACAAATAATATACTAGTTTATAGAACAGAATTTGATTGTAATCACTGAACAGTTGTATCCACTAAGAGTTATTTAGCATACTAGACAAACGTCAACAATTTATCGAAGAAAGGCAACCTTTTGGTAAAAGCATAGTGGGGACTTAAAAAGGGTGGCAGATAGACAGACTATCTGGTTGCCAGGTTATAAAGGGGTAGCCAAGCAGGTTACTGATCTCACTGTTAGAATGTGTTGAGAAATTATGTTTGGTGATTGGACTCCATTTGTTGTAGCATAATCTGAATAGTAACCAGATGTAGCCAGCTTACCGAAGAAGCTAGCGCATACTCATAGTCCTTCACGATGCGACGGAAAAAATTAGTCCAAGCGATGGCCCTTTTAATAACCCAGCGCTTGGCTACTGGTACAAACCCACGAGTCGATTCAGGCCGCGCCACGGGGGGCGCGAGGCTTTCTCAAACTTGATCGCACCGGCGCCCCGGCCCCAACGATCCAGTTCGCGGGCGAATGTCCCATTATAAGCTTGGTCACCAAAGACTTTCTCCACTCCTCGACCAACTTGCCACAATAGGTCGCCCACTAAATCGATGGCGGCGGGGCCATCACCTTGCCCGGCGGCATGCACACCTACTATTCAAATTCGCACTTGGGTATCAACGAGATAATACAGGGCTAGCGTACCAGTAGACGGCTTTCCAGTGGGGCCACTGTGGTAGTAAGTTGCGCCATTGACAGCCAGTACGAAGCAACCAAAAGATAGCATTTACGACAGGCCATAAATTGTGTTTACGCTTACGCTTAAGGTCAAAGAAAGGTGAACCGGAACACCGACCGATTAGCCCACTGGTGGTCGGTCAGTGGCTTCCACTGCTTGGTCATACATTTGTTGTTTGGCGACCACTAAGTTGACCTGACTACCAGTTCATTTCAATTCCACAACACGTTCTTAGGAATGTAGCGAAACTAATACTTGTCTTTTCATCTTACATTACAAATGTATCTTATAGCAACGCCGGAAGCTGGTAAACCAGCACTGTAAAAACCAGACCCCAAAACGCGCCACTAATCAGCATAGCCAAAATAATGCGGATAGGCGATACACGAAATGATACGGCAAGAGCGGTACCACCAAGGGGTGTGAGCAGCAGAGGGGTGAGTAAGGCAATGCCCGTAATGCCCGACCTGCGCCATACTTTCACGGCAAATCGGGTACGTTTTGAGAATAGCTTGGGTGGCGTTTTGCGGTAACGCTGCCGTAATCTGTCAAGAGCCGAGTGGGCGAAAACGACCAACAGCACGCTCACCATCATGCCCCCCAGGGTACAGATAGCTGTTTCAATCCAGGTTAATTGTAGGGCAAGGCCCGCCAACGGTCCGCCAATGAACTTGAGCATACTGGCTAGCATGACCGATATATATTTGGCGTATTCCATAGCGTTGTAACTCTCAAGTAATCGCATTAGTTGATGCCCACCGTTCAATCAGCGTATACCCGTCCACCCCGATACCAATATAATGGTCATATACAGACCATTGTACCAAGCCTTACCCGTCAGGTTCCGGGGGTTGTGTATGGTCGCGAACGCCTGACACTTTCCGATGGCGATTTTGTGGACCTTGATTGGCTCTGTCAACCACAACACGAGAAGCTCGTTGTACTCACCCATGGGTTAGAGGGCGATAGCCACCGCCAATATATAAAAGGAACGGCTAGTCTCTTTCATGCTAATGGGTTCGACGTCCTGGCTTGGAACTGCCGCTCGTGCAGTGGTGAAATGAACCGGGCTTTTCGTTTATATAACCATGGCGAGATTGGCGATATTGGTGAGGTAGTCGTTCATGCTCTTAATCAGAAAGCATATGCCGAGATTATGCTGGTAGGCTATAGCATGGGAGGAAACATCACGCTTAAATATGCCGGCGTTTATGGAAGAAACCTGCCGCAGGCCGTCAAAGGGGCCATTGCTATTTCGGCACCAGTTAATCTGGAAACCAGTGCCGGGCTACTCGACCGTCCCTCGAATCGCTTTTATCGTAACTGGTTCATGAAAAAACTGGCCGGGAAAATGATACGGAAAGCGGCTCAGTATCCCGGACGGATTGAGCTAAACAAGCTGAAGCAGATTCGGTGGTGGAAAGATTTCGACGATTATTTCTCGGCTCCCGTCAATGGCTATCGTGATGCTGATGATTTTTATCAACAAGCGTCGGCTATTCATTTTATGCCCGGCCTGACTATCCCTACATTGCTGCTTAACGCCCAAAACGACCCATTACTATCACCCGAATGCTTTCCGCACGAGTTAGCCAGGCAGTTGCCAAGCTTGTTTGTTGAAACACCTCTTCAGGGTGGCCACGTAGGTTTTATGGTCTCACGTGATGTACACACCTATGCCGAGCGCCGGGCGTTAGCCTTCGCTAAGGGGCAGTATGGCTAAAACTATTTTTAGGCGTACCAACCAATTATCTAGATAATTCCCTACTTTTGCAGTCCCAAATGCGTAGGCCAAAGGGACAACATAACAGCGGGTGAAGGTCTGAAAAGAAACCACATCTGATTTTTTTACGGTAGCCAGCCCTGTGTGGGGCGTGAGTTGCTTTGAGGAGGTCAGGTGCCATGCGCCCGGCCTTTTTTGTTGCCTGAAAAACAAGCCGTTGGATAAGCGGTCCGTTTTTTCTACTTTTGCGCTCCCATTTTGGGCGGTACGGCGTTCCGTACGAGTTTAATCAATCGTTCACCTGCTTTTTAACAAACAGAAAATGTCTGGTTTAATTGGTAAAAAGATCGGGATGACCAGTGTGTACAATGCGGACGGGCAGGCTCTGGCATGTACAGTTATCGAAACTGGTCCCTGTGTCGTTACCCAAGTCCGCACTAAGGACAAGGATGGCTACGAAGCTGTTCAATTGGGTTACGGCGAAAAGAAAGAAAAGCACGCGAACAAGCCGATGCTGGGCCACTTCAAAGCGGCCAACACTACTCCTAAACGCAAACTGGTTGAATTCAAAGAATTCGAGCAGAGCTTTAACCTCGGCGACACCTTGCAGGTAGCTGACGTTTTCGGCGAAGGTGACTTCGTTGATGTGGTTGGTACAGCCAAAGGTCGTGGTTTTCAAGGTGTTGTGAAACGCCACGGTTTTGGTGGTGTGGGTGGTCAAACCCACGGTCAGCACAACCGCGGTCGGCACCCTGGTTCTATTGGTGCATGTTCATTCCCTTCACGGGTGTTCAAAGGGCTTCGCATGGCGGGCCGGATGGGTGGCAACCGGGTAACGGTGCAGAACCTGCGTGTGCTGCGTGTATTGCCCGAGCAAAATCTGCTGGTGATCAGCGGGTCAATTCCCGGTGCTAAAAATTCATTCGTCATTATCGAAAAATAAGCCGCCATGGAAGCTATCGTTTATAACAGCAAAGGCGAAGACACCGGCAAGAAAGTCGATTTGTCGGAAGCCATTTTCGGTATTGAGCCGAACACCCACGCGATCTACCTGGACGTTAAACAGCACCTGGCCAACAAACGGCAGGGTACGCATAAGACGAAAGAGCGGGCCGAAAGCGCACACTCAACGCGTAAGTTGAAAAAGCAGAAAGGAACGGGCGGTGCTCGTGCCGGTAGCTTGAAATCGCCGGTTTTTGTTGGTGGTGGTACCATCTTCGGTCCTCGTCCCCGCGACTACTCGTTCAAACTGAACAAGAAAGTAAAAGCACTGGCCCGCCGGTCGGCCCTGTCTGCTAAAGCACAGGCCAATAACGTATCAGTACTGGAAAACTTCACGTTCGACGCTCCCCGCACGAAAGATTACGTTGCTTTCCTGAACGCTCTGCAGCTGAGTGACAAAAAGACGCTCCTGATTCTGCCTGACGTTGATACCAACGTGGTAAAGTCGAGCCGCAACATTCAAAAAACGCGTGTTATGACGGCCGCACAGGTAAACACCTATGACCTGGTTCACGCCGATCAGTTGCTTATCAGCGCCGATGCTCTCGACGTATTACAAACCATTTTAGCCAACTAAGTCATGGACGTGCTGAAAAGACCAATCGTGACCGAGAAGATGTCTGCCCAAAACAAATTGGGTAAGTATGCCTTCGCGGTAGATCCGAAAGCCAACAAGATCGAGATTGCCAAAGCCGTTGAGCAACTGTATGGTGTAAACGTGGTAAGCGTAAACACGATGAGGAAGCTGGGCCGGAAACGCTCGAAAAACATTAATGGACGGGTAGTAACGGGCCGTACCCCACTCGTCAAGAAAGCCATCGTGACCGTCGCTGAAGGCGAGGTGATCGACATTTACGGAGAACTATAGCCTCATCCCATAGGCTGACAAACCGAACCAGTAATCATGGGCGTAAGAAAACTAAGACCAGTAACTCCCAGCACGCGCTTCCGTGTGGCTCCCGATTTTAAGGAGCTTACTACGAACAAGCCCGAAAAAAGCCTGTTAGAGCCTCTGAAGAAATCAGGGGGTCGTAATAATACAGGTCGCCGGACGATGCGCTACATTGGCGGAGGCCACAAGCGCATGTATCGTATTATCGACTTTAAGCGCGATAAATTCGATATGCCAGCTACCGTTGTTTCGGTAGAATATGATCCCAACCGTTCGTCGCGCATCTCGCTGGTGCAATACGAAGACGGAGAGAAGCGCTACATCATTGCGCCGCAGGGCATTGCCGTAGGCCAGACTATCCAGTCGGGCGAAGGCGTAACACCCGATGTGGGTAATGCGCTGCCGCTGGCAAAAATGCCTATCGGTACTATTGTTCACTGCATTGAACTGCAGCCTGGTAAAGGAGCCTCTATGGCCCGTTCGGCAGGTACGTATGCGCAGTTGGTAGCTCGTGAAGAGCGTTATGCAGTATTGCGTTTGCCTTCAGGTGAGACCCGTCGTGTGTTGAATACCTGCTACGCAACGGTAGGAACGGTGGGTAACGCCGATCACATGAACGTAACGATTGGTAAAGCTGGTCGTAATCGTTGGCTGGGTCGTCGGCCCCGCACTCGTGCCGTAGCGATGAACCCCGTCGATCACCCGATGGGTGGTGGTGAAGGTCGGGCTTCGGGTGGTCACCCGCGCTCACGCAACGGTCAGTTTGCCAAAGGTCAGAAGACCCGCAAGCCCAAGAATGCGTCCAATAAGTTGATCATTAGCCGTCGTAAAAAGTAATCAGTAAATGGCACGTTCACTCAAAAAAGGCCCCTATATCGACTATCGCCTCGACAAGAAAGTTGAGGCGCTGAACGATTCGGGCAAAAAGTCGGTGGTTAAGACCTGGTCTCGCCGGTCTATGATCTCGCCTGATTTTGTTGGCCACACCTTTGCTGTGCACAACGGCAATAAGTTCATCCCGGTCTATGTGACGGAGAACATGGTTGGTCACAAACTGGGCGAATTTTCACCCACACGCAATTTCCGTGGTCACACGGCTAAGAAAGACAAAGGCAAACGGTAAAACAGCAGAGAGATTAGCGCTTAGCGCCAAGAGTTTTCTCTTCGTTCTAAGCGCTTCGCTCTAAGCCTATCAAACATGGAAGCAATAGCTAAGCTTAAAAATGTACCCTCGTCGCCGCGTAAGATGCGGTTGATCGCCGATCTGATCCGCGGTCAGCGCGTAAGCAAGGCGTTGGGTGTGCTGCGGTTCCAACCGCAGGCCGGTGCTGCCGTACTGCAAAAAGTCCTTCTTTCAGCAGTGGCCAACTGGCAACAGAAATATGAAGGGGAGCGGATTGAAGATGCCGACCTGTTCATTAAAACAATCTTCGTTGATGGTGGTACGATGCTGAAGCGTCTGCGTCCTGCTCCTCAAGGCCGTGGCCACCGGATTCGCAAACGGTCGAACCACATCACCATCGTGATTGACAGCATGGCCCCCGCACTGCCGGTAGTCGAGTCTGCTATCGAATCATCTGAAAACGCATAACTCGAATGGGACAGAAGATTAATCCAGTAGGTTTCCGGCTCGGCATCGTCAAAGGATGGGATTCGAGTTGGTACGGTGGCAAGGAGTTTTCGGACAAACTTGTTGAAGATCAGAAAATCCGTAAATACATCTCGGCGCGTATTCCTAAGGGAGCCATTGCACGGGTTGTGATTGAACGCACATTGAAGCGGATCACCCTTACGATTCACACGGCTCGTCCGGGTATTGTGATTGGTAAAGGCGGCGGCGAAGTAGACAAGATCAAAGAAGAATTAAAGAAGATCACGGGCAAAGACGTCCAGATCAACATCTTCGAGATCAAACGTCCTGAAATTGATGCCAAGCTCGTTGGCGAAGCCATTGCTCAGCAACTGGAAGCGCGGATTTCGTTCCGTCGCGCCATGAAGCAGGCTATCCAGTCGGCAATTCGGGTTGGTGCTCAGGGTATCAAAGTAAAAGTGTCTGGTCGGTTAGGTGGTGCAGAAATTGCCCGTTCAGAGCAGTATAAGGAAGGACGTGTGCCTCTCCACACCCTGCGTGCTGACATTGATTATGCACTTTCTGAAGCCCAAACGGTATACGGCAAGATCGGTATCAAAGTATGGGTGTTCAAAGGTGAACTCTACGGCAAGCGTGATCTCTCACCAGCAGCTTTGATGACACAGGCCTCGGCCGGTGACCGGGCCGGTGGCAGCAACGACCGTGGTGATCGTCGTGGTCGTGATCGTGGCGATGAGCGCGGTGGCGATCGGGGTGGTCGTGGTCGTAACGACCGGGGCGGCAACGATCGTGGCGGTGCAGCCGGTGGCAACAACCGCGGTGGCGGTGGTGCCGGTGGTAATCGTGGCGGTGGACCAAATCGCGGCGGTGGCGGCGGAAGACGATAAAAATGAGTTTTCAGTTTAGCGTTTACAGTTTGTCCGCTCATGGATGACCAACTGAAGACTGAAAACTGAAGACTGTAAACTTCTTACATAAGATGTTACAGCCAAGAAGAACCAAGTTTCGCAAAATGCACAAAGGTCGGATCCGGGGTCTAGCAACGCGCGGACACGAAATCGCCTTTGGCACATTCGGTATTAAATCGCTCGAGCCTGGCCGGATTACAGCCCGTCAGATCGAAGCGGCCCGTATTTCAGTAACGCGGGCAATGAAACGGGAAGGTCAGGTCTGGATTCGTATTTTCCCTGACAAACCGATCACCAAAAAGCCCGCCGAAGTACGGATGGGTAAAGGTAAAGGTGCCCCTGAGTATTGGGTGGCCGTTGTAAAGCCCGGCACGATCATGTTCGAGGCCACTGGCGTTCCGCTCGAAACCGCTCAGGAAGCGCTGCGCTTAGCCGCTCAGAAACTTCCCGTTCGCACGAAGTTTATCGTCCGTCGGGATTATCAGGAACAAGAGGCATAAGCCACAGGCTATCTAGTAGCGATGAAAAATCAGGAAATCAGAGCCTTGTCGGTTGAGCAGCTCCAGGAGCAGCTTAAAGCCGAAAAACAACAACTGCAGAAATTGACGTTTGCCCACGCCGTTTCACCCATCGAAAATCCGATGCGTATCCGGGAGAGTCGCAAACTCATTGCCCGGTTGAACACAGCGATTACGGCAAAGTCTAATCAGGCATAAGCCCTATTAACGCAATGGAATCACAACAAGAGCAAACTCAGCCACAGGTTTCAGAAACCCCGGCGGCTGTTGTGCCGAGTACGACTCAACCGAGTGGTATTCAGCGGAGTGCCCGGAAAGAGCGGGTTGGTAAGGTCACCAGCAATAAAATGATGAAGACCATTACCGTAGCTGTTGACCGGAAAGAGAAGCACACAAAGTATGGTAAGTTCATGACCAGCACTACTAAGTTCACGGCACACGACGAGAATAACGAGTGCGGTATCGGCGACACGGTTCGGATCATGGAGACCCGTCCGTTGAGCAAGAACAAGCGTTGGCGTTTAGTTGAAATCATCGAGAAAGCGAAGTAAGCAGCCATGGTACAGCAAGAATCAAGATTAGGTGTTGCGGACAACAGCGGTGCTAAAGAAGTACTGGTAATCCGTGTGCTGGGCGGTACGGGCAAGCGGTATGCTTCTCTCGGTGACAAGATTGTGGTAACGGTGAAAGCTGCTATCCCATCCAGCAACATGAAGAAAGGCACGGTGTCTAAAGCCGTTGTCGTTCGCACAAAGAAAGAAGTTCGTCGGAAAGACGGTTCATACATTCGCTTTGAAGACAATGCGGCTGTGTTATTGAACAATAACGACGAGCCACGTGGCACGCGCATCTTCGGGCCGGTAGCCCGCGAATTGCGCGAGAAGCAGTTCATGAAGATCGTTTCGTTAGCTCCCGAGGTTATCTAAACCCCAGGTTATTGACATGGAAAAGAAAAAGACAGTCGTTCCGCACAAATTTCACATCAAGACAGGTGATACTGTTGTTGTGATTGGGGGTAACCACAAGGGCCAGCGGGGCGTCATCAAGGAAGTTATTCGGGAAAAAGACCGGGCAAAGGTTGAAGGCGTGAACATGATCACGAAGCATATCAAGCCAACGGCTCAGAACCCCCAGGGTGAACTGAAGAAAGAAGAGGGTACCATCCACATTAGCAATCTAATGTTGGTTGATCCTGCTACCGGTGAGCCAACGCGCACCGGACGTCGGTTGAACGACAAAGGCAAGTTGCAACGCTTCTCAAAAAAGACGGGCAACCTGATTTAATCAGTTTTTGTGTCTCCAACACATTAAACACACGAAGACAATGGCCAGTATGCCACGATTGAAAGAGAAGTATGTAAACGAAGTTGCTGAGCAATTAAAGGAGAAGTTCGCCTATAAATCGGCGATGCAGGTTCCGCGGCTTAGCAAAATCGTGATCAATAAAGGTATCGGTGCAGCTGTTGCCGATAAAAAGTTGGTCGACGTTGGCGTTGAGGAATTGACAACAATTGCCGGTCAGCGGGCTGTAGCTACGATTGCCAAAAAAGCGGTATCAAACTTTAAACTGCGCGAGGGCATGCCCATCGGCGCTAAAGTGACCCTGCGTGGCGACCGGATGTATGAGTTTCTTGATCGCCTGACCTCAGTTGCACTGCCCCGGGTACGTGACTTCAAAGGCATCAGCGATAAGGGATTCGACGGACGTGGTAACTACACGTTCGGTGTAAAAGAGCAGATCATCTTCCCTGAGATCAGCATTGACAAGGTATCTCGCATTTCGGGGATGGACATCACATTTGTGACCACGGCCGAATCGGATGCTGAAAGCATTGAATTGCTGCGCGGTTTGGGTATGCCCTTTGCCGGTGCTAGCAAAAAATAAGCGAAACCAATCAAATGGCTAAAGAATCACTCAAAGCAAGACAGCGCAAGCGGGAGGCCATGGTGGCTAAATACGCAGCCAAGCGCACGGCACTCAAAGAAGCTGGTGACTACGCTGGCTTAGATAAACTGCCGAAAAATGCCTCACCAGTTCGGTTGCACAACCGTTGCAAGCTAACCGGTCGCCCTCGTGGATACATGCGCAAATTTGGTATTTCTCGGGTAACATTCCGTGAGATGGCCAGTGCAGGTAAGATTCCGGGTGTAACCAAGGCAAGCTGGTAAGGTTTTATTTCTCAAACAGTTTCCGTACTTTTGCAAGCCTTTTTCTAAAACAGGCCGGCAAGTAACTCCTTGCAGAAATGAATACAGATCCGATAGCAGACTTTTTGACCCGCGTCAGAAATGCCATCCGTGCTAAGCACCGGGTGGTGGAGATCCCTGCATCAAATATCAAAAAAGAGATTACCAAAGTGTTGTTCGACAAGGGCTTCATCCAGAACTACAAGTTCGACGAAACCGGTCCACAGGGAACAATCAAAATTGCACTGAAGTATAACCCCACTACAAAGCAGCCAGCTATCGTTGACCTGCAACGGGTGAGTCGTCCTGGCCTTCGTCAGTATAGCGGGGCTACTACGTTGCCGCGCATCCTGAATGGGTTAGGTGTGGCAATCGTGTCGACGTCGAAAGGCGTAATGACGGATAAGGAAGCACGGACACTTAATGTGGGTGGCGAAGTGCTGTGTTACGTCTACTAATTCAGAATCAACACTATGTCACGCGTAGGGAATAAGATAATTGAACTGCCTTCAGCGGTAACACTCTCTGTTGATGCAGAGAACGTAGTAACCGTCAAAGGCCCCAAAGGCAGCCTGTCTCAGGCAGTTGATCGGGACATCACTGTATCGCTCGACGGTACACAGGTGAAGGTGACCCGCCCAACAGAGCAAAAGCGGCACAAAGCCATGCACGGTCTATATCGGGCACTCATTAACAACATGGTTGTTGGCGTGAGCACAGGCTTCAAGCTTGATCTGGAGATCATCGGTGTGGGTTACAAAGCAACTGTAACCAATAACATTCTTGAGTTAAACCTGGGCTATTCGCACAACATCTTTCTGGCTATTCCGGCCGAAGTGAAAGCGACAGCTGTCACGGAGAAAGGACAAAACCCGAAGGTTTACCTGGAGAGTTCAGATAAGCAACTAGTTGGCGATGTGGCGGCTAAAATTCGTTCGCTTCGCAAAGTTGAGCCGTACAAAGGCAAAGGTATTCGTTTTGTGGGCGAGGTTGTACGTCGTAAGGCGGGCAAGTCAGCCAGTAAGAAGTAATTACTGCCCATTTGGTTGGTATCAAATAACATGGCAAAGAAGCAAGAAAGACGGCAGCGGATTAAGTTTGGGATTCGTGCAAAAGTATCCGGCACGACAACCCGTCCCCGCTTGTCAGTGTATCGCTCAAACAAAGCGATCTACGCTCAACTAATTGATGATGAAGCAGGCAAGACGCTGGCTTCGGCATCATCAGTAGAGTTGAAAAGTGAAGTGGAAGGCTTTACGGTTGAAACCGCAAAGAAAGTAGGTCAGCGTTTGGCCGAAAAAGCAGCTACTCAAAGTATTCAGTCGGTGGTTTTTGACCGCAACGGCTATTTGTATCACGGCAAGGTGAAAGCCCTAGCCGACGGTGCCCGCGAGGGTGGCCTCAATTTCTAAACGAATGGTATCGAACGTAAGACCTTCAAAAGTGAACGAGGCTGACCTGAAAGAGCGCGTTGTAGCTATCAACCGGGTTGCCAAGGTAGTAAAAGGTGGTCGTCGCTTCAGCTTTGCGGCCATCGTAGTAGTTGGCGACGGTAACGGAGTAGTTGGCTATGGCTTAGGCAAAGCCAACGAGGTTACTGACGCAATCACTAAGGGCGTAGAAGACGCCAAGAAGAACCTGTTTCAGATTCCGTTGCTGAAGCGCACAGTTCCCCATGAGATGGAAGGCCGTTTTGGCGGTGGTTTCGTGTTGGTGAAGCCTGCTGCTCCAGGTACGGGTGTTATTGCAGGTGGTGCTATGCGTGCTGTACTGGAAAGTGCTGGTATCCATGACGTATTGGCCAAATCAAAAGGCTCATCGAACCCGCACAACGTAGTGAAAGCTACGATTGATGCGCTGATTAAGATGCGTTTGCCTCATCAGGTAGCATTCCAGCGCCAGGTGTCGTTGAAGAAAGTGTTTAACGGTTAACCAAAAGCAGGCATGGCACAGGTACGAATCACACAGGTGCGTAGCACCATCAAACGCCCTAAAACACAGAAACTGGCTATTCAGTCATTGGGTTTGGGTAAGATCAACCGGAGCATTGTGTTGGAATATAATCCATCCATTGCAGGGGTAATCAACAAGGTGCAACACCTTGTCACAATCGAACATATTTAATTTCTAACTGACATGAATCTTAATAACATTAAGCCGGCAAAAGGGTCAGTTCAGCAGCGCAAGCGAGTCGGTCGCGGTCAGGGTTCCGGAATGGGTGGAACATCAACCCGTGGCCACAAAGGTGCTCAGTCACGCTCTGGCTACAGCCGCAAGCTGAATTTCGAAGGTGGTCAAATGCCTCTTCAGCGTCGCCTGCCGAAGTTCGGTTTCAAGAATCCTACGCGCGTTGAATACAAGCCAATCAATCTGGACACGCTTCAATTGTTGGCTACCAATGCAAACACTGCCGTTGTTGATCTCGCATTTCTGCAAGAGCATGGTTTCGCTGGCAAAAGAGACCTGATCAAGGTGTTGAGCCGTGGTGAAATCACATCAGCGATTGAGGTGTCGGCACATGCCTTCTCTGCTTCAGCCAAAGAAGCAATTGAACAAGCAGGTGGTAAAGTGACTATTATTAGTCAAATTGCTAAAGCTGCAACACCGGAAGCTGCCTAAATTTCTCATCGAATAAACCCACCGGTAGCAACTTACCCGTTGTATGAACCGATTCATCGAGACCATTAAGAATATTTTTTCAATAGAGGAGTTGAGGACTCGTATCCTCAACACTTTGTTGTTTATAACGGTCTTCCGTTTAGGAACACATATTGTGCTTCCTGGCGTAAATCCGGATCGTCTAAACCTACGCCCGCAAGGGTTATTAGGGTTGCTCGACGCGTTCGTGGGTGGAGCCTTCAGCAAGGCATCTATTTTCGCGCTAGGCATTATGCCTTATATCTCTGCGTCTATTGCTATTCAACTGCTCACACTGGCACTTCCTTATTTCCAGAAGATGCAGAAAGAAGGCGAATCAGGGCGTAAGAAATTGAATCAAATCACACGGGTGCTGACTATTCTCGTAACCGCCGTTCAGGCCGTGACGTATATTCAGACAACCATCCCGGTTGAAGCGATGATGATTGATCGCACGTTGTTTACCATAGCTTCTGTGTTCTTGTTAACAGCCGGTACAATCTTTTGTATGTGGTTGGGAGAGCGCATCACAGATAAGGGCATTGGAAATGGTATATCAATGATTATCATGATCGGTATCGTTTCGCGTTTTCCTGGTGCAATCATAGGGGAAGCGCAAACACGTGGTACATCGCAGATCTTCATTTTCTTTATCGAAATGGTGGCGTTGTACTTTGTTATCATGGGTGCTGTATTGCTGACGCAGGCTGTTCGCCGTATCCCAATTCAGTATGCTAAACAGGTAGTGGGCAACAAAGTAGTGGGCGGTCAGCGTCAATATTTGCCGCTCAAGTTAAACGCTGCTGGTGTTATGCCCATCATCTTCGCGCAAGCGTTGATGTTCATTCCCGGTTTCATGTTTGGTTTGGGTGCAGAGAAAAGTGAAACGGTCGCTAACATCGCTAACGTATTTGGTGATTATACATCGTGGCAGTATAACCTATTGTTTGCTTTCCTAATCATCGTGTTCACATTCTTCTACACGGCTATTTCGGTCAATCCGACCCAAATATCTGATGATATGAAGCGTAGTGGTGGCTTTATTCCGGGTGTTAAGCCTGGTATTGCTACTTCAGAATACATTGGGACGGTACTTGACCACATTACATTACCTGGTGCTGTTATGCTGGCTATGGTAGCTATCCTGCCTTCGTTTGCCAGCAAGCTTGGTATGACAACAGCCTTTGCTGCCTTCTTTGGTGGCACGTCGTTGTTGATTATGGTGGGTGTTGTGCTGGATACACTGCAACAAATCGAAAGCTATCTGTTGATGCGTCGTTACGAAGGACTGATGAAATCAGGTCGGGTAAAGGGTCGCACAACCGATGCAGTGACGGTTT
Source organism: Fibrella rubiginis (assembly GCF_017353185.1). GTDB lineage: Bacteria > Bacteroidota > Bacteroidia > Cytophagales > Spirosomataceae > Fibrella > Fibrella rubiginis. The sequence goes on along the minus strand of NZ_JAFMYV010000006.1, from coordinate 218,047 downwards.
AATCTGTTTTAGTAGGATGATCTATTTGCGGAGCGACGAGGAGGTTGAGATCATTCGGCAGAATGGACAGGTGCTTGGCAAAGCTCATGCTGAAGTAGCCAAGCTGATTCGACCAGGTATCACTACGAAGGAACTTGACGCTGTTGCTCAGATGTTCATAAAGGATAATGGTGGCATTCCCTCGTTTTTAGACTTCAATAATGGTACAGCCACTCGGTTTCCGGGTGCACTATGTATCTCTGTCAACGAAGTGGTGGTACATGGCTTCCCCAGCCATTATGAACTGAAAGACGGCGACATTATCTCGGTTGACTGTGGTGTTTATAAGAATGGCTACCATGCCGACAGTGCTTATACGTACCCGGTTGGCGAAGTAAGTTTGAGTGTTCGCAAGCTGTTGATGCGTACAAAAGAGTCACTGTATGTAGGTATTGCGAAGGCTATTGACGGCAATCGAATTGGTGATATTGGCTACGCAATTCAGTCGTATGCTGAGCATCATGGATACACGATAGTACGTGAGTTGGTAGGGCACGGTGTAGGAGCAAGTTTGCACGAAGAACCTCAGGTGCCAAACTATGGAAAGCGTGGTCAGGGCGTGAAGCTGAAAGATGGCATGGTACTAGCCATTGAGCCAATGATAAATTTTGGCAAGAAGGGTGTTGTACAGGAACGTGATGGTTGGACAATACGCACTGCCGACCGTAAACCGTCAGCCCACTTTGAGCATACTGTGGCAGTACATAAAGGGAAAGCTGATGTACTTACCACGTTTGATTACATTGAAGCGGTTACGGCCAACACGAATTTAGCTATCGAGTTGAACGCGACTGCTGCGGTTTAAGGCAACTATGGCAAAGCAGAATTCGATTGAACAGGATGGCGTTATTCTCGAAGCATTGTCAAACGCAATGTTTCGGGTCGAACTAGCCAACAAGCATGAGGTGATTGCACACATATCAGGTAAGATGCGGATGAACTACATCAAAATTTTGCCTGGTGACCGTGTAAAGTTGGAAATGTCGCCTTATGATTTGAGTAAGGCGCGGATTGTGTACCGGTACAAGTGATTTACGAATTGCGATTTACGAATTTCGATTTGCTCAATAAAGCCTGTCTGTGTTCGATAAATCGTATTTCGTAAATCGTAATTCGCAAATCAGACCATGAAAGTCAAAGCGTCGATTAAAAAGCGCAGTGAAGACTGCATCGTGATCCGTCGGAAGGGAAAGCTCTACGTGATCAACAAAAAGAATCCCCGTTACAAACAAAGACAAGGTTAAGCACACATGGCACGTATTGCAGGTGTTGACATCCCCGATAAGAAGCGCGGCGCTATTTCGCTGACGTACATCTATGGTATCGGTCGGAGCGCAGCGAAAACGATCCTGGCTAAGGCTGGCATCGACGAAAACAAGAAAGTGAGCGAGTGGAACGACGAGGAATCGACGGCCGTTCGTAACGCAATCAGCAACGAATTTAAGGTGGAAGGGGCGCTGAAATCTGAAGTGCAGCTCAACATTAAACGTCTGATGGACATTGGCTGCTATCGTGGTTTACGTCACCGTAAAGGGTTACCTGTTCGTGGTCAGAAAACCAAGAACAACTCACGTACCCGTAAAGGCAAGCGTAAGACGGTTGCAAACAAGAAGAAAGCAACGAAATAAGTCAATGGTCATTGGTTGTCATTAGATGGTTATTAATGGGGATTCGTTGATACAACGAAAAACCAGACATACTAACAGATGACGACCGAATGACGATTATCTAAGCAAATGGCACAAGCAAAACGTAAGGATAAAGCGAAAAAACGCATTGTCGTAGTTGAATCAGTTGGTCAGGTACACATTCGGGCTACGTTCAACAATATCATCATTTCGGTAACGAACATGAACGGTCAGGTGATCTCATGGGCGTCGGCTGGTAAGATGGGTTTCCGGGGGTCGAAAAAGAACACCCCTTATGCGGCACAAACCGCGGCGCAAAATTGCGCACAGGTAGCTCACGAACTGGGCATGCGTAAGGCAGAAGTCTTTGTAAAAGGACCAGGCGCCGGTCGTGAATCAGCTATCCGCACGATTCAAAACACCGGCATTGAGGTAACTACAATTCGGGACATTACCCCCCTGCCACACAATGGTTGCCGCCCACCAAAGCGTCGGCGCGTTTAAGTACAGTTGATTTGCAGGTATTTGGTTGTCGTAGTATCTATAACAGTCAGGTAGTTGCCGCAGCGATGAATACGAGCGGGCGACATTGGGTTGTGTCCGTTCCTTGTTTCACATTATTCATTTCACATAATGGCACGTTACACTGGCCCCAAGGCCAAAATTGCCCGTAAGTTTGGTGAGCCGATTCTCGGACCCAGCAAAGCCTTACAGAAAAAAAATTATGCGCCCGGTATGCACGGTCGTGGCCGGAAGCGCAAAACGTCGGAGTATGCCGAGCAACTTCAGGCGAAACAAAAAGTAAAATATATCTACGGTATTCTGGAGCGCCAGTTCCGGGGTCTGTTCCATCGCGCTGCTGTCAAGGAAGGTATCACGGGTGAAAACCTGTTGAAACTGTGTGAAGCCCGTTTGGACAACACAGTATACCGGTTAGGGATTGCTCCAACACGCCGGGCTGCCCGTCAGTTAGTTTCGCACAAACACGTCACAGTCGACGGTGAAGTGGTTAACATTGCCTCTTACTCATTGAAGCCTGGTCAGATCATCGCTGTACGTGAAAAGTCGAAGTCGCTGGAAGCGGTAACGACCAGTTTGTCAGCCCGTAACGCCAAGCGTTATAACTGGTTGGAGTGGGATCAGCAGCAATTGGCTGGTACGTTTATCAGCTATCCCGAGCGTGACCAGATTCCTGAGAACGTCAACGAACAGTTGATCGTTGAATTGTACTCGAAGTAATAGTCAGCAGTAAGCTGTTATAGTTAGCAGTACGCTGCTGGAGGGTGTTCCGTTCTGCTAACTATTAACGCCCACTGTACACTTATTTTTTAGGTTGTTAACCACGAAAACGTATGTCAATATTAGCTTTCCAAATGCCCGATAAAGTCGTCATGGAAAAATCCGACGATTTTCACGGTGTGTTTGAGTTTAAGCCTCTCGAAAAGGGATACGGCGTCACGATTGGCAATGCGTTACGGCGCATTTTGTTATCATCACTGGAAGGCTACGCCATCACCAGTGTTAAGTTTCCCGGCGTGTTGCACGAATTCTCTTCGATAGAAGGCGTGGTTGAAGATGTCACAGAGATTATTCTGAACCTGAAGATGGTTCGTTTCAAGAAGGTCTCTGATATGGTCGATAACAAGATTACGGTCAATATCAAAGGACAGTCGGTGCTGAAAGCAGGTGACATCACGAAAGCTACGGCTTCGTTTGATGTGCTGAATCCGGAACTGGTTATCTGTCATATTGACAATACGCGTGATCTGGAGATGGAGATTTTCGTGGAAAAAGGCCGGGGCTATGTTCCGTCTGATGAGCCACGGGCCAACGAGTTACCGTTTGGTCACATCCCCATGGATGCCGTTTACACACCCGTTAAGAACGTCAAGTTTGGCGTTGAGAATACACGGGTAGAACAGAAGACCGACTATGAGAAGTTGGTTCTAGACATTGAGACGGATGGGTCTATTCACCCGGAGGAAGCGCTGAAGGGTGCTGCTCATATCCTGATTCAACACTTCATGCTGTTCTCTGACCAAACCATGACCTTCGATACGGTGAAGCCGGAGGAAGACAACGTGGTAGACGAAGAGATGCTGCATATGCGCAAGCTGTTGAAGACGTCGTTGTCTGATCTGGACCTATCTGTGCGGGCGTACAACTGCCTGAAGTCAGCTGAGGTACGTACACTGGGTGATCTGGTTCGGCTAGAGATCTCGGATATGATGAAGTTCCGCAACTTCGGCAAAAAGTCGTTGACGGAACTTGAGCAATTAGTGGCTGACAAAGGCTTGACGTTCGGTATGGACGTAGCCAAATATCGTTTAGACGAAGACTAAAAGGTAGTTTAAGGTTTAATGTCTACAGTTTAGCGTTTGGCAACGAATCGCATCACACTTTAGACGCTATACCTTGAACTCATTTCACAATGAGACACGGTAAAAAAGATAATCACCTCGGCCGGACCCATTCGCACCGCGAAGCCATGCTATCAAACATGGCCGTCTCGCTGATTATGCACAAGCGGATTGAGACGACGGTAGCAAAAGCGAAAGAGCTGCGCAAATTCGTTGAGCCAATTCTGACGCGTGCCAAAGAAGACAACAACCAAAATCGGAAGATTGTCTTCAAAACCCTTAATCACAAAGAGGGTATGAAAGAACTGTTCGGTGAGGTGTCTGACAAAATTGCGACGCGTCCCGGTGGTTACACACGTATCATTAAACTGGGTACCCGCAAAGGTGACGGTGCTGATACTTGCCTGATCGAGCTAGTTGACTTCAACGAAGCGCTGTTAACGGCTGCTACTGAGCAGGCTACTGCTAAAACGCGCCGTAGCCGTCGGGGTGGTTCAGGCCGCAAGGCTGACGGTACCGCCGTTGCTCCTGCTGCTGAAGACGTACCGTCGGCGGAGGTAGTGACAGATGAGACGCCTGCCGTTGACGCGGCTCCTGTTGCTCAGACACCTGCAGCCGGTGGCGATGATCTGACTATTGTGGAAGGTATTGGCCCCAAGATTGCTGAGTTGATGAACAACGCTGGTATCACTACGTTTGCTCAACTAGCCGACGCGAGTGACGAAGTTGTACAGGCTGTTTTGACGGAAGCTGGTCCACGGTACAACGTTCATGACGTGTCGACCTGGAACGAACAGGCAGCGTTGTTGCGTGATGGTAAAATGGACGAATTCAAGGCGTTGACAGACCGGCTCAAAGGCGGTAAGGAACAATCGGAATCGGCTGAGTAGTGAACGAACCAATCGTTATACAGAAACTGGGTTAGCCGTTTATCGGTTAACCCTTTTTTTTAGTCCTTTCAACAACCCACAAACATACTTGCCCATGACACGGCCACAGCATTCTGACGCATTGCTGGTTTTGCAGGATGGTACCGTATTGCACGGTTACGCGCTCGGAAAAATTGGCACCGCCGGCGGTGAAATTTGCTTTAATACCGGTATGACCGGCTACCAGGAGATCTATACCGACCCGTCTTATTTTGGTCAGGTGATCATCAACACTACGTCTCATATCGGTAACTACGGTATTCAACTTGGGTTGGAGGAAGAGTCGGCAGGGGTGAAAATTCGGGGTATGGTGTGCAACTTCTTTTCGCAGACTTATTCGCGACACCTGGCCGACGAGTCGTTGCAGCAGTATTTTGAGCAGGCCAATATTGTGGGCATTCATGGTATCGACACCCGGCAGCTAGTACGGCACATCCGCGATAAGGGTGTGATGAATTGTATTATTTCATCAGCTATTCTGGACCCTGCTGTGCTGTTGGCCGAGCTGGCAAAAGTACCCGACATGAATGGCCTGGAGCTGTCATCGGAAGTTTGTACGCAGGAGACTTATGAATTAGGCAGTGTTGATGTGCCTGAGCGATTCAAGGTGGCGGTACTGGATTTAGGTGTGAAGAAAAGCATTGTGCAAAATCTAGCTAACCGGGGTGCGTATTGCAAAGTATTTCCGGCGAAAACATCATTTGCTGAACTACAAGCCTGGAATCCAGACGGCTACTTTATTTCCAACGGCCCCGGCGACCCAGCAGCTATGCCCTACGCTGTAGAGACCGTGAAGCAGGTGCTGGACACCAATAAACCTCTTTTTGGAATTTGCCTGGGTCATCAGATTTTGTCGCTGGCCAGCGGTATTTCGACTTACAAAATGCACAATGGCCATCGAGGCTTAAACCATCCGGTCAAGAACCTGATCACTGGTCTATGTGAGGTAACGTCGCAAAATCATGGTTTTGCCGTGAAAGCCGATGAGGTGCAGGACCATGCGAATGTAGCTGTGACGCACGTTAACCTGAATGACAAGACCATCGAAGGCATTCGCCGAACCGACAAGCCTGCTTTCTCGGTACAATATCATCCCGAAGCCTCGCCCGGACCGCACGACTCGCGTTATCTGTTCGATGATTTTGTGCAGTTAATGGCCGACTAACTAGCTGATTGATCACCTATTATGCGATTGCACGCGAACCGTATCTGGCCTGTTTTGATTGGCCTGATTTTACTGAATGTACTGTCGGCGTTTGTCTACACGCGCATCGACCTCACGGCCGACCGCCGGTATACCCTCTCTGACGGAACGCGGGCATTGCTGACTAGCTTACCTCAACAAGTACACATTGACGTGTTTTTGACAGGTGATCTGCCGCCTGGTTTTAAACGACTGGAGACGGCCATTCAGGAGAATCTGGAAGAAAGTGAGGCCATTGCGGGTGCCAGGTTAAGCTACCGGTTTGTGAACCCGTTATCGGGTTCAAAGACCGAGCAAGAACAAAGGCTCACTAAACTGGCTGAACTCGGGCTTCAACCCACTAATTTATTTGCCAATGAAGGCGGCACCCGTACCGAGCAATTGATTGTGCCGGGGGCGGTGGTCAGTTATGCGGGAAAGCAGGTAGGCGTCTTATTGCTGAAAGGTAATAAGGCTGCCACACCTGCCGAGCAATTGAATCAGTCGTATGAAGGGGTTGAATATCAGTTGTCATCTGCCATTAGGCGAATTACGCAGCCGGTGGGTAGTCGGCGGCGGGTGGGGCTGTTGTTCGGCCATACGCAGGTGCCGCCCGAACGCTTCTCGGACCTGCTGGCCACCATACAGGAAACGTACGATCTCTTCCTGGCCGATCTGAGCAAACCCGGCCCCCTCACCGACCTCGACGCCCTGTTGGTGCTTAAGCCTGACCGCCCCTTTTCGGAGCAAGAGGTGTACAAGATTGACCAGTATGTTGTGAATGGTGGCCACGCGTTGTTTTTTGTCGATGGGCAGCGAGTAGACAGCGTAAGCCGCGATGGCACGTTCGCACAGCCACTTGATCTGGGATTAAACGACCTGTTTTTTCGGTGGGGTGCTCGTGTGAATCAGAACGTAGTAAAAGATTTATCGTGTGCCGTTATCCCACTGAACGTGGGCAATATTGGCGACAAGCCTAACGTACAGTTAGTGCCGTGGCGGTTTTACCCGGTGCTGAATTCGTTTGGCAGTAGTCCCATTACCCGCAACATTGACGCGCTGTATAGCCGGTTCATCAGCACACTCGACACCGTGCAGGCGCTGGGTATTCGTAAAACGGTGCTGGTGCAAACGTCGCCATACACGAGTGTACTCAAGGTGCCCGCCCTGATTGCGTATAACGAGGCCCGGCAGCAACCCGATCCCAAGACTTATACAAGTGGCACACGATTGGTGAGCGCGCTGTTTGAAGGGGCCTTTTCGTCCGTTTTTGCCAACCAGATTCTGCCCGATTCGCTGGCGAAAACATTTCGGGCTACGGGCAAACCGGGGGGCATCTTAATCTGCGCTGATGGTGACCTGGTTGTTAATGATGTGGACTACAAGCGAAAAACGCCCCTACCGCTTGGCTATGACCGCTTCACTCGCAATCAGTTTGCTAACAAAGACTTCGTGCTTAATGCGCTCGACTACCTTACCGACCCAAATGGCGTGATTGCAGCGCGGGCACGGGTGGTGCCGTTGCGGCCGCTGGATGCCATTCGGGTGAAGGCAGAACGGGTCTATTGGCAGGGGCTTAATGTGCTGGGGCCACTAGTTTTGGTAGCGCTTGTTGGTCTCTGCTGGACGTTTGTTCGGCGCCGTACCTACGGACGAAATGCGTAGAAAATACATGCCGACAAATGATAGAAATGGCTTCGGAAAGGGCGCGTTTTTTTGCTACTTTTGTTTTATACTCTTTTTACTGGCTAAAGCCCTAATCGCATGAAATTCCTCGTTTCTTCGTCCGTGCTGCTCAAAAACCTGCTGACTATCAACGGGGTAGTAGCAGCTAACCCGATTGTTCCAATTCTGGAAAATTTCCTATTGCGTATCGACACCGGGGATGACAACACGGGTATGCTAACCGTAACGGCTTCGGACCTGCAAACGACCATGACCACCCAGATTCCAGTGGATGCGTCGGAGGGAGGAGCCATCGCCATTCCGGCAAAACTGCTGCTCGACACATTGCGGAGCTTGCCTGATCAACCTATTACGATCAATATTAATACGGAGACGTTCGGCACGGAGATTCTGACCGACAATGGTCGGTACAAGATTTCGGGCGAAAACCCAATTGACTTCCCCAAGATACCGTCGGTGAACAAAAACCTGTCTGTTGAACTGTCGTCAGATGGATTGCTGAGTGCAATCAACAACACTGTTTTCGCCACCAGCACCGACGATCTGCGCCCGGCCATGACGGGAGTTTACCTGCAGCTGAGTGCTGATACGGCGGGTGCAGGCACAGCAACATTCGTGGCCACGGATGGCCACCGCCTGATTCGGTATCGCCGCAACAATATCTCGACGGCAAACGCTCCCGCTGCTGAGCGGTCACTGATTATCCCGCGCAAAGCCCTGTCACTACTGAAAGCGGCCTTGCCCGAGGGCGTTCCCGTGCAGGTAGACCTGAGCCAGGCTAATGCCTCGTTCACGTTCGGGGCGGGTGGTGCTCCTTCAACGCAACTGATTTGCCGCCTGATCGACGAGCGGTTCCCGGATTACGAAAACGCGATTCCGGCCAATAATACCAACGTGATGACCATTGGCCGTGCTGATCTGCTGAATTCACTGAAGCGGATTATGATCTACGCCAATCGTACCACACACCAAATTCGGTTGTCGTTGAAAGCCAACCGCACCGGCGGACCGGATGGCTCTTCACCCACGCTGACTATATCAGCCGAAGATCTTGACTACGCCAATGAAGCTAACGAGAAGCTCATGTGCGACTATGACGGCGACGACATGGAGATCGGTTTCAACGCCAAACTGATGGCCGAAATGCTGAGCAACCTGAGTGCTAAAATGATCTCGCTCGAAATGTCGGCCCCCAACCGCGCTGGCCTGATTATCCCCGCCGATAAGGAGGAAGACGAAGAAATTCTAATGCTGGTAATGCCGGTAATGCTGAATACGTATGCGTAATTAGCTGCTAGCAAGTAAAGTGATAAAACGAGGCACCAGCGAAAGCTAGTGCCTCGTTTCGTTATGGCACCTCACACATACCCCGCTACTGTGTAAGCTAAATAGCCAAAAAGCTCGCGGATCAGGAGTAGCGATTCGGCGAGGGTTTGTTCGTGGGGAACAAACAGGTCAGAAAAGCCTGCGCTGCTGCGGGGTTGCTGGATAAAGGCTGCTGGAAAGGGGAGGGGGTGTAAGCCTGCTTTGCGAAAACAAGCCTCAGCCCGGCGCATATGAAACGCTGACGTAACCAATATACAGTTGTCTGTGTGAAACCGATTACGAAGTACCATAGCTGAAAATAGGGCGTTTTCGCGGGTGTTGCGCGACCGGGTTTCCCAAAGCAGGTCGGCCACGGGCACGCCCGCCAGGTGCAGAAAGGCCATTGCCTGCTGCCCTTCATGCATGGTTTCACTACCCAAAAAGAACAACGACGTGCTGCCTCCACTAATTAGAATCTTGCTCACCTGTCGAGTTTTGTAGAGATATAGCACCTGGCCAAGTCGGTCGGCCTGCCCGGCCAGCATAGGTCGGGCGGGGCTTACGGGCAAGCTGGCGTTGACCATGCCGCCCGTGAGTACCACGGCCACGCGGTTGGTTGCGTTGGGCGGAGGCAAGGCTGTGGTGGGGCTTATTTCCCATGCCCGAGCTAGTTCATCGACCAGAAAGCTGTTGCCTAACAGCCAGTAGAGGCATAACGCGCTTAAGATCAGCCGTCGGCGGTACCACTTGAAAGCCAAAGCACTAACCAAAGCCGCCAGCAGTAGTCCAGCGGGTGTTAGAAAATACCCTGCCGTTTTCGACAAAAAATAGAACATAAAACGTTATCTGGTGGGCAGATTTAGACACGTATCCGAAGTCTGTAACATCACACTTACCTTTGTAGAATGAACCTACGTAATCTTTGTTGGCTGGTACTTGGGCTAATGCCGGGGCTGGTCATGGCGCAAACGCCAGCAGCACAATCAACAGCAGGACACCGTATTGCGGGCCATATTCGGGGCCTTGCCGATACTACGGTGGTGCTGGCCCATTACCAATATGACGCAACCCATTACGTGCCGAAAGATACAGCCCGCGTTGATGCGGCGGGCCATTTCGTGTTTCAGGGTAAAAAGCCACTGCCTGGTGGGCTGTATCTGGTGGTGATGCCAAAAGGACGTTATTTTGACATGATGCTGACCGAGCAGCAATTTTCATTCGAGACGGACACCGCTGATCTTGACGGGCACATGAAGATGAACGGTTCGGTAGAAAATGTTGCTTTCTTCAATTACAAGCAGCAACTGAAGCGCACGTTCGATGAAATGCGTAAGCTTGATAAGCAGCCTAAGACAGACGCAACTGCGCAGCAGATGAAAGCGTTGCAAAAAGAAGCCGGGCAATACCGCGCTGATTTTTTGGCTAAAAATGACAAGCTCTTTACTACTAAAATCCTGCGTGCTTCGGCTGACCCGGAAATACCCACGCCGCCAAAAGCCGCCAATGGTCGACCAGATTCACTCTGGCAGTTTAATTACTACAAAAATCACTTCTGGGATGGCTTCGATTTTAGTGACGACCGGATGCTACGAACATCCATGATCCAGCCCAAAATAGATCGTTATTTGAAAGAACTGACTGTGCAACAGGTTGATTCGCTAACGAAGGAGGCCGACTTCCTGGTGAAAAAAGCCAGTGCCAACAAAGACGTGAAGTCGTATGTGATCTGGTACATCACGAGTCAGTACGAACGGCCTAAGGTGTTGGGTACCGACGGATTGTTTGTGCACATGATTGAAAAGTACTGGCTTACCAAAGAGTTGCCCGGCATTGATTCGGCTACGTTGAAGACTGTAGCTGAACGTGTGGCAGTGCTAAAGCCGTTGCAGGTAGGCAAATTGCTACCCCTGCCTGCCGTGGGCGATACGCTGGCACGTCCGATTAACCTCATGACGGCCACACAGGGCGCGCCCTATACCGTTTTCTTTTTCTACGCGCCTCACTGCGGTCACTGCCGCGAAGCTGCTCCAAAACTGAAAGCCTTCGCCGATTCACCAGATGGAAAGGGCGTGAAGTTTGTAGCCATTGCCATTGAAGATAACGTAGACGACTGGAAGAAATTCATCCGCGAGTTTAAGCTTACCGGCTGGACTAACGGCTACGACCATAAGCAACAAATCGACTTCCGGCGGCAGTATGATGTTTTCACCACACCAACCATTTACGTGCTTGATAAGAACCGGGCGATTATTGCCCGTGCTTTGCCCGTTGAGCAAGTGGCTGATTTCTTGAATTTTACGCGAAAGCAGGCCGCCGCTGCAACTGCGTCTAAGCCGGTTGGTACGGCCAAAGCTGCCGCACCGAAAGCGTCGGGGAGATAAGGCAGGTTCCGTTCAGCCGAGGAACCCTCGGCTGAACGGATTTGGCCCGTTTTTTGTCGCTGACCCGTTGAGGTTGCCCATATACCTCAACAACCATGAAACCTACTCTGCTTTTTTGGGTCCTGGTAACAGGCCTTGCCACGGCCGTTGCGGCCCAGCCAGCACCCGCTGACGAATACCGAATTGAAGGCCGAATCCGGGGTTTGCGCGACACTACGGCTGTACTGGCCCATTATTTTGGCTACAATCAATACATTCCCAAAGACACCGCCCGCATAGATAGCACAGGGCGGTTTGTCTTTTCTGGTAAAGACTTGCCAGGCGGACTGTACATGGTGATTGGGCCGAAAAACAAACGGGTGGAGCTAATTCTGTTTGGCGCTTCTGCCGCGACGAGCAAACCTGTAATACCCCGTTTTTCATTTGAAACGGATACGGTGGGGTTAGTGGCAAAGATGGTTGTAAACGGGTCGCCTGATAATGAAGCGTTTTACACCTATCAGCAACAAATGCTACGGTTAGGTGATGAGGCCAAAGGAATCGACTTGCAGATGCGGTTCCGCAACGACGGAATCAGCAGGATTAAGCTCAGACGCGAACTGGCCGAGCTTCAAGGCCAAGCCAGAGCGTTTCAACAGCAGTTCTTAACAAAAAATAGCACACCGGCTGTGAGCAAACTGCTGCGCATGATGGCCGACCCCGACGTGCCTGTGGCTCCCCAAAACGCCAATGGTAAGATCGACTCCACGTTTCAGTACCGCTATTACAAAACCCATTTTTGGGACAATATTGACTTTGCCGATGAGCGATTAGTCCGCACGCCCATCTTTCAGCGTAAGATTGACCGCTACCTGCAGGACCTGACCGCGCCCGTAGTTGATTCGCTTATCCGTAGTGCCGATTTGATCGTGAAAAAGGCCCGCGCCAACCGCGAGGTACTCTCCTACGCCATCTGGTACATTACCAGTCAATATGAGCGACCCCGCCTGATGGGCACCGACGGCGTATTTGTCCATATGGCCGAAACCTACTATCTAGCTGGCGTGATGCCTGCCGCTGCCCCCACCACCGTCGACAATATTCGGAAACGGATAGAAACGGTAAAGCCGCTGCTAGTTGGCAAGTCTTTCCCAACATTAGCAGTAAGTGACACGCTGAAACAACCAATTGATTTAAAGGCAATTAGAGCTGACTATACAGTGCTGTTTTTCTATGATCCAACCTGCACGCACTGCCGTGCTTCAATGCCGGCACTGACCCAGTTCTCGCAGGATTCTGCGGCCAAAGGCGTTCAGTTTTGTGCCATCGCCGTAGACAACAGCCCCGATACCTGGCAGAAATTTATCCGTGAATTTGGCATCCAAAGGTGGGTGAATGGCTATGATTTCACGTTCCGTAACGACTACCGGCGGCAGTATGACGTGATCAAAACACCAACTGTGTATGTGCTCGATAAAGACCAGACAATCATTGCCCGCGCCTTGCCTGCCGAGCAGGTTGCCCACTTTATTCAGTTTCAGCGGCGAAAAAAATAAGCTATTTTACTAAATACAAGACAAGTAGCGTCAACGATTTGTTACGTTTGCGGTATGCAAATAAAACTGCTAATTGTTGATGACAACCAGATGTTCGCCGAAGGCATCTGGACGTTGCTCGAAGATACCACCGACTACGAAGTGTTGGAGGTATTACATAGCGGGCAGGATGTACTGGAATTTCTGGATCACACCCCCGCCGATGTCCTATTGTTTGATATCGATCTGCCGGATTCGTCAGGGTTCGAAATAACCCGATTGGTACGAAGGCAACACCCTGGTACTCAAGTGTTAGCTATTTCGGCCCAGGATGATCGGTTGACTATTGAACAAATGTTACAGGCCGGTGCTCTTGGCTATTGCCTCAAGAGTGATGGTCGTGACGAGTTATTTTCGGCTATCCAGACTGTAGCCAGTGGGAAGCCTTACTTGCCTGCTGCCTATTTGGCCATGCGCCAGAAACAGAAAGCGCAGGCGGCGGCCAGCCCGTTGTCGGGTCGTGAAGTAGACGTGGTACGGCTTATCAGCGAAGGTATGACGATCAGTCAGATCTCCGAGAAGCTGGCCATTACCGAACGGGCCGTGGAAACTCTGCGCAAGAGCATTTACAAAAAAGTAGGCCCGCAGAGTAACATTGAACTGGCCCGCTTCGTCCAGAAATACCATCCTCTCTAGCAAACAAATCGTGGGCATACGGGTTGTCAGTCATTGGTCAATAACTACTAATGACTGGCAACCCGTATGCCTGTTGGCTGTAGTTTGGCGCACTGTTCGAGGTATTGCCATGTGCTGGCAAGGCCACGTATGAGCGCGTAGCAACCGTTGTCGGCAGTGGTCTTAAACGCGCTAACCAATTGATTTTGAGCCGATAGAGACATATGCCAGGCTTTGTGGCGGGGGTCGGAAAAATGGCCGAATGCATAATTAGCTACCCGGTGAAGCCAACGTGGACCGTCGGGGTGACGGGTGTGCAGGTAGCCGTTAGCCAGTGCTGCCAGTGCCAGCCCATGCACCGATGCAAGTCGATGGTTTGCGTCGGCAAACACTACAGGCAGGTCTTTCCAGTCTACCCATTGCACCAATCCCTGCGTTGACACGTCGGCCGATGCCGACATCGCTCTTGGTGCGTTACGAGCCGGATGATCTTCGGCAGGCCCTTGCCATGCCCACTGGCACTGACGTAGGCACTCGGTCATGGCCTGGAGTATCAATTTTCGGTTACCGAGCATAACCCCCACATCAATCAGCAAGTCGGTTGTTTCCATTGTCAGACCTGTGCTGACGCGTCGGCCTTCGGGCGTGTGACTGAACGCACCACCGGGCAGTACCCACTCGCGCAGAATGTCCTGGCGCTTGTCTAAGAACTCGTTTAGAATTTCGTCGAGCAACGGCTCCGCGGCTTCTTTCCAGTCGGGAAGGGTAAACAGCGGGCGGGCGTCGAGCAGGGCACGAAGCAGAGCCACCGGCCAACTTAAATGTCGTAAGGCAACTGGCTCTGTAGTGGCCGCGAGGGCCTTTTCGCGGGCAGTCTGGTAGTGCCGAAGAGCTATGTGCAGTGTCTGTTTCGCCAGCATTGCCCACTGGTCATCGGCTGTGGCCAGGTGCATCTGAGCATAGGCAGAGGCTACACGAGCACCCGTTAGTGGATCGTGGGTGGCGGAACCGTGGGTAGGCGCTATGGGCTGCCCCATCCGGTCGAGGCGGGTGTAACAGGCCATCTGATCGGTATGGGCAAATTGCGCCAGAAAATCGGCTCCATGCTGGGCGTGGTCGAGCCAGTCCGGGTCAGCTTCGACGGTGGTGTAGAGATAGGCAAACGCCCATACCTGTTCTGCCTGCCGGGCTACCTGCTTATCGGCCTCAATGGCCTGACCGGTAGCCGTGAGGTAATCAAAATATCCTCCGCCAATACCGTCGCAGGCATGACGCAGCCAGAACGGAATCAGATCATCGACCAGCGCCCGCTGGCAATCGGAGGCTATTTTGCTAAAGTCGAACAATAGAGGAAAGAAGAGTGGGAGTGGGTAGTGGCAGCAGGCAGTCGTTTACGCTTTTTTTAGAATAAACTCTGGACTGATGTCGAGGCGTTCGTAGAGTTTTTTGGCTAAATCAATCGTGATACGCCGCTTGCCGTTCATAAACTCTGAGAAGCGTGCGGCAGAAATATCCAAGAACGTAGCCATATCTTTTTGCTTCATCTGGCGTTCGGCCATTTTTACCTGAATCAGGCCTGGTAGCGTCTCCGGTACCCGAATTGGCATCAGTGGAATACTGTCTTCGAAAGTCTCTACAGCTAATGCTAGTTGCGCGAAATGAGCTTCGCGTTCTGTA
This sequence comes from Fibrella rubiginis, assembly GCF_017353185.1. Taxonomy (GTDB): domain Bacteria; phylum Bacteroidota; class Bacteroidia; order Cytophagales; family Spirosomataceae; genus Fibrella; species Fibrella rubiginis. Next base: position 202,670 of record NZ_JAFMYV010000006.1, on the reverse strand, counting down.
TTTCCTTCGAAACCATCCAGTATCAACTGATCAAGCTCCTGAAGGGCAGCCTTATGTTCAGCCCAGTTTTGTACGGTCATGACTATTTCGAGTCTATTGTGGTAACGTCTATTCGATCATATGCACTGTGTGTACCAATAAACTTGATGTATACAGTGCGGACAGAGAAAAAAACAAGAGCTACTAACCGATACTGATTGCCTTTAATGTTGAAAACGTACCGGTTATCACCAACGTAGTCAACAGAATTAAATGTCTGCTTTATATCAGCAAACGCTCGCCAGTTGGCTGCGCGAACAATTGTGTACCAGTCATTTAATGCTGATGCGACATCTGGATTGTTTTTGCCAAACTCATTGAGTGTGGTCTTGCTGATTACAACCATTCTTGTAACGTATTGATCACGGTAGGAATTTCCAAATATGAATTCTTTTTTCGAAATGTGAAACAACATCCTGTGGGTATCGAAAAGCTGAGTTGGTTTCAACGGATTCGTTTGGGTCTCTTAAACGTGGAATGCGTAAATTGTACCCTGTTATTTTTATAAAATGCAACCCGCCGTTTTCATGCGTATGAATACCCGTTTACTGAGTTTGTGCACTGTATTGAGCCTTTTTATTGGTCTTGATGCCTGCCAGCTTGGTCAAAAACCGCTCTTTTCACTTCTGCCTGCTGAAGACACTGGCATCACCTTCGCCAACCGCATCATCGACAATGACAGCATGAACATTGTTGATTTTGAATACATCTATAATGGCGGCGGTGTGGCTCTTGCCGACTTCGATAATGACGGTCGCACCGACGTATTCTTCACTGGGAATCAGGTGCCTAACCGGCTGTTTCTGAATCAGACCCAACCCAATACGCATGAACTCAAGTTCCGCGATATTACCCCTGCGGCGGGCGTTGGCGGTGGGGGCAAATGGTGTTCGGGCGTGGCAGCGGTAGATATTAACAACGACGGGCGGATGGACCTATACGTGGGTGCTACTGTGAGCAAAGATTCGGTGAAGCGCGAGAACATGCTGTTTGTGAATCAGGGCGTTCAGCATGGTGCCCCCGTGTTTCGTGAGATGGCCCGTGAATATGGCATCGCCGACAACGGCCATACTACCAACGCGGCTTTTTTCGACTACGACAACGACGGTGATTTGGATCTGTACGTGCTCACCAATACCATTGAGCAGGGTAGCCCCAACTCATATCACTACAAGCTAGCCGACGGTTCGTCGAAAACGACCGACCGCCTGTACCGCAATGACTTCGACGCAAAACTGGGCCACCCCGTCTTTACTAACGTGTCGAAGCAGGAAGGCATCCAGATGGAAGGTTTTGGATTGGGTATCAACATCACCGACCTGAACCGCGATGGCTGGCGCGACGTCTATGTGACCAACGATTACCTCTCCGACGACCTGCTTTGGGTGAATCAACACGCTGGTAGTCAACATACTGGATTTCGTGATGAAGCTGGTCAGTATTTTAAACACACCAGCAGTTCAGCGATGGGCAACGATGTGGCCGACATTAACAACGACGGGCTGATGGACATTGTGGCCGTGGACATGCTCCCACGCGACAACTTCCGCAAGAAGATGCTGGTGGGGCCAAACAATTACCAAACCTACCTCAACAACGAGCATTATGGCTTCAATTACCAGTATGTCCGCAACACATTGCAACTAAATCAGGGGCCTAGACCCGGTACGCGGGGCCTCACTACCGGGCAGCCGCTGATGATGCCTGGTCATGAGGTACCCGTGCAACAGGTGGAAAAAGGAGCGCCACTCTTCAGCGAGATTAGCTTGTTGACTGACGTGGCCGAAACGGACTGGAGCTGGGCACCGTCGCTGGTTGACTTCGACAACGACGGCTATCGTGACTTGTTGATTACCAATGGGTTTCCGAAGGACGTAACCGACCGCGATTTCGTATCATTTCGGGCGCAAAGTTCGTCGGTGGCGACGAAACGGTTTTTGCTGGACCAGATTCCGGTGGTGAAAATCCCAAACTACGCCTTCCGCAATAAGGGCGTTTCAGATGCCAGCAATATCCCCAACTTCGAAGACGTGACCGAAGCCTGGGGCATGAAAACGCCGAGCTTCTCGAATGGCGCTGCCTACGGTGATCTCGATAATGACGGTGACCTGGATTATGTGGTCAACAACATCAACGACTCGGCCTTTGTGTACCGCAACAACCTGATCGACAAGGTGGGGGCGGAGGTTCCAGCCAAGGCGGGCTACCTGCGGCTGACATTCGCCGGACCCGACCATAACCGCATGGGACTGGGCGCGTTTGTGGAAGTTCATTATAAAAACCGCGCCGGAGAGGTCAGGCAGCAGGTGTATGAGCATAGTCCCTATCGCGGTTATCTCTCTACTGTAGAGCCCATTGGCCATATTGGCCTGGGTGACGTCACTAAAATTGATGAACTGCGGGTGATATGGCCCGCGCACGATGGGCAGCCCGCCCGCCAGCAAACGTTACGCAACGTGAAGCCTAATCAGGTGCTGGCCCTTCGGCAAGCCGATGCCACCGAAACGCCCACCGAAAACCGCCCCGTGCGGCCGCTGCTGCGCGACGTGACCGATTCGCTGGGTCTCGCCATTACTCATACGGAGCCTGAATACATCGACTTCAACAACCAGAAATTGTTGCCTCACAAGCTTTCGCAGTTTGGTCCGGCGGTGTCGGTGGGCGATGTCAACGGCGACGGGCTGGATGATATGTTTGTGGGCGGCTCGCGGCAGCACGTGGGGCAACTGCTGTTGCAGACAGCGTCAGGCGCTTTCGTAGAGAAAAAGGGCCTGCCTGCTCAAACGCCGGAGCAAAAAGTGGAGGAAGATATGGGTACGCTTTTCTTCGACGCCGATGCCGACGGTGATCTGGATTTATACATTGCCAGTGGCAGCGTAGAAGGCAACAACACCCCCACGGCTTACCAGGATCGGCTTTACGTGAACGACGGCACCGGGCAATTTACGCTGGCGGTGGGGGCGCTACCCGCCAACACCACCAGCAAATCGTGCGTGAAAGCGGCGGATTTTGACAAAGATGGTGACCTGGATTTGTTTGTGGGTGGCCGCGTAGTGCCCGACCAGTACCCTAAAGCCACGTCGAGCCTGTTGCTGCGCAACGACGGGGGAAAACCGGGCCAACCTCACTTCACCGATGTTACGGCTCAGGTTGCCCCCGCTCTAAAAGACATCGGCCTCGTTTGCGACGCCCTCTGGACTGACCCCGACAACGACGGCGACCCCGATCTGCTTCTTGCTGGTGAATGGATGCCTGTCACACTCCTGGAAAACCAGCAGGGCAAACTCCAAAACAAACAAGCCGACAAACAGCTGGGCAACAAGTTGGGCTGGTGGAACTCCCTCACGGCAGGTGATTTCGACAATGATGGCGATATCGACTACGTGGCTGGTAACCTGGGCCTCAACGCCCGGATGCGGGCAAATGAAAAAGAGCCTGTGCGGCTCTACGCTGGCGATTTCGATAACAATGGCTTTTATGATGCCATCCCGACCGTATTCATTCCTGACGAAACGGGTAAGCGTCGCGAGTTCACGTTTCATGGCCGCGACGACCTGATCAAACAAATGATTCTGATGCGGGGACGTTTTCAACAGTACCGCGATTTCACCCAGGCGAGTATCGACAAGCTGCTCAAACCTGAAGAAATGAAGCAGGCTACTGTTCTGGAGGCCAACGAATTGCGGTCGATGTATATCGAAAACAAAGGCAACGGGGCTTTCGAGATGCGTCCGCTACCCATGCAGGCACAACTGGCTCCGCTATTTGGTATGTCGGCTACCGACGTTGATCATGACGGAAAGCTGGACCTGCTGGCGGTAGGTAATGACTACAGCGGTGAAGTGCTGATTGGCCGTTATGATGCGCTGAATGGCCTCTACCTGCGCGGCGATGGTAAAGGTGGTTTTGTGCCGCAACCTATGGCCCGTTCTGGCTTTTGTGTGCCGGGTAATGCCAAAGGATTTGTCAGCCTGCCCGATGCCAAGGGTAATCCACTGTATGTAGCCAGCCAGAACCGGGGTATGCTCTGTGCGTTTGGCGGGGCGGTTGCGGGCAAGCTATTTCGTCCAAAACCTTCTGATGTAGCCGTATTGCTGACCTTCGCCGACGGCCACAAACAAAAAAACGAACTGCCCTGGGGCAATTCGTTTTTGTCGCAGTCGAGCCGCGCGTTATGGGTTGGACCTCGGGTGACGCGAATCGACGTGATCGACGCCAGTGGCCGCAGCCGTACCGAGAAACGCTAGTCAATCCACATCACTTTGTCGTAGGCGATTTCGTAATCCAGTTCCTGCAAAGGCGTGGTGTTTATGAATCGTCCGGCGGCGTCGACCCGTATACCGTGCCAGAGGCCCGTAGCGTCGCGCAGGAGAAGCCGATAGCCAAATAACGGGTGGAAGGTGTCTGCTTCCTCACGGTGGTCCCAGCCGGTCTGTAGTTCGATGGCGAAGCCTACCCGGTCAATCACCTCAGCCATCTGGTCGAGCAGCGTACCCGTGATGCTGAGGTCTTCGATCCAGAGAACCCAGTTATCGGTACCCCAATCGAACTGAATTCGGGAAGGTCGCACCGACAATAGAGCGGCGGTGAGGCTGGCGGTATCGGTAAACTGAGTGCTTGTTTCCATGAGTGTTAGACCGTAAAGCGGCCCTCTATTTAGAACAAAATCAGACGCCAATTAGTCCATTAAACCGCTCGACTCCTGCCACTTTCTGAGCCAGAATCGGTACTTTTTTCGCCCATAATCCACAAACCCCGGAATGGATGTTGCATCAACAGCAAACAGGCGGTGGGGCCTTTGTTTCATCACGCCAATGAGCACAAACCGGAACCGTTTAGTATCGGCCCATTCGTTGTTGTCGGCGTAACGGAGACTATCGAGGTAGAACGCCACCTGCCGGTCGTAGTCGTAATCGTAGCAGCTTTGCAGAAACTGCGCCTGAGTACGGGCCGACGTGGTTTTAAAATCCAGAATTAGGGCGTTCTGGCGTTTCGGGCTGGTATAGACCAGATCGAGGCGGGCTTTGCAGGGTTGTTGCGTGGTAGGATCAGTGAAAAGAACCACCCGTTCGCGCTCGCTTTGCCCTGTTTGTGGTTGAATCTCGTCGAGGCCAGTGAACAGCCGTTCCTGCTGGCTGGCCCAGCGGTCGGCCTGACGCAGATAGCGGCGGCAAAACGAGTCGCGCTGTACCGTTTTCATCAGCCCGTCCAGTTTTACCTGTTCAGTGGCCGTAAGCCGTTCGTTGGCCAGGTCGGGCAGGAGTTGTTCCATCACGGTGGCTACCGACTCTGGTTCCAGCAAATGCTGGTGAAAAGCTTTGCCAAAGGTGCGGGTCCGGTCTGTGGCCCACCGCGCCGAAGGCATCGCACCTAGTTGCTCTTCTTTCAGCCGGGTCAGGTCGGAGTTCGACACGCGCGGCAACGAGCGATAATCAACGGGCAGCGCCCGCCTAAACGACAGCGCCGCCTGGGGCAACTGATCGAATGACAACGGAGATAGCATGCGGGATGAGTTTCATGGCTAAAGTCTAACACGGTCCGCCGCTGCGGTTGCTTCGCGCTCTGCTACAGCGCACGCGAAGCAACCGCAGCGGCGGACCGTGTTAGACTTTAGCCCTTGAACGTTAAACCAATTTTATTCTCCCGCCGTCAACAGGGCCGGAGCAGGTTCGTCAATCGCGTGAGCGAAGGGATTGTAATAGTTGAATGCCGTCTTGATGTTGGCAATGTCGGTGAGCGTTTCCTGGCGGAACACCTTGTAATCGTTCGCGTATTGCTTCAACTCAGCCGTTTTTTCGGCGTCGGCCATCTTATAGCTGAAGTTGGCGATGTAGTAGACACCTTTAGGCTGAATTTTGTTGTTCTCTTTCTTCTCAGCTACGGCTGTGATCACTACGTCGGCCAGGGTCAGGTCGTCATAATACAGTGGCTCGATGAGGCGGAAAATATTGTCGACCGAATAACCGTGGAACAGCACCGCCGAAACACAGTTTTTCTCATCAATGAAAAACAGCTCGGCCCAGTTCTTGGTGCCCATGTTCAGGATGTTGTCTGTGAAAATGCGCCAGGCAATAGGCTGAAATGTCAGCGTACGGCCCACTTTCTCGGTACCGTTGATGTTGAACACGCCCTCTTTGGCATCGAACCGATACTGCCGGGGGTGACCCTCCAGGTATTTATAGCGACTAACCACTTCACCAGTGCCCTCATGAAACTTTTGATACGGTTTCAGGACCTCTGCGTTTTGAATTGTCTCGATTGTGTTCTTGCTTTGCGTGTTCATTAGTATTTGTTGTTTACTGTTCGAGCAGGGGGTCCGGTTGAGACCCCTTTTGCCTTTTTAAGGGGGTTGTTTACTGAGTTAAAGATACGTTATAGTAGTCAAATTCAAAAATATAAAGCTCTGATTTTATATAGTGGATTCTGCCTCTGAAGAAGACAGAGTCAAGAGGAAAAGGTATAATATAAGTGGCTGACTATCAACGAATTAATATATATGAGTTGTGCGCCTAGTTCTCGCTTCGTAGAAAGGGAATCTGGTTGCCTCCATGTGTTTTAGCTAAAACATAATATCCACTGGAATATTCCCCGAATGCCCGTTATCAGCTCTATGCGCAGGTACACACCTATGTATAAATACGCAAATACAGTGTACGTCGTATAACTAAAACAGTGACTTATTTTACTCAAAACGATGTACATACATATTCTATACAATTGTATTTTTTTAACTAAAAACAGCTTTTATCACTAGCTTTTGTATAACTATTTCTTGCCTGGTTTAAAGTTGCTTGTAGTCGCCTGGCTAAATATCTATTTTGGTAGCAGGTAATCAATTCTGATTACTCTGTAAAAACAATCATATATCCCTCAAAACTATGTCAAATTTTTACTTAGCCAGGACAGGCTATCTCGGGCTGGTGCTGTGCCTCATGTTAGTGAGTGTGACAGTATTTGGTCAGGGCACCAATCGAACGGGACGTGTAACGTCACAGACCGATGGAACCGGGATACCGGGTGTGAATATTACGATCAAGGGTACTACCCGTGGTGTGACGAGCGATGCTGGCGGTAATTACCAAATCACAGCCCCCAACGATGCCGTATTGGTAATCTCTTATATTGGCTTCAAATCGCAGGAGGTAACCGTCGGCAACAAAACCGCCATCAACGTAACGCTGGCCGAAGATGTAGCCAGTCTGAGTGAAGTGGTTGTGACTGGTTACAGCAGTCAATCGAAACGTGAGATCACCGGGGCTGTAGCCACGGTCAATCCCCGTGATTTGCTATCTCTACCAGCCTCCGACGTGTCGCAGCAGTTGCAGGGACGTGTGGCTGGCGTAACGGTCATCAACGATGCTACACCGGGCGGTGGTGCCACGGTACGCATACGTGGTTTCGGAACAGTGGGTAATAATGACCCGCTATACATTGTTGATGGGGTACCCACGCAAAATATCAGCAACCTGAATCAGAACGATATCGAAACGTTTCAGGTGCTGAAAGATGCCACGGCGGCTTCCATCTACGGCTCACGGGCAGGTAATGGGGTAGTTATCATCACGACCAAACGCGGCAAGCCGGGTGCGGCCAGGATCAACATTGATGCTTATTATGGAATGCAGCAATGGGCCAAAAAAGGTGAAGTGTTAAGTTCGGCAGACCTTGGCAAGTACCTGTATCTGGCCGATATCAATGCGGGTAAGACGCCTTCACATGGCCAGTATACGTTTGGGCCGAACGGCGAGGTGACGATTCCGGCTTATGTATTTCCAAGCGCAGGCAAAGAGGGTACGGCCGCTGTTGACCCCAAACTATACTCACTGACCCCCGACAACATCTACGCCATTACGAAGTCGGCCAACACAAACTGGTTTGACGAAGTAACACAGACGGCGCCCATCCGGAATTATCAGGTTGGCGCATCGGGCGGTTCTGAAAACGGCCGTTTTGCCTTATCAGCAGGCTATTTCAGCCAGGATGGTACAGTCAAGTTTATTGGCTATGATCGCTATTCGGTGCGCGCTAACTCAGAGTTTACGGTGAAAAAGCGGTTCCGCATCGGTGAGAACCTGACCATTTCCTATGGTTCTCGCAAGGGTGGTTTTGGTAACAGCGAAGAGCAAAACGCCGTGTCAGGTTCTTATAAGCACCACCCGCTGCTGCCCGTCTATGACATCGCTGGCAACTTCGCCGGTAGCCGCGGCCTGAACCTGGGTAACAACTCGAACCCCTATGCTACGCTGTATCGTGACCAGGAAAACCGCTACAATAGCCTGCGGGTGTTGGGCAACACGTACCTGGAGGCCGACGTTGTGCCCGGCATAACGGTGAAGACTTCATTGGGTATCGACGCCAACTCAGACCGGGCTAAATACCTGGGCCGCGCAAACCCCGAATACATTGAAGGCAACTTCATTAACGGCCTGACCGACCAGAGCCGTTATGGGTACCAGTGGGTGTGGACTAACACGGTGAGCTACTCCAAAACATTCAATGCGCTTCACAAGGTAGATGCCTACGTGGGTACGGAAGCAATCCGGGCTTTCCAGGAGTTTTTTGAGGCCGGCCGTCAACGGTTCTTCAACGAGCAGAAAGACATTCAGAGCTACCTCGATTTGGGCAGCCGGTCAACGTCGACCAACGGTGGCCGGGTTGAGCGCGACTTCTCGCTGTTCTCTTATTTCGGGAAATTGAACTACGCCTACAATGACCGCTATTTGTTCCAGGCCATTCTGCGGCAGGACCGGTCGTCACGTTTCCAGGGGTCAGGACAAGCGGCTCTTTTCCCGGCCGTCAGCGCAGGCTGGCGTATCTCAGACGAAGCCTTCATGAAAGACGGGTTGTCGTTTGTGAATGACTTAAAAATCAGGGCTGGCTGGGGTCAGACGGGTAACCAGGAAATTGGTGATTACAATGCCTACACCACCTACCAGTCCGACACGTTCCACTCGGGTTATCCTGTCAACGGCAGTGCATCAGATGCCAATCAGGGATTTGATATCCGCAACTTTGGTAACCCCAATGCCAAGTGGGAAACGACCACGTCGACTAACTTCGGTATTGATGCAACGCTGCTGAAGAACCACCTCAATATCGAATTCGATTTGTGGACCCGGTTAACTACCAACATGCTGATTGCCAGCCCGTTTACGTTCTCGCACGGAGACGCTGGCGTGCCGGCGTTCAACGTGGGTGAGATGCGCAACCGGGGTGTCGATCTGGGTATCACCTACAAAAACACGACCGGCAAGATGCGCTACAGTACCAGCGTAAACTTCTCGACGTACCGGAACGAGGTGCTCAAACTAGACGAAAGCACGGGTACTACCATCTTTGGCGATAACTCACGGGTGCCGGGTGGTGCCGTAACGCGTACGAAAGTGGGGCAGTCGATTTCATCATTTTATGGCTACAAAGTGCTGGGCATTTTCCAGAGCGACGAAGAAGCCAAAGCGTGGGCACCGTATGTTGACGGCTACAACCGGGCGGGTAAGTTCAAAATCGCCGACATCAATGGCGACGGCAAAATCAACGACGACGACCGGACCTTTATTGGTAGCCCGCATCCCGACTTCACCTACGGTATTAACGTAAACGTAGGCTACGGACCATTCGACTTGACCCTGTTTGGCTCAGGTTCGCAGGGGAACAAGATTTTCAACTATACCCGCTATTTCACCGACTTCAACACGTTCCAGGGCAACCGTTCACGCCGGGCGTTGTACGAAGCATGGTCGCCCACCAACAAAGGCGGCACGGTACCCATTCCTGATGCCAATGACCAGGTTAGCAGCCGCCCTTCTACGTACTTCGTCGAAGACGGATCGTACTTCCGCTTGAAGAACGTTCAGCTTGGCTATACACTGCCTGCCGTTTTGGCAAACCGTGTTGGGTTGGGTAACGCGCAGGTTTATCTGCAGGGCCAGAACCTGTTAACCTTCACGGGATATACAGGCCTGAATCCCGAAATCAGCGGCACGGGGGGTAACCGTACGCTGGGCTTTGATGGTGGCTACATGCCTGTGTCGCGCACGATAACAGTTGGCCTGAACCTAAGTTTCTAATCACCACGATATCAAGACTTTACCATTATGATAAACAAACGCTTAACCATCACCGGCCTCAGCCTGATCGGCTTGCTGTCCATGCATTCGTGCAGTGATGAATTTCTGACAAACACACCCAAAGGCCAATATAGCCCTACGTCGCTCACTAACCTGAAGGGTATCGAGGGTATTCTGGTAGGTGCCTATGCCATGCTCGACGGTGAGGGTATCGACGGGCAGGCTCCCTGGGAAAATGAAGTGCAAAACTGGGTGTTCGGTGGGATCCCTTCCGACGATGCCTACAAAGGCACTGACGCTGGCGACCAGCCAGAGCAATCGTTTATTGAGCGCTACGATTTTCAGCCTACCAACGGCCACATCAAGAACAAGTGGCGGGGGTTGTATGAGGGTATTGCCCGCACCAACGACGTGATTGACAACCTGGCTGCCGCGGCCGACATTTCGGCTGACCGGAAAAAGACGATTGAAGCCGAAGCCCGTTTTCTGCGTGGATACTATCATTTCGAGGCCAAGAAAATCTTCCGCGACGTGCCCTATATTGATGATAAGGCCTATGATGTAAATGACCCGAACAGCACCAAGATCCCCAACGACAAAGACATCTGGCCAAATATCGAGGCTGATTTCAAAGCCGCTGCCGATGCCCTGCCCGATAAGCAAGGAGACGTGGGTCGACCAACTAAATGGGCAGCACTGGCGCATTTGGCCAAAGCCTATATGTATCAGGGTTTCAACGTAAGCACAGGCGCACCCAACGCTGCCAAACTCACGCAGGCAAAAGCCGTACTGGATCAGATCGTAACCAGCGGTCGGTACAGCCTTATGGATAAATATTCGGAGAATTTCGACGCGGGTGCGTTGCGCAACAACCGGGAGTCAATCTTTGAAGTGCAGTATGCGGTTTCCTCTTCTGACGACGGTGCTTCGTCGCGGGGGGTTGGCCTGGCTCACCCTTATGCCTCACCCTGGGGCTGCTGTGGGTTCTACCAGCCATCGCAGAACCTGGTGAATGCCCACCAGACCGATGCCAACGGCCTGCCCCTGCTCGACACGTTCAATAACGTAGACGTGAAAAGTGATCAGGGCGTGAAACTGGACGATCCATTTACGCCATCGACGGTGCCCCTCGATCCCCGCCTCGACTGGAACGTGGGTCGCCGGGGCATCCTGTACCGCGATTTCAAAATCCACAACAGCGACTTCATTCGTGACCAGACTTACGCCGGTCCCTATTCGCCCAAGAAGCACGTAGCCTCGAAAGCGTTTACGGGCGTAGGTGGCTGGGGTAACCTGACGGCCAACAACTACCGCCTCATCCGCTACGCGCACGTGCTGCTGTGGCTGGCCGAGTGCGAAGTGGAAGTAGGTAGCCTGGCACGTGCGCAGGAACTGGTGAACCTGGTGCGTGGTCGCGCTGCTAATCCCGCTGATTTCGTGAAAAAAGCTACGCAGGGTGCCAAACGCGACGATTATACCGTCACCGAAGCCCCGGCTGCCAACTACGTAATCAAAAAATACACGGCTCCCTGGACCGATAAGGCATTGGCTCGCAAGGCGGTTCGGCATGAGACCCGGATCGAGTTTGCCATGGAAGGTCACCGTTTCTTCGACCTGGTGCGTTGGGGCATTGCTTCTGAAACACTAAATGAATACGTGACGAAAGAAGCTACAAAACGGACCTATCTGAAAGATGCCAAATTTGTGAAGGGTAAGCATGAATATTACCCCATTCCACAAGACGCCATTGACTTTGCCTACCTGAATGGTAAACCAACCCTGGTGCAAAACCCGGCGTATAAGTAAAGGATAATGTTTAACGTCCATGGTTCAACGTTTAAGGTTGGCTGATGCGAGCGTACTCATGCGTCAGCCAACTTTGACTGTTGAACCATGGACGTTACTGTAAAACATCTGCCACGCTGATGGGGTTTATAACACATACATATAAACCACTCAACGCTATGGCAACCAAATCACCATTCGATCCCGATCAGGTTGATTCTGAATTTTATTCTAAAGACCCCAACCAACACGGCACTTCCGACTACGGCCACGAATCGGAAGGGGTGGGCAACAACGTATACCACGACAGCACATCGGGGATAGATATGGATGGCCAGAATATGGTTGACACTGCTCAAAGCAAGATTGTCACCAAAGATGCCAACAATCCTGACGCACCAGGTGGTGAGAGCGCGGGTACGTACCAGGAATGGGACGTTGACCCCGATCAGCTTAATCCCAAAATGGCCCGCCCCATGACCGAAAGTGAAGCCAAAAAATTGGAGTCGCTACCCGACAACCCGTCTGACGAAGCGCTCCTGCATCGGGGCGACGCAACGTATCTGGAGCAGGGTGACAATCCCAACACCCAATACGATCCCCACAATCAGGGATATAACAACAAGGAAGGTAAAGAAACAGACAAATAGGGGCGAGAGTCGTTCTCCGACTTACAACGTACTATTGTCTACTTTAGAAAAGCGGCTTGCCTGAGATGGCAAGCCGCTTTTTTTATGCTGTACCGTTATAACATACCAACCGTTGCCTTTACGTTATAATCGCGCAACGCAAACCGTTGCGCATCTTCGTATGAAACAACTCAAACTTTCTGTGCTGGCATTGCTGGCACTTGCACTCTGCAACCCACTTGCACAAGCCGCTACACCCGAAAAAGGCCTTGCAAAAAAACCATGGCAAACCCTTTTCGACGGTAAGACACTGACCGGGTGGCATACTTTTCAGAAGGCGGGTCAACCTGTTTCGGAGAAATGGGCCGTTGAGGATGGGGCTATCCATTTTACGGGTGGCCGCGGCGCTGGTGACCTGGTAACCGACAAAGAGTACGGCAACTTTGAATTGGAAATAGAGTGGAAAATTGCCGAAGGGGGCAACAGCGGTATCATCTACCATGTAAATGAAGACCCTAAGTACAAGGCCACTTACCAGACAGGACCCGAAATGCAGGTGCTCGATAATGAGCGCCATCCCGATGCCAAGCAGGGGCGCGATGGCAACCGCACCGCCGGGGCGCTCTACGACCTGCAAAAACCTATTACCCCAAATGCGGCCAAGCCCGCAGGCGAGTGGAACAAGGCCCGCCTGATTATCAATAACGGCAAGGCCGAACAATACCTGAACGGTAAAAAAATTGCCGAGTACCCTACCTCCGGCCCCGAGTGGGACGCTATGGTGGCCAACAGCAAATTCAAAGGCTGGGAAGGATTCGGTAAATTCAACACCGGAAAAATTGCCCTGCAAGACCACGGCGATCAGGTCTGGTACCGTAATATTCGCATACGCGAACTTTAAGGAGTGAATTGGTGAATGAGCGATTGAGTGAATAGGATGATGCATCTCAGCCATTCGGTCATATCGACGAATCGTTCACTCAATCGCTCAGTCACTTATTCACTCATTGAATTATGCAACGCCGAAACGCCATTCGAAACCTGACCGGTACTGCCCTGACACTGTCGGCGGTACCCTCGCTCGCCAGCCAACTCATGAACGAGTCTGAACCAAGCGCTGCCTACGGGACAGCCCTGACTGCGCTGAAAGGAAACATCAACCATTCGGTTTGCCGGTGGTGCTACTCGAAAATACCCCTCGATGAACTCTGCAAGTCGGCGAAAGAGATGGGTATCAAATCAATTGATCTGGTTGGGCCGGAAGAATGGCCTACGCTGAAGCAGCACGGACTCACCTCGGCCCTGCCATGGGGTGCGGGAAAAGGCATTACCGAAGGGTTTAACGACCCCAAGCTGCACGACGAGCTGGTGGCTAGTTATGAAGGGATCTTTCCAAAACTTAAAGCGGCGGGTATGACCACCGTGATCTGCTTTTCGGGCAATCGCCGGGGTATGAGCGACGCCGAAGGGATGGAAAACTGCGCCAAGGGATTGAAACGCCTGATGCCCAGCGCCGAAAAATACGGTGTTACGATGATCATGGAACTGCTCAACAGCAAGGTTGACCACAAAGACTATATGTGCGACCATACGCTGTGGGGTGTTGAGCTGTGCAAGAAGGTAGGTTCAGACAAATTCAAGATGCTCTACGACATCTACCATATGCAGATTATGGAGGGTGATATCATCCGCACCATTCGTAACTACCATCAGTACATTGGGCATTATCACACGGGCGGAAACCCAGGTCGGAACGAAATAGATCAGACACAGGAGATCTACTACCCGGCGGTGATGCAGGCTATTGTGGCTACGGGATTTAAAGGCTACGTGGCACAGGAATTTATTCCCAAACGGGACCCCCTCACCAGTCTCCGCGAAGCCGTGATGCTGTGCGATGTGTAGTTAGAAAGTATGTCCCATCAAAAAAGGCCCCCAGTTGATTGGGGGCCTTTTTTGATGGGACATACTTTCTGAATTTCACTCTAAAAACGTGTTGTTCCTGACTTACTCAACCACTTACTTGAGTAGTGGGTAACGTTTGTGGAAATACACTCAAGTAACCAAAAAACCATAGTTTGCACTTTTTGATGAAAAATTAACGTTTTTTAGGCTGGGAGTATAACTATTTCTTCTATATGTGTTATGGGCATTGTGGAACAATAGTGTAGTGATAGTTTTGGGGTTGGCAGTCAGCACAGGCTGCCTTAACCTACAACTCTCAAGCTATGTTAAACACGTATATATCCAGATTGATGGGCCTCTGTCTTTTGCTGGGTTTGCTGGTCATGAGTGGACTGGCAATGGCGCAGGGTACCACCCGAACAGGGCGGGTCACCAGCAAAGCCGACAAAGAAGGTCTCCCTGGCGTTAACGTTACCGTGAAAGGTACCACCCGGGGGGTAGTGACCAACGCAACTGGTGATTTTAGCATTAGTGTCCCCGATAATGCTGTTCTTGTCTTTTCATTTATCGGGTATACGCCCCAGGAAGTAACGGTAGGTAGTCAAAACACGATCAATATCTCACTGGATGAAGATGCCACTTCGCTCAACGAGGTAGTCGTAACGGGCTACTCGACTGATAGCCGCCGTGAAACGTCGGGGGCCGTGTCGACGGTGCAGCCGCAGCAATTGAAGGCCGTACCATCGGGCAACGTAGAGCAGCAATTGCAGGGTCGGGTATCGGGTCTGACGGTGATTACCAATGGCCAACCCGGCACCAGCAGCCAGATTCGGGTGCGGGGCTTCGGTGCCTTTGGTGGTAACCAGCCACTGTATGTGGTAGACGGCGTACCAACCCAAAATGTCGACTTTTTGGTGCCTGATGACATTGAAAACACGACGGTACTGAAAGACGCGGCTTCGGCTTCTATCTATGGGGCGCGGGCTGCCAACGGTGTAATTGTGTACACCACCAAAAAAGGACAGCGCCGGGCGCAGAAGCTGAGCGTATCTTACGACGGTCTGTTTGGTGCTACCGATCCTGGTAAAGGCCAGCCCATTCTGAATCCGCAGGAACAGGCCGACTGGACCTGGCAGTCGCGCAAAAACGACAAGTATCAGGCAGGTGAGGCCATCGGCCCCGACAGTTTCACTAACCTCGCTGGCGGTCAATATGGCACGGGACAAACGCCCGTATTGCCTGAATACCTGCTGGTAGGTAACCGGTCGGGCGTTACGGGTGGCGTGGATCTGGCGGCTGAACAGAAGAAGTACAACGTTAATCCTGCCAATGGTGCCATCTACTTAGTCATTCCGGCCAACAAAGAAGGTACAGACTGGTACAAGGCCATTACACGTACGGCCCCCCTCATGCGCCACACCCTTGGTTTCTCGGGTGGTTCAGACTACAGCCGGTTCTACATCAGCCTGGGTATGCAGCAGCAGGCCGGTATTGTAAAATACAATGACTTCAAGCGCTACTCGCTACGGGCCAACACGGAGTTTGATATTACCAAAAAGATACGTTTTGGCGAAAACATCCAGTTTACGTACCTGTCTACCCGCGGTCAGCAGGGTGGGGGTAACGGGTCGAACGTAGCGGCCGAGGAAAATGACGTGTTGCAGGCGTTTCGTATGCCACCGATCATTCCAGTATACAACTCATTTGGTGGCTACGCGGGCACAGCAGCGCCTGGCTTCAACAACCCCCGCAACCCGGTGGCCAACCGCGACGGGCAGCAGAACAACCTGAATGCCAATCTGGTGGGCTTTGGTAACGCTTACCTAGAATATGATGTGATTCCGGCCCTGACGTTGCGCAGCACCCTTGGTGGCTCATATCGGAACTACTATTATAACTTCTACAGCCGCGCGCAATACGAAAACTCAGAGAACGGTACCAACTTCACCTACGGCGAAGGATCGGGCTATAACCTGGCCTGGACGTTTACCAACACGGCACAGTATAGGCAGCAGTTTGGCATCCATAGCATCAATGCCTTGGTCGGTGTTGAAGCCTTAAATACTGGTTCGGGTCGGGGTCTCGACGGGTCAGGTCTAAATCCGTTCACAACGGATCCTAACTACGTGACAATCAGCTCGACTACGCCAGGTGCCACGCGGCAGGTGGGTAGCGGCTATGGCCTTGGGGTTAACTTCTTTTCGACGTTTGCGCAGGCTCGCTATGCCCTCAACGACAAGTATATTTTGTCGGGTACGATCCGTCGCGACGGTTCATCGCAGTTTGGCGCCAACAACAAGTATGGCGTTTTCCCTGCTTTCTCGGCAGCATGGCGCATTTCGTCCGAGGCCTTCATGAAGAGCCTGCCCTGGGTGTCGGACCTGAAAATCCGGGGTGGTTATGGTCTGATGGGTAACTCGAACAACGTAGATCCCAACAACCAGTATAACCTGTTCGCCTCTAACGCTGGTAATGGCTATGACATCAACGGAGCTAACACGGCTGCTACGGCTGGTTTCTACCGCAGCCGGATTGGTAACGCCGATGCTAAGTGGGAGACCAGTATCACGTCAAACATTGGTTTCGATGGTTCGTTCTTCAACAACAAACTGGAAGTGATCCTCGACGTATGGCGGAAGGATACCCGCGACCTGTTGTTCCAACTGGGTCTGCCGGGTGTAGTAGGTGTGCGGGCTAATGCTCCGTCGGTAAACATTGCCAAGATGCGCAACCAGGGTATCGACATCACAGTAATCACGCGGGGTAACCTGACGCCGAAAGTTGGGTATGAAGTAACAGCCATTGGTAGCTTCCTGAGCAACAAAATTGAGGCGCTAGCCCCTGGCACACCTTACTTCTATTCGGGTGGTACGCGTTTGAGCACCAACGTGGTACGTAACGAGCCAGGCCAGTCGATCTCATCGTTCTACGGTTACAAGGTGATTGGTCTTTTCAACAGTAAAGAAGAGGTGACCGCCGCACCGACGCAAAGTGGCGCAGGCCCAGGTCGTTTCCGGTATGCTGACACTGATGGTAATGGCAAGATCGATGACGCCGACCGGGTTTATCTGGGTAGCCCTGTACCGAAATTCACGGGTGGTGTAACGCTTACGGTGCGCTACGGCGGGTTCGACGTTAACACCTATCTGTATACGTCGCTGGGCAACAAGATTTTCAACAACTCGCGTTGGTTCACCGATTTCTATACGTCGTTTTCGGGTGCGGCCGTCAGCGCACGGGTGAAAGACTCGTGGTTGCCAACCCACACCAACACGACTATCCCCATTTTCGAGAGTGCGTCTAACTTCAGCACCAACACACAGTCGAACTCATACTACGTAGAAGACGGTTCGTTCCTGCGGATGCAGTACCTCTCGGCTGGCTACACGTTCCCCTCCCGGCTGTTGGGTAACACTGGTCTGAGCCGGTTGCGCCTCGGTGTGTCGGCTACCAACCTGTTTACCGTGACCAAATACACCGGCCTGGACCCGGCAGTAGGTGGTGCGGCTGACTCTAACTTCGGTATCGACATTGGTAACTATCCGGTAACACGGGGGTACAACTTCCAAATCAGCTTTGGTTTCTAAGACCTAACAAACAACCATGAAAACAACATACATCGGAAAGGGAACGGTAGCTACAGCACTGCTGGTGCTGACTACGTTTGCCTGTAATGATCAGTTTCTTAATATCCCGGCGACGGGGCAGCTGGCCAGTGCACAGTTGACGTCGCTGGCAGGTCTTGATGGCTTACTAATCAGTAGCTATTCGCAGCTGAATGCCCGTGGGTTTACCCAATCGGCCAGTTCCAACAACTGGGCACGGGGTAGTATTTCGGGCGGTGAGGCCAACAAAGGGTCTAATGCTGGTGATTTCAACGCGCTGACTCCTTTCCAGCGTTACGAACTACTACCCAGCAGCGGTCAGGTAAATGACAAGTGGAACGCTATGTATGAAGGCATTAGCCGGGCTAACGCTGTGTTGCGCGCCCTGCCATCGGCGTCGGCTGAAGTACTGGATACTGACAAAAAGCGGATTGCAGGTGAAGCTCGTTTTTTGCGGGGTCACTACTACTTTGAGTTGAAGCGGGCTTTCAACATGGTGCCCTACGTTGACGAAACGCTGGACTATGGCACTGGTATTGAAAAGGTAGCCAACGATAAGGATATCTGGACCAATATTGAGGCCGACTTCAAATATGCTTATGACAACCTGCCCGCTACACAGGGGGCTGTTGGTCGTGCCAATAAGTGGGCGGCGGCATCGTATCTGGCCAAAGCGTATATGTACGAAAAGAAATACGCCGAAGCGAAAGCCCTTTTCGATTTGATTATTGCCAATGGTGTTACGTCGGGAGGTAAGAAATACGGCCTGGTAGCTAAATACGCCAACGTGTTTAACGCTGAATTTGACAACAACGAAGAATCAGTCTTCGCTATGCAGGCAGCGGCTAATACAGGTAGTTCAGACAATGCCAACCCCGACCTGGTGCTGAATTTCCCCTACAACACCGGCTCGAATGGCCCGGCGGGTTGCTGCGGATTCTTTGCGCCCAGCTTCGAACTGGCTAACTCGTTCCGTACCAACGCCAACGGTCTGCCCCTGCTCGATGGATCGTATAATACGGGAGCGAACCAGTTGAAAACAGACCAGGGCCTTGCCTCGAAAGATCCCTTTACGCCTGATGCGAACCCGGTTGACCCCCGCCTTGACCATTCAATTGGTCGTCGGGGTATTCCGTACCTCGACTGGCAGCCACACCCCGGTTTCGATTGGATTCGCGATCAGGGTTTCGCCGGACCGTATTCACCCAAGAAGTTTGTCTTCTACAAATCGCAGGACAAAACTTTGACTGATGGTAGCTCATGGACGGATGGTTATTCGGCCATCAATTACAACATCATCCGCTTTGCCGACGTGTTACTGATGGCCGCTGAAGCCGAAATTGAAGTAGGTAGCCTGGCCACGGCCCAGAAATACATCAATCAGGTACGTGCCCGTGCGGCCAACGCCGACGGTTTCGTGAAAGGTGCCGATGGTAAACCTGCCGCCAACTACGTGATTGCCCAGTATACAGTGCCCTTCGCCGACAAGGTTGCCGCCCGCACGGCGGTACAGTTCGAGCGGAAGCTGGAGCTATCCGGTGAAGGTCATCGCTTCTATGACCTCGTACGCTGGGGTGTTGCCGCACCGGTACTGAACGCATTCCTTGCCTACGAGTCAGGAAAACTATCAGTAGGTTATGGCGGTGCCAAATTCACAGCGGGTAAAGATGAATACATGCCGATCCCGCAAACGCAGATCGATTATCAGGGCAATACAGTTCTGAAGCAGAATCCAGGTTATTGAGTAGTTTAGTTTTATTGTAAAAAGGCCCTTCAGCGTCTGCTGAGGGGCCTTTTTTGCTGGAAATTATAATTAGCGGAGACTAGCTATTTACGTTGATTTCGGTTGGCGTGTGGCTAGATGTTGGTGTGGGCCGCGCATCAGCCACCAGCTCATTAGTTACCCTTTATGTATCAAAAACTCTCCCTCCAACTGCGCGGCTAGTTGAAATAACAGGTTTTCGTTACCTAAGGCAGCGGTCAACATGGACCCCACGGGTAGACCGTCGGCAGAGACGTGGAGCGGAACCGACATAGACGGTTGGCCGGTCATGTTGGCAATGGGCGTAAACGGAATATAGCCGAATGACTTTTCGGCCAGTTGGTCAATCTGTTTGCTGCCTTTCAGAAAACGCAGTCCACCCAGGGCATCTACCAGCTTCATCGTCCGGGTTTCGGCGGCGGAGTTTTGCAATGCACCAATGCGAATGGGTGAGCGCGAGAGGGTAGGCGTGAGCAGCAGGTCGAAGCGTTCGTGGAGTTGTCCCATCTGCCGCGAGAGGGCATTCCAGCGGCGTTTCTGGTACGAATTGTCTACCGCCGTGTAAGCTTCCGAAATGCGTGCCAGCGCCCATGTATTCAATTCCATGTCGTCGCGACGGGCGGGACGTTTCAGGTAATCGCTCAGTTCGCGGATGGTAGCTCCGGTTTCGCTCAATACCATCGTCAGGAACACTTCGCTCAAAACTGTCTGGTCGTAGGGCAGCGCAATTTCGTCAACGCTATGACCCAGGCTTTCGAGCAGCTTGGCCGTTTTCTGCACCGCCAGTACGCATTCCGCGTGGGTTTGCTGCCCCGGAAACGGGTGTTGCGTAGTGACGGCAATGCGTAGTTTACTCGGTTCCCGGTCCACCTGACTCAGAAAGGTGTCGGCGTTTGGGCCAAGTGCGTAAGGATCGCCGGGGGCCATACCTGCCGACACATCAAGTAGGGCGGCACTGTCGCGCACCGTGCGCGACACCACGTGGCTACGCACGGCACCCTGCCACATTTCGCCAAAGCCCGGCCCCAGCGATGCTCTTCCCCGCGAGGGCATCAGCCCAAACAAGCCGCAGCACGACGCCGGAATACGGATGCTGCCACCCCCGTCAGAGGCCGAAGCGGCTGGTACGATGCCCGCTGCCACTGCCGCCGCCGATCCCCCGCTGCTGCCCCCCGGCGAATAGGCTGGGTTCCAGGGATTACGCGCCGGGCCGTACAACTCCGATTCGGTGTAGGGCGTGAGGCCGAATTCGGGGGTATTTGTTTTGCCAAAAAAGACCAGCCCGGCCTGTTTGTAGCGCGTCACGGCGTAACTGTCCGTAGCCGAAACGTATCCGGCATAGCCTCTACACCCCGATTTCATGGATGTACCGGCCCACTCCAGCTCAAGATCTTTCAACAAAAATGGTACTCCCCGAAACGGCGCGTTGGTGGGTAGCTGATCCAGCATCCGGCGACCCTGTTCGTAGAGGGGCGTTACGATGGCGTTCAGTTCGGGGTTCACGGCCTCGGCGCGGGCAATGGCAACATCAAGCAGTTCACCCGGCGTGGTGTCGCCCTTGCGTACCAGTTCGGCCAGTGCCAGGGCATCATGCTGGCGGTATTCAGAGAAGGTCATAGGGGTAGGGGAGGGAATGTACATTGTACATTATTCATTGTACATTAAATTTATCGTGGCAGCACCATCGTCACTACTTCCTTGCGGTCGGTGCGGGAGTCGGTGGGGCGGAGGCGGAACGAGTAGATGTACGATCTGTTGGCGGGCAGCAGGTATTCGGCGTGGGTGCGGGGCGTCCAGCTATCATCGCCGCCAAGGCCCATTTGCCCGTAGTCGATGTTGAGCAGCGTGGTGTTGCCGTGTTCTACCGTTTGGGCGTGCGGGTTTTTGGCCGCTACCAGTGCCGCGTCGGTGTAGTCGCGGGCGTTAATGTTTATCAGGGCCGAACCGCCGGCTGGTTCAGCCACTACCAGCAGGCCCATTGCATTACCCGCTTCGGTGAGGTGCGCCCAGCGAACATCGGTTTTGTTGCCGTTCTCCTGCGCCATGGTGTAGGGGAAATACTGGTCGGCCACTTTGCCGCTATACTGCCCCACAAAAGCCGCGTCTTTGCGATCCTGATAACTCTCGAACGGTCCACGGCCATACCACGTCAGGCTGCTCATGCTGGCGGGCAGGGTCAACTGCATGCCCACGCGGGCCATGGGCGGCAGGGTGGTGCTGTTTGGGGCGGTGCAGGTGGTCGACACGATCACGTCGCCGGTGCCGTAGACCATGTATTCTGTCTTCTGGCGCAGGGTGCCGCCTTTGGTCATGATGTCGTTGACGCACATAATCCGCACCCGTTGTGAACCTATTTTTTCGATCTGCATATCAACTGGTGATACTGTAGGGTGGTCAAGACCCGCCTTATGCCAGCGGGCGGCGTAGGATTTGTCACCGCCGCCTTCGTCATTGTCGGTGGGTACGCGCCAGAAACTGGGCTGTAGAATACCGCCCGCCGCCTGACTGCTCAGCAGGTTTTTTTCTTTGTATAACCACTGGGTAATGCCCCCCGCCGCTTTGCTGAACACAATGCCAAAATCGGCCCCACGCAGGGCTATGCCGTTGGGGGTGGGTACGTATTTCAGTTGCGGAATGCGGCCGATGTTCACCACCGGCGGCATGGGCGTGTCGGTATGGATAGGAAACTGTTCCGCGGCTACTTCATGCCCGGCGGGTGCCCAGGGCGTTTCCTGTTTTAGTTGGAGGCTCAGCACCAGGAAGTACTCACTGCCTGCCTCCCGCGCTGCCGGAATGGTGTAGGGAATGGTGACCTGCACCGCTTGACCGGGCCGGGCTGCCAGCGTAGGTACGGTGCCCTGCTGCACCATTTCGCCGTTGCGCATGAGCTTGCAAACCAGCTTCAGGTTGTCGAGCCCCTGGAAATCATACGTATTCCGGATGTTTACTTTCGTTTCGGTGGCCGACAGCGGCGCGGGCAGGGCAAATTTTACGTAGCTGTAGGCCCGCTTCACTTCGTTCAGTTCGGGTTGGGGGGTACGGTCCGGGTTAACGAGGCCATCGCAGGCGTTGGCCCCGTCGATGTAGTTGATGTGGTCGGTGTAGTACTTGCCTTTCTTGTCGCGCAACATCAATCCCTGATCTACCCAGTCCCAGATGAAGCCGCCCTGAAGCCGCGGGTACTTGTCGATGGCGTTCCAGTAGTCTTTCAGGTTGCCTACACTGTTGCCCATAGCGTGGGCGTACTCGCAGACGATCACGGGCCGGGTGGGGTCCTTTTCCATCAGCCGGATCATGTCATCGACAGACGGGTACATGGTCGAAATAATGTCGAAGCTGGAAAGTGTACTCTGGAGGTACGGCTTGCGGCCTTCGTAGTGGATAGGGCGCGTGGGGTCTACCTGCTTCATGATGCTGGCCATGTCGGTGAAGTTTTTGCCCATGCTGGTTTCGTTGCCCAGCGACCAGATAATGATCGACGGGTGATTTTTGTCGCGCTCGACCATGGCCCGGCCCCGCGCCACAAACGCATCGCGCCATTCGGGGCGTTCGGCCAGGTCATACCCTTTATACCACAGCTCGTGACTCTCGATATTGGCCTCGTCAATCACGTAGAGGCCATATTCGTCGCAGAGGTCATACCAGTCCGTTACGTTGGGGTAGTGGCTGGTGCGCACGGCGTTGATGTTATATTGCTTCATCAGCTTGATGTCCTTCACCATGCTTTCGCGGCTGATCACGCGGCCCGTGTTGGGGTCAAACTCGTGCCGGTTGACACCCTTGAACGTGACGGGTTGCCCATTCACCAGCAGCTGCCCACCGCGCATTTCCATTTCGCGGAAACCCACTTTCTGGCTCATGGCCTCCTGCACCACGCCGTCGATACCCATCAGTTGCAGGGTCAGCGTGTAGAGATTTGGTGTCTCCGCCGACCATAGTTGTACATTGTTAAGGTATTGGTTCACCCGAATCAGACTTTCCTGATCAGACCCCACGGCGTTGGCCGATGACAGGTTGGCCGTATAGACTACCTGCTGCTTAGGGTCATACAGTGTAGCTTTCACAATGTAGGCCGGCATAGTCGACCCCGTCAGGTTACGCACGTAGGTGGTCAGTTTCAGCGTGGCGTTGCGGTAGGTAGGGTCTTCCATGTCGGTAGCTACCTGCACGTCGCGGAGGTGTACGCGCGGCTTGTTGATCAGCATCACGTCGCGGAAAATGCCCGCCAGTCGCCAGAAATCCTGATCTTCCAGATAGCTCGCGTCCGACCAGTTGATGACTTCCACAGCCAGCACGTTTTCGCCGGGGCGCAGTGCGTCGGTCAGCCGAAACTCGGCGGGGGTCATGCTGTCTTCGTGGTAGCCGATGTAATTACCGTTCAGGAACACCCGGCAGGTAGACTGCACCCCGGCGAAATGAATAAACGTCTCCCGCTCCGACCAGTTGGCAGGCAGCGTAAACCGGGTGCGGTAAAGGCCTACGGCGTTGGTGTCGGCCTGAATCAGTGGCGGATTGGCCGGGAAGGGGTGCTTGATGTTGGTGAAAATGGGCCGGTCATAGCCGGGGTTGCGGCTTTCGCGGGCACCCACCACCTGCCAGTTCGACGGTACGGGTAAATTGTCCCAGTCGCTGTCGTTCAGGCCGGGGTCTGAAAAAGTAGCCGGCACCAGCTTGGGCGTTTTCAGCCACCTGAATTTCCAGCTGCCGTTGAGCAGCTTCATCATAGTCGACGCAGATCGGTCGGCGGTAAGGGCCTGCTGTTCAGTAGCGTAGGGCCATAGGGTGGCGTGGGGTGGTTCGGTATGCTGACTGCTGATTTTCGGGTTTTCCCAAAAGGCAGCGTTGTCGGTTTGGGCATGGGCTGGTAGTGTGCATGAGGCCAGAACCAGCAGTAAGAACGTAAACGTATAGTGATGAGGGTAGTGTGTAGGCATAGTGGAACGGGAGGGTAGTTGCAAAACAAACCGGAAGATAAGGAGAAGGGGGGAAAGGAGGAAAGGAGAAAAGGGAGGAAGGGTTGTAACACAGAGCTACACAGAGGGTCCACAGAGGTACACAGAGGTTCATTTATAGATTGGTGTAACAGAAAGCGAAAGCTCTGTGTGCCTCTGTGAACCCTCTGTGTAGCTCTGTGTTACAACCCTTCCTCCTTTCCTCCTTTCCTCCTTTCCTCCTTTCCTCCTTTCCTCCTTTCCTCCTTTCTCTGCCTATCTTTGTTTATGCGTATTCCAGAGGACACCGTTGAGCGAATTCGGCAGGCGGCCGATATTTTGGAGGTGGTGGGCGATTTTGTGTCCTTGAAGCGGCGGGGGTCGAATTACATTGCCTGCTGTCCGTTTCACAATGAGAAGACGCCCTCCTTCAACGTTAATCCCGCCCGGCAGATATACAAGTGCTTTGGCTGCGGCAAAGCAGGCGACCCGGTGCGGTTTGTGATGGACGTAGAAAACCTCGGCTACGGTGAGGCGTTGCGGTATCTGGCCAAAAAGTATAACATCGAAATCGCCGAGCAGGAGGTCACGCCCGAAGAGCAAAACCGCCAGACCGAGCGCGAAAGCCTCTATATCGCCCTCAACTACGCCAAAACGTTTTTCCAGGAAAACCTGCTCCAAACCGACGAAGGGCGCGGTATTGGTCTGAGCTATTTCCGTGAGCGGGGCTTTTCCGCCCCTACCCTCGCCGCCTTCGAACTGGGCTACAGCCCCGACCAATGGGACGCCCTGCTGACCGACGCCACCAAAAAAGGCTATAACCCCACCGTGCTGGGCAAGGCCGGTTTAACTATCGTTCGTGAAGAGTCAGGGAAAACGTTTGACCGGTTTCGGGGGCGGGTGATGTTCCCGATTCACAACGTGTCGGGGCGGGTAATTGCCTTTGGGGCGCGGATTCTGAAAACAGATCCTAAGGCGCCAAAGTACCTCAACTCACCAGAAACGGACGTTTACCACAAAAGTCAGGTACTCTACGGCATCTTCCAGGCCAAGCAAACCATTCGGCAGGAAGATGTTTGTTACCTCACTGAAGGTTATACCGATGTGATTTCGCTGCATCAGGCGGGTATCAAAAACGTGGTGGCTTCGTCGGGTACGTCGCTCACGATTGAGCAGATTCGGCTCATCAGCCGGTTTACGCCCAATGTCACGATCCTGTATGATGGCGACGCGGCGGGCGTGAAAGCAGCCCTGCGCGGACTGGATATGGTGCTGGAAGAAGGCCTGAACGTGAGCGTGGTGATGTTCCCCGACGGCGACGACCCCGACAGTTTTGTGCGGAAAGTGGGTGCTGAGGCCTTCAAGGCGTTTATCAAACAAAATGCCCACGACTTTATCACCTTCAAAACCGACAACCTGCTCAAAGACGCGGGCGACAACCCCTTTAAGCGTGCCGAGGTAATCAGCGAAATTGTGGGGAGCATTTCGCGCATTCCCGACCCCATCAAGCGGCAGGTCTTTTTCCAGACCACGGCCCGCCAACTGAAGGTAGATGAACAGACGCTGATTTCGGAAAGCAATCGCCTCATCCGCAAGCAGCGCGATCAGCAGGTAAAAGACCACGACCGGCAGCAGGAGCGCGACGCCCGCAATCGTCCGGCTACGGGGTCTGGTATGGATGCCATCACTAAGGCGGGCGGCCAGCCTGATGGCATTCGTCAGAGTCCTCCCGCTTTCTCCGACGGCCCGCCCGACGATTTTTTCAACGACCTCCTCGACGAAGCTGGTATTGCCCCCGCGCCGGGCGAAATCCAACGTCCAACGTCCAACGTTCAACGTCCAGCAGGTGGCGAAAACCGCCCCCCGTTGGCTTATCAGGAAGAGGAGTGCATTCGGCTGTTGATGAACTACGGTGCCCGCGAACTGGAGCCGGGCGTATCGCTATGCCACTATATTCTGAGCGAACTGAACGACATCGATTTCCAGCATGAACCCTACGGCCAACTCCTGACCCTGTTTCGCGACGCGTTCAGTCAGGGCCGGATCCTGATGGCCGACGACTTCATGCACCAGCGCGTCGACCTGCCCGTCGAGCAGGCCAATTCGTTTCAGTATGAGGCCATTAACCTCACGACACAACGCTACGAAATCAGCGAAAACTGGGAGGAAAAGCACAAGATCTTCGTGCCCTCCGAAGAAGACACGGGCGTGTTGGCCGAAGCGGCCTATGGTAATATCCTGCGTTTGAAAAAGCTGCTGGCTGAAACCCGCATGCACGACCTGCTCCAGCAAATCCGCATCACCACCGACCCCACCACGTCGGACCAACTCATGGCCGATTACATGCACTTCAAGCGCGTCGACGTGGAAATCGCCCGGCTGCTGGGCACGGTTATTTCGGGATGATCTGATTTACGAACGGTCCGCCGTCGCGGTACGAATTACGATGTACGATTTTTGCTTACTCCGGAGTAATCATGCGCTGGCGTAAGCAAAAATCGTACATCGTAATTCGTACCGCGACGGCGGACCGTTCGTAAATCAAATCATTCCCGCAGCGATTGAAACCACTCCAGTGACCGGCGGAGGGAGATTACATCGATGGGAACGTGGTAGCCGGTTTTGAAACTGACCAGGTTCAGCTTTTTTGAGCCTCTTTTGGTCAGACCAGCGTAGACCTGCTGCGTAGCCAGATACGGAATGATCTCGTCTTGCTGACTGTGAATCAGACGCGTAGGTACCTGCGTGCTCCAATCGACGAGGTCATTGTCGGCCAAGGCTTTACCGAAAGCCGACGTGCCGTCCTGGACCTCAGCCCGAAATGCATCGGTGCAAATCTTGTCGAAGCTGACGGTGATCTTGCGGGCATTGTCCAGCGAAAGACCAATCTGCTCCGCATAAGGCGATTTGAAATAATAGCTGATTGGTTTGTTGACGTTATAGGTACTGTTGTACGACAGCGTCTGCCAGGCATAGATATGATTAGCCACCCCACCGATGGTTGGTTTGTGGGTTACGTAATCGAAAAACGCCGACATGGCATAGGGTCCCGCCCCGCAACTCGACCCAGCGAGGCTAATCTTGTCGGCATACTTTTCTTCAATCAGTTTCTGCGCCGCCAAACTGGCATATCCCCCTTCCGAGTATCCCGTCAGGAAAGTCTGCGTGCTGGACTTGATGCCTTCTTTCGCCAGAAATTCTTTCGTCGCCAGCAGCATGTCTACCGTAGCCTGTGCCAGCGTTTGGCGGTGTTGGTAGCGGTGGGGTAGCTGCCGCCGGGCCTCGCCGTAGCCGATGTAGTCGGGGCAGGCCACAATGTAGCCGTAGGTGGCATAGAGCAATGGATAAGAGAAAGACGCAATCGCCAGATTACCGCTCGACAGGGCGTCGGCGTTGGAGAAAGCCGTGCCGTGCTGATAGCTCAGCAAGGGGTAGGGCTTCACGGCTGGTGTAAGCTGTTTGGGTACAAAAACCACGCCCGACGCCGTCACCTGCACACCGTCTTCGAGGGTTGTTTTGTAGACGATTCGGTGCACCGTTACTTCGTAATCGGCTGGTTTGTAGGTCAGTGAGTCATTTGACGTAACCAGCTTCTTTAAGGCCGCGTTCGTGTAGAAACCAACCTGCGTCGAACTGCTTAGAATAGGCTCCGGCTGAGGATCGTGGGGGGTACAGGACAGAACGAATGAACAGAAAAATAGTAGCAACAGAGAGGGTATTGGTGTATTCATGGAATGGCGTACTGTAGATGAACGAGTGAGCAAATGGTGGTTGCTGCGCAAACAGCAGCCGTAGTCTGGCAAAAATGCAGCCAAAGTCAATAGAGTAGTTTTACTAGTTATTGTTCGGTAAAGCGGATTTCTATTCTTGAGGCAAAATGGCGGCTAACGTCACAATGCAGTCCATGATAAGGCTTTTCAACAAACCTTACGCCCACCCGTTTAGGTCTGGGTAAACAAACCTGAACGTAGATCATGAACCGCTATCTTCTTACGCTTGGCCTGCTCGCCAGCGGACTGGCTGGCTGCCAGCAAACGAAAAAAGCTGACACGGCCACCAGCGACACCACCACGTCGATTGACTCTGCTTCGGCCCGCAACAACCCTGCTGATACGGGCGGTCCCGCGTCCGGGCAGGCTGTACCCACTGTGGGTTCGCCGGTATTACTGACAAAGTTACCCGCAAAATACAATACGCCCGACGGGCTGGCCCTGGCTCCCGATGGTACCGTTTATTTGTCGATGCCCAATCTGGCTAACAACACCTATCCGGGCGTGTTGCTCAAGATCGTGGGTGATTCTGTCCAGTTGGTGAGCAGTTTGCCCGCCCACCCCGACACGAAACACGCCTGCCCCATGGACCTGGCTTTTGGTCCTGATGGGAACCTCTATTACGCTGATAATCAATACGAAAACAGCAAAGATTTTAAGTCACGGCTGATGCGTATTGACATAAAAAATGGCAAGGTGGGGGCTGTTACTCCAGTAGTTACGGGCTTTGGCCTGTCGAATGCGGTGGTGTGGCGGGGCAACACAATCTACGTTACTGACAGTGAATGGAACCTGGGCACCAAACCCGGCGACGATAAGGGCAGCGCGGTATTTCACTTTACCCTTGATGAACTAAACAAAGGTGAGATCAAGCTGAAACCCAATACCATAGACCCGCACGTGCTGGCTACGTTCACGACCACCGTCAACGAAACGGGACTCGACAATGGTGCCGATGGGCTGGATTACGACGAAAAAGGGAATTTTTACACGGGTACCTTCGGCGATGGTACGCTCTACAAATTGACCCTGAAACCCGACGGGTCGCTGGCTAAGAAAGAGAAACTGACCGTAAACAAGGCCATCCCCTGCGTCGACGGCCTTATTATTGACCGGGCCACCAACACCATGTACCTCTGCAACTCGCGCGAAAATGCGATCATGACGGTGAACCTCATCAACGGAAATGTGGCCACACTGGCCCAGAACGGCGATACCGATGGACACGACGGCCGACTCGATCAACCTGCCGAGGTGCTACTGAAAGGCAAACGCCTCTACATTTCGGAATATGACAAGCCTGAAAAAGCCTTCGTCAACACCAAAGCCGACGAGGTGCATACGATGTCGTATATTGATTTGAAGTAGCTAAGAGCTAAGAGCTAAGAGCCAAGAAGCAAGAAAGGGGCTGACGCGAACATACATCTGCGTCAGCCCCTTTCTTGCTTCTTGGCTCTTAGCTATATTTCCTTCAGAACCAGCTTGCGCCAGCGGACTTTGATACCGCCGCCGTCGTGGATTTGCAGGGCGATAGAGCCGTTGGCCGCCCCAATTTTAGCGTCGTGCATATCCACCATCGGCTGTTTGTTCAGGAATGTCTGTACGTGGTCGCCTTCTACCCGGATGCGGAGCGTGTTCCACTCGCCGGGTTTCAGGATCGTTTCTTTTTCGGGCGGAATCTGCTCCAGCCAGCCCCGGCCATATGATTCGTAGATGCCGCCGGTATCGTGGTCTTTGGGGGCCACTTCTACCTGCCAGCCGCTGATTTTGGTGCCCTCGATGCTGGACCGGAAAAAAACGCCGCTGTTGCCGTTGGCCTCCTGCTTGAATTGCAGCGACAGGTCGAAGTTCTTATACGGTGCCTCGGTGGCGAGGTAGCCATACTGCTTGTCGGGGCCACTTTCGCAGATTAGCTCGCCCCCGTCGACGTACCATTTCTCGGTGCCGTAAATCTTCCAGCCGGTGAGGTCTTTGCCGTTGAAGAGCGTTACTTTTTTGGTTGGGGCGGCGCTGATCAACAGGCCGGTAAGGGCAATAAGCGGGAGTAATCGGAGCATATTAGTTGAGTTTGATTAGTAAAGAAAGGGTTTTTAGACAGGATTAGCAGGATGGCGGGATTCACAGGATTTTTTCAATTCCTGGCAGAAGCAAAAGGAAAATCCTGTGAATCCCGCCATCCTGCTAATCCTGTCTAAAAAACCGGTCACTGAGCGGAGATAACACAGACGGGGGCGGGGATTTTTAGTTCATGGCCGGTGGGAGAGAGCATACCCGTTTTGGCATCGCGCCGAAACGACACGAGGTTGTCGGTGGTTTGGTTGGCTACAATGACAAATTCGCCGCGCGGGTCCATCCAGAAGTTGCGGGGCGTTTTGCCGCCGGTGGGCGTGTGGCCCAGCAGGGTCAGCTTACCGTCTTTTTCTACCCGCAACACCGCCAGGGCATCATGTCCCCTGTTCGACTGGTACAGAAAATGCCCCGATGGGTCGAGGTGGATATCCGCAGAGGTGTTCTTGCTTCTGCCGGTGAAGTCAGCGGGCAGGGTCTGTACCCTGTCCTGAAGCAGGGTCAGGTTACCCGTTTTGGTGTCGCGGCTAAATACGGCTACTGATGAGGCCAACTCTTCTACCAGGTAAGCGAACTTGCCGTTGGCGCTGATAGCCATGTGCCGCGGCCCCGATTCGGCTTTAACCGTAACAAAAGGAGGGTTGACAGGCATTACGGGCATTTTGGCGGCAGCATCAATGGCATACTGATACACCCGGTCGTTGCCCAAATCGCACACGTAGACTGATTTACCATCGGGCGAGACGGTAGCCGAGTGGGCATGGGGCGCATCCTGACGGGGGTTGGCCGCGTTGCTGCCATGATACATCTCGGTCTTAATAGAGGAACCCAGCTGACCGTCGGAACTTACCGTAAATGCATTAAATGCACCGCCTCCGTAAGCTGCCGTAAAAGCTAGCTTGCCCGTTTTGTCGAGGCTGATATAGCAGGGGCCGCCACCCTGCGCGGGCTGTTGGTTCAGCAGGGTGAGGTTGCCCGTTTTAGCGTCGATAGCGTAGGCCGTCACCGCGTTGAGGCCTTTGCTAGCTTCGTTGCCCGCGTACAAAAATCGTTTGTTGGGGTGCAGGGCCAGAAACGACGGGTTCTGGTCATTCTTTGCCGACCCCGTTTGCCGGAGTTCGCCTGTTTGCCGGTCCAGTTCTACTACATAGATTCCATCGCTGCCCCGCATTGAGTACGTACCAACGTAGAGTCGATCTATGGATCGGCTGGATTGTGCTAAACCAACTGTTGTGCCGATGAGTAAAAGAGGAAGTAGGAATGCGGGTATATTCATGTAAGATGCGTTACTAAGACGCGGTTAATCTGTCTTTACCGGGTTGGTACTGCCGAAGGGTTTCGGCAATATCGTTGCACAAACCATCTTGTCTATGACCTATACTCAATTTATTCGTCCTGCTGCCATGCTGTCGCTGTTCGTTGCCGGCACTATGGCTGCTCAGGCGCAGGTGCCTGCTACTATGCCGAAGGCTCCTGCCCCATCGGCTATGCCCGCGCCGGCTGCCATGCCTGCTCCGGCACAGATGCCCGCCCCCGCCGCTATGCCCGCCCCGGCACCGGTATCTTCTGGCACTGCTGCCCCCGTCACAGACTCAGCCACGACCATGACTACCCCGACTGACTCGGCCGCCGCCACACTCGACAAAGCGGTAGCCGCAAGCGAGAAGGGAGACAAAAGTGCAGCTGCCAGTGCCCTGAAAGCGGGTGCCGACGCTGCCGAAGCGCAGGCTGCAACCAGCAAAGGCGATTTCAAGGGAAAACTCATGAATCAGGCGGCTAATTTGCGCAAACTGATTCCGGGCGTACAGAGCGGCATGGTGAAAGGCAATCTGATTACCAAGGCGGTTTCGCTGGTAAAAATGGCCCTCGGTGCCAACCAGATCAGCAACCTGCTGGGTGGTGGCGGTAGCCTGCTCGGTTCGGCGGGGGCACTTACGGGTGGGCTGAACCTGATGAAGGGTAGCCTGCCCGGCCTGGGTGGCGAAGCCTCTGGAATGGGTAGTTCGCTTATCAGCGGTGCGCTGTCGGGGGTAAGCAGCCTGAGTGGCGCCGGTGGTGCCGCCGCCGAACCCGCCGTCCGCAATCAACTTGGCGGGGTACTGAATTTCGCGAAGGGAATTTTGTAAAAAGGAGGAAGGGAAGAAAGCAGGAAAGGGAGGAATGGATTGCTGACGTAGGCGTATTATTCTCGCGTCAGCAATCCATTCCTCCCTTTCCCGCTTTCTTCCCTTCCTCCTTTTTTATTCCACTGGCGAATCGACGATGCTGACGATTTTCCACATGCCGCGCAGGTCTTTGTGGCCTACGGTTACGCTGCCACCCAGCGGATTGTCGGAGTGAAGCGTCAGGTATTTTTTGGTGAGCAGTTCGTTGTCGCGGATGCGCTTGATCACGAAAAAGTCGCGGTACATAACCGCAAAGATTCCGCCCGACTGGTATTCCCAGTTGCTTTGATCCACCTGTTCGGCCAGCACTTTAGCCCCGTTGCTAAGCTGAGGCGTCATGCTGTTGCCCGAAATTTCGATGACGACTACCGGCTTGTTGGAGCGAATAGACGCGTTGCGCACGCGGTAGGTTTCCATGTCCATCTTGCGGAAGCCTTCGGTGTAAGTTTCCACAAAACTCGCGTAGAACTTGATGGGCACAAAGGGTACTTCAATCAGGTTTTCTTCGGCTACTACAAACCGGCTGTTGCCTTCGCTGACACCTTCGCCCAGGACGGGCAAAATACCCCGGAGCAGGTAGTCGGCCCTGATCTGTGGGTAGCAGGCCAGCAAACTCATGATCGTATCGTAGGAGGGTTTTGCCCGTCCGCTCAGAATATTATAAAATTTAGACGGGTTCTCGCCTAAGTCTTTGGCAATCTGATAAATCGTCAGGCCCAAACCGTCAAATACCTGTTTCAGCCGGTCCTGAATCGTTTCCACTGCCTCGATGTTCATAGCGCACTCTTCCATTTTTATGTTACAGAATTTGGATAGTATATTATAAGTAAAATATATTGCACCGTCCTCTTGCAATTTTACAACAATTACTATCAAAAGGAAAGCATAATGTTAGAGTTTTTAGCCGCTTTTTGATGAATGCTAATCGATTGCGTACGCATACTGAGCCAACGGTGCTTTTTGTTGATATGAACAGCTTTTTCGCCAGTTGCGAACAGCAGGACAACCATTGGTTGCGGGGGCGGCCCGTGGCCGTTTGCGTGTATACGGGCAGGCAGGGCTGCGTGATTGCGCCGTCTATAGAAGCCAAAGGGCGGGGCGTGAAAACGGGTATGCGCCTCGACGAAGCCATGCAGCTATGTCCCGATCTGGTCCCCGTAGAAACCCACCCCAGCCGGTATCGCGACTACCACGTTAAACTTATCAACGTACTCAAACGCTTCGCCGACGAGGTGCTGCCCAAGAGCATCGACGAGGCCATCGTTGACCTCACCCGCTACCAGTTGGCCTACCCCAGCATGACCGACGTGGCCCGGCGCATTAAGCAGGCTATCCGCACCGACGTGGGCGACTACCTGCGCTGTTCCATCGGCATTGCGCCCAACGCGTTTCTGGCCAAACTCGCCTCTACCCTCCAAAAACCCGATGGCCTGACTATCATCTCGCCGGCCAACATCGACGACGTACTGGCTAAGCTGACCCTTACCGATCTGCCCGGCATTGCCCATGGCATGTCGGCACGGTTAGAGGCGGGGGGCATCAACACCCCTCTCGAACTGCGCTACGCCTCGCCAGACCGGCTTAAACTGGTTTGCAAAAGCATTGTGGGCTGGCACTGGCACCTGCGGCTCAACTTCGGCGGGGAGGTAGACATGGCCACGCAGGCCTACAAACAAATGCAGGCGATCCGGTCGGTGTCGGGCGCGCAACGGCAGTCGGTCGAAACGCTGCACACGATTTTGCGGACCCTCTGCCTGACGCTCGAACGGCGCATGGTGCGGCAGCAGCTTTTCTGTCAGCGGCTGCAGGGATGGGTGCGCTACTGGAACGGCAAACGCTACGAAGATGAACTCACGGTGAGTATTCCGATGCAGGACGGCATTGACCTGTACACTACGCTGTGCAGCCGCATGGACAATTACCAGCAGGCCCACCGCTGTACCCCGCTCCTGAACGCCGACGTGCGGCAAATTGGCGTGGGCGTCACCGACTTCATGCCCGCCGACATGGTGCAGTATGATTTGTTTGAAGACAACACCCGCAAAGACAAATTCCGGCAAACGCTCTACGCCATCAACGACCGATTTGGCCCCAACACCCTCGTACGCGCCACCCAAATTCGCCCCGAAACCCCTGTCAAAGAGCTAATTGGTTTTGGCTCCATCAAAGACCTGCACGACATCACCGACTGGGAGGCGGTGTAGTTGGCATATTGGTAACCGGCCCAGCGGGCATGAGTAGCCGGCAACGGCTGCGAATCGATACCGAGGGCCTTTTCTCTGACAAAGGCCCGCTGGTGTTGGCACTTTCCGAACAGAACAGGCCGGTTTCAGTTCAGGAAAGACGTAGTGCTGTTGTCATGCCGCGTGGCTGCCCAACCTGGCAGGACGTAGACGAGGTCAGCAGTTAGTTGTAGTCAACTATGAAAAATGAAGATTTAGACGGCAACGTACCCGACTCGGCCCCGGTGGCTCTGCTCATCATTGACATGATCAATGACCTGGAATTCCCCGGCGCAGAAAACCTGCTGGAACCGACGTTGACAGCGGCACAACACATCGCTACCCTGAAAGAACGGTCTGTTGAGGCGGGTATTCCGGTTATTTACGTCAATGATAATTTTGGCCGGTGGCGTTCGGATTTCGGCGACCTGCTCAACCATTGCCTTGCCAACAATGTGCGCGGCAGGCCCATTGCTAATCTGCTCAGGCCTAACCCAGCCGATTATGTAGTGATCAAACCCAAGCATTCGGCTTTCTACGCCACCACCCTCGAAACGCTGTTGCTGTATATGGGTGTGAAGCGGTTGATCCTGACTGGCATCAGTGCCGATTCGTGCATTCTCTTCTCGGCCAACGACGCCTTCGTCCGCGACCTGGAGCTGTTCATCCCCGCCGATTGCGTTGCCGCAGAGCAGGAAACCTATAAACAAGACGCCCTCACCTACATGCAGCGCGTGTTGAAAGCTGACATTACACCGTCTTCAGCGCTGGATTTAGCTAGTCTGATGGCGTAGGCTTCCCGGTTATACGGACGCCGGCTGGGTGGTGTTGCGGACCACGGGGTCATGGAAACGGGATTGCCAGCCAACGGTCAATCGCCCGCTGACTAGTGGGGGTTGGGTTCAGGAAATAACCAGTTGGCCCCTCTTCAATGTCGCCGAAGAAATAGGCCCGGTGGCGGGTGCAGATCGTGACGAAATAGATACCGTTAGCCCCGTAATCAGGCAGCCGGACAGAATCGATTCGGTTTGCCTCGAAAACGGGTCTGGTTGTCCATTTGGTTAATCGTCACTGAACGTCTATAGTGATCTTCTGCAAAAACGGGGCGCGGGTCTGGAGGATTACCGTCGTTTGCTTTCCCTGTTGCGTAAATGGCACCGGCTGCTGCGCTTCGGTGCGAATGGCTTTGATGCGCAGGGTTTCTGTTGGCAGGGTGATGGTGCTGAGCGCGGGATCATAGACAAACAGGTGAATGGTTTTACCCCGCTTCGTGCTCGTAAATTTCCCCTCCTGCACAAACGGGCCGCCCTCGGTGCCGTAGATGGCCGAGGCGTATTTTTTCACCCATTTGCCTGCTTCGCGCAGGGTCTTTTCTGCTTCGGGTTCAAACCGTCCGTCGGGGCGGGGGCCAACGTTGATGAGGTAATTGCCGCCGTCGCCAACGGTACGAAGCAGATCGATGACCAGTTCCTGAGCACCCATAAATTTGAACGTAGGTTTCCATGACCACTGCGACCGGTCGAGCGTGACCCAGGCCTGCCAGGGGTACGTTGCCTTGCCCAGCACCTCGGGTTGAACGGCTTCGAAATTGGTGGTGATGCGTTCGCGCTCCTCGAAATCACCGGCAAACAGATCGGCGCGCCAGGGACCTTTGGTTTTGTGGGGTGGGGGCGGGTATCGGCCCTTGTCGGTGCGGTTGTTGATCAGCAGGTTATCGTTCAGCTTACGCAGATAAACGTACATATGGCTTCCCACTTCGTGTGTCCAGGTACTGTCCCAGTCCCCGTCGAACTGGATAATCTGCGTATGATAATTCTCCACCAGTTCGCGCAACTGGTTGCGGGCATGTATCCAGTAGCGGTTCAGGTTGGGTGTGTCGGCCTGCTTCGGAAACAGGTTGCCGGGGCCACCGTGACCATAGGGCTGGTAGTCGGGGTGATACCAGTCGAGGGTAGAATAGTAGGTGCCAAAAAGCAACTGCCGCCGCTGGCAGGCATCGGCCAATTCCCGGAGTATGTCGCGCTTGAAAGGGGTATTTTCAATGTCATAATCAGAAAACCGCGAGTGCCACATCGAAAAGCCATCGTGGTGTTTGCTGGTGAAAACCACGTACCTGGCGCCGAAATCGGCGAAGAGGCTGACCCACGCATCGGCGTTGTATAACGTTGGGTTAAAGGATTGGTAATAAGCGTCGTAGGTGGCTTTGGGTGTGTCCTGCCCGCGCGACCAGCTAATCTCGCGTCCGCCGATTGAGTTTGGTCCCCAATGGATGCTGACCCCCACGCGCGCCTGCTGAAACCGCGCCAACGCGGCCCGATTGGTATGAACGCCGGGGTTAAGTTCGCCACCCCCGATAAGCTGGGCCGAAACTGGCTGGGCGAAACACAGGAGAAGTATCAAGCGGTAAAGTAACGAGTCACGTAGAGGCGAAGCTATCATGGCGTAGTGGGTGGGGTTGTGCCGTTCTTTTCTGTAAAGGAGCGAGCAGCAACGCACTACTTTTGCGGGCATGGATGACTTTCTGATCTACCTCGGGCTGGGCTTCGACCATATTACCGACCCCGGCGGCTATGACCATGTGCTGTTTGTGGTGGCCCTGTGTGCTGTGTACACTGCCCGGCAGTGGCGGCAGGTGCTGGTGCTGGTCACGGCCTTTACGCTGGGCCATTCCATCACCCTCGCCCTGGCTACCCTGCGCCTGGTTGCCTTTCGCACTGATGTGGTCGAACTCCTCATCCCGGTCACGATTCTGATTACGGCTGCGGTCAATTTCTTTTTTCAAGAAGACACCAGCCGGTTTGCCACGCCCCAACCCCGCCGGGCCGTGGGGCGGTATATGCTGGCGGGGGGCTTCGGGCTGATTCACGGACTGGGCTTCTCCAACTACCTTCGCAGTTTGCTGGGCCGCGAAGCCGACATCTGGCAGCCGTTGCTGGCGTTCAACCTGGGCCTGGAACTGGGACAGTTGCTCATCGTGGTCCTCATTCTGGGCGTGGCACAAATTGCCCTCCGGTTGCTTCACATTCGCCCCCGCGATTGGGTGCTGGTAGTATCGGGCATCGTGGCCGGCATGGCCCTATCGCTGATTATAAACAACCCGCTGATGAGCCGAAACGGGTAAAAAAGGGAGATATTGGGCATTGGATACTGGACATTGGATGCTGGATACGGATGTCAGCCATCCAATGTCCAGTATCCAGCATCCAACGTCCCGCATCCTGCTTCAACACCTCGCATATGCTTCACAAACAACTACGTTACCTCTTTTTGCTTTTACCAGTGGCTGCTTCGGGCCAAACTACTATGCAGCGCGACCCGCAGATTGCCGACCTCGTGGCGCAGGTATCGCCCGACAGTCTGCGGGCGCACGTGGAAGGGCTGGTTCGGTTTGGCACCCGCCATACGCTCAGCACCACGTCTGACTCCAAAAAGGGCATCGGCGCAGCCCGGCAGTGGATTTTGGGTAAATTTCAGCAATACGCCAAAGGGTCAGGCGGGCGGCTTACGGCCACGCTCGACACCTGGACCCTGGCTGCCGACGGCAAACGCATTGACAAACCCGCCGACATGGGCAACGTGATGGCGACCCTGAAAGGCACCAACCCCGCCGACGACCGGGTGTTTATTGTACAGGGGCACATGGACAGCCGCGTCACCAACGTCATGAACCGCGAAAGCGATGCCCCCGGTGCCAACGACGACGGGTCGGGTACGGCGGCGGTGATGGAACTGTGCCGCGTGATGAGCAAATCGAGTTTTCCGGCCACGGTCATTTTTGTGGCCCTCACGGGCGAAGAACAGGGCCTTTTGGGCGCCGACCACCTGAGCGAACGGGCCGTGCAGGAGAAATGGAACCT
This sequence comes from Fibrella rubiginis, assembly GCF_017353185.1. Lineage (GTDB taxonomy): Bacteria > Bacteroidota > Bacteroidia > Cytophagales > Spirosomataceae > Fibrella > Fibrella rubiginis. Next base: position 163,866 of record NZ_JAFMYV010000006.1, on the reverse strand, counting down.
CGAAGCCGTGCTGAACAACGATATCATGGGCAGCAACAACAGCTCGGAAACGCGCATCATCGACAACACGCGGCTGCGGGTGTTCAGTGAAGGACTGCCCCTGAACCAAACCACCGATAAGGCCGTCAACATCCGGCAGTTCGGTCTGGAGAACGACGGCAAAGCCCGCACCCTGGCCCGCTACGTGAAAGAAACCGGCGAACGCTACGTGGATAACTTGGAGATCGTGACCGTGTACCGCAACGACCGTTACCTACGCGGCGGCGACCATACGCCCTACGTACAGCGTGGTTTTGCCGCCGTGCGTCTGACCGAGATGAACGAAAACTACGACCATCAGCATCAGGACATCCGCACGGAAAACGGCACCGAGTTTGGCGATCTGGTTAAATTTATGGACTTCGACTACCTGCGGAAAAACACGGCCGTGAACCTGGCCACGCTGGCTAACCTCGCCAAGGCCCCCGCCACACCACAGCAGGTGACGATTGAAGTGCGCAACCTCACCAACGGCACCGCCCTCTACTGGCAGGCCCCGAAAACCGGCACCGTAAAAGGCTACTACGTGCTCATGCGTGAAACCCACATGCCCTACTGGCAGAAGAAATTCTTCACCACCAAACTGGGCATGACGCTGCCTTATTCCAAAGACAACTACTTCTACGCCGTGCAGGCCGTCAGCAACGATGGTAACGAAAGCCTGCCTATCCTGCCCTCGCCCAATTTGCGTTGAAGTGGCGGACAAAGCCCGTCCGGTTTCGGACAGGTAAACGGGTGAAAAGTGCCCTCTTGCATATCAAGAGGGCCTTTCTTGTTACTGGCACATCTGTTGAGGTAGAGGTACTTAGCCTGAGATATGGCCTAAGGCGAATCCACTCAGAGTAATCTTTTTTGTCATCCCGACGAGAGGAGGGATCTACTTTCCTGATGCTTAGTCTATTTGTAGGAAAGTAGATCCCTCCTCTCGTCGGGATGACAAAAATAGCTACAGCCCGTAACCACACCCACCTGCACAGAGTAACATACACCACTAGACAACCCGTTTATGTTTCGCCACTACCTGACCATCAGCCTCCGCAACCTCCAGAAAAACCGCATCTTCACCGGTATCAATATCGTAGGCCTGGGGCTGGGCATTGCCACCTTTGGGCTGCTGTGGGAATATGTGGCCTTCGAGCGGAGCGTAAATCAGTTCCACGAAAAGCGGGTGGACATCTACCGGGTGCTGTTTCAAGGCCCCACCGGCGAAACTAGTGAATACACCCCGGCCGGCCTCGTGGCTGATGCCAAGCCTATCTTCGGCGAAGTGCAGGCGGCCTGCCGGATCTTCACGGGCGGGGCGCAGGGCATCGTAAGCAGTACCCGCCCCGACGGCACCGTGCAGGCCTTTCGGGAAGAGGCCGTGGCCTTTGTCGACGACAGCTTTTTTTCGCTTTTCAGCTTCCCCCTGCGTAGCGGATCGGCGGCGGCATTACGTCAGCCCAACGCCGTTTTTCTGTCCGAAGCTGCTGCCCGTAAATATTTCGGCACACAGCCTGCACTGGGTAAAACGCTGACGGTCAATGGCCAGTTTGGCACCATTCTTTATGCTGTTGGAGGCGTTTATGCCAACATGCCTGCCAACTCAGACCTGCAATTCGATATTCTGTTTTCGCTCAAAACGCTGGCTATTCCGGCTAATCTCAACGGCAACACCTGGGCCGACCTGACGTCCTATGGCAACAATTTTCTGACTTCCTACCTGCTGCTGTCCCCCACGGCCAACATTGGCGCATTGGACAAAAAGCTGACCCAGTTTTACCGCCAGAAAAAGCCCGACGAAGCCCAAACGTCTGTCCGGCTGCAACCGCTGACCAACCAGCATCTGGCTTCCTCCCTGGGCGACGCCATGGTCACTACGGGCAGCCTCAGCTTTGTGTATCTGCTGGGTGGCCTGGCCCTGCTGATTGTGCTTATCGCCTGGCTCAACTATGTGAATCTCAGCACCGCTACGGCTCTGCAACGGGCTAAAGAAGTAGGCCTTCGCAAAATAGTAGGGGCTACTAATAGCCAGTTGGCAGGGCAGCTTCTGGGCGAATCGCTATTATTAAACGCCCTGGGTTTGGCTCTGGGTTTGCTGCTGCTGACGTTGCTTCAGCCCGTGCTGAATGGGTTTGTGGAAAAAGACCTGTCGCTGAGTGCGTTGCTGGAGGGGGAGTCTGGTCAGGGTAGGTTCTGGGTCTGGGGGCTACTGGCCCTGTTGGCGGGTGCCCTGCTGTCTGGCGGCTATGTGGCCTTTGCCATGACCCGCACCCGCGCCGCCGAAGTGGTGCGGGCGGGGGTTGCCAAAACGGGCCGGTCGGCCTGGCTGCGGCAGGGGCTGGTGGTGGTGCAGTTTGGCATTGCCGTGGTGCTGGTGGTGGTCACGATGGTGATGTATCGGCAGCTTCATTTCCTGCAAAACAGGCCCCTGGGTATGCGTACGGCCCAATTGCTGACCATCGAAGGGCCGGCGGTAGGCAAAGATCAGCCCGATTTCAAGAACCGCCGGGCGGCCTTCAAGCAGCAGGTGGCGGCACTCTCGTACGTCGAAACCTGGTGCGACGCGGGCAACGTACCTGGTCGGTGGTACAACTTTAGCGGCAATGGTATCACCCGGCAGGTAGCCCGACCCGGCGACGAGCAGAAGAGCTACAACGTACTTTTCGTCGACGACCGCTATGTACCCACGTTCGGTATAAAGATGGCGGCGGGACAAAATTTCAACCCGACCATGACCGAAACGCCTTATGAGAAAGGCGGCTATGTGTTGCTCAATGAAAAGGCAGCCCTGGCTATGGGGTTTAACTCGGCCAAGGAAGCCGTGGGGCAGATTGTGAAATGGGGAGCCAACTATGAGGTGGCGGGCGTGGTGAGCAACTACCGGCATCAGTCGCCCAAACAGTCTGTCGACCCGATCGTGTTTTTCCCCAGGGCCAACAACGGGTACGTGACCGTGCGCCTTACCCCCGGACAGATGCCCCAAAAGCTGGCTGAACTGGAGCGTTTATACAAAGCCAGCTACCCCGGCAATCCCTTCGATTACTTCTTCGTCGACGAAAAATACAACGAGCAATACCGCACCGAGCATCAGTACGGCCAGCTTTTTGGTGTAGCAGCAGGACTGGCTATCTTCATTGCCTGTCTGGGTTTGTTTGGGCTGGCCACGTTTATGGCTCAGCAGCGCACTAAAGAAATTGGCGTACGAAAGGTGCTGGGGGCCAGCGTTGCAGGCATTGCCACCTTGCTGAGCAAAGATTTCCTGAAACTGGTATTTGTGGCGTTTGTCCTGGCTGCCCCGCTGGCATGGTGGGCCATGAACCGCTGGCTCCAGAACTTCGCCGACAAAACCCCCCTCGACTGGTGGATTTTTGCCGGGGCAGGTTTACTGGCTGTGCTTATTGCCCTGTTCACGGTATCGTTCCAAAGCATCCGCGCTGCCCTCGCCAACCCCATCAGGAGCCTGCGATCTGAGTAAATTAAGGGTTACTTTAGTAGACCGCTAATTAGTGCGGATTTTTTTGGACAGGATTTCTTTATTACTCTGGAGCAGATTAGCAGAGCATGAAAAATCCTGTTCATCCCGCGCGGCGTCCGCTGCCATCCTGCAAATCCTGTCCAAAAAAATCCGCGCTAATCAGTGGTTCCCTTTCTTCAACATGCCTAAAAACGTACTTGGCGGCGCACTGACCTGCTGCTGCACACAACCCATGACGGGGTTTTATCGGGATGGATTCTGCCGTACTGATGATCGGGACCAGGGGCGGCACGTGGTCTGCGCCATCATGACCGAGCCGTTTCTCACCTTCACCCGCTCGCGGGGGAATGACCTCTCTACGCCTCGCCCTGACTACCAGTTTCCCGGCTTGAAACCCGGTGACCGCTGGTGTTTGTGCGCCCTGCGCTGGAAAGAAGCTCACGACGCGGGCGTGGCCCCACCCGTACTGCTGGCCTGCACGCACGAACGGGCACTGCATTACATCGAACTGGACGACCTGCGCGGACTGGCTTTTGAGGAGTAACAACGGTTAACGGGTTTGTGGGGTCCTCGTATGCACAGATACGTTATCTTTACTTACCGTCGTAACTGAAAACTTCTGAATGTCCTTCTTGCCCGCCCCCGCCCCGCCGTTACATCCTATGTCTGTAGCCGACGTGTCCACCGAATTGCTCCGTGCCATCGTTGAACACACAGCTTCGGCTAACTCGCTCTGGCAACCTGTCTTCGATGAGCAGGGAGACCTCGTCGACTTCAGGTATGTGTTTATTAACCCTGCCGCAGCCAACTACCTCAACCGCCACAACGAAGACCTCGTTGGCGAATTAGTAAGCGACATTGTTACCCAGTTCAAGGAGTCGGGTCAGTTTGCCATTTTCGCCAACGTCTACGTCAGCAACACCCCGTTTCGGCGCGAGATGCTGCACCCGGTACTACATCGCTGGCTCGACATTTCGGCCTCGCGGGTGGGCAACTACCTGCTTATGTCATTCTACGACGTTCACGACATTCACATGGCCGCTGAACGCACAAAAGCCCAGACCGAACTGCTCCAAAATGTTGTCGATCACTCACCGTCGGGCATGATGTTGCTGGAGGCTGTCCGGGATTCAACAAACGAAATTATTGACTTTAAATACTTGGTTACGAATGAGTTGAATGCAAAAGTGACTGGGCACAGCGTAGATGAGATGACCGGGAAAGCCATCTCATCGCTTTTTCCAGGCTACCAGTCGCTTGATCTGTTTCCGGTGTTGGTAGACGTAACAAACACGGGCAAGACCTTTCAGAACACGTTCGTCTACAACAGCTATGGCGTTAATGGCACGTTTGATGGCTACTACATGAAACAGGGCGACGGGGTGCTGTTTACGTTTGTAAACGTGACACGGCTGGCCGAACAGCAGAAGCAGCTCGAAACCATGAACCGCGATCTGGCCCGCAGCAATGAGAGCCTGCAACAGTTTGCCTACGTGGCCAGCCACGATTTGCAAGAACCCCTCCGCAAAGTACAGTCATTCGGAAAAATGCTGGCCGATCAGTTTAATACACAACTGGGCCCTACAGGTATTGACCTGGTAAACCGGATGCAATCATCGGCTCAACGCATGTCGGCCCTGATTCACGACTTGCTCAACTACGCCCGGCTGTCTACCGAAAAAGAGCCTCTGAAGCTCGTCAAACTCGATTTAATTGTACAGGATGCCCTGGCCGATCTGGATTTGTGCATTCAGGAAACACGCCCCACCATTCAGATAGACCCCATGCCTGTGGTGATGGGGTCGGCTGTGCAGTTGCGACAACTGTTTCAGAACCTGCTCAGCAACGCGCTTAAATTCCAGCCTGTCGGCAACACACCCATGGTAGCCATACGCTGCCAGCCCGCCGACCCTGCTAACCTCCCCGCCGATTTACCCACCGACAAAACATACTGGCAGATCGACGTACAGGATAATGGCATTGGTTTCAGCCAGCAATATGCCGACCGTATTTTCGAGGTATTCCAGCGGCTGCACGGCAAGAATAAATATACCGGCACGGGCGTCGGCCTCGCCATTTGCCGGCGCGTAGCCGAAACCCACGGCGGCGACATTTCCGTAACGAGCGAACCAGGCAAAGGTTCTACCTTCTCGGTGTTCCTGCCAAAATAAAGGGTTTGACGTTTACTGTTTAAGGTTCAACGTTGCTTCGCGTTTTGATGTGTTGCGCGAAGCAACGTTGAACCTTAAACAGTAAACGTCAAACATCTTTACTTAAGCCCCCGCACGAAGCGACGCATGGTTTCGCGGTAAATCTGCTCTGAAGACTCCAATGACTGTTGGTGACGCAGCAACGCGCTCAACGTAATGAGCCCGTGGGAGGTGGCCCACCATTCAAAGTACAACCGACGGATGCTCTCGGCTGCCTTGGGGATGAAGGTAAAAATAATCCGGCAAATGATGTCAGTTACCGACTTGATCTCGATCGACTCTTCGATAGGAGCCACGCAGTTAGCCCCGTTCAGGTTATACATCACCTGATACATTTCGGGTTGCTGCACGGCAAACTGCCACTGGATCAGTGAGATTTCGTATAGCAGTTTCTCGGGGTCGCGATACAGTTTTACCAGACGTTCGTACTCCGTGCGCAGGTAACGGAATCCGTCGTTGCGGATCTCGTCGAGCAAGACGTCTTTGCTGTCGAAGTAATCGTATACTACCGGGGCGCTGTAGTCGATGGCATCGGCGATCTTGCGGATCGATACTGCCTGCCAGCCTTCTCGGCGGGCGATGTCTTTGGCAGTCTGGAGAATCCCCGCTCGCGTTTGTTCGCGGGTGCGCTGCTTACGCTCGACTACTTCCATGATTCCTAGGTCAAATTTTAGTTAACGGCGTTAATATGGCTGAAAGTTAATAGGTTATCTTATATTTCATGTACCACTTTTCGCATTTTCATAAAAAAATTATATCCATTCGTCATTGGTCAATAATGCGAACGATTAATTGCTAGATAGCTATAAATGAGCTTGTTATCCTTCTTTCTGGGCAATAATCCAAATACCTTCATCGCCAACTTTATATTCGTCACCCTCTACTGTGCCATAGCAGGCAAGGGTTTGCAAACCGGCTAACGCCATCATACTCAGCAGTTCGGCTATAGTGTAGATATAATAATGGGCCGTGCGTTGAGCTGTCTCAACGGTCTTGTCAACGTGTCGGTAATAGGTCAGCCGCTGTTCTACCATCGAGTTCAGGGGATCATATTGGTGTTCGGCCAGCACGCGCAGGGTGTCGCCTACGGGTAGCCAGGCAAACTCCTGAAAATCGGGCAAAAAACTCTCAGCCACCATGTTTGAATGCGCCAGCCAACGCCCACCCGGTTCGAGGTAGTCGGCCACACGTTGCAGAAACGCCTGCATCTGCGGGCGGGGAAAAAAGCAGAAACTGTTGCCCAAACAGTAGGCCGCCCGGAAACTGCCTGGTTCGCCCAGCGCAGTCGGGTCAAAAGACGTGAAATCACCTTCCAGCGCCACCAGAGGCACTTTTTTTTGTTTTGCCTCCTGCCGCAATTCCGCAATCGACTCTGCCGAAATGTCAACGCCGGTCACGTCGGTACCCATCCGGGCGAGGGGAATGGCATGACGGCCGTACCCGCAAAACACGTCGAGCACACGGTCTCCCGGCCCAAATTCCAGGGTCTCCACCAGCAGTTCCAGTTCATGCTGCGTCTGCTCGGCCGACTGCGCCGCCCGCCATGCCTCCTGCGGCAAGCCATGAAAAAAGTCTGTGTACCAGAGCATTGGGTTCTTTTTTAATGTACAATGGATCTGCCGGGTCAGCTTCGCACTTTAGCTTTCCGAATGCGAAGCTGACCTAGCAGATCCACCGTGCATTATTCATTATACATTTCCTTCCAGCACCGTTTTAATTGCGTCAAAGTCAGGCACTTTGCCTGCATTCTCGAGTACTTCAGCGTATTGTATAATGTCGTTTTGGTCGATGACAAAGGCGGCCCGTTTGCTCACGCCTTTCATGTTCATGACAAAGTTTTCGTAGAGTGCTCCGTAGGCTTCCGATACCTCTTTGTTGAAATCAGACAGCAGCGCAAACGGCAGGTTTTGTTCTGCCTTGAACCTGGCAAGCGTAAACGGCGAATCGACCGAAATAGCCAGAATATCGGCGTTGAGGGCGGCGTAGGTGTGCAGGTTGTCGCGCATTTCGCAAAGCTCGGCGGTGCATACGCTGGTAAACGCCATCGGAAAGAACAACAGCACTACGTTTTTCTGGGTATAGTCGCTCAGCGACACAGGTTTGTTTTCCGACGAAAACAGGGTGAATGCGGGGGCTTTTTGTCCTACTTCCAGGGCCATGATAAGCTGTTTTTTACGTGATTTTAGCCGTAATAGCCGCAAAGGTAGGCGCAAAGGGCACAAAGGCAGTAAGTTTGTCGCAGGCTATTAACTGACCATTTTTATGCAAACGTACTGGGGTATCGATCTGGGCGGTACCAAAATTGAAGGCGTTATCCTATCCTCTCCCTCGCCCGATGCCGTCGTGATTCGTCAGCGGATCGACACCGAAGCACATCTGGGCTATGAACATATCGTTGATCGGATCGTGTTGCTAATCGATCAGTTGAAAGCCGAGACCGGCTATAGCCCCGACAAAATTGGCTTTGCCACGCCCGGCACACTCGACCCCCGGTCGCAGACAATGAAAAACTGCAACACCATCTGCCTCAACGGGAAGCCTTTGAAGCAGGCGTTGCTGAGCCGGCTGGGTGTGGACGTAAACCTGGCCAACGATGCCAACTGTTTCGCTCTGGCCGAGGCCACGCTAGGCGCGGTACCTGCCGTGGCTCCCAATTTCCAGACCATGTTTGGCGTGATCATGGGCACTGGCGTAGGTGGCGGCCTGGTTGTACGCGGGCAGGACGGACGGGCGTTTGTGGTCAATGGTAAGCAGGGTATTGGCGGCGAGTGGGGCCATAACATCCTGGAAGAGAACGGCTATGACTGCTACTGCGGTAAAAAAGGTTGCAACGAGCAGGTCATTTCCGGACCCGCCCTACAGCGCTTCTATCTGGAGCAAAGTGGCCAGAAACGTACCCTGAAAGAGATTGTAGAACGCCACCGCGCAGGCATCGATCCCATTGCTACGCTGACGGTGGAACGGCTGCTAATGTACTTTGGCCGGGCCATTTCGGTGATCACCAACATTATCGACCCTGACGTAATTGTCCTCGGCGGCGGCGTAGGCAACATCGACGAACTATACACTGACGGCGTGGAGCAGCTTAAAAATTACATTTTCAACAACCGCGTCGTTGAAACGCCCATCATCCGCCCCAAACTCGGTGACAGCGCAGGCGTGTTCGGCGCGGCGATGTTGTAGGAGGAGTTAAGCATGTCTGATCTGATCAATTATCATCTTGTATATCCCGACCCACGAGAGTCGGAGGTAAACCCTACCGGTGGCTATGTAGAAGTGCATACGACGCATCATAACCATGAAGCCGCACGTAATATCGAAACGGCTAAATTATTGGCTAAGTTAGGCTACAAGGTGCGACTACTACAGATCGATACTACACCTCACCACAAGAATCCAGATGCTTATTTCTTGGACGAAGAGATTGAGGTGGAATTCAAGCATAATCTGACACCAACCCGGTCAGCTATAGAAGAAGCAATTCGTAAGGGTCGACACCAAGCCGATTACTTAGTCATCCACATTCTAAGTGAAGTATCAACTGCTGACCTGAAGTCAGTCATTATTGGACGAATGAAATTTGCTTATAATGTTCGTAAACTCTGGATTATCCGGGATCAGCAGCTCGTTACCTTAACACGTGAAGAAATTTATGACGGTACGATAGCCCTGAAAATACAATGAGGTGACGCTTAAACCGGCCGGTTGCGTCACCTCAAGGCGATGGGCGGGGATCTCTCCCCATCCACTACAAAGATACAACTGTTTGGGTGTACGCGTACACCCAAATAGTGTATTGAATCCTCGTGATCCTTGAAATACATATTTGGTCCAGATTATCTTCCACCCTTACACTACTTCCTTCTTCAACTTCTCTCTTAATTGAAACAGCTCGTCGCGGAGGCGGGCGGCTTCCATAAAGTCGAGATCTTTGGCGGCGCGTTCCATACGCAGTTGGGTGTCTTTGGCCAGCTTTTCCAGGTCGGTTTTGCCCATGTACTGCACCACCGGGTCGGCGGCGATGCGGATTTCTTCAGGTTCGACATAGAACTGCTTCACCTTCGAGTCAGCCACTTTGGTTTGCCCCATAATCGACTCCCGCGACCGCAAAATTGTGGTTGGGGTAATGCCGTTGGCCTCGTTGTACTCGATCTGAATGGCCCGGCGGCGGTTAGTTTCGTCAATCGCTTTGGCCATCGACCCCGTGATGCGGTCGGCATACATCAGCACCTTGCCGTTTGAATTCCGCGCCGCGCGGCCAATGGTTTGAATCAACGACCGGATGTCGCGGAGAAAGCCTTCCTTGTCGGCGTCCATAATAGCTACCAGGCTTACTTCGGGTAAATCGAGTCCCTCGCGGAGGAGGTTCACGCCCACCAGCACGTCGAAGTTACCGAGGCGGAGGTCGCGGAGGATTTCGACGCGATCCAGCGTTTTCACCTCCGAGTGGATATAGCGCGTTTTGATACCTACCCGCTCCAGGTACTTGCTCAGCTCTTCAGCCATGCGTTTGGTGAGCGTCGTGACCAACACCCGCTCGTTGCGCTTCACCCGCGTATCAATCTCTTCGAGCAAATCATCGATCTGATTCAGGCTGGGACGTACCGAAATCTCGGGGTCGAGCAGGCCCGTGGGGCGGATAAGCTGCTCCACCACAACACCTTCACTCTTACGCAGTTCGTATTCCGATGGGGTGGCGGAGACATAGATAGTCTGGGGAGTGAGGTCTTCAAACTCCTGAAACGTAAGCGGGCGGTTGTCCATCGCCGAGGGAAGCCGGAAGCCGTAATCCACCAAGGCCACCTTACGCGACCGGTCGCCACCCCACATAGCCCGAATCTGCGGAATAGTCACGTGGCTTTCGTCGACTACCATCAGGAAATCATCGGGGAAATAGTCGAGCAGGCAGAACGGGCGTTGGCCGGGTTGTCGCCGGTCGAAGTAGCGCGAGTAGTTTTCAATACCGGAGCAATAGCCCAGTTCGCGCATCATTTCCATATCGAACTCGGTGCGCTCTTTGATCCGTTCGGCCTCCTGTTCGCGGTATTCCTTTTCGAAGAAGTTCACCTGCGCCACCAGGTCATCCTGAATTTCATGAATGGCGTTGTTGAGCGTGTCGCGGCCCGTAACAAAGAGATTGGCCGGGAAAATAGACACCAGCTTTTCGTCAGAGAGCTTTTTGCCCGTTTCGGGGTCAATGCGCTGGATGCTTTCGATCTCGTCGCCGAAGAAAATAACGCGGTACGCAAAGTCAGCGTAGGCCAGAAACAGATCGACGGTATCGCCTTTGACGCGGAAATTACCCCGGGCAAATTCGCCTTCAGTACGGCTGTAGAGAATACTGACGAGCTTGTGCAGAAACGCGTTGCGCCCCATCCGTTCGCCTACGCCGATACGGATTACGCTGGCCCGAAACTCATCGGGGTTGCCCATACCGTAGATGCACGAAACGGAGGCAATCACGATCACGTCGCGCCGCCCGGTCATGAGTTGTGAGGTGGCTGCCAGCCGCAGTTTTTCAATTTCGGCGTTGATAGCCAGGTCCTTCTCGATGTAGGTATTAGTAGTAGCAATAAACGCCTCGGGCTGGTAGTAGTCGTAATACGAGATGAAATATTCGACCGCATTTTCGGGGAAAAACTGCTTGAATTCGCCGTAAAGCTGTGCCGCCAGGGTTTTGTTGTGGCTCAAAATCAGCGTGGGTCGGTTGACCTGCTGGATGACGTTGGCGATGGAAAATGTTTTTCCGCTGCCCGTGACGCCAAGCAATACCTGTGCAGGTTCATTGTTTTTCAGCCCTTTCACCATCTCGGCAATGGCTTTGGGCTGGTCGCCGGTGGGTTGAAAATCAGACGTGAGTTTAAAGTCCATTCGTATCGTTGTGAATCTACCAATTTACGACAAAACGAACAGATAGGCAAGACGGCTTCAGAAGTTAGGCGGTGGACGTTACGCGCTAATCTGCTACCGATTCCTGAAGCGGGTTAATGTGCTATAAACCCGCTTCAGTAGTGGGTCCTTTTCAATCATCTCTAGCTCAATTTCGTCGAGTAATGGCCTCAAATCCAGGAGCTCATGTCGTTTGTCTTGGGTCATAGGCTAGATGGTACAACCCAAGCTGCTCATTCCCGGAGTATTTTACCATGCACGCTACGATGATAACGACGTGGGTAAAAACAGCGAAGGTAGCAAAGGCCTAAAAACCCATGCTACCTCGCTATCTGGCACTACATTAACCATAAAAGTAGGTTAACTACCTGTCTGTCAATGTTTTTCTAGTACTACCATACCGTCAATCAAATAGCTGCCCTGCTGTGTGGTAAGGCTGTAGACGGTAGCAGGCCGCCCGCCGGTTGTGCCCGTACCAATGACGCGGTGAGGTTGTAACCGGCCATTTTCGTAGCGGTATAGCGTCTCGCCCACAGCCACGTCGCCCAGTTCTTTGCGACCGGTAGCCGTCAGAACGGGGTGATTCTGAGTGGCTTCCAGCAGCGTGGGTGATGTAACGCGGTTCAAAACATCGGCCGATAATTCGTTGACGGGTACGGTCCAGACGCCTACCAGCGCAAATTGTCCTTCGTGTTTCTGGATGCCCATCACGCGGCCAGGCACCACTGCTTTCCCCAAACCATCATAAGCCAAAATCTGATCGCCTACGGCTACCTGGGCAATGGCCTTGACGCTGCCGTCGGCCATACTAACGGGTGCCAGCGGGCCGAAACAGAAGTTGTATTCCTCCTTTTTCTTGCCGCCTTCCTCTGTTTTGGCGCTGCCACCAGCCAACAGCGTGGCCATTTCACGGCTGAGCGCAAATGTTATGGCCGACATCAGGCCCGGCTCTTTTTCACCCACGTATTTCAGGTCGTCGAGGTAAGCGTCCCATGCTTTGCGGTCGGCCTGTGTACCGGGTACAACAAACGATTTCGACTCGCCCGTTTTGCCGTTTTGGTACAAGGCCAGTAGCCCCAGGTCTTTGGTGTCGGCGGCGCTGTATATTTTGTACAAATACACCTTCCGCGTAATGCCATCGCTGTAGGTGAATACGTAGGGCGGGCGATCTTCGTAGCGTTCCAGGATGAAACCACCCGTTTTGAAGTAGGTGTCTTTGTCGGCGTTGGCAATCCTGATGGCTTTCAGGGCCGTGGCCTGTTCGGCGGTCATGTTGCCGGGCTTCGCTTCCTGCGCCACAGCCTGTTGCGCAAAAAAGTTAACAAGCAGGGCTGCGCCCAGCAGGAAGAAATAAGGAAGACGGTTGTATTTCATGGGATATTGAGTTTTCAATGTAAACAGATGTTACCCTACCCGCTTGTGGATCGCTTCCACGGCGCGGCGGGCGGAGGTGAGTGCCCCAGCCATCCAGGCGGTGAGGTAGGTGGTATGTTCCCCGGCGAAATAAATCGGTCCGTCGGGTTCGAGCAGGGCGGGGTACTGTTTGCGGCGGGTGGCGTCGTCATACATAGCCCAGCCACCTTCTGAGTGCGGAATGCGGTGCCACGCCAGCGAAAACGCGTTCTCGAATTCGGTGGCATACTGCGGGTGAATCTGTTTGCCCTGCGCGAGTGCCAGCTGCTGCCGCTCGGCCACCGGAAGTGCCCCCACGGCCTCAGCACGGCCATAAAAGTTGTAGTAGCCGATCAACACGCCGGTTGGTTTCATGAAGCCATAGGACGGGTACCAGATCTGGTTGATGTCCATGTTGGTACGCGAAATACCACCGTAAATGCCGTCGTCTTCCTCCCAAAACCGCCGCTTGAATTGCAGCCCGATCTTACCGGTTTTGATATAGGGTACAAAGTCTGCCGCCCGCTTCACCGTTCCCGAAATGTCGGATTCGATGTTTTTGAGTACCGGCAACGGTAGCGTACACACGCAGAATTCGGCTTCCATTTCGGCGGGTTTGCCCCCTTTCTGGTACACCACCCGTACGCCTTTCTCGGTTTTGCGAAGCTCCGTCACGCGGGCGTTGAACTGAATCTTACCCGCCAGCCTCGCTTCAAATGCCTTCGGAATGGCGTCCATACCACCCACCGGCTGCATCAGCGTGGTTTGCTGTTCGTAGATATAATCGCCAACGTTGTAGAAGACGGGCTGCATAAACCCTGACCGCAACAAATCAGTAAGCCCGTAGGGGTCAACGACTTCGCCGGGGGTTGGTCCTGCGCCGGGCTGAGTTTTGTAGCCGCGCCGGTTGGTCCCTTTGTAGAGGTGCGCCGTGTTGAGGTCGCCTTCGTTTTTCAGGAAATCGACCAGCTTTTCAACGTCTTCTTTGGTCAGGTTCTGGTCCAGCTGTCCCTGATCCAGTGCCTTGGCCAGCAACTCGGTGGTGTAGCCGCGCATGTCGTTGTGGTACTCTTTAATCCGCATCCGCCGGTTCGCCAGCGGACTTACCGCCGCCGGTTGTGTTGCACCGCCACCAGCCGCCGCCGTCAGGCCCGAAGCTGGTTGGTGGTTATACAGGTACGCCGCTTCGTTACTCCCGTTAAAAATTTCCAGCGGCACACCCAGTTCGCGGCAATACTGTAACGTAAGCTGATGGTGGTGCGGAATGCGCGCGGCCCCGGCGTTGAAGTAATTACCCGGCGCAAACTGGCTGGTCTGCGGCGTCCCCCCAAGCTCGGTCTCCGACGTGCCGCCCCGAATGGTCCATACGCGGCCCCCGGAGCGGTTTCTGGCTTCGAGCAGGGTGCAGTCATAGCCGAGCTTGCCCAATTCGTAGGCGGTAGCCATGCCGGCCAGCCCCGCCCCCAGAATCACCACCCGCCTGCCGTTGCCGTGGGTATCTGTACCATTAGCGGGCAAGCTAAACGCCGCCGCCGGGGCCGCCCGCAGCAACCCCCAGGCGCTCAAACCGGCATACCCAGCCGAGGTTCTGTTTATAAAATCGCGTCGAGTCATGAAGTAATTAGCGAATGAGTGAATGAGCGAATGAGTGAATAGGTTTGGAGCGCTTCGCGCATGTAAAAGCATATGTGCGAAGCGCTCCAAACCTATTCACTCATTCGCTCATTCACTCATTATAACTAGCCTACTACCTTCTTAAATGCGTCCATGAAAATTTTCATCTCGTCCATCGTGCCGATGCTGACGCGGCAGTAGGGTTGCCGGTCAATTTCGCGGGTTTGGATGCCCACACCCTGACCATACATCTGGTTTTCAAAAGCCTGTGTTTTCATCTTGATCGGAAACAGGATGAAGTTGGCGTAGGACGGAATGGGTTCGTAGCCGATGGCCTTCAATTCTTTCATGGTGTAGTCGCGGGCTTTGGCGTTTTCGGTGCGGCAATACGTCTGCCACGCCTGATCCTGATAGGAGGCAATGCCACCCATGAGCGTGGTGATGCCCACCGCAAACTCGCCGTTGGTGAACGGCTTGATCTGCGTGATCGACTTGGGTTGGGCCATGACATAGCCCAGCCGCAGGCCCGCAAAACCGTGAATCTTCGAGAACGTCCGGGCCAGCATCACGTCGAGGCCTTCGGCTACGAGCTTGCCCAGCATGGGCCGGTCGGCAGGCTCGAGGAAGTCGATATAGGCCTCATCAATGAATACGGGCACTTTTGGGGCAACGTCGCGGCAAAACTGGGCCAGTTCGGCGGGGGAAACGATGGTGCCCGTGGGGTTGTTGGGGTTCACGATATAGACCATGCTCAGGCCCGGCGTGCTGAGGGCTTTGGCTTTCAGCGCGGCCAGGTCGTAGCCCAGGCCGGTGGTAGCCGGTACGGTCAGGATTTGGCCGTTTTGTTTGGTAGCCCGTTCCAGCAGGTCGTCGTAGGTCGGGCGGCTGGTGAGGATTGCGCCTTTCTGCGAAAAGTTTACTGCCGCCGCCATCAGCACATCCGACGAGCCGGGGGTGATCAGGATGTTTTTGGGCGAAACTCCTTCGGCATCGGCGATCATCTTTTTCAACTGTGCAAACTCCATCCAGGCGTAGCGATTGCCCAGCGCGGTAGCTTTATTGATGGCTTCTTTAGCACTGGTTGAAATGCCGTATGGGTTTTCGTTGGCAAACAGCCGGGCCTTCAGGGCAGGCATGGTGTCGGGCGGGGTGTTGGTCAGCGCCACAAACTCGTTAAACAGCCGCTGCTCAGTGGCAACGGATTCAGGAATGAATGCCGCTTTGGCTTTCTGCCAGCGACTCAGGCCGGTTGCCAGACCGGCCGTTAACAAACCGGTTGATTGCAACCAGTTTCGACGATTGAAAACGTGTGCCATGATTTGTGAAATAGAACTATATCAATACAATGTTTTGTGCTAGTAACAAAAAGCCACTGTATTGCTGCTATTTTTTAAAGGTAAGCAAAATAATAATTTGAACATCAGCAATTAGACAGAACAATACAGTCGTAGTTAGTTGCTTTGAATCAGTAATTCTACCAAAAATTTGTCCTACTTTAATGCCATGTGTATGCCAAAGGTTGGGACAGTATTGAGCTTGCTAAGCTTATTGATTGGGTGGATCATTGTAACGTCGTTGAGTTGTTCACAGCCGCCCCAAACAGGTGAAGAACTGGCGAATGTGTACTGTGCCAGTTGCCATCAGTTTCCCGACCCTGGGCTGCTCGACAAAAAGACCTGGCAAACGGGTGTGCTGCCCCGTATGGCCCTGCGCCTGGGTTTTATTACCGACACCCTGAATCTGGGCAAACATCAGGCACAACTGGAAGAGCAGGCACGGGGTGTACAACTGGGTTATCTGCCCGCACAACCCGTTTTGTCGGTTGCCGACTGGAAAAAAATTGTAGCGTATTACGCCGAAACCGCGCCCGACAGCCTGCCCCATACCCCCGCGCCGGTGGTGGGGGCGTTACCCCTGTTTACCCCCCGTAGCCCAACCGACTCGCTGCTTTCGCTGACTACCTTTCTGCATATTGATCCGGCCACCCAAACCCTCAGCGTAGGCACCAGCCGGGGCGATCTGTTCAAGTTCGACAGTCACCTGAACCGCCGCGATTCCCTGCATTTTAGCAGTGCCATTTCCGATGTGAAGTCGTGGCAGGGTAACGGAAAGATGGGTTATTTGCTGATGGGTATTATGACGCCCAACGACAAAAAAGCGGGCAGCCTCCAAGAGTTTGGCAGAAGCAACCCGCTGATTGACAGCCTGTACCGGCCCGTTCAGGTTAGTGTGGGCGACCTAAATCACGACGGCCAAACTGACCTGGTCGTTTGCGAATATGGCCATAACGTGGGTCAGCTGAGTGCCTTTTTTCGGGCAGGAAATGGCTATCGCAAAACAGTAATTGACCCTGCGCCCGGTGCCCGCCAGGCCATTATTCGCGATCTGAATGCCGATGGTTGGGCTGACATGCTGGTGCTGTTTGCGCAGGGTGATGAGCAGGTGACCCTGTTTACGAATCAGCACGATGGCACCTTCCAAAAAAAGACGCTGCTCCGTTTCCCGCCTGTCTACGGCTCATCGTATCTAGAACTGGCCGATATAAACGGCGACGGGCAGCCTGACCTGATCTGCACCAACGGCGACAACGCCGATTATTCGCAGATCGTAAAGCCGTATCACGGCATCCGGGTGTATTTGAACGATGGTAAGTTTGGGTTCAAACAGGCCTACTTCTACCCCATGCCGGGGGCCGGGCAGGTGCTTGCCCGCGATTTCGACAACGATGGTGATCTGGATTTGGCGGCCATTTCGGCCTTTCCCGATTTCAGTAAAAATAAGCCGCAGGTATTCGTTTACCTCGAAAATAAGGGCAAGCTCACTTTCACGCCGCGCTCCTTTGCGAGTGCCGATGCGGGCCGATGGCTGGTGATGACCGCCGGCGATCTGGACCACGACGGCGACGAGGATATTGCTCTGGGGGCTTACGTCCGTACCCTGTCGCCCACCCCCGCCGCCTGGAATACCCGCTGGCAAACTACTAAAGCGGGGCTGTTAGTGCTTAATAATCAGTATAAAGATTCTGGTGTGGTAGCGCAGATGAAGGGTCGTTGATCTGGCAGCGTGGGGGTTGGCGATTAATGGCTTCGCTATGTAAGGCTTTGCGCTACGTGCCCTTCGACAGGCTCAGGGTGACAGGCAAATAAGACAGGTTCTTGAGTTGAGTCAAGGTCGTTGTCACCCTGAGCCTGTCGAAGGGCACGTAGCGCGAAGCCGACCCATGCGAAGCCATTAATCGCCAACCCTTACGCCGCAATCTCCTTAAGCGCACGCACGAAAATGTCCAGTTCGGCGGTAGTTGTGTAAACGTGAGGCGTAACGCGGATGCCGTGTACGTTGGCTGAGTCGATGGCGACGGTGAATACGCTGTATTTATCGAACAGAATTTTGGCTAGTTCGGCGGGCGTTTTCCCCACGATGCCCACATTGGTGATGGCACAGGACCGGGCCGCGTCGGCGGGGGTGTTGAGGGTGATTTTGGGGTGGTTTCGGACCTGATCGGTCCAGTAGCGTTGCAGGTAACGGAGGCGTGCTTCTTTGCGGGCAATGCCAATACGCTCGTGGAACTTGATAGCGTCCTGAATGGCCAGGTCAGTAGCTACGGGGTGTGTGCCGGTATGGTTCAGTTTCCGTATATCACTGTCAGCCAGGCTGCTATCGGCAAATAAAGGCCATAACTCCGCCACCTTTTCGGGCCGTACGTACAGGATGCCCGCGCCCAGGGGTGTGCCCAGCCATTTATGCAGGCTGCTGGCGTAGTAGTCGCAACCGCCGAGGTCAGCCAGCGTGAAATCCAGCTGCCCAAAGGCATGCGCCCCGTCGACCAAAACCGCCACACCATGCCGGTGGGCCATCTCCACAATAGAACGAACTGGTAAAATCTGACCCGTAATGTTCACCAATTGGCATACCATCAGCAGCCGCGTTTTGGGTGTAATGGCGTTTTCGTAAAGGCCCACAATCTCGGCATCGGACTGCGGGTGGTTGGGTAGGGAGATAACCCGATTTACGATCCCCTGCCGCCGTGCTTGTAGCCGGAACATATCAAGCATGGCTCCGTAGTCCTGCTGCGCCATCACGGCTTCGTCGCCCGCTTTCCAGGGAAAACCACCGATGACGGTATCCAGTGATTCGGTAGTATTGCGGGTAATAATCAGGTCATTGGGCGAACAACCCAGTAGCCCGGCCAGCTGCGTTTGCGCCAACCGCTTATCGTCGAACTGCCGCGTCCGCATGTAGTAAGACGACACCGCGTTTACGTCCCGAATGTGTTGCACGTAGGCATCGAGCACGGGTTGCGCCGCCAGCGAATAGTAGCCATTTTCGAGTTGAATAAAGGTCTTCGTGACCGGGTAAACCGCCCGGATACTGGCCCAGAAGTCTTCCTGTTTCGCCAGGTCGTTGGGCAGCACATGCGTCACCCGTGCCAGCGCTTCATCCAGGTTGCCCACCGCGGACAGTGCCGTAGTGCCAACGAGCGTTTTTAGAAATTGTCGTTTGGAAAGAGCGGCCATAAGCAGATGACGGTTTGACGAATAAAGCCACTGAGGCCTTCATAATCAACCAACCTGTTTACGTTTGGCAATCACTACTCACTGCGCAATGCCTTCACCGGGTTGCCTACGGCCGCGCGGATACTTTGCACACTGACCGTTAGCAGCGCGATTAATAGCGCACCCGCCCCGGCCCCGGCGAAAGCCCACCACGGAATAGTGATTTTGTAGGCGAAATTAGCTAACCACTTCGTCATTGCCCAGTAGGCTAATGGGCTTGCAATCAGTACTGACAAAACGACCAGTAGTATCAGTTCGCGGCTGAGTAAGCTCACGATTCCGGCCACGCTGGCACCCAGCACCTTCCGAATACCAATCTCTTTTGTGCGCGCTTCCACCGTAAATGTCATTAGACCCAATAAGCCTAAACAAGCCACCAGCAGCGTTAGCACGGTGAATCCGTTGACGAGCGTGGCGAGTTGCTGCTCTTTTTCGTAGAGTTTGTTATAGGCGTCGTCCAGGAAATAATAGTCGAACGGGGCGGGAGACGCACCGGACTGAGAGGCTTGTTCGTAAAGGAGTTTAAGCTGCCCCAATGCCACCGGTACGTCCTGGCCGGGACTGAGTTTTACCAGCAGATAGCCCCCATCAGCCACCACGGCCCGGCTGGTATCGCTCACCACATTCAACATCACCGGCGACTGTTGTTGTTGCAGACCAAACAGGTTAAAATCAGCCGTGATCCCCTCTATACCATCTTTAGCAAACCCAAAGGGGTCGGGATGAGGCACTACTTTCACGGTTTCGCCAGCCTCTTTAACTGCCCATTGGTTGAAGACGTGTAATTCTTTGGTGATAGGCTTTTCTTTCCAACCTACTGGTGGCAATAGCCAATTGATGCCAAGAGTGCTGAAAAATGACTTGTCTACGGTTAAGGCATTCAGCATGACTTGTTTTTTAACGCGGCTACCGGTTACAAAGTAAGTCATAATGAATGGGGTAAATAAACGCGTATTGGTGGCCGCCACTCGCCCCGCCCCGGCCCATTGACGCACAGCATCCCGGAAACTGGTGTACTGTGAGACCATCTCCGGATCTACCGTCACGGCAACTACCTGCGACCGGTCGAGGCCGATATTTTTAGTGCGCATGAAGCGCATCTGTGCGTAAAAAATCAGGCTGCATATAAGCAACCCTACCGACGCCACAAACTGCCCTGTAGTCAGCACCCGACGCATCCCAACGCCCCGCCGCCCCGCCGTAGCTGTGCTTTTGAGAGTGTCCTGCGGGCGAAACCCTGACAGCAGTAAGGCGGGATAACTACCCGCCAGTAATGAGCAGGTCAACCAAAGGACTACTATCAGCATAACGTACCCACGTTCGCCCGCAATGTGTCCACCCATATAGATACCCAACTGTTGATTTACCCAAGGAAACACCATTGCCAACAACCCCAGCCCTAGCATAAATGCCAGCGTCGTTACCAACAGTGACTCGGTATAAAACTGCTTTATTAACTCGCGTCGCTGTCCGCCAATGGCCTTCCGAACCCCCACCTCACGGGTACGTTGCGCGGCGCGAGCAGTGGTTAGGCTCACGTAATTAGTAATCGCCAAGACCAGGATTAAGAGGGCAATACCCAAAAAAATGTACAGGTTCTGTCGCGTTTTCTCGCCCGCCGTTTTACCATAGAGATGCAGCGAGGGCAGCGACTCAAGCAGAAAATTAGCTTTACCCAGGTTGACTTTCAGACCGCTGTTGACCTGTTTGAGCGTTGATGCAATCTTTTTCACGTCAGCACCAGGCCGCAACACTAAGTACGTTTCTAAGAAACCCGAACGCTCCCAGTTATCTCTGTTCCGCGACCCCAATGCGGGAAGTGACGTTATTGAGACAAGCGCGTTAATGTGCAACAATGTGTTGCTGGGCAGGGTATTAAACACGCCGCTGACCGTTAGAGAAAACTTTTTGTCATAGGTGATGACCTTGCCCAACGGATTCTGACTGCCAAATAATTTCTCAGCCAGGGGCTTCGTGAGTACAATTTGGCCTGGTCTAGTCAGAGCCGTATGGGCGTCGCCAAGAGCTAGTGGGAACCCCATTACAGTCAGAAACGAGGGGTCGGCAAAGCCAATATTATTTACCTTCTGACGATGATCGGTATCCGTTTGCACCCAAACGGGCATATCTCCCTGACTTAACCGTACGAATTGCTCTACCTCCGGCAACTGACGCTTTGCTTCCCTGCCAAATGATTCATGCAAATGAGGCCACGATACTTCCTGCCCGTCAAATTTTGACACAGAGAGTACTCGGTAAGTACGTTGGGCGAAAGGGTGGAACTGGTCATAGTGAAATTCGTGCCAGACATACAGGCCTATGTATGTGCTGACGGCCAGCCCTATAGCCAACCCACCAATATTAAGAGTTGAGTAGAGGCCATTACGCAAAAGCTGACGCAAGGCGAGGGTAAGGTAGGAGCGTAGCATAAAGTCGAGAAAACCGGGTTCGGAGAAACGGTGGTCAACAGCCGTGCCAACAGAATATATCGTTGTTTCTGGCTTAGAAAAGGCTTTTTTGGCCACTGCTCTGTCCGAAATTGGACGCTCACTGTCCGCCGGTAAATGTTCGTCTGTTGTTATATATGATTGATAGTCGGACACATACCGCACAGTATATTAACAGTGAGTGTAAGAAGCGCCGGTGGTAGCTGAGAATCTTACCTTTTCCATATAATCATTAGCCTGCCTGCGTTTAATGGATGGTTATTCTGGGAATTGTACTATTTCCTATGGGTATTATGGAGAATGACGCTTAATAAATGGGCCTGTCTAAACGGTTGGTTCCCGCTTAGGGGATCGCGTACATTTAGGCAGTTGTTAGTGAAAGGCCATTGCTGGCAAAACCTGCATCATTACGTCATCACTTTCTCTTATGCACACACAGCCCATCCTCGCCGCCACATTTGGGGCTATGCTATTTAGCACAGGCACCTTGCTGGCTCAGTCAGCAAGTGTCCCGGATTCTACGCAGCCGCCCGCCCGGTCAACAGTCGTGATCCGTCAGTCGGGAACGGGTAATTCGGCCACGGTGACGCAAACCAGCAGCGACGGCAAAACCACCGTAGTTACGTCAACCAACGGCGGCAACACCACGGTGGTGCGGCACGATGGCAGTTCGTCGGTGCACATCGAACAGTCGGGTACAACGGAGCCACCCCGCCCCCGGCCTAAGTCAGAACCGGACAAGCGTAAGCCCGACTGACCTGTTTATTGCTTTCCCTGATATACCCAACCCATCTTTCCTGATTCATGAAAAAGCTTATCCTTACCGGAGCAGCCTTGCTGGCCTTTGTTGCCGCTTCGTTCGCTCAAAACACGGCTACTCTTAACCAGAGCGGCAGTTACCAGACAGGCATCCAGAACCAGACAGGTAGCCTGCAAAACTCGACCATCAACCAGAACCAGGGGTCAGGCATCAACATTGGAAACTGGGCGGGTACCTACCAGACCGGTAATGCTGCCAACACGGCCACGGTAAACCAGAACGGGGCCAGCAGCAACGGGTCGCAGGGCAACCGGGCGAAACTCACGCAGGGAGGGGGCATTGGCAACGCAGGCACCATCACGCAGAACGGCGGCGCGCTGGGCATGAGCGGGTCGGTAGCTGGTCCTTATCCAGCCAGCATGAACGCTGCGTCGGGCAGTGGCAACTTCGGTACTATTTTTCAGCAGGGGAATAACAACAGCGGAGTGTTGCTGAACCAGAGCAACCTCAGCAAAGACAACATCGGCGAAATCTGGCAGAACGGCAACGCTAACCTCAACACGACTATCAGCCAGAGCAACAACTCATTCGCCAATAAAGCGGAGGTTTTGCAGGGTTTCACCGCACCCGGCACAGCGGGGGCAACCACCAGCACAGGCAGTAGGGCCACGGTAGAACAAAACGGGGCCAATGCTACCTACAGTAGCCATAATAATGATAGTGAAGTGAAGCAGACCGGTATTGGCGAGGTAGCCACCACGCAGCAAAATGCCAGCGCGGGTAGTTCAAGCGAATACAACAGGACAAAAATTATGCAGGCCGGGCAGGCACAGGTAGCTACCACCGAGCAAAATGGCGGCGTTGCCGGCAGTTCCAATTATAACGAGGCCACCGTAGACCAGATGGATGCGGGTAACACGGCTACTGTGCAACAGAACAATAACAGTAACCACAATAAGGCAACGGTAAATCAGAGTGGTTCAATAATCGGCAGTGGCAATACCGCCATTGTGCAGCAGAACGGGGGCAGTACAATGGCCGAAGAAAGCCATGACAATACCGCTACCATGACCCAGACCGGCTCGTCGAACGTGGCTACGATTCAGCAGATTGCGGGCAACGGTAAAAAATCGTACCTAAACATTGGAACGACCACTCAGACGGGTAATAACCACCTGGCTCTGACCGAGCAGAATGCAGGTAGCTTGGGCGACAGCTATAACAACGAAGCCACCATCATACAAGTTGGCACTACGGGTGGCCACAACGCTACGGTAAAACAGTCGGACTACAGTTCGGGTAATAAAGCCAGCATAGACCAGAGCGGCGCTATGCAAAGAGCAGATGTGTATCAGAAAGGCGGAGTAATGGGTAGTAGCGTCAATAATATCGCCTCAATTACACAGTCGGGTAGCAGTAACATGGCTGTTGTGCTTGAGCAGAACTTTAGTCAGTTTAATAAGGCTACCGTGACGCAGTCGGGAAGTGGCAACCAAAGTATCTTAAATCAGGCCGACGATGCAACCTACGGTACAGAGATTGTGACCCAGAGCGGTACTAACGGGTTTGCCTTCGTTGATCAGGCTCACAGTCAGGCCTATGCCAAAGCTGAGGTTAAGCAAAGCGGCACCAATAACCGGGCGGTTACTATACAACATAAAGGTGGTGACTTGGATGGTAACAGCGTTGGCAACCAGGCTACCATTGACCAGTTAACCACAGGTAGCGACAATATTGCCAGTTTGGTGCAGGGTGATTTGAGTGGTGTCTTTACCTCTTCACCTTCTAAAGATAACACGGCCACAATTACCCAGCGCGGCAGTGGTAATAACGCAAGAACGTGGCAGGCGGGTAATACCAATACCCTTACCGTTAGTCAGACCGGCGACGCCAACATTGTACAGGGTGTTGCAGGTGGCGTGTATGGCAACGATCAGACTGCTAAGCAGTTTGGCAATAACAATACGCTGACCATAAGCCAGACGAGCGCCATTGGCGGGCCGGGTCACGTTGCCAATGTACAGCAGGTGGGTATAGGTAATTCGGCAAACATTGTGCAGAGTAACTAGCTCTTTTTTGATATTCTTTGTTGTAAGTGTCTAACAAACAGACAATTACCTATAATCCATCCACTCAGTTATCATGAAAAAAGTTATCCTTACCGGGGGACTGCTGCTGGCTTTTGCGGCTGCTTCGTTCGCCCAAAACACGGCCATCCTCAACCAGAACGGTTCTTACCAGACGGGTGTGCAGCAGCAGACTGGGGCCAACCAATCCTCCACAATCAATCAGAACCAGGGCAGTGGTACCAATAGCGGTAACTGGGCAGGTACGTTCCAAACGGGGACGGTGGTGAATACAGCTACCGTCAATCAGAACGGGGCCAGTGGTAACGGATCGCAGGGCAACCGGGGTGCCATTGACCAGAAAGGAGCAAACAACACCGCCGCCATTAATCAGAATGGTGGGCCTTTGGGGAACAGTGGGTTGTATACGGCCCCGCCTCCAGCCTCTGGTCCTGCTGCGGCAGCGGGTGGTAACTATGCGGGTATTGCTCAGGATGGCAACGCGAACACCGGCGTGATCATCAACCAGAACAACGGTAGTTTCAGAAACGGAGGCGAAATCTGGCAGTACGGCAATAACAACAGCAATACCACACTGAGCCAGAGCAATAATTCAACGGATAACTCGGCCGAGATATTCCAGGGTTACACGGCTCCAACCGTAAAAGGAACCGCCAGCAGCAACAACAAAGCCACCGTAGAACAGAACGGCGACGGGACAGTCAACGGCGTCAGTAGTTTCAACAATGCGCGGGTGCAGCAACTTGGCACGGGCCACACAGCTACCAGCCAGCAGAATGCGGCCGGGGGCGACAGTTACAATAACCGCAACACCGTTGATCAGTCGGGGGTAGGTCAGACAGCGAGTACCCAGCAAAACGGTACGGCCAACGGCGATTCGTACGACAACACGGTTCGTATCACCCAGGCTGATTATAATAACACAGCTACAGTGGAACAAAACGGACGTAGCCATGACAACAGGGCCAGAATAGACCAAAAAGGCTCTACCGCCAGCAACGGTAACACGGCCACGGTAAAACAGAATGGCGGCGTTGATGGCGAGAGCCGGTTCAACCGCGCTGCTGTTGATCAGGATGGCGAGTTAAATACGGCGCTTATTAATCAGAGCGATGGAACGGGGGGGGGCTACGCCAACGTCAGCCGAAGCAACATTGCCACCATTGACCAGCGGGGTAACAGCCATACGGCTAAAATCTACCAGCAGCCAGGTATGGACGGTAATTCGGCCAACAATGAGGCGTCTATTACCCAACGGGCTGTTGACAATACGGCGGTGATTACCCAGAGCAACAGGTCGAGAGGTAACCTGGCCGACGTAACGCAGCGCGGTTCTACCACAAACTACGGTAATAATGCTACCGTTAACCAAAACGATATTAGTGAGGGGCAAACGGCTACGGTGCGTCAAAATGGAGAGAACCTGACCAGCAACGTCAACCAGAACGGCGATAACACAGACAACACTGCCAGTGCAGTCAATACCGCCGAGACGAGGCAAACGGGCAAAAACCACGAAGCCAACATTTCGCAGTCGGCAGGAACCAACGGAGTAAGTCTGCTAAATACGGCGGTCATTGAGCAGGCTGGCAATGCACTTCAGCACAACGCTACTATTGAACAGGATAATGCCAGCGGGTTCAACGTAGCCAGTGTTAAACAAGTCGGTAGTGGTCATGATGCCTACGTTGGTCAGTTGGGTGTTGCGTTTGGCTATGCAGTCGGGAGCGTATTGAACGTCGCTATTGTTGATCAGTCGGGCACTCGGCAAACAGCTACCGTTTATCAGGCTGACAATGCCATTGGTAACAAAGTAACGGTTACGCAGTCGGGGGCTACTAACGCGACAGAGGTATACCAGGCCGTGCTTGCGTCGGCCAACGAAGCGCTTATCGAGCAAAGTGGCACAAACGGATACGCTTATGTTGAGCAGGCATTTGGTTCAGATGAGGCGTATGCGAAGATTCAACAGACGGGCAACCTCAATAGTGGCAGGATCTATCAATACCAGGGCACAGGCAATAATGCCCGCATTGATCAGTTAACTACCGGCGTAAATAATCTGGCTGTTATTTACCAGGGCGATGACGCTGGTGCGCCCGACGCCTCAGACAACAACACGACGACAGTTACGCAACGCGGCAGGCAGAATACGGCCCAGTTTGATATCGTTGGCGATAACAACACCGCCGCCACGTCGCAGACTGGCAGAGGGAATGTTGTTCGGGGCATTAGCGGTGTGTCGCCGTTTGCCTCCTATGCCGGGCAGTATGGCGATAGTAACACACTGACCATTACACAAACCAGTGCTGCCGCCGGGCCGGGTAACACCGCCAACGTATACCAGGCTGGCAATGGCAACGGGTCGGTTATTACTCAAAGTAACTGACTTACCGCTTAGTAACAAATACAGGCGGTTGTTAATCAACGGATGATATTGCTTCAATGAACGACTTAAACAAACTTCTAAACCCGAAATGAAAAAAGTTATCCTCACCGGGGGACTGCTGCTGGCTTTTGCGGCCGCTTCGTTCGCCCAAAACACGGCCACCCTCAACCAGAACGGTTCTTATCAGACGGGTGTGCAGCAGCAGACTGGGGCCAACCAGGTCTCGACCATCAGTCAGAACCAGGGCACAGGCACCAACACCGGCAACTGGGCA
The DNA here is from genome assembly GCF_017353185.1 of Fibrella rubiginis. Classification (GTDB taxonomy): domain Bacteria; phylum Bacteroidota; class Bacteroidia; order Cytophagales; family Spirosomataceae; genus Fibrella; species Fibrella rubiginis. The sequence goes on along the minus strand of NZ_JAFMYV010000006.1, from coordinate 136,755 downwards.
GGCACCTTCCAGACGGGCACAGTCAGTAACACCGCCACGGCCAACCAGAACGGGGCAAGTGGTAACGGATCGCAAGGCAACCGGGCGGGCATTAGCCAGGGGGGAGGTGGCGGTAACGTGGGTACCATCAACCAAAATGGTGGCGCACTGGGCATGAGCGGTATGGCTACTCCGCCACCACCAGCTAACTCAGGCGGCCCCGTGGGCGACGGCAACCGGGCGGGTGTTGCCCAGACAGGCAATACCAACACGGGGGTGATCAACCAGAACAACAGCAGTTTCCGCAACAGCTCGGAGGTCTGGCAAAACGGCAGCACCAACAATGGAACCGTCGACCAGAGCAATAACTCGGTACGCAACCAGGCCACCATTTTTCAGGGCTACACAGGCCCGTCGGCCCTCAGTACGCCCGGCAGCAACACCGCCACGGTAAGCCAGAATGGTGATAACACGTCGGTGGGTCAGAGTGCCGACAACACGGCGCGCGTGCAGCAGATTGGTATGGGCCATGTGGCTACCAGCGAACAGAACGCCGCCAGTGGTAAAAACAGCTATGGCAACCGCAACACCGTCGACCAGTCGGGGATGAATCAGACGTCGAGCACCCAGCAGAACGCCACAGCCAATGGCGATTCGCACGATAACGTATCGACCACTACGCAGACCGACTTCAGCAATAACGCCACAGTAGAGCAGAATGGCCGTAGCAACAATAACACTGCAACGGTTGACCAGAAAAACTCTACGGCGGGAAACGGCAACATCGCTACTATCAAACAAAATGGCGGTGCGGCTGGCCTGAGCGAGTTCAACCAGGCTACCACGAAACAGAACGGTGAGGCCAATACGGCTCAGATTCTTCAAAACGAAGGATCCGGCAGCACTAACAGAAGCAATGGTAACGTTGCCACCACTGATCAGACAGGTAGCGGTCACAGTGCCAAAATCTATGAAAGCGCCGGTTCGCTGGGCAACTCATCAGGCAACACGGCTACCATTACGCAGACCACGGTTGACAATACGGCGGTGATCACCCAGAGTAACAAATCCCTAAGCAACACAGCCAGCGTTACGCAGAAAGGAGCCACAGTGGGCAACGGTAACGACGCGCGCATCAACCAAAACGACGGTAGCAACAACCAGACGGCCACCGCCAAACAGGATGGTACCAACCTGGCCAGCCTTATCAACCAGAACGGCAACACCACCTTCAACACCAATAGCAGCTACAACACGGCCACGACAGACCAGACCGGAGCGGGCCACAGCGCAGGTATTAACCAGGAAGCGGGCGGCGCGGGCACCGGTACCAGCGACCACAACACGGCCCTGATTACGCAAAGCGGTACGGCTACCCCTCACAATGCTCTCATTGAGCAGAGTAACCTGAGCAGCCGTAACCAGGCTACCATTACACAGGTAGGCAGCGGGCAGAATGGTAACATCTACCAGGATGGCGTTTTCTTTAATGCACCCGGTACGGGTAGTGCCGATAACCAGGCCACCCTCAACCAGTCGGGTACGAGCCAGCTAGCCAACATTTACCAGGCCAACGGGGCTACGTTTGGCATAGCAACGGTGACACAATCGGGATTGACCAACATCGCCAACGTATTTCAGGCTGGTAATGCCAATGGTAATACGGCTACCATGACGCAAACTGGTACAAGTGGTAGTGGCTACATTGAGCAAAGTTTTACTGCGTCCAATAACATTGCTACCATGACCCAGTCGGGGGCTACCAACACTGGCCGTATTCTCCAGAACAGTATAGCAAGCGGTAACACGGCCACCGTAACGCAAAGTGGTACGAGTGGTTTTGCTCAGATCTATCAGCGCACCAGCACATTCAACTCAGTGGGTGAAATCAAACAGAGCGGTGCTACCAATACGGCCTATATCTATGAATATCGGGGTACAGGCGACAACGTGCTGATTGACCAGTTGACCACCGGCAGCAATAACCGCGCTGAAGTTTACCATGGCGATGGTACCCCGCCTGCGTCTTCTGACCGCAACACCACAACTGTGACGCAACGGGGCGATTTGAACATCACGCGGTTTGATGGGCTGGGTAGCGATAACGTAAATACGTTCACGCAGACTGGTAAGAGCAACCTCATCAGGGGCATAACCGGTGTATCACCCTTCGGTGCGTATGCCGGCCAGTATGGCAACAGCAACGTGATGACTATCACCCAGACCAGTGACCCCGCAGGGCCAGGTCAAACCGCGAGCGTGAACCAGGTTGGTAACTTCAACACCTCGGTGATTACGCAGAGCAACTAGGTTATTGAAACCTCGTTATGTACCAAAACCCGGCCAGATCAACTGGCCGGGTTTTTCATTGATAGAAGACAGATTAAAAATAGGCGTCTACGCAGCTCTTTACTAATCGGTAATGAGGCCCATATCGAGGCCTTGAGGCGCATAATGGCCTCATCTGTAAACTACCGACCGGTAACTAATTGGCTTATAAAAGGGTGTCGGTTTGCCGTTTGTGTCATCATTTCGGTAGATTTATCAAATGAAAAAACTATCCTTTCCTCTTCTCTTTCTCGGGCTGGCTCACTGCGCCACGGCGCAAACCAACGCCCAGTCCGAGGCGTTTTGGACCGGGACGTTAACCACCGTCACTACTGGTCAGCAAGCCGCACTGACAAACAGCCCGTTGGTACCCACAAGCACCGATCAGGTCATCTTATTGCAGCAGGGCAACAACAACCAGGTCAACTATGTCAATACGGGTGTTCAGCTGGGCAATCGGGTTGGGCTGACCCAGCAGGGCGACGGCAATCGGCTCAGCCTATCGGCCAACGGGTCGCAGAATAACTACCTGCTGGAACAACTGGGCAGTGGCAACGAACTGCAACTGAACGCCGTGCGCGGCAATGATGCCCAGCTACAGGTGCGTCAGACGGGCAACAACAACAGCCTGATCAGTACAGGTATGCCATTTGGTGGTTTGGCGCTGCCCATCAAAATTGAGCAGTCGGGTGGGGCGCGTGCCATCATCACCAGTACTTACTAGACCACGGTATGAGGGTTATAGGTTTGCTCATCTGTTTGCTGGCCTTGGTGGCTCCTGCCTTTGCGCAGGACCCCGACGTGCCGGGCCTTGGTGAACTGGATGGTATGCTGCGCGAAGAAGCCATGACCGAACAGAGCACCGAAAGCCTGCTGCTGGACAATACCCGTTCTAAAACCGGCCGCGATTTCTACGATGCCTTCTACCGTGCTTATCAGGACCTGGCACCGACCAGCGACGGCTCACCCCTGGGGCAACCCTTGGTTTCGGGCGCGCTGGCACCGGGGGCTACGGGTGCCACACCGGGCGATACCGCGCAGGTGCAGTTGCAGAAACCACTGGAATTTGAACTGAATCTGTTTCTGATTGCCGTCGACGAACTACCCGCTAATTCGGGTATCGGCAGTATTATCTCGATCACCGTTAATGACGAATTGCTGTTTCAGCAGATTGTGCAGAATCGCATCGACACCATCGAAGAACTGGCTGTATATGCTGCCCAGGTAGTGCGGGAGTACGTAGACAATTACGCCGAAACACAACGCCAGCTCGACAGCGACGACCAACGCGGGTCGGGGGTATATTAACTGATTACGCTTTCTCTCTTAACCAATTGATTATGAAACGAATACTACTCTTCACGTTTGGGCTGATTGGTATGGCGGCCCTCTCGGCGCGGGGGCAGGCACTGGTCTACCGCCCCAATAACCCGGCTTTTGGCGGCAACACCTTCAACTACCAGTGGATGCTGTCTTCGGCGCAGGCGCAGGACAAAAGTAAGGACCCGTCTCAACGCACTAGTACCAATGGCCTTGGCAGCCGTACCACATCGTCATTAGACGATTTCTCATCGAGTTTGCAACGCCAGTTGCTCAGCCGCATTACCTCCAACCTGCTCAACAAGCAATTCGGTGAAACCACCCTTAAAGAAGGAACCTACCAGTTCGGCGATTTCCAGGTCAATATTACCAACGCTGCCGATGGAGTGCTGATCCGTATCGTGGATGGCAAGGGTGGCGAAACTACCGTAACCGTTCCTTATTACTGAGTCGCTTTACCACCAATTTATGAACCGTTTGTATCAAGTCATGGCCCGATGGGGGGCCATTGGGCTGCCGCTGCTCCTGTCGGGCTGCGCCGCCTATTTCCACCAGCCCACCGGCCCTCGCTCGGCCCGGCTGGGTGAAGAAACCGCCGTAACGACCAACCTACGCAGTTTGCCGCCCGCCCGCGATAAGATCGTGGCTGCCGTTTATAAATTCCGCGACCAGACCGGTCAGTACAAACAGTCGGAGAATGGCACCAGTTTTTCGACGGCTATTTCGCAGGGCACCACCAACATTTTGCTTAAAGCCCTGGAAGAGAGCAACTGGTTTACGCCCATTGAGCGCGAAAACGTAGCCAACCTGCTCAACGAGCGCAAAATCGTGCGTTCCAGCGTAGCGCAGTATAAGGAAGGCGAAAACCTGCCCCCATTGCTGTTTGCGGGCATTATTCTGGAAGGCGGTATTGTTTCCTACGATGCCAACATCATCACGGGTGGTGCCGGGCTGCGGTATTTCTCGTCGGGCGGGTCAACCCAGTACCGGCAGGACCGCGTCACGGTTTACCTGCGGGCCGTAGCTACCCGGTCGGGTAAAATTCTGAAGACGATCTACACGTCTAAAACCATCCTGTCGCAGTCGGTGGATGCCAGCGTATTCCGGTTTGTAAGCTTCAAGCGCTTGCTGGAAGCTGAAACGGGTTTTACCACGACTGAACCCGGTCAGATGGCGGTGACAGAGGCTATTGAAAAAGCCGTATATGCCCTGGTGGTTGAAGGTATTCAGGATGGGCTGTGGTCTGTCTCGGAAAAAGCAGCCGCGCAGGCAAAACCCCTGCTGGATAGCTATGAGCGCGAAAAAACGGAGATGAGCCAGACCGATGTCTACGGCTCCCGCATCAGCACCACTGCCCCCGCCCGGTTTAGCCTGCAACCGTACATCGACGGTACCCGACTCTATACCGACTACACCCAACGCGCTACGCGGGTGGGATACGGTTTGAGTCTGGAAGCCTACCTGACACCCGTAGTGGGCCTGCAGGTCAATGCCGCCACGGGCGCACTCACCAGCGGCGACGTGAACCGGTCGTTTAGCAGCCTGGGGGCCAGCGTGCTGTTTCGGGCGTTGCCTAACCAACCTGTATCGCCCCTGTTTACGGTGGGCGGGGGTATGCTGGTGCAACGGTCGGCAGGTACGTTCTATAGCTTGCGGGGGCAGCGTTATGGCGAAGCTACCGGTGGGGCGGGCGTGCAGTATAACCCCAACCGCTACATTGGCATACGCACCATGCTGGAAGCTCACTTGCCCTTTTCCGACAATATCGACGGGCTGGTGGCGGGATTGCACAACGACTATTACCTGCGGGGTACCCTGGGCTTAACGGTTAATCTGGGTCGTTTTGGGCGCGTGAAACCAGGCAAAGCTACGCCCATATCAGTAGCTCCTGCACCGCCCGCACCACAGGCTACGCCGCCCCCTGCCACACCCAAAAAACCTTAACCTGACCTTCCTCACTCATGTATAAACTTAGTTTGATTGCTCTGGTAGCCCTCCTGGTAGGGCTATGGAGCTGCACCGAAGAAACCCTGGTAGACCCGCTGGTCTACACCAGCGTTCGGGGGCAGGTGTTGATTAGCGCTACGCGCAAACCCGTTAAAGGCGTATTGGTGCGCATCAGCCCCGGTAGCCGTATTACCGAAACAGACTCTACCGGTAATTTTAAATTCGACAGTCTGACGGCGGGTAAATATTCCATCACCGCCACGCTGGCTCCTTACCGCACCGAGGTCGTCACCGTCGATGCCAGTACGGGGTCGGTGTCGCAGATTGCGATTTTGCTCGTAACCGACAATAGCCAGAACCGGCCACCCACCATTCCTACGGTGGTCAAGCCTGTCTCGACAACCAGCGGTTTGCCTACTACCCTGACCTTGAAATGGGCCGCTACTGACCCCGGCCGCGATACGTTGCGGTACGATGTGCAGCTGTTCCGCGAAGGCAGTACGGCGGCCACCCAGTCGTTTACCAATATCCTGGCCGACTCGGTGGTGGTTAGGAATCTGGATTACAACGTTACCTACGTCTGGCAGGTCACCGCCCGCGATGGTGTCAATACGGTAAACAGTCCGCTGTTCTCGTTTCGCACGGCCGCATTTCCTGATCTGCCCTACGTATTTGCCCGCCGGGTGAACGGTCAGCTTCAGATTTTTGCAGCCGCCAACGGCACCGACGCTCCACTACAACTGACCACCGCCGGCAACAACTGGCGCCCCATTGGTTCACCTGACCGGAAGCTGATCGCCTACATTTCGAACGTCGATACAGAACTGAACCTCTACATCATGAACCCCGACGGCAGCAACCAACGCCGTGTAACGTCGGTGCCGCTGTCGGGTCTGTCGGCGCTGGACCTCTCGTTCACCTGGTCGCCCGACGGTACACAACTGGTGTATCCTGCCGGCGATAAGCTGTATGCTGTTCGTACTGACGGCACAGGGTTACGGCTGGTGGCAAGCGCACCGGGGCGGCAGTTTGCCGGTTGTACCTGGTCGGGACAAACCAACCGGATTGTAGCCCGGACTACGTCAGGCTATTACAACAACGAACTGGCCCTGATTCCGGTCAACGGTACCGACCCGCAGACGCTACTCAAACGCGAAAACAACCGCGTGGGTAACCCGGTGTTCTCGCTCGATGGCAAGCAACTGGTATTTACCATTGACCAGGGCGACCTCCGCAACGAGCAGGGTCGGCAGGCCGATGCTCGTATTTACCGCCTGGATTTAAGCAACAACGCCTTAACAGAGGTAACGGCCACGTCGACGGGGGGTAACAACAACGTAACGACCAAGCCCGCCGGCACCAACGATCTTGATCCCCGCTACGACCCCACGGGCAGCAAGCTGATCTTCACCAATACCGACAACACGGGTACGGGTGTGCGGAGCATTGTGGTGCTGGACCTGGACGGCCGCAACCGTACCACGCTGATTACCAACGGCGAAATGCCCTACTGGCGGTAGGGACTGGCCGCTTAACGTCCGGGGTATACAGGCTAAAATCAGCTGATTTTGGCCTGTATACCCCGGACGTTGGCCGTTTGAACACTGGACACAAACCTTGTCTCTTTCACCCCCTGCTTTTGTCCTTTACTCACCCTTTGCGCCAATGCTGTCTGTGATAGATTTACAGTGTAGCAATCAACTGTAAACAACATGCAAAAGATCACCACATTTCTCACGTTCAACGATCAGGCCGAAGAGGCGGCCACGTTCTACACGTCCATTTTTGCCGATTCAAAAATTAACCGCATCAACCGTATTGGCGCGAATAGCAGTTCGTCGGAAGGAAGAGTGCTATCGGCCACTTTTCAATTGCGTGGGCAGGAATTCTTTGCGCTGAACGGTGGTCCTAGCTTCACGTTTAGCGATGGCATCTCACTGTTTGTTGACTGCGACAACCAGCAGGAGGTAGATGAACTTTGGGAGAGATTGTCAGAGGGCGGCAAAAAAGGACAATGCGGCTGGCTCAAAGACAAATTTGGCGTGTCGTGGCAGATTGTTCCGTCTGCCCTGGGACGGCTTTTGCAGGGTGACGATCCAACCAAGTCGAAGCGTGTAATGGAGGCTATGATGCAGATGACCAAGATTGATATTCAAACACTGGAAGCCGCCCGCAACGGCTAGTTGAGATCACGTTGATAAAAGGGGCTATCGGCTCGATCAACCAGCTTATTTTTGAAATAACAGCAATACGTGTCGCTTCTGCGAACGGGTGGTCTCATCTGGTTCTGCTGATGGGATGCTCCCACGGCCTACGGCGGTTATGCGGCGTTCGGCCACACCTTTCCGGCACAAATAGGAGCGGACGACCCTGGCCCTGTATTCCGACAGGGTCAGGTTTAGCCGGGGATCGCCTACATTGTCGGTATAGCCTTCGGCGGTGAGTCGGAGAGTAGTGTCGCGGGTCATCAGGTGCGCTACGTTGTCGAGCACCTCAAGCGCCGAAGGCATGAGTTGGTAATCACTCTGGGCAAAGAAAATCTGACGCTTTTGAGACAGGTCTGTAGCTACCGCCTCTGGTAGAGGGGTACCTTGTGCCGGGGGCGGAGCGGGCGTCGTTGTAGCCACAGACTTAGGTCTTGGCTGGGCTACTGCTGTTTTTGGTGCCAGCAGAGGCATTTTTTGGGCAATAATCGGCGAAACGGGCAGTGCTGGTTTTGGCTTCGGCGTGGGTGGCGGTACTGGTTTGGGTGCAGGCGGAGGTGATGATTTAGGTAGTGGGCCATTGTACAGAAACTGGGCGGACACTTTCTGCTGTGGTGCGTTTTCAAACGCCGGCTTCTTGCCCGACTCGTTCACCAGGTTCCAGTTTAGCTGGGCATAGCCACCATTACCGGCGTTGTAATACTCGATTTTGAGATCGTAGAATTGGCCCGCTTTGAGGGCTACCGCCTGTCCGTAAACTTTCTGCTTCCGGTAGCGCCATTCGTCCATGGCCAGTTTGCCATCTACCCAGATGCGCATACCGTCGTCCACTACCGCCGTGAATTTGTATGGGCCGCTCACGGGGGCATAGAGCTTGCCCGTCCAGCGCACGGAAAATGATTTAGGATTTACGCCAGCAGCGGGCAGGGTGTAGCCGTCCCATGAAAAGTCAACCAGTTTATCGGTTCGTACCAGCACCTTCCGGTTGAAGGCCGGGCCGTTGTAATATTCGCCCTGCAAACCGTTTCCGCCCGCCGCCTGACCCCAGACCGGCACAGACAGAAAAAATCCGCCCAGCAACAGGCACCAGCGCAACATACGTGTAGGTGGTTGAGTCAAAAAAAGTCCGCTCGGGTATTGTCATTAATCAAGAGGATTCAGTTGAGTCGATATTCCACAAACTACCACCGGGGTATTTACTAAACGGCTCATAAATTTAGCGCGTCGAAGCTGGCTTACAGGCAGTTATGCTGTAATTGGTGCAGGGTCAGAGTGAGGTAGGAGCATGTCCTGTGTTTAGCTATCTTTGTTTATGTCAAGTTTATAAACGCATATGTATTTCCCTCCGGTAACAACCCCCTCCATTGTGCATGACGATCAGGTTGTTTGGGCTCCCGCTATCCATCAGCGGGTTATTGCCCAACTTACCACCGGACTGGGAATTTTGTACTATAAAGAGCACAGCATTAGTCTTGAACCCCTGCCTGAAACAATGCTCGATGAGGGGAAAGCCAGTCCGGTACCAGACCTCTCCCTTTGCAACAATACAACCGACGAAACGCCAATTATCATTGAAGTTTGTCATTCGAAAGGGCAGAAGGAAGACCTGCAAAAAGTAATACAACTAATTGATGCTGAGCTGTATGGAATTATGGAAGGCTTTGTTTATAACTACAAAACCAATGAGTGGCTTCGTTATTGCAAAGGGGATGGTGGCGTGGCTACAACCAGTTCATTCTCAGCGTTGTTAGATCTGGATTTGGCGCAGTTTTTAAACCTGTAAGGTTAGAAGGGAACCTTACAGGTTTATGGTCACTCGCTCCGCAGACTCTTTACCGGGTTCATTAGCGCGGCGCGAATGCTTTGGAACGAGACGGTGAGGGCGGCTACTATAACGGTGGCCAGTAGCGCCAGCGCGAAGACGCCGGGGCCAAGGTTGATCTTGTATTCAAACGTTTGAAGCCAGCCCCGCATTACCCACCAGGCCACCGGCACGGCCAGCACAAACGCGATAGCAATAAGCCGCGAAAACTCCCGCCCAAACAGCCACAGAATACTGCCCATACTGGCTCCCAGCACCTTCCGTACGCCAATTTCCTTGGTCTTCTGCGACACCATGAACAGTACCAGACCATACAAACCCATACAGCCAATCAGCAGGGCCACGGCCGCAAAGAAGTTGACGAGCTTGCCCATCGTTTGCTCTTCCTGGTATCTTTCTTCAATCTCATCGTCCACAAACCGGCTATCAAAATAGCTGTCGGGGTATACGCGGTTGTAAAGGGCTCCCAGCTGACTGATTACCTGCTGGAAATTGCCCGTTTGTACCTGGATGTTGGCGGCATAATAGTTGGCGGCCCGCGTGGTAATGAACAACGGCTTGATCTCCTGCTTCAGCGATAACTGATTGTAGTCTTTCATCACACCCACAATTTCGTAGTTGCGACGGCTGCTATCCTGATGAATGAATTTGCCCAGCACGTCGGCGGGTGATTTAGCGCCAATTTTCCGGACAAAAGTCTCATTGACAAGGGCTTCGCGCGCGGTGTCGGAGGGCTGCATGTTACGGCCGGCCACCAGCTTAAGGCCGTAGAGGTCGACGTAATCCGCATCGAAACGGGCCTGCTGCACCTGCCATTTCTCTTCTTCAGCGCGCGTGTCGTACTGAATTTGGGTGTTGCTTTCCCAGCCCGACTGGGGCGCACCACTCATCGAATAACTAAACTTCTGCACATTGGGCAGGGCCTGCGCCAGTTGTTTAAACGTCCGCATTTTGGTCAGGTCCTGCTGTGGAACAAACGGCAACCGAACCGTCAGGATAGCGTGCCGGATGAAACCAAGGTCTTTGTTGCGCACATACGCCAACTGACTGCTCACGACCACCAGCCCGATCACCAGCACCTGCGAAATGGCAAACTGGGCTACGACCAGCCCTCGCCGTACCGCAAAACCCCCTGCCTGCCGAGAGGTGATTTTGCCCGCCAGCGCTACCACAGGCTTGAAACCCGCCAGCACCAGCGCCGGGTATAGCCCCGCCAGCAGCACCACACCCAGCAGAATCAGGCCCAGCCAGGCTATAAGCGCGGGTTCAAAGTAGAAGGTAAACCTGAATGCGCCGTGCAAATAGGTTTGTGTCAGTTGCAACCCGTAGCTGAAAATGAGCAGTCCTGCCGCCGTAGCCAGTAATACAATCACCGTAGTTTCGCCCAAAAACTGACTAAATAACTGCCCCCGCGTGCTGCCCAGCACTTTCCGCACGCCTACCTCACGCGACCGGTTCAGCGCCTGCGCTGTAGCCAGGTTCACAAAGTTGATGCAGGCCGTACCAATCAGCAGCAAGCCAATGGCGAACAACGACGCCAGTAGCCCCCGGCTTACCCCACCATGTTCGGTCGAGAAGTGAACGTCGGCCAGGGGTTGCATGGACCAGCGTGTAACGGCGGCCCCTTCAGCGTTCTTGTGTTTTTTCACGAACGTCAACATCTGCTGCGCCCAGTTGGCAGCGGTAAAGCGGTTATTGAGCAGGACAAAGCAGAGGGTGCTGCTGTTGATATTGTTGAAATCGTCGAGCATCTTCTGGCCGTGCATACCCTCCCAGGATGCCCAGGAAGGCATAATAGTGTAGCCAAAGTCCGTGTTGTCGCGGTAGTCGGCAAAGACACCGACCACCCGAACGGGGTAGCGGGCGTCGAGTTTGAGGGTCTTGCCCACGGCGTTTGTCGTGCCAAAATACCGCTTGGCCAGCTTGGCTTCCAGCACCACCGTGCCCGGCTGATTCAGGTCGGCAGGGCCACCCGACAGCCAGGTGTAGTCGAACAGGTTGAAGTAGGCGGGTTCGACAAAAGCACCTTTCGTATGACTGTCTTTAAACTTCCTGTCGACCTGCCCGCCTGCCGCCACGGCCACCATGGGGTCTTCCCACTCGTCGAGCATGGCTACCTGTTCTATGTCGGGGTAATCGGTGCGGAGGGTCTTGCCAAAAACCATTGGTACGCCGGGGGTATGGAATGCGCCGTCGGGCAGATTAAACAGCGTCGTAATCCGGTAAATGCGGTCAAACCTGGCGTGGTGCCGGTCGGTCTGAAAATGGTAGCGCACCAGGGCAAATAGTAGTAGCGCACAGCCAACACCCAGCCCCAGGCCCGTGATATTGATAAGGGCATATGCCTGGTTTTTGCGCAGGTTACGCAGGGCGATGGTTATGTAGTTTCGAAGCATAACGTATAGTATGGTAAAAATTTAGGCCAGCTGGCGCAGGTGGCGTTGAATGGTAAGGTCTTCCTTGCGCACGAAGGTGATGGGCACAAAATCGTCGGTGGGTTCGCCAATGTAGTAGAGCGACCAGTCCTGGTCATAGCCCGATAACATTTCGCGGATGCACGCTACGCGGTCAAAAGTTGCGGTCCGGCAGTCGGCCCAGTAAAACAGCTCGACGCGGTAGTGCAGGGCCTGCTTTTGCCCGTTGATACTCACCTCAATCTCAATTTCCTGCTTACCAGGAATGTTGGGGATAGGAATAGCGATGTAGGACATAGTTGTTTAGGGTTTACTCGCTCCGCAAACTCTTTACCGGGTCAGCCACGGCGGCTTTGACGCTCTGGAAGCTCACCGTGAGCAGGGCAATACCCACTGCCAGTGCGCCCGCCCCGGCAAAGATGCCCCAGCTGATGGTGATCTTGTAGGCAAATGCCTGTAGCCAGGTATTCATGCCCCACCACGCCAGCGGCGAAGCGACCAAAATAGCCACCACCACCAGCTTCAGAAAATCGCCACTGAGCAGCGCCACAATGCTACCCACCGACGCTCCCAGCACCTTGCGCACGCCGATTTCTTTCGTGCGGATTTCGGCGGTAAAGGCCGCCAGTCCAAACAGACCCAGGCACGAAATCAGGATAGCCAGCACTGAGAAATAGAGAATAACGCGCCCTGTGCGCTGCTCAGAACGGTATTGCGCGTCGAGGTCCTGATCCACAAAGCCGTAGGAGAGTGGATTGGCCGGGTCAGCTTTTTTGTAGACGTTTGAGAGCGCAGCCAGGGTGCGTGGCAGGTGGGTGGGCCGGGTTTTCACCAGCAGGTTGAAATAGGGGTTGGTGGGCTGAAACCGAAAAATAAACGGCTCGATAGCCACCCGCAGAGGCCGGAAATGAAAGTCACGCAGCACACCCACGATCTTACCGGTTATTCCCCAAAACTTTACCTGCTTGCCCAGTGCCGAGGTGGCTGTGTAGCCCATCCGTTTGGCCGCCGTTTCGTTGATCATATAGGCCCCCAACACCCGCGAGGTGTCGGCGGGGATTTGCGCCGAGAAGTTCCGCCCCGCCGCCAGCGACATGCCCGTAGTGGCCATGAATCCCTGGTCTACATTCAGGTTTGTGATCAGAAATTCGTCTTTGGGTGCCTGCCCTTCCCATTCAACGTTACCCGAATTGGCAATGTCGACCAGGTTGCCGGTGGCTACGGCAACCTGCGCTACGCCGGGCAACTGCCGAACCTGATCGCGGAAAGCCAGTGCATTGAATTTGAGGTCGCCTTTGAGCCGGACGTAGAGCAGCTGTGATTTATCGAAACCGAGCCGGGCGTTCTGGATAAACGATAACTGTCTGTAAATGACCAGCGTGCCAATGATTAAGGCCGTTGCCAGGGCAAACTGCCCCACCACCAGCCCCTGCCGAAAGCCACGCCCCGAGTGCCCCACCATGGCTCCTTTCAACACCCGGACCGGCTTAAATGACGACAATACAAATGCCGGATAAACTCCCGCCAACAGGCTCACCAGTAACAGGATACCCAGCAGGATGCCCCAGAAAATGGGCAGCTGGTAGGGAATGGTCAGGGTCTTGGCGGCGATGTCGTTGAAGAGGGGCAAAAAGACTTCGGCCAGCAACGGCGAGAGCCCCACGGCCACAGCCGTCACCAGCGCGGCTTCGCCCAGAAACTGCCCTACCAATGCCCCCCGTTGCGCACCCACCACTTTGCGTACGCCCACTTCTTTGGCCCGCTGTGAGGCGCGCGCCGTGGCCAAATTGATGAAGTTGACGATGGCAATGAGCAGCACAATCAAACCCACGGCGATGAACATGCGCACATAACCAATGCTGCTGCGCTTGCCCCAGTCGCTCTCAAACGAAAAGGTAGAACGCAGGTAAATGTCGGCCAGGGGTTGCAGGAAAAGTTGTTTGTCGTTGCCATTATCATACCGTTTCAGCACGTTCCTGATTTTGTCGGCGAAGGCCGCTGGATTGATGGGTGCGCCTGTTGCCTCTGCCCGCAGCTGTACGTAGGTATGGTAGCTGTTGCTGTTCCACTTTTTGCTCCATTCGTCGTTTTGCTCCAGCCATTTGTAGGGCAACAGTACGTCGAACTGTATGTGTGACCGGCTGGGTGAATTTTGAACAATGCCCACCAGGGTCAGATTATCCTTTCCGTTGAAGGTGATTACCTGACCCACCAACGACTGTTTTTGCCAGGTTGAGCCGAAAAAGCGCTCAGCCATGGCTTCACTGAAGATAACTTCATCAGGGTTCCGGAAAACCGTTTTGGCGTTGCCCAGCCGCATCGGGAAGCTAAACAGGCTAAAGAACGTGGGGTCGACAATCAGCATCTGCTCGGCCTCCAGTGATTGCTTCCCCTGGGTCAACACCCCGCCCCAGCGCCCCACGCGGGTGGTCTGCACCACTTCGGGAAAATCTCTGGCCAGCGCAGGCGCCAGTGGACCCGGCGTCACGGCCACGTCGAAGAGGCCGTCGGCCTGTTTCTGTTTTTCCCAGAGCCGATAAATGTGCGGGTAGTTGGCGTGGAAACGATCATAGCTCCACTCGTCGTGTACGTAGAGCGCAATGAGCAGGCAACAGGCCATGCCCAGGGCCAGTCCACCCATGTTAAGCAGGCTGTAGAGCGGCGAGCGACGCAGGTTCCGCAGGGCTATTTTGATGTAATTGTGGAGCATGGTCAGATGAGCAGTAAGAGACAAGATTTAAGAGGCTAGAGACAAAACGTTTCCAGGGGAATCTTGTCTCTTACTGCTCATCTCTTGTTTCTCATGATCAGGCTCAACAGCCGTGCCAGCACAAAAAAGGCCGTTTCCTGGCGAGAAACGGCCTTAAACCGACCAAATGATGTCCGAAAATGGACAGGATTTCGTCCGAAATGGTACGACTTATCGGGCTGAAAATCAGAACCGGATTACGAAGCCTGGCCCGGCTGTGCTGAAATTGGAATAAGGCAAAACAGCCCGTATTAGGGCTGTTTCGGGACGCGGTAGTAAACCTATGAGGTTGAAAAAAGCCTGACAGGTTTATTATTCACTCCGCAGGCTCTTGACGGGGTTTGTCAGGGCAGCGCGGATGCTCTGGAAACTAATCGTGAGCAGGGCCGTAACCACCGCCAGCAGACCCGCCAGCACAAAGACCCACCACGGCATGGCCACGTGGTAAGCAAAGGTTTGCAGCCATCGGTTCATGGCATACCAGGCCAGCGGCGAGGCGATCACGATAGCCACCAGCACCAGTTTCAGGAAGTCTTTGCTGAGTAGCGCCACAATGTTCTGCACACTGGCACCCAGTACTTTGCGTACTCCAATTTCGCGGTGGCGGCGTTCGGCAGAGAACGTAGCCAGACCGAAGAGACCCAGGCAGGAGATCAGCACGGCAATGCCCGCAAAGACGTTGAACAACTGCCCCGCCTTTTGTTCGGTCTTGTAAAGCTGAGCAAAGCTGTCGTCCAGAAACGTGTACTTGAAAGGCTTGTCGGGATAGCTGGCTTTCCAGATTCGCTCGGCGTCGGCCAGTACACGCTCCGTTGCACCGGGGTTGACTTTAGTGAAGATGTAGGCGTGCCAGCCGGGGGCATCAAACAGCACCATGGGGTCGATCTTTTCGTGCAGACTCTTGAAGTTGAAGTCCTGCGTTACCCCGATGATCTGGCCCCGGCGGCTCTGAAACTCAAACCATTGCCCCACCACGGGTGCTTTCAACCCCAGCGATTTCACGGCGGCTTCGTTCAAAATCACGTTGGCCGTGTCGAGGCGCATGTCGCGCCGAAACCAGCGGCCTGCTGTCAGCTTCAGGTCGAATACCGAACGAAATTCCGGCTCGACCGAAAACTGAGACACGGCGGGTGTGAAGTCGTCGGGTTTGGCGGCCCATTTCAGGCTACCACTGTGGCTACTCATGTTGTTGACAATAGGCTGATTGGCCGACGTCACAGCTGCCACGCCACTCAACTCGCGCAGTTGCCGCTTCATTACATCAATGGCGCGGGTACCAGACATCATTTTGCTGAAGGGAAGCTGCAGGCAAAATACATGGTCGCGCTGGTAGCCGGGGTCCTTGCTTTGCACGAAGCGCAGCTGTTGAAAAATGATCATCGTGCTGATTATCAGTATTATAGACGCTGCAAATTGCGTGACCACCAGCCCCTGCCTGAACTTGGCGTTACTCAAACTCAGCACGTTGCCTCCCTTCAATACCTTCACCGGCAGCAGCGATGACAGTAACGCCGCCGGATAAACCCCCGACAATACCACCGTTGCCACCACACTACCCAACAGCAGCAGCCAAAGCGTACCATTGCCCAGGTCAAGGGAAAACTGGTTCTCGGTAAAGTCGTTGAACAGGGGCAGGCTTAGCCAAATCAGCAACAGCGCCACGCCCAGTGCCAGCACCGTGAGCAAGGTCGACTCAATCAGAAACTGGCCAAACAAGGCCCCCCGCCCCGCGCCAATAATCTTTTTGACGCCCACTTCTTTAGCCCGCTGACTGGCCAGGGCCGTTGATAAATTCACGTAGTTGATGCTGGCAATGATAAGGATAACCAGGCCTACCAACCCCAGCATCCAGACTGTGTTGCGGCTACCCTTGGGCAACTCATCGTTCTGAAACGAGGTCTCGAAATGGATGAATTTGAGGGGTAATAGACTGGCTGTGAGGGTAGAGTCTTTCTTGTAGGCCCGGTAGAACTGGGTAAGCTGTTGCCCTATTTTGGCCGTCGACGTGCCCGGTTTGAGCTGCAGAAATAACTGGTAGTTGAAGTTGTTCCAGTCCAGGTCATTTTTGCGGTCAGCGGCCGATTTGAATGAAGCGGCAATGGGCACCAGCACATCGTAGCGGAAGCTGGAATTAGGCCGGTTATTGCGCACTACGGCCTGCACCGTAAGCAGGGTAGTATCCATCAGCACGGTCTTGCCCACGGCGGTTTGCGGATCGCCAAACCAGGTGCGGGCCTTGTTTTCGGTCAGGATAACGCTCCCCGGCTCGTCGAGGGCGTGGGTGGCGCTGCCCGCCAGAAACTCGTAGTCGAAACAGGCAAACCAGGTTGAGTCGATAAAGGCACTATTCTCTTCGGAGAAAATGTCATCGTGCACCCGAAAATTGATCGGTTGCCACGGTTTCTTGAACCGGGTGATGCGTTCTACATCCGGAATCTGGCGTTGGGCCAGATCACCCAGTACCAGCGGCGAACTGGACCAGATCCAGGGTTCTCCCGATACTTTCAGCGTATTGGTGACGCGGTAGGTGGTATTGGCCTTGCGGTGGTAGCTGTCGAAGCTCAGTTCGTTTTGCACCCAAAGCAAAATCAGCACCGACGCTGCCAGGCCCAGTGCCAGCCCGCAGAGGTTAATGAGGCTATACAATTTTTGGCGAACCAGATTCCGCCAGGCGATTTTGAGGTAGTTGCTGAGCATGTCGGGATGAAGAAAAAACGGTGACGAATAATCAGTAGGCAGGCGTTTGACGGCCCAGGGCCGCGCAAAGCCCAGGAGGTCGCGCCAGTAGCGCCACTGCGCCCGGCGCAAACCCACCCGCCCAACCTGATAGGCAAATTCTTCGTGGAGGTCGCCCTGAATGGCTTCCAGCCGGTGCGGGGCCACCAGCCATTCCAACAGTCGGTCGGCCAGGCGCGGGGGCTTGGGTAGGGGCGTCATACAATGGCGAGGTTTGGGCTGGTCGGCACGTCGCTCCAGAGTTGGGTGCGCAAGTTTTTGATGTCCTGCAAAGTCTGGTAGCCGTAGGCCGTTACGGTAAAAAGCAGTTTGCGCCGCCCGCCGCGTTCGGGCGTGGGGTCGCCGAGGCGCGAGGCTACCATGCCCTTTTCCTGCAAACGGTGCAGGGCTGCGTGTACCTGGTTGAGCCGCACGGCGCGGTCGGTTTCTTCGTTGATTTTGTGGGTGAGGCCCAGGCCGTAGCCTTCGCCGTCGAGGGCCGCCACAAGCAGCAGCACGATCTCTTCAAACTCCCCCAGGTACGTCCGTTTCATGGCTGGTGTATTACTTCCATTTTTGCTGAGCAAATAAGCGACCAAAAACGCAAAACAGGCGTTTCTGAGCTAGAAACGCCTGTTTTGCGTCAGAATCCATCATGCCAGTTGTCCGTTTCTGGACACCAACCGGACAGTTCACTCACTCCGCAAGCTCTTCACGGGGTTCATCAGGGCCGCACGTATGCTCTGGTAGCTCACTGTCAGCAGGGTAAGCCCCAACGCCCCAAGACCCGACACGACGAAAATCCACCAGGTGATTTCGGTGCGGTATTGGTATTGTTGGAGCCAGTTATTAAGGAAATAATAGGCAATTGGTGTGGCAATACAGAAGGCAATACCAACCAGCACTACGAAGTCTTTGGAAAGCAGACTCCACAAATTCACTACACTAGCCCCTAATACTTTACGAACACCGATCTCCTTCGTGCGCGCTTCTGCCATGAAGGATGCCAGTCCGAATAAACCCAGGCAGGAAATAAAAACGGCAAGGATGGCGAAGATGCTCGCGAGGTTGCCGATGCGCTCCTCGCCGGAAAACTTGGTGGCGAACTCCTGATCAGCAAATTTGTAGTCGAAAGGAACAGTGGGATTATACTTTTGAAACACGGCCCTGATCGTAGCCAAGGCTTCGCCAGCGCCCTGTTCGGGGTTTATTTTAATCGTTATCGTATTCATCGTCCGCTCATTGTTCATCATAAAAACCATTGGTTTGACTGGCTCAAACGGTGATTGCATAACCAGATCATGAACGACGCCAATGACGGTGAACTCTTTGTCGTGCCAGCGAATGATTTCACCCACAGGATGCTGAATACCAATCAACTTAACGGCGGCTTCGTTGAAGACAAATGCGAGCGAATCGGTCGTGAGTTTCCTGGAGAAGCCACGCCCCTCTTTGATTGTCCAGCCAATGGTTTTTCCGAAATCCTCTGATACGGAAACGGTGCCAAACATGGCCTGCCGATTGGAGTCTTTGCCCCGCCAGTCTAGGTTATTGGCCGATGACCAGACATCCGTCGTTGGGTTTGACGATTCGGCCATATTGACTACCGCTCCGGTTTGAAGCAAATCCAACCGGAGCGCATCATAGCGGCCCAGCGAACTTGTGTTGATGGCAATTAACCCATTCCGATTATAACCGATAGGGCGGTTTTTGGCATGCTGAATCTGCCGAAAAACGATGATCGTGCCGATAATCAGCGTGACCGAGACGGTAAACTGTAGGACCACTAGCAGCTGACGCGGCAAAGCCACCAGGCGGCCAACCCGAACGACACCTTTCAGCACCTTGACCGGACGGAAAGACGATAAGTAAAATGCCGGGTAACTACCGGCAATCAGCGCAGTGAATAGACTAAATCCGAATGCGGCCAACCAGAAAAGTGGCTCGGTCCATAGCATAGCCATCTGCTTGTTGGCCAGCTGGTTGAACCAGGACAAAGAAAGCCAAACCAACCCCATCGAGAGGATGAAGGCGACAGCAACAACCAGCACCGACTCACTTAGAAACTGACTAATTAATTGACCCCGTACCGAACCAACCACTTTGCGGATACCGACTTCTTTAGCTCGTTTTTGGGAGCGGGCCGTGCTGAGGTTCATAAAATTAATGCAGGCCAGCAACAGCACGAAAATACCAATGATGCTGAACAACCAGACAAATTGAACACGCCCACCGCCCGCTACGCCATTTTTGAAATCGGCATATAAGTGCCATTGGCGCATCGGCCACAGGAAAAGCGTCGGTTTTACCGGGTCTTTACTTCCTTCATAAAGTACATGGCTGATTTTTGCCGAAACCTGCTCGAAACGACTGGCTGGATTGAGCTGGACATAGATTGGAAACGAACTGCTTTTCCAGTTTGTCATGATGCCGGGCGATGAGGTCGCTAATAGCGCGAATGGAGCGATGAAGGCTGTCCCATTAAACTGTGAATTGCGCGGGAGATCTTCATAAACGCCGGTCACTTTTGCCATCCGCCGGTCGCCAGTATCAACGATTTTATTTATTGGATCCTCAGCACCAAACAGCACGTTCGACGTTGATTGGGCGAGGAGTACAGCGGTTGGGTCCGTTAGTTTCCGGCTGCCTTTCAGCATGGTCAATGTCAATAACTCAGGAAATGCCGCTTCGCTGAAGCGGCCATTTTTTGTGAGTTTCTTTTCATTGTAAGCCAGGGTTATGTCCATAGGAACGGCCACGGCCACGTACTTAAAATCACTGGCATAACTTCTGCGTAACTTGGTAGAGAGCGGAAACGGAAGCGATTCGAACGTTTGAGTCCCATTTTCAAGTGGTTGATTTTCCAGTACCTGCGCAATGCGGTCATACTGCGGATGGGATTTGTTGAACGACAATTCATCCCAAACCCACAGGCCAATCAGCATGGCGACGGCCATACCCACCGCCAGCCCGCCAATGTTGATGGCCGAGTAGACTTTATGGCGAATCAGATTGCGCCAGGCGATTTTTACATAATTGCGTAACATATCAGGGCTGAGTAAAAACGGGGTTGTGTATTCCGGTACGTGTCTCGATTTGGCCAGTGGTCGCAGCAGCCGAAGCACGCTAAGGGTATAGTGCCAGTTGGCCTTTCGCGGCCCGTGGGTACGGACCCAGTGAGCGTACAGTTCGAGCAAATCGCCCTCGACTTCTTCGCGGGTGTCGGGGTGACCCAGCCAGTGGAGCAGGCGTGTGGCCCAGCGCGGCGGTTGCGAGTGTTGGTTCATGGCGTGGACGAATCAATACCCCATGAGTTGGAGCGTTTGCGGGGGTAGGGCTTCCCAGAGTTGGGTACGTACCTGCTGCACGTCTACCAGGGCTTTGCGGCCGGTGGCGGTGAGAGTGAAAAACCGTTTCCGGCGCCCGCCTCGTTCGGCTGTAGCCCCGCCCATCTGAGAGGCTAAATAGCCTTTCTCTTCCAGCCGCTGCAGGGTAGTGTGTACCGTGCTAAACCCCACCGCCCGGCCCGTTTTCTGCTCGATTTCCTGCGTCACGGTTACGCCGTATGCCGCCTCGTCCAGCACGGCTACGGTGAGTAGTACGATCTCTTCAAACTCACCCAAAAACGCTCGCTTCATAACACCTTGATTTTATACGATAATGCCGATCAAATGCGGTGCCAACGTAAAAAAACGCCCCTACGTGGTTGTAAGGGCGTTTTGCAATAAATCAACCTGTCCGATTCTGGACAATGGCCGGACAGAGTTTACAAACCTTATAGAGTTAGTCAAGCCCGTTTTAAAACCTGTAAGGGTTATACTGCCTTCACTCGCTGCGCAACGCCTTAATCGGGTTTGTCAGGGCCGCTTTAGCTACCTGTAGGGCTACGACCATACTCGTTAACAAGGTGAGCGATATACCCACCAGCGCAAAGGGCGAGGCCGTTAGCTGCGCATGGTAGGCGTAGGTGGCCAGCCAGCCCGACAGCAGCCAGTAGGCCAGGGGCCACGCCAGTGCATTGGCCAGCAGGATCACCCAGACATATTCGCGCAAAAACAGACTAACCAGGTTCGGCACCGAGGCTCCGAGCACTTTCCGAACGCCCAGTTCTTTCGTGCGCCGCGCCACGCTCAGCGATACCAGCCCCACCACACCCAGCAGCATAATAAATAGGGCTAGCCCGGTGGCGAGGTAAGCGGCTTGTTCCAACTGGAGTTCCGACTGGTACAACCTTTGAAGCGTCTGATCCATAAAGGCATAGTCGAAAGGGGCGTCGGGGAAGCGGGCGCGCCAGGTGCGTTCCAGCGCGGCAATGGTAGCGCGGGGATTGCCGGGGGACAGGCGAAACGAAAAAAACCGGTAGATGGGTAGGTTTTGTGTATGGCCTACAGCCACCGGACCGATGGCTTCGTGGAGGGTACCAACGTGAAAATCGGCCACTACGCCCAGAATCCGGAACAGACGCGGGCTACCGTAGACGCGTACGGACTGGTCGACGGCGGCGGCGGGCGTGGGGTAACCCAGCAGGCGGACGGCGGTTTGGTTGAGTACTATACCGCCTGAATCCTGAGGCATTCCGGCCGGGTTAAAGTAGCGGCCAGTCAGCATCTTGATTCCGTATGTAGCGGCAAAAGATTCATCTGTAGTCATGGATTTCATGCCAACGGCCCCCGTCGAATCCTGCCCGGGGCGGTATACGTTGACGCTGTTGCCCACGTTGCCGTTCGGAATTTCAAACGACAAACTGGCTGATTCCACCCCCGGCAGCCGGGCCAGCTCGGCGCGGACGGCCTGCATTCGGGTTACACCCGCCGATGACCAGTCGCGGGGGAGTGACGAGATGGTGAGAACCGATTCTTTGGTGAAACCCAGGTCGCTGGTGAAGAAAAACGCAATCTGCCGCGACACGATCACCGCCCCCACAAACACCACAATGGCAACGGCAAACTGCCCCGTAATAAGCACCTGCCGAAACAGACTTCCCTCGCGCACCGAGCGCAGTTTTCCTTTCAGCGAATCGACCGACGAATAGGCCGACAGGTATAAGGCGGGGTAGCCCCCCGCCAGCATACCCACAAGCAGGATCAGTCCCAGAAGCCCCGCAAAAAACAGCCACGGCAGTCCCCACAACGGCGGAATAGCCTTGCCTACCACGTCGATAAACAAGGGACGAAACAGGCCGTACAATACCAGCGACAGCCCCGTAGCGATGGCCGTAAGCACTAGGGCTTCGAGCAAAAATTGCACCGTAAGCTGCCAGCGCAGGCTGCCCAGGGCTTTTCTGACCCCGATTTCGCGCAGCCGCGTCGACGAACTGCCCAGCGACAGGTTTACGAAATTGACCACGGCCATGAGCAGAATAAACCCGGCCACCGCCAGCAGCGTCACGATCAGTTGCGCCACCAGCCCATTGTTGCTTTGGCGGTAGTAGTCGGTGAGGGGCGTAAGGTAGGCGGTGAGGTTTTTTTGCGTTTCGGGCGGGGTATTGGTCCTGATGAGTTGGGCCAGTGGTCCCTGCAATTGCCCCGGCAACACGCCCGGCTGCAACTCTACGTAGGTGACGATGTAGGGGTTGGCCCACACCGTGAAATCGGCCCCGAAACTGGCCAGGCTCCCCGCCGACATAAACACCTCGTTGACCTCGGTCAGCAGGTGCGAGACGGAGTTGTTGGGCAGTGCGTTCAACACGCCTGTGACAAGGTATTCGCGCTTACCGGCCTGCGGTGTCTCTACGGTCAGCGACTGGTTGAGCACGTCGGTTTTGCCAAAATATTTCAGGGCTTTATCGGCCGTAATCACGATGGCGTTGGGCGCGATCAGGGCCGTGCGCGGGTCGCCGTGGAGGAGGTCAAACCCAAACATAGTCAGCAGGGTAGAGTCGCCGATCTGGATCGACTCGCGGAAGTGATTGGTACCCCGCGAGATGGTCGCGTTGACCCCGTGAAACCGGTAATAGTTAGCCACCAGCGCAGGGTAGTTGGCCCGCAGGGCCGCGCCCATGGGGGCCAGCGTGGTTAAGGGCATACCCTGGTTGGCGTCGGTCCAGCGGCTTTGCACGAGGTATTGCCGGGGGGCGTGGCGCAGGTCGGTATTAACCTGGTATTCGGTCCAGACGTAGGCCCCGATCAGGGCGGCAAAAGTGATACCCACGGCCAGCCCAACGATGTTGATCAGCGAATAAAAACGGTGAAACAGCAAATTCCGCCAGGCAAGTTTGAGGTAGTTCGTGAGCATAAAACCGGTACGTAGTTGAGTGATGGCTCAAGGTACGTACCGGTCTGGTAAGCAGCGTGTTAAACGATGTTAAGGTTACTTTAGTGCTGAATCAACAGGCGGAGCGTGGTGGGTGCCTGCCCGGTGAGCGTCACCTGCATCAGGTACAGCCCATCGGCTAGTTGGCCGGTGCGGAACCGGTAAGGGGCGGCGGGTGCTGCCTCCAGGTACATCTGCTGAATACTGACGCCCAACAGGTTATGTACCGTCAGGCCTACAGGTTGCCCCTGCGCACGGCTTAGGTCGATCAGGACGTGATCATTGGCGGGGTTGGGATACAGCGAGAACGACGTACCTACGCCCGGCTCGGCGGAAGCTACACGTGCCCCTACCGAGCAGGCTGTTTCGACGAGGCTCCACTGCTGATTGGTGCCCATCCCCAGCGTCTGTTGGACGATACCAGCCCCGTCGGCGGTGCTTGCTCCCTGTACTGTCATTGCTTTGCCGGAGTTGCGGTTGCTGAGGGTGAAGAAGCCATCCGCGTTGCGGTTCGCCGTCCACTGCTGATGCCCCCCGCCCCAGTACGTCCACTGCTCCAGCGGGGCATTGTCAGCCGTTGACGCGTTGGCCACCTGAACGGCTTTCAGGTTGTGCCCCGCCGCAATCCGATAGTACGCTCCGTCAAGCGCGAACCGCCACTTCTGCCAGAGCTGTCCCGTATTGGTGCGCTGCTGAAGTGCCGTGCCATCCGTACCCGCCCCAGCCGGAACGGTCAGGGCCAACCCACTACTCCGCGACTGGATGCGATAGCACTTGGTAATGTCGATTGCGGTGGCCGACGTGGGTGGGGCGGTTGTGGTGGCACCGGGGATGGTGATGCTAGTCTCGATCCCTCCTGACCAGGCTTTGTCGGTGATGGCGTTAGGTACGCGGGTATAGACCCGAAAGAAGTAGCGTTGCCCCGGCGTGAGGTTCGTAATAACCATTGACGAATCCAGCCCCTGATAGAGAGCTTTACCTCCGTCGTAGGCAGCTCCGTTGCCCGTAAAGCTGCTGTTGGTAACGTAGCTGGCACTGGCTGGGCGGTCGGTGAAGCTGCCGCCTGCTCTGCCCACCACCAATACGTCGTACCGTTGGCTTCTGATAACTACGCCTTTAGTCCAGTTCAACCGTACACTTCCATTGGCAAGCGTGGTGGTGGTTAGTCCGCTCACATTTACGTTGGCCAGGCTACAATCTGAGACGGGGCTTACTACTGATGAATCCTTTGCTGATAAGCCTGACGCATCGGTCACTTTGAGCGTGACGTAGTAGTAATATGGTTCCCCGTTACAACCCGCTGGCTCCAGCGTGACGTTAGGCCGAAAATTCCCTACCCCCGTGATGGGTAGCTGCGGAAAATCCCGGTTAGCGGTCCGTAACGTGACCTGCCAGGTTGACGTATAGCTGCTGGCTGCCGTGACGGCTGCATCTAACGGAATAACCTGTGCCTGGTCGAGGGGATAGGTACTGTTTGTATAGGGGGTATTAATTTTGACTATTGGAGGTACAGTCAGTTTAACCTCAAAATAGGCACCACCCGCAAGACCCCTACCGTCTCTGACAGTTAGTCGAATGCCATAAGCTGTTACAGGTGTAGTTCCCTTCGTAGGGGTTAATGCTCTAAGGGTCAATACAGGGTTAGCCTCCCTGGATAATACGCTGAAATCGTAGGTGTTGACCCACTCGTAAAACAACAAATCGCCATCGGGGTCATACGTTCCAGTGGTGTTAAACGTGGCACTTAGCGGGGATGTGCCTGTGAGTGACGTAGCTGTCGCGACAACCACTGGGGGGCGGTTGGGTGTGAGCGTGGTGTTAACAGGCATACCCGTCCCCCAGACGGAACCTTTCCGGCTAAACACCCGAAAAAAGTAGTTTTGCCCCGCCGGGAGGTCTGTGATGACCACCGAGGTAGACATTCCCTGATAAAGAATTTTTCCTCCGTCGAGGGCTGCCCCGTTGCCGGTAAAGCTTGGATCGGCCACGTTGGTGTTACTGCTCGGCAGGGCTTCGACATAGGCTCCTACTTTGCCCACCACCAGTACGTCGTCATACGGGGCATCCGGTTTTATCCAGTTTAGTCTGACGCTACTAGTTGAGACTGTCGTGGCCGTTAATCCGCTGACCGCTAGGCGGGTAGGTCCGTCGCATTTAGGGTAAATTTTGACAGAATCCATTGCCGAAAGCCCACCCTTATCGGTCACTTTGAGGGTCAGCAGGTAATAGTAACTCTCGCCATTACAGCCTACCGGCAGTACCGTGGTACCCACGCCCGATGCGACTGACCAGATCGTGCGGTTATCGCGGCGGAGGATCGTTTTGTATTCACGGGCGAGGTTATCGGGCAGTTCGTCGGTCAGATCGGCTGTTACGCTCAGGTTGGTTTCTTTGTCGAGCGCATACGTGAACGTGGGGAGCGGGCTGGTAATCTTGACTGTTGGGGCATTGTTGTTCAGCCATACCTGAAGGGTTTGGCTGTTGCTTAGGCCCTTGTTGTCGGTCACGGTAAGCCGCACGGTGTAGTTCAGAATTAGCCCCACACCCTGCGCGCCTACCCGTTGAGAGAACGTTTTAACAGGGTTTGGCTGCGTACTGCTCGTTCCGTCGCCAAAGTCCCACAGGTAGGTGATGGGGTCGCCGTCAGGATCGGAGGAACCACTGCCGGTGAAGGTCACGCTCAACGGCGATGTGCCTGTCAGCGATGTGCTGGTGGCCACCACCACGGGCGGGCGGTTGGGGGTGCCAGCACCGCTACAGGCATACTCCTCGATGCTCCACTGCTGCTGTTGGGCCGCACTCAGGGTCTGCTGCCCCACGCGGGCTTCGGCACCGGAAATAGCCGTCAGTACCGTCATGGCTTTGCCCGAGTTGCGGTTAATGAGGGTAAAGTAGCCTTCGGCGTTGCGCTGAAGGGTCCACTGCTGATGACTACCGCCCCAGTAGGTCCAGTTCTCCAGTAGCGCGTTCTCTGCCGTTGACGCGTTGACCACCTGCACACCCTTTGTGGTTGTCTGTGACTGGAGGTTGTAATACGCACCGTCAGGTACGAACTGCCAGCGTTGGCCGGTTTGTGCGCCCTCGGCGTAGGTGGCGAGTGGCGCCCCGTCGTTGCCGCCCAGCAGGCTCAGTACCTTGCCGTTCGCCCGCGCAACCAGCCGGTAGCACTTGGTAGGGTCAACCGCCGTGACCGCCGTAGGCGTTGTCGTTTGCCTGAGTGGCGTTGGTCGGGCGTGGCCGATGGTGGTCGTGAGGAGTACCAGCCAGACAAGGCAGGTCGGTACCAAGCGGCTCCTATATGCGGAGAGCGTCGCAATGCAAGTAAACATGAGGCTATAAATGATATGTTAAAGCATCCTATTTGGATTTACCCTTTTTTCACGCGTCACGTAAACGGTGCGGTGTCCCCGCTGTTTATATATTGGTCGGTGATTTATACATTAATCGGCAATTGCTGAACCCGCCAATGGGCACGGTAACAAGGCAATTTTCAGGTATGTGTTCGTGGTTTTAAGGCTCAATTGGTACATATGCTGCTAATAAACAAGCCGTTAAGAATTGTTAAGGTTGGTTAATAAACAGCCAAACAGCCGACGCAAGCGGGTTAATCGATGGTTTAAAAGAGACGTTTTGCCCAGCGCATAGCTATCAGCCTGAAACGTTATTTTTCACCAGTCTTTGCATATGACTACCGAACGGAACACCAAAAAGGCTTTTTTGCTAACGTCTGGACTGTCTTAGGCGACGCCGGTAACGGCTTTCTGGACGACCGGGGACTGAAACTAAGCGCAGCCCTGGCCTATTACACCATTTTTTCCTTTTTGGAATTGCCCACTTTTATATCAATAAAATGGGCCTCTACGCCGAATTGAAAGATTTTCATCTCAATTCTCATGGTGATTCATCAATAGACGATTACCGAATTATGTTGCAGGAATTTGAGCCCATGAAGCGATCAATATCGGGTTCATTGCTGCTGTCAAAAGACCAGTTGAAACGACTAATAGACGCTGTACAATAAGAACTTTCCTGCCAATAAGAAAGCCCGGATACCAGGGTGGCTAATCGGGCTTTTAATCTAAGAGTTATTATCTGTCAATGCGACTTATGAAAATATCATAAGTCATCCCATCCCCTAGTCTATGGCTCTACAGGCTAGGGGGCGGGAGTAACCTTGCGCTAGCCCATTCGCTCGTTCGCCATTCACTCGTTCACCTTGTACACCTGATTGATGACGCTGGCGTGGCTGGCGTTGACGGCGTTGGCCGACCGGGCGTTGATGCGCACGGTGGCGTTGGCTTTAGTCACTACATTGGCCTGTTGCACAGGTAACTTGTCGGCGTTGATGGTGCCGTTGGCGGTGCTGACCAGGTTAAATGTGTCGACGGCACCGAGCAGGGTTACGCTGCCATTGGCCTCGTTTGTGAGGTTGAATTGAGCGCCCTGTAATCCCCGCACCAGCACGTCGCTGTTCGAGCGGGAGGTAAGTTGCGTCAGCCCCGGCGCGTTGATCGTGATGTTGATCGTAGCTTTATTTACCCACTTACCGGCAGGCTCTTTAAACGATAGCGTCAGCGTGCCGTTGGCATTGACATACTGGATCAGCGACAGCAAATTATCATCTATGCCGATTTGCACCGACGGGTTGGTCGCCCCAGTATTGACCGTAACCAACGCCGGGAACTGGTTGATGATGACGCGCTCGATGGGCTTCACCGGGATGGCTTCGTCTACAAGACGACCACTGCCGCGCAGTTCGTTGGCGGCGGTGTAGGGAACGTCCTGGGCGTAGAGGCTCAGTGGCAGCACGAGGGCAAGGGTTGTTAACAGCGTTTTCATATGCAGTAAGGGGTTATTCGCTTCGTAATGAGTTGACAGGGTCGAGCAGGGCAGCTTTGATGCTTTGGAAACTGACCGTGATCAGGGTAATGAGCAATGCGCCCAGCCCGGATACGGCAAAGATCCACCACGACAGGTCGGTGTGGTATTGGTACTGCTGAAGCCAGTTGTTAAGGAAATACCAGGCAATGGGCGTGGCAATGCCAAACGCAATAATGACCAGAAAAACGAAGTCTTTAGACAGCAAGCCCCACAAATTCAGTACGCTGGCTCCCAGCACTTTCCGCACCCCGATTTCTTTTGTGCGCTGTTCGGCTACGAACGAGGCCAGCCCGAAAAGGCCCAGGCAGGAGATGAAAATGGCCAGGACGGCAAACACCGTGGCAAGGTTACCGATACGGGCTTCATCACCAAATTTTCGGGCGTATTCCTGGTCTACAAACTCGTAGCTGAACGGCGAGGCTGGTGCATATTTTTTGAAGACAGCCTCAATGGCTGGTAGGGCCTGACTAGGCACTGCGGTGGGGGCCAGCCGAAGCGTAAACCGGCTGGCATCGGTATAGTCAATCATAAACATGGTCCGGAAAGCGGGTTCATAGGGCGAGTCCATCACCATGTCCCGGATTACGCCAATGATCTTGTAGGGCTTGCCATCCTGTTTGATTATTTCGCCGACAGGGTTTTTCAAACCCATAAATTTCGCGGCAGCCTCATTGATGACTACGCCTGAGGAGTCGGTCGACAGGCTGCGGGAGAAATCACGACCCGCCCTGAACTGCCAGCCTACTGTCTGGCCGAAGTCATGCGAAACAAGCACTTGCCCGAAATTACCCTGCACTCCGGGCGCTTTTCCCGGCCACTCGAACCCATTATTGACCATCCAGACTGCGGTGGTGGGGCTGGATGATTGCGCTACGTTTGCCAGCACACCGGTGCCCAGCAGGTCTGTGCGGAGCGCGTCGTAATGCCCCGTCAGTTCAGCCGTGTTGATAGGCACCGACAACAGCCCATTCTGATTGTAGCCAAGCGGGCGGTTTTTGGCGAACTGGATTTGACGAAACACGATGATTGTGCCAATAATGAGCGTAACCGAAACGGTAAACTGAATCACCACCAGTACTTTACGGGGAATGCTGGCTAACCGACCTACCCGAAACGTGCCTTTGAGCACGTTGATGGCCTGGAACGAAGACAGGTAGAATGCGGGGTAACTGCCGGCAATCAGGCCCGTGAGCAGGCTGAAACCAAGACCCAGCAGCCAAAAGGAAGGTGTAGTCCAGAGCATCGACAAACGCTTGTCGGCCAGTACGTTAAAGGCGGGCAGCAACACCTGCACCAACAGCAGTGCGAACAAAAAAGCGATACTGACCACCAGGAGCGATTCGCTAAAAAACTGGCCGATCAACTGACCACGCTCTGAACCAACGGCCTTGCGAATGCCCACTTCTTTGGCGCGTTTCTCGGACCGGGCCGTGCTAAGGTTCATGAAATTGATGCAGGCCAGCAACAAAACAAACACGCTGATGAGGCCAAACAGCCAGACATACTGGATACGACCGCCGGTGAGCACCCCGTTTTTCCATTCGCTATACAGATGCCATTTTGCCATCGGGTGGAGAAACACGGCAGGCTTGAACACGGCTTCCTCCTTGTGAGAGTTGTTAAGTTTAACATCCTTGATTTTTGCTGAAACCTTATCCATGTCGGCATGGTCGGCGATTTGGGCATAGGCCACATACATGTTGGCGCGCCAAGGATTCGTGGTTTTCTCCGGCCACGATTCATTATTGAAATACAGATCCCAGGGAGCAATGAATGCCAGTTCGCTGAAGGTCGAATTGTGGGGCAGGTCGGCGTATACCCCCGTCACTTTCACGTCGAAACGGTTGTCAATTTTCATGAGCTTGCCAATCGGATCTGATTCGCCGAAGTAGGCTTTAGCTCCCGACTCCGAGAGTAGTATGGCGTGCAGGTCGGTCAGGCTGGCGCGGGTGCCTCGCCGCATCGTCAGCGTGAGTAGTTCCGGGGCCTGGGCTTCCATGTAGGCACCAACCTTCGAGAGCTTTTTATCTCCCGCCGACAGAATATGCCCATTAGGCCACGTAGCCATCACGACATACTTGAAGTCGCTGCCATAGGTGGTTCGCAGTTCAGGCCCCAGCGGAAACGGGACCGCCCCCTGCGTTTTTACATCACCGTTGAAGGTCTGGTGCTGCATTACCTGCGCAACGCGGTCGTAGTTGGTATGGACTTTATTGAACGACAATTCGTCCCAAATCCAGAGGCCAATGAGCATCGCTACAGCCATCCCGACGGCCAGCCCGCCAATGTTGATGGCCGAATACACCTTGTTCTTGACCAGGTTGCGAAGGGCGATTTTGATGTAGTTCGTAAACATGGGCAAGGTGATTGATGGTACGTGTTGAGTAGTAGGCGGCATGCTTCACCGCTGTATGTTCAACCAGTATACCAAAAAGCCAATAAACTGTATATCAATAGATTAACTAAAACCATTAAGCAAAAAACTGTCCGTAAATGGACGTCTGACGTTCATTCGCGGACAGTTTTTTGTTTGGAGCAATGCCTGGCTTGTGGGAAGCGGAACGCCGCCCGCACCGACCAGGAAGAAAGGCAGCCCACCAGCGCGAAGCTACGGTGGGCGGCCATCTGCCATCAGCTTACTTCCAGACGGTAGCCTACGCCATGCACGGCGGCGATCCTGACGGTGGGGTCGTTGTGGAGCAGCTTGCGAAGCCTCGACACAAACACGTCGACGCTGCGGCCTACAGTGATGCCCTCGTCTTCCCAAACCTGCTTCAGAATCTGGTCGCGCTCCAGCACCTCGTTGGCATGGCTGGCCAGCACCCGCAGGAGCTTGGCTTCGCGGTAGGTCAGGCTATGCTGATGCGTGCCCGAAACAAGCGTCTGCCCCGCCACGTCGAGGCACGACTGCCCAAAATGAATCAGGTTAGGGTTATCGGCCCTTTTTTCGGGTAGCGGCTGGGAAAGCTCTATTCGTGCCTGTTGCCGCCAGGCAATTGCCAGCAGGCCCACCAGCACCCCCGCCAGCGCCAGCAGTGGCCAGCCATTGGTTGGTTGAGAAACGGGAGTGGCCGTGGCGAACGTGACCTGCAATACGTAGCAGCCGGCCTGCATTGACCGGCCATTGCACGGCACCGACTTATTGTCGGCCATATCAATGGCGCTGTAGCCTAGCTCCAGAGCACCTGTGGCGCAGTTCAGCACGGCCACGTCATACAGGTCTGTGATCTGATGCACCCGAAACGAGGCCTGCAACAGCCCCGGCAGGCGGTCATAGTCGAAGGCATGGTCGAGCCGGAGGCGGTAGGTCTGGGGGGTAGGTTGCTCAACGGCCGCAATGGTCGACGTTGAATCGCCCGCCGCCCGGAGCAGGTGGTGGGCCGTGCGGCGCAGAGCCAGGTTGACTTTTTCCGACGAATGCTCCCCGGCGGCAACCGGAGTTGTGCTGGTAAGCTGCACAAAAAGCAGCCCCAACGCCCCCGTCAGCAAGCCGACGAGCAGCAGCCGAAACGTGGCGTTGAGGCGAGTGGGGCGTTGCATGGGTGGTGCGGCCCGTTAACAGCCGTCTTTTTTGGGTTTTGCCACCAGCCAGTTGATGGCCTTGATCTTCAGCACGGCGTTGGGTACTACTTGCTCTTCGCTGACTGGTACAGCGGCCAGCACCAGTTCATCGCCAAACTGCACGGACGGCCACAGGTCGCTCAGTTGCACCGAATAAACGGGTTTCGCCTCGCCAGCCCATTGCTTCACCACCACGTTGGCGCGGCGGACCATTAGCCGGAAGGCCATAGGCTTGTTGTACCGGGGCAAGTCGGGATCACCCTGAATAATGGCCAGCACCCCCTGCGACCCAAACTCGACCGAGGCATCGGCGAGGGGCTGCCCGTTTAGGGTGACGGGGCTGCAATACAGCGTGGGTTGCAGGTGTGCGCTACCGAATTTGGTGAGCACCACTAAAGCGGAGAGGAGCAGGTACGTCTTCATGCTGATTTGGTTTGCTTTTTTACTGTACTACGATTTCGTTATGGGGCAGGGCATATTGGTTGTCTACGGTCAGCAGCACAATGCGGTCGCCTTTTTTACAGGTAGTGAGCACGTCCTGCACCGGTATCTCTTTGTAGGTTTGGCCCGAAAACAGGTGTAGGGTACCGGTATCTTTATCGCGGATGGCAACCTTGAAATCGACCTTGTCAACGGCCTTAGCCTGGGTGGGAGAGAGTTCCACCGTTTGTACGGTCAGTAGCCCCGTAGCCCCGCCCGACAGCCGACATTGTCCTTTCGGCGTATAGGAATCGACCACCATCTTATTGCCCACGAAGGCGGCTGCGCAATTTGCAAATGGCTGTTGAGCAAGGGCGAACGTACACAGGCAAACCCCGGCGGCAAGCAGTAATAGAGAGCCTCTTTTTTTCATAGCGTTAGCTGTTCTGGTTGGTAACGAAGCAAAGCTATGCGCCACGCCGAATGTGATTGGTTAAAGCCAGGTAAAACAATGTAAAGGAAATGTAAAAGTACGTAAGTTACTGATTGTGAGTAGGTACTTATATGCCTCGCTCCCGGACAGTCATTGTCCGAAATCGTACATATATCGGAAGTAAAAAGGCTCTGAACGTGCTCAGAGGGCTTTTTTTGACGTTGGCATCAGGTTTGTTTAGCAAAATTGTAACTAATCATACTTGCCTGCCGGAATCATGCGAAGAGCCTTTTTAGGAGAGTTTGAAGAAATCATACTGCTGGTGGTGGCGGCCTGCACCACCGAGGCCTACGGCGTCAACGTTTGGGAAGACGTACAGCAGCAAACGGGCCGCGCCATTACCATGAGCGCCGTACACACCACCCTCTACCGGCTGGAAGAAAAAGGCTACCTGTCGTCGGTGCTGGGCGGGGCTACGGCTGAGCGGGGCGGGCGGCGAAAGCGCTTTTTTACGCTGACAGGCCTGGGTGTCAGGGCGTTGCAGGATATACAGGCGGTGCGTGCCCGGCTTTGGCAGGCTATTCCGCAAGACAAATTTCAGCTTATTGTTGGCTAGCGTAAACCCCATAAACGTCAGGTTCTATGTTTCAGGCTAATCAGCCACCCCAATGGGCCGATCGGCTGCTGGAGTGGTGTTGCGCACCCCACCTGCTCGAAGACGTGCAGGGCGATCTGCACGAGGTGTATCAGAAGCGGCTGGCCGAAGCAGGCCCCGCCAAAGCCCGGCGCGACTATGTAGTGGCTGTGCTGCATCACCTCACGCCCTTTTTTATCAGGCGAAAAAAAACCGTTCTCCGCCCCGGCGAGTACCCATCTCCCTCCCCACTCAACCCCGACATGCTACGCAACTACATCACCATCGCGCTCCGGACGCTGGCCCATAACAAAGCCTATTCGGTCATCAATATCGTTGGCCTGAGCATTGGGCTGGCGGCGGCCATGCTCATCATTCTCTACACCAAAGATGAAGTGAGCTATGACCGGTTTCATGCCAACGCCCCCCGCCTGTATCGCATCACCAGCCGCGAACTGTCGCCGGCGGGTAAGGTAGAAAACAGGCAGGGTAACACCGGCCTGTTGCAGGGACCTACGTTTGCGGCTGGCGTGCCTGAAATACAGTCGTTTGTGCGGTATAAAGAAGACCGCCACGATATGAAACAGGGTACTGACGTGGTCAGTCAGTCCGTGTTTGTGGCTGACACCAGTTTCTTTTCCGTCTTCACGTTTCCGCTCTTGAGTGGTGATCCTAAAACGGCCCTGCAACAGCCCCGTTCGGTGGTGATCTCGGAAGACATGGCCGCGAAACAATTTGGTACTACCGATGCGCTGGGCAAGACGATTTTTTTCAAAAGATCTTTCGATAACGGCGACACCTTCGAGCCTTATACCGTGACGGGGGTGGTCCGGCAAATGCCCCAGAACTCATCCATCCGGTTCGACGTACTCATGCCCATGGTGGTGACGCCACAGGAGATGACTAATTCCGAAAACTGGTTCAATATCTTCGAAAATACTTTCGTGCTGCTTACGCCAAAAGCTGATATTCAGGCTGTTGAGGCTAAGATGAACCGAATTTACCGGGCCGATGCAGCCGCGTCGATTAAGATGATGGCCGAGAAGTTCGGGTTTAAAAACAAGGTCGAATACGCCCTTCAGCCCTTTACCGCTATGCACCTGAGTCAGGATCTGCGCGCCGATAATGGCCTGGTTGGGGGTAGCAACCCCCTGTTTTCGTACATCCTGACGGGTATTGCCTTGTTTATTTTGCTGATTGCCTGCATCAATTTCGTGAACCTGACCGTGGCCCGATCGCTGAAACGGGCTAAAGAAATTGGCGTTCGGAAGGTAGTCGGTAGTGGTCGGGCGCAACTGATGTTCCAGTTCTTGGGCGAGTCGTTTTTGCTATGTTTCGGCGCGTTTGTGCTGGCGCTGATACTGGTGCAACTGGTACTGCCCACGTTCAATCAGCTAGCCAACAAATCGCTGGCGCTGGCCTACCTCTTAGACGGGAGGCTGGTGCTGGGCTATATCGGGCTGTTTCTGCTCACGGGCTTTTTGGCGGGCTTCTATCCAGCCCTGGTGCTGTCGCGCTACAGCCCCGTTCAGACGCTATACAAGCGGATTAGTCTGTCGGGCAAAAACTACCTGCAACAGTCGCTGGTGGTGTTGCAGTTTGCCCTGGCGTCGTTTCTGGTTATTGCCACACTGACTATTTATTCCCAGTTCAATTACCTGACCAACAAAGATTTAGGGTATGATGACAAAGACCTGGTGAGCATAGACAAATCGGGCTTGACCCGGAGCGAAGCCAAACTGCTGCACGACGAGTTGCTGAAAAACCCGAACATCGTGGGCGTAGCGCCCAAAAATGGCGGGCAGTGGGGCACCGTGGCGAAGATCAACGAGGGCAAGGAAATTAATTTTACCTACGAAACCATCGACCCGGCTTACCTACCGCTGCTAAAGATTCCTGTTCGACAGGGACGCAACTTTTCGGCCGATTTCCCTGCCGATTCCACCCATTCGGTGCTGGTAAACGAACGGTTTGTGAAAGAGGCGGGCTGGAAAGACCCCATTGGGCAGCCCGTCGATTTCTGGTATAACAAGGGCGAAGTATATACGGTAGTGGGCGTGGTGAAAGACCACCATTTCAACGGGCTGAGCCAGGAGATTGGCCCGCAGCTGTTTACCACCAAACCAGGCAACCAGTTTGGCAAAGCGTTTATCAAGATCAGGCCCAATACCGCCTCGGCCAGCCTGCAATACATCGAACGCACGTTTAAACGCCTGTTTCCAATCAACCCGTATGCGTTTTCGTTTGTCGACGAAGACAATCTGAAACGTTACGAGTCGGAAGCCAAGTGGAAACAGATCATGCTGTTTGGGGCTATCCTGACCATTTTCATTTCCTGCATTGGCCTCTTCGGGCTGGCTACGCTCTCGGCCGAACGGCGCACCAAGGAAATTGGCATCCGCAAAGTGCTCGGCGCGTCTGTTACGAGTATCATTCAACTCCTCTCGTCCGATTTTCTGAAACTGGTCCTTCTCTCGTTTGTGGTGGCTTTCCCGGCGGCCTGGTACGCCATGCGGCAGTGGCTCCAAAACTACCCGTATCGGATCGATATCAGTGCCTGGACATTTGTCATTGCGGCCCTGCTGGCCCTGCTGATTGCCTTTGTTACAGTCAGCTTTCAGTCTATCCGAACAGCCCTGACGAACCCAGTGAGGAGTTTACGGAGTGAATGAGTGGCAGTGGGCAGTGGCAGCAGGCAGCGGCCTACGCTAGAACTGCTTACTACTACTCATTCACTTCGCAAGCTCTTGACTGGGTTCGTCAGGGCAGCTCTGATGCTTTGGAAACTTACCATCAGCAGGGCAATACCCACGGCCAATGCACCAGCCAGGGCAAATACCCACCAGTCGATGGTGATTCTGTAGGCAAAATTTTCCAGCCAGCGATGCATGGCGTACCAGGCAATGGGACTGGCAAGGATGATAACAAGGCCCACCAACTGAAGAAAATCTCGGGAGAGCAGGGCCACGATGCTGCTGACGCTGGCCCCCAGTACTTTGCGCACGCCGATTTCCTTCGTGCGCTGTTCGGCGGTGAACGTAGCCAGCCCGAATAGACCCAAACAGGCTACGAAAACGGTCAGCCCGGCGAAGAAGCCCAGGATCTGACCCGTTCGGCGTTCGGCTATATAGGTCTGCTGGTAGCGTTCGTCCAGGAACGAGTAGACAAACGGGCTGCCGGGCATAAGAGCCGTCCAGCGCTGTTGCAGTGTGGTAAGCAGGCCCGCCATGTCGGTGGGTTTGGCTTTCACGATGATCGTGCCGGGGCTGTTGGCCAGGACCATCACCAGAGGCGAGATGCGCTCGTGCAAGGACCGGAAATGGAAATCCTGCACCAGTACGTACCATAAAACAAGAAGGCCGTTTCTGATTCAGAAACGGCCTTACCCATGCTATCCCTTGTCCAGTTTCGGACAGAAACCGTCCGCTTATCGTCGTCCGCGTCCGCCGCCGAAACCGCCGCCACCACCGAAGGAACGGCCACCCCCAAAGTTGCCGGTCGATGGAGCGCGGAAAGTGCCGCCGTTGAACGAGCGGTTGCTGGGTGCAGCCATGCGGCCACCGCTGCTAAACCCGCCGTTGCCGCGGCTATAGACGCCCGCGCCGCCCATGTTCCAGTTGCCCCGGCCAGGCACAGCCATGGGACCATAGGTGCGGTGGGCAGCCCCCATGAAACCGCCGTAATTACCACCGCCCCAAAGCCGACGGTCGCTGTAAGTGCGGCCGTAGTAGTTGCCAAAGCGGTTATACAGGCTGGGGTAGCCGTAGTAGCCCCCGCCGAAGAACCAGTTTGAGAACCCAAAACCCGGCAAGCCAACCACTACCATGTTGCCACTGGGGCCATAATAGAAACCGGTATTGAGCCAGTAGGCCGAGGGGTACCAGAACGGCGAGCCATACCAGCCGGGGTACCCAAACCAGAACGAATAGGGGTTCTGATAATAGTAGGACGAGTTTACGGGCCAGGCCGGGTTGGGCGGGCCGACGTTTCGGTTGATACCCCCCGTTTTGTAGCCGTTTGCATGCGCGTAGTCCTGCGCTGCCTGCTGCAACTCCTGCCGGGCCTGGGGGTCCTGATTCAACTCCTGCTGGTAAGCCGCCAGTTCCTGCTTGTTCTGCGCGTCGAGACTATCGTGCAGGGCAGTCAGATTGCGCGTCACAGCGGCGGGGTCGGCGGTATAGTCGCGGCCCAGTTGCGCGGTTTTGTCCAGTTGCTGCGTCAGCGTGGTTAGCACGTCGGGCGTGTTAATGAGCTGGCGGAATGCCGTTTGGGTTGGTCCGTCGAGTGGGGCAATCAGGTTGTCGAATGCCTGGTTAGCCTGCTGATTGAGGTTGTCGGCCTGCACGAGGTCATCATGATGATGGCGGTATAACTTCCAGGCGGGCGTTTGCAGGTCGGCGGGCAGGGCTTTGGTCAGGCCGTCGACGGTGGTGCGGTCGGTGCCGTCGGGTAGGGTAGCCAGCGTATGCATCAGGTCAGGAAAACGAGCCATGTCGTAGAACCAACCCTGTTTAGTTTGCCC
Organism: Fibrella rubiginis; assembly: GCF_017353185.1. Classification (GTDB taxonomy): domain Bacteria; phylum Bacteroidota; class Bacteroidia; order Cytophagales; family Spirosomataceae; genus Fibrella; species Fibrella rubiginis. Next base: position 98,574 of record NZ_JAFMYV010000006.1, on the reverse strand, counting down.
GAAAGGCTCAATCAGGGCCAGAAAGGCCTGCTGGCTACTGGCCTGCTGTTTGGCTAACTGACCTAGCACGTCGGGGTGCTGACTGGCGAGTAATACAGACTGGCGAATATCGTCGCGGAAGGGGGCAATGACCGAAGCAAAGGTCTGGGTAGTGTCGGCGGTAGCCGATGGACGATTGGTATCGGGCATCTGCGCAAAGGCAGCCTGCCCCGGTGCGAACAGTCCCAGCCCCAACAAAATGGCCGTAGCCAGGGGGATTTTTTTGAACGTGTTCATCGGTAATCTAGCTTGTTACGTCGGTTGAGCACAGGCTGCAACATGGAGCAGTTGCACTCATCAGAATAACAAAAAAACGCCTTCAGGCTGTATTCAGGGCCGATTAATCGTTGGTTAAAACGCCTTGTTCTAGCCGTTTGCTACATGGCTTAAACTCTCTGAGCAAAATGGGCAGGATGAAATAACAGAACCGTAACAGTGGGCGTGCCACCTTACCGGAGCTATAAAAATATCTTTACAGCCAATCAACTTCACTAGGTTCATTTCATACGCTATGTTCAACATGTCTCTTTCTGCCACTCGTCACGCTGCGTATCTGCTGGCGGGCGCACTGCTGCTGGGCTGTCAGCCGGCGGGCCAGCTTAATCCGGTCGCAACAACCGCCTCGTCGGCTCGTGCTGCCGCCGTAACCCTCTCAGAAGGGTTTGAGGTGGGAGCTACCAGTCCCAAAACAGCTTATGACGTAGCGCCCGCGGGCTCAGCAAGTGGCGACAACGTGACGCTCCAGGCCAACACCTGGAATCTCTTCGACGCCCTGATTGCCAACAGCAGCACCGACCTTAGGGCAGGTGCATGGTCGGCCCGGGTGCGGAACACGGGCAAGGTGACCATGGGCTTCGACCTCACCACGGGTATTGGCACGGTAAGCATAAAGCACGCCACCTACGGCACCGACGCAGCCAGCCAATGGGGCTTGTGGTACTCCACCAACAGTGGCAGCAGCTGGACGCAGGCCGGTGTGAACGTAACAACCACCGCCACGCTCCAGACGCAAACGTTCACGCTCAATATAGCCGGTACGGCTCGGCTGGAAATCCGGAAAGTATCGGGTGGTACCAACCGCATCAACCTCGACGACATCCTAGTTAACGACAACGGAGGAAGTACACCGCCCCCACCAACGGGCAAAGCCTTCCTGTTTGATGCCAGCAAGCGCGAAAATGCAGGTAGCGCCGACTGGCAGATCGACGCCGACGGCACAGAAAATGTACCGCTCTATACGGGCGGCACCACCGTGGAAACCATGGCCCAGCGCTTTCCTACGCCTTCGTATACAGGCATTACGGCCAGCACGCCCGAGACCTATTGGCGGGGGGGCAGTTCGGCCTGGGCGGTGGAATTGGTGAAGCGGGGTAACACTGTAGAGACCCTGACCAGCGGGGCTACCATCACCTACGGCAACACGGCTAACCCGCAGGATCTGAGCAACTACGCCGTATTTGTGGTTATCGAACCCAACCGGTTGTTTACTGCTTCGGAGAAGACGGCGATCATGAATTTTGTGGCTAATGGCGGGGGCCTGATGATGGTTGCCGACCACACCGCCGCCACCACTGCCGGTACAGATGCCAATGGCTACAACCCCTCTGACCGCGACGGCGATGGCTACGATTCGCCCCGTGTCTGGAACGACCTGATGACCAACAATGGCATTAACAATAACAAGCCGTTTGGTTTCAACGTCGATTACGTCGACATCAGCGAAAAGCCCACGACAAACGTTTACACGGGCAGCAACGCCAATGCTCAGAAAGTACTGAATGGTGTGGCGGGTACAGCCTCGAAACTGGCTTTCTATAACGGCAGCACGGCCACGCTTTATCCCACCAGCAATACAAGTGTGCAGGGCCTCTTTTGGCGGATGAGCGGCACGGTGGGCAGCACCAGCAACGTGATGGCCCTGCTGGCCACCTACGGTACGGGGCGGGTAGTTTTCATCGGCGACAGCTCACCCTGCGATGATGGCACCGGCGACCCCAACGACAGCCTGTTCAATGGCTGGTCGGGTGATTCGCCATCGGGCTTTACGTCGCACCCGGCCTTACACATCAATGCCTCGTTGTGGTTGGCTAAAGTGCAGTAGATTAACTAGATAGCTTAGTACGGCGCGGGGCGGCCTCCAGATCTGGAGGCCGCCCCGCGCCGTACTAAGCTATTCGCTTCGCAGGCTCTTGACGGGGTTCATCAGGGCGGCTCTGATGCTTTGGAAACTTACCGTCAGCAGGGCAATACCTACGGCCAGCAGGCCTGCCACGGCAAAGAACCACCACTCGATGTCGATCTTGTAGGCGAAGTCATTGAGCCACCTATTCATGGCCCACCACGCCACGGGCGAGGCAAGGATAACAGACACAATAACCAGTTTGAGGAAGTCACGGCTGAGTAGCGAGACGATGCTGGCTACGCTGGCACCCAGTACTTTGCGCACGCCAATCTCCTTCGTCCGCTGCTGCACGACATAGGCCGACAGTCCCAGCAGACCCAGACACGTTAGTACCAGGGCAATGCCCGCAAAGAGGTCCATCACCGTGCCGAGTTGCTGTTCCGACTGGTAGAGTTTGGTGTAATCGTCGTCCAGGAAACGGTACTCAAATGGCAGGTAGGGCGCCAGTTGCTTCCATTTGGTTTCAACAAAAGCGATGGTCTGCGGCAGGTTGCGACCACTGACCTTCACCAGCAGTTGCCGACCGTAGTCTTCGGGAAACAACACCAGTGGTTTGATGGCCGCGTGCAGGGATTCAAAATGGAAATCGCGCACCACGCCCTTTACCACACCCGGCCGCGAGTTGTCGAGAAACATGCGTTGCCCAATGGCCTGCTGGGGTGTCCAGCCCAGTTTTTTGGCCGCGCTTTCGTTCAGAACAAAATGGTATTGTCTGGGCGTCTTTTCATCGGCCAGGCGTATGTCTTTTACATCCTGCTCGCTAATGCTTTCGCCCGCAACCAGTTGTAAACCAGTTGTTTTGATGTAATCTTCGTCGACCGGATTGGCCGTTACGCCCATCTGCGCTTTTTCAGACATCGTGGCCGACCGCATGTTATAGCCGCCTACAATGCTTACGGGCGTACTCACGCAACGCGAAGCACTCAGCACATCGGGGTTTGTTTTCAGTTCCTGTTTAATGGCCGACAGGTTGCTCACCATCCGCTGGCTGATGGGCAAAACGAGTACGTGTTCACGGTCATAGCCGAGCTTTTTTTGCTGAATGAAGGCCAGCTGTTTTTGAATAATGAACGTACCCACCAGCAGGGCAATGGAAATAGAAAATTGAAAAACGATCAACGACTGTTGCATCGTTCGGCCCGCTCCTGAGTGCTTGAACAGGCCTTTCAACACCTGAATGGGTTGAAAACTGGTGAGCACCAGCGCCGGGTAGCTCCCCGCCAGCAGGCTCATGGCAACCGTTATGAGCAGGGCAAACAACAGGAAGTAGGGCGAAAACAGCGTCCGGGCCGTTAGCGACACCTGGGTCAGGTTGCTGAACGCAGGCAGCGCCACGAGCACCACCACCAGGCTGAGCAACAGGGCAACCAGACACACCATACCCGACTCGCCAATGTATTGCCAGAAGAGCTGCGCTTTGCGGGCACCGGCCACTTTCCGGATACCCACTTCCCGCGCCCGTTCCAGCGATCGCGCCGTGCTGAGGTTGATGTAGGTACAGCCCACGATCAGGAGAATTAGCAGCGCCACCGCCGACAGGATGTAGAGGTAGGTGATAGTGGTGTTGAGTACGAACGCGTCGTAGTTGGAATGAAGGTGAATACGCGAAAACGGCTCCGGGTGGAAGGTGATAAACGCCCCAGACCCCGCCATTTCTTTTTTCATGAACGGCGTAATTTTGGGTGCCAGCGTGGCCAGCGAACCCTCGTTTTTCAGGAGCAGATAGGTGGTGTAGTTGGCATTGAAATACGTCTGTTCCTGATTGGCTTTGAGTGAGGAAAACGACGCCAGAAAATCGAACTTGATCTGCGAGTTGGTGGGGTAGTCGGCCACAAGGCCCGTGATCTGGTAGGCGGTGCTATCGCTGCCGATGAGCAGGATTTTGCCGACCGGGTTGTCAGTGCCAAAGTATTTTTTAGCCGTCGTTTCGGTCAGGATAACCTTGTTGGGGCCGTCGAGAGCCTTGCGGGGGTTGCCCAGCTTGAATTGCGCCGCAAAGAGGTCGAAAAAGGTGGAGTCGGCAAACATGAAATTCGGTTCGCGCACGAGCTTGTCTTCATAGCGAACGGTGACGGCACTGCTCGTCATCCGCACTGCCGACTGTACTTCGGGAAACGTGTGCACAAAGACGGGTGCCACGTAGGTGCTGGTGAAATTGCCCTGACTGGACTCCTGGCTGCCATCAAACCGGTATTCCATGATGAGCCGGACAATGCGATTGCCTTTCTGCTGGAACGTGTCGAAACTTAGCTCATGCTGAATGTATAGTCCAATGAGCAGGCACGAACTCAGCCCCACGGTAAGGCCAAAGACGTTGATGACCGTATTGGCCTTGTTGCGGACCAGATTTCGCCAGGCAATTTTGAGGTAGTTCGTAAACATGAGAAAGGTAGCAGGAACGGATCGATCAGTGGCGCACGGTATACCAGCGTAGCTGGACAATGGCCGTGCCAGGACAAAAAAGGCCCGCTGATGTGTCAGAAACGAGCTTTGGGGCAACGCACCTGTCCGAAAGTGGACAACCAATTGTCCGGCGATGAATCAGCCTATTGGAATCAGGCTTGCCTGTTGACGGATACTACCGTGCAGGTTGACTGCCTACTCACTCCGCAATGATTTCACCGGGTTCATCAGCGCGGCGCGGGTGGCCTGATAGCTGACCGTCAATAGGGCAATCAGGATGGCGGCTATGCCCACGGCCACAAATACCCACGCGCTGATCGTGATTCTGGACGAGTAATTAGCTAACCACTGTTGCATACCATACCACGCCAGCGGCAGGGCAATGCACAGAGCAATCAGGACCAGTCTGACAAAATCGCGCGAGAGTAGCAGCACGATACCGGTAATGCTGGCCCCCAGCACTTTGCGCACCCCGATTTCCTTCGTGCGCTGCTCCATCATCAGCAGGGCAATGGCAAACAGGCCGATGCACGACAACAGGATGGCAACACCCGACGCCAGACTAAGCACCTGCGAAAGATGTTCTTCATTCTGATACCAAGCATCGACGTTTTCGTCCAGAAACGTGCCGATAAATTCGACCTGGGGTGCGGCTCTGGTCCATGCTTTCTTGACCTTCTCCATCGACCCCGCCAGGCTCTGCGGCGTCACCCGGACAAAGATGTAGTGAATAGGTTCGCTGCCCGACAGGTGCATTATAATCGGTTTGGCTTCGTCGGCAACCGAATAGAGATGAAAATCAGGTACGACGCCGATTACCTGCGATTTGGTGCCGGTCGTGTCGTCATCGTCGCCAAGGAGTATACCAACTGGGTTTTTCTCGCCCATCATTCTGGCCAGCGACTGTGTAATCAGTACCCGGTCGACGGAGTCGGAAGCATAGGCCCGGTCGAAGTCCCGGCCAGCCAGTGGTTTGATATGCAGCGTTTTAAGGTAGTCGAAATCAACGAGCAGGATGTCAGCCGATACCTGCCTGCCTTTGTAACTGAAACCCCACGTGCTGCGCGACGAAACATGATCCCGGCCTCTGCCTAAATTCACGCTCGTTCCTGTAATAGACACGATAGCCGGGTCACTGGCGAACGTATTGCGTAGCCGTTGCAGCACCTGTCGGCCATTGGCCTGCGCACCCACCGGAATACTGATCACCTGCTCTTTATCGAAACCAACGGGGCTTTGGCGTAAATGATTGACCTGCTGGTAGGCAATGACGGTACAGCAAGCCAGCAGGCAGGCTAGTGTAAACTGTGTGACAATGAGGGCGTTGCGCAGGGTGCCGGGTCGTTTAGTGGTGATCTGGCCTTTCAGCACCGAGACCGTATTGAACCCGGCCATCTGCGCGGCGGGATAGCCGCCCGCCACCAGCGTAACCACCACAATCAGTACCAGATTCAGCCCAATGAAGCCGGGCTGAAAGGCGTTGGTCAGGTTGAGCCTCGACCCGAATGCCGCGTTGAAAGCGGGCATCAATCCATAGGCTAGCCCGGAACCAGCCAGAAACCCGATGACGCAAATCAGGGCCGATTCGCCCCAAATCTGGATGAACAACCCGCGCCTGAGCGCCCCCAGCGATTTGCGTACGCCCACCTCCCGCGCCCGTGTGAATGACCGGGCAATGCTCAGGTTGATGAAGTTGATGCAGGCAATGAGCAGAATGAAAACGGCCATGCCCAGAATGACATAGATAGCCACAACGGGCGTGCCTCTATTATCGGAAATTTCCCGGTTGAAATGCACGTCCGACAGTTGTTGCAGGCGCACGGCAAACAGGTCACCGCGTTCATCGGGCCGGGCCTTCTTTTTGATCAATTCGTTGATGGTGCCGGGGTAATATTTTTTAGCGAATGTTTTCAGGCGTTCCTCAAATGTACCCTGCGCGACGTGGAGGGGTAATTTTACGAAAACAGCGTGCGAACCGTCGCTCCAGTTGCCTTTGCTGCGCTGGTAATTGGGCGCGTTTTCAATCCGGACGAGTGCATCATACTGGATGGATGAGTTATCGGGTGCGTTGCTGATGATGCCCGTTACCATGTAGTCTTTCAGGTCGCCGTCAGTGCCAATACGCAGCCGTTTTCCCACCGGGTTGGCGGTGCCAAACAGGTCATGCGCCATGTTTTGACTGATGACCACGCTGCTCAGCTCACGCAGGGCCGATGCCCGATTGCCCGACAGCAGCGGAAACGAAAACACACGCAGGAAATCGGGGTCAGTGTAGTTGATTAGCTTATCGAGGTATTTGCCGTTGGCTTCGACCAGACTTTTACGCCCTGTCATCACGCGGGTAACGGCTTCCAGTTCGGGGTAATCTGCTTTGAGGGCGGGGGCAAATGGCAGGGGCATAGCACCCCGTTTGGTGGCTTTTTCGGGGTTGTTGGTAAAGCTATACGTCTGAAAAATGCGGTCGCCATCCTCGTGAAACGAGTCGTACGTCAGGTGCAGGTAGGCTGTCAGGAACAGAAACGTGCAGATACAGAAGGCCGTAGCCAGCCCCACCACATTGATGATTGCATAACCCCGGTTTTTCCAGAGATTGCGAAGGGCGATGTTAACGTAACTGCGAAACATGGTGCGAAGAGGTTAGCTTCTGGGGGGCAGCGCAGAGAGAGTGGTGCCGGGGTCGGGAGACGTAAGGTCCAGCGTGGGTCGTTTCGAGGCCTGGTAGCTGACAATCAATAGCGTACCCGCCAGCGCCAGTATACCCACCAACAGCACTACCAGGTCGGCTACTTCCTGGAAAGGCACCACCAGGCCCTGACTGGCGAAAACACGGAATTTAAGCAGGTCTTTTTCTATCCAGTTCATATCAGCCACGTTGAATGTTTGCTGATAATGAATGGGTTGAGGTCTGTTTGTCCGGTCAATCTGAATTGTAAGCGTGTTGTCATTCTGAACAATCCGGGTGCGCTGGGCGGGTTGGTCTGCCGGGCGGGCCATAGCTGCTACACCGAGGGTCAGCAGCAGAAAAATGAGTAGCTTTTTCATGATATTATGCGTTGAGGTTATTCGCTTCGTAAACTCTTGACGGGATTTACCAGGGCGGCTTTGATACTCTGGACGCTCACCGTGAGCAGGGCAATGCCTACGGCCAGCGCCCCGGCCAGGGCGAAGACCCACCACTCGATGTCGACCCGGTAGGCGAAGTCGGCCAGCCAGCGGCGCATGGCATACCAGGCCAGCGGCGAGGCGATAATCAGGGCGATGACAACCAGCCGAAGAAAATCTTTGCTCAGCAGCGCGGCGATACTGACTACGCTGGCCCCCAGTACTTTACGCACGCCAATTTCTTTCGTGCGCTGTTGAGCGGCAAACGCCGCTAAGCCGAAAATGCCCAGACAGGCAATGAAAATGGCCAGCAGCGATGCCGCCACAAACAGTCGGCTCAACTGCCGTTCACGCTGAAACTGACTGTTATACACCTCGCTGGCAAAATGATACTCGAATGGGTTGCCCGGAAACGTTTGTTTATAGAGCTTCTCCAGCGTCGCGATCCTGGCAGACATATCGCGGGTGTCGAGCTGAATGGTGAAATACGCATAGCCCACCGACGGCAGATAAATGACAGGTGCAATGGCCTCCCGCATCGACAGATGGTGGTAGTCTTTTACCACCGCCACAATGTCGTAGGATTTGCCGTAAAAAAGCAGCTTTTTCCCGGCCACGGGTTGTTTGGGGTCGTAGCCCAACTGCCGGGCGGCGCGTTCGTTCACCGCTACGCGGGGGGCGTTGTTCCAGCTGGCGTTGGCTTCGGCTTCCGTAAAGGGCCGTCCCTGCACCAGGCCGATCCCGTAGGTGTCGAAAAAGCGGTGATCGGCGATGAACATCTGGTAATTTTTTTTGTCATCGCCGGGGGCGGGGTTTAGCCTGGTAATGCCCGCCGTGCCAAAGTTGTACCCGGCCCCCGGCACGTTGTTGGACCCCGCCACTTTCTGCACAAAGGGCAGCCGGGCCAGTTCCTGCTTGAACGCGCTGTTTTTGTCGCCCTGGGCGTCGGTGGCTACGGTTGGCCCCACCAGCACCAGCAACTGATCCAGGTTGAGGCCCAACCGGCCCGTCTGCATAAACGAGATCTGCCGGTACATGACCAGCGTGACAATGATAAACACAACCGAGATGCCAAACTGAAACACCACCAGCATCTGCCGCAGGGGTAACCCGCCGGTGGCCTGAGCCGGGCGGGCCGTCAGCGCAGCCAGGGGTTGGGCCGAACTGAGCGTGTAGGCTACGTAGGTCCCCGCCATAGCAGCCGTACCGAGCACCACCCCCAGCAGCCCAGCCCAGAAACCCGACTGGCTAAAGATGCTCAGCGACAGTTCTTTCTGCACGAAACCGTTAAAAACAGGCTGTAAACTAACGGCCAGCAGTAGCCCCAGCCCCACGCTGACGACGCTGAACAACACGGTTTCGGTCAGAAACTGGCTCATCAACTGACTTCGTCGGCCACCAATCAGCCGCCGGATGCCCACCTCCCTGGTTTTAGTCATCGCCTGCGCCGTGGCCAGGTTGACGTAATTGACCCAGGCAATAAGCAACACCAGCAGCGAGATACCTGCCAGCGCCACCACCAGCACCAGACTCCCAAACGTCTGGAAGGGGTACGTAAACGACGGCGCCAGGTGCAACTCCCGGAACGGTTGCAGATGCACCGTCTGGGTTTTATTGACCGGGTTTAGCTGCCTCCCCAAACTGGTTAATTGCCGTTCAAACGCCGCTGCGTTCGTTTTAGGGTTAAGATTCAGGTAAAGGTTGGTGAAACTGTTCTCCAGTTTGGTGGGGTCGGCCCAGTCATTACCGCTACGGTTGGCGGCAGCATTCAGCGTCGAGAGGGCCAGCACAGCCTGCGCCTGTAGGTCAGAGGTGACAGGCATGTCGGCAAAGACACCCGTGACGGTGTAGAGCGTGTTGCCAAACTGGTTGCTGACGGTGATGGTCTTGCCCACGGCCTCTGCCAGGCCGAACAGTTTGCGGGCCAGGGTTTGCGACAGGGCCATCGTCTGGGGCTGATCGAGCGTGTTGGTGCCCGATTGGAACGGAAAGGTGAAGGCCCGGAAAAAATCGGCGTCGGAAAACAGCAGTTGCTGTTCGCGGACTACCTGCGGCTTTGGCCCGGTGGTGGTCAGTACCCCCGCCGCAATGTAGTCGGCCACGCGCACCACCTGATCAATGCCGCCGACCTGCTCTTTTAGCAACGGTCCCACGCCCCCCGGAAATGAATAGTCGGGGTCTTTGGTTGGTTCGCTGATGATGACCCGGTAGAGGGTATCGTAGTGTGTATGAAACCGGTTGGCGGTCCATTCCGAGGCGATGAATTCAAAAATGAGCAGAAACGCCGCGATGCCCAGTGCCAGCCCGCCGATGTTGATAGCTGAATAAACCGTGTTGCGGCGCAGGTTCCGCAGGGTGATGGTAAAGTAGTTGCGTAGCATATGTAGGAGGGGCGTTCAGAAAGTCGGTGTATATCAACAACATGTCAATGGATGTGCCACGGTGCGCAAAACCCGTTTCTGACACAGAAACGGGTTTTTACCTAACTGACCTGTCCGAAAGTGGACAACCAGTTGTCCGGCGGTTGGTGATGATAGGGGCCTGTTCGCCGGTGCGGCAACGCTTCCTTATTCGCTTCGTAATGACTTCACCGGGTTTACCAGGGCGGCTTTGATGCTCTGGACGCTCACCGTGAGCAGGGCAATGCCTACGGCCAGCACACCCGCCAGAGCGAAGACCCACCACTCAATGTCGACCCGGTAGGCGAAGTCGGCCAGCCAGCGGTGCATGGCCCACCAGGCAACGGGCGAGGCAATGACAATAGCGATTAGAACCAGTTTCAGGAAGTCCTGCGAGAGCAGGGCTACCACACTGGTTACGCTGGCCCCCAGCACTTTACGAACACCAATCTCTTTGGTACGTTGCTCGGCGGTATACGCAGCCAGACCAAACAACCCCAGGCAGGCAATGAGGACGGCCAGGACTGAAAAAACCAGCGTGAGCGTACCCACACGCTGTTCGGTGCGGTACATCTGGTCGAAGTTATCGTCGAGGAAGGCATAGCTGAAAGCCTGCCCCGGTGCCAGCCGCTTCCAGTTGGCCTCGATCTGGCTTACCAATGCCGCCACGTTGCTGCTCCCGTTGAGCCGGAACGAGATCGACCCGGTGCTGCCCTGAAGTATCAGGGCCAGTGCCCCCACTTCCTGCCGCAGCGATTCGTAATTAAAATTCTTGACTACCCCGATTACCGTGTAGGATTTGGTGAGCTTGTTTACCACGTCGGCATAGACTGCAATGCGTTTGCCGATGATGGCCTTGCCGCCAAAGAGCTTCGCCGCCGTTTCGTTCAGGATAATGCCAGAGGAGTCGGCCCCGAATGACCGCGAAAAGTCGCGGCCCTGCACCAATTGCATCCCCATCGTCTTTACATAGTCGTAATCGACGCTCCAGTTCTGCATACTCACGGCCTTCTGTGGCTCAATTTGTCCCTCCGGGAAAAACGACGTATTGCTCCGGTTAGATGGGGTGGGTAAATAGCCCGACACCGTTCCGTTGACCACGCCGGGTAGCTGCAACACCACCTGCCGGAACGTTTCGGTTTGCTTGCCAAGGCCGTCGGTTCCGTTCACCACCAGCATCTGCTCGCGGTTGAACCCCAGGTTTTTGGTCTGAATGTAGCGCATCTGCCGGTAGACCACGATGGTGCCGATGATGAGCAGCACCGACATCATAAACTGGAACACCACCAGCCCGCTTCGTAGCCGCGCACTGCTCAGCAACGCCCCGCCCGAACGGGCTATTATCTTGCCCTTCAGCACGGCAATGGGCCGGTATGACGACAGGAAAATGGCCGGATAGACCCCTGCCAGCAACCCCACCACCAGCGGTACTACTGGCAACATCACTAACCAGAAAGGTGTAATTAGTCGCCTGAATGTCAGTTGTTTGGCGGCAATGTCGTTGAATAGGGGCAGTGCCGCAGCCACCAGTCCAACGGCCAGGAGCATAGCCATTGCCGTAGTCAGTACCGATTCGGTCATGAACTGATTCAGAAGCTGCCCCTGTCCCGACCCCAGCACCTTGCGGACGCCCACCTCCTTGGCCCGGTTGGCCGACCGGGCCGTGGCCAGGTTCATGAAGTTGATGCCCGCAATGAGCAGAATAAACAGGGCTACGGCCGAGAAAATATAGACGTAGCGAATGTCGCCAACGGGAGCCAGCTGAATGGTCTGTTTTGAATGCAGATGAATGTCGGTCAGGGGCATCATAGTAAACGCAAACCGGTTGTTGGCCTGCCGGAACTGCGCCATGGTTGACCCCAGAAACGACAGTATCTGCGGCCCTACGTACTTTTCAGCCACAGCGTCGAGGTTCCGGGCGAACGCGTCGGCATCAACACCGGGCCTAAGCACCACGTAAGTATGGTGGTTGTTGCTCACCCATTGGCCCCACTGATAGTCGTCGCTGCTCATGGCCAGCAGAAAATCTGCCCGGAAGTGGCTGTTGGTGGGCATGTCGCGCATCAGAGCCGTTACCTTGTAAGGCATCTTGTTGAAGAGCAGAGTCTGACCTATCGGGTTTTGACTGCCGAAGTGCCGGGTAGCCGCCGCCTCGCTGATGACCACCGAGTTGGGCTGCGCCAGCGCCCGCTTTGGGTCCGCTCCGGCGTACCGGCCGGCCAGGAGTGGCAGCGTAAAGACATCGAATACGGTGGAGTCGGCAAAGGTGATGTTGTCTTCCCGAATTACGCTCGTGGTACCCGCCTGACTTACAGACCACGTGCCTTGCTGATGCAGCCGCGTGAACTGTTCTACCTGCGGGTAATCCTGTTTGAGCGTTGGCCCCAGTGGGTCGGGCGTAACGGCCATGTTCATCACCTCGCCGCCAAACTTAATGTCGGAGTGGAGGCGGTAGATGCGGTCAGCCTTGGCGTTGAAGCGGTCGTAGCTTAGCTCATCGACTACGTATAGCGTAATGAGCAGGCAGCAGGCCAGGCCAAGGGCTAACCCAATCACATTGATGGCGGTGTAACCGCCCTGCTTGCGCAGGGTGCGCCAGGCGATTTTGACATAGTTCGTGAACATGACCTGTATCGTTTACCAGTTTGCTTGTTGGTAGTATGTTATACAAGGTACATGCCAAACTATGAAAGGCCCGTTTTTAAGCTGGAAATGGCCCTCGTCAAAACGCTCGTTGTCCAATTCCGGACAACGAACCGTCCGGAATGGTACGGCAACAAAGAAGGTGCGGCAGGTAACACCCGGTCTGTTGATGCGCCCAAATACCCTTACTCCTTAGACAATCAATTGCCTGCTTTGCTATTGATATCAAAAACCAAAAAAGAGTTGCGCAACCAAGTGATTGCGCGTATATTTGCAATCATTCGGTTGCGCAACTAATTCGATTGACTCATGAGACGAGATGTATTCCAGGCTATTGCTGACCCCACCCGGCGAGCTATTTTAAGCCTCATTGCCCTACAGGCGCTGACGCCAACTGCCCTGGCTGAGCACTTCGCCACGAGCCGACAGGCGGTGTCGAAACACATTCAGGTACTAACCGAATGTGGCCTGATTAAACAGAAGCAACAGGGCAGGGAGATTTATTACCAGTGTGATCCCACTCACATGAAGGAAATCGACACCTGGCTCGATACGTTCAGAGGGCTGTGGGAAGACCGGTTTGCTCAGCTTGACCGTGTATTATCAACCAAAAAACAGGATAACAAATGAAGAGCGATTTGATGATGGATTTTTCAGTAGATCGGGCGAATCACTCGATCACCGTTAAGCGGGAATTTGCCGCCGAACTGCCCCTGGTATGGGATGCATACACCAACAGCGACATGCTCGATCAGTGGTGGGCACCGAAACCTTGGCAAGCCCGAACCAAGTCGATGAATTTCAGCGAAGGGGGCCACTGGCACTACGCCATGGTGGGGCCACAGGGCGAAGAACACTGGGGCAAAATGAGTTACCTGACCATTGAGCCTCAACGGCGGTTTACGGCGCAGGATGCCTTTACCGATGCCAGCGGCACCGTTAACCCCCAAATGCCTGTCTCGACAATGGACATTACGTTCGTCCAGAAAGATGGCAAAACACTGGTAACCAACCGGGTAACCTATGCCGATCTGGCTCAGCTGGAGGCGAGCCTCAAGATGGGAATGAAGGAAGGATTGACCATGGCTATGGAAGGTCTGGACGAACTGCTGGCAACCAAAACGAAGTAGCTTTCCAGCGTTGGCTACAACCAGGGCAGCAACAGGGGTTGAGCCGGCCAGAAAGCCGGCTCAACCCCTGTTGCTTTGTTCATCTACCAGAACCTACTCTGATCGCAGACTGACTACGGGATTGACCGCGGCAGCCCGGTAGGTTCGCCAACCGATGGTCAGCCCACCCAGTAGCAGCATCGTGCCGAAGCAAAGACCCAACGTGCCGATACCCAGCGTGATATGGTAGGCGAAGTTCATCAGGAAAAAACTGCCCGCCAGGTAGCCCAGTGGCAACGCAATGGCGCCCGCCAGCAGTAGCAGCCGCAAAAAGCTCCACGACAGCAGCCAGACAACCTGCCCCACGCTGGCCCCCATCACTTTCCGAACGCCCACTTCTTTGGTCCGCACCGCGGTGGTGTAGGTAACCATGCCCAGCAGGCCCAGACAGGCAATTGATACGGCCAGCCCAATAAGCAGACCCATGAAATTGATGTCGTCGGTGTGGCTGTGGCGATTGCGCAGAAACTCGTCATACCACATCCCGGCAAAGGGTTCGTAGGGATTCAGGCGTTTCCAGATACGGGCAATGTCGGCGCAAACGGCCTTGGGGTTGCCACCCGTAATGGCCACGTTGAGGTACCGAAAGGCGCTGGGCTGATAGTGGAGCATCATAGGCCTGATTTTCATGGCCATCGACGCGAAATGGAAGTCTTTCAACACCCCCGCCACCCGCACATTGGTGCTGTCATTGAGCCAAAGGAGTTGCCCAACGGCAGCAGCGGGGTCGCCCAGGTTGAAGGTCCGCATGGCTTCTTCATTGATCAGGACAAACCGCCCGGCCGAGTCGGATGTTGAAACGGGCAGATTCTGTCCCGCCAGCAGATTCAGCCCTATAGTGGGCACCAGATTGGCATTGGCCGAAAAAATGTCTACCCCCGCCGAATCGCCCCCGGTTCGTTGCCGCCGGACCAACTGCCAGTTATCACCGTGCGAACCGAAGAGAGCTGAGGTAGGGGCTACACGGGCCACTCCGGCCAGTCGGCTTATCTCGTCGGTTAACTGGCTCGGCGGCAGGCCGTTGAGGGCAATCGTCAGTACACCTTTACGCTCAAAACCATAGCTGGTGGTACTCATAAAGTGCTGTTGCCGCGCCATGGCCAGCAGCACGATCATAGCCAGCAGCGAGATAGAAAACTGAATCACAATCAGCGATTTACGGAGGCTGATGCCCCGAAACACCCGCAGGCCGGTTTGGCTTCGTAACACCTGCGCAGGTTCAAACCCCGACAGCACCCGTGCGGGCAGCAGCCCCGCCAGCAGGCCCGCCACCACGCTAAACAGCACAAACACCAGCCACACCCTGCCGTCACGTTCCCACTGTACACCGCCGATGAGCCATTGCTGCACAAAGGGCATAGCCTTCACAAACTGAAGCATAACATAGGCCAGGCCCAGCCCGCCAACCGACAGGATAACGGACTCGGCCATGAACTGCCCCATCAGCTGCCAGCGCAGCGCTCCTGCCACTTTGCGGATGCCCACCTCACGGGCGCGGCTCAGCGACCGGGCAAGGGTGAGGTTAACGTAGTTGAATACCGCCAGCAACAGGGTGAGCAGCCCAATACCAAACTCTGTTGCCAGCTTTCCGGCCGTGGGTTCATAGGTCGAGTTCTCCAGGCCTTCGCGTGGCGGCGACAGTTGCGTGAGGGCCTGACTGCGCAGGGTATAGCCTTTTTCATTGGCAAAGCGCAATCCCTTCGTGGCTCGGCTGGCCAGTTCGGGCAACACTTTGTTAAGCGTTTCGGCCCGTGTACCGGGCTTCAGCAGCACATAAGTATAGGTGCGTGTGTAGGGGTTGCCATAATCGCTCCAGTTGCCTAGTGTTCGTTGCCAGTCTGGGCTGGAGAGGGTGGCCGTCGACACGACCATGTCGAAATCGAGGTGGGATTTGGTGGGGTTTGGGGCAAAGACACCCGTTATGGTCAGCGCGCCAAACGCCGAATGTTGCATGAGTTTCCCGACGGGGTTGGCCGTGCCGAAGAACCGCCGGGCTGTTTCCTGCGTGAGCACAACGGTCTGTGGTGCTATCGCTGCCTGGCCCATCGTTAGCCTAAAACCGAAGACCTGAAAAAATCCCGGATCGACCAGGCTGAAAACGACGGGTAGCTGTTTGCGATTGGCTGTCACTTCGCCGTAGCTGCGGATAACGCGGGTAACGGCCTCTACAAACGGGTAGTTTTGTTTCAGGGTGTTGGCTACGGGCGGGGGTGTAGTGGCATAGCTCCGTAGGTCATTGGTGTTGGTTGTCGCGTCAGTAATGATGCGGTACGTTCGGGCGCGGTTTGGGTGAAACGAGTCGTAGTCGAACGCACCTTTGATGTCGATCATAGCCAGCAGACACACCAGCATTCCCGACGCCAGCCCGAAGATGTTGATAAACGAAAACAGCTTGTGTTTCCACAGGTTTCGCCAGGCGATTTTCAGGTAGTTTGTGAGCATAGGGCAGCGGGGTAGATCAGACCGGTCAGGCACATCGTTTCAATGCCCGTGCCACAGTACAAAAAGTCCGTCTCTGAACTTGAAACGATCTTTTTGTGAACAGATCCTGTCCGGAAATGGACAGGACTATCCGATGCTGTACGCTGCTCCTGGGTGTATAGACAGTCAGGATGTGGTCAGCGCAACGTTCTGCGGCTGAGTGGTGCGGGCGCGGATTTCTTCGGCGGTTTGGCCGGGACCATCATGTCGCCAGCCGGGGGGCATCCAGAGGTAGCGCAGCTTGTCAGACAGGCGGTGGGCCGTTTTCATCTGCTGCCATAACCAGCGAATACCGGCCCACTGAATGGCAAACGGATTGTTGGTCTGCAACTGGGTGGTAAGGCCGTAGGTAGGTTCTTCTTCCTCCCGTTGATAGCTGCCAAACAGATAATCCCAGATGATAAACACCTGTCCGTAGTTACGATCCAGGTATTTGGCGTCGGTGCCGTGGTGGACGCGGTGGTTAGACGGCGTACAGAGCACATATTCCAGCCACCCCATGCGCTTGACCAGCCGGGTATGGTTGAAAATGCCAAACAGGCTCGCCACCACGTTCACGACCAGAATCATGAATGGCGACATACCCAGGATGGGCATCAGGTAATACAGCGGCATGGTCAGGGTGCCATTCAGAAAAAAGCCCCGTGCGGCTACCGTAACATTGTACTCCTGCGAGGAATGGTGCACGGAATGAAACGCCCAAAACAGGCCCGTACGGTGCGAAATCCGGTGGTCGACATAATAGATCAGGTCATGGATTAGGAAAGCCGCCACCCAGCCCCATACGCTGGAAGGCAGGGTAAACAGCCGGTACTGCGTGTAGAGCAGGTAATAGAGGCCAAACGGCAGCAGAATGCCAATGACCACGTCGTAGGTCATGTTCATAGATGATACAGCCACGTTGGTCCAACCGTCGCGGTGGCTCCATCGGTAGGCACCTGGCTTCTGACGCATTCGCCAGGCGGTCATGCCAAATTCAAGGATGATCATGCCCACGTACAGGGGCAGCACCAACCGGAAGAAGATGCTACCGTCGTGGGCCATGTCGGCCAGAAAAGTCAATAGCTCGTGAGGTGTCTTCATAGTGGCTATTCTTGATCGAGTACAAGAATAGCCCGGAATGGGTTAATTTTCCTTCAACTTTTTGAAGAACGAATGCCCCAGGACCTGCTCGCTTATTTTTCCCGGCTTGTACCGTTAACTGACGAGGCTCAGGCAGCGATAAGCGATGCGTTTGTGCAGCAGACCCACCGCCGGGGCGACTACCTGCTACAGGCCGGTGATGTAGCCAACCACCTGTATTTCATCCGGAGGGGTGTACTCCGGGTCTACACCACCGTAGAGGCCACCGACTGCACGCTCTTTCTGGGACTGGACGGCGAGATGGTGGTGGCGCTCAGCAGCTTCATTCAGCGCACCCCCAGTGCCGACTCCATTCGTTGCCTGGAAGACACCGAACTCTACGCCGTGCACTATGACCGCCTTCAGGGACTATATGACCAGTTTGCGGCTATTGACCGGGTTGGGCGCCTGCTTATTGAGCGATACGCCATCCAACTCCGCGACCACAGTTTTTCGCTGCGTTTTCACAGCACAGAGCAGCGCTACGACACCCTGCAACGCACCCGCCCTGAACTGTTTCAGCGCGTTTCGCTCACCCATATCGCCTCCTTTCTGGGCATGACCGCGCAGGCGATCAGCATGGTTCGGGCCAAACGACGGTAACAAAAGTTTGTCGTGGTGCTATTCACTCCGCAGGCTCTTCACGGGGTTCATCAGGGCGGCTTTGATGCTCTGAAAGCTCACCGTGAGCAGGGCAATACTCACCGCCGACAGACCCGCCAGGGCAAACACCCACCACTCGATAGTAACCCGGTAGGCGAAGTCCTCTAGCCAGCGGTTCATGGCGTACCAGGCTAGGGGAGAGGCAATGACAATGGCGATCAGGACCAGCTTGAGAAAGTCTTTGCTCAATAGGGCTACGACACTTGCTACGCTGGCCCCCAGCACTTTGCGCACACCAATTTCTTTTGTCCGGGCCTCGGCGGTGAACGTAGCCAGGCCAAACAGACCCAGACAGGCCACGAAAATGGTCAGCCCGGCAAAAAAGCCCAGAATCTGCCCCGTGCGGCGTTCGGCCACGTAGGTTTCCTGGTAGCGTTCGTTTAGAAACGAATAGGCAAACGGTCGGTCGGGCATCAGGGCCGCCCATTGTTGTTGCATCGTGGCCAGCAGACCGGCTATGTCGGTGGTTCGGGCTTTCACAATCAGCGTACCGGGGCTTTTGTCGAACACCATCACCAGCGGCGAAATGCGCTCACGCAACGACCGGAAATGAAAGTCGCGCACCACGCCGATGACCCGATAGGTTCGTGTGCCGCCCCGGTTGTCGTTTCGCGAGATGGTGTGCCCCAGCGGATTACGGCCCAGACCCAGTGCCCGCGCTGCAGTCTGATTTAGAATGACCCCCGACGAATCGGTAGCGAAAGCTGGCGAAAAGTTGCGTCCCGCCACCATCCGCATCCCCATCGCGGGCAGGTACTGATCGTCGATGTCGTAGCGGAGGGTCAGGACAACCTGCGTGGGTTTGTCGTCGGGGTACACCGTAAAATTGTTGTTGTTGGATGGTCCGGCGGGCAGATACCCCGACGCGCTGACGTGGGCAATGCGGGAATCCTGACGCAACTGATCGCGGAAAAAAGCTTCCTGCTGACCCAGGTAGCCCGTTTCGGGCAACACAATGACCTGCTCTTTGTCGTAGCCCAGCTTTTTGTCCTGAATAAACCGCAACTGCCGATACACCACCGTGGCCCCGACCATGAGGATGACGGAGACCAGAAACTGGAACACCACCAGCCCACCCCGCAGGCCAACGCCCCGTTTGGTGCCCACCAGGCTGCCCGCACCTTTCAACACCGACACGGGCTTAAACGAGGCCAGCACCACCGACGGATATAACCCCGCCAGCAAACTGACCAACCCCCCAAAGCCGATTAATACCGGCAGGAGCCAGGGCGTTGCCAGAAAATCGAGCGACAGCGTTTTGCCCGCCAACCGCCCGAAAAAAGGCAGCGTAGCCCACACCAGCCCCACCGCCAGCAGTAGCGACACCACCGTCAGCAGGACCGACTCGCCCATAAATTGCCTCACCAGCCCCCATTTCGACGACCCCATTACCTTCCGAACGCCTACTTCCCGCGCCCGTTTGGTGGCCGTGGCGGTGCTGAGGTTCATGAAATTGATGCAGGCAATCAGCAGCATAAACAGGGCGATGGCCCCAAACAGGTACACGTAGCGGATGTCGCCAACGGGCGAGAGATCACCCGTAAAATCGCCGTGGAGATGGATGTCGGTAAGGGGTTGCAGGTGCAGGCTGAGGTTGTTGCCTTTTTGCCGAAACTGGCTGATTGTCATGCCCATAGCCTGTTGTAGCTGCGGGCTGATGTACTTCTCAACCACCTGCGGCAGTTTGGCCTCCAGTTGCCGGTAATCGTAGCCGTCGGGCAGCACCAGGTAGGTAAAATACTCCGACTGCATCCAGTCAGACTTGGCCGCTTCGGGTAGCGACGCCATCGAGGCAAACACGTCGAAGTGAAAGTGAGCGTTGGATGGCACCCGGTCGATGAGGCCGGTGACGGTGTAGGGTTTGTTGTCTGTTTTCAGCGTAATGACCTTACCTATCGGGTCGGCACTGCCGAAATAAGTTTGGGCAAAAGCCTGGGTTACGATGACCGTGTTGGGCTGCGTGAGGGCTGTTTTGGCATCACCTTTCAACAGGGGCAGGGTGAAAACGCGGAAGAAATTGGCATCGACAAAAGCCACGTCGTTGTTGCGAAACGTCTTTTGGCCGTAGGTGATGTCGGGCGTTCCCATGCGCCGGAGCCGGGTAGCCTCCTGCACGTCGGGGTAATCGGCGCGGAGGGTGGCGGCCACGGGCGGCATCACGTGGGCCTCGCTCATCGAGTTACCCTGGATCTTACCCTCAAACCACACCCGCACTATCCGGTCGGCCTTTTCATTAAAGCGGTCATAGCTCAGCTCGTCCAGTACAAACAGACCGATGAGCAAACAGGTAGCCAGCCCGATAGCCAGCCCCGCTATGTTGATGGCCGAGAAGGCTTTATTACGGACCAAGTTCCGCCAGGCGATTTTAAAATAGTTCTTGAGCATGACCGGTTGAGTTTGACACCATTGCTGGTTGGTAGTAGGTTATACAAGGTACATGCCAAAAGCAAAAACCCAGTTTCTAGTTCAGAAACTGGGTTTTTGCTTTTGGCACTGTCCAGTTTCGGACAATCACGCGTCCGTTTGTGAAACAGCAATACGATTGGTTTGGGTGTCTGTTCTAGGGCTTGCCTGCGTTGAGCGGAGTCTTCAGCAACCGCCTCACTCAACGCGTTTATTCACTGCGCAATGATTTCACGGGGTTCATCAGGGCGGCTTTGATGCTTTGGAAGGAAACTGTTAACAACGTGATGGCTAGTGCGCCCGCGCCCGACACGGCAAAAATCCACCACGACAGTTCGGTGCGGTAGTCGTACTTCTGGAGCCAGCTATTCAGAAAGTAGTAGGCAATGGGCGTGGCGATTCCAACCGCAATCCCGACCAGCACCACAAAGTCTTGGGAGAGCAATCCCCACAGGTTCAGTACACTGGCCCCCAGCACTTTGCGCACGCCGATTTCTTTGGTGCGGGCCTCGGCCATGAATGAAGCCAGCCCGAATACGCCCAGACAGGAAATGAAAATGGCGAGGATAGTGAAGACCAGGGCCAGGGTACCAATACGTTCCTCTGCTGCGAATTTGGCGGCATATTCCTGGTCAGCAAATTTGTAGTCGAAGGGAGCCGTCGGGATCAGTTTTTTGAAGACAGCTTCAATTTTGGGTAACGCTTCGCTGGCACTGATGGCCGGATTGAGCCGGATGTTAATCCAACTGTAATTATCTTCTAAAAAGAAGACAGTCGGGATGGTTGGTGTGTAGGGCGACAGAGCAACCATGTCTTTTACAACACCCAAAACGGTGTATGTTTTTGGCGGGCGATGCCCCGGACTCCACGTAACCCGCCTACCGACGGGTGTTTTTAGCCCAAGCAGTTTGGCAAATGATTCGTTTATTATAAACCCCGATGAATCAGTTGCCAGGGCTTTACTGAAGTCCCGGCCCTCCACAAATTGCCAGCCCACCGTTTGGCCGTATTCGGGGCTAACGGGCAGGGTGCCGCACCCATTCGGACAGTCGAAAGCAGTACCTTTTTGTGAAAAACCGCCGTTCCACATCGTAATGCCAGTCGGCGAACTCCTCGATTCAGCTACCTCGACAACCATGCCCGTATTTTTCAACTCACTTCGGAGTAGCTCTTGCTTGCCGTTGAAATCAGCCGTTTTCTTCTCGACCATCAACAGGCCTGCTTTGTCATATCCGATTGGCCGGTTTTTAGCGTGTTGAATCTGCCGGTAAACAAGAAGGGTACCAATGACCAACGTTACCGAAACAGTGAACTGCAACACAATCAAAAGCTTTCGGGGAACGGCCGCAAAACGCCCCGGTATGACGACTCCTTTGAGAACCTTGACTGGTTGAAACGAAGAGAGATAAAGCGCCGGGTAACTGCCCGCTGCAAACCCTGTTGCCAGCACAAACAGAAGGCACGTGAGCCAGAAGAGAGAGGTCGTCCAGGGAATAGTGAGTTGTTTGTCGGCAATGTCATTAAACCACGGCAACGAACCACCGACCAGCAACAAGGACAACACAAAAGCCAGTAAAACAACCAAAAAGGATTCACTGAAAAATTGACTCACCAATTGCCCGCGCAACGAACCGACGGCTTTACGAATACCTACTTCTTTTGCCCGCTTCACCGACCGGGCCGTGCTCAGATTCATAAAATTGATGCACGCTAACAGCAATACGAATGCGCCAATCAGACCAATTAGCCAGACCAGTTGTACCGGCCCATTGTCATCTACATAATAACTACCGTACAGATGCCAGCGACTCATCGGCAGCAGGGCTATTTGCGGTTGCCGGGCTAGCTGTTCCTGCCCGTCTGCCAGGTTTTTGATCTGGTTGATCTCACTATTTTTGATGATGGCGGAAATCTGATCGAAGTTCGTATTCGGCTGAACCTGAGCATATATGGAAAGAAACCAGTTATTCCACTGCTGCTCTTTAACCCAGGGATTTGCCGACGTCCACAAGTTGAACGGAGCAAAGAATTTTATCGGGTGAAACTCCGAGTTCTGGGGTAAGTCCAGATAAACGCCCGTCACGTTAGCTACCATATCCGCGTTGATGTTGACGGGTTTGCCCATTGGGTCTTCGTTGCCAAACAAGGCCGTGGCTGCCGATGCAGAAAGCAAAATCGAGTGTGGGTCTGCCAGTCCGGCCCATGTTCCTTTGAGCATCGTCAAGGTGAGCATTTCAGGCGCGCCCGCTTCAATAAACTGACCTTTCTGAGTCAGCTTCATCTCGCCGGTAGTGAGGATGTACTCATACGGGTCGTTGGCAATCAGAATGTGTTTAAAGAAGCGTTGATAGTTGTTTTTCAATTCAGCCGCCAGTGGGTAAGGCAGTGATGTGTTTGAATAGCGTCTTCCATCTTTCGAGATACCAAGCTCCCTAACCTGCGCAATCCGGTCGTAATTCCGGTGATGTTTGTTAAACGACAACTCGTCCCAAACCCACAACCCGATGAGCATAGCCACGGCCATACCCACGGCCAACCCGCCGATATTAATGGCTGAATACACCTTGTTACGGACCAGATTCCGCCAGGCAATTTTGAGGTAGTTTCTGAACATGACGAAAACTTATTTAGTACGTTTGGTGACATTGATTACCTGCCCCTGCCCTGAGTTGACTTCATTGACGACTTGTGCGTTGATGCGAAGCGTGGCGTTGGCCCTTGACACCACATTGGCCGTTTGCGTTAGCAGTTCGTCGGCCCGCAGGTTGCCGTTGGCGGCGCTCACCACGTTGATGGTGTTGACTTTGCCGCGCAGCGTTACGTTGCCATTGGCTTCATTGACCAGGTCGAACCGATCCCCGCTCAAGCCCCGCACCAGCACGTCGTTGTTAGAGCCGTGTTTGAATCCGGTAAGCCGACGCGTTCGGATGGTGACACGGATGGTTGACTTGCTGATCCAGAACGATTTGCCTGATGGTTCAGCAAACGATAGTTTCAGAATGCCGTCTTGCTGGTCGATCCGCAGGAATGGGCGGAGGTTGTCGTCAAGGCTGATGTCTACGGATGATTCACTGCCGCCCACCTCGACGGCTATGTTGGCGGGAAACTGTTCCGTCTGGATTTCGGTGAAAGGCGCAACTGGTTTGGTTTCCTGCACCAGTTGTCCGCTACCGCGTAATTCCTGCGAGGGACTGTATTTAGTGTCCTGGGCTTGGATAGCGAATGATACAAGCCAGGCAAAGGTGAATAGGATGGTTTTCATAGACGAAAAAGTTATGGGTTATTCACTCCGCAGGCTCTTGACGGGATTCATCAGGGCGGCTTTTATGGCCTGGAAGCTGACGGTCAGCAATGCCACTCCCACCGCCAGCAGACCCGCCAGGACGAATACCCACCAGCCGATGGCGATGCGGTAGGCGAAGCTTTCCAGCCAGCGGTTCATCGCGTACCAAGCAACAGGACTAGCCAGCACGATGGCGATGAACACCAGTTTTAAGAAGTCTTTGGAAAGCAAACCAACGACGCTGGCGACGCTGGCTCCCAGTACTTTACGAACACCAATTTCTTTCCTCCGCTGCACCGTAGCGTAGGCAATCAGGCCGTATAGACCCAGGCAGGCAATCAATGAGGCTAACAGCGAGAAGTAGTTAACGACAGTGGCAAAACGTGTTTCGGACTGGTATTGCGCGTCAAATGCGCTGTCTACAAAGCCGTAATCGAAGAGCGCGTCGGGGAAATGGCTCGCCCATTTCGCTTTCAGAAAAGCAACACTCTGGCTGATCTGCCGGGGATCGACTCTGATTGAGATTCGGGAGAAATAACCAGCGTTGGGCGAAATCGCCAGGGGTTCAATCGCGTGCTGCAATGAATTATAGTGAAAATCGCGTACCACGCCCACCACGGTTCCGGGTCGCCCGTCTAAGGTGAACGGCTTTCCAAGCGCAGCGTAGGCATTGGGCCAACCGCATTGCTTTACGGCCTGTTCGTTCAGCAGAATACGCTGCCTGTCGCTACCGGTGGTGTTCCCGACGTCCTGACCCGCCAGCAGCCTCACGCCATACACGCTCAAATACGCAGTATCTATCTGAAGGCGGGCGGCCCTGATCGTAATTGGCTTGCCCTGGGCATCGGTGGTTTGGGCATCCTCCACGTCTAACCCATTCACGATCATCGAGTTTGAGGTAGCAACCCCGTTTACCAGTGGACTGCCCGTGATGTCATGTCTGAAGGCTGCGTATCCGTTGATCACATCGGCGCTACCGTTGACGCGCACAAACAGCAGGGCATCTTTCGCGTAGCCGAGGTCTTTGTGTTGCACAAACGCCATCTGCGCGTGAATGACAAGGACGCTGATGATGAGCAGCAAACTGACCACAAACTGCACCACAACCAATGATTGCCTCGACCAATTACCCGCCGTGCTGACCTTGAACGTGCCGCTCAGTACGCGAATCGGCTTAAAAGAAGCCAACACCAACGCGGGATATAACCCGGAAAGTAGGCCCAACGCCACGGCAACGACCAATAAAAACAACAGCAGAAGCGGCGATGAAAACACGGATAAAGGCTTGTTGGTCAGCGCCGTAAAGGTGGGTTGGAGTAAAAAGGCCAGCCCGCCAGCAAGCACCAGCCCGACCAACGTTAGCAGCACCGACTCGGTCAGGTATTGCGTCATCAGTTCCGGCAACGTTGCGCCCATTACTTTTTTTACGCCTACTTCCCTGGCCCGGTCTGCCGCACGGGCCGTTGCCAGATTGGTGTAGTTGATACCGGCCAGCAGCAGGATAAACAGCCCGATGGTCGCGAAAATATAGACCTGCTTCACGTCGCCGGTTGGTGCCAGTTCATTGTCGGCCCCAGATCGTAGGTGGATGTCGGCCAGTGGCTGCGTGATGAACCGCTGCGCAACCCGCTCCGCGTTGGCTGACCTGTTCGATACGTCGGGCTGGAACCGGGCTACTTTGGCAGAAAACGCTTCAGCATCAACGCCCTCTCTGAGCAGGAAATACGTGTAAAACTTGGTTTCGGTCCAGCCCTCGGCGGCGATTAGCTCAGGGTGGGCGGCTTCTGCGGTGGCTATGGAGCCGAGCATGGTAAACGTAAAATGCGCGTTGCGGGGCGGATCGGGGCAAACGCCCGTTACGGTGTACTGGGCACCCCGGCCCGTACTGTCGTACATGCTGATCGTCAGCACTTTCCCCATCGGATCAGTATCGCCAAAATAAAGTCGTGCCGTTGATTCGGTCAGGACAATTGTGTATGGTCGTTGCAGCGCTGTCTGAGGGTCTCCTTTGCTCAGCCGGTAGCTGAAGACGGAGAAAAACGACGGTTCCGTCAGAAGAATAGTGGGCTGCAGCCGTTGCGTGCGCCCCATGTGCACAATTTCCTCGGCGTGTTTTCTGAGTCGAACGGTATGCTCGATCTCCGCAAACTTGGCTTTAAACACCTGGGCGGTTATAGCCCCCGTCTGTGCCGAAGGCAAGCCGCTGGTTTCGGCTGTTTCGAGCCTGAGCAACCGTACAACACGACCATAATGCTGGTTAAAACGGTCGTAGCTTAGTTCATCATTGACCCATAGCGCTATGAAAGCGAAACTAACCAACCCAGCCGCCAGGCCAATTATGTTGATAAGCGTAAAGCCTGGCTGTTTCCGCAGATTTCGCCAGGCGATCTTAAAATAGTTTGAGAGCATACCGTTGGTTGTTTATTCGCTTCGCAGACTCTTCACCGGATTCATCAGGGCAGCTTTGAGGCTCTGAAACGAGATCGTCAGGAGTGCGATACCCACCGCCAGGATGCCCGCCAGGGCAAATACCCACCATTCCACAGTAACGCGGTAGGCAAAATCGGATAGCCAGCGGTTCATCACGTACCCAGCCAGCGGCGAAGCCAGCACCACGGCAACCAGCACCAGTTTCAGGAAATCTTTGCTCAACAGCAACACGACGTTGCCGGCAGTGGCACCGAGTACCTTGCGGATACCGATTTCCTTCACGCGCTGCTCGACATTGAACGACGCCAGACCGAACAGGCCGAGGCATGAAATCAAGATGGCGATGAACGTGAAATAGCCTATGAGTGTCGAGAGGCGGTTTTCGGCTTCGTAGTTCTTTTGGAATTCGGTGTCCAGGAAGCCATACTCGAACGGCTCGGCGGGGTTCAGCTTCGCCCAGGCGGCGGTGAGGGCTTCGAGGGCCGAGGTCGGTTCGCCCGCTTTCAGATTCACCACCGCATAGTTGTAGTTGCCCTTCGGATTAAACAGAAACGCAAACGGCGTGATAGGCAGGTGCAGGTCTTCAAAGTGAAAATTCTTTACCACGCCAACGATGGTAAGTCGCGCCCCGTTTGGCCCCCAGTCCGTTAAGGCTTGCCGGCCAATGGCAGCCTGAGCCGATGGATACCCCAGTGCTTTTGCCGCCTGCTCGTTGATGATAATGCCATTGGTCGTATCGCTGATGAAGGCCATCGAGAAGAGCCGCCCCGCCACGGGTTTGATCGCCATCGTTTGCAGGAAGTCTGCATCGACGCGGTTGATCTTCATGATTTTAGCCGTTGTTTTTGCTTGCCCTTCTCCGTAAACAGAGGCGTCTTCGGGATTGAAAATGCCGGGGTAATAGGCTGAAGCCCCTACCGAGCGTACCTGCGCTGAACCGAGCAACGCCTGTTTCAGGGCCAGAAAGCTGGCTTTGGCCTGTGCGCTACGGAGTGGAATGACGACCTGCTGCGCTGAAGCAAAACCCAGATCCGCCGAGCGTAGGTACCTCATCTGCTGCCCGATCACCACCGAAGCAATCATCAGCGCGACCGACAGCGTGAACTGAAACACGACCAGCCCTTTCCGCAACGACACCGCCGCCAACGACCCGCCCCGCTGCCCCGGACCGCCCTTTAGCACCGCGATGGGCCGAAACGACGACAGGTAGAACGCCGGGTAACTGCCCGCCACCAGTCCCGTGAGCACACTAACGCCGAAGAACGTACCCAGCAAGCCCAGCCGCTGCCCCCATGAGAACGACAACGTCTTGCCCGACACTTGCTCGAACACCGGAGCGAGCACCACTACCAGCCCTACGGCCAGCACAAACGCCAACCCGCTAAACAGCAGGGCCTCGCTCAGAAACTGCCGCACCAACGCCGTGTGTTCGGCTCCCAGCACTTTTCGGACGCCCACTTCCGCCGCCCGCTTGCCCGACTGTGCCGTGCTGAGGTTCATGAAGTTGATGCAGGCAATCAGCAGGGTGAAAAGCGCGATGCTCCCCAGTATGTACAGGTACGTCAGGCTGCCGTTGGGCGTTACGTTGTGCGTCAGGTCGGTGTGAAGGTGGATGTCACGCACGGCCGTCAGAAACTGCCGTTTGTCGCGCCCGGCGGCGGCGAGTTCTTTGCGCATGTACTTCTCCACAAAGGCAGGCAGCTTGGCTTCCAGCTTGCGGGCGTCGGTGCCGGGCTTCAGCTTCAGGTACGTAAAAAACATGTTGTTGCCAACCAGACCCGTGGTGCCATTGATGTACTGCGACAGCCCACCCCCGGCATACGACAGAAAAAACTGCCCGTCGATGTGGCTGGGTCGGCCCGACGCTTCGGTGTTGCCGGTTCGGAACACGCCCGTTACAGTGTACTCGCCAATGCCGTTGGTATTGCTCTCGACATGGACGGTCTGGTTCAAGGCTGGCTTACCACCGAATAGCTTCCGTGCGATCGTCTCCGACAGTACCACCGAGTTGGGGTTCGTCAGGGCCTGCTGACCGTTTCCTTCCACAAAATCGTAGCGAAAAAACGAGAAGAACGTTGGGTCGGCGAGGTAGCCTTTTTGCTCATAAAAGACGGCTGTCTTGCCGGGTAAGTTGGCCCGGAGCAACGTTTTGTCGTCGCCGAAGAGATTAATGATCCGCGTTGTGCTGGCTATTTCGGGGTATTCCTGTTGCAGGGCGTCGGCCAGGCGGTAGGGTGTGGCGGCGGTTTTGGTTTCGTCGCCACGCTGCACAAACACCGTTCCGACCTGGTAAAGCTGCGCTACGTCGGGGTGGTGGGTGTCGTAGCTCAGTTCGTCGTAGATGTAGAGGCAGATGAGCATACAGCACGACAGCCCCGCGGCCAGCCCGATGATGTTGATGGCCGAAAAGACCTTGTTCTTTGCCAGCGTTCGCAGGCTGATTTTTAGATGAGTTGAGAACATACCGTTGGTTGTTTATTCGCTTCGCAAACTCTTCACGGGGTTCACCGTTGCGGCCTTGATGCTTTGGTAGGTAATTGTCAGGAGGGCAATGCCAGTGGCCCCGGCTCCGGCGATGGCGAAGAGCCACCACGATACGTCGGTGCGGTACGTATACGTCGAAAGCCAATGACTCATCAACCCATAGGCGACGAATGTGGCAATGGCGATAGCGACGAAGACCAGCTTCAGGAAATCTTTGGACAGCAAACCAACAATGCTGGCGACGCTCGCGCCCAACACCTTGCGAACGCCAATTTCTTTGGTCCGTTGCTCGGCCATAAAGGACGCCAGCCCAAACAGACCGAGGCAGGAGATGACGATAGCCAGCCCGGCAAAGAGGCCAGCCAACTGCCCAATCCGCTCTTCACTCCGAAACTTTGCGCCGTACTCCTCATCAACATACGTGTAGTTGAACGGAGCTTCGGGCAGGTGTTCTTTTAGCACCGCCCGGATCGACTCTATAGATGCCTCGGCGGGTCGTTGCGGGTTGAGTCGCATGGTTAAAAATTTGCCGGGCTGTTGGGATATAAAGAAAACCGAAGGCTTCGCTGGTTCGTAGGGCGAGTCCATGACCATATCGCGGATTACCCCGATGATGTGAAAACGGACGTTGAAGGTATTTCCCTGCCAGGTTAGTGTTTGCCCAATCGGATTCTGTAGGCCGATGAAATTGGCCGCTGATTCGTTCAGGACGATGCCCAATGAATCAGAAGCCAACTGCCGAGAGAAATCGCGGCCTTGCTTAAATTGCCAGCCAACCGTTTTGCCAAACTCGTGGGTAATACTGACCGTACCAAAATTGGTCTGGAGACTTGGCTCTTTCCCCGGCCAATCGAAGCCGCCGTTGGTTGAGCGGAGTTCAGTCAGTGGACTCGCTGACTCACCAACGTCGAGCACCGCTCCCGTTTTTAGTAATTCCGTTCGGACAGTCTCGCGATGGAGTGCATAGTCAGGTACGTTCAACAGCAAAGAGAGTAAGCCATCGCGGCTGTAGCCGATTGGTCGGTCTCTGGCGAATTGAATTTGCCGGTACACCACCAACGTACCGATAATCAGCGTGATTGATACCGTAAACTGCATGACGACCAACGCCCGGCGTACTGTAGCCAGGCTCGTTGCCGACCCGAGCGGAAGCGAGCCCCCACCTTTAAGGGCAGCGATGGGCCGAAAGGCCGACAGATGAAAAGCTGGGTAGCCACCGGCCAACAGGGCCGTGACCAATACAACCCCCATGCCGATAATCCAGAATAGAGGCGATGCCCAGGGAACGAATAGGTGCTTATCGGCCACTCGGTTCAGCAGCGGAATAGCCAGCATGACGATCAACAGGGCGGCGGCATAGGCCAGCAAGACAACGAGCAAGGATTCGCCCAGAAACTGAGCCATCAACTCGAACCGACCGGAGCCAACCGCTTTTCGAATGCCAACTTCCTTCGCCCGGTTAATGGACCGAGCGGTGCTGAGGTTCATGAAGTTAATGCAAGCCAGCAGCAGCACAAACCCGCCGATGAGGCCGAACAGCCACACAAACTGAATGCGGCCACCTGTGTTTACCCCGTTCTGCCAATCAGAATGCAAATGCCAACGGGACATGGGATGCAGAAACAGCTCGGCTTTCTGGGCCGGGTCAGTATGACCGCTCTTGGCTAGTAGGTGCCTGATTTTGGCCGATGCCACTTCGGGGCTAACCTGCGGAGCCAGCTCGACAAAAATCTCAAACGATGTTTGCGTCCAGTCATCCTTTGAGTCATTCACCCAGGGTGTCGAGGCGGCGTATAGGCTCCAGGGGGCAATGAATTGTACGTCGGCCAGGGTGTTGCCGGCGGGAATGTCTTCGTACACCCCTGTCACGTTCACCGTCATGGTGTTGTCTATAGTCAGGGTCTTGTGCAACGGGTCTGCATCGCCGAATAAGGCGTTGGCGACTGACGCTGACAGAAGAATGGAGGCAGGCTCGTTGAGGCCGTCGCGGCTTCCTCTTAGCATTGTCAACGACAGCATGTGTGGAGCACCCGGCGTCATGAACTTCCCGCTTTTGCTGAATGCCTGCTTGTTGACGGTTAGTGTATGTCCAGTGGTCCACCACGCTAGTACGACATGGCTGAAATTGTCGCCGTAGTCTTTTTGCAAGCTCGTTGCCAGCGGAATTGGCATGTTCTGTTTTGTGTCAGTTTCGCCGTTGACGGTCCGGTTGCGCATCACCTGCGCAATGCGTTTGTACTGCCGGTGGTACGTATTCACCAACAACTCATCATTAATCCACAGAACAATCAGCGTTGATACCGCCATGCCCAGTGCCAAGCCCACTACA
This sequence comes from Fibrella rubiginis, assembly GCF_017353185.1. Lineage (GTDB taxonomy): Bacteria > Bacteroidota > Bacteroidia > Cytophagales > Spirosomataceae > Fibrella > Fibrella rubiginis. The sequence continues at coordinate 67,442 of NZ_JAFMYV010000006.1, read as the reverse complement.
TTGATGAGCGTGTGCCCTTTCTGTTTGGCTAGTCCCCGTAGGGCAATTTTGACGAAGTTCCGTAGCATAGTTTTATTATTTACTCACTCCGCAAACTCTTCACGGGGTTCATCAGGGCGGCTTTTATGGCCTGGAAACTCACCGTCAGCAGCGTAATAGCCAATGCCCCTACCACAGCCACCACGAAAATCCACCACGACAGGTCCGCGCGGTACGTGTACTGTTGCAGCCAGCCGTTCATGAAGTAATACGTGAAAGGAATAGCGATCAGGCAGGCGACGACAACCAGCACGACAAAGTCTTTCGAGAGCATCTGCCACAGGTTGGCTACGGAGGCACCCAACACCTTACGGATACCGATCTCTTTGGTCCGTTGCTCCGCCGTGAACGAGGCCAGCCCAAACAGACCAAGGCAGGAGATCAGAATCGCCAGCGAAGCAAAGAAGCCAGCCAAAGTGCCAATGCGCTCTTCGGCGGCAAACTTGGCGGCGTAATCCTGATCGACAAACGTGTACTCGAACGGAACGGAGGGAATGAGCCTTTTAAAGACGGCTTCGATCCTGGGTAGCGCGTCGCTTGTGGCTACCGCCGGATTGAGCCTGATGTTGACCCAGCTTACGGAACCGTTGTGTCCTTTGATGAAGAAGACCGTTGGGGCAATCGACCCATACGGCGATTCCATTACCATGTCGTTGATGACGCCCAGGATGCGGTAATGCAGCGGGGGTTTGTCGTTCTGCCACCAGTTCCAGGTGACCAGTTCACCCACCGGGTTGGCGAGGCCCATGTACCGGGCGGCGGCCTCGTTGATGACCAGGCCCAGCGAGTCGCTGGCGTACTGGCGGGAGAAATCACGACCGGCCACAAACTGCCAGCCGACGGTTTTGCCGTGTTCGTAGGTGACCGCCAGGGTGCCAAAGCTCTCGTTGTCGTTGGGGTTTTTGCCCCGCCACTCCAGGTTGTTGGACGAATACACTTCCGTAACCGGCCCCATCGACTGCGACATCTCGACTACCGCGCCCGTATTTTTCAGTTCGGTTCGCAGGACGTCGTATTTGCTCCGGAACTCATCGGATTTCATGGGCATGGTCAGCAGCCCCTCGCGCGTGTAGCCAACCGGACGTTGCTTGGCGAACTGGATTTGCCGATACACGATGATCGTGCTGATGATCAGGACCACCGAGACCGTGAACTGAACAACCACCAGTACTTTACGGGGAAGCGTGGTTAAATGCCCGACCCGAAAGGTGCCCTTCAGTACGTTTATTGGCCGGAATGACGATAAGTACAGCGCCGGGTAGCTGCCCGCCAGCAAACCAGTCACGAAAACAAAAACGGCGCAGATGGCCCAGAACCAGCCCATGCTCCAGGGCATAGTCAATTGTTTTCCCGCCAGTTGGTTAAACCAGTTCAGCGAGACAGTAACCAGCATCAGGGCCAGCACCAGTGCCAGCGCGACCACCAGAAACGACTCACTGAAAAACTGGCTAATCAGTTGCCCGCGCACCGAACCAACTGCTTTACGAATACCCACTTCCTTGGCTCGCTTTGCAGAGCGGGCGGTGCTGAGGTTCATGAAGTTGATGCAGGCCAGCAGCAACACGAAGGCGCCAATGATACCAACCAGCCAGACCATCCGCAGCGGGGCTTCGTTGAGTTGACCCCGTTCATATGGATACAGGTGCCACCGGCTCATGGGGTAAAGCTCGATCTCTGGCTTGCGCGACGCCTCCTCCGGGAGGTGGGCAATGTTGGTGAGTTCAGCGTTCTTTATCCGTTCGGACACCTGCTCGAACGTCGATCCCGCCGGAATCTCGGCGTAGATTTTAATGAAATGATTCCGCCAGTCGTCGGTGGCCCGCTGCCCGATCCAGGGATTCTCCTGCAGGTAGAATGCCCAGGAGGTCAGGAATTTAGTACGCTGAAACTCGGTATTCAGCGGCAGGTCTTCGTAGACGCCCCCTACCGTTAAGGGCGTCTGGTTATTGAGTGTGATGACACGGCCTATCGGATTCGCGTCGCCGAAGAATGACCGCGCCGTTTGAGCCGAGAGCAGAATTGCGTTGGGGTTGGTCAGGCCATTCTGGTTGCCGTAAAGCATCTTCAGGCTGAGCATCTGGGGGGCTTCAGGGTCCATTGCCTGCCCGCTGACGGATAGTTTAGTGTCGCCCACCGACAGAATCCTGTCCTGCACGAAAGTGGCCCGGACCAGGTGCCTGAAACTACCGGCATACTTGGTTCGCAGTTCGGTGCCCAGCGGGTACACCATCGTCTGCCCCACGCCGACCTGCCCCTCGTGCACCTGCCTTTTAACTACCTGGGCAATGCGGTCATAATGAGCATGGTAGCTGTTGAAAGAGAGCTCATCCCAGATCCACAGCCCATTCAGCATCGCTACAGCCATCCCGACGGCCAGCCCGCCAATGTTGATGGCCGAGTAGCCCTTGTGGCTGACCAGGTTCCGCCAGGCGATTTTAACATAGTTACGTAGCATAACGTTGGTTATTTATTCACTCCTTAACGACTTCACGGGGTTCATCAACGCTGCCCGCACGCTCTGGAAAGCGATGGTGACGAAGGCAATGACAACGGCCAGTCCACCGGTGAGGGCGAATACCCACCACGGCATGCTGATCTTGTAGGCGAAGTCACCGAGCCAGTTGCGCATGGCCCACCAGGCCAGCGGTGTTGCCAGCACAATGGCCACGCCCACCAGCCGCAAAAAGTCTTTGCTGAGCAGCGCCACCAGGCTACCGACACTGGCCCCCAGCACTTTCCGAACGCCGATCTCCTTGGTGCGCTGCTCGATGCTGATGAGCGCCACGGCAAACAGCCCCATGCAGGACAGCAGGATGGCAATACCCGCCGCCGTGGTGAAAATGGTCGACAGCCGCTGCTCTTTTCGGTACCAGCGTTCGGTGTTTTCGCTCACAAACGAGCCGTTGAATTCCTGCTTGGGCGCAATGGTTTTCCAGGCTGCTTTCACCGTTTCCATGGCTTCTGTCAGATTTTGGGGAGCCACCCGCACCAGCAGGTAGCCCAGTGCCATGTTTTTGTCGAGGTGCAATACCAGCGGCTCGGCCTTGCGGTGCAGCGAATACAGGTTGAAATCGGCCACAACGCCTACCACCTGAAACTTACCCTTGGCCGAATCGGGCTGAATGAACTTGCCAATAGGGTTGGCATCACCCATTTGTTTGGCAAACCGCTGCGACACTAGCACCGCCATTGACGAGTCGGTGGAGAAAGCGGGGTTGAAATCGCGCCCCGCCAACAGCTTGATCTGCATGGTCTTGAGGTAGTCGAAATCCACGCGGAGCCAGTCGCAGAGCAGTTCGCGCTTGTTATACATGAACCCATACATATAGCGCGAGTTGTTGCCATCAAGCCCATTGCCGATGTTTACGCCCGTGCCCGATACCGACACCACGCCGGGTTTGCCGGCCAGTTGGTTGCGGAGTTGGCGCAGGGCGGTTTGGCTGTCGAGGTCGCTGCCAATAGGAATGCTGATGACCTGATCCTGATTCAGCCCAAGCGGTTTTTTGTGTAAGTAACCTAACTGTTGCACCATTACCAGCGTACAGGCCGTGAGCAGACAGGCAATGGTAAACTGCGTCACAATCAGTGCATTGCGCAGCAGGCCGGGCCTGTTAAGCTGCAATTTTCCTTTCAGTACCTCCACGGCGTTGAACCGTGCCACCACCCATGATGGGTAGCCGCCCACCACCAGCGTGACCACCAGCAAGCCCCCGCCAATAGCCAGCAGAGCCGTGGGCGTGAGAAAACTCGCCAGCGACAGATGCGTCCGCAGCAACTTGTTAAATTCAGGCATGAGTCCGTAGGCAAGAACCAGCCCCAGCACCAGCGACACCAGGCACAGCAGTCCGGTTTCGCCCCAAACCTGCCCCATCAACTGCCCCTGTCCGGCCCCCAGCGACTTTCGTACGCCCACCTCCCGCGACCGCGTCACCGACTGCGCAATGGTGAGGTTGATGAAGTTGATGCAGGCAATGGCCAGAATAAACAGCCCGATCAGCAGCAGGGCGTAGACGTAGGTCTTGCTGATGCCCTGCCCACCGCCTCCAAGATCAGTGTTGAAATGCACGTCGGTGAGGGGTTCCAGCAGCAGGCTGATTTGCTGACCACGGCTGTTTTTGGCGTAGCCGTTGGTCTGTCGTTCTTTCATGGATGGCCCCATGTATTTCTGCATAAAGGCTTCCAGCTTTTTTTCAAAAGCTTGACGGTCAGCCGATTGGGCAAGCATGATATACATGCCGCTGTCACTGTGGCTCCAGTCGGCTTTGTAGGTCTGGTACTCAGCTGCGTTTTCGGTGCGGATAAACGCATCGTACTGCTCAGTCGAATTGTCGGGAAAGTCGGAGAGGATGCCCGTGACCACAAAATTTTTCCAGCTGCCGCTCTGGTTCAGCAGCAGGGTTTTACCCATAGGGTCTTCCTTGCCGAAAACGTCTTTCGCCATGTTCTGGCTGATGACCACATTACCCAGGTCGTTCAGGGCCGTTTTGGCCTCGCCTTTCACCATCGGAAACGTGAACATGGTCAGGAAATCCGGGTCGCAGCTGCGCACCATCTTGCTGAAGGTTTTGTCGCCGTAGCGCACCCCGCCGCTGCTCCATCGGATGCGCGTAACACCTTCTACTTCAGGAAACTCGGCTTTCAGGGCGGGTAGCAGGGGGTGGGGCATACTGCCGTTCTGCTTCTCGGAACCGTCGCGGTCGGTGGCCAGGAAATAGGGCTGAAAGATGCGGCCCGCTTTGGTATGAAAGCGGTCGAACGAGAGGTGGAAGGAGGCCGTCAGAAACAGCAGCAGACAGGCCGCCGACGCCACGGCCAGCCCCACCACGTTGATGAGCGTGTGGGTGCGGTGCTTCCAGAGCGTACGGAGGGCGATTTTTAGGTATGATTGAAGCATGGGTATCACGGACTTCAGTCCGTATGAAAAGGCTACGGACTGAAGTCCGTGATACGATTATTTGACAGTCACTACGTTTTTCTCTCCTGCTTTAATGATGAAAGGCAGATGCATTTGTTGCACCCCGTTTTGCCAGTAGGTGTAGTAATACTTGCCGGGGGGGAGGGGCATGGCTACCGGAAACAGCGTGTTGACGTTGCTGCTGCTTTTCTGTTCGTAGGTCATGTTGGTGCCCTTGCCGTTTATCATCAGCTTCATGTTGCCCTGACAGTTGGGGCATTCAAATCGGACGGTATCGTTTGCCGGAACGGTTTGGGCAGTAGCCAGCATGGCGTTGGCACAGCAGAGGAGGGTAAACAGGGCTTTCATAACATGTACTATTCGGGTATCCCTATCCCCGGTCAACAGCCGTGCCTAAACGAAAAAAAGCCATTTCTGACTTAGAAATGGCTTTTTTGATTAGTAATGTTGTCCGCTACCGGACAGTTTTTCGTACACATCCGGACGGGAGGGCCGCATCTACAGGGGTGCGTTTCCATCGTGTGTAGCTGCTTGTCCCATCGGGACACCACAGCGTAGCGTCGGTAGAAAAATACCCCTGAATCGTTCCCACGTGCCGTAGGTACGTACGCCACAGGTAACGTACCTGCTATTGAAAAGAGCAGCATTATTTGCCTATCAACGGGGTTTGAGTACTTGTACTTATAGAGGTTGTTTAGCTGCTTTCAAATAGTTTATGCTCGCTGATTTGGTAGTATACTTGCGGCTGTTAATGAATATGGTTTTACAGTATATTGAATGCGTTTGACCATTTTTGGGCTACCTAATCACTTCACAACTGCTAATCAACCAATCTGTAAGGAAAATTACCTGATAATTCACTTACTGAAAAGATTTACCTAATGATCCACTTCTCCGATCCACGTTTACTTGACTGGCTTGAGCACCAAACCAACCAACAACTCGACGAAACTCCGTTTGGGGTTGTCCGCATGAGCCTTGATGGTGTAGTAGTAGCCTACTGCAAGTCAGAATCGCACATTACCGGCATCACGCCCGACTATGCGGTGGGTAAATATTATTTCACCCAGATTGCCCCCTGCGCCAACAACTTTTTGGTGGCGGCCAAATACGCCCAACCTCAACTCGACGAAGAGCTTGACTATGTACTGACCTACGTGAGTGCACCAACCAAGGTGCGGCTGCGGCTGTTGAAGTCGCCCGAAAGTAAATACCAGTATTTTTTGGTTGACCGTCACTGGACCAAATGACACCTGAACAGGCTACCCATTTTAAGGCTCAACTCATCCCTTTGTTTGCCCAGCTACCAATTGGTGTAGCCGACACAGACATTGAAGGCAATATTGTTCAGGTAAACCCTCATGCGCTACAGTTAATTATGCCAATGGCTATACAACAGGGGATTTCGGGCATGAACCTGCTCGACGTACTCGATGCGTATTGGCCAGAACTTCGTGCGCTGATCAGCACCCGCAATCAGTTCTCTGGCCGCTTGTTGGATCAACAGCCCGTACAACTTCCCATGATAGGTCATCCCGACGGCGAAACCCGCCAGTTTGTGTTCACTATTGAGAAAATAGACGAGGGTCATCTTCTGTTTTTCTTTAACGACCTGACCACCTATTTGCGCAAACTCAACGCACCACGCACTACCCAACCATGATCTGGACTACCGATACGGTTCGTCGCCTGGTGCTCGACACGCTATCGGGGTTAACGGGACAACCACCGGGTGGGGTGGCTACCGGGGCCGATCTGTACCGCGATATGGGCGTAGATTCCATCACCCGAATGGAGTTGGCCGCTCACCTCAATGAGTTTTTCGGCCTGTTCGACACCGCCGCCGATAACTACCTGCTGGCCGATACGTTACTCGACAATTGGGTAGCCAAAATCATACGCGCCCGGCAGGAGTCCGACGGGTTTATCACGTTCCGCACCTCTGGTACGGGTGGTAGTGCACGCGCCATCCGGCACCGCCTGACCGACCTGCTGGCCGAAGCCCGTTTTTGGGCCAACTACCTCCCCCAGCCCAACCGGGTGGTGAGCCTGGTGGCTGGTCAGCATATTTATGGGTTTCTGTTCACCGTTTTGTTGCCCCAGCTTTGGCAGCGACCAGTTCTGCCGTTTGCCCAGTCGGGTGGGGCAGCACCTGGTGCGGGTTCACTGGTGGTAGGCACGCCGTTCACCTGGGAGTATCTGCTGCGGTCGGTGGGGGCGGCGCGGTTGCAACAGAGCAGTGGTGTCACCTCAACGGCGCCTATGGCACCGGGGCTGGCCCGGCAACTGCTCGACGCGGGGGTTAGGCTGACGGAAGTGTACGGGTCGTCGGAGACGGCAGGCATTGCTTTCCGGCACGGACCGGATGACCTCTTTACGTTGCTGCCTTACCAGACGTTGGTGGATGGTGAACCGCCGACGCTGTACCGCACCGATACCGACAAACGCTATACCTTACCCGACCGGGTCGAGGGCCTGGGCCGGCAGTTACGTGTGCTGGGCCGCCATGACGAGGCCGTTTCCATTGCGGGCGTAAACGTCTATCCTGACCATATCAGGCAGCTAATAGTAGCCTGTCCACTTGTAGCTGAGTGTGATGTCTACGCCAAAGGTGAGGCAGGCATGGTGCAACTATACGGCGCCGTGCGGCTGCGCCACAACAACGCCGCCAACCAGGAAGCCTGCCGCCAGTGGATTCGCGACCACCTCACCGCCCCCGAAATCCCCCGCCATTTGTATTTGTATTAGTGAGCCAGGAAGCAAGAGGTGAGAAGCGAGAAATAAGAAATAAGAGATAAGAGGTAAGAGTGGCTGACGCATGAATACGCTGGCGTCAGCCACTCTTACCTCTTGTCTCTTATCTCTCATTTCTCGCTTCTAAACTGGTAAATACACCCGGAAGGTGGCTCCCTGGTCGGGTTGGCTGATTACGGAAATGGCCCCGCCGTGGTTCTCGACCACTTTTCGGCAAATAGCCAGACCAATGCCTGAACCTGAATATTGCCCTTTGCCATGCAGCCGCTGGAATACGCCGAAGATCCGGTCAGTGTATTTCATGTCGAAGCCAATGCCATCATCCGACACGCTGATTTCATGGTACAGGCGCGGTTTACCGGTAGCATCAGGGCCAATGAGCAGTTTGGGAAACAACGGATTGAAAGCAATTGCTTCACTCGACACTTGCCGGTAACTCAGCCGAACGACGGGGGGGTAGCCAGTACGGTAAAACTTGAGGGCATTGGCAATCAGGTTTTGAAATAGTTGCGTCAGTTGGGTAGGATCACCCGAAAGCGTGGGCAGTGGATCAACAACGATCTCACCACCGGTTTCGCGGATCAGGAGGTCGAGGTCTTCAGCGATATCGGCTATCAACCTGTCCAGAGAAATGGGCCTCGAAGTATCCTGACGGGTAGACAGTCGCGAAAATTCGAGCAGGTCCCGAATCAGCATCGACATGCGCCGGGCCGACAGTTCCATGCGCTGAATCAAGTCAGTGCCGGCTTCGTTCAGCTGATCAGCATACTGGGTGCGCAGTAGCGCGCCAAACGACTGCACTTTGCGCAGGGGTTCCTGCAGGTCGTGGCTGGCAATGAACGCAAACTGCTGCAAATTTTCGTTCGACCGCTGAAGCGCCTGGTTCAGTGTTTCGAGTTGCTGCTGCTGATTATGACGCTCAGTCACGTCGGTGACGCAGAGCAAAACATCGTCGCCCCGTTTAACCAGGATGTTTTCAAACCATCCGGCTGCACCGTCCTGATAATAAGGCATTGTAAAGCGTTGATATTCACCGGTTTTGGCAACATGGAGCATTCGTAAATACGGCTCTGTGCCTTTCAGGCCGGGAAATAGGTCCAGCACCCGTTTGTCTATCAGCTGGTCAGGCGTACGGCCACTCAGTGAGGCAAATGCCTGATTAACCAAGCGGTAAACCATGGCAGTGATGTTGCCCGACGCGTCGTGCTGAGGATGCAACAAAGCTAACCCTACAGGCGAATTCGTTACGATAGTGCTCACCAGGTCGGCCTGCTCTTTTTGTACCTGCTGGCTGTCGTGCTGCTCAGTTACGTTCAGGCAGGTCATCAACACTTCATCGCCAATGGGTATTAGTTGTGAGTCGAACCAGCCACCTGGTTTGGCAGCGTAATCGGAAAAAATCATGCCCATGCCTTTCCCCGATGTGAACACGTCGTGCAGGGCCGTCACCAGTGCACTACCCCGAAAACGTGGAAACTGCTCCAGCAACCGTTTGCCCACCAATGACTCGCCGTAATGCCCGATAAGGAAGGTATTCACGCGGTTGGTGAGCCGAAAGCGGAAATCAATAATTGCCCGTTCGGCTGTGGTGTCGCGCACAGCTTCCCAAAGCACCATACCCGCCGGTGCATTGTCCAGCACGATTTGAAGCAGATCCGTCTGGCGGGCGTAGATAACTTCAGCTTCCTTGAGGGCCGTAATGTCAAGAAACGACACCGCCAGCCCGTCGTTCAGTTTACGAGCCGTGATGCGGTACCAGCCGTCTACTCCGTCGGCCCGGTACTCGCAATCAAACGTCTGTGACTGCCCCGACTCGATTACTTCGGCATACCGGTCGAAAAGGCCATTGGTCATGCTTTCGGGAAACACGTCGGAATTGAACCGGTCAACGATCTGTTCGGGCGAAAGCCCTACCAAACGCTCAACCTGCTGATTGACGTGCAAAAAGAGCAGGTCTATGATGCGGCCATCAACGCTGCGGACGGCCTCAGACGCAATCATACCGGCGGGCGTTTCGTTCAGCACACTTTGTATCAGCGTTGCTTTCCGTTGCGTCGCTTCGGCCCGTTTCGTTTCGGTGATGTCGGTGTAATCCAGTGCAATACCGTTGGCTAATGGGCGGGCCGATAGCCGTAGCCAGCGGCCTGTAGTTGGGTAGCGTACGTCGCGTTGAGCGGATTGGCCCGACCCATACACTTGAATCAGCTCGTCGAGCCAGCCCGTTTCAATGGCCCAGGGATATAGTGTGGTGAGGGTACTGCCGGTGGCAACGGTTCCTGAGTCATCCAGCCAGGCTACGGCTGCCCGATTAGCCAGCACCAGGCGAAAATCGGTGGGGAGACCACCTGCGGAGGAGATGGCCTCAAAGTAGGTCATTGCCTGCGATGAGCTATCCAGCAAACTGGCTAACAGTGCAGTATTAGACTGATGGACAAGGCTTGCAGATTGGTTAGGAATAGCCATAGACAGGAGCGATCTGAGGCCAAATATACTTAATCGCTTCTACCCATATTAAACGCTTTTAATGTACTGGCTTAATAGAGCTAGTAGTTAATATGCCTTACTGTTGTAACTACCTGATTTGTAATAGGTTTATTCGCTGCGAAGACTTTCGACGGGATTAACCAGGGCGGCGCGGAGCGCCTGAAACAGAACAGAGGCCAGCGCAATACCAATAGCCAGGACTGCCGCCACCACAATATACCACCACTGAATCGTGGTATGATAAGCAAAGTAACTAAGCATTTTCTGGCCCATCCACCAGCCAATAGGCGCGGCAATCAGGATGGCAAGGCCTACCAGCTTCAGAAAATCGGACGACAGCAGGGTTGTTATACTGGCCACACTGGCACCCAGCACTTTACGCACGCCAATTTCTTTGGTGCGCTGCCGGGCCACGAGCGTAATCAACCCAAAGATGCCCGCACAGGCAATCAGGATGGCGATGATGGTAACGAAGCTCACCATCTGCCAGATGTTGTCGATGGGCTTATAGGCCCTGGCTACCTCGTCGGTCAGGTAGGTGTAGGTAAGGGCACGGCGGGCCGGTATCTTCTTTAACAGACCCTCCAGTTCCCCAATCAGGGCGGGGGCCTTGGCCTCGTCGGTGAGGCGTACGGACAGAAAACTACTGAGTTGTTCGCGGCCCGGATACCACTGCAACATCGGCTCTACCCTGTCGCTCAGGTCGCGGTAGTGGTAGTCTTTCGTAACGCCGATGATAGTATAAACTGTCTGATCGCTTTGCTGCCGGAGTTTCTTGCCCACGGCCGTTGTCCAACCTAGCGCTTTCATCAGCGATTCGTTGACCACTACCGCGTGGTTGGCCGAGTCGGCGGTGGTGGCATCGGCGAAATTCCGGCCTTCCAGCATCGGGATTCTGAATGTTTCGGTGTAGTTGACCGCCCCCGACACATGCCGCACGCGAATTTTGCGGGATTCGTCGCCGTCGGGGTAGTACTGGTTAAAATTGTTCCAATAGTACACCGGCGTCAGCTCCGAACTAGTGAACGACACCACGTTGGGGTTCTGCCGAAGTGCGTTGAAAATGGCTTTTCCCTGCGTCTGAGCCCCTTTTGGGTTTCGGTAGGCCAGGTCGGTTTTAAACACCAACACGTTCGACTGGTCATAGCCGAGGTCGGCGCGTTTCATGTACTGGAGCTGTTCGCGCATGCCGATGGTGCCCAGTATAAGCAGCACCGCGAGCGTGAACTGCAACACAATCAGCGCGTTCTGCCGCAGCCGCCCCTGCTTCGGACTGGCCGATAGCTTACCCTTTACGGCGTCGGTGGTTTTTAGGCTCATTAGGTACAGCGCCGGGTAGGTACCTGCCACTACCGCCACGGTCAGGGCAATGCCCAGCACGGTCAGAATGGTGGGGTAGTCGGCGGCCCAGCCTAGCGCCAGCTGCATGTTGCCGTCGCGAAGGGCGTTGAACCGGGGGATGAGGTAATACAGCGCAAACGGCACCGACAGGATCAGGGCAAGCCCCACAACAACCCCCGATTCGATCCAGAATTGCCTCAGCACCAGTTGTTTGGTGGCGCCCACCACCTGCCGCATGGCTACTTCTTTGGCGCGGGGTAGCGCCGAGGCTGTGTTGAGGTTGATGAGGTTGATGCTCAGGATCAGCAGCAGGAAAACGGCGATGGCAATAGCTCCGGCGATGAGGTTCTTAAACGTGGGGTTTTCGGTGTGGATGAAGTCTTTAAACAGCCCCAGGTGGATGGTGCGGTTTTGGGCTTCGGCGGCAAAATGAGCTTTCACCAACTGTGGAAATTTGGCCTCCAGCCGGGTTTTGTCCGCATCGGGCTTCAATAGCAAAAAAATGGTAGCGAACGTGTTGTACCAGTTGGCGTTTTCACGAAAACCGGCATCTGCCAGTAGGTTAGCGGCGGGCAGCATCACCTCAAATTGCAGCGATGAATTACCCGGAATTGGGGCCAGCACCCCCGTAACGGTGTATTGCAGGGTATCATCAAGCGTGACGCGCTTACCCACCGGGTTACCCTCGCCGAAGAGCTTCTGCGCCGTTTTTGTGCTCAGCACCACCGAGTACCGGTTTTGCAAAGCCGTAGCGGCATTACCGTATTTGAGTGGCAACTGAAAAACCCGGAAAAACGTCGAATCGACATAGTCGGTGGCTTCCTGCACGTCCTTGCCGCCGTAGCTGATCCAGGGACGGTTCCAGTTTTGTACGTGCGTTCCCGCCTCGATTTCCGGGTAGTCGCGTAGCATCTGGTCGAGCAGGGGGTAGACCGTTTGGTTGTAGGTTTCCCCCCCGTTATTGTCCTGCGTTTGCACGGCATAAATCCGGTTAATATTGGGGTGGAACGAATCCCAGGATAGTCCCTTCTGGGCAAACAGAATCAGGACCACCACACAGGCCAGCCCCACGGCCAGTCCCAGCACATTGATGGTCGTCAGCAACCGATTCCGCCACAATTGGCGCAGGGCGATTTTGAGGTAGTTCGTGAGCATGGAGGGAAAGTTTTAATGTACAGTGAATAATGTACAACGTCCAATGCGCTGATTATTAGCATTTTGCAATAACCAAAAGCAGGCGCGGAGCCATTGTATATTGTTCATTCTTCTACTCACTCCGCAACGACTTCACCGGGTCCGTCAATGCCGCTTTGATGCTCTGGAAGGATACCGTGAGCAGGGCAATGCCTACTGCCAGCGCACCCGCCAGCGCAAAGACCCACCACTCAATCGTGACCTTGTAGGCAAACTCCTGTAGCCATTTGCTCATAGCCCACCAGGCCAGGGGCGAGGCAATAACAATGGCCACCAGCACCAATGTCAGAAAGTCTTTCGACAGTAACCCCACGATGCTGGGAATGCTGGCTCCCAACACTTTACGTACCCCAATTTCTTTTGTCCGCTGCTCGGCAGTATAAGCCGCCAAACCAAACAGACCCAGACACGAGATCAGGATAGCCACGCCTGCGAAGAACTGGAACAGTTGCCCCGTGCGTTGTTCGGCCTTGTAGAGACGGTCATACGATTCGTCCAGGAAGGTGTATTCAAAGGGGTACTGCGGGTTTTTCTGCTTCCAGAGACGTTCGGCGGCGGCCAGGGCCTGCTTCGTGTTTTGCCCCGTGGTGCGCACATAAAGAGTGCCGTTCCACTCGGGCCGAAAAAACAAGATGGTAGGCGTTACCTTCTCGCGGGCCGACTGAAAGACAAAATCTTTGACCACGCCAATAATCTGACCGTCCCAGTCGTGGAGCTTGAACCGCTTGCCCACCGGGTCTGTAATGCCCATGTCGCGGACGGCCGTTTCGTTGATGATGAAAGCGAGCGAGTCGGCTTTGCCTTCGCGGAAGTTGCGGCCCGCCACCAGCTTCATGCCCATGTCGGTGACAAAGTTGTGGCTCACGCTTATCTGATTCATCATAAACGACCGGCCGGGCGTTTTGCCATCCCATTCGGTGTCGCTTGTAGAGCCCATGCCGCTGGTTAGCTCTACCATAGCCGTGGCTACGTGCCGAATGCTGCTTTCATTGGCCAGCACCTTCCGGAACGATTCTGTTTTGTCGTTGGTCTGGATCGTGAAAATGTGCTCTTTATTGAAACCAAGGTCACGTTTCTGCAGAAAAGCCAGTTGGTTGCCAATAACTATGGTGCTGAAAATGAGGGCCGTTGCCAGGGCAAACTGCGTGACAACCAACACCCGCCGCAAGCCCGCGTGGGCACCCGCCGCCCCCCGCCCACGTAACGAGCGAATAGGATCAAACCGGGCAATGAGCAGGGCTGGATAAACCCCTGCCAGCAACAGCGTAATGAGCAACGCCCCAACCAGAAACAGCCATACCTGCGGGTCCAGGATTGAGAAGCCCAGGGTCTTGCCTGTCAATTCACGGTAATAAGGAATCAATAGTTGAATTAGCCCCACCGCCAGGGTCAGTGAGAGCAATAATGTAAGCAGCGATTCGACCAGCAGCTGCCGCATCAGGTGGCCCGATTCGGCCCCGACAACTTTGCGCACGCCCACCTCGCGGGCACGGCGCGTGGCGCGGGCGGTAGTCAGGTTCACATAGTTGATGCAGCCAATGCTCAGTAGTAACAAGGCAATAAGTCCCATCATCCGCACCTGTTGCATCCCGGTGTCGTGGCCGTCGGGTTCGTACAAATGCTGTGTGGTAAGGGTCTGTAGCCTGTAGTTACTCAACTGGCCAGGCTCAGATTGACCGCGTGCTGCCCGCTGAATATCGTCGAGCGTTTTACCCACACGCGCAGGATCGACGCCGGGGGCCACCTTAACATAAGTAGCAAATGAAAAATTACCCCAGTCATCGTCCATGCGTTTCCAGGGGCCATTCCCTGTGAACAGGCGCTTACGCAGGCTCATGGGGAATATAATTTTGCGCCTGTACGACGAGTTGTCGGGCATATTGGCCAACACGGCACCCACGGTAAACACGCGGTTGCTGTCGACTACAGTAACGGTCTTGCCTATGGCGTTGGCGGTACCGAAATATTTCTGAGCGATCTCTTCGGTCAGCACCACCGAGTTGGGCGTAGGAAAAGGTTGTGTGGCACTGCCATACAGTACCCGGAACCCTCCAAACACGTCCAGGAAATTCTCGTCAGCGTAGCCCAGGTCTTCGTTTCTCTCGGCATAAGTCTGATCACCCACCCGCAAAGTATTGAAATCATATAGCCCTGCCGTCCGGATGGCTTTTTCTACACCGGGCACCCGGCCGCTTGCGGCAGCCACGCCAATGGGGGCGGGGGCGGTTCGCCAGTATTGCTCGTCGGCACCAGTGCCGTGGCGTGAGTTAACGCGGTAAATCCGGTCGGCGGCAGGGTGGAACCGGTCGAAGGTCAGTTCATCTTTTACCCACCAGAGCAACAGCACCGAAACGGCCAGCACCACAGCCAGTCCGCCTACGTTAAGCGCTGAATACCAGCCACCTGCCTTCAGGTTGCGCCAAGCCAGTTTGAGGGTGTTGGTGAGCATGGAGAGAAAGGAGGAAAGGAGAAGGGAAGAAAAGAGGAATGGCAGGAGAGGCGGAAGGAGAACTGCGCTGCACACTCTTTCCTCCGTTCCTCCCTTCTCCCTTCCTCCCCTTTTTACTTTATACCCGGATGTTCTCCGTCACCACTTTTCCGTCGAAGAGGTTGACGGTGCGGTGAGCGAAACCGGCGTCGTAGGGTGAGTGGGTCACCATGATGATCGTGGTGCCTTCGTCGTTTAGTTCGCCCAGCAGCTTCATCACTTCCTCGCCGTTTTTCGAATCGAGGTTACCCGTCGGTTCATCGGCCAGAATCAGCTTGGGTTTGGCCACCACGGCGCGGGCAATGGCGGTGCGCTGCTGCTGCCCACCGCTCAGCTGCTGCGGAAAGTGGTTGCGCCGGTGCATGATGTTCATGCGGTTCAAGGCTTCCTCTACCCGGGCTTTACGCTCGTCGGCGGGGGTTTTCAGGTATAGCAATGGTAGCTCAACGTTCTCATAAACAGTGAGTTCGTCGATGAGGTTGAAGCTCTGAAACACAAAGCCGATGCTGCCTTTGCGCAGTTGTGCCCGTTGCCGCTCGGTCATCTTCGACACCTCCGTGCCGTAGAAGTTGTACTCACCCTCAGAGGGGTTGTCGAGCAGGCCGATAATGTTGAGCAGCGTCGATTTGCCACAGCCCGACGGCCCCATAATGGCCACAAATTCACCGTCTTTGACATCCATGTTGATGCCGTTCAGGGCGGTGGTTTCTACCTCTTCCGTAGCGAAGAGTTTCTGTAAGTTGACAGTTTGGATCATAATGAAGGGGAGGAAAGGAGGAGAGAAGCATTGTCAATATTTTGCCACCTAGTACTCACCATAACTACCTTATTCTCATGGCTAAAATTGAAAAGTTTGACGATTTATTCGTTTGGCAGGAAGGACTCGCTCAGGCCGTGAAATTGTATAAGCTTTTAGGGAATTGCACCGATTATGGACTTCGAGACCAAATGAGGCGCTGCTCGGTATCGGTGCCATCAAATATTGCCGAAGGCTATGAACGACAGACTAACCGAGAGTTTATTCGCTATCTGCGCATTGCCAAAGGGTCGAATGGTGAACTGCGTACTCAAATCCATTTGGCTATTGCTATTGATGTCATAGATGCAGACACTGGTCAGGGGTTGCTTGACAAAAGCCGTTTAATTTCAGCCATGTTACAAAATTTGTTGAAAGTAAGAATTGAGAAATTTGATCAGGACCAAGAACAAAAGCGAACCAACCGTAAGCAGAAGTGATGAATCAGAATGCAAGCGCGAAGCACTTCCTTTCTTCCGTTCCTCCTTCTCTCCATTCCTCCTTAAAACTCCAAAACTTCATTGTCGCCGAAGTTTTCATAACTCGACGTAATTACCTGTTCACCAGGCTGTAAGCCTTCCAGCACTTCGTAGAATTCGGGGTTTTTGCGGCCCAGTGTGATGGCACGTTTGGTGGCGCGTTTGCCGGAGTTGTCCAGCACATAGACCCAGTTGCCGCCAGTGTCGGAGAAGAAGCCGCCTACGGGCAGGAGGGTGGCCTTGGCTGCCTTACCCAACTCCAGCCGGATGGGCGACGACTGCCCCCGCTTGATACCCTGCGGTACACCTTTCGGAAAGATCATGTCGACGTCGAAACGGCCATTGCGCACCTCTGGGTATACCCGGCTGATGCTCAGCGTATATTCCTGACCATTAAACTCAAAGGAGCCGCTAAGCCCCGGAAATACCCGGCTGATGTAGTGCTCATCAACACCCACGCGCATTTTAAAGCCGTTGAGGTCGTCAATCTGACCAATATTCTGTCCGCGGTTGATGTTAGAGCCTACTTCCACGTCGATGCTGGACAGTTGCCCCGAAACGGGCGCTTTAACCACCAGGTTTTCCAGTGTCTGCTGCCAGAGGGCAACGTTGCGTTGTGTGCGGGCCAGGGTACCTTCCAGCTGCTGAATCTGCAATTTTGAGTTGTCTTCCTGGTATTTCTGCGATTCGGCTTCGATCTCGCGCTGTTTCACCAGCCGCTCGTAGGTGCGCTTGTCTTTGAGGTAATCCTCTTCCGACACCACCTTGTCCTTAATCAGCCTGGCCTTGCGGTCATAGCCGTCTTTAGCTTGTTCAATTTGCGCGTCGAGTTCAGCCAGTGCCTTCCGCAGTGCGAAGCGCTCTACCCGAAGGCGTTGACGGGTATTTTGCAGGTCGTTAACCAGGCGGTTTGCTTCGGTCTCCGACTGCAGAAAGCTGAGTTTAAGGCCTTGATTCTCAAGTTTTAGTAGTACCTGTCCTTTTGTTACCTGTGTACCCCCTTCCACCAGCTTCTGAGTCACGTAGCCACCTTCGATAGCATCGAGGCGAATAGTTTTCAGCGGCTGCACCACGCCCGTCACAGCAATAAACTCTTCAAATGCACCAATTTTGACGGGCGAAACGGTGATTTTCTCCCGCTCGACGTTCAGTTTCGAGCGTTTGTCGGCAAAGAAAAATGTGTAGGCCAGTAGCCCCGCCAGCAGCAAACCACCCCCCGAAAGAATGAGGCGTTGCTGTGTCCAGAAGCGTTTGGGTAAGACGCGATCCATGTTGTTCAGGCAAAAAAAAGTGTACTAGCAAACCAGGCACGTGCCAGCAATTCCGGCTGTTGCCATGGTTCAACAAGTGTACGGTAGCCAATTGACGTGCCAAAATGCCGAACAGCTTGTTTTTCAGCTAAATAAGCCATTTCTAACCTCCTCGCCTGTCCGCTTTCGGACAAGGCCCGTCCAGATGTGGACGAACGATAAATAGGGAAATTAACTCACTCCGTCGCTTTACGTCAGTTGACTCAAATTCCCCTACTATGCGTCTGCTGTTGCTACTGTTACTTTTTGCTCCCGTTGCTCTGGCCCAGTCATTGACTACCAAACCTGTTTTTCCGCTGAAAGTAAGCGATAACGGACGGTATTTCGTCGATCAGTCCGGCAAACCGTTTCTGTACCATGCCGACACCGGGTGGCAGGTTTTTTCGCGCCTTACCACCGCCGAAACCCGTGAGTACTTCATCACGCGGAAGCAGCAGGGATTCAACACCATCCAGGTGCAGTTATCCATGAACCCCGACTCGGTGAACCGCGCAGGCCACAGAGCGTTGATTAACTACGACTTCACCAGACCCGACGAGAACTACTTCGCGCAGGTAGAACGCGGTATTCAACTGGCCGACTCACTGGGGCTGCTGCTCAATATCACGCCGTTCTGGATTGGCTGCTGCGGCGAAGCCTACGGCATTGGAGGAAAACATGAAGTGTATAAAGCCAACGGACCGGCTAAGGCCCGGCAGATGGGGATGTACCTGGGAGAGCGATTTGGCAAATACAAAAACCTGACCTGGAATCTGGGCGGCGACAACGACCCCAAGTCTATCCGGGCCGAAATCGTGGCACTCGCCGAAGGCCTACATGCTGCTTTGCCGGGGCAGTTGAAAACCTACCATGCCTCGCCACCCCACAGCAGTACCGACCTGTTTCAATACGCTCCCTGGCTGGGATTTAGCATGATCTACACGTACTGGCGCGAAAAGCCCAACGAGTGGACCGATCCGCAGCACCAAAAACACGTCTACGAGGCGGCATTGGAGGAATACAACAAAAGCGACCGGATGCCCTTTATCCTGGGCGAATCGCAGTATGAAGGCGACGGCAGCCGCTACGCCAACGACATCGGTACCCCGCAGCAGGTCCGCCGGCAAGCTTACTGGACTATGCTCTGCGGTGGGGCGGGCCACGCCTACGGCCACGAGGGCTGGGATTTTCCGAAGCTTGGTACCGCGAAAGGTAGGGCTTATGACTGGCGTACGATTCTGCAATACCCCGGTGGCGCGCAGCATATGGGCCACGTGCGGCGGCTATTTGAAGCCCTGCCCTGGTGGACGCTCCAACCCGACCAACGGCATACGGTGCTGGTGAGTGGCTACGGCGAGTTCATGAAAGACAACTACGTAGCGGCGGCCATGTCGGAAGACAAAACGCTGCTGGTGGCTTACCTGCCCCGCGCCACCAACGCCGTGGGTGTTGACCTGAGTCAGTTCAAAAAAACGCAGCTATCGATCCGTTGGTATGACCCCCGAACCGGCCAATACAGCCAACCTACGTCGTTGCCAAACCAGGGCCTGAAGAAATTTTCGCCACCACTGCCCATGCAGGATGACTGGGTGCTGGTGGTAAAAGGAGAATGAGGTAAAACGCCTGCGTACTGGTTACCAACCCCGCTTTTTGGCTTGGCCCGGTGGTAGCCCGCCGTAGCGGCCGTGCTTGTACCAACCTTTGTGCTTTCCGTTGTCGTGCGGGTAGTTGGGCCGCTGATTATACACAACGGGCCGGGTGCAACCGCTGCCAAGCAGCAAGAGCGGCATGAGTAACAGGAGGACTGAGCGTTTCATGAGCGAGCGTTTTATGTGGATGCATGACAAGTTTTTCTGGACAGGATTAGCAGGATGGCAGCGGACGCCGCGCTGGATAAACAGGATTTTCCTTTTTACTTCAGCGTATTTATGAGAGCAAAAAGGGAAATCCTGTTTATCCCGCGCGGCGTCCGCTGCCATCCTGCCAATCCTGTCCAAAAAAACCTGCTATACACTCGTTTTTACGATAACGCTCCACATCGCTTAAAACGCGTACCTGACGCCAAACTGAAACTGACGGGGCGCACCGGCGTTGCGCTGCACAATGCCACTACCGCGCGGGCCAACCTGGATCTGGTTGCTCTGCGTAGCATTGTTTGAATAACCGCTTAAATTATTGGTATTCAGTACGTTGAATACGTCGGCGCGAAACTCAAGGCGTTGCCCGCGGTCGCCCGCGAACGGAATGTTATACTGCGCACTCAGGTCCAGCACTTTCGACCAGGGCAGGCGGTCGGAGTTGCGGCTCTCGCCGGGTTGGCGGTCCGAGTTGCCCACGTAAGCATCGCCAAAGGCTGACCCATCGCCGTTCAGATCATTAGTGGTGAGGCGCTGGCCCTGGGCGTTCAGCAACTGGCGACCCAGCGCATCCACGATCCGGTAGAGCGACGCGTTGGGAATGCGGTTGATGGGCTGACCACTCTGAATCAGCGCCGCTGCGGTGATGACCAATGATTTACCGGCGTAGTAACTGGCAATGCCGTTGATAATGTGCGTACGGTCGTTGATGCTCGGGCCCCATTCGGCGGCGAAATTGTTGGCATCCATCGCCCTGAAGTTCACATCTTCGGTGTCGTTGTACAACCGCGAGAGGGTATAGATCAACCGGTAGGCCAGCGGACTGGTGCCCCGGTCTTTTTGGGCGTTCACACTTAGGGCTGTATACCGCGACCGGCCCGCCGTTTCGGTCATGACCACGCTTTGCGCAGCACCAGCCAAAAGCACGTCGCCCAGCAGGCCCACCCCACCCGCAATGGGCAGCGGGCGGCTGAGGTTGGCCACATCGCCAGACCGGGCTGTGCCGCTTTGCGCGCTGAGGGTGTAGTCATACGGAGCCGGGGCGTTCAGGTTGCGCGTGCGGAAGAGGTTATACGACTCATTATAGACCAGATCAGCGTAGATCAGCACGTTGTCGCTCACCTGATACTGGTAACCCAGCGTGCTCTGAATCGTGTACGGGTTCTGGTAGCCACTGGGGTTCAGGATGCGCCGCTCGCCACTGGGCAGGTTGCGCTGCCCCGCAAAACTCGCCGCCGACGGGCCCTGCAAATACCGAACGGGTACCCCTGCATTGTTGGTGCCGCCCACGCTCAGGTTGCCGTCGAAGGTGACACGGTCAAGATTAGTGCTGGCGGGCAAAATGCCTTTGTCAACGAAATACTGAAGCTCCCGGCGGAAGTCGGGGCTGGTGTTGTTCTGTTGCAGGGCGTCGCTGTAGATCGTGTAGAGGATTTTGTCGTAAAAAATTCCCACACCTCCGCGCACCGCCGACCGGCCTCCGGTTTTGTAGTTGAAGCTAAAGCGCGGGGCCACGTTGTTGTAGTCCCCATTCGCCGCGCCTCCCTGACTGAGGTTGTCATAATCGTAACGCAAACCGAGCGACAGGTTCAGCCGGGCATTTACGGCCCATTGATCCTCTATGTAACCGGTATAGATGCTTTGCGTGGTGCCGAACGAGGCGGGTCGCAACTCCACCGAATAGCCCAGTACCTGCGCGTCAGACGGGATGTCATTGATGCCCAGGTTAACACCCAAATTTTTCTCACGAAGCGTAGCTAACTGGTTGGTAGTCAACTGAACCGTGTAGCTGCCGTTGGGGTTGCCACCACCGAAGAGCCGATGCCGCGCCGAGATCAGTTCAACCCCCGCCCGGACGGTGTGGTTGCCCCGATAGAGCGAAATTTTCTGCTGGAACTGCACCGTGTTTTCGTGCGAATCGAAGAGATAGCCAGGATGGCCGAGGTAGGCAATTCCCTGGCCGGTGGGGTCCAGTACGCTTACGTTGGGGCTGTTGGGGTTTTCGGCGCGGGCGTAGTTCCAGCGGAAACTGCTGTACTGCAGGTTGGTTTCCGACGCAAACCGGGCTGTGGCGTAGGTATTCCGCGAGGCAATCAGCAGCGAGTTACGGTCCTGGTAGTTTGCCGCCGACGGAAAGGCGTTACCCCCGCTCAGGCCACCGGCCTGCCGACCAATGGCCACCTGCCCTACGTTTACCCGCAACGACGATTTGAAGCGGTCGGTCCAGAACTGATCCAGCTTGCCCGACAGGTAGGTAAACTGGTTGGTGCCGCGCACGGTCTGGTTCACACCCAATTGCGGCGACAGCAGCAGATTGTCCTTCACGTCGGTGGTGTGTTCGGCGTTCAGGTAATAGAACGTTTTGTTTTTCACGATGGCCCCACCGATACCGAAACCACCCTGGTAGCGCTGGAATCCATCTTTTACCTGGTTGCCCGACAAGTCGCGTAGGGGGTAGCTGGTTTGCGCGTCGAGGGCGGCACCGGGGCGGCTGAGCAGGAATACTTCGCCGGTGGTGTTGTTGCTGCCCGACTTGCTGGTGATGTTGATGACGCCGTTGCCGGTATTGCCAAACTCCACTGAGTAGTTATTGGTCAGCACCGACACGTTGCGCGTGAACCCAATCGGAATGGCGAATTTCTGCCCGCCCAAAAAGCGTTCGTTGTTATCCATGCCATCAATCAGGTAGTTGTTAAACAAACCGTTAGCCCCGTTGATGCTTACATTGGGCGCTTCCGGGTAAAAGCCCGTGGCCTGACTCACGTTGGGCAGCCGGTAGAGCACCCGCGTAATGTCGCGGCCTTCCACGGGCAGTTCCTCTACCTGCCTGATGGTCAGCTGCGACGACACCTCGGCATTGACCGTATTGATCTGCGATGTGCTCCGGCCCCGTACCTGCACTTCGGTCAGGTTGATTTCGCGCTTGGTGGGCAGAAACAGGGCCACACTCCGCTGGGCATTGGCCCGGAGCACGATGTTGTCGGCACTGCTTTCCAGGTAGTTGGCGTCTTCACGGGTGAAGACGCGGTAGGTGCCGTTGAGCGAAACCGCCCCAAACCGCACCTGCCCGTTGGCGTCGGTCTGGGCTTCGCGGGTGAGACCGATAGACGGGTTTTCGAGGTAGACCGTGATGCCGACAATGGCCTGCTGACGGGTCAGTTCACGCACCGATACGTCGATGTCGGTGGTTTGGGCAAACGCCCGGATACAACATAAGGCCCAAAAGAGGCCACATAACAAGGATACTTTTTTCATAACAGGTAGATGAATGAGCTGTACATAGGCTCAGCTCATCTACGTAGAGGGCTGACGATTGGTTTTGTGCGGAAGATAAACGGGGAAAATACCAGCCTACAAACGGGAGATTACCCGGCTGATGCTGCCTGTCGGTGGGCAACCTTTGTTAGGCGGTGGCACATCCTGTAATTCAAGGATGTAAAATCATACAAATGGGGGATTGTAGACCGCCGCGATGGTGCAGACTTTTGTAACAATCTAGTTGGTAATCAGGATGAAAAGATCAGTTTGCATCTGATTAACCATTGATTGCCAGAACTATGCGTATCCTCGTTGTTGAAGACCACCGAATTCTCCTGGAAAGCATCGCCATGCTCCTTGCCAGCATCAATGGCTTGGAAGTGGTCTCGAAGCACACCAACGGTCGGCAGGCGTTGGCGGCACTTGAGCATGACCCTGCCGTTGAGTTGATCGTATCGGACGTACAGATGCCTGTGATGGGTGGTATTGAGTTGACCCTGCAGCTGCGGCAGCGATTTCCGGGCGTGAAAATCTGTCTGCTGACCGTTGCCGACCAGCCCGAAGCCATCAAAGAGGCCATCCGGGCCGGGGCCGATGGCTACGTATTGAAGAGCGCCGAACGGGATGAACTCGAAATGGCTCTTAGTATGATTGCTCAGGGAAATAAATACTACAGCGAACAGGTGCTGATGCTATTGGCACGAGACCCTACCATTGAGTTTACGCCGGATATTGACAAACCACAGAAAATAACCCTCACCAAACGCGAACTGGACGTGCTGCGGCTCATTGTGCAGGAACATTCCGGTACGGTAATCGCCGATATGCTGTTCATCAGTCCCACCACCGTTGAAACGCACCGCAAACACCTGATGCAGAAGCTGGGTGTGCAGACGACTATTGGTTTGGTGAAATATGCCCTTAAATACCAACTTGTTTAATTCAATCTATTCACACTTAACATTTGTCAAAAATGGATTTCAAAGATGACGTCACTACCAACGGATCGGTAGTGGAAACTGTGCCTCGGCAGGCACAAAGCAGCGTAACGGCTGGCGATGCGGCAGATGTACCACCAGTGCGCAAGTACGTTCACCTGGAAGGAAGGGCGATAGTCAACCCAGCTATAATCCGGGAAAACAATGAAGACGTTGCTGTTCTGCAAGTGGCGTTTGTCGATGGCAACTTTGTACCGCTGGCTGATACAAGCACATTATCCGTTTATGCAGGTGATAAGGGACTTCGCCTTATGTGCCATCACCTGCACATGATCGCTTCACTAAGCAAACAAGGGTATATCGACAATGTGAATACACTGAAAATTATTAACCCGCTGCTGGAAGACTGGGATGATTTGGAAGCATCGAAAAATACAGCGGACATGACACCTACAGGGCCACCTAAAACTTAACTTCAGGCTGTCTGTGCATTCCCATTGGTACTGACCGTTTCGATGGGAATGTTAATGCAGATTCGTGTGCCCAACTCGTTGGGCAGCAGTACGCCGAACGTGCCACCCAGCGAATCGAGCCGGGCCTGAATATTTTGAAGACCTACGCCCCGTTTGCCGGTTTGCTGCCCCATGCCAATGCCGTTATCGGTGACGGTTATATCGACCCCGTTGTTGTTTCTGACCAACTCAATACGTACCGCCGTTGCTTTGGCGTGTTTAATAGCGTTGTTGATCAACTCCAGCACAATACTGTAGATGTTGAATTCGATCTCGACGGGCAATCGCTCCGTGAGGCCGGTGAGCGCAAGCGTAAACTGCGTTGATAAACTTTGGTTAAGCTTGTCGAGAAAGGCTGTCAACGTGGGGGCAAGGCCGTCGCGGTCGAGTTCGGCGGGCAGAATGTTGTGCGAAATGTTACGGACTTCGGCGTAGGCGTTTTGAATGAGTTGTTTTACGCTTCGGTAAAGCGATTGCTCGGGTTCGGATAGATTGTTTGGATTGAGCGACTGAATGCTCATGTTTACCGCACTGAGCAGGCTACTGAGGTTATCGTGCAGTTCGAGGGCAACCCGCTTACGTTCAATGGTTTGTCCCTTGAATAGTGCCTGCTTGATCTCCTCGTTTTTTTGGATCAGCGACTGATTCGCGTTCAACAGTTCGGCTGTGCGCTCGGCCACGCGGATCTCCAGGTTTTTGTTGCTGCTGGCCAGTTCTTCGCGGGCTTTTTCGAGCAGGCCGCGCTGCTGGTCAATCTCATCTTTTTTGGCCTGTAAGCGTCGGTTATTCCACAGCAACAGGCCTGCTATAATCAGGATAACGGCTACGGTGGCAAACAAGTCATTACGTGTTTGCTTCAATTGCTGGTTGTTCACGCGTTGCGATAGTAGCTCGACCTGCTGCTTTTGCAACTCGCTAGTTTTTCGAACATTATCATATTCAGCCTGCAGGGTTTCGATTCGGTGCTGGTTTTTTTCTTTTAATATACTGTCTCTAAGCAGCACAAAACGTTCGTAGGCCTGCAGGGCTTTGGTTGTCTTTCCAGCCTGCCGGTATGTTTTATACAATGTCTCATCGGCCTCTGCCACGATACTGCTGTTCTTGACCCGCAACGCCTTTTTCCTGGCCATGTTGGCGTAGACAAGCGCCTGCTTCCAGTTCTGTTGCTTCAGGTACAATTGGGCCATGTTCATAAGTACGTTACATTCCAGGTCAACACCCTGAGCGCGGCAGAGCGGCAAGGCTTTGCGGTAGTAGATCCAGGCGTTTACCAGGTCGCCCATGTCGTTGTATAGCTGCCCAATGGCATTCAATCCCTGCGCCTCGTACCAGGGCTTGTTTTCCTTTTTGGCAAGCGTATACATCATCGTATTCGTTGTCAGCGCCTGCTTCAAGTTGCCCTGCTCCCGGTAGGTGGCTCCCAGCGTGTTCAGGATTGTGGCGTGGACATAGGCATCGTAGGCGGCGGGGTGTTCGTTTAAGACCCTGATACCCTGCTGGCAGCGGTCATGCGCCCGTTTATAGTCCTTTAATTTATAATAAGCATGCGCCAACCCACCACACGAAGCTGCCATGCGGGTGTAGTCCTGTAGTTTTTCGGCCAGCGGTAGGGCCTTGAAGCAAAACCGGATGCACTGGTAGTAATCACCCTTTAGCTGATAGAGATACCCTGCATACTGATAGGCGGAGATGAGGTCTTTCGGCAGATTTGCCCGTTGACACAGGCTGATCATCAGTTGATTATAGTGCGCCGCTGAGTCGCCGTCGACGTCTGTATAGGCGCGCATGAGTGCTTTGGTAGCTAGGCAGCGCAGCGTATCTGTAGGGTATCCTGCGGGTTGAGTGTCCAGCTGTTTCAACGCCCGTTTGAGGCTGTCGATTGGATTATTTTGAGCGAGGCAGGGTAATGCCAGTAAACAGAAAACTAATAGTAGTTTATTCATGACTGGCTGACTATTAGACGATTAAATAAACTTACATAGTCAGGTTGTAATTACCCAATTAAATACCCTTCCGAAAAGTAATTATCCGTAATATCCCCTAATTATAGGATGGAAAATCGTGCTAATCAGGGATTTATCCTGTTATATTCCCCTGCCGACCTTTGGTATGCTCAAAAAGCAAGATGACGGATCTTTTCCATGGCTTCCGATTCTATCCACACCGGCAAAATGCAACACCATTCACCACTACAATCATGAATACAGAAACTGCACCCATCCGATGATCAACCAATTCGACCCCACCAGCCGGCCCATGTTAGAAGGCGTTCAGGGTAACATTCTGAAAGCCCACGGGCGGCACCATACGGCCAATGTGTTCATCCGCTGTAATCCAGACGATGAATCGGCAACGAATACCAGAGCGTGGCTTAAAAGCCTGGTAACGAATGAAGTTGTAAAATCGGCCTACACACACCTGCGCAATAATGCCCTCTTCAAATCAAGCGGCGGCGAAATCGACACAGGTCTGTTTGCCTGCGTCCACATCAGCGCGGCAGGTTACGAGTATCTGTTTCCTGATGATGCCCGAATCGGGCGGTTCGAAGCCACGTTCAGAAACGGGATGGCTGGGGCTGACCTCCGCGACCCGGATCCGGCGTTGTGGGAGGTGGGCTTCCGGGGCGAACAGCATGTCATGATCCTGCTGGCCCATGCCAACCCGGCCGAACTGGAAAAGGCAGTTGTGGACGTCCAACAGGCGGTTTGTGCGTTTGGCTTTATCACCACCCTTGAGCGGGGCAATGCGTTGCTCAACCATGCCGGGGCGGGTATCGAACACTTCGGGTACGTAGATGGGGTGTCGCAGCCCCTGTTTTTCGAGGACGAATGGGACACCTACAAACAACAGAACCACATCCGGTCGGCAAGGGACGTTCTGTTCGATCCCCGCGCCGACAAAGGTTTGGTGCTGACCGCAGACCCCTTCGGCAACGGCGACGCCAACGCCAGAGGCAGCTACTTTGTGTTTCGCAAGCTGGAACAAAATGTAAAAGGATTCAAGCAGGCGGAAGCCAACGTTGCCAGCCAGTTGCGCCTGGAAGGCGATGACCGCGAACGGGCCGGGGCCATGATTGTAGGCCGGTTTGAAGATGGTACGCCCGCTCAGATGAGCGATGAAGAAGGTCTGATCAACAGTGCGATGCTCAACAACTTCGATTACAAAACAGCCGATGGAGCGTCGAAATGTCCTTTCCATGCGCACATCCGCAAAGTGAACCCGCGTTCCGGTTTGCTGAACGGTGGTATGGCGGAAGCCAAAAAACACATTATGGCCCGGCGGGGGATCCCGTTTGGCTCCCGCACCGACGGCCCCAACGACGGTCAGATTTATAACAAGCCCGAAGGCGGCGTAGGGCTGCTGTTCATGAGCTATCAGGCCAGTATCAGGAATCAGTTTGAGGTTATCCAGCACAATTGGGCTAACAGCGAACAAACCCCCGACAATGATGATCCCACCGGAAGCGGACCTACTGTTGGTATTGACCCGGTTATTGGTCAGGGCGATGGCACTCGTACCGGGCAGTTTGCTACGGTTTGGGGTGACCGGCAGTCGCTGACGGATGCGTTATTCCCCCAGTTCGTGACAATGAAAGGAGGCGAATACTTCTTCGCGCCAAGCATGGCGTTTTTGAATAACATTAATGATATCCAACAAGCCTGAGTCTATGAAAACGATCCACACCATTCACACCACTTACAATTATGAAAACCTTACTAACGCTCCTGCTGATTGGAGCAGCGCTGACCCTCCGGGCCCAGGTTATCACCTATGACTATGCAGCGCGAACGTACGTCACACTCGATAAGGCGACGAATAAGTACGTACCTGTACTAGATTCCAGCGAAGTATTTTTGCCATATGGTACCAACAGCAGCTACATCCTCATCAATATCAATCCGTTTGCGCAAAGGATTCTCATAAACAGTAAGTTATACAGTATCTCTACGCCCATACCCGCTCAGTTACTGGCGGTTTTCAGCATCAAACTGGAAGCGGCTAAGGAACTAACCAATACGGATGAGCAAATAAAAGAAATGGTAGATGTAGAGAAGAATGCAGGCACTGTCCGAGTATTGAAACTCGAAATGGATACATTGGTCAGTGAATGCAGAGACTACTACAAAAAAGCCAGAAAGATTGATGATGCGCTTTTTGTCAAGGAACGCTTGATAGGCACCATGGGTGATAAACGCTTCTACGACGCAGTTAGCATGACAGCGGCACTAGTTAACCGAAAGATCAATCTGGCAATGATGGATACGCTGGAAGCTAATTTCGAGGCTTTTGATAAAGCTTACGACAGGGTTGCTGTCCGATACCTGAAAGCCATCAAAACAGCACACGATGCAAACGAAAAAGATAAAGAAGCCCGAATCAGTACTGCGCTAAACCAGGTCGATAGGTCATATCGGGAACTGGAAAAAAAGTACAAAAACACGCTGGCTGACATCGGTCAACTATTTGCCAATGCCATTGACTCGACTAGCTATGTAGTGAAATCGTTGCCTGTGAAATTGATGGGTAAGGCGGGCGATGCCGACGAAGTGGAGTACGAAGTCAACATAGACGATCAACAGTTTGTCGATCCCTTCCCCGTTAAAGGAGGCTGGAAACTTGACTATAGTGTGGGGCCAGTGGCCAATTTCGTTGCCGACGAACAGTTCTTTTTCGAGGTAAGCGGTGATAAAAATACCCTGCGTCAACGTGATAAAGGCGGTTTATTCAATACTATTACACCAACCGTTTCCTCAATGATGCATGTATTTAAACGCAAGCACACAGGATTTGCTATTGGTGGTCTATTTGGGATCAACGCTGGCTTTAAGGAGTTTACCGACATCAAGCTGGGCTTTCTGGCGGGGGCGTCAGCTATTATAGGACGCTCACAGAAAGTGTTTGTATCGACAGGGGTTAGCTATCTACCGATCAATCGCCTGAAAGAGGGGCAATTCGTGACAGGCACCTCATACCCCGGCGTTAAAATTGACGATGTGACTGACCGCGCTTTACGACCTTCTTGGTTTCTGGCCATCTCGTTGGGTATCACCAAGCGTAGTGTTATCAAACCAACCGTTCCCTGAGCAGCAATCTACCTTGTACCAATAAGCTCGTAAGCCTGTTTGAGAGCCATCGACAGTTAACTGGCCAAAGTGGTGCTTCTTAAACAGGCTTCTTTCCATTAGATAAGTAACAGTGTATCAAACGCACCGACGTATATAGCCAACGTTAGCCAGACAGAAGTAAAAACAGGCTCATATGCGGCAGTTAAGGCGTGGATGAATTTATCAGCATACGACTGACGGAAAACACTAAATAATCTTGATTTGCGCCGTTAGCGGGCAATCGTATATTTGGGGTCGTCTCGTACAGTTGTATATGAAAGTTTCCCCTTCCGAACCCTTTCAGGTCATCTATTCACTTTTGCAACATGAATATGTCGGCTATCTGGTCGAAGCGTTTGTGGTGCAGCTCAACGCCAAGGGAGAACTGACGTTGCAGGTGCAA
The DNA here is from genome assembly GCF_017353185.1 of Fibrella rubiginis. GTDB lineage: Bacteria > Bacteroidota > Bacteroidia > Cytophagales > Spirosomataceae > Fibrella > Fibrella rubiginis. The sequence continues at coordinate 37,591 of NZ_JAFMYV010000006.1, read as the reverse complement.
AGCCTGTCGCCGCAGAACGTAGCTGAGTTTTCGGCGGGCCTCGATGAGCGTGACTTTGAACTTGTCCGCCTGACCGATCAAATCTCTCAGGACGCGCTGCTGCGCCGTTTCAACAACCGCAAACAGTCGGCAGTCGATTTTTTTCTGAAGGTGTTCGATCCTCAGAAGGGTGATAAGGTAACGCAGGAGGCTATCTGCGATCATGTGCAGCACACCAAAGCGCAGATTCTGCCCCTGCTGGCCGACAAACCGCTTTTTGCCATGAGCAACGACGGCAACGCCGTGGGCGATCCGATTACCTACATGCCCGAACCGGCCCGCGTGTATTTTCACTTTGTCCGCACCGACGAATCAACAACTTACTTCCCCATTATTCGTTACCCGGTTGCTACTGATAACGGAACACCGCAAACCGAACGGGTTGATTTTCAGCACCGTAACGCATTGATTCTGTGCGACGAACCGGCCTGGTTGCTGGTTCAGAATAAGCTTTATCACTTTGCCAAACTGAACCGGAACGTGGTGAGCCGGGTCGAAGGTGAAGGCACAGACGTAGACGGTAAAAAGCTGCGGCCCTTTTTGAATAAAAGCAATATTGTGGTGCCCAAAAAGATGGAGGCCCAGTATTATGAGCGGTTTATGGTGCCCCTCATTGCTCAGTACGACGTGTTTGCCAAAGGATTTGAGATCAGGACCGAGTCGCTGACGCCCGCGCCCGTGCTTACGCTGTCGGAGCGGGTAGACAGCCACAAAGTGCCTGCCTCGTTGTTTGGCGAGCCGGTAGATCTTGCCGACGAAACGGCCCACAACCAGGTGGTGCTCGACTTATCGTTTCAGTACGGCGATCATACGTTTCGGTTCGATAGTTTCTCGCAAGCGGCCAATGTGAGTTTGGAGGTGGTAGGAGATGACTATATTTTTCACAAAATAAAACGGGACCTGCGCGTTGAACGTCAGCGCCTTACGTTTCTGCGCGAACACGGCCTCGACCTGCGCAACGGGCGAACGGCGTTGCCCAAATCGCAGGCGTTTTCGTGGCTGGCCGAGCAGGTGCAACCCCTCACCGATGCCGGTTTCCAACTGCGCCAAAACGCCGAAGATACCCGCCGCTATTTCCTCGGCTACTCCGATTTGTCCATCTCCATCCGCGAAGGGCGCGACTGGTTCGACATTTACGCCAACGTGCGTTTTGGTGAGTTTGAGATCCCTTTTATTAAGCTGCGGTCGCTGATTTTGAACAACAAGCACGAGTTCACCCTGCCCAACGGTGAAATTGCGGTGATTCCCGACGCCTGGTTTGCCAAATATGCCGAACTGGTGGGATTCATTGAAACGTCGGTTGATAACGATGGCACAGATAAACTGGTGTTGCAGAAACATCACCTCGCCCTGGTGCAGGATCTGGACAAAGAATCGCTGGCCGACACCATCATCAGTCGCCGGCTGGAAGGGCTGCGCGAATTTGAACGGATCGACGAGTTTCCGTTACCGTCAGGTTTCAGGGGTACGCTGCGTCCTTACCAGAAAGCGGGCTACGACTGGATGAATTTCCTGCGGCAGTACCATTTTGGCGGGTGCCTGGCCGATGACATGGGTCTGGGCAAAACCGTGACGACGCTGGCCATGCTGCAGGGCCGTAAAGAAGCCAATGCCGACGGTGTGTCCCGCCCCAGCCTGCTGGTGATGCCAACGTCGCTGATCTACAACTGGGAACTGGAAGCCAGCCGGTTCACGCCTGACCTGCGCGTGCTGGTCTACACAGGTACATACCGCGACAAAAACACCGCCAATTTCGACGACTATGACCTGGTGCTGACCTCCTACGGCATTGTCCGCATCGACATTGACCTGCTGCAGCACTACCCGTTCGATTACGTGATTCTGGATGAGTCGCAGGCGATTAAAAACCCGAACTCCTACATCACGCGGGCCATCATGCAGGTGCAGTCGGCGCACCGGCTTATCCTGACGGGTACGCCCCTCGAAAACAGCACGATGGACCTCTGGACGCAGATTACGTTCATCAATCCGGGGTTGTTGGGCAGTCAGTCGTTCTTCCGGAATACATACCAGATACCCATCGAGAAGCGCAACGACGAGCAGAAAATGCACAAGCTCTACGGCCTTATCAAGCCGTTTATGCTTCGCCGGAACAAAGCGCAGGTGGCCACCGATTTGCCTGCCAAAGTGGAAACGGTGCTCTTCTGCGAAATGACCCCCGAGCAGGAGAAAACCTACGAAGAGGCCAAGTCATATTACCGCAACCTGATTCTGGAGCGCATTGAAGAAGAGGGCCTGGCCAAATCGCAGATGGTGGTGTTGCAGGGCCTGACCAAACTCCGGCAGATTGCCAACCACCCGCGCCTGGTCGACCAGGAATACGAAGGCGACTCAGGTAAGCTCGACGATGTGCGTATGCGGCTGGAAACGGCCATTATGGAAGGACATAAAATTTTGATATTCAGCCAGTTTATCAAGCACCTGGCTGTGATTAAACAGTACCTCACCGCCCGCAATATCCGCTACGCCTACCTCGACGGCTCGAGCACGGACCGGCCCGAACAGGTGGCCCGTTTTCAGACCGACGAGTCGGTGCAACTGTTCCTGATCTCGCTCAAAGCTGGTGGCCTGGGCCATAATCTCACCGCCGCCGACTATGTCTTTCTCCTCGACCCCTGGTGGAACCCCGCCATTGAAGCGCAGGCCATAGACCGGGCGCACCGCATTGGTCAGCAGAAGACCGTGTTTACGTATAAGTTCATTACCAAAAACAGCGTAGAAGAGAAGATTCTGGCTCTGCAGCGCAGCAAGCAACGGCTTGCCAGTGAGCTGGTCACCACCGAGGAAAGCTTTATGAAATCGCTGACCAAGGAAGATGTACTGGTGCTTTTGGATTAGTAGCAGTGGGCAGGGCTGTCGCATGAGTAGGCTACGCGCTATAGGCCCTTCGACAGGCTCAGGGTGACAATGACCTTGAATCAACTAGAGATGATTACTCAAATTTCCTGTCACCCTGAGCCTGTCGAAGGGCCTATAGCGCGTAGCCTACTCATGCGACAGCCCTGCCCACTGCTACTATGACTCCTTCCCGCTTTCTCTCCCTCGACGTATTTCGGGGCCTGGTGATGGTACTGCTCATGACCGAGGCCACACTGGATTTGCCCCGGCTGGCTGGCTATTTTCCCGGCAGCCCGTTCTGGCAATTGGTTGGCTATCAGACCTCGCACGAACTATGGGTGGGCTGTCGGTTATGGGATATGATTCAGCCGTCGTTTATGCTGATGGTGGGCGTGGCGGTGCCGTTTTCCATTGCTGCCCGGCTGGCCAAAGGCGCTACCCATGCTCAGCTCTGGCAACATACCTGGCGGCGGGCGGCCATCCTGATTGGCCTGGGTATTCTGCTGCGGTCGATGGGGCGTGATCAAACGTATTTCACGTTTGAAGATGTGATTTCGCAGATCGGGCTAGGCTACCCCGTACTATTCTGGCTGGCGTTCCGGTCGGCGCGGGTGCAGTGGGTGGCGCTGACCCTAATCCTGGTGGGCTACTGGGCGCTGTTTGCTTTCTGGCCCCTGCCCGATGCCGTCACCACTACAAAGCTAGGCCTGGTGGAAAACAAGCTCTACGAGCCGCTTACGGGCTTTTTTGCTCATTGGAATATCCATACTAACCCTGCTAATTACTTCGATCAATGGTTTCTGAACCTGTTTCCGCGTGAGCAGCCGTTCATCAAAAATGGGGGCGGTTATGTCACGCTGAGCTTTATTCCGTCGCTGGGAACCATGCTGTTGGGGCTGCGGGCCGGGCAGTTGCTACGGCTGGACCGGCCCATCCGGCAGAAAATACAAACGTTGCTCCTGTGGGGCGTGGGAGCAGTTCTGCTTGGGCTCACGGCGCATTACGCGGGGCTTTGTCCCATCGTGAAACGCATCTGGACCCCCGCCTGGACCCTCTTCAGCGGCGGGCTGGTGTTTTTGTTGCTGACCTTGTGCATTACCGCTGTCGAGTTGTGGCACTGGCAGCGGGGTACGTTCTGGTTTGTGGTAGTTGGGGCCAACTCAATGGCGGCGTATCTGCTCCACTGGACTATCCACAGCTGGATCGTAGCCAACGTGCGTACCAACATCGGCTATTGGCTGAAGCCCCTGCCCGAAAGCATCCGGTTTGGTATCATCGGTCTGATTGCCTTTGCGCTGGCGTGGTACCTGATGGTGTGGCTATACCGCAAAAAGCTGTTTGTCCGGATTTGACGAGGCTGGGTTATAATACACCAGCCAATCTTTCACTGTATTATAACCCGAAAAAGCCCTTTCGTTGCAACGAAAGGGCTTTTTAAAGCATTATAGGGAGGATAAACCAATCAACTATCAACGTAAAACCCAACAGGCCATGTTCGGACTAGGAACTTCTGAAATTGTACTCATTGTGGGCGTTTTGCTGCTCTTCTTCGGTGCCAAACAACTACCCGATCTCGCCCGTGGACTAGGCAAAGGCATCCGCGAATTTAAGGACGCCACCAGCGACATTAAGGATACGATTGACAAGTCGATCAACGACTGATGCTGGTGTGCTGCGCGACGGCTACTTCGTTGGCGCCATGCGTTGTATCTGTGCAACTGGTGGCAGGCGTGCTGGCTACACCAACCAAACGGGCAGCTGCGCTGTTTGTGTTAACCGCATTCTGAGTACCAGCAGCCAGTATAGCCAGCGCATCTATGGCTGAAGCCTCCGCTGCATGATTTCACTCTTTATCTTGCGGGTATGAAATCAAGTATACAAATAGGATTGCTTTGGGGGCTGATGGGTGCGCAGCTGGTGCTGGCTCAGGCTACACCCGTTAACTCTGTTACTGGCCGGGTGTCTGATCCTAAGACCACGCGGGTACAAGTCACCGATCTAACCCGAATTAAGCAGGTCGGTGGCATTCAATTGGCACCTGACGGCAGCAGCCGGGCACTCTACACGCTCACTACCATCGAACCCCAAACTGATGCCCCTGATGAGTTTGATTACCGTACCCAGATCTACCTCAGTGGCCTGAAACCCAACAGTGCCGTGGCGCTGACACGGGGTACCGAAAGTGCCCGTCAGCCGGTCTGGCAACCCAGCTCCAACGATGCCAGCCAGCAGATTGCTTTTGTGCGCAACGTAAAAAACAAGCCCCAGGTATTCGTCATGCCGCTGGGTGGGGGCGAGGCTTACGCGCTCACCAATGTGCCCTACGGAGTCAGTAACCCTGTTTTTTCGCCCGATGGCAAGCGGCTGCTGTTTACCTGCAGCGTCACCTTCGCCGAACTCCAAAACGATACTCTGCTGAATCCCGGTAAGCGCGGACCGCTGTGGTCGGTAGAGAAACCGGGTATGTCGACCTCGGCCGTCATGGGTAACGCCGGCGTGAAACCCAACCCCGACGGGTCATTGGCCGAGGTGCGGGCGTACCTGGCCAAAGACGAAACCGACAAAAAAGCCAAGGTGATTACCCGGACGAATTTCCAGGGCGAAGCGACCACCGAGCCAATGCTGTCGTTCCAGCACGTGTACGTGATCGACGTGCGTGAGGGTGCCACGCCCCGGCCCGTTACGCGGGGGTTTGCCTCTTATCTGGCCCCCGCCTGGATGCCCAACGGCCAAACTATTCTGGCCGTTACCGACCGCGACCCCACCCAACACCCCGACCGCGAATACGACAGCGCCATTGTAGCCCTCGCCGCCGACGGATCGGGCGCTGCTACGCCGGTGCTGAGTGAAGCGGGCAAATCGTTCGGTAACCCTACGCCCTCGCCCTCGGGTATGCTGCTGGCGTATCTGGTGGGGGCATCGCGCGACGTGGGTTTTGCTCAATTAGGTCTGGCTAACCTCAACGGAACCAATGCTGCCAACGCCAGGCAGATGGCCTTCGACCGCGCCGCCGGGAGCCTAAGCTGGGCGCCCATGAACGCAACAGCGGTGAGCCGGGCACGAGGCCAGAAAAACGCCGCCCCCGCTGAAACGCTCTATTTTATTGCCCCCACCAACGGCGATGTGCCGCTGTACCGACTCAACCCTGCATCCGGCACTATCGACAAGCTGACCACCCCGGAGCGGGGTATTACGGCGTTTGCTGCTGATCAGAGCCGGCTGGTTTACGCTACCACGGCGGTGGCTGACCCGTCGGCGCTGGAAATGGCGTCGGTGTCGGGGCAGAACCCGCAGGTGCTGGAACAGCCCAACGCAGGCTGGCTAACCGGAAAAGCTCTCAGTTACCCCGAAAAGAGGGTTTACACGAATTCAAAAGGGCAGGCCATCGATTACTGGATTATGAAACCTGCCGGGTTGCAGGCCGGACGAACCTACCCGCTGGTGCTGAACATGCACGGTGGTCCCACGGCCATGTGGGGTCCGGGTGAGGCGTCGATGTGGCACGAATTACAATATCTGTGTGCCCAGGGCTACGGTGTGGTTTATGCCAATCCGCGTGGGTCGGGTGGGTATGGGCAGGCGTTCCAGCGGGCCAACGTCCGCGACTGGGGTACCGGCCCCGCCGAAGATGTGCTGGCTGCTGCCACGGTCGCCGCCCGCGAAACCTGGGTCGATACCACCCGACAGGTGATTACGGGCGGGTCGTATGCGGGTTATCTGACGGCCTGGATTGTGGCGCACGACAACCGGTTTAAAGCCGCCTTTGCCCAGCGGGGTGTCTATGACCTCACCACCTTCATGGGCGAAGGCAACGCCTGGAACCTGGTTCCCAACTACTTTGGCTTGCCCTGGGAGGCGGGCGCTAAAGCCATTCTGGACGCCAATTCGCCCTACAGTTTCGTGCAGAACATCAAAACACCCCTGCTCATCAAGCATGGCGAAAATGACCTCCGCACGGGTATCATCCAGTCGGAGATGCTTTACAAGAGCCTGAAAATCCTGAACCGCCCCGTCGAGTATGTCCGTATGCCGGGGGCCACCCACGAGCTAAGCCGGTCGGGCAACGTACGGCAGCGGATAGACCGACTGCTGCGCATATGGGAATTTTTCGAGCGCTTCGTGGGTGAACCCGCACCCGGCGCGCGAGTGAAGTAGAAAACACAAAAAAGGCCCCTGACAACTGTGTCAGGGGCCTTTTTGATGATCAGCTAACTAGTTTGCTTAAGCAGCTACTTCGGTGTGGCTCTCCTGAGCGAGGTAGTCCAGAACGCCCTGGAACGTGGTTAGTCTTGGGTAATCTTCGTCGGGAATCCGGATGCCGAAGGTCTGTTCCAGCTGCATAACAAGATCAACCGTGTCGAGGCTGTCGAGTCCAAGATCGCGGGTGAAGTGAACGTCGCCGGTAAGCTGAGAAGCATTGATGCCGAAAGAGGCAAGAATGTTGATAACGCGGGCTTTTGTGGTCATTGATGAAGGGTATATGGAATGTTGTATAAGGATGAATGGCTTTTCACAACTAACTGCCAACCAACTGATTTTGTTGTTTATACAAATAGGCCGCCAATCGGAATTTTGTAAATTTTAAGGATTGCGTCATCTGCCGCATTAAAGCGTTTCGCCCAGCAGCCGCTTTATTTCCAGTTGGTTTAGCAGCAACTGGTACTGGTAGAATACCTGGCCAAGTTGCGCCTCTTCAATGCCCGTTTCGGCACTTTCCAACTCTACTGTAGTAATCACCCCGTTGCGCAACCGGGTTTGGGCCAGTTCGAGTGCTTTGCGGGCCTGAAGCACCTGCGTATCCAGGTTTTGCAGCCGTGTCTGATTCGCCACAATGTCGGCATTAAGCTGCGCGAGTTGCTGACGAAGCTGGGCCGAAGCGTTTTCGACAGCATATTGACTGGCACTGAGGGTATATTTAGCTGCCTGATTCTGTAGGCGATACCGTTTGCCGGCATAGATAGGTGCTGTAACAGACACCCCCGCTGCCACGTTGAAACGCAACTGATTCACGTCGGGCACGTAGCCGTTGCGATAACCGGTGTTTCCCGAAAAACCAATGCTGGGTCGCCCCGATAGTTCGTCGATGCGGATGTCGGTCTGGGCCACACGAACGCGGTCCTGTGCCGCCAGTACATCTTTGTTGGTAGCCAGCGCGGTTTGTAATTGACCGTCGATGTTAAACGGCTGAACGGTTTCGCCAAACTGCTGGGCCGCAGCGCCAACGTCTGGGTTGGGCTGGCCGGTAAGATAGGTGAGCAGAGCCAACTGCCGGTCAAGCTGGTTTTGAAGGTCAATTTTACGATTCTGGGCCGTTTTTAACCGTACTTGTTGCGATAGCACATCGTACTGAAGGGCGTCGCCGTTTTGCAGCCTCGTTCCTAAAATACGTACGTTGGCCGCCGCCGTGCGAATAACCGAATCCTGCACGACCAGGCTTGTACGGATATAGCCGATGCCATAATAGGCCGCCGCTACCTGATAGGTCAGGTTATGGCGGGTTAACTCCTGCTGCCTGCGCTGCACCTGCAGGTTATCGCCCGCCCGCTGAATATTGGCGCTGGTCCGGCCAAAGTCATAGATCGACTGCGACACCGATATGTTGGCGTTGATGTTGTGGTTGGGCTGAAACTGCAACTCTACTTCGCGCCCGGCTACGGGAAGGGTAGCTTTGGCAACGGGGTTGAGGTATAGATAAGAACCGTTGGCCGCTACCTGGGGGCGCAGGGCCGTGCGGGCAATGTCGGCCTGTAAACCCGCTGCCTGAATTTGCTGCTCCTGCTGCTTCAGTACGGGGTAGTTGGCCGTAGCCTGCTGCAACAACGCCCGCAGATCGTCGGGCATCGTAGTTGGCGATTGCGCTAGTGTAAAGCCCGGCAAGACCGATAGAAGGAGTAGTTTGTGATGTGTTTTCATGTCATTTATGATTTGGGATTGTGGATTTGGGATTTCGGATTAGTTGTTTACGCAAAAGCAAACTGAGGCGTAAGCAATTAATCCGAAATCCCAAATCCACAATCCCAAATCCTTTTAGTGTGCTGCGTCGGCGGCGGCTTTGGCGGTGGCCGCGTCCATTTTTACGCTTCTAAGCAGAAACAGAAGGGGGAACGAGACCACGAAAAACAGCCCCGCCAGGCGGAACGTATCCAGATAGGCCAACAGCAATGATTGTTTCTGCACGGCCAGTTCCAGGGTCCGATAGGCACCCCCCACGGCGTCGAGGGCGTTCATGCCTTTAGCCGTCAGCGTTTGGGTCATGCCGTTGATACGGTCGGTAGCCAGCGGGTTGTCGGGCGTGATGTTCGATACCAGCCCTACCCGGTGGTAGGCCACCCGTTGCGCCACGTAGGTGTTGGTGATGGCCACGCCAAATGCCCCGCCCAGTTGCCGCATCATGTTGGTGAACGAAATGCCCGCCGGTAGTTCCTGCGGCTTCAACCCCGACACCGACGAGTTAATCAGCGGCACGTTGACAAAGGCAAGCCCTACCCCACGAATCAGCAAAGCCTGTATATAGTAGCCGTCGGTAGTGTCGGCCGTGTAGGTCGACATCAGGAAACAGAACGCGGCAAAGAAAACGTAACCAGCCATGACTACATAGCGAGGAGAGACGCCTTTGCTCAGAATTCGTCCTACCAACGGAAAACAGATGGCCGCAATAGCGCCACCGGGAATAAGCAACTGCCCCGTTTTGGTGGCCGTAAACCCAGCCACCCGCTGTACCATCAGCGGGTAGAGTAAGACCGACGTAAACAGCCCATAACCGACAATAAACATCAGTACCGAACCAATGGCGAGGTTCCGGTTCTTCAGTACCCGCAGGTCCAGTACCGGCGATTTGGTGCCGCGCAACTGCCACCAGATAAACAGGGGCAGGGCCAGAATAACCGCCCCGGTAAGGTAACGAATCACCTCATCGTCGAACCAGTCGTCGCTTTCGCCGCGCTCCAGCACATATTGGAGGCTACCCACACTGACGGCCAGGAGCAGAATACCCGTCCAGTCGATGCTGATGGCTTTCCGGTCGATGTCATATTCATCGGCTTTTTTATCGATGAAACTCAGACTCAGAAACGTGGCTGCAATACCCACCGGAATATTGATGTAGAACATCCAGCTCCAGTGGAAATTGTCGATGATGTAGCCACCCAGCGTAGGTCCAAACGTGGGGCCAAGCACAATACCAAGGCCAAACAGCGCCGAGGCAACAGCCCGCTGTTTGGGTGGAAACGCGTCGAACATGAGGCCCTGCGAGGTAGACAGCAATGCCCCACCGCCTACGCCTTGAAGAAACCGAAAGAAGACGAGTGTCCAGAGGTCAGGGGCTACGCCACAACCATACGAGGCCAGCGTAAACAGGATGATCGAGGCGATGTAATAGTTCTTCCGACCAAAATAGCGCTGCAGAAAGCCCGTCATCGGAATCACAATCACGTTGGCGATGCCGTAGGAAGTAACCACCCAGGCGGCATCCTCGATGGTGGCACCCAGGCTACCGGCAATGTCGGTCAGGCCCACGTTCACAATCGAGGTATCGATCAACTCCATGATGGCTGCCGTAACAGCCGTCAGTACGATGATCCACCGCCGAATGCCCACCGGATAGGCTGGTGCGGGTGCTGGAAGGGAGGTTGTCATACGCTATTTCGCTACGCGCACGGCGGCGTCTACGCTGAGGCCTGCACGGAGTTGTTCTTTATACTTTTCTGGGTTCAGAATCTCGATTTTCACCGGAACCCGCTGCGTGATCTTCACAAAGTTGCCCGACGAATTATCGGGGGGGAGCAGGGCAAAACGGGCACCAGTGGCTTCAGACAGCGAAGCAACGCGGCCTTTTACATTGAGGTCGGGGTAGGCATCGAGCTTCACGTCTACTTCCTGACCCACGCGCATTTTTTCCAGTTGGGTTTCCTTGAAATTAGCCACCACCCAAAACGTACTGTCGTTCACGATAGTCATCAGATTCTGCCCTGGCTGTACGTATTGGCCCATAACCACGCTCTTCTTGCCAATTTTGCCCGAAATGGGGGCCGTCAGTCTGGCGTAGCCAAGGCGTAGTTTGGCAGCTTCAACGGCAGCGGCTTTCACTTTCAACATGGCCTGCATTTTCTGGATTGCCGCCTGCGCCTTCTGGATGCCCGCCTGCGCCACGCCCTGCTGGGACCGCGCCAGGCCTACCTGCTCCTGATTGGCCGTATATGTCCGCGCCTGAATGTCGACGGTGCTTTTTGAGTCGTCAAGCTGCTTGCGGGTGAGCGACTGATCGTTAAACAGGTTCTGGTCACGTTGCAAATCGGCCTGGGCTTTGGCCCGACGGGCGGCCTGTACCTCGGCGTTCGATTGCGCCACTTTCAGGTTCTGCACTACCTGTCGTGAGTTGGCCATAGCGTTTGCCAAATCAGCCTGCGCCGTTTTTATATCAGCCAGCGTCGACTGGTAATCAGCTTCGGCCTGTTGCAGGGCTACCGTGTACTCGAGAGGATCGATAGTAAGCAGCGGTTGCCCACGCTTCACCACGGCGTAGTCGTCGACGTTTACCGCCTGCACATACCCCGCCACGCGGGCCAGTACGGGTGCCGACGTGCCTTCAATCTGGGCATTATCGGTCGATTCGAACTGTTGGCCACGACGATAGGCCGTGAAGCCCCAGTAAAGACCAGCCAAAAGAGCAACCAACCCAATTACGCGGGGAAGGTACGTTTTAACAGGAGATGCATTGTCTGTTGCCATAGTTGGTTGTATTGCTTTAGAAAAAAGATCGTTGCCGGAACACGATTCACTACTTGCTCGTTGATGATAGACAAAGGTAAACTGGGTTGACTATAAAAGTCAAGCAAGTTGACTATATTTGCTCCTTTATTTTGAAATGACCTATTTCATGAGATTATAGTGTCGTCTTCCATCATGGCTACAGACAATAAAACCTTCGATTTTGCTTATTTCCGGCAGGTGCGTAGCCGGTCGTTGGGTCGCATAGCCTGGCGATTCAAGCGGTATATGGACGGGTTTATGGAACCTCGCTTACATGAGCGGGGCTTCACTGATTTTAAACTCAGCTACCTGCGATTGGTTACCAATATTGAGGAAAATGGCATCACCAATAATGAGCTGGCCCGTAAGGCCGACGTAACCAAGCAAATGATGAGCAAGGTGGTGAGCTTGCTGGAAGAACAGGGTTACATCTACACCGAGAAGGATATGCAAGATTGCCGGGCCAGCCGAATTTTTCTGAATGAGCGCGGTTTTGAGTTGCTTCATGCCGTGCATGACTGCATGAAAGAAGGCCACGACCATTTTGCGTCTATTATTGGGCAGGAACGTCTTGACGTCCTCATCGACAACCTGAAGGACCTTGTAGACGGGCTGGATGATATTGGCGACTAGCCTCAGGCCCAGACCATACTGATCACGCCCATGAGCATGATAAGCTTACAGAGATTGCTAAGGTAAGCAAAGTCGCGGCGCGTGTCGGCCTGCACCAGCCGATAAACCAGCCAAGCCACCGGGATCAGCAACAGCATGAAAATCCAGCCCAGATTTGGGTTATGGAGTGAATCAGCGATGAGGAAGAGCGTAGTAATGAACGTTGCGATCAGCACGTACAGAAACTGTTTAGTGCGGCGCAATCCCCAAATGATTGGCAGAGTGCGGCAGCCGTAACGGGCGTCGCCCCGCACGTCTTCCATGTCTTTGATCACCTCGCGCACCAGCGTCACCACAAACGCAAAGGCCGCGTAGATTAACAGCAGATCTGTGTTTTGGCGGTAGTAGACAGCCATAACCAACAGCGACAGGGCCGTCAGGAACGATACGGTAAAGTTGCCCACAAACGGCTGCCGTTTCAGGTTGGCCGAATAGAACCAGAGCAGCGATACCGACAGCACGTCGATGGCGAACACCCACCGGCTCAGCAGCAACCCCAGCGCACAGCCCAGTATGTTCAGTGCCTGATGCGCCGTCATGGCCCAGCGCCGTTTCAGATACCGCCCGATAACAACCCGTTCGGGCTTGTTGACAATGTCGATTTTGACGTCGAAATAATCGTTGATGATATAGCCGGCGGCGGCAATGCAAACCGTGCTTAGGGTTAACAAAAGCAGGTTTGACTCTACCAGCAGCCGGGGCCAGTCTTGCCGGGGCCCGATGAGCGCTATCCGTGCCAGATACTGCGTACCCACCACAATCAGCAGGTTCTGCACCCGCACCAGGCGCAGAAATCCTTTGATGTATTCAGACGTGGGTATAGGGCGAGTCATCGGACAAACTTACGACTACCGGCGTTGAAAATGGGTACATAACCCAGTGAGCGGGCGTTGGCTTCGGTAACGCCGGGCGGCAATGTATGCCGGGTGTAACGAACTCCTTCATCGGGATGAATCCAGCATTGTTGTGGGGGGGTGTCGTCAACGGCCGCAAAGCCCAGCTTCCGGTAGCTGTTCCCGTCTGACCAGTCCCGGTCGGCATAAGTCATCATGTCGTCGGCGGGGTGGTTGACCAAGTAGGTTTTCAGTAGTTTATCTACCCCTCCCACTACGGTACAGCCCAGCCGGTTAGCCATGCGGAGCAACTCGGCCGAGCGGCGGGGCGGCTGTTGGCGGGTCATCTGGCGGGGTTGGGCAAACGTAGCCACGGCCAGCAGTACCTCTCCGGCTGGCAGGTCGGCGCGGTAGGTGTCGGGCAATCCAGCCGGGGGCAAAACACGATAGTAGCGTTCGGGCAAAAACAGACCATAGCGTATTTTGCCGGGCAGTGGTACCTGCAAATGATTCGTTTCCAGAAAAGCCGTGGCCGTGGCTTTGTCAATGCGCCGCGCCTGCGTTAGTCGCCCCGGCACCCGCACCGATTGCCCCTGCAGGGCCTGCAACCGGGAAGCCACCACAGCTGGTTTCTGGCCTATTACGTCATCCCAGAGATGAATGAGTCGCTCACCACGTGCGGCGTATTCGTTCGTCAGGTTTTGGCAGAAAAACGTCATGTCTTTTTCTTCAGCCAGCCGCGCATACGTAGCTAGATCAATCTGATGAAGCCAGATCGAAGTACCGGTCAGTAGCGTGATGGGGAAGGGCGACATGATAGAGTGAGCATAAAAAAGCCCCAAACCAGCGCGGCAGGGGCTTTGTGCTACATCACAAGTTGCGTTTAGTGATGATCATCGGCGGTATCAACCGGCTGGTTGTCAAGATTGAACAAATCGTTCAGCACGTCGATCAGCGTTTCGGCCTCGCCACGTTTGCAGGCGGCTTTCAATTGCAGTACGGGTAATTTCAGCACCTTCTGCATAATGCCCCGCGTGATCTTCTCAACCCGCTCCGACTCATCGGGGCTTAAGCTTTTCAGGTGGCGCGCAATCTCTTCCTTCCGAATCTGCTCCAGCGCGTTCTTCAGCTTGTTGATCGTGGGCGACACCATCATCTCTTTCGACCAGTCACCGAATTCGGCAACCGACTGATCGACAAGACTTTCCACCTTCGGAATCGACGCAATACGGCGGTTCAGGGCTTCATCGGCGCGGTTGCGGATGTGGTCAATGTTGTAGACCAGCACACCCGGAATCTGCTCAACGGCGGCATCTACACTACGCGGCACCGACAGGTCAATGAAGTATTTGAAGGTCAGCACCTGCATGTTGCCAAGCAGGGCGGGGGTGAAAAGCGGTTCGCTACGTTGCACCGCCGAAATAACGACGTCGGCATGGCCAATTTCGGTGCTTAGCTGATCGAAATCGGCAAAGCGCACGTGCAGTTCACGGGCCAGATCTTCAGCCTTAGACAGCGTACGGTTGCAAAGCGTGATGTTCTTGATGCCCCGGTTTACCAGGTTACGGCAAACGTCGGCCCCGATTTCGCCCAGGCCTACTACCAGCACGCTTGGGTTGGTGCGCTCACCCACCAGCTCGTCGATCAGGTCAACGGCGGCGTAAGAGACCGAGGCGGCTCCGTCGCGAAAAGATGTCTCCTGAGCAACGCGCTTGTTGGTGAAAAAGATAGTGTGCATCAGGCGGTGCAGAAACGGCCCGGCCAGGTCCAGATCAGCCGACCACTGGTAGGCATGCTTCACCTGATTCGGAATCTGCATATCGCCAATCACCTGCGAATGAAGCCCCACACATACGGCAAACAAGTGGCGGACGGCCTCATCATGGCTTGCCATTTGCTGAAAATAGGGGAGATAAGCGTCGGTATCGGTTAGTCCTTTTTCAATCAGCAACAGTTTGATAACTGTGTCGTTATGATCTTCCGGGGCTGTGTAGTATACTTCGGTGCGGTTGCAGGTAGAAACTACCAGCAACTCAGCCAGGCCGAGTATATCGCGTAAACGAAGCATCAGCCGTTTGGCTTCATCTTCGTTGAGTGCAATTCGCTCACGAACAGCCAGCGGGGCTGTTTTGTGCGACAGACTTATCGATTTAAAAACGTCGAACATAGCTAATACGCTCAGTCAACTGCCAAACGTGAAAACAAAATTACGCCACAAACGGGGTAGAGTAAACTAGCTTGGATGAATGGATTCTATTTAGAACGAGTATAAATAACTGTTCGTTTCTTCGATAAATCCAACTAACTTCCCTGCTTAAAAAACACCCTAAGGTACGTTCGGGTTCGTCAGTTCGTTAGGAAAGAGAGTAAACGTAGATGCTGTTGATTAAACGTTGATGGCTCAGGTCATTAGGCGATGTTTTCCATGTTTATGCTGAAGTCATTCGATATTTACAATCAAAATAACGTTCTCAAAATCATCGTTGCCATCAACCTGCTGTTGGTGGGAACGGGATCATTGCTGTTTACCAACCGGATTATCAATAAGCTCGAAGCGCGGGAAGAGCAATACATGCAATTATATGCCAAGGCCTTGGCATATGCTATACAAACGGCTGGCACTAAAGAGAATATAAACTTTATTATTGCCGATATCATCCAGGCGAATCAGAACAATGCTATTCCGGCTATCTACGTCAATGAACACCTGGAGCCTGTTCAAAGCCGCAGCCTGGATTTGCCCAAAGGGCTTTCTGATACAGACCCACGCACGTTTCTCGATAAGGACGTCCGCGTATTCCTTTTGGCACAACGCGACAAGATGCGCCAGAATCATAACCCTATCCCGGTCGATTTAAAAGACGGTAATTTCGGGTTAATCTATTACGACAACTCGCTGCTGTTGAAGCAGTTAAATTATTTTCCTTTTGCCCTGCTTGCTATTCTTACGGCGTTGGGCGTACTGGCATACCTGTCGTTTAGCTCATCGCGGCGGGCCGAACAAAACCGGGTCTGGGTGGGGCTTGCCAAAGAAACAGCCCACCAACTGGGCACTCCACTGTCGTCACTGATGGCCTGGGTCGATTATATGCGTACCGACCCCGATCATTATGAGCCTGAAGTAACGGATGAGATTGAAAAAGATGTAAATCGCCTGGAGACCATCACGGCCCGCTTCTCCAGCATTGGTTCAGTGCCCACGCTTAAAGATGAGAACCTCGACGAGGTGGTGACGCACTTCACGGATTATCTGGCCCGCCGTATCTCGACCAAGGTGAAGATGACCGTAGAAAGCAACCTGCCCGCTACACTGATGGTGCGTATAAACCGGTTGCTGTTTGAGTGGGTGATTGAAAATATCTGCAAAAACGCCGTCGACGCTATGGCCGGCGTAGGTGAGCTACGGATACGGCTGCTGCCCCTACCGCACGACGAAGTGGGCATCGACATTACCGACACGGGTAAGGGTATGAGCAAGGCGAGTATGACAAAAGTGTTTGCGCCGGGCTACAGCACCAAAAAGCGGGGATGGGGGCTTGGCCTTACGCTGGCCAAACGCATCGTAGAGGATTACCATAACGGGCGGCTGTTCGTGAAAACGTCGGAAATAGGTAAGGGCACCACGTTCCGTATTGTGCTCCACCGCGAACCCGGCCCACTCCCCGAACTGGAAGAACCCCGCCGCAAACGCCCATCGCTATTGAAACTGCGAGGGCCGAAAGTGAAGTGATTTACGATGTACGATTGACGAATTACGATTTGTTGCTGACGCCGCCTTAGTTTGCTTTGGCGTCAGCAACAAATCGTAATTCGTCAATCGTACATCGTAAATCACTTCAACGCCCGTTGACCGGCACCGAAAGCGTATCGGTTTCGATGACGTTGCTGGCATGCAGCGCACGGTCACGGATACGAATCTGGAATTTCACCGGTATCATTTTGAAATTGCGCTGATAAGGAAATATCTGGCTGAAGTCAAGAACCCCTTCAATTGAGCCTTTCTGCCCTTCGCGGGTGAGTCGCGGGAAATACAATTTTGACAGGACAGCAAGAGGCAATTCTTCATACTTGTTGGGGCCTGTGTACTGAAACGTTTTAATCTCGTAGTTGCCCCAGGTCTCTTTACCAAACACTACCCGTTGCCGGGCGGTATCCTGCGTGTTCTCGCCCAGATCACCCGTGCCGTCCTGGAAATTGATTGTGACAATAACGGAGTCCCGCCGGGGACGGCCCACGCCTGTGCCCGCTTCGAGGGTTTGCTTTGAAACCGACAGGAACCGAATCTCCGGCGTGTCGCTGTAATTGGGTTCCACAAAACAGGCGGTAATCGCCGTACCCAGTACTACCAGCAGTACCAATCCCTGAATTAGTTGTTTACGCATCCTGTTAGTGAATCAATATCGCTTCTTCTGACCCAAATTTACTGTGCTTTTGCCCCTATCCAACCGGCGTTCCGAGCTTCGACAGCGCGTGCTAACCGTTACTGACGCCACGTTTATCGGGTTGGCGTTAGACCTGTTCCGGTATCAGGCCCAACATAACGCTACTTACGCTGAATACCTGCATTTTCTGCGCCGGGACCCCGAATCGGTACACTCACTGGAGCAGATTCCGTTTATGCCGATTCGGTTTTTTAAATCGCATCAGCTACTGATTCCAGAAGCCACACCCAGTTTGGTACCTACGGTTTTCGCCAGTAGCGGCACCACCGGCCCCGCCACCAGTCGCCATTTCGTGACCGATCTGGCCCTTTACGATGCCGTATGTACCCGTACGTTCGAGGCAGTTTACGGGCCGCTGAGTGGGTACCATGTGCTGGGATTGCTGCCGTCGTATCTTGAACGAAATAACTCGTCGCTGGTGTATATGGTTCAGCGATTTATGGAACAGTCCGGCTCGGCTTTGTCCGGGTTCTACCTGGCTGATTTCGACGCTCTTACCAGCCACCTGCGTCAGCTCACCGAGCAACCCGACGGGCGGAATATCCTGCTCATTGGCGTCACGTTTGGCCTGCTCGACTGGGTAGAACAAACCCCCGATCTGGCCTTTCTGGCCCACAACAAGCAGCTTGTGGTGATGGAAACAGGAGGCATGAAAGGCCGTCGCCGCGAAATGCTCCGCGATGAGGTTCACGCTGAACTAACGCAGCACCTGCACCGCCCGGCCATCCACTCCGAATATGGCATGACCGAACTGCTCTCGCAGGCCTACTCCACGGGCGAGGGCATCTTCGCGCCAAGTGCCACCCTCCGCGTACTCCTTCGCGACCTGAACGACCCTTTCCATATCTACCCGCCCACCGGAACCCCCGCCCGCCAAACGGGTGGCGTGAATGTGATTGACCTGGCCAATCTGGATTCGTGCGCGTTCATTGAAACGCAGGATTTAGGCCAGTATGTAGGTACAGAAGGCCACTTTCGCATCATTGGCCGGTTTGATAATTCCGACGTGCGGGGGTGCAATCTGCTAATACTTTAAGTAGAGAACTGGACGGAAAGCAAGCTTATTTATGAATTGTCTTTTAATTCTATAGGATAATAGATTTTATACGGGATAAGGCAAACAGTTGTTACCGGAAGCAGTTGTTGAGTTGGTACAAACACGATCAACAACATTATGAAAAAAGTACTGGTGAGCCTCAGCCTCATGGCTACGCTGTTAACAATGGGTACGGTTCAGGCCCAGAGCCGCATGGATAACAACATGGTTGGCAAAATGACTAAAGTCGATTTTGAGCGCAAGAATAAAGAAGGTGCTGCCACGGTGTCGGCCATTATGCCTGACAGCAAGAAGCTGTCGGCGGCAGATGCGGCCATGATGAAAGAAGTGGCCATGGGCGGCATGATGCAGCTGGAAACAAGTAAGGTGGCGGTGCAGAAATCAACTGACCCGGCGGTACGGGAGTTTGCCCAGGGCGAAGTAGATGAGCAAATGGGCCTGTCTGACAAGCTGAAAGCTATTGCGTCGGCTAAGGGCATCACGCTCCCCGCCACACCGGATGCTGAAACGCAGCAGATGGTAGCGAAAATGCAGGGCATGTCGGGTGCTGAACTCGACCGGCACTACGTCAAAGAACATGGTGTAAAAGGCCACGAAAAGCTCGATAAAGTGATGTCGAAGGTGAAGATGAAAGGTACCGACGATAACCTGACGGCCGTAGCCAAGGCAGCACACCCACTGGTGAAAACCCACCTCAAGGTAGCCCGCGAAATGGAAGCCAAGATGAAGGTACAGTAGTGAGTTTAATGTCCAAGAACTAATGTTCAAGGTTGCCTCGCTTTTTAGATTACTATAGGCGGAGCAACCTTGGACATTGATTGTCAGGCTGTTCACCCAGTTCCATCGGCATACCTGCTACGCGATTGTCAGGACGTAGTAACAACCCTAGATCAGCAGGGTCAGCATCCTGTTAAGTTTACTGCCAATGTGCTATTGCCTCCTGGGCTAAGTGTTGCATGTAGTTTCGCAACGCATCTGGTGATTCGATTTGTACGGTCTGGCCATACATGAGCAGCCACCGGCAAAACCCCTCGGTAGACTGCGTCAGGAAGTGCATATATACCCTATCGTTCCGGGTTTCTTCTTTAATGAAACCAAAGCCATACCGTTCTCTTCGGGCGTAGCGGGCCATTTTCGGGTCCAGGCTGATGCACACTTCGGTCAGTTTGGCGGTGTTGCGCAACCGTTCCAGATAGGTGGCCAACGACAGGCGGTTGTGGGTCTGAAACGTACTGCCTGCGTAGGCAAGATCCTGAATGCGATCGGTACGAAAGTCGCGGTAGTCATGCCGAAGCTGGCAATAGGCAATCAGGTGCCAACTGCCGCCATAATGCACCAGCCCGATGGGGTCTACCTCGCGCTTAGTCTCAGCATCGGAATCCGGGACCTGATAGGTTAGCTGAAGCCTTTTCCGCCCTACAATGGCTGCCTGTAACGTATTGAGCAACTGATCGGTAGGTGCTGTGTCGGCAGCCGGGCGGATAACGGTAAGCTGACTGTCGAGTTCGTCGAGGTGTTCTTTCTCTGACCCTTTCAATACTGATTTTATCTTGTACAGGGCCGAGTCGAACCCCGTCTGTACCGAGGCGTCGGCATATTGTGCCACCAGTTTAGCCCCAAAAACCAGGGCGCTGGCTTCGGCGTTGGTGAACATGACCGGGGGCAGGTGGTAGTTTTCCAGAAAATAGCCCACGCCTGCCTCAGCCCCGATGGGCACGCCCGCTTCTTCCAGCGACCGCACGTCGCGATAAACTGTGCGGAGGCTGATACCAAAACGGTCGGCAAGCTCCTGTGCCCGCACCACGCGCTTCGTTTGTAGGTGTATCAGGATAGCAGTTAGGCGGTCCAGACGATTCATATAGGCTCAAAAATATTAGATCATAGTTGTTTCCTGCGCCGTAAAGGCCGTATTTTCGGCGTTGAGGTCAGTTTGCTTAATGACATAACACGACCCGACTACCCAAGAACGTCCCATTAGTCGATCCAGTTATACCGCTTAATTATGGCCAAACTCATCATCATTGATGACGAAAAGAGCATCCGGGCTGCCCTGCGCGACATTTTAGAATACGAAGGTTACGAAGTCGACGAGGCGAAAGACGGCGAAGAGGGATTGGATATGCTCATGAAGACTCGTTATGACGTGGCTTTATGTGATATCAAAATGCCCAAGATGGATGGCTTAGAGATGCTGAAAAAGGTTAGCGAAGCTGAACGAGGCACTCAG
The DNA here is from genome assembly GCF_017353185.1 of Fibrella rubiginis. Classification (GTDB taxonomy): domain Bacteria; phylum Bacteroidota; class Bacteroidia; order Cytophagales; family Spirosomataceae; genus Fibrella; species Fibrella rubiginis. Next base: position 16,714 of record NZ_JAFMYV010000006.1, on the reverse strand, counting down.
GTTATCATGATTTCGGCTTTCGGCAACGTCGAAAATGCCGTGGAGGCCACCAAGCACGGTGCCTTTGATTTCATCACCAAACCACCCGATCTGAACCGTTTACTGATCACCGTTCGCAACGCCATCGAGCGCTCGAAGCTGGTGCAGGAAACGAAGTCGCTGAAGCGGCGCATCTACAAAATCAACGAAATCGTTGGCGAATCGGACCCTATCCGCAAAGTAAAGGAGACCATCAACCGGGTGGCTGCTACCGAGGCGCGGGTGCTGGTAACGGGGCCAAACGGGTCGGGTAAGGAGATGGTAGCCAAGGGCATCCACGAAAAAGGCAACCGGTCTGGTATGTCGTTGGTAGAGGTTAACTGCGCGGCTATTCCAGGCGAACTCATTGAAAGTGAGTTGTTTGGTCACGAAAAGGGAGCCTTCACCGGTGCTGCCACCCGCCGCATCGGCAAGTTTGAGCAGGCCGACGGAGGAACGCTGTTTCTGGACGAGATTGGCGACATGAGCCTGTCGGCACAGGCCAAAGTGCTGCGGGCGTTGCAGGAAAGCAAGATCACCCGGGTGGGGGGCGACAAAGAGATTAAGGTCAACGTGCGGGTTATTGCGGCAACGAACAAAGACCTGCGCCGCGAAATTGCCGACGGTAATTTCCGCGAAGACTTATTCCACCGCCTCAGCGTCATTGTGATCCACGTACCCGCCCTGTCTGACCGGCAGGAGGACATCCCATTGCTGGCCGAAAAATTCCTTCACGACATCAGTGGTGAGTATAATGCTCCCGCCAAGGCCATTGAACCCGATGCGATGAATTACCTGAAAACGATGCCCTGGACGGGTAATGTCCGTGAGCTTCGCAACGTAATCGAACGCCTCGTGATCATGTGCGGCGACGTCATCACGCTCGACGATGTGAAGATGTACGCGTAGGTGAGTTCTAGGTTTAACGTTTAATGTCTAAAGTTGTACTGCCAGATGCAATCTTCATGTTCCGGCAGCGCAACTTTAGACATTAAACGTTAAACCTAGAACTCATTTTGAAATCTGTCCTCTGCCGCCAGTTTGGCCCACCCGAAACGCTTGTTGTTGATGACATTGCCTGGCCCACGGCAGCACCGGGCAAGGTGGTCATCGACGTGAAAGCCTGTGGAGTCAACTTTCCCGATACGCTCATCATCGAGGGGAAATATCAATTCAAGCCTGACTTCCCGTTTGCACCGGGTGGTGAGGTTGCGGGCCTTGTGCGTGAAGTAGGGGAGGGCGTAGCTCATCTCAAACCTGGCGATAAGGTGTTTGCGCTAACTGGTTGGGGCGGTTTTGCCGAGAGCGTGCTGGCCGATGCCTACAAGACCTTCCCCATGCCGGAGGGCATGGATTATAACACGGCGGCGGCGCTGATGTACACCTACGGCACGTCGTACCACGCCCTGAAACAGCGGGCCAGCCTGCAACCCGGCGAAACACTGCTGGTGTTGGGTGCCGCGGGTGGCGTGGGCTTGGCTGCCGTAACACTGGGTAAGCTGATGGGTGCCCGCGTAATTGCCGCCGCCAGCACCGACGAAAAACTGGCCCTCTGCCGAGAATGCGGTGCCGACGAAACCATCAACTATAACGGGCAGTCTCTTCGCGACGGGTTACAGGCACTAGTGGGTAAAAAAGGCGTCGATGTAGTGTATGATCCCGTGGGTGGCGATTTAGCCGAGCCTGCCCTACGCAGCATGGCCTGGGGGGGGCGGTATCTGGTGGTTGGTTTTGCCGCGGGGCCAATTCCAGCCTTGCCCTTTAATTTGCCTCTGTTGAAAGGCTGCTCGATAGTGGGTGTATTCTGGGGCGCTTTCGCTGAGAAACAGCCCAACGACAGCGCAAATAACATTCGCGAACTGCTTCATTTCTGGCAGCAGGGTAAACTCGTTCCACACATCCACGCCACTTATCCCCTCGAACAGGCCGCCGACGCGCTCAACGATATGCTGGGCCGCAAAGTCATGGGTAAGGTGCTGGTTGTAGTATAAAACGAACCAAAGTATAGTAGGTAAGGCACCCTAAAGGGCTTGTCGTAGTTGACTTATTGATCAAGTTTTGTCAACAACCTCATCCTATTCGCAATGCCTCACTTTGTTCGTTCGCTTGTTCCTTCTGCCATCATTGGCCTTCTACTGTTGGTGTTGATCAGCTGGCATAGCCGTGATCCAGAAAAAGTGCTTGTTTTCGCCCAGAACACCGACAATCAACCGGTGGCATCTGCCGCGGCGAGGGTGTTGAAGGGGTTGGCTGAGAAAGCAGGGGTTGACGTTGATACCACAACCAACGGCGCATATCTCTCCGAAGATTCGCTAAAACGGTACAAAGCTATTGTGCTGCTGAATACCTCACAAGATGTGTTAAACACGGCACAACAAATTGACATTGAGCGGTTTGTGCAGTCGGGGGGAGGGTTGGCTCTGGTGTATGGAGGCGGGTTTACCACGTATCAGTGGGGCTGGTACCACGATATGCTGGGTCAACAGGCAGCTTCGGCGGCCACAGCCCCCACCTCGTTTAGCCGGACGTACGACGGTGGCCGTATATTCGGTATGAACACCGCGGCGAGTGCTGGCCTCGACAATGAGGCGGTAGCTAAATCGGTGCTGGAGGGGCTGGCTTTCGTGAAAAGTGGCCCCGCGCTTAACTACCGCAACGCCCGCTCGGTTCGGATGCCCGAAGAGAACCGGTTCACGTCGACTGTGCTGGAATCCTACATGGACGAGCCGATTGAGATGGAAATCATGGCCGACAACCGGGTGCTGTTTGTAGAACGGAAGGGCGCCATTAAACTGTACGACCCGGTAGCCAAGGCCACTAAGACAATCAACAAGCTGCCTGTACACATCACGGGCAACTACGAAGACGGCCTGCTGGGCATGGAGCTAGACCCGAAATTTGAGCAGAATCACTTCGTCTATCTGTACTATTCGCCCGTTGGCAGCAAGCCCGTGCAGAACCTTTCGCGGTTTTTGTTTACCGGCGACAGTCTGCAACTGAGTTCAGAAAAAGTGGTCATGCAGGTGCCTGTGCAGCGCGAAACATGCTGCCATTCAGCAGGCAACGTGTATTTTGGGCCAGACGGGAACCTCTACCTGTCTACCGGCGACAACACCAGTTCCAAAGAATCGGATGGGTTTTCGCCTCTGGATGAGCGCCCTGGCCGTGCGCCGTTCGACTCGCAAAAATCATCGGGTAACACGCACGATATGCGGGGTAAAATCCTGCGTATTCACGTCGAGGCTGATGGCTCATATACAATTCCCGACGGTAATCTCTTTCCTAAGGATGGGTCGCAGGGCAAGCCTGAAATTTATGTGATGGGTGCCCGGAACCCATACCGTATCTGGGTTGATAAGCGCGGATTTTTGTATTGGGGCGACGTTGGGCCAGATGGTGGGGTATCGACCGAGCGTGGTCCCAAAAGCCAGGATGAGTGGAATCAGGCCCGGAAACCGGGTAACTATGGTTGGCCATACTTTGTCGGAAACAACAAGCCTTACGCCCATTTCGACTTCGCCACCAATAAGGTTGGTCCACTGTTTGTACCTGAACGCCCCGTCAACGAATCGCCTAACAACACGGGATCGAAAATCCTGCCTCCGGCACAAAATGCCATGATCTGGTACCCCTACGACAAGTCGGCGGAGTTTCCGATGCTGGGCACCGGGTCGCGGTCGGCCATGGCTGGACCGTTCTATTACGCTGCTGATTACAGGAAATCGGGCGTGAAGTTTCCGGATTATTATAATGGCCGCATGTTTATCTACGAATGGGCGCGCAGCTGGATTAAGGTGCTGACGTTCTCGGATGCGGGCGACCTGCGGCAGATTGAGTCGTTTTTGCCCACATCGTTTATCTCCAAACCCATCGACATGAAGTTTGGCCGCGACGGGGCCATGTATGTGCTGGCTTATGGAGCCAACTACTTTGCCCGGAATCCCGATTCGCAGTTGATCCGCATCGAATACACCGAAGGCAACCGGCGACCCATTGCCAAAGTGACCGCTTCGAAAACGGTGGGTGCTGCCCCGCTCACCGCTATGCTTTCAGCAAAAGAGTCATTTGATTATGATCGGGGCGACCAGATTACGTACAGTTGGACGTCGGGCAATGGTCAAACATCAGCCGCAGTGGCCCCGACGTTTACATACACCAAACCCGGCGTCTATCATCCCAAATTAACCGTTACAGACGCCGCCGGGCAGCAGGCCACGACCGAACTGACCATTAAAGTGGGTAATGAAATGCCAAAGGTGAACGTAGTATTGAAAGGAAACCGAAGCTTCTATTTCGACAACACGCCCCTGAATTATGCCGTCACGGTGCAGGATAAGGAAGATGGTACACTGGCCAAAGGCATCCGTCCGGCGCAAGTTCGGTTTGCCATCGATTACCTGCCTGAGGGGAAGGATCTTGCTTTGCTGGCTTCAAATAGCCAAAACGCGGGTGATGTATCGACCAAAAATCTGGCGGGGAAAGCCCTGTTCACCAATAGTGATTGCAAAGCCTGCCACGCCATGAATGTGCAGTCGGTAGGACCAACGCTGATGGCCGTGTCGAAACGCTACAAAGCTGCCGATGACGCCACCGTTGCCATGCTGGCTAAGAAAGTAGTGACGGGAGGTAACGGCAACTGGGGCCAGAACGTGATGTCGGCACACCCACAACATACCGAACAGGAAACCGCCGAAATGGTCCGGTACATCCTGTCGCTCAGCGCTGATGCGCCCAAAAGCCTGCCTTTACAAGGGTCGTATGCCCTCACCCAACACCCCGCCGACAAGACAACAGGCAGCTATGTGCTCACCGCCAGCTACACCGACAGGGGCAATCCTGTTACAGGACAACTTACTGGCCGTCAGCTGATTGTATTGCGCAACGCACGTGTCGAGGCAGAGGCCTATGACCGTTCGGGGGGGGCAGACCGGAAGCATCAGGACGGTAGCAGCCAAAGTTGGGTGGGTGATTTGAAAGACGGGTCATTCATCGCTTTCAATGGTATTGACCTCAGCGGCATTGGTGGTCTGGACCTCAGTGTGGCTACGGTTGCCTCGCGTGGCGGGCAGGTCGAGATTCGGACGGGTTCACCAACGGGACCGTTGCTTGGTACGGCCACGGTAGCGGCCCTGACCACGTCGGCCAGTGGATCACGTGGAAGTCTCCCCTGGCAGACTGTCACGGCGGCCATTACCCCCACCAGCGGTCAGCGCGATTTATACCTCGTTTTCCGAAACGATCAGGTCAAAGCCAAAAACCTGCTGACCATCGACTGGATACAGTTTAAAAAAGGTTGAGTGCAGCGTATCATTGTCTTCTTAAAACAATCCTATGGATATCGAAGAGCGCATTGACCGCATTGAACTCCGGCTAGTTGAACTGGAACTGAAGATGGACCATCTCCTTGACCTGCACGAAAAACTATTGGCGTTGGGCTTAACGCTCAACCCGCAGGAGTTGGAAGAGGTCAAAATCAAAGTAGCCCAGTTATCGCTGGATTTGGGGTCGCGGCAAAATTGATTTACTGCTCGAGCAAATAAGCCTTGATAAACCCGTCGATATCACCGTCGAGTACAGCTTCGGTGTTGGATGTCTGGTAGCCGGTGCGGTGGTCTTTCACGCGGCGGTCGTCCAGCACGTAGGAACGAATTTGTGATCCCCACTCAATCTTCTGCTTGCTGGCTTCGATCTCAGCGCGGGCAGCGTTGCGTTTCTCGACTTCGATCTGGTATAGCTTCGATTTCAACAGACGGATGGCCACTTCCTTGTTCATAAGCTGACTGCGCTCCTGCTGGCACTCGATGATGAGCCCTGAGGGCTTGTGCCGCAGCCGAACAGCCGTTTCTACCTTGTTCACGTTCTGACCGCCGGCCCCACCCGACCGGAAGGTATCCCAGGTAATGTCGGCGGGGTTTACGTCAATCTCAATCGTATCATCAACCAGCGGGTACGCATATACTGAGGCAAAGGAAGTGTGCCGCCTAGCGTTGGAATCAAAGGGCGAAATACGCACCAGCCGGTGTACGCCGTTCTCTGACTTCAGGAAACCGTAAGCCAGTGGTCCGTCGATTTCAATAGTAGCCGACTTGATGCCCGCCGTATCACCGTCCTGGTAATCAACCTGTTTTACGCCGTAGCCGTGCTTTTCAGCCCAGCGCATATACATCCGGTAGAGCATGTCGGCCCAGTCCTGACTTTCGGTACCGCCCGCGCCTGAGTTGATTTCCAGCACGGCTGATAGTTGGTCTTCTTCATTACCAAGCATTTTTTTCAACTCCAGCTCATCAAGCGTGACCTGTAGTTTCTGGCCTTCCTCATCCACTTCGGCTTCTGATACATCGCCGGCGGTGTAGAATTCGTACAGGGTTTCGAGGTCGCCAAATTCGCCCATGAGCTTTTCATAGCCGTTGATCCAGCCTTTCAGACCACGTACCTGCTTCATCACACCCTCAGCACGGGCGGCATCGGTCCAGAACTCGGGTTGAAACGTCTGCTGCTCCAGTTCGGCAAGCTGTTGTTTTTTATTGTCGTAATCTAAGTACCCACGCAGGGCCTCAACGCGCTCCCGCAGGTCTTGTAATTGTTCAGTTGTCATATAGGGATGGATGCTGACAGCACGCAGATAAGATGACTGGCAGGGGTAAGCATGGTGCTACCTTCATGCGCTATGGCTGAAAAGCAGTTATAAAATCATACCTGATCCTGCCAATTATCGCATCTGCGTGCTGTCTGACTCACAAAGATACAACAAAGACAAGGGTGGGTTGGGTTTGGCGGGCGGGGGTTCAGGTCAACTTTTCGGCCTACCTTTGCGTTTCTCCAGTAAGCGTTACTCATCAATTATTAACCAGTAAAAATGGCTTCACAGTACGATTTAATCGTGGTTGGAAGCGGACCCGGCGGCTATGTAGCGGCAATTCGGGCTTCGCAATTGGGTCTGAAAACGGCCGTTGTTGAACGGGAAAGCCTGGGTGGCATCTGCCTCAACTGGGGCTGTATTCCCACCAAAGCCCTGCTGAAAAGCGCGCAGGTATTTGAATACATCAAGCACTCAAAAGACTATGGCATCACCGTCGGCGACTCATCGGCTGATTTTGGTGCGGTCATCAAACGGAGCCGCGGCGTGGCCGATGCTATGAGCAAAGGCGTTCAGTTTTTGATGAAGAAAAACAAGATCGACGTGCTCAGCGGCAACGGCGCAGTAAAGCCCGGTAAGAAAGTAACCGTGACTGGCACTGATGGCAAAGCCACTGATTATGAAGCAAAGAATATCATTATTGCTACGGGTGGCCGTGCCCGGCAACTGCCCACAGTACCCTTCGACGGCGAGAAAGTGATTGAATACCGCAAGGCCATGACCCTGGAAAAACGGCCTGACTCAATGCTCATCATTGGTTCAGGCGCTATCGGGGTAGAGTTTGCCTACGTCTACGCCAGTATGGGTACGAAGGTGACAATCATCGAGTTCATGCCCACTATTGTGCCGGTTGAGGATGAAGATGTTTCGAAAGAATTGCTCCGCCAATACAAGAAAATGGGCGTTCAGATCTTCACTAGCTCTGAGGTATCGAAGGTAGATACGAGTGGTAAAGGCTGCAAGGTGGCTGTGAAAACGCCTGAAGGCGAGAAGACATTCGAAGCTGACATCGTGTTGTCAGCGGCGGGCGTGGTAGCTAATATCGAGAACATCGGTCTGGAAGAGACGGGTATCAAAACCGAGCGCGGTAAGATTGTCACCGACGATTTTTACAAAACCAACGTCGACGGTTATTATGCCATCGGCGACGTAACGAAAGGACAATCGCTGGCACACGTAGCTTCGGCTGAGGCCATCATTTGCGTAGAGAAGATCGCCGGCCTGCCGCATGTGGAGCCGCTGAATTATAACAACATTCCCGGTTGTACGTATTGCACACCCGAGATTGCGTCGGTGGGGTATACCGAGAAAGCAGCCCGCGAGGCTGGCTATGAACTGAAAGTAGGTAAGTTTCCTTTCTCGGCCTCGGGTAAGGCGAAGGCAGCGGGGGCGCCAGAGGGTTTTGTGAAAGTTATTTTCGATGCCAAGTATGGTGAATTTTTGGGCGCCCACTTTATCGGTGCCAACGTGACCGAAATGATTGCTGAGGTAGTGGCCGCACGCAGGCTGGAAACTACTGGTCATGAAATCCTAAATACGGTTCATCCGCACCCCACTATGTCTGAGGCCATCAAAGACGCTACGGAAGCTGCGTATGATGAGGCTATACACCTATAACCGGTACGGCTGATTCAGCCACAGGCTGCAGGTTAAAGAAGGCCCGGCTCCTCTAAAGGAACCGGGCCTTCTTTATGGTTACCATTTATAGCCTGTTGTCAGTCAGCAGGTTATGATAAGTAGGCGTTTATGGGGTAGTGTAACTGCTTATTTATTTAGCGCGTGTATACAGGCTTTAAGTAATTTAGCGGTTTAGTTATTTTTGCAATAATGACAGAACTCGTATTTTAACCTAAGAACAATTCATGATTACCACCAATGAAAAGCGACCGTTGCGTTCCTTGAAGAGGAGTACTCTACTGATTGGCTGTCTCTTGCTACTTCTACTAGGGGGGGTATACTGGCAGCGGAAAATAGCCACAGAACCGGCCCCCGTGCTTGCAAAAGCTTCTAAAGTAGAGAAACCTGCTTTGGAAAACAGGAAGGCGGCGTTAAATAATCCGTTGACAGTCAAGGTCAACGCGGATTCGGCACAAAGTTTGCCTACAGACTTGTCAGTCAACAAGATACCTGTGATAAAACGGATGACCAAGCTGAGTAAAGTGAGGTATGAAGCAGCGCGCACCTACGTACCGGTTTTGTCGGAAACATCGACCTCTGTTGAACGCGAACCCGCCCCTGTTGCCCAGCCCGCTGCCGTTGCTCCGGTGGTTAGTGAAACACGGCCCAGAGTAACAGAATCCGCACCAATTTCACAGCCGGCCGAGTTGAAGCCTGTTGTGCAGCCCATACCCGTTGCTGCCGCTGTTACGTCGCCTGTGTCGACCTCCGTTCCAATGCCCATTACGGCTAGTGCAGCCCCTCTACCAAAGCGTAAAGCAAAGAATGACGAAGACGTCGAGATCGACCCTGAGTGATCATTTGCGACTTTCCTATCCTCATAAACAGCATTCCATCATCCAATGCAACACTCTCTACTTCGCCAATTTATTTGGTTGTTACTAGGTTGCCTCACCGTTATTGCCACGGTTGCGCAGGCACAGGAAATTCCCGCTCCCATTGTCTACGATGGCTATCGTGGTGGATTCGATATTGGTTCGCAGGGCGTTAAGGTGTCAATTATTGGCTTTTACCACCGCGACGGAAAACTAAAATACCGGCTGGTGTATGACCGGCAAGAGACAGTTGGCCTGGTGAAAGGCATGGAACTGAACAACGGTAAACTCCGGCCCGCCGACATGCAGGATGCAGTGGCAACCGTACAGGAGATGCTCAAAGATGCCAGCGAGACGTATGGCATGACGAACCGCGATTTCGTCATCTACACCTCATCGGGAGTAAACCTGGCTAGTAACGTAGCTGACCTTGACGTGCTGACGCAAAAAATCCTGAACATGCCCACCGTAACGAGTATGCCTACCAAGGTAGAAGCTACCTACAGCGTACGGGCCGGTTTGGCGCGTGAAGATTTCGACAAGGCTATCCTGGTCGACGTAGGGGGTGGCAACTTGAAAGGCGGTATTCTGCAACCATACGTTAGTGCTTCCGGGGCAACTCGGTATACGTTTAAATCATACAGCATTGAGTATGGCGCCCGCCGCGTTGCTGAGCGGATCATGATGCGGAAAACAGACCCTGCCGAGTATCAGAACGAACTGCGCGTGATGGTTGAAGATTCAATCTCGCCCCTGATTCGGATGTCGTTGAATGACAACCCGGAGATAAAAACCATCGGCCGGTCTATTGTTTACCTCACCGGCGGGGCTGCTTATCAGTTCATTACCTGGAAATATCCCGAAAAAGTACGCGAGGAGATCGTCGAGTTTACCATGAATGACTTCTACCAGTTTATTGATATGCTCAGTTCACCAACGGGCTGGATCGACTGGCAGGGTAAGACATTCGCCAAAATCGACGACCCTAAGTTGCGTGAGCAGGTGGAAAAGGACCACGCCAAGGCTACAAAGCGCGTATATAACCGCGAGGGCTGTCTGGCAGGTACATTGCTGGCGCAGCAGGTGTTTCGTGAAATTGGCAACCTCAACACCAAGACGTTTTATTTCACCCGCGACGCCTACTGGATCAATGCCTTAGTGTTTGATACCTACAAAGGCGAATTTAAGAAGTAAGGGGTAAGGGTTACCGTTTAAAGTCTAACGTCCAACGTCTAAGGTTGGCTGACGCAAGAATACAAATGCGTCAGCCAACCTTAGACGTTGGACGTTAGACTTTAAACGGTAACCCTTACCCCTTACTTCTTAAACTTCTATTCCCATCGCCTGCATGAGTTGGCTGGCGTTGAAACTTTTGCAGACACCGGGGCGGAGGTGGTAGTCGAAGGTGACCTGCCCGGCGTCGATATCGGAGCGAAAATGATAGTTAGCCACAAAGTCGTCGGCGTTGGCCATGCTGCCTAGCTCTACATCGTGCGTAGATACAAAGCCTGATGCCGCAGTGCGGTGTAGCTGGCGGATTAGCGCCTCGGCGCCTTTGTGTCGGTCGGCAGAGTTGGTCCCTTTCAGAATTTCATCCAGGAAATAGAGTACGGGCAGTTGGCCGGGGTCATTATTCGGCTTTGCCAGGCGAATAAGCGTACGCAACCGTTTCAGTTCGGCGTAGAACGATGACGTGTTTTCTTCCAGCGAGTCCTGCGTACGCATGCTGGTGTACACCTGCAGCGGCGAACACGCAAACCGCACCGCCGACGTAACGGCCCCTGCCTGCGCCAGCACCACATTCAGCCCCAGTGTGCGCAGAAACGTGCTTTTACCCGACATGTTTGAGCCGGTAATCAGCACCGTCTTCCCCGACCCAATCAAGGATAATGTATTGGCAATAGCGCGGGTAGGCGACAACAGTGGGTGAGCAATGGCAGTCCCTTCTACGTGAATACCATTGTCTTCTACCAGTTCTGGCTTAGCGTAGCCGGGGTGGGCATAAGCAAAACCGGCAAGGCTGTTGATGGCTTCTATCTCTGCCTCCACTGACAACCAATCGGCCAAAAATGGCCCGTATCGGACCTTCCAGCGGTTCAGCGCCTGCAAATAATGCAGATCCCACAAAACGGGCAGACCCACAAACAGCGCGAAATAAATGTTCTTTCGGAAGTTGAGATTCTCCACCAGTCGAGCCAAATGAGCAATGGCCCCGGATGCTGTTCCCGCATCGGTAGTAAGCCGCCGACGCAGGTCCTGTAGCATCCGGGTGTCGCCGGGCATCTGTTCGGCATGGCGAAGCAGATCGGTATAGGCCAGCAGGGTCTGAGTGACGTTGTAAGTTTGTTCGCCGACGAGCAGCGCCAGTTTACTAATCTGCCCTAACACCAGACCATGCACCGCCAGGCAGCCAATAACGGCCAGTCCTGGTAAGTATCCTGACAACCAGGCTACTATCACGCCCAGTGTAATCAACGGAAACAGAAACCGCACCGGGTCGACCCAGGCAGGCAGAGGGGTGGGCGTGTTGGTCCATTCGCGCAGTCCTTCTGTTGGTTCAGCCACGCGCTCGTTTAACCGGGCCAGTGCTTCTGCCTGTTGTCGCCAATCGAGGTGTGGCTTCAGCGCAGCGGCAGCCTCCTGACGGAGCATCACGGTGGCTGGTAGGGCAGGGTGCAACAGGTAGTGTGCCAGTCGGGCTGAACCGTCGTGGGTGTGGGTGCGGTTGAGCAGTTTAAACAGCGAATGCTTACCGAAGACGTCCAGATCCTGGGCGTAGGCATGGTCGGGCGGGGCAAAGGCGAGGCCTGTTTCAGGGCGGAGGTAGGTACGGTCGAGGCGGGCCTGTTCATCCTCGTTGATGAATACTAACTGCCGGTTGAGGTCGCGCTCACGCCTGATACGCTGATGCCACTTTAGCAATACCGCAAAGCCAATTAGTCCGGCCGAACCAAGGCCCACCGCCAGGCCATACTGCCCGATTTTATAGAGAAAAAAAACGCCAGCCAACACGCCAAAAAACCAGGCTAATCGAAGGATGGCCAGTTGGTTATATTGTTGTTGGGCTTTATCGGCCAGTTGTTGAAAATGGGCTTGTCGGCTAGGGAAGGTGGTCATTCGGGGTGGGCTAAACGCATTCTGGACAAGTACCCTGAATCAGCAGGTTAGTTTCGACCCGGCTGTAGCCAGTTGGCAATGAGATTGCCGGAATCTGTACGTGATCCAGGCAGGTAGTCTGCCCGCATTGCTGACACTTGAAATGCACATGGTCGTGGTGATGATCATCCTTGGCACAGGTATGGCGGCATAGTGCGTATTTCGGGTCGCCGGTATCATCGAGCACCTTGTGCACAATGCCCTTATCGACAAAGGTGCGTAGGGTGCGGTAGATCGTAACGCGGTCGTGATCGGGGCCAAGGCGCTCTTCGATGGTGCCGTGCGCTAGAGCATGGTCAGTCTGAATAAACAGATCCAGCAGTTCCTCGCGGTTATTCGTATGCCGGAGGTTATGTTCTTTCAGCGTCTGTGTGGCGGTCATAGGAAAGGAGTGTACAATGAACAATGTATTCTGTACAATGCTCCTGTAACTGGCTAACTATAAGAACATTGTGCATTATACACTGTTCATTGTACATTATTTGCGGTTTCAAACTGCAATTTAACCAGGTTCGCGTAGAGACCGGCTTCGCGGGCGGCGAGTTCATCGTGGGTGCCCTGCTCGGCAATTTGACCGTCGCGGAGAACATAGATCTGGTCGACCTGCCGGATCGTAGCGAGGCGGTGGGCAATAATGATCGTGGTGCGGTTCTGCATCAACTCATCCAGCGCGTCCTGCACAAGGCGCTCCGATTCGGCATCAAGCGATGACGTAGCTTCGTCCAGAATCAGAATGGCGGGATCTTTCAGAATGGCGCGGGCAATGGCGATTCGTTGTCGCTGACCACCCGATAGTTTCACGCCGCGCTCCCCCACAACAGTGCCCAACGCTTCGGGGAACGAATTGATGAACTCCAGGGCGTTGGCCCGGCGGGCGGCTTCGATAATCTCTTCGGGTGTAGCGTCGGGTTTGCCGTAACGGATATTCTCTTCGATGGTGCCACCAAAGAGCATGACCTCCTGCGGAACAATGGCTATGTGCTGCCGCAGGTTAGTGATGTCGTAGCTCGAAATAGCCCGCTCGTCAACCGTAATCTGTCCTTCGGCCAGTGGGTAATACCGCATCAGCAACTGCACGATAGTCGATTTGCCCGCGCCGCTTTGCCCTACCAGCGCAATTTTTTGTCCTGATTTTACCTGCAGCGAAACGCCCTTCAGCACCTCAATATCGGGGCGCGTAGGGTACGAGAAATGTACGTCGTCGAAAACAATATCCCCCTCGATGGGTGCTGCGAGAGCCGTAGGGATGTTATCGAGTTGTACTTCGGGGGTTTCTTCCAGAATGTCGAGGATTCGTTCTGAGGCGCCAAGGGTACGCTGAATCTGCGCGTACATATCGCCCATGCCCGCCACCGAACCGCCGATGAAGGCCATCAGAAACAGGAAAGTGATGAGGTCGGCAAGGTTCATCTCATGTTGCAAAACAAGGTTGCCGCCGTACCACAATACGCCTACGATAGAGCCGAACAGGGAGGTGATGGCAAACGACACAAATACGCCCCGGTAAGTAGCGGCTTTCAAGGCAATATCCACCATCCGGCGCAGGGCGTTGGCATACCGGTTGCTTTCGTAGCGTTCATTGGTGAAGGCCTTTACCACGTTAATAGCCTGCAACGTTTCTTCTACCACTACACTTGCGTTGGCAAGTTCATCCTGTGCCTGCTTGGAGAGTTTACGAATGAACCGCCCAAAAAACATGGCCGACACGATCAGTAGCGGAAACGTGGCCAGCATAAATAAGGTCAGCTTCCAGGAGAGGTACAAGATGGCCACCGTGCCAAAAATGAGCGTGGCAATTTGCCGGAAAAATTCAGCCAGCGTAATCGACAGCACATCCTGCAGCTGCGTCACGTCCGAAGACAGTCGGCTGGTGAGTTCACCTACGCGCCGCTGCTCGAAAAACGTAATGGGCAGGGCCACCATCTTGTCATACACGGCCCGCCGGATGTCGGCCATAGAGCGTTCGCTGACTTGCGCGAAATAGTAGATCCGGAAGAACGAAAATACAGCCTGTGCCCCCAGTACTGCCACAAAAAACAAAATGATCTGGTTGAGGCTGTACGGCGATTTACTGTCCAGAACGTTGGTTACTTCCCTGATAATCAGGCTAAAGCTTAACGTTGTGATCGTTGATAAACCCAAAAACACAAACCCGATGGCGTAGTAGACCCAATAGGGCTTTACAAACCCAAACAGCCGCGAGGCCCGGCGCATTGCCTGCCCACTTAGTTTCTTTTTATCTTCTTCGGGTGTTTCTTCCCCGAAACTTCGTCCTCTTTTTGCCATTGCTATACGTGCGTAAAAGACACACTGTAGTTATTTATGTGAATAGACACAAGAAGTAAGAGCTAAGAAATAAGACATTCTGTACTTGCTAGCTGATCTCACCTCTTGCTTTTTGCCTCTTAAAATTATTCTTCCTTCTGCCCTTTATAACCAGACTGTTGAAACATTATCTGTGCGTTCTTGACCTGCATAATATCGGGCAACGACGCTTTCTGACGAGTCTGGTAGTACGACACAATTCGCCAGCCAAGCCACTGCCCAATCCGGCCCGGACAGGCCGTACCAATCTCTGCCACGAAGGGACGTTCCTCCATGTATCGCTGTTTTATGTCGCCGCTGGTATTATAAAGTAATTGGTTGTCGATGAAATGCGCCCAAACCTGGTCCTGCGAATTAAACGTTTGTGTCAGTTGGCGGTCTGAATAACCGATGATCAGGCTGTCGGGCGTTTCGGGTAGGATGGTGCGGGTAAACAACAGGCCTTTGCCACTGTGAACCATGTCAGCCAACAGGGTTTGGTCGGCAGGGTCAGTGGCGTTGAAGCGGTCTGAGATCATGCGCACAATGGTGGGTATGATATAGTTCTGCTGATACCGCCGCAGCACATATTGCGGAAATTCCGGGCCAATGGGCCGATATTTGGCTTTAGGCCCAGCGAAATAGTCGACTGCTATAACAATCAGGCTGTCTGTTACCAGCAAATCCGGTCCCAGAAAGCCTGTAGCAATCGTAGCTACGCGGGGTCGTTTGAAGCCGAGAAAGTCTTTTTGAATGTTGTCAAAAGCTTCGGTGAGGCCAGTTTGCAGGGTCGAAGCGTCGCCGAATTGGGCTTTGGTTTGCCCGTAAAGTAATCGTAATTCGGGGTTATTGACCCGTCTGGTCAATTCCGCGACCAAAGCTGTATCAGAAGCGGGGTCATTCGCGTTAAAGTACAAATTCGCCACGCCCGGATGGCTGGTCAAAAACTGCCGCACCTGGGCCGGTGACTGCGCTGCGAAAAGTGGCTCTTCCAGCCGCTCAATAGAGACCGGCTCCGTTTTAGTACAAGAGGTAAACAGTACGCAAACTACAAGGCTTAAGCCAATTACCAATCCGTTGGTCAACTGGCCCAAGCGTTCCTTAACTCCCATACGGACGGCTTTTTTGCTATCTTGAAAACGTACAAAATTATGAAAAAAGTTGCAGCAACGGGTTGGCTGGCTATCGTGGTGATAGTCTGTCTGCTTGTCGGCATGAGTCAAACGGGGCTTGCACAAGCTCGTCGGTCGGCTATTTATTACCCCAAAGGCAGCGCCAAAGCGGCCAAACAAACCCTGCGCGATTACAAGGCCGAACGAGATAGTCGGCAGCAAAGCCAAAGCGACTATTCCGACGACCGACTGCCCGACTACTCCCGCCCGTCGCATCTGATTGAGATGAGCTTCCGGGTGGCTCCCGGCATTGGGTTCAACTCCGCCGACGGCACGGGGGCCTACAGTCAGTTTCAGACCAACGGTATTGGTGTGCGCATGAGCGTTGGCCCCTCGCTCGATTATTTTTTCTTCAAAGACCGTTACGCATTCAGTTCGGGTTTGTGGTACACCATCAAGCGATCGTCGTTTGTGGTGCCGGGGTCATTTGGGCAGGATCGCTTTAAACCGGGTGCACCTGCGGGCGAATCGGTGTACAATCTGCAGTACGTTCAGATACCGCTGACGGTGAAAATGTATGCCAACAACATCGGCCCCGACCTGCGCGGCTACATTCAGTGTGGCGGCCTGCTCGACATAAAGCTGGCCGAAAAAGCCCTTGACCCCACCACCAATGCTCTTTATAAGTTTGCCAATGCGGGTGGCAGCTATCAACGGCAATATGGTTTCATGGATTTTGGCGTGCTGCTCGGAGCAGGTGTGCAGTACAAAATCAACAGTGTTAATGCCGTCAATGTGGGGTTGAGCTATCAGCGTGGCCTCGTCAACGTCATGCGTGCCAACGAGCTAGAATCGCGCAACAATACCGTGGCGCTGGAATTAGGGTTTAAATTTTAAAGGTATTCATAAGTCCGATAGTTGATAGTCGTAAGTCGGCTGACGCGTCATGCTTCGCGCTTGGTGCCCTTCGACAGGCTCAGGGTGACAACGAACTT
>NZ_JAFMYV010000053.1 GCF_017353185.1 Fibrella rubiginis | reverse complement strand
AGTACGCAATCGTACTGTCGCTCTTTTTACTCGCTTATGCTACCATTATGTGACGCTACAATTCTTGCGAACTATAACCGTCTTCTTCCCAATAGATCAAAGAACTCGCTTTCGGGTCGCCCTTGCAGACAAACCCAAAATGGCGTTCAGTCACCAACCGTCAGTGCCACAAAACAACCCCCTCGCCAGCCCCCGAGCCAACCTAA
>NZ_JAFMYV010000052.1 GCF_017353185.1 Fibrella rubiginis | reverse complement strand
ATTTACTCCGTGACAGTGACCAACGCCAACGGCTGTTCAGCCATCGCCTCCGGCACGGTGACGGTCAACCCCGCTGTCACCGCTACGATTGCGGCCAATCCCAGCCTGACCATCTGTAACGGTACCTCCACTACCCTGACGGCCTCCGGGGGCACGGGCTATGTCTGGTCAACAGGGGCCACCACCGCCTCGATCCCTGTCTCGCCCACGACAACGACGACCTATAGCGTGACGGTGAGCAATGCCA
>NZ_JAFMYV010000051.1 GCF_017353185.1 Fibrella rubiginis | reverse complement strand
CTGCCACCTACACTTGGAAGACCGTGGGTAGTGTGGTAGGCACAGGCAGCAGCCTGAGCGTGAGCCCTGGCAACACAACGACCTATCAGGTGGAGTGCACCAGCTGTGGCAGTTGCACGGCCACCCAGGTGACACTCACCGTTACGCCACCCCCGGTGAAGACCTGTCCGGGCACGGGCAGCCTGAGCTATGAGCGCTGGAACAACATCGCTGGCACGAGCATCGCTGAGCTGCTGAGCAAGACCAACAATT
>NZ_JAFMYV010000050.1 GCF_017353185.1 Fibrella rubiginis | reverse complement strand
GCCAATGGTTGTTCAGCTGTCAGCTCGGCTACGGTGACCGTGAATCCGGCAGTAACCGTCACAGCCAGTGCCAGTCCAGCTACAATCTGTAACGGTGCCAGCACCACCCTGACAGCCACCGCCAGTGGCGGTACGGGCCTGACCTACCTCTGGAGCAACGGGGCCACCACGGCCAGCCAGTCTGTCAGTCCCACGGTGACGACCGCCTATAGCGTGACGGCCACTAACTCGGCGGGTTGTTCGGCTGTCACCTCAGCTACGGTCACGGTCAA
>NZ_JAFMYV010000005.1 GCF_017353185.1 Fibrella rubiginis | reverse complement strand
GCCTTTATCTCCCCATGTCAAGAGCCAGTTAAAAGAAAGTGGCTAACAAATTCTGGACGGACTTGTTAGCCACTTTCTTTCAGTCGTTTAGCGCTTGAAAATTTTTCAAACTTTTTTCAACAGGTGGTTTTTCTTGCCTTTTGACACTAGCAGGAAGCGCCCCTGTAGCCATTCTACAGTAACCGAGGCAGCAGGATCGTTAACTTTTGCTTTGTTCAGGCTGACCGCGTTTTGGCTAATGGCGCGGCGAGCCTCTCCTTTCGACGGATAGATTTCTCCTTTAGAACCTACCGACAATAGGTCTGTGATGTCTTTGCAGGCAGCTAATTCATCAGACGTAATACTGGTTTGAGGTACACCGTCGAATATCACATCAAATTCATTGGGGTTGATTGAGCGCAGTGTATCGATGGTGGCTTTGCCGAAAAGAACTTCAGATGCCTTCACTGCCAGGTCGTATCCAGCCTGACCATGAACACGGACGGTTACGTCGTGGGCAATGGCTTTTTGTAAAATACGAAGGTGAGGCGCAGCAGCGTGTTCTGCTTCGATACGTTCAATTGTGTCTCTATCTAATAAGGTGAATACGCGAATGAGGCGAGCACAGTCATTGTCGGCAGTGTTGAGCCAAAACTGGTAAAATTGATAAGGCGACGTGAGAGCAGGGTCAAGCCAGACGTTACCCGATTCTGATTTGCCAAATTTGGTGCCATCTGCTTTGGTAACAAGCGGCGTGGTGAGGGCGAAGGCGCGGTCCTGATCAATAGCGCCTTTTTCCTCCTTTCGGCGAATCAACTCCGTCCCAGTGGTGATGTTACCCCATTGGTCAGAGCCACCCATTTGCAGACGTACTCCCCGGTGCTTATATAGATGGTAAAAGTCGTAGCCCTGCAACAGCTGGTAAGAAAATTCAGTGAAGGAGATACCGGTTTCTAGGCGGTTTTTAACCGAATCTTTGGCCATCATGTAATTAATGGTCAAGTGCTTTCCGGCTTCGCGCAGAAAACCCAGAAGTGATATTTCCTTAAACCAGTCGTAATTATTGACCATCTCGGCTGAGTTTGGGCTTTCGTCGAAAACCAAAAACTTCTCCAGTTGCGCCCGGATGCCTTCCTGGTTGTGTCGTAATGTTTCTTCCGACAGGAAATCACGCTCGGCAGCTTTGCCCGATGGGTCGCCGATCATGCCCGTGGCACCACCAACAAGAGCAAATGGCTTGTGGCCCGCCCGCTGAAAATGGACCAGCAACATAATAGTAGCCAGGTTGCCGATGTGGAGTGATGACGCCGTGGGGTCAAAACCAATGTACCCGGCGGTCATTTCTTTAGTCAGTTGCTCTTCAGTGCCAGGAGTCATGTCGTTGAGCATGCCCCGCCAGCGGAGTTCTTCGATGAAATTCATGGAAATTCATTGAGTGATTGAGCGATTGAGTAATTGAGTGAAAGTTTGCTTAGGCCTCAATAGGCCTGTACTCAAGCGATCTCTCACTCAATCACGCTATCACTCAATCACTCATTAATTATGGCAATAGTAAAGATGAGTCGCCGTAGCTGAGAAAACGGTACCCTTTTTCGAGGGCTTCTGTATATATGGTGCGCCAAACGGGGCCTACCAGTGCAGAAATAAGCACGATGAGTGTAGAACCTGGCTGATGAAAATTGGTGATTATGCCCCGACAGAGCTTCATCTGGTAACCAGGCGTAATATAAACGGCCGTGTGCGCGGTCAGGCTAGCCAACTTATTAGCGTGCATGTAATCCAATACGGCCTTCACAGCCTCAGCAGCCTCAGGCTGCTCAACAACGGGTACCTCATAGGCATACTCCTGGCTCAGCCAAAACGGATTTTCTTCCTGCCGGAGTAACCGAACACCAAACCAGTACAGACTTTCAAGCGAACGCATAGACGTGGTCCCGACAGGTAGAATATGGTCGACATGGGCCAGAATCTGCTCCAGGTTCGCCTGGGTGTAGATCACCTGTTCAGCGTGCATGGTATGTGCCCGTACGTCGTCAGTTTTGATAGGCTGGAACGTACCGGCCCCTACGTGAAGGGTGAGCGCGTCGTGACCGATGTTGCGGTTGGCCAGTTCGGCAAATACCTCTTTGGTGAAATGAAGTCCGGCAGTGGGGGCAGCTACGGCTCCCTCCTGCTTGGCATAAACGGTTTGGTACGTTTGGCGGTCGGCAGGGATGGCGTCGCGTTTGAGGTAGGGAGGCAGGGGCATCTGACCAGCCAGTTGCACAATTTCGGCAAAGGAATAATCGGCCGGTTGCCAGTTGAAGCGCACTTCGTTTTGGTCCGGGTTAGCCCATTCGGCAATTAGGATGGCGTCGTTGAGAGCCAAGACGAGGGTCTCGCCTTCTCTCCAGCGTTTGCGGTTACCAATCATACACTGCCAAACCGCGCTGCTCTTGTCCTGCATAGCCTCGGCAATGAGGCGCGGTTTCCCGTCAATATCAGCAGGGTTTAGCAGAAACAGTTCGATGACAGTTCCTGTAGCACGGGTAAAAATCAGCCGGGCCGGGATGACCTTGGTCTGGTTAAAAATCAGAAAACTGTCAGTGGGGATAAGGCTCGGCAGCTCGCTAAACGTGTGGTGGCTAATTGCACCGTGTTTATATACCAGTAGCTTTGATTGGTCGCGCTGGGACAGCGGAAAACGGGCAATCTGCTCGTCGGGCAGGTCATACTGAAACTGGTCGGTTGTCAGGGCGGGCAATTCAGGGGACATATTCAACCGGGGGTTTCATCAATAAGCGGATGGGTAACGACACAACAACGGCCGCCAGAATAAACGTGCTCAGGGGCAACAGCCAGGTGTAGTCAGAGGGGCCTACGTTGGTACGGTCGCTGCGATTCAGAAACGATAATACCATTAGGCCCAGCCCCAGAATGGTATTAAACGCAGCCGCAAGGGCATAAAACCAGTTTACATAAATAGCCACCAATTCCTGCCGGTAGCCTACCCATTTGGCGGGGTTCGGGTTGGGAATCCGTTCAGTGGGGAGCTTTGGAAACAGGCGAGCCACGGCATTGGTGATAACATACACCAGCAGAAAAATGCCAATGCTGAGGTAAAAAATCGTTTCACGGCCCACGTACTGTACAGCCTGACCAAGGCTGTTGAACCGCACGGCAACGTCTACGGGAAATGAAATATAATTACTGTACAGCGACCCGACGAAGCCCAAAATGGACAGAATCCGCCAGGTGCGGACAAAAAATGAACCAGCGCGCATAGCTACGGTTTACAAGTTGAATAAGAGGACAAAGGTAGCCCCGTCACCATGAAAATATATACCCGCACCGGCGATGCCGGGCAAACGTCGCTAATTGGCGGCCGTCGTGTGAGCAAAGCCGATTTGCGCATTGATACCTATGGCACCGTTGATGAACTAAACTCGTGGGTAGGCCTGCTCCGCGATCAGCCTGTGAATGCTAATCGGCGCGTGTTGCTCAAAGAAATTCAGGACCGGCTGTTTACGGCCGGTGCCGAACTGGCCACTGACCCCGACAAGGCTCCCCGGCAGGCTATGCCCGCCATTGTCGAGGATGATATTGTACGGCTGGAAAACGCGATGGATGAGATGGACGAGGCCCTGCCCGAACTACGCAAGTTTGTGTTGCCAGGGGGGCATCAGTCTGTGTCGTTTGCGCATCTGGCCCGTACTGTTTGCCGCCGCGCCGAACGACTAGCCATCAACCTCCACGATCATTCCCCAGTTGATTTGCTGGTTGTCAAGTACTTAAACCGGTTGTCAGACTATCTGTTCGTCCTTAGCCGCAAAATGGCGCAGGAACTTGACGCTGAAGAAGTAAGCTGGGAGCCGCGAGTGTAGGGATTTATGATGGACGAATGACGATGTAGGCTGACGCATGAGTAAGCTGGCGAAAGCAAAAATTGTAATTCGTCAATCGTACATCGTAAATCCTTACTCCCTTCCCAGCATGGTGCGGTCTACGGAATAAAGGTTGGCTTGTTGGGTCCAGACGAGGATGAAAAGGATGACTGAATAAACGAGTTGCGTGCCCACTACATCCCATTTTTGCTGAAACGACGTACCTACCATCAGCGACATCATGAGCAACATGGCCGCAACCAGCGTGTAGCGCGTAAACAGACCAATGGTGAGCAGGATGCCGATGATTAATTCGACGTAGGTCAGGGTTGTACCATAGACGTAGACAAGTGGTGCGGGAATAGGCGTTTTGGCAAAATCGGCGACCATTTTATCGCGGAAATCACCGGCACCGGCGAAGAAACGGGGGATAGCGTGGAAGATGAAACAGACGCCCATGGTGAGGCGAAGCAACAGGTAAGCTAAAAATTGATCAGTTGTTTTCATTCGTGCAGGCAGTTTCCCTATACATCTGGCCGACCACCGGAACAGGCAAGACGGCTCCACAGGCACTGGAAATAGACCAGGCCTGTTGTCTATTTACCCTGTATTGGGTGTAGGTTAGAACGACGACAGGACCTTTTTAGCCATTCGGCTACAGAAATTGTTTAGTTTGTGGTTAACGGCCTAGCACAGAGCCACCTTTTTTTTACATTTGTTGTCAAAGCAACTAAATGGAAGTTCAACGTTTAAAGCCCAATGTTTAACGTTGTCAACGTGCAGCAGAATGCTCAGTTAGACGGGCAACTTTAAACGTTGAACCTTGAACATTAACTTCTTTCCCTTATCTCCCATGACTACCGATTTGCTCCAGATTGAGATGCAGAAGGTTCCGCAGAGCCGCATCAAGGAAGTAGACTTCAATAACCTGCCGTTCGGTAAGCATTTTGCCGATCACATGTTCGTGGCCGACTACGCAGACGGTCAGTGGACAGACCTGCGCGTGGTGCCCTATGGCGATTTCGCTTTCAACCCGGCTCTCTCATCGCTGCATTATGGCCAGTCGATTTTTGAGGGCATGAAAGCCTATAAAAACAACGAGGGTGAGGTACTGATGTTTCGTCCGCTCGACAACTGGGCACGGATGAACGAGTCGGCGAAGCGGATGTGCATGGCCACCATTCCGGAAGAGATTTTTATGGGTGGCCTGGAAGCATTACTCCGTACCGATGCGGACTGGGTACCCGATCAACCCGGCAGTTCGCTTTACATCCGTCCATACATGTTTGCAACGGACGTGTTTCTGGGCGTGGCTCCGTCGAAGACGTACCGGTTCTGCATCTTCACCTGCCCAGTGGGTGTGTACTACAGCAAACCGCTGAAGGTCAAGGTCGAGATGGAATACATCCGGTCGGCACCAGGGGGGGTAGGTTATGCCAAATGCGCAGGTAACTACGCCGGGTCGATGTACCCCACGCTGCTGGCACAGCAGGCCGGTTATGACCAGCTAATCTGGACCGATGCTACTGAGCATCAGTACATTGAAGAGTCAGGCACGATGAACGTAATGTTTATCATCGACGGTAAGCTGGTTACGCCTGCCACATCCGACTCGATCCTGCGGGGCGTTACCCGCGACAGTGTAGTGCAGATTGCGCGTAGCTGGGGCATTCCTGTTGAGGAGCGTAACGTATCGATTACCGAGGTGATTGATGGTATTCAGAATGGTCGGCTGACGGAGGCCTTTGGTGCGGGTACCGCCGTAGTGGTATCGCCATTCCAGGTGATTGGTTATAACGGCAACGACTACATGTTGCCTGAGCGTTCAGCAACCGATTCGTTTGCTGTTCGCGTTAAGGAGTATATGACGAACCTCCGCACCGGCAAAATTGCCGATGAGTTTGGCTGGGTGGTCAAGGTATAAAGCTATAACACAGAGATACACAGAGGAGGCACGGAGTTACACAGAGAACTTATTAGTAAAAATCTCTGTGTAGCACCGTGCCTCCTCTGTGTATCTCTGTGTTATAGCTTTATACCTTGACCAAATAGTCATGAAATCACGCTTCCTATTACTGTTGCTGTTGCTATTCTCTTTCAAAAGAGACAAGCCGGCATACCTGTTTTATTCTGAAGCAGGCAAAACTACTTCTTACGACAAACTGCTGAAGGAAGCCGCCGGGGCCGACGTGGTACTTTTCGGTGAACTGCACAATAATCCGCTTTGCCACTGGCTGGAACTGCAACTGGCCAAAGATCTGGCTCAGCAACGGGGAACGGCACTGGTGTTTGGGGCCGAAATGTTCGAAGCCGACAATCAAAAAGTGCTCTCTGGCTATGTGAATGGCCAAACGACCGATAAGGAATTCGCCAAACAGGCCCGTCTGTGGCCCAACTACGACACCGACTATAAACCCGTGGTGGACCTGGCCCGCGACAAGAAACTGGCTTTTGTGGCCACAAACGTACCCCGAAAGTATGCCAGCCTGGTAGCCCGGCAAGGGTTGACCGCGCTCGACACGGTGTCGGCAGTGGGCAAAGCAGAGATGGCAAAGCTACCCCTGACGGTTGATTTGACCCTGCCCGGCTATAAGGAGATGCTGGGTATGATGGAGACCCACGGCGGCAACGCTGCCCACGGTGGGGTGTCAGACATGGCCGCCAATTTTGCGCGGGCGCAGGCGTTGAAAGATGCCACGATGGCACGGTTTATACTGGAAAACTGGAAACCCGGCCGAACGTTTTTCCACCTTAACGGCGACTTTCATTCCAAAAAATTTGACGGAATTGTCTGGTATCTGCGTCAGCAGAACCCCTCGCTGAAAATCATCACGATCTCATCTGTCGAAGCGGACGATATTACCAAAGTAGACCGCGACTGGAAAGGCCTTGCCAACTATGTGCTGGCTATTCCCGGCGATATGACGAAGACTTATTAAAAGGAGGAATGGAGGAAAGCAAAAGAAGTCGAAAGAGAAGAAGGGGTAGTTACTCATTCTGGATAGCTTCCCTAATTTCACCCTGGTTTCTTTCCTCCATTCCAACCTTTTCTCCGTTCCTCCTTTCTTTATGACCATTCAATTTATGGGTGCCGCCCGGACCGTAACGGGTAGTAAGCACCTGATCACAACCAACAGCGGTTTTCAGGTATTGCTCGACTGCGGCCTGTTTCAGGGCATCAACACCGACGAGTTGAACCAGGCATTTCATTTTAACCCTGCCGATGTCGACGTGCTGGTAGTGTCGCATGCACACATCGACCATACGGGGCTGATTCCCAGGCTAGTGCGGCAGGGATTCACCGGGCCGATCTATTGCACTCCCGCTACGCTCGATCTATGCCGGATCATGCTCATGGACAGCGCCCGGATTCAGGTAAAAGATCTGGAACGCGTGAACAAACGCCGCCGAAATCGGAATGAGGCTGAGCTGGAAATCCTGTATGATGAGGCCGACGTACAAAAAGCGCTCGACCAGATGCAGGCCGTAGACTATGGAAAAACCGCGTTTCTGAATCAGGAGGTGTCTTTTTTATATACCGATACCGGTCATTTGCTGGGTAGCGCGGCCATCAGCCTGACGATCAACGAGATAGGAACCGATGGCAAACCAGCCACTAAACGCCTCACGTTCAGCGGTGATATTGGCCGACCCGACGATAAAATCCTCCGCACGTTTGAGACCTTTCCGCAAGCCGATTACATCCTCTGCGAATCGACCTACGGGGCTACCGTTCACGAGAATGAACCCGACATGAAGGCGCACCTGCTGCGTATTGTAGAAGAGACCTGCGTACAACAGAAGGGCAAACTGCTCATCCCTGCCTTCGCCGTTGACCGTACGCAGGAACTGATCTACGCCCTCGATCAGCTTGCCAGCGAGGGCCGACTGCCCGTTTTACCCGTGTATATCGACTCGCCGATGTCGGTGAGTGCCACCACGGTGATGCGCCACCATGAGGAGGATTTCAACCCCGACATTCTGGCGTACATCAAAAAAGACGGCGACGCATTCGATTTTCCCAACCTGCATTACATCTCAGACGTGGAGCAGTCGAAGGCAATCAACACCAAAGAGGGCCCCTGCATCATCATCGCACCGTCGGGCATGGCTGAGGCGGGACGGATCAAGCACCACATCAAAAACAACATCGAAAATCCCAGTACTACGATCCTGTTTGTGGGCTATGCTTCGCCGAACAGCCTGGGTGGTATTCTGAAACGGGGCGACAAAAAGGTCAATATTTTCGGTGAGCAGTTCGAGGTGAATGCCCGCATCGAGATTATGGATTCGTTTTCGGCACACGGCGATTCAGTAGAGATGCTGCAATTTCTAAGCTGCCAGAACCCCGCCGCCGTGAAAAACATTTTCCTCGTTCACGGCGATTACGACAAGCAGCAGATCTGGCGCGAAAAGCTCATGGCGGCTGGTTTCCAGAACGTTGCCATCCCGGACATGTATGAGCAGGTGACGCTGTAACAGTTTTTTCCCCATAACCCTTGCAAAAGCCTGCGCTGGTCTCTTATCTTTGCAATCCCAACACGGGGAAGCGTACCTGCCGAAGTGGTGAAATTGGTAGACACGCACGTTTCAGGGGCGTGTGTCTTCACGGACATGCGAGTTCGAGTCTCGCCTTCGGCACTGGCCTGCAAATCATTGATTTGCAGGCTTTTTTTATGCTTTTTCAGCTAACTACCTTTACTTCTCGCAGCTACGCCGAGTATATGCATTGGCTGACATTTGTTTTGTTGTCACAATTAAGTAGCTCCAATGAATAGACGGAATTTCATTAAAAATAGCTCAGCCATCAGCCTGTCGGCCACGGCCTTCACAGTGGCCGCCTGTACCACTACCGACAAACAGGCAACTTCGGAAAATAACACGCCCGCTGCCGATGAGTTTGCCTTAAACGAAGTAAGCATTGGTGAGTTGCAGAAAAAGATGCAGTCGGGAGAATACTCGTCTGCCGCCATTACCAAACTCTATCTGGATCGTATTGAGGCAGTGGACCGAAAAGGTCCCGGCTTGAATTCGGTGATCGAAGTTAATCCCGACGCACTGGCAATGGCCGAGGCGATGGACAAGGAGCGGAAAGCAGGCAAAGTTCGGGGGCCGCTGCACGGTATACCCATCCTCATCAAGGACAACATCGACACCGGCGACAAGATGATGACCACTGCCGGTTCGCTGGCGTTAAGCGGACACAAAGCCGCCAATGACGCCTTTGTTATCAAGCAGCTACGAGCAGCAGGCGCAGTAATTTTGGGCAAAACAAACCTCAGCGAATGGGCCAACTTCCGATCGACGCGGTCGAGTAGCGGGTGGAGCAGCCGGGGTGGGCAAACCCGAAACCCGTACGTGCTGGACCGCAGCCCCTGCGGGTCTAGCTCAGGGTCGGGCGCAGCGGTGGCGGCCAACTTGTGCGCCGTGGCAGTGGGCACCGAGACAGATGGGTCGGTGATTGCGCCCTCGTCGTTTTGCGGCATCGTAGGCATCAAACCAACGGTAGGCCTTGTGAGCCGGAGCGGGATTATTCCGATCTCGAAAACGCAGGATACCGCCGGACCCATGGCGCGCACCGTAACTGACGCGGCCATTCTGCTTGGCGCCATGACGGGCGTTGACCCCGCTGATGCCGTGACTGCCGAAAGCAAGGGGGAAGCAGCGCCTGACTACACCAAATTTCTGGATGCGAAAGGGCTGGCTGGCAAACGCATTGGTGTGGAAAAAGCCTTCCTGAAAGGTCATGAAGGGGTGGTGGGGCTGTACAAACAAGCCATTCAGGTTCTGAAAAAACAGGGCGCAACGGTCGTTGAAGTCGACCTGCTTAAGAGTCTGAGCGACGTTGGCGGGGCCGAGTTTACGGTGTTGCAATACGAGTTTAAAGATGGCCTCAACAAGTACCTGTCGACGGCCAAAGCGGGCGTTTCGTCGCTGGCCGACGTGATTGCGTTTAACAAAACCAATGCGGCCAAAGCCATGCCCTATTTCCAGCAGGAGACCCTTGAAAGCAGCGAAGCCAAAGGTGATTTAGCCAGCAAAGAATACACCGACGCAGTGGCCAAAACACGGAGTACCCGGCAGCGTATCGACAGCCTGATGACCGCCAACAAGCTGGACGCTATCTGCGGAACAAGTATTGGCTTTGCGGGCAACATCGACCTTATCAACGGCGATTATGACACGGGTTTCTACTTCTGCCCCCCCGCCGCCATGGCCGGTTATCCACATATCACCGTCCCGATGGGTACCGTGCACGGGTTGCCCGTTGGGTTTTCATTCATCGCCGGTGCCTACCAGGAAGGGCCGCTGCTGACCCTCGCCTACGGCTATGAACAGGCCTCGAAAAAGCGCGTGAAGCCCACGTTTATTAAGTCGCTGGTGCCGGGGGTAACGCGTCAAGAGGCCTAAGGGGTCGTAGTGATCGTTTTCAGTGATGCCATCGCTCGAAGCGATGGCATCACTGAAAACTGCCCGACTAACCTACTTCCCAGCCTTCACCTGCATGTATCGGTCGGCAAACTGGAGGAAGGTGGGCCAGTTGGGGCCGGTGGTGTGGCCGCCACTATGCTGACGAAAAGCAATGTCGCCGTCGATCAGCGCGGTTTCCATGGGTGGAAATACCATTGTACCCAGGCCCTTTTTGCCCAGTAGCTCATAGACCGGGCTGGCATAGGCACCACCTAGAAACAGCCCCTTTGCGTCGACCCACTGCCCCTCGACAGTAGGTGAACCGACGCTGATAAACACCGGACGGGGCGCGCAAAGGGCCACCAGCTCATGGGCATCGACGGGTAAGTCGTTGGGCGTGAGTGGCCCGGCATATTTGATAAAATTGCCCGCCATCCAGTGGTATTCGCCCGACCCGGCCAGGTTTTCAACCTGCTCACCAAACGTGCGCCGATGGATTTTAACGCCGCCTTCGCCCGACGAGCCGATGAAGCCAATGGCAAAGCGCGGTTCGTAGGCCATGGCCACGGCGGCGGCTTTTCCGAAGCGCGACAATCCCTCAATACCTACCTGTCTGGCATCAACAGCTTTGTCGGTCTCGAAATAATCGAGGGCGCGGCTGGCTCCCCATGCCCAGGCCCGCAACGTGCCCCAGTCGTCGGGTTGGCGGGGTTTGCCTTTGTTGACGAGGCCAATGATGCCTTCGGTGAGGCCCGCACCGTTGTCGGCCTGGAAACTGGTCGGGTAAATAATGGCGTAACCCCAGCCTTTGGCCAGTAGCTGCTGCTGCCACGACGGCGGGGCCGGGGCGGTGGTCGACGTGGGTGGCTGCGGCATCCGGAAGCCCGGTGGGAAGCGGAACCCGAACTCCAGCATCACCGGAACAGGGCCAGTAGCGGCTAGCGGCGTCGCCAATACCATGTCAATGTTGACGGTCAGGGCCGGGTATGTGCTGTTATCGACGTGGCCGACCAACCGCTTCAACCGGATGGGGTGGCTGCCCTCGACCGTGTCTTTCTGACTCACAACCTCCCACCGGACACCGGGCGTATTGGCCGGCATGCGGCCATATACCTCCCGGTCGAAGTCCTCGACTAGCTCAGGGCGGCGTTTGGCCCACCATGTCTTTGCCGACGAAACAGGCTGACCATTTTTCAGCGTCAGCGGATCGGGCAGTGTGGTGTAGGTGGTGGCTTTGGCTTCGTCGACGTTGGCGGCGTTGGGTGCTTTGGGGTTGCCCGACGGGCCGGGGCGCAACGCGCTGATGTGCAGCGCAGTCATCATCAGTTGGTGGTCGGCCTGGGTTTTGCGCTGCTGGCGGGCCATCAGGCTGTCCTGTTCGGGTGTGCGTGGACCAAAACCCTGTGCCAGCAACTCACCCGGCAACAGGCTAATTAAGTACAGGCAGGTAAGGGTGATAAACGTCTGTTTCATAGGAAGTAGGTATCGGTTACGAGTTGATACACACCGAACCAAGATAGCCCCCACTTTTACCTAATATAACCCGCATAGTGGGTCTAGGTGTCAATATATGGCTGATGGCTTTGCGCTGAGGGTTGCTGTCGCCTGGCCCTTCGACTAGGCGTCCCCGACAGGCTCAGGGTGACAGGCCACTAGAACAATCTTCTTGAGTTGATTCAAGATCGTTGTCACCCTGAGCCTGTCGGGGACGCCTAGTCGAAGGGCTAGGCGACAGCAACCCTCAGCGCAAAGCCCACACTAGCACCGAACCAAGATAGCCCCCACTTTTACCCTCATCAACTCACCCAAACGTGACCGTCTTCAAATACTCGGCAACGAGCAGGCCGCAGTAGGTGCCAATGGCGTTGCCCAGTGCACCGGCCAGGATACCCGGCAGGTGAAGGTCGGGGCGATTCAGGCTTTTGCTCAGGGCCAGACACGACGCCGACCCACCAATGTTGGCCTGCGAAGCAATGCTCAGCACGTCCCAGTCCTGCTTCAGCAACCCGCCAATACCGAACTGGAACAGCGCGTGAATAGGCACCGAAATACTGACGAATGTGAGCATGGTCAGGGCCAGCTGACCGTCTTTGGCTAGTACGCCCAGGTCGCAAAAAGCGCCGATAACGGCCAGAAACAGGTATATGCAGAAGATGCCGACTACCCGCACACCCCGTAGTCGCTGCACCAGGGGCAGTTGCGCCAGGATCAGCGCCAGGGTTGTCTGCACCAGAATTTTAGGGATGGCGGGGAAGTAGCCAGCCACCAGTTGCGCCACATACAGGGCCACCACACCCAGGCCAATGAGCACGGCCAAATCCTGCGGGTTCACCGTTTCTACGTCGCTGATCTGGTCATTGGCTTCCTGCTCAAACCGGCGCGTTTCGTCGGTGGTTAACGTGGTGGTTAGTCGGCGGGGGACGTACTTGTTCAGCAACGGAGGCAGCACCAGGGTTACACCCATCCAGAGGGCCGTGACGATATTGTCGGTGGCAATGGTGGCGGCGTAGACGTTGCCCGCTTTGTTGACGCCGTAGTGCAGGGCAATGGCGTTGAGGTTGCTGCTGCCGCCCGTATGCGTCCCCGTAAACATGCCCCCCACGGCGTAGAACAGCGGACCCAGCCCCTTAGGACCACCTACCACCCGCATCGCCACGATCACCCCGACCATGGTACCCACTGCCCCGATCAGGAAGTTGATGACCATGGGTGCCCCCGCCCGTTTCAGCCCTTTGAGGTTGACGGTGAGCAGCAGGTAGAAAATGGAGATGGGTGCCAGGTACGTGAAGATGCCGTCATAGATGGGCGGGACGTTGGTAGAGGCCGGTATCAACCCCAGGTTGGCCGTAATGGCCGTAACGATAATAACGATCAGCGATGTACCCACCGCCCGGAAATAAGGTAGCTTGGCGAGTTGCTCAGAGATGACAATGTTGAGCATCAAAACGGCCAAAATGGCCAGCGGGTCCTGTAGAAAGGGCATGTAATTAAAAAGTCAGCAGGCAGAACAGTAGCAATCTGATTCGGTGGTATCTTACAATTGTAGTTAACAATATTTTGACAAAATAACATTAAGGCTCTTGTGAGACATCATATCCAATCATAAATAATGCAGCTTCAAACGCTCTTAGCTGTCTATCCATATGCAAAGATTTAAATCTCGAATCATGTCTATCAACAATTTCTTTAGCCAACCAATTAGCTTTAATATTATTTTGTATGTGTTTTAGACTTGAATTATTCAAACTGAAAAATTTATATTTTTCAGTGCTTGGATTACGCCTATTTTGTATTCCCGACAAAACTGTACGTGAATTTCCGTATGAAAATCTTAATTGTTCTGGGACAATTAACAGCGAATTGTCCTCACAATATTTTCTAACAAGCAAACCTAAAGCTGCCCCTACCCTACCATCATAAATAACAAAATCACTGATTATCAAAGAATAAATTTTGCTAAACCCGGCATTCATGATAATTCCTTCACAATCCTTCTCTAGGTCAATGACGCTCAAACTTAAACGATGCTGAACATTTTTTAGGTAGTTCGCAATTCCACGTTTTGACGTTTTTATCTTTTCTATATTATCCTTATTTTTTGACAATATACCACCCCATTCTAGTATTGACATACAACAGCTTACGCACAACTTATCGTCTTGAGTTTCTATGGCTTCTCGCAGAGTTTTACTCAATTCATTGAGCGCTTTTTCACTATCAATAAAGCTACATCCTGTTAATCTATTTTGATTGGTGGGATGTGTGTACACATAATTCCATTTATAATTCTCAAAAGCAGAATATATTGAATCGCAAAACCATTCTTGTCCTCTAACGTTTTTCTGCAGTTTATAACTGTGCAAAAATGACTTTTTTTGATCTAGTTTATGCTTTATCCACTCTATAAAATTTTGCACATGTTGATCTTTGAGAAAGTTTAATTTATTCATGGTCAATTTTTATTGAAAGCTAAAAACAAAATTTAATAAGCTACGAAACCTACCAAGATCAGCTTGGGTGTAGCCCTTATGCACTATTATTTCATCGGCTTCATTACCAATTAGTTCACTGTAATACTGTATCAGCAGTTAATGTACTTTATTTATTTCATCTGGTTGCATGGGGCGGTCGAAAAGCCGCATGAGCGATACTTATACTGGGTTGGGGGGCTTGCTTGTGATGTCATGGTCAAGCGGTTAATGAGTGGCATCAATATAGGCTATTCATAGTACTAACGCGTACAAAAAAGCCTCCTTTTTGCTGGTGGTCGGGGTATTTGAGTGTAAAATTAAGGGGATCAATTGCTTTATGCACAGGTAACTCTGCTGTGTACCTTACACTACTTCGACTCCCTCCCTATGACCTTACTCATTACCATTCTTGGTATTGTGGCGCTAGTGCTGCTGATCTCGTATGTGCGGCTGCATGCGTTTTTGGCGTTTTTAGTGGTCTCGCTGGGGGTTGGGCTGGGGTTGGGTATGGCCCCGCTGGCCATTATCGATTCGATACAAAAGGGCATTGGGAGCACGCTAGGGTCTATTCTGGGCATCATTGCGCTGGGGGCCATGCTGGGGAAGCTCGTGGCGCAGAGTGGTGCGGCACAGCGCATTGCGGGGAGTCTGATCCGTCTGTCGGGTACGGGGCGCATTCGCTGGGCGTTCATGCTCACGGGCTTTGTGGTGGGCCTGCCCCTGTTCTATTCGGTGGGGTTTCTGCTGCTGGCTCCGCTGGTGATCACCGTGGCGCAACGCTATAAACTGTCGGCGGTGTATGTGGGCATCCCCATGCTGGCGTCACTGTCAGTAACGCAGGGGTACCTGCCGCCGCACCCGGCACCGCTGGCCATTCTGAAACAGTTCAACGCCGACATGGGCCTGACCCTGTTCTACGGTATTCTGGTGGCTATCCCGGCCATTCTGGTGTCGGGCATCCTGTTTGGCTCGACACTCAAACGATACACCACCCCGCCCAATCAGGCCCTGATCGCCCCTGACCTGACCGACGACCAAATGCCCACAACGGGCGTGAGCTTCCTAACGGTGTTGCTGCCCATTCTGCTCATCAGCGCCAGTACCCTGCTCCATCCCTACCTGCCCGCGGGGTCGGCTGCCGGGCAGGTGCTGCTGTTCCTGGGCGAACCGGTAGTGAGTATGCTGGTGGCCGTCCTGGTAGCCATGTATACGCTGGGCATCCGGCGGGGCAACTCACTTGCCGCCGTTACCGAACGGCTTGTCGAATCGGTGAAAGAGGTGGCTATGCTGTTTCTCATTTTTGGCGGGGCCGGGGCGCTAAAGCAGGTGCTGACGGACGCGGGCGTGAGCCAGTCCATCGCCGATCTCATGCAGGGGTCGTCGCTGCACCCCTACGTTATTGGCTGGGGCATTGCCGCCATTATCCGGGTGTGCGTGGGGTCGTCAACGGTGTCGGGCATCACCACGGCGGGCATTGTGTTGCCGCTGCTGAAGGCGTCGGGGGTGGAGCCGAACCTGATGGTGCTGGCCATTGGGGCGGGGAGCATGATGTTCTCGCACGTCAACGACACCGGGTTCTGGTTGTTCCGCGAGTATTTCCAACTGTCCATGACCGACACGCTCAAGACCTGGTCGGTGATGGAAACGCTGGTGTCGGTGTGTGGGCTGGCGGGGGTTATGGCCTTGAGTTTGTTTGTCGGATAGCCGCACTACAGTCAATTTATGGCCTATTGGCACGTTGGTGATGCTTTTTGGCACGTTCGTGCACGGGACAGACGCTTACTTGGGCGCAGTAATGTTAAGCCTCCCGACTAACCCAACCCATGCTAGTTTATCTAAAGCGCTTTGCCGGCGTCGCGCTGCTGCTCACGGCGGTAATGTCTCCGGCGCTGGCCCAGTCCAGGCTGATCGACAGCCTTAAAACAACGCTTACCCGCCGACTGCCCGACACCACCCGTGCTCATATTTACTATGACATCGCCAACGCCTTTTACAAACAGGGGCAATCCGATTCAGCTGTTCGCTACCTGACGCGGATGGAACCGATTGCCCTTCGCCAAAAAGACCATGCCGGGTTGGGCGACTGCAACCGGCTTAATGGCGTCATCTGCATGCATCGGGGACTGTTTGAAGAGGCCCTAACCTTCTACCAGACAGCCCTTGCCCACTATACCAAAGCCGGTAACCAGAAGTCGGTCGCCAAGGTGTACCATAACCTGGGTCTACTCTACAAAATGATGGGCGACAGCCAGCACGTACTGGCCTACACCCGGCGGGGGCTGGCCTACATGCAACAGGCCATTGCCCTCAACGAACGTTTTAAAGCTGCTCAGTCGCTGCGGGGTAACTACATAAACCTGGGCATCATCTACGAAGACCTGGGCGACTACAAGCTGGGCCGAGACTATTTTTATAAGGCCCTGGACCCCATCGACAACACCCTGGTAACGCCCGAAGACGCCCGAATCCTGTATAACAACCTCGGCAAGAATTACAACGTAGAGGGGCAGCACCAGCAGGCCATCGTTTACCTCGAAAAAGCCTTGGCTATCAACGAATCGCTCCGAAAGAACAGCAGCCTGGTTCATAACTACCGAAACCTGGCCACGGCCTACAACGGACTGGGGCAGTGGGACAAGGCCGTTCGTTGCGCCGAAAAGGCTCTTGACCTGAGCAAAAGGGTAAATGACGCCCCGCTCACCAGCTCCGTCTACGGCATACTGGCCAAAACCTACGCCAATGCGGGCCGGTATGACAAAGCCTATGCCGCCTCGGTGGTGCACAAGCAGATCGAAGATTCGTTGATGACGCTGGCCAAAACCCGCACCATTGCGCAGCTACAGGGGCGCTATGCCGTGCAGCAGGCCAACGCGCTGGCGGGCATCAGGGCTAATCTGGAACTGGCCAAAACGCAGGCTATAGTCCGGGTCGAGGCGCAGAAGGCGAAAGAGATTGCGGCCATTCAGGGCGAAGAAAATCGCCGGATAGCGCAGATCAAAGCCATCGCCGAAGTGGCCAAAACGCGGGCGGTGGCGGGGGTGCAGGCTAAGTACGAAAGCCAGAAAAAGGCGCAACAGATTGCCCTACTCGACGGGCAAAACCAGCAGCGTACCCGGCAGATCAACTACATGACGGGTGGCCTGGTGCTGCTGATGATGCTGCTGGGCGGCCTGGTGGGGCAGTATTTCGTTA
Organism: Fibrella rubiginis; assembly: GCF_017353185.1. Classification (GTDB taxonomy): domain Bacteria; phylum Bacteroidota; class Bacteroidia; order Cytophagales; family Spirosomataceae; genus Fibrella; species Fibrella rubiginis. The sequence goes on along the minus strand of NZ_JAFMYV010000005.1, from coordinate 361,645 downwards.
TTCGTCGAACCAACCGCCGCCTGTCTGTGCAGAACGGCATTATCACGGCCAACAGTGAGCAGCTGGTGAGCCAGGCCGACAAGCTGCGCGTGTTGATGAAAGAACTGCACCACCGGGTTAAGAACAACCTGGCCATTGTGTCCAGCCTGTTGAAGCTCCAGTCGAACCGGCTCGACGATGAAAAAGCGATTCAGGCGGTGCGGGTGGGGCAGCAGCGCGTAGAGGCCATGTCGCTTATTCATCAGCGGCTGTACTATACCGACCAGCTTACCACCGTGAACATGGCCGAATACCTAAATGACCTGGCCGCCAGCCTGATCAGAGCGTATGGTTATCACCCCGACTCGTTCGATTTACAACTCAATGTTGATCTGCCCGAACTGGACGTCGACATGGCTATTCCGATGGGGCTGATCGTCAATGAGTTGGCTACCAACGCCTTCAAATATGCCTACGACCACTGCCGCTACCCAATGCTCCGTATTGCGTTGCGGCGCTACGCGGACGCAGCCGGATCGGGCATGACTCTGGAAGTGCAGGACAACGGACCGGGCATTGACCTCTCCAACGGGCAACCGGCTGGTTCGCGGTCATTTGGCAAACGGCTGATTACCTCGCTCAGTGAACAACTGGATGGGCAGTGCGAATGGCTCAACCAAAACGGCACACTCTTCCGGCTTTCTATTCAGCTTACCCAACAGGCAGAGACGGAACTGCCAGTTATTACTCAACCTTACCTCACACCCATACCCGCATGAAAACCGCCGAACGAATGCACATTTTAGTGGTCGAAGACGAGCCAATCCTGGCAATGGATCTGTCTGACAGCCTGGAAGAAGAAGGCTACTGCGTGGTGGGCGTGGCTACGAACGGCCACAAAGCGCTAGACCTGTTCCGGAGCCAGCCCGTAGACCTGGTGCTATGCGATGTTATGATCAAGGGTGACTGGGACGGTATTGAAACCATTCGCCAACTCATGGCCGAACGCCCCGTGCCGGTAATCTACCTGACCGCCCTAACCGACACCGACACGCTCGAACGCGCCAAGCAAACCTACCCGGCGGCCTACCTCAACAAACCCTACCAGCTGCCCAGTTTGCGCACCGCCATTGAACTGGCCATCCATAACGCCACCATGCGTACCCCACCCACCCCCACCGAACGCGACGGCAACGGGCGCGAGACGTTGCTACAAATTAATAACTACCTGTATATCAAACAGAACTACCAGTTTATCCGAATCAACCTCAACGATCTGCTTTATCTGGAGGCCGATAACACGTATACCAAGCTGGTTACGTCGGGGCGGAAATACATGCTCCGGCTTACGCTGAGCAGCATCCTGGAGCGCATTAGTCAGCCCTGGCTGGTGCGTATTCATCGGTCCTACGCCATCAATATCAATTCTGTAGAGTCATTCAACGACGTAGAAGTAAGCATAGGCCCACAGTTGCTGCCTCTAAGCCGAAGCTGCAAAGACGACTTCATGCGCCAGTTTCTGTACCGGTAAAAAAGCACAGCCGGGCTTTTCTGACAATTCACAAAAAAGGGTACTGCCACGGCAGTACCCTTTTTTTATGGATGACGGTTGCCCTGGCCGATGCCCCTTCCGGCCGCCTGGCCAAACGCGGTTGTCCATTCCCTCCCGAAACGCGCCGTTTCGCTTACCACAGGCCGTCGCTCACTGCCTTTGTCCAGCATCGCCTACAGGGGCCGGATACTTTTGATGCAGTATCTAACGCACACGTACCCAGAACGCTATGGACGCCCTACTCGCTTACCAACGGTTGGCCTTTACCGCCTTCGCGCTTACCACCACCCTCACGGTCTACGCGCAGAACAGTGTTGTCATCAGCCAGTCGGGTGGGGCGGGCAACACGGCCAGCATCAATCAATCGGGTGGTGGTAACTACCTGGTTGTCAACCAGCAAGCAACACAAACAGGTGATAGCAGTAAGCCCGGCAACCGGGTGAGCCTGCGGGTACCCAAAGGCACCCAAACTACGATCAACCAGATAAATAGCGGCCCAAACGCGGTCGAGATTTCGCAGGATGGTCAGGCCACAGCGACAATCAACCAGTCGTCGGCTACGAACGAAAACCCGATAACGGTACTGCCCAATGCACTACCGCCAACCGACAAACCCCGTCCTGCCAAACGGCGTAATCGCCAACCCTAACCAACCCGTTTAAACTCCTTTTTTTCAGCTTCTTTCTCTATTCTCTCCCATGAAAAATGTATTCCTCACCGGCACCGCGATGATCGCTTTTGCCACCGCGGGCCTCGCCCAAACCAACACCGCTACGCTAAACCAGAACGGCAACGCGCAAACGGCTACTCAGCTACAAACAGGCAACTACCTCCAGTCGACAATTACCCAGGATAAAGTGGGCGCAACTAACTACGGTAGCTATGCGGCTACGCGCCAGCAAAGCAACGGTTCAGGGGGTAATATTGCTTCTGTCGAGCAGAAAAACGGTTCGAACTCAAACCGGGGGTATGTTACGCAGGTGGGCGGCACAGGCAACGAAGGGGCCATCACCCAAAATAACAGCAGTGGTGCGCTGGCAACGGCCGCCGTACAGGTTACCGGAGCCACCTCAGCAGCAGCGGTGATTGCCGCCAAGGGCAACTGGGCAGGTATCTACCAGCAGGGTAGTAATAACATCACTACCTACATCAACCAGAGTGACGTAAGCTACGCTAACTTCGGCGAGATCAGCCAGTATGGCAACAACAACCGCCAGACGTCGATTAACCAAAGCAACCACGCAGGCGATAACAAAGCCGACATTTATCAGGGAACGGCCAGTGTGGGAGTAAGTGATGACCGCGCCGTGGTATTACAACAAGATTACAGCTTCCGCAACACGGCTACAGTGACGCAGACAACCAGCGGCAACGACGCCTTCATTACCCAAAAAGATAACAGCTTCGATAACGAAGCAACGGTGCAGCAAATTGGCGGTGTAGGATCAACAGCAACGATTTTGCAGCAAAGCACTAAAAGTAGTGAGGCTTCTGTTGAGCAACGGGGAAGTAACAACGAAGGTACAGTCAATCAGGTGAATGGATCCCGGTTTGAGCAGGCCGACATCTTGCAGTTGGGCTACTCAAACCAAGCTGTTGTCTACCAAAATAATGATTATTATGGCATAGCCAGTGTGACGCAGAACGGCCATCTCAACAAAGCCAATATTGATCAGGTGTATGGTGGGAATGTGGCAGGTACCGGCAATACGGCTACCATTACCCAAAACCTACTTTCTACAGCAGGATCGCACAACGTGGCGTACATCAAACAGGGCGATGGTACTACGTTGTCAAAAGACAATACGGCTACCATTACCCAGGAATACAGCTACAACACGGCCAAGTTGTCGCAGGTGGGTAATGGCAACACGGGTACACTTAGCCAGCGTGGCGATTACAACGTAATCAAGGGTCTCAGCGGTGATTTTGCCATCCAGCAGGGCAACAACAACACGCTGACGGTGACGCAGAACTCAGGCAGCAGTGCCCCCTACGTAGCTAATATTGCCAGCGCCAGCCAGATCGGTATCGGCAACACGGCCACAATCACACAATCGCGAAACTAAAAAGTCAGCGTATTGTAAATTAAGGCATTGCCCTTAGTTCGCCCTCCGTGCCGCGCAGCTTCTTGGTTGCGCGGTACTGTGAGTAGCTACGCGCTAGCTACGCGCTGGTTGGCTTCGCGATTGTGGCCCTTCGACAGGCTCAGGGTGACAGGAAACTAGAACAATTCTCTTGAGTTGATTCAAGGTCGTTGTCACCCTGAGCCTGTCGAAGGGCCTAGCTAGCGAAGCACACCTGCGCCAAGCCAACCAGCTCGTAGCTCACCTAACCAAACGGCTACCAGCGCGTAGCCACTCACAGTGCTAATCAACCTGCTTCACAGTCTTCGATAAACCTGGCAGTAGATCAAATCGACCATTAATCAGCGCCTCTTTTTTTACCCTACTCCAACCTTTAATTTGCTTCTCAACCTCAATGGCCGCCATTGGCGTTTGAAAAACGTCGTACCAGAGCAGTTGAACAGGGCGACGTGTGTACGTATAAGCTTTTAAATCAAGACCCTCGTTGTGTTCGGTCAAGCGACGTTCAGGGTCATTTGTAATGTCTGTATAGTACGAGCCATCAGCACATCGAAGTATGTACACGTAGAATTTATTCATAGTGGACAGGACAGGCTTGTACTCATACATACGTGGATAGCTTGCCTTTGAGAGTGGTTTGGGCAGGTTGGCTTGGGATAGGTTAGGTTGACTACGTGCTGAAGGTTGCTGCCGCGCGGCCGGAACGCCGGACCGCCTTCGACAGGCTCAGGGTGACAACAACCTTGAATCAACATACTTGAACTGCATTAGGTGGGTGTCACCCTGAGCCTGTCGAAGGCGGTCCGGCGTTCCGGCCGCGCGGCAGCAACCTTCAGCGCTAACCTATCCCAAAAAAAGCCTCAGAACCAGTCTCCCTGCATGTCGAGCGTAACGCGGTTATCAGATTGAAGGCGGTGAGCCAGGGTCAGGGTTTTCACCAGCTCATATTCGTAGAAATAGCGGGCGGTCATAAGCTTGCCGTGGTAGAAAGCCACATCATCGCCCTGGGCGGTGGGGAGGGCAAGCTGGGCCACTGTTGCCTGTCGGAGCCACTGCCAGGCGATGGTTACGATACCAAAAAATTCCAGGTACAACGTGGCGTCGGCAAGGAACACGTTGGGGTCAGCAGCCAGGCCAAGCAGGTGCGTTGTGACGTGTGTGAGGCGGCTGATGGCCTCGCTCAACTGGTTTGCCAGTGGGGTCAGCTCGGGGTAAACGGTGGCTTCGGCAATGGCTTTCTGCATTTCACCAATAAGCAGTTGAACGCCCTTTCCACCCTGCTGCGTCACTTTTCGGCCCAACAAATCCAGCCCGTGAATACCCGTGGTGCCTTCGTGGATGGGGTGAATGCGGGCCTCGCGATAGAATTGTTCAACGGGAAAATCAGTCGTGTAGCCCGCGCCACCTAAAATCTGCACCGCTGCGCTCGTGGTAAGGCAGCCCATTTCTGAGGGGTACGATTTGGCAATGGGCGTGAGCAGATCGAGCAGCAGGGCCGCGTGCTGGGCTGCTTCGCCTTCGCCCGCGTGGGCCACGTCGGCATAATAGCTGCACTGTAACAACAAACCCAACGACCCTTCCAACACCGATTTCTGAAACAGCAACATCCGGCGCACATCGGCGTGGCAGATGATGGGCACTTGCGGGCTACCCATCGTTTTTTGGTCCATCGGGCGTCCCTGTGGCCGTTCGCGGGCATACTGGAGCGAGGCGTAGTAGGCGGCGGTGCCGATAGATACGGCGTTCATACCCACGCCTACGCGGGCCTCGTTCATCATCTGAAACATGTAGCGCAACCCCTGATGCGGTTCGCCCACGAGGTAGCCAATGGCCCCCTCGCCGGAGCCAACCATGAGGTGAGCAATGGGCGCGCCCTTGTAACCCATCTTGTGATACACCCCCGCCGTCTGCACGTCGTTGTCAACAAGGATTTCGGATTGGGGATCTCGGATTTCGGATTTAAGGCGTTTTTGCGGGACGGCGAAGAGGGAGATGCCTTTTGCGCCGGGGGGGCCGCCTTTGATCTTGGCCAGCATCAGGTGAACTACGTTGTCGGTGGCGTCGTGGTCGCCCGCCGAGATGTAGATTTTCTGTCCCCGAATACGGTATTCGCCTTCGGTATCAGTCGGTTCTGCACTGGTCGTGATGTCAGAAAGTGAGCTGCCCGCATCGGGTTCGGTGAGAGCCATGGTGCCCTGCCATTCGCCGCTGTACATCTTCGGCGTGAACATTGCCACGAGTTCCGGCGACCCAAACGACCGCAGCAGATTAGCCGCGCCCGAGGTCAGAAACGGGAACACACTCGACGAATAGTTGGCTGCACCGAAAATAAACGTCGCCGCGTTCATGATCGTGGCTGGGAGTTGCTGCCCGCCTTCGTCATGGGTAAACGGCGCGTTGATCCAGCCGTCGTCGCCGAAGCGTTTGATGATGGCCCGCATCTGCGGATGCACCCGAATCTTCCCGTCCACAAGTTGCGGTTCTTCGCGGTCCATCACCGTCAGCAGGGGTCGCAACAGCGTCTCGCCGATCTGCCCGGCGGCATCCAGCACCATATCAAACGACTCGCGGTCGTGGTCGGCGAAGTGCGGCAACTGATTCAGGTTTTCAGCCTTTATGACTTCATACAGGTGAAAACGCAGGTCGCGGGGGGAATAGAAGGGGGTAGGCATGGGAGTACTTTTTAATGTACAATGCATAATGAACAATGTACAATGTGGCTTTGCTCGGAATAGCTGCGCCGACTAGCGGAGCCATTGTACATTGTACATTATTCATTGTACATTAAAACTCGTCCAACTTAACAATCCTCGCCACGTGCCGTCCTCCTTCGAAGGGGGTTTCAAGGAAGATGTCGACAATGCGGAGGGCGAGGTCTTCGGGGATCATGCGGGCCCCCATCGAGAGCACGTTGGCGTCGTTATGTTGCCGGGTAAGGCGGGCCGTTTCCTCGCTCCAGCACAAGCCGCAACGGATACCTTTCAGGCGGTTGGCGGTCATGGCCTCGCCGTTGCCGGAGCCACCAAACACAATGGCCCGTTCGGCCTCACCGTCCAACACAGCCTGCGCGGCGGGACGGATGAAATCAGGGTAGTCGACAGGGTCGGTGGAAAACGTGCCTTTGTCGATGACGGTATGCCCCCCTTCGCTGAGGTGAGCTTTAACAAGTTCTTTATACGGAAAACCGGCATGGTCGGAGCCGAGGGCAATAGTCATAATGGCCTGCTGTTGTACAGTTCGCAAGGTACGGGGAAATAGCTCGATTTAGGTGAAAGTGCCCTAGCTAACCGTTGGCTAGGCATCCCCCTTTTATGGGATTGATGACAGGCCAACAAGGTCCCAACTTTGACATAGCTGAAGGAGAAAAAGAACTGGAACCAACTCTTTTTTACCAACCTTCATTCACCTTTTTTATGGCCAATCTTCATGTTTTTCAACGGGTTAGCTACCTGCGGGCGTTCCACCCTGAATGGGTAGACGGCGTTCCGGGTGCTCCCGGCCCGGTCGATCCTATTATGCAGCGGCTACTGGGCTTCATGGTCCGCGACATAGCCCACGAAATTTCGTTTCCTGAACTGACCAAAACGCTGCATCAGTTGGGGCGCACAATCATCATTAAAAACAGCAGCAAGGGAGAACGGAGTTACGGTGTAACCATGTTCGACGATGAACCCTGGCCTTGCGGCCTTGACCGCTGGAATTGGTTTATCAACTGGCTACTCCATCACAAGTTCCCACCACCGCCACCACCACCAGAACATCCCGACTGGAACTTGGCCGTCAACGTGGTTATTAGCGACCTGATGATGGTGCAATCATTACAAACGGTGGCGGCTTTGCTTAACGACAAAGACATTGCGAGCCAGTTAGTTAAAGTGTCAAATCAAGTAGCGAACCAAGCATTGGAAGCGGCTAAGAATCAGTTCAAGTTGTAAAGGCAACTGGTAACAAATTAAACGCCCACTGCCAGACCGGCAGTGGGCGTTTGAGTAAGAAGCGAACGTATAATTCCTAGATGGCCGGATCTGCCGGGGTACTGCTGTTGTTGTCGCGCTCGGTGCGGGGGTAGGGGAAGAAATTCCGGTTGCGTTCAGCACCCGCTGCACCGGGGCCGGGGCGGTTAAACCGGCGGCTGTCTTCCAGCCGGAACCCCTGGAAGGCCAGTTCTACGAGCCGGTTTTTGTAGATATCCAGCAGAATGGCGTCGGCGGTGTTCTCACCCGCATAGGCAGGCAGGGCCGCTCCCAGTCCGAAGGCATCCTGGGCGGCTGTCTTGGTACGCACTTTGTTCAGCTCAATTACGGCGTTGGCCAGATCACCTTTGCGGGCATAGGCTTCCGCCCGAATCAGCCCCATTTCGCCCGGCAAATACACTGGTACAGCGGCGTTGTTAGCCGTGTAATACGCCGACGCTACCACCGGCGTTACAGCGGTATTGCTGCTTGCTTTGGTCAAAAACGCCAGTCGCTTGTCGGCGGGGTCGGGAGCCAGAGCACCCGTCAGGCCAAGGTTGGCGTTGGTGGGCTGGTAGTTGTTAAGGTTGCCAAACGTGGCCTCGAACAAGGGGTTACGGGTGAGGTCGTCGAAGTTGAACACCGACTTGCTCGTCAACACCACTTTGGCGGCAGCGGCCAGGGCCTTATCATTGTCACCAGCCAGCAACGCGTAGCGGGCAATTAGCGCCTGAATCGTGTTCGGGATATCGATACCCGGCACGACTTTGCTCGTAAAGTTGGCCGACACCGGGGCGGCGGCTACCTGCGTGGCGGCGGCTTCGAGGGTGCGGATGGCCTCCTGCAACACCTGTACGCGTGGCACAAACGGTGCATTGGTGCCCGTAGTGATGGGCGCCTGTTCGAAAAACTGCGCCAGCGTACCCAGTGATAGGGCCTTAAAAATGGACGCGTAGCCCACAATGCCACTTTTGGTACCGGGGTCGTTGTCCGTCACGGCCGTGTTGGCCAGAATCAGCTCGGCGTTGGCGCGGACAAGCTGACTTTGGGTCCAGAGGTTGCGCACCACACCGTTGCCGTTGTTGACGTTGCCGCCTCCAGTGGCCAGGTTGGCTTCTTCGATGTTACCCACATTGAGCACGTTCAGCTCACGGGTGGTCAGTCCGGCACCCGCCGTGGCGTTATACAAAATGCTCAGTGCCCCGCCGGTGCTATACCGAAACTGGAGGCCGTTACAAAGTGTAATCAACCCGTCGGGCGAGCTAACGGCCTGCGACTGACTGATAGTACTGGGGTTCAAATATTCTGGCGTCTGGCAAGCCATCTGCGACAGCACCACCAGCGATAGAGCAGAAATGACGATTTTTTTCATAAATATGGTTACCCCACCCCTACCCCCTACCCCTCAAATAGAGGGGAGGGGAACATCCACGGCATTACAGCTTCGCTGTGTTGCGGTAGTGCGGTTCCCCTCCCCTCTATTTGAGGGGCAGGGGGTAGGGGTGGGGTCTTTTTAAAATGTGGCCGTTAGTTTAACCTGGTAAGTACGGGGAATGGGGACATTGCCGAAGTCGACGCCGCGGATGAGGTCGTTGTTACCGCCCGCGTTGGTTTCGGGGTCAAAGCCGGTGTAGCTGTCCCACGAATACAGGTTGCGGCCAATGAGGCCTACGCTTAGTCGTTTGATAGCGGGGGTAATCTGTGGCAAGGTATAGCTCAGCGATACCTCGCGCAGTTTGGTATACGACCCGTTGTCGACGCGGAATTCCTGGGTGTTGTAGATGCCGAAAATATAACCGCGTGGCAACTCGCCGCGCAGTTCACGCTCAGCATAGTCGCCCAGGCCCACACCCTGCCGGGTACGTTTGTCGGCGTTGAACACGTCGAGGCCCTGAACGGCGTCGAGCAGCACGTGCAGGTTCAGCTTTTTGTACGACAAATTGGTACTGAACGAGCCGGTCCATTTCGGGTTTGGGTTGCCAATGATAATGTTGGCCAGGGGCTTTGTCACGTCCACTTTGCCATCGGCACCACGGGCGGGCGTGAACTCAATCGTGCCCGTGTTAGCCGCTGTCGCCCTTTCCGACATCGGAAAGCCCGATGGCGACAGCAGCAACGTACCATCCGGATTGCGGGCGTATCCCGTTCCGAAGAACACGCCCACTGGCTGATTGAGCAGCAACCGCACCGGTGCTCCTGATGTCCCTTCGGCACCCACGTCGAGCACCGTGAGTCCACCCAGGTCAGTTACTTTGTTGCGGTTCTGGTTATAGATCACGGTAAAATCCCAGTTGAAGTCAGCCGTTTTGACCGGGTTCACATCCAGCACCACTTCAAAACCCGTGTTCTGCATCGCACCCACGTTGTTGACGATGCTCGTTCCCCCCGCTGATGGGGCTAAAGTGCGGTTCACGATCAGGTTGCTGATCTGCTGTTTGTAGGCCGTGAAGCCCAGGTTAACTTTTCCGTTCAGGAAACCCAGATCTACACCCCCTTCCAGTTCGGCCATGCGTTCGGGCTGCACGTCGGGGTTAGCGAGTTGCGTACCCGGCACAATGGTGTTTCTGCCCAGATACGCCGCCGGGTTAAACTGGTAGAACCGGGCGTAGGAGCCAATGCCCGACAGGTTACCCGCCTCGCCGTAGCTGGCCCGGAGTTTCAGGCTGTTGAAATCGTTACCCTGGAACAACGTCTTCCAAAAACCCATATCCGACACAACCAGCGAGCCGCTTACCTTGGGGTAATACTGGTTGGTTTGCGACGGTGAAAACTTGCTCGACTGGTCGCGGCGAATGGCCCCGGTCAGGAACGCGTAGTTTTTGAAGCCCAGCGTAGCCTGCCCAAACAACCCGCTCAGGGCGTACCGATCCAGCCCGTAGCCGAGGCCGTAGGTGGTGCTGGTGCCACCGTTGACGGTTTCAATAAAGGGGGCCAGATTCTGGCTGTTCAGCGTGGTATAGTCTGATTGAAAATATTGGTAACTATAGCCAGCAATGGCGTTAAGCTTCAAGCTTTCAAGCAGTTGCGCGGTGTACGACACGTTCAGGTCATTGTTGAACTGCGTTACCTGATTGGTGGCGTTGGCGGCGAAACCACCGGGATACCGGGCGGCGGGCAAACCAGCCACGGCCTGATAAGGGTAAGGCCGGATGTAGTTTTTGCCAAACTGCCCGTAGGTATCCACCCCGGCAATGTAATCCACCGACAGACCTTTGAACGGGGTTAGGTTCAACTGCACACTCCCGATGGTACGGCTGATCTGCTGCGAAAACTTCATGTCTTCAATTGTCGACAGGGGGTTCACGCGGGTGGGTTCCACGGCCAGCAGGTTCCCGGCGGCATCGCGCTTGGTGATGTCGTAGATGTTATTGGTGATGTTGACCGAGTTGATTGGGCTGTAAAACACGTTGCCGTTCGCTTTTTCGTCTGAATAGCTGTTGGCATAGCTTAGGCCCACCGATACTTTGGCCCAGCTTGCCAGCCGCTGATCCACGCGGGCACGGAGGCTATAGCGGGTGAAATTAGTGCCTTTGATAATGCCCTGATTCTGCAAATACCCCCCCGACACATAGTACTGCGTATTGTCCGTGCCGCCGTTGACCGACAGGTTATTGTCCGTACCCGTGCCCGTCTGGAAAATCTGGTCGAAGTAATTGTAGCGCGTCACGTCCACCAGGTTGTTGGCCAGCTGGGTGGTGGTACCATCGCGGTAGATGCCCGTAGTGGTCGTGCCGGGGTTGGCCGAAATCTGCGCCGCCGACACGCCGCCAATGGTGTAGAGGCGCAGGGCCGGGAAGCCAAACTGCTTGCCGTAGGTATTTACGGGCACGCCTTTGCGCAGTTCATTGCTGTTGAACGAGGTTGAAAACGTCACCGTAGGCTTACCGCTTTGGCCGCGTTTAGTGGTAATGATTACGACACCGTTGGCCGCCCGCGACCCGTACTGCGCCGCTGCCGCTGCGCCGTTGATCACGTTGAGGGTGGCAATGTCGTCGGGGTTAATGTCCGACAACCGGTTCTGCCCCACGTTCGAATTGCCCACATCATTGGCCAGGGCCAGTTGCGACACGTTGGTGCTGGCGTTGCTGACAATCACACCGTCAACCACATAGAGCGGATCAGATGAACCTGCCAGCGACTTGATACCCCGCAGCCGAATGGTGATACCCCCCGCCGGGTCGCCGGAGTTTTGGGTGATCTGGGCACCCGGCACCTTGCCCTGCAACGAGTTAATGAGATTACCCGACCCCGACTGCACCAGGTCCTGCGCCCGCACCGTGCTGATGGCGTTGCCTAGTTCGCGCTTGGGCGCTGACAGCGTTGACCCCGTCACCACCACCTCATCGAGATTTGTGGCAGCCGCTACCATGTTGGCGTTCAGCGTAACCGTTTCGTCGGTACCCAGGGTTACGTCCTGCCGAAGGGTTTCGTAGCCAATGGCCGTGAATGCCACCGTGGCTGGCCCGGCCTTGCGGGTAACGGGCAGTGTGTAGTTGCCATCTACGTCGGAGGTGGCACCCACTGTAGTACCCACCACCACAATCGTAGTGCCGGGCAGGCCCTGCTTGTTATCATCCAGCACGCGGCCTTTCAATACGTAGCGGGTGGCTGATTGGGCATTGGCTAGTTGACTCATGATGAGCAGACAAAAAAGCCATAGCAACCGCCTCAACGGGCGAGTTACTGTCTTTTCGTACAAGTTATTCATATATGATATGTGTAAGTAAAACTGCTACTAAAGTAATCAATAGCTTCATTCGCGACAGACAAAGCAGTGCATTAAACATGCATGTATCAATGTCGTTAAAAAATAGGCACTATACGTATGCTCTATATTCACACTAAATCCCTGATAGTCAACTACTGTTAATGATTTTTGTCTCCAGTGAACTGATAGCTCTCTGGCATGAATATTGGTCAAAAATAACAGTAGTCTACTACTGTATAATGCTACTGCGCACTCGCTATACTCAGTTTTATTACTTAATCCTATATGTCCGTATGGGATTCATTGGCGTTGCCGGTAGTTTGTCTATTGTCCTCCCCGCCCAGGCACAAATCACCGAAATCTGCAACAACGGCATTGACGACGACGGCGACAAACTCGTTGACTGTCAGGATCCGGATTGCGCTGAGTGCACGCGTTTTCAAAGTTGTGTACAGCCCAACACCTGCTACATGCCACCCATATGGGGCATCCCTAATTCAACGGGGAGTCTGGTCTATGGTTCGCAGGATCTGGTCTTGTCGACCAGTGCGCCATTTACCACCGTTACTATCCGCAGTGCCGACGGTAGCTACACTAAAACCGTGGCCGTGACGTCGTCGGGGTCAACCATTGTCTCGCTGCCACTGTCGGTGGTCATGTCTGACCAGCCCAACACGAAGCAACTCGACAAAGGCCTGATCATTACCTCCGGCGAACCGGTGCAGGTTACGTACCGTCAAACGGCGGGTAATAACCAGGACATCGTACCCCTGAAATGCCGTGCCGCGCTGGGTTACGCATTTTATGCCGGTAGCCAGACCCGGCTGGGGGGCAATAACATCGCCAGCGAACGCCATTTTGTATCGGTCATGGCTACGCTCGATGGCACCGTCGTCACCATCCGCAGCCCAATTGATCTGGAAGGCATCACGGCCAACGCACCCGTTACAGTCACGCTCAACGCCGGGCAGACCTACATGGTTACGTCGAAAGTAATCAACAGCGGGGCCAGCACCGAAAACAAATCGGTGGCGGGTGTGCTCATCACCTCCGACCCCGACCACCCGATTGTGGTTAATTCCGGGTCGCAACATACGGTACAGCCCTACAGCGGCAACCGCGACGCGGGCATGGATCAGCTTGTACCTGCCCGCACGGTAGGTACCGACTACGTGGCCGTACATAGTTTGAACACCACCGCCAACTCGGATTACGTCTTTGTGGTGGCCATCGAAAACAACACTACCGTCACCATTTCAGGCCCAACCACCACCACAGGCCCTTCGTCTGTTCTCTCTACAACGGTGTTGCAGGCCGGGCAGGTGTTCACCTACAATCTGCCCAACGGCGCACAGAACCGGGCTTTTTACATCAAAACGTCGCGGAAAGCCTACACCTACCACGTCTCCTCCTATGCCGCCAACGAGTTTGGCATGGGCCTGCTGCCAAGCATCAACCCCTGCAATGGCAGCAGGCGCATTGAGTTCTACCGCACCTCGGCCAGTTCCAACGATCAGGCGCTCGTTACGATCCCTACGTCCGGCACGGCAAGTCTGACGTTTCGGGGGCAGCCGTTTCAGACCTACGGCACTGTTATTGACCAGATAACGATCAACGGCGTACCCCACAGCATCATCAGCTTCCCGAATTCGGCCATTGCGGCGGCGGGCAATGTGAACACACTTACCTCCACAGAACGGTTTCACGTGGGGGTGGTCTCGAATACGGGCGGTGCAGCTACGGGCAATTACGGTTACTATTCCAACTACGAAGCGCGGGTAGACGTGATCAACCCCCAAACCGGCCAGCCCGACGATTTTTATACCGTGGCTACCGTTACCGTGGGCAGCCCGGTCGACTACTGCCTTACGCTCACGAGTTGTGGCACCACCAACACCATCAAGAGCATTATTCCGGGAAAATACACGCAGTCGGCTACGTTCAACGGCCAGCAGTGCATCACCTACACCATGAGCACCACGGCCCCGATCTGCGCTCGCGACACGATCCGGGTGATTGTACAAAACGAACTGGGCCGCGAGGGGCAGGTCTGCCTGGAATACGTAAATAAGAACAATGATCTCATTGTCAACGTCGTACCGAATTTACCGGCGATCTGCCAGCCCAACGGAACAACCTCACTGACCATCATTCCGACCAGTTCAGGCGGGAATTTTGCGTACGAATGGATCACGCCCGACAAGCAGGTGCTCACCACACCGGTTATCCAGGCTGCGCTTCCGGGGCGATACCTGATCAGCGTTCGGGACGGCAATACCTGTATCGACACCACCTCCATTGTGGTCCAGGCCGACACACCCGCGCTCAGGTTTACGGGCACGTCGGCGGGCAGCCTATCTTACTGTGCCGGGGTTACGGTGCCCTATACGCTTTCGGCCACGGCGGGCACCTATGCCTGGGTGGTCACCAACGGCACCATCGTGGCGGGCGGAACACCCAGCAGCCAGACGGCCACTGTGCGCTGGGGATCAGCAGCAGGAACGGGCGCAACTACGCTGGGTACGCTGAAAGCCACCGTCACGAGCGCCAATGGCTGTACGGCCACAGTAACGCAGACGGTCACGATTTTACCCGCGCCGGTGCTGTCGCTGTCTGTCCAGAATGCCACCTGTTTTGGGGGCAGTACGGGCCGCGTTGACCTCACACCCAGCAGTGGGACCACGCCCTACACGTACAAATGGACTACCAGCGCCACCACCGAAGACCTTACTAACGTGGCAGCGGGGGTATATTCCGTCACCGTCACGGACCGGGGCGGGTGTAGCACCGTGGGCAGCAGCACCGTAGGGCAACCTGCGGCTACTACGCTGACGGCTACGGTGACGAACGTAGCCTGTAATGGCCGCACCACCGGGGCCATAGACCTCACCGCCACGGGTGGCACTGCCCCTTATACCTACGTATGGAGTTCGGCCAGCACCGTTGGCATAGCCACCACCGAAGATCTCACGGGCGTGGCGGCGGGCTCGTATACCGTCGTTGTTACGGACAAAAACAGTTGTACGGCTAGTCTGACCGTCACTATAAATCAAGCCCCAGCCATTGCATTGGCTCTTTCCGGTCAAAACGTTACCTGTTTCGGTGGAACAACCGGGGCCATAAGTTTGACCCTCACTGGCGGAACGGGTGCGTTTACGTATCGCTGGGCTGGCCCGGTCAGCAACGGAGCTACGACGCAGAACCTGGTCGGCTTAACTGCCGGAACCTACTCCGTAACGGCCATCGATGCCAGCGGTTGCACCGCCACAACACAGACTACGCTGCAACAGCCACCGGCCCTTTCGCTGAACATAGTCCGCACTAACCCCACCTGTTTTGGCAACAGCAACGGCAGTATTGACCTGACCGTTTCGGGCGGCACACTACCCTACGCTTACCGCTGGACCACTACCGCGACTACCGAAGATTTAACGAGCCAACCCGCCGGCGGCTACTCCGTTACCGTGACTGACGGCAACAGTTGCACAGCCCTAACGTCTGTTACGCTCACGCAACCGACGGCCCTGAGCCTAAACCCTACGCAGCAGCCTGTGGGCTGTTTTGGCGGCAATACGGGCAGCATCAGCCTGGCCGTGGCGGGCGGAACCGGCGCATACCGCTACAGCTGGACTGGCCCCGTAGGTAATGGCAGCACAGCCAGCAACCTGACCGGCCTGACCGCCGGGGTATATTCTGTCACCGTAGCCGATGCCAGTAACTGCGCTCAGCTTCAATCGTTTACCATTACGCAGGCTACCGCATTGAGCCTGACCGGTGCGGTCTTGAACGTGGTCTGCAACGGCGGTAATTCGGGTGGCATAAACCTGACTGTGCTGGGAGGTACAGCGCCATTTCGGTATACCTGGACGGGTGGTACTACGAGTCAAAACCTGAGCAATCTGACAGCGGGTAATTACGCCGTGACCGTCACCGACGCCAACAATTGCGTGGCTACCCAGTCGTTTACCGTCACCCAGCCCGCGCCCCTTGTTCCGAATTTGACCGGACAAAACATTGCCTGTTTTGGCGGAAACACCGGCGCGGCAAACTTGGCTCCTACCGGCGGTACGGGCACTTTCTTTTACAAATGGAACACGGGCGCAACGACCCAAAACCTGACCGGGTTAGTAGCCGGCACCTATTCCGTCACCCTCACTGATGCGGTTGGCTGCATGGCCACGACCTCCATTTTGTTGACCCAGCCCACGGCCATTTCGCTGTCGGCCAGCATCCGGAATCCGGGTTGCGCGGGGAGCAGCAACGGCAGCATCGACCTGACGGTGGCGGGGGGCACAGCGGGGAGCGGCTATACCTATATCTGGGCTGGACCAACCAGTAACGGCTCTGTTTCACAAGACCTTACAAATTTGTCGGCAGGTGTCTATTCCGTAACAGCGACAGATACCAACGGCTGCAAAGCCACGGCTTCGTATACGCTCACGCAACCCACGGCCCTTAGTCTAGCCACGTCGGCACAAAACCCCGCCTGTTTCGGTACGGCCACGGGCAGCATCAGCACCACCGCCACAGGCGGCACTACTGCTTATACCTACCGATGGAGTACCGGTGCCGTCACCCAAAACCTGACCGGATTAACAGCCGGAACGTATTCGGTCACCCTCACCGATGCGCAAAGTTGTTTGCTCGTTCGGAGCGTGACGCTCACCAACCCACCCGCGCTGAGTGTGACCGTTACGGGCCAAAATCCGGGCTGTTTCGGAGCTAATACGGGTTCGTTGAATAGTATGCCGGGCGGTGGCACAGCCCCTTATTCGTACCTCTGGAACAACGGAGCCACCACCCAAAACCTGGCTAACGTGGGCGCGGGCACCTACACCGTTATCGTCACTGATGCGCAGGGTTGCAGCCGCACGGCTACCACCACGCTAATCAATCCGCCCGCCCTGTCGCTGGCTACGTCGACCCAGCATGCAGCCTGCAACGGAGCCGCCACGGGCAGCATTGACCTGACGCCCACGGGCGGTACGGGTGTCTTGTCGTACCGATGGGCGGGCGGAGCCACAACGCAAGACTTAACCGGCATTGCCGCGGGCGTTTACTCCGTCACCGTCACGGATGCCAACGGCTGTACGGCCACCACTCAGGCTACCATTCAGGAACCCTCGTCGCTGACGCTCACGACCAGCCCGCGCCCCGTGTCGTGCTTTGGCGGCAGCAACGGGCAAATCGGCCTGACGGTGCAGGGCGGCACGGGTTCGTATACGTATTTATGGACTAATGCAGCCAGCAGTTCAGCCCTGAGCGGGTTATTGGCGGGGACGTATTCCGTTTCGGTGACGGACGGAAACGGGTGCCGTAAACTTGCCACGGCCACTGTTTCGCAGCCCACGGCGCTGTCACTGTCGGCTTTTGTTACGAACATTAATTGCGCCAATGGGCAGACCGGGGCCATCAATACCACGCCATCGGGTGGTACCGCGCCGTATCGGTTCAACTGGTCAGATGGCAGCACCACGGCAGATCTAAACGACTTATCATCGGGCATTTACTCACTAACCGTAACCGATGCCAACATCTGTTCGATCACGCTAAGCCGGTCGTTAACGCAGCCTACAGGCATTGCCGCCACGGCCAGTTTCACCAACGTCAGCTGCAACGGCGGGGCCAACGGGCGTATCGATTTAACGCCCAGCGGTGGGGTAGCTCCCTATACCTATCTATGGAATACGGGGGCCACTACCCAGGACATTTCGGGCCTGACTTCCAACACCTACGTCGTCACCATCACCGACGCTAACGGTTGCTCGTTCAACTATGCCGTGCCCATCATCCAGCCCCGCCCGCTGACGGTGCAACCCGACCCGTCGAACGTACTGTGTAACGGACAAACAGCCAGCATCGTGACCGACACGCGCGGCGGCACACAACCCTACAGCTATTCCTGGAGCAACGGGGCTACTACGGCTTCGGTCTATAACCTGCCCGGCGATGTCATCAACGGCATTACTTATTCACTAACCGTGACGGACGGCAACGGTTGCACAGCCACCACGTCGGCCACGATTAAGGAGCCACCACCGTTTGGTATTGCGGCCATTGTTACCCCGGTAGCCTGTAATTCAGGCAATAACGGCCAAATTGTATTGACCGTGGAAGGGGCTACACCGCCATACGCGTTTACAATTAAAAGCCCGGCCAATACGGTTGTCAGCAACAGTTCGACCGTTTCGGGGCTTACGGCGGGGGTGTATTCAGCCACCGTAGTCGACAACAATAACTGTATTCAGACGGTAGCGATTACCGTGCAGGAGCCACCCGTAATCACTCTCAGCACGGCCCTGACTCACATCAATTGCTACGGCAACCTCGACGGAGCCATCAGTCTTACTGCCCTGGGCGGTCGGCAACCATTTGCGTATGCCTGGTCAGACGGAGGCACGGTGGACAATCGCATGGGTCTGGGGGCGGGCAGCTTTTCGGTGGTGGTGACCGACGCCAACGCCTGTACAGTTACCACAGCGGTTAGCCTTACGCAACCGCCCCTGCTGAGCCTGGGCGGCAGTTTTACGGATGTTTCCTGCTTTGGCGGCACCAACGGACAGGCCACGGTTTTCCCGGCGGGGGGCACCCTTCCGCATACGTATGCGTGGACCGGCCCAATAAACAACGGCGCGACGACGCAGACCATTTCGAGTTTGGTGGCGGGTGCCTACAGCGTCACGGTGACAGACGGCTACGGCTGTTCTGATGAGATCCGGTTTGTCATTAGCCAACCCACGGCCCTTTCGGCGCAGTTGTTGGCCAAAAACCTCACCTGCCAGGGCAACGCTACGGGCCAAATCGACCTGCTGCCTGCGGGCGGCACCGCGCCGTATGGCTACCTGTGGAGTAACAGTTCGACAACGCAAAATCAGACCAATCTGGCTGCCGGGCCTTATTCCAGCACTATTGCCGATGCCAATGGCTGTTCGCTGGTGAAGTCTGTTACGCTCACCGAACCCGCCGTTCTAACCCTGACCGGTGCTACGGTGTTGGTAGCCTGTTTTGGGCGGGCAACGGGAGAAATCAGCCTAACCGTTTCGGGCGGGACAGGCACGCGTGCTTACCGCTGGCAGGATGGCGCCACAAGCCAGCATCGCACCGGACTAGTGGCGGGCATATATTCGGTGACGGTAACAGATGCCAATCAATGCGCTGCTAGTCAATCGTTTACCATCATTCAACCCACCCCGCTTACCTCAATCATTTCGAGCCAGAGTATTGCCTGTTTTGGCGGCACCACGGGCAGCATCAGCCTCACGGCCACGGGTGGTACCCTACCCTATTCGTACAGTTGGATCGATGGTGCTATTGCCCAACACCGCACCGGACTGGCGGCGGGCAATTACCTTGTGCTCATCACCGACGACAACGGCTGTCAGGCAACCAATTCGGCCATGTTGAGCCAGCCTACGGCCCTGCAACCAGCCCTCACGCCGACGCCAGCGGCCTGTTTCGGCAGCAGCACCGGAGGCATCACAACGAGCATTGAGGGCGGTACGCCAGCCTACAGCTTTGCCTGGAACACGGGAGCCGTCGGCCAAAATCTGACGACCATTCCCACCGGCATCTATGCGCTTACCGTGACCGACGGCAACGCCTGCACAGTAGCCGCGCAGACCACCGTCGGACAGCCCACCGCCCTGTCGGTAGCGGGCATGGCGACGGGCATATTGTGCTTCAGCGGCACCGACGGGGCCATCAACCTGACCGTGACAGGTGGCACGTCGCCGTATAGTTATACCTGGTCGAACAGTAACGGTGGACCGGGAGCAACGTCGCAGGACATTTCGGGCTTACCGGCGGGGGTGTATTCTGTCACCGTGGCCGATGCCAACGGTTGCAGTGATGTCCAGACGTTCACGCTGACCCAGCCCACGGCCGTGTCGGTGGCCACTTCGGGAACCGGTATTAGTTGCTTCGGCGGCACCAACGGCACAGCCAGCCTAACAGCTTCGGGGGGCGTTGTGCCATATACGTACCGCTGGAACACAGGTTCTATCACGCAGACGATCAGTACTTTATCAGCTAACATCTACTCCGTAACGGCCACCGATGCGAATGGTTGTGCAGCGCAAAACAGCCTCGCCCTCACGCAACCCACGGCCCTGACGGGCCAGATTGCGGGCGTCGACCCCGGCTGCTTTAATGGCCTCACCGGCACCATCAGCACCACGATCTTGGGAGGTGCCGGTCCGTACAGCTACACCTGGACTGACGCCCCCGTGAACACACCGGGTCGCAGCGGCCTGGCCATCGGCACGTACACTGTCAACATCACCGATGTCAACGGATGCCGGTTTAGTCTGACTCAAACGCTGAACCAGCCCACGCCAGTAGCCCTGTCTTTATCTACCCTGCCAGCCCGTTGCAACGGGGCCACCGATGGACAGGTATCAGCTACCGCCACGGGGGGTACGCCGGGGTCAGGCATGCCCTACACCTATGTGTGGAGCACCGGTGCTCTAACCCAAACGCTTCCTGCAGTGCCCACGGGCCTCTACGCCGTAACGGCTACCGACGGTAACGGCTGTACGGCGTCGGCTACGGCTACGGTGGAGCAACCCAGCAGCCTCAGCGTAGCGGGTTCTACTAAGAACATTCTGTGTTTCAATGGACTGAATGGGCAAATTTCGTTCGAAGCCACAGGCGGCTCCCTCCCCTATAGCTACGCCTGGAGCCATTCGGCCAGCACCTCGGCCACGCAGTCGGGGTTGGGGGCTGGGGTGTACTCGGCCACCGTCACCGATGGCAACGGCTGTCAGGTCGTCCAGTCGTTTACGCTGACGCACCCCCCTGTACTCACGCTCGTGACCACGGCCCAACACATCGCCTGCTTCGGCGGTGCCGACGGCACCATCACCGTCTCGGCCACGGGCGGTGCACCGGCTGCTGGTCCAGGTCCTTACGCGTATGGGTGGGCAGACGGGGCGCAAACACCCAACCGCACGGGGTTGACCGCCGGAAC
The DNA here is from genome assembly GCF_017353185.1 of Fibrella rubiginis. Lineage (GTDB taxonomy): Bacteria > Bacteroidota > Bacteroidia > Cytophagales > Spirosomataceae > Fibrella > Fibrella rubiginis. Next base: position 340,398 of record NZ_JAFMYV010000005.1, on the reverse strand, counting down.
GTATTCTGTAACGGCCACCGACGCCAACCAATGCACTGTCAGTCAGTCGTTTACCCTAACAAAACCTACGGCGCTGAGCGTTTCGGCCAGCAGCACTGATGCCCTTTGTTTCGCCGCTGCCAACGGCACCATCAGCCTCACGGTGGCCGGTGGCACCGGTCCGTATTCGTATACCTGGGCCGATGGACCAGCCATTTCAGACCGCACCAGCCTCACGGCGGGTAGTTATTTGGTAGGCATCAGCGATGCCAACGGCTGCAAAACGGGCCTCGCGCGCACCATCAATCAACCCGATTTACTGCGGCTGTCGCTGGGGTCGGCGGCGGTGAGCTGCTTTGGCGGTAACGACGGCTCACTTACGGCCGTCGTGACGGGTGGCACCAGGCCATACACCTATGCCTGGACTACAACCAGCTCGTTATCAGCCATCAACGGCCTTTCGGCGGGTGTCTATTCTGTGACGGTGACCGACGCGCAGGGGTGCAGCGACATACGAAGTGATACCATTTCGCAGCCCTCGGCCCTCTCATTAACGGCCTCCGCCACAGCGGCTACCTGCGCCGGGGCGGCCGATGGCACCGTGAGCGCAACAGCCACGGGCGGCACACCAGCCTACGGTTTTGTATGGTCTAACGCGATCACCACCACATCCCAAACCAGCCTTATAGCAGGTGTCTACTCTGTAACAGCCACCGACGGCAATGGCTGTTCGCTGACTACATCGGTCACGGTGACGGAGCCTCTACGCCTGACGGTGACTATTACGCAGCAAAATAATCGGTGCGAAGGTGACCGCACAGGCCGCGCCATGGCCACTGTTTTGGGGGGTACCGGCCCCTATAGCTATACCTGGGTTGGGGTAGGCGGGGCCGTGTTGAGCAATACCAATACGCTCGACAATGCCCCGGCAGGCACTTATTCGCTCATCACGACCGACAGCCAAGCCTGCCGCGAAGTAACGTCTGTGACCCTCACCGAACCCACCCGCCTGGCCGCGCTCACCAGCCTGACCCACGTCAGTTGTTTTGGCAACAGTACCGGGGCCATCAGCACGACCTTATCTGGCGGTACGCCACCCTACGCCTTTGCCTGGACGACAAATGGAGGTGCACCGTTACCCGCTACGTCCAGCCAAACCAACCTGATAACCGGTACATACCTGCTGCACATCAGCGACGCCAACAATTGCGAGGTCGACTTAACCATCGGCATTGGTCAGCCCGACGCGCTAAGCCTGGTGGAAGCGCTCACGCCGGTACGCTGTTTCAGCGGGCATGATGGCGTCATCAGCCTCACCGCGCTCGGTGGCGTTGAACCGTACCTGTATACCTGGCGCGATAGCCATGGCGCATTAACAACCTCAACGTCAGTTGCTTCCGGCTTGGCAGCAGGCTTGTATTCCGTTACCCTGACCGATGCCAACCGGTGTACGCTGCAACAATCCTATTCGGTAAGTCAACCCACCGCTTTGAGCCTGGCAGGTACGACTACTGCTGTCAACTGCTTCTCCGGCACTGACGGTAGTATCAGCCTGACTGTTTCCGGTGGCACATCGGCAACGGGCGCGGCACCCTACACATACGCCTGGGCCAGCGCAACGACTTCCTTTTCGTCTGCTACCCAAAACATTACGGCGTTAAAGACAGGAACTTACTCAGTTACGGTGACAGATGGCAACGGCTGTTCACTCGTCGACCGGTTTGTAATTGACCAACCCGACCTGCTGACGGTGTCTGCTCTGCCCACCTCGGTATCGTGTACGGGTCAACCCGCCACCGTGACCACCGAAGTACGTGGCGGTACCAGCCCGTACAGCTACTCCTGGACCGATTCGGGCGGCAACAGCAGCACCATCGCCACGGTGGTGAGCCTGACAGCGGGGGCGTATTCATTAACCGTGACTGACGCTCATGGGTGCACCGCCACCACACCTGTTTCGGTGTCTCAGCCGCCGCCGTTTGGCATCAACGCCGTGGTTAACCCGGTAATTTGCAACGGGTCAGCCACGGGCAGCATCGACGTGACGGTAGAAGGGGCCACACCCGGTGCGCCAGACCAACCGTACACTTACTTGTGGACCGGTCCGGGCAGTAATGGCGCACAGACGCAGGACCTCACCAATTTGCCTGCCGGGATCTATTCGCTTACCGTCGCCGATGCAAACGGGTGCCACGAAGTGGTCAGTTTCAGCCTCACCCAAAGCGCAGCCCTGACATTGGCAGGTGTAGCGATTGCGCCCAATTGCGCCGGGCCAACACCCCGACCCGACGGCCAGCTTGTCCTTACTAACTTCGACCCCACCTGGCGATTTGCCATTTCGACGGGTAGCAGCTTCACCACGGTTATCAATGACCCGACTGCGTTACCTGTTATTTCTTCGGATGGATTGTTAATCAACACGTTAGCAAACCCCACTACCACTATGGGTCAGCCCTACACCGTCCGCATTTTCACCGTCGACGGCTGCACGAAAGACCTCACGCTAACCCTGTTGCAAGCCAACTGCGTCTGCAAACCCGATATCTGCGCGCCGTTGGTAATCCGGAAAACGAAGTAATTTCATCCCACTACCTGCACGGCTGTTTCGGCGAAGCGGGGAGCAATAATCAGCTTGGTATTGGACAGGTGCGGGGCAAACAGTTCAGCCACCAACTGCGGGCTGTTGTTCGACTGCGACAGGTGCGACATGACCACGTGGCTCATAAACGGCGATTTGTGCGCCCGGAACAGGGCCAACGCCTGCTGATTGGAGAGGTGCCCCCGACCACCCCGGATGCGTTGTTTCAGAAAGTACGGGTAGCGGCCATTTTCCAGCAAATCTTCGTCGTAGTTGGCCTCCAGGAAGGCAGCATGGCACTGACTAAAGTGGTGGATAACCTGTTCGCAGGCCACGCCAATGTCGGTGAAAATGCCCACGCATGTTTCTGCATCGCGCACCAGAAAGCTGTGCGGGTCGGCGGCATCGTGCTCTTTCGGGAAGGCCGTCACGGTCAATGCACCGATATGGATTGTATTGTCGGCGGGCCAGTGATGGATGGGGAATGACTGTTGCGGCAGTCGGGAATGTTTCAGCGTACCAGCAGTGATGTAAACGGGCAGTTGGTGTTTCCAGGCCAGTTGCTCCAGCCCGCTGATGTGGTCGCTGTGTTCGTGCGAGATAAAAACGCCCTTCACCAGTTGCATCGACAACCCCAGTCGCTTCATGCGCTGTTCGGTTTGGCGGCACGACAGGCCCGCATCAATCAGGACCGCTTCCTGAGCATTGCCAACGTAATAACAGTTGGCGTTGCTACCCGAATTTAATGAACTAATGAAAAGGGGCATGTATAGTCAACGGCGGGTTTTGGGGTATCGTTCGGTGAATCAGCCCAAAAGTAGTTCGTCTTTCAGATTCACACCCGACAGTTTGCGGATGTGCATTTCGGTGAGCAGATAGAGCAGTTTTTGGGCCGCAAACCCATACGGCAACCCCTCCGGGCGAATGTTCGATACACAATTCCGCGACTCATCGCTGAGGCCGGGGCGGGGGTTATAGGTTAGGTAGGCGCCCAGGCTGTCGGGTGAAGACAGGCCGGGCCGTTCACCAATTAATATGACTGTCATGCGGGCTTGCAGGGCATGGGCCACTTCATCGCCAATAGCCACGCGGGCCTGGTCTACCACACAAACAGGTGCCAGCGACCAGCCCATACGGGCTGTTTCGGGTAGCAACAGGGCTAGCACGGGCAGCGCATGACGGTTGATTGCCGTGGCCGAGAGTCCGTCGGCCAGGATAATACTTAGGTCTGCCGGGGTAGCGTTTAACTGCACTAACTGACGCATCGACGACTCATTTAACCGCCGCCCCAAGTCAGGGCGTTTCAGGTACGTGGCGCGGTCGGGTGCCCCACTTTGCAGGCGTATGGGTGCGGCGTTGGTTGGTAGTATAGTGGTTAATCCGGTCAGCAATTCGGGCCATTCCAGCGTAGAGTACACGGCATCACGGGCGCGGGCCTGATCGAGCTGAAAGTCGAGCAGAGCGCGGGTGGGGAGGCTATGCCCTGTTATGCCCTGCGCCAGCCGGGCAGCCGTATACTCGCGAAGCAAAGACCAGGTATTCATGGGAAGGGGGTTTACCGTTTCCAGTTTGCTGCGGCCCGCCGCCCGGTCTTCTGTTGCTTCGCAAGACTAAACCGCAAGCGAAGCAACAGAAGACCGGGCGGCGGGCCGCAGCAAACTGGAAACAGTAAACTTTATTTAAGGACAGCCCACATCTGATCGGCCACGAATTGGTTGCCGACGTCGTTGAGGTGAACGCGGTCGGTGGTGAGGATGCCGCGGTCTTTGTTGGCGGTGTTATTTTTCAGGTTGTAATCCAGAAAAGCCTTGCGCAGGTCTACCAGGGGCAAATTTTGGCGAGCGGCCAGATCACGGATGAGTTGACTATAGGCGTTCAGGTCGCCATCCTGTGAATTGCTGAAATCCGTTTTTTCGCCAATGGCGGCGGGCGTACACAGCACCACTTTGCTGCCCCCCGCCTGGATTTTGCGGATGATGGCTTCGTAGAACTTCACAAACTTATCAGGATCAGTCCCCGTGCCGTAACTGCTCTTGTGCCAGACGTCGTTCACGCCTACGTAAATAACCACCACGTCGGGCTTCAGAGCCAGCACGTCATCGTCCATGCGGAGGTAGAGATCATACACTTTGTTGCCACCGATACCTTTACCAATTAATTCATAATCAGCCGCTTTACCCTGCTTGATTAGCATGTCCTGCAAGTCGGTGATGTAGCCTTTGGGTTGCACACCAGCCTGCGTGATGGAATCGCCAAAGAAGATAATACGGGTAGGTTTGGTGGGAGCCGTGAAGGCCAGCAACAGCGGAAGCAGAAGGAGAAGTGCGCGCATGTGAAGGGATTTATAATTTACGATGTACGAGCGGTCCGCCGCCGCGGTTACGATTGTTGCTTACGCAAGCGTATGAGTGCACCAGCAACAATCGTAACCGCGGCGGCGGACCGCTCGTACATCGTAAGTCGTAGATTACTTGCTCTTACTCAAAAACGCCGCGGCGTCTTTTGCCGTTTGAGCGGGAATCTCTTCCATGGGTACATGGCCCGCGTTGGGGTAAACAATCAGCGTATCGTTGGGCAGGTCGCGGTGGAACTGCCGGGCAACGATAGCGGGTATAAGGTCGTCATGCTGCCCCCATAGAATCAGTGTGGGTTGTTTGATCTGCCTCATTTTCTGCCAAAGTGAGTCCGGTTCTGGCTTTCGTCGCACAAAATTCTGCCGGTTGCCCTCCCGGCGGTTCAGGTCAGCGTAGGTCTGCACCAGTTTGTCGGTAATGAGGCTGTCATTGAAATAAACATTCTCCAGGCTGCTCCGAAACAGGGCGTCGGGGGTGAGTTTGGCCACCAGCCCGGCGATGCCCGGCACCCGCGCCATTCTGAACCCGATGGGTACCGATTTAGGCGTAAACGGATAACCGGCGGCATCGATGAGAATCAGTTTGCGCACCCGGTCTGGATAGAGCATAGCCATGTGCCAGGCAATGCTGCCCCCCAGCGAATTGCCCGCGACGTCGCAACGTTTCTCACCAATTTTCTCCAGAAACCGAATCATGAAATCGGCATAATACGTACCCGACGCCTTGTTGTCGGGTTGTGGCCCGGTAATGCCGTAGCCGGGCAAATCGAGCCGGATAATGCGGCGCTGCCCCTGCAGCACACTCACCCAGCCGTCCCACGTTTGGAGCATAGACCCCGTGCCGTGCAGCAATACCAGCGGCAAGGTGTCTGATGGATTGCCTTCCATCCGGTAGTTTACGTTCATACCGTCGACGGTGATGTGGCGCGAGTTAGGGGTCGTATACCGCTCGATTAACTCTCTGACGGTAAGATCACTACGATACAAAACGACGTAGACCACAGCCAATAAAGCCAGCAGGATCAAGGCAATCTTTTTCATCAGGTTCGGCAGGTTTTTTACAAAATAACATTCAAAACAAGCACGCCCAGCAAACCCACAATGCCCACGATGGTTTCCATGACGGTCCAGGTGCGGAGGGTGTCTTTGATGCTTAGGTTGAAATATTCTTTGAAGAGCCAAAAACCGGCGTCGTTGATGTGCGAGAGCATGAGACTACCCGCACCAATGGCCAGCACCATCAGTTCGGGCCGGACAGCAGCCTGCGTTTGCAGCAGCGGCACCATAATGCCCGCCGTAGTTAACCCCGCAATGGTGGCCGACCCCACGCACACCCGAATGAGCGCGGCGATGCCCCAGCCCAGCACCAGCGGCGGCATGTTGAGCCCGGCCAGTTGCTGCCCGATATACACGCTTGTACCCGAATCATTGAAAATCTGCTTCAGTGCCCCCGCCCCGGCAATGGTAAGCAGAATGGGCGACGCGGCTTTGATGGCCTCTTCCAGCAGTTTCATGGCGCTTTTCATGGTCTCGCCCCGCTGCAACGCCAGCGCATAAACCGCCACCAGCACTGACACCAGCATGCCCACGTAGGGCTCGCCGAAGAGCGTCAGGGTTTTGCCCCAGAGCGTTTGGGCGTAGCCGTGATCTTTCAGCCAGCCACGCAACGGACCAAAAACCGTGAGCATAAACACGGGCATAAGCGCTACAAAGAAGCTAATGCCGATACCGGGAAGGTCCTTCACAGGCGCATCTTTGGCGTCGAAGAGTTCATTGTCGGGTTTGGGAGTGAAGCGGCTTAGGGTTTTGCCAAAAATAGGCCCGGCCAGTATGATAGCCGGAATAGAGACCAGGATACCGTAGAGTAGGGTTTTGCCAATATTAGCACCCAACTGCGCTGCTACGGCCGCCGGTGAGGGGTGTGGTGGCAGGTAGCCATGTGCCACCGACAGCGCCGCCAGCATCGGCACGGCCACCGTCAGCATGGGCAGGCGCGTGGAGGCAGCGATGGTGAAAATAAGCGGCACCACAATGATAAACCCGGCATTATAGAACAGCGGAATGCCGATGATAAACCCCGCCAGGGCCAGCCCCCAGCGAATATTTTTGATGCCAAACACGCTGATGAGCACGTCGGTGATGCGGCGGGCGGCACCGCTTTCGGCCACGATTTTGCCCAGCATAGCGCCGAAGCCAATAATCAGCACCAGGTCGCCAAGGGTTCCGCCAATGCCCGATGAGATGGATTTGCCCACCGCCCCCACGTCCATGCCCGCCGCCAGCCCAATGGCGATAGACACGATGATAAACGAAATAAAGGTATCTAGATGAACGTAGGCAATCAGGAAAATCAAGGCCAGAATACCGGCAAAGGTGAGTAGTAAAGGCATGGGGGTTTAGCGTTTAAAGTTTAATGTCCAATGTTCAAGGTTCAAAGTTGCTTCGCGCTCTACTGTAATGCGCGAAGTAACTTTGAACCTTGAACATTGGACATTAAACTTTAAACGCACCTCCTCCTACTTCATCCAGCACGGTCGCCACTTCGTCGGCCAGGGGTTTGTCCAGGTTGAAGGGTACCACGTGCAGGCGCATATCGTCGTCATAGCCGAATACGCGCAGGGGCTTCGTAAAACCTGCATGGGCGGGGTAAATCAGCACCAGCTGAGTGGCATCATACTTTTTGCCGTAGGCATATAGCTGGTACAAATCAGCCTGATCAATGCCGTAGTGGCCGTTTTGGTCGGTGGCATCCAGCAGTTTCCACTTCGTGTCGAGCACAATGGTCTGCCCGTTTTGGCGCAGGATCAGGTCGGGGCGCAGTTTGAATTTGGGTTGCCCGGCATGTTCGTCGATCAGGTGCGCCGACGATTCCTGCACCTCAGCACCCACCCGCCGAAATCCCGCCGCCACGTATTGCTCGAAGACGCGTTCCATAGAGAACAGCAGGCAGTTCGTTACCGTAGGCCCCACGCACAGACCCGCCCCCTGACCGCGCAACAGCCACGTGGCCCAGCGCAAAGCCAGGTCATACCGACGTAACAGCCGGTTGGTAGACGCTATGGCCCGCAGATCCGCTGGCAGGTTCGTCGAGGTGGGGATGTCGGCCAGAAAAGCCAGCAACTGACGGCAGCGGGTTTGACTCGCCACCACGTCTGAACGGCCCATCACGCGCAGCAGCGCCGTTTTCAGCACCCTGTTTACAGCAATATTGGCCGTATGTTCATCCTGAATCAGAGCCAGGCGGTCAGGTTGGAAATAAGGCTGCCGCGCCTGCTGGGTCATGCGAATTTTTCCTCGCAGTGTAGCCGTCTCCACAGTCTCAGCCACGTAGTTCCGGGCTAATCCCTGCCCCAGCGCATGGGCCGTTTCGCGCAAAAAAGCATCGATAAAAACCTCCCAGAGGGGCAGGTTCATAGCCCCGGTTTGACCCGTATGAAGTCGGTGAAAGGCCGCGTCGGGCAGGTGGCGGAGGAGGTTGGGCAGGTAGCCAACGCGGGGCCGGATGTCGAGGCTGAGACCACCCCGCAAATCGAGCAGGCCCGCGTACGTACGGAGGCGGATGGTATCGCGCCCCCGGCTGAGGCTGTAGGTCAGCAGGGCATCGGCGGTGTTATCGGGGGCGTCGGCGGCAAACTGTTTGATGATGTCGAAATCATCGTCGGGCAACAGCCATTCGTCGGGCGCGGGAACCTGATCCGGGTAGTCGGTCGCCCGGCGCAGGGTAGCGCGTTCGGTAAGGACGTAGACCCGTTTTTTCATCAGGTTTATAATTTAAGGTTATCGGTAGGGTATTGCTGCCGACAACCTTAAACCTTGGACTTTGGACATTAGACTTTATAACCCCTCACTTCTCCGCTGGCTTCATCGTCAGCACATACTGACCATCGACCAACAGGGTTAGGCGGTCTTTACCGATGCGAAACAGCGTTGCCTGCGTTAGAGCAGCAAGGTAATCGTCCTCGAATGGATTCGTGCATTTCTTGCTGGTGGTGGTTTTCACCATAAACTTCACATGGTCACCCTCAGCCGATACTTCGCCTTTTAGCTTGTTGCAACCCGTGCTGCCTTCCACCTGGTTATCCTCCAGGTTAATGGTCAGTTCGGGCAAGGCTTTGTTGGGAAACTGACCCGGGCGCACCCGCTGCCCTTTAAACGTTTCGAGCGTCCAGGTGCCGTTGAGGCGGTCACTGCCTTTGATAAACGCTCCGTAGCCCATGTATTTCCGCCCGTTGCTTTCCACCCGAACCGTGTAGGCATATAGCCTGCCTGTGAGGTTGTCGCGCGTGACTACGGGTTCAATGAACACCTTCATGCGGCTGGTCTTCGGCGCGTAATTTTTCTTATTCGAAGCTGCTACCAACCCTGTGCCCACACGGGCGTCGAGCAGTACGCCGCTATTACGACCGCTGGGCTGCGGCTTGGGCATGTCGGCTACCAGGGTTGAACCGCTGAGGGGCTTGAAGATAATTTGTTTGGAAAAATCAACGTCCATCGACCACTCGGCGGGTGTGATACCTGCGGCAATGAAGTCGATGCCTGCTCTGCGTTTCTCCATCCAAACTGAGGACTCGGGCAATACCGTCGATCTACTTTTTACAGACGTTGAGCGGGTTAGGGGTTGAGCAGACCGTTCGCAGCTTCCCAGCAACAACAGCAATATGCCCAATAGCCCTATTAGGTTCCTTTGTTTCATAAGCATATCCTATAACGGCAATAGAATATGAATTAGTGCGAAAACAAGGAGGAAGGGAGGAAAGCAGGAAAGCAGGGAATGGCTGAGGCTAGCGGACTGCTCTGGCATCAGCCATTCCTTTCCTTCCTCCCATCCTCCTTTCCTCCTTTCCTCCTTTCCTCCCCCTCTCCTTTATCTTTACCCCATGAAAAACTCCACTCCTGCCCGCATTGCCATGATTGGCGGCGGTAGCTGGGCTACTGCGCTCGTGAAAATACTCTCGGAAGGTAACGTCGTTGTCCGCTGGTGGCTGCGAAGCGAAACAGACGCGGCCCATATCAAGCGCTATCATCATAACAAAAGTTACCTCAGCGACGTACAGATTAACCCCCGCAAGGTGAAAGTGCATACCAAAATTCGCGAGGCACTCCGCGACGCCGACTATGTTATTCTGGCTGTGCCCGCGGCTTTCGTCTCCAACGCACTGCTGGGCCTGACACCAAAACAGTTTGCCGGAAAACATATCGTCTCGGCCATCAAGGGCATGATTCCCGAAGTCAATCAGCTCGTTACCGACTGGGTCGAAACCACGTATGACGTTCCCAAAGACCATATTTCGTGCATTGCCGGCCCATGCCACGCCGAAGAAGTAGCCCTGGAGAAACAGTCATACCTGACGATCGCATCTACCGGCGTACCCTGCGCCGAAGCGGTATCGGCGCTGCTGACCTGCCGTTTCGTGAAGGCCTCGCCCATCAATGATTTGTATGGTGTAGAATATTGCGCCGTCATGAAAAACATCATTGCGCTGGCCTGCGGCATCACGCATGGCCTGGGTTACGGCGATAATTTTCAGGCCGTGCTGGTATCCAACGCTACGCAGGAGATCCGCCGGTTTGTCGATACGCTTTTTCCCGTTGCCACCCGCGACCTCAGTCAATCGGCTTACCTCGGCGACCTGCTCGTAACCTGCTACTCGCCCTTCAGCCGCAACCGTACGTTTGGCAACCTCATTGGCCGGGGCTACACCATCCAATCGGCACAAATGGAGATGAACATGATCGCCGAAGGTTACTACGCTGTACGCAGCATCCACGCTATCAACGAGCCTCACAACGTGCCCATGCCCATTGTCGACTCGGTCTACCGCATCCTTTATGAAGGAGCTTCGCCAGTATCGGAAATGAACGCGCTGAAGCGGGAAATGAAATAAGAAGAGATTTTGGGACAGGATTGGCAGGATGGCAGGATTTTCCTTTCTTTCAACTAAAGCAAGAAAGGAAAATCCTGTTTATCCCGCGCGGCGTCCGCTGCCATCCTGCCAATCCTGTCCCAAAATCTCTTCTTATTTTATGAATCGTAACCTTGGTATTCTGGCCCTGCGGCTGGCGTTTGGCTTTCAACTGGTGAAAGTATCCTACGAAAACGTCATTCATCCGGCGGCAAACATGCCGCAGTTTGTGGCCTACCTGCAAAGTCTGGGTTTTCCGTTTCCCACACCGGGCGCCTACGTATCGGCCTATACAGAGTTCATTGGCGGTATTTTGTGGCTACTAGGGTTCCAGACGCGGCTGGCGTCGGCGTTTGTGCTCATCAACTTCAGCGTCGCACTAGGTATGGCTCACCTCCATATCAACGACAGCTACCAGAACACCATGCCATCGCTCAACCTGGTTGCCGTGAGCCTTTTTCTGTTGCTCAACGGTCCGGGGCGGTATTCTATTGACGAACAGTTTAGCAGAATGAGATAGCCTGACCGCGCTACACCTCGCCCAGCTGCGCCCGGATGGCGGCGGCGGTTTCGGCCAGTTGCTCCTGCGTGGGGCTGATTTTGTGATTAAAGTTCATGTCGGCCAGGCTGTTGAGCGGAATCAGGTGGACGTGGGCATGGGGCACTTCCAGCCCAATGACGGCCACCCCCACCCGCCGACAGGGTACGGCCTTTTCAATGGCCGGGGCAATGCGTTTGGCAAAGGCCATCAGCCCCAGATACAACTCGTCGTCGAGGTTGAAGAGGTAATCAACTTCCTGCTTGGGAATCACCAGCGTATGGCCCGTGGTGGTGGGCTGCACGTCGAGAAAAGCCAGAAACTGATCCGTCTCGGCAATTTTGTGAGCTGGAATTTCACCAGCTACAATGCGGGAGAAGATTGAAGGCATAGTTACAGTAGGCAGTTATTTTTTGGCAAACGCAGTTTTTCCCGCGTCCATGAAAGCAGCGAATTTGTCGACATCCAAATTGTAATTCGTTGGGGTCACCAGTAGTTTACCCGTCTCGTCGACCAGGCAGTAGTGCGGCTGGGCATTGTTGCCGTATTTGGTAATCTGGAGATCGGCGTTTTGCGCACCGATGGTCTTTTTCACTTTCTGGTCATAACCCGACGTGTACCACTCTGCTTCGGGCAGTTCGGTTTTATCATCGACGTACAGGGCCACCAGCACATAGTCGTTTTGCAGCCGCGACATCACTTTCGGGTCGCTCCAGACGCGCTGCTCCATTTCGCGGCAGTTCACGCAGCCGTGGCCGGTGAAGTCGATGAAGACGGGTTTCCCCACCGTTTTTGAATACGCCAGCGCCTCTTTATAATCGAAAAAGCCCTGCAGACCCCGGGGTAATTTGAACAGATCCGCGTGCTTTTTGCCCGACACCTGACCACTACTGTTTGTTGCAGGCGGCTGTCCGCCTCCCCCATTCAGATTAAAATCCTGCGACGTTTCGGGCGGCAGATACCCCGCCAGGGCGTTGAGCGGCGCGCCCCACATACCGGGCACCATGTAGACCACAAACGTAAACGTGACGATAGCTAGTAACAGGCGGGGAATGCTCACCCGGTCGTCGGGGCTACCGGCCAGTTTAAGCTCGCCCCGCACCGGGGTTGTACTCAGGTTTACGGCACTGCCCGTTGAACCCTCGTCTTTAGCCCCCATCATTGCCTGAGCCATCTCGCCCTTCAACGAAAACTTGTCGAGCGTGATTTTACCACTGGCCATCGGCAGGCTGTCGTGCGGCAGGCGAAGCTTACCCAACAGGTAGAAGCCGATCATAGTAAAAATAACAATCCAGAACGCCAGATAGACCTCACGGTCAAGCAAATGCCAGTGGTAAACCTGGTCGGCGATGCTCAGGAATTTCAGCGCCAGGGCCAGTTCCAGAAAACCCAGTATCACCTTCACTGAATTGAGCCATCCCCCCGATTTGGGCAGACTTTTGAGCCACTGCGGAAACATGGCGAACAGGGTAAACGGAATGGCAAAGGCCGACGAAAACGCCGCCATGCCAATAATGGGCTTGATCACTTCGCCCCCCGCCGAGGCTACCAATAGGCTTCCTACGATGGGGCCAGTGCACGAAAATGACACCAGCACCAGCGTAAAGGCCATGAAAAAGATGCCCGCCAGGCCACCCCGCTCTGAGGCTGCATCGGCTTTGTTCACCAGCGAACTAGGCAACGTGATCTCAAACAGCCCCAGAAACGATAGGCCAAAAACAAAGAATACGGCAAAAAACAGCAGGTTTGGCACCCAGTGTGTGCTCACGAAATTAGCAAAGCCCGGCCCGTTGATCCGCGACACCACCGTGCCGATGAGTACATAGATACCAATAATCGACGCGCCGTAGATCAGTGCTTTCCACCAGCCGCCTTTCTGATTGGTGAAGTAGCTCACCGTCATCGGAATGATGGGAAACACGCAGGGGGTCAATAAGGCTGCCAGTCCCGCCAGAAAGGCCGCCAACACAAATTTCCAGAGTGACTGGGGTTGAGCAGGCGTGCCTATGGCGGGCACGCCAACCGTTGCTTCCGTAGCAGCAGCCAGGGCCGTTTCGGCGTTGGCCGTTGACGAAACACCCGAACCAACAACACCAGTTTGTGCCGCAGCAGATTCAGATGTGACAACACTAATCTGGTTATCAGCCAGTTGGTCAACTGGTTTGGATTCAGGCACGGCCACAGTCGCCCCGGTTGGTGCAGCTACTGTTATCTGCTTCGATAAATCAAAATCATCATTAACATTGACGCATACTTCCTGGCAGGTTTGGCCTTCAATTGTTCCTTTCAAAATGGGTTTGACGGCCAACAGCTTTATCTTCTGAATAAAAATAGCCGGATTAGGCATCTGATACACATCGCCCTCGAATGCCTCCTCATACTTAGTCTGATACCCTACCGATTCGAGACCGCCAACCAGTTTGTAGGTACTGTTTTTAGCTAACGTCAACACCGTTGGCTGGGGGCCAAATTCAATTTTGGGGTTGGTTTTGGCGGCATACATGTGCCAGCCTTCCTTGGAGCGGGCCGTTATCTTAAGCGTCACCACGTCGCCAACTTTAGCCTTGGCGGGCGAAATGCCGTAAAAAAACGTGGTAGGCTTGCTGATGCCACCCTGCCCAAACTGAGCTTTGGTAGAAACAGGCAGGCAAAAAAGCCCCAAAAGGGCCAGCAGAGGCAGTCGATGTATCATGGAGCACAATGTTCGCTAGGGGAACAACAGCATTTCCACAAAAATAGTCGAACCCAAGCGTAAGTCTGGAAACTAGCCGGGCGCATGCTACCAGCCTATTTTTTCCTACAGCCTATTTCTCCCAGATAACCGGGTTCAGCGGGCCTTCAGGTTTACTGCCTACGGGCCAGTTGGTCAGCCAGGTGGCCCAGTCGTTGCGCTGGTAGCTGTTACGCGGCTCCATAATGGTCTGATCCTTGTCCATGTAAATCATGGTCATTACCCGCCGGGGCGAGTCAGACGTGTTTGGCCCCGCCCGGTGGAACGTCCAGCCTGCGTGGAAGCTTACTTCGCCTAAGTCAAAGGGGGTATCGTTGACGTTAAAATTTAGCCGCTGTAACTCGTCTGAGAGAATTTTTTCACTCGCATCACTAATCTCGATGTCACGGCCAATGGCTACATGCTGGCTTTTTTCGGCGAAGGCAAGCGGCCCCATGTGCATGGGCGTCTCCTGCAATGGAATCCAGACCGTAACGGTGTTGGGCGTGGCCAGAGGCCAGTAAAACTGGTCGGCATGCCAGGGCGTTATGCCCCCCGACGGCTCCTTGTACAATGCCTGGTCATGGTAGAGGCGCACACCCTCAACCCCCATCAACTGGGCCGCGATTTGGGCCAGCCGCTTCGAAAACACAAACTCGCGGGCGGTTTCGTTGCGCGTCCAGAGGTTCATGATTTGCAAAAACGCCCGTTCATAGGTGGTGCGTTCGTGCATGGGTTTGGTTAGCGTGTTCAGTTGAATGACCAGGTCGGAAATGATTGGCCCGTAGTGATGGATCACGGCTGGACTGAGCACGTTTTTCAATTTCACATAACCGTTCTCGCGGTAGAAGGCAACAGCATCCTTACTGAGTGAATAAGGACTATCGAGTTCGAGACTAAAGTCTGTCGGGGCTTGCATGACATCCATAGAGGTAAGGGGGTTCAGGTGTTAACAGACCTATCGGCGAATCGGATAGTCGCTGAGTCATGACAAATGTAGATAGGACAAAATGGCGACGTACTGCTATTTTTATCTGTTTTGTATGAATTTTTGACTAAATTTCTGGTCGAATGCGCCCATACTAGTTAAAATGAGCTACTACGTTGAAAGCCCTCTACGAGAAAGTTACCATTGACGAACAGCATTCGATGCTGGTAAAACATATTCGCCTCAACGCCTTTGGTGCCCTCTGGCATTACCACCCCGAATACGAGCTTACCTATATCATGCAGAGCAACGGTAAGCGCTTCGTGGGAGACCACGTCACCAACTTCGACGCTGGTGATTTGGTCTTGATTGGCCCTAACCTCCCCCATTTCTGGCGCAACGACGACGACCGCCTCAACGAACCGCCCGCCGAGGCCATTGTGGTGCAGTTCCCCGCCTCGCTCGACGAAAACATGCTGGGGTCCTTTCCAGAATCAGAACCGGTGCGGCACCTGTTGCACCGCTCCCGTTACGGCCTGTGCTTTAGCGCCAAAATGGTAGCCCGCATCGCCAACAGGCTGACGCAACTGCCCAAACAGGAAGGCATGAATCAGGTGCTCGAACTGCTCAGCATCCTCAACGAGCTAACCACCGACCGTGAGGCCATGCTGCTGGCTTCCGATAGTTACCAGCTTACGGCCTCCGAAGCTGAAACCGAACGCATGAAACGGGTGCTGGAATTTGTCTTAAAGCATTTCCGCGAGGAAATCCGCATCGAACAGATTGCTTCCGTGGCGGGTATGGCCCCGGCGGCGTTTTGCCGATATTTTCGCAAACGCACCAACAAATCATTTGTTGAATACCTCAACGAGCTACGCATCAGCCACGCCCGTAAACTGCTCACGCATGCCGATTTAAGCGTAGGACAAGTAGGGCTGGAATGTGGCTTCAACAATATTTCGCACTTCCACCGGCAATTCAAGCAGCAAACCGGCACCACGCCCCTGCGCTATCAGGCCACCTACCGCGACAAGCAGGCTCCCCTGCTCACAGCCATGGCAGAGCTGAGCCAATAAGAGGGGGGAGAGATAAGAAATAAGAGACAAGAAGTGAGAAATAGGAGATAAGAAACATGATGACCAGTGCGCCAGCATATTGGGCATTAACCTTCTTGTCTCTTATTTCTCACTTCTTGTCTCTTATTTCTTGTCTCTTGCTTCTTGTCTCTCGCTTCTCCCCTCCTATCTCTCCCCTTCTTATCTCTTTCTTCCCTTGACTTTGCCACTGAAAGTCAGTAATTTTGCGACCTGATTCATGAAAAGACCACCGGCATTGGCGGGTGGGTTCTTTTCACTGTCCCAGAAATCACATAACTTTCTGTATAACAAGCTAATGGCTCGCGATTTATTATTGACGAGAAACATCGGTATCGCTGCCCACATCGACGCAGGCAAAACGACCACTACCGAACGTATTCTCTATTACGCCGGGGTAAGTCACAAGATCGGTGAGGTGCACGATGGTGCTGCCACAATGGACTGGATGGAGCAGGAGCAGGAGCGTGGTATCACGATCACCTCGGCTGCTACTACCGTTGACTGGACCTACCGCGACCAGAAATATCACATCAACATCATCGACACACCCGGCCACGTCGACTTCACCGTTGAAGTGAACCGGTCACTGCGTGTACTCGATGGGCTGGTGTTCCTGTTTAGTGCTGTTGATGGCGTTGAACCACAGTCGGAAACCAACTGGCGTCTGGCTAACAACTACAACGTGGCCCGCCTTGGCTTCGTCAACAAAATGGACCGCTCGGGTGCCAACTTCCTGGAAGTTTGCAAGCAGGTGAAGGAGATGCTGGGTAGCTATGCCGTGCCTCTTCAACTGCCCATTGGTGAAGAAGAAAACTTCAAAGGTGTAGTTGACCTCGTTAACTTCCGCGGTGTTGAGTGGAACGAAGACGACAAAGGCATGACCTTTAAAGAAGTACCCATTCCGGCCGACATGCTGGACGAGGCTACCGAATGGCGTGAAAAACTCCTTGAAGCCGTTGCCGAATTCGACGACCAGCTCATGGAAAAGTACTTTGACGATCCTACGTCCATCTCGGAAGACGAAATTCTGGCGGCGCTTCGCAAAGCAACTATCGCCATGAAAATCGTGCCGATGCTTTGCGGTTCGTCATTCAAGAACAAAGGCGTTCAAACCATGCTCGATTATGTGATGGCCCTGTTGCCATCGCCGCTCGACAAGGAGAGCATCAAAGGTACCAACCCCGACACGGGCGCTGAGATTGCGCGTAAGCCCTCTACGGCAGAACCGTTCTCGGCACTGGCGTTCAAAATTGCTACCGACCCCTACGTAGGCCGTCTGTGCTTCATCCGTTCATACTCGGGTGTGCTGGAGTCAGGTTCATACGTGTTGAATAACCGGTCGGGCAGCAAGGAGCGGATCTCGCGGATTTTCCAGATGCACGCCAACAAGCAAAACCAGATCGACCGCCTCGAAGCGGGTGACATTGGTGCCGTAGTTGGTTTCAAAGACATCAAAACCGGTGATACCCTGTCAGATGAGAAGAACCCAATCGTTCTTGAATCGATGGTGTTCCCGGAACCCGTTATCGGCTACGCGATTGAGCCCAAGAAAACGGCTGACCAGGATAACTTCTCGAAGGCCATTGGTAAACTGCTGGAAGAAGACCCTACCCTCAAAGTAGAGTCGAACACCGAAACAGGCCAAACCATCATCCGGGGTATGGGTGAGCTTCACCTGGAGATTATCATCGACCGGATGCGGCGCGAATTCAAAGTAGAAGTGAACCAGGGTGCCCCCCAGGTTGCCTACAAAGAAACGTTGACCAAGAAGGTTGAACACCGCGAGGTATACAAGAAGCAGACGGGTGGTCGCGGTAAATTCGCCGACATCGTGTTTGAACTTATGCCCCGTGATGCCGAAGAAGACGGTACGGTGAAGGCTGGTCTTCAGTTTGATAATGCTATCGTAGGTGGTGTGATTCCCCGCGAGTTTATTCCCGCAATCGAAAAAGGCTTCCGCGAAGCTATGTCGATGGGTCCTCTTGCTGGTTATCCTATTGATTCGATGAAGGTGCGTTTGTTCCACGGTTCATTCCACGATGTCGACTCCGATTCACTCTCGTTTGAATTAGCCGCTCGTCTGGGCTTCCGCGAAGCAGGTCGTCAGGCTGGTCCTAAACTGCTGGAGCCGATCATGTCCGTTGAAGTATTGACGCCGGAAGAATACACCGGTCCAATCACGGGCGATTTGAACCGCCGTCGGGGTATCATGAAAGGCATGGACTCACGTGCTGGTTCGCAGGTGCTGAAAGCCGACGTTCCTCTGTCGGAATTGTTTGGCTATATCACCGAGCTTCGCACCATGTCATCAGGTCGTGCTACGGCCAACCTGACGTTCTCTCACTATGAAGTCGTTCCGCAGAACATTGCCGACGGCGTAGTGAAGAAAGAGAAAGGGGTGTAAAATCAAGTTCAACGTCTAAAGCTTAAGGTTTAACGTTGCTTCGCGCTCAACCCAAGTAATGTGCGAAGCAACGTTAAACCTTAAACTTTAGACGTTGAACTAAAGAACTTCCCTGCCGGAGTAAATGGCTCTTTCGGTGGGGATATACTTTAACAAAACGAGCCGCTTAGTTATGAATCAGAAGATTCGCATTAAACTGAAGTCGTTTGACCACATGCTGGTTGATAAGTCGGCTGAAAAAATTGTGAAAGCCGTGAAGTCAACGGGTGCGGTAGTGAGTGGTCCAATTCCCCTTCCTACCGACAAGGAGATTTACACGGTGCTGCGGTCACCGCACGTCAACAAGAAGGCGCGTGAGCAATTCCAGCTTTGCACCTACAAGCGTCTGGTAGATATTTACTCGACCAGCGCCAAAACGGTTGACGCCCTGATGAAGCTCGAACTCCCCAGTGGTGTCGATGTTGAAATCAAAGTATAATGAAAAACCCGGCCAGAAGCCGGGTTTTTTGTTCAAAGTCCAACGGAGCGATTTGCTCCGTTTTTTATTTTGTTGGAAAACGGAGCAAATCGCTCTATCAGACACTCGCCATACGAATTAAATCGTCAATATTATTAATAATTGTGCCGTTTTCGGGCATCTGAATATCCTGACCAACTACCTGATACCCGGTCAGCAACAAATGAGATTCGGGAAACTGTTTGGCTAATTTGTCGACGTAGAGTTGCGTTTCGTGGTTGGAGGGCACCGACGTAATAGCCGAGAAGATATAATCGGGCTTATGCACGTTATAGGCAAATACTAACTCGTTGAACGGGAGGCTTTGACCCAGATAAACAACCCGGTTGTGACGGGCACGAATAATGTAATTGGCAAACAACAGGCTTATTTCGTGCAACTCGCCCTCGGGCAGGTAGAGCATGTATTTTTTGCCATTAGGGCGTTGCTTGTTTACCTGCCCATCAATAGCTACAATCAGCTTCTGCCGAATCAGGTTCGTGATGAAATGTTCCTGTGCCGGACCAATGGAACCCGTTACCCAGAGCGTACCAATACGGCTCAGGAATGGGTAGATGATATGAATCATCGAACTCTCGAAACCAAACTGCAAAATGTTGGTGCTGATAATCTTCTCAAAGCGCTCCTCATCGAGGTCGATCATCGAGATGGTTAGCGCATGAATCTGATCGGGGTAGCTCAGCTGACGGTCAGAAATCTTGATGACTTCCTGATACATCGCCTCAACCGACATCTTGGATATCTCGGAGATCTTGTAACCGTGGTCCTTCAGCAGTGAGATGTTAAGTACCAGCTTCAGGTCCTGGTCGTCGTAGGTACGTATATTGGTATCTGTCCGCTTAGGCGAAATGATATTATAGCGATGCTCCCAGATGCGCAACGTATGGGCTTTGATACCCGATAGTTGCTCCAAATCTTTAATCGAATAGTTACTCATGGGATAGTCTGATTATACAAATATGGTGGGAGTTGCACGTACCTAAGTAGTTCAGCTAAGTTCCGTTTAACTTTTCTTCGACAGAAGTAACATCTAAACTAGGCACCTCAAAATCGAATTGCAAATTTTTAGTTGCGTTGTTAAAAAATTAGGCTAGCTCCAACGGATATAACTCAAAAAACAGGGTTCTGTTTATAGCCACTCATAAATAGTAAAGCAGATTATGTCCTGCAAAGAAAAAGGCTTGCAGGCTGATAATCAGACCTGCTACGCGATTTTCCTTTCGGAAGGGTAGTCCGTACCACACGCTTAATAAAACCAGCGCTACCAGCCACCAGCCAAGGTAATTTTGTAACGGAATTGGCCCACCAAACCACGTCCAGAAATCGAGCCGGATGGCTACCGGCTCGATAAGGAAATCGAGCAACACCATGCCTGTAGCTGCCAGAATGGCTTTCATGTAGACTGGCAACGAGAGCCTGTCGGCAAGGGAGCCGAAGCAGTAGGTTAAAAGCAGCCAGTTTACACCGATCACGGGTGGTACTCCCCAAATTTTGGGGCCAAGGCCGGTTCCATAGGCATATGGCCCACCAAATACGGCACCGGTGTGCACACCCAGTACTTCTACAAAAAAACCCGTCAGCACGGCCAGAGCTACGTAGAAATAGAATGATGGTTGCCAGTCGGTATGGAAATAGAGCAGCACAGCCAGCGTGGCCAGCAGATTAAGAGCCGTAAGTGCTTTAAAATACCCGGCTACGGCTGGCAGTTGAAGACCAATCAGACCTGCCACGTAAGCCAACACCAGCACAACACGGATAGGCACAGCATAGCGATATATAGACTCGGTGGTCATAGAGACGCGTATTGGCAGGATTATAGCGGCATAACAAATAAAAAAAGCCCCCCGCTCAGGCGGGGGGCTTTGGGTGCACGATGGGGCTCGAACCCACGACCCTCGGTACCACAAACCGATGCTCTAACCGACTGAGCTACGCGCACCATGTTGTTTGGGAGTGCAAATTTAATGAAAAATGTAAAATGAAGAATGTAAAATGAGCGATGATTTTGTTAAAAGCACGCTAGCAACCTTGTAACCAACTGACTCATTGTACATTATTCATTCTACATTTTTTCTTTACGCTGCCTTAGCCTGCTGATACCGTTTCTCAGCGGCATTCCAATCGACTACGTTCCAGAATGCAGCAATATAGTCGGGGCGCTTGTTCTGATATTTCAAGTAATAGGCGTGTTCCCAAACGTCGAGGCCAATAACGGGTGTGCCTTTCTGCTCAGCCACGTCCATAAGCGGATTATCCTGGTTTGGCGTTGACGTAATAGCCAGCTCACCATCGGCGTTGACAATCAGCCAGGCCCAGCCAGATCCGAAACGGGTGGTAGCCGCTTTGGTAAATTCCTCTTTGAACGCATCGTATGACCCAAACTTTTGGTTAATCGCTTCAGCCAGTTGTCCGGTAGGCTGCCCGCCACCATTGGCCGACAGGATATTCCAGAACAGGGTGTGGTTGAAGTGTCCGCCACCGTTGTTACGCACGGCCATAGGGTATTTGCTCACGTTAGCTACCAGTTCGTCGATAGCAAGGCTCTCCATCTCAGTACCCGCTACAGCGTTGTTGAGGTTGGTCACGTAAGCGTTGTGGTGCTTCCCATGGTGAATTTCCATGGTCTGCTTGTCAATATTTGGCTCGAGTGCATCACTCGGATAAGGCAGCGGATCTAGAACGAAGGCCATAATGAGGTATTTATAGTTTGACGTTTGGAGTTCGACGTTAAGCCGACTGAAAAGCGGCAGACCGGGGGCAGTGCAACCACGCTATGCCCTGTCGATTCATCGGGTTTAACAGCGGGTTCCAATTTTATGTTCTTAGGCGTCCGAAAAAGTTAGTCAGCAATTGGCGGCTTTCGTCAGCGAGGATGCCCGTTTCCAGACGCGTTTTAGGATGCAGTGGCGAAGGTTGCAGCCGCGAATAGCCCCGTTTGGGGTCGTCGGCGCCAATAACCAGTCGGCCCAACTGCGCCCAGAAAATGGCCCCGGCACACATCACGCAGGGTTCGAGGGTCACGTAGAGCGTGCAGTCGGCGAGGTATTTGCCGCCGAGTGATTGCGTAGCGGCCGTAATGGCCATTAGTTCAGCATGGGCCGTCACGTCGGTGAGTTGTTCGGTCTGGTTGCGGCCTTTGCCAATGATCCGGTTCTTGCACACCACCACCGCTCCCACCGGAATTTCCCCCGCCGCGTCGGCTTCCTCAGCCAGACTGAGGGCTATTTCCATGAAGTATTCGTCGGAAAACATAATGGAATTACGATGTACGAATTACGATTTATTGCTGACGCGTCAACTTACACAAAAGCAAGTTGACGCGTCAGCAATAAATCGTAATTCGTACATCGTAACCGCGGCGGCGGACCGCTCGTAAATCAGATCATTGTTTCATTACCTTCCGCACCACCCGTTTGTCGCCGACGGATACGTTGAGGAGGTACAGGCCAGCGGGTTGTTGACTTAGGTCCAGCTGCGTATGCTGATCCGTAACACGGCGCGTGAGCATAGGGCGGCCAACCATGTCTGTCAATGTGAGCGTAGCCGGGTTCTCGGCTGTTAGTCTAACGTTGATATCAACTGTCAGCACAGCCTGTGTTGGCGTGGGGTACACGTCTACGGCACCATTGAGCGGTTCTTCGACTGCCAGCAAAGGCAGTACTGTCACCACCGCCGTACCTGATACCACGCCCGTACCGCAACTATTCGTCACAGTGCCCAGCGTATAGGTGGCTGTTTTAGCCGGTTGCACGTTCAGGATATGGGGACTGGCTGCGGTGTTGAACGAAATCGGGCTGCCCCCATCCTGACTGTAGGTGATGGCCCAGGGGGCATCGCCGGTGAGGACAACGGTCAGGTTAGCGGGATACGTTTCGTAGATATTTTGCGTACCCAGCAGCGTGGCGGTGGGCAGGGCGCGCACCGTCAGCACCGTGGGGCTGTTGGCACCAGCCACTTCGGCACCGGGGTTGGTGGCCGTGACACGCACAAAATACGGCCCGCCCTTGAGCGTGGTCGGCAGAGAGGCCGTCAGCGGGTTGGCTAGTGAGGCTGGCGAGGCATCTACGTATATTTTCGACGTAGTGTCGGCAATCTGGACTTTAAACGCGTTGCCTGTGTTGAACGACCCGGTAGTGGTGTAGCCTACGCTGAACGTGTTGCCCACGCACAGTCCACCCGTAACCGCCAGCGGCGCCGTAGTGATGGTGGGAATGTTGACCGTAATGACAGCCGTAGCGGGGTTACCCGGCAGGCCGCTTCCGCAGTTGTTGGTTACGTTGGCAACCTGATACGTCGTAGTGCGCAGGGGTTTTACCGCTACCGTCGCTAGCGAATCGACCGCCGTGCCCGACGTACCGTCCGACAATGTATAGGCGTAGGGTGGGGTGCTCGTAAAACGCAGTTGTAGGTTAGTTGTTTGACCGTAGTTAATGGTTGTCCCACCCAAAAGCGCCAGCGTGGGACTGGTATTGACAACGAGCTTCACTTTGGCCCGTGCGCTGTAACAACCGTTGGCGGTTCCTCTGGCATACACCTGATACGTGGCCCCGCTGATGGCGTTGATGGTGGGTGGCGTTGGTGTGGTATTGGTCACTACACCATTGGGATCAATCCAGGTCAGGTTCTCTCCCGTTGCCTCAAACGGTTTGGCTACGTCATTGCGGCAATAGGCCACTACACTGCTGGAGAGTACCGGCGTGGGCGTTGATAGTACACTCACGCGCAGGGTTGCTTTGTCGCTCTGGCAATTGTTGACAGTCTGTGTTACTCCAAAATCGAACACCGACGTAGACGAGGTAACAGGTGTGGGTGCTCCCGGGAACTCGGCTCCATCGACAAAGAACCACCGCAGGTTCTGACCACCAGCTGTGAGAGGTTGCACAGTCTGTTTGGGCTGGTCCTGCGTATCAAGACAATATTGAACCGACTGCGTAGTGGGCGCGCCCGGTTTGGGGTACACGATCACACTGTATGTTTTCTTAGGCTGACTCTCGCAGCCATCCAACGTTTGGGTCACTTTGTACGTCAACGTCTGCGGCTGATCGACGGGCAGGGTTGGCGCACCACCCAGCAACTGGTCGTTGGCGTCATAGTATTTGATCTGGGTTCCCTGTACATCCAGTGAACGTGTAGGGCCAAACTGGCAAAGCTGAAACGGCGTAGTACCAGGCTGACCGGGCGTGGGCTTTACCCGCACGGTAAACGGTGCCCGGTCGCTGGCGCAACCATCGAGCGTTTGGTACACTGCATAGGTGTATGTCTGCACCAAATTTGTAGGGACGTTGGGCGGTGTAGGAGAAGCCGTGTTGCCTGATACCCATGACAATGAAGCACCAGTTTCAGCCGTGGCTGTGGGAATGGGAGCCGTGTAGTTCTGGCAGAATTCGAGGTTATTAACTGCCGTTGGTAGACCTGGCTTACGTTTCACCGTGACGGGAATAACCTGACGATCACTTTCGCAAGAGGCTACCGTCTGAGTCACGTAGTAGTTGGTCACGCCGGGAGTAGACGTAGCAGGCGTTGTGGCTTGCCCACTTCCGGTGCCGCCCGTTGGGTCGGTTCCGTACCAGAGCAGGTTACTACCCGTAGCTGACAGGGCACTGGCCGTTTCGCCAGCGCAATAGTCACGTGGAGTAACCGGAGCAGGTTTCGTCGGAACGGCATTGACACTAACGGTCAGTTTAGCCTTGTCACTGATACAGGCATTGCCGTTAGTTTGGGTGACGAAATAATCGGTAGTCCCCGTGGCCGAAACAGCAGGCGAAGGCGTACCGGTTAGTGCGTTGCCAGCGGCATCATACCAGGTTAACACGTTTGTACCCGTTGCCGTAGCTGCCAGCGGTTGCGTAGTGCGGCTTTGGCAAAGTGTCAGCGTCTTTACCAGGGGTGCGGATGGCGACCCATTAACCGTTACCGTGATTGATTTGGGTGAACTGCTTGAGCAACCGTTAGCATCTAGCTGCTGAACTTCATAAAAATAGGTATTAGCTGTTTTAGGTGCATCGATGGTGGGTCCGTCAGTGGTTGACCCGCCAAGTTGTGTCCAGCGAATCGTCTTGCCTGTACCGGTGGTAGTGGCCGTCAGACTAACAGGCCGGAGGTTATCGCAATACGTAACGTTTTGCACGGAAGGTGCCGTGGTTGGACCTACGTTGACCGTTCCTTTTAACTCAAGTTTGCTTCCCTCGCAGCCAGCCGTTGTTCTCTGACTGACACTATAGGCGTATGGACCGCCAACTCTTGGGGCTGGATAGGTGGTTTGCTCCTGCCCGCCAGTCACACCCGGCACGTACCAAACCAGCTTATTACCGGCATCCGAGTTAGCCGATAAAGTGGCCGGAGCATTGTCAATACAGTAGGTAAGCGCTGTATTAGTTGGCGTGGGTGCACCGGGAACGCCATTGACCGCTACCGGAACAGCCAGTTGTGGCCCCTCACAACCCGTGGCGGTGTTGACCAACCGGACCTGGTAAGTTCCCGAGGTGGCAGGTGCATTGACGGTAGGGCTATCAGAAATTGTATTATTAGGTAATGTCCAACGGACAAACGTACCCGCGTTGTTGTCGGTGCTAGCCTCCAGGCTGGTTGGCACCTGATTAGCGCAATAGCTCGGCGAGTTGTTTGGGTAATTAGTTTTGGGCTTGCCAGTGGGCGCGTCCTTCACCACTACAGTAATCACCAGCGGTGAGCTTTCGCAGGTAAACCCATTTACCTGGTTCAATTGGGTCACGGTGTAGGCATAGGTACCAGCTACGGTGGGCGCATCGATGGTCGATTGAGTTTTTGTGCCACCGCCAGCAGCGGCGGGCAGGTACCACTTCAGGCTGTAACCAGAGTTGGCATTGGCTGATATGGCGGCCTGTGTACTACCAGCGCAATAACTCCGCGTATCGTTGGTGTAAGCCGACGTCGGCTTACCGGGGGTTGTGTTGACTGAAACAGCAACGGTTTCAAATACCCCTGACGGGCAGTTGTTGGCAGAGAGTTGGTACACCTGATAGGTCTTCGACGTATTAGGTACCGCAATGGTGAAATTGTCAACATCTGTAGCACCAGATGTGGTCCACCGAATTTTAGTACCGACGGTACCGTCGTTGGTGGCTGACAGCACGGCAGGTAATTGATTCGAACAGAACTGTGGAGTAAGACTGCCCGAAATTTTGGGTTTCGTTGTAGGAGTATCATACACCGTAACGTTCACAAACTGCTTGGGGCCTTCGCAACCCTGGGCGTTCAACTGACTAACGGTATAGGCATACGTACCTGTAGTCTGGGGGGCTGCCAGTGTTGTTCCGCCCGACGTGGTGCTGCTGGGGGGCGAATACCACCGAATGCTGGCTCCCGTTCCGTTGGTCAATGCCGACAGCGGCGTGGGTGATGCCGTCGGGCAATAGGCAGGGCTAAGGTTTCCAACAGTGGGTTGAGTGCTGGGTGGCGCAACTACCGTAACGTTGATGGCTGCTTTGGCGCTTTTGCAGCCGTTCAGCGTTTGCGTGGCATAATAGGTAATGCCGTTACCAGTAGTAGCCAAGGACGTAGAAACCGGATACGTATTGCCAGTTGGAGATAATACCGGTGCATTCGCGGCGAACCCCGCATACCACTCTATATTATTTCCTGTTGCCGTGATGTTCTGATTGCCCGTATTTTGGCAGAAAGATGCTGTAGTGGCCAAACCGGGTAGAGGCGTGCCAATGCTTATCGGGTTCGTCTGGCTTGGAGGTACGGTCGGCTTGTTAGACGTTACCCGGAACCGGTAGGCCGTTCCGTAGTTGAGCGATGTGGGCAGTGCTGTGGCTGGAAAAACAATAGACGTAGCACTCGTGGGCGCAGCCGTGACACTAGCCACAGATGTGACGCTACCAAACGTGCCAAACTCATCGGAAAGTTGAAGCGTAAATATATTACCTGCCGAAAAGGAGCCGGTGGTGCTCACCGTTGCTGATACGGGTGCTCCCGGACAGGGTGCAGTTGGTGAAATGCTGGGGATACCAATGGTCTGTGCCAGGCTGCTGGCAAGGGTAGCTAGACTTAAGCAGACCGTGACCAGTAGGGTCCGATACGTAGTATTCCAATTCATACAAGCGTGTACTATGGGTTATCAAAGAAACAGATGGCCTAAAATTAATACAAATAGCCGAAGGCCCCGGCTTACTACTGTAGGCTTCGACCAATCAGGCGCATATTCGACTGTCAGGCAGATTTTTACGCTACCACAAAAAGTAAGCCGGAAAATATGAAGGGGGTTTAACGTTCAATGTCTAAAGTTCAATGTCTAAAGTTTAAAGTTGCTTCGCGCACCAGCGTAATCTAGTGCGCGAAGCAACTTTAAACTTTAGACATTGAACTTTAGACATTGAACGTTAAACCCCCTTCACATACCTCGTCAGCTCAGACAGCGTACGTATCCCCCGTTGTTTGGCATCGGTCTGGCGCATCATGAGGCAATAGGCATTGTTGAAGCCCAGCGGTACCCCCCAGCGCAGGGCATAGCGGCGGGTGAATTCGGCCTTCACATAGCTGTAGATGGCGGCGGGCTGCTTTGCTCCGGGCAACCGTTTCAATGAATCGAGGGTGGCCTGGGCGGGTTGCAGAATGACCAGCAAACCCGTGCCGGTGTATTCGGGGTAGAAGTCGATGGCGCCGGTACGCAGGGCGTCGAAACAAAGCTGGGTGCCCCCAAAACCCGTTTTCGACACGACCCGCAACGTGGTATAGCCTTCGATGAGTTGCCGGTAGATTTCGGCCAGAATATATTGCTCCGTAAATACCTTCGACCCCATCACCACCTGCCCCGTGCGGGCGGCTATGGCGGGTTGCAGCAAACCTACCTTCATCAGAAAACCACGCGCCACCCGCTCCGGCGACTCATGCAGGTAGTCGGCGCGGTAGTTCAGCTCGGTCATGATCGAATCAGTCAAACGGCCGTTGAGGCGATCCAGCGCGGGTTGCAGTTCAGGGTATTTCGCCAACGTGGCCTCACGAACTACGGGCGCGGCGGCATAGGGCGGAAAAGCGTGTTTGTCATCGTCTAGCACGGTCAGGCCAAAGGCTTTGATGCGCCCGTCGGTGGAGTAGCCGCTGATGACGTCGACTTTATTGGTGCGGATGGCTTCGTACATCAGGCTCTGGTCGAGAAGGCGGTTTTCGATGGTCATACCGTAGACTTTCTGGAGGCCCGGATACCCATCAGCCCGTCCGCCAAATTCGTGCGCAAACCCCGCCAGCAGCCGGTGTGGGTTGTTTCTGGGCCACGCCACCGCCATCACGGCCACAACCACCAGCAGCCCCGCTCCTGTGGCCACCCGTTTCTTGCCCGATGCCCCCCCCGCATCGCCCCCTACTGATCCCGACCAGCGCACGCGTTGCAACCGCGCTAAACCCAGGTCGAAGCCAACAGCCAGCAGCGCGGCGGGTATGGCCCCGGCCAGCATCATGTTGGTGTTGTTGAGGGCAATACCACCGAAAATAAATTCACCCAGACCACCTGCCGCCACATAGGCCGCCAGCGTAGCCACGCCCACGTTGATGACCGTGGCCGTGCGGATTCCCGCGAAAATGACAGGCATCGCCAGGGGCAGTTCCACCCGCCAGAGCACCTGCCGGGCCGTCATGCCCATACCCCGCGCCGCCTCCGTCAGGGTGGGGTTCACTTCCGATATGCCGACGTAGGTATTCCGAATGATGGGCAGCAGGGCGTAGAGAAACAGGGCCGTCAGGGCTGGGCCAGCGCCGATACCCAGCAGCGGAATCAGGAAGCCCAGCAAGGCGATACTCGGCACGGTTTGCAGCACCCCCGCCACACCCAGCACCGCCGACGCCACGCGCTTCCGCCGGGCAATGTAAATACCCAGCGGCAAGCCCAGCAGCAGGGCCATCAACAACGATGCAAACGTAAGCCCCAGGTGCGTCAGCGTCTGGTCGGCTAGCTTGGCGGCATTTTCGCGGAGGAAAGTGAACACGGGAATGATGTACGATTTACGATGTACGATTTACGATTTATTGCTGACGCCAGCCTTCTTATGCGTCAGCAATAAATCGTAAATCGTACATCGTAAATCGTACATCAATACCCGCTTGCCTCCAAAAACCGCTCTACAAATGGTGTAGTAGGGTTTTGGCGGAAATCGTCGGGCTGGCCCATTTGTACGATCCGGCCATTGTCCATCAGCGCAATACGGTCGCCAAGAGCAAAGGCTTCGCGGACGTCGTGGGTGACGAGAACAATGGTTTTTCGTTGAAAGACATCCAGTTGTTTGAACTCCTGCCGGATGTCGTCGCGGGTGATGGGGTCGAGGGCACCAAAGGGTTCGTCCATCAGAATAATGGGCGGGTCGGCGGCCAGGGCGCGGGCCAGGCCTATCCGTTGCCGCTGACCACCGCTAAGGGCATCGGGCAGGCGGTCGAGTACGGTTTCGGGCAGGCGAAGCAGGGTCAGCAGTTCGTGGGTGCGGTCGGTGATCTGAGTAGCGCTCCAGTTCAGCAGTCGTGGCACCACGGCGATGTTCTGCGCCACGGTGTAGTGCGGAAACAGCCCCGCGTCCTGAATCACGTATCCGATGTGCCGCCGTAGCTCATGGGGTTCCTGCTGCCGTACGTCCACCCCATTGATAGCTACCGTGCCTCCATCAGCGTCGATAAGGCGGTTAATCATTTTCAGCGTGGTGGTTTTACCGCAGCCACTGGTGCCCAGCAGAATCAATGTCTCGCCCGCTGGCACCGTCAGCGTAAGGTCGTCAACAACGGCGCGGTTCTGGTAGCGTTTCGTTACCGATTGCAGGTCAATGGCAGCAGGCGTTGGATTCATTCACCCAAGAACGGAAGTTTCGGCGGGGCATGCTCGCAAAAATTACTTTTAAGCCCGTAAATAGACTACGTCCTCGGCATGTACCTTGCTGCCGGAAGTACGTACCCAACCGTCATGCATTCTCCCCTGCGCACCCGTTTGCTGACATTTCTGGACAAACAGGCCCCCAACCGGGTCTACTGGCTGCTGCTTACGCTGGCCGTTGGCGGGCTGCTTACGTTTATCGAAAACCAGTTCGACGGGCAGGATATCCACACCCTGGCGGGGCGGTATGTGGATTCGGAATTGAGCCCAATGGCATTGATCCGGCGCTGGGAACCCAACCGGCAGCGGCTGGCGTGGCTGGAGGTGCTGGTTGACACGTTTTTGTTCATTCCCGCTTACCTGACCACGCTGGCTGTCTGGTGCTGGTACTTTTCGGCCCACACGCTCTTTGTCACCAATCCCTACCAGCCACACATTGCCCGGTTCATGCGGCGGTTTGGGCAACTGGCTACGGGCGCGCTGCTCATTGGGGCAGCGGCTGATTTGGTGGAAAACCAGACCCTGATTGGCTGGCTGCTCAACGTGGCGCTAACCCTGCCGCCCTGGTTCGTGGGCACCATCCGCGTGCTGAAACTTGGCCCCATCGCCCTGGCCATTTTCTATATTCTGCTCCACCCGCTAGCCATCGTTTTCTCCGTTCGTGAGGCGTTTTTTAATCTGTTCAACGTATCAGGATTTACCCAGAACGACGGTCGGCGTACGCTGCTGAACCACAT
Source organism: Fibrella rubiginis (assembly GCF_017353185.1). GTDB lineage: Bacteria > Bacteroidota > Bacteroidia > Cytophagales > Spirosomataceae > Fibrella > Fibrella rubiginis. Next base: position 309,823 of record NZ_JAFMYV010000005.1, on the reverse strand, counting down.
CATCAGCCGGCGAAAAAACGAGATCGCCATCAACGACGCCCTGGCCGACCTGCGCGAACAGCACCAGCCCCGCACCCGTCGCCTCCGCTTTCGTGATTACCTCAGCACAGCCTGGAAGGGTTTTTTGAATGTGCAGTATGTCATCTACCTCATCCTGCTGATGGGGGCCGTTTTTCAACTCGATCAGTTCGACGAACTGTTCTTTTTCCTGCTCACCGAAGGGCGCGGCTTTGGAGTGTTGCTGGCTACCCTATTGGCACTGGGCCTCTGGGGTGGTATGGTCTATGTGTGCAGTAAGATTCTCCTGTTTGTGCAGCCCACTTATTTTGGCGAAGTAGACCCCGGCGATGCCCGCTCCACCGCCCGCATACTACTCATGCACCAACGCGAACTACGGCTGCTGCGCAACACACCCAAGTGGCTGGCCTACAGCCCATTCCTGCTGATGCTGATCACACTGGGGCTAAATTACAACCGCCTCCGGCCCGATGAGCAGGGCAACCCCGACTACGCGTTCAAATACGTGCTGATTCTGTTGGTGCTGGCAGGGGCTTACTGGCTATTTACCCGGATCATCAATTACTTTCACCGAAGCCTCGACGAGCGTGATATTGTTCTTTTCAAATCGGTTAACCCGTTCCGCGACTATGCCCTGCTGGTCGATTTGGCTCCGCGCAGCATTTTGTTTGGGCAGGGGTTGCTGGCAGGTACTATGATGGCTTTTTTGCCTACGGCTACAGGGCTGGTGCTGGCGAAAACCATTGGCCTCTACGCCATTGTGCTGCTCTGGCTGGCCGCGCTGACCTATTTTATCACGATCCTGTACCAGTTCAACCGGCTGCCGAGTTACCCGGTTATTGTGGCGCTGATTGCAGCGGTACTGATCTTTTCGCGCTATAATGACAACAGCGCCATCCGCGAAAGTCCCCTGCCCACCCGGCAAACACGCCGCGAAGCCGAGTTGGCCCCGTCGCCCGCCCTGCTGCGCCCCGCCTTGGCGGCTTATTACAGTCGCTGGCTGCAAACCCGCCTTGCCCCGGTGCCCGGCCAACCTATTGACTCAACCAGTCCATTACCAGTGGTGGTAATTGCCACGGCGGGGGGCGGCATCCGGGCAGCGGCCTGGACCACCGAAGTATTGTTTGCGCTGAATCAGCAACTACCCAACTTCAACCGGCATCTGTTTGGCATCAGTGGGGTGTCGGGCGGGGGGGTGGGGGCGGCTACCTACGTGGCCCTGCTGCGCGGGGGGCAATCGGCGGCACCAGCCGAGTTTCGGCGGCGGTTGCGCTACGTTGTTACAGAAGACCTGGTATCGCCCACGGTGGCGTCGATGCTGTTTCGGGGTGGGGTGCACAATTTCATGCCAGTGCCCGTACCTGCGCTGGACCGTAACCGCTGGCTTGAAGATGCCTGGGAGCGCCGGATGCTCACCGCCGACATCCTGCCCGATTCCGTTACCCGCCGCGACTTACCGCAGTCGTTTCTGGCGTTCTGGCCATCAGCGGGGCGCAACCTGGATACGGCCTCGCTTGCGCTGCCCGCGTTACTGCTAAACGGGGCCGTGGCCGAAACCGGCCAAAAAATCATCATGACCAACCTGGCCCTGGGCAACACCGCCGACCTCACCAATCCATTCTACGACGTGGCCGACCTCTTCGCCAGCGCGGGCCACGACGTACCCTACAAAACAGCCACCTTCCTCTGCGCCCGCTTCCCGTTTGTAACCAGCGGCGGACGAACAAGCGGCCCGCTGCCCAATATTTCCGACAGTAACACCGACCACAACTACCACATTATCGATGGTGGTTATGCCGAAAATACGGGGCTGCTGACGGCGGTGCAGCTCATCAAAAATATGCAGCGCATCGAAGCCGACCTCCGCCTTCATCCCCCCGTTTGGCTGGGTTGTCGGCCCGTGCAGTATTACCTCCTGTTTTTGCCCAATTCAGCCGCCGCCGAAACCAAAGGACCACTGGGTGCCTTCCGGTTTCTGACCGAACCCGTGCAGGGGTTTCTGCGCACCTGGGATCGCAACGGCGTGGGTCTGAACCAGCTCATTGGCCGCACCCTGCGCCGCGACCGGGGCGGGCTTAGCTTTGATTACACCAGTCTGGTGCTGGATACCAAAAACCATCATTATCCGCTGGGATGGTACATTTCACCCACCGCCGTAGCCCGAATGGGTGAACAGGCCAGCCGAAATTTAGGCGACAGCCTGAAGCGGCCACTCACACTATTTGGGCAGTTGAGGCGGCAAATAAATCGGGAGAAAGTGCCGCCGACCGGGAAGTAAAACAGGCCCGTTTTTGTTCTTCCTAAGGCCACCAAACCTGTCGGCGTACAGCGGTACCAGCGGGCTATTTTTAGACAAATCAATGCTTGGAAAAGCGCCAAAAAAGTAGTACTTTTATCCAGTTAAACAACCCCGTAAACATGGCAAAATCGGACTCGGCTACGGCCACAGCATCTGCTAATGACAATAAGCTGAAAGCCCTTCAGACCACCATTGAAAAACTAGACAAAGCCTTTGGTAAAGGCACCGTGATGCGGCTCAGCGAGACCAAAGTCATGGACGTTCCTGTAATCTCGACCGGCTCACTCGGCCTTGATTTGGCCCTCGGTATTGGTGGCCTTCCCCGCGGTCGTGTCGTTGAAATCTACGGACCAGAATCGTCAGGTAAAACCACGCTCACGATGCACTGCATCGCCGAAGCACAAAAAACGGGTGGCCTTGCTGCCTTTATCGACGCCGAACACGCTTTCGACCGTACCTACGCCGAAAAACTGGGCATCGACATAAACAACCTGCTTATTGCCCAACCAGACAATGGTGAGCAGGCCCTCGAAATCACCGAGCACCTCATCAGCTCAGGTGCCATCGATATTATTGTCATCGACTCCGTTGCCGCCCTTGTGCCCAAGGCCGAGATCGAAGGCGAAATGGGTGAGAGCAAAATGGGTCTGCAGGCCCGTTTGATGTCGCAGGCCCTGCGGAAGCTGACCGGCACGATCAACAAGACCAACTGCTGCTGCATTTTCATCAACCAGTTGCGTGAAAAAATCGGCGTGATGTTTGGTAATCCCGAAACAACCACCGGTGGTAACGCCCTGAAATTCTACGCCTCGGTTCGCCTCGACATCCGCCGTATTGGGCAGATCAAAGAAGGTGCCGACAACATCATTGGTAACCGCGCCAAGGTGAAAGTGGTAAAGAACAAAATGGCTGCCCCCTTCAAAGTGGTCGAGTTCGACATCATGTACGGCCAGGGTATCTCGAAAGTAGGTGAAATTCTTGACCTCGCTGTTGAGATGGAGATCATCAAGAAGTCGGGTTCATGGTTCTCGTATGGCACCAGCCGTCTGGCCCAGGGTCGCGATGCCGTGAAAGACCTCATTCTGGACAACCCCGAACTGATGGCCGAACTGGAGAACAAGATCCGCACCAAGATCGCCGACGACCAAAACGCCCTTCTCGACCCTGCCGGTGCCGAAGACGACGACGAGGCCGAAGACGAAGCAGACGTATAGTCTAACAACCATTATAGGTTCTCAAAGCCTTGTGGTTTACTAAAAAAAGGGCCGTTTCCATGCAGGAAACGGCTTTTTTGTTGTCGCGTATATCTCCCCTACTGCGTAGTTTCTACGTCACTCGTTTATGGGACGCGCTGTAATGGTCAGCCTGCCGAGGTTTGTACTAGTCAAAGCGGCTTTCCGCTCTATACACACCATGAGTCTCACCATTCACACTACCCACCATGAAAACGTTCTTGACTATCTGCATCAGCTTTTGGCTCAGCGGGGCCATGGAAGCACAAATCATCGACCCCGATCCACCTACCACCGGTACCTGGTCCGACGTCTACGCTGCTAAGCTGATAAACCGACTTCGCCAGCCACCGCCAATGCCCACTGGTGGTTTCTGGGTTGTGGAAGACTATATCCGGCAAAAAGGGCCAATCATCGTTCGGTACTATACCGATCAGAACCGGGAAATCAAGATAGATACGTTGCTACAGAAGCGGCTGAATATCAGAAAAGTATCGGTAGTACTATGGCTAAATAAGCGGCTAACTCAGGCCTTGTCTGCGCAGGCAGTTTCCACATTGGCTCTGCACAGGTAGGTATGTGACGTTTACTGAAAAATACCTTCGTATAGGTCCGTCAGCGCGAGGGTCAGGTTCAGTGCCGGAATGGTAACTGAGTCGGTCACAGCGCGAAAGGGTTTGTATTCCCACGCATCACCCCGACGGATATAGGCTTCAACAAGCGGCTCGGTCTGTGCAATGATGAGGTAGCATTGTACCGACGGCAGCGACGAGTATTCCAGCAACTTGCTGTGCGTATCAGTCTCAATTGTACTCTCAGACGTAATTTCGGCCACCAGCACGGCTTCGGTTACCATGTGCGTTTCGCGGCGGGCCGTAGCTGGCACAACCATTAAATCTGGATAGCGGTACCGGCGTTTTTCGTTGACCTTCAATTTGACCTCATGAGTGAGGGTAATATAGGGTTGACCACGCAACGTGGCCTTAAAAAACACCGCCAGATTTAAGGCGATCATATTCGCAACAATTGATTCTCCTGCCATATCAACTAAATGCCCATCAACAAATTCATGGCGGAGTTCGGCTGTCTCCTCAAAAGTCAGGTATTCTTCAACCGTATACACTCGCTGCTCGACTGCCGTTTCCATGTTTTCAAACGTGTTCGGAGATAAAGATAGCGTTGAGACTCCTACTTCGGCACAAGGCTCCTTCTTAACGACTTGTAATGATTAATCCAGCCCCAGCGTTTCAAACGCTTTTTCGGCGGCCGACTGCTCTGCTTTTTTCTTGCTGTAGCCCGTACCGGTGGCTAGTGGCTGCTCGTTGACCAGCACCTGCGCTACAAACTCACGGAATTGGCTCGTACCTCGCTCCAGCACAATATCGAACCGGAGTTCTTTGCCCTCGCGTTGCGCCCACTCGATGAGCTTACTTTTGAAGTTGACATTGTTATTCACAATGGCCTCTAAATCGTAGTGTGTCAAGAGGTTATGTAGAATAAAACGGCGCGTAAAATTGAACCCTTTGTCCAGATAAACTGCTCCGACGAGTGCTTCGAGGGCGTCGCCGTACATCGACGTGCGGGCGGGCATCATGCGGCCACGCTGCCCGTCGTATTCGAGCAGGTTGTCTAAGCCAATTTTCCGCGAAATAATGTTGAGCGCCTCCCGGTTCACAAGGCGCGACCGAATTTCGGTCAGGAAACCCTCGTCTTTGTAGGGGTATTTTTTGAAGAGGTATTCGGCAATGACCATGCCCAGCACGGCATCGCCCAGGTATTCCAGCCGTTCGTTCGACTCCCGAAACCCTTTGACGATGGTTTCTTTTGAGGCCGAGGTGTGGCGTAACGACAATTGGTACAGCCCCAGGTTACCTGGTTTCTCGCCAATGATATGCGTTATGGCCTGACGCAGTTGCTTCCGGCGGTCTTTCTCTTTAGAAGGACCAAACCAGTCAGCTAAAGGCTGCGTGATAAAGCGGGGTAACGCGAGGGGCACGAACAAGTTGACGTGGGGAACAGAGAAGTTTTCGGCGAAAAGAGGAAGGGCGAATTACCCGGTATTCGTGTGAGCAGCAGGCTGTTAGCACCAATACCGGGTAAACGGCATTACTTGCCAGCGTTTGCTTCAAGGTATTTGATAGCCTGACCTACGGTCGTGATTTGCTCGGCTTCGTCGTCGGGGATCTGGATGTTGAATTCTTTTTCAAATTCCATGATCAACTCAACAGTATCAAGCGAGTCGGCACCCAGGTCATTGGTAAAGCTTGCTTCCGGCGTAACTTCCGACGGATCAACGCCTAATTTGTCAACGATGATTTGCTTTACTTTTTCGTCAGTCTGAGACATTTTGGTAGTCCTTTTTTGTTAAAAAACGATGCAAAGAAAACACTTTACCCGCTGATTGCCAAACAATTTTTTCAGTCCGACAGCGTTCACCGAACCCGAAATAGTCACGATAACATACTGTTTATGAATAGGTTACAAACACATAAAAGAGGTAGCCTGGACCAATCATCCAATTACTCTATTTGTAAAGTAGTGTAATATGGTTACTCTTCCGGCAACGGCCAACCCATTACCTTCGCCTGCTCATATTGCTGACCATTATTTACATGCAACTTCCCAAACTGAAACATACCGATAGTGGCCTCTTTTTTCTGATGGCCGGCCCCTGCGCCATTGAAGGTCGAGACATGGCGCTACGCATTGCCGAGCGCATCGTCGCGATTACCGACCGCCTCCAGATTCCCTACATTTTCAAGGGCTCATACCGCAAAGCCAACCGCACCAAGCTTAACTCATTCACCGGTATCGGCGACGAACTGGCCCTGTCTATTCTGGAGGAAGTAGGCCGCACCTTTAATATTCCGACTGTAACTGACATCCACGAATCACACGAGGCAGCTATAGCGGCCCCGCACGTGGACGTGCTCCAGATTCCGGCGTTTTTGTGCCGCCAGACCGAGTTGCTGGAAGCCGCCGCCAGGACAGGGAAGGCCGTTAACGTGAAAAAAGGGCAGTTTTTGTCGGGCGAGAGCATGCGGTTTGCCGCCGAAAAAGTAAAGGCTACCAACCCCGACGCCGTCGTTTTCCTCACCGACCGGGGCAATAGCTTTGGCTATGGCGATCTGGTGGTCGACTACCGGAACATTCCTGCGATGCAGTCGTTTGGCGTGCCCGTGGTGATGGACTGTACGCACTCGCTGCAACAGCCCAACCAGTCGTCGGGCGTAACGGGCGGCAAACCAGCCCTGATCGCCACCATCGCCAAAGCCGCCATTGCCGTCGGTGCCGACGGCCTCTTTATCGAAACACACCCCAACCCCGCCGAAGCCAAGTCAGACGGAGCCAACATGTTGCCCCTGGACCAACTGGAGGCCCTTTTGGAACGGCTGGTAAGGGTGAGGGAGGCTTTAATGTACAATGAATAATGTACAATGGATAATGTACAATGGCTTCGCGTCAGTAATAGGGGTGCGTCAGCCATTGTACATTGTACATTATTCATTGTACATTAAAGCCTCCTTCATAAACGCCTTCAGCTTCTCCTCATCTAGTTTCCCGTTGGTGCGGACGCCGCTGCACAGATCGAGGCCAAAGGGTTGAACGGCGTCGATGGCCTGCCGGACGTTGTCGGGGCGGAGGCCGCCGGCCAGGAAAACTGGCACGGGCGACTGCTCGCGGATCTGGCGGCTGAGTACCCAATTGTGTACACGTCCCGTGCCGCCCAACTCTTTCACCGCCAAATTCGGATTGCCGCTATCAAGCAACAGCGCATCGACGTTCGGGGCGATTTGCAAGGCTTCGGCCACCGATTTTTCGTCAATAACATGGATCACCTGCACCAGCCGAATACCAGGCAACGCAGCCCTGATCTGCGCATATTCGCCTGATTGTAAAGCATCTACGATCTGAACCGTGTTGGTGTTTACCCGCCGTTGATGGGCAATGATGGCGTCGGCGTCGGTTTCGCTGGTGAGCAGAAACGTGGCGACGGGGGGCGGTACCGTTTTGGCAATGGCCGCAATTTCTTCGTCGGTAATAACGCCGGGGCCGCTTGGCATGGGGCCAACCAACCCCAGTGCCGACGCACCATAGCGAATAGCCATGTGGGCTTCGTCGGGGCTGGAGATGCAACAGATTTTTACGCGAACCATGGGCAAAGATAGAAAGATAGAAAGAGTGCTTTTATCGGCGTATAGTTGACACTAACTGGCCATACGCCGATAAAAGCACTCTTTCTATCTTTCTATCTTTCACTCTTTAAAACTGGCTCCCACCTTTCGGTGTTGTATGAACGAACCGCCCTGCACTTGAACTTTTCGGCGAAAGCGCGGGGCTTTCGAATCGTTTTGGTACTAATTTCGCCCGCTGCTCTGAAACACGGGCGCACAACCTGTTAACGCTGAAATTCTTCCCCGCACGCACGTATGGCAAGCAATGCTGAACTAATCGTTGACGGCAAATCGTACAGTTTTCCTACCCTGGAAGGCTCTGAACACGAAAAAGCCGTAGACATTTCTAATCTCCGTGACCAATCGGGTTACGTTACCCTCGACCGGGGGTACAAGAATACCGGTGCCACCCAAAGTGCCATTACGTTTCTCGACGGTGAAGAAGGCATTCTACGTTACAGGGGGTATTCTATTGAAGAACTGGCCGAAAAGGCCTCTTTTCTGGAAGTAGCCTACCTGCTTATCTATGGCGAACTGCCCACACAGATTCAATACGACGCCTTTGCCACGGGTATCCGTCGGCATACGCTGGTGAACGAAGACATGCGGAAGATCTTTGATGGCTTCCCCGTCAACGCCCACCCGATGTGTGTGCTGGGTTCATTGGTGAACGCCATGAGCGCGTTTTATCCTGACTCGTACGAAGGCAACCAAAACACCGACCTGCACATTACCCGGTTGATGGCCAAACTGCCCACCATAGCCACCTGGTCGTATAAACGGTCGCAGGGCCACCCGATCAACTACCCGAAGAATGAACTCGACTACATCGCGAATTTCCTGAACATGATGTTCGCGTTGCCGGTAGAAGATTATAAAGTAGACCCCGTAGTGGCGCAGGCGCTGAACGTGCTGCTAATCCTCCACGCCGACCACGAACAAAACTGCTCAACTAGCACAGTCCGGCTGGTGGGTTCGTCGCAGGCCAATATTTATTCATCCATTGCCGCCGGAGTCAATGCCCTGTGGGGACCACTGCATGGTGGTGCCAATCAGGAGGTGATCGAGATGCTGGAAGAAATCAAGGAAGGGGGCGGCGACGTGGCGAAATACATCGACATGGCCAAAAACGCCAAGACCACGGGTTTCCGCCTGTTTGGTTTCGGCCACCGTGTGTACAAGAATTTCGACCCCCGCGCCCGGATCATCAAAAAAGCCGCCGACGACGTGCTGAGCAAACTCGGCGTGAACGACCCGGTGCTGGAAATTGCCAAAGGCCTGGAAGAAGCCGCCCTGAACGACCCTTATTTTGTGCAGCGCAAGCTGTACCCCAACGTCGATTTTTATTCGGGCATTATCTACCGCGCCTTGGGCATTCCGACCAATATGTTTACGGTGATGTTTGCCATTGGCCGGTTGCCGGGCTGGATTGCACAGTGGAAAGAAATGCGCGAGCAGAAAGAACCCATTGGTCGCCCCCGACAGATCTATACCGGCTCCACCCTCCGCGATTTTAAAGCGATGGGGGAGCGGTAGAGAGGCACGAAGTGAGAGACAAGAAGTAAGAAATTGAGAATGGGCTGGCGCTAAGGTGTCAGCCCATTTTTGTTATGCGTTTTATGTTTTAGATTATATTTGATAGTACACAACTTACTACCTCACCATGTTTTCCAGTCAGCGCTTTGTTGGGCTGAGCAGCTTGTTTCTTCTGCTTGTTCTCGGCCAATATGCTCATGCACAGGCACCTGTCTATGAGGCGGTCAACGTTGATTCAGTGGCCGTACCGCGTGGTGGCTACCCCATGCTGGAGACATTTTTGAAGGCGAACGTACAAAAGCCTTTTATGGCGCAGGTGGCCAACATAATGGGTAAGGTCTACGTAAAAGCGATTGTGGAACCCAGCGGTCGGGTATCTGAGGTGCAGATCGTCCGCGGGTTGCGTCCCGACTGTGACCGGGAGGCTCTGCGGGCTATGGGCCTGTTTAATGCCTGGAAGCCTGCCATCAAAGGCGGACAGCCCGTTCGGCAAAGCGTAACGTATCCCGTTGCTTTTCGGGCCAACGAACCTACGCCCTTTAAAGATGGCATGTTGATGGCTTATTACGACATCAAATTTGCTTCGGTGAGTGATCCGGCAACAGCCCGTTATGTACAGTTAACCCCTATTGATACCCTGACGGGAATGCCCAATGGTGATGTCATTTTCTACGAAATGGACAGGGGGGTGAAGGGTAAAGAAGCCAGCCGCTTTCCGTTGGTGCGTAATGAGATCAAACCCACCAAATCAGCTGATAAACCCACCTATCAGGTTGGCCACAAGCAGCCAACGAGCGACTGGCTTGGCCTGATCTACACACTTGATGCCACAGGCAAGGTGCTCAGCGTGATGCCCGCAGACCGGCAAAATGGCCGCGAAATATTATACGCCAGTAACGGCATGGTACGGCGTATCACGACGTTCGGCAATAACGAACCGATAGTAGATTGGTATCCTGACGGACAGTTGCGAAGCATTATGACCCAAAAAAAAGACAAGCCCGCCGACTACACGTCTTACAATCTGTTGGTCAGTGCCTGGGACAGTACGGGTAAAGCAGAAGTGACCCGTGGAAACGGTTACCGGCTACTCCACTATGAGGCTGCATCCCGGCGTGATTCAAGCCACAAAACGACGTTCGTTGAAGAAGGAGCTTATGCTGATGGATTGAAACAAGGCATCTGGAAAGGGCGCTATGCCGACGGGTCATATAGCTACGAAGAGCAGTACGAAAAAGGCGGATGCAAGGGCGGCAAAGCTTTACTGAATGGTAAAACCCTGGCCTATGATGAAGCCATGACAATGCCTGAATTCGCCGGGGGTGTTTCGGGATTATATGCCTTTCTGGGCCGGAACATACGCTACCCTGCCGACGCACAAAGAAAAAATGTTTCTGGTAAGGTATTCCTGTCCTTTACCGTCTGCACCGATGGTTCACTCTGCGATTACGAGATTCTTAAAGGCGTACATCCCTCTATTGATGAGGAGGCATTGCGAGTGGCAAAAAGGATGCCTAACTGGAAACCTGGCGTTCAGCGGGGTGAGCCAGTGAGGACCAGATATAGACTGCCGGTGTCGTTTCAATTAGAATAGAGTATTGTTAATAGACGGGCTAGGCCTTGAGTAACAAGCCGATTCATAGGGTCGGTCTGTAAGCAACAGTGTTGTGTGTCTGTGCCATCCCCACTACACCACTCGTTCGACAGCTATGAACGGCAAATTTTCTTCTGATCAACGGGTGTAGCCGAAAGGACGTATTTTTGCGGCTTATTAACTCGTCAACATGTCGCTGAAACACGTTCCCCTTGAGGCTGTCCACCGGGCGTTGGGGGCCAAGATTGTTCCTTTTGCGGGCTACGAAATGCCCGTTCGCTACTCCTCCGATCTCGACGAACATAACACCGTTCGCAATGCCGTGGGCATCTTCGACGTCTCGCACATGGGCGAGTTTGTCCTCAAAGGCCCCGGTGCACTCGACCTTATTCTGAAAGTCTCGGCCAACGATGCTACCGCACTTTATGACGGGCGGGTGCAGTATTCCTACCTCCCCAATGACCAGGGCGGTGTGGTCGACGACCTGCTGGTGTACCGGATTTCGGAGATCGAATATATGCTCGTGGTTAACGCCTCAAACATTGAGAAAGACTGGAACTGGATCAGTCAATATGCTTCAGAGTTCGATGTCGAGATGGTGAACGTGTCTGACGACATGTGCCTGTTTGCCGTACAGGGGCCGCTGGCCGCCAAAGCCTTACAACCATTGACCAACGCCCTGCTTGATTCGATGAGTTACTATACTTTCGAGAAGACCGATTTTGCGGGTATGGCCAACGTGATTGTGTCGGCAACGGGCTATACGGGCGCGGGTGGGTTCGAGATCTACGTGTCGAATCATCAGGCCGAAGCCGTCTGGAATGCCATTATGGAAGCTGGCAAACCCTTCGGCATCAAGCCAATAGGTCTCGGTGCCCGTGATACGCTCCGTTTGGAATCGGGTTATTGCCTCTACGGCAACGATATCACCGACGAGACCTCACCGCTGGAAGCCGGGCTGGGCTGGGTAACCAAGTTTACTACGGCTGCGGGTAGTCACGACTTTATTAATGCTGCCGCCCTGAAAGCGCAAAAAGAAGCAGGGCTGACGCGTAAGCTGGTCGGTTTCAGTATGATAGACCGGGGTATTCCGCGCAGTCATTACGAACTCTGCACTGCCGACGGCACCGCAGTCGGCGAGGTAACATCGGGTACCCAATCGCCCACGCTGGGCAAGGGCATCGGTATGGGGTACGTACCCACCGAATTAAGCAAACCCGGTACCGATATTTTCGTGAAGGTGCGCGATAAACTGTTGAAAGCCGAGGTGACTAAAATACCCTTTATTAAAAAATAGGCAGAAAGGAGGAGGGAGGAGAGCAGGAAGAGGCTTCGCGCTGTACCAGAAGACCAAGGCGAAGCCCCTTCCTGCTTTCCTCCCTCCTCCTTTTCTCCTTCTCTTCTATGAAACACATTGACGTTTGTTTGACCCCGGATTTACTGCACCTTCACGACGTAGACAACACGATTGTGGTGGTGGCCGACGTGTTCCGGGCTACATCCTGCATGGTTACGGCCTTTGCCTATGGCGTGGGGAGCATCATTCCCGTGGCCACCGTCGAGGAGTGCCGCAACCTGCAGGAACGGGGTTACCTGGCTGCGGCTGAGCGCAATGCGCGCACCGTGGAAGGGTTTGACCTTGACAACTCACCGTTTAGCTACATGGATGAGCGGCTGGATGGCGCCGACATTGCCATGACCACTACCAACGGCACCCTGGCTATTACCAAATCGCGGTCGGCGGTGAAAGTGCTGGTGGGGTCGTTTCTGAACCTGGACGCCATTGCCAATTACCTGCGCGGGCAGTCGTATGACGTGCTGGTGCTGTGCGCGGGCTGGAAAGGGCGGGTAAACCTGGAAGACACGCTCTTTGCCGGTGCCCTCGCCGACCGCCTTAAAGACGAGTATTCGATGATGGAAGACAGCGTCCTGATGGCCCACCGCCTCTATTGCGACGGCAAGGAGAACCTCATTAGCTACCTCGCTGCCGCCTCGCACATCCGCCGCCTGCAACGCCTGGGCATTCAAAAAGACATTGCCTACTGCCTGCAACACGATCTCTACGACGTGGTGCCCGTGCTGCGCGGCAATGCACTGGTGAAAATGGAACTATAGCTGCCCACTGCCACTGCATACTGCCTACTGTAATGACTTTCTCCCAAATCACCGACCTCCTTGCCCAGCGCTTTACAGTAACGCCTGTTGAAGCGAACTTTCAGCCGTACCTGACGGTGGAGGCTGGGGAACTGGTGGCACTTTGTCAGTTTTTGCGCAACGACGACCGCCTTTTCTTCGATTTGCTGGCCTGCGTCACGGCGATTGATAACGGGGTAGAAACGGGAACGATGGAAGTAATTTATAACCTGACATCCATTCCATACGGTCACGACCTTATGCTAAAATTGACCGTTGCGCGACCTGTACAAATAATCCAACCAGTTGATTTAGAAAATATTAGTGAGATAGCGTTGCCCGATGTACCTAGCCTAACGGCCATCTGGCGTACCGCCGACTGGCATGAGCGCGAGGCATTTGATCTGGTCGGCATCCGGTTTGTGGGCCACCCCGACCTGCGCCGTATTCTGCTCCCCACCGACTGGACCGGCCACCCCCTCCGCCGCGACTACACCGAACCAGAACGATACCACGGTATTTCGACGAACGTAGTATGACACGATACTTCGATGAAAGTTGTACCAGAAGCTTATAGCAACCAATTTCGGCGAACGATCGACAGCTATTCGGTCGTTACCGACGCATCGTTCGCTAAACTCCTCGCTCTACTGCGGTGTCAATCGGTGCCGAGAGGGAATTTTTTGGTGCAAACCGGCCAAACAGCCCGTAATTTTTACTTCGTCTGCGAGGGCATACTGGCGTCGCTGCTGATCAATCAACAAGGAGCGGCTCACATCAAAAACTTTTTCATAGCCGGTAACTTTGCCGGTTCGACTGTGTCGCTGCTTCAGGCTTCTCCGTCGGCCTTCGGTTTACAGGCAATAGTCGAGAGCATCATACTGGTGGTTGATTATCGTCAGTACAAACAGCTCATCTGCGAAAACAGCGATCTGACGAATTTCTATATTGCTTATTTAGAAAGAAACTGGGTCATCAACAACGAGAAGCGGCAGTTAGCCTTCGCCACTCAAACCGCTACCGAGCGGTATCTTACATTCCTTGACGATTACCCTGATCTGGAGAAGCAGGTACTTCAGCTACACATTGCTTCATACCTCGGTATCACGCCGACGCAGCTAAGTCGCATTCGTAAAGGGCTAAATCTTATCTAATTTTTGCCCACTTAACATATGTAAATGCCGTTGGTTAGGCTCTCGTTTAAGTTTGGGCATGAATCAAGTAACCTTGTCTGTGCTCGCTTTTGTGGGAGGCGTTTTTCTGGCCCTTCAGGCTGGTTTGAATACCCTGTTGGGCGTTCTTCTCAAACACTCCCTCTTGGCTTCGTTGTCTGCTTTTCTTAGCAGCGCGGTTGTTGGTACCCTAGTGGTGCTATTGAGTGTTAAAAACGTCCCAACGCTACATCAGTTGAAAGCCGTGCCCCATTATTTATGGTTTGCAGGCGGCATATGTAGCATGGCAGGCATTGAGCTTTACCATTGTACTGTACCCAAATTGGGAATTGCCACTATGCTGCCTTTAGGCCTGAGCGGTCAACTTCTTTTCTCGGTTTTGGCGGGATATTTTGGCTGGTTCGATTTGTCCGTTCAGCCAATCAATGCCAAAAAAGCATGGGGTGTAGGGGCGTTGCTGTTAGACTTATTTCTCATTAATAAATCGTAAGACCGACCATGATCCAGGAGAACATAGCGAACCTGACATCGCTCTGGCAGACAGTGGGCCAGTCAGTAAACGCATACTTGTCAACTCCGGAGTTCGACATCTGTATGGTCAATAACGCCGAGTGGCCCAACCGACTATGGTTTCGCGGTGATCATAACGAGGCGCAGGTGAAGCTGGCCTTGGAGCAAGTAAAAGCCGCATCTGTGAAGCTGATCGTTCCTTATTGGGACATCTACAATAGCGGGTCGCAGAGTCTGTTAGAGCGTGCCGGTTTCAAGAGAATATCAGAGCAGGCAGGTATGGGTATGGACCTGCACCACCCCCTGAAACAAACGCAACCCATTCGTTTAGAGACCGTTAGAACCAAAGCAATGGCCGTTGAGTGGGAGGCGTTGTTTAGTCAAGCTTTTGGCTATCGAATTACCGCCGACCTACTTCTGCCGACCTATCCAACGACAGCGTTCTTCCTGGTTTATCTGAATAATACACCCATTGGGACGTGCGCTCTTCACCATACCAACGGGTCTATCATTGGCATTCATAGTGTGGGGATTATCCCGACGATGAGGGCTAAAGGGCTGGCTCGCCAAACGATGATAACGGTACTCAACCAGGCAATGGCGGAAGGGTTCACTTATGCAGTGCTCCAGGCATCGGCTATGGGCAAGGGGCTGTATCTAACGTTGGGCTTTAGCGAGCAGTTTGTTCAAGTAAACTACAGTTTGCCGCCTGACGCATAGCGGGTGCTGATTTACCTGTGGAATGGGCGAGGGCTGTGGAATAAAGTAGCGCGAAGCGAGCTTATATTGCTAATTTTTCGTGCCAACCGGGCGTTTCACCACTATTTTAGCAGGCCAACTTCCTGCCTTATGCTTTCTGCCGCACGCTTCTTACTTACGGTTTTTCTCCTCCCCACTTTCGCCTTCGCTCAAACCCATTCGGTCACGTAGCTGCTGGTCAAGATATATCATCTTGACCAGCAGCTACAAAGTAGGAGGCAGTTTTTTTGCCTAATTTACCTCCCTATGAACATGCGGTTTATTCTGGTTGGTCTGTTTTGCCTGACTTTGGCGGGGATTTCTCACGCCCAAACGGCGGTCGATTCGGTGATTGTGTCCGGGCAGGTGCAGCGGCTGTCGGCGCGCCTGTATCGGCAGTCACCCAACATTGCGGTGAGCCGCACCAACATCCTGCGCGGGGGCGTTGACCAGTTGTTTTCGGCACCGCTACAAACCGACGGGCGGTTTCGGGTGGCAGTGCCCATTATTTACCCACTCGAAGAAATGCAGTTTCAGGTGGGCAACGCGGCCACGGCTTTCCTGGCTACGGCGGGGTCGGTAACGATCAACATTGATAATGATTCGCTGTATGTGGCGGCGGTGCCGTTTCAGTTTGGCGGGGTCAACGCGCAGGTCAATCAGCAGTTTGCGCAATACAAAGCCTACGAAGCCGAACAGCAGGCCGGTAAGGCGGCAACGGCTCGCCAGAAAGCAATTCAGAGAGCACTGGGTGGCTCACTGTCTGATGCTTTTACCACCCTTAACGCGTTGTTTAGTAGCCCATTGTCATCGTTTTCAGCAACGCACACTGTGTTTCCACTGGTAAATACCTGGGTGCAGGCCAATGCCCGCTACGATGCGGCGGCGTATGTGCTCGACAAAGCCAACGAAACAGGCCAGAAAATAGGTAGCCTGGGTCAGACGGGCCTTTTCTCAGGTGCCGACAACCTCATGACCCCCGCCCGCGCCACGGCCCTTGGGCGGTTTGGTACGTATGCCGTGACTGCCGTTGCCCAAAATTCGTCGCTGGCCGGGCGCAACATCAAAGTACGTACCATAGCCGGGTTGCTGCTCCGCTATGGTAAAGACCTTACCCCCGCTGACCGCGAACGACTGGCGGGTTTTGAACAAAGCAACACCGCCCGTCAGGCCGACCTGCGCTATTTTTCCAAACTCATGGAGCGCAACCCCGACACGCTGGGCAAAGTAATTGCTTACGAAAATACACTCGCGGCGGCCCGTAGCCTGTTCGACAGCACGGCCGTTAATTACCTGAAAGGCTATACCCTGGCTACGGAAATACCCCAGCTCACCCTGGATGTTGTCAGGCTGCTGGGTCAGCACATCCGCCCCCAACTGGCGGGGCAGCACCTCAGTCAGTCGTTCAACGACGTGCTGGCCCTGGCCCTGCGCGACACGGCCCGCGTTCGGTTGGCCCGCACGGCTTACCTCGCCCTGGACAAAAAACGCGCCACTGGTCCCGTCGACGACGGCATCATTGTTACCGCCGCTTCATTCGACAACGGGGCTGATCTGGTACAGAAAGTACTTGACCGCAACCGGGGGCGGGTGGTGTATACGGTGATCTGGTCGCCGGAAAGTGGGCCTACAGTGCAATTGGCGCAGGATGTTCAACGGCTTAATGACATTTTCAGCCCCCGCGACCTAACCCTTTTGTTTGTTTCTACCAACAACACGGATGACGACCTGTGGCTGGAGTTTATCGTGCGCAACCGCCTGCGTGGTGAGCACGTGCGCCTCAGCGAAGCCCAGACGATACAGGCAACATCGCTGCTTAACCTGTATGACCCTAACCCCGCCCGAATCTTCACGCCTGCCGGCAAGCTCAACAGAAAGGAGGCCCTGCTGCCCGATCAGTTCGACAAACTGGTAGTGCAAATCCGCGAACTGCTGAAATGAAGGCCCTTTTCTGGGCTTTTTTGGTCCTGCTGCTGGCCACGTTCTATCACCGCACCCATCATTTCGATGAGGCCTGGCTGGCCGAACAAGCCTACTGGCTGGTGCAGGACGGGCGCGTACGGTCTGAGCTTTTTTGCGGCCTGAACGGTTGGGAAGAGCAGCTGTTCATCTACCATAAACTCTTCATCTACCTCAGCGCGGGCTGGCAGAAGGTGTTTGGTTTTTCGCTGGTAGCGGGCAAAGCGTTCAGCGGATTGTGGGCCGGGCTGCTGGGTTTGCTGTTATGGGGATACCTCCGGCAGCAACGGCAGGATAGTCAGCACATTTGGCTGGGCATGGCGTTGTATGTGGCCAATGGTCTGGTCATTGAGTTCTCTTTTGTTTATCGCCCCGAGCCTATGTGCGTGGCCTTTGGGTTTGCCTCGTTCTGGCTGCTGACCACCCACCGCTGGGCCTGGGCGGGTGTGCTGGCCGGGCTGGCCACGCTTACTCACCTCAATGGTCTGTGCTTTGCGCTGGCGGGGTTCGGCTGGCTGCTGTGGTACCGAAAGCCTGGTTGGGCCGTTGGTTTCGGATTTATCGCTGGTGTGGTCTCCAGCTTTTATCTCCTCGATGTATGGCTGGCCGACGGCTGGGCTGCGCTGCTGATGCAGTGGCGCAACGAACCGGCCCTGTTGCACATCAACAGCCTTAGCGACAAGCTGAAAGCGACCTTTCAGGCCCTGAAACCGGTACGGCTAATCCTCGAAATAGGACTGTTGGCTGTTGGTGCACACTGGCTAACCCGCCAACCCCGCCCCGAAAGCACTCCCTCACAGCCGGTAGCTCGTTATCTGGTGCTGTTGGTTATCGCTCACCTCGCGGCCAGTCGTAGCAGCGCCATCCAGTATGGTCTGCAGTTTGTGCCGTTTGTGTGTGCGTTTGTGGCGCTACAGCTGGCGGCGTGGCAACCCAAACGTGCCAGTTGGCTTTGGCAAACTTTGCTGGGAACGTATTTGCTGGCGGGGCTATACCGGGGTAGCCTGCTACTTTATAACAACCTGACCATACCCCAGGTGACGGCATTGAACGCGCAAATGGCCGCACTTATTGGCCAACCCGGCAGCGAAGTGCTGGCTCCTGTTGACTTTTTTTATGAGCAAATTGGCCATTATAAAATCCGGTGCATCGACCGCCACCTGGGTGGCTTTTTTGCCCCCCTCCACCAGGGGACCGGACTAACCAACGAGCAACTATTCTCCATGGCCAGGCGCGAAGGTTTTGCCGCCGTCATTACCTACGATGGCAAAGGCGCCACCGCCCCCCTATCAGATACCCGTCCTTTACTCGATTCGCTCAACCACATCGGCAGGTATCATCGCGTATATCAGGACCGTTGGAACAGTTTGTATCTGCCTGACCGCTAAAATGTCGTTAAAGGACTAAGCTCCGGCTCAACTACTCAACGAATGAATCGTTTATTTTGGCTTTTTCTGGTATTGCTGCTTGCTACGGCCTACCACCGAACCCAACATTTCGACGAAGCCTGGTGTGCAGAGCAGGCCTACTGGCTGGTGCAGGATGGCCACGTACACTCCGAATTTTTCAGGGGCATGGACGGCAGTGAACAACAGCTTTTCGTCTTCCACAAACTTTTTGTCGCGCTGGGGGCGCTGGTGCAGGGCTGGCTGGGCTTTTCGCCGCCCATTGGTAAAGCCATTGGGGCCTTCTGGACGTTGGTAGGCGGGTTGGCTATCTGGTGGCATCTGCGCTGGTTAGGTTTACGTGACAAATGGATCTCGCTGGCCCTGCTGCTCTACGTAGCCAACGGCATGCTGATTGAATACACGTTCGTTTACCGCCCCGAATCGATGTATGCCGCGCTGGGCTTTTTGTCCTTTTCGTTCTTAAACCGCGGACGGCTTCTGGTTGCAGCCTTACTGGCCGGGCTGTCGGTGCTCACTCACCTCAATGGATTATGCTTCGTGCTGGCCGGGCTGGGCTGGTTGCTGTGGAATAACCACCGGCCGGCCAACTCGCCCGCCAACACGCCTCAGTCTGCCACCGCAACACCCTGGCCTACTGTTTTCGGCTTCGGTTTTGTTGCCGCACTGGTTAGCAGTTTCTACCTGGCCGATGCCCTGTTTGCCAACCAGTTAGCCGGTCTTTGGGATCAATTCAGCAATATCAGCACAATCAGCCGCGTATCAACCATTTCCGACAAGCTACTGATATCCAGCAAACTACACGAACTTCTGTTCCACAGCGAGGAAGAAACAAGCCTGTCGGCGCTGGTTATTGGCGTTGTTGGACTGACCTATTGGCCCGGACAATATACCCTGCCGAAACAGACTATTGTCACATCCGAGTCGGCCAAAACGGGTCGGTATCTTTTGTTGCTGTTGCTGGCTTTTGCGCTCATTACCAAAAGCAACACCGACTATTATTACCTCATTTTTCTGCCTTTCATGTGCGTCTGGGTCACCCAGTGCGTGGCAAGTTGGTCAACGGCTAAAACGGCACCGGTTATGGTTCGCTGGCGATCCTACGGCCTGGGTTTATTGCTGGGCGTGTACTTGCTGGCAGGTGCCTACAAAGCCGTGGTAACCATTCAGTCGAACATGGCGCAGCCCAATATCGTCCAGAAAAACGCCCAACTGGCGGCCTACATTCAGCAGCCTGGTGCCCGGGTGATTGCGCCACTCGATTTCTTTTACAACCAGCATGAGCATTACCGAATTCACGGCCTGACCTACTACCACCTGCTCAACCAGAAATCGTATGGGGGCCGCCTGACCGTTGGGCAGTTCTTCGGGCTGGCAGAGGCCGACGGTGCCGTAGCCGTTATCAGCGACTATGGGCGCGACTTTTCTTATTGCATACCTAAAGAAACACCCGCTCGCGTTGGGCGCTACGAGCGGGTGTATCAGGATGACCTCAATGCCGTGTACCTTCTAAGAAGAAAGAAGTGAGAAGTGAGAGACAAGATTGGATCTGCTGACGATGAGTTCAATCTTGTCTCTTGCTTCTCACCTCTTACTTCTTATAGCCTACTTCTGGAACGACCCGAAAATGTAGTCCCACATGGGCGAGGAAACGCCGTAGTTGCTGTCGGGGTTTTTGTAGTGGTGAATGCTGTGGTTAATCCAAAGCTGCTTAAACATGTTTTTAGGCGGGGCGTAGGCATGCACAATAAAGTGGACCGCCAGGTAGCCCGTGTAGCCTACCATGAAGCCGGGGAAGAAGGCATAGGCAGCTTCGCCCATCATCAGAAAAAACAAGCCGAAAAAGAAGCCCGCCACAATGATGGCCAGTGCCGGGGGCATAGCAAGCCGGGTTTTGTCTTTCGGATACTCGTGGTGAACGCCATGAAACGTGTACTGAATCTTGGCCCGCTCAGGAGTAGTTGGGGCCAAATGGTATAGGTAACGGTGAAGCACGTATTCGAAAATGGTGAACACAAACAAGCCGATGGCAAACAGACCGCCAATACGCCCCGCACTCATATTGGTGTAGGTAAATGCGTACCACGCCAGGAAGGCCGATAAAGTCAGCCACATCGTGATAGGAACCGAGATATGGGTACGTGAAAGCGCTTCGAGAATTGGGTTGTCGAAAAGTTGCTTGGTTCCGTTGTTTTTGGGTCTTGAATGAACCGCTTTGTATTCTTCAACTTGCATACAATCGAGTAATTAGTAGTTGGCAATATTAACCTATTTCATCTTTTGTCTGTTCCAGACAGTCAACCAAATTGACTAAATCGCCCCTGATCTGGCAACTTCCACCGAATCGTTTAATCGTTCCTTTGGAACGTCCAATGGAGCTTTGGGCAGCTTAGGTTTAATGATTAACCGCAAAGATTGATTGTATGTTAGGTAATTCCACATCCAGTTGATGAAAATAAGAAGCCGGTTTTTCACCCCCAAAATAGCCATCAGGTGCACGAACAACCAGGTAAGCCATGCAAAGAAGCCCTGAAACTTGATGAATGACAAATCGACCACGGCCAGGCCTCGTCCAATGGTAGCCATTGAGCCCAGATCATTGTAGACAAAGGGCCTCATCTGCCCCCCTCGTATCAGCAGCGTCAGGTTTTTCGACAACAATTTACCCTGCTGAATGGCAGGTTGCGCTACCTGTGGGTGTCCGTTAGGCCAGGCGTCGCCTTCGGCCATCGTGGCCAGATCACCCACGGCAAAAATGTCGGTGAAACCCTGCACCTGATTGAACCGGTTCACGATGAGCCGCCCGCCGCGCCCAATGGCTTCGGCGGGAATGCCCGTGGGGGTATTGGCTTTCACACCCGCCGCCCAGATCAGGTTGTTGGTGCGGATAGTCGTGCCGTCGTTCATGAACACCGTTTTTCCGTCGAAATCTTTCACGCGGGTGTTCAGCCGCACATCTACACCCAACTCTTTCAGATAAGCCAGCGAATGCTCCTGTGACTGTTTCGACATTGGCCCCAATACCTCACCCCCCGATTCGATCAGGTGGATATCCATTCCTTTAAAATCGAGTTCGGGGTAATCACGCGGCAACACGGTCTTGCGCATCTCGGCCAGGGTACCGCAGAGTTCTACGCCCGTGGGCCCACCGCCTACCACCACCACGTCCATCAGGCCGTCGAGTTCGTCTTCGGTTTCCACGCTCAGAGCTTCCTCGAAATTTTGCAACAATCTGTTTCTGAGTGCAATCGCTTCCTGCACCGATTTCATGGGCAGGGCGCGGTCGATGATATTTTGCTGCCCGAAAAAGTTGGTATCGGCCCCCATGGCCAACACCAGGAAATCGTAGGTAATAGGCCCTATCTCGGTATCGATAGCCTTGTCGGCGGGACGGATGCCCTTCATGCACGTAATGCGGATGTGCACATTGTGGTTGTCGCCGAGGGCTGCCCGCAGGGGAAACAGAATCGAGTTGGCTTCCAGCCCGGCAGTGGCTACCTGATAATAGAGCGGCTGAAATTCGTGGTAATTGTATTTATTCACCAGGACCACCTGAAACTCAGACCGGTGGGCTAAATCGCGGGCCAGTGTAAGGCCGCCAAAACCCGCGCCCACAATCACTACGCGCTTCCGGTCTGTAATAGGGATGTTTGGGTTCATAGTTTTGAATTAATGTACATTGTTCATTATTCATTGTACATTTTTTAATACACGCTCGTAATGCGCTTCATACAAAGGCAGAATCTTGGAAAGCTCAAATTGTTTGGCCCGTTCCAGCGCGTTGGCTTTAAACGTAGGCAACTGGTCATCGTCGAGAACGTAGCGGGCATTTTTTACCATGTCGGCCACATCACCGACGTTGCTCAGGAAACCCGTCACGCCGTTGATATTCAGTTCGGGCAGGCCCCCGGCATTTGACGAAATAACGGGTACTTCACAGGCCATTGCTTCCAGTGCCGCCAAACCGAAACTTTCATTCTCCGACGGCATCAGAAACAGATCAGCCACTGAAAGTACTTCTTCTACGGCATCGAGCTTACCCAGAAAACGAACATCGTCCATGATACCCAACTCGCGGCAAAGCGCCTGAATACGAGCACGTTCGGGACCATCACCCACCAGTAATAGCTTTACGGGTACGGTTTCGCGGAGGTGGTAAAACGTCATCACGGCGTCGTCTATACGCTTCACCCGGCGGAAGTTAGAGGTATGTACCACCAGCTTTTCGCCATTGGGACAAATGGCCGTTTTAAAATGGTCTTTCTGCTGCCGCTGAAACCGCGACAAGTCGATGAAGTTGGGAATAACCTCAATCTCGCGGTTGATCTTGAAATGTTCGTAGGTCTCCGTCCGCAGATTTTCCGACACCGCCGTTACCCCATCCGACTCGTTAATGCTGAACGTGACTACGGGTTCGTAGGAGGCGTCTTTGCCCACCAGCGTCACGTCGGTGCCGTGCAGC
Source organism: Fibrella rubiginis (assembly GCF_017353185.1). Classification (GTDB taxonomy): domain Bacteria; phylum Bacteroidota; class Bacteroidia; order Cytophagales; family Spirosomataceae; genus Fibrella; species Fibrella rubiginis. The sequence continues at coordinate 286,589 of NZ_JAFMYV010000005.1, read as the reverse complement.
GTAGTGACCACGGGTGTGTAGCGACCCCGCGTTTTCAGCACCATCTTGGCCATATATGCCGCCGAAGCGTGCGGAATGGCGTAGTGAACGTGCAGCAGATCGACGTTCTCGTTCAGCACCACGTTGACCATCGCGCTTGTCAGCGCCGACTCATAGGGGGCATACTGAAACAGCGGATAGGACGGAATATTGACCTCGTGGTAGAAGACGTTTTCGTTAAAGAAATCGAGGCGGGGGGGTTGCTGATAGGTAATAAAATGCACCTGATGCCCATTTTTAGCCAGTGCCTTACCTAACTCGGTGGCAACCACGCCACTGCCCCCGAAGGTGGGGTAACAAACGATACCAATTTTCATGTCCCGGACCGCTGTTGTAAGGCAGTCTGAATCACAACACGAAAAAAGGGCGAAAAGGTTGGGCCATTCATCATGTGTATGTCAAGCCCGCAGCCGGTCTCGCACCACCATAAGTGCGAAGCCCAACAGGTTAGTGCCTTGCCAGCGGGTAGGGTCCAGCGCAGCAGGGTCATCTTGAGTCAAACCAATACCCCAAATCAGATCAACGGGGCTGGCTTCGACTAAAACACGGTTTCCGGTTTGCAGCAGATACGTTTGCTCGGCGGGATGCTGACTAAATTTATGATAGTTGCCCACAACGACAAGGTCAAAACAGGTCTTCTGCCACGTTTCGGGCACGAAATTGCGTACCTCACGACCCAGCTTTTTGGCTTCGCCGGGTGTTTTAGAGGTCAGAATTTTAGCCCGCGTCTCTTCATCATTAAAGAGGCGGGCTTTTTCGGCCATCATCCAGTGCTCAGCAGAGGCATACGTAGTTCCATCAACTATAAACGCCGATGGCCACCATTGGCTGAGACAACCTTTGCCTACGCTACCATCTTTTTCGGGTCGATGTCCCCAAAACAGCAGGTACTTTAGCGGCTCATCAGCCGTGTGTTTGGTCAACAGCCAATCGAGGGTATAGGTCATTTGAAAAACCAGCAGGTTAATTCAACAAGTCCGGCGTTTCGCGGAGGATGCGCTGGAGGAGGGGTTGAAACTGAAAATAGCCCGCCATGGGGAAGCCCACCTGCCCGCGGGTGAGCAGGGCCGTTTCGTGGTCGATGGCAATGACCGGATGGCCCGTGGCCTCGGCAATGAGTTGCGCCTGACAACTGCGGTCCATCGTGATAAACCACCAGGCGGCCTCTTCTACGGTGCCTCCCACAGTGAGCAGGCCGTGATTTTGCAAAATACATGCCTTGCGCTGGCCCAGGGCTAAGGCGATACGCTGCCCTTCTTCCACCTCGCCTACCACCCCGCCATATTCCGTAAACAGACCGTGGTCGTCGTAAAAGGCACAGGCGTCCTGCGTACTGGGTGGCAGTTTCCGGCCCAGCGTGGAATAGGCTTTTCCGTACATGGAGTGCGCGTGGGCGGCGGCTATCACGTCGGGGCGGGCAGCGTGAATCTGGGAATGGATGGCAAACGCGGCCCGGTTCACCGAATAGTTGCCTTCCACAACGTCACCCCGGTGGTTGACGCAGATGAGGTCGGTAAGGTTAATGCTGCCGAAATCGATGCCAAAGGGGTTCACCCAAAAATGGTCGGTATGCTCCGGGTCGCGGACGGTGATATGGCCCGCCACGCCTTCGTCATACCCAAATTTGGCAAATAGCCGAAATGCCACCGTGAGCATCTGCTTGCGGTGCAGCCGGGCGGCCTCGGGCGTGTCGAACTGGAGTTTAATTGGAATGCCTTTGGGCAGGTTCAAAACGGGCGTTGATGTTGCAGTTTCCATAAAGGGCAAGGCATTGTATACTGTCCGATACCCCGCGTACCGGCCGTTGCCCAAGTTAGCGAAAATGGCCAGTCAACCATTGATCCTATCGCTCAGCGTTGTCATGCCTCATCTTTGCAGTAGTAATTTAAAAGATACCCAACCCATGCTCGTCATCATCGGACCTACGGCCAGTGGCAAAACACGCCTCGCGGTGCAGTTGGCACAGCAGCACAACGGCGAAATCATTAGCGCCGATTCGCGGCAGGTGTACCGGGGCATGGACATCGGTACTGGCAAAGACCTGGCGGATTATGTTATTGACGGTCAGGCTATTTCCTACCATCTCATCGACATTGTCGACGCAGGCGATGACTACAACGTGTTTCGCTACCAGCAGGATTTCGACCGGGCAGTAGAAGACATATTGCGTCGTGGGAAAACGCCTATTCTGTGTGGTGGATCGGGAATGTATATCGAAGCGGCTCTGCGCCCCACGGCCCTGCTCGCCGTACCCACCAATGCCGAACTCCGCGTAGAACTTGACCCGCTGACAGACAATGAGCTACGACAGCGTTTTGATCAGACACCGTCGGCCTATTCTTCCGTTGCGGATACGTCAACGCGTAAGCGGCTGATCCGTGCTATCGAGATTGGCACCTACCTGACGCACCACCCCGATGCTCAACCGGCACCAAGACCTGCCCTCCCCCCCTACCGTGTCATTGGCCTCGACCCGCCCGTAGCCATTCGCCGCGAACGCATCAGCCGCCGCCTCCGCAACCGCCTGCAACACGGCCTGATTGAGGAAGTGCAGCGTCTGCTGGATCAGGGAATTTCGCCCGAAAAACTGATTTTTTATGGCCTTGAATACAAATTTGTCACCGAACACCTGCAAGGCCAACTAACCTACCATGAACTGGTTACGCAGTTGGAAACCGCCATTCATCAGTTCGCCAAACGCCAGATGACCTTCTTCCGCAAAATGGAACGAGAGGGAATGAAGGTAGAGTGGGTGTATGAATAATTTACGAATTACGACTTACGATGTACGATTTGGGCTGACGCAGGAGCAGGCTGGCGTCAGCCCAAATCGTACATCGTAAGTCGTAATTCGTAAATTATTCATATACCCACTCCCGGTGCACCGCGTCGGGGCCGAGGTTAAAGCAGCGGCGGCAGCGGGCTTCGTAAGAGTCGGTTTCGCCCAGGAGAACGCGCTCCTGCGAGGGCACAAGGCGGTAGGAGTAATGGGCCACATCACCGCAGACCACACAGATAGCGTGAACTTTAGTCACGAACTCGGCTATGGCCATGAGTTGTGGGATACAGCCGAAGGGTTTGCCCGAAAAATCCATGTCGAGGCCAGCCACAATCACGCGTTTGCCGCTGTCGGCCAGTTGCTGGCAAACCTCCACAATGGCACCATCGAAAAATTGGGCTTCGTCGATGCCCACCACCTCACAGTCGGCTACTAATGCCAGGATGTCGGCAGCATTGGAAACGGGAGTCGAGGGAATCACCGAGGCGTTGTGCGACACGATGTCATTAATGTCGTAGCGGGTGTCGAGGCTCGGTTTCACAATGCCTACTTTGAGTTTGGCAATACGGGCGCGGTTCAGTCGCCGGATGAGTTCTTCGGTCTTCCCCGAAAACATGGAGCCGCAAATAATTTCGATCCAGCCGGTTCGGAGATGAGGCGGTTCGCGGCGGCGGGCGGGTTCAATAAACAAGAAAGTAAAGATTTACGACTTACGATGTACGATTTTTGCTGACACTCGTCTGGCGGAGCGTTGCTCCGCTGTATAAACGCTATTTGCTGCTAACGGCAGAGCAACGCTCCGCCAGACGGGCTTCGGCAAAAATCGTAAATCAATGCGTTAAATCCTTAAAATCGCCTTTGGCTTAGAATTTCGGGACGCAACCCTACGCCTTATCCTGAATTGGATATATTTACAAAGCAAAGACTGTTACCAATGTCGAACAAGTTCAATTCCAACGCTCTCAACGAATACAGCAAGTCATACGCCCGGCGTGTTGCGGCTGATTTTTACCACGCCCACCCCACCATTTCGGGTAAGCAGATTCTGAATCTAACGCCCATTCAACAAGTCAACCTGTTCGTTGTCAGCAGTTTATTCGACAAATGGAAAGGCGAAGTTGAACGATTCAGAAGCCCCTATTTTGATTTCAGCAACCCCGAAGTAGAAGAGGGACTGCGGGCCTTCATGAACGTTGTATCGCAGCATATTGCCGTGCGCCGCGAACACCTCGAACCCCTTCTGGCCGACGCCAGCCGTCGCACCCTGGTAGCCCTTTTCGACCCCCGCTATTATTACGACGATCTGCTCCGCAACCAGCCCGATTTTACCCTTACCGCCGACAGTCTCAAGCACATCACGCGCTACACACAGGTAAACAAATTTGTGCCGCTGGCGCTGGAACAGAAAATGAACGGTCGCCCGTTTGTGTATGTCAACCAGGCACTTGGCTACCTCGACGAGATTCTGAGCGGGCGAGCGCAGGAGCTGGAACGACCCGATAAATACGTGGCCATGTTTTCGGAAAAAGTGGCTATGGATCTGGCCAGTTTGCTACGTGGACAGTCGATGGAAAATTACCAGTCGACTACCGCCAAGTCGTTTTTTGATCTGGACGAAGACCAGCCCAAACCACCACTGGTAGCCCCGGCTACCCGCCCCGTGGCCGATGCCGCGCCCGCGGCTCCTACCCCGCCACCCACACCCGCACTGCCAACGCCTGTTCCGCAGCATATCGACGACGAGCAACCGTCAGGTATTTCCTTTGCCGATGCCGACCCGGAATCGTCGAGCAGTGCCGTGGCAGGACCAAATAATGCGCCCAACATAGTGAGCGCCGAGTCGAGCGAGCCATCGCTGTCTGTATCGGCAGGGTCGTCATCTCCTCAGCCTGACCATGACAGCGTGGCCACGCTGGGCGATACGCTTCAGAAAGTGAGCACGGGCAGTTTGTCGCGGACGATTTCGCTCAACCAGAAATTCCGGTTCATCAACCAGCTTTTCAACGGCAACGTCGATGCCTACAACGAAGCCCTCGCCGAGCTTGACCAGATGACCAACTACGGTCAGGCACTCGACCTGATTTCGTACCGCTACGCCAACCAGTTTATGTGGAATATGGACAGCGACGAAGTAAGCGAGTTGGTGGAGATTCTGAAGCGGCGGTTTTAAAGGAGACTGTTTAAAGTTTAAGGTTCAAAGTCTAAAGTTGCCGAACCGGTCTGTCGAGGCGACAACTTTAGACTTTGAACTTTAAACAGTCTTATAATAAATCCTCCAGCGCCTTCCGCAGATCCGGGAATTTGTACTGGAAAGTGGTTTCTTCGGTGATGCGGCGGTTGAGGACGAAGCTGCTGCCCAACACGGTAATGGCCAGTTCGCCAAACATCAGCTTAATCACAAACGCCGGAATATTGGGTAGAACCATGGGCTTGTCCAGCACCTTGGCAATGAGCCGGGTGAGGTCGGCGTTGGTGACGGGCTTCGGGGCCACGCCATTATACACACCACTCCAGACGGGATTGCGCAGTGCCTGAATATACATGGCGCAGATGTCGTCGATGTGAATCCAGGAAATGTACTGCTGCCCCGTGCCAATGGGCGCGCCCGCGCCAAGCCGGACAGGCTGCACCAGTTTGGGCAACGCACCACCTTCCATGGTCAGCACTACGCCTGTACGGATACGCACCGTACGAATACCCATTGCCTCGATGGGCTCTACGGACCGTTCCCAGGCCCGGGTCACTTTGGCCAGGAAATCAGTACCAGCCGCGCTATGTTCCGACATGGGCCTGTCGCCGGTGTCTCCGCCGTAATAGCCTATGGCCGAAGAACTTATGAAACTTTTTACGTGGTGTTTAGTATTGCGAAGGGCCTCGGCCAGCAGTTCTGTTGAGCGAGTGCGGCTGTCGATAATCTCGCGTTTACGGGCGTCGGTCCAGCGTCCGTCGGCAATGCCCGCCCCGGCCAGATGCACAATATGGTCGGCGTTTTCGAGCGCGCGCGGGTCCAATTCACCTGCATCTACGTCCCAGGCGTAGGTGGTCACACCCGGCTGCGGTTTCGGCGACCGGCTGAGCAGGCTAACGGCATAACCCTGTTCCTGCAGCAATTGAGTGAGGCGACGGCCAATTGTACCGGTCCCCCCGGTGATAAGTACGGTTTCCATGTAATGAATAATAATGTACAATGAACAATGAACAATGGTCTTCGCATCCGGCATATTTCGAGCGAGAAGCTGTTCGTTAACGCCCATTGTACCGCATCGGCGGACCGACTATACATTATTCATTGTACATCGTTCATCGTACATTATTGTTCATTGTACATTAAAATCAGCCTCCCCACGTCTTGGGTAGGGCCAGCATTTTGGCAAAATGGGCCAGCGCGCCGGTATGCATGTGGCGCAGGAGCCGGTTTACATCGTCCTCAAATTCCATGAAATAGTCAGGGTCCAGTTTGTTGAGCTTCTTCAGCAACATGTCGGTGCGCTTGGCTACATATTGAGCGCATTTCTCGGTTCGGCCATTCAGCGTTTTCAACAGGTTGGCGTGGTTATCCAGAAAAGCCGTAAGCATGTGCAGGGTAAGATCAACGTCGCCGTAGGTGTCTTTGGTCACTTTCACATGGCGGGTAATGTAGCCACTCACGGTGCGCATATCCATCATCAGCCAGCCCGCCGTATCAGGGTCCAGCTTAGCCGTCCGGTTGGTAAGATCACGAATAAGCTGACGGCGGTGGTCGAGGGTAGTTTTTCCTTCAACCAACTCATAATCAAGTTTTTCTGTTAAGATTGGATCTTTGCTGATGAGCCGAATCAGGAGTTTGTCTTTCTCTTTTTCGGGCATTTCGACAACGGCACGTTTCAGATCGGCAGTCAGGGCGGGCATAGCACAGTGGGCTTGTTAGACGAATACTCAAAGATAGAGGCTCTTCGTGCATGCTCATCTACCGAGCTAACAACCTAGCTCTTACGCCAGCGGCCGAGGCCTCGGCCGCTGAATAATTTTCCAACTCTATGCTTTAATTTCTTTTTAATCAGCAACATCCAGTCAGGCCGTAACGCCGTATGGTTCAGTGCCGCCCGTCTGTAGACGGTGCTTACTGTTTCAAACCGAAAAAGCCTACGACTATGCGCTCCCTGACACCACTCCGTTTTTTAGCCAGTTTACTGGCCACCGGGGTTTTTCTATTGCTCAACGCCTGCCAGGACCACCGCATGGTCCCCGACCCCCAGACCCTGCCCGATGCCACCGTTTATGCTCTCAACGATGGCAACCAACTTATCCGGCTGTCGATCAGAAACACCATGGCTCCACAGGCCACCATGGGTATCACCGGTCTTCAGACCGACGAACGCGTATTGTCGATTGACTTCCGTCCGGCAACAGGACAGCTTTATGGCGTAACTAACCAAAGCCGCCTGGTGGTTATCAACACCGCCACCGCTGCCGCCCGCGCCATTGGCACCGCCCCGTTCTCACCAGCTATTTCCGGTGCTGTGGTAGGCATCGACTTCAACCCTACCGTAGATCGGCTCCGGCTTGTGACCACCACCGGGCAGGACCTGCGGCTTAACCCAGAAACGGGTACCGTGGCCGCCACCGACGGGGCCATCAACGGTGCTGCCGGGGCCATGATTTCGGAAGTGGCCTACACCAACAATCAGGCTGGTGCCACCACCACTACCCTCTACGACATTGACCCCGCCACCGACCGCCTCTACATCCAGAACCCGCCCAACAACGGTACGCTCACGAGCGTAGGCCCACTAGGCTTAGACATCACGGGTGCTGCTGGTTTCGACATTGCCCCCAACGGAACGGGACTGGTGGCGGTCATTTTTGGCGGTAAACCAGAGTTACAGCAAATTAACCTGACCACAGGCCGTTTGCAGAAACTGGGCGACCTGACAAGCACCATTATCGGGTTGGCTATCCCCACCGACCCTGTTGCCTACGCCATTGATGGCTCGTCGAACCTATTGATCTTCAATCCAATGAGTCCAACCCCACTAGCGAAGCCACTCTCAGGTTTGCAATCGGGCGAGACACTGTATGGCATTGATTTCCGTCCGGCCAATGGACAGCTTTATGCCGTCGGCAGTACTAGTCGGTTATACACCATCAACACATCGAATGGCGCTGCTACGGCAGTGGGTTCACAATTCAGTACACTGCTTTCAGGGACCGATGCCGGTTTTGATTTCAACCCCACTGTAGACAGAATTCGACTGGTAACCAACACCGGGCAAAATCTGCGTCTTAATCCAAATGATGGCACCATTGCCGCCACCGACGGTAATTTGAATCCGGGAACACCAAACGTGACAGGGGCAGCCTATACAAATAACTTTGCCGGGGCCACCACCACTACATTGTATGGCATTGACAATCAGGGAGCCATGGCCATGTTGGTGCAACAGAACCCACCCAACGCTGGTACACTGGTAACCGTAGGTTCGCTGGGCCTAACGGCCGAAGCAGCCAACGGATTCGACATTGGCGGCACGTCGGGCATAGCCTATGCACTGTTGCGGGTGGGAGGCACTACCCGGATATACTCGGTGAACCTAACCAACGGTTCGGCCACGGCGGGTGCTGTGCTACCCGGCAACCCAACGGTGCGCGGCTTTGCCCTTGGTTTGGGGTTCTGATCACCTTGAGTAACAGCGCTGACAGCCCCCATTCGTTAGCCGCGAATGGGGGCTGCTGCGTTAGCTACCATAACCGCGCTACCCCCCAAAAAATAGTTATTCGGTAGGCGAGATAATTAAGGCAATTTTACGTTCATTGAACAGTTTGTTTTCCTACCACCATGCTGACACCCTCTGAACAAACCCGTTACCAAAAGCACCTTAAGCTACCCGAGTGGGGCGTCGAAGGACAACTTGTCGTCAAAAATGCCAGTGTACTAGTCGTTGGTGCCGGGGGCCTTGGCTGCCCTGTGTTGCTTTACCTGACGGCGGCGGGCGTAGGACGCATCGGTGTGGTAGACCCCGATGTAGTGGATCTCAGCAACCTGCAGCGTCAGGTTCTCTATACCACCGGCGATGTGGGGCAACCCAAAGCAAAAGTGGCCGTGGGGCATCTGCAACGCATCAACCCTGAACTGCGCTTCGACGCCCACGTACAGGCTCTCGACGCCGGCAATGCCCGCGCGCTGATCAATGCATATGATGTGGTGATTGATTGTACAGACAATTTCGGTGTACGTTACCTCATTAACGACCATTGCGTTACACTCGACAAACCATTTGTGTACGGGGCCATTCACCGCTACGAAGGGCAGGTGGCTATTTTCAACGCCCCGCTGCCCAGTGGTGATCGTGGTCCTACGTATCGTTGCGTTTTTCCTGAAGAGCCAAGCCAGATGGAAATACCAAACTGCGCCGAAACAGGTGTACTGGGTGTTTTACCAGGTGTGATTGGTACGTATCAGGCTACTGAAGTGCTGAAATTACTTACCGGCATTGGCGAACCCCTGACCGAGAAACTCCTCATTACCGACCTGCTCACTCACAGTAGTCAAACCATCCGCCTGCGCCGCCGCGCTGACGCCTATGAACTGGCAACTGCTGGCCTGGCTAAACGGACACTGCCCGCCAAATCGGCTACGGAGGCTCCCAAGCTAATAAATGCCAGAGAGTTAGCCGACCGGCTGGCGCAGGGTGAGGATATTTTTCTGCTCGATGTACGGGAACGCGAAGAATACGACCTGTGCCATCTGGATGGTGCGGTGCTTATTCCGGTGGGTTTGATTGCGGCTACTTCATCCAACCGCAAGCGCATACCAACAGACAGGCCTGTGGTGGTGTATTGTCATCACGGCATCCGTAGCGCCAACGTGGCCAACTACCTTTACACGCAGGGGGGTTACACCAATCTTTACAACCTGGAAGGTGGTATTCATGCCTGGGCGCAACAGATTGAACCAGAAATGGCCACCTACTAGTATCAAGCAAAGAGGCGCGCGACCTTCTGGATCGCGCGCCTCTTTGCCTCAATTATCGTACCGGTTTTAGCCGTGACAGAGCAATTACCAACCTGCTTTGGCTTCTGACTGCGCAGACTGATTGGCCGCTTTGTAACTAATGTCTGTACCCATCTGCTCAATGACACGCTCGGCCATCAGAACAGCACCGCGCAAAGCGCCAAATACCATGCAAAGGGGCAAAATAACGGGCAGAAACAGTACCCATTGTAGGATCATATAGAACCGAATCGTCTTCATCTCTTAGTTAGTTTTACGGGCTAGACAACTGTAGAAGTTGTGGTCAATTATCCTCAGTACAAATGTCATGCCAGGTCAGTTACGATAGATTGTCTCAACGCGATCAAAGTTAATCTTGACTTAATACTAAAACAACAACCGCCTGCTCAATATGTTGTCTTTGACTAAATTTTAATAGGAAACTACTCAACCTTTTTTGTAAACCTCCGCTATGAATACATAATTTTAATATAAGTTACTTGATCAATCTTCGCTTAAACGGCCCCCATTCCGATAGGGATCATACTTACTTTTGCGTTACTAATGAATCACGTACTTTTCCATCGCGTTGCCATTGCCCGCCTGCTGCTGCTGGTTCAGCTCTTCATGCTGACCAACGCTGTGGTGTTCCGCCATGCGCATCGGCTGCCCGATGGCACGCTGGTGGTTCATGCTCACCCATTTTTACCTAAAGCACCGGGGCCAATTCAGCCGCTTGATCACAGCAAGCAGGAACTCATCTGGCTGGATGCCGTTGCCCACACACCCTACTTGTTTTATGAAGTAGCTACATTTCAATTTATACCGGATGTAGTTTATAGCTGGCCTACCAAACAGACAACAGTGCCAGCTACGGGGAAATTAATACACACGTTCGTATATTTCTCACACAGGGGACCTCCATTGGTGTAATCTGTTGTATGTCAATAGGTTAATTTCACCAACGTAGTTCCATCCATGAAAAAACTCTTCGTGCTGATGGCCTGTCATGGGCTGTCTATCCTTGCCTGCTTTGCCCAAAATAGCTTGTCGGGTCGCGTTACCCACAGCGAATCGGGTGAGGCCGTTATTGGTGCTGCCATCTACCTGCCCGACCTGCGGCTGGGGGCCACCACCCTTACCGACGGTACCTATCGGCTCACTAACCTGCCTACCGGAACATTTACAGTGCAGGTGAGCTACATTTCGCACAAAACGCTGGTACGCGCTGTGACCGTTTCGGAAGCCACCACCCAGGATTTTGTGATGGAAAACGCCGCTCAGATGCTCGAAGAGGTCATTGTATCGGGGGCGGCGACCAAGACAATCATCCGCGACAGTCCGGTGCCTATTGCAGCCATGTCGCAGTTGCGGCTCATGCAGCAAAGCTCGACTAACCTGATCGACGCGGTAGCCAAAATGCCCGGCATGTCGCAGGTCACGACGGGTGCGGGGCTTAGTAAGCCCATCATCCGGGGGTTGGGGTTCAATCGGGTCATCACCATGCACGACGGTATCCGGCAGGAAGACAACCAGTGGGGAGAAGAACACAGCATTCAACTGGACGAATATTCGGTAGACCGCTACGAGATCATCCGGGGGGCGGGCAGTCTCATCTACGGCTCCGACGGGCTGGGGGGCGTGGTTACGGCCCTGTCGCCGCGACCGGTAGAAGAAGGTAAAGTACGGGGGCGGGTGCTGACCAACTACCAAACCAACCACAACCTGCTGGGGCTATCAGTGCAGGCGGCGGGCAACCAAAACGGGTTTGTCTGGCTAACCACGCTATCGACTAAATCGACCAATAATTACCAGAATCGGGCCGACGGGCGCGTTTTCTCGTCGAATTACGCCGACCTGTTCGACATCAGTGGGTATATTGGGCTAAACAAACGGTGGGGCTATTCGCGGCTATACTTCCTGCGCACCGAGCAACGCTTCAACATCATCAACGGCACCCGCGACACCCAAACAGGCCGGTTTACCACCCCAACTCTCTTACCTGATGGCTCAGCCAGGGACCGCCCCGTAACGGACGACGAACTGAACAGCCGGGCGTTTTTGCCTTACAACTCGCAGCACCTCATCAACGGCAAGCTGTCGCTCAATAACCTGCTCCAGTTTAAAAACGGCGGGTCGCTCACCCTCAACATCAGCTACGCCCGCAACAACCGCGACGAATTTGCCGATGTAGCCCGCCCTTTTCAGGCGCAGCTGGGTTTGTTGCTCCATACCAACTACTACGACGTTCGGTATAACCTACCCGTATGCCGCAACTGGGAGATCACTACGGGCAGCAATGGCATGTTACAATCGCTTGACAATCAAGGCTATCAGGCGCTGTATCCTAATTATACACTCTTTGATAATGGCGTGTTCGGGTTTGCCAAAAAATCCATTGGCCCGTTGAAAATCAGCGGGGGGCTACGCTACGACATCCGGCTGTTGGGCATCAACAAACTCTACATCGACGCCGACGGTGCTTTTCAGGTTCGTCCGCAGGGGCCTAATTCAGAGCGATTTGCGGGTGTCGACAAAACCTACCGCAACGTATCGGCCAGCCTGGGCGCGGTGTATTCCCTGACCGAAAAGCTAAACATCCGGGCTAACCTGTCGCGCGGGTTCCGGGCGCCTACCGTCCCGGAGTTGTCATCGAACGGGGTGCATGCGGGTACGTTCCGCTACGAGATCGGCAAGACCGACGCCGTGCCGGAAGTGGCCTATCAGGGCGACGTGGGCCTCACCTACGAAAGCCGCAACTGGTACGCCGATGTGAGTTTGTTTCAGAATAGCATTGGGCACTACATCTATTCGGAGCGGGTGCTGAACCGGGCGGGCACCGATTCGCTCTACCAGGGCAGCATACCTGTTTTCCGCTACGCCCAGGGCGATGCCCGGTTGCAGGGACTGGAAGGCACCGTGACGTATAATCCGGCAGCAGCGCGGTGGTTTTCGCTGACGCAGACCTATTCGGCGGTGTTTGGGCGCAACCTCTCGGCCACAACAGATGATGCCCAGTTTCTGCCCTTCATGCCCGCCCCCCGCTGGGTAACGCAACTACGTCTCAGCCGTGACCGATGGGGCAACCGCTTTCGCAACCTGTATGCCACGCTGGACCTGGAAATCACCCAACGTCAGGACCGTTTTCTGGCGGCCTCGAATACCGAAACGGCCACCCCCGGCTACACGCTGGTACACCTCGGCGCAGGCGGCGACGTCACCAGCAATGCTAAACGAACACTGTTTTCAGTTTACGTCTCAGCCACGAACCTCTTCGACGTAATTTACCAGGCCCACCAAAGCCGTCTCAAATACCTCGACGCCAATAACGCCACGGGCCGCGTAGGTGTGTTCAACATGGGTCGCAACGTAAGCCTGAAAGTGGTGGTACCGTTTTGAGAGTCAACTTTTGAGAATCAGATCGTGTTGCGTAGATTGAATACATTAATTAATAGTTGTATGGAGGCCATCGTCGATAAGGAGCTAATTCGGAAGTCATTGAAAGAAATGGCTGTTAGTGAGCCTGAGTTTGTCAGCACACTGATGGCAGAGGTAGCGGATGTATTGAAAGAGACGAAACGGCAGAAATTAGAGCGTATCGTTGCACAAGATTTCGCTGAGTATGAAACTGTATTCAGGAAGTTGGCATGATCTATCTAGACAAAGATGATATTGCCTTCATAAATCGGCGTACGGTAGCAGAGCATGGAGGTAATTTCATGCCGCCCTACAATTTTCTACACGAAGAAAATCTTGACTTTTTAATTGAAGCTGTTCAGGCGGACCTGTTTGGTGAACCCATGTACCCGACCCTGGCTGACAAAGCAGCAGTGTATTGTTTCAATATTATCGGCAATCATATCTTTTCAGATGGGAACAAGCGCACCGGTTTAGAAGCCGCGCTTGCATTCCTGAAATTAAACGGCAAGCGATTAAATCGTGCGTTGCCGCAGGATGATCTCTACGATTTTATCATCAAAGTAGCCTCCGGCGAATCGAGCCTGGACGAGTGCCGAGCGTGGTTTATGACGCATACTGTGCCATTATAGTGTAGTCCCCCCAACACAACCCAGCCGAACGTTACCAAACCGGCCCTTGTTTTGTGGGGCACAGGGCAAGCCCTACTTTTGCCATCATCAACTAAATACCATGTTGCTTACCTTAATGAAAGCCAAGTTGCACCGCGTGAAGGTCACGCAGGCCGAACTCAACTACGTGGGTAGCATCACCATCGACGAAGATCTGATGGATGCTGCCGGGTTGCAGGAAAACGAGCAGGTGCATATTGTGAACAACAACAACGGCGAACGCCTCATTACCTACGTCATCACCGGCGAACGGGGCACAGGCATTATCTGCCTCAACGGGGCCGCCGCCCGCCGCGCCCAACCCGGCGACGTGATTATTATCATCGCCTATTGCCAGCTCACACCCGAAGAGGCGAAAACTCACAAACCCCTCGTGGTCTTCCCCGACGATAACAACCGCCTTGTAACAGGTGGTCAGGCCGCAAGGGGATAAAACTTTAGGTTCAACGTCTAAAGTTTAAGGTTCAACGTTGCTTCGCACGTTACACCCTGAGCGCGAAGCAACGTTGAACCTTAAACTTTAGACATTGAATTTCCTTCCCATGAAAAACATCCTTACCTACGTTATTTCCCTGGCCGTGGCGGGGGGGCTGCTTTGGTTTGTGTTTAAAGACATCGACCTTGAGGCCATGTTTGCTGCCATTGGGCAGGCTAACTGGGTTTGGGTTGGTGTGTATGCCGCTATTCTGCTGGTGGCACACTGGGTACGTGGCCTGCGCTGGGGCATGTTGCTTGAACCCGTAGCAGGCCATCGGCCAACGTCCGCCAACACCATGCTGTCGGTGCTGACCAATTACTTTGCCAACCTGCTGGTGCCGCGCATGGGCGAGGTAACCCGTTGCGGTACCATGAACCGACTGGAGGGTGTGCCCGTCAACGTTAGCCTGGGCACGGTGGTGGCCGAACGCATTTTCGACGTGGTCATGCTGGTCGTGGTTATCGGTCTCACGCTGGTACTGGAATTTGACCGTATCAGCGATCTGGTATTTGGTCTGTTTGCCCAAAAAGGGGGCAATGGAAGCCGTACAGGCCTTTATTTGCTACTGGCCGTGGGCGTGGCGGGGGCCGTGGTAACGTGGTTTCTGTACAACAAGTACAAAGAAGCGTTACGCAAAAATGCCTTGTTTGCCAAAGTAGAAACCTTCGTGCTGGGCCTCATAGACGGGCTGCTGAGCGTACGGAAGCTACGTCAGCCGGGCCTGTTTGTGGTCTATACGCTGCTGATCTGGCTGCTATATTACCTGTCTACCTACGTGCTGTTTTTTGCCATGCCACAAACCGTCGGGCTGGGGTTGCTGGCGGGCCTCACGATCCTGATGATGGGCAGCATTGGCATGGCGGCTCCTACGCAGGGTGGGCTGGGCGCGTTCAATATCATGGTCGGCTCGGCATTGGCTTTATACGGGCTAACCAAACAGGACGGCCAGACGCTGGCTACGCTCATGCTACTCTCGCAGTGGGCCGTCACCATTGTCTTTGGTGGCATTGCGTTTTTGATTGTGCTTAACCGGCGCAAACAAACCAATTCTGTGGCTGACACCAACGCTATCAGCTTATGACCGCCGATAAAATTCGCTCTCGTGCTGAGGCGGTTGAGCAGGTGGCGCAATGGCACCGCGAGGGCAAGCGCGTGGTCTTTACCAACGGCTGCTTCGACATTGTGCATCTGGGCCACATCGACTACCTCGAAAAAGCCCGCGCCCTGGGTGATGCGCTTGTACTGGGCCTGAACACCGATGCGTCTGTTTCGTGTATAAAAGGCCCCCTGCGGCCCGTAGTGAACGAAAACGCCCGCGCCCGGCTCATGGCCGCGCTAGAGTTTGTTGACCTCGTCATGCTCTTCGACGAACCTACGCCGCTGGAACTCATTACCGCTGTTCAGCCCGACATTCTGGTGAAAGGCGACGATTACACGGTTGACACCATTGTGGGGGCCGATGTGGTGCTTGCGCGGGGCGGTTCGGTGCAGACTGTGGCCCTCGTGCCCGGTTATTCAACCAGCTCTCTAATCCAGAAAATCGTGGCGGCCTATGGGGGTGACTAGTGGTGAAAGGTCGGGATGAATGGAGGGACCGGTGAGACATTTTTGGTCAACACATTGTTTTATGTACAGGTTGCTGTACTAAACCAACCGCTCGAACACCGAAACAAAAACCATGAACAGTCCCTTTTTGCTCATTATTATCCCCATGCTCGCCAGCATGTACATTCAGTGGCGGCTACGGAGCAAATTCACAGAATACTCACAGATTGCCCTTGCCAGTGGCCTTACCGGGGCTGAAGTGGCGCAGAAGATGCTAAACGAAAACGGTATCTATGACGTCCGCGTACTATCTGTAGATGGGCAGTTGACCGACCACTATAACCCTCAGGACAAGACCGTTAACCTCTCGCCCGACGTGTACGCGGGCCGCAGCATTATGTCGGCGGCAGTAGCGGCGCACGAATGCGGCCATGCTGTGCAACACAAAGTAGCCTACGCACCCTTGCAGTTGCGGTCGGCGATTGTGCCGTTTGTGAGCGTGTCATCGCGGTATTTGCAATGGGTGCTTTTGGCCGGTATCCTGCTGATTCAGACTACGTTATTGCCGCTGGCCATCGGCGTGGGTCTGTTTGCGCTCACGACGCTGTTCTCCTTCATCACGCTGCCCGTTGAATTCGACGCCAGCAAACGCGCGCTTGCCTGGATCGACAGCCGGGGCATCGTAACCGCCCGCGAACACGAAATGGCCAAAGATGGCCTCCACTGGGCCGCCATGACCTATGTGGTAGCCGCACTGGCTTCGCTGGGTACGTTGCTCTATTACGCCAGCATCCTGTTTGGCGGCCGTAACAGGGATTAATAAGAGATAAGAAGTAAGAGTCAAGAAACAAGAAAGACGCTGCCGCAGACCTCAACGGAATGTAGCAGCGTCTTTCTTGTTTCTTGACTCTTACTTCTTATCTCTTATTTCTAGTACCGGTACATCTCCGACTTGAACGGACCTGATACCTGTACGCCGATGTAGTCGGCTTGCTCCTGCTCCAGCGGCTCCAGGCGGGCGCCTACGTGGGCAAGGTGCATGGCAGCCACTTTTTCGTCGAGCTTTTTGGGCAGGACGTATACCTTGTTTTCGTACTTGTCGGCGTTCTCCCACAGTTCAAGTTGCGCCAGGGTCTGGTTCGAGAAGGAGCACGACATCACGAAGGATGGGTGGCCCATGGCGCAACCCAGGTTCACCAACCGGCCTTCAGCCAGTACGATGACCTCTTTGCCGTCGATCTCGTACATATCTACCTGCGGCTTGATCTGGCTCTTGCTGTGGCCGTAGTTCTCATTCAGCCACGCCATATCGATCTCATTGTCGAAGTGGCCGATGTTACACACCACCGACTTGTCGCGCATGGCTTTGAAGTGACGGTCTTTGATGATCCGCACGTTGCCGGTAGCCGTTACGAAGATGTTGGCGCGGGTTACGGCCTCGTCCATCGGTACCACTTCATACCCGTCCATAGCCGCCTGCAGGGCGCATATCGGGTCAATTTCAGTGACCAGCACGCGGCAACCTGCTCCCCGGAGTGATTCGGCAGAGCCTTTGCCGACGTCGCCGTAGCCAGCCACAACGGCCACTTTACCGGCCAGCATCAGGTCGGTTGCGCGACGGATGGCATCGACCAGCGACTCGCGGCAACCGTATTTGTTGTCAAATTTCGACTTCGTTACCGAGTCGTTGACGTTGATGGCGGGCAGGTGAAGCGTACCGTTTTTCATGCGCTCATACAGGCGGTGAACCCCCGTAGTAGTCTCTTCCGAGAGGCCTTTGATGCCGCCAATCAGTTCGGGATACACGTCGAACACCATGTTGGTGAGGTCGCCACCATCGTCGAGAATCATGTTTAGCGGTTGCCGGTCTTCGCCGAAAAATAGCGTCTGCTCGATGCACCAGTTGAACTCTTCTTCGTTCATGCCCTTCCAGGCGTAGACCGGAATACCGGCGGCAGCAATGGCCGCAGCGGCGTGGTCCTGCGTCGAGAAAATGTTACACGACGACCAGGTAACGTCGGCACCGAGGGCCACCAGGGTTTCGATGAGTACGGCGGTCTGGATAGTCATGTGCAGACACCCGGCAATGCGGGCACCTTTCAGCGGCTGGCTTGGACCGAATTCGGTCCGCAGGCTCATCAGGCCCGGCATTTCGGCCTCGGCGAGGCGAATTTCTTTGCGGCCCCACTCGGCCAGCGCAATGTCGGCGACCTTATACGGTACGTACGTTGACGTTTGCATAAAATAGATTACAGTTTACAGACAGTAATGGCAAACTCCTGTCCGGCTTTATTTCTTTGGAAAGTACAAAAATACGGAAGGTCGTTCAGAAAGGCTAACCATTGGCTAGCTGCACACAAGCGCACCAACCTTTTTACCGCGCTTTTGCCAGCTTACAACTCCATCGGCACGGAAACCATTGTGTTGTCCCAGCCTATGTTCATCATAGCTGTTTTGGCGTCTTTTTTGGCAAACTGAATACCGAAATTCTCAATCACCGCGTCTGATTTTTGCACCGGCACCGTGACACGGGCCACGTCGAGGGATTCATTGTAGCTATAAGCACCCCACTGGTCAAGGTCAGAGCTGAAAATGATGGTCCATTCTTTCTCGGTGGGCAACACGAGCATGGCGTAGTTACCGGCCTTGAGTTTCTTGCCGCCAATGGTTACGTCCTGATAAAATTTGATCTCCGGGGCTTCATTGGCACCCGCCCGCCACACTTTGCCGTAGGGAACCAGTTTACCAAACACCTCGCGTCCATTCTTCGCCGGACGGCTGTACGTCACCCGCACGGCCAGTTTATCGGTGCCTATTTTGGCGGGCGCAAATTTGCGGTCATGGGCGTAGTTGTCGGGGTAATAGGCCATGGCCATCGGTGATTTTTCGAGGCCACGAAAGGTCTGGGCGTTGGCACTGGCAAGGGACAGCACGAGCAGTGTGATCAGTACAAGGACGTTTTTCATTGTGCTTTTGGGAGAAAATAATAGGGGTATAAAAGTAGTGCATTCGGGTAAAAGCGAGTCTGCCCAGCATGTTGTGTGCCCTTTTTTGACAATTAGTTAAAATAGGTTAACCTATTGCCTGCTAATCAATTATATACGGACATTTATAAAAACATCTGGTTAGTAAACGTCTGTCTTATGAAAACCCTTTTCGCTTTTTTGCTGCTGTCTGGCCCGGTGATAGCTCAGACAACCATTACAGTTCCACTTGAGGTGGTCAACACAAAACATCCAACACTTTATAGTCAGGTCGGCACCGGACAGTCCACTGATCTATCGGCATTCCGCGGGGTACCGGGCAATTTGGTTGAGAAAGTATTGCGCACAGCCAATACCGTTCGGGGGCAGGCATCCTATGCTTCTTTTTTACGGGGCAACATAAGCCAGTCCGAGTGGGAAAAGACGAAACAGGGTTTAGGGCAGGACACTACATACCTCAGCCGTAAACCCCTTCGTCATCAGATCAATACGCTGGTGGGGACAAACACGGCGGGGCAACGCGTATTGATCGTAGACGCCAACAACAACCACGACTTTGGCGACGACCGGGCGTTTACCTACCCCATGACCCTGCCCCAGATTCCGAAGCAGGTCAATGGTTTTTATGACAACAGCATTCACGCTGTTTTCGATACGTTGCCCGCTGTGCTGGTATCCGTAGAGGCGTTTGATGGTCAGCAGATTGTGCAGCGAACGGTGTCTGTCAAACCCATTCCCTACAACACAGGCTGGACATACCCGGATCCGGAGCAAAACCGATTTCACCTGTCGTTGCTGGCCAACGAGTACCGAAAAGCGACCACGTCGGTACTTGGCGAATCCGTAGACGTGCTGGTGACGACCGTACCCGGTTTGCCATACAACACACATAACGTCACTGTTGAACTACGCGAAGCTGGTAAGCCCGTTAACAAGCTACTAAGCCAGGGCAGTTTTCAGCCGGGCTACACATTCATACTGGCCAATCATGTACTGGAAATAACGGGCATCTCGCAACAGGGCGATAAACTCTCGTTGCTGGACAAAGGCGTGATTACCCCAACGCGTTAGCATACACCGCTGTGCTGTCAGGCCGGAATGATGCGCCTTCCCAACCTGACAGCACAGACTTCTGGCTATTTTTACCATACGATCAACTTACTCAACTTTCGTATGGTATCACGTCTCCGTTGGTTTGGCGCAGCCGCGCTTATTTTATTTGCCATGCTGGTTCGGGCACAGCCCAAAGCCACCCAGCCAATGGGTGGTAATTTCGACATAATCGAAACCACCATCGCCGACGTTCACCGGGCCTTCCGCAGCGGGTCGCTGACGAGCGAGCAGTTGGTCAATAGCTACCTCGACCGGATACGAACGCTTGATCAACCCACGAAACTGAACTCGATTATTCTGGTCAACCCAGAGGCCATTGCCACGGCTCGTGCGCTGGATGCTGAGTTTCGGAAAACGGGCAAACTGCGTCCCCTACACGGTATTCCGGTTATTGTGAAAGATAATTTCAACACCAAGGGCCTGCAAACAACGGGCGGCTCGGTGGCCTTGCGCGGATTTGAACCTACCGAAGATGCCTGGCAGGTACGGAAACTGCGCGAAGCGGGGGCTATTATTCTGGCGAAAGCCAACATGGCCGAGTGGGCCTTTACCCCCATGCATTCGCAGAGTTCGATGGGCGGCGAAACGCTGAATCCGTATAACCTGGCCCACGTACCCGCCGGGTCGAGCGGGGGTACGGCAGCAGCGGTGGCGGCTAATCTGGGCACGGTTGGCCTGGGGTCCGACACGGGCAATTCCATCCGGGGACCGTCGTCGCACAATGCGCTGGTGGGGTTTCGCACGTCGCTGGGGCTGGTGAGTCGCTATGGCATCATTCCCTTGTACACCCGTAACGACGTGGGCGGGCCGATGTGCCGCACCGTGGAAGACGCCACCCGGCTGCTGGAACTCACGGCGGGCTACGATCCCAACGATCCGATTACGAAGCGCAGCCAGGGGAAAATGCCCAAAAATTTGGGCCAGTTTCTGAAGAAAGACGGCCTGAAGGGGAGCCGCATCGGCATCATGCGGCAGTTGGTCGACAAAACATTCACCCGGAAATAAAAGCCCTTTTCGACGCTGCCGTGGCCGATTTAACCCGCGCCGGGGCCACCGTAGTCGACGTTACCATCCCCAATTTCGACTCGCTCCGGGCCAATCAGTGGTGCGCCGATTTCCGGGCCGATCTGGAGAATTACCTGCGCATATTTGTGAAACGCGACACACTAAAAACGCTCGAAGACGTGATTCGGGTGGGTGGTTTTTCGCCCCTTGTGCGCGACCGGCTCACCTACCAACAAACCCACACGGGCCGCGCCACCCACCCCGACATTCCCTGCGGCGACGCCTTCACCGACCCACTCCGCATTGCCTACCGCAACGCCGTGGAAGCCGAAATGAACCGCCTTCACGTCGATGCCCTGATCTACCCGTCGTGGAATTACCCGCCCGCGCTGGTGGGTGATGACAAGGGCTACAAAGGCGATAACAGTCAACTCGTTGCGCCCGCCACCGGCCTACCCGCGTTCACTATTCCGATGGGCTACACCGCCGGCAACCTACCCGCTGGCCTCCAGTTTCTGGGTCGCCTTTTCGACGAACCCACACTGATCCGCCTCACTTATGGCTACGAGCAGGCCACCCACCACCGGATGCCGCCGAAGCAGTTTTCGGTGAAGTGAAGGGGGATGAGAGCATGGTCGTGTAATGGATGAGGGGTTGTGGCTTTGCACCGGTTTTGTCATCCCGACGTGAGGAGGGATCTACTTTCCTTCAGGCATATTGTGAGATAGGAAAGTAGATCCCTCCTCACGTCGGGATGACAAAACCGGTGCAAAGCTATGCCACCATGCACCTACACCACACCGTATGAAAGGTAGAAACAGCGAAGCGGCTGGTTTTGGGCGTTGACTACCTTCCTCCCCGCATGATTTCTGTTGATACCACGCTCCAGCCAAATCAGTTACGTACCAAACTCCAGCGATTTTGGGCGGTTTCGGCCCAAAAAATCCGGCTTATCAATGAGCAGTATGACCCGGCCAATGGCTCGCCGGTGTTTACTGTTGGGGGAAAATACACTACCCGCGGCTGGACCGAATGGACGCAGGGGTTTCAGTTTGGGTCCGCCATTCTCCAGTTCGATGCCACCGGCGAGATAGAGTTTCTGGAACTGGGTCGTCGGAAAACGCTGGAACTGATGGCCCCGCACGTGAGCCACACGGGGGTGCATGACCACGGGTTCAACAACGTGAGCACCTACGGCAACCTGCTGCGGCTCATGCGCGAAGGCAAAACGCCGCACAACGACTGGGAGGCCAATTTCTATGAACTGGCCCTCAAAATTTCGGGTGCCGTGCAGGCCAGCCGCTGGACAACGATTGTCAACGGCGGTGCAGGCGATTCTGCGGCAGGGACGCCTGGGGGATTTATCTATTCGTTCAATGGTCCGCACTCGCTTTTTGTCGACACCATCCGTTCGTGCAGATCGTTGATAGTCAGTTATTTGCTGGGGCACACCTTTCAGGGTGAAGGCGACAAGCGCATCAACCTGCTGGAACGGGCTATAGGCCATATCCGGGCGACGGCCAACTTTTCGGTTTATTATGGCAACGGGCGCGATAGCTACGATGTCTGGGGACGGACCGCCCACGAGAGCATTTTCAACGTCAACGACGGGCAATACCGCTGCCCCAATTCGCAGCAGGGCTACACCGGTTTCAGTACCTGGACCCGCGGACTGGCCTGGGCGATGTGCGGGTTTGCCGAAGAACTTGAAGCCCTCGCCATCATCCCCGACGACCACCTGACAGGCCTTGGCGGACGTGAATCGCTCGAGGCCATGATGCTGAAAGCCGCCCGTGCCACCTGCGATTTTTACCTCGACAATACGCCTACCGACGGCATTCCGTATTGGGACACCGGCGCGCCGATGCTCTATAAACTAGGCGATTACCTCAGCCGCCCCGCCGACCCGTTCAATGACCACGAACCCGTCGATAGTTCAGCGGCGGCCATTGCCGCACAGGGGCTACTGCGGCTGGGCCACTACCTCAAACAAAGACCGCAGCAAAGCCAAAATAGTGATAGTGAGCTGGTTAATGCCGGAGAAAAATACTGGCAAGCTGGCCTTTCGGTACTCAATGCGTTGCTGGATGAGCCGTACCTGAGCCTGAATTCGCAGCATCAGGGACTGCTGCTCCACTCCATCTACCACCGGCCCAACGGCTGGGACTACATACCCGACGGCAGCAGAATCCCATACGGAGAATCAAGCATGTGGGGCGATTACCACCTCCGCGAAGTAGCCCTGTACGTGCAGCGCATCATCGACGGGGGATTGTATTACACGTTTTTTTGACAAGATTTTTTTGGCAGGTTTTTATGACTGCCCGTTGTCGCTTGGCTCCGCCGAGTGACGGATATCTGAGGGCCTCCGGCCCGTAGTTTGAACTTAATACAACTAAGCAAGCCCTTTCAACGTCAAACTACGGGCCGGAGGCCCTCAGATATCCGTCACTCGGCGGAGCCAAGCGACAACGGCCAGATGAACAGGATTTTTCGTGCACTGCTAATCTTCTCCAGAGTAGTAAAGAAATCCTGTCAATCCAGAAAATCCCTTTAATCCTGTCGTAAAAACCTGTCCATAACTAACCAACATGAGCGGAAAATACAAACCGAAATTTACCCGGATGGCCCAGCTAAAAACGGCCCCGGACCTGGCTAGCTATCTGGAAACCAACGGTATCGACCTGCCTTTCGACGATACGTTGCTGCCGCCCGGCGACAGCCCGTTCAACCGGACGATCACGCTGAAATCGGGCAGGAGCATTGGAAACAGCCTGTGCATTTTACCGATGGAGGGTTGGGACGGCACCACCGACGGGAAGCCTTCGGATTTTACCCGAAACCGCTGGGTGAAATTTGCCGAAAGCGGGGCTAAACTACTCTTTGGTTGCGAGGCCGTAGCGGTGTGTCACGAAGGCAAAGCGAACCCTAACCAGTTGGTTATCAGCGAGGACAATTACGACGAGTTTGTCCACCTGCGTCAACTGTTATTGGCCAAGCATACTGCCAAATTTGGCCGTACCGACGACCTGCTTATTGGCCTGCAACTCACCCATTCGGGGCGGTTTTGTAAGCCTAACAGCCACAAAAAATTTGAGTCGCAGATTCTTTACGCCCACCCCTACCTGAACGCCCGGTTCGGGATGGACGCTAGTTACCCCGTCCTTACCGACGACGCTATCGATACCATTATTGACCAGTATGTGTCGGCGGCGGTGCTGGCGCAACGGGCAGGCTATGATTTCGTCGATATCAAACATTGTCACGGTTACCTGGGTCACGAGTTTCTGAGCGCCGTAAACCGGGAAGGACGTTACGGCGGCAGTTTCGAAAACCGGACCCGGTTTTTGCGGAGCATCGTGGCGGGCATTCGGCAGGCCGCGCCGGGGCTGGAGATGGGTATCCGGCTCAGCGCGTTCGATTTACTGCCTTTCAAAAAAGGTCCCAACGATGTGGGTGAGCCCGAACAAACAGGCACCTATCCGTTTGCATTCGGTGGCAGCGAAACAGGGTTGGGCCTGGACCTGGATGAGCCAAAAGCGTTTTTAGAACTGGCCCAATCACTTGGTATTCAGTTAATTTGCATTACGGGTGGCAGCCCTTATTACAACCCTCACCTGATGCGCCCGGCCCTGTTTCCGCCCTCCGACGGGTACCTCCCGCCCGAAGATCCGCTGCTGGGCGTGAAGCGGCAGATCGACGTGACCGCTGAGCTGAAACGGGCTTTCCCTGAATTGGTCATCATCGGGTCGGGCTATTCGTATTTGCAGGAATGGCTGCCCAACGTGGCCCAACACGTACTCCGCACCGGCATGGCCGACAGCGTGGGGTTTGGGCGAATGGTTCTTTCTTACCCCACCATGCCCGCCGACATGGCCGCTGGTGCATCGCTGACGCGCAACCTTATTTGCCGCACCTTTTCCGACTGCACCACCGCCCCCCGAAACGGTTTACTATCAGGCTGTTACCCGCTCGACCCGTTGTACAAAAAACTACCCGACGCCGAACAGTTGAAAGCCATCAAAGAGACGCTATGATACCAACGGAACGCCCGCACCGGCGGACCGGCCCGACAGAACGCCGCCCGGTGGCCCTCATCACGGGTGGAAGCCGGGGGATTGGGCTTGGTATTGCCGAACACCTGGCCCAGACCGGTTTCGACCTTGCCATCAACGGCCTCCGTCCCGAAACAGCCATTTCGGAGGTGCTGACCCACCTGCGGGGGTTGGGTGCAGAGGTGTTGTATTGCCCCGGCAGCATTGCCGATACCGAAGCGCGGGCAACGGTTCTGGCTAACGTGAAAAGGCATTTTGGCCGGCTGAACGTGCTGGTCAACAACGCGGGCATGGCCCCCACCGTCCGGGCTGACATTCTCGACGCCACCGAAGCCAGTTTTGATCAGGTGCTGAATACAAACCTGAAAGGCCCCTATTTTCTGACGCAGTCCGTAGCCAACTGGATGCTTCAGCAGAAAGCAGAAGACGCTGAGCATCAATGCAGTATTATTACCATCTCGTCGGTTTCGGCGGCGGTGGCGTCGGTAAACCGGGGTGATTATTGTATCTCGAAAGCGGGGTTGAGTATGCTGACGCAATTGTTTGCGGTGCGGTTGGGGGCGGCGGGTATTCCGGTCTATGAGGTACGTCCCGGCATCATCAAAACCGATATGACAGCGGGCGTGACAACTAAATACGACAGCCTGATTGCCGATGGCCTGACCCTGCAACCCCGTTGGGGCCTCCCCGACGACGTAGGCCGAGCCGTTGCCGCCATTGCCAGTAACAGTTTTCCTTACTCCACGGGTCAGGTCTTCCTAATTGATGGTGGCCTGACAGTGGGGCGATTTTGATGAGATGTACTTGTTTGACGCATGTGGCTTCGCGCTTGTGGCCCTTCGACAGGCTCAGGGTGACAGGCTAATAAGCAATCATCTCTAGTTGATTCAAGGTCGTGGTCACCCTGAGCCTGTCGAAGGGCACGATGCGCGAAGCCACACGTGTCAGAAACATCCAATTCATTTATAACCCTTAACCCCCTCTATACCCATGAAAAACATCCCTGTATCAAGGCGCACATTCATTCAGACCGCGGCGGCGGGAACGGCGGTACTTGGCCTGCCAACCATTATTCCGGCTCATGCTTTTGGGGCGAATGACCGGCTTCGCGTAGCCGTCATTGGCATCAACGGACGTGGCAAAGACCACATGGCCGGTTTTTCGAAACTCGACAACGTGGAGGTAGCCACGCTCTGCGACGTCGATGATGTGGTGCTGCAAAAAACGGCTTCCGAGTTCGAGGCGAAACAGAACCGCAAGGTGAAACGCGAACAGGACCTGCGGAAGGTGTATGACGACAAAGACATCGACGCGGTGAGCATTGCCACGCCCAACCACTGGCACGCACTGGCCGCCATCTGGGCCTGTCAGGCGGGTAAAGACGTATACGTAGAAAAACCGGCCTGTCATAACCTGTTCGAGGGTCGGAAGCTGGTGGAAGCCGCCGCCAAGTACAACCGCATTGTGCAGCATGGCGTCCAGTTGCGGAGCTCAGTAGCCATTCAGGAGGCTATTCAGCACCTCCGCGACGGGCTGATCGGCAAGGTCTATATGGCCCGCGGCACGGTCTATAAATGGCGGGCCGACATTGGCAATCTGGGCAATTCGCCCGTGCCGCAGGGGCTGAACTGGGACTTGTGGCAGGGGCCAGCACAGGCACGGGAGTTCAGCAAAAACTACGTCCACTACAACTGGCACTGGTTTTGGGACTATGGCAACGGCGACATTGGCAACCAGGGCATTCACGAAACCGACCTGTGCATGTGGGGGCTGGACGTGGGGCTGCCCGAAAAGATCACCTCGGCGGGGGGCAAGTTTTTGTGGAACGACTGCAAGGAAACGCCCGAAGTGCTCACCTCGACCTACCATTACCCGAAGCAGGGCAAAATCATTGAATTTGAGGTACGCCCCTGGATGACCAACAAGGAAGACGGCGTGGAAGTGGGCAATATTTTTTACGGCGACAAAGGCTACATGGTCATCAACGGCTATTCAGACTACAAGACGTACCTGGGCCGCAACCGTGAACCTGGCCCCGCCCGCAACGCCGGTGGAGATCACTACAAAAACTTCGTCGATGCCGTACGGGCCAAAGACAAGAAGCTGCTGAACGGCCCCGTCGAAACAGCCTACAAAGCCGCCGCCCTGGCCCACCTGGGTAACATCGCCTATCGCCTGGGTCGCACCCTCGATTTCGACCCGCAGAAAGAAATGTTCGTCGGCGACAAAGAAGCCAACGCCATGCTAACCCGCAAATACAGAGCACCTTACCTGGTTCCAACAACCATCTAATTGCGGATTTGGGATTGCGGATTGCGGATTTATGGCTGACGCAAGGGTTTGCTCTTGCGTCAGCCATAAATCCGCAATCCGCAATCCCAAATCCCAAATCCCCATGCCCCCCAAATCTCCTCTCCAACAACTCCTTCAGCTGCCCGTTCTGGTGGCGGCGCTGGGTTATTTCGTCGATATGTATGACCTGTTTCTGTTCAGCGTGGTGCGGGTGCCGAGCCTCAAAGCCCTCGGCATCAGCGGCGACCAACTGCTGCCCGAAGGGGTTTTTCTGCTCAACCTGCAACTGACCGGCCTGCTTATTGGCGGCATTCTGTGGGGCATCCTGGGCGACAAACGGGGGCGGCTGTCGGTGCTGTTCGGGTCGATATTGCTGTATTCGCTGGCCAACATCGCCAACGGGATGGTGACGAATACCACCCAATATGCCGTGTTGCGCTTTGTAGCGGGCATCGGTCTGGCGGGCGAACTGGGAGCGGGCATTACGCTTGTGGCCGAAATTCTGCCCCGGCACCTGCGCGGCTACGGGTCCGTACTGGTGGCTACAATGGGCGTACTGGGGGGTATTCTGGCGTACTTCGTGGCCGATTTGTTCGCCTGGCGGATGTCGTATTACGTGGGTGGCGGGCTGGGGCTGCTGCTACTCGTGCTACGCGTGAACGTTTTTGAATCAGGCCTTTACGAACACCTTAAGGCAAAAAATATTGAGCGAGGCAACTTCATGGCCCTGCTCATCAACCCCCACCGCCTCCGCAAATATGCCCTGGCCATTGTGGTGGGCATACCACTCTGGTTTGTGGTGGGCATCCTGATCACCTTCTCGCCAGAGTTTGGCCTCCACGCCGGACTGCCTGCACCCATTGTGGCGGGCAAAGCCGTGATGCTGGCCTTTGCGGGCCAATCCTTCGGCGACGTGGTGAGTGGCCTGCTAAGTCAGCGACTACAAAGCCGCAAAAAAGCCATCCGGATATTTCTGTTGCTATCGTTTGCCATGATGGCGGTCTACCTGCTGGTGCCCATTCACCAAACGACAACGTTCTATTTCCTCTGCGCCTGCCTGGGCTTCTGCAATGGCTACTGGACGCTCTTCATCGTCATGGCCGCCGAGCTCTTCGGCACCAACCTCCGCGCCACGGTGGCTACGTCGGTCCCCAATTTTGTGCGTGGTGCCACCGTACCACTCACGGCCTTGTTTGTGATGCTCAAACCCGCCGTGGGCCTCACCAACGGTGCCCTGCTCATCGGCACCGTCATCGTGGCGGCTTCCCTGCTGGCCCTGCATTTTCAGGAAGAAACCTTCAGTAAAGACATGGACTATGTGGAGGTGTAGGATCGCTCAATCATATAAATGATCCGCTCTCGGAAATCATATAACCAAGCCTTTTCTTGTCTATACGACTACTAAGTAGGCTACCTAATCGCTTTGCTGTAAGCTGGGATTGGGTGATCGTCAATCTGTTGTAGCCCCTTAACCCTGCGCGTTTTATTATAATGAGTGTTCTGTACGATGGAACAGCTTACCTGGCCCATGAGGGGCCTATTTATAAAAAAGTTGCGAATAACACCCTTACCTTTTTACCCAATCACCGATATAAGCCAAACAACTCAGTCACGTTATGAAACTTCTTTCCTTCTCCGGCCTGCTGAAACTAGGGGCTTTTGTACTACTGGCCTGGCTACCTGCGGGCTGCTCATTGATCGATCACCGAACCCTACCTGTCGTCCCTTCCAACTGTCGGCTTACCAGCCAAAACAATATGATGCTGACGTACACAACGGATGGCCTGCTTACCAGTTACGGTGATGATCGGTATACCTACAACGCTGAAGGGTTTGTGCTGACCAGGCTTACCTACGACAGGATAACTGCTAGCCCTTATATTAGGCATACCTATCAGTATAACCAGGGACGACTTATTGGCGACATCGAGTACCGCTACGCCACGGACCGAGACCTAATCACCCAGACCTATGAGTATGACAACAGTGGTCAACTCACTCGTCTTTTCTATCGGGTCAACGGTGGGGCACTGTATTACACCAGTACCTACCTCTTCAGTGGAGGCAAACAGACAGACTTCATTCAATACGACGGTAATTCCGGTGTTCAGACACAACCCTATCGCTTTGAGAATGGACTCATCAAGCAGGTGATTAATCAGTCTACCGCTGGTACTCCTACTTCGGTCACTGAATACACGTATAATGCGGCGGGACAGTTGCTCAGTACTGCGAACGAGACTACCGGCATCTATCATACATACGAGTATATTGATGGCCATCCGGCTTCAGCAGCAGTGCCTGCTTTTAAGGGATGGCCAGTGCTGTCTCTAAACGCGACGAGCCTAAATACGACAAGTTTACCAGCCAAAGATATTGAGTACCGGAAAGATGCGGCAGGTGTGCGCTACAAGTATGGAGAGACGATCCACACATATACCATGACAGCATCGGGCTACCCCCTCAGCGACCAGGTAAATTATGTAACCTATAATGCTACCGGCCAGGTGACTAACCAGGGTAGCCTGAGCAAAACAACCTATACCTACGATAATTGCAACTAGATCTGTTGCTTAAGTGCCTGGCTGTCTGGCTGGCAAGGTGGTCTATTGTACAGCTATGTAGCTGGTCTGTTATGGTTTGGCTTATTGAGACAAGGAACTTGGAACTTATCAATAAAGCGATTTGGCAGAGCCAGATTATTACGTCAAAATTAGATTAACTGCAAGAAGACGAACCTGCTTCTATAGCTCCAGGTTCGTCTTCTTGCAGTTAATCTCGGGACGTATCCGGTTGTGGATAAAATCGAGCACGGAGGCGTTAGGTAAGCCCGGAAAGTAAGGCCTATTTTTACCCTACGATCAACCTGCTTCTCAACTTCCGTATGGTACACTGTGTCTGTCGGCTCCGGCCATTTCGTAGCCTTGGTTTTGTCCTGCTGTTCAACCTGTTGCTGCTCGTGCCTGCGCTGGCGCAGGTTCCGGCGAAAGCTGCTGTAGCACAGGCCTTTAGCCAGAAAGATATTAGCCGCTGGCAGCAGCGGGCGCGGCAGGTCACCATCACCCGCGATACGTGGGGGGTGCCGCACATCTACGGAAAAACGGATGCCGATGTGGTGTTCGGGCTGCTGTATACGCAGTGCGAAGACGATTTCGGCCGGGTAGAGGAAAACTACATCACGGCCATTGGGCGGCTGGCCGAAATTGAGGGTGAATCGGCGTTGTATCACGACCTGCGGGCGCGGCTCTTTCTGGACTCGGCGCAGGCAGTGGCCATTTACCGGAAAAGCCCCGTCTGGATGAAAAGCCTCCTCGACGCCTTCGCCGACGGCACCAACTACTACCTCTACACCCACCCCGACGTTCGGCCCAAACTGCTCACCCGCTTTGAACCCTGGATGCCGCTATTGTTCAGCGAAGGCAGCATCGGCGGCAACATCAGCGCGGTGTCCATCGATCGGATCAAGGCGTTTTACGAGGCGGCCGGCGTACCGGGGCACAAGTCCACATCGAATCATACCGATGTGAACCCCTATGAGCGCGAATCCATCGGCTCAAATGGGTTTGCCATTGCACCCAACAAAAGCGCGACGGGCCATGCCTTGCTGCTGATTAATCCACACACGTCGTTCTATTTCCGGTCGGAGGTGCACATGGTGAGCCGGGCGGGGTTGAACGCGTATGGGGCCGTCACCTGGGGGCAATTCTTTATCTATCAGGGCTTTAACGAAAACTGCGGCTGGATGCATACCACCAGCTATGCCGATTCGATGGACGAATACCTGGAGACGGTCGAGAAAAAAGGCGATGGGTATGTCTACAAATACGGCACTGAGCAGCGGGCCGTGCGGGCGCGGACGGTGCGGCTGTCGTATAAGTCGGGTAATGGCGTGGCCTACAAAGATTTCACGATGTACTTCACGCAGCATGGCCCCATTGCGGGCGAAAAAGACGGCAAATGGATCGCCATCGACATGATGAACGCGCCGCTGAACGCCTTGTCGCAGTCGTACTTGCGCACGAAAGCCACGGGCTACGACAGCTACAAACAGGTGATGCGGCTAAACGGCAACGCGTCGAACAACACCATTTTTGCGGACAAAAATGGCACCATCGCCTACTGGCACGGCAACTTTATGCCCCGCCGCGACCCCAAATTCAACTGGGAGCAGCCCGTTGATGGCAGCAACCCCGCCACCGACTGGAAAGGGCTGCACCCCGTAGAGGACATTGTGCAGGTGCGCAACCCAACCACGGGCTGGATTCAGAACTGCAACGCCACGCCCTTCACGGTGTCGGGCACGAGCAGCCCCGACCCAAAAAAATACCCCGCCTACATGGCCCCCGACGCCCAGAATTACCGGGGCATCAACGCCGACCGCGTGCTGAGCCACAAGAAAATCTTTACCCTCGATACGCTCATTGCCGCCGCCAACGACCCCCACCTCGCCGCCTTCGACGACCTGATTCCGCCGCTGCTGAACGCCTGGCAAACCGTTGGTGGTGAGCCTGTTAACAAAAAAGCAGACCTTGAAGAGGCCATTAAGCTGCTGGCAAGCTGGGATCGCAATTATGGCACTACCTCGGTGGGGCAAACGCTGGCGATCTTCTGGGCCGAAAAACTCCAGCGGCTGGCCCGCACCCGCGCCACCGCCGATCAGCCGCTCGACAACCTGGGCATGGTGATTATGGCCAATCAGAACACGTCTGTGCAGGAAAAAATAACCGCCCTTGCTGACGTACTCACCGACCTTACCCGCGATTTTGGCACCTGGAAACTGCCCTGGGGTGAAGTGAACCGCTACCAACGCCTGACCGGCAAAACGCAGGAGAGCTACGACGACAAGCAACCGAGCCTTCCCGTTGGGTTTACCTCGTCGGCCTGGGGGTCGCTGGCGGCGTTTGCGGCGAAGACCTACCCCGGCACCAAAAAGCGGTACGGCAGCGTGGGCAATAGCTTCGTGGCCGTAGTTGAATTTGGTAAACGCCTCAAAGCCAGATCAGTAGTCACAGGCGGTCAAAGCAGCCAGCCCGGCACCGCCCACTTCACCGACCAGGCTCCGCTCTACTGCAAAGGCCAGTTCAAAGACGTTCTCTTTTACCCCGAAGATGTGAAAAAACATGTCGAGCGGACGTATCATCCGGGGGATAAATGAGGCTGGCATCAACTGCAACGCCCCCCAACTATCACGGAGACGTTGCCGGGCTTAAGCGGGGAACAATACTTTTACGTACATTCCAGACATAAATCTGTATCCGTAACCATGCCGGAAATCAGTCGCTTCTTTGGTGTTATTATTTACATGTACGCCAAAGACCATTTGCCTCCCCACTTTCATGCAGTCTATAATGACGACGAGGCTATGTTCTCTATCGAAACAGGCAACGTCATACAGGGAGATCTCCCTAGAAAGCAAATACGCCTAGTTAAAGCGTGGGTGGAATTGCATCGGGAGGAACTGATGGAAAACTACACGCTGTTACAGCAGGAGGTTGGTAGTTTCAAGAAAATTAAACCGTTGATGTAATGTTACCTCGTGTCAAAAGCATTCTAGCTGTGGAGCCGTACAAGGTTACGTGTCTCTGGAATACCGGTGAAGTACGCGAGGTTGACTTTCAACCGTATCTGGCTGAATCAAAGCCACAAAGCTCGATTGCCCGTTTAGCGGACAAACAACTCTTCAGTGAAGTCAAAACAGATGGTCGAACGCTCTACTGGGATGATCTGCTTGTGATGATCGACTATGACGGTAGCCAGCACCCCGCCCCGCTCGACTTCGACCCAGACGTAATGTATCAGCGCAGCCGATTGGTAAACTGAAAAACAAGAATTAGAAACGTATTCAATCGAATAACACAGAAGCCTCTTCTTTAAATTTGGTTGTAACAAAATATCCGTATTTTAACCTAAAATCTCATGTAAACGTTTATATCAAAAGCAGATTTCTTCAATAAATACAGAAACATTTCTCTTTCTGATTTTGCATTAACAGGTTTAGAATAGAGTGACTTAGGAGATATTTACACTACATATGAAAAACTCAAACCAAAATTACAGGATATTGGAGTAATGCTCTCCATCTATAGATACATCTGCTTTATCAGAATTATTTAGACGTGCTACAGAAAATACGCCGAACTTGGCTATGTTCGCGGGAATAGGCAAGCAAATGGAGAACTATAACATTTTACAGAGAAGCACAAATACGAATAAAAATGATGAAGATTAGAAAGTATTAGTTGCCTTGTACACGATACTACTTTCTATCCCTCCTTCCTAATTATCACGAAGACGTTACCGGGCCGTGATACTTCCGTGATACCTGCGCCGGAGCTTTGTGGCTCACTAAACTCAAGTAGCCACATGATTATCAGCTCATTCCTGAACCGCGTTTTCGTAGCGGCCCTGTTTGTTGCCAGCGCCACCAGCTGTAGCAAAACAGCCGACTCGACCGTCACGCCCACGAACGGGCCAATCGGTACCACGACCACACTGAAAAGCGGCACACTGAAAGCCGAGAACGGTACGCCAACGGCAGGCATGGTGTCGGTAGTGCGCGATGCAAACAACGACGAGTACCTGGCGATGGGGTCCGATTTTAAATCTGATTTTGGCACGGGCACGGTGGCCGTTTACCTGGCCAAGTCGGGCGCGAACATCAAATCGCAGCGGACCACGTCGGCGGGGGCACCCAACGGGCTGGGCAATGTGCTGGCGGTGGGGTTCGTGAGCAAAAACGGGCAGCAGTATCTGAAAGTACCCGCCGCGTCGAGCGCCTATACCTACGTGGTGTTCTACTGCGAAACCGTTGAAATCAACTTCGGCAATGCACCGCTTCAATAAGTGGTGCATCCGCCCCACCAGCCGGTGGGGTGGGCTGCTGCTGGGCCTAGCGCTGCTGGGTCTGGTACCCGACGGCGTGGCGGGGGGCGGCTGGGTGCGAAAGAAAAGCACGTTCTACGGCAAGCTCCGGGTTAGTAGCTTTCGGACCAACAAGTACTATAATCTGGCCGGAGAACTCAACGATCAGGGCGCACAATTCCAGCAAACGTCGCTCGATTTATATGCCGAATATGGCCTTTCCAAGCGCCTGACGCTGATTTTGAACGCGCCCCTGTTCCGGTCGAACAAGTTTTCCACCACCAACGCTGCTACGGGTTTCGGCGACGTGCTGGTGGAAGCCAAGTACGGTATCCTGACCGGAAACTTCCCCGTAGCCATTAGCGTGGGGGCGCAGTTGCCCACGGGCCAAAGCCGAATTCTGGTGGCCGACGTAAACCGGCCTGGCAGCCAGATCAACCTGCCCATCGGCGACGGGGAGCTAAATATCTGGACGAAAGCCTACGCGTCCATTCCGTTTAGCAGCCGGGGGTATGTGAGCGTCGAGGTGGGGTATAACAAACGGACGCAGGGCTTCTCAGACCAATACGCCTCGACGGTGGAAGTGGGCTATAAAATCGGCCCGGTCTGGACCAACGCCGTGCTGCGACGGCTCAACTCGGTGGGGGTGCCCGACACCAACAAAGGCTCATTTGTGTATGGCGAAGGCTTAGAATACACGGCCTATTCTCTGGGCGCGGCCGTTCCGATTACGAAAAAAACGAGCCTTACCCTCGACTACAGCAACATGATTGTCCCCTGCAAGAACACGTATTCCGGGCCGATTTTTGGACTAGGTTTGTCGGTGGAAATGTGACTTACCATCCCATGCAAAAACGCGCCCTGGTTGTTGAAGACGACCCCGACATTGCCAACCTCGTTATGGTGAGCCTGCGCGACATCAACGTGCAGGCCGACATCATCGGCAACGGGGCCGACGGGCTGCGCCATGCCACCTCCAAACCTTACGATATCATCATCCTCGACATCATGCTGCCCGACCTCGACGGCATTGAGGTGTGCCAACGCATTCGGCAGCAGCAGATCACTACGCCGATTCTGATGCTCACCGCCCGCAGTGAAGAGATTGACAAGGTGCTGGCTATTGACCTCGGCGCTGATGACTATATGACCAAGCCGTTCAGTGTCAGAGAGCTGCTATCCCGTGTAAAAGCCAGAATGCGCCGGTTCGAGACCGATTCGGCGGCGGGTAGTCTCGGTCTATTGCCCCGCTATGCCTATGGCGAACTGGCTCTTGACGTGGGCACTCGCCGCGTCATGCTGGCGGGAAAAGCCGTTGATTTAACGGCCAAAGAATTTGATCTGCTGACCCTGTTTATGAAGCATCCGGGCCGGGCCTTTTCGCGGATGGAACTGCTCGAACTGGTCTGGGGCTACTCGTATCAGGGCTACGAACATACGGTCAATTCGCACATCAACCGCTTGAGAATGAAGATCGAACAGGAACCCGCCGCGCCCAGGTACATCCTTACGGTTTGGGCCGTGGGGTATAAGTTTTCAGAAGACGTACAGCGATAAGAAGCAAGAGACAAGAGATACGAACACGCTCATTCTTAGCGTCAAGTTTCCAGACTTACCTTCTCGTCTCTTGCTTCTCACCTCTTGTCTCCCCTACCTATGCTACACTCCCTCTTTGCCAAATTATCGCTGCTATTCATCGCTTTGGTGCTGCTAATCAGCGCAGTCGATATTTATAGTGTTACGCAGACGTCGAAGCGGTTTGTAGACGAAACCACGCAACGGGCTAATCTCGGCCTGGCCCAATCCATTGCCCGCGAAATGCACGTCGACACCGTGACGGGTCAGATCGAAGCTGTGGGCATGAACCAGTTGTTTATGTCGGCCATGACCATCAACCCCATCGTAAAACTGTTTGTGGTCGATCTCAACGGCAAGATGATCGCCTCATCGGCCAAACCCGAAGCAACCAAACTACAGGCGGTTGCGGCGCAGCCCATTCGTGACTTACTGGACGGAAAAAAGCCGCTGCCCATTTACAACGACGACCCCCGCAACCCCGGCGACCCCAAGATTTTTTCGGTGGCCCCGCTGCTTAAACCCGACGGCTCGCCGCTGGCGTACCTCTATATCACCATCGGCACCAATGACCAGCTCGACCTGGCGTCGGTGCGGCATAGCTATATTCTGAGTGCCCTGTTGCGGAGCCTGGCCATAGCAGCAGCGGTGGTGCTGGTGGCGGGTCTGGTGCTGATTTACCTGCTCACGCGCCACGTCCGGCAACTAAACACGGCGGTTCGGCAGGTGCAGGAGGGTGATTTTTCGGCGCGGGTGGCGGTGCAGTCTTCCGACGAAATCGGGCAGTTGGGTACGGCGTTCAACAGCATGGCGGCCAAAATTGAGTCGTCGCTGGATACGCTGAGTCGTAATGATAGCCTCCGCCGGGAGCTGGTGGCCAACATTTCGCACGATCTGCGCACGCCGCTGGCCTCCATTGAAGGGTATACCGAAACGATTTTGCTGCGCGAACACGTGCTAACCGAAATTGAGCGGAAGACGTACCTGCAAACGATTCTAAAAAATACGCAGAGCCTGGGTCGGCTGGTGTCGGAACTGTTCGAACTCTCGAAGCTGGAGGCCAAGCAAACGACGCTACAGATCGAGCCGTTTTCGATCACCGAACTCATCCAGGACAACCTGCTCAAGTTCGAGCCGCAGGCCAACGAACAGGCCATTCAGCTTGCCAGCGATCTGCCCCGGCACACACCCTTTGTGCTGGCCGACGTGGCCCTGATTGAGCGGGTGCTGCAAAATATCATTGCCAATGCCCTGCAATACACCCCGCAACAGGGGCGGGTGAGCATCAGTGTCTGGCCCATCATGGAGGCATCGCAGGTGCGTGTGAGCGTGGCCGACACCGGGCGGGGTATCACCCCCGAAGACATGCCGCATATTTTCGACCGGTTCTACCGCTCCGGCCCCATGCGCGAGAAAGCCCGCCTGGGTCTTGGACTGGCCATTGCACACCGGATTGTGCACCTCCACAACAGCCAGATCGACGTGCAGAGTACCCCCAACGTCGGCACCACGTTCTCGTTTCAACTGCCCATTTATAACTAGCTAAGAAGCAACTAAGAGGCAAGAGATAAGACGTAAGAAGCAAGAATTAAGTAGTGAGAGCTATGCTGGTAAGCCTACGCATTTCTCATTGCTCTTGTCTCTCGCTTCTCGTCTCTTGATTCTCGCTTCTTGCCTCTCGCTTCTCGTTGCTCACTTCCCCATGTCTCGACGGACCTCCCCATTTATTGAAGCTGACCTGGTTGCCCGGCTGTTGCAGCGCGACGAACGGGCGTTCTTGTGGTTGTACCAGCATTATTCACTTAGCCTTGGCCGGGCCATCCAACTGCTCGTTCACAATGAAGAGCAAACGCGCGATCTGTTGCAGGACGTGTTCGTGAAGATCTGGACGAATCTGGGCCGGTACGATGCTGGTAAGGGACGGCTGTATACCTGGATGCTCAACGTGGCCCGCAATACAGCCCTCGACGCGCTACGGTCGGGTAAAGCCAAAAAACGCGTTGACGCTACGCAGATGTTGTTTTTCACCGAAAACACGATCCAAATTATTGACCAGCAGTGTCATACTAACGCCATCAACATCGATACTATTGGGCTGCGTACGCTACTGACCAAACTCCCTCCCAGCCACAGCCAGTTAATTGATCTGATTTACCTCAACGGGTATACTCAGCAGGAAGCCGCCGACGAACTAAAAATCCCGGTTGGCACGGTGAAAACCAGGCTCCAGGCCACCCTGCAGGAGCTAAGGCGGGCGATGTAGTGCTGGCTGTGCTCAAACCTTGCCAACGCCAAACCAGTTGATAACAATGAAGCGGTTAATTAGGCAACTATCTATCGTCACAGGTTAAATTGGCCTAAATACTTATGGCGGAGGAATATAAATCGAACAAGCCCGACAAAGCCCTTGCAGCGCGGCTAGACATAGAGTTTGCCTTAAAAGCTGCCCGGCTTGGGGTCTGGGAAATGGATCTTGTAACTACCCAGATTATTTGGGACGAGCGTTGCCGCGAACTGTACGGGTTAACTCAGAACAACCCAATGACTTATGCTGAGGCCATTCAGTTCATTCATCCTGATGATGCAGGTCGGGTAGACGAAGCTATCAAACTGGCCATGGTACCCCAGTTAGGTGGCTATTATGATGCTACTTACCGAACCATTGGTGCCGACGATGGCATCCTTCGCTGGGTGCGGTTTACAGGGGAAGTTAGCTTTGCTGAAGATCAGAAAGTGTCTCGTTTTGCGGGCGTTGCTCAGGATGTCACGAAAGATGAACTGGCCCGGCAATTGACGATCAGCGAAGAACGGTTTCGCACCACGGTTGAGCAGGCTCCCGTGGCGATGGCTCTCTTCAGCGGAACAGACTTTGTCATTACACTGGCTAATGAGCGAGTGCTGGAATATTGGGGACGCAGGCGTGAACAGGTAATGAACAAGCCTCTCTTTGAGGCCTTGCCCGAAGCCAGCGGCCAGGGTTTTGAAGAACTGCTCACCAACGTTTATACCACCGGCGAGCGTTTTGTTGCCAAGGAACTCACCGTCATGCTGGAACGCAATGGTGAGTTGCAGCGCACATACATCGACTTTGTGTATGAAGCATATCGGGAGCCAGACGGGCGCATTTCGGGGGTAATGGTGACCTGTTTTGAGATCACTGACCAGGTGGTAGCCCGCCAAAAGGTGGCCCAGAGCGAAGCTCAGTTTCGGACATTGATTGAAGAGGCTCCCGTGGCTACCTGCCTGTTTGTAGGCCGTGAGTTCCGCATCGACGTGATCAACGAAGCCATGGTCAGTATCTTTGGCAAAGGCCCATCAGTGTTCGGCAAGCCGCTGGCCGAAGCCCTGCCAGAACTACAGGGTCAGCACTTTCTGCAAACAATCGACGAGGTATTTACAACGGGAAAAACCTATGCCACCAAAGCTGATCGCGCCGAGCTGGTCATTGACGGTAAGCTGACTACGTTCTATTTCGATTACACGTATAAGCCCCTGCGCAACGCAAATGGCGAGGTATATGCCATTGTTGAAATGGCAACCGACGTGACGGCAGAGGTGCTGATGAAGCAAAAGATTCAGGAAAGCGAAACCTATTTCCGCAACCTGATCGACACGGCACCCGCCATTATCTGGGAAACCGAACCCGATGGCTATTGCAGCTACCTCAACAAACGGTGGTATGAACTGACCGGACAAACACAGGACGAAGCGCGGGGTTTTGGCTGGCTCGATGCCACCCACCCGGATGATATAGCTGAAACCAGCCGACTTTTTCAGGAAGCCAACGCCCAACAGAAACTCTTTAATGCACTCTACCGGCTTCGGCAGGCCGACGGTACCTACCGCTGGGCTGTTGACAAAGGCAGTCCCCGCTTCACTGCCGACGGCACCTACGAAGGCCTGATTGGCACCGTTGTCGACGTGCATGAGCAGATTGTGGCCAGTCAGCAACTGGCCGAGCAAGAAGCTCAGTTTAAAAACGTTACCAACAGCTCGCCCACTGGTCTTTGGCTAGCCAATGAGTCGGGAGAGCTAACGTACCTGAACAAGACACTGATTGACTGGACGGGGCTTTCCCGCACCGATTTGCTGGGAGCGGGGTGGGCCAACGCCCTCATTGATGAAGACCGGGAACGAAGCGTCGATGTATTCCTGACCGCGGTGGCCGCCCGTGCGCACTACGACACCCGGTTCAGGCTACGCAAAGCCGACGGCAGTGCTATCTGGTGTCAGGCTGCCGGTGACCCCTACTATCACCCCGATGGCAGTTACGCTGGATATGCTGGCTTTTGCATCGATATCGACGAACTGGTACGAAGCCGGGAGGTCATTCACCACAGTGAATTAAAATTCCGCAGTTTGCTGGCCCAGGCTCCTGTGGCCCTGTCGCTCATGCGCGGCCCCGACTATGTGATCGACCTGGCCAACGAGCGGGCATTGGCTCTTTGGGACAAAACAAGCGAGGCCGTTTTGAATAAGCCCTTCGCCCAGGCGCTGCCGGAGATTTACGAGCAGGGTTTTGGCGACATAGTAGCGGATGTTTTCCGGACCGGTGAGCCGTTCATTGCCAATCAGATGCCGGTGATGGTTTCTAAAAACGGCGTATTGCGATCCATCTTTGTTAACGCCACAATTGAGCCAATCAGAGACCTGAACGGCCATATCGAAGCCGTACTGGAGGTGGGCTATGAAGTAACCGAGCAGGTGACGGCGCAACAGGAACTGGCGCAACAGAAGATTTACCTTCAAAACGCCATCGACATTGCGAATCTGGGCACGTTCAGTATCGACCTCGTTACTAACATTGGCTCCTATAGCGAGGCAATACGTGATTGGTTTGGTCTTGACTCGCTCAGCCAGCCAATGAGCACTATCTTCAACAAAGTTCATCCTGATGATCAGGCACTGGTGGAGCGGGCGCTGACAAGCGAACAGGATGCCCGGCACGACATTGTTTACCGAATCAGTCATCCTCACAGCGATGAGATGCGCTACCTTCGCAGCATTGGTAAACAGCTTGTCAGCAACGGTATAGCTACATCCATTACGGGTATTATTCAGGATGTAACGCCGCAGGTGCTGGTGCAACAGCGCATCCAGGAAAGTCAGCAACGGCTGTTGTC
Source organism: Fibrella rubiginis (assembly GCF_017353185.1). Classification (GTDB taxonomy): domain Bacteria; phylum Bacteroidota; class Bacteroidia; order Cytophagales; family Spirosomataceae; genus Fibrella; species Fibrella rubiginis. Next base: position 245,682 of record NZ_JAFMYV010000005.1, on the reverse strand, counting down.
TTCGTTTGAGGCCGCGCCGGTTGGCATTGCCGTTATTGGCCGTGACCAGCTGACTTTTAAACTGGTCAACCCTGCCTACGCCAAACTGGTGGACCGCCACGTTGACCAGCTTGTTAGCAAACCGCTGCTGGAAGCCATCCCCGAACTACAGGGGCAGGGTTTCGACCTGCTTTTAGACAATATCCTGGCTACCGGTGTGCCTTACACGGCCAACGAAATTTCCGCCCAACTGATGGTTGGGGGACAGCTAAGCACGGTCTATTTCAACACTACCTACCAGCCGCTTTACGAAACAGGTAGTCTGGGCGATGGTCCCGTAACAAGCATTCTTGCCGTAGCGCTCGATGTAACGGAGCAGGTTCTGGCCCGCCAAAAAATTGAGGAGAGCGAACAACGATACCGAAACCTGTCGGCAGATCTCGACGAGCAGATACAGCAGCGCACCCAGGAACTGCAGGCCACCGTACGCGATCTGGAACGGTCGAATGACAACCTGCAGCAGTTCGCCTACGTAGCCAGCCATGATTTGCAGGAGCCGCTGCGCAAAATTCAGGCCTTCGGCAATATTCTTAACACGCAGTACGCAAGCCAGTTGGGCGACGGCGCAGATTATTTGCAGCGGATGCAGTCGGCAGCTACCCGGATGTCTGTCCTGATCAAAGACTTACTGACCTATTCCCGGATTTCCACCCAACAGGAGATCACCAACCCTGTGCCACTGGGCAACGTAGTGAAAACAGTACTGTCTGATCTGGATTTGATTATAGCCGAAACGGAGGCCGTTGTAACGGTTACGCCATTGCCTACCATACAGGGCGACAAATCACAGCTCGGGCAGCTGTTTCAAAATCTGATATCCAATGCATTGAAATTCAGGCGCTCCGGTGTCATTCCTGAAGTTCATATTACGGCTGCTGCTATACCCGCCGACAGCCTGCCCCCAGTAGTCAGACCTATGCGGCTGACCAATTACTACTACCGCATCGACGTGACCGACAACGGCATTGGTTTCGACGAAAAATACCTTGGCCGCATCTTCCAGGTGTTTCAGCGATTGCACGGGCGCAACGAATTTGCGGGCACGGGCATTGGACTGGCTATCTGCGAGAAAGTAGCTGCCAACCACGGAGGGGCCATCACCGCCAGCAGTAAGCCCGGCGAAGGGGCTACGTTTAGCGTGTATCTGCCAGTGTGACTGGCTATTGAACCACAAAAAATCACTGAACTTCTCGCCTGCAATTGCGTTATTGATAGTAATACTATTAAATTAGATTATTTTACTATCTCTACGTCATTATGACTAGCAGGAAGCCGGCCATTTTGGTTGTCGAAGACGAAACCAAGGTAGCTCAGTTCTTGAAAAAAGGACTGGAAACACAGGCATTTTCGGTCACGGTTGCTGCCGATGGCCGGGAAGGCAAACGACTTTTGGGTTCTGAACACTACGACCTCGCCATTCTGGACGTCAATCTGCCTTTTATCAATGGCATAGAACTGACCAATTATATCAGGCGGAAGGACACCTATGTGCCCGTTTTAATGCTTACTGCGCTGGACACTACCGCCGACAAACTGACGGGTTTTGAGGCTGGCGTAGATGATTACCTGGCCAAACCATTTGATTTTCTGGAGTTGCTGGCTCGGGTACGGGTTCTACTTCGGCGCAGTTGCCCTCCCGACGAAACAGAACGCCTGCTGACACTGGCCGATCTGGAACTGGACTGTCACGAAAAAGTGGCCCGGCGGGCAGGCAGAACGATCGTGCTCACCGCCCGCGAATACACGCTGTTGCACTACCTGATGCGCAACCAGGGCCGGGTGGTATCGCGGGTTGACATTGCCGAACAGGTCTGGGACATTAGTTTCGAAACGGGCACCAACGTCATCGACGTGTATATCAATTACTTGCGCAATAAAATTGATAAAGACTCACCCACGAAGCTCATTCACACGGTCATTGGCATGGGCTACGTGCTTCGGGAAAAGTGAAGGTGTCTATGACCATCCGTGTCCGCCTTACCCTGTTGTTTACGGTAGTAGTGGCCATACTGCTGTTGTTGTTCATTCTGGTTATCTATGCCGTTTCCGAGCGTCACCGCCAGCTTGAGTTTCGCGAACGGCTTCGGGAAGAGGCGCAGACGGCGGCCGAGTTGATGCTTGGCAAAGAGCCTATCAGCCCTGCCTTGTTTAAACTCCTCGATCAGCATCAGATGACGGTGCTCAATCAGGAAGAGGTAATCATCTACAACCACCGCAACACGATCACGTATGAGAGCGGCACGGACTACCTGACCGTATCGCCCCAGGTGCTGGCGCAGGTGCGGCGTAATGGCGACACGTACTGGCAGGCAGGCAACCGGGAGGTGGTGGGCATCCCGTTTTCCATCAACGGGCTGGATTATGTAGCCATTGCCTCGGCAGTAGACAAATACGGCTACAGCAAGCAACGAAACCTGGCACTGATCCTGATCATTGGCTGGGCACTGGGCATGGGGGTTGTTTTTGCGGCGGGCTGGCTGTTTGCAGGCCGCTCGCTTCGCCCGCTTCAGTACATCATCAGCCGAATTGATGCCACCACAGCCTCACAGCTGAACCTGCGCCTTGCTGAAGGCACTAACGAAGACGAGTTGACGCAACTGGCCCGGCGCTTCAACCGAATGCTGGATCGGCTGGAGGAAGCTTTCCAGATGCAGCGAGCTTTTGTAGCCAACGCCTCACATGAGCTTCGCACCCCGCTTACGGCCATTACGGGGCAACTGGATGTGGCCCTGCTGGCCAACGACGACGACCCGCAGGAACTACGCGCCTTGATTGCCTCGGTACTTGACGACGTGCGGGGCCTAAACCGGATGACCAACAACCTGCTGAGCCTGGCTAAGCTAAGCCTCGACGAACCGGGAGAAACCGCGGCGGTGGTACCAGTAGACGTGTTATTGCAGCAAATCAACGTAGATCTGCTACGTATGCAGCCAACCTACCGTGTTCAGATTGAGTTGACCGCGGCACCGGGCACTACCGCAAACTGGCAGATCACCGCCAACGAAGCACTGTTACGGTCTGCCCTTTACAACCTGATGGAAAATGGCGGCAAATTCTCTCCAGACCAGCAGGTGTACTGTCAGCTGGTGAGCCACGCGCAGCTAATTCAGATCAGGTTTACCAATTATGGCCCGTGTATTCCGGCCGACGAACTACCCACTATTTTCAAGCCTTTCCGGCGGGGCACCAACGCTCGTCAGATTAGCGGGCACGGCATTGGCCTATCGCTTGTTGAGCGCATTGTTCAGCTTCATCACGGTCAGGTTGTCGCTGAATCAACGCCCGACAATGGCACAACATTTACGGTCACCCTGCCAAGGTGAAACCGGCCGCAACGGCCCCGTACATCTCTAATGCGTTTCTAATCAGGCACTAATTCGGCTCCAATGTGGCCGCCAGACCTTTGTTGCGTAGGCCGAAGCGCAGTGCATGTTCACCCGGCTTACGCTAAACCAGTCAACAATCATGAAACCTAATCTGTTGATCGTCGGGGTGTTGGTCATTAGTTTGCTCACAGGCTGCACGGTAGTCCGGCAGGGCGAAGTGGGCGTAGAACGCCGGTTGGGCCGGATCAGGGCGGTCCCCCTCCGCGAAGGCGCCAGGCTCTTCAACCCGCTGGTGACAACCATCATCAAGGTCCCTGCCCGAACCATGAACATTGAGGTGCGGGCACCGCTACCTTCCAAAGAAGGCCTCACCGTGCAGTCGGACATTTCAATTCTGTATCGGGTTGAAGGCAACTACGCCCCCAAGATTGTGGAGTCTATCGGCATGGCCTACGAAGAGGTGGTCATTCTGCCCGTGTTCCGGTCGGCGGTTACGGACGTATCGTCCCGTTATTTTGCCAAAGACATGCATTCTGGTCAGCGGGCCGACATCGAACGGTCTATCCGGGAGTTGATGATGACGCAGCTCAGAGATCGTGGCTTTGTGGTAGAGTCGGTCCTCCTGAAAAGCATTACCCTGCCACCAGGGCTAACCAAAGCCATTGAAGACAAATTAGAAGCCGAACAGGACGCTCAGCGCATGCAATTTGTGCTGGAAAAAGAACGGCAGGAAGCCCTTCGGCAAACCATTGCGGCAGAAGGCACCCGCGACGCCCAGAAGATCATCAATGAGGGGCTTACTCCCATGCTGATCAAGTTCAAAGCCATTGAGGCCTTCAACAAACTGGCCACTTCACCCAACAGCAAAGTCATTATTACCAACGGCGAAACCCCGCTGATGATGAACCCCAACGCCCTCAACTGACATGATTACCTCCTCATCGCCCGATCTATACATGGGTTTAGGCAGCATTGTCTACGCCCTGACCAAAGTGGATGGCCGCCTTCAGCTTGAAGAGCAGCAGACTGTGAAAGAACTGTTGGCCGGTGTACCCCACGGCGACGTGGCCCTGTACACGTTTTTCCTCCGCGAAAACACCAACGAGACCGTAGAGGAAGCCTATGCGTTTGGCATGCGTCGCCTTACAGACAAACGGGCCGAACTTAACGAGGCCACCAAAAAGCAGTTTGTCCATATTCTGGTCCGCGTGGCTGATGCCCATGACGATATTTCCAGGAAAGAGCAGGTGTTTATCCGGCAGTTTCGCCGCGCGCTACGGCGGCTGTAGTGCCGTCTCGATTTCAGGTTTATACCCTCTGTGCAACCTTATTACCGAGTGCCTACACCAATGGTCCGTTGCCAAGTTGTCTTGCTGCTGTTGCTTAGTCCAATACTGGCTTTTGCACAGCAAAATCTGTTCAACATCCCCTCAGGCGACATCACGCCCAAGAGCAAAGTGTTCTATCAGCACCAGATTAACCTCTACACCAGCCGGTTCGAGTCGAAAGGGCATTTTGTATATGGACTGGGCAACGGGTGGGATGCCGGGGTAAACGTGGTTGGCAAGGGAGTGTATTTTCGGCCCAACTGGCAGCTGATGCACAACGATCAGCGGGCGCAGGGGCCACTCTACCCGGTGGTAATGGGTACTCTGCAAAAGCAGCTGGTGCTGGGCGAAAAAGTCAACCTCAACCTGGGTACGCAGGTAGGCACCAACTTCAGCAGCGTTGCCGAGCGGAGAACCGTGCACCAGTTTACGTATGGGCTACTTGGCTACACGCTGAAACCGGGAAAAAGGTTACTGGCCGGCACCTACGTCACCAATTCGGCTTACGTAGGGCCGGGCAATAACCTGGGGCTACTATTAGGCTATGAGTGGAAACTCAACGACCGTTGGTACCTGATGGGCGACTGGGTTTCGGGGCGGCACGACCAGGCGGCGGGTGTGGCTGGAGTAATGTACTGGCCCGCTAAACGAGTGCAGTTCTGTGGGGGTCTGCTGCTGGCCAATCCTAACGTACCCAAGCCCAACGGCATTGTATTGGAGATCAATATATTAGGCTGGAACGCCGGTCATTAGCCAGGCCGTTGGGCAGGTTAAAGCGGTTAGCGGTGCAGGGCAGCGGGCGAAAAACAGGAAATGAAACACAAGAAGCTATCTTAGCCTCTGCACATCGTGTATCTTGTCGCTCACTTTTTAACGCTAACTGCTCACCGCTCATTTCTACGTCTTTATGGTCTTCACTCCTATCCTACTGGCGCTAGCAGCCTTTGTTGTTTTCCTGTCTATCGTTGTCGTGCAACAGGGCACGGTGGCCGTCATCACTGTTTTCGGCAAATACACCCGCGTGATGGCGCCGGGCCTGAATTTCAAGATCCCGTTTATCGAGATGGTCTACCGGCGCATCTCTATCCAGAACCGCTCTGTTGAACTGGCGTTTCAGGCCATCACTGCCGATCAGGCCAACGTCAATTTCAAGGCCATGCTGGTGTATTCGGTGCTGAATCAGGAAGAGGAAACGATCAAAAACGTGGCCTTCAAATTCATCGACGAAGCCTCGTTCATGCAGGCGCTGATCCGCACCATCGAAGGTTCGATCCGTAGTTTTGTGGCTACCAAGCGGCAGTCCGAGATTCTGGCCCTGCGTTCGGAGATCATCGAACACGTTAAATATCAGCTCGATACGCTGCTCGAAACCTGGGGCTATCACCTCACCGACCTGCAATTGAACGACATCGCCTTCGACGAAGTCATTATGCGGTCGATGGCGCAGGTGGTGGCCTCGTCGAACCTGAAAGCGGCAGCCGAAAATGAGGGGCAAGCCCTGCTGATTACCAAAACCAAAGCCGCTGAAGCCGAGGGCAACGCCATCAAGATTTCAGCCGAAGCCGAAAAAACGGCCTCGCAGCTACGCGGTCAGGGCGTGGCCCTGTTCCGCGAAGAAGTGGCTAAGGGTATGGCTGAGTCGGCCAAGGTGATGACCGCTGCCAAGCTCGACGCCTCGCTGATCCTGTTTTCGATCTGGACCGAAGCCATCAAGCACTTCGCCGAAAACAGTAAAGGCAACGTCATCTTCCTCGACGGCTCGACCGAGGGCATGGACAAAACCATGAAGCAGCTACTGGCCGTCGAAAAGATGAATACCCTTCCCGAAGTAAGCTCTATTGTGAAGCCGACATGAGCTAGAAAGGAGCATAAACACCTCGGCTGACCCACGAAAAAAGGCCACCAATTACGCCCGGTGAGGGGCTAATTGGTGGCCTTTTTTCGTGGGTGAAAGAATGGCATAATACCCCCCTCAGGTTGCCGCTTTCACCACCCATCACCTGCCGCAGAAGGCCGTAATTTTAGTCCGTTAACCAACCACTAAACAACAAAGACCATGACACAAATCAGCGCGTATCTGCATTTCAACGGCAATTGCCGCGAGGCCATGACCTTCTACCAACAGTGCCTGGGCGGTGAGTTAGTCCTGCTGCCCGTGGCCGAATCGCCCATGGCGGCCGAGTTTCCGGCTCACCTGAGTGAGTGTATCATGCACGCCGACCTGAAACTAAACGGGGCCGTGTTGATGGGTTCCGATCTGGAGCCGGGTGAGGCCATTGGCTGTGCCGTTTCCATGATGATCGAGTGCGACAGCGAGGCCGACATCAACGAGAAATTTGCCCGTCTGGCCGAGGGTGGCGAAGTACTCCACCCGCTGGAACATACCTTCTGGGGCAGCACCTTCGGTGACCTGAACGACCAGTACGGCTTTCACTGGTACCTGAATTTTAGCCACCCGAAACCAGTACAATCATTTACCAATCAACTTGTTTCAACCCTTAACTGACCATGAAAACGACCAACATCATCTATTGGATCACCACCGGCCTGTTTGCCTTCTTCATGCTCGGCTCGGCCATCCCCGACATCCTTGTCATGCCCGACGCCGTGCAGGGATTCAAAGAAATTGGTATGCCTGCTTATCTGATTCCGCTGGTGGGCTGGGCCAAGCTGTTTGGCGTGATCGGCATTCTGGTACCGGGCTTTCCGCGCATTCGCGAGTGGGCCTACGCCGGTCTGATGATCGACGTGCTGGGCGCGATCTACTCCATTGCCATGAGCGGCAAACCGCCCGTTATGTGGGCGCCTATCTTCGTGATTCCGCTGGTGGGTTTTATCTCGTATACCTATTATCACAAACGGGCATTGCGAGTGATGACTGTTGCATGACGCTTGCTGGTGGCTTGTAGGGTATTGCTGTCGCGAGGCCCTACAAGCTCATACCCAGCAAGCATCCGCCATTTTAACGCTCAATCCTGTGCCGCCCCCCGCCCGTAGGCACCGATCTGATTACCGAAGAACAAGGCGTTAAGAAACAGTTTGTTGGTGCCGTACCAGAACGCCCGGAAGTTCGGATTATCGGCCATGGCGATCACTTTACCCGCGCCCAGGTTGTTGACGATGATGGCGGGCGTGTCGCGGATAAGGCGCTCGTTGGGCGCAGCCACGTAGCCACTGATGAGGGGCTTCGACGTATACCAGAGCGGCGCACCAAAGGGGTCTTTACCCTTATCGAGAAACACGTTATTGTCTTTAAACACCGACAGCATGTCGTCTTTGTAGCCATACAGCAACGGGTGCGTCAGGTCGGCTTTGGCCTGGAAAATGGTGCCGCTGATGGCTCGCGCGCCAGTATATCGTTCATATTCGGCATAGGGGCGGGTGCCCACGGTATCGGCGGGGAGGCGTTTTAGTTTGGCCGTCGACAGGCGGTTGTCACTTGCCCATTTCACAGCATCGGTCATGGTCACGAGGGTTCCACCGTTTTGCACCCACTGCCTGATTTTCTCCGTCGGCAGACTACCATAATCGCCGCTGACAAGAATCATCACATTGTATTTGTCCAAATTAACCCGTCCCATCTGCGCCATATCGACGGTCGACAGCGGCATATTCACACGGGTGTCGAGCAGATGCCATACCTCGCCTGCGTCGGTGTTGTTCACACCGGTGCCCACCACGAGCAGCGGTTTTGGCTGGCGCATGTTCTTGAAATTGTCGCTGCCGAGGTCAATGCCTTCCGGCGTCATGCCCGACCCAGCGGCGTAGAACGTAACGCCATCGCGCTCGGCGAGTGTGGTCAGCAGGGTGCGCAGCTGCGCTGGGTCCTGCCCGTTGGCAATCACCTGCACGGTACCGTAATCGAACTTTTTGGCCTGACTCTGATCGGGTAGCTGCGCCGCAAAGGGTTGCGAGGCGGTTTTCAGGCGGTAGCCTTTGCGCATGAGTTCGCCCGCGGCGCGGGGAGCAAAATAACTGTCCCAGGTAAAAAGGTAGGCGTAATTGCTGTTGCCGACTACTTCGCCTTTCGGAAACGCGTTGGCATCGACCTTCGCACCGAGAGCCACGGGCGTTTTCACCTCGGCATAGGGCATGTTGAAGCAGTGGGGCATGGACCAGGCCGAAATGTCGTAGAACAGGCTGTCCTGAAACGTAGTCCGTTTCTCGAACATGCCCCGGATAAGGCGGTGTTGCGGCTGGTTGAGCGGCACGGCGTAGGCATTACCCCGGGTGTACGTCTTGCCATCAAAGGCCTCATCCTTAGCCAGTTCATATACCGCTACCTGATTGCGACGCAGGATATTCACCATCTCCCAGGTACGCACCCGGTCGTTTGATCCACCGAAAACGTACGTTTTTACGGCCTCCTGGTTCACCTCTTTGTACTGATCTCGCTGGAAATTGAGCAGGTCAACGCGCATGGCCCGTGCCGCCCGCAGGGTCGAGAGTGTGGCCGTAAACTGGTTGCGCACCGTAAACGGAAACGTCAGTATGCCGTTGCTGCTTTCCTGCGCGTGGCCCCGCGAACTTGCCTGCTCGAACAGGATACCCACCGCCCCATTCACGTCGGGATAGGTTGAGCCTTTGCCGTAATAGAAATCGTCGTAGCTCTCCTGCGTGTAATACGCCGATCCAATTTTCTGTAGCCCTTCCGCCTGAAACTGCCCAAACCGTGTGGTCAGGTCAATGTTGCGCCTGGGTGTGAGCGGGTGAACGCGGGTGGGCACACCAGGCTGAAAAAAGAACGTACCGTTGGTACCCATCTCGTGGTGGTCGGTGAGGATATTGGGCTTCCATTCGTGGAATTTCACCATCCGGCCCTGGCTTTCCGGATGCTGCTGGTAGAGGTAATCGCGGTTTAGATCAAACCAGTAGTGATTGGTACGTCCGCCCGGCCATGCCTCACCGAATTCGCGGCTGCTGGGGTCGGTCACCAGGTTCTGGCTCCGGTGTGTGTTCACCCAACTGGCAAAGCGATTACCGCCGTCGGGGTTAATGCAGGGATCGAGCAGGATGATGCTTTCCGACAGCAGCGAATCAATAGATGGCCCCTGTGCAGCCGCCAGGTAATACGCCGCCAGCAGCGCCGCGTTGGTGCCGCTGGCTTCATTGCCATGCACCGAATAGCCCATCCAGACCACAGCAGGCATTTTTGAGACGTCCAATGCGCCTGACCGCACCGGGTCGGCGAGGGCCACGTGTTCGGCTTTCAGCCGGTCTATATTCTGCTGGTTTTGCGGCGACGTAATCGTCAACAGCAGCAACGGCCGATGCTCGTATGTGCGGCCATATTCCACCAGCGTTATCCGGTCCGACAGTTCGTCGAGCTTTCGCATGTAGCCCGTCAGCTGATCGTGCGAGACATGCCATTCGCCCACTTGGTAGCCCAGGTGCTGTTTGGGCGTGGGAATGGCGGCGTTGTATTGTACCGTTTGGGGCAAATAATAACTGTCGGCCACCTGCGCCGAAGCGGTTAGCGCTGTAATCAGGCAAATGAGCAGGAGAACGTAGCGGTTGTACATAGCGCGAAGGTTAGTGCGCCACGAAGATGCGGAAAAAGGGGGTTGCTGGATAGGCATATGCCTAAAGGCAAACCACAAAAAAAGCCTATCCAGTAACAACCTTAGTTGCTATTGGGTAGGCTTATATGGCTAAGCTGCTGACTTACCGATTGTTAAGCTCTTTTCAGCTTGGCTTCAATGGTCTGTTGGGTGTGCGGCACGGCGCGGAGGCGTTCTTTCGGAATCAGTTTGCCCGAATCGACGCAGATGCCGTAGGTGCCATTTTTGATGCGAACCAGCGCCAGCTCCAACTGGTTGGTAAACTTTTGCAAACGGGCGGCCAGTTGGCTCAGGTTCTCGCGTTCGCTCGTGTCGGCACCGTCTTCCAGCAGTTTCGAGTTGCCCGACGTGTTGTCAGTGCCGCTGTCGTTGCGTTTGCTGAGAGCTTCCTTGATGTAATTCAGTTCGCTACGGGTGGCTTCGAGCTTCTGCGAGATCAGCACCTCAAATTCTTTTAAGTCGTCTTCTGAATAACGCTTTTTCTCTTCCTGGAGCATGGTCTGGTATTGATATAGGTTGGTTACCTTATTACGGTATGGTACAACAAAAATACAAACCGATTCGCTATCACCCAATATGTTACCGGCATAGGGTCTTTTTCCGTAAAATTTATTTAACCGCCAATTTGGCAAGATACAAGCCAAAATTTTGGCATAAACCGCCTTGCTTACGATCTGTATGGCCTATACGGCAAATTGACGAAGAATATACGCCTCATTTTTCTTACACGATTCCGAGATAAAATAGGCTTTTATCTTTAATCGTTCCTTACTTGTTATGTTTGCGCACTTCAGCAGCAAACTCTCCTGCATCTGACACTTTATTATGGCAATGGCATACATTGAACCAGCTCCTATAAAAGACAAAGAGAACCCTCTCCAATCGATGATGTCGCGTTTCGACGCCGCCGCCAAACTGGTAGGCATCACCGACGAGATGTACGATATTTTGAAAGTACCCGCCCGGCAAGTAATTGTTGGTCTGCCCGTTACAATGGACAATGGCACCATCCGGGTATTCGAAGGGTACCGCGTAATCCACTCCAACATCCTGGGTCCATCCAAAGGCGGCATTCGCCTCGATCCCGCCGTTCACCTCGACGAAGTGCGTGCCCTGGCCGCCTGGATGACCTGGAAATGCGCCGTAGTCGACATTCCATACGGGGGTGCCAAAGGCGGTATTGCCTGTAATCCCCGCGAAATGTCGCCGGGCGAAATCGAACGGCTCATCCGTGCCTATACCGTACAAATGCTCGACGTGTTTGGCCCCGATCGCGACATTCCCGCTCCCGACATGGGCACCGGTCCGCGCGAAATGGCCTGGATCGTGGACGAATATTCAAAGGCTAAAGGCATGACGATCAATGGTGTAGTAACCGGCAAGCCCCTTGTACTGGGTGGGTCGCTGGGCCGCACCGAAGCCACGGGCCGAGGCGTAACGGTGGCGGCACTCAGCGCAATGGATAAGCTACGCATGAACCCTTACCGCACCTCGGCCGCTGTGCAGGGCTTTGGCAACGTAGGTTCATTTGCCGCCGAACTGCTCCACGAACGGGGGGTCACGGTCAATGCCGTCAGCGATATTTCGGGAGGTTATTATAACGACCGGGGCATTGATATCACGGCTGCGCTGGCCTACCGCAACGCCAACAAAGGCACGCTGGAAGGGTTTACGGGTGCCGAGAAAATTACCAACGAAGAACTGCTGGCCCTGGCCGTAGACGTGCTGGTACCCGCCGCCAAAGAAGACGTGATCACCGACGAAAACGCGCACACGATTCAGGCCAAGATGATTGTGGAGGGGGCTAACGGCCCTACCTCCGCCTCAGCCGACGAGGTGATCAACAGCAAGGGAATCATGGTAGTACCCGACATTCTGGCCAATGCTGGCGGGGTGACGGTGTCGTATTTCGAGTGGGTACAGAACCGTATCGGCTACAAATGGACACTGGACCGGGTGAACCGCCGCGCCGACCGCGTGATGAAAGACGCCTTCGACCGCGTGTTTGAGACGTCGCAGAAACACAAAGTGCCTATGCGCTTAGCCGCCTACATAGTGGCCATCGAAAAAGTGGCGAGCACGTATAAATTCCGGGGCGGGTATTGAGGACAAACTATTGGACAGGATCACAGGATTTGCAGGATTATCTTGTTTGCTCTGAATGGAGATAAGAAATTCTGCAAATCCTGTGATCCTGTCCAATAGTTTGTCGTGTCTGTCCAGCCATGTCCCGTTACCTTATCGCGCTATCTTTGTGTAAAACAGCACTGTGCCGATGGTAACCCGATTTGAGGATTTAGACCTGACTAAGCAATACAGCTACGCCGATTACCTGACGTGGCAGTTTCAGGAACGCCTGGAACTGATCAAGGGATACATTTTCCCCATGTCAGCTCCCGCTCGCAGGCATCAGCAGATGCTTCTCAACCTAACATTGTCAGTTGGCAATTATTTACGGGATAGCCCCTGCAAAGTTTACTTCGCACCGTTTGATGTGCGGCTACCTCGCAGACCAACTGCTGACAATCAGAAGATTGCAACAGTTTTACAGCCCGATCTGTGTGTCATCTGCGACGCCTCCAAACTTGATGACAAAGGCTGCAATGGGTCACCTGATCTGGTGGTTGAAATTCTTTCACCAGGTAACACTCGTAAAGAAATGAAGCAGAAGTTTGACGCCTATCAGGAGGCAGGCGTCCGGGAATACTGGATCTTTCAACCCGATGACCGCAACGTATTTCAATATGTGCTGAACGATGAGGGTATTTATATAGGTCTGCATCCGCTCACCGACGAAGACGTGCTGGTGTCGCGGGTGTTCCCCGATTTTACCGTCGATTTGGCAGCCGTATTTAGCGATTAACTATTGTCAAGGGTAAGCCGTTGTATATAAAGGCTGTTAATGACCGCGTTGTCGCTGCCATTGAATTTGACTTGGGACGGCGTTGTTCCTCCTGTATTCTGCCTTAGTTTTGTCGTTTCAATCTTTTACTGACTATGCGTCTACACCGCGAAGGAACTACCATCATGCTTGGAACAGGGCTGGCCCTGCTGGCACTGAACGGGCTTGCCTACTACTTTTTGTTTCGTGAAAACAGCACGGCCATGTGGTTGTTGGCCCTGGTCAGCGTGTTACTGTTCATTCTGGTAGTGCAGTTTTTTCGTATTCCGGCCCGGCTCCTGACCCTCGGCGAAAAGCAGGTTATTGCCCCCGCCGACGGCACTGTGGTGGTTATTGAAGAAACCGAGGAAGGCGAGTACTTCAAAGACAAACGCAGGCAGGTGTCCATCTTCATGTCGCCGCTCAACGTGCACGTCAACCGCAACCCGCTGTCGGGCGTAGTAAGCTATTTCCGATATTATCCGGGTAAGTACCTCGTGGCGTGGCATCCCAAATCGAGCACCGACAATGAGCGGACTACGGTGGTAATTCAGCAGCCCAACGGCGTGGAGGTACTCATGCGGCAGATTGCCGGAGCTCTGGCCCGCCGCATTGTGTGGTACGTGAAAGAGGGAGAACAGGTGAAGCAAACGGAAGAGATGGGCTTCATCAAATTTGGCTCACGCGTGGACCTGTACCTGCCTCTTGACGCGAAAATTAACGTGAAAATGGGCGAGAAGACCAAGGGTGGTGTAACCGTTGTGGCTGAGTTAGCCTGATAATAAATCCTAAGCAATTTCCTGGACGACTGGCCAAAAGCCAGTCGTTTTTTTGTGCAGTTTTGTGGCCTGATTAACCTGCAACGACCTTGAAAACACGTGTACTGCTCCTCGTTACAATGCTCATTACCAGCCTGTCTGCTCTACAGGCACAGCAGGTGATGCTTCAGGGTTTTTACTGGGACTTTCCCAAGCCACCGCAGGGCCGAATCTGGGCCGATACGCTCCGGCTGAAAGCAGCAGCATTAGCGCAGGCCGGGTTTACCCACGTTTGGTACCCGCCCTTTGCCGGTAATGGTGCCCGTTCCGGTGGCTATGACCCACGCGACCTCTACATCGGACCCGACAATACCGTGACCTCGGCTGGTACCAAGCTGCAACTGAAAGCCATGGTCGATGAACTGGCCGTTCGCGGTATTACGCCCGTAGCCGACATGGTCTACAACCACCGCGACGGAGGTGCCCCCGAAAGCAACCCGGCGGTGAAAGATTACATCACCACCTTCGCCAGCGGCACTAACCCGTCCTGTGGGTTCAAACGGCCATTTCCCTCTGACCGGGTGCAACTGGTTATGCCCATCGGCGGCAGTACGGGTCTCGGCGCGGGCACGTATACGATTCGGATGCGGTCACGGGCAAACATCTTCAATGGGGCGCAGTACATGTTCTACGTGACTACCAACGTCATCGGTGGGTCGCGGTGGAGTCCGGTGAATGGGTCAGTAGTGGATTTGACAACAGACCCCGCCAACCCCTACACCGTTGAGCTGGGCCGGAATTACCTGACCAAAATCAACAGTGACGGCGACGTGGACGAGTACACCTTTACGCTCAGCAGCGGACAGTTTACGGCGGGCGGCGACCGGCTGTTTATCCAGGCTATCAACTACAATTCGGAGTATTCAGACCATCTGCCCATCAGCATTACCTACGATGCCGACGGTGCCGGGCCTATTGCGCCCGTTGAAACGGCCAATTACCTCAATCCGTTTGGTGCAGGATATAAACTTGACTTTCAGACCTATACCGATTTTTCGGCCATGCCCAGCGGGCAAGGATCATTGCACTGGGATGGCTTTCGGCCCCATTTCGACTCAAATAGTCAGGCGGGCTGGTCGCAGACAACGTGTCTGGGGCCGGAGTTTTCGATGCAGAGTCTGGATTATTTCTACGACTACGACCATAACCGACCCAACACCCGCAGCACACTGGTTGACTGGACCGAGTGGACCTACGATTACCTGCAATCGCACGGGTTGCGCTGCGACGCGGTGAAACATTTCGAGCCGGAGTTTATGGCCCATATGATTCAGCAGATGATAGCGCGGGGCAAAACGCCCAACCTGGTCGTGGGCGAGTGGTACGGTGAAAATCTGGATGAGCTGAAGGGTTGGGTAGACGCGGTGCAGGCCAGCCTGAGCAGCAAGGGCGTGACCAATTTCAACGTGAAGGTGTTCGACTTTTCGTTACGGTCAGCCCTCAAAGGCGCGTTGGATCGGAATGAGTCGCCGCGGCAGGTGATCTTTACGGGCCTGAAAAATGGTAAAGGTGTGAGCGGCTTCAACATCGTCACGTTTTTGAACAACCACGATTTCCGCGAAGAGATCAACCGTACGCAGAACAACGCGGTAGCCAACAAAAACCGGAATCTGGCCTACGCTTACCTGCTGACCAACAATCAGTTGGGTGTGCCACTGGTCTACTACCCCGACTATTATGGTTACCCGGCCCAGAACACGGTCTATAACGGAGAGACAGTAGGCTTTGGGTGGCACCCCGACAACGCCACCGACCGGGCAGGCCACAAAGCCGAGATCGACCGGCTGATTCAGGTCCTGAAAACATACATCAACGGGTCGCAGGGGGTGGCGTACCTGAATCACTACGGCGGGTTGAACAATGGTCCCGGTGCACCCAACAACTTCATCAACGGCTCTGATTACACGAAACTGCTGCTTTATCAGCTTAACGGCACGGGCAGTGCAGGGGGTAAAGACGTGATCGTGGCTATCAACTTCAGTACCAACCGGATGCAGGTAGATCATGCCATTGCCATACAGAATGGCATCACCAACAGCACCACGTTCACTGATATTCTGGGTAATTCGGCCTTTCCCACGGCGGTGGTCGACGGGCAAAGCCGGATCTACATCGACCTGCCACCCAAGAGTTATTCGATATGGGTGCGGGGGGCCAACCCGGTCATTGCGCTGCCCGTGACGCTGCTGAGCTTCCGGGCCAAAGGCGGACCGGACCGGGTGCAGTTAAGCTGGCGGGCCGCTGCCGAGAGAGACCTCAGCAGCTACACCGTGCAACGGTCTGCCGATGGCCGTAGCTTCACCAACCGGGCCGTTGTTCAACCTACCGGCACCACCACCGGCCCCGCCGACTACGCCGTGAATGACACCGAACTGCCCCGCGCCGGTACGCTCTACTACCGCCTCAAAACGACCGACCTCAATGGTGCCGTGGCCTACTCCAAAACCGAAGCCGTCACGATAGACCCCCGTGGCCTTTACCTGAGCGTATCGCCCAACCCCGCCCACGGTACCCTCCACGCCGAACTCACCAGCCCCGACGATGACCTGCCGGTGTCGCTGACGCTCACCAATGCTGCCGGCCGGACCGTTCATACGCTTAGTCGCACGGTGCGTAAGGGAATAAATTTGCTGGACCTGGAGGTTCCTAACCTATCCACAGGCAGCTACACATTGCAGGTATCTGACGGAACGCGAAAAGCAACGGAGCGGGTGCTGGTGGAGTAGAGGTGAAAGAGTGAATGGTGAAAGAGTGAGTCGTTGTCACTCGGCTGGGCGCCCCCGGCTGGAGCCAAGCGACAACGAGGTACGCCGCGCGTTTTTGTCATCCCGACCGCACCAGCGGACCGGACAGGAGGGATCTACTTTCCTAATTTAGGATCTGTCTGTAGGACGCTAGATCCCTCCTGTCCGGTCCGCCGGTGCGGTCGGGATGACAAAAAACACCTCACCTGCAATACTTTGCCTGCTCAATGCCTGCTGCGCGAAAATTCCATCAGGTAGCCGTCCGGGTCTTTTGAATAAAATGTACGCTCACCCCAGGGCTTATCTTCGGGAGGGCCGTCGGTAGGAAATGACTGCGCCTGAAAATCAGCGTAGAGCTGATCTACCTCGTCTACCTCAAATTCCAGATGAAACGGCGGCATAATGTCGAGCCGGACCAGGTTCAATTCATTTTTACCAAGCTGTAGAATAGCGATGTGGCCGGGCTGATGCATGATTAACTTAGCACCCGGAATGCGCTGATAATAAGCCATTGACTGCTCTACGTCGTTCACGTGAAGCGCAAATTTGTCTAAACTGACGGCGACCGATTCCATAACTGTATCATTTATGATGTTTACCAGTCAAAAATACAACATGAATGATATTTTGTCAATGCTGATGCAAATTTTGCTAGTTTGCATCATTTATGATGTAAATGGATAAGACCGTTGAACTCGTGACGCGCTGGGCAGCATTTGCCGCCCAAAATCCTCAGGCCAGCCTCGATGATTTTTACCGTTATGAACTACTGGAACGGCAGCAAAACAGTCGGCAGGGCGACATAGCCGGCGGAATCCTGCCACCAGAAACAAACCTGGTGTTGATCAAGCTACTGAGCCGCATCGACCGGATATACACTACCTACGCCGAAGCCGCCTTTGAAGGAATGGGCATCAAGCAGGTCGATGAATTTCTGTTTCTGAACGCCATTGCGCAGTTAGCGGAACCCCGCAAAACAGACGTCATCACCCACACCATCACCCGGCTGTCGTCGGGCCTGCTCATTATTGACCGCCTCAAGCATGCGGGCTACGTAGCTGAATACGAAAACGTGGCCGACAAGCGCTCCAAACGCCTCATGCTCACGCCTGCAGGGTCGGCGGTGTTGAAGCGTTGCTATGACCGGGCCAGTCAGTTGGGCCGCTTATTTTTCAGCGACTTGTCGGAAGACGATATGCGGCTGTGCATTCATTTGTTGAAGGGGGTGGAAATCAAATTTGCCCAGCTATGGCCGTCGCACAAGGGTAAGTCGTTTGATCTGATCCGGCAGGAGCTACAGGCGGGTAGTGGTACGCATTGATCCCCTGATAATGTCCGATTTTTACCACCAGCGTCACCCCATCACCACTGACTTTTGCATAACCACGTTAAAACAAAGTGATTATGCAACGCAGAACATTCCTCACCTCATCACTGGCAGCCACCTCACTGCTGGCCAGGGCCAATCCCGGTAGCCCCACTCCTGCTCCCGGAGCGTTTACTGTGAAAGCGGGCGATGCCCGTTTTGGTGTACATACCCCCTACCGCGGCGTGAATACCAACGACCTGAAAATTTCGGCCAGAGACACGGGTGGGGCAGTGTCTGTTTTTGAATACGTGGGTCGAGAGAAAGTAGGGCCGCCCCTGCACCTGCACCGCGATCAGGACGAGATTTTCTACATCGTTGAAGGGGAGTACCGATTTCAGGTTGGCAACGAAACGTTTACCGCAACCGCTGGCGATACCGTCTTTGGTCCGCGCAATGTGCCGCATACATGGATACAGCTTTCTGACTCGGGGAAAATGACTTATTTGGTGCAGCCATCGGGCAAGCTGGAAGATTTCTTCCTGAAGATGAACGCGTTAAAAGGGCCACCCAGTGAGGCACTGGTTCAACAACTACACACAGAACACGGCATGACGGTGCTTGGGCCGCCCCTCCACTAAGCAGCAAATTCCAGCATGATAGCCATCTTCGATTATCGGCTCCCCAGTCCCGCCCTGCGCGAGTATGTGCGGCTGTTTCAGATCGTGGGCTGCGAATTTCCGGCGTCAATGACCGTGTTGCCCGTCAAAGCTTACTGGCCGCGTGCCGAAAACTGCCTGTCGTTTTTCCCGAAAGACCCCGAAAAAGTGGCGTATGGTTTCGACGGGAAGCCCATTGAAAGTGCCCGGTCGAGGCTATATGGGCAGCACTGTATAGCCACCAACCGGCACGTAGGGCGCGATTTTATGGTGTTTCAGGTGCAGTTTCAACCGGGGGCGTTGTTTCGGCTCACCGGGATCCCTGCCACTGAGTTGACCAACACCTTCGTAGATGCGGAGGCCATTTTTTCGGCAGAAATCCGACTGGTAAACGAACGGCTGAGCTACACCCGGCACTACACCGAGATGATCACCATCGTTGAGGAATTTCTGCTTTACCTCATTGGCCGGGCGAAGAAACAGGCTCGTGCTATTGACCGGGCAAGCCTGTTTTTATTGAACAACCCCGACACGGCCCGGCTAGACTGGCTGGCTGATCAGGCGTGTTTGAGTCAGCGGCAATTTTACCGGCAGTTTGTGGAGCGCAGCGGCATTAGTCCCAAACTCTACGCCCGTATTGCCCGGTTCGAAAACGCAATGAAACTCAAAAATGCGCAACCCAACAAAGACTGGCTAAGCGTAGCACTCGACCTTGGCTACTACGACTACCAGCACCTTGCCCGCGACTTCAACGAGTTTACCCACCTGACGCCCAATGCGTTCCTACAACAGGACACCCACTCCCCTGAACGGTCTTTTGGCAAAGCCGAAACATAATGGCCTCCCGAACCGGAGCATCCAGAGACTAATCACGGACTGGCAGAAAGCCTTTCTTATCCAGCATGCGCATCACGCTCCGAAGCAGGTAGCTGTTGTCGAACCGAATGGTATACTTTCGTCCATTCTCTTTTTCGGGCTGTAGCATCTGCCGATCCCGCAACACTCGAAGTTGTCGGGACAAATCGTACGAAACTTTTCCAGGAAAAAGATCAGCTATATCACCAGCTTGGATAAGTTGTGAGGGTGCATTAATCACCGTTACCAATATCCTGTACTCAGCTTCCGAAACATACTGCCGGTCTAATGCATCTTTTAAGGCTGGCGTTAATATCTCTGTTTTGAGATAATCGTAATCTAATAACCTATCTATCTTTTCAATCTCATCACGCAAACCGCGCAACACATAATCACACCATTGAATCAACCCGGCATTATCGCCCTCGTCAGCGCCTGACAAATAGTGATAGTAAGCGTTACGATCATTGCAGAAAACGGCTGTCGGATTCAGAATACGTCCTTTCTCTACGTTGAATCCACCCCGTACTAACATCGCGTAGGTAAACAGCCTTCCGGTACGACCATTCCCGTTGCCAAAGGGGTGAATCCACATAAACCGATGATGCGCCAGCGCAACCTTTAACAAGTCGTACTTAGGCGAATCCTCTTTATTGATAAACGCCGTGAGTTCATCTATATAGTCAGTAATCAGTAGTGGATCCGGCGGTACATGGCTGGCTTTGTTAATACGAACAGCATGAGACCGAAACTGCCCCGGTGTGCTGTCACCTTCGCCACGGGGGGCGCAGCTAATCCTTTCACGACCATCTGGTGCAGCTCACGAACGAACTGACGGTCTAATGGTCTGTCTCTGACATAGTCATCAATAAACGTCATAGCCTCTTCCATATTCCGTATCTCCACAACGCTGGGCATATGACCGGCCTGCTGATCGCCTAACATAGCTTCAATATATTCAGCTACGGTCGTGTTGTTGCCCTCGATCCGAGCCGACCCAATGCTTTCGAGAATGTGGAAGAGATGCTTAAGCTGGAAGAATAGTAATGGATGCGTCGTACCACTAAGTGGTTTTTTCCGCAGGTAGTCCAGTTCAATGATGAGGTCCGTCAATGGGTCGTCAAATGAAGGGCTAACAAGCGTTAATGGGTAGTGGGTAAAGGTTGGAGTAGTCATTGTTATATCTGACTTACACTCGCTGCCTCCCGTATACATTTGTACACGGGATATGTATTATTTGCAGAAATGTAGTTTCACAATAATAACAATGCACTACAACACAATCACTATCAGGCGTTTGCTCTATTCTCCATCTTTCCACTAGCAGCCTAGTAAACGTTTATCATTTGCATGCTAAACGTTTATTATTTGCATAGCAAACGTTTACCAAGGGACTAACAACTGCTTTAAGTATCAACCTCTCAATAGGCAGCTGGTAAACACGTTTACAACCCCGTCACCTTTTTCAAATTGTCAGCCGGGATGCGGTCGGCGAGGAAGCTGAGGGGGTCCACGCCGGCTTCGTAGGGTTGCTGGTTTACCACGAAGGCGTAGGTACCCGTTTTTGCCTTCATCCGCAGGCGACGGATAGCCAGGAGCTTCCCAATTTTCTTGCCCGGCGCGGGTTTTCCATACACGCCCACGTCGATGAGGTCGTTGAGCGGCAGGGGTGTTTCGTGGCCCAGCGAGTCGGCGCGGAGCTTCTCGGTCTGCACGGTTACGGTCACGTCATACTGCCCGTCACTGCGCTTCTTGGCCGACACCGCCGTGGCGCGGTTGTCGTAGATCGTGATCTGCTCGAACAGGTCTGTGATGGTCGATTGCAGCGTGTCGGGGGTATTTTTGCGGAGGCGGTCGACCAGTTCGTAGGCCGTTGGGTAGGGTGGCTGGCGGTAAGCAAACGCTCCTGTGAGGTCGTGGAGGGCATTGTTCACGGCTTTTTCGCCAATGAACTCTTTCATATTAAACATGACCAGGCTACCCTTATTGTAATGCACGTAGCCCTGGTTTTCGACCTTCTCCAGCGGCACTTCCTTCTCCGCCTCGCTGCCCCGCGCCCCCAGGTACCGGTCCGACTCATAGCTCAGAAAACGCTTCATGCGGTCGCGCCCATAGGCCTGTTGCATCACCATGAGGGCCGAATATTGCGCCATCGTTTCTGACAGCAGCGTGGCTCCCTGCATGTCGGCCCCCACCACCTGATGCGCCCACCATTGGTGCCCCATCTCGTGCGACACTACATATTTCACCATGTCGACATCTGTTTCGGGGTCAATTTTAGAAATGAACCCGATGCTTTCTGAGTACGGCATGGTACCCGGAAACGCCTGCGCGAAGCTGGCGTACCGCGGAAACTCGATGATACGGGCCTGTTTGTGGCGGTACGGGCCGTAGTTTTTGGTGTAATAGGCCAGCGATTGCCTGATCGACTCGCTCATGTTGCGCACGTTGTAGGGGTGCTGTTTGTCGTAATACACCTCCACGTCGATGCCGTTCCACCGACTGCGGTCTACCTGGAACCGGGCCGAAATGAACGAATAGAAATTCACCGATTCATGATCCAGCGCATAGCTGAAGTATTTCCGGGGGCGCCCCTGCGCATCCTTTCCCATCCACTCTTTGCGTAGCGAACCGGGGGCCACGGCAATCTGGTCGGGCGCGGTGCTAATGGTGGTGCGCACATTCACCCAATCCGAACTGTTGCTGAGGTAGCTATCCATGCAGTTGCGGGTGCAGTTTCGGACTAGCTTAGGCATCCGGGCACGCTCGGGCAGATCATGTTTTTTGCGGTTATTCTTGTCGGTCATCTCCCCATTTTTCTGGTAGCCAATAAGCGGCGAAATGTCGACGTTGTTGAAAAACGAGCCATTCTGGTTGATTTGCTGCACCATCGACACCTCGTTTTCAATGCCTTGCGTTTTGTGGTGCGCCGTCCAGGTCAGCGTAATCGAGTCGCCGGGGGCCATGGGGCGAGCCAGTTTGTAGATGCCGTATTGCAAAAGCGAATCAGTCAGTACGCGTTTCGCCCCGGCAATGGTGATCCGGTAATCCAGCCGGTTGGGCACGCCAATGTGCAGCGAATCGATGGCTACGCTGGTCCGGTTTTTAAGCTGATACGTACCCCGCACAAGCAATTCGCGCTCGTCGGGATACAGGTCAATGTCGTAGCTGACGTCGATGATACGTGGCTGCGGGCGGTGTTCGTATTTCTTGTACGTTTTCTCATACGCCACCTCCCGTTTTTCCTGCACTTTGGTCGTTACGTAAGGATTAAGAATCTGAGTATTGTAGAACAAAAAGGCCCCCAGCAGGCCCCAAACGGCCAACAGGCCGAACGCCATGCGGCGCAGGCCCCGGTTGTTCAGCCCCCTAAAGCGTTGCTTCGCTTCCTGCCAGCGCGCCGGCCACGAATTGTCTTTTCCCCGTACCCAAAACAGCACGGCCACCACGCACAGCAGCGCCGTAAACAGCAGCCAATAAGCCCGAAACCACGCCAGCGCGGCCACATATGGCCCCCAGCCGTTCATGTCGGAATAGGTAGAATCGGGCGAAGCGTTGAACTGCACCAGGTTGCTTTGTACGTCGAGGGGTGTCCAGATAAAGCCGTTGGCAATGAGGATCACGACCACCACAAAAAACGCCACGTACTTCTGGTTCACCAGCGTATGCACCAGCATCGACAGCACAATGATGGGGATGAGCCGCAGCAGGCCAATCACGAAAAACGAAACCAGGTACTGTTTCAGGTCGTAGACGGTATAGCCCATCAGCGTTTGCGCCACCATGCCTGCTCCAACGCAAAGTGCCTGAATCACAACCACCACGCCGATCATAGCCAGGAGTTTCCCCAGAAACACGCTCCAGTTGCGGTGGGGCGTAGCATCATAAATCTGGTCGAGGTCGGCATCGCGTTCCTTCCAGATCAGGTCACCGGAATAGAAAATGATGATGGCAAAAAGGAAAATGCCCATCGTACCCTGAATGGTCTGGATTACGTTGTAGGTGACGGGAAACGAATACAGGCCATAGAAATTATCGGCGAATTTGAGCGAAAAACCCATATTCAGCAGGCCCAGTAGCAAAATCACCAGGAAAGCCGTACCCCGAATGGTGCCGTTGAAATCGGTTCTGGCCACGCGCCAAAGCTGCGCCAACTGCGCCGTTGCTCCGCTCTCCATCGTGACGTGCGGCAGGGGTTGTGCCGCGCCAAAAACGGCTATGCCCGCTGCGTCGGTGGGCATGACGTCGGCTTTTTTGCGGCGTTTAAACCAGGCTCCACGGCTCACCCGCTCGCTGAACGAGAACCGGATGTAGGTGATGCCCAGCAACAGCAGTGCTACGCCAATCCAGATAAGCCGGTTGATGCCCATGTAGCCATCCAGCAGCCCCACCGAGCGCGTATTCTTGTCGGCCACGGTCCAATATTTCGTCACCAGCTCAAACGGACCAAAACCCAGCACGTCGAAATAAGCCACCAATTGCTCATTATCGAGGTCGCCGGTGAGATTGGTCGCCGTAATCTGCGCCACCAGCAGCACCACCGCCCCCACAAACGCCACCACCGTTGACCGGCTCAGGGCGGCGAGCATAAAGATAAATGCGCCCGAAATGAAGGTGTTGCCCACCGCAAACGTCAGGAAGCTGTTCAGGTGCGCCGACCACACGACCGGCCCATAGCGATTTGCTTCAACAGACCCAGTCAGTTGCCCAATCAACGTACCCAGCAACACCCCAATGGAGATGCCCAAAAACGGAATCAGGGCCACGCAAACGGACCCCAGAAACCGCCCTGCGAGGTAATCGAACTTCCGGATTGGCGACGAGAACACGAGCTGGTGGCTGTTGTACGTGAAGTCGCGGAGGGCGGCGTTCTGCACAAAAGCAGTGGTCATCAGCAGGGCAAAAATGGTCCAGATACCGTACTGACTCTGTATGATAAATGGCGCATTCTTGTACACGTTGCCAAACGACCCTCCAATGGTAAGGTCATCAGACGCGGCCGCCCAGGTGAACATGACAATGTTGACGAGCATAAATATCCAGACCATCGGCTGCCGCAGCCAATACCGGATTTCGAAGGTAAAAATGGAGAGGAGCATAGTGAGGTAAGGGGAACGCGGATGTTTAGGGATGACAAAATCAGCGTTCTATTCCTGCCTGTATCTCCGAGAAGAACACGTCCTCCAAATCGGGCTGCACGGCCTTGAAGCCTTCAGGGGCAACATCGCTCAGGACGTGGATTTGGGGTTTGCCACCAACAAGCTTGCTGGAAATAACCGTGTGCGTTTGCTGATAGGTGGGCAGGTCGGCTTTGGGGATCGATTTGGCCCATACTTTCCCCGAAAGGCCGTTTACCGCTTGCTGCGGTGTGCCGCTGAAAAGCACCCGCCCCTGATGGATGATCGCCATGTTGTTGCATAGCTCCATCACGTCCTGCACAATATGGGTGGAGAGGATCACGATGACGTTCTCGCCGATTTCAGACAGCAGGTTGTAGAACCGGTTGCGCTCGCCGGGGTCGAGGCCCGCCGTGGGTTCGTCGACGATAATCAGCTGGGGTTCGCCAATGAGGGCCTGGGCAATGCCAAACCGCTGTTTCATACCGCCCGAATAGCTGCTGACGGCCTTTTTACGCATATCCCAGAGGTTCACCCGGTGTAATAACGCCTCAACCAGTTGGCCGCGCTCTTTACCATTGACTACCCCCTTCAGCATGGCGAAATGGTCGAGTAACTCGCTCGCCGACACGCGGGGGTAGACGCCAAATTCCTGCGGCAAATAGCCCAGGGTGCGCCGCACCGCTTCTTTTTGGTTCAGCACATCGAGGACCTGCCCTGAACCCAGGGCGTCACCGAGCATAGCCGTGCCGCTATCGGCGTCCTGCAGGGTAGCCAGCGTGCGCATCAGCGTCGACTTGCCCGCGCCATTTTGACCCAGCAGGCCATACATACCCGTGGGAATCGTCAGTGATACGTTGTCGAGCGCACGAACCCCGTTTGAGTACGTTTTCGACAGATTCTGAATGGTGAGTTGCATAAAAAAGGGTTGGTAAGGAATGATCGCAGCTTAATGCTACGCATCCGTTACCAACCCTGATACTTTTTCTACCTCACCGGTTGCAATAGGTGATATGCGGGAGATAGGAGAGTTTAAGTCTAATGTTCAAGGTCCAACGCTGCTTCGTGCTCTTAGTGTCTGAGCGCGAAGCAACGTTGGACCTTGAACATTAGACTTAAACTCTCCTATTTAAACCGCTCAATACTATAGCCCGAATTGGTCAGGCTGGCGGGACTACCGCTGGCCGCGGCAGCGCCGACTTCACCAATGCGGGCGTTGAGCGTGTAAACCTGCCCGTTCACGATGGTGTTGGTCGTAGCCTGCACATACCCTGCTGCATCTGTTTTAACCACCGACGCCGTTGCCCAGTTGTTGGCCCCGCGCAGTTGCGTTACCTGACTGCGATTGTTAACAACGTATAAATCATTGTCGATCAGTACCATACCGTCGCCACCCGTAACTGGTGCAAACCCAGTAACCTCCGTAATGGCGTTACCATTACCCAGGTCAATCTTGTATAACTGGCCTGTCGATGATTTTACCACGATCAGGTAATTACCGGGGTGATACACAATACCGTTCAGGCCAAACTGCCCCGTCGGTACGGCAAAACGGGAATCGTTGGCTAATACTGAAGCTGCACCGTCGGCCCCTACCCGGTAAACTACCGGCGAAAACGAGTCCGTTACATAGGCCACGCCCTGCGCGTCGAGGGCCACGTCGTTGGCTATGTGCGGGGCTCCCGGTAGCAGCGCGGCCAGGTCCGTTCTACGCGTTATCTGCCTGGTAGTTAGATCATAGACGAAAAGCCCAGCTGTTTTGCCGGTGGCTTGCGGCGTGGTCTTATCGGCGATGGGTTGAGCCCCATTACAGACGTACACTTTCCCGTTGAACACTTTCACACCCAGCGTTGAAATTAGTTGCGGGTCGGTGAAAAGATCGGCGTACTGACCGTTCATATCCACCGTGCCCACCTTGCCCAAGGTGAGCGAAGTAACCAGGAATTTGCTGAGTGAAGGTGCGTAGGCAATGCCCTCCGGATACTGGCGGGCAGCAATGAAGGGGATAGTTTGGCCAAAAGCCGGCGCTGTAGGATCAAGGTTCCGGTGATCACAGGCGCTCAGGGCCAGCAGCCCCAAAAGGGCCGCGTGGCTAACGTTCAGTCGTAATTTTTTCATGGTCGAGTTTTACATGTACCAACCGATAAGTAGGGTTGGTAACTGATTGTTCTGGTATTTCTATCGAACAAATACTTATTCGTAGTGTACCAGACAGTCGGTCGGCAGCACCCTGGCGAACAACTACCCGCGTGGGCGGTTTAGTAGTTAAAAAAACACACTGTTATGAACCACTTCACCACCCTCACCGAGGCGATGCAGGACCTGCAAAAGCGCGGTTATACCGAAGAACTAGCCCCCGCCGGTGATTATCTGAAAGTGACCAGCCACGACGATATCAAACTGCGCAACGACGAATTTACGGTCGACGAGTTCCACCGGTTCGAGGGTACATCTGACCCCGGCGACGAGATGACACTTTACGCAATTTCCTGCAAAAACGGCATGAAAGGCCTGTTCGTAGCCGCTCAGGGTACCTACTCCAACGAAGCTTCGCCTGAACTGATGGCTAAATTCAATGTCTCTGACCGGGCTCATGTCAACACGGAAGGGGCTGTACAGCCCATTACGCCAACAACGGGGTTGTGAGTCGCTAGTCGTAGGCGTGGGTACGGTTAGTCTGGAAAGTCATTCTGCTTGTTGACTTTCCAGACTAACCGTACCCACGCCTACGACTTTCCAGACTTTAAATTTGTATCTTTGCAAAATTCCCCGTATTCTATTAGTTGGTTTTCAGGGGAGTGTATATATGAAGCTATCTGAATTTAGATTTGACCTCCCCGAAAGTCTGATTGCCAAATATCCCGTTGAACGGGGCGAAGCGCGGCTAATGGTCATCGACCGCAAGGCAAAGACAATTGAACACAAGAAATTTCCCGACATCCTGAGCTACTTTACGGATGGCGATGTGATGGTGATCAACAATACCAAGGTGTTTCCCGCACGGCTATACGGCAATAAGGAAAAAACGGGTGCGAAGATCGAAGTATTCCTGCTCCGCGAGCTTAACCGCGAAATGAAATTGTGGGATGTACTGGTAGATCCAGCCCGCAAAATTCGGGTGGGTAACAAACTCTACTTTGGCGATAGTGATCTGGTGGCCGAAGTCATTGATAACACCACGTCGCGCGGCCGTACCATCCGGTTTTTGTTTGATGGCAACCACGACGAGTTCATGAAAGCTGTGGATCAGCTCGGCGAAATGCCCATCCCCCGCGAAATCATGCGCGAGTCGGTGGAGGCAGATCGGGAGCATTTCCAGACCGTTTTTGCCAAGCACGTCGGTGCGGTGGCGGCCCCCACGGCGGGGTTGCATTTCACCCGCGCCATGATGAAGCGGATGGAAATCAAAGGCATTCATTTTGCCCCCGTTACCCTGCACATTGGTCTCGGCACGTTCCGGCAGGTTGACGTAGAAGACCTGACCAAGCACAAAACCGATTCCGAGAATTTCCGGATCGAACCCGAAGCGGTGCAGATCGTGAACAAAGGCCTGGACGAGGGTAAGCGTGTGTGCGCCATTGGTACCACCGCCCTCAAAGCCCTCGAATCGTCGGTGTCGGCCAACGCACGGCTGAAGCCGGTGGAAGGCTGGACAGACCGGTTTATCTTCCCACCCTACGACTTCAAAATCGCCAACGCGCTATTGACCAACTTCCACCTGCCTGAATCGGTGCTGTTGATGATGACGTCGGCCTTTGGTGGACATGAGCTCATTAAGGAAGCCTACAAAGTGGCCATTCAGGAGAAGTACCGCTTCTTCACCTACGGCGACGCGATGTTGATTATTTAGATGGTTTAACGTCTAATGTCTAACGTTTAAAGTTGCTTCGCGAAATACAACCCTCGCGAAGCAACTTTAAACGTTAGACATTAGACGTTAAACTCACCTTCGCTTTGACACGCACGACCAATTTCTTTGCCATCATTGTGGCGGGCGGCAGCGGGAGCCGCATGAAAACCGAGGTGGCCAAGCAGTTTTTGCTGCTCAACGGCAAGCCCATCCTCCAACGCACCATCGAGCAGTTTCTGGCCTATTCGCCCGAACTACCCATCCGCCTTGTCCTGCCCGAACGCGATGTAGCCGTGTGGGAAAGCCTTTGCGTTGACCATAATTTTTACCCCCCCAACGTCACCACCATCCTTGGAGGAGCCACCCGTTTTCAGTCGGTACGCAACGGCCTCGCCAGCATCCCGACTGAGGCCGACGCTACGGGGCTGGTGGCGGTACATGACGGCGTAAGACCTTATGTATCAGCGGGTGTCATTGCCGTAAGTTTTGCTACAGCTTCACATAAGGGCAGTGCCGTTACCTGCGTGGCGGCAAAGGATTCGGTCCGGTTATTAGGCGAAAACGGCTATTCAGAAGCCATCGACCGGGCGCGGGTTCGGCTGGTACAAACCCCCCAAACGTTCCGCCTCGACTGGTTCCGGCAGGCTTTCTCCGGCCCCGAACAACCCCACTTCACCGACTGCGCCAGCGTCCTCGAATTTGCGGGTTACCCGATCACCCTCATCGAAGGCGACTACGAAAACATCAAGATCACCACGCCGGACGATTTGAAATGAATAATGTACACTGTATAATGAACAATGATGCTCACGCCTCCTTGTCAGCGGGTTTGCTTGTGCGTCAGCCCATTGTTCATTATACATTGTACATTATTCATTAAGTCTCCCATGCGCCCCCGCCAACATCCTTCCTACTACATCGACGGCCTGCGGGCGGGTGATCGGCTGGTGCTGAGCCGGGCCATTACGTTGGTGGAGAGCCAGTTACCTGCCGATCAGACACTGGCGCAGGCGGTGCTGGAGGGCGTACTACCCCACCTGCCGCAAACGTCGGTGCGGGTGGGCATCACGGGCGTGCCGGGGGTGGGCAAAAGCACCTTTATCGAAGCTTTCGGGAAACACCTTACCGGATTGGGTAAACAACTGGCCGTGCTCACCATCGACCCAACCAGTCAACGGTCGGGGGGAAGCATTCTGGGCGACAAGACGCGCATGGAAACCTTATCCATGGACCCGCTGGCCTACATCCGGCCCTCGCCGGCGGGTGATTCGCTGGGGGGCGTGGCCTACCGCACCCGTGAGACCATGCTCCTCTGCGAAGCTGCCGGTTTCGACCTTATTTTAATCGAAACCGTGGGCGTGGGGCAGTCAGAAACACTGGTGCACGGTATGGTCGACTTCTTTTTACTGCTTATGCTTGCCGGGGCGGGCGACGAGCTTCAGGGCATGAAACGCGGCATTATGGAACTGGCCGACGCCCTCGCGATCACTAAAGCCGACGGCGACAATATACCTGCCGCCAACCGTGCCCGGCTGGAATACCAGAACGCACTCCACCTTTTTCCGCCTACCGACACCGGCTGGCAACCACCCGTGGTCAGTTGTTCTGCCCTAAATAATACGGGTATTGCCGAACTGTGGACTATGATTGAAACCCATCAGACCCTGATGAATGAGCCGGCCCCCGATGGCTCATCGGCATGGCTTCGGCATAGGCAACAACAGGCGCTCGACTGGTTCAGATCGCTGCTTCGCCAGCGCATTGAGCAGCAGTTTTTCGCGCGGCCAGACATAGCAAACAGCCTGGCACATGTTGAAAAACAGGTAGTTGACGGTACCCTGTTGCCCACATTGGCTGTAGACCAGCTTATGCCCCGGTTTCGCTAACTGACCGTTGGCTAACATAATGGCCGTTTCATGAGCACATTTACTCAACTTATTTTGCTTTCCCCACTATTTCGACAGAAATCCTTACGAGCAATTATTTCTTATTATTATCCTAAACTTTATCTTTGTCAACGTACAGTTTCCTATTCCTAACCCTTTCTTTTCTATTGACCGACTATTACCTAAGCCCTTTTCTATAGCATTCAATCACCTTATTATTTTTCATGAAGCGGATGGGTCGCCCTCTCCGCTTTTTTTATGGATACACCTCAAAAGCCTGCACTACGGTCACAACCCCGTCACAGACCGTAACTTCGCGGATGGCCCCCCTCCCTGACCGGGGCATGTTATGCTGCTTACTTCCGCTGTTTGGCTTTATATCACCCTGATCTGTTACCTGGCGGGCCATGCCTTAATAGCCCTGGTTCGTCGTTTTATTTCAGTAGACGTTTATCCGCTTCCCTGGCCATTGTTTTGCCTGTTGGGGGCCGCTATACTCACCAACGCGTTGGGGTATTTGTATCTCTGGCTGCCCATCAACGCCGTTGTGCATGTACTTGTTGCGGCGATTTTGGTGGGTTATGCTATCTGGAAAAAGCCATTTTCGGCATGGAGGCCGACTTCCGATACAGCCAGGAAGGCTCCGAAGAACGCGCTGACGCGCTGGATCTGGCCTACCGTGTTAGGGTTAGCTTTCCTGACTGTCCTGATTCGAAGCGCGCAACTACCCCGCCTGAACGATACGGGCGGCTACCACGCACCCATGATCGAATGGATCAGGCACTATGCCATTGTGCCGGGACTGGCCAATCTGAACTACCGCTTTGGGTTCAACAACTCATGGTTTTTGCTGAATGCCTTTTTCGCCCTGCCACTGCCAGGCGCACCCGTCACCAACGCACTGGCAAACACCGTATCGCCCTGGCACGGCATCAATGGCTGGCTGCTACTGATGGGCCTGGCCTATGCCGTTACGATATGGCAGAAAAAGCCGTTGGCGTGGTTGTGGGCGGGTTTCATGGCCGGTCTGCTGCTTGTGTTCCACTGGACATTGGCTTCACCCACCCCCGACCTACCGGCCCAGCTCTACGCCGGCATGGTCCTGTTTATCTGGCTCGATAACAACGGCTTTCGGGCAAAACCACTGGGCATCGAGGCCTGGCTTTGTCTGCTGTTCGGGCTGGCGGCAATGACCACCAAACTGAGCACGGTGACGGTGTTACTGCTACCCGCGCTGACGTTGCTACAGGCGTTACGACAACGCAATTGGCCCTTCCTGACGGTCGCTACCATCACCATTGTGTTGGCTACCGCCTACTGGTGGGCGGGCAACATGATCCTGACGGGCTACCTTGTCTACCCCACCCTAAGCCCCCTCGTCGATCTGTTCTCCGTTGATTGGAAAGTGCCTCGTTACCTGATTGAGCAAGGGCTATTTAACCTTACCGACGGCACCAAAGCGGGCTATGCTGGCCCGGCGTGGCGCGTCGGGGCGTGGGTGCCGCACTGGTTCATCACCCGCCCACCTCTGGAACAAGTCACGGCCGTCTTGCTGGCAGGCGTACCCGTCGCGGCCTTCTTCGGCCAAAAAAGAACAGCGCACACAGGCAAATACGGCCAGCTATGGGCCTTAATTACCGCTACAGTGGGTGTGACCTTCTGGTTTTTACTGGCTCCCGATCTGCGTTTTGGCGCGGCCAGTGTGCTGCTGCTATTGCTGCTTGTCTACGGCCCGGTAGCGCAACGGCTCATGGCCACGTTAACCAGTAGCCAACGCCAATCTACATTCTCGCTACTCGGTATCTTACTGACAACGAGCTTATTAACTGCCTCCTTTAAGCGTGAAGTTATCTCCTGGTTGCTTCCCGCACCCTACCCCAATCCACCGCTAACGACCGTCTCACTTGGCAGCCAAACCCTTTACCTCGCCACCGACCGCACCGACGTGGCCCACGGCATCCGGGGCTATTGGAGCAACTGCTACGCCGCCCCGCTCCCCTGCGCCCCCTATAGGCCGCCGGGGTTACAATTAAGGGGGGAGAGTTTGGGACAAGGATTTAGAATAAACTAGTTTAAGGTCTAAAGTGTAAGGTCTAAAGTTGGCTGACGCGTCAATACGCTAGCGTCAGCCAACTTTAGACCTTACACTTTAGACCTTAGACCTTACACTTTACACTTTACACTAGTTTAAATGTTCCGCCAAATAATCGACGTACTGCTGGTATAGCAGCAGATACGTGGTCTGGTTGTAGGCCACGCCGTGGGCACCGGGGGGATAAATACGGAGATCGGCGTCTTTGCCAGCGTCTTCCAGGGCGTTCATAAGCTGGAACGTGTTGCGCACGTGTACGTTTTCGTCCATCGTTGAGTGGGCGATAAACATCTTGCCGGCCAGGTTTTTGGCGTAGGTCGTTACGGCACTTTTGGCGTAGGCGGCATCATTTTCGGGTACCAGGCCCATGTAGCGCTCCGTGTAGATGCTGTCATACAAGCGCCAGTCCGTAACGGGTGCGCCCACAAGCGACACTTTGAACACGCCGGGGTGGGTAAGCATGGTGTAGCTGCTCATGTAGCCGCCATAACTGTGCCCGCGAATGGCCATGCGCGCTCCATCTACCCAGGGCAGGGCCGCCATATATTTAGCCGTTTCGGCAAAATCGAGGCTCTCGAACTGCCCCAGCTTCTCGTAAACCTGCTTTTCAAACCGTTGGCCGTAACCGCCACTGCCGCGGTTATTCACGCCTACGATCACGTAGCCCTGCTGAGTCAGGTATTGCTGCCACGCCTGCGTATGCCACTCATTATACACCGACTGCGCCCCCGGACCGCCGTAGATGTCCAGCACAACGGGGTATTTTTTAGCCACATCGAAATCGGCTGGTTTCAGGATCGAGATCTCAATCCGCTGCCCGTCGGAGGTGGTAAACGAGCTTAACTCTTTGGGCGAATAGGTGTTGGCCGCCACGTAGGTTTTCACGTCGTTGTTGGCCTCCAGCGTAGCCAGCGTTTGGCCGCTTACGTTGCGCACCAGCACCTGCGTGGGCGTGTTCACGTTTGAATACCGGTCGATGAACGTTTGCCCGTTTGGCGAAAAATTGATGTAATGCCGACCCGGTTCTGGCGTCAACCGACGTTTGTTTTTGCCATCGGCATCCACTACATACAGCTGGCGCTCCAAGGGCGAGGCTTCCGTGGAGGTGAAATACACCTTTTTCGCCTTCACGTCGATGTGCTGAATGGTCGACACCTCAAAATTGCCCTTTGTGACCTGATTGAGCAGTTTCCCCGTATAATCGTAACGGTACAAATGCGCCCAGCCGTCGCGGTCCGACACCCAGTAGTACTCGTTTACGCCTTCGGGGAAGTAAAACAGGTGATCAACCCCGGCGAAGAAATCGAAAATGTCGACCCACGTTTTCGACGTTTCGGTCATCACCGATGTAGCGGCACCGGTGCGGGCGTTAGTCATGTAGAGGGTCAACTCGTTTTGCTTCCGGTTCAGGTGTACCAGGGCCAGCTGACCTTCCTGCGCGGTCCAGTAAATACGGGGAATGTATCCCTCCTGACCCTCCACCTGCATGAAATTGGTCTTGCCGTTGGCTACCTCGATGGCCCCAATGCGCACGCCGGGGTTACGGTCGCCCACGCGGGGGTAAGGCAGTGAATCGTAGGTTTCGCGGAAACCCTGGTAGTTGGTAAGGCGGTAGATCGGCACGGCCCGCTCATCGGTTTGCCAGAAGGCAATAAACTTGCTATCCGGCGACCACACCCACGCCTGCGCCAGTCCGAATTCTTCTTCGTAAGCCCACCCAAACCGGCCATTGTAGAAAGCGGCCTTAGCGGTGTTGGTCAGTTGCTTTTCACCACCCGACCCGGCCACGTCGAAGACAAACAGGTTGCCGCCACGTTCGTAACCCACCTGCTTGCCATCGGGCGAAAGCTCGGCGGTTTGAGCATCTTTGGCAATGAGTTTCAGTTGCTTGTCGGCCAGCGAATACAGGTAATAGTCAGACACCCCCGACCGGCGATAAACGGGCCGGAAGTTGGTTTTGAATACAATGTTCTTGGCGTCTTTCGACCACTGAAACGACTCGTAATCAAAGGCTTTGGTGGTACCGGGAAAGGTTAGTCCTTTGGCGTCGAACACCACAGCCTCGGGCGGGGTGGCCTGCCCGGCGGCAGGGGTCATGGCCTTGATTGTACCCGCTTTGTCGAGGTACGAAAACCGTTTCCCGCCCTCAATCCAGTTGACGGAGCGTGGCCCCGTAGAACCAGCCAGCTGCCCCCCCGACCGGAGGGCCTGAGCCAAATTTGCGTAACGGGCTTTGGTGGCAGGCGTCTGAGCCACCGATGCGGTGGTAATGGCAATAAGAAACCAGAGAATAGGCTTGTTGATGGTCATTTGCGCGTTCAAAGTTCAATGTATAAGGGTCAAAGTTAGTGTCAATGTCGGGTACACAAATCAGGGAGAGCCTTTGGACTTTAGACATTAGACCTTGAACTTTAAACGCATTATGACAATCAACAAAATCCTCGTGGCCAACCGGGGCGAAATAGCCCTGCGTGTGATGCGTACCGCCCGCGAGATGGGTATCAAAACGGTCGCTATTTTCTCCGAAGCCGACCGCAACGCCCTCCACGTGCGCTATGCCGACGAGGCAGTTTGCGTGGGTCCTGCCCCGTCATCCGAATCGTATCTGCGGGGGGATGCCATTATTGAGGTATGCCGCAGGCTGGGTGTCGACGCGATCCATCCGGGCTACGGGTTCTTGTCGGAAAATGCCAATTTCGCGCGGCAGGTGCGGGAGGCGGGGCTACTCTTCATCGGACCTTCGCCAGAGAGTATTGAGGTGATGGGCAGCAAGTTAGCCGCCAAAGCCGCCGTGGCTGACTACGATATTCCGATGGTGCCCGGCACACCCAGCGCCATCACAGATCGGGCCGAAGCCAAACTGATCTCGGCCAAAATTGGCTACCCGATTCTGATCAAAGCCAGCGCAGGTGGTGGCGGGAAGGGCATGCGGGTCGTGGAAAGCGATGCCGATTTTGATGAGCAGATGGACCGCGCCGTAAGCGAGGCTATTTCGTCGTTTGGCGATGGATCGGTTTTCATTGAAAAGTACGTCACCTCGCCCCGGCACGTAGAGATTCAGGTGCTTGGCGACCAGCACGGCAACATCATTCACCTCTTCGAGCGCGAATGCTCAGTGCAGCGGCGCCACCAAAAAGTGGTGGAAGAGGCCCCGTCGGCCATTCTCACGCCGGAAATTCGGGAGGCGATGGGGCAGGCGGCGGTGGGCGTGGCACGGGCCTGTAATTACTATGGAGCCGGTACCGTGGAGTTTATCGTCGATGCGAACCTGAACTTCTATTTCCTCGAAATGAATACCCGGTTGCAGGTGGAACACCCTGTCACAGAGCTCATTACGGGTGTGGACCTGGTTGAGCAGATGATCTACATTGCCGAAGGTAAACCGTTGACAATTAAGCAAGAGGACTTACAGATAAAGGGCCATGCCGTGGAGATTCGCGTGTATGCCGAAGATCCCGCTAACAATTTCCTGCCCGACGTGGGTACGCTGGACACCTACGTGCGTCCGCAGGGCAATGGTGTGCGGGTAGACGATGGGTTTGAGCAGGGCATGGCTATCCCGATCTACTACGACCCCATGATTGCCAAGCTCATCACCTACGGCGACGACCGGGCGGCGGCGATTCAGAAAATGATCCGGGCCATCGACGAGTACCAGATTTCGGGGGTACAGACCACGCTCGGCTTCTGCCGGTTTGTGATGAACCACGACGCCTTCCGCTCCGGCCAGTTCGACACCGGTTTTGTAAGCAAGTACTTTACCGCTGATGTGTTGGATACCAAACCCGACGCGGAAGAAACCGAACTAGCCGCCGTTTTTGCTGCGTATCTGCTTGATAAACAAGCGGCGAAGCCAAGCCAAACTCAGACAGTAGGCCCCGCCCGCCCCAAAAGCCAATGGCGTACTAAGCGTCTGGGATAAGGATGAGGGATTAATTAACTTTGGTAGACGCTTAAAACAAAACCTATACGAAGCTAAAAGTAGTCATTCACGACGCCGAGGAAGGTGGCTATTGGGCGGAGGTACCCGCTATTCCAGGCTGCATGACGCAGGGAGATACTATGGAGGAACTACTCGAAAACGTACATGAAGCAGTGGAAGGATGCCTTTCAGTTGACGTGGATGAACCGACCACTGATAAAAATGCCAGAATAGTAGAGATGGCTATATGAAACAGGTTTCTGGAAAAGAGTTATGTCGCATTTTGGAACAGTACGGTTGGGTATTGAAACGCATTAACGGAAGCCATCACATTTTTACCATGGCGGGCCGCCCTGAGCGTTTGTCTGTTCCAGTTCATGGTAATCAGCTACTGAAACTAGGTCTACTTAAGGCGAGTCACAGATCTATAACTTGCCAAAACCATACTAAAAACACCACTTATGGCTGGCTATAAACTTTATAACCAGCCATAATTCATAAAGTGCCCTTTTCATTCGTAGAAACGTAGCCGGGTTTGAAGACGGGTAAGCTGGCTTTGGAGCGATTCGATCTGGTCGAGGAGATTAGCCACTACGTCGAGGTCATCGGGGGCGATGGCGAGGTCCTGATGCAGGCGCACGAAGCGTTCGAGGCGGGTAAGCTGATCAGGCTGCACATAGGGAGTCTGTTCAATAATAACGAAATCAATCAGGCCCTGCCGTTCCAGCGCGTCGACGAAGGTGATGTCGATACGGTGATACATGCAGAAATCGCGGACCAGGATGGGTGAGTTGGTTGACATACGGATGAGCGATTAGGCCGAAGCGAGTTGTCGGAAAAGGTCTTTTTGGGCATCGGTGAGGTTGGTGGGCAGCTTTACCTGCCACTGCACGTAGAGATCGCCAAATTGGCCGTCTTTCCGGTAAACGGGGAAGCCTTTGCCTTTGAGCCGTACCGACGTACCGGGCTGCGTTTCGGGCTTGATGGGTACTTTCACAGACCCCGACAGCGTCTCGATTACCTTGTCGCCACCCAGCACGGCCGTATACAGGTCTATCTCTTCGGTCACATACAAGTCGTTGCCTTTCCGTTTGTAGCGCGGGTCGGGGTCGATCAGGAACGTGATGTAGAGATCGCCGTTGGGGCCACCGTTGGTACCCGGCCCGCCATAGCCCGACAGCTTAATTTTCTGGCCATCTTCTACACCCGCCTGCACCGTGATGCCGATGGTTTTGCCGTTGACGTTCAGCGACTGTTTGTGCGTAGAATAAGCCTCCCGAAGCCCCAGATGCAGTTCAGCCTGGTAATCGTTCCCCCGGAACGCGGCCTGTCGGCCGCCCCCTGCCCGGCTCCCCTGCCCGAACATGGATGCGAAAAAGTCAGAGAAGTTACTGCCGTCGAAATCGTCGGAAAAACTGTAATCGCCCCCGCCAAAGTCGCCTCCCCTACCCTGCTGTGCATACGAACGGCGT
Source organism: Fibrella rubiginis (assembly GCF_017353185.1). Lineage (GTDB taxonomy): Bacteria > Bacteroidota > Bacteroidia > Cytophagales > Spirosomataceae > Fibrella > Fibrella rubiginis. Next base: position 207,826 of record NZ_JAFMYV010000005.1, on the reverse strand, counting down.
TGCTGCTGCTGTGCCTCAAACAGATCGGCATGTTGCCAGTCTTTGCCGTATTGGTCGTACTTTTTGCGCTTTTCGGGGTCGCTCAGTACTTCGTTAGCCTCGTTGAGTTGCTGAAATTTCTTGCTGGCCTCGGCATCGTTGGGGTTCAGATCGGGGTGTAGTTTCCGGGCCAGTTTCCGATACGCTTTTTTGATATCGTCGTCGGAAGCCGTTTTGGGTACGCCGAGAATGCTGTAATAATCGATGAAGTCCATGTCTTTGGAGCTGAGAACGTAGAGCCAAACGCAAAGAGCGATGGTTGCTCTACCCTCTTTGCGCTTAGCTCCAAAACGAAAATCACCCGGCTAAGGTTACAGCCCTACCATGGAACCATACACCATTCCGGCCCAGACGCGCATTGGGCATGTACACCTGAAAGTGGCCGACCTGAAGCGGGCAATGGCTTTTTACTGCGATCTGCTGGGTTTTGAGCTGATCACGATGTACGGCGATCAGGCGGCGTTTATTTCGGCAGGGGGCTACCACCACCACATTGGGCTGAATACATGGTACAGCAAAGGGGCACCGCCGGCACCTACACGGGCAGCGGGCCTGTTTCACACGGCTATCCTCTACCCCACCCGCCGCGATCTGGCCGTGGCTCTACAACGCCTGCTCGACGCCGATTACCCCATTACGGGGGCATCGGACCACGGCGTATCGGAAGCTATTTACCTGAACGACCCCGACCAAAACGGCGTAGAACTCTACTGGGATCGCCCCCGTGAGCAATGGCCCCACCACCCCGACGGCAGCATCGAGATGTACACGCGGCAGTTGAATTTGGAGGGGCTTTTGGCGTTGCAAAAAGAGGTTTAAAGTCTAAAGTCCAGGGTCTAATGCTGGCTGACGCAAGATTACCTGCGCGTCAGCCAACATTAGACCCTGGACTTTAGACTTTCTTACAACGCCTCTCCGCCTTTAAAAATATCCTCTTCCTCTGGCAGGAGCGGATTTTTGAACACGTCGGCGTTGTTCATCGTCACGCGGACCGGCTCTTCATTTGAGCGAGAACGGTGATGACGGTATGCTTTCTCTGACGAATAATGGCAGACGAATGATTTGCGGGTCTGTTCAGGATTACCAATGGGTTCACCGCCGTGGGCAAGAGCCGCATGCCAGATCAGCAGGTCACCTTTTTTGATCAGCAGTGTCTTGCGCTCCAGACCCAGTTGCTGACATACCCGGTCGAGGTAGTTGGCGAAGTCATCGGGATTGTGGGTCGATTCGCCGTTAAAGAAGATGCCGTTACCAAAATCGAACTTCTGCACCTTGTGTGACCCCGGATAGTAGGACAACGCACCCGAATCGGGCATAACGTCTTCCATGGCAATCCAGGCCGCGGCCAGGTGACTCGGAATTTCGGACACTACGTACGCAAAATCCTGGTGAGTGGGCTGCTGACTGCCGTATTTGAACAACAGGCTCTGCATAGCCACCACGCGGTCATTGAAAACAGCCTCCAGGAAGGTGACAATGTTTTTGTGCAACATGATTTTCTTACCTACTACCGAGGCGTTGTGAAAATCCATGTACTTGATATACGGCCCGTTGAGTACGTTTTGGGGTACATCTTTTACGGCCATGACCGGCGTTTTCTTGTATTCGGGCAGGTCGATGCGCACCTGAAGATTATAGTCTTCGTGGTGGTCGATCAGTGTCTGAACCTCACCCCACAGCATGTCGATCCACTCGGTCGGAATAGCTTTTTCGAGGATGACATAGCCGTTTTTCTGCCAGAAATCGAGCTTTTCGGCTAGATCGTAAGGCAGGCTCTTACCCGCTTCGAACTGCTGACTGAACGCCGGAATGTTGGCGTCGGGCCTATCAATCCAGGGCAGGGTTTTTGGCTCGAATTCGGTAATAGGCTTCGGCTTGGGTTGCAGGGCCTGCTTCACGGTGCCCTTTAACCGATCAATGATGCTCATGTGTGTCGGAAGTTGTTGTGCAGCAGGTTACCCTGCGATGGTATCGTTACGCAAAAGTAGCCAATCGCAACGACCCAATGCAGCCCGTAGGCTCATTGATTGCAGCTGGCGAAAAGCTCAATCGTACTTTCTGGTTTACCCAGATCAGCCCAGGTGTGGTCAGCTTCAAACCGTTCGGGATACTGGTTCAGCGCCTCGCCGATGTGGTAGCCGTAGTCGGCCTGCTGCGAAAAGTGCCTCCCCAAGGCCAGAAACGTCATAGGTATGCTAATGACCCTTCGCTTGGCACCGGGCAGGTGGGCCACCAGCCGCCGCGCTGCCGACAGTTGGTCTACAGCTTCGGGACCCTGAATGACGTATTCCTGCCTCCCGCCTGGCTGAGCGATCTGCAATGCCCGCGCCACCTGCCGCCCATAGTCACACGCAGATACGAACCACGGTCGCTCTACCGAATGCCCCAATACCAGCACCAATGGTCCCACCGCCTGCGTAGCCAGCATAGTCTCCATGAAATTTGACGGGTAGAAAATGCTGTAGTCCAAACCCGATGCTTTAATCAATGCTACTGCCTCGTGCTTGATTCGAAACACCCACCAATCAAACCCGTTCATGCCCTGATACCGCATCACGACAGACGATAAATAGGCCACCCGCGTTACCCCAGCGCCCTTTGCTGCCACCAGCAAATGCCGCGAGCCGTCTGTTTCGGTATGGAAATGGACTGGTTTTTCGGTCTGTTTGACAGACAAATTCAGGTACACAACTGCACAGCCCACCAAGGCATTGTGCAACGATTCGGGCTTTTGCAAATCACCAAAAACTACGTCTGCTGCCGGGAAAAGCCGTTTTGCAGCAGCCACGTCGCGGGCAACAATGCGCACGGAAAACCCTGCCGTGATTAATTCGTTGGCTACAGGCTTGCCAATGAGGCCGGTTGCACCAATGAATGCTATAGAAGTCATAAGTCGGTGAGAGAGTAAGTGGCAGCAAGCGCGAAGGCAACCCAAATTAATTACTGCTCAAACCTTTACCAACTTATAATTCCATCCCTGTTGCACGGCTGATGTTGGCCATCAGATCATCGTAGGGCAGGTAGCCGCGGGCCACTAAAAACAACTCCTCTCCTTTTTCGACAATGACCGACGGGAAGCCATTGATGCCCATTTGGGCTACCAGGGCAAATTCCTGCTGCGTTTGGTCGATGATGGCCTCGTCGTTGAGGTGGGCCACAAACTCGTCGGGATCAACGTCGTAGGTTTCCACCAGCGGACCATAGTTGGCGTCGACGTTGAGGTCTATACCGTCGCGGTAGAGGGCGTTTTGTAAGGTGGCCGCAAATTCGATGTCGCGGCCTGTTTGTAGTACCCTGAATAAGGTCATAGCCTGACCGGGCTTGTTGGAGTCGGAAAGATACGTGCCGGGGTTCAGGATGTTGTCGACGTAGGCTTCGCCGAACAGAACACCCGTGTTTTCCTCCACAATCCGAAGTGCCGACTTGATGTAGCCCATCGACTCAGAAATGGGCTGAATACGCGGGCCGGTCATCATACCGCCACTCATCACGTCGAAGGTGAATTGGTCCTGGTAGGTATCGTGCAGCCGGCGGATGACAGGGCTGAATCCGTAGCACCAGCCGCAGAGGGCATCATAGACGTATATTATTCGGGGTTGAACCATTAGCGTAATGCGTTTATACCCTAACCGCCCAACCCCCGCCCCGGTTCTGAAAGTAGCTACGGCGCAGCAATGTAGGTTTGTCTGCCCCGGTATTCGGCGTCCAATACCATCCGGTTGGAGGTGATAGAAACGATTTCCCAATCCGTATAAGCAGGAGTCCCACACCGAATCGGACAGCCGCCATACTTTAATTGAACGGGAATAGGCCTTTCTGCTACTCCTTTAAAAATCAAGCGGTTAACGCCCGTCCGAAAAAATCGAAGCTGTGGACAGCAGTTGGTATACGTGCTGTCTTTGCCATACAACACAACGCCCTCGCGCAGAAAGGTGATATACACATCGGCTTTCTCGTCTTTCCAGCGCTTATACAATGCGTTGGGGGCTGGCTCGTCAATTTTGCGACAGCCAATGCTGCATCCAAGGACGATGAAGAGAACGAAATAGCTAGTTTTCATGACGTTTAAGGTGCCGCGACGTAAGTGCCAGCCTTGTAATAATCGTTCGTCATCACGAGTTTATCCGCTGTGAGAGAAAGGATTTGCCAGTCGGCGGGAACATAATACGCACATGACACATTCACACAATAAGCCTGTTGTACGGTAGCTGGCAGTGTTTTCGCTGGTACATTCTGAAAAATCAGTCTGTTACCGTTTGTCTGAAAGAACCTGGTTCTAAGGCAGCAATAGTCTTCCGTGCCGTCTTTGCCGTAAAGCACAATGCCTTCACGCAGAAACGTAATGTACTGCTCTGCATTTTGCGCCTTCCAGCGTTTGTACAACCCATCGGGAGCGGGTGTGACTGTGTCGGCCTTTTGGCACCCCATGAGGCAACTGAAGGCGAGAAGCAAAAAGAAATAGCCGTTTTTCATGCTCCCATGACCCGAATCAGGAAGTCAAGGTTGGAAAGATATATGTTTATCAAAAGTGGCTACGTGTGCTAGTGTATAGTTGCCGCGCTGAAGGTTGCTGCCGCCTGGCCCTTCGACTAGGCGTCCCCGACAGGCTCAGGGTGACAGGCAAATAAGAAAATATCCTGGCTTGATTCAAGGTCGTTGTCACCCTGAGCCTGTCGGGGACGCCTAGTCGAAGGGCCAGGCGGCAGCAACCTTCAGCGCGGCAGCTATACACTAGCACACGTAGCCACATAAAAAACCTTTACCTTCTACCGAAAGAAAAAGTACCCCAGCGCGATGCCGGCAATGACACCGATCAGGTCGGCGGTGAGGCCTGCGACGATGGCGTAACGGGTTTTTTTGATGCCTACCGAGCCGAAATACAGCGCCACAATGTAGAAGGTGGTTTCGGCGGCACCCTGGAAAATACAGCTCAGCCGCCCCACAAACGAGTCGGGGCCAAACTGCTTCATGGCGTCGATCATCAGGGCGCGGGAGGCACTGCCACTGAGGGGCCGCATCAGGGCTACGGGCAGGGCATCCGTAAAGGCCGTGTCGATGCCGGTGAGTCCGATGACGTATTTCATGCCGTCGACTACGTAGGTCATAGCTCCCGAATTGCGGAACGCCCCAATAGCCACCAGCATGCCCACCAAATACGGAATAATGCGTACCGAGGTCTCGAACCCCGCTTTGGCTCCTTCGATAAACGTGCCAAACACGTCGATTTTCTGGCGAATGGCCCCGATCAGGAACGTAACAACGATGCTCAGCAGCAGCACGTTACCAACAATTTTCGAGACTACTTCAAGCTTTTCCTTTGGCAAACCGGCCAGTGCCCACAGGCCCAAGCCCAGCACGGCACTCACGCCCACGATGCCACCCAACACGGTGGTATTGAACAGATTAAGTCGCTGTTTGATGCCTACAATCAGGATGCTGGCCACGGTGGCTATGTAGGTGCCAATGAGGCAGGGAATAAAGATATCCGACGGGTCGGCGGCACCCAGAATAGCCCGTTGCGCCATGATACCAAGCGGAATGATGGTTAGCCCCGACGTATGCAGCACCAGAAACATGATCTGGGCGTTGGAGGCCGTTTCTTTATCGGGGTTCAGCTCCTGCAAGCTCTGCATGGCCTTCAGCCCAAAGGGGGTAGCGGCATTGTCGAGGCCCAGCATATTGGCCGAGAAGTTCATGATCATCTGCCCGTTGGCGGGGTGATCTTTGGGCACTTCGGGAAAAAGCTTATTGAAAAATGGCCCGATCACCCGGGCGATGGCGTTGATGGCGCCAATTTTTTCGGCAATGTTGAGCAGGCCCAGAAAAAACGTCATCACCCCCGCCAACGGCAGGGCAATGTCCATCACCGCCGATTTGCTGGAATCGAACAGGCCCTCGACGAGGAGTTTGAAGATTTCAGTGTCGCCCAGAAAAATGAGCTTGGCCAGGGCCACCAGAAACGCAATGACGAAAAAACCTACCCAGATGTAGTTAAGGGCCATTTTTGTTTAATGAGTGAATTAGTGAATGAGCGATTGAGTGAATGTTTGTTTGCGGGTTGGCTTCGCGCTGGCCACTTCAGCGCGAAGCCAACCCGCAAATCTAAATCAACATACACAGGCATCAATGTAAGTTTACAAAACCGAATGCCTTCACGCCATTTATCGTCTATGACACGGCTCGCCTTACTGTTTTTCGCTTTTTCACTCATCCACTCCTTCGCCCAAGCACAATTGGTTGACGTGCAGAAAATTGATCCCGGCATTCTGGTGGAGCTAAAGTATTCGACGACCGATAATTTTGTGAAGCAGGATGTATATGGCAACCTGACGAAGGCGTATCTGCAACCGATGGCAGCCAACAAACTAGCCAAAGCCAGCCGGTGGCTACAGACCCGGAGGCCCGATCTGCGGCTGCTGGTGTACGACGCCGCCCGGCCCAGATCGGCGCAGGTGAAATTATGGAATGCGCTGCCCCAATACACTGAACGTCACCGTCGTACCTATGTGGCCGACCCGCGCGAGGGGTCCATTCATAGCTACGGTTGCGCTGTTGACCTTACCCTTGCTACGGCCAATGGCAAGGCGCTCGATATGGGTACCCCCTATGACTTTTTTGGTCCGAAAGCTTACCCCAAGGCAGAAGCGCAGATGCTAAAAGCGGGTCAGCTAACCAAAGAGCAACTGGCCAACCGGCAGCTTTTACGGCAGGCCATGCAGGCGGGCGGCTTCACACCCATTGCCTACGAATGGTGGCACTTCAATGCCTTGTCGCGCCGGGAAGCCAAACAACGGTTTAAGGTAGTGGAGTGACCCCACCCCCAGCCCCTACCCCTCAAATAGAGGGGAGGGGAGCCGCTCTAGAGCAGCTTCACTCACATAAAAGGAGGCGAAGCTAAGCCGAAGCGGCTCCCCTCCCCTCTATTTGAGGGGTAGGGGCTGGGGGTGGGGTAAACGCCACCGGTCCTTGCCTTACCTGCCTCATGGCCCGGTAGGCAATCCAGGCAAAACCGGCCACTACGAGCCATTCGAGGCAGTATTCGGCCAGAAAAGCGGGGTTACTGAAGGCCCTGACGCTGTTGTAATACGGCTGATGCATCCGCCACCAGATAGACGGGTGGTTGGCGGCCAGGACGTTGAAAGCCAGCAACAGACCCATTTGGGTGCGGTTGCGGAAGTTGGTCAGGCAAAACAGCAACGGCAGCATAAACGCATAGGCATACACGCTGATGGCGCTCTGCTGCACCACCGTCATGGTTGCAAAAATAGCCGTGTACAGGGCAGGCAAATAGCCCATCAGTTTGTCGCGCTGCCGCACCCAGACTGTGACTAACCCAATGACAGCCAGCAGGATAGCCAGCGTAGGCCATTTACCCACTTTGCCGTTGACGCCGAGGTACTGATAGAAAAACGGGTTCAGCAGCGACCGCCAGTTGGGCGCTTTCAGGTAGTCGCCTTCGTGCAGGGGCTGGTCGAGGAAGCGGGTGCCGGTGGTGAGGTAAAGCCAGACAAATACCGGTAAGCCAATAAGCGCAGCACCTGCCACAAACGATAGTTTCCGACGGGTGAGAAAGAAGATCGGGATCAGCAGCAGCACGAAAATGGCTTTGGTCAACAGCAGGCCCGCGCCCATCAGGATACCACCCAGAAACGCATTTTGGGTACGCTGCCAAATCCAGTAGGCCCCGATTACCGCTCCCCATAACAGCACGTCTTCCTGCCCGCTGAAGACGGAAAAGACAAAGGACACGGGCAACATATAATAGATCAGGCACCGAAACCACCGTTCGCCCCGCGACAGGTTGGGCAGGAAAAACCGTTGCGTGAGCCAGACGCACCCCATCTCAAACAGCAGCAGCGACAGCACGATCATCCGGCTGTTCTTGTAAATAGCTACCGGCAGGGCCAGCATATAGCCATAAAATGGGCTGTAGGGGTTCAACGCCCGCAAATAAGGAATCTCCAGCCGAAGGGCCGACTGCACAATTTTGTAGAAATACTGTACGTCTGACTGCGGCTCGAAACCCATCACCACATACGTTAGCAGAAACGGAGCCAGGCGAAGAAGAACGAAAAAGACCCCATTCCAGGGCAGCTTCGACGACTCTAGATAACGCTCTACCTGCTTTTGACGACTCAGCAGGAGCAGAATACCAACCGTCAGCACCAGCGACGCAACGGCTTTAACCAGAAGGATGAGCATGTAATGAATGGGAGACGGTGGTAATACCCGACGGCAAAGGTATGGATTACGACAGCGCCGATGCCTTATCGGACGGTTGATCGGTGGGGCGTCGGCTGGAAGCAACCACGGCAAACCGGTCTTTGAAGCGCAGGAACGGCTTCTCGAAGTACGTGTACGACAACCAGGCCAGCAGCGTGGTTATGCCAAAGCTGAACACGTAGAGCAGTACCACAAACAGCGGGTCGGCCACGCCGCCGGTTTGTGGTGGCGATGACCATAGCTTTATCAACACGTTCATAACCAGCGCAATGGCTACCGGATGGTACATATAAAGACCATACGAAATGTCGCCCATAAACCGCGTAACGGGGTTGTCGAGTTTGACGAGCGAATCGGGATTCCCCGCCAGGTTGAGCAGCATAAAGCAGAAAAAGCAGGCATAGAATTCGTAGTTGATGCCCGTGGGCCGGAAGCTAAACGCAATGCAGGCCAACAACACTGCGTAGACTCCCCATTGCACATTACGGCGAAAGAGGATGGGTACAATGGCGTTTTTCGAGAACAGCAAATACGCCCCCAGGCCACCAATAGCCATGCACCCGATGCGAAACTGGGCCAGAAAGAACGCGATAAACGAGAAAAACGGACTTACCTGACTACGGTCCAGGTACACGGGCCGGGAAATAAACCGTTCGTAGATAAACCAGCTTGCCAGCACAGCGATGACACTCAACGCAATGGTTAACAGGCGCTTGGGGTTACGGTTCATCACCAGCCATGGCCACATGAGGTAAAATTGTTCCTCCACGCCAATAGACCAGGTGTGCGACACCAGCGGCGTGTTGTCATAGAGCGCCAGGGCCACGTTGGGCAGCACGAGACCGTAGAACAGCAGTTTCCCGGCAAAGTTGGCGTAGACATCGCCGAGTTCGTTGGGGGTGTGCAGGATGGGGACGTGCGGGAAAATGAGCAGCCCCGACCCGACCACCAGAAAGTACAGCGGCCAGATGCGCAGGATTCGCCGGACGTAGAATTTACGGATGGCGATCTTGCCCGTCTTCTGCTTTTCGGCCAGCAGCAGGTAGGTGATGAGAAAGCCGCTGAGCACAAAAAACAACGACACGCCTAACCGCCCTAGCTGATACACAAAGGGACGTGCCCAAAGGTCGTCGCGGTTGAAGAGAAAGACAGATTTAAACTCTTCGATGTGGTGAATGATTACCGCCGAGGCCGCAATAAACCGTACGCCATTAAATCCTTTAAAGTAAATAGCAGCCATAGAGGGAAGGTTAGTCCAAGGTTCAATGTCTAAGGTTTAAGGTTGCTTCGCGAAGCCACGCCAGCGCGAAGCAACCTTAAACCTTAGACATCGAACGTTAAACTCAATTTCCCCAAAATTACTTCAGCAGGGCCAGCCCGGCGTCGATGAAGGCGAAGTTTTCGGGCTGATAATGATGCACCGGCTTCACTACCGTTGAATTACCCAGCCGGACAATGACCGCGTTCTTTTCGGGAATGATATAGACATACTGCCCAAACAGCCCGTTCATCTGTGGCACCTTCATGCCGTTGGGGTGGTTCACGATCCAGTACTGGAAGCCGTAAAAGTCAACGGGCTTTCCGCCGTCGGTGGGGTCGTGGAGGTAGCTGGCGGGGGTGATAGCCTGGTTGATGTAGGCCTCTGAGACGAGCCGTTGGCCATTCCAGGTGCCTTTGTTCAGCACCAATTGCCCAAACCGGGCATAGTCGCGGGCAATGGCGTTGAAGCAGCAGAAAGCTTTTTCGTGCCTGCCCGCTCCATCGAGCAGCCAAACAGCGTCATGCTCGAAGTGCATGGGTTTGGCAAACCGCTCCGACACCAGCTCGGAAATGTTCTTGCCGAAAACCTTCTCTACCACCAACCCCAGCACCTGCGTATCGCCCGACCGGTATTCCCAATCCTTGCCGGGGGACTCTTTCACGGCCAGCCGGTCGACCATAGCGGCCTCATCATCACCGTAATAGCCTGCCGCGTTGAGGCTGAAATACCCTTTGTCCGACTCTTTCCAGCTCAGGCCGCTGCTCATAGTGAGCAGGTCACGGAGGCGCACTTTTCTGAGGTCACCTTCTTTAAAATGGTCCAGAAAATCGCCCACGGGCTGATCCACGCTGTTGATCTTTCCTTCGTCGATGGCCGCGCCGATTAGCAGCGAAATGATGCTTTTGGCAGCTGAAAACGAGCCACTCAGCGAATCTTTGCCGTGATTCCAGTAGCGCTCATAGCGCAGTTTGCCATCCTGAAACACCAGAAATGCGATGGTCTTTTGCTTCTCGATACTGTCGAGCAGAGCCTTTGGTGGCTCCTGCTTGTTATACGCCGAATCGAGGGGCCACGGCTGGGGCGCGTTGCCGTTTTCTACCAGCCGCGTGGGGTGCGTGCGGAAGTCGTAGATGGTGTGTGGCCCCCAACTCACGAAGTTCCGCAAGTGCGAAAACCGATTGGTATAGGTAGCGGCGTAGCCTGTCAGGGCCAGCAAAACAATGATCAGCAGGGCGTTACGGAGGAGTTTCATGAGGTGGTTATGGAACGCGGATTATTATGATTTTTATGGTTCAGACTAATTACGTCTAAAAATGAATCATAAAAATCATAATAATCCGCGTTCCATCAGCCATTTACAGCGAAAACGCCACGAATTGATTCCCCTTTTTGGTGCCCAGCTTACCACCGCCGCAGGCAATGATCACGTATTGCTTGCCACCCGCTTCATACACACTCGGCGTGGCGTGACCGGCGGCGGGGAGCGTTGTTTGCCAGAGCAGTTTACCCGTTTTGGTGTCGAACACGCGGAACTGCTCATCTTTGGTGGCGGCAATAAACAATAAACCGGAGGCTGTTACAACTGGACCGCCGTAGTTTTCGGTACCGGTGGGCGTGCCGCCGTTTTTGTCGGAAATGGCCTTCACATCGCCCAGGGGCACTTGCCAGCGGTGTTGGCCGGTGTTCAGGTCGATGGCCGTGAGCGTACCCCAGGGTGGCGCAATGGCAGGGAGTCCCTTGCTATCGACAAACCGGTTGTAGCCCGTTACCTTATACGGCTGGTACGGCTGGCGGGCAGCGGCTTTGGTTGGGGCGGTGCTCACTTCCCGTTTTTCATCGCCAAAAAGAAAGCTCAGCAGAGCCTGTTTGTCGTCGGCAGCAATTTGAGTGAAGCCGGGCATCATACCCTTGCCCCCGCTCACAATCTGCGACACGTAGGCCCGGTCGCGGCGTTGGCCGATGTCTACCAGCGACGGGTAGCCGCTTTTGGGATTACCCTTGCGTTCGGGACCGTGGCAGGTCTGGCAGTTCACCGTATACACCCGTTCGCCGGGGCTGAGGTGAGCCAGAGCATCCTGTTTGGGCGTTTCTTTCAACTGAAAAATCCAGGCCATTTCGTTGGCGTTCACATAGAGCGTACCGTCGGGGTCGGCGGCCGAGCCACCCCATTCGGCACCACCGTCGCAGCCGGGAAACAGCAGCGTACCGGTGGTTTGGTTGATGGGCGCGAATGGTCGTTTATCAATCCGGTTGAAGATCGTCGTCAGCGAATCCAGATCGGTCGAGTTTTTGTTTAACTGACTGGCGGTCAGCGTCTGGCGAACAAAGGGTGCGGGGAGCGTGGGCAACGGTTGGGTGGCCCAGGCCTGTTCGCCGGGCATAGTCGAGGCGGGTACGGGCGTTTCGCGAATGGGGAAAATGGGGGTACCCGTGGCCCGTTCAAACACATAGACATACCCCGTTTTGGTTGTCTGCGCTACCACGTCGACGGGTTTGCCGTTGCGCCGAATGGTCAGCAGCGTAGGCGGGGCGGGCAGGTCGCGGTCCCAGATGTCGTGGTGCATAAACTGGAAATGCCAGACGCGCTTGCCAGTGGCCGCGTCGAGGGCCAGCAGGCAGTTGGCGTAGAGGTTGGCACCCTTGCGGTTGGCCCCGTAGAAATCGTACGTGGCCGAGCCGGTGGGCACAAACAGCAGGCCCGTTTTGGGGTCTACGGCCATGCCCGCCCAGCAGTTGGCCCCACCAATGTCGGGGTTTTTGTAAGCGTCTTTAGGCCATGTTTCGTAGCCCGCCTCGCCAGGGTTCGGAATGGTGCGAAACGTCCAGACCAGCTTGCCCGTCTGCACATCAAATGCCCGCACGTGACCCGGTGCCGCGCCCGACTCTTCAGCTACCCGCACGGGCATGATAATCAGGTTTTTGTAGATCGTACCGGGCGTATTGGAGATAATGAATTTCTCGCGGTTGGCTTCGCCGAGGCCGGTGTGCAGGTCTACACGACCGTTTTCGCCAAAAGACGGAATCACCTTACCTGTTTTGGCATCGAGGCCGTAGAGGTAGCCGCCAATGGTGTAGATAATGCGGCGGTCGGTGGCGGCGTCGTTTTGCCAGTAGGCCACGCCCCGGCTTGTGCTGTGCCAGGCCCGTAGCGGGTCGCCGAAGGTCCATAGTTCTTTACCCGTGGCGGCATCGAGGGCAAACGCCTGCACGGTGGCCGTAACCCCATACACCACCCCGTCGACGATAATGGGGTTGCACTGCATCTGTCCAGCATCGGGGGCACCGTAGGACCAGGCCACTTTCAAACCAGCTACATTCTGCGGGGTAATCTGCGTCAGCGGTGAATAGTGCGCCCGGTCGGGACCACCTAGGTAACTGGCCCAGTTGGCACTGGCGGCGGCTTTTTTCTTGCCCGGTGGGTTTGGCAACATGGTAAATGCCAGACCGGCCAAAAGGGCAACGGCGGGAAGAAGTCGGGTTATCATAGCGCGTGGGGTTTGTTTGGTTAAAACACCGCAACGCGAAGTTAATACCCGTTAAGGCTGGTACAGAATGGGGGCGTGAGCAGGGTTTTTGGGACAGGATTTGGGGATTTATGCAGGATTGACAGGATTTTCTTGTTTGCTCGTTGTCACTCGGCTGGAGCCAAGCGACAACGAGCAAACAAGAAAATCCTGTCAATCCTGCATAAATCCCCAAATCCTGTCCAAAAAAATCCTGCTTAACACTCTACTTGGCGAAGGTTAGCTTTTTGCCGCCGCCATTCTGTACGTCTACTCTCGTATCTGACTTAGTAATGATCCGCCAGTCTTCGTTTAGGTCGCCCAGGTCTTCTTCGGGCAGTACGCCACTGATTTTGATTACGATGGTGGTGGTCCAATAGCTTGAGCCGGTGCTCCAGGTGCCTTTTTTGACCACCGTGGTTCCTTGCTTCACCTGCAATTCACCACTGTCCAGAAAATCAAAATTGTAGGCACTGTAGCGCGACGTGCGGTCGCGGCCGTTGTTGTCGATCAGGGAGGTGATTTTCCAGCTGCCCGGCACTTTGGGGTCGGGCGTTACCGGGGGTACATTATTTTTGGTGCAGCCTTGCCACACGATAGCCAGCAGGAACAGAGACAGGAGCGTTTTCATGGGTAGTTGGTTTTAAGTAATCAGAGGAATCTACTTGATAGGCTACGCTTGCTAAACGATAGAACAGCTTCTTTAGTCGAGTACGGAAAACAGAGGGCACGGGTTGCTTTTCTGACCTGCTGCGTGAAGCTTTGTGGCCATGAAAAATCCTTTCTTTTACGTTCTGTTGCTCGTACTGGTTGTGCTCGACGGCTGGCTCATGGCCCACCCGAACCTGATTGGCCGGGCGGGCGTTTTCTTTTACGAATACAACTACCTCAAAACCTTTCCCCGTGCGCTGGGTACCGTAGCGGCCGTGGTGGGGCTGGCCGTTTTGCTGGCCTGGGCCGGACAAAGGGCCGGGCGAGCGGTGGGCACGTTACTGTTAACGCTCCTGCTGGCATGGGCAGGCTACTGGCTCTGGAGCAGCGTCATGCAGTTCAACTCCGGCATTTATAAACTCACCGGGGCGGGCTTCCGGGCGGGAGCTATTCTGCTGCCGGGTTTAGCTACGCTGGTATTTGGAAAAGGATTACTCGACGCATTCAACCTACGCAAATGACACCAACACGTTTCACCCTTCAGGGTCAGCGCGCCCTGGTCACCGGGGCCACTAAAGGCATCGGCGAGGCTATCACGAAGCAGTTTCTGCAGCTCGGCGCTGCCGTTTTCATGGTCGCGCGCGATAACGACCTGCTGCAACAGCAACTGACCGACTACCGACAGCAGGGGCATGTGGTAGAGGGCCTGGCCATTGACCTCAGCCATCCGCAGGCGGCCCAAACCCTGGCCAATGCCGTGCGCGACGTATGGGGCAGCGTTACGATTCTGGTGAACAACGTTGGCTCGAACATCCGCAAACCCACCGCCGACTATACTGCCGCTGACTACGACTACGTGCTGAACACGAACCTGCGGTCGGCGTACGAACTCACGCAGGCGATTTACCCTATGCTGAAAGCTACGGGCCAGAGCAGCATCGTGTTTGTCTCGTCGGTGTCGGGGCTCACACACACCAGCAGTGGGTCATTGTATGGTATGACCAAAGCAGCCCTGAATCAACTCACCCGCAACCTAGCCGTGGAATGGGCCACCGATGGTATCCGGGTCAATGCTGTGGCGCCCTGGTATATCCGCACCCCGCTGGCCGCCCCCGTGCTGGACAACCCCGACAAGCTGGCTGGTATTGTGGGCCGGACGCCCATGGGTCGCATAGGTGAGCCCGAAGAGGTGGCCTCGGCTGTATCGTTTCTGAGTATGCCCGCTGCCAGCTACATTACCGGACAGGTGCTTTCCATTGATGGTGGCCTGATGGCCTGGGGTTATTAAGTAATCTGCTCATCTCTAACCTCGTACCTAGGGCCGATGCCTTATAAATCAGGCCAGACCATACATAATTAAACCGGTGGTGATGACTTGCAAAAAGTGTGCAACTTATGTGATAACTAATATTTTTTCATATTACACTCTGCGGTAGATCAACAAGTTAGCCTGTGTCATGAGCCTCTGATTGATTAGATCACAGCATCTACCACCTACGTATAATACTATGCGTTACCCTCTCCACGTAGGCTGAGGGTATTTTTTTTCAACGAATAGTACAAATCTGTAACACATCCATACCTGTTTTTAAGTACTTACTTAAAGATTATATCCTTATTCGACAAACTTTTTAAGTATTTCAACTTACGTATTAAAACTAACAATGGCACATTTTTAGCACAGCAGTCCTGTGCATGTTCTCGCCAATAGTTTATGAAATACGTATCCTTACCTTGCCAACTCACCCCGTTTACTGCCAAACCAGAACCAGGAGTTTTTCAGGTCGCTCGTTTAAGGCAATTCGTGACCTCGCTCATTGTGTTGCTATGCGGTGTGTTGTCTGCTAACGCACAGATAACCATCACCAATCTCAACACCAGCGACTGTTACCCAGATGCCGCCGGCACAAGCTCTAAAGCCACAATCAGGGTGCTCATCAACTGGGCTACGGTTCCGGCTTCTAACCCTTATGTACGGGTTAGCCTTGGCACACAAACACGCGATTTTCTGACGGGGTCGGGTACGTACAATATAGCGGGCTATAGCTCAACGCAAACAATTGTGTCGCCCCAGGAGATTGCGTTTGAAGTGCCCGCTGATGGAACAGTCAAAACCGTATCAGCCACCTTTGGCCGGTTTAATTTGCTCGGTGCCTTCATTGCTACCGGCACACCCGTTTCTGCCAGCACCACGGCCCCGCCCGCCTGCCCCCGAACGCCCTGTTCAACAAGCGGCCTGGGTGGTGTTGTTTTCAACGACTATAATGCTGATGGTGTGCGTAACACTGTCACCGTGAGTGGCATCACCAGTGGCGAGACCAACGGCGTGGCTAACGTAGAGGTACGAATAACAGCAGCCAATGGCTTGACCGCCACCACCCTTACCGACGAGTATGGTTATTATGCCTTCACTCAACCCCTGACTTACCCCGTACGGGTTGAGTTTGCCAATATTCCGGCTGAGTATCAACAAGCGGCTACGCCTAATGGTACCAGCAGCCGCACAACAACCCAGTTTATTACGGCGGCCAGTTGCACGGTTAACCTGGGCGTTAACTCGTTTTACGACTTCTGTAACCTGGCTCCCAAAGTGTTTACACCCTGCTATGTAAATGGCAACCCTACCGGCGGCGGCGATGCCGGGCAAGACCCGGTATTGGTGGCCACCAACCTGACAGGTAGCCCCAACGTGTTTGGTACGGCAGAAATACCCTACGCGCTGGGTAAGCAGATTGGAGCTACCTGGGGATTGGCATTTAACCGAAACACCAAAAAGCTTTTTTCGTCGGCGGTGTTGCGGCGGCACGTTGGGTTGGGGCCGCTCAATATTGGCGGGGTTTATATTACCGATGTTGGCTCAGCGACAACCGCTGCCACCTCGTTTACTAACCTGACGGGCAGCTTTTTGAACCTGGCGGCTGCACCTGTCAGTGCGTCACTGACCACCATGACTGCCGCTCAATTGGCTAATACCGGGGCAGGCAGCCGTTTGTTACCTGCCGCCAAAGGCATCTCCGGGGCTACGGGAGCCACGCGCGACGCTGTTGTATTCACTAACGTGGGCAAGCAGGGGTTGGGTGACCTGGAAATTTCGGATGATGGCAACACGCTGTACGCGGTCAATTTGCTGGAGAAAAAACTCATCAGCGTCGACATCTCCACCTATAATGCCACTAGTAGTACGGCTAACGTAACAGCCACGTTTACGACTATCCCCAACCCCGGTTGTATACTGGGCGAGTGGCGGCCCTGGGCGTTGAAATATTATAGGGGCAAACTTTATGTCGGCGGCGTCTGCGACGCTTCTGGCACTACACTGGCCCCCGGCCTGGACGCCACCAATTCGGCTTCTCTTAGCGCAGCCCGCAAAAACCTGAAGGCCGTGGTCTACGAATATGATGGCACTTCATTTACGTCGGTGTTTGATTTTCCGCTGACCTACCCCAAAGGGTTTCCGTATGCCAATTACCCCAGCCTGACGGGTTGGTACCCCTGGACCGACGACTGGAGTATCCTGAGCCAGGGAAGCACCGACGTAGTGTTTCCGCAGCCCATGTTCTCGGATATCGAATTTGATATTGATGGGTCGATGCTGCTTGGGTTTGGGGACCGGACGGGCTTTCAGACGGGTGTCAACAACTATTCACCGGTGCCTACCGACAACCAGTTTTACCTCGGCTTCAGTGGTGGTGACGTGCTGAAGGCCTATGCCAAAAATGGGGTATTCATCCTGGAAAATAACGGCAAGGCAGGTCCATTTACGGGCAGTGGTGCCGGCAATAACCAGGGGCCAGGTTTTGGCGAATACTTCAACGACAACTGGTCCTTTGGCGGTACTACTTACCACGCCGAAGCCGCCCTGGGTGCCCTGGCGCTACGGCCTGGGTCGGGCCAAACCGTGGCCACGTCCATTGACCCCGTCAATGACGTAGCCTGGTCGTCTGGTTTCCGATTGCTGAACAACAACACCGGCCTGCGCGACGCCGCCTTTTCGGTCTACACGTCGGGTGGTGGTGCTCCGGCTCCTGCCAACGGAACATTAGGTAAAGCAGCGGGCCTGGGGGACGTAGAACTGAACTGCGACACGCCGACCTATCTTGAGATTGGTAACCGGGTATGGTATGACCTCGACAATGACGGCGTTCAGGACCCAACCGAGAAGGGCATTTCGGGAGTCAGCGTAAAACTTTACGCCGCAGGCAACGCTACCACACCGCTGTCAACCACCACGACAGATGCCAACGGTGAGTATTATTTCACCGCTGCCAAGGGCGTACAGCCTAACCAGCAATATATTATCGTGATTGGCGACGGACAGCAGGTTGCCGGTCTACCCGACCATCTGCTCATTGCCGGACGCACTTATGTGCTGACCGTTCCCAACACGGGCGAAGGTCCGGCTACTTACATTGACCAGAATGACTCGGACGCGGAACAGGCCTTAGCGGGTTTGTTTCTGAATAAGCTGACCATCCCCGTATCGACCAGTGCCTTCACGGTGGATAATCACCGTCTCGATGCAGGTTTTAGTTGTATTCAACCAACCAGCATTAGCCTGGTAGCCACCTCGGCCACTTGTAACGGCACAACACCCCAAAACAATGGAAGTATTGTCTTGTCTACGTCGGTGGTCAACGGTGATAAGTACGCCATTGTGTCGGGGACCGTTACGACGGGGTTTGCCTATTCAACGGCCACGGCGATTGGCACCACATTTCCCAAAAGCCTGACCACTGGCGTTTCCAATGCCGGTGCCACTTATACGGTCCGCATTTATAACGGCAGCACTGATTGCTACGTGGATCAGGTTGTTGTGGTTGACCCGAAAAGCTGCGTGTGTATTCCACCGGTAGTGGTGGCGGCTGCCAGCAGCAACGTGGTGTGTACTACGGCTACAGCCCTGCTTACGGCCACGGTCACGCTTACCGGTTCATACACCTACGCCTGGATTGCTCCGGCAGGGGCCACTCTGACAGGGGCCAACACGGCTACCGCTACGGCTTCTGGTTTTACAACGGGCCTAAAAACATTCACGGTAACGGTTACGAGTGGCCCCGGCTGCTTTACCACGGCCACGGTGTCGCTGTCGGCCACCGCCTGCTTAGGCTGTTCAATTAGCCTGAATCCGGCCATTCCGGTGCAATCGGCCTGTAACGACAACGGCACTGCAACCAGTGCTGCCGACGATTATTTCACCGTTACCGTGCAGGCCACCGCTGTCAATGGTGGTGCATCGGGCAAATATGAAGTGGTTATCGGAGCGAACCTCGACGGTACAGGCGGCACGGTGCTCAACGCGGGTGGTACTGCCTACAGCACCGCCGCTACGGTAGGCACGGCCACTACGTTTATGGCCAACGGCAGCAGCACCTACCTGGTGACAGTGCGCGACCTCGACACGCCGACCTGCAAAACGACGTTTACGACCACCGCCGTTCAGTCCTGCTCCGTTTGTCCACCACAGCTTTGCATCCCGATGACGGGGCTTAAGCAGTAACCACCCTTCCGAATAATGATCATGGAAAAGTTTCATTCATTTATAAACATGACCACTGGTAGACTCTGGTCCTATGTGGTTTACATACTGCTCGCCTTCAAATTAACGATAAGCCACGCTCAAACGCCAACCCCCGTAGTAGGTATCCCCTGTTACGTAAACGGGCCGTCTGCTGGCAGTCCACTCGATGCTTTTGTAGGTGTTTATTACAACTCCGAGCAAGGAGCTAATAGCCTGTCTACTGGAGCGAGCGCTATATCGCATTTAGCCACCTTTGGGCAGATAGGCTCTACGTGGGGGGCAGCCTATGATTCGCGTATCAATAGCTTTTACGCCGCTGCATCGCTTAAACGGCACTCTGGTTATGGCCCCAGCGGCTCGGGAGCTATCTATAAAATTAGTGCCAACAGCGCAGCTACTTCCGTCGGCTTGCTAATCAATCTCAACGGCGCTACCGGCACACTGCCGGGTGGAGGGGCGGTAACAATCAATACGGGTGGGGCAACTGATCACGGTAATCTCGGCACCAACTCAACCGACCCCGGCACCGACAACCCTGCTTTTTCGCTAGCCGGTAAGTCGTCGCTGGGCGACATTGATATAAGCCCAACTAAAAATACACTTTGGGTAGTCAATATCGCTGGACGTCAATTAGTTGAGGTAAATATAAGCAATCCATCCAGTGCCGTTGTAGGGAAGGTATACCCCATTACCACAGCATCAACCGGTGTGACACCAGCGGATGGTCAACTCCGACCCTGGGGTTTAGAAGTGGCCGCTGACGGGTCTGTTTACCTGGGCGCTGTTGCTTCTGCTGAAGACGTAACACCTGCGGCACCAACCATTGCGGGGCCAATTGATCTCAACTCAACTTCTTCGCGGGAAAGCATTGCTAACCGGGCTAAATTGATTGGTTATATTTTCAGGCTTAATAAACTTACAGGCAACTTCACGCAGGTAGCTGCCGTCAACCTGAACTATTTACGCGGCACTCCGGGAGTAGGGTCCAACAATACGGCTGAATGGGTGCCTTGGTACGATTCCTATAGCAATGGCTTTCCTAATACCGGAGACGGCTATTTTCAGCTCTATCCCCAGCCATTGATTGCAGACATAGAAATTGTAGACGACGGCTCGATGCTGATTTCAGTTATGGACCGGTTCGGATTACAGACTGGCTCAGAAGGCAACTCTAAACCTGGTGCTACAGTAACGTTTGATGAACGTGGACGAGCATCGGGCGATGTACTACGGGTGCTTCCATCTGGTTCCGGCTGGAGTAGCACGATAAGTCAAACGTACGGTGACGTGATGTCAGTACCCGAAGATGAAGCAGCACTGGGAGGTATTGCCTACAAGAGTGGTACGAATGAATTTTTGAGCGTAACCGTGGATGCTATCAACGCAAGCAGTAATGGCTTGTCAGTTATAGGTCTTGACCCGCCTTCCTTAATTGATAACCAGGATTTGGTGTCATACAGTGGTGCTCCGGGTGTTGGCACAAATCCCTTGCTGGGTTCTAAAGGCTTGGCACTGGGTGATGTAGAGATTGGTACAGTTGGTGCCGTAGCCGTCTGTACAATCCCCTCGGCCATTTCGGTCGTTGTTTCTAATCCTACCTGTGCTGGTTTATTGCCTGTTAATGACGGGTCTATTACGCTAACCAGTGTAGCCAACGCCGACCGTTTCGCCGTCAGTGGAGGTAGTTCATACACAGGTACAACGACCTACGCATCGGCGAGTGCGATCATCGGGGTCCCCACTACGCTGATCTCAGGTATTCCTAATGCAGGAGGAACCTATACGATTCGTTTCTTCAACGGAGCCGATGATTGTAAAACAGATTACACCGTCACCGTTGCAGCAGCATCCTGTATTCCATCCACCATTGATCTGTCCGTTACTAAAATCCGTAGCAGTGCTCAGCAGAGTACTGTTGGCGGTGCAGTCACGTTTAAAGTCGTCGTGAAAAACAACGGGACTACCCCCGCCACCAACATTGTGGTTAACGACTTGCTGGCCCTGGCTGATTTCAGCGGTGTGAGTGGCGTGGGTTCGCAGGGCGGGTATACGGCAGGGACCGGTGACTGGGCCGTGGGTACGCTGAGTGCTGGTGCCAGTGCCACGCTTACCGTAACGGCCACCGTGATTCGGGAGGGGATCAGCTACAACACGGCGTCGCTGTTGAGCGTGACGGAAGGCGATATCAACCCCAACAACAATATTGACCGGGCCTGCGTCACGGTGCCCGTTGCCCTCACGGGCACCCAGACCTACACGGCTACGGTGCCTGCTCAGTATTCGGCGGTAGAATGGTTTAAAGATGGGGCGTCAGTGGCTACGGGCAACTCGCTGGTCATCAACACCAGTGGCGTTTATACATTTACGGCCCCCAACGGCGGCTGCGCAGCTGGCACGTGCTGCCCCCTGATTGTGCAGGCATGTAGTCTTTCTGCCACAGCGGCTGTCAATGGATTACCAACCAACACACAGTGTGCCAACCTGCCCGCCACGCTAACTGCACAGGCAAGCCCGGCAGGTTCGTATACGTATGCCTGGGCCGCACCGGCGGGCGTCACGCTGACGGGTGCCAACACCGCCACGGCTACTACGGGAACGCTGGCCCCCGGCGTCTATTCATTTACCGTAACGGTGAGTAGCAACCCCAACTGCCTTGCCACGGCCGTCACCACGCTAACGGTGACGGCACCGCCCTCGCTGGTTGTGTCCAATACGACTATCTGCGCAGGACAGTCGGTAAACTGGTGTTTCGATTTAGTCAATACAGGCCCCAGCGGGTCAAATACGCAACTGTTTGGGTCGCTGGCTGATGCCAAAGCGTTCACGAACGTATTGCCGCTGCCGTGTACCCTTAGCCCAACAACTACGGTAACGTATGTGGTGGGTCGGCAGGATGCCAACGGCTGCGTGGCTACGCAATTGCTGTCAATTACGGTTAATGCCATTCCCGATGCCGGCCCCGATCAGGTGCTGATATGCGAGGCTGGCATGGCCCCAACCAGTGCCACCCTCGCGGCTACGGCTATGGCAGGTGGTGCCTGGAGCCAGTCTGGTACCAACCCCGCCATGGTTACCTTTACAAATCCCACCAGCGAATCGAGTGCCGTAACGGGCCTGACTGCTCCAGGTACGTATACGCTGGTCTGGCTAGCCAATGGCTGTTCCGGCCAGGTATTTATTACGGTGCCGGTTTGCCAGAGTATAACGCCACTATTGAGCAGCATTGGCGACAAAACGTTTGTAGATGTCAACAGCAACGGTATACAGGACGTGGGTGATCTGCCGTTGGCGGGGGTGCTTGTAACGCTGATGCAAAACGGCACGGTAGTTGCCACCACAACCACGGCCAGCAGCGGCACGGGTGTAGGCTGTTATAGCTTCACAGGCCTCACGCCGGGTATCCCCTATAGCGTTAGCTTCACAGCGCCACCGGGTTTTGCCGCCACCACATTTCCAACGGGTATTTCAGCCCCGGTGACACTGAGTGCGGGTGAAAACAACACAACCGTCGACGCGGGCTTTACACCACTGACAGGCAGCCTTGGCGATTTCGTCTGGAAGGATTTGAATAATAACGGCTTACAGGATGTCAACGAACTGGGCGTAGCCAACGTGACGGTGCAACTGTTTACGGTAGTGGGCGGCGTTATGAGCAGCACCCCCGTTGCCACAACCGTTACCAGTGCTAGTGGTCTCTATGCCTTTACCGGACTGCCTCAGGGCGATTACCAGCTCAAATTTTCACTACCCGCCAGCGAGACAACGGGCTGCGCCATTTCGGGCAAACCCAACGCAGGCAACGATGCCAGAGACTCAGACATTGATCCGCTTACGGGCCTTTCGCCGGTGGTCAGTCTTAACCCCAGCGGTACGGGCTTGGCAGCTAACAACACAACCATCGACATGGGCGTGCAGCGCAAAGCCTACGACCCAACGGGCTATATCTATTGCTACGCCACCAACACGATTCTGACCGGTGGCACCATCAGCATAACGGGTCCGGGTAGCGTGAGCATTACCCTGAACGGGTCAACGGGTGTTTACCAGTTCCTGACCGACGGCACGCCGGGTAGCTATACCCTAGCCTATACCCACCCCAACGGCTACAGCGTGGCAACCGTGCAGCGCCCCGTGGCAGGTGCAGCACTTGATCCGTCGGGCCTCGACGGTTCGGCAATGGACAAAGATGGGGTAGTCAACGGCTGGGTGAGCCTGGGTTCACAGCCTAACTCAACCACCACGGCCCTTGTCGACGGTTCGGCCACGGCCAATCCGTACTACCTGGTGTTTAACGTGACAGGCGGCGATCCGTACATTGCGGAAAACAACTTGCCCATCGACTGTTCTGAACCACTCGGCAGTATCGGTCATCTCGTTTGGAAAGAAGTAGTTCAGGACGGCAAGTATGATACGGCTACGGAGCAGGGGGTAGCCAACGTGACGGTAAAACTGCTGGAAGTGACCAGCCCCGTTGGGTCTTCGGTAGTGTCAACCTCGGTAGTATCTGCGACAGTGACCGACGGTGCCGGCAAGTATTTGTTCAGTAATCTGGCTGCGGGACGTTATGTGGTTGAGTTCGTAAAAACCAGCCTGCCCAGCACCTGCGTTATCTCACCTGATTTCCAGGCGGCTGGTGTGCCCGATGCCTTAAACAGCGACGCTAATCCCCTAACGGGCCAATCGCCCATTATCACGCTCCTGCCAACAGACCCCACGAAAAGGGACATACTCACCGTAGACGCTGCGTTGGTTGTACCGAGTTGTAAAGCTGTCTGCATACCAATCATGGTAACAAAGCGACGCTAAGTTGCTAAGTATCCCATTGTACTCATGCCTACTACGTAGACCGGGCCTCAGTTGTCTGCCCTGGTCTACGTAGCCAATTACGTAAACCTATGCTTGACTATCTACGCACAACGCTTCATTCCTTTATGAATCAGTATCAGGCCGTCATGTGGCGACTGCGGGAATGTTCGCTTAATGATGAACAACTAGCCGCGGCCATCGGCGTCAGCAGTGGCGTGATCCGCAATCGTCGTAGCAAGCCACAGTCCTGGAAACAGGTCGATATCGACCGTTTGGCTGCTTTATTCGCCATGTCGAACACCGCCAGCCAGCAACTCACCAACACCTTAGTCGAGCTAAGTCAGCAGGTAGCGGCGCTCCCCTCTGCCGAACGCCGCCGCATTGAACGCACGTTGCAATTCAAAGCCAGTCAGCTCAGCGAGTACAACGGTTCCGGCTGGACAATCCAGTACCTCCTGCGCATGCATCAGGGGTTAAGTCGCAGTTAGGTAGCGGACTAGGCGTTGCAGCAGATCAGCATGTAGCGCACTGGAAATGAACCCAATAGTCCGACCAATATCAGTATCCGGCAAGGTAATCAGGTTGGACAATCGCACCACCGACGTGGCCCGTAGCTGGTTTTCGGCGGTGGGCTGCAAGACCTCATCAAACCCTGCTACAGCCTGTCGTAGCTGCGTTGAGATACCACAAACCAGGAAATCACCATGCCAAATCGACGGACCGACCGGCATCTGCCGCAGCAATAATACAGGCCGCCGTTTGTGTGATCCGTCCGATTGCTGAATGAACCCAATCGCTATATCTCCCTCCTGAAGAGGCTCTGCTACTGAAGAAAGGTGGGGCGGTAATGCGCTTCGGGCAGGTAACCGGCGGCGGCGGTGCCGGATTCTCCCTTTCACTATGTCGGGCTTGCTAAGCCGCGGACCAATTGCCTCTTTTTGCAAAGGCTTATCAGCCTCAACCGACGCGGAAGGTGTATCATTCGCCAACTCCGAGCGCACAATGACGCTCACCAGTTCGGTCAACTGATCGGGGGTAACTTGGGATTGTGTGACTGTGCCGTACTGCATGGCCGTATCGGGGTTTGATTACGGTGGCAAGTTGGCGGGGGCTAACGCGCTCTAACTATCATGCTACTGTCATGACAGTAGTTAAAGAACAATCAAGTTAACTGGTCGAGGTCAGGAAAAACCAGTTTAGCACGTTTTAAATCTGGCAAGGTATTACGTTCAGGATCAATCACATTACGCCAACTCCCTACCGTTGGCGCATGGTCTTTGAAATCAAATAACTGATTGCAGATTCCAGCCAATTTATTTAAACTCATTTCTCCTCCGGTAGTTGGTGGCGCAAGGTATCCGGCTCGGATTAGTTCTGAAATGATATACCCAGCAACGGCGGGTTTACAAGTCCATTGCAGTTTTTGGTTTGATATTTTAGGCGTAGCATCTTCCGGGTCTTCCAAATCAGTAGTGATTTCGTTGTCACAAAGGAGCGAGTACCTAACTATACCAGTCAGAAATGGGAACTTTGTTGAATTCAAAGATAGGATTAGAGACTTTTGAAAATGGCTAGCGATGAAGTCTCTTATATCGTCTAGGCTATCAACTATGAGATGGAGGTACCCAATTATGTCTAATATACGTTCATCAGAGAATGACTTACTGAACTCCTTGAGCCACATCTGTGTACCGGCATGATCTATGTCAGCAATCGACTTCATAAACCTCTCAACCTTGCCTAAGTAGAAGTATTGTTGTGAATCTGTGTTCGCCTTGAATACACTCGCGTTCAACTCTTTTTTTAGCTGATCATATACAGTTTCTATCGTTTCATAAATCTCCCCCCAATCATCAAGCTCTAACTTAAGTAGGATTTCTGCCTCGCTCTGAGATTTTTCGTAGGATTCAAGCCGCATATATGCAAGATCAAACTTGTCGGCGTACAGGGTCAGTTCTTCAATTATATCACTTTCCATTGGTCAATTTTGGTTTGCTCTATATGCGGACAAAATGCCCCGTAAGGGCTGGAAATGTCAGGTTTCGTCAGGTTTTCGCGGTGGTCAAGCGGCGGTTTCTAGGTCGCTGTAATGCAGTATCACCCGGCCCAGATCAACGGCCCGGACTTCTGCCGTTGCCAGCGTTTCAACGGCCACGGTGTCGCCCTTCGCGTTGATAAATTCCACCTCGCACAGCTCGTTATTAGCGTAGAGGTGAACGACGGTGCCCACGTCCCCCCGGCGCAATCCCAGCGCGGGGCGGTCGGTGAGCAGGGCTACTAAATCGAGTTCCTGAATCATGGTTGTGCGGCATCTGCCGTAGTTAGCTTGGGTATGCAGTGACCAATCGGGGTTCGTCGTTAGGCGGTTCTACAGCCCATACGCTGAGCAGATGGTATGTTCTGCCGTTGGGTGCGTTGATCGGTCCTACAACGGCGTATTTTCGGCCTTGTGCGTTGGCTTGTACGCCCCTTACACTGCCAGAACAGGCCAGCCGTATAAGGTCTGACCGTAGTTGTTCGGCCTGATCGGGCGTGTAGCCAATGCGTTCATAAAACCGGGCCTTGCTCTTTCCTTCGGGGTGTTCGTGGTTAAGTAAATAGCGGTATAGTTTGACATCGGCTATATGAGCCTTTTCGCAGTTGGATAGTTGTTCTCCATCTGTCATAGCCGATAGGCGGGTACGTCGCTGTAATCGGGTTCATCGGTGCCATACACCCGGTTGAGCGACGCATGGGCCAACGCTTGCCAGTCAACGCGTTCCTGTGCTGTTTCCGCATCAGTACGACGAACGAGTTATAACAATCCCTCAACCAACGGACTACCAACCGGGTCAAGGTTGGTAGAGTCGATGGTAATAATGGTCTGGCCATTGGAGTTAGCCTGTAAGGTTATGCCTTGCATGATCTTGTTATAAGCCGAAGTACCCTGTGATTTGATTCGAAAGCTAATTAAGAATGAAACAATAATAACATAAAAAAAGCCGCTAACTGGGTTACAGTCAGCGGCTTTTTTAGTGCTCCCGAAGGGATTCGAACCCCTATCGTCGGTACCGGAAACCGAAATTCTATCCATTGAACTACGGAAGCAGAATGCCCAAATTGGCTCGTTAGAGGCGTTTGGGAGTGCAAATGTAAGGATGAATTATGAATTACGACGTAGGGATTTACGAATTACGAGGTACGAATTACGATTTTTGATGACGCCTGTATAGCGGAACGTTGCCGGGTGGCGTTCCACTCCGCTGTTTAACAAGTGTGCGACAGATTAGTAAGTAAGCGGAGCGTTGCTCTGCTGTACAGGCGTCAGCAAAAATCGTAATTCGTAAATCCCTACAATCCCTACAGCTTCTTCATTGTCTCGTAATCACCCACCTTGTGCAGGTAAAGGAAATGGATGAGCAGGCCGTTGACGTTCGTGACCAGCTTATGCGCTTCGGGTAGCGTGGCAATCACCGACGTAATGCGCTCATATTCAGAATCACTTTCAATCTTTTTCAGGTGAAAAGCCATGATCTCGTCGCGGGGCATGGTCTTCTCTACGAAGTAATAATGCATGGCCTCATCGCTGGTGCCGGTGCTGGGAAACCACAGTTGCGGGTTCAGCTTCGTTAGCTCATCAGGGCTGATATCCAGGCCAATTTCCTCGCCTACTTCGCGGGCGGCCGTATCGGTAGGGTCATCGTCGGTGTCGACCATACCGGCCGGGTGTTCATAGGTGTGCGAGCCGTCGGAGATGCGACGCTGACGCACGAGCACCACAAATTTATCGCCCGTCTGGTCGTCGATGAGGCAGACAAGCACCGAAGCGGCGTGCCCTTTCAGGAAACATACCGGCGGAATTTTGTCGCCTTCGGGCGTGTCGGCGTCTACGGTGAGCATGGCAAACAAGACTTCGCCGTTGTGCCGCCTGCGAATGAAATGGTCATCTATCTTGTTGATTGTCAGCCCATTTTTTTCAAGCTGACCTTTCCAGAATTTGAATTTAGGGGCATCTTCTAATGCTTCTGCGCGGTGATTGGCCATAGGGGTAAATGACATTGGCAACGGGTTGTGTCTGATGAACTGCCAGACAAAGGGCACTGTTAGAAAACCAGGCCACAAATTCCCGCCTGTTCTATGCTCTCAAAAATATTGCTTGGCCTGCTGGTACTCCTTGTTGTGGTCTTCCTCGTAGCGCTGCTCATCGGCTACCTCATCTCGGCCCCCAAATACACCGGCCCCGTGTCGGATCATTTCAATGGCAAAACGTTTTTCACGCCCGGCGCCCCCAAACCCCGCGGTCTGATGGACGTGATCAAATGGCAGCTGAACCACGATATTTCTGAACCCTGGCCCCCTTTCCACAACGAAGCCGCCGGGGCCAAACCCGCTGACCGTGTGGCGGTCGATTCGACCAGAAAAGGACCCGTCCGCGTCACCTACGTGAACCACTCTACCGTGCTGCTTCAGTTCGACGGGCTGAACGTACTCACCGATCCGATCTACGAGAACCGCGTCAGCCCGTTCTCCTTCATTGGCCCGGCCCGCAATTCGCCCCCGGGTATTCGATTCAACGATTTGCCTAAAATCGACGTGCTGCTGCTAAGCCATAACCACTGGGACCACCTCGAAATTGGCACCGTCAAAAAACTCGCCAACCGCGATCACCCCCGCATCTATTGTCCGCTGGGCGTAAAAGCATTTCTGGAAGGCGAAGGCGTTAGCAACATAACGGAGTTGGACTGGCAGCAAACCGCCCCGATAAACGATCAAACCACCCTCCATTGCGTGCCTGCGCAGCACTTTTCGGGGCGCGGCATGTTCGACCGTGATGCTACACTATGGGCGGGTTATATACTTGATAACAAGCACGTTGGCAAGCTTTACTTCGCGGGTGATTCGGGCTATGGGCCGCATTTTAGGACCATTGGTCAGCAGTTTGGCCCGTTGCGGCTGGCGCTGATTCCTATTGGTGCCTATAAACCCAACTGGTTTATGTCGCCGGTGCACATTGGCCCTGCCGAAGCCGTGCAGGTGCATCAGGACGTGCAATCGCAGCAGAGCATGGCCATTCACTTCGGCACTTTTCCCCTTGCCGACGATGGAGAAGGCGAACCCGTCACCGATTTGGCGCGGGCATTGGCCACAAAAGCCATTGACCCTGCCCGGTTCCGGGCGCTAAAAAACGGGGAAAGCGTAAATTTTTAGGCTACGTTCCAACGTTTCCGCCAAAAACGGGGTATTCTTTGTAATACTTATTTGCCACGAGCACCGGAGTTGGTGTTCCCCATCAGCACTATTTTTATGCGTAAGCTTAGTTTAGCATTTGTCGCCGTTTTCGGTTTTGCGGCCTTTTTCCTGTCGTGTAAAGACACATATGTCGATCCGGCAATATCCAATTTTGCGAAAGACACCACCGACATTACCACCTATATCAAGGGTCCAGAATTTTCGGCTTATATCAAGCAGAATAACCTGCCCGTTCAGACGGCAGCCTATGGTGTTAAATACGTGATCACTCAGGCAAACCCAGCCGGAAAAGCACCCGCCCAGGGCGACGAACTGGAATTTTCGTACGTGATTAGGTCATTGGGTGGCACGCGCATCGACAGCACCAAAAAAGACTCGTCAACATACTTTCCGTTTGGCCTGGGTAAAATGCTGGTAGGGCTTGAAATCGGTTTTGGTAAGCTGCGTGAGGGTGAAAAAGCCATTTTCCTGTTTCCTTCCTACGTAGCCTTCGGCGACCGGGTAGTAGGGTCGTTACCCGCCAATTCGCCTGTTCGCTTCGACGTAGTACTAAAGGCCGTGCGTTCTGAAGATGCACAGATTGAAGACTACATAGCCCGCAACAAGCTGAAGAACGTTGAGAAACAATCAACCGGCCTGCGGGTAAGCAAAACGGTAAGCACGACCACCGGTGCCACCCTCACCGACGGACAAAAAGTGACGGTGCGCTATGCGGGGAAGCTGCTTCGGTCGGGCACCGTTTTCGACAATAATTCCGGCAATACATTCGACGTGACCCTGGGCCGCAATCAGGTCGTGCCGGGCTTCGAGGCGGGTATCAAAGCCTTGAAAGTAGGCGAGAAAGGCACCATCATTTTTCCCTCGTCGCTGGGCTACGGCTCCACGGGAGCAGGCCCAATTCTACCGTACACGCCGCTGGCGTTTGATATAGAAATTGTTTCGGCGCAATGACGGGATTAGTAAGAAAAAGGCCCTTGCTGTGAAGCGGGGGCTTTTTTTGTTGGGGGGTGGGGGATTGTTTTCAGGCGAGGGTCTACCCCACCCCCGACCCCTCCCCTTGTTTAAGGGGAGGGGAGCCTTACCAATATACAATTACACATAAGGCTTGCCTTGGGTTGTAAAGTTTTCGAACTCGTCTCCCCTCCCCTTGTTTAAGGGGAGGGGCCGGGGGTGAGGTAGACCCTCGCCTGAAAACAATCCCCACCCAAACTACCCCCTAAAACCGCCACCGTACCTGCATCTTCATCTCTGTTTTGTGCGGGGAATTGATCAGGTCCAGGCCAGAGCCAATGTCGGGTTGGTTGAGCAGGTCGGTGCGGGCGTAGCGGAACCAGATATCGAGGTGCTGATTAAGTTGATACCGGGCCAGGAGGTAATGCCGAAACCCCTGATCGGCGTAGGCGGGAAAGGAAAAGGCGTAGAGCACATCGCGTTCGTAGACGTACTGCCGACTGTCGTAATCGTCGGTGCTGAAGTAGGCTACGCGGCCACTCAAACTCAGTCGACCGCGTTCGTAGGTGGCATCCTGCACTACGGCAAACCCCTGCGAACTCGTTGGCGACGAGGTATATCCGTACAAACCCGCCTGCAACCGCGACCGCAACGTCAGCCCCGGCGCGGGCATCCATTCGGCGGTGAGGGCCAGGCTGCGGCGCACCGTGTTCACCACTTCTTTAGGTGTCAGCTTACTATTGGACGGAACGCCGCCCGGACGGTTCTTTTCCTTGTGTTCGTCATGAAAAATCAAGGCGAAATGCGTCTGCCGATCTGGTGAGTATTGCGCCGACAGGAGGTAATCGAATCCGCCGGAGGGCGCATCGATGAGGTATTTCCACCACGGAAACCGGAACCAGTCTACAAAACCGCTGAGGGTAAAAGTCCGGTACAGGCTGTATTTCACGCCACCGTACACGCCCGTTTCGTTGATTGTCTTGCCCGCTTCGCCAAAAGCATTGGCGTAGAACGAGTGAAAGTTACGGTCGTAGTGCCGGACCAAAAACGCCACGTCGACCCGCCGCCCCAAACTGGCCAGCACCCCACCCACGGCCCCGATACCCCCGCTGTTCAGCACCGACCCGCTGCTGTGGGCTACCTCGCCGAAGAGGTTCATACTCCGCCACGCGTAGCTCCCGTGCAGGCCCACCACCCGGTTTTGTTTGCCCGTAAACTCATACTGATTGTAGGTCTGATCACGCTTCTTCAGTGTCTTGTCAAATGTCGTTTGCAGCACGCTGAGGCCTATTTGAAGGCCGTTTCGGTGGAAATGCAGGTGTCCGCCCAGGTTTGTTTCCAGCACCGAGCGCAGGTCGAGCAAATCCGTCGGGGTCTGGTGCAGGCCCGACGTGCCGAAGGAACTAACCACGTCTTCGTCGGCGGCGGTAGCCCCTGTAATCACGTTGCCGTCGCGGCGGTTGCGGGCGGCCAGCAGGGTCAAATCCAGGTTGGGCAGCAGGGCATAGGTGGCCGAGAGGCCGCGCAGGTAGCCGTATTCGGTGAGCGAGGTATAGGGTCGCGCCCCCAGCGTGGGCCTGCGCACGGTCAGGATGGTCTCGGCGTTTTTGCCCAGCGAGAAGCCCGACGAAAACACCAGCCCCTGCCCCACCTGCTGCTGAAAATCGCCGATGATCACGTTTCGCCAACGGCCCCGGTTCTGAACCTGGGCGTGAAACGACACAAAGTCAGGGCCATACTGCCGCGTATTGGAGTTCCAGCGAAATACCTCGCCGGGGTCCTGTTCCACCGTCACACCCACGCTGTAGACGCCCGGCCTGCTCTGGCGAAAACGACCGTACCACTGTCCCGGACTGCCCAGATACCGCAGGGGCAGCTTACCTTTTGAGTCAGGCGTGGCGACCGAAAACCCCTTCTGCTCTTCCAGAACGCGTTCGTAGCGCAGCATCAGGTAGTTGTCGGTGGGGGCGGGCAGATCGGCGGTGAGGGTACCGGCGCGGGTGGTGGCAAAGGGTCTGATCCGCCCAATCGTGACCACATCGAAGTCGGGCACGGCCTGCAATTCCGCCACGGCCAGCAGGTCGCCGTAGGTGGTGCGGTAGCTGATGAGGTTGTTGATCTGCCGTTCGGAGAGCAGGTAGGTGGCCGCCAAGTCGTCGTGGGTGGCGGTGTTCAGGTCGAGTGGGTTGGCGTAAAGCTGCGCCAGGTTGTCGAACACGGCCTGGTAGTCAGCGCCATCGGTCTGCACGGGAAACAGGTCCTGAAACAGCCGCGTCAGGGCCTCGTCGGGGCGGACAGAACCGGGTATTTTGGCGAGGGGTATGGGCGGGGAAAACTGTGCCGTGGCGGCGTGGGCAAAAAGGCCCAATAGACCCAAAACAGGGTATAACGTTCGTCTCAAAAGCAGGTAGGTTTCGGTAGGTCGCGAAAACTACGGCAGGTGACGTAACAAGTCAAGCGAGTAACTGAAAATCAGCCGGTTTGCTACGGCAACCGGCAACAAGTAACCAATGCACTATTTCTTACAGGATGGTTAGTTGAACAAATTGCACTTATACCAGTGTGATACGCTTCTACGCGCGAAAACAGATTAATAAATTGTAAATAACTGTTTTTCAGTGTAAGATTTCGTACCTTTGCGGGAAAATTAGCCGGTGCTGTTCCTGACAGGAAACGCACCCTTTCAGGCACTTCTGACATCGTATGCAATCCATCCGCAATATTGCGATTATCGCCCACGTTGACCACGGCAAAACCACGCTGGTCGACAAGATTATTCACGCGTCGAAACTTTTCCGCGAAAACCAGGAATTCCAGGACCTGATTCTCGATAACAATGACCTGGAGCGTGAGCGTGGCATCACCATTACGTCGAAAAACGTATCGGTGCGCTACAAAGACGTAAAGATCAACATCATCGATACCCCAGGCCACAGCGACTTCGGCGGTGAGGTAGAGCGTGTACTGAAAATGGCTGATGGCGTCTGCCTGCTCGTCGATGCCTTCGAAGGTGCTATGCCCCAAACGCGTTTCGTACTGGGCAAAGCCCTGACGCTTGGCCTGAAGCCCATTGTGGTGATCAACAAGGTTGACAAAGAAAACTGCCGCCCCGACGAAGTACACGAAGAGGTGTTCGACCTGATGTTTAACCTCGGCGCCACCGAAGATCAACTCGATTTCCCGACCGTTTACGGCTCATCGAAGCAGGGCTGGATGGGTCCCGACTGGAAGACACCAACTACCGATATCACCTATCTGCTCGATACCATCGTGGAGCACATCAAGCCCGCGCCGGTAGTAGAAGGCACCCCCCAAATGCAGATCACCTCGCTCGACTATTCGGCCTTCGTGGGTCGGATCGCCATTGGCCGGGTGTCGCGGGGTACACTGAAAGAAGGTGCCAACATGGCCCTTGTGAAGGTTGGGGACGTGGTGAAACGCGTAAAAATCAAAGAGCTGCAAACGTTTGAAGGCCTCGGTAAAGTAAAAGTTGCCGAAGTTCCCTGCGGCGACATCTGCGCCATTACGGGCCTGGAAGATTTCGAGATTGGCGACACGGTTACCGACCTCGAAAACCCCGAAGCCATTGACCGGATCGCCGTTGACGAGCCGACGATGAACATGCTGTTCACGATCAACAACTCGCCGTTCTTTGGTAAGGAAGGTAAGTTTGTGACCTCGCGCCACCTGCGTGACCGGCTCTACAAAGAGATTGAGAAGAACCTGGCCCTCCGCGTAGAGGCCACCGACAGCGAAGACCGCTTCCTGGTGTTTGGCCGGGGTATTCTGCACTTGTCAGTACTGATCGAGACCATGCGTCGCGAAGGGTACGAGTTGCAGGTAGGTCAGCCGCAGGTGCTGTATAAAGAAGACGAGAACGGTCAGAAGCTGGAACCCGTTGAAACTCTGGTGGTTGATGTGCCCGAAGAGACCGCCGGTAAGGTGATTGAACTGGCTACGCAGCGCAAAGGCGAACTGCTGATTATGGAACCGAAAGGCGACCTGCAGCACCTTGAGTTCGAAATTCCGTCGCGGGGCCTGATCGGTCTGCGCTCAAACGTGCTCACCGCTACCTTTGGTGAAGCCGTGATGACACACCGGTTCAAGAGTTTTGAGCCCTATAAAGGCGCCATTCCTGAGCGGATCAACGGGTCGTTGATCTCGATGACGAGCGGTTCGGCTACGGCCTATTCGATTGACAAACTCCAGGATCGGGGGGTGTTCTTTATCGATCCGGGCGAAGAAATTTATGCCGGCCAGGTTATCGGTGAGCACAACCGCCAGAACGACATTGTTGTTAACGTACAGACCGCCAAGCAGTTGACCAACATGCGGGCGTCTGGTTCAGACAACAACGTGAAGATTGCCCCCAAGATTCAGTTCTCACTGGAAGAGTCGATGGAGTATATCCAGAAAGACGAATACCTCGAAGTAACGCCGAAGTCGATGCGTATCCGTAAAGTATTCCTCGACGAGAACGAGCGGAAACGCAACGCGAACAAGTTCGCGATGGCGTAAGAAAGGTTTAAGGTCTAATGTCTGAAGTCCAATGTTGGCTGGCGCAAGCGTACTGCTCTCGCGCCAGCCAACATTGGACTTTAGACATTAGACCTTAAACTAGTTTAAAACATTACCCCCACCCTTACCGCCAGCCGGTTATATACCCGGCTTTCGTCGCGGCTGATGTCGTTCCATTGCAGGGGCTTTTGAGCTTGTACAGCCTGCCGTTTATAGCTTAGCGACAGCACAAAAGCACCTTTTCCGGGCTTACCCAGGCGCATGCCGATGCCGGGATTCACCATCAGGCCACCCTTAACTTCGTTATTGGTGCTGGATTTGTTAAGCCAGTTAAGACCGTAGCCAGCGTCGGCAGAGACAAATACCCGTACGTTTTTATCGTTGGGTTTGGTCAGGTCGTAGCGCAGCCCCGCCCCCACGGGCAGCAACAGCGCCGCCGAATACCAGTCGACGGCTACCACACCACCCACAGCCAGCCGCGGGCACACCTGCACCCCGTTGAAGGTCTGGATCGTCAGGCTGAGCTTGTTATCGACCTGTTCGTCGCCGCTACCATTCCAGGTGTTAACGGCGTAGGCCACGCGCCCAAACAATCCACCCAATTCGGTATAATTCACAAACGGACGGCCCTGTTTCGTTACCGGAAACTGAGCCTGGGCAGCAGCCATACTGCCCAGTAGTGCCCACAGGCACAGCAGCATTCGGTTGGATAGCATATCAGGTCAGGCTTGGACGGGTAACGGGCAGCTTACTCAACAGGCGCAACCGACCGGCAGAAGTGTATTCATACTGGTAGAAGCCATCACGGCCAATGAGCAGCAGTGTTTTCTGCCCCGAAACGCCCCCCAACGGAATCACATCATAGGCTTGTACATCCTCGATATACTGCTGCAGATTCTTGTCGATCTGCATGGGGTCGGCGGCGTTGAACGACTTGATACCATAGGCCCCTTCGCAAACGAACAGGTTCGGAAAATCGACGCCAAGGCCATACGGGCTGCGCATGGGATAGCTTTTCAGGAGTTTAGGATTGGTCAGGCTGGTGATGTCGACCACGTCCAGTTGATTGCTGGCCCCGCCGCAACCCCCACCGCCCCGCAGGGTAACGTAGGCCGTGTTGTCATTGACCACCACCGGGTCGCAACGACGGGCATGCTGAAACACTGATAGTTGCTTTGGCTGCGCCGGGTTGGTATTGTCATAAATGAGCATGCCCGTCTGCGATCCCAGAAACAGCTTGTCTTTGTAAGGAAAAATCGTTTCGATGCCCCAGCCCATGTTGATGGTGTTGCTGAGCGCAGGTGCAGCAGGCTTGCTGATAGTAAACAGCTTCATGTCCGACTGCCCCACGGCATAGAGGTAATCGTTGTAAAGCGCAAACCGGGCCATCGAGCCACTGGTGCCATTGGTGCTGCCCGTTGATGAAGCATCTTTGGCGACCGATGCAAACTGAAAACTCATGACATCGGTGCGCCACCCGGCTGTGGCTGTTGGGGTAGCTTCGCAGTTTGTTTTTAGCGTTTGCGTCACGTAGTCCACACGCTGATCAGAAATGATGTCACTGTTGCTGGCAGCGTTGTAATACCACCAGCCCCCGTCGAACTGCCCCTGCGTAAACACGTTTTTCGACCGGCTTACTTCGTGAATGTCGGCGAGGTTACTGATGTCGAACGTGACCAGGTCCATGTAGCTGTCGGCATACAGGAAATTGTTGCGGATGGCGATGTCGCCGTTGCCGGGAATACTGATGAAAGCCAGCGCCTTGGGGGCCGACGGGTTGCGGTTATCGATGACGTGGATACCCTGTTTCAACTCGTTGATGAACAGATAGCCGTCTTTGGTGTAGAGCTTACCGGGGTTAACCATGCCACGGGCTTTGTCTACGCCTACGCCCAGCCGTACCTGCGTGGTGGTAAGCGAAACTGGCGTAAACTGCCGGAACGTGCGGGTTTCGGTGCATTGATCCGTACACGACGAGTCGATCCAGATCAGGGGCAGCAGGCAGAGGAAGTAGATCAGTTTTTTCATGGTAAAACACTCATAATGAGGAGCTATTAACGTTTCTTAACGGCATGACTCTCAGCGCCGATCAACCGTTGTAATCAGGCACAAAAAAAATCACCCGGCAGCAAGGCCATCGGGCGATTCGGTCCTACACAAAATGTTGTTGATTAAAAATGCTTGTCTACGCTGAAGCTGACGCCCATGTTCTGCGGCAAGGCCTGAATGCCTACTTCCGGGCGGGTAATCGATTGAAGGCTGTGCTGGAACGTACCCGCCAGCGAGGCCGACCATTGTTTGCTGGGCCGGAAACGGAGTCGCATGCCAGCAGTGCCCGCCACCGTCAGCGGCCGGTATACGCCATCCTGTGCTTTCACAGTTACGGCATCGGCTACGGTGTTGCGCACAAACAAATTCGAGACCATACCCGTAATGAGCGCGAGACCAAATTTGCGGCGGGGGCGCAGTTCATAACTCAGTTGTACGGGTACCTGCACAAACTGGTAGCTGTTGCTAACCGACTGACTAACCGTTCGATCATAGCTTGTGCTGGCTACAGTAGCATAGCGCTGAGCAGCCGAGCCATATTGTATGTCGGCGCTAGAAGCTATCGACTGGTTGGCACTGTTGCCTACCAAATCGGTGTAGAGCGTTGGTGCATTGACAGCCGTAGTTTTCTCGGTCGACAAGGCCGTTGCGCGAACCGGACTCTGC
Source organism: Fibrella rubiginis (assembly GCF_017353185.1). Taxonomy (GTDB): domain Bacteria; phylum Bacteroidota; class Bacteroidia; order Cytophagales; family Spirosomataceae; genus Fibrella; species Fibrella rubiginis. The sequence continues at coordinate 170,412 of NZ_JAFMYV010000005.1, read as the reverse complement.
ACGGTTGACTGTCCGCTTAAATAGCCCACGCCGGTTTCTACGGTCCAACGCTCAGACAAGGGTACGCCCACATTAACCTGCGTGGCAACAGCCCGCCCGGCATGACTATTAATGGCCAGGGCAGGCACGGGAACATTGCCCACCATCAGCGCATTGGTTGGCGAATTGTTGGTGTAGGCCAGGCCACTCACCGCCCGCAAGGCCACCGACGGGTCAAACGACGAAGCCACTACCCCCGCCGATACCCAGGCTTTGGGCCGGGCCTTGCGGGCTGATTTTGGGTCTGTGTCCAGTGACTTTTCTGAAACCGGCGACTCCGGCGAAAACCAGACAATACGGTCATTACCCCCTATGCGCAGCGGTACGGTTCGAATAGCCAATCGTTCGGGAATCATTGCGCTTTTCTCAAACAAGGTCTCGTGTTCATCAACGACGATGGGGGTTGCTGAGGCCTTAGCCGATGGCATGACGTTCACACCTACCGGAATAGCCACACCCGCTGGAATAGTCGATACGGGAAGTAGGGCAGGTTGGTTGCTCGATTGAATAAACGTGTGCTGCATAGACCGAGAAAAGGCCACTGTTGTCTCTGAACCTTGCGTTGGCAGGCCCGAAAAAGAACGGGTAGGCCCGGCGGGGCGAACAGCTGGTTCGTTGGCCGACCGCATGGTTTGCTGCACAGACATCTGCACCGAAATAGCTACCGTTTCTGTCTCGTTATTCTGCCTATCGGCAACAGGCGAAACCGGTTCACGAGGCACACTTACCGAAGCCACAGCGGCGGCTTTTTCGTTGGCAATCACCCCGACCCCGGCAGGAGACACAGGCCGGATAACTTTAGCGGCCTCCCCCACCCCCTTTCTGGTCACCGCATACTGGTTCGGCTGGTCAACAGGTTGGTGGTTTTCAGGCTTAACAGCCGCCATTGGAACCGTGGCCTGACCCGCCGCCGAGGGGCGATTTTTCGACGCTACAGCATTGTTAGCCAGCACCTTATCATCGGCAACACGCAGGCTCCACCAGCCGATCAGTGCCAGCAGACAGGCCGCCGCTACGCCCGCCGCCCAACGGCCAAACATCGCCGTGTGGGTAGGGGCATGGGGAATCAGGGGCAATACGCCGTCTTCATCGTCAAGGTCAAGCTGGCGCTCAATACCGCTCCAGACGCGGGCGGGGGGTGCCTCGCTCGCGTCCTGGAAAGCCGCTGCCCAGCGGCTATCGGGCGTACCCGACGGCGGCGGTGCACCGGGGCCACCCGCAGGCGGATTGTTGGAAGAAAAAGCGTTGGAACGATTCATTGCGAATAGTCAGTACGAATAGGTTGATCGTCCAGAAGTTTCTGTTGAAGGAGACCTCTGGCCCGGAAAAATTGTGATTTCGATGTGCCTTCCGAAATACCCAGCAAGGCGGCTATTTCGGGATGGGTGTAGCCTTCTATGGCATACAGGTTAAAAACGGTTTGGCAGCCGGTGGGTAAATCCTGCACCAACTGGAGCAAATACTGGTAATTGAGCGTGGGCAGCACGTCGGCGTTTTGCGGCAAAAAATTCGCCACCTCGTCAACGTCCGTCATGTGCTCAAAGGGTTTGTTTTTCCGTAGGTGCTTGAGGGCGGTGTTGATGGCAATGCGCTTCAGCCAGGCCTCCAGCGGACATTCGAACCGAAATTGGTCCATATGCCGAAACACTTTCACAAACGAGTCCTGCAAGACGTCGGCAGCTTCGTCGGGATCTTTTACGTAGCGTTTGCACACGGCAAAGAGCTTTCCGGCAAACCGCTCATAAAGCAGTCGCTGCGCAGCGCGGTCCTGATTCCGGCATCCGTCTACAAGCGTTCGTTCATCCAGCATACTGTGTAGGTAGGTGAAAGACCCACCGGCGTTTAAAAGCGTTGGAAAGGAGGGTAAAAAAAGGGGAGATACCCTTTATTTGTTCACCTTACTGCTATGGAAAAGATCCCCTTCAACCGACGCCATTGGCTATCTACAACGATGAAAATGAGTGCATTGGCATTCATCACACCGCTGTGGGCAGAAAATTTCGCCAACGGCTCCAATCGCAAAAAATCGACTCATATTGGTGCCTGCGACTGGTCTATTGGCCCCGCCGCCGACATTGCCTGTTTCGATGTGGCCAGGCGAATTGGCCTTGATGGCGTACAGGTAAGTCTGAATACGGCCGCCCAGCCGGTGTACCTGCAACAGGCTCATGTGCAACAAGCGTACCTGGATGCCGCCAAACGAACGGGCGTACGCATTGGCGGGCTGGCTATTGGTGCCCTCAACGACGTACCTTATAAGTCAGACCCGCGCACCGAACAATGGGTGCATGACAGCATCGGCGTGGCCAAAAACCTGGGTGTGAAGGCCATTCTGCTGGCTTTTTTCGCCAAAAATGACCTCCGCAACGACCCCACGGGTATTAGTGAAGTGGTTCGTCGGCTGAAGGCGGTTGCGCCGCTGGCCGAGCGGGCGGGGGTGCAACTGGGTATCGAGAGCTACCTCACCGCCGAGCAACACCTCGACATTATCGACCGGGTGGGTTCGTCGGCCATTAAAGTATACTACGACGCCCGCAACGCCACCGACGCGGGCAACGACATTTTCAAAGAGATTTCCTTACTGGGCAAAAAACACATCTGCGAACTGCACATCAAAGAGAATGGCGTCCGGCTGGGCAACGGCACCATCGACTGGCCCCGCGTACGCCAGGCATTGGCCGAAGCGGGTTACGAGGGCGACGGCTGGATGCAGATTGAGTGGGCCAAAACAAAAGAAGATGACACCGTGGCCGCCTATCAGCATAATCTGGCGTACGTAAAGCGTAATTTACTCGTATGAAACACGCTATCAACATCGCCTTATACCTGCTTCCTGTTACCCTGCTGGCACAGACCGCCAACAAACCCGTTTCGATTGAGCAGGTGATTAGTGGTCCTTTTATCAATTCGGCAACCCGTACGTTTAACCTGAGTGAAACCGCGCTCAAAGGCAGCCCTCTGGCCTTTGACAACTGGACACCCGGCACGTTGCTCTTCAAATCGGGGAATACCATTGCCAACGCGCTCTTCAACTACGACGCGCTGGATCAGGAGATATGGGTGAAACGGTCGGCGAAAGACTCGGCCCGGTATGCCGTAGCGGGGGTAAAACAGTTGTCGCTGCAATCAGCCGACAACAATCAACCTACTCGCTATGAACACCTTGCAGGCGTAGTGACAGACGAAACAGCCTTGAAAACGGGGCTTGTCCGCGTGGTTTACCAGGGAGATTATTCACTGGTGCAACTGCCCGTTAAGCGATTTTACAAAGCACCCGCCAAGCAACCCTACGGCAATACGCAGGTGTTCGACGAGTTCCGCGATGAGTCGGCTTATTTCATTATCCGTCCCGACAAAACCGCTGAGCGCGTAAAACTGAACCGCAAAGCCCTGGTGAGTGCCCTGCAAAGTAAAGGCGCGGCTTTTGAGACCGTATTGAAAGACAAGAAGTTAGATGCTAAACTTGAAGCCGACGTTGTCACGGCGCTGGGAGCGTTGCAGTAGACGATTTAGTGTTTTATATCGTCTGCTGCTGGCTTTGCGCTGTTTGCCCTTCGACAGGCTCAGGGTGACAACGACCTTGAATCAACTAGAGATGATTGCTTATTAGCCTGTCACCCTGAGCCTGTCGAAGGGCCACAAGCGCGAAGCTTAGAGTGCCATACTAATAGCGTGAAGTCAACAGAAAACCTCTTATGAAACTCACCCTTTTCACCTTACCCTTGCTGGCCGGATGGCTTTGGTCATCGCCAACAAACGTGTCGCAACGCGTTCAGCCTGAGCCGGTTGATCCTAACAAACTCTATCTACCCGACGACCTGGAGGCGACGCTTTGGGCGGAGGGGCCGATGTTTTATAACCCCACCAACATGGACCTCGACGCGCGGGGGCGGGTATGGATCACGGAAGCCGTTGATTACCGGGACTTTAATAACAAACCCGACACGCACCTGACCCACCCCAACGGTGAGCGCGTGATGATTCTGGAAGACACGGACCACGACGGTAAGGCCGACAAATCGACGGTGTTTGTGGAAGATAAAGAGCTGGTCTCGCCGCTGGGCATTGCCGTGCTGGGCAACAAGGTATACGTATCCTGTGCCCCCAATCTGGTAGTCTATACCGACGAAAACGGCGATGACAAGGCCGACAAAAAAGAGATCTTTTTGACTGGTTTCGGTGGGCTGGACCACGACCATTCCCTGCATGCGCTGGTGGCTGGTCCCGACGGCAACTACTATTTCAACACGGGCAATGCCGGGCCGCACCACGTCACCGACAAGGCAGGCTGGACCCTGCGGTCGGGGAGTTTGTATGTGGGTGGCACCCCCTACAACAAGCTCAACAAAGGCAATCAGGTCAGTGACGACGGGCGCGTGTGGGTGGGCGGGCTGGCCCTGCGCATCCGCCCCGACGGTACGGGCCTGAAAGTGATGGCCCACAATTTTCGGAATAACTACGAAACCGCTATCGACTCCTACGGCAACCTGTTTCAGAACGACAACGACGATCAGGTGGTGTCCTGTCGCACAAGTTTTTTGATGGAAGGCGCCAACGCGGGTTATTTCAGCAGCGACGGCACCCGCTACTGGCAGGCCGACCAACGCCCCGGTCAGACCATCCCCACGGCCCACTGGCATCAGCAGGACCCCGGCGTGATGCCCGTGGGCGACATCAGCGGCGCGGGTTCACCTACGGGCGTGGTGGTGTATGAAGGCGACGAACTGGGCGGGGGGTACCGGGGCACGCTGCTCAGCGCCGAGGCAGGCCGCAACGTAATTTTCGGCTATACCCTCAACCCGCAGGGAGCCGGTTACGACCTCAGCAACCGCCGCGACCTTATCAGCACCTTCCCGAAGGTAGATGAGAACTATAAATGGAACGACGTAGACGACGATCCGCGCAAGTGGTTTCGCCCATCGGATGTGTCGGTGGGGCCGGACGGAGCCATTTACATCGCCGACTGGTATGACCCCATTGTAGGGGGCCACGCCATGCATGACAAAAAAGGCTACGGGCGCATTTTCCGCATCACGCCCAAAGGCAAAAACCTGGTTGTTCCGAAGCTGAATCTGAGTAATACCAAAGGCCAGCTAGCTGCCCTGCAAAGCCCGGCTATTAACGTTAGACTATTGGGGTTCAATGCCTTGCGGGCGCAGGGCGACAAGGTGGCGAAGCCCGTAGCGGCCCTGCTCAACGCACCGAACCCCTACCATCGCGCCCGCGCTATTTGGCTGTTAAGCCAGCTTGGCCCACAAGGCCGGGAGTTAGCTGCCAAGGCCATGACCAACGCTGATCCGCAACTTCGGTTAACTGCGTTTCGGGCGTTGAAAACCCCATTTAGCTATGTCGTACCTAATGTTCTCCCTTTGTGCCAGCAACTGGTGAACGACCCCTCCCCCGCCGTTCGGCGCGAGGTAGCCATTGCCCTGCGCGACGTGCCCGCCCCCCAGGCTGTGCCACTGTTGATGACGCTCATGAATGGGTATGACGGCAAAGACCGCTATTACCTCGCCGCCCTGGGCATTGGCGCGCAGGGAAAAGAATCACCTATTGGACAATCAATTACGGCTCAGCTATCACCCGACCCCGCTAGCTGGAACGCCAAACTGGCCGATCTGCTCTGGGAACTGCACCCTGCTGAAGCCACCGATTTGTTTACGAAATGGGCGGGCAACCCAACCCTCACCACCGATGCCCGGCAACAGGCCCTGACCGGACTGGGCTTTGTACGTACCCCCATGGCCGCCCGTGCCATGGTCGAACTGGCGAAATCGACGGATACGACCCTGGCGAAACAGGCGGCGTATTGGGTGAACTTCCGGCGGGGGAACGACTGGGCCACGCTGGTAAACTGGGACGAGCTAATGCCCAACAAACTTTCCGACGCCGAGCAGCAGTTGTTGGCACAGCGCCAACAACTGCTGGACGAGTACGTATCGGTGGCCGACAAGACTAAAGTAGCCGTGGGTATGGCCCGCACTGCCGAGGGAGGCAAAATTCTGGTGGGTCTGGCGGCAGACGGAAAGCTGCCCAAGGGCGTCACAGGAGCCGTTGCCGATGTGATTTTCAACAATCCCGATCAGAGCGTACGCACGATGGCAGGCGACTATTTTACTAAACCAGGAGCCAGCCGCACCGTCTCGATCCGGCAGATTGCGAGCCTGAGCGGCGACGCCATAGCGGGCAAAACAGTCTTTAGCACCAACTGCGCCACCTGTCACAAACACGGCCCGTCGGGTGCCGAAATCGGGCCGGAACTAACCAAAATTCACGAGAAATTTGACCGCAACGGCCTGCTCGATGCCATCATAAACCCCAGTGCGGCGCTGGCTTTCGGCTATGAGCCCTGGCTGATTACGACCAAAAACGGGCAGACGTATTATGGGTTTCTGATCTCCGACGGTGCACAAGCCATTGTGGTGAAAGATGCCGCCGGACAAAAACACACCCTCGCCACGGCTCAGATTGCCTCGCGCAAACAATACACTACCAGCCTTATGCCTGACCCTGTTTCGATGGGCCTCACCGACCAGCAACTCGCCGATTTATCCGCGTTTTTACTGAAGCGATGAAGACTGATAATGATTAACTTGTTTTCGCTTTGTGGCTTCGCGCTCTAGGCCGGACCGTCGGACCGCCTTTGACAGGCTCAGGGTGAGATTGTAGCACCGAAGCTCCAGCTTCGGGAGTTAATGCCTAGCCCGTTGCTCACTCCCGAAGCTGGAGCTTCGGTGCTACAATCTCACCCTGAGCCTATCGAAGGGCTATGCGTCAGCAACTTAGAGTCTGAAGCCAGCAAGATACACCCACACAAAAAAAGGCCCGCTTCCAGATCGGAAGCGGGCCTTTTTATTTAAAAAAACTGTATCGACTAAGCCGTGACTGGCTCACTGTGAGGCTGCACCATTTCCAAGTCTGGCTTCGACTGATCGTCGAGGGTGACGCGGCCACGCTCTTTGCGCACGATGCGGGAGTAGAGCGATACCTCCTGACTAAACAGGAACGTGAACAGCAGTTTCACATACGACGTGTGGTATTTCAGCGTGTCGTAATACTCTGGTGCCGAGTTTTTTATCTCCGGCAGCTTATTCCAGGGGATCGACGGAAAATCGTGGTGCTCGTTGTGGAAACCTACGTTCAGATTCACACCGTTGAGCTGACCATAATAGCTGTACGTCTCCTGCTCAGGATCGAGGGTGAGGTAGTGCTCCTGAATCCAGCGGGCACCCAGCGGATGCAGCCCTACCGAGAAGAACAGACACATCACCATAAACGCCAGGGCTTTCCAGCCGAAGAAGACCACAATCAGCGTATCGAATACCAGTTGCACCACCACGTTGGCTACCACCCACTTGTCAATAACGGCGAGTTCGATGCAGCGCAAGGTGCGGATACCCTGAAAAATGGGGAACAGCAATAGCCAGATGGCCTTGCCGATGGCGTAATTATTAATCAGCTTGGCTTCGTACCAGTCGGGCAGGTCGGCGTCAAGCTCATGCACCCCCTGGAAGGCGTGGTGCTTGATGTGGAAGTTTTTGAACGAAATGGCCGTAGGAAACACCGTAGGCAGGTTGGCGAAGATACCCGTCCAGACGTTGGCGGCCGGCTTACGGAAAATCAGGTTGTGAGCCGCTTCGTGAATGCAGATAAAGAGCGTATGGGCCGGAAACGCACCAATAAACCACGCAGCCGCCACAATGAGCCACCACGACTGATCGCGCAGCAGCCATGCCATGCCGATGAGCATAGCCACGCAGCCCAGGGCTACCCAAAACGTGACGGGGTTTTTCTGACCAATCAGTTTCTTCACCTCCGGGTGAGCCTTCATGATCTGCCGGGTCCGCATCCGGTGGGGTTCAGCTTTCGTTGAGTACGTAAAATCGTTCACTAATGTTGCCATATTCAGATATTGATGAAAGCTCAGAGTGGCCAGGCCAATCTTGTTGTTAAGCTGTTACGAATAGACAAAAATAAACAGAATTGAGTGCCCTCGACAGTTCTGCTGGTCAAGATTTGGAATCTTGACCAGCCGCCAGCCAAAAAAAGACGCACCAGCCAGGGGCCGGTGCGTCTAACACCATTGGTTCGTAATCAAGACGGTTATAACGTGAAGGCGTACCCTACCGAAACGCCCACGGTCCGGTTGCGGACGGGCAGGTTCACGAGGGGTACCTGCAGCTGCCGGGTAAAGCCGTGGTCGTAGCGGGCTTCGATGAAAAATTTGCCAGCGCCCATATCGGCCGAGAGGCCCAGGCCACCCACACCACCCAAATCCCAGTGGTTGATGGCCCCGCCAATGCCCAGGGGTACGTCCATGTTTTTGGTGGTGAACAGAGCCGTAGCCCGGGTACGAACGCGGCCATCGAAAGCATAGCCAACGGCAGGACCGGCAAAGAAATAAGGCTTAACGGGACCGTCGGAGAGGTTTACCTTCAGCAGCAGCGGCGTTTGGATCGACTGGATCTGGTAGGCTACCCGTGCGCCAACCGGGATGTCAAGAAAGCCGAGATCGAGACTGGTGCCCTCACGCAGCAGGAAGCCTTTTTGCACAAAAGCTACTTCCGGGCGAAACGACACGCGCTCACTGAGGGGCACTTCCAGAAAAATAGCACCGGTGGGTCCGGGCGAAAATTCGGGTTGTACGGGTAGGTTTTGTAACAACGATGGCTCGGAGACGTTGCTCCAGTTAACCCCACCTCGCACCCCAACCTGAACCTGGGCAAACGACGTAGTGGTAACAACAAAAAGGGCGGCAAGCGAAAGGGCGGAGGCAAACAGACGATTCATGGTATACTGATGGTTAAACTGGAGTGATCCCGAAAAAGAAGGGAAAGTAAACGGTCTGGTATAGGCGTCTTTCGGTTGTTACATCGGTTGGATGCATTGGCGAAAGCAAGGATTAATGACCCCATCAAATTATTTTGGGCAGGGCTTTCTGCTTTACTTGCGCACACTATAGCCGCCGATTGCCTTTATCGTCTTACCTGACTCCATGAAATACGTCAAGCCTACCAAGTTCAGCTACCTGCCCAAGCCCCTCGACCGGCTCGATGTGATCGGCCTGTTCGAGTGCGACCCGTTTGGCAACTGGCTGTTGTTCAGGCGGATGATTATTGCTGCGGTGGGTTGGTTCACCTATTTTCGCTACACTACCGTCAACCGAATAAAGATCGAAGGCACCGAGCATCTGGAAAACCTACCCATCAACAACGTGCTCTTTCTGTCGAACCACCAGACGTATTTTGCTGATGTGATCGCGTTTTTCCACGTATTCTGCGCCGTAAAATGGGGGTTCAAAGACACCATGCTGCCCCCTGTGTACCTGTTTGCCCCCCGTGCCCGGATGTATTACGTGGCTGCCAGCGAGACGATGCAGAAGGGCATTCTGGCCAAAATTTTTGCCCTTGGGGGGGCGCTCACCATCGAGCGGTCATGGCGGGCCGACGGCCGCGATGTGAAGCGCAGCGTGGATACCTCGGCGGTCGACAAGATTCACGTAGCGCTGGAACACGGTTGGGTGGTGAGTTTCCCACAGGGCACCACCAAGCCCTACGCTCCTGTGCGCAAGGGTACGGGCTACCTCATTAAAGACAATGATCCCATTATTATTCCGGTGGTAATCAACGGGTTTCGTCGTGCGTTTGATAAAAAAGGGCTGCGCTTTAAGAAACGCAACACGCAGTTGTCTATCCGTTTTAAGCCCCCCCTGCTCGTTGAGCCAAACGACACCGTCGAAGCTATCGTGGAACGAGTCCGCGCCGCCATTGAGCAGGACATCCCCGAAGAAATGGACTGGCTGGGGGAGAAAGAAGGGTAATGAATAATGTACAATGAATAATGTACAATGAATAATGTACAATGAATAATGGCTACGCGCTCAGAGGTTTTCAGGTGCGTAGCCATTATTCATTGTACATTATTCATTGTACATTATTTATTACCCTTCTACGTCTGCATATTGCCCACGTTGAACGCCTTCGTGATGGGCGCGTGGTTGGCGGCTTCGATGCCGAGGGAGATGTGGCGGCGGGTATCAAGCGGATCAATGACGGCATCAAACCAGAGGCGGGCGGCGGCGTAATAAGGCGAGAGCTGCGCGTTGTACTGGTCTGTAATCTTCTGTAACAGCGCCTGTTCCGCCTCAGAAGTAATGACTTCGCCTTTAGCTTTCAACGACGCCACCTGTATTTGTAACAGCGTCTTTGCTGCCGATGCACCGCTCATCACCGCCATTTGGGCCGTGGGCCAGGCCAGCATCAGACGGGGGTCATAAGCACGGCCACAGAGGGCATAGTTGCCCGCACCGTAAGAATTGCCGATCACCACCGTAAACTTCGGCACGACCGAATTGGCCATCGCACTTACCAGCTTGGCTCCGTCTTTGATGATACCGCCCTGTTCGGCGCGACTACCCACCATAAAGCCCGTTACATCCTGCACAAACACCAGGGGAATGTGTTTCTGGTTGCAATTCATGATAAACCGCGCCGCCTTGTCGGCAGCATCGCCGTAGATCACGCCGCCCATCTGCATTTCCACCGCCTGCCCCGCCGTCGCTCCACCCGGTCCGACGCGGTTTTTGGCTTTCACTACCTTCCGCTGATTAGCCACAATACCCACCGCCCAACCGTCGATGCGGGCATAACCACAGATCAGCGATTGCCCATAATCGGGTTTATAGGGGTCAAAATCAGCGTTGTCGATCAGGCGGTTCAGGATCGCCATCATATCATAGGGTTTCACGCGGTCTTGTGGCAGCAGGGTGTAAATCTCGGCGGGGTCAAGGGCCGGGGGTGCGGGCGTGACGCGACTGAAACCAGCCATGGGCTGAGAGCCAGTTTTGTCCAGAATACGCTTTATGGCGTCCAGGCAACTCTTATCGTCGGGGTATTTGTTGTCGATTACGCCCGAAATTTCGGTGTGCATGGCCGCGCCACCCAGCGTTTCGGTGTCTACATCTTCACCGATGGAGGCTTTTACCAGGTATGGCCCAGCCAGGTAAATGGAGCCGGTTCCCTCCACAATCAGGGCTTCGTCGCTCATGATGGGCAGATAGGCTCCGCCCGCCACGCAACTGCCCATGATGGCTGCCACCTGCAATACGCCCATAGCCGAGAGGTGCGCGTTGTTACGAAACATCCGGCCAAAATGGTCTTTGTCGGCAAAGACCTCATTCTGCAAGGGCAAATACACACCCGCACTGTCGACGAGGTAAATAATGGGCAGGCGGTTTTCCATGGCGATTTCCTGCGCCCGGAGGTTCTTTTTGGCCGTAATCGGAAACCATGCCCCCGCTTTCACGGTGGCATCATTCGCCACGATCACACACAGCCGCCCCGACACGTGGCCCATACCCGTAACCACCCCCCCCGACGGGCACCCGCCATGCTCAGCGTACATGCCTTCGCCGGTGAAGAGGCCTATTTCCAGGAAATCGCTGTTCGTATCAACCAGGTATTCAATTCGTTCGCGGGCGGTGAGCTTGCCTTTTTTGTGCTGATCGTCAATTTTTTTCTGCCCGCCACCCAATTGGGTCTGGGCGGTTTTCTGGGCAAGGTCATCGAGAAGGGTTTGCATGATGAAGGAGTTTATAATCAGGGTAAAAAGATTCGCTCGGCCACCCCCCGCCCGGACGCGGGACCGCCTAAAGGGAGCCTGCTAGCGCACGAGTATTGCTGATGCGCCAGCAGGCTCCCTTTAGGCGGTCCCGCGTCCGGGCGGGGGATGGCCGAGCGAAATAACCAATTTAGCTAGCCACCGCAAATTGTTACTTTGGCGGTATTGAATCGACTTTGGTGGTGGTGGTAGTGATCACCTGCACCGTGCCGGGCTTGGCAGGGGCGGGTTTATCTTTCTTGCCGAACACCGAAAACGACACGTTGATATACTTCTTGGGGTTCTCCCGGAAGTCGCCCAGCAGTTTGTCCAACTGCCCCGCCGTGCGGCTCACGTTTACATAAAGTGAATCGTCGGTAGTAAGCTTGCCGAGTGAACCCTGCCCCTTTTCGATGTTGCCCAGCAGTTTTTGCAGGTTGTCAATCGACTTGTTGGCGTTGCCGAGCGTTTGTTTCAGTTGCAGCGCATTCAGCGAATCGGCGAAAGTGCCTGCCTTACTCAAAATCGGCCCCAGATCACGGGTGGTTTTGTCGAGCGATTGCGAGAGGGTGTTTACGTTGGCAAGGGCAGCCCGAAGGCCAGCGCGGTTTTCGTTCAGGGCCAAGTTGAGCGTACCCGTTACACCGTTGGCACCGCGCAGGGTCTGGTTTAGTAACCCACCCGTTTGGTCGAACTGGGATACCACATAATTGAGCCTGCGGGTAAGTGAATCAACGTTATTCAGTACCGGCAGCGTTTTTTCTTTGATCAGACTCGAAATACCCTGCTCATTGGCGGCCACCAGTGCGCCTTCGTCCATGACGGCTCCGGCGGGGTTCAGTTCGAGCCGGATAACCTTGCCCCCCAGTAACCCGCCATCGGCCAAAAGGGCTTTAGAGCCTTGCCGAATGACTACACTTTTGTTCATGTCGAGCGTGACAAGGAGTTTGTTTCCCTGGTCGGGAAGCAGGTCAATTTTAGCAACCTGCCCTACGCTTAAACCGTTGAGCAACACCGGGTTGGAGCTAGTCAAACCATCAACGTTGGCGTAAACGACCGTAAACTGCTTGTTCTTTTTGAAGATGTTGGTTCCCTTTAGAAAATTGAATCCGAAGAAGAACATCGTGAGCGTGACCAGAGCTAACAGCCCTACTTTCGCTTCCTGTGAAAATTTCATGTAATGTCTTGAGTGATCTATAACCGGACAACTGAATTTCCGGTGCTACACACTATAACCGGATTTAGGGGCGAATTGTGCCGAAAGAAAAAAGGGTTCCAGGCTCAATGTCTGAAGTCTAAAGTTGCTTCACACCTGTCATTCGCAAGCGCGCAGCAACTTTAGACTTCAGACATTGAACATGGAACCCTTCTTCATTCCCCTTCCATATCGTGCTTGTATTGCTCGAAGGCTTTGTAGACGGCACTGGTGATACGGTCGCGGCCCTGGTCTGAGGCCAGGAAATCTTCTTCATCGGCGTTGGTGAGGTAGCCCGTTTCAACCAGCACACTCGGCATGGTCGTACGCCAGAGCACCAGAAAGCCCGCCTGTTTCACACCGTTACTTCTACGCTCGGCATTGCGGCGAAAGTTGCGCTCAACTTTTTCGGCGAAGTTAATGCTGCTGCCTAAAAACGCGTGCTGGTAGTTGGCCAGCATGATGTAAGCCAGCGGCGAGTTGGGGTTGAAGCCCTTGTAGGTCTCCTGATAGTTGGTTTCCTTTAAGATAACGGCGTTTTCGCGCTTGGCCACGTCGAGGTTGCCTTCCGTTTTGTGCAAACCCATCGTATACGTTTCTGTGCCATGAACGGCTTTCGAGTTGGGGTTGGCGTTGCAATGAATGGAAATAAACAGGTCGGCGCGGTTACGGTTGGCAATGGCCGACCGTTCGGCGAGTTCAATAAACCGGTCGGTGGTGCGGGTGTAGATCACGCGCATACCGGGCATCTCTTCTTTTATTTTGCGGCCAATTTCGAGCGCAATTTTCAGGTTGAGGGTTTTTTCTTTGGCATACCGGCCGTGGGTGCCGGGGTCGTGGCCGCCGTGGCCTGCGTCGAGCACTACCGTACGAATCTGATTAGCCCGCCCCGCCGGGCGAGGTTGCCCGCTGGTGGCAGTGTCGTCCTGCCAGACCGGTTTGGGTAAGTTGGTGAGCGCCAGCAACGGGCCGAGTACCACCAAAAGTAGGACAATCTTAACAAGCCATCGGGCCATGTGTGTAGGGTGTGATTTAATACTATTTAACAGCAAAATGCGATTCGGAGCAGTATTGGGTACTCCATCGTGGGTAACTTTGTCCTTGCCGCTTTCTATTACGAAACCGACAAATGTAATTTTTGATAGAACCCAAAAAACGACTTATTATTTTACGGGTCATAAAATACACGCTGATTCTGTGGCTACTAACGTCGTTGGTGGCCCGTTTGCACGCGCAAAATCAGCCCACCAATCCCATTCGCTCTGCCCCGCGAACCATTGCCCCCGTGGCACCCAAGGGCCCCCGTTCCACCACGGGCGTGACCCCGCTTACCCTCCCGCGCAAGGCGTTGGCCGGCACTGACACCAGCCGCCGCGATTCGACCAAAAGCACTCCAGACCAGTTTGCCACTGCCGTGAAGTACTCCTCGCGTGACTCCAGCCTGGTGAGCGGCCAGATCGTAGAGCTTTGGGGCGACGCCCAGGTGGTCTACGGCGACATCTCGCTCAAGGCCGACTACATCAAGCTCAATCAGGCCACCAACGAGGTTTTTGCGCGGGGTCGCTACGATTCCACCTCGAAAAAGACCGTGGGCACACCGGTTTTTAAAGATCGCAACGAGTCATACGACACCAAAGAGATCCGCTACAATTTTAAGACCAAAAAGGCACTCGTTTCGGGTATTATCACGCAGCAGGGTGAGGGCAACATTCGGGGGAAAACGGTGAAAAAGGACGCCGAAGACAACCTCTACATCCGCGGCTCGATTTATACTACCTGCAACCTCACCACGCCCCACTTCCATATCAACGCTCCCCGGCTGAAGGTGGTCCATAACAAACAGGTGGTGTCGGGGCCGTTCAACCTGGTCATCAACCAAATACCCCTGCCCATTGGGTTGCCTTTCGGGTTTTTCCCGTTTCCGAAGAAAAAAGACATCGGTGTGTCAGGGATTATTATGCCCCAATATGGCGAAGAACCCAACGGGCGGGGCTTCTATCTGCGTGATGGCGGCTACTACTGGGCCGTTAACGAAAATATTGGCCTGCAGTTTACCACGCAGCTTTACTCACGTGGTAGCTGGGGCGCGGGTGTGTCGGGTGCCTATAACAAAAAATACCGCTACGGTGGGTCGTTCCAGCTTCGGTTCAACCGCAACCTGCCTGGCGCACTGATCGACTCGGTGAATAAGGCGCAGGCGCGGAATGACTTCACCATTGCGTGGTCGCACGCGCCGCAGAACATTGGGCGGCGGAGTTCGTTTTCGGCCAACGTCAACGTGTCGTCTAACAGCTACAATCAGTTCAATACCTATAGCGTACAGCAGGTAAGCCAGAACGTGGCGGGGTCGTCGGTGCAGTATAGCCGCACGTTTGGGCAGTACGTTCGGGCGGGGGCCAACTTCCGGGTAAACCAGCAGTTCGGGCAGGTGAACCAAATCACAGGTGTCCGCGAAAATGGCAAGACCGACGTATCGACGGACTTCAATCTGGCCGTAAACCAAATTGCACCCTTTGCCTTGAAAGGTGGCACGGGCCGCTGGTATGAGAGCTTCCGGGTGGGTTTTCAGTTCGACGCCTCGGCTCAGGTAAACAACACCGTGCGTAACCGAATCGACACCAGCGGACTAGGCTTTGCCATTGCCGTGCCCACGGGCGTTACGCTGCAAAACCGCGAGCAGATCGTGCGCGACAGCCTGACCAACGCAGCCATCATCAGGGCGGGTGGCACCGTGCCTGACCCCAACCTGATCGCGTTTTCGTTTGCCAATGCAGCCCGTATCTGGGACAACCGGAACGTGACCATGCGCTATAGTATTCCGGTGTCGCTGCCCAACTTCAAACTGGCCCGTTACATCAACTTCACCCCCGGATTCAGCATCAACGGCGATATCTACAGCCGGCAACTGTCGTACAGGCTCAACTCCGAAAAGACAGCCGTACGGATCGACACAGCGCGGGGCTTTTACCCAACCTATACCTTCTCGACCAACGCCAGCATCAACACCCGCCTCTACGGTACGTATTTTATTCGGGGAAAGCGCATCGAGGCCATCCGGCATACCGTGGCCCCGTCGGTGACGCTGAGCTACACGCCCGACTTTTCGGGGTCTACGTTTGGCTTCTACACCGTGCTACCCGACGAAGGTGTCCTGAAGGGCCTACCCGAATACCGACGCACACTATCAAACTACCGGGGATTGGGCGGTACGTACGGCAGCAGCCCGCCGGGGCAGTCGGCGTTCTTGTCGTTCGGGATTGTGAACCAATTGGAGATGAAAGTCCGCTCGCGTGACGACTCTACGGGGCAGGAGTTTAAGAAGATTCCGCTGTTCGATAACCTCAGCATCAACGGCAGCTACAACCTGCTGGCCCCCGAATACAAGCTCTCGCCGATTCAGGTGAGCGCCAACACACAAATTTTCAAGAACGTTAACTTCAATATTTCCTCGACATTCGACCCATACGCATACCGGCCTTATTACACCTCGTATTATAACCCTTATTCAATCTATTACCCAACCGCCTATGCCGTTTCTGGGCAAATTCCAGGTTACGTTATAGCCTCACCTGACCTTACTACGGCTACCTATCCGCGCTATAACAGACTATCGATCTTTGCGGGCGAGGGCCTGGCCCGACTGACCAGTTTGCAGGCGTTTGTCAGCACCCGCTTTGCGCCGAAAAAGGCCAACGTGCCTAAAAAGTCGGCCAACGCCACCGACGCCACAATGAAGGCGATTAACCAAAACCCGGACTTGTACGTCGACTTTAATATCCCCTGGACGGTGAACGTAAGCTACACTTTCGGCTACAACAAACTCACGCCCATTCAAAGCTCGATCATTCAGACGCTGCAACTGACAGGCGATTTCAGCCTGACGCCGAAGTGGAAATTCACGTTCCAGACGGGGTATGATTTCCAGTATAAATCGCCCTCGCTGACCAACATCGGCGTAAACCGCGACCTGCACTGCTGGGAAATGGCCTTCAACTGGACCCCCTACGCGGGCAGCGCATTCCGGGGCGGCACCTACTCCTTCGACCTGCGCGCCCGTTCGGCCATTTTGCAGGAGCTGAAACTCAGCCGCCGCCGTTCCTTCTACGACACTGGCGGTTTCGGTGGCGGCTTCACGCGGTAATCGGGCAAAACCATTTCGTAGTGTAGCGGATTTAGTAGGGTATCGACCCCTCACCCCCAGCCCCTCTCCCCCTCCGGGAGAGGGGAGACGTACTCAGTAGCTTCGCTAAATTGATAGAGCATTGCTCCCCTCTCCCGGAGGGGGAGAGGGGCCGGGGGTGAGGGGTCGCAAACCTCAACGCTATGTATAATCCGGTTGCTACTTACCGTGTGCAGTTGCACGAAAATTTTACCTTTGCCGACCTCGAAAAACGGCTTTCGTACCTCCATAAACTGGGCATAACCACGCTCTACGCCTCGCCCACGCTGGCCGCTACGCCCGGCAGCACTCACGGCTATGATGGCATAGACCCGCAGCGCATCAACCCCGAAATAGGTACCGTGGCGCAATTGCGAAGCATCAGCCAGGGGTTGAAAGCGCAGGGCATGGGCTGGTTGCAGGACATTGTGCCCAATCACCTGGCTTATCATCCCGCCAACCCCTGGATAACGGACGTGCTGGAAAAAGGCCACGGTTCGCTTTACGCGGGGTATTTCGATATTCCCGGCACCAACGAGCTGATGAGCGGCACGCTGATGGCCCCGTTTTTGGGCAAACCGCTGATGGCTATTCTGGAAGCGGGCGAACTGAAGGTAGCCTACAAACACCAACGCTTGGTGCTGGCCTACTACGACACCCATTTTCCGTTGGCCCCGCACACCTATGCCACCGTCCTGCGCACGGCCGACACGCCCCCCGCGCTAGCGCAATGGCTCGACCAGATCGAAGGGTTGTACGCCCCCGATCCCACCCATCCGCTGCGCTCGTTCACTGCGAAAAGCGCAGTAGACGCCTACGGACAACAACCTGTTACGGATGCCGTAACTACCGCCGCCAACCCTTCTGTGCAGTGGGACAGCGCACGACTGGAACTTGCCGGGCTGATGGAAGATAACGAGGTGGTGCGCACGTTTGCAGAGGGTCGGTTGGCACAGATAAGCCAATCCTTAGACGACCTGCATGCGCTGGCCGAAGCGCAGCATTACCGCCTCTGCGATGGCGACGAAACCCGCAGGCGGATCAATTTTCGGCGTTTTTTTACCGTCAACGGCCTGATCTGCCTGGCGGTAGAACGCCCGGAGGTGTTCACGCAGGTGCATTCCCTGATTCAGGAACTGGTCGACGACGGCACGTTTCAGGGCCTGCGCGTTGACCACGTCGACGGCCTGTTCGACCCGGCGGGGTATCTCGCTAGTTTACGGAAAGCGATGGGTGACGAGCCGTATATCGTGGTTGAAAAGATTCTGGAACCGGGTGAGGAACTGCCCCAAAATTGGCCCATTCAGGGCACAAGCGGCTATGAGTACCTGGCCCTGGTCAACAACCTGCTCACCGACCCACAGGGCGAAGCGCCGTTTACCGAATTTTACGAAAAACTGACGCAGACCAACACACCCCTGCATGATCAGATTCGCAGCCGGAAAGCCTATATTCTGTATCACGACATGGGCGGTGAACTGGCCAACCTGCTCAAATTTTTCCACGATCAACAACTCGTTTTGCCCGAAGAGTTGGCCGAAGTGAACCCCACCATGCTGATGCTGGCCATTGGCGAACTGCTGGTGCAATGTCCGGTGTATCGGTATTATGGCAACCAGTTCCCGCTCGACGAAGACGAAGCTGCCAATCTCCGTGCCCTGCTGGCCGACGTGCGCAACCGGGCCGTGGAGCTGGGTAAACCGGCTGATCTGCTCGAAAAAATATGGCTCAACAATCCACAAACGGCTGATGATGAGTACAATGCGCGGGCGTTGCGGTTCTACCAGCGGTGTATGCAGTTTACGGGTCCGCTGATGGCGAAGGGTGTGGAAGACACACTCCTGTACACCTATTTCCGGTTCATTGCGCACAATGAAGTGGGCGATTCGCCAGAGGCCTTTGGCATGAATCAGGCCCAGTTTCATGCTGCCATGCAGGATCGGCAGGCGCACTGGCCCCTGGCGCTGAACGGTACTTCTACCCACGACACCAAACGTGGTGAGGACGTCCGTGCCCGGCTTAACGTGCTTACGGCAATGGGCGACGAATGGACCCAAACCGCGCAACGCTGGCTCGACCAAACGGCATTGCTCCGCCCCGACAATATGCCCGACGTGAACGACGCTTATTTCATCCTGCAAACGGTGGTGGGTGCCTATCCCTACGCCGAAGGATCAACCGCCTGGGCCGACGAAGAAAACTTCTCCAAACGCCTCCGCGATTACGTGACCAAGGCTCTTCAGGAAGCCAAGCGCAACACGAACTGGGTGAATCCCAACAAGGCGTATATGGATGCCGCCCACGCGTACATCGACGGGATTCTTGCCAAAAACGGCCCAATCTGGTCCGAATTGGCCGATTTCCTGGCGCGTATTGCTCCTTTCGGCATTATTAATTCACTGGCGCAGGTGCTGCTGAAATTCACCACGCCCGGCGTACCCGACGTGTATCAGGGCTGCGAGCTGTTCGACCTCAGCCTGGTAGACCCCGACAACCGCCGCGCTGTAAACTACGACCTGCGCGAACAGTTGCTGGCCGAAGTCAATGACGCCGGGGCGCATCCCATGACGCTCTGGAACACCCGCACCACGGGCCAGATCAAGCTCTGGCTTACCCACAAGCTCCTAACCGAACGCCGTGCCAATCCCGACTTCTGGGCCAACGCAGCATACGTGCCGCTGACCGTTTCGGGTAAGCTTAGCGAGCACGTTTTGGCCTTTGCCCGGCAGCACAACGGGTTGCAGTACATCACCGTTGTGCCGTTACACCTGCCCCGGCTAACCCGCGAAAATCCGTTGGCCGTTGACTGGCAGAATACCCACGTGAGTCTCCCCGGCGGCGGCTCGTGGACAGATGTAATGACCGGAAAAACGGGTGTCGGTGCCGAATTGAGCCTGTCTGAGTTGTTTTCAGCAAGTTTACCGATGGCGTTGGTACGGATTAGTTAACCAACAAGTAGGTCAATTTATCGCAACGACACCTGTTTCAGATAATCGGCGAAGTAAAGGACCTTGCGGGCATCATTGGGGTCGAAAAGGAATGGCTGAACATCAGCGGCCATCGCCTTCATATCCAACTGTCCACAATGTGCCAACAGCCGTTCTCGAAGTTGCTCTGGCGAAGTGATACCTACTTTAACGGTCAGGTAATCGTAGTTGGGTTTCGTGCCGCGGCCAAGTAGAAAAACGGCATCGTAGAAGTCACGGCCCTTATTGCGTATACGGTTTAGAATGGCATAGCATTTCTGGGCCAACAGCAGTGAGGGTGGCGTGGTGAGGATGCGGCTGAACACGTCAAAGCGGTTCAGTATATAGGGTTCGGGCGAAAAGGGAAAGTGCTGTGGTTCTGTATCCAACTGAATCAGCACTTTCTCTTCCCGATACCCGCTTAATCCCTGTTGAAACAGCAGTTCCGGAAAGCGAACATGGCAGTGATAGGCTCCTTTAATGGCCACTTTCATCTCTACATCGTAGCCCTCGCGTTGTAATCCCTGTTTAATGAACGTCGACAGCGTCTCAAAATCGGCCTCGGTAATATCTATGTTATCAAAATCGAGGTCTTCAGAAAAGCGATTATTACCGTGCACAATACGCAGACAGGTGCCCCCTAGAAAGGTAAACCGGTCGGCTAAAGGGCTATCATAAATCAACTGCAGCAGCTTGTGTTGCAGGTATTCACGCAAAATAAATCGCCCAAAGCCGTGCAGGCTGGCAGGATATTGCTGTTGAACCTGAGCCAAATTAATCATCGCCTTGAATATAAGTCAGGAGCGCGTCAACCTGGCCATTCAGTGGTTTGCTGTAGGCTATTGCCTGCGTAAATAACGCCAGGTAGTCCCGCAGCCGGTTCAAATCGAGGTGTTCCCGTAGCAGTTGTTTGTTAAGCCGTAAGGCAGCAAAATCGGCTACGGCCACGAGTCGGGGCGTCAGGTAACAGTAGTCGAGCAATGCTTTTTCCATGTCGGCCATTAGCACCGGGTAGCCTGGCTGCCCTGTCACCCATGGTGAGCGTAAAATAGAGTAACCAAAATAGAGAGCAGGCTTAATTTGCCGGTACGAAAACAAGCCCAGCGCCGTATTATACGTCTGAGTTTTCCGCGTCGAAACAGAGGTAAACGCATAGACACCTTCTGGAATCAGGTTATGAAAAGATAGCGCCGTTGTCAGCGACAGATACGATGGCTGATAGATACGGTTGGCCACCCAACGTAACTCGGCCTCTTGCATAGGACGGTCTGTGAAGCTATACCATTGGTTAATGACACGTTGGATATATCCTTTTTGCTGCCACTCCACCAACCGACGCTTATCGAAGCGGGGAAAAACTTTGCTTATTTCGCCCGTCGATACTACCCGCTGATGAGCAAACGCTGTATGGAAAGTATGATAGTTCATTTCTATAATTTGTTAAAAATAACATTTCTCTAGAACAATCTCCCTAAATTCTCAAGCGCTTCCGACTGCCACAACTATCACTCTGTTGTAAGAAACTTTCTAACTTACCAGGACGATTTTAGTAGTATCTATGATAACCCCCACCGTAAACGAACGCCTTGAACTGGCCCATAACTACGTCCTGCATACACACCAGAATGTGTTTCTGACGGGAAAGGCGGGTACGGGGAAAACCACGTTTCTGCATCAGGTTCGGCAGATTTCGGCCAAGCGGCTGGTGGTGGCGGCACCCACCGGCGTGGCAGCCATCAACGCCGGAGGTGTCACAATTCACTCGCTGTTTCAGTTGCCATTTGGGCCAATTGTGCCGGAGGTAATGCAGGAAAACCGCAAGTTCAGCCGCGACAAAATCAAGCTTCTCCGCACCCTCGACCTGCTCATTATCGACGAGATCAGCATGGTCCGGGCCGACGTGCTCGACGGGATCGACGCCGTACTGCGGCGGTATCGGTACAGTCAGGAACCCTTTGGTGGGGTGCAGTTGCTGCTCATCGGCGACATGCAGCAACTGCCGCCCGTAATTCGGGATGAAGACTGGGCCCTGCTGCAACCCCACTACGACACCGGCTATTTTTTCAGCAGCCATGCTCTGCAAGAGACTGATTATGTGTCGATTGAACTAACCCATATATACCGGCAGGCCGATCAGCGTTTCATCGATTTACTCAACGGCGTGCGCGAAAAAACCATCGGCCCCGCCGGTCTCGCCGACCTAAACGAACGCTATTTACCCGATTTCGAGCCCGCAGACGATGCGGGCTACATTACGCTCTCGACTCATAACCAGACGGCGCAGCAGATCAACGCCCAAAAACTGGCCGACCTCACCACGCCGCTACACACCTTTGAGGCCGTTATCGCCGACGAATTTCCGGAGCAGATGTACCCCACCGAAGCCACGCTGGATCTGAAGGTGGGCGCTCAGGTGATGTTCGTTAAGAATGATACCTCACGCGAAAAGCTGTATTACAATGGCAAGATCGGCCAGGTGAAACACATCGACGAGGATGGCGTAGTGGTACAGTGCCCCGGTGACCCCATCAGCCTCACCATCGGCCCCGTCGACTGGCAGAATGTGCGCTACACGATTGATCCGGAGACCAGAGAAATAAAAACCGACATTATCGGGACGTTTACGCAGCTGCCCCTGCGGCTGGCGTGGGCCATCACAATCCACAAAAGTCAGGGCCTTACCTTCGAACGGGCCATTATCGACGCGGGGCGGGCCTTTGCGCACGGGCAGGTATACGTGGCCCTGAGCCGTTGCAAAACGCTGGACGGCCTGGTGTTGCGTACGCCCATTCCGGCCAGCAGCATCAAAACCGAACTGAATCTGGAGCAATTTCACGCCGATGTGCAGGAAAGAACGCCGTCGGAAGAACACCTGCACGACGCCAAACGCGCCAACCAGGCCCTGCGTATCAACGAGCTATTCGCCTTTGAACCAGCCGCATACCTGCTGGGACGCCTCCGCAAAGTGGCCGACGACAACGCCCGCAGCCTGCCCGCTATTCTGCAAACCAAACTGGCCGAACTGGGTACGTTGTTGACCGACAAAGCCCGTGCGGTGTCGCACCGATTTCGGCGGCAACTGCCTGAGTACGTAGCCGAAACATCCCTGCCCGAAGCCAACGAGGTATTGCAGGAGCGACTTCGCAAGGCGGGTGATTATTTTCACGCCCTTCTCTCCGACGAGCTATTACCCCGCCTACGGCAGCTTTTCGCCGAAACTGACAACAAGCAGGTACGAATAGACTGGTTTGAAGCCCTCGACGAACTGGAGAAGGAGCTGGTGGTAAAACAGGCCGTTTTTGGGCAGTGCCGCACCGGTTTCGATGTGGTCACCTACGGCCAAACCCGCCACCGTGCCGAACTTGATTTCGTACCCGACCGCAAGAAAACGCAGCCAATGTCGGCGCGGAACCAGGGCGATGGCGCGGGAGACCGGCCCAGCAGTCTGTATTTTGCTCTGATGAAATGGCGAACCGAGATGGCCAACGAGCACAACGCCACTACTTACCAGATCATGCCGCAGAAAACGCTGGTCGAGATTGCCGAGAAATACCCCAACAGCCTGGCCGAACTAGCCAAGATCAAGGGCATTGGCAAAGCCAAAGCCAACCGCATTGGTCCGATGATTCTGCCTCTGGTGCGCAAAAACCCACCCGATGAACGCTCAAAAGCGGCCAGTACAAGCCGCATTGGCCTGTTGGCGGGCAACGTGCCCCGTTTGGTAAAGGATGATCTGGGCGGAACCCATGAGCTAACGCTGGACCTATTTCTGGCCGGAAAAAGCCCCGCCGCCATTGCCACCATGCGGGGGCTGACGCTACAAACGGTAGAAGCACATCTGGCTAAATGCATCGCGGCGGGTCAACTTCCCGTAGAAGCCGTAGTACCCGCCGACAAGCTGACATTAATCTATGACACCTTCGGCCCCGACCGCCCCGCCAGCCTCACCGATGCCGTGACAAAGTTGAACGGCCAGGTGACGTATGCCGAGTTGCGGTATGCGTATGCGAAGGGGTAAACGAATGCTCACGCAGGCGAATTTGGCGAAACTCTTCGTTGTCGCTTGGCTCTAGCCGAGTGACGGGTATGTAAAGGGCCTCCGGCCCGTACTTAGACTTAGAAACGGCTAGGCCAACATGACTCAATGTCGCACTACGGGCCGGAGGCCCTTTACATACCCGTCACTCGGCTAGAGCCAAGCGACAACAAAGAGACAACGAAGGGGGGAGATCAACCCTTAACCCTATCACTCTCGCACAATGACTCTTGACGTAGGGCCGGTTTGGGTACTGATGGTGAGAATGTAGACACCGGGGCCGGTGTTGAAATCGGTGGCGGGCAGGGTGCGTTCAAAAAGCCCTTTGGGTTGGGCGGGCCAGTGTCGCGTTTGCAACGCACGGCCCTGCATGTCGGTGAGCGACAGGCTCACGTCGGTGGGGGTGGGCAGGGGGAGCTTTAGGGTCACATCGCCGATGGATGGGTTAGGACCGAGGGTGAAAGCGGCTTCCTCACGGAGGGCAGTCAGCACACCAAACGATTCGATATTGATGTCCATCCAGGTCAGGCGTTGCCCAATCCAGGTTTTC
Source organism: Fibrella rubiginis (assembly GCF_017353185.1). GTDB lineage: Bacteria > Bacteroidota > Bacteroidia > Cytophagales > Spirosomataceae > Fibrella > Fibrella rubiginis. The sequence continues at coordinate 145,869 of NZ_JAFMYV010000005.1, read as the reverse complement.
AGGTAATCCGTTTCGGCTTCATAAGTGCGCCCAACAAAGCCGTTTGGCCAGACGTAAGTACCAATAACCGGCCATTTTACGAAGTTGCGCTGCCGCGATTCGGTCAACGCTGACGACGTCGAATCGACAAAGGCACCAAGGCGCTCGGGGGTGAGCACGGTCTGGCGCAAAGCCTTGTATTTCTCTTTCACCTTGCGGGCAAAATCAAGGTCCAGAAGCAGGCGGTCCCACCAGAAAGGCAGCACAAAATCGTCTTTGGGACACACCCGACTGAAGTTAAAGGCCCAGCCCATGTAGCTGTTGCCCTCGCAGTAATCAGCGTTACCGTAGGTCAGGTTATAATCCCAGATTGGCCCCATCGTGATCTTGCCGCCCTTGCTGTCGCGCTCTTTGTAGAAATAAGCACTCAGGCGGTAGCCGTCTACGTTCTTGCAGACTTCGGTCAGGATCAGGTAATCAATAAAAGATTGCTCATCCACAAACGCCCGGAAGCCTTTGGTGGGATCTCTGAAGTCTGAGCCGGCCAGTGATGCCTCGAAATCAGACACGTACTTTTTGATGTACTGAAACTGCTCTTCGGCCAGGTCTTCGGGCTTGGGCCGGTCAATCTGAATATCGAGATTGATGTTGCGTGGCCCGGATGGGTACGGCGATTTCCACGAGCGCGAGGTGGAACCAACCGTTTTATCGATCTTCAGGATATACCCTCCCGTCACGGCGTCGCCGGTGATGTCGGTTTTTTTGATACTGGTGATGGGCACACGGTTTTTGTCGCGCTTCAGCCGTTCCATCACGATGTATATACCCCGATATTCGCCGTTGAGCACCAGTTCGCAGTACCGAAACCGGGAGGCGTAGTACTTGCTCATTTTCCGGTAAAAATCGTACGTCAGCGTTTCCCGAATGAGCGTCTTGTCATTATAGGTGGCATTGAGCACCCAGTCGCTTTCGGCGGGCATCCCCAACACCGATTTCGCCACCGAGTTGATTCCCGTCGAGTCGCGGAGTTCAATGCCGTAGGGTTTCTTTGGAAAGAACTGTTGCGAGGTAGCCCCACGATATTCGATCCCCATCACGCTCGTAAACGACGCTTTGTCGGTCAGGTTGTTACGCTTTCCCGGCCCATTGTCGATGATACGCAGATCAGCCACAATCTTAGGGTCGTCAAGGATAGTTCCACCCCTTGTATCAATGACCAGAATGGGCAGATTCGACGAAGTAAACGTCTGGCAGACAGCCGATAATGGACAGATAATGAGCAGGAAAAAGAGTAAACGCGTGTTCATAAAGCGGCTTTGTCTCTAAAAAGCAGCAACTTAGTTATAATAGGGTAAAAGCGTGACCGAATTGAGCAAAAGAGCGAAAAGGTCCGGGCTACCCGTACTGGAATCGTTACCTTACAACAGCCAGCAGAAGAAAAAAGCGTATCTTTAGTATAGCATGATTGCCGAAAAACCCTCCCAGACCCTCATCGACCGGATTCGTGATATTGGCCAACCGGAGGCCGTAAGGCGGTTTTTTGGCTTGCTCAAAGAACTCATCGACATCGTAAACCTGCCCAACGGCGACCCCCGGCTGGCGTTTTCGGTGCGCAAAGACCGCAAGTCCATCTCGGCCGACGTTAACTTCTTTCTGGCCCTTCGTCTGCACAAACCCCGCACCGGCGAGGCCGAATACTGGCTCACCATAAAGCGCGATGCTCAGGACAAACTCCGCTCCCTGACCGAAATTGACTTTGCGCCCATCACTGAAAAGGCCGATTATATATCGGCTGTTGTGGGGCACTCCTGCGCGCATTTGCTGTACCATCCTGCCCTGCGCCGCGCCTGGGAAGACTGCCTGCTCGAACTGCTGGAAACGCCCAAACGCGGCCCGCACATAGCCCGGCATAACACCGACATCTATACCGCCGCCGAAAACGAGGGGTTTCTTACCGACCTGCTCCGCGTGGCCGACAACCCCGACCTCGCCTACGGCACCACCCGCGATGAGGACGATGCCCAGGAAGTAGCCGAAGATGAAGTGCCTTATGTGCCCATGCGGCCCGATTTTGCCCAAAACCTGATTCTGTACGGGCCGCCGGGTACGGGTAAAACCTATCGCGCCCGGCAGTTGCTGCGCGGCTTCGATGCTGATGTGGTCACGTTTCACCCGTCATATGGCTACGAAGAATTTGTGGAAGGCATCCGCCCCGAAGTGCTGGGTGGGCAGGTGAGCTACAAAATTCGGAAGGGCATCTTCTACAAAGCCTGTGTGTCGGCGGTGCAGAAAGCAGGCTACGGTACCCTCGCCGACTGCCTCAACGACACCCCCGAACGCCGCCAGCGTCGGCTGACCAACGCCCCGGCGCACATACTGCTGGTTGACGAAATCAACCGCGCCAATGTAGCGAAGGTGCTGGGCGACTTGATTTCGCTGCTTGAGCCGGGTAAACGCCTCGGCGCGCCCGACGAACTTTGGCTCACCCTCCCCTACTCGCAGGAACGGTTTGGCATCCCGATCAACCTCTACGTGGTCGGCACCATGAACACTACCGACCGCAGCATTGCCCTGCTCGACGTAGCCCTGCGGCGGCGGTTTTCGTTTAGTGAAATGATGCCGCAATATGACCTGTTGCCCGCTGTGGCAGGTGTGGATCTGGCCGCGCTGCTCCGCACCATCAACGAGCGTATTGAGTTTTTATTCGACCGTGACCACCTGATTGGCCATGCGTATTTGCTTGGCGTTCAGTCACATGAACACCTCTGTATTGCCTTCCGAGACCAGATCATCCCGCTGTTGCAGGAATACTTCTACGACGACTGGCGCAAGATTCAACTTGTCCTGGGCGACAATCGCGCCTGGGGCAAGGCAGGCGACCAACGGCTGATCTGGACCAAAAAACAGTATTCTACCGCTATGGAGCGCGACCTCTTTGGCGAATCGCCCGACGAGCAGCCCGACGTGACGACCTACGAAATCAACCCACACCTCGTGGCCGGTGAATACGAAAAAGTGCCAATGGAAGCGTTTGTGCGGGTATATTCAAAGAAAGAGTAGTTTAACGCTTAATATTCAAGGTCTAAACGGTCCGCCGTCGCGGTTGCTTCGCGCTCAGCCAGGTAGTACGCGAAGCAACCGCGACGGCGGACCGTTTAGACCTTGAACATTAAACGTTAAACTCAATACCATGAAAGCGCTCGTTCTTACCGAATACAACAATTTCGAACTACAGGACCTCGACCAGCCCACGCCCGGCCCCAATGAGGTGCTGATTCGGGTGCAGGCCGTGGGCATCTGCGGGTCAGACGTACACGGTATGGATGGCAGCACCGGGCGGCGGGTGCCACCCATCGTGATGGGCCACGAGGCATCGGGCATTATCACCCAAGTAGGTACCGAGGTGCGCAACTGGGCCGTGGGCGACCGCGTCACGTTCGACTCAACCGTTTATCAGTTAGACGATTGGTATAGTCGGCGGGGGATGTATAACCTCTCTGACGGTCGCGAAGTGGTGGGCGTTTCCACGCCGCTTTTTAAACGGAACGGGGCGTTTGCGGAATTTGTGACGGTGCCGCAACATATTCTTTATGCCATTCCAGCTGGTGTCAGTTTCACGCAGGCGGCGCTGGTAGAACCCGTGGCGGTGGCCCTCCACGCACTGAGTTTAACGCCGTTGGCAGTAAACGAATCGGCGGTGGTAGTGGGGGCGGGCATGATTGGTTTGTTCGTGGTCCAGGCCCTGAAACTAGCCGGTACCAACCCAATCATTGCCATCGACCTCGACGATGACCGACTGGCGCTGGCCTTAAAGCTTGGAGCCACCCATGCCCTCCGCGCCGACTCAGCCGACCCCGCTGAATCGGGGCAGGCTCTTGCGGAGCAGGTAAAAAGCCTCACCCATGGGCGTGGTGCCGACGTAGCGTTTGAGGTGGTAGGCATTGCCCCGACGGTACAAACGGCCATTGCCTGCGTCAGGAAAGGGGCCACCGTGACGCTGGTGGGCAATCTTTCGCCCAGTATCGAGATTCCGTTACAGGCCGTAGTCACGCAGCAATTGCGGCTGCAAGGCTCCTGCGCCATTAACGGTGAATACGAAGCCGCCCTAAGCCTGATTGCATCCGGTAAGATCAACGTCGAGGCCATCCTCAGCGCCGAAGCTCCCCTCACCGCTGGTGCCGACTGGTTCCGCAGGCTTTATAACAAGGAAAAGGGTTTGATTAAAGTGGTGCTGAAACCGTAATTTTGAAGGAAATTAAGTCCAATGGTTAAGGTCTAAGGTTTAAGGTTGCTTCGCGCCCGTACACACCGCAGGCGAAGCAACCTTAAACCTTAGACCTTAAACATTAGACTTCTCTCCCATGACCTTACACGAATTTATCCAATCGGCACTGGCCGAAGACGTTGGCGACGGTGATCATACTTCGCTGAGTACTATCCCCGCCGATGCGCAAAAACGGGCGCGGCTGCTGGTGAAAGAAGTGGGCATCCTGGCCGGGGTTGAGGTAGCGCAGGCCATCTTCGTTCAAGTAGATCCCCATTTTCAGGTCGACGTATTGATGCAGGACGGGGCCGCTATGAAACCCGGCGACATTGTGCTTACCGTGGCCGGCAACGCCCGCAACATCCTGACCGCCGAACGGCTGGTGCTAAACTGTATGCAGCGAATGAGCGGTATTGCCACCCAAACGCGGCAGATGGTGAACATGCTGGAAGGCACTCGTTGTAAGCTGCTCGACACCCGCAAGACTACGCCCAACTTTCGCCTGTGCGAAAAGATGGCGGTAAAGATCGGCGGCGGTGTTAATCACCGGTTCGGGCTGTACGACATGATTTTGATCAAAGATAACCACGTCGATTATGCCGGGAGTGTGACTAAAGCGGTGCAGCTTGCTGTGCAGTACCTGGCAGATACGGGCCGGAACCTGCCTATCGAGGTGGAAGTGCGTAACCGCGCTGAAGTAGAAGAAGCCCTAGCCGTGGGCCACCTCACCCGGATGCTGCTCGACAATTTCCAACCCGCCGACCTCCGCGACATGGTCCGCCTCATCAACGGGCGCGTCATTACTGAAGCCTCTGGCGGTATCAATCTCGACAACCTCCGCGCTTACGCCGAAACCGGCGTCGACTACATTTCATCGGGTGCCCTCACCCACCACGTCAAGAGCCTGGATTTGAGTTTGAAGGCTTATTAACGTACCACGGACTTCAGTCCGTATTGCACTGGTTCAAGAATACGGACTGAAGTCCGTGGTACGTTTTGCGGAGCCATTGTTAACTGATAATTGTTAACTGATCATTGACACAACCACCATGACCGAACTCGCCGCCCAATTATTGGAATCATCGCAGGCACCGCGGATTATTCAGCAGGTGCAGGCTATTCTGAACGAAGAACAAAATCGCCGTCGTGCTTTTTATGAATGGATGGACGAAGACATGAAAACCGAATTCATCAACGGGGAGATCGTCGTGCATTCACCGGCGTTGGACAAACATAACCTGGTTGTTATGCACCTGGGTACGTTGCTGAACGTATTTGTCAGCGAGCACGAACTGGGTGTTGTGCGTGTCGAAAAAGCGTTGGTTGAACTGACTCGTAACAGTTACGAACCTGACATTTGTTACTTCGGTCTGGCGAAAGCCGCGCAGATTACACCTGATCTGCTCTACTATCCCGCACCGGATTTAGTTGTCGAAGTGCTATCGGAAAGTACCAAAAAGAACGACCGAAGCGTGAAATTTGAAGACTACGCGGCCCACGGCATCACCGAATACTGGATCATTGACCCCACCCGCCAAACCATCGAACCCTTCAGCATTGATGCCGATACGCAGGAATACGCCGCGTTAGGCACGTTCCGAATTGGACAATCCGTGACAAGCGTCGTACTACCCGGCTTCACCATTCCGGTTAAAGCTATTTTCGACAACACTGCTAACGTTGCCACGCTTCGGGCATTACTGAGTTAACCGTATCGCAGCCGCAACGGCGGACCGTCATTTTACATTCTACATTTTACATTCGTCAGCACCATGACAATGCCCCTCACCATTGAAGAAGAAGTTCGCCAGATTGGCTATGTAAGTCGGTCGGCACCGAAAGATAAACAGGAGTTGATCGACGGGATTCACCGCATGAAGCAGGAGAAGAACGCCGTTATCCTGGCCCACTACTACGTTGACGAAGATATTCAGGACCTGGCCGATTTTGTGGGCGACAGCCTCGGTCTAAGCCAGCAGGCGGCTGCCACAGAGGCCGACATGATCGTGTTTTGTGGGGTGCATTTTATGGGCGAAACCGCCAAGATCCTGTCACCGCACAAAAAGGTTGTTATCCCCGATATGAACGCGGGCTGCTCCCTCGCCGACTCGGCCCCCGCCGACAAGTTCGCCGAATTTAAAGCGCAGTATCCCGACCACATCGTGCTGTCGTACATCAACTGTTCGGCCGAAATAAAGGCCCTCTCCGACATCATCGTGACGTCGTCTAACGCGCTGAAGATCGTGCAGAGCCTGCCCCCCGACCAGAAGATCATCTTTGCCCCTGATGCTAACCTGGGCCGCTTTGTCTCGAAAAAGACCGGGCGTGACATGGTGCTGTGGGACGGGGCCTGCATTGTGCACATCGACATTTCGCTGGAAAAGCTCAACGACCTGCGGACCAAATACCCCAACGCCAAGTTCATTGCCCACCCCGAATGCCAGGAGCACATCCTCATCCACGCCGACTTTGTGGGATCAACCACGGCGCTGCTGAATTATGTGGTGGAACAGCCCGAAACGGAGTTTATCGTGGGCACCGAAGCGGGTATTCTGCACAAGATGCGGCAGGCCGTTCCGAACAAGAAAATCATTCCGGCCCCGGCCAACGAAAATAACACCTGTGCCTGCTCGGAGTGCCCGTATATGAAGATGAACACGCTGGAAAAGTTGTATAACACGCTCTACTACGAACTCCCTGAAATCCACGTTCCCGAAGACATCCGCGTAAAAGCCGAAGCATCGGTGCTGCGGATGTTGGAGATGTCGAAATAAAACCATCGAAAACTATGACGATGTTGCAGATCAAACCCCGAAATACTGATGAACAGCAGTTTATCGAGCAATTTCTCAAGCGAACGAAAATCAAGTTCGACGTAGTGGAAAAAGAAACGCTGAAGCAGAAGAAGCAGCGTGAATTCTTAGAAAAATTGGATCGTAGTCTTGAGGATGTAAAGCGGCACATGAGAGGTGAAATCGAACTTCAATCAGCCCGTGACTTCCTCAATGAGCTTTAATATTGTCTTGACACCGGATGCTAAAAAAGATTTGAAGGAATTAAGTAAAACTTATCGTTCGTTTAAATCAGATTTTACCGCTTTCATTGAAACCCTTGAACTGAATCCTCAACAAGGAGAACCGCTTGGCAAAGACTGCTATAAAGTTCGGTTAGCTATTAGCAGTAAGATTAAAGGAAAACGAGGCGGAGCCAGAGTGATAACCTGCGTCAAGGTAGTGGACGAGAAGATATATCTAGTGGCTGTTTATGACAAGGCAGATATAGAGTCACTGCCTGATAAGCTCATTGATCAACGTCTGAAGAACGCAGGCTTATAACACATGCCCCATCAATTCGATTACCTAATTATCGGCTCCGGCATTGCGGGGCTGAGCTATGCTACCAAATTGGCCCGGCATTACGACGAAAAAGGACAAACCATCCGTATCGGCGTGATTACGAAGGTGCAGGCCGATGAAACCAACACCAAATATGCCCAGGGTGGCATTGCGGGCGTGTGGTCGCCCGACGACACGTTCGAGAAGCACATCGACGATACGATGGTGGCCGGTGATTTTCTGAGCGACCGCCACATTGTGGAAATCGTGGTGCGCGAGGCCCCCGAACGTATTCAGGAGCTGATCGATTACGGCACGCGCTTCGACAAAGAAGCCGACGGCGACTACGATCTGGCCAAAGAAGGCGGGCACTCCGACAAGCGGATTCTGCATTTCAAAGACGTGACCGGAGCCGAAATTGAACGGGCGTTGCTCTCGGAAGTGGCGCGGCACAAGACCATCGAGATCTTCACGCATTACTTTGCCGTGGACCTTATCACGCGGCACCACCTGGGCGAAACCGTACATCGCTACGACGCCAACAACGAGTGCTTCGGAGCTTACGTGCTGGATACAAATACGGGCAAGGTCGATCGGTTTTTGGCACGAACAACGATGGTGGCCACGGGCGGGATTGGGCAGGTGTATACCAACACCACTAACCCCGTCATTGCCACCGGCGACGGCATTGCGATGACCTACCGGTCGAAGGGAATTTGCAAGGATATGGAGTTTATCCAGTTTCACCCCACGGCGCTGTATGAACCGGGCAAAAAGCCCAATTTCCTCATTTCTGAGGCCGTACGGGGCTTTGGTGGTATCCTGAAGAACATAAAGGGCGAAACCTTTATGGAAAATTACGACCCCCGCCTATCGCTCGCCCCCCGCGATATTGTGGCCCGCGCTATCGACTCGGAGATGAAAAAGTCCGGCTCGCAGCACGTCTACATTGACGTAACCCACCTCGACTACGATAAATTTATCGAGCACTTCCCCAATATCACGGCTTACTGCAAAGACAAGCTCGGTATTGATATCAGAAAAGATTTCATCCCCGTAGTACCCGCCCAACATTATATGTGCGGCGGGGTGCGCGTTGACGAATTTGGGCGGACAAATATTCATCACCTCTACGCCGTGGGTGAATGCGCCTGCACGGGCCTACACGGCGCTAACCGCCTGGCCTCCAATTCGTTACTGGAGGCTATCGTCTTTGGACATCGCGCCTTTGAAAAATCAATCGAGTCTTTTGATCAGACAAGTTTGCGCGACGATATTCCGGCCTGGGACGACAGCGGCACCACCCATCCCGAAGAACTGGTGCTGGTGACGGAGATCAAGCGCGAGCTGGAAGCGATCATGTCAAATTACGTGGGTATTGTGCGTTCGAACCGACGTCTGAAACGGGCAATGGACCGCCTCGAACTACTTTATATTGAGCATGAAGAACTCTACCGGCAGTCGAAAGTGTCGGTGCCTATTACAGAGCTTCGGAACATGATTGAAGTGGCCTATCTGGTTATCAAAGCCGCGATGTCCCGCCGCGACAATCGGGGTTTGCATTTTAATATTGACAATGTGAAATGATGGGCCGCTGATTTTTATGATTCCTATGATTTACAAATGATTTTTAGATCATATGGATCATAAAAATCAGCGGTCCAGCCCTACTATGAATCCAACAATTGGCATACTCGGCGGGGGGCAACTGGGCCTCATGCTTATTCAGGCGGGTATTGACTGGAACCTTGCGATTCACTGCCTCGATCCCGATCCGCAGGCCTCCTGCAAAGACCTTTGCACGCGGTTTATGGTTGGTTCGCTTACCGATTACGATACCGTGTATCAGTTCGGGCAGGGGGTTGATGTGCTGACGATTGAGATCGAAAAAGTAAACGTCGACGCACTGGAAGCTTTGGAGCGCGAAGGCAAACGGGTTTATCCACAGCCTGGTGTGATTCGGCAGATACAGGACAAACGCATCCAGAAGGCCTTTTTCCGCGAACACAACCTGCCCACCGCTGATTTTGTGTTGACCAACAACCGCGCCGACGTGGCCCGTATCGCAGGTGAGCAACCTGATCTGCTGCCCGCCTTCCATAAGCTGGGCCGTGACGGCTACGACGGGCGCGGCGTGCAGCGGATTGCTACCCCCGCCGATGCTGATAAAGCCTTCGACGCGCCGGGTGTGCTGGAAAAAGCGGTCGATTTCAGCAAGGAACTGGCCGTGATTGTGGCCCGTAACGAGCGCGGCGAACTACAGACGTTCCCCACCGTGGAAATGGTCTTTCACCCCGAACTGAACCTGGTCGATTACCTCTTCGCCCCCGCCGACATCACGCCTGAAGTGGACGAGCAGGCGCAAACGCTGGCCCGCCGCACCGCCGAGGCGTTTGGCATTGTGGGCCTGCTGGCGGTAGAACTGTTTCTGGACAACAGCGGGCCGGGCGGCGCTCCGCAGGTACTCCTTAACGAGGTAGCCCCGCGCCCGCATAACAGCGGCCACCACACGATCCGGGCCAACCGGACCTCGCAGTTTGAGCAGCACTGGCGAGCCATCCTGAACCTGCCCCTCGGCGACACCACCGCCCACGGCCCCGCCGCCATGATCAACCTCCTGGGCGAACCCGGCCACACCGGACCGGCAGTGTATGAGGGGCTGGAAACGCTGCTGGCCATGCCCGGTGTATCGCCGTTTTTCTACGGAAAAGCTCAGACGCGCCCCGGTCGTAAAATGGGTCACATTACGGTGCTGGATGATTCGCTGGATGGGTTACGAGAAAAGGCAGACGTGGTGAAAAAGAATATTCGGGTGGTGAGTAACTTGACGGCTTAAACCCATCCGTCATGCAATTTGATACACTACTGACCACCTTAACCGACGTACACACTCAACTCAGCCAACAAGCCGCCCGCCAGACCGATCAGTTGATGACCATTCGAAATTGGCTGTTCGGTCTTTATATCGTCGAGTTTGAACAAAACGGCGAAGACCGAGCCGCTTACGGGCAAGGGTTGCTGAAACGATTGGCTGATGAGTTAAAGCAACGGACAATCAAAGGGTTGTCAGAGCGCAATCTATATTTGTACCGTGATTTCTACTCGAAATACCCTCAAATTTTGCAGACGCTGTCTGCAAAATTGCAGCAAGCTGGTTTGCTAGAGATTTTGCAGACACTGCCTGCAAAATCTCAACAGTCGGCTGATGACTTGCCAGCGGTTGCGCCCGACCTGCTACTTAGTCGCCTGACTTTCTCCCATTTCGTTGAATTGCTGAAGGTCAACAATCCACTTTACCGCCGCTTCTACGAGATTGAGGCAATTAAAAACAACTGGTCGGTGCGCGAATTAAACCGGGCCGTGACGACCTCTTTAGCCGAACGAACAGGTCTTTCCACAGACAAAGCCACTGTAATTGCTCGCGTTAAGGAAGACAAACCAGTTGGGCTGGAAGACCTGATTCGGAACCCATATGTGCTGGAGTTTCTGGGGCTGGAAGAGAAAGCTACCTACACAGAGAATGACCTTGAAGCGGCCATTATTGATCATTTACAAGACTTTTTGATCGAACTGGGTCGTGGCTTTTGCTTCGAGGCCCGCCAAAAACGCATCACCTTCGACAACCGACATTACCGCGTCGATCTGGTTTTTTATCACCGTGTCTTGAAATGCCATGTGCTGATTGACCTTAAAATCGGTGAGTTCGACCACGCCGACGCGGGGCAGATGAACCTCTACCTGAACTATTTCAGCGAAAACGAGCGCACAGGCGATGACAACCCGCCCGTTGGCCTCATCCTGTGCGCCAGCCGGAATGACTCACTGGTGAAATACGCCACGGCAGGGCTTGCACAGGAAGTGTTTGTGTCGCGTTATCTGACCGAACTGCCCAATGAGGCCCAGTTACAAGCATTCATTCAGCGTGAAAGTCTGCTGTTACCTCAACAAGATGAGTAATTACATGGTGTGCATTACAGCATCAAACATAAATCACCCTGCCTCACACCGGAATAGCTACTTCAAATTCGGTGCATTCACCCTGCTCGGTGTTTACTGAAAGCGTGCCCCCGTGGCCTTTGGTGATGATGTCGTAGCTGAGGCTCAGGCCAAGCCCAGTACCGCTGCCACTGGGCTTGGTGGTAAAAAACGGCTGGTAAATCTTGTTCAATAATTCCGTGGGAATGCCCGTTCCGTTGTCCTTGACGGTGAATGCCACGCGGCCATTTTTCAACTGCGTCGTTACCCAGAGTTGAGGCTGGTAGCCTGCCGGGGCCTTCTTTTTCTTTTCCAGCACGGCATAAAACGCATTGTTATATAGGTTTAGCATCACCCGCGCCATCTCCTGCGGCATAAGGTCTACCAAACCCACGTTCGGGTCGAAGCTCGTGGAGAGCGTGATGGCTACATCCTCATTTTTTGCACGCAGACCCAGATAGGCCAACCGCAGGTATTCACCAGCCAGCGCGTTGATATCGGTGGGTTCGCGGTGGCCGTTGCTGCTCTGGGCGTGTTGCAGCATCCCGCGTACAATGGCGTCGGCCCGTTTGCCGTGGAACGTAATTTTCTGCAGGTTCGGCGTCAGCGCATCGGCGATGTCGAGTACATCCTGCTTGTGGCCGGCGTTGAGTTCATCTTTTAGCTCGGCCAGCATGTCAACACTCACTTCGGCGAAGTTATTGACGAAGTTGAGCGGATTCTGAATCTCGTGGGCAATACCCGCCATTAGCTCGCCCAGCGAAGCCATCTTCTCACGCTGCACAAGTTGGTCCTGCGTGGTGCGCAGTTGCGCCAGCGTGGTTTGCAACCCTTCTTTTTGCTCGTTCAGCTCTACCGTGCGCAAGGCTACTTTTTCTTCCAGCATGGCATTCTGGTCTTCTACCAGCTGCCGGTTTTTCTCGGCCAGCCGGAGTTGTTCGCGCACAGCTTCTTCCTGCTGCTGTTTCAGCAGGTTCACTTTGTAGGTCAGGGCCAGCGTAAAGAGAATGATCTCAATACCCGACCCAATGTGCATGCTGTTGTAAGTCCAGAACGAGTGGGGCAATTTTCCGAAGGCGTAGAGCAGGAAAACAAAGATCGACAGGAAGAAAACAAGGTTGCCGATCACGTAGAACAGGGCAGGCCGAAAGCCCCGGCGGTAGGTAACTACCCCCGCCCAAACGCTGAAGATTCCCTCGACCAGGGCCACTATCGGTACGAAATCAACCTGCACACCCGACCTGGCAAATACGCTCAACGTCAATATGTTGATCAGAATACCGACGGCATACAGCCCTAATATACCGAGGCCAATGTTGTAGAATAAGGGCGCCTGGTGCCGTAGTCGCAGGAAGGCCAGCGTAAACAGTACGTGCGTTAGGCCCGTAATGCCTGCCAGCACCGTGGCGTAGCGTTCAATGGCCGGGTTGGCAGGCCACAAAAACTCGCCGGTGTGTCCCCGGAAAAGGGCCATTTGCAGGCCAACGATAAACACCCAGACGGCATAGCGGAAGGTGTCGGTTTCACGCAACCTGACAAACAGCAGCAGGCTGTAAACCACGATCATCAGAATAAACCCGTAGTATAGCCCGTAGAACAGATCCGAGCGGTGCAGGGCCTCGAACAGGTTAGCCGTCGACCGGCAGTAGATGGGCCATGCCGTAGTGTAGATGCCTTCTACATACACGTAGACCAGGTGCATTTGCCCCTGCCCCACCGCCAACGGACATACCTGGTTACTTTTCAGAAATGGAAACACCCGCTCGGGCTGCAGCATACCAAGCCGATGGACTGTCAACACCTGATTGTCAGCCACTTCATACACCAGAATACGTTCTGTACCGGTGTAAACGAAGTGCATGTACAGGCTCTCCGGCGTCTGGTTCTCGATGGTCAGCCGCAGCCAGTAACCATAACGCCGGTCATAGGGCTTGATAAGGTTGTTCTCCGCAGGCACGAACCGGTACGCCGCGGGCTGTTCGAGCAGTTGGTCGATGGACACTTTCCCGGCAGGCACCTCCAGCAAACTGCTCATGCCGAACAGGTTATTGGCCGTTGCTGGGTTCATTATCCGGATCGTGTCACCGCTGGCTGGCGCGGTGAACAGGCAAACCAATAGTATAAAATAAAGCTGTCTCATAGGGTTTACTGACTACGCTACGACCGGCAACATCGCCGTGCGGAGCATAACGTCGACTTTATTAGCCACGGTACCAAACTCACTTTTAGCAATCAGTTCAAGCGGAATGCGTAGCAGGGCGGGTGGCTCGGTAATCTGTTTACCGGCGGCGGTAGCTTCGGCTTCCAGCGTAGCTATAAGTTGCTGCCGTTCAATGTCGGTCTGGGCCTGAAGTAGTTGTTTGGCTTTTTGCCACGCTACAGTCCGGCTTTGCTGCATGGCGGCGCGTTCTTTTGCTTTCAACTCCTCGGCGAAGTGCTCTACTGCCGCGCCAAACGGTTTGAAAATACGCCCAATGTTGTCGTTCATCTGGTCGAACATGCCGTCGAAGAGGTCGTTCATTTTGTTATAATCAGCCGTGAACGCATCGAGGTCTTTTCCGGCGTAGACGTCGGCCATCACAATGGGTAAGTCGAAGGCAATATGCGCGCTGGCAGCGGCGAAAATATGCTGATCGGTGGTGATGGTTGTCTGAGCCGCATCAATCGTCACCTGCCAGGGGCCGGTGGCTTTTTCGCCGTCGAAAAAGTGATTGATGGCCGTGAAATACCGGTTACTGAACGCCACATCTACCTGCTCCATCTCAACGGGATTGGCAAATAAACCGATCCGGATACCCTCAGCCACCCGTTGCGTAACCAGCTTATAGACAGCACAGAAATAGCCCATCGGATTGTTCTGCGACCGAAACTGCCGTGCCACTTTGTCGAGGTAGCTGATCACGTCGGCGATGTGTTCCAGGGGCGGCACGCGGAAATCGGGCATGTTGGCTTCCCAACGGTCGGTGAGGGCCGAGGGCAGGTAAAACTGTTCGTTTTTGGCGGCGTTGGTGAAGGCCAGAATCTGCCCGATGAGGTTGCTGCTGAACGCCCGGCCCATGGCCGCCATCAGCAGGTTGGTGTTGTCAAGCCCGCGTACGCTATTGTCGAACCACTGTACGGTCTTCATAATGAACGAGTTATCCGATTCAGCAGGGGCTACACCCAGCATGTCGGCGTGGGAATCACTCACAAAAAAGCGCACAAACGAGGGAGTGAGCCGTTTCAGCGGACCAATTACCAACTTGCTGTTCATCAGCTCAATACAGGCCTGTGTCAGCTCGGCACCTTCCATGGAGGGACCCGATTGGTGGGCCAGGATGGCTTCCATCAGGGCGCGGCATTCATCCTCGTCGTCGGTCAGCAGGTCTTCGTCGATACCCATCATGTGGCCCACCACACGCCACAGGTGCAGGTAGGCGGCGCGTTGTTCGGGCGTGAGCGTGATGCCCAGTTGCGCCAGCCCGTCCAGGATCACCACGCCAAACGACAGCAATGTACCCACCAGGTCCTCCTGGTTGATGGGTACACCAAAGGCCGCCGAATCCCAGTTACGCTCCTGCGCAAAATGGCGGATCGTGGCGTGCATGAGCCGCACTTTTTGGGTGGCCACGATGGCGGTTCCGTCCTGCTCGAAATTGTTCGTTGTCATCATATCGACCACAAACTGCGCTGTTTCCATAAGGCGTCGGCTGAACGCGTCCAGGCTTCCGTCATGTGCCCGCAGGCGACCGGTGCGGTAGAGTACTTTGGCACCCCGCCAGCAGGTGTAGCAGGTGGGCAGCGATTTGCAGAGCAGGATGAGCAAAATTTTCGGGCCGTGCTGCGTAAACACGTCGGCGGCAACCATCAGCTTAAACGGCTCGGCGTAGGCGGGCAGGTGGCGCGTTTGCACGAAATAGCCTTCCACCACCTGCTTCACCTTATCGGGCAGGACATCAAACGCCGGGTTGGGAAACTGCCGGTTGCGCACCAGCATCTGGAAGATCTGGTCTACCTCACCTTTCTGATTATCAGCTAGTAAAGTTGTGATTACCTCATCGGCCAGGGGGTCGCCCAGGCCACGCTTGGTTTGCAGAAAAGCGGCCGGCCAGCGGGTCACGGGGGTAGATTGGGCAGCCGTTGGGGGTGTTGCTTCGCGGGCCGGGGAGGGCTGGTCTGCCACCGCACGAACCGAACCGGGCCCCGATATCGTGGGCGTTTTTGGTGCGTTCTGCGGCGTTTTTTTGCCGGAGATGACCTCAATAAACTTCGTGGACAGGCTCAGAAAACCTTTGTCGTTGGGGTGGATTTCGTCGTACCAGTAGTCGGCCAGCCGGGCTGTTCGCTGCACCGTGCCGCGCAGGTCGAGGTAGGTCACGTTGGGGTATTCGGCGGCTACTTTTTTCAGTGCATCGTTGAACGAGTCGATAATAAACCGGGCAATGCTTTCGCGGTCGGCTTCGGTCATAACGCCCCGGTCATTCAACACGTCGCCCATCCAGCTACTCGTGCCGGGCAGCGACGCATCGGTCCCTCTTGGAATGACATAGTCGTAGCCATGCACAATAATTTTCACGTTGGGATGACCCAGGTTCACCAGCCGCAAAATACGCCTATAGCGCTCACAAACAGTCGTTAACGTGGTAGCGAAGGCATCGGTAAAGTAGCGAATGGCCCCCGTTTGGTCCGCATCGGGTGTGGTGCGGATGAGGCCCGCAAAGGCTTCACCGAGCAGGTCATTGCCGCCACCGCTGAGCAGAAAATACGCCGGTTTTACCTGGTCAATAGACTCCAGAAACGTACTGTCTTTCAGGTAGTCTTCCAGCGTGGCCCCCGCCGCCGCCACGCTGTAGACGTTATATACGCCGCCGAGATAATCGAGAATGTCGCGCAGCAGAAACGGGTACTGAAACCACGAATCGCCCTCGGCCACAATCCGCAGCCGGTCAGGGTAACGGATCAGACTTTGTTCATATTGGCGGTTCCGCACCCGTTTAGCCACCCCGTTGGCTACGGCCAGCGTCAGGTCGGTCCATAGCCCGCGCTGCCCGGCGTCGGGTTCAATGACGTGGATACCTTCGCGCAGTTTCAGGCCCGGCGCCATCGGGTTCGATAGGTCAGGCTCGTAGTAGAGGCCCAGGGCAAAATCGGCCATGATGTCTTCGTGCTGGGCGTCGGGGGGTGGGGCCAGCATCTGGCTCAGTTCTTCGGCCCGGACGGTGTTATAGAGTGGGTTCGTCAGTTGCAGTGTAAGCGTCTGTGTGCTCCAGTCGGGCAGGGGTTCTGCTTCGTCATCAAACAGGTCGAACCCACCGCGCGCATCGGTAGGCCGGAGTTTATCGGTAAGCACCGGGGGCGACGGTAACGCACTCATAGTCAGTAACGCCAGCGTGGTTTCCGACAGCGGATCGGTGGTGACCAGCAGCTTGATATGTTCCGTTGAACCCGGCCAGTTATACTGCCGGACGACCTCCTCCAACCCCAGTCGGATGGTGCTTTGACGACCCATGGGGACCTTTTTGCTGGCCGCGCCAAGCGTTACGCTCTGCCCCGCCTCCAGCCGGCAGTTGGTGGGCAAAAAGTCGGGAAAGGCCATGAAATCACGCGATAGATACAGGGCTGTGCAGTACACCGGCTGGTTGGCGGGGTTGGTTAGTTTAATAGCCAGCGTGGTACTCCATTTGCCATCCTGCTCCGAAAAAACCACCGGAATGGGGGCCGTGTGTGGGTCGGTGATGGTGAGCGGCGCGGCATTGGCCAGGGTCAATTCCACGGCCAACACAGGTTCGCTGACGGTAGAGTTATGCAGGTTTTTGAGATACTGCCACCCACTCAGGTGGTGCAGGTAATCGGCCAGGATGGCAATCGCCTGTGCGTTATCGGCGCGGAGTGGGCGAATAAGGGGCCGATTTTCGTCGCCGGGCTTGGTGATATAAAAGAGGCCATTGCGTACGTGGAGAGTATAATCGGCGCGGGTTTCGTCGTCTTCGGCTACAAATACGGTCTCCGGTTTGCCAGCTTGCCCATCCAACTTTGGGCGACTCATAAGCCGTTGCAGCAGATCGGTTTGGTCGGCAGAGGGGCCACCGTGGTTGACCATGTGCAGCCGGACGGGCTGGCTCATCAGGCCCGCCACCGTAGTCCGGTACACCGCCGTTTGGTCGAGCTTCGCCGCCACGTCATCCGCCACGGTGAGCACTGTATAGTCGGCACCAACCTGCTTGACGCTGGCGGGATAAGCCGTTTTGGTGGCGGCATCGTAGAGCGAGATAGCCCCGTCGGCGGGGCGGGAGGCCATGCCATGAATGGCCCCTACGTCGAGCAGCCAGCCTTTTTGCGGGTTGAACGTGGCGGAAACAGTCAGGGCGTTCTGTTCCAGTTGACGGTTCAAAAATCCCCGTTCCAGCACCGCAGCATCCTGCCCGTCAGGCACATAGACGCGGGGGCGTTGTTCATAGCCGAACCGCATGTACTGCCGCACCCGGCTGTGCAGGTCGCGGTACGACACCTGCCCGTGGGTGGCATTGAGCACCGCCAGCAGGTTCTTCGTGAAAATGCCTTCGCCGTTAAATTCCTCTGCCAACTCTTCCGATTCGCAGGCGGCAAACTGAACATGATTCCCCTGCGGCATCACCACGTCCAGCCCCTTCGTCTGAATCTCGGCGGCGGGCAGCGTTTCGTGGAAAATAAATCCTTCGTAAGGGCGGCGGGGGGCGGGTTCGGTCAGGCGACGTTCGCGCACATCCTGATCGGGCAGGACCATCGCCAGCAAATCAACGGCGCGGGTGTTATCGCCGGCATGGCAGCAGTCGGCCATCACGACCACATGGGCACCGGTAGCACAAACGGGGCCAAGCAAATAGCGGACTTCCTTGTCAGCCAACAAAAACTCCCAGGGGTTGACCGTCCCCCCGTCATGACACACCAGGCATTCAAGCTGACCATCGGCTTCGTCATCCCAAACGGCAGTGTCGGCGGCCTCCTGCGCTCCGTGGCCGGAGAAGTAAAACAGCACGGTGTCGGCAGGACCGGCCTGCGCCAAATGGTTCTGAAAACCGTTGATAATGCCCTTTTTGTTTGCCTGCTGATCCGTCAGGGCCAGCAGTTTCAGGTCAAAATCGGTCTGGTTTTGTAGGTATTTCGTCAGCACCTGCACGTCGCCGACGGGTCCGCGTAGCTGACGTACGCGTTCGTAGGCACCCACGCCCACCAGCAGGGCATATAGTTTGGGAGTTGTTTCTGAAGTAGTCATGGGCGTAAGTGAATTGGTTAATTTATTGACAATCAGCTGCTAATTGTAATTTATTTTTTACGTGGAGCAGTCCTGCGGTGAGGTGGTGCTACAAGAACCCAAATACTTGCCGCAACCCTGCCTGCAACGGTGCTATGGGAGCTTTTTTCAGCCAGTTAAGCACCTCATTCGGCGACCGCACCAGCCGCGCGCCCGTTGTAGACACCACCCAGGCGTTGCCGTTGGGGCGCACGGCCACGTCCAGCACCGACCCAAACGGCACCTGCACCAGCGTCCGGGCCGACACCAGGTCGAGCAGTTCAACGGTTTGCTGCCCCTCATCTTTTTTGCGCACCCACCAGGCCGTGGTACCCAGTGCGCGGGGGGGATGCAACAGCAGGCCAAACCCCAGTGAGGTGGTCCGTGACCCCGCCGGGCCATGCCGCAGCAGGGAGGTTTGGGCCGCCGTGGTGGTGTAGAGCAGGGCCACGTCCCACCCGTTTTGGGGGGACGCAGGCAGGTGAGCCGCCGTGAGTAACTGCGCCTTCAGAGTGAGTACGGGCCGGGGTACATCGCCGCTCATGGTATAGAGTGTGGTCAGACCCGGCTGGGTGGTGGGCAGCAAAAGGTAATTGCCGGTTGGCGAAAACAAGCTTTGCCGCCGACTGCCCTGCCAGCCATTATTCAGGCCTTCATAAAAGGTACTAAAGGCGCCTAGTGGCTTCCAGCCGGGCAGGCCCGCCCGGTTTTTGGTCAGCCGCCAGAGCCGGACGGTGTCTAATCCAACCGGCGAATCCACCCGGAAATCGGGTTCGATACCGTTGGTGTCGGTGGGGGTGCCTTGGGTGTGCGGCGGTGTGTAATACAACCGCTGACTTTTCATGAGCCAGTAATCGCCCGCCGCCGAGACGTCGAAGGGCCAGCCAGACTGCCTGATGTGCAATGTCCTGAGGCGATCCATCGGGTTTGTCTGGTAGATCAGCAGGTCATCCCGTTCGCGGGTCATCAGCAGGCGGCCATCGGGCGAAAATAGGGCAGCGGGCGTGATGTGCCATCGTTGAAAAATGGAATAGCCCGCCGTATTGACAACCTGCCTGTTAACCACCCGGCTGGCTTTTCCGTAGGCTAGTTGGATAGGCGTTGCCGGGGTTGGCCTATCCAGTTGCCAAAGCGAATCGGGGCGGCTGACTGGGGGGAAGCCCGCTCCGTTGGGCAGTGTTCCCGGTGGCGCAGCCCACTCCTGATTAGTCTGTAGCCACTGGCGGCCATCGGGCGAAAACAGGCCCGTCTGGTAGGTGACGAACCGTACATTACCTTCTGAGAGTATAAAACGTGGCTGACTGGTGCTGTAGCGACGGAGTAAATCCAGCCGGTCTGTATTCACCCGGTACAGGGCTGTTTCGGCCTGGCCCCATTGCATTGCATCCGAGGCCATCAGGTAGCGCCCGTCGGGCGAAAACTGGCAGTTATTGACCGTTGTTAACGTGAGGGCCGCCCGCAGCGGATGCAGTTGCTGGTCTGTCGTTTGCCAAAGGGTACCGACCGCCTTTTGCGCATCTGCCGACGCCTTATGCGTAAGTAATACATTGCCCTGCGGCGAAAAAAGGGCTTCGGTAGCCGACGTCAACTGGGCTGAGATCAGCGGAATTTGTGCGGCAATGGGCCAGGCCATGGCGGGTTGGATGCCGCTGCCTTCAGTGATCAGCAAGCGTTCGTCGGGCGAAAAGACGGTGCTGCCTGCCTTAAGTCGTGTGCTGAAACCATACACCGGCACCAGCCCGCACGGACCGATTTTCCAGAGGCTGTCGGCATCCTGGGTGGCGCCACTGTAGGTAATCAGATACCCGCTTTTAGGCGAAAACCAGGCCGATTCCAGTGGCCAGCCGCTTTCGTCGAGTACATTGGGTTGCCGAACGGGTTTGGCAAATTGGTGTACCAGCATGACCGTATCGGATTCAATGCGCCACAGGTAATCAGCATTGGTGTGGTGCGACAGCAGGTAATGGCCATCGGGCGAAAAAACGTCCTCACGAATAGACGTTTTCCCGTCGAACTCATGGATTAGCCGTTGATGCGGCCCGTCGAGTTGCCACAAACGGACCACCACCTTTTTTTCGGCTTGTTCTTCCAGCGTAAGCAACTGATTGGTAGGCGAAAAACGAACTGACTGCGGCTGCACTTTCGTCAGGCTGTCGGCTGGTTTTGGGGCGGCATCACGCGTTTGTTGCAGCAGGGACCAACCGCTGCCGTCGAAGTAGCGTATGTCGCCACCCCCCCGCTGGGTGGTGCTGGTAAACAGGTAGCGCCCATCATTGGAAAAAGGCGTCCACAAGCGGCGGGGTGTCAGTGCTACAGCCCCCAGCCCGGTCAGTAGTGGTCGTATGGTATCGCCCTGAGCCGTAGTCATGGCATATAAAGTCAGCCCCAAGTCCGATATGCCATTTTCGGGAGCACCAATAAACGCGGCACGATCCACCAGCAACAGGTGGCGGTCGTCGGCTGAAAAATAGCCCTTAAAGTTGCCATATCGGGTCCAGCTAAGGCTACCCATCGGCTTCATGAACTGCAACTGATGGGGGGCCAGCACAACCAGTCCTTTTGGGGTGGTCAGGTATTGACCGCCAGACGAGAACAGGCATTCGTGCATATCCTTGTCAGGAAATTTTGCCAGGCCCACGGTAGGGTCAGCCGCTTGCAGGTCGTG
The DNA here is from genome assembly GCF_017353185.1 of Fibrella rubiginis. Taxonomy (GTDB): domain Bacteria; phylum Bacteroidota; class Bacteroidia; order Cytophagales; family Spirosomataceae; genus Fibrella; species Fibrella rubiginis. The sequence continues at coordinate 124,402 of NZ_JAFMYV010000005.1, read as the reverse complement.
GAGGTAGGCCCCCCGGTTGTAGCGGTTCACCAGCAGCCACGACCCGTGGTTGGTATTGGGCGAAAACCGCACGCTCCTGACCGCCCCACCAAACGCCCGGGGCGAATCCACTTTAGGGCCATGCAGGGCAATCAAACTACCCTGCCATGTTTCGCCGGTGGCCACAAACAGGTAGCGTTCGTCGGGCGAGAAGAAATGAATTCGAGGCCGCTCCGAAAACGTGTATACCAGCGTCAGCGAATCGCCCCGACGGTAATAGAGGCGGCTTTTGTCGCTATGGGCCAGCAGGTACGTACACGTCGGCGACGCCCGAATACTGTCGGCGCGGAGGGCGTAATACCAGTTTTGGGGCTGGTTGGCTACCTCACCAATAACTTTCAGGAGCGAGGTGCTATCCGGAAATTTCTGGTGGGCATATTCCAGCAGGCGCAGGCTTTGGGTGGGGTCAGTGGCGGCCTGAACCCGCGCTTCGGCAAGGAGCGCCCGAAACTGAATGCTGTTGATATTGTATTTTTTAGCCAGTTCCATCTTCGCGGCCATGTCAGGCGCACCAAGGCTCCGTGCCAGTTGAAACGCCGAATACGCCTCAGCATAATGCCCCGCCATCATTTGCCGGTCGCCTTTGGTGGTCCAGAAATCCGCGCTCTCCCGGTTGTCCGTCTGTTGGGCAACCGCGAAGAAGGGGGCCAGGAGAAGGAAGAGGAGGGTTTTCAAGGTGATGGGGGGTTTACTGTTGCTTCGCGCTGGTCGCCCTTCGACAGGCTCAGGGTGACAATGGCGTTGAATCAAGTTAGGAAGATTGCTCTAGTGCCCTGTCACCCTGAGCCTGTCGAAGGGCGACCAGCGCGAAGCAACAGTAAACCCCCCATCACCGATCATACATCGAGGTTCCGGCAATGGCTTCTTCCCGCCGATGGTGTATTGTACGGGCGTAGGTTTCCAGCGCGTTGCCGAAGCTCAAATACTGCTTTGCCAGGTCGGGTTGGCCGTTTAGCTGATAGCCCTCCTGCACTTCGCGGCAGGTGGCCAGCAGGTTTTCGCGCAACACCGTCGTGACCTGATAGCCTAATTGCGCCCGCTTCTGAAGCCGCCCAATGGTGCCCACGTCCAGCAGATTCCGGGTGCGGGGTTGGTGCAGGCTGTCGTCGAGGGAACGGTAAAGCGCATCAGTCTGAATAAACTGCCCGAATGACCGGCACGCCTGCGCCACGCCCATCCCGTTGCTGGTTAGGCCATTGCGACTTCCCAACAGCAGTATGGTATTGTTAGCCAGCGTGTCGGCCTGTTCCAGTTGCAGGCATAGTTTCGAATAAAGCCGGTCGCGCTGTTTCGCCAGATCAGCCATCGTCAGCAGCGAATCGGGGTTGACGCGCAGAAACCGACGGCCCGTCCGCAGAAACGGGTCGCGGTTGGCCAGCGTGTCGGCGGCGAGGTAGGTCTGTTGCGCCGTCCGGTATTCATTCCGCGACTCGGCGTAGCGGGCATTGCTCAGTAACCGCCCGTAGCCGTCCTGACTTTGCAGAAAAAGCACCACGCCAATGCCCGCCAGGATCAGCATACCCAGCCCCACCAGCGATAGCTTATTTTGCCGCACAATACCGAAGCTACTTCGTAGAAAAGCCCTTTCCGGGCCCGTAAGCCAGGTTAATCGCCCAAACTGTCCCGCAAAGGTGCGCAACAGCCATGCCCGCCTTGGCGGATGGCCGCTTGCCCGGAGTAGATTTTGCAACGCCGTGCTACCCCATGCCACGTCCCGGTCACGACCTGATAATGTATAGCGCGAACTGGCTTCGGTCAGGCTTTCACGCTGCACCAACTGCGCCGGTCCCGCCGCCCGAATCCACCCCCGGTACGTACTCCAGGAGTTAATCAGCGCTTCGTGGGTTAGTTCGTAATACCCATCGCCCGCCTTCACGTCGCGCCCGGAAACCAGTCGGTTGTCGGTCATGGCGGTCAGGATTTGGTCGCACAGAGGTTGTTGCGGACCAAAATCCAGTTCGTTAGTACCCACCCGCCGGCGGGCGTATTCACCACCCTGGAACGCCACAAACCGCAGCAGCAGATCACGAAAAAAGTCGATGCTGGCCGAAAACGGCGCGACGATGGCGGCGGCTTTATCCTCCAGAATCTGCCCGATGCCCACGTAATCTTTCTCGTAAATCGTACGTTCGGGCCGGTCTTTGGCTGTTTCGTAGAGTTCATTCAGGGCCAACGACAGCAGCGGCAGGGCGTTGGGATAATGCCGGAAGTCTTCGATGATGCGGGCTACGGTTTCCTTTTCGGGGTAATAAAACATACCCGTTTGCAGGGCCGGCCGTATAATGATTTCTTCCAGCGCCTCCACGTCCAGCACCGGAATGGTGTACTGCTGGGTGGCGGTTTTCCAGAACCGTTCCTGCGGGTTAAACTGCGGCACAAATTCAATCCGCACCGTGGCCATCACCTTGGTCTGCGCCCCGGCGGGGCTTTGCAGAAAACGGGTCAGTTCGCCAAAAAACACTGTAAGTTGGTCGTCGGAACGGTTTGTAGCCTGCGTAATCAGCTCTTCCATCTGGTCGATCAGGAGCACTGGGGGCGGATCTTTCAGGGCGTTGGCCAGTTCAACCATCGGCGTTTTGCCGGGCCGCATGATGGCGTAGGTAGTCCCCGCCCGTTTGCGTGGTCCCAGAATACCCCCCATCACCAGCGACGATTTGCCCGTTCCCGACGCCCCCACGACCACCACAAAATTGGTGGCGTCGAGCAATTTGTTCAGGTCGCGGATGGCCTCGTCGCGCCCAAAGAAAAACGTGCTGTCTTCGGGTTTGTACGAGTCCAGACCTTTGTAGGGATTGATGCGCTGCCGGGTACTCAGCGAGGCGGGGTTGAATGATGGCGCCAGGAACACAAACTCGCCGCCTTCGTGGCTCGAAAACGCAAACAGACACGAGGTCTGTTCGTGGTCCTGACTAGCCGCCGCTGCTGCCAGCCGTTGCTGGATGTAGTCCTGTAATTCGTTGATCGTAACAATGCCATCGTGGTTGGTGTCGGCCTCGCCATCACCCAACGCACGAGCCAGCAACGTAGCAAAAGGCGACGTAACAAACTGATCATCACCAATGTCGTTGCCAATGTACTGATCTAGTGCCTGCTGGTTATGCGCCGACGACGTAAAGATCTGGTTAGCGCGGTAGCGTGTAAAATGCCCAAAATCTTCCTGACTGATGGTCTCTTCCGCCTCGGTCTCAAACGCCCCCCGAAAGCCCGCCGCTGCCTGCCGCACCGCCCCGGCGTAACAGCAATCCAGAATGAGCAGCACCTGTTTTCCGTTCAGGTGCAGCACCTGATCGGCCAGCCATTGCATGGAAATGGCGGTGTCGGCCATCCGTTCGCGGCGGGCATCTACGGGGAGCAGGTAGCCGCCGTAGATGGGCGGGCCGTCGGCGGGTTGCTGCGTCAGCGCTACGCCGTGACCGGCATAGTAAATCACAATCTGGGCTTCACCGTCGGGGTCCAGGCTGGCAATGCTTTCTATGGCCTGCACAAACGTGGCGTGGTCGGGGTCGGGGTAGCTGTGGATTTCGTAACCATACGCGGCCAACGCACCGGCCATCAGTTTAATGTCCTGCGCGGGTGTTTTCAACGTCCGAACGCCCGGATCGGTATAGGCCTGCGCCCCAATCAGGAAGGCGTGGCGCTTCGGAAAAATGGCGAATGGCGCGGTCATGTCTGGTAGCCAATGAAGTGGACAAAGGTCTGTTAGTCAACAAATTTGCCCGTTCGTTTTTCGGCCAAATCCGTTTGGGTTTGGGTCAGTGTTCAGCCTTCTACGTAAACGGTTGGTGTTTTCCCAAAAAACTCCCGAAACACCGTACTGAAATGAGACGGGCTTTCGTAGCCAATCATGTAGGCTGTTTCCGACACGTTATACCCCTGCCGGAGCAGTTCACACGCCCGTTTCAGACGATATTGCCGAATGAAATCGGTCACGTTCAGGCTGGTTACTGAGGCCAGTTTGCGGTGCAGCGTCCGGCGGCTCATACCCACGGCCTGGGCCAGTTCATCAACCCGAAACTGACTGTCGTCCAGGTGTTTCTCAATGAGCGTATACAGGTTCCTGATGAAGCTGTCTGCCACTGTTTCCGGGCTGATCGGTTCGTTGGGATGGCTGAGCTGCTGCTGAAAATGCGCCCGCAGGGCTTGCTGCCGGGCCAGCAGGTTATGGATTCGTAGGCGCAGTTCGTCTACGTGAAAGGGCTTACCAATGTAGTCGTCGGCCCCTTCTTCAAGGCCTTCCATCCGGCTGGACTGAGCAACTTTGGCCGTCAGTAGTACCACCGCAATATGGTCGGTGGCGGGGTCGGTTTTTAGTCGGCGCGTGAGTTGATAGCCGTCCAGACCGGGTCCATCCAGACCGGGTCTATCCAGACCGGGCATCATAATGTCGGAAAGCACCAGATCGGGCAGTTCGGCCTGCGCCAGCGCCCAGCCTTCATCGCCGGTGAAGGCAGTCAGTATCCGGTAGCTATCGGCCAGTTCGCCGGCAATAAAGGCATTCAGTTCGGCATTGTCTTCCACCACCAGCACCAGCGGTTTTTCGGTAGTGGTAGATTCTCTTTCAGCCGTACCATGCAAAGGCCGTATCAACGCAACGACCTCGGCCACAGGCAACAACGGCCGAATAAGCGGGTCATTACCTGTTTCTTCATGAACCTTCGACAGGGGTAGTTCCACCGTAAACGTGGTGCCCGACAGGCCTGTTTCCGCCCGGGTCGACACGCTGCTCACGCTGACGCGTCCACCCATTAGCTCGGTCAGTTCGTTTACCAACGCCAGACCAATACCCGTGCCGGGGCTGGCAAATTGGTGTGAGGGGGCACGACCTTTGACGTCCGGCTCCTGAACCTGGTAGAACCGGTTAAAAATGTAGGGCAGCTTTTCGGGAACAATGCCAATACCTGTGTCTGTCACCGTGAGCTGCACCATCGCCTCCTGGCTCAACCGAACCATAACCTGCCCTGCCGACGTGAATTTCAGAGCGTTGGCAATCAGGTTATGGGCAACCTGCTCCAGTTTGTCGGCGTCGAACGTATAGAAGTCCGTCAGTTCATTTTCGTAAGTCAGGGTCAGGTTTTTCTCGCGCGCCATGGGTTCAAATGCCCGCACGATCTGCCCCACAAAATCACCCAGATCACCCGCCTGCAATGACACGGTCAGGTGCCCCGATTCCAGCTTGGCCAGATCCAGCAGTTGGTTAATGAGCCGCAGCAGCTGCCGGGCGTTGCGTTCTACAATTCCCAGACTATGCTGTAACTCGGCCGAGTCGCGGAAGCGTTTCAGCAGTTGCTCAACCGGGGCCAGAATCAGGGTGAGGGGCGTTCTGAACTCATGGGTGATGTTATCGAAAAACCGCGTTTTCAGCTCATCGATGACCTTTAGCTGGTGCGCCTCACGACGTTGCCGAACCTGCCGGGCCGTTTTCTCGATGGTGATGTCAAGGTCGGTAAAGACAATGGGTTTGCACACAAAATCAAACGCCCCCCGGTTCATGGCTGCGCGAATATTGGTCATATCGCCATAGGCCGACACCATCACCACCAGCAAAAACGGGTTTAGGGCGGGAAGTTTGGCCAGCAGCGTGAGGCCATCCATGTCGGGCATGTTAATGTCGAGCAGCAGCAGATCAATTGTCGGCTCCTGCTGCAAAAGGGCCAGCGCCTCGTACCCATCGTGGGCGAAGTGAAACACATAGGTCGAGTCTCTGATTTTTCGCCGAAACCAGTTCAGCAACAGCGGCTCAAGGTCAGGCTCGTCGTCAACCACCAGAATAGTTGTCATAGGATAGGCATATAGGCACTGGAAAAATACCCATACCTGTGCCTTATACTCAACTTATGCACTGACTGGTAGGCTGTTATCGGCGAAAGAAAGCGGCATGGCTCTTTTCCTGCCCTGAACAATACCAATAAATAGATTTTGGTGTACTAGATAACGGCGACAATGTCACTCATCAGGTTGAATGGCTATGTTTAGTCCACCTAAATGGACCAATTCACCTCGTTATGAAACAAATTTCACTTGCTAGCTACCTGCTGCTGTTATTTATCCTCAGCACAGCCCTGACCTGCACCGACCACCGCGATCAGCCCACACCCGCCGCCCGGTTCCGGGTCAAAACGATTGCATACACTACGCTTGGCAACAGTAAAACACCTGCTGATGGCCCATTCGTATTGACCTACGATAGTAATGGCCGGTTAGCATCATATAGCACACCAGATTACACAAGTAGGGAAAGCTTTGGCACTAGGGCTGTTCATTACACTTATCCCAAAACTGACTATCAATTTTATGCTGATGGACTCGTGGAAAGGGTTAATAATTTTGCCATGAGCTATTATTTTGATAGCCAAAATAGATTGATCAGAATGAGGCTCAATGCCTATCAGCAAGACAGAGTAATTTATGATTTTATATATAATGGCAACAGCACTACTCCTTCTTCGCGTATCACTACGAGGCTTGATAATAACGTAGTTGTTGGAAGCAGGACTGAAAATTATTCATTTACCGGTAGCAACGCAACGGCAATAGATGGTAAATCCTACACCTACGATTCTAGTCCGAATCCATATAAAGGCCTATTTGGCTTTGCTGCTTTTTCTATTTCATCACCAGATTACACTGCTAACTTTTCAGGTAACATCAATGCATTAAATAGACCCTTCGACATTAGCGAACGGTTCAGCGATTCGTCCGTCAAAGTGTTCAATCAGAACAACCGTACAACTGACGCACAATTGACATATAATAGTGACGGTCTGGTAACAAAAATCGTTTACAACGATGGTAACTCTGAAGAGTTTACCTATGAAACGTACTGAATGGGCGGCTATTAGTTTTAACAAAAAAGACCACGTTGCCGTGGTCTTTTTTGTTAAAACTAATGCTGAGCAGCATAGCACAGCCTGACAACTTGGTATTTAATGCTTCGCTTCGGCGTAGTGCCGTTTGAGCAGGTCGTCGCCGAAGTCGTTGCCTTTTTCGCGGAGAATGGCGTGGATGTGGTTGCCGTCATTCTGAAAACCTACGTTGTCATACTCAATCAGAAAATCGGGAGCGTTGATGATGTAGTAGTGCGGTTTGTTGTTGTTGAGGCTACCTACCCAGGCGAAATACACTTTGTCGAGGCCCGTTTTCAGGAGTTTGTCATACAGCCGATGCGCCGTCTGGTGCTCGAAATTGTGAATGTATTCCCCAAGCAGCATCGTCAGGATAGCCTGCTGATCGGCGGTGAACTCAGCCGCCGAAATGCCGTAGTAACTCGTGATACGCTGGTTAGCCTGGGGCGAGGTGATAATGTCTTTGGGTACGTTCTGCTTTAGTATCGCCTTGGCCTGCTGCCCCGCCGTGAGGGCGTTGATGAGCAGAAAACCGTAGTCTTCTTCCTTACTCAATACCCGCAGGCCAGCGTATTTCGATGATTTTACCTCCGAGGGATCAGTGCCATAAAAAAGCGGCGACGTCACCACGTCATTATCCCTAACCGTAATGTTCAAGGCTATGTGGTGACCGCCAAAATTAAGTCCCCACGGGTCTTTGCTCTGCGGTTTGCCCCAGATAGAAATGTAGAAATGGCCATGGGCCCACTTCAGATTCTGGGTCATGGTGAGGGTTTTCTGATCAATCTTACCCGCATCAAACGCCTGCTGATAAAGGGTGTTCAGGATATCGTCGAGGGCCATGATGCTCGTAACCTTCAGATAACCCTGCGAGCTGAGCAGCGACGACAGCACCCGGTGAAACGCCATCCGACTCTTGTCTGACAGGGCTCCATATTCGATGCCGGCGCGAGGTACCAGCCCAACGGGGAGGTTGGTCCATTTTCGCCGCGTGGTGTCGGTGAAAGCGTAGGTGGTTTTTGCCAGTTCGTCGGGGGTTAGCGTAGCTAAAAACTGGCTTGCTGTTGCCTCGACAGACTGATTAGGCTGCGCCTGTAACGAACAGACAGTCAGCACCATGAGGATTGTTAGCCAATAACGGATGGGTAAAGTTAGATGATAGTCCATGGTCAGCGGGAGTCAGAAGGTGGTTTTGGGGGGAGGCGTAAATCTGAAAAAGGCGTAGGTACAAAAGCTACTCAACCCCGCCAGCAAGTGCCAGACCGAATGGCCCTGATACAGTGAGTGCGGATCGCAGCCGATTTTCTGCACATCCAGCGTTCTGATTTTCAGCGCAACAACAATGAACACCAGGCTGGAAATAGCAAAAAGAACAGACCGCTCACGTCGAAACTGAATGTAATTGATGATAATCAATAGCCAGGTCGTCAATATTAAAACGGGTAACAAAATACTGCTGGAAACAAGTAGGGCGATTTCATAAAACAGCAAAATGGATAGCGAAACAATGGCAATAGCCCAGCGCTTCGCATTAGCCGAAAAATCTATTTTGTAAAAAACGTGATACAGTGCCATGCACAGCAGCGTCAGGCTAAGGCCATAGGTACCATTCATGTCGACGCGTTGCCCGACCCACGTCAGCGAAGCATGGAAAAAGGCACTCCCGAAGCTCAAATAAATAAAACACGCACCCAATAGCCATGACAACCCCGGAAATGCCTGCATCCGGTTAGGCGCCTGTAAGGTGCCATTTTTCTGATCGTATCGGGCAAGCTGACAGACGAATACGCCAAAAAAGAAGTACACCAGATTGGAATATGTATTCATCGATTGGTGAAAAAATCGACGTACATCATTGAACTCACAATATTCAACCGTCAACGCCGATTTGCTGATTACCATATCCGCCCAAACAGTGCCGCTCATGGTTGCATTAAGCAAATAATAAATAAGCAGCATGACCATCGTATAAGCTGCAGATCGACTAATAATCTTTGTTAGCATATAGCCAAAAGCTAACGGCAACGTATGTGTACTGTTTCCGGGTCAGTTCAGGTTTGCCTTCCCCTACTTTTTCAACTTCACTTCGGCCAGCAGATTACGACCACCCATCGCCGCAATGATTGGCGTGCGGTCGTAATACGTTACGTAGCGATCAATTTTCTTTTCAGCGTTGAAATGCAAAACAAAATTCATGCGGACCCCCGTGGCTTTTCCCCGGAAAACCAGCGCGTTGGTGAAGTAAGATAACACGTAGATGCCCGTTGAGGCGCCCCCTTTGGCTTGTCCTGTCACCTTGAGCGGGAAGTGGTTGAACTCAGACATTGTCATCGACTCGATACCCGATTGGTGCCGGAAGTTTCGCCACCAGTTTACGACAGTCGCCTTTCCCAGCAGTTTGGTGCGTGTGTTCTGATCGCCGTCCGGAAAATCATACGCTACATCATCAGCCAGGGTGGCTTCCCAGGCGCTAAAATCAAACGCGGCAAGGTGGTTAATAGATCGCTCGGCCAGTGTGCTGTAGTCAGTGGGGGCAATGGTAAAAAGCGGGTTGGTGATAGCCAGCAACGTATCGGCGGGTGGTTGTGTTTCGGTGGTGCTGACGGTATCACAGCCGGCAACGAGCGAAAGGGCGATCATAAGGACCAGGATAATTGAAGCTAATAGATTGACTTTCATCGAATTGGTGGTTTAGCGGAACGTGATACAGGCGAAAATGCAGCGACATTATACGTGCACTGGTACGGCCACAAACATCACAGTCCATTAGCCAATGAGCCTTTGTTTTTGGGACAATCTTGTTTGGCAATCGGTCAACACGGGCCACCCGGTCATTGATTACGTGTAGGGGTATAGCACGATCTGGTCCTTTCGTGGTACATTTAGACTATGGAACTCCAGACCCACTACCGCGCCTGCAACCTCTGCGAAGCCATCTGCGGCCTCACCGTTACCCACCAGAACGGTACCGTTGTCAGCATCAGCGGTGACCCCGCCGATCCGTTTAGCCGGGGGCATATTTGCCCGAAAGCAGTGGCCCTCAAAGACATTTACGAAGACCCCAACCGCCTGCGCCGCCCCCTGAAACGGGTAGAAACGCACGGTGAGGTGTCGTGGCATGAGATCGGCTGGGAACAGGCGTTTGACGAAGTGGCCCACCGGCTGCATCAGGTGCGCACCCAACACGGTCCCAACAGCATTGGGGTGTATGCGGGTAACCCCACGGTGCATAATTCGGGCTCGTTTCTGAGCATGCCGGGCTTTGTACGCTCTATTGGTACGCGCACCATGTTTTCGGCCTCGTCGGTCGATCAGTTTCCGCACCATTTTGCAGCCTGGCAGTTGTTTGGTCACCCCCTGCTGATGCCCGTTCCTGATATTGATAACACCGATTTCTGGATCATCATGGGCGGCAATCCCATTGCTTCCAACGGCAGCATCATGACCGCGCCCGACGTGGCCACGCGCCTCCGGGCCATTCAGCAACGCGGCGGACGCGTGGTGGTGATCGACCCGCGCCATACCGAAACCGCCAAACGTGCCGACGAACACCAGTTCATCCGCCCCGGCACCGACGTGTTTCTGTTGCTGGCGATGACCCAGGTGCTTTTCGCCGAAAACCTCGTGAACGTGGGGCGCCTTGCCGATGTGACCGACGGCATAGATACCCTCCGCGAAGCCGTAATGCCCTTTTCTCCCGAAACCGTAGCTACCGTGACGGGCGTATCGGCCAGCGACATCCGGCGGCTAACGCGGGAACTGGCCAATACGCCCCGCGCCGCGCTCTATGGTCGTGTGGGCGTATCGACGCAGGAGTTTGGTGGGCTGTGCCTCTGGCTCGTCAATGTGCTGAACCTGCTCACCGGCCACCTCGACGAACCCGGCGGCATGCTGTTTACCTCGCCTGCCATCGACGCGCTGGCGGCCCGGCCAGGTGTGCCGAAGTCAGCCTATAACAAGTACAACCGTTTTCAGAGCCGGGTGAGTGGCAAGCCGGAGTTTATGGGCGAAATTCCCGTGGCCTGCCTCGCCGAAGAAGCCGAAACTCCGGGTCCGGGCCAACTGCGGGCGCTGGTCACGAGTTGCGGTAACCCCGTTTTATCGACACCCAACGGCCGCCGCGTTGACGAGGCGCTGGCAGGGCTGGAGTTTATGGTATCAGTGGATATTTACCTGAACGAAACCACCCGCCACGCCGACTACATCCTGCCCCCGCTGACAGGTCTCGAAACGGCGAATTATGATCTCACTTTCCACGTCCTGGCCATCCGCAACACGGCCCGCTATTCGGAACCGATGGTACCCAAACCGGAGGGGGCTATGTATGACTGGGAGATTTTCGAGAACCTGCGGCTGCGGTTGTCCGGTACACCGCGCGAGGAATGGAACCTGCAAAACCCCGCTAAAACCATCGACCAGGGACTGCGCTTTGGGCCGTATGGACAGACCGGGCTGAGCCTCGACCATCTGCTGGCCAACCCCCACGGCATTGATCTGGGGCCGCTCCGGTCGCAGCTGCCCGGCCGGCTGCAAACGCCCGACCACCGTATCAACGCAGCCCCGGCCCTGTTTCTGGCTGATCTAGCACGCGCACAAACGGCTCTCGGCCAGCAGGTTATTGCCGAAACGATTGCGCCTGACCAACCCGCCAGCACACAGTTATTGCTCATCAGCCGCCGCCACCTCCGCGACAATAATTCGTGGATGCACAACGCCCGCGTGCTGGTGAAAGGCCGCAACCGCTGCACCCTGCTCATTCACCCCGACGATGCCGCCCGCTTTGGCGTCACCACCGGGCAGCCCGTCCGGGTGCGGTCGCGCGTGGGGGAAATTGAGATTCCCGCCGACGTGTCGACCGAGATCATGCCTGGCGTGGTGTGCATGCCCCACGGCTATGGCCACAATCGCCCCGGCACCCGCCAGGACATTGCTCAGCAACATGCCGGAGCCAGCATCAACGACCTCACCGACGAAGCCTTTTCCGACACGCTCACCGGCAACGCCGCCCTGAATGGCGTACCGGTTTGGGTGGAAGGCGTAGTTTGATGAACACAAATCCGGGGGCCGTCTGTTTATCGTATAGCTACTAACCAACCCACCCGCCTTTGATCGGGTGGTATGAGAGGCACAACGATGAACAACCAACTCAACAAAGTAAAACAGGCCATTGAGCCACTGAGACAGCAGATCATCAACCATAAAGTGTATGCGGTTATCGAAGACATCGACGACCTGAGAACCTTTATGCAACACCATGTGGTGGCCGTTTGGGACTTTATGTCGCTGCTGAAAACACTGCAAAACAACCTTACCTGCACCACCGTACCCTGGTTTCCGACGGGATCGGCCGATACGCGCTACCTCATTAATGAAATCGTGATTGGCGAAGAATCGGATGTAGATGAGTCAGGTAATCGCCTCAGCCACTTCGAGTTGTACCTGAACGCCATGCAGCAGTCAGGTGCCGACACAGGCCAGATCAACACATTTACCGATACGCTCCGGCGCACGGCTGATTTTGATCAGGCTTTCACTGCCGCCAATTTCCCGGAATCGGCCCGCCGGTTTGTCGAGTTTACCTTCGAGGTCATCAACAGCCAGAAGCCATACCTGCAGGCGGCGGTGTTTACGTTTGGGCGCGAAGACCTCATTCCGGGTATGTTCCTGTCTATCGTGAGCGACCTCAACGCGAAGTTTCCCGAAAGCATGTCGACCTTTAAATACTACCTCGACCGGCACATCGAGGTAGACGGCGACCACCATAGCCACCTGGCGTTGCAAATGACCGAAAGCCTATGCGGCGACGATGCCCAGAAATGGCGCGAGGTAGAGGAAACCACCATCGAATCGCTCCAAAAACGCATCGGCCTCTGGGATGGTGTCTACGACGAAATCATGGCCCGGCGGTCGGTTATAGGTGGGGCGGTATCATCCCTGGCCGACGCAGTGCACTAAACCAACCCCCATACGCTCCGTGCCAGCAGCACGTCTTTGCCCGATTCAACATCGATGATGCGGTGCAAAAACGCGCCCGTGCTGTCGGGAGCAGCCTGCACACGAAGGCGGTCGCCCCAGTGGGTTTCGGCTTTGTATACCACGTCTATCTCGACCAACTCACTCGTTTCCAGTGCGTTGTGACCAGTACTGTCATCACCCAGCTGTTCCAATACCCACTGGATGTAGGTTACGTTGTTGACGTGCTGATTCTGGTCGATACTAAACCAGCCCACCTGCACCGTCTGTTCCTGCGTGGGCGTGAACGGCTGGGTTTGAAAGGTTGGTTTCAGCGGCAGTTTCGGCATGGGGCCGATGGCCGGGGGCAGGGGTATCTGGCGGATGAAATCAGGCAGGGGGGCCATCGCCCGTTTTTCGGTCGAAAAAACCAGCCAGGTACTGGTGGCTTCGGCCAGCAGCGTACCGTCCTGTGCCGTGACCTGGAAATCGCGGTAGATAAAATACTTCTCGACCGCCGTGGGGTAGGTACTCACCTGGATGGTGTCGCCGAAGCGCGGGTACTGGTGCATCCTGAGCTGAAAACGCATGAGCATCCAGCCATAACCCCGCACCTGCAAATCACCGATACCAATGCCGTATTCAACCGCGTTCAGGCTGGCCGACTCCTGCATCAGGTTCATCAGCGCCGGAACACTCAGCCGCCCGAAAGCGTCGCATTCATACCCGCGCAGGGTATAGGTATCGGTCTGGATTAAGAGCATAAAGTATATTTCATGTCTAAAGTCTAAGGTCTAAAGTTGGCTTACGCGAGCGTATTCCTGCGTAAGCCAACTTTAAACCTTAGACTTTAGACATGAAACTTATAAAGTGTATGCCCGGATGAGCAACCCGCCCAAAATAGCACCAATGATGGGGCCAACGACGGGAATCCAGGAATAACGCCAGTCCGATGAGCCTTTGCCGGGAATGGGCAGCAGGGCGTGGGCAATGCGTGGAGCCAGGTCACGCGCCGGGCTGATGGCGTAGCCCGTTGGGCCACCCAGCGACAGGCCAATGCTCCAGACCAGTACGCCCACCAGGTAGGGGCCTACGCCAATGGCCAGTACCCCCAGCGCTTTCGACGAGATACCCGCCAGGCCCATAATGAGCACCAGCGTGGCGATGGCCTCGCCCGTGAGGTTGGCGCCCGTTTGCCGAATAGCGGGCGCGTTGCAGAAAGCAGCTAGTTTAGCGGCAGGGTCGGGGGTTACTTTCCAGTGAGGTAAGTACATGATATAGACCAGAACAGCCCCCAGAAATGCCCCCAGCATCTGGGCCGTGATGAACGGAACGATATGGCTGTAATCGTTAGTCGCCACGGCAAACGCCACCGTCACGGCGGGGTTGAGGTGAGCGTCGACACTGCCGAAGGCGCGGGACACGAAGATGCCCATGGTTACGGCGAAAGCCCAGCCCGTGGTGATCACGATCCAGCCGCTAGCATGGCCTTTGGTTTCTTTAAGCACCACATTGGCCACTACGCCATCGCCTAATAAAATGAGCACCATCGTGCCAATGAGTTCGCCAAGGAACGGAGAGGTATGCATGAAACGGCAGGTTTAGGAGAGGAAAAATCTATCTTTATGCAAGTTTAATCAAAGATTTTAACCCCGGCCCATACCCTTTCGATGAAAGCCATTCAATTTGAACAGCCCGGCAAACCCGCCGAAATCTTAAAGTCCGTTGAAAAAGACCTGCCCCAACCCGGCGCAGGCGAAGTACGTATAAAGGTGGGCATGAGCCCCATCAACCCGTCCGACATTATGTTCGTGCAAAACCTCTACGGCATCCGGCCACAATTGCCGTCGGGGGCGGGTTTCGAGGGCATGGGCACAATTGACGCCGTGGGCGAGGGCGTGATCATGACCACGGGGCAGCGGGTGAGCTTCACCAGCGTAGGTACCTGGGCTGAATATGCCATTGCCCACCACAAAAGCCTTATTCCCGTACCCGACGAGATGCCCGACGAAGTAGCCGCGCAACTCTTCGTAAACCCGTTTACGGTGGTGGCCATGGTGGAAGAATCGGGCGTGAAACCCACTGCCGACAGTGCCGATGGGCCACACGAGTGGCTGATGCTGACGGCCTGCGGATCGGCGTTTGGCAAAATGGCTATTCAGCTTTGCCAACAGCGCGGCATCCGCACCATCGGCACCGTCCGCCGCGACGATTTGAACGATGAGCTAAAAGCACTCGGCCTGACCGAAGTGATCAACATTGAAACCGAGGACATGGCTACCCGCGTGAAGCAGATCACCAACGGACAGGGTGTGACCTGCGTGCTCGACGCCGTGGGTGGTCATACCGCCACCGAGGCCATCAAGTGCCTCGGCAAGGGTGGCACCATGCTCATCTACGGCCTGATGAGCATGCAGGACCCCACGCTCAACGCAGGCCTGATGATTTTCCGCGAATTGACCATCCGGGGATTCTGGCTCACCGACTGGATGCGCCGCGTTGACCCAAAAATACGGCAACGTGTTGCTGGTGAAGTCATTACATTGTTATCTTCGGGAAAAATCAAGCTCCCCGTAGAAGCTACCTACGGCCTCGACGATATTGCCAAAGCGGTCGAGCACGCCGACGCCCCCGGCCGCTGGGGTAAGATTTTAGTGCGCCCAGTCTAACGGAGCGATTTGCTCCGTTTTTTCATCGAAACGAACGGAGCAACGCTCCATTAGACATTCCCCATGAACCTGCTCAAAAAACTCGGTTTTTTGTGGTCCTACAGTGTGCTGCTGGTCATTGTGGGCAGCTACTACCTGGGCGGTCCCAACTGGGCGGTGGCGGGGATAGGCTATGTCTACGTAGGCATCCCCCTGCTCGACTGGCTCATGGGCGAAGATCACAGTAACGTTAGCCACGAACAGTTTGAGGCGGTGTTGAACGACCGTTTTTTCGACGTTATCGTCTACTCTTTCGTCTACCTTCAGTATGGCCTGTTGGTTTGGGGTGGGTACGTCATCTTGCACGACGGCCTGGCGCTTTGGCAGCAAATCGCGCTGACATACAGCATCGGACTGTTCGGCGGCACCATCATTAACGTAGCCCACGAACTGGTTCACCGCAGCAGTCGGGTAGCTCTTTTTCATGCCAGACTGGCCCTGGCGTCAGTCTGTTACATGCACTGGGGTCTCGAACATGTACAGGGGCACCACCGCCACGTAGCCACCCCCCAAGACCCTGCCACCGCCCGTCGGGGGCAGACGCTGTATAGTTTCTGGTGGCAGTCGCTGATAGGCGGATACCGGTCGGCGTGGCAGATCGAGAAGCGGATGCTGGCCAAAGCGGGTAAACCGTTCGGATCATGGCACAACCAGCTAATTGGGTTTGCTCTCTGGCCCACGCTGCTTTGCACACTGCTCACGATGGGGTTGAGCCTGTATCTGGGACACATGGCGTGGGCGTTTCCATTGTTTTTTGTAAACCAAAGCCTTGTCGCTATCCTGCTGCTCGAAAGCGTGAATTACATCGAGCATTACGGCATCGTGCGGGCCAAAATTGCCAACATGCCGGGCCAGCCGGTTCGGTACGAACGGGTAAACCCGCTACACTCCTGGAACGCCAGTCAGGTTGTGAGCAACATGGTGCTGTTTCAACTCCAGCGCCACTCCGACCACCATGCCTACGCCGCCCGCCCCTACCAGGTACTCCGCCATTTCGACGAAAGTCCGCAATTGCCCCACGGCTATGCCCAGATGATCCTGACGGCCATGATACCCCCACTCTGGTTCCGCATCATGGACGCCCGCCTCGACGCCTGGCAAGCTCAGGCCGTCAATGCCGAAACCATTACGCAGGTGGTACGGCAATATGCGTAATTGTCTAACGGAGCGATTTGCTCCGTTTTTTGCCTCTACAACTAAGCAAAAACGGAGCAAATCGCTCCGTTAGACAATTACCTTCGTGGTCTCAACTTGATGTCCATGAAATCTATCGTTTACGCTTTATCTCTTCTGTCGTTACCCGTTTTTGCCCAGACTACCTCGCTCAACCTTATTCCACAACCACAGTCGGTGGTGCTGGGTACGGGGAAGTTTACGATTACCCCTCAAACCCAACTGGCCGTGCTCACGCCCATTCGTGAGGTGCGCGACATGGTGCAAACCAACCTGCCGGGCCTGAAAATCAACGATCTGGCCAAACCCACCAGCAACATTACGGTCCGGCTGGCACAACCCCGTGGCGCGGTGCTTGGGCCGGAGGGCTACGAGCTGATCGTGTCGCCAACGGGCATAAAGCTTACGGCCCCCCAAGCAGCGGGCTTGTTTTACGGCCTGCAAACCTTGCGGCAACTCCTCCCCGCCAACCGCGAACGACCCGGCTTTCGTTTTGCCAGTACCGTTCCAAAAGCCACTACGACTATTCCCGCGCTCACCATCCGCGATCAGCCGCGCTTTGGCTGGCGCGGCATGATGCTCGACGTGAGCCGGTCGTTTTTCACGAAAGACTACGTAAAGCGATTCATCGACCTAATGGCGCGTTACAAATACAACGTTTTTCACTGGCACCTCTCCGACGATCAAGGCTGGCGGGTAGAGATCAAAAGTCTGCCCCGTCTCACACAGGTGGGTGCCTGGCGGGCGCCACGCATGGGCCGCTGGTGGGATAGACCCAATCCCGTGCCCGGCGAACCGCAGACGTACGGTGGTTTTTACACCCAGGACGACGTCCGCGAGGTGGTGCGCTACGCCCAGGAACGGCACATCATGGTGGTGCCCGAAATCGACATGCCGGGTCATATGCTGGCCGCTATTGCTACCTATCCGGACCTGACGTGTAGCGGAAAACAGGTACCTATTTACCCTAATGGTAAGTTTTATAAGCTGGAAGACAACACGATAAACCCCTGCAACGACAGCACCTACCTCTTTGTCGACAAGGTGCTTGGCGAAATTGCACGACTCTTTCCGGGTCCCTACATCCACGTGGGTGGCGACGAGGCGTTCAAAGGTTTTTGGGCCAACTGCGACGCCTGCAAGCCCGTTATGGCGGCCAACGGGCTGAAAACCGTGGAAGAGTTGCAGAGCTATTTCATCAAGCGCGTCGAGAAGATTGTGCAGAGCAAAGGCAAGCGGCTCATTGGCTGGGACGAAATTCTGGAAGGCGGGCTGGCTCCCAACGCCACCGTCATGAGCTGGCGGGGCATGAAGGGAGGCACCGAAGCCGCCAAACAGGGACATCATGTAATCATGACGCCCTACCAGAATTGCTACATGGACCTCTACCAGGGCGACCCCTCCAGCGAACCAAGTACCTACGGCCTGAACCGGCTGACGAGTTCCTACGCCTTTGAACCCGTTCCCGACAGTGTCCGCGCCGAGTTGATTCTGGGTGGACAGGCCAACCTCTGGACCGAGTCAGTACCGACCACGCGCCACGCCGAATACATGCTGTGGCCACGTTCATTCGCTACGGCCGAAGTGCTGTGGTCGCCGAAAACAACGCGCAACTGGCCCGATTTCATTCGCCGGGTAGAAAGCCATTTCACCCGGTTTGATGCGGCAGGGATCAACTATAGCCGGAGTTATTTGAATCCGTTCGTGACTATTCAGCGGCAGGCGGCCATTCGGGTCAACACGCTTGGCCTGATCGTGCCCAGTTTGCTTAAGATTACTATTGGTCATGAACTGGCCGGGACAGACCTTTTCTACACGACAGACAATACGGTTCCTGACTCATTGTCAACACGTTACGTTCAACCATTTGTTTTCCCGAAAGGGGCCGACCGCCTGCGCATTATCGCCTACCGCAACGGTAAACCCGTTGGTCTGCCGCTGAATATTCCGGTAGCCGATTTGGAGGCAAGAGCGAGGTGAAAGAATGTACAATGTATAATGCACAATGTACAATGACTTACGCATCAGCGTAATCAGGAGGTGCTAAGTCATTATACATTGTGCATTATACATTGTACATTCCCTTTCTCATGTCTACAACCATCGCTCCGCTGGCCGAGAGCCTGCCCCTTTTTATTGAGCAACAACATCCATCGGCCATTGCCGTGTTGGTGGACAACCATACGGCCAGGCACTGCTACCCACTGGTGAAATCACTGTTGCCGAAACACATGCTCATCCGGATTCCGGCGGGCGAAACACACAAGCACCTCGGCACCTGCGAGACCATCTGGGCCGCACTGACCAAAGCTAATGTCGACCGGCACGGGCTGGTTTTGAATTTGGGGGGTGGGGTTATCGGCGATATGGGTGGCTTTTGTGCGGCTACCTACAAGCGCGGCATTGCCTTCGCGCAGTTGCCTACCACGCTGCTGTCGCAGGTAGATGCGAGCGTGGGCGGGAAACTTGGCATTGATTTTCAAGGCCTTAAAAACCATATCGGCGTATTTCAACTGCCCGACGCAGTATTGATCGACCCGGCTTTTTTGCAAACTCTCCCCCCCCGCGAACTTCGGTCGGGGTTTGCCGAGGTAATCAAGCACTGCCTTATTGCCGATGCCAATGAGTGGGACCGCCTTCGGCACTATGACCTGGACGATATTGACTGGGCAACGACCGTGGCACATTCGGTGACCATCAAAGAACAGGTGGTGGCGCAGGACCCTACCGAGAAAGGGCTACGCAAGATTCTGAACTTTGGTCATACGCTGGGTCATGCCGTGGAGACGCATTTTCTACACCGCCCCAAAGGCCGCTTACTCCACGGTGAAGCCATTGCCGCCGGGATGATTATGGAAGCTTACATCGCTTTCCGGAAGGGCATGATCACTGATTTACACCTTGAAGCAACCGAAGAGTATCTCTTTGCCGTATATGGTCGGGTACCCCTTACCGAGCGTGACTTCGACCCCATTCTGGCACACACGTTGCAGGACAAAAAAAACCGCGCCGGACAGGTTCGTATGGCCCTTATCGACGGGCCGGGACGGTGTGCCTACGACATACCGGTTAGTAAATCTGCCATGCGCGAAGCCCTTGAGTATTACGTCGGTAACTAAATTGTAAAGTTTGCGCGTTGGGTGTTGCCGGGCCAAACATAAGTCGGTATCTTACGGTTCTAAGCATATATTTTTTCGTCAATTTCAACTTCACAGAACAATTAGCAACAACATTTACCCACATGGTTATGAACCGATATATTGGCGTCTTTGTCGTGCTGGCTTTGGCTGGTCTGAGCATGGTTTGCTGCTCGCCCGGTGGCGGCCGCTTGTTTGTCGAACATGACTATAGCTACGAAGGTCACTTCAAAGACTATAAGTCGTTCAATTTTCTGGAGTGCGAATTCATCGACTCTACCCTACTGTGTTCCGACATTCAGGATGCAATCAGGCACCAGATGGAAGCCCGCGGGTATCGTGTCAGCAACCGTAGTCCAAACCTGCTGGTATCCTACAACATTTTCCGTAGCGACCTTCGGTTCCGGGGCTACCAGCAGCCGGTAATCAAAGACTGGGTGGTGCGCGAAGATGACGATGCCACCTACAAGCGTATCGACTATAACCTCGACGAGGGCACACTGATGATCTCGCTTATCGACGCCGAAACGTATCAGGTGATCTGGAAAGGGTACGCCTCGAAAATGATGCGCAACCCCAATTTCAAGAATAACTATTTCAAAGGCATCGTCCGCTCCATCTTCGACCAGTACCCCCTGATGGCCACTAACAACGGCAGCTCGGGATACGGAAGGTGAAGGGGGTTTTAACGTTCAAAATCTAAGGTTCAATGTTGCTTCGCTTACTACCCGTTTGAGCGCGAAGCAACATTGAACCTTAGACTTTGAACGTTAAACCTCAATACTCCGCCATCTCCTCGTGCACGTAGCACCAGACCCAGCGTTCGCCGGGTTCAGCCGAAGCCATAACGGGGTGTTGCGTACGGTGAAAATGTTTGGTGGCGTGCTTATTAGGCGACGAATCGCAGCAGTGCGTGCCGCCACATTCCTGACAGGTGCGCAGATGCACCCACGACGAGCCGGTTTTGATGCACTCGTCGCAAACCAGCGCCTGTGGCTGCTTTATGTCGGAGAGTGACGCCAGTTCACTACAAAGTTTTTGCTGAGCCATAATCGATTGGGTTTCGAGGTAAGCGAAGATACATGTTTTACTAAAAAGGGCCACTGCTAGTAGCAGTGGCCCTTTTTAGTAAAAATAGTACGTTATTGCCAGCCTACTGACTACTGCTATTACTGCTTCGTCTGCTGCCCGTTTGGACCTGTCTTGAGCGGATCTTTGCTGGCTCCCTGGGTGGTTTTGTTGCGTTTGGCGGCATCGGTGTAGGAACCTTCGCGTTGCGCACGGTCAGTAATACTAACCGGCGACGCCCCCTGTGAAGGTGCGCCATTGGCTCCCGTTTTTTTACCATCACCTGGCTGGCTGCCTGGTGCTGAGGCCGATTGGCTTCTGGCGTTGGAAGCCATAGCGGCAGCCCTGCTTTTGGGTTGTACCGAACGGGCTTCTTTAGCGCGTGTACCCCGTGCGCCCCCCGGCGAGGCAATGCTCGCGTCGCCTTCTGAGGTGCTACCCTGCGTTTTCATAGGTGCCTCTGGTGCTTTACCAGCGTTGCCATTATTGGTGCCAGCAGCGCCAAGTGTTTGCCGCTTCGCCGCCGACTCATTCATCATGGCCTTGCTGATGGCTTTATCCTTGGCCGTAGGTTGTGTTTTTGCCGTGGTAGTTGGGTTGCCCGATGTGCTGGTACTTGTTGGTTTGGTACCCCGTACCTGATCCTGCCCCATTGCCGCTTTCTGGCTGTATGATTTATCCTGACCACCGCTGCCACTTTTCATGGTAGCTTCCTGATTACCACTGATTTTTGTACCGTCATTCGATTTAGCAGCGCCCGCTTTAGGAGCAGCACCTGACGGAGCCGAACCTGCCTTGGCGCCACCACCCGCACTACCCGATTTGGCGGCGGGCTTGTCACCACCCGGAGAGGGTACGTTGGTTTGCGAGGTAGGCGAAAGGTTCGTGTTACCATTGCGCGACACACCATTCTGCATTTTTGTGCTGCCTTTTGGCCCCGGATCGGCGCTGCCTTTGCGCTGTAAACCATCTTTTCCTGACGTATTGCGCTGTCCTGACTGGCTGGCATTATTACCACCCGTGCTTTGCGATTGTGTCTGCGCTACAGCTGCCGTAGTCAGTAGCGAAGCCATCAAGAGGGTGGCTATCCAAATTCGTTTCATGTCGTTGAGTTGATTAGTCTATTCAGTAAGTAAACTACTGGCGCGGGTGGTTGTTTGCGAAACCGACCGATCCCGTCTGTGCTTCGGAACTTTACCCGCACGGGGCGGTTTCATCCCGGTAGGCAATGACCGAAAATTGACGCACTTATTGAGTTGAATACGTCTACCCCTCCCGATACGTCCGACGAGACCCCGGCCCTGCCCCGGCGGCTGAGTCTGCTGCAAGGCACCGCCCTCAACATGATCGATATGGTGGGTATTGGGCCTTTTGTGGTGTTACCGCTGGTGATGAAAACCATTGGCGGGCCGCATTTTCTGCTGGCCTGGGCCCTGGGGGCACTTATTTCGCTGATCGACGCCTCGGTGTGGTCGGAATTAGGCGCGGCGTTTCCACAGGCAGGAGGCAGCTACCGGTTCTTGAAAATCGCCTACGGCGAGCAGAAACTCGGACGGCTGATGTCGTTCCTTTATGTCTGGCAAACGCTGATTCAGGCTCCGCTGGTGGTGGCGTCGGGAGCCATCGGTTTTGCCCAATATGCTTCGTATCTGTACCCACTCGACGACCTCACCCGTCGGCTGGTGTCGGGCGGGGTGGTACTACTCGTCATTGCCCTGCTCTATCGCCGTATCGACGGTATTGGGCGCATCAGCGTGTTGCTGTGGCTGTGTGTATTGGGCACGATGGGCTGGCTCATTTTGGGCGGGCTTATGAATGGTACCCACCCCGTTGGTCAGCTTCTTTCCGACGCTTGGACCGCTACCGAAAATGCCTCACCGCTGGTGTTGGCAGCTACCGTTGGAGCAGCCTCGGTCAAGACAATCTATTGTTACTTAGGCTATTATAATATTTGTCACCTCGGCGGTGAGATCCAGAAACCCGAACGAAACATCCCGCTGAGCATGTTTTTGTCGGTCATTGGCATTGCCATTTTGTATAGCCTGCTGAACCTTAGCGTGGCGAGTGTATTGCCATTTGAAAAAGCCGCCAACAGCCCATTTATCGTGAGCACCATGGTCGAAACAATGTATGGTTCCGGGGCGGCGCGGTTCGCCACGCTGCTGGTGCTGATCGTGGCGTTTTCGTCGTTGTTTGCCGTGCTGCTTGGCTATTCACGCGTGCCCTATGCGGCGGCGGTGGACGGGCAGTTTTTTTCGGCTTTTGCCAAACTGCACCCCACGCGGCAATTCCCTTATGTGTCACTACTCTTTCTGGGTGGCCTGGCGTTTGTGTTCAGTCTGTTATTCAAACTCTCGAACGTGATCACCGCCATACTGGCTATGCGGGTGGTGGTGCAGTTTATTGGGCAGGCCGTGGGGCTCTTGTTGCTGCACGGTCGCTCCCGCCAAGCCGGGATAAACGCCTCACAGGCCGGGCTACCTGCCGTGACGTTCCCGTTCCGCATGCCGCTCTACCCCGTCCCAGCTTTGCTGGCCATTGCCATCTGGGTGTACATTTTCTATTCCACGGGCCGCGACTACATGCTGTCGGGCGGGTTGGTGATGGCACTGGGAATGGTTGCTTACTTTATTTCGGCCAGGGTGAAGCGACGTTGGCCGTTCGGGTAAAACCCGGCTACCCGTGGCCTTTTCATGGCGACTAAACCACGGGCTTTATGAAACGGTACCTTACTCTGTTACTTTGCTATGCTCTTATCGGCCAGACTGCCGCGCAGGTGGTGGCTCCACAGCGGGTAAAAGATGACATGGCCGACGCCGCCCAGGCGTTTTTGGCAACGCTCAGCCCCGAACAGCGAAAAGCAGCCACCTATCCGTTCGCTGATAATGAGCGCTTTACCTGGGATTTTGTGCCTCATGCCCGCCACGGCCTTACGCTCAAACAGATGCAGCCTGAGCAGCGGAAGGTGGCCATGGAACTGCTAAAAACGGGCCTCAGCGCCGGTGGTTACGACAAAGCCCTGCAGATCATGGACCTCGAAAATGTGTTGCGCGTGGTCGAAAATCGAACGGCTACCGATACCTACCGCGACCCGGAAAACTATTACTTCACCGTTTTCGGCGACGTTGGTACCAGAGAACCCTGGGGCTGGCGGGTAGAAGGGCACCATCTGTCCGTGCAGTTTTCCACGCTGGGGGGACGGGTCATGTCGATCACGCCGCTGTTTATGGGCAGCAATCCAGGCGTTGTCCGGGCCGAGGTACCGCAGAAAGGCAAGCAACTCATGCGCGACGAAACTGAACTGGCCTTTGCGCTGCTCCACACCATGAATGAAGCACAGTTGACTCAGGCTATTCTGGCAAAAAAGGCCTTTGGCAATATCACCACGGGTAATAGTCGCCGCGCCTCGCTGGAGCGCATGGACGGATTGCCTCTGGCCGACATGAATGCCAAGCAGCGGGCATTGTTTACGGAAATTTTGGGCATTTACCTGAACCGATACCGGATCACGCTGGCCAAACAGCAAATGGACCGCATCGAAAAAGCCGGCCTCGACAAGCTCCGCTTTGCCTGGGCGGGCGACACCACCGCCAATAACAGCGTCGGCTACTACTACCGCATCCACGGGCCGATGCTGCTGATCGAGTACGACAACTCGCAAAACAATGCCAACCACGTTCACACCGTTGTCCGCGACCTCACCAACGACTTCGGCGACGACCTGCTCCGCGAACATTACGAGAAGCAGAAACACTAGAACGATTTGGGATTTGGGATTGCGGATTTGGGATTGGTTGCTGACGCCGGTCTTCCGGTTCGGTCAGTTTGTTTCGGCATAGGATGAAGCGTCAGCAACCAATCCCAAATCCGCAATCCCAAATCCCAAATCAATTCACCATCACCTTCATCGCCTGCCGTATGGCACCCTGCTGGACAGTGATGATGTAGAGGCCGGGCGAGAGCGGGCTGACGGGGTTGAAGACCGCCTCTGTTGCTCCATAACGTACTAATTCACCTGCTACAATCTGCCCTGTCAGCGTATGTACACCCACCTGTGGAGCCTCCATCTGATGTAAACGTAGTTGAATGGCGTGCCCATTGGTGGGGTTTTCACGTAAGCTGGCAGAGGGCGAATCGGCCTCTACGCGCACGGCAATGGGCTTGGAATAGACCACGCTGCCATCGTGGTCAATCTGCTGCAATCGGTAATAATTGAGGCCATTTCTGGGCGATTCGTCCGTCAGCGAATAATACTGCTGCCGGTCTGTTGTGCCGAAAGACTGTCGGGTACCCACAGACACAAATTCACTGGCATCGGCGCTGCGTTGCACCACAAACCGTTCTGAGTTTTGCTCCTGCGCCGTTGACCACGTCAACAGTACGGCATTACCCGCCGCCTGACCGCTGAAACTGACCAGTTCTACTGGCTGTGCTACCTGCACCGTACCCGACACCGCTACGTTCGACGTTATACCCGTTGTTGCATTCGTAATATTGCCCGACGGTGTTCCTACGGCAGCGCCCGTCAGCCGCACGTAGATAGTTGTGGTGGCAATCGTACCACCGCTTTGTAGCAGCGTTAGCGTTGGCCCAAACCCACTACCTGCACTTGTGCTGATTTCGAAGCCAGCAGGAGCCGTTATTACCAGATCGTCTAACAGATTAGCCCCCGAAACGCTATAGGTTTTAGTGGCCGACGGTACACCCAATGTTGTTGTAAAGCCCGACAGCGTAACAGGGATTGTGGTGAGCGTTGGCTGTTGGGCCGTGCCGAGAATTTTAAAACTACTTACCCGGATGTCCGTCCCCGTTTGTTGCGCATTATAAAAATAAACCCGAACTGTAAAGGCAGCCGCGCTCCGGGCAACACCACTTACTACTGTCGAAAAGTTACGGGCCGTGTTAGCGATGGCCGTTCCCCCGGTATTCGTCCCGATGGTAGTTGCGAAATTGTCAGCGCTGGTGCGGATGGCATAATCTTTAGGACCATTGGCAGTACTGCTGCTCGACAAGATTATATTGATGCTATTGACAGTAATATCATAACTGCCGGTGGGTTGAACCTGAAATTCGATGTATTTCGTCAGGTCTGGGGCTGTAGCGTTTGGCCAGTTATTGCAGGCAAAATAGCCACTTACCACTGTTGAACTCGATCCGGCATTGGTGAAGGCGGCATTAGGCGATGTCGTGCCGGTTGCCTGCGAGGCCGAAGTGGGTGCCGTATTTGTGCTGAAAGGCCACCCGGCCAGATTTTGCCCAAAACCACCCGAACAGGCACAGCAGAGCAGATACAAAACAAGCAGCGGACGGTGAAGCGTATTTCTTAGACAGGAGGTAAAGAGTTGCATAAGCTTGGTAGGAACGGAATTTATCTGAGACGATATACCAGCAGAAAAGGTACTAGAAACAAAGTCTTTACTTAAGTAAATAGTATCATATTAACAATACAACTAACTAACTTATAATCAACTGGTCCGCATTTTCTTGAGTAATTATTACAAAAAAGGCCAACCCGAAATTTTCGGGTTGGCCTTTCGTAAAAGTGGTGTCGTGTGGCTGTACTTTTTACACGTTCATGAGCGACTCTCTGCGGCGCATTTTACCGGCGGGAATACCAAACATCATCTTGAAACGGCGGCAGAAATAGGCTGTGTCTTTATAGCCTACTTCGGCACCAATAGCGCGGATGCTCTTTTTGCTGGTGCGCAACAGGCCCACGGCTGCTTCCATCCGTTGATATTCGATGTAATCCTGCGGATTGATGCCCGTGAGCATTTTGAAATACTGCCCTACGTAATCTTCTGATACGTTGGCAACGTTGGCCAGCACCTTATTCGACAAATCGCCGCCGATGTTGTCTTTGATGTAGGCGAAAATGTCGATCAGGCGGGGGTCTTTGAAGTACGTGCTGTTGGTCACGAGTTGCTCTACAAACAGCCGCTGCTTCAGAATGTAGCGGATCACCTCGATCACGATCTCTTCCGTTTTGATCTTGATCACGCGGCCTTTGCCAGCAACCTCGGTCATGTCTTCCAGCAAAATCTGCCGGATCGCTTGCGCCAGGGTCTCATCATGCTTGATAATGAACGGCGGTACATCGAGCGAGTTAAAGAAATTCACCGAGTCGAATACTTTGGCTTCAAACGACACATAGCCAAACGAGTTGGGCATGTTGTTGATCCGGCTCGGGTCGCGGTTGGCTTCGAAATAATGTTCGCGGTGCGTCATAAACTCCTCGTTGGTCACTGCCTTCGGATTCGAGGGTTCGCCGTACGTAACGGTCACGTGTTTACCACCGGGAATAAACAGCATATCGCCAATCTCAACCTTTTGGTGTTCGTCGCCGTACGACACATCACCGTTATATAGGATCAACAACGTGTTCTCCACGTCGTAGAAGTTCTTGATAACAATCGGTTGCAGGATGCGAATGTTCCGGGCTTTAATGAACTTGACGCCCAGCGATTCAATGATTTTATTGTAGTCTTCCATAGCCGAACGGATTGCGTGGTGCTTCGTTGCCCTGCAATATTGCACAAAACTAATAAATTGTACAAAACTAATAAAACTATAAAAGTTTCCGTTTGCTAAAAAAAAACGGCCCTATTCGCTGGAAATAGGGCCTGAGGGGCATAAAAATAGTGTTTTTACAAGAAACGTCTACCGAACGATCTCTCTGGCAATTACTAATTTTTGTATTTCAGAGGTTCCTTCATATATCTGCGTAATCTTGGCATCGCGCATCATTCGCTCAACGTGAAACTCCTTCACAAAGCCGTAACCACCATGAATCTGGACGGCTTCGGTGGTGGCCCACATCGCTACGTCAGAAGCAAATAACTTGGCCATTGCCGCCGCCTGCACGTAGTCTTTATGCTCATCTTTAAGGCGGGCAGCTTTGTAAACCAGCAGCCGGGCAGCCTCGATTTTCGTCGCCATTTCGGCCAGTTTGAATTGGATGGCCTGATGTTCGAAAATGGCTTTGCCAAACGCCTTCCGCTCCTGACTGTACTTCAGAGCCAGTTCGTAGGCTCCAGCCGCGATACCCAGGGCCTGCGCCGCAATACCAATACGGCCACCGTTGAGCGTGCTCATGGCAAACTTGAAGCCAAACCCATCGTTGCCGATGCGGTTTTCTTTAGGCACTTTCACGTCGGTAAACAGCAACGAGTGGGTGTCTGATGCCCGGATACCGAGCTTGTCTTCTTTCTTACCCACCACAAAACCCGGCGTACCTTTTTCCACGATGAGGCAGTTGATACCCCGGTGGCCTTTTTCGCGGTTGGTCTGCGCAATCACCAGCGCCACCCCCGACGAGTTGCCGTTGGTGATCCAGTTTTTGGTGCCATTCACGAGGTAATAATCGCCCATATCTTCGGCGGTGGTGGCCTGCGAGGTGGCGTCGGAGCCAGCTTCAGGTTCCGATAGGCAAAACGCGCCGATCATCTGGCCGGAGGCGAGCGGTGTGAGGTATTTGTGCTTCTGTTCTTCGCTACCAAAAGCCTCTAACCCGTAGCAAACCAGCGAGTTATTGACCGACATGATTACCGATGCGGATGCATCAATTTTGGATATTTCTTCGATGGCAATGGCGTAGGAAACGGTGTCCATACCGCCACCGCCATACTCCGGCGAGACCATCATGCCCATAAAGCCCAGTTCGCCCATGCGCTTCACCTGCTCAGCGGGAAACTGCTGGGCATTGTCGCGCTCCACGATGCCGGGAAGCAGTTCATTTTGTGCAAAATCGCGGGCCGCCTCCTGCACGGCCAAGTGCTCTTCTGATAAGTTAAAGTTCAGACCCTGAAGGTCATGCGGTGCCGTAGTCATGGTCGTGTTGTTGATTGATGAAGCAAATTTACAAAGCAACGTAGTATGCATGCATAACAATGATTTTGGATTTCGGATTGGGGATTTGGGATTGTTGCTTACCGGTCCGCCGGTGCGGCCAGAGCAAACCCGTGCGTAAGCAACAATCCCAAATCCGAAATCCCCAATCCGAAATCAGCTCGCTTGCCCGCCGTTGACGCCCAGCACCTGTCCGTTCACGAACGAGGCTTCGTCGGAAGCGAGGTAGAGGTAAGCGTAGGCAATGTCGTCGGGTTCGCCCATGCGGCGGGCGGGGATGAGCGCGATGGTGGCCTTACGGGCTTCTTCGGGCATAGCGTCGGTCATGTCGGTGCGGATAAATCCGGGGGCAACGGCGTTGGCGGTAATACCTTTTGAACCAAGCTCTTTAGCCCAGGTCCGGCACATAGCCACCACACCCGCCTTGGTGGCCGCGTAGTTGGTTTGCCCGAAGTTACCGTGTACTCCCACCACACTCGACGTGCAGATGATGCGTCCGTAGCCCCGTTCCACCATGTGCGGCACTACGGCTTTAGTGCAGTTAAATACGCCCGTAAGGTTCACATCAATGACCTGTTGCCACTCTACGTGACTCATTTTCAATAAGGTACGGTCGCGGGTAATGCCCGCATTATTGACCAGAATATCAATTTGGCCGTGTTGTTCCAGCACGGCCCGAACGGCTTCTTCCACGCCGGGCACATCGGTTACGCTGACGCGCATGAAGGTGGCGTTGCGCCCCTGACTACGCAGACTTTGGGCGGTTTCTTCGCCCTCATCCAGCATATCCCAGATAACGACGGTGGCACCCTCGCGGGTGAAAATGTCGGCGGCAGCCCGGCCAATGCCGCGTGCCCCGCCGGTAATGATGGCAACTTTGTTTTCTAGACGCATGAGGTTTTAATGTACAATGCATAATGAACAATGTACAATGGCTTCGCATTTGGAATTCCTAGGGCGTGAAACCATTGTACATTGTTCATTATGCATTGTACATTATTTCTTCATTTTATTCAAATAGTAGCGATATCAGTTCGGCCACGCAGGCGGGTTTGGTTTGGCCCTCAACTTCAAACACGCATTCGATGATGACCCGGACACCACGTGTGCCTTCATTAGCGTTTGTAGGTTCAACGTGGTGGAGCCAGGCTTTCATGCGGAGGCGGCTACCGCTGGGCACGGCGTTGGTGAACCGGATTTTGTTGGCTCCGTAATTAACGCCCATCTTCACCGATTCTATGGTGTAGATCTCAGATAGCAAACGCGGTGCCAATGACAAGGTCAGGAAGCCATGGGCAATGGTGGTTTTGTAGGGCGATTCGCGCACGGCCCGGTCGGGCTCGACGTGAAGCCACTGGTGGTCGCCGGTGGCTTCGGCAAATTGCTGGATCTGCTCCTGCGAGATAACGGTCCAGTCGGTGGTACCGAGTTCCTGCCCGGCATGGGCGGTAAAGGCATCGAGGTTGGGAAAGGATTGCATAAATGGATTTTGGATTCTGGACGCTGGATGTTGGATATTCGCGGCTAATTCAATGGGTACCTTCGGGTAGCATCCAATGTCTACCGTCCAATATCCGACATCCTTTGTTAAATACGGTTCCGGCCCGATAATCTGGCTGGCGTTTCATGGTATTGGGCAAGACGCGCAGGCAATGGCACCCTTTGGCGAACAACTGGTGCACACGCACACCATCTACAGCATCGACCTGCCTTATCACGGACAAAACCGCCTGGCCGATTGGCCTGCAAGCATAACTAAATCATATTGGCAAAGTTTGGTTGCCCATTTCCTGACCCAACAGGGTATCGACCGGTTTTCGGTGGTGGGTTTCAGCATGGGCGGCCGTTTTGCCCTGGTTACGGCCGATTTGTTTGCCCCGCAGCTTGACGAACTGATTCTGATTGCGCCCGACGGCATCACTGAAGACCCTTGGTTTCGGGCGGCTACAGGCACGGTACCAGGCCGCTGGCTGCTCCATTTTTTTCTAGACAATACCCGCTTTTTCACTCGGTTAGGGCACGGCCTTGTCCGGCTGGGCGTACTCAACGCGGGACTCATGCGGTTTGTGGAAGCGACCATGCAAACCCCCAAACAACGTCAGCAGATTGAGCAGTCGTGGGTGGGTTTTCGTCATTTAACCATCAATATTCCGGCGTTGGCAGATGGGCTACGGGCTAATAAGGTACGCGTTTGGCTGTTTCTGGGCCAGTTCGATGCCGTTTTACCTATGTCCCACACCCGACCCCTGCTCCGCGCCTTACCCGAAACACAGAAAGTGGTTTTGGCCAGCGGTCATACCTCGCTGGTGCGGCGGGTGGCGACTGGCTGGCCTTTTACGCTATAGCTACATGGTTGACACTGTTGTTTTCCGGCGAGGAACCACCTCACCCCCGGCCCCTCTCCTGGTTTCAGGAGAGGGGAGACGAGTTAGGAAACACTATAGCATAAGGCAAGCCTATTACTCGATTGCATGTTGGTAAGTCTCCCCTCTCCTGGTTTCAGGAGAGGGGCCGGGGGTGAGGTGGTTCCTCGCCGGAAAACAACAGTGTCAACTAGTAGTACAACCTTTAACCCCCTTCACCGCATCTGCTTCGTGGTGTAGCGGTCCATGACATCGCTGGGGAAAACGTCGAGGACGTTGGCGAGGACGAGGAGGACCAGAGTGCGGGAGGCAATTTTGCGGGGGATGTTGGCGAGCAGGGCGAAGGAATCAACGGTGACGTGCGTGTTCTTATCCAGATGCTGCATCAGCACCTTCTCTTTGTCGCCGTAAGTAAAGCGCACGTTGCGGTCGGCGCGTTCGCCTTTCATGATCTCGCGTACCTCTTTGCTGGCCTGCACCGATTTGTCATCTACCCGCACATATACCTTCTTGTTTTCGGGGTCGGTGGGGTCGGGCATGACGTAGTGGGGACGGTGCGGGCTGCGCGGAATACGGAACACAAGCACTTCGCGTTCGTCGTGCAATTGTACGCGCTCGAGGGTGTAGGCGATGGCGGGGAAGCAGAACTTTTCGATGGCCCGCACCAAAATATATTCGTCTTCGTCGGCGTATTTGAGGCCCGGAATGGTGCCATCATCACCGACACCGATCAGGAGCGTGCCGCCGTCTGTGTTAGCGAACGCTACGATTTCCCGCACAATTTTGTCGGGATGGTTGGTCTTGAGTTTAAATTCAAGACAATGCCCCTCGCCCCGGCGAACCAGTTCCTTGAGCATTTTATAGTCTGTAGTTGATCTGCCCACCATTTGCGTACTGATCACCTTTTAAAGATACAACCGCCAACCGAATTCGCAAGCGTTTTTGCGGCCAAATGTGGAACGATACCGCCCCTGGGAATCCTTACCATAGTAGCCGGTTAGACCGCTAACTTTTTGGCTAAACGGGCGGTTGTGTAAAAACAGTAAGCTTCCAATTACAAAACGAACAAATGCTGGTAAACGTTGCTATTGCCCTGGGTACTCTACTGATTATGGAAGGAGTGGCCTGGTTCACCCACAAGTACATTATGCACGGCATTATGTGGAGTTGGCATCACTCGCACCACAACGCGCACAAAGGGTTTTTCGAGATAAACGACCTGTTCAGCGTTCTGTTCAGCGGAGTAGCCGTGGGGCTGTTTGTGGCCGGACTGGAAATACCATCGCTTTGGTATCTCGCCCCCATTGCGGCGGGCGTAACACTCTACGGTATAGGCTACTTTGTTTTTCATGACGTGATCGTTCATCGGCGGATTCGTATCAAATTCAATACCAAAAATCCGTACCTGTTGCGTATCATGCGGGCCCACTACGTGCACCACAAAGTACACACCCGCGACGGAGCCGAAGCATTCGG
Source organism: Fibrella rubiginis (assembly GCF_017353185.1). Classification (GTDB taxonomy): domain Bacteria; phylum Bacteroidota; class Bacteroidia; order Cytophagales; family Spirosomataceae; genus Fibrella; species Fibrella rubiginis. The sequence goes on along the minus strand of NZ_JAFMYV010000005.1, from coordinate 91,796 downwards.
TTTTTTGTACGCACCCAAGAAATACGACAAGAAATGAACCGCGCCGCCCACCTCCAACGCCTGAAAACGGAAACGTTTGACATCTGCATCATCGGGGCGGGGGCGTCGGGGGCGGGTTGCGCTGCCGACGCCGCCAGCCGCGGTCTGCGCGTGGCCGTGATCGAGTCCGACGATTTCGGGGCGGGCACATCGGGCACCTCGACCAAGTTGGTGCATGGCGGGGTGCGGTATCTGGAGCAGGCCGTTAAAACGTTCGATCCCAAGCAGTTATCGCTGGTGCGAAAAGCCCTGCACGAACGCCGGACGCTCCTCCACATTGCTCCGCATCTCTGCCATCCGCTGGCCCTGCTTACGCCTGTGGGCAATTTGATTGAGGGAGCCTACTACGCCATTGGCCTAAAGATCTACGACTGGCTGGCCGGTAGTCGCCGCATGGCCCCCAGCCAGTGGCTTAGCAAAGCCGAAGCCCTGCGTCATTTTCCCGCCTTCGACGGTACCAAGCTCCACAGCGCGGTGCTGTATTACGACGGTCAGTTCGACGATATACGGCTGAACCTGGGGCTGGTGCAAACCGCCGCCAAACATGGTGCCGCCGTGGCCAACCACGTGCGCGTGTCGTCGCTGCTGGCGGACGAAAAGGGCCAAATCAACGCTGTAGAGGCACTGGATACCCTGACTGGTGATTTATTCACCATTCGGGCAAAGGTGATTGTGAATGCCACCGGCACCCATGCCGACAGGCTTCGCCAGAAAGCCAACAGTCAGCAGGGCGTACGGATGCGCGCCAGCAAAGGTGCCCACGTGGTGCTACCCGGCTCGGCCCTGCCACAGGCGTCGGCGCAGACCGAACCGGCGGCCCTGCTGGTGCCCAAGACCAAAGACGGCCGTGTGCTTTTCGCTATTCCGTGGCGCGGACAGTGGCTCATTGGCACCACCGACACTGAAGCCGACCCCTCCGACACCCCCGCCCTGCTGCCCGACGAAGCGGCGTACCTGCTGGCCGAAGTCAACCAGTTTGTAAGTCAGCCTATACCCATTGAGGCCGTAGCGGGTGGGTTTGCGGGGCTGCGTCCACTGCTTCAGTCGGACCCTAATGCCAGCAGCAAGGCCGTGGTGCGCGACCATGAAGTGGAGATTGACCCCAAATCGGGCCTGGTTAGTATTATGGGCGGCAAGTGGACCACCTACCGGCTGATGGCGCAGGAAACCATTGATGCCTGCTGCGCGAAACTAGGGCAAAACCGCCCCTGCGTGACTGAAGATTTGCTGCTTCAGGGTGCCGAGGGCTATGACACCCGCTACGCCCATCGCCTCGCCGAACGCCATTCCGATAGTAGCCCCGACATACTCGCCCATTTGGCAAATACCTATGGCACCGAGGCTCCGTCAATTTTAACGTTGCTGACCGAAAAACCAGCCTGGGGTGCTCGTTTGGCCCGAAAACATCCGTTTATACAGGCTGAAGTGATCTATGCCGCCCGCACCGAAATGGCGCTGACCTTGCCCGACGTGCTCATGCGCCGCATCCGCCTCGGCCTCATCGACTGGCAGGCTACACTCGAAGCGCTACCCGTTTCGGCTCAGCTCCTCGCCAGCGAACTTGGCTGGTCCGTTGCTGACTCTGCTCAGCATGAAGCCAATTTCCGGGCGCACATCGAGGGACTGATCGGCAAGGCAACGGGGGTTGCTGTTGAGCAGGTTTAGTGTGTTGATGGGCCGCTGATTTTTATGATTCTTATGATAAAATATGATTTAAGAATCATTTTCGAATCATAGGGATCATAAAAATCAGCGGTCCATCACTACACTATATTTGTTGATGCGAGAACTTCTCCGCGACATCCGGGCCTACCTCCGCGCCGATTTCAAACCGGCATTATATGGCCTTACAGCCCTGTGGGTAGCGTTTCTGATCACCATTAATTATACGTTTCACCTCGAAAACGGAATCATTGACAGGCAGCCGTTAAGCCCCTGGCGGCCCGTCTGGTATTTCGGCATGTACGCCACAGCCTACTACGGTGCGTTCTGGCTTTGGAGCCGATTTCACCACCGCCCCGACATTTGGCGCAACCCCCGTTTCTGGTTCCATACCCTAGTGGCACTGGTTGTTTATGCCTACTACGCGGGCTTCTCAGCCTACGTCGACTGGGCGCAGCGTTTCAGCGATTATCGGCTCTATCTGTATGCCTACAAGGTGTTCAGCAATCTGCATTCGGTGGTCACGATTGTGCTGCCACTGGGGCTATATTACCTGTTTTTTGATAAAAATCGGACCGGTTTTTACGGACTAAAACCCAAGCGGAAGGGTCTGCTGGTATACCTGATGCTACTGGGTTTGATGGTGCCGGTCATTCTGTTCGCCTCCTTCCAGCCCGATTTTCTGGAAGCCTACCCTACCTACCGCAACATGACGCCACACGAGGTGCTGAACGTACCCGAATGGATCACGGCGCTCGGTTATGAACTGGCCTACGGCTGGGATTTTGTACCGACTGAATTAATTTTCAGAGGCTTCCTGGTAATCGGTTTGAGCTACGTTTTGCGAACCGGTGCTTCGCAGGCGGACAAATCCAGCCCGGCAATACCCAGCCTGTTACAGCCGGGACCCGTTTTGCCCATGATTGTCTGGTATGCCACCATCCATTTTGGCCGTCCCCTGGGCGAGACAGTTTCGTCCCTGTTCGGGGGCTACATCCTGGGTGTACTGGCCCTGTCGACGCGTAGCATCTGGGGCGGGTTGTTCATCCATATCGGCATTGCCTGGCTCATGGAAGCTGCCGCGTTTGGTCAACAATTTTGGCCTAAATAATCCCTCCGAACCCCTTGCGGCTGATCTTTGTTCTGTTCGTAGAATGATTACCACGTCGCTTCAGAATAAAACGGTTCAGGTTCAGCACCTTGGTTTGGTTGATTACCAGACTGCCTGGGATGAGCAGGAGCGGCTTTTTGCCGATACCGTGTCCCGGAAAATCGCCAACCGAACCCGTCCCGCCGACGAGCAGTTACCCACCCCCAATTACCTGCTTTTCTGCGAACACCCGCACGTGTATACGCTGGGTAAGAGCGGCCACGAAAGCCATCTGCTGGCCGACGACGACTTTCTGAAACAGATCGGCGCGACCTATCACCGCATTAATCGGGGGGGCGACATTACCTACCACGGGCCGGGCCAGCTGGTGGGCTACCCCATCCTGGACCTCGACAACTTTTTCACCGACATTCACCGCTACATGCGGTTACTGGAAGAGTCTATTATTCTGACACTCAACGACTACGGTATTCAGGCCGGGCGCATTGCCGGGCTGACGGGCGTATGGCTGGGCGGCGAACCAGGCCGCACCGATTCGGCGAGCGGCGTACCGACCGGACCGGAGCGTAAAATCTGCGCGATGGGCGTAAAGGCGAGCCGTTGGGTAACGATGCACGGGTTTGCGCTGAACGTGAACACCGACTTAAGCTATTTTTCCCATATTGTTCCCTGTGGTATCGCCGATAAAGCCGTGACGTCGATGCAGCAGGAACTGGGTCATCCGGTACCTGTGGATGAGGTGACGGAACGCGTGCAGCGGCATTTAACTGGCTTATTTGAGATGAACCAAGGGGAACGCGGATGACGCTGATTTAGCCGATTAAAACGGATTTTCCTTTCGCCTAAGGCCCGTTCAGACAAACTGAAAAAAATCCGTTTTAATCGGCTAAATCAACGTCATCCGCGTTCCATTTTTTACACGTGAAAAAAGACATTCCCTTCTTACCCGTTGAGGGCATCCAGGTGGTTGTGGCCCGAAAATTGACCGAGTTGAATCAGTATGAGTGGCGGGTTTATCTGATCAATCAGAATATTCAACCTATTCATAATGTGTTTGTTACATCAAGTGGCTACGGCGAAAAGGATGGCATAGAGCAGAAAACCGCCACGCTTCGCCACTACTTCGTCGACCTACAACCGGGGGCATTTGAGATTGTAGAATCAATTATGCCCGACGTTTTTCACTTAAATAATGAGTACTGGGTTAGCTATTACATTGGCTCCCAGATCTACGACAAAAAATTCATCTTCGTGCCCGACAGCATCACCGAGTCACACCTGGTTACTATACCAGCACTCGGACTGGAAGGCATATTACATGTGTAAAGTCGTAAGTCGATAGTCTGGAAAGTCGTGTTTAGTGTTGCTTACGCCAGCGCAAACCGCCGAAGGCGAATACCCGCGTAAGCAGCACTAAACACGACTTTCCAGACTATCGACTCTACGACTTACGATTTCCTTTTCATGAAACCCAAAAACAATAAATACACTAAAGCACCCTCGGCGCGCGGATCACGCAGCGAACAGGGTGCGCGTGGGGGGTATGGCAAACGGCCCGCTGGGTCAGCCGCCGGACCTGCCAAAGCCCTGGGCCACGCCAATTCGTTTTTAGATGAACTAAAAAACGACGTTGCGGCATTTTTCGAGATCAATAACACCGGCCAATGGAGCACCATGGACGTAGTCGAGAATTTCGACGCGGACGACCGTAAGCTGAAACTGATGATTCAGGGCCTGGTGGGCGAACTCTTCGACGAAGGTCGCCTGACGCGCCTGCCCGATGGGCGATACCAGTTCAACGCCAACCAAAACACCATTCTGGGCACGGTAGAGCACGTCAATCCCAAGTTTGCGTTTGTGGTACCCGACAACGGCACTCGCGACCGGGACAACGATATTTGGGTACCCGCCGAAGACCTCGGTGGGGCTATTGACGGCGACAAAGTGCGCGTTATTGCCTTCAGCGATTCGCGGCAGCGCGGCACGCGGCAACTGGCGAAACGCATTGTAGGCCGTGTAGTGAGCATCGCCGAACGGGGCAAGACCGAGATCGTGGGTACGCTGGACCGGCATGGTAAACAGGCGTTTGTTACGCCCGACAGCCGCCGGATTTACCAAGACATTTTTATTCCCGCTGAAAAACTAGGCGGTGCCGAGGCCAACGAGAAAGTCATTGTACGCCTCACCACCTACCCCGACAGCGACGACCGCGACGGCCACTTCACTGGGGAGGTTATTTCGGTGCTGGGTAAAGCAGGTGAGCACGACACTGAGATGCACGCCATCCTGGCCGAGTTCGGTTTACCGCTTGAATTCCCCGCCGAAGTGGAGAAGGAATCGGAGGAGATTCCGGTGGATATTGACGAAGCCGAGATCAGGGAACACCGTCGCGATTTTCGGAACATCACCACATTCACCATTGACCCCGTCGATGCCAAAGACTTCGACGACGCCCTGTCGGTCAGGTACTTAGACAACGGAAATTACGAGATTGGCATTCACATTGCCGACGTCACGCACTACGTCACGCCCGGTACGGAATTGGAAGAGGAAGCTTACAAACGCGCTACGTCGGTGTATCTGGTAGATCGCGTAGTGCCGATGTTGCCCGAAAAACTCTCTAACGGCGTGTGTTCACTGCGGCCCAACGAAGACAAGCTCACCTTCTCGGCGGTGTTTGAGATGAACGCCGATGCGAAGCTGGTGAAGGAATGGTTTGGCCGCACGGCGATTCACTCCGACCGGCGGTTTTCGTATGAGGAGGCGCAGGGCATTCTGAATGAAGGCACGGGCGATTTTGTGAAGGAACTGACCTTGCTGAACGACCTCGCTCACAAAATGCGCGACGAACGGTTTAAGCACGGAGCTATCAATTTCGAGACGCCCGAAGTGCGGTTTAAACTGGATGAAAACGGCGTACCCCTTGCCGTGATGCCCAAGATTCGGCAGGATACCAATAAGCTTATCGAAGAGTTTATGTTGCTGGCCAACAAGCGCGTAGCTGAGTTTGTGCATAGCCTCTCGCGGGGGCCAGAACCCAACACCATGGTCTACCGCGTGCACGAAGGCCCCGACGAAGACCGGCTGCAAACGCTGTCGGATTTTGCGGCCCGGCTGGGGTATAAGCTGAAAGTAGACAGCGCTCATTTGTCGCAGTCGATGAATCGGTTTATGGAGCAAATCGAGGGCAAACCGGAGGCGGGCATGCTGTCGCAACTGGCCGTGCGGACTATGTCGAAGGCGCGGTACAGCACCGAAGACCTGGGGCACTTTGGCCTGGCTTTCGAGCGGTATTCGCACTTCACGTCGCCCATTCGTCGATACCCCGACATGATGGCCCACCGGCTGCTGCAGCATTATCTGGACAAAGGCCGGTCGGTGGATCGCGAAACGCTGGAGGCCCGCTGCAAACACGCCTCTGACCGCGAACGGGCCGCCGCCGAGGCCGAACGTGCCAGCATCAAGTACAAGCAGGTGGAATTTATGAGCAACATGCCCGCCAATATGGAGTTTGCAGGCGTCATTGCGGGCGTGACCGAGTTCGGCTTTTTCGTGGAAATACCTGAGAACAGTTGCGAGGGCTTAGTGCGGATGCAGGACCTGGACGACGATTTCTACGAGTACGACAAAGACAATTACCGCATCATTGGGCGCAGAAGTAAGAAGATGTACACCTTCGGCGATGAGGTGACGGTGAAAGTAAAAGAGACCAACCTGGCCCGCCGCAGCATCGACTTCACGCTCATCAGCGACAAGGCCAAAACGGCTGAAGATGGTGGCTTCATCCGCGCGGCGCACGGTGGGCGCGAAGGGGGCCGCTCTCGCCGCGACGACAGCCAGCGTAATGCAGCCCGGGGCCGCAAAGCCACCACCGGAGGCCGTGCCAAAGCCATCGGCGAAGCCGCTAAATCAAATAAAGGTGCCGCCCCCAAAGGCCAAAACCGCCGGGGAGGACGGGGCCGGTAATTATAGTGCAGTTGCTTGTAGCGCAGGCTGGGCGCGTTCTGCTGAAGCCTGCGCTACATCTACGCTCACGACTGGCTACGTACGGAGACTACCTCCTATGTAGCTGGCGGGTGTCTGTTTCTTGGTTCCATTCAGTTGCCACAGCCACACCAGCGAAATCAGGGCCAACGCCCCCACGCCCGCGCTAAGCCAAACGCCTGCTGCCAGTGGTAACAAAAACCAGATGGCCACACCTGCGCAAACGACCAGCCTTGCCGCCTCGACCCGGTATGCCCACGAGCGACCTTCGAAGAACCAACCAAAATTGACTACCGTGAGACCAATCAAGGCCGCAATGAGCAATTTAGCTAGCCAGCCCATCTCGGCCTGAAGCTTTAGAAACGGGAGCGTTGCCACCGTCAGCAGGATGTATTGCAGCAACACATAACCGTTCACTGACCGCGAAACCGACGTATCGAATTTTTCATAAACGGCCCGGTCTACCGACGGGATGGGATGATAAACGGCCATTTTGGCGTCCCAGCCCGGTTTATAGAATAACACTTTCAGCTTGTCGGTCAGTCGGGGGGCATCGCGGAGTTGCAGGCCGATCTGTTCGTAATGCGCAAAGTTGGCCCAGACCGGGTTCCAGCTATTGATAGGCGTGGTGATGCCATAAACGGGCTTCTCCTCTTCGGCCTGAAACGTGCCAAACAGCCGGTCCCATATAATAAACGTGCCCGCGTGGTTCTTGTCGATGTATTTAGGGTTGCGGCCATGATGCACGCGGTGGTGCGAGGGCGTATTCATGAACCACTCCAGCGGTCCCATTTTGTCTACCAGTTCGGTATGAATCCAGAACTGGTAGATCAGGTTGAAGCCCCCCACGATGATGAGCTGGGTAGTATCGAAACCCAGCAGGGCCATCGGAATGTAGGCCGGGGCGGTCCAGACACCCTGAAACCAGCTTTGGCGCAGGGCAACTGAGAGATTATATTCTTCGCTTTGGTGATGCACCACGTGGCCGCTCCAGAACAGATTTACTTCATGGCTCATGCGGTGAGCCACGTAATAGCAAAGGTCGTAGAGAAAAAACGCCACCACCCAACTCCACCAGGTATGGGGGATATGAAACACGGCGAAGTTGGTATAAATGGCTTCGTACATGCCCAGCGTGACCACCTTCAAAAAGATGCCCACCACCTGCTGCGACGTGCCCGCGCTGAGGTTAGTGATGGTGTCGTTGAGTCGGTACAGCTTCGTTTGCTGGTAGCGGTCAATCCAGATCTCAATTCCCATGGCCAGGAAGAAGAACGGTATCGCCAGCATAATTGGGTTAAAATTCATGACAGGCACTGTGGTTTGTTGTCTTTATAACCAGCAAGTTAACAACGAAAACCGTCAATCTGTCACGTCCGTTTCGCCCTGGTATTCATCCTGTTGCACCAGCCACGCTACCACACCCAGGCAGGCCGCAAACCAGGCGAAGGGCAAGCGGAGGTCGATAATGGAAAGCAGGCCAAAGACCAGCGTAGTGCCGAAACTGGCCAGCCCCTGCATAGCCTGATTGAGACCAAAAATCTCGCCCCGATCGGTGTCGGTGGTTTTCTGGGCCATGAGGCCTTCAATCAGGCCCTGAATGAGCGAGTACGTAAGGCAGTCGATGGTGATAATGACGTAGAGCCACAGCCGCGACGTACCCACCACGCCATAGGCTGCCAGCACCGGTATGCCCACAAGCGCAAACCAGAAAATGGCCCGCCGCTGGTTGATCCGGTCGGCCAGAAAACCATAGAACCCGTAGCTGATGGCTACGCTCAGGCCACCGAAGTACATGAAGAAGTACGAAATATCCTTTGTATCCATCTGCAGCGGACCGAGGCTCACGTAGGCAACGAAGTAGTTATAGTAGCCCACGGCAGCGGTTAGGGCTACCTGCGTGAGTACCAGATTCAGCAGGCCGGGATGCTCACTGTTCTTCTGCCGGAGTCGTCTCAAAATCGTGCTCACATTGAGTGAATGGACAATAGCGGCTTTCAATTCGACCCGCGACACACCACCGGGGTTTGGATGGGTTTCGCGCAGGAAAAAGCTCAGCAGCACATTCAGACCCGACAACCCCACAGCCATCATGACCACATACCGGGCCTGTTCAACGGGGTCGGTAAGGTCGAGGGTGGTGATGAGCAAACCCGCAATGGCCGGTCCAATCACAAACCCCAGCGATATAATAGCCCCTTCAATACCCAGATTCCGAAACAGCGCCTCTTTGGGCGAAATATCGGTGATGGCCGAGCGCACCGTGGCGTAGAGGCCGTTGGTGAGTCCGTCGCTAAACCGGTTAGCCAACTGCGACCCCAACCTTACTGGCAACAACAGACAGTCGGCCAGAAACGTACCTACCGACGACAGCCGAAAGATGGGTTTACGCCCGTAGCCGTCGGAGAGTTTACCCAGCAATGGTGCTGAGATCAGTTGTACACCCAAAAACAGGGCTGTGCCTAACGCAAGCCACAACTGTGGGTTAGCATGGCCTCGCACAAACTGCGGCAACACCGGCCCAATGATGGAACCGACAACGACGTCGAGAAAGATAATGGCATAAATATGCAGCAGGCGGCCTTGAAACATAGGGTAAGATAATCGTAAGTGGGAATAGGCCGTTACTTACGATTGATTTACACTAACGACCGACAACGTTATTTTTGATTTTCCGGCTTCGTCTCTTCGTCTGACTCCTTGGGTAGAGTAGCCACGCGATAAGCCATCACGGCCATAGCCAGGGCATAGAAGGCAAAGGGCGCACGCGGATCAAGAGCCGTCAGAATGGTAGTCATCAGTGCGGTAACGAAACTGGCTACTCCACCCAGCGCCTGCGAATCGCCGAATATCTGTCCCGATCCACCACCCTTGGCCGCTAAGGCAGACACCTGACCAGTAATGAGTCCGGTAAGCAAACCCGCCGTACAGGCATCGAGTGCCCCAGTGATGTAGAGCATCGTAACGCTTTTGTCAGACAGCGCGTAGAGCGCCATAACCCCAATGCCACCAATGGCAGCGAAGATCATCACCTTGCGCTGATTTACGTGTTTGACAATGAGTTGAAAAAACAACAGGTTTATTACCAGTGTAATAATGCCGTAATAGATAAAAAAATAGGATGCCTCCCGATAAGTCAAACCCAAATTACCGACAATCAGGTAGGCAATGAAGTAGTTATAATAGCCCAGCGACAAGACCGTGAGTAGCTGGACAATAAAGAGCGGTTTAAATCCTTTTAGTTTTTCTTCTACCTGGGCTAGTTGATCCCATAACGTTTTAACCTTCAATGCATTAAATGCCTTTTCTTTCAATTCCTGTGGATCGATCGGTTGCTTTTCTTTCTGGCTGGTTTCTTTGAAAACAAACGTTAGCACCACGTTGACTACGGCCAAAATAATACCCATAATAACCAGCGGTTTAGGCTCGTAGCGAGCCTGCGCCAGCGAGATAATCAGCAAGCCACCCACCGCCGGGCCAAAAATGGCGCCAAGTGCCGTCACAGTACCCAGGATGCCCGTTTGCTGCACTACATCGCCATCTTCGGCAGTATCAACCACTGCCGAACGTAAGATAGATTGCATACCGTTGGTGGTACCCTCAACACCCCGGTTGGTGAGGTAGCCAAATGCATTAACCGGTAGCAGAAAAAAAGAAGCCAGCAGCGACATCAAAGAGGTGCCAATCAGTACGGGGCGACGGCCAACTTTGTTGGAGATGGCTGCTAATACGGGCGACGTAACTAGCTGAGCACCTAATAGCAGAGCACTGCCCGCCATCACCCATACTTGCTTGCCCGACAGCGTTTCGGTGTATTTATTGAGGAGTGGACCTACCCCACCCGCTACAACGGAATCAATGAAGAGAATGCCAACAATGAGGGCTAACCGAGGATTTTTGAACATGTAGCTGCCATAAAAAAAGCCCGCCGATTCGGCGGGCCGCGTATACTATGTAACTAAGTACACAGACCATGTGGGCGGTCCGGTAAATAGGTAAGGGATTAAATAGGCTTTAACGCTATTTCGACGTGGCCATGACCATTCTGATGTTTAGCTTGGCACCAGTCTGAAGTACGTCGACCAGATCTTGCACAGTCAGCGTTTTGTCGAAGCGCACGACCACGGTGGGTTCTTCAATACCCGTCATGATCGTTTTCAGCTCTTCTTCGAGGTTCTGCGGCGATACGGGCTGCTTATCGACGAAGTACTGCTTGTTGGCATCCACCGATAGCGTAACCTGCTTTTTGCTTAGTTGCTGCGACGAAGCCGCTTTGGGCAACAGGAGCTTAATCACGTTCGGGTTGGCTACCGTAGAAACGATCAGGAAGAACAACAACAGGAAAAACATGATGTCGTTCAGTGACGACGTGGCCACTTCGGCAGCAAATTTCTTTCTTCGGCGGAGTTTCATAAAGGGGCAGTTAAAAGTTCAACGTTTAAAGTCTAACGTTGGCTGCTTGGTAGGCAGTTGGTTGACCGGTAACGTACTTTTAACTTTAGACATTAAACGTTAAACGCGCTATCAGCGCACTCTGGCCGTTTCGGTGGGTTTCTGGAGGACTTCCATGAAATCGAAGGCGTTCATTTCCAGCTTGAGCGTGAAGCGTTCGATCATCATGTTGAGCAGGTGATAGCCCGAATAGGCAATAACCCCCACCACAAGGCCCGCCCCGGAGGTAATCATTTTCTCGTATAGACCACCAGCAATAATGCCCACGCTGATGTTGTCGGAGAGGGAGATATCGTAGAAAATGCGGATGATACCCGAAATGGTACCGATAAAACCAAGCATGGGCGCAATACCGGCAATAACGCCCAGGTAGCCCAAATTCCGCTCCATTCGCGAAATTTCGATCTGCCCAACGGTCTCAATCGTATTCTCGATGTCTTTGTTGGTACCCATGCCCACACGGCCAACGGCTTTTTCAAATACCCGTCCGGCGGCGGTGCGCTGATTTTTGCAGAACGACTCCGCTGATTTCACGTTGCCCTGCAAGAGCATGTCCTTCACGTTGTCGACAAAGCCCTCATCCACTTTACCCTGTTTCCGAATCAGGATCCAGCGTTCGATGATGAGGTAGAGCGTAGCGAAAAACAGGAAGGCAATGGGCACCATAACCCAGCCCCCTTTGGCAACCAGATCAAACAAACCAAGCCGTTGAGCAGCGGCGGCACTAGCAGCCGCGTTGGCGGTAGAATCGGCAACGGCCGAGGCCGACGTGGCAGGAACCTGAAGCAGGATGGTCATAGATAGAAGGTAAACCTAAAAAGTTGGGCGTCAGCAATATTCAGCGCAGACAGTCGTGACGTTCAGCAATCACAACGCGGCAGCGCATACGAATCGTATGCCAAAGATAACAAAGCCAACGTAGGGCGAAAGGAAATGTGATTTTGGGGGAAAGAGCCAGGAGGTAAGAGAGGAGAGAAGCAAGAGATAAGAGGTGAAACCAGTCAACGGCTTTGTTTCTTGTTTCTTGTCTCTCACCTCTTGCTTCTCGTCTCTTATCTCTTGCTTCTCTCTTCTCATTTCTTCACTTTCTTTTTCCGCGTCCATTTCGACATGTCGACCAGTGCTTGTGGGTAGGTTTCGCCGAGGGTCACACCTGCTTCGGCCAGGATAGCGGGATCGGCCAGAGAGATCAGGTGCAGGTGTTCGGGAGGTATGTTGGCCAGTTCGGGAAGCCAGCGCGAAACGTACTCGCCTTTGGGGTCATACTTGCGGCCCTGCGTGTAGATGTTGAAATACCGGTCCATGCGCGGGTCAGCACTCACTTTAGCCACCAGATTCCAGTTACCCCAGTTGCTGCACGGGTCGTAATCAATCAGCAGGCTTTCCAGGTAGGCCGCCCCCCAGGTCCAGAGCACGCCGAGGTCGTTGAGCAGCAGTGAGGCCACATTTTGCCGCCCTCGGTTCGACTGGTAGCCCGTCAGGTTCAGCTCGCGCATATTGGCATCTACAAAAGGCACCCCTGTCTGGCCATTAGCCCATTGCCAGAACAGTTCTTTGTTACGGTTCCAGTGGGCCGTTTGTACCCGCCGCGGTCCCGACGGAAAGAAAATCCGGGCACCGTATTTGGCCGTGATAAATCGGAAATAGTCGCGCCAGATCAACTCGAACACCAGCCAATAGGTCGAAACGTTCTTCACGCGCTCTTTTTCGTACTGCTTCACCTGCCAATAGACACGCCGGGGTGAGAGGCAACCGTAGGCCAGCCAGGCCGAAAACTTGCTCGAATAATCTTCGCCCAGCACGTTGTTGCGGGTGAACTTGTAATTTCTGAGCTGATCGCGTTCCCAGAAATAGGCTGCCAGTCGGTTCAGTGCAGCGGTTTCGCCACCCACATGCCGAATGGCGGCGCGTTCGTCCTGCCGGGTGTCATCATAGCCAAACTGCGTCAGCGTGGGCAAGGGTCCGGGATCAACGCCGCCGGGCAGGGTCACACGCTCAGGTTCAGCTACCTCCGGGCGCACACCTGATTCCCGTTCGCAACCCCGCCGAAAGTCGCGGTAAGCGTCGGGGATGGCATCGGCCGCAAAGGGCAGATCGTCGGGGTGATAGAGCGACAGCATCCAGAAATAGTGCACAGGCACATTCAGCGAAGTCATTTTCTGGTCTACCTCGGCCTCCATCGCCACGTCATCGTGCGTGATTTCTTTACCTGCATACACAGCCGTGGCCTTATACGCCTGAGCCAGATCGGCCAATACATCGGCCACGTTACCTACCCGGATGAGTAGGTCGCCGCCCCGCCCTCGCAACCGTTCGCGCAGGTCGGCAAGGGCCTCGAATAGAAAGCGAACACGAAAAACCCCCGCCTTTCGGAAACCCAGATCAGGGTGTTCATCGAACGAGCGGGGGTCTATGATAAATACGGGCAGCACGTCGGAACTGTCGGCTACCGCCTGCGAAAAACCTTCGTTGTCGTGCAACCGCAAATCATTGCGAAACCAATAGATAATGGGCATAGGAAAGAGGCAAAGGGTAAGAAGCAGGAAACAAGCTGTGCATGCCAAGAATCTTGTTTCTTGTTTCTTACCCCTTGTCTCTGATCCGTTACAACGTCGAATCGGCAGCCTGTGTTTGCGGCTGGGCTGGCTGAGCTTGTGGCTGAACGGGTTGTGGCTGCGGCTGACCTGATTGATAACCCGGCACGGCCGACTGGTCACCAGGAAGCTGCTGCATTCGGTTGCCACCCACAAACTCTACGTTGGTGATATAATATTTGGTGTCGCCATTCCAGGGCAGGCGCAGGATTTTTTCTTCGTAGTGCAGTGTCACGCGTTGACCCGTTCGCACGGCTTCAGTAATTTTCTGGGCTGTAGACTCATCTTTTACCGAAAAATCGAAAAACTGGGGTGTCAGTGAACCCGTCTCACCCGAAAAGCCACCCACGTTCAGTACGCCCTCGTAGGTTTTGAACAGATACCCCCGGCGACTGAATTTTGAGACCGTGCCGGCCCGTTCGCCGTCGGAAAAACTCCAGCCCGTAAGCAGGTATAAAACGCCCAGGACGAGCAGAGCAAAAACAAGCAGGTAGGTGAAAAAGCGCATAAGCGTCTGTGATTAAGTTATGTTGCGGGCAAATCAACAAAAAGTTAGCCGTGATTCCCAAACCCTAACACGTTGACAGGGATGAGAGTTTGAGATTGAGAATTTTGGATGGCTGAGGCAGACGTAGCTTCGCACGGAGTAATCCTATCGCGAAGCTACGTCTGCCTCAGCCAACCCGAAATTCTCAATCCCCAATCCCAAATCTTTATGAATCACCTGTTCCCTTATATAGAACGTACCCTGCTTCACCCCGACGTGACCATTGCCGAACAGTATGCCGCCCTCGACGAGATGCACCAACTAGGCCTGGCAGGGCTGGTGGTGGCTCCATTTTGGGTGAAAAAGCACCGCCGCGAACTCGGCGACAACCATCCTGCCACCCTCAGCGTGGCTGTAGGCTACCCATTTGGCCATGGGCGCACGGAAATCAAGCAACAGGAACTTGAACTCGCCTTTACCGATGGTGCCAACGCCGCCGACGTAGTGCTGAATACCTCGGCCCTGTTTTCGCCTACGTCGGTCTGGATCAAGATTGAACTGGCCAAACTGGTAGCTGTCGCCCACGCCCGCGAACGGCCTCTGACGGTGGTGCTGGAATCGGCACTGCTCGACGAAACACAGTTGATAAAGATGATAAAAACGGCCACCGACGCCGGAGCAGATGGCCTTAAAAATGCCACCGGTGCCCCGATAGTGCCTTTCGGAGAATGTGCGGTTCATCCCTTTTCGCTGGAAAAAGCCCTGGCATTCCGCGAGGCGGTGCCCCGTTCGGTGAGCGTAACAATCTGCGCCGACGGGGCTACCGAGGCTGAGATGGAACAACTGGTGGCGGCAGGCGTAAACCGGCTGGCACTGCGGCAACCACCCCTCACCTCGTCGTAGCCGGATACGATGCCAGACGGCATATTTTTTTCATACACCCCACGCAACCCCATTACACACCCCTCCGTACTGCTTAATGAACGGGTTCCGATGTCTATCTCACACAGAAAACTACGGTTCTTATGCAGCACACCACTCGCGGGAAACACCGCCCTGAAAAATGAAGATTTGTCGAGGTTGAGAGGCATAACGCCATCACCTTGATCGGTTCGAGACCCATATCCGTACTATTAAACCCTACTAAATGGCCGGTAGCCCAATCATACCGCCGTTACCCGACCTGCTGGCAGGTTGCCTGCGCCAAAACCGGCGTAGTCAGGAATTGCTATATCGGCAGTTCTACGGGTATGCCATGAGCGTTTGTCTACGCTATACCCAAACTCGTGAAGAAGCCGTGGAAGTGTTGAATGATGGTTTTCTGAAGGTGTTTACCCGGTTGAACCAGTACAATGCTGAACAACCGTTTAAACCCTGGCTCCGACGAATCCTGATCAACACCGCAACAGATCACTACCGGCAAACAGTACAGTATCACAGTCAGCATGATCTGATAGCCGCCGAACATATATCGAGCAGTGATGCCGATGCTGTCAGCGGTCTCTCGCACGAATACCTGCTCTCGGTGGTGCAAACGCTAACGCCCGCCTACCGGCTGGTGTTTAACCTCTACGCCATAGACGGCTTTAGCCACGATGAAATAGCCGGGCAACTGGGCATTTCGGTGGGGGCATCGAAATCGAATCTGGCACGGGCGCGGGAAAAGCTGCGCCTCATTTTACAAAAAAAAACGAACGATGAGTATGCAAGAGTGGCCCGATGACCATCTGGACGACCTCTTCAGAAAATCGGCTGAAGAGTTTGACGTCCCTTTCGACCCTGCGCACTGGACCGACATGAACAACCGGCTGGACGAACACGACCGGCAGGGATTCTATGATCGGTGGCGCGTTTGGGGTGGCGCGGCAGCCCTGACCGGGCTGTTGCTCGTGACCCTCTGGTGGGCCCGGAAAGTAACCACTGTAGCGGCCAACCCAATGGTCGAATCAACGCTTCATCAATCTGTTAATTCAAAAAAGACAGCTGAAAAACCTCAACAGGCCGAACGTGCTCTGGTAACTACCAATGCCACCAACAGCACAGCCAAGCGCAAGGCCACAGCCTACCAACTCACCGACAGCCGCCCCACTCCCGGCGTAGTAAAACCTCCCGTTGCAACGCCTGATTGGGCAGCGCGTTCACGGGTAGCAACCGGGCAGTGGCGGCGGCGGGCGGCAACCAATGTGCCCTTGGAACGCCAAAACCTGGCGGTACAAAAGCTCCGCACATCAACAGGTGCCACCCAAGACCCCGCAGCAGACGGCCGTCCGGCTCACAACCCACTGCTTGTTGAGCACAGCACTCGTACCGCATCTGGCAAGTTGGCCAGGGTAAAAGCAGTAAAACGTAAGCAAGCGGCTAATAAGCAACCAGTCGACGAACAAGACGAGAGCGACAACGAGTTGGTTATAGCATTAAACCAAACCAGTTTGCCAACCAGAAAACAAGCCGGAGAATCCAAACCTACGCTTGCCGATAGGCGAGTGGTGGCAGGCACAAGCAACGTAACAGTAAAAACAGCACCCAATGGACATTGGTCAGATCGCTCCCCCGAGCCAACTTCATCAGCAAATACGCCTGTAAAACGCTTAGGGGGCTTTCTTGACCAACCACAAGCCACACCACAGGTCAGTGCGCGCCCCGCCGAACCGGGTACATCAGGAACCAGTCAGCCCGCTGACATAGCGACAGTAGAACGGCTGCAATTTGCCATGGTAAGCCCCGCCACCGCCCTGACGTCGGTAAAAACCACGCCTTTGTCGACGCTACAGGAGCCAGAATGGGACAACTTCGACCGGCCCGCACAACGGGTGTTTCTGCCCAGGCAACGGCTTAGTGTGATGGCCGTTTTCTCGCCCGATTTTAGTGCTATCGGGTTGCGCGACTTCACCAAACCGGGGTCTAACGCAGGCCTTATGTTTCAATACCGACTGTCGGAGCGTTTTGTGGTGCAAACCGGGGCTATAATCAGCACCAAAAAATACGAGACCGAATCGGAATACTACGTTTTTCCGTGGACCTGGACACCGCAGCCCGAAAGTATTGCGGGCACCTGCACCATGTATGATATACCCGTCAACCTACGCTACGACTGGCTTCGTAGGCCCATGGGCGACGGCATGCCTCCAGCGCGGTGGTTTGCCAGCGCCGGCCTGACCAGCTATTTTATCAAACACGAGAACTACGTCTATACCTACGCCGATCCCACCAACCCAGCCATTACCAAAAACAGGCTAATGTGGGATAATTTGCTGGCAGGTAAACCTGGCGGCAGTTTTGGGTTTAGCAACGTCAATCTGTCGGTCGGCTATGAACGTCCATTGGCGCGGCATTTATCGTGGCAGGTTGAGCCATTTATGAAGATTCCACTACAGCAGGTGGGTTTCTTTAAAGTGCGTCTCTTGAGTACGGGTGCGTTTGTTGGGTTGAAATACAGCCTGTAAAAAAATTTAATATCAGTTCACAGTAGTCATTCGCGTTGAATACGTGTAGCTACACTTAATCTTAAACCAAAAACATATGAAAACCCAATCAGAAGAACAAGCGACTCTATCTCGCGGCGATTTTATGCGTAGTCTCGGCATGAGCAGCGCTGCCTTAATGGCTTTTTATTGCATGGGCACGATGACCTCGTGTAAGTCGTCAGACCCCGTTGTTACACCAACGGTACCCACCCCCAACCCCGGTACAGGCGTTACGGGCACAACCACAGGTGCCGCCCTTGACTTCACGCTCGATCTAACCAATTCCGATTTGAGTACGCTGAAAACGGAGGGTAATTCTAAAACGATCGGCGACGTTTTTGTTGTCAGGGTGAAGGGGGGTAGTTATGTTGCCCTGCAGAAACTATGCACACATGCGCAACTGGAGGGGTTATCATAC
Source organism: Fibrella rubiginis (assembly GCF_017353185.1). Lineage (GTDB taxonomy): Bacteria > Bacteroidota > Bacteroidia > Cytophagales > Spirosomataceae > Fibrella > Fibrella rubiginis. Next base: position 73,585 of record NZ_JAFMYV010000005.1, on the reverse strand, counting down.
CGACTTGCCAACGACGACATCAAGTGCTCCAACCACGGATCGGAATTCAAGACCGACGGTTCGGTAAACAAAGGTCCTGCTACAATAGCACTGAAAAAGTACACCACTGTGTTGTCTACAGATGGCAACAAACTTCAGGTAAAAGCTTAATCAGCGGTGATTTTCTGCAACGACAGGCGGCGACCGTTGCGTAGTGTAATGGTCGCCGCAAACGGTTCACCGTTCTTCTCAGGAGCCCCAATCTCTATGATCTGCTTTCGCATTACACTGCTTACCCTTTGCCTGGGTTTTCTTACACTAGTTGCGTGGGCGCAGGATACTACCCGCACGGCGCCCGTGGCCGACACTACGCGACCACAACCCACCGAGTCGGCCGATGCCCTGCTATCGGGCCTAACCGATTCGACAGCCGCACCTCTGTTGCCCGACCATATGCTGTTTACGCAACGGGCCGTCTGGGGCAAAAAAGGGTTGGTGCGCCTGTTTGGTGGTCACGAACTGACACTGGAACGCCGCGAAAAAGAATTGAAAATACGGCGGTCAATGCTGAAACTGCATCAGGTGATGGGGTTCGTTACATTAGCCGGCTTTGTAGCGCAGGGCATATTGGGGGCGAAACTGTATAACGCTACCGGCGAAGACTATACCCGCCTGCGTGAATGGCATGAGGGTACCGCCACAGCCATCAACATTGCTTACGGCACTACCGCCCTGCTTTCATTGACCGCACCACCACCTGCCGTAGGGCAACGGCGGGGTCTGAGCACAATCAAGTTGCATAAATACCTGGCTATTGTACACATGGCAGGCATGATTGCCACCAATATTCTGGCGAGAAAAATTCAGGAAGATTACACGCTAAAGCCATACCACCGCGCGGCCGCCTACACCACGTTCGGCGCTTTCGCCACGGCTATCATCGTTCTGAAATTCTGACCATAATCCCGAAGATTCAGCATGAAACTTTTTGCTATGTGCCTGCTGGTCAGTATAGTACTGGCCTTTAAGCCTGTGCTTGCCCCACGCAAACTGGTAGCCGACAAAACCAAGTCGACGGTCACGTATTCAATGGTACACCCCATGCACAAGTGGGATGGTGTGAGCCACGATGTCAACGCCGCCATGATTTATGACGAGGCGACCAAGCAGATTCAAAACGTGGCCGTAGCCATCCGTGTCGCTACGTTCGACAGCCAGAATCAAAACCGCGATTCGCACATGATTGAGGTGCTTGAAGGGCTCAAATATCCTAACGTGACGTTTAGCAGCCAGGACGTGAAGACCAACCCCGATGGTAGTTTAACGGCCAACGGAAAGCTCACCTTCCATAACGTGACGAAGCCCGTGAGCGTGAAAGTTACGCGCCGCGACGTGAATGGACAGATGGTGATGGACGGCAAATTCGACCTGAAACTGACAGACTACGGCATCGAACGACCTTCACTTCTTGGCCTTGCCACCGAAGACCAGTTTAGCCTGGCCTTTTCGCTGGCGTTTAAATGAGTTTAAGGTTTAACGTCTAAGGTTCAAGGTTGGCTTGCCGGTCCGCCGGTGCGGCGTGAGTACACTTGCGTCAACCAACCTTGAACCTTAGACGTTAAACCTTAAACTGATTTATATTTTCCGCTACGCGGTTCATGAGCGTTTTGCGGGCTTCGATACTGCTCCAGGCAATGTGTGGGGCCAATATCATGCGCTCCGGGTGAGCCATAGTCAGATAGGGATGGCTGGCAGAAATTGGCTCCTGCACAAACACATCGACACCTGCCCCAGCCAGTTTACCCTCGTCGAGGGCGCGCGCCAGATCGGCTTCGTTTACCATGCCACCACGGCTCATAGCCAGTAAAAAGGCGGTAGGCTTCATAAGCCCTAACTCGCTGTAAGTAAGCAGGTTATTTGTCTTATCCGTTAGCGGCGCGTGGATCGAAACGACATCACAGGTACGCAGCAATTCTGTCAGAGACAGGACCTGATAGGGTACGTCATACGTTTGACCAGAGGCCGAAAAATAGACCACCTCCGCCCCAAAGGCCGCGGCTATCTGTGCCACCTGCCGCCCAATAGCCCCCAGCCCAATAATGCCGAATCGCTTGCCCGCCAATTCCCAAAAGGGTCGCCCCAGGTGCGTATAAATCGTTTCGCGGCTGTACTCCCCTGATTTCACGTACTGGTCGTAATAGTGAGACGAGTTAAGCAGGCTCAGCAACATGGTAAACGTTTCCTGGGCCACGCTGTGGGTAGAGTAACCGCTCACGTTTTTCACCGGAATGCTTCGTTCTGCTGCCGCAGCCATATCCACGTTGTTGGTACCGGTGGCTGCTACGCAAATCAGTTTCAGATAGGGGCAGGCATCGAGCACCTCGCGGGTAATGCGGGCTTTGTTGGTGATCACCACGTCGGCACCCTGCAACCGTTCAGCGGTTTGGTCGATAGTTGTTTCTGGGTAAGAGACAAACTCACCACCCGTAGATTCAGTAAGCTGCTCAAACTGAGCCAGATTGGGTTCGTGACCCACCGTGCGGGCGTCGAGGAAAACGATGTTCATCTTTTTAATGAGTGACTGAGTGAACCATATGGATTGCTGCACAAGCACCCTTCTTTATTGCAATTGCGTCAACCTAAGAGAAAGACTCGCGCCCCAATTCACTCAATCACTTATTCGCTCATTTAGTCATTAAAATACGCTCATTCCTGATCTTCTCCTGCAACTTCAAAAATCCGTCGATAAGGGCTTCGGGACGGGGGGGGCAGCCGGGCACGTAGACATCGACGGGGATAATGCGGTCAACGCCCTTCACCACGTGGTAACCGTGTTGCCAGTAAGGGCCACCGCAGTTAGCACAGGACCCCATCGAGATCACGTAGCGCGGTTCGGCCATTTGCTCGTAGAGGCGGCGGATGCGGTCGGCCATTTTGTAGGTGACGGTGCCCGAAACAATCATAATATCGGCCTGCCGGGGCGAGGGACGCGGAAAAATGCCGAACCGTTCGAGGTCATAGTTAGCCCCCATCGCCTGCATCATTTCGATGGCGCAGCAAGCCAGCCCGAACGTGAGCGGCCATAACGAGGACGACCGCGACCAGTTCAGTAACTCTTCAGCGGTGAGAAACATCACGCCGTGTTCGGCAGATTTGGTGGTGTCGGGGGTGGGCGTCGGATTCATGAAAACGGAACAGTCAGCGGCCTGCGCCGGTTCGGGGTTGGTGGCTAGAACTGGCGCACTACGGTATAACGGCTAAGGCGGTTGTAATCGATTTGGCGATACCTCGTTCTCCCCGTAATTCGCTCTGTTGCCCGGGGGATAAGACCTTGTATAACGAAACCTAACGTCATACCTGGGGCCATAAGGCCTAATAGAACACCAATAATTGTGTTATCAATCGTTGTGGGCGTGGCTATCAGCCACAGGATTCATCTTCAGCACAGACAATTCAGGCAATTGCCCGGCTCTAAACTGCCTGATCGCAGCCCGATTATTGGCAAAAAAGACAAGGGTCGAATCGGTCATGGCGTAGAAAACACCGCTGATCCTCTCGCCCGACATGGTTTTCACCGTGGCCCGATACAGCTTAACATCGCGCGGATCAGTACCTGATTGTAATTCGACAGTTTGGGCCGAAGCCTGCACAACAGCGAAGAGCAATAACAGGAACAGTAAATTCGGTTTCATACACGTCAAGGGTAAATAACTAAATACCGAATCATTGATTCTTCATTAATCGCGGTTGAGAGTCGTACAAAAATGGCTCTAACCGCAGCCTGATACTACGGTCAATGGTTTCCGGGTCTGACCCCGCAGGCCGTATCACAAACCGCGACGTATTGCCAATCAGGTGCCCGGCTACCATGCCGATCAAAGCACCTGCACCCGTAGCCAGTACAGTATTGACGATTGATAATGATGGGGTGCGAAATTGATTCTTCTGACTACTGACCACTCCGGCAACGCCCGCCAGCAATCCTCCTACAATTGCCCCACTGACTCGGCTCTGTTTTTTACTGGTGCGTTTCACGATTACCCGCCTGATAGCAGCAAAGGCAACCGTGTTCCAGGCACTGCTACGCCGGTTAAACGACATTCGGTCGTTATCCTCAGCTACCGTCAGGGTCGAATCTGTCATGGACTCAATAAACCCATGCAGTCGTTCGCCATCATTCAGTACAACTTTGATTTTGTATAACTCCCGGGAAACAGACTGAGCGAAAAGGGCGGCAGGCCCTAAACTAAACAGCACTACAAGTAGCCATAGGCTAGGGTGTGGTCGGGCGTTTATACCGTTCGTTGACCTGCTCATAAAGAGTGGTCGGCACCTTTGTAGCGACCGTTGGAAGTTGGGGTTGCGGCTTTTCCCAGTCAAGATACCCTTTTGCCCATGCATAGGCCAACCCAAGGGCTAGAATGACGACGAAAACGACGGCTTCGGTGAGGGCAAACCAGCCCCAGAGGCCACCCGTTTCGGCAATGAGCGTGGGCTGACCGAAGACCGTGGCCCACGGAAACAGCAGCACCAGCTCTACGTCGAAAAGCACAAAAACGAGGGCCACAACATAAAAACGAGGATTGAACTGCACCCCCGCATTACCCACCGGCTCCTCGCCCGACTCATACGTTGTCAGCTTCTCTTCAGTAGGCCGGTCGGGCCGGAGCAATTTTCCAAACAGCAAAATGCCCCCGATGAACGCAAATGCGGTCAGGATAAAGAGGAACATGATGCCGAACTGGGAGAGCATTTCTAGGAAATCATTTTTTATAGAAATTATACACCAGCGATACCTGGAAAGCGCGGTTTTGGAGGGTGCTGTTGATCGTTTCGGGGATCTTGGTCAGTCCATAAACGTAGCGGAGGTTCAGGCTGAATTTGTCGAGCATATCCAGAAAGTCGTAGTGAACGCCAACAGCAATACCCGTGTCGCGGTTGGTTTGAGGGCCGTTGGTGGTTTTTACGGCGAAACTAAACTCCGGCCCAGCCTGCAACGTCAGCCCTTCGGTAGGCATGTATCCCAACATAATGGGTATGCTAACGTAGTTGAAGTTATTTTCGGTGGTAATCCGGTTGCTCGACCCAATAGCCAATTGCTGGTAGGTGCCGCCTTTGATCTGATACAGCAGTTCGGGCTGGATCACGAATTTGTAGAAGCGATAGCGGTACAGGAAGCCGAGGTGAAAGTCGAGTTTCCGCTTCACAAACGTGCCTGATACACCATCAATGGGTGCCTCGGTGAGCGATGGACCTATTTTGAACCCGAAGTGCCCGTCGAATACGCGTGCACTGGGGCCGTAGCCGCCGGGAGCAATCTGTCCCTTTTTAAGTTTGGTTGAAGGATCTGGGGCATCGGCTGCCATCGTTTGCGACGACACAGAAACCGGCGTTGCGGTGGCCGACATGGCAGGGGTAGTCGCTGTTGAATCAGCGGGGTTCTGAGCCAACGCTGCCAGGGGCAGGCAAGCACTCAGCAAACAAACAACAAGTGGATGGATACGCATGAAGGGAAGTTGAAACGAAATCGTTAAAAGAGTGTCTTCTGTTGGCTATCGCCGGAATACGCCTGGGTTAGCCAATAGAAGACGCAAGACCCTAAACAGAAGACACTCTTCACTTGACCCTCTTCTAACGCTAAACGTTGGCAGAGTCACCTACAAAGTTGGCGTAAAAAAGGTTAAGAACCGTTTCTAACCCCATATGAATGGCGTGTCCGTTCCAGGACTGGCATTGTCCGTTTTGGGACAATCATACCAGCAAGAACAGCCAACAATGGCCTGCAAAGCCCAATTTGGGCATGTATACTAGCTGGCACTGGATTTGGTCGACTAGATTATGAGCGTTTTTCTTAGCCAACAACGCACGTGTCAACCCATGATCGGAAGCTACCTCAAAACAGCAGCCCGCAACCTGCTGCGAAACAAGCTGTTCTCTGCCATCAACATTGTTGGCTTGGCCATTAGTATGTCTGTCGGCTTACTGCTGATCGCGTTCCTGCTCGACCTTCGCTCCTATGATAAGTTCCACAAGAACGGGGAGCGGATCTACCGCATCACCAGTTCGCTGACCGAAAACCAGGAGCAGCGCGGCAAATTCGCCACCGCATCTATAAAGACTGGCAAGCTGATTCGGCAGAAAATAACCGGCATTGAGAACGTGGCAATACTACGCAACGACTTTGCGCAGGATGCCACCGTTGGCACCACAACGCTGCCTATCAAGGGGTTCTGGGCCGACCCGTCGGTGTTCAATGTCTTCACGTTTCCGATGCTGGAAGGCAATCCTGCAACGGCGCTCAAAGACCCGTACTCGATTGTGCTCACCCAAACAGCCGCCAAAAAGCTGTTCGGTAACCAACCGGCGCTGGGTAAATCCCTCACTATCAACGCGCTCGACTATCAAGTGACCGGTGTAATGAAAGACGTTCCGTTTTTTTCACACATCGACTTTGAAGCCCTGGTATCTCTTGCAACGGCCGAGCAACTCAACAGAACCAACGGCAACTTCGAGAAATGGACAAACATATCGGCAAACTACGTGTACCTCCTGCTGCCAGCACATGCCGATATACCGTCCATTCAATCGCAACTCGATGCCATTGCCAGGGAAGAAAACCTGGCCGAAGCCGACACCAAAATTCAGCTTGGGCTGCTTCCCCTGTCTGACATTGTGGTTGGCGAGAGTCTTCGTCGCTCGGAGGGGAGTGGCTCCGGTGGCCCTCATATGCCCCCGGCAGTGCTCTGGATACTGGCCGGGCTGGCCCTCGTGGTAGTCTTGTCGGCCTGTTTCAATTACACAAACCTATCGATGGCGCGAGCCATGCGCCGTTTTAAGGAAGTAGGCCTTCGCAAAGCCATTGGTGCCGGAAAAAGCCAAATCTGGCAGCAGTTCCTGATGGAAGCCGTCCTGATTTCGCTGGCTGCTCTGCTGCTTTCCTACCTTCTGTTTCTGGCCCTGCGGCCACAACTCTTAAGTCTGGCCCCGGAAATACAGCGCACCGTGAAGCTGGAACTGACGCCCGCTATGGCTATCGTTTTCATTATCTTTTCGGTCATGGTAGGCATTGTGGCCGGTTTCATGCCTGCGTTCTTCTTTTCAAAAGTTAGCGCAATCAGTACACTTCGAAACGCGTCGTCGGCGAAGGGGTTTAAGTACGTCACACTCAGGCGGGCTTTGGTTGTGGTTCAATACACGCTTACCCTGATCTTTATCACGACCACCGCCGTTGGCTATGTGCAGTATAAACATATACTTGCCTTCGACCTGGGGTTTCGCACGGAAAACATCCTGAACATCAATATGCAGGGTAACAAACCCGATGCACTGCTCAAGGAACTGGGCGAGATACCGGAGGTAACAGCCCTGTCGCGGTCGCTGATTATCACCAGCATTGGTAATGCCTGGGGTGGCTACATGACCTACGCCGATTCGCGCGATTCGGCGCTGGTGATGACCAACCACGTCGACGAAAACTATTTGCCGCTGCATGGGTACAAGCTTTTGGCCGGGGGTAATTTCAGCACACGACCCGCCACAGCCAACGCCGTGAGCGAAGTAATTGTGAATCAGCAGGTTTTAAAGCGGTTCAACATCGCAACCAATGATCCTCAGCAGGCAATAGGCCAGCAGATTACGTTTAGCAATTTCCAGCTGCACAGGCGCAAAATGACCATTGTTGGGGTGATGAAAGATTTTCACTACGGCAAGGTCGATAACCTCATCGAGCCGGTAGCTTTCATGCCCTGGACAGCCGAAGACAGGGCCGTTGTCAACGCCAAAATTCAAAGTACCGATATGCTCGCCACTCGGGCCAGGATAGAGGCTGCCTGGAAGAAGATAGACCGTATACACCCCTTCGAGGCCGAATTCTATAACGACGCCATTGAGGCTGCCTATAGCGAATTTTCGGCCATGATCAAGATCATCGGCTTCCTGTCTATCCTGGCTATTTCTATTGCTTCGATGGGCTTATTCGGCATGATGGTCTTTACTACCGAAACCCGGCTGAAGGAAATCAGCATCCGCAAGGTGATGGGAGCAAGTTCGGGCAACCTGGTCTACCTGTTAAGTCGCGGTTTTCTCGTGCTGCTGTCCATATCGGCACTTATTGCGCTCCCCGTGACATACCTGTTATTTGAACGCGTGGTGCTTACCAAATTCCCCTATCACACTCCCGTGCAGGGTGCCGAGTTGTTTGTTGGCCTGCTGACGGTGCTGCTGATTGCCTTCATCATGATCGGGTCGCAGACCATAAAAGCCGCCAGACGCAATCCGGTAGACGTGTTGAAGAGTGAATAAAAACGTACCCCGTCCCAATCCCGACCTGCTTCAGTTAAGACGGGGGTCGACGGGGTAGTTGGAGAGGACCTTGTATTGGCCGCCCATACGCTTGAGAATGCCGCGCCAAAGCTGATCGGCGGGGGTATCGAAGAGAAAATTAGCGTCGGTTTGGGTGATGATCCAGGTTTTTTCGTCTAGTTCGCGGGTCAATTGTCCCGACTCCCAGCCTGAGTAGCCGATGAAAAACCGGGCATCGGCTTCGGTGAGGGTGCCTATGTTGAGTGCCTGCTTTACCTGTTCGAAATTGCCGCTCCAGTAAATGCCTTCGCCCAGCGGAATAGACCCGTCGATAAGGTCGGGGCGGCGGTGAATGTAGTGCAGCGTATCGGGCTGGACGGGGCCACCCACAAACAGCGGAATGTCGGCGTAGATATCGTCGATAACATCGCTGACGTTAAGCGTAGTGCTCTGATTGAGGATCAGTCCGAAGGTACCGTCGTCTTCGGTATGTTCGCAAACCACCACCACACTCCGCTCGAAGTTGGCATCGCCCAGAAAGGGTTCGGCAATCAAGAGGCTATTTCGGGCAATGGTCGACGTTTTCATATAAGTTGTGCGCTGATTCCCACAAGAATACGGTAAACTAGCATTCGTGACGGCATGGATGCAAAAAAATTAGCAACAGGTCAGGCGAGGCCTTTTGTGCTCAGTCTGAGGCAATTGGCTCGTCATTATTGCACTAAAACGCCAACATGTTTGCCAGTCAGCTGATTTAACATAGGGCGCAACAGCAAGACGGCGTTTTGACTTGTCTTGTCCATGATACCGCTTTGCAACGCCGACGCCCGCACCTGCTGCTCGGCCCGGCGGTAGGCATCGCTCACCAGTTGCGCTTCGTTCAGGAACGTGTAATCGGTGTCATATACGCGGGAGCGGTCATGGTTGATTTTCCAGCTACAGAGTTCTGGTTTGGGCAACCGGATGGTCAACGAATCACCCTGGGTAGTCACGTCGGCGGGGGTAAGTTTGGTGAGGTCGATGCAGCCCACGGCTTCGCCTTCCACGATCAGCACAGCGCGGGCGTTGGGCAAAATGGCGTTGACCTGCTCGTGTTCGACGATATCTTTAAACGTGTAGCGCACCAGTTCCAGCTTGCCCAGGGCCGTGATGCGTTCCAGCACCACGCTATGGCTGGTTTGGTCGGGCTGCCGGGTGAAACGACCCATGAACGGAGCCGTGCGGATCTGCTCCCAAAGGGCCAGCAACCCTACAATCAGCAACCCCCACAAGCCAAGACGAACGAGTTTATTCATGGGGTAAAGATAGTGGGCAGTGGCAGCGGTCCGACGTAGCGGGGCAATAGGCAGCGGTCCATTGACCCCAGCGGGGTCTGGTCTTTGTAGAGAAGTCCCCGCCCCCGTGCATGTCGACCCCAGCGGGGTCGCATCTTTGTTATTGTCAGCTTAAGTCTCTCTGTATAAGTTAAGTACAGCAACAACTGTTTCAGGGTACGTTCGCAATACTCTAACAAAGATGCGACCCCGCTGGGGTCGACATGCACGGGGGCGGGGACTTCTCTACAAAGACCAGACCCCGCTGGGGTCAACGGCTAATGGCTACTTCCTTAACGCTTCCCACAGCACTTCGGCGGGGTGCAGGGCTACGCGGCCGGTGCCGTCTTTGATCTGATGGCGGCACGAGGTACCCGGCGCGGCCAGAATGGCATCAGTAGCGGCGGCGCGCACGGCAGGGAAAAGGACCAGTTCGCCAATCTGCATGGAGAGGTTGTAATGCTCTTTTTCGTAACCAAACGACCCCGCCATGCCGCAACAGCCCGACGGGATCACCTTGACGGTGTAATTTATGGGCAGACCCAGCGCCTGCGTGACCGGAGCCATGGTCGACAGGGCTTTCTGGTGACAGTGACCATGCACGAAAACCGTGCGTGTCTCGGCCGTAAATGCCTCATTGGTTATGCGTCCGGCTTCAATTTCTCGGGCTATCCACTCCTCAAACAGGTATGTATGCTCGGCAATGCGGCGGGCGTCAGCTTTCAGGTCGTCGGGTACCAGATCGGGGTACTCGTCGCGGAAACCCAGAATGGCTGAGGGTTCGATACCCAGCAGCGGTGTTTGTGCCGAAATCAGGCCACGGAGCGCTGTTACGTTCCTGATGGCAATCTTTTTGGCATCGTCGACCAGCCCTTTTGAGAGGTACGCCCGGCCACTTTCGGCATGATCGGGCAGCGTTACGGCATAGCCCAGCCGCTGCATGAGGTCAATGGCTTTCTCAGCTATATGCCCATCGTTGTAGCGGGTGAACTCATCGAGGAAAAGTAAAAGACCCCCCTTCGGGACGGTCTCCTGCGGGTGGGGGGCCGTAAACTCCCTTAGATGTGGCATGGTCCGGTCGGGGTGAAAACCAACGATGCGATTAGCCAAACGACGTAGGAAGGGTGTGTCGTAGATGGCGTTGTAAGCCCAGGGTACGTAGCTGGCCACGCGCATCAACGTCGAAAAGTTGCCGATTAACGTCGACCGGATAGACACGCCATGGTCATTATGCATAGTGTTCATAAACTCGGCCTTCATCCGGGTCATGTCTACGCTGCTGGGGCACTCCGACTTGCACGCTTTGCAGGAAAGACACAGATCGAGCACATCTTTAACAGTCTCATAGTCAGCATCGGTTGCCTTCGTTGACGATGTGTAGAAATGCCGTAGCAGGTTGGCCCGGGCCCGGGTGGTGTCATGTTCACGGCGGGTGGCCATGAAGCTGGGGCACATCGTTCCGCCCGATAGTTCGGTCTTGCGACAGTCGCCGGAGCCAGAGCATTTTTCGGCGGCTTCCAGCAGTCCGCCATCGCGTGAGAAGTCGAACACGGTGCTGGGCTGGGGCGTGACAATGTCGGCTTCGTAGCGCAGGAACTCGTTCATGGGTGGCGCGTTGACCACTTTTCCGGGATTGAATATGCCCTGTGGGTCCCAGAGGGCTTTCACGTCCTGACACAACTGGTAGTTTTCTGGACCAAGCATGTAGCTGATAAATTCACCCCGCAGCCGCCCGTCGCCGTGCTCACCGGAGAGCGAACCACCGTATTTTTTCACCAGCTTGGCGGTGTCGGCCAGCAACGCCCGGAACGTTTCGCGCCCCGGCGTGGATTTGAGGTCGATCAGGGGCAGCACGTGCAGTTCGCCCGCTCCCGCGTGGGCCGAAAATTCGAGGTCGAGGCCGTGATTGGCCTTGGCCATTGCCGTTAGCTCGTCGATGTAGTTGGGCAGGTCGGCGGGGGCCACGGCGCAGTCTTCAATCACGTTGGCGGGCTTTTCGGCACCGGGAATGTTGTACATGATGCTCAGCCCAGCCTTGCGCAACGCCCACGGCTTTTTGGTGTCGTCGTCATAGAGGATCGGATAAGCCCAACCCAGCCCGGCGGCCTGCAACGCGGCCACAAACGCCTCGGCTTTGGCCTGAACCCCTGCCAGTTCATCGTCGAAGAACTCCACCATCAGCACCGCTTTCGGATCGCCTGCGACGGGGTGCGTCTGCACGAACGTCCTGTTTTTGGCCTGCTCAATATTGGTCTTGGTAAGCTGCAAAATATAATCGTCTACCAGTTCCGAAGCCCAGCAACCGTGCTCCAGGGCCACCAGATTAGCCTCCAGAGACTGCCGCAACGTGCTGAAATGAGCACAAACCAGCGCCACCTGCGCGGGCGGCAAGGGTAGCAGATTCAGCTTGGCTTCGGTAATGAAACAGAGTGTACCCTCTGAACCGGCGATGAGGGGGGCGAAGGAAAATGACCCCGGCCACCCCACCCCTAGCCCCTCCCCTGAAAGGCAGGGGAGGGGAACGTCCTCGGAATACGCTAAAGCGGTTCCCCTCCCTTGCCTTTCAGGGGAGGGGCTAGGGGTGGGGTCCTCCTTTATCATCGCATCGAGCGCATAGCCCGTGTTGCGCCTTGACACATTGGGATTCGGGTAACCCTCGCGGATTTGCTGACAGATTTTCGGGTCAGAAAGCCAGGCACTAAACTGCTGATAGATAGCCTGTTCCAGCGGACTAACCACATTTTCGCCCCGGCATTTGGCCTGAAAATCGGCTTCGGTCAATGAACCAAACGTTACTTCGGCACCGTCAGAAAGTACGGCGCGGACTTCGAGGAGGTGATCGCGGGTGGTGCCCCAGACGATGGAGTGGAGGCCGCACGAATTATTGCCGATCATGCCGCCGATCATGGCCCGGCTAGCGGTGCTGGTTTCGGGGCCGAACATGAGGCCGTAAGGCTTCAAGGCCACGTTCATATCGTCGCGGATGACACCCGGCTGCACCCGCACCCAACGGGCTTCGGCGTTAATCTCCAGAATCTTATTGAAGTGCGTACCGATGTCGGCCACCAGTCCGCTGCCTACCACCTGCCCCGCCAGCGAGGTGCCCGCCGCACGGGGAATCAGCCCGACCGACGAGCCGGCAATGTTGTTGGTTTTGGCAAACCGCACCAGCCGTTTGATGTCGGCGACGGTGCGCGGAATGGCTACGGCGAGGGGAAGCTCCTGATACACCGACGCATCGGTAGCGTAGGCGAGGCGGATGGCCTTGTGTTCGGTGGAATCGTTGTAATACAGATCGCCCTCAAATGATTTGTGAAGGGCAGCAAACGGCAGCTTCGGCGTGATCTTAACCATACTATGTCTAACGGAGCGATTTGCTCCGTTCGTTCCGATAAGACGGAGCAAATCGCTCCGTTAGACATCCGCTAAACACTACTGTCGCTGATACGACAGTAGTATTGACTTTACTTTCCCCTTGTTCGGAGTCCCTGCCTGTGCGGCGGCATCCATCACCCACATCATCGTGTTGCCCGACATCGTCACCGTGTAGGTAACCACCGGGAGTTTGGTTGTAGGATCAGGAATGATGGTCAGTTGGTTGCCCTTCAGCTTATAGCGGGCATCGCCCATGAACTGTTTGGCCATGTCGCCCAGCCGTTTCTGGCAATCAGCGGGAACGGTGGTGCGCTGTATGCCAGAAGCCAGAAAGGAGTACGTGATGTTGCCAGTACAGGGCATCATTTTCTCGGTCATCGCCAGCATGTCCATCATCGACCCGTCCTTGTTGGTCACAATAGCACCCACTCGTTTCCAGGTCCCCACTACAGATTGGGCCATAGTGGGTAGCATAACAAGCAGAAAGACAGCAAGCAGCAGGGTTTTCATGACCACAACTGATCTGGGTACGTGCCGTTGTCGTGCAGGCGCTGGAACGATTTTTTCACCGTCGGCTTGTCTTCCGGGTAGGTTACACCAAACCATTCTGAGTGGCTGCGAAATACGCGGCAGGCCCCCTCGTTGGTTTGGATCAACTGCGTCACGATGGTGGGGATGTAGAACTCCGCTTTGGGGTTATCTACGTTAGCGCGGGCATAAACCTCAAACTGCTGTTGAGTGTGTTCGAATACACCCGTTTTGAAGCCCCAGAAGTTCATGGAAACGGGCGTGTCAGGGGCCAGGGGCGTGAGTCCGTCGGCTTCTTCATACACGATTATGCCCTCCTGGCCTTCCGTATCAACAGGTTTGCGGTAAATCTTCGTCCGCTCAATCACCGACGTCAGGTTGTCGTGGTCATCAGTAGCGCACACCCCGCGCGACACCGAGCCAAAGTCCGAGAGAGTGTTTTTTACCTGGTAACCCACCATGGCGTGGAGGGTGTCGTTGGTGTCATGCTGAAGAAAATCGCCCATGACCTGAAACGCTTCGGCCCCGTAAAAATCGTCGGCGTTGATGACCGCAAACGGCGTCTGGGTGTGGTCTTTGGCGCAAAGCATGGCATGGCCGGTACCCCAGGGTTTGGTGCGCTGCACGGTGCCTAGTTCTTTGGGTACGTAGGAGAACAGGGCCTGAATGGCGAAGTCAACCTCAATTTTTCCGGCCAGTTTAGGCAGAAAAATAGCTTCAAAGTCAGCGCGGAGTTCCTGCCGGATAATGAACACAACCTTGCCAAAACCGGCCCGAATGGCGTCATAGAGGGAATAGTCGATGATGGTTTCGCCGTGGGGACCAAACTGATCGAGTTGCTTGATTCCTCCGTAACGGCTGCCCATGCCCGCGGCAAGGATTAAAAGGGTTGGCTTCATATAATGCGTGAAAGAACGAATGGGTGATTGAGTGAATACGTCGCTTTGCACGGCGTAAAGGTACTGCCGGGGTTCATGTCTAACGGAGCGATTTGCTCCGTTTTTTGTCTGAATGAATGGCGCTGTCTTGCTTACGCCAACGAGCAGCACAACTTGCTCTGCCAGACACAGACCCCGTTCAATAATAAATTATCTCAACAGAATGCTATTTCAAGCAGTTGTTATTATAATTGTACGCTAAACAATAGTTGTTAAGCTAATTATACTTCATCGACAAAAGGACAACGGCCGTGTTAGCCCTCACCAAGACTAACATGGCGCGTTGTTCGCTCAACTATGGAAGCTCTGCTCGAACCCGTTGTAGCGCAGCATACCGTTAACGCCGGTCAGCCTGCCCCCGATTTTCTTCCCCTCAACGGCACCGACTACGTTGAACTGTATGTGGGTAATGCCCGGCAGGCAGCACACTATTTCCAGACTGCGTTTGGTTTCCAGCCCCTCGCCCATGCAGGCCTCTCAACGGGTCTTCGCGACCGCGAATCGTACGTGCTGGAGCAGGGCAAAATCCGACTGGTACTTACCTCACCCCTCCACGCCGACAGCGAAATAGGCCGCCACATCGACCAACACGGCGATGGTGTTCGGGTAGTGGCGTTTTGGGTCGATGATGCCACGTCGGCGTTCAACGAAACCACCAAACGCGGGGCCAAACCCTTCCTGGAACCCACTCGCGACGACGATGCCCACGGCTACGTAGTGCGGTCGGGCATCCATACCTACGGCGACACTATTCACCTGTTTGTGGAGCGCACCGACTACGCAGGCGTGTTTTTACCCGGCTACGAAGCCTGGCAACCGGCCTACCAACCGGCCTCGGCGGGCTTGCTTTATGTAGACCATATGGTGGGCAACGTGGGCTGGAACGAGATGAACGAATGGGTTAGCTTCTACGCCAACGTCATGGGGTTCAGTCAGTTAGTGTCATTCGACGATAAAGATATTTCGACGGATTATACGGCTCTGATGAGCAAGGTGATGAGCAACGGCAACGGTCGCGTGAAATTTCCGATCAACGAACCCGCCGAAGGCAAGAAGAAATCGCAGATTGAAGAGTACATCGACTTCTACGGCGGCGCGGGCATTCAGCACATGGCCGTGGCGACAGATAACATTGTAGAGACCGTCATTGCCCTCCGCGACCGGGGCGTGGAATTCCTGCGCGTGCCCGATGCGTATTACGACGACCTGAAAGATCGCGTGGGCGAAATCGACGAGGAAATCGAGAACCTCCGTCCGCTGGGCATCCTGGTTGACCGCGACGAGGAAGGGTACCTGCTTCAGATTTTCACCAAACCCATCTGTCCCCGCCCCACGCTGTTTTTCGAGATTATTCAGCGAAAAGGGGCCCGTTCGTTCGGGAAAGGCAATTTCAAAGCCCTCTTCGAAGCCATCGAACGCGAACAGGAAGTTAGGGGAACACTGTAATGATTTCGGATTGGGGATTTGGGATTTCGGATTGATGCTTACGCCTGAGCACGTTTACTCAGGCGTAAGCATCAATCCGAAATCCCAAATCCCCAATCCAAAATCCAATGTCTTATGACTCAAAACTATGCCCTCTACACCCCCGATGAGCAGGCCGTTTGGCGGTTGCTGTTCGAGCGGCAAATGAGCCGGCTGCCGGGGCGGGCCTCGCAGGCGTATATGGACGGGATTGTGGCCACGGGCTTCCCCAACGCTGCCATCCCCGACTTCGAGAAAGACCTGAACCCGCGCCTGTTGCCGCTCACGGGCTGGCGCGTGGTGGCCGTACCGGGCCTGATTGGCAACCGAGAATTTTTCGAACTCATGGCCGACCGGCAATTTCCTGCCACCACCTGGGTCCGTAGCCGCGACCAGCTCGATTACCTGCCCGAACCCGACATGTTTCACGACACGTTCGGGCACGTGCCGGTGCTGACTAACCAGTCTTTTTGCGATTTTCTGGCCGCGCTGAGCCGCATGGCGCTCAACCATGTTGACCACGAAGAAGCCATCGAGATGATTGCCCGGTTGTATTGGTATACCGTAGAATTTGGTCTGATTCGCGAAAAAGGGCCGTCTGGACGCTCAGAACTGCGTATTTATGGCGGGGGCATCCTCTCCTCGCCCGGCGAGACGATCTATGCTCTGGAAAGCGATATTCCCCGCCGCACCAACTATGACGTAGCCACGCTGCTCCAAACGCCTTACGTTATCGACCGTTTTCAGGAGCAGTATTTCGTCATCGACTCCTACGAACAACTCTACGAATCGGTTCCCGAAATTGAGCAGCAGTTAGAGCGCTTGTTATCTGTT
The DNA here is from genome assembly GCF_017353185.1 of Fibrella rubiginis. Taxonomy (GTDB): domain Bacteria; phylum Bacteroidota; class Bacteroidia; order Cytophagales; family Spirosomataceae; genus Fibrella; species Fibrella rubiginis. Next base: position 56,853 of record NZ_JAFMYV010000005.1, on the reverse strand, counting down.
GCCTAGCTGTAGTGCGGGCTTCAGCCGGGAGTCGGGAGCTGCACGGCGTACCGACCCGGCCTGCGCTATACCCCTACCATTGCAAATCGGGCAGCGTGTTCAGTAACTTGCACCAGGAACGGCACCACAGCATCCTGTTCACTGCCCTTTACTGCACACTGTAATGACCCACCCGTCCGACGAGCGCGCGTACTTTTTCAAGATCGACACTGCCATTAAGCGCATCCGGTACGCGCTGCAGAAACGCTTCAACGAAGCGGGTTCCGATCTCACCGTCGATCAGTGGGTGCTCATCGACCACCTCCACCGCAACCCCGGTATCAGCCAGAATCAGTTGGGCGAACTCACTACCAAAGACGCCCCCACCGTAACGCGGATCATTGACATTTTGACCAAAAAAGGCCTCGCCGAACGCCGCCTCGCCGACGATGACCGCCGTAAGTTCCTTATCTTCCTCACCCCCGACGGCGAGTTGATTTACGCCCAACTCCTGCCCATGGTAGTTGACATCAGGCGGCAGGGCTGGGGCGAACTCAGCGACGAAGATTACCAGCACTTCACCCGCATCATGGATTCTATCTACCAGAATTTCAGTGCGTAACATTCATGAAAACTGTACCTGCCAATAGCCTTCCTCAACTCGAGTTTTATCGGTATCTGATTGGCACTGTTGGGCCGCGGCCTATTGCCTTCGCGTCGACTATCAGCATCGAAGGGCATGTGAACCTTAGCCCGTTTAGCTTTTTCAACGTCATCGGCTCTAACCCGCCCATGCTGCTGTTTTCACCCAACCTGAACCGGCATGGGCATAAAAAGCATACCCTGCTCAATATTGAAGAAGTACCGGAAGTGGTAATCAACATCGTCAATCACCAGATGGTCGAGCAGATGTCGCTGGCCAGCGCCGAGTTCGACAGGCACGTGAACGAGTTTCAGAAAGCAGGTTTTACCGAAGTGAAATCCGATCAGGTACGTCCCCCGCGCGTGGCCGAGTCGCCGGCGGCGTTTGAGTGCGTGGTGCGGCAGATTATTCCCACCGGCACTCACCCCGGCGCGGGTACTGTGGTGCTGGCCGAAGTGCTCGTGGGCCATTTCGACGAGGCTATTTTTGGTGAAAATGGGTTGGTCGACCCCCGCAAGATAGACCTCGTAGGCCGCCTGGGGGCCGATTGGTACGTGCGGGCTAATGGTGACGCGCTGTTTGAGGTGGGCCGCCCGCGGATGGGTATCGGCTATGACGCCCTGCCTGCTGACCTACGTCAGAGCAAGATTCTGACAGGCAATGATTTAGGTAAACTAGGCAGTGTACAAACCCTGCCTACCCGAGAAGAAATACAGGCCTTCGCCCAGAGCGATACCCTTCGCAACCTGCGTGTGGAAGCCCGCAATGGTTGCCAATACCTACCCGACGTACTACACCACGAAGCACACAAACTATTGATTAGCAACCATATATATGAAGCTTGGTTGATATTACTACAGCCGTCTAATTGATTTGTCCGTCAAACAAGTAGAGTAGGCACGACGTTTGTAGTAAATTACTCAGATGTTGTAAAATCGTGAACAAATCAGCTAACCAGTTCGGTGTAGTCGGCATAACAACTATTACGTTGGTATTGCTGGCCATTTGCATTCTGACGCTCGTGTCGGCGGGATGCTCAAAAGACAGTACCGACAAGGCCGAAGAGGCCAACAAAGCCCGGATTGAAGGACAGGCGTCGGCTATCAGCAATGAGGCCAAAGACGATGCCGTGAAAATGGCCGACAAGATGGTTAGCCTGGCCAGTATGAACATGACCGTGCGTCAGCTTAGCGAAGAAGCTACTCGCCGGGCCGTTAATCCATCAGTGAAAGATTACGCACAGCGGGTGCTTCGGGAGGGCGACACACATGACCGCGAGCTTACCAATCTGGCTAAGACGCTCAAAATTGATCTCCCCGCCAGCCTTTCCAACGAGGGACAGGACCGGGTGACAGAACTGAAAAAAGAGAAGCCCGGCACCGCCTTCGATCTGAAGTATCTGGACGAGCTAAACAAGGTGGTGAAGAAAGCCGCCAACACGGCCGACGACCTTAAAGACGACGCAACCAACGATGCCGTGAAAAAGTATGCCGCCGCCGTGAACGCAGCCTACGAAAAACGCACCGACGAGACAAAAGACCTGAAAAACGTGTTGAACTAGTATCAGTCTTTACCCAGTTGAAAATGCCCTGCAGACACCGGCAGGGCATTTTTTATCGTCTCCTTACTCATGAAAATGCGCAAAAAGTCGGAGTTACCGACTAAAGTATGCCCCGTTTGTCACCGCCCCTTTGCCTGGCGCAAAAAGTGGGAACGCGACTGGGACAACGTCATCTACTGCAGCGACCGTTGCCGCGCCGAAGGGAAGAAATAAGAAAAAGGCTTTGAGCGCTGAAAATTCGCTGGTCCTGCCCAAAATCCTATTGCACTTCCTGGCGCTCGATTAAACCCCAAAGCCGGTAGACTGTCCTATATTTGCGGGTCATTCACGACCTCGCTTACCTGGTTTATGCGTCCTATTGTTACTCTCAGCGTTTTATCGCTGCTGGCTGTTGGGTTAACCCGCTGCCACCGAAACCCTCAGCAGGGTGACTCGGCGCGGGTGGTAGTCACCACGCCTGCGCCCACCCCTGCTCCTACACCTCCGGCCCGAACTACCGTAGCCGCCATACCCACGCCTACCAAGCTTGTTCCCCGCCCCATTCCTGATACACTCCTGCTCGAACCACCCGTAGATGGCGGGATGGCCACTTCTCCCAAACGTGAGTTTCGGGCTGTCTGGATTGCCACCGTCGACAATATTGACTGGCCCAGCAAGAAAGGATTACCCGCCGCCGACCAGCAACGCGAGTTTACGGAATTGCTCGATATGAGCCAGCAAACGGGCCTCAACGCCGTAGTGGTACAGATTCGGGCCGCTGCCGATGCCTTCTATGCCAAAAGCGCCGAACCCTGGTCTGAGTGGCTCACAGGACAGCAGGGCCTTGCTCCTGACCCGTTTTATGACCCGCTCGAGTTCATGATTCGCGAATCGCGCGCCCGCAACCTGGAGTTTCACGCGTGGCTGAACCTCGACCGGGCCACGTTCAGCAAAAACGCCAGCGTGGCCCCCACCAACATTTCCTATCAACGTCCTAACTGGATGGTAGAATACGGCGGCCGCAAACTCTTCAACCTCGGCCTGCCCGACGTGCGGGCTTATGTGGCGGGCACCGTGGCCAATATTGTGCGGAATTATGATGTCGATGGTATTCATTTCGACGATTACTTCTACCCCTACGCCGTGACTGGACAAGGTTTTGCCGACGAAACGACCTACCAGACATATAATACCGACGGCCTGAAAAAAGACGACTGGCGGCGGCAGAACATCGACAAGCTCATCCGGCAAATCGGCGATTCTATTCACGCCGTAAAACCCTGGGTGAAGTTTGGGGTAAGTCCGTTTGGTATCTGGAAAAACCAGAAAAACGACCCTGAAGGCTCGCTTACCTACGGTGGGCAGGCATACTACGACCTCTATGCCGACATTCGTAAGTGGGCCAAAGAAGACTGGGTAGACTATATGGTGCCGCAGATTTATTTCTCCACCCGCTTTGACCGGGCCAATTACAAAACGCTGGTCGACTGGTGGGTGAAGAACCGGGGCAACCGCCACCTCTACATTGGGCAGGGGGCCTACCGGCTGGGGCGCAACACCCGTACCGATTCGGGCTGGGCGCAACCCTCGCAAATGGCCGACCAGATGCGGCATAACCGGCAGTATGCGGACGTAACGGGCAGTGTCTTTTTCAGTGCTAAATCGCTGCGCGACAACCTCGGCAGAAGCCGCGACTCGCTCCGCACGGGCTTCTACAAATACCCCGCGCTGGTGCCCACCATGCCCTGGCTCGATGCTACGCCCCCCGGCCAGCCGCGCGACCTCAAAGCGGCCCCCGTTACGGATGGCATCGAACTATTCTGGCAGGAACCCGACCAGCCTACGGAGCTTGACAAAGTGCGCTATTACGTGGTCTACCGCACAGACGGTAGCCGCCTCCCCCGCACTACCGACCCGCGCCGGATCATCACAACCTGGCTTCCAGACACGGGCACGCGCCTGATCGACAAAACCGCCGACCCTAAGAAGGCCTACACCTACGTGATCACGTCGGTAGACCGCCTTCATAACGAAAGCCCCGGCAGCACAGTCGTGTATCGGGGCAGTATGAATTAGGCACTGAAGTCGGCCATCACTTCCGATACGGGTTTTGCGTCGGGGAAGTAGCCCACCATTTTCATCAGAATACCTTCCACGACCGCGTCGGGGCAGGATGCGCCGCAGGTGAGCAGGATGGTGGCAGGGCGAGAGATAGACAGGTAGTTTTCAGTCACGACTTCTTCCTTCGTGGCCAGGTCGAAATGGCGAATCAGCGTGTCAGACAGGATTTTCTGTTCTGTTTCAATGAAATAGGTCGGCAGTTTTTCGGCGCAAAGCTCTACAATGTGCGACGTGTTCGACGAGTTGTAGCCGCCGGCTACTATAGCCAAATCGGCCGGGTGGCTAAGCAAGGCATAGGTCGCATCCTGGTTGTCGTTGGTGGCGTAGCAAAGCGTATCACGGGTGTTGGCAAAGCGGTCTTCTACACCTGGCGTACCCTCAACCAGGTGGTAATGCTGGATCATGGTATGCTTCAAAAAATCGGCAATACCCTGGGTATCAGACGCCAACATGGTTGTCTGGTTCACTACGCCGATCCGTTGCAGATCATGTACGGGATCGAAACCGTCGGAATACTGCCCGGCAAATTCGGCGTAAAATTCGTCGGCGGTGCGCTGGCCGGTGATGTAGAGGGCCAGCCGCTGGGCCTGCGCCATGTCGCGTACCACCACCGTTGGCCCTGCTTCTTTACTGTGCGAAAACGTGGCGCGGGTTTCTTCGTGGCTGGGCTTGCCGTGCACAATGATCGTGTAGGTCTTCTGCCCAATCTGATTGGCCTTGTTCCAGACCTTTTCCACAAACGGGCAGGTCGTATTGTAAGTCGCCACATCCAGGCCAATGTCAGCTAACTCGCGCTGTATTTCGAGCGTAGTGCCAAAGGCCGGAATAATAATGACGTCGGCGGGGGTAAGCTCAGCGAATGGAATGAGTTGTTTGCCCGCTGTATCGTGCAAAAACCGCACCCCCCGACTCAGCAAATCAGTATTCACGTCGGGGTTGTGAATCATTTCGCTCAGCAGAAAGATGCGCTTACCGGGGTTCTCGGCAATGGCTTTATAAGCGATCTCAATAGCATTTTCAACGCCGTAACAGAAACCGAAGTGTCTGGCAATCAAAAATTTAACCGAACCAAAGTCAAGCACAGTTGGGCTGAAATCGCGCTTGAGTTTGTCACGTTTACGCCGGTATTCTTTCAACGGCGAAATGATTGTACTACGGTAATACTCAGGAATATCGAATGCTTTCATCTGTGCAAAGGTGAGGAAAAATGGCCCGCGGATAACCCATATCCACAAGGAGAACAAACCCCCTTTCGCCTTTGTTCGTACATACGCCGACCCTGTCTGAGGCTCGAAAAAGCCCGTTTTTTGCCCTGCTCAACAGCAAAAGCCTGTCTCTTTTTTGCGTATCTTTCCTACCAAACAACCTGATACTGTCTCCATGAGGCAACGCTTTACCCTCCTGATTATCACCACCATGGCCATTGGCTCGGTGGCCTTCCTACCCGTTTCGCCTCTGCGACCGTCGCTCGAAAAGGTTTTCGGTACTATCAACGAAGAAGTCAGCCAGCACAGCCGGGCTTATGAAACCCTCGCCGACGCCACCAACCGCATTGGCCATCGCCTTACGGGCAGCGCCAACGGAGCGCGTGCCGAAACCTACGCCTACGACCTGCTCCGTAGCTACGGGTTCAAAGACGTACGCTACGAAACGTTTGAGGTAGAAGCCTGGGCACGCGACACCTGTTCGCTAAGCATCGTGCCCAACAAGTCCGACAATTTTCGGGACGTAAAAGTGGTGGCTTTGGCGCACTCACCCGTTGAAGCGCACGTGAAAGGCGAAATTGTGGACATCGGCAACGGACTCGAAGGCGATTTTGCGGCGATGAAAGACAAGATTCCGGGCAAGATCGCGCTGGTTAACATCGGTTTGGCGGCCCCCACCAAAGGCGCCCGAAACCTGCACCGCTCCGAGAAAACAGCCCTGGCTATTCAATACGGGGCAGCGGGGGTGATTATGGTGAACCTCGTGCCGGGCAATGTGCTACTCACGGGCACGGCCTCGGTGACGGGTAAGCTGATTCCAATTCCGTCGGTGTGCATTTCCTACGAAAGCGGCACGGCCCTGCGGCAGTGGATGAACGACGAAACCAAAGAGCGGCTCCATGCGGTGATCGACATGACCAATACGAGCCGTAAGATCAAAGCCCGCAACGTAGTGGCTACGCTGCCCGGCTCGAAACTTGCCAGCGAAAAGGTAGTCATCGGCGGTCACCTCGACTCGTGGGACCTGGCTACGGGGGCCATCGACAACGGCATCGGTTCGTTTTCAGTGATGGACATTGCCCGTACGTTCAAAGCCCTGAAGCTGAAGCCCCGCCGCACGGTTGAGTTTGTGCTGTTTATGGGCGAAGAACAGGGGCTACTCGGTTCACGAGCGATGGTCGATGCCTACAAAAAGGCGGGCAAGCTGGATCAGGTTCGGTATATGATGAACCTCGACATGACCAATAACCCGATGGGTATCAACGCCTTTGGCCGCGACGATATGCTGCCGTTGCTCAAAGAAGTCGGTGAAGTGATGCGCCTGACAAGCCCGGATTTTGCCAACACGCTGAGCAATCAGGCGGGTCTACACTCTGACCATCAACCGTTTATGATTGAAGGAGTGCCCGTCATTGGCATGAACGGTAACCTCCCCCGCGAAACCCTCGACTGCTACCACGCTAACTGCGACCGCCTGAACCTGGTGAACAAAGAGCACCTCACCAACACAGTCCGCTACAGCGCCATGGTTCTCTACGCCCTCGCCGACGCCGAGCAGATTCCCGCCCGCCGCTTCGACGACGCCACCACGCGCACGTACCTGATCGCTCAGGGCCTGCGCACCCCCCTCCAAATCGCGAATGAGTGGCGGTGGAAGGAGTGAATTGATTTACGAATTACGACTTACGATGTACGATTTGTTGCTGACGCATGAGCAGGCTAGAGTAAGCGTACTCATGCGTCAGCAACAAATCGTACATCGTAAGTCGTAATTCGTAAATCAATTCATTGCGCTGCTCCCCCCGAAAGCTGGGCGGCGGCGACTTTCCATTTATCACCCGCTTTTACACAGGTGATTGTGAAAACCAGGTTGGTGTTAAAATTGGTGCCCTGGAGTGACCCTTTGAATTTCGAATCGCCCAGAACAAGGGCAGTAGTGCCGTAGTTGCGGGTGCGCAGGTTAGTGGCGGTAGCGGTTTCGAGGTTCAAAAAACCACCACTAAGACCCTGTCCCAGCAGATCCCGGTCGGCGGTTTGGCCGTCGAAGCTCACAATGGTGAAATCGTCAGTGGTGATGGCGGCAATAGCCGAGGCATCTTCGGCCTCCATGGCTTTCATAAACGCCGTTGCCAGGCCTGCGGGCTCATTTGCGGCGGGAGTAGTTGTTTGGGCAAACACGCCGGTGGTAGTCAGCAACGCAGCGGCGACTAGTAATCGTTTCATAATAGGAGTTATGTTACACTTGTTTCGGTGTAATAATACAGCATTTTCTTGTTTGAGTGCCATCTAGATTGATGAGTGGTTAGACCAGCCCTTCCCGCAACAGATCATGCAGGTGGACAAACCCGACCAGGTTGCCGTTTTCGGCTACCAGCACCTGCGTGATGTTGCGGGTTTGCATAACTTCCAGGGCCGCCACAGCGTAGTCGTCGGGCGAGACGTAGATAGGGTTGGGCGTCATGATGTCGCGGGCGCAGAGGTGGCGGTAGTCATCGTGCCGGCTGACCATACGGCGCACATCGCCGTCGGTGATGACACCCAGCAGGCTGCCCGATGCGTCGACTACACCTGCCGCGCCCAGCCGCCCCGCCGACATCGTGAGCATGGTGTCGTGAATGCTGGCTTCTGCCCCAACGCAGGGGCAACCGTTATTGGGATACAGATCCGCTATTTTCAAGTACAATTTTTTGCCGAGGCTGCCGCCGGGATGGTTGCGCGCGAAGTCCTGTCGGGTGAAGCCCCGTGCCGTAAGCAATGCAATGGCCAGGGCATCGCCCATAGCCAGGGCTACGGTGGTGCTGGTGGTAGGAGCCAGGTTGAGGGGGTCGGCTTCGTGGGGGGCAGGGGCCAGCAGTACGTAGTCGGCCTGCCTGGCCAGATACGACCCGGCTTCGCTCACCAGCGCAATCAATTTGGCACCCGTGCGGTGAATGAGCGGCACCAGCACCTTTATTTCGGGCGTGTTGCCACTTTTAGAAATGGCCAGTACCATATCGTCGGCCTGTACCATGCCCAGATCACCGTGGATGGCGTCGGCAGCATGCATAAACAGCGCAGGGGTACCGGTGGAGTTGAGCGTAGCTACAATTTTCTGGCCGATCAGGGCGCTTTTGCCAACACCCGTAATTACCACCCGACCGGGCAAATCCAGAATGGCGGCAGCGCAACGGTCGAACCCCTCTCCCACACCTTCAACAGCAGCGCGGATGGCATCGGCTTCGGCCAGCAGCACCTGACGGGCTACTGCCACCAGCGACGACTTCGCCACGGGGTTCGTTGTAGACTTCGTCATAGACTGCATATTTTTTGTTAGATTCAACGTCTATTAACTGCTTAGTACCAGCAATGGGTTGTAAATTCGCTAAGCTCGTGCCGATAAACCATCGACAAAGCCTACTTCTTCTGGCTTTCGTCTAAATGAACGTCTGCAAGGCCATTCCTTTGTGTAAAGATACGATAGACCCTAAGCTCCAACCACCTTCCGTAGTAGCGTACCATGATGCAGCTTGACCAGACCGTTCAACTCACCCTGAAAGAACGGTTGAAAGAAATTTTCGGCTTCAGCCAGTTCCGGGGTGAGCAGGAGGCTATTATTCACAACATCCTGACGGGCAAAAATACGTTCGTCATTATGCCCACCGGGGCGGGAAAATCACTGTGCTATCAACTCCCGGCCATTGCCTCGGAGGGGACCGCTATTGTGATCTCGCCCCTGATTGCCCTGATGAAAAATCAGGTCGACCAACTCAACGCGTTTGGCATTAATGCGCAGTTTCTGAACTCGACGCTGTCGAAAGCAGAAATTACGAAGGTGAAGAAAGACACCCTCAACGGCACGCTGAAACTGCTTTACATTGCGCCCGAATCGCTCACCAAAGAAGACAACCTCGACTTTCTTAAAAAGGCCGTTATCTCCTTTGTGGCCATCGACGAAGCACACTGTATTTCGGAGTGGGGTCACGACTTCCGGCCCGAATACCGCAAGATCCGGGGCATTGTCGACAATATCGGCCACCATTCGGGACGCATGGGCCTGCCCGTTATTGCCCTCACGGCCACGGCTACGCCCAAAGTGCAACAGGATATTCAGAAAAACCTGAACATGGAAGATGCCGACGTATACAAAACGTCGTTCAACCGGAAAAACCTGTATTACGAGATAAAGCCGAAAGTTGATGCCAAAAAAGGCCTGATCAAATACATCAAGCAGCACAAAGGCAAGTCGGGTATTGTGTATTGCCTGAGCCGCAAAACCGCCGAAGACATCGCCGAATTGCTGCGCGTCAACGACGTAAAGGCCCTCCCCTACCACGCTGGTCTGGACCCACAAACGCGGATGAACAACCAGGACGCGTTTTTGAACGAAGATGTCGACGTGGTCTGCGCCACCATCGCCTTCGGTATGGGCATCGACAAGCCCGACGTGCGGTTTGTCATTCACTACGACGCGCCCAAATCGCTGGAAGGGTATTACCAGGAAACGGGCCGCGCCGGCCGCGACGGGCTCGAAGGCAACTGCATTATGTTCTACAGCTACGACGACATTCTGAAGCTGGAGAAATTCAACAAAGACAAGCCCGTTACCGAGCGCGACAACGCCAAGCACCTGCTGTCGGAAATGGTGTCGTATGCCAACCTCGGCGTATGTCGGCGGCGGCAGTTGCTGGGTTATTTCGGCGATTACCTGGACAAAGACTGCGGCTTCTGCGACAACTGCCTGAAGCCCACGCCCAAGTTCAAGGCCCAGCACGAGATTATTCTGGCCCTGCAAACAGTGCTCCAGACCGATCAGCGCTTCGACGTAAGCCACCTTGCCGATGTACTTACTGCTACTGATAACCAGTACGTTACCAGCTACGAACACAACAAACTGGCTACCTACGGCCAGGGCAAGTCATTCAGTGAAGATTGCAATGTCTGGTGTTCGCTCATCAAGCAAATCACGATCTACGGTTTTCTGGAAAAAGACGTCGAGAACTATGGCGTTCTGAAGCTGACGCAAAAGGGCCTCAACTACATTGAAGACCCCTATCCGGTCATGCTGTCGCAGGATCATGACTACGAACAGCAAATTACCGATGCCAATGATGACGCCGCCGAAGCCGCCAACAATAGCAACGGTGGCGACGCCTATGACGAGGAATTGCTGGGCCTGCTGAAAGCCCTGCGCAAGAAGGTAGCCAAAGAAAAAAACCTGCCGCCCTACGTTATTTTCCAGGACCCGTCAATGGAAGAGATGGCGACTACCTACCCCGTCACGCGCGAGGAGATGGCCCAGATCAACGGTGTAGGCATGGGTAAGGTCCAGAAGTTTGGCAAGCCCTTCATCGACCTCATCGCGAAGTATGTGGCTGAAAATGAGATCGAAACGGCCAAAGATGTGGTCGTGAAGTCGATGGTGAACAAGTCGAAAATCAAGATTTTCATCATTCAGCAGATTGACCGGAAAGTAGATCTCGACGAAATTGCCGAGTCGAAAGGCATGAGCCTGGTCGATTTAGTAGAAGAAGTAGAGCACATTTGCTATTCGGGAACCCGCCTGAACCTGGATTACTACATCGACCAGATTATTGACGAAGACCGGCAGGACGAAATTTTCGAGTATTTCATGCGGGCCGAAACCGACAATATTGCCATTGCCATGGATCAGTTCCAGGGTGATGATTTCACCGAGCAGGAGTTGCGCCTCATGCGCATCAAATTCCTCTCGGAAGTAGCTAACTAAATGATGAGTGATGAATGATGAACGATGAATTAGCCAGAGCTGATCTCATTCATCATTCATCACTCATCATTCATCATTTTGTATGAATATACTTATACTTGGCTCAGGGGGGCGGGAACACGCGTTTGCGTGGAAGCTGGCCCAGAGTCCGTTGTGCGATCACCTCTTTGCAGCACCCGGCAATACGGGAACGGCCCAGGTGGCTACTAACTTGCCCATTGCCTTTACCGATTTCCCGGCCATTGCTGCGGCCATTCGTACCCATCAGGTTGAGCTAGTGCTGGTAGGGCCGGAAGAGCCATTGGTTAAGGGCGTGGTTGATTTTTTGCGCAAAGAACCTGATTTGGCTCACCTGCGCATTGTTGGTCCAGACGCGGCAGGTGCCCAGTTGGAGGGTAGTAAAGATTTCTCGAAGCAATTTATGAACGCCCACGGTATTCCAACGGCGGCTTCGCAGACGTTTACGAGCGAAACCGTGGCCGAGGGCATGGCCTATCTGGACACCCATTCGCTGCCTGTTGTGCTCAAGGCCGATGGGCTGGCGGCAGGAAAAGGCGTGATTATTGCCGAGACTGCTAATGAGGCCAAAAAAGTCCTTACCGACATGCTGGGCGGGCAGTTTGGGCGGGCAGGTCACCGCGTGGTGATCGAGCAGTTTCTGCGGGGTATCGAACTGTCGGTATTTGTGCTGACAGACGGCGTCAACTACAAAATCCTGCCCGAAGCCAAAGACTACAAGCGCATTGGCGAAGGTGATACCGGACCCAACACGGGCGGTATGGGGGCGGTGTCGCCGGTGGTATTTGCCACAGATGCCTTTCTGCGGAAAGTAGAAGAGCGCGTTGTGAAACCCACGCTGGCGGGTCTTCAGCAGGAGGGAATCGTGTATAAAGGCTTTATTTTTATTGGCCTGATGAATGTGAAAAGTGAACCGGTTGTGATTGAATACAACGCCCGCATGGGTGATCCTGAAACGGAGGTGGTGTTGCCGCGCATTCAGACCGATCTGGTCGAGTTGCTGGTGGCCGCTGCCGACGGGGAACTGGATAAAGTCACGATGCAGGTGTCGGCCCAAACGGCGGTGACAACGGTGCTGGTAGCGGGTGGTTACCCCGATGCTTACGAAAAAGGCCACTCCATCACTGACCTCGACCGGCTGGACGAAGTAACAGCTTTTCACGCGGGCACTGCAGACCAAAACGGTGCTGTAGTGACCAACGGAGGGCGGGTGCTGGCCATCACGGCTATGGCAAACTCGCTCGAAAACGCCATCCGAAAATCGCAGGAAGCGGCCCGGATGGTGCAGTTTGACGGAAAGTATTTCCGAAAAGATATAGGACTGGATCTGATCCGGTACCAGGATTAATAATGTACAATGTATAATGAACAATGTACAATGACTATACATTGAGTCGAGTATGTTGATCAGCAAAAGCATTGTACATTGTTCATTATACATTGTACATTAACTATGGGATGTCAATCCTGCGCAGTGGGCGGGTGTGGCTCCAAAGCGAAAATAACCACAGATGCGGGGGCCGAGGTGGCTACCAAAACAGCGGGTTGTTCAAGCGGGGGCTGCTCGTCGGGAGGCTGCAATAAATTAAATTCATTCGACTGGCTGAGCGACATGACGCCCGGCAGTCTGAGTATGACACCAAGCGGTATTGCCGTGGTGGAAGTGAAATTCAAGGGTGGCCGGAAAGAATATTTCCGCAACGTGCATAATCTCGACCTCACCACCGGCGACTTTGTGGCCTGCGAAATGGCCTCAGGTTACCATCTGGGGGCCGTTTCGATGCAGGGCGACCTGGTGCGGCTGCAACTGAAACGCAAACACGTTACTGTTAATGACGATACCAAAGTGATTCAGCGCGTGGCTACGGCCCGTGACCTGGAAAAGCACGAGCAGGCTATCCTGCGCGACTTACCCAGTTTGTACCGCGCCCGTGAGATAGTGCGCGAACTGAAGTTGCAGATGAAACTCTCGGATGTGGAGTTTCAGTCCGACAACACGAAGGCTACGTTCTACTATTCGTCGGAGGATCGCGTCGATTTTCGGGAGTTGATCAAGATGCTGGCGGGCGAGTTTAAAGTACGGGTAGAGATGCGCCAAATCAGTCTGCGGCAGGAAGCAGGGCGGCTGGGGGGCCTTGGCTCGTGTGGCCGTGAACTGTGCTGCTCTACCTGGCTCACCGACTTCAAAAACATTACCACGTCGGCGGCGCGGTACCAGAACCTGTCGCTGAATCCGGCTAAGCTATCGGGCCAGTGCGGACGGCTGAAATGCTGCCTGAATTACGAGCTAGACACCTACGTCGATGCTCTTCGCGATATTCCGACGGTGGAAAAGCCGCTGGAAACCCAGAAGGGACGCGCGTTTTTGCAGAAGACCGACATTTTCCGCAAGATCATGTGGTTTGGCTACAGTTCGGAGAGCACCTGGCACCCGCTGCCCATCAAACGCGTACTGGAGATCGTGGCGCTTAATAAGCAGGGCGTCATCCCCGAATCATTTGACGTGCTCACACCCATTGGCGAGCGCGAAGTGGTAACGGCGGCGGCGCTTAATGCTGACCTGACGCAACTAGACAAAAAGTACGCGACCCGCAGCAGTAGCAGCCGCAACAAGAAGAGAAAGAAGCGGTAATATTTCTAGTTGTCAAAACAAAAAACGCCTCCAGCACATCACTGGGGGCGTTTTTTTAGTACCTAACTTTCTACAATTAATTGGCATTTAGCAACAACTGAGAACCCGCACGCCCGCCGCCCATAACCACAATTTTGGTGTTGGGCGAGGCAGCCAACTCACGCTGGGCTTTGATCTGTTCGTATTGCAACTGCTTGTCGGTGAGGCCAGTGGCAACAATGCGCTGATAGTCGGCAATGCCCTGGGCTTCCACGCGTTTCCGCTCGGCTTCCTGGCGCTCTTTCTGCAGCACAAACTGCATCTTCTGAGCCTCTTGTTCGGCGCTGATTTTCGACTCAATCGTTGATTTCACAGAATTGGGCAGGTTGATTTTTCGGATCAGCAATTGCTCCAACAACAGCCCACGGCCTTTGAAGTCAGCCTCGATGCTCTTGTAAATCCGATTCTGGAATTCATCACGCTTGGTTGAGAAAAGGGCCACGGCGTCGTAATAAACGGCATTATCACGAATACGGGTACGCGTGACGGGCCGCACGATCTTGTCGCTGTAATCGGTACCAAGCTGCCGAAAAATACGTGGTGCTTCGGAAGGAATCACGCGGTAGAGTACGGTAAGGTCAACCACCACTTCAAGGCCATCGGCGGTGAGTACCCGGATGGCGTCATCGCCTTTCTTTTCTCCTTCGTCCGTATCGGCCGACATGGTATAGTTCTGCGTCTGCACGTCGAACTCGGTGATGGTGGTAAGCGGGTTTACGAAGTTGAGACCAGGGGTGTAGGTTTTGTCAGAGACCTGCCCAAACAATGACCCGATGCCCACTTTGCCCGCGTCGACCTGACGAATACAAGCCGACATAAGACCTAGTGCGATCAATACAACGCCTACGACTTTAACAGGACGCGAAAAACGCGAAAACGCCAGCGACGGCGTGTTAATAGCGAAGCCAGTAACCAGGGCTACGATACCTAAAAAGACTAGAAACATGGTGTTTGTCGGTACTCCGGTTAGACGAGTACGGGACAAAGATGACCCGAAAGCAGGCCCGCTGAAAGCAAATCTACAAGAGTGGATGTGGGTCTATGGCACCGGCTGTGGGGCCTGACAGCACAAAAAAGCACCCGGTACACTACCGGGTGCTTTTCGGGCACTACTTGATCAATTAACCCTTCAGTAAAGGATTTTTAAAGAATGGAGTCGACTGACAGTCATCAACTATCGACCCTTATTTTGTTCCCTTCTTCTTTGCTCCGTTGCCGGCTTGTGCGGCAGCTTCTGCGGCTTCTTTCGACACCACTTCACCCTTCAGCGTCAGGTACACCATTGAGGTCTTGGCATTGCTGGTTACGGTCACCGTTTTGGTGAATGGGCCCATGCCAGCGGCGTTGAAGGTAGCCGAGATCTGACCTGTCTGACCTGGTGCTACGGGCTCTTTCGACCACGTTGGTTTTGTACAACCACAAGAGGCCTGCGCATCGGTGATAACAACAGGCTCAGTACCCGTGTTTTTAAAGGCGAATACGTACGTTACGGGTTTGCCCTGCTCAATCTTACCAAAGTCATGCGTCTCTTTCGAGAAGGCGGCAACGCCGTTCTGAGCGAAGCTTACTGTGACAAAGGCAAAAAAAGCTACAAAAAGTGATAATGCGGTTTTCATTGCGTAAAACAGATATTGGTTTGGTTGTCAGATTGGTTCAGACTCTAAAACAAAGATACCACAAACGCTTTGCCAAAGACTCTTTGGAAGGCACTCGGTCAACAAAGAATTCTGAAATTTCGTTTTCTTGATAGCTGAAACGCTTTGCCGTACTTTTATGGTCGGCGGGCATTTCCCTATCGCGTAGCCATTAGAAGCGGGCAAAAGCCAAAGGTTTAATAGGACGCGATAATTTTTTACCCCTTTTTCTATCCAGTCCATTTACCAGTCTGAACCGACTGACTTCATCATTCATACGTTGATTCGTTAACCCATCTCATTGTCGTGATCGTTAACCAACCCATTGATTCAACCGATTTTCTGAGCCGTGAGCATGTTCTGGCCGATTACCGGTTAGCTTGCGAAAGCCGTCAGGCCAGTTTGCTGGGACGCAAAGACGTGATGGGCGGAAGAGCCAAATTCGGCATCTTCGGCGACGGTAAAGAACTAGCCCAGCTGGCCGCTGCCCGTGCTTTTCAAAAAGGTGACTTTCGGTCGGGTTATTACCGCGATCAGACTTTCGTGGCGGCCCTTGGCGAGCTTCAATGGACCGAATTTTTCGCCCAGCTATACGCCCACACTGACCTTGCCTATGACCCAAACACGGCAGGCCGGTCGATGAACGGGCACTTTGCCACCCGATGGCTCGACGAGCAGGGTCACTGGAAAGCACAAACCGACTTTTATAATTCTGTTTGCGACATTGCCCCTACCGCTGGCCAGATGCCGCGCTCGGTGGGTTTGGCCTACGCCTCGAAACTATACCGCGACAACCCCGGTCTGGCCGGAATAACCCAGTTCTCGCATGGAGGCAATGAAGTGACCTTCGCCACCATTGGCGACGCGTCGACCTCGCAGGGTATGTTCTGGGAAACCATGAACGCCGCCGGCGTGCTTCAGGTACCGTTGCTGGTGTCGGTCTGGGATGATGGCTACGGCATTTCGGTGCCCGTGGAATTGCAGACTACCAAAGGCAACATCTCGAAAGTGATGGCCGGTTTTCAGCGCGACGGCGGCACCGACGGGCATGCTGACAAAGGTTTTGCCATTTTTACCGTCAACGGCTGGGATTACGCCAAACTGCTTGAGACCTACGAAAAAGCCGCCCATATCTGCCGTACTGAACACGTGCCTGTGCTGGTACATGTGCAGGAATTAACGCAGCCGCAGGGCCACTCTAGCTCTGGTTCGCATGAACGGTATAAACCCACCGAACGACTGGACTGGGAACGCGCCCACGACTGCAATGTGCAGTTCCGCAACTGGATTTTGGCCAACAGCTACGCATCCGAGGCGGAGTTAGCCGTTATTGAAAAGGAGGCCAAAGACGTAGCCCGCGATGCTCGCAACACCGCCTGGAAGGCCTTCATAGGCTCAATCTTGCCCGATCATCAGGAGGCTGTTCGTCTGCTGGAACAAGCAGCCAACGGCCTCGCAACTACTAATGCAACTACGGCCAGTGCTTTGCTGACCCTTGGTGCCGACCTGCAAAAAGAGACGTCACCCCTACGTCGCGATGCCGTTACGGCTGTGCGCAAAGCGCTACGCCTGCTTCGCACTCAGCCCATTGAACAACGGCAAGCCCTGATTAGCTGGCTCGAACGGAACAACATCGAAAACGCCGACCGGTTTAGCTCACACCTCTACAGCCAGTCTGACGAGTCGCCAATGCGCGTGGAGCCGGTCGAAGCCGTTTACTCTGACGAAAGCCCGATGCTGGACGGATACCTGGTGATGCAGCGTTATTTCGACGGGCTTTTTGGCCGTAATCCGCTGGTAGTGGCCATTGGCGAAGACGTGGGCCATATTGGTGATGTGAACCAGGGTTTTGCCGGCTTGCAGGAGAAATATGGTCATCTGCGCATCACCGACACGGGCATCCGCGAAACCACCATCATTGGACAGGGCATCGGCCTGGCCATGCGTGGTCTGCGGCCTATTGTGGAGATTCAGTACTTCGATTACATCTTCTACGCCCTCGCCACCCTCACCGACGACCTGGCTACGCTGCACTACCGCACCAAAGGCGGCCAAAAAGCGCCGGTTATTGTGCGTACCCGCGGGCACCGACTCGAGGGTATCTGGCACTCAGGTTCGCCCATGGGCGCTATGCTCAACAGCCTGCGGGGCATTCATGTGCTGGTGCCGCGCAACATGGTGCAGGCAGCCGGTTTCTACAATACGCTTATCAAATCCGACGATCCGGCTCTGCTGGTTGAATGCCTGAACGGCTATCGTCTGAAAGAACGCCTGCCCGACAACCTCGCCGATTTTTGCCTGCCACTGGGTATACCTGAGGTGTTGCAGGAAGGCACCGACGTTACGGTGGTCACCTATGGCTCTATGTGCCGCATTGTGCTGGAAGGAGCCTCATTACTGGCCGAAGTAGGTGTCAGCGTGGAAGTGATTGATGTGCAAACCCTGCTCCCGTTTGATATTACCGGCCGCATTGTTGACTCCATCAGGAAGACAAACCGGGTGGTGTTTGCCGACGAAGATTTTCCGGGTGGGGCCACGGCCTATATGATGCAGCAAGTGCTGGAAGAACAAAACGGCTACGCCTATCTCGACTCGGCACCGCGCACGCTGACGGCTAAAGCCCACCGCCCACCGTACGGCTCCGACGGCGATTATTTCTCGAAACCCAGCCCCGACGATGTATTTGATGCGGTTTACGCGCTCATGAATGAGGCCGAACCAAACCGTTTTCCGGCTGTCTATTAGTCCATTGCCTTTGGAAACAGCCACGAATCAAACGTGGTCCTGAAGAGTTTTTCGTACTCATCAAACGTACTCGGCTTGGTATAGTAGGCGTTGGCTCCTGCCTGCAACAGCTCGGCAATTTGCCGGGGATCGTCGGACGTCGATAACATCAGTACGGGTACGTCGCGCCAGCGGGGGTTTTCGCGCAACCGGATGAGCGTTTCACGGCCATCGAGAATGGGCATGTTGATATCGAGCACAATGAGCCAATACACGCCGTGCGCCCCCTTTTCGTTCGTATCTTCGGTCATGTAGTCGAGGAGTTCCTTGCCATTGACAAACTCATGCAAGGGCAATTCACGACCCAACCGCTGAATGGCCAACCGCATCAGATACCGGTCATCTTCATCGTCATCTACGAGCACGTATGCGGCCTGGTTTCCTACTGGTTTCATGGTGATCACGACGATACTATCCGAACCTACTTAGCTGATTACCGTTGTAAAGCCATGCGATTCATAATTTGTTTAGGAATATCCCCCTATTAAATACCCAAGTAGTTTGTGGCAATGTTGAAAAAAGAACGATTTCGTCGATTTATCGATTACTTCACGACCAATTTCCCCGATCCCGTAACCGAGCTACACTTTGGTAATCCATACGAGTTACTAGTGGCCGTCATCCTGTCGGCGCAGTGTACCGACAAGCGCATCAATCAGATAACGCCCGCGCTCTTTGCCCGTTTTCCCGAACCAGAATCCCTCGCCGCGGCCTCACCCGACGAGATTTTTACGTATATCCGGTCAGTGTCGTACCCCAACAACAAGGCAAAGCACCTGGCGGGCATGGCGCGGCTCCTGATGAGCGATTTTGGGGGTGAAGTGCCTGGCACGGTCGAGGAGTTGCAGCGACTGCCGGGCGTGGGGCGCAAAACGGCCCACGTTATTTTGTCGATTATTTTCAATCAGCCTACGATGGCCGTCGATACTCACGTATTCCGGGTGTCGCACCGGCTGGGGCTGGCTCCCCTTACGGCCACTACACCACTGGCGGTGGAACGGGCCTTGATGGCCCATATCCCGAAACAATACGTGCCAAAAGCGCACCATTGGCTTATCCTGCATGGCCGCTATGTCTGCACCGCCCGCGCCCCAAAATGCCCCGAGTGTGCCCTGCGCGAGGGGTGTAAGTATTACGAAAAGTTAATGTATAATGTACAATGTACAATGAATAATGTATAATGTATAATGGGCTGACGCGAGCGTATTGCGCGTCAGCCCATTATACATTATACATTATTCATTGTACATTAAAACTGCTCCGTTCCGGCGAAGAAGAAGCTGCCTTCGATCTGAGCGTTTTCGTCAGAGTCCGAGCCGTGGATGGCGTTGGCTTCGATGGATTTGGCAAACAGCTTACGGATTGTGCCATCAGCAGCCTGGGCGGGGTTTGTCGCCCCGATCAGCGTACGGAAATCAGCTACGGCATTCTCTTTCTCCAGAATCATGGGGACAATGGCTCCCGACGACATGTAGTTGCGGAGGTCATTGTAGAACGGGCGTTCGCTGTGAACGGCGTAGAATTCGCCGGCGCGTTCGGGCGTCAGCAGGGTCTTTTTGATAGCCACGATGCGGAAACCCGCTTCTTCTATCATCTTGGTAATGGCTCCGGTATGCCCCTCGGCAACAGCGTCGGGCTTAATCATGGTGAACGTGCGGTTCGTCGTCATTGATGCGTATCCTAACTTTTATTTGGCCGCAAAAATAGAGTTTAATGTTCAAGGTTTAATGTCCAACGTCTAAAGTTGGCTGGCGCAGAAGTACGCTCGTGCCAGCCAACTTTAGACGTTGGACATTAAACCTTAAACTCACCTCCTCCCTTCCTCGGCCGCTGCCAATGCCTCGGCGCTGCGGCGGAACGAACTACGCTTACTGGCCATACCGTCGCCGTCTTTCAAGATGCGGGCACTACCTACCGGAATGAGTTCGTCGTTAGGGTCTACTTTGCTTTTTACCAGCAGTGTAGTGTAAAAATCTTTGATGCCGTCGGCAGTGATTTCGCCCGTAAAAATGCGAACCTGCTTAGCTGTGGCGGTACCTGATACGAGGTTCACCTCCGCGAAAAACGTGAATTTTTGCCCGTTACCAGCCAAAAAACCACCCTGTCCGCTTCCCGTCGAGCCGGCATTTTTGATTTCGACCAGTGCCGTTTGATCCGTTGAGCTTTGCCCCGAAAACCGCATAACCAAGTCGGCAAAGTCATAACCAACTGCGTAAGTATCCTGTGGACCATAAGGAGCCACCAGCCGGTGTGGCGACGAGGCAAAAATGCCCTCGATATTGGGCGGCTGTGTGCCTTCGTTGATCACCATACCCTTAGCCCGCAGGGCGTCGATATCCGCCTGAGAAATGATAGACTGGATTTTGGCCGAAAAGCCCTTGGTAGGATCGACAGCCGATGAATTCTTGCACGACGAGGCAAGCACGAGCAGCGAAACCAGCAACAAACCGGTAGCCGATTGAGAGAAAGAAGGCAATTTCATGGTGCAGATAGTGGCGGTGTGCCAGTTAAGTGAGCACCAAAGGTCTTTCTCGATCAACGCAGACGCGTCCCATAAACGGGGGATATTGAGGTTTAGCGTTCAAGGTTAAATGTTTAACGTCTAAAGTTGGCTGACGCAAGAGCAATACGCCTGCGTCAGCCAACTTTAGACGTTAAACATTGAACCTTGAACGCTAAACCTCAATATCCCCGTGCCGTGTTGTCAGCCCTTGGGTCGGAGGCACCTTCGTAGCTGCCGTCGGGGCGGACGAGCACGCAGTCCATGCGGCCAAGGGTGTTAGTGAGGCGTTCGAGGTTGTATCCCTTCTGGCTTAGGGTCTGCTGGGTGGCATCAGAGAAAGCACCGTTCTCGAAAATGACTTTGTCGGGTAGCCACTGATGGTGAAACTTCAAGGCGTTCACAGCCTGCTGCATGGTCATGCCGTGTTCCACTACGTTCAAAATTGTCTGGAAAACCGACGTCATAATGGTTGAGCCGCCCGGTGTGCCCACCACCATAAACAGCTTACCGTCGCGCTCCAGGATGGTGGGCGTCATGCTCGACAACATCCGTTTGCCGGGGGCGATGGCGTTGGCCTGATTGCCTACCAGCCCGTACATATTGGGCGTGCCGGGCTTGATGCTGAAGTCGTCCATCTCGTTGTTCATGAGAAACCCGGCCCCACCAACCACCACGCGGCTACCGTAGCCACCGTTGAGGGTCGTGGTGATACTCACGGCGTTACCGTCTTTGTCGACCACCGAAAAGTGGGTCGTTTCCAGGCTTTCATAACCCGGAATGGCCCCACCGCTGACGGCACTGCTGGAGGTTGCTTTGGCAAAACTGAAGCTGCTCCAGCGCTGACGCAGGTAACCAGGGTCCATGAGTTGGGTAGTGGGCACTTTCACAAAATCGGGGTCGCCGAGGAATTTGGCCCGGTCGGCATAAACACGGCGTTCGGCTTCTACCATTACCTGCACGGTGCTGTCGCGGTTCCATCCCCAGCGGCGCAGGGGATACTGTTCCACCAGCCGCATGAGTTGCACCAGCACTACGCCCCCGCTTGAGGTGGGCGGCATGGTCAGGATGGTGTAGTTTTTGTAGGCCGCCCGGACGGGGTCGCGCCATACGGCATGGTAGGCGGCCAGGTCAGCTTCGGTGATGAGGCCCGGGCCAGTGGTGGGGTTTCCGCGCTGCATTTCGGCAGCGAGCAGTTTGGCGGTTTCGCCTTCGTAAAAGCCCGCCCGGCCCTGCGACTGAATACGACGGAGGGTTTTACCCAGATCAGCCTGCGTGAGCGTATCGCCTTTTTGCCACGCCCGCCCATCGGCCCGCATAAAGTACGTTTTGCCCGGATTGTAGGTTTGCAGGTCGGTTTTGATGCGGTTCAGGCCCGTGGCGTCGCGTTCGGTGAGCGAAAAGCCCCGCTCAGCCAGATCGATAGCGGGTTGCACCACCTGCGCCCAGGTCAGCTTGCCGTATTTCTGGTGAGCCTGCACCATGCCATCGACAGCACCGGGCACACCACTGGCCAGATGCCCGCTGATGCTCAGCCCCCCTTTTCGCACGTTCTTGGCCGAATCCAGATACATATCGGCTGAGGCCCCGGCGGGTGCTTTTTCGCGGTAATCGAGCGTGTGGGCCTGCCCATTTTTGTCGCGGTATACAAAATAGCCTCCACCCCCAATGTTACCCGCGCCGGGATAGACTACCGCCAACGCAAACTGAGTAGCCACGGCAGCGTCGACGGCGTTGCCACCCGCTTTCAGGACGTTCAGCCCCACGGCAGAGGCCTCCGGATGCGCCGATGCCACCATACCGTTGCGCCCCGTAACTCCTTGTCTATCGGAGAAGAAAGGTTTGACTGTAGGGTCTTCTTCGCGGTACTGATACACGCCCTGCCCAGCTTGAATGGCAGGCGTAGCGGCGGTAGACGACGTGGTGGGTTGGGTAGATTTACACGCCATCCCCACTACAACGGGCAAACCAAACAGCGTGAGATAAGCAGGAATTTGGGCAATACGCATAGAGCAAATGAGCCGGTTTTTCCCCTAAACTACTGCTTTTGCATAAGTCCATACAGTAGTGTGTCAGGCCGGTAAGGCTAAAAATAGTGGTGGTCCGTGGTGGAGTGGCTATTTTTGCGACTGATTTAATGAAAAAGCTGTCGCTGCTGCATCGCCCTCTCGAAGGGGTTACCTGACCGATAGCGAAACGTAACCCCCAATGCTGCCTCAGATTTCCTTTGTCGTACCTCTTTATAATGAACAGGCCACGTTTCCGCACCTGGTGAAGCGGCTTAACGACCTGATGGATCGTTCACCGGAGCGCATTGAAGTGGTGCTGATTGACGACGGCAGCCGCGACCAAACGCCCCGGTTCATGAGCGACCTAGCCCTCGCCGATTCACGGTATCATGCCTTGTTTCTATCGCGCAACTACGGCCACCAAACGGCCCTCACGGCAGGGTTGGCCGTGGCGCGGGGCACCGAAGCGATTATGGTTATCGACGGTGATTTGCAGGATCCACCCGAGTTGCTCACCCAATTTTACGCCAAGCTGAAAGAAGGCTTCGATGTGGTGTATGCCATTCGGCAGAAGCGCAAAGAAGGCGTCTTGAAACGGTCGGCATACTACCTGTTCTACCGGTTTCTGGCCTCTATTTCGTCCATCCAGATCCCCCTCGACAGTGGTGATTTTGCCCTGCTGAGTCGCCGCGTGGTTGATGTGATGAACCGGATGCCCGAAGAAAGCCGCTACCTGCGCGGCATGCGTAGCTGGATCGGCTTCCGTCAAATAGGCCTGCCCTACGAGCGCGACGAACGGATGGCAGGCGAGGCCAAGTATTCGTTCAAGATGCTGCTTAACCTGGCCTACAACGGTATTTTCAACTTCAGCGAATATCCCATCAAATTCATCACCCGGCTGGGCGTGGGTACGTTGGGGCTGGCCTTTATCTACCTGCTCTATAACCTCTACCGCAAGTTTTTCTACAACGATGTGCCGCAGGGCTTTACGGCCATGATTCTGTTGCTGACGCTCTTCAGCGGGGTGCAGCTCATTGCGCTGGGCATCATTGGTGAATATGTGTTGCGCACGTTTTTCCAGGCCAAAGGCCGCCCGCTGTTTCTTATCCGCGACCAGATCGTGGAGGGCCAGCCCCTGCCCGATAACCGGGGCCAGGCCTCTGTCACCGCTCAGGTAGTGGCGCCAGTAGTGGAGACAGTCAATCGGTAAGAGGTGTTTAGCTCGTTGCCCGTTACCGTCTAACCCCAGAATCAGACCGGGCATCGGGCCTATTGTTTGTTTCTTCCGAAACCCATTGGTCCGGTGTTTCACGGGCGTTAGTTTTAAGGCTATATCGTCTGATCCTGTGCTCATAATCTTCCGCCAAGTTCTGGAGAGTTTCCGCTTTGCCTGGCAGGCTTTGCGCTCCAATCTGTTGCGCACCACGCTGTCGTTGCTGGGCGTTACGATTGGTATTTTCGCCATCATCGCTGTGTTCACCATTGTCGATTCCATGCAGCGGAGCATCAAGGAATCGTTGGGGTCGCTGGGTACCAACGTGGTCTACATTCAGAAATGGCCGTTTTCATTTACCGACGATTACCCCTGGTGGAAATATTTTCAGCGGCCCGAACCTAAGTATAACGAATACCGACTGCTGTCTGAGCGTCTCGAAAACGCCAAAGCCGTAGTAGCCATGAGCGGGCGTGGGGGCGTGACGATGAAAAACGGCAACAATAGCGTCAGTGCGCGGCTGTCGGGGGTGTCGTATGATTACAAAGAAGTGTCGGACGTGCCCATTGCGCAGGGGCGGTATTTTACGCCGCAGGAAATGGAAGCCGCCCGCAACGTGACCCTGATTGGCTGGGAAGTAGCCGACAAGCTGTTTCCTAACCAGTCGCCTATTGGGCAAACGATTCAGATTGCCGGGCTGAAGTTTTCGGTCATTGGCGTAGGGGAGAAAAAGGGAGCCGGTTTTCTGGAAATTGGCGGCAACCCCGACCTGCGCTGCATTATTCCTTACAACAGCTTCGCCAAGTTGTTTTCATCGAGCCGCCCCAACCTGACGATCTGCGTAAAAGGTTATGAATCAGACCCTGGTTTAACCAATCTGGAGGGTGAGATCAAAGGATTGCTCCGTGCCCGCCGGAGCCTGCGCCCCACGCAGGAAGACAGTTTTGCCATCAACCGCCCCGAAGCCGTGGTGGGGTTTATCAGTGGTATTTTCAGTGTGCTCACCTTTGCCGGCTGGATCATCGGTGGCTTTTCCATGCTGGTGGGCGGCTTTGGCATTGCCAATATTATGTTTGTGTCGGTGAAAGAGCGAACCAACATCATTGGCATTCAGAAATCGCTGGGGGCTAAAAACTACGTAATCCTGCTCCAGTTTCTGTTCGAGGCTGTTTTGCTGGCTGTGGTGGGTGGGTTGGTGGGTATTCTGCTCGTCTACCTGCTGTCATTCATGCAGTTAGGTAGCCTCGACATCGTGCTTACGCCGGGCAATATCCTGCTGGGCACGCTGGTGTCGGTCATTATCGGCACTATCTTCGGCATCATACCCGCTGCCCTCGCCGCCCGCATGAACCCTGTCGATGCCATTCGGTCGAAGTGAGCGATCATGTTGTTTTCTGCTTCGCGCGGGTCGCCCTTCGACTAGGCGTCCCGCGCGAAGCAGAAAACAACCTAAAACGCAGCCTCGTATTGCTCGGCATTAAATCCCAACAGCACAATTTCTCCATTGGCTTCAATTAGGGGTCTGCGAATCACAGAGGGTTTTTCGAGCATCAGCGCGATGGCTTCTTCAGCGTTAGTGGGCTTATCGGCGTCGGGTAGTTTTTTCCAGGTTGTTCCGGCTCGGTTGACTAGCTCTTCCCACGGCTTTTGCGACAGCCATTGCTCGATCTTTTCCCGGCTAATGCCCTGCTTTTTATAGTCATTGAATTGATAATCAACGCCATGATTGGCCAGCCACAGGCGGGCTTTTTTCACGGTATCACAATTTGGAATGGCGTAGAGAGTGAATTGCTTATCAGTCATTGGCGGCACTGGTATATCTATCATTACTTGTTTAAAGCCAAATTGTCGAGGGGCAACCCAAACCAATCGGCCAGAACGGCCACCACAATGCTGTGATCTTCGCGCTGGGGTAAGCCCGATATGGTGATGGTGCCAATGAAGCCCGTGCCCCGCAGCCGGATGGGAAAACAGCCCCCCGCCGCCGCATGGTCCTGCACGTTGAGCCACGGCCGGTCGTGTAGCGTAGTTTGGGTTTGTTTTAGCTCCAGCCCAATGGCGTAGGAACTGCGGTGATACCGATGCACTACGTTGCGCTTCCGCCGTATCCAGTCGACATTGTCGGGGGTGGTGCCGGGCATGGCGAAGAAAAACAAGGGTTGCCCCGTTAGCTGAATATCGATGGCCGCAGCCTTTCCGCTTGCTTCGACGGCTTCTTTCAGCCGCATGCCCAGTTGCCAGGCGGTTTCGGGGGTAAACGTATCGAATTGTAGCCGGTCTTCCTGAAGAGCAATCCGCGCCAGGTCGTCGGTGTGGTCGTTTTGTGCATCCATGGGGTAAACTTAATCAAGAACGAACCCTTATCTTACGGGTATGACCGACCGTTTACTTCAGCAACTCAACACCATCGCTTCGCTCACCGAAACCGAAGAGCAGGCGTTTGTTGCCATTACCACAACCAGGCGACTTCGAAAAAAAGAATGGCTGATGCGGCAGGGAGACATTTGCCGCATGGTCACGTTCATTTACTCAGGTTCGTTACGCCTGTTTCATACCGTCGATGGTGAAGAAAAAACGATCCAGTTTTTCTTCGAGAACGCCCTGTACACCGACTACCTAAGCTTTTTGACGGGCCAGCCCACCCTGGAGAACGTGCAGGCACTGGAAGACTGCGCGCTTGTTCAATTCAGCCGAACCGACCTGGAGCAACTCTACCAGCAGCATCCGGTTTTTGAACGAATAGGCCGTATTTCAGCCGAAAGGGCCTTTCTTAGCCTGAGCGCCCGCAATACACTGCTGACGAATCAATCGCCGGAGGTCCGCTACCAGCAATTGATTCGGGCCCGCCCTGACCTGTTTCAGCGGGTACCTCAGTACCATATCGCCTCGTTCCTAGGCATAAAACCAGAAAGCCTGAGCCGAATACGAAAGCGCATGGCAACCCGGTGATTTCTTAACCGAAATCAATCATTCGGGGCAGCGGCGAAGCTCACCTTTGTGCTATCACTAAACAGCATAAAGTCGTGAAAAAGACCATCTTAATTGTTGCCACCTGCTGGTTCATGTTTAGCATGCTGCCAGGCTTTGCGCAGACCATGTCGCCCAAATGGGGTATCGAAACCGAACTGGTTCAACCCTTTCTGCCCAACGTTGGCATTATTCGGTTACAGGCTACACGCACCATTACCAGCCTCACCGGCACCAACCGGGGCGACCTTCTGGTTGGGGTTTACATCCGCCCTAATGTGAGGCATGATATTGTCGAAAAAATAAATGAGTACATGCTCATGGTGGGGTATCGTCAGTTTGTGTGGCGGGGGCTGCACCTGGAAGGAAAAACCAATATCGGGTTTTCGGAAGGTACCAAAAACCGCTTCGACGGTAAGGACTACAACCACCTTTCCTGGTTTTGGGAAGCCAACGCGGGCTACCTGTTCTCGCTGGCGGGCAAGGGCCGCTCAGGCTTGTATCTGCTGCCGCAGGCTGGCGTTATCAGCAGCATCTCGTCGAATATTGGACCACGGGGCGGCGAATCCGACACGTTTCCGCAGGCTAGTCTGATTGTAGGTTTCCAATTCTAACTACCAGCCAGCACCATGAAAACCAAGCTGATTACACTCACGATCTGCACTCTGGCCGCTGTAACTACTGCCATTGCCCAGCCTTCGATGCAACCTGACCTGCTCTACAGCAACCGGTTTAGCCTGCTATTTGGCCTTCAGCAGCCGCTTGTACTGGGGGGCGGTAATGTGGAAGTCAACTATTTCACGAAGCGCATGAGCTTCGATTATTCGCACGGCTTTTCGCTCGATTTGCCGGTGGCGGGGGCCTTCAAAGACAACCGGCTGGCGCTGCATCTGCCCTATACCACCGGCTTTGGCATAGGCTACCGGTTCACCTCCTTTTTCGACGTTCGCTTCGAACCAAAACTGCATAGTTGGGAAGTCTACGCCGACAACGCCGAGCAGTCACTGGCCAACCGGGTCGCGGCCTTCCGAACAATCACACTGGGTATTGGTGCCTACTACCGGTATATGCCTTTCAAAAACAGCACATCGCCGGTTTTGCAGGGGATCACTACCAGCAGCAGTATCCGGTGGTGGCAGAATGTGAGCAGTAGCCAGGCTAACGACACATTCAGCTATACGAATAAAGCAACGGGCAGGACCGAACAGCTAGACGTACCCAACATTGGCATTGCCAACACCCCCCTGATTGTCAACATTGCCGTCGGCTACACGTTTGGCGGTAAGTAACAGTCAGTGCCTCGTCTCTACAGCCCATCGTTGCGCTCCCGTTCTTCGGCCAGCCAGACGGGGAACTCGGTGAGCATGGAAACGACCAGATCAGCCACCTGCCGAGGCGACGCACTGGTAGGCAGAAAACGACCCAGCAGGGTCTGGTGAATGGGGTTGTCGTGGGCCAGCAGAATGTCTTCGGCATAATGAGCCAGCTTGTCGGGGGGGAGCAGGTTTATGAAGCCAGCTGCCAGGGCCGTGGGCAGCAACATACCTGAACCGTGTACACCAATAACTAGTTGACTACGAGCATATTGTGCACACCAAGCGCGTTCTTGTTCGGGCGAAATCGGGGTCGTTTTGCGGTGATCCTCAACGGCATAACCCAGGTCGATAGGGTACTGATCACTACCTGTAATGCCCACCGCCACCAGGCTGACGAAGGGCAGTTGCTGATGAATATAGTGGGCCAATTTCCGGTATCGTACCGCCTGCCAGCGCGCCCAGAATCGACGCGTTTTTTCGCCCAAACCGAGCCTGATCAGGCTCTTGTGCAGCAGCCGTTCCCAGCCGTGCCGCAGCCACAGCCGGTCTTCGCGCAACACAAACGTCAGCTTTGGGATCGACTCGGTTAACGACGTGTCGAACTGGCGCAGGTCGAATTTTTGAGTGCGTGTGAAGTCGGCAAAACGGGTGGTGCGGTGATCGAAGTGAATGCGGGCCTGACTCAGCCAAACAGTTGAAAACCGGGCAAGTAGCTGCGTTTTCACGAAGGCATCGAAGCCTGCAACCGGCGTTTCCAGCGCGGAAAGGGGTAAATCGATCACCCACGTTTCGGCTACGTAATCGGGCACAAGCCAGGCAATTGCCCGGGGCACAACCACAATAATAGGCAGGTCGGGATGCTGTTCATGATGCCGCTGGGCATTGAAGAGCATCATCAGCGCATGACCGTAGCAGGGGTCAAGGCACAGGAGTAGAACGGGACCAGGGTTAACAGCCAAGGGGTTAGCCAGCGCACCAGACCGAGAAGGCAGTGCATAGCCGTTGACGCTGCCAGCATCAGCCCTGATCATGTTTCGCTTTACCAGATCCACCAGCCACCGACCGCGTTCAGCCACAGTAACATGCTGTTTATCAGCTGATATGGCAACTGGAAATCGGTTAAACTGACCCGTTGGTAGCGTTTGACAATAGGCCGTATCACACGCCGCACAAGTGGTTTCGACCAGCGTAACCGTACCCCCAAACCGGATTTCACCCGACAAGTTGTTGGCCCTGCAAGCGGGGCAACTTGTCGGGAAAGTCAGGTTTGGAGACAGCCCAATCATGCCCTATTCCACCGTCAGCACCAGCTTGCCCAGTTGCTGACCCGCGTTCATACGGTCATAAGCGGCTTGCCCCTCGGCCAGTGGCCGGACCGAATCAATGACCGGCACCAGTTGATGAGTTGACACGAACTGAAGCATGGCCGCGAACTCGGCATCGCTACCCATGGTGCTACCGAAAATGGACAGGTGCTTGAAGAAAACCACCGACGGTTGCACGTCGGTAATCTTGCCAGTGGTGCCGCCGAAAAACGCAATCCGACCACCCGGCGCAGCCACCTGCGTCAGCCGGGCAAAATCAGGCCCGGCGGCACTGTCAATGATGACATCGAAATAGCCCGCTTTGGCCAGGGCCGCGTTACCCTGCGTGGCTTTTGAAAGCAGCGTCTTGTGCCAGTCGGGTTCTTTGTAGCTGACGCCTCCTTTGGCACCGAGTGCCATTGCTTTGTCCAGCTTTTCGGGTGACCCCGACGTGACCCAAACCTCGGCCCCGGCCGCCACCGCAAACTGCAAGGCGAACAAGGCTACGCCGCCTCCTACCCCTGTAATCAACACACGATCAGGCGTTTGGGATGTAGTCGACAAGGCTGCCCGCGTTATCAACGCCCGCCAGGCCGTTAGGCCAGCCAGGGGCACAGCGGCAGCCTGTTCAAACGACAGGTGCGCAGGCTTTGGGTAAACATTCGTGACTGGAATAACCACTTTTTCGGCAAACGTACCGTTGTCGGGCATACCCAGAATCTTGAACTGTGGGGTATAGTAGGCTGGATTTGGTCCCCAGTTCAGGGCCGGGTTGATGACTACTTCGCGCCCGATCCAGGCCGGATCGACACCCTCACCCACCGCCGATACAACCCCAGCCCCGTCTGAGCCGGGAATGACGGGCAAGGCAATGCCGGGGTATAGCCCCTGCTGAACAAACACGTCGCGGTGGTTGAGCGCCGCCGCTTTAATGGCAACGACCACCTCACCCGCGCTGGGTGTCAGATCTGGTACATCAACCAGCGCTAACGGCTGGTGCAGGGCAGTGAGTTGAAGGGCTTTCATGGAAAAAATTGTTTGTATCTGGGAGCATAACTCTCGGCAGGTGCTGCTACTACTCTTTGAGTAGCCGAGGGCTATGCCCCCGGCAGGTGATGTCACCCCGTTGGGGTGATGCTTTCGCAGACAAACAACTACGTGCCTACTAACCCCAACGGGGTGGCATCACTTGCCGGGGGCATAGCCCTCGGTTACTCAAAGAGTAGTAGCAGCACCTGCCGGGGGCATAGCCCTCGGACAGGTAAAAACCTATTTTTTATAATTATCAATTGCCCCCCGGACGTTGCCAAAGCGGGCTAGCAGGTCCTGTGCTTCGGTTTCCGACACGCCCGTTTCGTCCATAACCATGCGGGCCGCGCGCTGTTGCAGTTTGATGTTCGAGAGTTGCATATCGACCATTTTGTTGCCCCGCACCCGGCCCAGCTGAATCATCACCGTGGTCGATAACATATTGAGGGCCAGCTTCTGCGCCGTACCCGCCTTCATGCGCGTGCTACCCGTTACGAACTCCGGTCCTGTCACCACTTCCACCGGAAATTGGGCCGCTGCTGCTACCGCTGAGCCAGGGTTGCAGACAATACAGCCCGTGAGGCAACCCGCCGCCCGCGCCTGTTGCAGCCCGCCAATGACGTAGGGAGTCCGGCCCGACGCGGCAATACCCACCACGGTGTCAATGGGTTCTATCTTGTAGGCACCAAGGTCTTTCCAGGCCTGATTGGGGTCATCTTCGGCAAATTCCACGGCCTTCCGAATGGCCCCGTCACCCCCGGCAATGATGCCCACCACCAGGTCATGTGGCACGCCATACGTGGGCGGGCACTCCGAGGCATCGACCACGCCAAGCCGACCACTGGTACCCGCGCCAATGTAAAATAACCGACCGCCCTCGCGCATCCGGGCCGTTACCTGCGTGGCAAGGGCCTCCAACTGCGGAATAGCCCTTTCTACGGCCAGCGGCACGGTTTTGTCTTCTTTATTGATGTTCACCAGCAGGTCGTGGACCGACATCTGCTCCAGATGGTCGTAATGGGAAGTGGTTTCGGTAATCATAAGCGCTACGTTGCAGTGAGCAAAGCTACGAAGGAGATGGCGCTGTGTTAGTATTCTGTTTTGTTATGATGGGCAGCTACCACAGCTCAACACAATCGCTAAACAGGCAGTTATCGGGGCATGATGCTCTCCCCAACTTACTTCCGTCGGTATGACGAGACCGATGACGGCGATTTTTACCAGTCGCCCCGGCTGGTGGTGCATATTGATGAACCCGCCATTGCGGCGACTACGGCCCTTTTTCGTGAAAAACTGCCCCAAAACGGCGCTATTCTGGATTTGATGAGTAGCTGGCGGTCGCACCTGCCCAAAGGCGGGACCGCAACCGACGTAATGTATAGCCGGGTAGCAGGTCTGGGCATGAATGAGGTCGAGTTGCAGCAGAACCCGCAGCTTACCGACTACGTGGTGCAGAACCTCAACCAGAATCCCACTTTGCCCTACGCCGATGCCGAATTTGACGGCTGTATAATCACCGTTTCGGTGCAATATCTAACCAATCCTGTGGTCGTTTTCCGAGAGGTAGCGCGGGTGCTCAAACCAGGGGCGCCGTTTATTACGGTCTTTTCTAACCGAATGTTTCCTACTAAAGCCGTAGCGGTCTGGCAGTCACTGGATGATGCCGGCCACGCAAAACTGGTGGAAACGTACTACCGCGAAACAGGACTGTTTACGGATATCCACACCGAAGATCGCAGCCCTAACCCGCGCTGGTCGGATCCCCTTTTTGCCACGATTGGGACTAGAAATGGCACTTTGGCGTGAATGCGAAGGTATTTTGAAAAACTACGCCACTATTTTTCAGACAGCAAACTAAAACACAGGCAGGGTCGTTTATCCTATATCAATCGCAAAAAAAGCCCCGACCAGATTTGGCCGGGGCTTTTTCGTTGGAATAGAGGCGAGAGGTAAGAAGCAAGAGACAAGATAAAAGATGGTTGCTCATCAGCTAATCTATTTTATCTCTTAAACCTTA
Organism: Fibrella rubiginis; assembly: GCF_017353185.1. Taxonomy (GTDB): domain Bacteria; phylum Bacteroidota; class Bacteroidia; order Cytophagales; family Spirosomataceae; genus Fibrella; species Fibrella rubiginis. Next base: position 24,178 of record NZ_JAFMYV010000005.1, on the reverse strand, counting down.
CTTCTTCGTCGAAGCCATCACGCGCCACACGGTACCTTTCACCGAATCGGTGATGTAGAGCGAACCATCGGGGCCTTGCGCCAGACCCATTGGGCGGTGCAGGGCGTCGCCGGGGCTAGCCAGGTCTAGCTTACCGGCATTGCTGTTTTGGCCGGGCTTACCCTGCTCTGGTACTCCCGCAAAGTTCTCGGCAAAGACCTCATAATTACCCGACGGACGACCGTCTTTTCCAAACGGAATGAAGGCCACAAAATAGCCACCCTGTTTCAGCGGAGCGCGGTTCCAGGAGCCGTGGAAACACACAAACGCACCGTTTTTGTAGCGGGCCGGGAATTGGTTACCAGTATAGAAAAGCAAATCGTTGGGTGCCCAGTGGCCCGGAAACGCCATAATGGGCTTCTCTTTACCGGCGCACTGATCTTCTTTTTTACCATCACCGCCATATTCGGGGGCCAGCAGTTTCTTTTTCTGGTAATGGTCATTGTAGCAGTAGGGCCAGCCAAAATCAGCCCCTTCCTTCACCATCAAAAACTCTTCAGACGGCAGTTCGGCGCTGACCTCGTCGGTGAAAGCACCACCCCAGTTGTTGAGGTTGTCGCGGCCATGTTGCAGGGCATAGAGCGTGTTGGAAGCCGTGTTCCAGTCGAGGGCCACGGCGTTGCGGATACCCGTGGCGTAGCGCTTGCCATCACTTTGGCGCTGGTTTGGCTTATTGGCGTCGAACACCCAGATACCGGCGTAGTTTTCCAATAGCGGACAGGGTGTTTGTCCCTTCGAGCCGGGCTGGCGGTCTTTTTCCTGACACGCATTCGAGGGCGCACCAAAGTTTACAAACAGCCGCCCGTCGGGCGAGACGGTCAATGATTTGCTGGCGTGCTGGCGTTGCAGGGTCAGGCCCACCACAATAGGTTCGGGCGTGGTCTCGGCCAAAACCTTGCCGTTGGTGAGCTTGTAACGATACACCGACGTGTCGGATGAGGCGTAGAGATAACCGTTCACGACGGCAGCACCAGTGCCTGCGTAGTTACCGAACATGACGGTCTGGTCGGCGCGGCCATCGCCGTTGGTATCCATCAGTTCAACGGTACCGTTGCCGTCTTTGAGCTTTTCCAGGCGGACAAAGACGGTACCCGTAACGGGGTCTACAGCCGCGTGGCGGGCTTTTCCAAGGTTATCGGCGAAGACAAGCGCCGAAAAGCCGGGCGTTAGTTTCAGGCCACCATTGTTGGGGTCAGGTACGATGACCGGGCGGGAGGTGGGGGCCTTTTTACCTGGCTTACCGGGGGCGGGGGCAGCCCCGGCGGTCAGATTCAGGGCTGCCAGCGAAAGGAGCAGAAGAGCAGTTTTCATCAGAAGAATGTTGGCTTGTTAACAGAGCAATAACCATTCGTTGAACCAGGAAGTTAACCCGTACACACAAAAGTCAAAGGGAATTGCGCCTGAAATCTTGCCAATCCTGTCCAGAAAAACCAGCAACATTATGACCCCACAAACCAATCCCGAAAAATCTGCCGACATCGACAGCAATACGCTGGGCGGCACCACCAGCACCGGCGCAGGCCCCGACGGTACCGAAACTGCTTCTGAACCCGAAACAGTAGGGTTGGATTTAGACGAAGTCGGGGAAGTGGCTAAAGACATTGACGAGCGAAACGAGGCGAAGTAGTTACCACTATTTTCCACGTTAGCACAGAGAAAAACACAGGTTACTGCTTTTAGCTCAATAGCTTGCTGACTAAAACAGAACCTATGCATTTTCATAAATACCGGTCATTGGCACTGGCTGCTGCGCTGATGGCCTTTACCTCCCCGCTGCTGGCCCAAAACGACCTTCCGCGTATTGATTTGGCCACACTGACCGCCTCTAACTGGCAGCAGTCAGGCGGGATTGCCAGTGTCGACAAGGCCACGATCAAGTCTAAATCAGGAACGGGCGTGCTCATTTCGGGCAATAGTCCGCTGACCCTTACGTCGCAACCCGGCGATTTCATGCTTCAGTTCGACTGGCTGACCACGGCGGGCGGCACGGTCATGCTTACGCTTCCCAACGGCTACGCCATCGATCTGACCAAAAACCACGCGGCGAAAGCGGCCGGTCTCTGGCAAACAGCGGCATTAACCTATCAGGCTGGTGCGCAGAAAAAACCAGCCTCACTGGTAAAGTACGTACTGAACGGCATTACCATCAACGAAGGCCAAACGCTGCCAATGCCCTCAGGAACAGGGCAGGCCGTGCAACTGATGGCCAAAAATGGCTCCGTAGCCATTAGAAACGTGGGTGTGCGTGCGCTGGCAAACCGGAACGTAGCGAGTTGGGCGGGGCCGCTGACCTACAAGCTGTATAAAGAGGCCATTGAAACCCGCGAAGGCCTGGCCAGCAAGACACCCATCAAGACAGATACGGTGAGTCGCCTGAGCTATGATGTGGCCTATGGGCAATCAGGCAATTTCACCCTGACCTTCGACGGGAAACTGAACGTACCTACCACCGGTGATTACCAGTTCGACATGCACATGGGTGGTTTTGGGGGCCTATGGATTGACGGCAAACAACTGGTAGCCATGGACCGCCGCTACCTGGGTACGCCCGAAACGAGCACGATACCCCTAACCGCCGGCACGCACGATGTGCAGGTGATGTTTTCGCGGTCATGGCCCCGGCCCGGTCTGGGCTTATATGTAAGTCAGGCTGGTACCCGGCCACAGGCTCTACAGGCCGACGGGTCATTACCAGAATTTGCGCCCGTAGGTCAGGTGCTGATCGAACCCGACGCCAAACCCACGTTGATCCGGTCGTTTATTCACATGCCCGGCGAGATCACCAAGCGCACACATGCCCTGTCGGTGGGAAGCCGGACAGGCATGCATTATTCAGTCGATTTAGATCAGATGGCCCTTCTGATGGCCTGGAAGGGTGATTTTGCCGATGCCACTGAGCTGTGGTATGAGCGGGGCGAACCACAACTACTGAAACCAAACGGCACTACCATCTATCCGGCTCCGCGTACTGCGCTGGCCGTTTTGCCGAACGCCACCGCCGCCTGGCCCGACAGCGTGGGTGACAATGTGTTACAGTACAAAGGCATCAGTCTCGACAAAGACGGCTCACCATCCATTGACTACAGCATGAACGGCACCACCATCCGCGATCAGATACGGCCAACGGACACGGCCCTGTCGCGGACGTTGACGCTGGGCGGAGCAGCCCCAACGGGCCAGCTCTATTGCCGACTGGCGGCGGGTAAGTCATTGGAAGAAGTAAGCAAAGGATTGTATGCCGTTGATGACCGCAGCTATTTTGTCCGGTTTGACTCTAAAGCGTCGGTTTCGGTGCGGCAAAGCGGCGGCAAACAGGAGTTGATTATGCCCGTTTCTATGAACGGCGGCAAGGCCACGGTACAGTATTCGATTGAATTTTGAGATGGACGCAGAACCATTGAGCTGGCCCGATTTCCTGAAAGTCGACATGCGCGTGGGGACGGTACTGGCTGCTGAGCCTTTTCCGCAGGCCCGCAAACCCGCCTACAAACTCACCATCGACTTTGGCCCTGAGCTTGGTACGAAACGGACCTCGGCGCAGGTTACTACCTTATACACCCCCGAAACGCTGGTAGGTCAGCAGGTGGTGGCCGTGGTTAATTTTCCGCCAAAGCAGATCGGCCCGTTTATGAGCGAATGCCTTGTACTGGGCAGTGTCGATGCCGCCGGAACCGTTACGCTTTTAACCCCCAACCGCCCCGCCGACAACGGGTTACGGATTGGGTAGATAACAACATAAAACAATGAAAAACAACCGATTAGTATTCATAGCGGCCGCATTCGCTCTTTCACTCTTTACGTCTTTCGCTATGGCGCAGCGGCCCGCCAGTGAAGAAGATTATTACCGGATGGTGACGGTGCCCATTCCCGAAAACGTGATGCTGGAGGTGGGGGGCATGACCTCGCTACCCGACGGGCGGCTGGCCGTGAGTACGCGCCGGGGCGACGTTTGGCTTGTTAGCAACGCATACATGCAGGGGAGCCGCCAGCCCACGTTCAAGCGATTCGCCACGGGCCTCCACGAGCCACTGGGGTTGCTTTACCGCACCGCCGGACCCTACAAAGGCGAGATTTTTGCCACCCAGCGCGGCGAAGTAACCCGCCTGATCGACACCGACGGCGACGACGTGGCTGATGAGTATCGGTCATTTTATAAGTGGCCCCTGTCTGGCAACTACCACCAGTACAGCTACGGCCCCGTAACCCTGCCCGACGGCGATATGGTGATCACGCTCAACCTCGACTGGATCGGCAAGGGTGCCAGCCAATCGAAGTGGCGGGGGTGGATGCTGAAGCTGAACGACAAGGGTGAGATGACCCCCTGGGCCACGGGCCTGCGCTCACCGGCGGGCTTCGGCGTACTGCGCGACGGTAGTATTTTCTACGGCGAAAATCAGGGCGACTGGGTTGGGTCGGGCCGGGTGACGCACCTCGAAAAAGGCGATTTCGCGGGTAACCCGGCAGGTCTCCGCTGGTCGGGTGAAGAAGGATCGCCGCTGACACTGAAGCCAGAAGACGTACCCAGCACCGGTAAACCCATGTTTGAGGTAGCCAAAACGGTCAAGAACCTGAAAGTACCCGCCGTTTGGTTTCCCCACACGCTCATGGGCATTTCCACGTCCGACATTCGCGAAGACACCACCGCCGGCGCGTTCGGGCCGTTTGCGGGGCAACTGTTTGTGGGCGATCAGGGCCATAGCAAAGTCATGCGCATGAGCCTCGAAAAAGTGGCCGGTAAGTGGCAGGGGGCCTGTTATCCGTTCCGTGAAGGGTTCCAGTCGGGTATTATCCGGATGCTTTGGGGGCAGGATGGGTCCATGTTTGTGGGCATGACGAGCCGGGGTTGGGCCTCAACAGGAAAATCGCCCTACGGGCTGCAACGACTGGTCTGGACGGGTAAAATGCCGTTCGAGATGAAGACCATTACCTCGAAACCCGATGGTTTTCTGGTCACGTTTACCATGCCTGTAGACAAGAAAACAGGTGAAGACCCCGCCAGTTACAGCCTCAACAGCTTCACGTATAAGTATCATAGCACCTATGGCAGCCCCATCGAAGACGCCCGCACGGTGCCCATCCGGGGTATTATTTTGAGTTCCGATGGCCTCAGTGCCCGCATCGTGGCTGATACAAGTTTGCGCGAAGGGTACATCCATGAAGTAAAAGCTGAGGGCGTAAAATCAGCGGCGGGCAATTTATCGCTCCTGCACAACACCGGCTATTACACCCTCAACGCGATTGCAACAGGCGAGAAAGCTAACCTGCCGGCTCGCCAGATGGCCTCGGCCAGCACGGGCATGGCCCATGACCACAGTGCGATGATGGCGACAAGTGGCGGAAAGGAAGTAGCGATGAAGAGTGGAAAGGGTAAAGCGATTGTGCCGGGTAAAAAAGCGGCGGCTTCCATCAGTGCCAAGCGCGTGACGGACATGCCCGCAACCTGGACCAACGGCCCAGACCAGACGATTAGCATTGGCACCAAACCAGGCCTGAAATTCGATACTGAGAAAGTAGAGGTGAAAGCGGGCAGCCGCATCAAATTCGTGTTCAACAACAACGACGACATGTTGCATAACTGCGTGATTGTGAAGCCCGGCACGGCCAACTCCGTTGGCAACGCGGCCATGAAGCTGAACCTGAACGGCGCCAAAATGAATTACATCCCTGCCTCAACCGACGTGTTGTTTCACACCAACATCATGCAGCCCGAATCGGCGGAGAGCATCTATTTCACCGCCCCCACCGAACCCGGCGATTATCAGTTTGTCTGCACTTTCCCCGGCCACTCAGCCCTTATGCAGGGCGTGTTTAAAGTGGTGAAACAGTAAGACGCTTTTACGCAAAAAGGCCCGCTGGATAATCTGGCGGGCCTTTTTCGTTTAGTTTATACCAATGTAATTATTGACATTATAGTCTGCTAAGTTGCTGACGCGTATGGCTACGCATCGGGCCCTTCGACTACGCCGTACCATGTCAACCTGTACATAGCAGCAAATGGGTTTCAACGGGTAAGTGAGTGCAATGAAACCGGGCTGTTACAGCGTTATTTATTCGATTTATCCTAAATGCGCCGTAGCTTTGTCGGCTTTTCCTGTTGGCTGTCCAATAGTGTCAAAGTCAGGTACAAACATTCTGTTTTGCCGCTTGTTAACTTCCCATAGTCAACACTTCACGCAGACATCACCGCCGTCACCATGCTCATTACCCCCGGCAACCTCCTTGCAACCGTCAATACCCCCGACGACCTGCGTAAACTGCCCAAGGAGAGCCTCCCCCAACTTTGCGACGAATTGCGTCAGTATATCATCGACGTGGTATCGGTCTACGGTGGCCATTTTGGTGCCGGGTTGGGCGTAGTTGAACTAACCACTGCCCTTCATTACGTATTCAATACTCCCGACGATCAGTTGATCTGGGACGTAGGCCATCAGGCTTACGGCCATAAAATCCTGACGGGACGACGCGAGAAATTCTACACAAACCGCTTCTACGGCGGCCTGTCGGGCTTTCCGAAGCGGAAAGAAAGCATCTACGATTCCTTTGGCGTAGGCCACTCGTCGACCTCGATTTCGGCAGCGTTGGGAATGGCCGTGGCCTCGCAGTTGCAGGGAAATCCAACCCGTAACCACATCGCTGTCATTGGCGATGGAGCCATGACCGCCGGGTTGGCGTTTGAGGGCATGAATCATGCCGGGGCCACCGATGCCAATATGCTGATCGTGCTCAACGACAATTGCATGAGCATCGACGCCAACGTAGGTGCCCTCCGCGAATACTTGACCGACATCACTACCTCGCCGACCTATAACAAGGTAAAAGATGAGGTCTGGAACCTGCTGGGTAAGTTTAGCACGTTTGGCAAGTCGGCGCAGGAGATTGTTTCGAAAGTGGAGACGGCCGTGAAATCATCGGTGCTGTCGCAGAGCAACCTCTTCGAGTCGCTGAATCTGCGCTACTTCGGTCCTATCGACGGGCACGACGTTGACCGGCTGGTGGAAGTACTGGCCGATTTAAAGACGATTCCAGGTCCCAAAATCCTGCATGTGCTGACGGTGAAAGGCAAGGGTTATGCCCCCGCTGAGAAAGATCAAACAAAGTGGCACGCGCCCGGTCTGTTCGACAAACTCACCGGCGTGATTCAGAAGAAAACCTTCACCACACCCCAACCACCTAAGTATCAGGACGTTTTTGGTCATACGCTGGTTGAACTGGCCGAGCAAAATCCGCGCATTGTGGGGGTTACGCCCGCTATGCCGTCGGGGTCGTCGATGAACATCATGATGAAAGCCATGCCTACGCGCGCGTTCGACGTGGGTATTGCCGAGCAACATGCCGTGACGTTTTCGGCGGGCATGGCTACGCGGGGTGAGGTGGTGTTTTGCAACATCTATTCCACCTTCATGCAGCGGGCTTATGACCAGGTCATCCACGACGTGTGCATTCAGGAACTGCCCGTGATCTTCTGCCTCGACCGGGCCGGTTTTGCCGGTGCCGACGGGCCAACGCACCACGGGGCCTATGATATTGCCTACATGCGGTGCATTCCGAACATGATTGTGGCCGCGCCCATGAACGAGCAGGAACTCCGCAACATGATGTTTACGGCCGCTTCCGAAACGATTCAGAAAGGCAAACAGGCGTTCACGATTCGGTACCCACGGGGCGAAGGTGTGATGCCTAACTGGAAAACACCGCTGGAAGAAATGACCGTTGGCAAAGCCCGGATGGTGCAGGACGGCGAAGGCGTAGCCATCCTAACGCTCGGAGCCATTGGCAATTACGCCGTTACGGCCTCGGCTGCTCTGGCAAAAGAAGGCATTCGCCCTGCCCATGTTGACATGCGGTTTGCCAAACCTCTCGATGAGGCCATGCTCCACCAGGTGTTCCGCCGTTTCGACCGGATTCTGACTGTGGAAGATGGCTGCATCATGGGTGGTTTTGGCTCGGCGGTGCTGGAATTCATGGCCGACCACGGCTATCTGGCTCGTGTTAAGCGCCTGGGCATCCCTGACGCGGTAATTGAACACGGCGAACAGATCGAGTTGCACCGCGAGTGTGGCTTCGATCCCGACGGCATTGCAGAAGCCGTTCGTGAACTGCTCTATGCCGGTGACCGGGTAGCAGTTTAGCGAATTGATATTCTTGTAAAGGCCGCTTTCTCACGAGAAAGCGGCCTTTTGCGTACCACGGATTTCAGTCCGTACTTATGGTCAATAACGGACTGAAGTCCGTGGTACGTTACCCCCGCACCGCCCGTACAATTACGTAGAACAACAGGCCTGTGGGGCCGAGCATGAAGCAGAAGAGCAGGCAGGGCACGAGCCAGCCGTGAGCAATGCCGCGCTGCTGTCCGTCGCGGAGAATCCAGCTACCGGCTACGAGGTCGAAGGCAAGGTAATGAATCCAGCCCGCCAACATCACGCGTTCGCCACCTTTTTCGAAAAGGGTCATTACTCCTTTTAACGTGGCGAAGCTCATGAAATCTAGTCCGCCGGAGCCGCTGCTGGTGAGCAGATAATACAGGTATAGGATGGCTAGCAACGCCGGAATAAACAGCAGTTTCGTTAGCCATTGTGTAACCTGCCAGCTTGGGGCAAACATCATGAGTAACCACTGTGGCAATACCAGCGCATTGGCTAAGGAGAAGGCCGCTTCGTTTGACATACGAAAGAGATAAGGTTGGACTACTACCCATAATTGCCTAAAGCAATGCTTTAGTTTAGAGGGGTCAACAAAAGTAATCCACAATAACTTAGGTTATCCACAGTCGTTTTGGCCAAAAGTGTGGATAACTAAAGTTTTTGTACCGTTAGCTCAGGAATTGAACAATCCTACGGTTTCATGACCGACTAAGCTTTAGGCTTCATAACCAAGCCCTGGCGAGTAGTGAATGGAGGCGCTCACTCTGTCGGCACTGACTTCGTTACCACACAGTCAGGCTAATTAGCTGACTGCGTAATGATGGCAGTCTGGTTAATACCAACCTGATTTACATTGGCCACGTTGCTAACAGTACCCATTCCTGATAACGGGCTACCAGTCTGCGTAACGGTCAGCACATTGCCTGTGCCGTTTTGCTGAGCGAAGGAACCATCAACGGCAGCCCCCGCACCGTTTTGCAGCACATTGCCAGTGCCAGTTTGCGTTACAGTACCTGTGTTGCCACTGCTTAACGTGCCACCCTGTTGGGTCAATATGGCCACGTTATATGACCCTTCCTGTCTGATTATCAGCTTATTGGTTGTCGAGTAGGTCTGATTACCCACGGCGAGGTTGTTTCCCCCGCTAACCAGCAGGTTCTGGCCAACCGTTGCCGTGCCGTTCCAGGTCTGCAACTGGGTAATGGTAGCTGAGTTTTGAGTGCTTGTGGTACCTGCCGTGCCTTGCCGTATGGTCGCTTCACCGTAGCCTGTTGCGTAGATGTTGGTCGAAAGTTGGTCGATACGGGCGCGGTGAGTGTCCCCATATTGCGCAATGGTCGCTTTGTTGCCATCGCTGAAGTAGGTGTCGGACCCGTATTGGTTGATCAGCGCATGGTTGTTGCTGCCCGCCTGCGTGATGGTGATGGCATTGTTTCTGGAACCATATACCTGGTTAGCCAGCGCCACCTGCCCACTGCCCGACTGGGTGACTGTAGCCGTTACCCCATACGCATCAGCCGCCTGCATAACGTCGGTTGTGTTGCCGAAGCCTGTCTGTGAAACAGTAGATGTGCTGCTCGACATGCCAAATGCGTTGGGACTTACCGCGAAAGGCCAGATGGCATCACCGGCAAAGCGTGCACTTTGGGTAATGGTAGCCACGTGATTACCAGCCCCTTCCTGCTGAATAGAAGCCACGTTGTTTCGCAGCACGTTCGTGCCACTGCCAATGAGCGTGTTAGTTTGGAGGATGGTTGCCTGGTTGTTGTTGCTCAACTGCGTTATGAATGCGTCGTTGGTCAGGTTATCGCTATGGCTTGTTCCCTGCTGATTGATAACGGCCCCGTTGCCCGACACATTAACCGCAGCGGTACCCTGCCGAATTTCGGCTCGGTTGTCGTTGCTGGAATTTTGGTTGATGCGCACGGGGCCGGTACTACCCATACCGTTGCCTGTGCCAAACTGCTCGGTAAACGCGTAGTTCTGAATGGTGTTGGTGCCATCCTGCGAAATGCTCACCTGGTTGCCCGCACCCGTCTGGTTACTGATGGCATAGTTACCCAGATTATCGCCCAGGCGGGCGGGGTCTGTGCCTCGTGCTCCCGTACCACCACTCCTGCTGCTCTGGCTGATCGTGGCCATGTTGCTACCGGGTGCATTGCCCATCTGCACGATCCTGGCTACGTTGCCTTCCGAGTTGTCATCCTGCCGGATAATAGCGTTGTGGTCCGTGCCATTTTGCGTTATAGTTGCCCCCAAACCAGTATTGAACGTGGGGGAGGAAGCCGTCTGGCTGATGATGGCCGTAAGCCCCGTACCTGTCTGACTGGCATTGGCTGTCATGGAGTTGCCAAGCTGCGTAAGTATCGTTGTGTTGCCCTGGCTCCAGCCGACCGTTGCCGTACTGATGAGAGACATGGTGAGTAGTAGTTTATAGCGCATAGCCAGAACTGGGTTAGGTACCGAACTGACTCTATAAACTGTTTACCCTGAAAAAGGCCGTTCAGGTATTTACTGGAAGGCGTTCTTTGACTAAATGGTCCTTTTCTACAAAAGATAGGCCCTGATTGGCGATGAGCAGGCCGAAGCGATGTAGCCTGCGATGCGTACGAACATATGGTTGAAAAAGGGGGTTGACTTACTGTCTCTTTCTGGACAAACTGCCTGCATGGATATTGACAACCTCCGCCGTGACACACCCACTACGGCGCAACTGATTCACCTCAACAACGCTGGTGCGGGTCTAATGCCCACGGTGGTGAGCGAAGCTATTCAACATTATATCGCCGAAGAAGCCCGGCACGGCGGCTACGAAACGGGTGCCCGCTATGCCGAACCGCTGGCCCGGTTCTATACAGAGGCCGCTACGCTGTTGCACACCCAGCCGCGCAATATTGCCTTTACCTACAACGCGACAGATGCCTACGCGCGGGCACTGTCGGCCATTCCGTTCCGGGCGGGCGACGTCATCCTGACCACCAACGACGACTATATCTCGAACCAGTTCGCGTTTTTGTCCTTGCAAAAACGGGTTGGCATTCGTGTGGTGCGGGCCAACGACCATCCTGAAGGCGGCGTTATTGTGGATCACTTGATTGAATTGGCCCGGCAACTGCGACCCGTATTGATTGCCATCACCCATGTACCGACCAACTCGGGGCGAATTCAGCCGGTGGAGGCGTTTGGGAACGTGGCGCGGGAAGTGGGAGCCTGGTATATTGTCGACGCCTGCCAGAGCATTGGCCAGATGCCAGTAGATGCCCCCGCCATCGGGGCCGATTTCCTAAGTGCTACGGGCCGTAAATTTCTGCGGGGGCCACGTGGTACGGGTCTGCTCTACATCAGCGACCGTGCCCTTGAGGCGGGTCTCGAACCCCTGTTTATCGACATGCGCGGTGCCGACTGGACTGCCGATGATGCCTACGAGCCACAAGCTACCGCCCGGCGTTTTGAGCAATGGGAAGTGGCCCCGGCGCTGCAACTGGGCCTGACCGAAGCACTCCGCTATGCCAATGCGCTTGACCTGACCGCCGTTGCCGAACGCAACGCCATGCTCCGAAACCGACTGCAAACGGGTTTGAGCAGTATACCCGGTCTGCGCTTGCTGGACCAGGGTAATCACCTGGCCAGTTTGCTTTTGTTCACACGTCCGGGTCAGCAGCCAGACAAGATGCAAACGGCCTTGAAACAGTACCAGATCAACTTTTCGATGAGTTTCACCAACTATGCCCTCATTGACTGGGAGCGCAAAGGTGTGGCCTGGGCCTTGCGCCTGTCGCCCCATTACTACAACACCGAAGGCGAGATAGACACGGCCATTGAGGTAATCAGAGAAGCCGTCTGAACATAGCCGCCTGAACATAGTAAACCAGATACGCACAAGATGAAAGCCAACGACTTACCCCAATTGACCGCTGCCGATACGGATCGAATTATTGAAATGGCCTGGGAAGACCGCACGCCGTTTGAAGCCATAGAAACCCAATTCGGCCTGGCCGAGCAACAGGTAATTACCCTTATGCGCCTGAACATGAAGCCCTCGTCGTTCCGGATGTGGCGGGAGCGGGTACAGGGGCGCAAAACGAAACACGCGGCCAAATCACCTATCCTGGCCGAAGGCGATGAACCCCGCTTTCGCTCGAAAAGTCAGCGGACGATAACGGGCAATAAGCTGTCGAAGCGATAATTCGTAGAAAAATTTGGCTATTTCTACTCCCAATATTATGCGGCTAAACAGGCTTATACCAGATTATTATTTTACAATAACCCATTAAAACAACGTTTTTTAAGAACAAATACGCCGCCAGTCTGTAAATTTGCCGTGTCGTACTGAGCAACACCACAGACAACCCCCTATGCGGAATGAAACTAGACCAGATTGACCGTAAAGTTTTAGATATACTCCAATCCAACGCCAAGATCACCAACGCTCAATTGTCGAAAGAAATTGGACTTTCGCCCGCCCCTACCCTCGAACGGGTAAAAAAACTAGAGACGTCGGGTATTATTCAGAGCTACCACGCTCAGCTTGACCGTGAGAAAGTAGGCCTCGGCGTAACCACCTTTGTCATGGTTAACCTGGTAGGCCATAAAAAAATGGTGACCGACCTGTTCGTAGCCCGCGTGGAAGAAATTCCCGAAATTATTGAGTGCCACCACATCACCGGCTCCGGCGATTTTCTGCTGAAAGTGATCTCGCACGACATTGCAGCCTACCAGAAACTGATGCTCGAAACGATCAACGAGATCGAAGAAGTAGCCAGCACCCAGACCATGGTGATTCTGTCTACGTTCAAGGAAAGCAAAGTGATGCCGATACCTTGAAGGGAATGTACAGTGCATAATGTACAATGAACAATGGGCTGACGCACGAATGCGCTTGCGTCAGCCCATTGTTCATTGTACATTATGCACTGTACATTAATCTTTTCGCTTCCTCCGCTCTTCCCGTCGGCTTGCTTTGCCTTCTTTCACGGCTTTCTTAGCCTCCTGGTACTGGGCCGATTTATGTTCGGCGTTGTCCATTACTTCGGTGTAGTAGGCACGGGCCTGATCGTAGTTTTTCTCGGCATCGGCAATGCGGCCAAGCCCCAGCAGCGACGACCAGTAATAGCCCGCATTCTTGGCGTTGGTCTGCAACGCAAAATCCACCGACTGCTGGTAGTACTTCTTCGCCTCGGCGTTGTTGTGATAGAAGTTCTGGTTGATATAGGCCAGAATGTAAGCCGCCGTACGACCGCTCACGCCTTCGTAGCCATCTTTCCCCGCGGCAATCTTCGTCAGTATATCTTTCGACAGCGTTTCGGCCTCCGTTAGCCGCCCCCGCACAAACGCCGACCGGGCATAATAACGCTCGAAAAACGGGTTGTCGGGATACTGCTCGGTCATGAACTTGGCCATGTCATAGGCCTTGTCATACTGGTTTTCCATACTGTAAATCTGCAGCAGGAAATACCGGGCCTCCACCCGCGTGTAGAACGCGTTGTTAGCCGTTTTCTCCAGCTGCTTGATCCCTGATACTTTGTCGCCTTTTGGGAAAAACATCAGAATGGGCTTCAGCAAGGGGTAGTTTTCGGGAATCCACTTGGCGTAATAGTTATACAGTCCGTCGCCAAACATCAGCTCGGGGTTCAGGTCGCCGTTGCCTTTGCACTTCTCGAAATATTTAAGCGCGTTTTTTCCGGCAAAGGTGGCCTTTGTCCACTTCTTCCGTTCCGAATAAATCCGCGCTTTGTATGAATAAGCGCCCGCCAGGAAAAAAGCCGGTTCCAGCTTATTTTCACTCGTGTCATACAGTTTCTCAGCCAGCGTGATCGTGGTGTCCATCAGGGCCAGACAACGGTCGTCGTAGTCTGGATTGTCGGTGTTGGGCACCATTTTCCACCACTCGGCCATCCCCATCAGGAAGTAGGGCATCGGGTGGCTGGGGTACCGTAGCCGCAACCAGCGAAACTCCTTGTCGGCCAGCGCGAACTTGTAATTGTACATGTAATTGATCGCCTCCGCCGACTCGATCTGCACGCCGGGGTGTTTCAGCAGGCCATCATACTTCTTGTCGAAATCTGCCGATGAATAAAGCTGCGCCTGCACCGGCAGGGCCATCAGCAGGGTACAGGTACACAAAACGGCTAATAACAACGATTTCATCTGAACAATGGATAGTGAGTAAGTCTTCATAGTAACGTTGCGGCCAGGGTATCCGTTTGTTTAGCCCGTAAAAATCAGAAAGGCCCTACCTTTGATCCTATGCTGACTGTACTCGACAAAACGTTTGTGCCCTTCATTGACCATGAGACGCTCCAAAACCGAATCGCCGAACTGGCCCACCAGATTAACCGCGATTATGCCGGTCGCCGCCCGCTCATTGTGGGTGTGCTGAACGGAGCCGTTCTCTTCACCGCCGACCTGCTCAAAAACCTCACCATCGACTGCGAAATCACCTTCATCCGGGTGGCTTCGTATGAACAAACGGCCTCTACGGGTCAGGTGAAGCAGATTCTGGGCCTGACCGAAGCGGTGGAAGGTCGTGACCTGATTGTGGTGGAAGACATCGTAGACACGGGCCTGACCATCGTAGAAGTATACCGCCTTCTGATGGCCCAAAAACCGGCCTCGGTCGCCATTGCCACGCTACTATTCAAGCCCGCCGCCCTCCAGACACCCATGCACCTGGAGTACATCGGTTTTTCCATCGAAAACAAATTCGTAGTCGGCTATGGCCTGGATTACAACGGATTAGGCCGGAACACGAAAGATATTTATGTGCTGAAAGAGTCGTGATGCCCCAATCTGCCCGCTATTATCCCCTCCTGCTTTTACTGCTCGGCGCGGTATTTTATCTGCCGTTTCTGGGTCGCGTACACCTGTTTGACTGGGACGAAATCAACTTTGCCGAGTCGGCGCGGGAGATGCTGGTGACGGGGAATTATGCCCGTGTGCAGATTAATTTCGAGCCTTTTTGGGAGAAGCCACCTTTGTTTTTCTGGCTTCAGGTCACGGCCATGCGGGTGCTGGGCGTAGGTGAATACGCCGCCCGACTGCCCAACGCGCTCATAGGCATTGCCACGCTGCTGACATTCTTTTTCGTGGGAAAACGCCTCCACGGCCCTCAGTTCGGCCTCTTGTGGGCCATTGGGTATCTGGGTGCACTCACGCCGCACCTGTATTTTAAGACCGGCATCATCGACCCCACCTTCAACCTGTTCATTTTCCTCGGCGTCTGCTACGTCTACGAGGCCGTACTGCGCTATGGGCAGGCTGGCGCGGCCCGCTACGCCGCGTTGTCGGGCTTATTTGTGGGATTGGCCGTGCTCACCAAAGGCCCGGTGGGCGCCCTGCTGGCGGGGCTTACGTTTGTGGTAGTCTGGGTTTTGGCACGACTGGTGCGGCGGTTCCGGCCCTTGCTCACGCTGGGCCATGCGCTCCTGGCTATTGTGGTAGTGCTGGCCGTGGCCTCGGCCTGGTTTGGGTTGGAAGTAATCCAAAATGGACCCTGGTTTTTAAAGGAATTCATCACCTACCAGATCCGCCTGTTCAGCACCCCCGACGCGGGCCACGGGCAGCCGTTCTACTACCATTTCGTGGTGGTACTGCTGGGTTGTTTTCCCTTATCCATTTTCGCCATCCGCTACCTCTACACCCAACCCGACCCGCGCGATTTCCGACTCTGGATGGTGGCCCTGTTTTGGGTGGTTATGATCCTGTTTTCTATCGTGAAAACCAAGATTGTGCACTACTCCAGCATGGCGTGGTTCCCGGTATCATACCTGGCTGCGCGACATTTGCATGACCTGCTTACGGGCCGGGCGCAGTGGAGCCGATGGCTTACGGCAGGGCTGATTTTCGTGGGTGGCTTGCTGGGAGTCCTGCTGACGGCCCTGCCCGTGGTGGGGCAATACAAAATGGCCCTGATTCCCTACATTAACGACCGGTTTGCAGTGGCCAATCTCCAGGCTCCGGTGCAGTGGGGCGGTTGGGAGTGGATCATCGGCGCGGTTTATCTGATGGTGCTGCTCACGGCCATTGCCCGGCTGGCCCGCCATGTTCGGCAGAAAAACCAATGGAACGAAACAGAGCTTCCCGGCCCAGTTTGGGCACTTTTTGGATCAACGGCGGTTTGTCTGTGGCTGTATCTGAGTCTGATCGTGCCCAACATTGAAGAATACGTGCAGGGGGCGGCAGTACGCTTTTATGAGACAAAACAGGGTCAGCACGTCTACGCCGAACCTATTGGCTACAAAAGCTACGCCCAGCTTTTCTACCTCCGCAAACAGCCCCCTGTAGACCCACGTACCCGTCAGCCTGGCTTCCTGATGAACGGCCCCGTCGACCGGCCCACGTTTTTTATCACCAAAATCACTGAGGCCGACCAATACCGCACCAACCCCAACCTGGTGCTGGACCGTGAAGAAAACGGCTATGTGATGTTCCGGCGGAGGTAGGCTACTTACAACGCTTTCACCCAAAACTGCATGGGCTTGGCTGTATCAACCGTTTCGCCAATGTCGGGCCAGGAGAAGGTAGTCTGCAAAGCGGGATTGGGCTGGTAGCCGCGTTGCTGCCAGAACGCATCGAGCGGACGGTAATGGGCGGGGCGCATGGGGTGGTTGGCGGGGCGTTGAACAGCGCAGAAACACGCAAGCCGGTAGGTGCCAAATGACCGGGCATGGGCTTCGCGCACATCGAAAAAGCGGTGGCCAATGCCCATGCCCCGATAAGCGGGCAGCAACAAACTTTCGCCGAAATAGAAGACAGCATCCAGGTTGTAGCCCGCCCGCCGAAAGGGGGCCTGCACCTCGTCGGTTTCATCGCAAAGGGGTAGGCAAGTGGTTCCACCAACCATAGTTTCACCATCAAAAACAGCCAACAGCAGCGCCTTTGATGCCTTTGCGTAGGTTTCCAGATACGTTTTCTCGTAAGCTATTGAACCTTCGTACAGGTACGGAAAGTCGCGAAAAACGGCAATGCGCAAATGGGCCAGCGGTTCAAAAACGGTGGCAATATCAGGGCCGAGGTACGTTTTGAAGGAGAGGTTACCCACTGACTGTTAAGATGTTACTAAACCTATAAGGTTTTGGAAACCTTATAGGTTTACTGCTTCACCAACGACTCCCATAACGGCAGGTTATAGTAGGTCGTCACCCGCGTGATTTGGCCGTTGGTGATGTCGAGAAACGATCCAGCCGGCAGCACGTAGGTCTGACCGTGGGCGGCGGGCAGGTCGCCATCGGTTTTTTTATAGATCCCGTTCACCACAAACTCACAGGCCACCCGCTCAGGCGAGTTCCGGGTGCCTGTGGGTTCAGTCAGGATTACCAAATCGGTCAGGGTTTCGTCGTAGCAGTCGTCCATATGCTGAAGAAACTGCGTGAAGTGATCCTTCCCAACGTGTGTGGCTCCCTGATTGCTGTCATGGCGCACGTCGTCGCTCAGCAGCGACAGCATGGTGGCCCAGTCTTTCTGGTTGAAGGCGTTGTAATACGTTAAGGCAATGTCGTATGGGGTCATGCTTATTTTGCGTCTACATCATAAATTTTCACCTGACTCCAGAGGTGCTTGCATTCGGCCACAAACTCCAGGTGTACGGGGTGGTCCTGGTACACATCGTGGGCGGCTTTGTCAGCAAAAGCCAACACCAGGCTCAGGTCGTAACTGTGGTCGATAACAGGGCGGCGCGTTTCGGCGGGAGTACCGATATAGGCTGTCTGGATAGCCGAAATGCCGCGCAATGATTCCAGACCGGCTTGCAACGCAGCCCGGTCATCGGTCGACTCAGGGTTGCTTAGCCAGAAATAGACAGAGTGGAGGAACATAGAGTGAGGATTCAGATGCTAAAGATTCTTTTCTAACTGCTTCACCAGGGCACTGAAGTCCTTGGGATAAGGGGCTTCGGTGGTCATTTCGTCACCGTTGAGTTTGGCAAAGGTGAGTGAATGAGCATGCAGGGCCACGCGCTGAATGAGCGGCTGTTCTTCGGTGTCGCTTTTCAGGTTGAAATCGCGCTTAATCTGCGACAGGTAAACGGGCTTGCCACCGTAGGTTGGGTCAGAGACAATGGGGGCTTTCAGGCACTGCAAATGCACCCGAATCTGGTGCATCCGGCCCGTAATGGGCTTACATTCCACAAGCGTGTTGATGCGGTAGGCGCGCAGGGTGTCGAAAATAGTTTCAGCCACTTTACCCTTCTCCCGGTCAATTTTCACCGACGTGCCGTCGCGCACAGGCGCAATGGGCAGGTAGACCGAGATGCCTTCGAAATTATGTACCCCATTAGTAATGGCGTGGTAACGTTTAACCACTTCGCGGTGCTCAAACTGCATGGCCAGATGCCGATAGGCCTCCGGGTGTTTGGCAATGGCCAGAATTCCCGACGTTTCTTTGTCCAGCCGGTGGGCCAGTTGGGCATCATCGCTGTAGGCCTTAGCCATCCGCAGGATGCTTACCCCCGATTTGTCGGGCGTGCGCTCATCGAGCGAGGCCACATAAGGGGGCTTATTGATGAGTATATAGTCATCGTCCTCATAAACGATGAGGTCGGCAAAATTCAGTTTCATACCGCAAAGGTAAGGCTAAACGTGGGCAGTAGGCCGTTGCGGTAAGCTGTATGTAATAGACAACGAGGGTAATCAACTACCCCTACAACCCAGCTATCCCCTATTCTTTGTCTAGCTTGAAACGAAATTCGGTGCCTTTGTCGAGGCGGCTCAGTACGGTAATTTTTGACTTGTGAGCGTTCAGGATGTGCTTCACAATGGCAAGGCCGAGGCCCGTGCCCCCCTGCTCTTTAGACCGGCTCTTTTCGACCCGATAAAACCGCTCGAAAATGCGGCTGAGGTGTTCGGGTGGGATACCGGGGCCGTCGTCTTTCACGGTTACCAACAGGTGTTTTTTGCCCTCATCTTCCAGCGTTACCACCACCTTGCCGCCGTCATTACCGTACTTCACGGCGTTCTGAATCAGGTTGGTCATTACCTGCGTAATACGCTGCTTGTCAGCACGTACCCATACCGGTCCAGTCAACGGTGTTTTCAGCCGGAACGTGGTTTTGCGGGCCTGCGCCACGCTTTCCAGTTGCTCGAAAATCTCGTCGGTAATATGCCGGATGTCTACCCGGTCGAAGTGCATGCGTAACTCGCCGGTTTCCAGCTGCGAGAGTGCCACCAGGTCCTGCACAAGTGCGTCGAGGCCGTCGAGACTACGGGCGGCTTTGGCCAGAAACTTATCGCGGACGTACTCGTCATCTACAGCTCCGTCGATAAGGGTGTGGATAAACCCCTGCGCCGCGAAAATGGGTGTTTTCAGTTCGTGCGATACGTCGGCGAGAAACTCACGGCGGAACTGCTCCATTTTTTTTAGCTCGTCGATCTCCTTCTGCTTCCGGGCTACGTAGACGAAAATTTCGTCGTTCAGCTTTTTGAAGGGATTACCCGTCTTTAAAATCGACTTTCGGGAGATAGAAAAGTCGCGGACTTTCAGCTTCCGGATGGCCTCGTAGAGCTTCGTGATTTCCCGATACACCAGAATGTCGATGGTGTAGAGGACCAGGAAGAACGACAGCAAAAATGAGGACACTCCCACCACAAAGAGCATGCTGCCCGTAGTGCCCGGCACAAACGCCAGAAACACCATGGTAAGGCCAGCAATAAGCGAAGCCAGCAACAGCGCAATGAACCGGGGGGAGAGGGACATTTTTTTGAATGAGTGAATGAGCGAATGAGTGATTGAGTGAATAGTTTGGAGCGCTTCGCGCATATAAAGTACCTGCGCGAAGCGCTCCAAACTATTCACTCAATCACTCACCGATACGTCGGACCGTCGCTCATTCACTCATTAAATACGCTAATTAACCTCAAACATATACCCAACGCCTTTAAGCGTACGAATATAGCCTTCGCCGATCTTTTCGCGGAGCTTGCGGATATGCACGTCGACAGTGCGTTCGAGGACATAAATATCGGCACCCCATATCTTCTGAAGCAACTCGTCGCGGCTAAACACCTTATTGGGCGTTTGGGCTAGATGGAAGAGGAGTTCGAACTCTTTTTTAGGCAAAATTATGGTCTGATCGCCCTGGTTGACCGAATAATTCTGGCGGCTGATACTGAGGTCGGCAATCTGAATCACGTCGCCGGTATCAGCTTTCTGGGCTTCGCGGCGAAACAGGGCGTTGATGCGGCTCATCAGTGCCCTGGGTTTAATGGGCTTGGTGATGTAATCGTCGGCACCCACTTCGAAAGCAGCCACTTCAGAGTATTCTTCTGAGCGCGCCGTGAGGTAGAGAATGTACGTCTGCCGGAGTTCGGGCATGGCCCGGAGTTGCCGCCCGGCTTCGATGCCATCCACATGCGGCATCATAATGTCGAGCAGAACCAGCTCGGGCAGAAAAACGCGGCCTATTTCCAGTGCTTTCCGGCCATCGGGGGCTGTTCTGACATCGTATCCTTCTTTCTGAAGATTGTATTCGAGCAGTTCGAGGATGTCGGGATCGTCATCGACCACCAATACACGGTGGGCTTGTGGTGAGGCTTTTGCCGTACTCATGGGGCTTATCGACAGATGTCTTGAACGCTAAAGGTAGACGGCGTTGCGGGCAAGTTAGCCCGACTGTTTCATTCTTAACACAAAGATAACGAACAGTATGTGGTCGTTTTGGCACCATTACGGCTGGCGAAATGGAGACTTATTTCTTTCTTTTTAGCCTGTAAATCCGGCCATACTCGTTGGTCATCAGCAGGTCTGTGTCGTTGATGTAGACAAGGGCTTCGGTCTGGGCGCGAGGCACCCGCAGGCAACCCGTGGGTCGTCGTAGCCGGATAGGACCAGAGCCGCTAAGATCGAAAAACAGGATTTTGCCGTAGGTCAACACCGCCAGCGTTTGGCCATTAGGACTGATGGCTGCCCCCGTCACCATCGACTTTATGTAGACCGAATCCAGGGGTGCTATCACCTGCTTGCCGGGTTGGGCGGGCATGCCATACAGCCGCACTAGGTGTCCCGACCGGTTTTTCGACAGCAGAAACAGGCTGTCCCGCGCGTAAAAAACGGCCTCGCAATCGAAATTACGTTGTTGTGGCGGAAAAGCTGTCTGGTCGGAGAAGGAGAAGGTGGTAGCCGCAGACGGTGGCAGTGAGTACACCCCCAGATCCCGGCGTGTGTTGGCGTTGTTACCCACGTCGGCGATGAAAAGGCGGGTGCTGTCTTGCTGGGCCAGGTCTTCCCAGTCTACGTTTCGTGCGCCGGGTATTGGCAGCGAGTCGATCAGCGTACCGGTAAGGCTAATGCCGTATAGTGTGGGCCGTCCGCCGCCGTCATTGATAGTCCAGAATGTGGCCGGACTGCCTGGCAAACCGTTGCGGCGAGCAAGACCAGAACTTTCATTAACGACCGGCGGCAACATACCTACCTGCTGCACACGGTATTGCGACCGCACCCGCGCCACACCCAGCCGATGAACTTCAGGCGCACACGAACAAAATCCGACCTTTATGCCAATTAAAACGTTGATGATCCAGGGAAACATACTTAAAAATAGTCTGGAAAGTCGTAGGGTTAAGTCCTGTAGGTCGGGAAAGTCTTTTTAAATGCATTCCGGACTTACAGGACTTGACCCTACGACTTTCCTGACTTACCGCTTTTATGATTAATCGCGCTACCGAAGTCCAACAGCCGCTGTATATGCGGTTTGCGGCCGTTTTAATTTCTATTGTCATTATCGTCTATGGCCTCTATGAGCTACAGTCGCTCCTGATTCCGTTGGTATTTGCCATTCTGTTTTCGGTGTTGCTTTTCCCACTCTGCCGTCGGCTGGAGATGTGGCGCTTTCCCCGAATACTAGCTATTCTGGTCTGCCTTGTGCTGGCACTTGCAGTCATCGTGGGCGTATTATATGCCTTCACTACCCAGATCAGCAGCTTTGCCGAGGTGTTGCCGCAGGTGATCAAGAAAGGCAATGACCTATTGTCTAAACTCCAGACCTACGCCGACGACCATTTCAATATAGACCGTAAACGGCAGGTCACCGAGGCTAAAAAGTATGTCAGCACCATCTTGGAATCGGGCGGCACGGTGCTGACAACCACCTTGTTAGCCACAACCAGTACCCTGACCGATGTGCTGCTGGTATTGCTGTTTATCTTTTTCTTTCTGCTCTATCGCGACTTTTTCCGGTCATTTTTCTACAAGGTTTTTGGTCAGCAACACCGCACCAAAGTAGACGGCGTGATGCAACGGATCTACTCCGTGGTGAAAGATTATCTGGTAGGGCTGGTGCTGGTTATTTTGGTGATTGGTACGCTCATGACCGTCGGCCTGATGATTCTGGGCGTAGACTATGCTGTGTTTTTCGGGTTCTTTGGCGCCTGTCTGGTGCTGATTCCTTACTTCGGCATCTCGCTGGGGTCATTGCTGCCCGCCGCCTATACGCTCGTAACACAGGATAATCCGCTGAAAGCGTTGGGTGTAATCGGGGTGTTTTTGTTTGTACAAGCGCTGGAAGGCAACTTTATCACGCCCTACATCGTGGGGTCGAAGGTGAGTATCAATCCCTTGGCCGCCATTGTGTCGCTGCTGTTGTGGGATAGCCTTTGGGGCCTGCCCGGCCTTATTCTGGCCCTGCCACTGACAGCCATTATCAAAGTCATTTTTGATTCGGTAAGCGCGCTGAAACCCTATGGTTTCTTATTGGGTGAAGCCGAAAAACCGCGCCCGCCCATTAAAAACCTGCAACAACTGGCTGATCAGCTGCCCAGACGAGTGAGTAAAATAGGCAAGGAAGAAGAGAAAGTGGGCCGGGGCGAAGACGATGCCAAGCTGATTCGATAAACACCCCCCTGCTCAGAATCGTTATGGATGAGCAGTTTCCTAATCCTCAGTTAAATAATTCCTATTCGTTGTTGCATTATACTTAGTTAATGTACCACACCGTCTTGGAAGGTTTTAACTTTCGCCCCTAATTTCAGTTGTTGTCTTCGACGCCAAGTTAACCGGCACATGTTTATTCACGCAGTTAGCCACTATTTGCCTGAGCAAGTAGTTGGCAATGATCATTTTACCCAACTCAACGGACTTTCCGACGAATGGATCACCACCCGGACCGGAATTAGTGAGCGCCGAAAGGCCGCCCCGGACGAGAATACCAGCACCATGTCTGTAGCCGTGGTGAACCGTTTGATGGCCAAAGCCGACTTATCGACGGTCGACTTAATTGTTGGAGCCACTTATACACCCCACGATACCATTGTTACCCTGGCTCACGTGGTGCAGCATCACCTGGCCATTGCCGATATTCCCACCGTATCGGTGTCGTCGGCCTGCTCGTCGCTGCTCAACGCTATTGAGATCGTAGAAGGCTATTTTGCCCTAAACAAAGCCTCTCGGGCACTGGTGGTCGTTACCGAACACAACACGGCCTACTACAATGAAGATGACACCGTATCGGGTCACCTCTGGGGCGACGGGGCGGCGGCTCTTTTGATCACGAAAGAACGCCAGTCAGACAACGACATGACCATTACGGGTCTGCTTACGGGCGGAGCCGCCCATGCGGGCAAGGCTGTCGAAGCGGTGGTATTGCAGCCGCTTGTGCGGGGCGTGATCATGCCCTATGGCCGCGACGTGTTTCAGAATGCCTGTATCTACATGCCCAAAGCCAGCCTCCAGATTCTGGAACGGCATAATCTCACCGTGGCTGACGTTGATTATGTGCTGCCGCACCAGGCCAACCTGCGCATTAGCCGCAACGTGATGCAAACGCTGGGCCTTCCGGAAGAAAAGCTGATTTCCAACATTCAGTACCTGGGCAATACGGGTTGTGCCGGCTGCGCCATTGCCCTCTCCGAACGCTGGGATTCGTTCCAGAAAGGCCAACGCATTGTGGTCACGGTCTTTGGCGGGGGGTACTCCTATGGTGCTATGCTGCTGGAGGTGTAAGGAATTAATAAGGATCATAGGTGCCATTGGGGATCATAGGAATCATAGGGCTAGGCCCCATGCAATGGATT
>NZ_JAFMYV010000049.1 GCF_017353185.1 Fibrella rubiginis | reverse complement strand
AACGGCAAAATCTACGTGCGCCCCGACGCCCAGAAGACCAACGCCTACCAGTCGTGTAAGAACGTGGTGCTCTCGCCCGATGCGGCCATGAACACCAAGCCCCAGCTGGAAATCTACGCCGACGATGTGAAGTGTTCGCACGGCACCACCACGGGCAAGATGAACGAGGAGGCCCTGTTTTATTTGCAGTCACGGGGCATTCCCAAAGACGCTGCCCGCACGCTGCTGCTCTACGCCTTCGCCGAAGAAGTGGTAAGCCACATCAAGATCCAGCCCATCCGCGAGTACCTCGAAGGCATCAT
>NZ_JAFMYV010000048.1 GCF_017353185.1 Fibrella rubiginis | reverse complement strand
CCTTATTGTGCTCTTTTTCTGCCAATGCCCAATGGGCTTGTAGCTCAGGTGGTTAGAGCGCTACACTGATAATGTAGAGGTCCGTGGTTCGAGTCCACGCAGGCCCACATTGGGGGATTAGCTCAGTTGGCTAGAGCACCTGCTTTGCAAGCAGGGGGTCAACGGTTCGAATCCGTTATTCTCCACTACGAACCATATGGGTTCGTTCGTTCTTTGACCTATTGAGAAAAAAGCATATACGCTCGTTAGCTAAGCCCTTGTGGTTTTGATAATGTGCGTATTTGGTAACATTGTAGATTTGAACAAGCGTTGAGTATACGTATTAC
>NZ_JAFMYV010000047.1 GCF_017353185.1 Fibrella rubiginis | reverse complement strand
CCTACTTTTGCACTCCCAATCGACCACAAGCCGGGCTCAACCAGCCGCAGGCCAGGGCCGAAAGGGACTTACCAGGGCCGTCAGGCAGCCCGCCAGAATGCAAAAAATAAATACGGCCAACTGCTTGACAAACCAACCCAATCGCTTACCTTTGCAGTCCCAAATCGAGTGAGTCACGTTTGGGTACCACGATCAGCAACGGCTGATCGCTCGTTCTTTGACCAACTGTTAGTAACACAAAACAACAACGCTCGCTGACCCCCAGCACTGCCTGCGGGCAGGGGTCAGCCTGACAAAAGGCACGTCTCAGCGATGAGACACGCAGTGCAAACTGCAACAC
>NZ_JAFMYV010000046.1 GCF_017353185.1 Fibrella rubiginis | reverse complement strand
TGCAGACCAGCCCCAGTGTGAGCCTGAGCCTGGGCAGCTTCGAGGCCCCCACCAACGTGGCCGACAACTACGGCGCCCGCCTGCGGGGCTACATCTGTCCCCCCACTACGGGGGTCTACTACTTCTGGATTGCCGGGGACAACAACGTCAGCCTGCGGCTGAGCGCCACGGGCAGCGAGCCCAGCTCGGCCAGCCAGATTGCCTACCACACCGGCTCGACGGAGGTGCGGGCCTGGAACCGCTTTGCCGAGCAGAAGTCGGCTCCGGTGAGCCTGACGGCAGGCCAGACGTATTATGTGGAAGCCTTGCTCAAAGAAGGCGGGGGGGGTGACAACCTGGCCGTAGGCTGGGCCAAGCCGGGGGAGGCCACGGCGCAGCCCTCGGAGGTCATTCCCGGTCAGTATCTGCTGCCTTATGTGGCCCCGCCAAGTTGCACGCTGGTGGCCGTGGCCTCGCCGGCCAGTCTGGTGGCGGGCTCGGGCAGCA
>NZ_JAFMYV010000045.1 GCF_017353185.1 Fibrella rubiginis | reverse complement strand
TAGGCCCTCCCCCGCTGACGCTGAGCGTGCTGCTGCCCGAGCCCGCCACCAGACTGGCCGGCGAGGCCACGGCCACTAGCGTGCAGGCAGGGGGAATACTAACATTAACAGTGACCTGTGTGGCCGTGCAGCTGCCACAGCTGGTGCAGGCTACGGAGTAGGTGCTGGTGCTGGGGGGCGTAACCGTTAAGCTGCTGCCCGTACCCACCACACTGCCCCCACTCCTCCAGCTATAGGTGGCAGCAGTCCCTCCCCCGCTGACGGTGAGCGTGCTGCTGGAGCCCGCCACCAGGCTGGTCGGCGAAGCAGCCGCCACCAGGGTGCAGGCGGGCGTAACGGTGAGCGTCACCTGGGTGGCCGTGCAACTGCCACAACTGGTGCACTCCACCTGGTAAGTCGTTGTGTTGCCAGGGCTCACGCTCAGGCTGCTGCCCGTGCCTACCACACTACCCACGGTCTTCCAAGTGTAGGTGGCAGTAGGCCCTCCCCCGCTGACGCTGAGCG
>NZ_JAFMYV010000044.1 GCF_017353185.1 Fibrella rubiginis | reverse complement strand
GACCAACACCTACGGCTGCTCGGCTATCACCTCAGGCACCGTCACGGTCAACCCAGCCGTAACGGCCACGATGACCAACAGCACCATCTGTAATGGTACATCAGCCACGTTGGTAGCTACAGGCGGCACGAACTATGTATTCAGCAATGGCACCAGCAACACCACGGGCAACCTGGTTGTTTCACCTGCCGTAACGACCACGTATTCGGTGACGGTGACAAACACGTATGGTTGCTCGGCTATCACGACGGGTACTGTAACGGTGAACCCATCGGTAACGGCCACTATGACCAGCGCTACCATCTGCGATGGCACCTCGGCTACGCTCATCGCCAGCGGCGGGGCAAGCTACCTCTTTAGCAACGGCACCAGCAACACGACGGGTATCCTGGCAGTCTCTCCCAACGCGACGACCATCTACTCGGTAACAGTGACCAGCGGCGACGGTTGTTCAGCCATCACCTCAGGCACCGTCACGGTCAACCCCGCCGTAACGGCCACCATGACCAG
>NZ_JAFMYV010000043.1 GCF_017353185.1 Fibrella rubiginis | reverse complement strand
ACCAATGGTTGTTCAGCTGTCAGCTCGGCTACGGTGACCGTGAATCCGGCAGTAACCGTCACAGCCAGTGCCAGTCCGGCTACGATCTGTAACGGTGCCAGCACCACCCTGACAGCCACCGCCAGTGGCGGTACGGGCCTGACCTACCTCTGGAGCAACGGGGCCACCACGGCCAGCCAGTCTGTCAGCCCCACGGTGACGACCACCTATAGCGTGACGGCCACCAACTCGGCGGGCTGCGCCAGCACAGCGACTACTACAATCACGGTCAACCCGGCTGTGACCGCTACGGTGGCTAACCAGACCATCTGTAACGGTACTTCGGCCACCCTGACAGCTAACGCATCGGGCGGTAGTGGCTTTACATATGCCTGGGCACCAACGGGCACGGGCAGCACCCAGAGCGTGGTCGTCTCCCCCACGACAACGACGACCTATAGCGTGACGGTCACCAACAGCAACGGCTGTTCGGCCCTCACCTCAGCTACGGTGACGGTCAACCCCGCCGTGACGGCTACGCTGTCGTCG
>NZ_JAFMYV010000042.1 GCF_017353185.1 Fibrella rubiginis | reverse complement strand
CTGCCCGAGCCCGCCACCAGACTGGCCGGCGAGGCCACGGCCACCAGCGTGCAGCTGCTGGGGCTGCTGGCTGGGGCCACGTAGGGAACCAGGTACTGGCCGGGAATGACCTCCGAGGGCTGCGCCGTGGCCTCCCCCGGCTTGGCCCAGCCTACGGCCAGGTTGTCACCCCAGCCGTCCTCTTTCATCAACGCCTCCACATAATACAGCTGGCCCGCCGTCAGGCTCACCGGAGCCGACTTCTGCTCGGCAAAGCGGTCCCACACCCGGGGGTCGGTCCAGCTGGTGTGGTAGGCAATCTGGCCCGCCCCCCCCGGGTCGCTGCCCTTAGCATTGAGCCGCAGGCTGACGTTGTCATCCCCGGCAATCCAGAAGTAGTAGAGCCCCGTGGTGGGGGGGCAAATGTAGCCCCGCAGGCGGGCACCGTAGTTGTCGGCCACGTTGGTGGGGGCCTCGAAGCTGCCCAGGCTCAGGCTCACACTGGGGCTGGTCTGCAAATTGTTGGTCTTGCTCAGCAGCTCAGCGATGCTTGTGCCGGCGATGTTGTTCCAGCGCTC
>NZ_JAFMYV010000041.1 GCF_017353185.1 Fibrella rubiginis | reverse complement strand
GAAAGAAAATTACTACGCCCAAAAGAGACTTTGCTGAAGTAGAAATTATTGATGCTACTGGAAAACCCATCGGTGAGTTTGATGGTATTGACATGAAATCGGGTACATTCATTGAAGATAAGTCAGCTACAGGCATAGGAACAATTAACCCCAGAACAGGAAAACCATTTCAAACAGCAGAACAATGGGCTGCGAAGCAAGTCTATACAAAATCTGTCAACAGAATTGAAAATCTTAAAAAGGCGGCGGCAACACGAGCCACAAAATCGGGATCTTCCTCCATTCCTTCGCTGGGCGAAATTAAAGATTTCAAAAATCTTCATTTCGTTATAGATAGTAAAGATTCCAGTATTGCCAGCGCTGTAGCAGACCAATTGGCCAACTTAAAAAAGCAATATCCTGATTGGAATTTCACTGCCGAATTTGGCAAATAATCAATTCACACACACAAATATGTCCGTTGCTTTCCATATTCCTAATTCCCCTGACTCGCTATATGTGCCAGTAGCGTCTGAAGCCTTTTTTGACAAATACTGGGCGAAAAAATCAGTCTTGGAAGAACTAGAATTTATTCCTCAATTTGGAATGGGT
>NZ_JAFMYV010000040.1 GCF_017353185.1 Fibrella rubiginis | reverse complement strand
TTGCCCAGGTTGCCACCCGGCCCGCTCCAGGCGTAGGTAAGGCCCGTAGTGGGGGAGGCCGTCAGAGAGATAGGTTGCCCCGAACAAACTGTTGTGCTGCCCGATATCGTAGGTTGCGGTACGGCATTTACCCTGACATTGCCCGTAGCAACTGCCGTACACCCTTCAGCAGAGGTTACCGTTACCGAATAGGGATTAGCACCTACGGTTGTAGGCGATACGACCAGCCTTCCGGTGGTATTGCTGTTGCCTTCACCAAAGCGGTAACTGACGCCTCCAGTGGCGGTGAGCGTAGCGGAGGTACCGTTACAGATGGTGGCCGACGACAGCGTGGCGGTGACCGACGGACTGACCGTCACCGTAGCTGAGGTGAGGGCCGAACAACCGTTGCTGTTAGTGACCGTCACGCTGTAGGTCGTGGTGGTGGTGGGGGAGACGACCACGCTCTGAGTGTTGCCCGTGCCCGTTGGTGCCCAGTTGTAGCTGAAGCCACTGCCGCCTGATGCGTTAGCTGTCAGGGTGGCCGAGGTGCCGTTGCAAATGGTCTGGCTGGCCACCGTAGCGGTCACAGCCGGGTTGACGGTCACCGTGCCGGAGGC
>NZ_JAFMYV010000004.1 GCF_017353185.1 Fibrella rubiginis | reverse complement strand
ACTGTTGAGCGTAGCCGTCACGGCGGGGTTGACTGTAATAGTGGTCGAGGTGACAGCCGAGCAGCCGCTGGTGTTGCTCACCGTCACCGAGTATACGGTGCTACTGGTGGGTGCTACGGTGATGGAAGCCGTGGTAGTCCCCGTGCTCCAGCGGTAGGTGGTGCCGCCGCTGGCCGTCAGGGTAGCCGAGGTGCCATTGCAGATGGTAGTGCTGGGACTGGCCGCGATTGTGGCCGTCACAGCGGGGTTGACCGTGACGGTGCCCGAGGCGATGGCTGAACAGCCATTGGCGTTGCTCACCGTCACACTATAAATGGTCGTGGTGTTGGGCGCGACAATCAGCGTCCCTGTGGTGTTGCTAGTGCCATTGCTGAAGCTGTAGCTGGTGCCGCCCGTAGCCGTGAGCGTCGCCGAAGTGCCGTTACAGATCGTGGCACTGCTGAGCGTGGCGGTGACGGCGGGATTCACCGTGACGGTAGCTGAGGTGAGGGCCGAACAACCGTTGCTGTTAGTGACCGTCACGCTGTAGGTGGTGGTAGTCGTGGGGGAGACGACCACACTCTGAGTGTTGCCCGTGCCCGTTGGTGCCCAGGCATATGTAAAGCCACTGCCGCCTGATGCGTTAGCCGTCAGCGTAGCCGAGGTGCCGTTGCAAATGGTCTGGCTGGCCACCGTAGCGGTCACAGCGGGATTGACCGTCACCGTGCCCGAGGCGATGGCTGAACAGCCGTTGGCGTTGGTCACTGTCACGGAGTAAATGGTGGTCGTGGACGGTGAGACGACCAGCGTCCCTGTGGTGTTATTGGTGCCGTTGCTGAAGCTGTAGCTGGTGCCGCCCGTGGCCGTCAAGGTGGCCGAAGTGCCGTTACAGATGGTGGCACTGCTGAGCGTGGCGGTCACGGCGGGGTTGACCGTCACCGTAGCTGAGGTGACAGCCGAGCAGCCGCTGGCATTGCTCACCGTGACGCTGTAGGTGGTGGTAGTCGTGGGCGAGACGGGGATGGAAGCCGTGGTAGCTCCGGTCGACCAGCGGAAAGCAGTGCCCCCTGAGGCCGTTAGCGTCGTCGAGGTACCATTGCAGATGGTCAGGCTGGGACTGGCGGCAATCGTAGCGGTGACAGCGGGGTTGACCGTCACCGTAGCTGAGGTGAGGGCCGAGCAGCCACTGGCGTTGGTCACCGTCACGTTGTAGGTCGTCGTTGTCGTGGGCGAGACAGCGATCGAGGCGGTGGTGGCCCCTGTTGACCAGACATAGCCCGTGCCCCCTGAAGCCGTCAGGGTAGTGGAGGTACCGTTACAGATGGTCAGGCTGGGGCTGGCCGCAATCGTAGCGGTGACAGCGGGGTTGACCGTCACCGTGCCCGAGGCGATGGCTGAACAGCCGTTGGCGTTGGTCACTGTCACCGAATAAGTGGTGGTGGTGTTGGGCGCGACAATCAATGTGCCCGTCGTGTTGGTGGTGCCGTTGCTGAAGCTGTAGCTGGTGCCGCCCGTAGCCGTGAGCGTAGCCGAAGTGCCGTTACAGATCGTCGCACTGCTGAGCGTGGCGGTGACGGCGGGATTCACCGTGACCGTCGCTGAGGTGAGGGCCGAGCAGCCGTTGCTGTTGGTAACGGTGACGCTGTAGGTTGTCGTAGTGGTGGGGGAGACGACCACGCTCTGGGTGCTGCCCGTGCCCGTTGGCGCCCAGGCATACGTAAAGCCACTGCCGCCCGATGCATTAGCTGTCAGCGTAGCCGAAGTACCGTTACAGATGGTCTGGCTGGCCACCGTAGCGGTCACAGCGGGGTTGACCGTGATTGTAGTAGTCGCTGTGCTGGCGCAGCCCGCCGAGTTGGTGGCCGTGACGCTATAGGCGGTCGTCACCGTGGGGCTGACAGACTGGCTGGCCGTGGTGGCCCCGTTGCTCCAGAGGTAGGTCAGGCCCGTACCGCCACTGGCGGTGGCTGTCAGGGTGCTGCTGGCGCCGTTGCAGATCGTAGCCGGACTGGCACTGGCTGTGACGGTTACTGCCGGATTCACGGTCACCGTGGCTGATGTAGTGCTAAAGCAACCTGTGTTGTTTGTTACCGTCACGCTATAGCCTGTCGTCACCGTAGGACTGACGGGGATCGATGCCGTGGTGGCACCTGTATTCCAGCGGTAAGTGAAACCAGACCCACCAAAGGCATTGGCGGTAAGTGTAGTACTGGTGCCGTTGCAGATGGTCAGGCTGGGGTTACCCGTTACAGTTACTGAAACCGCCGGGTTAATCGTAACCTGTATTTGGGCGAAGGGGCGACAGTCTGAGGGCCCTGGGGCAGGGTTGATGATGGCGTAAACGTAGTAGGTGATCGGCGCAGCGGTATTGTTGGCCGGGAAAGCCACGTTGCTGATACCCGCTGTACCACTGGCGGGTGTGGCAGTAGATAGTGAGGTGCCGCCGCTATACATGGCCGTGCCACTTTGGGGCGTGGTGAAATACACGAACTGAATCGAGTTCGCGCCCGTGGCAGTCGTGGTCACCGTCAATGAGTTAATCGACGTGCCCGAACAAACTGACACTGGCCCTGACGGGTTTGTGATGGTGGGGCAGGTGACAAAGCCAAAATCGTATGTATGGTTGTTTTCGCCGTAGTTACCCGTCGTCAGCGCTATAACCGAATTGCCGCCTACCTGCAATCCGTCGTTGTCAATAGTATTGTCTGTGCCAGCTTTGTAGAGGGTGGGTACGTAGCCCGGTCCAGACAGCGCCGTTTGGCTGAGCGGTATTCTGATCTCGTAGGCAGTATTAGGCTGCAGGCCACCAGTTACGTTGCTGTTGTTGAAGTAATATTCACCCGTACCGTTTGTTACTGTGGTGCTCAACAGGGTGCCGTTCTGATACAGTTGAACAGTTACGGCACTTAGCGATGTAGCACTGGCACCCTGAAGACCATCGGCAGTTTGGGCCGTACCGTCGTTCCAGACGCGGTTGCCAATTTCAATGGGGGCGGGGTCGAAAGCCAGTTCAAGGTCACCCAGGCCGTTGGCCTTGCCGTAGGTAGCCACGTTTGAACTGACAAAAATCTGTGTACTCGTTGCCGGACTACCCGAACCATCTGAGTTCTTAAACCGACGAATACCCCCCGAGTCAATCTGGTCGGTGGGGTCAAGCACAACAGAGGCTACTTCACCGCTACCAGGCAACGAAATCAGACCACCCTGGACCATTTCGTTGTGATATGGGCTGGTGGTGTTAGGAATGGCTATCGCATCTGACCAGTAAAATTCACCGTTACCAAAGCCTTGTCCGTTGTTCACCCCGCTCACCGACGATACACCACAGACGGTTGCGTTGCTTTCCATAGTCCAGAGGCTGGCCGTCGGGCTACATTTACCCGCCCGCAGCAGGTCGCCCGGCGCAATAATGCGATACTGCGTGGTGTTATTTGTTCCGTAGTTATTATTGCCAAACTGATCGCCCGACCGGTCGCGGATGCCGATAATCATAGCCCCGTCGGTGTCAAATTCAATGCCCGTCAGCATGGCCTGCGGATACGATGCGTTAGGCAAATCGGCGCGGGCAAACCGGTTAGGTGTAGAGCCGGTAGCGGGTATTATGTCGGTCCAGGGCAGCCAGCGGTCGGCCCGGTCTACGCCCGTTTTATCGTTGTTGGTGGCTCCCTTTTTATAGTTCAGCGAAAAACCCAACACGCCTGTGAAAGAATTATTGGTCGGGTCAAACTCATAGATCACGGCTTTCATGCCCGTGGTATCGCGCGTGATCAGGTTTGGGGTGGTTGTTGATGAACTTGCAGCGGTATAGGTGGTCGTGCCGGTAACGGCTTCATTGGTACAAACCCCGCCGACGTATACTTTCCCGCGGTAAGTTTTCAGGGCAAAAGGCCGGAAAACGCTGCCCGTCCGGCAGGCCCCCGCGCTGGGTGTAATGCTGAAACTGGTAATGCCGGCTGTATTGGCCGTGGGGGTAGTGGACGTGGGATTGTTAATAGGGATAACGTAGAGCCGCCGGTCAGACAGGTTCATGGCGTAGAGCTGGGTGCCATCTTCCGACATTTCAAGGTCGCCCAGGCCCGTTTTGCCCACCTGATCAAAAACGGTGGGGTCCTGGTTTACGGCTGTGGTACTGCTCGGAAGCCCCCGTGCTGTGTTAGACGCCACCGATACGCTAATGGGCAGGGTGGCAAACAACGATGATGTGTAGGACGTTGAGCCCGGGCTGGTGGGTTTTGTTAGGTAAATGGCCCCGGCCCCGCCTGGCCCTAAGCCGGAGTGCCGTTTTATGAATGCTGATGTATATACGTGCTTGGCTACCCGTTGGTAAGCAATACCAAATACAGTACCTACCTGGTTGTTGGTAGCAACGATCGACTCTACGGGTGTGTTGCCTACACTACCGTAGGGGAGCGAGACCAATACGCCTTCGTTTCTGGCCGTACCGGTTGTGCTGGTAGGGTCGCCATTGACGTAACAGGGTACCAGAAAGTTGGGGTTATACTGGCTGTAATCAGTTGGGTAGTTAACGCCCAGACTGACGTTGGTTGAGTTGGCCGCAACGTTAAACTGAAGAGGGGTGCCACTATCTGTCCCTTTCGGACCAGGAAAATAGCCGGTGGGCAGGTTAGAGAACTGAACGCGGTATGGTGCTGTTCCGCCCGCGGTAACGGTGTAGCTGCCCAGCGAAGCCACGGCAGTGCTGGTGGTGGCAGTGGTGATAACGTTGTTGGTGCTGACCACAGTCACCGTTACGCCACCCACCCCAATCTCATTGGGTGTCTCGCGTACGCCGTTGGCGTTGAAGTCCCTAAAAACCGTGCCAGATATCTGAGCAGATGCCGAAACTTGGGCCAATACAAACAAAAGAATGGCCAGAAAGAGGTGTCGACAGAGGGTAGGTGAGTAGATATTTATTACCATACTTTCATTTTGTTGAGCAGAATTCTACTTAGCTTTTGCGTGGCTGCTGGCTATCCAAGTAGTTTTCAGTCTGTTGCTGTGCGGTGGGTGAGCACAAAAAAAAGCGCAGATCTGTCCATTAGACAGTACCTGCGCTATCACTTGCAAAATGCGTACTAGCTTTAGTCTACAGAAAGAAAAGACAACAGTTTTGCGGAAAAATTATATGAAATAATCTATTATTAATGTATAAGGCCAGTCAAATTAGTTCGTTGGCTTGGCTGAGACCGGCATTGAGGCATGCACGCTTCCCTGAATTTGGTGCATGTATGAATCCAGCAATGTCAAGATTCGCTCAGGCTGTTCCGATTTTACAATAAAGCCAATATGGTGTTCGCGGTGCATGCGCCAGACGATTTCGGGATCGGCAAATGCAGCCGTATCAGGGTGTATTTCGTTGGCCAGCGAAGCAATCAGACCGGCATAATGACCCTCGTCGGTGGGGGGGCTGTAGGGTTGGTTATAAGCAGCGGCAATTTCCAGTTTTGCCCATTCAGCCCACAAATTCACGCCCGACGCCGCCTCAACCATCTCGGCAATATTGGCCCCGCCCACGCGGCAGGCTGTTTCCAGAAAATACAGTTCGCCGTCGTGGTTGCACCGGATAAATTCGGAGTGAGACGCCGAATGCCGCATCCCGAACGCCGCCATTACGGCATCGTTAATGGCCAGAAAATCAACGGTTTCGGCATCGGAAGGGGCCATGGTACGGGTGCGGAAGATGCCGCCGCCGTGGGCCACTTCCATGGGCGTGGCCAGGTATTCACTCACACGGCTGAAGACGGCTTTCGATGCAAACGACAGTGAATCAACGTGATAAACGCTGCCGGGCTTAAACTCTTCAATCAGGTACGTGTGCCGCTTGTCGCCCAGTTCATGCACCACCGCCCAGGCTTCGTCCAGCGAATGCACTTTTCGGATGCCCGTAGTTGAGGCTTCTGAGCGGGGCTTAATCAGCCAGGGCGCTTCGCTGTTCTGCAGAAAATGGGTTAGGGCCCCGTCGTTAAACAGGCTGCTGAACCGGGGCACGCGAATGCCCGCTTTCTGCGCCCGAATGCGCATGGCCAGTTTGTCGCGGAAGAACCGCGCCGTGGTTTGGCCCATGCCCGGAATCCGAAACGTTTCGCGGACGAGCGCCCCTTTTTCCACGTCGAAATCATCGAGTGCCACCACCCGGTCTATATGGCAACGGCGCATGGTATGGGCCAGCCCCAGCAGCATGGTGTCCAGATTCTGGCTATCGTTGCTTTCCGACGGCAGGTAGAATATTTCGTCGATAGCCTCATGGGGCCAGGGCTTGTCTTTATGGCGCTGCTCGGTGAGTAGATAAACGGTATGGCCCTGTGCTTTGCAGGTTTGCATAAACGCTTCGCCTTTTACAAAGGTGGCAATGCACAAAAAGGCGAGCGGGGCAGGAGTAGGGGTCATAAGCTAACAGGGGGTGTCGTCGAGTAGTAAAGCAGTTTGCGCGCTGAATATACGAGAAGGGGTTGAGGATTCCGGATTGGGCATGTCGGATGTCCCCTACTCCTTCCCATTCGCTCAATTAGCGGCGGCGAATTAGCTATTTTAATGGCCTGTTCGTTCTATGCGTTGGGATGATGGCCCGGTCTTTGACTACACTATGGTGTTTATATTCTGTAGGCTGACTGCATCACCCGTTCAGCCCTCACTACAACGCTATGGATCCTTATTTTACGGTCGTGCTGCCAACTACCCAGTCCGACCAGTTAACCCAGTGCCTGCATGCCCTGCATGCCCAGACGCTCTCGCCCGATCAATTTGAGATCGTGGTGGTCGATGACCGCAATCAACCCGAAACTGCAGCAGCCGTCGCAGCCTTTTCGCGCGAAAGCCGCATGGAAATCCGGTACCTCGCCCAGGCCAGCCGGCAGGGGTTGTCTGCCGCCCGAAACCGGGGCTGGCGCGCCGCACGGGGCCAGTTTATTGCCTTCACCGACGCTGATTGCCTGCCCCAGCCTACGTGGCTGGCCGCCGCGCAGGGCATGTTCCGGCGGGGGGCGCAGGTGGTTACCGGCTCGGTGCGGGTAGTAGCCCCCCGGCAGCCCGGTCAACCCCGGCCACAAACTGTACCTGATATAACGGAGCTATCCACGGCCAACTGCTTTTGCCAGAAAATGGCCCTGCAGCGGGCGGGCGGCTTTGAAGAAACCTTCGATCTGGCCTGGCGCGAAGACCTCGATCTGCAATTTAAATTTCTCGAAATCGGCATTCCCATTCTGCGTTGCCCCGAAGCCGTGGTGGTGCAGCCCATGCGCCCTATGTCGTGGTATGCCAGCCTGAACAACGAGCGCAAAAACCGCTACGATGCCCTGCTCTACAAACGCCATCCCGAACTGGTCCGGCAGCGTGTTCACCGGTCCGAAGCACAGGTGGCGCGGCAGTATCTGACCGTGACGGGGCTGGTGGTCGCCCTGCTGTCGGCAGCGGTAGGTTACTGGCCCGTAGCGTTGCTGGGGCTGGCGGTATGGTTATTCTGCACGGGATTGTCTCTGTCGGAAGAGTGGTCTGACCAGGTCGATTTGCTCACCAATGCCAAACACGCCGGAGCTACCTCCGTTGCCTCGCCGTTTCTTTCGGTCTACTGGCGGCTCTACGGTGCGGTGAAATACCGGGTCCTTTATTTTTAGACAAACTGGCCCTCCGGCAAAATCGCTTCATTCTACCAGAGCGCCCCGCAGGCAAAACGATCCTATTGGTCAGGCGACGCCTGTTTCTTTGCGTTGGCATGCTCAGCCTCAGTCACCGGCTGTAGCCAGGGTACCTGCCCCGTGTGCGTTTTGTGCCTGTGCAACATTTCCATGCAGGCCTGGTGTCAGGAGGCATAGCGCGAAGAAAGATGCGTTCACCAGAATTTTCGTTGCTATTGTGGTTTATAGATTTAGTTTTCGTTCCCCCAGCCATTTCACCATCGCCGGGTCGCGGTGATCAAAGAAACTGCTTGACCCGGTTTCCAGCGTGCTGATCGCCTCCAGATCGGCCCGACTCAACTCAAAGTCAAGGCTGTTGATGTTTTCGGCCATGCGTTCCTTCCGAACGGATTTGGGAATAGCCACAACCCCGCGCTGGGTAAGCCA
Organism: Fibrella rubiginis; assembly: GCF_017353185.1. Taxonomy (GTDB): domain Bacteria; phylum Bacteroidota; class Bacteroidia; order Cytophagales; family Spirosomataceae; genus Fibrella; species Fibrella rubiginis. The sequence goes on along the minus strand of NZ_JAFMYV010000004.1, from coordinate 409,834 downwards.
GCGCAACACAACCTGGGCAATCGTTTTGTTATACTGCGCGCCAATCGACCGCAGCAGGTCGTTGTGAAAAAGGTCGTTTTTGCCTTCCGCAAAAGGCCCCCATGCCTCGATCTGGACGTTGTTTTCGACCAAAAACCGTTGCGTTTCCACCTGCTGGTGAAAGGGATGTGTTTCGATCTGATTTACCGCCGGAACGATTTCGTTGTGAATAATCAGGTCGATCAGCCGGTCGGGCTGGAAGTTGCTGACACCAATGGCCCGAATTCGGCCTTCCTTATACAACTCCTGCATAGCCCGCCATTCGCCATACACGTCGCCGAAGGGCTGGTGAATCAGATACAGATCCAGATAATCCAGTTGCAGCTTTTTCAACGAAGCGTCGAACGCTCGTTTTGTCCCCTCGTAGCCATCCGACTGAATCCAGAGCTTGGTGGTAATAAACAAGTCTTCTCTGGGTACGCCACTTTTCTTGATGGCTTCGCCCACGGCGGTCTCATTGCCATACGAAGCTGCCGTATCGATTAAGCGATAGCCGGTGGCAATGGCATCCAGCACGCTTCGTTCACATTCCACCAGATCAGGAACCTGAAAAACACCAAATCCCAAAATGGGCATGTTCACCCCGTTGTTCAATACTACGTTTTGCATATGTCATGTACTTCTACAGGGCAAAGGTCTACCTATTCTCCTGGCTAACCAGTAGACGGATTACGGGGATTACTACCGATATTCCGTATCCTCAGAGACTCCCCCCTCTACTCTACTCTGTCTTCGCCTTCATGGCCGCTTTCTCCATCACGTCCAGCCTAGCTTTTCGCCCATCGGGCCCACTGCCTGCCGAGCCATCCCGCCGAATCTCGAAGACTTCATTGTTTTTAGGATCGTAAACCGGCAAAAGGCCTTTTGCCACCGGCATAGACAGGAGCGAAAGAACCGAAACGCCTCCCGCCGACTCTCCGAAGATGGTTACGTTGGTGGGGGCGACGCCAATTTCATGGTGTGCTGATTTGACTACGTCATCACTTAATCCGTTTTGCCGATGCGTCGAAGGTGTACATCGTGCCTTTGAGGTTATCGGCATCCACCTTTGTCAGGTCGATGGTCAATTCCTTTTTTTCGGCGGAGGTGTAGAAAATCGACATACTATTGCCCTTTTCTTCCACCCTGGTGATGGGTAGCTTCGGGGCGGCAGGGTTTCGGGTGTCGGTCAGCTCGCCGGTCAGCCGCCCCTTTTTGCGAACCAGATTCGTAATAAATTTTATTTCGGGTGAGTCGGCAATCGAGATTTCCCATTTACCGACGAAAACCTTGTTGCGCTGATTGGCTTGGGTATGGCCGCCGACGGCCATACCCAGCAACAGCATGAACAGGAAAATGCGCGCTTTTTGCATGATACTGTTAGCCCTGAATCGATTTACCAAGCTGTGGACCAAAGGGTTGCGTGTACAAACGTTTTCCCGTGGCCTTGTAGAGGGCGTTGGCCAGCGCGGCAATGACCGGCGGAAACGGCGGTTCGCCCAGGCCCGTCGGATCGATTTCGTTCTGGACGAAATGCACGTCTATTTTCTTCGGGGCTTCGTTGTGGCGAATCATCCGGTATTTGTCGAAGTTGCTTTGGTCGGGCTTGCCGTCCTTCACGGTCAGGTTGCCGAAAAGCGCGTTGCCAATCCCGTCGACTACCGCCCCTTCAATCATGTTGCTGGCGGCTATCGGGTTGATCACGACGCCACAGTCAACCGCGCTCGTCACCCGTTCAACCACCGGCTGCCCGTCCTTCATCGACAGATCTACCACGTGGGCGGCATAGGAGTTATGGCAGAAATAGACCGCCACCCCCCGGTGAACACCAGGTTGGTTGCCTTGCCCCCAGCCCGACTTATCGCGCACCAGTTTCAGCACACCCGCGTACCGGTCTACCTCATAGGTATTGTTTTTGCCGACGGGGTTCTTTTTCGCCCGCTCCAACAACTCAAGCCGGAAATCAATAGGGTCTTTACCCATCGCCTCGGCCACTTCATCTAAAAACGCCTGCTGCGCTCCGGCAATGAAGTTTGACCGCGGTGCCCGAAACGCCCCGATGGTGATATTGGACGGCAACGCCCATTCGTCGGCCAGGTAATTGTCAATCGCACCCGCCGGGAAGTTGCCTTCCGAGCGCCCCAGCGGGCTTTCCGGTATGCCACCACCCCGCACGTGAAAGCCGGTGAGGTTGTTGGCCGCATCAAAAGCGGCCCGGAAGGTCAGGCTGTACATGGGCCGGTATATACCGTAAGTCATGTCGTCTTCCCGCGTGTAGATCAGTTTGACGGGCGCCTTCATCTTTTGGGAAATCAGGGCCGCCTCGACCATGTAGTGGCAATACGCTTTGCGACCGAAACCACCGCCCATGCGGGTCAGTTGAATGTCGATCTTGTCAATCGGCATGCCCAGGCGGGCAGCAATGGTCCGTTCAATGAAGTCGGGCGCCTGCGTCCCCGCGGCCAGAAACGCTTTTTCCGGCGTTACGTGGGCAAAGCAGTTGAGCGGCTCCATGTTGTTGTGCGCCAGGAAAGGAGCGGTGTAGGTACGCTCGATGACCTTGGCCGCCGACTTGAACGCTCCTTCGGGGTCACCATCCCGGCGAAGCTGCTTCGCCGGTTGGGCATCCCGTTCTTTCATCTTTGCATAATGGGCGTCTGTGCTTTCCAGGCCCCCCGGAATGGTTACCTCCCGTTTCTGACCAAAGGCATTTTCCTTTTCAACCCGGTCGGCCATGGATTCCCAGTTCACCCGCAGTTTCTTTTTGGCCTGCATCACCTCCCAGGTCGACCGGCCCACGATGACCACCAGTTCGTTGAACGTCCGGTCATCAAAGATTTGCCGTTCGTACTCATCGGGGTACACCTGGATGGAAAACACATCCTGAATACCGGGCATTTTCCGGATTGGCGTCGCGTCGAATGATTTGAGCTTTTGGCCAAACGCCGGTGGGTGAACCATCATGGCGATGAGCATGCCCGGCTGGCGGTAGTCCAGGCCGAACAATGGTTTCCCCGTCACGATGTTCGTTCCCTCCACGTTTTTGTGGGAGGTGCTGAGGATTTTAAAAGTATTGACCGCTTTGAGCTTGACATCCTTGGGTACCGGCAGGGCAGCGGCTGCCGAAGCCATTGCCCCGTACCCCGCCGATTTACCGCTTGCTTTGTGGTGCAGGACACCCGCCTCGGTGGTAATTTCTGCGGCGGGTACCTGCCAGGCCTGGGCGGCGGCTTCTATGAGCATCTGCCGGGCCGAGGCCCCCGCCGTGCGAAGACTTTTCCAGCCCTGCCGTATGCCCTGACTGCCGCCCGTGAACTGCCGACCATAGAGCTTGGTGTTGAACGGAGCCTGCTCAACAATAACCTGCTGCCAGTCAACGTCCAGTTCTTCAGCCACGATCATGGGCATGGCTGTTTTCACGTTCTGGCCAAATTCCGGGTTGGGGGCCAGAATGGTGATCTTGCCCTCCGGGCTGATCTTGATAAAGCTGGTCAGCCCTGCTGCCTCGCCCGGTGGGGTGGCAGTGGGTACCAGGTTGGCGGCTTTGGCACTACTGAACAGGTTGAAGCCAATCAGCATACCCCCGCCCGCCAGGGCAGATACCTTTAGAAAGGAACGCCGGTTATAATTGGTGTTTGCGGTTTCCATAGGGATGATGGATGGACCGCGGATTTTTATGATCGTTATAATGAAGAATGATCATAAAAATTCGCGGTCTATCCGGTTATCGTTTAGATGCTGTTTTGATGGCTGCCTTAATCCGGGTGTAGGTACCGCAGCGGCAGATGTTGCCACTCATCGCATTGTCGATGTCCTCGTCGGATGGTTTGGGGTTGCTTTTCAGGAGCGAAGCCGCGCTCATGATCTGTCCCGCCTGGCAGTAGCCGCACTGAGCCACGTCGTGCTCCAGCCATGCTTTTTGAACGGGGTGGTCTCCTTTGGCCGACAAGCCTTCGATGGTGGTGATGGCCTCTTTCCCCACCGCCGAAACCGGCAACTGGCAGGAGCGAACCGCCGTTCCGCCCAGATGGACCGTGCAGGCGCCGCACTGGGCAATACCACAGCCGTATTTAGTACCGGCTAAATTCAGATGGTCGCGCAACACCCAAAGCATCGGCGTTGCTGGGTCGACATCCACGCGGCTGATTTTTCCGTTGATTTTTAAGTTGAATGTTGCCACAGCGATAGTGTTTAGTTCGTTTTTCTTAAGAGAATGCACTAGTTACAAATATCCCGTTTATGATAGAGGTGATTGGTATATGAATTACGGATGTTCCTACCATTATTACTGGTTGAAAAAGAATACGTTATAAGTGCGATTAAGTGAACCTGCTCCTGTTGCCAAAAAGGGTAATGTTCTCCTGTTGCCTCACAAAGCCAAAAAGCCGCGTTCAGCAAATGCTGGCGCGGCTTTTTCTGCCCTTGCATCCTATTAATATTATGTTTATTGAACGGCTATCCGTTCTAGGTAATCCAGCAACAGCCTGATACCAAACGCGGTAGCGTTCTTTTGCTGGCCAAACTCGGTATCGGCGAAGGCCATGCCCGCAATGTCGAGGTGGGCCCAGGCGGGGTGATTGTCGGTGAAGGCTTCGAGGAATTTGGCGGCGGCGATGGCCCCGTTGATGGGTTTGCCGCTGTAGTTTTTCACGTCGGCCACGTCCGAACTGATGTCGTCTTTGTAGTCGTCCCAGAGGGGTAGTTGCCAGAGACGTTCGCCGGTTTGGGTACCCGCCGCCAGCAGTTGCGCCGCCAGGTCGTCATTAGCCGTAAACAGCCCCCCGGCCTGGTAGCCCAGCGCCGCTATGACGTTGCCGGTGAGGGTAGCCAGGTCAATGAGCACGTCGGGCTGGATGTGGCGTACCATATGGCCCAGGCCGTCGGCCAGAATCACGCGGCCTTCGGCGTCGGTGTCGATGATTTCGATGGTCTTGCCCAGGTACGATGTAATGACGTCGCCGGGCTTGGTGGCCATCCCGTCGACTACGTTTTCGGTGGCGGGCACCACGCCCACTACGCGCACGGGCAGTTTCAGCCGGGCGGCCACTTCTACCGTGCCCAGCACCGCCGCCGCCCCACCCATGTCGCTTTTCATCAGGTGCATGTTCGCCGATGGCTTAATCGACACGCCGCCCGTATCGAAGGTGACGCCTTTGCCCACCAGGCCAATGGTACGCACTGGTTGCCCCGTGGTCAGGGCGTTGTTTTCGGGCGTATAGTCACAAACAATGAGCAGGGGCGGGTTTTCACTGCCCTGCCCTACGCTCAGCAGCGCATTATAACCCTGCCGGGCCAGCTCGTCGTGGTCCAGAATAGTGACGCTGTAAGTATGGTCCCGCCCCGACGCCACCGCCCAGTCGGCCAGGGTTTGCGGGGTTTTGTAGTTCGACGGCGCGTTCATCAGATCGAGCATAGCGCGTTGGGCCTCCCAGATGATGCCTGCCCGGCGACCCGCTTCCTGCGCAGCCGTCAAATCAGCTTCGGCCACCTGAACATGCAGTTCGCCCGCGTCGGTGTAAAAAAGGGCTATTTCGGGCTGGGTGGTCTGGTACAGTTTCAGGTTGTAGCCCCCGGCCTGAATACCCAGCAAAACAGCTTCGACCTGCCGGGCATCCAGGCCGGTCAGATCAAGCGACACACGGCTGCCGAGTTTCGCTTTGTTGGTATAAAAAGCTTTGCGGAAGGCCTTCAGCAGCCCATTAAGGCCCGTTTTTTCGCCCAGGCCCAGCAGCAACCGCTTACGCCCATCGCCGTAAAGCAGCAGGGTTTCGTTTACATCACCGTTAAAATCGGCCTGCGCCGAAGCGGCAAATTCGGGTACTGATTGCCCTTTCTGAACCGGCCAGACTGTGGTGTCGGCGGGTGCAGCGCTGGTGTGAAAATGAAGTTGCATAGGAAGGGGGAGGAAAGGAGGACGGAGGAAAGGAAGAATGAAGGCTATCGCAAGCGTACTCCTGCGTAAACCTCCGTTCTCCCTTTCCTCCGGCCTCCTTTCCTCCCCATTTATACCGCCACCGGCGCTTTGATAGCAGGCCAGGGGTCGTAGTTTTCGAGGGTGAAATCGGCGTAGGTGAAATCAAAAATTGACTTGATGTCTGGGTTCAGCCGCATAATGGGCAGGGGGCGAAATGAGCGCGACAACTGCGTGTCGACCTGCTCTAAGTGGTTGACGTACAAGTGCGTATCGCCACCTGTCCAGATAAATTCATGGGCTTCGTAACCGCATTCCTGCGCGATCATCATCGTGAGCAGGGCATACGACGCAATGTTGAACGGTACGCCTAAAAACACATCGGCCGACCGCTGATAGAGCTGACACGAGAGTTGTGGTTTCGTCTGTCCTTTTGCTTCGTCGGGGGGAGCCACGTAGAATTGAAACAGCAGGTGGCAGGGGGGCAGGGCCATACTGGGCACGTCGGCGGGGTTCCAGGCCGAGACGATCATCCGCCGCGAGTCGGGCGATTGTTTCAGTTGGCGGAGCACGTCGCTCAGTTGGTCGATCACACGGCCATCGGGCGCGGCCCAGCTTCGCCACTGCTTGCCGTAGACGTCGCCAAGGTTACCGTTTTCGTCGGCCCATTCGTTCCAGATCGTCACCCCGTTGTCGGTCAGGTACTTAATGTTTGTTTCGCCCCGGATAAACCACAGCAATTCGTGGATGATGGACTTGGTATGTACTTTTTTGGTGGTCAGCAACGGAAAGCCTTCCTGAAGGTTGAACCGCATCTGGTAACCAAATACGCTGAGGGTGCCGGTGCCGGTACGGTCGGTTTTGCGGGTGCCGTTGGCCAGAATATGCCGCAGTAAGTCGTGATAAGCCTGCATAGGGTGGGGTTTGTAGGGGCGGGCCATCGTGCCCGCCCGCTTTCGGACACATTGGTGGCCGCTTGCTCCGTAGCAAAATGGTAGCGCAAAAATAAGGGTATCAATGATATGAATCTGACAAGCGGGCGGGCACTGACGTGTCCGAAAGCGGGCGGGCACGATGGCCCGCCCCTACAATGCGCTCAACTTTTCAACAATAGCGGTTCGGGCGCGTTCGGCTACGTGTTCGATGCTGGCGTCGGTGGGGTCGATGGGGGGGAGTACCGTCCACGACATCCGGGTGAATGACCGGAGAGGAAACAGGCCACGTGGGTTGAAATGGCCCGTGTTGGCAATGGCAATGGGCACCACCAGCGCGTCGGGGGCTTTTCTGAGCAAAATAGCCAGTCCGGCAGGGGCAAATTCGCGGGGTTCGTTGGAAGCGCTGCGGGTGCCTTCGGGAAAAATCACGACCGAGCACCGCCGCTTGTTCAGTTCTTGCCCCAGCCGACTTAGCTGCCCCATCGACTGCCGAACGTCTTTCCGGTCAATAAGGGCTGCTCCGCTTTGGCGCAGGTTATACGATATGCTTGGAATGCCCCGCGACAGCTCGACTTTGGCAACAAAAACCGGATTCTGGCGGCGCAGAAACCAAAGAATTGGCGAGATGTCGAAGAGGCTTTGGTGGTTAGCTACGAAGAGCAGGGGGCGGTTGGTTGGCAGGGGAGCGTCATATTGAAACCGGAACGACGAACCGGTTAGCCACCAGCCATAGACTATTGAGGCGTTGAGCCAGTCGGCTACCTTTTTTTGGGCCGGACGACCACCCAACCAGTAGGCTATTAACTGGGCCAGGTGAAAAAGCAGGAGGGTTAGGCCAAAATAGAGCAGGTACAGCGGCGTGAGTAAGTAATCAATTAGCTTCTTCATGGGACCGTTGAGGTTAAAATCAATGCAATAGCGCCCAAAAATAGGTAACAAGCCAATTATTATGCTTTACTTTTGTATAGGCACAAGGCGATTCTTGCCCTGTATTATGTGCTATTGTTAAGGCGAAACGCCTGTAAATCAACCCTCACCGTGACCTTCAGGATCGAAGTAATGCAATATATCGGGGCCAAGATGGATGCCCTGATTGCCGAGTATTTAAAACCTATTGAGACCAACTGGCAACCCGCCGATTTGTTGCCTGATTCCACCCGCCCCACATTTTTAGACGAAGTTCGGGTGTTACAGGAGCAGGCGCAGGCATTGCCTTATGATTACCTGGCCGTACTGGTAGGTGACACGATTACCGAAGAAGCCCTGCCTACCTACGAGGCGTGGCTCATGGACGTTGATGGTGTTGACCAGACAAACCCCAAGGGCTGGTCGCAGTGGGTGCGCGGCTGGACGGCCGAAGAAAACCGCCACGGCGACCTGCTCAACAAGTTTTTGTACCTGTCGGGCCGGGTAAACATGCGGGCCATGGAGACCTCAACGCAATACCTGATCGCCGACGGCTACGATATTCAGACCGGGCGTGACCCCTACCGGAATTTCGTCTACACGTCGTTTCAGGAACTGGCCACCAACATTTCGCACCGCCGCACCGCCACGCAGGCCAAGCAGTCGGGCAATACGTTGCTGTCGCAGATTTGTGGGGTGATTGCCGCCGACGAGATGCGCCATGCGAAGGCGTACAAAGCGTTTGTTGCCGAAATCTTCACCCACGACGCCTCCGGCATGATGCTGGCGTTTGAAGACATGATGCGCAAGAAGATTGTCATGCCCGCCCACATGCTCCGCGAGAGCGGCGTGAACCTGGGCAACACCTATTCGCACTTCTCCGACGCCGCCCAGCGCATTGGCGTATACACGGTCCGTGACTACATACAGATCCTGGAATCACTGCTAAACGACTGGAAAATAGACGCTTTCGCCGACCTCTCCGACGATGCCCAGCGCGCCCGCGACTACCTCATGGCGCTCCCCGCCCGCCTCACCCGCCTCGCCGACCGCACCCGCATACCCAACCTGGCCTACGAGTTTAGCTGGATAAAGTAGAGGAGGAAGTAGCAGTGGGCAGTGGTACGTCGGGGACTGCACCAGTATGCCGGACCACGGCGAACTAGCCTAGTCGAAGGGCACTTATCGCGAAGCCACTACGCACGTACCACTCAACGTTCATCACTAAAATTGAATGCTTTCTGAATCTGGCTCTTGATGATGGAAACGTAGCGCGTTGGAAATAAGCGCGTTATCCATTCTATTTGGCGGGCGTCGTTGCCAATGAGGACGCGGGCTTTGCGGCGGGCCACACCAGCCAGGATGATTTCGGCGGCGCGGGCGGGTGTGGTTTTGGCGGCCGCGGCGAACGAGGCGGCTCCCTGTTTGTGCATGGTTTCGGTGACAAACCCGCCTTTACCAATGCGGGCGGCAGCGGCGATGTTGGTTTTGATGCCCCCCGGATGTACGCAGGTAACGCTGATGCCCGTACCCAGCAGCTCCATCCGTAGCACATCAGAAAAGCCGCGTACGCCGAATTTAGCCGTGCAGTAGGCCGACTGGTTTTCTACCCCCGCCAACCCGAAGACGCTGCTGATGTTGACGATCTGTCCCCGGTTGTGCTGTTGCATATAAGGCAAAAACGCTTTCGTCATCCGGATAACACCCCAGAGATTGATGTTCAGCAGCCACTCAAAATCAGCGAGATCGGTGGTGGCGAAGGGGCCGCTGCCCAGGGCAACACCGGCGTTGTTGATCAAAATCAGGGGTTTTTCGGGGTGTAGCGTGGGAATGATCATTGCCGCAAATGCCTCGATTGCCGCCGCATCAGCCACGTCGAGGCGGTGGGTCTGCAGCTTGCCGCCCGCCAGCTGGTTTGTCTCGGCGAGGGTCGCTTCGTTGATGTCGGTAGCCATGACGGTTGCCCCCGTCAGGGCCGCCTGCCGCGCCAGTTCGCGCCCAATGCCGGAACCTGCGCCGGTGATGAGTAGGGTGTTCATAGAAGAGGAAGGGAGAATGTAAAATGGCTTCGCGCGGGTCGGCTACGCGCTGTGGACCCTTCGACAGGCTCAGGGTGACAGGGAACTTGAATCAACGTACCTGAACTGATTTAGATGGGCTGTCACCCTGAGCCTGTCGAAGGGCAATCCGCGCGAAGCCGACCCGTCGGACCGCATTTTACATTAAAAACCTACACCAAATGTAATGGCGCGCTTGCCATTTGCCGGTGCTGACCGCCGGGCTGGAGCTTTTCGATTTCGCGGATTACGTCGACGATGCCTTTGAGGGGGATTTTCACCCAAGTGGGGCGGTAGCTGATTTCGTAACCCAGTTCGTAGACGGCTTTTTCGAGTAAGTAGATGAGCAACAGGTAGTTGATCTCACCGTTGTCGTAGAACATCGGGTGGGGTGAGCCGAAGGTGTCGAGGTACGCGTCGAGGTAGGTGTCGCGGATGAGTTTGTACCAGCGGTCAGATACCACCTGTAGCTTTTCGGGCGAGATACCCTCCGTTTCGGCGGCGTTGAAGAGCTTGGCACTCACCGCGTAGTGGTACGACCGGATCATGCCCGCCACGTCTTTCAGGGGCGAATGCTTGATCTTGCGGTCGGCGATAGTGCTTTCGGGTTCACCCTCAAAGTCGATGATCACATAATCGTCGGGGAGGGCCAGCACCTGCCCCAGGTGGTAGTCGCCGTGGATGCGGATGCGGCACGAGCCGAGCGGGCGCGTCTGGAAATCGGCCACAAAATCGTCGATCATCTCTTTGGCCTCCATAAACACCCACGCCAGCCGTTGCGCCTGCGGGTCGAGGCGGTCGTAGTTGTTGACCAGCAGGTCGTAGCGGCGGTTAAGCAGGTCGGTGAAGCGGCCCGTGAGGAAGGTGCGGTAGTCGTCGGTGAAGGGTTCGGAGAAAAAGGCCGGGTCGTCGGTTTTTTTGTACAGGGCCAGGTGCATTTCGGCGGTGCGCCGGCCCAGCAGGGCCACTTTCTCGAAGACGTCTTCCTTCACGGCAAAAAGCCGGTTGGGCACCGCGTAGAGGAAATCGTTGAGGTAGTCGCCGGTCATGTCCCAACTGTCTTTGTTGTCCGCAACCATGCGCTGCATCATGCCCAGCGTGATGGGTTCGGTGCCGGGCTGCTGCCAGGTAAATTGCCCCGCATAGGCCGGAATAGCCCCGAAACCACCCGTTTCGGTCAAAAACGCCACCATCTCCACCTCCGGGTTCGTCTGCGCAAACAACTTCCGGTACAGTTTCATAAACAGCAATTCCCCCTGCGATGCATAGCCAAACACCAGCGCCGAATTGCTCGAATCCACGGGCAGCACCCGCGAAATCAGCGCATCGCCGGGAGCGCCATCGGCCAGGCCCAGCCCCCGACTAAACAGGAGTTGCCCCGCCCCGTCTACTGGTTGCGTCACCACGTCGCTGGCGGCCAGATGCCGGAACAGTGCCTCGCGAAACCGGGCCACGTAGATGGCATCGACCAGGTGTCCCGGCATGTCGGCAAACGTGGCGGTGGTCAGGATACCCTTGTCAGGAATGGCGTCGGTAGTGGTGCCGTCGGGTACAAACGCCAGGGGCAACTGGTACTGCTCCGGCTCCCCATCGGCATAGGTGGCTTCCAGAATAAGCAGGTAAAACGGCTGACCGTCAGCCGGTTGGTCTGCCAGCGTCAGCACCGACTGCACCCGCACACCGGTTTGCTGACGGGCTTTTCCGGCAAACCACCGGCAGGTGTTGACATAGGCCGGCAGCACGTCGGCAGCCAGTTGCGCGTGAAGATCAATGTCGGTAGCAAAGGCCGAGAAGGGGAGGGTCGAGTTCATTTTACAGTATGCAGTTCTACAGTATGCAGTGGGTAAGCTTCGCGTGCGGCTCACCTCACCCCCGCCCCTCTCCTCCAACCAGGAGAGGGGAGTCTTACCAAAATAAAGTACTTAATTAGGCTTACCCTTGGTTGCAGAATTTCCTAACTCGTCTCCCCTCTCCTGGTTGGAGGAGAGGGGCTGGGGGTGAGGTGAGCCGCACGCGAAGCACTGCCTACTGCCACTGCCCACTACTTCCTATAATCCAATGCGGGTTTGCGATCACCCAATAAGGCTTCGTACTTGAAGTTGGCACCGCGTTTCTGGAGCCATTCGGCGCGGGCTTTTTCGATCAGGGCGGGGTTGTTATATAAATCCAAGGCTGTCAGCGCCAGGGTTTTAGCCGCCACGATCATGCCTTTCTGGCCGATGCTCATGCCGCTTGCCGCCGTCGACTGCCAGCTATGGGCGCTGGAACCGGGCACCCACGTTGCCGTCTGCAGGCCCACCGTCGGCACCGTCCAGCTCACGTCGCCCACGTCGGTGGAGCCGCCGCTCGTGGCGCTTTCCGAGGCGTCGCGGAAGTCTTTAATCTGGGCGGCGTTGGTGATGGGTACGCGCTGATCGTCGGGGAAGGTGTTGCGGATTTTCTCGGCGAAGGCCGTTTCTTCCGGCGTGTAGGTGATGCCGCCCACCGTTTTCAGGTTGGTATGCATAGCCTCGGCCAGGGTCACGTTGGGCAGCAGGTTAAACACACCCCCCAGCACTTCCCACTCCACCTTCGTACCGGTGCCTTTGGCAGCCCCTTCGGCGGCGTTTTCAATTCGTTTCCAGACGCTTTGCAGAATGTCGCGGTCTTTGTGGCGGGCGTAATAGTACACCTCGGCATAGGCGGGCACCACGTTGGGAGCCTCGCCACCCTTCGTGATCACGTAATGTATCCGCGTATCCGACGGCACGTGTTCGCGCATCATGTTGACCATCATATCCATCGCCTCTACGCCGTCGAGTGCCGACCGGCCCCGTTCGGGCGAGGCGGCGGCGTGGGCGGCAATGCCCCGAAACCGGAACTTGGCGTTTTTGTTGGCCAGCGACGTGCCCGCATCGGCCGCGTTTTGGGCACCCGGATGCCAATGCAGTACTACGTCGACGTCGTTAAACAGCCCTTCGCGCACCATGTACACCTTACCCGCGCCGCCCTCTTCGGCGGGGCAGCCGTAGATTCTGACCGTGCCCGCGTGACCGGCCTTGAGCCAGTTTTTCACCTCGACCGCCGCCGCCACCGAGGCCGTGCCGAAGAGGTTATGCCCGCAGCCGTGCCCGCCTTTCTGGTTGGGAATGGGCGTGAAATCGGGTTTGGCCTCCGTGGCGAGGCCCGGCAGGGCGTCATATTCGCCCAGGATGCCGATGACGGGTTTGCCCGACCCGTAGGTGGCCACAAAGGCCGTGGGGATGCCCGCCACGCCCGCTTTCACGTCGAAGCCTTCCTTCTTTAGCTGTTCCTGCAGCAGCAGCGAGCTTTTTTCTTCCTGATAGCCCAGTTCGGCAAAGTCCCAGATCTGTTTGGAAAGGCCCGCGTATTCGGCAAACCGCTTGTCGAGGTCGGCGATGATGGCCTGCTTGTCGCGATCAGGTGAGGTTGATTTTGGCGCGGCTTTCTTCGCCTGGGCAAATGCCAGCGCGGGCAGCAGCAGGAGGGAGACGAGGAGTTGTTTGGTCATGTGGGTTGTATTGGGTTGCTTTTGATTCCTCAGCATCTCGCCATGGTGTTTTTGTCATCCCGCCTTCTTTTGTCATCCCGACGACAGGAGGGATCTAGTGCCCTAATGGACAATTCGGTTGTGGGAAAGTAGATCCCTCCTGTCGTCGGGATGACAAAAACACCACGGCAAGACGATGAGAAAATTGTCTGGTAAAGACGTATGAAGGTATACGCCAATCCCTAAAAATACCAATTTACCCCACAGCCCCGGTAGTCAATGCCACATTACATCTTTGCCTACTACCACACCGCTCGTTATGACCCCGCCCGACGCACCCCGCTTAGCCCATTACGTCCGCCAGTTTAGCCGCCTGAAACAGGGTGGCACCAAGTACGGCAAGGCCCCACATAAGCCCGTTTTGCTGCTGACAATCATTGAGTTACTGGAGAAAGGTATCATCACCGATAACCGCGTGGGTGTGACGCCGGAACTGGTGGCGACATTCAAAGAAAACTTTGCGCTGCTGGCCGAGGCGGGTCCTAATGATGATTTCACGCAACCCTTTTTTTACCTGAAAAACGAAGGCTTCTGGTTCCTGCAACCCAAACCCGGCTACCAGATCGACGTTTATATCCGTAGCGTGAACACCCTGAGCGAGCGCCTCGATTACGCCCATTTCGCCAACGACCTCTACGCGCTGCTAACGGATACGTACCCGCGCCTGCTGCTGAGAAACACCCTGCTGGACACCTATTTCCCCGCCCGCAAAGCGGAGTTTCTGCGCATCAAAAACGCCGGACGCAGCTACCTGGGCGACCTGGAAACGTACCTGCTCAACGAACCCACAGGCACCTACCAACCCGCCCTGACCGCCGACGATGAAGAAACGCGCTTTGTGCGCGGTGGACTATTTAAACGCCTAGTGCCGCAGGTCTACGATTTTACCTGCGCCATTTCCGGAATGCGGGTGATTACCACCGGGGGCACGTCGCTGGTGGAGGCGTGCCATATCGTACCGATCAGCGTATCGGGCAACGACCACGTGAGCAACGGCATTGCCCTCTGCCCAACCCTGCACACCGCCTTTGACCGGGGCATGATCGGCATCGACGCCCAATACCGCGTCCTGATCTCCCCCGCCCTCACCGACAACCCCGCCAGCCCCTACAACCTCCATCAATTCGCCGGGCAATCCCTCCGCCCACCTCTAGGCAAGCAGCATTACCCAAATAGGGAAGCGTTTGAGTGGCATTTGCGGGAAAAGTTTAGGAGATAGATCATATTCTGCTTAAACTAATCTAAAATCGTACGTCGGCAAATAGGAATAGCTAAATTTTAGAATCGTTTCTATCTCGAAAGTAGTCTAAAAGAGGTTTAAAACTATAACCCATTCCCGCAATATTTGGCTCAAGCAGTATGCCGTCTATTAAGGCTCTTCCAAGGCCTTTTTTCATTTCTTTTGCTATCTTAAAATCAGACAAGTCCTTGTTCTCAACAATGTCTTTAAATATTCTGTCAACATAATTGACAACATCTGTCGTACTTGTACAGTACTTCTTTAAAGGAAATAAAATAATTTTGTAATCATCTCTATTTATGTCACCTTGTCTTCCGTCAAAACTCTCTCTGAATTCATTTGGGTGACGGTTAGTTATCAGAATTGCTGGTAGTACTTCATCTGCATTTTCGCCATTGATATTATGGTATGAAAATACGCTGTCGCAGAAATGGACTCTGTTGCCTATACTTCCAATAACAACGGCATCATGTTGGCTAGCGATTTCAGCCATTTTGAGAAAATTGCTACTCAGCGCATGTCCTAAAGGCTCATACCAGCCATAGTCAAGAAGATATATGTAGTAACTTCGTTTTGCGTCGGGTACCCCAGCTAAAGTTTGTATATAAAGTCCCATCTTAAAATTATGTTTGTTGTAGTAATCAATTTTCGGTGAAATTTCTCTATTAAGATAGCTTGGGACCGTGAGTGTTATGATCCAAACTTTAACTAAATAAAATTACAATCAAGCCTTGAAATCAATTAAAATATTTGTCTATTAATGAACTATGGACATTGTTCATTAATAGACAAATATTTTAAATGTTACTTGCCGATAGCGCCAGATAACAGAGCCTTGCAAACTATATAAAATTTTCTACTCAAACAAGCCTAACTGCCCGTCTTGCTTGGATACGTACCTAAACGTGTCTTCTTGAGCATAGTGCAGGCCACCGAACTTGTCAATCTTGCGCTTGATTGTGCGGATGGTATTGTCCATCTCGTTCATAAGGTGTTTGGTGGTGAAGCGCAAGGGTGCCCAATTAGCTACAGCAGAAATCTGATTATTGCGGTTTTTGTCATATATGACCTGCTCTGGCTTCATATGGTATTCGTCACCGTCACACTCAACATTGATATTGCCATTTTTACAGAAAAATGCAAAATCGCAAATCCAGTTCTGTTCATTAGTCTGTAAAAAAAACTGCCTCTCGGCGGGCAGATTATGCCTCTTCAATTCCGCCCATAAACGATCTTCCAAAGGGCTGTCGGCGAAAATATCGTTGATCTCGTCGGCGTGTTGCAGTTTGTCGAAGGTCGTTGGAATGAATAGTAATTGCCTGCCCCGATGGCTGATAATGGGTTTGGGAAGTGCCTCCAGTGGCCCGAAACTGATTTTATAGTATGTCTTATCTGATTTGCTGTTTAGCGTCTCATCGGGAAATAAGAACCGCCTCCGCATTACGTTAATGCTTGTCACCACAGCCACATGGCGAATCGAATACTTCCATTCGCCAAAGCTTTTTTTGAAGTAGAACGAGATATAGCGCAGGCTACCATCCTCCACCATAGCCGGAACGCGTGAACTGGTTGGAATGCGATACCAACCCTCGTCACGGGCCAACAGGAAATCGGTCTTGTCTTTAAATAAAGCTACGAGCGTGTCGTTAAGCGGGCGTTTGCTCATGGTTGTAAAGATGAGGCAAACGTAATATAACTACAAGGCTACTAACCAATGCATTAGCTATTTTTGTGCTGATTATCAGCCCTTACTATGAGTTTCTACGACAACATCCGCATTGATTCGGCTCAGTTGCCACTCACGCCCGCAGACGTTGAGCGATTGGGAGCCGGTGTGATTATGTTCCAGACGAAATCATTGGAGGACAAATACGGGGTATACAACATTACGAGCGAGGGGTACCTGGAAACGGTAGCCGCTATGTCCGCTAAAGGATGGGAGAGCAAAACGCGCTGGCACGAGGTCCGTCTGGTCGATGCACATGGGTACATTGTGTTCTACACGGTTGTTGATGATCACTGGTTTTGCTTCAAAGCCCGCTTTCGGGAGGGGCGTATGACGGAGGTATTTCGGCTGGGCCACAGGCCCGAAGTACATAGCCGCACCTGTACGTGGGAACTGGAAATACCCCTTGACGAACTCAAATCAGCTTATGATGCCGAGGTAATTCGCCACGAATTGAGCCAGTTAGACGCCCGCGAACGAGCGCACGTGGAAACGGAATTGGCTGATTTTGAGCAACAGTTTCCGAACGAGGAAGGTCAGTAGACAGCCGGGGCTATATACCCTTGGTGTAATTGGGTCACTGGAAAGATAAGATCCCAGTCTTTGCCCCATACTACGTTGCCGCGTTCGATGCGGAAACGTTTGAACTTGGCTAGTCGGCGATACTTATTATGTTGAGGATGAGGGTGATCCAACAAAAAAGGTCCGAAGTCAACCGTTTGTGAGGTGCCATCAGAAAAGGTCAGTTGTAGCATGTGATCGCCCACATATTCGGCTTCTGTTATTAATAGTGTCCTCATCACAGTATGTCCTTAATAATTAAGTAGCAATATTATCGGGGTAAATCATTCACGAATTTAAACAGGTTGGCGCGTCTGTCGGCTGAGTTGGTGAATAAGATCGTTCGTAGCAAGCAATCTACAGCAGCACATTCAGGGGTTCCGTTAGTTTCCAGATGGTTTGTAGGCTACACACCTGCACGTCTTTGCGGAGCCAGTAGCCGTCGGCTTCGGGAGCGTGACCAACTGTTACTCATTCATCAAAGTCGACATAAAGCATCGGTCCTGTTAAACAGATTGCCTTGTGGGCGGGTCTAAGCAAGACAACATAACTCCGATACGACTATGAAAACGCTTACGATTGATCTGAAATCGGTATTCCTGGGTGCTGGCTTGATGGGTGGCCTGCTATTGATGGCCAACAAACCCGCGCCGCAGGCCGTCCAACAGCCAGTAGATGAGGTGCGCCGCTATCAGGCTGTGACGGGTGAGCGCGGCGTGACTATTCTGGACACGAAAACGGGGCGATTTATTGTAGACCCCTACGGCTTTCAAAATCCGCGCTGGACAAAAGGTGATTTCGAGGAAATCCACGCGCGGCAGACGAAGTAGGTAGGGGCGTGCCCAGTGGCCACCTGCCCAAACAACGGCACGGCCTGGGGCGTTACGACCGTGTCTTTCTAATCGCCCGCCCGTGCTCTCTAACCAAACGCTTTCAGCACCCGCCACCCCCAACAAATGGCTTGTGCTGGCTACGCTGGCCTTCGGCACGTTCATGGCCACCCTCGACAGCAGCATTGTCAACATTGCCCTGCCCACCATCCGCCGTGAACTCGGCGCGGGCGACAGTGTGGAATGGGTGGTGCTGAGCTACCTGCTGACCACCACCAGCACCCTGCTCATCATGGGCAAACTCTCTGACTGGCTGGGGCGGCGTACCATGTACATTGCGGGGTTCGCCATCTTCGTGCTGGGGTCGGTGTTGTGCGGGCTGGCCTGGAACCTGGTGTCGCTGGTGGGGTTTCGGGTGGTGCAGGGGCTGGGGGCGGCCATCATTTTTGCCATCGCCCCGGCCATTATCTCCGACACCTTCACGCCCGCCGAACGGGGGCAGGCCCTGGGGCTGATGGGGGCCATTGTGGCGGCGGGGTCCAGCACGGGGCCGGTGGTGGGCGGACTGCTGCTGGGGAAATTCGGCTGGAGCAGCATCTTTTTCGTTAACCTGCCCATCGGCCTTATTGCCATCTGGCGGGCGTGGGTGGTACTGCCCAAAAGTCCCACGCTACCTAGTCAGGACATTCGGCGCACCTTCGACCTGGTGGGGGCGGGGCTGTTTCTGGTGGGCGTCACCACGCTGCTGACGGGCCTCGACTTCGGCCCGGAACCCGACTACGGCTGGCAGCATCCGCTGGTGCTGGGGTTGCTGGGCACCGGTTTTGTGCTGCTGGGCTGGTTTTTCTGGTGGGAAAGCCGCACACCCGTGCCCATGCTGCAACTGAGTCTGTTTCGGGTGCGGCCCTACACGTCGGCCATTGTGGCGGCCTGGCTGGCGTTTGTGGCGTCGGGGGGAAACCTGTTTATCATCCCGTTTTTCCTGCAGCAACTGCTCGGTTTTACGCCCGAAAAAGCAGGCCTTGTGTTGCTTTCCGGTCCGCTCACACTCAGCATCGTGGCTCCCATTGGCGGCTACCTGTCGAGCCGGGTCAGTACGCGCTGGCTGGCCAGTACGGGGTTGGTGCTGGCGGCGGGGGGCTACTTTTCGTTTTCGTTTTTGCAGGCCGACTGGAGCTGGCACAACGTGGTTTGGCGGAGCGCGCTCACCAGCCTGGGGTTCGCCCTGTTCCAGTCGCCCAATAGCAGCAGTGCCCTCAATGCGGCCCCGTTGGCGCAGCGCGGGGTAGCCAGCAGCATTATTGCCTTCATGCGGAACATGGGCCTGGTGGTGGGTATTGCGCTCTCGGCGGCCATCTGGTACAGCACCCGCAACTACTACGCCCAAACTTACCACACCGGCCCCATGAGCCCCGCCGCCCAATTGACGGGCATGCGCTACACCTATCTGGTCATGACTGCGCTGGTGCTGGCGGCGGCGGCCGTTTCGTTTTCCCGCGGAAAAATGAAATCCATTCCATCCTTACCCGTAAGTAATGATATTGATTAGACGGTAGTTAGCCGGGTGCCAAAAATTGTTTTCAATTCTTGCGCAACCCGAAATCTACCTAGTCCGTATTGCCACTGTACTCTTTAACCAAACAAGTGTAATATGAAAATTAGTATCGCATCCGCCATTGCCCTACTTGCCATCAGCACGCTCTCGTGCAACCATTCGCAGGAGGTGGTTAATCCAGCTGCCAACGCCCGTCAGGGGTCTTCTGGTGGCGGGGGCACCACCCCGACGCCAACGCCAACGGGAGCGCTGCCTGTGCTTACGCCCAATCCAACGCCTATCAACAACCTTGGCCCCATCATGCCAACCGGTACCTGGACGGTGAAATCCTACTACCGGGCCTTCTCCGACAAGACCACCGATTATACAGGCTACAAGCTGGTGTTTTCGCCGAATGGCACTGTCGTAGCCACCGATGATCAGGGTGCTTCTTACAGCGGCGGCTGGTATGCTACCATTGGCGGGCAGGTTGCCTACTACGGTGGGGCTATTTCCATCACGGCGCTGACGATGAATTTCGGTAAGTCAGCACCGAGCAAGCTAAGCCGGTTTAATGCCACCTGGAACGTAAATATGGCTACCACGACTACCGACGTAGTACTGGATAATTTCGAACCACTGTCAGGTGAGCGGGTTGAGTTTAGTCTGTAATTGTAGTACGCGTACCTCCTCTTTTTTAACACAAAACGGCAAAACCGGCTCAAATGAGCCGGTTTTGCCGTTTTGTGGGGTAGTAGCGCATGAATAGGTCAATGGCCGTAACGGGGTACCGGTTTTTCCCGGTTTGCTACCGACGCTGCGCTATTTCGTCCCTACGGGACGAAATACCTACAGGCGTCAGCAGCTACGGTAGGGGGGGCTACACCAACACCTGACTTACGGCCTCGCCGATGTTCATGAGGGCCTCGACTTCTTCGTCCGTAAAATCGTAGGGCACGGGCTTGGCAATGCCGAGGGTGCCGTAGAGCTGACCGTTGAACAGAACAGGTACGGCAATGGACCCCTCCACTTTAGTATCCCGCGCGGCCGGCCGCGCCACGCCCGACTCGTCGGTTTGCAGGTTGCAGAGCTGCACGGCCTCACGGCGTTCGGCGGCGATGCCCGCCATGCCTTTGCCCACGGGTATCTTTTCAATTTTGGGCACGATAAACGGCGGCAAACCCGCGTAGGCTACCAGCGTGAGCAGACCCGAATCGGGGTCGAGGCGGTGGAGCGTACCCGTGGTGCAATCAAATGTTTGCAGGGTCTGGGCCAGGAAGCGGTTCCAGTCGGGCTGATCCGTTGGCGTAGTCGGAATAAGTGTATCGAAAATGGGTTGTGTGTCGAGCATGGGCTGCGTCGTTAGTTGAGGTTAGATGACCGGGGTGGCGTAGTCATTGCAAAAGTCTTACTTTTCCGGGCCATATTTACCGTTATCGCAACGATACCACCCGCTGAACTGTTCTGCATCTGATGCTTTTCGACAACCACAACCGTCCCATTACCTACCTGCGTCTGGCCGTAACGGACCGCTGCAACCTGCGGTGCTTCTATTGCATGCCCGAAGCGGGGATCAGGTATCTGCCCAAACAGCAGTTGCTTACCTACGAAGAAATGGAGCGGCTGGTGGCGGTGCTCGCCCGCATGGGTGTGTCGAAACTGCGGCTTACGGGGGGCGAACCCTTTGTGCGGGCGGGGCTGATGGGCTTTCTGGAACGACTGTCGGTCATTCCCGGCATGGACGAACTGCACATGACCACCAACGGCGTACTCACCGCCCCGCACGTGGCCGATATGGCGCGGCTGGGCATCAAATCGGTGAACCTCAGCCTCGACACCCTCGACCGCGCCCGGTTCCATCAGATCACCCGCCGCGATGAACTCCCCGCCGTCTTGACTACCCTCGACGAACTGCTGGCGCACAATATCCGCGTGAAAATCAACGCCGTGGTGATGGATGGACAGAATACGCAGGATTTGTTTGCGCTGGCTGAGCTGGCTCGTAATCAGCCCATTGACGTGCGATTTATTGAGGAGATGCCGTTCAATGGTGAGGGCAACCACTACCCTGTTCTGACCTGGACGCACCAGCGCATTTTGGCTGAACTGAAGTCGTTCTACCCTGATCTGCAACCGCGCCCCGCCGCCCCCCATGCCACCGCCACCACCTGGCAGGCCCCCGGCCATGTGGGTACTATGGGCATTATTGCGGCCTACACACGCACGTTCTGCGGGAGTTGCAATCGTATTCGCCTCACGGCGCAGGGTACGCTGAAAACCTGCCTCTACGACAACGGCGTACTCGACGTACGGGCCTTACTCAGAAGCGGCGCCACCAACGACGATCTCACGGCGGCCTTCCTGAAAGCGTTTGCCCACCGCCCCAAAAACGGGTTTGAGGCCGAAGCCCACCGCCCCGAAGTAACCGAGTCCATGTCGACCATTGGCGGGTAATTAGTGGCTGGTTTTAGCCCCTACCTGCCCGATACCAAACTGGTTTCCGGCGAAAACGGGTTTATTGTCGCGAAAGTGGATTTCCACCATCTTCTCGCTTTGCACGGCGTTATAGTGGTCGTCTTCCAGCGTGGCTACAATCCGCCGCGTTTTCACGTCGATCACGTCGCCCGTTGAGGGATAAGCATAGTGGCCATCCGCACTGAACGAAATCCACCCCGGCATGTCGCGCACCAGGATGGCCGTTCTCTGCGCGGGCGGCATCACCGTGTTATCGAACACATGAATCCGGTTGTTGGCGCCATCGCAGAGCCATAGTTCGCGCTCATCGGGCGTGAGGCCAATGCCGTGGCTGGGGCAACCGTGCCGCTTTACCTCGCCGATGTTAAATCCCTGTACTTCAACGCGGTGAAGTTTTTTGCCCGTAACCAGGTCGCCCACTTCAAAGCCCAGCAGTCCGTTCACGTTGACGTAAACGCGCGTTTGTGCTCCATTGATGGTGAAGGGCCGGATATCGGCCCCGAACGGGCCAACCTGCTTCGTTACGGTATGCGTTTTGGTATCGGCCACGTTGAGCATCGTCGACTTAAGCCCGGCCAGGTAAACGTGTTTGCCATCTGGCCCGTAGATGGTATTGTGGGCGCCTGAGTTGGTAACGATCTTACTGATCACGTCGCCGGTTTTGGCATTAACCACCGTCCAGAACTCCTTTTCCAGCGACGGCACGTAGAGGGTGGTGCCGTCGGGGGAGATGGCGATCCGGTCAGCGCCGCCTTCGTAGGTGCGTTCCCAAACCAGTTTTTCGGTGGTCAGGTCGAGGCATTGTATGGCTTCCAGGGTGCTGATATACAGGCAGTTGGTGGCCAGGCTAACGGCTACGCCCTTCACGTTTGAGGGGGTGCCGTCTTTTCGTAGCCCGCCTTTTCCCGGAATGAATTTGACAAACCGGTGCCCGTTGTCGATGTCGAATACCTGGATGCCATGACCGCCGTAGCCAAGGTAGTTGCGCACACCCGGCGTGATCACATACAGGTAGCGTTTGAGGGCGGGGGCGGGCGCAGAGGCCTGTTTTCGGGGTTTGCCACCGGGCGCCCTCCAGCCGGTCAGGGTAAACAGGCAGTAAACCATGGCCCCGAAGAAGAGTAATCTGCGTAGTGATAGCATAGGCGAATGACTGGCGAATAGCGAAAGGCGTATGTTTCTGATTGAAACAGCTTTAGTGCCTGTGACTACTGTATCAACTGGTCAGCCAAGAGCAACGAAACCATGAAAGTCAACCGCTTTCTCCTGCTGCTATTCTGTTTGATGGTTCAAGTGGCCATGGCGCAAACCGACTACGTTGGCTCCGTGACGAAACTGGCTGACCACCCGCGTATTCTGCTGCTGAAAGGCCAGGAAGTAGCCATCAAACAGACCATCGACGGCGACAAAACCTGGTCGCAGTTGCATCAGACCATTTTGGCAGAATGCAACACAATGATGGAACTGCCTCAGCTGGAACGCATTAAGATTGGCAGGCGACTGCTCGACAAATCCAGGGAGGCGCTGCGTCGCGTTTTTTTCCTGTGCTACGCCTGGCGAATGACGCATCAGGGCGCGTACCTGAAACGCGCTGAAAAAGAACTCCTGGCCATCGCTGCCTTCAGCGACTGGAACCCGACTCATTTTTTAGATGTGGCCGAAATGACCATGGCCGCCGCCATTGGCTACGACTGGCTCTACGATGACCTCTCGCCTGAATCCCGTTCCGCTATCCGGGAAGCAATAGTAACCAAAGGCATACAACCATCGCTTGACAGCCAATACAACGGCTGGCTGAAGGCAAGCCATAACTGGAACCAGGTGTGCAACGCGAGCATGGCCTACGGGGCAATGGCTATTTTCGAGGACCATCCCGCGCTGGCCAGGCAGATTATCAACCGGTCTGTTAACACCATCACCCTGCCTATGAACGACTACGGTCCGGACGGTAGTTACCCCGAAGGCTACGGTTACTGGGGGTACGGCACAAGCTTCAATGTGCTGTTAGTCAGCGCGCTGGACAAACTGTTCAAAACCGATTTCGGGTTATCGCAACAGCCGGGTTTTCTGAAAACGGCGGGTTTTATGGAGAACATGACTGGCCCCACGGGGGCTTCGTTCAACTTTTCGGATGCCGGCGTGAAAGGCGAACTGCAACCGGCCATGTTCTGGTTTGCCAACAAACTCAACGATCCGTCGCTGCTCTGGCAGGAACGCCCATACCTGACCGACCCCACCCTTGCCAGGCAGCAGGTTCGCAATCGGCTGCTGCCGGCTACCCTGCTCTGGAGTAATGGACTTAAGATCAGCAGGTTGACGCCGCCCAAAAATACCTTGTGGGTAGGCGAAGGTAAAACGCCGGTGGCCTTCCTGCGTAGCTCCTGGACCGACCCGGCGGCGATTTATGTGGCCATCAAAGGCGGTACCCCCAGTACCAACCACGCCCACATGGACGTTGGCTCGTTTGTGATGGATGCCGATGGCGTACGCTGGGCTATGGACTTCGGGATGCAGCAGTATGAATCGCTGGAGTCGAAGGGCGTGGATTTGTGGAATATGAAGCAGCATTCGCAACGCTGGCAGGTGTTTCGCTACGGCAACTCGGTACATAACACGCTGACTGTCAACGATAGTTTGCAGCGTGTTTCGGGTAAAGCCCTCATCACTAGTTCGTCGGCCACGCCGCTGTTTATGAATGCTACCACCGACCTCACTACTCTGTATAGCGATGGACTAGCCAAAGCCAATCGGGGTATCGCCATTGTCGACAAGGCCTATGTGGTGGTTCGGGATGAACTCCAGACCCCCAGCACCGAAGCCACCGTACGCTGGACCATGCTTACCCCGGCAACGGTTAAACTGGTTGGCACCACAAAGGCAGAACTAACACAGGGAGGTAAAACGCTGCTGCTTCAGGTGCAGGAACCCGCCGCCATCACCCTAAAAACCTGGTCGACCACCCCGCCGCACGACTATGACGCGCCCAATCCGGGTACGGTGCGGGTGGGGTTTGAGGTAACCATGCCCGCTAACACCAAAACGGCTTTTACGGTATTGCTGATACCACAAAAGGCAGGGGGACAGGTGATACAGACCGTGCCGCCGCTGCCATTGTGGCCCCGTTAAGCGAGGTTACTGTAACCGTCAGGCTACTGTGCTGCCCACGCGCTTGCCTTCTTTCAGCACGTTGATAAACGCCTGGTTGAACGCGGGGATATCGTGGGGATTACGGCTGGTGATGAGGTTGCCGTCGGTGACCACTTCGCGGTCTACCCAGTTGGCCCCCGCGTTGCGAAGGTCGGTCTGGATGCTGGGGAAGGAAGTCAATTCTTTGCCCCGCACCACGTCAGCTTCGATCAGCAGAATAGGCGCGTGGCAAATGGCCGCTACGGGCTTTCTGGTCTCGAAAAAATGCTGAATGAACCGCACCGCCTGCTGATCCTGCCGGAGCGTATCGGGGTTCATAACGCCGCCGGGCAGCAGCAGCGCATCGTACTGGGCGGGGTCTGCTCCCGCCAGCGGAAGATCGGTAGGGAAGGTGTTGCCCCATTCGGTTTCGTCCCAGCCGCGCACTTCGCCGTTTTTGGGCGAAATCAGGTGCGTTTGAAAACCTTCCGCCTCCAGCGCCTTCCGTGGCTCGGTCATCTCGACTTCCTCGAAGCCATCCGTTAACAGAATCGCAATTTTCTTTTCGACGGTATTATCGTCCTGCCGTTGTGGTGTCATGATTACGTTGAGTTGGTCTTTCATCACTCAACCAATGCGACGGCAAAGGGTTGGAAAACGGTAGTGGGTGGTCTATCAATAGGGTTTTGGCTATATTTGAGAAAACTCAGGCTGATATGGAAACCAACGCATTTGACTTAATCGAAACCTACGAGTCAGAAGATATCATGTCATTAAATCACTCCCGAATCATCAATCGGGTCAGCGTTGCATTAAGCCGGTATGAAGACGAGTATGAAACGTTTCCAGAGTTAGAGCTTGAACTAACCACAGGTAAGTGTAAACCCGACGTAGCCGTATATAAAAATTTACCCGTCGACTGGTTCAATGATGTCATCTATTTCACCCAAGCCCCCATCATTGCGGTCGAAGTACTTTCGCCGAAACAGGGCCTGACCGATTTGACGGATAAAGCGCTGAAGCAGTATTTTCCGGCAGGGGTTCAAGTTGTCTGGATCATCATTCCCACAACTCGCATTGTGCAAACGTTGCTCCCCGACGGCTCCATTCAAACCTGGTCAACCGGCATTCTGCGTGACCCGGTGACTGGTATTGAATTAGATTTGGGTTATCTGTTTAGGTAGATCCGATTTGTCAGACCGTACCAAAAAAGCCCGTCCAGACCTGCTGGGCGGGCTTTTTTGGTGTACACTACACCTCCCGCTCTATAATCTTCCCGCTTGCTTTTTCTTTTAGGATGAGCTTCTTTTTGCCGTAGTGGGTCATTTCTTCTTTGATCAGGTAATGATCCGCGTCGTACTCCACGGCGCCACTGACTTGGGATAGGCCCTCCTGACCGCGCCAGACCGGGAGCTGAACGGGCTCCCACTGCTTGGTTTCGGCTGATTGGTAGGCGGCGTCCAGAATGGCGTTGACCACGTAGCCGTCGTAGAACGTTTCGGCGGCGTCGCGGCCTTCTTCCACCGCCCGGAACATGTCGGTAAACATGTGATTATAGCCCAGGTCGTTTACCTCATCACCGACGGGAAAGAGCCAGCCCGCGTTGGATTCGGCCTTTTCGGCCACGTAGTCGCCCGCTGTGCCGGTGGT
Source organism: Fibrella rubiginis (assembly GCF_017353185.1). Lineage (GTDB taxonomy): Bacteria > Bacteroidota > Bacteroidia > Cytophagales > Spirosomataceae > Fibrella > Fibrella rubiginis. Next base: position 383,315 of record NZ_JAFMYV010000004.1, on the reverse strand, counting down.
GAACATCTCGAAACCCGTGCGCAGAAAATTGTTGATCCAGATGGTGCCTTCGGTGCCCATCACCTCGTCGCGCAGGTCCATGCCCCCGCGGAACGTCCAGCTTACCTCAAACTGCCCGATGGCTCCGTTTTCGTATTTGACGAGCGCAATGGCGTGGTCTTCGGCGTCGATAGGTTTCACCTGCGTGTCCGCCCAGCACATCACCTCCACGGGGCGCACGTCTTTGCCGATGAAATTCCGGGCAATTTCCACGCAGTGACAGCCCAGATCGAGCATGCAGCCGCCGCCAGCCTGCTCTTTATCCCAGAACCAGTCGGAGTGGGGGCCGGGGTGAGTCTCGCGCGACTTGGCCCACAAAATACGTCCCAACGAGCCAGATTTGACCGTTTCAAGAGCTTTCAGAAACTTGGGTGAATAGCACAGGTCTTCCAGATACCCCCCGAAAATACCCGCCTCCTCTACCTGCTGCATCATCTGTAGAGCTTCGGCGGCGGTGCGGCCTAGGGGTTTGGTGCAGATCACGTTTTTCTTGTGTTTGGCGCAAAGGGCCACCGCCGGCGCGTGCAGGTTATTGGGCAGGGCAATGCACACCATGGTTACGTCTGGGTGGGCAATGACCGCCTCCATGTCCGTGGATTGAAACGAGCAACCGTAGTCGGCGGCGAATTTCTGGGCGGTTTCTTCGCGGCGGGCGTAGATGGCCACCACCTTGTCGCGGCTGCGCTGTCCCTGGAGTGATTCGGCGTAGAAACGGCCAATGAAGCCGCCGCCGAGCATGGCAATGTGTTGCATTTTTTAGAGTCTGAAGTTTAATGGCTAAGGTCTAAAGTTGCGCTGCATACTTAGTTTCTCAACCCGGCTGCGCAATTTTGACCCCGCAACGACAGTATGCTCAGGCGTTAAACGAATTGGTTACTGAGGTTGCCACTGGCTATGCGCATGGGTGTGCTACGCGCTGATTGGCTTCGCGCTACGTGCCCTTCGACAGGCTCAGGATGAGGGGGTAATGTTTTTTTGTCATCCCGACGCAGGAGGGATCTAGTTTCCTGTCTCACAATATGTCTGAAGGAAAGTAGATCCCTCCTGCGTCGGGATGACAAAAAAACACCCTGAGCCTGTCGGCGGACCGGCCTAGTCGAAGCGCCTAGAGCGCGAAGCCAACCCGCTTAACCCTTAAACTTTAAACTCTAAACTTCCCCTTGCCCGACATACTCAACATCAAGACTATCTTTTTCACGCTCTGGGGCTATCCCATGAGCTACCTGGAGTTTGCCGGGGTGGTAAGCGGGGCCGTGGCTGTCTGGCTGAGCGCACGGGCCAACGTCTGGAGCTGGCCTATTGGGGCGGTGAGCGTGGTGCTGTTTTTCTTTCTCTTCTACCAGATTCAGCTGTATCCCGACATGGGTTTGCAGGTGTTCTTTTTCGTGACCAACCTGCAGGGCTGGTGGCGTTGGACCCACCCCAAACCGGGCGAAGAGACTGTGCAGCATGAACTGAAAATCAGTCAGATGCCTGTGCAGCAGTTGGTTCTCTGGTTGGTGCTGGGTACGTTGGCTACGGTGGGACTGGGCACGTTTGCGCAGCACCTGCACACACTGCTGCCGGTGCTGTTTAGCCAGCCAAGTGCCTTCCCGTACCTCGACTCGTTCACGACGGTGATGAGTATTGTGGCTACGTTTCTGATGATTCAGAAGCGGGTGGAATGCTGGTATGTCTGGCTCGGTGTGGATCTGATCCTGACCTACGTGTATTACGTGAAGGGGGTGAAACTTGTGTCGGTAGAGTATTTTCTGTTCTGCTTCATTGCCGCGCAGGGGGCCTACCTGTGGACGAAAGAATACAGGGGCTATGGTAACGTTTCTGTTTAATGCCAAAAAACGTCGGCTTCGTGGGGCGTTCCGCCCGGTTCGTCGGCAAACGTGCGGTGAACAGGGTCTAGCCCGCTTGTTTTGAGCGTTCCTTCACGACGCCCATGAATCGGTCTGTTTTTGTTTTTATCCTATTTGCTTCATTCAGTGCCCCGGCACAGACCGTTGTGCCGTCGGTGCGGGAGGCCCTGACCATGGCCCGGCGCAGTAACCCGGAGCTGGTCAACGCCCGGCTGAACCGAACGGCGCAGGAGCAGCAGCGCACCATTGCCCGCGCCGGCTGGCTACCCACGGCGCGGTTCTACACCAATTTTGACTATAACTACGCCCTGCCCGTCTCGCTGGTACCCGCCGAGTTTTTGCCCGGTGGACGACCCGGCGAGTTTCGCGAGTTTCGGTTTGGTTTGCCCTTGTTCCTGACGGCGGGGGTAGAAGCCACCGTACCCATTCTGAACCGCCCCGCCCACGCCGATCTGGGCATTGTGAAGCAGAATCTACAGATTATCGACGAGCAGGCATTGGTGTTGCAGGACGACATCGCCACCCAAACGGCCCGCGTGTACCATGCCGTGCTGCTGACCCGCTCGGCCATCGACATCACCCGCCGCAACCTGCTGGCTGCGGATACGCTGGTGCAGATTGCCCGTCAGCGGCTGGACAAAGGGTTGATCGAACCCCTCGAATACAACCGGATCAAAGCTGTGCAGCTGACCACTGCCGATGTGCTGGCTCAGAACGAGTTGCAATTGTCCAGAAACCAGAATCAGCTTAAACTGCTACTGGGACTTGCCCCCGCCGATAGCCTCGTACTCACCGAAACCCTCGACGTGCCCCCCACTGTGGCGGCGGTTGGACCCGGTACGTTGACGCGGCCTCAGATCACGTTGCGGGAAACGCAGGTGGAACTGGCCCGGTTGCAGCTCGACCGGGAGCGGCTCCTGCGGTGGCCCACGCTCTCGGCCTACGGACGCTACAGCCAACAGGCGCAACGCAACGAGTTCAATTTTCTGAACCCCAGCGAGCGCTGGTTTACGATTGGCGTGGCGGGCCTGCAGTTTAATTTCCCGCTCTATGGCGGTGGCTTGCGAAACAGCAGCATTGCCCGCGCCCAGGGGCAGTTAAAACTGGCCGAGGCGCAGTTGGCCTACGAACAAAATCGCCAGCAAACCGACACCGACGACCTGCAAAACGCGTATGCTCAGGCTGTCCGGTCGCTCGACCTGAACCGGCAGCATTACGAACTCAGCAACCAGAACGTGCAGATCGCCCTGGTCAAATACCGGTCGGGACTGTTTGCCTACGACCAGTACCTGAACGTGTTCAACGACGCCCTGGCGGCGCAAAATCGCTTCCTGAACACCCTCTCGAACGTGTTTATTAACCAGACGCTCCTCCAAATCCGCAGCGGACAATGAAAACCACACCTTACCTCTACCTGTTTACGCTGCTCACGATGGCCGCCTGCAAGAAGACCCCCGAAGGCATTTCGCCCGCTTACCGTGAACTGACGGAGGCCGTTTATGCGTCGGGCAACGTCTACCCGCGGCAGGAGTATACGGTGACCGCCGAGGCTACCGGTCTGATTCAGCAGCGGCTGGTGAACGAGGGCGACTCGGTGCGGCCGCGTCAGTTGCTGTTTGTGCTGGAAAGCACGACGGAATCGGCCCGGCAGCAGGCGGCGGCAGCGGTGCTGCGGCAATCGCAGGCGAACCTGAACGCCAACTCGCCCGTACTGGCCGAACTCGACGCGCAGGTACGCAACGCCCGCACCCGCCTGAGCAACGACTCGCTCAACTATGCCCGGTTCCGCGAACTGTATGCCCAGAATGCTACCTCCCGCGCTGAACTCGAACGCGCCGAACTGGCCTACACGCTAGCGCGCAACACGCTTCGGGCGCAGCAGAATACCCTGCAGCGCAGCCGCAATCAGCTTCGGGTCGAGGTGGCCAACAACCGCAGCCAGCTGGTGACCTCGGAGGTGGCGGGGCAGAATACCCGCGTCCGCAGTTTCGTCGATGGCAAGGTGTATGAGGTGTATAAAGACCCCGGCGAACTGGTACGCCCCGGCGACGCGCTGGCGCTGGTGGGCAGCGGGCGGCGGCTTTACGCCCAGCTTGCGGTGGATGAAAGCGATTTTGGCCGGGTGCGGGTAGGGCAATCGGTGACGCTCAAAGCCGATGCCTACCCCGACAAGACGTTCAACGCCCGGATCACGAAAACGTACCCCAAGCTGAACCGCACCGATCAGTCGTTCCGGGTCGATGCGGAGTTTGTCGGCAACAACCCCGATGCGTACTACGGCCTGACGGTTGAGGCCAACATCATCATCCGGCAGCGGCCCCGCGTGCTGACGATCCCGAAAGCCTACGTCGTTGGCATGGATAGTGTCTGGGTGGAGCAGAACGGCCAGAAACAAAAGATCCGCTTCCAGAAAGGCACCGAAAACTTCGACCTCGTTGAAGTGCGCGGCGGCCTCACCGAACAAACTAAAGTAGTGGTGAGTGATGAATGATGAGGGCAATGATGAATGGTGGATGATGAATTTGCTTCCGCCAGCGTACCTGCTCTCGCGTCAACAAATTCATCATTAGTCACTCCCTTCCTCATGGACCTGACCATTGCCTCCCAAATTGCCCGGACGCATCTGCTGGCTAAGAAGCGGCAGACCCTGGTGGCCATGCTCGGCGTTACGTTTGGCATTGCCATGTTCATCACGATGATCTCGTTTATGCAGGGTGTCAACCAGTTTCTGGAAGACTCGGCCCTCGACGCCAGCCCGCACATCCGGGTCTACAACAAAGTCAACACCCAGCGGTCGAGCCTGATTGATGAAGCCCATCCGGGTGGGTTCAACGTGGTGTACCATCAGAAGCCCAAGGCGGAGTCGGCGCGACTTAAAAACGGCCTGATCATCGCCAACCGCATCGGGCGGCAGCCCGGCGTGCTGGGTGTCTCGCCGCAGTTAAGCACCCAGGTGTTCTACAACAACGGTCCCATCCAGCTATCGGGCACCATCGCGGGTGTCGAAATCGACCGGGAGAACCAGCTTTACCGGCTGACAACGCGCCTGCAGTCGGGCAACCTGAACGCCCTGAAAACCAACCCCGACGCGCTGATTATGGGGTCTGGGTTAGCCAGGGACCTGAACGTGCGCGTGGGCGACAAGGTGACCGTGACCACCCCAACCGGCGGCACCCGCGTGCTACGGGTGGCGGGTACGTTCGGCTTCGGCATCAGCACCGTCGACAATACCCGCAGCTACGCCAACCTCGCCACCGTGCAGGAGATTCTGCAAAAAGACCCCAGCTACATCACCGACATCCACGTAAAGATGACCGACCCCCTGCAGGCCATTCCGCTTGGCAAGCAACTTCAGGCCATGTTCGGCTACCATACCGAAGACTGGGCCACGGCCAACACGGCGATTTTGGCAGGCGAAAAGATCCGCAACGTCATGACCTTCGTGGTGTCGTTTACGCTGCTGGTGGTGGCCGGGTTTGGTATCTACAACATCATGAACATGACCGTAGTCAACAAGATCAAAGACATCGCGATTCTGAAAGCAACAGGCTTCGATGGCCGCGACATCGTCGCCATTTTTCTGCTTCAGGCGGTCTTCATTGGCATTTCGGGTGGGCTGCTGGGCCTGGGCATCGGTTTTGGGCTGAGCTACCTGCTCTCCATTACCCCCTTCGACACGGGCAATATGATCAGCCTCAAAACCTTCCCCGTCATCTTCGCGGCGAAGTACTACATTATGGGTCTGCTCTTTGGGGTTATCACCACCCTGCTCGCGGGGTATTTCCCCTCCCGCAAAGCCTCGAAAGTAGACCCCGTAGCCATCCTGAGAGGATAACTTATCGTTCACCACTTATCACTAGTAGTATGGTTCTTTCGGCCCGGCATCTGAACAAGTACTTCTACGACCCTGATACATTCCAGGTGTTGCGCGACATCACGTTCGACGTGCAGGCCGGTGAGTTTATGGCTATTGTGGGTAAGTCGGGCTGTGGGAAGAGCACGCTGCTGTATCTGCTCTCGACCATGGACACCGACTATGAGGGGCAGATTGAAATGGCCGGTACGAACCTGACGGGCCGCAGTCAGGATTTTCTGGCCCATTTCCGAAACGAACACCTGGGGTTTGTGTTCCAGTTTCATTTTCTGCTGCCGGAGTTCTCGGCCCTGCAAAACGTGATGTTACCGGGTCAAAAACTGGGCAAATACCCCGCCCATGAGATCGAAGAACGCGCTATGGAGAAACTCCGCCTCATTGGTATGGCCGACTACGCCCGCAAACCCGCCAGCAAGCTATCGGGTGGGCAGCAGCAGCGCGTGGCCATTGCCCGGGCGCTCATCAACGACCCGACGATTATCATGGGCGACGAACCAACGGGCAATTTAGACAGAGCCAATTCGGAGAATGTGTTCCATATCTTTAAGGAACTGGCCTCGAAAGGGCAGACCATCATCACCGTCACACACGACCCCGATTTTGCGGCGGGCACCGACCGCATTATCGAAATGAGCGACGGCCAAATCATCAGCGGCCATGAAAATCAGGTTCGACAGGCGGGTTGAGGCCTTATTTCTGGGCATGTCTCTGCTGGGTATTGTGGGGCGGAAGTGGGTGCTGCCCGACATTAGCTGGCAGCAGCAGGCCATTCTGTTTGTGATGACCCTGACCATGCTCAACGGCGTGTGGGCATTTCACTACGGCTTCAACGACTGGCTGAACCGGCGGTTTCCGTTTGAAAAAAACGTACGGAAACGCCTTGTCATTCAGTTGCTGGGCGGTTGGGCCATCGTAAAGACGGTGCTATTTTTTTGCAGCCTGTTCATTCTCCACTACATCCTGCCCGCCCTCAGCCACCTGCTCAACCGCCTGATGTTCATCACCATCAGCTGGGGGGCGTTTATGGCCAACATTGTGGTGGGGCTGGGCTTCATTGCGCACCACCTGTTTGTCCGCTGGCAGGAAAACTTTACACGGGCGGCGCGGTTGGAAAAGGAAAAAGCACAGGTACAGTACGACAACCTCCGCAACCAGCTTAACCCGCATTTTCTGTTCAACAGCCTCTCCTCGCTCGATAGCCTGATCGACGACGACCCCGCCCTGGCCCGGCAGTTTTTGCAGCAACTCTCCAAGGTGTTTCGCTACGTGTTGCAGCACAAAAGCCGCGAGCTGGTGCCGCTGCGTACCGAACTGGTGTTCATCAACCAGTATGTGTCGTTGTTACAGACGCGGTTCAACGGCGAATTTCAGGTGCGGTACCACATCCCCGATGAAGCCCGCGACCGGCTGATTGCCCCCGTCACGCTCCAGATCCTGATCGAAAACGCCATCAAGCACAACGTCATCAGCGAAGCCCATCCGTTGGTGGTGGAGCTTACCGCCGAAACCGACTACCTGACTGTGTCGAACCCGATCCAGGGCAAGAAACAAGTCACCACGTCCAACGGGCAGGGCCTGCAAAACCTGCAACAACTCTACGCGTTTTTGAGCGAGCAACCCGTTGACATACAGAATAATGGCTCGTTTTTTCAGGTGCGTATTCCGCTGCTGTCATGACGATCTTACTCATTGAAGATGAGCCACTGGTGGGCAAACAACTGCTGAAACTGGTGAGCCAGCTAGAGCCGGCTGCCACCCTTGTTGGGCCGTTGACGAGCGTACAGCAGGTGGTTGAGTACCTGACCCACCACCGCCCCGACCTCGTCATTGCCGACATCCAGCTGGCCGACGGCGTGAGCTTCGAGGCATTCCGGCAGGTGGGGCTGAACACGCCGGTTATTTTCACGACCGCCTACGACGAATACGCTATCCGGGCGTTTAAACTTAACAGCATCGACTACCTGCTCAAGCCCATCGACCCCGACGAACTGCGGGCTGCCCTAGCCAAGTTCCACCGCTGGCAACCCAGCGGTGCCGACTTCGCCGATCAGTTTCGGGTGTTTCTGAATCAGGTAGCGGGCGTATCGCCTACACCAACGTACAAACGCCGGTTTATGGCCCATCATCTCCGGCAGATCGTGCCGATACCCCAGGAGCAGGTGGCCTGTTTTTGCCGCGACGAACTCATCTTTCTGCATACCGCCGACGGGCAGAAACTGGTGACGGACTACCGAACGCTGGATGAAGTGGAAGAACTGGCCGACCCGGCTCAATTTTTCCGTGCCAACCGGCAGTACCTGATTGGCCTGGAAGCGATCAGCGGCTATGAAACGCATTATACGGGCAAACTGATCATTCGGCTGAAGGCCCCCAACAACCGGCTGGAACTGGCCATCAGCAAAGAGAAAGCAACAGCCTTTCGGCAGTGGTTTGAGGGAAACACGGCCAGTGGGCTCGTCAGGTAGTCCCTCTCTGGGCAGCGCCATGCCAACGGTTTCGGTCTAACGAGGGTCCTGCCGTATATAAAACACCTACTTCGCTCATGAACAAACACCTACTCACGTTCATTTTTCTCGTATCCATCACCGCCTGCACGAAAACGGACCCTACACCAGCCAGTGATCTGGTGGGCAACTGGCGATTGGTGGGGTACGTCAGAAACGCCTTAACCAGCAGCGCGCCGGTTAGTGTTCCGTCCGATAAGACCGTGTTGGTCACTTTTGCCAGCGACGGCACCTTCAACGAAACCTATTCGAATACCCGTCCCGTTGAGTATGCGTTTTTAGGCTGCGGTCCGGGCAGCTACGAGCTTACTGACAAACAGATTCGGATTCAGGCCGTCTGTATGTCGTCGTTGTCGGGGCGGGTCTTCGATCTCGTTGCTGTAGATAGCAAACGGTTGAGTATTAGCACTGGAGCGGGGTCATTAGGCTACTACAACTTCGAGCGGCAATAAGTCGCTACTCGTCTGCACACAAAAAAGGGCCGTGAGAATTAATTCTCACGGCCCTTTTTTGTGTTGAAAAACAGCTTACTGCATGTGTACGCGGAACTGCCACACCTGCTTGTCGAGCTCGTAGCTCAGGTCCTGCAGTTTGTTGGACGTTACTTCATCGCCATTTTTCCCGGTACTTTCTATTCGCGCCCGCACCCGCTTGGCAACGGTATAGATGCGTTCGGTCATGATGTCGAGCACCTGACGGTCTGACAAGAATCCGCCCGGAAACTTGGGTAGGTTGGCCGTGTTCACCACCGTTTCGGTACGGCCATCGGCAGGCTGTCCAATTTGTAATTGCCGTTCGGCCAGCAGGTCGGAGTACTTCAGGTACGTCTCGGCATATTCCTGTAGGTTCTCATGAAGCGGAAAATATAACGGACCACGCAGGTTCCAGTGACTTTGTTTGGCATCGTGGAAAAGCTCAATTAACTCAACCACCGTGGCTTGCAGATCAGTGTTGATGGCCTGCCGCTTTTCGGGCTCCAGCGGTATCCACCCGTCGGCGCGTTCGTTGCGGTAATTGCCTAGTTGTGAGCCACTTGGCGTGCCGGCGGCTGGTGCATTGTTGTTGCCGCTGGTACGGTTCTGAGCAAAAGACTGACCAGCAAAGGTGGCCATAATTGTCAGCGTCAGCAGACCACTGACGGCAGAAGAAAGTAATCGGTTCATGAATGTGTTGAGTTGCATTTCGTTGATACATTCACATAACACACCGCATGTACCGGGGTTTCTGCCTCCCCTATTGAATGGCTCCTTTTAAGGTAAGTTTAATAGGCCAGTCTTTTCTAGAGGATTAATACCAATGTTCCGCCCACAATCATGGCTGCACCGAGGGCAATTTTCCAGGTGAGCACTTCGCCCAGAAACACCACCGACAACAGAATCGTGAGCGCCAGGCTAAGCTTGTCGACCGGGGCCACCTGCGATACATTGCCCAGTTGCAGTGCCTTGAAATAACACAGCCACGACAGGCCCGTAGCGATGCCCGACAGCACCAGAAACGTCCAGTTGGTAGCCGACAGGGCCGATACCTGTTCTGCCAGACCAACACCCGACGCCGATTTTCGGAAGAGAACAATCCCCCAGGCCAGTAACGTGACCACCACCGTGCGCACTGCCGTAGCCAGGTTACTGTCTACATTTTTGATCCCGATTTTTGCCAGAATAGCCGTCAGCGACGCGAAAACGGCAGAGAGGAGCGCGTAAAAAAGCCACATAGGAATATGATTCGGGAGGGTTAACGTTGGCAACAGGCCAGCTACCGCTCCGGTAGGGAATACCGCCTGGTCAGTTGCGGTGCTAACTGCTTATATAACAACCAGATCGCTGCTAACAACACCAGCGTAGATGTGCCGACGGTTGTGAACCAGAAATATCGGGCAGGAAAGAGTCGGTACGTTGATTCAACTAAGAACGTAGCGTATAAGCCCGCCACCGACAGCCCCATACTGAGTTGATGCCAAAACAGCCAGGAAGGCATCCGGGAGCGTAACCAGACTGGCCACAAGCCGCCAACTAAAACCAGCCAGCTGCCTACGGCTCCCCAGTGCACAATACCAAACCGGCCAAACAAATGGTAGATGCCAAACGCAGTGGTCAGCACCACACTCATACTGGCCACGTAAGCGTATCCCAGCCAACGATGGCGGCGGGTTCCTTTGGGGTTTAGTACCACCCAGGTACCCGTCACTAAGGCCAGTCCCGAAAAGCCAACATGAACCAGAGTAATGGGCGCAGCAGTGAGCCCGATCATAAAGTGATATAGTCTCATACTACCACTACAACCGGTCTAAGCCCGTTGAAGTTGGGGCCACTCAATCAGTTGGTAGCGTTAATTGTAAGTCTGCAAGACCGATTCGTACTGACTTACGCCATCTCTACGTCGTTTCATAGGCCCGGTACCAGTTCACATTGCGGGTGAGGTACATGATGATGCCGAGGATCAGCGCCAAACCAAGGCTGCCCAGCAGCAGGGAATAATCTTCGAGTTGGAGCAGTGAAAAAAAGAAGCCGTAGAGCAGGGCTAATACGCTGCTGAACAGGATGGTGAGCCGACCGTTTTTGAAGACATGACGGACGTAGAACGAGATCATGGCCAGCGTTACTGCGGCACTGATCAGGTAAGCAACATTGAATGCGACGTGCTCCGAAATAGCCAGTAGCAGCAGGTAAAACAGGCAGACTGCAAAGCCCACCAGCAGGTACTGGATGGGGTGAATGCGCTGCTTGTTCAGAATTTCGACGAAGAAAAACGCCGTGAACGTGATGATAATAAACATCACCGCGTACTTCGCCGACCGCATCGTTTTCTGGTACTCATCGACCGGCAACAGCAGCTTTACCCCAAAAGCTGAACTGGCCGCTACTGACTCATGGCTGTCGGGGCTGTTGCTGATTGGTCTGTTCAAAAACGCGCCGGTGCCCTGCTGCGGGTAGTTTCGGTTGTATTGCAGCACCTTCCAGTTGGCCGTAAATCCCTTCGCATTCAGGGTGCGGCGGTCAGGCAGCGAGGCTCCCACGAAGCTGGGCGTGGTCCAGGGCGAGGTAAGCGAAACGATGGTCTGCTTGCCAAAGGGCAGGAAATACAGGTCTGAACTGCCATTTATGTTCAGGGCGCAGTCGAAGGTGATGGAGTCGCCGAGGGGTGTGCGCGCACTCACGCCCGACGCCAGAATGTCGGTGGTGGGTATACCCGGTTCAACGGTCAGCGCCTTGCCGTCTACCCGCAAATTGATCTGGTCTTTGATGCCTTTCATGTCAGTCACGCCCAGCGACACAAACGCTTTATCCCACTGCATATCGGCGGGGGCAATACCCAACCGCTCAGCCGACGGACGGGGAAGGCTGCCCCGGATAGTGAGGCGTGTGTTGTAGAGCATGACCTGAAACAGGCCCCGGTTACGCTTTTCGGGCTGTATAGTGCCTGTGATGGTCAGGTTGTCGGGTAGAACGTGGGCGTAGGCGATGGAGGTTTCGGCTTTGCCGTCAGCCCCTTTGGTATGCATCAGATACGGAACGCTCAGGATGGGTCCACTGACGGTTTGGGTGGCCCCCCATTTTTCACTCACTTCACGAATGGCCATGGCCCGGGTGGATTCACGCTCACGGATAAGGCCTTCGAGCATAAACGTCGGGATGAGTAAAACCAGAACCAGTATGCCAACGATGGCTAGTTTAATCATGGTTGAGGTACGCAACCACAGGTTGACCCGGTCGAAGAACGAGTCGGATTGGTAGGGAGGAGGATTCATCACTTGCTGGTTTTAAAAGTACTTTGAAAAACAAAGTAAATGGATATTCCTTCTCATAATCAAGTAGTTTGATCCAAATTATTTTTAGCCGGTAGCAACGGGAGCGAAAAGCAGGATTTAAGCCGCATGGCTGGGGGCCTTTTGAGTAGGGTATGTGTTGCGCATTCGCCAACTGTCGAGTAATTTTATAGACGTAATTCACCCACCGGGCTAAGCCAGTCGGTGCAGCCACCCATCAAGCGTATGCGTATTCTTTTACTGTGTCTGCTGGCCCTGATCTGCCTCGCTGCTGCGCCGTTGCGGTGGGCTGGGCGTGTGCCAAAGGTGCGCACCTGTACCACGTCGGCCAATCCGCTGTTTCATGTTTATGACGACCTGTTGCTGGAAGACAGTGGCCTGTCGCGGGTGGCCTACGAACTGGCTTTGGGAGGCATGAAGTATGTGCCCAAGCCCAAGCCGATCCTGCTGGTAGCCGACATGAGCCTGCCATCAAATCATAAGCGGCTCTATGTCATTGACCTGTCGAAAAGAAAGCTCCTGTTCAATACCTACGTAGCCCACGGGCAGGGGTCAGGGGCATTACGGCCAAGTCGGTTTTCTAATGAAGGGTCATCCATGCAGTCGAGCCTGGGTTTCTACCGGGCTATGGGTCGGTACTGGGGTAAGCACGGCTGGTCAATGAAACTCAAAGGCCTTGAGCCGGGAATCAATGACAAGGTTTTTGCCCGGAACATCGTGCTTCACGGGGCCGATTATGTGTGTGAAGACACCATTCGCTACACGGGTATGCTGGGTCGCAGTCAAGGGTGCCCCGCCGTGCCCAACAAGGTCTGTACGCCCATCATTGACGCTGTAGAAGGCGGGGCCACGCTGTTTATCTACTACCCCGACAAGCGCTATCTGGCCCAGTCGACGTTTGTGAACCCGGTACCTCGGTTACTGGCTAGCCAGTAAGGTTAAAAAGGGCTAAAACCCAGAGACACCCGGAGGTCCGCGGAGCTACACAGAGATTTTTATCAGGAAGTAACAACTCTGTGTAGCTTCGCGGACCTCCGGGTGTCTCTGGGTTTTAGCCCTTTTTAACGCCCATTACCGAATCAAACCGGTAGACTATTCGTTATTGTGTTTCCGGTACAAACGAAACCCCTTCGTCTGCATGAATCGATTGTTGTTCGCCGCTCTGTCAGTATCCTGCCTGGCCATGACCAGCTCTGAAAAGGCCCCAACAACCCACCGCCCCGCTGCCGCCGTTATAGCGCACGTTGCCCCACCCACTCATCCGTTTCTGCTGGTTTATGACCAACTGAATCTGGCTTCCAGTGGCTTGAGTCGCGACGTATTTGACCTGGCTGTTCGGGGTATGCAACAGGTGACCGGCGCAAAGCCTCTGTTGTCTATTGTAGACATGAGTCAGCCGTCGAGTCACAAGCGACTGTATATTATTGACTTGGCAAAGCAGAAATTGTTGTTTCACACGTACGTAGCCCACGGCCGCAACTCAGGCGAGTTGCTGGCGAAGCGGTTCTCTAACCTAAATTCGTCGTTTCAATCCAGCCTGGGGTTCTACAAAACGCTGGGTCTGTATCAGGGCAAACATGGCCTGTCGATGCAGTTGCAGGGGCTGGAAAAAGGCATTAACGATAACGCCTTCTCCCGCGCCATTGTGATGCACGGTGCGCCCTATGTGAGCGAATCCGTTATCCGCCAAACCGGTCGGTTAGGTCGCAGCCAGGGGTGCCCCGCTGTGTCTACCTCCGAATGTTCACCCATTGTGCGAGCCATCGCAGGCGGTTCATGCCTGTTTATCTATTCCCCCGACCAGCAGTATCTGAAACGGTCAACGTTCTGCAAGTCGTAGGCTACGCGTGCTGGGTTGCTGCCGCGTAGCCTTAGCACAATTCTACTAGCGCCTTGCGATTGAACCTGCCTTTCCCAAGCCGTATACGTCTTTGTAATACACCAGCTTACCCGTTTCGTCAACGTCGGCGAGGTTGTAGGTTACGAATACGGCAAAGGGTTTGGGTAGTTTAAACGTACTTGGCGTTTGGTCGGTGAGGCAGCGATCGTAGAAACCCTGATCAAATTTGGGGGCACCCAGCACGAAGTTGGCCAGTTCCACGGGTTTCTCTACCCGTACGCAACCGTGACTACGCCAGTGGTCGGTGGTCTGGTCGAAAAGCTGACGGGCGTTGGTGTCGTGGAAATAAATGGCAGGCGGACCGTTGAGGGTGAACTTGATCAGTCCCAGTGAGTTATGGCAACCCGACGTTTGCCGGAACCGATACGGAAAATTTGACGTCGATACGCTTGCCCAATCGATGGATTCAGGATCGACGGGCTGATCATGGCTGTCCAGTATTTCCATGTTCTGACTGTCGAGGTAGCTGGCGTTTGCCTGCACTTTTGGCACAATCTCCTTCATTGCAATGCCCTGGGGCACATTCCAGTAAGGGTAGGCCACAATATCGGTCAGGTAGCAATTGAACCGGGGCGTCGATTTGTCGGCCTTCCCCACAATCACGGCCATCGGTAATTCGCGGTTTCCGGCTTTGTCATACACCGCCAAGCGGGCTGCGGGGATGTTAACCACAATAAACTTGTCGGTAGCAAACCGGTTGAGGTAGCGGTAGAAATTGAGCGTCTGCCTGATCTCGGCCAGCTGCGTGGGCGTGGCCGTTTTCTTCACCTGGTTATACTGCGTAAGCAGGGCCTTGTATGGTGCGAAAACGGGGTTTTTAGCCTGTAACGCCGCCACTGGATCCGCCGTGCGCATGGCTGAGCCAATCACGGCCGTATCTATTTTTTCGGGCAGTTTGCTAAACGATTGGTCAGTCGGTTTCTGCCCGTACCTGATCTCGGTTAGCAGCTTTTCCAGCGTCTCCGGGTTTGTCGATGCATAGCGTGTGGTGTCGATACCCAGAGAATCGGCCATGTGCCGGGCCGCGCGGAGATGCAGCGCCACATCGTCGGGTTTTGGCTTTTGGTTGCAATGCGTAAACAAGGTTGCCGCCGAAAGCAGGCTGGCTCCTAATGTCAGAATGGTGCGTTGAGTCATACTATAAAGACGAAACAACAGGGGCAAATGTTATCTAAATTGATTCATATGCCAACCCGTTACTTCAACCGTTGGTATAGTGCTGCGTCGAATTCTTCCAAACCGATCAGGCCGTTCAGGTGGCTGCACGATACCCAGGGTAGCCAGCCCCGATGAAATCCATGCCCTCGCCACGGGGCCAGGCTCCAGTGTTCCTGTTGCCAGCCGGGACCGCGCAGGTCGTAGACGCTTCCGGGCAGGGCGGTCATGTTGAGCGAATTATGGAGCATCAGCCGGGCGATGTCGCGGTAGAACGGGTCGTTGGTGTAGCGGTAGAGGCGAGCGTATTCGTCGGCGTCGAAGGCCATGTAGTGGTCAACGAGCGAGTGACCAGTGGCGATAAGCTGAACGCCAACCGTAGATACACCGCGTTTCCAGGCCAGCGACGAGTCGGGGGCATCTACGGGCATGGGCACGTTCCAGCCGTAGATCCAGGTGGCGGCGAAATCGGCGGCGGCTTTGGCGCGGTCGAGCCATTTCGCTTCTTTGGTGGCTTCGTACAGGGCCAGGTACGCTTCCAGCGAAAGGGTGCCGGCCTCTTTATCAACCACGTTGGGGTTGTCAATTGTCCCGCCCGTAAACCGCCCGAACCGCTGTCCGCTGCGTTGCCAGGCAAACTCACCCGCCCGGATGGCCGCTTTTCGGTAACTATCGTTGCCAGTTTGTTGACTCAACAGCACCAGCATCGGAATGGCATTGTAGCCCGACGTAGTAGACGTATCCTGCACGACACCAGAACCGGTTTTCCAGGAACGGGGAATGCCGCCGTCGGGGCGTTGTTGGGTCAGGAGCCAGTCGCCGAAGGAGCGGACCCAGGCCAGCCAGTCGGGGTGCTGCCGACCGGCTTTGGCCTCGCGGCGGATGGCCCGGAGGGTAGCCTTTAGGTCGTCGCTGTAGGAGCGCAGGTAGCCCACACCATCGTTGGGGTAGGCGTCGCCGAGGGTGCCGGTGTCCATGTTGTAGCCCTCAGCGTTGGGTGGGCCTAGTTTTACGCGCTTTACAAACGTGTTGAACAGTCCTGTCCCTTTTCGGCGATAAGCAGCCAGGGAATCGGCGGGGACCTGCCCGCGCAGGTGGTCGGCCGCCCAGAGCAGAAACTCCGCCGATTCGAGGGCTTTACCCGTAAAACCCATTATGCACATGGCGTCGCGGTTGCGTTTGTCAGATGACACCGCCGGTCGCCAGTTAGGAATACCCGTCAGCCGCGAGCCATCAGGCAAGGTGCGTTCCTCCACCTGACTGCTCAACTGCGCGATCAGCGCCTGCCGCGCCACAGTAAGGTCGTGCAGGTGAACCGCCGGGTTGAGTCGCTGCCACGCCCACCGCCAGCTTTCGCGCATCAGCGTCGGGAAGTCGGGCGTTTTGGTGAAGCGAAAGACAAGGCTGAATGATTTTGTCAGGCCTTTTTTCAGCGGAAAAAAGCGCAGCCGCTGCGCGGATACGCCCACGTCGGGGTAGGTGTTACCCCGGTAGGTAACGGGCGCTTCTGAGCCGGGGTAGGTATAGCCAAACGTAATGCCTTTGCTGTCGTGGCCGGCCAGCAGTGAGCCGAACCCAAAGCGTTCATCGGCCAGCCACACTGGTTCTGTTTGTTGTTGAGTTGCCCCGTCTACCTGCCGGAAGTCTTCGCTGTCCTGTAGGGTTGTTGCGCCGTTGGGCTGTGGATTGAGCACCAGAACCGACGAGCCGTCGGCCCACCGCAGGCTCACCATTGGCAGGGGCAGGCGATCTTCGCGAATCATCAGGCCCCCTTCAGCGGTGTTTGGATAGGACAGAGGCCCGCCAATTGCTTTGGGTGGCAGGTTCTGCAGGGTGCCGTAGACCATACCAGGCACAAACAGGTCATAATCCGTTCGTGTGCTATTGGGTGTATCCTGCCGCAAGTGCAACTCCGTATTGATCCACGACTGGTAGCCTTTGGCGGGGTCTTTTAAGATGCGAAGTGTCCGGACCACGCGCAGTTCGTCGCCCGCGAGTGTCCATTCGTCCTCCACCAGCATAGCTTGTTCTGCCGGGTCAGGGGTGTCTACTGCCCGGCACACGGCTTTCCTGCCCGTCACGCGAACGGTAGTGTACCCATACGCATTGCTGACGGCCCCCGCCTGGTTGGTTGAGTCGCGTAGTATGACCAGCCAGTCTACTGGTTGGGGTTGCCGAAAGCGCGGTCCAATGGCAATGCCGTATGTTTTATCCTTGTTCTGTATAAACCGCACGGTCTGCCCGTCGGGCAACGCACCCAGCGACATCGTTGGCTGGGCGTGGAGGCCGAGGCTGATAAAGAGCAGCAGGAATGTCAGGTATGTTGGCATAGGTTACTGCGGCCCGGCCATTGGCGTTTTCGGGATAGGTTTACCAAAGTTTGGTGAGCCATCGGCGTTCCAGGCAAAGGGCTGTATGTGGGGCGCGCGTTTGTTGCCGCAGCCGTCGGTGCCGGTGGGGTTGGCGTGGTAGATCATCCAGTTCTGGCCTTTGCCATCGACGAAAAAGCCACCGTGGCCGGGTGCATATACGCCATTTTCAGGCGCCTGCGTAAATACGGGCGTGGGCGATTTGATCCAGTTTTTGGCCTTCAGCAAATTGCCTTTGCCCCGATAGGTGAGCAGACCCAGGCAGTAGTCGAGCCAGCAGGCGTTGGCCGAATACACCACAAACAACCGGCCGTCATGTTGCAGGGCTTCGGGACCTTCATTGACCAGAATCCGTACTGGCTCCCCGTTTTTGATCCCCTCTGCCGACATGTCGCCGTGCTGCTCCCAGGCATACGTAGGCGACGAAATTCTGGTGCGCTTCCCTTTTTTCAGCGTCCAGGGATTGGTCATCCGGCTAATATAGATGTCCTGCTGCCCATTTTTGGTGCCTTCCCAGCCCGACCAGACAGCGTAGCGTTTTCCCCCAAAATCGAACACCGACAGGTCAATGGCCCAGTGGTCGTCGCGGTCGCCGATTTTGCCCCGCACGGTCCAGGTACCCGTAAAGGGGTCGGCGGCGGTGTTTTCGAGTACCCATATTCGGTGGGTAAGGTTGTTGAGTGAATCAGCGGCGAAGTAGACATACCACTTGTTGTCCAGAAAATGAATTTCAGGCGCCCACAGGTCCCTGGAATAGCCGGTGCCGGTGGGGGGCGTGAAGATGACTTTCTTTTCGGCAGTGCCCAGGTCGGCGAGGTTGTGCGTTCGCCAGAGGGTCAGATCACGCCCCGTGGTGTTCATGTAGTAATACCAGCCTCCCGTTTGCAGCACCCACGGGTCGGGTCCCGACGGTTTCAGCGGGTTTGTGAAGGTGCGCTGTGCCATTGACGACAGCGTGATGAGGCAGGCAAGCAGGAGTAAGACAACGTGTTTCATAACGGGATGTGTTAGCGTCTCTTGGCAAAGGCAGTTTGGGCTGAAACTATCCTGCTGAAACTACCCCTTCATAACGTTACCCCAAACCGTTCACCGAGTTCCTCCAAACTTTTGAGCACCGTTTCGTGCACGGGAATCCCCTCAACCAGCCGTTGCGCTTCCATCTCGCGCTCCGGGTCGCCGGGGACGAGCACACGCTGACCCTCTACGGCTTTGGCCGACCGGAACCGCTGAATCCAGGTGTCCATATGGTTCTTGAAATCGTCGGCAGGGCGGAAAGCATCAACGCGCATGGCCCCGAAAAAATGGCCCGTTCCCACGCCCACGCCCTCGTCGGCAGTCATGAACCCCGCCGTGGCAAACGGGGGCACCCACGGCCCGTAATTTGCCCCGGAGAGTACGCCCGAAAAAATATCGACAATGGCCCCCAGCCCGTAGCCTTTGTGGCTGCCATGTTCGCGGTCGGACCCCAGTGGCAGCAGGGCGCCGCCATTTTTCACGGCGTAGGCATCAGTAGTGGGCCGACCGTCGGCATCCTGTGCCCAGCCTTCGGGAATGGGCTGACCCTTGCGTTGCAGAATCTCGAGCTTGCCGTAGGCCACGGCGGTGGAGGCAAAATCGGCCAGAAAAGGCGGCTCCGTAGCGGCGGGAATGGCTACAGCTATCGGGTTGGTGCCCAGTAGTTTATCGAGCGAAAAGGTGGGGGCTACCAGCGGCGCGGCATGAGTCATGGCCTGCCCGATCATATCGTGGTCTACGGCCAGCAGAGCATGATAGCCCGCAATGCCGAAATGGTTGGAGTTGCGCACCGCCACCCAGCCCGTACCCGCCATGCGGGCCTTTTCGATAGCCACGCGCATAGCCCATGGGCCCACCACCAGTCCCAGCCCCCGGTCCCCGTCGACTACGGCCGTGGAGGGCGTTTCGTGCACCACCCGAATCGTGGGCGTGGGGTTAAGCCGACCGTGGTCAAACAGCCGCACGTACCCAGGGAGGCGCGCTACGCCGTGGGAGTCGACGCCCCGTAAATCGGCAGCAATCAGTACATCAGCGGCGAGTTGGGCATCGGTATCGGAACACCCGATGGCCCTGAAAATTTGCTCGGTAAACGAGCGCAGCGGCTTGGCATGAATCATGAAGCAAAAATAGGCGATAGTCGTAAGTCGATAGTCAATAGTCGGCTGGCGCGTGAGTAGCTTCGCGCCGAGGCATCGGGCCGCAACCGACTATTGACTATCGACTTACGACTATCGACTTTCTTCACCGTGTACAGAAAAATCATTAATCGCCTGGTCACTTATTTCGGGCGGGGGCTGTTGGGCGTCACTCCGCTGGGGCTCACCATCTACATCATCTACAGCGTGTTTATCTGGGTCGACGGACTGGTACCTATCGACATGCCCGGTGTTGGCTTTCTGATCATGTTCGGCATCATTCTGGGGTCGGGTGTGCTGATTTCCACCGTGTTACCCAAATCCTTTGCGGGGTTGGTGGAAGGGTCTATCCGGCATTTGCCGCTGGTGAGCCTGATTTATTTCTCCGTTAAAGACCTGATTTCGGCCTTTGTGGGTGACAAGAAAAAATTCAATCAGCCCGTACTTGTCATGATGAACCGAGAGGCGGGCGTTCGCAAGATTGGCTTCATCACTCAGACCGACCTCTCGCGCCTGGGCATCACCGACGCCATCATGGTCTACCTGCCGCATTCCTATGCGTTTTCGGGTGAACTCTACATCGTCCCCGCCGAAAACGTCAAACTCCTCAACCTGCCCAGTGCCGACGTCATGAAGCTCATCGTGTCGGGCGGAGTGAGTGGGAAGTGAAGGAGATTTACGAATGACGATGTACGAATTACGATTTATTACTTTCGCGAACAGGCTAAAGCCGGTGTACTCCGGCGAAAGCAATAAATCATAATTCGTACATCGTCATTCGTAAATCTCCTTCTTCCAACCTTTCCTCGTGGCTTCGGGTTATGGGCGTATAACGGTGTGTTTATGAAAACTGGAATTGTGTTTGTGGTGGGGGTGTGGCTGAGTTGGGTGGCGCAGGTGGCCCTGGCGCAGCCGGGTACGGTGCCGGGCGTGCAACTGGCCGAACCACCCAACCGGCCCGAATCGCCTGCCCGTTTGCAGCCTACCCTCGATGCGCAGGGGCTCCCCGTTACCGATTCGACCAAACGGGCTATGCTGAAAAGGCGCTACCTGGCCCTCGACGTGACGGGTATGATGGGGCGGTTTCGGCGGTACCGCATCTTTCCCGGTGAGGTGATTTCCTTTAAAAACAAAACCGAAAGAACGCACTACCGGTCGCCCCTCACCAGCATCAACGATACCTCGTTTACGATTGCTTTCCAGAATGAACTTTACGAACAGCCTCAGCCGCTTTCGTTTGCCGTAGCCGACGTGCGGCGGGTGTATATCAATCGGCGCATTCCGTTTGTGAGTCAGGCAGCGTACATTCTGCCCGTGGCGGCAGTGGTGTACCTGGTCGCTGATTTTGTTAATGGGCGCGATGACAACAACAGGCTCGCCGTTCATCTGGACCATCGCAACCTGGTGCCGGCGGGACTACTGGTTCTGGGCGGTGGCATTTGTTACGCGTTTTCGCACCGGTCATACAGCACCAGTGGCCGAAACCAGCTAAAAATTCTCTGGACCCGCTAAGCAGCGACTTACGTGCTGCCACTGAGTTTCTTTGACAATGCCGTTGATTTTTTAGCTAATAATAGGACATTTGTGAGCCACAATCACTCACTATGACTCCACATACCATTTACATTGCCGATGATGATGAAGACGACCAGTTTCTGCTCCAGACCGCGTTTGCGTCAACTGGTTTGGGTTGCCAGCTTAAATTTTTTGGAAACGGAGAACAACTGCTGAGACAACTCACTATAGCCGTTGAACCGCCCACACTGGTGCTGCTCGATCTGAACATGCCTATTCTGGACGGGTTCCAGACCCTGGCTCAACTGCGTAGTCAAACCGCCTACGAAACCCTCCCTGTGGTGATTCTCACCACGTCCAACCAGCACAGCGATGTACAGCGGGCCTATGAAATGGGCGCCAATTCATTCATCACCAAGCCGCACCAGTACGCCGATTTACTGCGCACGGTGCAGCAGCTAGAGCAGTTCTGGCTCAATATTGCCCAGTTGCCACGCCCCTCTCAAACGGGTAATGCTGCTGACAGTTAAGCAAAATTGCGTTGTTTTGCGGCATGAATGCCGTTTTGCTGACTCCCCCTACCCAGCCCGTCCGGGCCACCATTGCCCTCGCCTCGTCGAAAAGTGAAAGTAACCGCGCCCTGATCATCGACGCACTGACGGGCTTTCGCTGCGACCTTCAGAACCTCGCTTCTGCCCGCGATACCCAGACCATGATCCGGCTGCTTCGCGCCAGCGACTCCACCGCCGACGTACTCGACGCGGGCACGACTATGCGCTTTCTGACGGCTTATTTTGCGCTGACTGGACAGACCAAAACCATGACCGGCACGCCCCGCATGTGCGAACGGCCCATTGGCCTGCTGGTCGATGCACTGCGTACGTTAGGCGCCGACGTAGCCTACCTGGGTAAAGAAGGTTACCCACCCATTCAGACGCGCGGGTTCAAGGCAACGGGGGTGAGCGACCTCAGCATCCGGGGCGACGTGAGCAGTCAGTATATTTCGGCGCTGGCGATGCTGGCGCCTTACCTGCCCAACGGCCTGACGATGCATTTAACGGGAGCGCTGGGATCAGTGCCCTACATGACCATGACCCTGCAGCAGATGGCCGCGTTTGGCGTGGAAACCGAAGCCGACTGGACCGCCCAAACCATTCGCATTCCGGCCGGTACGTACCAGCCCACCACCTACGCTATTGAGTCGGACTGGTCAGGGGCAAGCTACTGGTTTAGTGTGGTGGCCCTGGCGACCGACGCCGAACTGGACTTATTGGGCCTCAAGGAGCAATCATTACAAGGCGACAGTGCCATTGTGGGCATTATGGACCAACTGGGCGTACAGGCAACGTATACAGGGCAGGGTTTCCGGCTCACTAAAAAGCCCGCTGCCAACCACATAACCGTCGATTTTACCAACTGCCCCGACCTGGCGCAGACAGTGGCCGTATGTTGCGCCATGAAAGGAATTTCAGCCACGTTTACGGGTATTGAAAGCCTGAAAATCAAAGAAACAGACCGTGTACTGGCCATTCAGACTGAACTCCGCAAGTTCGGAGCCGACATGGTGGAGGTAGAAACGAATAGCCGTTATGAAATACAGTCCTCTAACTATGTAGCTGACAGAGAGCTGGTTAGGGTTGATACCTACGATGACCACCGCATGGCCATGGCCTTTGCTCCAATTGCCATGCTTCGCCCTGTTGTCATTGAAGAACCCGGCGTAGTCGCGAAATCATACCCGTCGTTCTGGGCCGATTTCGCGACGATTGCCGGGGTTAACTAAGGGCACATGTCATGGGTGAGATGTCTGTCTCGCTGGCGTTGATATAGGCGGAAAGCATACTGGCTGGACAGACAATCCGGATTGATTAGCCTGTCTGGAAGACCAAACTGCAGTTTTCTGGCAGTGGCGTCAAGGGCAATGTTACCAGGGTGGCGTTTTTTCTTGCGGGCGGGTGTTTTTTTCAAACGAACGAAAAACCTTTGCACTAAAACCGTGTCAATCAGTACATTTGGTAAGCTACCTGATTGTGCCTCTCGTTACCTGGCCTCACCGAGATGATTCGCTCTACCCTGATTGTCTGTCTGGGCATCCTGCTCTGGCTATTAACGTCTACTGTAGGATTAACGCAGGCACCTATTCACCTGAAACTACGCCCCGAACGGCTGGCCAAGGCCCGCGCCCTGGAGCAGAAAGCTATACGGGAAAAAGACTCGCTGCAGTTGGCCGAAGCCTGGTACCTCTTCGGCAAAACCTACGTTTTCGCGGGTGACCTCCCCACAGCACAGGCATATTTCCTGAAAGCATTGCACGTCCACGAACCCCGCGGCGCCTCTTTTGAACTAAGCCGGCTGTATGTGCGGCTTAGCGAAACCGAAAACAAGCTGGGCCGATTTGACGAGGCGCTGACCTATGCGAAGCGGGCAATGCTAGTGGCGCAGCAGAGTCGGTCAGACAAAGACAGGGCGCTGGTACGCGCCTATGGCAACATGGCCCTGCTTTACCAGGATCACTGGGCGGGCCAACTGCGCACCGACACCACCAAGTTTGCCCAGGTGCTGACCTATTTTCGGCAGGCTGAAGCGTTCTGTTATAAGCTGAATGACACACTGGGTATTGCCGAATGCAACATGAATATTGGTGCTTTGCTGGTCAAAAGGCTTGACAAACAGGCTATTGTGTATCTGAAAGAGGCCCTGCGTTTGTTTGCACTTAAACATAAAGAAGGCATCCGGGTAAATGCCATGTTGCAGCTGGCAGGTGCCTACGTGACGTTTGGCAAACCGGCATTAGCCTACCAGGCCCTACAACAGGCCGAACAGTTCTATATCAGCCATAAACTGAATGAATATGACCTGCGATTAGGGCTGGAGACCAGTTTTGTAAACTACTACACCGCCACTGGCCAGTGGCAGGCCGCCTTCGACCGGCTAAAACGGCAGCATGAGCTGGAGCGAAGCCAGATCCTGGCCGACCGCGACGGAGCCATCAGCCGCCTGAACATTGAGTACGACACCGAGAAAAAAGAAGCCCTGCTGGCCACGCAGAAACGCGAACTGGGTTTGCGGGCAACAAACCTCAGAACCCAGCAATGGCTTACCCTGGCTATGGTTGGACTGCTACTGATGGCTATTGGCCTGCTGGCTACTTTTTTCCGGTTGAACCAAAAAAATGAGCGCATCAGCCGCCAGAATGCCGAACTGGTGAAAGAACAAAATCACCGGGTAAAGAATAACCTGCAGGTGGTGTCGAGTCTGCTTAGCCTGCAGGCCAGCCGACTGACAGACGAGGCCGCCAAACAGGCTGTGGAAGAGAGCCAGCTCCGTGTGCAGTCGATGGCCATTTTGCACCGCCGCCTCTACGATGGCGAACAACTGGCCCTTGTTGACCTCGACGAATTTATTCGTGAACTGGTGAATGGGGTGTTGATTACGTTTGGCTGCCAGTCTGCTTCCGTTCGTTTTTCCATCGATACCATCTACCTATCGGCCGACAAGGCAACGCCTTTAGGGTTGATTATGAACGAGTTAACGACAAATGCCTGCAAGTATGCCTTTCCCGGTAATGCAAATCCTCAGCTTTGGATTCACTGCCGTCGCAAAGGCCGGCTGGTGCTGCTCGATGTGGCCGACAACGGACCCGGTCTGACGGAGGTAGACGTGTCGCAACTTCAGACCGACAATTTGCTGGTAGCTAAAAAACGCACGTTTGGCCTTATGCTCATCGAGGCACAGGTTACGCAGCTAAACGGTCGGGGGCACTTCGATTCGGGAGGGAAAGGGTTGGGGCAAGGCACCGTATTTTCTCTCGAATTCAACGCCTGATCCGCACCATGACTCCTTTAGCCATCCTCATTGTTGAAGACAACACCATCACGGCCATGCACCTGCGTCAAACGCTGGAGAAAGCGGGGCACACGGTTACGGGCATGGCGCGAACGCTTCAGTCAGCGGTGACGGCCGTGAAAACACAACGTCCTGACCTGGCCCTGATTGACATTCAGCTCGACGAAAAATCGACGGGCAACGGCATTGCCACCGCCCGTGAGTTGCTGGAGCAACACCACATGCCGATCATTTTCCTGACCGCCGATCCTGAACTGGCCACCTACCAGTCGGCCATTGAAACCATGCCGGCGGCCTACCTGCTGAAGCCCTTTCGAACCGACGAACTGCTTATGAACATCGACCTGGCCTACCACAACTTCCAGTCGACCCAGAGCGAGACGGTCGATGCGCTGATGGCTACCTATGTGTGGGTACCGATCAAGGATGGGTACGAAAAAGTGACCGTGGCTGATGTACTCTACATCGAGGCTGCCAAATCATACGCTCACATTGTGTTAGCCGACGCCTCAAAGCACCTGGTAACAACAAACCTGAACACAGTAGCTCAGTACTTTCGGGGGGCCACGTTTTTCCGGCTGTCACGTTCCTACGTAGTCAACCTCAGCCACGTGAAGCAGCTAAAAGACAACAGCCTGATTTTTTCAGATGGCAAAATCACGCTCGACATTCAGCCGACGGGCCGCAAAGAACTGATCAAAAAGCTAACCGTCATTCGCACCAAACCACCTAAGTAAGGGAATGATGAGTGATAAGCGGTCCGCCGCCGCGGTGATGAATTGGCTGACGCAACAGTATCTGCTGGCGTCAGCCAATTCATCACCGCGGCGGCGGACCGCTCATCACTCATCATTCCCTTACTTCCTGTCGGAGCACTGTGGCGAGTCGATGGCCGGAAAAGGCTACCTGCTGCTCAGCAATGGGCTTTACGGTCGAGACATAGTCGGAGGGGAGGACCACGCCGTTGTCTCCCGTGCCTGCGGTGAGGGTGCCTTGTTTATAGGCCAGGTTCCGCGCTAGATCAAAGCTCTCGCGAGACCATTCGCCGATGTCCGTACTGCGCCGGTGGGGTACCTGCCGCCGCGTATGGGCCTGCCCCAGTTGAATAGCCAGTTGGTCGGCGGCACGGTAGGTGTCGGTACCCAGCAACATCCCGTCCCAGAAGGCATGAAGGTTCAACGTGGGGTTGCTCATGCTCACTTTGATTTTGAACAGATTACCGCCCCGGTCGCCATCGGGAAATTGCGGGCTGACGAGGGCCGCCGTGTGCAGGGGCATGTGTACGTCGCCAGCGAGGTGAAACAGCCAGCAAAGGGCAATGGCCTTGGTGCTGTCGGGAGCGTTGCTGGTAAGTATCTGCCGGTTTAGGGCAAAAGCCTGCAGGATGTTTTCACCCGTAGCCAGGGTAGTATCGGTGCGGGCCACGCCCTGTGTGGGGTTGTAAACGTAGTTAATGTAGTGCCAGGAGGGGTGATCATTGGGGTTTTTCTGCCCCCGAATGTCGTCGGGCCAGCGGGCGGCGAGCATAAACAGATACTCGTTTTTTTCGTTTTCGGTCAGCGACGAATCGCGGAGCATAGGTGCCCACCGGGTAGTCATGTCGGGGTGTTGCCGCAAAATGGCCAGCACCCGCACCAGTTGTTTAGGCGATTTAGCCAGCATATCGCGGTAAGCAATCGCGCCAATAGCCATGTGTGTGGGCTTGTTCCAGCCAAAAGACGAGCCGGTGAGGCAAAGCAACAGCAGTAATGCACAGCCTGATTTAAGCGAAAAAGAGCGGTTCATAGCGTGGTGTAATGACGTGGTGATCGGTGTTTTTCGATATGCTGACACACCAAAAAGCGCCGGTCACGCCACTATTTTGTCATTGTAAACGAATCGATCGTCTTACCGTTTACGTCGAGTTGGTTAATAATCAGTGTTTTACCGTTCACGTCGGCTACGGTCAGCGAGTGAATGCTGGAGGCAAATTTATCAGTAAACGGTTGGTAAGAACTGGGGTCGTCATTTTGTTCCGGGTCATAGAGTAGTTGTCCTCCCGCGCCTGTGATGAGATAAACAATGCCTTTGGGTGTGGTGTGCGTCTTTCCGTCAAAGACCTTATCGAGCGTCAACTGGCCGTTTACAGCCCGGCCGCGCGCCATTCGGTTGCCCATACCAGCCACGATCTGCACACCACCCGGGTCGGGAACAAACCGCAATGGAAACGTGCGCTGGTAGTTGTGCACATGCCCATTGAACACTACATCGACGTTGCCGGCTTCAAACAGGGGACTTAACATGCGCATGTGCTGCTGCTCGAAGTGGGTACGCGACGAACTGAAGCCGGGGTGATGATACATGACAAAGCGCCAGGTTGCTCCCTGCGCGGCGGCCAGATCGTTTCGCACCCAGTTCCGTAGCGTGGAATCGGCGAGATCGACGTAGGGGTTCGAGTCGATGACGATCCAGTGGGCATTACCAAAATTGAACGAATAGTTGGTCATGCGGGGGTAATTGTTGCCTGCGGCCTGCGTAAAGGCCGACCGGTTGCGGTTCGAGGCTGTAAGTACCGGCACCAGTGGCCCACCTTCATTGCCCACCGGGCCGTTGAGTGGTTGGTTCCAGTAGTAGTAATAAGCCAGGGCGTCGGGTTTGTCGTTCAGGTTGCGGGTTTCCGTGTCGTGGTTGCCGGGGGCCGTCACCATTGCCACCGACCGGAGCAGGGGCGCACCATGCTTGTCGGCCTTGTCGGCGTTGTAGATGGGCCAGAATTTATACCGGTATTCCGACACCAGACCGTAGTCATACACAATGTCGCCGGGCACCACAACCAGGTCCGGATTGGCCCTGTAGGCCTGATAAGCCAGCCGCTTCTGATCCGTTGTTTCGGCCCCAATGTCGGCGAAAGCGACGAAGCGGTACGGCTGATCAACGGCTTTTGGCGCGTGGCCCGTAGCCGAAAAAACGACGTTTCCAGCTTTTAGGACCTGATAATCGAACGGGGTGCCCGGTCTGAGGCCTGTTAGCGCGGCCTGATAAATTCGGTGCGACCGTACGCTCCGCACCGCCACACGCCGATGGGTCGGCGTGGAGCTTCGGGTCCAGGCACTGGTGCCGCTGGTGCGGTACTCAACCACCCAGTCAGCATCGACGTCGGTGGTGTGCCAGATCAGTTGAAGTGAGGTAGGAGAGGGTTGATGGCCAATCTGCAGGTACGGCTTTGCGAAAAAGTACTTGTCGGATGATTTGTTTTGGGCACAGGAGGCTAGCGTGATGGCAATAAACGCAACCAGCAGTACGGCTTTTTTCATGAAAAACAGGGACAGGTCAGGCTATGGCTCAAGTTGAGAAAAGATTCATTCCCAATCAACTTCGCCCAACCCCTGCCGGACAACCCTGAACTCGTCGGTGGTGGCATCGACTATGGTTGAGGGTTCATAGCCGCCAATGCCCCCGTCGATAATGATGTCGACATCGTGGTAATATTTCTCAAAAATCAACTCAGGATCGGTGCTGTATTCTACGGTGTCCGGTGTCTCGTCGCGCAGGGTCGTCGTGATGATGGGGTTGCCCAATTCCTGCACCAGCTGCCGGGGAATGTTGTTGTCGGGAACGCGAATACCTACCGTTTTTTTGTTGGTGTTCAACAACTTAGGCACGTTATTTGTGGCATCGAGAATGAACGTATAAGGGCCTGGCAACAGCCGTTTCATGAGCTTGAACGCCTGGTTGCTTACCCGCGCATAATCGGCAATGTGGCTGAGGTCGTAGCAGATGAAAGAAAAATCATTCTTCTGCGGTTTGATCCCCTTGATCCGGGCCACGCGCTCTACGGACCGGGCATTATGAATGTCGCAACCGAGGCCATAGATCGTATCAGTCGGGTAGATAACTACCGCCCCTTCGCGCAGTGCCCTCGCCACCTCACGCACCCGTTGTGGGTCAGGGTTTTCCGGATATAATTTGACAAGTTCAGCAGGCACGGGAAGTGAGTTTAAAGTCCAGGGTTTAACGTTTAACGCTTAAAGGCGCGAATATACTGACGCGGGGCAACTTTGACCTTTAAGCATTAAACGTTAAACCCTGGACTTTAAACTCACTTCCTGCGCCTGCTTTGAACGCACGGCGGGTGAGGTAGTACCGATAGACGCCATTGATGGGCAGCTTGAGGTGTCCTAGCCTGAGAATCAGGCGGGTAGCAAAATCTGGTGTTTCTATTTCGCGTAGTAGCCGCCCAAATTTATCAGCCAGTTCGCGCTGTTCGGCGTAAAAACATTTACGGATAAACTGCCGCACCCGGTTGGCTAAAATGTGCCGTTCGTCGGGGGTCTGGCAGAGGCTTTTGGCTTTGTAACATACCCGTAACGTCGACTCCAGCAGGGCGTTTCCGGGCAGGCTTATTTGCTGCCCTAACGAGTGCGGCAGGCGACGTTTTTGCGTTAGTACCTCATCGATGTAGGCATAGCGGTACTCGCGTGAAGACCGCACCCAGAGGTCGAAATCCTCAAAAGCCAGATCTTCATCGTAACCTCCCAGCTCGTCGAGCATGCTGCGGCGCATCATCATGGTGGGCGTGCAGATGAAATAACGGTCCAGAACGGCCTTAAACACATCGCCGCTGGGTACGGGCACGCTTGAATGCCCGGCGGCATTCAGCGGAAAATGATGTCCCAGCACCTGACCACCGGCATTGATCAGCGCCGCATTGCTGAAGACTACGCCGTAGAAGTGAGGCAGCGATAAAAAGCGCTCTACCTGCCGGGCTATGCGGTTGGGCATCAGCACGTCGTCGGCAGCCAGATCAATGACAAAATCGCCCGTGGTGAGCGCCAGGCCCTGATTAAAGGCGCGGCACAGGCCCAGATTGGTCGTATTCTGAACGAAACGAATGGCGGGGTGCTGCTGGCAAAAATCGCCGATCCGGGCGGCAGAATCGTCGGTACTGGCGTTGTCAATAACGACCAGTTCGATGTTGGCATAGTGCTGACTAATAACTGATTGCAGGCTGTCTACTACATAATCGGCTTGATTGTAGCAGGTGCAGATCACCGACACCCAGGGACGATGCTGATTCAGGAACGGGTCCATAGGCAGCAGCGGACGAGGCACGGTGACGGACTGGCGATTCACAACGTTCAACTTGGTGCGCTTTTATATACAACGAAACTTACGCAGAAAATACCAGGTACCCCTATTGATTTGAGCCATCGGAAAAAACTAGGATTATTTTGACGGTACGGCCATTTCTGGCACAATTTTTACTCTGTAATGGGTACAGGACGCGGGCAGGACGGCCAGCTTGGTATCCTGCCTAACTCTGTATCACATTTATGGGTTAGGGTTTGCAAACGCCACTTCACTTGTTGGAGGTGGCGTTTGTTGTTTTTGCGGCAACCGACGGGTTCTTTTCGCCCTCCAGATCGAACAGATTTACATTGATCTCAAAGCCAAGGATAAGCAGCAGTGACACCAGGTTTGTCCAGATCATTAGGGCGATCAACGTGCCAATTGACCCGTACACTTTGTTATACGAGCCGAAGTTGGAGACGTAATAAGAAAATGCCAGCGTAGTCAGCACAATCAGCACCGAAGCCGTAATCGACCCCGGCGTAACAAAGGTCCACTTCATGTTCACGTCGGGCCCGTAGCGGTAGAGTACCGAGACTACGCCCACAAATACGCCGAACACCAGCAGATACCGGGCCACTTTGAGGGTAAAATAAACAACGACGTTGTTGAACACGCCGAAGCGGGCCAGGTAGTCGATTACGACGCCCCCCACCACCAGCAGCGTGATGGCCAGAAACAACGACAGCGCCAGGGCTACCGTTAGCCCCACCGCCACCCCTTTTTTGTACACAAACGTACGCTGTTCCGAAACCTCGTGCGACGAGTTGAAAGCGTTCATCAGCGCACCCATGCCGCTGGTAGCTGAATAGAGCGCCAGCAAAAAGCCAACCGACAGCACCCCACCCCTTGGCCGACTGATAATGTCTTTGAGCGTTGGGCCAACCGTTTCAAATGAACCGCCGGGGAGCACGCGGGCAAAGAAATCCATGATCGCATTCTCGTTTACGCTGGGTATATACGGGATGAGCGTGAAAAGGAAAATGATGGTAGGGAATATGGCCAGAATGAGGTTGTAGGCCACCGATGCCGCCCGTTCGCTGAGGTCATTATCGGTCAGAACATCGGTTATTTTCTTAAGAAACGTATACCAGTCACGTTTGGAATGAAAGGCATTGTGATCGCGGAGCCACACCCGGGCACCAGATAACGCCTTGAGGCTCATTAATTTCTCAAACATGTTCGCTGAGTTACGTTGCTTATACCGTACCAACTTCATGGTCAAAGAAAGGTTTGAGTCGTTCTAACAGGGCTACTGGTGCACCACACAACCGTCCGGTGTCTATGCGTTGGAAAACGAGTGTTGTCTGGCCGGTGTTCAGCAACTCGCCCACCTCATTCCGGATGGCATATTGAAACACAATCCGGGCGCGGGGCATCTCAGGAATAGTTACCTCAACGGTAAGCAGGTCGTCGTAGCGGGCGGGCTTGTGATAACGGGACGTGTTCTCGTATACCGGCATCTGCACCCCTGAGGCCTCCATCTCGCGGTACAGAAACCCCAGACTTCGCAACGCCTCTACCCGCCCAATTTCATAAAACCGGCCATAGTTGCCGTAGTACACATACCCCATCTGGTCAGTGTCGGCATAACGAACGCGAAAAGGGGCGGCGGTGAAGCGGAACATATTACTGGGAATGTATAATGTACAATGTATAATGTACAATGAACAATGTTGCTTATGCGCTAGCCTACTCTGGCGTAAGCAACATTGTTCATTGTACATTATACATTGTACATTAATTTCATTTCATGATTTTCCGCTGGTTCAGCGCTTGCTGGTAGATGCGGGCGTTGGCCATGTGTTCGGCCATGTTGCGCGAGAAGGTATGGTAGCCGGAGAAGTCGGCTTTGGCCACGAAAAAGAGGTAGTCGTGCTGCTCGGGATTGAGCACGGCGTCGATGGCGCCGGGGGGTGGCAGGTTGATGGGGCCGGGGGGCAGGCCACTGTACCGGTACGTGTTATACGGGCTGTCGAAGGAAAGGTGCCGGTTGAGCACCCGCCGGATGGTGAAGTCGTTGTTGGCGAAGATCACGGTAGGGTCGGCTTCGAGCTTGATACCGCGCTTGAGGCGGTTCAGGTACACACCCGCCACGCGGGGTTGCTCATCAGCTTTAATGGTTTCGGCCCGTACGATAGAAGCCAGCGTTTGCACCTGCGTTTGCGAGAGGTTCAGGGCGGCGGCTTTGGCCTTGCGGTCGGCGTTCCAGAATTTCTTGTATTCAGCCGCCATTCGTTCCATCAGGGCCGTGGGCTTCACCGTCCAGAACAGTTCGTAGGTGTTGGGGATGAACAGGCAGATCACCGTGGTGGTGTCGAAGCCATATTTTTTGCATGAATCGGGGCTGTTGAGCAGTGGGCGCAGGCCTTCAGGACCAAAGGCAAACTTGTTGCCCACCTTGTCGATCAGTTCACTTTTCAGGCGGATGCTGCTATTGAACGTAAGCTGGATAGGGTCCTGACTACCGCTGCGGAGCTTACTGATGGCGTCGTAGTTGCCCATGCCCGCTTTGATCAGATAGTGCCCGGCCTTCACCCGCTGGGGGTATTTCATCAGCTTGGCCACAAACCGAAACGCCGTTTCGTTCTCCACGATCTGGTGCTTTTTGAGCGTGTCGAGCACCGATTCGTAGGTGGCTCCTTTCGGAATATAGAGTGAAAAGGGCTTGTCGTCTGGATCCCGGGTGTTCAGGTTCGGCGTTTTCACCAGTTGCCAGGCATAAAACGTAAACGACACAAACAGGACGGTGAAGGCGATGTAGATGCCGATTTTGGCGTTACGGGAGAGTGTCATAGAGCAGTAGGCTGTGCGGTGGCGGGCCGGATGAATAAGTGGCGGGCCGGGTGCGCAGAAGCTGGCCGCAAAGGTAAAACGGGAAACGATTATACCTGCCACGCAACCTTTTGCGCCGCCCCTGCATCTTTCACTAAACCATTAACTCCCTTCGTATGAAAATGCCCCTGCTACTCTCGGCTGCGCTTTGCGCACTGGTCAGTTCGGCAACGCTGGCCCAAACCCTTTCGCTGACCCCCGCGGTGGCCAATATCAATGCCCTGAGTGCCCGCAACGGCGTCGACGTGTTTCTGACGCAGGGCAACACCGAATCGCTCCGGATTGATGCCAAAGGCTTTGACGAAGATGAGATTGTGGTCGACATGAACAATGGGATCTTAAAAATAGGCGTTGACAGGAAAGGAATCTGGCATGGCATGGGCCGCAATTCGTATGTGAAGGCTTATCTGACGGTGAAAAACCTGTCGGCAATCAATGTCTCGTCGGGGGCCGATGTGCACGGGCAAACTGATTTCACCGCCGACCAGTTAGCCATCAATGTGAGCAGTGGTGCCGACCTGACTATGCATGTGAAAGCCCGCGACATGACAGTGTCGGTGAGCAGCGGAGCCGATGCTACGCTGAGCGGATCGACCGAGCGGCTGGTGGCTAAATCGTCGGGTGGGGCCGATCTGCACGCGCAGAAGCTCATTGCCGACGTTTGTCAGGTGCAGGCCAGCGGTGGTGCCGACGCGAAGGTATATGCCCGGAAGGAATTGCGGATGCAGGCCAGCGGTGGCGGCGATATCGACTACAGCGGACCAGGGCAGGTGGTGAGTCGACAAACGTCGGGTGGCGGCGATATTAACGGACGAAATGACTAAATCAAGTATGAAAAAGTACATTGTTGGCCTTGTAACGGCCTTTTTGTTGCTGGTAACGGTCCGGCTACAGGCGCAGGAGTTGACTTTAAAGCCCCGCGTTTCGGGCTTTTCGACCCTAAAAGTAAGCTCAGGCGTGCAGGTGTTCCTGACTCAGGGCGATACCGAGTCGGTTCGTATCGAATCTCGTGGTTTTACCAAAGAAGACATTATCGCCGAGGTTGACGGCGGCGAGTTGAAGCTTAGTATCCGGTTGCAGGGGTGGCTGGGTCGCGACCGGGCCGACCGCAATACCAGCCGTTATGTGAAGGCTTACCTGACCGCCAAACACCTGACAGACATTACGGTAGCATCGGGGGCACAGCTCACCGGCGAGGGTACGTTCAAGGCCGACCGGCTGGCTATCCACAGCAAATCGGGCGCGGAAATAACACTCGACGTGGCCGCTACCGATGTGGAGCTAAGCGCGGGTGCCGGAGCAACGGCCAACGTAGCAGGATCGGCCACCACCGTCGCGGCCAGTGCATCGGGTGGGGCCACGGTGCGGGCTAATGATCTGAAGACCAACACCTGTCAGGCCGAGGCGTCGAGCGGAGCTACGGTACGGGTTTACGCTGACAACGAGTTTTTCCTGAAAGCGTCTACCGGCGGCACTATCAGCCACAGTGGTCCCGGCCGCATTGTGAGCCGCAAAACATCATTGGGTGGCAGCGCAAACTGACATCGAACCCGGCATTTTGTCTCTGGTTGAGGCACTGAACAAAACGGGTTTAGTGCGCACGTTTTCAAGCTGTGAAGGTCACTTCGACCCTAAAGACCAGACCCTCCGCGACCGCAATCACGCCGAGGTACGGTTTGTGCCCGCCGATGGCGTAGCCGTTGAGACCGTGGAATCCTGGCTGGGTGGATTGCTCAATCGGTTTAAAACCCGTCATGGCCTTATGCCCGTCACGGTGGTTGGCTACAAGCTCTTCACGCCCGTCGGTGAGGACGACATTGACGAAACGTTCGTGCTGGAACTGCGCCCCTTCAACCGCTTCGATCCTCCCGCTACCAAACGCCAGGATGTGAATAGGGCAGTAGAGCAGGCTAGTTTGGTATGCAGTGGGTAGCAACTGACGTGTTAGGGTATGGCTTCGCGCACTCCAGCGCGAAGCCATACCCTAACACGAAACTACATTTCGTTATTCGCCACGGCTGCCTGCTCGGTCAGCGTGGTGAGGAAATTCTGTGAAACCCTCGTTTCCAGGTCTTTCCCTACTTTTAGTGGGCTATTGTGACCCGATTGGTCAGGGTTGGGCAGGAGCGTGTTGATCAGCGAAAGCACGTCGGTCATCAGGCCAGGAAAGAGGCCATGCACCGCCCCGGCAAATTTGGCGGGCAGCGATACAATCCGTTCCGATTCGCCGTAGCGGGCCGCTTCGATGATTTCATTCGCCACGTATTCGGCGCTGGCTGAAAGACCGGGCAGCGAATCGCCGATTTTAAACCAGGCATATTCTTTTTCGTGCTGCCCCCGCACCATCGCCTGCCGGGGACTACCTGTGCGGATAAGGCCGGGGCAGATAGTCGTTACAAACACCCCGTCGCGGGCTACCTCGGCGCGAAGACCTTCTGAGTAACCCACCAGAGCAAATTTGCTGGTGGAGTAGGGGAGTAAATGGGGTACCGACACCTTACCACCAAACGAAGCCACGTTCACGATCCGGCCTGATCGCCGCGCCTGCATATCGGGCAAAACGGCGTTGGTGGCGTGGTAGGCAGCCCAGAAGTTGATGTTCATGGCGTCGTGGAAATCGGCATCGGTGGTGTTGGCGTAGGGTCCTGCCAGAATGATGCCCGCGTTGTTGATGAGCACGTCTATATGCCCAAATTCCTGCCGCACCGCCGCGAAGAAATCACGCAGTTCATCGGCGTTGGTGAGGTCGCAGCGGTGGGCGTACACGGGCGCCCCCAATGATCGGAGTTCGCCTTCGGCGTTAATTAATTGAGACTGGGTACGGGCGCAGATAGCCAGTTTGGCCCCTTCGCGCGCCAGTTGCCGGGCCATGACCAGGCCTAACCCCCGCGAACCGCCCGTGATGACCACCGTCTTACCCAGAAAGCTCATACGCCGGTTGCGGCGTTGTGCACTGCGAAGGGCCACCACGGCACCCACGCCCAGCAATGCCCAAAGTCCTACTTTCATGTCTGGTTGATCTATTTGTTTAAACCTGTTAGCCAGACAACACGCATAGGCTGGTTGGGTTTACGGTTACTGAGGGAGAGGGCTCTCTGGCGGAGCGTTGCTCCGCTATAAGACTGCTTATTGTCAGCACATAGCGGAACAGCGCTGCGCCAGACTGCCCTCTCCCTCATTTTTCAGGGATACGTTCCTCCCTACTGAGTTAGGTCTGTACACACCGCAACGCGACCTTTTGTCGCGCCGGTAGTGGCAACAACCCTCTATGATAACGCACAATCAGTCTACGCAGCAATCGGCGTATACGGACCCCGAAGCATTGGCAGGGGTGTTGGCCCACGTAGCCGACCTGGCCCCCGAAACCGACGACGAAGGGAATTTTCCTGAGGAAGCGTTTCAACTGCTGGCCGACGCGGGTTTGCTGGCTATAACCCTCCCCGGACAGCCACTCGATAATGCCCAGAACCATACCGCCCAACTGCTCACCCTGCTTAAACGCATTGGTGCGGCCAATCTGGCGGTGGGACGGGTGTATGAAGGCCACATCAACGCGCTGTTGCTGGCCCAGCTTTTTGGCACCGCCGACCAACAAAAGCAATGGCAGGACGATGTTCGGCAAAATCATCTGTTCAGCGTCTGGAATACGCAGGCCGACGATGGCATTCGCATTCACGAACTGGGTGGCGGACGATACGAACTGGAGGGTTATAAGACGTTTTGTTCCGGAGCCAACTGGGTGAGTCGCCCCCTGATAACGGGCGAGCTGATGCGGCAGGGGCAGAAAGCAGGCTGGCAAATGTGCATTATCCCCACCGAACGGGTCGACGTCATTGATGCCGATAAGCGCTTCTGGAAACCGCTGGGCATGCGGGCGTCGGCTAGTTTCAAGCTCAATTTTACGGGTATCGTTATCGACGAAAACGACCTGCTGGGTAAGCCTGGCAACTACTTTCAGCAACCTTATTTCAGCGGCGGAGCCATCCGGTTTGCCGCCGTGCAGTTGGGCGGTGCCGAATCGCTGCTGGAAGCCACGCGGCTCATGCTACGGTCGATGGGGCGGGCCGATGATGTGTTTCAGCAAACGCGCCTGGCCGAAATGGCCTACCGCCTGGAGTCGGGAAATTTGTGGCTGTCGCAGGCGGGGCACAACAACGACACCTGGCTTCGCGACGGGACCGACCCGGCCAAGATTGTGGCCTATGCCAACATGACCCGCACTGCCATTGAAGAAATCTGTCTGCGCGTCATGCACCTCTGCGAAAAGGCCGTGGGCGCGCGGGGACTATTACGTCCGCTGCCGTTTGAGCGTATTCACCGCGACCTGACTATGTACCTCCGTCAACCCGCTCCCGATGCCACACTCGTGGATATTGGCCGGTGGGTGGGCCACCAAACCACGGCAACGCATGACCTCTGGACCTAATCAACTGCCCAAAAGCCTGGCCAACGTCCTGCGCGAAGATCCCGTTCCGCTGGATGCCCGGTCGCTGGACCGCACGCTGGTGCTGGCCCCACACCCCGACGATGAGTCGCTGGGGTGCGGCGGCACATTGGCCCTGCTGCGGCAGGCGGGGTATCCCGTTCACGTCGTTTTCGTGAGTGATGGCACCCTGTCGCACCCCAACTCGCCAAGCTACCCGCCCGAACGGCTGCGCGACCTGCGCGAAACCGAGGCCCGCGAAGCTCTCCGTGAGCTACGCATGTCAGACAAAGATGCCACCTTTATGCGCTTAAAGGACCGGCAGGTACCGATGCCGTCCGACGCTGGTTTTGATGAGGCCGTTGGGCAACTACTGGCTATAATTCAGCAGTTTAACCCCACTACAATACTGGTGCCGTATGAGCGCGACCCGCACCCAGACCACCGGGCTACCTATGCGCTGCTGGCCGCTTCGCTTGATCGATTAGCGGAAGACGAACGCCCCCGCGTACTGGAATACCTGATCTGGCTCTGGGAACTGGGCCGCCCCGACGATTTGCCCAAACCCGGCGAACGGCTGGTGCTGCAGGTAGCCATAGATGCGGTGGTAGCTCAGAAAAAACGCGCCATCAACGCCCATCGGTCGCAGGTGACGCGCATGATTGATGATGACCCCACCGCGTTTTACCTATCGCCCGAACTGCTGAACCATTTCGATACGCCCTACGAGCTTTTCGTGGAAAAACTACGCCTATGAACCCGCCCAAAGACACCCTCACCCCCGATTATTTCGACGCTGTTTACCGCGCCAACGAAGACCCCTGGCAGTTTGCCACCAGCCCCTACGAACGCGACAAGTACGCCGCCACGCTGGCCGCTATGCCCAGGCCTGTCTACGAGTCGGGCTTTGAAATTGGCTGTTCTATTGGCGTGCTCACGCAGCAGTTAGCCCCCCGCTGTCGCAGGTTACTGGCCGTCGACGTGAGCGAGGCGGCGCTGAAGCAGGCCCGCCAGCGCCTGGCCGATCAGCCTCAGGTGCGCCTGGAGCAGATGGTATTGCCCGGCGAGTTTCCCGACGAGTCATTCGATCTGATCCTGCTGTCGGAGGTCGGTTATTACTGGTCGATGGAAGACCTGCTGAAGGCACAGACGAAACTAATTGATCACCTCCAGCCCGGTGGGCACCTGCTGCTGGTTCACTGGACACCGCAGGTGCACGATTACCCCCTTACCGGCGATCAGGTGCACGATGCGTTTATGGCTAAAACCGGCGACGGTCAGCCTCTCCAGCACCTGTTTCATCGGCGGGAAGACAAGTACCGGCTGGATTTGTTTACCGCCCCACCACCGCCCGCAGCGTAACAATCGCCTCAGTGATCGACACGCAGGATGTCGGGTTTTGCTCATTATGCAACGTAAACTGCCGCTCGGCGATCTCCCAAAACTGACCGAAATAGGTGCTGGTGGCCATTTGCGCCAACAACCACCCTGTCGATACACCTAGTTGAGCGGCGGCGGGGCGTAGCTGCGCGGTGCAGGTAGCGTCGTAACGCCAGGACCAGGCCTGGCGTAGCTGGTGCCGCAGCCGAAAGCGGCTCAGGGAAATAACCGGGTTCTCGACCTGCTGACATAGACCTGAGTTGCTCTGGCAAGTCCACTGTTGTAGCTGCCACGACAAGCCCACTTCCACCCGGCCCTGCAACCGCGCCGACGTATATACCCGTACGGCCGGGCTACGGCGCACTTTGGCATCGATGCGGCAAAGGGCTTTCACAAAGGCGTCGTCTTCCAGATAGCGCACCACCGGCAGCCGTCCCGCCCGGATATAGGCCTGACAGGTAACGGCCAGACTGGCCCCAAAATGCTGAAAATGACGCGGCCAGGGGTCATAAGGGCAGGGGTCGATTCGGGCTTCGGCCTGGGCCAGCAAATGGCGATAGGTAGCGTCGCGGAGATGAGGCAGACGAGCCGGGCTGCGTTCTGGATGGGTAAGAATTCGCCCGCCCACGGCATCCGTCCCGGCGTCTATTTCGG
Organism: Fibrella rubiginis; assembly: GCF_017353185.1. GTDB lineage: Bacteria > Bacteroidota > Bacteroidia > Cytophagales > Spirosomataceae > Fibrella > Fibrella rubiginis. Next base: position 343,949 of record NZ_JAFMYV010000004.1, on the reverse strand, counting down.
CAATGGTCTGGCTCACCCAGTAGGCATCTACCAGCGTGTCGCCGTCGGTTGAAGCAATGATGCCGCGGGGATGACCCGCCAGCAGAAGCCGTCGGCAGGCCTCGTCCATGAGCAGCCGTCGTACCGTGCCGATATGCGCCCGGTCGGTTTCGAGCTTGATATTGGCCACGCGCAGAGCAAAACCGGGGTATTCACGCTGGTATTGCCGAACGCGGGCATAGGAACTGTCGGTGCAGTTGTTTGTGAGCACCAGCACCTCATAGAGCGTAGGGTCTAGGGGTTGGCCGGCAAGGGTGCGTTGGTTGCGTAGGGCGTCGAGCGTTTGAGCAATAATGGCCTCCTCGTTGCGCACGGGCACAATGACCGTTAGGCGCAGAGAAGGAGCGGGGGCGGGGGAATCGAAAAGATGAGGGGTGGTACTGCCTTCGTCGGCAACCTGTCGTCGTTCTGCCAGCATGGGTATTCAACACCGGGCCGGTTGGGTAGTCGGCCCGGTGTTGTTCATCGAACAGGTATATACGTCGATTGTTAGCGGAAACTGATTGAATAGATTTTAACGAAGCAGGTATATTAGGCTATGTAGTTGGTAACGACTAGGTTGCACGTCTGTACAACATACCGTACTTCTGCTCAGATATGACCATCGCTTACCAGTCATGCAGGGACAGTTACCTACCCTCTGCAGCTACCTCGTCGACTAGTTTGCGTGACCGTGCCTAGTGGGGCTGGCCGTAGCCTAAGCCTCATCTTTGGGATACTGTGTTTGATTGGCTGCTGTACCTAGCCAGCTGAGCATACCGCCACATTTGGTCTATCCGATTCTTTTCCATGTGCGATATACATCAAGTATCGACTTACTCTACAAAATATACTGGCTCAAATCCCGGTTCTTCACCATGCCGTTGAGGCGTTCCTGGACCAATGCCCGCGTCACGCTGACGGTTGAACCGCTGAGAATGGTGTCGGGGATGTCGAACATGAACTCGTTGAGCAATTGGCTTAGTACCGTTTGCAGGCGTCGCGCGCCAATGTTTTCTACTTCGGCGTTTACCTCAAACGCAATTTTGGCCAGTTCGCGCAGGGCGTCGTCGTCGAAAGTGAGCGTGACGCCTTCGGCCATCAGCATGGCCTCGTATTGCTTGGTGAGGGCATTTCGGGGTTCTTTCAGGATCTGATAGAAATTCTCCTCCGACAAACTCTGTAGCTCCACCCGGATGGGGAAACGGCCCTGCAATTCGGGAATCAGGTCGCTGGGTTTCGAGACGTGGAACGCCCCCGCCGCCACAAACAGGATATGGTCGGTCTGGATGACGCCGTATTTGGTATTGACCGATGAGCCTTCCACGATGGGCAGCAAATCGCGTTGAACCCCCTCGCGGCTTACGTCGGGACCACCCCCGCCGCCCGACCGGTTGGTGGCGATCTTGTCGATTTCATCGATGAAAATAATGCCCGAGTCCTGCGCTTTCCTGATGGCTTCTTCCTTTACCTCGTCCATGTCGATGAGCTTGGCGGCTTCTTCTTCCAGCAAAATCTTGCGGGCTTCGGCAATGGTCACCTTGCGCTTTTTACCCTTTTTGGGCATCATGCCGCCAATCATTTCCTGGATATTCATCATCGACAACTCGTCAATAGAGCCGCCCATGACCCCAATGCTGGGAGCCGAGTTCTGGTGTACGTCGATATCTACCTTGCGGTCGTCGAGTTCGCCCGACTGAATTTTCTTCCGAAACCGTTCGCGGGTACGCTCGTTGAGTTCCGCGTCTGAGTCGGTGATCGCGTCAGCATCACCGTTGCTAAGTTGCTGGTCCTGGTGTTCGAGCCCCAGGTGATTGCCGCCGGTGACACCGGGGCTTTTCACCGACGGAATCAGCATGTCGAGGATCATGTCTTCCACGATCTGCTGCGCCCGGATCTGCACGGCCTCTTTTTTGGCCGCCCGTACCATATTCACGGCCTGCTCGACCAGGTCACGCACCATACTCTCTACATCGCGCCCTACGTAGCCTACTTCGGTAAATTTCGACGCCTCTACTTTCACAAACGGGGCGTCGGCGAGCTTGGCGAGGCGACGGGCAATTTCGGTCTTACCCACGCCCGTGGCCCCAATCATCAGGATGTTATTAGGCGTAATCTCACGCTGCATGTCGGCGGGGGCATTCATACGCCGCCAGCGGTTGCGCAGGGCAATAGCCACATTGCGTTTGGCCTCATGCTGGCCGATGATATATTGATCTAGTTCGGCAACAATTTGCCGGGGGGTTAGGTCGCGAACGGTTGAAGGCATACTTTATAAAGATATGGGAAGGGGTTGCGTTCCCATATCAAAGTAACAGTAGAATACCGAAATGGTGCTAGTGGGGAGTGAACAATGAAGAATGTACAATGGAGAATGTACAATGAACAATGGCTGCGCGTATTGAGTGTAGTGCGCGCAGCCATTGTTCATTGTACATTGTTCATTGTACATTCTCCATTGTCTACTGCTCCGATATGTGTTACCATACATCCCTCGCCGTAAGTGCTCCTGAACTGGAAACAAGGTTCAGCGCCACCATGCCGCCCGATCTGCATACCGGGCCGCAATACCACGTTAACGCCTATGCGTTTCCGCGCTACCCGATTATCACGCGCCAACAGCCCGACGGGTTTCAGGGCATTCGCTGGGGGCTGATTCCGCACTGGGTAAAATCGAAAACCGATGCTGACAAACTACGGGCACAGACCATCAATGCCCGCTCAGAAACGATCTACGAAAAGCCGTCGTACCGGCAGGCGGCAGGGCGGGGCCAACGCTGCCTCATTCCGGTTACAGGCTTCTTCGAATGGCATACCGATGGGCGCAAACAAAAATATCCGTTCTACATCAACACTACCGATCAGCCGATTGCCAGTATCGCCGGGATTTGGGATGACTGGGCCGACCCCGAAACCGGCGAGGTGCTAACCACCTTTTCGCTGCTGACAACCGACGCCAATCCGCTACTGGCCGCTATTCACAATACCAAAAAACGGCAACCCTGCGTGCTTACCCGCGATCAGGAACGGGCCTGGCTGCACGAAAACCTGACCGAAAAAGAGGCGCTGCAACTGCTGCATGAGCCGTATCCGGCAAAACAGATGCAGAGCCACACGATCAGCAAGTTGATCACCTCGCGCACCGAAGACAGCAACGTACCCGGCGTATTGGCCCCGCAATCGTACCCGGAGTTACAGGGTCAGTTTTAGCCATGGAGTGCAGGCCGGGCACTCGGCCTGCACTCCAATTCGCAGTTCGGATGGTGTTGGCTTTTTTGGATAAAAAGTAGGCCTATTTCGTCGTAATTTTGATCTATGCCTGCCAACAAGCCCAACGCACCAACGAGTGTATCTGTCCAGACAGATGAACAATTGGTAGCGGCATTGCAACACGGTGACCGGCAGGCGTTTGCCCAGCTCTATGACCGGTATTGGGCCGACTTATTTCAGGTGGCTGCCCGCAAACTGGCCTCGCCTGAACTGGCAGAAGAACTGGTGCAGGACCTGTTTATTAGCCTCTGGCAACGCCGCGACACGCTGGCCATTACGCAGGTAAACCGCTATTTATTTTCGGCCCTGAAATTCGCCGTTATTGACCACATCAGGACGCAGCAGGTGCACGAGCGATTTGTAGACTACTACCTGTCTATGGCTGACCCCGCCACCCAACCCGAAGATGCGCTGGCCCTTCAGGACCTGACTCGCTCTATTGAACAGGGTCTGCAAACGCTCCCCGACAAAACGCAGCAGGTTTTCCGCCTCAGCCGGTTCGAGCACCTCACCATCCCGGAAATTGCCGCCCGCCTCAACGTGTCGGAGAAGGTAGTGGAGTATCATCTGGGTAATGCGCTCCGGGCCATGCGCAATTACCTCCGCACCTATGGTGTCGTGCTGGCGGTGCTATGGGAGTGGTAGAGATTGGGTTTAGTATCAGCTTCGCGCTGTGGTGGCTTCGCGCTCTAGGCTACGCGCCGCGGGCCCTTCGACTAGGCGTCCCCGACAGGCTCAGGGTGACACCAACGTTGAGTCAACTCAGTGAAATTATTCTAGTGTCCTGTCACCCTGAGCCTGTCGGGGACGCCTAGTCGAAGGGCCCGCGGCGCGTAGCCTAGAGCGCGAAGCCACCACAGCGCGAAGCAAAACCGTAGCTAACTATCCCCCCTTATCCTTTTCTAAGTAAAAACTCTATATTCTTGCTCATTTGTATAACTATTCAACGAATATTCTTTTTTATTTAGGGTTAACTGCCGCCAAAAACGACTTGGTTATGAATGGCTCTTACCTGCTATTCGGTCTGTATAATGACGCAGTCACAAGTCAAACAACTGTTACGCCGCTACCTCGATGGGCAGGCTTCCGACGAGGAACTCCGCCTGATTGACCGATGGTATGATTCACTCAATGAATCGGTTGCTTACCAATTCTCGGCCGATGAACAATCCCGGATCAAAGCCCGGATGTGGGCTACTATTGAGGCCAAAACGACAACAGACGCCCTGGTCGAAACGCCCGTTCGGCCACTGAACACCGGTAGCCGAACGCCGTTCTGGCGCAGGTCCTGGACCGTTGCAGCGGCAGCGGCAGCGTTGCTCGTAGGTGGCTGGCTTGGCTGGCGGGCAATCCACACGCCTGTGGTGCCGCCGGGACAGTTCAGGGGCGAGCTGGCAACCGTATCGGCAGGCTTGGTTGAACGAAATAACACAACCAGCCATGCCCTCCGGCTAATCCTTTCCGACGGCAGTTCGGTGGTGCTGACGCCCAACAGTGCCGTGCGCTATCCCGCCCGCTTTGCCGCTGACCACCGCGACGTGTACCTGACGGGCAGTGCTTTTTTTAGCGTGTCGAAAGACCCGCAACGACCCTTCCGGGTATCGACCGACCGGGTGGTGACGCAGGTGCTGGGCACGAGTTTCTGGATGAAAACCACCCCCGACGCTGACCGTGTGGACGTTGACGTGATTACGGGTAAAGTCTCTGTATTTGCCCGAAAGCCAGCTGCCAACGCCCCCACGGCCAAGCAGGCCAGCCCTGGTGTAGTGCTGACGCCCAACCAGAAAGTGACCGTTTTTGGCGATGATCTCTGGCAAACGGGCCTCGTGGCCAAACCTGAACCCATCCGACCCGATGTGCCCGACGCCCCCGCCCCGGTTGTTGCGTTGTCCTTTGATGAGGTGCCCTTGTCTACCGTGCTCGACCGGCTGAGTAACATCTACGGCATCGACATGGATCTGGCCAATGGGGGACTATCGGCCTGCACCTTTTCGGGCAACATCAGCAACCTGCCCCTCTATACCCAACTCGATCTCATCTGCCGCGCCGTGGGTGCCGATTACGCCGTTCGCGGCACCCGCATCCTCATCAGCGGACGCGGTTGTAACCTTTAATCCTTTACTAACCTGTTGACTAACAAGACCATGAATCATTTTTTACCCTTCCGTTTGTGGCTGCAAAGCACCCTGAAGCGGAGCGTTGCGCCGTTTGTGCTGGCATTGCTGGCCATCACCGTTGCTACGGCACGGCCCGGTTTAAGTCAGGACGTGCTGAACAAACCCGTAACCCTAACGCTCGAAAACGTTCAGCTGCGCGATGTGTTGGCCGGACTGGAAAACCAGACCGAGGTGCGGTTTATTCACAGCCCCACGGCCATTCAGGTAAGTCGCCGGGTGTCGTTGACGGCGCGTCACGAACGGCTGTCGGTAGTGCTCGACCGGCTGCTGACGCCCCTGGCTATTGACTATTCGGTGGTGGCGGGGCAGATTCTGCTAAGCGTTCACCCGGCTACCTCGGCAGGGGAGCCAAAAAACGAAGCCAACGCCGCCCCATTGGAACAATCCTATACCGGCCGCGTGGTGACGGCTACCGGCAATGAAGGCCTGCCGGGCGTGAACGTGGCCGTTAAAGGTACCAACCGCGGGGCTACGACCGATGGCGAAGGCAAGTTCAGAATCGCCGCTAACCCCGGCGACGTGCTCATTTTCTCGTTCATCGGCTACGCCAATCAGCAGGTAACGCTGGGTGATCAACTCGACTTGCAGATCCGCATGGTCGAATCGTCGGACCTGTTGCAGGAAGTGACGGTGATTGGCTCACGGGGTCGTCCGCGGACGGATGTAGAACGTCCTGTGCCCGTCGATGTGGTGAGCAGCAAGGAGTTGCAGGCTACGGGGCAGGTAGACCTGGGGCAGATGGTGCAGTATAATTCGCCTTCGTTCAACTCGGCCAAGACGGGCGTCAATGGCGTGGCCAACTACGCCGACCCCGCCACCCTCCGCGGCCTTTCGCCAGACCAAGTGCTGGTGTTGGTGGACGGAAAACGCCGCCACCAGTTTTCGGCCCTGAACCTGAATCAGACGGTAGGCCTTGGCACGGTTGTCACCGACCTGAACTCCATTCCTTCGCTGGCGCTGGACCGCATGGAAATCCTGCGCGACGGTGCTGCTGCCCAGTACGGCTCCGACGCCATTGCGGGTATTGTAAACCTGGTGCTGAACAAGAGTGTCGGTGTGGGTACCCTGAAAACGCAGTACGGCCAGACCAGCAAAGGCGACGGCGCGGGCTACCTGGCGGCGGTTAATTACGGTTTTCGGCTGGGCAAACCCAACAGCTACCTGAACCTGACCATGCATTATCAGTATACGGGTGGCACTAACCGGTCGGACCCGTATCTGGGTAACATCTACAATGCTACGAAAGCCAAAGAAGACAGCATCCGGCGGCTGCGGGGTGTGTGGCCGGTGGGGTCGCCGTTTACGGTGGGCGTGTATGGCAGCAACCAGACCAAAGCGTTGCAGGGATTTTATAACCTGGGCATGCCGCTGAGCCGGGGCTGGTCGATCTACAGTTTCGGCGGCTATTCGCGGAAAGACATTCTGGCCTACGGGTTTTTCCGTAATGCTACGCCCAGCAACGCCAACTCGACGCCCGAAATTTATCCGGATGGGTATGTACCCCAACTGCCCGGCACCAGCGTCGACTACTCGACCGTGGTGGGTCTGAACCGGAAAGTAGGCGCGGGCTGGAACCTCGATTTCAGCACCGGCTACGGCTACAACTACCTCGACATGTGGGCCAATAACACCACCAATCCATCGTTGGGGGCCGCCTCGCCCACTAATTTCTACGTGGGCCGGTCGGCGTTTGGGCAGAGTACCACGGAAGCTAACCTGTCGAAGAACTACACGGGTCTTTTCGGTACAAAATCGTTGAACCTGGCCCTGGGTGGACAATATCGCGTGGATCAGTTTGAACTGGCGCAGGGTAGTGCCGAGTCGTATAGCGTGGGACCGCTGGCGAAAACGAAGGGTAAAGCGCCTGGTTCGAGTGGCCGCCCCGGCATTGCGCCCGAAGACCAGACCAACACCACCCGCAGCAACCTGGGCCTGTATGCCGACGTGGAAAGCGACCTCAGCGACCGCCTGCTCGTAGCCGCTGCCCTGCGTTACGAAAACTATAGCGACTTTGGCTCAAACGTGTCGGGCAAGCTGGCGGCGCGGGTCAAACTAAGCGAAAGCGTGTCGCTCCGCGGGTCGATTAACAAGGGCTTCCGGGCACCGTCGCTGCAGCAGACGTTCAACAGCCAAACCACCTCTACGGTGCAGTCGGGGGCTATTGTGCAAACCAAACAACTGCCCAGCACCGACACTCGCCTGGCACAAATTGGCATTGACAACCCCAAGGCCGAAACGTCGTGGAACTACAACCTGGGCCTGACTGCCAAAGCTGGCAATGATTTTATCGTGACCCTCGACGCCTACCAGATCGACATCACCGACCGGATAATCGAGAGTGAGCGGCTAATTATAAAGGACATTGCGGCCCTGAAAACGCGGTTTACGGGGCTGAGTGAGATTCGGTTTTTCACCAACGCAATCAACACGACCACCAAAGGCATCGACTTCGTAACGAGCTATAAGCACAATTTCAGTCCCCGCAGCCGGTTCAACGCCAGCCTGGCTTTCACGCTGAACCAGACCAAGATCACGAGCACTAAAGCCACTCCTGCGGCCCTGCAACTGGATACGCCCAAGCCGATTCTATTAATCGACACGGTGAGCATTGGCCTGATCGAAACGGCACAGCCCCGCCAGAAAATCCTGCTTTCCCTGGGTTACAGCTACGGCAAAGTGGGCCTGAACGTGCGCTCGTCGTACTTCGGTGAGGTAACGGCCTGGGAAAAACCCGCGGGTAAGCCCCACGTAAGCCAAACCTTCGGCGGCAAAAACCTGATCGACCTGACGCTGATCTACAATCCCATCAAAACGCTGTCGATCTCACTCGGCGGCAACAACATCTTCGACGTCTACCCCGACAAAGTCATTGCCACCTCGGCCGCTTATTCCAACGGCGAAATTCCCTACAGCCGCAACGTCAGCCAGTTCGGCTTCAATGGGGCCTACTACTACGCCAACGCCACGATAACATTTTAATGAGTGGATAGCTTTGCGCTGAAGGCTTGGTGCTGGTGTGGGCTTCGCGCTGGTTGCGCTTCGACAAGCTCAGGGTGACAGGATACCAGAGTCAGGTTCACTGAACTGCTTTAGATGGGCTGTCACCCTGAGCTTGTCGAAGGGCAACCAGCGCGAAGCCCACACCAGCACCAAGCCTTCAGCGCAAAGCTATTCACCCACTAAAACATGACTTCCCTCGCTCTCCTGCTGACTTGCCTCCTTCTTGGTGTTGCACTGCGGCGGTGGTTGCCTGATACAGCGCCGCTGGTGCTGAACAGGCTGCTGGTGGGGGTGTTCATTCCTGCGTTGACGCTGCTGTACGTGGCCGAGTTGCACTTCGCTAGTCGGTTATTACTGCCCATACTGGCTCCATACCTTGTTTTTGGTTGTGGTTGCGCGTTCATCTGGACTATCGGCAATCGGCTTGGTTTCGACCGGGCCACGCTGGGGGCGTTGCTGCTCACGGGCGGTATCAGTAGTATATCGTTTGTGGGTTTCCCCATTTTCGAGTGGCTCTACGGCCGGGCGGGGCTGGAGGCGGGTATCCTGATGAGTCAGGCGGGGACATTTGTGATCTGCGTTACCTTCGGCGTGGGTCTGGCCTCCTGGCTGGCGGCAAAGGAACCTTCGGTACGAATAATGCTGCGTGATATGGTCCGGTTTCCGCCGTTTCTGGCGTTTGTGGTGGCCCTGCTGGCTAACGGCCTGGGCTACGTTCATCCACTTTTTGTGCGTGATCTGCTGACTAAACTGAGTAGCCCGTTTACCGTTATTGCCTTGCTGTCGGTAGGCATGCAAATCCGATTTCGAGTGCCAAAGCAGCATAAAAACGCCCTGTTGCTGGGTTTAGGCTATAAATTGCTGCTGGCTCCGTTGCTGGTGTTCGTTGTCTACAAGTTGCTGCTTGGTCAACGCGGCTGGATGCCCGACCTCTGTGTGCTGGGATCCGCGCTTGGGCCAATGAACACCGCCGCCGTGCTGGCCACGCAATACAACCTTAACCCGTCCCTGGCTGCCCAAATGGTCGGCCTCGGCATTCCGCTTTCATTCTTAGGTATCTACTTGATCTATTATTTGCTATGACTTTTGCGGGATTATTTTTTTGACAGGATGACCAGGATTTCAGGATTTACAGAGTTTCTCTTTTACTACCGCTAACTGCTGTGCAGCAAAGAGAAAATCCTGTAAATCCCGAAATCCTGATCATCCTGTCAAAACTCCTTCCTGTCCTTCGTTGTCGCTTGGCTCCGCCGGGGGCGCCCAGCCGAGTGACGTATATCTGAGGGCCTCCGGCCCGTACTCAGATTTTAGAACAGTTGGGCTAACGGGACTCAACGTCAAGCTACGGGCCGGAGGCCCTCAGATACACGTCACTCGGCTGGGCGCCCCCGGCGGAGCCAAGCGACAACGACTGCCAATCCTGCCAATCCTGCCAATCCTGAAATCCTGATCATCCTGTCAAAAAACCCGTCCTGTCTCTTATGAAAAAACTCGTCACGAACCTCACGTTCTGGGTACTCACGGCCATCACGCTGGGCGTGTTGCTGGGTCATTTTCGGCCTGATCTGGCCCTGCTGCCCATATTGGATGCGCCCATCAAAGGCCGGTTCATGGGGCAGGAACTCACCATCGGAGCTACCATCAGTGAGTTTCTGAGTGGCTGTTTCATTAGCCTCGTCAAGCTCTTCATCAGCCCCATCATCTTCCTCACCATCACGCTCGGCATCGTCAGCATGGGCGACCTGAAAAAGGTGGGCAAAGTAGGAGCTAAGGCCCTGCTTTATTTCGAAGTCGTGACCACCGTGGCCCTGCTCATCGGCGTGGTCGTGGCCAATGTCATCCGCCCCGGCAATGGCGTGGTGACGTCGGCACTAAAGGGAGGTGATATTTCCAAGTACACCAAGACCGCCCAGGCGTTCAGCTGGTGGAAATTTCTGATGGACAACGTTACGCTGCAGGTATTGATTGCGGCCATCGTGATCGGTATTATTTTAAGTCAATACGGTGGCCGTGAGCGTATTGTGACCGTGATGAATCGGCTGTTGAAGGTCATTTTCGCGGGGTTGCACAAGGTAATGCTGCTGGCTCCCATCGGTGCCTTTGGCGGTATGGCCTACACTATCGGCAAGTTCGGTTTGGGTACGTTGCTACCCCTTGCTAAGCTCATGGGCACGGTGTATACCACCATGGCCCTGTTCATTTTCGGGGTGCTGGGTCTTATTCTGCGCTCGTGCCAAGTGCCCCTGCTGGGCTTCCTGCGCTACATCCGTGAAGAACTGCTGATCGTGCTGGGTACGTCGTCCTCAGAGGCGGGGTTGCCCTCGCTGATGGAAAAACTCGAACGCATGGGTTGCGCTAAATCAGTAGTGGGGCTGGTGGTTCCGGCGGGTTATTCGTTCAACCTCGACGGCACCACGATTTATCTCTCCATGGCCACGATCTTTCTGGCGCAGGTCTTCAACGTTCAGCTGAGTTGGGAACAGCTGGCCACGATCATCGGCATCCTGATGGTGACCTCAAAAGGGGCCGCAGGTGTTACGGGCAGTGGTTTTGTGGTCCTGGCCAGTACGCTTACGGCCATCAACGTGATCCCCGTAGAAGGCCTGGCCCTGCTGCTGGGGGTAGACCGGTTTATGTCGGAGGCGCGCAGCATCACCAACTTTATCGGCAACGGTGTGGCCACCATCTGGCTCGCCAACAACGAAAAAGCCTTCGACCGTACCGCCATGACCCGCGCCTTCGGCGAGGTAGAGAAACTTGAAAAAGTGGTCGTTTAAGGCCGGGAAGGGTGTAATTTTGACAGTACATTATTGTTCAATGTTTAATGTCTAACGTCCAATGTGCGTCGGCTCGGCCCCAAACTGTGTGACAGCAGCGCAACGTTGGACATTAGACATTGAACGTTGAACTGCCTTTATGAACACTTCTTCAGCTAATAAACTCCGCGAAGACGCCCTGCATTACCACGCCAAGGGCCGTCCCGGAAAGATTGAAATTACCCCCACCAAAGAGACGGAGAATCAGCGCGATCTGTCACTGGCTTATTCGCCGGGGGTAGCCGAACCCTGCCTCGCCATCGCCGATCAACCCGAACGGGCCTATGATTATACGGCCAAAGGCAACCTCGTGGCCGTCATCAGTAATGGTACTGCCGTGCTGGGTTTAGGCAACATCGGTGCGGTGGCGTCTAAGCCGGTGATGGAGGGTAAAAGCCTGCTCTTCAAAATATACGCCGACATCGACGCGTTCGATATTGAACTGGATACCACCGACGTAGAGGAGTTTATTCGCACCGTGAAGATCCTGGAACCCACCTTTGGCGGGGTTAACCTGGAGGATATCAAAGCCCCCGAATGCTTCGAAATCGAGCGGCGACTGCGGGCCGAACTGAACATTCCCGTCATGCACGACGATCAGCACGGCACGGCCATTACGTCTGGCGCGGCCCTGCTGAACGCCCTGGAAATAGCTGGTAAACAGATCAATACAATCAAACTGGTGGTCAACGGTGCCGGTGCTGCGGCCACTGCCTGCCTCGACCTCTACGTTGATCTGGGGGTCTCGCCGGAGAATATTACAGTATTCGATAAAGACGGTTTGCTGACCAAAGACCGTACCAACCTGGTAGGCAATCAGTACAAATACACCACCGACCGCCACCCGGAGGGCTACACCTTAGCCGACGCCATGGTGGGGGCCGACGTGTTTCTGGGCCTGAGCGTGGGCGGGGTCGTTTCGCAAGACATGATTCGGAGTATGGCCCCCGGTGCTATCGTGTTTGCGATGGCTAACCCCAACCCCGAAATCACATACGAAGCCGCCACCGCCGCCCGCCCCGACATCATTATGGCTACGGGCCGGTCCGACTTCCCGAATCAGGTAAACAACGTATTGGGCTTCCCCTACATCTTCCGCGGTGCGCTCGATGTGCGGGCTACCGAAATCAACGAAGCCATGAAACTCGCCGCCGTACGTGCCCTGGCGAAACTGGCTAAACTGCCTGTTCCAGAGGCGGTTAGTCGCAGCTACGGCACTGATGGCCTGGTGTTTGGCCGGACGTACATCCTGCCCAAACCCACCGATCCGCGGTTGTTGACCATCGTAGCCCCCGCCGTAGCGAAGGCCGCCATGGACTCGGGCGTGGCGCGGAAATACATCACCGACTGGGCCGACTACGACATGCAACTCTCGAGGCGGCAGGGTCTCGATAACTCGTTTATCCGTCGCCTGACGCGGCAGGCCCAGCAGTCGCCCAAGCGCGTAGTCTTCACCGACGGCGAAAACCTGAGTGTGCTCCGGGCTGTGGCTGAGGTGCGCGAACAGAAAATGGCCATCCCCATTTTGCTTGGTAACCCACAGACAATCAACAAGATGCTCGCCGAACACAACATGAACCTTGGCGACACGCGGATCATCGACCACCGGTCGCCGAAGCAGGATAAAGTGCGGGAGAAGTACGCGCAGTTGCTCTACGAAAAACGCAAGCGTAAGGGTCTGACCCTGGTTGAAGCCCATAACCTCATGCGCGACCGCAACTATTTCGGCACCGTGCTGCTGGAAATTGGTGAGGCCGACGTGCTCATTTCGGGTCTCACGCGCAACTACCCCCAAACGCTCCGGCCCGCCCTGCAGGTGATTGGTCGGCAGCCGGGTATCCGTAAGGTGTCGGGTATGTATGTGCTGCTGTCGCGGTTCGGGCCGTTGTTCCTATCGGATACCACGGTGAACATGAACCCCACCACCGACGAGATCGTGGAGATTGCCGAAACCACCGCCCATGCCGTGCGCCGGCTGGGCATTGAGCCCCGCATTGCGCTGCTGTCGTACTCCACCTTCGGCAGCGCCACCGGCGACGATGCCGAGAAGATGCAGGCGGCCACAGCCATCTTGCAGGCCCGCCACCCCGACTGGGTTGTGGATGGTGAAATGCAGGCGCACTTACCGTTCAATCAGGAGCTTATGCGCGAATCATACGCGTTCTCGCCCTTCGCCGAGCAGCCCGCCAACGTCCTGATTTTTCCCAGCCTGGCGGCCTCCAACATTGCCTATAACCTGCTGAAAGAGATTGGCCGTATCGAAAAAATCGGCCCCGTGCTCATGGGCATCCGCAAGCCCGTCCACGTCCTCCAACTCGGCAGCACCGTCCGCGAAATTGTGAACATGGTGGCGATTGCTGTAGCGGATTAGGGGTGGGTTTTGCGGCCTTTCAAGCGTTTTTTGTCATTTTATTTTGTCATCCGACGACAGGAGGGATCTACTTTCCCGATTCACAACTACGCATTAGGAAAGTAGATCCCTCCTGTCGTCGGGATGACAAAAATCTTAGAGCCCTGACTGTTGACATATGGAGAACTGGCAAGAAGAATTGTCCCAATTCGATCCAATACGGAAAGACACCTATGCTGGTTTGAGCCGATTGCTTTTCCTATCTGGAAACCAATATGTAGTATTCATACCGTCACTCAATCTGACTGCTTACGGCAATACAGCGTCGGAGGCCGATGAGATGCTACAAGTTGTAATCAATGATTACGTTGAGAACTTAGGGCTTCTAACGAAAGAGGAAGCAGTGCAAGAATTAAAGCGCCATAGTCGAGCATATCATAATAATGGCTAAACATCTAGGCAAATAAAAAAGCCCCTCATCACAAGCTGAGGGGCTTTTTCATTCGTGGCTCTGCCGAGAATCGAACTCGGATCTAGCGTTTAGGAAACGCCTATTCTATCCGTTGAACTACAGTGCCTGGTTACTCTCTACACTTAACAAACCCGGATCTAGCGTTTAGGAAACGCCTCGGTCCGCCGCTGCGGTTCTATCCGTTGAACTACAGTGCCTGATTGCCAATGTGGCAACAAAAACGCCGGGTGGTTGACCCGACGCGGGTGCAAAAATGCGAAAAAAGTGGGGTTGTTCCGAATGGGGTAGTCAGAGCAACCATAAAAATAGTGCGGCTTCGTGTGGGTTGGCTTCGCGCTCTAGGCTACGCGCCGCGGGCCCTTCGACAGGCTCAGGGTGACAGGGAAATGGAGTCAAGTTGACTGAACTGCATCAGATGGGCTGTCACCCTGAGCCTGTCGAAGGGCCCGCGGCGCGTAGCCTAGAGCGCGAAGCCAACCCGCGCGTAGCCACGTACGATTAACTTTCCTGCTTTGTTGGCAATTCCTCTTTGGTCTGATTGTCGCCGCCGAGGGTGGCTGATTCGAGGAGGGGTACGTCGAGCCAGTTGGGGTAAATCTGGAAGTGCTGCGGTTTCACCATATCGTGGAGCAACACACGCAACTCGTCGATGTTCTCGCGGGTTTGGGCCGACACAAACACCACGTGCTCAGCCTGTTTGGTCAGGTACGTGCGCTTCAGGTACTCCAGGGCCGTCTTGCGGCGCGTTTCTACGGGCACTTCGCCTTCGGTGTCTTCGTCAAACTCCGGTGCCCACTCTTCCTTCGGCACAAACGCATCTACTTTGTTGAATACCAGCACCGTCGGCTTGTCGGCCACGCCCAGATCAGCCAGGGTCTTGTTGACAACCTCAATATGCTCCTCGAACGACGAGTGCGACACGTCGACTACGTGCAGCAGAATATCAGCTTCGCGCACCTCATCGAGGGTCGATTTGAAGGACTCAATGAGCATCGTGGGCAGCTTGCGGATGAACCCAACGGTGTCAGTCAGCAGGAACGGGATGTTGCCCAATACCACCTTCCGCACGGTCGAGTCAACCGTGGCGAAGAGCTTGTTTTCGGCAAACACATCGGCCTTAGCCAAAGCCCGCATCAGCGTCGACTTGCCCACGTTGGTATAGCCCACCAGGGCCACACGCACGAGGCGGTCACGCTCTTTGCGGCGGGTCATGCTCTGCCGGTCTATTTTCTCCAGCTTTTCTTTCAAAAACGCAATCCGGTCTTTCACAATCCGACGGTCGGTTTCCAGTTCGGTCTCACCCGGACCGCGCATCCCAACGCCCCCTTTCTGGTTCGTTAAGTGCGACCACATCTTGGTCAGGCGTGGATAGAGATACTGGTACTGAGCCAGTTCTACCTGCACCCGTGACTGGGCCGTTTGCGCCCGCATCGAGAAAATGTTCAGAATCAACAGGCTCCGGTCCAGCACCTTCACATCCGTAAACTCGGCCTCCAGGTTCCGCACCTGCGCGGGTGAGAGGTCATCATCGAAGATGATCGTGTCGACGGGTTCGGCCAGGATGTAGGTCTTTATTTCGTCCAGCTTACCCTTACCCACAAACGTCCGGTGGTCGGGGTGTTCGAGCTTTTGGGTAAACGTTTTCTTCGTTATAATCCCCGACGTTTCGGCCAGGAAGGCCAATTCGGCGAGGTATTCACGCGTCTGTGCAGCCGTCTGCTTTTGCGTAGCCACGGCAACGAGCACAGCGGTTTCAGGGTTTTTATGGTTGTCGATCATATAGTTAATTAACAAGGGTTTTGAATTTTCAGTTTGAGTTTGGCCAGAGGAGTGTGCGGAGTGCTTCGCGCTCGGTGCCCTTCGACAAGCTCAGGGTGACAGGGAACTTGAATCAACTTTGTTGTCACTCGGCTGGGCGCCCCCGGCTGGAGCCAAGCGACAACGGCGACAACGGCGACAACGGCATACAACGGCAGAGTCAAGCAACATCGGCGGCCAAAAGACAACGTGGCAACGACTGGCTTTGAGCCGGAGCGTAGTTGAAGTGCCAGCCGAATCAGGTCTATAGCGCGAAGCACTCCGCACACTCCTCTCCTCCACTCAGACGGCTACGGTGCGCCAGTGGCCCCGCCGAAACACCCAGACCGCTGCCAGGGCCAGCAGCGATTCGGAAATAGCCACCGACCAGAATACGCCCGAAGGCCCCCAGTTCAGCCAGTTGGCCAGGGCGTAGGCCAGCGGTATCTCGATTACCCAAAAGCAAAGGATGTTGATGAGCATCGGCGAACGGGTGTCGCCCGCGCCGTTGAGGGCCTGCGTCACCACCATACCGTAGGCCATGAACACAAAACCCAGACAGAAGACCCGCAGACTTTGCGCGCCGATGGTCAGCACAGCCGTGTCATGACTGAAAAAGCCGACCACGTTTTCGGCGAATAGGTACAGCAACAGGCCGATGGGCAGCAGGAACAGCAGGTTGCAGAACGCCGCCCGCCACACCGACGTTTCGGCACGGTCGGGTTGGCCCGCGCCCAGGTTCTGCCCCACCAGCGTAGCCGCCGCGTTGGCCATGCCCCATGAGGGCAAAATCGTGAAGACGAAGATGCGGATAGCCACGGTATAGCCCGCTACCACGTCAGCGCCAAACGTCGATACGATCCGGGTCAGAAACACCCAGCTTGCCGACCCGATCAGGAATTGACCGGTGCTGCCCGCCGCCAGACCAAGCAAGGTTTTCACCACGCCAAAATCGGGCACGAACGAGGTCAGGCTGATTGAAACACGGCCATTCATCTTTGCCAGGGCATAAAACTGGTACAGCACCCCAGCCGACCGCCCCAGCGTAGTCGCCACCGCCGACCCCATCACGCCCAGTTCGGGAAACGGCCCCAGCCCGAAAATGAACACCGGACACAGCACAATGTTGATGCCATTGGCCAGCCATAACGACCGCATCGCTACAGAGGCGTCGCCCGCGCCGCGCAGGCATCCGCTGAGGGTATGGAGCAGGATGATCGCCGGTGCCGACATGAAAATCACGCGCGTGTAGCCGCTGCCGTTGGCAATAAGCTGCGCATCGCCCCCCATGAGCCGAAGCAGGTCGTCGGCGAAAACCAGGCCGGGAACGCCCATGAGCACCGCGAAGGTGAGCGAAATAAAGATCACCTGTCCTACGGCTTTGCTGGCTCCGTCGGGGTTTTCTTCGCCGATGCGCCGCGCCACGAGCGCCGTAGCGGCGGTGCTTAGGCCAATGGCAATGGAGTACACCAGCGTGAGTACCGACTCGGTCAGGCCCACAGTAGCCACGGCTTCGGTGCCAATTTTAGCCACGAAAAATACGTCGACAATGGCAAAGAGGGCTTCCATGACCATTTCGAGGATCATGGGTACCGACAGCATGAAAATAGCCCGGTTGATGTTGCCGGACGTAAAATTGGTTTCTGTGCCGCGCAACGCAGCCAGTAATAACCGGATGATTCTGGTCATTGGAGACAAGAGGAAATTGAGCCGCCCACGGGCAGCTACCGATGATACATGAATGGATAGACATAGCCAGCGCGGCCCGGAGGGCGGCAGGTTCTGGCAGGAAGAGATTGCCCGAAGGCAATTAGCAGGTGAGCTTCATCGGCGTTGGCGACCGCAGGGCGCGGTGCAATTAACGATACAAACGTACAGGAATAGTTTGGTGATTACCAGCCCGATTGAGGAAACGGTAGGTGACCGATACGGGAATCGAACCCGGACCGCGCCCGTATTGCTAGCCGTTCCTGATGGCCACTTAGTGACTTTTCTTGACAGGTTAGCTAATAATCCGTTTGATGTAAAGGCGCCCTCATAGCTTAACCAGATGACCCTACACGATATTGACGATTGGCTGAGAACAGAACTCGGCGCTGATAAATTTCCGGTCAGTGAGCAGGGAGGAATCTACGTGCCCTCAGACCGACCTGTTGAGCGAATTGGTCTGGCATTGGAACCCCCGCCGCAGGTGGGTAACTGGGTGCAAAAAAATAACCTGGATGCGCTATGGCTCCACCGTCCGTGGCAGCTCAATCAGGCTGCGCTGCCGCCCAACGTGGGCGTTTTGTATCATCACCTGCCCTTCGACGAAACCCTGACGACGGGCTATAACAAGCCAATGGCGGCTGCATTGGGCCTTTTTGAGCTGGAAACGTTGGGCTATAAAACGGCTCCCGACCTTGCCGATGCCCACCTGCCGCCGCGCCCCATCGGCATGATGGGAACGGTTCCGTCCCGTTCGTTTACTAACTGGACCGAGTTGATAGACAGCCTGTTTGGTGGCTACGACCGGGCCGAATTTGGGTCGGTGCGGGTGCCGGAAAAAGTGGCGGTGGTGGGAGCCATGAACCCGGCCCTGGTACAGGAAGCGCATGAGCGCGGCGTAGGTCTGTACCTCACCGGCGAATACCGAAAAGGCACGCAGGCCGCTGTCGATGAAACGGGCATGGCGGTCATCGCCATCGGCCACCGCCGCACGGAAGGATGGGGCTTGCGGGCATTGGCGGACGTTTTTCGGAAGAAAATAGGGGTAAAGGTCTATGTCTAGCGGAGCGTTGCTCCGCTGTGTGAATATTAGCTATACTCGTTCACACAGTGGAGCAACGCTCCGCTAGACATAGATTCAAAACCGCCCTGCCAATCCAACCCCTGCACTGCTGTAGGATGAATAGGGCTGCAACTGCCACGAAATGCCCTGCCGTTGCTTCAATGCCCGGTTATAAAACTGTACCGCCTTCCGGACGTGCTTGCCGGGAGTATACAATCCCCAGCCGATGCCCGTCAGGATACATCCGGTCAAAGCGGTAAGTAATCCTGCACTTACGGCCGCTTCACGTTGCGAATCAACACCATTTTGGTAGCCAACAATGCCCCCGGCGTAGACTGGTCCCGATGATCCTGAACTAGTTCCATAGCATACCATGCCTGTTGGGCATATTATAGGCTTTTGAACGTTGACGGGGCTGTTGGACGTGCCAACTATCGTACCTACGAGCATGGCTGTGATGCCGCCAGCAATGAGCCAGCCGCCGGTGTGCCGGTTGCTGATATACTTGTTGAATTCCTGAATGGCCGTGGGTTCACCGGAGGCCATGATATAGGGAGCTAGTTGCTTGGCCTTGATGTCCAGCCCGTCATACATATACTGCGACCGAACCGTAGTACCATACCGACCGTAGTAGGCTGGCTGCAGCTCGCTTTCAATGAGTTTGAGGTCTTCCCGCCGCAGGGTTTGCACACTGTCGGCTTGTGCCCATAGTTGAAGAGGGCAGACGAATAGCAGGAGTAATGTCAGTTTCATAGCGCTTACATCGTTTGTGCGTTGAAAAGTATAGACTGTAACAACTGTAGACATTAAGCGGCTTATAAATCTGAGTTAAGATGCTGTTAATCAAACAATAATTCACTTCTCCTTCTCTATCATTTTCCCCATCATCTCAGAGAAGTAAGCGCCGTTCTGGGGGCCAAACCAGTTCATGACGCGGGTTTCGTAGGCATCTTTTTCGTAATAAGCGTCGGGGGTGATGTAGCCCACGTAGCCGCCGTTGAAGCTGGTCACGATCAGGTTAAGCCCCTGTTGCTGAGCGGCTTTTACCAGGGGAGGCAGCAGTTCGCCGGAAAAGTCGCAGGGGGTGCCGAGCAGCAGAACCGGGCCGAGGCGCAGGGCTTTCAGATCAGACGGGTAGCGGCCGTAGATAGCATGGAACAGCCAGGGCCGGATGCGCCAGTCGCCGATGATACGGGGGGCGGGGTCGCGCAGGGTAAGGGGTAGTGTAAGCAGGCCCATGGTGCTGTCGGTGCCCGTTTGGAACTGCGTCAGTTCGGGTTTCAGGCGGGTCATCATCTCCGACGCGTACTGTTTCACCAGCGGAAAATCCTTGCCCGTGGGTGGTCCTTTGGGACCCATGCTGCCCACGGCCCCGGCCATGAACAGGGCAAAGCCACCTGTTTCGCGCTCAAGACCGTCTACCACCTGCCCCGGCCAGTCGCGGGTGAGGTACTGGTAGCTGAACATGTCCATCATGGTGGCGTGGGCCGAATAGGTGCAGAGCGTGGCGGTTTGGCCCGCGCCACCCGTTTGCTTTAGTTGCACCAGCCGGAAAAACGGGTCAACGGGCTTGGTCTCATCGAGGCGGTTGTACACAAATTGAGGTGCATCTACAGCCCGGAAACCCACGCTGACGGGCTGCAAAACGGCTTTTGCCTTTTTTAAAGCGGCCAGAATGGTGTTGGTGATGTGGTCGACAACGCGCCCGTCGTAGCTACCCGAAAAGAGATTACCCACCAGACCCGGTGCCCAGCCGCCGAGGCTGTTATGGCTGTGGGTGGTGCCGAAATAAACCGACTCCCAGCGCAGGCCCACCTCCGGCAGGCGTTTGCGCAATTGCTCGCTCACGCTGGGTGGGGTAATGAGCAGATCCGACGCCACGATGGCTACGGGGCCGTTGCCGTTGTCGAGGACGATGGCCCGCACCCAGACCGAATCAGCCACGGTGGTCCAGTGCTTGCCCTGCCGCGCTCCGTAGCCGCCCGTGGGGGTGGTGTAGGCGGGGGTGAGGTTCGCCTTTGCCCAGCCCGCCCGGATACCCGTTTTGGGTGTGGGCAGCGCAGGCAGGCTGTCGAGCCGGGCCTTGGTCTGGCGGTAGAACTCGGTTTGCTGGTAGGGGGTATGGTCGTTGGGCGATAGGCTGACGGCCAGAAACAGCACGACAAGGGCCAGCAGCCCAAGTAACCCTTTGAGCAGGATGCGCAGGAATTTCATGATGTAAAGCTACGCTATCGGCAGCAACACCGTAATTTTGGTACCCTTCCCCACGGCCGATTCCGCCGAAATCTGACCATTATGCAACTCGACGATTTTTTTTGACACAGCCAGCCCCAGGCCCATACCCGGCGTGCGGGGGTGCAGCTTTTTCAAGATTCTAAACACCTCGTCGCGCTGCTGATTATCGAACCCAATGCCGTTGTCGCTGACCGTAATGCGGGCGTAATCCACATAGTTGTATTTGTCTGGCGTGGTGCGGAAACTGTTATGGCCTACCACCGTGCCACTCACGCGCACCATGGCGGGGGTATCACCCACCTGCCGGAACTTCACTGCATTGTCGACCAAATGCCTGAACAGACTAGTCAGCCCCTCTCTGTTACCGACCACCGTTGGCAGCGGTTTCAGGTCGAAGTGCACCCCCATTGATTCGTACTCCTGACTGATATCTTCTATAACAGGTTGAAGGTCAATAGACTCAATTTCAGCCTGCTGACTTGTCAGGGTAAAATAGAGTTGCAGATCGCCGATCAGCGTACGCAGCCGACTGCTGGCTTTACCAATGCCGGTCAGGGCCGTATTGCCCATAGACGTTAGCGCGTCGGGCTGTTCGTTATCCAGCAAACCGGCAAAGACGTTGATCTTGCGGAGTGGTTCCTGGAGGTCGTGCGTGATGATTTTGCTGAACTGCTCCAGTTCGTTATTGCGTTGCTGAAGCTGGCTCAGTTGCCGGTCCTGTTCGGCCTGATGCTGTTCCAGCCGCTGTTGTAATTTCAGCAACTCATCGTTGCGCAGCAGGGCATCTTCGGCGGCTTTTTTAGCGGCCAGTATTTCTTTTTCATACAACCGCCGCTGGTGTACGGGTATAAACGTGAAGTAGATCAGCAATTGACCCTCATGTGTATGTGCAGCAGCGTTGAGCAGTACCGGGATGGGCACCCGCTGCCGGGTCTGGATCGTCACATACAATTCGTTGGCACTATTGTATAGGGTAACCAGGGGGTAAATGTGGGTTTGGAAATAAATCCGGCTGGCCACACTCAATAGAATGTCCATTCGCTTGCCAATTAATTCATCGGCATGGTAGCCTGTCAGTTCACAAGCAAATGGGTTGACCGATACGAATCTGCTCTCTGCATCCATTACGAATATGCCACATGGAAGAAGAGCCGTTATTTCGTGCATGACCTAAGCGTAGTTCCCTAATTAAGTTGACGAAGGTACTGCTCGATAGACTGGATGGTTTCGTTGGGAGCGCTCATGTGGGGGCAATGGCCGGTGGCGTCGATCACATGCAGTGTGCTGTTGGGCGTGTGGTTGGCCATATAGTCGCCCACTTCAACCGGCGCAATGATGTCTTCCAGCGTTTGAATAATAAGCGAAGGTGTTTGCAGCTTCGGCAAGTCTTTGCGGTTATCGCCATAGAAAACGACTTTGGCAAATTGCAGGGCTACTTCCAGGTCGGTATGGCAAAACGTAAGCCCCAGTTCGTTGCCCAGCTCAGGCCGTTCGCTGTTGGCCATAATGGCCGGGGCAGTAGAGGTGGCCCAGCCAAAAAAATTGCCGTCCATGGTATCGAGAAGCTCTTCGATGTCTTCCCGTTCAAAACCACCATGGTAGCCCTCGTCATTCATGTACCGGGGCGACGGGCTTACCATAACCAGCCGGCTAAATCGGTCCGGTTCGTTAATGGCCGCCAAAGCACCGATCATGCCGCTCACCGAGTGCCCCACGAGGATGACATCGTGCAGGTCCAGTGCATGACAGATATCGAGTACGTCCTGCGCGTAGCCGTGCAGGCTGGCGTAGCGTTCGCGGTTGTAGGCGTCCATGCTGGTGCGTCCGTGGCCGATGTAGTCGAAACAAATCACCTGATAACTGGCCTCGAAAGCAGGGGCCACAAACCGCCACATGCTCTGGTCACAGCCAAAGCCATGGGCAAATAGCATGGGCTGGGTGCCCTGGCCAGTGATGGTAACATTATACCGGTCAACAACAGACTGGCTTGTGGCTGATAATGGCGTAGTGAGCATAGCTAAGCGAGTGGTTCGGGCAACCATTGGCGCGTTAAGTCGCGCGCCAGCTGGGCTAAATCGGTGAAACTGTCAGGTTTGGTATGAAAATCATCGGCCCCCAGCGCGGTTGACTTCTGCCGGTCAGCTACGTTGCTGGACGTTGTGAGCACAACAACCGGTAAATGACTGAACTGTGATAAAGCCCGTACTTGCCTGAGCGCTTCAAATCCGTCAACATAAATCATGTTGAGGTCAATTAAAATCAGGTCTGGAAACGGCTGAGTGCGCTGCAATTGTGGCAGTAATTCGTCGCCATCCGCCATGGTCCTAATCTCGATGCCGGGGTCCACACTATTAAACGCTGCCCGCATGAGCAACAGATCTTCATCATCATCGTCAACCAACCAAACACAGCGGGTACTCGTCTTTTCGACTGACATAGGTGTTATCGCATAATAGCGTGGGGTAACAAATATAAACTAATTCTTATGACATACTAAGTATATCTGGCTGGTTGGTTGCGTATTTTTTTTAGTCAGGAAAGGTGCTATTCAGGCGGGCAAACGTGTAGTATTTAGGGTGCCGGAAACCATTGCCTTACCAGAATGAGTTACCCCCATACTGGTTGTTGCCGGGGATTTGCCAGTGGCAGCAGTCAT
This sequence comes from Fibrella rubiginis, assembly GCF_017353185.1. Lineage (GTDB taxonomy): Bacteria > Bacteroidota > Bacteroidia > Cytophagales > Spirosomataceae > Fibrella > Fibrella rubiginis. The sequence continues at coordinate 320,388 of NZ_JAFMYV010000004.1, read as the reverse complement.
CTACAGTAACGCTCGCAACCCTTGTCTATAGGCTTAATCATACGCTCGACCGGTTCCTGGTACGACCTCCGCAGTGAAGACGGACATATTTACCATGCCCGGCTCAAAGGAAAATTCAAAATAAAAGATTTGAAGGTTACCAACCCCATTGCCGTGGGCGACCGGGTGCAGTATGACGTGGAAGACGAAGCCGAAAATACGGCGATTATCTACGACATCGAACCCCGCGAGAACTACATCATCCGGCAGTCGGTGCACAAAACGGCGCATGGGCATATCCTGGCCGCCAACCTCGATCAGGCCGTTTTGCTGGCTACGCTTACCCTGCCCCGCACCTCGCTCGGCTTCATCGACCGGTTTCTGGTGGCCGCCGAATCGTTTCGTATTTCGACCACGGTAGTCTTCAATAAAACCGACATTCTGAACGACGAAGGGCTTGATCATCAGCGCGAAATTCAGGATATGTACGAAAAAATCGGCTACAACACCCTGGCTACGTCGGCCACGAAGGGCGATGGCGTCGAAGCGTTCCGGGACTTGCTGAACGGAAAAATCACCCTGCTGTCGGGGCATTCGGGCGTGGGCAAATCATCGCTGGTAAATGCCATTGCCCCCACGCTCGACCTGCGCACCAACGAAGTGTCGACGTTTGCCAACAAGGGCGTTCACACCACCACCTTCGCCGAGATGTTTGAACTGACGCCCGACACGTTTATCATCGACACACCGGGCATCAAAGAACTGGGTCTGGTCGAAACGTCGAAGGAGGAGATTGCTCATTATTTCCCCGAAATGCGAGACCGCCTGAACCAGTGCCGGTTTCATAACTGCCTGCATATCAACGAGCCCGGCTGCGCCATTAAAGCCGCCGTAGAGGATGGCGACATCGCCGAAAGCCGCTACTACAGCTACCTGAGCATGATGGAGGGGGGGGATAATAGGAGGTAGTTCAACGTTTAAAGTCCAATGTCTAAAGTTGCTCCGCGAGTTACACAGATCGCGGAGCAACTTTAGACATTGGACTTTAAACGTTGAACCCCCTTCACCTTACCGCATCATCATCCCATTGATCAGGGCCTGCACGTCGGCGGGGGGGCGTTTCACGACCAGATGGGCATGGCCTTTGCCGGTGCTGTCCCAGGTATTGCTGCCGCCCGGCCCCATCACTAACCGGCCCTGTTGGGTGCTGTAGTAGGGTTCGGGGCCTTCAATGGCTACCAGCACGGCGGTTTGGTCCCAGCTCATGCGCCCGGCTTTATCGTTAGGGTCCAGCGGAATACTAATGCGAAACACGTCGCGGATAGGGCTGTTTTTGATGGCCGTGTTCCGGGCCAGGGGCAGCCCCGTTTTGATCGCCTCGCCAATCTCGAAACCACTCAGCAGCATCGGCGTGGGCCATTGGGTATAGACCGTTTTCGAGGCGGTAGAATCACGCATAACATTGTATTCGTAGCCCGACGGAAATTTGCCCGCCATGCTCACCAGATTCCGTACCTTCTGTATTACCAGTTCGCGGCCCGTCAGTTTGGAATACTGATCCGGTTTCGAGTTGAGCAGGTTGGCTAGGTTGGTCAGAAAACCCACCGTGAGCACCGTTACGCTGCGGTCGGGCTGTTTGGCCAGAATCTGCCGGTAAAGGGCCACGGCGTCAGGCGCGTCGTCGTTGGACTTCAGCGCGTGCGGGTAGCGGGCCACCAGCGTGTCGGACCAGTGCTGCTTATCGGCATCGGTCACGGCCCAGCCTTTGGGCACGCCGATGGGTATGTTGGGCCGACCCAAATAGGTGTTCAGCACACTCAGCACCGGCCCCACACGCGGGTATTTGCTCGACGCTACCGTAGCCAGGATCTCGGCCTTGCCCGCGTCGGCATAGTGGTGGAGCATGGTAATGGCCCCCACGTCGTCGTAGTCAGGCCCCATGTCGGTATCGAAAATAACCCGCACGGGTGGCTCATGCTGCGCAAAAACGGGCGAGGTGGCGAGGAGGAGAAGGAGGATGAGGTATCGCATAGGAGAGGGAGAGTTCAAGGTGTAAGGCGGTCCGGCGTTCCGGCCATGCGTCAGCAACCTTACAGCTTAAACTTTAAACTTAATTCGGAAACAAGCGCTTATCAAGCCCCGGAATGATGCGGAGGGCGTTTTTGTAGTACACTTTTTTCAGCACCTCGTCGGGGAGGGCCATGCCATACATGCGCCAGAAGGCGTGGTACTTTTTGTGGTAGGGAAAATATTCGTCGGCGGTTTCCAGCACGCGGAAATACGTCGCGTATTCCGAGGGTACCCAACTGTCTTTACCGAACACGATGCGGTCCTGATGCTTCACAAAAAAGGCGTGCGCCGCGCGGGGCTGACGGCCTAGTTCGGCAATGACCGCGCCAATTTCGAGCATCATATTGGGATATACCCGCATGAGGCTGTCGAGCTTGCCGAGGTTGTTGGGGTACCAGCCCATGTGGGCGTTGATGAACGTGGTTTTGGGGTGCTTTTGAAAGATATGGTGCTGTTCGTCAAGCAGTTTGGCCCAGTTTACCGAGTTGGCTCCCCGCTTCCGGCTGGGGTGCAGTTTCAGTTCCAGCCAGCGTTCGTTGTAGCGGTCCATCGGGTCCCAGAACGACTTCGGGTCGGCGGTGTGAATCAGTACCGGAATGCCCAGTTCGCCACATTTGGCCCAGATGGGGTCCAGGCGTGGGTCGTCGATGGCCACCAGCTTGCCGCCCGCATCTTTGATATCCATCCCCAGATTCTTGTAGATTTTCAGGCCGTGGGCACCCGCTTTCACGTCGGCCTCCAGGCGTTTCACCGAGGCTTCCGTCCAGCCCGGCGTGCCGATGCCGTCGAACAGAATGTTGGTAAACAAGATGAGCCGGGGCGTGTTGGTCTGCTTGATATTGGCCAGCGACTTTGTAAAAAACTTGTCCGATTCCGCCTCTGACCCCCAGGCCCGCCCGCTCAGGTTGACCATGATGCCCATATTGAGGCTATCCATCTGGCTCAGCAGCGGTTTCAGACTGGCGTCGTCCATGTTCCACTGGTGGTTGTGCACGTCGATGAACGGGTATTTGGCCCGTGTGATCTTGTGCTCAGGCACTTTCAGCGTTGAAACGGGGTCATATTCTTCAAAACCCAAAGGCGCGTCGGCGGGCTTTTGCTGAGCATGGAGGCTACGAATGGTGAGGGCACAAAGGCAAACGATGAGTAAACTGAGCAGCAGAAGGCGCATGATGAATGGAATAACGATGAACAGGTGGTCTGGAGCTAACAACCCTTTTCAAAGATACAGCCAAAGCGCTTTCTACGCGGTCAAGCGCCAAACCCACCTAAACGGCCCGTTCGTTCGCAGACTGGAAATGGATGTTGTGCGCCTGCCCCAACGACCGCAGGCGTTGATGATAGGCGCACAACTCACTAAAACTAACGTACCTGAACCTTTACATACTGGCTAGGTTGGCTGCGAACACTCCTTCGGGATGTACGGTCTGTTGTCAGACAGTCGCCCTACTGCATAATATCGGCTATTGTCATTTTTGGCACTTCTTTAAGGCTATTCCCACTGACTTGAATAAAACTTAGCGCAAGATTATTAAAGTCAAACTCATTGTTTGAGAATGGATGTTTAACCAGCCAGTGATTAGCCAGGTGTATATTAGATGGAAACACTCTCGTTACAAATACTCCTGAAACTGAGGAATATGAGTGTTTAGAAGATTGATCAAAAATCCCGTCGTTGCTGCCCGTTAGCTCCTGATTTAGGTTGTTTAAATCCTCAAATAATTTAACTCTTTGGCGGCCAAATAAGGCATCATAGACATCTTCGGTACGGGTGTGCTTATAGCTTAAAGAATTTATGCAGACGATGTAAGGTTTATCAAGGTTCCCATACCGGTAGCCTTTCGCCTTTATCGCACTTCTTATAGATTCTTCACAACCACCCATATAACTGCCGCCGAGATACGAACCGATGGGGCGGCTCTTTTTAATCGAACATGGCCATAACGAGATGACGATTTTAATATTTTCATCTGCGTAGGTTATGTATTTCTCCTGTCGTTCAGAGTAGGTATCTTCTCTTTCAGTAGACAGAAGCGCACCGTACTTACTTATATTTTCTTCAAATGATTGCCTAATTCTGCCAAGCTTAGCTTGCTTCTTAGATAAGAAGGTTATTTCTCTGATGCTAATCCAGTAGTCAGGGCAGTTTATTTGATTGATAGCATCATAGATTATGTTCTGTTTAGCCTTTAGCGCCCTTTCCTCATTTGATTCGTCAGTGGCCACCTTTGCTTCTAGATATATTTCTAATTCACCTTTCTTGGCTAAGAAGTCAGGATTCTTGGTAGAATTTGGCACTATAGGATGAGTAGTTAAACAAAATCCCTGCTCTGTAAAAAGCTCGTGTACGAAAAGTTCAAAGAAAGCAGAATCAAAGTTTGATTGCAAATCACGCTTTAGTTGCTTTTTTGCACCATCGGGATATTTTGAGAACCAATGATTCAGTCTGTTTCTAACTGTTGCAAATTCCTCGAGAGCTGAATTATCATAGAACTCATAAGTATCCTGTTGGTGATGGGCGTATTCAAGATTAACCCTTACTTTGTCATCGAAAAGTTTTTCCATAAATACTTCAAAAAATGATACCTCTTGGTCACTGGGCATTTGAACTTGCTGTGTTAGAACTCCATAACGCTAAAGTGCGACTTATCAGCCGCAACCCACCGAACGAATTAAAGCCTACCTATCGAGACGTGCGGCCTGTCGCCGGAGCGACCGAACTACTGCTTCTACTGTCCACCCAACGCCCCCATGAGTTGATGTCGAGCGTAGCGAGATATTTACGCATGGGGGCATTGGGCTGAAAAACCTGACTTTGCGGCCTGCTGACTGTCGCCCGTGACCTGCTCACTCGGAGCGAACGACTTAGAAAGGAATAGCAATTTGCTCGTCAGCTTTCGTTTTAGGGGTCTTCACGCTGCTGGCACGTGGCTTCTTAGAAACCGGCTTCTGTTTTGATTTCGTTTTTACTGCTAACTCGGCTCTTTCAACTTTGGGTTCCAGCTTTTTTGATTGCGCCTTCAACTTTGAAAGTAGTACATCAGTCGAAGGATAATTACCTTCAACATACATCTTTATCAGTTGGGCGTGAGAAAGCGGTTTTTTAGGATTAAAAACATCTTCATTGGTATCATAATCCAATAATACAATATCCTTTTCTTGACTCGCTACCCTAAGTTTATCAATGATAACCTTTACCTTATTTTCTAAAACCCAACGATATGTTGGTAAGTAGATTTGGATACGTGCTTCGAGGTATGGCAGAAGCTCTGTGCTGTTCACTCCTTTTCGGTGGCCTAAAGGAATACCAAATGTTCTTACAGTTCGTTTGATATTTTTCATTGAACTGTTGTGAAACATTGCAATGTCTATATCTGCACCCTGAAATACTTTCAGACCTTGCCAAACTCCTTCTACGGATTGTGAGGTTAATCCGTTGGAGAACGGAACAGGAATATTACCGTGTGGATAGAAGGGACTAAGTCTTACCAAAGCAGTGGGAGCTTTAGAAGTTACGTCGGCGATAACTGCGTTAGGGTACAGCTTCTGCAATGTTTTTTCCGACTTTTTTTTGCTGTCAACGAATATCATCTCAAAAAGCATTAATGTTCGTAATCCATTCTATTGGTAGACGAGTCTTAACCAATACTTCGGCTTGATAGTGCGGTTTATCCTCATCGGACAGGTTAAAATGCGTATTTTGTTTGACAACTGCAAATCTGATCCGCATTAGGTCTTCTATAGTCGGGCCGCACTTGTGGCCTGTCTTGGTGGCATTCATATCAGAGAACTTCGTTTCTTGAAAAAAACATATCTCTGGATTGATTTTCAGCACAACTGGGTCTTGTATTCTACCTTGCAACTTGGCTACATACATCATCGGGTGGTTAGGTGTGAAACTTAACCGGACGTAATCTTGAAGGTTATAATGCCGATCTAAACTTTTAGAAGTCTCATCGCTACCTGGTTTAAGAATATTAATGTCATTTTGTTCACAGTACCACCAAGATAGCAAGGCTCCATTCTCTTTGATTGATGAGATGTTAGCCCTATCTGTAAAATGATACAAAGTCAATATACTGTTTTCTTGTAAAACCTGCGCGAATTTTTCGTAATTGTTTTTTCGTTCAGAGGAAAGGTTGAGTTGTAAAAGTTGACGCTCTGCTCTTTGGGTTTTTTCTTTCTCTACTCTCGCTCTTTCTGTAGCCTGGATTTGGGCTTGTATTTGTTGTTCGGCTTCCCGCTTTCTACGGGCTTCTACTTCTTGTTTAGATCTTTGTGCAGCCTCGCGTTCTCTTTCTGCGGTTTCATCCTGCTGAACTCTACGCTCCTGTTCGGCCTGCTGCCTTACTCGCTCTTTTTCCTCATCTATTCTTCGTTGGCGCAAACATTCAGCTTTTTGCTTTTCGCGTTCTGTTTGAAGTCTTTGCCTTTCTCGTTCTTCCTCCCACCACTCTGCCCATCTTTGCCTTTCTTTTCGCTTTTCTTCTTCTAGGTACAGATAGCTTAAAACACCGACAATAACTATAAAAATTACGATTTCCATTGACTAAGCAAGTGTTGATGTGAATTTTATTTTGATATTCACGCTGTCAGCCGAAACCTGCCGAACGAACAGTCGCCAAGACGCTAATTTGCAAGCACTTGACAAGCAAACACTCAACATGTTAGAGTACGAAACTTAGCTTAACGTTGATCGCACTGATTATCAGCGGGTAGAGCATTAAGTGCAGGTGTTTTGCCAATACCTTTACTTCCTGATTCGACCAGTGGCTGACGGTGCTACAATCATACCTTTCTGGTCTGTCTTACGCAACGCTATGGCAAAAAATGTTTCGATTATTCAGGTCAAAGTAATTGAACGGTTGTGAGACATTAACGGATTCTGCGACAGCGGCCCAGCCTACCTAACTAAGGGGGTAGATGTCAATCTTGCGTAGCTGCTCGTCCCATCGGTACGCTACCAGTGGCGTACCTACGGCACGCAGACGCGCTTCAGGGCCATTTTTCTACCGACGCTACGCTGTTAAATCCCTACGGGATAAGCAGCTACACAAGATTGAAACGTACTCTAACTAAGGTGCCTAATTAGCCATTTCGCCTCGCAGCGACGTGCCTAGTTGCTGGGCTACGGTGCCGGGATAGGGGAACTGGCCGAGTAGCACCATCAGCTTGGTAATGGCGGCTTCGGTGGTCATGTCAGCCCCGCTCACCACGCCGATTTCCTGGAGGCGCGAACTGGTCTGGTACTGCCCCTGCGTCACGCGCCCGCCCTCGCACTGCGACACGTTGACCACCACTAAGCCCCGCCCAATGGCCGCGCTGAGAGCCTCGGATAGCCACGCATCGGTGGGGGCGTTGCCTGACCCGAACGTTTCCAGCACCAGCCCCCGCAGCCCCGGAATGGCCAAAATGGCGTTGACTACGGCGGGCGTGATGCCGGGGAATAGCTTCAGCACCGTCACGTTGGCGTCGATCACCGTGTGGATGCTGAACGGGTGCGACACGTCGGCGGGGGCGATGAACGGGCGGTTGTACTCGATGCGTACCCCGGCCATGGCCAGGTGGGGGTAGTTTTCGGAGTGAAAGGCGTTGAAATGGACGCTCTCGCGCTTTTTGGCCCGGTTGCCCCGCAGCAGCAGCGAGTTGAAATAGATGCACACTTCGGGTACGGCGGGGCGACCGTCGGGCCGGTCGGCGGCGATTTCGAGGGCGGTCAGCAGGTTTTCGCGGGCGTCGGTCCGGGCCACGCCGATGGGCAGTTGCGCGCCGGTCAGGATCACGGGCTTGCCCAGGTTTTCGAGCATGAAACTCAACGCCGAAGCCGTATAGGCCATCGTGTCGGTGCCGTGTAGGATCACGAAACTGTCGAACTCGTTGTAGTGCGCCTCAATGGCCTGCGCCAGCCGCACCCACACCGCCGGTTTCATATCCGACGAGTCGATGATGGGGTCGAGCGTGATGAGCGACACGTCGAAGTCGAGCCGCTGAATTTCGGGCACGCGGTCCATCACCTGACTGAAATCAAACGGGCGCAATTGCCCGGCTTTGTCGGGTCCGGCGCGGTAATCGTAGACCATGCCGAGCGTGCCACCGGTGTAGATCACCAGCACAGACCCCACAGGGTTTTCGGCTTTGTTGAGTTGGAACATGGGGGAGGAAGAGAAGAGAATGTACAATGTATAATGAACAATGAACAATGTTGCTTACGCAAGCGTAACTGCTCTAGCGTAAGCAACATTGTTCATTGTTCATTATACATTGTACATTAATTTGGCATTTCGCGTTGTCACCTCCGCCACTTCGTCTACGCTCTTTCCGGTCATGTCGGCGAGGCGGGCGGCGATGTAGGGGACGTAGGCGGGTTCGTTGCGTTTGCCGCGAAAAGGGACGGGAGCGAGGTAGGGAGCGTCGGTTTCGAGTACGAGATGATCGAGGCCGATGTGGGGAATGACCTTGTCGAGGCCACCGTTTTTATAAGTAGCTACCCCGCCGATGCCGAGCATAAAGCCCATGTCGATGGCGCGGCGGGCTTCGTCGAGGGTGCCGACAAAACAGTGAAAGATGCCCCGTATGCCACTTTTTGGGGCTGGCAAGGCTAATTTCTGAATTAGATCAGCGGCTTCCATCATGGCGTTGCGGTCGTGGCCGGAGCGGGTGTGGAGCGAGACGAACATGCCCCGTTCAGCGGCCCAGCGTAACTGCGTTTCGAAGGCCATAAACTGCTGATCGACGAAGGTCATGTCCCAGTAAAAATCCAGCCCGATTTCGCCCACGGCCAGAAACGGATGCGCGTTTAGCTGTTTTTCTACCTCAGCCAGTTCCGAGTCAACGGTTTCGTTCACGTAGGTGGGGTGGAGGCCCATCATGGGTCGGCAGCGGTCGGGGTATTGCGTGGCGAGGGCCATCATGCCGGGTATGGTGTCGGCGGCGCAGTTGGGCATCCAGATTTCCGAAACACCCGCCGCGAAGGCCCGCTGTAGCATGTCGTCGCGGGTACCGTGGGGTTGGCCGTCGGTGAGTTTGTCGGCCTCAAATTTATCGTCGTAAGCGTGGGCGTGTGTGTCGATGAAGGTTAACATGCTGCAAAGAAACGGCAATGCCCGGTAAGGTCGGGCTGAGGAGCCTGTTTATAAAATGAATGAAGGTTGTGGTGGCTTCGCGCTGTTGGTGGCTTCGCGCTGTTGATGGCTTCGCGCTGTTGATGGCTTCGCGATACGGGCCCTTCGACAAGCTCAGGGTGACAGGGACGTTGAATCAACTTAGGATGATTGTTTTAGTGCCCTGTCACCCTGAGCTTGTCGAAGGGCCCGTAGCGCGAAGCCACCAAAGCGCCTAGCTACACTACAATCTCCCTTCATCTTATAAGAATGAACTAGACCAAACAGCAAACACGGCGGATGGCTTAGCTGGCTATTTTTATCGTATGTATATGGCTGATAAACAGTTCATTAATTCAAATTTTTTAGTCAAATGTGCTTTATTCAACAAAATTTATGGGAAAAGCAGAGTTAAGCCACCCTTTACCTGAAATCAGATAGCTGCGAGCGTGCCTCGTGTACCGCCCGTTGATTGGCCTGCTCGCCGGTATATTCTGTGGTAGTCAGTTCCTTACCCTAAACTGTCAACGCTATGCAAACGAAGCAGTACCTGGTACCGCTTGCGCTGCTTGGGCTAGTTGTGCTCAGGCCTGTGTCCCTCTCGGCCACACCACGTCCCGATCCGCTTGGTCGGATGTATCAACAAGCTGACATTCCCATCAAAGGCCGCATCACCGACGAAGGTGGGCTGGGTCTGGCGGGCGTAACCGTGTCGATTAAGGGCACCACCCGCGGCACCACCACCAACGCCAACGGCGAATACACCCTCAACGCGCCCGAAACGGCCACCCTGATCTACAGTTTCGTGGGCTACGCCAGCCAGGAAATCGCCGTGGGCAACCGAAGCACCATCGACGTGCAGTTGCTGCCCGATACCCGTACGCTCAACGAAGTGCAGGTGGTATCGGTGGGGTATGGCGAACAAAAACGCCGCGACGTGACGGGGGCCATCGGCTCGGTTGATATCAGAACCATTCAGAACGTACCCATCCAAACCGCCGATCAGGCCCTGCAGGGGCGTATTGCGGGGGTCGACGTGCAAAGCAATTCGGGGGTGCCCGGCAACGGTGTGAAGGTCAACGTGCGGGGCACGGGTACGATCAACAACTCAGACCCGCTCTACGTCATCGACGGATTTTATCCCGGCAGCATCAACAACATCAACCCCAACGACATTGCCAGTATCGACGTGCTGAAAGACGCGTCGGCCACGGCCATTTACGGGGTATTGGGTGCCAACGGCGTGGTGATCGTAACCACCAAGCGGGCCAAGGCAGGCAAACCCACTATTACACTGGACAGCTATTATGGCTCACAGTCGGCCATCAAATTCCTGCCCCTGCTGGGTACCCGCGATTTTGCTACCGTCAGCAACAACGCCAAAGACAACGGCACGGCCGATAACAACAGCAGCGCGTGGCTGTCGGGCAGGCCGGGCAATATTTTGCAGGTGGGGTCGGAGCGGGTGCCGTCGCTGGCCAACCTGGATAACCTGCCCCTCTACGACGCCTACGATTCGACCCGCCGGGGCCAGCGCATCGACACCGACTGGCAGCGGGCGGTGTACCGGGCGGCTCCCCTGCGCAACATCAACCTGACGGTGGCCGGGGGCAGCGAAAACGCCCGTATCCTGGCGTCGGTGGGGTATTTGAAGCAGGACGGCATTGTGCAGGGGTCCGATTTTGAGCGTATTTCGGCCCGGATCAACGGCGACGTTACCTACAAGCGGCTTAAAATTGGCTCGACCATTTATTTTGCTCAAGAAAATCGCCTGCAAAACATCGGCGGCACCAGCGGCACCACGGCCTCCATCACCAAGGCCTCACCGGCACTGGCTATCTACAACCTGAACCCCAAATACACGCTGGGTTTCAACGGCAACGAACGTAGTCGCGACGGGCAGGATGCCGGCAACCCCCTCCGCGACCTGATCATCAATGACAACCGCAATCTGGCCTACACCGGCTACGGCACCGCCTTTCTGGAATACGAATTTATTCCGGGCCTGAAATACCGGCTCAATACCGGGGTGAACCTGTATTTGGGCACCACCACCAACTACAACCCCGTCTACTATTCCAGCTCGTATGATTTCCGCGCACCGGGGCAGAACTCGCTGTATCAGAATGACTACCGAAGCGTAGGCTGGCTGGTGGAAAACACGGTTAGCTACGAAAAACGCATCGACAAGCACTACTTCACAGTCCTGGGTGGCTACGTGGCGCGGAGCGAAAACCGCACCTATTTCGAGGCGCAAAAACTCGGCTTCCCCGACGGCGACCGCATCCGGGTGGCCGACGCGGGTGGTACCGTTACGCTCTACAACGGCAATAACGGCCAAACGCGGCAGGTGGGGTTGCTGGGCCGGATCAATTATGAGTACAACGACCGCTACCTGCTCACCGTCAATGTGCGGCGCGACGGGTCGAGCCGGTTTGCCCGCGACTACCGCTACGGTGTGTTCCCGTCGGCCTCGCTGGGCTGGCGGGTGAGCGAGGAGCCGTTCATGAAAAACCGCATCCCGGCCCTGAGCGAACTGAAGCTACGGGCGGGCTGGGGCCAGATCGGCAACCAGAACATTGGCGATTACCGCTACCAGCAAACGATCAACATCAACGCCCGCTACCTCTTTGGACAGAATTACGTGTCGGGCGGGGGCACGGTGTCTGACGCCGCCACGGCCAACCTGAAGTGGGAAACCACCGCCCAGACCAACGTGGGCCTGGACTTCGGTTTCTTCAGCAACCGGCTGTCGGGGTCCATCGACCTGTATGATAAAGTCACCAGCGACATCCTGCTTCAGGCACCCATCGAGGCCTCGACGGGGATCGACGGGCGGCCAACGCTCAACGTGGGGCGGGTGAAGAACCAGGGGCTTGAACTGGCCGCGCAGTATCAGCAAAACAGCGGCGGCATAGACTGGAGCCTGGGTGGCAACATCTCGTTTGTCAACAACCGGGTGCTGTCGCTCAACCTCAACGGTGACCAGACGGCGTTTCTGCCCGGCGGGGCCGACAACTCCAACTCGAACCGGTTTCTGACCCGCGCCGCCGTGGGCCAACCCGTGGGCGTGTTCTACGGCCTGGTGGTCGACCGGATCATCCAGAACAACTCGGACCTGTACTACGCCAACGCCGCCGACGGTAACTCTGCCTCGACCTATGGCGGTGGCCTGCGTCCCGGCGACATCAAATACAAAGACCTCAACGGCGACGGCATCATCAACGACGCCGACCAGACCGTGATTGGCAGCCCGATTCCCAAGTTCACCTACGGCTTCTACGGCCGGGCGGGCTACCGGGGCTTCGACGTGCAGGTGCAGTTTAACGGGGTCTACGGGTCGCAGATTTACAACGCCGCCCGCTACTGGACGGAGGGCATGCAGCGGAATTTCAATTACGACGCCAACACGCTAAACCGTTGGGTGTCAGAGACAAATCCGGGTAATGGCAAGGTGCCCCGCGCCAATTCCAACGACGCCAACAACGGGCAGGTATCGAACCGGTACATTGAAGACGGCTCGTTTTTGCGGCTCCGCAACCTCACGGTGGGCTACAATTTTCCGGCGGCCATCCGGTCGAAACTGGGCAACATGAGCAACCTGCGGGTCTATGCCACGGCGACTAACCTGCTCACGTTCACGCACTACACCGGCTATGACCCCGAAATTGGGTCGGGCTACCGGCAGGACCCCAACGCGGGCGACCCCAGCTACGGCTCGAACCTGAACCGCAACATCGACAACGCCAACTACCCCGTAGCCCGGTCGTTCCTGGCGGGCATTCAACTGGCTTTCTAAACACCTCAGCGATGAAAAAGATAATCACTCATTTGGGGCTGGCGGCCCTGCTGGTGCTGGGTACGTTCCAGAGCTGCAAAGACACGTTCCTCGACGCCACCAATCCCAATCAGCTGTCGGTGGGTACGTTCTTTACGAGCGAAAATGACGCCATCAACGCCACCAATTCCATCTATGCAGCCCTGCAACAGGAGGACACCTACAAGCGCAAATACTTCTTCCTCTTCGACCTCCTCAGCGACGACATCCGGGGTAATGACCCCCTCTATGCCGACGGGCAAACGCTGACGGCCTACAGTTTCAATGCCAGCAGCGATACGGTACTGTCGTTGTGGCGGGGGCTGTATCGGGGTATTCAGCGCAGCAACTTCGTGCTCGACAATCTGGTGCGTCTGCCCGCTTCGGCCACCACCAAGCGGCTGGCTGCCGAAGCCCAGTTTCTGCGGGCACTGTATTATTTCGATCTGGTAGTCAACTATGGCGGCGTTCCGCTGCAACTCAAAACGTTTTCGACCGAATCGGGTGGGAAAGAACGGGCCACGCCAGCAGCCGTCTGGACACAGATAGAAACCGACCTGAAAGCCGCTGAGGCGGCCCTTCCCGAAGCCTATACGGGCAATGACCTGGGCCGGGCAACGCGCCTGTCGGCCAAGGCGTTGCTGGGTAAATCGTATTTGTTTCAAAAGAAATTTACCGAGGCCGCCGGCAAGTTGAAAGAACTGGTCGACTACGCCACGGCCAACCCGACCAAGCTGGGTTTGATGCCCGACTATAGCGATAATTTCGTGGAAACCAATGCGGCGGGTGAATACGTGGAGTTCAACAGAGAGTCGCTCTTCGAGGTGTCTTTTGCCGGGCAGGACCGCACGGGTGGCACCGGCAACTGGGGTAACGACGGAACAGGCATTGGCGAGGGCACCTTCCGGGCCATTGAATACGGCATCACGGCATTTCAGAACACCAGCCCGTCAACGGCTATTGTGGCGGCCTACCCCGACAACGACCTCCGCAAACGGCTGGTTATGTTCGGCCCCGGCGACACCTGGTACCCGGAGAAAAAAGCTACGCCCTACCCCCGCACCGACTGGCAGCACCGTAAATACTCGAACCTGACGCCCGGCGGTACCGGCGACGATATCGGTCAGTATCAGGGGTCGTCGATCAACATCCGCGTGATTCGCTATGCCGACGTGCTGCTGATGTATGCCGAAGCGCTTAATCAGCAGGGTACCACGTTCTCGCCCGAAGCCGTGGCGGCGGTCAATCAGGTGCGTGCGCGGGTAAAACTGCCTGCCCTGACAGCGTCGACGGGGGCGCAGCTTTTTCAGTCGATCATCAACGAACGCCGCCTGGAACTGTCGTTTGAGCAGTGCCGCCGCGAGGACATCGTGCGCTGGGGTATCGCCCGCGATGTGCTGGGGACCAAGTTTGTGGTGGGCAAACACGAACTGCTGCCCATTCCGCAAAACGAAATCGACCTGAACGCCCGCCTGACCCAGAATCCGGGTTATTAATTGCCATGTGCAGCCTGCTACTTAAGCAGGCTGCTTTCAAGCCCATTCTTCGCAGATTATGAAAATCAACGCATTGATATACAGTAGTTTATTGGTCGGCTTGGTGTTGGCTGGCTGTAATAAACAGGAACCGTTTGGCAGTCCGTCGCCCACGCCGGGCACCAAAAGCCTGGTCGAGATTGTCACGTCCGACAAGAATTTTAGTCGGCTGGCGCAGGCCGTTACGCGGGCCAACCTCACGCAGGCATTGTCGGGAGCCAACCTGACCCTGTTTGCCCCCAACAACGCGGCGTTTGCGGCGGCGGGCATCGATTCGGCGGCTATCGCCAAAATGGACCCCGCCGTGCTGGGCGGCGTGTTGCGCTACCACGTACTCAGTACGGTGGTGCGTTCAGCCGATGTGCCGGTGGGTATCAACCGCGAAACGGCCACGCTCAACGGAACGGCCTATGTCTCGAAGTTCGATTTTGGGCAGCCCGCCGTGGCGGTCAATGGTGTCCGCGTGACCCTGCCCGACATCGGCGCCACCAACGGGGTCATGCACATAATTGATAATGTGCTCGTGCCGGCTACGGGTACCATCGTCGATGCCGTAAAGGGTAATCCCAACTTCACCTTCCTGCTGGCGGCCGTTACCCGCGCCAACCTGGCAGGGGCATTGTCGGGGGCCGGACCACTCACCGTGTTCGCGCCCACCGACGATGCATTCAAAACGACTACGCCCTACAAAACCCTCGCCGACATCAATGCTGCCACGCCAGCGGCACTGGCCGCTATTCTGCAGTATCACGTAACGCAGGGGCGGGTATTCTCGACCAATTTCGTGCCCGAAGCATACCCTGTTTCGGGGGGTATCGTGGTATCGAGCGACGCCAAAAAGCCGGGTAAGATCCCGACGCTGGGTGGAAAAGCCATTGACGTCAGCGGTGATCTGCGCCTCACCGGACTTGGTAACGGCACCGATGCCGCCACCATCACCCGCGCTAACATCCTGACCACCAACGGCGTTGTGCACGTCATTGACCGGGTACTGCTGCCCGGCAGTTGAGGGGATTCGTTGGTTAAATTGATGGGGTAGCTTCGCGTTGTGGTGTGGCTTCGCGTTGTGGTGTGGCTTCGCGTTGTGGTGTGGCTTCGCGTTGTGGTGTGGCTTCGCGCGGCGGGCCCTTCGACAGGCTCAGGGTGACAACGAACTTGAATCAACATACCTGAACTGCATAGGATGGGCTGTCACCCTGAGCCTGTCGAAGGGCCCGACGCGCGAAGCCACACCACAACGCGAAGCCAACCCGTGCCCTCTATACACTAGCGCAGCCACCTTTCACGCTATGTATACGTTCGCCCTTTCCACCGCACCGGACCCGGCAACAGGTAATACACCATGCACGCAATGCCTGAAATAACCTGGTACGGCTCGAATAAAAATACGTCGGGCCAGCGGCGTTGCTGGTTGGTGCGGGCCAGTGTCCAGAACAGGATTACGGTCTGGAAAAGCAGCTTGCCGAGGTAGATCAGCGCGGCCAGTTTCGGGGCAAAAAGGGCCAACAGGAGCAGGAAAGGCACAAGCAGGTACTGAAACAGCACGCCACCCAACAGCAACGGCGGCAGTGCAAACGCCCCACGCATCCAGCGCTTGCGCTGTTGTAAAAAGGTCCCCGCGTCTGGTGGGGGCAAGGTCTCGGCCAGAACGTCGGGCCGGAGGCGGTGGCCAAACCCGAAGTCCCTTGCCGCGATGGCCTGGAACAGCGTGTAGTCTTCAACCACCGAAAACGGCAGTCCCCCGAAGCCACCCACGGCATCATAGGCGGTACGCCGTACGGCCATGTTATTACCCGACCCGGTGATGGGCCATTTCAGGTTGGTGGCTACCTCGATGAGGCCAAATGCCAGTAGCCAGTCCAACGCCTGTAGCCGCGCCCAGATCGACCGTCCCGCCACGAGCGTAGTGCCCGTGACAATGCCCGTTTCCGGTCCAAATTCGGCCAGCATACCCGTAAGCCAGGTGGGTGGTACGCGCACGTCGGCGTCGGTGATGAACAGAAATTCGCCCGTGGCGTGGCGGGCAAGTTCGGCCAGTACGCGGGCTTTGCCGTTCAGGCGCGTCGTATCGCCGGGGGGAATGTCCAGGAGCTGGAAACGGGGTTTGTCGGCAATAAAATGGGCTACAATTGGGGCCGTTTCGTCGGTTGATGCGTCGTTGCCAATGAGAACTTCATAACCACCAGCAGGGCCGTTCAACGCGGTCAGGGCATGCAGACAGGCTTCGATGGTTGCGGCCTCGTTTCGTGCGGCCACCAAAACAGACACCTGTGGCCGGTCAGGCATAACGCGGCAGAATGAGGGGGCGGCTGGCGTTTTTCTTCACCGGCAACGCCCGAAACTGGTAGCCCAGTTCGGCAAAATAGGCCAGGTAGCGGGGCAGCACATACTGCAAATTTGGCCAGGCCTTAACGCTATCGTGAAACACCACGATAGACCCCGGCTCGGTGTACTGGATGCTTTTTTGCAGCACCGTTTGGGGTGATAAACTCTGGTCGAAATCGCCGGTCAGTACATCCCACATGACTACCGAGTAGTCATTCTGGATACCCTCCGCCTGACTTTTGTTGATGCGTCCGTAGGGTGGCCGGAACAGCGGCGTGGGTACGTTCATTTGCCGTTCGCACTTGCGGATATTGGCCCAATAGACCTCGTCGTGGGTTTTCCAGCCGTTGAGGTGATTGAAGGTGTGATTGCCCACCATGTGCCCTGCCTCAATGACCTTGTAAAACACGTCGCGGTGTTTGCGCACGTTGTCGCCGATGCAGAAAAACGTGGCCTGCGCGGCGTATTCCTCCAACAGCCCCAGCACAAACTCTGTCACCCCCGGAATCGGCCCATCGTCGAAGGTGAGGTAGATGGTGGGGTCCTGCCCGTCGGTCACGGGTATTCGCCACCAGAAATCGGGATACACGGTGCGAAACAGGAAGTTAGACTTGTGCAGGAATAGGGGCATGAGAAGGAATTTACGATTTGGGATTTACGAATTACGATTTATTGCTTACGCCAGCGAATGACTGCTCTGGCGTAAGCAATAAATCGTAATTCGTAAATCCCAAATCGTAAATCAGTTTAGTTTCCGTCCTTTCCAGACAAAGCCGCGGCGTTGGGCGGCGAGGCCGAAAAAGACGACGTAAAAGGGATATAACCACTGGGTAAGCGGAATCCAGCACAGCGCCTTTCGCTTACCCAGAAAGAGCAGTACCGCGCCCAAAAATAAGGCTTCGGGCACCCATTTCAACACCACAATGCCCAGCACGGCTTTCGCCGGGAAATAGCCCAGCAGTCCACCCACCAACGCGGCGACGGGCGTCAGATTACACAGAAAAACAAACACCGCCAGCAGCGTCGGGAAGGGCGACGAATAGGCCCGCCACTTGCCCGCCCACCGCTTGCGTTGCTGATAAAACGCCTTTAGCGACGCGTGGGGGCCTGTTTCAACAATCGCGTCGGGGTGTTTCAAAAACCGTACACTCCCCGGAAATTTGGCCGCAATCTTGTGCATCAGGAGTTCATCGTCGCCCGATGCCACCTGGTCGATACCCGCAAACCCCTTCACTTCCTCAAAAACCGATTTACTGTAGCAAAGGTTAGCGCCGTTGCACATGGTCGGATTTTTCAGCACCATCGTGGCCGCTCCCGCACCAATCAGACTGGCAAATTCTACCGTTTGCAGTTGACCAAAAACAGTACGGTTGGTTGTAAACGTTACCGGACCGCTGATGAGTTTGGCCCCGGTTTCGGCCTGAAAACGAGCCAGTAGCCCCAGCCAGTGCGGCCCCACCCGGCAGTCGCCGTCGGTAGTAACAATGAGCTGCCCCGTTGCCTGCGCGATGCTCTGGGCAATAGCCCGTTTTTTGGGTGAAGCCACCAGCGGGTCATCGTGCAGCGACAGCACCGAGAGCGGGTATCGGGCCGTTTGGGCGTAGGTACGGGCCAGGTCAGCGGTTGCATCGGTCGAGGCGTCGTCGGCCACAATAACCTCAAAATGAGGGTAATCCTGTCCGTTTAGGTCGGTAAGCAGATGGGGTAAGGTAGTGGCTTCGTTCCGGACGGGAATAACTACTGTCAGGCGGGGGAGGGGGGCGTCTGGCAACGGCGTGGGTACGTAGCGGGGTATGCGCAGCCAGGTTTGCCAAAGCAGCAGCGTCATGGCAGCGTAGGCAATGGCCAGGGCCCAGAGTATCCAAATCATGCGGGCAAGATAGGGGAGGGTTAATGTACAATGAGCAATGTACAATGTACAATGTTGCTTACGCGTCTCTGGTACACTGGCGTAAGCAACATTGTACATTAATCCTGCTTTTCCCGCTGAATCAGTCTTTGTCAGCGATGTATACTGATCCACAGTTTAGGTAGGGTATTGTCAAACAAACTATAGTTTATGCAAGCCCAACAAACCGCAGGCCTCAAAGCGCAGGAACTCGATCTCCTTCGCGACAAGATTAAAGACATCCGGATCACGATGATGACCTCTCAGGAACTCGATGGTGATTTCCACACGCGCCCCATGGCTACGCACCAGATGGACCCTGACGGTACGATGTGGTTTTTCACCTACGACGATTCCAACAAGATTGCCGAGATTCAAAACAATAACAACGTAGCCCTTGGCTTCGCCGATCCCGGCTCTGAAACCTACGTGTCGGTGCAGGGGCGTGCCGAAGTGGTGAAAGACCGGGCCAAAATCGATCAGCTTTGGGACGATTTTCTGAAAACCTGGTTTCCCGGCGGCAAAGAAGATCCGCGCATTTGTCTGGTGAAAGTGGCGCCGCATGGTGGTGAATACTGGGACCGTCCGGGTGGTAAGATGATGAAGCTCTTTGAAATGGCGAAAGGAGCCCTCACCGGCGAACAGGACAAAACCGGCCGCAATGAGAAATTCGGTGATGAACCGAAGTAAGTGGTAGGGAGTGGCTTCGCGCTGTAGTGGCTTCGCGCATCGGGCCCTTCGACAAGCTCAGGGTGACAGGGACGTTGAATCAAATTAGGATGATTGTTTTAGTGCCCTGTCACCCTGAGCTTGTCGAAGGGCCCGATGCGCGAAGCCACTCCCACACAAAGCCACACACCACTCCCTACACACTATTTTAAAAAGAAATACACCGTCAGCCCCAGCCCAATGGTGATGACGGCGATGCGGAGGGCGGCAGCGGGAATACGTCGGGCGAAGCGGGCACCCAGGTAGCCGCCAATGATGGAACCGCCCACCATAATGAGTGCCAATGGCCAGACCACTACACCTGATATGATGAAGGTGACGATGGAAATGCCGTTGATGACGCTGACCAGCAGTGTTTTAAGTGCATTGGCATGGTGAATGTCACGCATACCCAGCAGGCTGAACGCCGCCATAAACAGGATACCAATACCCCCACCGAAGAAGCCGCCATACACGGCAACTATAAACAGTACTATGCCCTGCACCCAGCCTGCTACCGGTTTAGGGGCCGCGGCCCGCTTCTCCAGCCGTGACCGAAACGCAAAGAGCAGCGTGGCCGACAGCAATAGATAAGGAAAGATTCTACCCAGCGCATCGGGCGAGAGGCGGAGCAGCAGTAAGGCCCCGGCTAGTCCGCCCAGCAAGCTGATAAGCAGCCACACCACCAGCCGATTTTTGTACGTGGCCCAGTCGTGACGCAGGGCAATGGCGCTCGACACTGAGCCCGGCCATAGGGCAACTGTACTCGTAGCGTTGGCCTGTAGCAGAGGTACCCCGGCAAACGTAAGTGACGGAAACGTGAGGAAGGTGCCACCACCGGCAATGGCGTTAAGTCCGCCACCCAACAAAGCAGCCAGGAAAAGAAGCAAATGTGCAATCATAGGGTTTAGGGGAGTTGTACAGGAGTTGCGCGGATTGGCTTCGCGCTTTGGTGGCTTGGCGCTTTAGTGGCTTGGCGCGTCGTGCCCTTCGACAGGCTCAGGGTGACAGGCCAATTGAACAATTTTCCTGAGTTGATTCAAGTTCGTTGTCACCCTGAGCCTGTCGAAGGGCCAACCCACGCCAAGCCACTCCTATACAACCCACTTACGACTTCTTTATCACTCCCTGGCTGATAACTAAAAGCCCAACCCCCACGGGCAGCAGAATGTTGACGATCCAGAGCGTAAGCGTGGCCGTGAGCAGCAGGGGGGCGGGCAGGGCATAGGGGGCGAGCACCCAGAGGGCTGCGGCTTCACGTACTCCCAGATCGCTCAGCCAGTTGAAGGCAGGCGTTACGGTTTTCACCAGAAAAATAACCCCCACGCCCGCCGCCAGATCCAGCGGCTGGAGAGTGATGCCATATAACCGAAAGGCGGCAAAAAGCTGGGCCGAAAACGTGACGTTGCGCAGCAGTGCCAGCCCGAACGTGACGGCCATATCAGCATGGCTATAGTGTCCAATAATGGCCCAATAGGCGTTGTAACGCCCTATTTTTGGCCACCGCACCGACCAGTCGACAAAGCGGTTTCGGTAAAAATTGAGCACCACACCCGCCGCACTGAGTACTACAAGCAGCGCCAGCAGGGCCTGCCCACCGGGCGTGTTTCGAACGGGGGTTTTTGCCAGATGTACCGCCCAGGCTACCGCCCCAACTACCACGGCCACATAAAACTGCATCCCGCCCGACACCATGGCTGCCCCCACGGCACCCGCCCGGTTGGGTGTTTCTTCGCTGCCGTTTCCGGTGGTACCTCTGATAGACAGCACCCGTCCGGCGGTGTCGCCCAGGCCGGGTAGTGCCATGCCGAGCGATAGTCCCGCCAGTACGCCACCCAGTGCTTCGGAAAACGACAAAGGCGCTACACGCCGGGCCAGCCACTGCCATTTTAAGGCCTCCAGCGTCCAGTTTAGCGGCACCAGTACCAGTAGCGTCAGCGCGTAGGGCGAGGTCCAGGTGGTGTGGCGCAACTGCCTGCCGAGGGCCGACCAGTCGACAACCTGGTGTTTAAGTGTGTAGGCAATGAAGCCCAGAAGAAGACAAAAGATGCCTGTTTTGGCCCAGAAAGTGGTTTTTTTGGCTAGTCCGGGCATCGAATGCGTTTGGATAACGTTACCTTGCATACATGGCCCTGCAAAAAAACGTCCTCAAACCTGAAGTACCGGAGAAAATCATTCTCGGCATCGACCCCGGCACCCGCATTGCGGGCTACGGCGTGATCTCGATTCGGGCGGGCGTGATGCGGATGTTGCAATACGGGGTGATCAACCTCATCAAATATACCACCCACCAGCAGAAGCTTCAGAAACTGCACGAAACGATGGTGCGCCTCATCGAAGAGCACAAGCCCGACGAGATGGCCATCGAAGATCCGTTTTTTGGCAAAAACGTGCAGGTGATGCTCAAGCTGGGCCGGGCGCAGGGGGTGGTGATGGCCGCTGCTCTTTCGCGGGGCATTCCCATCGTGGAATACGCCCCCCGCCGGGTGAAACAGTCCGTAACGGGCAACGGTAATGCCGCCAAAGAGCAGGTCTCGCACATGGTAGCGCACCTGTTGCAGGTAGACCTCAACCCCGAATTCTTCGACGCCACCGACGCGCTGGCCATCGCCGTCTGCCACCATTTCCACGAAAACGCCCTGCCCGTCCGGTCGTCGAAAACGACCAAGAAAGGTGCCTGGGGGGCGTTTGCGAGCGAAAATGCGGATCGAATTATGTGATTTACGACTTACGATTGACGAATTACGATTTTTGCTTTCGCACAAACTTGCTCTGGCGAAAGCAAAAATCGTAATTCGTCAATCGTAAGTCGTAAATCACAATGTCCCTTCTCCTCACCAAGCTACTCCTGATGCCGCTGGTGATGGCGGTGGTTACGTTGGCGGGGCGGCGGTGGGGCAATAAGGTGGGTGGCGTCATTGCCAGCATGCCGTGGATTGCCGGGCCGATTCTCTTATTTTTTATTCTGGAACAGGGCAAGGCCTTCGGCATTCGGGCGGCGCCGGGCGTTCTCACGGGCATCCTGTCCTTAATTGCGTTCTGCCTCAGCTACGCGCTGCTGTCGCGCCGGTTTAGCTGGTGGCTGACCTTGCCCATGGCTTATGCCGTCTACGTGTCGGTAGCCCTGCTGTTCACCCAGACCCACCTGAGCCTGCCCGTTGTTTATGGTATTGTCCTGGCCTGCGTGGCCCTGACGTTGCGCTTGTTTCCCGTGCCCACCAACCAGTCGGTACAACCCCGGCGACTGCCTTATAATCTGGTTATCAGGATGGTGGTGGCTACGCTGTTTATGCTCACGATCACTGCCCTGGCCCGTTTGCTGGGGCCAACCTGGAGTGGTATTCTCACGCCGTTTCCCATTATCACGTCTATTCTGGCGGTGTTTACGCACGTGTCGCAGGGAAGCAACGGGGCCATTGTGAGCCTGCGTGGCATCATGATTGGCCTGTTTGGGTTTACCACTTTTCTGTTTCTACAAGCGTTTTTCCTCCGCGAATTCTCCGTCGGGCTGTCGTTTGGGCTGGCTCTGTGCATCAACGCGGTAATCAATCTAGTGGCTGTGCGGGTGTGTTGATGAGAGGGGGCGTGTGGGTGGGCACTACCTACTGCTTATTGCCATTACTTACTGCTGTTTCCTTCGGCCATATGCGGCGGGCGTCGGTGGCCGTATACTGGGCGGGCATGGTAAAGGGCGTGGCGGGGGGCGTCACCTTACCATTCTGGAAATCCTGGCGTTTGGCTTTGTAATCGTTCCAATCGAATGTGCGCAGGAATTGGGCAGCGGTTTCTGCTCCTTTGCGGAAGAGCTTGAGCTTGTCGTCGTTGCTGAGGTTGAAATTTAGCCAGTCGAACTCACGAACGTCGATTACACCAATGCAGTTGGCATATTGTGGGTGTTTGATCAGGAAGTCTCTGTCGTAGTAGTACCGCGAGGTATTGAACATGCTCATGACCAGGCTCCCCAGCGAATCGAAGGATGATTTGGTGGTGGCGGCGCGGTCGTCGAGGCGGATACCGAAGGTTGGCAGGCGGGCCGTTTTCACGTCGGGGCGGTAGAAGATGTTAATAGGAAAGTTGGACAGAATACCCCCATCCATAAACACGGCGTCGTCGGGCAGACACCGGTCATAGCCCAGTAGATCGCGCCAGAGGCCTTGCCGTTTGGGAATGTTTTTCACCCGAAAGGCTTCGAAGAAAACCGGAATTGACATAGAAGCCCGCACAAAGTCGGCGGGGCAGACGTTATTTTCCGACGCCCAGAACAGGGGCCACATGCGGGGTAGCTCAATCTTGTTTTCGGTGGCAATTTCGGCGGTGATGAACGTGACGGGTGGGTTGGCCGGGTCGTACTTCATCAGGTCGTCGATGCTGATGGTAGGGTCGCTACCCCGATACACCAACGTAGGGCGCTGGCTCATCACACGCTCAAAATCGCGCATGGTTTCCACCTGATTAGGGTTGTTGCGAATTACTACCGTAGTGCCAGTGTCGGCCCGGATCTCGGTTTGTTCAATGGCCCCGTCGCGCAGCAGGTCAGTAACCCAATCGCGGAAATTTTCGCCCGGATTAACCCCAAACTGACTCCCGTTGAACCGGGCCAGTAGAAACAGTACCACACTGCCGATAAACAAGATAAAGAACAGACACAACGACACCCCGGCTATAGATAAAAAGGTATAGGGGGCCAGGGTACCGGGCGTGTCGGCGGTAGAGAGCAGGGTCAAGGTTATTCCCGCGCGATTCAAGGCCCAGAGGATAAACACGATGGTTAACACGCCCCCCATAGCGTTCTGGATGAAAGGCAGGTGTTTACCGGTAAATGTTCGCCAGAAAGACAAGGCGAGTACCACAAACAGTATGGTCCCCTCCAACGCAATGTGATAGGTTAATACCAACGAAAACTGGAGAGCTGAGCAGGTTAGAATGAGCAGCAACGTACCCAACAGCATTTTTACAAAGTCTTTGCTTTGCATAAACTGCTTCAGGATGCCGTCGCTGATGCGGTTCTTACCATATATGATTAAGCCCGATACCACGGCCAGTACCACCCATACCAATAGCCAGAGCACACTTTTTGAACTTTGCCAAAGCAACATACTGCTCACCAATAGTAGAGACAGTCCTGCCACCAGGCTAAATAGGATGGAATTGATGGTCTTGGCGGCGTAGTCCTTGTAACCAACAATGTTGCGGATCAGCCAGCGGGTAATTGGATGGCCGTCGACAAAATCGAACAGTTTTTTGCTGCTCAGGTAATGGAGTACCACCGGTGATTTAATCTCGTCGATAGACTCAGACTGAATGGCGGCGAGCATCATGGTATTAATGGCTCCGGCACTGGTGCCAGCCAGATGCAGAAATCGGATGCCCATTCGTTCCAGTACGTAGGTGTAACCCAGCAGGGCAATGCCCAGCACCCCGCCCCCCTCCTGCACCAGGTCTACATACTGATATTTCCCGGTGGGGTCGGTAACGTCTGATACGTAAAATGCCTTCTGGTTTTTCTTCCGTAGATCTTCGTTCAAATCGGCGACAACCTCCTCGCCGGCGTTAATAAATCGGGGTAACACGGCTGCTGATGCCATAGGGTATAGGTGTTTAGGAGGCTGATTACCAGCGATAATGTTACCTATTTGTCTAACACAGACCCTGCTACTTTATTAAACGGTGAGGCACTACCCTATACAGAGCGGGGTAGCCCCACGCCTGAAAGAACCTCCCTGTTCAACTTCTGTCGTACTGCTGATGTAGGGTAGTTCTGTGCAAACTTGTCTGTAAATTGTACTACGCTCTCAAGTCTTCGTTATGCCCCAACCGCTACCCGACCGACTACCTGTCGGCGCACTGGCCCCTGACGCACCGCCACCCATTATGCTCGACGATGAGGTACTGGCCCGCCAATTGTTTCAGACAGACCCCTCGGCGGGCTGTGCCTGGCTGTTCCGGCGTTATTACCGGCTGTTGTGCAACCACGCCCTGCGGTTTGTGTATTCGCGCGAAGTGGCCGAAGACATTGTGGGTGAGGTGTTTTGCGCGCTCTGGACGGACAAGGGATACGAGAAAATTACGACCTCCTACCGCGCCTACCTGTTTATGGCCGTCCGCAACCGGTCCTACAACTACCTGCGCTGGGAGCTGAGCCGCAAGAACGATTCCGACGAAGCCCTGCCCGACTCGGTCACGCCCGTGTTTTCGAGCGAAACCCAGACGCCCGCCGACATGGTGCAGTTCGACGAGCTGTACCAGAAAATAAACGAGACCATTGCCGACCTGCCCCCGCAATGCCGCCGCACGTTTCTGATGTCGCGCTTCGAACAAAAACCTTACCGCGACATTGCCGCCGAAATGGGTATTTCGGTCAAAGCCGTGGAAGCCAACATCAGCCGCGCCCTCAACACCCTCCGCCACATGCTCCGGTCCGAATTTGTGATGGCGCTGATCGTAGGGCAGTTTATAGTTTTCAGTTTGGAGTCTTCTGTTGGCTTCGCGTCCTAGGGGCTGACGCGTGGCCCTTCGACAGGCTCAGGGTGACAGGCCAATAGAACAATCTTCTCGAGTTAATTCAACGTCGCCGTCACCCTGAGCCTGTCGAAGGGCCACGCGTCAGCCAACTGAAAACTCTAAACTAAAAACTGATATAGGGTCTTCCTGCCCAGCCTTGTCTTCTAATCAACTTCCCGACTTTTTCACTGCCTGCTACTCAATCGTTTGTTTATGAACGGACCCTCTATCGAACGTACACTCTATGACCTGTTTGCGGGTCGGGCCACACCGCTCCAGAAAAAGGCGGTAGAAGACTGGCTCCGTACCGACGGCAACATGGAAGTGTATTACCAGCTGCTGGCCCGCTTTGAAGCCGATCATGGTCAATATGAACCCGATACGCAGACAGCAACGGCTCAGTATGAGCAGTTTATGCAGGGGCAGCCGTATCCGCGTCACCGTCCGGCACCGGTGTTTACGGTTAGTGAGAACTCGGTCTGGCGGCAGCCGCGGTGGTTGCTGAGCATTGCGGCCTCGCTGTTGCTGGTACTTGGCCTGGGCTACCTCACGCGGGGCCGCTGGGCTTATGACCGCTATGAAACGCCTTACGGCCAAACCAAAACCCTGCAACTGGCCGATGGGTCGGACGTGACGCTCAACGCCCACTCGGTGCTGCGCGTGCCCCGCTTTGGCTTTGGTAACGGCGACCGCGAGGTGTGGCTGGATGGCGAAGGCTATTTCAGCGTACGCCACACCACCAGCGACCATAAATTCACGGTCCACACCATCGACCTCGACGTGCGGGTGCTGGGCACCAAATTCAACGTTAGCGCCCGCAGCCGCCGTACCGAAGTGGTGCTCAGCGAAGGGTCGGTGCAACTGGTTCGCCCCCGACAGCCCGCCAACCCACTCCTGATGAAACCCGGTGAGCAGGCTACCCTGGCCGAAGGCGACACGGCCATCCGACGAAAGGTGGTCACGGTGCCTGAAGCCGCCGGCGCCTACCGCCAAAGCCGCCTCGTCTTCGCCGACACGCCGCTGAGTCAGGTAGCCGAACGGATTCAGGATTTCTACGGTGTGCGGGTGATTGTGCCTAACCGCGAACTGGCCCGCCGTGAGCTGACCGGCACCCTGCCCAACAACGACCTCAACGTAGTACTCCGCACACTTTCACTATCCTATAACCTCGCCGTAGAGCGGCAGCCCGGCCGGGTCATTTTGAAACCGCAATAAAAGGAGTTTTCCGTTCAGGGGTTTTCAGTTGGCGTAACCCCCCGCCCTGAAGGGAGCCTGCTGGCGCATCTGTAGCTTCGCCGCAGGCATGATCTTGCGCCAGCAGGCCCCCTTCAGGGCGGGGGGTTACGCCAACGCGCAAAGCCAACTGAAAACCCCTGAACAGAAGACTCCCTTCCGAAAAGCGTATGAAACCATATCTCCATCGACAACTGAGTTACAGCTTGTTTGCGCTGATACTATGCCAGCAAACAGCTGGGTTTTGCCAGGAAACGGCCTCCACCCGGCACCGGCTCGAACGACCCGGCGCGGGTCGACAACGGCCACTGGGCGACGTACTGGCCGATTTAGAGCGAAAACACAAGGTTTTCTTTACCTACGAAAGCCGCCTGGTGCGTAACAAGCTGGTCAGCGCCGACCTGCCTCAGACCAACAATCTCGACGAAACGCTCCGGCGGTTGCTACAGCCCGTGAGCCTGCGCTCGGAACGGGTCTCGGACAAGTATTATTCGATCCTGCCCGACCACAGTCGTCCCACCACCGAATTGCCGCAGCGGCTGATCGACGGGGGCGTGTCGTCGTTGCGCACTACGGGTACGTTTGGCCTTGCCGAACGCGACGTGGCAACCATGACGGTGGCCGCCGACCGGCTGGTGCAGACCGTAATGGGTAGTGTAATTGACGAAAACGGCGGGCCGCTGGTGGGGGTGAGCGTGATTGAGCGCGGCACGAGCAACGGCACTACCACCAACGATCAGGGCCGGTTTTCGCTCAGCGTGGCCGGGCCACAGTCGGTGCTGGTGTTTAGCTTCATCGGCTACGTGAGGCAGGAACTGGAAGTAGGCAGCCGCACCACCTTCGACCTGAAACTGGTTCCCGACACCAAAGCCCTGAGCGAAGTGGTGGTGGTAGGCTACGGCACCCAACGCCGTGCCTCGGTCACGGGTGCAGTGGATCAGGTAGGGCAGCAGGCCATTGAAGGCCGACCGGTGACCAACATGTCGCAGGCGTTGCAGGGGGTGTCGCCCAACCTGATTGTGCAGCAGGGGTCGGGTGAGCCGGGGGCGCCGCTCAACATCAACATTCGGGGTATCAGCACGCTGGGCAACAACAGCCCGCTGGTGATCGTAGACGGTATTCCGGGCTCGCTCGACGTGCTTAACCCGTCGGATATTGAGAGCATATCGGTGTTGAAAGATGCCGGTTCAGCCGCTATCTATGGGTCGCGGTCGGCCAACGGGGTAATTTTAATTACGACCAAGAAAGGCTCGAAAACAGGCCGCACCATCGTCACTTACAACGGAACGTATGGCGCCCAAACCCCCACGCTGCTACGCAAGTCGGTAGAGGCCTGGGAATATGCGATGCTGAAAAACGAGGCACTGGTAAATTCGGGCCTGCCCCCGCAGTTTGCCCCCGACCAGATTGCCGCTTTCCAGCAGCGGGGTTCTTACCCGTGGTTTTTAACCGAAATCCTGAAAAATCAGGCTCCGCAGCAGAACCACAACCTGAGCGTGTCGGGCGGTAATGCGCAGACAACCTACCACGTGTCGGCGGGGTTTCTGAACCAGAACAGCCTGTTTAAAGGCCCCGACTACGGCCTGAAGCGCTACAATTACCGCATGAACCTGACGCATCAGATCGACAGGGTGAAGTTCACGGGCATTTTGTCTTACGCCCGCAACGAGATCAAGGAACACGCTTTCAACACTGATGTACTGATTGTGGACGCCGCCCGGATGCCACGGACCTACCCCATCACCGATTCGCTGGGTCGCTACGTGCTCTCGCCGATTTTGTCGGAAAGCAACCCGCTGGGGCGGCTGGAGCAGGGTGGCTACCGGAAATATGACAACGACAATGTTTACGGCAACGTGTCGGCGGAATGGGAAGTGGCGAAGGGCTTCCAGCTACGGGGCATTTTCGGCGGCGAACTGAACAGCAACCACCAGTATGAGTTCCGGCGGGCGGTGAACTACCTGCCCTATGTGGGGGGCACCGACAACACCGCCACGGTGAAAGACGAGACCTACAAGTCGCTGTTTACCAACGTGCAGCTTATTGCCAACTACGACGCTACGTTTGGGAAAAGCAACATCGCCGCCTTGGTGGGTGCATCCAACGAAGGATTCACATCGGAAGCAAACGGCCTCTTCAAAAAGGATGTTGATAACGATTTGGGCACCGATATCTCGCGGACCATTGTGCAGCCTTTCTCCTACAACTCAAACCAGCGTACCGCCCAAAATGCTCTTTCCAGCCTGTTTGGGCGGGTCAACTACAGTTTCGCCGATAAGTACATTGCCGAAGTAAACTTCCGCTACGACGGGTCGTCGCGGTTTGCGAAGGCCAACCGCTGGGGCTTCTTCCCCTCGGCAGCCCTGGCGTGGCGCATTACCGAAGAGCCTTTCGCCCGTGGCTTCCGCGATCAGTTTGGCGACTGGAAACTGCGAACGTCTTACGGTGTGCTGGGCAACCAGAACGTGGGTGATTTCCAGTACCAGAGCACCTACTTCAACTACGCCAACGCCTATGCCTTCAACAACGCAGGCGTGGCCGGTACGGGCGTGACGCTGGCCAATTCGAACATTACCTGGGAACGGGCACAGACGTTTAACCTCGGCCTCGACGCGTCGGTGTGGCGCAACCGGGTCACGTTCTCGCTCGATTATTTCAACAAGCTGACCAAAGATATCCTCATCACGCCGTCGGTGCCGGGGCTATATGGCGGGTCGGTGCCCAACTACAACGCAGCGCAGGTGCGCAACGAGGGGTGGGAGTTAGCCGCCACGCTACGCCAGAATACCGGCCCGGTGCGCCACACGCTGACGCTCAACCTGGCCGACAGCAAAAACCGGGTGGTGTCGGTGGATGGGAAAACCAATATCAACTACATCGGTGAACTGGCTATCATCCTGCGCGAAGGGTTGCCGGTGCGGTCGTACTACGGCTACCAGAGCAACGGCTACCTCCAGAACCTGGAGCAGATCCAGACCGAGCCGCGCCACTCGTTTGTGTCGCAAAGCGACCTGCGCCCCGGCGACGTGCGCTACAAAGACCAAAACGGCGACGGCGTTATTGACGAGGCCGACCGCGTGGTGCTGGGTAACCCGTTTCCGCGCTACACCTACGGCATCACCTACAACGTGGGCTGGAAAGGGTTCGACGTCAACGTGTTTGTGCAGGGCGTAGGGCAGCGGTCGCTGTTTTTGCGGGGTGAGGCCGTTGAAGCCTTCCACGGGCCGTATCAGGATGCCATTTTCAAGCACCAAACCGATTATTGGACCCCCACCAACCCCAACGCCACCTACCCGCGCCTCACGCTGGGTGGGGCGTCGCGCAACAACTGGGGCGTGGGATCAGACCGGTTTTTGCAGGATGCCGCCTACGCCCGTTTGAAGAACCTGCAAATAGGCTACACCCTACCCGGTCGGTTGACCAACAAGCTGGGCGTGAGCCGGTTCCGCATCTACTACACGGGTCAAAACCTGATCACGCTGACCCGAATGCAGGTGGGCATCGACCCCGAAGCCACCGAATTTGATAACAGTTTAAACAGCACCAGAGGCAACGTCAACTCGGGCCGGGTATACCCCAACCCAAAGTTCAACGGCCTGGGCGTGGATATATCCTTTTAACTAAATGAACAATGTATAATGAACAATGTACAATGGTTAACTAGAGAGTAGGCTTGCGCCAGCCATTGTACATTGTTCATTATACATTGTGCATTAAACTATATGAAACCAACCTACATAACCCTACTGGCGGCGGCGCTGTGGCTGGGGGGGTGCAAAGACCTTGATCTGGCACCCACCGACCGCTTTACCGAAGCCACCTACTGGACCAGCGCCGACCGGGCGCTGACGGTGCTGAACACGGCTTATTCGGGCATGTTTACGGCCGATCTGTTTTTTGCCAACGACGCCCTCTCCGACAATGCCTACAACCAACTGGGCGATTTCCAGGGGGCCAACTCCATTGCGCGCGGCAGCTATGACCCGGCCCTGGGGCGCATCAAAGGCGAATGGGATTTTCACTACGGCGGCATCAAAACCACCCACATCCTGCTCGGTAACATCGACCGGATTCCGAGTATCGATGCGGCACTGAAAGCACGGATTATTGCCGAAACGCGGTTTATTCGGGCATTTCATTACTTCCAGCTGATGACCTGGTATGGCGACGTGCCCCTGTTTACCAAAGACATCAGCATCGAGGAATCGCGCACGGTGGCCCGCACTCCCCGCGCCGACGTGCTGGCGTTTGTGCTGGCCGAACTGGATGCTGCCGCGGCCAACCTGCCTACCAACGTGCAGTATGCTGCCGCCGACAAAGGGCGCATCACCAAAGGAGCGGCCATTGCGCTCAAGGCGCGGGCACTGCTCTACGAAAGTCGCTGGGCCGAGGTGGCTACGGCTTGTGAGCAACTGATCGACAACACCGCCAACGGTACCTACGGCCTGTTTCCAAGCTATGAAGGACTGTTTTTGCCGCAAAACGAAAACAGTCAGGAGAGTATCCTGAGCCTGGGTTTTGCGCCGGAGACACGCACCCACGGCAACTTTCGCGACTTTGTGCCCATCAGCATCGGCGACCGGGTAAACAACATTGCCCCTACGCAGGAACTGGTGGATAGCTACCTGACCACCAACGGAAAAGCCATCACGGAAGCGGGGTCTGGTTTCAGCGAAAAAACGCCCTACGCCAACCGCGACCCACGCCTGACGGCCACGATTGTGTATGACGGCTACCAGTGGAAAAAGGCCGATGGCACCACCACCACGATCTACATCAAGCCCGGTTCAACCCCCGCCAACACCGATGCGCGGAACGAGTTTGGCAAGCAAAACGCCTCAACCACCGGCTATTACGTCCGTAAATACTACGACCCCACGGCCAACGCCTCATTCCAGTCGGGGCTGGATTTGATGTTGATCCGCTATGCCGACGTGCTGCTGATGTATGCCGAAGCCAAGAACGAACAGGGCCAACTGACCGCCGCCATCTGGGACAAAACCATTGGCGCGCTACGTCGGCGGGCGGGCTTCACGGATGCGGCCGCGCTGACTTTCCCCACGGGGGCTACGCAGGCTACGTTGCGTGAGGCCGTTCGGCGGGAGCGCCGCGTAGAACTGGCTATGGAGGGCCTGCGGGTGTTTGACATTCGGCGGTGGCGCATTGCCGAAACAGTACTCAACGGCTTTGCCCACGGTGCCAAATTCGGCGACCCCACCGTTGACAACGGCTACGCCCGCGTGGACCGCCGCAACTTCGACAAAGACAAACAATACCTCTGGCCCATTCCCCAGATCGAGCGAGACCTCAATCAAAACCTGTCACAAAATCCTAAATGGTAAATCTTAAATGAGTTTTGAGTTTTCAGTTGCTTCGCGTGTGGTGGCCTCGCGCGTCGGGCCCTTCGACTAGGCGTCCCCGACAGGCTCAGGGTGACAGGCCACTGTGGCGATCTTCTTGACTTGACTCAAAGTCGTTGTCACCCTGAGCCTGTCGGGGACGCCTAGTCGAAGGGCCCGACGCGCGAAGCCACCACACGCGAAGCAACTGAAAACTCAAAACTCAAAACTTCCCATGAAAAAACTACTTCTCCTCCTCTGCCTACTGGGCCTGCTGACGCAGTGCAAAGAACCCGGTCGGGACATCAACACGAATATCAGCGACGTGAAGTCGTTCTTTTCGCCCAACGACAATCAATCGGTGAAACTGCTGCCCGCCACGGCCGCGGCGGTGGTTTTTGAGTGGGATCAGGCCCGCGCAGAAGATGGTACGCTCGTACTGTATGAAGTGGTGTTCGACAAAGAAACCGGTGACTTCTCGAAGCCTATCTACAAGATGGCTTCCGACCAGAACGGGGTGCAAAACAAAGCCACCATTGCGCACCGCGACCTTAATAAAATTGCCGCCCTGGCGGGTATTGGTTCGCTGGGTGTGGGTAAGCTGAAGTGGACCGTCAATGCCTCGCGGGGTATCAACGTGAAGCAGGCAGGACAGTCGCGGCTCATTCAACTGGAGCGCCCCGCCGGTTTTACCGACATCCCCTCAGAGGTGTACCTCACGGGCGACGCCACCGAAGCAGGTGCCGACGTGACGAAAGCGATTAAGCTAAAAAGCGTGAAACCCGGCGAATTTGAGGTCTATACGTCGCTGAAGGCCGGCACGTATAAGTTTGTGGACCGCACCACCGGCACCGCCAAGACATTTAACGTGGAAGGCACGAACATCAAAGAGAACGCCACGACGACCGTGACCGGTGCTGCCAAAGTGTACCGCATCTACCTCGATTTCAACAACGCCGCCGCCCGCCTGACCGAGATCAAATCGGTGGGGTTGTGGTACAGCAACGATAATGCCGTGCGCTTCGAGCTACCCTACACCGGCAACGGCACCTGGACGCTGGCCAACACCAAAATTGACTTCCCGGCGGTACCCTGGGGCAAGGAAGAACGCTACAAATTCCGCCTGACGGTGGTAGGTGCCGACGGGAAAGATGCCTACGAGTGGCTGGGTAGCAGCAATTCAGACAACCAACGCGCCGACGCCAACAGCCCGGCCAGCTATTTCTACCTCCAGTCAATCGGCGAAAGTCAGTGGGATTACTCCTACAAATTCAACGGCGCCGTTGATGGCAGTAAGGTAGACATACTCGTATCACTCGCCCCCACCGGACCGTATTTTCATAAGGTGACGGTGAAATAGGAGCGAGGGTAGGGGTTTGTGTGTTGGGTTGTTTGAGTGTTTGGTTGTTTGTGTGTTTGTGAGTGGCTTCGCGCTATGGGTTGCTGTCGCATAGCCCTTCGACAGGCTCAGGGTGACAGGGCACTACAATAGGTTCTTGAGTTAATTCAAGATCGTTGTCACCCTGAGCTTGTCGAAGGGCTATGCGACAGCAACCTAGAGTGCGAAGCCACTCACAAACACACAAACAACCAAACCCCAGACACTGACTTTTCTTCATAGGTTAGGATTACCAACTGAGCGCCCGGCCTTGTTTCGGGCGTTTAGTGTATCTTCTCAACGGTTGATTCGTGCTATACAACGTGAAAAATCTCAACAGAAAATCGCTTTTCCTCCTGGCCCTCCCGCTGGTGATGGCCTGCAAAGACAACAGCATCGGGCAGGGTGCCGGTCCGGTTACCAAACCGTATGTGTTTAACTGGACCGTCATTGCCGACAGCAGCAGTCAGGCCCTGATCCAGCAGTTTTACAACAGCGGTGGCCGCTATTTCAACGAGACTAACAGTGGCAGTACCAAATTCAACTACTGGCCACAGGCCCACGCTCTCGACGTGCTGGTAGATGCCTACGTACGCACCAAAGACAACCGCTACCTCTCGCTGATGAACGACTGGTACGGCGGAGTGCCGATCAAAAACGGCAACACCTTCCTGAATGAGTATTACGACGACATGGACTGGAACGCACTAGCCACGCTCCGGGCCTACGACGCCACCGGCGACAAAAAATGGCTCGACGTGGCGCAGACACTTTGGGACGATATTAAGCTCGGCTGGAACGACACCATGGGCGGCGGCATTGCCTGGCGCAAGGGGCAGCGGTACTACAAAAATACGCCTGCCAACGGCCCCGCCATCATTCTGGCCGCCCGCCTTTACCAGCGCCTGAACCGCCAAACAGACCTGGACTGGGCCAAAAAGATCTACGACTGGCAACTGAAAACGCTTGTCGATCCCGCCACGGGCTTTGTTTATGACGGCATCAACAGCGACAACGACGGCAAAACCAACACCACCTGGAAATTCACCTACAACCAGGGCCTGGTCATCGGCGCGGGACTGGAACTGTACCGCGCCACCAAAAACGAGGCATACCTGAATGATGCGATCAGGACCGCTAATTTTACCCTGGCCGATCCCAATTTATCGGGGTCGGGTTTGCTGAAAGACGAAGGCAACGGCGACGGGGGATTATTTAAGGCCGTGCTGGTGCGGTATTTAACCCTGCTGGCTACCGAACCCGCCGTGCCCGCGGCTACGCGTACCAACTATGTTAATTTCCTGACAACCAACGCCGAAACGCTCTGGCGCAGCGGCACTCAAAAACCCCAGGTTGTCTTTGGCCCCAACTGGGCCAACCGCCCCACCAACGGCAAAGCCGAACTAACCACCCAACTCAGCGGCGCCACGCTGCTGGAAGCCATGACGAGATTAAAATGATTTGGGATTTTGGATTGCGGATTTCGGATTGTTGCTTACGCCAGAGTAAACGTGCTCTGGCGTAAGCAACAATCCGAAATCCGCAATCCAAAATCCCAAATCCTTCCTTATGAACAGACGCACCTTTATACAGCACACGGCCCTCACTACGGCGGCACTGGCGGCCGGGCCGGTTTCTTTTGGTAAAACCGCCGCCGATTTTCCCGTAGTACGCGAGGTGGTGGGTAAACGCAATTTCCGGTCGGAGGCGGTAGAGCAGACGATTGCCGCCGTGAAGAAAGGAATTAATAACCCTGAACTGGCCTGGCTGTTTGAGAATTGCTTTCCCAACACGCTCGACACCACCGTCGACCATTCGATGGTCAATGGCAAGCCCGATACGTACGTCATCACCGGTGATATTGATGCTATGTGGCTGCGTGATTCTACGGCGCAGGTGTGGCCGTATCTGCCCCTGATGAAACAGGATAAACCCCTTCAGCAGCTTGTGGCAGGGGTTATTCGGCGGCAGGCGCGAAACATTAGCTATGACCCCTACGCCAACGCGTTCTACAAAGACCAGTCAAAAGTAGGTGAGTGGAAAGACGACCAGACCGACATGAAACCCGGTCTCCACGAGCGCAAATGGGAGATCGACAGTCTTTGCTACCCCATCCGGCTGGCGTACCATTACTGGAAAACCACCGGCGACACCACCCCGCTGGATGCCGACTGGCAGGCCGCCATGCAAACGGTAGTGAAGACTTTCCGTGAGCAGCAGCGCAAGACGGGTAAAGGGCCGTATAAGTTTGAACGGCGCACGGCCTGGGCCACGGATGGTGTGCCGCTGGGTGGCTACGGCTACCCCGCCAAACCCAACGGCCTGATCTGCTCGATGTTCCGTCCCTCCGACGACGCCACGATTTACCCGTACCTGATCCCGTCGAATTTCTTTGCCGTCACCTCACTTCGGCAGATGGCCGAACTGCTCACGGCCATGAAGGTGAACGCCCCGCTGGCCGCTGAGGCACGGGCGCTGGCTAACGAGGTAGATGCCGCCCTGAAGCAGCACGCCACCACCACGCACCCCAAATTCGGGAAGGTGTACGCCTACGAAGTGAACGGCTATGGCTCGTATAATTTGATGGACGATGCCAACGTGCCGAGCCTGCTGGCCCTGCCGTACCTGGGTGCTGTGCCGACCACTGACCCGGTGTACCAGAACACCCGGAAAATGCTCCTGAGCGACGAGAACCCCTTTTTCTTCAAGGGAAAAGCAGGCGAAGGCATCGGCGGGCCGCACGTGGGGGTAGACATGATCTGGCCGCTGAGTATTATTATCCGGGGCCTGACGAGCACCAATGACGCCGAAATAAAACAGTGCATTCAGACGCTGCAAAAGGTGAATGCGGGCACGGGCTTTATGCACGAAGCCTTTCACAAAGACGACGTGAGCAAGTTTACCCGCAAGTGGTTTGCCTGGGCCAACACCATCTTCGGCGAACTGATCCTGAAGACCTTCAACGAACGGCGGGGGCTTCTTAATGTACAATGAATAATGAACAATGTTACTTACGCCAGCGTAACTGCTCTAGAGTAGGCAACATTGTACATTGTACATTATTCATTGTACATTTCCTCATCTCCTGCCACCCTACGCCCCCACAATTTCTCGAACACCTGCTGCCGTTTCAAAACACCGTTCACGATACGGATTCGCTGAATATTCTAACCTACCCGTATTTCTACAACGGTGGGGGCGTGGCGGCGGGCGACCTAAACAACGACGGACTAATCGACCTGTTTTTTACCGCGAATAGACGTGGCGGGAACCGGCTGTTGCTCAACAAAGGGCAGCTACGGTTCGACGACGTGACCGAAAAGGCGGGCGTAGCGGGCCACTCAGACTGGAACACCGGCGTGACCCTGACCGACGTGAACGCCGATGGTTGGCTGGATATCTACGTCTGTGGCGTGAACCTGCCGGGGCGGCTGTCCTCGCGAAACGAGCTGTGGGTGAACCAGCGGAACGGGCAATTTCGGGAAGCGGCGTTGTCATACGGGCTGGCGTTTCAGGGGCATAGCACCCAGGCCGTGTTCTTCGATTATGACCACGACAACGACCTCGATTGTTTTCTGCTCAACCATGCCGCCAACCTCCGCGACGACTACCGCGACGCGCGCGACCGGCTGACGGTTGATGCCGAATCGGGTGATCGGCTGTACGAAAACCGCGTTAATGAGGCGGAGAAGCAATTTGTCGACGTATCGGCAACGGCGGGCATATTCCGGTCGGGCATGGCGTTTGGGTTGGGCGTGGCCGTGGGTGATCTGAACGGGGACGGCTGGGACGATATCTACGTGGGCAATGATTTCCGCGAACACGACTATGTGTACCTGAACCGGGGCGACTCGGCGCGGCGGGCCGGGCCACGGTTTAGGGAAGTGGGACAGATGGTGCTGGCCCATCACAGCCGTTTTTCGATGGGTGTTGACCTGGCCGATTACACCAACGATGGCCGCGCCGACCTGATCGTGGCCGATATGTTACCCACCGACCCCCGCGTGTTGAAAGCTTCGGCGGGCGACGATGAGGCCGACGTCTACGACTTCAAGCAGGGCTTTGGGTTTCAGTATCAGGTGTCGCGCAATACGCTGCAGACCAACCTGGGCAACGACCAGACCGGGCAGCCACTACCGTTCAGCGACCGCGCCCTGCAGCTTGGCGTGGCCGCTACCGACTGGAGCTGGTCGCCGCTGCTGGCCGATTTCGACAACGACGGGCGGAAAGATCTGTTCGTTGCCAATGGTATTCAGCGTCGTACCAACGATCTGGATTTCAGTCGGTTTGCGCACCGGGCGGGGCAGAATAAGCAAGGGGTTGCGCTGATTGGCGAAATGCCCGACGGTAAGGTGCCCGACTGCCTGTTTCTGAATACGCCCACCGGTTTTGTGAGTCAGGCCAACGCGTCGGGTGATGTGTTTCAACGCCCCACGCTCAGCAACGGGGCCACCTACGCCGATCTCGATAATGACGGTGATTTGGACCTGGCCATAAACCGCGTGAATGAACCTGCCGTGGTGCTGGAAAACCGGATGCCAACACAGGCCGCGCTGAGCATCTCGCCCGTTGGCCCGCCCGGCAACCCGTTTGGCGTGGGGGTGCGGGTCGATGTTTGGGCCGGTAGGCAGCATCAGCGGGTAAGTCAGCAGTTTACGCGCGGGTTCCAGTCGGCCACTGCCGGTTCGTTGCACGTTGGTTTAGGCAAACGTAAAATGGTCGATAGTCTGCTTGTTACCTGGCCGGACGGGCGCTGGCAAGTGCTGCGTAGCGTGAAGGCGGGGATGTTGCGGGTTGTGTGGTCGGCGGCTAGGGGAGGAAGGGGTGGTAGAGGTGGTAGAAATGGTAGAGATGCCATCACTTTGAGTGATGGCATCTCTACCATTTCTACCACCTCTACCACCCCTTCCTCCCCTTCCTCCAACTCTCCCATAATTCTCCCCTGGACGCATCACGAAAACGCGTATAACGACTTTGCTGTCAACCCGTTTATTCCCCACAAACTCTCGACGCAGGGACCCAAAGCCGCCGTGGGTGATGTAAACGGCGATGGCCTTGACGATGTGTTTCTGGGTGGTGCTGCCGGGCAGCCGGGGGCGTTGCTGGTGCAGACCCAAACGGGGACGTTTGTGCCCACCAACGAAACCCTTTTTGCCGAAAACACTGCTGAAGCCGTAGATGCCCTTTTTTTTGACGTAGATAACGACCGGGACCTGGACCTGTATGTGGCAAGCGGGGGAAATGAAGCCTACGGTAACGACGCCCGCCTCAACGACCGGCTGTATCTGAACAACGGCACGGGCACGTTCACCAAAGCCGTGGATCTGCCCGATTTGCCCGAAACAAAAAGCTGCGTCCGCGCCGCCGACATTGACCGTGATGGCGACCTGGATTTGTTTGTGGGTGGCCGTACCAATGCCCGGCTCTACGGGGCCACGCCTACGTCGGTGCTGCTCCGTAATGGGGGCAGGTCTGGCAAGGCCCGGTTCACACCCGAACCACTGGTGCTGGGCCTGGTGACCGATGCCCGTTTCTGCGACCCCAACCACGACGGCTGGCCCGACCTGCTGGTGGTGGGGGAGTGGATGGCCCCGACGTTGTTGCTTAATGAGCATGGTCAGCTGAAAAAAGTGCCTTCTACATTGCCTACAGGCCTCTGGACCTGCCTGACGCCCCTCCCTAACGGTGATTTTGTGGCCGGTAACTGGGGCCTCAACAGCAAGCTCCGCGCCTCGATAGCGTACCCACTGCGCTACTACCTGGCCGACCCCGACCAAAACGGCGAGACCGATGGGCTGCTGGCGGTGGCCCACAACGGGACGTATTATCCGTTTTTGGGCAAAGACAAACTAGAGCAGCGGCTGCCGTATTTGAAGAAGAAAAATCTCCGCTACCGCGACGCCGGTATCTCCATCGACGACCTGTTTGGCCCTGCGCTGGGTAACGCCCGTATCCTGGAGGTAAAAACGCTGGCCTCGTGCCTGTTACGAATGAACAATGGGCAACTGACCCTGCAACCGCTGCCCGCCGACGCCCAAACCGGACCGTTGCTGTGCGGGTTGTCGCTGCCGGGTGGCCGGTTGCTGGTGGGGAGTGGGTTTCGGGGTGTGCAGCCGTATGAAGGGGCCTATGATGCCCTGCTGCCAACGCTGTTTCGGGTGGGGAAAGGCGGTAATTTGGCCCTGCTAAAACACCTGAACGTCCCCGGCGAAGTCCGCGATCTGAAACCCATTCAACTGGCGGGTGGTAAATTGGGGGTGCTCATGCTGGTAAATAACGGCCCGGCGCGGGTTTTAACCAGTAGCTTCGACAGGTGAAGCGCTGACCATCTTTTCCAGATAATGAACATACCCCTGCTACTTTTTCTTACGCTTAGTGTGCCTGTAGCCCTGGCGCAACCCAGGCCCACCGCCCGGCAACTGGCGTGGCAACAGCGCGAAACCACGGCGTTTTTGCACTTCACCGTCAACACGTTTACGGATAAGGAATGGGGCGACGGTACCGAAAATCCGGCGGTATTCAACCCTGCCAAACTCGATGCCCGGCAGTGGGTGCGGGCGTTGAAAGCGGGCGGGTTTAAGATGGCTATTTTGACCGCCAAACACCATGACGGGTTTTGCCTGTGGCCATCAAAAATGACGGATCATTCAGTGAAAAATAGCCCCTACAAGGGTGGAAAGGGCGATATTGTGCGCGAAGTGGCCGACGCCTGCCGCGAATACGGGCTGAAATTTGGCGTCTACCTCTCGCCCTGGGATCGCCACGAACCACGCTACGGCACCGCCGCCTACAACGACTACTACAAGGCCCAACTGCGCGAACTGCTCACCAACTACGGCCCCATTGCCGAAGTCTGGTTCGACGGGGCCAAAGGCGAAAACGCGAAGGATATGACCTACGATTTTGCCGGGTACTGGGCTATGGTACGTCAGCTTCAACCCGACGCGGTCATGTTTTCCGACGCCGGTCCCGACGTGCGCTGGGTGGGCAACGAGAAAGGCAACGCGGGCGAAACCTGCTGGTCGACCATCGACACGACGGGCCTGGCTCCGGGAAAAGCCGACGCCGCCTACCTGAACCGGGGTGATGCCAACGGTACGGTCTGGCTCCCCGCCGAAACCGACGTATCCATCCGGCCCGGCTGGTTTTACCACGCCTCGGAAGATGGCAAAGTCCGGTCGCCGAAGAATCTGGTGAATCTGTATTACGAATCCGTTGGCCGCAACAGCCTGCTGCTGCTCAATATTCCGCCCAACCGCGAAGGCCTCCTGGCTAATTCGGACGTAGTCAGCATCCGCGAATTCCGACGTATTCTGGACGAAACATTCCGCACGAATCTGGTCAGCAATAATCCAAAACAAACGGACGGTAAGCTGTTTACCTACAGTGTGTTGACGCCCGGTAAATCGCTGGAAATAGCCCTGAAAAATGAGGTTGAATTTGACCGCATTAGTTTGCAGGAGAACATCGCCGATGGACAGCAAATCATTGACGGAAAAGTCGAATACTGGGATGGCAAAACCTGGCAACTCATCAAGCCATTCACCACCGTGGGCTACAAACGCCTGCTCCGCTTTCCGGCGGTTCGTTCATCCATGATCCGCGTCACGATCACCAACGCCAAAGGCCCCGTCGAACTCGCCGAAGTGGGCGTTTACAAGGCAAGTGCGGGGGAGTAGAATTAATGAACAATGAACAATGTACAATGAACAATGTACAATGGGCTGACGCAAGCGTACTCGTGCGTCAGCCCATTGTTCATTGTACATTGTTCATTGTACATTATCCCTTGAACAATGACCCCCTACGAAAAGGCCGCGCAACATGAACTGGACATCTGGGCTGAGCAGATGCGGAAGCCGCCGTCGCTGATAAACAGGGTGGCGAAGTCGGTGCAGGTGCGGATGAACCGGCTTATTCCCGACAAAGTCCACGCGGTGGTTACGGCGGCGATCAAACACATGACGCGGGCGGTGCTGCTGGGGTCGGAATACGTAGCGCCAAAGCCCTTGCAGGAGCAGGTGCTGGAAGTCCGCGAACGGCAGGTGAAGACCCGGATCAAGTGGTACAAACGCGTGGGGGCTGCCGAAGGTGGCCTGACGGGTGCCGCGGGATTTCTGGTGGGTCTGGCCGATTTTCCGTTGCTCCTGAGCCTGAAAATGAAGCTGTTATACGACATCGCCGCGCTCTATGGTCACGACGTATCGGACTACCGCGAACGGCTGTACATACTCTACATCTTCCAGCTAGCCTTCTCCAGCCAAAGCCGCCGACAGGAAATTTTTAGGCAAATGGAGCAGTGGGATGCTCATGCCAAAACATTGCCCGAAGACATCAATCAGTTCGACTGGCTCACGTTTCAGCAGGAATACCGCGACTACATCGACCTGGCCAAAATGCTGCAACTCGTGCCCGGCATTGGGGCCGTGGTGGGCGTATGGGCCAACTGGCGCCTGCTCGACGAACTGGGCAACGTAGCCGTAATGGCGTACCGAATGCGGGTACTGGCTGAGCGATAAGTGAGGGTGAAACGCTGCCCTTCAGGCCGGTAAATACACCGAAAAGTGGCTTCCTTTACCC
Organism: Fibrella rubiginis; assembly: GCF_017353185.1. Lineage (GTDB taxonomy): Bacteria > Bacteroidota > Bacteroidia > Cytophagales > Spirosomataceae > Fibrella > Fibrella rubiginis. The sequence goes on along the minus strand of NZ_JAFMYV010000004.1, from coordinate 277,935 downwards.
GGTTGGCTGGTGGCCGTGATGAGTCCCCCGTGATTGGCGACGACCTTTTCACAGATGGCCAGCCCAATGCCGGTACCGGTAAACTCATTTTTGCCATGCAACCGCTGAAACACCTGAAAAATACGATCCAGGTATTTTTCCTCGAAGCCAATACCATTGTCCGAGACCTGGATCAGGTGATACGCCGGTGAAAGCCGGGCTGGTTTGAAGGAAGGCGGAAGCGTATCACTGCTCACCAACTGCGCACGAATCTCGATAAGCGGCCTGATCCAATCGTCCGACGCCTCTTTGCGGCGGAACTTAAGCGCATTGCTGAGCAAATTCTGAAAGAGCTGACCTAGCTGGGTTGCATCGCCCAGGAGGGTGGGCAGGGGGTCAACCTGCACCTCGGCACCCGTTTCGGCAATCACCAGTTCCAGGGTATTCAGCACCCGCTCAACGACCATATCCAGGGAGACCAGCGTGCTTAACTCCCGGTGAGTAGCAATGCGCGAGTAGCTGAGCAGATCATGTATCAACGTCGACATGCGGCTGGCTGCCGTTTGCATCCGTTCCAGGTATACCAGCTCCTGGCTATTTGAGTCTGTGAAGTGCTTTTTTAACAGGTCGCCAAACTGCTTAATCTTACGCAGGGGTTCCTGTAAATCATGCGAAGCGATGTAGGCAAACTGCTCCAGATTCTTGTTGGAACGCACCAGCAACGCATTCGATTCAAGCAAATCGGTATTGGTGGCCGTCAATTCCAGAGTCCGCTCCCGCACCTGTTGTTCCAGGTCGGCGGCTAGTAGTCGGTAACGGGCTTCGCTCTGCTGAAGTAGGTGCTCGGCCCGCTTGCGGTCATGAATGTCTATGCCCATGCCCACCCATTTGGTAATCTGCTCCGTCTGCGGGTCACGGTAAGGTTCGCCTTTGTTGAGAAACCAGCGGTATTCCCCAGAGGCCGATCGGTTCCGGTGTTCAATGTCAAACGGAATCCCCGTCTCTATAGCTTGCCGAAAAACCGCTATTAGGCGCGAGCGATCCTCCGGGTGCACAATGTCGGCGCTAATTTGCCAGACCGATGCGGAATTAAATGGCATGCCGGTGTAGGTCTCCCACCATTTATTCAAAAATTCCGTATTGCCTTCCGCGTCAGTTACCCAAATGGCCTGGGGGAGCAAGTCGGCCATCATGCGGAAGCGCTGTTCACTCTGCTGCAGGGCTTCGTAGACCATAGCCCGGTCCACAGCAACCACCAGTCGCTCGGCCACCCCTTCCAGTAAACTAAGCTCGTCAGCCGACCAGTGATGAGCTTGCTGGTAATGAATAAACAGCACAGCCATCAAACGGCCATCTTTAAGCAGGGGTTTGTTCAGCGTGGCCCCTAAATGAAGCACCCGATGGGCTTCTTTTTGGGCGGGTGTCAGGCTCGGATCATTGGCAATGTCTGACCGGGCGACCGTGCGGCCCGCCAGAAACTCGTCCAGCAAGGGACCATAGTCTGCATACTGGTAAGTGCCCTGCAAATCGGGTACGCCGTTGACGTAGTTCTGCAGCACCACAATTGTATTGCCATCGCCCTGATCTTCGGCATAACCAACCCGATTGGCTCCTAAATATTCGCCTACTAAGCAAGCCGTTTGGTAATACACCGTCAGCGGGTCGGTCAGGGAGCGTAGCGCGTCAGAAAGTTGCAGCAGAAAGCGTTGCTGGGCCTGCTGTCGCTCCAGAGCCTGCTGGGCCAGCACCTGCTGGGTAACCTCCTGCGCGATGCCTGAAAAGCGGTACAAGTCACCGGTAGGCGTGAACTTGGCTTGCCCCCAAAAGCGTACCCACCGTAGTTTTCCGCCATCGGCTCCTACGGTGCGGTAAGTTTGGTCGAAAAGCCTATCTGAGGGGAACGTGGTGATGCGTTGAATAGCCGCCAATACATGATCGAGGTCATCCGAGTGGATATACTGAAGCGTTTCCTGCAAGGGTATCGTGTCTGCCTGCCGGAGTCCAAACAGCGCCTGGCAGCGCTCGTCCCAGAGGACCTGGTTGGTGGTCGGGTTGATTTCCCAGACGCCCAATTCGGCTGCCTGGAGAGCAAAATCAATATCGAGTTGCTCGGTAAGTTTCTTACTGGAATCAAAGGGCAATTGATCGCCGGTCATAACGGTTGCTATGGGGATAAGCGATAAGCTGATAGAGCTTAGTCTGGACGTTTTCGGTCAGTGAACAAGCATGTATTGCTTTCTGTTCGATCCGATTATTTCTGACGACGAACCACTCATCGCCTACCACTCACCCAAGGGGAGCAACTAAAAACCGTAGACCAAAACGCTAACCCTTTTTTATCCTTCCACTGGTTTCAGATCAAAATATGTCTGGTAGATGGCGGTGCCGGCTTCGTTGGTTTGGGTCTGAAAATGGTCGAGAAATTCGTGCAGACCCGTCTTGAAAATGTCATCGACTACGGTGAATTCCAGTTCGTTACGTAGTTTACTGAACGCCCGTTCGGCTTTGTTGCCGAACCCCTGCGTAATGGGCGTGCCTGATATTTCGTAGAGTGACAGTTCGGCCTGCCGGATGCAGTGCGCCGCCGCGCGGGGAAAGAGCTTGTCTAGAATCAGGAACTCCACAATGTTGGCGGGCGTGAGGTTACGGTACTGCTGCCGGAACATATTATACGCCGACGCCGACTTCAACACCGCCGTCCAGATCACCAGATCGAGGGTGCTGCTGCTGGCACCGTCGCCGTGGGGCAGGAGGGTAAAATACTTCACGTCGAGGAAGCGGGTGATCTTGTCAGCGCGTTCGGTGAAGCGGCCTACGCGGGCAAAATGCCAGGCTTCGTTGCGGGTGATGGTGGCGTCGATGATGCCGTAGAAAAGTTGCGCCCCGTTGCGGATTTCGTTGAAGAACTCCTGTGTGCGGCCCAGGCTCCAGTCGGCATGATTACCCGTTTCGCGCACCATGTGGTAAAGCTGATTCAGGTTTTCCCACATCTCTTTCGAGATCGTTTCGCGCACCGTGCGGGCGTTCTCGCGGGCAAAATTCAGGCTCGACACAATCGAGTTGGGGTTCCGCTTGTCGAAGGTGAGGTACTCGATGACGGTTTCGCGGGTGGCCTCCTGGTAGTGCTGGTCAAAGCCGTATTTGTCGGCGGTGGCAATGAGCAGGGGTTCCCATTGCGGTGGCACGTTGGGTGGCAAGTCGAGCGCGAGGTTGAAGTTGACGCTCATAAACCGGGCATAGTTTTCGGCCCGTTCAATGTAGCGATTCATCCAGTAGATCGAGTTGGCAACGCGGCTGAGCATAGCGAAAGAGTGAACTAGTAAAAGGGTGAAAGATACTAACCTACGCTCACTCTTTCGCCCTTTCGCTCTTTCACCCTTTTACTTTCTCCACCGTCAGACCCACGTAATCATCAATGGCCAGGTCAGCTTTGTCGGTGGCTTCGGGCTCGTGGCTGATGCTGAGGGCTACCACTTTCATCTTTGCCTTTTGCGCCGATTCAACGCCTTTGGCCGAGTCTTCAAACACCACGCATTGATCGGGTCTGGCTCCCAGCCGTTCGGCAGCTACCTGAAACACGTCGGGGGCGGGCTTGCCCTGCTGCACGTCGGCGTCGGTCACGATTTCCTGGAAAAACTGGCGGATGCGCAGCCCATCCAGCACAAAGTCGACGTTCATCATCGGGGCCGAGGTGGCCAGGGCCATCGGGATGCTGGCCTGCTGAACGGCAGTCAGGAAATCGACCAACCCAGCCACGGGAGCCAGTTTTGGGGCCATCAGCTGCTGGTAGAGCGTCTCTTTTTCGGTGGTTAGCTCCTGCAGGCGTTTGTCATCGAGTTTTTCGCCTTTCTGCTCGAAAAAATAGGGGATGATCTCCGGGTTCATTTTGCCCGAAATGTGCTCCTTAAAGTCGTCGTCGGTGAGTTTGATATCGTACCGGGCAAAGAACTGGGTGTACGCTTCTTTGTGCGTGGGGTTACTGTCGATCAGTGTACCATCCATGTCGAAGAGGAAGTACAGCGGAGATTGCTTGGTTGTCATCACGTTGAGTACTGGACGTTGGATGCTGGACGTTGGCTATCGGACTTCAGACGTTGTTTAATAGCCAATATCCAGCGTCTAATGTCCACTATTACCCCGCCCGTCCCCTGATTGTTCGATAGATGGTTGTAATTTGTGGTCTGTTTGTCAACCATCTTTCCATGAAAAAAGCCCTGATGATGTTTGCCTTATCGGCCGTTGCGCTGTGTTCGGCCACACTTACTGCCCTGGCTGGTGGCCCCGGTAGCCCCGCCAATACCCCTCCGTCGGCCCCCTCGACGAAGTACTATGAGGTACGGATTTATTACCCCACGCCCGGCAAATACGAGGCTATCGTTGACCGGTTCCGGCAGTACACGACCAAGATTTTCGAGAAACATGGTATGGAAAACATTGGCTACTGGACCCCTACCGATACCAGCCGTAAAGAACTGATCTACATCCTGGCCTACCCCAGCAAAGCCGCCCGCGACACGTCGTGGAAGCATTTTGGGGCCGATCCGGAGTGGAAAGCCGTGGTGGCCAAAACCGAAGCCAACGGCAAACTGGTAGACCACGTCACCTCAATCTTCATGACCGAATCCGAACTGTCGCCGGTGGTGAAACCCAGCAAACAGTCGCCGCCACGCACGTTTGAACTGCGCACCTACAGCACTCATCCTGGCAAAATGCCCGACCTGATTGCCCGCTTCCGCGACCATACCAGGGCCTTGTTCACCAAACATGGCATGACCAACATTGCCTACTGGATGACGCAACCCAAAAACGCCGACGAGCAACCCCAACTGCTCTACATTCTGGCCCACCCCAGCGAAGCCGCCGGCAAACAACACTTCGACGAATTCCGCAAAGACCCTGTTTGGGAAAAAGTCAAAGCAGATTCGGAAAAGAATGGCCCGATCACTACGAAAGTAGAATCGGTGTATATGAAGCCAACAGATTACTCGCCGATGCAGTAACCAGACCACTTGTCTGAACAGGTGTAACAAAAACGACCAGTCCGTAAATGGACTGGTCGTTTTTGTTACACCTGTTTGCATGTTCAGGCTTTAGCTCATTACGCTCTGTCTGGTTCTCCTGTCTGGGTAACAGCGAGACGCACGATTCACTAATTATCTGAGCATGCGTACCACCCGATCTGGATGATACTCTGTTAATCATTGGTGAGCTACTTCAGTTTATACTTATTTTATAAATAGCTATATAGATGAGTAGTGATAAGTTATAAGCCACTGAATATAAATTAGATAGGCTAAATTTATTCATTTCGGGCTTGCGGCTGTTCGGCCTATCAAATTCTCTCCATTTTATTAATGATTCCGATGAAAATTTTACATATGATATAAACTGCCAAAGTATTTTTTGTTTCAGGGGTCTTAACTGGTATTATTGCTATTTATTGTGTCGTCTTCTCAAACACTTTATTTTCAAAACAGTATGGCTAGATTTTTACTTAGTGTTGCGTGGTTGTGTTTATTGTGCTGTCTGCCAGCATGGGCACAGGACGCAACCGTTACAGGTCGCGTAACATCGTCAGACGATGGCGCCGTATTGCCGGGGGTGAGCGTGCAGGTGAAAGGTACCAGTCGTGGTACCACCACCGACGGCGACGGCAATTTTCGCATTACCCTACCTGCCAACGGGCGGCTGGTTTTTGGGTTTATTGGCTACGCCGTGCAGGAGGTAGCTGTTGGTAACCGGACGACGATCAACGTGGTCATGAAGAATGACGCCAACAACTTATCGGAGGTGGTCGTAACAGCGTTGGGTATCGAGCGCGACAAACGGACCCTGTCCTACGCCACCCAGGAGATCAACGGGGATAAGCTGGCACAAAAGGGCGAGCCCAACATTCTGAATACGTTGCAGGGTAAGATTGCCGGGGTTCAGATTACCGGTGCCAGTGGCGAACCGGGTTCGTCAACAAACATCAACATTCGTGGTATTCAGTCGTTTACGGGAAACAACCAGCCACTGTTTATTGTCGACGGTATTCCGATCAGTAACGATGTCGACCGCACCAACGCCGGACCAAACGGCACACTGGGTGGGCCGCAATCGTCGAACCGCGGGTTGGACATACCGCCCGACAACATCGAGTCGATCAACGTGCTGAAAGGCCCTTCGGCGGCGGCACTGTATGGCTCGCGGGCAGCGTCGGGCGTTATTCTGATCACAACCAAGTCGGGTCGGGGGTTAAGGAAGAAAAATGAGATCTCGGTCAACACCGGCATTACGTACCAGGATGTGTATGGCCTGCCGAAGTACCAGAACGACTACGGTCAGGGGTCGCTCGGCATCTTCAATAACCTGTCGACGGCCTCGTGGGGACCAAAATTCGGTACCACGCCGCTGCTCGACAATGGTCTGCTGATTCGGAATGCGGCCACGCCAACCCAATTGGACCCCGCCCCGCTTATTGCCACCCCAACGGGTTATCAGGGCACGATTCCAACCACAACGTCGTACCAGGCATACCCCAACAATGTGAGTGACTTTTTTAATCAGGGCCAGATTCTGAACAACTCGATCAACGTGGGTGGTGCCTCGGCCGATGGGCGCAGCAACTACAATGCAACCATTGCCAACACCTTGCAGAAAGGCATTGTCCGGCAGTCGGAGTTTCAGCGTACCAACGTGAGCTTTGGCGGTACTACCCAACTGAACAACAAGGTGAAAGTGGGTACGTCGGTCAACTACATCTACACTAACCAGCGCAACTCACTAACGGGCAACGGCGGGTCGGCGTTTGGTACACTCACGGCGGTGCCCCGTAGCTATGACCTCACCAACCTGCCGTATCAGGATGTCAACAACAGGAACTTCTTTATCGGCACCACCGAAAACCCGATCTGGTCGCTGGAAAAGAACTCGACCAACAGCTACGTAGACCGGATCATTGGCAACATCAATTTCAGCTACGACATCATCAAGGGTGTGAACCTCTACTACCGGGCTGGTATCGACACCTACACCGACCGCCGGAAGCAGATTTTCGGGCTTGGTTCGGCGCGGGTACCAACGGGGGGCGTGTCGGAATTTACCAACTACCGGCAGGAACTGAACAGCGACCTGATCCTGAGCGGCCAGACGCAGGACCTGCTCATTCCAGGCCTGAACCTGGAAGGCCGCCTGGGCATGAACGTGAACCAGCGGAAAAGCCAGTTTATCGACGCCGACGGACAGACGCTGACCCTGCCAGGCTTTTTCAACCTGAGCAATGCTACGGTATACGCCAACAATACGTCTGAGTCAAGCACCCTGCGGCGGCTGGTGGGATACTACGCACAGGCTAGTTTTTCCTACAAAAATTTCGCCTTTCTGGAACTAACGGGCCGCGCCGACCGGTCGTCGACGCTACCCATTTCGAACGGTACTTATTTCTACCCCGGCGTGTCGGGCAACGTCATCCTGACCGACATGTTTCCAAACCTGAAGTCAACGACGCTGTCATACCTGAAAATCAGGGGTGGAGCGGCCAAAGTGGGCAAAGACGCTGATCCGTACCTGCTCAACACGGTGTACGTATCTACAGGCCTGGGTAACAACGTGGCTAACATCGCGTTTCCGATCAATGGCCTGAGCGCATTTTCGGTCAGCAACCGAATTGGGTCGGGCAACAACCTGCGGCCAGAATTTACCACGTCATATGAGGTGGGCACAAACATCGGTCTGTTCAACAACCGGTTTAGCGTTGACCTCACGCTCTATAACTCGATCAGCACCGACATGATCGTGAACGTGGCACAGGCAGCCAGCACCGGCTACACCACCCGCACCACCAACGTAGGGCGGATGACCAACAAAGGCATCGAAGCCCTGGTGTCGGCCACCCCGATTCGGACAAAAGATTTCCGCTGGGATGTAACGGTCAACTACACGCTGAACCGCAACCTGATCACGGACATCATCGACGGGGTGGCGAGCTTCAACATTCCGGGGAGTTCTTTTATCGGTACGGCCCCCAGCATCGTGAAAGACCAGCCCTACGGCGTGATCATCGGTAACAAAAAACCGCGGGTCGATGCCACTACCTCAACGGTAGCCAATGCCGCGCAGTACAACGGGCAGTACATCATCAACCCTACGTCGGGCCTGTGGAATCCAGAGCAGTCGGGGCAGGTGATCTCGAACCCCAACCCGCGCTATCTGGTTGGCCTTCAGAACACGTTTCGGTACAAAGGCTTTAATTTCGGCGTGCTGCTCGATACCCAGCAGGGTGGACAGATCGTGTCGTTTACGGTGGGTCAGCTACGCTCGGCGGGGGCACTCTACGAAACGGGTATCGACCGCGACAAACCACGCATCATTCCGGGGGTCATCCAGACAACCGGCGCCGACGGTGTCGCTACCTACGTACCCAACAACATTCAGGTGGCCGCCCAGACCTACTGGCAGGGCTTTGGCCTTCAGAGCGACCTGAACGTGTATGATGCCACCCGCTATAGTGTACGCGAGGCTACGTTCGGCTACGACCTGCCCGCCAGTCTGCTGAGCAAAACGCCTTTTGGCAACATCAACCTCAGCTTTGTGGGCCGCAACCTGTTCTATTTCGCGCCGGGCATCCCCATCGACCCTGAAGTAAACACGCAGGGCGCGGGCAATATCCGTGGCCTGGAGTTGCAGAGCGCACCCAACACCCGTAACTACGGTGCCAACCTCCGTTTCACGTTCTAATCCGACATCATCCAATGACTGCTATACAAACAAAATTCTTTCGCTTTGCCCTGTTGACGCTGCCACTTACGGTAGGGCTGCAAAGCTGTAGCGATACCTTTTTCGACGTCAACACGACACCCAACAACCCCACTGTGGTGCCAGCCACGGTATTGCTCACCACGGTTGAGTATGATATTGCTTTTGCCAGTTCAAACGACCTGAACCGGATCGCCGAGGTGTTTATGCAGCATGCCGCCGGGGTGGCCAACCAGGTGGCTACCTACGATGTCTACAACATCCGGGGGGCATCAGATAACCAGTGGAACGGTGAGCTATATGCCGGAGCCTTGATCAACTCGCAGCAGATTATTGATCTGACTCAGGCTGCCAGCCCGGCCTACGCGGGCATTGCCAAGCTATTGAAAGCCCATGCCTTCAGTATCGTCACCAACATGTGGGGCGATGTTCCCTACTCACAGGCCCTGCAGGGTACCAACACCCTCAGCCCCCGTCTCGACAAGCAGCAGGACATTTACCTGGGCAACTCGGGCCAGAATATTCAGGGGTTGTTTGATCTGGTTAAAGAAGGCATGGCCGACATTGACAAAGGGTTAGACAAGGCCTATACGGGCTTCAAACCCGCTACCGACGACGTGGTCTACGGTGGCGACCTGACCAAATGGAAGCGGCTGGGCAACACCATGCTCATGCGCCTGGCGATCATCATTGGCCGGAAAGAACCCGCTACGGCCAAAAAAATTATCGACGAGGCCATTGCGTCATCAGCGGGATTACTTAACGACAACGCACTTGATTTTCAGGTAGGTTTCGGGTCTGACAACGGCAAGCAAAACCCCATCTATTCGTTCAACTTCGTCAACCGCCCCAGTGACGGTATGGCCAGTACGCGGTTTATCGACTCGCTGACGGCCTACAAGGATCCTCGCCTGGCCAGGTTCTACACGACCGTCAGCGGTGCCTACGTAGGTTTCAACAATGGTAGCGTTGCGGCGGCACCCGCGCTGGCGGGTCGCTCACGCATTGGTGCGTACCTGACTGGTGCGGGTGGCGAGGCTCCCATACGGATAATCACCAACTTCCAGCGGGCGTTTATGCAGGCCGAGGCCGTGCTGACGCTGGGTGTGGCCGGTAATGCACAAACGTTTTACCAGGAGGGTATCCGGGCATCGATGGTGAAAGCTGGTATCGCCACCGCCGACATCAATACGTATTTCACGGCCAACCCGCAGGTAGTCACGCTCAGTGGCAGCCCACAGAACCAGTTGCGGCAGGTGATGACCCAGAAATGGATTGCCAACTTCGGCATTGGCCTGGAAGCTTTCGACGACTACCGCCGCACGGGCTACCCCGCCCTGTCGCAGGTGCTGAACCCGTCGGGCGACGATGGTACCCGTCCGGTACGTTTGCCCTACACCGACAATGAAATTCAGCGGAACCCCAACGTGCCGAACCCCGGTCCCAAAACCAACGAACGTCTGTGGTGGGACATCGATTAGTCGTTCACTGTCAATCAGCTAACATCATGAAAAAGATACTCTTCCTATTGTCATTGACCCTGGCCGCGGGTTTGTCGGCCTGCCAGCAGGATAAAGATGCGCCGGGCATCAGAGACTTGCTCGCCGTTGATAACGCGGTGACGTATACGAACTACAAATACCTGGAGCGGATACCCATCTACGAGACGTCGATAGCGGCGGGCGGTAAGATCGAGATCACCATGACCCTGCCGAGCACCAGCCCGCGGGCGTTTACGGAGATCACGCAAGTGGGCGCGTCGACCACCAACGCCACTATAAACCAAAGCACGTTCAAGACGGCGGCTAATACCTTCGCCACGAAGATTGCGGCCTCGGGCAAAACGGCTACGTTTTCTACAACGGTAGATAACTACCTGGCATTCAAAAAGTTGAAGACGTTGCCTGCTAACACGGCCCTCGGCGCTACCTATGCCGATATCCAGCTGTTTTTTGTGCTCACCCTCGACGACGGCACCACCGTAGTGCCCATAGAAACGCGGGTGCGGGTGCGGCCGTAAGGCAATCATGTGCCAGGTAAACAGCCGTGTCCAGCTTGTGTTGGGTACGGCTGTTTTGTAGGGTCAGGTGTATGATTAAAACCCGACACCGAGGCTGGCTAACGGATGCCCTACCTGCTCTGCTTACGCTGCCTTACCGGTCATGCGGCGCAGAGTGCGTTGCCAGAAAGCAGGCAGAAACGGAACGGACTGCAACGCCTGAATAAGGTTTTTGTCTTTGGCTGACGCCCAATACAGTTCATTCATTTGCTGAATGGTAATCCGGTGGTCAGATGGTGCCAGCCGGGTGATACTGTCACCGACTTGCAGGGTACCCGGCTTCATGACCCGGAAATAGATACCGCTGTGCCCTGACTGCGCAAACTGTTTAACCACTTTCGGGTCGTTGAGCCGGATACCGAGCTTAAAGCAGGGCAACCGGGGCTGCACGGCCATCAACACGGCCGTACCCACTTGAAACACATCGCCGATGCACACTTCCTGCTCCAATAAACCACTGGTTGTCAGATTCTCGCCAAAGGCACCCATTGTCAGCAGGTCTGCTGCTATGCGGCCTTGCCAGTATGCGTAGTGTTCCAGCGGGTAGGCATACACGGCCTTGTCGCGCCCGCCATGCACACGAAGATCAGCCTGGCCGTCGCCCGTGAGATGCTTTGTCTCAACGGGTACCGGATGGGTCACGGGCTGTTTAAAAATCCCTGTGCTAACCGGCTGACCCTGCCAGCTAACGGTTTGGGGAAGACTGATATTAACAGAGACGAGGTGCATAGAACATACAATAGCATGATGATATAAACTCACTTACCCTGCCGTGCCCAAATAACCCCTGTCAGGTCATCAGCGAGTTTGACCAGATCGGTTTCGGTATGTTTTTTGTTGACGGTCAGCACCTGATTGACAAGGTCTTTGGGCAGTTTGTCGGCACCATGGCAGGCACCCAGAATGGCCCCGATAATGGCCCCGGTGGTGTCGTTGTCGCGCCCGAAGTTAACGGCGAACTGGAGACTTTTCAGAAAATCGAACCCGCCATAGAGCATGGCCGTGAGCGTGATCTGGAAAATCTCGCCCGACCTGATCGGCGAATCCTGATTATACCCGTCCAGCAGCGTAAACGCATACTGCCGCCGGGCTAGTGCCAGCGTATCGGCCCGCCCGTGGCGCGGAAACACCAGGCCCGCCGTGTTCAGTGCCGCAGGCGGGGTCCACTGGGCGGCCTTGTACACCACCGATCGCGCCCGTTCCAGGGCCCGGTAGCCCATGCGGCCCACCAGCCGGCTCTGGAAATAGCCCTGCGGGTCTACATCGCGCAGCACGTTCAGCACCGATTCGGGTGTGGCACCGGGTGTCATGGCGGCGGCCATCATGGCTCCGGTCAGGGCGGTCAGGTCGCGGGCGTAACCCAGGTCAAAAATGGCGAGGCGGAAGGTTTCGGCGTAGGCGCGTTCGGGTTGTCCGGGAAATAGAGTGCCCAGCACCGGCGCGTAGAGCAGGCCCGCGCAGGTCATCTCGCCACCGTAGAAACCACTCAACGCATCTACGTAGGCGGGCCAGTTTTGGGCAGCGTAGGGTTTGGCCACTTTGGCCCATTCCTGCAGCCACGCCATGCGCCGGGTGTTGGCTTCAAATGCCCCTGGATCGTCGCCGGAAGTGTTTTTCAGGCGTTGCACGTCGGCGCGGTACTGCGTCAGGATATGGCCCGCAAAGGCGCGGGCGTCGAGTGGGCCACCCCGTTGCGTCAGCAGGTAACTCACCGTCAGCTTCTTCCAGCGGGTGTCGTCGGTGGTGCCACCGGCGGGAAGGTTCATGTACCAGGTGCCCTCGGCCGAGGGTTCGCGCACCATCGAGTCAAGCCCCGTGACGGAGCCATACATAGTGCCGATCATCTCGCGTGACCACATTTCGGTAGGAGCACCCATCGCATCGCCGATGGCCGACCCAACCAGCATACCCAGCACCCGGTCGTGGAGTTCATCGCGGCTGAGGCGGGCCGTGGGCTGGGCTTGCGCTGTAATGGCGCCCAAAAGAAGCAGGAAGCAGAGGTAGCGTTTGGTCATTGGGTGTACTGGTTAAATGCGATTGTGCCTGTCGTAGTCTAAAGCGCGAAGCTACGATAGCTACAACCTTATCAACCAATGACTAGCGCTCCTCGAACTGATTCATTTCCATGGGCAGGTAGACGTTGAACGTGGTGCCTTTGTCTACTTCACTGTCAATGGAAATAGTACCCTTGTGATTTTCTACAACCTTCTTCGACGTGGCCAGCCCAATGCCAGACCCTTCGAACTGCTGCCGGCCGTGCAAGCGGTTAAACAGACCAAACACCTTGTCGAAGTTGGCCCGGTCAATACCGATACCGTTATCCTGCACGCTGACCTGGGCATAGACCGAATCGGCCGATGTGGCCAGGTTGGGTACGTTGGGTCCTTCCACAATCTGGGCCGATACGGTAATGATGGGCGTTCGGTCGGCGGGGACAAACTTCAGCGCGTTGGTCAGCAGGTTCTGAAACAGTTGTCTCAACTGCTGCATATCGCCGGGGATAATGGGCATGGGTGGTTTCAGGCGTACCACTCCCTGTCGTTCCTGAATCAGCACGCTTAAGTCGGAGACAAGGTCGTTAAACAAATCTTCCAGGTGCACCATACTGGGTTGCTGTTTCTGTTCGGCGCTAAGCCGGGCGTAAGCCAGCAACGACTGAATCAACGTGCTCATCCGGTCGGAAGCAGACTGCATCCGGCCAATGAGGTCGGCTCCTTTCGTGCCAATCGCAGGGCCATATTGCGACCGTAGCAGGTCGCCAAAAGACTTGATTTTGCGCAGAGGTTCCTGCAAATCATGGCTGGCCACATAGGCAAACTGCTCCAGGCTCTGGTTGCTTTGTTGCAGAGCAGCGTTGCTCTGGATCAGCGCCTGCTGCTGCCGGTACTGTTCGGTTACGTTTCTAAACACGATTAGTATCATCACCACTGCCCCCCGGTCATTATATACCGGTCCAATATATACTTCACTGCGCCAGCCGCCCCAGTGGTCGGAGAAAAAGTGCGCCTCGCCTTCGCGGGCGGTGCCGAGGTAATTGCGCCAGTCTTCGCGGAAATCGGGCAACACCATGTTTTCCAGCATTTCGCCGGTCAGCTCGTCGGGGTTTGTTTTCAGGAGCAGGCCCGGTAGTACGCCACTGGCGGTAATGATCTTCTTGAAAAAATCGGTCACCACAACGCCCATCTCCGGTACCGTAGACGACAGGGCCTTAAACAGAATGGAATCGCCCAGCAGCGACAACCGGGCGGCGCGCAACTCGGTCACGTCGGTAAAGGAAACGACGGCGCGTTCGCCATCACCAACGGGTTTAATGGTCAGACCGTACCAGGCTGCGGTGTCGGTGCGCTGAATATGGTAGAAGAAGTCCCGCTGGCACGGCTGGCCGGTTGCGATCACCTCAATCACCGTTTGCCACAAATCGGTATTCATGGATTCGGGGAAGACCGCATCAACGGTCTGGCCCAGCAACTGCGACCGGTTCAGGCCCAGCGTTTGTTCCGTTTTGGCGTTGACCAGTACAAGGCGTAATGTACGAATGGGATTAGCCGAGTGGGGCTGCAGCGGGGCAAGCTGAGGGGTTCCCTCTAGGTCATTACGAACAGCCTCGTAGATAATGATTCCGGTCGGCGACAGATCAAGCGCGGCCTGCATCAGCGCCAATGAGGGGACCTCATCGGATTTTACCGTTACGGAAGAAAGCGATTTCATGCGTTGAGTAGCCGGATTAACCTTGTCACACGTCTATGTCCGGCGCATAATCCATTAAGCCAAAAAACTGCTGACAGTTAAGTAATGTTTTTTTACGGGCGGCAAGTTATGAGTGGTCACTTTGAGGTTAGGGACCGTTCAGAAACATTCGGCCTCTTTTTGTAATTTTGAGGCCAAAAAATCGTCTCGCTGTCATGACTGACTTATCTGAATATAACGAAATACCATCACTCGACCTGGCCGACTTTCTGTCGGACGACAGTCAGCGCCGGGCTGATTTTGTCCAAAAGCTGGGTGATGCGTTTACTAATATTGGCTTTGTGGCTATTCGTAATCATGGCCTTACCGACCAACTGACTACCCGGCTGTATAACTCGGCGCAGGCCTTTTTTTCGGCTCCCGACGAAGTAAAGAAAAAGTACGAACGCCCCGACCTTAACGGGCAGCGTGGCTATATTGGCAAAGGCAAGGAAACGGCCAAAGGGTTTAAGGTGGCCGACCTGAAAGAGTTTTACCACATCGGTCAGCCCGACCCCGAAGGCGACATGCCCGCCAACGTGCTGCCCGACGAGTACCCTGAGTTCAGCGAAAACACGCTGGCGACCTACCGGATTCTGGAAAATACGGGCAAGACCCTGCTGCGGGCCATTGCGCTTTATCTGGGTCTGCCCGAATTGTATTTCGAAGACAAAGTGCGCAATGGCGACAGCATTCTGCGGGCGTTGCACTACTTCCCGCTCGACCCCAACACCACGCCCGAAGGAGCTGTCCGCGCGGCGGCCCACGGCGACATTAACCTCATCACGCTGCTGATGGGTGCCTCGGCTGACGGCCTTCAGGTGCTCCGCCGCGATGGGAAATGGATTTCCATCACCGCCCTGCCCGACCAGATCATCGTGAACGTGGGCGACATGCTGGACCGGCTCACGAACCACCGCCTGAAATCGACCATTCACCAGGTAGTGAACCCGCCCCGCGAAAAAATGGGTACCTCGCGCTATTCGATTCCGTTCTTTATGCACCCCCGGGCCGACATGAACCTGGCCAGCCTGCCCGACTGCGTAAATGGGGAAAACCCCAAACTCTATTCCGATATGACCGCCGGCGAATTCCTCAACGAACGCCTGCTGGAATTAGGATTGAAGAAGAAATAGGTTCAAGGTGTAGGGTTTAATGGCTAAAGTTGGCTTACGCGAGAATACGCTCGCGTAAGCCAACTTTAGCCATTAAACCCTACACCTTGAACCCTAAACCTTAGCCCTTGAAACTAGCCCCTACGTTGCCCGCTGTCCGTAAGATTCGGTACATCATCTTTCTGAAAGATGTGCTGATTCTGGCGTTGACAACCTTTGGGGGGCCGCAGGTGCATCTGGCTATGTTTCTGGACCGGCTGGTGACCAAGCGGCGGTATTTCACGGAAGAAGAACTGATGGAGCTGACTGCGCTCTGCCAGTTGCTGCCCGGACCAACCTCCACGCAGACCATTACCGCGCTGGGCTACAAAATTGGCGGCCCCAATCTGGCTTACGTCACCCTGCTGGTCTGGTGTCTGCCCGCCGTACTGATTATGACGGCCGCGGCCATTGGGTTCTCCTACGTGGAGGCGCACAACGGGTCGCTGGCGTTTATGCGGTTTGTGCAGCCTATGGCCGTGGGGTTTCTGGTGGTGGCGGGCTATCGTATTGGCCGTAAGGTGATTCATAATCAGACGGGTCTGGTGCTGGCCCTGCTGGCGGCGCTGGCTGCTTACGTGTTCCGGTCGCCGTTTATGACGCCTGTTGCCATTGCTATTGGGGGCCTGACTACCTCGTTTGCTTACCGCAAGCACGAAAAAATGACCCATCAGCCCATGAACGTTCACTGGGCTAATTTCCTGCTTTGGTTTGGTGTGCTGGTCGTAGCGGCGGTGGTGGGCGCTCTGTCGCAGTCATTGCCGGTGCGCCTGTTTGAAAATTTTTACCGCAACGGCAGCCTCGTTTTTGGTGGGGGACAGGTACTTACGCCCATTCTTTATAACGAGTTTGTGGCCTTTAAACACTACCTCTCCCGCGAGGAATTCCTGTCGGGGCTGGGGTTGGTTCAGGCCGTACCGGGACCTGTTTTCTCGTTTGCCTCCTACATTGGTGCACTGGCTATGCGCAACGAAGGCCTCAACGGTCAGCTGCTGGGCAGTCTGGTGGCCACTGTCGGTATTTTCCTGCCGGGTACTTTTCTCATCTTCTTTGTATACCGCTTTTGGGGCCAACTCAAACGCTACCGGCCCGTACGGGCTTCGCTGGAAGGCATCAACGCCGTCAGCACGGGCCTTACGGCGGCCTCGGCCATTGTGCTGTTTGAACCAATGGCTCCCCACTGGCCCTTCGTCGCCGTGGTAGCTGGCACCATTCTGCTGCTCGAATTCACCAAACTTCCTCCTTACCTGCTCATTTTGGGCGGATTAGGCCTGGGTGTGGTTTTGTAGTGGATACAATAGGTGGCTATTCATGACCACCAGATGGCTACTTAAAGCCCGGTTAATCTTTTTTTAGTCGAGTTAGGTATGTTTAATGGTTGATAGGTCTGTATCATTCACCAGCCAACAAATTTATATGTACCTAAGCACTACCCTGCGGACCGTTGTTTTCGGTGCTGCTCTGTTTACGCTGTCTACGTGTGCCCGCAACCCGGTGTCGGGCAAACGCGAAATCAGCCTGATGTCGACCGAGCAGGAAATTGCCATTGGCAAAGAGTCGCATCCGTCCATCGTTGCGTCGATGGGTTTATACGAAAACGCGGCCCTGCAGGCCTTCATGACCGAAAAAGGGCAGGCAATGGCCAAAATTTCGCACCGCCCCGACCTGCCATACCAGTTCTATATCGTTGACACCCCCGTGGTGAATGCCTTTGCCGTGCCGGGGGGGTATGTCTACTTCACGCGGGGTATACTCGCCCATTTCAACAACGAAGCCGAATTTGCCGGGGTGCTGGGCCACGAGATTGGCCATATCACGGCCAAACACGCCTCGCGCCAGCAGACAAAGCAATTGTTTGGTACCCTGGGCACCATTGCCGCCGCGATCTATAATCCGCAACTGGGGCAGGCCGTGCAGCAGGGCGCCGGGCTACTGCTGCTTAAATACAGCCGCGACCATGAGTCGGAATCGGATCAGATTGGGGTGGGCTATTCGAGCAAAATAGGCTATGATGCCCGTGAGATGGCCAATTTCTTTCAGACCATCAAGCGTATCCAGGACAACTCAGGGCAGGCCGTACCCAACATGCTGTCTACGCACCCTGACCCCGGCAACCGCTTTGCGCGGGTGAACCAGCTGGCGAAAGAATACCAGGCGCAGAACCCCAGTAACTACGCCATCAACCGTAACCAGTACCTGAAGCTGGTCAACGGCCTGGTATTTGGCGAAGACCCGAAGCAGGGTTTCGTCGAAAACGACATGTTCTACCACCCCGACCTGAAGTTTCAGTTTCCGGTGCCCAACGGCTGGCAATATCAGAACTCGCCCGCCCAGTTTCAGATGGGTCCTAAAGACGGTAAGTCGGCCATGATCCTGATGCCTGCCCCCGGCAACTCGCTCGAAGAAGCCGCCCAGGCATTGGTTAAGCAGTTGAACCTGAACGTGTTGGAGAACACGCGCACCACCATAGACGGCAACCCGGCACTGGTGTTTATTTCGCAGCAGAAAGCAGACCCGCAGCAACAGGGACAGCAGCAACAGACGCAGCAAACGGCCGCCAACACCCTGCAGATTGGTACATACCTGATTCAGCACAACAACGCCATTTATGCGCTGCACGGGCTGGCATCGGCGGCTGACTTTGCCAATCGCTTTCCCACATTTAAGAGCGTAGCCGAACGGTTTCGCACCCTTACCGACCCCGACAAAATCAACCGCAAGCCCGACCGCGTCTATGTGAAGACCGTGACGCGCAGTGGCACCTTCCGCGAGGCCATGCTGGCATTGGGTATGCCCGCCAGCCGTGTGGAAGAACTGGGGGTGCTCAATAGCCTGAAAGCCGATGACCGCGTGGCGCAGGGTGATCTGATCAAGGTAATCAGCAAATAAAACGGGCAGGTATGAAACCGCTTCCCTACGGCATTCCCGAATCGGAAACCGGGCAATATACCTGCCGTAAAATCACCGGCCCGCTCACCATTGATGGCGACCTGACGAAACCTGTCTGGCAACAGGCGCTCAGGTCGCCTCGTTTTGTTGACATGGTAACGGGCGGACCGGCCCTCTACGATACCCGTTCGGCAGCCCTTTGGGACGATACCAACCTGTACGTTGCGTTCTGGGCCGAAGAACCCTTTGTGGCCGCTACCCAGACCGAGCGCGATTCGATTGTGTTTCTCGACAACGACCTGGAACTGTTTATCGACGGGGGCGACTGTTACTACGAACTGGAAGTCAACGCCCTCAACACCGTGTATGAAGTGTTTTTTATCTGGAAAGATGCCTACCAGAAAGGCGGTCGGTTTGACGTGCCGCTGTTTGATGTGCATCAGCCCAACGCCATGACCTTTGGCGGCGATTATGACCGCACGGGGGCTTCGTTCTGGTGGGGGCGCCATCCGCGTGGCCTGCGCTGGGCGTTTCTGGGCTACGACATGCCCGGTCTGCAAACCGCCGTGCGCGTAGAGGGTGTGCTGAATGACCCTACCCACGTTGACCGGGGCTGGACACTGGAGATCGCCATTCCCTGGCAAAGTCTGACCTGGCTGGCCAATGGCCGTTCGCTACCCCCGCAACCGGGCGATCAGTGGCGTATGTTCTTTGGTCGTTTTCAGAAACTGGTTACGTCGGGGCAGGAAATCCAGCCACACCCGGCCTGGGCGTTTAACAAACATGGTGTGTATGATACCCACCTGCCCGAATGCTTCACCCGCGTTGTATTTGAGGAATTTAATCAGCACGATCAGTAAGTAATTTAGCTACAGATGCAGCTAAATTACTTACTTTTGTGGCAGGTGTGCATCGCAACCTGACTATGGAATCTATCGTGCGCTTTTTCACGGATCGGTTTACCTCCAAAACCACGCTGACCGTTGGGCTTAATCTGCTCGTTATCGGTGCCGTTTTGGTGGTTCGCTACATGACCCCCGTAGCACTGCCCCGCCCTATGCTGAGCCTGCCCCGCGCCGCCGATTTCAGCCTTGCCAACTGGTTTGCCGACCGCCTCGCCGATCTGGTATCCATCATCTTAGAGGTGATCCGGCACCTGAACTGAGACACCCGTCAGAGCATAGCCAGGCGGCCACCGTCAACAACAAGCGTCGTGCCGTTGACAAACCGGGCTTCGTCGGCAGCCAGGAAACAAATAGCCGCGGCAATGTCTTCGGGTTTGCCAATGACGCCCTCCACCTTTTCCTTGCCGTTTTTCACGTTCGGATTGTCCCACAGCATAGGGGTATCTACGGCGCCGGGGGCCACGCAGTTGATGCGTAATTTATCAATCGGATATTCCAGGCTCACCCCCCGTGTGAAGGCTTCAAGGCCGCCTTTGCTGGTAGCGTAGGGAATCACGTTGGGCGTAGACTGGTGCGCGTGTACCGAGCTGACGTTGACAATGGCCCCGCCGTTGAGGTGGGGAATACAGAACTTGCAGAACAGAAAAATAGACCGCAGGTTAACGTTTATCACCTGTTCCCAATCTGCCATGGCCAGGTCTACGATGGGCGTAAACGTCATCATGGCGGCGTCGTTGATGAGCACGTCGATGCGCCCCCAGGCAGCCAGCGCCTGGTCAACAGCCGCTTTTATTTCATCCGGATTTTCAATGTCTGTTTTGGCGAACCTGGCCTCGCTGCCCTTGCTGTTTATGTCGGCAATCACTTCGTTGGCTTCTTCCTCATCACGCCCCACAATGAGCACCTTACCCCCTTCGGCCCCCAATCGAACAGCCGTAGCCCGGCCAATACCCGACGTGCCGCCGGTAACAATGCACACTTTGTCTTTGAAACGCATAATCAGGTTGTATGATGTTGATTGGTTGGTGGCAAAACCAGCTTACGGCGGCGGTACCATTGAACAAGTCCCCATGTGGCTGCCACCGCTGCCATGACAATAACCGCCAATAGCTCGTGCCGCCGCAAATGGGCGAACGTCTGCTCTACGGCATGCGCAATTCCGTTGCCCGCCAGGCCAATGAGTAATCCCCAGCTTAGGGCTCCGATGGCGTTGAAGAGCGTGAACCGACTGCGGGAATAGGCTGAAGTGCCGATGGTGAGTGGAATAATGAGCCGCATACCATACACCGCCCGGAAACCCAGCACCAGGCCGTCACCATATTTGGTAAACCAGGCATGAATGCGGGCAACTCTCTTTTGCCAATTGGGTCGCTTTTCCAGGATCGCCGACCCGTATCGTCGTCCCAGATAAAAGAACAGTTCGGTGGCCGAAAATGAAGCGACTACCGCCACGCCAATGACAACGGGCAGTGAGAAATAGCCCCGGTGGGCCAGATAGGCACCCAACACCAGAAACGCTTCAGCCTCCAGGATTACCCCGAAGAACAGCGCCGGATACCCATAGGTGGTGATGATGGATTCGAGTGACATAGGCGAGTAAAGGTTGGATGCAGGTAGTAACGCATTCGATTGAAAAAGGGGGCTAAAATTGATTTACTGCACCCCCCGCCCATTGGCCACGCTCCGGGGTAGCTCATACAACAGCCATGTTTTGTTCTTGATCGACGCGGCCTTTTGCCGAATAAGCCTGACAAAATCGGCAATACCCAGCGGTTCGTTGCCGTTGGCGTGGATGAGCACGAAACTGCCTTGTTTGGGCTGCTGCTTTTTGGCCAGCCAGGCATCGCTGCCAATGGGTAGCAGGCCAAAATCGAGTACGGCGTCGAACACGGCTTTGTCGGAAACCAGACCCGGAAAACGGAAGAAAACAGACGGCAGCAGGCCGTTTTGAATCATGGCCTGCTCGTTCAACAGCACCTCGTCGGCCAGACTGGTGTTGGGTTCGAGCAAAAAGTTGACGGGTAACGGGCGGCGTGGATCAAACCGGTGGTGGTAAGAATGATTCACCCACGTAATAGCCAGATCGCCCCGGCTGGCGAGGTTTTTCAGGTAGGCGAGGTCCGGCTGGTGGCGGGCCATCCAGACGCCGGTAATGGGTATGGTGACGGGAATGGGCTTCTCCGACGGCTCGAAGGCCTGAATGATGGCCTCAAATACGGACCGCGTCAGGGGTTTGCTCGATGGACATAAGTCGATGGTGAGGCTGAAGCCCTGTTCAGTGGTGTCGGCGCGGCTAATGCCTGCATCCTGCAACTGGCTGTCGCGTTGTTTTTCGGCATGCATAGCCCGTCCGTAGGCGGTGTTGGCCAATTGCATTTCTAACACCGACCAGGGGCGGGGTCGTACTCCCTCCGGGGGTAGGTCGGCTACCGACGTTTCCAGCGTTCTGGGGTCGAGTAACAGAAAGCGGGTCTGTCCGTTCTGCCGCCATTGCCGCAACACTAGTTGCTCTGGCGAACGGGCCGTTACGCCGAAATACACTTTATAATCAGTCAGTTGAGCAGCGGCATTCGTTAACGTGAGCAGTATAAAAAGCGGGATCAGCAGATAGTGTAGCATGGGGTATCAACCCACCCGACGCTTGGCTGTTTAGAAATCTGTTTCAGCTGTCAAGGCAGCGGATTGCGTGGCACAATCGGCTGGCTGGTCTGTGGATGTGGTTGGGCCGACAACAGGCTTCGCCCTAAAATGAACAAACGTTTGTCAATAGGTATACACACGTTTGCGCACAGGCTGGAACCTGTTTCGGAATCAGGTTTAGCTAAATTATATTTCGTTTTATCACGATAACCAGCGCTATTTGTACAAAAAGTGGAAATCCAGTCCACGCATTGTCTGGTACAAACGCTCCTTCTACCCCCTCCATGTCTCTTTCTTCCCGTCGGAAATTTCTGCAAACCGTGGCTGTCACCGGCGCGGTTGCTCCGTTTGCGGCCTCAGCTTTTGCCCGGCCTTTTTTTGCGCCCTCCGTGGCTCCACTCAGCAAAGTGAGGCTGGCCTTCATCGGCGTAGGGCTTCGGGGGCGCAACCACCTCCAGCAGGCACTCTACCGCCCCGACGTGGAGGTAACGGCCCTCTGCGACACTGACCCCAACGCCATTGCGCAGGCTAACGCCATGATTGAAAAAGCGGGCCGAAAAGCACCACCCGCCTACACCAAAGGCGACCAGGCGTTTCTGGAATTACTCAAACGCGACGACATCGACGGGGTGGTGATTGCCACGCCCTGGGAATGGCATACGCCCATGGCCGTAGCCACCATGAAAGCCGGAAAATATGCCGGGCTGGAGGTGTCGGCCACGGTGACGCTGAAAGAGTCGTGGGACCTGGTAAACGCCTACGAACAAAGCCGCAAGCCCTGTATGCTGCTCGAAAACGTGTGCTATCGCCGCGACGTGATGGCGGTGCTGAACATGGTGCGGCAGAATATGTTTGGCGAAATGACCTACGCCCACTGCGGCTACCAGCACGACCTGCGCGATGTGAAATTCAACAATGGCAAACAGCCCTACGGCGGAGGTGTAGAATTTGGCGAAAAAGGCTTTTCCGAAGCCCGTTGGCGCACTCAGCACTCCGTTGACCGCAATGGTGACCTCTACCCAACCCACGGTTTAGGACCTGTGGCGCACTGGCTCAATATCAACCGGGGCAACCAGTTTGTGCGGCTCACCTCAACAGCCACCAAAGCGCGGGGGCTGCACAATTATGTAGTGGAAAAGGGTGGCCCCGACCACCCCAACGCCAAAGTCAACTTCAAACTCGGCGACATCGTAACGACGGTAGTGGAATGTGCCAACGGCGAAAACATTGTCATCATCCACGACACCAACTCGCCGCGGCCCTATTCGCTGGGGTTCCGGGCGCAGGGTACCAAAGGCATCTGGATGGACGACGGCAAGCAGATCTATATCGAAGGCACGAGCGCCAAACCCCACACCTGGGAGCCGTTTGAGCCGTACCAGAAAAAATACGACCACCCGATTTGGAAAGAACACGCCGCCGAGGCGGAATCGGCGGGCCACGGGGGCATTGACTATTTCGTGCTGCGGGCGTTTATCGAATCGGTGAAAAATCAGGTGGCCCCCCCCATCGACGTCTACGATGCTGCCGCCTGGAGTTGCATCAGCCCCCTGTCTGAACAGAGCATTGCCAAAGGCGGCAAACCCATGGATATCCCCGATTTCACGCGGGGGAAATGGAAAACGAATGCTCCCGTTTTTGGCTTGACTAACAACTTTTAAGGGATTTCGGATTGGGGATTGCGGATTTCGGATTGGGCTGACGCGAGAATACGCTGGCGTCAGCCCAATCCGAAATCCGCAATCACCAATCCGAAATCAAAAATCTTTCCATGTCTTCCCTCACCATCTCCACACCGGGCCGCATTTGTTTGTTTGGTGAACATCAGGATTATCTGGGTTTGCCCGTGATTGCGGCGGCTATTTCGTGCCGTATTCAGATCACCGCCGAGCGTACTGAGCAACCGCTGGTGCAGCTCGATTTGCCCGATATTGGGCGACAAACCCGGTTTTCGCTGGAAAAGTTACCACTCAGGTACCAGGACAAGCGCGACTATTTCCGGTCGGCCATCAACGTGCTGCTGCGTGAAGGGTTCCGGTTTTCGGGGGGCATTCGGGGCGAGGTAACGGGCAGTATACCCATCAATGCGGGGGCCTCCAGCTCATCGGCACTGCTCATCAGCTGGATCAACCTGCTCACCCAACTCGCCGACCCCGCCCCGCCGGGGCAGGCTAAACCCCGGACGTTGCCGGCCACCCAACTTGCCGAACTGGCCTACCGCGCCGAGGTGCTGGAATTTGGCGAACCCGGCGGCATGATGGACCACTACGCCACAGCCATGGGCAACCTGATTTACCTCGAAAGTCAGCCCGCCATCAAGGTCGAGACCATCCGTCCGGCGTTGGGTACGTTTGTGCTGGGCAATTCGGGCGAACCCAAAGACACTATCGGCATTCTGGGCCGGGTGAAAGGCGGTATGCTGCGCATCATCGAACAGATTCGCAACCTGGACAGCAGCTTCTCGCTTCACACCACTACCGCTGCCGACGTGGCGCAGTACGCCCACCTGTTCACCCCCGACGAAATGACCCTGCTGCTGGGCAATATCAGCAACCGCGATATTCTGCGCCAGGCAATTATGCTGCTGAAAGATAGCACGTTAGATCACGTCGGTTTTGGGAGATTATTGAACCAGCACCAGCAAAACCTCCGCGACGCGCAACGGATTTCAACGCCCAAAATTGACCGAATGCTCCAGGCTGCGCTCGATGCCGGTGCCCTGGGCGGCAAAATAAATGGGTCTGGTGGGGGAGGGTGCATGTTTGCCTACGCCCCCGACAATCCCCAACGCGTAGCCGATGCCATCACGGCGGCAGGCGGCGAGGCCACCGTCATCCACATCGACGAAGGTACGCGGGCTGAGATGAGCGCGGTAGCGACAGTCTAGCGGAGCAACGCTCCGCTATTGCTGATTTCGTAGATAGCAGAGCAACGTTCCGCTAGGCTATGTGCAGGGCGGCTTCGCTCACAACCAGTTCCGGGGCCATCATAATGGTCTGAAAATCAGATTCTTCACCCTCATCTGCCAACGTAGCCAGCAAAATCTCTACGGCAGTGACGCCCATTTTAAACGGGTGCTGCTCGACGGAAGCCAGCGGTGGCGGGTCCATGTAGGCAGTAAGGGGCAGGTTGGCAAAGGACACAAACCCAATGTCGGTATTGATACGCAGGTGCCGGGCGCGGCAGGCCCGCATGGCATCGAGGGCCACATAATCGTTGAAGGCCAGTACGGCGTCGGGCCGGGTGGCCGACTGGAGTAGCTGGTTCATCTTTTCGGTAATGTCGGGTGTGGTGAGGTCAACGCGCTTGATGAGGGCATTTTCCACGGGCAGATTTTCCTCCAGCAGGGCCTTTACGTAGCCCCGGTAGCGGTCTTCGCTGGCCACCAGCGCAATGGGTCCGTTGAGCAGGGCGATGCGTTTGTAGCCCCGCCCGGCCAGCCATTTGGTAGCTTCGTAGGCTCCGCGCTCCATGTCGCAGCCTACCCGGTGCGCGGCAATGCCCGGCGGAATCCGGTCGAGCAGCACCACCGGAATTTGCCGGTCGATGACGGACTGGATATGCCCGAACCGCTGCGTCTCTTTGGCTACCGACACTAAAATACCGTCGACCCGCTGCGAGGCCAACCCCGTAAAAATACGCTCCTCGCGCTCCACCTTATCGTGCGACTGATACAGCGCCACGGTATAGCCCCGGTCGAACGCCAGTTCTTCGATGCCGTTGATAATTTCGCTGAAAAAATTCTCCCGAATTTCGGGTAACACCACGGCAATGATGCCCGTCTTGCCCGACTTCAGGTTCCGGGCTGTGGTGCTGGGGAAGTAGTTTAGTTGTCGGGCCAGGGTATGGACGGCCTCGCGGGTGTGCAGGCTGATGCGCGGATGGTCCTGTAAAGCCCGCGATACCGTGGAGGGCGATACTCCCAACTGGCGGGCAATAGCCTTAATTGTCACTAATTCTTTCATACACGATGGGTATCAGGCCTCGCTAAAGGCGAGAAAATGGTCTGCCTCATAAAGATGGTAATAATGCCGTAACAATCCGGGTTTTGCGCAACCGTTTGCGCATATCTGTGCAAACGGTTGTTCAGGCTTAAAGGCAAAATAAAGGGCCAAAACACGTTGTGGGGGCCTTGTTCACGCGCCCGTAGTCTGAACGGAAAAAGGATATTTGCTCAGTGGTAAATCGGTAGATTTTGTACTTCATAATCCTGCTTCATGAAAAAATTCTTACTACTTCTCAACTTCCTCCTGCTGGCTGCCTCCTGGGCAATGGCGCAGGACCGAACCATCACCGGCACCATCATCGACGAGCGGGCTGCACCCATGAGCGGGGTGAGCGTGGTGGTGAAAAACACGACCCGCGGTACAACCACCGACGGCAACGGCGTGTATCAGTTGCGGGCCAAGGCGGGCGACGTGCTGGTGCTGGGCTTTGTGGGTTATCTGAAAAAGGAAGTTTCGGTTGGCTCACAAGATCAGATCAATGCCTCGCTCGAACCCGACAGCCGGGCGCTGAACGAACTGGTGGTAACGGCCCTAGGCATCAAGCGCGACGCCAAAGCCCTGACCTACGCCACGCAGACCATCCGCTCGAACCAGCTGAACGAAGTGCGCGACGGCAACGTGCTCAACACGTTGCAGGGTAAGATTGCCGGGGCCTACATCACCCAGGGTTCGGGTGGGGTGGGGTCGGGCTCACGGATTGTGTTACGCGGAAACCGGTCCATCCAGGGCACCAACAATGCCCTGATCGTGGTCGACGGCGTACCGATCAACAACAGCACCTACAGCATTCCCAGCAGCGATTTTGGGGCGGTAGCAGGGTCAGACGGAGCGTCGAACATCAACCCCGACGATATCGAGACGACAACCATTCTGCGGGGGGCGTCGGCAGCGGCACTCTACGGCAGTCAGGCCGCTAATGGCGTTATCCTGATCACGACTAAGCGCGGCAAGGCAGGGAAGGTGTCGGTAGATATCAATTCGGGGGTTTCGATGGACACGCCGTTTATTCTGCCGTCGGTGCAGAACCAGTATGGGCAGGGCGTGGGTGGCAAAATTGACCCCGCCAAAGGCGAAAGCTGGGGCGCGGCCATGACCGGGCAATCGTTTACCAACTACCTCGGCAACCAGGCTACCTATTCGGCGCAGCCCAACAACATTCGCGACTTTTTCCGCACGGCGGTGAGCCTCAACAACTCCATCGGCATTTCGGGCGGGTCGGAGAAGTCGCAGACGTATTTGTCGTACACCAACAACGCGCTGCAAGGCACCGTGCCGTACAACGACCTGATGCGCCACACGGTAAACCTGCGGCTGAGCAACCAGATCAGTTCGAAATTTTCGACCGATGCCAAGATCACGTACATCAACCAGAACATCGACCACAAGCCGCGCACGGGGGAAGAAAACGCCCCGGTAATTGACATCTATCAGATCCCGCGCAACGTGTCGCTGGATGATGCCAAGAACTACGAAACCACCGACAACCTGGGCTTGCCCAAGCCAACGGCCTGGCCATCGACGCTTTCGTCGATCTATCAGAACCCATACTGGATGCTGAACCGCACCAACATCACCGAGCAGCGCGACCGCGTAATCGGGTTTCTGTCGGCCAAATACCAGCTTACGCCCTTCCTGAGTGTGCAGGGCCGCGCCAACCTCGACAAGGCGTTTGACAAAAATGACCAGAGTTATTCGCAGGGCACTATTCTGTGGGCTTCGCAGCCGGGCGGTTTCTATTCCCGCAACAACATCATCACCACCCAGAAGTGGTTCGACGTGCTGATCGAGGGTAAAAATGGCCTGACGAAAGACCTGCAACTCGACTACCGCGTAGGAGCCATCTTGCAGGATTCGCAGTATCAGAACACCTACTCAGAAGCCAACGGCCTGAACATCCCCAACCGGTTTAACCTGAACTTCGGCTCAACGCAGCGGCTGGGCGATGATTTCGTGCGTTCGCAGACGCAGTCGGTCTACGGGCAGGCTACGCTGGCTTTTCGCGATGCTATTTTCCTGGACGCCAGCCTCCGCAACGACTGGTCGAGCACCCTGCCCAAGCCCTACACGTACCAGTATCCCTCGGTGGGCGTGTCGGCGGTGTTGTCGGAATTGTTCGACATGAAAGGGGCGCTGTCGTTTTTGAAAGTCAACGCCTCGCTGGCGCAAGTGGGCAACGGGGCCAGTCCGTATCTGCTGCAGACCAACTACTCCTACAGTCAGGGTGCCGGCACGGGCTTCATCAGCCGGGCAGGAACGCAGGCCATTGGCAACCTGAAGCCGGAGATCACCAAGAGTCTGGAGTTTGGCGTAGATGCCCGGTTCCTGAACAACCGCATCGGGGCCAACCTGACCTACTACCAGACCAATTCGGTGAACCAACTGCTTACGCTGGGTCTGGCCCCGGCATCGGGTTTCTCGAACCAGTACATCAACGCGGGCGATATCCAGAACTCAGGTATTGAACTGGTGATCAACGGCACGGCGGTGAAAAACGACGATTTCACCTGGGACGTGATCTTCAACCTGGGCCGCAACCGCAACGTGATCAACAGCCTGTCGCCCGATGTGAAGCAGGCCCTGCTGGGTGGGGGCTACAGCCGGTCGGCTACGCCCATTGTGAAGGAAGGTGGCTCTTATGGTGATATGGTGGCCTACCGCTGGCAAACCAACGCCAACGGCCAGTATATTGTCACGGCCGACGGTCGTCCGGTGGCTACGAAAGACCAGGAATTCATTGGAAACTTTAACCCAAAACTACTGCTGGGCCTGACCAACGTGTTCAGTTACAAAGGGTTCTCGCTCCGCGTGCTCGTCGACGGGCGCGTGGGGGGTATCGTGACGTCGGGGACGGAGATGAACCTGGCGTTCAGCGGCATTCCCGAAGTGACGGCGCAAAAGCGCGAAGGGGGTTGGGTGCTGCCCGGTGTGACAACCACTGGTGAAACCAACACGAAGGCCATCACCGCCGAGCAGTTCTGGCAAACGGTGTCGGGCAAGCGGTATGGCTGGGGTGAATTTTTCACCTACGATGCCACCAGTTTCCGGGTACGCGAGCTATCACTGGGCTACGGTATTCCGGTACCAAGCAGCTTCTTTATCAAGTCGGCGCGGCTGGCGTTTGTGGCGCGTAACCTGTTCTGGCTCTACCGGGGCAAGTCGATCCTGGAGATTCCGGGCGTGGGCAAGCGTACCATGCCGTTCGACCCCGACATCAACCTCGGCAACGGTAATTTCCAGGGCGTGGAATACGGCACATTGCCGGCCAACCGCAGTCTCGGCTTCAACCTGAAACTTTCGTTCTGATCTGACCCTCTCAACTCGATTATCCGATGAAAATCAACAACAACGTTGTCCATAAAGCCCTTGTCGGCCTTTGCGTGGCGGGTCCGCTGGCCGTTCTGGCACCGGGCTGCACCAGCAGTTTCGACGAGATTAACACCGACAAAACCAAGATTTCGACGATTGGCAAGAGCGAAATTCCGTACCTGTTTGCCAAGTCGCAGTCGGCAGCAACGCTCAACTACTACCACTATCAGGTGGGACAAAACCTGTTTTCTGACCAGTATGCGCAGTATTTTGCCTGCGTGGCTACTTACTTCCCGTCGGATCGGTTTGTGATCCGGATGGACTGGATCGGCGACCCCTGGACGGAAACCTATACGCAGGCCGTGCCGCAGATGAAGACCATTCTGAACAGCACCGACGCCGCCTCGGCCGAAAACGCCATTACCAACGTCTGGTAGGTATGGACGTTTCACCGCTGGACCGATCACGTTGGGCCAATCCCGTATTTCAAGGCGGGTGAACCAGCTCAGTCGGTGCCTTACGACGCGCAGGCGACCATTTACGATGACTTCTTCAAGCGCCTCGACAAAGCCGTGACTGTGTTGAAAACCAAAACGGCTGAGAAGCCTTTTGGCGCGTTTGACCTGATCTACGGCGGCGACGTGAACAAATGGATTCGGTTTGCCAACACGCTCCGGCTGCGGCTGGCCCTGCGGGTGTCGAAGGTAGATCCGGCCCGGGCGAAAACGGAGGCGGAGGCTGCCGTGGCGGGCGGCGTGTTGGCTAACAGCCCCGACGACGACGCGCTGGTGCAGCGCAGTACGAAAGGCAATGATTACAACGGTCTCTCGATCATGTCGGACTGGAACGAGTTTCGCATGAGCGCATCGATGGAGTCGACGCTGAAAGGCTATGCCGATCCCCGGTTGCCGGTGTATTTTCTGCCCGCCGTGAAAACGAATACATATGAGGGCCTGCGCAACGGATTGGCGACCAGTCAGTTGACAGACCCGGTAAACACAGCAGATTATAATTCGCACGTAGGGCAGCGCTGGACGTCGGCGGGGTTGGAGACGCCACAAAACGTAATGGCCACCGCCGAGGCGTACTTCCTCCGCGCCGAGGGTGCCCTGAATGGCTGGAACATGGGCGGTGGAACGGCGCAGGCTTATTACGAAAAAGGCATCGAAAATTCGATGAAGCAGTGGGGGATCACCGATGCCGCCGCCATCAAAGCCTACCAGACCAGCCCCAACAAACCCGTAGCACCAAATGATTATCTGAAGTCAGCACCGATGAGTGATGTGCCCGTTGCTTTTGGGGCTACGGCGGCCATTCAGCGCGAGCAGATCGCCACGCAGAAATGGCTGGCCCTCTTCCCCGACGGCTTCGAAGGCTGGGCTGAATACCGCCGCACGCGCCTGCCCAAGCTCTATCCCGTAGCCAACTCCGACAACCCGGATATTCCTGCCGGGGGGGTGCTGCGCCGCATTCCGTTCCTCGATGTGGAGCGTAACACCAACGGTGCCGAAGTCACGAAAGCCGCCGCCCTGCTGGGTGGCCCCGACAAAGTGACCACGCCGCTGTGGTGGGACAAAAATTAATTACGTAGGTCTATTACGTAAACAGAGCTGCCCCTGGTGGCTCTGTTTTTTTTGTAGCTTGTGGGAATGAGTTGGGTGGTAGCTAAGATGCTTTCGGGCGAGGAGCCACCCCACCCCCCACCCCTCCCCTCAAACAAGGGGAGGGGAGACGAGTTAGGAGACAACATAAATTAAGGCAAGCCTAATTCAGTATTCTATTCCGGTAAGACTCCCCTCCCCTGCTTTTCAGGGGAGGGGTCGGGGACGGTCCGCCGCTGCGGTGGGGTAGCTCCTCGCCCGAAAACAACCCACCCCTAAAATGCGCCCCATCCCCCTCCTTTTCCTACTCATCCTGCAAGCCTGCTCCCAAACTGACAAGCCACTGTTTGAGGAGTTAACCCCCGAACAGACGGGTATTGCCTTTGCCAACACGGTGGTGCAGGATGGAGATAACAACGTGCTGAAATACCCCTACTATTTCAACGGCGGTGGCGTGGCGGTGGGCGATCTGAATAACGATGGTCTGGCCGACGTGTATTTTACGGGCAACAGCGTACCGAACAAGCTGTATCTGAACCGGACGGTTTTCCAGAAAGAGGAAGGTGCCGAAGCGAAAATCCACTTCGACAACGTGACCGACAAAGCAGGCGTGGCAGCACCGACAGGCTGGAAAACGGGCGTCACCCTGGCCGACGTCAACGCCGACGGCTGGCTGGATATCTACGTCTGCCGGTCGGCGCAAAGCGACTCGACGCTAAGGCGTAACCTCTTATTTATCAACAATCACGCTGATGCTACGGGTGTGCCTACGTTCACCGAACGCGCCGCTGAATATGGCATTGCTGATGATTCGTACTCCACGCAGGGGGCCTTTTTCGACTATGACCGCGACGGTGATCTGGACCTGTTTGTGCTGAACCACTCACTGCCGCAATACGCTGGTTTTAGTAAACTGCTGGGTACGTTGAAAACGGAAAAAAGTGCGCACTTCGGCTCGAAACTCTACCGCAACGACGGGACTCCCACCGCGCCCCGGTTTGTAGACGTATCGGCCACGTCTGGTCTGATTAACAATGTGTTGAGCTTCGGGCTGGGTGTTGCCGTGTCGGATGTGAACGGCGATGGGTGGCCGGATCTGTACATTTCGAATGACTTCAACGAGGAAGATTACCTGCTGCTGAACATCCCCGACGCGACCCCCGGCGAGGCGCATTTTCGCAACGTGATCAAAACGGCCACGGGCCATACGTCGCTGTATTCAATGGGGTCGGACGTGGCGGATATCAACAACGATGCCCGCCCCGACATCATTACCCTCGACATGCTGCCCGCCACCAACGAGCGCATCAAGCTCTCTTCCGGCGACGATAACTTCGACAAATACAACCAGCTTCTCCGCGCCGGTTTTCACCCCCAGACCATGCGGAATATGGTACAATTAAATACCGGTCAGGGGGCTACTTTCTCTGAAATAGGTCAACTCGCGGGTGTGTCGAACACGGACTGGAGCTGGTCGGCATTGCTGGCTGATTATGACGGCGACGGGTGGAAAGATCTGTTCGTGACCAACGGCTACGAGAAAGATTATACCAACATGCAGTTCCTGAAATACACCGTCGATGAGCGCGTGAAAGCGCAGCAGGGAGCACAGGCAGCCACCGTCGATCAGATCCTGGACAAGATGCCCGGCATCGACGTGGGGGGATACCTGTTTCGAAACAACGGCGACAGTTCGCTGACATTCAGGGATATAACCCAGGATTGGGGCCTCGCCCGCGCCGTAAAAGCCAATGGTGCCGCTTACGCCGATCTGGATAATGACGGTGATCTGGATTTGCTGGCCAACGTCATGAATGGACCGGTTGTGGTATACCGAAACAGGGCGGTGGAAGAGGGGAGGGGCACGTTTCTGGCCATTGATCTGGCGCACAATAACCCAACCCCGCAACTGATTGGCACGAAGGTGTGGGTGTATGCGGGCGGGCGGGTGCAGTATGAAGAATTCTCGCCGGTGCGGGGGTTTCAGTCGTGCAGCTACGGGCCCCTGCGCTTCGGCATGGGTGGCCACCAAGTTGCTGATTCCGTGCGGATTGTATATCCCGACAATCATACGCAACTGCTTGTCAACGTGCCGGTTAAGACACCGCTACAACCTCGTTATGAGCAGGCAGTGGCAGGGTTTGTGTACCCGGCTGAGGCCCCGGCTCCGTTTGTGACAACGCCCGTGCCGGGGTGGGTGCAAACGCCGGTAGATACCAACGATTTCAAACAGCAATCGCTCTTGCCGTACCAGTTTTCGTACAGTGGCCCCAAGCTCGCCACCGGCGACGTGAACGGCGATGGGCGTCTGGACGTATACGCCTGTGGTCCCAAAAACCAGGCTGGTGCCTTGTTTTTGCAGCAGGCCGATGGTGCATTGATGAGGGCAGCCGTACCTGCTTTTGAGGCAGATAAACAGAGTCAGGATGAGGCCGCTGCGTTCTTTGATGCCGACAGCGACGGAGATCTGGACCTGTATGTGGTCAGTGGCGGCTACCCCTTCGCGGCGGGTGATCCGTTGTTGCAGGACCGACTTTATCTGAATGATGGGAAGGGTGATTTTAGCAAGTCATCTGGCGGGTTACCCGTTGAGCATCAGGCCGGTTCGTGCGTAGTGCCGCTGGATGTAGATGGTGATAAAGACCTTGATCTGTTTGTCGGAACGCGGTTTGTGTCGGGACAATACCCCCGTTCGGAACCGAGTTTCGTGCTGCTCAATTCGGGCAAAGGTAGCTTCAGCAAAGCCCCGGCGTCGGTGCTGCCATTGCCGCCGAGTCTTATTTGCGATGCCCGCGCTGCTGACCTGAACAAAGACGGAAAACCCGACCTGATTCTGGTAGGCGAGTGGATGGCTCCGACCGTACTGCTGAACGAAGGTGGTCGCTTCGCCGATGCTACCAAACAATGGCTCCCGGCCAATCAGGAAGGCTGGTGGAATTGCCTCTCCGTAGCCGATTTCGACAACGACGGCGACATGGACATGGTGGCGGGCAACTACGGGCTGAACAGCCAGTTCAAAGCCTCACCTGCCCGGCCGGTGCAACTCACCCACGGCGACTTCGATGGCGACGGACGCATTGATCCGTTCATGACTTATTTCGTGCAGGGCAAAGCTTATCCCTACGCCAGCCGCGACGAAGCGCTGGGGCAGGTCAATTTCCTCAAAGCCCGCTTCCCCGACTACAATCGCTATGCCAACGTCACCCTCACCGATCTATTCGCCCCCGATGAACTGGCCAAGGGTACTGTGCTCAATGCAAAGAGTTTACAGTCAACGTATTACGAAAATAAAAACGACAAATTCGTGGCGCATCCACTACCCGTAGAAGCCCAGTTCGCCCCCGTTTTCGCGCTGGAGCCGGTTGACTTTGACCACGACGGCGACCTTGATCTGCTGCTCGGCGGCAACATTACCCAAGCTCGTGTTCGCGTCGGTCGGTCCGACGCCAGCTACATACCACTGCTGGAAAATCAACGTGGTCACTTCCGGTTTCGGGCCAACGCGGGTATTCGCGGCGACGTTCGGGGACTGGCCAACATCGGTGAGGGTAGTGTGGTTGTGGGTGTCAATGGAAAGGGACTGGTGCGGTTGACCCCACCCCCGGCCCCTCCCCTGAAAGACAGGGGAGGGGTGATACATTAGACCATACGGCAAACCTATTATGCCGAAGCTGCTCCCCTCCCCTGTCTTTCAGGGGAGGGGTTGGGGGTGGGGTAGCACCCACTAAACATTCCTCCTTCGCCACCCGTTTCCATTGCGCAAACGAACACGCTATGAACTCGATAGACGAATGGGTAGATCAATTACTACATACGAACGAACGGGCCGGAGTATCGCGGAAGTCATTTCTGCGGGCGGCAGCGGTGGGCACCATGAGCACCATTGCGGCGGCTTGTTCAACGGGTAAATCGACTGGTAAAAAGGGTGGCCCGGCACCCGTTTCGGAGGCTCCCACTGCCGGTCAGCCGTCGTCGGAAACGGTGGCCGCATCGCCTGCGATGAAGCCGCAGAACACCACGAACCCTGAGCAGCCGGTGAAGCTGGAGCAGTGGAAAGCCGCCACCGAACGCCAGAGCGGCCCCACACCCACGCCCATGCCGCCCGACAAGCGCGTGGGCTACGCCATTGTGGGCCTGGGACATCTGGCCTTGGAGGAACTGATGCCCGCCTTTGCCCAGTGCAAGAAATCGAAGGTGGTAGCGCTGGTGAGTGGAAATCCAGAGAAGATGCTCAAGGTGGCCCGACAATATGGCATTTCGGAGAAAAGCTGCTACAGCTACGCCACCTACGACCGCCTGAAAGACAACCCGGAGGTGCAGGTGATCTACATTGTGCTGCCCAATTCCATGCACGCCGAATACACCATTCGCGGGGCAAAGGCGGGCAAACATATTCTCTGCGAAAAGCCCATGGCCAACTCCGCCGCCGAATGCCAGGCCATGATCGATGCCTGCCGGAAAGCCAACCGCAAGCTGATGGTGGCCTACCGCATTCAGTACGAACCCTACAATCGGCTGGTACGCGATATGGTCCGCAGCAACCAGTTTGGCAAAACCAAAACCATTGAGACCGTTAACGTCCAGAACTCCGACAACCCGGCGCACTGGCGTTTCAAAAAGAAGTTGGCCGGGGGTGGTGCCCTGCCCGACATTGGCCTTTATTGCCTCAATACCATTCGCTACCTGACCGGCGAAGAACCAACCGAAGTATTTGCCTACCAGTCGAGTACGCCCGGCGACCCGCGATTTAAGGAGGTAGAGGAAATGGTAAGCTGGCAGATGCGGTTTCCCAGCGGCATCATCACCAACTGCCTCACGCACTATGGCGTCCACGAAACGCGCCGCTACCGGGTCATGGCCGAACGCGGCTGGATTGGCCTTGACCCCGCGTTTTCGTATAGTGGCCTGAAAATGGATGTAGCCTTCGCCGAGAAAAAAGCCGAACGCCGGGAAAACGTCAGCCTACCGGACGTCAACCAGTTCGCCGCCGAAATTGACCATATGTCGGAATGCGTACTCACCGACCGTGTGCCTTTTACCCCCGGTGAAGAAGGTCTTCAGGATCAACGCATTATGGAGGCAATCTACAAATCCGCAAAAACGGGTCGCCCCGTCAAAGTACCCTCGGCGGTGAAAGCCACCCGTGGTCGCACGGCCTCCGTAGCTACGAACAAACTGGATCAGTTTAGAGGGCCGCTACCGAAGAATGAATAGTGAGGGGCGAAGTATGAAGAGCGAGGGGTGAAAGAGTGAATAGTGACAGTCCGGCGTTGTCGCGCCGTTGTCGCTTGGCTCCAGCCGAGTGACGCCTATCAAAGGGCCTCCGGCCCGTAGTGCGATGTTGAGTCATGTTGGCTTAACTGTTCCAATATCCAAGTACGGGCCGGAGGCCCTTTGATAGGCGTCACTCGGCTGAAGCCAAGCGACAACGCCGGAGGGCCTCCGGCCCGTAGGTTGGTTTTGAAATAGTTTGGCCAACATGACTCAACGTCGCATTACGGGCCAGAGGCCCTCAGATATGGGTCACTCGGCTGGAGCCAAGCGACAACAGTCTCATTAAATCCGCTCTTAAATTCCCTTTCATGCTGGAACGCCTCCTTCCCCTGCATGACTGAAAACTTTTCTCCCGAAACAATGCCTGTGGCCGTGGTGGGGCTGGGGTTAATGGGCTGTAGCATAACCACTTGCCTGCTCATGGCGGGGCATCCGGTGGTGGCTGTGGCACCCATACCAACGGATCTTCCCACCGCCGAACCGCGTATCCGGCACCACCTAAGCGAGTTGCGTGAGCATGGTATTGTGGCGCAGGAACCCGATTTTTTTCTTCAGCGATTAACCCTCACCGACGATTATTCGGCCCTGAGTTCCTGTCGGCTGGTTATAGAATGCACCCTTGAAGACGTCGATATTAAGCGGCGGGTGTATGGGTTGATGGAAGCGCAGGTGCATGATGAAACGGTGATTGCCTCCAATACGTCGGCCATTCCCATCACGCAGTTGCAGGGCCTGACCCGCCGACCACAGCGGTTTATTGGGTTGCACTGGGCCGAGCCATCGCACACGACGCGGTTTCTGGAGGTCATCTGTGGCGAACAAACCGACATTCGCTACGCCGAATTTTTCTACCAACTAGCTCACCGCTGGGGTAAGGAGCCTACGCTGGTGCGAAAAGACATTCGCGGGTTCATCACCAACCGCCTTATGTACGCCATGTACCGCGAGGCGTTTGCACTGGTGGAAGATGGGTACGCCACTATCGAAGACGTGGACCGGGCCTGTCGCAACAACGCGGGCTACTGGATGACCCTCGTGGGCGTGTTTCGATGGATGGACCTCACTGGTGTACCGGCCTATTTGAACGTGTTGAAAGACCTTTGGCCCACCCTCAGCACCCGCACCGACGTACCCAGATTGATTCAGGATATCGTAGACCGGGGCGGACGTGGTGTGGCCAACGCCGACGGTTTTTATAGCTACACCCCCGAAGAAGCAGAAGCCTGGCAGCGCACGTTTGAACGGTTTAGTTACGAGATTCGTGAACTGGCCCTCCGCTACCCCGCCGACGTAGTAAAAAAAATGCTGAATGGTGAGGGGTGACTTGTCGTTGGCATAGCTTCGCGCTTGGTGGCTTCGCGCTCGGTGGCTTCGCGCGGGTTGCCCTTCGACAAGCTCAGGGTGACAACGACCTTGTCTCAGGTCAAGATGATTGCTTATTAGCCTGTCACCCTGAGCTTGTCGAAGGGCCTAGAGCGCGAAGCCACCAAGCGCGAAGCCACATCAGAGCGCGAAGCCACACCAGAGCGCGAAGCTATGCCAATTACAAGTCACTCCTCACCCTCACCAATTCACAACTTTATGCAGAACCAAATCGCCATTGTGACCGGGGCGGCATCGGGTATTGGCCGGGCCATTGCCCACAAACTCGCGGCTGACGGGGCTGGCGTGGCCCTGCTCGACCTAAACGCCGACGCTGTCACTACTGAGGCTACGCAACTAGGCGAACGGGCTGTGGCGTTTCCCGTAGATTTGACCCAGGAAGCAGCTGTGCAACAGGCTGTTGCGGACGTTATTGCCCGGTTCGGAAGAATAGACATACTAGTCAATGCGGCGGGCATTACGGGCCTGACGCAGACGCCCACGCACCTGATGCCGCTGGACAATGTGCGGGCTGTATTTGACCTGAATTTCTGGGGTGCACTCTACCTCACCAAAGCCGTGCTGCCCACAATGCTGGCCCAGGATTATGGCCGCATTTTGCACGTTGCCAGTATTGCGGGCAAAGAGGGTAACCCCGGCATGTTGGGGTATTCGGCCTCAAAAGCGGCCGTTATTGGCATGACCAAAGCGCAGGGCAAGGAATACGCCGAAACGGGCATTACCGTCAACGCCATCGCCCCCGCCGTGATCATGACCCCGCTCGTAGAAGCCCTCCCCGAGGCACAGGTGCGCTACATGACCGACAAAATTCCGATGCGTCGATGTGGTACGCTCACGGAAGTCGCTGATTTAGTGGCGTTTATCGTGTCTAGTCAAAACAGTTTCACCACCGGTTTCTGCTACGACCTCAGCGGCGGCCGGGCAACGTATTAGCCATGTCTAACGGAGCAACGCTCCGTTTGTACAGCGTAAAAAACGGAGCAACGCTCCGTTAGACATACCCTATCCCATGCTCAACACTGATAACTGGTTCACCATCACCAACCCTACTGAAATCGACTCGCCGGCGCTGCTGGTGTATCCGGAGCGCGTAAAGGCCAATATTCAGGTAGCCATTGAACTGGTGGGTGGTGCCGACAAACTGAGGCCGCACGTGAAAACGCACAAGATGCGTACCGTGACAGAACTGTTGCTGGCGGCAGGTATCCATCAGTTCAAGTGCGCCACCATTGCCGAGGCGGAGATGCTGGCGCAGGCCGGTGCGCCCGACGTGCTGCTGGCCTACCCCGTGGTTGGACCTAAAGCAACCCGGTTGCGGGCGCTAACTGATCAGTATCCCGCTACCCGTTTTTCATGTCTGGTAGACAGCATCGAGGCGGTTCGGCATGTAGAAGCCGTGTTTGTCGGGAAGTCGCTTGACGTGTATATCGACCTCAACGTGGGCATGAACCGCACGGGCATATTACCCGAAAAAGCAGTAGCTCTGTTTGGTCAACTAACTGGCCTAACGTCTGTTAATTGTGTCGGTTTGCATGCCTACGACGGTCATATTCATGCTACGGACATACTTGAGCGGACGCAGGAGGCTGCCGCCGCCTACGCATTGGCCGAGGGGGTTCGGCAGGAAATTGAGCATGAATCTGGGGTGGCACTAAACCTGGTTATTGGCGGTTCGCCCACGTTTGCCACTCACGCCAAACGCGATACCGAACGACTTCAAACCAGCCCCGGTACCTTTGTTTTCTGGGATGCGGGCTATGCCCAGACAATACCCGAACTACCCTTGCAGATTGCCGCCGCCCTGCTGACGCGGGTCGTATCGGTTGTTGATGACCATACGCTCACGCTTGATCTGGGTTATAAAGCGGTGGCGTCGGAATCACCGTTGCCGCGCGTGATTTTTCCGCAACAGTCTGCTGCCGAAGTAATTAGTCAAAATGAAGAACACCTGATTGTCCGCGTTCCCGATACCCGTCGCCATGATCCCGGCGAGGTTTGGTACGCCATACCCATCCACATCTGTCCTACGGTGGCCCTTTATGAAAAAGCGCTTACGGTTGAAAACGGACACGTATCAAACGCATGGCCCGTCACGGCACGTAACAGGTGAATTACTCATCACTCACCACTCAAGAATACATGTTTACCATCGACCTACACCTCGACATGGCGCTCAACGCCATTGAATGGAACCGCGATTACCGGCAACCCGTAACGGCCATTCGGCAATCGGAAAACGGCATGACCGACAAGCCCGACCGGGGGCGGGGTGTGGTGTCGCTGCCCGATCTGCGGCGGGGTAACATTGGCCTTGTGGTAGCCACGCAGATTGCGC
The DNA here is from genome assembly GCF_017353185.1 of Fibrella rubiginis. Taxonomy (GTDB): domain Bacteria; phylum Bacteroidota; class Bacteroidia; order Cytophagales; family Spirosomataceae; genus Fibrella; species Fibrella rubiginis. The sequence goes on along the minus strand of NZ_JAFMYV010000004.1, from coordinate 237,941 downwards.
GGTTTAATCAGACCGACAGCAGTTTGCCCGGCGCGGGCTGGAATTCGCCGCAACAGGCGTGGGCTATGACGCAGGCACAACGGGCCTGGTATGAAACGATGGAAGCCGACGGTCAAATGCGTCGGATTGACTCGTTAGTGTCTCTGAATGAGCATGTTGCGTTATGGCAGAATGAAGCTATCGACAATAACGAAAAGCCCGTCGGCTATATCCTCAGCCTGGAAGGGGCCGATTCGCTGATCGATATGTCGTATGTAGAAAGGGCGTATGCCTATGGGTTGCGCGCCATTGGTCCGGCGCACTACAGCACCGGCCGCTACGCCCCCGGTACCGGACTTTCTGGCCCACTAACGCCGTTGGGGCGTGATTTACTCCGCGAAATGGACCGGCTTAACATGATTCTGGACGTCACGCACCTCACCGACGAAGGGTTCGACGAAGCGCTCGATCTGTATAAAGGTGCGATCTGGGCCAGTCACCATAACTGCCGGGCACTGGTGCCCCACCAACGCCAACTAACCGACCACCAGATTCTGCGCCTCGCCGAACGTGGGGCCATTATTGGCGGCTGTCTCGATGTTTGGATGATGAAACCCGGCCTGACCCAACGCGCCTTGTTTGAAGCTCAAACCCTCGGCGTTACCCTCGATACGCTGGTTGATCACTACGACCATATTTGCCAGCTTACGGGTTCGTCGCGCCACTGCGCCATCGGCTCCGACCTCGACGGCACCTACGGCCTTGAACAATCTCCCGCTGATCTCGACACCATCGCCGATGTGCAGAACATAGCCGGACTGCTCACTAAACGGGGTTATTCAAAGGAAGCTATTACCAACATTTTCCACCAGAATGCCCTGCGCTTTTTGCGGTCAGCGTGGGGGGCATGAATAGACACCATCGGCGAGCATGAAGCTGCACCGACGGCATCCGTTCCCCCTCTACATTGCTTCAATCTGGAACAAATGCATCGGCATGATGTAGGGGTCCAGCTCCACAAAATTCCACTCGCCGCGCCAGGTGTAGTGATTGCCGGTGAGTAGGTCATGCACCGTGTAGGGCTGGTCTGAGCCAATGCCGAGTTGCCAGATGGGCACCTGCACCAGCCCAGCACGGCGGTTGTAGGCGTCCATATTGACTACGATCAATAACCGGTTGTTGCCCGGCGTGGATTCGCCGGCTACTTTCAAGTACGCCAGCAGATTGTCGTCGTTGACGGTGCAGAACGTGATATTGTTGGTTTGTTGCAGGGCTGCGTTTTCCCGCCGGATGCGGTTGGTCAGGCTGATCAGGTACGTCAGCTTGTTGGTTCGTTCCCAGTCCCAATACCGAATTTCGTATTTTTCCGAGTTCAGAAATTCCTCCTTATTCGGCACCGGTACATGTTCCATCAGCTCGAACGACGGCCCATAGATGCCGTAGTTGCTGGAGAGGGTGGCAGCCAGGAAATAGCGGATCAGAAACTGCGGCTCGTGGCCCGATTGCAGAATACCGGGGTTGATGTCGTGGGTAGTAGGCCAGAAGTTGGGGCGGAAATAGTGCTTCATGTCGCCCGCCGTCAGCTCGGTCATGTACTGCTGTAATTCGGCTTTGGTGTTGCGCCAGGTGTAGTAGGTATACGAATGGGCAAAGCCCACCTTAGCCAGTTGCTGCATTACCTTCGGCTTCGTGAACGCCTCCGACAGGAAAATCATGTCGGGGTGGTGCTTTTTTACCTCCGCAATTACCCACTCCCAAAACCCGAACGGCTTTGTATGCGGATTGTCGACCCGCACGATTTTTACACCCCAGTCGGCCCAGACCAGCAGCACGCGCTTGAGTTCGAGCCACAGGTTTTGCCAGTCGTCCGTCTCAAAATAGACGGGATAAATATCCTGGTACTTCTTGGGTGGATTCTCGGCGTACTGAATGGTACCGTCGGGCCGTTTTTTGAACCAGTCGGGGTGCTCTTTAGCCCACGGGTGGTCGGGTGAACACTGGATGGCCAGGTCCATAGCCACCTCCATACCGTAGGTTTTGGCCTCGGCAATGAGGTGTTTGAAATCATCGACGGTGCCCAGTTCGGGGTGGATGGCATCGTGACCACCTTCCGCCGAGCCGATGCCGTAGGGTACGCCGGGTTCGCCGGGCTGGCAGATGACCGAGTTGTTTTTACCCTTGCGGTGAGCCATGCCGATGGGGTGAATAGGTGGCAGATAAAGCACGTCGAAGCCCATACCGGCAATGCGCGGCAGGAGTTTTTCTACGTCCCCAAACGTGCCATGAGCACCGGCCTCCCGTGCCGCCGACCGGGGAAACAGGCAGTACCAGGTACTGAAACCCGCCGCCGCCCGGTCTACTTCCACACCCAGTTCAAACGGATACCGGGCCGGGTGTTGCCGTTCGGGATATAGCTGCGCCCAACGCAGAAACTGATCGCTTTCGGCCAGGGCCACGGCTTCAGCGTAGGGGTCACCCGCCTGGGCATCGTCGTGGTTCGACGGGTCGACATGGTCGGCTCCTGCGCGGAAGAGCGCGGCAGCCCGAATGAGTTCGGCGGCATCATGAGCGGCTGTTGTAGCGTCGGTATTGGGGAGGCCCGCCGCCCGGTGCGCCATGCCATCGACTAGTACGGCACCGGCTTTTAATTCACTGCTAATCCGCTGTCCGTCTGCTACTTTCAGGTGAATCTCGTGTTGCCACGACGCAATATGATCAACCCATGCTTCGATGGCGTAGTGGTACCGCCCCAATGCTGTAACCGGAAATGAACCCGCCCACCGGTCGTTTACCAGCAGCGTCATCGGCGATTCCTGCCAGGCTTTCTCGTCGGCATGTTTGTAGAGCAGCCGCGCGGCGAGGTAATCATGTCCGTCGGTGATGATGTCGGCCTCAACGGCAATGGTATCGCCGAGGATAGCTTTGATGGGGTAGCGGCCGGGCCGGTCGAAACCGGCATCAATTTCGGGTGATACGCGCTCAATACGAACACGTTGCTGACCGGGAAGAGTGGCTAACGAAAGGTCGGCGGTAGGAGTGGCTTTTTTGGCCGAAGCTTGTTTCTTCATAGATGCGCAGGGCAAATGCGGAGCAAAAATAAACCCCCACGCGGGAAACGGCGCAGGGGTTTGGTGATAAGTCTTCGACTTAAAAAGACGTTATTATCAAGCTATTGCGGAAGTGGGTGCATAATCATTGTGCAATTTGTGCAGTTAAGTAGTGGCGTTTTCGATAGCTAAATCTGCGTGTACAGCATATTCAGACCTTCGGGAAACCGCCAAACTTTTGCTCAATTCCGTCAAGCTAAACAGTCCACACCCGCCGTATCGTTTACCCTGTACATGGCTACCCCGTAACAAAAGAACGAAGTATGGCTTACCTGGCAATTGTGAGACATGGACAGTCTGTCTGGAACCTGGAGAATCGGTTCACCGGCGAAGTAGACGTTGATTTGTCGCCGCAGGGCGAAGCGGAGGCCCGGCAGGCAGGGCAATTGTTGACCCCCTATCCGGTTGATTGTGCCTTTACGTCGGTGCTGAAACGGGCCATCCGAACGCTGGATATTATTATGCAGCAAACTGGCCAAACCAACCTGCCCGTAACGCGGTCTGCGGCTTTGAATGAGCGCAACTATGGTGATCTACAGGGTCTTAATAAAGACGATGTAGCCAAACAATACGGCGTGAAGCAGGTAGATGAATGGCGACGGAGCTACGACGTGGTGCCCCCCCACGGCGAGAGCCTGGAACATACGTATGAACGGGTCGTGCCGTATTATCAGGCTAACATTGAACCAACGTTAGCAGCGGGCCAAAACGTGCTCATTGTGGCCCACGGCAACAGCCTGCGGTCGCTGATGATGTACCTGGAAAAAATCAGTCCCGAAGACATTGCGAAGACAGAACTCGCTACGGGCGTGCCCCGGCTCTACCTGTTCGACAACGATATGAAGCTGGAGAAAGCTACGTATTTGTCGGTGAGCGAAAAAGACAAGGTCATTGGCGTGTAAGTGGAGGGGGCTTCGCGCATCGGGCCCTTCGACAAGCTCAGGGTGACAGGCCACTAGAACAATCTTCTTGAATTGATTCAAGGTTGTTGTCACCCTGAGCCTGTCGAAGGGCCCGATGCGCGAAGCCCCCTTCACTTACACGCTCATGAAACCTAAAGCGGTCATCTACGCGCCGAAATGTTTCTCTACTTTATCCCAGTCATATACGTTCCAGGCAGCGGCAACATAGTCGGGACGCTTGTTCTGGTACTTGAGGTAGTAGGCATGTTCCCACACGTCGAGGCCCAGTATGGGCGTACCCTTTTTCTCGGCCAGTGCCATCAGCGGATTGTCCTGGTTAGGCGTCGAGGTGATCTCCACGTCGTTGCCCGATTTGATGAGCCATACCCAGCCCGACCCAAAACGAGCGGTGGCGGCTTTGGACCATTCCTCTTTAAACTTATCAAACGACCCGTATTTCTTGTTGATCGCGGCCGCTACGGCACCCTTGGGCTGCCCGCCCCCTTTTGGCGACATGATGTTCCAGAAGAAGGTGTGGTTCCAGTGGCCACCGGCATTGTTGCGCACGGCGGCGGGGGTGCTGGCGTTGACACTTTTCACCAGATCGTCGATGTTCATTTTGGCCATGTCGGTACCTGCCACCGCTTTGTTGAGGTTATCAACATAAGCCTTGTGGTGCTTCCCGTGGTGAATTTCCATCGTCATCTTATCGATGTGGGGTTCCAGTGCACCAGTATCATAGGGGAGGGGTGCCAGCGTAAACGGACCGGCGGGTTGTTGGCCGAGGCCACGGGCGAAGCCTGCACCGGCAGCCGTAACACCCAAACCGGCTCCAAAAGCCAGTTTCAAAAATTCAGCACGATTCATGTAATTAGTCGATTTTGTTGAGCAAATAACACTGTTTTGGCCCGCAAACCAAGCCTGCAGGCCCGTCTGGTTCACCGGCCTGTACCGCCGCCAAATGCCTGACTCCCGCCAAACGGCTGATTTCCGCCGAAGCCACCACTTCCCCCCGCACCCGACAAGCCACTGCCTGGCATACGGCCCGGAACGGGAGTAGGGTTGCGCCGCCGCGAAATAATCCGGTCGCCGTCGCGCAGGGCGTTTTCTTCTACGGTTTTGTAGGGATCCACAAACCGGTATGGCTTGTACCAGGCCCGGCGGATGTAGAAGTACCACTCGAAAAATTCGCCGCGCGGATTGGCAATCTGAATCATCCGGTTGGGATTCTTGCGGTTGTCTTCGTCGATAGTGAGCTTGAACCCGTCGCCCACCAGCATCACGTCGGGAATCTTCGAGCGCATGTCGTAGGGGTTGGGTTCGTTGTTGTTCACGTCGAGCACAAAAGTGACCACCTTGGTGTTGTTGCGGTCGCGTTCGGTGAGGTTGGGCAGACGAATGAGGGGATTGTATTTCCAGATTTTGTAAATCTTGGGCGGAATGCGTTCATACATTTCGTAGGCCCAGGCAATGAAAAACGGTAGTGGAAAGGCCATCATGGCGCTGGTGAGCGGCCGCACGTTTCCGCGAAACTCCTGCGCATTGAGCGAGTCGAACCATTTAGTGGTGTAGGTCAGGAAAAAGAGGGTCAAACTTCCCACCAGGCCTACGCAGAGGGTCATGATCGTGCCCATGAAATAATCGTTGGGCTTAATCCATTTAAACACCGACGACTGTACGCTGGCATGGATCATGCCCAGCAACAAAATCAGCGTCAGCGTGATCAGGTACACCCACAGGCCTACATCGACGGTGGCGGGCAGAAACTCGTTGATGACAACGGCGTGGGCCATAAAGCCAACCAGGCCAAACACGAGGACGACGGCCAGCATGTACAGTATCGTCGACCGTACGCCGGGTCGTGTAAAGAACCGTCCCTTCGCCTGATTGACCGTGCTGGAAACAATAGTCCGGGCTTCGCCGCCAAAATTGGGAGTGTACATAAACTAGGACAGGTGTGTCTATATAACCACTAAACTCGATTGAGCTACTGCTACACTAAGTAACGAAATAAACAGGAGAAAAGGTGGGAGGGGCGAGTTGATGGTTGGCGGCTATGCGCTCTAGGTTGCTGACGCCTAGCCCTTCGACAGGCTCAGGGTGACAACAACGTTGAATCAAGTTCACTGAACTGCTTTAGATGGGCTGTCACCCTGAGCCTGTCGAAGGGTTATGCGTCAGCAACCGTCAGCGCGAAGCTACACCAGCGTCAGTACTGTCCACTGCTACTGCCCACTGCCTACTCATCTACCCCAACCACAGCCAGCATCCGGCCTGTGATGCCTTTTTCCATTCGGTGCGAGAAATAATCGGCATTGTCGACTGTGGTTGAATACGGCGACACCTCGATTTGTGCGTCGGGTATGCCTGCTGCGCGAAGCTGATCGGCGTTGGCCTGTTTCAGATCAACGAAGGCTTTTCCCGCTGTTGGGCCGGGCCGTTGGTGGTCAAGCGAAAACTGCGCGGCCACGTCGGCGCTGACTTCAAAATGGCAGTCGTCGATGCAGGTGCCTACGTAGGCGAGGCAGTCGCCGGGTTGGGTGCCAAATTCAGCTTGCATCAGGTTGAGGGTGTGGGTCACGATGTTGCCCACCGTGCCGCGCCAACCCGCGTGGATAGCCGCTACGGCCTTATTTTTGGGGTCGTAGACCAAAATAGGAGTGCAATCGGCAACGGTTACGCCTACCAGCAGACCGGGTTTGTTGGTCATGAGCGCGTCGAAACCGTGGGTGCGTTCCCCCTGCGTAGCCACCCGGATAGCCGTGCCGTGCACCTGATACGACGAGGCCAGATGGGCTTCGGTCATACCGAAATTAGCCAGAAACCGGCGTCGGTTTTCGGCTACGTGGACAGGGTCATCGTCGGTATTAACGCCCAGATTCAGCGCTGCATACGGCCCCTGGCTCACGCCACCATGACGGGTACTCTCGGCGGCAATCAGTCCTGGAATTCGAGAAAAAAGGGCCGGAACGCGGTAGGAGGGGGTGTTCATGGGGCAAAGGTAGTTCATGGTTTAACGTCTAAGGTCCAACGTTGAACTACCTTTGTCCCTATGTTTTCCACCGTTCGTTCATTGCTAAGCAGGCCACTGGCTGAAGATTTTAGCTGGCGTTATCAGGCCTGGCTTTCAATGCAGGCAGGGTTATATGTTTTGTTTTTTCTGACTGCGTTTAACGTCGGCGAACCTGGACGCTGGGCGCAGTTACCTGCTCATATGCTCTTCGCGGCGGGTTGTGCCCTGTCGTCGTGGCTGGCCAATATGGTTATGCCCCGGCTTTTGCCCGGCTGGTACGACGAAGACCGCTGGACGGTGGGCCGTCATGTGCTGCATATTTTGGTTGTATTGTTATTTGTTGCTGCTGGCAATCAAGCAATATTGAGTGTGTTACACCTGTCGATGCCGTCGTTTTTGCAGATGTACGCAATGGTAACAGTTGTTGGTTTTGTGCCTGTTTTCGTGGGCGTGATGCTAGCCGAACGGCGACGGCTGAAACGCAACTTAGCCCATGCCCAGCAGCTTAATGCGCAGCTAAATCAACTGCACAAACCTGAACCGACGGCACTGTCACCGACTCAACCCACGTTGCCGAAGGGCATTTTGCTCACCGGCGAAAGCGGTAAAGAACGCCTGAGCCTGTTGCCCAATCAGTTGATTTATGTTGAGTCGGTAGGGAATTATGTGGAGGTGCACTGGCTCAACTTTATGTTTCCACAAAAGACCGTATTGCGCAGTACATTGAAAGACGTGGAGGCCGCCCTCAGCGAGCACCCGCAATGTTTCCGCTGCCACCGGGCCTTCATTGTCAACCTCCGCGCTGTAAGCCACACCACCGGCAACGCCCGCGGCTACCAGCTCACCATGAGCGGCTCAAACCGCGAAATACCCGTTTCGCGCAACTACATAGCGGCCTTTGATGCCCGCATGAGCCAGTTGGTATAGCTTCCGGCCTGTCACAGAATAGGCCATTTTACCCCAAAAACGGCATTTTGTCCCGTAGGCGGCTCCGTTATCCCACCTGCTTGAACGCGGCAACAGGCGGGTTTAGGTTTGCTGCTGTTTATGACTAATCAACAGCAACATTATGCCTCGTTTCGTCTTTATTTTCGCCGCTATTGTCTCGTTTTTGTGTTCATTCCGTATCACGCGGGCGCAAATTCAGTCTATTCCACACCAGGGAATCGACCTGTCGGGCAACGCCGGTTTCCCGCTGTTCGACAAGGCATTTTATGACAATCAACTGTTTCTGCTGGGCGAATCGCACGGGTTTAAGAAGGCGCAGGCGGTGGATCTGGCCCTGCTGAAACACCTCAATCAACGGGCAGGTGTGCGGCACTACATTGCCGAAGTAGACCCGACCAAGGCCTATTACCTGAACCAATACCTGCAAACGGGACAGGATAGCACGCTGCGGCTGGTGTTCCGGTCGTGGATTGCCGAAACGGCGCAGTGGGCCAACGGGGATTTCTTCCGAAAAATTCAGGCTATCCGGGCGTATAACCAGACACTGCCAGCCAAAAAGCGCATCCGTTTTGTGGGGATCGACGCTGTGCAGGATTGCCCGCTGGTTGCCTGCCAACTGGTCGAACTGACCGCTGCCAGTTGGCCCGCCCGCGACCTTGCCCTCCGCGATTCACTGATTCATTTGCTGACGATGAAGCCTAAACGACCGGATAGCCTATTGGCTCCTTTTGCGCAGCAATGGTTAACGCTGCTAACGGAGAAACCGGTTGATTATAAGTCCGTTAAGCCTGATAAGCTGACCGAATTGCAGGCCACGCTCACTACGCTGGTGTACCGCAAGACGATCAAACGCCGCGAGGCCACCCTCTTTGCCAACTTCCGCGATGCCCTTATGCGGCTGGGACTTCAAGGCGAAAAACTGTATGGTTTCTGGGGGGCTTTCCACATCAGTCAGGCCCCCATAAGCGATGGCAACAAGGCCTTTGCCGCGCAGATTCAGGCGTCGGACCTGCCCATGCGGGGAAAGACAGTGTCGCTGCTGTGCCGCTATGTCGATTCGTATATGATGACACCCACGGCCTATCTGCCCCCATTCTGGCAGGATAAGGGCAAACCTTATACCCGCCTTGACAAGTTCAACGACAACGGTCCGATGATGACCATCGACGGCATCCAAAACTTCATTGCCCAAAGCCAGCCCAACACCGTAACACTGTTCAAACTAGCCGGTACCGAAGCGGGAAAAGCCCCCATCACGGCCACCTACTCCCCCTTCATGCCCGCCGACCAACGCCTCACCTTCGACCCCAAACGCCCCATGACCGACTACGTGCAGTACATCATCCTGATCCGAAATTCGGACATGACGGAGCCGTTTTAATGTAAGATGAAGAATGTCAACTGTAAGACTACCTTTCCTGCGCCAGCAGATACAGCACCGCCATGCGGACGGCAACACCGTTTTCGACCTGGTCGAGGATGATACTATGGGGAGAATCGGCGGCGTCGGAGGTGAGTTCTACGCCGCGGTTGATGGGGCCAGGATGCATGAGCACAATGGGCCGGTCAAGCTCGTCGAGCATCTGGCGGCTGATGCCGTAGTAAAGACTGTATTCGCGCAGGCTGGGGAAGTATTTGATCTGCTGCCGTTCTAACTGGATGCGCAGCACGTTGGCTACGTCGCACCACGCCAGCGCTTCACGGACGTCGTGACCAATACGTACCCCCAGCGAAGCCATATGCTTGGGAATGAGTGTAGTAGGTCCGCAAACCATGACATCGGCACCTTGTTTTTGCAGGCAATAGATATTCGACAGCGCCACCCGCGAGTGGGTAATGTCGCCGATGATGGCGATGCGCTTGCCGGCCAGGTCGCCCAGTTTTTCGCGCATCGAAAACGAGTCGAGCAGAGCCTGGGTGGGGTGTTCGTGGGTGCCGTCGCCCGCGTTGATCACGTTGGCCGGAATGCGGCTGGCGAGGTAGTGGGGTGCGCCGGGACTGCTATGCCGCATCACAATCATGTCAACCTTCATGGCCAGAATATTGTTGACCGTGTCGAGCAGCGTTTCGCCTTTTTTCACCGAACTCCCCGACGCCGAGAAGTTGACTACGTCGGCCGACAGCCGCTTTTCAGCCAGTTCAAACGACAGCCGAGTGCGGGTTGAGTTCTCGAAAAAAACGTTGGCAATGGTGATGTCGCGTAGCGAGGGTACCTTCTTGATGGGGCGATTGATGACCTCTTTAAATTGGGTAGCGGTCTCCAGAATTAGTTGGATGTCGTTGACGGTGAGGGTGTTGATACCCAGGAGGTGGCGCGTACTGAGTTGCGGCATAGGGCGCGTTCAGGCAGAAGATTTGGCAAAGATAAGGAGAAAGGGGAGGAAAGGAGGAAGGGTTGTCACACAGAGCTACACAGAGGACGCACGGAGTTACACAGAGCTTTTCTTAACTCAGTCAAAAAAACTCTGTGTAACTCCGTGCGTCCTCTGTGTAGCTCTGTGTGACAACCCTTCCTCCAATATCATACACCCGTTCCCTGGCACTTGAACACCGCTTTTCAGCATCCGCACACCGGTGGTTGATGAAAAGGCAGGTACTAGCAACGTTTGATTGGCCTGCAAGGGTTATACGACACGAATGAGAACAAAACTTCTTGTTGGTCAATCTGAACGCCGGTCATGGTTAGACTGGCGCTTGCCGCTGGTTTCACCGCTGCCGGGCGGGCATGTATCGCCTGATCAGGGCTTTTGCGGGCATTTCGATGAGTTGGAAGCCGAGGGCTGAGATAAGGAATAGTCCGCCGAAGGTGACGAGGTCGCGGCCCAGGGTGTCGCCCATGTGGAGGGGGTCTAATTCCTGCAACAGGGCTACTACAGGTTGCTGCAGGATGTAGATGCCGTAGCTGATTTCGCCTAGGTAAATCATCTGAGGTTGCACAAGCCCATTGTAGAGCCAGCCCCGGTTTAACAGAGCCACGCCAACGATGATGGCCAGAAACAAGGGTGTCAGCAGGGTGGTGGGGGCAAACTGCATGACGGCCCGCACATGGGCAATGGCGAAGAGTAAGAGCAGTCCACCACCCAGAAAATAAGACCCCGCCCGATTGTTACCCGTTTTGGGAGCGTGGCGCAGGTAGAGCAGTCCGCCGCAGAGGCCCACCAAAAACGTAGGCAGGTGCATGTAGGGGCCGTAGCTGATGGCCGCGTGGTAGGCGTCGGGGATGGGTTTGCTGGCGTAGGGCCATACCAGCAGCAGGTAGCCCAGCGTGCCCACCAGCCAGCTTCCGGCCAGCCATCCACCCAGTGCCCGGCTCGACAGCGACCACAAACGCGGCAGCACAAACGGAAAAACGGCGTAGAAAAAAGCTTCGACCGATAGCGACCAGCCCGGCCCGTTCAATGTCCCCGCCAGCGACGGAAACCACGCCTGCACCAGCAACAGGCCACTTATGAGTGGTGCCCAGCCAATGGGGTTGACCCGCACAAAGGCATTCACAAACACCACCAGCAGCAGGGCCGTGAGGTAGAGCGGATAAATGCGCGATACCCGCGCCAGCCAGTAGGCCCGTTTGCTGAACTGCCCTTTGGCCCAAACCGGACCATAGGCAATAGCCATGATAAAGCCCGACAGCACAAAGAAATAGTTGACCGCCAGGTTGCCATACTGCGCCACTAAACTGGCCGGATATTCCGTGAAGGGGAACGAACTACGGGCACCGTGGAAGATGAGCACGACCGTTGCCGCCACAAACCGGGTAAAGGTCAGTTGGTTGAGTTGCATGACTAGGCGCGGGTGAGCAGGCGTTGATACTGAGCCAGCAACTGATCGGCCACAACATGGATATCGTACCGTTCGCGCACCAGCTTCTGCCCCGTCTGCCGAATCTGCGCCTGGTAAGCGTCATTGTTCAATACCCGTTCCAGGCTGTCCGCCACACTGTCGGGGGTCAGGTCGGTGAGGCAGGCGGCCCCCGTTTCGCGGATCACTTCCCCGAAGCCTACCCGGTCTGAGACAATGGCGGGTGTGCCCGCGGCCATGGCTTCGAGCACGGCCATCGAGAAACCCTCGGAATAGGAGGGGAGCACAAACACGTCGGCGTCGGCGAGGGCGGCTTTCTTGTCGTCGCCGGTGATCATACCCACAAGGGTGACGGAATCGTGCAGGTTATGGTCGCGGATGAAGGCCTCAGTCGTGTCCTGATAGCCGTCATCAGGCCCTGCCAATACGAGCCGGGCATTGGGGTGACGGGCCACGTAGTCGCGGAAGGCGGGCAGAAGGAGATCGAGGCCTTTTTTGATGTTTAACCGGCTCATAAACAAGATCATAGGCTGCTCGGCGGGGATGCCGTGCTGTGCCCTGAACTGTCCTTTTGGTGGTAGCACATCGAACTCAGCCATGGGTATGCCGTTGGGAATGATGGCCACGTTGGGGTGACGGTGGCCAAGGTAGCGGAGCAAATCGCCCTCTTCGTCGGTGTTGTTGATCTGAATGAGGTCGGCCCGGTTCAGCAGCCGTTTTTGCAGCACGACCGAGAGCAGCTTCTTTTTCCAGTAGTGATGCCGAATGGCCCATTTGTCCAGCAGCCCGTGAATCGTAACCACTTTGCGCACCTTCTGGTCGAGCAAAAACGGGGCCAGGCTACCAAAGTGCCAGATGCCGTGGCAATGCACAATGTCGAACTCGTGGATGTGGGCTTTCAGCCAGGCATACAGCGGGGCCGAATATTCGCGGAACACCCGGCTGATGGGTGGCGTACGCAGCACCGGCACGAGCGTTACCCCCGCCGGGGCCGGATACAGCCGGTCGTTGGGCGACATTGGGCTGAGGATCGTGACTTTGTGACCGCGTTCAATGGCTACGCCTGCGTGGTCGTAGATGATGCGGGCAGGGCCACCAATGTCCCAGGTGTAGGCGCAGATATTCAGGATGTTCATAGGTCTGTCTGGTGGGGTTGTGGTACCGTAGCTAACCCGGTTGGGTTAGTTAACCGTTTCATTTCTAGATACATGGCTCGGCCTACGGGTTCCGGTGCCCAGTGTGCAATGCGGGCAAGTGATGCCTCGCCCATCTGCTGCAACGCCTTATCCGACAAGCCCATAAGTTGGCTTACCTGTCGGGTAAGCATGGCCGGATTATCGGGTGAAAAGGTATAGCCATTCTGGCCCTGTTCCACCAGATCAACGGCGCAACCACAGCGGTCCGACACCAGTACGGGTAAGCCACAGGCCATGGCTTCGTTGACAACCAGTCCCCAGGGTTCCGACAAACTGGGCAGGACCAGCGTATCGGCCAGGGCCAGGTAGGTTGGCACGTCGGTCCAGTCGCAGCCGGGTAAAAAGTGAACGGACCCGTTCAGATTGAGGCGGGCCACTTCGGCCTGCAGGGCGGCTTTCTGGGGACCTTCGCCCAAAAGAAGCAGCCCCCAGGTTGTGTCTCCGGCGTTGTGTTTAGCTTGGGCAAAGCTGTTCACCAGTTGGATCAGATTTTTTTCTTCGGCCAGTCGCCCCACGTAAATCAGATTTTTGGGCTGTAACCCCAAGTCGCCCTGTCGGGATAGCCTCTTGGGCAATGCCTGGTCATAAATTCGTTTCAGCAGGTCATTATCCACCACGGCGTTGTTGCGTACCCGAATACGGACGGGGTTGGCACCAAGCTGAACAAGGTAGTCGGCGGCGCGGGAGCCGAAGCAGAAAAAGGCGTCGCAGAGGCCCACAAAGGTTTTTTTGAGTCCTTCTCGCCATCCCATTCGTGGGTTGTCGAGAGCGGTCGATTCACTTTGCAGCACAACCCGGCAGCCTCGTAGCTTTAGTAGGAGCCCTAGCAGCAGCTGAGCGGGGTCGTAATAGCCGGTTAGCAGCACGACGTCGGGTTTATAGGCTAGGCCCGCCCGCACCACCCGGCTAATCCGCTGAGCCGTCGACAGGCTCTCCAGGGTACCGGGGTGCAGTAGTTGAAACGGATATCCTACCGTGGCTGGATCGGGTACGCCAAGGCCGTGCCGGTTGCCTTCGGTGAGGGCAATCTGGAGCACCAGCATGGAGTCTGGCGGGGTAACCTGGTTCGCTAACTGACTAAACAGCAGTGATTTGTAGTGTGCCCAGAGGGTGTTGTGGACAATCAGTAGTCGCATTGTCCGGTTAGGTGGGCTGGAGCATGGGTTCGTCGAGGACTGGTTCCTGCGCCGGGGGCTGGTCTACGTATCCATGAGAGAGGGCCGGGTCGTAATTGATACCCAGGAACCGGGCAAACAGGCATAAAGGGTGTAGGAAGGCCATATCATACGGTCGGCCCCCCGTGAAATACCCAACCACGTGAAAGAGAAACAAGTAGGCCACAAACGTTTCGATGTCGTTACGGCCCCCACGATAAACCACCCGCAGCGATTCGCGGGTGATGTGGTAGAAGGCATACATCAGCACCGTAAATCCAGCCACGCCCTGGCACAGTAAGGCTTCCAGGATGGGTACGTCGAGGTAGAAAAATTTGTAGCCGTAACCGGGAATCAGTTGAAGAAAATTGCCCATCACTGCATAAGACATGTACGTAAAGCTCAGCACCCGGTTGGCCGATGAACCATCCAGCTGAGCTTCTGCTCCTTCCGCCGTGTCTTTACCCAACAGGGCAAGGATGTTTTCGCCAAACCGACCGCCAATCATTTCCCCGTAGATAGTAATGATTTCCCAGATTTCGGGTTTAACGATGATCAAGCCAATAAAAGCGACAAAAGGCAGGGCTAGAATGATTAACGAAATAGGACTGGTTACAGCTTTGATAATGCGTTGCGGAGACACCTTCCGGATGTTGACGAACAGGTAGGTAAGGCCTGTCAGCGTAGTAGAAAGAATCGCTGATTTACTGAATGTTAGCATCAGGATGATGATATTGAAGATCACCATCGACAGGGCAAAGAATTTGATCAGAAAATTGACTTTAGGTCGCCGTGCCCAAACCAGGCTCAACACCAGGCCAATCTGTGCGTTGTGGGCGAATACGTGTGGGTTGCCTGACCGGGCGCCGGGAGGGCCATATTGAATAGAAGCCCGTTGCCCCAACGTCCATTCGGGGTCAGTTAGTAGCGAAAGCACCAGGCCAATATTTGACGCAAGGGTGAACATGACGCCCACAAACACAACCTGCTTCGATATCTCGTCGGGAATGCTGATCAACATAAAGACAAACAATACCACAAAGGCGTAGTAGATCAGGTCTTTGTTGACGTCGCCGATAGCCACGGTGTTATACAAAAACGCATAGAGCAGACAGAATCCCAGAAAGCCCATCAATGCACCCATAACGGGCACGTTGGGCTGGTAAAACTTTTTAATAATCGTACTGGGCGTCATCAGCAAAATACCCAGCAGCAGAAAACCCGCTGTGAAGTTGGTGCTCATAGGGGCCAGCTGCAGCGTTTCCTTCATAAAAAACGACAGCGGGTATCCATCGACAACGATGAAAATACCGAGGCAAAACCGCATGAGGGCTGCGTTGTGGAAAAAGGCTTTCATGAGCTACCGGAGTGATAAACGGTGATACATATACCGGAACTGACCGCGGGCCAGAAACCAGACGAATTTACGAATACGGCTATAACGCCGCCAAAAAGCACTGCCCAACGGGCTGTCCAGACGAGGTCTGTACCGCTCGCTTACCTGCTGGTGTTCGGTGCGGCCCACCGTGGCGGCAATCTGCGACGACTTGGCGTCGGGCTGTACGCGAAAACCGCCCCAGAAATCAGCTATGCGCCGGAACTTAACGTTGGGCATCAGTCCCAGCCGGGTCACTACTTCATAATCCATCACAAACCGCAACGACTCGTCGAGCCAGCCCGTTTCGGCCAGGAGCGTGCGCCGGATAAACAACGACTGGTTGAATACCTGCATGCCCTCGTATACCTGGCAGCCGGCGCTGAAACTGGGTACGCGCATTTCTTCCAGCACGCGATCCTGCTCGTCGATGATATACATGTTTCCGAAGAAAACGTCCGTTTCGGGGTTTTCTTGCCAGGCCCGAGCCACCGCCCCTAGTGCCCCCGGTGCAAATACATCGTCGGAGTTCTGGTAGGCTACGTAGTCGCCGGTGGCGCGGCGGAAGCCTTTGTTGATAGCGTCGGTCTGGCCCTGGTCCGGCTCACTCACCCAATAACTCAGGTACGACTCGTATTTTTTAATGATGTCCAGCGACCCGTCTGTCGAACCTCCATCCATGATGATATATTCCAGGTTGGGATACTGCTGGTTGAGCACGCTCAGGATGGTGCGTTCCAAAAAAGCCGCCTGGTTGTAGGAGGGCGTCACGACCGTCAGTTTAGGCCACCCCGCCGCTTCACGCACATTTGCGCGTGTGGTAACGGGTTGGTTAACAAATGATTGAAGTGAAGTGGCGGTGGTCATGTAACGAACGGATGTAAGCGTAACGTTGGCTGGTGAGGTGGGTTAACCCGCTAATTGCTGATAGATGGCCAGGGTTTTTTCAGCTGTCTTTTCGCAGGAGAAATGGGTAAGCCGTTCGGCACCACGCTGTCGGAGCTGCTGCCGAAGCGCCGAATCGGTCAGCACCTTTTCAATGGATTCGGTCATGGAATCAACCTGCTCGGGGTCGAAATACAGGGCAGCGTCGGCTCCTACTTCGGGTAATGAACTGCGGTTGCTGAGCACCACCGGGCAACCCGCGCTGAATGCCTCCAGCACCGGAAGACCGAAACCTTCGTTGAGCGACGGAAACACAAACGCCTCGGCATGATGGTAGAGCGCATACAGGGCCGAGTCGGTTATAGCCCGGAAATGCACCCGCTGACCCAGTCCGGCAGCCTGAAACTGGGCTAGTTCGGTAGCGGTAAAAGACCCGCCCCCAGCGCAGTATAGGTGCAGATCGGGGTGGCGCTGCAAGATCGGCCGGACTGCCTGGAAGAAACGGGCAAAGTTTTTATACAGGCCACGTTTACCCACATACAGCAGATACCGGTGCGTGCCCGGCACCGACGGAATAGGGCTTCGCTGCCGGCTAAAGGCTGTTCCGAGGTGAACAACGTCTATCTTTTCGGGAGCAATGGGAAAGAACCGGAGGATCTCCTGTTTCGAAAACTCAGACACCGCAATGATGCGGTCGGCCCGTTGCATCTGTATTTTTTTGGCTTCGTACAGATGTTCACCTACCTCCGGGTACTGCTTGCCATAGCGCTCGCTTGTGGCATCGTGGAAGGTGATTACCAGCGGTTTATTGCCCAGATAGCGCAGGAAATAGTTATGGTAGTAGGTAGGGTGAAACACCGAAAAGTCGTGCGCCCGCACCCGCTGAATGCTATACAGCCGGTTTACCGCCGAGGCCAGCCGACTCACATTGCGCCAGTGCGATAGCCCAAAACGGCGGTGCTTGCTAAACGAGGCCCGGTCGAGGTATTCGTTGTTGGAGAACTGGAGCGACAACTCAAAATCAACGTCGGGCCGGTCGGCGAACGCCCGCATCAGTTCGTAGAAATAGCGGGTTACCCCCCCGTAGGCCATTCCCGTGAACGACTGATGGTCATACAATACCTTCATAAACTGCCGACAACTGTTTGTATTTTTCGTAGAAAACGCGCGCAAAATAGCCAAAAACGCCAGCTTTTTTCAAGAAATCAAGCTAGTGGCCTGTAAGCTTACCGGTGTAGTGGTTTCACCGGAACGGTGGCAATCCAGCGGCTCAACTGCGTCAGGCGGGTGTGGGCAGTTCGTCGCCAGCCGGTGCGGATAACGGGTTCGGGCTGCTCGCCATAAGCCGGATGCGGAGCATTGTATGAAAAAGAAGTAAGAGCAGCGCGGTAGTCGGTCAGCAACTGACGCACGTCAGAGCGACTAGCCAGCCGCAGCCGGTTCTGGTGCTGAAAAAGACCTTCATTTTTGACAGTAAGGCCCAGAAAATCAACGGATAGCAATGGTGTTTGTGCGTCGCCCAGACCAACCTGCCAGCCGTCTGGCTGCCTGACCAGCAAACGTTGCGGCAGGTTCCATAAAGCTGCCTGCAAGCCGGTATTTTTCAGCACGCCAACGCCTGCAAACAACGTGGGTACGTGCATGAGCCAAAGCCCATCGAGGCAACTGCCGAGACAGAAATTAACCGCGGCATGCTCATGACAACGCATTTCCCACCAGGCCAGCATCCGCTCTGTTTCGGCATCACGCCAAAACCCAAGGCAACCACCGCTGTAAAGACCCACGTTTTGTAAATGCTTTTCGTCTGGCGCCAACCCATCCGCCGGTGGCACCAGCCAATGTGGGTTTAGCAGGACGTTGTGGGTCACTAACGCGTTGAAAACCGGCGTAAGTGGCCCATACAGCAGACTCGTCGGGCTAAGGTAAATCAGCGTGGTTTCGTCGGAAAACCGCTCGAAGGCTGTCCGGATAAACCCCGGCTTAACGGCTGCACTGAATTCGGTGGGGGTGTATCGCGCTGACAATAAGGTTAATTGACCGGAGGTCAACCCCGTATCGGTAAGGGTCAGCAGCGTACATGGGCCAACGGCAGGCAAGTCTGCCGGCTCATCGGCCAGACCGATAATGAAGCGTTGCTCAGGGTGATGTTGCCGAACAGAAGCGCCCAGTGCTAGTGCCCCTGCGAGTTGAGCCCGCGTACAAACAGTTAACATCATTATTCGAGAAGGTCGCCCAGGGCGGCCACATATGGAGCGACAAAGTTGGCTTCAAGATCAGCGTAGCGCTGGTATTTGCCCGAAAAAAGGGCTTCGGCCACGGGCCATAGCCGCAACAGCCGGTTGGTTGGTAAACTGGCCCGCATGTGAAAATGGGCCAGTCGATGCTGCAACGGCGAGAGCCCCGCTGCTCTACTACCCACCCGTTGTGAAAATAAGTCGAGCAGCGTTTTTAGCTCAGTCTCCTGCTGCCTGAACGGGGCTAGCTTAACATCCCGGTCGCGCCCAAACCGGTCGCGCAGGGCCACCGTGGGCGGTGCTTCAGGCGGGCGTATGCCCATCTGTTGACCACCATGCGTACGGTAGCGCTGAAGAGGCTGTTCGATAAAGCGGATGCTTTGAGTGGCTGCCGCCACCAGTGCCAGCCAGCCATCATAGATATAGCCGCCCGGAATGGGGTCTGGAATGGGCAGTGCCTGCCGTCGGAAAGTAGCGCGTAGGGCCATAGCACAGCCCATGACCCGGTTGCCGTTGAGCAACACATGCATGGCCTGCCCCCGCTGCCAGTCTTTACGCTCAGAAGCCGTAAACCGCACTTTCTCCCAGAACGTACCGCCAAGGGGCTGCAACTGCTCGTCGGCCAGTTCGGCATCAGCAAAAACGACGTTCACGGCGGGGTTCTGCATAAAATATTCGGTCATCAGCCGCATCTTGGCCGGAAACCAAACGTCGTCCTGATCACAAATAAAAATGAGGTCGCCGGTGCAGGCGGCCAGCGCTATGCCGAAATTCTTATTCGACCCTAGGGCCTGCTCGTTTTGGCGCACCACGACAGCGAACGGAGCGGTCTGGGCCAGTTCCTGTAACAATGCCACCGTGTTGTCTGTCGAGGCATCGTCACTAACAACAAGCTCGTCGGGCAGCCACTCCTGAGCCAGCAGGCTATCCCACTGCTCGCGCAGGTGTGCGGCCCCGTTGTAGGTGCAAAGCGCAACCGACAGGCGGGGGCGGGGGTTAGATGTCGTAGCCATATTGGGCAAAGATAGGCTGCCAAAAACGGGTGCCGTGGATATCCCAGGCATGGCAGCCAAAGGGTAACTGACCGTCGTTGTAAACCGAAATGGCTCGTTCGGGGTGAAACTCAACGGCAAAATGCAGGGCCGTCCGGAAATCGGGAACACGCAGGCGGGGCCAGAAACGCGTTGTTTCGATGCCCCAGAAAACGTCTTCGTTATATTGATGCATGGGTGCGGCTTCATACTGTGCCAGCCTGCCCCGGTGCTGCTTCAAGGCCCGCAATGAATGCGCCACATGCCGTAGCGATAGCCCGCCGTTGCCCACGCCATTGATGGTGATGATCTCGCGCGGGGTAATACCATCGGCCTTGCGCAGGCCAAGCAGGTGGGCAACGCGTTTTTTGGCGTTAAACCAGTATTCATCCCAACGGCTGTTGAAATCACGATCACGCAGCCAGGGCGCACCGACGTAGTCGTAGCCTCGCTGGCACCAGTCAGTTAGCTCATCGCGAAAAACAAACGCGTCCAGTTGGTGAATCAGGATGTAGTCATACTCCGCAAAAGCAGCGTAAAAGCCGGGAAACAGCATCAGCCGGTTATAGTCGCGTACGCTGCGAAAAAAATCATCGGCGAATGACAGCGTCTGCACTGTTTCGGGCAGGTCGGATAGCAGCGGCGACAGATCGAGCGACTGGGGTTTGACGAAACAGATGGGGTAGTGCCCCAGCACCCGCAGGCATTGCGTTAGCGACACACGTTCGTGGGGTGTAACGGTGGCCTTATAGACTGGAATGACAATACAAACGCGCACAGAGTCTTTGAGTAAGTACCACAAAGGTACAAACACCATGCCCCATCAGCCAATCCATTGCCTCAGTCGCTGCACCGGTGCATTGAGCAACCGCCGAATGCTGGTGTAATAGAGAACGGGTTGCGGTTTGATGTACACACAGGGGTAGACCCGGTAGGCGTCGTTGCCATTCTCGATTAGCCGGTCGTGATAAAGCCGGAAAAGCGGCACGAGGTCGGGCCGCTGTGCAAAGGTGTAGCGCGTCTGGTACTTCGATATGGCATCGG
Source organism: Fibrella rubiginis (assembly GCF_017353185.1). GTDB lineage: Bacteria > Bacteroidota > Bacteroidia > Cytophagales > Spirosomataceae > Fibrella > Fibrella rubiginis. The sequence goes on along the minus strand of NZ_JAFMYV010000004.1, from coordinate 217,275 downwards.
GCTTCTGAACGCCGTAGCCGCTGTAATGAAAAAACTGAAGCGGTTCGACCGATCCCGTCCGGACCCCCGTCACGAGCCAGGTGCCGTTCGCTTCCGACAGTATTCGCTCATGCACATTCCAGTAGGCCACGTTATAACCCCGGTGTTTTTCGACCAGCACACCGGGATAATAAATCGGCGCGAAGTTGACCCATTGCTGGTCGACAAACAGGCCCGCACAGAGGTCAATCCGGCACTCATAGGTAAGGCGCTGCTGCCACCAGTGCACAAAGCTTCGGGCGATGTCGTCGTTGCGCAGGCCAATGAAACCAAGGTTGAAAATGCCGGTGTTCAGGTGGTGCTGTTCGTTGGGCGTTTCCCAGTCGGGGGTTGGCTCCACGGTATGCGGTGTCACTACCAGGCTATAGTTCTTGAGCGACGCGGCTAACTGGTTAAGTGGCTGAAAAACAATGATATCTGGGTCGAAATAGATGACAGAATCGGGCTTGGGCTGACCTGGAGCGTGCCTGCCATCGAAAAGAAACTCGATAAAAAACGGCTTTACGGCGGTGTTTAATTCCGTGATATCGTAACGGTCGCACATACCCGCAAAGTCCGGAATACCCAGTGAGGCTACCTCAATCATGGGGTAGGCGGGCACGAGTTCGGCAGGCAGATTGGCCGTTGCCAGGTCATCGACCAACCCAATGATAAACTGCCAGTCGGGGTTGGTTTGCCGCAGCGAATCGCCCAGTGTGCGGGCCTGAGCGAGGTAATTGACCGAGCAAATAGTGAAGGCAAGAATCATGCAGCTAAAGTAGTCAGCAGGGTCATCAACTGGTCCATGCTGCGTCCGGATTGGTGGCGTTCAATGATTTTTTCGGCTAGCCGCTGCCCCTGCTTCCGGCGGAGTTCACCATCATTGGCCAGTTGGCGAATGGCCTTGCTCATGGCGGTCAGGTCGAGGTAGGGCACCACCGCCCCGCCGTCGGTTTCAACCAGTTCCGGAGCACCACCGGCCCCATCGAAGCACACGACGGGTAGGTTGGTCAGTCCGGCCTCAAGCACCACCAGCGGATAGGGATCCTCGCGTGAGCAGAGCAAAAAAATATTGAACCGGGCCATGTAGCGCAGCACGTCGGGTGTCGGTTCGATGAAGTAGACCCGGTCGGCTAGCCCCGCTTTCTGTACGTCGAGCCAGAGTTCGTCGTAGAGCGTTGGTGTACCTGCCTGCCCATTGTGAACTGGCTTTGGCATACCCACCCAAACGAAGTAGACGGGTGTTGCATCGGGCTGATTGACCATCCGGGCCAAGGTAACGAAAAGGTCGTTTCCTTTCCGCCATTCGGCATTACCGCAGCCACCCACCACCACCGCGTTGGCGGGCAAATGGGCTAAATGAGGCAGTGGAGGCTTGTTTTCGCCGGTTTGTGCTGCCGCTACCCGCTCCTGAATCGTGGTCACGTCGATGAGGGTGAATAGGCTCATCTTAGCTTCAGGTACGTTGTAAGCAGTCTGATAGAACTGCATGGTAGCCCGCGATACCGTGAGCAAATGCTGGCAGCGGTTCAACAGATAAGCCAGTTCGTCGGGCCGGCTGTATAACTCTACCGACATAGGCAGTTCGTGCAGATAAGCCACCACCGGCACCTGGGCGGGCAAGTCTAACAACCGCAGCCAGCGCGCTCCTGATACCGTATTGACCAGTACGGCGTCCACCTTGTCTACCCCCAGTGTCTGATAAATGGCTTCGCGCCGCTCCCGCGCCTGCCGGTCGGCCCGTTGCTGCCACAGGTTTAGCTTACCCAGTACTTTGTCGGCTGTCGGCCCAACCAGGTACGGCTCGTCGGCGGGCCAGATCGTGACCGGGCAAATGGCCCTGTAATCGCCTAAAAGTGACCCGCCACCGCCCAGCAACAACTGCATAGCCACGCCGCGCTCCTCCAGCAACCGCATCATATGCAGCAGCACCAGTTGAGCGCCTGCCCGGTTTGCATCATGGCCGATGAGAAGGAGAGTCATGGGAGGGATTTGGGATTGTGGATTTGGGATTGCGGATTTAGCTGGCGCAAGCATGTACGCGCGCCAGCTAAATCCGCAATCCCAAATCCACAATCCCAAATCGTTTAATACGTTTCATAACTCGGTTTTCCCAGCTTTTTGGGAGGGTTGCCGATGTATACACCCCAGGGATCAGAATCTTTGTAGAGGGCTGAGGCCATCCCCAGCAGGGTACCTTCGGCCACGGTCAGGTAATCGCGGATGGTGCTGTTGACGCCGAAAAAACTGTAGGAGCCAATGTGGCAGTGCCCCGACATGACCACATGCGAGGTGAAAAACACATGGTCGTCGATGCGGCCGTGGTGCCCTATGTGGTTACCGCTCCAGAGCACCACATTGTTGCCGATGGTGGTAAACGGCTGAATCGTATTGTCTTCCAGAATGAAGCAGTTCTCGCCGATCTCGTTGCCGAAATGCGTCGCTTTTGAACTGATGTACGAGATGAACGTGTAGCCTTTGGCCTTGGCGTCGAGGTACACTTTCTCGCGGTTGCGGTTCATGTTGCGGCCCGTCATGGGCGCGAAAAACTGGTAGTCTGACGGGGGAAACAACGTTTCGACATCTTCAAACGCCACCACGGGCAGCCCTTTGAATGACTCGTCTTTGAGGTATTCGCGGTTGACGGTAAATGCCGCTACCTCGTGTTCTGAGTCGTGGGTTAGGTAAAAATGAGCCAGTTCTGCCGTGTCGAGAACCCCGAAAAGGATGATTTTAGCCATAGAAGAATGAGTGAATGAGTGAATAGCGTGAAGCGCTTTGCGCCTGTGAAAGCTTATGCGCAGAGCGCTTCACGCTATTTACTCATTCATTATACTAAGTCAAACTGTTGTAAAAGCTCCAGCGTAGCGGCGGGGGCGTTGTTCATGAGTATATCCAGGATGGAGAGCCAGGGCACGAATTCTGTTGTGCCCAGCTGTGGGTAAGGCACAGACTTGGATTGGATAAACCGAAGTTCGCAGCCAAGTTGAGCAAAAGGCTCTGGTTTATATAGCTCTACTCCACCAATAGGATTGATGTATCGCTCGGCCCCTTCCTGTCGGCAGATATCCAAAATACGTTCCTGCGCCTTCAGGTGACTGTTTTCGTAAATCGACGATGACGCCACCAGCCGCGTTGTAATGCCCAGATAAGCCGTCAGTTCGCTGAAGCTGTGGTAACAATACTCGGCGATTGAAACGTTAGACTGATTTGAAGCCTGGAACCGAATGATACGTTCAGCCATGGGCATCACCTCAGCATATTGGGGTGCTTTCCGGTAACTCTGCTCAATAGTACGCAGTAGTTTGTCGCGCCATTTAGGCTCGTCGGAAAGGGCAATCTCGTTGATGAGCCGATTTTGGCTGGCGTCTTTTAGTGGTATAGTAAACAGCAACTCGCGTCCATTGGCCAGCAGGCGGTTACGATTCACCCACCCCCGGTTGATAAACGCCACGTCGTCGTAAAACACGAACGTATCTACTGCATTCAGCAACTGCATGTAGCCGATGTAGGGCAGGAAATACGGTTGCATGATGGCGAGGGTCATTGGATTTGCGATTTGGGATTTACGAGCTGTCCGCCGCCTCGGTTACGATTTGTTGCTTACGCCTAAGCTCACTCGCGTCAGCAAAAATCGTAAGTCGTCCATTGTAATTCGTAAATCAATGCAGTTTGCGAAGATAATAGTCCTCTGCCGGTGCGGCTATGTATGGGCTGTGCGCAGCAGCAGTATCGGTGCCCAGGCGAATGTCGCCGGGGCGGGGTTTAATGACGTTTTTCGAGAAGAACAGGTATGATGCCCGCTTCGGAATAGGTTGCACGCCCTGCTCGAACGGGTTGATCGTAATCAGCCGTCGCGAGAGGTGCGGGCCATAAAGCGGATACTCGTAATCATCGTTGATGGTGCCCAGCGCCACGGTGGCCGTATCCGGTACGATTTCCTCGAAGCGTTTGTAGGGTACGTAAGCATCGGGGCGACCAATGGTAAGGAGCTTCGTGCGGTCGGCAGTGAAGGCCGATGGGTAGGCCACGCCGTCGGGGGTGGTCCAGGCGAAGGGCAGCGCACGGACATTCAGAAACACGCAGCAAAGGGCCGATACGGCTCCCAGAGTCATGATTAAGGCCACGTAACTTTTGAGCAAAACCCGCCTGGGCCGGTTCAGGTCGAGCCGGGGGTGCAAGTAGAGAAGAGCCAGAAACAGAATGGCAAACAGGCCCGTTTCGGTGAAATAGCGGCCTTTGAACGGATCGTACGGGGCCGAATAGGAGAGGGCCGCCACGTGCAGCATCACCGCTATGCCGAGGTAAACGTGCGGCGGGGAGCGTAACACAAACAAGAGCGTTAGCACCAACAGGGGGATTAGCAGACCAAATCCAATCACGCCCCAATATGGGTTTGCGTTGTAAAAAATAAACCGCCGCTCGAAGGTGAACGGAATGATGGAGAAGTCGGTCTCTTCGTCGAGGCGCAGGTGCAGTTTGTCTTCGGCCACCACCAGTGGCTTGCGCATAGCCCGGTTCAGTTCGTTACCAGTGGCTGTGTTGCGCAACCCGTCGAGGTTCACGTGGTCGTACGTGTACCGCACCACGTTCCGCGACCCCTGCTCGAACAGATTCCTCAGCGACCCCGCCCGTTCGATAGATTGGTGACGGAGAGCCGTGGGTGGTCCAATGGGATGGCCAAACACTTCGATGTTTTTCAGGTAGCCTGTAGGCAGCATCCAAAGGCCAATGCCCACCACAATAGCCCCCGCCAGCCGTGCTGTGCGGGCAACGAACACAGGAAAGCGATTGGTCAGGAAAACGGTGTAGATCATCACCACAAACACCGACGGCAGCAGCAGCGTAAACGTCACTTTGTGCCCCCAGGCAATGCTAAAGGCCATACCAGCCATGTACAAATACCGATTGTCACGACCCGACGCGGTCTCGCTGGCGCGGTAGGCAAAGAGCATATAAAGCAGAACGCTCAGATAAGCAGTTAGAACACTGTCGGTTTCAGTGGTGATGGCCTGCGCCAGAAAGTCAAGCAAAAAACCCATGCCCAGCGCACTAAGCAGGCTGGCCGACAGTCGGCTAAGAACCGGGGTGGGAGTGATGGCCTGCCGGAGCTGACCCATGCGCTGCACAATGCCGAAAACGGCCACCAGAGTAATCCAATAGGCGGTGTGGTGTATCAGTTTGAACCCATTCTCGAACCGGCCCGTAATTAAGTAGCCGTAAATCTGAAGGGTACAGACGCTCTTGGGGTAGGTGTCGATATTCCAGTTGGTGCCGCCAAAGTGCCGCATCGACCCGCGCTGTATGTACTGCATGACCCGGTTCAGGTGGCCCGTCATGCTGTCCCATTCATTGGGTGGGGTAAAGAGCACCAGCAGCAGGTTGGTCACGCCGATGACCAGCAGTGTACCCAGCAGCCCTCCAAAAAGTAGTTTAAAATACAGTGGCAGGGCATCAAAACTGTTTTTTGCCAGTTGCCACCTGTTACTTATCAGCTCTTTGGCAGAAAACGAAGCCGGGTTGCCAGCCAGCCAGCGCAGCGCTGAACCAATGATAGTGGCCGCGATAAACACGCCAGCAGCCCAGGCCCATACCTGTGCCGTGAGGTACAGACCCGACAAAATAAACCCTGTGATAATAACCGATCCAACGCTTAGCAAGAAGGCGGTCAGCAGCCATTCTGTCAGCGACGGGCGGGCAATGCGGGCAGCAAACCAGCCCGTGAAACCAATAAAAAGTAGTAGAAAGATAACCATGCAGAGGTGGCAGGCGGGTTAAACAATCGCCTCAGCCACGGCTTCATTCACCAGTCGGCATACCCGCTCCACGTCGGCTTCGGCCAGGCCCGGATACAGTGGCAGGCACAGCACCCGGCGGGCAATATCTTCCGAGACAGGACAAGACTGGGCGTTTTTGACGAACGGCAGCGTATTGAGCGACGGATAGAAATAGCGGCGGGGGGTAATGTCGTCACCTTTCAACACCTCAACCGTACGCAACAGGGCCTGTTCTGATTCCAGCACCACGGGGTAGTAGGCGTAGTTGTACTGCGTCATACCGGGTGCCAGTGTGGGGCGTTGCAACTTGCTGAAATCAAGCTGAGCGTCATACTGGGCAAAAATGGCTTTCCGGGCTTCGATCAGTTCGGGCACTTTGGGTAGTACGCACAAGCCCATTGCCGCATGAAACTCGGAGTTTTTGGCATTAATGCCCATGCTGAAATAGTCGTCGTTGCGGTGCCCAAAAGTGCGGTAATGCTGAATCGTGGTGGCCAGGGCATCGTCGGGGGTGATGATGCAGCCGCCCTCTACAGTATGAAATACTTTGGTAGCGTGGAAACTGCACGTGCTTGCGTCGCCGTAGTCCAGCAGTGACCGGTTATTGTATTCAGCCCCAAAGGCATGGGCACCGTCGTAGATCACTTTCAGCTTATAGCGGTCAGCCAGGGCCTGAATAGCCTCAATCTGACAGGCGTTGCCATAAACGTGCGTAGCCAGAATCGCCTGGGTGTTTTCAGTGATTAGTGGCTCAATCAGGTCGGCGTCGATGGTAAAATCGTCGGTACGAATGTCGGCAAAGACGGGCGTACAGCCTTCCCAAAGCAGTACATTGGTGGTAGCTACATACGAAAAGGGCGTGGTGATAACCTCTTTCGTAATACCCATGGCCTTTAGTGCCAGTTGCATTACCACGGTGCCATTGGTACAAAAGCGTAGGTTTTTCACACCCAGGTACGCTTTCATCTGCTCCTCCAGATCGCGCACCAGTGGGCCATCGTTGGTCAAGTGAACCCGTTCCCACACACCTTTCAGGAGTTTAGTGTACTCGTCAAGATCAGGCAGATAGGATTTCGTAACGTTTATCATGGAATGATGGGTTCAAGAGCTTCTACGCGGAACGGGAACTGGGGCCGCACGTAGCCCGGCCACTTACCGTACCAAGCCACCCCTTCGCGGTAATCCTCCACATCGAAGGTAATGCCTTCTTCCATATTATACAGCGGCGTTACGGTGTCCTTCACAATCATCACCGAGATAGTATACGTACCGTCGTTCAAAAAATAGCCCGGAATAACGCACTCCCCCTGAATAAGGCCCTTACCATACGGCTGCGACTGGCTACCCACGTTGAAGATACATTCGCCCGTGAGCGAGTAGAGGTGCAGGCTCAGGTTCAGGTTGGCACGGTCCATCATGTTCCAGAACTCGAACTGAATACGCATCGGTGTCCGCACATCAATGTGCGTTAGATTATCGGGGTATTCGGGTACCAGCTCGATCCGGTGCACGCGCACAAGATCATTGCCGGGTGCTTCTTCGGGGGTGTCCCACTGCCTGCGAAGCCGAGTCCGGGCCACTTTGCTCAGGTAAGAAGCAATCACCTGGTTGGTCTCACCCTGCTCAATAAGCTGACCTCGTTCAAAATACAACGTTTTGTTGCACAGGGCCTGTACGGCAGTCAGGTTGTGACTTACAAACAGGATGGTACGCCCACTGGCCGAATTGTCACGCATTTTGCCGAGACTCTTCTTCTGAAATTCGGCATCACCCACGGCTAATACCTCATCAACGATCATGATTTCGGGGTTGAGGTGAGCTGAAATGGCAAAGCCCAGCCGCACGTACATGCCTGACGAATAGCGCTTTACGGGCGTGTCCAGAAACCGTTCAACGCCCGCGAAAGCCACGATCTCATCGAACGACTGTTTGATCTCGTCTTTGCGCATGCCCAGCAGCGAACCGTTCAGAAAGATGTTCTCACGACCGGTCAGTTCTGGATGAAAACCGGTACCAACCTCGAGCAAGCTAGCCACCCGCCCCCGAATTTTGACTGATCCACTGGTAGGCTCAATGATCTTACTCAGAATCTTCAGTAACGTCGATTTACCCGCGCCATTATGGCCCACAATGCCCACGCGATCACCCTGTTCAACAGAAAAGTTCACGTCGCGCAAGGCCCAGAACTCTTCGTGTGTCAGCTCATCGGTATCTTCTTTTGGCCCGGCAAACCAGCCTTTAACCGTGTGGGTAATGGCATCGCGAATACTGCTGCTGCCTTTGCCCCGCTTGTGGTCAATGATGTAGTGTTTACTAATGTTTTCAACCGTGATGACGGACATAGTGAGGTAGGACCGTTAAATATCGTCGACGAAGGAATTTTCCCGTTTGCGAAAAAAGTAGAGCGAAAGACTCAAACAAACAAACGTGATGCCAACCGAATATACTAAACTCTGCGGGTTCAGATGTGTTTTACCTCCCAGTAATGACCACCGAAAGCCTTCGATAATGCCCACCAAGGGGTTCATGATGTAGTATTTCTCGAACCATTTGCCCGCCACTTCCCGGCTACTGTAGGCAATGGGACAGGCGTAGAAACCGATCTGTACCAGAAACGGAATCAACTGCCCCACGTCGCGAAACCGGACATTGACGGCTGAGAAAAACAGCCCGAATGCAAACGCTGTCAACATGGCCAGGATGACAAATAACGGCATATAGATCAGATGCCAGTCAGGCACGTAGGCATACCAGATGGCTACGATGATAAATAGTACCATCGTAATCAGGAAATCGATCAGGCTCACCGCCACGGCGCTAAGGGGCATCAGCAGTCGTGGAAAATAAACTTTGCTGACCAGGTTGGCATTGGTGGTTACGCTGGAACTGATCTGGGTAAAGGCGTTGGAAAAAAATGTCCAGATCGTAATGCCACTCAGTACCATCAGTGGATATGGTACGCCCGGGTCGGCGCGGAGTTTGGCCACCATACTGAAGACGAATACCATCACCAGCATGGTGGCCAGTGGCCGAATCAGGCTCCACGACGCGCCCAGTGCGGTTTGTTTGTACCGCACCGAAATGTCGCGCATGGACAAAATGAGTAGCAATTCGCGGCTGCGCCAAAGGTCGCGCCAGTAGTAGCGTTCGGGGCGCCCCGCTTGTATGATAACTTCCTGGGTTTTCATGAATTACTCTTTCCCCACTTTGCTGAGGGTCTCCCGCAGGAAAATGGCAACTACGCCCAGTACCAATCCAATCGCAACGCCTGCCTGTGTGCCTATTTTTCCGGGCACTTCCTTGTAAAGGGGCAGATACACATCTTCAATAATCGTAAACAGGGGCTGTTCCCGGATCAATGATAGCTTCATATTGTCGAGTTGGGTAAGCGCACCATAATATTGAGATGTCAGAAATGATGAATTGCGCTGTAACCGACCCTCATTGATTTGGTTTTGGGCTACAATCACCTGCTGGTTTTCGTTCATATACCGTGCCAGCTTGTTTTCTGTACCCGTCATGACCCGGCCCAGTGAGTCAACGCGATCGCTGAGCATAGTAAGCATTTCGCGGGTTTTCTTGGTTTGTTTTTTCCGGTAGTCTGCTTCAATGGTTTCAATATGGTTTTCCACCAATGCTTTTGAGAGCAACTCGTGTTCGGTAGTGGCACCCAGGGCCATAAACGATGATTTGCGGTCAACGCCTTTGATGCTCAGTTCGCCCAATAGCCGCTCATAAATGATAGCCATGGCCGTGTTGTCATCTTTGGTATACTCGTCGCGGGTTTTGGCGCGGGGAAAATGATAATTCTCGAATTCCTTACTTTTTTCCCACTCCTTTTCTCTAATGCCGCTGTGCGCGATATAGTAGTTTACCAGTAAGGTATCCTGCCCATTAATCTTCACGGTCTTCATCAGTGTTTTCTCGACCACAGGCCGTGACTTGGCGTACTGAATGAAGTTTTCGCCCGAAAAGATGTTGGCATCGGGTGCGGCTTGCCCCACGCCAAACGCGCTAGCGAGTGCACCTATGTCACCCATACTGCCTAAGCCACCACCACCACCACCGCCCCCCAGATTGAAGACGATTTTAGCCGAGTAGGTTGTCTTTTTGGTGGACGTAGCGTCAATAATGTAGCCAATTACAAGACCTAGCGCAATGGCAGCTATTAAGATGTACCAGTTGCGACGTATTACCTGCCGAATTTTGGCGGCCCTTGCCACAACGGCTTTGGGCGAAATCTGATCCGGCGGCAGGGTCTTACCCATCGCGTTATTGCCGGTTTGTGTCGTTGGTGTCATACGTTGACTAGTTGATACGCGACAGAAGAAGAACCGTAGTAATCAGGCTGATAAGCGATCCAACCGTGCCGGCAGCCTGGCCAAGAATTTGTTGTGGCGTGAGTGGTACGCGGCGCGACTGTGGCACAATAACCTCAGCACCCGGCTCAATACGCGGATATAGGTTGAAGAACATAAACTTGCGGGTACGGTCTACCGAACCGTTGGCATACACCACAAACGACCGATGCCGTTGCGACTTGTCGGTGAAACCACCCGCCTGCGAGATGTAGTCCTGGAAGGTTTGTCCACCCCGATATTTTACCGTAGTGGGTAACAACACTTCACCCTGAATACGAACGGTTTCCAGCCGTTTGGGAATGCGTAGTACATCGCCTTCCTGCAACAGAATGTCTTCTGATGAGCCGGGACGGGCCAGAATGCGGCGCAGACTGATGCCGATAGCTTCCTGCTTATCGGGTACCACCGCGTCAATATCCACCGCCGATTTACGGGCATCATCGGATAGTTCGGTAACCGAACGGTTGCGCTGCTCTAATTCCTCGGGGCTAAGCCGTACCCGCCGTACCAGCGTGGCACCATCTACGTACGCCTGCGGCGTTAACCCACCTGACCCCGCTACCAGGTCCGATACTTTCATGTCTTTCGACTTGATAGGGTATTGACCCGGAATGATTACTTCCCCCTCAACTTCGGCGAACGTTTGTACCTGGTAGTTTGGCGAACGGCGCACAATCACCTGATCGAAGGGTTGCAGGAAAAACTTGCTCTCATTGCTCAGGTCCAGGTTCCGGTCTACGCTAAAACGGAATACCTCGGCTGTCTGCGCGTTGAGTGAATTAGGGTCGACATCTTTTTTCCGGCGAACAATCTCAATCATGCCTGTTGCTGCTGACTCCTTCAAGCCACCTACACGAACAAAGGCGTCTTCAAGTGTGAGGTTCGAGATGTACTGCACTGGACCCGGTTTGTTTACTTCGCCCTGAATGGATATATCGCCATATTCGGCCAGATCAAATTTCGAGTTCACCGTCACCACATCCTCGCGCTGCAGGGTTACATCCGGTTCAACACCGGCTAATACTTTAGCCAGATCGATCGTTATGTTCTCCATCGTGAGGTCTTCACGCGTACGGCTGATGTTTACCCGACCCATCAGCGCATCACCTTTGGGACCTTCGGCGCTGGCAACAAGTTCTTTTAACGTCTTATTTTGATCAAGTGAAAAAACACCAGGGCGATACACTGCGCCGTTGATAGTTACCTGGTTTTCATAACGGTTAAGCACCTGCTCCACGCCAACTACGTCGCCATCCTGCAAGGTGAAAGTACGGTACTGATCGGCCAGCACGTCGATTACTTTGATCTCACGGTTGGTGAGCCGGGTTACTTTGATCCGGTTTTTGTAGGCATTAGCCGAGAAACCGCCGCCGTAAAACAGTAACCGTTCCAACGTCTCGCTGGGCATTAGCTCGAAGATATTGTTGCGGCGGGTCGTGCCTGTCAGCTCAACGTGCGAAATATAGCCTGGAATGCGAATGTTGTCGTTGTCCTGCAAGCGAATGTTATTGCGCAAGACACCAGTCAGTAGCAGATCATACAGGTCGATCGTGGCAATGACGCGGCTGTTGCGGATCACCTGGATATTGCGGAATGAACCCAGTTCGCTGGGGCCGCCCGATGCATAAATTACGTTCATTGCCGATGACAGCGATGAGATCGAGTACGTACCCGGCTTGATGGCCTCACCCAGCACCGACACCCGGATGGTGCGGATGTTGCCCAGCGTAATTTCCAGATAGGTATTTTTAGGTCCGTAAGAGCTGTTTTTCAAACCCACATATATCTTGGAAAGCCGCTCGGTGATCCGGGTTTTGGCGGCTTCGACCGTAAGGCCGGCCACGTGCACCGGGCCTATGCCACGAGGCAGATAAATGTTGCCCTCTGGAGTTACGGTCTGCGTGAGCGTTTCGTCAGTAACGCCATACATACTCATGTTCAACTGGTCGTTGGTACCCAGTACGTAGTTGACAGGCGTGGCAATATTGATATTTGGCTGGAAGGTAGTAGCTAACGCGGGGTTATTAAACAGTTCAAAACCGAACAATTTCCGCCGAATCGCAGCTCGTTCGCGGGCTTTGGTAGCCTCGGCTTCGTCCTGGCCATTATCTTTCAAACCATCGTCGGTGCCTTCTTCCGATGCATTGAGTGGTACATCGGGGTTTACGGTGCCGTCGGCGTTGACTGTGCCGGGTACTGCCTGACCATTCTGGCCACGCTGGCCGTTTTGATTGGCCTGACCATTCTGCCCGTTTTGGGTTGCCTGACCATTAGCGCCCACCTGCTGCCGGCCAGTACCGTTGCCTTGAGTAGCTTGTCCGTTGGTAGGCGTGGCCGCGTTATTACGGCCCGGCGTGGTGTTGGCTCCCTGCTGATTGGTACGGCCCGTTGGGGTATTGCGTCCGTTGGCAGGCCCCTGATTGATCTGAACGCCTGGGGGTAGCGTTACACCTTTGGGAATCTGAACACCTTGTGGTACCTGGATTGTGGTACCTCCCGAAGCGGGTGCGCCGCCCGATGAGGGCGCGATTTGAGCGTAGGTGCTGAGGGTGCTCAGAAGCAAACCGGCAAGGGCAATAGTACGTGTGGTGAGTGTTGCGGTCTGGTCTACGAAGCTGACAAAAGAAGAAACCCTGGAGTGTTGGAAATGGGGCAAATTTTGCATATTTTTAAGATGTCAACCCTAACATAGCGGGTCTTGCTTAGTACTAATGAGTAAACGTTCTTTCTTGTTTTTATGATATTTCAGCACAATCAGCGCCCAAAGTAAACGAACTTTTGCCGCATTCTAAATAGTTTTCTATTTATTGGACTGGTCCTGCCCGGCCACACCGGCTGTATGATTTTTCCAATGTCGGCAGAAACTTTCACCGCTCTTTTTAGTCAGTAAACAACCATAAACCATTCCCCTCGTACATGGCTGACAGCCCACAATCGTCTGTACAATACAACGAAGACAGTATCCGCTCGCTCGACTGGCGCGAGCACATTCGCCTCCGCCCCGGTATGTATATCGGCAAACTGGGCGACGGTGCCGCCGCCGATGATGGCGTGTACGTATTGCTCAAAGAAACCATCGACAATTCTATCGACGAACACGTGATGGGCAACGGTAAAGTGATCGATATCAAGGTAACCGATCACCGCATTGAGGTCCGTGACTACGGCCGGGGGATCCCCCTGGGAAAGGTAGTAGAGGTCGTCTCCAAGATCAACACAGGGGGCAAATATGACTCCGGCGCGTTCCAGAAATCGGTGGGACTCAACGGCGTAGGTACTAAAGCGGTTAACGCCCTGTCGAGCTATTTCCGCATCCAGTCGTTCCGCGATGGCCGCACTGTCTGGGCCGAATTTGACCGGGGCGTGCTGACCAAACAGGGTGAAGAAGAGACAAATCAACGCAACGGCACGCTCTCGGTTTTCGAGCCTGATGACACCGTTTTCAAGAATTTTCACTACCGCGGTCAGTTCGTGTCTGACATGCTCTGGAATTATTGCTACCTCAATGCAGGGCTGGTCATGAATTTCAACGGCCAGAAATTTGTCTCGCAAAATGGCCTGCTCGACCTGCTGCGCTCGAAGCATAAAGAAGAAGATCTCCGCTACCCCATCATTCACCTGAAAGGCAGCGATATTGAAGTGGCTCTCAGCCACGGTAACCAGTATGGTGAGGAATACCATTCATTTGTGAATGGCCAGTACACGACGCAGGGTGGTACGCACCAAAATGCGCTGAAAGAGGCCATTGTAAAAACTATCCGCGAACATTTCGGCAAAGATTACGACGCGTCCGACATTCGGGCCAGTATTGTAGCGGCCATCAGTATCCGGGTACAGGAACCTGTGTTCGAGTCGCAGACAAAGACAAAACTTGGTTCGGCTAACATGGCTCCCGACGAAAGCGCCCCGTCGGTGCGGTCGTTCGTGCTGGATTTTTTCAAAGAACGCCTCGACAATTATTTGCACATGAACCCCGCCGTGCGCGACGCCATTAAACGGCGGATCGAACAGTCGGAACGGGAACGGAAAGAGTTGGCCGGTATTAAGAAACTGGCCAACGAACGCGCCAAAAAAGCAAACCTCCACAACAAGAAACTCCGCGACTGCCGTATTCACCTACCCGACCCGAAATCGGACGACCGACTCAACACGACTCTGTTTATTACCGAGGGCGACTCGGCGAGTGGGTCGATCACCAAAAGTCGCAATGTGCAGACCCAAGCCGTTTTTAGCCTACGGGGTAAGCCGTTAAACTGCTTTGGCCTGACCAAAAAAGTGGTGTACGAAAACGAGGAGTTTAATCTGCTGCAACATGCCCTCGATATTGAAGATGGCCTCGATACGCTCCGCTACAACCGCATCGTGATTGCCACCGACGCCGACGTCGACGGGATGCACATCCGGTTGCTGATGCTGACGTTTTTCCTGCAATTTTTCCCCGACCTGGTCCGCAACGGGCACCTGTATATATTAGAGACGCCGTTGTTTCGGGTACGTAATCCCAAAAACCACAAAGAGACAACCTATTGCTATTCGGAAGCGGAGAAACAAAAGGCTACCGATAAACTGGTGAAGGGTGGTCGAAAGGCCGAGATCACGCGCTTCAAGGGACTGGGAGAAATATCGCCTGAAGAGTTCGGCCTGTTCATTGGCGAAGACATGCACCTGGAACCGGTTATCATGGAAAAGGATGCGTCGGTGCCCAAACTGCTTAGCTACTACATGGGCAAAAACACACCCGACCGCCAACGCTTTATCATCGATAACCTCCGTGTAGAGAAAGACGTCGACGATCTGGCGCTGGTGGTGTAACAAAGGAGAAACAAGAAGCAAGAATTGATAGATCAAGCAAAAGTGGACCTGCACTAGCTATGTGCAGGTCCACTTTTGCTTGGGCCAACTGGCCCGCTCTTAACCATTCCTGCCCAACCCGGTTATATTGCCACTAACGTTAACAGACAATATGAGCCGGTTATGGTGTTTGGTTTTACTATTGATATGGGTATTGACCGGAGTGGATGGATGGGCGCAGGCCAAAATTGACGTTGATAAGCCTACAAAGCTTTCTGCCGTGGCAGGAACGTCGCCCGATTCGACTAAAGCACAGGTAAGCAACCCCCATGCACTTACGTTTACAGCCTCTACCGATCAGCGATTTTTCTTTTTCAACGACACCCGCAACGACAACGGAAAACGGGTACCCGTGAGCGTCTACGGCCTACGGGCGGGGTTCTTGTTTCCGGTGCGGCATCCCGAACGGCAGGAGCCGGGTGGTATGCGGGCGGCCTTCAAAGCGGGTGCCGGTTTTTACTTCGTAAACCAGACACTGAACCGACCCGGCTTGCTGCCCAATACATCGGAGGCTATAACCAGGCACCTACGTATTGCCACGTTATTCTTCGAGCCTTACCTGTACCGCAAAAAGGCCATTGAAGTGAGCGTGCCGCTGGAGATCGGCTATGGTCATTCGCGGTATAATCGGGTAAGCGACCAAACGCGGGAGGGTGAAGAGGCTCGCGGTGTTTTTATCCCGGCAGGAGCGGGCCTTTCATTGTCATACCAGTTTCCGGCTCTGCGCTGGTTTCGCCCGCTTCACTGGACGGGCTTTAACATCCTGGGGGGCTACCGGTTCATTCTGAAAAAAGACGTACCCGAAAGTCAGGTAAACTACAGTGGTTTTTATATATCCATCGGCCCGTCATTCTATCTCGAAAACCTCACCGCCGATATCGCCTACTGGCGCAAAAAGCACCGGCAAAAGAAGGGAAAACTCTAGTTTGCTGGAATAGTCGTTGTCATCGGTATAGCTTCGCACTGTAGAGGCTTCGATTCCACTCAGGGATTTCTTTGTCATCCCGACGCCAGGAGGGATCTACTTTTTCTATGCTTAGTCTACTCGCAGGAAAGTAGATCCCTCCTGGCGTTGGGATGACAAAGAAGGTCCTGAGCTTATTGAAGGGGCCACCAACGAGGATACGCCGATAGTAACAATCGCCTCAGAAAACTACAAAATACCCCTGTCATGTTTCGCTTCAAGCAATTTACCATTCAGCAGGATCGCACGGCTATGAAGGTCTGTACCGATGCCTGCGTATTGGGTGCCTGGGCCGACGTGACCACGGGCGCGCGTATCCTCGATATTGGCACCGGAACGGGATTGCTCGCGTTGATGGCCGCGCAACGAAACCCCACTGCCCGCATTGACGCCGTTGAACTGGATGCTGATGCTGCCGGGCAAGCCCGCGAAAACGTGATGGACAGTCCGTTTGCCAAACGAATCGTTGTTGCACAGGCCCGGATTCAGGCATTTGCCGTTACAGTGCCTGGCTCGTTCTACGACCATATTCTCACCAATCCGCCGTTTTATACCAATTCGCTGCGTTCACCGGATGCTGCTGTGAGCCGCGCCCTACATACCGACGATCTACCTTTTTCTGACCTGATCGAAGCCGTTGCGCGGGTGCTAAAACCAGACGGCTCCTGGTGGGTGCTGCTACCCCCGCCCGAATCGGATCGGCTGACAGCATTGGCCGAAAAGGCTGGTTTACGGCCTGTAAGGCAGCTACATCTTCGTCATCAGCCTCAGAAATCTGTCTTCCGGCATCTCACCGGGTTCCGTTTTGCAGCAACCACCAATCCCGAAATGGAGGAGCTGTCTATTCGCGAAAACGATGGTCAAACCTACACGGCCAACTTCCGCGACCTGCTACAACATTACTACCTGATCTTCTGAAATCTTCCAGTGGAAAAAAATGTACAATGAACGATGTACAATGCACAATGGTACCTCTTTGGAGTAGCTTCGCGTTTGCTTACTTAGCTCATAAAGCACCATTGTACATTGTACATCGTTCATTGTACATTAAAGTGAAGCGCAATGCAACTGACCCTCCTCATACCGCTCTATAACGAAGACGAGTCGCTGCCCGAACTGCACGACTGGATTGTCCGCGTGGTGACGGAACAGAACTATACCTACGAACTGCTCTTTGTTGATGATGGCAGTACCGACCGGTCGTGGTCGGTGATTGAACATCTGGCGGCCATCAACCCGCACGTTCGGGGCATTCGGTTTGCGCGAAATTCAGGGAAGACTGCCGCCCTGCAAACAGGTTTTCAGGCTGCTCGTGGCGACGTGGTGATCACAATGGATGCCGACTTGCAGGATAGCCCCGACGAGATTCCGGGCCTGTACAAAATGATTACCGAAGACGGCTACGACCTGGTGTCGGGCTGGAAGCAGAAACGCTACGATCCGATCACCAAGACCCTGCCTACAAAGCTTTTCAACGGTGTAGCCCGCTGGATTTCGGGTGTGAAGCTCCACGATTTCAACTGCGGCCTGAAGGCGTACCGGCAGGAAGTGGTGAGGTCGCTGAACCTCTATGGCGATATGCACCGCAACATCCCGATTGTGGCCAACTGGAATGGCTACACCCGCATTGGCGAGAAAGTAGTGCAGCACCGTGCCCGGAAGTACGGCACTACCAAATTTGGGCTGGAACGGTTCATTAATGGCTTTCTCGACATGCTCGTGATTGCCTTCGTGCATAAGTTCAGCAAGCGGCCCATGCACTTCTTCGGCGGGCTGGGTACGCTGTCGTTTTTCATCGGAACGATGATGGCGCTGACTATCGTTGGCCAGAAATTGTACAATATTTACCAGGGATTACGCTATCGGAATGCGACCGATAATCCGCTGTTTTATTTTGCGCTGGTAGCCATCATCCTGGGGGTGCAATTATTTCTGGCGGGGTTCCTAGCCGAGCTATACATTCGGCAGGCGTCGGGGAAGACCGCTGAATACCAAATTGCCCGAAAGATAGGTTTTCAGGATGCAGTGACGGTTTGATCTAACTAACCGGTTATCTTTGTGTTATAAAGTCAGTAGGCACACCGACCCGGTTATCCCGGCCTTTCCGATGGCATCGTTTGGCGTTGATTATCACCCACGATCCGTTGTTGAAAGCCGGGATATGTCGTTTTTAAGCGAATGTGTGTTTCGACGAAAAATACAATTTTATCAAACTCGAATTATGCAGGCTGAATTTTCAACCAAAGAAATTGAAACCACCGTTAAAGCCCAGTTTAAAGCGCATCCCTGGCACGGTATTACCCCCGGCGATGCCGCTCCTGAACTGCTCACGGCCTTCATTGAAATCGTACCATCCGACACGGTGAAGTATGAGATCGACAAACAAACGGGCTACCTCAAAATCGACCGCCCCCAGAAGTACTCTAACTTCGTTCCGGCGCTGTACGGGTTTATTCCGCAGACCTATTGCGGCGACGGGGTGGCGCAGTTGGCAACCGACAAAACAGGTCGGCACATTGCCGAAGGCGACGGCGATCCACTCGATATCTGCGTTCTCAGCGAACACACCATTACTCACGGCGATATTCTGTTGCAGGCCCGGCCCATTGGCGGTTTTCGCCTGATTGACAGGGGAGAAGCCGACGACAAAATCATTGCTGTCTTGAAAGGCGACGCCATGTACGAGGCCTACACAGATCTTGACCAACTCCCCGAAAGCGTAGTTGATCGCCTGCAACACTACTTCCTGACTTACAAAAACCTGCCCGACCAACCCTCGGTGATGGAATTGGCCAGCATCTACGGCCGTGAGGAGGCATTCGAAGTCATCCGCACGTCGATGGAAGATTATAAGGCGTTGTGAGCAAGTTTAAAGTCTAAAGTTCAAGGTTCAACGTTGGCTGACGCGTTAGCAATTCTCGCGTCAGCCAACGTTGAACCTTGAACTTTAGACTTTAAACTACCCTTCTCCCATTCATCCCCTATATCGCGCATTCAACCAATAAATGGCTTACCTCAGCGGGTAGGCCATTATTTTTGAGTAACTACATATCCTACGCAATCGAGTTATGCGACAGTTTTTGAAATTCTTATTAGCAGTGCTGGTTGGTCTCTTTATTTTCAGTCTGCTCAGTGTCATCATCTTTGCCGGCATTATCAGCGCGGCGTCTTCGTCGAAAGGGGAGACCAAGATTGAGCGTAAATCGGTGCTGAAACTAGAGTTGAATGAACCCATTCAGGAACGCAGTACCGAAAACCCATTCGCCCGCTTTGGTGGAGGAAGCGGTCCTGAGAGCGCCATTGGTTTGGTCGATATCAAGGAGGCACTGAAAAAAGCCAAAACCGACGATAACATCAAGGGTATTTATATCGAAGCCAAAGGCCCGCAGGCGGGTTGGGCCACGCTGGAAGAAGTGCGTAATGCCCTGATTGACTTCAAATCGTCGAAAAAGTTTGTGTATGCCTACTCCGAGGCTATGACTGAAAAGGCTTATTACATTGCTTCGGTGGCCGACAAAATCTACCTCAACCCCGCCGGCGACATGGAGTGGAACGGCATCAATGCTGAACTGACGTTTTTCAAAGGCACGCTGGATAAATTGGGTCTGAAGCCCGAAATCTTTCGTGTAGGCGAGTTTAAAAGTGCTGTGGAGCCTTTTCTGCGCGAGAACATCAGTGAGCCGAACCGGCTACAGACCAGTTCATTCCTGAATTCAATCAACAACCATTTTCTGGCGGGTGTCTCGAAAAGTCGGGGCATCTCCGTCGACTCGCTTCGCCGCTTCGCCGATAACCTGACCATTCAACGCCCCGCCGACGCCCTGCGCACGAAGCTGGTGACCAACATGGGCTACTACGACGAAATAGATGGCGAAATGAAAAAACAGCTTGGGCTGGGCGATAAGAAGAAAGTCAATTTCGTGGGTTTGTCGAAATACAAGAATGCCAAATCAGACAGCGAGGAAGACAAGGAGGGTGACGATGAAGACAAGGTGCTAAGCAGCAACCGCGTTGCCGTGATCATTGCGTCGGGCGATATCAACACCGGCGACGGCGACGATAACAGCATTGGCTCAGACAAGATTGCGGGCGAGATCAGGAAGGCGCGGCTGAACGACAACATCAAAGCCATTGTGTTGCGCATCAATTCTGGCGGGGGTAGCGCCCTGGCGTCGGATGTGATGTGGCGCGAGGTGCAGCTTACCCGGAAGGTGAAACCCATTGTGGCATCATTCTCCGACTATGCCGCCTCTGGTGGCTACTACATGGCCATGGGCTGCAACAAGATTGTGGCACAGCCTAACACCATTACGGGGTCTATCGGTGTGTTTGCGCTGCTGTTTAATACCCAGGATCTATTCAAAGACAAACTCGGCATCACCTTCGATCGGGTGCTGACCAACCCTCATGCCGATTTCCCCAGCGGCACCCATCCGCTCACGGATTTCGACAAAAAAGTGCTGCAAAGCGGGGTAGAGCGTATCTATGCGGCTTTCACTCAAAAGGTAGCCAACGGTCGCAAGCTGCCCATCGACAGCGTTCGGGCCATTGCCGGAGGGCGTGTCTGGACGGGTGCGCAGGGAAAAGCCATCGGTCTGGTTGATCAACTTGGCGGGCTGGATGAGGCCGTGAAAGTAGCCGCCAACGAAGCCAAACTAAAAGATGGCGACTATCGCCTCCGCTACCTGCCTACACAGGAGGATTCATTCCGGAAGATCATGAAATATTTCGGTGGTGGCGACGACGAAAATAACAGCCGAGTGCAAGCCGCGCTGGGTCCGCTGGCCCCTTACATCAAGCAGATCAAGAAACTGCAAACGCTGCAAAACGGCGTACAAGCCCGGATGCCGTTTGAAATGGATATCCGGTAAGCTCTTGAGTTTTCCAACAAAAAAGCCCGTCTGGTTACAGACGGGCTTTTTCTTTTATCACTACTTCGGTTTACTTCTTTAGTAGCGAATATTTGTTGCTGCTCAGGTCAATCTTCACGTCATAGGTGCCAGCTTTTACAACGATGTTGGCGCCTTTGGCTACTAACGCGTTGTTGGTTCCACCGTATTCGACGTCCCACTTGTTGTTCTGGCGGAACTTGATTTCGCCGTCCGTTAGTTTAACGCCGTTGGCATAGTACACGCCTTCGTTGGCAAAGTCGGGCATGAGGTTCACATCGGGACCGTCCCAGCCTTTAGGAGTGGCGCTACCTACGATACCCCAACTGTTGTAGGGTTCCACTTTGTAGGTCAACTTGTTGAAGTCGGCGGTGATCAGATATAGACCGGCAGTGGCTACTTTGAGGTTGTCACCACCTGCCTTCAGGGTATTGTTTGGGCCACCAGTACCGAAGTTAACAGCCCAGTCGTTGTTCTGACGAAACTTGAACTCGTCAGCTTTCAGGCTCACGATAGCCCGCCACTGATCCGTTGAGGCATCATACATAAAAGGTTGGTCAGGACCGTTCCAGCCGTTGGCCGTAGCAGCACCAACCACACCCCAGGTAAATGGCTCAATCTTGTAGGTCAGGGCTGTGGGGTTGAGCGTGATTTTGTAAGTGCCTGCTTTTACTTTGATATTGTCACCACCCTGGGAGAGCTTAGCCGGTGTGCCGCCCAGATTTACGTCCCATTTATTGTTCTGCCGAAACTTTATGTCGCCATCTTTCAATCCTACATAGGCAACGATTTCGTTTGGATTCGCCGTTTTGTAAAAGGGTTGGTCAGGACCATCCCAGCCGTTGGCAGTAGCATCGCCAACCACCCCCCAAATTGTGCTCAGGTCGAGCTTATCGAGGTAGGTCGTGGCCTTTACCGAAGCTAATGCCGAAGACAACACCGTGCTGCCACCGAGTGCCGACATCACTTTCATATCCAGGTCGGCAGTGGCAGCAGGGGCAATACCCAGACCCAGGATCAACTTGTTCAGTTCAGCCGTTTTAAACGTCTTGGTCAGGCCTGTACCTACGTTAATAGACACCGCCTTGGAAAAATCTCCCCCTTTTTTGTCGACCATCAGGGTGTAGTTGGCTGGCGCATCGAAGCCGTAGTTGGGTTTCGACCAGTTTACCGTCAGAGCATCAGCGCCTTTATCACCGTTATCTTTTGTCAATACTACCGTTGGTGCCGATACTGTTACGACGGGTACCGCCGCCGTGTCCAGAACAGGATTTACACCTTCCTTTTCGCAGGAAGCCAGTAGCCCCAGGGCTACGCCAAACAGGGCCAGTTTTTGTAGGTGTTTAAACATTGGTTTGTTGGTTGTTGGTCATTTACTGTGCTGGTATTCGGTCGTTATCTACTAAAAGCAATATATAACAACCGAATACCAGCACAGTAAATAGCTAGTTGATTAGTAGCCAGTGTTCTGTTTTAGGGAAGGATTCGCCACCAGATCAGAGGCGGGAATAGGGTAGAGGTTGAACTTCGCGTCGATAGCGCGGCCTTCTTTCACGCCACCCTTCCAGGGCCACAGATACGTGCCACCGGCAAAACGGTCATACCGAATCAGGTCCGTACGACGGTAACCTTCCCAGTACAATTCACGGGCGCGCTCCTGTAACAACTGATCCAGGTTGATCGAGGTGACGGGGGCTGCCTTAGCGCGGGTGCGCAACAGGTTCACATAGCTGATGGCCGTAGCCAGATCGCCGCCTGTGCCTCCGCGTACAACGGCTTCGGCATAAGTCAGGTACATGTCGGCCAGACGCATCAGCGGAAAGTCCGTATCCACAAACGTATCTGATGAGCCGGGCTTACCCGCCGACGTCACGTTCTTGTATTTCGTTGACGGAATGCCCTTGGTAAAATCGCCCAGGTTGGTAATGTCCTGCTCTTGACCGTCGGTGAAAAAGAGGCTCCGCTTGTCAGCAGTAGCCGTTACGTCAGGAAATTGGTCAGTCAGATTTTTAGTAGAACGAATGCCACTCCAGCCGCCGTTAACCCCAAAATTGGACGCTGACATGCTGCCACCCACGGCCGCGTGAACCAGAAACGTCATACCGCCAAAAGTCTGCGTACGCGTACCGTCGAAGGTAATCGGGAAGATAATCTCCGGCGAGGTGTTATTGTCAGCCAAAAACAGGTTGGCGTAGTTAGCGTCCAGCTTGTAGGCGTTAGCATCGATCACCTTTTTGGCATATGTCACCGCGTCGTTGTAGCGTGCCGTACCCGTGTACACCTGCGCGTTGAGGTACATCCGGGCCAGCAGGGCCTGTGCGGCAGCGCGATCGGCCCGGCCATACTCACCTGCCTTGGGCGCAGCCAGTTCTGTCTCGATGGCCTTTAGTTCGCTTTCTACGTAGTTGAACAACTCGGCCCGGCTGATCTGCTTGGGCAGGAATGAACCCGGCGCGTCGGCTTCGGTCACAAAAGGCACCGCCCCAAACATGTCGATGGCATGGTAATAGGCCAGAGCACGCAGGAAACGGGCTTCGGCACGGTAGGCTTTGGCGTCGGTAGCCGCCTGACCACTAACACCCCGCTCGCTAAGTTTGCCATCCGTTGTTTCGCGAATGAACTCATTCGATAACGACACCATATAGAAAATCCGGTTGTACATGGCCGTAATGAAGCCATCGCTCGACGACCAGGTGATCTTGTTGATGTCCTGGATGGTAGCATCGTTCCAGGCAATCTTGGCCTCGTCGGTGGGCAGTTCCTGCAACTTCCACAGCAAGCGCATGTAGTTAGACGTACCCTCGTCGATACCCGAAATGTCGGGTTTGCCAGCAGGTCCCTGCTGCCCGCTTACCGACAGGATGGCGTAGAGCTTGGCCAGTACGCTTTTATAATTGGCCGGGTCCGCATAGACTGATGCCGACGTTACGTCGTACTTGGGCACCCGGTCGAGGTCATTGACACAGGCCGTAACAGATGCCAGCAACATGGCCAGCACGCCCACTTTTATGGTGAATTTGAACATGGTTTGTTGGCTGATTATAAATCAAGATTGAGACCTACCGAGATCGTGCGCGGACGAGGGTAGAAGTTGTTGTCGATGCCACCGGCAATTTCGGGGTCAAGGCCTTTGTACTTCGTGATCACGAAGGCGTTCTGCAGCGTAGCCGATGCCCGCAGGTTCGACCGGCCCCCAAACACACGACCGAAGTTGTAGCCCAGGTTCAGGTTGTCCATGCGCAAAAACGCAGCGTTTTCTACGTAATAGTCTGAGAAGAACTGCTGGTTGCGGAAACGCGTATCGAGCACGTTGGTAGACCCGTTTGAAAGGAAGCCAAGCGAGTTAACCAGGCTCTGGTAAGTGCCTGTGTTTGACCGAACGTTGTTGTATACGTAGTTGCCGAAGTTACCCCGCAACACAAAACCGGCGTTGAATTTGCCCGCTGTCAGCTGCGACGTGAAGCCCAGCAGCACCTTCGGGTTAGCCGTCTGGTACCGGTAGCGGTCGTTGATGTTGATGGCACCATCGGCGGCGCGGTCAACGTATACTCCTTCCAGCGGACGCCCATTGGCACCATATACCTGCTGATTCACGAAAAACGAATTCGTTGGATACCCCACCGACTGAATCTGAATGGTGTTGCCCGTACCGCCGTTGATCGTGCCGACCAAAATACCAATGTTGTTTGGATCGGGTACTTTCGAGAGGTTGGTGATCTTGTTTTCGTTATACGTCACGTTGAAACCTACGTCGAAGCTCAGGCCTTCTTTCTGAATGGGCGTTGTGTTGATCGTAAATTCAACACCCCGGTTTTGCAGGTTGCCCACGTTGGTCAGAATCTGGTTGGTCAGGTTCGAGCCAGCGGCCACAGGAATAGTGGCCAACAAATCTTTGGTCTTCTTGTCGTAGAAGTCCAGGCTACCCGAAATACGTCCGTTAAACAGTGCGTAATCAATAGCGGCGTTGATCGACTCGGTTTGTTCCCATTTCAGGTTGGCGTCATAACCTTCGGCCCGGAGCGTGGGGTAGAATGTGTTGCCAAACTGATACTGTGCCGTAGGGTCAGAAATACTGTAGCGAGGCAGGTACGCGTAGTTGCTGGCGCCCGTGCCCGAGAGATCCTGCTGACCCGTTACACCATAACCTACCCGCAGTTTCAGGGCCGAAATCGTTGTCGAGTTTTTCAGGAACGCCTCATCCTTAATGCTCCAGGCAGCCCCTACCGATGGGAACCAGCCCCAACGGGCGGTTGGCCCAAAGCGCGACGTGCCGTCACGACGAATGGTGGCAGTCAGGGTATAGCGTTCGTTGAACGTGTAGTTGGCCCGGCCAAAGAATGCCAGCAATGTGTACCGCGTGTTGAACGGTATACCCGCCGGGTTCAGTTGCCGACCATCGGCCAGGTTATCAGCATAGGTGGGCTCGTCGCGGATAAAATCCTGGTATGAATAACCGCCTGTTACGTCAACGCGGCTATTGATCGACTTAAGATCCTTAGCGTAGTTCAGGTAAAACTCCAGCGTTTTGTTGTTCCGCGTTTGCGAATACTGGTTGTTGGTGCCGCCCGTGGCGCCCAAATCACCCGTGATGCCGGGGCGGTTGAAACCACGCGCAAAGCCAGCTGCGGCATAGGCTGGGATGAAAATGGTGCCTTTCGACGATGACACATCCAGACCTACGTTCAGGTTGGCACGCAGACCAGTCAGAAACGGCAGTTTGTAATCGAGCTGAACATTACCAATGAACCGGTTTACCTGGCTGCGGTCTTCCTTGTTATAGAGCAGACCCAGCGGGTTGCGGGTGGAAAGTGCATTGGGACGACCCGTAGCAGGGTCGAGCCATTCGTAGAAACCGCCGAATTTTTCGTTGCCACTATACACCGGTTGGGTGGGGTCGAACGAAGCAGCCGCACCAATAGCACCCTGGTCGGCGAAGCGGTTGTTAATAATCGACCCCTTGGCACTGATGTCAACGCGCAGGTTGTTATTCAGGAACTTTGGCGACAGGTTAAGAGCTACCGAGTTACGCTGGAAATTCGACGTTTTCAGGATACCGTTCTGGGTCGTGTAGCCGTATGACAACCGGTAGGGGATGTTGTTCATTGAACCCGCTACGCTGATGTTGTTATCGTTGCTAATGCCTGTATGGTAAATCTGGTCCTGCCAGTCGGTATTGGCCGTACCCAATAGCTTCCGCTGGTCGGCGTTGGCAAAATTGGCTTCCGGCGACGTGTCGTTGATAAGTGCCCGGTAGGCATCACCCGTGAAAACAGGCAGCTTTTTGGTAATCATCGACACCGACCCCAGCGTGCTGAAACTAACACGCGGAGCACCCGACGCACCACGCTTGGTGGTAATCAGGATAACGCCGTTGGCAGCACGGGCACCGTAGATAGCCGCCGCTGAGGCATCTTTCAATACGGTAAAAGTCTCAATATCATTGGGGTTGATCAGGCTTAGCGCGTTTGATGCACCCGATACGTTCGAATTGTCGACGGCTACGTTGTCAATCACCACCAGTGGGTCGTTGCTGGCGTTGAGCGACGACCCCCCCCGGATCCGGATTTGGCTGCCACCCCCCGGCTGACCGCTGGGTGGTGTGATAGACACCCCCGCCAGTTTACCGGCAATGAGTTGTTCGGGAACCACAATGTTACCCTTCTGGAACTCTTCCGATGAAATAGCCGCAATAGAGCCGGTCAGGTCTTTCCGACGCTGCGTGCCATAACCTGTTACCACTACCTCCTGAAGATTCTTGGAATCGTCGGCCAGGGTGATGTTGATAACTGACTTACCCCCAACGGCAGCTTCCTGTGGCGTTTTGCCGACGAAGCTAAATACCAGGATACCATTGGCGGGTGCCAGAATGCGGTAGTTGCCGGTAGCGTCGGTATTGGCCCCGCGTGATGTTCCCTTGAGTGCCACCGTTACACCGGGTAGTGGGCTACCGTCTGTTTCGGTAACAACACCGGTGATTGTCTGGTCCTGCGCCATCGCCCGGCCAGTGCCAAGTACGATAAGCAGGAGGAACACCGTCAACGAGCTAACGTTTATCGACAGCGTCCCCAAAAACCTTCTGACAGAGAGGTTCTTCATTTGCTAAAACTTTGATTGGTTGAATGAGACAAACAGTTGGTTCAGGTCCTTACACTGAGACAACTTTATCTTACAAAACTACCATTCATATATGCTGTCTGTCGTTCCAGTTTATAGTTATGTATAACTATAGTGAACAGCAGTCAAAATATTGACTAATGTCCTGATAACGAGATGCTTGCGTTAATGAGATACGTGCCGTTTTATGAATATGGCACGACGAATAGGAAATAAATTAACCAAACCAGGTTTAGTCGGCCAGCTTTATCAATTCCGTGTGAGTATTTAAGTACTCGCTGGGTGTCTGGTTTGTCAATTTCTTAAACGACCTGTTGAAGGCTGTTTTTGAATTAAAACCTACCTCAAGAGCCATGCTCAGCAGCGTATAAGACCGAAATTGCGGGTTGTGCAAACGCACCTTCAGTTCGTTGATGCGGTGGGTGTTGATGAAGTCAAAAAAGTTTTTGTCATAGCCCTCGTTCAGTACCTTCGACAGCACATGCGGAGGCATTTTCAACTTGGCAGCCAGTTCGGCCAGCGTAAGATTTGGGTTGGTAAAAGGCTTGTAACGCAACATGTAAATATCAATTTGCCGCTTTGTAGCCTCGATCTCATCGGTGGTTCGGGGAGAGTCGTCTGCAACAGATGCCTGGCTTTCTATAGACAGTGGGACAGAAGCATTGACACCAGCGTCGAGTGGTTTTGTCAGGACGTTCAATTCCTGTCCGGCTGTGTAAAGGGGGGCTGTTTCCAGCAGCGGTAGGTGTTCCGTGTCGGGCAGCTTGAACAGTTCAGGTTGATGAATAGCATAATAGCCCAGCAGGTAAACAATACTCGACAGCGTGAGCCAGATGAAATCAACGTAGCGTTCGGCAATGGCTATCGTGTCGAATGAAGCCAGACTACTGGTGCCGATTAACACAAAAAAGAACGCCCACAAACCAAGACACACGGCCAGAATACCCAATACTGTATTGAGGTAGTGCACCTGTGGCTCAGTTGACTGGCTAAGGTCGTGCTGATTTCGGTAGGTGCGAAGAGCCCGCCAGCACAGCCGCCAATAAAAGCAGTTATAAACCAGGGCCAATACGCCCACCGTCAGAAAAACGCCCTGTAGCCACGGGTCACGATTTACTATTTTAAGCTGGAGTTCCTTGTTGTCGGTTAACAGAAAAGGCATATACACCAACACCTGGATGATAGCCGGAACAAAATGCCGCCACCAGCCCGATGCGGGCCGCGCCGTGTTGAAGAGCAGCTTGCGCAGGTATATGTAGAGCAACGGCCCATACAGAAACAGCAGCAGGTCGGGTAGCAGCAGCAACTTGGTATAGGCCTGTGCCACATCACGGTAAGCCGCCACGGTCCGCACCAAAATAAGCACCGATGTAAGGCCAAGCAGCAAACTCAGCCACCGGTTGGCTGTCTGGTTATTATTCTGAATGCCCGGAATAGCAATCAGCAACAGTAGCCCCTGGAAGGCGGCAAAGAGCATCAGCAGGTCGTAAAGCGAATAGAAATGAAACGTACCCGACAAATCTTCCCACGACTGAATGGTAATATCAACCTCCTGATCTACGCCGGTTGCTGCCCGGTACACAACCCGATTTACGCGCGCTTTTCCACTGTCACGCCCTTCCACAGACGACCAGTCGCCGCGGGTAAACTTATATTCCAGTTTGTCCAGATTGCTCTGTATCGACACCGTGTAGGTGCCATCTGACTGATGCTTGAGCTGGTAGGCAGGATTGCCCGGATTCCATTTGTTAAATGTACCCGTGATAAAGAGCTGAGCGTCGTGTGGTGTATTGGGTGGATAATCCGTAACCACGAATCGGTAAGTCGGCCCGGTTGTTTTTTGCTGCGCCGAACTGGCAGCGGCAACAAACAACAAAAGCCCGAGCAACAGATAGTTACGCATTTGACTGCTGAAAATGGATGACAGGGCGGGTTCTTTAAGGGCTAAAAACAGGCTTAATTTACCGCTACGTGCTAACACTGCCCCACCAGAATGTGTTACTAAAGTACAATGCAAAACTCAACAAGCTTATGAAAATTAACGTAGAAGAAGGGCTCGACAAGCCATTCCTGCCAGATGGGCGCCATGAAGTCGAAATTACGCACGTCGACGAGGGTAAGAGCGAATACAAGGGAGTGCCCTTCTTTGCCTGCCGTATGGAAAATGAAGACGGGTTTGTGAGCCAGCGCTTTTATACATCGGCCGCCGGTATGCCCATTATTATGGACCTTTTCCGGGCAGTAGGACTTGAAATAAAGGCAGATAAAAAGTTGGACACCAACCAGTTAATAGGCAAAAAGCTGTCGGTCGAAGTAGGCGATTACACCTATAATGACCCCGAAAATGGTAACGAACGTACGCTAAAGCAGGCATCGCATTTCGAAGCCGCATAGTAGCAACAAGGGCGTTTCTTCGGTGGTCTCGGTTATATTTGCCATCAGTTCCAACGTAGTCAGAGACCATAACGGTCTCTGACTTTTTTTCGACTATGCATAAACTAAAGTTCCTGCTGCTCACCTGTCTGCCCTTTTGTGCCGTTGCCCAAGCCCCCGTTTCAAGCCGTCTTAGCTCGGGTATAGAAGTGGGTGCCTCGTTCAAATCAAACGTGCTTAGCCCATCGGCCACATACTATCAGTTGCTGAACCTGACGCAGAATAAAATGCTGTCTATTGGCTGGACCAGCACGTTCCGCACATTCTACGCCGATAATCTGGATTATACCACCGCCCCGGCTTACCTGTCGCGGGGTGGCAAAACAGGTTTCTATGCGCTGGGCGCACCCATCGTGGCTGCCAACCTGGATACACTTCGGATGAGTAGTGCCTCAGGCACCTCCCTTAATTTTGGTGCCCGGCTGCAACTGCGCTTTGGCCCGCTTGAACTGGGTGCCAGTGCCGACATTCTTGGCCTAACGCTGGGTCTGACAAGGGTGGGGCAATATATATCGCAAAACGGTTATTACACGGTCAAAGCCTCTACCGGCCGTGATTCAACGGCTTTTTTCACGAAGGGAGCCAATGGTGTCGATGCCACCAGGCAGTCTGCTAAACCCACTGTGGCGAACCTGCAACTGCTGGGCGATAACAGCATAGGTACACTGGCAACGGAGGTATATGCTAAAATACTGATCAACCAACGGGTGGGCGTCAAGCTTGGCTACCAGTGGATCACCACCGAATACACGACAACTATTCGCAACGCTGCCGACGACAATCGCCGTTTCCGTAACCGCACCGGTGGCATGCCCTATCTGGCCGTAGCCTTTCCGTTTTTCAATTAGAAAGCGACAGACATAACCAATAAACGAGCGAAGGGCTTATGCGTGAGGATGTTCCCATGCATAAGCCCTTCGCTCGTTTACTCGTTATGCTTCAACTAGAAGTTGGGCTTCATCAGATATTTGTCGTAGAAGTCGTCAATTACTTTGACGGCTTCGGTTGGGGTATCGACAAGGCTAATGAGCTTCATGTCTTCGGGGTTGATGTTATGCTCTTCGTTGAGCATGGTGTTTACAATCCAGTCGAGCAGCCCTTTCCAGTACGCTTTTCCCACAAGTACGATGGGGAACCGGGCAATTTTTTTGGTCTGGATCAGCGTGAGTGCTTCAAACAACTCATCGAGCGTACCCATGCCGCCGGGCATAACTACAAACCCCTGCGCATATTTGACAAACATCACTTTCCGCACAAAGAAAAAGTCGAAGTTGATGTTCTTGTCGGGGTCGATATACACGTTGCTGTGTTGCTCAAAAGGCAGTTTAATGTTCAACCCCACCGATTTGCCACCCTGTTCATAGGCACCTTTGTTGCCGGCTTCCATTATACCCGGACCCCCGCCCGTGATCACGCCATAACCGTGGCGAACCAGTTTAGCGGCAATCTCTTCGGCCATCTTATAATATGGATTTTCCGATTTGGTACGCGCCGACCCGAAGATAGACACGCAGGGGCCAATCTGAGCCAGCTTGTCGAAGCCTTCCACAAACTCAGCCATTACTTTGAAGATAACCCAGGAATCGGCGGTCTTTACTTCGTTCCAGTTGCGGTCCTGAAATGCCTCTTTAATCCGCATTTCGTCGGGAGTAAGCAGCAACTCATCACGCTTATGAAGATCTTTATTTATCTGCTGAGTAGTCTGTGTTTCAGAACGTTGTACGTTCTCTTTTGATCCCTGAGCCGGTGCCGGCGCGGGCATTGCGGTCGGGGCTGCCTGAGCAGCATCCGCCTGATTTACTGTTTCCATGGTTTTGTTTTGTAAGCCTGGTAGCCATCTGGCAGCGGTCTTTTCCGCCACACAGCAGGTGTCGGGGGAAATTAATAACCGCAGGCAGGGGGCATTCTGTTCAAAAAGACGACTAATTCTTTGGTCACCGCCCTGGCTTTATGCGCTCGTATAAACCGGCGGTACCAGTAGCCCGGTACTGCACAGCCAGTGCCGGCACCCGGGCAAACAACTTGGGTACTACTTGTTGCCGATCAACAATATAGTCGGGAGGATCTTGCCGGAAGTGGTCATACACCTGGATAACGGCTTCATAGTTGTCTAAATTCCTCAGGTCATATTTGGCCAAATCCCAGTTCAGGTAGGGTGTAGCCGGACGGTTATAACGATAGGCGCTCAGGTCATCACCAATGACCAGCAGTGACCGGTTGCGCACCGTCTCGGGCAATTCAGACCGTTTCACGCGCAGATTAGTCAGTTGCCCAACGTCGGTGGGAAACAGGGCAAGTGCACCCTGATACAGCACACCGGCCATGAACAGCAGTACCCCCAGAAAGAGCAGTTCGCGCAGCCATACGCGCCGGATGCTGCTGAAGTACAGCACCGCGAAAAAAGCCATTGGCGGTACAAAGCTGATAAAGAGCATGGGGGCCAGAAAAGGCATCAACGGAATAGTAAGTAGGGCCGTAAACGCCCACAACAGCATAATTTGCTGGCACCGTTGCTGAAAATTGACAAACCGGCTTGCACTGTTGAACAGGCTTAAAACGCCCAACACGCCCACCGTGAGGGGTACTACGAGTGACAGGGCCAGGGTCTTCAAATCGCTGAGGTCATACTGCCGCACCCGAAACACTGATGTGAGCAGGTTACGATTGAAGCCGTCAAGCGAATTGGTAAAATAATAATAGAGCACAACCAGCAGCACGGGGAAGGCAAAGCCAAAAAGGGCTAGTGAGTGCTGCCGCACCGTAGCCCCAGTAAACAGCAGCAGCGACAACGATGCCCAGACAATAAACAGGGCCGAGGGCAGATAAAACAGGGCCGCAATACCCACATACACCCCTACTTCAAATACCTCGTCGGTGGCGCCCTGCCGCTGGGTGAGCTGCTTAACGATAGCCCCAAAGGCCAACAACAGGAACGTTGTAGAGAGCAGTGTGGGCGACAGGGTAGTACAGTCGAAAGACAGGTTAAGAAACAACGTGTAAAACAGACCCGGCCAGAACGTACGATCCGGGAAAATCTCCCGTGCGTTCATGACGTAGTTGAAATAGATCAGTTGCCACACCGAAACCACCGTAGCTACTGCCCAATACACTACCTGCGACCGCCCAACGGCCAGATCGATAAGCCAGTACACACCCGCCGAAAGAGGACTCAGGTTATCCCAAATGTCGCGGTAGAGGGTATGTCCGTGCCGCATCTGTTCGCCAACGAGCATCCAGTTCAGTTCAGGAACCAGCAGTGGGAATGGCTTGATGAGCAGAGGCAACCGCAACAGTAACAATAGCACCAGTAAACTGACGTATTGATAGGGGGCGAATGAGCGAAAAAAACTGAGCAAGGAAAGGAGGGCGGTTGGCGATTGAAAACCTGTTAATTGACAAAAATACGCCCTTTTCGGCACAGCCATCTACTTCCGGCACCAAAACGCCTCCATCCCTGTTAGCTCCAATCAGCCTGTAACCTATCTGCGGGTGCTTAAACACCCGTGAAGTTCAGGATATTTGTTTTATGGAATCAAAACGACAACAAAAGGTAGCGCGCCAGCTACAGAAAGATCTCGGCGAGATCTTCCAGCGCGACCTGACGCATGCCTTCAATGGCCTGAGTGGCGGGGCAGTCTTCATCACCGTCACCAACGTGCGTGTATCGCCCGACCTGGGTATCGCGCGGGTATATCTGAGCCTGTTGAATGCCAAAAACAGAGCCATGCTGATGGAAGCCATTCAGGAAAAGAGCCGCACCATCCGTCAACTGCTTGGCGAACGCGTTCGGCATCAGCTGCGCATTGTACCAGACCTTCAGTTTTTCCTCGATGACACCGCCGAATACGCCGAGAAGATGGATAAGCTCTTCGCGGGTATCGTTATCCCGCCTGCTACAGAAGAAGAAGAAAATTAGTGATTAAGCCAATAAGTGAACAGGCTGATACCAACGTACGCCTGTTCACCTATTGGCTTAATCACTCAATCACCCATGAACCTCTCCGCTTTCATTGCCCGCCGGTATTTCTTTTCCCGAAAAAAACGCAGCTTTATCAGTTACCTGTCTGTGCTCTCCATGCTGGGAGTGGGTGTTGGCACAATGGCCCTGGTGGTAGTGCTGTCGGTGTTCAACGGCATGGAAGAGCTAAACCGGCAGCTTTTCAAATCGGTCGATGCCGATTTGACTTTGTCGCCAGTGCAGGGAAAACGGCAGACTATGACCCCGGCGTTGCTGACTAAATTGCGCCAGCTGGCCGACGTTCAGGTGATTACGGCCGTGGCCACCGACAATGCGCTGGCCCGCTATGTCGATGGACAAACCGTAGTGCGGGTGAAAGGTGTAGACAGCACGTTTCAGCAACAGCACCGGCTCGATACGGCCATGGTTGAGGGGCGGCAAATTTTACAACGTAACGGAGTCAACTACGCCCTGGTAGCCGACGGGGTCCGCAATAGCCTGGGTATCTCACCCGAAGACCCCCTGACGACACTCGAATTACTGTTTCCCGAACGAAACCGCCGACTGTCATCACTCACGCCCGAATCATTCCGCCAGCAGCAGGTTAGTGTGTCAGGGGTCTTTTTTGTCCCTTCTCCAAATTATACTGATCTGGTTATTGTGCCGTTCAACATAGCCAGCGAGCTATTGGGCTATGGGCCGGATGATTATGCCAGCCTTGAGGTCAAATTAAAGCCAGGTAGCGACGAGCATGAGGTGCAGACTGCCCTTCAGCAGCAAGCCGGTGCTAACTGGCAGGTACAGACCCGCGACGAAATAAACCGGGGGCTGTACCGGGCTATCCGGATCGAAAAACTGTTTGTAACCATCACCCTGGCCTTTATCATTCTGGTGGCCAGCATCAACATCTTTTTCTCGTTGTCTATGCTGGTGCTAGAGAAAAAGGCCGACATAGGAGTCATGCGGTCTATGGGGGCCACACCCGCGCTGATTCGGCGCATCTTTATGACCGAAGGCACCATCATTGCGCTGACGGGTGCCGGTGTTGGCCTGTTGCTTGGCCTGTTTCTTTGCTATCTGCAACAGCGCTTTGGCTTGGTTGAGCTAGGCACCTCTGCCGGTTTGGTTAACGCATATCCAGTTTCTGTGCAGACAAATGACATTATTATCACGGGAGGCATAGTTATTGTGGTCACGGTTTTGACTTCCTGGTTTCCGGCCCAACGAGCCGCCAACGAAGGGGCGAATTAAAATTCAATAAGGCCTGTTACTTAGTGCTAAAGGGCTCGTCTGATTGAATAGACGCTTGTTCAGATAAGATAAATACTTAATTTTCCCGTTAAATAGATTTAAGTAAATCTGGCTGATAACTGTGGAAGATTTTCCCCACAAAAGTTGCAAAGCCAATAACGCCTATAGACCTTTGCTAGTACTTACAAAACCTACTGAGAACCACCTATGAATCTTGATCAATTTGTCCTGCTTTCATCGCTCATGGGCGATGAACTGTATAAAGGCTCTGCAAAATCAACGGCGGGTTATGTGCCGGTGACTGATGAAAAATTATTTCAATTGTTAGCCAATAAGCCCATTGGTGCTTATATGACTAGCGGCCTGCCCACCTTTTGGGCACACAAAAAAGTAGTGCCCCGTTTCATTTAATGGATTCCGATGCCTCCGTGACTGAATGAGTAGCTTACCAATCCGTAGCCTGGCCAATTAAAGAGTAACACCCTGTTGATAAGCTTACCTGACCTATCGTAACTTGAGACTTGAGAAACCCTGCTCCACCGGCGGGGTTTTTTGTTTTAGATGCCTTAAGGCTGGAAAGCCAGGTATGGGGTTAGCTTGTTAATCGTTTTGGTATCCAGCACCCGCACGGCTTTTAGCGATTCTATCGACGTAAAAGCGCCGTGTTGCGTACGGTAATTTACAATAACCTCTGCCTGCCGCCGCGACAAAAACGGAAACCGGTCGAGGTCAGCTGCCGATGCAGTATTGACCGGGATCTTCCGTACCTGCGATTTTATCTGCCCGTACAACGTCAGTTCGGCCAGATTAATAGAGTCCATGCCGTAAATGTCTTTGAACTGCTCTGACGACACGAATCCACCCAATCCATCGCGGTGACTAATGATACGGCTGGCCATTTTCGAACCAATGCCTTTGAGCGCAATCAGTTGCGTAGTATCTGCTGTGTTAATATCAAACGGCTGGATTGGGTACTTCACAAACCGTTCGCGGGTAGGAGCGGTACCTGCAGGCTGTGTTGCCCCGGTTTCTTCAGTCCTGTCTGTCGACCGGGGCGTATAGTCATTAGCGGTAGGCTTTCCGGCTGTTGCCAGTTGGATATAGGGCTCCAGTTGCTCGTAGGCCTCGGGTGGGAAATCATAAATACGGAGCAGGTCTTCTTTCCTGCGGAACTGCCCGCCCTTAGTTCTGTATTTGTCGATACGTTCGGCCAGCCAACGGGGCAAGCCCAACTGCTGCCAACCCGCCACACTCACGGTGTTGGGATCAAAGGGAAATGGCTTCGCTTCATGGTATTGCTCAGACAAGTGCTGATCTTGCCCCCGCGACCCGCTCCCGCCCGAGTTATAATTGTGCCGGTTACCAAACCGTTCCTGTTCATCCCGTTCGCCATCTACGCGCATGAGAGCCACCAGGCTGTCGAGTTTTCGTTGGTCGGCGGCATCGGTGTGGCTGATCACATCGGGGCGGAGCCAGCGGTAAAGCCAGGGCGAAATCAGAAACAGCAAAGTGAGCAGAATAAGAAGAATGACGCCCTTGGCTTCGTTGTGCCCAATGGCAAAAAAATCAATGATGTAAGCGCGTAGTCGTTTCAGCACAAAGGAGTTATGGTTTAGATACGGTGGTGCCGCAAGCTAAGCAGTATTGCTAGATTCTGCCACGTGGGCAAACCATAAATAGGCTTACGTTACGGTTCTTTTATTACTATAGCACTGTTTATGTCGGATAGCTTATGGCCGTTAATCTGCCTAATCTGCCCAAGCCGCGTTCCGTAATGCGGGCAAAACCTATCTTTGCGGCCATTATGACGAGCAATACCCCGACCGATCATTCGGCTTCTGCCGCACCGGCTACTACGCTTCAGGACATCATTGCCCATGCCAAAGAGTATGGGTTTGTGTTTCCTTCTTCCGAAATCTATGACGGGCTTCAGGCCGTGTATGACTATGGTCAGAACGGCGTGGAACTAAAGAATAACCTTAAATCAGTGTGGTGGAAGGCCATGACCCAACTTCACGACGAGGTGGTGGGCATCGACGCGTCCATCTTTATGCATCCGCTTACCTGGAAGGCGTCGGGCCACGTGGATTCTTTCAACGACCCAATGATCGACAACCGTGACTCGAAGAAGCGGTACCGGGCCGACCAATTGCTGGAAGCCAAAGCCGAAGAGTATGCCAACGCGGGTGATGAGGCCCGGTCGCAGGCGCTGCTCACCGAGATGGGCCGGTTGTTGGGTGCCGAAGACCTTGAGGGTGTTCGGAACCTGATCATCGCCGAGGGTATTAAAGACCCGGTGTCGGGCAATGCCAACTGGACCGAGGTACGGCAGTTTAACCTGATGTTCTCAACGCAGGTAGGGTCACTGGCCGACGATGCCAGCACCATCTATTTACGTCCGGAGACTGCACAGGGTATTTTTGTGAATTTCCTGAACGTGCAGAAAACGGGTCGGATGCGGGTGCCGTTTGGTATTGCCCAGATTGGCAAGGCCTTCCGTAACGAGATTGTTGCGCGGCAGTTCACGTTCCGGATGCGCGAATTCGAGCAGATGGAAATGCAGTATTTTGTGCGGCCCGGCACCGAAATGGACTGGTATAATAAA
This sequence comes from Fibrella rubiginis, assembly GCF_017353185.1. Taxonomy (GTDB): domain Bacteria; phylum Bacteroidota; class Bacteroidia; order Cytophagales; family Spirosomataceae; genus Fibrella; species Fibrella rubiginis. The sequence continues at coordinate 180,054 of NZ_JAFMYV010000004.1, read as the reverse complement.
TGGAAAGCCAGCCGCATGGCGTTTCATCAGGCCATTGGCCTCCCTGCTGAGCGCCTGAAATTCCACGACCACGAGAAACTGGCACACTACGCCAACGCAGCCGTCGATATTGAGTACAAATTTCCGTTCGGCTTCCGCGAAATGGAGGGTATCCACTCCCGTACCGATTTCGACCTGAAAGCACACCAGGAATTGAGCAAAAAGAAGCAGCAATACTTCGATAACGACGTAGACCCCGCCACCGGTAAGCCCTATGGCAACTACATCCCCTACGTAGTGGAAACATCAGTCGGGGCCGACCGGCTATTTTTGGCCACGCTCTGCAATGCATTTACTAGGGAAACTGTTGGCGAAGGCGACACTCAAAAGGAGCGGACGTACCTGAAGCTGCATCCGGCGCTGGCTCCCATTAAAGCTGCGATTTTCCCGCTGGTACGAAAAGATGGTTTGCCCGAAAAAGCCGAGCAGATTATGAAGTCGCTCCGGTCTGAGTTTCGCGTAATCACCGAGGAGCGCGACGCCATTGGTAAACGATATACCCGGCAGGACCTGATCGGAACACCCTTCTGCATCGCGGTTGACTACCAGACACTGGAAGATGATACCGTCACGATTCGCTACCGCGACACCACCGAGCAAATCCGTGTGCCCATAAGCGAGCTCAAAGCCCGTATTGGGCACGAAGTATCGATGGAGCGAATTCTAGAGAAATTGTAAGTACAGTCTAACGGCTACTGTCCAACGTCCAGATGGGGTCACCTAAACGTTAGACAGTAGCCGTCAGACAAAAAACGACGAAAGCTTTTATGTTTCAACTTGACCCGACCCGGACGTATCCGGTTGAGACGGAGTCGCGGACGATCATCCGGTTTCAGGATTGCGACCCACTTCAGCACCTCAACAACGCCAAATACTTTGACTATTATTTCAATGCGCGCGAAGATCAGGTAGCCAAACTGTATGGCTTCGCCCCGGCACAGCTATTTCGCGAACTGAAAACAAGCTGGGTTGTGTATCAGCACCAGATAGCCTATGTGCGGCCCGCGCTGGTAAGCGAATGGATCCGCATTATGTCGCGGTTAGTCTACTTCGATACCGACACCACCATCACCGAATATTACATGACCGACGACCGCAAGGAACAGCTTAAAAATGTGCTTTGGGTCACGTCTAAATACATCAGTGTGGAAACGGGCAAGCGTATTCCGCACCACCCCGCTGTGATGGATCTGTTGGGTGCCATTAAACTACCCGGCGACGACATCCACACCATGCCGTTCAATGATCGGATTCGCGAGATCAAGCACAGCTTATTGGATGCAAAATGAAGCATCCAGTGAGAATTACCCCTTGAAACTGCCCAACATGTTATTGTGCAGAGTTTTGGCTGACCAGTAGCCGCTGGCGATGATGCGGCGGATACTCTGGAGCGGATACTGCTCGTCGCGCTTCTTGTCGGCAAGCTGGAAAGCAGCCAGGTACTTCATTTTCTGTAATTCAACGGCGGCTTCGTGGTTCCAGAGGCCAAACGGATACACAAAATACTTCACTGGCTTGCCGGTGATTTCTTCCAGCAACTTTCTGGGCTCTTCGGCTTGGGTCTTCCAGTCGGCAGCGGTGTACTTCTTGGCGTTGTGGTGATCCCAGGTGTGGCAGCATACCTCATGGCCTTTGTCGGCCAGATCTTTGATCTGTGCTTTGCTCATGTAGGGCTGTTTGCCATGCCGGCCAATGGCCACCGTCATGATACCAAACATGGCTTTGAAACCGTGCTTGTTCAAAATCGGCAACGCATTGGTGTACTGATCTTCGTCGCCATCGTCGAAGGTGAGAAACACGGGTTTGGTAGGCAGGCTGGCTCCTGTGGTCAGGTAAGCATAGAGCTGGTCGGCGGTGATAGCGTGGTACCCGCTGTCTTTCAACATCTGCATCTGTTGCACGAAAACGCTGGTGGGGCAGATGTAATCTTTGGCACCTTTCGAATCGGTGCTGCGCCACTCACGAATCTGATGGTAACACAGGATGGGCACCTGCTTGCGGGCAATGATGGTGGGCGCGTCGGCAATTTTGCCAGCTGGAATTGGCGTTGACGTGGCAGTGGCACTGGTATCAGCTCCGTCGGTTGTGGGTGTGGAGGCCGTTTCGGTGGTAGCGGAGGCGGTCGTTGCCGTGGTTTGGCTTTCGCCGGTTTTTTTGCTGTCGCAGCCTGTCGTCAGGGCAGCAACTAAGGCAGCAAGGAGTAGAGCGTTACGGGTAAACATGGTTTGATTTCAGTTTGGTCAAAAATAGCCATTCTCGACGTGATCCGAACTTATCCCAACGAAGTAATAGATTGTTGGCAGACCTATTTACCAGTTGCCAGCAGGCATAAAGTGGAAAGGCCGTCTACTGTTCACGTAGAATTATTTGCACACTTGCTGTCTCGCCGGAGAGCTAACACACACATAATCAGCAACTGGTACACATATTGCCTACAAGATTGGTAGTCTACTAATCTGACAACCCAAATCTTATAACATCATGGCTAACATTGGAAAACAAATTGCCGACTTTTTCTCGGGTGGATCAACTACCGATAATGACGAAGGCCTGCGTGGTCTGTTCGTGTCTGAACTACAGGGGATGTATTATGCCGAGAAAGCGCTGGTAGATAACATGCCTAACATGGCTGATGCTGCTACCACCGATGAGGTACGTCAGGCGTTTCAGCATCACCTTGAAGAAACCCGTGGTCAGGTAACTCGCCTGGAGCGCATTTTCGACAGCATTGGCGTATCGGCCGATGATAAAACGTGCAACGCTATTGATGGCCTTGCTGATGATGCCGACGACATGATTAGTATGACGGAATCGGGTTCGTTGACTCGTGATGCGGGGCTGATCATTGCTGCTCAGAAAGTAGAGCATCATGAAATAGCCGCCTATGGTTCGTTGCACGCGCTGGCTCAACTGCTGGGCTACACCGAAGCGGCGCAGTTGATTGAGCAATCATTGCAGGAAGAAAAAAATACGGATAAAAAGCTAACCCAACTGGCGGAGTCATTCGTCAACGAACGAGCCAAGTCTGAAGGCAAAAACGATCAGACTTACTCAAGCCCTAACCGCCGTAACTATTACGACGATAATGATAACACGGGTAGTGCAATTGATAATAGTGGGGCCATGATGGGCACAGGCAGCACCAGCGGTAGTCAGTCGGGCTATGCGTCGGGAGCTAACTACCAGAGTGGTTCAGCTGTGGGCGAGACAACGAGCTACGGTAACAGCGGCTCAACAGACCGTGAACCGATTGAGCGGTCAGGCTATTCGCCGGGCCGTGAGAGTTCGTCGGGCAATGCCACGTCGGGTGGTACGTTAGGTATATAGACGCCCTTTCGGAATCTTCCTCTATAAAAAAAGCGACCCCAGTGATGGGGTCGCTTTTGCATTCTGGCAGAGCAACGCTCCGTCAAACATAGACTAAACGCTCACTTCTTCCCGATGTACTAAGGCCTCACGATCAGGACCGGTAGACACAAACGTGATGGGCAGGTTTAGCTCTGCTTCCAGATACTGGACATAAACAGCCAGTTCGGCGGGCATTTTGTCGAACGTATGCACCCCGTCGAGAGACGTTTTCCAACCGGCGAAATCTTTATAAACCGGTATGACATCCGTATCACAAAGATCATAGGGGAGCTGTTCGGTCACGCTGCCGTCGGGCATCTGATAATGCGTGCAGACGCGGATGGTGTCGAAAATATTGAGCACATCCACCTTCATCATTACCAGTTGGGTCACGCCGTTGAGCATGATGGCGTATTTCAGGGCGGGTAAATCGAGCCAGCCGCACCGCCGTGGACGACCCGTTGTTGAGCCAAACTCACGACCTTCCTGCCGCATTCGTTCGCCCGTTTCTTCCAGCAGTTCCGTAGGGAAAGGCCCACTGCCCACCCGGGTACAGTACGCTTTGAAGATGCCATACACTTCGCCAATCTGCCGGGGAGCAATACCCAGGCCCGTACAGGCGCCGGCTGTCATGGTGGTGGAAGAGGTTACGAACGGATACGAGCCAAAATCAATGTCGAGCAGTGACCCCTGCGCTCCCTCAGCCAATACGCGTTTCCCGGCTTGTAGTGCATTATTCACGTCATACTCACTGTCGGTCAGCGTAAACGTTTTCAGAAATTCCACTGCCTCAAAGAATTTCGCCTCCGATTCGGGTAGTACCGACGTGTAATCGAAGTTATGCCGGTCCAGGATGACCTTGTGAGCGTTGAGCAGCGTCTCGTACTTTTTCTGAAAATTTGGCGACAGCACATCGCCCACGCGCAGGCCCTGCCGGGCTACCTTGTCCTGATACGTTGGCCCGATACCGCGCAGGGTCGACCCAATTTTGGCGGCTCCTTTGGCCTGCTCGTAGGCGGCATCCAGCAGGCTGTGCGTGGGCACAATCAGCGCAGCTTTTTTTGAAATGATCAGATTCTTGTGCAGATCCAGGTTGAACTTGCCCAGCGCATCGATTTCCCGCCGAAACACGATGGGGTCGAGCACTACGCCATTGCCAATAATATTCAGCGCGTCGGGCCGAAATATGCCCGACGGAATCTGGTGCAGCACATGTTTAATGCCGTCAAACTCGAGCGTATGCCCGGCGTTTGGTCCACCCTGAAACCGGGCAACCACTTGATATTGAGGCGCTAACACGTCAACAATTTTACCCTTACCCTCGTCACCCCACTGGAGGCCCAATAATACGTCTACCATTAGAAATCAAAATAAAACGAACCGTTCTTCAATACGGTCGTCATCGTTAAAGCGGAAAATAAATTCGGTTGCTTCGCCAATAGGTGTTAGCGGCTCAATGCGGAAGTTGTCCAGGCGAAAATGCTCTGACCAAACGTCGGTTCGAGGATTGTAGAAGCGACTCAACTCATTCGATCTGGTGAAGGAAGCTATATCGCTGCCCTTGTTGCCATTGCAAATGCTGCAAGAGAAAGCCAGATTTGATACTTCACCCGAACCACGGTGTTTCAGCGCAATTATATGATCTATCTCAGCACTAAATCCCATATCACGTTCAGCAATAAGACAGTATCCGCATCGAAAACTAGCTCGTTCGCCAACCTGTCTGCTGACTGCGGCAGAAATATAGTCACCGCTTCTCGACATACTTACGGGCGCGGGCTTTTGCCATACGAATGATGTGTTCCACATCTCTGAAACGGTCGAGTTCACGTTCTTCCTCTGCCGTGAGCCGTGTTGTTCTGTTTTTGTACAGCAGTTCACTTAGCCGGTCTTGAGCTTCGGTTGACGGCTTAAAATTAATAATCTGTTCCGGCGTCACACCCGGAGCAATAAGGTCGATTAAATCAGCGTAGACGTTCATAAGAAAGCTGGTAACGACGATAATCTTAGACTATTAAATCAAGCTTCTACGGCTGTTTCGCCCTGCCGGTCTTTGTTGCGGGCGGCTTCGTTGCGGTTTTCGCAGGGGTCGCGCTGGCAGGATCCGTAGAAAATCAGCGAGTGGTGCATCACGTTAAACTTCAGCATGTCGCCCACCATGTTCTGAATGTTCTGCACCCGTGGGTCGCAAAACTCCATCACCTTATGGCAGTCGGTACAGATGAGATGATCGTGCTGCCGGTAGCCATACGACTTCTCATATTGCGCCAGGTTCTTACCGAACTGATGCTTTGTCACCAAGTCACAGTCTACCAGCACGTCGAGGGTATTGTAGACCGTGGCGCGGCTCACGCGGTAATTTTTATTCTTCATCGAGATATACAGTTCGTCTACGTCGAAGTGGTCCTGACGGTTGTATATCTCTTCCAGAATGGCGAACCGTTCGGGCGTTTTGCGCAGGCCTTTATTCTCCAGATACGCCCTCAAAATGGTCTTCGCCGACTCGATATTGGCTTGGTTGGGTGCTGCCATAGGGCAAAAATACGAAATCGTTCAACGTCTAAAGTCCAATGTCTAAGGTCTAAAGTCTAAAGTTGCTTCGCGTCAGCCCATAGAGCGCGAAGCAACTTTAGACTTTAGACATTGGACATTGGACTTTAGACTAGCTCTCAATCAAACCTTACCACGTCGAAAACGCCGTCGACGCTTTCCAGCTTCCGCATCAGGGTATCGAGGTGGCTCGTGTTGTTTACGTACAATTTGATCATGCCCTCAAAAACGCCGTCTGTCGAGTCAATCGTGACCGAGCGCATGTTGATGTGCAACTCGTTGCTGATTACCCGCGTCACATCGTTAATAAGACCAATGCGGTCGGTGCCCGTAATGCGCAACCCCGCCAAAAAGGCCAGTTCCTTCTGCGATGTCCACTTGGCCTTTATGATCCGGTTACCATGATTAGACATCAACTCTACGGCGTTGGGACAGCTAACCCGATGAATCTTAATGCCTTCCATCACCGTCACAAACCCAAACACATCATCGCCGGCGATAGGGTTGCAGCAGCGGGCCAGCGTGTAGTCGATCTTGTCCATGTCCTCGCCAATGAGGAGCATGTCGGCGTCGGTACGCTCGCCGTGCATTTTTTTCAACTCTTTACCCACTGCCTTAGCGTCTTGCAGAGTGTCGGTGTTGAGTTTCAGGGCCCGGTTTTCTTTGGCTTCTTTTTCGGCTTTGAACTTGTTAAGCTCCTTAACGTCGATGTGGGCTTTGCCCACGCGGTAGTAGAAATCGCTGGTCGTTTTTGAGCCGAAATACGCCCGAAGCTGATTGATCAGCTCGTTGGTCATTTCCATGCGCAACAGCTTCAACCGCTTGGCAACCAGCTCTTTGCCGTCGGTAATGTAATGCTTGTTGTCCTCTTTGATGAGGTCCTTGATCTTGGTCTTGGCTTTGGAGGTTACCACAAACCGCAGCCAGTCTTCGTTGGGCTTCTGCTTGTTTGAGGTAATTACCTCTACCTGATCGCCATTGTGCAACACGTGACTGAGCGGCACCAATACATTATTGACCTTGGCGGCCATGCATTTAGCCCCAATCTGGGTGTGAATGTCGAACGCAAAATCGAGCGCCGTGGCCCCGCGTTGCAGCACTTTAAGTTCACCTTTTGGTGTAAAGACAAAGACCTCTTCACTATACAGATTGCTCCTGAAATCGTCGAGGAATTCCACAGCGGCGGTTTTATCACCCTGATCGGCCATTTCCAGCATCTCGCGCACCTGCCCAATCCACGAGTCGATTCCGGCCCCGGTGCGGGTGTCATTACCTTTATATTTCCAGTGAGCTGCGTAGCCTTTTTCGGCGATCTCGTTCATCCGGTCGGTCCTGATCTGTACCTCTACCCACTGTCCCGAACGGCTCATGACGGTGGTGTGCAACGACTCGTAGCCGTTGGCGCGAGGGGTGCTGATCCAGTCTTTCAGCCGGTCGGGGTTGGGCTTATAGTGGTCCGTCACGATAGAATAGGCCCGCCAGCAGGCCGCTTTTTCCTGCTCCAGGGGTACTTTCAGGATAATCCGGACAGCAAACAGATCATAGATTTCTTCAAACGGCTTTTTCGATTTGCTCAGCTTGTTCCAAATGGAATAAATTGATTTAGGCCGCCCTTTGATCACATATGGGTAACCCGACGCCACAAGATCATCTTCAATGGGTTTGATAAACGTGTTGATGAACCGGTCGCGCGAGGTTTTCGATTCGCGGAGCTTGCGGGCTACATCTTTGTAGGCTTCTGGCTCCACATATTTCAGGTACAGGTCTTCCAGTTCCGTCTTTACCGCGTTCAGCCCCAGCCGGTGGGCAAGGGGAGCGTAGATGTAAATTGTCTCCGACGCAATTTTCAACTGCTTGTCGCGGGGCATCGAATCCAGCGTCCGCATGTTATGAAGCCGGTCGGCGAGCTTAATCAGGATCACCCGCACGTCGTCAGACAGCGTAAGCAGCATCTTGCGGAAGTTCTCGGCCTGCTGCGAGGTACCGTACTCAAAAATGCCCGAAATTTTGGTCAGCCCGTCGATGATCTGCGCCACCTTTTTGCCAAAAGCGCGCTCAATGTCAGCAATCGTCGTGTCGGTATCTTCCACCACATCGTGCAACAGCGCGGCCACAATAGAGGTGGTACCGAGGCCAATTTCTTCTACGGCAATCTGCGCTACGGCCAGGGGATGGTAGATGTAGGGTTCGCCTGACCGCCGACGCATCTCTTTATGCGCTTCAGCCGAGGTGTTAAAGGCTTTTTTAATCAGCTTGGCGTCATTTTCTTTCAAATACGGCTTGGCGGCGCGCAAGAGGCGTCGGTATCGTTTCAGGATCTCTTCCCGTTCCTGCGCTAAATCAATAACTGGTTCTAGGGCTGCATTCATAGGTAGGTGTCGTTACCCTGCGTGTGTTTCTGTAGGTTGTACTCGTATTCTCAAGGTACACCTTAAAAACAAAATTTCCGCCGGTATGGATCGGAAATAAGTGATTTTGGTCTGTTTGACAGCCTACCGGGCAAGCAAACGTCGATAACAGTCTGCCTACCGGTGATTACGGAAAAATTCAACGACCCTGTTGCCTTCTCCAAGTTCATGCGTACCTTTGCGGGCCGAAACAGTGAACAAAGACCAGCGCAAGTCGGTTTTTGATACATTGTTGACCACCTGCGGGCGTGGCGAAATTGGTAGACGTGCCAGACTTAGGATCTGGTGCCGCAAGGCATGGGGGTTCGAGTCCCTCCGCCCGTACTGAAACAATTGCGAATGAGCGAATGAGTGAATGAGTGAATTTTTTAGGCTTCGGCTGTATTCACTCAATCACTAATTCGCTCATTCACTCATTTTAAACCAAATCAATCAGTGGATATAGCCCTTGAAAAAGCCAGCGACACCAACGCGTCGCTTGTGATTACGCTGAAACCTGAAGACTACAAATCGGAAGTCGACAAGAAGTTGAAGCAATACGGTAAACAAGTGCAACTCAAGGGATTCCGTCCCGGACACGTGCCTGCTGCTGTAGTGCAGAAAATGTACGGCAAAGGAATTTTGGTGGAAGAAATCAACGCCAAACTCAGCAAGTCGGTTAGCGATTATATCCGCGAAAACAAGCTACAGGTCGTAGGCGACCCCGTTCCCGATCGCACACAAGCCGATGCCATTGACTGGGATGCCCAGGACGAATTCACGTTCAGCTACCAACTGGGTCTGGCTTCTGATTTCGACGTTGATCTGGCAGCGCTGGGTACCGTTTCCCGCTACGAAATCGAAGCTGGCGAAGAAGAGGTAAACAGCACGATTGCCGACTTGCAGCAGCGTTTCCACGAGCATCAGCACGCTGACGAAGCCGCCGAAGGTGATACTATCTACGGTGAACTGGTGCAGCTGACCGGTGCCGACGAAAACGCCACCAAATTTGAGACCAAGACAGCGCTACCACTAGATAAAGTGGCTCCGGAGGCTCTGGGCGCATTTATCGGCAAGAAAAAAGGCGAGACCATAACGTTCGACATGGCGGCGGCTTTTCCAAATGAGAAAGACCGCGCCCTGGCAACGGGTGCCAAAAAAGAAGAGGCCGCCAACCTGGTAGGTGATTTCTCGTTTACCATTGAAGACGTGACGCGCCACGCGCCAGCCGAACTAAACCAGGCGTTTTTCGATAAGGTGCTGGGCGTAGGTGCTGCTGAAGACGAAGCTACGTTCCGCACGAAAGTACAGGAGATCATCACCCAGAACTATGGTCGCGAGTCGGATAATCTGCTCCGTTTCGATATTGAAAAGGCCCTGCTTGACAATACGCTGATTAGCCTGCCCGATGAGTTTTTGAAAGACTGGCTGCTGACCATCAATGAAGGCAAATTTACGCCGGAGCAGGTAGACGAGCAGTACGACGACTTCGCCAAGTCGGCCAAGTTACAGCTCATCAAAAACAAGATTGCTGAGAAAGCCGACATTAACGTAGACTTCGAAGAAGTGATGGAAGCTACCCGCCAGATGGTGCGTGACCAGTTCGGTTTCGCCGCCGGTGCTGGTGAAGATGGCATGACCGAAACCATCGACAAAATTGCCCGCAACTACCTGATGGACGAGAAGAACAACGGCCAGAATTACACGGCCACGTTCAACCGGGTGTATGACGACAAAGTGATGAACTACGTGAAGTCGAAGGTGACGATTGAGACGCAACCGATTTCAATGGAGCAATTCCGCGAACGGGCCGCTGCAACGCGGTAAGCGATTGCAACATAGTGAAAAAGGCCCTGTGAACGTTCACAGGGCCTTTTTTTGTGCATCAGAAGTTGAGTAGGCCCAGGCTCAGCGGCCACCGCCGCTAGGGTTCGATTCCCCTAAAACCCAATCGGCGACCGCTCCTGTTTCTGGCCCATGGCGCGGGCCATTTCCATGGCGATGCGCTCGTCGTAGCGGCGTTTATAATAATCTACCTCCAGGCGAAGCTTATCGATCTGGAGTTGCTGTGTATCTATCGTTTCGCGCAGCCGTTCTACCTCGTCGGGTTGACGAATGGTAGGCTCAACCGGGGCTGTTTCGTCGCTTAGGAGCCGGATAACGGTGGTGTCGAGCAGACCTGCAATTTGCGTTAACCGACTGACGGTCAGTTCTGTTTTTCCCCGCTCAATGTCACCATAAGCTGTTGTTGACAGGCCTAGTAAATCGGCCATGTTTTCCTGTGACAGACCGCGTTGCAGGCGGGCTATACGGATGCGTTCACCGGCATGGTTGGGGGTGTTGAGCAGCTTCATATCAAGCAATAACGAGGAAATCTCAAGTGATTCTGGCAGGGATTCTTGCCGCAACAACGCAATTTTGTGACTGATAAGTTTTGAAACTTACCACCTGACACGTTCGTTAATTTTTAAACGAGTTCAATGTTTAAGGTTTAAAGTCTAAACGGTCCGCCGTCGCGGTTGCTTCGCGTTCTAAGTGTCAAAGCGCGAAGCAACTTTAAACCTTAAACATTGAACCTCATTTCCTTTAATCAACCACAATGCATTACGGAGACGAATTTCGCAAGTTTGCCGTCCACCACATGGGCCTCAATGGCCTCACGGTCGACGGATATGTTAAGCACACCGTTAACAACCACCAGGTTGAGAACATGACCCGCTCGGTGATCGAAGAGCGGCCTATGAACTTCCGGGAGGTAGACGTTTTCTCGCGCCTGATGGCCGACCGCATCATCTTTATGGGCCTGCCCGTTGATGACAACATTGCCAACATTGTAGTGGCACAGATGCTGTTTTTGGAATCAGCCGACCCCCGGAAAGATATTCTGATGTATATCAACAGTCCTGGCGGCTCGGTATACGCCGGTTTGGGTATCTACGACACCATGCAGTATGTACGCCCCGATGTGGCTACGGTCTGCACCAGCCTGGCCGCCTCAATGGGCGCGGTGTTGCTGGCGGGTGGCGCAGCTGGTAAGCGTTCGGCACTGCCCCACGCGCGGGTTATGATCCACCAGCCATCGGGTGGTGCACAGGGGCAATCGGTTGACATCGAAATTACTGCCCGTGAGATCGTGAAGCTTCGCGAAGAGCTGTACCAGATTCTGGCCGACCATTCAGGCAAGAGCATCGAAGAAATCGAGAAAGATTCGGACCGTGATAAGTGGCTCCGCGCCGAAGAAGCCAAAGAATACGGCCTCATCGACGAAGTGCTCCGCCGCGAGCGCACCATTGGTGATAACGCCGAGAAGACGAGGTAGTTTTTTTAAGTTTAAGGTTTAAGGTTGCTTCGCGCTCAACCCTTGCGAGCGCGAAGCAACCTTAAACCTTAAACCCTTTTTCCCCCACCCACTTCCGGATAATTTGCGTAAGGGGTTTAAACTCGATCAGAAAGCCGTCGTGGCCGTAGAGCGATTCGAGTTCTTCGTAGACGGCATCCGGGATGTGGCGGGCCAGAAATTGCTGTTCAGAAGGGGGAAACAGTACGTCGGAGTGGATGCCAACAACCAGCGTTTTAGCTTCAATCAAACTCAGCGCGTTGAGGATACTGCCCCGGTTGCGACCCACGTTGTGCGAGTCCATGGCTTTGGTTAACAGCCAGTAGGTAAACGCATTAAACCGGCCCACCAGCTTTTCGCCCTGATAGTTCTGGTAACCAGCGGCCTTATAATTATCGGTCTGTTCGTTGTTGTCGAGGGCCTGGGTGAAGGCGTAGGTTTCGTAGTTACGGTAGGAGAGAAGCGCGATAGACCGCGCTGCTTTTAGCCCGTTCTGTCCCGCATCGGGGCGGTTTTCAACCCAGGTAGGGTCGGCCTGCAAGGCCATGCGCTGTGCTTCGTTGAAAGCAATGCCCCAGGGCGAAAAGACGGCATTGGTAGCAATCAGGATAAGTCGTTTGATGAGTTTCGGCTGTGAAATGGCCCATTCTACAGCTTGCTGTCCGCCTACCGAGCCACCCACGCAGGTGTGAATCTGTTCAATACCCAACTCCTGGCGCAGCAGGTCTAACGCCCCAACCATGTCGCGGATGGTGAGCGTGGGAAACGAGTGAAAGTAGGGTTTTCCCGTAGCTGGGTCGTTGGAAAGCGGTCCGGTAGAGCCGTAGCAACCACCCAGCACGTTGGCACAAACGATAAAATAGTGGGCTGGGTCGTAAAGTTTACCGGGGCCAACCAGCCCGCTCCACCAGTCGCTGGGGTCGGCGTTGCCGGTGAGGGCGTGGCAAATCCAGATCACATTACTGCCAGTCTCATTGAGGGTTCCCTGTGTGGTATAGGCCAGCCGGAAACCGGACAATTCATCCCCTAATTCAAGCGGGAAAGAGAATTTATGGTCGAAGTAGGGCAAGGGGAAAATTATGTTTAATGTGTCAGGTCTAATGTCCAAAGTTGAGTTGGCGTAGCTTCAGTATAGGCGAAGAGCACGATGCGCGAAGCTACGCCAACTCAACTTTGGACATTAGACCTTGGACTTTAGACCTTAACCTACACAGATACAGCCTCTTTAATCGCCGCAAACGCCTGCTCGAAGTCGGCTTTGATATCGTCGATGTGTTCAATGCCCAGCGATACGCGCAACAGACCCGGCTCAACACCGGCGGCTTGCTGTTCAATGTCAGACAACTGTGAGTGGGTGGTACTGGCAGGATGAATGATCAGCGTTTTGGCATCACCCACGTTGGCGAGGTGGCTCACCAGTTTCAGCGAGTTCACTACGTCGTCGCCCGATTCGCGGCCGTTTTTAAGTTTAAATGACAGCACACCACCCGCTCCGCGCGTCAGGTATTTTTTGGCAAGGGCATGGTAAGGGCTGTCGGCCAGACCGGGGTAGCGCACATACTCCACGGCGGGGTGCTGTTGCAGCCATTCGGCCAGGGCCTGCGCATTTTCGCAAGTACGTTCGGCGCGTAGGGATAGCGTTTCCAGCCCCTGAATCAGCATCCAGCTGTTGAACGGACTCTGCGACGGGCCCCAGTCGCGCAACCCCTCAACGCGGGCACGAATAATGAACTGGATGTTGCCAAACGCCCCCCCCATGCCAAATACATCATTCATGACCAGGCCGTGATAACTGGGTGACGGCTGGGTGAACTGTGGGTATTTGCCGTTGCCCCAGTTATACGTACCCGCATCGACAATGACGCCGCCCATGGTGGTGCCGTGCCCACCGATCCATTTCGTGGCCGATTCGACCAAAATGTGTGCGCCGTGTTTTAGGGGAGCACAAATAGCCCCGCCTGCGCCAAACGTGTTATCGACGATGATGGGCAAATCGTGCTTTTTGGCCAGGGCGGCAAACGCCTCAAAATCGGGAATGCTGAAGCTGGGGTTGCCAATGGTTTCGAGGTAAATCGCTTTCGTCTTATCGTCGATCAGGGCTTCAAAACTGGCCGGGTCATCACCGTCGGCAAAGCGGGCTTCTACGCCGATGCCCTTAAATGAATTCTTAAACTGGTTATACGAACCACCGTAGAGAAAGGATGTCGTCACGAAATTGTCGCCGACGGTAGTGATGTTGTTAATGGCCAGAAACTGCGCCGAGTGGCCCGACGCCGTTGCCAGTGCTGCCACGCCACCTTCCAAAGCCGCCATCCGCTTCTCGAACACGTCGGTGGTGGGGTTCATGATGCGGGTGTAGATGTTGCCAAACTCCTGTAGCGCAAACAGGCGTGCCCCCTGCGCTGAGTCGTCGAACTGGTAGGCCGTTGTCTGGTAGAGTGGTACTGCCCGCGATTTGGTCGTGGGGTCTATTTCCTGCCCCGCGTGTAGCTGGAGCGTTTCGAAATGGGGTTGGTGAGCCATAAGGGATGTAGAATAAACACTGTGAAGTAACGAATGTCGCATGAGCCAACCGCTGATCCTGGCCGGGGCATAGACATGTAGGCGGCTGTTCATAGACGAACAGCCAGCCGGATAGGATGACGGTTAGTTTGCTGCCCGTGGGGGCATACAGCGTCGGTCGGGATGTATTGGCATACAGTCAGATCGTTTATATCTCCCACGAGCACCATGCTGTGGGCAGGAATTAGCACCTTGCCGGGTGGTAGGTTGCCTGAGGTTCAAAGAGCCTGGTCTCTCCCCTCATCTGTATAAATCAATGGGTGTTGTTGGGCCCAAAACGGGCGGCACCTGCTTGACTTGCGGTGCAATGATACGGCCCAATCACCGTCTGACCAACGATTGTTGATTGAAATGCACCGCTTTTTTGTTATCTAGGCGTATAAAATCTGCTTAACAAATGGGCTACTCTGGAGGCGTTGGCCTGCTGCTGGTCATCTTGACAATTGTTATTTCTTACCGGGCTTTTTCCCGCGAAAGCCTGATGAGCCGCTACCTGTTTGCCGTTGATGGCATCCGTAAATACGGCGAGTACTACCGGCTGGTGTCATCGGGATTTATTCATGCCGACTGGCGGCATTTGCTTTTCAACATGTATGCCCTGTACTCGTTTGCCGGGTCGGTAGAGCGGGTAACGGGGCCTTTGCAACTGCTGCTGCTGTATATGGCTAGTTTGGTGGGTGGTAATTTACTGGCTCTGTTCATTCACCGAAACGACGACGGCTACCGGGCGCTGGGTGCCTCTGGTGCGGTGAGCGGGCTTATTTTCGCGATGATTGCACTCTATCCCGGCAGCAACATCCGCCCCTTGTTTATGCCGTTTAGCCTGCCCGCCTGGCTGTTCGGCTTGGCCTACAGTCTTTATTCCATCTACGGCATCAAGTCGGCACGAGATAATATTGGTCACGATGCGCACCTAGGCGGTGGGGTAATTGGTGTGCTCACGATCTGTCTTCTCGAACCCGACGTGTTCACCTACAACTGGCCCATTGTGCTATTGCTAACGCTGCCCACGCTGGTGTTTCTGCTGGTTATTGCCCGCCGCCCCGACTGGCTTTATGTTCGCAGCTTTTCACTGGACACACGTGAAAAAGAAACCGTCGACGAGCGATATAATGGGCACAAGTTCAGGCGGCAGCAAGAGATAGACCGTATCCTGGATAAGATCAATGAGCGGGGTTACGATAGCCTTTCGAAGCATGAACGCGAGCTTTTGTCGGGGCAGGAGTAAGAAAATTGCTATCAGCTAGCAGTCAGTAGGTTAAGTAGGGTTGTGGCGATAATTCCACAAAGTTGTGGATTAAAATAGACGATAAATACCAATTTTAATTTGGCATCACAGGCATATGGGCATAGTTTAGCTGCTGTAACCTATACTTAACCATACTTCTGCATGCTGAAGAAAGTGCTCCTGACGGCTGTTTTCGCCGTCTCGTTTGGCATCACCCAAGCCCAGTCTCACGACAATCTGGCGGTCATCGCGGTAGACATGAAACCCGTCGACACAGATCATGAAGCCTCTGTTTCAAGTCAGTCCAACGCTGCATTCTACGACCGGATTCCCGGTGTAAGCAACCTGATCAGCTTTGCCAAAAAGCACCTTGCCATCCGGTATCGCTCTGGCGGTACCACGCCCAGCGGGTTCGACTGTTCAGGCTTCACCCGTTTTTGCTATAGCCACTTTGGCATCAATCTGCCTCATTCCAGCGCCGCACAGGGTAACGTGGGTCTTAAAGTAGAAAAGGAATCGGCCATGCCGGGCGACCTTATTTTCTTCAAAGGTCATTCATCCAGCGGATCAAGCATCGGCCACGTGGGCATGATCACGGAAGTGGTTGGCAACCAGATTAAATTCATCCATTCGGCCTGGGGCGGTGGCATTCGTTTCGACTACCTCCACGCCGATTATTACCGCAACCGGTTCATGGGTATCCGCCGCGTAGGGAAAATGCTGGCGGCGAAATAGGTTTAACGTCTAAAGTCCACTGTGTAAAATTGCTTCGCGCACCACTGAGTTCGAGCGCGAAGCAACTTTACACAGTGGACTTTACACATTGAACTTATTTTTGCCTCATGCCGCTGATCACCAACGCATCGTATAGCCCGCCTGCTTACCTCTGGAATGGTCATTTGCAGACCATAATTCCGTCGGTATTTCGCAAAATCCCGGTCGCCTACCGCCGTGAGCGCATCACTACTCCTGACGATGATTTTCTGGACGTTGACTGGTGTTTGTCGTCAGCCGCAACCCCTGCGGGCGGTTTGGGTCAGCGACCACTGGTAATTCTGTCGCACGGGCTGGAAGGAGACTCCACACGGCAATACCTGGCGGGGATGGTGCGGCAACTGACTGCCCATGGGTTCGATTGCCTGGCCTGGAATTACCGGTCTTGTTCGGGTGAGATGAATAAGCTGGCGCGGTTTTACCACATCGGCGAAACCGACGATCTAGAGGCCGTTGTGCAGTATGCGCTGGGTAAAGGCTACGCAGAAATAAGCCTCGTTGGCTTCAGCGCGGGAGGGAATATTTCGCTTAAGTACCTTGGCGAGCGCGGTGAGCAGGGCCTCCACCCAGCCATAAAAAAAGCCGTAGCCGTTTCGGTACCGCTTGATCTGATGACCACCGCCGACCGGCTGGAGGCCTGGGACAGCATGCTCTACAACATTCGCTTCCAAAATACACTCAAAGAAAAAATCAGGGTTAAATCTCCGCTGCTGCCTGAAGCGATCCGGACAGTCGACATGAGCAGGATTCGGTCGCTGCGGGAGTTCGATGACCTCATTACGGCCCCACTGCACGGTTTTGGCAATGTCGAAAATTATTACCGTGTAAACAGTTCGCTGCCGTTTTTGTCGAAAATAACCGTGCCGACGCTGGTTCTGAATGCCCGGAATGACCCATTTTTGTCGCGGCAATGCCTACCCGATGCCCTCGCCAAGGAACTCAGCCTTGTCTGGATGGAGTTCCCTAAACAGGGCGGTCATTGCGGGTTCACAACAAAAAAGGGGCTACAAGCCCCTAATTATGCCGAAGAACGCGCACTGGCCTTCCTGACAGCTATACAACCATCTCCTCTATGACGCCCCTTGTACCGACCGACCAGACCTACTACATTATTGATTTCGACAGCACGTTTACCAAAGTAGAGGCGCTTGATATTCTGGGCGAAATATCGCTGTCGGGCCGTAATGACCGCGACGATGTGCTGAACCAGATTAAAACCATCACTGACCGGGGTATGGCGGGCGAACTCTCGCTGGCGCAGTCGATTCAACTGCGGCTGAAACTGCTCAACGCCCACCGCGATCAGTTACCCGCCCTGGTCGAGCGGCTGTCGACCATGGTCTCGGACTCGTTTCAACGGAATAGGGGGTTTCTGACCGAACATGCCGACCAGATTTTCATTGTCTCAAGCGGGTTCCGGGAATTTATCGTGCCCATCGTGACGGCGCTGGGTATTAAGGCCGAAAACGTCTACGCCAACACATTCGAGTATGACGAGTCAGGCAATATTGTGGGCTGCGACGAAGAAAACCCGCTGTCGAAAGATAGGGGTAAGGTGAAGCTGATGCGCGAGCTGAACTTTGATGGCGACGTATTTGTCATCGGCGACGGCTACACCGACTACGAGATCCGCGAGTCGGGACTGGCCAACAAATTTTATGCCTTCACCGAAAACGTGGTACGTCCCACGGTCATTGCCAAAGCCGACCATGTAGCGGCTTCGCTGGATGAGTTTTTATTCGATAATAAATTGAGCCGCAGCCAGTCGTATCCCAAGAGCCGTATCAAGGTGCTGCTGCTCGAAAATGTCCATCCCATTGCGGTGGCGTTGCTTGAAAAAGAAGGCTTTAGCCTCGACGTGCGCAAGGGTGCCCTGGACGAGGATGAACTGATCGAGGCGTTGCAGGGGGTGCACATCCTGGGTATACGCTCGAAAACAAACGTAACTCGCCGCGTGCTCGACAATGCGCCTAAGCTGATGACCATCGGTGCGTTTTGTATTGGCACCAACCAAATTGACTTAACTGCTGCCACCGAAAAAGGTATCGCCGTGTTCAACGCCCCCTATAGTAATACGCGCTCGGTAGTCGAACTGGCTGTGGGCGAGATGATTATGCTCATTCGAAATATTGTGCCGAAGAGTAACAAGATGCACGAAGGCGTCTGGGACAAATCGGCGACAAACAGTTTCGAGGTGCGTGGCAAAAAGCTGGGTCTGGTAGGCTACGGCAATATTGGTACGCAATTATCCGTCGTGGCCGAGGCGCTGGGTATGGATGTCTACTTCTACGATGTGGTCGACAAACTGTCGCTGGGTAACGCCCGCAAATGCCAGTCGCTGGATGAGCTACTGGCCGTTTCGGACGTGATCAGCCTGCATACCGACGGGCGGAAAGACAACAAAAACCTGATTGGTGCCCGCGAATTTGGCCTGATGAAACAGGGCGTCATTTTCATGAACCTCTCGCGGGGGCACATTGTGGATATTCCGGCCCTGGTCGAAGCGATCAAATCGGGTAAGGTGGCCGGGGCGGGGATCGACGTGTTTCCCTACGAACCGAAGACCAACAACGAGGAATTTATGAACGAGCTGCGCGGTCTGCCCAACGTGATCCTGACCCCGCACGTGGGCGGCAGCACCGAAGAAGCACAGGCCAATATTGGGCAGTTTGTGCCGGGTAAGCTACTGGGCTACATGAACAACGGCAGCACCTACGGCAGCGTCAACTTCCCTGAGTTGCAACTGCCCCTGCTACACGATTCGCACCGGCTGTTGCACATCCACGCCAATGTACCGGGCATTCTGGCCAAAATCAATAACATTTTCGCCAAGTACCATATCAACATTCAGGGCCAATACCTGAAGACAAATGAGACCATTGGCTACGTGATCACCGACATCGCCAAAGAATATGCCGACGAGGTGGTGCAGGAGTTGAAAGACATCGACAACACGATTCGGTTTAGACTTCTTTATTGAAATGAGAAAAGGAAGAATAGGTAATTACTTATTCTTCCCATGTATGCTTGCCCAAAAAAATCACAGTTATGTTTAACAGCATACGGCTAGTCAATTTCTTTAGTTTCTCTGATACGACGATTATGTTAGAATCGGGCGTCAATATACTTGTTGGCATCAACGGATCGGGAAAGTCAAACTTAATAAAAGCAATTCGCCTTCTAAAAGAAGGTATAGGAGGAACTGGATTAGCCAAGCTGATTTTAGATGAATGGGGTGGGTTTGATAATATGGTTTATTGTGGTAATGAAGAAATTATAAATGATAAAAATAAAATTGTACTATCTTTTAGAATAAATAATAATGTAGCTAATCATTATGGATTTCATTTTACAGATGAAACTTACTATGATATAATAATTCAGAAATCCGCATCCACGAACAACTATTTTATTAAGGAAAAACTATACCAGCCAAAAGTTAACAGATCTGATTTTATATTTTTGAACTTTACTGATGGAAAGGGACAAATTAATGAGCGAGTTGACCCCGAAGATGAAAATTCTAAAGCTAAGATGCGCCTTATTCGTTATGAAGACTACGATCCGCAAGAGCTAGCCTTGAATAAGGTATTTGATACAGATAGGTATTTGGCTGTCAGTTCAATTCGGAGGATGTTAAGTGATATTGCCATTTATAATCATTTCGATACAACATCTGCAAGTAGGATTCGTCGCCCAGTTCTACCTACGTCTACTCCCAGATTGTTAGGTGACGGGAGTAATTTAGCCCAAGTGCTCAATACATTCAAAATTCAAGATAGGAAGACAGATATCGCTATTAGAGAGCTTTTGAGCCAAATTAATTCTCAGTTCGAAGATTATAACTTTAATTTCATTGGTGGTAATATCGAATTAATGCTACAAGAGCAGAATTTAGGTAAGTCAATACATGTATCTCATATTTCGGACGGCACTCTCCGGTTCATGTGCTTATTGGCGGTGCTGTTGAACCCCAAAAGAGGCCGCTTGGTATGTATTGATGAACCAGAGCTGGGTTTACATCCTGATATGGTTCAGCACATAGCTGAAGCTATCCAGAAAGCTAGTACACAATCACAACTATTCGTTGCAACGCATTCGGAGCATTTGCTGAATCGGTTTGATATTGAGCAGATTCGAGTAGTTGAGAAGGATGAGAATAATGGTACTGTTGTAAAGCAGTATTCTGCGGATGATTTTGCTGGTTGGTATGAGAACTACCAATTGGTTGGTAAAATGTGGCGAGCGGGGGATATTGGTGGTAATCGTTATTAAACTTGAATATAAGTAGCAAAACATAATGGACAAAGTTCTAATTATCGAAGGTACGTCTGATGATACAAACGGAGATTTGAAAGGAGCTATCGGACGACTCCTTGAACAGAAGCTCAAACGAAAGATGCCCCGAATCATTATGGGGGATGGCAAAAATCAGTCAGTGGATAAATTTTTACATCAGCCAAAGGATAGAGAGAAAACGCTACTTATAGATTTGGACGCAGACGATACGGAACGAGAGCGTATTCTTGAAGAGTATGATTTAATAAGCTATGACAAGACTGTATTTTTCATGATACAGGAGATGGAGGCTTGGTTTCTGTCGCAGCCTACTGTTCTTGAACAGTATTATGGTATCGAGTTCACTAGCAAAATCAGACGGCCAGCGCATACCATTGCTGACCCTTGCAGTGAATTGCAACGCCTTACTAAAAACACCAAAAAGAAAACATACCATAAGGTGAAGCATGCAGTTGAACTTCTACCTAAACTGGACCTGGTAGCTTTATGCAATAGTTTTGATGATGTAAAAAACCTCATTGATCGCCTCTCCTTATGAAAAACACCTACTTCACGCCTGGCCCCGCCGAACTGTATCCAACGTTTACGAAGCATCTGCAAACGGCAATGGATGAGCAGATTGGGTCTATTTCGCACCGAAGCCAGCGCTTTCGCGATATATACCGGTATACCGATGAGCAACTGCGGGAGCTGTTGAGCATTCCGGCTTCGCACGGTATCTATTTCACGGGGTCGGCTTCGGAGGTGTGGGAGCGGATCCTGCTCAATTGCGTGGAGCATGAGAGCTTTCATGCAGTGAACGGGTCTTTCTCGCGCAAGTTTTTCGATTACGCCCAAAGCCTGCACAAGTTTGCCCATATGGCCGAAAAGCCCTTTGGCGAGGGATTCGACGCGGCCGACCTGGAGGTGCCGGAATATGCTGAGCTTGTGGCGCTGACGCATAACGAAACATCATCGGGTGTACAATTGCGACCAACAGAAATTCATAAGCTGAAGCGGAAGTACAGCAGGAAGTTGTTTTGCGTAGACATGGTATCGTCGGCACCCTACCCTGATCTGGATTTCTCGTTGGTAGATTCGGCCTTCTTTTCGGTTCAGAAAGCCTTTGGTATGCCCGCCGGACTGGGCGTCTGGATTGCCAATGACCGGTGTCTGGAGCAAGCCGAACGATTACAGCAATACGAGTCTATGACCATTGGGGCGCACCATACGCTGCCCGTGTTGCATAAGCATTACAAAACGTGGGAAACCCCCGCCACGCCTAACGTACTCTATATCTACCTGTTAGGAAAGATCGCTGCCGATTTTAACAAGATTGGCGTGGGTACTATTCGGCGGCAGACGGAAGACAAAGCCCGGCAGATCTATCGTTTTCTGGAAACGAACAGCGCCTACACGCCTTTCGTGGCAGAAGAGCGGCACCGATCACAGACGGTGATTGTGGCGCAGACAAATGCCCGCCCCGCCGCCGAAGTGATTGCCGCCGTTAAGACAGCCGGTATGATCGTGGGCAGCGGCTACGGTACTTTCAAAGACAGCCAGATTCGTATTGCCAACTTCCCCGCCACCACCGCCGATCAGGTAGGGGCATTGCTGAGTAAGCTGAACGAGTAGGAGGGTGAAAGCACTGTACACTGGATAATGTACAATGAACAATGCATAATGTACAATGGCTCTGCACTCTGATCAGTAGTGTGCGGAGCCATTGTACATTATGCATTGTTCATTGTACATTATCCAGTGTGCATTTCTCATCCTTCCTTCACGCCAAACTAAACGTACTCTATACGGTTAATAGGGAAGTTTAGTATAGTCCAACTCAACGATGAAAAAGATAATCTACACTGCTGCTTTCGTAGCAGCCTGTTCGGCAACGGCTGTTGCCCAAAACACCACACCCTCCTCCACGTCACCCGCCGACACCACCCGTCCGCTGATTAATGAGCGAACAAAAGAAAACGTGCGGGAAAAGGCGAACGAAGTGAAGCAGGAGGTAAAAGAGAAATCCCGCGAGATTAAGCAGGATGTGAAAGAGAAAGCGGGCGAGGTGAAGCAGGACGTAAATCAGGCGGCCGACAAAGCCAAAGAGAAAGTACAGGAAGAATATGAAGTGAGCCGCTCCTATCAGCAGCGCAACGCGCTGGCCTGGTTCGACAAGGGTAGCTACATGGCTAGTATTAACCTTGGCGTTGGCACGGGCGCAGGAAGCGGTACCTACCTGTCTCTTCGTCCACAGGTTGGCTATTTCTTTCAGCCGGGCCTGATGGGTGGTATCCGCCTTGGCTTCGACCGGCGGCTCAGCACCAGCTACCACGCAAATCAGACGGGTGTTTTTCTGCGCTACTATCCCTTCCGTACTCGCATCAGTGGCTTTGGCGGATTTGGCTACAACATCGGGCGTGAATACTCAAGCAATATCGGAGCCGACCAAAAAGCCCGTTACAACAGCGTGAATCTCGAAATCGGCACCATGTTTTGGGTACGGCCCAACTTCGGTGCTGAGTTGGCCCTGGAAAATAACTATTATGACCAGTCTGACCCGCTGGCCGGTCGCAACAAGGGTGGACGATTCCGCTTTGGTGTCAACTATTTCTTCGGTCGGCCAAATCGGTAAAAGACAGGAGATTTTAGACGCTGGATATTGGACCAAACACAATGACCCACGTCTAAAATCCAACGTCTGATGTCAAACATCTCGCTTATGGAAAACAGAAAAGGTACAGGAAAAACGGCCCTCATTACGGGGGCGTCGAGTGGTATTGGGCAGGAATTAGCTAAACTGTTTGCGCAGGATGGCTACAACCTGGTGTTGGTGGCGCGGAGCGTAGAGACCTTGCACCGGCTGGCCGAGGTGTTTGAACTCAACTATGGCACGGAGCAGGTAACGGTCATTGAAAAAGACCTGTCGGAAGAAGATGCCGCCCGGGACGTATATGAGCAGGTACAGGCGAAAGGCATCACCGTGGATGTGCTCGTAAACGATGCCGGTGTGGGGCTGCATGGTAAGTTCGCCACCGAAACCGATTGGGAGGCCGAAAAGTCGATGGTGAACCTTAACGTCCTCACAACTACCTTATTGACAAAGCTTTATCTGCGCGACATGGTGGCCCGAAATGAGGGAAGAGTGCTGAACCTGGCCTCGTTGGTATCCATCACGCCGTTTCCGTTGATGGCTGTTTATGCGGCCACCAAAGCCTACGTCAACAGCCTGACGCAGTCGCTGGTTAACGAATTGAAAGGCACCAACGTGACCGTTACGGCGCTCATGCCTAATGCTACCGACACCGACTTTTTTAATAAAGCCGGTGCGGCCGACGTGGTGGCCACCGATATGGTAGACGACCCCGTGATGGTAGCTAAAGATGGTTATGAAGCCCTGATGAGTGGTAAACCTAAGGTGGTGCCGGGTGGGCTGGTTAACAAGGCCTACGAGGTTATGGCTTACGTAGCTCCGCAGGAAACAATGGCTGGTATGATGCGGTATACGCTGACGCCAAAACATGAAATTGCCCAAAAAGTAAGGGAGCAACGCCCAACCATCTGGGCCGTTGGGCTTGGGCTGGCCGCCGTGGCTGTTTCAGGAATTTTCCTGGCAACGAGACACCGACAGGCGGCACTGGCTGAGTAGTATCGCCCAAAGCCCCAACGCAGTGATGCGTTGGGGCTTTTTCTATATTTGAGCTTAACTACCGTTCATGTACTAGCCTTATGTCATCACAATTACCCGCCGCGTTCCGGCATCCCTACGCTTTTGATCCTGCTTTTAGTAAGTCTGTGGCTTACTTCTCCATGGAATTTGCCGTTGACCAGGCCCTGAAAACCTATTCTGGTGGACTTGGCTTTTTGGCCGGCTCGCACATGAAAAGCGCGTTTGACCTGAAGCAGAACCTGATTGGTATCGGCATGCTCTGGAAGCAGGGATACTACGATCAGGTGCGCCTGCCCGACAACTCGATGGGTGTGCTTTTCCGCGAAAAGATGTACTCGTTTTTGCAGGATACCGGCGCCCGGTTTACGATCAACGTGTTTAACCGGCCCATCTGGGTGAAAGCGTATTATCTTGATCCCAGGCACTTTAACACGGTGCCCATGTTCTTTCTAACCACCGACGTGGATGGTAATGACGAACAGGCCCGTACCATTTCATACCGGCTCTACGACAACGATCCCACGCTGAAGGTGGCCCAGTGTATGGTGCTGGGCCTGGGTGGGGCCAAGTTCCTCGATGAAATCGATTACCAGCCGCAAGTATACCACCTCAACGAGGCTCATGGCGTGTCGGCAGCGTTTCATCTGTACCAAAAACTGGGATCAAAAGAGGCGCTGCGTGAGCGGTTGATCTTTACCACGCATACACCTGAAGAGGCCGGTAATGAAAAACACAACATTCATTTTCTGGATAACCTGGGCTTTTTTGGCGGATTGTCGCTGGCCGATGTGCAGCAGTTGACGGGCATCCAGGAAGATGTGTTCAATCATTCGCTGGCGGCGTTGCGGATGGCGCGGCGAGCCAATGGGGTTTCGAAACTGCATGGCGAAGTGGCCCGGAAGATGTGGGGGCACTACCCTGGCATCTGCGAGATTACGCACGTGACCAATGCGCAGAACTACCGCTACTGGGCCGATGAACAACTGGCCGATGCCTACAGGCAGAAAGAGGGTACGGCGTTATCAGCGCGGAAACGGGCAATGAAACAGCCGTTGCTCAGCGTAGTGGCCGATCAGGCGGGTAAACTGTTCGATCCCAATGTGTTAACGCTGGTGTGGGCACGCCGTTTTGCCGCCTACAAACGTCCCGATTTACTGCTGTATAACGAGGCGCGGTTCACGCAACTGCTGACCAATGCCAAATATCCCGTGCAGCTTGTCTGGGCCGGAAAGCCGTATCCGTTTGATGAAGGGGCAAAGCAGTTGTTCAACAGGCTGTTCTACCGGAGCCACCTACACCCGAACATGGCCGTGCTGACGGGTTACGAACTGGGGTTGTCGAAGGTGCTGAAAGATGGGGCCGACGTCTGGCTCAACACGCCCATTGTGCCGCGCGAAGCATCGGGCACAAGCGGCATGACGGCCGCCATGAACGGGGCTATCAACCTGTCGACCAACGACGGCTGGATTTGCGAGTTTGCCAAGCCGAACGTGAACAGCTTCATCGTGCCCGAAGCCGACCCGCAAGCCACCGCCGACGTGCGCGACGCCGCCGACTGCAACCACCTGTTCGACCTGCTGGAGCAGCACATTCTGCCCATGTACTACGACCAGCCTACCGAATGGCAGGGCACCGTTATTAACAGCATGACCGACGTGCTGGCCTTCTTCACCGCCGACCGTATGGCACGGGAGTATTACGAGCGCGTGTATGCTTGAGTAAAATTGCTTGTTTTAGCCTCGCAAAGTTCCCATGATGGGAACTTTGCGAGGCTAAAATGGTTTATAGATGAGAATTATTGCGAAACGTACCTTGCGTGAGTTTTGGGAGAATCATCCAGATGCAGAAGCAGGTCTGCGGCATTGGTTCGAACAGATTAGTAAGCAAAACTGGCATACGCCAAACGAGGTCATTAGTGCATTCAATGGTGCTGACACGGTGGGCAATGGTCGAATTGTGTTCAACATTGCGGGCAACAAGTATCGGTTGGTGGCTGCTATTGACTATGAATTCCAGGTTTGTTGGGTAAAATTTGTCGGCACTCATAAAGCTATGATAAGGTAGACGTTAAAACAGTCAACTTATGATAACTATTCAGAAACCAATCAGGACAGAAGCCGAATATGACGAGGCATTAGTTGAGTTAGATAAAGTGTGGGAGGCTAAAATGCATACCCCCGAAGGTGATCTGAAAGAGGTCCTTGTCTTACTCATAGACGATTACGAGAACAAGCATCACCCCATCTTGCCTCTATCGCCGGTGGAAGCGATTAAATACCAGATGGAAGAAAGGGGATTGAGCCAGCAGGACGTGGCCCCGTATTTTGGGGGAAAGAATCGGGTGTCTGAAGTGCTGAATGGTAAGCGGGGACTAACGCTGAAAATGGTTCGTGATATAAGCAAACACCTCAATATTCCTCCGGCAGTTTTATTGTCAATCTGAGTTCAACGGTCAACGTTTAAGCGGTGCTCCGCCGCAGACCTAACGTTGCTGCGCGTTCTCATGAGTTGTGCGCGAATCAACCCTGGCTGAAGGCTGGACTCAACTTACTAGTAACGGTAGTGCGTAATAAAGGCTGAGTTTGAGTGCCAACAGACCGGTACTCAGGCTCAGCCTTTCTTTATAACCGCCTGATTCATAGCTTGCAGTGGCAGGTTTTCATCTTCTCAAACCTGCCACCCCGCTATTTTACGTATATGATATCATACACTAGTTTAGACCATAGCAGAACACATGAAACGGATTGTCGAAAATAAGCATCCGCTGGCCATTCGCTGGTTTCATTGGGTGAACTTCCCCGTTCTGGCGCTCATGATCTGGAGTGGCCTGCTGATTTACTGGGCCTACCATCCCTACAAGATTCAGGTGGCAGGCTACACGCTGGTCACGTTCTTTCCCAGCGGTTTTTTCAAAGCGTTGAATGTGCCCTTCCGGCTGGCCGAGGGCATGTCGTGGCACTTTGCGCTGATGTGGCTTTTCACGCTCAACGGTATCCTGTATGTGGTCTACACGTTTATATCGGGCGAGTGGCGATACCTGCTGCCTAAGCGCAACTCAGTCCGCGAAGCCTGGCAGGTGGTGTTGCATGACCTCGGTATCCGCAAAGAGCCACTGCCCGTTGAGAAATACAATGCGGCGCAACGCATCGCCTACACCAGCATCATCGTGATGGGACTGGGATCACTGCTTACCGGGCTGGCTATATACAAGCCTACTCAGTTCTGGTGGCTCACTACACTGATGGGCGGCTACGAAACAGCCCGGCTCATTCATTTTGCGCTCACCATTGGCTACGTTTTGTTTTTCGTGATCCACGTAGCACAAGTCGTAAAAGCGGGCTGGACTAATTTCAGAAGCATGATTGCCGGTTTCGACGTGGTTGATGAACAGGCTTGATACATATGGAAAAGGAACAAATACCCCACATGCCGGAGCGCGAAAAGCTCACTACTGAACAGCAGATTCGTCGCCGTACACTGAACGCTTTTGCCTGGTTTGGTCTGGCCAGTCTGTTGCCCGTTGGCATCTGGAAAGCCCTGACGGCCAAACCCCTGGAAGGCGGTGTGCCAACGGCCCTGCGGTCTATTCTGGATGTCAATGAGACTATAGCCAGCACCTATTTCAGCAATCAGCACCTCGCACCCACGTTTGCCGTTTCAGAAGCAGCCAAGCAGGTACGCGTCAACGGCGCCGCCGGGTTGGGTGGCAAATTCGACCCTGCCACCTGGCAGCTGGCCATCAGCCAGCCGGGTAAGGCGCTGACGCTCAGTCTGGACGAGATTAAAGCCCTGCCGAAATATGACCTGGTGTTCGACTTCAAGTGTGTTGAAGGCTGGAGTCAGGTGCAGCACTGGGCTGGTGCCCGCCTGGCCGATCTGGTGGCGAAGTACCAGGTAGGCACCCGTACCGGGCAACAACCGACCGGTGAGGCTGATTTCTTTAAACACGTGGGCATGGAAACCCCCGACAAAGGCTACTACGTGGGCCTCGATATAGCCAGCGCCCTGCATCCGCAAACGCTACTGGCCTACGAAATGAACGGCGAAGCACTCACCGCTCCCCATGGTGCGCCGTTGCGATTGATCGTTCCGGTGAAATATGGTGTGAAAAACATGAAACGCATCAGCATGATCACCTTCGCCGACGACCGCCCACGCGATTATTGGGCCGAACGGGGTTATGACTATTACCTGGGCCTTTAGGCTGATTGTGTGACCCCCACTTTCAAGGGAATGGAGTAGTACCAAAATTTGTTAATAAACCAGTATAACCACGGATCATCCATCACATGAAAATCAGTCAGTTTATTACGCTGAGTTTATCGCTGCTAACCGGCTATGCGATGGCGCAGGACATGGCACCGGCCAAATTACCCACGCCAAAGCCCGGCGAGGCCGTCGCCACGTTTGCCGGCGGCTGTTTCTGGGCACAGGAAGAAGCTTTTGACCAACTCAAGGGCGTTCGGGAAGTCGTCTCCGGCTATTCGGGTGGACATACGAAAAACCCGACCTACCGCGAAGTGGGCACCGACGAAACCGGTCACGCTGAAGCGGTTCAGGTGTATTACGACCCCAAAGTGATTTCCTACAACGACCTGCTGGTTGGCTTTTTCGCCGCACATGACCCCACCACGCCTAACCGGCAAGGGCCAGATGTAGGTCGGGATTACCGTTCTATGGTATTTTACCGGACGCCTGCCGAGAAAGCAGCTATTGAGCAGGCCATTAAAACGGTGAACGCGTCGAAGCATTATGCAGGCCCGGTAGTGACAGAAGTGGTGCCGTTCTCGGTCTTTTATCCCGCCGAAGGCTACCACCAGAACTACTGCAAACTGCATCCTAATCAGGATTATATTCAGCATGTATCGCTACCCAAAGTAGCCAAGATGCGTAAGGCGATGGCCGGCAAACTGAAGCCGGATGTCTAATCGTATTAGCTAAGCATGACCATAGCCGAGCAAAAAAAAGCCTCTTCCTGCGCAGGAAGAGGCTTTTTTGCTATGGCCATACTCTGTATTAAAGGCTCAGTACCGCCCTTGCCTGTTGTTCGTCCTGATGCAGTTGTTCCATCAGCGCGGGCAGTCCGTTGAATTTTTGTTCGGGACGTAAAAATGCCCGAAAACGTAATGTCATGTGTTCGCCGTAGATGTCTTTGTCGAAGTCGAACACGTATGTTTCGATGGTCTGGTGTTCACCCGCCACGGTAGGCCGAAACCCGATGTTGAGCATGCCGCCATAGGTCTGCCCGCCCTGCTCTACGTCTACGGCATAGACGCCATTGGCCGGAATCAGCTTCACGGCATCATCTACCTGCATATTCGCCGTAGGGAAACCAATGGTGCGGCCCAGTTGGCGACCTTTCACAATGGTGCCCGTTAAGGAATATTCACGGCCCAGAAAGCGAGTGGCAGCCTCAATATTTCCCTCCGACAGTGCCGTGCGGATCTTCGATGAACTGATAGCCACCGCCTCCAGATCCTGCCGGGGGATTTCTTCTACTTCGAATCCGTATTCGGCCTGATGCGCCTGAATATAGTCGAACCCCCCCTCGCGGTCACGGCCAAAACGGTGATCGTAGCCAATGACCAGCTTTTTGGTACCCAGGGCGTCGATCAGGATTTGGCGGATAAACTCTTCCGACGTGAGCTGCGAAAATGACCGCGTGAACGGAATGACGACGAGGTGGTCAACACCGGCCTCTTCGAGCAACGCGATCTTCTCGTCTAGCGTAGATAGCAAGCGTAAATCCTGACTGTCGTTAGACACCACCGTTCGGGGGTGGGGCCAATAGGTCATCACCACCGATTGCCCACCAGCCTGGTTGCGGGCTACTTCATTGAGACGTTGCAAAATTTTCTGATGGCCCAAATGCACACCATCGAACGTGCCGCTGGTCACAACGGCGTAGGGGAGGGGTGTCAGGCTATCGATACCACGATGGACGATCATAGAAAGAATAGTCTGGACAGTCGTAGGGAGGAGTCCTGTTAGTCTGGAAAGTCAGTTAAAAGAAATGACTTTCCAGACTAACAGGACTCCTCCCTACGACTGTCCAGACCGATTTAAATACTGGTCAATAAACCCGTCTACTGTCTGAGCGTCTTTTACCTCAAACTCACCAATGCGGGTGCGACGCAGGGCCGACATGTAGGCGCCATTGTTGAGTAAAAGGCCCAAATCACGCACCAAACTGCGAATGTATGTGCCTTTGGAACAGACAATGCGAAAGTCGATAGTCGGGAAATCGTTGGTCATCACGTTGAATTCGGAGACCGTGACGGTGCGGCTTTTAATACCCCCATCAACCTGATCGGCGGTTTCGCCGCGCCGTGCCCGTTCGTAGAGCCGTTCGCCGTTGACCCTGATGGCCGAATAGATGGGCGGAATCTGCTGGATTTCGCCGGTAAGTTGCGCAGCGGCATCGCGGATCATCTCGGGCGTGATGCCCGTCACGTCAAACTCCCCGTCGAAGTCAGTTTCGAGATCAACGGAGGGAGTTGTTTTGCCCAAAACAAGCGTGCCGGTATACTCTTTTTCCTGTGCCTGGTAGCTGTCTATCTGCTTGGTCATTTTACCCGTACACAGGATCAGCAGTCCCGTAGCCAGGGGGTCGAGCGTACCGGCATGGCCAATTTTTTTGATTTTGCAGGCCCGGCGAATTTTATTGACCACATCAAAGGAGGTCCATTCGCGGGGCTTGTCAATCAGAATTAATTGGCCAGGCTCAGGGGCGGGCTGGTTGGGGTCCATGCGTTCTTCTACAAAATGTCAATCTTCACTCCCGCCGCCAGAAGCCCCAGAATGGCTAACCCGACCACAATGCGGTAATAGCCAAATACTTTAAAGCCGTACTGATTTAGAAAGCCGACAAAGGCCCGGATAGCCAGCAGTCCCACCACGAAGGCAATGGCATTGCCAATAATCAGGGTCTGATAATCGGTTGGTTGCAGCAGCTTGTAGGTCTTCAGAAGTTTGTAGCCCGACGCGGCAGCCATGGTGGGTACGGCCAGGAAAAACGAAAACTCGGCCGCCTGCTGACGCGTGAGTCCCTGGGTCATACCACCAATGATGGTAGCTGCTGACCGCGACACGCCGGGAATCATGGCGATACACTGGAAGAAGCCTACTTTCAGGGCTTCGGGGAACGTGATATCATAGTCGCGTTTCACGTTCTGATCGAGCAGGCGATCAATGAAGACGAGCACGATACCACCCAGCACGAGCGAAACGGCTACCGTTGTTACGCTTTCCAGTAAACTGTCGATGAAGTCGTTGAGCAGGAAGCCAATAATAGCAGCGGGCAGAAAGGCCACGAGTAGTTTCAGGTAAAAGTCGAGCTGTCCCGACACAGGACCAATCATATTTTGTAGCCCCTGTGGCAGGGCGTTATACCAGGCCATGTCTTCGCGGGTGCGGGTGTCGCGCAGAAAGCGGCGGTAGTAGAGCACCAGCACGGAAAGGATACAGCCAAATTGAATGTCGACGGTGTAGAGCTTGGTAAATTCGTTGCCACTGATGCCCGCCAGCGACGAGTAGATAATCATGTGGCCGGTAGACGAAACGGGCAGAAACTCAGTCAGGCCTTCGATGATGGCCAGCATAATGGCATGAAACAAACTCATAGGAGCAGCGGCAGTGAAGCGTTGAAACAGGCCGCAAAGCTACAATGCAGCGACACGGCTACCTATAAAAAATCGCCACACGGCCCGAACCAGCGTCAACGCTTCGTTCAGACCGTGTGGCGATCAATAGGTTAACCCGTCCCGCTAGGCTTCGGTACGGGCTGGTTTTTTCAGAATGGCAAACAACTCAATGATGAAGCCGGTCATGACCACAATAGGCCCCAGCGTGAGGCCAAGGAAGCCAAAACCGAACTCTTCTTTGTCGAGGCTCATAATGAAAAAGCCAAGCAGCAGTACCACAATGCCAGCCACCATAAGCTGGTAGTTTACTTTGCCGAAGGGCATCATCGCCGTGGGTACAGCAGGTGTAGCGGGCTTGGCGAACGTTGTTTGAAACTCGGGTTTTGCCGCTCCACGCTTGGGCGGGCTTACGCGCATCGTTTCCATAATGGTTGTCTTTTGTGTCAGTATAATTCGTTCAGGGTCAGGCCCAAGTAGCGGTTTACGGCCTGAAACGTACTCAATAATCCAATCAGCATACCCAGCACTATTAACCCTCCTGCCAACATCAGCAACTGTAACGGATCGGTCAGGACCGTCAGCTCAGGCAGGCTAAACAGGGCTGCATACCAGCCTATGCACAGTACCGTCGCGGCAATCAACCCCGCCACAAGGCCCTGGGTGAGGCCCCGCACCAAAAAGGGTTTGGTGATGAACCCGTTGGTGGCCCCCACCAACTGCATACTCCGAATGAGCAGCCGCTGCGAATACAGCGCGAGCCGGATGGTGTTGTTCATCAACACGATAATGATAATTAACAATACCAGCGCAAAACCGGCCATCACGGCGTATATTTTTGTGATATTACGGTTGATGTTATCCACCATGTTTTCGGGGTAGACCACCTCAAAAACGCCATCCATCTTCTCCAGGGCGGCTTTTACTTCTTTCAATTTGTCTTCGGCGAAATACGTTTCGCGCAGACGAATACGGTAGCTGGCGTGCAGCGGATTATCGTTCAGGAAACGGGTGAAATCTTCTTTCGTTTCGGCAATGAACTCTTTTGCGGCGGCTTCCTTCGACACGTACCGTACTGAAGTGGCCTTGTCGGCCAGGACAAATGGCTCCTGGGCAATCTTGTCGGCCAGAGCCAGTCGACTTGTTGAGTCAAGGTCATTGTCTAGAAACGCCCGCACCTCATTGCTTTCACGTACCTGTGTCACCAGCCGTTTCGACTGCACGGCCAGCAGTCCACATGCCCCGATCAGCAACAACGCCAGGGTCAGGCTAAACAAGATCCGCCCGGTGGGGTAGGCTCCTACATTCTTCTTTTTACGCGCCATTGAACAAAAATAAACCTTCTCTGTAAACCAAACGGTTTTCACCGGGCAACCGTCTGGTGAATTAGGAAAAATTAACGCCGATGTCTAACGGAGCGATTTGCTCCGTTAGACATCGGTTACTTCAACGCTGTCAGGGCCTGATAAACCAGCACTTTAAACCGGTCGTTGAGGTCGCCGTAGGAGTTGGGCACTTTCTGGGTGATGATCAGACCAATAACGCCCTGCTGTGGGTCGGCCCAGTAGTCGGTGCCAAAGAACCCGCCCCAACTGAATGACCCTACCGAAACGGGCAGCTTGGCTGCTCCGGCGGGCGATGCAATGGCAAAGCCCAGCCCGAACTTGTTGTCACCCACGTTGAGCGCGCCAATCTGATTTTGCAGCATCAGCCGCACGGTGGCTGGTCCCAGAATTTGCCTGCCGTTGTAGCTGCCGTTGTTGAGCATCATTTGCAGGAAAACGGCGTAATCAACGGCGGTTGATGACAGTCCCGCCCCACCTGAGTAATAGGTACCCGCCTGCTTGGGGTAGTCGGGCGAGATGCCGCCCTGCATAGGCATGGGGATTACTTCTTTGGTTTTGTTTTCGGTGAAGAGCGTGGCCAGCCGGTTTTGCTTGGCGGCGGGCAGATAGAAATAGGTGTCGTTCATACCCAGCGGCTCGAAAATACGGGTGCGGAAAAACTGGTCGAGTGGTTGGCCCGACACCACTTCCACCAGGTAGCCCAGCACGTCGGTACTCAGGCTGTATGTCCACTTTTCGCCGGGGTTATGCATCAGGGGCAGTTTCGCCAAGGCCGGAATACTCACCGACAGGCTGTTCATGGGTGTGCCAATACCACTGGGAATACCCGCTTTAGCATAAATCGCGTTGGCCTCTTTGGTACCGATGCTCGTGTAGCTAATGCCCGACGTATGGGTCATCAACTGCCGAATCGTGATCTCACGGGTGGCGGGTTTGGTGGTGTAGCTCGAATCGGTCTCGTTGAATTTGTCGATCACCGTGGGGTTTTTAAACGCCGGAATGTATTTGGAAACGGGCTCGTCGAGCAGGATGCGGCCTTCTTCAAACAGCATCATGGCGGCCACGGTGGTAATGGCTTTTGTCTGCGAGGCAATCCGGAAGATAGCGTCGCGTTTCAGTGGCATTTTGGTAGCCGGGTTATCCATGCCGAACGCTTTGTGGTACACGATTTTGCCGTTGCGGGCCACCAGCGCAATGATACCCGCCTGTTTGCCCTGGTCGACGTACTCCTGCAACACCCGGTCGATGCGGGTGAGGCGGTCGGCACTGACGTTCACCGAAGCAGGCGTTGCTTCACTCAGCGTGAAGGGCTGTGCCCGGCACAGGGCAGGCAGCAGGAGAAAAAGTAGTACTGCTCTTTTCATGGATTCAGGAAGTTGTGGTAAGGCAGGTGAGGCTACTCTTTATAAATTTTGTAGGCCGTTTTTTCAACGATACCCTTGGGCAACAACCACGCGGCAAAGGCACCCACTTTGTTGATTGCCCCGGTGATGATTTCAGCTTTACCGGCAAACATACCAGCTACCGACTGTTTCGCAACGGATTCGGGTGTCATCGTGATTTTTTTGGCGGCGTCGCGGGCTTTCTGGTTGATCTGCGCCCGGTCGTTGAAACCCGTATCGGTGGCACCAGGACTCACGCAGGTCACGCTCACCCCCGAACCGGCCAGTTCGTGGTGGAGGCCCCGACTGAAATTGAGCACAAACACTTTAGTAGCCGCGTAGAGGCTCATGCCCGGCAAAGCCTGGTAGGCTGTAGACGAGGCAATATTCAAAATATACGCTTTCGACTGCTGCCGAAGTTGGGGTAAAAACAACTGGGTCAGGGCTACCAGCGTAGTCATGTTCACCTGCATCATCGCCAGATTTTCGGCCAGCAAATACTGCTCGAACTGGCCGCTAAGGCCATAGCCGGCATTATTGACCAGGATAGACACGGCATACCCATTGGTTTGGCACCAGTCGAACACCTGCTGCGGGGCATCGGGAGTGGCCAGATCTATGGCCAGCGTCTGCACCGAAACGCCCTGTTTCCGGCTAAGATCAGCGGCAATCGTTTCAAGTGCCGAACCCGAGCGGGCTACCAGTAACAGGTTGTATTTCCGGCTGGCGAGTTCGGTGGCGATAGCCTGGCCAATACCGCGGCTGGCACCAGTGATGAGTGCGTAGGTCATAAAAAAAGTCTAAGGTCTAAAGTTTGGCAGTCTAACGTTGCACTGCCAATAGACAGGCTTCTTCGACGACGGAACTTTAGACCTTAGACGCTTGAACTTGAAACGGAATTAGATATTTACTTTCTGAATGAAGCGGTGGTAGAACGGGGTTTTGCTGAACTCGTTCTTAGGCTTGTATTTACCCGTTACCACCGGCACGTACATCACGCGGCGGCGGCTGGCTTCGCCCAGGTGTGGTGACTGCTGTACGCGGTGCCAAATGCGGCCATCGTGCACGGTCAGATCACCGGCCTGAATGTCGAGGCCTACTTCGCGCGGATCGGGGTTATTGTCAACAAAGTATTTCTTGCCAAACAGCATGCGGAACGTACTCTGCTTGTGGGTGCCGGGCAATACGCGCAGGCCACCGTTTTCCATGGGGCAATCGTCGAGGTGGATACCCACGTTGAGCATCGGCATGATCCGCTGACCCAGGAAAATGTCGCGGGGGCTATCCGTATGCCAGCCCATTTGCGAGTACTGGCTCGACGGGGTGCGCACGTAATTGTTCAACACCAGCCCGTCTTTTTCGTTTTCGCCCATGCGGCCTTCGTAGGGCTGCAACAGATCGGTAATAACCTGTAGGCGAGGGTCTTGTAAGAATTCGTGCAACACGTCGCTGTAGTGCGACAGGAAGCATGAACGCTGAATAACCTTGTTATTATTTTCGTCGCGTCCGAATTTGAGGGGAACGCCGTTTACCTTATCGCGCCCTTCAGCAATCCATTCCTGCTCAATCCGGGCTAGTTCACTAAGAAAAAGCGTAACGGTGTCGCGCTTTATGAAATTGGGGAAAACGATAATACCATGCTTATCAAAGAATGCTTTCTGCTCGTGGGTGAGGGTTTCGCCCAACTCAAAACGGGGGCATTGCAATTTTTTCATATTGATGACAAGTCAGCAAAAGTTGTACGAAGTGGCTTTTAGCTCTCGGTTCAAGGTCTAAATTAAGTACAAGAATTTGGTTCGGCCAAACTCTTTTTTACGAATAGACTCATTCCGGGATTGAATGCGAATTTGATTAGACGAGATCGTTCCAGCAGTACAAATGTGATACAAAATCGAGTGAATCAGGCTTTAATCAACGTTAAAATTAACTGCCGTCGGCGCGTAATAGTCCAATTTTAGACCAATCAACTACACGACTGGTAGATTACTTATTTACCGTTGGTAGTACTAACGTAACGCCCAAGCTCAACGTTCGAGTCATAAACAAACCCGTTTATTGGCAGTTGTTAACTTGTTTTTAATAACAACTCAACATAAACGAAAAACTGTCATGGGTATCTTAACATCAATCCTCGTAGGCGCCGTTGCAGGCTGGTTAGCTGACCTGGTTTTCAAGCGGTTCTCATTCTCACTCCTGGTCGAAATCCTGCTTGGCATTGCCGGTGGTATTGTCGGTGGTTTCGTGTTCGGCAAATCGACCAGCCTTTTGGACGCTATTCTGACCTCATTCGTGGGTGCCATAGCTATTTTGGGTATTGCCGCACTTATAAAGGGAAGCACCAGCCGGGCATCTTAGTAGTTTTCAGTTTCCGGTACGTTTTTCTAACCCGGCTCAGGAAGCATACTTCCGGGGCCGGGTTAGTCCGTTTTAAGGCTGGAGGTTATTATTCTATCCTACTTGTAGTGTCGGCTGGTGAGCATTGTTGCGTTCGTCATGCTACATTCGCGATTGCCAAATCTCTCAAACGTTCAACGCAACCTTCCTACGCATGTCGATCACGACCCGCCTTCAATTGTCGGCCATGATGTTTCTCCAGTTTTTTATGTGGGGAGCCTGGTACGGACAAGTTACCAAATACATGGAGAAAACGATGGGCGCCACCGGCGTACAGCAGGGTGCCGCCTTCGCCACGTTTTCGCTCGCCATGCTGGCCGCGCCCTTCTTCGTGGGCATGATTGCCGACCGGTATTTTGCGGCTCAGCGCGTACTTGGCATACTGAATTTGCTGGGAGCTGCCGTACTCTATTTCCTCATCGACGTGCACGATGCCGACCAGTTTTTCTGGATTTTATTGGTCTACTGCCTCACTTTCGCCCCCACGCTGGCCCTGACGTCGTCTATTGCCATGCAGCAGATGAGCAGCCCCGAAAAGCAGTTTCCGGGCATTCGGGTGCTGGGCACGCTGGCCTGGATTGCCGTGACCAACATCATCGGTTACTACGGTCTTGGCGATAAGGTCGAGATTTTTAAGCTGTCGATGTATACGTCGCTGGCGTTCGGCATTTTCTCATTTTTCCTGCCCAACACCCCACCCAAGGCCACCCAAAGCACGTCGCTGGGGCAAATTCTGGGTCTCAATGCCTTTAAGCTGTTCAAAGACCGGTCGTTTACGATTTTCTTTATCTCGTCGGTGCTGATCTGTATTCCGCTGTCATTCTACTATGCGATGGCTAACCCCGCGCTGACAGATTCGGGCCTGAAAAATGTAGAAAACGTAATGTCGCTGGGGCAGGTGTCGGAGGTGGGCTTCATGCTGCTGATTCCGCTGGCGTTCATGCGGCTGGGCGTAAAGAAAATGCTGATTGTAGGGCTGATTGCCTGGATCGCGCGCTTCCTCTTTTTTGGCTTTGGTAATGCCGAGGCGGGCGTCTGGATGTTTTACCTGGCTATCATCCTGCACGGCGTGTGTTACGATTTCTTCTTTGTCACGGGCCAGATCTACACCGATAATAAGGCGGGAGACGATATCCGGTCGTCGGCCCAGGGGCTGATCACGTTGGCTACCTACGGTATCGGCATGAGCATTGGCTCGTATCTGTCGGGTGCGGTGAAGGACTGGGCCAAAACGGCTACCGGCATCGACTACCTCAAATTCTGGACCGTGCCCGCCGTTATTGCCGGGGTGGTGCTGCTGCTGTTCGTGTTCTTTTTCACTGACAACAAAAAGCCCGTCCCCAGCGAAGGCGAACTGGTAACGGGACCGCTTTGAGTTTTTAATTTGGAGTTTTTTGTTGCTTTGTCGGCGTACCCCCCGCCCTAAAGGGGGGTACGCCGACAAAGCAACAAAAAACTGACAACTAAACCCCCGGTTCCTGCTGGCTCAGGCAATGGAAACTGCCCAGTCCCCAGACGATTTCGGTGGAGTCGATGCCGATGATCTGGCGGCCGGGGAAGCAGCCCTCGATGATGTCGAGGGCTGGTTGGTCTTTAGCGCAACGGAACGTAGGTACAATCACCGATTTGTTGGTAATCAAAAAGTTAGCGTAAGAAGCGGGTAGCCGCTGCCCGTCGCTCACTACGGGGTCGGGCATGGGTAGCTCGATGATGTTGAGCGGCTTGCCGTTGAGCAGGGTCATTTGCCGAAGCTCGTGGTGGATCTCCTGCAAGGGCGCGTAATTAGCGTCGGCGGGGTTGTGTTCAATCGCGGCCAGGACCGTGTCTTCATTCACAAAACGGACCGTATCGTCGATATGGCCGTCGGTGTCGTCGCCTACGATGCCGTCTTCTACCCACAGAATTTGCTGCACACCGTAGTAGTCGCGGAGGTACTGCTCGATCTGCGCCTGGGTGAGGTTGGGGTTGCGGTTTTTGTTGAGCAAACAAGCGCGGCTGGTGAGCAACGTTCCAGCCCCGTTGAACTCCACCGACCCGCCTTCCATAATGATACCCGGCGTCACGTAGTCCAGGTGCCGGTAGTGCGCAATGGCGGTCGGAATCAGGTTGTCTTTGTCGTAGGGCGGGTATTTGCCCCCCCAGGCGTTATAGCCCCAGTTGACAATCATACGCTCCTTTTTGGCGGGATTAATCAAGAACGCCGGGCCGTGGTCGCGACACCATGAGTCGTTGGAAGGGAAGGGGAGGAGCTTAATGCGGTCCATGTTGGCCCCGGCCATGAGCAGCCGCATCCGGGCCTGTTGCATAACCAGTTCGTTATGGGCGTTGATGCAGACGGGTTCACTATCGGCGATGGCTTTTATGAAATCCAGATAAGCGGGCATCATTAGTTCAAGGCGCTCCCGGCTCCACGACGCTTCGGTATGGGGCCAGGTGAGCCAGGTGGCGGCGTGGGGATGCCATTCGGCAGGAAAGAAAAACCCCTGTTGGGCGGGGGTGGGGGTTTCGTCCAGAAGGTTACTCATTGTGCGTAATCGGAGATATATTGCGGCATGGGCCACGGAAATTTTCGGTCAAAAATACAACATCATCGGTGCGCTATGCCTCGTCTGTTCATACTCCTGTTTTGCCTGCTGTCGCTTTATGGGGTTAGCCAACGCCGGGCTGTGGTACGCGATAATCAGCCGCAGCTAGTGCACTTTTTTCCGCAGTTGGGGCCCGCCGGCTCCATCAACTATTTTCGGGCTGGTGATGACGAGTTTTTCAAGCAGTACACCTCCTGGGCCGATCTGGCCGAACGGAGCTACACAACGAAACACCCCATTTTCCTGCAACTAGTACTCGACACCGCTGGTCAGCTACCTACCGACTGGGCCGTGCTACGGCGCGTACAACATGTGCATTCACTGAATTTGTCATTGCCTAACCGCTTCTCGCCTGCTGCCCTCGACTCGCTGCTTCACGCCCTGGCTAACTGGCCCGAACTGGTCCACATTAACATTGGATCGGATCGGAATAGTCAAGCTAAAAATCGGCCTACGCCCGGCAGAACCGCAACGCGCAGTGAGGTTAAGTTGAGTACAGTGCGGTCGGCAACCTTCTTCGGCACGGGCGACGAACTGGCGGAATGTATCAACCTTTTGGTGCATTGCCCTTCGCTGAGGCAATTGACGATCAATGGGATGGTTAACGCGCAAAAGCCGCTGCCGTTGCCTGCCCAACTGGCTCAACTCACCCAGCTACAGACCTTGCACCTGAGCAACGGCAGTGGCGTATCGAACCTCGACAGCGCGTTTGCGGGCCTTTCGCAGCTTACGTCGCTCTACATGACCAACACCGGCGACGGTCCTATACTGACGAAAGCACTGAACCGGTTGCCCAACCTGCGCAAGCTCGAACTGCGCTTCGGCATCACCGATGCAGCGCTGGGTGGGCTGGCGCTGGGCAACCTTCGCCAGCTCGATACGCTGGACCTGCATTTCATTATTGGTACGCGTTTTCCCATCGACTCGGTGCTGGCGGGGGTATCGTCGTTAAAGGCGGTAATTCTGGAAAACGGCCTGCTCTCCACCCTCGACTGGATGGCCGATAACCCCAGTCTTCGGGCGCTGGAGCTAACGGGCTGTCGGTTTCCGCCCTCGCGCCGGTCGTTGGCGGCGCTCACCCAACTCGAAACCATTTCGGTCGACCAGTCTGATTCGCTGGGGGTGTTTCCCGAACAATTTACCACGCTGCCCAACCTGCGTGAATTGAGCATCCCCGATGCGCAACTGACTACGTTGCCGGCCAGCATCGGAGCCATGACGTCGCTCACGGCATTGAATCTGTACCACAACAAATTGCGCACGTTACCGGCTGAACTGGGGAGGCTCAAGGCGCTGAAACGGCTGAATTTGGGTAACAATCAGCTTGCTGCCTTACCCGACGCGTTGCTGCATCTGCCGTCGCTGGAAAGTCTGGCGCTGTATGACAACCAACTGAATAGCCTGCCCGCTGGCATTGGCCAACTGCTTCGGTTACGGCACCTGTTTTTGTCGAACAACCAGCTGTCGATTCTGCCCGATGAACTTGGTCAGTGCCGAAAACTACTGTCGCTGGTGGTAGACAACAATCCGCTGTCAACCCTGCCCGAAACCATTGGCAAGCTGGATTCGCTCCAGACCCTTACCCTCACCGACACCCGGCTGCGGGCCTTGCCCGCTTCTGTTGGGCAGTTGACCAACCTGCGTACACTGACCGTTTCCGGCGGGCGGCTGACATCGTTGCCCAATGAACTGGGTAACTGCCAAAAGCTAGACCGGCTGGTGCTCAAGGATAGTTCGCTGACGGTGTTGCCAGCTAGCCTGGCTTCGTTGAAAAAGCTCACGGTACTTAGCCTGACATTGCCCCAGCTGCGGGTGCTGCCCGATGATATTACGCACCTTGCCAACCTGAGCGAGCTAACGATTCAGATGCCTCAATTGCTGGTGTTGCCCAACGAGCTGGGTAAGCTGACCAACCTCCGCGAACTGACGGTCCGCAGCCGGAAATTGCTTGGCTTACCCAACAGCCTCGGTCGACTTAACCGACTGACCAAACTGCATATTGACGGCGAAATGGCCCCGGAGGCTAGTCAGCCGTTTGGCGCTATGGAACTGCTTCCCGACAGCATCGGCTTCTGCACCGGGCTGACGGACATACGCATCGAGAATCAGCAGGCGTTCGATGGTACCGATGCCATCCGTAAAACCGCCCGGCTACCCAAGCTCAATCGGCTGAGCATGGTCCGTTGCGGCATCGATCAACTGGCCGATATTGACTGGGAAACGGTGCTGTTCAGTAGCTTGTATCTGGAGGAAAATAACCTCCGCACGGTGCCAGATGCCCTTCTAGCTGCCCCCAACCTGCAATCGGTTAACCTGGTTGGCAACACCCGCTTACCGACAGGCCTAAGCCAGATTTTTTTGAATAAGGAGACGCTGAGAAAAGCCCTGTCTGAGGCCAGCAGGCAGCGGTAAGGTGTCAAGGGATTGGCTACGCGCTGATAGGCTACGCGCTGATAGGCTTCGCGCGGGTTGGCTTCGCGCTCTAGGCCCTTCGACAAGCTCAGGGTGACAGGAAACTAGAATCAATTTACCTGAACTGCATTAGATGGGCTGTCACCCTGAGCTTGTCGAAGGGCAACCCGCGCGAAGCCAACCCGCGCGTAGCCAACCTGGCGCCAACCAGCACGACAAGCCGACCCTTCACACCTTCTTTTACAGACCCATAGCCTGCAGCATGCCCGCATCCACCACCTGCCCCAGCTTCTGCGCCTGTTGAGCACTGGCTTTGGCCTCTGCTATGTTGCCCGTTTTCTGATAGGCATAGCAGGCATACAACTGCGCCTGACCGTTGGCGGGATTCAGCGAAATAGCCCGCTGGCAGGCGGCAATGGCATCGGTATATTGTTTGTTTTGCAGAAACGCCGCGCCCAAATTCGTCCACAAAACCGGGTTCTGACCGTCGAGCAGGCCCGCTTTCTGGTAGTGCCGGATGGCTTCGGGATACTGTTTGTTGGTGAAATAAGCCGAGCCCAGATTGACCCACGTGTTGAGGTAGGTCGAGTCGATTTTGAGCGAACGGGTTAGTAGCGGGATAGCGGCGGCAGGCTGGTTTTTACCCACTAGCGCGGTGCCTTTGATGGTGAGTGCCAACGCATTGTCGGGGTTTTCGCGGAGGAGAAAATCAGCGTCGGCGACGGCTTCGTCGGGGCGGTTCAGTTTCGAGAGCAAATAGGCCCGGTTGGCGCGGAACACTATGCGTGGGTCGTTGGCAACGGCCATGCTGTAATCGGCCAGGGCGTCTTCCAGACGGTCATTTTGTTCGTAAAACAGGCCGCGATTGCTGTAGGCCGTGGCTGAAAACGGCCCCGTTTTTAGCACGTCGGTCCAGAGCGTTTCGGCATTTTTCCAGATGCCCACGCGGGTGAAACTCAGGCCGGCAAAGGTTACTGAAAACACTGCTGCCATGCTCACTGCGGCCAGGCGGAGAGACGGGCGTCGCAGCCGTTGAATGGTCATGGCCACGGCAAAAAACAGCCCGATGTAGGCCACGTAAGTGTAGCGGTCAGCATAGGCGGCACTGCCCACCGCCTTGATGAGCTGCAACGTCAGGGCCAGGTTTACGACGAAAAAGGCCCCGCCAAAAAACCAGCATGCGGCATCACTTTTTGGTGCTAGCCGTACCTGCCGACCATACAGCCAGCCTAGCAGAGTCAGCCCCACCACACTAACAACCGTTGCTGCCAGAAAGAACCACGGGAACGCCGCGCCCGCCCCCGGACGGCCGTAGAGCGCCGACAAACCAACCGGCCAAACTGCCTTGGCTACGTAGTTAACCAGCGCGTAGCCACCCAGTTGAATGCGTTCCCAACCGCTGTAATGCTCGTTGATAGCCGCCGCCGATGCCTGCGACGCTAGCGTAAGCCAGCCCACGATGACCGACACCATAAAAAACGGAATGGTAGGCAGCATAGCCTTGACGGTGAGCTTGTTATCGTGCCAAAAAGTGATCAGAACAAGCACCACGGGCAGGATAACGGCGGCGGGTTTAGCCAGATTAGCCAGCACACCCGCCAGCAGGCTCAGCACCAGATAACTCCACGCTTTATGGTCCAGAAACCGCCAGTAGCTGATGAGCGACAGCAGGAAAAAAGCGGTATAGAGCACGTCTTTCCGCGCCGAAATCCACGCCACCGATTCCACATGCATGGGGTGAATGCCGAACCACAAGGCCACCAAAAAAGCCACCAGCCGGCTCCCGCCCGACCATTGCCAGCACAGGCCAAACACCAGCCCCACATTAAGCAGGTGCAACAGCAGATTCGTTTGGTGATACTGCCCCAGCGAGGTGTCGCCCAGCGCATGGTCGAGGCTGAGCGAGAGCATGGTGAGCGGGTGGCGGTTGCCCGAAATGACGGTAGTGAAATAGGCGCGCAACGGCGTTTTGCGCCAGTCGAGCAGGGGGTTATTCGTCAGGTAATCGGGGTCGTCCCAGTTGGTGATACCGTTGTGGACGGCGTTGATGAACACCAGACCCGTGATGAGCACGGCCAAGGCCGCCAAGCCAAAGGTGATGAAGCGAGAATGCATGGAGTGATGGGTTATTGGGCGAGTTACATCAACTTACGTGCCAGCCAGCAGCGCGTATATAGGTGAGGGGCCTTCGTAACCATCGGGGCGTTTAGGGAGTTTGGTAGTAGAGCCCTAATGGCTTAACTTGGTCATAAACCGCCCTTTTCCGGGCCGTAGCACTACATGAAAACGATTCTCTTTCCGACCGATTTTCTGGCCCAATCGCCCCTCACCGCCGACTACCTGCGGATGATGGCCAAGGCCTATGACGCTAAAATTATTGTCCTGCACGTGTATCAGCCCGTGGTGGCCGACGCCACGCTGCCCACGTTCAACGACCCCGGCGTTGGCACGGTAGCGGCTATGGACCTCGAAACCATCAGCCAGCAGCACCTCACCGATATGGTTGAACAACTCCGGGCGCAGGGCCTCGACGCCGTGGGTGAATGGCGCGTGGGGTCTATCGAAGACGAGATTGTAGACGCCGC
Source organism: Fibrella rubiginis (assembly GCF_017353185.1). GTDB lineage: Bacteria > Bacteroidota > Bacteroidia > Cytophagales > Spirosomataceae > Fibrella > Fibrella rubiginis. The sequence goes on along the minus strand of NZ_JAFMYV010000004.1, from coordinate 135,537 downwards.
CAAACTATATAACCCTGATTTGCTGATCACGCATCGCACCCCCGCTACCGGCTTTTTCGACCGGTTGGTAGGTAGTGCGGCCACCGACGTGGCCCGTCAGGCATCATGCCCGGTATTGTTTATTGGACAGAAAGAAGAGCGAGGGTCGGCGCATATCGGAACCGTGGCCTATGTGTTGCAGCAAGGTATCACCCAGCAAATCGTGACGGACCAGACCAAACCCATCATCGACGCGTTTGATGCGCACCTGACTGTGATTACGCCCGAACAGATCGACGAAACGCATCCTGATCTGTTTGTGGTCCAACGCAAAGAAACGGGCTTTCTGGGTGGCCTCATGGGCACCGATCCTACGGAAAAACTGCTGTCATCGGCGCAGGTACCAGTACTGGTTTTTCACGAACTGAAGTAGCCTGCTGCCGCCACCGGCTCAGTATGGTGCTCGCGTAGGTACGGCCCAGAGGCAACGTTTGCGTCGGCAGGGTAATGCCCGATGCTGACACCGAACAAACGTGCTGCCACGCTACCCAATACGATTTATGAATACGGACGAATTGATCGGGTGGGAACTGCCCGGTCAATTTCCCCACCGAACCCTTCACGATATGCCTGCCGGTGTCGGTGTACAGGACGGTGTAGTCTTTAAGCCCCTGCGCGTAGTAGATACCGTTGATGGGCAGGTGAATCCACTGCGTTCCCGATTTAATGAGTACAGTCTGGGTCGGTGAGGTTGCCGTTTGGCTGTCAGGTGCCACTGCCGGTTGCCCGACAGCAGAAGCACGGGCAATCAGCGTTGTAAGCAACAGGTACCAGGCAGTAGTCAGCAGGTTGTAGGGCAGGTTCTGCAACAAGCCGCGTCGGTATTGATCGCCAATGACGTAGCCAAACAGGTAGTGATCATATAGCCCCTGCGCTATCAGGTAGCCTATTACCGACACGCCGAGCAGCCCGACGTAGAGCCAGTATCTTTTTTTCTGATAAAATCGGGGACGCAGTACTTTGAGATGAAACTGGCAGAGAAGCAACAATAACCCAACCCGAATAATCGCGCATTCGATGAAGTGAGGTAGCCCGGCTTTCTGAATCAGGTATGTGCGTTCATAGAGAAAGATAAGCGTAATGGCCGTCCAGAACAGGCCCGTGAACTGGTTAACGCGAGTGGAGTGGCTACTGAAAAAAGGCATGGCGGATATAGAAAATCAGTATAAAACTAACCATTGCTGAGGTGGCCCCCTGCTATTTTAGACCAACGGCCAATAAGATAGACCAACTACACGTATGGGCCTTATCTACTTTATTGGGCGTTGGTCTACTGTTTTTGGGTGCAGCGATATAGCCGCATTGCTTTGCCAAAAAAACAATGCGGCTATGCGTCTTCTCCTGACTACTATGTGGTGTTGGCTGGTTATTCCAGCCCCCTTAATGGCGCAGCAAGCCGCCGCCAGCACCGTTGCCGAGCCGCCTACATGCGACTGTTGCGTGTTTGACGAACAACGACCTACCCATTGGCAAACGCGAGTTGCTCCGGATACCGCTACCGGTCAGCGGCTGCAACTGTCTGGTGTTGTCTACGAATCAGACGGACGTACCCCGGCCCGTAATGTGCTGATGTATTTTTACCACACCAACGCGTCGGGGCGGTACGCCAAACTGGGCACCGAACCGCGAACATCGCACGCCTGGTGGCATGGTTACTGCCGGGGGTGGCTCAAAACCGATCAGCAGGGACGTTACCAGATCAATACCATCCGGCCCGGTGCCTATCCTGACAAGCGCATCCCCGCGCATATTCATTTTTGGGTGAAAGCTCCTTCCCAGCGGACCTGTTATTACCTCAACGATTTTGTCTTTGCCGACGACCCGCTGCTCACGGAATCCTATTGGAGCAACGTCGAAGAGCAGGAGGGGTTTCTGCGCTACGATGGCGTTAAACTGGCCAAACGGGGCAACACACTGGTTGGTGGACGGATAATCAGGCTGTTGCCGCAGTATGACCGGGCGGGCAGGCAGTCAGGATTATTGGTGGGGGATGCTTGTCCTGCGTTCGATCCTCATCACGTTTGGGGTGCCGACCGGGGCAAACGTACCTGTCCCATGTGCGCCTACGGGCAAGGGCAGGGCGTACTAATCTGGACGCGCTCCATCCACTCCGATACAGTGCAGCGCCTGGTTCGGTTCTGGGAAACCGCGCTGGAGCGGCCTGCAGCAAAGCCAATGAGGGTATTTATGATTTATACCAATCCAGACAAGTTGCCTGCTAACCAGGTACAGCGCCAGCTTGAGCAGTTTGCCCAGGCAAATCACCTGCGCCACGTGGCCGTGCTGTATGTGCCTTCGCCAGCGCACAAAAGCACTGCATTTCTCTACAACATCAATCCCGCCGTTGGCACGACGCTGTTGTTCTACCGCCGCCGGACCGTAATTCACAACGTGGTGGACCCACCGGGCCGTGTTGCCGAGTTGAAGGAACAATGGTCATGGCTACAACAGTGAGGGGTTTTGGTAGGAGTAGCTTCGCGCTTGTGGCCCTTCGACAGGCTCAGGGTGACAGGCCAATAAGACAGATTCTTGAGTTGATTCAAGTTTTCTGTCACCCTGAGCCTGTCGAAGGGCCACAAGCGCGAAGCTACTCCTACCCTAATCATTCATTATAAAAATCAAAAAGGGCCACTCCTGCGCAGGAGTGGCCCTTTTTGATTTTTCTTCCTCATCCCGACGAGAGGAGCGGTCCGCCGTTGCGGGATTAGGAAGAAACACAAAACAGTAAGCTCCGTTACACAGCAGCCTCAGCGGCTTCGGCGCGTACTTGTGCCAATGGTTTCAGGTTGGCAGGAATTTCGGGCTCCAAGGCCTCGTAAGGCACCACTTCCAAAATGGGCGTCAGGTTGATATCGGTGATTTCAACGGGTACCAGCATCTGACTCAGGTTGTCGGTCAGGCGCTGATGGGCTTCGCGGAGGTTGGCTCCGTTGATAAGCATATTGCTCACAATCTTCTTCTGCCTTCCCTTGTCGTCTTCGGTCATGTAAAATGTTTTGCACTTGTACCAGTTGTCGCCGCCTTCGATGTGAAATACGTCGCTCAGGCGCATAGGGCGGATGGCGGTAACCTCAAAATCGGGCGTGTTGTCGGCAACGATGCGGTAGAGGCGAGCTTCAGCGTCGGTATAGGAAACAGCGTCGATGAGGTACGTTTCGTTGACGGTTTTCTGTTTGGGTGCTTCCGGCGAACCGTCTTTTTGGGTGTCAACGGCGACAGAATCGTCGGTTTGTTGGTAGCGTATTTTGCCGATAAACCAAGTTGGCATGGGTCTTTTACAGTTATCAGTGATCAATTATCAGCGAACAGCCAACACAGATAATTGATCACTGATGGCTGTTCGCTGATCACTGTAAAGATACTCAATCCTCCCGGTTACGTTGGTCCACGCGGCTGGCGCCGGAGGTGTTTTTGGTCAGGTTTTTTACGTCGTCGAAGCTGGCCCGGCTGGCCCCTGTAGCCGACACGTCGGCGGTTTGTACGCGCATCTGTCTGGCGTTGAGCTTGCTGGCTCCCGACAGAGCAGCCGTTACCTTATCGGCCTGTCCGCGCAGAATAAGTTGTGATGCCCCGGTCTGATCGGCCACCAGCGTTTTCACGTTCGTCTTCACCAGCGCCTTGCTATCGCCCGACAGGTCGATGGTCAGTTTATCGAGCGCGTCGAACTCGGTCATTCGGGCCTCTGAACCACCCGACAGCCGCAGGATTTCGAGTGAGGGGAGGGTAATGGTGATGCCCATACGCTGACCCTGGTCGTTGCCCCGTTGTTCAATGCGCAGTGTACCGTCTTCGTTGGTATGGCTTACGTTGGCCAGTGCTTCCTGACTGTTACCGTCGACTACGGCTTTGAGCTGGTTGCCTCTCTGAAAACGTACGGCGAAGTTGCCTGCAATAGCCACCGAGCGCGGTATGCCGTCGCTGGGGTTTGGTCCAAGATCCAGCGTCTTCGTTTCCGAGCCGTCGGTGTTCACGTCTACGTCGTCCGTGTCGCCCAACTCATCGCTCTCGTTGTTGTTAGTATCTTCTTTATCCAGCGTCCGCTCGAAGCCGATGCCTACCAGACCCGTTGACGTAAACTGCCACCGTTTGTTTTCGATGTTGTCGAACTCCTTGTTATCGAAGCGGTTCTGGATGAAATGCGCTGCATCGTTTGATAGGCGGAAGGGCCGTCCGTAGGGAATATAGACCGTTACGTTCACGTGCTGCCCCCGGAATTTAGCGTTGTCGGGTAGCAGAAATTCACGGCTGAATTTCACCAGTGAGTCGGTAACAACAGGCTTATATTGAATTAGTTGCGCCTGCGATTGCGCCTCCCGGCGACTGCTTCCGCGGGCCGAAGCGAGCGTGACAACCTTGATTTCGTTGCCAGTGTAACCCTGAAGCTCGATGTTGGGCCGGAAATTATTGTCATCATCGGCATTGTCCATCACAAACGTGGGCGTACCTGTCGGGTTAATCACCTGCGTTACTTCGGCGGTGCCGTTCTTGCTAAACTCACTGACCACCTGTGGCACCGTTACGGCCAAGATCACACCGCACAATACCCAGGCCCCCAACAGACTCAGACCTGCGCTGCTGCTGATCAATGCCTTACGCGTCATCACCAGCAGACCGGTTAGCGCCAGGCCCAGGCTGGGCAGAAAACCGACCCCAAATGCCGCCAGCAACGTTATGAAATTGCCATCTTCGCGTAGCAGCGACGTCCAGACCGGATCATCGCCGGGGCCGACATGTACCCCGTTGATGATGCCTACCCCAAAGCCCAGAAACACAAGACAGGTGATCATGAAACCAACGCCCATGCACAGCATGGTAAGCCCAAACAGGATGCGTAGCACGTTGCCCAACCCGCTGAGTGTGCCGCCCAGCAGCCGGCCGATGGCCTGAAAAATGGCGGCAATGGCCCGGAAGGGAAACAGCAGCAACTGCGTAAAACCACCCTCTGGGGCCGTTTCCGAAATGTTGAGGTTACTTTTTACGCTATGTTCGATGTTGCTGAGCGTGATGGGTTGTCCCGCCATTTCCATCTTCTGAGTGAGTGTACGGGCTTCCGGGGCCACCATCCAGACAATGATGTAGGCCAGCACACCAAAGCCGAATAAAAAGACACTGGCTACCATGGCAAACCGCACCACGCCGGTGTCCAGACCAAAATAAACGGCCAGACCGGATGCCACCCCGCCAAGTACTTTGTTGTCGGGGTTGCGGTAGAATTTCTTAATGCCTTTTTCTTCTTCCAGCGTGGTCACGCCGGGCAGGGAAATCCAGAGCATTATATAGACAAGCACCGTGATGCCGGAGAGCGACCCGAAGAAATCTTCGCTACCGTGCAGCGCACCGCCCAGGGCTGGAAAACCAATGACCAGACCGATCAGGAGCACGCGCATCCAGACGGGGTCGATGCGGAAATAATGGGCCAGTCCTGCTGCCACGCCACCCAGCGTTTTGTGGCGCAGATCGCGGGCTAGTTTGCGGCCATTGTAGTCGTAGGCAGTCTGCGCTTTGCCCGTGCTGGGGTCGTAATCAGCGTTGCTACTTCCGGCACTACTGCCATCGGTGGTTTGGCCCGCGCCCGGCCCGCTGCCATACGCGCCCGCCCGGGTGGTGCCAATGCGGGGTTGACTGGTTGAGGAGGCCGTCGTTGTTTTAGCCCGGCTGCCGCTGGCTACCAGAATGTCTTCGTTATCAACGGCTTCAAAGTCGGCTACGGTACCCATCTGGGCAATCAGGCCGTTGATATCTTCAATGGTAACGGCCTGTCGGGCAGGAATTTTATCGTCGCCTTTGAGGGTTTTGAGTAGCTTTTCGGCAATGCGGTTCTCAATATCCGTTACAATTTCCTGGCTGTCCTCGTAGGTTGAAAAATACTGCTGAATAGACGACAGATAGCCCTTAAGCTTCTCGTAGCCATCTTCTTCAATGTGGAATATTACCCCACTGATGTTGATGCTGATGGTCTTTTTCATGATCGTTGGGGAGGTTATTGGTCTTGCTTAGGTTGAGGCACTACAATATCGACGGATGAAGAATCGGCTGGTTTGTCGGGAGTTGGCCCGGCGGCGGGTTCGGCTTTGGGCGCGGGCTGCACCACCACCGACACTTGCGCGGGGGTACTGGTGGCATGGCCGTTCTGGCGGGTGTGGCTCACAATCTGGTCGACCGATTCAGATAGTTCCTGCCACGTTTCGTCGAGGGCGTCGAGCGAGTTGCGGCCCAACTCGGTGAGCACGTAGTATTTGCGCGGCGGTCCCGACGTTGACTCTACCCATTTGTAGTCGAGCAGGCCGGCGTTTTTAAGCCGCGTGAGCAGGGGGTAGAGCGTACCTTCAACCACCATGATTCGGGCCGAGGTTAGCTCGTCGAGCATATCGGAGGCATAAATTTCACCCCGCGAGATGATGTGTAAAATACAGAATTCCAGTATGCCTTTGCGCATCTGGACCTGCGCGTTTTCGATGTTCATAATCCGTATGGGGTCATAGGTCAAAACCGATGTGTCAAATGTAGCATAAGGTACTTTGTGATGCAAGGTACCTACACATAAAGATGTCCATTTGTTGGATAAATGGTAAAAATGACGGGTGGAGTGGGGGATAAATCCGTTCACCATAATCGGGCATCAATCTGGATAGCCACCTGACTCATCACCTTGACATGCGCAAAAGCCGGGTGAAGCGGATTCAGCAACAGGTTATAAGACATGTTTAGAATAACGGAAGGGACCCCCAATGCCAGGCAGAACGGCTGCTGTATCCACTCATTCAGTATGAATGGCGTATCGGCTAGTGTACTGGAGGACTTCCAGTGTGCGGGCATCAAGGTAGGGTCGAGCCAGAAAACTGCGTCGGGTACATCGTCAGGTAGGCGAATGGTACTCAACCAGAGTTGGGGCAGTTCGGCTAATGTGATTGGCGGCAAGTGGACCAGGGTTTCCAGCAGAGCCAGTTCGGGTGTGCGACTCGTATATAAAATACCTGTGCCCTTAGGATTCCAGCGTCCGCCAAACTTGTGACTCCCAACAACAGATAACGGGTCAGTGTGCCAAGGTTCTTTATTAATTCGATAAACGTCCATCCCGGCTTATCCGACTATACCCCATTCAATGCGGCCCAGCACGTCGTCGGCCAGCGAAAACCCCGACACGGTATCCAGCACGGCAAGAGGCGATTGCGGTACTAGTTTCGAGGGGGAGTTTACTTGTTCGCCGGCAACCATATAGCGGGCAGCGGGTTCGGCAAAGCTGCCCATTTCTCGAATGGATAGTGGCGCGGGTGTATCGGTTGACTCGTCAAGTCCTTCGCGGTACGCCAATTCGGCCAGCGGCGTGCGGAGCCAGCGACCGAGCAGATCGGCTCGGTTGTCGAAGACAGCTAAACCATGTTGCACCAGCCGCTCCAACAATAACAGACGTTCGCTGGCAGCCAGGCTGAGAAAGTCGGTTGCTGCTTTACCATGCAGTCCCCTGACCGACATATTCAGTATATGGGCCATTTCTTTATCGGTTAGCCCAACTAATCGGGCCACCTCATCAACCCGACGGCGGAGAACCCCCTGCCGGGCCTGCCGTATTAGGTTGGTAACGGGTAAGACAACGTGCATGGCGCAAGTCGGTTGATGTTAATGATGGTAAATATACACTATACAAATGGCATAATTGCAGTAGGCGTTTTGGTGGAGCGAATTGAGATACGTATGGTGTACCGCAATAAATCGTATGTCGTCATTCATGCTTCGTCAATCAGTACTCGTAACTTGTTGCTGTTTTTAAAGCCACCGTATGAGACTATATGTTTACCTGTTCTTTCTGCTACTATCCGGTTCCGTTGCCCAGGCCCAAAAGGTGGTCTTTGGCAACGAATGGATCAACCCACAGCAGACATACTACAGAATACCCATTGCCCAAAAAGGCCTCTATCGCCTCACTTACAGCGATTTGCAAAAGGCCGGCCTGCCCGTAACAAACCTCGATCCCCAAAAGCTGCAACTCTTTCACCGGGGCACCGAACAGGCTATTTGGGTGGAAGGTGAGTCCGACGGTAAGTTCGATGCCACAGACTATGTCGAGTTTCTGGGCCGGGGTAATGATGGTGTGCAGGACTCCACGCTCTACCGCCCGGCCTCGGCGCAGCCCAACCCCTATTACAGCCTCTATTCCGACAGCACCGCCTTTTTCCTAACCACCCGCCTCGATGCGCAGGGGGGGAAACGTATGGTCCGCTATACTGATCTGGACGCGGGAACGGGTACGTCGGCACTATCCCCCGAACCGTATGTGTGGGCGGAAGAACTACGCTATTTCAACGACTCCTACCCGGCGGGCAATATCTACCCGCTGGGAGCCTGGTACGGCAATGGCGCTATCCTGTCGCCCTACGACGTAGGGGAGGGTTGGATGGGCAATAGCATCAGACCTAAAACGAGCTACGCACAGGCTATTACGCTCACCAACGTGCTGAGTACCACACTGGCCCAGCCCACGTTGATCACACAATTAATTGGTCGGACGCCCGCGGCGCATACCGTCAACGTGCAGGTTGGCCCCGGCGGTAGTCCGCGCATTCTGGAACCCATTCAAAGCCAGAATTACGATCCCTACACCCTGACCGTGCCGCTATTGGCGAGCGACGTGGCTGATGGGGGGCGGGTGGTCTGTGCGCTGAGTCCGCAGAATGAAAACGACGAAGTGTCGATGGCGTATCTGCGGGCCGTTTACCCCCACACCCTTAGCATGGCTGGCGAAACGTACCGCGAGTTTCGGTTGAATCCGGCACCGGGTGGACGGGCGTTGCTACGACTGACCAACGTGGCGGCCAACACCCGCGTGTATGACGTTACCACACCCGGCCAGACATCGTTGCTGTCGGGAACGCTGGTGAACGGCACCTTTTCGAGCGTGGTGCGCGAGGCTACTATAGGGCGTAAATTGCTGCTAACCAGCGTGATATTGCCCGTGCCTTCCGTGAGATTGGTTGCTTTTCGGCCTATTAATCCCGCCAAAGCCAGCTTCATCATCGTAGCCCACCCCATGGCCCGCACGCCCATAGCCGACTCGCCCGATGCTGTGCAGGCATACGCCGCCTACCGCGCTTCGAAGGCCGGCGGAAGTCATGATACCCTGACCCTGAACATTCACCAGGTATACAATCAGTTTGGTTATGGCGAACGCTCACCACTGGCCATCCGGCGCATGGTCGATTATCTGACCAGCAATGGCAACGCTAAACACCTGCTGCTGGTTGGCCGGTCGCGCGATCCGCAGGGGGTACGCCGACTGGCTAATGCCGACACCCTCGATATGATTCCCAGCGGCGGCTGGCCGGGGTCTGACCTGGCCCTGGTGACGGGACTGAATGGCAAGGCACCCTACGTACCGGCCCTGTCGGTTGGGCGGCTCAACGTGACGCGACCCCGACAAGTGCTTGACTATTTAAACAAAGTAAAAGAGCACGAAGCCGCGCCCGCCACCGCTGCCTGGCGGAAGCAGATGTTGCACCTCAGCGGGGGCAAATCGGCTTATGAACTAAGCCTGTTCCGGGCATTTGTGGACGAGTTTGGGCGGAGCATTACAGCTAAATACGTCTGTGCCAACGTGGAAACGGTCTCGAAGCAAACCGATGACCCCACCGAGGCTATTTCGGTGACGACCCAGGTGAACCGGGGGCTGGGCATCATTTCCATGTTCGGCCACTCCAGCCTCGACATCTCCGATATTGACATTGGCTACGTCAGCAACGACCGGCTGGGCTACCGCAACAAAGGCCTGTATCCCCTGCTGTTAGCCAATGGCTGCGCGTCGGGCAACTTCTATTTTGGCCCAAAAACCTTCGTAACCGACTGGGTGCTCACACCCGACCGGGGCGCGATTTTAGGCCTGGCCCACACCCACAACGGTTTTGCCAGTGCCCTGAAAACCTACTCCGACAACCTCTACGCCGTGATGGCCGACAGCCTGTATCAGGCCAAAACCTTCGGCGAAATTCAGGTCGAAGCCATTGGTCGGTACATGGCTGCCAACACGTCGGTGTTCGATAAGGCTGCTGCCGAAGAGATCACCCTTCAGGGCGACCCGGCTGTGCGGTTGTTTCCGTTTGCCAAACCCGACCTTACTTTTTCCGACAAAGGCGTAGCTGTAAAAACCGTGAAAGACTCGGTTATGATCCAGGCTGTTTCGATTAACTTGGGCCGGGGCACGGGTATCCGCCCCGACGTCAGAATACGCCAATACGCCGCCAACGGGCAGCTTTTGCTCGAAACCAGGCAGCGCATGAATGCCTCAGCTTATGCCGATACATTGCGCGTGAAACTGAAGGTAGCCCGCCTGACCGACACCTATTTCGACTTGTTCGCCAACGCCGACAGTCAGCTGGATGAAGAGCGCGTGGACAACAATACGCTGCAAATCAAGAGTGATGGGCAAGTGGCAAACCTGCCGTTCGACGTGGACAATACGCCCCCGGTGGTAGAAGTATCATTCGACGGGCGGCGGATTCAGAACGAAGCCTACGTGGCCCCACAACCCCAGATTCAGGTGCTGGTGGCCGACGAAAATACCAAGCTTCTGCGCACCGACCCCAGCGGTCTGGAACTGTACCTGCAACGCCCCTGCGCGGGTCAGCCCTGCCCGTTCGACAAACTGCCCCTCTCGTCGGCCACGGCGTCATGGTCGGCTGTGGGTGGAAAATTCGCGCTTACTTACCGCCCCGCGCAGCCCCTGCCCGACGGGGCGTACACGCTGGAGGTGTATGGCAGCGATCTCAGCGGGAACCGCGCCCAGCCCTACGCCATCCGGTTTCAGGTGAAAGGTGAGTCGACGTTGTCTGGTTTGGCTGTGTCGCCTAACCCGCTCGTTACCAGCACGGTACTGCGCTATACGCTGACGGGTGCCCAGGCACCTACAGCCCCCGCCACGCTACGGATCTTCGACATCACGGGCCGCGAACTCCGCACGCTTAGCCAGCCTGTTGTCGTTGGCACCAATGAATTTTACTGGGATGGTACCAGCGGCGACGGTCGCCTGCCGAACGGCATCTACCTCTACCGCCTCGACATTCCCGGACAGGTGCCATTTGCTGATGGCACCAAATCGAACCTGACAGGGCGCATTATGGTGACGCGGTAGGGGGGCTTAGAGGTGGCTGTGGTAGGGTGTGGCTGTGGTGGGGTGTGGCTTCGCGCTCTAGGCTACGCGCTCTAGGCCCTTCGACAGGCTCAGGGTGACAGGCCAATAGAACAATCTTCTCGAGTTAATTCAACGTCGCCGTCACCCTGAGCCTGTCGAAGGGCTTAGAGCGCGTAGCCACACTACTACGCGAAGCCACACCCCACCACAGCCACACCCCCACTACATCCAGCTAAAAAAATGCCCAAACCTACTAAAGACGACCTGCTGCTTCTCGCTATCTGGCTGCTAGTGGCCGGGCTGATTGGTGGGTTGAGCTACGTTAATCCCAACCAGTTCACCAGCCCCGATTCAACCTACTATCTCGCCTTTGCGGGCTGGCTTGTAGGGCTGGATGGTAATCGGTATGGGCACGTCAGCACGGGTTGGGACGGTACCTTTCCGCTGGGGTATCCGCTGTTGATTGGGCTGCTGGCCAAAGCGACGGGGCTGTCGTTGCTGGTGGCCTCAAAAGTGCTTAACGTGGGGCTGGTGGCCGTTTTTTTGCTCATCTGGCGGCGACGGTTGGGTGCAAGGCGGGCCGTTTGGGTAGGGTCGGTGCTGCTGCTCGGTGGGTTTGTCCGTATCCTCACCTATACCTGGTCGGAGTGGACTTTTCTGGTGCTGCTGCTTGAATGGGCGTGGTTTATGGGCCACCAGACCGCATTGCCCACCTATGCCACTGCCGCCCGGCTGCTGCTAGTAACAATGGGCCTTTTTTTACTCCGCTATGTGGGTGGGTATGTGGTCATCGTGTATGGATTACAGGCGTTGTGGACCTATACACGTGGAGCCTACGGGCAGGCCAGCCGCGACGTGTTCAGGCAGCGAATTGGCCCTGATGTACTGTATGTGGCTTTTTCGGTGGGGTTAATGCTGGGTTACTTCTACCTCAACGCCCGGATTACGCCCTCGGCCTATGGCGGCGAACGCTTTTACGAGACTGCCGAAACCATCTGGGACAAACTGTTGCTGATTGCCATTGCTCTGCCCAACGAATTACTCCTGCTTCGCGATTATGTCATTGGCGAACCCACCAGCCTGGTTTGGCTGGGACTGGTCATTCAACTCGGTCTGGGTAGCTGGGGTTGGCGGATTGTTTGGGAAAAAAGAGCCACACTTCCCGATGAACTTCCCGCCGAAAAAGCCATGCTAAACTGGCTGCTTCTCTCGGCGGGGGTGTACCTCACTATTCTGTTTACTATGCGGTTGTTCAGTCCGTTCAACGGTCCCAACGCCCGGCTGATGGCCCCCGTCACGCTACCGTTTCTCTGGCTTCTGGCCCAATACTTCAGCCGCTGGACCAATGTCATCAGCCGTCGCCAACTGGGCTTTTGGTGGACGATCTTGCTGCTTTGCTCCTGGCTCCAATTGCTTCCTCAAGCCGATTTGTTGGGGAAGTTGGGACTAGGGAAGTAAAAGAATGGCTTCGCGCGTGGTGCCCTTCGACCGCAGCGGCGGACCGTTCCGCTCAGGGTGACAACAACCTTGACTCAACTCTTTGGAATCACTCAACTTCCCTGTCACCCTGAGCCTGTCGAAGGGCACCGAGCGCGAAGCCACACTACTACGCGAAGCCATTCTTCACTTAACCCCTCCCTTCGCCTGCCGTAACGCCTTGCCCGTCAACCGAAGTTGGGCTGTTGAGTCAGCTTGCAAGGTAAGACCGTTGCTAAAATTGCTGTATTGATGCAGACGAGCGCTGTCGCGAACGGTGATATTGGCTTGAGCAATTTGGTTGTTAAATTCCTGAAAGGTAAGCTGATTGCGGCCTGATAGCGAAGCAGTTAGATATTTTGTCTGCACATGATTTAGGGTTAACCGCCCGCCTATGCCTCTTTGTTGCAGCGTAAGTGTAGGGGTGATGACATCACACAGTTGACAATATGCGTTAACCGTCAAAAGAGCTTTTAGCGAAGGTACTTGCACCACATACTGCACCCCATGCCAGTTATCATCATCGTCCTCGGGCCGGAAATTCCAGTCTGTTACGGGTGTCATATGCATGAATAATGTGTCATGTTGCACTCGGTACGTGTACCCATCTTTACCTGAATGATTCAGGGATGAATCGATCAGTAGGCGGCTCGTTTTGCCCGGTTCAATTTGTACCATAGCCGAGGACGGTCCGGTGATCTCTACCACCGAAAAAGCAGGCAATGACTTTTTTTGCCAGCGGGCATACGGGTCTGATTTATCAAGCAAATCATATTGGCGGCGCATGGAGATGGCCGCGCCAAACATGCCCACGATGAGCGTTAGGGTTAGCGCGATGAGGAGTTTCAGGCTGAGTTTCATGCGGCGGAAGTGGCTTGGGTGAAAGCAGTAAAGCGGGTTTCGATGTCAGCGATAGTGATGCCCAGCAGGGTCATGGTGCGGAACACGTCGGGCAGTTCCACATCCAGAAAGCGGGCGCGGCGCATGGCACGTACCTGGTCGGGGGCATCGTCGGCGGCGTAGTAGCCCATACCTCGTTTGTTAAATAAAATGCCCTGCTGTTGCAGGTAATCAAAGGCCCGCATGGCCGTGTTGGGGTTTACCTCCAGCGACGAGCCAAGGTCACGCACCGACGGAATACGTTCGCCGGGGGGCCAGGCCTGCTGAAGAATCTGCTCGCAGACATAGTCGGCGATTTGCAGGTAGATAGGTTGTTTATCGTTAAATTCCATACTGTTGTTTACCGTTCGAGTTCATTAAACCGGATGCGGCCGATAAGCCAAAGTGCAATCAGGATCAGGCCATAAGCACCGTAGAACAGCCATTGAGGTGTGGTTAATTGTACCGATCCGCTACTCCACGACACACTAGCGGGCAGAAATAGTACGGGAGCGCTCAGGTCTACATCCATGAAAAACAGCTTGATAATACCGTAGTTCAGGAAGCTGATGCCTAGCAGGACACCCAGCGCCACGCCGATGTTTCGGGCCAGCACTCCCCGCCGGAAATAGAAGCTTCCTAACAAGCCAATGGCCATTGCCAGCAGAAATGCGTAGGCCATCGCCAAAAGCAGGCTAAAATCTGTTCGGGTAGCTGCGTAGCGAATTGAGGATATATAGCGGTTGGTTGTGTTGGCGGGTAATCGTTTATTGGCGATGCTGAATACAATAGCCTCGTAGCTGAAGTAGCCAACCGTAAGGAGCAGCAATGCCAGCAGACAATAGCCAACGCCGAGTGTATATTTCTCAGTGCGCGAAGCCGGTATCATCAGGTACGAAATGGCCGACTCCTGCCGGAACACCGGGCTGAACACGTCGCTGCTAATGATGGCAACGACGGCTACCGCCAGAAAATTAAACCAGACCACGTTGTTGCGTTGAATGTCCAGGTTAACGTCTTTTCCGTAGAACAAAACTCCGGAAAGCATACAGCAGATCAGGATCAGAATGCCCCCGGCGGCCACCAGATACGTGCGGCCTTTTATAGCCCAAAACCAGCTGTTGAGGCGGGCAAGGCGGGTCAGAGAAAAAGTCTGGTTCATCGTTTTTGGGCCGGAAAAAGGGTTTTCATGCGTTGCGGACTGCTGATGGCGGCGTTAAATAGCCGCTCTAGATCAATGGGTGTGTCGTCGGCGGCATCGACGTTTTCGCGTACGATGGCGTGGCCGCGCAGGCTGGGCTCGGCATAGAGCACGTCGGCGGGGAGGTCGCGGCCTGAGATCTCGAAGCGGAGGCGTTGGCTTACCTGTTCCAGTGGCGCGTTGAGCAGCAACTCGTGGTCGTTGAGCAGTACCACAGCGTCGATCAGCGCGTCGAGGTCGCGTACCTGATGGGTGGAGATGACCACGAGCCGGTCGGGCAAAAGGGCCGCCGACACTACCTTCCGAAACTGCGCTTTTGATGGAATGTCGAGGCCGTTGGTGGGTTCGTCCATAAGCAGCACACTTGTGTTGGTGGCTAGCCCAAAGCTGATGATGAACTTCTTGCGTTGCCCTAATGATAGCTCGTCCAGCCAGCCAATCGTGCTGGGTAACTGAAACGCCCGCAGGTAAGCGCGGAACTGCTCGTCGTTGAAGCGGGGGTAAAATGCACGCATCGTGGCCACGTACCGCGCAAAGGTAATGGCGGGTAGGTCGATGTCTTCGGGCAGGAAGAACAGGTCTTCCAGAAAAGCCGGTTCGCGACGACGGGGTTCGCGTCCATTTACCCGGATGTGCCCATCGGTGGGGTAGAGGAGGCCCGCCATCAGGCGCATCAGACTCGACTTCCCCGCCCCGTTCGAGCCAAGAAGTCCGTAGATATGACCTGGTTTAAGCTGAATGCTCAGCTCCTGCAAAACCGGCTGCTTTCGCCCGTACCGGAACGTGACATTGTCTAGGTTTATCATTGTTGTAGTGTATTAGATTTCTAATACACTACAATAGTAGAAATTTGTTTTTTGCTTGTCAAGTCTTTCTAGCCAAAAAAGCGGGATCCCACACTACCTCAGACAATAAGCGGTGAAAAAGACCTTTACACAGACTGCGTCACTGGATTACTCAACAGGGGCAACAGCACCGTGAAGTGGTTATCTTCCTCCCGAACAATAATACTGGTACCGGTAAGCATCTGGTATTTTGCCACAATATTGGTTAGCCCCACGCCATTGCTGGCAACCTGCCCTGTTTTGCGTTGAAGATTGTTACGCACTTGTAAGTGACCTTCGTCGGTGGTACTGATGTCAATAACAAGGGGCTGATCGGCTAGGACAATGTTATGCTTTACCGCGTTTTCAACCAGCAGTTGCAATGTCAGCGGAGGCAGCGAATAGCTTAAATAGGTGTCGGGTACGGTAATGCTCACCCTTACACCCGCGCCATGGCGTGTTTGTAGCAGATGCGCATACGATTCGATAAACGTCAACTCGGTACTCAACTGGGTCAGTTCCTGATCGTTGGCCTGGATCAAATACCGGTACATAGTCGATAATTCATCCACAAACTGACTGGCTTGAACCGGCGACTCGTCGATCAACGCGGAGAGAGAATTCAGCGAGTTGAATAGAAAATGAGGGTTTACCTGACTTTTCAATGAGTTGAAGCGAGTTTGCCATTGTTGCTTAATGAGCACTTCTTTTTCCAGGTACGTCTGCCGCCATTGCTGAAGCACATAGATGCCCTCATAGATACTGAAATAGACAACGAAATAGAAGAGTTGAATACCAAACGAGGTAACGTAATCGACCAGACCCATCCAGAGTGTAGGGCGCGACCCAAGCAGTATATGCAGCGTGTAGCGAGAAAAGATGGCTAGGTTCACCAGCAACGGAGCCAATAAAAGGACCATGAGCAGCCGTTGCTGAGTACGCTCCAGGCCCGGAAAGCGGTGCTGAATTCGCCGGGCTACCCAGCGGTTCAACTGCCAGAACAGCATGCCTGCTCCAAGGCCAACCAGCGCGGAGTGAGCCAGTGCCCGTGGGGGTGAGGTTAGCCAGAACGAGAGCCGAAAAAAGATATTCCCGAACAGAAACAAACAAATAGGGCCAAACCAACGCAGGCGGGAGTCTTGGATGCGTATCATGCCAGAATACATCCGAAAAGAGGGTTATGTCTACCGGAGCCATCTGATAGTCAAGATGGTCTTTAGATTAAAAGTAGTAAACTTCCTCTTTTTGTACGCAACTATTGAGTTAACGTACAGATACGTAGCTACCTATTATTCACTGGTAACGTCCCCGCGGCATACCACAGTCCGGCAATGGCTTTTTGGTATTTGGTGCGCAGTTCCTCCAGCTTCACGCCCAGGTCGATGAGCTTGCTTTCGCGGGCGTTAACCAGAAACAGCGAGCTTTCGCCCAGGGTAAACCGCTGTTGCTCAGCCTGAACCAGTCGACGCTGGTTGGCTACAGTCTGTTCCTGCACCCGAATTTGCTGTTGCAGGGTGAGCAGTTCATTGCGCGCAGTCAGGATGTCGTTCTGAATGTCGCGCGTGGTTTGTTGCCGGTCCAGGGTTAGTTGCTGCCCTTTTAACTGTACCTGCCGAAGTTTACCCCGCTCTTTTCGCAGGAAAAGAGGGAAGACAAGGTCTAAGCCAATCTTGTGGTTGCCGGGGCTAAAGGCATAATAGCTGGACCAGTCGTAGCCCCGTCCCAGGTCGGGCGTTTGGCTGAGCAGGCTGGCATTCAGGGCAATCTGTGGTTGTACCAGCGCCCGCCGAAACCGCACTTCCAACTCATTCTGGGTCGTTTTGGCGTCGATCTTGGCAAGTTCAGGGTGATCTTTGAGTGCCTGGCTCAGCAGCCGCTGTACCGTTGTTTCGCCCACATCGGTCGTCTCGGGCTGTTGTGGTATCACGTTGGCGGGCAAGTCGATGGGCTGGTTGTTGGGCCCCCACAAAAACACAGATAGCCGCAGCCGGGCGTTTTGCAGATCGACCTCGGCCTGTTGCCGTTGCACCAGCCGATCCTGCACCGTAATCAGGGCCTCGGTGGTGTCAATCGTAGCGGCTTCACCAATGAGTGCGCGTTGGCGCGTACCCGTAAACCGCACGTTGGCAAGGTTCAACCCTTCGTCGACCAGGGCGTAGGCGCGGTAAGCCAGGTACCACTCCCAATAGGCCTTGGCAGCATCATAAAGGGCTTTGTTGATCTGTTTTCGCTGGTCAGCTTCGGCTAACCCCACACCTGCCTGTGCCTGCCGGAGGGCTGTTCGCCGCCCGTCGATGAGCAACGTTTGCCCGACGGGTACGCTCAATCCCACCAGCATCAGACCCGTTGGTGGCGTACTGATTTCGGGGTTGATAGCCTGCCCAACGGCCCGGTCGTATTCTACTTTCAGATCCACCCCCGCCGCCCGAATGGGTACCGAAAGCCCCGTTTGCCAGCGGTCGTAATAGAGCTTCGAGCCAAATTCCTTCCGGTCATAATAGGAGCCAAGTTTCGGGTCGAACGCCCCCCGCGCTTCCATAATTTCGGCACGGGCCTGTTCGGGAAATAGATTGGCCTGCCGCACTATGGGGTGAAACTTAAGCACCGCATCGAAAAAGTCAGCCGCCGTGAACGTGGTAGTGTCCTGAGCTAGTGAACTGATTGATAATAAGATGAAGGCGACCAGGGCGATGTACTGCTTTGGCTTGTGGCTTCGCGAAGCCCGCCAGCGCCATGCCACTCGCGCCACGACGCCGGACGACTGCCCAATGCCAATTCCCCCGATCCATCGGCCCGCTGAAAAAAATGCGCTCATTTTTTCACTCCTTTTTCACTGTTTGGCTCAGCCTTCAGGCTAGGCGGAAAGCCGTTTAATTGCCGCCAGATTTCGTACCAGATTGGCACATCGTCGAGCATAACCCAGCCATACACACCCGACCCTACGCGGAGCTGGGCGGGCCAGTTTGGGTCGTGCTTACCCGTTTTTGGCCGTACCAGCAACCGGTATTTGCCATTGGCACTGCTCACGGCATCAATCACGGCCACCTCGCCCGCAAACGTACCCACGGCCACGCTCGGCCAGCCCGAAAACTGCATGGCGGGCCAGCCGTCGAACTCCAGCCGCACGGTGCGCCCGCGCTGAATCAGGGGCACGTCGTTGGGGCGCACAAACAACTCAACCCCAATGAGCGGGTTAGCCGGTTGCAGCGTTACAATGGATTCGCCTTCCTTGATGTTTTCGCCGATGCCCGCCTTGAACGACCGCACGATGTAGCCGTCCTGCGGGGCGCGAATGACGTACAGTCCCTGCCGCACCACCACGCTGCTGATCTTGTTGTTGATCTTCGAAATCTCGCCGTCGGCCTCAGCCCGGTACGATACCGCCGAACTCCGGTCGGACTGTGCTTTGGCAATTTTTTCGCGGTAATCAGCCCCAATATTGGCCAGATCGAGTTGGGCATTGGCCAATTCCTGCCGCGATACGTTCAGTTTAGCTTCCTGACCCACCAGCTTGGCGTAGTCTTCCTGTAGCTTCAATCGCCTGCTTTCCAGATCAGTCAGCGAAATAAGCCCGTCGGCGTGCATCTTCTCCGACCGCGCCAGGCGGTCGCTGGCAATGCGGTAGTTGGTGCGTTGGGCAATCAGATCGGTACTGTCGCTGACGACTTTAAATCGGCTTTGTTTCACCTTGTTCCGTGCTGATTCCAGTTTCACCACCAGCCCCGCCTGCAGCGCCGCAATCTGATTGTCGAGGGCCGAAATCTTGGTTACAGTGGCATCCTGACTGCCTTTTTTGGCGTCGAGCTGTTCACCCAACCGGGTGGTTAGGTTAGGATCGAAATAGTCGTCTTTCACTTCCGAAATCACCACCAGCGTGTCGCCCCGCCGCACGAACTGCCCGTCGCGCACGGCCCAGCGCTCAATACGCCCGGCAATGGCATTCTGCACTGTCTGTGGGCGATCCTGTGGCGTCAGGGCTGTTACTTCTCCTTCACCATTGATGTTCTGTTGCCAGGGTAAAAAGAGCGTGGCCAGCCCAATAAACAGGATCAGCAGCATCCACCGTCCCATTGTCCGCCCCGCCTGCAAATCAGGCAACGCCCGGAGTGTCTTTAGCGGAAAGTGCCGTAAAATGGCATCGTCAACGCGCGTGTTTGATATGTTGAGCATGGGAATTTAGTGATGAGTGGTAAGTGATGAACGGTGAGTGCAAAAAGCTGTTGAGGCATTCATCACTCACCGTTTATCACTTTCCACTAAGTCCAAGTCCGTTACGTTGGCTAGTTTTTCAACGGCGGTCATCAGGTCGTAGACCACATCGATGCCCATAATGAGCTTGTCGACGGAACTGGTAATGAGTACAATGACTAGTTCGGCAGCCACGAACTGACCCAGCGTCATTTCGCGACCTACAACCAGGGTGGTACCCAGGACGAGTAAGCCCCCCGTCACAAGCGTTTTGAACGCTACCGCACTGAAATAGAAGCGTTTTAGTACCGAAAAATGCTGATTGCGGTAGTTGATATACTGCGCTACCAACTCGTCGGTCTGGTTCATGTAGCCTGTTGCATCGTCTGCCTGCCGCAACGATGGCAGATTACCGGCCATTGCCTCCAGCCAGGCCACTAATTTGTATTTGTATTTCGATTCGTTGAGGCTGGTTGTCAGTGCTTTAGGTCCGTTTACCCAGACAATTAAAACGACTGCTGTCACCGTCAGAATGCCGAACACGATGAATACGGGATGGTAGAACGAGAGCAGAATAATGCCGAAGCCAATCTGCACGACCGCCGCCGTGAGGTCGATAAGCAATTTGGGCAGTCCCTTCTGAATGGTGAGCACATCGAAAAAGCGATTCATTAACTCGGGTGGATATTGACCGTTCAGGGAATCAGGTTCAATACGCGGCAGGCGATAGGTGAACTCGAAGGCAGCCTTCACAAACAGCCGTTGCTGTAGCACTTCCACCAGTACCTGCTGCCCGATCAGAATAAACCCGCTAATAATGACCCCCACAATGACCAGCCCGATGAGCACATATACCGAGCTAAACACCATGCCTCCCGACACCAGATTAAATACCGCCTGAATTCCGAGAGGCAGCGACAAGCCAATCAGCCCCGCTACTACAGCATAGAGATAGACGTACCCAATGTCGCGCCGCTCAGTGTTTAATAGCCGCAGCAGGCGTTGAAATGGGGTAGGGTTGGTTGTTGAGTTTGACGTTTGTACCATAAGTGGTGCAAGTTACGACAGGTTGGAATTTAAGCGAAATTTAATCTGACGTACTATTCGCAAAGATAGTATTACTATCAATGTTGACCATAAAACTTATATAAACGGAAGTTAGTTTTGTTGAATGGTACATAACTTGCGCGAACAAACGCCAGCCTATGAAATATTCGGTACACCTTCAAATGAATGAAAAGTTGTTCCTGCGTGATCCGGAACAATCTGATTTGGGTCGCCGGATTGTGCGGCAGGGAATCTTAGTAATGAACGAAATCGGGTTTGAAGAAACCACGTTTCGCAAGCTGGCCGACCGGCTGGGCACCAAAGAAGCCAGCATCTACCGGTACTTCGAAAACAAGCATCGGCTGTTGGTATATATGGTAGCCTGGTATTGGCAATGGCTTGATTACCAGGTGGTCTATGAGACAAATAACATTGCCAGTCCGCGCGAAAAACTGGAACGGCTATTGCCCATTCTGCTTCAGCGCACTACCGACACCCCCGCCACCCCCGACGATATTGACCTGCGGGCGTTGCATAGTGTGGTGATTCGCGAGGCTAGCAAAGCTTACCTCACCCGCCACGTTACCGACGATAACCGCGAGCAACTCTTTAAGCCTTACAAAGATCTCTGCGGCCGTATTGCGGGTCTCATTCTGGAGTTCAATCCCACGTATAAGTTTGCCCGGTCACGGGCCAGTTCGCTGATTGAGACGGCACATTACCAGTCCTTTTTTATGGAAAATTTGCCTTCTCTTACCGATTTCGGTGGTCACCCCACCGATGATGCGCTACTGGCTTTTCTACGCCATCTGCTTTTTTCAAGCATAGAACGGGGTTAGTAAACGAGTAAGCGATGCTGACGCAGGGGTATTCCTGCGTCAGCATCGCTTACTCGTTTACCCTTTCGCTCGTTCACTCATTGATATGAACCACGCTGTACGCTGCCTGATTGGGTTGGCGTTCCTGGGTACCGATGCGGGTACGAACGCGGTCGTCGTCATGAATAACCAGCAGCGTATTGGTGTCGGTGAAGGTCATGTCTTCGGCTTTATGCGTAAACTGTATTGGCTTGCCGTTGGCGTTACGAACTAGCTGCAGGTCGCCTTTATCGAGCATGGCTTTTTCGGTGATCACCCAGAGATAAGCCCCCAATTTATCGCCCTGCTCGTAGGATGTCAGAATCCAGAAACAGTGCCGTTTGGGGTCAAATTCAATGCTTGATATAGCCAGTGGCTTCGACAGCGTGGTATCTACATCAGCTACGTTAAAGTCGCGCATGAACGTTACCGGGCCCAGCATGAGTTGCTTTTGGTTTGGAATCGGGCCAGTTCCAGAAACAGACTCGGCATGATAGGGGGCCGACAGTATCGTGATCCGGTAATTGAACTTCTCATACGTATCGCCCTGCTCACGTACGCCAAACCAAAGGCGGTCGTTGGTAGCGGCCAGGCCCTCTACTTTAAAATAGGCTGGGTTACCCAGTGCTTTCTGCAACTGACTGCGCAGCGTAAGCGACACCCCCGAGTTGCCGTTGGTGCCCAGCAACTGCGGGCTGTTTTCCTGACCCGTTGGCCAGGCAAAGAGCATATTGTAGCCATTAAACTCCGCAGAGCCGGGTTTTATTCGGTCGAAAGCGGTGGTTAAAAACACCCATTTCTGGTCGGGACTGGCAGCAAACTCCTCAAATTTATGGGCCGACCGCAGCAATGACTGTTCGCTATAGACCGGCTGCGCACGGCGCCAGGCATCCTGATCGGTAGGTAAGCCGTTGAAACGAAACACCGCCGACTGGGGAGCAGGCATGTCTTTGTCATTGGCCAGGTAGAGTTGGCCGTTTTGGGCCAAAATAGCCGACGCTTCGCACCATGTTTTGCCTTCGGCGAGGGTTGGTGCAAAGCAGTCTATCCACCCTTCGAGAACAACCTCAGCCGTAACGCGACGAGCGCGGGGACGGAACGTTTGGCAATCGGAAAAGAGAAGAGGAAGCAGGAGAACGACGACGTATTTAGTAAATTTCATATAGGCAGGTCAGGCAAAAATTATACCGATAGCCAGGTGAGTTAGACTGAACAGAGCGAATAGTGCAATTGCATAAACGTATGTGCCTATTAAGGCTCATTGCCTTATTTAATGAATCTGTTGTCTCTAACCTGAATTCGTTAAACTATTCATTTACAAGGGTGTACAGAATCAAGAAGGTTGGTTAAGCTTGTGTGAACTGGCTGCGTTTCGCTTGCTTATTTCATGGTCTGGGGGGCACCTTTGACCCGGAAATACAACCAGCAAACGAAATGAAAACGATTCAACTAACCGTTGCCATGCTCACCGCAGCTTGGCTGTTGAACACCGCCCCGGTGGCCGTAGCTCAACACACAAATCCCGATTCACCCGTTACTGTTGCCGCGCTGAAATCGGGTGGTAAACGCATCCGCCTTGTTACGCCTGCCAACGCAGCCGTAGACGTAGCCGTGATTGATGAACAGGGTACTATACTACACCAAAGCACGATTCAGGCCAATGACAAACGCGGCGTACTGCTGAACCTGCAAAACCTGCCCGACGGACGCTACTACCTCACCGCTACCAACAACGATTTCTGGGTGTCGCAGAGCGTAACCGTGCGCAATCAGCAAGCCATTGTCGATGCCCGCAACGTAACCGAACTGGTTCGACCTGCGCTGACGGTGTACGCCAAAAACAAAGTGGAAGTAGCCATGCCCGGCGTGGAAAAATTGACGGTGTCGATCTACAACCGCACCAATGATCTGGTATTCACGCAGTCGTTTGGGTCGGGCAACCGGCACCGCTTCGACCTGTCGAGCCTGCCCGGCGGGCAATACACGTTTGTGTACGGGCCTGAGCAAAAGCAATTTACAGAGCGTATAGCCATCAATCAGTAGTGCCGGCCACGTCGGCGGCCAGGGCAGCCGCTTCAATCAGCTTAATCATTTTGGGGGAGTAGTCCGGTTCTTCGCCCCGCAGGCGCAGGATGGACAACTCCTTCATTTTGGATTCAAACACAATATCTACGTCTTTGCCATAGGTATTGGCGGGGGTATAAAGCCAGTCGGCGTGGGCTTCTTTGCGGGCTTTGGGGTCTTCGTACTCACGCCGCGAATTGGAGAAGTGAAACACGGGCCGCACGTCCCAGGTGGCGTATGCGGTCATAAACGCTTCCTCTTCAGTTTGTTCGCCGGGGTTGAGTGAGTGGTGAAAATAGTCGAACACAATGGGCGTACCGATCTGCTCGTGCAGGTAAAGCAGGTCCTGCACGGTGTAGAGATTAGGCCGGTCGTCGTTCTCTACGGTCAGGCGGGCGCGGAGGCTTTCCGACAGCCTGGTCTGAAAATTATGGGCAAACCGGGCCAGCGTGGCCGTTTTGTCGCCGTAAGTGCCGCCTGCATGAATATTGATCTTGTTCCAGTGCGAGGGCAACAGGCCCATCATATCAAACACTTCCGACTGGTACTCCAGATCTTTCACGGTGTTTTCCAGCGTTTTACCCTGCCCGGCCAGGTGGTTGAAGGGGCCGGGGTGGCAGGTGAGCCGAATGGGCCGTGCGCCAATGTCTTCCAAAATGGCCCTGATCTCGAAAAAGTCGGGTAGTTCGGCCATCCGGTATTCCGACGCCCAGGGAAACAGGTCGGAGGTGATGCGAAACAGGCGAAAGCCGTGCGCCAGGTTCCAGTCGACTACCTTCAGCAGGTCCTGCACGTTTTGCAGGGCCAGCTGTGACGCATATTGCACGCCCTTTTCGGTGAACGTCTTCTTGATCATCCCCCGCGTGGTCGTAATTTTCTCATCAACCTGCAACGTCAGGTTGATGCAGGCATAGCCAGCGTTAGGTGTTGTTGTAAGCATAGGCAAAAGGCCGTTAAGCCATAACGGCCAGCATTGTCAGTACTGGTTTTACCAGTTGCGAGTCGCCGCTGATGGTGATGTAGGGCAGAGCATTTTCGGTGGTAATTCCTTTGGTAAACAAACGCCACGCGATTGTGCCGTCGATGGTAATAAGCGCATCTACAGCTTGTTTTCTATCGAGTATAACCAGTTGCCAGTCAGTTGTTTGCCGGTGCAGAAACCAGTCGCCACCCCCAACGCCCGACACACTCACCTGAACGAGAGTGTTGACTGGGGCCGCCAGTTGCCGATAGTTGTAAGGCAGTGCCCGCATAAAGGTGTCGAGCAGCGGATGATACAATTCACTGGTCATGAGCGCGGCTGTCTGACCTACAGCCAGCCTGATCTGCTGCTGATGATGCCATAATTCGGTGTACTCGCGGGCAATGTGAAACCAGTTGGGCGATGTGTCTTCGCCAGCCCAGGCCACTGCATGCAGAGCAGGTTCGTCGAATGGCAATTGTATCAGTAGGTCATCCGCCTCGGCTCCGGCCAGTTCCAGCCAATCCGTCAGTATAGCCGGACTCAGACGCCGCGTGGCCACTACCCAATCCTGATTCAACTGGTTTAAATAACGCACCAGTGCCTGATAGGAGTCAATGACCGGACTGTCTTGTGGGCTGTAGCCATCGCGGTAATAGGCAATCCGGCGCAGGCAACCGTCTAATACGTGCGAGCCAATGTCTTTGACCGTCCAGCCCGCACAAACCGTTGGCAGTTGCCAGTCTGTCTCCGACAAATTCCGCAGCAGGCTGATCAGATGCGCATGCAAAGGCCTGAAGAGTGCCCGTGTATCAATGGGACCAACAGGATGCATAGTAGACGATAGAACGTAAGTGGCGCTTCGTAACCTGAGGCTTGCCCCAATGCCGCTGATCAGATCGGTGGCACCGGGGTAACGGGTATACCTGTTTGCTTAATCCCAACCAGTTCAATATCGAACACCAGGTCTTGCCCGGCCAGGGGGTGGTTGGCGTCGAGGGTAACGGAGTCGTCGCTGAGCGCGCGAACGATCACGGGCACGGGTTGGGGGTTGCCGTCTTCGTGCATGTTAAGCGTCATGCCCACTTCCAGCGGAATTTCGTCGGGAATATCGGACCGGTCCAGCTTGAATACCATCTGTTCATTGGCGGGTCCGTAGGCCTGTTCCACCGGAATATGAATTGTTTTGCTGTCACCGACTTCCATGCCGGTGATGCCATCGTCGAATCCTTTGATCACCTGGCCGCTGCCGAGCGTAAATTCCAAAGGGGTACGTCCTTTCGACGAGTCGAACTCCGTACCGTCGGTCAGGGTGCCTTTGTAATGGACCTGTACCGTATCACCCGATTGTGCTTGTGCCATGCTCTATACGCATTTTGTGAGGGGCAAAGGTACGTACCGCCTACGTAACGGTTGGGGCGTAGGCTCAGTTTAGCGTTTACTATTTGTGGCTGCCTGGCACCAGTCTCCCGTTAACAGGTTTCTTTGTCATCGCGGCGTTTTTGTCTTTCTTCTTTTGTCATCCCGACGAAGGAGGGATCTGCTTTCCTAATGCTCAATCTTATTGAAGGAAAGCAGATCCCTCCTTCGTCGGGATGACAAAAGAAGAAAGACAAAAACGCCGCGATGACAAAAAAGGTCCTGAGCTTGTCGAAGGCGTTCCTGCGTTCGGGCACCGCGCGCGAAGCAACTACAAACTGAAAACCCCCTTCACCGCAATACCAGCAGTGAACCCTTGAACGTTTGTTCGCCAAACACTATCGTGTAGTAGTAAACGCCAGCGGGCAGGTTAGGGGCATCCCACTTGAAGTCGGCCTTGATTGACTCAAAAACCAGTTTTCCCCAGCGATTGTAGATATCCACGCGCTCAAATTTCTCGGTGCAGTTGGCTAGCGGCAGGCTGATGACGGAGAAAAAATCGTTTTTGCCGTCGCCGTTGGGGGTGATCGTGTTTGGAATACGCACGTCGTTGTAATTGACAACGGGCGTTTTCAGGTGGATGACCACGCTGGTGGTGTCGGTGTTTTTGGGTTGGCAACTCCCGTCGGTGTTGGCAAAATTGAGGGTGTAAAAAGCTTCTTTTTTACCCGCCAGCGTAGCGCAGGTAGCTTGCCACGAAAACGGCGACTGTAATTCGGGTCGGCCGTTTTTATTGGCCCAGCGCATCCCCGTTTCGGCGAAACTAAAACCCTGTCCGGTTCCCGTCAGCCGGAGTGAATCGGTTTTGTCGGGGTCATTGCCGAAGACATCAAACCGGACGGTGCCTTTGCTGGTATCGCTGGGCGTGATAACCAGTTCGATCACCCGTTTTTCCAGCGACGTTCGGATCGTGGGCGGCTGACTGGGCAATCCTTTGGCCACCAGTTTCACGGTAGTGGTATCGCGGCGTTCTACGTTGCAGCGCTTATTGATGGCTATGAAATCGACCAGATATTCGGCCTGCGACGCCTGGGCGCAGGCTGCTTTCCAGGCAAACGTTCCCTGCGCCACCCCCGTGCCCGACACAGGTGCAAAGCTCATGCCCGCGTTGGTCAGGGAAAACCCCCGCCCCACGGCCTGAATGCTTACTGCTCCATTTTGCAGGTCACGGCCAAAGCCATTGAACGTCAGCGAACTACCTACCGTAAGGGTGCTTTGTGCACCAGACAGGTTGGTGCTGGCGGCGGGCTTCAGGGCCTTCGTGCCCACAATCTGTAGCTGCACGGCGAGGGTATCGCTCAGGCCCTGGGGACAGCCGTTGTCGGTAGCTCGCAGGAACAGCGTAAAAGGCTTGCCGTTGTTGGAAAACGAGCAGGCGTCGAAACAGACCTTTGCTTTGAGGGTATCGAGACCTGTTTTAGACGTAATTGTAGCGGGCGTGATGGTGAGCCCCGCAATGGAGCCGCTGCCATTGATGACCGAGATTGTCTGTCCCGCATTGATGTCGGTGATAAACAGATTCAGGCAGGTGGCGGTGGTGTCAGACAGCGTGATCAGGGAGCCACGCCGGTAGAAGTCTTTGGCCCCGTCTACCCGCATCCGCATGGCGGGCGGGTCATTCTTCTGGCAGTCGACTACTTTAAGCTGGAAATCGCGCCGGACCAGGCCAATAGCTACCCCCTTCCGGTACTCGGTTACCTCAACAGAAAACACGTATAGCCCTAACTTATTGGCTGTTACGGTCAGGATACCCGTACGCGGATTAACGCGCAGTGGTGCGACTCCGGGAATTTCGTTGCTGACAGAATAACCCGTTTCCCAGCTGATAGCCGGGTAAGGGCCGGGGAAAAACTGCGGATTTTCGAACGCACTGGCTGGCCGGGCGGGGTTGGGCGTGGCGCGGGTGCTGTATCCGTTCAGCGGCGTCACCAACCGGTATACCAGACTATCGCCGTCGGGGTCGGTGGCGCTGAAATTAAACGCAAATGGCGTATTCAGGCAGATGTAATCACCAGTGGCCCGGTTGAATACTGGTGACGAGTTATAAACCGTCTGACTACCATTGCTAATCGCTGGAAATTCGAGGTAAAACGTTGATCCTGCCCCGCCAGGGTCAGTGATGTTACTGATGCTGCTGTTGCGGCAGCACCGTTCCCAGGAGATATAGTACCCACCCGGATCATTGAAAGCCGTGGGGTTCAGGGTTACGTCGAGCCCATAACGGATCAGGCGGGTACGCAGATCGGGCACGGAACAACTGGGTACACTATAGTCGATGATGTCTGAACTCACGCGGGGTAACTCGATACCCGACAAAAAAGCCCCGTCCCGCTTACGGAAAATGCCCAGCACTACTGTCTGGTCATTGGCACCGGGATTGCCCAGAATGTCGTCGAAATACAGGTTAAGATTAATTCGGTGGGTATACGCTTTGCCCGCACCGAGGTATTGAAGCTCAATCTCTCCACCCACGATATGCGTGGCTGTGGCAAGACCCGGCAACAGCCCAAAAAGGGCGAAAAGAAAAAATCGAATGAATGAATTACGGTATAGTTGAGACATACAATTATGAGTAGGGTACGGCCCGTCCGAAAACGGATGCTTAATTTAGCAGTTTTTACAGGAAAATGAGTGTAAAGTCCAAGGTCTAAAGTCCAAGGTTTTTTAGCAAACCCTTGATAATCAAGGGCGAGTGACAATAGACTTTAGACATCAAACATTGGACAGTCTATTAATGCGTCGCAACAAAAATAAAGCTCCCGAAATCCTCACGAACATCCGTATCAACGACGTGGCGGCCGAGGGCAAATGCATCATTAAAACCACCGAAGGCGTGATCTTCGTGGAAGGTCGCCCCGGCTACCCCATGCCCGCCGCCGGTGACCTGGTCGACATTAAGATTGTCAACCAGAAAAAACAGTACCGCGAAGCCACCGTTGAACGCATCATTGAGCCGTCGGCCGTGCGGACGGAACCGTTTTGCGAGCACTTCGGTATCTGCGGTGGCTGCAAATGGCAACATATTCAGTATGGCGAACAACTGCGGTTTAAATACCAGCAGGTGGTTGACCATCTTACGCGCATCGCCAAGGTTTCGTTGCCGGAAATTGCCCCCATTTTACGTGCCGAACAGACCCAGTACTACCGCAACAAGCTGGAATTCACCGTCGCCGATGGCCGGTGGCTCACCCAGGCCGAAGTGCAGTCGGGCGAGCAGATGGACTGGCGGGCGGTGGGTTTTCACGTGCCCGGCCGGTTCGACAAAGTGCTGCCCATCAGGCACTGCTACCTCCAGCCCAACCCCTCCAACGACATCCGCCTGGCCGTAGCCGACTATATGTTTGCCAACAACCTGTCGGCCTATAACCTGAAGACGCATCAGGGCTACCTCCGCACGCTCATCATCCGCACGGCTGCCAGCACTGGCGAATCCACGCCGGGGCAGCTAATGGTGACGATGCAGGTAGCTCAGGATCATCCTGATACGCTGGCAGCGTTACTTAACCATTTGCAGGAACGGTTCCCGCAGATTACGTCGCTCAACTACATCATCAACCGGAAGATGAACGACAATTACGGTGATCAGGAGGTAATCAACTACGCCGGAAAGCCGTACATCGAAGAGACGATGGAGGCCGGCACGCCCGATCATCCGAAACTGCTGACGTTCCGGGTCAACGCCAAGTCGTTCTACCAGACCAACGCGCAACAGGCGTTTGAACTCTACAAAATAGCCCGCGACATGGCCGGGCTAACGGGGCAGGAGATCGTGTATGATCTCTACACCGGTACGGGCACTATTGCCTTGTTTGTGGCGCACCAGGCCAAAAAAGTGGTGGGGGTAGAATATGTGGAAGCTGCCGTGGCCGATGCAGGTGTAAACGCCGAAGTAAACGGCATCAGCAACGCCACATTCTACGCCGGCGACATGAAAAATCTGCTTACCGAAGCCTTCTTCGCCCAGCACGGTGCCCCCGACGTGGTCATCACCGACCCCCCCCGCGCTGGTATGGACGAGGCCGTAGTGCGCCAGTTGCTGCTGGCCGCCCCGCAAAAGATTGTCTACGTAAGCTGCAACACCGCCACCCAGGCCCGCGACATCGCCTGGCTCGACGAAAAGTATACCGTTGCCGCCGTTCAGCCCGTTGATATGTTTCCCCACACACACCACGTGGAGAATGTGGTGTTGCTGGTGAAAAAGTAGTCCAATGTTCAACGTTCAATGTCTAAAACGGTCCGCGCTGCGGTTGCTTCCCGTGGCGGCGTAACCTGGATGCGGGACTGCCGCCGTGCGAAGCAACCGCAGCGGCGGACCGTTTTAAACATCAGACTTTTAACTTTAAACTTTTCCTTGACCCTCCTCACCCCATCTCCCTGGCCCGACTATGAGTTGATTGACTCCGGCGATTTTATGAAGCTGGAGCGATTTGGCCCCTATGTGCTGGCCCGCCCCGAACCGCAGGCGATCTGGGATTGCTCCCTCTCTGAAGCCGAGTGGGAACGGCTGGCCCACGCTACTTTCCGCCGCGACAAGCAGTCGCCGGAACGGGGTGAATGGCAAAAATTAAAGCCTATACAAGACCCATGGACCGTCGATTTCAGGCAACAGGGCTTGAATTTGACGTTTAAACTGGCTCTGACGTCGTTTAAACACGTCGGCATTTTTCCCGAACAGGCTGTGAACTGGACCTACATCCACGATGCGGTGAAGGCCCTGCCCGTAGAACGCCCCCGCGTGCTGAACCTGTTTGCCTACACCGGCGGGGCCACCCTCGCCGCCCGACAGGCCGGTGCCGACGTAACCCACGTGGATGCCGTAAAGCAGGTGATTTCGTGGTCGAAAGAGAACATGAGCATGAGCAGCCTCGACAACGTTCGGTGGCTGGTGGAAGATGCCATGAAATTTGTGAAGCGGGAAGAACGGCGGGGTAATACTTACCACGGCATCATCCTCGACCCACCCGCCTATGGGCGCGGTCCCGACGGCGAAAAGTGGGTGCTGGAAGATCAGTTGAATGATTTGCTAAAAACCTGCGCCGCGCTCCTGGACCGGCAAGACTTCTTTTTCGTCATCAACTCCTACTCGCTGGGCTTTTCGTACATCATCCTCGACAACCTGCTCACCCAGTGCTTCGGCACGTTGCCAAACAGCCAGTCGGGCGAGTTGTACCTAACCGATTCGGGCCAGAAACGCCTTCCTTTGGGCGTTTTCTCTCGTTTTTCTTCCGTAAATTTGTGAAGGGAAGTTCAAGGTTTAAAGTCCAAAGTCTAATGTTGCATTAGCGTAGCTTCGCGCTCGTGGCCCTTCGACAGGCTCAGGGTGACAGCCCATCTTGATGCAGTTCAGTAAACCTGATTCTAGTTTCCTGTCACCCTGAGCCTGTCGAAGGGCCACGAGCGCGAAGCTACGCTAATGCAACATTAGACTTTGGTTGAACTTTTAAAAATCAAACACATTTCGCTTTGGGGACATTTTGCGGTACATATTGATCCTGTTGGTGGTAGCCGGTCTGGCCTCGTGTGGCAACGACGGTCGGCGGCTTTCGCGCATCCCACCTATGCCCCAGGCGGCCGACAGTGCTCAGGCCGGAAATACGCTTCGCGCGCTCAATCGGGCTATAAGCCAGTCATCGTCGGCCTCTGCCTACGCCAAACGGGCGCTACTGCACCTTCAGATGGGCCACCTGTCTGAAGCACAGGCCGACATTGACGAGGCCATTTCAATGGATAACAACACCGGCTCGTTTTACCTGATCCGGGCGCGGGTGATGCAGGCACAGAACAAGGCCGACAAAGCCTTCGCCGACGCGCAACGGGCTGAAATCCTGGGTGTCAGTTCGCCGGAGTTGTTCACGCTCATGAGCGACGCCCTTCAGCAGCAGGCGCAGTACCCCAAAGCACGGCTCTACCTGGCCAAAGCCCTGCAAATGGCTCCCTACGACGGTGAGGCGCACTATTTCGACGGATTGATCGCCGCTAAAACCGGCGATACTACCGGGGCACTGACCCATTTTCAGGAGGCGCTACAACTGAAACCGCGCTTCCTGCCTACTTATAATCAACTGACGGCGGTGTATCGGTCGCTGGGTGATTTGAACACGGCGCTGGTGTATAACGACCGGGCCACGCGCTACTTTCCCATCAATGCCGAACTGTTGTTTCAGCGGGGTATGATTTACCAGAACGCGGGCCGCGCCGATAGTGCACTCATGGCCTATCAGAAGACCGTGACCCTGCAACCCGACTATGTGCAGGCTTATTTTCAGGCCGGTCTGATCTTTGACCGCTTCCGGAATTATACCGCCGCGCTGGCTAATTTTGAGCAGGTGCAGAAACGGAAACCAACCTTCCCGCATATTGATTATTTTGTGGGGCATGGATTGGAAATGACCGCGCAGTGGGACCGGGCGCTGGCACAGTATACCGCGTCGCTCCAAAAAGACCCCGGTGACCCTGCCGCGCAGGCCGGCCTCTGGCGGGTGCAGCGAAGACAGCAGCAGATCAGCGCCGCCTACAATAATTACCTCTTGCCGGTGTCGCCTGAAACAGGCCTGCTCAATGCCCCGCTTACCCGAACCCCCGGCGGGGGACGAACACTCGACACCAGCCGCATACGCATACAACCCATTCAACCCCGAACCAGAGTCCGTTCTATGAACGATTCAACGTTTCAGGTAAGACCAATTGATTAAAGAAGTTTAAGGTTCAAGGTCTAAAGTCTAGTGTTGGCTGACGCGGGCGTACTCTGGCGTCAGCCAACAGTAGACTTTAGACCTTGAACTCATCAAAAGATATGACAACGCAGGATATACAATTACACGTGGCCTTGCCCGACGGCAGTATACGTGACTACCCCGCCGGGTCGACGGGGCTTGACGTGGCTCTGGGCATCAGTGAGGGCCTGGCCCGCAATGTGCTGGCCGCTAAAATAAACGGGCAGGTGCAGGACGCCACCCGCCCCATCGAGGTGCCTGCCGACGGTTCGGCGGTGACGGTGCAGTTGCTGACCTGGAACGACCTGGAGGGCAAATCGACGTTCTGGCACTCATCGGCTCACTTGCTGGCCGAAGCGCTGGAGTCGTTGTATCCCGGTATTAAGTTCGCCATTGGTCCGCCCATCGAGAATGGCTTTTATTATGATGTCGACTTTGAGGGAAAGCACTTCTCGCAGGAGGATTTCAAGAAGGTCGAGGATAAGATGCTGGAACTGGCCCGGCAGAAAAACGAGTATGTCCGCAAGGCCGTGAGCAAGGCCGATGCCATTGCCTACTTTGAGGAAAAAGGCGATCCCTATAAAATTGACCTGCTGGAAAACCTCGCCGACGGGAGCATCACGTTCTACACGCAGGGTGGGTTTACGGACCTTTGTCGGGGGCCGCACATCCCCAACACGGGCTTCATCAAAGCGGCCAAGCTCATGAACGTGGCGGGCGCGTACTGGCGCGGCGACGAGAAGAACAAGATGCTCACCCGTATCTATGCCATCACGTTTCCGAAGCAAAAAGAACTCGACGAGTACCTGGTGCTGCTGGAGGAAGCCAAAAAGCGCGACCACCGCAAGCTGGGTAAAGAACTGGAACTGTTCGCGTTTTCGGAGAAAGTAGGGCAGGGGCTGCCGCTGTGGTTGCCCAAGGGCGCACTTCTGCGCGAACGCCTCGAAAACTTCCTGCGCCGGGCACAGGTGCGGGCGGGGTATTCGCCGGTAGTGACACCACACATTGGCTCCAAGCAGTTGTATGTGACGTCGGGGCACTGGGAAAAATACGGGGCCGATTCGTTTCAGCCCATTCGCACCCCCGAAGAAGGAGAAGAGTTCATGCTGAAACCCATGAACTGCCCACACCACTGCGAAATCTACAAAACAAAGCCCCGTTCCTACCGCGACCTGCCCTTGCGGCTAGCCGAGTTCGGCACGGTGTACCGCTATGAGCAGTCGGGCGAGTTGCACGGGCTGACACGGGTGCGCGGCTTCACGCAGGACGATGCCCACATCTTCTGCCGTCCTGATCAGGTGAACGACGAGTTCAAGAAGGTAATCGACTTAGTGCTCTACGTGTTTAAGTCATTGGGTTTCAGTGATTACAGTGCGCAGGTGTCGCTACGTGACCCCGACAATGGCACCAAGTACATTGGTACCGATGAGAACTGGGACAAGGCCGAAACCGCCATTATTGAGGCGGCGAATGAAAAAGGGCTAAAGACGGTTATGGAAAAGGGCGAAGCTGCTTTCTATGGCCCTAAGCTCGATTTTATGGTCCGCGATGCGCTGGGCCGAAAATGGCAGTTGGGCACGATTCAGGTAGATTACAACCTGCCCGAACGTTTTGAACTCGAATACACGGGTGCTGATAACCAAAAGCACCGCCCCGTCATGATTCACCGGGCACCGTTTGGGTCGTTGGAGCGGTTCATTGCCATCCTGATCGAGAACACAGCAGGCAATTTTCCGCTTTGGCTCTCGCCCGATCAGATTGCGATTCTGCCTATTTCGGAGAAATACGAAACCTACGCCAACGACTTGTTTTTCACCCTTCAGGAAGCCGACATCCGTGGGTTTGTTGATCTGCGCGATGAGAAGATTGGGCGTAAGATTCGGGATGCGGAAGTGGCTAAAGTACCGTTTATGCTCATTGTAGGTGAAAAAGAAGCCGCCGAAGGCACCGTTTCCGTCCGTCGCAAGGGCGAAGGCGATCTCGGCAGCATGACCATCGCCGAGTTCACCGCGTTGTTTCAGGAGCAAGTGAAAGTGTAAGGTGAGTTTAAAGTCTAAAGTTTAAGCGGTCCGCCGCTGCGGGTTTAAAGTTGGCTGACGCGAGCGTACAACAGCGTCAGCCAACTTTAAACCTTAAACTTTAGGCTTTAAACCTCAATCTTTAAACTTAACTTTTTACATTTCCCCCACGTTTACAAGTTCAATAAGTTACCACGTTAACCAAACCATATGGCATTACCCCAACGCAGACCACCCCGTCGCGTGGTTGAAGAACCCTACAAGATCAATGAGCGGATCCAGGCCCGCGAAGTACGGGTTGTCGGCGAGAACGTCGAGCAAGGTATTTTTCCGATTGCACAGGCATTAGCCATCGCCAAGGCGCAGAGCCTTGACCTGGTTGAAATTTCGCCTAACGCCGTACCACCCGTGTGCCGCGTGATCGACTACTCGAAGTTCAAGTACGAACAAAAGAAAAAGCAGAAAGAAATAAAGGCCAACGCCCAGAAGGTGGTGATCAAAGAGATTCGGTTTGGTCCGAACACGGATGACCACGATTTTGAGTTCAAGCTGAAACACGCTACCACGTTCCTCAAAGAAGGCGCAAAGGTGAAAGCGTATGTTCACTTCGTGGGCCGTTCCATCGTGTTTAAAGACCGCGGCCTACAACTGCTGGACCGTTTCTCGAAAGGTCTTGAAGATGTAGGCAAGATCGAGCAGGAGCCTAAACTAGAAGGCAAGCGCATGATCATGTTCCTCGCCCCGAAAGCCGTGGCAGTGAAGAAATAAGAAGGATTTCGGATTGGGGATTTGGGATTGCGGATTGGCTGACGCATTAGTAGTGCTTGCGTCAGCCAATCCGCAATCCCAAATCCCCAATCCGAAATCTTTTCTTACCTTTGCGGCCTGTTTATTTAACGCAGTCCGGCGATACGGTCTTTTTTGAATCATGCCAAAGCAAAAAACAAACTCGGCAGCCAAGAAGCGTTTCACGCTGACGGGCACCGGGAAAATCAAACGGAAGCACGCCTTCCACTCCCACATTCTGACGAAGAAGTCGACCAAGCGCAAGCGTAACCTTGTGCATAGCTCGACCGTTCACCCCACGAATGAAGTTCGTATTAAAGCTCTGCTGCGTTTAACGTAGTCAAGCTGGTCTATTGTTTCACCCGACGAAGGGCTTCCAAGAGGAATGAACAATGGACAATGAACAATGAACAATGTGCGGCTGAGAGGCCATTATACATTGTACATTACACATTGTACATTACTTTACCCGCCTTAGTCAAAAAGCAAAAAAAATATGCGTTCCGTCAATCACGTCGCCTCAAGGGCACGCCGGAAGAAAATTCTCAAGATGGCCAAAGGTTTCTATGGCCGTCGTAAAAATGTCTGGACAGTAGCCAAAAACGCTGTTGAGAAAGCCATGGGCTATGCCTACCGCGACCGCAAGGCCAAGAAACGCGATTTCCGCAGCTTGTGGATTCAGCGGATCAACGCTGGTGCCCGTCAGCAAGGTATGTCCTACAGCGTCCTGATGGGCGCGCTGAACAAATCAGGTATTGAACTAAACCGGAAAGTACTGGCCGATTTGGCCATGAACCACCCGGAGGCATTCAAAGCCGTTGTGGATCAGGTTAAATAAACAGAACCGCCTACATAAAAACCCCGACCTGCGAAGGCCGGGGTTTTTTGTGTTTAGCGGAGTGGTGCCGGGCGGCGTTCCGCTCCGCTAAACAGTTTACGTCTCCACCACCTTTGTCTTTATCCCGACGCGTGGTTCACCTTCGGCGGGTTTGCCCAGTAAATACACGTCGATTTCGGTGTTGCCTACGCGGAACACCTGGCGGTTGGTGAGGGTGGTTTCGAGGGTGGTTTTCAGGATATGGAATTTAGCGGCGGTGGCTTTTTCGTCGTCGCCAAACCAGTCTTCGATGGTGGTGACAGGTGCCCAGAAGTCGGCTTCGGGTTGCTCTTCTACGTAGGTAGATGGGGGCAGCATAAGCCAGTCTTTGATATGGCTGGCGGTAAGCGGTTCGGCCATTTTCAGGTATGTCTCTACTGGCTCAATTGGCTCGTCGGATTCGCTGGGATAGAGCAGGTCACTCAGCAGTGGAGCCACTGCCTCGGAAAAGGGCCTTTGGGCAGATTGTTGTTCGGAATCGGCGTTACGTTCTGGGTGTTGAGGCGTCATAGTTGGCGTTGATCAGGTTAGGGCAAAGTAAGGTAGAAACCGCTGGCTGTATGTGCTGATCGACATAAAAGTTACTAATTTTAGCGAGTAAACCCCATCCGAACACACGAGGTAGTGCGTTCGCTTAACCAACCAAAAATCATGTTTGAAACCTTAATGAACCTTGTGCGTGAGCAGTCTGGCGGCGCAATTGTAAACAATCCGGCTATTCCGAACGAGCAAAACGACAATACCATGCAAACGGTAGCCAGTAGCATTTTAAGCGGTCTTGGCCAACAGGCGCAGGGAGGCGGCTTAGGTAGTCTGCTCGGTATGGTTACCGGTGGGGGTGGCAATGTGCAGAGCAGCCCCGTTACGCAGGGTGTGCAACAGCATGTAGAACAAAATTTGATGGAGAAATTGGGTATCTCACCTCAGGTGGCCATGTCGGTAGCAGGTGCAGTAGTACCAATGGTGTTAAGCAGGCTAATGCATAAGGCGGCTGATCCCAATGATAGCAGCGTAGACAATAATAGCCTTATGGGTCTTGCTGGCGGCGGCGGTGGCTTGGGTGGTATGCTGGGTGGCCTGCTTGGTGGCCGATAAGGGGCTAACAGGTAAGCGCTAAAAGGATAGAGCTAAGAGAATAGAGCTGAGAGAATAGAATCAAGAAACAAGAGAGCGGCGTATTAACCGATTACCTCTTGTTTCTTGATTCTATTCTCTCAGCTCTATTCTCTTAGCTCTATCCTTTCAGCGCTACTCTATTTCAAATCAGCCAGTTTATCCAGGTCGAGGGCTTCGAGTGCGCTTTTTAGCGCTTCGGGTTCAACACCGTGGCCTTTGGCAGTAACGATAAACCGGTTTTTAACCAGCACTGCTGTCTCACCGCTTTTGTCGGATTTGTTGTATTTTTCGTAGGCTTTGTGGTCGCCCATCTTAGTGGTGCGCTCATAGCCGTTGTCGTCTTCTTTATCTACCTCGATCATGCTCCAGGCAGCCATGCCCATGAGCATGGCGGTGCCACCTGCATCAACCACGCTAAGCTCGATGTTCTGACTATCGTCGGCGTTTTCGTAGCGGGCGGTAGCCGTTGAGAAAGTCATCCCTGCTGCGCCGTTTTTCTCACCCGACGCGCTCTTGCGGGGTAAACTAGCTACTTCGGTGGGGAGCATATCTTTCAGCTTCCGGAAGTCGACTGTTTCGACGGGACCGTTTTTCTGGTTTTCTTCCACTTGCTTGGCCATTTCCTGTACGGCAGCAAGGGTACCGGTGGTCGAGATCGACGCCTCATCGGTATCTGTTTTTTCGGGTTTGTCGCCACCACCACACGACAGCATGACGAAGGCAAGCACACAGCACGTTAGTAAATGGGCGGAAATGCGAAGGTAGGTTGACATAGTAGTGGGTTTGGTTGGGTGAGTGATGCATAGCCGCGAACAGCTTACATGGTCGAAGGTAAGTGGCTGACTACTTGCTGCCTCCACAAATTGAGTAAACGTACTGATAGCCCTAAAACAGTAAACCCCGTTACCGCCAGATCAGGCAGTAACGGGGTTTACCGTTTGCTGTATCGATTCTCTAAGCCGTTGTCTGTTCAGACGTTGGTATTGGTGTACGGCGACTGCGCCACACGAAGTAAACACCCACCAGCACCGCCGGAATGCTCAGAATCTGCCCCATGTTCAGCGGCAGGGTGTTTTCAAACGCTACCTGGTTTTCTTTGAGGTATTCGTACAGGAAACGCAGTCCAAAACACCAGATTAGAAAGATGCCGAGGAGTAGACCACGTGGCGTATGCTCTCTCCTACGGTTCCAGATAGCCAGCAGAACAAAGAATAAGGCTAGCATGGAGAGCGATTCATAGAGTTGCGCCGGATGGCGGGGTACGCCCACTGGGTATTCGTTATTATACTTAAAAATGAAACCCCAGGGCAGCGTAGTAGGCAGGCCTACTATCTCGTGGTTCATCAGATTACCCAGCCGGATACAGGCACCCGCCAGGGCCACCACAATCACGATACGGTCGGTGGTCCAGAGGAAGGTTTGCCCTGTGAGGCGACTCGATTTGCGGCGCGAATAGAGCCACAGGGCCGTCAGAATGCCAATGGTAGCTCCGTGGCTGGCCAGGCCACGGTAGGGGGGGAGGATCACTTCGAGCGGGTTGCGAAACAGCACTTCGGGTTCGTAGAATAGATAATGACCAATGCGGGCACCCAGCACCGTCGAAATAACCATATAGATAAGTAGAGCGTCGAGGTCTTCCTGCGGTTTGCCTTCTTTCCGGAAAATCCGGGTCATGATCTGCATGCCGATCAGGAAACCGGCGGCGAAGAGCAGCCCATACCAGCGGATTTCAAATTGGGGAAACTGGAAGCCAAACAGGGTGAAGGCGTCGATGGAAAAAAGGACCGGGTTAGCGTCCCAGACGATGTAAGCAAGCATTCGCGCGATGAGAGGAATTTTGGGACTAATTCGTTGTTAGTACGAAGAACGTGACCGCCAATTGGTTGGCAGCTTCACGGGCAAAGATAGACAGATTTCACTCCCAGACATGGACTGGATCGTATGCGGTATTTACTAATCGGGTTCGTTCGTTTTTACCAGGGAGCTGTTTCGCCGTTTTTGCCCAACGCCTGCCGATACACACCCACCTGTTCGCAATATATGATCGAAGCTGTGACCAGATACGGTGCTATCCGCGGCGGCTGGCTGGGTCTGAAACGGATCAGCCGCTGCCATCCCTGGGGCGGTCACGGTCATGATCCCGTACCTTAAAATGGGTTCAAGGTTTAATGGCCAAGGTTTAACCTTGAATCTTCTTCCTTTATGCTAAACATCACTCCCGACAACAAACTGACGCGCTTGCTGGTGGTGGGCGACCGCGTGCTGATTAAACCTACATCACCCACCGACCGTACCTCGTCGGGGTTGTATTTGCCGCCCACGGTGCAGGAAAAAGAACAGGTACAGCGGGGCACCGTTATCAAGGTGGGGCCGGGGTATCCGATTCCGGTGGCAACAGAGGATGAGCCCTGGAAACAAACTGAAGAGAAAGTGAAATACATGCCTCTACAGGCCGTGGAAGGCGATATGGCGCTGTACCTGCAACGCAATGCCATTGAGATTGAGTACGAAAATGAGCAGTACGTGATTGTACCACAGGCATCTAT
This sequence comes from Fibrella rubiginis, assembly GCF_017353185.1. Classification (GTDB taxonomy): domain Bacteria; phylum Bacteroidota; class Bacteroidia; order Cytophagales; family Spirosomataceae; genus Fibrella; species Fibrella rubiginis. Next base: position 95,407 of record NZ_JAFMYV010000004.1, on the reverse strand, counting down.
TTTGCTACTTGAACGGTCCGAGAATTTGTTTGATTGATTAGCAAAGAAGCAAGAGATAAGAAACAAGAGGTAAGAAGCAGGAGGTAAGACTACCCTCCGGGAGATTACGAGCCTCAGTCTTGTCTCTTGTGCCTCTCAACTCTCGTTTCTCATCTCTCGCTTCTTGTTTCTTACCTCTTCTATCTTCCTTCTTTCTTCCCTACCAATGAACAGGATGCGCCCCGCCGGGTTATGGTTAGTAGCCTTATTGGCCTTAATCTCACTCAATAGTATGGAAAGCGTAGGCAACCAGCAGAAGTCGCTGAAAGCACTTCTCGACGAAAAAAAAGACCACCGCCGTGTGGTATTGCTCTATGGCCGACAAGCCGCACAGGGGCACCTGATTGATCAGCAACAGATCTTCCGAGCCGCGCAGTCTGGCATGGATGAGCGCGATATCGACGTGATCGTGACCCTCGACTACGAAATGACTGAACCCGACCGGTGGTACCTGATGCACAACCACTTCAATTTTGTCCCCTCTGATGATTTTGCAGGGTACCTGATCGGGAAAGATGGCACGATGAAGCACAAATTCACCAAACCCATTTCGACCAACGAGTTATTTGCCCTCGTTGATGCTATGCCTATGCGGAAGGCGGAGAAGAAGAAAGGCGAATAAACAATGAATACCGTACAAAGAATAATGGCTCCGCACGAACATCATGCGGAGCCATTATTCTTTGTAGCCTCTTGGCTTGTTAATACGGTTCGTAGGTGAATACTTCCGACTTGCCGTCCTTGTAAACGATTTTAGTCACCAACCCATCGCTGTTGTAGGTAAGCTGGGCATCCGTTGTACGGTTGTTCTGGTTAAAGACTTTTACTGATGAGTCGGTAAATGGATCACTGATGCTGACGGGTCTATTGAGTCCGTAACTGGTAGGCTTACCGACCCCTGTAACTGGATCGTATTCGATTGAAACGTATGTGTCAGGTGAGTAAGAGTAATAAGGCGTAAAACCAAACAGGCCTTTGTAAGGGTTTGGATTTGAATCGTACGTGTAAGGCACTCCGTTAATTGACGTTGCATTACCTCCGCTGAAGACATACGTTTCAGTTTTGCTGGCTACTGGTTTACCATCACCATAAATGTAATACTGTGTGGACAGTCTTGAGGCAGGTAATGTGCTGTTGCCCTCGTACGTGAAATCTTGGGTCAGGCTCAGTAAATTAAAATTAGAACCAGTGCCTGTATAATAGACTCTCAGCTTGGTTGTTCTACCCTGCGAATCATACGAATAGAGTACATAATAATAAGTAAGTTTTGATTCAAACATAACGACTTGTTGTATAAGATTCCCTGTAAAGGCGTGCAGACTAGGCCGAAATGAATTACCCAACCCCGTATTTCCATCTCCATTTTTATTAAAGAATGATGTCAGCCGATTGCCACTATCATAAGTGAGTACATATGGAAGATTTGATTCACCCGGTTTATTAAACGTAACGGTTTTCAGCCGGAAGCGGGGTGCGGGTTGATCGCGGTGGTCGGTGCAGGTCAGGGCCGTGCTGAGAACGAAGACCAGCGATAGCCAGCCAAGGAGCGAAAGGTGTTTCATGAACGTCAGAGAAAAGTCAGTTGATCAACGAATATATACTACTTGCCATCTAACTGATTTTCGGCTAATTAGTAAGTTATTAAACGGCAATTGTATTTCCTTACCTATGGCCTTAGTAAGACTATACTGGCTGCACTCCAGATAGGTGACTGGACGAAGGAATTTGATTTCTTAAGATTATTAGGCCTTGGCGAAGGCATGTACGGCGGAGCGTTACCCCGGTGGACCGACAGGTCAACGACGTAACTAGAACCAGTTACCATTGGCCTGTCGGCCCACCGGAGCAACGCTCCGCCGTACATGCCTTCAGCTTATTGCTGACGCGTCAATGCGGAAGGCAGAGAAGAAGCATGAATGAAAAATGGATGGTCCGCCGATATAGTAAAATGAATAATGGCTCCCTAGCATTAATACTGGGGAGCCATTATTCATTTGTAATTAGTACTAGTATGATTCGTAGGTGAATACTTCCGACTTGCCGTCCTTGTAAACGATTTTAGTCACCAACCCATCGCTGTTATAGGTCAGCTGGGCATCCGTCGTGCAGTTGTTCTGGTTAAAGACTTTTACTGATGAATCGCTAAACGGTTCGCTGATGTTGAAGGGCCTGTTAAGTCCGACGACTCCAGTTGCATCAAGTGAGGAATAAAAGTAAGACGTAAAACCAAACAAGCCTCTGTAGGGGTTTGGATTTGAATCATACGTATACGGTACTCCATCAATCGAGGTTGCGTTGCCTCCATTGAAGACATACGTTTCAGTCTTGCTAGCTTCTACTACAATAGTACCGTAACGATTCTTTGTGGCCAGTCGTGAGGTAGGGAATATGCTGCTGCCTTGGTATGTGAACTCTTCGGTTAAGACCAGTAAATTAGCGTAACCATTACCATTGTCTGTTTGATAGACACTCAGCTTAGTTGTTCTCCCTTGCGAATCGTACGAATAGAGCACATAATAGTAGCGGAGTCTGTTGTCGAACATGACGACTTGGTCTATCCGATTATCTTTAAAACGGTGCTGACTAGGCCTATATGAGTTCATAAATCCCACATTTCCATCAGCAAAGAACGATATCAGACGATTGTTATCGTCATAAGTGAGTACGTATGGAACATTAGACTCACCCGGTCGATTGTATGTTATGGTTTTCAATCGGAAGCGGGGCGCAGGTTGATCCCGGTGGTCGGTGCAGGTCAGGGCCGTGCTGAGAACAAAGACCAGCGATAGCCAGCCAAGGAGCGAAAGGTGTTTCATGAACGTCAGAGAAAAGTCAGTTAATCAACGAATGTATACTACTTGCCATCTAACTGATTTTCGGCTAATTAGTAAGTTATTAAACGGCAACTGTATTTCCTTACCTATGGCATTAGTAAGACTATACTGGCTGTACTCCAGATAGGTGACTGGACGAATTAATTTGATTTCTTAAGATTATTAAGCCTTGGCGAAGGCATACACAGAGGAGCGTTGCCCCGGTGGGCCAGCAGGCCAATGGTAACTGGGTTATTTACGTCGTTGACCTGTCGGCCCACCGAGCAACGCTCCTCTGTACATGCCTTCAGCTTATTGCTGACGCGTCAATGCGGAAGGCAGAGAAGAAGCATGAATGAAAAATGGATGGTCCGCCGACATAGTAAAATGAATAATGGCTCCCTAGCATTAATACTGGGGAGCCATTATTCATTTGTGATTAGTACTAGTATGATTCGTAGGTGAATACTTCCGACTTGCCGTCCTTGTAAACGATTTTAGTCACCAACCCATCGCTGTTATAGGTCAGTTGGGCATCCGTTGTACGGTTGTTCTGGTTAAAGACTTTTACTGATGAGTCGCTGAACTCCTCACTAACGCTAAATGGCCTATTGATTCCATAACCTATTACGTTGCCAGCACCTGAGTTATCGTAATAAGTATACGAGTCATAGGAGGAGTATGTGAAATAACTAAAACCAAACAAGCCCTTATACGGGTTAGGACTTGTATCATAGGTGTATGAGTTGCCATCAATCGACGTGGCATTGCCGCCACTGAAGGTATATGTCTCCGTTCTTTTGGCAACAGCCATGTTACCATCTGCGGAGTACGTCGTCGCCAGTCGTGAGGAGGGCATGGTACTACTACCATCGTAGGTGAAATCCTCGGTCGAAAGAAGTCTAGTGGGCCTACTGCCCGCTAAGTACACACTCATTCTGATAACTCTCTTCATTAAGTCATAAGAATAAGTTACATAATAGTAATTGATTTTGTCTATAAATCCAACCAATTGTCGAACTCCATTGTCCGAGTAACTGAGCTGCTTAGCTAGTCTAGTATTGTTGAAGTCAATAGGGCCACTGCTAGATGCATATGCCATTAGCTGATTGTTTTCGCTATAGACTAATGTATATGGATTACTCGACAGGCCGGATTGATTGTATGTAACGGTTTTCAGCCGGAAGCGGGGTGCGGGTTGATCGCGGTGGTCGGTGCAGGTCAGGGCCGTGCTGAGAACAAAGACCAGCGATAGCCAGCCAAGGAGCGAAAGGTGTCTCATGAACGTCAGAGAAAAGTCAGTTAATCAACGAATGTATACTACTTGCCATCTAACTGATTTTCGGCTAATTAGTAAGTTATTAAACGGCAACTGTATTTCCTTACCTATGGCCTTAGTAAGACTATACTGGCTGTAGTCCGGATAGGTGACCGGACGAAGAAATTTGATTTCTTAAGATTATTAAGCCTTGGCGAAGGCATATACAGAGGAGCGTTGCCCCGGTGGACCGACAGGTCAACGACGTAAATAACCCAGTTACGTCGTTGACCTGTCGGTCCACCGGGGCAACGCTCCTCTGTGTATGCCTTCAGCTTATTGCTGACGCGTCAATAGGCTGGCGTGAGCAATAATTGGGTTCCGTATTGCAAGGCTAGGCGTCTCCGGCAGACCACTTGTCATTCATGAATCAAAAAACCTTTCCCCTCCGTCACCATTTCCCAGGTATCGGTGCGGAAGGGTACGGCGGGGAAACCATCTTTGTTGTAAAGGTTTACCTCGCCGTTGTCGTCGGCCCAGCCGTAGCGGACGGCCACGGGTTTGGCTACTGAATCGGCTTTCACGATCACGCTGTCTCCCCGGATTTCGGCGCGGGCGTAGTGAAATTGCCCATCGTTGCCGGCCACTTCAAAGCCCATCAGGTAGCCGTATTTATTTGGCGTAGTCAGGCCCGCACCAACACTGTTAAACGTTAAAATAGCTTCGTTTCCATTGACAGCTAGCGACTTATACTGCGGCCCTGCAGACGTAATAGCCTGTTTATAGGCCACGCGGCGGGCTTCGGCGGCGAGGCGCTTACCCACATCCAGCTTGTTGGTGGGGTGAATGTCGGTAGGGTTGCCAATGTCAGACGTCACGGCCATGCCGGTGTTGGGCAGGCTGAGAGCCATCGTCTGGGCTTCGCGGAGTTCGGCCCAACTGCTGCCCTTCTGGCTGTTGCCCCCGCCGCTGTTGAAGTTGGCCAACTGGACAAACAGGAACGGGAAGTCTTCGCCCCACTGCTTCCGCCAGTCGGTGATCATGAGCGGAAACGAGGTCCGGTACTGCTTGGCCCGCCCCGCGTTCGATTCACCCTGATACCAGATCACCCCGCGCAGGGCATACGGCACCAGCGGTTTTAGCATGGCATTAAACAGCAGCGTGGGGTGCGCATTAGGGCCTTTTTCGGTCGACGAAGGAAAAATCTGCGCCACCTTATAATGCCAGTCGCCCGCCAGGGGCACCGACCAGTTCGAGCCGGTTAGGATCATCTCTTCCGCTTTGGCCATAAAGCCACCGCCACCGCCGGTATCAACCAGCCGAATGGCAATGACGTTGCTGCCTGGCTTCAAAACCCCCGCCGGAATGGTGTACTTCCGGGGTTCGTTGTAGGCCTGCACCGCCCCCACAAACTGGCCGTTTACAAACGTAGAGTCATAATCGTCGATAGCACCGAGGTTGATGGTAACGTCTTTTAAATCAGCGTTTCCCGGGATTGTAATTGTTTTTCTGAACCAGACTACGCCGTCCATATCCCCTAGTTTTGGGTCGAACAGCACGGGTAGTTGCATCGTTGGCCAGGCACCGTCGGCAATGACTGTTTGGCGGTAAGTAGTGGCTTCGGCGGGAGCGGGGATGGTACCCTGTAGCTTTTCAATCAGGTTTGTTAATGCCTTTGCTTTCTCAACGGCTGTTTCGCCGTCTTTGCCAATGCCGTCCAGACTGGGGCGTAGGGCAGCATCAGACGCAATGGCTTCGCGGCTGGTCCAGGTTTCGGAATGGGTGCCGCCCCACGAACTATGTACCAGCCCAATGGGTACGTTGAGGGTCTTTTGCAGGTCGCGGGCAAAGAAGTAGCCCACCGCTGTGAACTTGCCCGCCGTTTGGGGTGAGCAGACCGACCATTGGCCCGCCACTGCGCTTTGGGGTTCCGTTGCCGTAACGTGGGGTACATAAAATTGCCTGATGGTGGGGTAATTGGCCGTTGCCGCTTCGGCCTTGCCGTCTTTTGCCGCTGATAGCGGCCACTCCATATTCGACTGCCCCGAACAGAGCCATACCTCGCCCACCAGCACGTCGTCGAGGGTGGCCGAGCCTGATTTGCCTGACGCGGTCAACGTGTAGGGGCCACCCGCCGTTACGGGGTTGAGGTTCACCTGCCACCGGCCCAACTTGTCGGCTTTGGTGGTTTGGGTTTGCCCGGCCATGGTCACGGTCACTTTTTCGCCGGGCTTTGTCCATCCCCAGACCGGAATGGGCTTTTGTTGCTGCAGCACCATGTGCGAGGCAAACAGATCGGGTAGTTTAAACCTCGATGTAGTAGCTTGAGCCGTGATACGTTGGGCGATCAGGAGCAAAAGGGCCAGCAAGAAAAAGCGGGTAAAACGAACCATAAAGGGGGCGTTTGAGAATAATGAGGGTTACTGCCAACGGGTAAGTCACTGTACAAAAGGGCTGATACCGCCAATTTACCATGCCACAAACCACAATTCTCGTTACCACCCCATTGGGCAACGTTGGGCTGGAAACACTCCGGGCGTTAGCCAAACGTCCCGAACGGCTTCAGCTACGATTGATCGCTGCCTTACGGGAATCTGAAAAAGACCGGACTGCCTTGACTACCCTCGCTGATGAGTGTGTCCGGTTCGATTTTGCCAACCCCGAAATGTTTGATTCGGCTTTGACTGGCGTAGAGCGCGTTTTGCTGGTACGCCCCCCCCAACTCGCCGACGTGAATTTGTATTTCAGGCCCTTTGTTGAGGCTATAAAACGATCTGAGGTGCAGCAGGTGGTGTTTTTGTCGTTGCAGGGTGTGGAGAACAATCCTGTCACGCCGCATCACAAAATAGAGAAACTGATTGTGGAGGCGGGCATTCCGTACACATTTCTGCGGCCCAGCTTTTTCATGCAGAATCTGAGTACTACCCATCGCGCCGAAATCGCCCACCACAACGAAATTTACATCCCGGCGGGTAATGGCCGCACCAGCCTGATCGACGTGGTAGATATTGGTGAAGTAGCCGCGCTTGTGCTCGCCGACAGTTCGGGGCGGTACCTGAACAAGGGTTACGAACTTACCGGCACCGAGGCACTCACCTATGCCGAGATTGCTCAGATACTGACCGACGTACTGGGCCGGAAGATTACCTACAAAGATCCGTCGGTGCTGGCGTTCATATGGCGCAAATGGCACCGCGAAAAAATGCCGTTATCGTTCGTCCTGGTTATGGTGGCCTTGTATACGGTGGCAAAAATGGGTAAAGCGGCAGGAACTACGCCGACTTTTCAAGCACTCACGGGCCATGCCCCCCGTACATTCCGCCGGTTTGCCGAAGACAACCGGCAGGTATGGCAACGGTAGTTAGCTCACCTAAAAAACCTCCGTCTATTTACCTACAAAAACCAGTCGGCTGCTAGTAGAAAGCGGGTAACATACAGCTTTGGCGATTATTGTAATGTTCTAAGATCATGTTGATTTATTTGAACAAAAAAAACCTTAATCAACCCTACAGACTGCTATGCTACACACGTTACAAACACGAATACAACCGGTCTGGCTGTTGCTCTGGGCTATACTGCTTACGCTCTCGGCGCAGGCGCAGGACCGCCGCATAACGGGGCGTATTATTTCTGGCAAAGATCAGCAACCCATTCCGGGGGTGAATCTGGTGGTGAAGGGCACGCAGCAGGGCACCACCACCAACGCCGATGGCAATTTTACGCTGAACGCCGGCCCTACGGCAACGCTCGTGGTCAGTGCCATTGGCTACCAGGCGCAGGAAGTGGCCGTTGGCAATCAATCGCAACTGACTATCACCCTCCAGGAGGCCGAACAGGCACTGACCGAAGTGGTTGTGACGGCTTTGGGTATTAAGAAAGAAGCCAAGCGGCTGGGCTATGCCACGGCCATTGTGAGTCCAGAGGCCATCACCACCAACCGGACGGTTAATTTCATCAACGCCCTACAAGGCAAGATTGCGGGTGTCAACATCAGCAGCCTGGGCACGGGGGCAGCGGGCACGAGCAAGATTCGGATCCGGGGGCAGTCGTCGTTTTCGGGGCAGAACACGCCACTTATTGTCATCAACGGCGTACCCATCGACAATACCAATTTCGGGCAAAACACGGGTAACACCGGCGGCGATAATTCGGTGGGTAACCGCGACCGGAACTACTCTGATGGTGGCGACGGGCTATCATCCATCAATCCGGACGATATCGAGGGTATGACCGTGCTGAAGGGTGGTACGGCAGCGGCACTTTATGGCTCGCGGGCCAAAGACGGGGCCATCCTGATCACCACCAAAACCAAAGGCACCGGGCAGGGTATCGGCGTGACCTACAACACCAACTTTACCTCCGATCATCCACTCGACTACACCGACTACCAGTATGAATACGGGCAGGGCGAATACGGCGTTCGACCTACGGCACCCAACCCAACATCAGGCGTCTGGAGTTTTGGGGAGAAATTCCCAACAGGCTCGCAGCCAGCTATTACGCAAGTATTGTTTGGCGGCCTGACGGTGCCGTACCAGCCCGTCCGCAACCGCATCAACACCTTCTACCGCGACGGGTCTACCTGGACCAACTCGGTGGCGGTGTCGTCGGGGAGTGATAAGGGGGGATTCAGTTTGTCGCTGGCGAACCTGGACAATAAGGGCATCACGCGTAATAATACCTTCAACCGCAAAACGATCAACCTCGGCTTCAGCTACAACCTCTCGCCGCAACTGACCGTAACGGGTACGCTCAACTATTCGAACGAGTACAACAAAAATCCGCCGCAGATTGCCCAGCAGGACAACAGCACGCCTACGGTGATCTACACGCTGGCCAACTCGATGCCGCTCGACGTGCTGGAGGCCAACCAGATTAACCCCGCCACGGGCAACGAGTTTGTGTATTCGCGGTTCATGAACCGGACTAACCCCTACTTCGTCCTGAACAATAAGTTCGAGAACATCCGCCGCGACCGGCTGTTTGGTAACATCTCGGCGCGGTACAACGTCACCGACTGGCTCTACGTGCAGGGCCGGGTGGGGCAGGACTACTGGTCGCGCGATCAGGACTATAACTTCCCCACGGGGCAGGCTTCACTGGCAGCGGCTCCGGCTGGGTTCGTAAACGGTTCCTACGTGCAGGAGGCGCGCCGGTTCCGCGAAATCAACGCCGACTTCCTGATTGGCGCCAACCGCAAATTTGGTGCCTTCAGCGTTGACCTCACGGCGGGCGGCAACCAGCTCTACCGCCGTAGTGACCTCAACAGTGTATTGGCCACGGACTTCATCGTGCGGGGGCTGTATGTCCCCCAGAACGGCCGTGTGAAAGACCCGCTCTATGGCCTCTCGGAGCGAAAGGTGAACTCGCTCTATGGTGCGGCGGAGTTTGGCTACAAGGACTTCCTGTTTATCAACGGTACCGTTCGTAACGACTGGTTTTCGACCCTGGCCCCCGCCAACCGCAGCATTTTGTATCCCTCGGTGACGGGCAGCTTTGTATTCTCACAAGCGTTCGACAAACTGCCTTCGTGGCTGAATTTCGGTAAAATCCGGGCGGCTTATGCCGAGGTGGGCAGCGACGGCGACGTGGCACCGTACTCTAATAACTTGTTTTATGCGGTGTCGGCTAACCTGTTTCCGAACCCGTCGGGGCAGGGGCAACCGGTAGGTTTCATCACCTCAAACACAGTGCCGAGTGCTACGCTCAAACCCAGCCGCACCGCCGAAGCCGAGATTGGCCTGGAACTGAAGCTATTCAATAACCGCGTTGGCCTCGACGTGGCGGTGTATAACAAAATCACCAGCGATCAGATCGTGTCGGCGCAGTCGTCTGATGCGTCGGGCTATACGAGTACGCTGATCAACAACGGACAAAGCCGCAACCAGGGCATTGAAGTGTTGCTGAACCTGTCGCCGGTGCGGAGCAGTGCTTTTTCGTGGGACATTACTCTTAACGGCTCGTATAACAAAACAAAGCTGCTCCGTCTGCTAACCGACGACGATGGGTCGCCTGAAAAGGATTACAACAAAGACGGTAAAGCCGAACAGATTGTGGTGGGCAACGGCGTGTTCGTGGGCGACCTGCGGCAGGTGGTTGGTCAGGAACTGGGTCAGCTGTATAGCTTCGGTTATCAGCGCGACGCGCAGGGGCGTATTGTTCACGGCGGTGACGGCCTGCCGGTACGGACGGCCTCGCCGATTTCATTTGGTTCGGCCCTACCCAAATACGTGGGTGGTATCACCAACTCGTTCACCTACAAGGGTCTGAATCTGTCGTTTTTGATCGATTTCAAACTGGGCGGCAAAATGATTTCGGGCACCAACCTGAACCTGTTCCGCCACGGGTTGCAGATGGAAACGCTGGTGGGGCGTGGTGATCCCGACAACAAAATGGTGGGTGTAGGGGTCAACGAAAAAGGCGAAGCCAACAGTGTACGGGCCTTCGTGCAGGACTACTATTCGGTGGGCCGGTCCAAGAGCCTCGGTGAGCAGGTAGTATACGACGCCGGCCTGTGGAAACTGCGGCAGATTTCGCTGGGCTACGACTTCACCAAACTGCTTCCCAAGAGCCTGTTTATCAAAGGTGTGCGCCTGAGTGCGGTGGCCAATAATGTGGCGATTCTGAAAAAATGGGTGCCCAACATTGACCCCGAACAGTTTGGCTTTAGCTCGGATAACCTCGTCGGGCTGGAATCGACGGGTCTACCCACCACGCGTAGCATTGGCTTTAACTTAAACGTCCGGCTTTAACCACCACTCGCCCCATGAAAAAGATTATTCTCTCGACCGTACTGATTGCCCTGCTGACGGGGATCAGCAGTTGTGATAAAGGGTTCGACGACCTGAACGTGAATCCTACGGCCGCTACGAGCCTAAATCCCGTGTTTATCTTCAACAACGCCATGATCAACACGGCGTTTCCGGCTTCGACACTGGTGTTTGAAGAACCCATCGTGCAGCAGATGTTCTCCCCCAACTCAGGAGTACTAGCCGGGGGAAATTTCAACGTCGACAACCGGGGTCCCGCTGGTCCGAATGCAGCGATCTGGCAGCAATATTACCCCAACGTGGTGCGCTATCTGGTGGATGTGATTGCCCAGACGAGCGGCGATGCCAAGCGCAGTAACCTCTATAACATGGCCCGCATCTGGAAAGCCTACACGTTTATGGTGCTGACCGACACCTACGGCGATATACCTTACTCAGAAGCGGGACTGGGTTATCTGAAAGGCAACGTAACACCCAAGTACGATACGCAGCAGAGCATCTATGACGACCTGATCAAAGAGCTAACCGAGGCCACCGCCGCCCTGGATGCCACCAAACCAACCGAAGCCGGGGAGGTGACGTACGGCGGCGACATTGCCAAATGGAAACGCGCAGGCAACTCGATTTTGCTGCGGGTGGGTATGCGCCTCTCGAAGGTGAACCCCACGCTGGCGCAATCGACGGTGCAAAAGGCCGTGGCGGGGGGCGTGATGCAGGCCAACACCGACAACCTGACGGTACGCAACGACGCCAACTACAAAAACCCGGTTGGCAACATCGTCAACTCGACCGAGGCGGCTAACTACTACCTGACGGGCTATTTCGTGGACTACCTCAAAAGCACCGCCGACCCCCGGCTGGCGTCTATTGCCGTACGCTACGTAGGGGCCAAAAGCGGGCCGGAACAGACCGCCGCCAAAGCTAACCGCGACCCGGCTGTGCAAATTGGCATGCCTCTTGGCTACGATAATGGCACGATTCCCGCCCGCGCCCTCGCCGACAAGCTCGCCAGCTTCTACGACTATTCGCAGCTTGACCGTAACCGCCTGGGCCGTTTTGACGTGCCTACGTATCTGGTCACCTACGCCCAAACACAACTGCTGCTGGCCGAGGCTGCCCAACGGGGCTGGACCACTGGCAACGCCGCCGACTACTACAACGCGGGGGTTACAGCCCATATGCTGCAACTGGGCACCACCAATGCCGACGCGGCGGTGGCTCCAGCGGCCATCACGGCTTATTTGGCCGCGAATCCGTATGTAGCAGCAAAGGGGTTAGAGCAAATTAATACGCAGTATTGGGTGGCCTCCTTCCTGAATGGCCCCGAAGTGTTCGCTAATTTCCGGCGGAGCGGATTCCCCAAGCTGACCCCCAACCCGTATCCCGGCAAGGAGATTAAAGGCAGTTTCATCAACCGCCTGTCGTACCCTGATTTCGAGAATTCGGTCAATGGTGCCAGCCGGCAGGCCGCCATTGACCGCCAGGGCCCCGACAACCTCGACACCCGCGTGTGGTGGGATAAACAGTAAGGGTGTTTTTTGTACAAAGCGGCCCGGTCTTGTTAGACCGGGCCGCTTTGTTTTTACTGGGGTGTTGCTTTTGGGTGAAAAGCTTCGCGCTGGTGGCCCTTCGACAAGCTCAGGGTGACAGGCCACTAGAGTAATCATCTTGATTGGATTCAACGTCATTGTCACCCTGAGCTTGTCGAAGGGCCACCAGCGCGAAGCTCTTCCCGCAAAGGCAAGCCTACTGTTTTCGGTCGTCCTGCCAGATTAGCTTTTCGTTGGTTCTTGTCTGGAAAAAATCGGCGCATTTGCCGTCGCCGCTGCCTGCGAAACCACCGTCGGGGCTGCAAATGGTTTCACAGTTAGCGTTGAGCAAGACACTGGGCATATCGCAGCACTGTGGCGGGATGTAATAAACCACTTGTCCCTTATACGTGTACTGCCAAACACGCTGCGGCGGGTTGCCAACGGGGTTCTTTTTCATCTGCTCGATCCTGTCCAGAATACAGGTGGGTGTACCCGCCGGAATGCTGTCTTTAGTGCAGGACGACGTGGCGAAAGCGAGTAACAGCAGGAAATAAATCATCCGGTTCATGGTCAATTGGTTTGCTGCCGAATAGACCCCAGCGTTGCCAGTTTGGTTGGAATAACCTAAGTCTCTACCTCACTTTAACCCACCCTGCACCACAATGGTTTGCTGTGTGAAGGCGGGCTGACCGGCAGGGGTAACGCCCTGTACCACAACACGGTAAGTACCCTCCTGGTCCGACGTGTAGAACGAGAGATTAGCCCTGCCCTGGGCATTGGTTTGCACGTAGGGTTGCCAGTGTAGCAACGTGCGGAAATCGGGGCGGCGGCTGGTCTGCTGTGCGGGTGTTTCGTAGCGCGGAGCGTAGAACTCGCGCGGGGTTTGCAGCCCGTCATATTCGAGCACCACCGCGCGGGCGTCGGGCTGGAAACCGGCCAGGTCACCGCGGTAGGTGCGGAAGCTGATAATGCCCGGAAGGGTGGTGTAGCCCAGAAAATACCGCCGCGTTACCACATCCAGTGATTTGATTTTCAGCGGACTAAGGGCCATTACCTTATCCGTGTCGAAAACGGGTACACCGTCGAGCAGCATCAGCGGGGCATCATCGAAGACCTTCCGGTAGGGAATGTTGTTCACCCGCAGCACGGCGTGGCCCTGCTGTTTTCGCACAATCACGCCGGGGACGTACTCGCTCAGCACCTCGTCCATCACCGTGAAGCGGGTATAGGCATCCAGGTTGTAGCGCTCGTCGGGGGTGCTGTAGAACGCGGTACTGTCGCGGCTGGGGGGCGTGGGCGGGTTGCTGAACCGGCTGTAGTAACTGGTCTGTACCTGCATGGCCAGGCTCCGTTCCCGCACCGACGTGGCTGCCGCCGATGTGAGGTCAAACAGGGGTAGGGGCGTGGCGGTGGCCGTTTCGGTATAGGGGTTGAGTAGTTCGATGCGGTAGGTCGTATCGGGGGTGGCCGTCTGGAGCACAAGGTCATGGGTGCCGTACAGGTCGGCCAGGTCAACGCGCACCAGCCCGGCTGAGTCGGAGCGGATGCTGTAGAGCCGGACGGCCTTTCCCGGAATGCTCAGGTACACGGGTACGTCGGGCGCGGGTGCCCCGGTGCGGGCCTGGGTCACGCGGCCCCGCACCACCAGCCCGCGGTGTTCGGGTGCGGCGGTGATGGGCGCGGGTTTGGGTTGCAGAACGGCCTCCCACCGAAACCGCCGCCAGCCGTGGGTCAGCATCAGGTTATCGAGAGCCGCATCGGCGTCGGGGCCGGTGTGGGTGAGGTAGTAGTCCGGCGACTCAACGGTGCCGCGCAGGTCGGAGGTGAGCCAGAGATAAGCGGGCAGGGTCGTGGTTTCTTCGGTTTGCAGCGAATCGAGGCGGTACACCGATACAGACATATCGGCCATTGCGGGGCCTCCTGTGCTGTTTTTGGCCAAAAATTCGAGCGAAACCGGGGCACGGGGGGCGTAGGTATCGCGGCTCGCTTTAGCCTCCAGCAACAGGCCCGGTTGGGGTCGGTTACACCACAGCCGTTCGCAGACGGGTTGTCCTGCGCTGTTGAATACCGTTAGCTGTGAGATGCCCTCGCCAAGCGTGCGTTGCGGAAACGTAAAAACGGCTTCACCACCCTGCATCGACTTACCTTCCGACACATTTGGTACCTGCCGCGTATGGCCCAGCAGATACACCGTTTCGGCATCCGCCGTGGGCACGTTGGTACGCACTGTTACGCGCAATTGCCCCGCCTCCGCCACCATATGCATGGTGTAGCCGGTTTCATAAATAGCTGGTAATGAATACGATGGTGTCTTCGCACGCGCGCCAGTTAGCACCACCCGATACGTATTCTTGACCGAAGGCGTCAATGAGAACATGCCCATTCCGAACCGCAACGAGCTAAACCGGGAAACGGTATCGTTACTTTGGGTAAGCACCACGCCGCCCAGGTTTGCGCCCCGCCCGGTGCGCTTGTCCACCAGTTTCACCGCTACCCTGGCCGGAAGGCCGCTCACGAGATTGCCGCCTTCGGGAAAGAACTGAACGTCATACCCCGCGGTATCCGGCACGGTAGTCAGGCCCATCTTTCGGAAGGGATTGATGATGGTGACGGGCTTTTCGGACAGAAAATCGGGGCTAACCGATTTCATCCAGTGCGTGTACGTCCGCAACACGTAATGGCCTGACGGCAACGCCGTTGGTACTATCAGTGACCCCGCCCCCCGGCCTGAATCAAGGGCTATTTTGGTCTGCAACACCGCCTTCTGGTCCTTGTCGATCAGTTCCAGATAGGCCACTTTGCTCACGTTAAGTGGGCGGTGGCTGGAGCCGTCGATGTAAAACAGCCGGAACCATATCGACTCCCCCGACGTGTACACCGACCGATCTGTATGAACGAACAGCTTTTCGACCAGGTGCTGCTGTTGGTAGTTGGCAAACCGCTGCTGAAGGGCGGTCAGCGGTTGTTGAGCCAGCACGAGCGTAGGCAAGCTGACCAGAAAAAAGAGAATCGGCAGATGTCGGTTCATGGCCAGTAGCTTGGTTTCACATTAGTGCCAATGTTGCGGCAGTCGGTGCAGGCAATTCCCGCAGCCACATAATTGCTGGTGCCCTCAATTTGGCTAATGGCGTTATAACCACCGCCGGGGCCAAGAAAAACGGACAGGGGCTGTTTTGGCTTCGGAATCGTGTCGGTGAAACAACCTTCGTAGCCCGTCCGGATCAGGCTGCGCGACAGGGCGGCGGGGCGCTTGATAAACACCCGGAGTTGTTCGGTGGTACAGCCATCCAGAAAGCCCAGCACCGGCTCGGCGGGGTTGGTGACGCAGTGCAGATTTCCCCCCACCTGCGACGGCAGCGGGTCGAACAGACCGCCTAGCTGCTCGGTGGTTTTGAGCAGGTTCTGCCAATACGCATACCCCTCCGCCGATTGGGCATACTGCCTTACCAGAATGCTGTAGTTGACGTTGAGCTTGGGCGAACTGGCCGACAGAAACAGCAGAGGTGCTTTTTGCAGCACATCGTCGGTGAGGCGGGCCGTTGACCCCAGCAAAATGTTGTTCGACAACTCGGTGCGCCAGCAGTGGTTAATGGGTGGCCCGGTGCGCTGTACCACCTGACCATTCACAAATTCCAACTGCGATTCAAAAGGGGTATAAAACTCGTAGGTGTCTTCATACTCCCAGCGGTAGTAGCGCGTTTTGGCCGCCGCATCGTGGGTGTTTACATATACCTGAAGCCCATTGCCCACCACCTCCCACGTCAGGCTGTCGAGCTTTGGTGTTTGCTTCATCGTGATCGGGTCGGAGAGGTATTCCTTACCGTCGCCCGTTTTTATCCGCACCTGGAACTTGCTGCCAACGGGCAGCGTGGCCGCTGCCAGGGTGTAGGTGCCTTTAGCCGTTTCAACAAACGAATACGTGGTTCCTTCTACTTTGATCGTAGCTTTCTGTTCAGGCGTGGGCTTATTGGCACTGGTCAGATTTTGGGTTCGCGACAGCCTGATGGTGCTGCTGCCGGTGCCCGCGTTCAGGTTGCCTTCTACCACCAGGAATGTATTGGGCGCGGCTATTTCGGGCGGACGGTAGGGGTCGACACAACTGCCCACCGTCAGCAGCAATGCGCCCTGCAACCACCGTAGCCACCCTGCCTGTTTGTGCATAACGTTCAGAATTTAAAGTTGTAGGTCAGCGTGGGAATGGGCTGGCCGAAGATGGATAGCTGGTAGCCTTTGATGGCCTGCCCAACCGAGTTGAAATAAACCGAATACGCGTTTCGGCGGCCCGTAATGTTGTAAATGCCCAGCGTCCAGGAACTGTGCGCCAGCTTCCTGACCTTGTGGTTGCCCTCGATGTTCATGGACAGATCGGTGCGGAAATAGTCGGGAATGCGGTACTGGTTGCGCTCCGAATAGTACACCCGTTCGGCACCGGCCAGCGTGTATTTGGCCAGCGGCAGCGTGATGGGGCGGCCTGTGCTGTAGGTTACATTAAACGAGATACTCAGCCGTCGGTTGATTTTGTAGTTGCCCACCAGCGTTACGTCGTGGGGCTTGTCGTAGCTGCTGGGGTAGAAATTGCCGCCGTTTACCACGTCCGACCCGGTCTCGCCGGTGGTGCGCAGCAATGACCGGGCGTAGGTATAGCTGAGCCAGCCGTTGAGCTTGCCGGTCATTTTCCGAATCATCAGCTCCACGCCGTAGGCCACGCCCTCGGCCCGGACCACGTCGGTTTCGAGGTGATGGTTGAGTAGCAACGTAGCCCCGCCACGGTAGTCAAGCTGGTTTTGCAACGTCCGGTAGTAGCCTTCGGCGGATAGCTCGATGGTGTTGGCGCGCAGGTTTTGGTACAGCCCCAGCGAAAACTGGTCGCCCACCTGTGGCCGCATATACGTATCGCTCAGCTTGTAAATATCCAGCGGCGACACGGCCACCGCATTCGAGATCAGGTGCAGATACTGCCGCATCCGGTTGTAGCTGGCCTTCACCGAAAAAGCATCGGTGATGGCGTAGCGCAGGGCCAGCCGGTATTCGGGGCCGTGATCGGTTTTGACCAGGCTGCCCGAGCTGTAATTGAGCGTGTCGAGAATCGTACTTTCGGCGCGGGGTAGGCCGGGCGTGTAGGTATACACCTGACCAGGGCCGAAGTTCATAAACAGCGAATACCGCAGCCCCACGTTGACCGACAGCCGGGGCGAGACGTCGAACTTGTCGCCAACGTAGACCGCGCTTTCCAGTCCCTGTTCAGTCGGCACCACATCAGACCGGATGCGCGACGTGGAGCCTGTCGGCTGCAAACTGCCCGGATTGAGGTCGTAGCGCGTACTGCCAATACCGAAGTCGACGGTGTGGCGGGTGTTGGGGAAGTAGTTGAAATCGGCTTTGAGACCGCTCTGCTGGATGTTGAAACCAAAGCGGAACGCCTCCGCAGGCCGTTTATCACTCGACACGGCATACTGGTAGCGGCTATACGTTCCCGTGAACACGCCGTAGAGTTTGTTGCTGAATACGTGCTTCCATTTCAGCGCGGCCACCTGGTTGCTGTAGCCGTAGAGGCTGTCGCTGTTGAGCTTAAACTGGTCGTGGCTGAGGTAGGCCGACAGGTAAAAACTGTTGCGGTCGTTGGCCTCGTGGGTCAGGTTCAGGTTCACGTCATAGAACGAGGCACGGCTGTTGGCGTAGCTGCCCGGCAACTGTTTCAGCAGCCAGTCGGAGTAGGTAGAGCGCACCCCCACCAGAATAGACGTTTTGTCGGTGATGAGTGGTCCTTCGAGCGTGAGCCGACCCGTGAGCAGGCCAATGCCGCCCGCGCCGGTGAGCTTTTTCTTGTTGCCATCGCGGGTACTCACGTCCAGCACCGACGACAGCCGACCTCCGTAGCGTGACGGAATGCCACTTTTATAGAGTTCAACCGACTTGATAATGTCGGGGTTGAACGCCGAAAAGAAGCCGAACAGGTGGGAAGGATTGTAGATCACGGCGTCGTTGAAGAGGATCAGGTTTTGCCCCGCCGAACCGCCCCGCACGTTGAACCCCACCGTGCCTTCGCCCACCGATTTCACGCCGGGCAGAGTCAACACTACCCGGATCAAGTCGGCTTCGCCCAGCACCGTGGGCACCTGTTTAATGGTCTTGGTGTCGAGCCGTTCGGCCCCCATCTGCGTGCTCGACACGTTGGCGTCTTTCTGCGCCCCCACAATCACTTCTTTCAGCGGCACGACCTCTTCGTCCATCTCCATATCGAGCTTGCCGTCGCCGAAAAGCAGGATCTGGCGTTTGGTGTCGCGCAGCCCGAGGCTTCTGATTTTCAATTCGTGCCGACCGCGTGGCAGGGTAATGGAGTAAAAGCCGTATTGGTCGGTGACAGCCCCGATACGCGGCTTTTCGATCAGCACCGTCACCCCCACGGCCGGTTCGCCGGTGGTCGTGCTTTTGATGCGTCCGGCCAGCGTGGCATTGCCCGGTCGGCCCGCCAATGAGCGCGAGCCTATCTCGAAGAGCTTCGTTTCCAGCGTCAGGCGGGCAGTGGTGCGGGCGGCTCCGTAGTCGATGGTGGTCGTGTCGGCGGCCCCGTCGCGGTCGAAAAAACCGATGGGTAGTTCAGTCCGAATGGCCTGGTCAGTGGTGATGAACACCCGGTTTTGGGTGTCGATGGCGTAGCGCAGTGGGGTGCCCGCCAGGGCTGTGTTGAGCAGCGTGGCAAGGGGTACGTTGGTGGCTTCGGCGTTTATGCGCAGGCTGTCTACATCGGCTGGGCTGTAGTAAAAATGGTAGTTCGTCCGGGCTTCGATGGTCTGCACAAACTGGCTGAATGGCGCATTGACAAACTGCCCACTAACGGTGGTTGGTTTGGTCGATTGCCCAACCGCCAGATGACTGAAAATAAGGTTGATGAAGGCAACTAAACGGAAAAATTTCGTCATAACGATTGAGTTAGTTCATCATTTGCTTTTGCCAGTTTGATGAATGTTGTTCCAATATCCTGCTTGAATTTTAGTTTTTCCTTCCGGGTAAAAGCCGTCAATTGTTTTTTATTATTTTCCAGTACTACAAATAGTGTTTTCTTATTTTTTATCGGGTAAAAACGCCCTGATTTTTTGATATAATAAGTCGTTTTCGGGTCGAACACGCCATAGGTGCCGTTGGCCGACGGATTAATGACGATTGCTTTGGTGTGGTGGGCTACCAGTTGCGTTGGGCCGTTGTAGAGCAGGTCATAAAAGCCCGTGGGCAGGCCCTGTTGTGTGCTGTCGACACGAATAAACGTATGCCCCTGCACGGAAAACCCCTGAATCCGGTCACTAAGCAGGGCCATCCGGTAGCCCGTTGGGTGGGCCAGCACCACCTCATCGCGTACGATGTCGTAGAGTAGGGGAAGCGCAAAAACCTGCCCATTGGCCTGAATAGAGCCGTTTTGCATGCTGTCGGACGCGAAAAAGGAATGTCCCGTCAGCCGCCGGTCGTAGCTGATGTATTCAACGCCGTTGTAGAGTCGTTCGGGATTGTTGTTAAGTGCCTCGTAGCGAGCAAGCGCAAAGGCAACTGATTTGCCTGTGCTGTCAACGGTCTGCCCCTGCGCAATGGTGTAGAACAGGCAACAGAAAAGAAAGAGAAACGTTGAGCGCATAATGAGGGTAAAAAAACGAACGTAATTCTGTATTTTATTGTGGCTACGCACTACGTGCCCTTCGACAAGCTCAGGGTGACAGGCTAATAAGCAATCATCTTGACTTGAGACAAGGTCGTTGTCACCCTGAGCTTGTCGAAGGGCACGTAGCGCGAAGCCACAATAAAATACAAAGGATATACAAACCAATCAATGCCGTTCAAACGCCATTTCTACTTCGTTGGCCTCCATTAGCCCTTCCGAATTAATAGCTGACAACTGAACCGGCACCAGTTCGTTGATACGCAGCGGGTCATAGTTGGCCACCACGCGGACGTAATTTTCAGTAAAGCCCTGCATCCGCCCCCGTCCGGGGCCAGCTGTAGCCTCGTCTACGTCGTCTTCAAACAATACGGTAGCCTCACGCCCTACCTGCGATTCATAAAACGCCCGCCGCTTTTTGTCCGACAGAATATGCAGCATCTTGCTTCGCTCGGCCCGGACGTGGCCCGGCACAACAGGCTTAATCCCAACCGCCAGCGTGTTTGGCCGTTCGGAATAGGTAAAGACGTGCAGGTATGAAACGGGTAGCTCGGATAGAAACTGATAGGTCTCCAAAAACAGGTCGTTAGTCTCGCCGGGGTGCCCCACAATCACGTCGACGCCGATGCAGGCGTGGGGCATGAGGGCCTTGATTTTCGCCACCCGCTCGGCGTATAACTCGCGCTTGTACCGGCGACGCATCAGGCCCAAAATGGTGTTTGACCCCGATTGCAGCGGCACGTGAAAATGAGGTACAAACCGCTTCGATTGCGCCACAAACTGGATTATCTCGTCCGTGAGCAGATTCGGTTCGATGCTCGAAATGCGGAACCGGTCAATGCCTGTGACCTCGTCCAGCGCCTGAATCAGTTGGAGAAACGTCTCGTTCCTATGCCCGTTCACCAGCCCAAAATCACCGATGTTCACGCCCGTCAGCACGATTTCCTTTACGCCGCGCTGGGCAATTTCATGAGCGGCCCGAACCACACTGGCCACCGTGTCGGACCGGCTTTTGCCCCGCGCCAACGGGATGGTGCAGTACGCACAGGGATAGTCGCAGCCGTCCTGCACTTTTAAAAACGTGCGGGTCCGGTCGTTGAGCGAATAGGAGGCGTGGTAATCAATAGCGGCCTCGATGGGTGAGTTCAGCACCCGGCCCGGCTGTCCGGCGGCTACTTTCGTAAACGTGGGCATCAGTTCGGCCAGCCGGAATTTCTCGGCGGCCCCCAGCACGGCGTCGACGCCCGGAATTTCAGAAATCTCGACGGGTTTGAGCTGGGCGTAGCAACCCAGGATGGCCACAAAACCGTTGGGGTTAATCTTTTGCGCCTCGCGGACGATTTTGCGGCATTTTTTGTCGGCGTTGTCCGTCACCGAGCAGGTATTGATAATGAATATATCGGGCTGCTGATTGAATTCCACGCGCTCATAGCCCTGTTGCTCCATCATGCGGGCGAGGGTCGAGGTTTCGGAGAAATTCAGTTTACAGCCAAGCGTATAGAAAGCTACTTTTTTCATAATGCGCACCACACACCGACATGATTTGGTGTGTTTGTCCTGCAAAAATACAAAACACGCGCCGGATGGGTTCAGGTGTGATGTTGCTGATAAAAAGGGTTTTTTGACAGGATTATCAGGATGGCAGGATTTACAAGATTTCCTTTTAATCAGTCAATTTACTTCGACCAAAAGGAAATATTGTAAATCCTGCCATCCTGATAATCCTGTCAAAAATTATTTCCCCGATAACCGGCTTCCATCCGCGTAGACAATATCAGCGATACGGAACCGGCCATCGTGTTTGGTCATCTCGCAGCGCATTTCCTGCGGTTTGCCTTTGTCATTATAGGTCACGAACACAGAGGCCTTGTCGCCGGAGATGGTGGCGGGCAGCACCCACATTTTCTCAGCCTGTTTGTCGGGAATGTTAAACAGCGGGTTTACCGTGGCTTTTTTGCCCGTCCTTTTTGCCATTGCCAGCACTTTCGCCGCGAGGGGTTTCGTAAAAAACTGCTCGGCCAACCTGGGGTCTGCGGCCTCGTAAAACGGGTTTTCCTTCACCCGATGTTCAAAATACAACGCCCGCACCAGTCGGTCGGCGGCGGTTCGGGGGGCATCAGGGCCAGCTTTTTTGGTCAGGTCAACCGTGGCAGTGGCGGTGGTGTCGGCGGCCGTGGTGGCCTCGGTTTTAGGCTTACTTTGGCAAGCAGCCAGGAGGAGGAAGGTGAATAGGAGAGGGCGCATGAGTGCTGAACAGTTATCGGTGATGAATGTAAAATGCAGAATGTAAAATGTAAAATGGCTTCGCGCTTTAGGCTTCGCACTCTAGGCCCTTCGACAAGCTCAGGGTGACAGGACACTAGAATAATTTCACTGAGTTGACTCAACGTTGGTGTCACCCTGAGCTTGTCGAAGGGCCTAGAGTGCGAAGCCTAAAGCGCGAAGCCATTTTACATTTTACATTCTGCATTCATCACAGACCATCTAATACGCTCTCAGCCCCAGTAATTTTTCGCCCAGTTCGCTAAGTTCAGCCGTTTGGTAACGGGTTTTTTCCCAGTTGCGGGGGTCGCCGGGGAATGCGTAGCCTTCGGGGGCCTGCCGGTTGCGCCACGAGTTAACGCGCCACTGCCGCAGGGCTTCGTTTTCAGGCTGGGCGGGCATCATGGAGATGTATTGGGCGATGCGCACCTTGTTGTCGGTCAGGTTGGGCCGGATACCGTGGGCCAGCGTGCTGTTGAAAATCAGCAGGTCGCCGGCTTCCAGTTTCACCTTCACCATCTCAAAACCCGTAGTGTCGGGGCGAAAGCGGTTGCGGTCTTCGGGCTGGGTCAGTTTCCAGGTGTCGTAGTTGCGGTAGAGTTCGGGGATGCACTGGAAACCGCCCATGTTTTCGTCGGTCTGGTCGGCGAGGGCCAACACGCCCTGCACGTTCTGGGGGCGGGTTTCGGGGTCATAGTCCCAGTGAATGAAGCCTTTGAACGGCTGGTCGGGCGAGACAGGGAAGTTCAGATTGGCACGGTCGATGGTGACCCAGAGTTTTTCGGTGCCCCAGATGTCGACGAAGGCATCATATACCCGTTGTGTCTGCCGGTTGTCCCACTCGTATTGATGGTTATATAGCTCTACCATACCGCTGCCAATCAGCTCTTTCATCTGCATCTCAGCGCGGGGCGGGGCATACCAGGTGGCTTTGTCGTTGGGGTCTTTCTCTTCAAATTCCCACAACAGTTGGGCCAGTCGGTCGGCCTGTTCGCGTGGTACGGCCTGCTTGATGATGACGTAGCCATTCTCTTTCCAGAACGTCCAGTCTTCTTCTGAAAGCACCCGCAATGGCACTCCATTACTGCGGTCGTTCAGGGCCTGTTTGCTGCTGGTGGCAGTAGAGGGGTTGCCCGGAATGTCGGTGTGGGCGTTATCGGGAATCATGGCAACTGGGCCAGGGGTCATGGTAGGTTGCATAGTCGTATTTGATTATGTCGTGTTTGAATAGTACAAATCTACGCTGATGGATTGTGCTGCTGGTTGCACTGAAATAGCCCGTTTTTGCACGATATTGCTGTTGGTGGAGCAGGTTGGTTGTATAATGAGCAAAAATGTGGAGATTGTTGCTTGGTGTGGATTTGCGCTCTGTTGCCTTTTGGCAGCGCCTTCTTTGTCATCCCGACGACAGGAGGGATCTAGTCTCCTAATTCATACCTGTGTGTTAAGAGACTAGATCCCTCCTGTCGTCGGGATGACAAAGAAGGCTTCCCTGTCACCCTGAGCCTGTTGGGGACCGCACCGGCGGACCGGCCTAGTCGAAGGCGGTCCGGCATGAAGCGCGAAACCCCCGAATACCTATGCAACCCGCAAGCAGTACTACACACCATGAAACTAGCCCTCGAACAAATTCGCCCCGACGCCGACAGCTCATTCCACATCCTGCTGACGCCGCATCTGGAAAACGTCTTTCTCTGGCATTACCACCCGGAATATGAACTGGTGTTCATCGACGGGGCCAGCGGTACCCGGCACGTGGGCGACCATATTTCGCGTTACGAAGGCAGCGATCTGGTTTTCATCGGGCCTAACATCCCGCACCTCAATTTCGATTATGGCGTGAAAACCGACTACCGGAAAGTGGTCGTGCAACTTGACGAATCGTTTTTGGGGCAGCAATTTTTAGGGGCACCTGAGTTTGCCGCCATTGGTCGGCTATTTCAGGCGGCACGGGCGGGGTTATCCTTTTCGGGCGAAACCAAGCAGCGCGTCGGGGCGCAACTCGAACAGCTGCCCAACCTGCCCCCTTTCGAGCGGGTCATGGCCCTGCTGACCATTTTTCAGCAACTGGCCACCAGCCCGGAGGTTACGTCACTACACGGAAAACCCGTGGTGGGCAACTATAATCTGGCCGAGCAACAACGCCTTCGGCAGACGTATCAGTTTGTGGAAGATCAGTACCAACGGCCCATCGCGCTCACTGAAATTGCTGCCGTAGCCAACCTCACCGAAGCTGCCTTTTGCCGGTATATCAAACGCATGACGGGCCTGACGTTTACGCAGTTGCTCAACCAGTTCCGCATCAATCAGGCGCAGAAATTATTGTTGTCCAACCATACCGTCACCGAAGCTGCCGAGTCCAGCGGGTTCGAGAGCCTGTCTTATTTCAACAAAATCTTCCGCCGCGTCACGGGCGAGAACCCATTGCAGTTCAAGAAACGGCATCTTAGGTAGGTGGACGGTGGCTTGGCGCTAAGAGCCAGACCGCCTTTGACTAGGCCGGTCCGCCGGTGCGGTCCCCAACAGGCTTAGGGTGACAGGGAACTAGAATCAACTCAAGGAGATCGCTGTTGTCGCTTGGCTCCTGCCGAGTGACGAATATCGAAGGGCCTCCGGCCCGTACTTAGACTTTGAAACAGTTAGGCCAACATGACTCAATGTCGCACTACGGGCCGGAGGCCCTTCGATATTTGTCACTCGGCAGGAGCCAAGCGACAACAGCGGCTCAGGGTGACACGCCATCTAAAGCAGTTCAGTGAACATGATTCTAGTTTGTTGTCACCCTGAGCCTGTCGAAGGGCACGTAGCGCGAAGCCAATCAGCGCCAAGCCACCACCAAACGTCAAACTCTTTGTTGCTATTAAAAGTCTATTATACTAGTAGATCCTGCAACAGAAAACTGGCATTTCCCGTAACAGAAAGTACGTTATTTGCCCCAAAACGTATTCTCTATGACCAAACTGCTACCTGTCTTACCGTTGCTGTTGACTACCATTCTTGCCGAGGCGCAGGACCTGCCGCCCATGCGCACGAAACGGGTGCCGCAGCAGCGCAACCTGACCGTAACCGGCCGCGTGACCGATGCCGCTACCGCCGAAAACCTGCCTTTCGCCTACGTGCGGGTGCGCAACACGCGGCAAATTGCCCAAACCAACGTAGACGGGTTTTTTACGCTGCTCAATGTGCCGAGCGACACCTGTACGCTGGAAGTCAGCTACATCGGTTTTAAAGATGTGGCCTATCCGCTGGTGCCGGGCGAGTCGGCGAAGCGGCTGAGCATTGAGCTGGACCCCAACCGGACCGACTTACAGGAGGTGCAGGTGCGCGGCCAGAAAACCGAAGTGATGCGGGCTGCCGAAACCATCGGCCTGATTCAACTCACGCCCCGCAACCTCACCAAACTGCCCAATGTAGGTGAGCGCGATCCCTTCCGCGCGCTGCAACTGATGCCCGGCGTCAGCGCGGCCAACGAATCGTCGGCGGGTCTCTACGTGCGCGGCGGCACCCCCGACCAGACGCTCGTGCTGCTCGACGGATTCACGGTCTATCAGGTCGATCACCTCTACGGATTTTTCTCGGCATTTAATTACAACGCCCTGAAAGACATACAGTTGCAGAAAGGTGGTTTCGGGGCTAAGTACGGTGGGCGGCTGTCGGGCGTGGCCGAAATGACAGGGAAGGAAGGCAGCCGGAAGGCCATCAACGCGGGTGGCGACGTCAGTGCACTGAGTGTGAATCTCTTCGCCGAAGCCCCCGTTGGTAATAAAGTGTCGGTGCTGGTGGCGGGGCGGCGGTCGTTTCAGGGGCCGCTGTATACCAAGCTGTTCGACCAGTTCCAGACCACACAGGCCGTGCAACCCCAGCGGCGCGGACGGGGCGGGCTACTCTCGACTACCCAAACCGTAGCGTCTTATTTCTACGATTTCAATGGGCGCGTCACCTACCGCCCCACCGATCTGGATCAGGTCACGTTGAGCGTCTATAATGGGCAGGATTACCTCGACAATGGGCAAAGCATTAACCTCCCGGCCTTCGGGCGGGGTGGCGGTGGGCAACCGGCCGTAACGGGTGGGTCGCTCACCAACACCGATCTCTCGAACTGGGGCAACACCGGGGCCAGTCTGAAATGGTCGCGGCGGTGGTCGGACCGGCTCTATACCAACACGCTGGTGAGCTTTTCCAACTATTATAGTCAGCGCAACATCTCGAATCAGGTGTCCATACAGCGCGGCGGACCAAATGGCAACCGCAACAACGCCAATTTCGGTACGCTGGAAGACAACAACCTCGTCGATCAGTCTGTGAAAACAGATTTAACCTGGCAGCCCTCGGCGACGCAGCAGATCGAGGCGGGTATTCAGTTCTCTAAACTCGCCATCGACTATGCCTACAAACAAAACGACACGCTGACGGTGCTGGGCAAAAATGACCGGGGCAACCTGCTCACCGCCTACGTGTCGGACCGGCTTTCGCTGCTCGACAACCGGCTAACGGTGACGCCCGGCCTTCGCGCCACGCAATATGGCGTTACCGGGAAACTTTATGCCGAACCCCGGCTGTCGGCAGCGTATAAAGTAAACAACCAGGTCCGGTTGAAGGCAGCGGTGGGGCAGTACTACCAGTTTATCAAGCAGGTTACGCGCGAAGATATTTCGCAGGGCAACCGCACGTTCTGGCTACTGTCAGGTACGCCGTCATTGCCCGTGGCGAGTGCATGGCACTACATTGCGGGGGGCAGCTACGAAACGGCGGGCTACCTTTTCGACGTGGAAGCCTACGCCAAAGACCTGAGCGGCGTAACGGAATATACTCTCCGGTTTGCCCCGCAAATTGGCCGGGGGCTGGTGCCGCAGGAGACGTTTTTCAACGGCACCGGCACCGTGCGGGGCGTCGACGTGCTGTTGCAAAAGAAATTTGGGGCCTACACCGGCTGGATCGGCTACACCTATGCGCAGGCCAAAAGCAACATCGCGCAGTTTGGCGATCAGCCGTACTATGCCAATCAGGACGTGCGCCACGAGCTTAAATCCATCAATACGTTCCGCTACAAACGCCTCGACCTGGCGGCCACGTTCATCTACGCCACGGGTAAACCTTACACCTCCATTGTGGGTGAATACAGCGTGAAACTGCTGGATGGCACAAGTAAGACGTTCACCAACCCGTCGGCCAAAAACGCGAACCGGTTTCCTGATTACCAGCGGCTTGATCTCTCGGCAACGTATAATTTCGGGCATGGCAGCCTCGGCGTGTCGGTATTCAACGTGCTGAACCGGCAGAACGTCTGGTACAAAAAATTCACCTCCGTGCAGGATGGCGGCGACAGTCAGCTTGTGGTCACCGACGTCACGTATTTGGGCCTTACGCCTAACCTCACCTTTTCCTACCGCCTTCGTTAGATGAACCTATACCGCACTCTCGCCTCGCTCTTTTTGGGGTCAATAACCTTGCTCAGTTGTCAGGAGACCGTAACCACGCTGGCCCCCGACGATAAGCCCGTAATAGAAGCCTACCTCGCGCCGGGGCAGCCTATGACGGTACACATAACCAAACAAATTCCCTTCAACGCCGACACCACCGGGCAGGGGCAGCCCATTGCCGGACTGGCCCTGAAAATCAGCAGCAACACCGCTACCTATGCGCTCCGGTACATTGGCGATGGCCTCTACCAGAGCGCCGCCGAGGTGATGCCGCGTCTGGGGCAGACCTACACCCTGGCGTTCGATTACCTTGGTCAGCGCGTGACAGCCACCACGCAGATGCCCACCAAACCCGCTGGCTATCAGCAGGATGTGACCGAACTGATCCGTACTGCTCCCGTGCAGGGTGGCCCCGGTGGCGGACCGGGCGGTGGTGGCCCACAGCAGCAGGGGGCCGTGCGCCTGAGCTGGCAAAACCCCACCGCCGACTACTATTTCGTAGTGATTGATAACATTGAAGCAACGCCGGTTTTGATCAACCAGAACGTGAACCCCAACCGGCCCCTGCAACAGAATCGCCGTTTCCGTAACCAGCCTACCCAAAGTGATTTCGACGACGTGCGCGGGCAGAGTTTTCAGTATTATGGCCGCCACCGGATGGTGCTCTTTCACCTCAACCCCGACTATGCCGCGTTATACAAGCAGAATAGTACCAGCACACAAAACATTGCTACGCCGCCCACTACCGTTGTCAACGGCTTGGGCATTTTCACGGGCGTGAATACCGATACGCTGTACGTGAATGTGAAGCCGCAATAGGTAAGTAATCCAGTAGGGGTAGCCACGATGGGCTACCCTTTCTCTGCGTTGCCAAACAGAAGATGGACAACTTCACTTTTTCACTATTACGAAGTTAAAATAAGGTCACATGACAAAACCGGTGTGTAGAATTTGCCTTGTTTTCTAAACAAAAGGGTGTTTTGTTGAATGAGTGGTTTAATACAAAAAGGAGCACAAACGAGCGAATTGTTCGTCAAAATAGGATTTAACAAATAATAATTGTAATACAAGCATAAAGCCTGTATAAAATCCTGCCAACGTACCGAATAGCCTATTTTTATTTTGCTGGAGGGGGTCTATATTTGATGCCGACATACACAAACCACGTATATAGTCCGTTAAACGCCCGCTACAGATCATGGCAAAGTCCAAATTGGAGTACATCTGGCTCGATGGTTACAAGCCCACCCAAAGCCTCCGGTCAAAAACAAAAATTGAAGGTGATTTCTCGGGTAATCTCGACGACTGCCCGATGTGGTCATTCGATGGCTCGTCGACAGAGCAGGCTGCTGGCGGTTCGTCAGACTGCCTGCTGAAGCCTGTATACATTTGCCCTGATCCACAGCGGAAAAACGCGTATCTGGTGATGTGCGAAGTGCTCAACGCCGATGGTACGCCCCACGCCACCAATGGCCGGGCCACCATTGAAGACGACGATAACGATTTCTGGTTTGGCTTCGAGCAGGAGTATTTCCTCTACGACATTCAGACCAACAAGCCCCTGGGCTTCCCCGAAGAGGGCGAACCTGCTCCACAGGGACCCTACTATTGCTCAGTGGGTGCCAACAACGCCTTTGGCCGGAACATCATCGAAGAACACCTCGACGTGTGCCTCGACGCTGGTTTGAACGTGGAAGGTATCAACGCCGAAGTAGCCCCCGGTCAGTGGGAATTCCAGATTTTTGCTAAAGGTGCCCGCGAAGCTGGTGATCAGATCTGGGTGGCCCGCTACCTGCTGGAGCGCATCGGCGAGAGCTACGACGTGGCTATCAACTGGCACTGCAAGCCCCTGGGTGTTGACGCCGACTGGAACGGTTCCGGCATGCACGCCAACTTCTCGAACTCGGTGCTCCGCACGGCAGGTAACAAAGAAACGTACGACGCCATTTGTCAGTCGTTTGCCCCCGCCGACCGCATCAAGGCGCATATCGACGTGTACGGTGCCGACAACCACCTCCGCCTCACGGGTAAGCACGAGACGCAGTCGATTGATCAGTTCTCATACGGTATTTCAGACCGGGGCGCGTCGATCCGTATCCCCATCGCTACGGTGCAGCGCGGCTGGAAAGGCTGGCTGGAAGACCGTCGCCCCAACTCGGCGGCTGATCCGTATAAAGTGGCTGCTGAGATCATCAAAACAGTGAAAATGGCTGAGGTGCCTGCCTGAGCAATCGATACATACTTGTTGAAAAACGGCCCGTCAGCAATGGCGGGCCGTTTTTTATGCTTGTCACTTTACTATAATGGTCATTAGCTCAGGATGGCTCAACACTTGGCTAGTGGGTAAGGTTAGGCCCGAAAAAGAAACCCTTTGCCTCTATGATGCGGTATCTGTTGGCACAAGCACACCCGCTCACCATTCAGGCCGAACCGTCTGTATTGAGTGGGCTGGTTATTCTGTCCCTGGTTATATTGATTTGGGTACTGTTGCTGCGCAGGCTCAATCAGCCTTATTTCATCGCCTATATCTTGAGCGGCGTGGTGCTCGGTCCCGACGGGTTACGGGTTCTGACAAACCCGGAGCTGATTATTCAACTGGGCGAGCTGGGCATTATTCTGCTCCTGTTTTTTATTGGTCTCGAAATTCGGTTGCCCGATTTGACCAAGCAGGTACGAAAGCCGCTGCTGGGCATGCTGTTTCAAGTGGCGCTAAGCGGCCTAGCAGCCTGGATGGTCGGGGCTTATATGGATTGGAGCGTACCCGTTATGTTGCTGGTTGCGTTTGTGCTAAGCCTCAGCTCGTCGGCCATTATCCATCCTTATCTGGCGCAACATAACGAAACCAATACGCCCTTAGGTACCCTGACGACCGGTGTGCTGTTGCTTCAGGATATGGCTACCATTCCGATGCTGCTGACGCTCAACTTTCTCGGTAAGGGGCAATTTAATGCTGTTGAGCTTACCCTTATGGTGGTGGGTGGGGTGCTCAGTCTGCTGTTTCTACAGATGGCCATGCGCTCCCGGCTTATCCAACTACCATTTGCCGATGCGTTGCTGCACGACCACGATTTGCAGGTGTTTGTGGGCTTGGTGATCTGCTTCGGTATGGCCTGGCTCACGCAGGCGTTTCATCTGTCAGCAGCGCTGGGGGCATTTTTGGCGGGTGTGCTGGTGAACCGTAGCAGCGCAACCCGGTGGCTGGAACATAGCCTGCTGCCATTTCGGGTGTTTTTTCTGGCCCTATTTTTTGTTGCTGTCGGCCTTCAGATCAAAATCGACTTCTTTCTTGCCAACTGGTTGTTGGTCAGTATTTTAGTCTTGCTGGTGTTGATCATCAACAGTTTGCTGGGAACACTGGCGTTCCGGGCGGCAGGTTCCTCGTGGCGCGACAGCGTTTACGCAGGGGCGCTGCTTTCGCAGTTGGGCGAATTCAGCATTGTGCTGGGGCTGACGGCCCGGCAACTTGGCCTTATCAATGAGTTCATCTACCAGCTTACGCTCTCGGTAGTGGCCCTGACTATGCTCATTACCACCCTATGGATTGAAGTAATCCGGCGGTTTTTGTTTCGTCCTGTTCCGGCTGACAGCGAGTCAGCCAAACACCAGATTAGCCAGTAGCCAACGGTATTTTACGTTCATTAATTTTTAAAACCATTTTAGTATACAGGTGTTATGGGGTACGAAAAACAACGCACATATACTGTAGAGGGTTATGAACAAGCTAATCGCCGTTAGCTTCAACAACAAAGCCGAAGCATCTAACGTGCTTAACAAACTGGTAAGTCTTCAGGAAGACTACCTGATCGATCTGGAAGACGCCGTGGTCGTTGTGCGCAACGACGACGGGAAAGTGAACATTCGGCAGTCTGTCAACCTCACGGCCGAAGGGGCCGTTCGGGGTGGACTGTGGGGGTCTTTGATTGGCCTGATCCTGGGCGGTCCATTGGGTATGCTGCTGGCGGGTGGCACTACCGCCGCCTTTGGTGCCATAGCCGGGTCGCTGAATGACTATGGCATTGACGATGCGTTTATTGAGCGCGTAGGCAACGAGCTTAAGCCCGGCTCGTCGGCCCTGTTTATCCTTCTTCGCCAACTGGTAGAAGACAAAGTGCTCGACGAACTAAAGGGCGTTCAGGGACAAATTATTAAGACGTCGCTCTCAAAAGACGCCGAGGAACGGCTGGCCCGCATCCTGAGTGCACCAAACGCAACGGTACACACCGATGCGCCCGCCGCAACAACCAACACAACGGCTTAACTAAGCAACTTTTCTTTTTTCAACTAACGTAAACCTGTAAAAACGCTATGAATACGCTCATGCGCTCAAACGGGGGGCTGCCTTCGTTGATCGAAAACATCTTTAGTCGTGACATGAACGACTTCTTCAGCCAAACGGCCATGCAAAATGTGCCCGCCGTGAACGTGGTCGAACACAATGATGGCTTCCGTATCGAAGTGGCAGCACCGGGCCTGAAGAAAGAAGACTTCAAGCTCAACCTCAACCACAACAACCTGACCATCTCGGCCTATAAAGAAGAGCGTCAGGAACAGCAGCCAACGAACGGCACCAATGGCGAAAGTCAGCAGGGCCAGCAGAACCGCCAAAATCAGGAGAAATACGCGCGGCGTGAGTTTAGCTACACCTCATTCCAGCGTACGTTCATGCTACCTTCATCGGTAGATGCCGACCAGATTAAGGCCAGTTATGAGGATGGGGTGCTAAAAATAGAAATTCCGAAGCGCGAAGAAGCCAAAGTGAAGCCCCCACGCCAAATCGAGATTGGGGGATGAGCGTCGCAGAACGCGTAGCCACAAAAAAATGGCCTGCCAGTAGTGGCAGGCCATTTTTTTGTGGCTACGCACACGTTGATTACCTCAACACTTTGCCTACGTTGTGGGTTAGTGCCTGAAACCAATCGTTGTTATGTCGCTATACGAACGCGTGTTTGAACACAATCAGCAGTGGGTTGCCAAACAGTTGCAGCAAGACCCTGACTATTTTAAGCGGATGGCCGACGGGCAGCATCCTGAATTTCTATATATCGGCTGTTCCGATAGCCGGGTGCAGCCCGAAGATTTTATGGGCGTGTCGCCGGGAGAGGTGTTTGTGCACCGGAACATTGCCAATCTGGTTCCCAACAACGACCTGAGTGCGCTGTCGGTGGTTCAGTATGCCGTTGAGCACCTGAATGTCAAGCACATTGTGGTGTGCGGGCACTACGGCTGCGGGGGCGTGAAAGCGGCACTGGACAACAAAGACTTAGGGGCACTCAACACCTGGATTCGC
Source organism: Fibrella rubiginis (assembly GCF_017353185.1). GTDB lineage: Bacteria > Bacteroidota > Bacteroidia > Cytophagales > Spirosomataceae > Fibrella > Fibrella rubiginis. Next base: position 62,381 of record NZ_JAFMYV010000004.1, on the reverse strand, counting down.
AACATCGACGATGTGTACCGGACGTACCGGACTGAACTCGACGCCATTACGGATAAGGAAGCTCAATTTCGGCGGCTGGTTGAGCTGAACGTGCAGGAGCAGTGCATCAACATTATGAAATTCAGTTTTATTCAGCACCGTCGCGTCAATAGTTTTTACCCCCACATCTACGGCTGGGTCTACGACATCGCCACCGGTACGGTCAAGGATCTGGAAATCGACATGGACAAGTTCAAAGACGAACTGGCCGTGTACAAACTAGATTAAGGCTGGTTTTTGTATGTTTGGGGATACTGAACCACCCTTATGGCCCACCTTCGTTTCAACGCCCTCCAGATTGCACAGAGCCGTCAGGCTCTGCCTGTGCCGTCACCCGCCGAGCGCATCGCCGATTATTTTGGCGTCTACACGTTCACCAAAGACATCATGCGCACACTGCTCTCGCCAGAGGCATTCGGGCGTATCTCAGATGCCATCGACACCGGCGGGCGCATCGACCGCGACATTGCCGATGAGGTAGCCAACGCGTTGCGGTCGTGGGCGGTGAGCAAGGGGGCCACCCACTACACACACTGGTTTCAGCCCCTGACCGGTTCGACCGCCGAAAAACACGACTCGTTTTTCGACATTGCGGGCGACGGCAAGGCCATTGAAAAATTCAAGGGGTCGGCCCTGGTGCAGCAGGAGCCCGACGCGTCGTCGTTTCCGAGCGGGGGGTTGCGCAATACGTTCGAGGCGCGGGGCTATACCGGCTGGGACCCCAGCTCACCCGCGTTTTTGATGGACAACGGCGCGGGTGGCAAAACCCTTTGTATTCCCTCGGTCTTTATTTCCTATACCGGCGAGGCACTGGACTACAAAACGCCCCTGCTGAAAGCCCTGGCCGCGCTCGATAAAGCGGCCACCGCCGCCTGCCAGTACTTCGACCGTAACATCGACAAGGTGGTGCCCACGCTGGGTATCGAGCAGGAATATTTTCTGGTCGACAAAGCGCTGTATGTGGCTCGTCCCGACCTGGTTATGGCGGGCCGGACCGTGTTTGGTCATGCCCCCGCCCGTGGGCAGCAACTGGAAGATCACTACTTCGGCACCATTCCGCCACGGGTCAACGCCTTTATGGTCGATTTCGAATTTGAGGCCCTGAAACTGGGTATTCCGGTGCGGACACGGCACAACGAAGTAGCCCCCGGACAGTTTGAGGTAGCCCCCACGTTTGAGGAGGTCAACCTGGCTATCGACCATAATGCGCTGCTGATGGATTTGATGGAAAAAGTAGCCGAACGCCACAGCCTGAAGGTGCTTTTCCACGAAAAACCGTTTGCGGGTATCAACGGCTCAGGCAAGCACAACAACTGGGCACTGGGCACCGACACGGGTGTTAACCTGCTGGCTCCCAGTAGTAAACCTAAGGAAACGTTGCGGTTTATTGCCTTTGTAGTCAACGTAGTAAAGGCCGTGCATGACCACGCCGACCTGCTCCGGGCCAGCATCGCCTCGGCGGGGAACGAGTACCGGCTGGGTGCCAATGAGGCTCCCCCCGCCATCATGTCGATCTTCCTGGGCGAGACGCTCACAAAGGCGCTGGAAGACCTGGAAAACAAATCCGAGATTTCGCTCAACAAAGGCGACAACGTGTATTATAAGCTGGGCCTGAACCGGATTCCGGCCCTTATGCGCGACAACACCGACCGCAACCGCACCTCGCCATTTGCGTTTACCGGCAACAAGTTCGAGTTCCGGGCGGTGGGTGGTGGGGCCAATTCGGCTTCTACCATGATTGTGCTCAACACCATCGTGGCCAATCAACTCATCCAGTTCCGGCGGGACATGGACGCCCGGCTCGACGCAGGCGAGAAGAAAGAACTGGCCGTGGTGGAAGTGCTGAAACAGTACTATCGCGACTCGAAACGAATCTTGTTTGAAGGCAACGGCTACGCCGACGAGTGGGTAGCTGAAGCCGAACGGCGGGGCCTGTCGAACATCAAATCTACACCCGACGCGCTGGCTGTGTACCTGAAACCGGAATCGCTGGCCCTGTTCGAGAAAATGGGCGTCATGAATCACGCCGAGGTAGAGGCGCGCTACGAAATTGAACTGGAGAAGTACATCAAAAATGTGCAGATCGAATCGCGCGTGATGGGCGACCTGGCCACGAACCACGTGGTGTCGACGGCGTTGAAGTACATGAATCAGCTGTCGCAGACGGCCAAGTCGTTGGTAGACCTGGATATGGTGAACGAAGCGCAGCCCGTGAAAGGCATCATCCGCGAACTGTCGGGGCGGGTTATGACGATCAAGAAAAACGTGGAGGCGATGGTGGAAGCCCGCAAACGCGCCAACAACATTGGCAATTCAGCCGAAATGGCCCGCCTCTACGCTACGGAGGTGAAAGACTATTTCGATGTGATCCGGTACGAAGTAGATAAGCTCGAACTGCTCATTGACGATGAAGACTGGCCGCTGGTGAAATACCGCGAGATGTTGTTTGTCAAGTAATGTTAAGTTTAATGTCTATGGTTTAACGGTCAAACGGTTCGCCGGTTGCACTTAGCCATCAGACAATCCCCATGCCCAATCCACTTCTCCAGCTCCTAACTCGCCTGCCGCACCGGGGGGCGGCCACCCCCAATGAACGCGAAGCGGCCCAGCTACTGGTCGACGCGCTGGCCGAGGCGGGGGCGGCTACCAAACTGATGCCGTTCAGGACGCCCAAAACTTACGCTACGGTGGTCTACTGGATCATCGGTGGGTTGCTGGCGAGTATTGTGCTGGTGATCTCGAATGGCTTTTTGTTGCAACAGGTGGGTCTTGCCATCTGCGGCATTGCCCTCACCCAGGCGTGGCTGTATTTCAACTGGCGGCACGCGTCGGTGGTGACGTGGCCGGTGCAGCATACGGCCCTCAACGTGCTGGGGCAGTGGCCCACGCCCGACAGAATAGCCCCCACGCGGCGGCTGATTCTGATGGCGCACTATGACACGGCCCCGGTTTCGGCGTTGTACAATCCGAAGCAGCAACGCGACTTTCAGAAGTCGCTGCAACTGTCGCTGGGGGTCATGACACTCACAGTCATGTTACTGCTGGTGCACACGGCTGTAGGATTGCCTACCTGGGGTTTCTGGCTGCTGGGACTGGTGGCCCTGTACCTTATAGCCCAGGCGGTTTTGGGCACGGTCGGTTTCTGGCAGCAGGGATACACCAACGGAGCCAGCGACAATGCCACGGGCGTGGTAGCAGCCATCGAAACGGCCAAACGACTGCGCCAGAATGCTCCGCCCGGCCTGCTGGTGGAAGTGGTGTTGCCCTCTGCCGAAGAGGTGGGTATGCTGGGTGCCTATGCCTACTGGCAGGCCAACAAAGGCCGTTTGGCTAAAGAAGTGGCCACCACTGCCGTCATCAATTTCGATACGCTGGGAGCCGGAAAACTAACCGTGATCGAGCGCACCGGCACCGTGGAAATGATCCGGTACGACAATCCGCTTACTCAAATTGCGCGCGATCTGGTGGCGAAACCAACCTTCCGGGACCGGGCGCAGATTGGTCGCTGGCACACCGCCGACTTTGATAGCGTGTGGTTTGTGCGGGCGGGCGTACCCACGCTGGCGCTCTGCGCCTTAGCCCCCGACGGTACCATGCCGCGCATTCACCGCCCCGACGACACGCTACCCGCCGTTGACGAAATACCCATGTACGATGCCGTTGATCTGGCCGAGGCGGTAGTGCGGCAGTGGTGCGCCACGCCGCTATAATGCGTAACTTTGGGACTATGCAAGAATTTCCAAATCAGGGGTACGACCCCGATGTTATAGCCGAACTGCGTGCTGAGTGCAACGAACAGGGCAAGACGTTTGTGTACACAGACGAAGAAGACCCCGATTTTGTCAACGATGATCTGGACGACAACGAGCCACGGCAGTTTGCGCAGGTGATGTTTGTGGGCAAAGACGCCGCCGGAAAGGAGGTGATCTACGACGCCATGATCTGCACCCTGCGCCTGCACCACGGCAGCATGGTATTCGAACAGGCCGTTGAGGAAGTAAAAAAGATGTTCCCCGGCTATAAACTGCCCGAAGAACGCCAGCCCGGTTACAAGTTCGACGCCAGCAAAGAGCAGGAAGTAGAAGAAACGCTGGCCGACATCATCGCCGAAGCGGAGGAATCTGAATCGGTGAAAGTGCGCGAAGAGGTAACGGTTTCCGACGACGTTGACCCCGACGAAATTGGCCTCGAACTCGACGCGTATCTGAACGTAGACGAGATTAACGATCAGGTTATCAGTACGTTCATCGAACAGTTTAACAGTGGTACCCTAAAGCTCGACCCCACCATGTACTCGTTCATCAGCGAGGATGAGGAGGAGGACTAAAATGTACAATGAATAAGGCACAATGTACAATGGGTTCACGCGAGAGTAAGACGCGTAAGCCCATTGTACATTGTGCCTTATTCATTGTACATTAATTCTCTCAAAGCAAACGCATTTATGCATTTTCAAGGTACCGATGCCTATGTGGCTACGCGCGAACTGAGCGTGGCCGTCAATGCAGCCATTCAGTTGCAAAAACCATTGCTCATCAAGGGTGAGCCGGGCACGGGCAAGACCCTGCTGGCGTTTGAGGTCGCCAAAGCGCTGAACAAACCGCTCTACACCTGGCATGTTAAATCGACCACGTCGGCGCAGCAGGGGCTGTATGAATATGATGCCGTGTCGCGGTTGCGCGACTCGCAATTGGGTAATGAGGGCGTGGGCGATATGGAGCGGTACATTAAAAAAGGTAAGCTCTGGGAAGCCTTCGAGACGGACGAATCGGCAGTGCTGTTGATTGACGAAATCGACAAGGCCGACATCGAATTTCCGAACGATTTACTGCAGGAAATCGACCGGATGGAGTTTTACTGCTATGAACTGCGGCGCACGATTTCGGCCAAACACCGGCCCATCGTCATTATCACGTCGAACAACGAAAAAGAACTGCCCGACGCGTTTTTGCGCCGCTGCTTTTTCCACTATATCCGGTTCCCGGAGCGCGAAACCATGCAGCGCATCGTCGATGTGCACTTTCCGAATTTGCCCGGCGAACTGATGACCAAGGCCCTGTCTGTCTTCTACGGCATCCGCGACGTGAAGGCCCTCAAGAAGCGCCCATCTACGAGCGAACTCATCGACTGGATTCAACTGCTTATGCACGCGGGCGTCACGCACGACGACCTCACCGACCTCGAAGTCCTGCGTGAAGTACCGCCCTACCTCGGTGCCCTCCTCAAAAATGAACAAGACTCCGAACTCCTGGCTGCTCTAAGGGCGAAGGGGAGGTGAAAAGATCGTCCAAGGTTTAAAGTTCAAGGTCTAAAGTTGCTCCGCTCAGGCAAGTTGTTCAACTAAGGCGGAGCAACTTTAGACCTTGAACTTTAAACCTTGAACCATTTATGTTCCTCTCCTTCTTCCTCCTTCTTCGTCGGAATGCGCTGCCGGTTACGTTGCCGGAGTATTTGACCCTGCTCGACGCGGCGCGGAGCGAGGTAGGGGGCGTGACGATCGACGACTTTTATTTCCTGAGCAAAACGGCTCTCATCAAGCACGAACAGCACCTCGATGTGTTCGACAAGCTGTTTGGTGAATGGGTCGCCGGTCAGGTACCCGCCGGAGCCGATAGCCTGCCCGCCATTCTGCCCGACTGGCTGCGAAACGCCCTGGAGCAAAACCTGTCTGACGACGAAAAAGCCGCTTTAGAAGCTGCTGGGGGGCTCGACGAACTCTATGACCGACTTCGTTCGCTTATGGACGAGCAAAAGGAACGGCATGAAGGCGGCAATAAATGGATCGGTACGGGTGGTACATCGCCCTTCGGTACGGGGGGCTACGCACCGGAAGGATTCAAGATGGGGCAGTCGGAGAATGGGGCCGGGCAGCGGAAGGCAGCGAAAGTGTGGGAGCAGCGGGCCTACAAAAACCTCGACGACAGCGTTGAACTGAATACCCGCAACATGAAAATGGCCCTGCGTCGGTTAAGGTTGCTCACGCGTGAGGGGGCAGAAGATGAACTCGACATTGACGAGACAATTGCCGAAACAAGCCGCAACGGCGGTATTCTGGATGTAAAATTGCAGGCTACGCGCAAAAACCGGGTAAAGGTCCTGCTGCTGTTCGACGTGGGCGGGTCGATGGATGAACACATTGATTTGTGCAACCAACTGTTTTCGGCAGCCAAGTACCAGTTCAAGCATATGGAGTTTTTGTATTTCCACAACTGCGTCTACGAGACGCTCTGGAAAGACAACACCCGCCGGAAAGACCGCCTGCCGACCTGGGAAGTGCTGCATAAATACAACAAAGAGTATAAGGTCATCTTTGTGGGCGACGCGGCCATGTCGCCCTACGAGATCACCGAACCACGCGGCAGTGTGGAGCATTATAACGAAGAAGCCGGGCAGGTCTGGCTTGATCGGTTCAAAACGCAGTACCCGCACATGGTGTGGCTAAACCCGTCGCCGTCAGGGTATTGGCAATATACCCACAGCACCAACCTGCTCCGCGAATGGTCGGGTCACCGCATGTTCCCCCTCACCCTCGGCGGACTGACGCAGGCCATGAAATCGTTGAAAAATCCGAAGGTGACGTTTGAGGTGTAAACTGAAGTCGCAAGTTTTAGCTGAAACGTGTAAATTCATATTGCCAATCAACATCACGTATGCAATCATTATTGATTACACCAAAAGACGAGGCCGAATTCAGCCTATTGTCGGCTTTGCTGGAACGTATGCATGTTACTGCTACGGTTATTGCCGATGATGACAAGGAAGACATTGGTATGGGCATACTGATTCGGGAAGCCGACCGGAGTCAACAGGTGAGCCGTGAATCTATTTTCAAGGCACTAGGGCGGCAATGAAAGCAACGTTTCTAAGCCAGTTTGAGAAGGATATAGAGAAAATAAGAATGCAGTTGGTCAAGGACAGTATTGCTGAGGCTATTGAGCAGGTTGAGCAAGCTGATAAATTGACGGATATACCTAATTTGAAAAAGCTAAAAGGCTTCAAGACCGCCTATAGAATACGAATTGGCGACTATCGGATTGGCGTGTTCATTGTTGGGAATGCTGTTGAATTTGTCCGCGTGGTACATCGTAGGGAAGTGTATAAGTTCTTTCCATGATCCCTCATAATGAAACACCTATACCTGCTCTGCCTGCTGCCCCTGTTCGCCCTGGCTCAGACTGCGCCACGGGCTACGCTTACCGGTGCGATTACCAACGCCGCCGACGGGCAGCCGCTGCCCTTTGCCAGCGTGTACCTCAATGGCAGCACACGCGGCACTACCACGGACGAAAAAGGGCATTTTTCGCTGCCCGACGTGCCCCTTGGCTCTATTGAACTGGTGGTGTCGTACACGGGTTTTACTACGGTTCGGCAACCCATGCGCCTCACCGATGCCAGGCCCCGCCCGGTTGCCATTGCCCTCTCGCCGCTGGCCAATCAGCTGACCGACGTGGTGGTGCGGGCGCAGAAAGATAAAACCTGGCTGCGGCAGGTGCGGCAGTTTGAGCGGGAGTTGTTCGGTACGGGTAACTTTGCCGGCTCCTGCGTGCTGGTTAACCCCGACGTGCTCAGCTTTACAGAATCCGGTCGGGTGCTGATGGCCGATGCGCGCGCTCCGCTTGTTATTGACAATCAGGCCCTTGGGTACAGAATGCGGTATACGTTGCAAGGGTTTCGCAGTCAGCCGGAGCGCGTTACGTTTGGGGGTACTACGTTGTTTGAAGAGCTTGAGCCTGCCACACCCAAACAGGCCAGACAGTGGCAGCGCAACCGGCAGGAGGCCTATAAAGGCTCGTTGCGGCATCTGCTGGCTAGTCTGGCAATGGGCACCTATGAGCAGGAAGGATTTCTGGTGTACCAAACCGACCCTACGAAGCCGTTGATGACGGTGCCTCCGCCACTGCTGGGTAGTGAAGTTGGGCGGCACCTGAAGCCATTTAATCCCGCCGAGATGCTGATGGCCGGCACGTTGCCCCATGAACGGTGGCTGCGGAGTGCCAGCCCGTTCACCGTTTTCTATACTAAATATCCATCGCGTGATTCTCCCTACCGCGATGCTCCCTATGCCTATTCGCAACTGGTATTGCCCCGCAACATGCTTGGCTTTACCGTGACGGGCGAGATCACGGCCCCCCTCGGTTTCGACGCCGTGGGTTACCTCAGCAACGACCGGTTGGGCAACGCCCTCCCCGACGACTGGCAGCATGACGCCCCGCCCCCAGCCATGCGTCGTGATTCTGTTCAGCGTAAAGCGATTGATGCTCAAACCCTTACCGGTTATTTATTTGGTAAAGACTCCGCGCTCGATACACTGGTGCAACGATGGAAACGGCAGCCTGTTGGTCAGGCTCCCGCCGTATACCTGCACATCGACAAACCGCTGTACCTCACCGGCGACCGCCTTTGGCTAAGTGCCTACCTGTTGAATCCGCAGACGCAGCAGATCGACACAGCCCTGGTGGGTCCGGCACTGAACGTCGAACTGTGGTCATCGGCTAATGTGCTGGTGCAGCATCAGTTTTTGCCGGTGACAGACGGACGGGCGGAAGGGGTGTTCCAATTGTCAGATACCCTCGCTACAAGCACCTATTGGCTGCGCGCCTATACCGAAGCCGATCGTCAACGCAAAAATCCCGCCTTCGAACGTCCTGTTTGGCTGGTGAATAATCTATTAAATTACAGTATACAAACGCCTGATAGAGAATCGATTGATTCAAGAGATGGGCAGGCAAAAGCAGTGGGGCGATTCTCTGATGATGCGCCAGATGCACCTTTTCGGGCAACGGTCACCGCCGATAGCAGTCAGGCACTACTGACCCTCGACACACCGGTATCCTCTCGAAACAGGGCTGTATTTGCGCTTGTCGACAGCCGGGGCAGGTTGATTCAATCAGCCCGGGTGGGCGTTGCTGGGGCGGCCACAACGGTGCGTATGTCTACGCTGACGTGGCCGTCGGGTATAGCCAGGTTGTCTCTGCTGGACAGTACCGGTCGGGTATGGGCCACACGCGCTATTCGGGTGCCGGACCGGGCATTACCGCTGTCTGTCAGCGCGCATCTGGATAAGCCTGAAACGGCCATTGCCGCTGTACGCCCCCTGTCGTTAACGCTGCTCGATGGGTCGGGTAGGCCCGTTAACGCGCATGTATCGGCATCTGTGACAGACGCAGATAAAGTGCCTGCAGATTCGCTGGTAGCCAGTTTTTCCACGTACATGAGTATGTTGGGTGGTTCATCTGACCCGCTGTCTTCGGCAAAAAATACGCCCAATATCACCTTGCACGGGCAGGTTACTACCCCCGAAAAACTGCCGGTAAACGTTGTGGTGATGGCTGCCGACGGTCAGGAGATGGTAGTCCGGGCGGCGTTAACAGACCTTGCAGGACGGTTTCAGATTGACAACCTTACCCTGGCCGACACGGCGCAGGTGCTGGTTCGGGTAACGAACAGCCGGGGTAAACCCATTGATGCACGTGTGAGTTTCAACCCAGCCGCCACGCGTTTTGGACCCGTACCGGGTTGGGCAGGTGCCAGCCAACTGTTAAACCGCTGGAAGTCCCTGATCGATGCGGCGAAGCAGCGGCAGGATGCCGAACCGGCTTTGTACCGAAACAACGGTGGTCGGCAACTGCGCGAGGTGGTGATACGTGCGCCCAAACCCCTCGACCAACGTCCCGACGATATTAAACTCCGTAGCCTGCACAACCAGGTAGACCAGACCATTGTGCTGGATGATAAGACACCTGTCTACGACAACCTGTATACGCTGATCCAGGCTAAAGTGCCCAATGTGCGGGTGGAGACGGTCTTAGACAAGGGGCGCGTGGCGTATTCGGTCAAGTTTTCGGGCAACGTGACGTCGGTGATGAACGCCGCTATCGCCCCGCTTACCAGCCGGGGTGCCCCGCCTCCGCCGCCCATCCCCAGCGCGAACTCGACCATGCAGAATCCCCTGTTTTTGATCGACGGTTTTCCGGTCAACGACGCCGACGGTACGCAGTTGCTCATGTTCTCGCCGGGCAACATCGAGCGGGTAGAGGTATTGAAAACGGGAGCTATTTCGGCCATGTACGGCACGCAGGCCAGCCGGGGTGTCATCGCGTTCTACACCAAAACTACCCGCGACGCCGTGAAGGCGAAGGGCATCAGCCGTCAGGCGGTACTGGGTTATCCGGCAGTTGTCTCGTATCCAAAACTCGATAACGTACCGGGTAGTCAACCCGATGTGCTGGCCTGGGTACCATCGGCTACTACCAGCCAGCAGGGAAAACTGTCGATTCCAATCGCCGTTCCGCCCACGTTGCGCGTGTTGCGCGTCACGATCCAGGGCATCACCGACACCGGCCAGCCTATTTCCTGCGTACGGACGGTTGTGGTCAGCGCTAAGTGAATTGCGGGATGAGGTTATTCCCTGCTTCGCGAGTCGGGCCCTTCGACAAGCTCAGGGTGACAACGACCTTGAATCAACTTAGGAAGCTTACTTAACTTTCCTGTCACCCTGAGCCTGTCGAAGGGCTTACAGCGCGAAGCAAGGAACCACCTCATCACGCAATTTACTCACCTCTTAGAACACTGTTTTCGCTACGGCCAAATCCTGCTTGTGAGCGGCCACAACGTCCATGGTATTGGGCGAACCGGTTTCCAGGCATTGTTCCATCACGACCAGCGGTTGCGCTTTGGTTTTTACGAGCGCAAAAAGTCGCGGGTAGTCAATGTCGCCGGTAGGGGTAAACGTCTCCGACCAGATACCGTTTTGCGACTGCCGGATGTGCATTTCTGCGATGCGTGAGCCGTAGAGTTTCACCACGTCGAAGAGGGCCACCTGCGAGTTGTCGGAACCGCGGTACACCCAGTGCGCATCGAGGCAGAGCTTGACGTGGTCGGGGTTGCTGGCTACCATCATGTGGTGAAATTCGCGGGCGGCGGCGCGGTGTTCGGGGGCGTGGGTATGGTAGGCCAGGGTCATGCCGCGCTTGCGTAGTTCGGCCCCCAGCCGGTCCAGATTGCGCACCTGTTCTTCCAACTCGGCATCCGATTTGTTGTCGGGCGACCCCCACTTGATGGGGTCGGGGTTGGTCACGATGATGCGTGTACCCAGGGGTTTGGCCGCATCGGCAATGGCCAGCGCAAGGGCCACCGAAGCATCGGCTTTATCGCGGTTATGCAGGGTGCTGTTCACGTACAGCGAAGGCATAGCGAGGTTATATTTCTTTAGCAATGGCCCCAGATCCTGTACTTCTTTCAGATTGGATACACCCGGTTCGTAGGCTGTAAATCCCGAAGCCACGTACTCTTTCAGCGACGCGTCGGGGTCAGCCATCCACTGCTTTTTCGCCCGGCCATAGAACGTATTCCAGGTGTATGAATTGCACGAAATGGGTTGACTGGCAGTGGGTTGTGTTGCAGAATCACTAGCAATAAGGTCGGCCTGCGTCAGGGTGGCTACTGCTGAGGTGGCGGCAATGGACGTGAGAAAGTGGCGGCGTGACGTAGGCATAGGAACGGAGTTTGGTGAAGAAAGCCAGCTGAGGCTATTTTTTCCCTAATATGTCCCGGCCGTTTGTGAAAGCGGGCCGAAATAGGGAGTTTTGATTTACGATGGACGAATGACGATGTACGATTTATGGCTTACGCCTCAACCTACTCTGGCGTAAGCCATAAATCGTACATCGTCATTCGTCCATCGTAAATCAAAACTCCCTATTTCATGCACATTGCGATTACCGGAAACATCGGCGCGGGCAAAACCACGCTGGCGCAACTTTTAGCCAACCATTACCATTGGGACGTTCTCTACGAAGCCGTGGAGGGCAATCCGTACCTCGCCGATTTCTACGGCGACATGGCCCGGTGGTCGTTCAATCTTCAGATTTATTTCCTCAACAGCCGGTTTGAGCAGGTACGCAAAATCCGCGAGTCGGGGCGGAGCGTGATTCAGGACCGGACCATCTACGAAGACGCCTACATCTTTGCCAAAAATCTCTACGACACGGGCAACATGAGCCCGCGCGATTACCAGACCTACCGCAGCCTGTTCGACAGCATGCTTAGCCTGGTTCGCCCGCCCGACCTGATGATTTACCTCCGCGCCGACCTGCCCAAGCTAACAAGCCAAATCAAAAAACGCGGTCGTGATTTCGAGCAGTCTATCAGCCCTGATTATCTCCAGAGCCTCAACGATCTCTACGAAGATTTCGCCCAAAATTATACCAGCGGCGACCTGCTTACGATTGATGTCAATAGCCTCGATTACGCTGCTAATCCGACTGACCTTCAAGCTGTTATTGAACAGGTAGACCGGCAGTTAATGGCAAAAGCGTAGGGATTCCGTCTGCTTTATTTTGACCACAGTCGAGGATCAATGAGTAAGGCTTTCTCTTCTACGACCCGGATTAATTCGTAAGCCGGATGATCAGCATGCAGCAGGTAGTTGATGCCGTCGGGCATCACCGAGGAGGGAACTCCCAAAGCCAACACGTCTGGTTGTGCCAGCCAGTCTGTCAAAATCGTTTGGCTACGGCTGTAGTTGTCATCCTGCCAGTAAAGGGGCAACTGGTCTGCTCGTAACACACGTACGTCCGCATCGGGTATTTCCAGGGTGAACAACCGAAACGAAGGCAAATCGGCATAGGGCACCTGGGGCATGTGTACAAGGATCTCCACCAGCGCCAGGGCGGCATGCTCAGCCGTGTAGAGCAAGCCTACCCCTGGTGGGTTCCAGCGCCCTCCGTTGAGCCAGGTGCCTTTCGTATCTAGTGGATGGGTGGCGTATTTCTGGCGTACCGCCCGGTAAACAAGGGTCATGGCTTACCCGAAAATACCGTGATCAATGCGCCCCAGTACCCGGTCGACTAGTTGGTAGCCCGTGACGGTGTCTAGGATTTGCCAGGGGGTTTGATAATCCAGTTCGCGCAGGGGGCCCCGTAGCCAGTCTAGTACCGTAGATGCTTTTCCTTCAAAAGTATCCAAGGCATGTTGAAGCAGATTTTCTAACAACAGCAACCGCTCGGAGGCATCCTGGCTGATGCGCTGGTCGGTTTTGAGCCGGTGAAGATAGGAAGCCGACAAACCCAGGGCTGTGGCCATTTCTTTATCGGTTAAACCAACCAAACTGGCTACCCGATCCGCTTCGGCCCGAAGAACCCCCTGCCGACTGCGAGCGATGATTTCCTGCTCGCTAAAGGGTCTAGGCGGCTGAGCATAGTAGGACGAAACGGGATTAGCAAGGGCCATAGCAGTGCACTTTTCCACTAAGGTAACTATACAAGTTCATTCGCTAAACACCTAATCACGTTTTCAACGAAAACCGCCCTGGTCGGGGTTGGTCAACGAAAAGAAGCAGGCCCTGCGCGGTGAGGTCGTGAAGGAGTTTTTTGGCGCGGTGGTCGGATATGTTGACCAGTTTAGCGAGGCGTTCAACCGAGATGGTATCGTGCTTCTGGAGGTACAGCAGCAGACTTTTAACCATTGGTGTCTGTAGTAATTTCTTGTCGATGGCCAGGCTATCAGTCATAAACCGCGTGGTGGGCACCGATTTGTCACGCTGCCGGACGTAAATCTGCCATTCCCGCTGCTCGGTAAACACTTTGTGGGGCTTGTCGTCACTCTCGGCTACGCGCACCAGCAGCACAGTCTTGCCATCCTGTCGCCGGGTCTCGTAACTCACCGTAAGGGCCGGTTCAATGAGTTCATCGGTGGCCTGTTCCAGCGTTTGCACTTCGGCCAGTTCAGACGCGATGCCTACTATCTTTTTGTCATCGGCCACACCAACGAGCAGGGTGCCGCCGCTGGTGTTGGCAAACGCCGCCAGGGTACGGGCAATGCGGGTAGCACTCGATAGAGTCCGTTTAAATTCGAGTTGGGTGCCCTCGCCCTGTTCAATCAGGTTGTTGAGAGACCGGTTACTCATGCTGTCGTATTGTCATTCGTTTCATCCGTTAGCCTTGAACTAAGCTACTAAACAGCCCGCACATTTACCAGCCCGCCAATGCCAATTTTACACCCGTGCACCACACTATACTTTTCCGGCACGCTCGGCTTTAGGAATAATTAACAGCCTTAAAAGGGCACTTCTCGCTATTTTTGGGCAATAGTTCAGTTCAATCCTACACACACATGCTTGCTTATAAACGCCTGAATACCGTAACAGGTTGGGCCATTTTCGTTGTAGCGTTCGTTACCTACGCCCTTACGGTCGAGCGCACGGCCAGCTTCTGGGACTGCGGCGAATTCATTGCCTGTGCCTATAAACTGCAGGTACCCCACCCGCCCGGCGCGCCGTTCTTTCTGCTGCTGGGCCGGTTGTTTTCATTCCTGTCGGGTGGTGACGTGACCAAGGTGGCCTACTGGGTCAACATGGTGTCGGTGCTGGGGAGCGCGGCCACGATCCTGTTCCTGTTCTGGACCATCACGATGCTGGCGCAGAAGGCTCTGGACAAAGCCGAAGCCGATTATGATCTGGCCGATACCCTGCTGGTGGTTGGCTCCGGCGCGGTGGGTGCTCTGATCTACACGTTTTCCGACACGTTCTGGTTTTCGGCGGTCGAAGCTGAGGTATATGGCCTGTCGTCGTTTTTCACGGCGGTGGTGGTGTGGGCGGCGTTCCGGTGGGAGCGCATTCAGGACGAGGCTACGGCCAACCGCTGGTTGCTGCTGATTGCCTACCTCACGGGCCTGTCTATTGGCGTTCACTTGCTGAACCTGGTCACGCTGCCTGCGCTGGTCATGATTTTCTACTACAAACACTACAACCGCGTGTCACCGCGTGACATGGCCGTGATGCTGGTATCGGCCATCGCGCTCTACTTTGGGCTGGTCTGGCTTGAAGATGTGCTGGTGCGGACGGTGTTTCTGGCGCTGGTGTTTGGGGCGCTGTATTTATTGCTTCGCACCAACATGGTCTCGAACGTGCGCTATGAAAAAAGCACCTTCTGGGGCACGGCGCTGGCGTTTTGTATCGGCATGGTGTTTCTGGCGGTCATCAACGCCGGCGTTATTCCAGGCCTGCCCAGTTCAGCGTTTGCGCTGGAACGCTTTGCCGTTAACGTCATTGGCCTGCCCTACAACACAGGCATGATCGCTTTCGTGATCCTGTTCTTCGGCCTGCTTATATATGGCCTGCTCTGGTCGCGGCGGAAACACATGGTGGCCCTGCATACAGGGTTGCTCGCGTTTGCTTTTGTGCTCATCGGCTACGCCTCCTTCATTCAGGTGCTGGTGCGGTCGAGCTACAACCCGCCGATCAACGAAAATGACCCTGCCGACGCGCTGAATTTCATTTCGTACCTGAAACGCGAACAATACGGCAGCCGGTCATTGCTGTTCGGACCGATCTATACGGCGGGCAACCCGGTTGGCAAGGAAGACGGCGAACCCGTCTATACCAAATCGGCGGGGGGCTATACGGTGTTCGATTATAAGCCCGAATACATCTACAATAAGGGCGACGAGATGCTGTTTCCGCGCATCTGGAGTACGCAGACGGACCACCCAGAGCGGTATCGTAACTGGCTGGGCTTACAGGAAGGGCAGGTGCCGACGTTTGGCGATAACCTTCGCTTTTTCTTCACCTATCAGCTTGGTCACATGTGGGCGCGCTACCTGATGTGGAACTACGCCGGCCGGGAAAGCGACTTTGAAGGCGCGGGTTATCTGCTACCCTTTTCGACCGACAAAGGCCTGCCCGACACACTGAAGAACAACAAAGGCCGCGACAATTTCTACATGCTGCCCCTCATTCTGGGCCTGCTCGGTATTGTGTTTCAGGCGTTTCGGCGCCGGGGCGATTTTCTGGTGGTATTGCTCTTGTTTTTCTTCACCGGCATAGCCCTGCAAATATTCCTTAACTCGCCGCCCACCGAACCCCGCGAACGGGACTACATCTACGTGGGGTCGTTTTATTTCTTCGCCATCTGGATTGGCCTGGGTGTGATGTCGCTGGCAGAAGGGCTTAACACGATCATCAAAAATGGTGTGGCCCGCAACGGTCTGGTGGCTGGTTTGGCCTTGCTGGTGCCGGTGATGATGGGCTTCAAAAGCTGGGATAACCACGACCGGTCGCACCGGTATCATTCGGTCGATTTTGCTAAAAACCTGCTCAACTCCTGCGCGCAAAACGCCATCCTGTTTACCGGCGGTGATAACGATACCTTCCCGCTCTGGTACGTGCAGGAAGTAGAAGGCTTCCGCCGCGACGTGCGGGTGTGTAACCTCAGTCTGCTGGGCACCGAATGGTACATTCAGCAAATGAAGCGCAAGACCTACGAATCGCAGGCGTTGCCCATTTCGCTCGACATGGAGCAGTTCAACAAGGGCATCAACGACGTGGTGCTGTTCTATGCCAACCCCGCTGTTAAGAACGGTATTGACCTGCGGCAGTATATCAGCCTGATTAAGCAAAACAACCCCGCCGTGCGTGCCCCGCTCGAATCGGGTGGAACAGCCAGCATTTTGCCCTCGGCTACCTTGTTTCTGCCCATCGACAAAGCGGCTGTTGACAAGGCCAACTTCGTGCCGGCCAACCTGCGTCCGTACCTGAAAGATACGCTGACGTGGAACATCGGTGAACGCAACCTGTACAAGCCCGACCTGATCATGCTCGACATGATTGCGACGAACAACTGGCAACGGCCCATTTATTTCTCGGCCACGCTGGGCAACGAAAGCTACCTGAACCTGCGTGACCACATGCAGCTGGAAGGCTACGCCTACCGCCTGATGCCGGTGGCCGTGCCGGGGGTTACTGACGGCTACGTGAACTCAGACGTCATGTACAAAAACATGATGACCAAAACGTTCTGGCGCGAAATGAACAATCCGAACGCCTATTACGACGACACCTACAAAGGGTCGCCGGTGATTTCGGCGCGGATCGCCTTCTTCCGCCTTGCCGACCAGCTTATCCGCGAAAACAAGCCCGATATGGCCAAAAAAGCCCTTGACTACAGCATGTCGGTGTTGCCCGATGCCAGCATTCCGTATGATCAGGTGTCGGCCAGTTACGTGCGGCTGTATTTGGAATTGAATGACGCAAAAAAAGCGGCCCAGATTGCCGATACGATGAGCACGCGGGCGGAGCAGGTGCTGAGTTACTACGAAAAAACGCATGACGAATCGGCCTCACCACGCAACGAGCTATACGCCCTGCAGGTTATTGCCGAAGCTTACAAAGAGGCTAACCAGCCGGCAATGGCTAAGAAATATAACGATTTGCTCCAGGCGCACGTTAGCAACCTAGGCATCAACTAACGTACCACGGACTTTAGTCGGGGACGCCCAGTCCATATGTATTTTCTTACGGACTAAAGCCCGTGGTACGCGAGAAGGCTCTCAAACGGGGGCCTTCTTTTTCTATCTTTGCCCCCTGAATCTGGTTCAACACATATGACACACGACACGTATTCAACTATCGGCACACTAATTTTCTATGCCGTTCTGCTCATCTCTGCCTTCATCGCTGGCCGCTGGCTGGTCAGCAAAGAGCGGAACTACTAATGAGTTGCAGGTCTAAAGTCTAAGGTTTAGACCTGCAACTTACCCATCTCATGATCGGCGCCATCTTACAATCCATTTACCACGCGCTGGGCTGGCGAATAACCGGGCCGCACCCAACCGTGCCCAAAGCACTCTGGATTGTAGCGCCGCATACCACCAATTGGGACTTTCCCATTGGCCTTTGGGTGCGGCACGAGGTAAAAGTATACGTGGGTTTTTTGGCGAAAAGCTCCCTGTTCAAATGGTACTCCGGCTGGTTGTTTCGAGGCTTGGGTGGCACGCCCGTGTATCGGCAAAAGGCCAACAATATGGTCGATGCCATGGCCGACACGTTTGCGCAGCACGAGCGATTGCATGTGTGTATTACACCTGAGGGAACCCGGTCGGACGTGAGCAAGCTGAAAACGGGCTTTTATTACATAGCCCTGAAGGCCAATGTGCCCCTTATCCTGACTGGTTTCAGCTTCCCACGCAAAGAGATCGTGCTGAGCGATCCGATATACCTAACCGGCGATTTCCAGCGCGACATGCTGCCGTTCTACCAGTTTTTTGCCCAGCATTCAGGTCCGCACAAAACCTGGCTCCTCAACTGGCTCGCTACAGGCGACATTCCCGCCCCCACTGTTACTGTTGCCGAACAGTGATTTTTTTGTCTATATTGTATAGCTATATGATGGATGTAATTCGTTTAGTAGAAATAAACTGCGGCTAGTGACCCCAACAGCTTAATTTGGCGGTGTATCAGCCTGGTTTTTCGCCACACACAACGGTTCATGCTGCCAAAACTGGAACATTACCCGGTAAACTGGGTAGACGGGATGAAGATTGCCCGCAAGCACTTCACCGACTTTGAACACTTCGTCAGCGACCACCTGCGCGACACGGCGGCCCTTGGCCTGACCAACTACAACTACGGCCTGCTGGCCTCTGATGCACCTGCTTTCGGGCTTCAGGTTATTACCGACCGTAATCAGAACATCCGCATTCAACTAAACAACTGCCGGGCCATAACCGGGGCCGGCTGTCGGATTGAACTGATCAACCAGCCGCTGGAACTGTCGACAAACCTGACCGCCCTGCTCGAAAACTACAACATCCCAATGGCCGACGAACTCCAGTTTCTGGTGGTGCTGTCGGTCGATTTGTTTGTGCGGCAGCCGGAGGGTATTCCGGCCAACAACGAACCGTTTCCACGTCCGCCGTTTTCGGTGCCTACTTACCGTCTCAACGTGGTGCCGGGCTATCAGTATGAAGCCGAGGGTATGGCCCGCGTTGCTGCCGTGCCTGACTATCCGTCGGCCTCGTTTGAATCGTACCATCTGGTAGTGGGGCAGCTGTTGGTAAAATACGGGCAAGTAGCTCAGGATGAGGCATTCATTCCAGCCTGCTCGGCTATCAGTGGCTATGTTGGGTTGCTGGGCTGGGCCAATAAGTTCGACAAGCTTATTGCCGAAGTGCAGCGTGATGCCTACCTGATCGTGGCCAAAGTAGTGCGCAAACGCCGCACCGAGCAGGCCTACCGGGCTGGTCCACTGGCCGAGCAGATTCGGGTACTGGCGCAGGCCGTGGCCGAAGGTGCCGATGACGTCTTGAACCACCTGCAATTTGGCGGGCGCGAACAGTCGCCGATGGAGTACATCAAGCGCATCACGCGCATGACCCGGCTGCTGAAAACCACGCTCGACTGTCTTTGTGAGGAAGATAAAAACTCGCCCTCACTGGCCCGCGAACTGGTGTTGCCTTACTTTCAGAGCTGGACCAACATCGAACCCGCCGCCGTAGAAGTAGCTATTAATGAAGTAGTTAGCAAAGGATACCGGCATGCACATTTGCAGGAGCACCTGCCCCTGCTGGACCGCTGCTGGGAGTATTTCCGCAGCATCTTCCGCCGTATGACCGAACTGGAATACATTGGCCAGGAAAACACCGATTACGATTTCGATACGCAACGCCGGTCTACGCACCGTGCCGACCGCCCCACCGAACGCGTCAACGACCCGTTTAGTGGGGGGTATAGTTTTCAATAGATGTTAGTTCAACGTCTAAAGTTCAATGTCTAATGTTGCTTCGCTAATTGGCGTAGCCCGGACGCAGAGCAACTTTAGACGTTGAACATTGAACGTTTAACCTTTTTCTACCCTTCATGGAGCCCATTAATCGAGCCGAGCGCAGTGCATCGTTGTTCAATTTCATCTTAGTGTATGCCCTTATTACGGCCATACCGGTGGGGATTACCTACCAGATTGCCAAAAAATCGGGGGGGAGCAGCCTGAACCAGAAGGCCGTCAGCGAGCAGCAGACGCTGGCTAAAGAGATGAGTGCGTTGCAAGCCTATGTAAAGCGGATGGAAGAAATTGACGCTCAACGTCCCGCCGAAACGGCATCCAGCGAAACGTGGAGCATGTGGTTGCAGGCCGCCGAAAAGCAAAACAGCGATTTCAAAGGTCGGGTGGACCTGTTTCAGCGCAACAACCTATTCACCGGTGCCCGGCTCACCATGCGCGACAATGCCTGTTCCTACCTCTATCGGATCAATATCGAACGGCGAAACTACCTGGCTAAACGCTCGGCACTGGTTGACATTAAAAACAACGCCGACGACGTTTCAAAGGTGAAGGCCGAAAACGCGGGTCTGAAAGAGAAAGTCGACAACCTGAATACGCAGATTGCCACTATCAACGCCATCAAAGACAGCCGCGCCCCGGCCATAGCCGCGGGGGGTGGGGGCGGTGGCGACTGCAAGAAGCTGGAGGCCGACGTAAAAGCACTGGAAGACGAACTGGACTACAAAGAGGCCGTTTCCAAGAAAATGCAGGCCGATATGCTGGCCTTTGGCAATGAAATGACCAAACGTCGTCAGCTCTACGCCGCCTCAAAAGCTGAACTGGAAAAGCTGTCGACCGACCGGAAGTTCACGCGGTCATTTAAGCTGATGGCTACCGAAAAGATTGGTGAGATTGACCGTACGTTGATGGCTTTGAACGGGAAATAGATGAACCGAGTCGTATCGATCTATCCGCCGGTGGGATTCACCCAACAGGGGCGGCGCGACAACAATGAAGACTACATTGTGCCGCCAGTGGGCCGTGCCACGCACCACGACCGTTTTTTCGTCGTGTGCGACGGAGTAGGAGGGGCGCAGCGCGGCGAAGTAGCCAGCCTCATTGCGGGTGAGTCGCTGCAGCGGTTTGCCAAACAACGGCCCAACGCTCCCGTCGACTCATCGTTTGTGCGCGAGGCCCTGCTGTATATAGAAGCCGCCTTTGATCGCGCCATCGCCGATGAACCCGAAGCCAACCTGGCGGGCATGTCGACCACGATGACTATGCTGAGTTTGCACGACCGGGGGGTGACTATCGCCCACGTGGGAGACAGCCGGGTGTATCACGTGCGCGACAACCAGGTGTTGCACCAAACCGACGACCACTCACTGGTGAATGAACTGGTTCGTACCAAGCAGATTACGCTCGAAGAAGCCGCCAATCACCCCCGCCGCAACGTGATTACGCGGGCTATTCAGGGCAGCGCCAACCCCACTACCGCCACCGTCTACGTGACGCAGGACGTGGCTCCGGATGATTACTTTTTTCTCTGCACCGATGGGGTGCTGGAGTGCATAGACACGACGCAGCTAACTGACCTGCTGGCTGATACCGTGCATTCGGATCAGGATAAAGTAAAGTCGATTCTGGCCTGTTGCGCTGATGGCTCACGCGATAACTATTCGGGCTACCTGATTCGCGTAGCCGATGTGGCACCGCTGACCACGCCGCTCATCCCCGACGATGAAGCACCGATGGTGGCCCCGGTAGTGGCCCCCACGGTGCAACCCATGGCCGAGCCGGTGGCAGTACCGATGACTATGGCCGTTGAGCCAGAACCAGTTGATGTGGCCGCGCCGGCTCCGGTTGCTACCTCCTGGCCGGTGCAGTCAGACATTCATGAACTGGTAGACCATGCCAGCGAACCTGTAGTGGAATATGCCGCTGCGAATGGAGAAACAAACGGCCCGGAGAACGCCACTACCGACGACAGCGGTGGTTCGTTTCAACTGCTGGCCGAAGGCGATTCTGAAGCCGATGAACGCTGGCGGCAGGCTGAAAACCGGAACTGGTTTCGGCGTTTATTCTCGTAAACACACCGGCCAAAACCTGTAACTGAACCGTGGAATACAGCAAGCAACAATTTCTGACCTACGACGACTTCACCCGGCAGTTTGCCTGTGACTACAGTATGCCGTTGGCCCGGGGTGGACACGGCGAAATCTATCGGGGCGTTGATCTGGAAACCAACGAGGAAGTCGCCATTAAACGCCGGTTATACAGCATCGACGACAACGCGCTGACGCTGGAAAAGGAATATGCCCATACGCAGGCTGTGCCGCCCAACCGGTTTGTGGTGCGTTACCTCTATTATGGCCGCTATGCTACGCCCTTTGGCACCTACGAATTTCTGGTCATGCGGTTCTACCGCGATGGTAACCTCACCAGCCCGGCCCTGACGTGGCAGAGCCTGACCACCACCCAGCAACAGCGGTTTGTAAACGAGTTTTTGCAGGGGTTAAACCACCTCCACACCCACAACATCGTTCACCGCGACATCAAGCCCGAAAACGTGTTGCTGGTGCGCTACACCGATGCCGAGGGCACCGCCTTCCGGCCTGTTATTGCCGATTTTGGCATCAGCAAAATGATGACCGATCACCCCGAAGCGGCGCGGGCCTTTGTGCAGAACAGCATGCGTATCGGCACGGTCACCTACATGGCCCCCGAACAGCTGCGCACCGAAAACATTGACTATAATGCCGATCTGTGGTCATTCGGGATCATTTTGTACGAGTTGATTACGGGTAAACACATGATTGCCCGGCGGTCGTTTCCCGAAACGCAACGCGAAGAAGCCTATGAATTCTGGCGGAATGCCGGTGAAGACCGTTTCCCCGACGACATGCGCCGCATTGCCCAACCTTACCAGCAGATCATTCGGCAATGCCTGGTCATCAGCCGCGACGAACGGGTGCAGTCGGCCAAAGAGTTGTTGAGTCTGCTGGTTTGGCAACCCGATCTGTTGGAAGCCGAACAGGCGTTCCGGCAGCAGAACTGGGCGGGCGTGGTCAATGTGCTCGAACCTGTCATAGACCGAATTCCCATTCCCGACGTGGCCCACTGGCTGCAACAGGCACGGCTGCAACTGGCCCTCACCCATACCGAGCAGCAGGTGCCGCAGGTGGAGCCAAAAGATGATCTTGCCGGACCAGTACAGGCGGCCAACGATGACCAGCCCACCGCAACCACTACATGGCACAACGGCCAGGCTAGCCAGCCCGAACCAGCCGCCGGCGATGCTGATGATGTGCCTGACGATTATGATAGTCAGCAAACGGAACTGTTTGATAATGAGGCCGACTGGTTTGTAAAAAAGCCCGTTGTCGGCGTGATAGAGCCTTTTGTGACCGAGGTTACGCCCGCCAACGCACCCGCGCCCGTAGTAGACAAGAAAGCCAAAACGGGTTTGTTTGCGTCGTGGTTTGGTAAGCCGAAAGTGGCTCCGGTGACGGCGAAACAGACGACCGACACCGGCGACGTAGCGGTAGAAAAAGAAGCCCCTATCGAGAATCAGCTTGACCTGTTCGAGCCATCACCCACTGCGGTAACGGGCGTTTTCGACGAGCCGCTGAGTCAGGAGCCAGACGTTATTCCCCCCACCGACCGCCCAGCCGACGGAATCGAGGAAGACGAAGCGGTTCAGGAAACAACGGTTAATGAACCCATCGCTGCCGAATCAACCGTAGCTGATACGGTTGCAGAAGAGCCCGCTCCGTTGGTTAGCGACAATGAAACAGGTAGACCATCGATGGATCAACCTGCTGACAACGAGTTGGTAAGTAAAGTTGCCGGTTCAACACCGATTGGGGTCACAACACTTAAATCACCCGCGCTCGACCGGATGCGAGTGCGGGTTGATAAGGTTGTCAACCGGGCACGGCAGTCAAAAAACCGGCCTTTGCTGATTGGCGGCGGGTTGATACTGGGGCTATTGATCCTTTTCTCCATTGCACCCAACAAGCCCGCCGAATCGAATGTGGTGCAACTCGATCCAAAAGAGTCGTACGAAACATCGCTGAAACGGTTCCGGCAATACAGCCGCACATACGAAAAAACGGGACAGCTAAACGCGTATATGTGGGCGTTTATTCATTGTAACCCCGCTTATGAAGACAGCCTCTCGCAGTCGGTAGTGCGGCGGGCTGGTGCCGTTCTGGCGCAGCACAAGCTGATTTTTGCCACTGACCTGGGCAACGTAAACGTCCTGAAACGGCAGGAGATGAAGAATTTGCTCAAAGACCGGATTAGCTGGGAAGTCCGTCCACACCCACTTTCCGACGAAAACTGTCTGCCGAGAAAGTAGCTGTTGTTAAAAGTGGCTGCGTTGCGGAGCAACTAATCCGCTGAGGTTTACGGCTGTTTGGTAACGGTCAAATCTGCGAAAAAGCCTTCGGTGCCAACGTCGACCCACAGGCCAATGCCGCCAGCCTTACCCGCGCCATGTTTCAGATCCTTCACGAGCAGGGCGGGTTGTTTCGTATTGTTCAGGTAAAGCCTGGCTTCCGGCCCCCGCACCACGATCTTCAGAGTGATCCACTCGTTTAGAGCCATGTCGGCGTAGGATTCGTAACGTTCCGGAGCTTCCTTTCTTAGCCGATCAAATTTGTAGTCAGGGTACGAGTAGTACTGGATGGAGTGGTTACGCCGCACCTGATCGTCGGCCCGGCCGTTGGTGGGACGGATATAGATACTCTCGTAGCTGGAATTGGCTTCGTCGATTCGAAAAGCTATCCCAATAAACCCACGGGCGGTCTCCGGCGCGTTTTTTAGCAGTCGACTTAGTACCCTGACTTCAATGGTGCCGTTGGTGAAGTCAACGCCTTTTAAGCGCACGAATGTTGGCTCGTCCACCTTCTGTATCGTCGTATCCTTAACAACCCGAAGGGCCTCTTTACCCATGATTCGCCCAAACGACATGGACACCTGATTGGGCAACAGCCTGTCTTTCGTCAGCCTGATCGCCTGCGCCGTCAGCTTTGTTGAGCCGAGCAGCAAACTGATTATAAGTCCGGGCAGGATAGGGTTCATGTTGCAAGCTATGCGTGTGATAAATGAGTTGACTGTATTCAGTTAGGGCAATACGACCAGTTTACCAGCCCCCTCATTGCGTTCCATGAACTGGTGAGCCTCTACAATCTTGTCCAGGTTAAATACCCCACTAACAGCCAGTTTTACCTGGCCTGCTTCAACCTGGCGGACGAAATTCTGAAAAGCGCCTGTTGGGCTGCCGATCTGGCCGGAGTCATAGATGGTTAGCCGAACCGTGGCCGGAATAAACTCCATCGGCGCAAAATCAGGTATTGTCCAGCTTTCAGACAACATGCCACTCATGCAGCCTGTACCACCGGGCCTGAGGCAGCTCAGCGAGTCGTGGAGGGTGTTGGCACCCACCAACTCCAGCACCTTATCAATCCCCTGCGGAAAAATAGCCCGCACTTTTTCTTTTACCTGACCATCGTCTATCAGGACATGCACTGCCCCGTTATCACGCAATACCTGCTCTTTGCGCGCATTGCGGGTCGTTGCCAGCACTGTCAGACCAGCCCGGCTCGCCAGTTGTACGGCCAGCATCCCCACCGAGGACGTACCCCCGCGGACCAACAGCGTTTCGCCCGGCTGACTGTCCAGCGCTAGGTACAACGAGCCATATACAGTCTGAAACATTTCCGGAACAGCCCCGAGCGTTTCCCAGGGCAAGGTGCTCTCAAACGGATGCAGCAGACGTTTGGGTAACACCGTATACTCGGCATAACTGCCGTCGAAGTCACGTCCCATGCCGCCCATGAGCGCGGCCACCTGTTGCCCCTTGGCGTACTGCCCAGAGGGGTCACTGGCTACTTCTCCGACACATTCGATGCCCAGTATTCGGGGAAACTGAACGTTGGGCGACAGGCCCTTGCGGGTCATCAGTTCGGACCGGTTCAGGCCAAAAGCTTTCACCCTAATCAACACCTGGCCATCCGTTGGAACAGGTATAGGTCGTTCCTGAAGAACAAGAGCTTCGGGTAAACCGGGATGGTAGATAACAGCGGCTTTCATGGGTTCATCGGTAAAAAACGTGCCTGGTTTTCGTTTGTGCAGCTGTCTGGTAACGCCGCTACCTGCCTACTGAAGCGCAGCAACCATGGCGGCACCGGCGCGAGCCGAAGCACCCGGCTCGCCCATGCGGCGTTGTAGTTCGTTGTAGCCGGTCAATACCGCTTCGCGGCGAGAGCCACCGGGCAAAATGGCGCGCAGCTCTTCAGTTAGCTGATTGACATTCAGGGTATTTTGAATCAACTCGGTTACCAGCGGCTGATCCATAATCAAGTTCACCAACGACAGATAAGGCACCGCAATGAGCCGTTTAGCGATGGCATAATTCACCGCCGACGTGCGGTAACAAACCACCTGCGGCACCTGCAATAAAGCTGTTTCGAGCGTGGCCGTACCCGATGTGACCAGGGCTGCCGTACTCATAGCCAGCAGATCATAAGCTGCATTGGCTACCCGGCCTACATCCGGATAATCAGCCATGATATTGTTATAAAGGTCAGTGGGAAGGTTGTCTACGGTACCCACCACAAAGCGGTAATCGGGGAAGTGACGGGTAGTTTGCAGCATCACGGGCAACATGGCCAGAATCTCCTGTCGGCGGCTGCCGGGCAGGAGCGCCACCAGTGGCTTTGCGCCGCGAAACTGAGCCAGTCGAAACCGAACGCGCTCATCGGGCAGGTGCTGCGCCAGGGCGTCGAGGAGGGGATTGCCTACGTAATCAACGGCGTAATTGAACTTGGCAAAGAAGGGTTTTTCAAACGGCAGAATAACGAACAGTCGATCTACGTTGGCTTTGATGGCCAGCGCCCGCCGCTGATTCCAGGCCCACACTTTAGGCGAAATGTAGTAAAACACCCGAATACCGCGTTTTTTGGCCCATTTGGCCATCCGCAGGTTAAAGCCGGCATAATCAATCAGAATAAGCACGTCGGGTGCATAGGCAGCCACGTCGGCTTGGCACTCGTGCAGATAACGCCGGATCGTGCCCAGGTTTTTCAGCACTTCCCAGAACCCCATAAAGGCCAGGTCGCGGTAGTGTCGCACTACGTCGGCGCCGGCACCGGCCATCTGTTCACCGCCCCACGCCCGAAAACGTGCCGCAGGATCATTGGCCTGAATGCCACCAATGAGGTTGGCCCCGTGCAAATCGCCCGAACGTTCACCGGCAATGAGGTAATATTTCATTTCAATGTACAATGTGTAATGAACAATGTACAATGCCTTTGTCTGCGCAATTATTTGCCATATAGCAAACCATTGTACATTGTTCATTATACATTACGGTCCGCTGCTGCGGTGCATTCCCTTATTCTCCGTAATAATCAACAAAATTTCGCTCGGTCTCGTAGAGGCGAATCTGATACAGGCGGGCTTCGGTGAGGGGTTCCAGGGCGGCGTTCAGGATTTTCCAGATTTCCATGACCAGCACTTCGCAACTGGCCATCTTTCCCTGCATAAACGGCACGTCAAGATTGATGTTTTTGTGATCGAGCGCCTCAATAATGTCGCGCTTGATCACGTCGCCCAGCACTTTCAGGTCAATCACGAAACCAGTGTCCGGGTCGGGTTCGCCCTTTACCGTCACGATCAGCTCGAAATTGTGGCCGTGCCAGTTATGGTTGGCGCAGGGACCAAATACCTCTTTATTGCGCTCGTCGGACCAGTTGGGATTGAATAGCCGGTGGGCGGCGTTGAAATGTTCTTTTCGACTAATGTATACCATGGATCTGGTTTGTTAGCGGCGGTTGCCAGATAACGCCGTAGGGTTGAAATGACAAAAGTACGGATATTGACCCATATCGGGAAAGTACAAATTACTTCCTGACCCACCGGAGCCTGCCTTCCGGCGTGGAAAAGTGTAGCCCGCCAACTGTAGTCAGCACAGCGGTCTGCTGGCAAAGACTATTGATTTTAGCGGCTCGATGTTACCAGAAAGAGTTAATTACTGCCTAATAGCGGAATAGTACTACAAAATCTACAACGAGGGTATGGTTTAGTCTTATGAAAACAGATACCTTTATGCCCACTTTTTTAATTGATTAGTAGGTCGTTGTCGAGTATCTATCGAATTTAGGTCTAACAGAAGTATCTCATGATCATTGTGACGGGGGCTGCCGGCTTCATTGGCAGTTGTTTAATACAAAAGCTCAATCAGGAAAATTTCAATTATATCATCGCAGTCGACGATTTTTCGAACCCCGACAAAAAGCCTAACCTCGACGGAAAACACATTCAGGAATACGTAGACCGGGAGCAGTTTTTCGATTGGCTCGACGCTAACTATCAGGAAGTTGAATTTCTCTTCCACATCGGTGCCCGTACCGATACCACCGAATTTGACTACGCTATCTTCGAGCACCTTAACGTTGCTTATTCGCAGAAAATATGGGCGAAATGCATTGAATACCAAATTCCTCTGGTCTACGCTTCATCGGCCGCTACGTATGGTCTTGGCGAACTAGGCTATGATGATAACGAGTCGCTGATTCCGCAACTGAAACCGCTGAACCCTTACGGCGAGTCGAAAAATAATTTCGATATCTGGGCGCTGGAGCAGGAGCGGAAACCATTTTTCTGGGCTGGATTGAAGTTCTTCAACGTCTACGGCCCCAACGAATACCACAAAGGGCGTATGGCATCGGTCATTTTTCACGCGCACCGACAGATTAGCCAAACGGGTAGCATGAAGCTGTTCCGGTCGCACAATCCCAACTTTACCGACGGCGGCCAAATGCGCGATTTTGTGTATGTGAAAGATGTGGTCGAAGTGTGTCTGTTCCTTATGCACCACCGCCGCAACTCCGGCATCTACAACCTGGGCAGTGGCATTGCCCGCCCTTTCCTCGATCTGGCCATCAACACCTTTGCGGCAATGGGCCTTCCCCCCCAGATCGACTTCATTGATACCCCCGCCGACATCCGCGACAAGTACCAGTACTATACGCAGGCCAACATGGCCAAGCTGCGCTCTATTGGCTACGAACGGCCGTTCTACACGCTCGAAGCTGGTATCGAAGACTACGTGAAGCACTACCTGCAGGCGGGTACCTACCTCTAAACCTTACGGTTTTTTCACCACCGGCTGTCCTGCCTGCTGCCAGGCACTGAAACCGCCGTTCATGTGATGCGTCTCCTTAAAACCGAGGCTATCCATCAGGGCAATAGCTTTGCGGCTTCGTCCGTTGGGCAGGCCTGCGGCGCAGTGCACCACATACGTTTTAGACCGGTCGAGCGTGGCTAGCTGCTTGGCAAAGTGCGAGTCGTAGAGGTTGATGTTTGTGGCTTCTTTAATATGACCGGCCTGGAATTCGTCGGGGGTGCGCACATCAAGAACAACCACGCCCGGGTGAGTAGCAATAAATTCCTTTGCCTGAGCCGGATTGAGGTCATGCCCGGTGGTATCAATAGTAGGCAACAGGCTGGCTTGCTGCGTGCCGTCGGCAGGACGGTGTTGCACACAGGCCCAGGAGAGCATCAGCAGACCGAAAACGGCCCAGTGGCGAAGCGAACTAGTCATGGTTTTTAGGGTCTACGGTGAACATTTAGGTACGGAAGTTAGTCATTTCTACCAACAGGCGCACACAGACTACAGGTTTTTATGGCTATTTCTGAACAAACGGTTACGCTAAACCAAGACAAACACCGCTTTGAACTACACACCGATGGCAAGCTGTCGATGGTGGTTTTTGAGCAGGTTGATAACCACACGCTGGCATTAACCCATACCGAAGTACATCCCGACCTGGAAGGAAAGGGTATCGGCTCAAATCTCGTAAAACAGGTGCTCGACTACGTGGAAGCGCACCAACTCAAGATTGTGCCGCTCTGTCCTTTCGTGGCCACTTACCTCAAACGTCACCCCGATTGGCAGCGTGTTGTTTCGGACGAATATGACGTGAACGACTTCTAAATGTCACGCCTGACGAAGGACGTTTTCCAATGCTTTTTCCACCCGATCAACGGCCTGGTCAATGATCCACTTATCGGCTACCCATGCTTTGCCTTGCTCCGACAAGCGTTGAAACAGCGATTCGTCGGTCAGCAGACGTTCCACAGCCGCTGCCAGTTGAACGGGATCGCGGGGGCATAACAAGCCATTTTTCTCGTCGATCACGGTTTCACGGATGCCCCCTTCAGCAATCGCTACAGTGGGTAGTCCACACGCATTGG
Source organism: Fibrella rubiginis (assembly GCF_017353185.1). Taxonomy (GTDB): domain Bacteria; phylum Bacteroidota; class Bacteroidia; order Cytophagales; family Spirosomataceae; genus Fibrella; species Fibrella rubiginis. The sequence continues at coordinate 32,541 of NZ_JAFMYV010000004.1, read as the reverse complement.
CCTCCAGGGGAGCATAGCCAAACGGTTCCAGTTCGGAGGTATAGAGCAGGCAGGATGCTGTGTTGAGCAACTGGACCAGTTCCTGTTGCGTAACCCGTTCGCGGGTCTGAAAATCAACCCCAAGGTTGGTTGCCAGTTGACGCATTTCGGCCACGTATTCCTGATTGCCCATATTGCCTACCCATACCAACGGTGGCCGACTGGCATCGGGTAGTTGCGCCACTGTATGGATGGCCGTGTCGGGGCGTTTGTGCGGGAAAAAGGCTCCCAGTCCCATCACGAAGGGCTTTCGGGGGAGATTCAGGTCGGGAAAAAGCGCGGCGTCGATGCCAAGGTAACATACGCTGGCGCCATGACCGTACGCTTTCACCACGCTTTCGTTGCTGAAATGCGAGTTGACCAGTACCTGATCATAGGTATGGTAGTTGGCCAGTTCTTCGCGCACCCGTACCCGGGCCTGACGTTGCTCGAAGAGGTCATGCCAAAACGCTTTTCGGTAAGCTTTATCTCGCCAACGGCCGCTGGCGGCGGGCAACGCCGCCCAGCGCTGTTTTGGGAAAGCTTCGTAGAGGGTTCGGTTTGGCTCCTGGAGGTAAAGTAGCTTTGGTCCGTTGACAAATCGCCCAATGTAGGGCATCATAAACTGCTGGCAGGAGTTGGCAAACAGCAGGTCGTGCCCCCCGGCATTGATTTTTTCGGCCAACTGCTGGCAGGCGGCCAGCATCCGTTCAATCTGCGTATCGGGCAGGTAGGCGATAGAACGCAGTTGGTCGCGGTAGATGTGCCGGAACCGGAGCGTCATATCCAGTGGCACCACGTGGGTAGCTACCACATACTTGTCTACGTCGAGGTAGGCACTGTCGGCCATCGAAGTAGTGTAGACCGTAAGCTGGTGGCCCCGTTCGGCCAATCCTTTAATGTGCTGATTGAGGGCGCGGCTGGCTCCACCGCTGGGAAGGTTGTGCCAAACGGCAATATTCATAGGCCAAAATTAATGAATATAGTCTGGTGGTGCCAACTGAAGCTACTTAGTTAGCGTACGCCACCACCGATATCGACGCCCAACTGGATGCCAAAGTAAGCGTTGGGCGTAGTCCAGTTAATGACTTTTGTGGTGTTGTCATAAAGGGGTTGTCCATTCATGTAGCCCAAAATAGCCGCATCACGGTAATCTGGATCCTGCTGCGTGGTGCTGCCTACCAGGTTGTACTCGGCGGCCAGGTGCACGTGTCCCGCTTTTGCGCCTATTCGCACCATGCCCCCCGGTTTACTCACACTTCGCCCAATGCTGCTGACTGATATACCGCCATTGGGGCGAACCTCGGTTGTATAGGTAGATGTGGTAGCCCAGTAATTACCCAACCCAATACCAATATAGGGACGGAATCGGCCCGGTGAAAGCCAGAAATTAGCCGTTGCCAACGTCGACACAACCGGGGTTGCCGTGTACCGATCTGCCTGATATACGGTGGCAGGTACTGATTGTGAGGGAAAAACGCCGCCCAGCCGAATACCCAATTCAAGCTGATTGCTCAAGCTATAGCGTGGTTCAATGCCCACCAAAACCCCGCCGCGTGCGCCACTCGTGGGCTGTATGCCGTAGCCGGCAGCTACGTTGACTTTAAACGGTTTGCTTACCTGCGCTAACGCGGGTAACCCTCCTAACACACAGGCAAAAAAGAAAATAGTTTTCATAAAGCGTTGATGATGAATTATTTATAAATTGTGTACAAATGTAATAGATTAAGTAGTTTAATATAAGGATGTGCGTTATTTTTTTCTAGTGGGACAGGTTTTGGCAGATTCACCAGCAAAAAAAATCGTCTGAACAACCAGTTGGTTATCCAGACGATGGGGCAAGTCAACACGGGCGATTTACGCCAGCACAACCGGCACTTCCTGCTTCGCATTAGCGCCTACCGTTACGGTCTGCCCGTGCATGTGCAGCGTAATGGGTTGCGGAGAGAAGTTCTCAACCGAAACAGTCTGCTGCGTAGTCGTCACTTGCAAAAGAGCGCCACGGAAGCGGATTTTGAAAGAAAAGGATGTCCAGCCATCAGGGCAGTAGGGAGCTAGCGAAAGACCGTCGGCGGTGACACGCATACCCCCGAAACCCTGCACTACGGCCAGCCACGTGCCGGCCATACTCGTGATGTGGCAGCCGTCTTCGGTGTCGTTATTATAATCGTCCAGATCGAGGCGAGCGGTGCGGAGGTACATCTCATAAGCTTTCTCCTTCATGCCCAGTTTCGACGCCTGTATGCTGTGCACGCAGGGCGACAGCGACGACTCATGCACGGTCATGGGCTCGTAGAAGTCAAAGTTGCGTTGCAGCGTTGCCGTGTCGAACTCATCTTCGAAGAAATAAAGGCCCTGCAATACGTCGGCCTGTTTGATGAAGCAGGAACGTAAAATTCGGTCCCACGACCAGTTTTGGTTTAGTGGCCGCTGTCCTTTCGGAATCTCCGAGACGGGCATAATGTCTTTGTCGAGAAAGTCGCTTTGCTGCAAAAACACCTGCCGCGTTTCGTCAAACGGATAATGCATTTTCTCGACGATATCCTTTGCCTTGGCGATCTCTTTTTCCTCGCGGAAGTGAATCCGGTCGGTTAGTTCGGCGAAGGCAGCGGGGTCAATGCGCTTCACAATGTCTACGGCCTGCATGGTATAGCGAAGTGTCCAGGCGGCGATGTAGTTCGTGTACCAGTTGTTGTTGACGTTGTTTTCGTACTCGTTCGGTCCCGTTACGCCCAGCATTACGTACTGCTGCTTAGCCTCCGACCAGTTTACCCGCTGACTCCAGAAGCGGCTGATGGCTACGAGTACTTCCAGGCCATATTCGGCCAGGTACGTCTCGTCGCCGGTGTAGCGCACATAATCGTAAATGGCGTAGGCAATGGCCCCGTTGCGGTGGATCTCTTCGAAGGTGATCTCCCATTCGTTATGGCATTCCTCGCCGTTCATCGTCACCATCGGGTACAGCGCGGCCCCGGCCCGGAAGCCCAGTTTCTGCGCGTTCTCGATGGCTTTTCCCAGCTGTTTGTAGCGGTACACCAGCAGGTTACGCGCTACTTTCTGATCGGCAGTGGCGAGGTAAAACGGCAGGCAGTAGGCTTCCGTATCCCAGTAGGTCGATCCGCCATATTTTTCGCCGGTAAACCCTTTGGGGCCGATGTTAAGCCGTTCATCTTCACCGGTATACGTTTGATTTAACTGAAAAATGTTGAACCGAATTCCCTGCTGCGCAGCAACGGTGCGACCGTCCGAATCCCCGTCGATGGTGATGTCGTTCATCTTCCACTTGTCGGCCCAGGCTTGCTGCTGCTCAAACAGCATTTTGTCGTAGCCCTTCCGTGAGATGCGCTGAATATACTGATGCGCCGATTTTAGCAGTTCGTCTGAGTCATAGTTCAGCGACGACAGGTTCACGGCGTACTTGAAAATGACCGTTTCCTGCCCCTGCCGACAGTCGAGAGTCATGCGGTTGGCTACATACTTTTCGTACTTGATCGGCTGCGACTGGTAGTCGAGTTTAACCCCGTTTTGCTCCACTTCCACGCACATACCGGTCACGACGTGGAAGCCGGTTTTGCGGGTCCGTAATTCAATGTAGGCTTCGCCATAGCCGGTTTCTTTGCGCACCTCGTCCCAGAACGTCTCGTCGTAGTTGGCGTCCTTGTTGCGGATCGCCCCGTCGATGTAGGGCGTAATGGTAATCTTGGCGTCGAAATTCAGCGGCGTGATGCTGTAGCGGATCGCCCCGGCTTCATCGTCGACGATCGAGCAAAATCGTTTCGCGTTGACCTTTACTTCTTTGCCGCTTTTTAGCACCGCGATAAAGGAGCGCTCCAGATAGCCCTCCTGCATGTTGAGCACCCGCCGGAAATCACGCACCTCGCAGGTGTTCAGGTCGAGCGTTTCGTATTCTACGTCTACGTCGATGCCTATCCAGTTGGCGGCGTTGAGCACCTTGGCGAAATAGTCGGGGTAGCCGTTTTTCCACCAGCCAACGCGGGTTTTGTCGGGGTAATAAACGCCTGCCACGTAGTTGCCGGGCAGCGTTTTACCGGTGAATTTCTCTTCGAAATTACCGCGCCCGCCCAGCCGGCCATTGCCGAGGCTCATGAGGCTCTCGGTCACTTCATTATACTGCGGGTGAAACCCGTCTTCGACCACACACCAGGGGTCGTTGGTAAGGTACTGTTTCATAAAATAAGTTCAATGTCTAAAGTTCAATGTCCAAGGTTGCTCCGCGTTAACCGGAATGCGGAGCAACTTTGGACATTGAACCTTAAACTTTAGACTTTAAACATCAGACTTAATAACCCAGCCCCTGCGCTTTGTCAACGGCGGCCAGCAGTTCGGCAACAGTGATGTGCTCCAGGGAGGGGACAACTAAATCGGCTTCGGTCAGCACATCGGGTGAGCCAATGCCCAGGGCAAACATATTACCCCGTTTGGCGGCTTCGATGCCTGCCACGGCGTCTTCAAACACGACACACTCGGCAGGCTGCACGTTTAGTTCGGCGGCACCGTTCAGAAACACCTCCGGGTCGGGTTTGCTGTGCGTAATTTTCGAGCCGTCGATGATGGCATCAAACACGTGCGTGAGGCCCACGCGTGCCAGGATCAGCGGCGCGTTTTTTGAAACCGAACCGAGGGCAATTTTCATCCCCGCCCGTTTGGCCTGTTCCACAAACGCTTCCGCACCAGGCAGTATATCGTCGGGTGTCATTTGGTTGACGAGTTCGAGGTACCAGTCGTTTTTCTGCGCAGCCAGTTCCAGCTTGCGCTCATCAGGCAGGGCTACACCGCCCAGGGCCAGAATCCGGTCGAGCGAATCCATCCGGCTCACACCTTTGAGTGTTTCGTTGAACTCGTGCGTAAAATCAAACCCCAGCGAATTGGCCATTCGCCGCCAGGCCTGGTAATGAAATACGGCGGTATCAACCAGCACGCCGTCAAGGTCAAATAGAAAGGCTTTGATCATAATTTGAATGAGTGAATGAGCGAATGAGTGATTGAGTGAATAGGCTGACGCAAGTGTGCCTCGGCATTATCCTATTCACTCAATCACTCATTCGCTCATTCACTCATTAATTTTAATACCCACTCGCTTTCAACGCGGTGAACAGTTTTTTAATGGTTTCCAGGCCGCCGGGGCCGTTTTGGGCGAAATAGTAAAAGGCTTCTACATCACCACGGTGCATGGCCACATTCATGTCGCCGCTCTGCGATTTGTGCTCGGCCTTCACCCAGTCGGCTACGATCTGGTAGCTGTGCTTGCCCCCTTCACCAAATGTGTGCGACACGTCGACTTCATAAACGGGGGCGTTGGGTAATACTTTGGTTTCGGGATAACCGGGCAATTCGGAGAAGGAGAACGTGGTAGTGCGGCTAAGGGTACGTCCACCGATAATGATGGGTTTGCGGCCCTGAAGTCGTGCCACCGCCCGCAGGGCCAGTACGGTCGCGGCTTTGTGGTGAGCATGTTGCTCAGCAGAAGGTACCAGACAGATAACCAGTTCATAACGGCCCTTGGCCAATACCTCATCCAACTGTCTGTCAACCAACTCCGTATTCCACCGACGGCCACCCAGGTAGGCGGCGGGGTCGGTAGAATAGAAATCGTCGACCTGATCGAAAAAGTAGAAGTTGGTGATGCCCATAACCTCACCTGCTTTCATCAATTCCTTCTTCCGGATAGCTGGTAGAGCCCGCCGCCCAATAGTTGAATCGAGCAGGTTCATGCCGTAATATTTCGACGCCACCATGCCGTTATAACCACCAGAGGCGTCTGTCACCAGGGCTAGATCGGCAGACCCACCCAGTTCGCGCACGAGCTTGAACACCGTGACGGGAAACATCGTCTCATCGTCGGGGTGGGCCGTAACGATCAGTGTTTTAAGCGGTTGCGCAAACGTACAGACCGGCGTGCCCAGCGCAAGGAGCAACAGAAAAAGACGAATAAACTGCATTACACCCCAATTAGTGAGCCGCAAAGGTACACACGCCGGGTAAGACAACCTGTTTTCATGGCGTGTAGACGTTGGCTTTTCTCAACTGGTCAACGATCGCATACTTTCGTAGACGCCCCTGCATTTCTTTCGATACAGATTGCCTTTTGGCATTGACAGTGTCAACACTTAGTGCCCCGCTTATCAACCCCGCCAAGCCTCCGATAATACCGAACAGAACAGCTTTATCCCCTGCCGAAAAGGAGAACCAGCCGGGTGGGTCACTTCCCTGAACAACCCCCACAAGTGCCCCCACACCCGTTCCCATTAACAGACCTTTCACGCCGGCACCCCGACGATGCAGCGACAGACTTCGAACAGTATTGTACCGAACTGTTTGTAGTGACAGCACCTCCGTCAGTGAATCAACCGGTGGCAGCGTTCCACCATGCTGACTGATAAGTGCTTTCAACTTTAATTTCAATCCACGAATAGGGGCCAACACAACGGTAGAATCCGTTGTGTTGAACAGGATGCCCGATGCTGATTTTGTCTGGCCAATCAAGCGTAAGTTCGTCACGTATTGCTTCAGCGTTGTAAAGTCCACAACCCCATCCTGCACTTGAACCTGTGCCAGGCAGTTAGACGGAAACCATAGTGTAAGGGCTAAAAAAGTGACTGGTTTCATGATGGTATGGTGTGTTTATAAAAAGTGGCACGCTAGAAATTCACCCGGTAGTAGAATATGGGCAGAAAGCCCAGTTGGTATTCCTGCTTCACGAACGTACCGTCGGGCTGAGGGGCGTAGCTGAGCGACAGCAGGTTCTGAATGCCCAGCACATTCACCAGATCAAAAGCGATGGTGTGGGTTAAGCGCTTCCGGTTGATTTTATAGTCAATCTTGACGTCGAAGCGTCGGTAGGGCGCAAACTGTAGGGAGTTGCGGGTGGCACTCGCAAAAACGATTTCCTGATTCTGGCGCGAAGCCGCCTCGTTCACCGGGCCATACCACCGTCCGCCCGTTGTGGTGAATTTCGCCCCAATATTCAGGCTCGACCGCCTGAACGGTATCTCTTTGGCAACGAGCAGGTTAAGCGCATAGGTTCCGTTGAAATCCGTGTTTCGCCATACGTCGTCAGATCCCTGGTAGCGGGCATCAAACAGCGAACCGGTGACAAGGAAATAATAGGTGTTGCTGAAAAATTTCTCCAGCGTCAGTTCAACCCCGTAGTTACGGCCCGTACCGGTGTTGACCAGCGGACCGGGAAAAATTCGGGAGAAAGCCGCCCCCGTATTCACCATCGAAAACGAGGACCGCGCGCGTTCTACAGGTACGTTGAACAATTGTTGATAATACGTTTCAACCAACAAACGCATGTTCCGGCCAAGCAGTCGGTTATAGCTTGCCACATAGTGCCAGCTTTTGGTTAAACCCACCGTCCGGTTTTCCTCTACTAATGGACTGGGGTACTGGGAAGAAGCAAAATCAGGCGTTTTATAGAAATACGTATAGGTTGGCTGCATCTGACTGTGCAGGCCAATGGCTACGCTGATCTTCTGGCGGTTGGGTAAGTCATAACTCATCCCCAGCCGGGGTTCTAGCGGCGACACGCTGTTTGCGTTTAGCGTCAGGATGAGTGCGTTCAGGCCTGCGGTGAGCGTCAGGTTATCCGTCAGGCGGTTGCGGTAACTGACGTAAGGCTGAACAAGCGCAAACGTTTCGTTGGCTGCCCAGCGACTCCGCCACGGTGTGAACAGGGTAGAGGTGGCCGTCTCCAGCGTACGGACACTATCATATGCTGTAAACTGGAACAGGTCGGCGTTGATACCCAGTTTAAGCGTACTGCGTGCACTTAGCTTGTGGTTAACGAGCGTTGAAAGCGTGTACCGTATTTCTGTGAACTGATAATCCAGCGTTGGTCGAAGCGAGTCGATGACAAACCGGCTGTCTTGTACGAGTGGATTTCCATTCTTGTCTTTACGCAAAAAGAGGTAGTTGTCTTTCGCCGCCTGTGCATTACCCGATACGGCGAGGGTTGTTTTCCAAAACGTTTGCCTGCTAACAGGGCGTATGTATGTCAGACCTGCCACGCCCATCCGCGAGGTGAAGTATTGGTCGCGGTCGTTCTGGCCAAAAATATTGCGATCATCAGCTTTCTGCTGGCTAATCAGAATATCCACCGTGCTGGTACCGCCCAATGCCCAGAGGCTGATGCTGCCGACCGAGACACCAGCGCGATCTTTTAGGGGAAAATTGAGCCGAAAGAAACCGTCCTGATAAGCGGGAATTGCCTGCGTGCCAATGTCAAGACCTAATTTGCTGAACAGGCCCAGGTTGGCATACCGATACGAAACCATGTAGGAGGCCCCAGTCTTGCGCGACAGCGGCCCTTCCACCATGGCTTCCGTGCCTAGGAAGCCAAACTGAATCGTTTTTTCATGGCGTTCATTGTTGCCGTTGCGCAGTTTCAGATCAAACACCCCGGCAACGGTGTTGCCAAATTCGGCAGGAAAAGCGCCCGTAAAGAAATCAGAGTTGGCCAGATAGCGGTTGTTGATAATACTCACCGGCCCACCCGACGTACCGGCAATGGCGAAGTGGTTGGGGTTCGGAATACTGACACCTTCCAGCCGCCACAACACCCCCTGCGGCGAGTTACCCCGAATAACGATGTCGTTTCGAGAATCGTCGGCCCCCTGCACCCCGGCAAAGTTGGCCGCCATGCGAGCGGGTTCGCCCCGGCTACCGGCGTAGCGATCAGCTTCCTCTACCGAAAATTGCCGCGCCGATACCACCGCCATATCATTGCGGGCTTCGCCGGTGCGCTGCGCCCTGACCGTCAGGGTAGATAGTTGCTGAACACCTTCTTCCAGGTCAACGTCGAGGATCGTTTCGCGGCCTGCATCCACGATAATATTGTTGAGCAGCACCTCTTTATAACCCACCAGCGTTACCCGAACCGTTCGCCGCCCCACAGGTACGTTCCCGATCCGGTAAGCCCCCGTCGTATCGGTCAGATTACCCAACGACGCGTCGACCACCTGAACCGTGGCCCCCACCAGGGGGTATTTCGATTCTTTGTCAACCACCCGGCCACGAAGCGTTTGGGTGAGCTGCGCCTGCCCACAAAGCGGGAGCAGCAGACAGAGTGTAAGGAGTCGTTGAGTCATAGTAGTCTACAGTGTAGCAATCACCCGTTGCCAGCGTTCGTTGCCATCCGCGCCGATCTGGCGCATGGTTATTTCCCGTTCATAGGATCTGCTGCCCGTGAGTTCAACCAGTATCGTTTCTCCCGTGGTAAGTGGCAGAAAAAGAGGTTTTTTAAACCCAGACAGCGTAATAGCCGTGGTTATCGTTTTAGGTGATCCACCATTGGCATCAAGCACTGTCAGATCAATCTTGCGATTCGTATCCCAGGTTGCCAGCAAAAAGTTTCTATCCAGGCGTTTAGCAAGCACTGCGTGCTCATCATAAGTCTGTATTGAACCAAGATTAGACCACTGAATCGACTGGGTCTTACCACTGGCATCGGCTTTTAACAGGACCACCTGCGGGTTAGTAGCCGCTGGTGTTGAAAAGGCGTAGCCCTGGAGCAGAAAGCCCCCGTCGGCAGTGGCGTAAAGCTGACGTGGACTAAGCCTCAGGCTGTCACTGGCATATTGGGTCCAGCGCACTGCCCCATCAGCGCTTATTTTTTTGACATATGTGTACCCACTTTCATAACCGGCCACAAACAGTTCGCCATCTGGGCCAACAGCCAGCGCCTCAACTGACGCCCTGTCTTGTGGTGGACCAGTCGTTAAAATCTCCCATTGGGTTGAATGACCATCCTGGCCAACTCGCCTTAGCCAACCTTGTGGTATAACTGGGTTTATCTGACCACCAGCCGCAAACAGACTTCCTGAAGGCCCAACTTGCAAATCAGTCAATCGCATGTCGGTTCCGGGATTCGGTAACCTAGCACTGCTTCGCTCCTGTCCATTAGGCCCAACTTCGTTCAGATCAACGTCAACGCGAGTTTGTGGCTGCGAATTCCGTGTGGTGGTGTTACCCGCCAACAGGTAATTGCCGTTGGGTAACTGTACTAGTTTTATGCCATCCTGAGCATCTGGTTTTTCGAGCACTTTTTCCCACTGACGGTTGCCGGCAGCATCCGTTTTAATCAGTGTCATGTCCCCGTAAGTAGACGAGGGATCTATATGCTGCGCAGTAGGATGTGTTGTAGAAACATGCACCACGTGGTAGCGGGTGACGGCGGTTAGGTAGCCACCATCCTGAGTGGGAATAAGCCCAAAGAGCCAGGCGTAGTATAGCTCATCGGTATTGCGCGGTGCTGACGAATCTTCACAGCCAACACTCAGCCAGATTATCAGGAATGCCATTATAGAGCGTTTCATGTTGTGGATTGGTTAAGGAAAATAACTTGGTACAAAACTGGGCTTTACAGCACAAATTGCGAAACTATCTATTTTCGCACTGGACAGCTATATCAATTACAGTACTCAGTAGCATATAATCCCGCGAAACTACTAAACGGTATGTTTCAGAAGTATTTCGTAACCAAAAATCAATACTGGCGTTCGCATCTGTAACCAACACGTTTTTATAATCGAGCTTCTTCATACACAATCTTCATACTAAATAAATAACCATGTTGCCTTCACTTATTATTAATAATACTCCTAAATGCAAGCTAATCAATTAACACTTTCTTTGTAATAAAAAGTAAATAAAGCGTTAATTGATTAGCCTTTTATTGGCAACGTAAACTAGTAAAAATACTAATCAGTAGAGCACCCTAATTCTGTCATTTCAATGTTTAGCATTCTGATCTTCTCCTGATCACGATTTATCCTATTTAGTATTGCCTTTTTCTGGGCAGGTGCAGCAGTTTCTAACTGCTGTTGTGAACGGACAATTATGGCTTCTAACACGGCAATTTGATTTTTCAGCGTGCCACACACAACGGTTGCAGAAAGCTGGACAGCTATTCTATACCCACCATTTACAGCTTCTTTCACCTCAATTGATGCACCTATATCCGGCAACGTGAGATTCTGTCCTGTTGTGAGCGCTACAGTCGTTTTTAATGTCAACGGAGATGGGCCACTGGGGTCAACTTCATTAACGATAACTCCTTCACTTGGTATACCAGCGGAACAACCTTCTGTTTGTTTTTCAAACTGATCGACACGCAACCGACACTCCACTATATAATAATGACCTAGCGTACCGATAGGGATTTTTAGTGCTGAAACATACTGAGGTGGAGGCGGTTGCAGCAGCCCTACAGCATACAAGAGATATTCTTTATGTAGTACAGTTTCTACGAAAGGAATAGTAGAGGCATTTATCCAGCCCATATACATCTTCGTATACGCCGATGGATGTGTTCCACAGGCACATGCCATTTCATCGAACCTGCCAGGATGCGGATTAGTAAAATACAAATCGCCAAAACCAGTTACTGCATGCAACAACTCCATAGCCCAGACGCCCATCTGTTCGCTTAGTTTTACACGCGTTCTGCCGTGTAATATATTTCCAGGTCGTGGTGGCGAAAAAGTAAATAAGCCACCCCATGCGGCCATGCCACCACAATTATGAGGACCATCAGTAAATATTACGCAGGCAAACTCATATAAATGAGCATGTGGATGCGCTTGAATAGCAGCACCAGTCCGGCAACTTCCATCAGCGGCCACAGGAATACGTATCGGCTCAGAAACATCGGCTACTAATTGTGCTTTGCCGCAAGAAATGGCGTGAATATATCCTCTCAAAGAACGATCAACACCCGAAGTTGGATGAGGATCATAATAAATTCGACGCTTGATGAGTGCTAACCAATCAGCTGGAGGTGGAAGATACTGGGCGCTTCCAGTAACGATGACTGGAATAACAAGAATTTTTTTCGAACCAATCCATGGAGTTATCATGACTAATCAGTTAAGTTGTGATTTAGAATGCACCAACTATTTGTTGATCAAGTCAAATTTCAGTGAAATAGATAGGAAGCGAAATAGCGAATTCTTGCTATTCGAGTAGTGGATAACAACACACCCAAACTTTTTACAAGTGCGTTATTATACTAGCTTTTGGCGGAGGGCTTTCGAGATGGCTTCCTGCGACGAATTGACGTGCAGTTTCTCATATATTTTGCGGAGGTGCGCGTTCACCGTGTTGAAACTGATGCCGCAGGCGTCGGCAATCATTTTGTAGCTGTTGCCGTCAACGAGATGGGCCAGCACTTCTTTTTCGCGTTTGGAGAGGTCGTAAAATTCGGGGCGGCTGGTTTGCTGTTCCTGAAAAAACCGGAACACTTTGCGGCCCACGCCAGGGCTGAGAGGCGTGCCACCCATGTACACGTCGGCAATGGCTTCCAGCAGTTTATCGGGTGATGTACCCTTGAGCATGTAGCCCGATGCCCCCGCGCAGATGGCGGCAAACACCTTGTCGTCATCCTCGAAAACGGTCTGCATCAGAATCTGCACCGCCGGAAACGCCGCTTTGATGGCCCCTGCCGCCTCAATACCTGATATGTCGGGCATTTTGATGTCCATAATCACCACGTCGGGCTGGCATTGGGTCACGCGCTCGATGGCCCGGAGCGCGTTGGGGAACGTACCCACGAGGTGGTAGTCGTCGTTGTCGGTCAGTAGCAGCCGGAGGTTGTCGGCATAGACCTTGTCATCATCGAAAATAGCGACTCGAATCATAGTATCTGTTGGTTATAGCGGGATCATCAGCCGGATGGTGGTGCCTTTCCCAATGGTGGAGTCGATTTCGATTTTACCTTCTAGTTCAGTTGTTCGTTTGTGCAGGTTGCGGAGGCCATTACCGTCGGCCAACGTATCGGTATCGAAGCCAACGCCGTCGTCGGTGATGCCGATCCAGAGGAAATACTGGTGCTTGCGGGCGTAGAATGTGACGTGCTTAGCCCTGGCGTGTCTGGCAATATTGTTAGTTATTTCCTTGACAATCAGAAACAAATGTCGCTGTTGTTCTACGGTCAGGGTCTCCTGCCCAAGTACGTCCTGCCGGAAGGTGAGGCCTATGTCGCGGCTGGTCAGGAGCGTGTTCATGAATGCATTTACTTTGTCGAAGAAGTCAATGGCGTTGTCGTTGCCGGGGCTAATGGTCCAGACCATACCCCGCATAGTCTGCACCATTTGGCCCGCTTCGTCGAGCATTTTGTCGAGCAGTGGAAGACTGGCTTCGGGGTGATTTGGAAACTTGCGTTTGGCCAGTTCGCCCAGAAAATTAATGGTGCTGAGGGTGCTGCCCACGTCGTCGTGAAGGTCGGCGGCGATGTCGTTGCGGAGTTGCTGAAGCCGGAGTTTGCCACGCAGTTTGTAGAGCATCACCACGTAGAGAATGGCCCCTAACACGAGTAATCCGTAGGCCACAAGCATGGGCACAAACCAGGTACGTTGCCAGAATGCCTCTTCCAATTCAAACGACAATGAGCTGATCTGCAAAGGCTTATTTAAATTCTTCACCTCAAACCGGTACGTACCCCCAAACAGGTTCGCATAGCTGACCGATTCGCCGCGCCCGGTCGTGTACCAGCGCGGGTCGTCGCCCACGAGGCGGTAGGCATAGCGGGCGGTGGCGGGATCGGCCCGGTCGCGGAAAGCGATGGAGATGTGCGTTTGCCGGTAGTTGAGGCGAATAGGTTTGTTGAGCGCGAAGGTAGAATCGTGCTGCCCGTTGCTGGTCCAAAACCGGGTGAACGCCGGTTGCCGCCCCGTCGCTATGCCGCCCCGAAGCAACAAGACAAGCAGCAGAGCGAGGCGGATTTTCATATCCTAAACTGTGGCAACTTTTCGGCTTTAACCAACTGAAAACGAGTGAGGTAGAAACCATACGTAATTACAGCTAGCTTGATCATCGTGACCACCGGGTTGATCTGTAGCCAGAGCATGTCTTTCCAGCGAGCACCTCCATAGTGATCTAACAGCGTACCCAACTGTGTACTGGCGATGTCGTAGAGCGAACCGAGGAAAAGTGCCAGCAACAGCCAGAAAAGAGGCTTTTGGGCCAATTTTTGACTTCGACGGATGAGTTTAGCCAAGAAAAATAGTGCTAGACCAGTCACGGCAAAATCAATAAACGTGAACAACTCCAGGTTGGCAAACAGCGCAAGCTGCCCAAAGCCCATAAGCAGCACAATGCCAGTATACCCAACAAAGGCCACCCGGATAGTGCATTTAAGCCAAGTGCTTTTGGCTAATTCAGCGAAAAATAAGCCCACGGTTATGCTGTTTACCACCGCCAAAATCGGGTAGATGAAAAGATTATTGATGCGCTGTTGGGCCAGTATAACTGACAGAATACCAAAAGACGTACCTACCCATATATCAATCCCAAAAATTACCTGAGCGCGGTTCAGAAAACGTCGGCTATAGATTGCCATTAGGCACGGTAGCAGCCCGGCGTAGTTGGAAAGGTCTATAAGCAGGTAGGAGGGCTTCATTGCCTGAGTCATTTCGTGGTTGTAAGTGCTTCATCACCGCAATACGATGGACAAGGTCGGATGGGTGTATGATGAGATCCCGTTCGTCGAAGGCCGGGTCCGCCTGTGTGAAGCAGATAAACACCCAAAGGAAAGCTATGCCCTTTATTGCCTGTACCTGTCATCTTCCTTGCAGGCTCGGCTGCTTTGTACAAACCGTAGAATGGACAAATTAAATGAACCTGGTTACGATCAAGCTGAAAAAGCAGGGTTATCGGTCGTCGCCCAGTCGATTTCCAGGCATTTACGAGCATATGTTTCGACAAATAATACCCCTTTGTGTCATAATGAAATTGGTGCCTATTTGCCAGAATACGCATTTTTACTACCTTCAGAAGGGTCTTACTTGTTCCTTCCAGATTTATTGTAGAATCGACAACTACTTGCCAGCGGCGGGCGGCGTTATCCCAGAAATAGGCTTTAGTAAAATCCGCCCGGTAATATTCCGGCTTATCTGTGTTATGGTTTTCTACAGCCTTGCGGTCAATGTCCGTGTGCACGATCATTGGTATAAACTGACCATTTTCAACGCCAAAAAACAGATGGAACCCTTCCGTCTGCTCTTTCGTCTCGTCGAAAATGGTAAGCAGTTCATTGGTGAACACGACGGACTCCCGACCAGGATATACCGCTGCAAATTTCCGAACGGCCGCTGTCGCTACCGTATCATCGCCCACCATTGCCAACGCACTCAGGGGAGGCCGCAGTTGGTTGTCGTCCATCGCTTTCACGGGCACCTGAACGGTTCGGCTACTTCTCCACCAACCGATACTCGTGTATGAATTGGTGTGATTATGTTGAGCCAGCGATTGGCTTGCTGAAAACAACCCAGCCAGTAGGCACAGGTACGATATGAGGTACGTAGTTTGCATGACATAAGGAGGTGTGAACAGATGAAAAAAGGACCAATGATATAAGCAAGCTACTCATTATCAGTTCATAGCTTATACCAAAGGTCGCGTATTGAGTAAGCGTGAATCAATAGCGAATTTTTGTCATTGGCACAAAAAAACAGGCCACCCGACGTAAGTCAGATGGCCTGTTTAACCTATCAGGTCTTCAGGCGGGGCCGCCGAGGCCTGATAGGTTTACCGCATCAACTCCAGCACCAATGCCGTTTTGGCTGGTAGTTGAACCGTTTTCAGATCAGTAATCACCTCGCCGGTCAGGGCGTTTTTCGCTTTGGTGAAGCCTTGCGCACGTTCCGAAAAACGGGCCATGTCGAGGGCAATGGGGGTGGAGTTCTGGTTGGTCGCCACCATCACCGTACCCTTGTCATTATAGCGGAAGTACACGTAGGTGTTGTTTTGAGGCAGGTACTGCATCATCTTGCCCGAATGCAGCGCCGGCGTGTTTTTGCGGTAGTTGGCCAGCGTCTTCACAAAAGTAAAAGCGTCGTTTTCGGCTTTGCTGCGGCCTTCGGCAGTGAACTTGTTTTCCTTATCACCGGCAAAGCCACCGGGGAAGTCGCGGCGCACTTCGGCATCCGATGGATTTTTGAAATTCTTCATCAGAATTTCGGTGCCATAGTACCAGTGCGGAATACCACGCATAGTGAGCAGCCAAGTGGTCGCCATTTTGTACTTATCAGTGTCTTCGCCGACCACCGAAAAAAACCGGTCGGTGTCGTGGTTCTCTAAAAAAGTAACGAGTGTGTTGGGGTTTTCGTAGACGGCATCCTGGGCCAGAATACTGTAAGGTCGGTTGGCACCGTTGTCCCAGCCGCCGCTTTCTTTCACCCCGTCGAGCAGAGCCGAATATAGCACGAAGTCCAGCCCACCGGTTTGGTTCGACTTAAACGGGAAGTTGATTTTGTTGCGGGTATAGTAGGCCTGATCTACGGTGTTGTTTACCCACGATTCGCCGAAGGTCAGCATCCTGGGGTACTCGGCTTGCAGGGCGGCGTTGCAGCGATTCATAAACGGCTGGTCGTTATACATATACGTGTCAATCCGCCATGCGTCAACGGCGAAGGTTTCGGTGTTCCAGATCGCATTCTGAATCAAGTAGTTAGCCACGAAGGGGTTCTGCTGATTCAGGTCGGGCAGGAAGGGGACAAACCAGCCGTCGAGGGTCACTTTCCGGTCAATGGCGGCTGAATGGGGATCGGTGATGGGCTGGTATTTGTAGGAGGTGTTGGTATAGGTTGGCCACTGGTGGAGCCAGTCTTTGAAGGGTATATCCTTTAATATCCAGTGGTTGATGCCCACGTGGTTGTAGACCGCATCCTGCACCAGCCGCATACCCTGAGCATGTACCGCTTTCGACAGCGCCTTGTACGCCTCATTGCCTCCAAACCGCTTGTCAACGGCATATTGGTCCGTAAATCCGTAGCCATGATACGCCGACCGCATGGCTCCGCCTTCGTTGGTCTGAGGTTGATTGTTCTCCAGCACGGGTGTCATCCAGAGGGCCGTCACGCCTAACTCCTTAAGATAATCCAGATGATTTTCTACACCTTTCAGATCGCCACCATGCCGCAGGTACGGGCTGTTCCGGTCCGATTCTTTGTCGGCCATATCGGCGAATTTGTCGTTGCCGGGGTCCGCGTTGCTGAACCGGTCGGGCATGAGCAGGTACACGAAGTCGGCGGTGGTAAGGCCCTGTCCTTTGGGCTGATTGTCGCGGGCTTTCAGTTCATAACTCCGTTTAACAACGGTATTGCCGTTACGCCCCACAAGCTCAAACGAACCCGCTTTGGTGCCGGGTGCGAGGGTCAAGTCCAGAAACGCGTAGTTTTTGTTCTCAACGGTATGCGTTTTTACCAGTTTCACACCCGGGTAACTGATCGTGTAGGTGAGCGTGCCGGCATTGGGGCCGTAGACCATCAACTGGAGCGTAGGTGTTTTCATGCCTACCCACCAGTTGGTCGGGTCAACACGGCTGATACCCGGTGTCTGGGCTACCGTTAGTTGGGTAAGCAGGCAGAGGAATAGGAGGGGGAATAGCTTCTTCATAAAAACAAAAGTAAGCGCATTCCACCTATACCGATAGTGCCAGTTTTGGGGGCCTGTGCCACTTTTGAAAAATGGAGCCATCAAAGAGCAAATCCCTATCGGCGCGTGGTGCAAAGTCACACACGCCGATAGGGATTTATGAAAGCTGAAAAGTTCCTTTATAACGACAGCCCACTGCGGCGGAGCATGGCCTGGGGGGATGGTTCGCGACCCCGGAATTTCTTGTAGAGTTCCATGGGCTTTTCACTGCCACCCTTTTCGAGCACGTTCTGCCGGAATTTCTGCGCAGCTTC
Organism: Fibrella rubiginis; assembly: GCF_017353185.1. Taxonomy (GTDB): domain Bacteria; phylum Bacteroidota; class Bacteroidia; order Cytophagales; family Spirosomataceae; genus Fibrella; species Fibrella rubiginis. The sequence continues at coordinate 14,815 of NZ_JAFMYV010000004.1, read as the reverse complement.
TTTGGCATTCAGCCCGCCGTTTTCCTGAAAAAACTCGAACGCATCGGCATCCAGCACCTCACTCCATTTGTAGCTATAATACCCTGCCGAATACCCCCCCGCGAAGATGTGCGAGAAAGCCGTGCTGAACGAGGTACCCTTCACCCGTGGGAACAGGTTCACCAGCGAGTCGGCGTGGTTTTCTACTTCCGTTACACTCTCGTTGGTAGGCTTGCGGTCGTGGAAATACATGTCCGTGATGCCGAAACGCAGTTGGCGCAGGTTGGCAATGCCCGCCATAAAATTCTGACTCGCCCGGATCTTCTCGACTAATGCCTGCGGAATTACGTCGCCGGTCAGGTAGTGTTTGGCAAACAGGTTCAGTGCTTCGGGCGTGTAGCACCAGTTTTCCATCACCTGTGAGGGCAGTTCCACAAAGTCGCGGGGGACGTTGGTGCCGCTCAGGCTCTCATACTGCCCGTTGGCGAGCATGCCGTGCAGCGCGTGGCCAAACTCGTGGAAGAGCGTGGTGACTTCATAAAACGTCAGTAATGAAGGCTTGGTGTCGGTAGGGCGGGTGAAGTTGCAAACGTTCACAATATGCGGACGGAGGTTCACGCCGTTTACGATTTTCTGGCCCTGCACGTCGTTCATCCAGGCACCACTACGCTTGCCGGGACGGGGGAAATAGTCGCCGTAGAATACCGCCAGAAACTGCCCGTTCTGATCAAACACCTCGTAGGCTTTCACCTCCGGGTTGTAGACCGGAATAGCCTTATTTTCTTTGATGGTGATGCCATACAGCTTGTTGGCCACGGCAAACACGCCCTCCACCACGTTGTCGAGCTTGAAATAGGGCTTCAGCATCTCATCGTCGAGGTCGAGCTGCTTCTTTTTCAGCTTTTCGGCGTAGTAACTGTAATCCCACTGCTCAATCCGGTCGCCGGCGAAACCGTTGGCTTTGGCAAAGGTGGTCAGTTCGGCCAGTTGCCGTTCGGCAGCGGGGCGGGCATATTGCACCAACTCGTCCAGAAACGAGCTTACCTTCTGGCTCGAACCAGCCATGCTTTCTTCCAGCACAAAATCGGCGTGGGTCTTGTAACCCAGCAGGTTGGCCCGGTCATAGCGCAACTGCACCATGCGCTTAATATTGGCCTGATTGTCATTTTTGTTGCCACCAAAGCCCCGTCCGTTATACGCCCGGTAGAGTTTCTCGCGCAGCCCCCGGTTCTCGGCATACTGCATAAACGGGCTGTAGCTAGGCGTCTGCAACGTAAAGGCCCAGCCGGTAAGCCCTTTTTCTTTGGCCGTTTTTTGGGCGGCTTCCAGCACAAAATCGGGCAGGCCTTTTAGCTCCGCCTCATTTGTGACAGACATCACATACTCGTTGGTTTCGTTAAGCACGTTCTCACCAAATTGCAGCGACAGCTGGGCCAGTTCTTTATCGATGGCCCGGAGCTTGTCTTTGTCGGTGGCGTTCAGATTGGCACCATTGCGGGCAAAACGCTTGTACGTTTTCTCCAGCAGCATGGCGCTTTCGGCATCCAGTTTCAGGCTGTTGCGCTGCTCATACACGGTTTTGATCCGGGCAAACAGGTTGTCGTTCAGCGTGATATCGTTGCCGTATTCAGTAAGCAGGGGAGACGCTTCTTTCACAATTTTCTGCATCTCCGGGCTGGTTTCGGCCGCATTCAGGTTAAACAGCACCGACGTGGCCCGGCTCAAAAGGTCGCCGGTACGTTCCAGAGCAACCACCGTGTTGGCAAAGGTGGGCTTGTCGGGATTAGCCACGATGGCGTCAATTTCTTTCCGGCCAGCAGCGATACCCGCCTGAATAGCAGGCAGATAGTGCTCGTTTTTAATCAGTGGAAACGGAGCCGTTTCGTGGGGTGTCTGAAACGGCTGAAGTAATGGATTGTTGGTCATGATTTTAGAAGTACTTGGTTTGGTAACAGGCAGTTGCGCGAGGCCAGCCGTTGAAACGCCGGTCGTGAGTGCAGCCATCCCAAGTAGGTAGACGGGTATCCGCATGGGTTGATGAGTAAGTGAATAACAAAAATACGCCTAAACCTATTTCCTTACCACTCGGCCCGAAACTGCCCCATCCGCCGCACCGAATGGCATACGATGCCCCGCCGTTTTGCCTGTGCCAGCAGACTATCGGTACGGATGAGCGTATTCGAATCGTCGAAAATATACTGCCGGGCCACGAGCCGGTTGTCTAGCTGGTCCCACGAGCGCAGGGCATTGCGGCGCACCACCACATAATCGATCAGGGCGGGCAACTGCCAGCGGCGGTAGTCAGACAACCGATTGACCAGCAGCAGGCTACGTCCCTGCCATACCACCAGCGACATGTCGGGGCTGTGCTTATAGGCGGGGAGCGAGGCCACGGTGTCGGCCTGGAGATCACCCACGTTGACCTGCCGGATGCCCCATTGGACGAAGGTGTTTTTGAGGTTGAAACTATATTGCCGGGGAGCAGCCTGCCAGTCTGCGTCGGTCAGGACCGTAGTCTGGTGGCCTACCGTGAGGCTGACGGCTGTTTTTCGGGGCATAAAATGTACCGTCAGCCGCCGCTGTTTATCCTGTTGCGCTACTTCAGCTAGGTTAAGCGCAGTCAGAAAAAGAGCCAGTACCGCCATAGCGTGCAGGAAAAAGCGTTGCCGGGTCATCACCACCATACTGCCCGCGGCCAGAATAAGGTACAGCAGCACAAGCTCGGTGTCAGACAGCCAAAGTCCGTCCCAAACAGCACCCGGCCAGTCGGCAATCCACTCGACAGACCGGTTTAGTGCCCACGCCACCCCCCGCAGAAGCCAGCCAAGCCCGTCGCCGAGGTAGGGAATCCAGCCCAGCATAAACGTGGCCAGGGCCAGCGGTACCAGCACCGTCGAGAGGCCCATGACAATGGGGTTGGCGAATAAAAAGTAGGTGGGAAACGTGTGGAAATAATAGACGCCCAGCGGAAAGGTGAGCAGTTGGGCCATCAGGGCCACCACCGTCAGTTCCCACAGCATAGTGGTTAGCTTGCTCTTGTTGCGAAACCGCTGCATGACGTCGGGCACCCACGCGCCAATGCCGAACACGGCCAGATACGACAACTGAAATCCGGGCGAGAACGCCGCATAGGGGTCATAGCATAGAATGATAAACGCCGAGGCTGCCAGCGTATTCATCAGGCTGAGCGTTCGGTTGATCAGGCCCGCCACCAGCAAAAAAGAGAACATCAGCGCCGACCGCAGAATAGGCGCCGAGAAGCCCGTCATGAGCGCGAAAAACCACAGCACGCTGATCTTCAGCAACACCACCCACCAACTTCTGGTTTTGTCTGGTGCCAGCCAGCGTAGCAGCGCACTCAGCAACACAAACAGAATACCCACGTGTAGCCCCGACACCGACAGGATATGCACGGCCCCGGCAGCGGCATAGGTATCGTACTGACTTTGGTCGAGGTCGTCGCGCACGCCCAGCAGCATGGCGTTTACAATGCCGTACTCAGCGCGGGTGCCAATACGGCTGGTGAACAGGCTGTCGGCCCAGTGATTTACCCGGTAGGCCAGGGCTGTGAGGGGGTTGGGCGGCTCATTCCCCAGCACGCGCCGCTGCCAGGGCAGGATGTACTGCTGGTGGGTAATGCCCCGGTGAGCCAGATGCCGGCGGTAGTCAAACTCGGCGGGGTTCAGCGTGGAGTCGGCGGGTAGGGGCGGACGCAGCACCAGCCAGACATCACCATAGCGAGGCAGGGGGGTGGGTCTACCGAATCGCCTTTAGCCAAATAGGCTATCACGCGGCCACTCAAGGGTCGGTACGCACCGCCAACCCGCCCTCGCCTGATGTTTAGCTCTACCTTATACGTTTTGGCACGGCTTTCGGGCAGGTTGGTCACCACAGCCTCGTAGGCTTCGGGCGGTTCGGGGGCGTGACTGATATGTTCGGCGTGGCGGAGCGGATCCTTGACATAGCGCAACACACTACCCGTGGCGGCAAAGATCAGCAGCAACAGCAACCCCTGCGACAGGCTCAGCGGCCTGATGGTGCGGCGCTCGTTTTTCCAGATAAAATACCCATACAGCGCTGCACTCAGCAGACCTAGCCCTACAGACCACCAGATTAAGTGGGGAAAGTTTTCGGCGAAAAAGATACCAACCAGCAGGGCAATGGTGTGGCGGAAAAACGGATAGCCCCGCATGGCCCGCTATCTCTTCGGAACTTCTGACTCACTCAGCATCCGTTTGCTGGGCAGCACCATCTTGGTGTGTTGAATGCCGCACTCATCGAACTGCGGACCAACGGGCAAAAAGCCGAACTGAGTATAGAGCGGCATGGCCGTTAGTTGGGCGTGGAGATAAATGCTCTCGATGGGTTCGGGCTGCTGGTTGAACACATCGGTCAGGACAGCCTGCACCAGCGCTTTCCCCACACCGTTGTGGCGGGCCTGAGCCAGCACCGCAAACCGCTCTAACTTGATGCCTTTGCTGGTGCGCCGCCATCGGGCCGTGCCAACGGGTTGCCCGTTGAGGCGGGCCAGGAAATGAGTGCTGCTGCCTTCAAACTCGTCATATTCGTCTTCGGGCGACACACATTGTTCATCTACGAAAACGGCCCGTCTGATAGCAAAGGCATGGTCAAGGTCTTCCGGATTGTGAATAGTAGATACGTCGATCATAGAGGGAAGTTCAACGTTTAAGGTTTAAAGTCTAAGGTTGTCGTTAGCGTAGCGTCGCGCGAGAGCAACCCAGAACGCGAAGCTACGCCAACGACAACCTTAGACTTTAAACCTTAAACGTTAAACCATTTTTATTTCACCAGGAGTCGCTGTGAAGCGCGTTCACCTGCCGTAGTAACGCGCAGCACATACACACCCGCGCTCAACGCTGAGGCGTCGACCGTGATGCGGCGGCTGGCCGAACTGATATAGTTCTGTGTCTGTCTCAGCCGACCCGATGCGTCGTACAGTTCTACGTTAAACGACTGATTACCGGTGAATTGAACATCAACCGTAGCGCTGGTTAACACAGGGTTTGGGTAGGTCGTAATGGTCAGTTTTTCTGTAGAAGCCAGCGCGGTAGTCGATTGGATAAGTTGCCGGCGGCGGGGGCTGAGTTGCAGTACCGTCCGCATCCGGTCGCGTTGCCCGCCCGTGAACACGTTCATGCACTGGTCGGGCGAATAGTCCATATAATCTTCGATCAGGTTGCGGGTTCGGGTAGTGCCTGCACAGGTAGAGTAGAGAGGATCGCAGCGGTCGGTCTGGTTCAGGGCTTCGATTACAGGCGTATCGGCCACATAGTCGTCGCCGCAGCGCACGTCGCCGTTGGGGTGAAACAAACCCAGCCAATGGCCGATCTCGTGGGTAGCGGTGCGCCCGCAGCAGTATAACTGGCTTACGACGGTGCCCGTCTGACTGCCAAAGTAGCGATGATCAACCACGAAACCGTCAATCTTCTCGTCGGTTTCGCCAAGGCCTTTCAGCGTATCAGCCGCGCTGGGAAACTGCCCGTAACCCAGATACCCCCGGTTCGAGATGTTACATACCCAAATGTTAAGGTACTGATTACTAGGCCAGTATACAATACTCGATAGTTGGAACAGGTCGTTGAACAGGTCAAACGAACTCTTGGTTGGATAATAGTGCCGGGTGATGCCCGTGGTAGGTTTGCCGTCGGGGTCCTGGGTAGCCAGAAAAAACTCAATGCCTGTATCGACTGCCAGCGGGTTGGTCGACGCGCCGCCGGGCGTACCAGCCACCTTCCGGTAATCTTCGTTCAGCACCCGTATCTGCGAGAGTATCTGCGCGTCGGAGATATTGCTGTTACCCGCCCCACCTATGGTTCCGTTGGCCGTATTATGGATCACGTGCACCACCACCGGAATGCGATAGATCACGTCGGGGGCAAGCCGGGCACTGGGGTTGGCTGCCCGCTCGGCCTGCGCTGTACTGACCAGTTGGTTTAGTCGGGCCATTTCACCCGCCCGCCCCCCGAACCGGCGCTGCAACTGCGCCTCAATTTCCGGGTTGGCGCACCGGTGCACTCCTGTATCATCAACCGGCACCTGCGCCAGTACAGTGCTACAGTATGCGGTGAAGAACATTATGCAGTATATAGTATGTCGTAACGACGCTGAAAAGATTGAATGCTTCCTGGCATTGTCACGCCATACTGCATACTGCATACGGTAGTAGTGCATACTGTAATTACTGTCCCGCTTTTTCATAAGCACTGATAATAGCTTTCACTAGTTTGTGGCGCACCACATCGCGACCGTCCAGTTCCACAAAGGCAATGCCCGGCACATCGCGCAAAATACCAATCGACTCCGAAAGTCCCGATTTCTGGTGCTTGGGTAAGTCAATCTGCGACCGGTCGCCGGTGATGATGGCTTTGGAGGTTGGCCCCATCCGGGTCAGAAACATCTTCATCTGCATAGCCGTGGTATTCTGGGCTTCGTCGAGCAGAATGAAAGCGTTGTTCAGCGTCCGGCCCCGCATATAGGCCAGTGGTGCAATCTCGATGACGCGGTTTTCGAGGTAGAATTTCAGTTTTTCGGCTGGAATCATATCGTCAAGGGCATCGTAGATGGGGCGCAGGTAGGGGTCGATTTTCTCTTTCAGGTCGCCGGGCAGAAAACCGAGGTTTTCACCAGCTTCCACAGCAGGTCGGGTAATGATGATTTTGCGGACTTCCTTGTTGCGCAATGCCCTCACCGCTAGGGCCACGGCAGTGTATGTTTTACCCGTACCGGCGGGGCCGATGGCAAAAACGAGGTCACTCTTTTCGGCGGCCTCCACCAGCTTTTTCATGTTGGCCGTTTTGGCCCGCACCACAATGCCTTTGTTGCCATAGACCAGCACCTCATCGTCAGACACCGGTACGTTGTTCTGGTCTTCTTCGTTGCCGCCGCTGAGGTACGTCTGCACGTTTTCGTGCGTCAATTTGCCGTACCGCTGGTAATGCCCCATCAGCGATTCGAGGATGTCGGTGATGCGCGAAATCTCAGGCGTAGTGCCCTTGATGCGAATTTCGTTGCCGCGCGAGATGATCTTACTCATCGGAAAGGCCGCCGCCACTTCCTTGATGTTGTTGTTTTCGACGCCCAGGAAATCAATCAGGGAAACGTCATTGTCGAGCGTGATGATTTTTTCGACCAAGTTGTAAAAAGGGATTAAAGACGCTGGACACGGGATTCTGGATAAATGGACGGCCAACTCAGCCGAGTTGTCGTCAGTGATCCAACGTCCGGCGTCCAATATCCAGATGTTGTGTTGACTGGTTGAATATACGGTTTTAGCCTATTGACGTAACAAATTTCGGCCAAAATTGACTCACGTGTATCGCAGCTATACGCTCCCTAAAGAATCCAAAATAAAATGCAAAAAATGGCATGAACTGTCTATCTTGCTGAACCCCAACCCAATTGTCGCACGGTGGCTGCAAAGCCAATTCTGTTCTGGTCAGTCTTGTCGTTGCCGGTTTGTCATTCTTTTGTCCTTTGGTCATTTTTTTGCAAAACGTCAGGTCATTTAGCATCAATGGGTTAACCGTATCTTGTTACCGGAACCCCCGTTCAGACTATGCGCTGAGCTTGGGTTAACCGTCGGCCAACGCCTATTTTTGTCTGACTATGGAGAATAACCGCGACAGCGGAGCGCCCCGCCCCAACAACAATTTTCGGAAAAACGCCGGAGCTGTTCCCGGTAATCGGCAGCAGCCGTCGGCGAATCGTTGGCTTGATACCGGTTTGGGCAAACTGCCCCCACAAGCCACCGATCTGGAAGAAGCGGTATTGGGTGCGTTGATGATTGAAAAAGATGCCCTGTCGGCGGTAGTGGATCTGCTGAAGCCCGAAACGTTTTATAAAGAGGCCCACCAGCGGATTTATAAAGCGATCCTGACGCTGTTCTCCAACTCAGAACCCATTGATTTGCTGACGGTTACGCAGCAATTGCGCAAAACCGCCGAGATTGAACTGGTGGGTGGAGGCGGCTATATCTCTGAGCTTACCCTACGCGTTAACTCCGCCGCCAACATCGAATACCACGCCCGGATCATTACCGAGCAGGCCCTGAAACGCGGGCTGATCACGATGTCGTCGGAGATCCTGAAAGACGCCTACGAAGACACCACCGACGTCTTTACCCTCCTCGACCGCACCGAGCGCGACCTCTTCCAACTGACCGAATCGAACATCCGCAAAACCGTGGCCGATATGCGGTCTATTGTGTCGGAGGCGTTGAAGGAGATGGAGACCAAAAAGAATCAGGAGGGCCTCACCGGCGTACCCTCCGGATTCACCGCCTTAGACCGCCTCACTTCCGGCTGGCAACCCACTGAACTAGTTATCCTGGCGGCTAGGCCGGCTATGGGCAAAACCGCTTTTGTGGTGTCTGCGTTGCGCAACGCGGCGGTGGACCACGGCAAACCGGTGGCGATTTTCTCCCTGGAGATGTCGTCGGTGCAGCTGGTAAACCGGCTTATTTCTGCCGAGGCCGAGATTGATTCCGAGAAGATCAGGAAGGGGCAACTGGCTCCGCATGAGTGGCAGCAATTGCACCACAAAATTCAGCGCCTCACCGAAGCGCCAATCTTCATTGACGACACCCCCGCCCTGTCTATTCTGGAACTGCGGGCCAAATGCCGCCGCCTGAAAGCGCAGCACGATATTCAGATGGTGGTGATTGACTACCTCCAGCTGATGACCGGCGACAACAGTAAGGGCAGCAACCGCGAACAGGAAATTGCCTCGATTTCGCGGGCGCTGAAAAACCTCGCCAAAGAGCTAAACGTGCCCGTTATTGCCCTGTCGCAGCTAAGCCGGGCCGTGGAAACGCGGGGTGGCGACAAGAAACCACAGCTCTCCGATCTTCGTGAATCGGGATCTATCGAGCAGGATGCCGACGTGGTTATGTTCCTATATCGGCCTGAGTATTACAACATTACGCAGGACGAAAACGGTAATTCAACGGTGGGTGTGGGTGAAGTGATCGTGGCCAAAAACCGGTCTGGCTCGCTGGATACCATCCAACTCCGGTTTATCAACCGCTTCACCAAATTCTGCGACCTCGACGGGTATTTCACGCCCGTTCCGGGTGGGTCACCCTTCCCCGAAGGTGTATCGGGCGTGGGCAGCTTCACCTCGCCGGGCGGTATCCCTGCGCCGGGCACCATGCCACCGTTGCCCCCAACTATGCCTACGGGTGGTACGCTCCGTAGCCGCGCCAACGACCTCTCCAACTTCGGCAACGCTGACCCCAGCCAGGAAACACCATTTTGAGAAGTGTAGAGCCAAGAGGTGAGAGCCAAGAAACAAGAAGGCTATCCACGACCATCTTGTTTCTTGGCTCTCACCTCTTGGCTCTGTACTCTTACATTTCCAGCAACGCCCGTAGCTCGGTAGCTTCCTGCGGTTTCATGCGTCCGGCCAGGACGAGACGGAGTTGACGGCGGCGCAGAGCTGACTCGTACCGGGATTTCTCGTCGTCGGTCTCGGCAATCACGGGTGGCACCTCAATGGGGCGGCCACTCTGGTCGACGGCCACGAACGTGTAGAACGCGCTGTTGGTGCTTACCCGTACCCCCGCCGGAATGTCTTCGGCCCACACTTCGATAAACACCTCCATCGACGAGCTGAACGCCCGCGTCACCTGCGCTTTCATGGTGACGATGTTGCCGAGCTTAATAGGTTCGGCAAACGACACGTTATCGACCGAGGCTGTGACGACAACGCGGTTGGAGTGTTTCTGGGCGGCAATGGCGGCGGCAATATCCATGAAGTGGAGCAGGCGCCCCCCCATCAGGTTGTTGAGCGTATTGGTATCGTTGGGCAGCACCATCTCGGTCATGATGGTGTGCGATTCACTGGCACGTTTGGGTTGCGGCATTGGCTGTTGTGAAACGGGTTTTAGACAGGATTTCAGGATTTATGCAGGATTTACTGGATTTTTCTTCGCTTTAGCAGCTGTTCTGAAACAAAGAAAGAAATCCAGTAAATCCTGCATAAATCCTGAAATCCTGTCCAAAAACCCCCTTTTTCTTTCTGGCGAAGTTAACGAATGGGAATGCGTACACCCAAGCCGAGCGGTGCCTGGGCGGTGAGTTGAATCTGTTGCGGATCGCCTCGATGCTTAAAGATCAGGTAGTTGACCAGATCAAACGCCAGCAAAAATGCGCCCTGAACCGCTACCGCTTTTCCATAGCCGCGCAGTTTGTCGGCCTGGTCGGGGTGTGCATTGGCCTGTCCGGCCAGGATAAGACCACCCGCCACATAGACCACGTCGAGGCCCGCGTTGACCAGCAATGTTTTCTTGATGGCCTGGTGCTTTTGTACGGCGTCGGCGAGTGACTCTGTCTCGGGATTTTGCTTCCGGAGGCCCAGCAAACCAAACCCGGCTATGCCCAGATTGACGGCATTCCAGTACAGGTTCATCTGGTGAAAATAGTGCGCCTCACCCGTGGTCTGGCCCGCCGCAATGCCGCTCACGGCCATATTGGCAAGCGCATAGCTGCCTAAGGAAAGCCCCAGCGTTCGGGTATGGTTGTACCGTTGCTGACTGAACTGGAGCCGGTCGACGGGTGGGGGAGAGGCTGACTGGGCCTTTCCGGCGTGCCCGAAAAGGACAGCACCGAGGGCATACAAAACAGGTCGAAAACGGGACATAGCGTTGGCAGATTTACGAACCTAACCTTCGCCATGTTGAAAGGTTCTGCGCTCACCAGCTTACAAACGACACAGCTCCCTGTTTGGCGTAGGGTTACGCGCTTTGGGGCATCGGTGTAGCTTCGCGCATCAGGCCGGACCGCCTTCAACAGGCTCAGGGTAACAGGGACGTTGTCGCTTGGCTCCTGCCGAGTGACGACTATCGAAGGGCCTCTGGCCCGTACTTAGACTTTGAAACGGCTAGGCCAACATGACTCAATGTCGCACTACGGGCCGGAGGCCCTTCGATATTCGTCACTCGGCAGGAGCCAAGCGACAACAGGCTGCTACTGAAGTGGGGCGTTCCGGCCTAATGCGCCACGCCTCACACACCAAGCTATACTTCCGTCAACCCCCTACGCCAGTTTGCTCAAATCCATGGGCAGTCGCCGAACACGCTTGCCGGTGGCCATGAAAATGGCGTTGGCGAGGGCGGGCGCAACGGGGGGCAGACCGGGTTCGCCGACGCCCTTGATGACGGGTCCGCCTTCGGCCAGAATATGCACCTCCACAACGGGCATCTCGTTGATCCGCAACATCGGGTTCGTGTCGAAATTGGCTTGCTGAGCAGCACCGTTCTCGAAGGTGATACCCGGCTTGGTGGCCGCGGTGATGGCCATGGCAATAGCGCCTTCGGTCTGTGCCCGCACCATGTCGGGGTTGACCACCGTGCCGAGGTCGATAACGCAAATCACCTTTTCTACTTTCACTGAGCCGTCTTTTTGCTTCGATACCTCGACCACGTGCCCGGCCAGGCCAGCGAAAAACTCGTACTGCGCCACCCCACGACCCCAACCCGCGGGCAGAGGCTTGTCCCACTTCGACACCTCGCGGAGTTTCGTCAGTACCCGTTTGGCATCCGATGCCTTGGTCATCATAGCCAGCCGGTAATCGAGTGGATCTTTCCCGGCTTTGTGGGCCATTTCGTCGATGAAACACTCATGGGCAAATGCCAGCGTCGTGCTCGTCACGGCCCGCCAATAGCCAGTGGGCACGGGTAGCTCGGCAAACACATAGCGGTTATCGACGTTGGGTATCTCGTATTTCTGTTCGCTGATGCCTTCGGTCATGGTTTTGTCTACCGTGCCGGTTTTATGGGGGCTACCCAGTGTGGCCTCAATGGAAGGCGAAATGACCTTGTGCTGAAACGCCAGCGGCATACCATCGGCACCGAGGCCTGCACGAAACGCCGAGAACGTCATGGGCCGGAAGGGGCCAAGCTGCGTGTCGTCTTCGCGGGTCCAGATCACCTTTACGGGCTTGCCTACGGCTTTGGCGATGTGGGCGGCTTCGAGTACAAAATCCTGAAACAACCGCCGCCCGAAGCCGCCGCCGTTGAAGGTGATGTTCACTTTCACATCGTCGGCTTTGAGCTTGAACTCCGCCACCATATTTTCTTTGATGATGGTGGCTCCCTGCGACGATGCCCATATTTCGACGGAAGTATCTGTAGGCCAGTGCACTACGCAGTTCATTGGCTCCATGGGTGAGTGGCTCACCATGGGCGTTTCGTAAAACGCTTCCAGCTTCGTGGGGGCGTCGGCGAGGGCTTTGGCGAAATCACCCGCGCTATGGTCTACTAGGCCGTCCTGCTTTGCCAGTTCGTGCAGGTGTTGTTCATAGGCGGGGGTATTGAATTTGTCCAGCCCCTGATGATCCCACGTCACGGCCAACGCCCGGCGACCTTTCAGGGCGGCCCAGTACGTATCGGCTACGACGGCCACACCGTCGTACCGGTTTTTTTCGAGCACACGGCTGGCTTTCAGCACCTGCCGCACACCCTTCACCTGCTTTGTTTTGGTGTCGTCGAAACTGACCAGCTTGCTGCCAATGACGGGGCTACGTTCCACTGAAGCATACAGCATACCCGGCACCTTTACGTCGATACCAAACACGGCCTTCCCCGACGATTTGGCGGGTACTTCGGGCCGCATGGTAGCTTTGCCCAGGATCGTAAAGTCTTTCGACTCTTTCAGCTTCGGGCTTGTGGGCGCGGTCAACTTCGACGCTGTTTCGACCAGGTCGCCGTAGCCGATACTGCGGTTCGATGCTTTGTGGTGGACACGGGCATCGGCCACGGTGCATTCGTTGGCGGGCACGTTCCACTGCTGGCTGGCGGCGGTCACGAGCATCTCCCGCGCCGACGCACCCACCTTGCGCAAGGTCATGTAATTGCCCCGTACCGACGAGCTACCCCCAGACACCTGGCCACCAAAGGCTTTTTCGCCCCCGGTTTGCAGGATCGTCACCTTGTCGAGCGATAGCCCCAGTTCCTCGGCCATGAGCGCGGGGATAGACTGGTGGGTGCCCTGCCCCATGTCGGGTTGGGAGTTCATGAGCGTAACCTTGCCCGTCTTGTCAATGATGATATACGGTGTCAACGCCATGCCGACAGGGTCCGCGTTGATGTTGAGCAGGCCGCTGACTGGCCCGCCGAATACCTCGGCATTGGCCGACGAAATGCCCACTACGAGTGCCGCGCCCGTGAGGCCCAGCAGTTTCAGAAAGTCGCGGCGGTTGGCCGACAGGGTTTCGTTCGTGTTCATCGCTTGCCAACTTTAGCACCGTTTTTGGGTAATTTGTTCGCCGTGTTCATCTCTGCCGAAGCCGTATGAATGGCCTCCCGAACCCGCGTATACGTACCGCAACGGCAGATGTTGCCCTGCATGGCGTTGTCGATATCGCTATCCGTAGGCTTAGGCGTGGTCTTCAACAGGGCCACCGCGCTCATGATCTGGCCTGACTGGCAGTAGCCGCACTGCGGCACCTGATGCGCAATCCAAGCCTTCTGCACGGGGTGGTCGGCGTTTTTGGAAAGACCTTCGATGGTGGTGATCTTCTGCCCGCTCACCGCCGACACCGGTACACTGCACGACCGAACAGGAGAGCCGTCGAGGTGGACGGTACACGCGCCGCACTGGGCAATGCCACAGCCGAATTTAGTGCCGGTAAGGCCCACCACGTCGCGGATGGCCCACAACAGGGGCATATCCGGTTCCACATCGAGGGTGCGCGGCTGGTTATTGATCGTGAGTTTGATCGTAGCCATTGGGGAGGTTTATAGAGTATATGCGAAGGTACGTTTTTTTAGTGGCAGTAGGCAGTGGCAGTGAGCAGTGCTGGCGCAGGCGTAGTGTATTCATGAGCGGGTTATGCTAAATTGGCCTCTCATTATAGTAAGCTAGACCAACGTACTCCACCGACCACTTAATTTACTATTCACCTTGAAGCATATTAAAGAGGCTGTGAGGGCCATGATTAAAGGTAAGCTACAGGCCTACCGCGTTTTTTTAAAAGAGGCTTATGAACACGGAGATGCCAACAAGATCGCTCAACTTGAACAGTTGATCAGTGAGTGGCAAAAAGAACTCGACAAATTAGACAACCAATAGAACGACAGCCAGATATGGAAAATACGTTTGATTTCGAAGCACACTTCCGCCGCCTTGAGCATGCTAATGGGGAGGAGTTGGTAACGCTTGAGCAGCAGCTACACACGTACCTAAATGAGTCTGTAGAAGACGCACCAACACGGAAATTGGCGTTCAACACGTTTTTGGGAAAGCAGATTGACAAGGGTCATATTTCATTAGAAACAATTCGCGAATTACTTGCCCAAGCTGTAGAAGCCTAGTCACTCCCTTATGGCGACTAAAAAAGCCGACCTTGAGAGGGGTCGGCTTTTCGCATTTTCGGTGGAGACGCAGGGATTTGAACCCTGGTCCAGTCAAGGAAAACGTCGCGCTTTCTACATGCTTAGTGGTGATTTGGATTGTCGGGTGGAAGACTGGCTCACCACTGGCCTATCCGACACCGTACATTGTTTTGTCTCGCCTCTTGTCACAATGATTATCGAAGCCAGCGCAGCGGGTCGACGCCTCCTGATCCACTCAGCGGCGCAGAGAGTGGGGAGACGATGGCATTTGCTTAACCCTCCGGGTTAGGCAGCCATGGCGTAGTTATATTCGCCAGTTATTGTTTTGACGATTTGTTCGGGTCGGGAAATACCGTCAACTCCCGGCATGCTTACACGCGCCTTCAGCAAGCTGTCAATTCCAGTCGCCCCCGGGTAATGTAGAAGAATAACGGGTTTTGGGGGATTCTAGTTCAAGGTTTAAGGTCTAAAGTCTACCGTTGC
>NZ_JAFMYV010000039.1 GCF_017353185.1 Fibrella rubiginis | reverse complement strand
GCAGCCGCTGGCGTTGGTCACCGTCACGCTGTAGGTGGTGGTGGTCGTGGGCGAGACGGGGATCGATGCCGTAGTGGCCCCTGTTGACCAGACATAGCTCGTGCCCCCTGAAGCCGTCAGGGTAGTGGAGGTGCCGTTGCAGATAGTCAGGCTAGGGCTGGCGGCAATCGTAGCGGTGACGGCGGGGTTGACCGTCACGGTGGCTGAGGTGAGGGCCGAGCAGCCACTGGCATTGCTCACCGTGACGCTGTAGGTGGTGGTAGTCGTGGGCGATACGACCACGCTCTGGGTGTTGCCCGTGCCCGTTGGCGCCCAGTTGTAGCTGAAGCCACTGCCGCCCGATGCGTTAGCTGTTAGCGTAGCCGAAGTACCGTTACAAATGGTCTGGTTAGCCACCGTAGCGGTCACAGCCGGGTTGACCGTCACGGTGCCGGCGGCAAGGGCTGAACAGCCGCTGGCGTTGGTTACTGTCACGGAGTAAATCGTGGTGGTGGACGGTGAGACGACCAGCGTCCCTGTGCTGTTGCTAGTGCCGTTGCTGAAGCTGTAGCTCGTACCACCCGTGGCCGTGAGCGTAGCCGAAGTGCCGTTACAGATGGTGGCACTGCTGAGCGTGGCGGTCACGGCGGGGTTGACGGTGACCGTAGCTGATGTGACAGCCGAACAACCGT
>NZ_JAFMYV010000038.1 GCF_017353185.1 Fibrella rubiginis | reverse complement strand
ACCGGGGGTAGTGTGGTAGGCACGGGCAGCAGCCTGAGCGTGAGCCCAGCGGCCACGACAACCTATCAGGTGGAGTGCACCAGCTGTGGCAGTTGCACGGCGGTGCAGGTGACACTCACCGTTACGCCCGCCTGCACCCTGGTGGCGGCGGCTTCGCCGGCCAGCATTACGGCCGGCTCGGGCAGTACGCTCAGCGTCAGCGGGGGAGGCAATACTGCCAACTACTCTTGGAAGAGCGGGGGCAGTGTGGTGGGTACGGGCAGCAGCTTAACGGTTACGCCCAGCAGTACCACCACCTACTCCGTAGCCTGCACCAGATGTGGCAGCTGCACGGCTACCCAGGTGACGGTGACCGTCACCCCACCCGTTGCCTGTACTCTGGTGGCCACTGCTTCCCCAGCCAGCATCACGGCGGGCGCGAGCAGCATACTGGCAGTTAGTGGGGGCAGTAGTGGCTCTGTATATAGCTGGAAAGTAGGGGGCAGCGTAGTGGGCACGGGCAGCAGCCTGAGCGTGACGCCAGCAGCCACGACGACGTACCTAGTGGAGTGCACCAGTTGTGGCAGCTGCACGGCTACCCAGGTCACTGTTAATGTTAGTATTCCCCCTGCCTGTACGCTAGTGGCCGTGGCCTCGCCGGCCAGCCTGGTGGCGGGCTCGGGCAGCAGCACGCTCAGCGTCAGCGGGGGAGGGGCTG
>NZ_JAFMYV010000037.1 GCF_017353185.1 Fibrella rubiginis | reverse complement strand
TTAGAGCGTGTTGGGAAATTATGTTTGGTGTTGAGGGTCAATTCGTTGCAGCATGATCTGAATGTTAGCTAAATACAGCCAGCTTACCGAAGAAGCTACCGTATACTCGTAATCCTTCACGATACGACGAAAAAAATTGGTCCAAGCGATCGTTCTTTCTACCACCCATCGCTTGGCAACAGGAACAAAACCCTGGGCCGATTCGGGGCGGGAAGCCTTCTCGAAATCGATACTCCAGCCAGCAAGCTCTTTGGCAAATACCCCATTGTAAGCCTGATCGCCCAGCACTTTTTCCAACCGTTCGCCTACTCGCCACAAGACATCACCGATTAAGGCGCAGGCAGTAGGGCCATCCGCTTCGTTGGCTGCATGGACATGAGCAACCCAAAGCCGACCTTCCGTATCAACGACGAGTTGTCGTTTGCGTCCGTTTACCCGTTTGTTGGGATCAAGACCACGCTCTTCATAAATCATCGGACTAAGCTTAACACTTTGGGAGTCAATACATACCAACGAAGGTGTAGGCATTCTCTCGACTCGCTTTCGATCCAATTCATTGAGCGTTGCGTTGAGTCGTTCAAACAGATTGTCTCTTTTCCAGATGTCAAAATAATAGTAAATGGCTTGCCAGTGTGGCCAGCATGTAGGCAGATTTCGCCACTGGCAGCCGGTTCGCAAAAGCCACAGAATGCAGTTGACAATGTGTCGTAAATCGTGCTTTCGCTTGCGTTTAAGGTTGAAGAAAGGCGAAATTGCGGCCCATTGAGGGTCGGTCAGTGGCATCCACTGTTTGGTCATAGCTCTGTAGTTTGGCGACCACAAAGTTGACACGACTCTCAACCTTTCTCAATTCCCCAACACGCTCTTAG
>NZ_JAFMYV010000036.1 GCF_017353185.1 Fibrella rubiginis | reverse complement strand
GTAGCTCAGGCTGCCCGTGCCGGCACAGGCCTTCACCGATGGTGTTGGTGTCGTAACTGTCACAACAACTTGGGCAGCTGAGCAACCGCCACAGTTGGTGCACTCGACCTGATAAGTCGTCGTTGTGTTAGGTGTAATAGTCAGGACAGACCCAGTGCCTACCAAGTTGCCGCCACTCTTCCAACTATAGCTGGCTCCGTTACTACCACCACTCACTGTAAGCGTGCTGCTCGAACCTGCGGTGATACCACCTGGCATGGCAGCAGCAGTCAAATTACAGTTGATAGCAGTAGCACAAGGCTCGTATGAAAACTTGAGACAGCTGCCGATGGCGCTTACCGTAAAACCAGTGTTGGCCCCAAGATAAGGAAGCCAGTCTCGGGGTACCTCACCATCGGCGTTACTCCATACAGCCCGACGGCAACCGTTGGCATCGACCAGCACAACTACTTTCACGGCCGGATCACCTACCATCCGATAAGCTACCTGTGCGCCGTTTGTAAAAGCGGAGCAGGGACCGTTGTCTACAACCTGGCTAGCCGCTTGATTTACCGTAATCGTTTGACTTATTGTACTGCTACTAACAGTAATGTATGCCGCCCGGCTAACGCTACTGCTGTTGGCGGTGGCCGTAAGGATGAAACTGCCATTGCCACTACCCCCCGCAGCACTGGCCGTTAGCCAGCCACTAGCGGGCAGCCCGCTTACACTCCAGCTCACGTTACTAGCCACACTAATCATCTGGCTGTTGGCACTGCTGCTCCAGCTAAGCTGACTGGGGGTGACCTCCAGGAAGGCAGCAGGCGTAACAGTGAGTGTCACCTGGGTGGCCGTGCAACTGCCACAGCTGGTGCACTCCACCTGGTAAGTCGTTGTGTTGCCAGGGCTCACGCTCAGGCTGCTGCCCGTGCCTACCACACTACCCCCGGC
>NZ_JAFMYV010000035.1 GCF_017353185.1 Fibrella rubiginis | reverse complement strand
CAGCACGCTGACGGTGAGCGGGGGAGGGACTACTGCCACCTACACTTGGCAGGCCGGGGGTAGTGTGGTGGGCACGGGCAGCAGCCTGAGCGTGAGCCCAGCGACCACGACAACCTACCAGGTGGAGTGCACCAGCTGTGGCAGTTGCACGGCGGTGCAGGTGACGCTCACCGTTACGCCCCTTCCGCCGCCGTCGGCACAGCTGGAGGTCACCCCCAGTCAGCTTAGCTGGAGCAGCAGTGCCAACAGCCAGGTGATTAGTGTGGCTAGCAACGTGAGCTGGAGTGTAAGCGGGCTGCCCGCTAGTGGCTGGCTAACGGCCAGTGCTGCGGGGGGTAGTGGCAGTGGCAGCTTCACCCTTACGGCGGCCCCCAACCCCACTACCACCAGCCGCACAGCCTACGTTGTGGTCAGCAGTGCTGGGCTGAGCCAAACCATCACCGTGAGTCAGGCGGCCAGTCTGCTGGTCGACGCTGGGCTCTGCTCGAGTTTTGTTAATGGGGCCCAGGTGGCTTATCGGTCGGTGGGGGATGTGGCCGTGAAAGTGGTCGTGCTGGTCGATGCCAGCGGTTGTCGGCGGGCGGTGTGGAGCAATGCGGAGGGTGAGGTGCCCAGAGACTGGCTACCTTACATCACGGCCAATGCTGGGTTTACGCTAAGCAGCATCAGTAGCTGCCTTAAGTTTTCGCTAGAACCTTGTACTACTGCTACTAACTGTAATTTGGTAGCCAGTGCTTCTCCCAATAATATTACGGCGGGCCTGAGCAGTACGCTCACCGTGAGTGGGGGGAGCAGTGGGTCCGTCTACACTTGGAAGAGCGGTGGTATTGTGGTAGGCACAGGCAGTAGCCTGACGGTGAGTCCTAATGCTACGATGATCTATCAAGTCGAGTGTAGCAACTGTGGTAGCTGTACCGCTGCTCAGGTGACTGTTGCGGTGAATGTGAGTGCTCCAACGGCTTGTACATTAACAGCGACAGCCTTGCCAGCTAGTATCGCAGCCGGTATGAGCAGCACGCTTACCGTCAATGGGGGCGGTAGCGCAGCCGCCTACAGCTGGAAGGTGGGGGGCAGTGTAGTGGGTACAGGCAGTAGCCTGAGTGTGAGCCCCGGCAGTACGACGACTTATCAGGTGGAGTGCACCAACTGTGGCAGTTGCTCAGCTGCCCAAGTTGTTGTGACAATTACGACACCAACACCGTCGGTGAAGGCCTGCCCGGGCACGGGCAGCCTGAGCTAT
>NZ_JAFMYV010000034.1 GCF_017353185.1 Fibrella rubiginis | reverse complement strand
GCGGTTGTTCGGCTGTCACATCAGCTACGGTCACGGTCAACCCCGCCGTGACCGCCACGCTCAGCAGTGCCACCATCTGTAACGGCACTTCGGCCACCTTGACGGCCACGGGTGGTACGAGCTACAGCTTCAGCAATGGCACCAGCAACACCACAGGGACGCTGATTGTCACGCCCAACACCACCACCATCTACTCCGTGACAGTGACCAACGCCAACGGCTGTTCAGCCATCGCCTCGGGCACCGTCACGGTCAATCCCGCCGTCACTGCTACGGTGGCCAGCCAGACCATCTGTAACGGTACTTCGGCTACGCTAACAGCTAACGCCAGCGGGGGCAGTGGCTTTACATATGCCTGGGCGCCA
Source organism: Fibrella rubiginis (assembly GCF_017353185.1). Lineage (GTDB taxonomy): Bacteria > Bacteroidota > Bacteroidia > Cytophagales > Spirosomataceae > Fibrella > Fibrella rubiginis. Next base: position 993 of record NZ_JAFMYV010000034.1, on the reverse strand, counting down.
ACGGGCACGGGCAACACCCAGAGCGTGGTCGTCTCCCCCACCAGCACCACCACCTACAGCGTCACCGTTACCAACAGCAACGGTTGTTCGGCCCTCACCTCAGCTACCGTCACGGTCAACCCCGCTGTGACCGCCACGCTGTCGTCGGCCACCATCTGTAACGGCACTTCGGCTACGCTCACGGCCACGGGCGGCACGAGCTACAGCTTCAGCAATGGTACCAGCAACACCACAGGGACGCTGATTGTCGCGCCCAACACCACGACCATTTATTCGGTAACGGTGACCAACGCCAGCGGCTGTTCAGCCATCGCCTCGGGCACCGTCACAGTCAACCCCGCTGTGACCGCCACGGTGGCCAGCCAGACCATCTGCAATGGCACTGCGGCCACCCTGACAGCTAATGCATCAGGCGGTAGCGGCTTTACATATGCCTGGGCACCAACGGGCACGGGCAACACCCAGAGCGTGGTCGTCTCCCCCACCAGCACCACCACGTATAGTGTGACGGTCACCAACAGCAACGGTTGTTCGGCCCTCACCTCAGCTACCGTCACGGTCAACCCCGCTGTCACCGCCACGCTGTCGTCGGCGACAATTTGTAACGGTACCTCGGCGACGCTGACGGCTACGGGTGGTACGAGCTACAGCTTCAGCAATAGCACCAGCAACACGACGGGCACATTGATTGTCGCGCCCAACACCACCACCACTTATTCGGTGACAGTGACCAACGCCAGCGGCTGTTCAGCCATCGCCTCCGGCACGGTGACGGTCAACCCCGCTGTGACCGCTACGGTGGCCAGCCAGACCATTTGTAACGGCACTTCGGCCACCCTGACAGCTAACGCATCGGGCGGCAGTGGCTTTACGTATGCCTGGGCACCAACGGGCACGGGCAGCACCCAGAGCGTGGTCGTCTCCCCCACCACCACGACAACCTACAGCGTCACCGTTACCAACAGCAACGGCTGTTCGGCCCTCACCTCAGCT
>NZ_JAFMYV010000032.1 GCF_017353185.1 Fibrella rubiginis | reverse complement strand
GCAAATCACAAATACCAGTATCACCTGCACGAACAACCAACCTGCAGTGGCTATCTCTACGCAGGTAACAGGCGGCACGCCTCCGGTTAGCTATGCCTGGTATCGCTCTGGTGCTACGGGCGTGATCTCGACTCAGGCTAACCCCGCCTTCACCACTGCTGACACCTACAGCCTGATTGTCACTGATGCAAGTGGTTGCCTAAGCAACACCGCAACGGTAGACGTTATGACGCCAAATCCACTAGCCGTCAACACGCAGGCAACCAGTGCATTATGCTATAACGGACAAGGGAAAATTACGGTTAATAGTAGCGGCGGCTCAGGTCCTTATTCGGTTAGTTTTTACGCTACCTCCGGCCTGGTGTCATCAACGACTACGCCGGGTAGTGCTACGTTGCAAGCCGCAGCGGGCAGCTACACGGTGGTTGTTTCCGATGCCAACGGCTGTTCACTGACCCAGACTGCCACCATCACCCAGCCCCCACTGCTAACCGTCGTGCTCACAGGTAGCGGCCCCGTCTGCGCCGGACAAAACACGGGCAGCATCAGCAGTTCGGTATCGGGCGGTACACCGTCATACACCTATCAATGGAGTACGGGTGCTACCACGGCCAATCTGACGAATCTTAGCGGCGGCAGCTACTCAGTAGTTGTCACAGACGCCAACGGGTGCACGGCCACACAAACAACCACACTGGCCACTAATCCTCTACCGGCTCCTCCTAGTGTGAGCGTGACTCAGCCTACCTGTGTCACCACTACAGGCACGATTCGGGTGTTGACCCCTGCTTCGGGCGTACAGTATAGTTTCGATAATGGCGTATCGTACCAGGCTTCACCCATTCGGTCAGGGCTGGCCCCGGACGTCTACCGCCTGCGGGTGAAAGACGCAACCACAGGTTGCGAGTCACCGGTGACGAGTGTGACAATCAACCCGGTTCCCTCGCCACCAACAGCAGCCATTGCGGGCAACACTGTCTATTGTGCGGGGGATCCTATCAGCCTCACGGCTAGCCCTGCCAGCGGGGTTACCTACGCCTGGAGCGGGCCGGGTGGCAACCTAGGCAGCAGCAACCCCCTGGTTATTCCCAACAGTGCACCTGCGCAATCGGGCCTGTATAACGTGGTGGTAACAGATGCAAACGGTTGTACATCAGTCGCTTACGCCAACATCACCGTTAACCCCGCCGTGACGGCTACACTCAGCAATGCGACGATCTGTAACGGCACCTCGGCCACACTAACCGCTACGGGAGGCACATCATATCGGTTCAGCACCGGCACTACCAACACTACAGGTACGTTAGTGGTAGCGCCTTCGATTACAACTACCTACAACGTAACGGTTACCAGCGGCGACGGTTGTACGGGCGTTGCCTCGGCGACGGTGACGGTCAACCCCGCCGTCACCGCCACGCTGTCGTCGGCCACCATCTGTAACGGTACCTCGGCGACGCTGACGGCCACGGGTGGTACGAGCTACAGCTTCAGCAATGGCACCAGCAACACCACAGGGACGCTGGTCGTCTCACCGTCCACGACCACC
>NZ_JAFMYV010000031.1 GCF_017353185.1 Fibrella rubiginis | reverse complement strand
AATCCCTGTTTCCCCTTCAGTGACCACCACCTACAGCGTGACGGTGACTAACGCCAATGGTTGTTCAGCTGTCAGCTCGGCTACGGTGACCGTGAATCCGGCAGTAACCGTCACGGCCAGTGCCAGTCCAGCTACAATCTGTAACGGTGCCAGCAGCACCCTGACAGCCACCGCCAGTGGCGGCACGGGCCTGACCTACCTCTGGAGCAACGGAGCCACCACGGCCAGCCAGTCTGTCAGCCCCACGGTGACGACCGCCTATAGCGTGACGGCCACTAACTCGGCGGGTTGTTCGGCCGTGAGCAGCACAACGGTAACGGTCAATCCCGCCGTCACCGCTACGTTGAGCAATGCGACGATCTGCAACGGCACCTCGGCCACGCTCACGGCCACGGGCGGCACCAGCTACAGCTTCAGCAATGGCACCAGCAACACCACAGGGACGCTAGTGGTCGCGCCCAACACCACCACGACCTACTCCGTCACGGTGACCAACGCCAGCGGCTGTTCAGCCCTTGCCTCCGGCACGGTGACGGTCAACCCCGCTGTCACCGCTACGATTGCGGCCAATCCCGGTACGGTGATCTGCAATGGCACTTCAGCTACGCTTACGGCGGCCGGTGGCAGCACTTACCGCTGGGACACGGGGGCTACGACGGCAGCAGTAGTGGTATCGCCTAACACGACCACGACCTACTCCGTCACCGTGACAAACGCCAGTGGTTGTTCGGCCGTGACTAACATGACTATCACGGTTAACCCCGCCGTGACGGCCGCAGTAGCCAACCAGACAATTTGTAACGGCACCACAGCCACGCTCTCGGTCACAGCGGACGGCGGCACGGGCCTTACCTACACCTGGGCGCCCACCGGAACAGGCAACACAGCTTCGGTAAACGTATCGCCCTCAACCACCACGACCTACTCCGTTACCGTCACCAACAGTGATGGCTGCTCAGCCGTGACCAGTGCCACGGTGACGGTCAACCCCGCCGTCACAGCAGTAATCGCCGTTAGCCCCAGCAATACCATCTGCCAGGGAACTTCGGCTACACTCACGGCTTCGGGCGGTACAAGCTACCGCTGGAGCACGGGGGCAACCACGGCAGCCATTTCGGTAACGCCAAACAACAGTGCCATTTACAGCGTGACGGTCACCAACGCCAGCGGCTGCTCTGGCATCACTTCGACAACCATCACCGTAAACCCCGCCGTTAATGCTACGCTGAGCAACGCCGTGATCTGTAACGGCACCGCGGCCAGCCTGACGGCTACCGGGGGCACGTCTTATGCACTTAGCAATGGAGCGGTGAACACGACGGGTATTTTCTCCGTATCGCCCACCACTACCACCACCTACAGCGTCACGGTGACCAACGCCAATGGTTGCTCGGCCATTGCTACGGGTATTGTTACGGTCAACCCGTCTGTAACGGCTACGGTAACGGCCAGCCCCAGCAACAGCATCTGCCAGGGTACGTCGGCCACGATTACGGTTTCGGGCGGCTCATTCTACCGCTTCAGCGATGGCACTACCGTAACGAACAATACCACGGGTCAGTTTGTGATGGCCCCTACCGCGGTTGGCAGCAATCCATATTCGATTACGGTGACCTCGTCGCAGAATTGCAGTGCCGTTGCGACCGGGACCTTGACCGTCAACGCCCTGCCACAGCCCACCATCGTTGGCACGTCGACAATCTGTTCGGGCGGACCAATTTCGCTTACGGCTACCCCCACCACGGGCCTTACCTACGCCTGGAGCGGGCCGGGCGGCAACCTGGGCAG
>NZ_JAFMYV010000030.1 GCF_017353185.1 Fibrella rubiginis | reverse complement strand
GCCCATTCCAAATTGAGGAACATAACGCAATTCTTCAAGAATAGACTTTTTTATCCAGTATTTACTAAAAAAAACTTCCGATGCTATCGGTACATATACAGAGTCCGGCATATTAGGAATGTGAAAAGCAACGGACATGTTTTCGAAAATTTTTAACAATTACCGAATTTGGCCACCGGTCACTTGCCAAATTCGGTAGCGAAATTCCAATCAGGTTACTGTTGTCAAAGTGTACTCATTGTGGTTTAGTAATCCAACTAGCGATACGCTGGCTTGGAGTCAAATCCTCTTTGTAATAGTATAGAACAGAATCGTAATTAACAGAAACGCTCTTTGCAGCAACGTAATAATTGACATTTTCTTCGTCAATTAATTTAAATAGACGAAAATCCATCTCGATACGAAATTCTCTGTTAAGTAATGTCCTTTCGTCTTCAGACAGTAACTGAAACAAACCTTTTTTAGGATCTACTGAAAACCAGTGATTGATCTTTGAGAAACTAACATTATTAAAAATAACTTCAATGGTGTGGAAGTACGTTAGATCTTCGCTCACAGCTAAAACAAGACTGCCATAATTGCCTGGTATGATTTGGCAATCACACCAAGGCATTTTACTCAATGCCTGATTAATTACCAGTTCCTGCTCACTTAATTGTTCCATTTGGGAGGGGAATGTGTGTGTCGTTTGCCGCTTGCGGCGGATTACCCGCCTTTATATTTGACTCTCTGTGCCAAACTCCTTTATCATCCATGAATTCAAAACCCTTGCCTTGCCCATTTGCATCAAGACCTTGTGCCTTTCGCCGAATCCGATAGGTAGGGCCCTTAGCTGAGTTTGATCCAACAGGAGCATTGGGTGGTGGCTGGTGAATACGTACTTCATAATCATAGCCGTTTTCCGACCACTTCTCTTTGTAACCTGCCGTGTAGGGATCACCCGTTTGCATACCCTGCCTGCGGAGAGCTTCGTCGAGAATGTCCTGTGGGTTAGATAACGAGTTGATGGGCTTTGGCGTTCGTGGCTTTTTGCATCAACTGCTTGAGCGTATTAGCACCCTAGGCTAGGCAAAGAATTACTCATCAGTCATCCTGATAGGACACCGCTATGCTTTAGCCTATATCCGTTAGTTCTTGTGTAATACCAGTTGCCCAATTTTGATACAATTTCTGTAATGACAAATCATCCGTTATACTTGTCAGATAGTTTAAGTAATTTACCACACTTGGACTTGGGTTTTCGAAAAGATATATTTCAACTGCATCCCACACATGGTGTACGTAATCATTTATAGTTTGAGTGTATAGCTGTATCATGAGGTATAAACCCTGACTTTTATCAATAGTGGCAATTTCTTCACAAAGTGACATGCAACTATTAATAGCATCAACTCTGCTCATTCCCTGAGTTTGAAACGAAGAAATAATCGCTCCGGCAGAAGCTGTAGTAAATGGATCTTCGTTTTTATATTTACTAATTATGATAGATAACTTTGCTTGACGATCCTCGTAGGAGGTCAAAGTCATTACTTGCACTAATTCGTCGTTTATCATCGTATTGGAATATGTGCTGCCCTACGGCCAGCATTGCTATTAGGACTAGAAATCACATTACCTGCTTCATCAAGTGATACGCTTCCAGATGTGCCAGGTGGGCCATAATTGCCTGCACGGACATTGGCAGTAGGTACGATCTCTTTATGTGCATGAACTACCTCATCGGCGTACCCCAGAGGTGGTTGCCTATTCATAGCAGGATCAATTCTCACGGACGCTGTTTTGCCATCAGGCATACTTTTGGTCCACACTTTCCCACCGCTGTTTGCTGGAACAGACGTATAACCACGACTTATAAGGTCGGCTTCAATATCGGCTCTGGGCCGTCCCTGTAGGCGAATATCAGCCAGTTCATCGGCGGCAGTCAAAAATACAGGCTTGACTGGCAGCTTTTT
>NZ_JAFMYV010000003.1 GCF_017353185.1 Fibrella rubiginis | reverse complement strand
AGTACAACTTCAGTCATACTGACACTTTATATTGCTACGCTATTTTGTGTGATTATGTTTTCTTCCCAGTAGTGACAAGACACTGGTCTTTGCGTAGCGATGGTTACGCTAATGACAACTTGGTTGGTGGCAACGGGCGGGTGAACACCTTTTCCCATTCCGAACAGAGCCGTTAAGCCCCGCACTGCCGATGGTACTGGTGTCACGACCGGGAGAGTAGGCGGCCGCCACCTTGTCTTTTATAAAGCTCCTCTGCCCAGGCAGAGGAGCTTTTTTTATGCCTAGTTTTCGTAGATAGATTTAATAAAGACGGTTTGCGACTTAAGAAAAGTACTTAGAAAGTATCAATGTATGTGAAAAAAAGGTAAGCTTTGGTTTCCGTAACCTAACCTTATCATGAAGCTAATTATAAGACTACTAGTGTTTTGTACAATATTCCCAATCGACGCGAATGCCCAAGGGTACTTGTCTCAGTGGCGTGAAAATACTGGTGATTTATATATTGGATTTGCCACATCTACAAGTCGCTATTGTGGTGATCTCAATGAACGCTACAACATCGCTCATTTGCAGCTTGGCTGGGGCGTAAGCGGTCTTGTACAGTATCGGATTGATGAGTATTTGAGTTTGAGGGTTGATGCAGGTTTGACGCAGTTGAGGGGAGATCAACAGTATACCAAGAACAAGCTCAACAATTTATCTTTTTCATCCGTCAACTCGTCTGTTTCAGCTGGTCTGCGCGTTGATTTTCGTTCGGCAGATTATCCCCAGTACAATATTCCGTATGCATGGCTAAGTTTTGGTGTCACAAGTATAAACCCCACTACATTATACAACGGTCAACGGGTTTCGTTGATTGATTTAAAAACCGAGAATGTAGATTATGCTGGCTGGGCCGGGCTTATTGCGTATGGGGTTGGTATGCCCTTTCGGGTAAATAAAAATATTCAAATTCGTTTAGAAGGCCGGTATACGCACGTCTTGAGTGATTACCTTGATGATGTGAGTACAGTCTACGTTGACAAGTCAAGCGGGTCTTTTTTGGCACAAAAGCTAGCCGACAGACGGCTGGAAGTAGACCTTGTCTCCAACCGAATAGGTACTCAGCGAGGTGATCCTAATTATAACGACGGTTATTTTCTGCTTTCTTTACAGGTCGTTTACAAGAATTAATCTGTCTAAACCGCTATATCATGGCTTCTTACATTGCAGCAATTGACCAGGGGACAACCAGTACGCGCTGCATGATTTTTAATCAAAAAGGTACCGTTATTTCGGTGGCTCAAAAAGAGCACACACAATATTATCCTAAACCAGGTTGGGTAGAACATGATCCTGACGAAATATGGCGTAACACATTAGAAGTTATTGCCAAAGCACGGATTGATTTAAATCTACAATTGAAAGACGTTGCTGCGCTCGGTATCACCAATCAGCGCGAAACGACGGTAGTCTGGAATAAATCTACGGGTAGACCCTACCACAATGCGATAGTGTGGCAGGATATGCGCACGGCCGATGACGTAGCTGCTTTTTCTGCTGATGGCGGAATCGATCGCTTTCGTGAAAAAACGGGCCTGCCACTCGCTACTTATTTTAGTGGGCTAAAGCTGCGCTGGCTATTAAACAACGTGCCTGGACTAAGTGAAGATGCCCAAAAGGGTGAAGCGCTGTTTGGTAACATGGATAGCTTCCTGATCTGGCATCTTACGGGTGGCGTTCAGGGAGGAAAGCACCTAACCGACGTTACCAATGCCAGTCGGACACAACTGATGAACCTGCACACCATGGCCTGGGATGACGAACTGCTGAAGACACTCTCGATTCCACGCGCCATGTTACCTGATATCAGACCCAGTAGCGGGCTATTTGGCGAAGTGAAATCGGAAGTGATGCCGGGGGTGTCTATCACTGGTGTGCTCGGCGATCAGCAGGCGGCACTGGTCGGACAAACTTGTTTTGAGCCAGGGCAGGCTAAAAATACGTATGGCACAGGTTGCTTTCTATTGCTGAATACCGGCACTGCCATTCGGCCATCGACGTGCGGGTTGCTGACCACAGTAGCCTATCAGTTTGGCAACGAGCCACCCCATTATGCCCTGGAAGGAAGCGTGGCTATTGCAGGGGCTTTGGTGCAGTGGTTGCGCGATAACCTGGGGATTATTCAGACAAGTGCCGATGTACAAACCCTGGCTGCCGAGGTAAAAGATAACGGTGGAGCCTATATTGTACCCGCTTTTTCTGGTTTATATGCCCCCTACTGGAAGAGTAATGCGCGTGGCGTCATGGCAGGCTTAACTGGTTTTGTGACCAAACAGCACATTGCGCGCGCAGTGCTCGAAGCTACCGCCTTTCAGACATATGACGTATTGAAAGCAATGGAAGAAGATTCGGGTGTGACGTTGAAAGCGCTACGGGTTGACGGGGGCATGGTAGTCAACGACTTGTTGATGCAATTTCAAGCCGATATTGCCAACGTACCCGTAGATCGACCCATTGTTACCGAAACGACTGCCCTTGGTGCGGCCTATGCCGCAGGACTGGCAGTAGGCTACTGGGCTTCCAAAGCCGATTTAACGACCAATTGGGGCATTGATACAACCTTTACGCCCGTCATGCAGGCAGCACAGCGTGAACAGCTTCTAACGTCCTGGCATAAGGCAGTACAGCGATCATTCGATTGGATAGATTAACCAGCACCTACTTGTGACCTGCCATGTTTTGATTAAATTGATGAAATTTTAGTACGAAAAAAAGATAACGATGTCGTACGACTATATCATCATCGGGGCCGGATCAGCTGGGTGTGTATTGGCCAACCGGTTGTCGGCGGAGGCTGGTGTGTCGGTGCTTTTGCTGGAAGCGGGAGCACCAGACAAGAAACTGGAAATTCACATTCCGGCTGCTTACAGCAAACTCAACCGAACGTCGGTGGACTGGGCCTACTGGACTGAGCCACAGGAACACGTTGACGGGCGGCGAATGTATCTTCCCCGCGGTAAGACATTGGGGGGCAGTAGCTCAACCAATGCAATGGCCTATATCCGTGGTAACCGGACTGATTATGATGCCTGGGAAGCGCAGGGAAACGCTGGATGGGCTTATGATGCTATCCTGCCCTATTTCAAACGGTCGGAACGTAACGAGCAGCTAGCCAGGCTCAATGCTACGTATCATAGCGGTGATGGCCTGTTGAACGTGACCTATGCTACCCGGTTTAAAACGCCGCTGGCCGATGCATTCGTGGCTGCCTGCATGGAAACGGGTATTCGGGAGAACCATGACTTTAATGGAGCTGAGCAGGAAGGAGCCGGATTGTTTCAGTTCACGATTAAAGACGGAAAGCGGCACAGCACCGCCACTGCCTTCTTGAAGCCCGCACTGAAACGGCCTAATCTGACCGTGCGTACGCAAGCGCATACCAAACGAATTGTACTTGACAACGGCCGTGCGGTAGGGGTGGAGGTATTTACCGGAAAACAGACCACCGAAACTATCCGGGCCAACCGTGAAGTGATCCTTTCGGCAGGTTCATTTAATTCGCCGCAGACACTGATGCTGTCGGGGATTGGCGCGGCGGATGAGTTACGACGGCACAGGATCGACGTACAGTTGGATTTACCAGGTGTAGGGCAGAACCTGCAGGACCATTTATTTGCGGGCGTGAGCACACTGGCCAGTAGCCTGATAGGGTCGAACAATTGGCTGCGACCACACAAACAGTTGCAGGGATTATGGCAATTTCTGACAGCTAAAACAGGGCCGCTCACGATTAGTCCGCTGGAAGCCAATGCCTTTGTGCGCACCGAAGCTCAGTTGACGCAGCCTGATCTGCAACTGCATTTCGCGCCTATCCACGTGGGTGATACCTACGAGGCTGATTTCTACGATATCAACACGTTTCCGAAAAACGCGGATGGGTGGTCTATTTTGCCCACGCTATTGAAACCTACCAGTCGGGGTTATGTGGGGCTGCGGTCAGCGAATGCCCTGGATGCTCCCGTAATTCAGCCCAATTTCATGTCGACAGATAAAGACCGGCAGCTGCTCCTGACGGGGACTAAACTGGCCATGGAAATAAATCAGGCCACTGCGTTCAGCCAGTTCCGGCAGCGGGCACTGATACCGGCTGAGTTGGCATCGGACGATGAGTTAATGGCACATATCAGAAAGATTGTTGAAACGGTATATCACCCGGTGGGCACCTGCCGGATGGGTTCTGACGAAGGTTCAGTGGTTAATAGCCAACTACAGGTGCGGGGTATAGAGGGCTTGCGTGTGGTCGACGCGTCGATTATGCCGACAATTGTTTCGGGCAATACGAACGCGCCTGTTATTATGATCGCGGAAAAAGCCGCCGACCTGATTTTAGGTCGGGAGTTGGCCAAGGCAGTGAATCGGCAAACAGCCACAATGACGTAGGAAATCCTGTTGTCAATACCGTTACTTTTGGGGCTGCAAGGCCCCTTTTTTTGTGCATGAGTTATTCCCCACACGTACCCACCCGCACTGCTGACCGACTGGTTATTGGTCTGATAGCTCTGCTGGTGGCTCTTTTTTATGCGGCTATTTACCGGTATGCCATCAACGTACCGGTTGTAGACGACCTACTCTATATCGACAGTATCCGGCGCATCACCACGCCCGGCACGTCTTTATCCGAAATAGCGCGCGTGTTGGTAGAGCAGCATAATGACCACCGTATCCTGCTGTCACGGCTGATCGTACTGGCCGATTATTGGCTGGAAGGGCAAGTCAATTACCGAACGCTGGCCTTGGCAGGTAGCCTGAGTGTAGTGGGGTTACTCTGGCAGCTGTACCGCATTTTTCGGGAGGCAGCGTTAGCGCTCTGGCTTGTACTACCTGTGGCATTGCTGCTGTTTCAACCGTCCTATCAGGAGGATGTCTGGGGTGTGTTATGCCTTCTACAACACACAGTGACCTTGTTTTTGACAGTTATTGTGTTTCGGCTGCTCGCGCGACCTGAACCGTCCGCGCAAATGGGCGCATTGGCACTGGGTGGACTGGTACTCTATTCGAACAGCAATGGCCTGTTTATGTGGATGGCAGCGGTTGTCCTGTTGCTGCTGTTGCAACGCTGGCGCTGGGCAATAGCCTGGGTAGTAGCAGGTGTTGTGTTTATTGGCCTCTATTTTGGCATTGACTATACCTTTGTCTCGAAAAACTCATTGGCGACGGCAGCCGAGCATCCTGGCTGGATTGTGAAAAGCATACTGAGTGCGGCGGGGGGCGCGGCCTATTTTGACGGGCGAAAATGGTTACTGTTGCCTGTGCTGCTAGTGGTCATGGTCCTGGGCACGGGGGTACTTCTTGTAATCGTGGTAAGTTGGCTACGGGCGCTGCTTCAAACCAAAAAAGTCATTTCTGGCCCAATGGTGCCGTTTTTGGGTATTGCGTTTGTATTACTCTGTAGCACAGGGGCGTCTGCACTAACCCGTAGCGACGGGGGGCTGATGGTGCCCGACCGGTACCAGATTTTTTGCATCAGCTACCTGATTGTGATTTACGGATTGCTGATTTTGCAACTGCCGAAACGCTGGATACCCGCCGTTGGTCTGCTGGGTATTGGTTTCACAGGCTGGCTCTGGCTGAATGCATGGCTGTATTACGGTCCGTTGCTGAGCGAACGATACAACCGGCTGGTGGCCGAAGGCATGGCGCTGAAACACTATCATTATTCGGTGATGAGCCAGACGTTTGGTCTTGACCAGGATTGGCAGCGGCGCTGGGAAATGGCCATGAGCCGGGGTATTTACCAGGTGCCCGATTTACCCGAAATATGGGGCGTTGAGGTTGCGCTAAAAGCCCCTCCCGTCGTTGATTCAACTACCCGGTTTGCCACCCGTACCGAGCGGCTGGGCTTTCTGAATAGTGACGCCCTGTTTTTCCAGCAGGACACACTGCCTACGCCCCGGTTTCTATTCCTGCGTTCAGTCGGCAACTGGTATCTTCTGCCCGCTCAATCTTCACCCCGGCCTATTCTGAAGCCGTGGTTACCCGCCCGAGGGGCCAAATCGATGGTTGTGCCGGTGATGCTGAAACCGGGCATTTATCAACTAGGATGGATAAGACAGACGCCAACTGGCTGGCATTCAACGGTCAGCACACAGACAATAGCTATTTCTGACAGGCCTCAAACAACAAGAGCCACTCACTGAGTGGCTCTTGTTGTTTGAGGGATACTTCAACAAATCAGAAAAACGAGATGCGAATTGTATAAGGCTGATTACCAAAAAGCAGATAATTGTCTGCATTATTGGCGTAGTTCAGGTTGTATAGAAATGACAAATTCGCGGCAAACAACCGGCCAATAGGCTGTGAATACGTAGCGCCAACCCAGGTGGCCGTTGCCGAACCCGTAGTGCGCCCGTTGACGGTAAGCTGATCTGTGGTGCTATACGAACGCTGGTCGAGTTCGACGTGTGCGTACAGGTTTGGCAGGATCGACGGGATGATTTCGTACATGGCGAAAGCCCGGCCTGAATACTGGTTCAGGTTACCACCGAAATAGTTTTTGTAATTCGAGTACGTATACCCCACGCCTACACCCAACACCAGGTGTTCGCTTGCCTGATAAGCCACCACGGGCGACACGCCAATACTAAACGGGTTGAATTGTAGCGCTGAAATCCCCCCGCCAAACCGCAGTCGGTCTTTGAAAGGCAGTGGATTGCCTTCCGGCGTTTGTGATTTAAGCGGGCTTTGGCCCTGTTCGCGGCGCTCTTCGGGGTCTTCCGAAATTTGGCCGTAGGCAACGCCGCTGCTCAACAATGATATAAACAGCAGTAAACGATAGATGGATCTCATGGTTGTCCGCCGGGGCGGTTATTAGTCAAAAATCAAGATGAATAACGTCAGACATATGGTCTTTCGCATGAAGGTGGGGTTAAAACACAAACTCCTTTACGTCGGGGTCATTAAGAAGGCGCTTAATGCATTTCTCGTGCGCTTTCTCGGGACCAGACACCTTCCAGCGACCGCTTATTTCGTTGCCAATGCGCTGCTGTGGACCCCGGCTTGGCGACAGGCCCGACTCGATAAATATACGTTCGTACTGGTTTAGAGTCTTGTTCTTATACGCTGTAACAACCTTATATTCACGTGTTTGGTTTAGCCGGGCTATGCGGTAAGAGAGCTTGCTCAGAAACAGCAACGACCCCATGATAAGCACGAAACCAACCAGTGCAATATCGTAATAGCCCCCGCCGATACTCATGCCCAGTGCCGACACGGCCCAGACAGTGGCGGCGGTGGTGAGGCCCTTTACGCGGCTCTCTTCCTTGAAGATAATGCCTGCCCCCAAAAAGCCGATGCCCTGCACAATGTTGGCCGCAATGCGGCTGTCGCCGAAGCGGGTTGAGATCATGGTGAACAGGGCTGCACCCACGCAAATCATAATCATGGTGCGGAATCCAGTGGCCTTGGATCGGTACTCGCGCTCGGCACCAATCAGCCCGCCAATAAGCAGGGCCGCCAGCAACCGGTACATATCTTCCTGGTAGAATGACATTGGTGAAATAGAACCTACCGCCGTGAATTTCCGTTGAAAATTAGATAAGGTTACCCCAATCCAACGCATGATGCAAACTAATGAAACCGACGTTTTGCCAGCAGTACAAAACGATTCGGTTGATCACCTCGACCCTAAGCAGTTCATCATTATTAAGGGGGCGAAGGTACATAATCTGAAGAATATTGACGTGGCCATTCCCCGCAACAAGCTGGTAGTGGTCACGGGCTTATCGGGGTCAGGCAAATCATCGCTGGCGTTTGATACGCTCTTTGCCGAAGGGCAGCGCATGTATGTGGAAAGCCTCAGCAGCTATGCCCGGCAGTTTCTGGGCCGGATGGAAAAGCCGGAGGTGGAATACATCAAGGGTGTGTCGCCGGCCATTGCCATTGAGCAAAAAGTGACTTCACGCAACCCGCGCTCTACCGTGGGCACGTCGACAGAGATCTACGATTATCTGAAACTGCTGTTTGCCCGGGTAGGCATCACCTACTCGCCTATTTCGGGGGGTGAGGTGAAGAAAGATACCGTTACCGACGTGGTTAATTTCATCTTCGCCCAACCCGAAAATGAGCGGGTGCTGATTATGGCTCCGCTTCGTCCCCGCGAAGACCGAACCGTGGTCAGTGAGTTGAAAATCCTGCTTCAGAAGGGGTATTCCCGTCTGGTAGCTGATGGCGAAGTATTCCAGATTGAAGACCTTCTGGAAGGAGCTGGCAAACTAGCTGATGAAGGCCGAGAAGGTGATTTAGTCCTTGACTTGTTGCCATCGCCCGATGCGACGTTGGAAATCCTGATTGATCGGGGTACGGTTATTTTTGATGAAAGTGGCCAGCCCGACGAGGAAACGCAATATCGCTACTCCGATTCGGTGCAGACTGCCTTCAGCGAAGGTGACGGTTCGTGCCGGGTGCAGGTGGTTGGGTCAGGCGAGTCGCGCACGTTTTCGGACCGGTTTGAACTCGACGATATCGCTTTTGAAGAGCCGAGCGTAAACCTGTTCACGTTCAATAACCCCTACGGTGCCTGCCGCCGTTGCGATGGCTTCGGTAAGGTATTGGGCATTGACCCCGACCTGGTTATTCCCGACAAAAATCTGTCGATTTTTGAGGGAGCCATTGCGCCCTGGCGAAGTGAAAAAATGAGCGAAGAGTTCATGAAACCCCTGCTCCGCAACGGTATTCGGTTCGACTTTCCCATTCATCGCCCCTATAAAGAACTGACGCCTCAACAGCAGGAACTGCTCTGGACGGGCAACAGCTATTTTACGGGTCTGAACGGCTTTTTCGACTTCGTAGAAAGCCAGTCGTTTAAGGTGCAGTACCGGGTAATGATGTCGCGCTACCGGGGCAAAACCGTCTGCCCCGAATGTCGCGGGTCACGCCTGCGCCGCGACGCCAGCTTCGTGAAAGTAGGTGGTAAGAGCATCACTGACCTCGTGCTGCTCCCCCTGGCTACCACAGCGCAGTTTTTCCGTGACCTCCAACTGCCCACCAACCTGCGCCGCGTGGCCGACCGGATTCTGGTTGAAATCCAGAATCGCCTCGACTACATGGAGCGCGTAGGGCTGGGGTATCTGACCCTTAACCGACTCACAAACAGCTTGTCGGGTGGTGAATACCAGCGCATTAAGCTGGCTACGTCGCTTGGTTCGGCATTGGTGGGGTCGATGTATATTCTGGATGAACCCAGTATTGGCCTGCACCCACGCGACACGCAGCGACTGGTGAGTGTGCTGGAAACCCTCCGCGACATGGGCAATACCGTGATTGTGGTGGAGCATGAAGAAGAGGTCATGCGCGCCGCTGATCAGATCATCGACATCGGCCCCGAAGCCGGTAGCGGCGGCGGTAACCTGGTCTGGCAGGGAACGTGGGAGGAAATTGAAGGAGGAAAGGAGGAAAGGAGAAATGGAGAAATGGGTTATGGCCATGGTAACGCAGAGCAAACTCGTTCCTCCGTTCCTCCCTTCCCCCTTTCCTCTTTTCCTTCCTACACCCTCGACTTCCTCACGGGGCGCGAGAAAATGGACGTGCCCACGTATCGGCGTGTGCCGACGCATTGGCTGGAGCTGACGGGTGCCCGCGAGAACAACCTCAAAGACGTCGACGTGAAGTTTCCGCTCAACACCATGGCCGTAATCACGGGTGTGTCGGGGTCGGGTAAGTCCACCCTGATTCGGCGGGTACTGTTTCCGGCCTTGTGCCGACTGAAAGGTGACACGGGCGAAGAGGCGGGCAAATACACCGAGTTGAAAGGGTCGCTGGATCGGATTTCGGCCATCGAAATGATCGATCAGAACCCCATTGGTAAATCGAGCCGGTCGAACCCGGTTACGTATATCAAAGCCTATGATTACCTCCGGCAGGTTATGGCCGATCAGCCTGTTTCAAAAGCAAGGGGCTACAAACCAAGCCATTTTTCGTTCAACGTCGATGGTGGGCGTTGCGAGGTTTGTCAGGGTGAAGGCGAGGTAAAAGTGGAGATGCAGTTTATGGCCGACATCTACCTGAAGTGCGAAGGTTGCAACGGCAAACGCTTTAAACAGGAGGTGCTGGAGGTAACGCTTTCGGACAAAAACGTGTCGGATATTCTGGACATGACCGTTGATCAGGCCGTTGACTTTTTCAAAACCGCTGACCCCAAAATGGCCGACAAACTCGCTCCGTTGCAGGCAGTGGGCCTGGGCTATATCGGCTTGGGGCAATCGGCCAATACGTTGTCGGGTGGAGAGGCGCAACGGGTGAAACTGGCGTCGTTTTTGGGCAAGGGCAACCCAAACAAGGGTCAGACGCTCTTTATTTTCGACGAACCCACCACGGGCCTGCACTTCCACGACATCCGTAAGCTGCTCAAAGCCATCAACGCGCTGGTGGATCAGGGTGATTCGGTCATCATCATCGAGCACAACATGGAGGTGATCAAATCGGCCGACTACGTCATTGACCTGGGTAAAGAAGGCGGCGATGCCGGTGGGTACGTTACCTTCACCGGCACCCCCGAACAAATGGTGAGGCTGCAAGAAGGGGTGAGCTACACGGCTGACTTTTTGAAGGGGAAGGTTTGAGTTTAAGGTTTAATGTCTAAGGTCTAACGTTGCTTTGCCGGTCCGCCGCTTACCGAATCGGTGCGGCATCTCCCGTTTACCATGCGAAGCAACTTTAGACCTTAGACATTAAACCTTAAACTCAAACCTTCCCTATCTTGCCACTCCCATCTGACTAGCTCGCTGCGTATGAAAGCCCTGATCGTTTGCACCAACCACACTGATTACCCCACCAAGCCCCAAAAAACGGGTCTGTGGCTGAGCGAGGCCACCCATTTCTACGACGAATTGCAGGATCGGAATATTCAGTTCGATTTTGTCAGCCCCAATGGCGGGCCTATTCCGCTCGACGAGCGTAGTATAGAATCGCGCGATACGACCAACGAGAAATGGATGCATAACCCGGCGTTTCAGGAGAAACTGGCCAACTCTCTGCGTCCCGATCAGATCAATCCGGCTGATTACCAGATCATTTACTTTACTGGTGGACACGGTACGATGTGGGACTTTCCGGATAATGCCACGCTGCAATCCATTACGCGCTACATCTACGAGCACGGCGGCATGGTGTCAGCGGTATGTCATGGGGTGGCTGGCCTGCTCAACGTGACGTTATCAGATGGTACTTCGTTTATCGCCAACAAGCAGGTGACGGGCTTTTCGAATATGGAAGAGAAAATCGTGCGGTTGGCCGAAGAGGTGCCGTTTTTGCTCGAAGATGCTCTCAAACAACGCGGTGCTATCTACAGCAAGGCGCTTATTCCATACATGCCCTATATTGAAGTAGATGAACGTCTGGTAACAGGCCAAAATCCCCTCTCGGCCCGGAAGGTAGGCCGCAAGGTGGTTGAAGAAATGTTTGAAAAGTAGAGGTGGCCCATCGTGGCCGCCCGCACTCGGAAGGACCGCTGATAGACGTAAAAGCGAAAGGTCGTTACCAATCTGTGTGAGATTGGTAACGACCTTTTTTGTATGATTATACTACGCGGCCACTGTCGTGCTCAAGATCGGGCGGCCACGACGGGTCGCCCCTACGAGACTTTTGCAAACAACGACTTGAACGTGGGCAGGATCAGGTCTTTTTCGGAGACGTTGGGGTTGGTGACGCCCCAGTCGATGCCCAGGTCGGGGTCGTTCCAGAGAATACCCCCTTCAGCCTGTTTGTTGTAGACATTGGTGCATTTATAGCTGAAAATGCTGTCTTCCAGCGCTACAAAGCCGTGGGCGAAACCTTCCGGCACCCACACCATATTGGCCAGGGCGGCGTCGAGTACAAATGTCTCGTGTTGCCCGAACGTGGCCGAATCGGGCCGAATGTCGACCACTACATCGAGTACCTTGCCCGTAATTACGCGGACGAGTTTGCCTTGTGCGAATGGCTCGCTTTGGAAGTGCAAACCGCGCAGTACGCCTTTTGTCGAGAATGACTGATTGTCCTGCACAAAGTCCATTGGCAACCCCAGTGAGGTGAACAGCGGCTTGTTGTAGGACTCGAAAAAGTGCCCGCGCTCATCGTGAAAAATGCGGGGTGTTAATTCGATGAGGCCGTCGATGGCCGTTGGACGTACTTGCATGGGTTATTTCGAGGACGAATCAATCGCAAAAATAGACTTCCCTGCCCTACGTTCGTACTTTTGATTGTGGAAAAGCAGTAAACACGGCCACATCCCTATGAATTATCAGGCACTCTCGGCACTTATTAAATCGAAAAAATCATACCTCTGTGTTGGCCTCGATACCGACCTGACGAAATTGCCAAAACACCTGCTGGACGATCCAGACCCTGTTTTTGCCTTCAACAAGGCCATCATCGACGCCACTGTCGAGTATGCAGTTGCCTATAAACCGAACATTGCTTTTTACGAAGCGCAGGGTCCGCGCGGTTGGGAAAGCCTGCAAAAAACCCTCGACTATATCCCTGATGATTGCTTCACTATCGCCGACGCTAAGCGCGGCGACATTGGCAATACCTCAGACCTGTATGCCCGTGCCTTTTTCGACAAAAGCGCCGCCGGTCTTGACTTCGACGCCGTCACCGTATCACCCTACATGGGGCACGATTCGGTGCTGCCGTTTCTGAATTACCCGGGCAAATGGGTGATCCTGCTGGCCCTGACGAGCAACGCCGGCAGTGCCGATTTTCAGCGACAACTCGTTGACAATGAAACGCAGGAATTGTACGAAACGGTTATCGAGAAAGCGCAGTCCTGGGCCACTCATGAGCAATTGATGTTTGTGGTAGGGGCCACCCAGGCTGAACAGATTGCCCACATTCGCGAGTTGGCCCCCCACCATTTTCTGCTTGTGCCGGGCGTGGGTGCGCAGGGCGGTTCGCTGGAACAGGTATCGAAAAACGGGCTTACCCCCGACGGTGGCCTGCTCGTCAATACGTCGCGTAGTATCCTCTACGCCTCATCAGGCCCCGATTTCGCCCAGGCCGCCGCCGCCGAAGCGAAGGCCATTCAGCAGGAAATGGCGGGATACTTAAAGTGAGTTTTCTATCTTCTGTTTGCTGTTTACTGTTTTTGTCATCCCGACAAAGGAGGGATCTACTTTCCTACAAATAGGCTTTGAATGAGGAAAGTAGATCCCTCCTTTGTCGGGATGACAAAAACAGTAAACTCACTTCACAATACTCCGAATAGCCTCGCGAATTTGCAGGCTGGCGGGTTGGGTGGTTTTAAAATCGGCGAAGGTGAAGATGATGCCGGCGGTTTTGGTTTTGTAGTTAATCCAGGGGTGGGTGCCAAATGCACCTGGACTACTGCTTTCAACCACTGCTCCAGAGCCATCGACCACATCGAGCCAATTGCCGATGCCGTAGCGCACGGGTGCCGTTTTGTAAGGCGAATACAGATTGGCCGGATAGGGCGTGTACTGAATCGTGGCATTGTTAGTCTGGTCAGTAATCAGCGTTTTCACGGCGGCTTCGCTTAGCACTCGTTTACCATTATAGAGACCGCTGTTCGTCAGCATTTCCAGAAAATTCAGGTAGCTCCGCGCCGACGTGACCACGCCACCGCCGATGAGTGGGTTGCCCGGATTGCCGGGGTTGTAAGTGGCCTGAAGTTCGCAGGGTGTGCCGATCTTCTCGTTGAACAGCGTCTGCCAGGCTTTTCCCGATACTACCTCGGCTACACGTCCGGCAATTTGCATACCCACCCCACCGTAGTAGAAAGTCGTGCCCGGCGCGTTGATGAGCTTGGTGTAAACGGCCAGTGAATCAACGGCTTGTGCAAGACTCAGCGTTCGGCTGTTTTCGTAGCCTTGTGGTGAGTCGCCGGGGAAACCGGAGGTGTGCGAAAATAACTGCCGGATGGTAATGTTGCCTTTTTTATACTTCGTGAAGATAGGCAGAAACCTCCCCAGCGTATCTGTCAGAGCCAGTTTTTGCTCATCGACCAGTGCCATGATCACAGCACCCGACAACCACTTCAATGCTGAGGCAATGTTGCGCGACGTGTTCTCATCGAAGACCACATTCTTTTTGTAGATAACCTGACCACTCTGAGACACCAAGACCGCCACACTGTTATTATACAAGCCAATATTGTCTGTAACCAGTTGATCAACAGCCTTGAAGTTATAGGCAACGGGGGGCGCCGGGGTTGGCGTAGTGGCCGTTTGGCGACAGGCAATCAGCAAGAGCAGCAAAGCAACAGCTAGTTTTTTCATGGGTATGGCCTAAGAACCAAATGATGCATTTTTCATTGACCGAGTTGCACCGCCTGTGCTTGGAATTACCATAAGGCGAAGCAACTTTGGACTTTGTACCATAAACTTTAAACTCCCTTTCCTTGTCCTACATCCCTGCATCTGAATCTCCTGCCGAATTGACGATGAAAGCCATCGTGGTGGGTGCGCTCTTTGGCGTGCTCTTTGGGGCTGCCACAGTCTATCTATCCCTCAAAGCGGGCCTGTCGGTGTCGGCATCGATACCCATTTCGGTGCTGGCTATCTCGTTGGGGCGGCGGTTTCTGGGTACTACCATCCTGGAAAATAACATCATCCAGACTACTGGTTCGGCCGGCGAAAGCATCGCGTCGGGGGTGGTGTTTACCATGCCCGGCTTTCTCTTCCTCACCGACGGCGCCTCTGCCGATTTCTTTAACTACTGGACTATTCTGACCCTTGCTATTGTGGGCGGGCTGGTGGGCACGCTCATGATGGTGCCCCTGCGTCGGTCGCTAATTGTGCAGGAGCACGACACCCTGCCGTATCCCGAAGGCACCGCCTGTGCTTCAGTACTTATCGCGGGTGAAAAAGGTGGCGACTTTGCCAAAACGGCCTATCTGGGGCTGGGCGTGGCTTTTTTATATGCCGCACTACAAAAAGTACTGCATGTGATTGCCGAAGTGCCGGTCTGGGCCACCAAGCAGGCCAACCGCTATTTCCCCTCGGCGCAGGTGGCGGGTGAGATCACGCCGGAGTACCTGGGCGTGGGCTACATTATTGGTTTTCGTATTTCGGCGGTGCTGGTAGGCGGCGGTTTTCTGGCGTGGCTGGGTATCATTCCGCTGCTGGCCTCAGTAGTGCCGGGTGAAACCATCGCCCTGCAGCTGAATAAACTCGGCTACCTCGCTGACCTCACCAAAGCGGGTGGTCCCGGCGGCTGGCACCCCGAAACCAAAACGTTTACCGATACTGCCGCCGCCATCTACCGCGCCTACATTCGCCAGATCGGGGCCGGGGCTGTTACGGCGGGCGGTTTTATGACCTTGCTGAAAACCATCCCGACCATCGTGTCTTCGTTTAAAGCGTCTATCGGAAAAGGAGCCGGTTCTAATGCCGAACTGGCCGGGCAACCCGGTGGCGTTTTGCGTACGGATCGAGAACTGAGTGGCCGCTTTGTCATTGTCGGCTGTGTGGTACTGGCCCTGCTGATGGTGCTGCTCCCCCAAATTCCCGGCGACACATATCTGACTAAGCTGCTGATTGCCATTCTGGTACTGGTATTCGGCTTTTTCTTTGTCACCGTTGCCAGCCGCATTGTGGGTTTGATCGGGTCAAGTTCGTCGCCGGTGTCGGGTATGACCATCGCCACCATTATGGGTACGGCTCTGATTTTCATTGGTATAGGTCTCACGGGGCGTACCTACGAACCCGCCGTACTGGTGGTGGGTAGCCTTATTTGCGTGGCCGCTGCCAACGCCGGGGCCACCTCGCAGGATCTGAAAACAGGCTACTTGGTGGGGGCCACGCCGCGGTCGCAGCAACTGGCCCTGCTGGTGGGCGTGGTGGTGTCGTCGCTGGTCGTGGGGGCCACGGTCAAACTTCTCGACATACCCACGCCTGACCTGGTGGCAAAGGGCATTACCCACGCCATTGGCACTGACAAGTTTCCCGCCCCGCAGGGTACGCTCATGGCGACGCTCATCAAAGGCCTGCTCTCGTTTAACCTCGACTGGCAGTTTGTGCTGGTGGGGGCTGTGCTGGCGTTTGTGTTTGAGCTGGTGGGCGTCAGTGCGTTGGCGTTTGCTGTGGGTCTATACCTGCCCCTGTCGACCACCTTGCCCATTTTTGCTGGTGGCTGCGTGAAAGCCTTCACCGACTGGCGCACCAAAAGCGCCAACAAATCGGTAGAGGACGAAGACCTCAGCCGGGGTAACCTTTTCGCTACGGGTCTGGTAGCGGGCGGTGCGCTGGCGGGGGTACTAGTAGCCCTGCTTTCCGTTAACGACAACGTATTCAACTCACTGGCCAGGCTCTCCCTTGAGCCTGCTTTAGCCAGCGTACTGGGCGAAGGTGGCTATATGCTGCTGGGTGCGCTGGCCTTTGTCGGTCTGGCCGTCATGCTGGGCCGAATTGGTGTGAGCAAACGGGAATAAACAAAGAATTGTTAGCGTAATTGCATATAACTACGTGTAATTACGCTAACAATATCTTTTGCCATGCTTACAACTGCTAACCGCCCCAATTCTGTGCAAGTATCACTTATGCGGCTCTTCGACAGGCCAATGCAGCCAGCCGAGTTGGATAAAGTGCACCAGCTACTAATGGACTATTACAGCGAGTTGATAGGAAATGAGGCTGACGAGATCATGCAACAGAAAGGCTATTCACAGGAAGATCTTGATCGGGTATTGAATCAATCGCGACGCACTGCTCAATAAACTATGCGTGTTGTCATTGATACAAACTGTCTGATCGCTGCTATCCCCCGCTTGAGTGACCACTATTGGCTGTATACTGCCTTCACAGAGCGTGCTTTTGACTGGGTGGTCAGCCAGGAAATTTTGACAGAGTATGAGGAAAAGTTGAGTGAATTTTACAGCCCTTCGCTTGCGCAAAACGTACTCAAACTATTGGCTTCAGCCCCTCACGTGATTCATGTGGAAGCTAGTTTTAAGTGGCTGATGGTAAGGAATGACCCTGACGACGATAAATTTGCTGACGTGGCCTTTGCTTCAGGTGCTGATTATTTGGTAAGCAATGACTCTGATTTCAATGTATTAAAAGAGCGAGAATATCCCCAAATTAATGTCATTCGCTTGGATCATTTTAAACACATATTGGCCCGTTAATGCAAGCCATTATTCTGACATCAGACAGCTAATTATGATAAAAATTAATAACAAACGGCTTGCTCTTTTCCTGCCTATCAGTCTGTTTCTTAACTACGCACACGCTCAAATTACTAAAGATTCCATACTGATTGAAAACAACTACCGGTCGTTTTACTACAACACACCAACCAGACCATTGCGTAAACCGAACCTTGTTTTCGTATTGCATGGGTCGGGTGGCAATGGGCGCGACATGATGCGTTCGGCGGTGGCGATGGACAGCGTAGCGCGGACCAACAACACGCTGGTGGTATATCCGTCGGCTTATAAAAATTATTGGAACGAGTGCCGCAAAGCGTCGCCCGCGCAGGCCAACGTAGAAGACGTTGACGAGCAGGCCTTTTTCGACGGCATGATTCAGCGGCTAAAAAAACGGTACGATGTAGATACCAAACGGGTCTTTGCCGTGGGTACGTCGGGTGGGGGGCATATGACCTACAAACTGGCCATGACCATGCCTGATGCCTTCCGGGCTATCACCGCCATCATTGCCAACCTGCCCGATTCTACCAATTTCGATTGCGTGGCAACGGGGCAACCCGTGGCAATCATGATCATTAACGGCACTCAAGACCCCATCAACCCCTATAACGGCGGGCCGGTTATTCTGGGTAAAAACATGAACATGGGCAACGTGCTCTCTACCGACCGCACGTTGGCATACTGGGCCGATTTAGCACAGTATAAAGGCCAGCCGACCCTGGAAAAACTCCCCGACACCGACCCCACCGATGGCCGCACCATCGAACGTTACACGTACCACGCTTCCGGCAAACCCGACGTGGTTCTCCTGAAAGTCATCGGCGGCAAACACGACTACCCCAAAGACATCGACGTGCACCTGGAAGCGTTGCGGTTTTTCCAGAAGCAATAGGAGTGAGTTTAACGTCCAATGTCTAAAGTTAGCTGACGCAGGCGTACTCTGGCCGTACCGGCGGACTGGTCAGCTAACTTTAGACATTGGACGTTAAACGTTAAACTCGCTTTACATGTCCACGCTAAACGCCGACAGCCGTACGAATTGGTTAACGCGCTCCTGGATTTCTTCTTTTGAGAGGTTCAGAATGCGTTCGGCACCGAACTTCTCGACGCAGAACGAGGCCATGGCTGAGCCGTAGATCACGGCGCGTTTCATGTTATCAAAAGAGATATCGTCGGTGTTGGCGAGGTGGCCGATGAAACCGCCCGCAAAGGTGTCGCCCGCGCCGGTGGGATCGAACACTTCTTCCAGCGGCAGGGCCGGGGCGGCAAAGATTCGGTCTTCGTGGAAAAGCAGCGCGCCGTGTTCGCCTTTTTTGATGATCACCGTTTTGGGTCCCATGGCCTTAATGGTGGCCGCCGCGCGTACCAGAGCATAATCGCCGGTGAGTTGGCGGGCTTCTTCGTCGTTCAGCACCAGCACATCTACGTCACGGAGCAGGGCTTTTAGGTCGGCGTTGGCAATCTCGATCCAGAGGTTCATGGTGTCCAAAACGATCAGTTTTGGGCGGTTTTTCATCCGCTTCACCACCATGTGCTGAATGGCCGGGGCGGTGTTGCCCAGCATCAGGTACTGGCAATCCTGGTATTGGTCGGGAATGATGGGGTCGAAATGTTCCATCACGTTCAACTGCACCTCCACCGTGTCGCGGGTGTTCATGTCATCGTGATACTTGCCCGACCAGAAAAACGTTTTCTCGCCCTGCCGAATCTCCAGCCCGTCGACGTTCACACCGTGGCTCACGAGCGTGTCGATCATGGATTGCGGGAAATCGTCGCCCACTACGGCCACGAGGTTATTGTCTTTGGTAAAATACGATGCCGAGAGGGTGATGTAGGTAGCGGCCCCGCCAATGATCTTGTCGGTCTTGCCGAAGGGGGTTTCCAGCGCATCAAACGCCACGGACCCAACCGTTAGTAAACTCATGCTGTGTGTCTTGATTGAAACGGCAAAGGTAAGGCAGGCGGGCGGGGTTATGAAGGGCGAGGTGGGCTTTGGAGTGACCAAAGGGGTTAACATCACTATTTTCTTCGTGACTTTATTATATATTGCCTTCACTTCAAACGCCCATACCAAATATACATCGCTATGAATGATTATAGTTTTGACCTACACAGACATAATTATGCAACTTGGACAGCCGCTAGGGCGGTACAGCGTAATTTTACCAATACAAAAAGTATCAAACATGCAATTAATGCTTCAGGTCTAAGAAATTTCGTAAAAAGCGACGAAATATATTCGATAGCCGAGTTTGACTCATTTCACAAATTTTGCGCTCAAGAAATTATAAACGAGTTTGGTAAAGTAGGAATTAGTGCTTCGTATGGACAGGCAGCTAAAATTATATCTATATATTTAAAAACTTCAGTAATCATTTGTAATTCAGGAAGTTGTACGAAGAGTGAGGTTATCCACCCTCCTATAGATAGAGTTTTATTGACAAATATCGCCGATAAAATAGATGGCTTAGGACACTTAAAACAAGTGAATTGGACTCAATTGAGTGAAGATTCTTATTGGATGCTTATTAAACAACTAAGAGCTAAAATAGATCCATTTAATTGGAGAGTTGAAGAATTTTGGTTTCCATAAATTAGATTCATTAAATAATGTTTTAGGATTTTTTTGTGTACTTTGTGAGCGTTAAAATTAAAAACTTAATGCTCTATTCCCGCATCAATTCCGCGGCTAATTCTTCTACCGTTTCCCACGAAAAGGGCAACCACCGGTCGCTGATGGTGTCGAGGACTTCAGTGGCCGATTCGGCGGCGGCGATCTTGTAGTCGAATTTGGGGTAGTAGCTCACCACGTAGCCGGGGTAATAGTAGTCGTATTGCTGTTGTTGGGCGAAGTTGATCTTCAGCAGCATCAGGTACTTACCCAGGCTATACCGCTTATAGTCAGGGTCATAGAAATTCATGATGCCTGCAATGGTCCGCATCCCTTTGTCGAAAATACCCGCTGCAATCAGCCGGTCACCATCGCGGACGTTCATCACGTAGGTATCAAACGTACTGCTGCTGGTGGGTGCTCCGTCGAAGAGCGAAGCCTCGACCGATTCGGGCGCGTCGAAGTCAATGCTGGCCCGGTAGCGGGCGTAGAGGCCGGTCAGCTCGCCGGTCAGCGTCAGGGGCGTTACCGATACCGAAAAGGCCTTATTACGGTTGATCAACTGCCGCTGGCTTTTGCCAAACTGCACCCGCCGGAGGTCGACCCGCAGCCAATGCACGGGGCAAACGGTATCGTCGAGCATCAGGTACTGGCACGTAAATACGTACTGGTGCATCCGAAAATACCCCCTGTCTAACGCTATATCGAGATGGCGACCAACCATGTTTGATAGTTTGTGTGTTTGTTCGTTTGGTTGTTGGCTGACGCATTAGCAATCCATGCGTCGGCCAACAACCAAACGAACAAACACACAAACAGCTTTCAGATTACTTTATGTCGTTTGAACTCAGCGTTGCGATCAAACAAATACCGGTAGGTGATATGGCGTTTGCTGATTTTGCCACCGAGCATTTTGGAGAAACGGATCATGCGCACGTTGAAATCGCCGATCCAGTTTAGCTCCAGGGCGTTGAACTGGTGCTTCTTGCCGCCCCATACCTCACGCGAAGGATACGCAATGGCAATAGCCGATTCAATACCTTTACCCTGAAAGTCGGGCACCACGCCGAAGATCACGCCAAAGGCTTTGTTGGTGGGTTTCAGTAGTTTATGATATAAAAACGTCAGCTTTCCGCGCAGGTTCATCTTACCGTTGACGTGCTTAAAATACTGATTTAGTTCGGGCAGCATAATGAAAAATGCCACCGGCTTTCGGGTTGGGCCGCTGCCGTGGTAGCCAAACCAGACCAGGTTTTCTTCCATCACCGGCTTCATTTGCTGCATCAGCTTCAGGGCCTTGTCGGTGGTCATGTCGGGCGTGCCCAGAATTTTGGCCCAGGCTTTGGTGTAGATTTCGGCGAAGTCGGCGGCGTATTGGGGCAGCTTGTCTTTCTGAATATGCTCGAACGTGTATTCGGGGTTATCGAGAATGGCCTGCGCCCGATCCAGCACTTTTTGCTGCATCCCGTTGGCCATCAGTTCGTCGTAGTTGATGGCTAATGAAAACGTGTGCTGCTGGAAATAATCCTGGAAGCCATACGCCTCGAAAAAGGGTACGTAGTAGGGCTTCGTGTAGGGCATGCCGTAGTTGGGCTCTTTGTCGAAACCTTCCACCAGCAGGCCCCACCACCGGTCGCGGTCGCCGAAATTAATCGGGCCTTCCATGGCTGCCATACCCCGCGCAGCCAGCCAGTCGCGGCAAGTATCGAAGAGAAAAAACGCGGCTTTCTGGTCGTCGATGCACTCAAAAAAGCCCATGCCACCGGTCGGTTGGTCTTTCTCGGCCTTTACTGTTTTGCCGTTCACAAATGCGGCCACGCGCCCGATGGTTTGTCCGGCCTCGTTTTTCAGCACCCACCGGATGCACTCGCCCGTTTCAAACAGCTTATTACGCTTCGGGTCGAATACACTCTCGAGGTCATCATCGAGCGGACGAATCCAGCAGGGATCATTCTTGTAAAGCCGAACGGGTAATTCGAGAAATTCCCGACGGAGGGCGGCATCAGTGCCTACTTCAAGCAATTGCATAGAGCAAAAATAGGGTTCAAGGTTCAAGGTCCAACGTTTAAGGTTACGCTACCGGAGCAACATCTCACCTAAGCTCGTACAACTTTGGACCCGTAGCGGCGGACCGCTTGAACCTTGGACCTTGAACCCTATTTTTGTTCCATGCAATCTCTTACGCTTTACAATACGCTTTCCCGGCAGAAGGAACGGTTTGAACCCATCAGTGCGCCCAACGTAGGACTCTACGTTTGTGGACCAACGGTGTATAACTATGTTCACCTGGGCAACGTCCGCACGTTCCTGTCGTTCGATACGCTGTTTCGCTATCTGACCCACATTGGCTACAAGGTGCGCTACGTCCGTAACCTCACCGACGTGGGTCACCTCGTAGGTGATAGCGACGAGGGCGAAGACAAGATTGGTCGGATGGCGAAGCTCGAAAAGCTGGAGCCGATGGAGATTGTACAGCGCTACACCCTCGATTTTCACAGCGTCATGGCGACCTTCAATGCCCTACCGCCGAGCATTGAACCCACTGCTACGGGCCATATGATTGAGCAGATCGAAGCGGTAAAAGCGTTGATCGACAAGGGATTGGCTTACGAATCGAACGGCTCGGTATATTTTGATATTGAGCAGTACAACCGTGAAGGGGGGCAATACGGCAAACTGTCGGGCCGAATTCTGGACGATCTGCTCAACGAAACCCGTGAACTTGACGGGCAGTCGGAGAAGCGCAACCCGCTCGATTTTGCGATCTGGAAAAACGCCTCGCCGGAGCATATCATGCGCTGGAAATCACCCTGGGGCATGGGCTTTCCGGGCTGGCACCTGGAGTGTACCTGCATGAGCACCAAGTATTTGGGTACGCAGTTCGATATTCACGGTGGGGGTATGGACCTGAAGTTTCCGCACCACGAATGCGAGATTGCGCAGGGCCACGGCCTCAACGATCACGACCCCGTACGCTACTGGATGCACTCAAACATGCTGACTGTGAATGGTCAGAAAATGAGTAAGTCGCTGGGCAACTCGTTCCTGCCGTCGGAGTTGTTTGCCGGTACGCACCCGCTGCTTGACCAGGCCTATTCGCCCATGACAGTACGGTTTTTCATGCTTCAGTCGCACTACCGCAGCACGCTTGACTTTTCGAACGAAGCGCTCAAAGCAGCCCAAAAAGGCTACCGGCGGCTTGTAAATGGCCTTCGGCTGTTGAAAGGTATGACGTTTGAGGCGGAAGAAGGGGCGGCTATTGACCACAAACACGGCGAAGAGATTACCCGCGACAGTCAGGCTCTGTACAACGCCCTAAACGACGACCTGAACACCGCCGTAGCTATTGGCCACCTGTTTAGCTTGCTGAAAAAAATCAATCAGCTCGACACTAAACAAGTATCGATGGGGCAGCTGGGCGAGGCCGCCTTCACGCAATTACAGACTACGTTCGTCCAGTTTTTTGAAGATGTGCTGGGCCTGAAAGAAGAAACCTCTCGTGATCAGACCGCGATGGTAAGCGGTATGCTGGACCTGTACCGGGAGTACAAAACCCAACGTCTGTACGACAAAGTGGATCAGGTACGTTCGTATTTCAAGAGCCAGGGTCTGGTCATCCGCGACATGAAACACCGCATCGATTGGGCGTACGAAGAGTAATGGCAAAGGACCTCTTTCACGAGGCCGTTCGGCAGGCCTTACTTACCGATGGATGGTCGGTTACGCATGACGGATACCGACTCATGACCGATTTGCTCAAAGATGCATTGACAGTGGATCTCGGTGCTGAGAGGCTGATTACCGCTGAACGAGGAATCGAAAAAATAGCTGTAGAGGTGAAAAGTTTCCTTGGTGATTCGCTGATCTACGATTTTCATAGTGCTGTAGGTCAGATGCTGGTATATCAGGTTAATCTCGATTTGCAGGAGCCAGATCGCCTTTTATACCTCGCCATCCCTGAACCAACCTACGAACGAATGAGCCGTCAGCGTGTTTTTGAGGTAGTTGCCGAGCGCTACAAGCTCAATTTTGTTGTTTACGAACCACTCAATAAGCAGATTGTGAAATGGATAGCGCACAACAAATAAGTCATTATGCCTTGATTATCAGCCAGTACTTGAGTGAACATCAAGATCAGGAAATCAGTGGTGAAGAGTATCGGCGGCTGGTTATCGCAGATCGTGACAATCATCATTATCAACTGGTAGCAGTGGGTTGGGCCACTCCTAGCCGATTCGTTGATACATTATTGATCCATATTCAACTAAAAGCAGACGGTAAAGTCTGGCTTTTGGAAAACACAACCGAACTACACGTCGCTGAAGACCTCGTAAACCGGGGCATTGCCAGAGAAGCTATTGTTTTAGGCTTCCACCCACCCCAGTACCGAGCTTTAACTGGCTACGCCGTAGCTTGATCAGGTACGTTCGTATTTCAAGAGCCAGGGTCTGGTTATCCGCGACATGAAACACCGCATCGACTGGGCGTATGAAGAATAGAGATAATTCATTGACAATCATGATATGACCAAATACATCCTTGCTGCTGCTTTGGCTGCTACCATCTTCGCCTGCGGCGACAGCGGCAAAAAATCAACGGAATCTACCTCGTCCGAGCCAGCTATGATGGCCGCACCTGCTTTTTCGGGCGATTCAGCCTACAAGAGTATTGAACAGCAACTGGCCTTTGGCCCGCGGGTACCCAACACCCCCGCCCACGAACGGGGGGGCGACTATATCGTGGCTAAGCTGAAATCGTATGGGGTAGAGATAATTGAGCAGCCTTTCACGGTGAAAGGCTGGGACGGCATCACGGTAAAAGGACGTAATATCATCGGCGTTATCAACCCCAGGGCCACCAAGCGTATCTTCTTCTCATCGCACTGGGATTCGCGCCGCTTCTCCGACCATGACAGCATTCCGGCCAATGTGAAGAAACCCGTGCCCGCCGCCAACGATGGAGCCAGTGGCGTGGCGGTGTTGCTCGAAATGGCCCGGACCATTCAGCAGGCTAAAACCAAACCCGCTGTAGGTGTTGACCTGATCTTTTTCGATGCCGAAGACTGGGGTGACGGCGACAAAGCTGTGGGTGATACCGAAGCGGCTAGTGGCCAGTTCGACTACATTGGCTTTTGCTTAGGTTCGCGGCATTGGGCCAAAAATCCGCACAAACCGGGCTACACGGCTTATTACGGCGTACTGCTCGACATGGTTGGTGCTAAAGGAGCCACGTTCCTGCGGGAAGGTTATTCTATGCAGTATGCCCCCAGCGTAGTGCAAACGCTCTGGAGCACCGCCAGCCGGTTGGGCTATGGCCAATACTTCCCCGAACTAAACGGCGGCCCCATCACCGACGATCACATGGCCCCCAACCTGATTGCCAAGATCCCCACCGTCGACATCATTCACCTTAGCACCGTCACGGGCAGCTTCTTCCCCGACTGGCACACCGCTGAAGATGACATGCGCAACATCGACAAAAACACACTGAAGGCGGTGGGACAAACGCTGTTGCAAGCCATTTACAACGAACAGGTGCAATAAGGGGTCAGCAAGGAAACAAACGAGTCTATGAAGCACTATGTCTACTCCTGCTGTTTCCTGATAATGGCTGTGCCCGTGTTGGCGCAACAAGCCGATTCGCTCGGGGTGCCTACAGACACAGTCGATTACTTGGGTGCTGCGCAAGAATTCGCTGCCAGGCAAGGACCCGCCGAATATGTTTTTTCGCTCATGAGCGTGTCTAAATACGCCTTTAAGTCAGGTAATTATCGCCTCACAGATCGGAATTTTCCGCTGCTGGACTCGCCCGATTCGCTGGTCAGTATACCCGCCAAACGCGCGCACCGACAGAGCCGAAGAGCACTCTTTACCAACATTGCTACAGTCGTTCCTTTGGTAGTCTTTATCTATTCAAGTACTCGACTTGCAGCATTACCTCTCACGGTGGCTTATGGACAGACGTATCAGCGTGACGACCCTAAACCATTATTAGTTGCATCGGGAGTCACTAGCCTGGCCGGAATTGGCCTTGGGGCTACATTCAATCTGGCTTCACTCATCAATGCGACGAAAGCAGTACGGCGGCATAATACCCAGTTTGGTCGCGGGGTGCCTACATTGTTTAACCCTAGAGGCCTGTAAATGGGTTGACTAACTCAACGGCTTTGCTACACTTATATACCATCTGTCGAATGCTACGTAGAGAAATTATTTTGTTGAGTCTGCTGCTTTGCTTGGGTTGTGCCGGACCCGACACCCTGGGTGCCTTAAACCTGAAAGCGTGGCGCGACGACCGGGGCGGTTGTAAAGGAGACAGGCAGCAGCAACTAGCCAACTTTCAGCAGGTTAAAGATCAGCTTAAAGGCATGCACGTCAACGATCTGGGCAAATACCTGGGTCGGCCTGATGTGAATCAGATTGAAGATCGTAACCAAAAGTACTACGTCTACTATGTAGAAAAAGGCCCCCAGTGCAGCGACAATGCGGGTGCTAAATCAACCGCTAAAAGCATTGCCCTGCGGATTAGTGCTATTGGTCTCGTTACCGAAATCAGGGTGCAGGCAGGGGTGCCGTGAGGGCTACAAATAAAATTTTTTGCGTGTAATCATCTCCTCCACCACGTCCGGCACCATGTAGCGGATAGACCGGTTGGTGCGGATGGCCTCGCGGATGAACGTGGCTGAAATGTCGAGTAAAGGAGATTGTACCAGCCGTACGTTAGTATGAGTCAGGAACGGGCTGGGCGTGGCTGTAGGCTCACGAACGGGGCGGGGGTATACGTAGAGCCCAGTTTCTGTCAAAATGCGCTCATGCTCTTTCCAGTTGGCAAACTGTGCCAAATTGTCTTCCCCCATAATTAACCGAAATGTGTGCTGCGGAAATTTCTCACGCAGACGATCCAGCGTATCAATCGTGTAGCTGGGCTTGGGCATTGAGAACTCTATGTCGGTGGCTTTTAGCCGGTTATTGTCGGCAATGGCACGCTCTACCATGTCGAGCCGGTCAAACTCATGTAGCAGACTCTTGGTCTTTTTAAACGGATTCTGCGGTGACACCACAAACCAGACCTGATCCAGATCAGTGGTTGTAGCCATGGTGTTGGCAATGATCAGGTGCCCAATGTGAATAGGGTTGAACGACCCAAAGAAGAGACCAATGTTCATACACTTAAATAACAGTCGCCTTGGGAGGAACGATGTCGTGCTGAATAAAATCGTCGATGAGTTTCTGGGCTTTGACTAGTGATTCCTCCAACTTGTCATTAACCAGCACTACGTCGAAGCGATCCTGAAACGACATCTCGAAATAGACTTTAAACAGGCGTTTCGACAGGCTGTCTTCGGTTTCTGTGCCCCGGCCAATCAGCCGTTGGCGCAGGGTTTCTTCGTTGGGTACTTTCACGAAAACAGACAGGGCCTGATCGCCATAGTACTCTTTCAACTTCAGTCCACCCTGCACATCAACATCGAAAAGTACGTGTTTGCCTGAATCCCAAAGTCGCTGAATTTCAGCCTTTAAGGTGCCGTAGAAAGCGCCTACGTAGACTTCTTCCCATTCCACAAACTCATCGGCATCTATTTTCTGTTTGAACTCCTCGGGCGTCAGGAAGTAATAATCTTTGCCGTTCTGCTCGTCGCGGCCCCGACGGTCGCGGGTGCAGGCTGAGATCGAAAAGCCCAGGTTGGCGTTGGTGTTCAGCAGGTGGTGAACAATAGTGGTTTTGCCCGAACCGGACGGAGCCGAGAAGATGATGAGTTTACCTTTCAAAG
Source organism: Fibrella rubiginis (assembly GCF_017353185.1). Classification (GTDB taxonomy): domain Bacteria; phylum Bacteroidota; class Bacteroidia; order Cytophagales; family Spirosomataceae; genus Fibrella; species Fibrella rubiginis. Next base: position 559,952 of record NZ_JAFMYV010000003.1, on the reverse strand, counting down.
CCTGTTTTTTGGTCAAAAGTACAAAAACGAATCGGGGTAAGTGAAGGGGCTGATGACTCAACCAATTCACTTACCCCGATTGGGTGCCGTTTAAGGGCTACTTAGCTAAATGTGGCGATGCGCGTTCGGATCGATTCGATCAGCTGCTCCGGGCAGCATCGTTTTTCCATCCGGTTTTGCAACAATGCTTTCACCTCTTTTTCAAGATGGTACATCTGGATGCACGGTTGGCAAGACTCCAGATTGCGTTGAAGTTGGTCTAGATCCTTCTCCGTCGCAGCACCATCGAGAACCATCTGGATAAATTTCAGACAGTCGGACTGATGCTCACACGTGTGTTTCATACTCCTCGGGACCTCCGACGGCGATTTTGGCAATGACGTTTGCATTGGAAAAATTTTATTTATTCCAAGATTAGTGATATTGTTGCTATCAGTCTAACCAACGTATGTATCGTAAAAGTTCGCTTTAGTCGTCAATATTTTCGTTGTATCCCATTGACGCCGCATAATCGCGCAGCTTTTCTTTCAACAGGTTACGTGCTCTGTGCAACCGTGAGCGAACAGTACCAATGGGAATGTCCAGAATCTTGGCCATTTCTTCGTAGGTAAAGCCTTCAATGTCGCACAGAATAATGACGGTACGGAAGTCAACCGGCAACGAGTTCAGGGCCGTTGCCACTTCATCGCCAATCAGATCAGACACGGTCTCGGCCCGCAGGTCGACGGTGTGTTCGGTCTCTGAATCTTCGGAATTGTAGGTCGTTTCAACGTCCTGGTAATCAACCTTTGCAGGCTCCTTACTTTTCTTCCGATAGTCGTTGATGAAGCTATTCTTCAGGATTCTGAACAGCCATGCTTTGGCGTTAGTTCCTTGCTCAAATGACGAGATGAAGCGAAAAGCCTTCAGATACGTGTCCTGCACGAGGTCGTTGGCATCGTCTTCGTCCATCGTCAAACGGAACGCGAAATTGTACATGGAGTCGATGTGGGGCATGAACTCCTTATTGAAGATCTGATATTTCTGATCGTCGGTATATCCGCGTGTGGGCGTGGTGTCTGACATGGTTTCGGGCATTGTCGACATAAAAGTAGGCGTTAAAAAACGTTCAGCCTCGACTACCGATTGATTTGTGAAAAGCACAACAACCGTTCTAATGGGGAGTCGCCGACAAGGACTATACCGCAAAAACCAAACCTTTGTTTAATAATACCGTGAATCGGCCAAAATGGCAGAACCAACGATGGTCTGTTTGTGTTGTAAGCCCTTTTTGCCGGAATAACCAGACTTAATTTCGGGTGAAGAATTGGATCAGTACAATGCTCATTGTGGTAAATACCGCACTGGCACCAATCCGGAACAACGTAGGAATAAGCAGACTGAAGCTACCCGCTTCAATAAGAAACAGTGCGCTGTGGTGAATAAACACCAGCACAAGGACGTATTTGAAAAAATCGACAAACCCCAGTTCCTGAAGTGTAAACAGTACGCGTGCTTCCTGAATGCGCTGAGCCATCTGTACACGCACCACCAGCGGACGTACGTAGGCCATAAGCACTGTGGCAGCCGCATGCATACCCAGCGTGTTGTAGAACGTATCGACGATGACACCCGTGGCAAAGGCAATGAGCAACACCACGGTTTGGCTTAGCTCATTGGGCAACAGCAGAATACAGGCCACGTATAGAAAGCAGAAACCATAATCGAACAGAACCAGGTTTCTGACGATCAGGATCTGGAGCGTCAGGTAGAGTACAAAAAGCAGAATGGTGGAAATAATTTCGCGTAGAGTCATGGGGCGGGGGCAACAACAGCAGGCTTACCGTTCGCTGTCAACTTGCTGCTCAACTTGCTCTTGCTGAGCGCGTAACTGATTGTCGACTACATAGACGAACGAAAGGTTGCCAAAGTTAGTCGACAGATCGATGGTCAGGTCGTGAAAAGGTTGGTTGGTCTGCGCACCGATCGTGCGTACGCGCCCAATGAGAATGCCTGGTGGAAACACGGTGTTGTGGTCAGACGTGACCACCGAATCCTGCAGAGCCACGGGCTTGTAGCGTGGAATGTCGAGCAGGCTCATGCGCGTGGGGTCGGCACCCATCCAGCGCGCCGTACCAATCTCATTAGCTTTTACCAAACTGGCCGACACGTAGAATTTAGAATGCAGAATAGACGTGACTACCGAAAAATGTTCGTTGCACGATTTCACGCTGCCGACAATGCCCGTTGGTGAAATAACACCCATACCTGGCCTGAGACCGTCGGCAGTGCCTTTGTCGATAGTGAGGTAGTTGTTGGCCAGCGTGGTGGTATTGTTGATCACCTTGGCTACCGTAAACTTAAACCGGTTGGCAAAGACCGAGTCGGCGCGGTAGGCAGTCGGTGCGCCCGGCGATACTTGTTGCAGTTTGGTGAGTTGCTGACGAAGCTGATTATTCTCGGAAGCCAGATCGGCGTTTACCTGCCGCAAATTAGTGTACTCCTGCGCTGTATTCGACCACGCCAGCATCTGGGCGGCGTACCGGTTAGAGGTGTTGAAAAAACTCGCGCTCCAGTAATTATTGGTATTGACGATAAAGTAGAAGCACAGCACCTCCAGCAACACAAACAGGATGAAGTTGCGGCTTTGGGCAATAAAGGCAAAGAGTTGTTCCACTTTGACAAAGAAACAGGAAGCAAGAGGTAAGAAGCAAGAAACAAGAGGCGAGAGATGAAAGACAAGAATTAAAACACAGTTACTTTTCTTGCTTCTTGTTTCTTACCTCTTGTTTCTTGCTTCTTACCTCTTGCTTCTTGTTTCTAACAACCTACGAGATCAGTACTGACTTATAGAGATCGAGGTTCTTGATCACCTCACCAGTGCCTTTTACCACGGCCTTGAGCGGGTCGTCGGCTACGTGAATGGGCAGTTTTGTCTTGCTGGCCAGCCGCTTGTCGAGGCCGTGCAGCAGTGCACCACCGCCCGTGAGGTGAATACCGTTGGTGTAGATATCGGCCGAGAGTTCGGGCGGCGACACCTCCAGGGCTTTCATCACGGCCTCCTCGATCTTTGAAATAGACTTGTCGAGGGCGTAGGCAATCTCGCTGTAGGTGACCTTGATTTCTTTAGGGATACCTGTCATCAGATCACGTCCACGAATTTCGTAGTCAGCGGGCGGGTTGTCGAGCTCAGGCAGGGCTGAACCAACTTCCATCTTGATCTGCTCGGCAGAGCGCTCACCAATGAGCAGGTTGTGCTCACGGCGCATGTAGTCTACAATATCACGGGTGAACACATCACCAGCAATGCGGATCGACTGTTCGCAAACGATGCCCGATAAGGCAATCACAGCGATTTCGGTAGTACCACCCCCGATGTCAACGATCATGGTGCCGTTGGGCTGGGTGATGTCAATACCGATACCGATAGCGGCCGCAATGGGTTCGTGCACCATATATACTTCTTTGGCTCCGGCGTGTTCGGCGGAGTCTTTAACGGCGCGTTTTTCTACCTCCGTAATACCCGACGGAATGCAGATCACCATGCGGTGTGAAGGAGAAAAAAGCCGGTTGCCCGACTCAATCATCTTTATCAACCCCCGAATCATCAATTCTGCCGCTGTAAAATCGGCGATTACGCCGTCTTTGAGGGGACGAATGGTTTTGATGTTTTCGTTGGTCTTTTCGTGCATCTGCATCGCTTTATGTCCAATGGCCAGCACTTTACCGCTAACCTTGTCCATGGCGATGATCGACGGTTCGTCGACCACAATCCGGTCTTTATGAATAATGAGTGTATTGGCGGTGCCCAAGTCAATGGCAATGTCGCTGGTCAAGAAATTAAAAAGTCCCATTTCAGGCTGGTTACGTATTATCGGATGCGTTGTTTGGCTACTAAGAGAGGATGAAACGGGTGCTAAGACGCTGAAAAGAGGTTCCTGTACCCAACGGCGGCTTCTGAGAGACAGCCATTGGGTCTTGTTTCCGGCGTTTTAGTTCCTGCTTTCAAAAAGGCACACAAAAGTAGGGATAATTAAAGAGAAGTCTAGCCCAGTGTTTGCGTCGACTTTTGTTTTCTCCGTGATAGTCAGCCTCCTAAAACACAAAACCCACCCTGCTGGTCTCAGCGGGGTGGGTTTTGTGAAAACAACCTGTAGTTACTTTTTGGCAGTGCCGGTTGTGGCCGCGGCATTTTTTTTATCCTGCACCTCAGACCGAATGTTCTGGGCCATGGTTTTCAGGTCTTGCATGCCTTTCCGTACGCGAGTTCCAGCAGCCTGATTCTCTTTGTCGTAAAATTTGTCGAAGTCACCTTCGAGTGACATAATCAGGTTCTTTACTTCCTCAAAGCGTGTCATACGATTGGGGTTTATGTGTGAAAATGTGCTTAAATACGCTAAAAACGCGGATTTGGGCGAAATATAACTATTCTCACATACATCGCAAGAGAGGTGTCAAAAAAATAGCCGAATAATGCAACTAAAGGAAGCTAAGATTACTCAGCGGCAGAGCCTGAGACTGCTACTTCGGCCAATTCAGCCAAATTTGGCCTGTTTTCACTATTGTAGTCGCCATTTACCAGTTTCGCGTAGATCTCGCTGAACACCTTGAGCGTATACTGCACATCGTCGAGCGAGTGAGCAGCCGTGGGAATGATCCGGAGCATCACCACTTCCTTCGGGACAACAGGGTAATGCACAATAGAGCAGAATACGCCGTAGTTTTCGCGCATGTCGCGCACCATAGCAGTGGCGGCGGGTAACCCACCATTATGCTGCAGCAGCACCGGCGTCACCGGCGACTGCGTGTCACCGATGTTGAAGCCCCGCTCGCGCAGGCCATCCTGCAAGGCCCGGACATTTTCCCATAGTTTCTCGCGAAGTTCGGGGTGGTTCTTGATCAGTTCCAGGCGTTTCATGGCACCCACCACATAAGGCATCGGCAGCGCCTTGGCGTAGGTCTGCGAACGCATGTTGTATTTGAGGTACATGATGATGTCGCGGTCTGCGGCCACAAACGCACCAATGGCGGCCATCGACTTGGCAAACGTGGAGAAATACACGTCAATGCCGTCCTGGCAGTTAAGCATTTCGCCAACGCCCGCGCCGGTGGCACCCATGGTACCGAAACCGTGGGCGTCATCAACCAGCAGGCGGAAGTTGTATTTCTCCTTCAACGCCACAATCTGATCCAGGCTGCCCACTTTACCCGACATGCCGAAAACGCCCTCGGTGATGACCAGGATACCACCGTTCTTTTCGGCGGCTTTCTTGGTGGCCCGCTGCAGGTTTTTCTCCAGGCTGGCCATGTCGTTGTGGTTGAACTTATAATATTCGCCCATCTTGGCTTTATGCAGCCGGATGCCGTCAATAAGGCAGGCGTGGCACTCTGCGTCGTATACGATCACGTCGCGGTGGTCAACTAGTGCTTCAATGGCCGACATGACGCCCTGGTAACCGTAGTTGAGCAGGAACGCGTCTTCCTTACCCATAAACTCGGCCAGTTGCTGCTCCAGCTCTTCATGCATGTCGCTGTTGCCCGACATCATCCGTGCACCCATTGGGTAGGCAAGGCCCCAGTCGGCAGTGCCCTGCGTGTCTGCTTCGCGTACTTCGGGGTGGTTGGCCAGGCCCAGATAGTTGTTCAGGCTCCAGTTCAATACCTGCTTGCCTTTGAAAGTCATATAAGGCCCCAGGTCGCCGCTGAGCTTCGGAAAAACAAAGTAATGATGGGCGTTAAATTCTACGGAAGACGAGCCGATTGGGCCGAGGTTCCTACGGAGTTTCTCAAATAAATCCACTTTATAAAGCCGTTTTAGGGCTTATGGCCCTGTCTTGAATGTATTTAGTGCAAAAATAAGAAATAATGATTTGTAGTTCAACGTCCAAGGTTTAAAGTCCAAAGTTACTTCGCGCACTAACCACAAAGTGCGGGGCAGCTTTAGACGTTGAACCTTAGATTTTGACCTACAGGTTAGGATGTTTCTTGTGCCAGTCGGTGGCATCCTGATACGCTTTGGCTATGGCCAGTAGCTGCCCTTCGGCAAACAGTTGTCCATTGAAAGTGATGCTGGAAGGCGTTTTTTCGGCGTTGAATCCGTTGGGAAGCACTATGCAGGGGTGGCCGGTGAGGTTGGTTAAGGTGAGGTTGCCACCCGCATAGGTTGGCGACATATACACGTCTATGTTCGCTTTTTTCAGTAGGTCATGCATCTGGTTGATGAGCTGTGTACGGATGCGGTTGGCCTGCACATACTCAACAGCGGGAATGAACCGCGCCGAGCGAAACCGATTGGGCCAGGCGTTTTTCTGTTGCCGAACCAGCATATCATCGCGGCCATCGCGGGTAAGCTCATCAAAGGCGGCAGCCCCTTCCACACCGATAATCATCGTGAGGGCACCATAGCGGAAGGCAGGTAGTTCAATAGGTACGAGCGTGGCTCCCAGTTTCGTGAGCATGTCGAGGGTGGCTTTGTCATTGGCCTTGTTGGGGTAATCGCCGTCAAATGCCTTTTGTACCACACCTACCCGCACACCCTTGAGCGACACGTTTGGGGCATACCGGAAAGGCACTTTTAGCACCGTAGGGTCGAGGCCATCCGGCCCCTGAATGGCGCGAAACACCAGGGCCAGATCGTTCACCGAGCGGGTCATAGGGCCAATTTTGTCCATCGACCACGACAGGGCCATTGCCCCGTGCCGACTCACGCGCCCATAGGTAGGACGCAGGCCCGTAACGCCACAAATTGTTGATGGTGACACGATTGAACCCAGGGTTTCGGTGCCGATGGCAAATGGCAGCAGCCCCGCCGCCACCGCACTGCCCGACCCTGCTGATGAGCCGCTGGAACCGTTTTCGGGCTTCCAGGGATTGCGGCTTTTTCCGCCAAACCAGACATCGCCCATGGCCAGTTCACCCATGGCCAGCTTGGCGCAAAGCACCGCCCCAGCTGACTGTAAGCGCTGGATTACCGTGGCATCGTAATTAAATGACTGGTTTTTGTAAGGCACTGACCCCCAGGTTGTTTTGTAGTCTTTTTGAGCCAGCAAATCTTTAGCGCCGTAAGGTATACCGTGCAGCGGTCCCCGGTAGTGGCCGGACTTGATTTCGGCATCGGCGCGGCGCGCCTGCTTCAGCGCAAGGTCTTCGGTGAGGGTAATTACGTTAAAGAGTTTCGGTCCATACGTTTTCAGCCGGTTGAGAAAAAACTGGGTCAGGTCTACCGATGAAATCTGTTTTGTCCGAATTAACTCACCCAGTTCCGCCACCGTGTAGAAAGCCAGATCGTCGCGGTTGGTTGGCAGTTTGACTCCGGTGGGTGGGGGCGAAAGAAACGAGTCGGTACCCTGAGGTAGCTGAAAGCCAGTGGGCAGCGGGCTGAAATACAGCGCAGGTGCCACGTCGTTGGTGAGCTTGGCGGTACGGATGGTTTCGTAATCGCGGCGTTGGTCAGCCAGGTTGTCGAGCATGGAATCGCGCTCGGCGGGGGAGAAAGAGAGGCCCATCAGCCGCGACGCCACGTCGGCCATTTCGGCAGTAAGGGGTTGCTTGGGGTCGTCGTGGGCGTTGAGAAAGGCACCAGCCACGAAGCTAACGGCGCAGAGTGTAAGAAGCGTAACGGGTTTTTTCATGAAGTAAGTCTACCAGAGTAGAACGACACAGGCCTAAGCGACGTAAAAATGAGCAAACTCATTTACGTTGCCTAGGCCTGTGTCAGGTTTTATCAACCCATGTATGCTTACTTGCCTGTACCAGCTACGGGCATGGCGGGCTGGAATTCTTTGACGTAAGTACCGGTCTTGAAATCGTCGAATTTTTCTTTAGCCTGGAAATCACCGCCAAAGTAGGTGATGATCTGATGGAAGGTGCGCGGCTCCAGAAAACCCGATATGGGTTGAATCATTTCCATTTTTTCGTTCATGAAAACGGTGGTCGGGTAACCCATCTGGCCTTTCAGCAGCGAAACAGCCAGTTCGTGAGCGTTGCCCTGCTTTTTGAACGTGTGATCACCGATGGTGACGTCTTCGTTCATTTCGGCGTTGAGCTTCACGGCATAATAGTGCGTGTTGACGTAGTCGATGATAGCGGGCTGGCTGAACGTGCGTTGATCCATCACCTTGCACCACCCACACCAGTCGGTATAGACGTCGATGACGAGTTTGCGGGGGGCCTTCCTGTTCAGTTCGTAGGCCTCCTTAAACGTCATCCAGTTGATCTTGGCCGGGTTTGGTTTTGGAACATCGGCAGGTTTGAAACCCGACAGGCTAATCAGAAACACAGCCGTCAAGGCAAGCAGGATAAGGGAAAAACGGCGCATAAAATTGATTATTAATAGACTAGTCAAATAACGTCAAAAAGTGGGCCGGGAATGCAGGCCGGAAGCGGAAAGATGAGGTTTCTGTGCCACTCACATAAAAAATAAAGCCTTATGGATTGGTTGTCATTACTTTAACAAAGCCCAATCGTCAAAATTCTAGTATTAGGTCTATAGGCCTAATTACCAATAGTGTTACCGGTTGAACAGCAGTTAGCAACGGGCATCCAATTGGGGTGCTTATGTTCGTTTATCTGATAAAACAGCCCATCGTGGGGATGATACGTATAGGGAAATCAGTCATTGTTTTGGTACTGTTGCTGCTGGCAGCCCGGCCACATGTATACGCGCAGGCAACCGATGTAGTTGCGCTAACGCCTACCGACGATTTACTGACGGCCTTACGCATCGAGAGTTCACTGAGTGTATTTATTGACTCACTGCATCACCGCACCGTACGCGATATTCAGGTCATGCCATTCAGCCCCGTTGGCCGGGCGGTGCCCAATGCGGGCTACACCAGCGAACAAGCCCGCGCTAACCCTATATGGCTGCGGTTTCGGGTGCAAAACGCGACCAACAAGCCTATTCCCCTGTTTGTGCGTGTCAATTTCTGGTGTTTCGAGTCGCTGCAGCTATTTGTCACGCAGACGCCGGAAAAAACAAGCGCACAAACAGGCAGTGAGGCGTTGATCCGTCTGTTGCCTCCACGGGTGTCGCGGGCGGTTTCCACAACGGCCGTTGATTCGCTGCCTGGGCTACTGGCCGCCTCGCCGGTGGTAGGCTGGCGCACACCGGTGGCCGCCCGACCGGTGCATAACCGCCACTTCTTTTTCCCCGTCACTGTGCCCGCCGGGGCCGATTATACCGTATACCTGCGGACGCTGAAAGTGCGGGGTGCACAAGTGGTGCCTGTGTCGCTACTACGGCAGGCAGCCTACGAAACCTGGATGCAGCGCGATTATCTGTTCTGGGGCGGCGTGCTCATGACCTTGCTGTTTGTGTCTCTGATGAGCTTCTTTTTCTTCATTACCACCCGCGATCCCATCTACTGGACCTACCTGCTGTGCGTGATTTGCCTGATTGGCTTTATGGTGATCAACAACGGGTTTCTGAACCAGTTTGCGCCATCGGTACAATTCTGGTTGCCCCGGCAAAACTGCTATTTCCTGTTTCCGCTGCTGCTCTTCTACTCCAATCTGGTGTTCGTGCGGACGTTTTTACCACTCAAAAAAACACCCCTTCGCTGGCTTCACCGACTTAGTGCGGGTGTATTGCTGGCGGGGTTATTCTGCGTACTGATGCTGGTGGTCGAAAACTGGGTGCAGTTGTCGTCGCCCGTCGAAATGGCCTTTCTGCGGCTGTTTACGCTCTTCTACTGGTTGCCCATGCCCGTGATGGCCGCCTACGTGGTTATGAGCCTCTACCGCCGCTATTACCGGAGTGCCGCCTGGCTCTATCTGGTGGCTATCACCCCGTTCTACATCCTCAATTTTGGGCAGGTAGTTGCCAATTTCGGGCTTATTCCCACCTACCGTCCGCTGGTTAATTTCGACATCTACGCCGCCACGGGGCTGTTTGAAGTGCTGGCCCTGACGTTTGGACTGGCCTACCGTTACAAGCTCATGCGCGACAATTCCGACCGCCTGCTGAGCAGTCAGCGGGAGCAGGAACGGACCACGTTTGCCACCGAAGTACAGACGCTGGCGCAGAAGAACAGTTTGCTGGAAGAGCGCGAACGCATTGCCCGCGACCTGCACGACAACGTGGGAGCGCAACTAGCGTTTATGATTACCAGCCTGCTGCACATTGGTCGGCAGGTAGAGCAACAGCCTATTGTGAACGGAAAAATTCAGGCTGAGCAGCTGCGCACCATCGTTGGTTATGCCCGCGATGCCATCCGCACCCTGCGCGAAACGATCTGGGCCATCCAGCAGGAACGGTTTACCCTGGCCGAATTTGAAGAACGCCTGAACCAGTACGTAAACCGGTATGTGCAACAAACCAACGGCCTCGACGTGGTTGTTGAGGTCGAGGGCGATTCGGGGCAGCCACTGACCTCGGCGCAGGTGCTGAATCTGTTTCGTATTGTGCAGGAAGCCCTCAGCAACGTGGTGCAGCACGCCCGCGCCACCGAGGCCACAGTACGCCTGCAAACCCAGCCAAACGGTACCTTCTGCCTTACCATCCAGGACAATGGCCAGGGTCTGAACTTCTCGCCCGATGATGCTGACAACGGCGAACGGCACTACGGCATCAGTAACATGAAACGCCGCACCGAAGAACTGGGTGCCAGTTTCCGCATTTACGCCAACGCCGGAACCGTGGTAGAGGCCCGCCGCGAAGCAGAAATGGCAAACTGAGCGAGTGTTGTTGATCCCATCCAGCAGGAGTATTTCCTCTTCAGTAAGAACGGATGGTTGTCGGCGGTGAGAATACGTTGGTGCATGGCTCCGTCAATTTGTACAGGTTATTGCTTAAGCAGGGTACTTGTTTTGCGTTGAGCGTCAGTAGTTTGCAGGTCGGCGAAAAAAAGACCGGCGGCTAACTGGCTAAGGTCTACTACATCGGTTTGCTGCTGGCCGGTGCCCGTTCGCTGCACCTGCCAGGCCACGCGACCCGTCAGGGTTATCAGCCGGAGCGTGACACCCACCCCGGCGGGGGCCTGCCAGGCGAGGGTACACTGCGTGGTGGCCGGGCTGGGATAGAGCAGCAATGATAGCAGGGGGCCGGGAGCCGGTTCGGTAGCCAGGGGTTGCTGAATCGTGAGCGTGTAGGCATTACCTACGTCGCCGGTACCACAGTCATTGCGAATACCCAGAAGCTTGTAGGTGGCCGTGGCGGCAGTGGGGTTGGGCGTCACCCACTTCACAAACGGCGTGGTTTCGGTGGTGATGGCCTGCCCGTTCCAGAGCGTGAATGACCAGGGTCCGTCGCCCGCCAGCCGAATTCGGATGGCGGTGCTGTCGTAGGCAAACACCTTGTCGTCGCCGCTGAGCGTGGCTACGGCCTTGGCCCGTACCCGCACCACTACGGCTGTGGGGGCGCTTTCACAGCCGTTGCGGGTCTGGGTGACGTAGTAGGTCACGTTCTGGCTTTTGTCGGTGGCGGGCGTAATACTGGCTTGCGCCGGGCTGCTGCGGTCGGCGGTGGTGTACCAGCGGAGGGCGTCGCCACCGGCCACGAGGGCCGTGGCCGGGTCGTTGACGCAAAAATCTTTACCGGCAGCCACGGATTTGTCGGGTACGGGATAGACCGTGGCAATCAGCTTGGCGCGTGGGCCTTCGCAGGCCCCGAACCGCTGGCTCACCCAGTAGGCTTTCTCACCCAATGTGCCCGTCTGGGGTGTGAGGGCTGTTTGTGAGGTGCCATTCGTTTCCTGTTCGTACCAGCTCAGGCCGTCGCCGGTGGGGGTGAGCGGTTTGGCCGTCTGGTTCTGGCACAGTGAAACCGGCACCACGCCGGGTGCGCCGGGGGTATTGCGCACCTGCACGAGCAACTCCACTTTCTTGCTTTCACAGCCGTTGCTGGTTTGCGACACGCGGTATTTGATGTCGCCGGTTTGGGTTGTCGATGGCGTAGGAGCAGCGGCCAGGGCGGTGTTGCCGTTGGCGTCATACCATTTTAGATTCTGCCCCAAGGCAGTTACGGGCGTGGTTGTCTGGTCTTTACACAGCAGCACCAGGTTGGTGGTAAACGTGGGGTCGGGCGAGGCAAGGTTGATGGTCTGGTCGATTTTGGCGCGGGGACCTTCGCAGCCTTTGTCGGTCTGACTCACCCAGTAGGCGGTGGTGCCGGGCTGGTCTGTGTTGGGCTTGAGCGTTGCCGTGCCGCTGCCCCCGGTTTCGGTGGCATACCATTTCAGATTCTGGCCGTTGGCCGTCAGGTTGGGGGCGTCGGTATACTGGCAAACGGCGGCGGGGTTAGCTACAATCGGGGCGGCGGGTGGGGCGTTGACCGTAACGATAACGGTGGCTTTGTCGCTGCGGCACCCATCTTCTTCCCGGTCTACCTTAAACGTCTGTGTCCCCACGCTGCCGGTGCTGACCACGGGTGTGCTGCCATTGCCGTTCCAGAGGCCATCGCTGCTGTTGAACCACCGCAGGTTGTTGCCACCCGCTTGCAGGGTGTAGCTGGGATCATTCTGACACAGGCTTTTGGGCTGCACAACGGGCGCGGCGGGTTTGGCTTTCACCTTCAGCGTTATACCCACCCGCTCACTTTCGCACCCACCTAGTACCTGAGCTACCGAATACCCGTAGCTGCCGGCCGTACCGGTGCCCTGTGTGGGTGGTCCTGCCAAGCCATTACCGGCAAAATCAAACCATTTCAACGTGCCGGCCCCCGTGGCACTGAGCGTTACGCTGGCCTCGCCCTGGCAAACCGTGGGGTTGGTGTTGGCCACAATGGGCTTGTCGGCTTTGGTAATGGTGATGGCTGCTGACCGGGGGACAATAAGCACGTTTTGATCGGGAGTGGCCGGGGCAGCAATGATCCGGATGCGGTAGTTGCCCGCCGCTACACCGCCCGGAATAGTAACAGCGGTGGTAGGCGTACCCAGGGCACCCGTTGCCAAGTTGATGGGGTTACCAAAATTGCCGCTCGCATCGGAGAGTTGCACAATTGGTTTGAAGTCCGCCTGTAGGCGAATGCTACTGTTGCCCGTGGCGTATTGTGCGTTCAGCGACCCACCCGCGCAAACCGATGTTTTGTCCAGAAACGTACTCAGTTCCAGCGGTGTGGCTGTGACAGTGGCACTACCACTGACGGTGTTGGGACCGGGGCAACCGCTGGCATCGCGCAGGTTTCTGACGTAGACGTTGTTATAGATTATGGGTGTGCTGAAGGTGGGCATCCGGGGCGTGATGGCATAGGGTAAGGTGTTGACGGTGGCCGTGCGCAGGAAGCCCGCACTGCGGTATTCTTCCGAATAATCGTTGTAATCAAACGTCCAGGGTGCTGTGCCGGTGAGGCTTATGTTGATAAGCGCGGGCGTACCAGCGGTGATGGTGGGATTGCCCGAAATGGTGAGCGTCGTGAGGGGTTTAAGGGTAAATATGTTAGAAAAAAAGTCGTTGAAGTAAACGTCAGACTGCGAGACGATGAAGACTTTGTACGCGCCTCCAGGCAGCGTTTTGGGCATTGTGAAATCTGCTGACCGGTTGTTTTTTCCTCCCGAAGTCGATACAAATGATCCGAGGTTGTAGATGACAGCTACTGCCTGGTCGTATTCTGCCTGCGAACTGGGTGTTTTAGGGTAAGATGAGAGGTAGAAGTGTAACGCATATTTATTATCTGCCGCCCGTGTATCATTGACGTTGAATTTAAGCGAAGCCGAAGCCCCCGGACAAATAGGCGTTGGTATCGTCGACGTCATCGTTATCGTGGGTTGCCCCAATGCGCAGAAGGAGCCTGCAAGGCCGCTTAGCAGCAAGAAAAAAAAGCGAAACGTTTTCATGGTGTGGAGGTATAAAAGGGTACATGACTATTTCTTTTTGCCCATTTTTCCCGCTCTGAACAGGGTGCGGATACCGTTGACGGTGAGTCCCAGGCCAATAACGCCGCCGCCATAGACCCCGTAGATGGTAGGGCTGCCGTAGCTGGTCAGCGACAGGGTTTCCGGCCCCGGCGGCACCGGCCGTTGCGAGAGTTGGCGGTAGATCGCATAGTCGGCAATGAGGGCCCCGGCTCTAGTCTGGTAGGCATCGTAATCTTTTTTTATGCCCGAATACGCTACGTAACTGCCGCCCAGCGCCGCCAGACCACCCACCACCTGAAGCCAGCCGCGCAGCCGCATAGCCGCGATCATGCGCCGTTGCTCCCCCGAAATGGCCTTTTTTACGTCGGGTGAAACCGACAGAGCGGCTGGTTTCTGCACGATTGGCTTGGGCAGTTTGGGGGCGGGCTTGTCAGGGGTAACGGGTGTTGGCTCAGCCACAACGGGTGTAGCCTCGGCCAGAGCAGGTTTTTCAACCGCTGGCAATGCTGGTGGCGGCAGCGGTTTTTCGATGGCTGGCAGTGCCTGTTTCGGACCTTCCATCACAACCTTCGGAACGACCGGGTCAGTCGTAACTGGTTTATTGTCAGCTTCTTTGGAGCTTTCGCTGGGTTTCTCTGCCACTATTTTCGGCGGCTCCGGGGTGGGCTTGACAAGTGCCGGCTTTGGCGGTTCTGGCTTGGTGAGAACGGGTTGGGCGGGCTCGGGCTTTGTCACTTTTGGTGTGTCGAAAGCCACTGCCGGGCTGGCAACAGTCGTGCTGACGGGTTCGATTTTGCGCAACTGTGGACCTTCGGCGGGGGGTAGGTAGCCGGGTGTCACAACAGGGGGGGCGGGCTTGGTAGCCAGCGAACGGATGGTGTCGGATTTGGGCTGTACCGGCTCCACCCGTGCGAACCCCAGCAGGTCGCGGTCGCGGTTGGTAAACGTGAAGGTGGCCTTGCTCTTGTCGTTGAAAACAATGCGGTTGCCGTCAAGCTCGTATGACCCGTCGTCGCGGTAGCGGTACTGCCCCAGCGGCAGGCGCGGCGATTCTGTTTTGACCACGTCGAGGGCTTGTTTGTTCGACCGGATCGTGGCGTTGAACTCGTAGTCGCTCTGCCGATAGACCACCAGTGGTTCCCGAACCTCGACGGGGGGCAAGACCACGGCTGCGGTCACGGTGGCTGGCAATGGTGCGGTCGTTTGTGCTAACCCCGCACCGGGCCGTACAAACAGGATCTGCCGGATGTAGATCTCCCACTTCTTGTTGACGCGCGTGGCCTGTAACGTAGCCACCCGATTTACGGTCTGGTAGGCCCGCCCTGATTTATGCTTGCCCATAAATCGGGCATCAAAGTAAACGTCGATGCGCGCCGAAGCCGAATTTTCGGCAATCACGTCGGTCAGGCGGACGTTGCTGACCACAAAACTGGGAATGTCTGAATCCGGATTTTTGGGGTAAAACGAGATCAGATCGCTCAGGTACTGCCGCACGGGCTTGTCTACTTTGGCGGTGGCTCCCGTATGGCTGGGGTCAACGTCGTCTTCCAGGATGACCTCATCGTTCACAAACAGTTGCTGGTTCAGGCTATTGGGCAGATAGCTGTTAAGAATCATCGACTTAATGTCTGCTTCGGTGTTGATGTCGAGCGTTAAGTTGTTGATGACCAGTGGAAAATCTTTGGTTATGCGCGTTAGTGCCTGCCGCTTTATTTCGCGTTTGTCGCTGTCTGTCAGCGGCTGAGTCTGCGCCCTGCCCAGCTGCACCAGCAGGCACAGGCCACCCAGCAGCAGCAGCTTACGCACAAATGCGGCTGCCGCAGCCATGGCCGCGTGCGTAGATTGCCACAGGACGTGCTGGTGCTGGTTCATGGCGCGGGGCAGTTGGTATAATAAAATTTTGCGCGTTCGCCGGTGCTGCTGGCGTAGCCCAGGGCATAGCCCGACGAGTTGTAGGTGTAACGGAACGTGGCCCTTTCGGCTACCGTCAGCACATTTTTTACAAACTGATTCAGCACGTAGCCCGTCAGCAAACCAGGTTTGCCGCTCCCGTCGGGCGTGAGGGGGATGCCCCGAAACAGGAGTTGGGTGTTGGCGTAGAACGTACGGTCATCAGCGTAGGTGTAGGTTGAACTGGTCAGTTTGCTGAGGGCTGGTTCGTTATACGTTTTGACCAGATGGTGGCCCTGCGCATCGACTGTAAACGTCTCGAACACACCGTCGGCATGGGTGTAGGACGTCACGTAGCCCGTGGCGGGGTCAACCACGAAGCGCTCGGTTGTTTTGGGCCGGGTGCGGGTAGCCAGTTTGCCGTCGGGCTGGTAGGTAAACTGCTCCCGTACGCTGCCCCCGGCGTCTTTGATGGTCAGGCTTTTAATTGCTTCGCCCTCGTAGGCGTATTCGTAGGTGTCGCCGCTACCCTGGGTTGGGGCAATTTTGGCGATGCGCTTCGGCGACCCCTCGTAGGTGTAGGCATACCGGACCGTGCCGCCGGGCGTTTTGTCTTCGCGGGCGGTCACGTAGCGGGTGGTGTCGTAGGTGTACGTGCGGGTGAGGCTGCGCTGTCCGGTCTGATCTTCTTCATAGGCCTGCGTCAGGCTGCCGAACGCATTGTACAGATACCCCTGCCGACTGACCTTGCCGTTTTCGCGGATGATCTCGACCAGCCCAATGCGGCACGCCGCCGGAATAATGGGCAGGTCGGGTTCCTGGTGGCAACCGGTTAGCAGCAGCAAGCCCACGAAGCAAAGAAGTAGCGGTCGTTTCATAACGAGCTTAATTTGAGGTAGTTGGCGTTTCGGCAAGGGGGCGTGCAGGTATCAGTTTCAGCGTGACGCGGCGGTTGCGGCGGCGGCTCTCGGCGGTCGAGTCGGCCCCCACCAGAAACCGGCTGCCATAGCCCATCACCTGTAGCCGTCTGTCGTCGACGCCCTGCCAGTGGAGGTAGTTAGCGGCCACTTTGGCGCGGAATTCGCCGAGGTACTTGTTCAGTTGTTCATCGCCCAACCGGTCTGTATGTCCCACCAGCCGCAGGTGTACATCGGGATGTTGTTGCAGGTAAACGGCCAGTTGTTGGAGCGTGGCGCGGGTGGCGTCGGAGAGGGCGTAGCTGCCTTCGTCGAAAAAGAGCGTCGGCAGGTTATCGGTTAGCACCGGTGCGGCGGCAGGCACCTCGCCCACAATGGCGGGTGTTGCCGTGACCGACGCCGGGCGTACCGGACTGGCCACGACGGGCGTTTTGGGGCGGGTTGTGGCTTTCTCCGGCAGGGTAATGGTCTGCACGTTCAGGCCAGGCGCAATGGTCAGCGTTTGCCGGTGTAGCACCGCCTCTTTCTGGTCCAGCAGCAGCAGTTCGTAGCGGTTTGGCCGCAGATCGGCAGCCGCAAAGGTGCCGGGCCGGTCGGCTACTGAGGCCAGCAGGATGGGTGCCTGTTTACCGCCGTTGCGCAACACCGCCCGCAGGGAAACCCCCGTCTGCACGGGGCTGCTTTGCACCGACAGCAGGACCAGCTCACGCAGCAACCGCACGGTATGGTGCAGGTCCGGGCCGCCTAGCTGTTCTACGCTGATGTTGCCCTCATAGGTCTGATAACCAGCCGATTTAACTTCAATGGCTACGATGTCTTTGTCCCTGAAGTCCATGCTACACTGGCCGGTAGCGTCGGTGTCGAGGCAGGTTTTTTTGCCCGTTTTGGTAAAAAACAGGCATACCTGCGCCCGCAATGGCGACTGCGCCAGGGCGTCGGTCACGGCAAAAGTGCTGTGTTGCACCTGCCCCGATGCGTTGGTGCCGGCTGGTTGTACGTAGTGTTTCTGCTCGGTTTGAAGGTAGGGCCGGTCGGTGCCCTGCCGGTCTACGGCCACCAGCGGAATCACCACATACACGTCGGCGGTGGGGGTGATCGTGGCCAGGTTGAGCGGCAGCCGCTGCGGACGGTAGCCGGTACGTTCAATGAGCAGGGCCGTGGCGGTGCAGGCAATATCAACGGCAAACTGACCGGTTCCTTCATCGCTGGTGCCCAGCACCTGCCTGCCCGTTACAGACCGGGCCGACAGGCTGGCTGCCAGGGGTTTATGCGTTGAAAAATCCTGTACCACGCCCACCAGCCGCACACAGACTCCCGCCCTGAGCCACGAACCAGCAGACAAAGAGACCACCTGGCCGAGCAGACACCCACAAAATAGGATCAACGTACGCATAGCCATTCGGGATGACGGTTACTGACTCGACCCCACGCCGACGTTGCCAAGGAAAACCTGCCAGTTCAATTCCTTTTGGCCTTCAACCTGTTTCTGGTAAGGCTGTAGTTTCACCCGCACGTTTTTCTGGGTCACGTCTTTGTACGTCACGTTGTCGGCTTTGCCGTAGCCCTCGAACGTCTGCTGACCGGTGATGATGCCGTAGTAATTGCCGTCGGGGGCCTGGGTCAGTTCTTTCACATACTGCACTTCTGTCCAGGCTACTTTGGTGTAGGTGTAGGGTAGCAGCTTCAGCCGGGTCAGGTAGGTCCTGACGTTGTAGGTGCGGGGCGGGGCGGTCTTGTTGGCCGACGTTACCTGGATCGTGGCGTTGGGCATAAACAGGCGCGTAGCTTCGTCGATGGCCCGGTCCTTGTCGTCATTAGACATGCTCTTATCAGTAATGACGGTGATGTACGACACAAACTGATCGACCCGCTGAACGGCTTTGGCCCGGTAGGTAACGTACTCCGATTCGCTCAGCGACGCCCTGGTGTCGGCGGGCACGGCGTCGGGTGGCGCAGTGGGCTGGCTGACTGCTGGCTTGGCCGGTCGGGTAGGGGCTGGTGGCGGCGTAACGGCCACCGTCGGTGGGGCCGGCGCGATCACCGGCACAGGGGTCGGGGGCACCGGTGTTTCGGGCGTGAGCTGCGGGCGCAGGGAAGCCAGAATCGGGGCTAGCTCGTTGGGGTCGGTCAGCACCTGATGCTTGCCGTCGCGGTAGAAGATCATCAGCAGTTCGTTCTTGCTGATCGACGCGGCTCCGCCCGCAACAGGCTGGTAATTAACCACTTCGTTGCTTTCGTATGAAATATTGCCGCGCAACACTTCCAGCGGTACCCGCCTGATCATCAGGTCGGTTTGGGCTTTGCGGGCCGGAGCCATCAGGAAATCTTTCAGCTGCTGATCGGCCTGCGGAATGTCGGCACTGATGTCGCTCATGACCAGAAAGTTGCCTTCCTGCGTAAAAGCCATCAGCACGTCGTCGCGGCTGTAGTTGTGGTTGATGAGCGTTTCGCCACGCTTCACCGTAAACTTTACCCGGTTGGCGGTCACTTCCAGCAGTTGGGCATTGTTATAGTGACTGCCGTTGGTAAAATACACCGCGTCGCCGGCGGGGCCAACGGTGTTCTGAGCGCCAGCCGTGCGCATCACGCACAGCCCGGCGAGGCATAGAGTCAGGTATCTGAACATGGTGTGGAGTGGATGCTGTTAGTTGCCGAACAGGTAGCGGATGCCAAGGCCAAAGGTGGCCTGAGTGACCTGGGGTGCCCCTTTTGGTGCATCGGCGGCCATCGTCGTGAAGCCGTAATCACCCTGGGCGTAGATCGTCAGGGCCTGGCTGAACCGGGCGCCCAGCTTCAGGTCGCCCCCAGCGTGGAAGGTGCTGACGCCCAGTTCTTTAAACGAAGCGCTCTCGCCCTCGGCGGTGATGTTGATGCCATAGGCACCATACGCCCCCAGTGAGTAGAACAGGTTGACAGATTTACCCTCTTTGTAGAGGGGCACGATAGCCAGGGTCACCACGCCATAGTTGAGAGCCGTAGTAATTTTGCTCTCGGTACGGGAAAAGCGCAGAAACTCGACCGACGGGGCCAGGGCTATGCTACTGCCCAGGGGAATTTCGGCGGTGAGACCACCCCGTAGGGCCATGCCCATGTCTGAGTTGACCACCGAGCTAAGAAACAATCCCGCACCCCCGCCAACGGTGAGGCCGAAGCGGGTTTTGGCTTCATTTGCCCTGGCAACGGGTGCCAGGCGTGCGGCGGGTTGCGTCCGGCTGGCCACCATGGCCGTGGGGCGGGCGGGTGTAGTTTTCGCGCCTTTGCCATCAAACCGTTCTACTTCGCCGTTGGTGTAGCGGACGTAGCTGATCTCCGACTTTTTGACGCGGTAAAGTGCCCCTTGTGGTGCCGACGTCTTGCGGTATGAGACACTCGTCTCGTCGATTTCGCTGATGAGGGCATCAATGACCGTATTGTCGTAGCGAACAATCTGGTCGGGTCGCCGATTGGCCTGACCAAAGCCGGTGAGGCTGGCCAGCAGACCGCTAACGACCAGCGTCAGGGTCAGGAGGGTACGGAGCTGTTTCATGGTAAAGTGGATTGTGATTGTGGTGTGGATAGAAAAGAACAGGTCATGGACAACCCGCCCGTGGTAAGCACAGGTCAAATGTCGCCTCCTGCCTCACCGGGCGAATCCCATAAAAAGGGGATGTAGCGCGGTACTGAGTGAGCGGTAATACCCCACCCGCTGCGGCGGGGTTATTTCGCCAGGTCGATGCGAATGGGGCGGTTGAGTTTGATGGTAAGTGAACTGCCGCCCGGCCCGCCCACGTCGAGGCCGGGGGTATTGGCCTGAAGCTGGAAGGTAAACAGCCCGTCGGCCACTGAAAACTGGTCGTCCTGCTGGGTGCGGTCGGTGTAGTTGATGCGCCAGGGTGTGTTTTGCGGAGCCGAAACGGCCGTGATCCGAAGGCCCGGCGGGGCAGCGTAGAGTTCGTAGCGTTCGGTGGTTTTGGCGAAGGTGTTGTTGTCGCCTACCTCGAAATAGACGCTCAGGATAATCCGCTTCTCGTCGACGACGATCACCTGCGCCGAGGCGTTCACCAGCGGACTGTTGTTGCCAAACTCGCCCGACCCCCGCACCAGCAGTGGTTTAAATGGCCCGAAATAACCCGTGAAAATGGCCGGATGCAGGTTAGTGGCTTTGCTTTCCGCCGGTGGTGGGGCCGGTGGTGCGCCAGCGCCCCCACCGGCCGCTGCGGCGATGGCTTTGTTGAGGCCAGCCAGGGCGGTTTGTAACCCCAACTGCTTGGCTTGCAGGTCGGTGCGTTGAGCGGCGAGTTGTTGCAGTTCTGGGTCCTGGTTCTGGAGGCCGTCTTCATACTCGGCTACCAGGCGGCGGTAGCTGAGGGTGGCGTTCAAAAAAGTGGGTTCGGTAAACTGACCATCCAGGGCGTCGGCCTGACTGAAGAAGGTGCGCAGCCACGGCTGGTCGATGGGGGTGCCCTGGTTGAGGGCCGCCAGGTGCAGGTCGGTGCGGGTTAGCTGCTGACGGTAAGTCGCCAGCCGCCCTGCCGACTGCATTTTTTGTTTGTCGGCCAGGGTGGGAATGGTCCGAAATGACACCCAACTGCACAGGGCCAGCAGGGTCAGCAGCGTGAAGTACGACAGACCAAACCGAAGTTGTCGGCGGGTGCGTTCGGTGTAGTTTTCGGGTTTCATGGTCGTTGGCTGGCTTTCATGGCACGGAGGTTATCAAGGCTCGACTGCTTCATCAGCACCTGAGTTTGCAGGGCCTGCACGGCCGTGTTGAGGCCGTCGACCTGGAGTTTCAGCTGTGCTTTTGTTGCTATACGGCTCTGCCGGTTGGTCGTTTTCAGGGCTACCAGATCCATCAGTTTCTGGTAGTTGTGGCCGGTGGTGCCGGTAATCTGGCTGAAGAGGGTGTCGGGTCCGTAGCCTTTCTGCAACCGGCCAATGGCTTCTTCAAGCTGAAAACGCACCGCCGAAAACTCACTGGCTTTCTCGACGGGGTCTGTCTTCTTCAGCTGCCGATACAGGCTGTCGGCCAGTTGGGCATCGGTCAGGAAATGGACTTCCTGTGCGGGGCTGATGGTTTGCCGCCCGGACGCGCCCTGTCCGGCCAGCCAGTAGATGCCGCCTACTACGCCAAGGCCCAGCCCCAGCGTGACCAGCAGGAATTTGACAAAGGATGTGTTCATGAGCGTGTGGAGCAGTTGTTAGCCGCCAATAAAGACCGTAAAAAAGCCAGTGACGATGCTGCCGCCATGTACGGTCTGATCACCCATGCGGGCGGCGGGCTTGCCACCAATCATCACCGACGTAGACCCCACGATGATGGAGTCGGGCGGGCCAACGCACAGGCACAGGTCGCCCATGCAGGCGGCGGGCTGCCCCCCAATAAGCACCGTCGGGTTGCCGGGGGGCATAATCGGGCCACCCACGTGCGGAATAGGTGGCAGGGCAGGGGTGACCATCGGGCAGATGTGCATATCGCCCATTCGGGCTGCTGGCTTTCCCATGTTGATTGTGAATGAATGAGTGATTGAGTGAATGGTTGGATCGGGACGCGTAGTACGCTACGCGTCCCGATCCAACCATTCACTCTAGTTATCGGCTCCAGAATCCCGTTTTGGCGGCGGGGGCGGGTCGTGGTAGTGGTGTTTCCTGTTTTTCGACGAAAAATTCGTCTTTCGATTTCTCCAGATAATTCAGGTCGCTCAGCTTGGTAAACAGCTTGATCAGGCATTCATCAAGCCGGAAAAAAGAGGCCAGCACCGGATGACAATCAGCGTGTTCGTAGGGCGTATCAAGCATTTCCTGGATGGCCGTTTCCCACTGTACGGGCGTGATGGGCGTCCAGTTTTTGATGTAGTTGAACATGGCTTCGCGCTCCCGGTCGGGGGTGCTCTGGATGGCGATTTGCAGCGTCCGGGCCAGCCGCTTGCCCACCGCCACCAGCCCCACCGGCGACTCGTGCAGGCCCCGCAGCTGAAACGCGTCGAGCTGATCGCCAAGGCTATACAGGCAGGCTTCGGCTACGTAACCGATGCTGGTGGCCAGGGCGTTAGGCTGCCCCGACCGGGCGTTGGTGCGCACCCGAACCAGCACAATGGTGGCGTAGTTGATAAGCCCGCTCAGGTGTTCGCGCAGGCTATGGTAGTAGTTGCGGTAGTCGGCCAGCACACCCACCATCCGGCAGGGGGGCAGGTACTCTTTGTCGAGGCTGAACACGCCGTTGGCCAGCAGCAGCTTACCCACGGGCAGGTGATAGGCCGCCGCCAGCGACGTATGGAGGCTCCCCGTGGGCACGGCGTTAAGGCGCAGTTCGGGCCAGACAAACGGGTAGCGCAGCGGCTCCTCAACGGGGTCGGGCTGCCCGTGCGGCTGCGGGTTGAAGGGGTTGGCCTCAACAATCACGTACCCCACCGTCTGCCCCAGCTTACTCCAGGCCTCGCGGACGGGGCTGAGGGGCAGGTGAAGGGCGTCGGCGGGGTCGGTGCTTAGTTCAATGCGGGCACCCCCCGGCGTAATAGCCCGGCACACCGACACCACTACCGACTGCCCGTCGCAGGTGATGCGCAGGGGCGATTCCTGCCCGGCGGCGGCGGGCAGCAGGCCATAGTCGAGGCCCGACAGCAGCGAACCGGCCGTGTCGCGGGCCAGCTCACGGGTGGCATCGTCGGTAGCCAGGAGGTGATCCCGGGTGATCTTCATGCCGTCGGCCCAGTTGACAGGCCAGTGGGTGATTGGGGGAAGCATGTCTTTTGAGTCTTCTGGTTTGAGTTTACTGTTTACTGTCTTCGGTTTACTGTTGATGAGGGTACCAGGTTGCTTTGTGCTCAGCAACAGTAAACCGAAAACTAGTTTTCCACGCTGCTGACGTAGCTACGGGCTACTATTGTGGCGTCTGTTTTAAGGTGACTACGACTGAGCGACAGGCTGGGGTCGAGGTAGGATTTAACGAAACCACCCAGCCGGGGGCGGTAAAATACCCAGCCTAGCAGGCTGCCTTCGGTGTTTACTTCGTGATACTGAATGGGGTGTTCGGGATCTTCTTCGTGGTTGTGCGAATAGATCATGTAGTGAAACAGGTCGTGCAGCGTCCGGTCAATGGGCGCCTTCACGGTGTAGGTTGTGAGGGCGGGCTGATCGGGTGCTTTGCTCACCTGCACGTGCAGCCGGATGGTGTCGACAAGTTCAATCAAGGGCACTTCGCGGTCTACGGGGTAGAACCATTTGCGGTACACCCGCGCCGGAATGAGCACAAAGGCTTCGTAGGCCAGCATGAATAACAGGGGCAGGAAAAACGGGAGCCAGCCCAGCGCCAGTGCGGGCAAAAATGGGCCTGCCGGGTGCATCAGGCCATAGGCCAGTGTCTGGGTCACCGCCATCAGGCTTGCTACCAGACCTGCCAGGGCCAGTTCGTCGCTGATAGGGCTGGTGCGGAGCCACGCAAACTGCTGACGGCTCATGACCAGGTGCCCCATACCGAGCACCAGCACCATGCCTTCGAGCCAGTAGAACGCCATCGTCACCGACTCCATCCGCGACAGGCCCGCGCCCAGCCCACCCGCCAGCACCAGGGCTGCCAGCAGGTAGAGGCCCATTTTTTTGGTCAAAACGTCGGTCCGCCGTCGCAGTATCAGGAGCGTAAGCGCCGCCAGCCCAATGCTCAGCAGACTGGCCAGCGTCAAGAGAAGATCAGTTGTCATGGGAAAGAAGATTAATAATTCATCACCGCGGCGGCGGACCGCTCATCACTTATCATTCATCACTAATCAACGCTGTTGTCATACCCAGCCGACCGGCGGTTGGGGAGTTGGCGAGAGAGAAAAAGGCTCCTTTGGCGTCGGGCAGGGGTACCACCAGGTAATCGGCGTCGGCGGGGAGCAGGTACCCGGCCAGTAACGAGATATACCGCCAGCCAATGCCGTTGGGCAGGTAATCGGCCAGTTGGGCGGGGGGCAGTGGGCCAATGGCTAGCTGCACCACCCCGCCATCGTCGGCAGGGTCGTGGCTGGGTGGCAAAATCCAGTCGATCCCCATTCGCATGGCCCCCAGGCGGGGTGTCGGGCTGGTGTCGGTCCGGTCGGAGAACCGCACTGGCCGCAGCGGCGCGCGGCGTGGGCCATGGGTAATGTGCACGGGCACCTGCAAAAAGCGGGTGAAATAGGCGGCCGTTTCGGGCCAGTTGCCCACCACCCGGTGCGCATTGATCCAGATAGCCAGCAAACAAACCTGCTGCCGGTCGGTGAAGGTGAAGCCCCGTACAGACAGCAGCCAGTCGAACACCTCCTGCCAGATGGGGCCGGTGGCTTTGGTCAGCGTCTGGGCTTCCTGCTGCTCGATCCGCACCCGCTGCCGCATCACTTCCTGCTCGGCGGGTAGCCAGAACTGTCGGCCCTGCTGCTCTTCCTGCCGCAACCGTTTCGACAGAGCCGCCGGTGTTTCGGTGCGGCCCGACGCGGCTCTGGGCGGATGAAACAGGGCTTCGGGCAGCATGTCGTAGAACCCTTCACGGCTGAGGTCAACGTACCGCCTATCGGCCTCGCCGGGCAGGGCGTCAACGTCTTCAACGCTGAGCACGTCGGGGCTAAACGAACGGGTAAACGTACCCTGTGGCCGCACCACCACATTGGGGTGATCTGGTCTGGCGAGTTGAAGAGCCAGCCATACTTCGGCTCGAATATCGGTAGCTAATGGCTTGTCCATCAGGCGGTTTCGGGAATAACGCGTATGGGCAACACCCCTGCCCAGAGGCCATCTATCTGCGCGGCTACCTCGCGGCACCAGTGTTCTTTTTCATCGGCGGCCAGCACCCGTCCTGCCCGAAACGCCAGCCGCACGTCGAGTACGCGGGTGAGGCCCTGCCGGGCTTCGGTGCCCACGGCTACACTCTTCTGAATCGTGGCCCCCGTAATCAGATCGGGGGCCGTAGCCAGGGCAATGGCCCGGAGGTCTTCGGCCGTCAGCGCCCGGCCCCGTGTGAGCAGCGTACGCCGAAAAGCGGGTAGACTGGCGGCGTCGTTCAACCGGGCCATACCACCCAGCAGGGGCTGAAGCAACGACACCGGGCGGTCGCGCCGGAGGGCGGGCGAGGTGGTATCGACCTTAGCCGACAGGGGCAGGCGGTTGGCCCGGTCGGCGGCGGTGGTCCAGCAGCGCACAAACAGCGTGCCCGACGTGGGGGCGTTGTTGATGATCAGAAACGGCGTTGGTTCGCCGGGGAGGCTGGCGGCGGGGGGCAACTGCTGCCGGATGCGCTGCATGCTTTTCTGAATGTCTTCTACCTGCCCGCGCAGTGCATCGTAGCCCAGGGGCAGAAACGCGGCACTGTCGTCGCGGAGCTGATCGAGGGTGTGCTGCACCAGGTCTGCAGCCTGCCGACTGTCGAACCGGCCCACGCCCCGGTGCCGCAGGGTGTAGGTACGCCGGGTAGGATCGTCGCCCAGGGTGTGTGGCGCGTAGGTATTACCTTCGCTGTCAGTTACTTCCACTACAGCCAGCAGGGGGCGGTCGGTCTGGAGCGGAAACACGTTGAGGATGTCGTTCAGACGAAACGTGGGGGTGCTGGCCTGGATGTTCAGCACCGGAAATGCGTTGAGCAGACAGTCGGTCTGCTGGAGCATGTCGGCGCTGAACGTGGGCGGAAACGACACCCGCAGCCACGTCAGCGGGGGCAGCGTTTGCAGTAACGCCGCATCGAACGAGTCGGTCAGGATGGCGGGGGCGGCACCAGCGGGACCAACGTCTGTGAGCGTGACGGTCACAAAATGCGGGCGGTAGTAGCGCTGGGCGTGTTGCTCCAGTTCGTGCAGGTCGGCCGTGTCGGTTGCCCCGTTGTCAGCTGGTTCGGGCTGTAGCGTGTGGATGGCCGTCAGGGGCCGGGCCGGGCTACCTTCCACCTGCCACCCTGTCTGGCCAAGCTGCGCACAGTACTGCATGGCGTTGGGCTGATTTTTCCAGTTAAAATAGAACCGGGCAGTGTTATCTGATTCACTATCAGCGTATTGCGACTGAAGTGGTAAATCGAGACCCAGCCAGAGGGTGTATTCGGGCAGGCGGCGATGCGGCGGTGCCGAGGCCACGGGCGTACGGTTTTGCTGGTCGTCGAGCCGCCAGAGTTGTGCCCCGGCAGCCCCGCAGACCACCCGCCCGTTGAGGAGCGAAAACCGACCGGCGGGTAGCAACCCCAGTTCGTCGCCGGTTTGGGGGTGGCGCACCGTTAGTGGCATGTCGTGGGCGGCCACGGCCCGGTTTTCGGTGGGCTGGGCCATCAGCAGGCCGTGGGCTGGTCGCGGACCCGTTACGGTTTCGGGCAGCAACACCTGCACCAGCCGCTCCAGAATGCGCCCCCGCGACGCCAGAATTTCGCCATATACCCGCTCCGACTCAGCCGCCAGCGTACCCAGCAAAAGGTCTACCAGCGGATCAAACGCGGTAGTGTCCAGCTGGTTGTCGCTGAGGCCCCAGAGGCGGGCGGTGTCGCGCAGCATCCGGGCTTTAATCTGGTCGCGGGTATCGAGGCTATTCATGGTGGTTAGCTTCAAGAAGATGTCGTTATTCGCTGGCAACGGGGTTGATATACAGGATGAATGCCAGTTCGGGCAGGGCTTCGTCGGTGGCGAACAGGGTGCCCCCCACCCGGATCGTGAGGCGTTTGCGGGCACGGACAGGCCCGCCGTCCTGGTCGGTTTCGTCGAGGTCATCTACGTCTACGTAGACGCGGGTGGTGATGAGGCGTTTTTCATACCGAAGAATCAGCTGGGCAATGGCCTGTTCGGTTTCACCTTTCCAGATGGTCGGGTTCGTGATGGCGGTGTAGTCACCCTGCCAAACGGCGCTACCCATCAGCGGGTCGAAGCGGTACTCACCCAGGCGTGTAGCCAGCAGCAGGTCGATGTGCTGCCGAATGGCCTCCACCACGGGTACTTTGGGCAGGTGGCGGGGTTGCATCAGGCGGGCCAGCGGGGCCACAAGTGTGTAGGCGTTCATGGTGTCGGTGTGTTATGTGCAGTGTGCGGTAGCACCTGTGCTGCCTTCACGAGTGCGGGGTGCCAGTAGCCTGCCAGGGTTTGCCCACTGTTTTGTCAGCGCGTCCCAGGGTAATCTGCCTGATGTAGCCGTCTCGTGTTAGCCGTATGTGACACCCACCAAAACCCGACGACCGGATGGTGATGTGCAGGTTATCGTCGGGGTCCGGGTCGTCGGGTCGGCCACCCGTATGTTGCGGGGCGTTGATTTGCCAGCCACCAGCCGTCATGTCGATCAACAGGTCTTTGGCGGCTCGTCGGACTACCCCGTGCGTAGATTCTCCCTCGTAAGCCAGCTTAAGCAGCTCGATCACCTCATGCGTATTGATCGGCCTGACGGCAGAAACACTCTTCCGCTGCCCCCGCTTATTGCTCTCACCATTGAGCAAAGCCTTGTGGTAGTCTATCTGGTCAGCCATAGCCATTAATCAGGGAATATCGGCGGGTGATGCCGAAAAGGTCAGCATGTATTGGGCAATGGATAGAATCGTGCTTCGCTGCTGGATAACATGGGTACCCGGACAAAGCTTATGCCCTGTCTTACCCATCGAATGATAGCCCAGTCCCTCATCGCCAGGCTTGTTGGCTATCACCAGCGGTATTCCGTATTCCTCTGCTAACCAGGCGTATAAATACCCTACCGTGTATAGCTGCGCATACGTCAGCGCATCACCGGGCGAGGCCGAGCACTCTACGCTGATGTAGTTGGTTGACCATTCCTCGGCCCAGTCGTGGTACTTGGTGTCGATAAACTGCCCGAACCTGCCGTTTGTCTGCACCCCGAAGTGAGACGGAAATGGGTTGCTTCCACCAGGACTAAATGTGGATAAAATGCCCTCCAGCGTATTATTCCGGGAGTCGGTAATGTGTAAGATCAATCCTTTCGGATTAGCGCCGTTTCTGCGCGGTTCCTGCTTTGTCTTCACAGGCATCCATTGGGCGTAGGAGCAAATAGCCATGTCGAATCTGGGTTTAGTTGATCATTACCATCGTGCCTTTCAGCATGGCCATGGGGCCACCATCCAGTTCCAGCATAACATCGCTACAGATCTTGGTGCTGGTCTTACCATTGACGGTTGTGGTCAGGCCGCCGATGTCGGTTTGATTGCCCGACAAAGAGGCCGTACCCTTGGCATCCAGGCTCATGTTGCCGTTGACCTGTATGTCGGTATCGCCTGCCTTCACGTTCCAGGCAGTTTTGGCGTCGATATTTACCTTGTTGGCTTTCAGGTTGATCGTGTCGGCTTCGAGGTTGATCGTGCCCTCACTTTTTACGGTGATGTGCGTGTTGTCCAGCGCGAGCCGGATGTGGTTTTTCTTGTCGCGGTTATACAGGCTGATAAACTCTTTGCCCGCTTCGTCGCCAATAACAAGGTGGTTGCCGCCCCTGGTAATGATGGTTTTGTAGTGATTGTTCTGCGAATAGAACTTGTCCTGCCGCACGTTTTTGTGGTAGGTCACCCCCGCCACAATGGGCCGCGCCGGGTCGTCATTGTCGAAAATGACCATAACGGTCGTGTCTAGTTCGGGTACGAAATACATGCCCTGATCTACGTCGCCGTTGTAGGGTGTCAGCACCCGAATCCAGGTTGAACCCGTAGCGTCCTGCTGCGCCGACTGCCACAGAAACAGCACCCGCACCCGGCCCAGGTGTTCGGGGTCGTCGTTATGCAGAATTTTGGCTAGCTGGGGCGTGGCGCGTGGCGTATAGAACGATGGGTTGGTCCGAAACTCGACACCCGCCGGAATGGCCTCGAACCGGTTGCTGTAGCCCCCGCCTAGATCGGCCTCGTGGCTGATGCTGATGATGCGGTACTGCCCGAAACTGGCCGTGCGCCGCCCCTGCAAACCACTCTGTTCGCCCACACTGATTACGCTGCCCACCTTCAGCCCCACGCGGTTGCTGGAGCCGCTGAAGATGACCGCATTGGCCACCGAGGCTTTCTTTTCGTAGCCCGCAAACAGCTTCGCGTCGGCGTCGGTGGGGGCAGGCAGCGGGGGCCGACTGTAGGTGCGTTCGGGATAAAGCTGCTCGGCTTTGTCGATCAGTAACTGGCCGTATTCACCCAGCCCGGCCACCTTTACCTCTTTCGAATGGCTGCGGGCCTGCTCCGAACGGGTGGGGTCATAGTCGTCTACGAAAAACTCCCCGCCGGGCAGGTCCATCCGCATGTCGAAGGCACTCATGTCCTCGCCAAACAGGAGCTTAATGGGTGGGTCGCCGGGTACGTCGCCGAAAATCGTTTTCTCGCCGTCGAAGTAGAACCAGTTGCCCGTGGCGGCGGCAAAGCGGTGCAAAAAATTGTAGCTGCTCTCGTCGAATTTCACCACATAGTCTTCCTTGCGGTTGTTGCGGGGTTTCACGGTGGGCGAAAGCAGGTCGCGGTCGTATTCTTTCAGCACCTTATCTACAATGGCCGCGTGGTCTTCCTGATAATAGGCCCCGTAGCGGGTGCCCTGCTCCAGCAGAACAGATGCGCTGAACCCCCTGATCACCACCGCATTGCCCGACGATGCCTGCTTGGATAAACTCAACTGGGTGACGAACCCTTTGAACACAAACGAGTCGCCCGCGCCCTGCTGGTACTTGATCGTTACCCGTGCCGTTTGCCCAATAAACTCCTTCGACTTGTTGATGGTCATGCCGCCCTCGCCTTCCACTTCCTCAATGGGCACGGTCAGCTCGAACGTATGGTGCTGGTCGATCCACTGCCGGATGCTGACCCGCGAAAAAATCGGCACCTGCTTCCCGCCGATGTCAATGCGTACAGTGGTTAAGTTGTTCATGGTGTGGAGGTTAATGAAAAATAACGGTAAGCTGCCTGGTCAATCTTCGCTGAAAATGGCATCAACAGGATCACGACCGTGCTGCGAAAAATGCTTGGCCGCTTCACGAATAAGTCGGTCGCCACCCTTCATGACCTGGGTGATCATGGTTCGGCCCAGCGCAAACCCGACCACGATAGCGCTGCCCGTAAGCAGGGGGCCACTGCCCACGGCAGCCAGGCCAAAACCCGCGGCCATAGCTACTGGCCCGTATTGCGTTGTCTTCTCTTTGGCGTATTCCCAGAGACCTTCCAGCTGGGTTTCATCCGTGACACCCGCCTTGCCCATTTCAGAGTTGAAATGCACTCTGTTTGATTGCTCTTCCCACATAGGACTCTGCTAAACTTAAACCTATAAGGCCCGTTTTAGAGGCCTTATAGGTTTGGTAGTCAGCGTACTACTTCGCCCACTTGTTCTCGTGCGAGGCCCCGCCGACGCTCAGTTTGCGGGCCGAAATCACCACGCTCGTGCTCATGGGCGAGTTGTTGCGGGCGTCCATGCTTTCGGAGTAGCCCGTCAGAAACGCATCTTCAAACTTCACTTCCTTCATCGGCGAATCTTCGTCCTGTTTGAAGAAGGTGATGCCCCCGCTGAACTTCTTGTGCGGGTCGATCATCAGCTCGAATGCCTTCGACTCTTTAGTCGATTCAAATTCGGCGTTGACCTGCCCGCCCATCACGTCGGAGGTGGGCTTGCCGGTGGTGTAGTCGGTGTTCTGACCGAGCGAGTAGCTACAGTGCAACAGACGGAACTCCTGCCCGTCGAGTTTTAAAAAGGCCTTGAATGCCATGGCGGTAATTGGGGGGTTTGTATGGTTGTGAATTGATTAAAAATTACTGCTGTTCTACACCGCCTTTCCAGTCGGTGGCGTCGTCGCCGCGGGTGCCGTCGAGGCGAACCAGGAAGCTCTTGGCGGGGAAGTAGGGCTTGATGTGGATGTCGAGGAAGACGCGGTCTTTCACGTCTTTGTCGCGCTCGAACCGCAGAATCTGGAAGTCTTCGATGATCTTGTCGGAGCCGGTCACGCTGTTGAGGAATTTCACGATCTGCGCTTTCAGGTCCTTTTCGGTGTCGTAGGTCCAGTTTTCAAAGGCCCGGCGGTTCAGAAAATCAATGAGCACTTTCATGATCCAGTCGAACACGCGCACCACCGAGTAAGTCTGAAGGCCCTGATTATCACCGTTGAAGAGGGTTTTGGCCGAATACGCCATCATCTTATTGAACTCGTTGACCATGGGGACGAGGCCCATTTTTTCGAGGTTGGCGATCTCGCTCTTTTTCAGGTCGAACCGTACACCATCTACTTCGTTGAGGGTGCCGTGTTTGGAGCCGGCCACGGGCTGTTGCAGCTGCGTTTTGTAGATCTTGCCCGCCAGTGCCGTTGAGGGCGGCAGATAGAGGGGTTCTTCTTCGCCGAGGTCAGTATACGCTTCGCGGCCCACGAGGTAGTTGCAGGTCATCATCACGTTGGCCTTGTAGGCGTCGGCACTGGTCATGTCTTCTTCCTGGAAAAGCTCCATCACGTCGTCGGGGGTGTCTACGTGACGGTAGTCGGTGAGGAGCATCACCTTGTTCTCGTGCGCCAGCCGCGCCCATTTATCCACCACTTTTTTGGCTCCCAGGTAGCCCGGCAGCACCATCAGCGAATAATTCTGGCGCAGGTCGAGCTTGTCGTAGTTCTGGCGCAGCTCGTCGGCAATGGTGTCGAAGAAGAGCGTATTGTCGAGGTCCTGAATCTGCTCGGCATCGGCGTTGACGATGGAGATGTTTTTGATCTTCTCGGTGTCGGCGTTTTTGTAGAACATGGCCACCGACCGGTAGGCCGTTTCGAGGGCTTTGGTCTCGTCGAGGGCCTTTTTCAGGTTGCGGCGCAGGGTTTTGGCAGCCACGTCCGTTTTAGCTTCGGCCTCGCCCACCATGTCGGCCACGTTTTCGTGGTTGGCGAGCAGTTCGGTCCACATTTCCAGGCGTTTACGCAGGTTTTTGCGCTCTTTCTCCGACCCTTTTTCGGTCAGGAAAATGCCTTTGCGGGCCTTCTTGGCGGGGTTCATGTTCTGGGCACCTTCCACAGTGGTCTCCACAAACTCGAACCCGCCAAATTTGGCCAGTTGCTGGGCACTGTCGGCTACCTGTTGCGCCGGGTTGGCCACCCGTTCCCGAACGGCGGCGGTGGTGTTGGTCTGTTGTGTTTCCATTTTCTGAATGAGTGAATTAGCCTTCCAGCTCCTGAATCATGGCTTGCAACGCGGTGAGGTAAATCGCTTTTGAGGCGGGGTCGGCCAGGATTTTCTGGAGGACCTTGTTGCCTTTCAGTTGTTTGATAAACTTCTGATAGTCTTCCTGTTGGCTGTTGAGGTCCTGCAAAAAGGGACTCTGCGCCGTGATGCCTTTCCGCCCAAAATCGCCGAGGTTCTGAAACCGCAACGTCTCGTCGACGCCCTGCCCCTCGGCATCGTCGAAGGTGACGTCGATGTTGGGTCTATAGCGGGCAAAGACGGCTTCCACCGTTTCGAGTTTCTCTTCCACCACGGGTTTGAAGGGCGCGTCGGCGGTGAGTTTCTGCACCAGCAGGGTGCGGTTTTTCTGAATGTCAGAAATGGCTTCGTTGGCGTCGTTTCCCTTGCGTTCCTGCCCGCCGAGTCCGTAATCCATCATAATGGTAGGGGTGTGGTTTATTGGTTAAAAGCTTGACGAACAGTTTGTTATTCGTAATCAACCCGCGTGGCTACCTGCGGGTAGGGGCGGCTGAGCAGTTGCCCACCCGTGCTTTGGTTGGGCTTAAACTGATACAGATTGCCTGTCCAGTCTGCACCGGCGTATTGGGTGACGTCGCTGGCGAAGACGGTGGCTCCGGTGTAGGAGGCGATGTGCTGGCAAAGGCTGCGGCCATCACCCCAGTTGCCCTGATTGTTGCCGTTGGCTATGCCGCAACTGGCCAGCACAATGTATTTGAGGCCTTTACCGCGCAGGGCCTGAAACAGATGGTCATTGTCAACGGCAATGGGCGTATCGCCGAGCATGATACCAAAGCCGCTGGTCTTTTCGGGCAGGCTGTAGTCGCCTTCCAAACTCATTCCCTGCGCTGCCCCCGCCGTCGTGAGCGAGATACCATGAGCCATGATATACAGCTTGTTTACTTTGCCGGGCCGGAGCTGACTGGCTACCCAGCCCAGCAGGGTCTTGGTCTCGGTGCTGCCGTTGAAGCCAATTTTTGCGGCTGCCAGGCCATCGAAATACCCAGCAAACTGGGCGTCGGTCAGAATAATCCAGGACTTATCCATGGTAGTAGAGGGTGGATAGTGATTTAATAGCCTATGTATGAATCTGTCTGAAGACGTATTTCCAGTTCGCTACGCCAGTTGCGGGCCAGCGAAGCGCGAACAGATTCATAGATTTTGACTCTGTTGGGGTCGATACCTGAAAGCCAGTTTCGACGTAACGCAGTGGCTATAAGCGCCAGAATTGTTGATACAACCCCGACGTTAGGTCTGTAGAAGGTCCTGAAAAGCCCTTCTACGAAATTCATTCGGTTACTAGCCGCGATGGCCTCAATGAGTAAAGCCTGAGCGAAGCCTCGGTCTGGATCGGTGATGGTCATTGAGCCAATACCGTTGCTGGTAGGCCAGAACATCAATAAGACCTGCTTCGTCTGGTCGGGACTAAACAGCAGTTCGTTAGGAGCGAAATGGAGAAGAGAGGCCATCTTAGATAAGGGGAAGTGGTGTCGATGGAATGTTCCAAACCAGTTCGCCTGCCTCGTCGACACCCAGATTCAGCACGCTGCCTTTGCCAATTTCGCCGGCGATGATCATGCGCGAGAGGGGGCGGCGCAGGCGGTTGCGGATCACACCGCGCAGGGGCCGGGCACCGTATCTGGGCGTGTAGCCTTCCAGGGCCAGTTGCTTCCGGGCCTCGTCCGACACCGTGAGCGTGATGCCCTGCTTGGTCAGCGTCGTTAGCAGTGGTTTCAGTTGAATGCCGAAAATGCTCATCACCGCCGCCTCCGAAATGGGCAGGAACGGGATGATCTCCGTGAGGCGACCCAGAAATTCGGGCCGGAAAAAACGGCCCATAATGTCCAGCAACTCGCCAGAGGTAGCCAGTTCGTTCTTAGCGGCTTTCTCCACCACCCAGTCCGAGCCGATGTTGGACGTGAACAGGATGATGGCGTTGGTGAAGTCGCCCTCGCGGCCCAAGCGGTCGTGCAGCAGGCCTTCGTCCAGGATTTGCAGGAAAAGATCGAACACCGAGGGGTGCGCCTTTTCGATCTCGTCAAACAGGACTACTGCAAAGGGTTGCTGCCTGATTTTGGTCACCAGCAACCCGCCATTTTCGTAGCCTATGTAGCCGGGAGGGGCACCGTAGAGCAGCGCGGCGGAGTGTTCTTCTTTAAACTCCGACATATCGAACCGGATGAGCGCGCGCTCGTCGTTGAACAGAAAGTCGGCCATCGACTTGGCCAGTTCGGTTTTGCCGGTGCCGGTAGGGCCGCTGAAAAAGAACGACCCAATGGGTTGCCCCGCCCGGCTCAGGCCCGAGCGGTTTTCCAGAATGGCGTCGGCAATGATGGTGGTGGCGTGGTCCTGCCCCACCACGCGCTGCCGCAGGTGTTCGGCCAGAACCAGCAGTTTCTCGCGTTCTTTCGACTGAATTTTCCCCAGCGGAATGCCCGTGCGGCGGGCCACCACAGCGGCAATTTCGGCGGGGCCAACCTGCTGTCCCAACTGTTGGCCGAGGGTGTCGAGCTGGTCTAAAAGTACCCGCAGGTGTTCAGAAAGGGCTTCGGGTAAAACAAACCCGGCCGTGTCGGTCTCGTCTTCGATCTGTCCCAACAGCACCGGACTAAGGCGCGCGTTGAGTTGCCGCTCAAACCAGCGGAGGTCGTGCAGGGCCAGTTCGGGCAGGCTTTGGGCGTGTTCGCTGGTGAGGGTGTGCAACTCCGTGCGCAGGCGTTCCAGCTCCGGTGCGGTGGTGGCGGTGGCCAGTTTCAGGGCCGACATCGTCCGGTCGATGAGGTCAATGGCGGCGTCGGGCAGGCGGCGGTCTTTGAGGTAGCGCCGGGCCAGCCGCACGGTCTCGGCCACGGTGCCGGGGGCCAGCGATACCCCGTGGTAGGCCTCGAAGGCGGGCACCACGGTGCTCACCATCCGGACGGCGGTGGGTTCGTCGGGTTCGTCGACCACCAGCACCTCGAAACGGCGGGCAAAAGCTTCGTCTTTTTCGATGTACTTGCGGTATTCGTCGTTGGTGGTGGCCCCAATCAGGGTCAGTTCGCCCCGCGCCAGTTCGGGCTTGAGCAGGTTGACGGTGCCCATGGCCCCGCCGTTGGGGTCCAGCAGCGTGTGTATTTCGTCGATGAAAAGCAGGGCTTTGTCAAACGATTTCAGTTCGGCCAACATGGTCTTAAGCCGTTCTTCCACCTCGCCTTTATACGACGCTCCCGCCACCAGCGAACCCACGTCCATCTGGAGTAATGTGGCTCCCTGAAGCTGTGGGGGCACTTGTCCGGCCACAATCTGCTGCGCCAAGCCTTCCACCAGGGCTGTTTTACCCACGCCCGGTTCGCCCACAATGAGCACGTTGGGCTTCAGCCGACGACCCAGAATTTCGAGGAGTTGCCCGGTTTCGCGGTCGCGGCCCACAATGGGGTCCAGCTTACCGTCGCGGGCGGCGGCAGTGCGGTCGGTGCAGTATTTAAAGATTGACTTGACGGTTTTGTCCGCTGCCGTGCCGGTTGAGGCCGAAGCAGCCCCGTTGCTATGTCCATTGCCGCCCACGGCCTGCTGCAACACGGCATCGCGCAGGGCCAGTTCGAGCAGTTGGTTTTCGGTGAGGGGGAAAGACTTAAGCTGATCGACCGAAAACGCCAGGTTGGGTTTGGTCATGGCTGTCAGTACCGCCAGCGGGCTAAGCGCCATCTCGCCCAGTTTCATGCGTACCACGTCGGCCACTTCCAGCAGGGCGCGGGTGGCTTCATCGGCGCGGGGGTCTTCGCCCAGGCGGGCCGACTTCGGACTACTCTCAATCCGAATATCGGCCCAGTCGCGGAGGTACGCCACATCGACGTTCCAGCTCACCAACTGCGACGCCAACCCTACCTCATTGTGCAGGATACCGGCCAGCAAATGACCGGGTGCCAGCGACGGGTGCTGGTTTTCGCGGGCAACAGCCTGCGCAATCTGCACAGCCTGACGCAGTTCGTCGGTGTAGGCGAGTGAAAGCATGATAACAGGAAGATGTGGATCTGGCCAGGGCAAAGGGCCGGGGGCAAGGAGTGGGCGGTAGCCGCTGCTCGTCGCTCCAAGCTCTCTGCTCTTTGCTCATGACAAACGTACCAGGTAGGGGTACGTCGCCGCGTCCCATAAAAGGGGGACAAAGTGGCGGCAGTCACACAACGAAGAAGGCAGTTAGGCACCGACCGCTTAAAACGCTTCGCCGATGGTCAGGTACACGCCGCTGGAGCCGACGCCGGTGTAGGGGAGGCCACGACCATAGTCGAGGCGGAGGTTGACGAGGTCGCGGTTGACGCGGATGCGCAGGCCCGCACCGTAAGCCGCTTTGGGTTGGTTCAGCCGCAGAAAATCATGTTGGTTACCCAGCGCACCCACTGAGCCAAAGCCAACGACACCTAGCCGGTTCCAGACATTCAGGCGCAGTTCGGCCTGCAACAGAGCGAGGTTGTCATCGCGGTAGCGGCCTTCGTAGAAACCCCGCCCCCGTTTGGTGCCGCCCAGGAGTGACAGCGCGTTGAACGGAGCCTGTCCACCAGTGGTCACGCTGAGCACGTAGTTCAGCGCCAGGGTGAGTCGGCGATTGAGCGGATGATACGTCGACACGTCGCCCACCCAGCGATCGTACCGCACCTGACTACCTACGGCACTACCCTGACTCAGGAATGAGAAATCGGCCACCATGCCCTGGCTGGGGTAGAATACGTTATTCCGCGAATCGTAGAACAGCCCCGTCCCCACGCCCGACAAAATGCTACCAGCTCCACCCGGCACCGCACCCGATGCCAGCAGCCCGTCGGGGGTAGTGCTGGTGATGACGTAGTGCTCATATTGGTAGCGCAGCCCCACATACAATCCCCGCGCCGACGGCGGTTGCCCTGCCACTGTGCGCTGGTTAGCAGCTGGTTGACTCACTCGCCGGAAGACGTTGACGCGTATTCGGGGAAAATCAACGCCGTAGAGTTCGTTAGGTACTTCGCGCTGACCCAGCCCGAAAAAGAAGTAGTTGTATTTGTAATAACCCAGCTCACCATTAGCGAAATACCGGTTGTTTTTGTAGAAAATCTGGAACGGCAGGTACAGCAGCAACTGCTTATTCTGGGTGTAAACCGCCCCCAGCGTGACCTGCGACGGCCGCACGTTTTGGCCTGTGTCGCCGCGAAACCGGAACGTAGCCGTGGGCGCAAACCCATAGCCAAAGCGTGTTTCGGGCGTATAATACACCACCGGCAACGGGAGCAAACTGAATCGTTTGGGCGGCACCGAATCGGGTGGGGTAAGCAGGCAGGTAATGAGCAGTAGCGCGTTGAGCATATAGCTCTATACGTGGAAAGGCGGCGTAGGGTTTAGCAACGGCAGTGGGCAGTGGCAGTGGCAGTGGGCTTGCGTCAGCCACTGCCTACTGCTACTGCCCACTGCTCACTCCTTCATTCCGCTTCACTTTTCAGGGTTTGCATGTCGATGACGAACCGGAAGCGGACGTCTTCTTTTTCCATGCGGTCGAAGGCCTGGTTGACGGCCTGAATGGGGATCAGTTCAATTTCGGGGGCCAGGTTATGCTCGGCGCAGAAATCGAGCACCTCCTGCGTTTCCTGGATACTGCCAATCAACGACCCCGCCACCGACCGGCGGTGCAATGCCACCTCCATGTTGTTGGTGGCTTTCGAGAACGGTGCCAGCACACCCACCACCACCAGAGAGCCGTCGCGCTTGAGGAGCTTGATATACTCGTTGATGTCGTAGGGGTCAGGGATCGTGCTCAGGATGAAATTCAGGGAAAGCTCGGCGGCGTTCATGGCCTTAATGTCGCTCGACAAAATTACGTGGTGGGCACCCAGGGCCTCGGCGGCGCCTTTTTTGGTCTCGGTGCTGGTGA
The DNA here is from genome assembly GCF_017353185.1 of Fibrella rubiginis. Taxonomy (GTDB): domain Bacteria; phylum Bacteroidota; class Bacteroidia; order Cytophagales; family Spirosomataceae; genus Fibrella; species Fibrella rubiginis. The sequence continues at coordinate 521,447 of NZ_JAFMYV010000003.1, read as the reverse complement.
TGACCGTCACCTCGGCACCCATAGCTTTAGCCAGCTGCACGGCCATATGGCCCAGCCCGCCCAGGCCCACCACGCCTACCTTATCACCGGCTTTCACGCCCCAGTGTTTCATTGGCGAATAGGTCGTCACACCCGCGCACAGGATCGGCGCGGCAGCTTTAATGTCGAGCTTGTCGGGAATGCGCAACACAAACGACTCCTTTACGACGATCGACGTCGAGAAACCGCCGAATGTATTTTTCTTATTGATTTCCAGTGGGTTGGGTTGTTGAAACCCGTTGTAGGTAGCCAGAAAACTCGACGGACCTTCGCAGTATTGCTGCACTCCTTCCTGGCAGGAAGCGCACTGCCCGCACGAGTCGATCATGCAGCCCACGCCCACGGTATCGCCTACTTTATACGTTGTTACGTTGAGACCTACGGCACTGACTTTCCCCACAATTTCGTGGCCCGGCACGCAGGGATAGAGCGTATTGCCCCAGTCGTTTTTGATCTGGTGCAGATCGGAGTGGCACACGCCGCAGTACAGAATATCAATCGCTACTTCGTCGGCTTTGGGCTTGTCGCGCTCGATGTTCATGCGCGACACCATGTTGAACGAATTGATGAGTGAGCGGCTGGCTCCGTAAGCTTTTGTTTTGGTCGTTTCCATGCGTTGCGTGAATTAAAAAAAGCAACTCAGCAACCTATTATTTCAATAGACTGATGAATTGCTTTCCTAAGCAGACAACGAACGGTATTGTTTTAGGCTTGTGAGGCAAAGGCCCAGCCCCGTCGATCTGGGTTGATGCGCAGAGAGGGCCTAGCGATTTATGTATCCGTTAAGCGCAGGCGCCTGCGCGCCGGTTCGGCCGAAAACACCGCGGGCAAACACGGTAAACACCCGCCCGTTTGTCAGGTTAGTGAACACGTAGTTGGCCCCGATGTTGGCCGCACTGCCACTTCCACGCAACACCAGCGTAGCCCCATTAGCCACGTCGACGGGGATAAACGCAGTAGCGGTTTTGTAGGGAATGTTCTGCACTAGCGGCGTCACCGTTTTGCCATCAGCACCCAGCAGGCCTAAATCGTAACTTGTGGGGCCGTTGGGAATCAAGTTCATGAATCGAACATAAAACCGGTTTGATGATGTGGCCTGACTGAAGTCATCATTGACCAGAAACGTTTCCGGCTGCACACCCGTACCCGACACCACCAATGAGTAGTACTTATTGTCTTCGAGCGTAACCGAGGCTGTACCAATGGCCGTGGCGCTGTTAACTGTTGTGGTAGCAGGCGAGGTTAGGCTCAGCGACAGTGCACCTGGCGTGACCACCACGTAGTTTGAGCTTATCGACGGAAACGAATTGCCAAACGTGATTCCCCCCACAATACCAGGGCTACTGGTAGAGGCTCCAATGGGCGTATAGGCGCTCAGCTTGCGGCCATTGGCGGCCACCTCCACGCCACCCGGCAAGTCAGGAGCGGCGTTAATCACTTTCAGCCGTGCCCCCGACGTAACCGGGTCGACGGGAATGCTCAGCGTATTTTTTTCGCATGATGCCAGCACTGTGCCAGCCGCGATAAGGACGTAAATGAAGTGCTTCATGGAAGAGAAGTTCAAGGTTCAACGTCTAAGCTTAAAGGTTGCTTCGCGCTCCGCATATTACATGCGAAGCAACTTTTAACCTTAGACGTTGAACCTTGAACTCATTTAAGGTTGTGTAAACCAGACGGGTTTGGTGTGAAAATCGAGTTCGAACCCGCCGATTTTAGTCAGGGCCGGAATGTTCCAGACATACTCCGAGTTGTAGCGCGGGCGTAACCGTTGCACGGGTTTATTGTTGTTATCCTGGTAGAGCGTAGTGGGCAATACCAGGGAAGTAAACACGTCGGCGCTGTAGTTGTAGCGACGCATGTCGGCCCACTGTTCCAGGAAACCCCAGCCCCACTGCGCAATGTATTTCTGCAACATGATCTGGTTGAGCGTCAGCGCACCTGCCGTAGCAGGCACCACCGCCGGGTTAGCCAGATAAGCGGCACGGTCGGCGGCAGGCGTGTTCACGTAATAGGCACTCATGTGCGCTTCAATGCCTTTTTTGTAGGCTGCCAATGCCGTGGCCTTATCGCCCTTGATAAACGCGGCTTCGGCTTTAATGAACTGCAGCTGCGCGAAGGTCATCAGTGGAAAAGGCCCTTTGTCGGTGAAGATAAAACGGCCCGTGGTGCCCACCGGCGGATTTACGTTAATGGCTGTACCCCACGGATTTACCACCCGAACGTTGGTAGGTACGCTTGCTGCTGTCGACTGCCCCTGACCAGGGTTGAGGCCCCGATAGTTACCATCGCCGCTGGGAGCCAGCATGATGGGTAGTCGGGGGTCTTTGGCACCGGTGAACACGGATCCATCCAATAACCGTAGAATAAACGCTGATTGGGCGTAGGGCATCAGATTTTGCCGCACTGGTCCAAAGAAACTGGCATCGGCGGTGCTAAGGCCGTTGAAGGTGAAAACGGCGTCATCGTTATTATCTACAAAGGCACTATCTACATACTGAATCACCTTGTCGGGGCTGTAGGTGCCCTTTTTGTTCGACAAGTGGTGTGCGTTGATAGCCAGCAGACCGTAGGCAAACCGTTTCCACTTGGTCCGGTCACCCTTATAAATCACGTCGCCGCGGGCCAGTTGTACCTGCGATACTTTGCCGTCGTTGCGGTTCAGGTTCGTGATGGCTTCGGTGAGCAGTTGCGGTACTTTGGCATATACCTCTGGCTGCGTGTTGTAGTTGAAGGTATTCTTATTCGGGTCTTGGTCGTAAGCTTCATCCAAGATGATTTCGCCGTGAATGTCGGTCAGCATCTGAAAGCCCCACGCCTGCATAATCAAACCCACGCCGAGGTAGTCCCACTTCTGCCCCGCCCGCGCATCGTCGACGAGGTTGATGTTGTTGCGCCCCCCGCGCCAGTACACGTTCCGCCATAGGTCGCCACCGTTGTCGGAAGCGGGTAGGTAGCCGTGCAGATCCCAGCGGTCGCCGGAGCCAGTGGCCTGGAAATTTTGCACATACCGCCCAATGAATCGCGCATCGAACTGAATGCCCAGCGCATACTGGTTCTGGATGGGTGCCAGCAACAGGGCCGCCTCCACCACGTCGGGGTTATTTGGGTTTTTGTTGATGTCTAGGTAGTCGTTGCAACTGCTCAGCATCAGGGCCATCCCCGCTACGAGGAAGGCAAAATATGACTTGATTTTCATGGTGATTAAAATCCTACGTTGATACCTACGTTGAAGACGCGTGGCAGGGGCAGGTTGCCAAAATCGAACCCAAATCCGCCCGACCCGCCCGTGGCGGCATTGGTGGTGTTTACGCCGGGGTCGCCACCGGTGTAGTTGGTCAGCAGCAACAGGTCGGTACCCGTAACAAATACGTTGGCTGACTTAAACACCCGTGAGTTGCTCAATACTGACGATGGCACGGCATACCGTAGGGTCACTTCTTTAAGCCGCAACCAGTTGATTTTACGCTCGATAAACGTTTCGTCAGAGATCGACGTATAGTAGGCATTGTTGTAATAGGGCGTCACCTGAATATTGTTGGGTGTAGGCGTGGCTGTGTTTTCCAGCCCATCTTTCAGCACCCCCCGGAACACGCGCGGCGTTTCGCGATCTAGTGTATTGCGGCTCAGACCCAGGTTGTACAAAAATGATTCGGTACCATTATATACATCGCCACCTTTGCGAATATCGAGCAATACGCTCAGGGTCAAGGCCTTGTAGGTAAGCGTATTCAGGAAGCCCATCACAAAATCGGGGTTGCGGTCGCCCACAATGCGCCAAACGGTTTCGGTTAGGGGCAGGCCTGTGAGCGGGCTTACCAGAATGTCGCCGTTGTTGTTGCGCACGTAGGTGTTGCCTGTCATGGTCGTCAGCGGCGACCCCAGCCGTACGCCATTACGTACGTTGCCCGACGCCCAGGTGTCGGAGTTGTAGTATTCCTGCAAATCGTTGGGCAGGGTTTCGAGCTTACTGTTGGTCTTGGCGAAATTCAGCGTCGTAAACCATGAGAAGTTGGGCCGACGAACGGGTTCGCCCGTCAGCGAAATTTCCACGCCTTCATTGTAGAGGCTGCCACCATTGATCGTTTTCAGAATAAAGCCGGTGCCGTAGCTGATACGCAGGTTCTGGATGATCTGGTCGCGGCTGGTAGTCTTGTAATAGGCCGCGTCGATACCCAACCGGCCGTTGAAAAACTTGGTTTCAAAGCCCGTTTCAAACGAGTTGACTTTTTCTGGCTTCAGATAAGGATTGGGAGCTGTGAAGCCATAGCTGAATCCACCACCTGTGGTAGTCTGGCTTTCGTAGGCTGCTGATGTACCGTATACCGGCGCTTCCTTGCCTACCTGCGCCATCGAAATACGGAATTTGCCGTAGCTCAGCGCCCGCTTAAGGCCACTGTCGGGAATAAGGTCGGTGAATACAAAGCCCAGGGAGGCTGAAGGGTAGAAGAACGACCGGTTGGCCGCTGGAAACGTGCTTGACCAGTCATTACGGCCCGTTACGGTCAAAAACAGCAGGTCGTTATAGCCCACTGTCACGTCGCCGAAGGCACCAATCAGCCGCCGTTGCGTCAGCGTCGAGAGCGATTTCTGGGTGAGCGGATCAGTATTATTGATCGACGTAAACTCCGGGTTTTGGAATTTTTCGCCCCGCGTGGCCAGTACGTTTGTTTCATTATCGTAGAGTGCTTGTCCTACCCGGAAAGAGGTACTCAGTTTGCCAAACTGCTTTTTAGCCGTTAGGAAATACTGACCTGTAAACACGCGCCCGTTGTCGGTAGCCTGATCCAGCGCACCAGCAATAACGCCACCCGCCCGGTTCGATTCGGGGTGGTATTTGATAAGGTAGTTGGCCGAGTACACGTCCAGCCCCACACGACCCGTGAAGGTCAGCCAGTCAGCAAAATTATAATTCAGACCAATGTTAGTAATAGCCCGGTTGATGCGATCACGCAGTTGGTTTTTATTGACATCGAAATAAGGATTCTCAATTTCCGAATTACCGGTAGTCACTTTCCTGCGCAGGCCTGTTACCGGGTCGATGTACTGGCTCATGTTGTCGTCGGCAGGCCAGGCCAGCATACCCAGCAAGAAGCTGTTTACGCCCTTCGACACTTTTACGTTGTCGGTGTTGATATACTGAATCGTTGATTCAAGCGAGAACTTATCGTTGAGCTTAGCCGTACCCCCCAGCGTCACGTTCAACCGCTTCAGGTTTGTGGTTGGGATCACGCCCTTGCTGTCCAGATACCCTACCGACAAACGGTAAGTGTACTTGTCGGTGCCTCCATCAAAAGCGAGATTATGCCGTTGCCCAATACCGGTGCGCAAAAAGCCTTCGGCGTTATTGTAGAGTGTGTCGGCTTCGGTGTAGCGCGGGCCGAAGGCGTTGAAGCTGCTGTTTTGCGTCACGCCGTTGTTGCCCTGCCCATAGATACGTTGCGTTTGTGGCAGCGGGCCAGTTTTTTGCACCGTCACGGCCGTACTGTAACTAATACGCCCCTGCCCGGCGCGGCCCTTTTTGGTGGTGATAATAATGGCGCCGTTAGCAGCGTCCACGCCGTAAAGAGCGGCAGCTTCAGGGCCTTTTAACACCGTAATTGTTTCAATATCATTTGGGTTAATATCCTGCGCCCGGTTCGAAAAATCGACAGTACGATTCTCGAATGACGTACCCGAATTTTTAGAGGCCACAAAGCTGTTGCTGGCAGCGGTGTTGTTGCTGATGGGCATGCCGTCGATCACGTACAGTGGCTGGTTGTTGCTGCTGATGGAGTTTACGCCTCGAATCAGCACCGACGACGACGAGCCGGGCATACCGCTGGACGTAGCCACTTGTAAACCGGCCACGCGGCCTTGTAATGCGTTGATATAATTGTCACGCTGCGAAGCGGCCAATTCATCACCTTTTACCTGCGCCACGGCATAACCCAGTTGGCGACTTTCGCGCTTGATACCCAGGGCCGTTACGACCACTTCGTTCAGGTTGCCTGCGTCGGGGGCCAGGCTCACGTCGATCACGTCGGCGTTGCCTACCAGTTTATCCTGCGATTTGCTGCCGATGAAACTAAACCGGAGCGTTTGCCCGGCGGCGGCCTGAATCCGATAATTACCCTCGGCGTCGGCGGTGGTGCCGCGCGAACTGCCCAATACAACCACGCTGGCACCGGGCACAGGGGCGTTGTTGTCGGCGGATGTTACTTTGCCCCTGATCTCGCGGTTTTGTGCCAGCGCCAATCCCAATGAGAGGCCCAGCATCACCACAAGCAGGAGGCATCGACGTAGCGATTGCTCCATAATTGATGAAGATTGGTTGATAGTTCTATTTTGCTTTGGCAGCAAAATTGCCGAGAAGCCCCGCTGATTGAAAGGATTTGGCCGAGAATATTAAATTATTCTTATAAATCGTAGAAAATTATCAGGTATAAATACAATAGCCTTACATAAGTTTAAGTATAAGTCGTTAGCACACACGCAAGGTCGCCAGCGCGGAACCAACCCGTACTACCGTAACAAACGTTTATAAGTACGCGCAATATGGATTGGCTGTACGTGGCAACTAAACAACATCACGGCCAGCAGGTTGGCCAATTGTACCCGCAGCCAGCCGTTTCGCTGGTATTTGCGTGCCGACACAATCACGTTTTTGGGTATAATCACAAACGGAGCGGAAATCGCTTCGATGCGGCGGATCATGTCGAAGTCTTCCATGATTACATACCGCTCATCGAATCCATTGAGTTGCTTGAACAGCGACCGCTTCATAAAAAGCGTTTGGTCACCCCCCCGACTGGCCGCGCCCCCAAACCGGGTAGCATAGCTGTTGAGCCGTAGCAGCCAGGGTAAGTCGGCATCGAACCGAAACCGGTATCGCCCCGCGCTGTAGCCATTAACCAGCGCATTGTGAATATCGACCACAAAATCGGGGTGCAGGCGCACATCGGCATGCACAAAGTAGAGTATATCGCCGGTGGCATGCCGGGCCCCCATGTTCATCTGTGCGGCACGTCCCGATTGGGGCGAATTGAGCACCGTAGCTTCCGCCCGCCGGGCAATAGCCACTGTATCGTCGGTGCTGCCGCCATCAACAACAATGACCTCTGCTACGTGTTCACCACCAAACGCACGGGCGTCGGCAACTACCTGGGCAATGGTGGTGGCTTCGTTTCGGGTGGGAATGATGACGCTGATGCGCATGGGAGAGGTGAGTGTATGGTGTTGAGTAGCTAGCGTATAATGCCTAGATACGAAGAAAGAGCAGGGGAATGAAACAACGAGTGAGAAACAGCAGATGGATAGCAATATAGACCGCTAATCATCAACCACCCCTGCTCATTGCTTCACCCCCCTGCTCTCTTCTGATTCCGGGTATCGGCAATCAACCCAGCATTACTTCGCCAGGAATGCGCCGGCAATAGCCAGCACCTGATCTTTTGACAGCGGCTCATCAAACGCTTCGGTTACTTCAGCGCGTGATTTACCCGTCAGACCAATGATCTCAATACCCAATTGGTGCGTGGTGTTTTCACCATCATAAATAGGCTGTGGCAGACCCGTAGCCTGGTTGTCGTTGATCCAGCCCTTGTTGCCGCGCACCATCCGGATACGGGCAGCGTGGCGAGCTTCAACCGAGTGGATATTCAGTGCCGCCTCCAAAATAGCGGGGGCATTGCGCAAATTACCAGCCTGACCTTTGTAGGCGCGAACACCCGTGTCTTCAAACGCCTGTGACACAGCCGCGTAGGTCTGGAAATTCGAGAATACATCTGGGAACGCCCCGCCCGCCGTGAAGTCGAACCTAGGCATGGCAATGGCCTGGCTACCCAATACCGATTTCAGCAGCCGCACGTGTGCATTTTCATGCTTACGAATTTGGGCAAACATTTCGCGGTATTCCATCGGTACCATCAGTGATGAACTGGCAGCACCCCGGTTGTAGAAATCCGATTCGGCATATTCCAGCAACAGGGCAAAATTCAGCACGTCGACTACGTTGCCGGGCAGACCTGATCCTTGGCCGTAGGCACTGGTTAGGGCCGAAGCCATCACCATAGGAGCCGCCGCTGCAACAGCTTTGCGGGTTAATGAACTAAACAAACCCCGGCGCGACACATGGGCCAGGCGGTCTGTGATTTCGCCGTCGACAGATTCGAGGTCGTTAAGGATATTTTGCAGATTCATCTGAATGTTTCTTTTAAAGGTTGAGCAATTAGGCCATTAAGCCCGATGTGATGGTTTCCTGGATAAATGGAGCCACTTTAGCCAGCACGGCACCTGGGTTCAGCGAACGCTCAAGGCCATTGCCATCAATTGGGGTATCACCCGCAAAGGCATTGCCGTTGGGGAATTGCAGTTCGCTCAGTACCGATGCGTGACGCGCCTCTACCGACACAATTTTGCCCGCCGTGATCAGATACGCCTCCGTTTGCAGAAACTTGCCGGCACCGTTATAGGCCGAAACACCCGTGTCTTCGAATTGACGAGCCACGTCAATTACCACCGAACGCTGGTTGAAGTTGATGCCGCTGAAATCGGGCGTCAGGCCCGGAATAGCTGCAGAACCCAGGGCTGCTTTGAAAAAGTCGCGGTGAATTTGCTCATGCGCGCGCAGGTCGTTGAACAATTGGCGCTCGTAGGCCGTCATCCCCGAATACGGGTTTTTCAGGACCATCTCGTAATAGGCTGCTTCGAGCTGCTCCAGGGCATAGGCGTAGTTCAAAATACCCAGTTCGCCCGAACCCAGATTAACCGTGATGCCGTTGCTTATCCGGGCACCAGCGTATTTCGACAGGTCGTTGGTGGGTGTCTTCGACACTACCTCGTCGGGTGCTGAGCAGGATGCCAGCACACTCCCAATCACGGCCACACCGCCCGCGTAACGCAGGAACGACCGACGGCCAAGCCCATCTGCCCGGCTTGGTGACTCAGATACTAAGTTAAGTTTTTCCATAATCGTAGGAACTAGTTTGCAGGTTAGCCCCGTCCGTTTGTTCGGACGAAGCAGAGGGTATACGCTTCTGGCAGACGTTTGGATTTTTTTATCGAGCAAAAAGCCGGGTTTTTTTTATATAACTATTTCGCGGTCCGGTTGCACCACTATAAGCACAAACTCACCTTTAGGTAGGCAATGGTATATACAAGTCTTCACGCTGGCGTAACACTGTCACTTACTTCTAGCGGAAAACAATAGTATTTTTCGGGGTACCCACACTTTGCGCATTGGGCCTCAAGACGTTAGCTGTTTCTGTGGAACCGTTCAGAGTCCGCATTACAACCCCTTTGTTACCATTCTTTTAAATACTGCGCCGATCGTTTGTCGGGTGGTATGTAGTTAGACCTTTGCCCCATTAATCAACACCCGGTTATGAAGCATCTCTATCTGTTCAGCGCACCGCGGCTGGCCTTGTCCATCTGGTGCACACTAGTTGGCTGCCTGGCCATTGCGGGCTCACCCGTTTTTGGGAAACCGTATCCGGCAGACTTCCCGCATGTATTACCTGTGGTCATTGATCGCACCGTTAGCGGCCGTGTCACCGACGCCACCACCAACGAGGCTCTTGCGGGCTGCACCGTGCTGCTGAAAGGCTCCAGCAAGGGCACCACCACCGACGCCAACGGCGATTTCCGCCTCGTTATTCCCGACGACAAACCGGCTACGCTCGTGATTGGCTTCATTGGGTTTGTGCAGCAGGAAATTGTAGTGGGTGCGCAAACGACTATCAATGTGTCGCTGAAGCCCTCGGCGGCAGAGCTGACGCAGGTGGTAGTGGTTGGCTATGGCACCGCTACCCAGCGCGACATGACCGGCTCAGTGAAATCGATCAAGAGCACCGACTTCAACCGCGGCATTATCAACTCCCCGGAGCAACTCTTGCAGGGCAAGGTGGCAGGCGTCAACGTGACGTCGGCGAGTGGTGAGCCGGGCAGCGCCCAGAGCATCACCATCCGCGGGCCGGGTGGGGTGCGCACAGGCAGCACACCCCTGTTTGTGCTCGATGGTATTCCGCTCGACAACTCCAGCACGGGTGGGGCCACCAACCCGCTGAACTTCCTCAACCCGCAGGATATCGAGGCCATCGACGTGCTGAAAGATGCCTCTGCTACCGCCATTTACGGTGCACGAGGTGCCAACGGGGTGGTCCTGATTACGACCAAAAAAGGCAAGGCGGGGGCATCGAGCATCAACCTCTCGGCCAACGTGGGTATCTCGAACCTAACGCGCCCCCTGGCCGTGTTTTCGGCCGACGAATACCGCAGGCAGGTAGTGGCCGTGGGTGGGGTGCTCGACGACCAGAAAGGCAACACCGACTGGCAGAAGGAAATCAGTCGGCAGGCCATTACCCAGAATTATAACCTGGCGTTTAGCGGCGGGGCCGATAAGCTCACCTACTACGCCTCGTTTGGGGTGCAGAATCAGGAAGGCATCCTGAAAAATAGCAAACTCAATCGCTACACAGGCCGGATCAATGCCACCCAGAAATTTCTGGACGACCGCCTTAGCCTCGACGTAAACCTGACGGCTTCGTATACCCTCAACGAACGTCCACCCATCGAGAGCCTCATTGGCGGGGCCATCTCGGCCAACCCGACGTATCCGGCCTACGACGCCACCGGTGCACCTTACAAATATCAGGGCGGCACCAACCCGCTGATTACGTTGGCCTTGCAGAAAGATTTGACCACCATAAACCGGGTTGTGGCCAACCTGTCGCCGTCGTATAAGCTCACCAAAGACCTGGTCTATAAGCTCAATCTGGGTGTAGACAATTCGAACTCGGTGCGCGATCTGCAGTCGCTGGCCAACGCGGTGCCGCAGCAGGATGGCCGACTGGAGAGCATCTACCTCACCAATCGCAACCTGCTGATCGAGAACTATTTCACCTACACAAAAGGGTTTGGCAGCCACAACCTGACGGCGCTGCTGGGGCATTCGTACCAGAATTTCTACATCCAGGGCCGTAGCTGGAGCGTGAACAAATTCCCCATCTCGCCCATCGAACCGATTTACAACCCCGGCCTGGGGCAGGATCTGTCGCTGGCCAACAACCGGCCTGGTGGCTACGCTATTCAGAATGAATTGCAGTCGTTTTTCGGGCGGGTCAACTACCAGTACAAAGACCGCTACCTGCTGACGGCCACGGTTCGCGCCGACGGGTCGAGCAAGTTTGGCGCGAACAATAAATACGGCGTATTTCCTTCCTTATCGGTCGGCTGGCGGCTGTCTGAAGAGCCGTTTATGCAGGGCAGTTTGTTCTCTGACCTGAAACTGCGGGCGGGTTATGGTCTCACGGGCAACCAGGAAATCCCATCCAAGATCACACAGGCCCTGTTTACGTCGCAGGTTGGCCCTACCACGAGCTACCCACTAGACGGCACCACGAGCTACCCGGCGGGTACGTCCTACACGCGCCTGGCCAACCCCGATATTCAGTGGGAAGTGTCCGGTCAGGCCGACGCGGGGCTTGATTTCGGCTTTTTCAACGGCGCCCTGTACGGCTCGGTCGATTATTTCCGTAAGGTGTCGAGCAAGATTCTGCTGGAAGTGATCCCCGCCGACCCTGTGCAGCCTGCGTCTACGTACTGGACCAACGTGCCCAACATGACCATTACCAATCAGGGCGTAGAAGTCGATTTGAACTACCGCTATACCAGTGGGCAGGGGCTGCGGTTTAGCATCGGCGGCAACATCACGTTCATCAACAACGAGGTCCGCAACTCGCCCTATTCGGTTATCACGTCGGGGTCGGCTACGGGATCGGGGCTTACCTCGGCTACCATAAACGGGTATGTAAACGGCCAGCCCATCGGCACGTTTTTCCTTAAAGACTTCACCGGTTTCGACGACAAGGGCATCAGCACCTACCGCGACGCCGATGGCGACGGCATCGTGACCGACAAAGACCGGATTTCGGCGGGGAGCGCCCTGCCCACGAAGCAGTTCAACATCAACGGTACACTGGCTTACAGGGGCTTCGACCTGGCGGTGAACTTCAACGGAGTGTCGGGCAATAAGCTCTATGACAACACGGCCAACGCCAACTTCTACAAGCTGAGGCTGTCGAAAGGCATTAATACCACGCCGGAGGCCATTCAGTTCGCCAACGAGTCGATCAACAACTCGGCCCCGGTGTCGACGCGCTTTCTGAAAGACGGTGGCTTTTTCCGGTTGAACAACGCCGCCCTGGGCTATACGCTCAACCCCAAGCGTATTGGCATCAACAAAGGCATTACGGGTATCCGGTTGTCGGCTACGGGCCAGAATCTGTTCGTGATTACGAACTACAACGGCTACGACCCGGAGGTAAACACGGACCGCACGATCAACGGCATTTCGTCGTATGGCATTGATTATCTGAGCTATCCCAAAGCCCGCACGTTTGTGTTTGGGTTGAATCTGACATTTTAATGGGGAAGGATGGAACGCGGATTTTTATGATCGTTATGATCTTAATTTCATCATAACGATCATAAAAATCCGCGTTCCATCCCCCACAAGACCATGAAAACGAAACTCATCTGCGCGCTGACTGGGGTTGGCCTGCTACTCTTTACTGGTTGTACGAATCTGGCCGAAAAAGTGCTGGACGAAGCCTCGGTGTCGGGGTTGACCGATAAGCAGGCTGCCGATGGCAACATTGCGCCGGTATACGCCCGGCTGCCGGACATTTTCCAGCACACTACCTATTTTGCCCTCCAGGAAATATCCACCGACGAGGCCATTCTGCCCTACCGCGGCGGCACTGACTGGGGCGATAATGGCATCTACCTGGCGCTGCACCAGCATACTTCCACAAGTACCGACCCCAATATCAGGAATACGTGGCTGCTGCTGTTGCAGGGCATTTCGCGGTCTATTACGGCCATCAACACCCTGCCCACGATCAACGACCCCGCCAGCAAAGTTTACATTGCCGAGGCGCGGGGCATGCGGGCGTACTACAACATGGTGATGCTGGACCTGTTTGGGATTGCGTTCCTGAAAGACGATCCACAGGCAACATCTGACATCCTGCGCGGCGAGGCAGCGGCCAACTACATCAAGGCTGAAATGCTGGCCGTAGAACCCGACCTGCTCACGACGGTGGGACCGGGCCGACTCTCGAAAGGAGCTTTGTGGGGGCTGCTGGCCCGGTTGCACCTCAACTACGCCGTGTACCGTGACCGCTACGCTGATACGTTTACGCATAAGCCCGAAGACATGGACAAGGTGGTGGAATACTGCGACAAGCTCATCAATTCGGGGCAGTACCAGTTGTCGAAAGATTATTTTCCCATCTTCAATTCCGACAATCATTCCAACCCGGAACTGATTTTCGCGGTAGACCAGCGGGCGGAGTTAAATGGGCACAACCGGCTGGCGTACTTTTCGCTGTCGGGCGATCAGTTTCCGATACCGGCCTATGTGGGGGCCAACGGCACCGACGGTCCGGCCATTACGCCCGATTTCTACCAGAGTTGGGTATCGGCATATGCGGGCAAAGATCCCACGGTTGATCCCCGCTTCTACAAACAGAACCTGAGTATCTACAGCAACCCTGGCGACTCGTGCGTGGCCGAATCGGCGTTTAATATCAACCGGGGCATTTTGCGGGGGCAGCAGTACGGCCTTATTCGGGTCAATGGCGCGTTTGTGAAGTGCCCGGACGGGAAATATAAAGTGGGTAAGCTCTTCAACACCACCCGCAACAAACCCACGCTGCCGGTAAACTTCACCGAGAAAATCGACTTTACCGTGGCGGGCAGCGACTACAGCACGGGCTACCGGGTGGAGAAGTATGAGTTTAGCAAAAAATCGGTGAGCGGCCGTAACCTCGGCGACGCCGACATCGTGATTGTACGCCTCGCCGATATCTACCTGATGCGGGCTGAGGCCAAACTCCGCAAAAGCAACGATGCCGCCGCGGCCCTCGCCGATGTGAACACGGTCCGGGCTTCGCGCACGGTCACTACGCCCCCGCCCGCCCTCACGAGCATGAACCTCGACCTGCTTTTCCGCGAACGGGGGTTCGAGTTCTACTGGGAAATGCTCCGCCGCACCGATATGATCCGGTTTGGTAAATACGAGGGCACCTGGACCGAAAAGACAAACACCGACAAGCAGAAACGCATCTTCCCCATCCCCCAAACCGCCATCGACGGTGCCTCGAATCTGCCGGGCTACCTGGTGCAAAACCCCGGATACTGATGTGTTCTGCTATTAACTTCGCGCGGTTTGGCTTCACGCTGGTTGCTATTGCGCAGTAGGTTGCTGACGCCTAGCCACTACACAACACATTACCTGATGTTACTCAACAAAGCCCTACTAGTCAGCTTGTTATTTGCCTCTTCGCTAGCCACGCTGGCGCAGGTAAAAACGCGTTCCCTGCATCGCCGGGCCTTGCCGGTTCGCCGGGTCGTTGCCGACACCCGCACCCTGGCCGATTCGCTACCCGCACTGATGCCCTACAACCGCACCATCGACGCGGCGGGAAAAGCCCTTTCGTTTGGCGACCCAAAACTGGAAAACCACGCCCTTGATGTAGCGGCTATTCCCGGTACACAGCTGGTCGTGATTGAAGATCGGTATGGCCTTGCCGTGCTGGACCGGGTAACGCAGACGATTACGTACCGGTGGAGCCTGCGCGACCATGCGGCAACGAGAAGCATGATGAGCACGTTTTCGGGCATCGAAGCGGTGGTTTTTCGGGAGAAAACGTACCTGATCTGGGGCGCATCGGAACGCGAAAAAGGTAAGTCGGGCGTGGTGGTGGCAACCTGGGCAGGGGGCAAAATTGAGGCAGTAGACGTGATCCCGTTTGCGCCCGTGGCCCCTTCGCCCCTGGCACTGCCCAACGACGTAGCCGTGCAGCGGGAAGGCGACGAAGCATTTTTGTACATCGCGCTGAACGGCAACAACCAACTCGTAAAAGTGCGGTTGTCGGATCGGCAAACCGTCTGGACTGTCCCCGTCGGCGTGGCTCCCTACGGCGTAGCGCTGGCCAATGGCCGGGCGTTCGTGACCAACTGGGCAGGGCCGGTACCGGTCGTGGATTCGACCAATTCGGCCAGCAAAGCCGAAACGGCGGGCGTTCCCTGGGGGCAGGCCTATATTGACCCAAAAACGGGGGCCATGTCGCGCGGAACGGTGTCGGTCATTGATCAGGCTACGGGCCGGGCGGAGGCAGAAATAAAGGTCGGGCTGCACCCAAACGCCATTTTAAGTAGTACCGACGGTAAAACAGTGTACGTTGCCAACGGCAACAGCGATTACATCTCTGTCATTGATCCGCAGACACGGCAGGTAACAGATTCCATCTTCGTGGGCCTGTTCGATTCGGCCAGGCAGTATGTGGGCAGCACCCCCAACGCCCTCGCGTTGGACTCTGCAGGCACCACGCTTTACGTATCGAACGGCCTTGACAATGCCGTTGCCGTAGTATCGCTGACCGCCCCCAAAACAGCCAGCCGGGTGCAGGGGTACATCCCGACACAGGCCTACCCCGCCGGGCTGACTTTGCTCGATAACAAACTGTTTGTCTGCAACATAGAAGGTAACGGTGCCCGTGCGCTAACACCCGTTGAGCAGGGTGGTCAGGGGCGCAATCCGCGTATCAGCCAGAATGCGTATACCGCTCACCGACAACTGGCGACGGTTTCCGTTATCCCCCTGCCAGCCAACGCCCAATTGCCGATCTATACCGAGCGCGTTCGGCAATCGAGCATGCAATTCCGGCTGGCCCTGGCGGCGCGGTTGCCTCGTCCCGGTGTTCGGCCCCGACCTGTGCCGGAGCGCATCGGCGAACCGTCGGTGTTTAAGCACGTGGTTTATATCATCAAAGAAAATCGCACGTATGACCAGGTGCTGGGCGACATGCCCGAAGGTCGCGGCATGCCTTCACTCTGCGTTTTTGGCGACAGCACTACGCCCAATCAGCACCGGCTGGCGCGGGAGTTTGTCTTGCTCGACAACTACTATGCCTCCGGAAAATCGTCGGCCGAAGGCCACCACTGGGTCGACGCGGGTATGGTGACGGACTACACTGAAAAGAGCGTGCGGGCGTGGTTCAGGAGCTATCCGCATGTGCTTTACGATGCCCTCGTCTACAACAAAAACGGTTTGATCTGGAACAACGCCCTCGACCACGGCAAGTCTGTTCGCATCTATGGCGAAGCCTGCACCTGCCAGTTCGACAAGAAGCAGTACAACTGGCAAAAACTCTACCAGTTGCGCGAAGCCGGACAGCCTTTTTCCTATACCAATACCACCACAATCTCGCGGGTAAGGCCCATTCTTGCCCCGAACTTCCCCGGCTGCGACGACGAAATCATCAACGACCAAATGCGGGCCGACGCCTTCATTCGCGAGCTAAACGAGACCGCTGCCAAACCCGGCGACACCTGGCCCAACCTGATGGTGATGTCATTGCCCAACGACCATACGTCGGGCCTGAGTCCAGCGTTTCCAACGCCCCGCGCCATGGTAGCCGACAACGATCTGGCTGTCGGACGCATGGTGGAAGCAATTCAAAAAAGCCGGTTTGGGGCCAATACGGTTATTTTTATCACCGAAGACGACTCGCAGGCGGGGTGGGATCATATCTCGGCCTACCGAACCACGGGCTTTGTGATCAGTCCGTATTCACGCCTGAAACGCACGGTTACGACCAACTACAACCAGACGTCGATGCTGCGGACGATTGAACAAATTTTGGGTTTGCCGCCCATGAACGTGATTGATGCCACCGCCCAGCCCATGTTCGATTGCTTCGCTGACCAGCCTGATCTGGCCTCCTACACGGCTCTGCCGAACCGGGTGCCGCTCAACGAAATGAACAAGCCGCTGACGGCCCTGCGCGGCAAGGCCAGACAGTACGCCCGCGAGTCGATGGAGCAGGCCGAAGAGGGCATTGACACGGGCGAAGATGCCAAAACCAACCAGATTCTGTGGTTCTGGGCGCGGGGCAATAAGCCGTATCCGAAAAAGTGAGTCGTGGACAATGGCAGTAGGCAGGCTTCGCGTCAGCACTGCCTACTGCCATTGCTCACTATTTTTTTACCCACTTTGTGGGATTCACCACCGGCATGGGGTAATTGTCGCCTAAAGCAACCTCGTAATCAGCCTGTTGCTGCCGGGTTAATGTCGACACCATGTGCACCCGTTCGGCGGGGACATGGGCTAGTTCGGGGAGCCAGTGCTTTACGTATTCGCCACGTTCGTCATAGCGGCTGGCCTGGCTCAGAATATTGAAGTAGCGATCCTCGCGGGGGTCATTGCCCACACCGGCCACGTAGTTCCAGTTGCCCCAGTTGCTGCACGGGTCATAATCGACCAGCATACTCTCAAAATAGGCCGCGCCCCAGGTCCAGTCGATACCCAGGTCTTTGACCAGAAAACTGCCTACGTTCTGCCGCCCCCGGTTGCTCATGAAGCCCGTGTACTTCAACTCACGCATGTTGGCGTCGATGAACGGGATACCCGTTTCACCCTCAGCCCAGCGTTGAAACAGGTCGAAATCACGCCGCCAGTGTTTGTTTAAATCATGTTTTATCCCGCTTGGCTTGAACAGGCGCGTACCGAATTTGAGGGCCACAAACCGGAAAAAGTCGCGCCAGATCAACTCGAAAATGAGCCAGTAGGTCGAGTCGTTAGCCACGCGTTCCTGTTCGTAGTACTTTACCTCATAGTAAATCAGCCGGGGCGATAAACAGCCGTGTGCCAGCCAGGCCGAGAATTTGCTCGAATAATCTTCGCCCAGCATCCCGTTGCGGGTGTCTTTGTAGGTTTGGATGAGGTCTGTTTCCCAGATATACCGCTCCAGCCGATCCATTGCCACAGTCTCGCCACCTTCAAACGGAACCGCTGCCCGAACATCGGCAGTCAGGGCGTCGGGAAAGCCAAACGTGGCCAGCGTAGGCATCTCGCCGGGGTCAACGTCGCTGATCATGCTGATGTCATCAGAAAAGCATACCAGTTCGCGCACTGGTGCGTATTTCTCTACCCGGTTCCGAAACTGAGTGAAAATGTCGGGCAGTTTGGCAATCTCGAACGGCAGGTCCCGCACGTGATAAAGAGTGCTGGTCCAGAACAGTTCAAGGTCGATGTTGAGTGGCTTCAATCGTTTCGACAGGGCCGATTCCACGTCCGTTTCCTCCGATGTAACCTCTTTGCTGGCATAAATAGCCTGCGCGTCGATGGTTTCGGCCAGGTTGGCCAGAATAGTGACGGGATCACCCACGCGGATGATCAGTTCGGCTCCACGATTACGTAGGTTGTTCCGCAGGTCGGCTACGCATTCGAGCAGGAAGTTTGTGCGAAAAATGCCCGTCTTCTTCACCCCAATCGCGGGTAGTTCGCGAAACTCATGGGGATCAAATATGTAGACAGGAAGCACTTGGACATCCTCCTGGCAAGCAGCAGCGAAACCGGCATTGTCGTGCAGGCGGAGGTCATTTCGGAACCAGTAGAGGATACGGGTGTGAGCAGGCATGATAGTCGATAGAATCTGTCAACTTAGACAGGCGCGAAATGTTACGCTTCAAAAAGCGTACCAATATCCAGACGATACATCCTGCTACCGCTTACTCATCCACACGGTGTACCCTACCAGTATGCCCTTTACTTTTAATAAAATTAGCACAATTCATTAGATCACAGATCCTTATGAGAACGATTACTTGTCTATATTTTTGTTTAACTTATTTCTTCACTGCAGGCAGTTACGCCCAGATACGTATCTACGACCCTGCCCGTGCGGTAGAGCGTAGTGTGGAATACCGTGCCAACAGCCGGGTGAACCAGGGCATAGACCGCGGGCTGGATAAGGTGGAAGAAGGCATCATCAACGCGTTCAAAAAGAAGCCCGCCAAACCTCAGAATTCGGGCCAAAACGGCCAAACGAACGCCACTGAGGCCGTTTCTACCGACGAGACCTATGCCAGACCGGCTAACAGCCGCACGGTTACAGAGGCACCCACCACGCTCCGCGCCTACAGTCGGTTCGACTTTGTGCCGGGCGAAAAGCTACTGGTGGCTGACGATTTCATGCAGGACGCCGTGGGTGATTTTCCGGCCAAATGGAATGCCACCGGGTCGGGCGAGATCGTGACCATCGAGGGGGTACCGGGGCATTGGCTGGCGCTGGGCAAGAAAGGGCAATACCTGCCCGAATACATCAGCAACCTGCCCGAAAACTTCACCCTGCAGTTTGATTTGGCCTGTTCCAATCCGTTTAATTTCTATTCCACGTCCCTCCTTACCACGTTTGCCGCCCTGAAAAACCCCGCCAAAGAGTTTGCCGGTTGGGGCGTTTTCAAGCATAACATCGGCACTGGCACCTCGTTAGGCCTGCACCCCATGGCGGCGGGCAACAAAACCGGCAGCAGCCATATGGACGTGTTCGAGAACGGCGAACGGATCATGAACAACGATTTGATTGTAAACCAGTTCTGGGCTGGTGGGCGCAATCTGGTGAAGGTGTCGGTGTGGCGGCAGCGCCAACGGTTACGTGTATACGTAAACGAAGAAAAGATCTGGGATCTGCCCCGCGCCTTCCTGCCCGACGTGGCCTACAACTCGGTGGTGTTTGCGCTGGGCGACATGCACCGGCCCACAGACAGCTATTACCTCAGCAACCTGCGTCTTGCCGTGGGAGCACCCGACACCCGCAACAAACTCATCACCGAAGGCAGGTTCGTTACGCGCGGCATCCTCTTCGATGTGGGGCAGGCCACCATCAAACCCGAATCGTTTGGTGCGTTAAAAGACATTGCCAACGTGCTCACCGAAAACGCCGACCTGCGCGTACTAATCGTGGGTCATACCGATGCCGACGGCGACGATGCCACCAACCTGACCCTCTCCAAACGCCGCGCCGAGGCTGTCAAAGCGGCTTTGGGTAGCGAATTCGGTATCAACGCCAGCCGCCTCACCACCGACGGTAAAGGCGAAACCCAGCCCGCCATGCCCAACACCACCTCCGAAGGCAAAGCCAACAACCGCCGCGTGGAGTTTATCAAGCAATGAGGAATTGCCCCGTCAGGGACGTAATAGCGCAGCGTCGGTAGAGCTAGATGACGGGACTTCTCGTTGTCAACTCGTCATCTAGCTCTACCGACGCTGCGCTCCTACGTCCCTGACAGGACGACAAGTACCATCAATACGCCCGAACCACCTTGCCTTCCATAAAATTGACAAAGGCCTTGTTGACTACTTTGTTGCCGCCGGGGGTGGGGTAATTACCCGTGAAATACCAGTCGCCGGAGTGGTTGGGACAGGCAATGTGCAGGTTTTCAACAGTTTGGTAAATCACCGCCACGTCAGCTTTCAGGTCTACCACGTCATTGCGGCGGGGGGTGATGATGTCGGCTACTTTGCGCGAAATTTCGTCGTGGGTGAAGGGGGCAAACAGGGCTTTTACGTAGTTCTCCTGCATGGCATTGCCCGACTCAATAGCCGCTACCGCCTGCGCATACACCTCATCGGCGATGTGGTTCAGGCCGCGCTCATTGAGCAGTTGCAACACCGCCCGGAACGCCACGAAATCCTTCACTTTCGACATGTCGATGCCATAGCAGTCCGGGAATCGAATCTGCGGGGCCGACGACACAATCACGATCTTTTTGGGTTCCAGCCGGTCCAGCATCCGTAAGATGCTTTTTTCCAGTGTGGTACCCCGCACAATAGAATCATCAACTACCACCAGCGTATCAACGCCCTTTTTGATCACCTCGTAGGTCGTGTCGTAGACGTTGGCCACCATCTCGTCGCGGTGGGCGTCGTCGGTGATGAAGGTGCGGAGCTTAACGTCTTTGGAAACGAGCTTTTCTATCCGGGGGCGGAACGAGAGTACCCGTTCCAGGTCTTTCTCGAACAAAATGCCCTCCATGATAGCCTTCTTGCGCTGCTTGGCGAGGTATTCTTCAATGCCCTCGACCATACCGAAAAAGGCGGTTTCGGCAGTATTCGGTATGTAGCTGAAGACCGTGTTTTCGAGGTCGTAGTTCACTTCCTCCAGAATCTGCGGTACCAGCAGGCGACCTAGTTTTTTGCGCTCGTTGTAAATATCGGGGTCAGTAGCGCGGGAGAAATAAATGCGCTCAAAACTGCACGACCGCTTCTCGATGGGCTTGATAAACTCGTATTCGCCGTATTCGCCATACTTGTCGATGATCAGCGCATGGCCGGGCTTAACTTCCTGTATTTCGGAGTATTCGATATTGAACGCTGTCTTAATAGCGGGCTTTTCCGAAGCCACGACCACAACCTCGTCATCGGCATAATAATAGGCGGGACGAATGCCCGCGGGGTCGCGGGCCACAAAGGAGGCGCCAAAACCGGTCATGCCCACCATGGCATAGCCCCCGTCGAAGTCGCGGCACGAGCGGTGAAGCACACGCTGCAAGTCGAGGTTGTCTTCGATAATGTCGGAGAGGTCCGGGTTTTCGTAGATGCCCTTGAACCGGTCGAATACGCGCTGATTTTCTTCATCCAGAAAATGCCCGATTTTCTCCATCACCGTCACCGTGTCGACAAAGTCTTTGGGGTGCTGCCCCAGTGAAACGAGCTTGTTGAACAGTTCGTCGACGTTGGTCATGTTGAAATTGCCCGCCATAACCAGGTTGCGGCTGCGCCAGTTGCTTTGGCGGAGCATGGGGTGACAGTTTTCAATGTCGTTGGCCCCGTGGGTACCGTAGCGCAGATGGCCCATCCAGACCTCGCCGGTGAAGGCTACGTTTTCCTGGAGCCATTTGGCATCACTGGCCTTGTCTTTATTTTTCTTCAGCGCCTTGGCAAATTTCTTATTGATCTTGCCAAACACGTCGGCCACGGGCTGACTTTCAACGGACCGGTAGCGGCTGATGTAGCGATGGCCGGGCGGCACGTCGAGCTTAATGTTGGCTACGCCTGCCCCATCCTGACCCCGGTTCACCTGCTTCTCCATCAGTAAAAGCAGCTTATTAGCCGCGTAGAGGGGGGTGCCGTACTTGTCGATGTAATATTGGTAGGGCTTGCGAAGACGCAGCAGGACAATGCCGCACTCGTGTTTAATGGCGTCGCTCATAAGAAGCTTTACCCGTTTGGCACTGGCGCAAACCAGCGCAGTTGGAAGTGTACGTAAGCAGTAGGTTAACGCCGCCACAGACCAGAATCGTTCGGCGCGGCGGCAGTTCCCGAATTATAAAGGTATAAAAGAAAGGGGACCGCAGATGACGCAGATCAGACTGATTCAAGCTGATCTTATATTTCGGTCTGCGTTGATTAATTCAGAAAATTCGCGCCAATCCGCCTGATCTGCGCCATCCGCGGTCCCCTGCCTTCCCCTTATCTTTGTGCTATGATTGAGCAATTGGAATCGATACGCGAACGCTTTGACGAAGTGGCTCAGCAGATTGTGCAGGCCGAGGTGGTTTCTGACCCCAAACGCTTCATGAAGCTGAGCAAAGAATATAAGGAACTTGAAAAGATTGTGCAGCAGTACATGGCCTACCGCCAGACGCTGACCGAAATCGAGAATGCCCGCGAAGTGATCGCCACGGAAAAAGATGAGGAGTTCCGCGACATGGCCAAGGGTGAACTTGATGAACTGGTGCCCCGCCGCGACGAGCAGGAAGCCATCCTGAAAGAGATGCTGATGCCCAAAGACCCCAACGACAGCCGGAACATCATTCTGGAGGTACGCGGCGGCACCGGCGGCGATGAAGCCGCCATTTTTGCGGGCGATATCTTTCGCATGTACCAGCGCTTTTTCGAGAAGATGGGCTGGAAAATGACCCTTGTCGATTTCACCGAAGGCTCGTCGGGGGGGTACAAAGAAATTGTGGTGGAAGTGGAAGGTGAAGACGTCTACGGCAAAATGAAGTTCGAGTCGGGTGTGCACCGGGTGCAGCGTGTACCCGCCACCGAAACGCAGGGACGCATCCATACATCAGCCGCCAGCGTGGCGGTACTGCCTGAGGCTGAAGAGGTTGACGTGGAAATCAACATGAACGACATCCGTAAAGACACGTTCTGTTCGTCGGGGGCGGGTGGTCAGTCGGTAAACACAACGTATTCGGCGGTGCGGCTTACGCACATTCCGACGGGCCTGGTGGTGCAGTGTCAGGATGAGCGATCGCAGCTTAAAAACTTCGACAAAGCCCTGACGGTGCTGCGGTCGCGGCTGTATGAGATCAAGCTCAAAGCCCACAACGACGCCATCGCCTCGCAACGCAAAACGATGGTGGGCAGCGGCGACCGGTCCGACAAAATCCGCACCTACAACTACCCCCAAAGCCGTGTTACCGACCACCGCATTGGCCTGACGGTGTATAACCTCCCTGCTGTCATGGAAGGCGACATCACCCAGTTCATCGAGCAACTCCGCATCGCCGAAAACGCCGAACGGTTGAAGGAAGGCGCGGGAGTTTAGGGCTGTTTTTTTGTATGTTTCGGGTAGTCAAATCCCTACCTGAACCATGCTACCTAACCAAACTCTGGATTCCCCCACTGCCACTGTGGTAACTACGCGTGGCCTGACTGTCAATTCCGTTGCGCTGATCATCCTGACTAGCCTGCTCACTACGGTGCTGCACGAATGCGCCCATTACGTGCCCGCCTACCTGTACGGGTTCAAGCCGGAGCTGCACCACAATTTTGTGGCTTACAATACAGCCGGGCGCGCAACCAATCAACTTGTGGGCATTGCCGCCGCCGGACCGGTTTTTTCGCTGCTACTGGGGGTAATCTGTCTGCTGGTGTCTGTCCACCTGCCGCGCAAGGGTTTTGTATCCCTGTTTCTGCTTTGGATGGGCTTACAGGGCCTGCTCACGTTTTTCGGTTATTTGTTTATCGCGCCTTTTTTCACCTATGGCGACACAGGGTTTGTCTTCGCAACGTTGGGGCTGCCTACGTGGCTGATCATCAGCATTTCGGTAGCCAGTTTTGTCCTGCTCAACGTGGTCTTCAAACGGCTGGCGGGTGAATTTGGCCCTTATGGTCGTGTGGGCCAGTCGATTCCCCAACGGGCTAATGCCCTGCTGCTCTTTCCGATACTGGCATCGGTGGCCTCGGCAGTAGTGCAACTGCCCGTGCCTACGTTTCTTAGTTTATTGGCCCCGGTGATGATGCCGATGGCGTTTCTGAGCATCTACGGCACCTTCCGCCGCACCGATCGCAACCAGCCTACCGTGCCACTAGACCAGATTTCGTGGCTGCTTATTGGCCTGACCCTAGCCATGATCACGCTGTTTCGGCTACTTAGTTAAGTTTAATGTTTAATGTCCAACGTCTAAAGTTGCTCCGCGAGCTACACAGTTCGCGGAGCAACTTTAGACGTTGGACATTAAACATTAAACGTCAAGCCTTAAACATTAAACTCCCTTTTACAACGACACCGTAACGCGGCCGAAGACAAAGCGGCCATTGTAGCCACCCTGGTTGGGCTGATAGAGCAACCGGCCCCGGTTCGAAGCATCGCGACCCGAGTTGTAATCAATCGAACCCGGTGCGTTGCGGGGGTCGATATAGATCTGGTCGGGATAGACGTCGAAGATGTTGTTGGCCCCGATAGAGATGTTCAGCATCTTGTTGAGGCGGTAGCCCAGCACCAGGTCCGTAATCCAGACGGGGTTAAATGTCTGATCGATGAAGGCGTTACCGTCGGCGTCGCGGGCAAACTGGGTGTTCCAGTAGGTACCATCGGCCTTTTTCACGGTTGGGTCGACGTTGTGGATGTATCTGATTTCGCCAAAACGCACCGTCCTGGCCGTAATGTCGAACTTGCCGATGCTGTAGCTCGCGCTCAGGTTCAGCTTGTTCTGGGGCTGAAACACCTCAATGCGTGACCGTTGCTGCCGGTCGAACAGGAGCGTGCGGAACCACTGATCCGGGCTGCGGCCAGAGGCTTCGTTCTGCTTCGGATCGTCGATGAGCGGGGTTGAATTGATGGCCGTCACTTCGTTTTTGTTGAAGTTCACCGCCCCGGTCAGCGTCAGGGTGCCGCTACCCACGTTCAGCCGTTCGTTTAGCACAATGTCGATGCCACGGGTACGGGTATTGGCCGCGTTGGCGAAGAAGTTGACGTTGTTTACGCCTACGTAGTCATTGGCCCCAAAGCCCAGCAACGCCCGCGAAAACGCCCCCGAATACACAATCCGGTTGGTGATGTCGATCTGGTAGGCATCAATGGTAGCCGAGAACCTGCCGAATTTGGCCGTGGCCCCCACCGTCATGTTTACCGACGTTTCGGGCTTCAGCGCGTCTACGCCAATAAACGTCCGGGCAATGGGGTTCTCGTTGTTTACTGTCAGCGTGTTGGATGGGTTACCGCTTACAAACTGCGTACTGGTATTCTGGAAATAGCGCTGGTGCAGGCTCGGTGCCCGGAAACCCGTGCTGATGGCAGCCCGCAGGTTGATACCTTCCAGAATGCCGTAACGAGCCGCCACTTTGCCGTTGATCGTCGAGCCAAAATCGCTGTAATTCTCGAAACGCCCGGCCAGATCAACCAGCAACTTACCGATCTCACTCTCTACGTCCACGTAGAGCGACTGGCTCGTGCGTGACTTGTCGATGGCATCGGTGGGCTGGAAACCTGGAAACACCTGTGAACCGGGCAGGGCCAACGCCGTACCGTTGGCGGGTCCACTGATGAGCAACGGAGCCGCCGGTACTGATTTCTTTAAATCACCACCGATGTACGAATTAGGTTCACCCGCCGTGATGGCATAGTTTTCAAATCGGGCTTCGGCACCAAACGCCAGGTTGACCGACGAGAACGGACCCGGCTTTGTGAACAGCCGTGAGAAGTCAAGGTTCACCGTATTCTGCGTGAAGTTCAGCTTACCCGCGTCGAATGTGGTTTGGGGGCTGCTGTTGTTGGGTAGCGACGCATTGCCCGAATTAAAGACCGAAAACGCGAATGAATTATGGCCGTAGGTGTTGCTCAGGTCCATGGTGAGCGAACCCAGTTTGGTTTTGAACCCGGCAATCAGCGACTGGTCCTGCACGGTTGAGCCAATACCCGGCAAAAAGCCGTCTGGGTAATACAATGACCCGTCGGCGGTGAGGGGCTGCTGCGCCCGCGACACCGGAATCCGGTTGTTACCATAGCCCGTGCCTTTGCGATAGGTTACGCCACCGGCGGCATAGACTTCACTGACGTTGCCCACTGGCAATGAGCCGTTGATAAACACACCCACGTTTTGCGACGCCGAGTTGCCGATGATCATGTTCTGCCGGTTATAACCTCGCTGCTGCACCAGCGTGGCATCGTCGGCGATGAGCTTGGTGCGGAAATCGTTCTGTACCTGCCCCGTGGGCGTTCCCGGAAAGCCGCCCGACGCACCGAGGTAGATCGTGGGGGCGTTGTCGTAACCACTGCGGTTGCTCCGGCCCCGGTCGTTATACTGTCCGCTTACGGTAAGGTAGCCCCGCTGCCCCAGCCGGAACCCTTTCGAGACGTCGAATTGCAGCACTTGTCCGTCGGTGATACTTTGGCTGATGTTTCTTGAGCCACCACCCAGCACCGGCACGTTATAACTCAGGTTGGTCATATTCTGCCCACCCGTGAGCGAAGCCGTCAGGCCCGTATAATCTTTCTTGAGCACCACGTTGATCACGCCCGCAATGGCATCGGAGCCGTATTGGGCCGCCGCACCGTCGCGCAGCACTTCAATGCGCTCGATGGCCGCCACCGGAATCACGTTCATGTCGGTACCCACCGAGCCGCGACCTACCGTGCCGTTGATGTTGAGCAGAGCCGAGGTGTGGCGGCGTTTGCCGTTCACCAGCACCAGCACCTGGTCGGGACCCAGGCCACGCAACGAAGCGGGGTCAACGTGGTCGGTACCGTCGGCAACGGTTTGGCGGTTGGAGTTGAAGGAAGGCGCGACAAAGTTCAGAATCTGCCCCACATCGATCTGCGAGAAACTTTTCATTTCTTTGGCGGTGATCACGTCGACGGGGGCTACCGTCTGCACGTTGGTGCGGGCGGTGGCGGCGCGTGAGCCAATGATGACCACTTCGCTCAGGTTATCGGTCGATTCGGCCAGGGTAGTGTTGATTTCCACGTCGCCGGTGGCGGGCACTGCGGCGGGTTGGGTGGTCGTTTTGTAGCCAACAAAGCTGGTGGCAATGGAATAATTGCCCGCGGCAACCTTAATCTGGTAGTTACCGTTGGCGTCGGTTGTGGCTCCCGTATTGGTACCGACCACTACGACGGTGGCACCCGGTATGGCCGCGCCGCTGTTTTTGTCGGTCACGCGCCCCCGAATTCCCTGGGCCAGCAGCGAAGATATGGTGAGCAAACAGGCAACCAGAAAGAGACCTCCCGTTTTAGTTGTAAATGAAATGTGCATAGGTAATATTGGTTAGTTCAATTCAAAAATAGAATAATATTTGCTCTATGGGTACAATTACAGAGTAATGTGCTGAAGATACCCGTCAATCTTCTCTTCATCTACTAAGCAAATGATCAAAACTTTACCGGCGTTAATGACGTATATCTCCCAAAAACGATCACTACTCATGAAGATCCTACTCGCCCTGGGCCTGGCTGTTTGCCTGTGCTTCGGCTTCGTTTCCTACAAAACCAATGTGAACCTGCCTGTGGGCACGTCAGCGGCAGCACCCAGCCACGCCATATTCAATAAATTGCTGAAAGAACACGTCGACAACAAAGGTATGGTCAACTATAAGGGCTTCGCCAAAGACAAGGCCGAACTAAAAAGCTACCTCGATCTGCTGAGCAAAAACGCCCCCGTCGATAGCTGGAGTAAAGACGACCAACTGGCTTACTGGATCAACGCCTACAACGCGTTCACGATTCAGCTTGTGTTGGATCACTACCCCGTGAAAAGCATCAAAGACATTGGCGCGAAGATCAAAATCCCGTTTGTCAACACGCCATGGGATGTTAAATTCATCAAAATCGGGGGTGAGACCTACGATCTGAACAACATCGAGCACGGCATTATCCGCAAGAAGTTTTCGGAGCCACGCATTCACTTCGCGCTGGTGTGCGCGGCCAAATCGTGCCCCCGCCTGCGCAATGAGGCGTTTGAGGGTAGCCGCCTCGATGCCCAACTCGACGATCAGGGTAGCGACTTTCTGAACAACCCCGCCAAAAACTCGATCACGGCCAAGCAGGCCAGTCTCTCCAAAATCCTGGACTGGTATGGTGGTGATTTCAAGAAAATGAAAGGCATGTCGGTGAAAGACGTAGTGAACAAGTTTTCGAAAACCAAAATCACCGACGACACCAAAATCTCGTACCAGACCTACGACTGGGCACTGAACGAGCAGTAGAAGCGATAGGAACCAGCAGATAAAAGCCAGGAGGCTGCCGCGCACATAGCTTGCGGCAGCCTCCTGGCTTTTTGGCTATGTAGCCCTCTACCCACCACCAGGTCAATTACCTGTGAGGTTCATAACGTATTGGCACGAGGGGTTCGGGACCCGGACCAATTCATGTTGCCGTATGGGCGAATGAATAGGTACAGCAGACATGGAATGACAAAAACGCCGGTAATGCGCTGCAAATGACCACCCAACACCACTGTGTGCCGAAAACTGATAACTGTTATTAGCTTTGAGCCGTTTACGAACCACAAACCAGTTTCGATCAAACCGTAAAAATCATGTCAAGAGGACTAATCATTTTCATTGTTATAGCCGTCATTTTGGGCGTGGCAGGCTGTAGTTCATACAACGGACTTGTGCAAAAAGATACTGCCGTTGAGCAGTCATGGGCCGGTGTACAAACCCAATACCAACGCCGTGCCGACCTGATTCCGAACCTGGTGAAGACGGTGCAGGGGGCTGCCAATTTTGAGAAAAGCACCTTGCAGAGCGTGATTGAGGCGCGCGCTAACGCAACCAGTATCAAACTCACCGCCGACCAGCTTACCCCCGAAAATCTTCAGAAATTCCAGGCGGCACAAGACCAGCTGGGCGGTTCGCTGTCGCGACTGTTAGCCGTGTCGGAAAATTATCCGCAACTACGCGCCACCGAAGGCTTTAGGGAATTGCAGGCGCAACTGGAAGGCACCGAAAACCGCATTGCCGTATCGCGCAATGATTTCAACGGCGTGGTGGGTAACTACAACGTGGCCGTGCGGACGTTCCCGGCCAGCATTTTTGCAGGCATCTTTGGGTTCCAGCGCAAAGGCTTCTTCCAGGCTAGCCAGGCTGCGCAGAGTGCACCGAGCGTGAATTTTGACAGCAAATAGAAAGGAATGAACACTGTATAATGAACAATCGGTCCGCCGATGCGGTACAAGAGTGTTTACTGTGGCGTAAGCAACATTGTGCCGCATCGGCGGACCGATTGTTCATTATACAGTGTTCGTTCAAAGAAAGCCATGCTCCTCACTCCCGAACAGCAACAGCAGTTGATTGCCGCCATCCGGCAGGCCGAACAGGAAACATCGGGCGAAATTCGGGTGCATCTGGAGGCTAACTGCCCCAACGGCGACCCCATGCAGCGGGCCATCGAGGTGTTCAAACACCTGGGTATGCACCAGACGCGCCAGCAAAATGGTGTGCTCTTTTACCTGGCCCACGACGACCGCAAATTCGCCGTACTGGGTGATTCGGGTATCGACGCCAAGGTGCCCGCTGGTTTTTGGGATACCATCAAAGACCTGATGCGGCAGCATTTTGCCAAAAATGACTATGTAGAGGGCCTGAGCCGGGGTATAGAGCAGGCGGGCCGTCAACTGAAACAGTATTTCCCCAGCGTTGATGATGACCAAAACGAGCTATCGGATGATATTTCGCTTGGCTGACCCCTCGGCGCACCTTGTGCCAACACCCTCCGTTCCCGTGATCCACGTTCCCTCTTTTTCTCGTCTTTTGCGGCTGGCTCTTTTTGGTAGCTGGGTTATCGGGCTATTACTGTCGGCACCTCTGCTGGCGCAGACTGTTCCTGACGACAGCCTGCCCAACCGCCCTAAC
The DNA here is from genome assembly GCF_017353185.1 of Fibrella rubiginis. Taxonomy (GTDB): domain Bacteria; phylum Bacteroidota; class Bacteroidia; order Cytophagales; family Spirosomataceae; genus Fibrella; species Fibrella rubiginis. The sequence continues at coordinate 491,497 of NZ_JAFMYV010000003.1, read as the reverse complement.
CCACCCCGACTGGTCAACGACCTTGTGGGTATGCTCTCGCCAAGTGAGGTGCAGCAACTGGAGCGAAAACTGGATACCTACAACGATTCGACGTCTACCCAGATTACCATTGTTGTGGTGAAATCGACGGGGCAATATGAAGCGGCCGACTATGCGTTTTCTATTGGCCGGAAGTGGGGCGTGGGGCAGAAAGGGAAGAACAACGGCCTGGTGCTGCTGTGGGCCCCCGGCAACCGCAAGCTCTATATCGCCACGGGCTATGGTCTGGAAGGAGCTATTCCGGATGCCATTGCCAAACGCATTATCAGCCAGATTCTGGCACCCAATTTTAAGCAGCAACAATATTTTCAGGGCCTCGACCAGGCCACTACCGAGATCATCCGTCGGGCCAGCGGCGAATACAAAGCCGACCCACGCGACAGTAACGGCGATACATCGCTGAGCGACATTCTATTCTGGGTGTTCATTGCCGCACTAGTTATCTTCTTTATCTCGCGCCGATCGGGTGGGGGTGGCCGCGGGGGAAGTGGCTACCGGGGCGGCGGTATGTTTCTGCCCTACACCACGTTCTCGGGCTGGGGTAGCTCGTCGGGCAGTTGGGGCGGCGGTGGCGGCGACAGCGGCGGCGGTGGTTTTGGCGGTTTCGGCGGTGGCAGCTTCGGCGGTGGCGGTGCCGGAGGCGACTATTAGCGCGACAACCCGGCCAGCGCACAAAAAGGCCCGCCAGTTCTCTGGCGGGCCTTTTTGTGCGCTGGCCGGAATCCAGACCACCTATTTGTTTTTATCCCACCATAGCGGCGTACTGGCTTTGTCGGGGCCGTTCAGCAAACTTTCGGCGGCCTTCACGGCATCGCCATTTGTTTGCTTTTCCAGGTCCAGGAAAGGAATTCGCCGGATGAACGTGCCCGATGGCAGGTCGGCATTGTCTGAATTGGCAATGGGGTACAGCTTTGGATACCTCGACCGGCGGAACTCGGCCCAGGCCTCCATACCATCGGGGAAAAGGGCCAGCCATTTTTGCGTGCCGATCTGCTCCCGCTGCACTGCTTCTGTGCTGCCCCACTTTACGGGAATGTTGGACAGGGCGGGTGAATTGAGCGCGTCGCCCGGTGCAACCGGCGTTTTGGTGCTGCTAACGTAAGCCGCCACTTTAGCCGCGTCGGTAATGCCCCACTGCTTCATCGACATTTCGATGCCTTTTTCGTACAGGGCCTGCGCCGTGCCGCCCATGGTCCAGCCGTTGAGTGCTCCCTCGGCCCGCAGCAGGTACGCTTCCGACGCATGCATGATATCCTGGGGGGTAGTCTTCTGTGAATCCCAGGCCGAGCCAGCCCCTTTCACCCATCGTTCGCCAATATTCGAGTTGTTATCGTTCGAGTTGGCGGGCTGGTTTAGCTGGGCAGGTAACAATCCGTTGCGCAGGCCCTCATAGGTTTTGGTGCCGCTGGCAGGTTGGAAATACACCCCAATGCGCGGATCGTCGTATCCCTTCAATAGCGATTCGGACGAAGCACTCATCCGGAACTCGTTCCAGACCGAAATGCCAGCCAGCCCGTTGAAGTCATCGCCGTTGAGGGTTTTCACCATCAGTGCGTCGTCAGCGGTGTCGGTCATGACGCCGCCCGCCACGGCGGCTTCGGCTTCGGTTTTGGCACGGGCGGGGTCGACTTTTGAGATTCGCAGGGCCAGCCGCAACCGGAGCGTGTTGGCAAACTTGATCCATTTGGGTACGTCGCCGCCGTAGATCAGATCGAACGTGTTGTAGGGCTTGGCCGACGTTTTGGTCTTCAGCACCGCTGTTGCCGCGTCGAGGCGCTTAAAGAAGTCGTCGTAGATCTTATCCTGCGCGTCGTAGGGCACCGAAAAGGCCGGTTCGCCTGCTTTGAAATAGGGGATGGGCCCATAATAATCGGTGACGCGGTGGAAGGTGTAGACCCACATAATGCTGGCCAGTGCGTTTTCGGGCGAGGCCTTGTCGGTCTGGTCGAGCAGGGTTTTCAACTGCGGCACCACCTGCGTGTAGGGTTGGTACCAGTGCGCCGTGAGCCAGTCCATCCTGACAACGTACCGGTCAGACGGGAAATAGGTTGCCGTGGTGGCGTAGTACTGCGCGTAGAGGTCGGCAAACAGGTTCTGCGCCACCTGGTACTTGTCGAATGGATAGGACGACGCCGATTGTGCTTTGGAAAACAGATAGGGGTATTCTGTTGCCCCCAGCGTTGTCAGCTTGGTCTTGTTGGTATTCAGTTCGGCGAACTTATCTGTGCAACGTGACAGACCCAGCACCAACAGGGCCGCCAACCCACAATAGAGCGTATTTTTTAGTATAGCGTTCATGTCTTTTGGAGAAATGAGAGGCAAAAGGCGAGAAGCGAGAGACAAGACGGCTTCTGTTATCTTGCCTCTTGTCTCTTACCTCTTGCTTCTTGGTTAAAATGCCAGTTTCAGATTAAGGCCCAGGGTGCGGGTAGAGGGCAGGTTGCCGTTTTCAATGCCCTGGAAATTGCCCGCGCCGAGATTCACGTCGGGATCGTACTGAAGCTTACGCTTGTCTACCCCCGGAATATCCAGGATGGCATTGCCGCGGTAGAGGAAAAACAGGTTCCGTGCCACCAGCGACAGCCGCGCCGACTTGATGAACGTGCCGGGTGTGTTGATGGTGTAGCCCAGTGTCAGCTCCCGAACGCGTACGTTGGTGGCGTCGTAGGCAAAAAATTCACCCCACGAATACCGCCCGCCCGATACCGTGGTCCAGAACGTTTCGGCGTTGATGGCTTTGGTGTTGGCTTCGCCGGTGGGCGTCACGGCGGGTAGTATCCAGCCCCCGTCGCGGTTGGCGGTGGTGTAGGCTGCCGTGCCGTCGAAGGCCGAGTTGGCATCGGTACCTGACGCCAGCACGCCGCCAAACTTACCGTCGATCAGGAAGCCGAACGAGAGGTTGCCGTAGGTGAAACTGTTGTTCAGACCCAGCGAAAAATTGGGGTTGAAGTTGCCGATATACTCTGCTTCCTTGCTCGACAGGGGCTTGCCGTTGGCGTCGACAACAAACCGATTCTGGGCGTCGCGCTGCCAGCGGAATGCATACAGGTCACCATACGAGCCGCCCTCCCGTACCACTGGTGTGGCCAGCCGGCCAAAGCTGCCGCCCAGAAAAGACTGCTTGATGTTGGGGTCCAGCGCCACGATCAGGTTTTTGTTGCGGGCGGCATTCAGGGTCAGATCCCATTGCAGGCGGCTACTGGCGGCCAGTGGTTTGGCCGTCAGCGACATTTCAAAACCGGTGTTCTGTACGTTACCGGCGTTGATAAACTGGTCGGAGAAGCCCGATGCCGGTGCCAGACCGAGCGTGAGCAGTTGGTTGCGGGAGTTGGTTTTGTAGAACGTAAAATCCAGGCCCAGCCGGTTGTTGAGAAAACGCACGTCGGCCCCGATTTCGAGCGAGGTTGTAATTTCAGGCTTCAGGTTCTCGATGGGCTTGGTGCCGTCGCGGCTGACAAAGCCCCCCGTGCCGCCCTGCCCGAATGAGTAGGTCTGGGCCAGCCGGTAGGGGTCGGGGTCATTACCCACCTGCGCATACGATGCCCGGATTTTGGCAAACGAGATGGCGTCCGGCAACGTAGTCATGTCAGACACAACGGCCGTGACGCCCACCGACGGATAGAAATACGAGTGCGGCGCGGGCAGGGTGCTCGACCAGTCGTTGCGGGCGGTGACGTCCAGAATCAGGTAGTCATTCAGCGACAGGCTGGCCGTTCCGTATACTGACTCTAACTGCCGCTTCACCAGACCCGTGAACACCTGGAGGGTCCGGGCAAATTGCAGGTCGAACTTGTTGGGCACCAGCAGCCCATTGGCGTTGGTTTGGGTGAAAATGTTGCTGCGGTCATTCACCGATCCGCCAAGGTTGTAGGCTAGTTTTAGCCCGCCACCAAGGCCATTGTTTCCCTGAAACAGGATGTCTATGTTCCGCTCAATGTTCTGGGCGTTGGCTACCTGATACGTACCGCCCGTCTGTGCGTAGAGTAAGGTACGGTCGGCGTACTGATACGTGTTTGCATCGTCGTAGCGGTCGTAGCTGGCCCGGCCCTGCACGCTCAGCCAGTCGGTGAGTTCGTAGCGGGCCGATCCCAGCAGCAGCACCCGGTTGCGAAGTTCGTTGTTGGCAATCCGGTCGACCGTCCAGTAGGGGTTCATGTACACCGACGACGTGGTCCAGTAGCGGGGGTTTCCAGCTTCATCGGCCACGTTCTTGTAGTCGGCCAGGTCTACCGAGCGGGGCACCTTGTAGGCGTTCAACACCACGCCGCCTTCGCCAACCCTGACCTTATTATCAATCGACTGGTTGATGTAGGTGATCTTGGCGTCGGTGGTGAGGCGGCTGCTGATCTGCGTATTCAGCCGCAGGTTGAGCGTATGGCGCGTCAGGTCGTTTTTGGGCACAATGCCCTGGTTGTAGTTGTGGGTGTAGGATACGTAGGACTGGATTTTTTCCGACCCGCCCGTGATGCCCACGCTGTTGTTGGTCGAATAGGCATTCCGGAAAAAATTGGCCACGTTATTCGGGTACGTCGTCGCCCCTTTAACGCCCCAGCTGCCGTTGGATTTGTCGGACGCCACACCGCCGTTGCCCTGCCCATAGTCGTTTTGAAACTGCGGCAACAACGCCGCCGATTCCATGGCCACACCCGAGTTGACGTTCACGTCGACCTTGCCCGATTTACCACGTTTGGTGGTGATCATCACTACGCCGTTGGCCGCCCGCGACCCGTACAGCGCCGAACCCGCCGCCCCTTTCAATACGCTGATGGAGGCAATGTCGTCGGGGTTGATGTTTGATGCCCCGTCCGACCCGTTGAAGCCCCCGAAATCGCTCGTTACCTGTCCGCTATTAGAGTTGTCGATAGGCACCCCGTCGACCACAAACAGGGCGCTGTTGTTGCCCTGGATGGAGCGATTGCCCCGCAGAATCACCCGCGAAGCGCTACCGGGACCGCCCGCGCCCTGCGTCACCACCAGGCCCGCCACCTTGCCGTTGAGGGTGTTGGTAAAGTTGGCGTCGCGCACGTCAGTCAGCTGTCTGCCTTCTACGCGCTGGGCGGAATACGTTAATGTTTTGGCGTTTCGGTCAATACCGAGCGCCGTGGTGATGGTCACTTCCTGAAGCTGCCGGGCATCGGCAGCAAGGACTACGTTGAGTTGGTTTTGATCCGTCCCTACGGTCACTTCTTTCGATAGGTAGCCTACCGACGAAATCGTGAGCGTGGTGCCACCGCTGGGTATCTGAAGGCGAAACTCACCCACCGCGTCGGTCGACGTACCCCGCGACGTACCCTTGATCACTACGTTCGCGCCGGGCATGGGCTGCCCCTGTTCATCGCGCAGGGTGCCGGTTAGCTGCCGATCCTGCGCCCAGAGCGAGGTAATCGACAGCAGAAAAACCCCAAAGCAGATTAGTACGTATTTAGCCATAAAATAACAGGTTTAACGGAAAATTGACGTCAATAGAGATGCACACGTTTAATCGAAATAAAGCCGACCAGTCGCCGCTATAAACCGCCAGGCGACGTATATAATATGGAGCAGAAAATAGAGCAGTTGCCGTATAAAATTGGCTACGAGCTACGGGGCGTTGCGCAGAGAAATACTTACATAAAGGTATAGCTGTAATAGCATCGCTGGACAATACTTTTGATCGCATTTATAATACTATTTTACTGAAATTAACTGATCGTTAAGCGTCGAATAGAGACGCTTTTTCTGCCCGGTATGAAGCGTTGACATAGTGACTGGTTAAACTATTTATGCCTTTCTGCATTGGCGAGAATAAAGAAATTTACACTGAATCATTGATTTTCAGTTAATTGTAAAATGATAATATTGATAAGTTTACGTATATAGTTTGTCTCATACACATCGGTATATTGAGCCTATTGCAGCTGACTAGTGTGTGTGAAGTGAAAGTTAAAACCACTTTTTTGTAGATTAGTATCACAAACGGCTTTTGCCTGTCAACACGTAGACTAGATGAACAAACCTCTTTTCTTAATAGCTTTGATATAAATACTTGATAAAGTTAAAAGCGGCGGCTTCGTAGAGACCGGAAAAATAGTATTGTTAATTACGTGTACTTAATCGCCATTTGATCACACAGTATGGAACATACATCTACTTTTTTGGCCGGGGCTGCACAGGTCGATATTACACCACCGCTGGGTACCATAGTAGGTGTCGATTTTTTGCCGCACTATGCCCGCTTCATTCATGATCCGCTGTACGCAAAAGCCCTGGTAATGCAGGACGGGGCCACCAAAACGGCCATCGTTGTGGTAGACATCTGTATCATGGCAACCGACTATATGGCGGCCATCAAAACCGACATTCACCAGCAAACGGGTATCGAGCCGGCGCATATTTTGCTGGCCAGCAACCACAACCACGCCTCCGGGGCGGTGGTTGGGCTGCTGGGCGGAGCCGCCGACCTGACCTACAGAGCCCGGTTGTTTCCCCAGATTGTAGCGGCGGTCGTGACAGCCAACAGTCGGCTGACGCCCGCCAAAATGGCAACGGGTTCGGTGGATGCACCTGAGTTTGTGGTGTGTCGCCGTTATCAGATGCAGCCCGAATTTGTGGCCCACAATCCGGTAACGCGCCAGCCCGATCTGGTAAAAACCAACCCGTTTGGCGGTGAGCATCAGATCATTGGACCGGTGGCCGTGCCCGATCCTGAACTATGTTTTCTGGCGCTCAGGGGCCTGGACGATACCTGGATTGCCCTGCTTGCCAACTACTCGCTTCACTACGCCGCCGACTGGCCCGACGATTCGATTACAGGCGATTATTTCGGTCAATTTGCCCAACACCTCACCCAGGAACTGCCTGCTGGCGAGTGGTTTGTGGGTATAATGAGCAATGGCACGAGTGGCGACGTCAACATCTGGGATTTCAGGCATCCTGACCGCCTGCCAACCGAACATTACGCCAAGTCCAAACTCATCGGTACAACGCTGGCGCAGCGGGTGATCGGCGCCCTGCCCGACCTACGCTGGTCTGAAAACCCCGCGATTGGCGTGGCCTGTGACGACGTGACGGTGGGTGTTCGGAAGCCATCAGAAGCTGAACTGGCGGTGGCCACGCAGGCATTTATCGACAACGATTTCGACAACCTGAGCCTGAAAAAAGACGTCACCCAGCGCATCTATGACCGCGAACAGGTGCTGCTGAGTCACTATCCCGATCAGCTGCCGCTAACCGTGCAGGCCATCCGAATCGGTGAACTGGTTATTGGCGCGCTGCCGGGTGAGTTTTTTGCCGAAACGGGGCTACGGCTTAAAGAAGCGTTTGCTCCCCGGCCTTATTTCTCCATCTGTCTGGCCAATGCCTATGGCGGCTACATCCCCCCCGCGCACGAACTGGACCGGGGCGGCTACGAAACCTGGCGCGCCCGCAGTAGCTGCATGGCGCGCGATGCCGAAGCCCTAATCAGCGCAAAAATGGAGGAACTCGTTTTTCAACTCACCAAGTAACATGTTGACAGTAAGTCAGTTGTTTGTTTTTCCGGTAAAATCATTGGCCGGGTTCCCGGTGCCGGCCGCGGTAGTAACCGACCGGGGGCTACAGCACGACCGCCGCTGGATGCTGGTTGATGCCCATAATCAGTTTCTGACGCTGAGGGAGTACCCGAAGATGGCCCTTTTGCACACGGCCCTCATCGACAACCAACTGGTGGTAACGTCTGGTGAACAGCCTGCCAGTCCACTCACGATTCCGATTCGGGACGACAATGGTGATGGGGAGGACGTGACAATCTGGAACGCCACAGTCCGGGCCAGGAGCGAGGGGAAGGAGGCTGCCGACTGGTTTTCGGATGTACTCGGCGGCTACTGCAAGCTGGTGTTTATGCCCGAAAGCAGCAACCGGCCCGTAGATACAACGTCGGGCTATCACCCGGCGGGTAAGTTGACCTCCTTTGCCGATGCGTACCCTTTTCTATTGCTGGGTGAGGCGTCGATGAACGAGTTGAACAGCCGGCTGCCCGAGCCTTACTCCATCCTCCGGTTTCGGCCCAACATCGTTTTTGCGGGTGGAACGCCCTACCAGGAAGACGAGATTGAGCACTTCACCATCAATGGCATTTCGTTTACGGGCCTCGAAAACTGCGCCCGCTGCAAGATCCCAAACGTAGACCCGGCCACCGGTATGGTCAGCCCCACCAACCAACCGCTGAAGACACTGGCGGGCTATCGAAATGTGAACAGAAACATCATTTTCGGCCGCAACACGGTGCATAGCGGTACAGGTACCATTCGCGTTGGTGATGCACTTATTCTGCAGTAAATCAGCGCATTACAAATAGTCACGTAATCAGCAAGCCCCGATGAAACAGACAAAATCTTACCTGGTTTCCCTGACAATTATTTGTGCGTTGTTCTTCTTTTTTGGCTTCATCACCTGGGTAAACGGCGTCCTGATCCCTTATTTCCAGATCTGCCTCGAACTGACCAACTTCCAGGCATCGCTGGTGCTGTTTGCTTCCTACAGCGCCTATTTCGTGATGGCCCTGCCCTGCGCCTGGATCCTGAAACGCACGGGCTACAAGAAAGGCATGGTGCTGGGATTGATTGTTATGGCGGGTGGCACCATCCTGTTCCTGCCCGCCGCCTACACCCGTACCTACGGCCTGTTTCTGGCCGGACTCTACCTCACCGGCACCGGGCTGACCCTGTTGCAGGCTGCCGCCAACCCGTACATTGCCGTGCTGGGCCCCATAGAAAGTACCGCCAAACGCGTCGGGTTTCTGGGCATTTCCAACAAAGTGGCCGGTATGATCAGCATTACGTTACTGGGGTCTATTTTTCTGCTAAATGCCGATGAAATTATCGCAAAAACAGCCAACCTGAATCCAGCACAAAAATCGGCGATGCTGGATGAGTACGCATTGAAAATAGTGAACCCATACATAGCTATTACGGGTGCACTTTTATTGATGGCGGTTTTCATTTATGCATCGGGTCTCGCTGAAATTGATGATACCCAGTCCAGCACGCAGCCCGGTGGCAAAAGCCGCCAGCAGAAAGGTAGTGTGTTGCAGTACCCGCACCTGCTGCTGGGGGTACTGGCCTTGTTCTTTGCCTCTGCCTGTGAGATGATCCCGGTCGATAGTATCATTATCTACAGCCGGGCGCTGGGCCTGTCGATGGCCGAGGCCCGTCAGTTTCCGACCTACGGCCTCTGCGCCATGTTGTTTGGCTATCTGAGTAGTATCCTGCTGATCCCCAGGTACGTATCGCAGCAGCAGGCGTTGCAGTTTGCGGCAGTGCTGGGCGTGGTGCTGGCCACAATTGCCTACGTGAGCGGGGGAATGACGTCGATCTACTGCCTGGTGCTCACTGGCTTTGGCACGGCCCTGCTCTGGGGAACGATCTGGGGCCTGGCCCTGCGCGAACTGGGCGAACACACCAAAGTAGGCGGGGCTTTACTGCTGATGGCGGTGATTGGCGGAGCTGTTTTCCCCCTCTTGTTTGGTCGATTAATTGATGCCAATCCACTGGCACCGCAGCGATCTATCCTGATGCTTATTCCACTTTATCTGGGTATTCTGGCCTACGCAACCTGGGGTCATAAACTGGCCGGATGGTCGAAGCAGTCAGCCAACGTATTAAGTTGATTTACCACCATTTTTTTAGTGCTACCATGAAAAAACAGTTGCTTGATATAGGCAAAATTGGTCTGTTGCTCGGGACATTGGTGCAACTGGCGGCCTGCACATCGAAACAGGCCGACGTCCCCACCCAAACCGCCGCCGACACCCTGCCGCCCCTGGACCGGTCGGTTGCCCTGAAGCCACCCATGGGCTGGAACTCCTGGGACTGTTTCGGCTGGACGGTGAACGAAGCACAGGTACGTGCCAACGCCGAATACCTGGCCAAAAACCTGAAAAAACTGGGCTATGAGTACGTCATCATCGACCAGTGCTGGTACGCCAACGCCAAAGACAGTGATTTCGAGGCATTTGTCCACGAAACGATCAGTACCAAACCCAATTACACCATCGACCAGTACGGTATTTTGCAGCCCGACACCGTCAAGTTTCCGTCGGCGCGGGGCGGGAAGGGATTCAAGCCGCTGGCCGACTACGTGCACAGCCTGGGTCTGAAATTCGGCCTGCACCAGCTTCGGGGCATTCCCTGGAAAGCAAGTGCCGATAACCGGAAAATAAAGGGTACTGACCTGCTGTGCGCCAGCATTTCGCAGCCCGACAGCGGCTGTGTGTGGTATGACGGCTTCTACGGCGTGGACATGAAAAAGCCGGGTGCCCAGACCTATTACAATTCTGTCTTTAAACAGTATGCCGATTGGGGTGTCGACTACGTCAAGGTCGACGACGTGGTGAACGTACCGGAGCTGGAAGGCATCAGCCGGGCCGTTCGCAGTTCGGGGCGGCCCATGGTGCTGAGCGTAGTGCCCGACAACCTGCCGCTGGACGTGGTAAAGAAAAACGCCCACATGGCCCGCACCGGCAACGATTTCTGGGACGTGTGGGAGATGCTGAAAAAAGGATTTCCGGTGGCAAGCAAGGTCGTGAAAGACGCCGAACCGGGCTACTGGCCTGATCTGGACATGCTGCCCGTGGGTAAAATCGGCATCGGCCTGTCCTACAAAGGTCCTGATCCGCGTATCTCCAATTTCAACAAAGACGAACTGCACACGCTGCTGACGCTCTGGTACATGTCGAGAATGCCGCTGATGTTTGGCGGCCACCTGCCCGAGACTGACCCGCTGACGCTGCAACTGGTGAGCAACGAAGAAGCGCTGAGTGCCAACCGCAACAGCCTGCACAACCGGCAGATCAAATTCAAAAACGCCATGATTATCTGGACCGCCGACGTGGCCGAGTCGCCGGATAAGTACCTCGCTTTTTTTAATCAATGGGAGTCCAAAGAGCCGGTCAGCCCCAGGGTTACCTGGAAGCAACTGGGTTTGCCGGGCAACCAGTATAAGGTCAGAGACCTGTGGGCCAAAAAGGAGCTGGGTACGTTCAGCGACGGGTTCACGTACCCCATCAGCGCGCATGGTGCGGGCCTCTACAGAATTCATCAATAACCACTTGCTTTATGTCGAAACAAGCTATCCATCACCCCGACCGCGACCCGGCGTTCGTGACCGGCGCCTATTCCGACGGCGTCCTGATCGACGGTTTTCTGTTTGTGAGCGGCCAGGCCTCCGTCGATTTCAGGACGTCGGCGTTTGTGTTGGGAACCATCGAAGAAGAGACCACCCGCACCCTGGACAACATCAGGGCCATCATTGACGCGGCAGGCGGTACGCTCGACGACATCGTGAAGTGCACCGTTCACCTGGCCGACATTGCCGACTTTGACCGGTATAACCAGGTGTATGCCAGCTACTTCCAGGGCATACGCCCGGCCCGCACCACGGTACAATCGGTGCTGGCCGAGGGTTTGAAAGTAGAAATTGATGCCATCGTTAAGCTCCCCAACCGCTGATATGAGATCATACGAGCAGTCGGCGGCCCTGCTGGCACGGGCCCAAAATGCACTGGCCGGGGGCGTGTCGTCCGAATTCAGGAAGTACAACCACCCGCATGCCATCTTCTATTCGCACGCCGAAGGGACCCGAATTTATGACGTCGACGGCAACGAGTACCTGGATTTCACCCTCAGTCAGGGGCCGCTGCTGGTGGGGCACAATCACCCGCACGTAACCAAGCGCGTAGACGACTACGCCCGCCTGGGGCAACTGTATGCCGGGCAGCATATTCTGGAGGTTGAACTGGCCGAAAAGCTACAGCAGCTTATTCCCTCGGCGGAGTTGATGCGGTTTTGCCTCGACGGGTCAGAGGCTGTTCAGACGGCGTTCCGGCTGGCGCGGGCCAAAACCGGCAAAGCCAAATTTCTGCGGTTTGAAGGCCATTACCACGGCTGGCTCGACAACGTAGCCTGGGGCCTGTCTATGCCGTCTGTTGACGCACTGGGCAGTCCCGAACACCCCAACGTCTTTCCCTGGACGGCCGGTTTGCCCGACCGCGTGAGCGATGAGTTTATCACCCTTCCCTGGAACAACCTGGACCTGCTGCGGCAAACCGTAGCGGCGCATCACCACGAGCTTGCCGCTATCATCACCGAGCCGGTCATGTGCAACAACGGCTGCATTTTGCCCCAGCCGGGTTTCCTGGAAAGCATTCGCGACCTGTGTACAACCTATGACATCACCTGCATTTTCGACGAAGTAATTACGGGTTTCCGCGTGGGGCTGGGTGGTGCGCAGGCCCATTTCAACGTTGTACCCGACCTGTCTATTTTTGCCAAAGCCATGGCGAGCGGCTATCCGATTTCGGCCATTGTGGGCAAACGGGCATGGATGGACCTGATTACAACCGCCAAAGTCATTCACGCGGGCACGATGAACTCCAGCAACTCGACCGTGGCTGCCGCCCTGGGTACGATTGAGGTGCTGGAACAGCCGGGGGTCTACGACCACATCTACCAACTCGGCGGGCAGCTGATGGACGGTCTGCGCGCTATAGGTCGGCACTACAACCAGAACCTGCTGGTGCAGGGCATGGGGCCTATGCTGCACACCGGCTTCACCGACCTGAAACAGGTCAACGACTTCCGCGACGTGCAGGCCTATGACAAAGTCAAACTGGGTCGGTTTGTGGCGGGCCTGCACGACGAAGGCATACGGATTATTGGGCGGGGCTTGTGGTACCTATCAGCCGTGCACACCACCGGCGATATTGACATGGCCCTCCGGGTAGCTGACCGGGTGATGAGCAAACTGGATTCATAATCAAGCAGTAAACAACATGAACGAGACAAGACAACCTGGTGAGGTGGGCGTAGTGGGTTTAGGCCTGATGGGGTGCAGCATCGTGTCGGCCTTACTGATTGCGGGCAACAACGTGGTGGCGGTGGCGCCCATCCCGGCTGATCTGGACAAGGCCCTCCCCAAAATAACGCACCACCTGCGCGAAGCCTACCGGCAGGGCCTCTCGGCCTACACACTGGCAGAAAACCTGGCCCGGCTGACGCTCACGGAAGACTACAGCCAACTGGCTTCCTGCGACCTGGTGTCGGAGTGCGTGACGGAAAACCTGGAGATCAAGAAAAAAGTATACGCCAGCGTGGAGGCGCACATTGGGCCCGATGCCATCCTGACCACCAACACGTCGGCCATTCCCAACACGATATTGAAGGATTTTGTTAACCGTCCGCACCGGTTTATGGGCATGCACTGGGCCGAACCGGCGTTTACGACCAAATTTCTGGAGATCGTCTGCAACCCCCTCACCGACCCCGCCCTGGCCGAAAAGCTCTATGAGCGGGCCACCACCTGGGGCCGGGAGCCCACGCTGGTGCGGCGCGACATTCGGGGCTTCATCACCAACCGCATCATGTACGCCATGTACCGGGAGGCCTTCTACCTGGTCGAAAACGGCTACGCAACTGTGGAAGATGTAGACCGCGCCTGCCGCAACGACGGGGGCCACTGGATGCCCTTCTGTGGCCTGTTTCGCTACATGGACCTCACCGGGTTGCAGGCCTATTATACGGTGATGAAAGACCTGTTTCCAACGCTCAACAACCAGGCGCACGTACCCAAACTCATCGAGGATATTGCCCGGCAGGGGGGCAACGGCATTGTCAACGGCAAGGGTTTCTACGACTACACACCCGAGGAAGCAAAGGAGTGGGAAAAAGCCTACGAAGAGTTTGCCTTCGACATCAGCCGACTGTCGGCCAAGTACCCCGGCGACCTGGTCAAAAAACGGCTGGAAGCCGAAAAGCTGAATGGAACGGTCGTGTAACGCTTGTTGAGCAGACCAGCGCAACCGCAGCGCGTTGGTCGTGTCTTTTTTGTGGAAATTAACCGGCCACAGCCACTACTATGAAAACACAAGGTGTAAAGAGGCTATCATGGCTGCTAAGCAGCTTTTTTCTTTGGGTGGCCGGGCCTGCTGTTGCCCAGTATGTGATGGACAGAAAGACTGTGCCCGGAAGCAGCCTTTTCCCCGCCGTTCATCAGTCGACAGACAAAAAATTAATTCAAACGAGTGCCAGTTTACAGTGGGCCTATGTAAACGATAATATCGCCGCTATGCAGGCCCGGCATCCTTACCTCGATGGCGTTGCGGCGTCGATGAACGGAAACTTCGCCAAAGACTATCTGATGCTGCGTGGCGACCGGCTCTGGACAGAAGACGATGTTCAGCTGAAGACCGTGTCGGCCATAAAATGGGGTAGGTATACAGACAATTTTGTCATCCTCTATTTCGGCGATTCACTGTCGCTCGATTTTTTCGATGACCGTAAGTGGTCCATAATCACGCAAAACGCCGGCATGGTGTCAAAAATGATTCGTGCTGGTGGTTTCAAGGGTGTTTTTCTCGATAACGAAAACTACTACGAGGGGTCGCACGGCTGGAAATATGACCCTTCCTGGTATCAGGGGCACAGCTTGGGGCAGGTCAAAGCAAGGTGCAGGCAGCGGGGTCACGACTTCATGACCGCACTCCAGGCGCACGTACCGAACCCCCTGACGGTGCTCGATTTCATCTGGTTTGGCGACCACTGGAACAACTACGACACCACGGCGGGCAGGCAATTGCTTTGGTTATCGTTTAAGGACGGTATGCTCGATGCGGCCAGACTAAACGACATATTGGTCGATGGTAATGAGATGGCTTATTACTACCAGGAATCGACCATGTTTACCGATATCTATACCGAATTCAGGCGGCATAGATTTCCTGCCTATGGCGCAACGGATTTGCAGGATAAATACAAAAAGCAGGTTCAGATCGGCCACGGAATTTATCCGAGTTTGTATTATGGCGTTTATAAATGGCCGCACACGTATTCGCCAGCTGAGCACGATAGGTGGTGGGAGAATCAATTGTATAATGCCCTGCTGACAACCGACAAGTACGTGTGGATCTGGACAGAACCCGACGAAAACTGGTGGAAAGAAGGCCCTCCGCTGTTTACGCCAGCGTTTACAGACATAGCAAAAAGGGTAAGAGCAACCCTAAAAAAACAACAGGGGTTATCGTTCGATTTGGTGAAATACGGTGCCAACTGGCAGGGTAATCTGG
The DNA here is from genome assembly GCF_017353185.1 of Fibrella rubiginis. Taxonomy (GTDB): domain Bacteria; phylum Bacteroidota; class Bacteroidia; order Cytophagales; family Spirosomataceae; genus Fibrella; species Fibrella rubiginis. The sequence continues at coordinate 476,382 of NZ_JAFMYV010000003.1, read as the reverse complement.
TCACGCCCGCCGAGAAATGGCACGTGTCCCGTTCGCCAACAATTACCATTACCGCGCCTTCCGCCACGGCTAAAACAAACGGCACGTTCACCATCAGCACTGCCGTGTCCGGGCAAACCAGTCGGGTGGAATTTTTCATTAACTCGATGCGGGTGGGTATCGACAGCACTGCCCCCTACACGACCCGTGTCACCCAGCTGGCTCCAGGTACGTACACGCTGTTTGCCAGGGCATTTGACCGTGCTAATGAGCATACAACAGCTGCGCCAGTCATCATCACAGTTCGGCCTAAGTGAGCCATGAAACCGAGACAGTATCTTCTGCCCATGCTACTGCTGTGGGCCTCCTGGCATGCCGTTGCGCAGGTACGTTACCGCTTCGATACCTACGCGGGTAGTGTGGATGGTTTTCGGGATGGCGACCGCAAAACGGCCCTGTTACGCTCACCGGAGGGCATTGCCGCCGACGATGCCGGTACGCTGTATATTACGGAATACAAATCCAGCATTGTTCGAAAAATCGACAAAAACGGTACGGTGTCCTTGTTGGCAGGGCAACCCATGACCACCGGCTATGCCGACGGCCCCGGCAACCAGGCGCTCTTCAACCGCCCCCACGGCCTGACCGTCGATAAGGTCGGCACGGTATACGTCTGCGACATGAAAAACCACCTGATCCGTACTATTTCGCCCGACGGGCGCGTGGGTACGCTGGCGGGAAAGGCGGGCGTGTCGGGAACGGCAGATGGGGTGAGCGATCAGGCCCGGTTCAACCAACCCGAGGGGGTGGCCGTCAACAGCCGGGGCGAGGTGTTTGTGACCGACACTTATAACTACACCATCCGGAAAATTGACCCGCACGGCCGGGTAACGACCCTGGCCGGGCTGGGTGGCGTGAAGGGATACGCCAACGGCCGTGGTCGCCGGGCACGGTTCAACAAGCCCATCGGTATTGCCATTGACAAAGCAGACAACCTCTACGTTACCGACGCCGATTACGACGGCAAACCCAGCGGCAACTGCGTGATCCGGAAAATTGACCCACGCGGTAACGTGACAACACTGGGCGGTATTCCGGGCCGGGCGGGGCACAGGGACGGCCCGATTGGCGAAGCCCTGTTCAACCGGCCCGCCGGGGTTGCTGTGGCCGCCGACGGCACCGTTTTCGTGGCCGATACCGAGGCCGACCTGATCCGGCAGATCAGTCCGGCGGGGGCTGTGACCACGCTGGGCGGGCAGTACTTGATTGAAAAAGCCCAAGACGGCGTGGGCAGTGCGGCGGCATTTTTCGACCCACAATCGCTCGTGGTGTTGCCCACGGGCACCCTGTTCATCACCGACACGCTAAACAACCGGATTGTGGTGGGTCGGAAACTGGATTAACCAATAACCCCATGTTTATCATCGACGCGCACCTCGATCTGGCTACCAACGCTCTGAGCCTGAATCGGGACCTGAAACTACCCGTGCAGGCTATCCGTGACAAAGAGCGTTTTCTGGAGCTGACCGACACGCAGGACCGGGGCAACGGCACGGTGTCGCTGCCTGCGTTGCGTCAGGGGAATGTGGGGCTGGTAGTGGCTACCATCATTGCCCGTTTTTCGGCCGTGGGCCGCCCCATCCCGTCGCTGAACTTGGTGGGCTGGCATTCGTTCGAACAGGCCTACGCCTTTGCGCAGGGGCAACTGGCCTGGTACCGGGTGATGGAAGATCAGGGCGAGCTGACGCAGATTACCAACCTGCCCGAACTGGATGCACACCTGGCGCTGTGGGCCGACGTCACCATCCCGAACGAAACGAAGCCAGTCGGGTATATCCTCAGCCTGGAGGGCGCCGACAGCATCATCGATCCCAGTTACCTGCACCGCTACTACGAAAACGGCCTGCGCGCCATTGGTCCCGCCCATTTCGGGCCGGGGCGCTACGCCGCCGGAACCCACAGCGACGGCAGCGGCCTGACATACCCGGGCAGGGAACTACTGCGCGAAATGGACAACCTAAACCTGATTCTGGACCTGACGCACCTGACCGACAAAGGATTTTTCGAGGCGATAGACTTGTTTCGAGGCACCGTGTGGGCAAGCCATCAGAATTGCCGGGCGCTGGTTCGGGGCGAGCGGCAGTTTAGTGATGATCAGCTACGGGCCATTATCGAGCGCGATGGCGTCATTGGCGGGGCGCTGGATACGTGGATGCTGCACAACGACGTGAAGCTGGGCGGCCACGATAGCCCCCGGGCCCTGGGCATTAACCTGGAAAAGCTGGTCGATCACTTCGACCACATTTGCCAACTGGCCGGCAACGCTAACCACATCGCCTTCGGAACGGATCTGGACGGGCTATTTGGCCTGGAACAATCGCCTTACGATCTGGATACCATTGCCGACTTACCGAAATACGAATCGATTTTAAGCCGCCGGGGCTATAGTCAGGCTGATATTGACAAGATTTTTAACGGCAACTGGCTTCGCCTGTTTCGACGTACCTGGGGGAAATGATTATAACGTTTGTTGTGGCTACGCTTGCTGTAGGCTTCGCGCTCTGCTGCCCTTCGACAGGCTCAGGGTGACAGGAAACCAGAATCAACTCAAGAATCTGTCTTATTAGCCTGTCACCCTGAGCCTGTCGAAGGGCCTACAGCGCGAAGCCTACGGCAAGCGTAAAAGCAATACACTACTTCACACATAGTAGTCATCAAAGCGTTCGTTTTCCAGTGCCTTTTTTCTGAACTCTTTCGGCGTATTTCCTTTGACTTTTTTGAACAGGCGATTAAAATTAGACAGGTTGTCGAAGCCAGCCTGCAATGCTATCTGCGCGATACTTAAGTTATTGTCTGTCAGCAAACTACAGGCATAGCCAATACGCACTTTCAGGACATATTCCTGAAACGTCATGTTGTATGTTTTCTTGAAATAAACGCTGAACGTAGTGCTCGACATATTGGCCAGTTCGAGCATCTTTTTCATCTGAATTTTTTCGTGGAAATGCTGCATAATATACTCGATTACTTTCCTGATCGAGTTGCCGCCATCCGCCTGAAAGGATACCGTAAAATTAGGACTGGCCAGTAAGGTATATTCTTTCGTTTTCGACAATAATCTGAAAATAGTGAACAAGGTATAAAAGCGATCTTCAGCGTCCATCGAAATCATTTTCAGCATCAGTTCGGTAATGGTTTCTTTGGTTTTACCCGTCAGCATACAGCCCTGCGTGGAGCTGTCCAGCATTTTTCGCAGCCGCTTGTTTTCGTGGAGTTTAAAGAATTTATCACCCAGGAAATTCTCGGTAAACTGGATCACGATGCCTTCACCGGCAAACTGCGCTGGGGGACTGAAAAAATGGTCATCGCACAACCATTCGTGGGGCAGGTTTGACCCTACAAAGACGAGGTCGCCTTCGTCGAACCGGTCGATGCTGTCGCCCACCATACGCTTGCCCGTACCCTTGTGAATCAGTACCAGTTCATATTCAGGGTGATAGTGCCACCTCGAAAACGGGTTCTTTTCGTGGTAGAACGTGAAGGATTGGTTGCTGTCTTTGATCAGGCTAATCTCTAGAGCTTTCATGGGCGTAAAGCGAATGATAAGGTACCGAACAGGGTCGCTGATTAAAGCTGTACCAGCCTCAGCGGGTGGTATTGTCGAAGAAACATAAGCGAAAAATTACCCAATATATACGCATCTGCCAAGTGTGAGAAGGATAGGGCAAGGCTAGTTTTGGGTGAATGGCCAGGGCGACAATTATAATTGGTCGCCAGCCACGTTTCGTTGTAAAGCTGTACTATCAGGCCAGCGAACCCGACAGTACAGCTTACCCATAACTCGTTCATCTGCTTTATATGCGATCACCGCTTTCCGTCTTTCACTATCCACTATTACAGGCCTTTTGCTTTATCCCGATGCTGTTTACGATGGTCTGTTTCGGACAACATAAGCCAGCTTTGGAAACGGGCGTGTCGAAAACGCTGGCGATGCACCGTAAGCAGACAATCGATAGGCTGACCTACGCGCTTCAGTTTACTATTCCCGCCCAAAAGCAGCAACCCATTTCGGCTTCGGAAACTATCGGCTTCAACTGGAAAGGCGATAATCAGCCCGTACAGCTCGATTTTAAAGAACAACGTGACCACCTTCAGCGCCTCTCGGTAAATGGCAGAGACGTACCCATTTCATTTGAGAAAGAGCATATCCTGCTATTGCCAAACCAGCTGAAAGCCGGGACCAATCAGGTTGTTATCCAGTTTACGGCGGGGAATCTGTCGCTCAACCGCAATGATGATTTCCTCTATACGCTGCTGGTGCCCGACCGGGCGCGGACCGTTTTTCCCTGCTTCGACCAGCCCGATCTGAAAGCCTCGTTTCAACTGACGCTAACCATTCCCGCCACCTGGCACGCCATGACCAATGCGGCCCTGCTGGACTCGAGCCGCACCGCCGACCAGCAAACGCTACGTTTTGGCACCACCGAACCCATCAGCACGTACCTGTTCTCGTTTGCCGCCGGGCGATTTGACCGTATCACGCAGCAACGTAATGGCCGGACGATGCATTTTCTCCATCGCGAAACCGATTCGACAAAACTGCGGCTGAGCCTGGAACCCATCTTTGCTACCCACGCCAATGCCCTTACGTTTCTGGAAGCGTACACCCAGATTCCGTATCCCTTCGCCAAGTTCGATTTTGTGGCTATCCCCGATTTTCAGTACGGCGGCATGGAACACATCGGGGCCATTCAGTACCGGTCTGCCAGCCTGTTTCTCGACAACGGTGCTACCCGCGACCAGATGCTGAGCCGCGCCACGCTTATTGCCCATGAAACAGCGCACATGTGGTTTGGCGATCTGGTGACAATGCGCTGGTTCGACGACGTTTGGATGAAAGAGGTATTTGCCAATTTCATGGCCGACAAGATCACCCAGGTCAGTATGCCGGGGGGTAATTACGACCTCGAATTTCTGATTGCCCATTTCCCGGCGGCTTACGATGTAGACCGTACCGAAGGGGCCAACCCCATTGGGCAACCGCTGGCCAATTTGCAGGAGGCGGGCACGCTCTACGGCGGCATTATTTACCATAAAGCACCCATCATGATGCGGCAGCTGGAACGGTTGATGGGTAAAGAGGCCCTCCGCGACGGTCTGCGGGCTTACCTCAAAAAATATGCGTTCGGTAATGCATCGTGGCCCGATCTCATTGCCATACTGGACGCCTACACCCCCGCCGATTTGCAACGCTGGAACCAGGTGTGGGTGAATAAAACCGGTCGGCCCCGGTTCTCATACCAGCTTCAGGCCGCCAATCACAAGATCACCCGGTTGTCATTGTCGCAGGTGGCCGAGGCGGGGCCAAATCAACAGTGGCCTCAGTTGTTTGAGGTGGCCCTGGTGTACCCGGATCATGTCGACGAACTGACCGTCAATATGAACGAGCCAACGGTGATGCTGCCTCAGGCCGTTGGCAAGGCCGAGCCGCTGTTTGTGGTGTTCAACGCATCGGGGCAGGGGTACGGGCTGTTTCCGGTTGATGAGCGAATGCTGCCAAATTTGGCAAAACTTGTTAACCCGGTTACGCGGGCGGCGGCGTATATCAACCTGTATGAGAACATGCTGAGTGGCATGTCGGTCACGCCCGCGCAACTGGCCACGCTGTATCAGCAGCAGGTAGCCCAGGAACACGAAGAATTAAACGTGCGGCTGCTCACCACACAACTGTCTGACATTGTGTGGCGATTCACGCGCCCCGAAAACCGGGCTGCGCTGGCTGCTTCGGTGGAACAGGCTGTTTGGCAGGCACTGCAGCAGGAGCCCAGGGCCGGCAACAAAAAACTGCTGTTTCGCTGCTACCAGAGCATTGCGCTCAGCACCGAAGCCCGCGACCGGCTCTACGCGATCTGGAAACAGGAGCAGCCCCCCGCCGGCGTCACCCTCACCGAAGACGACTACACAAGTTTGGCCCTTGCCCTGGCCGTACGCGATTACCCCGCCGAGGGTTTGCTTCAACAGCAACTGGCCCGAATTAAAAACCCGGACCGCAGAAAACGATTGCAGTTCATGATGCCCGCCCTATCGGCCAATGAGCAGGAACGGGATGCCTTTTTTGCTTCGCTTTCCGACGTAACCAACCGCGAACGCGAAGCCTACGTTACGGCAGCGCTGGGCTATTTGCATCATCCATTGCGGGCAGGTACGTCGGCTAAATACCTCCGTCCCAGCCTTGACTTGCTCGAAACCATTCAGCGCACGGGCGATATCTTTTTTCCCGAATCGTGGCTGCGGGCCACATTGGGCAGTTACCAGACCCCGGAAGTAGCTGGCCTGGTACGCACATTTCTGACCGAACGACCCGACTACAACCCCCGCCTGAAAGCCAAACTGCTACAGGCCGCCGACACTCCTTTCCGGGCGGCAAAGCTGCTATACCCGGGCAGGTAACCGGGGCTACGGCCGCAAGTGGGATGTTGTCTGTTGGATAAGCAGGTACGAACGGCATTGCCCGCAGGATAAGAGCGTAACTATTTAGATTAAAATCATATAAAAAATGGGGCCACGTTGTCCGCGAGTGGGTTAAGGGGGCATTATGTGCGTGTTTAACCTGCTTTTTAGCCAACGTTATGCAATTCGATAATCAGTTTCTACCCCTCGCCGGGGAAGTCGGCCTTTTACCCGTGCTCACCTGGTTTTTTATGCTTGTTACGTTCTATGCGTTTGTGGGCAACTTCATTTTTGCCCTGGCAACCCGTAACAGCGTAGCGCCCGTTCACCGCGATTCGCGCACGCTGACGGCCATTATCGCGGCCGTGGCGGGTTTGTCGTATTTCTTTATTCAGGATTACTACCGCCATATGCTGACGCAGGTAGCGGCCACAAATGACCCTTTGGCGGCGGGTTTGTTACAGGAAGGTTCGTTTACGGCCATCAACCAACTCCGTTATATCGACTGGGCTGTGACCACGCCGCTGCTTTTGCTGAAAACGAGTCAGATGTTGCGAATTAAGTTTGTGCAGGCTCCGGGAGCCATCACGATCCTCCTGTTAGCCGATTTTCTAATGGTGGTTACGGGCTACGTGGGTGAGCAGCAGGTACTGGCCAACGGCGCTGTCATTGTAGGAGCCAAACTATTCTGGGGAGCCATTTCGACCATTTTCTACTTCATTATACCCATCATTCTGTTTCGGTTCTGGCAGCGGTACCGGCAGCAGGCACTACCCGAAGAGCAGCGTGCCTTCAGGCTTATGGCGCTGACGTCGGTTACGACCTGGGGCATTTATCCTATTGGCTATATCCTTTCGGTTTTCCCGCTGGTCGATAACGACTGGATACACATTAGTTTCTCCGTGTTCGACGTGATCAACAAAGTGGGTGTAGGCATCATTGCGTTCATGGCCTCGTCGGAGGTGCTGGCCCGCAGCGTTTCCGAAGAAAGTGTATCGAAGGAGTATGGGGTACTCTGAGGTAAGAGCCAGGAAGTGAGTGGGCCTACTCTTGGTTCTTGGCTCTTACTTCTCTGCTCTTACCTCAGTTGTACGTGAAAAAGAGTGGATCAGGATACTGGAAGACGTAGCCTGTGGCGGCGGTGAGTTTGTCGCCGTTGATTTGTTTGAAGGGTACGGGTTCGGTGGGTGTTACGAAGGTGGGTAGGGCATAGCCAAAGTCAGCGCAGCTTTTCCGGTAAATGGCCTCACGAGTAGGATGTTGCGGGGCTACGGCGTTGAAGGTACCCCGCATGGATTCATCCGTTAATCCCTGCTCGATAACCGCCAGTAATAACCCAACGGCATCTGTCTGGTGGATATAATTGACTGGCACTGCACCGCTATCAACCTGCTTTCCCGCTACATATTTTCCCGGAATCCGCTGACCGCCCATAAGGCCACCGCAACGCACAATCGTAATCGTTTTCTGTGCCGATAAGGCCAGCCAGTGCTGTTCGGCCTCTACCAGCCGTGGCGCTGCCGATTGCTCGGGCGTGACCACATCTGCCTCGAACAACTCGCGGTTTAGTTCGGGATAAACCGACGTGGAACTCACGTAAATCACATGCCCCACCCGCGACTGGGCCACGGCCTGCGCCAGCAGCCGCATCTGTTCGGGGTGAAACGCATCGCCGTGCTGCCCTGCCTTTGGGGGAACGTTTACCACCAGCACATCTGCATCGAGCAGCGGGGCTAACCCGCCATCGGGCTGCGGATTCAGCGTGAGTTGGTGGGTTAAAATGCCTTTTTGGCTCAGTAAAGCCACTTTTTCGGGCGTGGTTGTGCTGCCCAGCACCTGATACCCCGCAGCCAGGAGGGCCTCGGCAAGGGGTGTGCCCAGCCAGCCGAGGCCAATAATACTACTCGTCGGTGCCATCATCAGTGCGTACCCACACGTCCATGCGGGTGAGGGTCATGGGGCCAAATTGGGTCATAAACGCCACGTCGGCAGCGTCGCGTCCATAGGCTACGGTGATACGGTTGCCCTTGGGTTCGGTCTGGGTGGCATCGAAAATATACCAGCGTCCACCCACATAAGCTTCGAACCAGGCGTGGAGGTCCATGGGTTTCAGGTCGTACAGATAACCTACTACCATGCGGGCGGGAATGCTCAGGCTACGACAAAACGAAATGCCCAGATGCGTGAAATCGCGGCATACACCCTTACCGTGTTGCAGCGTATCCAGCGCTGATGTGGTGGCGTCGCTCACGCCGTACTGGTACGCTATGTTCGTGTTGATCCACCGTCGGATAGCTTCGGCCTGATCGTAGCCGGGGGTCACGTCAGCCACGATCTCCATCGCTTTTTTGCTGATGGCAGGCTGGTCGGACGGGCAATAGCGGCTGGGAATCACAAACAAAAGGGCATCGTCGGGCAGGTCCTGCACCAGTGTCAGCGGCGCACCGGGGTCTACGTCGATGTCTTCGGCTGTTTGTACCGTGGCTTCGGTGTGAATCTCGAATGGCCCCGGCAGGGCGGTCATGCGCTGGCACAGGTTGCCGTAGAGGTCGGTATACTCGACTACCGGCACAGGCGGCACCAGGTCGTAGGTTTCGCTGATGATCCACTGACCAGCACCCGACCGGGGCCGCAACATCAGCACCAGGGGCGATTCGTCCTGTACCTCGAAATGGAGCGAGCAGCCGGCCACTAATTTCATGATGCTGGGTATTGAAGGTGGTTGAGACTTGTTAAGGGAAACAAAAAGCCACTGTCTGTTGGGCAGTGGCTCCTCTTACGATTAAAGGTAGCAATCATTTGAACTGAGGTCAATCTGGATGGCCAAGGTACGTTTCAGTATGCCTGGGGTATTCTCAGGGTGGGATAGTTTCCCGCCCTGAGAATACCCCAGGCATACTGAAGCTACGCGATTACCACACCCGAATGCGTTGATCGGGGGCTTTGTAGAGCTTGTTGCCGGGCTGCACGTTGAAGGCCTGGTACCACGCGTCGAGGTTGGTAATCGGGCCGTTGCACCGGTATTGGCCGGGGGCATGGGGGTCGGTGAGGATCAACTGCGCCTGCGTTTCTGGCCTAACCTTAATGCGCCAGATCTGTGCCCACGACAGGAAAAACCGCTGATCGGGCGTGAATCCGTCAATGGCCGTGTTGCCCTTGCCTTGGGGGGTTTTCTTAAACGCATCATAGGCAATGGCCAGCCCGCCGAGGTCAGCGAGGTTCTCGCCGAGGGTCAGTTTACCATTCACGGCCAGTGTATCGAGTACTTTGTAGCCGAAAAACTGGGCCTCCACCTGTCCGGCGCGCTGCTTAAACTTCGTCGCGTCGTCTGCCGTCCACCAGTCGCGGAGGGTGCCGTCGGCATCGTATTGGCGGCCCGAATCGTCGAAACCGTGGGTCATTTCGTGACCAATCACCGCGCCAATGCCGCCGTAGTTGATGGCATCGTCGGCGTCAGCATCGAAGAAGGGAAACTGCAATATGGCTGCCGGAAACGCGATCTCGTTGTTGACGGGGTTGTAGTAGGCATTCACCGTCGGTGGCGTCATGCCCCATTCCGTGCGGTCAACGGGTTTGCCCAGGCGGTTCACCATATACTGGTAGGCCCACTGCCCGGCAGCTTCTACGTTACCGTAGAAATCGTTGCGCCGGATTGTCACGCCGTCGTAGGTCTTCCACTTGTCGGGGTAGCCAATTTTACGTTTGAACGACACGAGCTTGTTCAGGGCTTTCTTTTTCGTATCGGCACTCATCCACTCCAGCCCCGAAATGTGCTCTTTAAACGACGCTTCGAGGTTATCAACCAGCGTAAGCATTCGCTTTTTGGCTTCGGGCTTGAAGTTATTCTGCACATACAGTTGCCCCAGCAGATCGCCCAGCGTACCGTCGATGAGGCTGCTCATGCGCTGCCAGCGGGGCGTTTCCTGCTTTTGCCCGGTCAACTCTCTGGTAAACACAAAATTCTGCTTCACGAACGGCGAACTCAGAAACGGCGCGGCTCCCTTTAGCAGGTTCCAGCGCATATACGTTTTGATGTCATTGATGGGCGTAGCCACCAGCAGGCTGTCGACGGCTTTGAAGAAATTCAGGTTACTCACCAGCACCGTGTCTTGCCCCGTAGCACCCAGCTTGGCCATGTGATCGGTCCAGTTGATGTGCGGCGTAATCGCATTAAAGCCGCTAATAGTCAGCTTATTATACGTTTTGTATGGATCGCGCATGTCAACGCGGGCCATCTGCGCACGGGCCAGGGCCGTTTCAAGCTGAATAATTTTGTCGGCATCCTGCGCCGCCTGTGCATCGTCGATAAGACCAAACATCTTGGTCAAATGGTCGCGGTAGGCAGCGCGGATTTTGGTGCTCCGGGCGTCGTTTTTCAAGTAATAGTCACGGTCGGGAAGCGTGGTGCCGCCCTGCCCGAATTGGGGCAAATACTTGTTGACGTTTTTGCGGTCCTGCGCCACAAAAAAGCCAAACAGCATGCCGTTGCTCTGCCGACGTTGCAGGGCCAGTTCATCCAGCACGGCGGGCAGCGAGTTGAGTTTGTCGATGCGGGCAAAATCACCTTTGAGGGGTTCCCAACCGCGCTTTTCAATCGTGACGCTGTCCATGCCGCTGGCGTAGAAATCGCCCACCATTTGCTGCAAACGACCTTTTTGTGGATTTTTCGCCGCCTCGTCGAGCAACGTGCGCATGGCTTCCACACTGCGTTCGCGGAGTTCGGTGAAGCTCCCCCACGAGGTTTTCGAGTCGGGAATTTTACTGGTTTTGAGCCAGTTGCCGTTGGCATATTCGTAGAAATCGTCGCCCGGCTTCACCTGCTTGTCCATGTTGGCCGGGTCGATGAATTTGCGGACGGGCGCAGCCGATGACGTAGCGGCTGATCCGGCGGGTTGCGGCTTGCGGACCGGTGTTTTGGGCGGCGAGGCTACACCGCTCACTGCCGAAGCAAAAGCGGCAGCCAGAAGAAACTGTTTTTTCATAAACGGGACGTAAGAAATTCGGTTTACTTACCAAATTTACAAACAAATCCGGCCCCCTGTGCCGCCCTTACCCACACGTTATGCGCTACCTAATTTTCTTTCTTCTGCTGATCACCGGTACGGCCAAGGCTCAATTGTCGTTTCCCAAAAGCCATCTCGGTGTTTGGCAGGGCACACTTCAGATCACACCGGTGGGTAGCCCAAATCCGCAACAGGTGCCCATGCGCATTATACTCGACTCATTGCGGGGTGTCCAAAACCGATACACGTTCACGATTCAATATGGCCAACAGGCCGCCCGGCTTTATGAACTCGTAGCCGTTGATGCCGCCGCTGGTAAATATCAGATCGACGAAAAAGATGGCATTGTGTTGGAAGCCAGTAAGATAGGCGATCAGTTGACAACGCAATTTTCGGTAGAGAATAACCTGATCACCACCATCTATACCTTCCTGACCAACCCCGACCGCATTGGCTTCGCGCTCTATTTCTCCGACGTGCGCCCCGGCAAAACCGGCGGGCAAGGCACCACGCCCGTGCTAACCTACGCCATCAAAAGCCGCCAGCTCGCCACGCTGGCAAGAGTACCCGAACCCAAAGCCGTTCCGCAGAAAAAGGAGCCGGTAAAGAAGCGAAAGGGGCTGTTCGGGAAACGGGTGTGAAAGGTTGACGTCAACGTCTAATGAGACGGGTTTCAATGTTGTGAAATAGGCTTCCCTCGTTATCCCTACGGGACTGTTTGGGGGGGCATTCGCCTTCAAGTACTGACAGGCATCGAGAGAAAGGTGTACTGTTGTTTCATAGACTTTACAGGTGTGGTAGAGGCGGAAAGCTAAGCGAGCTGATTTGCCATGGCGGTTGATGACCATGAGCATCCGGGCAAAACTATTTGCCTGACTACCGGCAGGTATGTATGGCTTATTCCTATTTTGTTCCTTTTTTTATTCCTTCTTTATACCCGCACCCGAAATCTGATTTACATGACTGATAGTGAAATGCTTATCCTGACAGAAGGCATCAGGAAAAAGTACGAATCGTACCGTTTGGCGAAACCGGGAAAGTACCCGGTGCTCAAATTCAATAGTTATCCGGTACCCTACGAGCACTTACGCAAATCCTTCCAGGAAGAGTTAAGTAGTCATGGGCAGGCTGACATGCAGGAGGCGATAGCGGCTATTCCCAGCACAAAAGTATTTGCCAAAGTTTTCCACGAAGGGTATATCCTTAAAGACGAAAAGGTCATCAACGCCTGCTATTTATACGCCTGGGGAAAGCCGAGAAATATAACCACCGAAACGGCGCGCCCCCATATAGTACCAGAGGAACCTCAGCCAGCGACAATACCCACAGACAAGCCTTTCATCGGCCGGGTTAGCCGGCGTAACCTGCTTGTGGCTGCCTTGGTAAGCGGTGCGGGCCTGCTTGCCTATGCAGCGGTTAAATACTACCGCTCAACGTTGTCGCCGAGTGGCCTGGTCATTACCAGCCCAACCAGTGGTATGACCGTCCCCCGGATTATGATTGCTCAAGGAAAAGTAGCTCATGCGGAGCTCGTTTGGCTTGTCATTCGCAACCCAAAACATCCTGAGTATTACGTTCAGGATCCGGCCATGGTGTCCGATGATGGTACTTGGAGAGTCCCGATCTATACCGGTAACAGTGATAAAAGCAGTATAGGTGTACGGTTTCAGATACGCGCTTTTGTCAATCCGGTCAAGCCGTTACTGGAAGGACAGATGATCTATGCCTGGCCCGAAGCTGAACTCTCGTCTGGCATTGTCGACGTTATCAGAGGCCCCCAGGATATACAGGCTCTTACCCCGTAATACGTAACCGTACCCCCGGCGAATAAGTGATTTTGCCGTAGAGCTTCAGTGAGCGGACAGTGGTGTTTTGGCCCAGCGTGACTACGTGACCCGCGTTGACGCGGATGTTTTCAGTGGCGGTGGGTACGCGGCCCACGGTCCAGGTAGCGGGGTTGGTCCAGGCACCGGAGGCCACGGTTTCGCAGACGTCTGAGAAGATGGAGAGTGTGGGAAAATTGTGGAGCAGCAGCGAATCGGTTTTGGGCTGCCCCGCGCCGAACCAGTCCTTCAGAATGTCGGCGTAGATGCGGCGGAAATCGATTTGCATTTTGATGTCTTTGTTGTTGCCGTAGCTCACAATCAGGTCCGAGAGGTTGGCATTCTGGCCCAGGGTGCGGTGCTTCATGGCCGTGCCAAACATAAATTGCGGAGCCGCCACGCCGTGGTCTGTACCCGCCGAGGCGTTGGAGTTGGCTCGCCGCCCGAAGTCGGAGAAGGTCATGCCTACCACCCGATCCTGAGTGCCCTGCAAACGCAAATCTTCCTGAAACGACCACAGTGCCGCCGACAGTTTGCCCAGCAAATCAGCGTGGGGGCCAATGCGGGGGTCGTTATACAGAATCTGCCCCGAGTGGGTGTCGAAACCGCCCAGCGAGACGAAGTATATTTTGGTTTTCAGGCCTCCGTGAATCAGCCGCGCCACGATCTTGAGCTGGTCGGAGAGGTCATTGTGTACCGATTCGGCGGGGTATGTGCTCAGGTTTTGCCCCGCGTCGAAAGCATTTTTTATTTCGCCTGCGTAGCCTACTGCCAACGCCTGTTGCCGCCGGATGAACGTGATGAGATTGCCCGCCTCACCACCTGGCACGTCGGCGGGCGATACGCTGCCGCCTGCGCCCACCAGTTCATAAAAACTCTTCGGGTCGTTGATGGCAATGCCCATCGACTGCTGACTGCCCAACAACGCCGTAGAGACGTTGTAGCCGATCTGAATAGCCAGCGGGTCTTCCATCTGCGTGTTGGGGTAGCCCACCGGATAGCCTGGAAACCGATCTTCCAGATACCGCCCCGACCAACCCGTGGTCAGGTTTACGTTGGCGTCGGCGGCTGTCATCCAGATATCCGTCGACCGGTAGTGCGACTGATCGGGGTTGGGGTAGGAGACCGAATTAAGTACCGTGAGCCGCCCCGAATTATACAGGTCGCGCATGCCGGTCATGGATGGGTGGAAGGCCATCGTAGACGTGCCATCTAAAGGCAGCAGTGTATTTTGCGGCAGGGCAATGTTACTCCTAAGCGATTGATAGGTGGCATATTGGTCAACGGGAATGACGGTATTCAGTCCATCGTTTCCCCCGTTTAGGTACACAATCACCAGCACCCGGTCAGACACGAGGCTATCCTGCACGGCTCCACTCGCCATCAGCGATTGCACCAATGCCGACTGCCCGGTCATGGCCTTTAGCTCAAAGCCATTGAGCATCACCGGCAGCGTATAGGCCGACGCAGCGGCGAGGAAGTTTCTACGATTCATGAGAAGGAAAGGAAAAACGGAGGAAGGGGGAGAGGAGGAAGGGTTGTAACACGGAGGATTCACGGAGGCACATAGAGCTTTCTAATATTCGGGTCAAAAAATAAACCTCCGTGTGCCTCCGTGAATCCTCTGTGTAGCTCCGTGTTACAACCCTTCCTCCTTTCCTCCTCCTTAAAACACATGATACTCCGCCATGCGGAGGAGGTAGCGCAGTAGGTTTTGCAATCGCCAGGTAGGCACGTTGCGGCGGTATGAGTTGGTAGGGTCAGCGCGGTAGGCATTCCATTCGAAATTCCAGGACGTACGGGGGATTTCCTGCATCATAATTTTGTCGATCAGAAAGTCCTTCTGGGTCTGAAAGAGGCTGGTAGCAAACAGGTTAACCAAGAAGGCGTCCAGTACCTGCACACACGAAATGGGGTCGGTGCCGGTGGGGTTGGTGGTCGATTTTACGTTGGCGAAGTCGGGTTGTAGTGACGTAGCCCAGGCCAGCACATCCACGCCCAGATTGTAGCCGGGCTTCACCTCATACCACCGCCAGATGAGCGCGTCGGTGAAATCGTTGCGCAGGGCCACGGTGGTGGTGTTCATCCAGTTCTTGGTGTAGCCCGTCTGGAAATACGGCTCAAACCCAAAGACCGTGGGCTGGTCGAGCGTATTCATTTGCAGATTCTGCATCCGCCAGTGCAAAAACTCGAATAGTTTCCGAAAGGCCACGTAGTCGGTAGTCATATTGGGCACGGGCTGATTGAAAAACCGCACCGAACCCAGCAGCAGTTCAGCGGGCGATTTCACGATGGCTCCCCGGTTAGCTTCGTCGAAAAAGGCCTGGCTGTTCAGCAGCTTCACTACCACCGGCTGAATGGCCCAGTTGTTGCCCGCCGAGGCGAAAAATTGGGCCAGTGGCTCGATGATGTTGGTCTCGATGTCAGGCGTAACGTTGGGGTTTACATACCATCGGTAAAGCTTGCGGCAGATGAACTTGGCCGTTTGTGGATGATTCAGCAGCATCGTCACCAGGTCGGCCAGTTCCAGATCGCCCGCCGTGGCTCCACTTCGGCCCGCAATGGTGGTGCTGTTGTATTTGGCCGAAAACGTCTTGGCCGTTGTGTCGTGCTTGGCGGGCACGAACACAGTATCAAACGAAGTAGAGCCCACCGTCCAGAAGTTGGTATACTGCCAGCCGGTCAGCACGCGGGCGGCGGTTTTCACGTCGTCTTCGGTGTAATTTTTGTTGCCCGCCGGGTCGAACGCACCGCAGGTAAACAGCTCCTGGAGTTCACGGGCATAGTTTTCGTTGGGTTTACCGGCCTCGTTCTCATTGCCGTTTAAGTACCGCAACATGGCCGGGTCTTTGGTAACGGCCGTCACAAACGTGCGAAAATTACCCAGCGCATTGGCTCGCAAGAGCCGCAGGTAGCGATCCACGAACCGGTAATCGTCGACCACTTCGCGGGTAGTGACGAAGTGATTTTGCCAGAAAAGCGTGAGCTTGTCCAGCAGCGACGGGGGGGCGGTCTGCTGCGTCATCAGGCCCAGCCACCAGTATTTTATAAACTGACCGAACTGAAAATTACGGTCGCCGTTGAAAGGTTTATCCAGAAATGGCTGGCCGGGATTTGCTGCCGTTTCGTCCATTTCCACGGGCGGTGGGGGCGTGGTAACGGCGTTGTTGAGAAGATTTTGAACGGCCTGGGCGGCAGTCAGCCCCGTAAACTGGGTAATCTCAGCCTGGGTTGGCCCAAACGTGGCCCGGCGCAGTAGATGGGCCGCCGCACGGGTGTCGAGCACGGCCGTGTAAGGATCTAAAAAAGGCATAGCGCAAGCGCAGAGCCGCAGCTCAGTCTGGTGGATAAAGACAGGCTGCACAACAAAGATAAGGTAGGTAGTCGGGTAGTTATCACTATTCTGCTACCGTTCCCTAAGTGCGCCTCATGCTTTGTCAGCCGCAAATCGTTGGCCAAACTGTTTCGTTGCGCAATAATTTAAAACGCCAGAGCCAACCACGTTCAGTTGCAGCGTGTTACAGAGACATATCCGTTATTCACCTATTGCCCTATGGCTAACCTGGCCGATTTGACCGCTTTTCCTGCACTGCAAGCCGTACCCGATGAGCAATTACAGTGGCTGTTGGACCATGCTGAAGAGAAAAAATACCCGGCTGGTCATCTGCTTCATAAACCAGGCGACCCCATTGATCACCTGCGGTTGTTGCTGACTGGCGAGGTGACTATCGGCGCTGAGCCTGACGAATTGCTGCATTACACGGCCCCAGCCATTACGGGTGTGTTGCCTTACTCCCGCCTGACTGAAGGCGTACAGCCGGTAACGGTTGATACCGACGCACGGATGCTGGAACTACATCGTGACCACCTTCGCGACATGGCTACTACCTGCTACGAACTTACGGCAGCACTGGTGCAGCAAATGACCGACCGCGTACGCAATTTTACCCAACAGGCGCAACAAGAAGAGAAGCTGGCTTCGTTAGGGCGGCTGTCGGCAGGACTGGCGCATGAACTAAACAACCCGGTTTCGGCTATTGTGCGCAACGCCGACGCCCTGCGCAACCATATGCGCGCCACACCCGAACGGTTCAAAGAGATCATGCACATGGCGCTGACCGACGAGCAGACCGACGTGGTCAATGAGTGGCTGTTTGAGAAGCTTGACAACAAAACCGCCCCGCTGTCGATGCTGGAACGGAGTAGTCTGGAAGATGACCTGACCGACTGGCTCGACGACCAGAAGGTACCCAACGGCCCTGACCTGGCTAACTCACTGGCCGAATTTCGCTTTACCGAAGCTGATCTGGACTTCATACTCGAACAGGTTGGCCCCGAAAACGTGGCGGGTGTACTGGGGTGGGTAAACAATAACCTGGTCACCGAAAAACTCGTCGTTGATATTGGTGAGGCCTCGGGACGGATGGCCACGCTGGTTGCGTCTATCAAATCATACACGCACATGGACCGGGGCGGTGGCCGCGAAGCGGTAGTCCTGGCCGATGGTATTCGGAGCACAATTACGTTACTGGGCCACAAAATTCGGTCGAAAAACGTGGCTGTCACGGTCGATATTCCCGATGACCTGCCTACCATTCAGGGCTGGCCCGGTGAGTTGAATCAGGTTTGGACCAACCTCATCGACAATGCCATCGACGCGGCTCCTGACACGGGCGGTACACTTGCCATTCGCAGTTATGTAGAACGGGAACAGTTTGTCTACACCACCTTCACCGACAATGGATCGGGCATTTCCGATGGTATCCAACAGAAGATTTTTGAACCCTTTTTCACTACCAAAGGCATTGGCAAAGGCTCTGGCCTGGGCCTCGACGTGGTGCAGGGAGTGATCCGCCATCACAACGGCAGTATCAAAGTGGCGTCGAAACCAGGCGAAACAACGTTCACGATTTGTATACCCATTTCTAATGAGTAGATGAGCGAATAGGTGAATAGTTGCGCAGCAGCTTTCGCGCACCGGTCCTACTACTCACTCAATTGCTCATTCACTACTTGACCCCATGAAACAACCTATTATTCTGGCTATTGACGACGACGAACCGGTACTGGAAGCCCTGCGTCGCGATTTGCGGGCGCAGTACCGTAAAGAGTATCGAATCCTGACTACATCGTCGGCTCATGAAGCGTTGGCGTCGCTGGCTGATTTGAAGAAAAAAGGAGAAACCGTTGCCCTGTTTTTGTCAGATCAAAAAATGCCCGACATGCTGGGCGTTGAATTTTTAAAAGAGGCTCGGAAGGTATTCCCCGGTGCCAAAAAAGCCCTGCTCACGGCCTATTCCGACACTGACGCTGCCGTGCGGGCGATCAATGAAGTACAACTCGACTACTACATCAACAAGCCCTGGGACCCACCCGAAGAAAAGCTATACCCGGTATTGGATGGCTTGCTGGAAGACTGGAAACAGCGACATGTGCCTGATTATGAGGGTTTAAGCTTAATTGGGTACCAGTTTTCACGGGATTCGCACGAACTGAAAGACTTCCTGGCAGGGAATCTGTTTCCGTACCGATGGCTTAATGTTGAAGCTGATGACCGCGCCCAGTCACTGCTCGATACCCACGGCCTGACCACCGCTGACCTGCCGGTGGCTGTGCTCGGTGATGGCACCGCGCTGGCACATCCTACCATTCAGGAATTGGGTGAAAAACTGGGTCTTAGTTCAAAAGCAGAAGGAGCGCTCTACGACCTGGCCATTATTGGAGCAGGGCCTGCCGGGCTGGCAGCGGCGGTATACGGAGGGTCGGAAGGGCTGCGTACCATCCTGATTGATAAACGCGGGCCGGGTGGGCAGGCAGGTACGAGTTCACGCATCGAGAATTACCTTGGCTTTCCCAATGGGCTCAGCGGGGCCGAACTTACCCAGCGGGCTATTTCGCAGGCAAAACGCTTTGGTGTGGAGTTTTTGGTACCGCAGGAGGTGGCCGAAATTAAGTCGGAGGGGCAGTATAAGCGCATAAAGATGGCCGACGGGAGCGAGGTCGTGACGCGGGCTATTTTGCTCAGTACGGGTGTTTCCTACCGAAAGCTGGAGACCGAAAGCCTCGACAAGTTCACCGGCGCGGGGGTTTACTATGGTGCCGCCACCACCGAAGCCTACGCCTTCAAAGGGCAGCCGGTCTATGTGGTGGGTGGAGGAAACTCGGCAGGGCAGGGGGCCATGTACCTCTCGCGCACCGCCTCCGACGTATACATCTGTATCCGCCGCCAAAGCCTGTCCGACACCATGTCGCAGTACCTGATTGACCAGATTGAGCGCACACCAAACATCCACCTGTTGCCCTGCACCGAGATTGTGGAAGGCAAAGGCGATGATAAACTGACCGCCATTGTGCTCGAAGACCTAAATACTAAAGAACGCCGCGAAGCCGAGGCAGGGGGGGTATTCATCTTTATTGGTGCCAAACCCCTCACCGACTGGATTGAAATGGACATCATTCGCGATGGCAAAGGGTTCATTCAAACGGGCCGTGACCTGATCAACAACGTCCGCTATCGCGAGATATGGAAACAGTCACGCGAACCGTTTTCCCTCGAAACGTGCAGCCCCGGCATCTTCGCGGCGGGCGACGTGCGCTCTGGTGCCATGGCCCGTGTGGCCTCAGCCGTAGGCGAAGGCGCAATGGCCGTCAGCTTCGTGCATAAGTATCTGGCTGAGAACTAAACACATAAGTTTTCTTTCAACTTCATGGGTTTAACAAAAAAAGGCCCCCGCTTCACAGCGGGGGCCTTTCGATTGGTGTAAATGGACGGTCTGCCGTCGCGGCAAAATCAGGCTATGCGCCCCGCTCCATTAGCCATTAATAAAACTTGGCGCGGTTGTCGGTGATTTTGGCCGCATCGCGGATGGCTTCGTTAGCATAAAACTGGGACCGCTGGAATCCATTCTGCTCAATCATATTGCGGTACATGGCGTAGTCAGCCACGTTGGGGGCGGGCGTAATGCGGGTTGGCTCCACAATCAGCACGCCGCTTTCGCCCGCAAAAGGCTTTGAACGCTTACCAGGTTTTAGGCCGAAAGTCTTACCCAGGGCTACAGGATCGACACCAGCGCTGCGCAAAAAGCCCGTCGACAGGTTGATATCGTCGGCAGTTTCAACAATGGCACCGGCACCGTACTTCTGCGCAACGGTCTCAAGCGGACCGCTGGGATTACCCAACTTGGCCAGAATCTGATCTGCCTTTTTTTGGTTACGCACTTTGGCGGTCAGTTCAGGGCGGTAATCATCAATGGTTACTTTGTCTTTGTCGGTTTTGCCCGTCAGCACAGCTACCACGTACTGTTCACCTACCTGATACGGCTCCGACACAGCGTTGATGTCGGTCTTCTTATCGAACGCCCACCGTACAATCTGACGGGCATCTGTCAGCGCATTGATGCTGCTGGCCGTTTCGGGAATCCGCTCAGCGTTGGCTACCACGAGTTTGTCCTTTTTCGCGTTCTCGTCGAAGTCATCTTTCGTGCGGCTGTTGGCGGCAAACTGACTCGCTTTCTGGTAGGCCTCGTTGGTGGTGGCTTCGCTTGGCGTAATGGTTTTGCCAATACCCGCCACGCGATAGAGCAGGTTTGTTTTTGGCTCGGTCACTTTAATAATGTGGTAGCCATAATCGGTTTCAATCAAACGGGGAATCAGACCGGCGGTGCTTTGACCAAAAACGGCTTCTTCAAATGGCTTCACCATCCGGTGGTCGTTTTTGAAGTAACCCAGGTCACCACCCAAATCCCGCGAACCGTCGTCGCTGTTGGTTTGTGCCAGTGCCTCAAACGACGCACCACCCTGAATCTGCTTCAAAATGCCTTCGGCGCGACGACGGGCCTGTGCTTTCACCGAATCAGACGCCGTTTTAGGCGCGTTGATCAGGATGTGGCTGGCGCGGGCCGTGAAGCTGGTATCACGCTTGGTACCGCCATACTTATAAATGAAGTAGGTGTTCTTTTCGCGGAAAGGACCGTATACACCACCCGGCGAAAACGTAGGAATGGCGGCGCGGAGTTGCTCCGGCATCTGCCCGGCAGTTTGGTAAAGGGGCACCTGCTCATCGGAGTTCTGGCGGGCAAACGTCGAATCGTTTTTGGCTGCACCCAGCCCGCGGGCCAGTGTCTTGATCTCGTTGTAGAGCGACGCGCTGTCTTCCTTCGACGGGTTCACGGCAAACGTTACGTACTGAATCGTGCGGCTATCAGCGCCGGGGTATTCGTCTTTGTGGCTGCTTAGATAGCTTTCCAGTTCCGAATCAGTGACTTTCACGGTCGTGTCATTCACCGATTGGAATGGCACGTAGAGGAACTTCACGTCGGCCTTGGTATTCTGCGCTGTGTATTCTTTCTGGGCTTCAGCGGTGGTTACGAATGACGACAACCGGATAAGGTTAGCGTATTTCTCGCGGAGGCGGCTCGTGCTCAATCCCTGCTCAAAGTTGGCCCACTGCACTTTCTCTTCAACAGGGCGGCTGTTCAAACCTTTCAGGAACGTCAGGATCTGCGCTTTGTCAAATACGCCGGCGGCGTTGGTAAAGCTGCGCCGAACTTCGGGACTGATGTTATCGCCCTGCACCATGTCTACAAGCTCGTCATTCGAAACGGTCAGGCCGAGCTTATCAAATTCCTTTTGGTAGGCGATTTCGTAGATAAACTCATTCCAGGCCTGATCCCGAATCTGACCCATTTCCTGCTCACTCGGAGCGCGGCCAGCCTGCTGCTGATACTGCTGGCGGGCCTGCTCTACTTTGGCCTGAAAATCCTGATTATCAATGGTCTTCCCATCAATCTCTCCCACTTCCTGACTGTTGCCGCCGAAGAGTGCTCTCCGGCCTCCCAACAAGTCGCTGCCTACGATAAACAGGATCAAACTGACGGCAATTACGCCGACGGCCAACCCCGAACGTTCACGGATTTTGTTAATTAATGACATTTCGGTTCTACACGAATTTAGCCCGCAAAATAACAATCTTTCCCGTTGGGATACAAGAATGGGGCCAAAAAGGGCGGGGTTCGACGTTCAAGGTCCAGGCGACCCTCTCTAAAGTTGCTTCGTTTCGGCATAGCACGAAACAACTTTAGAGAGGGTCGCCTAGACCTTGAACCTTAAACTAATTTCTCCTTCCATCCGCAGCACTGAAAACCGGGCGAAGAGTTCTTCCGAATACCACTTGCTGTCGCGGGTTTTCTTCACAATCTCGCGGTGGCCGCTTTGTCGGTAGGCAAACTGATCAACGAGGGCGGCGTTTTTCCAGACGCTGATGGTACATTGTTGTACCAGCGGTTTTTCGCCTACGCCCATGGCTAGCAGAAGGTTATCGCCCTGATCGGCAATGCGCTGGCGGGCTTGCGGAATGTTGCGGTAAAAATCGAGGAGGGCACCGGGACGGATGTTGGCGCGGGTGAGCACGGCCACGGGTGCGGCAGGGTCGGGTGGGGGCAGTGCCTTGTCTGGGGTGAACGGGTTGACACCGTCCCAAAGTCCGTGCGACTTAAACGGCTGCAGGTACAACGTGCTGATACCGTGTGTGTCTTTTGGTAAAAATGGCTGCCACCTTTCTGACGTGAAAAACGCGTTTGCTGACGCCTCGTCCTGCCAGACACCCAGGAAAACGTACTGCGAAAAGTCGGGGATGAAGCCAAAGTTTTTCCCCGTACCCATCATTTTCTGAAACCGCAACCCCACCTCATCAAATGGTTTCATTAGCCACCGACCCATGTTGGCAAAAGCCCGGTACCGGTCGCCGGGGGCAAATTTCAGGATCGTGAGCGTTACGAGCGGCAAGAGATTTACGATTTACGATGTACGACTTACGATTTGTTGCTTACGCATCTGTTTCTGGTGTAAGCAACAAATCGTAAGTCGTACATCGTAAATCGTAAATCAGCACTTCTTGTTTCAACGCCGCCCTGAATGCTACTTTTGATCTATGCATTCACTTTACCTTCCGGCACGCTTCGGGCAATTTCTCTTTCTTTTACTCATCACGGCTTTTTCGGCAATTGCCCAAACGCCACCGCGTACATTGACGTGGCAGTTTCCGTTGCCCCGGCCCCATACGGGCGTGTTGCTGGGAAACGGCACCCAGGGCATCATGGTCTGGGGTGGGGGGCATACGTTGCACATCACCATCAGCCGGTCAGGGTTTTGGGACCACCGGGGCGGCAACGAATTTTCGGCCAAAACCACCTACGCCGACCTGAAAAGTAAACTTCAGGCGGGCGACAAGGCAGGCATTACCGCCGCCTTTGCCGTGCCCCGTTCGGCTAGCCAGTCGCTGGGGCATCCGCAGCAGTTGGGTGGCGGGCGGCTCGACGTGACCTTGCCCGATGGCTGGCTCATTCAGTATGGTAATTTGTTTACAGACAGGGGTTTACTGCAAATTATAGTGCGCGACCCCCAGCAGGTGAGCCACGTGCTGAACATCAGACAGGCGGCTAGCCTGGAGGTGACTGAACTGGAAATTCCGAAAGATCTGCGTGGCAAACTGACCTATAAGCTTATCCCGCACTACACCTTTGTGACCGAGCAACTCCGGGCGGCAGGCATTGAAGAGCCGCAGTGGGTGGTGAAAGATTACGGCGGAAAAGGCGCGTTCATCCAGCCCCTGCCCGACGATGACCCGCTGTTGGTGGGGTATGATCTGGTCAATGACCAACACCTCTACATCCAGACCAGCAACCTCTACTACAACCGCAAGACCCGCCGGTTCGACTACCCCGCTATGCAGGCCCTGCTGGATAGAGCCCCCTCGGCTATTGCCAACGTCGACACGTTTTGGACCAGTTATTACAAAGTGGTGCCGCGCATTGCCCTGCCCGACCCGCTGTTGCAGGAAATTATTGACTATGGGCTATACAAACAGGCCATTTCTACTTCGCCAAACGGGCTGGCCTGCACACTGCAAGGGTCGTTTATGGAAGATTATCAGTTGCCACCCTGGAGTAACGATTACCACTTCAACATCAACGTTCAGATGATCTACACGCCCGCTCTGGCAACCAACCGGCTGGCGAATTTCAAACCCCTCTGGCGGATGATCAACGGCTGGATGCCGCAGTTGAAAAAGAACGGCGAAGCGTTTTTTGGTCGGCCCGGCGCGCTGATGCTGCCCCACGCCGTAGACGACCGCTGCCGGGTGGTGGGTACGTTCTGGACCGGTACTATCGACCATGCGTGTACCGCCTGGATGGCCATGATGGCCTGGCAGAACTACCGCTACGGGCTCGATCAGCCCGACGCGCCGCAGATGCTTAGCCAAACGGCCTGGCCTTTGCTGACCGGCGCCTTTGAAGGGTACTTCGCCATGCTGGAAGAAGTGTCTACCGACGACGGCGGCAAGCGGTTTAGCCTGCCAGTATCGGTAAGTCCCGAATACCGGGGGGCGGAAATGAACGCGTGGGGGCGCGATGCGTCCTTTCAACTGGCAGCGCTACACCGTATTTGTCGTATTCTGCCACAAGCCGCCGCCGCTCTTGGTAAACCCGTTGACCCCCGTTGGGCCGACGTTGATAAACGGTTACCTGCCTATTCTACTTTCGAGGGGAAATACATGGACGAGTGGAGCCTGAGCAACAAGCGAATTGCGCTCTGGGAAGGTATGGACCTGATCGAAAGCCACCGTCACCACTCACATCTGGGCGGCGTATATCCCTTTGCCACAATTGATCTAAGCAACCCCACCGAGCGCAAAATGGTGGATAACACCCTACAGGCCTGGCGGTTCAAGGGGGCGGGTGGCTGGTCGGGCTGGTCGTTGCCCTGGGCGGCTACGCTGCTGATGCGCACCGGCCAAACCGACGCCGCCATCAAGTGGCTCCACTACTGGAAAGAAAATTACGTGAATGAGGGGCGGGGTACACTGCACAACGCCAATACCAACGGCACCAGCCTGCTGGGGTCGCCGGATTGGGAGACCGAAAAGCAAAACCGCGAGATCATGCAACTCGACGCTGGCTTTGGCGCACTCAACGCCGTGCTGGAACTGCTGGTGCAAAGCCGCGACGAGGCTATCTACGTGCTACCCAACCGCCCGCGTACCTGGCAAAATCTGAAGTTCGATGATGTGCGGGCCGAGGGTGCTTTTCAGCTTGGGGCCACGGTAAAAGAAGGAGCCGTAACAGAAGTACGCGTGAAGAGTTTGGCAGGCGGCAAGCTCACCCTGATGCTTCCTTTCGAGGGTAAGTTCCGCCTGAACGGCCAACCCCAGGAAGGCACAAAATTAGTTCGTGACTGCAAAGTCGGCGAGGTGTTAACGTTAACGCCGATGTAGGATTTTTTCCACGAAAAGGGGAAAAGAGTTCAATGTTTAAAGTCCAATGTCTAAAGCGGTCCGCCGCTGCGGTTGCTTCGCACAACACAAAGATGAGTGCGAAGCAACCGCAGCGGCGGACCGCTTTAGACATTGGACTTTAAACATTGAACTCTTTTACTGATTCGGATTGCCGTCGCCGTCGAGCTTGTTGCCGGCTTTGTCAAAGGCATCACCGATTGACCGGCCAGCCTGCTTGAAACCAGCTTTAATGTCTTTCCAGGCGTCGGCGGTGGCGTTTTGGGCCTTGTCGATGTCTTCGCCTAGTTCTTTGCGTTTCCGCTCAGCCTCAGCCAATTGCTCTTTTGATTTTTCTTTGGCTTTAGCACCCTGACGCTTAATATCAGCCTTCATTTCTTCAATATCACTGTCGAGCTTGGCTTGCTGCTTTTTCATGCCAGCCACAGCCTCGTCGCGCTCACGCTTGAAATCACTGGCGGCCTCATTTCCAGCGGCTTTGGCCTTGTCGCCAGCCTCATCGAGGCTCTCTTTGGTTTTGTCAGCAGCCTCATCCGCATTTTGTTTTGCGTCGGCGGCAGCGTCTTTAGAGTCGGCAGCAACGGCGTCGCCGGTGCGCTCCATAGCGTCTTCTGTACGTGATTCCTTTTTTCCATCTGAACTGCAGCTTTGCAGAACTGTCATAGATGTAGCCAGCAGGCCAATGCAGAGTAGTGAGGCGAATGAGCGTGTATGCTTTTTCATAACCGTTGTGAATTTTGGTTTAACGCCAATTTAACAGACAACGACCATGCCAGGAAGAAATAGATAAGCAGTCTTGCTTACGCCAGTGCAATACGCTAGCGAAGGCAAGACTGCCCACTATTTCATTTTTATTGCACAACCGATAGCTTTCGTCAGGGGTGTCACCACGGGTCGGCCGGCCAGCAGACTGGTGGCGGCCTCATCTACATAAGCGCGTTGCACATTGGTGGCGTCCTGTGGGCTATCATCAATGCTGCCGATATACTCTACCGTGAAGCGTTCGCCAGATCGTTTCAGCACGTATACCTGCGGCGTACGTGTGGCACCAAACGCCTTCGCGACCCCTTGCGTATCGTCGGTGAGGTAGGGAAACGTGTAGTTCCTGGTCTTTGCCCGTGACTGCATCTGCTCGAATGAATCTTCTTCATATACGCTCGCATCGCTCGACATGATAGCCAATACGGGGTATCCCTGCGGCCCAAATTTCCGGTCAAGGTTCAGCATGCGGTCTTCGTAGGCTTTCGAAAAAGGACAGTGATTGCTGGTGAAAATGACGATAACGCCCTTTTGCGTTTTGTATTCGTTCAGCGAGATTGTTCGACCATCGACGTTTTTCAACGAAAAAGGCACTACGACCTCGCCGAGTGTATAACCCGTTGCCGCACGTTGGGCAAAGACGGGGAGGGTAACGATTCCGAGCAGGAGAACCAGCAGGAATGGTTTCATGATGTTGGTATTCACGACAGTTAGACAGCGAATAACGGGAAAAGATTAATCTGTAGGGGCGGGCCATACCCGAATCGGTCGTGGCTGCCCGCTCTCGGCCCAAAGGACCGCCTGTAATGTTTCTGCACAAAACAGCGGCCCTTTGAGCCGAAAGCGGGCAGCCACGATGGGCCGCCCCTACATGACCGTTTACTCAATAACTTTGCTCTTACTAAACAGTGTTCAGTATGTTTGATGCGTTAAGTAATGACTTATGGGAATCGTAGAACGGAAAGAGCGAGAGAAAGAAGACATGCGGCGGCGAATAGTAGACGCGGCACGGCACCTGTACGTATTGAATGGGTTTGAGAAGTTAAGCATCCGGGCCATAGCCGAAGAGATCGAATACAGCGCGGCAACGATATACCTGTATTTCAAGGACAAAAACGAGGTTATGTATGCCATTCATCAGCAGGCGTTTAGCAAAATGATGCAGGAGTTTCAACCCATCGTGAGCATGACCGACCCGTTTGAAAAGCTGGTAATGATGGGGCGGAAATACACGCAGTTTGCCATGGAAAACCCTGAGCTATTTGACGTTATGTTTATTATCACGGCACCAATGGATACGCTTGAATGCCGTGAGGAAATCTGGTCGGAGGGGCGCATTGCGTTTAATATGCTGGTGCAGGTGGTACAGGAGTGCATCAATGCAGGCATTTTTCAGCCGCAAGACCCGGAAGTGGCTGCTATGATGATATGGAGTACGATTCATGGCTACACGGCGCTCTTTATCCGTAAGCGGATGAATATGTTTTCTGACCAACGCCGGGCCGAATTGATGGAACAGGCCTTTGCGCTGTTTTGCGATAGTCTGCGAAAGTCGCTCTAAAAAATTTAGCCATTCACTAAACGATGTTCAGTAAATAAGATGCGATTATGAAGCAGCGATTATATGTCTTATTGCTCATGATTATCGGTTCGCTACCAGGAGCCGCACAACCACTTCCCGGCAAGCCTACATTGCTGGATGGCTATGTGCAGGAAGGACTGGCAAACAACCTAACGCTGAAACAGGAGGGCTATGAGCTCAGGCGCGTAGCCGAGTCGCTGACGCAAGCGAAGGCGCTATTTTACCCCCGCGTGGCGTTCAACCCCACCTATTCGCTGGCAGCGGGTGGTCGACGGCTGGAGTTCCCGGTGGGCGATCTGCTCAATCCGGCCTATGCCACGCTCAACAAACTGACAGGCCAGGACCGATTCCCAACCAATATTCCGAACGTGAATCAATTGCTGGCCCCGAATGATTTTCACGACACGAAATTCACCCTACAATACGCAGTCTATAATACTGATGTCCAGTACAACTATTTGATTCAGAAGCAATTGCTGTCAGCGCAGGAAGCGCGGAAGCGGGTGGTTGAAAACGAGATTCGGTACGGAATACAGACGGCCTATTACCAGTATCTGCAAACGCTGGAAGGTCTCCGCATCTACGACAACGCCCGCAGCACCCTGCGCGAACTAACCCGGCTGAATGAGAAACTTGTGGCTAACAACGTGGCGACAAAAGAGATCGTGTCGCAGGCGCGGTACGAACTAAGCAAAGTAGATCAGCAGGTGGCAGTAGCCGAAAAAAACCGTGAATCCGCCCGCGCTTACTTCAACTTCCTGCTCAACCGAGACCTTGCCGCCCCAATTCAGATCGACTCGACACTGGCGTTGGTTAAGGCCCCTTCTGCCGAAAATGGTTTGCCCGACATGCAGCAGGCGGCTGTGCGCAACCGACAGGAGGTGAGTCAGTTAACCTATTCGTTGGCGGCAGCACAAACGGCGGTGAAGCTGAACGAGGCCAACGCTCTGATTCCGAATCTGTATGTGGGCGGCAATGCGGGTTTTCAAGGTTTTGGCTACACGTTTCGGAATCAGGCCTATGCCGTAGCGCAGCTTGGTTTGCAGTGGGATCTGTTTCGGGGCTACGAAAAACGCTCGAAAATTCAACAGGCAAAAATTCAGACGGGCCTGCTCCAAACCCGCCTCGCCGAACTGGAGCGGCAGATTCAGCTACAGGTGTTGCAGGCTTTTTACGATCTCGACGCAGCCAACGAAAGCCTGGTGGCCACGCAGTCGGGCGTGGCCAACGCCGAACAAACGTTTCGGATTATAGACAGCAAATACCGTAACGGACAAGCCCTATTGATTGAGTTTCTGCGGGTGCAAAACGACCGGCTTACCGCCCAACTTCAACAGTCGCTCGCCCGTGAAGACGTACTCGTAAAACGCGCTGCCCTTGACCGGGTTGTGGCGGTTCCGTAGAGTTCACTGCCATACGATGGCTGATAGAACGCAGATCGTTATGATTAGCTGAGATCATGTTGAATCATAATCACCATAACGATCTGCGTTCTATCAGCCCTTCACCAATACTCCGACCAACACACATGAAACCAACGCAATTACTCCCTTACCTCCCGTTGTTTGCCTTGCTCTGGGCTTGCGGTGGCAAAGCAACTACCTCCGAAACAGCCGCTGCCGACACCACACAAACTGAGGCCTCGGTGGTGCCGGTACGGCTGGCGGCGGTCGAATCCGTAGAGCGGGCCGAACCCATTGTGGCATCGGGTCTGGTGTCGTCGTCGGAAGAGGCGCGGCTGTCGTTTAAAGTCGGTGGAATCATCAACAAACTGTATGTGAATGAGGGGCAGTCGGTGCGGAAAGGGCAGTTGCTAGCTACGCTGAACCTGACCGAAATCGACGCGCAGGTAGCCTCGGCGCAGTTGGCGCAGGAGAAATCAGAGCGTGATCTGGGTCGGGTAAAAAAGCTCTTCGCCGACACTGCCGCCACCCTGGAACAACTTCAGAACGCCACCACAGGCAGCAATGTGGCTAAACAAAACCTGACCATTGCACAGTTCAACCGGGGTTACGCGCAAATTCGGGCATCGGTCGACGGCACCGTGACCCGGAAGCTGACTAACGAGGGTGAGTTTGTTGGCCCCGGTGCTCCGGTGTACCTCATTTCGGGCAACCACCGGTCCGACTGGGTAGTGCGCGTGGGGATTTCCGACAAAGACTGGGCACGTCTGAAACTTGGTGACCGCGCCAGCATCCGCCTCGACGCTTACCCCGACCGAGCCTTCTCCGGCACAGTCCGCGAACTGGCCCAGGCCGCCGACCCGGTCAATAAGCTCTATGAAATTGAAATCAGGATCGACCCCAGTGGTGTGAAACTGGCCCCCGGCCTTTTCGCTAAAGCTACGCTGACCCCCGCCCAACGACGTACCTACACGACCGTGCCGATTGAAGCCATTGTAGAAGGAAACGGTAAAGAGGGATTCGTCTATGTATTGGAACCTGACCGCCGCCACGTCCGCAAACAGCCCGTCCAGATTGGCTATATCAGCGGCGAGAAGGTATTGCTAACAGGCGGGTTGTCGGCTGTTAGTCAGGTAATTACGTCAGGATCAGCGTATTTAACGGAAGCGTCGGTGGTGGCTGTTAACTAACTAGCGTCAACAATTTGTTGATGATAGTTTGTCGGAATTCAGGCTGGACGGCACTGAACCGCCGATCAATCAGCGACTCGTTCAACAAGAAAACTTTATGAACACGAATGTAGCTGGTGAGTGGAAGAACTGGTCCTGCAAAGTCAGTAGCAATAATAGGGAACGACAAACCATCCGAATGAAACTGGCTGGTGATCTGCACCATCAGGTAGTCGCCGGTTTGGTTGACGGCGGCATTTGACAAGATCAGGGCAGGCCGTTTTTTGGTCTGCGAAATGTCGGTAAACGGAAAATGGACACTGACAATATCGCCTTGCTGGTAGGTTGGGTTCATAGCAGGCTATCCCAACGTTGATCGGCTTCGCTGTTCCACTCAACGCCTAATGAAGGTTCAGCCAGTTTGGTCACCTCGTCAATGACACGTATACCTGTAACACCTTCAACGTCACGCAAAATTTCTTCAACCCGGTGGCGGTCGGCTTCATTACGAACCGTAATCAGTACTGCTTCCATCGTTTATTTTTTGTATTTATAAGATGAATTTAGCACAATTTTCCGTCAAAAACTGGCAATTCATGCTGGTGCTGTTCATCGCCGTGGTGGCGCTGGGTATCAACGCGTTGCTGAATATGCCGAGGGGTGAAGACCCCGAATTTACGGCTCCCAATTTCGTGGTCATCTTCGTCTATCCCGGTGCCGATGCCGAGGATATGGAGCAGCTCGTGGCCGACCCCGTTGAAGCCCGCTTCAATGCCCTCGACAACATCGACCACGTCATCACCACCATTGAAGATGGGCTGGTGGTGGCGCGGGTGGAATACAATTACAGTGAAGATCCCGACGAAAAATACCAGGAAATGGTGCGCGAAGTCAATGCGTTGCGGTCGGTGTTGCCGCCCGATATTTTCCGCATCGACATCCGCAAATTTTCGCCTACCGACGTCAGTATTGTGCAGGTGGCGTTGCAGTCGGAAGTGGCGTCGGATAAGGAATTGGGTGGACAGGCCGACCGATTGAAAGAGGCGCTGGAAAAGGTGAAAAGCCTGAAAGAAGTGGCCAACTGGGGTTTTCCCAAAACAACAGTCCGGGTGTCGCTCAACATCGACAAGATGGCACAACTGGGTATCCCCATCAACCGAGTGGTGGGGGCCATGCAGGCCGAAAACCTGATCATCCCGGCGGGCAGTTTGCAGGCCGGTGCGCGGAAATTCAACGTTAAAACCACCGGCGATTACCAATCCCTCGACGACATCCGGAACACCATCGTATCAACCAACGGGCAGAAGATCATCTACCTCCGCGACGTGGCCGACGTGAACCTGAGCTACGAAGACCAGACGTACCTGACGCGCCTCAACGGCCACCGGGCGGTGCTGGTCACGGCGGCACAGAAGGCAGGCGAGAACATCGAAAAAGTAGGTAGCAAACTGCGCCCCGTCATCGCCGATTTTGCGAAAACGCTGCCATCGCATATTGTACTGACTAAAAACTTCGATCAGGCTGCGAGCGTGAGCAAACGCTTATCGCGCTTCGCCAAAGACTTCGGCATTGCCATTCTGCTGGTATCGCTCACCTTGCTGCCGCTGGGGTTCCGGGCGGCGTCGGTGGTGATGATCTCCATCCCGCTGTCGCTGGCTATTGGGCTGGCGTTGCTGGGCGTTTTTGGCTTTAGTATCAACCAGTTAAGTATCGTGGGGTTTATTGTCGCGCTGGGTATCCTGGTCGATGATTCCATTGTGGTGGTTGAAAATATTGAGCGGTATTTGCGCGAAGGCTACTCCAAAAAAGACGCCGCTATCAAAGCCACCAACCAGATCACGCTGGCCGTTATTGGCTGCACCACCACGCTCGTTCTGGCATTTCTGCCCCTGCTGTTTTTACCCGAAGGCTCCGGCGATTTCATCCGGTCGCTGCCCACGGCGGTGGTGACTACGGTGGTGGCATCGCTGGCGGTGTCGCTTACGATTGTGCCGTTTCTGAGTAGCCGCCTCCTGAAGCCGGGTCATAACCCGGAGGGTAACCTGTTTCTGCGGGGGCTGAAACGGGGTATCAGCGTATCGTATCGCCCGTTGCTCAACGCGGGGCTGCGGTTTCCGGTTATCACGTTGCTGCTGGCGGGGGCGTTGTTTGGTGGGTCGTTGATGCTGTTCAAACGGGTGGGTTTTGCCTTGTTTCCCCCGTCGGAAAAGCCGCAGTTTTTTATCAATATTGAAACCGGCGATGGCAGCAGCCTAACCGAAACCAACGCCGTGGCGCGCTACGTAGAGGGCGTGCTGAAGGACGAAAAAACGGTGCAATATTTCACCAGCAACGTAGGCAAAGGCAATCCGCGCATCTATTATAACATTGCCCAACGCAGCGAAGCGGCCAATTTTGCGCAGGTGTTTGTGCAGTTGCACCCCGAGAATGGCCCCGCCAGCAAACGGGTGGTAATAGACCGCCTCCGCGACAAACTGGCGCAGTACCCCAATGCTAAAATCGAGGTCAAAGACTTTGAACAGGGGCCATCGCAGGAAGCCCCCGTAGCCATTCGGTTGTTTGGCGACAACCTCGACACGCTCCGGGCGCAGGCGGCGAGGGTGGAGGCCGTTTTCCGCCAGACGCCGGGCCTGATCTATGTCAGCAACCCCCTGGCTACCCGTAAAACTGACCTCCGCGTACGGATTAACAAAGAGAAAGCCGGACTGCTGGGCCTTTCCATCGCCGACGTGAACCGCACGATCCGGCTGGCTGTGGCGGGCCTGAACATCGGTACCTTCAAAGACCCCGAAACGGCTGATGACTACACGATCAACGTCACCGCCAACGGCACCCGGCTACCCAACGGTGCGGTATCGCAGGAAGCACTCAGTAATCTCTATATCAATACGTTGACAGGCGGTACGGTGCCGCTGCGCCAGATTGCAGATCTGCAATTCGAGACCGGTACAACTCAGATTCGGCATTACGACAAAGACCGGTATGTGAGCATTACGGCCTTCGTGAAAACGGGTTTCCTGGTCGATAACCTGTTTACATCCGTGCTGAATAAGCTTGGTAGCATGACCTTTCCGAAAGGGTTTACCTATAAAGCCGCGGGCGAACTGGAAAGCCGCGAGAAGTCCTTCGGCGGATTGGGGACGATCATTCTCATCACCGCGTTTGGGTTTCTGGCGGTGCTCGTGCTGGAGTTTGGTACGTTCAAAAGCTCGCTCATTGTGCTGTCGGTGATTCCGCTGGGGGTAGTGGGGGCTATTGCCGCACTGCTCGTCACGGGTAATCCGTTCTCGTTTGTGGCCATCATCGGCTTGATCGCGCTGATTGGCATTGAAGTCAAAAACTCGATCCTGCTAGTCGATTTCACCAACCAACTCCGCGCTGAGGGTATGCCGCTGGAAGCCGCAATCCGGGAGGCGGGCGAGGTGCGGTTTGTGCCCATTGTGCTCACCTCACTCACGGCCATTGGGGGCCTTATTCCCCTGGCCATCGAGAACAACCCACTCTACAGCCCGCTGGCGTGGGTGCTCATCGGCGGTCTGATTTCCAGTACCTTACTCTCCCGCATTGTCACGCCGGTACTCTACAAACTGCTACCCCCACAAGTGGAAATGAAGGCTTTGGCAGAACCGGAACTAGTGTCAGTATAGGGCGGTGGTCCGGTGGTTTTTACCATATGATAAGTGTTGGTCATCAGCGCGTTAAGACCTTTGTAGTGCCAATTTGTAATCGAAGGCATCATGATCCGAACAGCACACGCCTATACCATCATCATCACCGGTGGCCACACTGGTCTGGGGCTGGCTGCCAGCCGCCATATTCTGACCAATGCCACCAATGTACAGCTTGTCTGGGCTAGCCGGTCGGGAGCCATGGCCAGGCAAACGGCGCTGGACATGGCTCCCGACCGCATTACGGTATTACACCTCGATCTGGCAAAACTTGCTGACGTTCAGCAATTTGTTGCCTCAGTTACTACACTGATTGAGGCCGGAACGCTGCCGCCGCTGGGTGCTGTAGTTTGTAATGCGGGCGTTCAGTTTGCGGGTGGGCTACACCAAACTACCGAGGGTATCGAGGAAACGTTTGGCGTAAATCACCTCGCCCATTTTCTGCTCGTCAACCTGTTGCTTTCCCATCTGTTGCCCACTGGCCAGGTAGTGGTAGTTAGCAGCGGTACTCATTTCAACGCCCCCCGCATTTGGCAAAGTGCCCTGTTTGGCATGCCCGCCCCCCAGTATTTGGGCGCCGCAGCATTGGCGCGGGGGGCAGTACCAGCCCACATGAACCCAGTCGGCAATAAGGCCAATCAGTTTCGGTACACTACGTCTAAACTCTGTAACCTGCTGTTTATGTACGAGTTAGATCGCCGGTTACGGGCGGCGGGTTCGCAGATTACCGTCACAGCCTTCGACCCTGGCCTGATGCCCGGCACTGGCTTGGCCCGTTCTAATTCGCCTGTTGAGCGTTGGGCCTGGAACTACGTGCTGCCCATTTTACGACTTTTCGATGGCGTAAACTCCGTCGACACATCGGGGCGTAACTTGGCCCGGTTGGCAACAGACCCGGCTATGCCAAGTGTTAGCGGACAGTATGTTGAAGGAACAACTGTGGTACCCTCGTCGGTGTTGTCGCGCCGCCCGGAGCTGTGGTCCGATTTATGGGCGGAAAGTCAGAAACTGATAGAACTGAACACGATGCCGCACGTACCCACGGCCAAGCCAACGATGCAATGAGCCATACACCCCTGGAAAATTTCCTGTTGCAGTTCAGCCATTTCACCCCGCAACAGCTGCAACTCATTAACAGTAAGGCCGTTGAGCGAACCTATCCGACGGGGGCGTACTTCTCTGAAGCGGGGCAAATAGCGCGCGAAATTGGCTTTATCATCAGCGGCATCTTCCGCGCCTGCTACTTCGACAATGCGGGCAACGAGATCACAAAATACTTCATCGACGAAAACCATTTCGTAGTCGATCTCCAAAGCTATCAGTATAAGCTGCCTTCTACAGAATACGTGCAGGCCGTGACAGCGGTGCAGGTGCTGGTTTTTTCTGAACGGGACTGGCAAACAATCGGCCACACCATTGTGGGCTGGGCCGAAACGGAGCGAAGCATCGTTACGCAGGCGCTACTGGAAAAAATAGACCGGCTCAGCCCGCTCGTCAATCAGGATGCCGACACCAAATACCGGGCATTTTTGACAAAATACCCCAAGTTGGCCAACCGGATTCCGCTGTCATACCTGGCCTCATATATTGGCGTTACGCCACAGTCGTTGAGCCGGATACGAAAAAATCTGGCTGGTCACTAAACGCATTTCTGAATAAGCCATGAACGCTACACTGATTATTTTCTATATAGCATTGCTGGTCATCAGCCTTGTTTATCTAGTTGCTGGTTTTCAGAAAGTCAGCGGCCGGGAACCCATGAAATCGCGAATGGCTGAAATGAATCAGGGCGGCGTGGTGATGCTGCTAATTGGTATGGCCGAAATAGCGGGTGTCATTGGCATTTGGTTACCGGCTACCCGGCCACTAGCCTTGCTTTGCCTAATGCCCTTTTCAATTGGCGGCATTACTGCGCATATCGTTCTCCGGCACAACTTCAGAGAGCGCAATATACCGGCGGTACTCATGATTGTATTGATCTGTGTGGCCTTTTGGCTGGACCCAAGTTTTTCTATCGTTTTCAATTGAAACCAATTAACTAAACCAAGTCTGACCATGACACGCTTCCGTTTTCTACTGATTATTCTGCTGTCTGCAAGCAGCCAACTAGTTGTAGCACAGGCTGCGGCTGATAAAATTTTGGGTCACTATTTAAGTCCTAAAAAAGACGGTAAAATTGAAGTATATAAAGTAGGCGAAATGTATTTCGGAAAAGTTGTTTCGGGAAATAATCCCCGGAAAGATGTTAACAACCCAAACCCAGCTTTACGAACGAGAGATTTGCTGGGTATGGTATTTTTGACAAATTTCGTCTATAAAAATAATGAATACAGTGATGGCGAAATTTATGATCCCGAGAATGGGAAAACTTATAGTTGTAAAATGTGGCTCGATAAGGGTAATCTTAAAGTCAGAGGGTACATTGGCCTTTCCATAATTGGTCGTACAGAAACATTTACAAAAGTTAATTAACTGGTAAGCTATAAATTGCCTTAGACCTGGCTTTGGGTAATTTGTAGCCTACCAGATTATTTGTCTGTTACAGAAAGGGGTAGCATTACTAAAAGCTTTTCAGTCAATTACACCACTTTCTATAATACTGAATGTCTTGTTGATGCAATCTATCTCTGCCATCACACCATACGGTATTGTAAAGGTTGGGCAGGTATGGCCGAAATCCATTTCGGTAATTATTGGCATACTAGTCAGATTTTCTTCACGCATTACTTTCAGTAGTTCATTGTTGTATTCGGTCACATATTGATTGTTATGCGGCCTACCCAGAATGATACCTTTAGCCCTGTGTAGAATACCTTGCTGAGCATAATTTCTTAGCCACCAGCGAAAGTAATCGGGTTTCGGCATATCTTCTGACGTTTCAAAAAATAGTATTGAATCAGCCCAATAGTCTCTGTTAGGCCAACAATCAGTTCCTTTCAGAAACTCTAGTACTTCCATACAACCACCTATTAATTTCCCCTGCACCTTTGTACTTCCCTGAAGAAAGTTCCAGCCCGAGTTTTTCTCTACCTTTCTTTTTGTTGTTTGTAAAGCCGGATCGAACCAGTCTAGTAGCTCAGACGTCCAACCTCCCTGATTTGGATATAGTTGCCCAACTGGTTTGGTTGAAAACAGTGTTCTCTTGATGTCATCTATCTGATATTGATGCATTCCGCCATTTTCTGCAAATCCGACAAGTAATGATGTGCCATAAAAAGAAACTATGCCCGCCTTTAGGCAATTGAAATGGGCTATCGTACTGTCAGAAAAACCTAAAACTATTTTTGGGTTTTGTTTGATTATAGTCAGATCAATATAGCGTAGAACACGTATACTATCTTCGCCACCGATATTGGAAATTATAGCCTTTATAGATTTATCGGCAAAAGATTCCATTAGATCATTGGCTCTTGCTTCTGGATTTTTGTAGATATAATCTGCTGATTTTAATGCATTGGTTGTTTCGACAACGTCTAAGCCGAAGATGTCCTGTAATTGCCTTTTCCCTTGCTCATATCGGTGCAAAAGTTCTCCCGCGCCGCCCCAAGAAAGCGAAATTGTGGCAACCTTATCACCTCGTTTCAATACTTTTGGCTTGATCAGTTTCATATCCGTTTCAGCTTTGTAAGATTTCTCGTTACAGATAACGTCATGTTGCCCACTGAACCCGTTCTTAACCCACCCGATGATGAGAAACAGGCTACTAATCTATGTGTTTGCATCATTAATTCTGCTGTGTCCGTCGGCCAATATGCTGGCGCAACAACCCGTTAACCGGCTGATTGTCCTGACGGATATTGAGGCCGATCCTGACGATGCGCAGTCCGGCCTTCACCCGTTACAGACGGGTTATTGTAGACTTTGTGCCTTAACAAGATGCCGGTGTTGATGCCTTTATTCCGGGCAATAACATCAACGAGAGCCTAGCGTAGTACGTTGTCGAACTGCTGTGTAAGACATCTCGCTGGCATTGACGGGTACAAGCACAAACCAGCCGACTGGACCATACAGGCGCTTTTTGGCCAAACAGGCCCGTCTGGGGCGGCTTTTTTTTACCTTCGGGGTATCAGGCTTCCCATTGTCACGCAACGTTCATGAAGAATAGCTTCTGTTTATACCTGCTGGTCAGCAGCATACTCCTGCTGGGCGGCTTACCTGGATGGGCACAGAAAGCCCAGAGTGCTCCCGAAGCCATGCGCTTCATTAAGCTTGGAAATACACTTCGCGAAATCGACAAACCGCAACAGGCTATTGATTTGCTTTTGCGGGCCCTGCCAGCCGTGCAGGGTAAAGATATTTACTGGGAAGCGATTGCCTACGAAAACCTGGGTCTCGCATACAGCGACCAGGAAAACACGGTTGATGCTATCCGGTATTTCCAAAAAGCACAGCTACTCTACAAATCGCTGAAATACAAGGCCAGCGAAGCCGCTATGAGTGAGTTGATCGACGATGCTACCGGTAAAAAAACCTATGCTGGCATCGATATCGGCTCATCGGGTATTAAGCTGGCCGTTTTTGGTACCAGGATGGAAAATGGTTTCTATACCAAGTCGATTCTGTCCAAGCCCGATGCGCCCAACGTAACGCTGATTTCAGGTACACCACAGGCCTTCGACAATGGCCGAAACGTACTCAGAGCCTACATGGATTCTATCCGGCGGTATAATATTCCTCCCGAACGTATTTATGTGGCTTTCAGCAGTGGCATCAATGATGGTTTTGGTAAAACACCGGGTCGGCGAAAACAGCTTTACGACCTCCTGACGGCCGAACTCCCTAAAGGCGCTGTTTTTGACACTACCCTGACGGCTTCCCGCGAGGCCGAACTCTTCACGGTAGGAGCCGTGCCGCGCAAACTCTGGGCTACCACCTCGTGCATGGACATTGGCAGCGGCAACACGAAAGGAGGTTACTACGATGCCAATCGCTACTTCCACGCGCTCAGTTTTCCGATTGGTACCAAGTCGCTGGCCGCACTGATCGACAAAAACAAGTCGCTGGATATTCCCGCTTACCGCAACGAAGCGCAACGCGTAGTGAACGCCCTTGCCGACTCAATGCTGAGACCTGAATTTAGTACGGGCCATGTAGGGCTGCAACAACGCAGAACGGTGGCTTTTGGTGGGGGTATTGCCTGGGCGTTGGTGGCTTATCTGCACCCCGAAAAAGCGGGCGTGACGGCCGTACCCCTGACCGTTGCCGACATAGAGCGCTTTAAACGGCTGGCGCTCACCAACTACCAGGCGCTTATTCACCCTGACCTTACCGATTTAACCGATCTGGCTGTTCGCCAGAAAGCCGAGAAAGACCTTGGCAACGTGCAGGCGCAGTTTAACGAGAAGCAGGTTATTGCGGGGGCACTCTGGCTCGATGCCGTAGTGCGGGCCTATGATAACACGACCGTGCCTAAGCGGTTCGTTTTTATCCGTGACTCAGATATAGGTTGGGTGACGGGTAAGTTTCTTGAAGACTTAAACCGTGCCTATGAACGTACCCTTGCCACGGAGGCCAAATAACCTTCTGAGTGCGTAGTAATCTATTGACTAGTAGCTAATAACACCATTCCACGTTGGAAACAGTAACACATGTCAGCAGGCAGGCCTTCATGGACGGTGGCGGCGAAATGGGCGCGCTTACCCGTCAGTATGACTGGGCCGCCACGCCACTAGGGCCGCCAGAGCGCTGGCCACAGAGCCTGCGCACCACGCTGAGTATTATTTTGCATTCAAGATTCCCCATGTTTTTGTTTTGGGGCGAGCAGCACCTGTGCTTCTACAACGATGCCTACCGCCCCAGCCTGGGTAAAGATGGCAAACACCCGCAGGCGTTAGGTAAGCCCGGTGCCGACGTTTGGCCGGAGGTATGGCCGATCATTAAACCCATGATTGATCAGGTGCTGACGGGGGGGGAGGCCACCTGGAGCGAAGATCAACTGATTCCCATTTATCGAAACGGTCAGTTAGAAGACGTATACTGGACGTATAGCTACAGTCCTGTGAGCGATGAGTCGGGTAAGCCAATGGGGGTGTTTGTTACCTGCACCGAAACCACGCAGAAAGTCAACATCCTAAACCGGCTTCAACTATCAGAACAGCGGTTTCAAAATCTGGTGCGCGAAGCATCGGTGGGGATCGTGGTGCTGACCGGCGACGATATGGTGGTCAGTATTGTCAACAATGCCTATGCCCGTCTGATAAACCGTAGCGCCGGCGATCTTGCGGGTAAACCGTTATTTAGTATCGTTCCGGAAACAGAAGCGGATTTCAGACCAATTCTTGATCAGGTTCGGCATACCGGTGAGCCCGTCTATCTCTATGGACGGCCCTATTTTGTGTATGCGGATGACCGCAAAAAGGAAGGTTTTCTGAACCTGGTTTATCAGCCTTACCGGGAGCAGGATGGCAACGTCAGCGGTGTGATGGTCCTTTGCCAGGATGTGACCGAACAGGTAGCGACGCGCCAGAAACTGGCTGAAAGCGAAGCCAAGTTTCGTTCACTCATTGAAGAAGCCCCCGTAGCCACCTGCCTGTTTGTGGGCCCGTCTATGCGCATTGATATTGCCAATGACACCATGCTGGGTTATTGGGGAAAGAGCCGGGCTGTGTTAGGCCAGCCCCTGAATGAGGCTTTGCCAGAGCTAACAGAACAACCGTTTCCGCAGATTCTGGCCGAAATTTATAGTTCTGGCCGGATTCATTCGGAAAAAGGTGCCCGCGCGGATCTGGAAGTGAATGGAGTACTGAGTACCTACTACTTCGACTATACCTATAAGCCGTTGCGTAACGCGGCGGGAGCTGTTTACGCCATCCTGAATATGGCCGTCGACGCAACAGACCGGGTTGTTGCTCAGCAGCAGATTGAGGAAACGCAGCAACAGGTGCTCACCTCGTTCGAGCAGTCGCCGGTAGCAATTGCCATCATCAGCGAACCAGACCTGACGTTTCGGATGGTAAACCCGTTCTACGCGCAGCTGGTTGGCCGCCACCCCGAGCAGCTAATCGACAAACCGCTGTTGGCCGCGCTCCCCGAAATTGAGGGGCAGGGGTTCGACCAGCTGCTGAGGCAGGTCATGGCTACGGGTGTGCCCTACGTTGCCCCAGAAACCGAAGTATCTGTCATGCGCCACAATCAGCTGGAAACCATCTATGTCGACCTGAATTATCAGCCCCGCCGCAAAACAGACGGGTCTATTACGGGCGTTCTGGTTATCGCAACCGATGTAACAGGACAGGTAAAAACCCGTCAGGCGATTGAAGCCAGTGAAGCGCGTTACCGAAAGCTGTCGGAGGAGTTGGACCAGCAAGTTCGGCAGCGCACCAACGAACTGGAAATTACAAACAGAGCCCTGTCTGCCACTAACAACGAGTTTACGGCCGCCAACCGGGCGCTGGAAGAAGCTAACTATGACCTAACCCGTTCCAACCAAAATCTGGAGCAGTTTGCCTATATCGCCAGCCATGATTTGCAGGAACCCCTGCGCAAGATCCAGGCCTTTGGTGATATCCTCAAAAGCCATTACGGAACCGCACTGGGGGCGGGGGTTGACCACCTGGACCGGATGCAGGCCGCCGCCAGCCGCATGTCGCAGCTAATTCATGACCTGCTGGCTTTTTCGCGTATATCCACTAGCCAGGCCATTGCCATTCCTGTAGCGCTGGATGAGGTTATTGGTCAGGGCATTGAGAACCTATCCGTCGCTATTGACGAAGCCAGCGCGCAAATTCGGGTAGAAGCTTTGCCCACAGTCATGGGCGACCGCCTGCAGTTGGGTCAACTTTTCCAAAACCTGCTCAGCAACGCCATTAAATTCAGCCGGAGAGATGAGAATGGAGACTCCATAAGCCCCCAGGTTATAGTTAAGTCCACGCAGATACCCGCCAGCGATTTGCCCCTTTCACTGAAGCCAACACGCCATACGGAGAGCTATCATTGTATTGCCGTCACAGACAATGGCATCGGTTTCGATGAAAAATATGCGAGTCGTATCTTCCAGGTATTCCAACGTCTGCACGCCAGAAACGAATACGCCGGCACAGGCGTAGGGCTGGCTATTTGCGAAAAAGTAGCGGCAAACCATGGCGGTGGCATTGTGGCTCACAGTCGGCCCGGAGCAGGCGCTACGTTTAGCGTATACCTGCCGGCGTAATAATGGAGCTTTCCAAAAACAAAGCCTGCCTCCGGTTGCGGAAGCAGGCTTTTTCATGGAATGAATGGACTGGAAACGGAAAGCAACAGAGCAAGCTTTTACCAC
The DNA here is from genome assembly GCF_017353185.1 of Fibrella rubiginis. Taxonomy (GTDB): domain Bacteria; phylum Bacteroidota; class Bacteroidia; order Cytophagales; family Spirosomataceae; genus Fibrella; species Fibrella rubiginis. The sequence goes on along the minus strand of NZ_JAFMYV010000003.1, from coordinate 434,003 downwards.
CGGCGCTCCTAGGTATTGCCGGGTCGTTGCGGTTGAAACTATGGGTTAGAGCCTTTGGCTAACCCAAGGTTTAATGAGTCTTTCCGCAACTTCATCAAGAAACTCCCAGCCACTACCAACTTGCGCCGTCGCCGATACGACGACGGCAAAAAACAAACACCGGCCTACGTGGGTATCAGTGCGCTGAGCTAAAAGCTACCGGCTGGCCACCAGCTTGGCTTTGGGAGTGAACTTCTCGACGGTGTGTGGTACGGGCTTTACTGTACGCAAATAGTCATAGATCGCACCGAGATCCTGCTCGGTCATACCCGCATACATGGCCCAGGGCATCACCGAATTGAAGCCATCTTCGCCAAGGGCGGAGGGTGCTACGTCAGCATTAGCGTATGCTTTAAATCGGGTAATGAAGGCTTCTTTGGTATAGGCTGCAATACCGGTTTCGGTGGGCGTGAGATTAGCCGAACGCACTGTACCAGTAGGCAGCGGAAAGGTGCGTCCACCCGCCATTGTCATGCCTGGCAGGGGTTGCCCTTTATCGTCTACGGGCGTGTGGCAGTCGCCGCAAGATGCCAGCGTGATCAGATAACGGCCATATTCCACCGTGTTGACCGGATCCGGACGGTGGCCGGCTTGAGCTTTGGCCGGGATGGTGTTCAGAATAAAATTCATCGGAAAATCGGGTTCCGCCGCCGGAATGGCCTTGTTTTCAATCGGTTTCAATGACCGCACGTAGGCAATAATGGCGTGGATATCGGCAGGGTCGGCCTGACCAAAATTCCGGTAGGGCATAACCGGAAACAGAGCATGGCCGTCGCGGCTGACGCCGGTGGTAATGGCCCGGTAAATCTCGCCGTCGCTCCAGGGACCGAGGCTGGCGGGGGTAATGTTGGCTGAATAAAAGTTGCCCGGGAAGCCCATTTCGCGCGCAAACTTTTCGCCGCCTTTACCCTCGGTGCCCGCTACAATGGGGCCGTTGAGCTTGCTCCAGTCGCGGGTGGAGTGGCAGTCTACGCAAACGGCCACGTGGTTGGCCAGATAGCGCCCCCGCGCGAGTTGAACCGAGTCGGCCCGGAGGGTGAGTGTGGGCGCCGGACCCACATTGGGCAGGGCTAATTTTACGTAGCTCAATCCGGCAATAGCCAGAATAATTAGCAGGGCCAACAGGCCACCAAGCATACGTAGCAGTCGTTTCATGACCTCGAATACCTGCCGGGAAGGAAAGCAGATAAGCAAGATTAGGCATCGTAACCACCTGATCGTTCAGCTATTGCTTGAGCGTAGATTATTGTTAGCAAGTGGTTGGCAGGCTACTTCGCCGCAATAACCGCAATGGTCAGGCGGCTTACACACACAAGGCGATCCTGCTCGTCGGTGATACGAATATCCCAGACGTGGGTGGTGCGGCCTACATGAATGGGTGTGCAGCGGCCATATACCCAGCCCGAACTCACCGACCGGATGTGGTTGGCGTTGATCTCCAGCCCCACAGCCCGCTGCTTGTCGGGGTCGGTGAGGCGAAGCATGGAAGCCGTGCTGCCCAGCGACTCCGCCAACACGACCGATGCCCCCCCGTGCAAAATGCCGAAGGGCTGGTGGGTACGCGCATCAACGGGCATCCGGCCCACAATGAGGTCGTCGGCAATAGATACCAGTTCAATGCCCAGGTGGCCTGAGATAGAGTTTTTGTTCAACTCGTTCAGACTCTCTACCGTAGGGGTATACTTCATAATACGCTGATTTATCCGTAATTTTGCGGCCAAATTAGGTTACGCTCTACGTAACACAACAGCTTTTGGCACGAAAAGATATATACATTATTCGCCACGGCGAAACCGACTATAACCGCCGGGGTATTGTGCAGGGCAGCGGTGTCGACGCACCGCTGAACGACATGGGACGGGCGCAGGCTGAGGCCTTTTTTCAGGCTTATCAGCATATGCCGTTTGCCAAAATATACACGTCTACGCTGATCCGTACCTACCAGACAGTTGAGCCGTTTGTTGAGTTAGGCATCCCCTACGAAAAGCTGTCGGGTCTGAACGAAATCAGCTGGGGCATTATGGAAGGCAAAATTCCTAATAACCTCGACGATGAATATTACCGTAATCTAATTGAAAACTGGTCGGCAGGAAACACGGCCATGCCCGCCGACGAAGGCGAAAGCCCCGAGCAGGTGGTAACCCGGCAGCGGCCCGCCATGGCGCACATTATGGCCCAGACCAATGAATCGCCGGTGCTGATTGCCATGCATGGCCGTGCCATGCGCATTTTGCTGTCGTGGCTGCTAGACAAACCGCTGGCCCGTATGGACACCTTCGAGCACAGCAATCTGTGCCTTTATAAACTGGGCTACGACAACGATACCAGGCAGTTTACGCTCGACGTAGCCAACGATACGTCGCATCTGCTGGCTGTCAGTAGCTACTACTGATTGCGCTACCACTTATCCCCTCTATAGCCCCCCTCATCCGCCCGGGAAAGGGGGTTGGTAAAATCGCGGGGGTATAGACCCGGCCGTTTTTGTAGTTTCGGCATTGGGCTATCCGCCCATTGTGTTTATTGCCTGCATGTCGAAACAACGCATATACTGGTTCTGCCAAATTGTGGGCTGGACGCTCCTCATTCTGACGGAGTTTGTGATCTATTGGATCGACGAGGGGTTTGAGGTGAACATGTTTTACCTCTCCATTGCCAACATCGTGCTGGGTATCAGTTTAACTAACGTGTACCGGATCATGATTCAGCGGTGGAACTGGGTGCGGCTGCCGTTCTACAAACTGGCCCCCCGTGTGCTGGTGTCGGTGCTGGTGCTGGCCCTGATCATGACGCTGATTAACTTCCCCTTCGACCAGGAACTGATTGTTAACCCACAATTGCATGATCTGTCGGCGTTTATGGCCAACATGGCCAGTTGGGTGAAAACCATGCTGGCCTGGATCCTGAGCTACACTGCCTACCACTACGTAGAGCGTACCCGCGATGCCGAGATCGAGAAAATTTTGCTCAAGACGTCCATTCGCGAAACAGAGGCCAGGGTGTTGCGATCACAGTTGAATCCGCATTTCATGTTCAACGCCCTCAACAGTATCCGGGCGCTGGTGTACGAAAACCCCCAGAAGGCGCAGCAGGGCATTACGCAACTGTCTAACATCCTCCGTAACTCGCTTCTGGCCGACCGTCGTAAAACCGTTGACCTGCGCGAAGAGATCAAGACCGTAGACGATTATCTGGCCCTTGAAAAAGTGCGTTACGAAGACCGTTTGCGTAGCCTGATCGACGTTGATCCACGCGCTATGTACTGGCAGGTGCCGCCCATGATGTTGCAGACACTGGTTGAGAATGCCATTAAACACGGTGTGTCGAAAGAAGTAGGGGGGGGCTTTGTAGAGCTGCACGCGCATGTAGAGCCCACAGCCCAGGGTCGCGACGAACTGCATATTCTAATCCGTAATACGGGTACTCTCGGCGACAGGGAAGCGTCGGGCGGATTTGGCCTGAAAAACACTCTTCAACGGCTCGACCTGCTCTACGGCCCCGACGCACACTTTCAAATTGCCCAGGAAGCCCAAGGTGTGGTCTTGGCCGACGTTCATATTCCCCAACAATCTGACACTGTTTTTAAACGTGAAACCCTACATGATGTGCAATGAATAGTGTGCATTAATCCTTTTCCCCCATGCGAACCATCATCATAGACGACGAGCGGCTGGCCCGCAACGAACTCCGGCGGTTGCTGGAGAATATGCCCAAAGTACAGATCGTTGGCGAAGCTGCCAACGCCGATGAAGCCCTGCCAATGATTGAAAACCTGCAGCCCGATCTGCTGTTTCTGGATATTCAGATGCCCGGAAAAAACGGCTTCGAATTGCTGCAGGCTATTGAAGGCAAGGCACCCGAAGTGGTGTTCACAACGGCCTACGACGAATATGCCATCAAGGCGTTTGAATTCAATGCGCTCGACTACCTCCTGAAGCCCGTTGACTTGGCCCGGCTTACCGAGGCTATTCACCGAGTGGAGGAAGAACTGAATCACGGTCAGGCCCCCGAAGGTCCCCACGTGCCCAAAGACGGCTCGAAACTGCTGGGCGAAAACGACCAGGTGTTTGTGAAAGACGGTGAGAAATGCTGGTTTGTGAAACTGGGTAAAGTGCGCCTGTTCGAGTCGATGGGTAACTACGTCCGGCTTTATTTCGATGATCAAAAGCCGCTGGTACTCAAATCGTTGAACGCACTGGAAGATCGCCTCGATCCGGCTACCTATTTCAGGGCCAACCGAAAGCACATCATCAACCTGCAATGGATCGAAAAAATAGAACCCTGGTTCAGCGGCGGCCTGCTGGTCACGCTGCGCGGCAGCAACGACAAAGTTGAGATAAGCCGCCGTCAGGCTATTCGGTTTAAGGAGATGCTGTCCTTATAAGTCGATAGTCAATAGCCGGTTGATGACCGAACAACTCTGCGAGAGTCTACTGGTGCGTCAGCCGACTATCGACTGACGACTTTTTACAAATAAAAATCCCTGCGCTCAAACTGGCGCAGGGATTCCGTACCCACCGTAACTTGTACTTAACCTAAAATGAAACCACCTAAACCTAAACGTACCACTTCGTAAAGTGACCCAGTTAAACAGGCTTTGGTCAATATAATTGGCTCATGTGCCTGGTCGGCTATTCGACTAGTGAACTGCGTGATTGGCTTGTGCCTCAAACGCCACGCCCACTAATCAGCCTGAACACGACCGCTATGATTGCTATAACAAGCAATGCGTGAATCAAATTTCCCATTCCAAAGCTGTTGAATCCTAAGAAGCCCAGCGCCCAGATGATCACCAAGATCACAGCTATTGTGTACAGCAAGTTTCCCATAACGTTTATTGTGTTGTTGAGTAAATCAGAACCACTGTGTCTCGTGTTCTGACTACTCTTTAGAAAATTCTGTGCCAGACAAAATATGCGTCAAGATCAACACATGACTAAAAAGGCTGTATGATGTGTAAATGAGGCTTTTAAGCACTTTTTTTCAATCCCACACCAAAAATCAGGAAACGATCAGCTAATCTGGGTTGGGGAATTTTTTCCCCACTTTGGGAAATCTGAACAGTAAATAGCTCCACAGATTTCCCCACACCCTACAAATATTGTATACATTCGGTCATAGGCAGGTATAAAAGGATTGGGTATAACTGCTTCTTAATGGGGCATTTAGGCGCTAAAATTGCTTAAGTCTACGATAGCCAATAAGTTAGGCATTATATTTTATAGATATAATCATGACAGCGTGGTTGAAATATGTAACGAGCGCACAATATGACCGGAGTAATTGTACCTAGTTCGGCTGTCGGACACGCGTTTGTGCCGAAGCCGAACATCAAACAAAATATGAATACCAAGCACGTTCTCATCGTAGACGACGAAGCCGATATATGTTTATTATTGTCAGGCTTACTTCGCCGGTTGGGCTACCAGCCTACGTGTGCCCATTTCTTAGAAGATGGCCGTCAGTGTCTGAGCCGGCAACATTTTGACGCTGTGTTTCTGGATCTGAACCTGCCCGACGGCTTAGGATTTGACTTGTTGCCAACGATCAAGCAGGGAGGGACATCACTAGAGATTCCTAAAGTGGTCATGATCAGTGCGTTTGATGGAGCTACCGAGCGAAAGCGGGCTACCGACCAGGGTGCAGATTACTTTATGGGAAAACCCTTTACCCGCAAAACAGTAGAGCAGGCATTAGAATCTATTCAGGTATAGTACGCTAAAGTCGTGTTTTGGAGTTAGGGTATTAGCCAACCGTAAAGAAACCATACATCGGCTGGTTCTTGTTCTTGTTTGGAATTGCCAACCGTAGGTTAGCTGAGTTGCCTGTTCCCACCATCATCAACAGATCGCCTTAACGAGTGTTCCTGAGATGGGCATTCTGCTTATGGAAAAAATATTAATCATAGACGACAACAACGACATCTGCGTCTTGTTAGAGCGTTTCCTGGGTAAACAAAAGTATAAGACCGCTTCAGCACAGCGCGGCGAAGAAGGATTAGCTCTGTTACGCCGTGAAACGTTCGATCTGGTTATTTGTGACTTCAAATTGCCTGACACCGACGGGTTAGATATGCTGCGCCGCATTAAGGTGCTTAGCCCTGCCACCGCTGTTATCATCATCACTGGTTATTCAGACGTACGCATTGCCGTGCAGGCGCTGAAATATGGCGCCTTCGATTACGTGACGAAGCCGCTGCTACCCGACGAGATCCTGTATACGATCAGGGGAGCGCTCGACAAGAAGAGCAGTACGCCAGCCAAAGCCGCTGTTTTAGACGAAGCGCCAGCAGGCGCAGCTAAAGCAGGCAAAACAGCCAAAACTGCGCTGGCCCCCGATGGAAAACGGTTCATCTTTGGTAAGAGCCGTGCCGCCGAACAGCTACAGAAACATGTTGAACTAATTGCGCCGACCAATATGTCGGTCATTATCACGGGGGAAACCGGCACCGGCAAAGAGTTTGTTGCCAATGCCATTCACCTGAGCAGTAAACGCGCCGAGAAACCCTTTGTGGCTATCGACTGTGGGGCGTTGTCAAAGGAACTGGCCGGAAGCGAATTGTTTGGTCATGTGAAAGGTGCTTTCACCGGGGCCATGTCCGATAAGATGGGCTCTTTCGAATACGCCAATGGAGGTACCCTGTTTCTCGACGAAATCGGCAATCTGTCCTACGAAAATCAGATCAAGCTGCTGCGGGTATTACAGGAACGTAAAATCAAGCGGGTTGGCGGTAACACAGACATCGGGGTCGACGTGCGCATTCTGTGCGCTACCAATGAGGACCTCCGCGACGCTGTTCGTCAGGGACGTTTCCGGGAAGATATTTTTCACCGCCTCAATGAGTTTACCGTTGAGCTACCCCCGCTGCGCGAGCGCAAAGCCGATATCATGCTTTTCGCCGAACATTTCCTCGAACTGGCCAACCGCCAACTGGAGAAAGACGTACTCGGTTTCGACGACGAGGTGCGCGACAAATTCAAAGAGTACTACTGGTATGGTAATCTGCGCGAACTACAAAACGTGGTGAAAAGGGCAGTGCTGCTCACTCAGGGCGATTACGTACAGGTTGATGTATTGCCTCACGAAATAACTTCACCCACGTACATCACCACCGACGAAGCGGCAGGTTTTGTAATGGACTCTGTCAGGCCCGGTTCGATGCCCGTTATGCAACAACCTACGCAGGGGGGTAACCTGAAATCTGTGTCGGAAAGTGCGGAACGGGCTGCTATTCTGAAAGTACTCGAGAAAACGGGGTACAATAAGACCAAAGCTGCGGAAGTACTTAATATTGATCGTAAAACGCTCTACAACAAGCTGAAGGCGTACGATATTCACTTGTAAAGTATAAAAGCTGAGCTATGAGATGATCCTGAAACGGAATTACCTCATAGCTCAGCTTTTATACTTTAATTGAATGAGTAGCCGATGCTCAGCAGACCTACGCCGTTGCGTGCATTGTTGAGTACAGCCCGTGAAGCAGTCGTGTTAGCAATTTTCTGGATACCCTGCTCGTAACGTACGCCGACCAGCAACTGGCCGAAGAACACGTTAACGCCACCCGCCAAACCGTAATCGACGCGGTTAAATTGGTCAGGGTTCAGGTTTGTGCCTGTGCTTAACAGGCTACCCTCCGATTTTACATTCGAATTGAGCAGGTACCCCACGTAGGGACCAGCCTGGATTTCGGCGAAATCACCCAGCTTCAGTGTAGCCAGTACGGGCAATTCCAGGTAATTGATGTTAAAGGAATTTCTGCCTGTGCTCCCCAGCACATTGTAGCCGGCCGATGCACCCTTGTTAATGTAAAGCAACTCGGGCTGAATGGCGAAGGCCGAACCTACAGGTACTTGCGTAAACACACCTGCATGAAAGCCAATACGTTCTTTCCGGTCATTTAGGCTGGTGTTGTCATAGAATAATGAGCTAGCTGACAAACCTGCTTTAATACCTGTACGGGGACGCGTCTGGGCGCTGGCATCAGTAGTGTGAAGGGTTAGGCCTGCAGCGATGGCCGCGAGAGCGCCAATTTTGAGGTACGTTTTCATAGCGTAATGTTGAGTTGGATAAAGCGTGTTGTAATGTGCTTTTGCCTTTTATCCATCACAATATCATGCCATTTGCATGAAGAATATGTGCGTTTTCGTAGTAACACTTTGATTGTCAATAAGTAAACCTGCGCCCTGTGTGCAGGTCGGTGATGGCTTAAAGCGCAATCGATTGAATTGAGTGCGTACGAGATTCCACACTTTCGGAATGGAAGCCCCCAACTAGAGCAGTTAAATGCAGTCTGTCTAAACCGCTGTTGCGTGTTATGGCCGGGTTACGAATACGCCAACTATTGCAAAAAGATGATCTCCGGTGGTGGCGCTGGCGACGGTATAGACCGCTAGTGCTGTTTCGTGGTTTGGCAAGGTACCTTTGCTGTGGCCTATGCGGCAACCATCGTTTTGATCAATATGGCGGCAACCAAATTATACAGACGCACCGGTGGTTAAACGGTTATGATGAGTATCCAGGAACAGATATTGGCTTAGCCATTGTGCAGAAAGCTACCGAAAATCATGCTGGACTCGTCCTGGTTCATCTCTGACCAGATCGTCGCACGTTGATCTATGTGTATTTACCCATAGGCTAGGTAGTGATTTACGGTTATCTTCGTACAGTTGCATAACAGCCTCTTCATTCGTTATTGCCTTCATATATGATGCTATCTTCTGAAATACAGCCTTCGACTACGATTTTAATCGCCGATGATGACGCAGACGACCGGCTGTTTATGGCCGAGGCCTTGCGGCAAAATCAATTTGGCAGTACCGTTAAGTTTGTCGAAGACGGCGAAGAACTGATGAATTACCTGACGTGTGCTAATGGTTTCACCGTCGAAAATGCACCGCGTCCAAGTCTGATCTTGCTGGATTTGAATATGCCCCGGAAAGATGGATTTGAGGCCCTTAAAGAGATCAAGACAAACCCTCATCTGTGCCGCTTGCCGGTTGTGGTGTTATCTACATCGTCGGCCAAAGAAGACGTAAAACGCGCCTACGGTCTGGGAGGCAATTCATTTATCACTAAACCACATAACTTTAGTCGGCTAACCGAACTCATGGGTTCACTGAAGCTCTATTGGATGGAAACTGTTCAATTGCCGGATTGATAATACCTCACGTTATGACCACTTCGCTACCCGACTCAGAAAGCGATATTATTGATAATCAGCAGCTTGTACGTGTTCTGTTGGTGGAAGACGATGAAGATGACTACATCTTGACCCGTACGCTCATGAGCGCCCCGGAAAACCGGAACCTGCGGTTAGACTGGGTAGAAGGCTATGATGAGGCACTGGAACGCATTCTGGCCAGTGACTACGATGTTTACCTGATCGATTACCGATTGGGCCAACGCACAGGCATTGAGTTGATTCAGGAGGCTGCCCGGGCCGGTTGCCATTCGCCCATGATCCTGCTCACGGGGCAGGACGATAAATCAGTCGACTATTCGGCAATGGCCATTGGAGCCGCCGATTACCTTGTGAAAGGCCGGATCGACTCGCAGCTGTTGGGGCGTAGTATTCGCTATGCCCTGCGGCAGGCCGAATCGCTGGCCGAACTGCTGGAGCAGGAAAACAAGTACCGGTCGCTGTTTGAACGGTCTATCGACGCCATCTTCGTGGCCGACCAATCCATGCATTTCCTCGACGTGAACCCATCTGTTGAGCACCTGCTGGGCTACACCCGCGACGAACTGCTGAAGCTGAACCCTGCCCGGCTATTTGATCAGTTTGACAAACTGCGTGAGATGCGTTTTTCGGTGCGCGAGTTTACCCAGATCAAAGATTTCGAAGCCGTGTTAGTGAGTAAGCAGGGCCGCAAGCGCATCTGCCTTATCTCGATCTGGGCCGTGGAAGATGCCAACGGCCGCCCCGTCTGGTACCAGGGTATCGTACGCGACATTACCGACCAGAAAAAAGCGCAGCAGGAACTGATTATTGCTGAAAAGCTAACCATGACGGGTAAACTGGCCCGTAGCATTGCTCACGAAGTGCGTAATCCACTGACCAACCTAAGCCTGGCGCTGGATCAGTTGGTTGATGAACTGGGAGAGCAAAATGAAGATACCCAGCTGTATACCGACATCATTGGCCGCAATGTGGAGCGTATTGGTGCCCTGATCACCGACATGCTCAACTCCTCGAAGCCGCGTGAACTTGACCGCCGCCCGCAAGACCTGAACGATATTGTGCGCGAAACGCTGGGCTTTGTTACCGACCGCATCAAGCTGAAGCAAATGACGTTGATTACTGACTTCAGCACCCATGACTGCACCGCCAACCTGGACCGGGAACAGTTGCGGATTGCGTTCACCAACATTTTCATCAACGCTGTGGAGTCGATGGAGCCGGAGCACGGCAAGCTGGTAGTACGCACTATGTGCCTCGAAGATTCGCAGGTGTGTGTGGTGATTGAAGATAACGGCGCGGGTATTCCCCCCGAAAACCTGCAACGCCTGTTTGACCCCTTCTTTACTGGTAAACAGAGTGGTATGGGACTGGGCCTGACCGCCACCCAAAATATTGTGAACAGCCACAAAGGGCATATCGACGTAGATAGTCACGTTGGGATTGGTACTACGTTCAGGCTGACATTCCCAAAGTAACCGCTCACCCCGCAGGGAGGATCAGTCATCTCGCCGCGGGCACTTTACCAATCTTTAGCACCAGGCCATATTCTTTGGCCTTTGATACGTCTTTGAGCGTGACGGTACCGTCCTGCCAGGTGTAAACGCCCGCCTTAGGCTGGGCTGAACCGTAGCGCGCATTGTAGTAGGCGATCAGATCCTGCTGATAAGTGCGCACGCTGGCCGGGTTGTTCAGGTACAAATCCACCCGGATGCCCGATACCTTTCCGGATTCAGTAAAGTATTGATAATCAACTGACTCCAGATTGTCAAATTCTATGCTATAGCCCACGTGGGTGGCATCTTCTTCAAAGGGACGTTCGGTTTCGGGTGCTTTGGCAGCGGCGAAAGCATCGCCCAGGTTAACCCGTTTCCAGTCATAACTGGGCGTGAGGCTCAGGCTGTTGATGCGGGCCGATGTTGCTGGCGCTGCCGTTGTAGATGCCGCTGCCGGAACCGTAGTCAGGGTAGAATCGATGGCCGTGCCCACGCGGTTTTCAACGCGATTCGATTCTGTTGAAGGACGTGAGGTGCAGGCAGCCAGAAGAAGTGTAACTAACGCAGGCAGGACGAGGTGTTTCATGCCTCAAAATTACAATTCGCGCTGGATGTTGAGGAAAAAGCCCGGCTCCCGTTGTGCGTTTACCACCCCGCTGAACCGCACCACCAGGTTATAGAACGTGACCACGTCAAGGCTGGCTCCGTAGCCATAGAGCCATCGGTTAGCCAGTCGGCTTTGGTAGCGTTCGGCCACGGGGCTGCTTACGTAGCCTGCATCGCCAATGAGCGACACGTAGGCCGAAATAGGCAGGGTGTTAAACTGCTTCACGTGCAGCCAGTTAAGCTGCTTTACCGTGGAAAATAGCCGGTAGCGAATGTTGTTCCTGAACAATGCATACCGCTGACCTTCAATAATATACAATTCATAGCCCCGCAACACGTCGTCGCCGTTGCCCAGGCCCCGGAGATTATAATACGGCTGTCTGTTGGTCCAGACCGAGCGTAGGCGAACCGTAGACGCTGCAAAAAATCGCTTGCCAAGTGGCCAGTAGTGGCTTAATCCCAACGTTAAATCGGTTTGCTTCAGGTCGGCGTTGGGTAGCCAGCCCATGTGAGCCAGTACGCCCGTGGCCAGGGTGCCCCGTAGCGGGTAGGCTACATTGTCGCGACGGTCATAGCGGTAGCTGTACGACAGCGTGGCGAACTTTTGTGCGCGGCGGCCGTCCAGAAAATAGTCGGGGTTGAGGCGGGCTACGGTGTCGGCAATGGTGTTGCGACTGTAGCGGGCTTCCAGTTCGTGAAAATGATAGAACCCGTCGCGGCGGGTAATGCCAATGCTGGTGGTTAGCCGCGAGCGCAGGCTCTCCAGTACTGCCGGACGGATATACACCCATTTGTCGGTAAAAGTGCGGTAGGCTATCTCGCGGTTGGTGGCATAGTAGAAATCGGCGTTGACCCCGTACCGTTGCGCTTTGTCGAAATAGGGGCGGTCATAGGAAAGAATGTATTTGTCCGTAAAACCAGTCTGGGCCAGTGCCGTGAGCTTGTCATTACGGCCCGTAAAGTTTTTCCAGTCGAGGCGCAGACCATAGTTTGTGCGGCGGATGTCGTGGCCCCGGTCATACCACCACTCATTGAGGTTGCGGTCGGCCAGTTCGAAGATGGGGGCTACAAAAATGTACCAACGCTCTTTCAGGGTCACCACCACATCGAGCGGCCGGTAGTCGGGCGGGGCGGTGGTATCTTCCACGGCCGCTACATCGACGGTGACAAAGAGGTTGGTGTTGGTGATTTTGCGCTGATCCCAGGCTACTTTCTGGGCCAGGTCGGTTCGACTGATAGTGTCTCCTGCCAGCAGGGCCATTTCCCGCCTGATGATTCGGTCGCTGGTGCGGGCATTTCCGCGCAACGTGACCGACCGCACCACCAGCGCGTCGAGGCTTCGGCTCCCCCGGCTCCCCACCGAATCGGGCGGAGGCAGCGGAGCCGACAGGATGCAGCTGGTGAGGAGCGTGAGCAGTAAAGACATAGTGGTGGATAAGGCGGAGAGATCTACAGCATAAGTAGTGTATTACTGTGAAAGATAAGCCAATATCCCGAATGGCTCTGTGGTACATACGCGTTAAACCAGCCAATGGGTTGCGCAAAGTGCCTGAGACACCTTGTTGTTTAACCAGCTTTGGCCCCAATAAGCTATAAACAAAATAACCCAACTCCATCGTCAAATCATGCAACGGGCTGCGTAATATTGTTGTATAGTTAACCTTACATGCTGTTTCAATAACCAGCTAATCTATGCAGACTGACCAAGCGCCAAGCGTGGCCCAAGCTACTTCCCGCCCGAACCTCTCGTTCTGGCAAATCTGGAACATGAGTTTCGGGTTCTTGGGTATTCAATACGGCTTTGGCCTACAACAGGCCAACATGAGCCCCATTTACCGTTATCTGGGCGCCGACGAGGCGTCTATTCCGGGGCTCTGGCTGGCCGGGCCGCTTACCGGGCTGTTGCTCCAACCCATTATCGGGGCCGTGTCTGACCGGAGCTGGTCGCCTACGTGGGGACGGCGCAAACCGTTTATTCTGGTGGGTGCGCTTATGGGCAGTATTGCCATGTTGCTGATGCCCAATTCATCAACAGTCTGGATGGCGGCGGGCCTGATGTGGATGCTCGATGCGGGCCTGAACTCAGCGATGGAGCCTTTCCGGGCGTTTGTGGGCGACATGCTCAACGAAAAGCAGCGGCCTACCGGTTTCGCCGTACAGTCATTCATGGTTGGTTTCGGCCAAACGCTGGCCAACTGTATGCCTTATATTTTGCCCTTTATTGGGGTGTCCATGCTGGTGAGTGCCAGTGAGTTGGCCAATGGTATTCCCAATTCGGTGCGGTATCCGTTCTACATTGGTGCGGCGGCTATCCTGATTGCTGTAGTCTGGACCATGCGCACCACCAAAGAGTACCCGCCCGTTGATGAAAGCTACAAGCTGCATCCGGTCTTCACCGACGAACAAAAAAAATCAATTTCCTTTTGGCACCTGGCGCTCGCTTTGGGGGCGGCTGTACTAGCTTTCTTCTTTGCTGCCCGCCTCGGTGGCATTGCCAATGGCCTGATCTGGGGTGTAGGCGTCATGGCCGGTGGTTACCTGGTGCTGATGCTGCCCGTTTTCAAAGAAGTGCTGGCTTCGCTGTCTGAGATGCCTACCGTCATGAAGCAACTCTGGTGGGTGAAGTTTTTTACCTGGTATGGCCTGCCGCTGATGTGGCAGTACCTATCACTGGCGGTGGCCAAGTATGCCTTCGACGCGCCCAATGCGGTCTCAAACAAGGCTGGCTTTGAAGCGGGTACCAAGTGGGGCGGGCTGTGTTTTGCTATGTTCAGTATCTCCTGCGCCGTTATTTCCATCTTTATTCCACGCATTGCCAAAGCCATTGGCAGTGCCCGCGCCACCCATGCCGTATTCCTGTGCATCGGTGCACTGGGCTTTTTCCTGACGCTGACGTCAAATGATAAACTGATTTATCTCGTCGGAATGGCCATTATTGGGTTAGCCTGGGGTTCTATCATGTCGATGCCTTACCTGATGCTGGCGAGTGCTGTGCCCAAAGAAAAAATGGGCGTATATATGGGTATCTTCAATGGTTTCATCTGCGTACCGCAGTTCATTGGTATGCTTACCGTGCCGCTTTTCTACAAAACGCTCCTCGGCGACGACCCTCGCAACGCACTGGTACTAGCCGGCGTCTGCATGCTACTGGCCGCCGCGTCCTGCTTCCTGGTGAAAGCACCGAAGGCAGTTTAGAGGTCGAAGTTTAAAGTCTAACGTCTAATGTCCAAAGTTAGCTGACGCAGATGTATGCTGACGCACAAAACGAGTACGCATGAGCAGGCTCATGCGTCAGCTAACTTTGGACCTCAAACTTTAGACTTTGAACCAGTTTTCCTTCCCATGCCCAATTCCTCCAAACTCATCCTCTCTGTCGGCGAATTGCTAGTCGATTTCATTGGTCATCATGTCTCTGCCAGCCTGTTCGATTCGCCTGATTTTCGGCGCTATCAGGGGGGCAGTCCCGCCAATATGGGTGCCAATATGGCCCGGCTGGGCAACCGCGTGGCCCTGGTGGCCTGCGTCGGCGACGATAACCTGGGCAAGTTTCTGGTGCAGCGCGTAGCCGAAACGGGCGTTGACACCCAGTACATTGCCACTGACCCCAACGAACCAACCAGTATTGTGGTGGTGTCACGCACATCGGGAACGCCCGATTTTATTGCTTACCGCACTGCCGACTGCCAGATTCGCCCCGAATACCTGCCCGATTCGTTGCTGGCTCAGGCATCTATTTTCCATACCACCTGTTTTGCCCTAAGTCGCCAGCCTGCTCAGCAGGCCATTGTTGAAGCCGCCGAACGGGCCGCCTCTTTAGGTGCGCAGGTAAGCGTAGATGCCAACTATGCCCCCAGTATCTGGCCCGACCGGGCGCAGGCGTGGACCGTGCTGAGTCGTTACTGTGCCACCGGGGCCTTTATCAAACTCAGCGAAGACGATGCCACCCGCCTTTACGGCGAACCTCAAACCACCGAGCGCGTTCTGGCCGACCTTCATGCTATGGGAGCCAAACTGGTCTGCTTTACCCTCGGGGCCGAAGGAAGTCTGGTGTCCTTCGACGGGGGGGTAGAAACCGTACGCATTACGGGTCGTAAAGTTGACGTGGTTGATGCCACCGGCGCGGGCGATGCCTACTGGGCAGGTTTCCTGACGGCCTGGCTCGATGGTCGCGACCCCACCGATTGTGCGCAGGCCGGTGCCAATCTGGCGGCTATTAAGCTCAAACAAGCCGGTCCTATGCCTCCGTCTGTCAATCGGGCCGTGCTTTATACAGGGCACCTTTAATTTTTATAGGCAGTGAAGAATGGTAAGCAGCAGCAGGCAGTGGCCGTAGGCAGGGGGTTAATTACCATCCTTTCCTCCGTCCTTATCTTCGCTTCTTGCCAGACAAAACCGAAGGTCGCCACATCAGCTTATGCCGATCTGCGCGACGACTATCTGGCGGCTTATTATGCCAGCAACCCCGAAGCGGCGGTGTTTTTGGGCAAGCACGAGTTCGACGGGAAGCTTGACCTGCCAACCCCGGCGTATTGGCAAAAGCAACGCGCTGAACTGGCCCGTTTCGATTCGGCTTTTGCGCGGTTGGATACGACCCAATTGTCTGCTGATGAACAGATTGACTATCGACTGATGCAGGCGCATGTGCAAAGCGAGATCAACAGCATTGATAGCATCCGCGTGGCGGAAGACCCGTACACGTACACCGTCGATTTTAGTTCGTACGTAGAGCGTACGTTTGGTACACCCGCGGGCCGGATGAAATCGGTGATTGAGAAGGCGCGGCTCGTGCCCGACTGGGTAGCGGCAGTGAAAGAGAACATCGGCCCGCATCCTTCCCGCGAACACGTGCTGGTGGCTATCGACGCCCAAAATGGCACCGCCGATTACCTGTTGGGCGAGGTGCAGCAGGCCTTTGCCAAAACGGGTACTACCGCGGAGCAGCAAGAACTGACATCAACAACGAAACAAGCCGCCGAAGCCCTGCGGGGACTGGTGAGCCACCTGCAAAAAACCGTGCTGCCCCGCGCTACAGGCTCGTTTGCCATTGGGCGGGGCAATTTACGGCGGATGCTCCTGTACAATGAACACCTGGCCGCCAACCCCGACAGCCTGCTGGCCGTGGGTATGGCTAACCTCCGTCGCGAACAGGCCGAATTCGCCCTTGCCGCCCGTGTTATCGACCCTACCAAAACGCCCATTCAGGTGTTCCGCCATATGCAGCAGGAACACCCTGCCGCCGATAAACTGGTTGCCAGCACAAACGCTCACTGCGAAGCCATACGGCAGTTTTTGCTCGATAAGAAGATTGTGTCAGTCCCTTCTGAAGTGCGGGCAACCGTAACGAAGACGCCCGAATTTATGGTAGGTGCCACGGCCGCCATGAATACGCCGGGACCGTTTGAAGATAAAGCCGCCGCACAGGCGTATTACTACGTTACACTGCCTAAAAAAGCCTGGTCCGCCCGCCAGCAGGAAGAATGGCTCGCGCAGTTTAACCGCTATGTGGCCGAGGTGATCTCCATTCATGAAGCGTATCCGGGCCATTACGTGCAGTTTTTGCACCTCAATGCCTCGCCTGTGAGCGAGGTGCGGAAGGTGTTCAGCAGCTACGCATTTGTGGAAGGCTGGGCGCATTACACCGAGCAGATGATGCTGGAAGAAGGCTTCGGCAACACCGATCCAAAAACCGCCGCCAAGTATAAAATGGCCCAGCTGTCGGAGTCGCTGTTGCGGTATTGCCGGCTGGTGTGCGCCATCAATCTGCACACCCATGGCTGGACGGTGGATCGGGCAACGAAATTTATGCAGGCCAACTGTTATTACGAAGAAAAACCTGCTCACGAAGAGGCGCTGCGTGGCACCTATGACCCCGGATACCTCTCTTACTCGCTGGGAAAGCTTCAGTTGCTGGCACTGCGCAGCGAATACCGGCAACAGATGGGTAAATCCTTCAGCCTAAAGACCTTTCATGACCGGGTGCTTGACCAGGGTATGCTGCCCGTCAATGAGTTAAGACGGGTATTATTGGCGCCGCCCGTGCGAGCCGCACAATAGTGATCTACAGGATAAGAATGAGCACTTAATGGCTCTTTAACGTCCAGTTTTAAGCCTGCTTTATCCTAAACCGTTGGCAAATTCATATCTTTATACTACCGAAAATCGTTTTAATACAGTACGTTAAATCATCTTACTCCTATGAATAGACGCGATGCCCTTATGCGGGTGGCTACGTTGGTTGGTGCTACCGTAGCACTACCCGCGCTGGGTCATTCCGCGATGGCCGACACGCTCGAAGCCTCGGCCGCACAACGGGTGGCCACCGGTAAACCCGTGCTTTTCACGGCCGACCAGGATGCCCTCGTGGCTGACCTGGCCGACGTTATTATTCCAACAACCAACACGCCCGGAGCCAAGGCCGCGAAGGTGAACGAAATCATTGACGTGGTACTGAAAGACTGCTACAAAAAGCCCGATCAGCAACGCTTTATTGATGGCCTCACCCAGACCCAGAAAATGAGTCAGGATGCCTACGGCAAAACGTTCAGCCAACTGGACAATGCCCAGCGCATTGAGATTATGAAAAAGCTGGAAGCTGATGCCAAAGCGCAGAAAGCAGAGATGGCCCGTGCCGTAGCTGGGCAGCAGGATGTACAGATTCCCGCTGCAAAGCGCAACGTGACGCCCTTCTTCAGCATGCTGAAAGACCTAACGCTGATGGGCTACTTCACGTCGGAAATCGGCGCGACACAAGCCCTTGAGTACGTGGCTATTCCCGGCCGCTACGACGGTTGTGTACCCCTCAAGCCCGGTCAGAAGGCCTGGGCCATCTAAAAAACCAGTTCAAGGTTTAAAGTCTAAGGGTCAAGGTGTTGCGGAGCAGTTCTGTCCGCGCAACTTTAGACATTGAACGTTGAACATTGAACTCATTTTTCAATGAACTTGAACATCGACGCCCAGAAAGACATGACCTACGACGCTATCGTGGTTGGGTCGGGCATATCGGGTGGCTGGGCCGCAAAAGAACTAACCCAAAAAGGGTTGAAAGTGCTGATGCTGGAACGGGGCCGCGACATTAAACACGTGGAGGGCTACACCACCGCCACCAATAATCCCTGGGAGTTTCCGCACCGGGGGCGCGTGACCACGCAGGCCGCCGAAGAGTACTGGGCCAACATGCGTACGGGCTACACCGCCAACGAAGAGTGGCGGCACCATTTCGAAAACGATTCGCTGAATCCGTATATCGAAAAACGCCCTATGGACTGGATTCGGGGGTATCACGTGGGTGGTCGGTCGTTGATGTGGGGTCGGCAGAGCTACCGCCACAACGAGGAAGACTTCATGGCCAACCTCAAAGATGGCATCGCTGTCGACTGGCCAATCCGCTATGCTGATCTGGCTCCCTGGTACACCTATGTGGAAGGCTTTGCTGGTATCAGCGGCTCAAAAGACGGCCTGAGCGTATTGCCCGACGGCAATTACCTGCCTCCTATGCAGATGAACTGCGTAGAGAAGGAAGTGAAAGCACGGGTGGAAAAAGCCTTTGGTAAACGTCACATCACGATGGGCCGCACCGCCCACCTCACCGATCCCAAAGCGGTGCATACAGAGTTGGGTCGGGCTGCCTGTCAATACCGCAATCAGTGCATGCGTGGCTGTCCGTTTGGGGCTTATTTCAGCACCCAATCAGCCACGTTGCCAGCGGCAGTTGCCACTGGTCGGCTCACGCTTCGCCCCGATTCAATCGTGGCCGAAGTGCTGTATGACGACAAAAAAGGCGTAGCCACCGGCGTTCGGGTAATTGACCAGAACACGCTGCAAACGCGCGACTACTTCGCCAAAATCATCTTCCTCAACGCCTCGGCGTTTGGTAGCACGTCGATTTTGATGAATTCTAAATCGAGCCGCTTCCCCAACGGGATGGGTAACGACTCGGACCAACTGGGCCGCAACATCATGGACCACCACCTGGGCGTGGGTGCCTCTGGTGACTTCGAGGGCATGGAAGACCAGTATTACTACGGTCGTCGGGCCAATGGCGTCTACGTACCCCGCTACCGCAACTGGGACGGCGACAAGCGCGACTACATCCGGGGCTTTGGCTACCAGGGTGGCGCGAGCCGTGCCGGATGGAACCGGGGCAATGGTGCCGACGGTTTCGGTGCCGATTTCAAAGAATCACTCACCAAGCCCGGCCCCTGGTCGATGGGCCTGGGTGGTTTCGGCGAAGTGCTGCCCGACCCCAACAACCGCATGACCCTGTCGCCCGACAAGAAAGACAAGTGGGGTTTGCCGCTGATTGTTTTCGATGCCGCCTACGGCGAAAACGAAAAGAAGATGCGCAAAGACATGATGAACGACGCCGTGGAAATGCTGGAGGCAGCCGGCCTGAAAAATGTACGCGGCTATAACGACGAGAGCAAGCACCTGGGCATCGGTATCCACGAGATGGGCACCGCCCGCATGGGTCGCGACCCCAAAACGTCGGTGCTGAACAAGTGGAATCAGATTCACGCTGTGAAGAACGTATTCGTCACCGACGGTGCCGCCATGACGTCGGCCTCGTGCGTGAACCCGTCGCTCACCTACATGGCCCTCACCGCCCGCGCCGCCGACTTCGCCGTGAAAGCGATGAAGCGCAAGGATATTTAGGAAGAAGGAACGGAGTAAAGGAGTAATGGAAGAAGGGGTGGCTGACGCAAGCGTAATGCTGGGTTAGTCACCCCTTCTTCCGTTCTAGCCTTAGTGGGGTAGTGTGAATAGTGGCAACTGCTAGGTGGGGTAGCTCAGGACCAGCGGACGACCGCTGGTCCTGAGCTACCCCACTTCTTCTCTACGCTATGTGATACCCCAAATCGTGCTTAATTTCTTTCAGCACAAACGTGCTGTTGAGGACGCCGATGTTCTCGATTTGGGATAGCTTGTTTTTGACGAAATCGTGGTACTCGCCGAGGCTGCCGACGTGGATTTTTAAGAGAAAATCGACTTGCCCGGCCATGTGGTAGCACTCCTGCACCTCTTCCAGCTTCTGCACCTCTTCCTCGAACTTGTTGATGAACGCCTTGTCGTGGTAGCGCATAGACACCTGGCAGAACGCCATGATTGATTGGCCGAGCATGGCTTTGTCCAGCACGGCCACGTATTGCTTGATGTAGCCCAGGTTTTCCAAGCGGCGGATGCGCTCGTAGATGGGGGAGAGAGTGAGGTTCAGTTGGGCGGCCAGCTCTTTGGTGGTGAGCTTGGCGTCGGCCTGAAGCAGGCGTAACAAGCGCTTGTCGATGTCGTCTAGTGCATCCATGCCGAAAAATTTTCTACAGGGCGATTTCGTGTAAAAATAACGCCGTACTATTTGGGTCTAAAGTAGTAAATCGCCGGAATATTTACGGTCTGTGGCCAAAAAACGTCGGTTGTTCGTTGTATAGATAACTTTGTGCCGGAAATAGATGATGCGCTACAATGCCCATTTATTGCCGGAATAAACCTGTTTTTCAACGGAATCATCGACCCACTATGCAACGGGACACGGTATTGATTATTGGAGCCAACGGGCAAATCGGCACTGCGCTGCTCCCCCTTTTGCAGGAACAATTTGGCCACGACAACGTGATCGCCTCCGATCTTCGAAAGCCCACTCATAACACAGGGCCCTTTGATGTGCTGGATGCTACAGACCCCGATGCCCTTGCCGACCTGGTGCGGCGACATAAGATTACGCAGATTTACCACCTCGCGGCAGTGCTGTCGGCGAAGGGCGAGAGTGACCCGCTTTGGGCCTGGGATCTGAATATGAAGGCACTGCTCAACGTGCTGGAAGTATCGCGGGTGCAAAGGCTGCGCAAGGTGTTTGTGCCCAGTTCCATTGCCGTTTTTGGCGACGGTGCCCCCCGCAACAGTACGCCGCAAAACAGCGTGCTGAACCCCAGCACGGTATATGGCATCAGCAAAGTGGCCGCCGAAAACTGGCTGGCTTATTACCACAAACGGTATGGCCTCGATGTGCGGTCGCTGCGGTATCCGGGCGTGATTAGCTACCAGTCGATGCCCGGCGGTGGCACGACCGACTATGCCGTGTCCATTTTCCACGAAGCCGTTCAGGGTCACGCGTTCGATTGTTTTCTGGCCGAAGACACCCGTCTGCCCATGATTTACATGGACGATGCCCTGCGCGCCACGCTGGAACTGATGAACGCCCCCGCTGAACGCATCAGTGTACGCACGTCGTACAACCTGGCAGGAATGAGTTTCACCCCTGCGGAATTGACCGCCGCTATCCAACGTTATATACCTGAGTTGGTCGTGAACTACAAGCCCGATTTCCGGCAGGCCATTGCTGAATCGTGGCCTATGAGCATCGACGATTCAGCCGCCCGGCAGGACTGGGGCTGGAAACCCGCCTTCGACTTAGCCCGCCTGACGGAGGAAATGATCAATCATTTATCGGCCATGTATCAGCCAGCATAAAAAGTAGGGTAGCACGGATTTTTTTGGACAGGATTAGAGGGATTTTATGGATTGATAAGATTTTTTTCTTCACCATACAGCAGATGATTGGAGCGAAAGAGAAATCTCGTCAATCCATAGAATCCCTCTAATCCTGTTCAAAAAAATCCGTGCCAATCAGCGTCATCAGCGTTCTTTTTAAAAATCTAAGCCATATGTACGGAGCTATTAAAGACCAACTTCAGCAGGAGCTGAACAGCATTAAAGAGGCCGGTTTATACAAGACCGAGCGCATTATCGTGACGCCACAGTCGTCGGTGATTGCGGTGAAAGACGGGCGCGAGGTGCTCAACTTCTGCGCCAACAACTACCTCGGCCTGTCGTCGGACCCGGCGGTGATTCAGGCGGCGCACGATACGCTCGATAGCCACGGTTTTGGTATGTCGAGTGTGCGGTTTATTTGCGGCACGCAGGACATCCACAAAGAACTGGAGCAGCGCACCGCCGAGTTTGTGGGTGCCGAAGACTGCATCCTCTACGCGGCGGCGTTTGATGCCAACGGCGGCGTTTTCGAGCCACTATTGAACGAGGAAGACGCCGTTATTTCCGACGAAATGAACCACGCGTCTATCATCGACGGTATCCGGTTGTGCAAGGCGAAACGGTTTCGCTACAAGCACAATAACATGGTCGATCTGGAAACGCAGCTTCAGGCAGCAGCCGGTTCGCGCCGTATCCTGATCGTGACCGACGGCGTGTTCTCAATGGACGGCACCATTGCCCAACTCGACAAGATCTGTGACCTCGCCGACCAGTACAACGCGATGGTGATGGTTGATGAGTGCCACGCCAGCGGATTCGTGGGCAAGACCGGTCGCGGTACGCCCGAATATCGGAACGTGCTGGGCCGGATCGACATCATCACGGGCACGTATGGTAAGGCGCTGGGTGGCGCGTCGGGTGGCTTTACAGCGGCGCGGAAAGAGATCGTGGACCTGCTGCGGCAGCGGTCGCGGCCCTATCTGTTCTCCAACACGCTGGCCCCGGCCATTGTGGGTGCGTCGCTGAAAGTGCTTGATATGCTGCAAGAATCAACTGCCCTGCGCGACAAGCTGGAAAACAACACCCGTTATTTCCGTGAGGCCATGACAGCCGCCGGTTTCGATATTTTGCCCGGCGAACACCCCATTGTACCCATCATGCTCTACGACGCCAAACTGGCGCAGACTTTCGCCGCCAAGTTGCTCGACGAGGGTATTTACGTGATCGGGTTCTTCTATCCGGTTGTACCGCAGGGCAAAGCCCGTATTCGGGTGCAGATTTCGGCCAGTCACGAGCAGGAGCACCTTGAAAAAGCCATTGCTGCTTTCACCAAGATAGGGCAGGAACTAAGTGCGATTAAGCAGGAAATAGCAGCGTAATTGACTGATTGTTAATGAACAAGCCCCGCCCTGATTTGCTCAAGGCGGGGCTTATTGGTTAGTGTGCTACAACCAGATTAGCCGGGCGCTGATGGCTACGCGCGGGTTGCCGGAACGCCGGACCGCCTTCGACAAGCTCAGGGTGACAACAACCTTGAATCAATTCAGTGAACCTGACTCTAGTTTCCTGTCACCCTGAGCTTGTCGAAGGCGGTCCGGCGTTCCGGCAACCCGCGCGTAGCCATCAGCGCCCGGCTAATCTGGTTGTAGCACACCAATGTCCTTTTATTTCTTCGATTCGGCGTTGGAATCGCTGCCTGAACCTGTGGCATTGCCTGAATGACCATGACCGCCACGCTCGTTAGCTAGTTCGGTTTTGGTTTTGCCACCCGGCGTTTGCTGACGTCCCTGGGGTGAATGGTCATCCTCTTCGCTCTGCTTGCTGCTGTGCTTGCCGCGTGATGTCTTGCCCTGCTTTTCGTCAGGTACATTCGTATTTAGCTCGTGCTTCTTGGTTTTGTCGGCGGTATCGCGGACGGTCGGTTGCGTGGTTTGCTTGCTCATGTTGAGTTTCTTTAATGAACAATGTATAATGAACAATGTACAATGAGCTTGCGCATATGCAGGCTGACGCGTAAGCCCATTGTACATTGTTCATTATACATTGTTCATTAAACCCCCTTCCCGCCGCGTTGTTTACCTTTACCGAGGCAGTTGCCCCACATCTGGCCAGCCTTTTCCATGCACACTAACTACTATTTTCTGCGGCAGGTGGCGCCTGCGCTTCAGGAGCGGCTGCGCGGGCTGTTTTTCGTAGACTGCTTCAGTCAGGATCGCGACGAGGTGGTGCTGGTGTTTGCGCAGGCACGGGGCAAAATCAACTACTACAAGCCGTTCTTTATCAAAGCCTCGCTCCGCCCCGAATTTTCTGGTTTGCTCTTTGCTGACGATGTGCGCCGGGCACGAACCAACAGTGTCGACCTATTCGAGGCGCTCACCTCTGGGGCATCGGGGGAAGCTGATGAAGCGGGCGAAAAAGTAACCGAGCAGCCCGGAAAGGCCGTTTTGGGGGTGCGGTCGTTTCTGAATGAACGATGCCTGGCTATTGATCTGACGGATAATTACACGCTGCTATTCAAGTTTTTTGGTAACCGCCCCAACCTGCTGGCCTTCCACGAAAACATCGTAATCGAACTGTTCAACCACAAGCTGGCCGGCGACAACAACCTGCGCCTCGACACGCTCGACCGGCCCATCGACCAGTCAGAGGCGGCGTATGATGCGGCGGGTGGCGACTACCGGAAGCTGTTTCCTACGTTTGGCAAGGTAGTGCGCGCCTACCTGAATCAGCGCGCCGAAGAAGCCGGAAAACCAGTCGACTGGCCCTTGCTGCAGTCGGTGGTGGCGGAGTTTGAAACCCCAACCTATACACTGGTGCGGTTTGAGCACAAGCCCACGCTAAGCCTGGTGCCGATCAG
The DNA here is from genome assembly GCF_017353185.1 of Fibrella rubiginis. Taxonomy (GTDB): domain Bacteria; phylum Bacteroidota; class Bacteroidia; order Cytophagales; family Spirosomataceae; genus Fibrella; species Fibrella rubiginis. The sequence continues at coordinate 409,348 of NZ_JAFMYV010000003.1, read as the reverse complement.
CGAACCGTTGCGCACCTACACTGGGCCGCTGGAAGCGTCGAGCAGTTTTTACATTTCATTCAATGGCCAAAACAACGTTGAACGGGAGCGGGCTGAGGTACTTCGGCTGCTTGACAAACGGCTGAAACGGGCGCAATCGCAACTCGACGCAAACCTGCAACGGCTCATCAGCCGCGACGAGGGGCCAAGTCATGAAGAACTAGGCAACCTGCTGATGGCCAACCTCCACACGATTGACGTACGGCCCGGCGGACGATCACCAGAGACGGTGACGGTGGCCGATTTTTACCGGAACGACACGCCCGTAACGATCCGGCTTAAGCCTGAACTGTCGCCGCAGCGCAACGCCGAAATGTACTACCGGAAGTCGAAGAATGAGCGAATCGAGATCGACCATATTCACGAGCAAATTGCTCTCCGCGAAGCCGAAATAGCCCAAATCAAGGCCGACAAGGCGGTTATTGAGCCCATGCAGTCGCTGAAAGAACTGCGCAAATACATCAAGCAACATACCCTGCTCGATGCCGCCATCACAACCGACCCGACTGAATTGTTTAAGGAAGTGATTTACGAAGGCTTCACAATCAGGATTGGCAAAAATGCCAAAAACAACGACCTGCTCACGCAGCGATACACTTACAAAGACGACCTGTGGCTACACGCCCGCGACGTCTCAGGGTCGCACGTGGTGATCAAGTACCGGGCGGGCAAACCGTTTCCAAAAACGGTGATCGAACGCGCGGCCGAACTGGCTGCCTGGAACTCGAAACGCCGCACCGACAGCCTCTGCCCGGTCATTGTAACGCCCAAAAAATATGTCCGTAAACCAAAAGGCCTGGCTGAGGGCCAGGTCGTGGTAGAAAAAGAAGATGTGGTGCTGGTAGTGCCAAAAGGTTGAAATGATTTACGATGGACGACTTACGATTTATGATTTGTTGCTTTCGCCAAAGTAATCATGCGCTTGCGAAAGCAACAAATCATAAATCGTAAGTCGTCCATCGTAAATCATTTCACGATCTCCCGGCTCATTTTCCCCCAGGTGATATCCCATGAGTTCTCGGTCAGGAACTTGTCAATAGCGTTCCAATCGGTAGGGTGCTCTTTGTTCAGGGCTTTCTCAATAGCCGTTTCAAAAGCCTCGGCGGTGGCAGCAATCTGCGTGAAACCGCGCTCACCATAAGTACGTACCACGTCGCGAATGGGAGTCGAAACCGTGGGCAGACCAGCGGCCAGGTATTCAGGCGTTTTGGTTGGGCTGATAAATTTCGTCGATTCGTTGAGCGCGAAAGGTAACATGGCTACATCCCAGCCGCTGAAATAGGCGGGCAATTCTTTATACGACTTCATACCCAGATAATGCACGTTGTCGCTATGGGGCAAGGTAGCCGGGTCAATTTTCACAACTGGGCCAATAACGATAAACTGCCAATCGGGCCGGCGTTGGGCCATTTCACGAAGCAACTGCACATCGAAACGCTCGTCGACTACGCCTGAGAAGCCAATGCGCGGGTGCGCAATATGAGCCTGATCGGCGGGGTCGGCCTGCCGTTTGCGGGCTTTCGAGAAATGGGCGAAGTCAATGCTGCTTGGAAACGCATGCACGTTGGCGTGGCGGTTGCGCTTGGCCTCATACAAACTATACCCACCCGTGAACACCTGATCTGCCTGCGCCATTAATTTTGACTCCAGATCAATTAACTCACGTGGGGCACCCAAAAACGCCGACAGTTCGTCCATGCAGTCATAAACGGTACGGGTAGGAGTAAGGTGGTCACTGAACATCAGCGCCATGGGCGTATAATACCAGCTAACGAACTCAGTTATACGTTCAGTCTCAATGAGTTGGTCGATCATACGGCGCTGGTAGGCCAGCACGTCGTCAAACGGTGTGCCATGCGGAATGTGCGGCACCAATATGGTCAGATTCTCGCCCTCTGATCGCACCTCAACGCGCAACTCGTTGCCCCAGATAGGTTCTTCCAAAAACCAGACTTTCATGCCTTCGCTGGCACGGCTCATCAGGTGCTGTGGACGTTGATACACGAAATTCCACCGTAAATGCGAGAAACAAAGAAGGTGTTCGGGTAGATTTTTTTCGGCAGAAACCGGTTCTGCAGGCTGCACAGGCTGTTTCACAGCCACCGGCACGCGTTTAGTTTCTACAACAGGCGTACTGGTTGTTTCAATGATGGCCGACGAATCGGCAGGAGAGGCTGTGTAATCACTGAGCTTCATGTAAGGAGACGTTGAGACGGTTAACAAAAGGTCAATTCCGTTATTTAGGGACAAGATCAGTTTACTGAGGAGCTATATTGGCTACTTAGCTAAAAATTCTTACCTAAAAACTCGTTGATAAATAGATGCCTAACTGGCCATATATAATCACATAACTATGGAAAGCTACCTATTGTTAACAGAGTCCATAGGCAACTTAGGGAATGGCCCATTTTCAGCAGGCAGTGCTAACACGAACGTACTTTTCTGTCATGAGCTACTGCCACTGCTCACGGCCTACTTTTTCTCGTTCAATTCCCACAAATACCCGTCGGGGTCGGAGAAATAAATCTGGGTAACGCCGTCGAAGCGGACCTGCTTGTGGAAGGGAATGTTTTTGGCCGACAGAAAGGCTTCTGATTTGGCAATGTCGGCTACAAACAGCGCCAAGTGACTACCGTTCTTATCGTGATTAATCTGGCTAGTCCGTCCTGAGAGCAGGTGAATCATCTGCCCGTTTTTCATATCGAACCAGGCACGGGTCGTTTTCAGGTTATCGGGTACGGGGATGGGAGTCAGGCCCATCACGTCGCGAAAAAAGGCGGCACTGGTGGGAATATCTTTCACGTGCAGGGCTACGTGATTGTGACCTGTAATACCCAGACCGCCCTGAGCAACAGCCAATTGGGTAATAAGAAGCAGAGGAAGGAGAAAGCGCATGAGGGAGTTTAACGTTAGACCTTAGACTTTAAACGGTAAACTCCCTTTTTCTACTTCACCAATATCCCCGCCCGCTGCGCCCCATCGACGGTTTGGAGGCGTAGAATGTAAGCGCCAGCGGCAAGTTGGCGAAGGGGAAGAATGCGTTTCTGGGAGCCAGCCAGCACGTTTACTTCCGATTGTGACGACACTGTTTGCCCCAGCGTATTCACCAGCGATAGCGTTATGGGTCCCGCCGTCTGGGTACTAAACGTCACCGTGAGCTGATCGTGGCTAGGATTGGGATATACCTCCAACGAATTACGTGTGGATTCGGTAGCCAGTACTACGGGCGTGGTATTTACCGGAGGGTCAACCTGCGTAGCCGTTTTCAGAATCCAGTTGTCGGGGTCGAATGCAATACCGGTGATGGGGCCGCTGCCCGCAATGGTAAACGATTGCACGGGTTGGTCATTCACCACGGTAACGAGCTGACTGCCCCCCGCCGACTGCACGGTTACCTGTATAGGCATGGTGAACGACGTTGGGTTGGTACTGGCAGCCTGACTGATGCGCAAAATGGCCTGGTTGGTGTTGGCAATGGGGGCTACCGAATAGGTGTATACCGGGTACTTTTCGCCGTAAATCCACTCCTTAAAAAAGTAGTTCAGGTCTTTGCCCGACGCCTGCTCCATCACGCGCTGGTAGTCTTCCGTTATGGCGGTGCTATAGGCCGCTGGTGAGGCTACGTAAGCTTTCATGCCCTTAAAAAACGTGCTGTCGCCCAGCACACCGCGCAGCATGTGCAACACCCAGGCACCTTTACAGTACGTCCGGTTATAGTCGAAAATGGCATTGACACTTCCCACGTTCTGAGCGTAGACAGTACCGGTGGCTGCTTTTGCCCGGCTGGCAAAAGTCGTGTTCATGTAGCTCTGATAAGCTGCTTTTCCGCCCAATGACTCCTGGTAGATGGCTTCGCCGTAGGAAGCAAATCCTTCGTTGAGCCAGATATTTTGCCAGTCACGGCAGGTGATCTTGTCGCCAAACCACTGGTGCATCAGTTCATGCGAAACCACGTTCCGGTCGAGCAGCGCATTGTGGTCCATCGACGAAACGGTCTGGTGTTCCATGCCGCCCTGATTCTTGCCAAATTCGGCATGGCCATACTTTTCCCGGATGAAGGGATAGATGCCAAACCGATCGGAAAAGACCCTGATCATGTCATTGGTCTGGTCGATAATGGGCTTGGCGGCGGCCAAATCTTCGGGGAAAATATAATGCGTCACGGGCATAGTCTGGCCCTGGTAGGTCAATGGCGTGTCGTATTGTGTGTAGTTGGTGCAGGCAATGGAGATCAGGTACTGGGCAATGGGGTAGCTGTTTTTCCAGAAATACGTCTTCGTTCCGTCGATGTTGTTGATAACGCGCTGCAGGAGTCCGTTCGAGACCGACACGAACGTGGGTGGGGCCGTGATACTCACAGCCGACGAGTCGGCTTTGTCGGCGGGGGTGTCTTTGCACGGAAACCAGTCTGAAGCACCGTAGGGCTCGCTAAGGCTATAGATAAGCGGATCTTTGGTGTTATCGTGGGTGGTAAATGCGAAGGCGCCGTCGGCGCTCACGGGCAGGCCCTGGTAGTACACCAACAGGCGCTGGGTTTGCCCCACGGCCAGTGTCTGCGGGAGGGTTATCGTGAGGCGATTGTTTGCGTGTGAGAACGCCAGCCGCCCGTTGCCGACCTTTACCGAGTCGACGCGCAGGGCCGAGTTGAGGTCCAGAAAAAAGCTGCTCAGGCTGGTGGTAGCTGGTTTGACGGCCACCGTTGCCACCCCGCGCAGGTAGCTGGGAATATACGTCAGGTTGAGGTTCAGCCCGTAATAGGTGACGTCGATGCTGGCGTCGCCCGCCGACTGGATATCTGGTGCTAGCCGGGCCTGCTGCGGACTGAACCGCCCCGGCTGCCCGAAAAAACGGGTTTTCCCCTGGGCACATACTTCGCCGCCCGTTTGGGCCATAGCCCTGATACAGAGTAAATTAAAAACCAGGATAAAGAAACTGTTTTTCATGTGAGTAGGGTCATTTCAACAGAATATAAATGGCTTTGTTGGCGTCGCCCATAACCACCCTACAGTCGGCGAAGGTAGGTGCCGACATACGCGGGCGCACGTTATTGCTGAATCCATAGGGCTCTTTGGGGATACCAAACAGACGCGTGTCCAGCCTGCCGTTACTGTTAACATCGTGGTAGGCTGCCAGCGCATACTCGCCAGGTTCAACGTCGAAAGCGAGCCGTACACTGCCTTTGGTGGCGGCAATCATGCGGGCTTCAAAGGGCTTACACTTGTCGGGAAAATTGGGTGACGGCTTAAATAGACCCAGTTGAATTCGCCCGTCAGCCTCCTGAATATTTCGGATTTCTACGGTGAGTGTGGCTTTGCGGGGCGGAGACGCAGGTGAGTGCAGTAGTACCAGCAAGGCGGCCAGGAAAATAAGCATGGGCGAAACTGTTTTGGAAGAAACGAAATTAACTTGCGTACTGATGCCTTGTTCACCCGTCGCATGATTACGCACCCCGCACCGCCTTCAAAACGCTGGCTTTTCAAACCTTTTCCCGACCGACCTGACGAACAACAGGCCGTGGCCGATCTGGTACAGGTCCTGAACGTCAGCCCGTTTCTGGCTTCTCTGCTGGTGCAGCGGGGGGTTTATTCATTCGACGAAGCCCGCTACTTTTTCCGGCCCGAACTGACCCATCTGCACGACCCTTTCCAGATGCGCGACATGGACCGGGCCGTAGACCGGATCACACTGGCCATGCATCGGCAGGAAAAGATACTCATTTACGGCGACTACGACGTAGATGGTACCACGTCGGTGTCGCTGATGTACGGCTTTCTGCGCACCCACTACGAACACCTCGACCATTATATTCCCGATCGTTACAAAGAAGGCTACGGGATCTCGAGAGCGGGTATTCAATACGCCGCCGACAATGGTTTTACCCTGATCATTGCCCTCGACTGCGGGATCAAATCCATTGACCGTGTGGCCGAAGCAACCGCCCTCGGCGTTGATTTCATCATCTGCGACCACCACCGCCCGGGCAATGAGATTCCTGCCGCGGTGGCCGTGCTCGATCCAAAACGCGCTGATTGTCAGTATCCTTATAAAGAACTGACGGGTTGCGGTGTAGGGTTTAAACTGCTTCAGGCACTATGCCGCCGGTGGGGTTTGCCCGTTGACGACCTGTGGCCATACCTCGATCTGGTGGTCGTGAGTATTGCCTGCGACATTGTACCCATTACGGGCGAAAACCGGGCGTTGGCATATTATGGACTAAAGCAACTCAACACCGCCCCCCGCACGGGCTTCCAGGCCCTGATGCGGGTAGCCGGGTTCATGCGTGACGATGAAGCGTGCCCGCATAAAGACAAGCACCTCGACATTGGCAATGTGGTGTTTGGGTTGGGGCCGCGCATCAACGCTGCCGGGCGCATCAAGCACGCCCGCGATGCCGTGAATTTGCTCCTGGCCGAGAGCTTCGATGAAGCCGAAGAGTTTGCCTACTTCCTCCACGCCCACAACAAAGACCGGCAGGACCTCGACAAAGGTATGACCGAGCAGGCGCTGGACATGATTCGGCGCAACGACCTGTTAATTAATGCTAAATCGACGGTTTTGTTCGACGCTTCGTGGCACAAAGGCGTTATCGGTATAGTGGCTTCGCGGTGCATCGAGCAGTTTTACCGGCCCACGATCATCCTGACCCAATCGAACGACAAAGCGGCGGGGTCGGCGCGGTCGGTGGCGGGGTTCGATGTCTACGAGGCCATTGAAGAATGCGCCGATTTACTTGAGCAGTTTGGTGGCCACACCTTCGCGGCGGGCCTGACCATGCCGATTGAAAACATCGACGCTTTCCGCGAAAAATTTGAACAGGTGGTGTCGGAACGAATTTTGGACGAATACCTCATACCTCGCGTAGAAGTGGATCTGCCGCTCGATTTCAGCGAAATCAACGATAAGTTCTACCGGGTTATGAAGCAGATGTCGCCGTTTGGGCCGCACAATCTGGCCCCAATTTTCTGCACGGAAGACGTGGTGCTGGTGGGCGAACCGATGTTGATGAAAGAAAAGCACATCAAGTTCACCTGTCGGCAGCGGCGGTCGGGTCATCAGTTCACGGCGGTGGGTTTCGGCCTCGGTGCCTGGGCCGACCACCTGCGCTCCGACGAACCGTTCTCGATTTGTTATAGCCTGGAAATGAATCATTTCAACAACCGCTCAACCATGCAGTTGTATTTGAAAGACATAAAGATTTAAGGGGACCGCGGATGACGCCGGGTGCGGTCGGGATGACAAAAAGACCGTTTCCTATACACATACATGATTCTCAGAACCGAACATTTAGTAAAAAAATACGGCAGCCGGCTAGTCAACAATGATGTGTCGTATCAGGTGGCGCAGGGCGAAATTGTGGGCTTGCTGGGGCCAAACGGCGCGGGTAAAACTACCTCGTTCTATATGGCCGTGGGCCTGGTAAAACCCAATAGCGGCAAAGTCTTCATCGACGATACCGACATCACCGATCAGCCCATGTACAAGCGTGCCCGGTTGGGATTGGGCTATCTGGCGCAGGAGGCGTCTATTTTCCGCGACCTCACGGTAGAAGAAAACATTCTGGCTGTGCTGGAAATGACCAACAAATCGAAGGTCGACCAACGGGCAAAATGTGAAGAGCTAATCGAAGAGTTTAACCTCGGCCATGTGCGCAAAAACGCGGGTAAAGTGCTCTCTGGCGGCGAACGTCGCCGGACAGAGATTGCCCGTGCGCTGGCTGTAGACCCCAAATTCATTCTCCTCGACGAACCCTTTGCAGGCGTTGACCCCATTGCCGTCGAAGATATTCAGACCATCGTGGCGCAACTCAAGCACCGCAACATCGGCATTCTCATTACCGATCACAACGTAAACGAAACCCTCTCCATTACTGACCGGGCATACCTGCTCTTCGAGGGAAAAATTCTGAAGCAGGGCACCGCCGAAGAACTAGCCGGCGACGAGCAGGTGCGGCGCTTATATCTAGGTCAGAATTTCGAATTGAAACGCAAGTTTGTGAAAGAGTGAAACTAGACTACAAGGCAAGAATTTCTAAACAACCTTGGGAATAGCGTATTGTATATTTTCCTGCCCTTTGAATATTGTAAGTAATCAAACCCTTGCAAAGGGAATTAATACGTATTGACAAAGGAATTTTTATATAGTTATCCGCATACATAGCGCTAGAAACCAAAGACATCTGTTGCCAACTGATACCATTGGTACTGTATTGAACAACTACAGGCACATTAGTATCATTTGAGATTGAAAATCCAGATGCAACATTTTCCTGTTCTTTCCTCACAACAGCATTTACTTCAATGTTAATATAGATACCACTCATTGCACTAGGATTTCTGATACCCAAATAGAAAATGCCCTCTTGCAGATTTGCTTGTTTAACAGGCACAACACCTGAAACGAAATTTTGCCTACTGGCAATGTCGTACCAACGAAAGCCAGAACCACTACCTAAAAGTGAATTGTCATCTTTATTTATAAAATGCAACCTTTCATTCTCTGGAAGTAGAAACACATCACATACTTCGGCACCCGTTGGCCGCATCAATTTTGTACTCAAAGACGCTATGCCAACTTGATCGAGTGTATTTACTAAATTAGAAAAGAGACTATACTGCTGGCTAGCTTGTGCGGCTTGCTCAGGAGAGTGAAAAGCCGAAAACGTATAATACCACTCAACTGTATTTTGAGGAAGAGTGACTGCTATTGCCACCCGCGATTTACCACCCATCATGGCACGATTACCTCCATTCAAATAAAATTGCTGAGGCTGTAATACTTGAACAACTTCATGATTTTGTGCAATTGAACTGGTACTAATTAAAAATAGAGATAGAATAGTATATATGTCCATAATCCTCTGTTGTGACTTAGTTGTGATTTTTTGAGCACTAATATTATAAATTTTATAGTAATTCCAAATTATTACACATAGTAAAAACACTTTTTACCCTAGCACTTCGCGCAAAACGGCCAGCGATTTCACGTCGCCGAGGTTATCGAAATGAATACGGTAATAGGCCACAAGAGCGTCGAGGAGGTCGGCGCGCTGGGCGCGGGTCAGGCGAACGGGGGTGCCAATGGGCTGGCTCATGAATGTGTTAAGGGCATCGGTCATGGCATCGTCGGCCAGGAAAGGGAGGGACCGTTCGCGAAGCTGATCTTCAAACTCCTGCGCGTTTTCGGGACCAAAGCCCAGGTAGGAAGCCAGTTGGAGCAGGAAGGCGAGGTGGAAGTTTTCGTACTGCTCCGTGGCCTCTTCCAGGTATACGATTGACGTGAGCAAAAACCGGAACAGATGCGGATTGCCTACTTCTTCTTTCAGCGTCCGGCTCAGTAACTCGGTCACGAATAGCGCGAGGCTCGATTTGGCTACTTCAAACGGAATATGCTGAAACGGATACGGCGTTTTTACCTCCGACAGCCGGTGCAGATCGCGGTCGTCGCGGTGGTAAACCACCATATCGAGCAGGGTGAGGGGCTGGAAAAGCGCGATCCTATTGGTTTTGTTTTTGGCCGACCGCACCCCGTTTACGATGTAGCTTTGCAGGCCAAACGCCTCGGTATACACCCGCACAATAATGGATGATTCGCGGTAACGGATATAGCTAAGGGCAATTCCTTTGGTTTTATAGAGCATGGACAAACGGATAACGGATACTAAAACAACATCAGAACACCCAAAAAAGTACCGGGCAACAATCTGTCCTGCCGGCTCGTTTCTGACTACAGTCGACACCTACTTTTCACGCAATCTCTTGACACGTATACAACTAACTATCTGGTTATTAGCGGGTTTTGTTACTACTGCCCATGCCCAGCGCGACACCTCGTTCTACCGAACCACGCCCATTCCCGCGCATCTGCGGCCTATTGAGCGGGCGTTAGGGTCTTCATCGCTGGGTAGCGTTTACTACTACGGAGGCAAAAAGCTTACTGGCCCTTATTCGCTGGAGGTACCCTTTTTTGAGTTAAACGACCCTATCGTAAACCGGCACTACCGCAACTTCCGGGTCTGGACCACTGTGAGCCGCCTTACGGCCCTGGGCCCTGTCATTTATTTCCTGGCCCGAACCCGGTCGTCGGGCTTCAATTCGGGCGAATACTGGACAATCTACGGTGGTAGTGCGGTGTTGGCCATCGGTACCGTGATTGTGGCCAATACGCAGGTAAACAAATCGGTTGCCCGCTACAACTCGCTGTTACGCCAAAATTACCGGGTGCAGGTTGGTGCCGCGTTCACACCGCTGCCTATGGGTATGCCCGCTTTGGGTGTGGGGGTAGTGGGAAAGTTTTAGCGGTCACGATTGCATTTTACTGCCGTTGCCTCGTCGTTGTCTCGTCGTTGTCGCTTGGCTCATGCCGAGTGACCTATATCAAAGGGCCTCCGGCCCGTAGTGCGACGTTGAGTCATGTTGGCCTATTGCTGCAAAGTCAACCTACGGGCCGGAGGCCCTTTGATATGGGTCACTCGGCATGAGCCAAGCGACAACGGGGCCAAGCGACAACGACGGGGCTTGCTCTAGGTGTGGAGGTGTAGGGAAATTTTATCGGTCACGACTTCATGTTGTATAGTACCAAAATGCCCTTTTTGCCGTCGCCTTCGCTGGAGATGCAGAGCGTACCGTCGGGCAGAAAACAGATGCCTTCGGCTTGCGGAAGCAGGTCTTTATCCAGTTTTATCACTGATTTTACCTTGCCCTGCACCGTACACACCAGCAGTTGATTCGACGCGGCCGATAGCAGGTAATAGTCGTGCGTTTGGGGGTGAACGGCAATGCCCGACGGCTTGAATTTTTTGTCGCCCAGCCCGAATGCGGCCACGTTGGCCTGCTTCAGGATGAAGCCCTGGAACAGCGTCTTGTTCTTCAGGCTGTAGAAATAGATCTTTTTGTCGTCAGAGCCGGGGCCATCTTTGGTAGCCAGCAGCAGCGCGTTTAGCTGGGGATCGTACCCCAGTCCTTCCATGTCATTCTTACCTGGGAGGTCTATCTTGATGTGGCGCGTTTGGGGGCCGCCGCCAATAATCTTGATACCGTTGCCGTCTTCGTGTTCAAAGGCATACAGTTCTCCATCACTGCGCAGTGCATAGAGGGTTTTGTTCACGTATTCAACCCCTTCAAAGTCGCCTTTAGGGCCAAAAACATGGTTATCGACCACTGCCTTTTTAGCCAGATCGTAGATAAAGACCATGCCCACCTCATCCTGCACGCAGGCTAGTCGACCTGGTTTGTAATAACTCAGGCCCGAAATTTCGCGCAGGTCGCTGGGGAGTTTATGCGTCTGTGCGGGGTTGGCAAGGTCATACGGAATTGGCTCATTCACCACCGTCGATGTGGATTGGTCGGCCTCATCAGTCTTCTTTTTGCCGGGCTTGCAGGCCGAAAAAAGAGTAAGCAGCAGTAAACTGGCCAGGGTTATTCGGTTGCGCATAAGGAGTTCGTCGTTGTCAGGGCTAAAGTAACCGGATAGATTGGAACACTGCCAAATTTTACATTATGCTTACGGGAATCAGCCAATAATTAGTTGGTATCTACCCGATAATGACGGCGAGCAGGGGGGTATAACCACACCTTGTCCGCTTTTTCTTTATTTTTAAGGTGGTTTTTCATTCACAAACTCAATTCTATGCGACACACAATCGGGTCGGTGCTGGCTCTGGGCCTGGCCCTGCTACTCAGCGAACGGGCCGCGGCCCAAACGGCTCCGTCGAACTTCAGCGCCAATGACAAGTTCGAACAGATGGGACCTGCCTTGCCCACGCCCAACACCTTCCGTACTGCCGCTGGTGCACCGGGTAAAGACTATTTCCAAAACCGCGCCGACTACGATATCAAGGCCACCCTCGACGACGCGCAACAGAAAATTACCGGCACTGAAACGATTACATACCACAACAACTCGACTGACGAGTTGCGTTACATCTGGCTGCAACTCGACCAGAACCTGTTTGCCAAGGGATCAACCGGCAGCATCACCCGCACGGGTGGCGTGAGCGAGGGCGGCATGAGCTTCACGCAGTTGCAAAACCTGACATCGGTACGCGAACGCAGCCAGCAGCAGGCGAGTGACAAGTTTGGCTACAAGATCACGAAGGTGACCTCGGCGGGCAAGAACGTGCAGCCACTGCCCTACACCATCAACGAAACGATGATGCGCATTGACCTGCCCACGCCGCTGAAGCCGGGTACGTCGTACTCATTCAACGTCGACTGGAATTACTTCATCACCGAGTATTATGGCCGTTCGGGCTACGAAAAATTCAAGGATGGTAACAGTAACTATTTCATAGCACACTGGTTTCCAAGACTTTGCGCATACAACGACGTAAACGGCTGGCAGAATAAGCAGTTTCTGGGGCAGGGCGAATTCACGCTCATCTTCGGTAATTACAAAGTGGCCATCACCGTGCCAAGCGACCACATTGTTGGCTCAACGGGTGAGTGCCAGAACTACAGACAGGTGCTGACATCTGCCCAACAGCAACGCATGGCCAAAGCTGCCGCCAGCAAAACGCCCGTGGTGATCGTGACCCAGGCCGAAGCTGAGGCCGCCGAAAAGGCCCGACCTGCCGACGTGAAAGGCACCAAAACGTGGGTCTACAAAGCTGACAACGTGCGCGATTTTGCCTTCGCCAGCAGCCGCAAGTTCATCTGGGATGCCATGCAAACGGATGTTTACGGTGACGGCCACAAGATATGGAGCATGTCCTTTTACTCGAAAGAGGGTAATCCACTATGGGGCCAGTATTCAACCCGCGTGGTCGAGCATACGCTGAAATCGTATGGCAACCGGACCATCAAGTACCCCTACCCGGTGGCTATTTCGTGCCACGCCACAGCGGGTGGCGGCATGGAATACCCCATGATCTCGTTTAATGGTGGTCGTCCGGAGGCCGACGGTACGTATTCGGAGCAGGTGAAAGCGGGCATGATCGGTGTAATCATTCACGAGGTGGGCCACAATTTCTTCCCCATGATCGTGAACTCCGACGAGCGCCAATGGACCTGGATGGACGAAGGCCTGAACACCTTCTGCCAATATCTGGCCGAAAAAGAGTGGGACTATAATTTCCCCAGCCGCCGTGGCGAACCCCAATACATTGTCGACTACATGAAGGCTGATAAGTCGGTGCTCTCGCCGATTATGACTTCGTCCGACAACGTCATCAACCTGGGTGCCAATGCCTACGCCAAACCCGCCACAGCCCTGAACATTCTGCGCGAAACCGTCATGGGCCGCGACCTGTTCGACTACGCCTTCAAGGAATATGCCCGCCGGTGGGCGTTCAAATCGCCCGAACCAGCCGACTTTTTCCGCACACTGGAAGACGCTTCAGGCGTAGATCTGGATTGGTTCTGGAAAGGCTGGTTTTATGGTGTAGAGCCTGTGGATCAGGACCTTGTTACGGTAAACTGGTATCAGCCGAGCAGTCAAAATCCGGAGGTGGTCAAAGCCGAAGCCCGCGAAGCCTACAAGCGCCGGATGAACACGGTGTCGAAGCAGCGCGACGCCCTGAAGAAAGACGAAACGGTGGTAAGCCAGGACACCACGATGATGGACTTCTACAACCGTTACGACCAGTTTGCCGTGACGGACGCCGACCGTAAGAAATACCAGGATTACCTTGCCACGCTCACCCCCGACGAACGGGCGGTGCTGGAGTCGAAGCAAAATTTCTATACGCTGACCCTGAAAAATAAAGGCGGTTTGCCAATGCCCGTAATCGTGCGGATGGAGTTTGAAGACGGCACCGATTCGACGGCCCGGTTCCCCGCCGAAATCTGGCGGTTTAACAACAACCAGATTGCCAAGGTGATTGCCACGTCGAAGAAAGTGACGCAGTGGACGCTGGATCCCTACCAGGAAATCGCTGATATCGACACGGAGAATAACTCGTTCCCACGCACGTCGAAGCCTACGCGGTTCCAGTTGTTCAAGCAACGCCCCGGTGGTTTCGGCCCGCCTGCAGGCCCCAACCCCATGCAGCAGCAACGGCAGGCCTCACAAGCCCCCGCCCCCCCCGCCAAGCAGGGTAGCGGAAAGAACTAAAGCACCTGATCGAGTAATGAAAAAGACCCCTGACACAGTGTCAGGGGTCTTTTTCGTGTAAAGAAGGACGTGAAATTGTAATGATCTGCCGCAAAGGCAAGAGGCCCGGAGGTTGAACGCCACAGCTTTAGCCTGGCGCTACGAAACCGCCCAACTCTTCCCTTTTAGCGACTAAAGTCGCCCGCCTGGACAATATCGCTGTAGCCCCATCGAGTATATAAGTCAGATTGAAACGGGCGACTAAAGTCGCCAAAGGGAGGAGGTGAGCGGTCTCGTAGCGCCAAGCTAAAGCCGTGGCGTTCAACCTCCAGGCCTCTTGCCTCTGATATAGGATACCGCACAAGTAACAGCCGCTATTTGGTTATCGATTCAAAAAATACGCCTTGAACTGAACCATTTCGGCTTGTTCTATCTCGATGTATTTGGCAAAAATCGTATCGCCAACCTGACTTTTTAACGCCGAAATGCCTACATCAATCAGGCGCAAGCCCTGTTCGGTGAGGAGGATGTTGTCGAAAGCTAGGCCGTCGAGGTTGGAGGGGCGTTTCAGGTCACGGTGGACGAAGCCACTGGCGTGGAGTTGAGCTAGTTCGTCGGCGAAAACATCGAACCAGAGTTCTCGGCGTTCTACTTCGTAAGCCCGATAATCAATGGGACGGATGCGTTCCATCACCAGCATTTCGGCAGCAAGGGCTTCGTTGTAATCGAGGCGAACGAAGCGCACCACAAGGTCATTAATGGCATTGGCAACCTTCATTTTCTCAGCCTCCGAACCAATGTCTGACCGCGTATCGCCCGTAAAGAGCTTAGCCACCTCCGTCTCTGACAAGACAATGACCGTATTGTTGGCACCTGACGAAAGACGGCGGGGGTATTTCATGGAAAAAGGCTTTTAAAGCCTGTAATAGCACATTACAGAAATGAGTAGCCGGACCTTATTCCGGCGTTTATTGACTGCGTATTCACGCGGCTTCTTTTGTAAAAATAACCTATTTCCATGCATCAACAGTTACTAAAAAGCTTGTGCGGCTTGGCGCTGCTGGGGCTTGCTTTGCCCACGCAGGCGCAGAACCGACCCACTGCTCCCGCATCAGCTACGGCCACTCCACCCACCACCAATACGGCCTCGCCTACTGCCGCCGGGCCGCCCCGGGTAGCCATTAAACCCTACCGCGAGGTGATTACCAAAGCGGCCAAAACCAGCAAGGGGTTGTTTACCGCCCACCAAATCGACGACAAGTATTACCTCGAAATTGCCGACTCGCTGCTGGGGCGTGAGTTTATGGCCATCACCCGCATTGCCAAAGCGCCCACCGGCGCGGGCTACGGCGGCGAACTGGCCAACCGGCAGGTGCTACGCTGGGAACGAGGCCCTGACAAACGGCTGCTGCTCCGGGTGGTTAGCTACATCAACGTCAGCACGGCCGGGGGCGACACCCTACCCATTTCGCAGGCTGTGCGCAACTCGAACGTAGAACCCATCGCGGCGGCGTTCGATGTTCGGGCCATTCGTAAAGACAGCTCGTCGGTAATCGACGTGACCGATTTCTTCCGGAATGATAATCAGGTTGTGTCGCTGACGCCCACAACCAAGTTCCGCTACCGGATCACGGCGGCGGCGGCCGACCGGTCGTTTATTCAAAGCGTGAAATCGTACCCCATCAACACCGAGGTGCGGGTGGTGCGCACGTTCAATGTCAATACCACGCCCACGCCGCCGTCGGCTACGCCCTCGCCACTGCCCACGGTAAGCCTGCCGGGGGGTAATGATGCCGGTGCCGTGACGATGGAGATCAACACGTCGATGATTTTGCTGCCGAAAGTGCCCATGCGCAAACGCCTGTTCGACAGCCGCGTGGGCTACTTTGCCAATAACTACACCGTTTATGACGACAATTCACAACGCACGGAAGATGAGACGTTTGCGGTGCGGTGGCGGCTGGAGCCCAAAAATGAGGCCGACGCCGAACGGCAAAAAAAGGGTGAGATGATCGAGCCGAAAAAGCCCATTGTTTATTACATCGACCCCGCTACGCCTACCAAATGGCGCCCTTTTCTGAAATTGGGTGTGGCCGACTGGCAGAAAGCGTTTGAAAAAGCGGGTTGGAAAAACGCGGTTATGGCTAAAGACTGGGACCGCGCCGACACTACCCTGAGTCTGGAAGATGCCCGGTATTCGGTGATCCGCTATTTCGCGTCTGACATTGAAAACGCCTACGGCCCCAACGTCAACGACCCCCGGTCGGGCGAGATTATTGAGAGTCATATTGGCTGGTATCATAACGTGATGAACCTGTTGCGGAAGTGGTATGTGGTACAGGGTGCCGCCGTAGATGCCCGCGCCCGCAAGCCCAAATTCGACGATGAACTGATGGGTCAACTGGTGCGGTTTGTGTCGAGCCACGAGGTAGGCCACACGCTGGGGCTGCGCCATAATTTCGGGTCCAGCCACGCTACGCCGGTAGAGAAACTGCGCGACAAGGCGTTTATTGCCCAAAATGGCCACACCGCTTCCATCATGGACTACGCCCGTTTCAACTACGTAGCCCAACCCGAAGACGGCATCACCGACCTGTTTCCACGCATTGGTACCTACGACATCTGGGCCGTGGAATGGGGCTACAAACCCATCTACGACACCAAAGATGCCACTGCCGACAAGCTGGTGCTGAACGAGATGGTGAAGAGCCACGAGAAGGACCCGCGCTACTGGTTTGGTACGGAAATAAACCCGATGGACCCCCGTTCGCAGAGCGAAGACCTGGGCGACAACGCCATGAAAGCGAGCGAATACGGCATCAAAAACCTTAAGCGCATTCTGCCCAACTTGGTTGAGTGGACCCGCGAAGAGGCCGAGGATTATGACAAGCTCCGCGAAATGCACGGCGAGATCGTGGGTCAGTTTCGGCGGTACATGGGCCATGTGACCAAGTATGTGGGCGGTATCTACGAGACCCCCCGCACCTATGACCAAACCGGCATGATGGTCTACGAACCTACGCCCCGCGCCCTGCAAAAAGAGGCCGTAGCATTCCTCAATGCCCAATTATTCCAAACCCCAACCTGGCTGCTGGACCCAAAAATTCTGCCGCTGGTACGTCCCGATCAGGGGGTAGACTATATCCGCACCTTGCAGGAAACCACCCTCAACAGCCTTACCGATGTGGGTCGGTTGTCGCGGCTGATCGAAACGGGTTCAGGCACGATGGGGCAGTCGGGCACACCAGGTTATTCGCTTATTGAGTTCATGACCGATTTGCAGAACGGTATTTTTAAGGAGCTAACCACAAACAAGCCCATCGACCTGTTCCGCCGGAATCTGCAGAAAGCGTATGCCGAGAAACTGATTGCCGTGCTGAACACACCGGCCTCGGCGGGTGGCGCCGCAGCCCCCTTTAGCGGGGCTGGTTTCCGGTTCAACCCCGGTCCGGTAACGGATATTCGGAAGTCGGATATCATGTCGGTTGTACGGGGTGAACTCGTTGGTCTACAGCGTAGTGTCGCCGCCGCCGTTCCCCGCCAAACCGACACCATGAGCCGCTACCACCTCGCCGACCTGCAAGCCCGCATTCAGCAGGCGCTGGATCCGAAGAAGTAAAGGAGTTCAAAGTCCAAAGTCTAATGTCTAATGTCTAAAGTTGCTTCACGCGAAGCTATTGCGAACTGCATCGATTCGGTGAACGACGGACTGGCGAAGCAACTTTAGACATTAGACTTTGGACTTTGAACTCCCTTCCTTTATCTTTGTCTCACTAAAACGGGATGTAGCGCAGTCCGGTAGCGTGCTTGCATGGGGTGCAAGAGGTCGTGGGTTCGAATCCCGCCTTCCCGACCAAGCCAGTCAGCAATGGCTGGCTTTTTCATTGGTAGCGTGTCCCGCTTTGGGCGGGAGAGTCGTGGACAGTCCACTTCCGCCTTCCCGACAAAGAAAACCGCCTTGATCAAACGATCAGGCGGTTTTTGTTTCTAGTACCTCAGCGCCATTCATTGATATAATGCCTTATTCTGGCTGTGTTTGTTATCCGCGTATCACGAGGACAGGATCAAAAACACACCGTTTACGATAAGCACGTTATCGCTTCCAGTTGCTGGAAGATTGTCAGTTCTCAGGTTATCTATCAAGTAAGCGCCACTTGTTACAACACATGTTGCCCGTATTGCTTACAACAACATGGGCAACATGTTAAGTTAAACGTTGGACTGTGTCGAATGGGATTTTCGTAGACGCACTGGTTTCGTCAAGATCAGCCGGTTCACTCTTTCACCAGCTTACGATTGACCCGACGGCCCTCCAGCGTTACCTCTAGTATATACAAGCCTGTCGACAATGATCCAATCACGAGCGTCCGTTCGTTTTTGCCAGCTATACCCCTATCGGTTCGTGTCTGTCGAACCCGTCCCTGTAAATCCAGCAATCGCAACTGTACATCGCCCGCATCCCTCAGGATGAATATTACTGTAGCCACATCCTGTGCGGGATTCGGTTGAACATAGACTGGCGACGATTCGTCCAGAGCCGGCTCGGCAGCCGCCGCCCGTAACCCATTGATCGAAAAGTAAATAGCGCCATCAGGTGAAGTACCCTGCTGGTAGCCCACCGGCGGTACTATACCGCTGGGCAGGGATAGTCCTCTCCAGGCTGTCGCACCGCTGTTGAGGCAGAACCGGTATTGATCGACGCCCCCGTCTTTGGTAAAATAAGTCCAGAAGTTGTCTCCCCGAACGTAATACCTGTCGTTAGAGGCCCCCGGTATGGTTGTTACCAAAGCGTGCCGGTCGTTGGCAAACGTCCGAATCTCCACATTGAGCCCGTTCCAGGTACCCACATGGCGGGGGCTTACATCGCAAATACTTTGCAGGGCTGGGTCACTCTGAGCGAAGAAGACAGCCCCATCGGGTGAGGTACCTTGTTGATAACCCGCCGGCGGTACTATACCGCCGGGCAGAGACAGTCCTTCCCAGGCTGTCGCACCGTTGTTGAGGCAGAACCGATACTGGTCAACGCCCCCGTCTCTGGTAACATAGTTCCAGAAATTGTCTCCCCGAACGTAATACCTGTCGTTAGAGGCTCCCGGTATGGTTGTTACCAGGGCGTGCCGGTCGTTGGCAAACGTCCGAATCTCCACATTGAGCCCGTTCCAGGTACCCACATGGCGAGGGCTCACATCGCAGGTATTTTGCGGGAGGGCGGCCTGAACAAAGAAAGCCGCCCCATCGGCTTCGGTTCCCTGCTTATAGCCAGCAGGTGCTTTTAGAAAACTTGACGCGGTTAACCCTCCCCAGGCAGTAGTCCCAGCGTTCAGGCAACTCTGTAAAGCAATTGCGCCAGAATCGAGCGCGAAGCTTCCCCAGAAGTTATCACCACGTGGGTAGTATTTGTCGGTAGTCGAATTAGGATCGGCCGTTACCAGTACGTTGTGTCCGGAAATAGTGCGAATCTGTACGAGTAGCCCATTCCAGGTACCCACGTTGCGGGGGCCGCTGCTGAAATCGCACCCCCCACAGTTATCGCTGGCATTGAAGGCATAACTGGCCGTTTGCCCATTCTGGCGAGCTTTCAGGAGTAGAGGAGTTCCATCAAGATTAGTTATGGCACTCGTTTCAAGGCGCTGGTTTGGACTGGTAGTCCAGTCGGTAATGCCGGTAGCCGAAAACTCAATGGGTGACCCATCGCCTCCTTTGGTACGAAAGGTCAATGTCTTCGTCTGGCAGTCGTAGCTAGGGGCTAGCAGGGAGAGCGGCTCCAGGGCGGGAGGGGACACGGCAGAACGCGGTGTTGGGCCTAATTTAACCACCCAAAAATCAGCCTGACCGTGTGTGCCGCTTACATCGCCATCGGTAGATGTAGTTGTGTTAGCCAGCAGGTAGCCTCCATCTGCTGTAGCCAGCAAGCCGCGGCTTATATCGCCACCTGTTCCCCCGTAGGTTTTCTGCCAGACCAGCTCTCCGGAACTGTTCAGTTTAACTACCCAGACATCTTCTCTGCCACTGGTACCTTCCGCATTAGAAGCATTCGGATCAAAAGCACCGCCGTGATTACCGGTCACATCTCCGTCGATGGATCGGGTAAATCCTGACACGACACAGCCTCCATCGGTGGTGGTCGTAAGGCCAAACGCTTCATCAAAAGTCGACCCACCCAGGGCCTTTTGCCAGAGTAGCTGCCCGCTGCTACTGAGCTTGACTACCCAATAATCCCAATCGCCGTGGTTGCCGGTCACGTCGCCATTGTGTGACTGGGTGCGGCCGGCTATCAGAAAGTCGCCCTGTTTTGTTTTGGTAACGGCCCGGGCAAAGTCCCAGTTGGAACCACCCAGGGTTTTTTGCCAAACTATGTCGCCGGTGCTTGATAGCCTGACCACCCAATAATCAATCGAGCCTTTGTTGCTAGTCACGTCCCCGTCGTTGGAAAAAGTGTAGCCGACTACAACCAGACCATTGTCGTCTGTAGTTGTTAGGGCAAAGGCTTCTTCGTTGGAGCTACCGCCTAACGTTTTTTGCCAAAGCATTGTACCCGAACTGTTTAGCCTGACAACCCAGAAGTCGCCACCACCATGTTGCCCCCTAACATCGCCATCACCTGAATTAGCTATCCCCGTTACAACAATGTCGCCATTGGTCGCGGTGGCGATCCCAAACCCCCACTCATTAGCCGATCCGCCCAGCAGTTTCTTCCAGACAACATCGCCAGTAAAATTGAATTTGATGACCCACAAGTCTGCACCACCGTGATTGCCGGCGGCATCGCCATCGCTGGAATACGTCCGTCCGACCGCTACATAACCATCCCCGGTTGAGGCAACACCCTCAAACGCATCTTCTCATGAGCCCCCTACTGTTTTTTGCCATACGATGCTTCCTACGCTGTTGACCCTCACAATCCAGGCATCCACACCACCATGATTTACACCAACGTCACCATTATTGGTAGACGATGTAGAGCCTGCCAGCACATAACCTCCATCCGACGTAGGCGTTATGGCTCCGGCTGATGATCCTTCTGACCCCGTACCGCCCAGAGCTTTCTGCCAGGCAAGGGGAGGAGGCGTTTCGCCGCCCAGGCCGACGAGTTCTGATCGGAATTTTTTGAATAAGGGCTGAGGTAGATCCTTGGTTGCAGTGCCGTCATTATAAAACTGGGTGACCCCATTGTCCATCAAAAATTGAATCGAACTGGTACTTTTCAACGGATTAGGCACGTCCACAATACCTTCAAAACTACCCGGAACAGTTAGGCTCGTTAGATCGGCATCGCGTAATATGGGAAACGAAGCCGGGTCTCCATTCCACGTGTACAGCCTGAAGTCGTTGGGGGCAATGTCTGTTGCCGTGCCGGGAGGGCCGGCAATGATAATGTACTCGTTGTTGCTGTTTCTGCGCATCTCCCGAATACCCCGCACGCCCAGATCCATTTCGATTGGTTTCCCAAATTTGGCACTCCCGGCTGGCAATGACTGGCTGGTGCTCGTTACTAAGGCCGTGAAGTTTGTAACGGGCACAATCAACGCCTTGTATCGATCATTGGTGGGTATCAGCGGTGCCCGGAAGCAGATGTAGCCCGCACTATCCAGGGGTGCCAATTCGAGGCCTTCAATATTATAGCCGGCCGCCTGTTTGGCATCTACCCCGGAGGCTGCACTGGCTACCAGCCCGTAATAGTTAGCTCCTTTCCCGTGCTTGTTACCCGCATCCCAGTTGAGAAGGTCATCCCGAAGGTAATCATATCGCCCTCCGTAGCTTAAGGATGTGCTGGCCCCCGTGCCGCTCACCGTAGTTACAAAGACCCGGTTGCGGTTTACCCTGGATTCGCCTTCTTCGTTATTGCTCTGGGAGCCAATCCAGAAAATGCGGTTGCCCGTTCGGGTCGAACCTTCAATATCGACTTCTTTTCCCTTACCGTTGTTCTTATAAAGGTCCAGCACGGAGGCAAAATCGAAGCCATTTACGGGTGTTCCCGAATTTTTGCGGTTATACAGGCGAATCGTCTGATTCTCATCGTCGCCCACCAGCATATAATCGGCATCGATATTAATGGCCGTCGATCCGTCGCTGGTGCCCGCATGGAAGCGGGAGGTAGTGGGGTTCTGCGAGGCCGCCGAGGCTGCATAGTTGATCAGGTACGTATCTGAGGAACTGCCGTCACTGACCATAACGCTGATGGTAGCATACCCCACACCGACTGGTGCGAATTTTAGGTTCAGGCTGAGTCCCGAACCCGTCACCGTCTTGTTCTGGATGAGGTTGCCGTTAGGCACAACGGCGGCGTTGTTGCTCGTAACCGAAACCACCAGAGTTGAAGCAGGTGTGTCTGTGTCGCTAATTGAAAACGAAGTACCCAACGTGCTGACCGGATCAGTAGGGTCATTCAAAACACCACTCACAAAGCCGACGCTATAGGTAGCCAACTGGATGTAGGGCGTAGTTTGGGTAGCCTGGATGAGCGGCGAAGCGGCTGACGTCCGGTATGAGTACCGGCCAGGGTTACCCGTATTTGTGGGGCTTGTAACCGTAGTGAATGATCGCTGGATGTCATTTACTACTGATTTCTGCCATTTGGTAGGATCATTCTTCCCCAGGTTAGGCAGGCTGGCCCAGAAACTGGTGCCATTGGCCGTTGAATTGGAATATTTAAGGTAATCTACCCGGCTGTTTAGATTGTCATAAATATTGATCTCGTCACTGCCTCCTAATTTTGTCGTGTTATCACCGATCACCTTGATGGTACTTGGTAAACCCCAGGCAGCATGAAAGGCGCTGTCAGTTGCTTCAGTGATAATAACCGACTCTCCGGGATATACCACCCCGAACTTGCTTAGGCTAAGCGGATTTGTGTGATTCTCATCCTCAAATCGCCAGTTCGTCATGTTCACGGCGGCATCCCCAACGTTGGTAAGCTCTATAAATTCGCCCGGTTTCCCGTCGTACATGAACTCAGTAATTCGGATCGACCCTGCTGACACTGTACCCATAGGAGCAACAAGTTGGCGGGATTGTCCGGCCACTGAGCCCGGTGCTGATGCCATAGCTGACCTGGTCGGCCCGGCCGGCATGATGGACCTGCTGAGGTCAAGAGAAGTTTTGTAGGTAAAGGAGATAAAGCTCAGAGAGGCTAGCAGAGCAATTGACCAATAAAAGCCCGTCCGACGGGCTTTTGGGTTAAACAGACGCTGTTTGACGGGTAAAAGAAGTTTCATGGTTTGTAGGATTAGTAGGTGGTTAGTGAAATGCGGTAAGAACATCATGCCAACTGGCTACATCCAGCCTTGGCCAGAGAAGAAGCGGGTAACGTACATGCAGCAGGGCTACTTTCGACTCATGAATCATTTACAGGCCGAGATTGCCTTCGAAGCATGAACTAAAAGTAAGTGGGGAGGTAGCTGCCATTCCATGAGTGGCCTTATCACTGATCATGATTAAAAACAGGGTTGACCATGATTAAGAACATGGACTTTCTACATCTGACCGGAGATGATTTTCAGGCACATTTGAGCGCATGGCAGACGGTGCCCATGAAAAAGGGAACGTACAGCCAACCGCCACTCATCGTGCTCACCAGGGTGAATGGCTTCAGCGTGGCCGATGATGGGTTAACCCGGATTAAATAAGGTATTTATTCATGAGTCGATGGCTGTACGATCAACTCATTGGTACAGCGAGTCCGTAGTTAACTCCGGTCGTACGATACGCGCTTGTATCCGGCTTAGCAGTTAGGCCGATAGGGAGGAGAAGGTTAGCAGAATGCTATCCAGCTGATGGTCAGATAATCAGGCTGACGTAATATGCAATGGGTCAAATTGTGGGTAGCTTTTTGCTTGCCTAACTAACGAGTCAGGTGAACTGGTAATCAACCCCATACACCTGCGTTAGCAAGGTTTGAGGGCCGTCGAGGATGTGGGCCGCACGGGGCATTTTGGGGCTGACGGGCGAGAACGCGGTCAGGTATTGTTTCATCACGGAGTGCATCGACTCGGTGGTGTTCTGCCCATCGAGCACACCCTTCAGGCGACAGAGCATATCAGCGGGGTCGCCTTCGCGTTCGCAGGCCGAAAGGGTGTAGGTGCGGGCGGGGTCGAGCGGTTGGCCACCGATGCGTACTGCCTGCACCCGCTGACCTGCCGGGGCATAGGCTTTGAAGTCGACTTCCATGCCCTTGAAGCGTACGACCCAGCCCCCCAACCGTTTGCTGGCATCATTGGCAAATACGTTTTGCAGTTCCCGTTCCAGCCAGTCAAGTACCTGTCGGCCAGTTGCTTTTGCCGTTCGTATGGCTGCATCGACGGGGAGCATGTCGTAGAGATAACCCTCCGTAATGGCTACGCGCCCGTCGGGACCAGCCGTGCGGGGCGGACAAAAACGGAAGCCGTTGGACAAGGCTATGTCGGGCTTTAGTTTCCACATCAGAGCGTCGGTGATGAGGGTGTCGATGGTGTTTTCGACCACAAAATTGCGGTATAGTGGTTCGGTGCTGTAGCCTAACACCCGGTTTATATCAGCCTTGTAAGGGGCTTCGATTTGTTCTACCAACCGCTGCACGGCGGGGTCGGCCCGGTACTTTTTGGGGTTTACTTCCAGCAGTTCGTAGTGTTCTCCCGTCACCTTACCGTCCTTTATCGTCAGGTCCAGCCGACCGATAAACGAGCCAAACGCACCGGGTTCGACCACTTTGGCCCACTTGCCCTGAATCGGTTTGCGCACCCGTTCGTGCGTGTCGGCCCCGAAAATGTAATCTACGCCCTCGGTGTCGGGGTGGTTGGCCAGGGCAATCTGTTGCGACAACCCCAGGTGGGCCAGCACAATCACGACGGCGCACTGCTCCTGATTGCGCAATACGTCGACCCAGTACTTGATGCTCTCTTCGGGTTTGGTATACACAATACCTTTGCTGTAGAGTGGCGACTGCCGGATGGGTACCAACGGGTCTGTGTAGCCCAGGAAGCCAATTTTTATGCCCAACCGGTTGAGGATCTGATAGGGCTGAAAAATCAGTTCGCCCTTCACGCCTTCGCCTTTATCGTGATGCATGTTAGTGCATACTTTGGGCGACTGAAGGCCTCCCAGTAAGTGCTGCATAGCCTTTTTCTGATACACCACTTCCCAATTGCCGGGCAGAAACAGGTCGTAATTCAGCGCGTTCAGCAGGGGTACAAATGCTTCGCCCTTTGTTTTGACCGACAGCATACTCCCCTGAAACATATCGCCGGTATCAATCAGCAGGGTATTGGCTGGGTTTTGCCGACGGATGCTGTTGATGGCGGTGGCTAAATGCGCGTAGCCACCCGCTTTGCGGAACGTAAGCTGGTCGTTTTCCCAAAACAACTCATCATGGGCATGGAGCTGGCAGTGTACGTCGGTGGTTTGCAGGAGCGTGATAGTGCCACTGCCCGGCGTACCGTCCAATGTAGGGCCCAACTTAACAGGTTGTGCCACAGTCGCCACCGGTACGGTGGCCGAAGCACCAGCCAGCAAGCCGGTCTGCAAAAACGTACGTCTTGATGGCATCATGTCACGGTGGATTTGTGGGACCGCCGGTGGAGCAGATCAATCGGCGGTCTATGTCTGTGCTTAAAAACCAGCCTTGATATACGACCAGCCGTCTTCCTGTTTCATAACCAGTTCGGCCACGCCGACGGGCACATATGTGGCCTGTTTCAGCATGTCGTCCTTAGTCAGTTTCATAGCCCGCATCGAGTTTTGGCACACAGCAAAAATGACTCCTTTTTCGGTCAGTGCCTGAACAGGCTTTTCCAATTTCGACCCCTCGCGACGGAACATGCTGATGCCCAAACTGTTGGCCAACACTTCTATTTTAGCCGTTGGCCAAACGTTAAGAATGTTGTTGACCTGCCGAATCACCATCTGGTAAACCAGGGTATCGTCAGTGGCCAGGTGAAACACCACGCGGTGTTCTTTGGCGGCAGGCTGTGTTTGTGCTAACGCAGGCGCGGTTAACGAAAACAGGCACAGGAGGGTAAAAAGAGTGTTTTTCATAACTGTCTGGCTGGTTTATAGTGAACTCATTTGTGGGCTTCTTTCCATTCCTTAATAGGACCGAACGGGCCGTACTTGTGCTGTTGTTCACTGAAGGGGTCGGCATAGGGGCCAAAAGGATGGTCGAATGGCTTACCCGCCAGGTTAGGCCAGTCACGGCTGACATCGCCGGCGGGGCGGGGCCGTGAGTTGATGTAGGCTGCCACGTCCCATGCCTCTTCGTCGGTGAGTTGAGGAGCTTCGTAGGTAGCACCCAGCGGCATGTTGTAGCGCACATAGCCCGCCAGGTTCGACAGCCGGAACAGCCCCGCCCCCTGATTGTAGCTGTGCTTGCCCCAAAGTGGCGGGTAGGTGTAGCTTCGGCCGCCCAGGGCCAGAACGCCTTCGCCGCCCGGCTGGTGACAACTTTGGCATTTTTGGGTGTAGACAGCCAGTCCGCGTGTCGAGTCGGCGGGGCGGTTCATGCCTTTCAGTTTGAAGATACCCGCCCCGCGTGGCACCTGTTTGGGTGGCAAATCAGTACCCAGCCATTTGATATAGGCCAGAATAGCCTGCATTTCGCGGCTGGACGAATCGAGCGGACGACCATTCAGGCTGCGCTGGAAGCAATCATTGACCCGCTTTATCTGGTTTTCGACCGTCCCCGACCGCTCTCGGAATTTGGGGTAGGTAGCCTGCACCGCCGCGTAGTTGTTGCCCCAGGGCTGCGTACCGGCTTTCAGGTGGCAGTTCTGGCAGTTCATCCCGTTGCTCATGTGCGCCACTGACCCTTTCGGCCCGAGGTAGTTGGCTGTGTTGGCGATTAGATCGCGGCCATACCGGATCAAGGCGCGGTCCGGTGCGGGCAGACTACGCAGCCGCGACTCGGCGGGGGCAGTCCAGAGATTGATAAAACTGGAGTCTCCAACCACTACAGCCTTATTTAGTGCGTCAAGATCCGTTGACTTAACAGGTTCCCGCAGCCCCATCAGCACACCCGACAGGCAGGCGGCCATCAGCAGACAGGCCAGCCACCAGCCACGTTGACGTAAAGTACGAACTACTGATTTTTGGTGAGGGTAGGGCATGAGGATAGGTGGCTAGTTGACACGAATCAACGAAAAAATCACGCACCTTCACCCCAAAATGATGTATTCGGCTTAGTTGGTTGTTGCCGCCGCTGGCCGAAGGGAAGGAATCAGCATGGGGACCTGCTGCCGGAAACGCAGGTATTGGTCGCCGAATAACCTCACTAGTTTGCGTTCTTCGAAATAAATACCGGTACGGATGTAAGCGAATGCGCAACCGCCGAAAAGTGCTTGCCGCCAGCTGAGTTCAGCCACAACCAACCCGGCAGCTATCAGCAGAATACCCGAATAAAGCGGGTGGCGTACGTACCGAAGCAAACCCGACCGCCGGAGGCTAGCTGTATCAGTAGAGGCGCTGGTTGGCCAGCCCACGAACTCGGCCAGATCGTACTGTCTAAGAGCCATGCAGCTGACGCCCACCCCCAGACCAACCAAAAAACCGCCTGCCAAAGGCAGCCCATGCCAGTGGCCAATCAGTTGAACCGGTGCCTCATGCAGGGCCAGCCACACGGGTATGAAGGTGAGGATAGCCAGTGCGTTATAAACCAGTCGGTAATAAGCTGGTGATACCAGTTTCGCTATAAATCGACTGTTTTTGAGCCAGCTGGTAGCCGTAACGCTGTGCACGATACCAAACAGCGCCCAGCTTAGCAACAGAAGCACGTAGGTTTGCATGGCTGCTGTCAGGGTGTTGGCTGAACCCAGACCGCCCCGTCGTCAAACTGTTCTTTCTTCCAGATGGGTACGGTCTGCTTAATGGTGTCGATGATGTAGCGGGTAGCCTCGAACGAGTCGCCCCGGTGCGGCGTCGATACACCAATCAATACGGCCATTTCGCCGATGTGCAGCGTGCCGGTCCGGTGAATGATTACGTACTTGAGCACCGGCCAGCGGCGGCAGGCTTCATCGGCAATCTTCTGCATTTCGCGCACAGCCATCGGGCCATAGGCCTCATAGTCAAGCAGTTCTACGGCTTTGTCCTGGGTGTTGTTGCGCACCACGCCGAAGAAGAAGTTAATAGCTCCAGCCTCGCCAGTCTGGATATGCCCGTAAGCAGCGTTGATGTCGATGGGGTCTTCAGTCAGGAAAATCATGGTACACTATACTGTTTACCCGCCGCTAACGGGGGGGATGAGGGCAATTTCGTCGGTTGGGCTTAGTATCTGGTCAGCGTCAGCATATTCGCTGTTAACGGCCACCAGAATAGACTGGATGCCTGCTAACGTAGGGTATTGCTGATGCAGCACGGTCATCAGATCAGCTACGCGACTATTGTCGGGGAGTTGAACGGCCAGCCGATTTTGTCCCACCAGATCGCGGGTGATACCGAAGAGCAGGACGTTGTGGGGGTTGTTCATAAGCACAAATAAACGGGAGAACGTGATACGGGCCAATGCCTGGGTGCGTCAAGGCAAAGCTGCCTGACCGTTGTAACAAGAAAAAGGTCAGATTCTGTGGAATCTGACCTTTTTAATTTATGGCGCTATTGCCAGACTAGTTGGTCATTTTGTGAGCTGTGTGCTTCACCGTGTGCTTGGTTTTGCGGGCGGCGCGTTTCATGCCCTGCTTCGCCTCGCGGCTTTCCTGCTTCACATCCTGCTTCGCTTCATTGGCCTCGCGGTCAATTTTATCACCGGCAGCGTTCATGGTTTTCTTGGCCGCACGGCCCGTTGCTTTGGCATTTTCTTTCACGTCCTGCGCCTGGGCAGTTGCGAAAGTTGCGGCCACTATGGCCAGCATCAAAAGGGTCTTTTTCATAGTCGTCGTGTAGCTGACGGGACAAGTCAACCGTAACGTATAAACAGCATGATTGCCCGTATTGTTGGCTAAATCAAATTATAAGCTGGTTAAATGCTACTACCGCACCCGCAGATAGACCTTGGCGGTATCATCTTCGCCATTGTCGGTGCCGTTACTAGGAGTGCTGTCGGTGTCGGGCCAATCGCAGGTCTGTATCTCGGCCACTATCGTTTTATCGCCAAGGCTAACGGCCTGCACCAGAAACTGATAAATGATAAATGGATCGCAGAAATAATCACCCCCGGCAATAGTTACCTGCTGACCTGCGACCGTCGCACCTGTACCGTTAAGGAACGTGAGGCCTGCCGGCAGCAGACACCGCAGCGATGGCGTAAGCATCCGGCGCGATTGTTCATTACTGATGATCAGGCTAACTGAAAAAACATCCCCCGGCTTAGGCGCGGCGTTGCTTGTTTTCAGGGCAAGGCTCAAATCAACTAAACCATCTGGTAGCGTAACGGGTACTGTGTTTGCCGCTGGCAGCACCGCCGGAAACGGTTCTGGCGATTCGGTTATGCCGCCCGGTTGGGTAGTGAGGAGATTCACCCAAGCCACGTCGTCCTGCCCGTCATTAGTACCGGAGTTAGGCCATGAGTCAACGTCGGGGTTGTCTGACGAAACAAGTTGCGCCGCCAGCCGACTACTGCCTGGCGACTGCTGGGTGATGGTAAACGCCAGATTCTGTGTCATACCCGCAGCCAGCGACGCAATACTCCCCTGCACTCCGCCCGAAATGGCCTGCATATCGCCCAGATTCTGAACGGCCAGCGAAGCAGGTAAACGACTCAGCACCTGTAAGTTAGACGCCGTGGCGGTGCCTTCGTTCACGGCGGTTATGGTTACCGAAATGGGTTCGCCCACACTCGCCACATGCCGGTCTGTCTTCATCCGCAAGGCTACGTCAGCGACGGGGGTATTCAACACTGTAATAGTCAGCGGCTCAGAGGGGTTGCTGGTGCAGATGTTGACAGTGCAGGTGGCCCGATAGGTGGTTGTTTCAGTTGGGGACACGGTTATACTTTGCCCTACCATGCCATTAGACCACACGATTTTATATGCATAAGAACTTTTACAATTGTCGGCGTATAGCGTGACTGATGCCCCAGCTGCAACAACTTGTTGCGTTGCCCGTATTGTGGGTGGCTGTACACCATACAGCACATAGGCTGTGTCTTTGACAACGGCATTGTTACAGGCTGGCCCATAGGTGGTTGTCAGGACATAGCGACCTGCCTTAGCAGGATCAGGGTTTGCGATATAAATATCGGGTGCGTTCGAAGTGAAACCATTTGGGCCTTCCCAAAGCAGGTTACTACTATAACTGTATGCACTTTCGAAGCCAAACGTACCGGTTCGCAGCCTAAGGTGATTGCTCTCACAAATAGCCAATGGGGTTATATAATCAGTTACTGAGCTTCCTTGTGAATAGGCTAACCGCTCCCATTGCACAATTAGGTTAGGTGCTGGCCGGGCAGCAATGCGAGTAAACTCTGTCGAATATCCCTGGCAAAAGCCATCATATAGCGCTGTGACGCTATAAATACCTGCCAGAGCTGACGTCATCGCCAGTAGCGTAACTTGACTTGACACCCCTGCGAAGCCGTTTGGCCCCTGCCATCGATATGCAACCGGCGTACCGGATGTGGGCGAGGCCGTAAGTTGAACGACTGTACCCGTACAGGCGTAGTTCACGTCATCAGTATATAATCTTGATTGGCTGATCTGTCCGGACAAGGCACTCGCCTGTACCGTGATAGGCGGCGGACCAATGGTTAGCTCTTTTACTGCAACGGAGTTCGCCGAGCAACTCGCTGGAAATGTAGCTGTTACACTATAGATGCCAGCCTGAGCGTTGGGGATCTCTACCGTTGTGCCAGTCGCCGAGAAATTACTTGGCCCTGCCCATTGGGCTACAAAAGGTATACCGCTCGGTGAAGCCAATACTAACAGCGAAGTTGCAGTGCCGGGACAATAGCGACCTGGCCTAGAATTACCCTCATAAACAGTGAGCGTGGGCTTCTTGTAGATCAGCGAATACCTAGCTGTTGAAGTGCCACATCCGTTGGGAAAAGTGACCGATACTGAATATGCACCAGCAGGCACTGGCGACCCCTCCAAAAAAGGAGCGGCATTGGTACTAACAAAACCATTCGGTCCAGACCAGCTATAGGTGGCCGAAGCGGAAGCAGGAATGTCTGTTGTTAGATCGAGGCGAGTCGTAGGACAGGTAGCACTTGCTACTTGGTAGGCACTGCTCCAACTCGTTTTGGCTGTAGGCGTTACTGGAGGCGGGGCAATAATTACCTGTATTGAATTGGTTGCTGTGCCGGAGCAAGCCCCTGAATAAACCGCATCAGCATAGTATAGGCCTGTTGATGGGTTAGAAACCGTTATGGTAGCCCCATTGCTAACAAACCCGTTGGGGCCTCGCCACGTGTAGTTCATCGTGGACGGTCCATACTGAAGCAAGGCACTTAGCGTAACGGGCGTTCCGGCGCATGTACGTATTTCTGGCGCGAAACCCATATAGACAGTTGGGTTACCATACTGTAGTGTCGCCACACCGTTGGACGTACACCCTCCTTCGTGAGTAACAACGACACTATAAGCACCTGGCGGAACTGGTGTCCCTGTTACATTAGGCTGATTAAGCGTACTGGTAAAATTATTCGGCCCCGACCAGGCGAAGGCAATGATGGGTGGTTGAGCCACGTTTACAGCAAGGCTATAACTTGTTGCAGCGCACGTAGTGATGTACGAACTATAGCTAGTATTAACCCGGCCGAGTGCGGTGACAGAGCTATTACTTGTATTTACCGTTGTTGTTGCTGAAGTTGAAGTGCCACACGAACTGAAACCACGTACCTGATACACGGCACTAGCGGCTGCTACGTTTGGGCTTGTTACCGTAACGCTGGTACCTGTGCCAACGGTCAGCCCCGTTGGTGTTGTCCAAACGTAGGCGACTACCGCAGCCGTACTCCCAGTGGTACCCACTCTCAAGATAACAGGCACACTAGGGCAAAATGTGTTTGTGGTAGCTCCACTACCAGTTGAGGATGTCGCACTCACCGTTGGTAATAGTGGTAGCGACAGCGAGACGGTATCCTTTACTGTGCCACACGTACCTGGAAACGTAGCCGTGAGAATATACTGTCCCGCGGGTACGAGTGATCCGGTAACTACGGGTGATCGGCTATTGCTGGAATAACTGTTTGGCCCAGTCCAGAGATAAATTGTCGAGGCCGGATGCCCCTGGAAGTCGGCGGTTAAGGATAAACTGCTGGGTGCGCATGCGACTACTGCCTTTGACCAGTAAGGTGAATCTGTAGTACGCCCCAGGGCACTCACTTTGGGCGTACCCAGGGCGGGGGTTACGCTACTGGTGGCAAAGCCGGTGTTGGTGCCGGTATAGGCTATGGTCAGGCTATATGGGCCGCTCATGGCCGCTGAGCTGTAGGGTACCGAGGGCGTAAAACTGCTGCTGGTAAAGCTGTTGGGGCCACTCCAGAAGAAGGTAGCGGTGGTGCCCGCGGATGGCGGTGTCCACTGGGCGTAGAGGTAGATGAGTTGCCCTTCGCAGACGGGCGTGGCTTTGGCCGTTACGTTGGGGTTATATTGGGCTAAGCAGGTATACGGCCACAGCAGGGCTACAACCAATAATCGGTAGAGTGTTGACATAGACAAGCCAGTAAGTATTGAATGCGTACTGGCAAGATAAGTAAACCTACTGAGTAGTTATAGTCTATTCTGAAATGAATACGTTAGTCGTTTCAACCGTGATTCGTAGGAAGCCAGGTACGTTACTTTATCCGCCTCGCTCAGAAACGACCGTCCAATAAGGGTGTGCACCCGTGGCTGATCTTGCTGAAACGGGGCCATCTGCTGACGGATGCGCTTTTCCATCATGCCAATGCGCAGACCGAACTCCAGAAAATCATCGAAGATATAATAGCCGTAGACTTCACTGCCCGGCGTCGCATAGTCGTCAGCAAAGAGGCCGTCTTTTAGGGCCATGTCCGAGTCATGTACGTGCAGGCTGGTGTTGATGAGGTCGTAGGCGGGGCTAAGCAGAAAATCACCATCGGTGGTTTCAAGTATGGAAAAGTTTTTTAGGTGTGCGTCGCCGTTAGAGAATAGGTAGTTGAACAGCACCAGCCGGAAGAATTTTTCAATCTCGACCCGGGCAGCGGGCAGGTACTGATGAATCAATCGCGCAATCTGTTCATAACTACCCTCATACTTAAAATCAGGCCCTGCCGATTGTTTGGTGCGGCCCGACAATGAGGCGAAATCTTCCTGCCGCCGTTTGCTGCCGTCGGGCTTCACATCGAACCGCCGGACCAATAAAGCTGGCTCGTTATCGTCGAAAAAAACAAGACCGTTGGCTGCCGTGACAATACCATATACCTGACCAGCAATCTGCATCGTCAGGTGCTCATTAGCCGGTACGGCAGTAGCGTTGTCTAAATCAGATGGAATGGGTTTAAGGATATATTGGGTCCGTTCGTTGCTGGTTGGCAAGAGGAGAGATCTCTCATGACGAACCAGGCCATATTTCTCCTGCACACCCGAAATGGACAGTCGCGGCGTGCTTGGTCCGGTTGATTGAAAAATACTCCGCCGAATATCTTGGTGCAGAAACGGAAGTGTATGGCTCACCTTCGCGCCATCGAACAGTTGCTTCAGGGCCTTTGGGCTGTAGGTTCGGTAGCCTGACTGCAATAAAGAAGGACATTCGGTCAGGTTCATAGGCCAGTGGGATAAGCGGCCACCACCCGAACAGCCCCGATCGTATCGGTATGGGCCACGGCTAGTAGCAAGCCAAAATCATCGTTTTCGTCGATCTTCAACAAGCGACATTGTACAGATCGGTTATAGCCTTCAGGAAGTAAGCCTACGAAAAACGCGAACAGGTACGCCGTCTGATACATCGATGACGACAAGGGTAATGTCAGGCTAATTGGCCGGGCATCGGGCGTTGCCAGGAACCGTTCATCGTAGCAAAACGAATAGCCAGATTCTTCTTCATTGAGATGCCCAACAACGACATCGTTCAGGAAAACCGTTGCGCTTCTCATGATTTCACTGTGAGGGTCAGTTCCAGACCAAGTACGTCAACGATCTTTGATAATGTATCGATAGACGGATTAGCCGCTCCCTGCTCAATAGCAATTAGCGTCCGCAAACTGACACCCGCCAAACTGGCTAGATCGGCTTGGCGGATACCAAGATTTTGCCGACGACGAACTATTGCGTCGTTGATACTGACAGTGGCCAAAGTGAGTGTTGTTTATGTTTGCCTGATGTGCAATGTATTGCACATCAGGCAAACATAAACAACATCTAACAAGTATGAAGCAATATATTGTTTAAATATGCAATATACTGCACATTTACAACCGCTCCTCAAATAGCTTCAGAATGCGTTTGTACTCGTCCATCCAACTGATAGGCTCCACGAAACGGTGATTAGCTGACTATGGGCGTGGGCTTCACAGCTTCTTGTATGAGCAGTCCCCTCAAGCTCAAATCAGCGTCCAAACTGGGCCAATGCACCCCCGAAGTGGTCAGAATGTAATCGGTCAGCTGCTCATCGGACGCGACTTGCAGTACTGGATAGATCGACAAAGGCTGACTGATGATTCGCCGATTTGTGAGGACAAATAAGAACAGGTCCAACTCACGTACCCAAAGCACCTTGCTTATTCGTAATTGGTCGCGCTCAATGATTTAGTCAAGCTCGTCTTTCATTACCGAAACAGGTTCGCTTTCCTTTGCTTCCAGCAGATGTTGAAGACGGTTGCTAACCGAAGGTTTGCTTCCAGGCATTGATGAAGTGCTCATAACGGTCTATGATAAATAGTAAGCGTAAGTTAGTTGATACGGAGTGCATGCTGGTTGGCTTCGCGCGTCGTGCCCTTCGACAGGCTCAGGGTGACAGGCCATCTGAAGCAGTTCAGGTACGTTGACTCTAGTTTCCCGTCACCCTGAGCCTGTCGAAGGGCACGACGCGCGAAGCCAACCAGCATGCACTCCGTATCAACTAGTTTACAATCGCTCCTCAAATAGCTTCAGAATGCGTTTGTACTCGTCCATCCAACTGGTGGGTTCCACGAAACCGTGGTCTTCGACGGGGTAGGGAGCCAGCTCCCAATTTTCCTTTTTTAGCTCGATGAGGCGCTGAGTGAGGCGGACGGCATCCTGGAAATGCACGTTCACGTCGACCATGCCGTGGCAGATGAGGAGGTGGCCTTTCAGTCCGGCGGCGTGGTAAATCGGCGACGACCGGCGGTAGGCCAGCGTATCGGCATAAGGTTCGTTAAGGATGTTACTGGTGTAGCCGTGGTTGTAAGCGGCCCAGTCCGTTACGGGGCGAAGCGCGGCACCGGCCTTGAACACGTCGGGGGTAGTGAACATGGCCATGAGCGTGATGAACCCACCGTATGACCCGCCATATATGCCAATCCGGTTGGCGTCGATACCCTGCGTTTTCACCAGCCAGTTTGCCGCGTCCACATGGTCGGTGAGGTCTTTGCCACCCATGAATCGGTAGATGCCCGTGCGCCAGTTACGACCATACCCCGCCGAGGCCCGGTAGTCGATGTCGAGCACCGTATAGCCCTTGTCTACCAGCAGGTTATGGAACATATATTCGCGGTAATACTGGCTCCACCATTTGTGCGCGTTCTGCAAGTACCCCGCCCCATGCACAAAAATCACGGCTTTGCCCGTAGCCTTCACTGGTGCATCAGGGGCCGGTTTGTAGAGCCGGGCATAGATCGGTTCGCCGTCGCGGGCGGGTATGGTAAGCACCTGCGGCTCGCGCCACGCATACGCCCGAAATGCCTCCGTCGTACTGGTGGTGAGTTGAATCGGCCCCATCCATGCGCTGTCAACCTGGCTTTTTTTACCCTTTCCTCCTTTCTTCCTTTCCTCCATTAAAAACAACTCCCACGGCTTGTTGCTGGCCGAATAGCGGAAGGCAATCTGCGTTTCGTCGGGGGAGAGTATGGCCTCGTTTGCACCGGTCATCGTGGTCAGGCGCACCCGGTCGCCGCCGGTTATGGCCATGCGGTAGAGGTGCTGTTCGCCGGGGTGAACTTCATTGGTGGTGAGGTAAAACGTTTTTTTGTCGGCCGAAAGCGTCACTTGCTGTACCTCAAATTTGCCCTTGGTTAGCTGCTTTTTTTCGCCCGTCAGCACGTTCAGGCTATACAGATGCGAATACCCATCCACCTCGGACTGGAAATAAATTGTTTGTGCATCGAGCCAGCCGAGTGTGCCCGCGCCGCCTCCGCCGCCAATGCCCGGACCACCCACCCAGGCTTCGTCGCGCTGCCGATCCAGGAGCTTAAGCACGGTGGGTTTCTCGGTGTCGAGCAGCATAATCCAGCGATCTTTGTTATCTACGGCCCGCACCACCAGCACGGCGTACTGGGCAGCGGCACCTTCGGCCCAGACCGGCACACTGACAAAAACGGCCCGGTTAGCCGCTGTAGGCCCTTTTTTGGCTGAACTCTGCCGTGTGGTGTCTTTTGTCGCAGCCGCTCCCGCGGCCTTTTCACTGGTGGCCACCGATACTTGTCCCGCCACCGTAGCCGAGCCGCTGGTAACGGCGGCGGGCATCAGAAAATCGGGTTTGTCAGTGATGCCGGGCAGGTTGGCAAGGCTCACCGAGAGAGCCGTGTCGCGGGCAATGTCATACACCATCAGTTCCATTGCCGCCAGGGGCGCGCCTACTTTGGTGCGGGCGGGCAGGTCTTCCGTAAAGCCCGACTCGGCCATGTAGTTGGGCACAATGGTTGTTTTGGCACCCGTGGGGGCTTTCATCAGCGCGTAGGTAACCACGCGCCCGTCGGGGCTGAGGCTGGCATTGGTCACGGTGCGTCCGTCGGTGTAGATCGTTTTGGGGCGGCGGGGGGCTTCTGATTTGGTACTGCGTTCACCTTGCTCGCGTTTGGCTTTGCGCAGCCGGAGCACGTCGAACAGGGCCAGTTGGTCTTTCCGCAGCCACGACTCCTGGTCGTTGGCCTTAGTAGCGTCAGGTTTTTTGGCCGGGTCAAAATTGGTTAGTTGATCAGTCATGCCCGTAGCCAGATCGAGGCGATACAGGTTGCTGGCGCGGGTGTAGATTACGGCCGTCTCATCGCCCGAAAAGGCTGGGTTGCTTTCCCGTTCAACGGTGTTGGTAAGGGTCCGCACCCGCCCGGCCCGCCGGTCGAGCAGGTAAAGGTCGCCGTACTTTTCGTAGAGCCGAAACGTCCGTGCGCGGTTGTAAAGCACTTTTTCTTCACTGGTAGGCAACAACCGCCGTTCGGCAATGGTCACTTTCACGGGTGTGCGATTACCTGTTAAGTCAATTTTATAGAGCGAATCGCCGAGGGCTTTTTCACCCGCACCGGTGGGGTTCCAGTTGAAATAGATCGTCCGCGAATCGTCGCCCCAAAACACCCCCGACGGGGCGGTGCCGACCCATTTTTTAGGGTCCTGCATGATGGTCTCGATAGTAAGCGCCGGGCGTTGGGCAAAGGCAGACAGACTGGTAACCAGAAAGGTCAGGCTAAGGAAAACGTGTCTCATAGTATGCAAAGCTACGTGTGCAGCTTAGATAAGGGAATGTAGCGCAAACATGCTGAAGTCTGCGCTACATTCGGCCAAATCAGTATCTTGCCAACCGACCTAATTCCAGCCTGTTATGCAATACCTTGTTCATGCCTACGACCATACCGATGCCGACGCCCTCAGCCGCCGCATGGCCGTCCGGGCCGACCACCTTGCCGGGGCCGCCCGCCTGAAAGCCGGTGGGCAGTTTATTCTTGGTGGGGCGCTGCTTAGTCCTGATGGTCAGATGATTGGCTCGGTTATGCTGCTCGATTTCGAGACCGAAGCGCAACTGCGCGACTGGC
The DNA here is from genome assembly GCF_017353185.1 of Fibrella rubiginis. Taxonomy (GTDB): domain Bacteria; phylum Bacteroidota; class Bacteroidia; order Cytophagales; family Spirosomataceae; genus Fibrella; species Fibrella rubiginis. Next base: position 371,496 of record NZ_JAFMYV010000003.1, on the reverse strand, counting down.
AGGCCAATGAGCCGTATATTCAGCGGGGCGTCTGGGACAAAATAGATATTAAACCATTTCGCGAGGCCGTTGTGTAGGGAGCGGAAAAGCAAGAGATGAGATTCAAGAGGCAAGATGGTTGAGTCTCTTCCGTTCCTTATTTCTTGTCTCTTGTTTCTTACCTCTTGTCTCTCACCTCTTTTGCCCATGAAAATCACCTATACATTACTCGCTTTATCAGTTGTCTTCCTGGCTTGTCAGGGACGCAAAAGCGCGCCGTCTGAAGTCGCCATGACCGATACGGCCCGGTTGCTGGCGGTGGCCAGCGACGATGATATTGCCGAGGAAATGGAGCAGAGCAACGATCTGTCGGCTGATTTTCTGATTGTTCCCGGCCAGCAGGTTGGCCCCATCCGGGCCGATGCCAGTGAAGCCAGCCTGATCCGGTTGCTGGGTAAAGCCAACGTGGTGCATGACACGATTTATACCGTAGAAGGCCAGTTCGACATCGGCACTACGCTCTACCGCAACACCGCTGACCAGGCGCATGTGCTATGGCGCGATAAGAAGCGGTTTGCCCGCCCCGAAACGGTGCTGATTCGGCCCGCCCGCGACGAGAACAACGACCTGCTGCCCGGTGCTGCCGGAAAAACCGTGCAATGGGCCACCGCCGACGGTCTGCGCGTGGGGAGCACACTCCGCGACGTGGAAGCCATCAACGGCAAACCCTTCAATCTGTATGGATTTGAATGGGACTACGGCGGGCAGTCGTCGGGTTGGCGGGGTGGTAGCCTGGAAACCAAAACTGGCAAAACGTTTATCGGCGCTACGTTTGGCTTCGATCACGACGTACCCGACAACCAGCAGGCCTTTTTCGAAGCGGTCATGGGCGATATTGAATTTCTGTCGAACAACACAGCCCTGCAACAACTTAATCCTACGGTACAAACCCTGTCTATTTCGTTCCAATGACACCGACGCCTACCCTGACAATCTACCAACTAGACGCTTTTACCAACCAACTCTACGCGGGTAACCCGGCGGCGGTGGTGCCCCTCACCGACCAGAACACCTGGCTACCCGACGCCCGGATGCAGGCCATTGCCGCCGAAAATAACCTGGCCGAGACCGCTTTCTACATCCGCACCGCCACCGGCTACCACATTCGCTGGTTTACCCCCACGGTAGAAGTGGACCTATGCGGGCATGCTACCCTGGCCACGGGCTACGTCATCTTTTTCCTGGAAGAAAAACCCGAAGCCGACCACATCACCCTCGACTCGCGAAGTGGGCCGCTGCGGGTCTGTCGCGGTGAGTCGGGCTGGCTCACCCTCGATTTCCCCGCCGACGTGCTGCTGAAATCGTCCGTGCAGCCACCCGCGCTGGCCGGTGGACTGGGTGGCCCAAAGCCGCTGGAAATTCACCGGGGCAAAACGGATTTCATGGTCGTTTATGCTACCCAGGCTGATGTAGAAGCACTTTCACCCGATTTTCGGGAATTGGCCAACGTACCCGCCCGCGGGGTCATCGTGACCGCGCCCGGCACCGATGTCGACTTTGTGTCGCGGTTTTTTGGGCCACAGTCGGGCATCGACGAAGACCCTGTGACAGGCTCGGCACATACCACGCTGGCACCGTATTGGGGCCAACGCCTTGGCAAAACAGACCTCACCGCCCGCCAGCTTTCTAAGCGGGGCGGCTACCTGCTCTGCAAACTCCACGACACCCCCACCGGCAGCCGCGTCGACATTTCGGGGCAGGTGCAGCTTTATATGAAGGGGGAGTTGGTGTAAGGGAGGAAAGGAGGAAGGCAGGAACGGAGGAAAGGATGGCTGGCGCGAGAGCAATACACTTGCGCCAGCCATCCTTTCCTCCGTTCCTGCCTTCCTCCTTTCCTCCTTTTTTTCCAACATTGCCAGCATGGGTCGGGTTAGTTCAGGTAGTTAACTAACTCAACCTCCGCTTCGGCGGCTATGTCATGGAAAACACAAAAATTAGTCGTTGGGCCACCGCCGTGTTGGTCGTGGGCAGCATTATCGGCACCTCGTGGCTGACGAGTCGCCGAAACCGCAAAAAGAGTAGTGAAGTAGCACCCGTTTTTGAAGGCGAACTAGACGCCAACCTCACCACCCCGGCCAACGCTACCTTTCCCGTTATGTGGTCGAGCATTTATGCGGGGACCCTGGGCCTGGCGGTGCATCAGGCCCTGCCGTCACAGGTCAACAACGAGCGTTACGAAAAGGCAAGCCCCTGGCTGGTGGCCAACTACGTGTTGAATGCCGTGTATGGCAGCTTGTTTTCGCATGGCGAAAAGAGCGCCCGTGTGGCGGCTAATGTGGTCACAATAGCCCAGCTACCCACCGTGCTTGGCCTCCACCAGGCGCTGGAAGTAGGCAAAACGGAGGTAGACGAGCCCGAAAAAACGTTTCAGCGCACGGTTGGTCTGTACGCAGGCTGGACCACTGTAGCTTCGGGGCTGGCCGTTACCAATCTGCTCATCGAGGCGGGTTACCGGGTAGGCCACAAACAGGCCGAGCCCTATGCCGTGGGTGCGCTGAGCATTCTGGGTGGCATTGGACTGGCGGTGTCGAAAAAGCTGAACGATCCCTACTACCTGTTGCCGTTTGTGGCGGGGTTCACAGGCGTGGCCGCCAAGCAATATGGCCGGAACGACCTCGTGGCGGGTGTTGCCGGTGCATTGGCTCTAACCGTTGCCGGGTTGTTTGCCCAGCGGATTCAGGAAGCAAAAACCGATGTCACCGAACAGGGAAACGACGCCGTAGTTGCCCAAGCCGCTCTCGACGAAATGGCCGAAGAACCGTACTATATTGATCTGGACTAAAACAGTTCAATGGCTAACGTTTAACGTTGCTTCGCGTACTACCCGGCTAAGTGCGAAATAACGTTAAACGTTAGCCATTGAACCTGTAACCCACTTTATGCACTACACCCTCGCTGCCCTTGCCGACGCTTCGTTTGCCGTAACCTGCCGGGTCGATGATGTGGTGGGTGATACGGTTGATTTACAATTGCCCGCCTGGCGACCGGGCCGGTATGAGTTGCAGCATTTTGCCAAAAACATCCGGACGTTTGGCGTGGTCGATCAGGATGGACATGCGTTGCGGGTTTGGAAGGTGACCAAAGACCGGTGGCGTGTGGAAACGGCGGGAGCAACGGCCATCGAAGCCCGTTACAACTACTTTGGCTTGCTGGCAGGCGACCATAAACTTGATGCGGGCAGCAGCTACGCCGACGAGCGTTTCTGGAGCGTAAACCCCGTTAATCTCTGCGTCTACGCCGAAGGCCGGTTGGCTGAACCGTGTACCCTCACACTGGCTGTTCCCGACCAATGGCAACTTGCAGGTGGTCTGTTAGATGAACATAAGACGTTGACTGCCAGCGACTATTATGCGTTGGTTGATAGTCCGTTTATTGCATCGGGATCGGTTTGGGCGGTAGAGTATGCCGTAGCGGGCGTACCCATGACCATCTGGATTCAGAACTGGCCGGGTGCCTTTGATGCCGCCCGGATGAGCCGCGATTTCGCCCGGTTCACCGAGGCGCAGATCCGACTTTTTGGTGAGTTTCCTTCTGCCGATTACCATTTTCTGACGGTCGTTTTGCCCGTGGCGTATTACCACGGGGTAGAGCACCGCAACAGTACGCATCTGGTGCTGGGTCCCGATACGGAAGGGGAGGGGCTGTATGTAGACCTGCTGGGCGTGGCCTCACACGAGTTGTTTCACACCTGGAACATTTGCCGTATTCGTCCCGCCGAACTGCTGCCCTACGATCTCACCCGCGAGAATTACTTTACCACCTGCTTCGTGGCCGAGGGCATCACTACCTACTACGGCGACCTGATGCTGCGCCGGTCCAGTGTTTTCGACGATGAAGCCTACCTGAAAGAGTTGCTGGTAATTCTGAAACGGCATTTCGAGCAGGCCAGCCACGCCGCCCTGTCGCTTACCGAATCATCGTATGACCTCTGGCTCGACGGTTACGTGAAGGGCGTTCCGGACCGCAAAGTGTCGGTGTATCATAAGGGGGCTATCGTATCGCTAATTCTGGACCTGCACCTCCGCCGACAAACAAACCATACCCGCTCCCTCGACGACGTAATGCGGCTGCTGTGGGTGCGTTTTGGTAAACCCTTTATCGGCTACACCTACGCCGATTACCGCGCCATCGTGGCCGAAGTAGCTAATGACCCCCTCGACTGGTATTTCGACACCTGCATCACCGGCACCGCCCCCCTCGACGACCTGCTGAATGAGCACTTGGGATTTGTGGGACTGCACATGATTTATGACGAAGCCGGCCTGGTACTGCTGGAACGGGCAGAAAGTGCCGAGTGGGAGAAGTGGTTTGACTAGCGTAACGAGATAGGGACGCCTCTTACAGTCAATATAGGTTGTTGGCAGACCGAAACGCCAATCTCGGTCAGAAATGAAGAGGTTATGTTAGTAGCAGGCGGGGCTTAAGGCGTGGCAGAACGTCAGATACTATTAACTATGATTTAAATGTAGCGCGTTGATTTAACAGTTTGATAACAGTGTTTGGCCGACTTTTTAACCTCGGCCTAATGTGGTCCGTCCACCTTTGTGGTGTTAAAATCACCCGATATGAAGGCTTTATCAATACTGTTATTTTGCTGTTTATCAATTAGTTATACTTTTGCTCAGGTCACTACAAGTTCGTATGAAGGGCGTATTACAGACAAAAAAGGGGAAGGGCTACCCGGTGCTACCGTCCAGCTAACCAACCTGCCGACCGGCACTAAGTACGGCACCACCACTGACCTCGACGGGCGTTATCGCATCTTCAACGCCAACCCCGGTGGTCCCTATGAAGTGGTCATCACGTTTGTGGGCTACAAGACCGAAACCCGCCGCGATGTGACGCTGCAACTGGGTGCTAACGCGGGTAATGACGTTACGCTGGTCGACGAAAATACAACCCTTGTTGAAGTAGTCATCACGGCCAATCGCGGTGGCGACAAGCAGGGCGCGGGCATCAACATTGGCGAGCAGAGTATTCGTCAACTGCCTACGCTCTCGCGTTCGTTTCAGGACGTAACGCGCCTGACACCACAGGCCAGCAACAACAACTCTTTTGCGGGCACCAACTTCCGCTATAACAACGTCACCATCGACGGTACGATCAACAACGACGCCATCGGGTTCAGCCCGTCGCTGGGTGGGCAGTCGGGGTCGTCGGGGCAGCCGGGCTCAAGCACACGCACTAACCCGGTTTCGCTCGATGCCATCCAGGACGTGCAGGTGTACCTGGCCCCGTTCGACGTGAAGATTGGTAACTTTTTGGGTGGCTCGGTCAACGCCGTGACGCGGTCGGGTACCAACGACGTGATGGGCTCGGTCTACGCGTATGGGCGGTCTGCCGGTCTGGTGGGTCAGTATAGCCCCGCCGACGGGGCCAATAACGCCGTACCCAGTTCGTTCCACGACCTGCAAACGGGCTTCCGGGTGGGGCTACCGATTATCAAGAACAAACTGTTTTTCTTCACCAACGAAGAGTTCACCAACCGCCGTGACCCGGTGCTGTTTCAGGCGGGCACGGCAGGGTCGCTTATCAAAGATGCCGCTGTGGCACAACGCATCAGCGACTTTGTGCAGCAGAATTACGGCCTCGATGCAGGATCGTTTCAATCGCCCTACAGCATCTATTCGGGTAGTGTGAAATTCTTCAACCGCATCGACTGGAATATCTCCGACAAGCATCAGTTAACGCTCCGTAACAACACGGTCTTTTCAGAGGCTACCAACCTGGAGCGCGACGCGCAGAATTTCCGCTTCGGCAGCATCGACTTCCGGCAGAATAACAACCAAAGCAGCACCGTCGCCGAACTGAAAAGCCGGTTTGGTGGCGCGCTGGGTTTCTCGAACAGCCTGATTCTGGGGTACTCAACCATTCACGACTACCGCACGCCACTCTCGAACCAGCCGTCGTTTCCGCAGGTGGAAATTGCTTACAACGGCGGCACCATTTTGCTGGGTAATGACCGCGAAGCTACTGTGTTTAACATGAAGCAGAACACCTTCGAGATTACCGACAACCTGTCGTTTTTCAAGGGCAAACACGCTTTCACGGTGGGCACCCACAACGAACTGTATAGTATCGACTACGGCTTTGTGAACTCGCTGAACGGCCGTATTGCCTACAGCGATTTCAACACAACCACGGCGGGCGTAACCACTACCACTTCGGCACTGGATGCGTTTTTGAGCAAACAACCCAATCGGGTTCGCGGGTCATATGCCTTCAATGGCGACCAGAACAACCGCGACTACCAGTTCAATAACCCCTACGCCCGGTTCAACGTGAATTTGTTGAGCGTCTATTTCCAGGATGATATTCAGCTAACCAACCGGTTGCGGATTTCGCCGGGTGTTCGCCTCGACTATTCGGGTCTGGGCAGCCAACCCACGCTGAACCCGCAGGTGCCCGCCACGGTGCTCGACCGTAACTACGGTACTACCTACACCACGGCTACGCCCATTAACCAGATCAACAACAAGTTTCTGAACATCCTGCAACCGTCTGTTCGGCTGGGCTTTAACTATGACGTGAAGGGCGATAAGAGCGTGGTGATTCGGGGTGGGACGGGTACGTTTACGGGCCGGATTCCGTTTGCCTGGCTGGGCTATGCCTACTACAACGACGGCGTAGGTTTTGGCGCGTATGATTATAACAACATTGCCACGACGGCTGCCGCCACCCGCCCCAAAGGTGATCCCCTCGACCCGAAAACCGGCGGTGCGGCTGGTTTCAACGCGGCCAACGCCGGTACGCGCACCACGCAGGTAGACTTAATCGACAACAACTTCAAGATGCCGCAGATGTGGCGGAACAACCTGGCCGTTGATTACACGGTGGGCGGTTACAAACTGACGCTGGAAGCCCTGTATACGCAGGTAATTCAGGACATCAAGTTCCAGCAGGTGAACACCAAAGACACGGTGCGGTATTATAGCTATGATGTTGACCGTCAGCAGCCGATCTACCTGGCCCGCAACGGTACGGCAGGGGCGCAACGGATTAACAGCAATTTCTCAAACGCCTACATGCTGAGCAACACCAACAAAGGGTACCGCTACAGCCTCACAGCTCAGCTGCAACGGCAGTTTCCTACGGGCTTTGGTTTCTCGGCGGCCTATACCTACGGCGAAGCATTCGACATTTCAAACGGTATTCGGAACTCGATGGAGTCGAACTGGCAGTTGAATCAGTCACTCACGCCCAACGACCCCAAACTGGCTTACTCGAACTTCGACATTCGGCACCGGATCGTGGGTAATGTGAACTACCGTTTGAACTGGAACACCACCAACGCCACCACGATCACGCTGTTTTATTCGGCGCAGTCGGGCAGCCCGTTCACCTGGGGTTATGTCAACGCCAACACGGCTGGTACGGCGCAGGCGGCTGGTCTGGCCTACATTCCGCGTGATCTGACCGAAGCGCAAAAGCTGATCCCCGACCCTACGCAGGCCCAGAACTTCCTGAACTACGTTAACGCTGATCCGTACCTGAGCACCCGCAAAGGCAACTTCACCGAGCGCAACACGGGCCGCACTCCCTGGAACAATAACATGGATCTGCGCTTTTTGCACGAAATCAAGCTGGGAGGCCGCAAAGCGCTTCAGATCAACTACGACATTTTCAACGTGCTGAATCTGATCGATAACAAGCTGGGCTACTACTACTTCTCGCCCAACACGTTCAACTCGACCGCCTCGGTGGGCCTGAGCCGGATCACCAACCCCGCCACCGGCGACCCAACCTTCCGCTGGAGCAACCCTACGGCGCCCTATTCAATCGACCAACTGGCCTCGCGCTGGCAAATGCAGTTCGGAGCCCGGTTGCTGTTCTGATGCAATCTTCTAATCTCATATTGGTAATCAAAAAACGCCCTGCACTTGCGGGGCGTTTTTTTGTGGTAAAGCATGCCACAGGCATGCTTTACTGGCTATTCGCTGGGCTATATATCTGTTGGGATATGCCCCTTTCATACCTACATCAACCTTAATTCTACATGGCCCTGACCTACCGCCTAGCCACCGAAGTTGATCTACCCGCCATTGTGCAACTCCTGGCTGATGATGTACTTGGCGCTGGGCGTGAAGCGTTTCAACTGCCCTTGCCGGCTAGTTATCAACAGGCTTTTGACGTTATCCACACAGATCCGCAACAGGAGCTAACGGTGGTGGAACTGGGCGGCGAGGTAGTGGGCACGTTTCACCTTACGTTCATCCAATACCTGACTTACCAGGGTGGTATCCGGGCGCAGATCGAGGCCGTTCGGGTGAAAGCAACGCACCGCGGACGGGGTCTGGGAACGGCCATTTTCGAGTATGCCATCGATCGGGCCAAACAACGCGGTGCCCACCTGCTGCAACTCACTACAGACAAGAAGCGTCCCGACGCCCTGCGCTTTTACGAGTCGCTGGGGTTTGTGACCTCACACGAGGGTATGAAGTTGTCGCTGACATAAAAAAACCGGAAGCAAAGCCTCCGGTCTTTTTCGCGACACCAATATGAATTGAACTAAATAAACTCAGTTGTAAGGGGTATTCTGCGGGTCCCAGTTGGTCCAGCCGGCAGTCCAGTTGGCCGTGCCGAAAGCACCGCGGAAAGGTTCTTTGGTAAAGAACGCGTCGGCACCTTTGCCGTCCCAGACAGCACCCGTAAGCAGGGGAGAGCCCGTACCGGGCAGGAAGTTGGGACCGGTGAGGGTGAACGTGGCGGGGTTGAAGAGCAGGGTGGCAATGTCGGCTGCCGTCACGATTTTGTTGCCAAACGCCGCTGTATTGAAGAACTCCTGCGCCTGGGCATTGGTAATGCCGCCCGCCCCACGCACCACCGTGGTCGAGTTGGGAATCTCGTCGTTGGCCAGCACGATGCCCCGCAGTTGCAGCGTACCCGCAGCTATGTTAGCGGCGGTGCCGTTGCCGGGTGCTGTGCCGTTGTCTAAACGAAGCCCCTCCGGGTAGCCCGCCAGCAGCGAGTTGAAAATGCTGATGGTGGTGTTGCGGCGCAGGTGCATTCCCGATTGGTACGGACCGCTACCACCCGCCGTGACGGCGTTGGACGGTGTGCTGCTGAAGGCGAAATTGCTCATGTTAGCAAACACCGGACTCGTCAGGGGTAAGCCTGCATTGGGGCCGGTGGCAGGCTGGCCGTTGTCTTTGAAGTTGTCTGATTCAAACCCGTTTGACGACGATTGGTCAGCTACGTTCGGGTCGCGCAGGGCTACGCCATACTGTACTTTACCCGAATACCCCCAGTCGGTATCCCAGTCGTCGTCGAAACCACGCAGGGCTACCAGGTACTTCATGTTGACCGTTCCGCCAAACCATTCGTAGGAATCATCACCCGAATACGACACCTGAATGTGGTCGATGGTGGTACCGGCACCCACGCCGTAGAGCGTCAGGCCGTTGATTTCGCTATTGGCCAGCAGGGCGATACCGGGAAACTCGATCCGCACATACTGCATAATGCCTGAATTGTCGTTAACGTCGCTATAGCTGCCCGTCTGCCCCGAAATGCCCCCTTCGAAGCCCGTTGCTGCCGGCTGGTTGATCGGCGCTTTGCCAATGAGGACAATGCCGCCCCAGTCGCCGTAGCCCCGCTGGCCGGCTGGCTTGCTCGATGTGAATACAATGGGGTTGGTGGCTGTGCCGCGGGCGTCAATCTTAGCCCCGGCTTCAATAATCAGGGTGCCCCCTTTTTGCTGTCCCGATGGGTCTGCATCACGGCCGCCGCCTTTGATGATCGTGCCCGGCTGAATGGTTAAGGTGGCCCCCGACCGGACATACACAAACCCGTTGAGTTGATAAACGTTATCGGACGTCCAGGTTTCGTTGGCCGTTATGGTGAGCGACTTTGGCACAACAGCGCGCGTACCCAGCGAGAAAACCTGCGTGCTGGAAATGGTTTGCCCGCCGGTTGTTACTGAAATAGCCCCGCTTTGTGCGTTGGCGGGTACCCGTACTACCAGCTGCGTTGTTGAGGCCGACAGAATTTCGGCCACGGCATTACCACCAAACGTTACCGTGTTGCTGGCGGGTGTGGCACTAAACTGAGTGCCCGTAATAGCCACCGTGCCATTAACAGGGGCCGTGGCGGGACTGATGCCCGTAATGCCCAACACCGGGGCCGGTTGGTCGTTATTCTTGCAGGCGCTGAACGCAATGGTTAGTCCGAAAAGGATGAGCAGTGCGTAGGCGAGTTTGCTGGCTACTTGCATAAGGGGTTGACTTGAGTTGATGGAAAAGTTTTTCGTACCCCAATCGCACCCGTTACGGTACGATCACGCGGCGACCAAAGGTGTAAATGGCTGATACGGTATAGTAGCTGCCCCGGCGGAACTTGCGCACGTCCTGGTCGGCATTGGCGGTTTGTGAGGTTACGTCTTTGCCAATGACACCGTCGCGGTTGAAGTCCTGCGCGAAGCGCACATATTGATTCAGAAGGTCCTGGATACCCAGCCGCAGCTCGATTCGGTTAGCAAACGTGCGGCTCAGGTTGAGGTCTACTACGTGGCGGGGCATCTCGTAGATGGTGGGGTTCTGCGCGTTGCCCACCGCAAACACCCGCTGACCGAATACGTTGTAGAGGATGTTGCCCTGCCAGCCCGATTTGGGGGCGGCATAGTATAAACCGGCGTTGAAGAGGTAAGGCGACTGCCCGGCCAGGGGACGTTCGTTGGCCGTCAGACCGCGGTATTGCTGTATTTCGCCGCCCAGGTCAGGTGCGGTAACCACGTCGCCTACGGTCACTTTGCTCTTGATCAGCGAGAGGTTTCCCACCACCGACAGGTTTTTCAGGAAAGCACTGGCCGCGTTGGGAAAGCCTTTGCGCACCTCGATTTCCACGCCATAGTTCTGCGCCGACTGGGCGTTCATAAACGTGTAGGCGAGGCTGTTGGGCTGCAGCAACAGCAGCGATTCAATGGGGTTTTTAAAGTGCTTGTAGAAGCCCGTCACCGAGATCAGTTCGCCCGATGTGGGGTAGAATTCCCACTTGGCATCGACGTTCTGAATTGTAGCGGTGGTCAGCGTGGTGTTACCCCGAATGTCGGCTAACTGGTTGAAATCGTAGTAGTTGAACGGGGCCAGCTCCCGGAATTCAGGCCGGTTGATGGTCGACGAATAGGCCAGCCGGAGGTTGGCCCGGTCAGTGAGCTTGTAGGTCAGGTTGAGTGAGGGCAGCGGGCTGAAAATCCTGTTCGACACCAGCCGCGTGTCGACGTTGACGATGTTAGCCCGCACGCTTTGATCGTTATACTCTCCCCGGAAACCCACCGTCAGGTTGGTACGGGCACCAAACGATACGTCGCCACTCACGTAAGCCGCATAATAGGTGTTCAGGCCCCGGTACGAATCCAGGTCGCGGGTGCCGTCGCGGAGGGTGAGTCCGTTGGAACCATTCACGTTCTGGAACGAAAAGGCCTGACCAAGCTCCTGTGACCGCACGTTGATCGAGTTGTCGCCCACGGAGTTGTAGCCGTAGAAACGGGCGGCAAAATCACGGTTTTTTTGTTCGTAATACACGCCGGCTTTGATCCGGTTCGGTTCGCGGTCGGTGGGGTTGCCAAACGTATGCTCGATGTTGGCAATACCTGAATACGAGTACTCGTGCAGGATGGAGTTGAACCGGCCTACTTCGTTGGGGGTGGGGTCTTGCGGTGTGGCAATCACAAACGGGTTGGTGGTGCCCAGTGCCCGGATGTAACGCACCCGCTTCCAGTCAGGCTCCCAGCGGCCCGTGAAGCCAAAACTGCCAATCCAGTTGACTTTAGTCAGATCATTGATGGTGTGTTCACCAGCCAGCTGTGAGGTTAGGATACTGCGGTTTTCGAAGCGCTCTGAATAGCTACGCACGTCGAGGTCGTTGGCAATTTGCTGCCCGGTGCGGGCTACGGTTTCGGTGGTGCTGAGCTGGTTAAACAGTGTTTTCCACTCCAGGTTGAACAGTGGCGAAATCCGGGCCGACCAGTTGTGCAGAATACCCAGCCGGGTGCCGCGGGCATACCCGTTGTCGACGTACCGCTGTGAGGGTACGTTGGCGGCTAGTTCGCTGTCGTAAACACTCAGGTCGGTCGTCGTGGCCTGATTGGTCATGGCGTAGTTTATGCTCGTAAGGTTGCTGATGCGCACGTCGCCCACGTCGAACCGGCGGCCAAAATTCAGCGCCAGCCGGATGTCGGGGGCTACCATGGCCTGTTCCATCCCCCAGTTGTTGGGTAGCAGGCGGGCATAGGCGGCGCGTTGCAGTGAGTTCAGGTTGTTGAAGTCACCCGCACGGGCCGGGAAACTGCTCGGAATCTGCTGATCGGCGCTCCAGAGGCCCAGCCAGTTCAGGCCACCCCGGCTGTGGGTCTGCACAGACTGGCCGGTGGTATTGCCCCGGTAACCGATGGTCAGGCCCGCGTCGAAGAAATTCTGTTCGGGACGGCGTTTGGTGTAAATCTTGATGGCGCCGCCCGCAAAATCGCCCGGCAGTTCGGCCAGCCCCGTTTTGTACACGATCATCCGGTCGATGATGTTGCTGGGCACGAGGTCGAATGAAAACGAGCGTGTATCGACTTCACTCGACGGGGTGATGACGTCGTTGATAAGCACCGAATTATAGCGGGCGCCCATGCCGCGAATCAGCACAAACCGGTTATCGACAATACTGACGCCCGGCACCCGGCGGATGGCGGCGGCGGCGTCGCGGTCCTGCGATTTCTGAATCTGTTGCGCCGACACCCCTACGGCCATGGCCTTGATCTGCTTGATCTCGGTCACTACGGCAATTTCGGTGTTGGTGGCTCGTCCGGCCCGCACCACTACTTCCTGCAACTGCTGGTTGTCTTCTACCAAATCAGTTTCCAGCACCGTTGAATTGCCTGATTCGATCCGCACGTTGGGGACCGTCTTGGTTTTGTAGGACACATAGCTGATTTGAACGCTATGCACCCCGGCAGGTACTTTGCTTAGCTCAAACTGTCCGTTTACGTCGGTGCTGCCGCCGATGGGTGTGGCCGTACCCATAATCTGTACGGTGGCACCAATAATGGCTTCGTTGGTCTTGCCGTCGCGGATGGTGCCGCGCAGAACGCCCGTCTGGGAGAAGGCTGCGGTTGCGGTTAGCAACAGTGAGAAAAAGAGTATGTATGGTTTCATATTGGTTTTGCATCCACTGAATGCGCTGCAAAACTACCGGTACAGTATTACCTCAGTGTTACGGGCAGGTTACCGCTTCGTTACGATTAAAGCCCTTATTCAGGTTTTCGATTAATTTGCGTAACCTACTAATTATCAGTTAGTAACAGCTTATTTTGTTACTCGCCTCAATGGCTGTTCAGCGTGTAGATTTCGCCACCATTTGCCAAATAATACTAGCTGTACCACTAGATTTGCCCAATAAACTGGACGTTCGCTGACCGTTGGTATCCGCCAGCGTTTTTGGCATGGGCAGTTGCCTTTGTCTCCTTTTTACGTCATAATTGACTGCACGATGAGGGCTGCTGCCCTGTGCCTCGTTAATACCCACCCAAACCCATATGTTGCTACATGTACTCCGTTTGCTGCTCGCGCTGTTGCTGAGCGTTGGTTGTGTTTCGCTTTACGCCCAGACCACCATTACCACCCTTCCGTTGTCTGTGAGTAGTGTTTGTGCGGGTACGTCACTCACGGTATCCTTTGCTCAAACCGGTACGGTTGCTACGGGCAACGTGTATACCGCACAACTCAGCAGCGGCGGCGATTACACCAGCCTTAGTGGCTCTACTCCGCCCACGTTTGATGCCACAACGGGCCAATATGCGCTACAGACCACCATACCGGCTTCCGTATCGGCGGGGGGCAACTACCGGGTTCGGGTGGTGGCCAGCAACCCGGCTACGGTGGGCTCGGCGAGTAGTACCACGCTCACGGTGCGGACACCGCCGGGTGCGCCTACGCTGGCAGCGCAGCTCATTGCGCCCAACACGTACCAGTACACATTTTGCCAGAACGATAAGGCGGTAGTGCTGTCGGACCTGGTCAACGCGGCCCCGGATAACTACCGGATTCAATATGATGTGGGCAACGGCCTGGCACCCACGGCGCAAAAAACCTTTACCCCCCCCACCATCAATCCCCTGCTGCCGGGCAAGGCACTCTATAATGTTCGGTACGTGGTGATCGACGACAAAAAAGGCTGCAACCCGCCCGAACAAAGCAGTTCCATAGCTTACCTGGTAGTAGAGATAAAGCCCCGGCCAACGTTGCCCTCCGTTGCCAGCGCGGCAGTGGCGTATTGCCAGAATCAGCCGCCTACCCCGCTGACTGCCAGCATCACCACGGCTGGGTCAGAGATTGTGTGGTATGACCCAAATGGCGCAGTGGTAAGCAGCACGGCGTTGAGCGGTACGGCGGCTACGGGTGCAAGCATCCTGCCCGCCACGGCCCAGACGGGTACGTTTGTGTATCAGGTAGTACAGTCGCTCGACCGGTGCGAAGGGCCGCGGGCATCGGTAACGGTGACGGTGTCGCCCGCAGCGGCTACGCCCACCACCACGACCCCGCGGGTAGAACTCTGCCGGGGCGCGGTGGCCTCACCGCTGGTGGCCACGGGCACTAACCTGATCTGGACCGACCCCAACGGCGTTACGTCAACCGCTGCCCCTACGCCGCCCACCATCAACGTGTCGAAAAATGCGGATGGCGACGTGTATTATGTGGCGCAGAACAACGCCAACGGCTGTATCAGTCAGCGGCTGGCGATCCGGGTGGTGGTGCAGGCCACCCCTACACTCGCGCTTACCGGTAGTACCACGGCGAATCTGGGTCAGGAGGTGCCTGTTAAACTGGTGTTTACGGGGGCGGGACCTTATCGCTTCAAACTCTCGAACGGGTTTAGTGGCGCAGCTCAGCGCGACACCACTATCCTGATTTTGCCCGATAAAACCACTACGTATCAGGTAGCCGAGGTAAGTAATAGCTGCGGGGCGGGCCTGCCCGTAAGTGCCGTCACGATCACCGTGCTGGTACCCACCATCCGCACGCAGGGCCTGAGCAGCAGTAGCTTATGCGCCGGAGCGTCGTTACTGGCCAATTTCCAGACGACGGGTGCATTTAACCCGGGCAATAGCTTCCGCCTCCAGATGGCCCGCCCCGTAGCAGACACGGCCAATGCCAACTACATAGAACTGGGCAACTTATTGATGGGCAATGGTCAGATTTCGGGTACGATTCCGGCCACCGCCACGGCAGGCACCTACTGGGTACGGGTGGTGGCTACGAATCCCAAAATCCCCATCAACGGCAGCATCAGTCCTACGCTGCTGACCGTACAGGGCACCCCTACGGCGTCGCTCTCGGCTACCCCCACGGCGGTACTGGCGGGCGAGACGGCCAAACTCTCGGTACTACTCGGCGGTAGCGGTCCCTGGACATTCGCCTACCGCGACAGCACCGACGCGCTTGGTGCCGTGCAGACTATTACGACCAATACCAGTCCGTACGTAATTGATGTAAAGCCCTTAAAAACAACAACTTATAAATTAACGGTCCTCAGCAATGCCTGTGGTGCCAGCACTGGTACACTGGCCCGAACGGTGATTACGGTAAACCCTGTCCTGGCCGTTGAACCGCTGGGCGGCAGTATATCGGCGTTTCCCAACCCGGCCACCGCCAGCATCACCGTGCGCATCGACCCGGCGCTACTCACCCAGCCCGCCACCCTCGAACTGATTGATCTGGCCGGGCTAATCACGCACCGGCAATTCACCAGTCAGCCCACCACTATACTCTCCCTCGATGGGCAGGCGGCAGGATTATTGCTGTTGCGTGTGCAGGCAGGCGGGCAAGCTGTGACCTACCGGGTAATGAAACTGTAGGATAACAAACACACCTAAACCAATGAAGGAGTTAGGCACCGCCCAACTCCTTTTTTTGTGCTTTACTGTTTGCAACAACTGCGTGGTAGAAATAACTAAGCGGGCCTTGGTATGACTACTTAGTTTTTGTAAAATGTAATAAATTGCCTTGGAGTTTATACATAATCGACAACTGATTACTAGTTTAACCTAACGTATATGGGCAACGTTGTACCTGCTTTCGTCGCTTATTTGTTGAGCCTGCTGCTGTTACCACTGGCGGTACTGAGCCAGACGCGCAGCCCCATTCAATTACCTCAATCGGTGCAGGCCGATTCACTGCAACGGGTTCGCGCTCAGCATGAGGGTCGCCTGCAGGCCAACAACGCGGCCCTCCAGCAACGATTCAGAGCACTATTTGCCACGGCGCTTACCGCCACAGTAGGGGGGCAAACGGCCCCCGCCACGCCCCCACCCGACAACCCGCTGGCCCGGTATCAGGTCGAGGTGTTGCGCACGATGGACCCACTCACACAAACCGTGCCCCTGGAGCGCGTTGAGCAAGCCCGCCGGGAGGTGCAACTGCGCATTCGGCAAAACGACTTTGCGTCAACCCTGCCCAATCCCATTACCTGGAGCGAACGGGGACCCAACAACGTTGGTGGTCGTACCCGCGTGCTTATGTTCGATCCCAACGATCCGACCAAAAAGAAGGTCTGGGCCGGGGGCGTGGCCGGCGGGCTGTGGTATACCAATGACATCACCAACCCCAACCAGTCGTGGCAGAAAGCAAGTGACCTTTGGGAGAATATTGCCGTTACAAGCATGGCCTATGACCCCAGCCAGCCCAACATCATGTACGTAGGTACCGGCGAGGCCTACTACAATATGGATGGTGTGCAGGGTGGCGGTATCTGGAAAACCACCGATGGCGGTCAGACCTGGAGCCGACTAACCGCCACTGTGCCCATAAACAACGGCGATCTGGCCACAATAGCCGGGGCATTTCAGGCTATTTACCGGCTGGTTGTTGCGCCGGGGGGCACCGTCTACGCGGCTACCTGGGGCGGGTTGGTAAAATCTACCGACGGGGGCACCTCATGGACATTTGATCTGGTGCCCGCCCGCAGTATCGGTACAACAACCGGTTCGGTCTACAACATCACCGATATTGACCTGGCTACAGATGGCGCGCTGTTTGCCGTTGCACAGGGTAGCCTGGTCTACCGGCGGAGCAGTGGTAGCAGCAGTTGGGAGGTTAAGCAGGCCAACCCACTTGGGTACCGCGCCGAAATTGCCCTTGCCCCGTCAACGTCAGGCGGCGGGCAGGTGATCTACCTTGTCGCGGCTAGCGCGTCTGTCATGCTACGTTCTACAGACGGCGGCACTAGCTGGACAAACCTGCCGCTGCCCTCATCGGTGACCGCGCCACTGGGCGAACAAAGCTGGTATAACCTGGTGCTGACCGTTCACCCCACCAACCCGAATCAAGTGTATCTGGGCACTAACCGACCCTTCCGGTCGCTGGATGGTGGCAACTCCTGGGCTTACCAGTCCGGGTATTGGGAAGGCACCCACCCCGATCAGCACACGTTTGTGTTTCGGCCCGACGCGCCCAACGAAATGTTGCTGGGCAATGATGGCGGCGTTTTCTATAGTAGTGACTTCGGCAATGCTACCGTGCCAAAGCCAACCTATTCGGCGCGCAATCGTGATTACAACGTAACCCAGTTTTATTCCGTCGCCATAAAAAACAGTGCCAATGATGGTTACCTGTTGGGTGGCACGCAGGATAATGGCAGCATCAACGTGTTCAGCAGCGCTACCGGGCCGGTAAGCGGCAATACCATTCAGGGCGGCGACGGCATGCTGTCATTCATTGACCAGGATGACCCCAACATTCAGATTGCTTCGTATCAGTACAACAGCTATAACCTGTTCAACAGCAACGGGGTCTACAGAGCGGGTCTGTGCAATGGAGCCGGGCAGTTTATTAACCCAGCCGACTACGATTCGCGCACCAATACCCTGTATGCCTTCAATCAGTCTATGAACAACGGCACCCAGCTCTATAAGGTGAGTAATGTGGGTACCACCAATACGCTCACAACACTGTTTGCGCCAAACAATGTTACGTACCTGATCCGGGCGGGACGTCAGCCCAACACGGTTTATCTGGGTGGGTACGGTGCTGTTTATAAGGTTACCAACACAGACCAGCTTACGGCTACTACCACGTCAATTACGTCTAATATACCAGGCTATTTTACCGGCTACGTGTCGTGCATTGAACTGGGTGCTACAGACGACGAAATGCTGGTTACGATATCGAGCTATGGCACCAGGTCGATCTGGCTAACCCGCAACGGCGGACAGACCTGGGAATCGAAAGATGAGGCTGGCTACGGCCTGCCCGATATTCCGGTGCGTTATGCCTTGTTTAACCCCAGAGACCGGCGGCAGGTGATGCTGGCTACCGAACTCGGCATTTGGTTTACCAACAACATCTACGCGCCAAATCCCGGTTGGTCGAGTGCCAACACCGGCCTTGCCAATACGCGCTGCGACATGCTGCGCTACCGCACTGCCGACGGAGCCGTGGCCGTTGGTACCCACGGACGGGGCCTTTTCATGACCGACTTCTTCACCCAGCCCATCCCCGATGAGATCGTGGTGGCACCCGTGACGGGGCCGCTCTGCGCAGGAAGCACCATAAGCCTCACTTTTACGGCTACAGGTACCTATCAGACAACCAATACCTTCACGGCCTACCTGACCGATGCATCGGGATCGTTTAGCGTAGCGCAGCCACTGGGCACTGTAAACCCCTTTGCCGGAAACTCGCTGCCTCTGTCGGCCACGCTAACGGGTGGCGTTTACCGGCTGCTGGTGCGATCTGGCAACCCGGTAATCAGCAGTGCCGCCAGCCAGACGTTCATTATTGGTGAGCGACCAACCTTTAGCTCGCTGTTGCCCTCCCTCCCCGACCGCACCACCAGCCGCATCGACCTTCGGGTGGGCAGTACGCAGAATGCCACTGCCTACTACATGCTGGCTCCACGGCAGTACTATGCCTACGCCCAGCAGGTGAGGGATGGCCTGGCCTACAACGGCCGGGTGGCGCTCCGGTCGGGTTCGCTGCCGTTGTTGGCTAATCAGCCGGTCAGTATAGCCATCGACGGACTGATGCCCGGCGTGGGTTACCGGGTGAACGTGGTGCTGGAAGATCCCATCAGCGGTTGCCTCAGTAACGTTGTACCGCTCGACACCATTATGGCTGGCATGGCCGCCCTCTACTGCACACCCCAGTCTGTATCAAATTGCGTTGGTGGCGATGTTATTGCTGACTTTGTGTTGCAGGGAACGGCCCTGAACCGAATCAACTCAGGGTGTTCCTATAATGGTTACGATCAGTTGATTGCCAATGGGTACGCTGTCCGGGCTACGGCTGATTACGGTTTTATCTTCCGAACCTATTATAACAACGGTGGTAGTTACTTTCCGCAACACATTGCCATCTGGCTCGATGCCAACCGCGACGGTGTTTACTCGCCCAGCGAACGACTGTATAAATCCACCGGAGCCATCACCAGCAACGGGTGGACCGGCACGCTCACCATACCGCCCATTCAGTCGGGGCTGTACCGGCTGCGGGTGCGCTGCCGGTGGTATAGCGAAGTCAACGACCCCTGTGAGCAATATACGTATGGGGAAACCGAAGACTATATTCTTGACGTAGCCGGGCTGGAAACATTGGCTGATGTGAGTTTGCGCATGTCGGTCGATAATCGGGTTGCCGCCGTAAATCAACCCGTCACGTACCAACTCGCGGTGCGCAACGACGGCCAGCAAACAGCCCGCAACGTGCTGATTGGTAGTCGGCTACCGGCAAACAGTCAATTGACCGAGGCCACCAACTGGACTACCGTAAACGGGCAGTTGCAACAGCTTATTCCGGCGCTTGCCATGGGCGAAGAAACGTCGCTGACGTTTGCGGTCATGCCCACCCAACCCGGTACTTACCAGACCGCGGCTCAGGTTGTACAGGTCAGCCCCGCCGACCCCGACAGCCGCCCCGGTAGCGGCACCGGCGACGGGGAAGATGACATGGCTACCGTCGACATGCGCACCGCCACGGCATCCTCCGATTACTTCGCCTCGCCCAATCCCGGCCAGTTTCCCCTGCCCGCTCTTCGGTCCAGCCAGCCTGCTCCTGACCCATCGGGGGCTGATTTGAGCCTGCAACTGGTCCTCAGCAGCCGCAACACGACCACAGGCTCTACCGTGACACTGTACCCAACGGTGTTTAATGCGGGTGGCCGGTCGGTCAATAACGTAAAGGTGCAGTTTTGGTTACAGGCCCCGCTAACTGGCCCCACCGGCCCAGCCTCATACAGTTTGCTTGTTGCCTCGCTACCTGTCAACGCGTCTGTCACACAGCCCATTACACTAACGGTAGGCGCTGGTAACGGGGGCTATCTAACCGTGCGGGGGGCCATTATCGCCGCCAGTGAGCCTGATCCCGATTCAGACCGGGTCACGTTTGGCAAAGGCCAGGACCATGAGGCGTTTGTTGACCTGCGGGTGTGGGGCAGTGGGGGCGGTGGGCGTCAGGCTGCCCATGCTGGACCACAGGTTGTCGTGCTTGTCAGCCCGGCCCAGCCAACAGCCGCCACTGAAGTGTCGCGAACCTACCAGGCTGACATCCGGATCGGTGAAGATGGGGGTGATGAATCGGCCAACGAGCAGCTTACCATCCGGCTCCAAAATAGCCGCGGGCGGGTAGTAAAAACCTGGCGGATGCCCCGGCATGAGCGGGTTCAGTTTCTCTTTACCCCGCAGGCCTATGGGCCAGGTGCTTACCGGTTGGTTGTGCAGCATGAAGGGCGCACCTACCGTAGCGCGCCGTTTGAAGCCGTGAAAACCCATCGGCCACTGGCCCGGAAGTAGATCAGCAGGGTTGCCTGTCAGGCTTATACTTCGCTGACAGGCAGCCCTGCGGCTACGATCTCAATGGCGTTGAGCAACGCTGCCAAATCGGCTTCGGTGGTCAGTGCGTTCATAAGCGAGACGCGGAGATAGGTCTGGCCGTGCAGGGTGGTCTGCACAACGTAGAAGCGGCCCTCGGCCAGCAGTGTCGCCCGGATGGTGGCGTTTAATGTGTTGAGTGCCACGGAGTCCGTTTCGCCCCCCAGGTAACGGAAACAGACAATGTTGCATTCGGGCTGCACGGCCAGTTCAAAATCAGGTCGCTGCTTGATCAGGGTTGAGAAGGTCGCCCCCAGATCGTACAGCGTGTTGATGTTCTCCTCGAAAAGGGCGTCGCCGTAGAGGCGCATGAGCGTATACACTTTCACCCCCACCATAAATTTGGTGCATTCAAACGTACGCTTGCCGCTGTTGTACCAGTCGGCGGTGGTGCTGTCTGCGACAACGTCCCAGAGGTACTGCGCCCGTTGCTGAAAGGTGCGGTGGGCATCGTCGCCCCGTTTGTAAACAAGGGCCGTGGCCAGGGCTGGTACCAGCAGCATTTTGTGGTAATCGACCACTACCGAGTCGGCGTCTTCAGCCCCCGCCAGCAGGTGTTGGTATTTGGGCGAAAAAAAGGCCCCGCCGCCATGTGCCCCGTCAACATGAAACCACAGCTTATGCAGCCGGGCAAACCGCCCAATCGCCACCAGGTCATCATACGAACCGGTCGATGTTGAACACGCGCTGCCCACTACGGCAAAAACCGTCAAACCAGCCTCCGTTGCCCTAGCAAGGGTATTCTCAAGCAAATCCGTCCGCATCTTGAACCGACCGTCGACCGGAATTTTCAGGATACCCGCGTCGCCGAGGCCCATGATCCGGGCGGCCCGGTCTACACAGTAATGCGCCTCTTCCGACACGATAATCGCGAGCTTTTCAGTACCTGTTCCGTCGTGCCAGATATCCCGCGGCAGCATAGCCCGCGCCGTGAGCAGGGCCGTCAGGTTCGCCAGGGTCCCACCCGACGTAAGAACGCCTCCCGCAGTAGCCGGGTACCCGATTTTGTGGGCCAGGTGTTCCACCACAATTCGTTCGATGGCATTGCCCGCCATGCCCATCTCATAGGCACCCGACCCGTTGTTGAGCAGTTCGGTCAGCAGACCTGCCAACGCCGCTGCGGGGGCCACCGCGCTGATCTGATGGCCCACATAATGCGGGTGGTGCACACGGGTGGAGCGTGCCAGCACATCGGCAAAAAACGCATCGGGGGTGTCGAGGAGGGGTTGTGTGGCATCGGCTTGCCAGAAAGCCAGCGATTCATCGGGGCTTTGATATGGAATAGCCTGCGATGCCTGGCGTGATGTGCTGGCTGCCAGGTGGTCGGCCAGCTGATCAATCAGGGCGTGGCCCATGCGGCGAAAGGCATCAGGCGAATAAACGTCGGCAAGAGACATAGCGGCAAAAGAAGAGAGACTGTGAGGAACGTAGTTGGGACTAGCTGACAAGTGGGCTATTGCCGATCGTCTATTTGGACAACGCATAGCTCGCCTCTACGGCGAAGTGATCGGAGTAAGGTACCTCGTTGTGCGTCAGAAAATTAGTAGGCCGAAGGCGGTCAGGTGTATAGAACTGGTTATCGATGCGGATGAAGCGCGGTGCCCGGTTGAGCGACAGGCCAAACCCCCGACCCGCGTCTTCAAAGGCGTTGTGCAGTTTGTTACGCATCCGCTGGTAGACAACGCTGTAGGGCGTGTCGTTGAAATCGCCGGTGACGATAGCGGGGTAGGGGGTAGTGGCCAGCAGGTCTTCAATGACCTGTACCTCACCCCGTCGCGACACGAAACCCGTTTTCAGCGCACCCAGCACCGTGCGGGTTTCGGCTTTTACGCCCGCCATCTGATCTTCTTCAAATACGCGCCGCACCCGGATGCCCATAGACTGTAGATGTACGTTGATCACCCGAATGGTGTCGGTCCCAATGGCAATGTCGGCCCAGACCAGCCCATTAAACGAGTTGAATGGCTGATGGCCCTGCCGCACAATGGGATAACGTGAAAACGTGGCTACACCCAGGTACTTGGCCGATGTTGGCTGCAACAGTGCTTTGTACGGGTATCCTGCCGCCGTCAGCCGATTGACCATATCGAAGGCGGGCGTCTCGTCACCGGTGTAAAACTCCTGGAAGCACTTGATGGGTGCCGGGTGCCTGATGACCCAGTCGGTGATGAGGCGCGTCTTGCGGGGTTCGCGTTTCAGTTTGTCTTTGTAAAGGTCTTCTAAGCCAAACACCGACACGTTGTAGCTCAGCAGCGAAAAGGCCGTTTGGTCGGCAGCAACCGGGTCGGGGTGGTCGTAGGAGAAGGTGCGGGGCCACAGCCAAAAGCCCGCCAGCAGGGCTACCACGCTGAGCAAGCTGCGCCAGGGCCGCGAAAACAGCCACATCACGCCCAGCACGATCAGTACCAGCCATGCCACCGGCAACGAGATCATGAGCATACTCGCCGACCAGTGTTCGAGCGGGAGTCGGGCCAGCAGATAGTAGATCAGCAGCGTATAAAAGAACACGCCAATGTGTATCGACCAAACCAGCGACCTGGCCATAAACCCAAAAAAACGGCCAATGCGTGTGAGAATAGACATGTAGTAATTTACGAACGGTCCGCCGCCGCGGTACGATTTACGAATTACGATTCATGGCTTACGCTACAGCAAACTGACCGCACCGGCGGGTCGGCGTAAGCCATGAATCGTAATTCGTAAATCGTACCGCGGCGGCGGACCGTTCGTAAATCAAAAACCTTGTCTGCAAAGCTACAACCCACCGCCGCCCGAAGGTTGCTTTTGGGGCAATAACCTACTATCTTTGCGGCACTTAGCAACATCAGAACTGGTAAAGCAAAGGGAGGGCACCTCCCTTTTTTAGTTGGTAGTACCTATGAATGACGCATCTCAAATTGCTGCCCTGTTGCAACCCTATCTGAACGATGGCGAATTCTACATCGTTGATATTCAGGTGGCGGGCCGGCAGGGTGGTACGTTGAAAGTAACGGTACTGCTGGATTCAGACGCGGGCATCACTATCGAGGAATGCGCCCGCATTGGTCGGCAGTTGGGTCACCAGATGGACGAGGCGAATTTTTTCGGCGAAGCCCCCTTCAACCTCGAAGTATCGTCGCCCGGTGTCGATTTTCCGCTTACGCAGGTTCGGCAGTTTGCTAAAAACGTGGGCCGGACGCTGAAAGTGCAGGTGAAAGACGGACCAACGCTGATTGGTAAACTGGAATCTGTTAATGACGAAGGCCTGGTGCTTGATGTTCCCCCGGCTAAGATTAGTAAGACAAAACGCAAAACGATGACGGAATTGCCGCCGGAAGGTAATCAACCTGTGCGGCTCGACCAGATTCTGAAAGCGACCGTAGAAATCATATTTTAAGCCTGTGTTGGCCGCCCTGCTGGAGGTGGCCGCCCGTTGAACCCCCACTAACTAACGTGAAAACCCAGACTAAAACGCCCCAACCGTCGAGCAGTAGCCTGCTCATCGAATCCTTTGCTGAGTTTGCCCGGTCGAAAAATATTGACCGGCCTACCATGATCGCCATCCTGGAAGAGGTGTTCCGCACCATGATTCGGAAGAAGTATGGCACCGACGAAAACTTCGACGTGATTATCAACGCCGAAAGCGGTGATCTGGAAATGTGGCGTACCCGTGAAATCGTGGACGACAACTCGGAAGACATCTGGGATTATGACAAAATACCCCTCGCCGAAGCCCGCGCCATCCAGGCCGACTTTGAAGTGGGTGAACAAGTGGCCGAAGAGGTCAAACTAGATGATTTTGGGCGCCGGGTGGTGCAAACAGCCCGCCAGACGCTCATTCAGCGTATTAAAGATTTAGAAAAAGAACTGCTGTACCAGAAATACATCGATCAGGTTGGCGACCTGGTTTCGGCGGAAGTATACCAACTTCTGAAGGCCGAAATCATTCTGGTAGACGGAGAAAACAACGAATTGAGTTTGCCCCGCAATGAGCAGATTCCCAAAGACCGTTACCGCAAAGGCGATCCGGTAAAAGCGGTCATCCACCGCGTCGACATGAACAACGGGACGCCCAAAATCGTCCTGTCGCGTACCTCACCTGTATTTCTGGAGCGGCTTTTCGAATCAGAAATCCCCGAAATCTACGACGGCCTCATCTCCATCCGCAAGGTGGTGCGGGAGCCGGGCGAACGCGCTAAAGTGGCCGTGGAGTCCTACGACGAGCGCATCGACCCCGTGGGGGCCTGCGTGGGTATGAAAGGCTCACGGATTCACTCCATCGTGCGCGAACTGGGCAACGAAAACATCGACGTAATCAACTACACCGAAAACCTTGAACTGCTCATCAGCCGTGCCCTCAGCCCGGCCAAAGTAAGTTCGATGAACATTGACCGGGAGGCGGGCCGCGTGGCGGTATTCCTCAAACCCGATCAGGTGTCGCTGGCAATTGGTAAGGGAGGACAGAACATTAAACTGGCGGGCCGGTTAGTGAACTTAGAACTCGACGTGTATCGCGAGAACGAAGGCCCCGAAGATGATGAAGACGTGGACCTCGGTGAGTTCCGCGACGAAATCGACGAGTGGATCATCGATGAGTTCCGCCGGGTGGGTCTCGACACGGCCAAGAGCGTACTGGCCCTCAGCCGCGAAGAACTCGTGCGCCGCACCGACCTTGAGGATGATACCATCGGTGAGGTGGTGAGCATCCTGAGTCAGGAATTCGAATAAAAGGCGGTCAAAGTTTAAGGTTCAAGGTCTAAGGTTTATTCAGTCGCAGTACAACTTTAGACCTTGAACCTTAAACCTTGACCGTCTCCTTAGGAATTTATAATCTATCAACCGTTGTTATCACTGTATAAACAACCATTAATTTTGTCGGGTCTAAACCGAACGTATGGCAGAAGATAAGTCAATGCGCCTGAGCCAAGTGGCAAAAATTCTCAACAAAGGGCTAACCTCTGTTGCGAGTACGCTTACTGCCAAAGGTTTCAAGGTGGAAATTAACCCTAACACCAAAATCAACCTGGAACAGTTGGAGGTGTTAGCGAAAGAGTTCAAATCAACCGATCTCCTGAACGGGGCACGCAAACCGGCCGAGGTTCCCTCTGCCGATTCGCACCGTGAGGCTCCTGCCCGTCGGGAACAAGACGACCTGCCGCTGTACTCGCGGGATGACAGAGGTCGGGCCAGCACCCCTGCTGCCGAGCGCCCTGCTGAGGCGCCCAAACCCGCTGCACCCATAGAGCGGGCTCCAACCACTATTTTGTCTGGCCCGAAGGTCGTGGGCAAGATTGATTTAGACGCTCGCCCGGCTCCGCCGAAGGCGCCTGAACCACCACGCCCGGCCCCGGCTGCCCCCCAGCCAACGCCCGCGCCAGCCCCGGCACCCGTGGCGGCACAGCCCGTTGCGCCAAAGCCAGCTGCACCCGTTACGCCTGAACCGAAAGCTGTGCAACCTGCACCAGCCCCGGCTCCTGTGACGCCACCGGCTGCACCCAAACCTGTTCAGCCTGCGGCAGCGGCGTCGGCTCCGGCCCCTCAGCCAACGCCCGCACCAGCTCCGGCACCCGTGGCGGCACAGCCTGCTGCGCCAAAGCCAGCCGTGCCGGTTACGCCTGAGCCAAAAGCCGTTCAACCAGTTCAGCCTGCGGCTACCCCCGCTCCGGCCGCGCCTGAAACCCCTGCCGAACCTGCCGGCCCCGTCGAAACGATCCGGGCTGAAGGTAGCGTGCAGTTGAAAGGTTTGACCGTAAAAGGTACTATTGACCTGACGCAGTTCAATCGTCCACAGGGCGGTGGTGGCGCGGCTGGTCGCGATAAAAAAGGCAAACGCAAGCGCCTGCCGAGCCCCAACGACCGCCGTGGTCCCGCGCCGCAGGGTGGTGGACAAGGCCAGGGGCAGCAACAGCCCGGTACCGGCCAGCCTCAGGCGGGTGGTCAGGTAAACGGGCCGCGCAACGACCGCAACCAGCAGGGTCAGGGAGACCGTCGCCCACAGGGAGACCGTCCGCCTTATCAGGGTGGTGATCGGAACAATAACAACGCTGGCAACAACCAAAACAGGCCTGCAACGGCTGGTGGCGATAACCAGAACCGTCCGGCTACTACAGGTGGCGGTGCCGCCGGTGGCAACAACCAAAACCGTACGGGTGGCGGTGGTAACAACCAGAATCGTACCGGCAACGGTCCGCGTCCGGGTAGTGGCAACGACAAAAACCGTCGTAGCACTGACCGTCGTGAGGCACCAACGTCACGGGAAGTACAGGACAGTATCCGGGCTACCAACGCCCGGATAGCCGGTGGTAACACCCGCACCAACCGCGGTGCCGACCGTCGTCGTGATCGCCGCGCTGACCGCGCCGACCGTGAACGCGAACGGATTGAGCAGGAGAACGAGGAAGCTAAAATCCTGAGAGTGACTGAGTTTGTGTCGGCTAACGATTTGTCATCATTGATGGACGTGTCGATTAACGAAGTCATCTCGGTCTGCCTCAGTGCTGGTATGTTCGTTTCGATCAACCAACGCCTTGATGCAGAGGCCATTACGTTCATTGCCGATGAATTCGGCTATGACGTGCAGTTCGTCTCTGCCGAAGAAGAAGTAGAAGCCAGTCTGGCCGAAACGCCTGATACTGAAGAGCAATTACAACTCCGGGCGCCAATCGTGACCATCATGGGCCACGTTGACCACGGTAAAACATCGCTCCTCGACTATATCCGGCGCACGAAAGTGGCGGCTGGTGAGGCCGGCGGTATTACCCAGCACATTGGTGCCTACAGCGTAAAAACGCAGGACGACCGGATGGTCACCTTCCTCGATACGCCTGGTCACGAAGCCTTTACGGCCATGCGTGCCCGTGGTGCCAAAGCTACCGACGTGGTTATCATCGTGATTGCGGCTGATGACAGCATCATGCCCCAAACGCGCGAAGCCATCAACCACGCACAGGTGGCGGGTGTACCCATCGTGTTTGCCTTCTCGAAGGTAGATAAGCCAGGTGCCGACGCTGAGAAGATTCGCAACGAGCTGTCGCAAATGAACATGCTCGTGGAAGACTGGGGTGGTAAATACCAGTCGCAGGAGATTTCGTCTAAATCAGGTTTGGGTATCGACGATCTGCTGGAGAAGGTATTGCTCGAAGCCGAAGTACTGGAGTTGAAAGCCAATCCTAACCGCCGCGCAACGGGTACGGTAGTGGAAGCTACCCTCGACAAAGGTCGGGGCTACGTAACCACCGTACTGGTGCAGAATGGCACGCTGAAACAAGGCGACATTATGCTCGTGGGCGCACACTATGGTCGTATTCGCGCCATGACCAACGACCGTGGCGAACGCATCAAAGAAGCTGGCCCGTCTATGCCGGTGCAGATCCTGGGCTTACCCGGTGCGCCACAAGCGGGTGATAAGTTCAACGTGATGGAAACGGACCGTGAGGCCCGCGAAATCGCCAACAAGCGTGAGCAACTCCTGCGCGAGCAGACCCTGCGGACGCGGAAGCACATTACGCTGGAAGAGATTGGTCGGCGGAAGGCGATTGGGTCATTCAAGGAACTGAACGTGATCGTGAAAGGTGACGTAGACGGTTCGGTGGAAGCCCTGTCCGATTCGCTGCTGCAACTCTCGACGGCCGAAGTGCAGGTGAATATTATCCACAAAGCGGTGGGTCAGATTTCTGAATCCGATGTACTGCTGGCGTCGACTGCCGATGCCATCATCATTGGTTTCCAGGTACGTCCCTCAGCTAATGCCCGGCGACTGGCGGAACAGGAGCAGATCGAAATCAGGATGTATTCGATCATTTACGATGCCATCAACGAGATCAAAGATGCGATGGAAGGCCTGTTGGCTCCAACGCAGGAAGAGGTCATCACCGGCAACATCGAGGTGCGCGAGGTATTCAAGATCAGCAAGATTGGTACGGTGGCGGGTTGCTACGTGACCGACGGTACGGTGAAGCGGAGCCACAAAATCCGGATCATCCGCGACTTCATCGTGATCCATACCGGCGAGATCAGTGCCCTGAAACGGTTCAAAGACGATGTCAGCGAAGTACGTACCGGCTACGAATGTGGTCTGAGTATCAAGAATTTCAACGACATCGAAGTAGGCGACGTAATCGAAGGCTTCGAAGTAAAAGAAGTGAAACGTACGCTGGCTTAGTCAGTATTGGTTACAGCATAAAAAATGCCCGGTTTCGCAAGAGACTGGGCATTTTTGTATTTGCATAGGCTGGTTGCAAGCTACTGATTACCAAGCGGGTTTACCACATTCAAGTCAGGAATATGGGCGAAGTCAGCCGCGTTATTCGTATAGAGGTCGAAGCCATTCAGCAGTGCGGTAGCAGCAATGATACAATCACCTACCGACATCTTTTTTTGCTGACGAAGTTCTACGGCCTTGTCGATGACATCATCAGTGACGGGTATTACCGGTGATGTTTTAAAAATGCCTTCGAAGTAAAGCCGCTCTTCAGTAGAGAGTTTTTGATAGCCCAACGTTTCAAGCTTGGACATAGCCGAGATGTGAGTCTGGCTATTGCTAATTAGTAAACGCAAAAAGGCAAACTTATCTTGGGCCGAATAAATAAGAAGGTTGGAATCAAGGAGTATCATTCGTCATCGTCACGGAACGGCAGTTTACGATCTTTTTTTGATTCCTTAAGCCATTCCAGCATTTCATCCACATTCAGCGTGGGTGCACCCCGCATGATGCGTTCTCTAGCCGCAGCGCGTTCTTCATCCGAAAGGACATTTTTGCGCTCTACCCGGTGTGGGACGTGTTCCTGATTCAGTAGGGACAACACACGTTCTACCTCGCTTTCATCCTGGAGATCAATAGCAATATGGACCATGGTCATAGTCTGTCGTTGGCTGGTTTGTCTGTCAAGTTACGTGGAACAGCTTAATCCGTCAAACTGCTGCGACGTTTGCCAACTCCTGCACCGCTAGCCAAGCCATGAGGCCGGGACCGATGGCAAGGGCCGATTCATCAATGTCGAACGTGGGGGTGTGGACGCCGCTGGTGATGCCTCGCGACTCGTTGCGGGTGCCAAGGCGATAGAAGCACGAATCGACCACCTGCGAATAAAATGCGAAGTCTTCGCCCGCCATCCAAAGGTCGAGGTCCACTACATTGTCGCGGCCCATATAGGCCTCGGTTTGGGTGCGGAGGCGGCGGGTGAGTTCGGGGTGGTTTTTGAGGAACGGGTACCCTTTCACGCGGGTGAATTCGCAACGGCCACCCATCGCTTCGGCCATTGTTTCGGCCATTTTCTGGATCAGGCCAATGCCCTTCTCGCGCCATTCTTCGTTCATGCACCGAAACGTGCCTTCAATCGTGACCTCGTTGGGAATGACGTTGGTGACACCGTTGGCAATAAACCGCCCAAACGACAACACCGACGGACTGGCGGGGGGGCGGTTCCGGCTGATGATCTGCTGCAGGGCCACGATAACGTGTGAGGCAATCAGGACTGGGTCAACAAGGTTGTCGGGCATGGCAGCGTGGCCTCCCTTGCCCATAATGGTCATGTATATTTCGTCGGTGCTGGCCATATACATGCCTTCGCGGAAACCGATTTTACCCACGGGTACGTTGGGCGCTACATGTTGCCCAATCATACCCGCAGGACGGGGGTTTTCCAGCACGCCGTCTTTGATCATGAGCGAGGCACCGCCCGGTGCTTTCTCTTCGGCGGGTTGAAAAACGAGCTTCACCGTACCCGAAAACTGATCGCGCAACTGGCTCAGAATTCGGGCTGTACCGAGCAAACTGGCCGTGTGCACATCATGTCCACAGGCGTGCATCACCCCGTCTACGGTCGATTTATAGGGTACATCGTTGGCCTCGGTGATGGGCAGGGCATCCATGTCGGCGCGGAGGGCAACCACCTGCCCCGACGGCGCTAGCGTACCTTCAATTAGAGCTACCACGCCCGTATTAGCCACGCCGGTTTGTGGCGAGAGACCCATTGCTGTTAGCTGTCTGGCCACAAAACGGGCTGTATTATCCTCGTGAAATGACAATTCAGGATGCGCGTGCAGATACCGACGGGTTTTAACCGCATCGGCGGCATATTCTTGAGAAAGCGATTTGATCTGGTCTAACATAACGTGGGGATGTTGGCTTGGGGATTGCGGATTGGCTGATGCAGGAGTATGCTTGCCGCACCGGCGGACCGGGAAGCCAATCCGAAATCCCCAAGCCAAAATCCATTCATTCTTGCATGGATAAGTACTGGTAATCGTTGACAATGGTGTTCAGGAACTCGTAACTGCCCAGGCTCGTGGTGATGGAGAGGACTTCTTTGATCTTATCGGCCGTGCGCAGGGCGGCGTCGGTGGTGCCTCGTTGAAGCACTTCGCGCACTACCTGAATATCCTGATCAGAGAGTTGCTGTACGTCGGGGAAACTGACGGTGTAATTGGCGGGTAATGATGAATAGGTAACTTCGTTTAGCTGCACTTTAGGCTTTAACCGGATCACGGTAGTGCCCGCCGCCAGATCACCAAGCCGTTGGCCCTTGCCCGTTGCGGCTATGCTGATAACGGCCACAATGCCGCTCATGATGCGCATGTCGATCAGCCGAAGCAGCCACCGAAGCAGGTACGCCCCGATGCCCGGCTGTGAACCGTCCAGCATAACGACCTTTATTTTCATGGCTATTTTGCCAATACTCTGCCCGTTGAGCAGCCATTCACAAAGAAAATCGTAGAACAAGATGGGCAGAGCTACCACCACGCTGTAGTAGACTATGCTCATGGGGCTGTTGCCACCTAGCATTCCCGTTCCGGTGGGCAGCGCAATGGTGAGCACAAGCCAGGCGGCAAAAACAAAATAATCAATAATGGTGGCCAGAATACGGTCGCCGATACTGGCCGGTTCATATTCGAGCAGTACGTTTTGAGAGGTTTTTATGGCAATCGACATGGAGCAGACAGCGCAAAAGGCTAAAAAGCGATGCAAAGCAAATATACCGGTTGAGGTTTGTTTCTAATTCGCGATTTTTGGTTAAACTGAACGTTGGATGATGGATGTTGGATACTAGGTGTCGGAGGCTCAATGTCAATAGTCTAACATCCAATATCCAGCATTCAATATCCAACATCCAATTTATGCGTGAAGCCGCCTTTGTGAAACGGAACGCCGACAAGTGGGCCGATATAGAAAATAACCCCACTACTGATCCCGACGAATTGACGGCCCGGTATGTGGCGCTTACCGACGACCTGTCGTATGCCCGTACGTTTTACCCTAATGCCAACGTAACGCGGTACCTCAACGGCATGGCGGCGCAGATGCACAGGGGCCTGATGCAGAACAAGCGCGAAGAACGGGGGCGGTTTGTTTCATTTTGGACCCGTGAGCTACCTACGCTGTTCTACCACTCGCACCGGTTGCTGGCGGTATCGGCTATTTTCTTTGGCGTGGCCTGCCTCATTGGCTGGGTGTCGGCCATTAATGACCCCACGTTTGTGCGTCTCATCATGGGCGACGAGTACGTGAACATGACGCTGGAGAACATCAAAAAGGGCAATCCACTCGACGTATACGGCAAGAGTGATCAGGTATCGATGTTTTTTGGCATCACCCTCAACAACATTGGCGTGGCGTTCCGGGCGTTTGTGGCGGGTGTCATCGCCTCGGTCGGTACGTTGTCGCTGCTATTCTATAATGGCATCATGCTGGGAGCTTTTCAGGCATTCTTCTACGAACGTGGTCTCCTGCTCGACTCTATATTGAAAATTTGGATTCATGGGACCCTCGAAATTTCGGCCATCGTGATTGCCGGCTGCGCGGGGCTTACCATGGGAAATAGCATCCTGTTTCCGGGTACTTTCACCCGCATGGAGTCGTTCAGGCGGGGGGCCAAGCAGGGACTGAAAATCGTGATTGGATTGGTACCGATATTTATCATGGCGGGCTTTCTGGAAAGCTTCGTCACGCGGCTTACCTTGCCTCCGGTAATCAGCTTGCTCATTATTGGTCTGTCGGCGGCGTTTATCATCTGGTATTTTATCTTGTACCCCATCCGGCTCAACAAAAGCCAATAGACTGGTTTTATCCATGACCACTTTCGCAAAACGTCGCGATTTCGGCGAAAAGATCAACGCCACCTTCGCTTTTCTGATTGAGCAGATCAAGGGGTTAGGTGTGGCGCTGCTCTACATTGCTGGCCCTGTGGCACTTATTGGTGGCGTCATCACCGGCTACGCACAGGTTGGTATACTAGGCAACGCCCACACCGTGAATACGCCCGAAGGCTTAGTGGGGTTCTATAGCAGCCTGTTTTCTGGTGGTGTATTGGTGGGCGTACTTTTTCAGGCGCTCGGTTATCTGCTGACGAGCTTAGTTACGTACTGCTACATTCGGCTGTATATACAGCAACCTGACCGCAACATTGAGGTGAGCGATGTATGGGCCGAGGTGCAGCAGTTTATCGGGTCGGGCCTGATGCTGGGCGTTGCCTCGTTGTTTATCATCGGTTTCGCTTTTGTGTTGCTGGTGCTGCCCGGCATATACGTTACTGTTGCGCTATCACTGGCTACCTCCATCCTGGTGTTCGAACGGGCCGACGTTGGCAAGGCAATTAGTCGTAGTTTCAGCCTTATCAGCGACAATTGGTGGGCCACCCTTGGGCTGCTGATGGTGATGGGCATTGTAGCCAGCATTATAGGCATGGTATTCACGCTGCCTGCGGGCATCGTTACGATTATGCTCGGTACGAGTGCGCTGAAAGAGCTGTCTATTCTGTCAATCATTCTCACGGCCATTTCCTCGCTCGGTACGTCGTTGTTACAGGCGTTGTCGGCTACGGCGGCGGCGTTCCAATACTTCAATCTGGTAGAAGAAAAAGAAGGAAACGGTCTGCTGAGCGCCATCGACTCCATTGGCCAGACACAAACCCGGTCTGACGAATCAACGCCGGGATCAGTGCGCCGGGCCATGGAAGAAGAAGGCGATTATTAAGTGAATCAACGTACCCAACCACGCATTGTTATTGTGCTGAATCGCCTGCTCATCCTGCTTCTGCTCTGTTGTTCGCCAACGGTTTGCCTGCGGGCGCAGGATTCAACTACTATTGATCCATCTGATGGTAAAGAGGTGATCATCAGTCCTGAAAAGGGGCTAAAATCAGATTCTGCCACTTCTGCCGGTAAGGTGCCTGATACGGTTACGTATGCCGCCCCCAACGACAAAACAACCATACGGGTACGCCCGGTCGACGCTGACAAATTGCACGATATCGAAACGGACCGCCGCTACCAGTATGGCGACGACGTGCCCCCCACCGCCAGCGCCTGGGACCGTTTCTGGGCGTGGTTCTGGCGTAATGTGAGAGAATTGCTACGCACAAAAGCTTATCAAAACGTTGGTCAATATGTGCTGCTGGTAGCCATCGGTGCGTTGGTGATCTGGCTGCTTTACAAAGCCGACGTGCTCAGTAACCTGTTTCCGAATCGGTCTAAAGAGCAGGGGCTGGGCTACGAAACGCTCGATGAAAATATTCACGACATCAACTTTACCGACCGTATCAATGAAGCTATCGAAGGGCGCAGCTACCGGCTGGCGGTGCGGCTTTTGTATCTCCAGACGTTGAAACGCCTGACCGATAACGGCCTGATTCACTGGCAGGTAAACAAAACGAACCGGCAATATGCCCATGAGCTGACCGGCAACGCGTTGCGCCCTGGCTTCGACCGGCTCACCACCCAGTTTGAGTATGTCTGGTACGGCGATTTTCCCGTAGATGAAGACCGATTTGGAATCATCCGTCAGCAGTTTCAGGAATTTAATCAGCAGCCGTAAGCCATGCGTCCCAACAAATACCTTCTTTTTCTGCTGGCCACGGTTGTCGCGTTTGTGCTGTTCGAGTACTACAAACCCAAGCCCATCGACTGGACGGCGTCGTATCGCAACAATGAAACGATTCCGTTTGGCACACAGGCGGTATATGAACTGCTGCCCAGTTTAATGAATCAGCCAACTGTTGAATCCACACGCCTGCCCGCTTACAACTTACTGACAGAGAGCAAGCTGCCTGCCAGAAGTAATTATATATCGGTCAGTATGCGGTTCGATGCCGGGGCACTGGATACCCGCGAACTGCTGTGCTACGTAGCCAAAGGCAACACGGCTTTTCTGTCGGCCTATAACTTTTCCGACACACTTAGTCGGGCGTTGGGCTTTAGGGCTGCTGAGAAAAACCCCCTTAAAGCCGACACCACGCTACGCTCAAATTTTGTGCTGCCTGCGCTGATGCACAAGGGTGGATACAACTTCAGACACGACGACGGGCGTAATTTTCTGGTGGTGAAAAAGTCAAAGTCGGGTATAACGGTGCTGGCCCGCAACGCCCGTGGGGAGGCTATTTTTCTCAAGATTCCGCACGGTAAGGGGTTCTTTTACATCCACAACCTACCACTGGCGCTCACTAATTACTACCTGCTTCAGCCCGCCTCGGCTGATTACATGGCTAAAGCGTTTTCGTTTCTGCCTGCCCAGCCCACTTACTGGGACGAGTACCAGAAGCAGGGCCGCTTTGGCGAAGATGAGCAATCGGTATTGCGCTATATCCGCACCCAGCCAGGCCTAAGCTGGGCGTACTATATTGTGCTGTGGGGGCTGCTTTTCTACGTCGTTTTCGCCGGCAAACGTACACAACGGATCATACCGGTGGTGTCGCCGCCCAAAAACACGTCGCTCGATTTTGTAAAGACCGTGGGACGGCTGTATTTCCAGCAGGGTAATCACGATAATGTGGCTAACAAGAAAATTCGCTACTTTCTGGCCTTCATTCGTGAACGGTATAACCTGGATACTAGCGTATTGGATGCTGATTTTACCCATACGCTGACCCACAAAAGTGGTGCTTCTGCCGAGGTGGTAGAACGCCTTGTCCTGATTCTGAACCAGGCCAACCGTGCCCCTTACCTCACCGAAGCCGATCTCCGCACCATCAACACCACCATTGAAACCTTCACCGCCGCAGCCACGAGTAAGGTATGAGCAGATCGGCTTGATGAATCATAACAAACAAGTAACTGCCTAGCAGACGATTAATCCACAATACATGGAACACCCATTTGACCAACGCATTGACCTGCAAGCATTGACCACCGCCGTTGCCGCCATCCGCTCGGAAGTGGGTACGGTGATTGTTGGGCAACACCAAGCTATTGACCTACTGCTGACGGCCCTCTTGGCCGACGGGCATGTACTCATCGAAGGGGTGCCGGGTGTGGCAAAGACACTCACGGCCAAGCTGTTGGCAAAAACGCTGTCGGTGCAGTTCAGCCGCATTCAGTTCACCCCCGACATGATGCCCGCCGACGTGTTGGGTACGTCGGTGTTTAGCCAGAAAACGGGCGAGTTTGCTTATCGGCCCGGTCCTATTTTTGCCAATATCGTGCTCATCGACGAGATCAACCGTGCCCCGGCCAAGACGCAGGCGGCGCTCTTTGAGGTGATGGAGGAACGGCAGGTCACCAACGACGGCACCACCTACCCGCTGCCGCCGCCGTTTATGGTGCTGGCCACGCAAAACCCCATCGAGCAGGAGGGAACCTACCGCCTGCCCGAAGCCCAACTGGACCGGTTCCTGTTTAAAGTGGTGGTCGACTACCCCGATGCCGATGAGGAAGTAGCCATTTTGCGCGGGCATCACCAACGTCGGCACCTGACCGACGCGCTGGGGGCCATCAATGCCGTGCTCACCGCCGAGCAACTGGCCGGGCTGCGCGACAAGGTAAGCGAGGTACATGTAGAAGAAAACCTGTTCACCTACATCGCCCAGATCATTCGCGGCACGCGCGACAACAAATCGCTGTATCTGGGGGCATCACCCCGTGCGGCGGTAGCCCTACTCAATGCGTCGAAAGCCCTCGCTACGCTCCGTGGACGTGATTTTGTAACGCCCGAAGACATCCAGGAACTGGCCGCGCCGGTATTGCGCCACCGCATTCAGCTCACGCCCGAACGCGAAATGGAAGGCGCCACCCCCGATGGCGTCGTTGCCCAACTGATTCAGAAAGTAGAGGTGCCGAGGTAGCCCAGCCAGTACATGAAAATATTCCGTGCTCTGTTTGTCTCGGTTCGTCTCTGGCTCATCCTGCTGGGGTTTGCGCTGGCGTTTGTGGTGGCTTACGTATGGCCGCTGCTGTTTCCGCTGGTGCAGATCGCGTTTGCGGCGTTTGTGGTGTTGCTGCTGACGGAGGGGTTTTTATTGTTTCGGCAAAGCACCGTGGGGAATCAGCCGGTGTTTTTTGCCCGCCGCGACATGCCCGAACGCCTCTCTAACGGCGACGAAAACCCCATCACTCTTTATCTGGAAAGCCGCTATGCCTTTGCCACGCCGGTAGAGATCATCGACGAAATTCCGTTTCAGTTTCAACGCCGCGACGTGCTGTTTACGGCCCACCTGAAGCCTAATGAACCCCGTGCCATCCGCTACGAACTGCGGCCCACGCGCCGGGGCGAATACAGTTTTGGGGCCGTTAACGTCTTTGTCATGACCCCGCTACGGCTGCTGAAACGGCGTTTTCAGTTTGAAGAAGGCCGGTTAGTGCCCGTGTATCCGTCGTATTTGCAGATGCGGCAGTATGAACTGCTGGCCGTCTCGAACCGGCTGACTGAACTGGGCATCAAGCGAATCAGGCGGGTGGGGCACAGCATGGAATTCGAGCAAATCAGGCCCTACACCCAGGGCGACGATCTGCGGAGTATCAACTGGAAAGCCACCGCCCGCCGCGCCGACTCAGGGCAGGCCGCGCTGATCGTGAACGCGTATCAGGACGAACGTTCACAAGCCGTGTATTGCCTGATCGACAAGGGCCGGGTGATGCAATCGCCGTTTGAAGGCCTCACCCTGCTCGACTACGCCATCAACGCCTCGCTGGTGCTGAGCAACATCGCCCTCATGAAACAGGATCGCGCCGGGCTGATTACGTTCTCTGAAAAGATTGGGCAGGTGGTGCCTGCCGAACGCCGCCCCGGCCACATGCGGAAATTACTGGAGGTGTTGTTTCGGCAGAAAACGCGCTTTCTGGAAACCGACTTCGAAGCCCTGTATACCACCATTCGTACGCAGGTACGGCAACGGAGTCTGCTGTTGTTGTTTACCAACTTCGAAACGCTCAACGGCCTGCAACGCCAGCTACCCTACCTCCGCCGACTGGCTAAAGACCATCTGCTGCTGGTCATCTTTTTCGACAATACCGAACTGCGGGGCCTGCTCAATACCCCCGCCAGGAGTACCGAAGAGATATACATGAAAACAATAGGCGAAAAATTCGCTTACGAAAAACGTCAGATTGTTAAAGAGTTACAGCAATACGGTATTGCCAGCATCCTTACCGCCCCCCAGGATCTCACCGCCAATACGGTCAACAAATACCTGGAAATGAAGGCAAGGGGGATGATATGAAGTAGGCTTAGCACTTACCACTCATGCGCTAACTTGCGCCCTGAATTGACGCCCGTTATGATCTGGTCCCGCATTGCCCGCTTTATCCTCTCGAATCGTTTGTTGCTCCTGCTTATCGTGCTCGTCGGTACGGTATTCATGGGCTTCCGGGCGGCCCGCGTCAAGTTCTCGTATGAATACGCGCAGATCCTGCCCACCATCGACCCCGATTACATTCGGTATCAGGCCTTTAAGAGCCGGTTTGGTGAAGATGGCAACGTGATGGTGGTGGGTATTGATACCGATTCGATGTATCATTTGCCGTTTTTGCAGGACTGGCAGCAACTCACCCGGCAGATCAAAGCCATTGACGGTATCCGCGACGTGGTGGCCAATACAGGACTGTACACTATCACGCTCAACGACAGCACCGACCAGTTCAAATTCAAACCAATCAGTACGCAACTGCCTACCAGTCAGGCAGAAGCAGATAGTTTGCAGCGTACCATCAGCCGGTTGCCGTTTTACCAGGGCCTGGTTACCGACTCGTCGGGAAGGGCGCACCTGATGGCCATTTCGTTTGATCAGAAGAAGCTGAACACCAAAGGGCGCATTGGCACGGTGCGTAAGATCGAGCGGCTGGCCGAGGCCTTTGGCAAGCGGCACAACCTGACGGCGCACATGTCGGGGCTACCGTTTATTCGTACGGAGTTTACGGCCAAAGTGAGCAACGAAATGTTCCTTTTTTTCGGACTGGCGTTTGCCGTCACGGCGGCTATCCTGCTGTTCTTTTTCCGGTCGTGGGTGGTCGTGGGCATCGCCATGGCGGTGGTTACGGTGGGCGTGGTCTGGACAGTGGGCTTCATGTCGCTCTTCGGCTATACGATCACCATTCTGTCGGGGCTGATTCCGCCGCTGATTATTGTAATTGGGGTACCCAATGCTGTCTTCCTGCTCAACCGTTACCACAGCGAATTAAGTCGTGGTGAGTCGAAACAGGAAGCGCTCACCACGGCCATTACGAAGGTGGGTGAAACCACGTTTTTTGCCAACGTCACCACGTCTATCGGCTTTTTCGTGTTCTACTTCACCAGCAGTCCGCTGCTGCTCGAATTTGGGCTGGTCGCGTCGCTGGGCGTGATGAGTACCTATGTTATCTCCCTGATACTGATACCGCTGGCGTTCAGTCGGTTAGCGGTGCCGACGGAACAGCAGCGCAGCCACCTGGATAAACCCCTGCTGACGCGTTTTTTGGTCTGGGTCGACCACCTTGTTCACCATCGTCGCGTGGCTATTTACACGTTTGTGGGCATCTGCGTCGGGCTGGGCCTGGTGGGTATGAGCCTGGTAAAAGCCGTTGGCTACGTAGTGGACGACCTGCCCAAAAACGACCCGATTTATACCGATCTAAAGTATTTTGAAAAGACCTATCATGGCGTGTTGCCCCTTGAAGTGAGCATCGACGCCGGCCGGGCCGGGCGGGTGCTCACGCCGCAGACGCTGATCAAAATCAGGCTGTTACAACGCGAATTTGCCCGCCATCCGGAGTTTGCCCGGCCCCTGTCGGTGGTAGAGGCGGTGAAGTTTTTTTACCAGGCCTACCGGGGGGGCGATCCGCGGTTTTATATCCTGCCGCCAGCCCTGGAAATGGCCAAACTGCAACGCTACACGGGACAGATGGGCACAGGCACCTCGCGCACGGGCAGCGTGAGCCTGAAATCATACGTCGACACGTCGCGGCGCTATACGCGGGTGAGCTTTCAGGTGGCCGACGTGGGTACCGCGCGCCTCCATGCGCTGATCGACGAGTTGCAGCCCCGCGCCGATTCGATCTTTAATTATGACCGCGAAACCGGCCAATGGGCCGCCGCTGCTGACCGCTACACCATTAACCTGACGGGCAACAGCGTGGTCTTTGAGCGGGGCAATCAATACCTGCTGCGTAACCTGGCCGAGAGTACGCTGCTGGCCATTGCGCTGGTCTCTATCGTGCTCATCATTCTCCTGCGCGACGTGCGGCTAAGCCTGATCGCTATCCTGCCGAGCGTAGTGCCGTTGATCGTGACGGCGGGGCTGATGGGCTATTTTGGTATTCACCTCAAGCCGTCTACCATCCTCATTTTCAGCATTGCCTTCGGCCTGTCTTCCGACGGCACCATCTATTTCATCACCAAATACCGCGACGAACTCACGCGCGGGAAGGCCTCGGTGGCTGAGGCAATCTCGCGCACGGTCCGTCAAACAGGTGTCAGCATGGTCTACACGGCTTTTATCCTGTTTGTGGGCTTTGCCATTTTCACCGCCTCCACTTTTCAGGGCACCGTGGCCCTGGGCATTCTGGTGTCCATTACGTTGCTCATGGGCATGACCTCAAACCTGGTGCTGCTGCCCGCGTTTCTGCTCACCGTTTATGAGCGGCGGAAGAAGAAAGAACTGGCGTAGATCAACTGGCTGAGTGCGCGTTGTGCAGTATATCCGGCTCTTAGGTGACGTGCATACCGGTTTCGTCGAAAAGCGCCATCAACTGCTGATTATAAGCAAGATACAGCCGCATTTTTTGTGGTACTTATTTACCTCTTGGAGCCAGCACGTCGCGGGCCGTTGTCCAGGTGAGTTCGGGATACCGGGCGTTATCGAGCGGGTCATTCTGCACGTTGAACATACTGTAGATGTACTGGCTCTGCTGCCAGCTTGCATAAAGCTGTTCTTCCCCTTCGGGATGAGCCGCCCGTTCGCGCTGAAAATAGGCCAGCAGATCGGCACGGCTACCCAGGCGCACTACGGTAAAAGGCGTTCCCAGGGCCTCGCCAGCCACGGTCGCCAGTTCGTTAGGGCTAATCTGGAAACTGGCTGTCCGCAGGAAACGGGGCGTCGTGGCATCCATGGCAGCGGCGGCAGTATAGGCGGCAGTGTCGTCCATGGTTGTGAAGTCGATGCGCCAGTCGGCATCTTCCCAGTAGCCTACCTGGTGTTCTTTGGTATTGAGCAGGGGGGTACCGTAGGTCAACAGTTCGGCAAAGGCACCATTCAGAATCGACGTGGCCTGAATCGGGGCTTTGTCGAGGTACGCGCTAAACTCTCGGCGGAGATCGAAGTTGCGGTTCTCGCCGGCCTTGAGCTTCGTGAAATCAGAGGCAAAATCGGAGGGGATAAAGCGGGGAACGCCCGCCGCCACGGCCGCGTCCAGCACCACCGTCTGGGTGCCAACAATTACGTCGTGCAAACCCTGCACTGCCGACACCACCACGGCCACATCGGCGAAAGAAGGGGCCAGTTCACGGGCATCGGTCATCTCCGACTGGATGATTGTTACCCCTTTTTGCTTCAGTTCATCCACCCTGGCTTTGTCGCTGCTGGGACGTACCACGGCCCGTACGTCTGCTCCTTTGTCTAACAGGGCGGTAACGATTCGTCCACCCAGATTGCCGGTTGCGCCGACGACTACAATTGCGTTTTTCATATAGTGCTGGTTACGCTGTAACCCGTTGTTTTACGTGTTCGCTCGTGTAGCAGTGTTTGCTACGCTCATTGAACAGCACAAAGGTCTTTTAATCAATACAGATAAAATAGTCGAAATAGAGGCAAAAATAGTTCAATCAGCCAAAGTAAATGGCTTGAGACGCTGCCTTGTGATTGTATAGATTCCTCCTGGCTAACTAACCGG
The DNA here is from genome assembly GCF_017353185.1 of Fibrella rubiginis. GTDB lineage: Bacteria > Bacteroidota > Bacteroidia > Cytophagales > Spirosomataceae > Fibrella > Fibrella rubiginis. The sequence continues at coordinate 329,567 of NZ_JAFMYV010000003.1, read as the reverse complement.
CATGCACGATGGTCTTTGCTTTTGCGCCAAGTGAACAGTTCAATTTTCTGTCGGCCTTCGGTGAGCGGGTTGGCGCAGTCCTGCAAGGCAATACGCTCACGTTGCCGTCCTCGCTGGGAGAGGGGTCAATTAAGCGGGTACGGCTGGCACCGGGGTTTTCAATGCTGATTCATCAGTATACTTTAACCGAAGAACTGGTCCTGCAGCGATTGGCCGCCGACAATACAGCAGACCGGGTCAATGTGCTTTTCCAAATCCGCACGTGGCCCGCAACCGATGCTACCGCCAACAATGCGACCCGCCTGACCAGGCGTGAAGAATACGCCGTTCGTATTACCTCGCCGGACATCAACTCTGAACTCCGTTTTCCGCCCAACGTTGCCTTGTTTTTTACGGTACTCAGCATGAGCCGACCGGAGCTGCGCAATCTGCTTAAAATCAACAACATGAACGCCGTAGTGGCGCAGATCCTACAGGGTAGTCAGGCGTTTCTGTTCGACGAAACCATGAGTGTCGACGCGCAAAAAACGCTGAAACAACTGGCTGCCGTAGACACGCAGCAGGAGTTAGGCGAGTTGCGGATCTGGATCCGGGTGCAGGAACTGCTTGGCTGGCTGTTCGACCGGTTGCTGGCGCGCGAAATCCTGAAACACCGCCCCGTTCACCGGGTCGATGCCGAGCAGTTGAGCCGGGTTAGGTCAGCCATCATGGCGGACCTGAGCGTGCCGCCTCAGTTGCCGCAACTGGCTGGTCTGGCAGGTATGAGCGTCTCTAAGCTAACCGATCTCTACAAGCAGGTCTTTGGCGATAGCATCTACGACTACTTCCAGAAGGCCCGCATGCAGGAAGCAGGTTATTTATTAAAACAGGGCGGCTATTCTGTGTCCGAAACCGGGTATCGGCTTGGTTTCAGTAACCTGAGTCATTTCAGCCGGCTGTTTGAAAAACACTACGGCATTAACCCCAAACGGTTCACGCTGAACACCTAAGCGCATGACCAGGGCTACGACGGCTACTCATTCTGCCTAAGCAACCCGACCGTTTCCTGGCTGGTAAATTCACGCCGCGAGGCCTGGCGAACGGTTGCCGCACCAGCACAAATCAAGACCATTGGCTCGGTACCCGCGAACACATTGAGGAGGGGGATGTTCTGCCTATGGACTAAAACGATTAGTCTAGTTATAAACTCAACAAAACCACTTCGTATGACCAGTAATCCAAACAACACAGACACGGGCATGTATGGCTCATCGTCGACTCGCCAAATGACGGCCATCTTCAATGATCGGGACGACGCCGAGAAAGCGTACGATTCTTTGCTGGCCCATGGCTTCTCAAAAGAAGACGTAAACCTGGTGATGTCTGACGACACGCGTAAGCAGCACTTCGAACATGCAGACAGCACCCATGCTGACTCGGCATTGACGGACAAAGCAATGGAAGACGCGGGTAAAGGTTCGGCCATTGGTGGTACGATCGGTGCTGTTGCAGCGGCTATTGCTGCCATTGGTAGCAACCTGGTGCTGCCAGGGCTTGGTTTGGTTGTGGCAGGTCCGTTGGCGGCTGCTTTGGCAGGAGCGGGTGCTGGTGGCTTGGCCGGTGGCCTGGTTGGCGCGCTGGTAGGCTCAGGTATTCCTGAAGAAACGGCCAGGGCTTATGAAGAAGGACTCAAAGGTGGTGGTATTGTGGTGGGTGTACATCCCCGCAACCAGGCCGACGAGCAATATTTGACGCAGCAGGGCTTTCACTAAGCCATCACTGAAGCAGTAATAATTGTTTCGGTTCGTTTGGACGACCAGCATTTCTGCTCTCCAGGCGAGATAAAATACCGAAACCGGTAATCGCTGTTAACCAATAAAAAAGCCGCGCTCAGCTTCTGCTGGCGCGGCTTTTTCGTGCTCTTGTACATAAACGTACTTACGAAACGCTCTTGAAGGCAGGGTCTTCGATAAAGGGCTGGCTACGGATGCGTTTGCCGGTGGCTTTGAAGAGGGCGTTGCCTACGGCGGCACCAGTAGGGGGCAGGGCGGGTTCGCCGAGGCCGGTGGGGTCGATGCCGTTATTCACGAAATGGACTTCTACGTCGGGAATCTCATTGCCGCGAATCAGCCGGTAATTGTTGTAGTTGTTTTGCTCCGGCACGCCGTCTTTGAACGTCATATTGCCGTACATGGCGTGACCGATACCGTCGACGGTGCAGCCCGTCACCTGCTGCCGCGAGCCGCTCTGGTTAATCACAATGCCACAGTCGGCAATGGCGTATACTTTCTGCAACACGGGTTTGCCTTTCAGCATAGCCACTTCGCCTACCTGCGCCACGTAAGACCGGTGCGAAAAATAAACGCTGAACCCCTGCGTCACGGGCTTGCCATCGGCTCCTTTTCGGGTGCCCCAACCCGACTTTTCTACGGCCAGGTTGATCACCGCCTTCATCCGGTCGATGTCGTATTTCACCGCTCCAACAGGTTTAGCCTTGGCTTTGTCGAGCAGTTCAAGGCGGAATTGAACGGGGTCTTTGCCCGCTGCCAGCGCCACTTCGTCCAGAAACGACTGTTCAGCAAAGGCGAGGAAGTTGGTAATGGGTGCCCGCCATGGTCCGGTTGTGATCGCCGATTTGTGGTCGGCGCTGTCAATCAGCAGGTTATCAACGGCTCCGGCGGGGAAATTGTCTTCGCGCGTGGCGTTGCCTGCGTTGATACTGGCCCCGCGTAGTTTGTAGCCAATCATATTACCCTGCGCATCCAGGGCGGCCTCGAACCGGTAGCGCACGGCGGGGCGGTAGCTTCCCCCCGTCATGTCGTCTTCGCGGGTCCAGATCAGTTTCACGGGCGCATTGACCCGCTTCGAAATCTGCACGGCCTCGATCACATAATCGGCTTTGAGCCGCCGACCGAAGCCACCGCCCATACGCGTGAGTTGCACGGTAACTTTTTCGGGCGCGATACCCAGCAGTTTGGCGGTTTCGTTGCGGGCCAGTTCGGGCGTTTGGGTGGGACCAACCAACTCCGCGCCATCTGCCTGCACGTGGGCAAAGAAATTCATTGGCTCCATGGGGCTGTGGGGCAAAAACGGACATTGATATTCCGCCGTCACCACCTTCGCCGCACCTTTAAACGCCGCCTCTACGTCGCCATCCTTCCGGCGCACGGTGGCATCGGGTTTGGCCAGCAGTTCCGTAAAAATCCGGTTGTGGTCGGTGGTGCTTTCGGTGGCGTCGGTTTTTGTCCACTCAATCTTCAGCGCGTCTTTGGCTTTCCGCACCTGCCAGGTCGATTTACCCACTACGGCCACGTTGTTGTCAAACGTCAGCACGTCGGTAATGCCCGGCATGGCTTTGATGGCTGCGTCGTTAACCGACTTGAACGTGTAGCCAAAGGCGGGGCGCTGAATCATGGCGAACAGCATGCCATCGCGGTAAAAATCTAACCCGAAAAGGGGCTTGCCGGTGATGATTCCGGCATTATCGACGTTTTTAATCGACTGCCCAATCAGCTTGAAGTCCTTTTGATCTTTCAGTTTCACATCGGCCGGTACGGGTATCCGGGCGGCTTCGGTAGCCAGGTCGCCGTAGCTCAGTTTCCGGTTGCTGGCCGTATGCAGCACAAAGCCGGTGGCAGTGGTGCACTCCGAAACGGGCACGTTCCAGCGTTTGGCGGCAGCTTCCATGAGCATCAGACGGGCGGTGGCACCGGCTTTGCGCAGGCGCGTCCATGAGTGCGGAATAGACCCGCTACCCCCCGCCACCTGCCGCTCAAATTTCTTGGTATCCAGCGGTGCCTGTTCCACTACCACCTTTGTCCAGTCGGCGTCGAGTTCCTCGGCCACCACAATGGGGAACGCCGTTTTGATGCCCTGTCCCACTTCGGGGTTTGGCGAGAGGATGGTGATGATGCCCTGCGGATTGATAGACAGGTAACTGTTGAACCCAACGCCCGGCGCGGGGGGCGCTGCTCCTGCCGCAGCCAGCACCGTTCCGTCGGCGGCGACGTCTACGGCTCCGGCGGCTTCCGACCAGCCAAAGCCCAACAACAGGCCTCCACCGGCAGCAGAGGCGATTTTCAGAAAATTCCGGCGACTTGCGTTGATGGTCGACTTCATGACTGTTTGGCTTTAGATGAACCCGTTTTCGCCCCGGCAGGCGTATTCGACGCAATTTTTACGGCCTCGCGGATGCGGTGATACGTGCCACAGCGGCAAATATTTCCGCTCATGGCGTCGTCGATCTGGGCCGTGGTTGGCTTGGGCGTACGCTTCAGAAAGGCCGCGGCGGTCATAATCTGCCCGGCCTGGCAATAGCCACACTGCGGCACGTCGACCTCATTCCACGCCTGCTGAACGGGATGCAGTTTACCCGGTTCAGTACCCCCACCCGCCGTGGCGGCAAGGCCTTCGATGGTCGTGACTTTACCCTTGCCAATGGCCGACACCGGCAGCACGCACGACCGCGTTGCCTCGCCGTTGAGGTGTACCGTACAGGCACCGCACTGGGCAATGCCGCAGCCGTATTTAGTGCCCACCAGGCCCAGGTTGTCGCGCAGCACCCACAGCAGCGGGGTGTCGGGATCGACGTCGGCGCGGTAGGACCGGCCGTTGATTTGCAGGTTGAAGAGTGCCATATCGTTGGGGATATTGTATGCTGTGGGAAGGCACAGCAGAGTGGTTTTTACTTGGCGTTCAAGGTTTAAGGTCTAAAGTCTAAAGTTACTTCGCGTCAGCCCCTAGAGCGCGAAGCAACTTTAGATTTTAAACCTTGAAGTCATCCTACTGTAACGCCGCTACGCCGGGCAGCGTTTTGCCTTCCATGTATTCGAGCAGGGCACCGCCGCCGGTAGAGACGTAGCTGACGCGGTCGCCGTAGCCCGCATTGTTGATGGCTGAGGCCGAATCGCCGCCGCCGATGAGTGAAAACGCGCCGTTTTCGGTGGCTTTCACCACGGCTTCGGCAATAGCGTTGGTGCCTGTGGCGAAGTTGGGAAACTCGAATACGCCCATCGGGCCATTCCAGAGAATGGTTTTGGCGGTTGATACTTCGTCTGTGAACAGCTTCACCGAGTCGGGGCCGATGTCAAGGCCTTCCCAGCCGTCGGGGATATGGCCGGTGGCAACGGTTTGGCGGTTAGCATCGTTTGAGAACGCGTCGGCGCATACGTTGTCTGTTGGCATCACGATGTTAACGCCTTTGGCTTCGGCTTTCTTCAGAATCTCCAGGGCTAACTCCTGCTTGTCGGCTTCCAGCAGCGACTTGCCGATCTGGCCGCCCTGCGCTTTGGTGAACGTATAGGTCATCCCCCCGCCAATGATTAAGGTGTCGACGGTGTCGAGCAGGCGTTCGATGATCAGGATTTTATCCGAAATTTTGGCCCCACCCATGATGGCGACAAACGGCCGTTCGGCGTGGTGAAGAATCTTGTCGGCGTTTTCGATTTCGGCCAGCATCACGTAGCCGCAAACGCGATCCTGGAAAAACTGCCCGATCACGGCGGTGCTGGCGTGGGCGCGGTGGGCCGTACCAAAGGCGTCGTTCACCCACACATCGCCTAGTTTCGAGAGCTTTTCGGCAAACCCTACGTCGCCTTTCTCTTCTTCCTTGTAAAAACGCAGGTTTTCCAGCAGCAGAATCTCGCCGGGCTTTAGCGCAGCGGCCTGGTCGACAGCCGATTGGCCGATGCAGTCGTCGGCAAATTTTACCTCGCGGCCAAACGTCTCCGATAAGGTAGGTACCAGATGTCTCAGGGAATATTTGTCCGTTGGCCCATCTTTTGGGCGGCCCAGGTGCGACATCAGAATAGCCGAGCCGCCATCGTTCAGGATTTTCTGAATCGTGGGAATCGTGGCCTTGATCCGGGTGTCGTCGGTGATGGTGAAGTCGCTGTCGAGGGGAACGTTGAAATCGACGCGGACGAGGGCTTTTTTACCGGCAAAATTGTAGTTGTCAACTGTCTTCATGAGGGTCGTATTGAACCATTTTGGAGTTGAATTTCGGGTTAAAAGTACGCCAATTGGCTAAGAAGGCGGGCTGGGGCTGCGGTAGTTACCCTGTTTTTTTGCTACTTGTGTGGTCTTTTGCCCAATCATAAGCCGCTGGTATGACAACCATAGAAGAAGCTAACGTACAAACAGTACTTACCTACATTGACGCCTACAACCGTAAAGATATTGCTGGTATGGTAGCCTGCCTGGCCGATACCGTTGAGTTCGAAAACCTGACCGACGGCCATGTTACGTTAAAATTGACCGGCAAAACTGCCTTCCAACAACAGGCCGAACAGGCCGCTCAACTGGTGGCCTCACGGCAGCAAATTCTGCACGAACGCACGGTAGCCGATGATGTGGTCAGTGCTTCTATCAGTTACCAGGCCACTCTCGCCGTTGACCTGCCCGATGGCAAACAGGCCGGCGAAACACTGTCGCTCACGGGGCATTCGGTGTTTGTAATGAAAGACCGGCTCATTGCCCGGTTGACTGATATCAGCTAATCGTCAGGCTTTAGCGGGTGATTCTGGTTCTGTTTGCCGAATTGCCTGCTGTGGCTCAACCGGCGCGGGAGGAGTTGGTTTACGGGTGATGCGCACTACGTAGCCACAGGCCATCAAGACCACTATACCCAGCAGCATGGAGCCGATAGGGGTGGTTTTAAACCGGTTGCTGAGGGCGAACAAAAAGGCATTGCTTAACAGTAAGAACAGCAGTGTGTTGCCCCCCATCATCAGCATCACCGACGACCGGACTCCTTTATTCACCAGCCAGTTTAAGCACAGGTACAGACCGTACAGAATACCCCACGAGCCGCATATCCAGGCTAGGGACGGTGGAAATCGGACCGGCAGCACGCCCGCTTGCGCGTAGGATAAGGCAAAATAGCCGGTACCGGCCAGGGCCAGCAGGGCTATCGGCCACTGCCACACCACGTTGAAGCGGGCAAAATAAATGCCTGCCACGTAGAAGAGACCATATTGCACGAGTGGAAACGCGGCGTAGCTCCGGCTGCCCACAAACAGCCCCAGTGGGTTGTCGATAAACAGGTCGTAAGGAATGAGCACCGTAGCCAACAGCGACAACATACCGACAATCAGCATCGCCCACCGCGAATTCGCCATTGCCACTAACGGGTGGAATAGGAGTCGGGTGATGGCCGTTAGCAGGAAATAGGCCAGCATAAATTCGGAGAAAGGCGCGATATACTGGAAAGACAGCACCGCCCAGGCATCACTCAGTAACACCACGTTAGCAGGCCGACCTGGAATAGGCAACAGTACCACCGCTAACAGCGCTGAGATGTAATAACTTATCAACTGATTCTGCGCCGTAACAAACAGATTGTTCTTTACCCGCGCCAGTGGCTTCGACAGGTAGGCGTGATAGGACGCGTAGCCGAAGCAGAATAGAAAACCCGAAAAAACAGTCAGATTGCCCATGGTAGCCAGCAAATAGCAAAGCTGACTGCTTCTATCGCCCGGAATGAGCGTGCCCACCAACGTAAAGCTGTGGGTAAGCACCATCAAACTAACCAGCACCGCCTTTAGGTATTCAATGGATACGGTACGCTGCATGGTTTACATAGATGGTGATGGTATACAATTATACAGTCTACCGGTCAAATGGTTTCGGAAATGTAGCCGCCGGGTTTGGCGTGGGAATGCATTTGCTAACCGCGATCAATACGCATCGCCCGCGCCACCACCGCCAAAATCACCGCCGCCGAAGCGTGGTCCGGTGGGCTGTTGCTGGGCGTTGGCGGTGCCTTGCAAGGTGGTCAGCGTACCTGCGTGGCGTACTACCAGCAACGGTGCTTCGCCATCGTCGTCATCGGAAAAACCATAGCGGGGTGCGCGCAGCAACCGGATAGCCAGCACCGCCAGCCCAATTAGCACTGTGCCATCAACAGCCAGCGCTACCGACAGCGGCCAGGTGCCATAATAGTGCCGCACCGTGGCTACCGCCGCCGCCAATCCCAGCACGGCCAGAATAACGAACATGCGCGACTTTCGGCGGAAGCCCAGCAGCGCGTAGACCGATGGAATGCCAAACGTGGTGGCCCAAAACAGGCCCCTGAGGGGTATTTCGGGCGTTGCGCCGCGATGATCGAGCAGCAAACCGTTCAGTTCGCGCACCACAAAATAGTTGCCCGCCGCCGCCAGCACAACCAGGCTTGTCCAGCGCACCTGACTCAGCACATCGGCGTAGTAAGCGGAATTGGGCAGTCGGCTGGCCAGCGCGTACAGCCCCACAGAAACGGCCATGAAAATAAACGGCAACAACGGCTTGCCCCAGCCGTAGTCGAGCAGGCGGTGGAAAAGGCCTCCATACAGCGCGAACAGGGCGAAATAGGTCAGGATGGTGTCGCCGGTATACCAGATCATGGCCAGCAAAATGGGCAGGGCGATCAGGCAGCACACCCAAAATGGTGGTGTAATGGGGAAGAGCAGAATCAGCCCCCCAATCAGGAAAAGGGGCACCAGCAGCACCAGCGCGTTGTCGACTCCGTTGCGGCACAGGTTAGAATCGCCCACGATGGTTTTCGTCAGAAAAAACAGCCCGATGCCGAACAGGATAGCTACCACGCCCAGGCTGGACTGCCCGTTGTTCAGCCCACTAAACAGCACCGTTACCAGCCCGTAGGCCGACATGGCCGCGATGATGGTAAACAGAAATAGACCTATTTCGATAAATGGGTTTGTGAGCTTAAACCGCCTTGGATACGCCGCCCGGATGGCCGTCAGCTGCTCGGCGGTGACCAGGCCCTGCGTCTGCCATTGTTCCACCTGCCGCAACAGGTCGCGCTCTTCAATATGGGTTTCGTTATAGAGTTTCATCGCGGCTCAGTTTACGGTAGTTGGTAATCAGGTACAGTGCCGCCCCCACGCTGGCGAGCGTGAAGTAGAGCATGTACACCTCAGGTGGCAGGGCCATGCCATCAACGGCGTCGCCGAGGAGGTACGTTAGCCCAATGTCGCCGTAGACCACGCCCATGAGCATAAACAGAAATGACCGGTCGCGGCGGGCGTACTGATCGAAGCCCACGCAGGCTACCAGCAGCAATAGTCCATAAAGCAATCGCTTTCCCTCGAAGTTGAACACCCCCGCCAACAGCGCGATCAGCAGCAGGTTGCCGCCGAAAGCGAGCAGTGTGTGGGTGAAATGAGCCTTTACCCGTTGCCGGTGGCCCACCGCCGCCATCGCAATCAGCACCAGGCCTAGGCCAACAGCGGCCCAGACGGTGGGTTCGTCGAAGAAATTGGTGCGCAGCCGAAGTTCCAGCGGGCGCACGGTCACGCCCACCCACGAAGCCAGCGCCGTAAGGCCTATGGTAAGCACCCCCTGATGGTCGAACCGGTAGGCGAGGGCCACAAACAGCACCGCGGGCAGAAACGTAGCCAGTCCGTAGCGTGTGCCAAAGAGGTTGAACCGGTACTGCGCGTATCCTTCCAGCGACAGAAACAGCAAACACCCCAGCAGCAGTGCATAATCACCGAAGACCGAACGGCTGCTCACCTTTGCCGCCGACAGGGCCGGACGGAACCGCCAGGCAAACACGAAGCTAGCCACGCACAGGGCCGTGATGCTGCCCAGGATAGCCACATCGCCGATTTCTTCGTAATGTTCATAGATCAACAGCCCCAGTCCACCCGTTAGCAGCAGGATACCCACCGAGAGCATGGCCCGCAGTTCGTAGTGCAGCGACAGGGGTTTGGTACGCTCATAATCGGCCAGCGCGTCGGCCTGTTCAGGCGGCATCAGCCCCTTTTGTTTCAGGGCCGTCAGCACGTCAAATGGGGACATATTGGGGGATATTGGTGTTATCTAAAGACGGTGGACATTGGATATTGGACGCTAGATAATGAAGAACAGGCTTAGTCTGTTACGCGGTCCAATGTCTAAAATCCAGCATCCAAAATCCTTATGGTTGGACGACAAAAAGTGATTCTGCAGCCTCGTTATTACTGGCATAATTTCCGGTATGTGCTCGACTTTGTGAAGCGGCTTTATAGCGGGCTACTCAACGAAGCTGAACAAGATTTTTTGGTTCGGTTCGATGCGCTCAGCACCGATGCGCAGTGCCTGTATGTGCGGGTCAGCAATCGTAAAGGTGCCTTCTTCCGGGCCAATAAACTCAACTACCGCGAAATAAATGATTTGCCGGTTTCGCTCGGCGAGCTGATCAACGCGGGCTTTCTGGACCGGTTGTCGGCCCGCCACGAGGGTATGGGCCACGAAGCCCTCGACGTGTTTACCAAACCCGACCTGCTCGATCTGCTGCCCCTGGAGCCGGAAGAGATCCGGGCGCTCAACAAGCTCAAGAAAGAAGAGGTGGTTCGCTATGCGCTGAACGAACTGAACTTCGGCGAAATTGTGACGAGCGTGACTACCCGCGAGACCGTGGTGAAGGTGAATTTCGAAGCCGAGGTGATGATGCTCAAGTACCTGTTTTTCGGTAACCGCGGCTCTGATATGACCGAGTTTGTGATGCGCGACATGGGCATGATGAACTTCGAGCAGTATGACGAAAGCAAGATGACGGCCCGCTTCCGCAACCGCAAGGAGGTGGAAGACAAGCTGTTGATTTCGCTCACCAACGAAGCTTTTTACGAACAGAAAGACGCCGAAACCCCACCCGAAGCCATCTACAACTGGTTTCTGAACTGGAACGAAACCCGTCCTGAGCTGTCAGAAATAGCATTTCCGGGTTACCAGAAGCTGGTCTGTCGTGTGGGTGCTTTCCTGGAACGCCAGAAACTACCCGATCAGGCACTGGCTGTGTATGAACTTTCTGACCGCGTTCCGGCCAGGGAGCGGCGCGTACGGTTATTGTACAAAAACGGGTTGGTCGACGAAGCGCTTGCTCTGATCGACGAGATTGCCGTGACGCCACAGAACGCCGAAGAGCGGTATTTTGCGGGCGATTTTCGGGAGAAGATTCTGGGCAACGTGGCCAAGAAACGGACCCGCAAAGCCACCACGCGCTTTTTGTCTGATGCTGAAAGTCTGGACATCCCGGCGGCCTACCGGCACCATGTGGAGGCGGGTGTAATGAACCACTATCTGGAGGAAGGTAACGACGCGGCCTTCACCGAAAATTACCCCTGGCGCGGGCTGTTTGGTCTGGTGTTTTGGGACGTTATCTACGACGCCAACGTGGCCGCTATCCACCACCCGCTGCAACGCGCCCCGTCGGACTTTTACCTGCCCGATTTCTACGTCCGCCGCGAAGAGCTATTGAAAAAACGCCTGGCCGAACTGACCACCAAAGACGATTGGCGGCGGCACGTGGGACGTACCTACAACGCCAAATACGGCATTACCAACGTGCTTGTCGACTGGAACGACGAACTGCTGGGCCTGGTCAATAAGCTGATTGAATTGCTCGACAAGGAGCAACTAGGCCTGATTTTGATGGAGATGGCCCGCAACGTCCGCGAACATACGCGCGGTTTTCCCGATCTGCTGGTCTGGAACGAAGCCGGTGAATACAGTTTTGTCGAAGTTAAATCGCCTACCGACCATCTCGGCCCGCAGCAACTCCACTGGCTGGAATACTTCGATACCATCGGCGTCAAGGGCAAAGTTGTACGGGTAGTCTGGGCGATGTGAGGCGGTAGCATGGCGACTGTAGCCTAATATTGTGTTGACAAAAGCCGTGGGCTTGACCGATATTGTGGCATCGATTCAAATCCGTGGAAATAGCAGACACCAATGGAAATACCTGAAGGCTTTGAGCCTATTTTTCGTACCAGCCCCTTTCTCGAAACCGCCGGGCCAATGTATAGTCAACAAGTTGGTGATGAGCTGATTATTGGCCTTTTGGTCCTCGACAAACACGTAAACGGGCGCGGCTTCGTACACACGGGCGTCTACACGACGCTAGTGGACGTGGCCATGGGTTATGCCGCCGCGTTCTCCCAAAAACCCCCCGTCCCCCTTGTCACGGTGAGCCTGTCTACCGATTTTGTGGGTAACGCCAAAGTAGGCGACTGGCTGGAAGTACACACCGATATTCAGCGGATTGGCACTGCCGTGGCTTTCGTAAACGCCTTTGTCATGAAAGATGATGAGCGCGTTATACGAGCCAGCGCGGTGTTCAACGTGCTACCTAAAAAAGGAGTTTAATGTCTAAGGTTTAAGGTTTAACGTTGCTTCGCACACTGCCCTAGTGAGCGCGAAGCAACGTTAAACCTTAAACCTTAGACATTAAACTCCTTTCTTCCCATCCTCAAAAAAATAGGAAAACGGACCTCGCGGGGGTGGGGACCCCAGTGGCGGCGGAGGTCATCGGCGAACTGATCGATGGGGTCGTAGCCGTTTTTCTTGCGGAACGCCTGCACCGCCGACCACGTGCGGAGGTAGTTCATGTACCACTCCACCAGCCACTCGCGCCGGGCAATGAATCGCGCCCGACGGGGCTTGTCGAAATCAAACGGCAGGTCGCGGTATTCGGTCTCAATATGCCGCCGCATAGGGTCCCAAAAGGGGCCAACGATGTCTGTGTAAATAAACCGGACCAGGGCGTCGATGGGGGCGTTTACCTGGTTGAGGCCATAGCCCCATTCGGCAATGACGCCACCGGGTTTTAGTACCCGCCGCACTTCCTGATGAAACGCCGGCACGTTGAACCAATGCAAAGCCTGCCCCACCGTGACCAGGTCAAAAGTTTCGTCGGCAAAGGGAGCATGCTCGGCATTGGCCGGTTGATACTCGATGTTGGGTCGGCGGACGGCGTTCTCTAACTGATTGCTGCTGATATCGGTAGCCTCTACTTCGTCGAAATAATTAGCCAGGGCTACGGCCGCCTGCCCGTTGCCGGTGGCGCAGTCCCATACGCGCTGCCGGGTAGGTACCTGCGCCAGAATGTAGTCATACAGTTCGCCGGGATAGTCGATTCGGTAACGGGCGTATTCGGCGGCATGGTCGGAAAAACGGTCGAGCGGAATCATAGCTAGGAGGCGTACATGCAGAAGGCGAATATACTGAGCATGCCTTCCACTAATCTAAAAATTTGTTAACCGATTTGGTATTACGAAATGTTTCGTACATGTTTGCTACGAAATAATTCGTAGATGCCTTATGCGACCAACCGATTCTGAATTAGAAATCCTGCACGTGCTCTGGAAACACGGCCCGCGCACGGTGCGGCAAGTGAACGATGAACTGAGTCAACAGCGTGATATTGGCTATACCACCACGCTAAAGCTCATGCAGATTATGCACGAAAAGGGGTTGCTGACCCGCTCTGAGGAAGCCAAATCGCACGTGTACACCGCGGCGTTGGGCGAACAGGAAGCCCAGGAAACGCTGATCGACCGGTTTCTGGAAACGACTTTCCGGGGGTCGGCCTCGCAACTGGTGATGCAGGTGCTGGGTCGGCATAAGGCCAGCGCCGATGAACTCGACGAAATAAAAAAACTCTTAAACAACCTCGACCATGAATCTCACTAACTGGCTCACCAGCCCCCTGGCCGAAGCCTTGGGCTGGACGCTCATTCACGCTCTCTGGCAGGGCTTTGCGGTGGTATTGGCCGCGGCGCTGTTGCTTCATCTTGCCCGCCAAAGTAAAGCCAGCCTGCGTTATCGACTGGGCATGAGCGGGCTATTGATGCAGTTGTTAGCATCGGTGGGTACGTTTATCTGGTACTACGAACCGCGTTCGCTGGTTGCTCCGTCTGCGGCTTCCGGGCCGATTTTCAATGTGCCTGTAGCTCTTGTTCCGGTAGCGAATGAATCGTGGCTGATAACCGGACAGGCTTTTCTGAACGCGCATCTGGCCGAAATTGTCTGGATGTGGTTGCTGGGCGTGGGTGTTTTTGGGGTTCGGCTGGTGGGTGGCTGGGCCTACGTGCAACGCCTGCGAACTACGGCTACGTTACCCGTACCAGCCAATTTATTGGAAACAACAGCCCGCATTGCGCAAAAACTGAACGTGTCGGTCAGCGTCCAGATCACGGTTCGGGTAACGGGGCCATTGGTAGTGGGCGTACTGAAACCCGTGATTTTGTGGCCGGTAGGCTTGCTGGCGGGCCTAAGCATGGCCGAAGTAGAGGCGGTTTTGGCGCACGAACTGGCCCACGTTCGGCGGCACGACTACCTGTTCAACGTAATGCAGTCGGTGGTGGAGGTGCTGTATTTTTTCCATCCGGCCCTGTGGTGGCTGTCGGAACGGGTGCGTGAAGAGCGCGAACATTGCTGCGACGATTTGGCCCTCGCCATCATTGGTGACGCCCGCACGCTGGCCCGCGCCCTGACCCGCGTAGAGGCCTGGCAGCACAGTCAGGAAGAGGCATCGAACCTGGCGATGGCTTTTGCCAGCAAACGGCAATTGCTGCTGCAACGCGTTCGGCGGATGCTGGGGGTACCCACGCGCCCGCTAGTGTCGAACGGGAGTTTGGCGGGGCTGACGCTGGCCACCATGTTGCTGCTGAGCGTGTCGGTGTATGCCGTGCAGCAAACCGACGTGCCTAAATCCGCCCGTGCATCGGCAGTTCCGGCCCCGCCCAAAGCCAACCGGCGGTATCGGGTAAACAGCAATACCGAATACGGTATGACAAACAGCGGGCGGATGAGCTACGTGGTCTGGAAAGGACAAAAACTGCCTGTCACACGCGTGAACAGGCTACAACGCCAACTTGACCTGGTGATGGGCGGCAAACTGAATCTGGATGCCGTAAAGCAGCCCGACCGTGATATCCTGCTGACGATCATCGAGAAAAACGTGGCATTTGATGCGGGTATGAAGGCACTGAGTGAGGGCATGTCGCACATTGATTACTCAAACATTGATGCCGAGGCCAGGGCCGATATACCCGGCGTACCAGACGCACCAGAAGAGCAAATGGCCAATGCCCCTGACTCCATACCTGCTGTGGCTGGCGACACGGCCCAACTCCGGGCGGTGAAGCTGAAGATGGAAGCGCTTGTTAACGAAATGCAGGCCGTGATGGCTACTCGTCAACCCATAGCCGACCGACTGACTAAGGAGTTAGCTGAACTAGCTTCCAAGAACACACCCAGTCAGCAGCAAATAGACCAGTTCACAAAACAGCAGACAGGATTGGTGAAACAACAGGTAATGTTGGCTAAACAGCAAGCTTTACTGGCGCAAAAATTACGTCCGCTAGCCCTTGACATTGAACGGTTGTCGCGCCAAAACAACGCGCAGGCTAATCAACTGAAAAAGCAGAAAGAGAAGCAACGTATCCAGTTAGAAAAGCAGATGGACGAACTGGGTACCCGGATGGGGAAATTAGGTAGCCGAATGGGCGATCTGGGCGGAAAGCTAGGGCCATTAAACCCCAATTTGGAGGCTTACCAAACGCGTATGGCCATACTGGCCGACTCAATCAGTAAACTCTATGAACCCACTTACGCATTATCTGAACAACTCGGCGCGTTGTCGGAACAGATTGCCAAGCAGGCCGAAGAGCAAAGTGCTGAGGCTATGCGCGTCGCTGAAGAGGCTATGGAGCGAATGAATGTAGAAGGCATTCATCCGGCTCGTGCGCCTCGTCCGCCCCGCGTTCCGCGCATGAGTCTGCCGCGGCCGCCCCGTCCGGCCACGGCACCACACTCCCCTGTTCCTGCTGTTGATGCAGTACCTGCCCCGGCAGTAGCTCCCGTTCCGGCTCAGAAACCCGTTCCCGTGCCAAAAGTGGCTCCTGCTCCGAGACCGCCTAGAAACGGATAAGTATACTGCGTGCTGGGGTTGTAGCTGGCGTAGCTCCGCGCTTTGGTGGGCTGACGCCTGGCCCTTCGACAGGCTCAGGGTGACAGGGAAGTTGAATCAAGTGGAGAAAACTGAATCCATTTCCCTGTCACCCTGAGCCTGTCGAAGGGCCAGGCGTCAGCCCACCAAAGCGCGGAGCTACGGTAGAGAAGAAACCATCAAACTGATTTCCCCCATAAATAAGGTACCCGTCAGATGGGTTTTACAACAAGCTGGTAGCCATCCGACCGGGCGGGGTCGAGGGGGTAACTTTCCATCGTGATCAGGTCGCCTGGTTTAAGTTGCTCACCCGTTCCTTCCCCTACATAGGCCGATAAGGTTGCATCGGCGGGAACGTTGTCGAGCCGAAACGGAATACCGCCCTCTAGCCGGGTTGTTGGCCAATGAGGTGCCAGCACAACAATGGTTATCGGCTGTGCCGGGGCATCGGACATGGTTGTTCGGCTGGCCGACACCCGCACCACCGTTCTGGTCGTGAACTGGTCGACAGGTCCGGTCAGGTGAACGGTGCCGGTGATGGTTCGGGCTGGTTTCATGGGGACAGTAACGTAAGAAGCCTTTACTGTCATACAGACGGTAAAGGCTTCTGCGGGTTTGTTCAGCAACAGATTACCAGTTGAACAGCAACGTGTTGAGGTGGTGAGCCGCATCGGTGCCTGTCCAGCCCCAGACCAGCCGGTTAAAATTGGGCAGATCGGTAATGACAGGGCCATCAATGCAGGTTTCGTTTGATGTAAACTTGCTGCCCCAGTTAGCGCCGTTTGTACTGACCAGGATGTTTAGCAACGCGTTACCCACGCCCTGCCAGGTCAGATACGCCTGATTTCCCCGCGTAAACAGAAACGGCTTGGCTGTCGTAGTGTCGCCTAGGGTCACTTTGTTACCCCAGTGCACCCCGTCACTACTGCGCATCACATTGAGCTGGTTGTTGCCCACGCCCCGCCAGCCCAGCAGCAACTGATTGTTCAGCACGGTCAGCGTCGGTCCGGATGTTGTGGTATCGCCAAGGGTCACTTTGTTACCCCAGTGCACCCCGTCACTGCTGCGCATCACGTTAAGCTGGTTGTTGCCCACGCCCCGCCAGGTGAGGTAGAGCTGCCCGTTGAACACCGCCAGTTCGGGCGCCGACTGTGAGGTGTCGCCCAGCGTTACCTTATTACCCCAGTGCTGCCCATCGGCCGACCGCATGATGTTAAGTTGGTTGTTGCCAACACCAATCCAGGCCACCACAAACTGGTTGTTGAACGTCGCCAGGCCCAGCGCCGCAGGAGACACGTCGTTGAGCGTTACCTTGTTTCCAAACGTCAGTCCATCGGCCGATGTCATAAAGTTCAGCCGGAGATTGCCCGACCCCGTCCAGCCCATCAATACGGTGTTCCCCCGGGTTACCAGCGCCAGGCCATTGGTGCTGGTATCGCCGTGAATGGCCTTCTGCGGATACAGCATATTGATGGCCCGGATATCGCCCGCGCTCAACCCCGTACGCTGACCAATGGCCTGTCCGTTGTTCGGAATGGGCGTCAGCGTGTCTTGTGAGGTGTCGATGGCGAAGGCATTGCGGGGGTAGTGCATGATTGAATCGTAGTCATACCGCCCAACGTCGTCGCCGTCCGTAATGTGCTGATCAAAGTTGTGCCGCAGGGCGGGTACGATATTGCTCCAGTTGATGCGAACGAACGTATCCCGATCTTCCCGGCTCTGCTCGTGCCACAGGCCCGCCGCGTGACAAATTTCGTGGATGGCATTGCCCGTGCTGCAACCGGGGCCGAGGTTTACAAACTGCTCACCACCCCGCATACCTACCGCCGAACTACAGGAGTCGCTGTTGCGGAAAGTGATGAAGTTGGCTTCGTTTGTCCGGACCCTGAAGGTCAGGTTCGTGTTGGCGCGGATTGCCTGAATGGCATCCGTAACCCGGGCCTGATTGGGCAAACCCGGGTCGATGCGGTAGATCAGCGTGCCACCGGGCCAACGGTTACTCTGTCCGCTGATGGCTACAGCTTCTTCAACGCTTTGGTCTTCAATGTGTCGACGAACGTTCTGCATTTCTTCGTCGGTACCCAGCAGGATGTCGCCCTCGAACAGCGCGTTGCCGTTCCGCTCCGTGTAAGTCACTTCCTTTAGCCCGAATGTGGCACCAGCGACGTAGGTTCTTTTTACCTCTCCGGTGTTTTCACTGCTAAAGGGATCAATGGTGTGTGGTTGGGATGCCATAATTGTCCTTGGTTTTGTGGATGTCCAGCAAAGCTACCGCTGTCAGGATATGGTGTGTAGCGTATAAATACCTGACAGCCAGTGTGTTTATACGTATACGAGTAAGTGGTCAATCGCATCCGTGCACAAGCGGCAGGACCCCGGAAACCAGTCTTGATACCGCCTCACTATCACCCGCCGTATGTCGTGTGGTTCACGATCTTGATCGTCAGGAAGTTACGCGGAAGTGAGTGGTCGGGTGTAGGAATAGCTGTGGGCGGTGGGCTGATTTTCGGGCAAATAGCCGTTAGTTTGCCCCCTTATTCACGTATCGAGTACGGCATTATGTTCTTTTTCTTTACTGGAATCCGGCCCTGGGTCGGTGCTATTTTTCTGCTACTGGCTACCCTTGCCGGCCAGGCGCAACCTGTTTCCGGCACTGTTCGCGACAACCGCGGTCAGCCTCTTCCCGCCGCCGCCGTGCTGGTGCAGGGTTTACAAAAAGGGGCCATTACAGATGCCTCAGGACACTATTCTATTCAAAATGTACCCGCAGGCACGTTTACCATACAGGCTTCTTTTGTAGGCTACAGTATGCAGCGTCGCCAGATCAATGTGGGTGGAGGACCCCTCACCATTGATTTCACCCTGGCCGACGACGCCCTGTCCATGGATGCGCTGGTTGTGACGGGTACGTTCGACCCCCGCACCAAACTGGAATCGAGCGTGGCGATTACTACCCTCAACAGCCGCGCCATTGAGCAACGGGCACCCCGCAGCACCGGTGATTTACTTCAGTCAGTGCCGGGCGTGTGGGCCGACAACTCCTCGGGCGAGGTGGGTGCGAAGGTGGTGGCGCGCGGGCTGGCGCCCGTGGGCAACGATCAGGTGGGCTACCAGTATGTGAGCTTACAGGAAGAGGGCCTGCCCGTGATGGGTGCGCAGGTGGGCTTCATCCTGGTCGATATGTTCCAGCGGGCCGACCTCACTACCGCCCGTCTGGAGGCTATCCGGGGGGGGTCTGCGTCGATCACGGCGGCGAACTCGCCGGGGGGTATTTTCAATTTTATTTCGAAAACGGGAGGCTCCACGTTTAGCGGATCGGTGCGAACTACGGGTGGCTTCTACGGCAACAACAAGGGCCTGGGCCGCGTAGATGCCGAATTCGGCGGGCCGCTGGCCAAAGGCTGGGGTTACCACGTGGGTGGGTTCTACCGCGTTGATGGTGGAGCACGCACCACGCCGTTTATGGCCAATGAAGGCGGGCAGGTGCGGGCGAACGTAAGTAAGCTGTTTGCCGGTGGCCGGGGCAGTCTGAAAATCTACGGCAAATACCTCGACGACCGCAACACGTTTTTCAAGGACATTCCCCTCACCAACACCCTCACGGCGGGTTATGCCGGGGGCGTTGACCCGGTCAATATCAACTACTCGACAACGTTTTTAGACGTGTCGACCCAGATTCCCCTCGCCGATCAGGTGCGGGCCGACAATTTGGGTACTGGCCCTTTGCGCACGTTCAACGCCCGCGACGCTATCCGCAACAAATCGGTGTCGGGCGGTTTCGACCTGAGCTATGACCTTGGCAAAGGCTGGGGCCTGGGTGTGCGGGCGAAAGTGTCGAGCTTCGATCAGGCGTATATTCAGTTTCAGGGCAGCACCGTGTTGCCCACCATTCCGATCCTGACCCCCTCGGCCACGTTACCCGCTCAACTGGGCTATCTGCAATATGGAGGGGCCACCTTGCTGGGGGCTGCTGCCTACTCCGGTGTCCCCGCCGCGCAACGCGCCGACGTAACGGCCGCGGTGACCAGTGCGCTGATCCCGAGTCTGCTCTCGCCAACATACTACGACGCCCAAACGGGCGAGGTGCTGGCGCGGGTGAAAAATGGGCAACTGGACCCCACCGTGCCCAACAAGCTGGGTAACTACCTGTTCAGTACGGCCCCGCTGTCGTTCTACAACACGGCGCAGGACTTCATCTGGTCGCTCAACCTGACCAAAGAAATTGGCGCACATCAGCTTACGTTCGGGTCGTACCAGTCGCGCACGGCCATCGACACCCGCTGGTATGCCGACGGGGTCATTACCACGCTGAGCGCACACCCACGGGCGGTGCGGATTGATTTTCCGCAACCGGCCACCGTGCCCGCCATTGTGGCCAACGACCCCGCCCTGAACGCTACCTACGGGCCGCTGTTTGGTACCGGCCGGTTTAACGCCACCGATGCCAACGGGTTTTCGCTGCATAGCGGCCTGGCCTACACGTTCACGCACAATGTGTCGCACCTGGGGGCCTACTACGTCAACGACATCTGGAAGGCCAATAACCGCCTGACACTGGATCTGGGTTTGCGCTATGAACGGGTGCGGCAAACGGGCACCAAACAGGGCTGGCAGTCGGCGCTGGCCCTGGTGGGGCTGGGTGGCCTGGACCGCAACCCGCTGACCACCTATAACACTGGCTCGCGGGTGTACAACGGCGTTCTGTTCGACTACGACGCGGCCTACACGGTGTCGTCGGCGACGGGAAAGCCCGTGGCCACGCAAACCAACCCCGACGTGAACGGCGACGGCCCCGGATTTTTGTACGATTACCTGTCGTGGTCGGCGGGGGCCAATTACAAGTTGGCTGACAACACGGCGGGCTATCTGCGGGTGTCGCGGGGAAACAAAGCGCCTGAACTGGATTATTACGCCAACAACTTCGTGAACATTCCCCTTGACAAGAAGGGGGCCATCGAGACCGTGACGCAGGCCGAGCTTGGGCTTAAGCGAAATGGCCGCCGGGCGTCGCTTTCAGCTACGGCCTTCTACAGTTACCTCGATAATGCACTCTTGCAGCTCTTCGTGATCAGTGGAGCCAGTAGTTTTTTCACCGACCCCACCTTCAACGCCAGCCGTACGCTGGGGCTGGAACTGGAAACGGTACTGAACCCCACCAACCGGTTTTCGATTCGGGCCCATGCTACGCTGCAGGACGCCAAATATGCCCGCCTGACCTACGTGAACACCATCGACGTGACCAACATTTTCACGGAAAGCTTCGCGGGCAACCGCGTCAAAGACGTAGCCCCCCTCATCGTCGATCTCACCCCAACCTACCGCGTGGGCAAGTTTAGCCCGTACGTCAACTACCGCTGGTTCAGTGAACGGCAGGGCAACCGCCGCAACAGCATTCAGCTACCTGCCTACGGCATCCTGTCGGCGGGTATTTCGGGTGATCTGACTACCAGGCTATCGGTGTCGGCGCAGGCTACAAACCTGCTCAACAGTGCCGGCATCCTGTTTTTCAACGGTTATGGACTACAGGGTACTACGGTAGAAGACGTGGCTGTGGGTGGTGTGAAACGCCCCGACGGCACGGTACTGCGCGGCACGGATATCAACGTGCTAAATGCCCTGGGCTCCCCCGTTTTTGCCCGCCCCGTTCTTCCCAGCCAGTACACGGCAAGCGTGACGTATCGGTTTTAGGTAGCTGTTTCTTGTTTAAGCAAAAAAACATCTGATAAAAACCATAGTCCGTATAGTTTATCGGGAAATAGGCATTAGTTTGGCGCTACCTACGTGTAACTGCTCATTCTTATGCTGCTTCTACTCAAAACCCTACGGCCTTTCGCCTTTGGCACCCTGTTGCTGGCTACCGTTGCCAGCTATGCACAAAGTATCTCTGGTATAGTTCGCGATGAGCGCGGACAGCCACTTCCCGCTGCTACTATTCAGCTACAGGGAACTGCAAGAGGCGTTGTCTCCGACGCCAAAGGGTATTATTTATTTCAGAACGTGGCTCCCGGAGCCTACACGTTACAGACCTCCTTTGTGGGGTTTACTACGCAACGTCGCCAGGTAACCGTGGCTTCTGACCCCATTACGGCTGATTTCAGCTTACCCGAAGATGCGCTGTCGATGGAAACCGTGGTGATTACCGGCACGTTCGATCCGCGTACCAAACTGGAATCGAGCGTGGCGATTACTACCCTCAACAGCCGGACCATTGATCAGCGGGCGCCCCGCGGTACTGGCGACCTGCTCCAATCGGTGCCGGGCGTGTGGGCCGACAACTCCTCGGGCGAAGTGGGCTCGAAAGTAGTGGCGCGCGGGCTGGCCCCGGTGGGTAATGATCAGGTAGGCTTTCAGTATGTGAGCTTGCAGGAAGAGGGCCTGCCCGTGATGGGTGCACAGATGGGTTTCGCCCTGGTCGACATGTTCCAGCGGGCCGACCTCAGCACCGCCCGGATGGAGGCCATCCGGGGCGGATCGGCGGCCATTACGTCGGCCAACTCGCCGGGGGGCATTTTCAATTTTATCTCCAAAACGGGAGGCTCCACGTTCAGCGGATCGGTGCGAACTACGGGTGGCTTCTACGGCAACAACAAGGGCCTGGGCCGTGTAGATGCCGAATTCGGCGGGCCGCTGGCAAAAGGCTGGACCTATCACCTCGGCGGATTTTACCGCGTTGACGGGGGCGCGCGGACCACGCCGTTCAACGCCAACCAGGGCGGGCAGGTGCGGGCCAACGTAAACAAGCTGTTTGCCAACGGCCGGGGCAGCCTGAAAGTCTACGGCAAATACCTCGACGACCGCAACACGTTTTTTAAAGAAATTGCCCTCGACAACACCCTCACCACGGGATACGCCGGTGGTACCGACCCCGTCGACATCAATTATTCGACGACGTTTATTGACGTAAACGCGCTGGTGCCGCAGGCCGATCTGGTGCGAAAAGAAAATACGGGTGCTCAGCCCACGCGCACGTTCAACGCCCGCGACGCCATTCAGAACAAGACATTTTCGGGTGGTTTCGACCTGAGCTATGACCTGGGCAAAGGCTGGAACCTGGGTGCCCGCGCCAAAGTGTCGAGCTTCGATCAGGCTTATTTGCAGTATCAGGGCAATACCGTGTTGCCGGTCATTCCGGGCCTGGCTCCCACGGCTACGCTGGCGGCCCAACAGGGGTATCTTCAGTTTGGCGCGGGGGCATTAGCTTCGGCGGGTACTTACACCGGGGCGGGTGTACCGGCTACGCTGGCCGCTGCGCTGGTGGGGTCGTTTGTCCCTAGCCTGCTCTCACCAACCTATTATGACGCGCAAACCGGCGAAGTGCTGGCCAAGCTACGCGTGGGTGGCGTGACCAACGGCGTCCCGTTTGCCATCCTCGACCCATCGGTACCCAACAAACTGGGTAACTACCTGCTGGCTACGGCTCCGCTGAACATGTTCAATAAAGTAAATGACCTGATCTGGTCGCTGAACCTGAACAAAGAAGTTGGGCGGCACCAACTCACGTTTGGTTCGTACCAATCGCAAACCACCATCGACACGCGCTGGTTTGTGGATGGCGTGCTGAGTACGCTGGGGGCCAACCCGCGGGCGGTGCGGGTGGAGTTTCCGGCCCCCGCCACCATTCCGGCGTCGGTGGCGGCCGTCCCGTCGCTCAACGCGGCCTTTGGTGGTTTGTACAGCCCTACAGGCGTATATAAAGCCACCGACGCCAACGGTATTGTGCTGCAAAGCGGTCTGGCCTATACGATCACCAACAACGTCTCGAAGCTGGGAGCCTACTACGTCAACGACATCTGGAAAGCCACCAACCGCCTCTCTATCGACCTCGGCCTGCGTTATGAGCGCGTACGGCACACGGGCAACAAACAGGGCTGGCAGGGCGGCACGGCCATTGGTGGGTTGGGCGGTGTAGACCGTAACCCATTCACTACATACGACTTAGGTACCCGCGTATACAACGGCGTACTCTTTGATTATGGATCAGCCTACAGCCTTACGACCGTGAGTGGGCAGACAGTGGCGACCAAAACCACTGCCGACGTGGATGGTGATGGCGAAGGGTTCCTCTACGATTACCTGTCGTGGTCAGCGGGGGCCAATTACAAGCTGGCCGATAACACGGCGGGCTATCTGCGGGTGTCGCGGGGGAACAAAGCGCCTGAACTGGATTATTATGCCAACAACTTCGTGAACATTCCCCTCGACAAAAAAGGGGCCATTGAGAGCGTGACGCAGGCTGAACTGGGTTTTACAAGCAACGGTCGCAAGGCCTCTATTTCGGCCACAGCCTTCTACAGCTATCTCGACAATGCACTGTTGCAACTGTTTATTTCCAACGGCTCCGCCAGCTTTTTCACCGATGCCACCTTCAACGCCACCCGCACGCTGGGGCTGGAACTGGAAACGGTGCTGAACCTGACCAACCGTTTCAGTATTCGTGGCCATGCTACCTTGCAGGATGCCAAATATGACCGCCTGAGCTACCAGAATACGGCGGGTTCGGTGAATAAAGCCGATTTCTTCATCGAAGATTTTTCGGGCAACCGCGTCAAAGACGTAGCCCCGGTTATGATTGACCTCACGCCAACTTACCGCATCGGCAAGTTTAGCCCCTATGTGAACTACCGCTGGTTCAGCGAGCGGCAGGGCAACCGCCGCAACAGTGTGCAACTGGCTGCTTACGGGGTGCTGGCGGCAGGTATCACCGGCGATTTAACGTCAAAATTGTCGATTGCTGTGCAGGCTACCAACCTGCTCAACAGCAATGGCATCCTGCTCTTTGGCGGGTATGGCTTGCAGGGCACCACCCTGGAAGATGTAGCCGTGGGTGGCGTGAAACGGCCTGATGGTACGGTGCTGCGCGGTTCGGACATCAACGTGCTCAACGCCCTGAACTCGCCTGTGTTTGCTCGTCCCGTACTTCCCCGTCAGGTCTCGGCCAGCATTACGTACCGGTTTTAAAAGACACTCTTCAATCAATTTCCAGCGTGGCGTGGGTGATACCCTGGTGTTCAAGCTCGTGGCGGACGGTCTTGCGGATGGCCGTGATCTGGTCATTGGTAAGGCCGGGCTGGAGCACAAGGTGAGCCGTGAGGGCGTTTTCGGTGGTGCTCATGGCCCAGATATGTACATGGTGTACGCGTTCGACCCCCGCCACCGCCGCGATGTCGGCCTGCACATCGGCAAGGTCGATGTTGGTTGGCACTCCGTCGAGGCTGAGGCGGAGACTGTCGGTAAGCAGTCGCCAGGTGCCAACCAGAATCACGACGGCCACAATGAGACCCATCACGGGGTCGAGCCAAAACCAGTTGGTGTAGCCGATCACCACGCCCGACACCACCACCCCCACCGATACGAGGGCATCGGACAGCAGATGCAGATAGGCTCCGCGCATGTTGAGGTCGTGGTCTTTCTGGCGGAAAAACAGCAGTGCCGACGCCGCATTGATCACGATACCCAACGCCGCCACCCACGCCACAATACCCCCCGCCACGGGCTCGGGCTGCCGGAACCGCTGCACACTTTCGAGCAAAATACCGCCCACGGCTACCAGCAGCAACACCGCGTTGGCAAGCGAGGCGAGCACGGTGCTTTTGCGATAACCATACGTAAAAGTCCGGCTCGATTTCACCTTCGCCAGCCGAAATGCCAGCAGCGACAGCAATAGCCCCGCCACGTCGGACAGGTTATGCCCGGCGTCGGCCATCAGGGCCAGTGACTGGGTGTAGAGGCCCATGCCAAACTCGACGATAACGTATACGATATTGAGCACCGCGCCGATGATCAGCGTTCGGTTGACGGTGGTGATAGCGGGCGCGTGGTGGTCGTGAGCGTGGTCGTGCGGCATTAAAGAGAGGCGAATTTTAAAACAAAGATGGGTAAATTGGCTTTTGTAATCAGCCTCATTTGCCCAATTCGCGTTTTATAATCTATGTCGAAAAAAGCCAATACGTATGTGTCGCCTGATGGCCGGGTGGTGGGCTGGCGCTGGTTTCGGGTGCCCGCCGTGCTATGGCTCATCGTGGTGGGGTCTGCCCTCACGGCCCTTGCCCTGATGGGTCGCGTAGGGTATCTGCTGGCCCGCCGAGGCCCCATTCAACCCGGCGACGATTTCAACCTAACGGTCTTCGTGCTACTCCTCAGCGGTGCCGGTGCATTAGTGTTTAGCTTCGTCGTTTTTATGCTGGCCCGCCCCGAAGAGCCTGACAACCAGTAGAATCTGTTGCCCACAAATTTTGCCTGAATGCTCAGAGCGTGTTGGTGGGCGACATGGCTACAAAAAATCACTTCAGCCCTTGAATGTTGCTGCAACTAACTGTTGCGCTCAAGTTAAACCGACATAGTCTCAACAAATACAGCAGGCGCTACCGCAGTCCGGCCCGTACCTTTGGGGTCATGAATCGCCTGAAACGTATTATGCTGATTGTACTAGCTGTGGTGGTGGTGCTGGCCCTGGGTGGCTGGTTGTTTATGCAAACGGCCGTGTTTGGCTCTGCTCCGGCCGCCGACCGGCTGCAACGGGTACAAGCCTCAAAAAATTTCCGCGACGGGTCATTTCAGAACGTCGATCCCACCGACGTCATGCGCCGCGAGGCCTCTTACTGGGTCATGCTTGGCGACAATTTCAACAAGCCCGCCGACGTGGAGCCCAAACAGCCGTTGCCCTCCGTCAAAACGGACCTGACCACCCTCACCGACACGGCCACGAGCATTGTCTGGTTCGGTCATTCGTCGTACCTCATCAAGTCGGGCAAAACCACGGTATTGGTCGATCCGGTGTTTTCGGGCCACGCCTCGCCGGTGTCTTTTTTTGGCAAGGCTTTTCCCGGCACTAACGTGTACACCACCGCCGACATGCCGCCTATCGACCTGCTCATTATCACCCACGATCATTACGACCACCTCGACTACGAAACGATGGTAGCCCTGCGCGACAAGGTAAAACGTGTAATAACTTCGCTTGGCGTGGGTGCCCACCTGGAGCGCTGGGGGTATGACCCTACCCGCATCACTGAGCTCGACTGGGATGAGTCGGTTGATCTGTCGGAGGGATTTTCGGTCACGGCGGTACCGGCAAGGCACTTTTCAGGGCGGGGTATCAAACGCGGACAATCCCTCTGGAGCGCCTTTGTGCTGGATCTGAACGCGCAACGACTATTTCTCGGTGGTGACTCGGGCTACGGACCGCACTTCGCCAAGATTGGTCGGGAACACGGTCCGTTCGATTTCGCCCTGCTCGAATGCGGGCAGTATGGCCGCGACTGGCCCAGCATCCACATGTTTCCCAACGAGGTGCCGCAGGCGGCCCGCGACCTCAATACCCGCGTGCTGATGCCCGTACACTGGGCTAAATTCGCCCTGGCTTTCCACCCCTGGCACGAACCCATCCGGCTCCTTACCCAAGCCTGGCACCCCACCGACGCCATGCAACTCACCACCCCAAAAATTGGGGAGCCCGTGGTATTGGGCAAACCGTTGCCAACTAGCCGATGGTGGGAGTAAAAGGGGAATGTAAAATGTAAAATGGCTTCGCGCTCTAGGCCCTTCGACAGGCTCAGGGTGACAGGAAACTTGAATCAACTTAGGATACTTTCTTATTTGCCTGTCACCCTGAGCTTGTCGAAGGGCACGTAGCGCGAAGCCATTTTACATATTACATTCCCCTTTCAGCGTTATCATATTGGTATAAAACACAACCCGCTATGCGCCGTCTTTACTTCGTTATTCTGCTGCTGGTTTTGCTGGCTGCCTGCAAGTCAACCACCGTCGATCAGCAGGTGGGGGCGGTCAATATGTCGTTTGTTCACCAGGTGAACGGCAGTCCGTTAACGCTCAACACAACCACGTACACTAACAAGTCGGGCGAAGCATTTACGATCTCTAAGTTTGATTACTTCATCAGCAACATCCGCCTCATTCGTGCCGACGGATCGGCATATACAGTGCCGCAGGACGACAGTTATTTTCTTATCCGCAGCAACGACCCTACCTCGCAAACGTTCACGCTGACAGGTGTCCCGGCGGGTGATTACGCCCAAATCGAATACATGGTGGGAGTCGACAGCCTGCGCAACACCGCCGATATCAGCAGACGGAAGGGGGTGCTCGACCCCGGCAGCAGCCACACCAGCGGTATGTACTGGGACTGGAACACGGGCTATATTCATCTGAAACTGGAAGGCACCTCGCCCGCTGCACCCGTTGATGCCACCGGCGCCCGGAATTTCCGGTACCATATCGGCCTGTTCGGTGGCTACCAGTCCAAAACGATTAATAATCTCCGCACCGTTCGGGTGCCGTTGGGAATCAGCACGGGGACCAGCCGACTGTCGGTCGGTCCAAACCTGCGTACCACGCTCCAGATCATTGCCGACGCCGGTAAGCTCTTCGACGGACCGACGCCGTTTAAAATTGCGGATTACCCCGACGTGATGGTGTCGCCATTTTCGGGCAATGTCGCCAACAACTACGCGACTATGTTCTCGTTTGGTTTCTCATCGGCAGTATCGCAATGAAAGGCATACCAAATTTCTGGATGGCCCTCGCCACCCAACGCCAACCGGCTACGGGTTTGCTGTTGTGCCTGAGTTTGGGTATCTGGCTGGCGGTTTCGTGTAAACATTCGGCTGGTGATGAGGCTGTTGTGCCCACACAGCCTGCCTTCACAACCACACCTTATCCGTGGAAAAAGCCCGCTAATTTTCCTGATCCGGTCTATGATCTGACCAAAAATCCGCTCACCGTCGAGGGTGTCGCGCTGGGAAAAGCCCTGTTCTACGACGCCTCGCTGTCTAAAGACGGGACCATCACCTGCGCCTTTTGTCACTCGCCCTATACTGCCTTTGCCCATACTGACCACCCCGTTAGTCACGGTATCCGCGATCAGCAGGGCAACCGTAACGTGCCGGGTATTTTCAACGTGGCATGGGGAAAAACCTTCTTCTGGGACGGTGGCGTTACAGACCTCGATCTGCTACCTATTGCGCCCATCCAGAACCCCGTCGAGATGGGTGAGACGATGAGCAATGTGTTGCAAAAAGTGCAGCGCAGCAGTCGTTACCGCCCGCTTTTTCAGGCGGCTTATGGCTCCGACACCGTCACGACAGAGCGGTTTCTGAAGTCGATTTCGCAGTTTTTGCTGACGATGGTGTCGGCCAATTCGCCCTACGACAAGTACGTGCGGAAAGAAGCCGGGGCCAGCCTGACCGATGCCGCCGGGCGGGGTATGGTGCTGTTTCAGGCCAACTGTGCGGGTTGCCACGCGGGGGCCTTGTTTACCGACGGGCAATACCGCAACAACGGCCTGCCGCGCCTGACCAACGCGAAAATTGACGACCGGGGCCGGGCGATGATCACCGCACAGGACGCCGACAAGTATACATTTAAGGTGCCGAGCCTGCGCAACGTCGAGCGCACGTTCCCGTACATGCACGATGGCCGTTTTCAGACGCTGGAGCAGGTGGTGAACCACTACGCCGCCGGTATTCAGGATAACCCACAGCTAGACCCGCTGTTGAAGAAAAACGGTCGGATCGGCCTATCGCTTACCGCCGCCGAACAAGCTGATCTGGTTCAGTTTCTGCGTTCGCTAACTGATTCTGAGTTCATCACAAACCCCGAATTTCAACCCCGGTAAGTGCTTAATTTCCGCCTTTAACTGATTCATAATCAGATTTGATCCGACCCATTGTCTGTGCCAGAAACGTCTGTAGCTGCTGGTTGAAATCGGCTTTTTCGTCGTCAGGCAACGAAGCGTAAAGGTCCTTAAGCTCCTGGTTAATGGCAGCCCGCTCCTGGGGTGTAGCGGCGTTGATAGACCGCAGGTGATACGGTTTGAAGTCGTAGGTTTTCATGTCGGAGAAACGGGACGGTACCAGCCTGAGTTCAACGATCAGATTTTAGGCGTTCACTAAACCTTTTGGGTAAAAATGGGTCATATTAACGTTTGAAGAGAGTAGGCTCACCAATAAGTAGTGATTGCGCCGCCTGCCCTACCTTTACAGTCCATTCGTTTTCTACAACCAATTGCTTGTTTAACCCATTTGCCAATCAATCGTTTCTGATGAAAAAAACGTTAGGCTTCCTTCTCGCCACTGCCAGTTTGGCCACGGCATCGTTTACGGCACAGGCGCAGGACAACATTCCTGACGACATGAAAGCCCTGATGACAAAATACACCTGTATTGCCTGCCATCGGGTAGACGTCAAGTTGGTTGGCCCAGCTTACAAGGACGTTGCTAAGCGAAACTACACCGACGCTCAGATTGTCGAATTGATCTATAACCCCAAGCCATCCAACTGGCCGGGCTACATTGCTATGGCCCCTATGAAGCAGGTGCCCAAAGAAGACGCTACCAAGCTAGCCTCCTGGATCAACACCCTCGACGGCACCGCCGGCCCAGCCAAAGGCGGAGCCAAGAAAGGTAGCTCTAAGAAAGGGAAGAAAGCGTAAACTGATTTACGATGTACGAATGACGAATTACGATTTATTGCTGACGCGTCAGCCTGCACTGGCGTAAGCTGACGCGTCAGCAAAAATCGTAATTCGTCATTCGTACATCGTAAATCAGTTTACACTCCGTTGCCGCACTACTTCATAAAGCATTACCCCAGTGGCGACGGAGACGTTGAGGGAGCCGACGGTGCCCAGCAGGGGAATCTTGATGTGGCCGTCGACGGCGCGGAGGATTTCGGGCGAAATGCCGTCTTCTTCCGACCCCATCACGATGGCCAACGGACCCGTGAGGTCGTTGTTGAGCGTGTACAGATCGCGGTGCGATTTTTCGGTACAGGCTACCACCTGCACACCCGACTTTTGGAGAAACGCAATGGTATCAACCAGGTCGAATTCGCGGCAGACTGAAATGTGGTTCAGCGCGCCCGACGACGTTTTCATGGCGTCGGAGTTGATAGCCGCCGACCCTTTTCCGGGAATAACAATACACTGAACGCCAGCGCATTCGGCAGTTCGGGCAATGGCTCCGAAGTTGCGCACGTCGGTAATGCGGTCGAGCAGGAGCAGGAACGGCGTTTCGCCACGCTCGTGCACGTCGGCCATCACGTTCGAGAGCTTGACGTAGGTCACGGCGGCCACTAAGCAGACCACACCCTGGTGATTCTTGCGCGTTAGCCGGTTGAGTTTATCTACGGGCACCCGCTGAATCGTGACGCGGTTCTGAAACGCCAGATTTTGAATGTCGGGGTTACTCAGCCCAATCTCCATGTACAGTTTGTCGATCTGCTGATCAGACTTTAGCGTCTCAATCACCGACTGTATCCCATACACCATCTCTTCCGACGAAGGCCCGGTACTGTTTTCGTCTTTCGGATGATACTCCCTCTTAGGCCTGTCATTGCGATCCTGACCGGGGCGGGCGTTGTATGGTTTTTTAGGCCCGGGCCTGTCTGACGAATAACCGCCTGACCGGGGCTGATCGCGCCGGTCGCTACCCGACTGTGGGCGTTTGGGCCGGTCGTTATTGTATGGGCGGCGTTCGGGGCGGGCAGCATCATCCGCCTCAGGGCGGGGGCGCGGTTCATCAGCTTCCTGGCGAACCGACGGGCGTGACCGACCTACGGGTAACCCGCTTCGATCGGCATCGGGTTGGTCGGCTTCTGACCGGGTAAAATCGCGGGGACGGCGGGCGTCAGCTTCGTCCGACGACGAATCATCGGGACGGGTGGTGGGTTTATTTAATCGCGTATTGCGCCGGTTCTCCATGCTTCGACAATCGGAAACCATACGGGGCGGTATTCTTCGTAACGTACCAGCTCGTAATGGTCATCGACAAATTGATTTTGCTTTCTATTAAAGGTAAAATTCACTTCCGACTGGTTATTGCGGCGGTTGTAGACCCATACTTCGCGGTCTCGGCTGCGCTGCACCCGGTCGGGGGCACCCAGAATGATATAGATCATCCCCTTATCGGTTTTCCAGCCTTCTTTATAGGTGGTAAACAACTGGTTGGCTTCTTCAACCCGGCCATAATAGGCCCGGATGGCTTTTTTTGCCACATCTTCACTCCCCGACATCAGCGACAGCCAATATCGGTCCAGGGCTTTTTTTACTTCTTTTGAACTGTTCAGTTCGGCCATTTCGGTGCCCGTACTCATGTATAACAGCGGCCGGATGAGGCGTTCGGGCCGGGTCATACGTGGGAAACGGGCGTCTGTCACCACCAGGCCAATGCCCGCCACGTCGTTGGTGTCGGCCACAAAATAATACAGGCCTTCGCCGGGTAGCCGAATGGGTTCGTTGGTGCGCACAGTCATCGTGGTGTCCACTTCCAGCGTACGCGGGGCGGGCCGCTGCGACGAACTCATGGGCGGCAAGGCCGGGTCGAACTCGTGTTTGTAGCGGAAAACGGTCAGCGTCTGCGGTGTGCGGTTCACGTCGCGGATCATGATGGTGTCCTGCGTCTGGGCAAAGTTACGCAACAGGGGTTGTTGCCCGGCCCCATCGTAAACGGCAAACTGATCCGACAATTTAGCAGGCTTAAACCGCAGCGGCAGGTCATTAAGGGCTTTTTTGCCCGTCGCCGACTCCGAAATTTCGGTCAGCAAGATGGCGTTAGTTGCATTTTTGGGCCGGTTGATCGTGAACGTCAACCGCAGGTGGTCTCCCTCCCGCACCATCGATTCAGGCGTAATGGGTACGTTTCCGTAACCCAGTCGTTCGCGGTTGTTATAATCGGGGTACATGACGTAGTTGACAATAAACCGCTCCTGAAACGTCGCCACTGACATGGGCTGATTGTTGGGCTGGTTGGTCCTCACGATCAAAAACACCCGAACGCCCGTGGTGTCGATAGCCAGAAACTTGCCTTTAATCGCCGTAACAACCCACTCACTGGGCACTGGTTCAGACGTGGTGGGCGCACTGCTCATGGGCGTAGATGGCGCCGGTGCTGAGCGGGTGTTAGCTCGCGACGAGGGACGGGGTTCAGCCTGCCGCACATCACTTTGCCGCGCCGCCGTGCTGGGTGCTTCCACACGGTCGCGGGCCGTGGGCATGGGAAACTGCGGCTTCGACGGCGCACAGGCGGCCAGCAAAGCCAGTAGCAGGAGTATGTAGGAGTGACGCATGAAATCAGTTGATGGACAAGTCAGTGATCTATAAACGAATAACCGCCCTTGTTTGGTTTAGCCCGCAAGACAATACGCTTAGCAAGCCAAGTAGTGGCTAAAATTACACGCATTCGGAACGCACTGCGTACCAAATTGAGCCAGTGTAATAGATAGCAAAGGCCCAGCGGGCCGCAACCTCGGTAGAAAATAGACGTTGTCAGGGGCTTAATCAACTATACCCCTCTATTTTCTACCGAGGTTGCGGCCCGCTAGGCCTTTGCCACTCCACTCCAATCTCCTACTTCCGATACTTTCCCCCACCTTTTCTGACCTTCGCCGTCAAATTCTCCTGCGCATAGTTGGGTTGGTAGTCACCTACCAGGCGTTTGGCTAAGTCGTTGCGGTTGAGGCGGGTAAGGCGGTTTTTGATCCAGCGTTTGAACTCCGGTTTGTACCAAAAAAAGTAATTGTTCTGGTTCTGCTTTTCCTCTTTCGTCTTGGCCGTATACACCGGTTGCAGCGTGTAGGGGTGCACACCCGTGTAGTAGATCACCTCGGCTACAGTCATGGGCGTGGGCGTGAAATCCTGCACCTGCTCCAGCCGGAAGCCCAGGTCTTTGGTCTCGGCGGCGAGGTTGGCCATATCCTGCTCTTCGCAACCGGGATGCGAACTAATGAAGTACGGAATCAGGGGCTGATTGAGGTTGTGCTTGTCCTGAATCTGATCGTATTTCTCCTTAAACTTCCTGAAGTACTTGAACGACGGCTTCCGCATCACCTTCAGCGTGGCGTCTGATGTGTGTTCAGGAGCCACCTTCAGCCGACCCGACACGTGGCGCGTCACCAGTTGCTCCATGTACTCATCATGGTTGCCGTCGGCGTTGTTTTTGTTGAAATCATCGACCAGCAAATCGTACCGAACGCCGGAGCCGACAAAGGCTTTTTTGATGTCGGGGTGGGCATCTACTTTCTGGTAAATGTTCGTCAGCGGCTTGTGCGACGTATCAAGGTTCGAGCAGATGACGGGGTTGATGCAGCTTGGGGCCTGGCAACGCGCGCAGATGGATTCGTCCTTGCCCTTCATCCGGTACATATTAGCCGAGGGGCCGCCAAGGTCAGAAATGTACCCCTTGAATTCGGGGTGTTTCGCGATCTCGTCGACCTCCTTCATGATCGACTCTTCGGAGCGTGACGCCACGAACTTGCCCTGGTGCGCCGAGATGGTGCAAAAGCTGCAACCGCCGAAACAGCCCCGGTGCATATTGACCGAAAACTTGATCATGTCGTAGGCCGGAATAGGCCCGCGATTTTTGTATTTGGGGTGGGGGAGGCGCGTGTAGGGCAGATCGAACGACCGGTCCATTTCGGCTTCGTCCATGGTCTTAAACGGCGGGTTAATCACCAGCGTCCGCTTGCCCACGGGCTGCACAATCCGGTTCGCCTGCCACTTATTCGACTCTACTTCGACGATTTTGAAGTTGGCCGCGTACCTGATTTTGTCCTGCAAACACACCTCATGACTCGCCAGGGCCACCGTGCTCCAGGTTTCATGCTCCGGCACCGATGGCACATTGTCCATGTATGCGATCTGATTCACGTCGCGGATTTCGTTCAGGGGCACGCCGCTTTTCACCAGCCGCAGAATCTCGCGCAGGGGTTGTTCGCCCATGCCATACACGAGTAGGTCGGCCCCGGAATCTTCCAGGATCGTGGGCATCAGGCGGTCCTGCCAGTAGTCGTAATGCGTGACGCGCCGGAGCGAGGCTTCAATACCGCCGATGAGCACGGGCACGTCGGGGTAGATGTCTTTGAGGATTTTGGTATAGACCGTGGTGGCATAGTCGGGCCGGAAACCCGCCTCCCCACCGGGCGTGTAGGAGTCGTTGGACCGCAGGCGTTTGTTGGCCGTATAGTGGTTCACCATCGAGTCCATGCAGCCGGCCGTAACGCCGAAGAAATACTTCGGACGGCCAAACTTCTTGAAATCGCGAAGGTCGTCGCGCCAGTTGGGCTGCGGGATGATGGCCACCCGAAAGCCCTCACTCTCAATGATACGCCCAATGACGGCGGTGCCAAACGAGGGGTGGTCTACGTAGGCATCGCCCGAAACCAGGATCACGTCTACATCGTCCCAGCCCCGCTGTTCGACCTCTTTCTTCGTAATGGGCAACCAATGAGTAATGGGCCGTTCGCGAATTGTAATCATAGTACAAAAATAACAGGTGTGGGCCACAGAGTTACACGGAGGTGGCACGGAGTTGCACAGAGGCTATGGTCTAACAAAACTCTGTGCAACTCCGTGCCACCTCCGTGTAACTCTGTGGCCCACACCTGTTATTTTTGCGTTATTATGTACAAGACCACCGAGATCACCTCCGCCGACATTGCGTCGGACAATCCCGTTCATCAGCGGCTGCTGTTTCCGTATACCGAAGCGGCCAAACGGGTGGGGGGCAATGTGCTCGAAATTGGCTGCGGATGGGGTCGGGGGCTGCACCTGCTCACCGAAGCCGCCGACCACTACACGGGCATCGACAAAAACGCCGACCTCATCAACGCCCTCGGCAAAGCCTACCCCAAGGCCAAATTCATCCAGGCCAATATTCCGCCGCTGAGTACCCTGCCCGACAACACGTTCGACTATATCGTGACGTTTCAGGTGATCGAGCACATCGAGAACGACGACCTGTTTGTGAAGGAATGCTACCGGGTGCTCAAACCGGGCGGTAAGCTGCTGCTAACCACCGTCAACAAGACGTTTTCGCTCAGTCGCAACCCCTGGCACGTGCGCGAATACGTGGCCGACGAACTCAAAAACCTGATGGGTACCTACTTCCCGACCGTGGAGACACAGGGGGTACACGGCAACGAAAAAGTGATGACCTACTACGCCCAAAACAAGGCGTCGGTGGCCAAATTCACCCGCTGGGACTTCCTCGATCTGCAACACCGCCTGCCCCGCCGCCTGCTGCAACTGCCCTACGACCTGATGAACCGGATGAACCGCAACCGCCTGCTCAACCAGGACAGTCTCGCCGCCCAAATCGACGTAACCGACTACTTCATCAGCCAAGACCCGGCCGGGAGTTTGGATTTCTTTTACACAGGAGAGAAGTGATTTACGAATTACGACTTACGATGTACGATTTTTGCTGACGCGTCAGCTTACGCCAGTGCAGGCTGACGCGTCAGCAACAAATCGTACATCGTAAGTCGTAATTCGTAAATCAAATTTCTCTTCTTCGCATCGCCTTGACGGCGTAGTCGGCGGCGCGGGCGGTGAGGGCCATGTAGGTGAGCGACGGGTTTTGGCAGGCGGAAGAGGCCATGCTCGCGCCGTCGGTGACGAACACGTTTTTCACGGCGTGCATCTGATTCCACTTGTTCAACACCGACGTTTTTGGGTCGCGGCCCATGCGGGCGGTACCCATTTCGTGGATAGCCAGGCCCGGTGCCTGATGGTTGTCTGAAGCCCCTAAAACAGTCAGGCCCGCCGCTTCCAGCATTTGCTGAGCCTGCTCCACGGCGTCTTTGGTCATCTTGTCTTCGTTGTCGCCCCAGCTACAGTCAATGTCCAGCGTGGGCATACCCCACCCATCTTTTTTGTCGTGGTTTAGGCTAACGTGGTTTTCGTAGCGCGGCAGCATTTCGCCCATCGCCGTGAGGCCAAACGTCCAGCGGCCGGGCCTGGTAAGCTCATTTTTGAAATCGGCCCCGAAACCGTCCATGCCACTGCCCCGACCCCAGCCTTCGCGCCCGGCGCTGCCCGAATAGGCATAACCCCGGATGAAATCGGTTTGCTTGTCGCCCCCCAGGTTGCGGAAACGCGGCACATATACGCCCGTGGGGCGGCGGCCATAGTAGTATTCGTTGTCGTATTTATTGCCCTCATACACCCCATAGGCCCTGCCCCGGTAGTTGTGGTCCATGAGGTTGTGGCCCAACTGCCCGCTGTCGTTGCCCAGCCCGTTGGGGAATCGCGTCGACGTTGAGTTCATCAGGATCAGGGCCGTATTGAGCGTGGCGGCGTTAACAAAGATGATCCGGGCATAGAACTCGGTCATCGCCTTGGTGTTCGTGTCGATCACGCGGACGCCCGTAGCTCTTCCTTTCGTTTCGTCATAAATGATGGAATGCACCACCGAAAATGGCCGGACGGTGAGCTTGCCGGTGGCGGCAGCAGCGGGTAGCGTGGCCGAGTTGCTGCTGAACGCCGCGCCGTAGGGACAGCCCCGCCCGCACCAGTTGCGCGACTGGCAGTTGGCGCGGCCCACCGCCGTGTGCTGCGGCATGGCTTTGGATAGGTTGGCCGTACGGCTGATAATCAGGTGCCGACCGGGATGGGTCTTTTTCCACGATTCCTTCACCCCTTTTTCCAGGCACATCAGATCAAAGGGAGGCAGAAATTCACCGTCGGGCAGGGAGGGGATGCCGTCTTTGTTGCCCGAAATACCCGCGAACTTTTCCACGTAGCTATACCAGGGGGCAATGTCGTCGTAGCGGATGGGCCAGTCGATGCCCACACCGTCGCGGGCGGGGTCAGTGAAATTCTGCGGACCCCAGCGTTGCGTCCAGCGCGCCCACATCATCGACTTGCCCCCTACCTGATAGCCCCGCACCCAGTCGAAGGGTTTGGTTTGCCCGTAGGGGTGGTCGGCGTCTTTAATGAAAAAATCGCCCGTAAACTCATTGTAGGCATACCCCACTTTGCTCTGAATGGGGTTGGCTTCGATTTTGGCATCGGGGTAACGGCCACGGTGGGGCACTTCCCACGGGGCCAGCATCGTAGTGGGGTAATCGACGATATGCTCGATGGGTCGGCCACGCTCCAGTACAAGGGTGCGTAAGCCTTTCTGGGTTAATTCTTTAGCCGCCCAACCGCCCGAAATGCCGGAGCCAATCACAATGGCGTCGTAGGTTTGCCTGGCGGTGGCGTCGATGTTCAGGTTCATGGGATAATTGGTTGGTAAGGCAGAACAAAATACCCACTTTAAATGGTGTCAAAAAGCCGCTATCTATCCTTTATGCTCGCCCATTTTGCCCAACATCTGGTAGCTCATGCTAATCAGCCACAGTAATAGTGCACCCATAGCCAGCCACAGCACATAGGGCGGAACCATCCGGAAAGGCCCGCCACCAGGGGCATCGGGGTCAACAACTGCCCCGACCGTAGCGACCGGCAACGTGGGTGGAATCTTAGCTTTGAAATAGGCCAGGTCATATACCGGCGGAGCCGTGATTTTGTCGCCAAAGCGGAGCGTATACGTGCTGTCGGCCAGTAGTTTAGCTACGAGGTAGGTAGTGATCTGGTCAGCATTGACCGCGCTGATGTGCAGGGGTGGGTCGTCGGCGTTGGCAATGCGGATGCAGAGTTTTTCGGTGAGTACGCTCGGTAGCAGCAAGGTGGTGTCGCCGGTTGAACTAAGTATGAAACCCACCTCCGGCTCGAACGACCGTTCCACTCGCTTCTGGCCCCGCCTGTGGGTAACGGTCTGCGTAAACACCTGACCAAATTCGGCCCGCCGACGAAAGAGCGTGGGGCTGCTCACCCGGATATTGAGCCGATCGATGCGGGCGGGAACGGGACGGTCGATGAACAGGTACGTATGGTGGTCGCTACTGTCGCGCTGGGTGAACCGCAAACCGGCAATAGGTGTATACTGCGCTGCCGACGAAGGCCTTTGCTCATGGCTACCCACCCGAATAATATTAAGCGGAGCCATAGGTTTTGCCACTGTGGATGCGACCCCCGTGGATACGGACGCTGTCGGTCCGGCTGACGTTGAGTCAGTTAGTTGCAGCCGGAGGTAAGGGTAGTCGGTGAGCGGAAACGAGATCGTTTCGGTGTAGGTGGTTGTGGTGGCACTGCTCCTGCCACCCAGCACGATGTTGTTGTCGAGGGCATACCAGGTGGTACCGTCCGGGCTGCCACTGAGCGAAGCCGACTGCTGCACGTCGGTGTTGCCAATGACCAGGCTCATAGCCCGGATGGGCCGTTTGTCGGGTCGTTTTATTGTCAGGGTGCTTACGTGGGCCGCGCTTGTTTTCTCAATAATTGTAAACGGTAAAAAGGCTGTGCCTGTGCCACCGGCCCCGGTCTGACGCACCAGCAGATAGGGGATTTCGTGCCGCTGTCCGTCGTACAAACGCAGATCACCCAGCCGGTAATTCAGTCGCCCCACCACTTCGCTCGACAGATTAATGCGCTGATAACCAGTTGCTTTTGCTGCCTTTACGTCGGCATCGTAATAAAACGACTGAGCGAAAACGGGGGTAGAGAAAAGGAGAAAGATGAGGATCGTTTTCATAGCGGGATTACCCTACCCCCGACCGATTCGGCTGGGGGTGGGGTCACATCACAAGTTTCTTGATACGCTGATACATAAATGAGATAATGAGCAGGATGGCCCCCAGCGAGATGAAGGCAATGATGCGGCCCCCTTCGGAGATGCCCCGGATGTCGTAGAAAAACAGCTTCGCCAGGGTCAGCGCAAACAGGCCGAGCGAGAGGACGCGGTAGGTGCGGTTGCGGCGCACCAGGCCCACGTACATGAATGCAAACGCACAGACGCCCCAGAGGATAGGCAGGCCTACCTTGATGATCTGGCGGATCAGCGCGTTGTAATCGTCCGTGAAAACGGCCTGTTGCGTGGGCGTGTGAACCACGTCGCTACCGGCAAAATGAACGGCTAATACGTTGGCACAGAGCACCCAGCTAAGGCTGAAGACGACGGTAAATACCAGAAACCACGGCCAGGCAGTTTCCAGCGCGGGGGCGGTGGGTGTCAGTTGTGGTTTGGTTCGGAAGAGGAAATACAGGATACCCGCCACCGCCAGTAGGTTGACGTATTGAAAAGGGAATCCCACGCGGGTTGGCTCGGTACCGGTGAAGTAGGCATACAGCAAATCGGGTACCACGGGAGCAAGGCTGAACATATAATATCCCACCGCCAGCACCCCCAGCACGGCGGCAGCCCCCAGCCGCGGCAGGGTAGCAAACCGCTGCACGACGGCCAGCACCGCCAGCGCCACCAGCAGGTTGTAGGTACCAAGAATCAGCAGGGTATTGGGACCAAGCCCGTAGGCCGCCACAAGCTGATAGCGCAGTTCGAGCAGACCCACCAGATAAACCGTAGCCAGCGAGGCATAGCCAATAAACGTGCGGTAGGGCGTAATGGCCAACTCACCCACCCAAAATGACATAGGTTTCTCCTGTTTCCCCAGCAGGTAATACGTACCCGCCAGTCCCGCCACAGCCAGCAGGCCCGTGATAAACGCTTTGTTGACCAATATGGGCAGCACCGTAGCCGAGTCGCCGTAGAGCGTTGTCCAGTCCATCAGCAGGCTAATCGCCATGAGTACCAGCACAATAACCGAGGCCGTAGCGGGCAGCCGCAACCCCGAGCGCTGACTTAGCCAGAGCAGGAGTACGGCTTCCAGTGCCCAGAACATGGTGATGTAATTGCCTTCCAGTTGCACCGGAATGGTCAGGCTCACAAACGTGATCACCAGCCCAATCAGCAAATACAGCAGCGTGGTATCGGCCGAGCGGCGAAACAACAGGGCGGCGTAGCCGAAATTGATCGCCCCCAGCGCAATCGTAAATAGCCCCTGATAGGCCCCCTTGTCGATGTGCGCCAGGACGGCCATGCCCGCCGTGTAGTACAGCGCCGTATTGCTTAGAAACAGGGAGATGTCCACCGCCGTAAACGTCGATTCGGAACGGAGGCGGTCGAAGAGATTACGGACCACAAACACAGCGTAGAACAGGCTGGCAAACACCAGCGCACCCACATACGGTGGGTTGGGTACCGGGCTTAGCACCTCGGCCGAGAGCCACGCACCAAACAGCAGTACCGTAGCCACATAGGCCACCCAGTGCACCAGGGGCCACTTCTTAAACGCCGACAACACCAGCATGCCCACATCGAGGATAAGGATATACGTGAGCAGTACCACGTAATTGCCCTGCCCGCTGCTGACCATAAACGGGGTGGCAAACCCACCAATCAGCGACATCACGGCCAGTTCCACGCGGTTGTAGGCAATGGACAGGGTTACGGCAAAACCCGTGATGACCACCATGATGGCAAAGGTCGTTGTCTGACCCAAAATCTTATAATCGGAGAAGGCAATGGCGATGGTGAAGTAGAGCACCGACAAGCCCCCCGCCACCAGCACCGAACTGAACGCCGCAAACCGGTCGCGAAGGCGGTGTGCCACAGCCAGCAAGGCCCCTCCGGCCAGCACGCCGATGAGCACCCGGCCTATTTCGCCGACCCACTCCTGGGCAATGGCAAAGCGCACGAAGTAGCCAATGCCCGCCACCAGAATGGCAATGCCGATTTTGTTGATGAGGTTCTCGCCGATGAACTTCTCCATGTCGGGGTTTTCGGCCAGGAACCGCGCAAACCAGCCCGGTCCCGCCTCCACAGGTGGAGCAACGGGCGGATTCAGCAGTGAGGGGTCCAGCAGGTTCTTTTTGGGCGCAACGGGTGTTTCGGGCGCAGCAATAGACAGGACGGGTTCCAGATCGGCGGCAGGCACGGGCGGCGCGGGGATGACCGGCGGCGGTACGGCAGCAGGCACGGGTGGAGTTACCGCTGGTTTTGGTGGCTCGTACTCGCTGGCGTAAGGCGTTGCGGGGGGGGTGGGCAATACAACGGGTGGGGTGGTGGCCGACACGGGTACGTTGCCCAGCAGGTGATTACGCAGTTGCAGCAGGTCGTTGTGCTGCTGCTCGAAAAGGGCTTTCAGGGCAACGAACTTCTGATTGATAAACAGAAACAAACCAATCAGAATCAGGATGTAAAGTGATTCCATGGGGCAAAGAGTCAGGATGGTGGCAGAAGAGGTAACGCGGCAAAGATGAGTAATTCACGCACATACGCAACTCATTGTTTAGTAGTGGGTAAGTACCCCCTTTTTTACGCTTTTCCCGGAAACCACAAATCGCCATGACACCCAGTCGCAGGACGTTTATCAAGACCCTTTCCACCGCCACAGCCCTGGCCGCTACGGGGGGTATACAAGCCGTTTTAGGCAACACGCCCCTTGTTGGCGCACCCGCCTACATCCCCAATCTGGTAGGCAACAGCCCTAACGACAAAATCCGTATTGCCACCATTGGCATGGGTATTCAGGGTAACTACGACACGATGGCCGCCCTGCGCAGCCCCGACGTGGAGCTAGTGGCCGTGTCGGATCTGTACGATGGCCGTCTGGAGCACGCCAAAACGGCCTTTGGCAAAGACAAAGAACTCTTCGCCACCCGCGATTTCCGCGAAATTCTGACCCGCCCCGACGTCGACGCCGTGCTGGTGGTAGTGCCCGACCACTGGCATGACCACATCACCATCGAGGCCCTGAAAGCGGGGAAGCACGTTTACTGCGAAAAGCCGATGGTGCAGCACATCAACGAAGGCAAACCCGTGATCGACGCCTGGAAGAAATCAGGCAAAACGATGCAGGTGGGCAGTCAGCGCATCAGCAGTTCGTCGTTTCAGGAGGCCAAGCGTATGGTGCAGGCAGGCGACATTGGGCAGATCAACTACATCGAATCGAACAACGACCGCTTCAACGCCATTGGGGCCTGGAACTACTCGGTGCCACCGGATGCCTCACTCACCACGCTGGACTGGGACCGTTTCCTGGGCGACGCCCCCAAACGGCCCTTCGACGCCAAGCGATTTTTCCGGTGGCGCAACTACAAAGATTACGGCACCGGCGTGGCGGGCGACCTGTTCGTTCACCTCATCACGGGTGTACATTTCGTGACCAATTCGCTGGGGCCAACGCGCATTTTCTCGTCGGGTAATCTGGCTTACTGGAAAGATGGCCGCGACGTGCCCGATGTAATGACGAGCGTGATGGACTACCCCAAAACCGACAACCACGAGGCCTTCCAGATGGTGCTGCGGGTGAACTTCGCCAACGCGGGCAAGATCAGCAACGTGACGCGCATCATTGGCAACGAAGGGCAGATCGAGTTTTCGGAAGACAACCTCATTCTGACCAAAAAGAAGCTGCCCGTTGCGCCAGGCTATGGCGGCTATGACAGCTATTTCACCTTCACTGAACCGGTGAAGCAGCAGTTCAAAGAGCAGTACGACGCGCAGTATCCTCAGGAAACCCGCACCGCCGAACCCGTGAAAGAAGTGCGTTTCGATGCCCCCAAGAACGAAGATGCCCACACGGCCCATTTTACCGACTTCTTCAAAAACGTGCGGCTGGGTAGTCAGGGCACCATCGAAGATCCGGTCTTCGGTTTCCGCGCCGCCGCGCCTGTGCTGGCCTGCAACGAAAGCTATTTCGACCAGAAAGTGGTGGAATGGGACCCTGTCACGATGACCAAAAAAGGGCAGCCCGTAGCCGTGGCAGGTGGCGCAAAAGGTAAAAAGAAGCGAGCCTGATCAGGATTCTGGTGTTGATGTTCTTTGTAACTGGAACTGGTTGGCTTCGGGCTTTGGTGGGCTGGCGCATGGCCCTTCGACAAGCTCAGGGTGACAGGAAACTAGAATCAGGCACCTGAACTGCATTAGATGGGCTGTCACCCTGAGCTTGTCGAAGGGCCATGCGCCAGCCCACCAAAGCCCGAAGCCAACCAGTTCCAGTTACAAAAAACATTTATTGACTAAAAAGCCGCGCTCAGCAATAGCTGGCGCGGCTTTTTAAGTAAAACAGGCATCAGTGGTGACCCTACATTTTGGTAACAATAACGTCGATGCGGCGGTTTTTCTCCCGCCCGTCCGGCGTCGCGTTTGAGGCTACTGGCTTTGAATCACCCCGTTCGCGGGTGGCAATGCGGTCGGCCGAGATACCTCCTTTGATCAGCGCTTCTTTCACCGCCTCGGCCCGCTCACCCGACAAGGGGTCGTTAATGGCGTCGTCGCCGGTGCTGTCGGTGTTGCCCTCAATCCGGATCGCTAGTGTGGGGTAGGCTTGCATGATCTGAATCAGATCGTCTACGTTAGTCCGCGCCTTATCTGTAATCCGGGCCGAATTGGTATCGAACGTCAGGTTATCGAAGGTGAATACTTTGGGCGTCTTACCGTTTTTGGCAGCCAGAAATCTGGCCAGCGAATAGTTGAATGAGTTTTCGGCTACGTTCAGTTGCCGCCCGCCGGGCAAGTCTACGCCCACCCGTACTTCCGGTTTGTTTAGCGACACAGAATCTGGCCCGTTACCGTCCAGATCGCTGGCTACTGTATCGGCCGTTACTGCCGCGCCAGCACCGTTATTTACTGGTGCCGTTGTGGTTGTGTCGGTAGTGGTTGTTGCTTTATTGTCTCCCTTACCACAGTTACGCAACAGCAAAAACAGCAACAGCATCGGCAGCAGGTACAGTAACCACCGCCACCAGGGAGTGCCCGCTGCCTGATCGTTTCTGATGGGCTGACTGACCGTTTCGGTACGTAAGGGTGTTGCCAGACGGGTTGTGTCGCCCCCGATAAACCAGCCGAGCAACGGGAGTAAAGCGGCAGGTATGGCGCTACGTACAGACTCCGAGTCTCCCCGCAGCATACTGGCGAGTTGAGATCCGGTCAGGTTCTGAGTAGTAAGTTCCCTGTGCAAAAAGCCCATCAACACCGACATAACCAGGCCGGTTATTGTGCTGGCTGAACTTGTATTGATACCGCTATGCGAAGCAATAACCTCGGGCAGTCGCTCAACGCGATCGGTGAACAGTTGCTGGAGCAGCCGATTACCCGACGCGGCGGCTTTCTGCCGGTGTTCATCCTGCCCAACCAACTGATTGACACTCGGATCGGTACTGAAGGAAGTAGTAGTTAACAGGCTGTTGAGTTTTGTGGCCCCTTCGCTTGTCGCTATCTGGTTAATGACACCCGCTGTGATAGCCGGTAGTAAGCCATCAATTGCTTTCTGGGTATGGGCGATGTCTTCACCAGTGATGCGGGCCAGGTCATTGATTGCCGGACCTGTAAAAACCGACCTCAAATGGTCGAGTAACAGAGTTGCCATATAAGCAGAATGAATGCAGGAAGAAATGAGATGATGGAACAGGTCGAAACAGGTCATATGTACCGGCCGAACTGACCTATTAGCAAAACAACGTGGCGCTTGTTGAAGGCTACCACGTTGTTTACTGGGCTGTTACTAATAGGTGTCGACGCTTACTTCGTTGAGTAAGTCACGTCGGTGTCGGTGCTCTGATCGCCGCTAGCCGGGCGGGTTGTCTGCTCGGTATTGCCCAATTGCTCAACGTCGACTT
The DNA here is from genome assembly GCF_017353185.1 of Fibrella rubiginis. Lineage (GTDB taxonomy): Bacteria > Bacteroidota > Bacteroidia > Cytophagales > Spirosomataceae > Fibrella > Fibrella rubiginis. Next base: position 284,580 of record NZ_JAFMYV010000003.1, on the reverse strand, counting down.
CGGTTTTGCGGACTGTGTCGCGAACCACCTCGTCGCGCTCCGATACAGTTTTCCCTACCGTGATCTCTTCAACTACGTTGGCCGTTTTCGACACCACCGCCCGTTCGGCATGTTCGGTCAATTCGATTTGGCCTTCTTTAAAGGCATCGAGGTCAGCCGTTGAGGCAGGACGGTTTACGGGGTTACGCTGCACCACTACGCGCTCTTCGCGCAGCCGCACGCTTTCTTCCACCGGCTTTTCGATAATCCGGCTCCGCAGCCGAACACCGCCGGTTTCTACTGTGCGCTTGCCCACTTCCAGATTCTCTTCGATGACTTTGAGCGTCTGATCGCCGTCGGTCACAGCCGGACGGGTGGTGTCGGTCATGTTGGCCGACGTAGCTCCGTACCCGTACTGGGCAGCACGCTCGTCTACGTCCACAGCGCCGTTATCATCCAGAATGTCGGCGGCATCTTCGGCCTCAGCCTCGGTTTGTGCGTGTACCGTTACTACTGATCCCCGCTCGGCTACAGTAGCATAACGGCGATGATCGTCGTCGTTGTCATCACCAAACAGTGAGCTAAAGAAGTTGCCAATGCTGCTGCCCACATCTTTGGTGTCGTCTACAACCTCTTCGGTCATTGTGCCCGATGTGTTGGTGTGCCGGTCTGGAATAATGGCACCGGTATTGTTGGTGCTGCCGGTCATGCCGGTGTTGCTACCTTCTGAGTCGCGGCTGGCAGATAGATCAATGTTGTCGCGGCTGATGCCTTTGTTAACAAGGGCTTCAACGGCTTGTTGGGCTTGGGTAGCATTGTCGAAAATGCCGACTACGGTAAGTGCCATGTCTGGAACTAGTTTTGGGTTGAATTGAAAAACGTTGATTTATAACGAGGGTCTACATAACAGACCGGACGTTCGGTATTGGGTAAGGTTGTGGGGCGTTGCCTGGCATTTGACAGCTGAGCCTACCCCGTTTGTGCGTTTACCGCACAGGGCGCACGGGACGGTCAAGACGGTTGTCATCGTCTTTGGAGTCGGTACCCATTTTGGCACCGTATCCTGCAGCGGCGGCGCCGAGGAGCAGGCCAAAGAACCCAAAGATGGCACCCTTTGAACCTGCCGAGGCAGCGTCGTCAGCCGTTTGGCGGGCCTTCACTTCGGCTTCTTTCTTGGTTTGCTCGAACTTGACACGGGCCTGCTCGTAGGTTTTAATCCAGTTGTCGACTGTCTGCTCCGCTTCGGCCCGGCTCTTACCGCTTCGCTTCATAACCACATTAACGGCGTCTTCCCGGTCTACACTGTTGACAGTAGCCTGCCCCTGTTTGAAAAGACGGTTAAACAAACCACCCGCAACGTCGTCGGCAGCCTGTGGATTGCTGGCGGCTTTGTCGGCGGCATTTTCGGCCTCATTGCCCGCCTGGTTGGCTTTACGCTCCAGGGTTTTTGGATTCAGGTTTGGGTCACCCGTCTGGCGCAGAATCTTGTTGGCTTCGTTTTTCAGATCGCCCAGATCCAGGTTGTCAAGATCGACACCGTTCTCTTTAAGCTGTCCTTTTACGGCATCACCAATGCCGGGTGCGGCGGCGGCGGCAGCCGAGCCTGCTGTGCTCACAATACCACCCACCAGCCTGCCTGCACCACCAATGATGCTGCCAATGGTTGTAGTGAGGAAATAGATGGTGAGCAGCGTGACCAGGCACCAAGTCAACACCCCGTGAATAATGCCGTCGAACAACCGGGGGGCACTTGCCAGCCGACCCGCCACCCAGCCGCCAAGCAACAGCGACACCAGACTGCTGATGATGTACCAGATGGCACTACCCGTACCCAATCCATCCGTTGGATTGCGCTCCTGAACGGCGTCGATGGTACCCAGACCAATGCCCAAACCCAGCAGGGTAAGCAGCATCTGTGTAACAATAGCAACCAGCACCCCGGCAAATACGGCGCTCCAAGAAATGCGCTTCATAAAATCCATCCCTCCGCTGGGACTAGTGGCGTATAACGGTTCACGTTCCATTGCTGTTTTTGGTTGATTCGTTATGTCCATCACCGGCGACTTCCAACGGGGAAATCATTACCGGTGTGGCTCTGCAAACTGGCTTGCCAAAAACCATGCTATCAAGGAAAAAGCCCCATTCCAGTTAGTTGTCTATTTATTCGACGTGTTAACTAGATTATTGGCCCGAACGCAAACGTGGTGAACCTGCCTCAGTGTTGTGGAATTATGACCAACTGCCTCTTGTGCAACCGTAGGGAACAGGGCCAGTCAACAAACGCGGGTTTATCAGTCAACGCCACCAGGCTGTTTGGTGGCGAAAAGCTTACTGGTTGCTGCTTAAAAAGGTCTTGTTGCCGTTCTTGTTGATGTAATATTTTCCTCCCCGTTCGCCGGTATAAACAACTTCTCCGTTAGGGCCTTTCTGTACTTTGTCAACGGGGGCTTTGTAGTCGGCTGGTGTTGCCCGTATTACTTTTTGAGGCGACCCGGACTGGTTAGCCGCCGAGGCATTTGATCGCTTTTCAGCCCTGGCGGCACGGGCCTTAGCCATACGCTCCTCTACCGACAGTTTACCGTCGGGCGTAGCATTCTGAGCCAGTGTATTCACTGACATAAACAGGCCGATAACCATACAGAGGAAGATTAGTGAGTTCTTCATAGCTTGAGTTGGATGATAAACTGCCGGTGAGAATTTTGGCAGTTTCTGCTAAACCAGCTACATCCCCCTAAAGGTTATGTAGTCGATCAAAATTTAATCGGCTACTCATCCAGCTTTTGGCGCATCAAGCGCACACTTCGCCTGCAAGGGCCTGCAACGAAAGCGATGCTGCGTAGAACAGGGGGAGATGGCCCCGTTACGGTGGTCGGGTAAGGCTGGCTCCTGCCGCCTGCCGTGGTGCTCAAACACCGAAAACAGGGCAAATAGCCCCGCTGGGTTGGCACGCAGCCGCATGGTATAAGTGCCCTGGTAAACGGAAAGGCCCGCGACCTGGTGCTTGTTCCCTACGCCGATGCGAGCCAAACCGGTGGGGTGAGCGTAGTATGGATGAAACAATAGGTGCGGCTATCGAAATACTGCCGAGAAACAGAAAAGGATTATTTTTTTACGTAGGGATTGAATACGTATTTCGATTTTACCGCAATGACTTCGGCCACTTTTGTGAAAACCAGTTTGGGTACGTCAATTTTGTGATCTACCAGTTTTACGTCAAAATTGTTGATTAGCGTAATCTTTTGATCTTCAATGGTCAAGGTGCCCCGCAGTTCTCTTGGTTGCGCAATACCGTGGATAATTAATTGTCCTTTGGCTGTTACGGTATACGTTCCGTTTTTTGCGTAGTCAATCGCTTCGGTAATTTTTCCTTTAAACATGCTGATCGGGTATTTTTCCGATTCTACATAGTTCTCGTTAAAATGTTCCTTCATGAGCTTATTTGGAAAATCGAAGGCGGTCATTTTTATGCCGACGGCTATTTCGTTCGTCGCCGTGTTGAGCATGGCACCAACTGATTTATTAATGGCCGCAATGTTTTCGACGGGCGTTTCTGAAAAAAAGCTGGTCTCACCAGTTTGCGTTGAAAACAACTGCCCAAATGAAGGAAAAGATAGAAATACCTGTGCGATAAACAGGATGATGTAGCGTTTCATGCTGTTGGCTGGTTATGGGTATAAACTAAATTTATTTAGCCAGTTCCTTCGGCTTTTTGTCGAGGCTAAAACTCCTGGAGATATTAAATCCGTAGAAAATACCTCCGTCACGCCATTGCTTTGTGGTCTGGGCAACAAACTGTCGCTCAATCATTCCTCTTGAATTGGTAAAATGTAGTTGAAAAACGTGACCACCCGTTTCAACATCAAATCCCAGCGCCAATGAATTATGGTAATCGGTCGTGCTGGATATGGTACCCGTTCGATGGTAATATTCTCCGGTGATGCTTAATCGTTTTGTCAGTTTCATGCGACCGCCAACGCCCATGGCGAATAAATCATTTGGGGTATCAGCCGTCTCTGTTTTGTTGAAATGCAAAAACGTGGGCATAAGCTGAAGCGAAAATCGTTCGCTGAATTTCCGGGCCAGCAGTGCCTGCCCGGTATACGTCATGCGGTCCAGATTGGTATAGTAGCGCATCACTGTTCCTGATTCCAATGGCGTACGACTGACAACCGTGCTGATGGCATTACTTCCGTAAAGCGTGAGGGTAACAGGCATTTTATTCGACTGCCGTAATACCTTATATTTTCCGTAAAAGTCATATACTTTTTCCTGCGAACTCCGGCCAATGCCAATGGTAAACTGGTCGGTAATACCGTACTCTAGTCCTAACCGGATGCGGGCTTCATCGAGACCAAAAAAATTGTTGATAAACCCGGAATTAAGTGCGCCAAATCGGTGCGATATCCAAAAATTCAACTGGTTTTTACCAACCGTCTCAATTGTCTGCCCATTGATCAGCCTTGTTCCTTTAAGAGCGTGTTGGGAAATTGTAAAAAGCTGGTAGTCAGGTCAACTTTGTAGCGACCAAGCAACAAAGACATGACTCCTCAGTGGATGCCACTGACTGACTACCAGTGGGCAGCAATTTCGCCTTTTTTTGATCTGCAACGCAAGCGTAAACACGACTTGCGCCAAATTTTAGATTGCATTTTCTGGCTGTTGCGCACTGGTTGTCAGTGGCGTAATCTGCCGCCTACCTGGCCGCATTGGCAAGCCGTCTACTACTATTTTGACCAGTGGAAGAAGGCAGGTTTGTTTGAGCGTATCAACGCAACGGTCAATCAACTTGACCGTCAGCAAGCGGGTCGAGCCCCGTTGCCTTCAGTTTTGTGCATTGATACACAATCCGTTAAGTTAGCTCCGTTGATCTATGAATATCGCGGTAGTGATGCCCACAAACTCGTCAATGGCCGGAAGCGTACCTATGTGGTGGATACACAAGGGAGGTTGTGGGTCGCCGATGTGGATGCCGCTAATGTTCACGATGGCACCCTAGCTGTGCCGCTCATTGTCAGCATCTTGTGGCGGTGTGGGGAGCGGTTAGAGAAAATCTTTGGCGATCAGGCATACAATGGGGTCTTTGCCAGCGAACTAGCTGAGTGGAGCGTCGATTTTGAGAAAGCGTCACGTCCCGAATCGACCCGGGGGTTTGTACCCGTTGCCAAACGCTGGGTTGTTGAGCGGAGTATTAGCTGGACAAATTTCTTTCGACGTATCGTCAAAGATTATGAATACACGGTATCTTCCTCTGTCAATTGGTTATATCTAGCCAATATTCAGGTCATGTTGCAGCGTATTCAGCTACGACACCAAACACAATTCCCCAACATGCTCTAAAGGCGTTGTTTTGGCATGGACTCGCCCCGCAGCTCGATGCGATGGGCCTGATGAATCAGCCGGTCCGCAATGGCATCGGCAAACGTCAGTTTACCTAAGTAGTCGTAGCCCTTACTGCCCGGTAACTGCGAGGTGAGGATGGGTGCAGCCCCGCCGTGGCGGTCCTCTATGACCTGGAGCAGCGACAGCCGCGCCTGCTGATTCAGTGTCGGGATGCGCCAATCATCGAACATCAATACGTGTGGCTGGCCACTGCGGGCCAGTTCCCTCACACAGTCGTCGGCAGGGGCCGAGTGCAGTTTCTCCAGTAGGTTGGTCAGGTTTACAACTGATTGGGAAAAACGGGTATACATGATGAAAGCCATTCAAACAACGGCCCAACCGACTCAGTTTCCCCAGTTCTGGAATGAAGACTGGCTGCAAGTGACTATCGATGAGTTGGACAAACGAAAGATGACGCCCGCCGAGCGATTTGCTTACGAACGTACCTTGGCCATCAATGCTGAGGCTATCCAAATGGTCAATGTCCAAGTACAAGAAGCAAGGGTCAAGGCAAGAACTGAAACGCAGAAAGAAGCGGTCCTTCGGTTAGTGCGGCTTGGCAAACTAAGTATTTTGGAGATTGCCGAAGGGGTAGACGTTCTTATAACAGTTATTGAAGAGCTTCAACGGGATCACCGCACAGTCAACTGATAGCCCAAAAACCTATAGCCTCCTTAACTGATAAAGCCTAACCCATACCGGTTAGGCTTTATTTGTTGTAAGCTGTAGTGTCCCGAAACATCAACTGATTGTAGCAGGACACGCCCCTCAAAAAGTGGTCAGTATCAAGCTGAATCGCCCAAATTTCGCTGTGCCACTGGAATCACCTGATTTACCCCCCTGCTTCCTTGTACCATTTCGGCGCATCAAGCGGCAACCGCCGACCATCGAACGGCGTTTTGATTGGGCCGTAGTATTTGGTCAGGTAAGTGAGCACAGCGGGTTCTGACTCGCCTAAGTCCCAGAGCTTTTGCGTCCGTTGCATCCACCGAATCCGCTCCACCCATTTCTCCCGGTCGAAGTGACTCTGTAAAATCAACTTGCTGGAGTGGCAGGCCGTACATTGCCCCTGCACTAACATCCGGTTTTTGTCCAGGGCCAGCCCCGATTCAGAATCGACTGGAACGCCGTCGGCGTTGACCATAGTGGTCGATGCAGGCGTTGCCATCACAGGCTTCTGTTTGGCAACCTTTCTGGCCGACGTTGCTGAGTGAGCTTTGACCACTGTCTTTTTGGGCGGTGCGGGTTGCTGAGCTACTCCGGCGCAGAGTAGCCACACGCACAGGCTACCCAGTAGCCAGTGGTGTGCGTTGTTGGAGTTAGACTTCATGGCGTTGGTATTGTCGTTTTTCGTTAAACTACTTTGATGGCAATGCGATGGCAGGCGTTGTTGCAGTAGCCTTCGGGGTTCCACTGCGGCATTACCATCGGCTGCGACACCCCGGCATCATCGGTGGCCCGCGCCCAGACTTCGTAATACCCCTGAATCGGTAGTTTCACCTCCGTCGTCCAGTGTTGCCAGGCAAGCCGGTTTTTTGGCGTTTTCAGGTCGGCGGCTTGCCAGGTGGCCCCAAAATCGACCGAAACGGCTACGGCATTCACCTTGCGGTCGCCCGCCCAGGCATGGCCGCGTAGGGCCAGCGTTTGGCCCATGGGCAGTTCCAGCCCCATTTTGGGCGACGTAATCACCGACTTTACCGGCATCGATTCGATGATTCTGAAATCGCTTTCGGGCGGGTCTATCCCCGGCATCACGGGGTGAATGGGTAACCGGTAGCTCTTGCCCGTCATTTTGGCTCCATCGTGGACTTTATTACGAATCGCAATTGTATGCAGCCACTTTCCCGATACTGATGCGGGCCAGCCACCAATCACCAGCCGTAGTGGGTAGCCGTGTACCAGTGGAATATCCTGCCCGTTCATGGCCCAGGCAATCAGGGTTTCGTCTTCGAGGGCTTTGGCAATGGGTACGCCCCGCGAAATAACCGGCTGGTTAGGGTCCTGACTCAGGTGGAGGTCTTTGCCGTAGTAGCCAATGTACACGGCGGTGTCGGTCAGGCCCACATCGGCGAGCAGGTCTTTGAGCCGGATGCCAGTCCATTCGGCGCAGCTCACCCCGCCTTCGGTCCATTGGTTACCCGACGTTTTGGGGAAGAATCCCGCCCGGCCATTGCCGCCACACTCCAGCACCAACTGGTAGGTGTAGGGTTTGAATTTCGTTTTGAGGTCGTTCAGGGTGTAGGTCTTCGGCGCTTTCACCGACTCGCCGTTGATGGTCAACGTCCAGTTGGCCCCGTCGATGGTGGGCGGAATGAGGCCGTTGTTGCGGATAAACATTTTGTCGGCGGGTGTCACGGCATCGTCAAGGAGGTAGGCGGGTGTTTCCACGTTCCAGGGTTTGTCGTTGAGCACCACCAGCCCCTTATTTTTGGTCGCCATTGGGTCTGGTGGCCCGCCAATATGGTCAAACGCCAGGGGTAGGTAGTTTTTGGGCAGGCGGTCGGCAAAGACAATGTTAGTGCCGAGTAAGGCGGTGAGGGTCGTTAGGGAACCTGCTTTCAGGAAGCCCCGGCGGTCGAAGTGGTTAGAAGAGTTGATTTTCATTTTATGGTCATTAACAGTCTTGAATTGGTCAGAATAACGTCAGTCGGCTAGTCAGTCAATGACTGTCAACCAAGGTGCAGAATAGCGTAGAGAGATACTACCGAAATCAGTATCCATAGAACGATGCCCTGCACCATTGGTTTCCAGCCAACCGCCCGGATCACGCTAACTGACAAACCGGCTCCAATCAAAAACAGGGTTAGCGTTAGGCCAATGTGAGCCAGATGCACCAGCACCTGAGCTACCGGCTCAACAACGGGCAGATACGTATGGGCGACCATGGCCAGGATAAACAGGCCGATAAAGTACGGAATCGTGATCTTGCCCTTACCGGTCTTGAACAAAGCCGCCGTACCGAGAGCCACCGGAATGATCCAGAGGGCGCGGGCTAGTTTTACCGTCGTGGCTAACTGCAACGCTTCCGGTCCGAATTTAGCAGCTGCGCCCACCACCGAACTGGTGTCGTGGATGGCCAGAGCGCACCACAAACCAAACTGAGCCGGGGTCAGGTGCAGCCACTGCCCGATGAGCGGAAAAACGATCAGCGCAACGGAATTGAGCATAAAAACGGTTCCCAATGACACAGATAGCTGTTTTTCTTCGGCCTTTATCACGGGAGACAGAGCGGCAATAGCGCTACCTCCGCAAATAGCCGTACCAGCCGCGATCAGGTGAGCCGTTATGCGGTCGATCTTCAGCCATTTGCCCAACAGAATCCCCACCGTCAGCGTCCCGGCGATGGAGGCTACCGTAAACAGAACGCCTTCTTTCCCGGCCTGCACCGCACTGTGCACGTTCATGCCGAAGCCCAGCCCCACCACCGAGGCCTGCAACAGCCAGTGGGTTAATTTATTGTTCAGACGGAGGAATGGATGCCCCACAAACTGCGCCATAATCAGGCCCAGCAACAGAGCCAGCGGGGGTGACATCAGGGGTGTCAGGCACAAAATCAGAGCAGCCCCGAAAATGATTTCGCGGGTAGTATAGGTGTGGTAGAACAGGCCATGAGCCTGTTTGAACAGGGATTCAGGCTGGGGTTGGTCGGGTTTTTGGGTGATTGTTACGGGGTTCATAACCGGTTGCTTTATTGATGAAACAAAGGTACCTGGTCCCCCGCCCCGGGGCCAATCACCGTTCTTGATGGGTGATTACCTCCGGTTATAGTGCTGCCTCGTAAACCGCATGAAGGTGTCGGACAGCCCTTCGCCTACGCCCTGCAACTGAATCGAATAAAAGTCGCGCTGCATGGTCAGACCCGCCACGTCCAGCACCCGCAGGGTCCCGCTTTTGAGTTCATCCTGCACCGCGAAAATGGACACGAAGGCCATACTCTGCGAATTACCCAAGTAGGATTTGATGCCCTCAGTACTGCCCAGCTGCATCCTCACGGTGAGGTCGGTCAACCGTAAACCCACTTCCCGTAGGGCGTGTTCGACCACTTCGAGCGACCCCGAACCGCGTTCGCGCAACACAATCGAAACCGTTTTCAGCTCGTCCAGCGTGAGTTCGTCGCGGCTCGCCAACGGATGGTCGGCGCGGCAGACCAGCACCAGTTCGTCTTTCACAAAGGGCGTGTAGCGAATGTCGCTGTGGTGTGTCCGGCCTTCCACCAGTCCCAGGTCGATGTCGTTGGTCAGCAGCGCCTGTTCGATCTGTTCGGTGTTACCGCTCATCAGCGACAGAATCACCCCCGGCGACTGCTCACCAAAGCGGGCCAGCACCGCCGGAATCACATACTGCGCCACCGTCGAACTGGCCCCCAGTCGGAGTTGTCCGCCCGACTGCCCCTTGAGGGCGTTCATGTCGAATTCGGCTTGCCGGTAGCTGCCGATAATGGTATCAGCGTGGCGCAGCAGCACGTTTCCCGCCGTGGTGAGGCTGATCTGATTACCCCGTCGGTCGAAGAGGGCCATCCCGAATTGACTTTCCAGTTCCTGAATGTGCTTGGTAATGGCGGGCTGGGTGACGAATAATTCAGCCGCCGCTTTGGTGAAACTGAGCCGTTTGGCAACGGTATAAAAGACATTCAGGCGGAAATCGAGCATAAGGGTGTGGACCGTGTATCGTCCGGTTAAGGCGTACTTACTACGACGCCACCCGACGGGTTTTTGTCGCCCTGCAGCACGACGAAGTACCGCCCCGCCAGCCGCAGTTTGATCTGGTAGTAGGCATTGATTTCTACGGCTCCTTTGTCATCCGTCTCAAAGGCCACCACCGCTTCGGGGTTGACCGCCGCGCCTTTCTGATCAGACAAATAGAGCGTGTACTTCATCAGGGGCGTCAGCTTTTTGAGGGCCAGAATCAGCTCGTCGATGCCCCCGGTGGTCCGCAGTGTCACCCCGCCGCCAACGCCGGGAACAGGCGGTGTACCGGCGGGTGTCAGGCGGACGTTGATAGGTGTGGTAGGGTCAAAGGCCTCCAGGTTAGCCTGGCCGCTGGCGCCCTCAGGGATCGCTTTCACGGCGTAGATCAGGGCCTGCGGGGCTTGCCCGCTGCGTATCTGGTTGATCTTTGTGTTCGTTTTCGTATCGATCACGTCCACGGCATCCCCGTTTTCCAGGCCTACGTAGAGTTTGCTGCCGTCGCCCGATGGCCACACCCCGTGGGGGTTGGGGCCGACCGGGATGGTGGCCACCAGTTGCCGACTACGGCTGTAGACCTTCACGGCGTTTTCGCCCCCCACCGTCACGTAGGCGAACTCGCCGGCGGCACTGCCGCTATAGCGTGAGCCGCCACCGGCCCCGGCAAAATTGACGTGGTTGGTGCCCGGTCCGGTGTCAATTACGCCTTCGGTCTGGTAGGTCTGCGCGTTGACCACGCTGACTTTTCCTTCATCCTTGTGGGTGAACCAAACCTGCTGCCCGTCGAAAGTGGCGGCGATGTTGGGCGAAAAGGGCGTTACGGTCGGAATACGTTTGATAACCTGGTAGGTTCTAGTGTCGACCACGTCAAGCTCGGCGGTGAACGAGTGGTTGACGAAGGCCACTAGCCCGTCGGGGCGGAACACAATCATGCCCGGTCCTTTGGCCGTCGGTATCCGCCGGACTTCCTGCAAGGCCGCCACGTCAATCACCGACACGTAGTCCTCGCCCCGCACCGTGAGCCAGAACTGTTTGCCGTCGGGAGTAAAGAAGCCTTCGTGGGGGTTGCGCCCGACGTAGACTTTACCCTTGATTTTGTTGGTCGTCAGGTCCACGAAACTAACCGAATTGGTCAGCGTGGACACCACGCCCAGCGTGCGGTTATCGGGCGAAATGCCCAGGCCATGCACGTTGGCCTCCCGGTCGTAGAGTGGGCTAAAGTCGTTGGGCCGGGCGCTGCCAAAGCGGATCACGCCCAGCAGCTTGTCGGTGGAGGGGTCAATGACCGAGACCGTGTTGGAACTCTGGTCCGCCGTGTAGACCCGGTCCTGGGCCGATATGGCCACGGCCCCCGCCGTTGGGGGGCCTACGTCTACCAGCTGGTGATCCTGACAGGCGGTCAGTGCGCTTAGGAGCAATAGGGATACTAGTGGCGTTCTCATGGGTTGTTTTCGTTGAGTAAGCGTGTCGATTGTAGGCTGCATTTGGATCAACCAGGCAGGGCACCGGGCGCAGTACGTACCTAACGCGCCCGGTGCCCTGCCTGGTTGATTTATCCGATTATAAGTTCGGCGTCAGGGCCTGTCCGTTCACCACCGGGCTGATTTGCACCACGCTGGCGGCACTGCCGGTTTTGCCCGCATTGTCGGTCACGCGGGCGGTGATGGTCACGGACGTTTTGCCCGGCGGCAGGAGCAATGAACCACCCACTACCCAGCCAAAGGTGCTCCGCACGTAGCCCGTGGGGTCGAGTTCGCTGCCCGCAATGTTAAACACCGGGGCCAGGTTACCCCCCGCCACGATGATGTTGCCGTTGGGTTGCAGCAGGGGCACGTCGAAGGTTACGTTCAGGCCGGTTACGTAGCGGTTTGGCCCTTTCGACGACTGGGTGGGGTCAACGATGGTGCCCCGCGTGGCATCGTCGCGGCCCTCGCCGTTTTCGTTGACCCCAATGCCCGCCCGGCTCACGTCGAGTGCCGACACCTGGATAAAAAACAGCGACGCGTTGGTGGGTGGCGTGGGCGACGTTTTGGGTCCAGTCGCCACGCTCGACGGCACGCGGGGCGCCAGCAACGTGACCACCGGGCCAGCCGGGTCAACCGCACCGCTGGTGTTGAGGGTGGCCAGCGGGGGGGGCGTCAGGGCCTGCCCACTGGTGGCAATGCCGTTACCTTCGGCTACGTTGAGCGTAATTTTGTCAGTACCCGTCTTGCCCGCCTTATCCCGAACGGACACGGTAATGCTGAACTGATTGACGCCCACTGGCAACGATTCAAGCACGTGCCAGCCGGTCCAGATCGTGACGCCCGCGCCGGGGGTGTCGTCGGTACCGGCAATGTTAAACAGACTGGCCAGATTCGTATTTTTCGGGATAATGCCCCCGTCGGGCTTCACCAAATCCGTGTCAAAAAGGACCGTCAGGCCTGGCATATTGGGATTGGGGCTGCCCAGCAGGGCGGTGTTGCGGATGTTGAGGCTTTCGTTGGTGATGACATTGACCGAGTCATGAGTCACCACCTCCACGTTGATCTCGAAGCCGCTGCCGTTGAAACTACCGGCACCGGGCCGACCGTCACCCCGGACTACTTTGGCATTGGCCACTGGCGAAACAATATGGACCGTTGGCGACAGGTCAGTCTGCTCCCGGTGATCATTACAGGCTGCGGCGCTTAGGGCCAGCAGGCCGATTATCGCCTGTTTGTGTAACATTCTATACATAGTTCTCTTAAGATTAAAGACAATAGTGTCAATTGGCGATACGGCCCGACCGGCCTACCGGTTGCGTTGGGGAAGGGAATAGTTCGCCTTGACTTCGACCTATGATTGTAGGCATCATCGCCGAAAACGCCATTTTTACGGTCAACCAGTTTGAACATACCCTGGCCTGTACCGGCGACGTCGACGAGTCGGTCAACTATGCCATTGCCCTCCGGCTCCGGCCTAAACTAATGACGGCCATCGGGGCCATTCTAGCCCTGATGCCGCTAGCACTAGGCTTCGGGCTGGGTGCTCAGATGCAACAGCCGCTGGCGGTGGCCGTTATCGGCGGCTTTGTGGCAGGTCTGCCCTTATTGTTGTTAGTCTTACCAACGGCGCTACGTGCGCTGTTTCACCAACGCATGAAAAAAACAGCATGAAAAAAGTCCCGGAAATAACGCTCCTATTTTGGATTATGAAGATCTGTGCCACCACGCTCGGCGAAACAGCCGGCGATTTGTTGGCGCAGACGTTAAAGGTAGGGTACGCGGTCAGCTCGTTGCTGTTAGTGGGAGTTTTTATCCTCACACTCATTGGTCAACTCACGGCCCGGCGGTACATACCCGCCCTGTACTGGGCTGTGATCTTAGCCACCAGCACGGCTGGTACGACCATGTCCGATTATATGGACCGAACGCTGGGGTTAGGCTACGCTACGGGTTCGCTCATTTTGGTTAGCATCCTGATTCTGGTGCTGGGCGTGTGGTATGCCACTGAGAAAAGTTTATCGGTTACCAACATTAGTCGCCCCCGCCCCGAACTGTTCTATTGGACGGCCATTTTGTTTTCGAACACGCTGGGTACTGCACTGGGTGATTTCCTGGCAGACGATTCTGGTTTGGGCTTTGGTGGGGGCGCAATCCTGATTGGCAGTTTGATCGGCCTGGTGATCCTGGCGCACTACTTTACCCGTATTTCGTCGGTTGTGCTGTTCTGGATTGCCTTTGTATTGACTCGTCCTTTTGGTGCCACGTTCGGCGATCTGCTAACCAAACCTACGGAAAAAGGTGGCTTAGGTTTCGGTACCCAGGGGTCATCGTTGATTCTATTTTCGCTGTTGGTCGGGTTGGTAGTTTACACGTCGTTGATCGCAAGACGACGTACAGCGATTTAGGTTGTCGTTCCAGACCGACATAATTTAGGGGCTATACTGAGTGTGTCTTAGCTTGAAATAGGTTGTCAGTTCTCACCAAAAAACGACCGCAACGGCGAACCGTAATCATGCAAGACCATGTTCGCGACCTATTAGTCGAACCGCCGATGCGGTCGTCTTCAGTACAGCGAACAGCTCAAAGAGTCGGCTGTTTTTCGCATCCTGTTCGGCGGAGAGGGCAAAAGGCGGATAATGGCTGATCTATGCATCCACAGCAGCTATACACTTCGGGGTTGGTTGCAGGTGCACCGGCAGAAGATGTAGATAAGGCTGATAACTTTACCGGCCATGAAAACAACCGCAATGACGGTCTAATCGGAAACGGGATGCTACCGCCCTTAAACAGCGTAACGCTGAGTTAGAGTAGGCTTTACAAGAAGTCAATCTGTTGATTCTAGCCCTCAACACCATGACTAAGGTGGCTGAAAAGGAAATAAACGTGCCGATCCGAAAAAATTGACTTGTCCTAAATAAATTAAGTGTTTTTTTCGGTACGTTAGACTGGTGTTATATCCTAAATAGCGTTGACCTGTCCAATCCTGGAAAAAGGTTACGGTCTGCCGCCGTGGTCGTTTGGGGTGAAAAACTGACAATCTATTTCAGGAGAAGACAAGCAGCATGTCGGCTACACCCCGAATGAGTATCGGACGTTGAACTAACCATTTCCCTTCTTCGGAAATTTAGTATTGCTAATTACATTTGCTCGCCAGTGTCGATCCATTTGATGGATTAAAATATCCTAAAGGGTATGGCGAGACTGTACTTGGCCGAATTTTTGCTGCACTATGTTTTTAAAACGTATTACTATTCAGAATTTTCGGGGCATTCAGGAAATGGAACTCAATTTAGCGCAGCCGTCGGGGAACCGCAAGCAGACGCTGATTATTGGGGAGAACGGCACGGGAAAAACGAATCTGCTACGAGCCGTTGCGCTGGTAATGGGGGGCAGTGATGCCCTCGCTGAACTGCTGAATACGCCGGATGACTGGATATCCTTTGGTGCCCCGTTTTGTCAACTATCCGCCACCCTGCTCACCCAGGCGGGTGAAGAACGATCTATTCAATTAACTATTAATCGGGGCGATACGCTGAAGGGCATCGTTTTAGCCAATCAAGACCAACTGGCTGAAATTGATGCTGCGCTGGCCCATGCTACCCAAAACTATTTTGTGGTTGGGTACGGCTCGCTTCGGCGGCTGAACCGGAGCACTGGTTTCAGCCGGGGTGGTGAAACGATATTCAGACAAGCCCGGGCTACCAACGTGGCTACCCTGTTCAACCAGGAGGCCCTTTTAAATCCGCTCAATACCTGGGCGATGGAAGTCGATTACCGGACGAATGGGAAAGGACTGGATATTATTCGTCAATCGTTAAATGATTTTTTGCCCGCTGTTAAGTTTCATTCGATCGATAAAGAGAAAGGACATTTAATTTTTCTTTATGGTTCAACTCAAGTTCCGTTGCATCTACTCAGTGATGGCTACCAAAATATGATTGGATGGTTGGGTGATCTGCTTTACCGGATCAGCAGTGCCTTCAATGATTACCAATCACCCCTAAAAGCCCATGGCCTTTTGTTGATTGACGAGATCGATCTGCACTTGCATCCAAAATGGCAGCGTAAAGTACTGGACTATATCCGGCACAAGCTACCAAACCTGCAGCTCATTGCCACCACGCATTCACCCCTGCTTGCTCAACAGGCTCAGGAGCATGAACTCTACGCCCTGAAACGAACCAGCCGGGGGAAAATCGCCTTGGAAGCGTTCAGGGGAACTCCTGACCGGCTTTTATTGCACCAACTTTTATTGTCGCCTATTTTTGATCTGGAAACAGACGAATCCCTGGCGGTTGAAGAACTTAAAAAGCAGTACGAATCGCTGAAAAGGCGAAAAGACCCCCCTCAAGGAAAGCTGCATTATCTGGCTACTCAGATTGAGCAGCTTCCTCAAAATCAACGCTCAAACATGAATTACGGCAACGACCAACTGGATCTGCTGCGCGAGATTAAATCCGAACTAAAAGCGCGTAGAGATTCATGATTGGCTTAACCCGTGAACGGACCCCGCAGGCAGTACCAGATACCTTTAGAGGCATAAAACGCCAGCGACTAACGCTGGATTTGCTCAAGCAACAACGGGCGCTGTTGCAAGCCGGGGAAGGCGTCCATAGTTTCAAATCTAGCCATTGGAAGGTAGTTAAAGACCAACTCTGGATTGAGACCGTTAACAAATGTGCGTATTGTGAAGCGACCACTAAGGAGGTGGCGCACGGTGACGTGGAGCACTACCGGCCTAAGAGTATCTACTGGTGGCTGGCCTACTGTTACGATAACTATTTGGTTTCCTGCCAAATTTGCAATGAAATATTCAAACGCGATGAGTTTCCCATTGCCGGAAGTCAGTTGACCGGTCCACTCGTGACGCCCATCACAACTGATGATGAGCTAAAAAAAATGGCTCATGACTGCGTCCCTGATCCGATCAACGATTCGGACGGGATGTCCCTGGCCAGTTTTATGGCTCAGCACCAGGCCGAGCGGCCCTACCTGCTCAATCCGTACGTCGATAATCCGGAGCAGTACTACGGTTGGGAAGTCGAGCCCATCCTCAGACGCGTCTACATAGTGCCCGCTCATAAGTCCACCAAGCACTTTGTTGACGAAGCGGAACGGTTGTATGGCCTTAACCGAAAGGAGTTGTTAGAACTCCGCTACTTTTTTTACAACATTTACGACACGTTTCGGCTTACCTTGGCAGATGAGGGCATTAGTGCGAAAACCAGAATCCGGGTTGAAAAAGAAATCCAGACCATGAAGGCGGCAACCGCTCCTTTTGCGGGCATGATTCGGTATTTTGACCAACAGTTTCGGCATGCTTAATCCTACTGAATGGACTGCTTAATGGACGTAATGGCGTCTGCTTCCCAACGGGCAAAGCGTTCCGGTGCCGCGTGAATCTGCCGCCAAGCCTCATTTAACAGGGCCGAAACAGGCCGGCTGGCGGCTACCGAACACTGATCGGCATAGGATTGTAGCGTCTGCCGTTGGCAGTTTTGATAAACGGTTCTAGCTAAGTCTTCGAGGAGTTCATCCGGGCAGGCACTATCGTAGTAATCTGGTTTTTGATAGGCCCCTTTTACTAATTCCCAGGCCTCGTCTAACTCGCTAACGGATTCGCTCTGCCCGGTTTCAAAAAGCATAAAGCGAATGGCCCGAAACCGGGCTTCGTCCGCTGGATGGTTAGGCGACTCGGTTCCGTAAAGATCATAACTGGCTTTTCCTTCAGAAAGCACTAATTTGAGATGAGTCCAGGCGTAAGCCGGCCCTGTTAGATACGTAGCGATTAGATCACAGACAAATTCTTCCAGCCACTTGCACTCCTGCGTTTTCAACCACATGTCCCGCCATCCTTCGAGCTTCCGGCAGAACACGGGAGGCAGCTGATTTTGAGTAGCTTCAAAGATCTGATCATTAAAATGCACCTGTAGGTTTTTTTCAAACTTACCGGTTATCCAGTTGTAACCAGAAAATACGTAAGCCAGCATAAAAATGATGTGACCTATTTCGTGGTACAGATCAGATAAGTGCAGCAGATCATCTTCGCCACCGGGGGGCACGCCGATGATATCGTGTTTGGGATATACCCAGTAGTAGTTTTGCGGTGCAGCGGTTGTGGTCAGCAGGGGGATACGGCGCGTGCTAACAAACCCAATTTCCTGGTAAATCCGCTCAATGAGCTTGTTCAGGTAGCGCTCCGGCTTGCCGTAATTCCGAATCACCAAGCAGCGATTTACCTCCAACTCGGTACAGTGGTCGTTCAACGATCGAAATTGACGCAGGTAATCACTGGCAAAAAGCGGCTCGGCTAACAACCCATCACCGATTACGTTTTCAACCTGTTGCTTTAACCCGGCTAGCAGCTCATGGGTGTGGTCGACAAAAGCCGGATCTAAATCCTGATCGAAAGGGGCGTCGATAAGCCTGTTACTCAGTTTGGTGATGCGGGATAGTAAATCGTGAAAAGCACCCTTCAGCATATGTTTTATTTACCGGTTCGCAATTTTCGAAATAAGACGGATCGCTCCCCGTCCAGAACGTCCAATAGCCGGTTCAGCGTAGAAAAATACTTTTCCTGCAGGATACCGTTTTGCTCAATAGTGGTTACGATATCCTTTAGCTCAGCGCTTGGCGGTAGTTGCTTGGATTCAATCAAGCGGCCAGTCGGGCCGCACTCCGCTGGATATACCATGGGCTTAAGCACCTCCAGAATATAGGCCTGCGCCCGGTTAAGCTCTTCAGCGTTAACCGATAGGTTTGGATATTTACGCCGAGTGCCGGGCTGAGTCAGCAACCAGCTTTTTTTTAGCAGAAGCACGGCCTCATTCAACACCTGGTTGGTTTGCGCGAGTCGTTCGTACTGATTAGAAAGATAACCGATTTCACTCATGGGGTTAAAGATTTTGGTCATCCGGGAGAATTTCTTGATCCACCTCGTCTGTATCCAGGTCGGCAGCTATTACGGGCTTGCCTCCCCAGTCCTCTTCGGTGTAGGAGAGGGGCTCTAAGAATGTGTCCAGCAGCTTAATGATAATGGGCAACGAACAGGGTCGGTCGGGGGCGGAAAAGGCCATTAGCGTCTGGGCGAACAGATCCTCAATGATTCGATCAAAATTCGCCGTCCCCTCAATGAAACTTACGTGAAGCGGACGTGCGGACCCGTTGAGCTTAAAGGGATAGCCAGTAGTAAAGACAAAGGCTTCGGTTAAGTGGCGTCCCAGCTTTTTTACGGTGCCGATCGTGGGTAATTCGTAGGGTCGCTGCTCATTGGCAGCCAGGGCTACCCGCAGCGGGATCGCACTTTGCTTGTGAATATCGACCACCGCCCATGCGACGGAGTCTGCCTTCAGGATGCCATCCTGCTGCAGTTGAGCGATTGTGCGCTGTAGACCGGCGGGTTCTCCGCCATGACTTCGGCCGTCCCGAGCTAAAATAATGCCGTTCGGACTTGGGCAGATGTGGGGAATGTGTAGTTTGAGCTTCTCGTACAGTTTCTCATAAATGAGGTTTTCGGGGAGTTTTTCCGCCCGGCTGTGGCGGTTCTTCTGGGGTACATCAACCGAATCGAAATAAATTTTCTCCCCATTTTTATAAAAGAACACAAAGCCGCCATTTCGGTCGTGAACGTCAATGCCGATGTAAATGTCGTACTGCAGTGAATTCTTCAAGGCGTACGGGAATACCCGGTTAATCAGTAGGTAAGCCGTGCTGAGGTAAAACAGGTAGGAATCGAATTTATAGGCTTCGTTAGTATTAGCCAACTTGTAGAGTACCCCCGCGTCGGCGTCGGGGAAGGCGCGGTAAAACCGGTTAATGCGCTCGTAGGATGCGCACTGAAACCATAGGTCCTGCTGGGAAAACTTTTTCTTCAAACAGTCATGGAACCGCTTGATCGACCGCTTGTTACACCGGCCGTGACTGGGTAGAATCAGCAGCCCACGCCCTGCCGAGACGCCCGCTTCAGCCGCTACAACTTTGAGCAGGTTGACTTGGTCGGTAGCCGATAGGTTGGGGTTGAAGGGGTAGGTAATTACTTTCGTAAAGCCTGTAAAGCTGGGGGCCAGTTGCCGTAATTTACGGTCAAAATCGCTCTGAAAGACTTTGATCATCGCTTCGTTTACCTCAAATTGATGATGCGACTCGGGCACAAAAAGATACTGGGGAACGGTATGAAACTTGCCCATAAAGCCGTTATTCTGCACCCATTTCCGGCGCTGTTCGGCTAGGTTAGGCGCCAGAGCATGGTCACCCCACGAGGGGCGGATCGATACTACTTTACTTTTATTGAAGAGTAAGTCCGGCGCAGGGCACTCCCGCAGCGTTTCCTGCTGGGGAGCCTGATGAATCGTCAGTGGTTGGCCGTTGAAAGCTAATTTATTCAGAAATTGACCCACTTTCCGGGCGATGTTATCAAATCGTTTGGGTGTAGGCAGAATGGACTCGCGGTGCATTCGTTGTACATCCTTATCTTGGGTATCGTACACCAAGCGCATCAGCGAAGCGGCTCCATGCCGCAACTCATCCGAACTGTCCCGCCGACCTG
Organism: Fibrella rubiginis; assembly: GCF_017353185.1. Lineage (GTDB taxonomy): Bacteria > Bacteroidota > Bacteroidia > Cytophagales > Spirosomataceae > Fibrella > Fibrella rubiginis. The sequence continues at coordinate 264,526 of NZ_JAFMYV010000003.1, read as the reverse complement.
GGTAACAATACACGACTGAAACATCGTCAGGACGAAGCAGTTTGGCTATCTGGAAAGCGTGATCCTTGGTTTCGGTCCGCGTGTACTCGTAGACGGTTCGTATTTTCTTATTGCGATCCTCAAATTCCTGCTGGTCGATTCGTTTACCGAAGCCCATAATCTCCACCAGAAACCACGAGTCGCCAAACATCATCAAGGCTTTCTGACCCCGCTTCCGTTGGCGCAACTGCTGATCAAACGCTTTTGCATTATAAACATTAACCGATGTGGAAAGTGGCTTTTTATCCACGTACCGGTACGATATGTCCAAAGAAATGGTCAGTTGATCGCGTCCCTCAGCGACAATCTTTATCACAAAGCCCTCCAGCATGTCAATGACTGCGCCGTGGGGACTCGCCAAAGGCTCCTTAAAAAAGAACCGGCCCGTCTGATCTTCAATGACCAGACCAGTATCTTTTATTTGTTTGCGAATGGCGAATTCTAGAAATTCAATTACTAACGAGTGTTCTTCGTCCGAGCAGCCCGCCATCCTAAGGGTATAGATGGGCGCATTGGCCGGAAAATTGAGCCGGACGATACCACACAACGGGGAGCGGTGAACAATGGATTTGGCCAGCGTCCGGTCCGCCGGGATCGCAATGTACTTTTTGCCCGCCCGGGTCACGATAGCCGCCGGCCCCTGAGTGGCCGACCGTACTTTCCGGGCCAGATTTTGCAGTTCACGGTAGTGGTCAGCGGGGGCGCCCGCCGTCGTCGATAACTCGACCGAAATGAGCTTGTAAGAAAAGTCTAGCTCAAGCGCATTGGTAAGCACGAACAAATTCAGCGTATGCTTCTTCATCGTATTCGTTGTTATGTTGGTTAAGATGGGTACAAAGTGCGTAAAAAGGACAAGTATCGCACAGGTAACCACCATATTCCAGACCAGGAAAATCGGTGATTGGAATTTCCTTGGGAAGCCGGTCCTTGGTTAGCTGAGTAATATCACCGCTACTCAAATTAATATCGTCTAGAATGTCATTGGCCCGCTCTTGGGTAAAGGCATGCTCCCAGACATGGCCGCCGTCTTTGATTAAATTGACCTCCAGTAACCGAATATCACTGTATTCGTAGGGTTGCTTACTGGTCACCACTAGATTCCGATGCCGAAGAATCGCTAAGCCAATGATGATCAGCTGACGGGCGTAATCACTGGTCGGGCTGAGTGATACCTTCCAGTCGATGACAACCGGTTTACCGTTCACATAGGCAATCAAGTCGATCTGGGGGCACACGTACGCTTCTTCTACCCGCATGTAGCGGTTGGTTACGTCCGCGCGCAGACTGTAGGCTTGTTGCAAAAATTCGAGTAGCGACTGCCGGTTATCTGGCATCCGAAGGCGTGGAATGTTTAGAATAGCCTGACGAATCGTGGCGTAGGCCGCATCGACATCCGCCGACTCATACGGTTGATTGATTTCGTGGATATCTAGAATACAGTACACCATACCCGCTGCTTCTTTGGTCTGATTGGCGTATAAGCCCTGACTTGAAAAGTCAAACTGAGCGTTGGCCAACTGGACCGCAGCTTCGGCAAATGATTCGAAGTCCAACGGCTGTCCTTGGGCAATAGAGGGAATGATTTCCTGGGTCAGGTAGGCATCGACCACGCTCCCCGCCCACATGGTCAGATCCTGCATATTTTTTAGCTCGAACGCTTTCCGGCGCAACGCATTGCTATGGCGATGGGCCGGCAGCACGTCGCTGAAGAAATATTTTCGACGGCATTGACGAAATACGTTGCTGGTGGAATGACTCCATTTCATGCGTCAAGAAGGCATATACTGCGCCAATCGCTCCAAGTATTGATTTAAACTTTCTTCATTACCAACCAAATCCTGCCATCCCGTGGCAGAGCGGGTCGTGTCCAGCTCGGATGTTTTGCGGGCAGCCATACCGAAACCCAGCGTGGGTTGATGAGCGAGCTGAATAACTTTAAACTGCTCAAAGGACGCTCGCAGTGCCGTACGCGCCGTTTCGAGCGAGACATTCAGCCGTTCCAGCAGCCGTTTCATCACCAGAATGGGAATGGTGGCCGGATGAATCGTATCGCTGACCAAATACTCAATCACCTCAGTGGGAAGCCCCAATTCAGTGGCCAGGGATGGGGCGGATACGTTGGTCGTGCGAAACTGTTCGGACAAGATTTGGCCAAACGTCGTCGACGCGTGCTTTTGGGCGAGCAAGCCTAGAAGCTTATTTTTTTGCTCCTCGGGCATACTCGTCGACTCGCCCCCGGGCAGCCGTTGAAGAGGCCAGTATTGATCCGGTTCGGCCAGCATCAATAGCCTTAATAGCTGATCTACCTTATCATCCACTTGGTTCATGGCTGGGTCTGGTTAAATAAGTTGATTAGTCGTTGCTTAGCACGAAAATGACGGACTTTTAACTGATTGTTTTCCAGGCTAAGCATCTGGGCAATCTCATCGTAGCTAAACTGCTGCGCTTTGAGTAGCAGTAAACTCTGATCTGTTTCGTCCAACTGAGCCAAGGCCGCTTCCAACCGAGCAAGCATTGGCTGCGTATGGGTCTCCTCGGCAGCAAGTAGTTGCTCGTAGGTTTGATCCGACAGCGCCAACTCGGCGGGATCGTCCGCATCAGTGTACGGCTCCGCCATCGAATCGCGGTTCATGGGTACTAGGCGCATGGTTTCATGCCGCCGGGCCTGCTCGCGAAGGCATTGCCGTAGATTATTAATAAACACTTTAAAAAGGTAATTTTCAAAGTGAGCAGGTGGGTCAGTCGGCAAGCTCGTTCGTTTAGCCAGTAGAGTATCCAGCGTTTTATAGATGACATCCCAGGCTGAATCGGCATCTAAGCCCCACCGAGTTGTTGCCGTGCCGTACCACCGCTGGGCATACTGCTCATAGAGCCACTCCAGTAACTTAGACGTTGGCTGGCTTAGCTGCTGAGCGATATCATGGGTGGTCATTCTCATGGGGCGATGCAAATCGGTTTACGCGCATGCATGTTCATTTACTTACCTATATGATTCTAGGTTACAGAACCGGTAATTGGGGACCTGTTTATTAGCTACCTTACGGGCAATGCGGGGCTCTACGCCACCTTTAACAACCGGCTCGACTACCGCCTGAACTCGGATGATGACCAGACCCGTGCCCAAGTGTACGCAACCACTTTATCAACTACACTATACCTATGCTCCACTTGTAGACCAATGTGTGTTTCGGGTCATATCTGCTATGTAAAACCTTTCAGACACCTTGGCACCCTCTACCGCATCAACTTCACCACTCTTGTCCGTAACAATGCCTTAACTATTGCTAAGGTTAATTCTGCGTGATTACTTAATATGCCTTCACATGATGATTGAGCTAGTACCATCATCCAATAGTTTCAATCATGGAACCAATATGAGTTAACATAAGCTCAACTTATACATCATCTTTCTTGGAGAGAGTTTATGGACTTTGTCCAGTCTAGGCATCTTTACGCAAACGTTAAACAATATATCCCAATGGATGTATTACCATCGAATGCAATTCGTAATAGCCTCTTTCCTACTGGGCATTTGTATGTATGGACCTGTTAATGCCCAGCAAAAGAATAGTCCCGAGCAAATTGACATGGCTACTTTGCCGCCCATACCGTCATTACCAGATTCGGCGATGTTCATTCGCATGGTGAAGACGGCCTGTAAAGATTCTACTTACTTTACTCGACAAGTTAACGAGTTGAGTGGAACAGTTAAGTATCGGTCAGATTTGAAATCCTATGTTATTGTCTACTATGTTCCCGGTACGATGGATAGTTTTTGGACGGGCGTTATTTGTAATTGTACCCAAATAGATAAGTGGCTCAATAAGTCAGTAATTTTTAGTGGCCGATACTATCAAGCTCTTACTATTGAGCCACGCTATGGGGGAGAGGAAGTCTTTTATTTACATCTGATAGGCGCTCGGCTACTTAATAAGTAAAGTGATGTAGCATTTTACCAATTTATTTTGTAATCTTGGTTGAAATAAGGATAGTTGAACAACATAACATTTGATTATAGAACAAGTGTAGCCTATGAAGCTTACAAAAACTGTTCGCCTTGTATTAGCCTTGACAATCGCATTTATTGGAGGAATACTGTTTGTAACAGGTCATGCTAGGCCATTAGATAGCCGGGTGACAAAGATAGTTGTATCTTACTCAGGCACCATAATTGGCTTTTTAGGATTAAGCTGGCTTATAAAAATTATCAAGTCAGAAGGTTAACGTAAGCTCAACTTATACAACTCAATGACATGAATAAACTTTATTTAATAGTAAGTTTCCATTTGTTAATCTGCTCTTTCACGACAGCTCAAGTAATTAATTACAAAAACTCAATTCGAGTCGGTATTGATTACATGAGTTTAGATGCCCCTGACGACTTCGGACTTCGGTATGGAGTTCGATACGGACGATATTTTGCTGATGATCGAATCGTCATCGAGGGCAGTTTGGGCTATCTCAACATAAAAAACCGCCGCTTAGTAATCAATAACTTTTACTTCGAAGGTCGGCCTCGACAACGTGTTACAGCTGATTTGACCGCTTTGTATGATTTGTTGGGCGCTAGTCGTCAAGCTCTTCGTTTGGGAGGAGGGCTTTCGGTTTGGCACCGGAAAGATGAGGTTTTACGAGAAGCTAGATCTTTCCCAGGGCAGAATGGTCAACCATTGGGAATCGAGGTTGTCAGTGAAAAAGCAGATGAGACTAATCCTGGATTTCATTTGGTTGTTGAATACGAGTATGTTATTCGCGCTCGGACTAGCTTAGGTGGCCGGGTTGGTATGGCCAATTTAGATAAGGCTGGTATCAGTTCTTTTGCTGGGGTCAATGTTGGTTATCGATTTTAATCTTTATAAGATTGAATACTTTTTAGCAGACTATTATCACCTATGTTTAGAAGGTGTTGAGGAATTATGTTTAGTGCTGACAGTCTATTCGCTGTAGCATGAGCGGTCCGCCGCCGCGGCTGAATGTTAGCTAAATACAGCCAACTTACCGAAGATGATACGGTGTACTCATAATCCTTGACTAGACGCCGGAAGAAATTCGTCCAAGCGATGCTCCCGCACCGGCGGACCGGTTCCACGACCCAGCGCTTGGCCACCGGCACAAATCCTCGAACTGATTCAGGCCGCGATGCTTTCTCAAAGTCAATATTCCACTCGGCTAGTTCCCGGGCGAACACCCCGTTGTAGGCCTGGTCCCCAAAGACTTTTTCCAACCGCTCCCCACATCGCCACACGATGCTCTCCACCAGCGGTAGAGCTAAGGGTCCATCAGCCTCAGTGGCACTAGCTACATCGGCTACCCACAAGCGGCCCTGCGTATCAACGACGAAGGTACGTTTACGGCCGCAGCGGCGGACCGTCGTTAACGAGTTTATGAGCGTCCTTCCCCCGAAACTCCCAGATCATAGGTGCTAATTTAACGGACTGTGTATCAACGCATAAAACAGAAGGAAACGGCTCCCGGCCCGCTTGCTGACGGTCAAGTTGGTTCAACGTAGTGTTGATATGCTCAAAGAGGTAGGCCTTTTTCCACTGGTCAAAGTAATAATGGACGGCCTGCCAAGGCGGCCAGCAAGGCGGCAGGTTACGCCATTGGCAGCCCGTGCGGAGCAACCATAAAATGATGTTGATTATCTGTCGTAAATCGTGTTTTCGCTTGCGTTTAAGCCGGGCCGCCGGCCGATTGGCCCATTGAGGGTTGGTCAGTGGCTTCCACTGTTTGGTCATGGCTTTGCATTTTGGTCGATACAAAGTTGACACGACTCTCAATCTTTCTCAATTCCCCAACACGCTCTTAGAGTGTTATTTATCCTGATCGTGATTTTTCGCTGTTCTTCGCACATGAGCTAGTAACCCACTCAGACCTTCATTATTTTTTATTTGTTCCTCTAACTCACTCAATAAAGTTTCATAGTCTGTCTCCTGCTCCAGAGTGAGTAGCTGAAGAGGAAGGTTATGCAGTGCATTAGAAATCGAGAAAATTTTGTTGCTTTTAACTTCGGTTGCTTCGTACCTTATTTCGACCAACGCCCAGTGTAAAAGCTTATAAAGGGTGTCCTGTGCCTTCATCACATATCATCGCTTTCTGCCTCGATATAGCCACTTATTTCCTAGCCGCCCGCCTAGCAATCAGGACATGATCATTAAAGATTGCCACCAAGAGTTTGCTAACAAAGAAATAAGTTGCGTTATCCTGATCGAACCCACCAATTGGGCAGGCCAGTCCGTGTTGCCTTAACTGACCCTGCGAGCTGATTCAGGCACTGGTCATGTGCCTAGCTGTAGGCAATAAGCTCAGCAATCAATAGGCCACTGATTCTGGTCCATTCGCCTCAGCGGAGGCCCTTACGTTGCTTGGGTTAGCATGCGATCAACGACTTGCCTCAGGCCAGCAGCCGTAGCCACTTTCGGGATGAAATCTACCGCCCCCGCGGCCAGCATGTCCGCCCGGTCCCCCGGGGCTTCGCTGCCTGAGTAGATCACTGTCGGCACACCTTGGCAACAAATATGACTTAAGAAGATGCCCTGCCAGTGCTTGCCTGCCTCCCCGCCCAGGTTTAAGTCCAACACGATCAAATCAAGTGGGTGTTGCTGCCAAACCAAGGCGTCTAAAAAAGCCTGTGGCGAGTCAAACCAGATCAGCCTGACGGACGGAGCATGCTGGTCGAATGCGTGCCGAAGCAGCAGATACTCGTCGTTGTCATCATCGATCATCAGGATGTGCTTGGACTCCATAGAACGTACCCTTGATACTATCCTTTCAAACCTAATCGAAGCCCGATTGTTTGGCCCCTTTAGTTTACATCACCTCTGGCTTTGTTTTACAGGCAGGCACAGCCGATAGCCTCCTAGACCGGCTGGCGGCGGACGGTGATGACCCTGCCGTGCTTGGTTGCCGTATCACCAATAATAAGACCAATATCCGTGCCAGGATGGGGGCACCTGCTGGCTGCTTACACAACGGAAAGATCCAGGCGCTGCACCTCTGCTGATCAGGAATGTCCTTGCCGCTCAGCCCAAGACGGAACCACTCGCCCTTGGCTGCCGACCCGGGCCTGTCTGGCCAGGCAAAAGCTAGCCTAACCCGCCTAGTGAGTGGTTAAGTAGGTAGTAATAGGCAACGCCCACGGCCCGGCAGCCCGTGCGGAAGGGGCACCCACCAGTTTTCACGGTGTTGAGCTGGGAGCACGACTCGATGCCCTCTCAGTAGCCTTAACTGATCTCAGGCTGCATCGCAGGAAGACACAAGCTGGGCTGCTCCACACGACGACCCAGCACCAAAGAAGTCGGTGGCATGAGTCCGCCAGCCTCTCCGCGTTGGTCTCTATTGATTACTAGTTGTATAGGTTTTGTTGCCGTTTTTATTGATATAGTACAAGGCCCCTCGTTCGCTAATCTGGGTTGTTTTACCGCTTGGTCCTTTAGCTAACTTGTTGATGCCGATAGCTTGCTGGCCGCCGTAAGAGTACCGGATTTGCCAAACGAGCTTCCCTGATGGCGGGTGGCTTGAGGATTAGCCAGGGCGCTTTTTTTGCCACTGTAGCAGCTCGGGCTTTTGCCCTCCGATCGGTTATCGACAGGGGCTGCCCACCACTCGCTGCCGGCTGATGAGGCGTACTGAGCGAAGAAAGTAACCCCTGTGTCCGTTGCGAGATTGTCAGCCGTGGTTTCATATAATCGCCAAAGCCAGTGTTAACCCTGCGTTTGGCTAACGTGCTTGACTCAAAGTCGGTGACCTCGTACTAGGCCAAATGTTGCCCGAAGCCAGCCTCGACAGGCTCTTTTGGCTTCAATCAAGCCGGTTGGCTATAAACCCCGCTGTCGCGTCAATCTGATGACTGCTTGTTAATACTAGACCAGCGCTTTGGGGTGCCAAACGGCACCTAGTCGTTGAGCGGTTATACCCCTACTTGTTCCTTAACTCGCTCTCGATTGGCGGTTCAGTAAGCAAAGCTTGGCCTGTTTAGTAGCCCCTATCGCCTGCCGAGTTAAGGCATTACCCTGACTTCAACAGGAACAGCATCGTGAAAAAGGATGGGATTACCTGCCTGAAAAAAGGTCAGCAGGTTTGAGTCGATTTTGCGCCCTTGTCAAGCAAGAGATACCATCTACCAGCACACGGCCAGCCCGCTGGTGCGGGGTGTGTGCCGCCAATTCGCTCATGGCTGCCCCGCAACCAGACGGGCTGGAGAGGGCAGACAACGACAGACGGCTAGCCTAAATCAATACTACAGGGAGCCTTTGGTAACCGCGCCGGCCAAGTGGGCGTAGCGATGCCTGCGGTGGTAGCCTGCCACCACCAGGCGAGGGGGGCTGTTCTCGGGCGCACCTCATTAAGCTTGACCCAGTCAGGCTCAGGGCTGATAGCTCCCGAATCGGTTGCTAGAAGGTCCAATCCGCCCTCGACAGTTCATGGGCCAGGTCCCGATCCGCAGGGAGCTGTTAGTCGGGTCGGTGTAGTCGCCGGCTTGATGCCGGTAAGCCTTGATGGCGACGATGATTCGGCTTGAAGTGGGCCGGTCAGCCGGGAGGGTTATGGGCTGGATACTGTTTTCTATACTGCCGCGTGTCTAGCTATCTGTGAAGCCGTTAAACCAACCGAAAGGTAGTTGACGTGCTAAGGGAAAAACGAAAGTAATAAGCCAACTCCTGTTTTAGCACAGGCCTCATCAGCCATCGAGATGACATTGGTCATCCGTTACCGAAAGAAAGCGTAAAAGTCAAGGCTACCAGGTAATTAAGGGATTAGATTGGCACCATTATCGGTTAGGGAGATGCCTGAGCGTCCCCTAGTATTTGTCTCAATTAATCCTTTGCTTCACGTAGGCTCAACCTATCTACCAGAATCAGAATAATACTCAGAAATACATTTTAGGATAGTTTGAATAAGTGATAAGCCACTCGTTGTCGGGTAGTGTTTGATTTAAATAGGCGTATTTGTAGCCTTTTCTAAGCTTGAAACGAGTACAGCCATGATCAACAGTTTCAAGAGTAATTGTTCCTATGCGTGGACGAGCAATTACAAAGCTTCGCTCAACCCTTCCTATGTCACCTGCCGTTATCATATATTCCTTCACAACTAATCTACCATCGACACGTATAGATACTGTGTCCGCTTTTATAACCTCAAAAATGAAGACAATTTTCTGCTCATACCGTTCAAATTTCGCCTTATTAAATTTATGAGGGTGGATCCAAATACTGTCTTTAGCCACTGGACAGTTGTTGACCTGACCAAAGTGCGGACCCAAGAGAAGAATAAATAGGACTTTCGTCAGTAGCCCCCTTGGCATAGACTTACAACGATTATAGGTTTAGTTTTTTACATGAATATAGCCATGCAACGCATCCAGAAGACATATAACTGACTGTCTGTTGACTATATTATATGCTAGATAGGTTGACGGTTAAAACTGACGGAATTTGTACAAAACGGCAGGTGCCCCAGCTTAGCACTTTATTTGCTGCCTTCGCCGACCCCTTAATGGGGAGCAGGCATAACAAAGCGACCAGGAGGGGGTAAGATCGGGCGCAAACCCCACCCGTAGCTCGTCCATTCCACCTCTAGCGACCAAACTTTATTATGTGCTGGAAACGCTACTAATAACATAATCCATTGCTTTTTCTCGTTTGTTGGATGCTACCTGAAACTAACGTCTGACTGACTATGCGCCGATTAATACTACTCTTATTCATGCCTATTTATAGTTGGGGCCAGCCTAACGAGAGGTCTGCCCCGCTGACTTATGAGGAGTGTAATCCCGAACGGTTTGCTTATGTACCCCCAAACGATACGGTCAGACAACGCGCCATTATTGATTCAACCACTAAGATGTTAGTAGGCCGTTGGGAGTTGGCCGAAGAGGGTGCAGGCGCCTGTTTCGTTGCAGCTCACGCCCCGGCTCAAGCGACCCAAATCAGGATAAACCAACAAGGGCAGGGCCTGCTTTTAGTCGCTGGTAGTCAGGTAGCCCGGTTCCAATTGCAGCTAAGTTTCTACTGGTCAAACGTGCACTTCGTGATGAATCAGGACGACAACGCCAATTACTTTGAGTTTTTCCCGCAAAAAAACGGTCCCTCCGATGCTGAAGGAAACTTGACAAATCATTACCCCAATATACTACGAGTCTGCGAGGCGACATTGATTTTATACGGTCCAAGAACTGGTTTAAGTTATGTATTTCGCCGAATAGCTGATTAGCAAAGCGGGGCCAGTAAGCCGACCACTACGGGTTACGTTTCATCATTGTTCGTATTAAATCGTACCCTTTATAATTAACGCTCTCTGGATACAGCAACCTATCTTATGCGCTCGATTTTGATAGTCTATCTACCGCTCATTGTGGCCTCTTTTCCCCTTTTGGCCTTATTAAAACTGACGGGTTTAGCTTCAGTCAGGGCATCAACACTACTACTTTTTTTAAGTACACTGAGTAGTGGATTGATTGGTTGCTTTAGTACCTTCTTCGCTTTTATGATTAGTTCGTATGGAATGGCAGTAGGAGTAGAGCAGAAAGGGTTGTGCGTACTAGGTGCCTTAACTTTCTTGCTAATCGGAGGCTTTTTCACCATCACGAGTTTATTGATCGGTTTATATAGGTCTATATATCGAGCCGCTCAATAAGCTATTTCTTCACAAAGCGCCATGCCCTGCCCCTCGCGAGAGGCAGGGCATGGCGCTTTGTGAAGGATCGTTTTATAACAAGGGTTATGTATTGTCAGACACCATATAAGTCAAAACAGGACCGCTCATGGAGGATTTATGCCAGCTAATTAATCTCTAAAAGTGACGGTAACTGGAGAGGATCTGTTGCCCTAAACTCGCTGATCGGCACCTAGAGACGTGGCTGACATGCACAGATAAGCATCAATTTTCGGAAAGATAGGTTGTCCTCATGTTGATTAACAGTAACTTGCCATCAACGCAACGTATCGCCGTTGTTGATCGCTCATCAACACCGTTCAGCGACTACTATTCAGGCCACTTATTTTTATCGATCATTGAAACGAGCATTGGCAAACGAATAAATTTGCAACCTGTAACTAATGAGTCGGCGGCTTTTCGCCATTCTCGCTTCAACAAAATTTAGACAGATCATTACCCATTGCCGCACATGAAAGAGAAAAGCATTCGTTTTTTTACGTCTCAGGACAACCTAAAGACCCGCCAGCAATTAGATAAGCCGAGAAAAGCCAAAAAGCAACCGACGCTGACGGGCAGCATTTCGGCTAAAGGGATCGTGGTATTCCCCGTAAAAACGGCGTCGGCTCTTGGCATGGGCACGGCCCCAATGCGTTTCAAAGTAGGTATCCAGGAAGGCAAGCGCAAGCTTGCTTCGCTCTACCTGGTGCAAACGGATGCACCAGCCGATGGCTTCGAGCTGGTCAAAGCCGGGCGCAGCTACGGCATCGAACTGGCCGGTGTACTCACCAAGAATGGGCTGGACTTTAAAAGGGCCAAACACGTTTTTGTGGTCAAGGAATTTGGCCAGGATGGGCTGAATGGCTATGTATTACGCTTAACAGGCAGCGAACCAAAAGTAAAGTCGGCCATGTCAGTAACGGGCAAAAAACGCGGCCGGCCCAGAAAGACAGGCGTAGCGGCCTGATCCAAGGCTCAATAGGTGAGCAGGGAGCAGCTTACGAATGTAGTATTGTTCCGCTTGATTTGCTGCGAGAAAAGTGGTTCACAGTTGGCGAATTTGTCAGCCATGACACTTTTTTATGCCCTCGCGCTGACGTGTTTACCTGGATCGACTAATCATCTTCAGGGGACGATTTTTGCGGTCCGCCGTTGTGGTACGAACTGGCAAAACTACCCGTAGTTATGGGCAATGGCGTTCATTGGTCACCTGGCTCATTGCCTTGCATCAACCACCCAACTAGGGTCAGACGGTCTTCTGGCTCAACAAATCATAACTTTCTCAACTGTAGGCCAATCGGTTTGCACTCACTAAAGCCGTTGGCTCGATTGGAAAGGCCCAAGGACGAATTAAGTACGTTTCTGCGGAACGACCCATCCTTGAATTTAGCATTAAGATGGCCCGGCAGCTTGCCCAGGTGGCGGTTGAAGAAGACCGGCGGCAAATTTGCCAGATGTCCCTTCACGAAGCCGTAGCAACGGCCTGGCGGTTAATGGCTACTTACAAATTGAAGGCCTGGCAAAAGGACTGTATCACGGCTGACTACACCCTACTGGGAACGTTTTTCCGCGTAGACGCTGAACTGGTAAATGGATTGCGGCCTGAAGTAAGAAATCCAACCGCCTACTTAGCTAAATCATTGGGCTTAGATCAGCAAACGGCACCAAAGCCCGTTGGTAGAATTCCGAAAAAAGTGGTGGCCAATGCGCCAACGATGCCCTTGGATGACACAGCCAGGACAGCCGACACCCACTCGCTGGCCACGTTACTGGCTAACTTAACCAAACCGTCGTGACCAGCGAGTGGGCAATTAAGCTATCGATTTGACAAGAAACTCTATTCCGCAGAGAAATACCCCCATCCGGCGGTACAACAAGTTATGGAACAACAGCCAAAACTTCTTTACGAGACCATTTATGACCTGATTGAGTTTCGAGGCATCAAGCAAGGCAAGATTGCTGAAGCCATGACGATGTCCAATAACAACTGGTATAAGGCCAGACAGAAGAAGCTACGTAACCTGAACATTCAGGATATCAATCAACTGGCCACTTTCTTGGATCTTCCTGCCGAGCAGGTTTTTAGTCTTTGCTACGCCGTCTACAAACAGGCAGATGCCGAGTTACCTCTATGACCGGATAAAGCGCAATTAAGCAAAGCGAGTCGGGCGAATTGACCAGTTTATGGTTTAGCTCCCTTATCGCAATGACAGGAGCAACGAGGGTGCATCTCGACACGACAAGAACAAACGAGCTATGAATGACGCATCAAATCTCATCGAAACCAAGTTGGGTGGGTCAACCGCTGTTAAGCAGTGGATCGTTAGTCCAACGGGTGATTTAACGTATGAGCCCCGTGCCTATACAATTACGGCAGATCGATTGAACGAAGAGGATTGGTTCCTGCACATGATGACCAAAGGTTGGTGCGACATGAGTGAGTTTGTGCCAACCTATTTTAAAGCACTACAGAATGCCGACGTGCAAACTGTGCTCATCAGATCACACTACTAACCTTTAGCTGCCTCAACCTATTTGCATCGGTATTCCAAGCAGTATCACTTCAGCCACGCAGAAGTTGGCTAACTTATTGCGCAGTACTTTAGATATCACGCCTACGATTCTTATGCATTATTATACTTGGTATCCTGTCAACCTGGCGGGGCTACTTCCGCTTACGGCTGGACCAACATTACCCGACGGGACCGCTGTCAGGATGGTTGACGTCGCCTGGTCAAATTTGCTGTTGTTTGACCAGGCGACCGGAATACAAAGCGGCTTTTACGACCCGAATGAACAAGTGCTCTATCGGCACTACGAGGAATATGACGTAGAGGAAGAGCGCTATGACTGGGCGTATGAGCCATACCCTGAGGCCACTCATTTTATGGTTATTACTTTTCCCAGCCTAGACGGCACCCACTCATCTGAGTCCTTATTGCGGGCCATACCCTCATGGTTGATGCAGGCTGAACGGTTAACCTGTAACTGATGGTTATTCTACCATGACGACAACGGAAGCCTCTCTTTTACCGACTTTGCTGGGTCAGATGATTGATGAACTGGCTGGCTCTCAGTGGTACTACTGGCTCCATGCCAATTACTTTGACATTCAACCGCCAACGAAACGGACGCAAACCCGGTGGTGGCAGGCTCCGTTGTTCTTCGACGACGATGCGCTACGAAACCCTGTCATTGCAGTAGACGCGCTGCTGATCGACGTGATTCTGATCAACAAGCTGCCTGCTGAGTGGGAACGTATTCGGATAGATTACAGCCAGATTTATTCGCTCAAACGGTTTAACAGGCACCAGCAACGTATGCAGACTGACGAGTATCTACTCTATTACGATGCAGCCAAACTCCAGATGCCCCCGCTTGATAAGGCATGAGACATCCCATCGAAGCCTATAATGTTCGACAGGCTGCCATGCTGGCCTCTCTTCCTGAAGACCAACACGGCTGCTCAACAAATGGCGTCGGCGGGCCAACCAAGGCCAGGTGGCTTGAAAGCCGACGGGTGGCCAGCTTACGAGTGAGTAGGCATCAGCTAAACACCTACTCCCAGTTCAGACTTAGCACAAGCTGAATCTTCCCGTCGTTGGATTGAAGGATAAGCTGTGATTGGGGAAACTTGCCCACCGGATCGAACGCAACGACGCCCATATCATCGTCGTCATTCCCGGAATCGAAATCCCAGAAGCGGATTTGTGCGGGTGTTAGCGCATCTAGTTTAATGGGGGCCTTCGACATGTCCCAGCTCACGGCGGAGGCCAGCAAATCCGCCGCGCTAACATTTTCCTTCCGCAAGTTGACGTCTAGGGCAAACCGCTTCTCGCCACCGGCATCGATGACGATGAAATACACATCCGGCAAGCCCACCAATCCAAGATCCCACGAACTACCCATAGGATCGACCGCTGGTAAGGCTTTGACTGTCAGCTTAGTAATGACAACCTGTTTAGGTTGAACTAAACGAAACTCGCTGAACTCCGTGTAGTCCGCAGCGGCACCCAACACCACCGGGGTGTTGTCGGCCAGATACCGCAGCTTATAAGACAGAGGAGCCGCTTTTTGGGCTGTGTTGGCCCCATCTGCAATCCACTGCTGAATGGCCGATAACGCCTGAATGCCGCTCGTTCTGGTCAGCTTGGCGGCACTGGCCGCGTCACCTCCCAACACACTTAACTCCACGGTTGAAGTTGTCAATTGCTCCCTCAATTGATCATCAACGCTAAAGTTCGTCCGAAGAGACGATAGCAGCCCGGCGGCTAACTTCGCACCCACTTCGGTCTTAGCGGTAACGCTAGTGCTGCTAAACCGAAACCGGGCCAACAACAGCCGGCCATAAGTAATCTCGCTGACGTACCCCAACGGGTCATCTGCGAGAGCCGCCGCCCGTAGCGCGGCCATATCCACGGAAGAAGCGAAGAAGCCTGCCGCGCTGCCGGGATACTCCATGCTCACAGTATGTTGTACCTGCCGAAAGGCGACCAGGATATCCTGTTGCTGAAAATCGGTCGTCGTACTGAACTTACTGGTGAGCGACACCGGCCCCCAGCCCACGTTGATGCCCCGCTCCAACAACGCCTGGGTCGTCGAGTTCATCACGCTGGCCTCATAGGTAAAGGCCGCACTCACCCCGGAGGCCTGCTGAGTCCAGTCCGTGAGGACCGTCTGGTAGGTGCTTTTAGCGGGCAAAATTACTTTGGGAACCGCCCCCGGCAGGTTGCTCGTCAAGCTAACGGATTCACGGGTTGTCTGGCCGATGGACGTCAGATCACCCTGTTGCGCGAATGCTTTTAGGTGAACAATGGACCCCACATACAGCCCCTGCGTCGTGTTAGGGCCTTGTTGGTCAAAGTCAGTTGCGTTGGCATGCGTAGCAAACCGTTTGGTCTGTCGAAAGGTCCGTTTCCGGGTGGTGTAGCCTGATCCGTTAATCAGTTGTGAAGCCGGTTCATCACCAATGAGCAGGGTACCCTCAGCCACCGGCTGAGGCAGCAGGGTCTGGCCACTGATAAGCTGGTTGATCTCAGCACTGGGCTTAATTAGTTCTTTTTCCTGACGGCAACCGACGAGCAGGCCCAGCAGGAGCAGGGTAGCGGTAGTGTGTTTCATGCGATGGCAAGTGTAGTGCGAATAGGATCTCAAACATAAGCCAAAAAACGTACACTACGCACCCTATATCCGGTGAGGCATCCACCTGGATAAGGTGGGTTAGTGTACTGATTTAAAGCTCTCCTGATTTGTCTGTCTCATAGGTGTTTTTCTTCTAACGGGGCATTCCTACACGCTGGGCAACTAAGGCATTAGTTATTCCTTGTCAGGATGGCGCAAGGGGCGCAGATTGCCGCTGTCAAACCCAGTGCTATCATCGAAGCTGTATTTTCCCAACCGATTGATGTGTTCAAAACGACAGGATGATAAATGCTCAAACTGAGTCTCGTCAACTGCGTAGCCTTCCGATGTCAATGGGATTTTTCTTGTAAATGGGCAAAACTATACGCTAAGCAACTAGGGGTAGTCTACACAACTCGGGTATGTTCGCCAGACTACTGGACAAAACTAAATCGACGCTTACCGACGTCTTCAAAGACAGATTGCAAGTAAACCAAGAAATGCTCAAAGATGATTAACATCGCGTTCAAAACTTCGAGTCCTTTCTTGAACAAGGACTGAGTTGGAGCGATGGATTAGTCAGCATATCGCTTAGGCGTAATCTGTTTCTTATGGTTTACCCCTTCGTGAATACTGAGAACGTAGACAAAGACAACTACGGCCATCAGCAACTCAATCTTACTGGTCTTTTGGAAGTTCATCGCTTCCAGATTAAAGCCGTTCGACTTGAGGGCTTTAAAGCACTGCTCGATCCGCCATCGTTTGCGATACAACTCGGCCGCCGTATGCACGTTGTCCAAACTGGTCAGCCAGTAAAAGACCGGTTCGTCTTTCTTACGTGGATCATGACCAAGTTCGCGATTGCGGCACATCACCAGTTTAAGTCGACAGTCTGGCCAGTTGAGCCACGTCCACACCGCCCGCTTCCGACGCAGCGCTTTTCGCTCCAATCCCCGATAACTGGTGACTGTATTATGTTTGTAGCACTCGCGTTGTAGACGAATGACAAAGTCGATGCCCTGATGATGTAGAAACGTGAACCACCGCTGGCCTGTATACTCCCGGTCAGCCAGCAGGATTTCCCCTTTCAGATTGAAAAGTTGAGCCGCTTTTTCAATAAACGCCCGCCGCCCTTTTTCGCTACTGTGCCCTTTCTTGTTTAAGTCTTGCCAAAAAATGGGTATGGCCACCTCCTGATACAAAAAGCTCAGCACTAACAGTTGGACGTTTTTCTGGCCTACCTGCCAAGTTGTGGCGTCTAAAACTAAGTACCGTACCCGGCCACTCAGCATGGCAAACGTGCACTGCATGATGCGTAGGGACAAATTATCTGGTTGGACGTAGTTGAAGAATCGAATTAGTCGTTTGTAATGACTGCACGGCTGGCGGTCGTTTACTTGTCGAAGCGCCCCAATCCGGTCTTTGGCTACATTTAAGTTGGTTGACTTGGCGGTTAAAATGGCTTGCGCAATTAGCTAAAAGTTTTTGACCACACTGAAACGAATAGCCGGAAAGTAAGGAATGAGCGACTTAATAGCTGGAACGGTCATAACATACCAGAAAGACGGGTGAGTAGGCTTAGGTGTTGAGCCGATAAGAAAAAAGCACCGAGTGTAAGTCGATGCTTTTCATTAAGTAAGAGAGGGTGTTATTTATTCACTTCGCAAACTTTTCATTGGATTTACTAAGGCCGCTTTTACGCTTTGATAGCTGACGGTCAGTAGAGTAATGAGTAGGGCTCCTGCGCCCGCCACCGCAAAAGTCCACCAGCCAATCTCCGTGTGATAGTTATATTTCTGGAGCCAGTCGTTGAGAAAGAACCAAGCCGTTGGGCTGGCAATCACCAGCGCGAGGATAACCAGGAGCACGAAGTCTTTGGACAGCAAATGCCACAGGTTGAACACCGACGCCCCCAGCACCTTTCGAACGCCGATCTCTTTGGTCCGCTGTTCGGCCATGAACGAAGCTAGTCCGAACAGACCCAGACAGGAGATAAAAATGGTCAATCCCGCAAAAATGCCCGCCAGTTTGCCAATCCATTCTTCGGCCGCAAACTTGGTAGCATATTCCTGATTAACAAAATCGTAATCAAAAGGAATGGAGGGAATCACTTTCTTAAACACCGCTTCGATTTTTGGTAAGGCGTCGGCAGCCGCTACGTTCGGCTTGATTTTGATGTTAATCCAGTTGATAGGACCTCTAAGGAAAAAGACCGTTGGATTCACCGGCTCAAAGGGCGAACTCATCACCATGTCTTCAATGACGCCCACAATCTGGAAGGGCTTACCATACCAACGAATGGTTTTACCAACCGGCTCCTGTATGCCTATGAACTTGACGGCGGCTTCGTTGACCACTAAGGCTACGGAATCAGAAGCAAAATTCCGCGAGAAATCGCGCCCAGCAACGAACTGCCAGCCAATTGTTTTGCCGTATTCAGGTGAAACCGTCAACGTGCCAAAGTTTGCCTGTAACGAAGGGTCTTTACCCGGCCAATCAAAACCGCCATTATCCGACCACAACTCCGTAGCCCGGCTCGCCGACTGCGCTGTTTGTAGACGACTCCGCTATTCTTCAGCCCCTGCCGCAGTACGTCGAATTTGGTGTAGAAGTCATCCACGCTCATGTGCACATCGATCAAGCCATCGCGCGTGTAACCAACCGGTCGGTTTTTAGCGTATTGAATTTGGCGGTAGACGATGATAGTGCCGATAATCAACGTAACGGATACGGCAAACTGAACCACCACCAACACTTGTCGCGGAATAGCCGCGAGCCGGCCCACCCGGAAGGTGCCCTTTAAGACCTTGATAGGTTGGAAACCGGATAAGTACATGGCCGGATAACTACCGGCTAATAAACCGGTGATTAAAATGAAGCCTAGACTAAACAACCAGAAGAAAGGGTTGTTCCAGAGAATGGTCATCTGTTTGTCGGCGAGGTCATTGAACCAATTGATGAAAATCGTGACCAAGCCAAGAGCGATCACGAACGCCAGCATGACAACTAAGAACGACTCGCTGAAGAATTGCCCAATCAACTGGCCCCGCAGGGAACCAACGGCTTTACGGATACCCACCTCTTTGGCGCGTTTTTCGGAGCGGGCCGTTGAGAGGTTCATAAAGTTGATGCAGGCCAAGAGCAGCACAAACCCGCCGATGATGCTGAACAACCATACGTACTGAATCAGCCCGCCAGTGTTGTTGCCTTGCTTGTCGAACTCCGAGTAAAGATGCCACTTACTCATCGGGTGCAGGAAGATCTGGAAGTTGAAAGCGAGCTGCTCTTTGTTGTTAGTTATGTTTTTAAGCTTGATGTCCTTGATCTTGGCCGATAGTTTATCGACATCCACATTTGGCTGAAGCTCAGCCCATGTACGGATGAAATTATTCGCCCAACCCTGCTCTTTTATCCAGGGATTCGCTGACACATACAAGTCCCAAGGAGCAAAGAACTTAACTTCATGAAACTCGGTGCTATGGGGCAAGTCCTCGTAAACGCCCGTGACCTTGGCATCCATGGCGTTGTTAATCTTCACCACTTTTCCCATCGGATCCGTGTTGCCAAAAAGCGCCTTGGCGGCTGAGGTCGACAGCAGCACCGAACTCAGGTCCTGTAACCCCGCCCGCGTTCCTTTCAGCATGTGTAAGGTCAGCATGTCGGGGGCTTCGGCTTCGATAAACGCGCCGGTTAACGAGAGCTTATCGTCACCCACTGCTACAATGTGGTCCACTATCCCCCACGCCTTCAGCACGCGCTTAAAATCGTTGGGGTACTTGGTTTTCAACTCGGTGCCCAGTGGATAAGGCAACGAAGCTCCAGTCCAAGTTTCACCATTGACAGTCCCATGTTACGCTACTTGTACGATGCGGTTATAGTTCTCGTGGTATTTATTAAAAGAGAGTTCGTCCCACACCCAGAGGCCAATCAACATAGCAACGGCTAAGCCCACAGAGAGACCAGCGATGTTAATAAACGAAAAAGCTTTGTTTTTGACGAGGTTGCGCCAGGCGATTTTGACGTAGTTGCGTAACATGTCCGTGTTTGTTGGATTTGGATACGGGTTGGGATTGCGCTTCATAACAAAAGGCCGCATCAGGCTTAGAGCGTGTTGGGAAATTATGTTTGGTGATAGGCTTCTATTCGTTGTAGCATAATCTGGATATTGGCCAGATATAACCAGCTCACCGAAGAAGCTATTGTATACTCATAATCCTTGACGATACGCCGGAAGAAGTTTGTCCAAGCGATGCTCCCGCACCGGCGGACCGGTTCCACGACCCATCGCTTGACTATCGGCACAAAACCACGGGCCGATTCAGGCCGCGCCACGGGGGCCGCGAAGCTTTCTCAAACTCGATCGCACCGGCGCACCGGCCCCAACCATCCAACTCGCGGGCGAATACCCCGTTGTAAGCCTGATCACCGAAGACTTTCTCTACTCTTTCGCCAACTCGCCACAACAGGTCGCCCACCAGATCGATGGCGGCGGGACCGTCACCTTGCTGAGCGGCGTGCACGCCTACCACCCAAATCCGCCCTTGAGTATCGACAATAAGTTGCCGTTTGCGGCCATTGACACACTTATGGGAATCAAATCCTCGGTCTTCCCAAATCATTGGATGCAGCTTAACACTTTGTGAGTCAATACAAAACGCGGATGGGAGTGGCGTTCTGCCCACGCTCTGCCGATCAACTTCGTTCAGAGCAGCGTTGATCTGCGCCCACAAATTGGTCTGTTTCCACTGGTCGAAGTAATAGTAGACGGCTTGCCAGTGTGGCCACTGCGGGGGTAAATTACGCCACTGACAGCCAGTGCGAAGCATCCATAAAATGGCATCTAAAACATGGCGTAGATTGTGTTTTCGCTTGCGTTTAAGAGCGAAGAAAGGCGAACCGGAACGCCGGCCGATTGGCC
This sequence comes from Fibrella rubiginis, assembly GCF_017353185.1. GTDB lineage: Bacteria > Bacteroidota > Bacteroidia > Cytophagales > Spirosomataceae > Fibrella > Fibrella rubiginis. The sequence continues at coordinate 243,795 of NZ_JAFMYV010000003.1, read as the reverse complement.
CACTGGTGGTCGGTTAGTGGCTTCCACTGCTTGGTCATGCATTTGTCGTTTGGCGACTACAAGTTGACCCGACTACCAGTTCTTTTCAATTTCCCAACAAGCTCTTAGTACATCTCGAACATAGCACCATCGCGCTCGATTGAGGCCCACCGTTGCGACCCGTTGCTGGAACAGCTCGTTGAGATCATCTTCCAGATCGTCAAGTAAATGAGGAGCGCAGAACCAGCGGAGCAGACGCTTGGCCCAACGGGGCGGTGTGTGAGGTTGCTCGCTCATGACCAAGCGGTTTGGGGAATGGCGTCCCACATCTGATTGCGCAGTTGCCGGACCTCTTCCAACGCCCGCCGACCGGCTCCTGTCAAGACGTACAGCCGTTTCCGCCGACCACCCCGTTCAGCCGTTACGCCACCGACTTCGGAGGTGACTAAGCCTTTCTCCTGAAGCCGGTGCAGAGCCGAATGGACGGCTCCGAGGTTAACCGAGCGGCCCATCTGCTGTTCAATCTCGCCGACAACGGTGGCTCCGTAGGCTGCTCCAACCCGAATGGCGACGGCCAGCAAGACCACCTCTTCGAACTCGCCCAAGTACGTTCCCTTCATGGTTAGTAGTTATTCCCTTAAATGTATAATAAATAACACGCCATGTTTGAAAAAGGACGATTGGGATTAGTCAAGGGGGTTTGTTGAAAATAGAGAGTGATTAACCTGTCCGCAAACGGACAGTAATTGTACTATCGCGGACAAATAAGGAAGGAGTAGGAATGAGACCAGACGGGAAGTTAAGGTCATTTTTAGTTTTGTCCAGTAGTGTGTATATTCGCCAAAAAAGATAATTAAGTTACTAATAATCAAGTGGATACGTTAAAATTCGTACAGGTTTTATAACGTGATGTATGTTGATTTCTTGCTAAACTTTTAAGCCCAGGCCGCTTTTGCTTTAACGGTTAGTAGATACGCAGTGACAGGCAATAGAGGTTTTCAGATTGCCAGAAGTTTTTTTATCTTTGATTATCTCTGCCACTGAGAAAAGACCTTCCTAGTTCAAAGTTTTACTAATACATTTTTAACCTCAAAACCATCTACTATTATGCCGCTCAAACCAGGACCAAAACCCAAAAAACCAGATGGCACGCCTGATAGAAGAAGACGGGTTGATCCACCAAACCAGCCGAAATACCCCGATTTAAAGCCTCACAGACATAAGCCAGGCGATTGACAGGGATTTCGACCATAATCCTTCTCAGGTCACTAAATCAAGAACCCTTGCACTAGCTATGAAGAGGCTGATGCGAGGGTTTTTAGCTTTCGCGGGGCAATATAGCATGGCTTTGTTCACAAGCAAACGGTCGTTTGCATGTGAACAAAATGGGTTAGTTTATCATGTGTACGGCCCATCGCAGAATTAACTTGGGTAGATGACAGGAAGAGTTATTTTGAATTGTTCTACAAGACCGGGAACCGAATTATTACCTAAAGCGCGGATGAACCAGCTCTCGAAATCGTTTTTTCTTGTCGCTTTCATATGTTGGGCTACGAGAGCAACAAGGCCCTTGTCGTCATAAAGTGACAATAACTTGGGAATGTTTTTGCTGTCGATGCACTCTTGAATATCACTTCTTCTTTTGTTCGCGATAGCTTGTACATCTAAACTGCTCGTCTCCTTCGCGTATTTCGTGACAATGTCTGCGACGCTGATGGCTTTACTCAGGTCAATTTTTTTCAATATACGGTCTATTCGTCGCCTACAATATTGAGCGACCTTGGCTTCAATGTTCCCTGGTTTCTGCACTTGAACGATGATCGCATCGTTCAACGCTTCTACTCTACAATTGAGGTCATGGCCAACATAGCCTTCATGCGTTCCAACCGCTTTAGCGATACTCGGCAAAAGAAAAAGGTTCTCTATCTCGCTAACTGGGAGAACCCTAATTCCTAGAGTGTTCAGCGCGTCAATTTCTGACTGTTCGTAGTCATCAGCATCTACAAGACCAGCGCATGTAACACGAGTCAGGGAGGCGTTATTTCGCATCGTTACAACTGCATGGATGACTTCTTCGCAAGAATTTCGAGGAATGACCGTCCATTGCGAATAACAATTTCTGTATATGGCATAATCTAAACTGGACGTCGCGCCTTCGACGAAAAGAATTGGTTTACGACTTCCGAGTATTTTCGTCGTAATCTCTTCTGTAAAACCGGTTTGTGGCACCTCATCTATAGTCCAGATTGGAGTATGAATATTAGTAGGATTATAGTCACGGATGACGTATTTCTGGCCAGTTCGTGACGCTACAAATTCTAAATCATGAGAAATTAAGATAAAAGCACAGTCTGACCTTGATGCTTCGAGTGCATCCCAGAGCTTAGACATTATTGCTCGATGTATATGAAGTTCAGGCTCATCAAATATGAGCAAACTATTTTCTTTGGCACAGAGAGTCTGACCAATTAGGTAGAATACAGCACGCTCTCCGTCGCTCATATCCCCTGCTTTATAGGGAACCTCAACGCCTACTCCTGACACCGTTATATTATCACCTGTTATCAATAATGTACGGTGGGGTATTAAAGCTTCCCAAATACTCTTGAGCTTTTCAAAGTTGGTTTCTTTTGCTCTTTCCGTATATCCTTCTCGATTCCTTTTATGAGTTTCAAGGGCCGTTATACTCTGTTCAGCAAACAAGGCTTGTACCAGATAATCGTAGTCGTTTAGCAGAGAGGTCGCTTGATTGGATCGCCATCTTTGGCCTGGACGATTCATCAATGAATGTTCTTCACTAATGTCTGTCATGCCTATCCTAAGACCTTGCATAGCCTGGGATAAGTTGATCTTGGCTATGCTCGGATTAAGCGATAATGCTCTGTGTGCGGAGATGCGGTGAGCATTGAGTCCAAGGGCATTTTCAATGTGTGCAGCAAGACGTGTTTTGCCGCTACCGTTTGCGCCAACGATTAAAAGAGATGACCCAGTCTCAATTTCAAAAGATTTGTCACCTTGTAATGTTGGTACACTGAAATTTATGATTGCAGGCATGCAAATAGGTTCTGATAAAAAGTTAGGGGTTGAAAGCCATTTCACGAAATACCGTGTGCAAGTGATAAGTAAGACCTACAAAGGGAGATAATGAGCTGCTTAGCTTCAGCTAGCTTCATCGGTCTTTTGGGTGGCGAAAAATCTTGCTCGCCATGACGCGTTTGAGAACCAAGTAATCCAAAATTGTTCGCTGTCTTATTGAAATCTTTTAGCTTGACAGCTGTGACTGGGGCTTTAGAGCGTGTTGGGGAATTAAGTAGCTGATTTTGAGTGAATTTGTTGTAGCATGAGTTGAATATTAGCTAGATACAGCCAGTTAATCGACGAACTCAGCGTATACTCATAGTCTTTCACTATCCGTCGAAAAAAGTTAATCCAGGCAATGCTCCGCTCCACGACCCAGCGTTTGGCAACAGGCACAAAGCCTTGCTGCGATTCGGCCCGTGAGGCTTTTTCAAAATCGATGCCCCAGGCTTCCAAAGCCTCTTTAAAGACCCCATTGTAAGCTTGGTCTCCGTAGACTTTTTCCAACCGCTCATTAGCCCCCCACAAGATATCGCCAATCACCCGCAAGGCACCGGGTCCGTCACCTGCATTGGCCGCATGAACATCGGCTGCCCACAGCCGCCCCTGGGTATCGACCAGGAGTTGCCTTTTACGCCCATTAACTCGTTTGTGGGCATCCAGGCCCCTGAATTCATGGATAAACGGAGCTAGCTTAACCGCATCGGCGGACCGACTCTGTGAATCAATGCACAACACAGACGGGGTGGGGTCTCGTCCCTCGCGCTGGCGATCAGCCTGATTGAGGGCCAAATTAATCTGCTCAAAGGTAGCGTTGCTTTTCCACTGGTCGTAATAATACCGGGCTGGCGTACCAGTAGACGGCTTGCCAGTGGGGCCATTGTGGGCCTAAATTACGCCACTGCGCCCCGGTTCGTAGCAGCCACAGAATGGCGTCCATGACCTCTCGGAGATCGATGCTGCGTTTGCGTTGAAGCCGGGCCGCCGGAGCGGTTGAAAAAAGGCGAACCGGAACGCCGGCCGATTGGCCCACAGGTAGTCAGTCAGTGGTTGCCACCGCAGCGGCGGACCGTTGAGGTGTCATGTCTTTGTTGCTTGGTCGCTACAAAGTTGACCTGACTACCAGCCTTTTACAATTCCCCAACATGCTCTTATAATTCTGTTCGCATACATGCGCTCATGGCTTTAATTCTTAGTGTTTACGCAATACCTCTTTTAGGAGTTGCTCAAGTTGAGTTTGTTTCTGCTTGATAACTTCCAACGCCCGACCCTGCCGTCGAATGGTACTTTCCTGCTGCTGGTTAGCCCTTTCCAGTTGAATGCTGTAAAGCGTTAGTTCTTCAATCTTTTCCAACAGTTGCGCATCCATCTCTCCCAGATTGATCCCTTTCTTGACAACCTCACCGGCTGAGGGTATGCCTGGTAGATGACCTGATTGGCTAATATATTGTTCTACTTCGGTTAAGCTTTTGAGCCGGTACCCTTTCGTAAATACCTTATCGCTCCATTCACCCGTATTTTTGATGGCTACTTTTACCTTCTCGGTTAAAATGCCTTTACTTACGAACAGATTATAATCGGAGGAAGTCTTACTAATGTCCCTACCGATGATTATCGCTTCTCCCAGGGTATTAACCATAAAAGTGCCTCTACGCTCCCAGAGAGATTCGCTAGCGGCTTTTCGGGCCGAGCCGTTGATACTACCTAGAATACTACCTAGAATCAAATTGCCGCTTCCGTCTACGGTCAGAAACTTAGTGTGGTTCAAGGCAATCGCCGGTGAAATACTAGTTAGATTTTGCAAACGGATTCCCGATGTGTTGGCCACGCCAGTATTGACATGTAGCCGCGTGGAGGGCGCGCTTGTGCCAATACCCACATTAACCCCGCTACCCAGTATGATGCTGTTATTTTGACTAACCTGGGCTCCCGCCCCAATGGCTACCGAATTGGTCACACTGGCAGCACCGGGGGCTGGGTTGGCCCCATAGCCGATGAAGACATTATTTGAACCTGTGTTGCTAGCTCCCGCGTTTTGCCCAATAGCGGTATTGCGTTGACCGGTTGCATTAGCCAGCAAAGAGCCGTCTCCTATGGCCGTATTACCTGACCCTGTAGTGGTAGTGCTGCCGCTGGTAGTACCTAGAAAGACGTTCCCATTACCAACCGTATTGGTCTTGCCCGCTTCAAATCCGATAAAAACATTATTGCTGCCCGATGTCGTAAAAAGTCCAGCCCGACTACCGACAATGCTGTTGTTATTGCCCGTAGTGGTGCCATAGCCCGCATTTAAGCCCATGAATGTGTTGTTGCTTGCTGTGGAGCCAGAATAGCCCGCTTGAAAACCAATGTACGTATTGGCTACCCCTGCACTATTAATGTACCCAGCATTGGATCCCACGAAGACATTGTAATTGCCGGTTGTGTTGGCATAACCCGCATGGTTGCCAATAAAGGCATTGGCCGTTCCGACTGAATTATTGTAGCCGGTTTTCGAACCTATCATTACATTGTTGGAGGCCATATTGTTATAGCCCGACGAATCACCCACCACTACGTTGTTAAAGCCCGTTTGATTTTGAAAGCCCGCATAGGCACCCAAATACACATTTGAATACCCACTCGTGTTGTTGAAACCAGCTACATTGCCCACGAAGGTATTGGCTGAACCTATGGTATTGGTGAAACCAGATCGCATGCCCAAAAACGAGTTGCCCCGTCCACTGGTATTTTGATAACCAGTGCCCTGGCCTACAAAGGTATTAGTTGCCCCAGTACTGTTCGAGATGCCAGCGGCCTGGCCCAGGAAAGTATTATAAGAACCAGTAGTATTGGCTTTTCCAGCGTTAATCCCCATAAACACATTGAATTCACCGGTCAAGTTTTCCAGGCCTGCCGTACTGCCAATGAAGGTATTAAAAGATCCAGAGGTCGTTTTTTTTCCGGCTTGATCACCAATAAAAATGTTAAACGATCCAGACGTACTGTGTTGACCCGCAGAAAGACCAATGAAAATATTTTCCCCTCCGGACATACTAGCGTTTCCCGCAGAGGGCCCAACTAGGGTGTTGGAGTTCCCCGGTGTAAATGAGTTAGGCTTGTTGGCTACATAGTTGGTTTGAGCCAGAAGGCAACGAGGCAACGAGAATAGCAGTAGAGCGAAGATATAGTTCATGAAGTGAGGTCAGGAATTTTTGGGGACAGTTTAATTAAACAACGGAAAGTAATTAGAAAAGAGGTGTGTATTAAATGATAGCTATTCAGGCAGTTAACTCTTTTATTTAACGGCTGGGGTGGTTAGTAGCTTCCCATGAATTACGAGCATTCTGTTACAAATTTCGATGGCACTAACTGTTACTAGCCAGTACTAGCAGAAGAGACAGCGCATACAATAGACAGGCTTTACGATCGTCCAGGCTTAATGTGTTCAGGAAATGGCCAATGAGAAGAAGGAAGGTCATTTATCCTGATTAGCATGCCAGAAGCTCAAACATTGACCCAAATCACTGACGAATTGAACGAGACCGGTGTCCGTACATTCCGTGGTCACGTCTTTATCGCCACCCAAGTTGAGCCGCTTTTTTACTTAGTCTCCGATGGCCTAGCGCCAGAAGTAACCCTGCTACAACCGGGTGTTCATAACAACTAGTCTACCCTTGAATAGCGGCAACTAGATGGCCTCGGGCGTCAACTCTCAATCCGTTGCTATCTATTATGCTCCTACCTTACTATTCGGATAATAGTTGCCATTGCCTAACTTCATGGCGAGATGACTCGTCCTGAAATAGGTTGACACTTCCCCGCTTCTTTTATGGAGATGCCAACTAATCAGCGCCTTAAGCGCACCCAGCGCCATTACACCCTCGCCTTTAAACGTAGTGTCGTTCAGCAGGTTGAACAAGGCACCCTCACCTAGCACCCTCACCTACAAACAAGCTTAGCGCCACTATGGCATCCAGGGCCGCTCGACGGGCTTGGTTTGGTTGCGCAAACTCGGTAGCTTGGACTGGCAATACCCCCCACGACACCCCCGTATGGCTAGGCCTGCCCCGCCCAAACCACCCCCCCCCAGCAACGCATCAAAGAACTCGAAGCGGCCCTGCAACTCGAACGGGATCGAGTGCTGGCCTACCAGACGCTGATCGAGGTAGCCGAAAAAGAGCATGGGCTGGTGATCCAAAAAAAGGCTTTGCCCGCACGGTTCAACCTTCAGCGGAAGTCTTTTTCATTATCTTAAAACAGCTTCAACATATTAACAACCCTCTGCAAGGGATAAGTGACGGTTTTTGTAATGCCAAAAACTCGACGGGCCTTATCTGGCGCTTAGCTTATTCTTCGTCAGCCTTCGTAAGAGTACCAGTTAATTGAATAGAAGAAGCGCCGGAGAATCAAGGATGACGTGTGACTAATTTTTTTTATCTGCTCACTTTTCAGTCTAAAAGGTTGAGCATGCAACAATTCAGCATGAGATGCTATGTCATAACTATTGATTACTGCTTATATAAGTCCTGTTATTATTCTTGTTAATATAGTACTTCCCGCCGCGATCCCCTGAATATACCTTTTCACCATTTGGCCCTTTCTGCGGTTTATTATTTGGCAACCTGTTACCAGCGTCGGTGGTTTGTTGCACTTTTAGTGTTTGGCTGGATGACGCTAGGGTCATTCGTTTGGCTGCTTTGGCAGCACGGGCCTTGGCCATACGCTCCGTGAAGGAGAGCTTAGTGGCTGTATCGGCAGACTGGACTACTCTGTTTGTTGTATACATGTGGAAAGGCGCTTACTAGAGGGACAGCAAGAGGCGTTTTATAACCTAATTGGAGGAAGTAGCAGGTAGGCCTGATCGGTTTGGTTAATGCTCCTAAAACAATTCATGTACTTCATCTGGGTAGACAATGTTGTTAAATTTTATCTTCGACCCATCCAGCAAGATGCACTTCCGCTTCTTGGGCCCTTTCTGATAGATAGTCGTTAACATGTTTTTATCCACCTGGTAAGTAAGATGCTGCGAAATATCTAACTACGGGCACGTTATGCCAGTAACTGTCGGCATATCGTTTTGTCCTTCTTTGACGTTTAAACGCTTTGGATACTTTCATCAACCTCAATGCTCAACAACCAGCCTAATAAGTTTAGTAACGCGCTTCGCAGTGCCATTTTCATAGGGTCCTTGTTGACCCTCTCCCCCCTGGCTGCCCAACCAACAGACCAGCGCATTTTCGTCTTGGGGGATGCCACCGAGGAAGTGCTAGCCGATCAGGCCACCCTCAACCTCAATCTCTCCTTCAGCGATGAGCGGGACGTCAACGTGGCCTTTGAGGAACACCAACAAGCGCGACAACAACTCACTACCTTGCTTACACAACAACGAGTCGCCAATCAGGATATCCAATTCTTGCAACTCTTAAGCCGTAAAGGACGTGATTACCAGCGTGGCCAGCAGGGCGAGCGGTTTACCACCTATCAACGGGTCCTGATCAAATTCGCTGATTTGACTCGGTTCAACCAGGTGCAGCAGGCATTGGCCTCGAATGGCTACACGGACATGACCGCCTCTTTTTCCGTCAGTGACCAACGAGCCATTGAACTGCGCTTGCTGGATAAAGCACTGGCCCGCGCTCAGGAGAAAGCTACTCAGCTGGCCAAAGCGACGAGCCGAACGATCAAGCGCGTTGTTCGCGTGAGTGATGTGGGTGAAAACGAGGGTTTTTATGCCTACCGGGATTTAAACCGCGCCACTCAATCGCAAACTGTGGTTAATTATGATGATAATGGCATCCGCCAGATGGCCATCACGCCCCAACTGTTTCGTTATGGCGCTGCGGTGAAGGTTGAGTTTGAGCTCACTAATTGAATCAAACAGGGCAAACAGCAATCTAGCTAGCCTTACAATCCCCAACACGCTCTAAGCATCTTGCGTGCTGTGCGTCGGTTAACAGGTTAGTGTGAGCTAGCTTTATCATCGTCGATAGCTCGTCCACCTTCGTTGAACCGTTTAGGTATGACACCGTCGACCGTGTCTCCCTGCCACTTAAGGGCAACCTGGTGGTACCTGTTTGAATCAGTAAAAAATAGCTTTTGTAGTAACCGTCAGTGTTCCGGCAAGTACAAGCCTCTCACACCTGCGAATAGCGCCTTCTACACTTTTTCTAACAAAAGGAAACCCAAGCGTTGAGGTAGATAACTTACTCATCAGTGAAATCAAAGATTATGGAGGAGCTTACAACTTAGTTGCCGTCATGGAGGATTACTGTGAGTGTTCATCAGATGGCTTCGGTTTAGAAAGCAATAGGGCGATGTTAACCCGATAGTGTCGGCGCAGTAACCACGCTTTTACTTCGTTAGGTTTGCCCCTGTTTCAGGATGCTATACTGGCAGCACACTAACCACCGCTTGCTCGTGGCAAGACCCGCCCTGCTAAGCCCAAATAGATGCTACACCCCGCGCTTTTAGTACCTCCCAGGGATGGATGCGTCTTCGTCCACACGAATAGTATTTCGCTCGGCAAATGCTCGGATGTCGTTAAAATCAAGCTCCGCAAATTTGCCAAAGGTCTTCTGTGCCACAATCTTCCATTCAATCGCCAGCCGGGTATCTTATTTCCACTGCCGTAGAGGGTGGCTAGCCTAATCTTAAAGATGGCCGCTGCTGGATAGGTTTTGCCTGCTACTGTGACCGTATCCGGGCCTAGTTGCATGCTTCTGGGAAAGCGTGTTGGGTAGCCACCTTCCAATGAAGCCACCAACCGTGACAAAAAACGTTTCAGGCGGCTATGATAGCTCCCTACTTCGGGATGCGCGATGAGTCAGCTTCGGCCCTGCTTGAGAATGATGTTCCGGTAGCCGACTAACCGCCGCTCGGCATCCTGCTGGCTTCGTTCGTAGTGCTGCTGGTGATTTTGGCGAACTTCCTGTACTGTCTGCACAATCAAGCTGTTGGGGCCCACCTCCTGGATCAACTCCTCAAGCTGCTGGCCTATGAGTCGGTCTAGCTTAGCCCACTCTTGGGCGCGCGCTTGTTGGGCCTGGTTCGTGCGGCGAACTTCGTTCAGGGCATTTTCATAATTGTGCCGCCGCCGGGCTTCGGTAGGATCCTGGACAGCAAGCCGACGAAAGAAACTAAGTAGGGCCATGGGCGGTAGGCGTGAAAGGTGGGATTAGTCAGCAGGCTTCGGCAAAGAGTATGTGTAGGACGGCCCAAACCGTAACCCTAAGCTACTAAAAAGGTCGCAAGAAGCCCAAAAAATAGTGGCATGTATTAAAATAGAAATTATTTAAGGACAACCATGATTAAGCTGCAGAGGCAGGTCATACCCCTGTTTTAGCGCAAGGTGGCAGTAGGCAACCGGGGGTCGATGGGGTAATGGCGTATAGAAGCTATTTCACAGGCCACCCGTTGCTTATATAGCGGATCGAGCAACATGTTCGGCGAGGGCGAGAGCGGAACCACTGCTGAAGGGATGGCCAGACACAGCGTTCGGTGTTGGCTGAACTGGTAGGCTGCAAACTCAGCTAAGCCCAATGGAGTAGCTTCAGGCTCATCCCAGCCGGAGGACAGTTGCTCAACGGCCAGAAATTTGACTGAGTCATCGGGCACAAGGATCTCACAGAGGATTAACGGCGGTAGGTCCGCTAAAGCCGTCCCTGCCAGCTGGATCATGTACTCCAAAAAGCAAAGCTCGGGTGTGGCGGCGGTGTAGACCATCGGTCGCCCTTTAGCATTCTAGTGACCGCCTCCTAACAGGGCACCCAATCCGTCTAAGATCGTGTCCCGATAAATATTGGTCTGAATGCGATAGAGGCGGTTCGCCGATGCTATGATGGCCATCAGCTAAAGCCCCCATACTCAATGCGCCCCAAGATATCATCTACCAACTGGATGCCCGTCAGGCTATCGAGTAGATCCAGCGGGGAACGCTCGCCCAATAGCCGCAGGGGGCGGCGCAGCCTTGGCTTAGTCTTGAAAGACACTAGCCCCATAAGTGGCTAGCTGGCTTAACAACAACAGGCGTTCAGAGGTAGCAGCATCAAGCCGTACCGCTTTAGCCTGGCGGTGAAAGGTGGCTACAGACTGATTAAGTAAGCGGGTCATTTCTTTATCGGTGATGGCCAATAACCTAGCGATCTGCCCGGCCTCGGTGCCTACTAGGCCCTGGCGGGAGCGGTCGATGAGTTGTGGGGCACTCAACCGATTACTCACTGGCATGGCAGTAGCGGTGAGAGGCGGGGTTGTATAGACCGGTGTATGCATGCCAGCTTGGTAACAAAATCGTTTCAAAACGGCCAATTTTCGCTGGACTGCTGGAAATCACCCTTTTCGGTGTACATAAAGCAATAAAGCGGGCTGTGATTATGGTGTAACTAAGTGCTCCCCCACCATCTTTGAACTGACCACTTGGTCTGGTCAGGCAATCTACTGGCAGTTCACCAAAACGGGTTTTGCTCGTAAGGAACCCTGGTAAATGCTCGTTCTGCTACCAGACAAATAAGGCCCTTGTACAGACCGGATACGGAACTAACGCCTCACTTTTTCTCTTGCGCCCTGTTGCCTCTCAACGTAGCCGACTCTATCTTCAACAAGCAGATTGTCCAATAACGTACGAAGCAACTTAATTTGTGGATGAACGTAGATCGATTTGTCTGGCTTAGCCTGGCGTTAACCCTGTGGACTATTGGTGGCTATGCGCAGTCGAGGCCCCGCCCCGCCGATACCAGTGCCATCATGACTCAGTTGCGTCAGGCTGAAGCCATCGAGCAGCAGCAGCCTCAACAAGCCCTCAGCCTGTATCGGCAGGCTTTAGAAGAATCCCGCCAAAAGGGCTATGCCAAAGGCTACTACGCCAGCCTGCGGCTGCTGACGTATGTACTTGACCTGTTAGGTCGACATCAGGAATCGCACCAGATCGCGGCGGCAGGACTACAACAGGCCCTGCGCGACACGGTCCAGGAATACCAGAGTATCTGTTACTTTGCCTTGGCTCAGTCAGCTAAATGGCAGGGCAAAAACAAGCAGGCCATTGCCTATTTCAAACAGGCGGCACCCTACCGGCTGGCCCATCGAGACCGCCGCAAAGCCGCCGCCCTGTTTCAGAACTTGGGCCTACTCTACGAAACAGAACGGCTATTCCCTCAGGCCATTACCTATTTCAACCGGGCCCTGCATGACGACCAGTTGGCTGGGAGTAGCGCCCAGGATATAGGTCTAGATTATGCCAGTCTGGCCGCGGTATACATGAAGCAGAGGCGACTCGAGCTAGCCATGCGCCATTTTCGGATGGCCATGGTTCGCTTCGACCCCGTACGTGATCGGCAGTTTCTGATGAATACCTACGGCAACATGGCGAATTTGCACAAGGAACTGGCCCGCTTTGACTCCTCACTCTACTATTACCGGCAAGCCCGGCAATTGAACCGCCCGAACCCCAACCCCCTCCAGGAACTACACCTGTTGGCTGGAGAGGCCGAAACATACAACCAAATGGGTCAGTTTGGCCGCGCTAAAGATCGGCTGACCACCGCCTACGCACTGGCTAAGCAACAGCAGGTGGGGTTAGCTGAATTTCGCAACATCTACCGCGAAATGGCCAATGCCAGTTTGGGACTGCACGATTATGAAGGGGCCATTCCCTGGTACGACAAGTACCTGCAAACCAAGGATTCCCTCTCGACAATCGAAGCTAAAGCGCTGCTGGCCGACTATGATCTTAAGCTTCGACAGGCGCAGGCGGGCCAGCAACTGGCCGAAAAGCAAGGCCGCATTGATCGGCTCGAACAGGCTGGGCAGCGCCGTAGCCTGTGGACGTTGGTGGCCGCCCTGGTAGGCGTAAGCGGGCTGGGTGGACTGCTACTCGCTTACGGCTATACCCGCCAGCGGCGGCAGGCGGCCGACAGCGCCCTGCTGGCTGCTCAGCGCAGCCATGCCCTGGCTGTCGCGGAGTCGGAGGTGCAGGGACAGCATAAGGAACGCCTGCGGATTGCCAAAGAAATGCACGACGATCTAGGTGCCTCCATGACCGCCATTGGCCTGCTGAGCGAGGTGGTCAAGACGCGCATGGGCGAAGCAACTACCCCAGAAGTGGAGAAAATCTCTACCATTTCCTCCGAAATGATCACCACCCTGAATGAGATTATCTGGTCGCTGAACACCAAAAATGACCACCTCAACGGCTTGATTGCCTACATCCGCGCTTACAGCAGCGAATTCATCGACAACACCAACCTTGACCTCTACACCCAGGTAGCCGAATCAGCCCGGGAGATGGCTGTTTGCGGGACTGACCGCCGCAACGTGTTTCTGACGGTGAAAGAAGCGCTTCACAACGTAGTCAAGCATGCGCAGGCGACCCACGTTACGCTTACGATTCGCTCCGAATCCCACCAATTGCTGATTAACGTGGTCGATAACGGACAGGGCTTTACTCCAACGCAACAAACAGGGTTGCGAAACGGGCTGACTAACATGCGCCAGCGGATGCGTGAGTCGGGGGGCAGCTGCACCATTACCTCGTCATCGGTGGGCACTAGCGTGCACATTGTGTACCCGTATGCGCCATAGGACACACCACAAAATACTACAAATGCAGTATCGCTTGGGAGGGCGAAAACGCCCACTATTGCCCCATGAAAACCGACATCACCGTCGCCATCGTTGAAGACAAAGAACTCATCCGCGAGTCGCTGGCCATTTTGGTGGATGGGGCCGAGGGCTTTTGTTGTCAGGCGACCTTTGAACACGCCGAAGCCGCCCTGGCCTACCTGCCCTATCACGGCGTGGACGTGGTGTTGATGGACATCGACTTGCCGGGCATCAGTGGGATTGAGTGTGTCCGGCAGCTGAAAGCCCGCTGCCCCCAAACGCAGTTCATGATGTGCACCATCTACGACGAGGCCGAACCCGTCTTTGAGGCGCTTACAGCAGGGGCGAATGCCTATATTCTCAAACGAAGCCCGCCGCACAAGCTGCTGGAAGCTATCACTGAACTTCACGAAGGGGGGGCACCGATGAGTAGTACGATAGCCCGTAAAATTGCCGATTCGTTTTACAGCGGCCCCCCGGCAGTGGCCACGGAGTTAACCTTGCTAACTCTACGCGAAGGTGACATTCTGGACCGGTTGGCGAAAGGATACAGTCATAAAGAGGTCGCTAGTGAGCTGTTCATCAGTCCCACAACGGTGCGTAAACACATCTTTAACATTTACGAGAAACTGCAGGTCCACTCCAAAGTAGCGGCGGTCAATAAATACCTAGGGCGGTGCTAAAGCGTTCCCTGGCGGAGGGGTCAGTAGGTCTGTTGGCCACTAGTGCGTACGTCCAAAATCATACAAATGCAGTATTGCCGCCCCGCCCGCCTGCCGGTAGTTTTGCCCCAGTGACTGCTAGTAGTCACCAAGCTAAATCAACTGCTGAGTATGAAGCTACCCTTTCCCTACCAACGACAACCAAGGCTCGTTGCCCCCTTTACAGCCACTACCTTTAGTTACCTGGCTATCCGGCTGATGGTTTTCATCGCGGTACTGCACCTGGCCGCTTGTCAGCGGCGGACGCAGGGCTATTTCGTGCCCATGCCCCGACCTGCCATCGAGCGGGTCGTCACTGCCTCGAATGCGACAAGCCTGATCCCGATGGGTGCCGACCTACCGCTGACGGCTTCCACGGCGGATGGTGTGCCCGCCTTGTTCTCATCCGTAAGTTCTCAAACGCCCGCTACCAGTGAGCAGGCATCAGCCTTGGGCCAGCTTACCCCCCGGCTGGGAAGAGCTCGGCGTCAACCTCAGCATGAGCGGGCATCCCAGCGGGTTACCGTTCCTTGCGACCAGATTGTCTTGCGCAGCGGTGACGTGATCGAGGCCAAAGTGAAAGAGGTCGGCGTCTCCGAGATTAAATACAAAAAATGTGACCGGCAAGATGGCCCGGATTACACCATTTCAAAGCGCGACGTACTGAGCATCAAGTACAGCAACGGCGAGGTGGAGCGATTCAGTACGGCGGCTACCCCCTCGGCGGGCAGCACCACGTCGGGTGGTTATCGCCCCGCCTATGACAGTCCCACCAACGGGGCCAACGATGGCCCCCGCACCGACCCCTTCGCCATCGTGGCCGTCGCGGCGGGTGGCCTGGCTATCCTGACAGGGTATGGCGCGTTTCTGCTGGGCGGGGCGGCCATTGTCTTTGGGGCCTTAAGCCTAAGCCGCATTCGCCGGGAGCCCAACCGCTTTAAGGGGAAGGGGCTGGCCATCGGGGGTATGGTCGCCGGCTTGCTGTCGGCGGCAGCCATCCTGCTCTACATTCTACTCTAGCGCCCGTTATCGAACAGGTCTGCGCCGATAGACGGTCGTTGGCCTACTTCTTATTGATTCGCTCATCCTCCTCTGTTTCCCTAACGTCGCCACGTGATGAAAACCAGACTAATTATTCTTTTATACCTGAGTGTGAGTGCCTGTTTGCCCAAGAAAAAGGCGGGCAATGATCCTGAACCCCAACTGGCCGGCACCTACCAGATTAGTCGGTTCGTCAGTGACGGGGTTACCCTGATTCCCCGATCGGGCGTTAGTGGCCAAGTGCTGGTGGTCAAAGACAGCGATACGAAGTTGTCGATTTCGTTCACCGTCACCAACAATGGCAAAACCACCTCGACGGCTGCCCAGGCCGTCACCATCAGCAAGGCGAACGGAACCAGTTATACGCTGGTGGATAACGGAGCGTCAATCGGTTCAATTGACGGCATGCGGTTATCGCTGGATTACAGCGATAACACGAGCAGCCTTTCGCTGTCGGCGGCCAAATAGCCGTCGGTGCGGTAGAGGTACGTTATGGCGGTCCGTTCAAAAAATGACATGGAGTGTTTTCGCGCCGGATCAGGCCTGCCACTTTTTCCGGTTCGTTGGTTTGGTCAGTTGTTCACCTATTTTTCAAGCGTTGATTGAGCAGGCGTAACTAACCAGATAACGACTTTCAATACATGAATAAAGTCTAAACAATAACAACCGAACGTTGACCCTAATAAATAATTTTAATAGCTCCGGTTCACAGGGAAGTTTTTCAGTATCGGTTAATGCTACCATTAATGGCCTTACGCGGACGAGTGGGATAACCTCAGTATGGAATACGTGTGGAGCAAGAATGGCGGCTCATGAAGAGCCAAACTTACGGCTAGATGTTTATCCCAACCCAGCGACAAATCTTATAAATGTGAACTTGTCGAATTCTGTAAGTATACCATATACTCGAAGTGACAAGGTTAGGTGGCAATTTGCTTTTAAGAAAGGGGGTAGGCCAGCAACAAATTGTTGTCGATTTAGGAAATATTCCTACAGGTATGTACATTTTAACGGTGAAAGGCGAAGCATGGGTGGAGCGTCGTAAAATTTTGGTTAATAAATAATGAAGGGTTATGAAAGAGGTAGTTATTCTCTCATGGGTACTGCTGTGTTCTTATGGCTGTCAGAATAAGAATGCGATGGTTGGTTGTTCTGGACCTGATCGAATTGTTTTTACAGATGCTAAAGGTGCTTTTTTAGAAAGTGGATTTGTCTTTCTTGACATGACGCAAGACACAAGTTATGCCAAGAGACCTTACGTGAACTGTCAGCCTTGCAGCCAAGTTAATACGGCCCGTCTTCATGTGCAGAGTGACAGAACAGCAATTAAGCTGGATTATCTCATCACCTGTGGCATAAAATACGACGACCCAAGTAGAACTTCTTATTTACCTGTTGCACCTCGAGTTGTTATTTATTCTATAAAGCCCCTCTAAACCAAGTTTTTAGAACAAGCGAATTTATATAGCGAGTGTCTACGGAGTTCGTGTGCCTGCTGTTTTTCGCTTGTGTACGTAGTTGTACACCTTGTCGTAAGCTACCCCAATTCGCTTGCTAACTTGATTCATTGACTTCCCTTTCTCGAACAGGGCATGAATGGCCTCTTGCTTCAACTCGGCTAACGGCGGACGGGTAATGTGCTTGCCCTGCGCCTTAGCGCGAGCCATCCCAGCCTGTACGCGCTGACTGATTAGTGAACTCTCAAATTGGGCTAGCGAGGCCATGACGTGGAAAACCAGATCTCCGGTTGGGCTAGTGGTATCAATGTTTTCTTGGAAAGAGATGAAGTCGACACCCAGGCTATGGAATTCTTTTGAGGCATTGACCAACGCCTGAGTAGACCGGGCAAAGCGATCGTACCGCCACACTAGTACCACGTCGATTTTTCGTTTTCGGGCTGTATCGAATATAAGCATAAACTGTGCTGACGCCGACGGATCGGGAACCTCTGGTCAAAGCCATTTACTACACCGCCCCGGTCACCGACACGCCCCGCCGGTTACAGGTCGATCTCTCACTCGATTTTAACATGTATCGACAGGTGGGCTGTCTGTCGGAGGAGCCAAGCAGTACCCCACTATCCAAGGTGCCCTCTATTCTGCTGGTTGATGAAGCGGATCGGCTCAACGTGAATTCTCTGGAGTTCTCACGCGATCTTTACGATCACCACGGCTTTGGGCTGGTCTTGATTGGTATACATGGTCTAGGGAAGCGGCTCAAACGCTACCCACAGTTGTTTTCCCGAGTGGGTTTTGCCCACCAGTTTCGGGAGTTGGTCACCCAAGATCTAACCACGCTGCTTACCGGGCGGGAACAGGCCAATCGACCGTTGCTGGCTCACCCACCTTTCGCCGATGAACTGGCCCTCTCCATTGTGGAGAATATAGAAGCCGCTCTCAGCAGTTTGCGAACTGTAGCCGGACAATTGCAGTAACTTTGGTTATTATCCCATATGTATGCAGCCAATTATCAGTCGTGGTGTCGTGTAAGTTGAACCTACGCCTCATCATTATAGTGTCAGAATCGTTGTCAGTCCAGATCAGATGAACTTAACACTTGTTACGCCCTCTAGTGCCACGCCCGTTCAGGTTGATGCGTCAATCGAGGCTTTGATCGACCGATTTGCACGGGATCAGGATGTAGTCGAGTCATCGCGGGAACTGTATATGCGGACGTTGCGGCTGTTCATGAACTGGCTTCAAAATAAAAGATACGTACTTAGCCAGGTTGACAGGTCGATCATCATTCAATACAAGGAAGAGGGACTGGCGAAGGGACTAAGTGGCCTTACAGTCGGTTCGTACCTGACCACTGTGCGTAAATTTTACGAATGGGCTGAAGCGAACAAACTGTACCCGAACGTGGCACGGGGCGTAAAGTCACCCAAACGTAAACGACATTTTCGCCGTCAGCCGCTTACAGCGCAACAAGGGAAGGACTTGTTGACCAGTACGTCGCCACTATCTGAAAACGCGGAGCAGGTCGTCGTAACTGGTCAAGAGTTGCTAATGATCTTACGCGATCACGCTATTGCTAATCTGCTGCTGCGTACAGGTTTGCGTACCATCGAATTGATTCGGGCCAATGTCGGCGACATCACGATGAAGGCCGGTAAACGAGTACTGAAGATTCAAGGTAAGGGTCGGGATGAAAAAGACGATTTTGTCATTCTGACCGATAAGGCTTACAAACCTATCGCAACGTACCTCAAACAGCGAATCTCCATGACCACGCACAAGGCTCGGCAACGCCTAGATTTGCTCGCACCGTTGTTTGTCTCTCACTCGAACAACAACCGAGACGGGCGGCTGACTACGCGGACGATTCGTCAGATGGCCAAAGAACAGCTGCGAGGAATTGGAATTGACAGTCCAGAATACACGGCACACTCATTTCGTCACAGCACAGCCGTCAATATCTTGCTCAACGGCGGCACAATCGAGGAAGCACAAGGGGTCTTGCGTCATGCCTCCCCAGCCACTACGCAGATCTACACCTACACAGTGCAGGAGCAGATGCGCCTTACGCGAGCTACGGAAGAGCGTTTGGATGACGTATTTTGATAAACTACATTCGACTTCCGTAATGTATAATTTATGGAAGTCGAGAAATTTAAAAGAGGAGGGATGTACAATCTCACAACTAACAGAATCAATGGAGCCAATTAAGCCAGTGTTCTTTATTGAAGGCCATGCACACCCCGACGATCACTTACAGCAAACCGTCCGGCTTAAAATTAATGCAGACGCATAGATCAGTATTACGTTGGAGCAACATCCAATTGATGGGGTTGAAGTAAATGTGAAGTCGGCCAACCTGAGTGCTGAGCAAATCAATCAAATTTTACGATATGCAGTTGATACCACCAGTGGACCGCCTTCGTCCCGCAACTAACGATAAGATAATACAAACTGCTTTCTGATCTTTATTTTGATACAATGGCAACTATGCAACTTTTCCCAAACGCTGACTCACTCATTGAACTGCACCAATTTCTTCGGCAGCTCGTGTCACTTGATGACGTGGCTGTTCGGGGGGAACCGGATTTTGCACGAGTTGAAGCGTATTGGCATATCGGCAGGATCGTTGTCGAGACAGAGCAGCAAGGACAAGATCGGGCGGATTATGGTGTCCATCTTGTTGAAACTCTATCCCAGGAGCTAACACAACACTACGGTAAGGGGTACAAAACGTCCAATATATGGTGGTTCAAGCAGTTCTATTTAGCATTTCCAATTCTCCACGCACTGCGTGGAGAATTCATTGAGATACGAAAGCATCTGCGCACTGAACTGACGTGGACCCATTACCGCTTATTGTTAGCCATTGACAATCAGCAGGAACGGCACTTTTACTTACACAATGCGGCAGATGAGGCCTGGTCATACCGTACGCTTAACCGCCTGATCAAATCGCGCTACTACTATCAGGTTGCGCTAAACGAAGATCAGTTGCTGGCCATGCCTGCTACACGAAAAAAAGTGGGCGACAAAGAGAAACAACGGAGCCGAGTAGCCCAGGCTCGACAAAGTTTGCTAAGTCGACTAGGTTGGGCTTTAGTAGAACGAGTAGCATCGGGCTTGCCAATGACGGCATCAAAACCAGACGTATTGTTCTTTCACTACAAGTTGCAACGCTTTATAGGTGTTTGGGCAAACGACCCCAACACCGTTCTAATAGAACAAATACGGAAGCAACTTGATGAATGGGCACAGCAACAGCCAATAGAGATTACTGGTTACCCAGTTGCCCTACTCTTGAATGCAAAAAACGAGTTGCAGTTCATCACGACGGCCAATACCCCTACCCTATCAGATCATGAAAAGGAACAAATTCCCAAGTCTTTGTGAATTATACACCAAAGGTCTTGGCTGTATAACCGCCGATATTCTGAATCTTATTATCAGAACGAAGTAGCTGAATATCATATAATCGCTTAGCGATGTCAGCTGCGCTGAACCGATCAATAACAGCCTGGGCTTGCTCTTTTCGCAGTCTAAAATCATTAACTAATCGACTAAACAAAGCTGTGTTTTCGTCCTTGTAGTCGATAACCATCTGTTGCGCTCCTGCCTTGATGGTGAAATGCAGGGATGCTACCCGCCTTCCTGCTTTGTTGGGCGTATAGGTTACCCGTAGGTCAGTTTTGTCGTTGATCTCCTTTTGCGCAACCGTCAATATGCGTCGCTCAAAATCAGCCCAGTTCTTATACTGTTCGGTTCCCGTTTTATCATCATACAAATAGAGCCGCCGCTTCAACTCAATGACATCAATAGTCAATTCACCCAGATTCCGATATTGAGCGAGCATTTCATAGACCCGCTTGGCATACTTGCTGTCCAGGCTAAGTGCCATATGCAGTTGAAAGGCGGTAAAGTTCTGCTTTAGATCGAAGAAGAACGGACGAATCTTAGGATCAAGGCCAATCTCAACTATGCCCTGGCCAACGATGTATTCAGCCGACGAGATCATGGCCACTTGCAGTAAATTTCCGTTTGGCCGATGTATCTGGAGAACCCTGCCTACTAGTTGTTCAGTTGCACGCTTGAAGTCGTCATAAGAGTTCCTAGTGCCCGTTTTATCCATCAGTTCACGAACCGATATATAGTAGATCGTGTCAGCGCTATCATCCTTGCGCAACTGAGCCATCATCATATAAATGATGTTCTTTTCAAGCGCATTCATCTCATAACGTGCGCTGGTAATGGCATTATCCTGAACTATAAGCTTGTGATCCATCTACCTAAAGCTATATATATAATTGCAAGTTATACACAATTACGACATGTAAAAGCGACAGTCGTAATTGCTTGTCGTAGTTCACGAGGAATCTGTCGTAGTCTCACGAGGAATCCGTCGCATAAAACGAGGAATCTGTCGCATTCATACTAGGATTTTGTCGTATAAAACGAGGATTTTGTCGTAGTAGATGCTCCTAAATAACTGTAAATGAATTAGTTACGTAGTCTCATAAATAGTAAATAAACCAAAAAATTTCCAAATTTTGTGAGGTCGGCTTATAAGGGTAAAAAAAGTGTGGATAACTATATGCATAATCGTAGCACTTCAGTTAAAGCAAAAAAAAGCAAAAAACAAAAAAAGAAAATTTACAAAATAATAAGTGCTGGCCCCCTGTCACGAGGATTTTGTCGTAGCTCACGAGGATTTTGTCGTAGATGATCGAAGACCATACATATTTACGTATACAGACACTAATTCAAATCCCTACAGATCATTCACTTTACAGCCAGTATATCCTTCCACTGGGTTGTGTAGTGAGGCGACACCCACTGCTGTTTAATTTTCCAAGTGGGGTCATACCCCTGAGCGGCAAACCGCACTTTGTCACGCCCATAACGATGGTTGAGCCGATCCGTTACCTGATGCAATTTGACAAGCCGCTCATCAAGACTGTCAGAAAAAAGAGCCAATTGTCGATGGTTGTCAGGTACTAAGTTAGATAATATGATACCCACCTTCTGATAAGCGTAGCCAAATCGATAAACAGACTTCAACGCTGCTGAAGCATAAGCAACCAGTTCAGCATTACTCGACGTTGGGTGTGGTAAATCGACGGTACGACTATTATAATATTGCTTGGCCAACTCTCCGTTCGGGGAACGTTGAAACCGATTCGTATGCAAAAAAACAGTTAGCGTGCCGGCAGCAGAATTTTGCTTACGAAGCTTGTAGGCAGCACGTGCTATGTACGTGGCTAACCCTTGAGCAATCGTATTATAGTCAGGAATCAATCGACCAAAACTAGGCGCAAAACAAATCGCCTTCTTAGGCAGCACCTCAACTTCCAAAAGTTTGCAGGGTATACTTCTTAACTCATAAGCCAAGCGAAGGCCGTTTACGGTTAGATGCTGACTGATCCAGTCATCAGGAGCGTTGCGAAACTGGGCAGCTGTACGGATACCGTTACGACGAAGCAGGCTCGCATATCGGGAACCAATGCCCCATAGATCAGCCACCTCAAACTCGTGCAGTACGTCGTCAATTTTATCAGGTCTGTCAAGTAGTAATACACCCTCGTGCTCGACCATCCGTTTGGCAAAATAGTTGGCAACCTTACACAACGTTTTCGTCGGAGCTAACCCGATAGAAACAGGAATGCGGTGCCACTGTGCAACAGTTTGTCGCAGTTCTCGTCCAAACTGATTTAAATCCGGGTAAACTGACTCGTAGCTAGCTAAATTCATAAACGCTTCGTCAATGGAGTAAATCTCTACCTGTTCGACAAAACGACCAATAGTAGCCATAATCCGGGCCGACATGTCGCCATACAACGTATAATTAGATGAAAAGACCCGAATGTCATGTTGCTGACGCAACTTATCCAATTGAAAAAACGGCGTACCCATCTTAATACCCAACTCCTTAGCCTCGTTACTACGGGCAATCACACAGCCGTCATTATTTGATAGAACAACAACTGCTTGGTTATCAAGAGAGCAATCAAAACTGCGTTCACAAGAAACATACATGTTGTTGACATCAAGCAATCCAATCATATGAATCAATGCGTTTTTTGAATAACAAACGTAACGGTCCCAAAAACACGAAAATCGTCATCAGGATGCACGTAGATAGGCTCATACTTATGATTAGAAGGCATAAGAACGACAAGTGGCGGAGCGTAATACAATCGTTTAACAGTATACTCCCCATTGTACCAAACCACTGCAATTTTCCCATCAACTGCCTCTCGCGAGCAATCAACAATCAATACATCACCAGGTTCAATACGGTCCCCTGTCATACTATCGCCAGTCACCCGGACAAAATAAGTTGCCTCCTGATTTGTAACGCATAAATCGTTGAGATCACAGACTCGCTCAACGTAATTCTCTGCGGGTGAAGGAAATCCGGCTCGTATTAAAGATGCATAAAAGGGGATAGTGAGCCGGGATAACACACCCGCTTTGACCATGTGCTCACCATCAAGGGTTAGAGTTTCGCGCATTTTAACAAAAGAAAAACATAAAACAGGTTGCTATAATATAAGTTTTATATATTCTTGCAAAACAAGTGATGACGATTGCCCATATATATTGAATTACTGCTCTATTCAATAAGTCAAAACACCGCATAATGCACCTTAACTCATTAGCTCGATTAGTATCATTGAAGGCTTTTACTATCGCTTTATCAGTTGGTTGCACACCACATCATATTTCACCTGATCGGGCCGATAATGCGTCATCGCCTACTCGAGATGCTAATCTGACGATGGGCAACCCATCCGAAGCAGCGAACACTGATTTTACTAATTATCTAATCGACCAAGGAACGTATGTGGTTGGATATAATGCCGGTAAAGGGATACCTAACTGGGTCAGCTGGCACCTTTCCAACGCTTGGAAGGGTACAGCCAGTCGCTATTCCGGTCGATTCATAACGAACACAACGTTACCAACCGGGATGAGTCGCATTACCCATGACGACTACTCAACTGACTTTGACCGGGGACACCTATGTCCTTCTGATGATCGAGACAGCACGGCTGTGGAAAATCGCAGTACATTCTTATTGACAAACGTAGCTCCACAAGCTCCCAGAGCCAATCGGCAGACGTGGTACAGACTGGAAGACTATACTCGAAAGCTGATCGATCAGAGAAATAAATGTTATATCATCGCCGGCACCTACGGACAAGGTGGTATGGGCGACAAGGGTTTAGTGCAAAAATTATCCGATGGCAAGTTGACCATACCAGCGGCATTCTGGAAGGTCATCGTCGTGTTACCAGTCGGTGACAACGACATCCAGCGAATTAACGATCAGACTCGTGTAATCGCCGTTTGGATGCCCAACGATAAGGTGATCAGCAGCCAGAAGTGGGCTGAATTCCGAGTAAGCGTGGATTATATCGAGCAACGTACTGGCTATAACCTATTGTCGTCCGTGGCGGAGGAGGTACAACGCATAATTGAGTCCCGTCAAGACAAGACAGTGATCAATTCATGGCTGGAGTCATATAGCTTGTGATGGCTCAAGTCGTTGCCCCACGGGTAGGGTTAACTGTATCAATGTTGACTGATAGGATCACTCCTCAATTAAATGCAACAACCGATTCATAGCACTCTCTTTGTCGGTCTCGCCAAGTCCATAGAAGTACACCGTTCGCCCAACCAGCCGAACACCGTCCCATCGACTCATACTATCTCTGTAAATAACCGAGTAGCCAGCTAAATCGCCAATCTTCAACCGGATATCGTCGAGAACGTTTTCAATGTCGTTCGTCACGCTGCGGTTGCCAAGGTCGAGATCCACGATAACAATGATAGTACCCTCGATGGTGTACGTATAATCGGCACGAAAACGCCCCATTGTCATAGACGCGAATCGAATTGAGGTTAGTATAATCAGCTAGTCTTCCTCCAGCTTTTTGATCTTATCCAGCGTTCTGACAACCTCTTCATTACTGTAGAAGACCTGCTCCAAGAACTCTCGCATATTCTTGCCCAGTAGTGCCGACACCTTCTTTAAATCGCGGTGCATATAAGGCTCCAGCAGCATCGTCTTGTACTCGTTTGGGTTGGCCTTTTCCTCCCGCCTAAGTTTTGACTTAGGGCGCCCTGGGCCACTGCTCTCTTCGGGAGTCGTCTGTTCGTTGCTCATAATTTTAGTGCATTTATAAATAGTATGCACTAAAGGCAAAGGTACTGATTTGTCGAAATGCTGCAACAAAGTCCAGTGAATTGCGCTAAGCCACTATTCACTTCCTGCGGTCGCTCGGACCTGTTACGCATGCTGAATTTGAGCGTTTCGTCATCAAACAGCCTACACATAAAATAGCAAAAGGGCTTAAGGGAAATAAAGATCAGACTATGTAAAAAACAGTACATAAATAATTATAGTGCATTGTATTTATTAGTGCTCTGTATTATCTTTACAGAGTAATCAATGATACAGAAAAGCACATGACAACGATCAGCCAACCACAAACCGAGCAGCAAGCGACAGACACCAATCAAGAGACAATCAGCTTATTGAACAGCCGCCTTAACTACCACAACTACGAAGAACGGGGTACGCTCAACAGCATGATACAAGCCCTGTACATGCCATCTGTCGAGGAATTTTTTACTGACTTCAGTTTCTAATCTCCCGACTATGACAACGACGATAACGCTTGAAATCGAACTGGAAATTGAATTCGAGCACACCCCCGGAACACGCGCCGATTATTGGCATCCCGGCGACCCCGCCGAAGTGGATATAAAGGCGGTCAAGTTGGGTAGCCACGTGATACCAGTAAATGCTCTAAGTGCCGACGATCAGAAGGCCATTGAGGAAGCCGCATTTGAAGAAGCGGGCGAGTACGAACCTGACTACGATTAATCCTGAGATGGCCCGGCTGGGCAACCACCGGGCCATTCTTCTAAACTAAAACTTCATCAGTGCATATGAAAGCGACCAGCAAAGGCACCCCTACAGTGGCAGTAAACAACACCAATTCAATTAATCAAACCTCAACTATGGAAGCCATCGACAGCATTCCCGAAGTAATGCCTATTGAAATACATGCTGCCACAGGTATAAAGGCCTGGGAGAGAGTCCACCCGCTAACGGGTGAGGTCGTCAGCAAGTACAAGTACTTGGAGGGCCACCCCCGACAAT
This sequence comes from Fibrella rubiginis, assembly GCF_017353185.1. GTDB lineage: Bacteria > Bacteroidota > Bacteroidia > Cytophagales > Spirosomataceae > Fibrella > Fibrella rubiginis. The sequence goes on along the minus strand of NZ_JAFMYV010000003.1, from coordinate 217,792 downwards.
ATCGGTTCGACGCGAAGGAGGGCGTTTTTAACATCAACGGCGTAACCAAGATCGGGCAGACGCTCACGTTTCAGCCGCTGGCATGGCGGATTTTCACGGATAACATCTTGAAGATGGGTACGAAAAATTGGGCCGAAATCTTCTTTATTGACGCGCAGGACTGCGTTTCGGCGGTACTCTTTCATGGGTATTCAGTGGACAATATTTTCCGCCTGATTGAGCCACTGTATTATGATGATATGACCCTCGCCGACGTGGTGATTACCGCGACTGCCGAGAAAAAGGAAAACACAAAGATTCAGCCGAAAGGTATTTATCACATTGCTCGGTTCAGCTACGAGTTCGGCAACACGGAACGTACCCAAGAATTGAAGGCATACGCCGAAACCCGTAAGTTTTTCCGGCAGGAGACCCTTACCGACGTAGCCGACGTAAGAACGGCGTTCAACTTCTTTAACCCGTTCGCCGAGGGCAACAACGGCGACAGTGAAACGGCCTTACTCACACAATAATCAGGAATAGGGCCGGATTTGTCCGCCTGACAGGTTACAGCGCAACGGCTGACCGTCCGGTCCCTCCTACCCTTTTCCATGTATGAGTTTCTAACGACGGACGGGCGAGTATTCAGCACCGCGTACAGCCCCCGCGAGATTGCAATCCAATGGTGTTTTGACGCCTATGACGAAGACGGTAACAGCCACGTCATTCTAACCGCAGAGACCAATTTTAAAACCTTTCAATTCAATCAATGATAATGAGCAAGTTTGATATAACCCAGCCATTTAAGGTAATCAGCATTGACCCCACGCGCCGAGTTGTGGAAGAGGTCGAGCTAAACGCCAACAGCTTACGCGCTATTTATGACCACATCGGGTGTCAATGCATCGACATCATTTGTCGCCAGCCGAACGGCGACGCCCTGACGGTGGACGACGAAGCCCTGTTAGTTGACCCACAGCCGCCCGCATTCCGATTCGAAGGCTTCTGCGGACGCATTCACGGCAAAGCCATCGTTACCGGCTGCAATAAGAGGGGCAACACCATTTCGCCTAAAATGACGGTCGATGAAGTACGCCGGAAGGTGCAGTTTATCGACGACGTATATACAGAACCGTTAATTATGGTCATGTCGTTTGACTGGCCGTAGCGAGCAGGGGGTACTTCCCCCTGCACCCCCGCCGTACCAGCCTCTACCCCAGCTGCCTCTGGTCTTTATTTCCCTTCAGCCCTATTCTCAAGTATGGATTACCGACAATTGCCTCGCATCGCCAACAGCGACCTAACCGAACTGAAAAATCATCTCTTTGGCCTGCCGCAACGTAAACACAGCCCTGCGCAGGTGTTTGGGACCCGCTTTCATGATTTGCTTCTAGAAGATGCTGGTGCTGTGCCGACTGGCAAGGGAGCTGCGGCTACCAAGCGAATGCTTGACGTCATGCGTGCTAATCCGTTCTTCAATCACATTATAGCAGATGCCCAAATTGAAACGGCGCAGTACTGGGACGATGAGCTGACAGGCCTACCCTGCAAAGCCCGGCTTGATATTCGCCACCCGGCACAGGGCCTGGTCGTGGACGTGAAAACGACCTCCGCCCGCAGCCAGCGAGAGTTTGAGGAAAGCTGCTATCAGTACGAGTACGACCGGCAGGCGGCCTTCTATCTCGATGGTTGTCAATTAACCGGAGCGTGCGCTAACCGCTTCATTCTACTGGGTATTCAAAAGCAGAAGCCACATAACCTGTACGTCGTTGAAGTGCTGGCCGACAGTATCTTCATAGATAATGGCCGACGCAAATACCGTCGGCTACTCCGTTCGTGGCAGGAAGTAGGCTTTAAACCCTCGTCGTGGGTGGCCTGAGAAATAAGTACCTTTGCACTCGGCTGGAATTCAGCTTACTTATCATTGATCACAAGACACCCCGTCGGCACTTGCTAACGGGGTGTTTTTATGCTTGAGTGCTTTAGGCATGTTGCATGCAATTTGTGATCATAATTCGTTTAGGTTGATATTATCATATTGGTTTAATAGGAGGCTTTTCTTCTATTACAGCAAGCACCCGGTGTAATTGTTCAGTAGGAAGTTCTTTCACAAATAATTCTTCGTCAAGCTGATATTTTAAAATAACCTTATCTAAGTCATATGAAATGTCAGGTGTTATGTTAGAACCATCTAACATCATAGATGCGCGTGGATAGGCAATTCTCCCATCAGAGTAGAAAAGCGATGTCTCCCCATTATTATCTGCTAGAGCGAATTTTGGGGTTGATTGCCGTTGGAGGAACTGCTGATGATCAGTATCCGAAATAAATTTACACTGAAACTGTAAATGCGTCGGACCTTGATTCCAGCTTTCCTTAACTATACTGTTAATATTATATATATCGAACCGATGATTTTCAATATCATTCTTACCAATAATAATTTCATTGTCATAAGAAAGAGTGCTCATCCGAACGGCTATATAAAATAGGTCAAAAATATTGACTAAGCATACTAAACCATACTCTTCAAAATTAAGTAAAATAATGTAATGATTGTTGTTTTTAAAATTCACATATCTATCTAAAAAAGAAAAAACATCTTTATCAATACCATTATTGAGAAATTCAACGTCAGTATCGACTGCATTATAATCTGCTGTCTCCAGAATTTTGGCAATTCTTTTGGCTTGTGGATCATCAAAATAGTCAGGCATTTCAGAAACGGTAAATTCATAAGCTATTTTCAAAAGCGCAATTTTGAATCCATTTGTATCAACTTTTAATTGACCATGTAACGTTGGTTTTGCTGATACGTTTTCGAACTGTATAGACTGAATTTGTTCAGTCGATGTGCCTCTCCTACTTAGAAATTTAGCTATTATGGTATCTTTATCAGCCACTTCGCTCTGGTCGATAATGAGCTTAAAAGAGCCATATCCGTCAATTTGCTTTATATTTCTCACTACCTTCGGAATTAAACGATCCATCGGGTCAAGCTCTAATCGCACACGTTGCCTATCTTGACCAGGTATCTCATAGTCGCCAATAAGCGGGTTAGGTAACCGGCCGCTATAACCTGACATCTTTAATTCGTAACGAATAAAGTTAATCAAGGAATGAGTAGTTAATTTGACATCTATTTTATTTCCAAGGTTACTATTACAACCTATACATACGGTATAGATATGATAGTAACCACCAATCGCTTGGGGAATGACGTGCTCATCATTAAATTCTGTTTCTTTTTTCTGTTTACGACAAATTATGCAGTTTCTCATCTTAATTTTTGCTAGTGTGTGATCGATTTTATATAACCCCGGTAGAGTCAACACTATGGAGCATCACTAACAGTAATAGTGGTGCTCCATAACAACAAAAATGCTTATAACGTTTTAGCATTCATAATAAGCCGATTATTTACCACAAAAGCCAGTTGCCGACCGCCGTTCTGTTCGCCGGTTTGCACCTGCAATACCTTGTCAGCGGGAATAGTAAACCGCTGAAAGGCATAGACCTTTTCGGCTTGCGAGTGGCCTTTTACAGTGCGGATTGGGTCATTGTGGATGTAGATCGGACGTACCTCGATCTCCTGGTGAGAGGCTTCTTTGGCCACGGTCTTATCGACGATGAAGAAGCGCACGTAGTCGAGGTCGTAGTTAAGGTTTGAGTTGTTGTTGAAAGTTAAACGGTAGTACAGCACGTTGTCCTTCACGTACACCCCTCTCATCTTCACGGCCATCTTACTGCCCTCTGCGCCAATTCGCCGAAATCGCCGGGCTTTGTGCAGAATCCGGTCACTGGCTACGGCCATGTCCGATTGCAAAGCCGCCGCACCGGCGAAGTGCACCGATCCGCTTTTCGCTTCATTACCCGTACCGGTTATCGGTTGGCCAGCCACTGTCAGGTTGAGTGCCAGCGCAGCCGGGCTTTCGTTATAGCTGACAATAAAACTGTAAAACTTGCCGTCAGCCGTGATAACAGAGAAATTGGTCTCGTTAAAACCAATCTGGTTCGCTTTTACCTTCAGTACGTTCTCTACGTCGGCGGCTTTGTCGGCGATGATGTCGCGGCTACCGAGGTCCACCGAGCGGACCGGGGCGGGGAAGATAATCGACACGGTTTTGTTAAACGCCAGTTCGACAGAATACGACCGGATCACCTGCGCGGTTGGGGCAGGCATTTCTGGTAGCAGCGTAGTCGGCGACGCGGGAGCACTTACGGGGGTCGGTTGGTCAATGCTCGTTGTTGGATTAAGTGCTACCGGCACTGTCGCCGGTGCCTTCGTTGAGGTCGCTACTACTGCTGTGCTTGCGGGGCGGCGTTTAATCAAAGCGTAGGTGGCCCGTTTTTGTGCGTACAGGTTGGTGAGCGACGCGCTGCCGATCAGCAACAGACAAATGATCTTCTTCATAATTACAGTAATACTAAAAAATAGTAATGTAGTTTTTTAGTTAGCGCAGTAAAACGTAGTAATTGCCTTTAAGGCTGGCCTTCTGGAGCCGAGCCTTGCGCTGAAATAGGTTTTGCACCCCCCGAACGCCCGCCTGTGCTGCCGACGCTGCCGCAGCTTGACCGATGTTGCTGCCCGTTGGTGTGCTGACGTTGATGCCGCCTACTGCCTGCGCGGTAGCCAACCGTCCTTCCTGAACCGCAATTACGTTGGGTACGTAGATGCCTGGCAACCCGTCCATATCGTATACTGACAGTTTGATGGGATAGATTCGGTTATGAAGTTGTACCGACGAGACCTGCACCGATACCCGTTCGGCCCCAAAGTTGCCAACGCCATACACCAGTGTCCCTCTCGGAATGACCATATCCTGAATTGTCATGTCTTCGAGTAAGCGCAGTTGCACCCGCCCGCCATTTATGACGGTTTGATTTTGGTTGATGACTGCCCGGAACGTACCGTTGATGGCTTCGTCGCGGGCTTCGCCTTCCTGACGAGACTCCTGCGAGAACAGCCCATAAAATCCGTTGCGCGACCGGTCGATACCGTCCAGGCCACTCACGACATCAGACTGAGCGAGTTTGTACGGTTTCAGTTCGGCTTCCTGTCGGGCAGTGGCCTTCTCTTCTTTGTCACGCTTATACTCTTCCAACAATGATTTCAGCCGGTTGAGGTCCTGCGCCTTTTTGTACTGCACCGCAGGCGATACCGGGGCCACCTCGTCATCGTCGTCACGAGTAGAAACCGACCGCGCACGGGCCGATGAGCGCGGGGCGGTAGCTACGTCAGTACCGGCCCCATCCGGTTCGTAGTAATCGCTCAGCGTCTTGAAGTCCTCATCCGACGGGGTCGATTTACGGTACATGTAACGGTCAAGGGAGCCGGGTACCGATGCGCCGGGTGCCGCCCCCCCTCCCCCACCGTTGGGCAGTGACATACCGGGAAGTGCCATCGAAGGGGAAACCACTGGGCTGCTTGGTGATTGCATACCTGTGCCGACTGATGTTAGTGAGGTTGGCGTATCAGTGCCTGGCATAGCCATCGGCATTGACTCGTGGGCTTGCGCCTGCGCCATTACGTCTAATTTTGATTTTGGTATAGAATCAACCGTTGCCGAGGGTACCGTTGTGTTGAGGTTATTGGCTTCGAGCGGTTCTTCCTTGCGGTTTTTAACCAGGTAGATGAGCAGGGCAGCAATCGCCAGCGCGAGCAAGGCGAGGGCCAGCCGAAACCGTTGATCCGAGAACAGATCACGGACGTCGCGCTTGTGATGACTGGGTTGCGTGAGGGTTGCCATAGTTGGAGGGTTGTTTATAGGGTACGTTGTTTACGGATTCATTGAATAAATACAGCCGGGCGTAGCGAACACTTAGTACCAACGTACCCAGCAGGCCGACAAAGACCAGCATCAGTCCAGTACGTCGGCGGATAAGCGGCTGCTGTTCCCACCGACGTACCTGGCGTAGTAACCACCGGGCCGATGGCCACCACGCCCGGCGCAACGTAGGCCGTAGTAGGTTCGTTGGGCGCATCGTGTTAGTCACGGGTGATGGTTTCGAGATCGCGGTTCTCCAGCACTTTCAACCGCTCGATCATGAAGCCGTGTGAGTTGTTGTCCGACCGGTCAATGTCGATCAGGTTACACTCCGTTACGAGTCGGCGCGTCGTAATCGTATTGGCCCGTACCAGCAGTTGCCGGGCGTAGGTTCGGGCCGTAAATGGTGACTGGCTGCCCGTCAACGTGATGGAATCGATTTCCACTTTCTGAATGACGTTGCCCTGAATGAGCTGGCTGAAGTACCCTTTTTCCCTTAAATCCGAGTAGAGCCGCATCACAGAGGCATCACCATAGTAAGCAGCCTCATGCACGTGTGAGTCAATTACTGTTTCGTCGGGGTCGAGATTGAAGAACAACCGGTGAAACGCCCGAATGTGGTCTTTCGCTTCGGCGGAGCGGTTCACGTTCATGTCCTGCGCCAGGGCCAGCGTTAGCGACTTGCTCCCGTCGAGCACGTAAATTTTTTCACGACTCTTATTGACGGTATCAAACGCCCACCAAGCGATGCCCGCCGCGAAGGCAACCGACAGTACTATGACGGCAATGGCCACAAAGCGGATCAGCCGAAAAGAGGATTCAAGGTTGGTCAGGTATCTAAAATTAGTTTGCATAGTTGGATGGAATTAGCGGATTGCCCGTTGATATCGACCGGATACATTGCCAATAACGGCCCCAGTTGCGGCACTGCCTACGTTGGCCGTTGTTCTGCCGGCTGACGCGATGGGCTGCACGGCTGACGTAGCCCCGCTACCAACGCCCGCCGATTCGAGTATCCAACCGGTAACCTTCGGCACGAGCAGGTAGCCAATGGTCCCGATGACGTAAAAGACAATCATCGTAAAGTCGGTGCCGACAGTCGCTTCGGGCGCGGTGTTTTGCAACTGAGCGATGTCGATTCTGAGCATGGTGATGTGTACCTGCTCAATGATGCCACCGAAGATGTTGGCCACTGGAATCCACAAAATCACGTGAACCACCCGCGCAAACCAGGTAGCCAGCGATCCGTAAAACCAATCGAAACAAGCAAGCCCAAAAGTCAGCGGCCCGACGATGAAGAGAATGAGCAGAAAGAATGTCTGAATGACCTTCAGGCCAGTCGCCGCGGCTGTGTACAGCATTTCCGATACCCAGCGGATCATCTCGTCAAACCACACGCTCATACCATACTGCATGGCGTTGGCCGCTAACCGACCTAGTGCCACACCTGGTATAATTTTCTGGGCGGTGGCCAGCCAGTCGCTGCCTTCACCCGTCATGATCTCCGTATTGGTCTGTTCCCATTTCTTCTTGAGCAGAGCATCCTTCTGCGCATTCAGAATCTTAACTTCCTGTCGGCTGTCGTTGACCAGCGTTGAGGTGCCACTGTCCAGCGACTGGCCGAGGCCCGTGAGTCCGTCCACGATGAACGGATAGCCAACCAACGCCAGAAATAGCGCGATAGGCCGCAGCAACGGGTAGATATCGATGGGTGGCGTTAGCATACCCTGCCAGATTCGGGCAAAAACGTAGCATAGCGCACCTACGCCCCCCACCGCCTGCGCCAGTGCAATGAAGTCGCGGAAGTGCGGGCGCATCGTGGCGAACAATTGCTCGGTGGCCACCTCAACCGATGAGACTACCGGTGCCTGTAAAAGAATTGTTGTCAGCATGGTAAGCCGGATTTAGTAGGATGTTGTGCCGAGTGCTTGTCGTAGTTGCTGCTCAGTATTTCGTTTTTGCTGATGTTTCAGGGCTGCATTGACATCCTGCCGCATTCTGATGATGCCATTTTGCCGTTTTAGGGCCTCCCGTCGTGTCTCCCGAATCAATTCCAGCCGTTCGTAGGGCGACAGGTACGTTAGCCGACCGCCTTTTTTAGCCAGCGCCAGCTTCGCTTCCAGCATCTTGGTGTCGGCCAAACCACTGGCTGAGGTAGCAAACAAAGCGTAGCCAACGTCGCCGGGATATTGTTCCTTCAGCAACTTCTCAATCTCAGCTTTACCCTGGTAGTCGTTGATTAGATTGACGGTATTGCCGTGTAGCCCTTTCATGACGGTCTGCGCGTCGGTCATGCGGCCACTCTGCTCCCACCCTGCTGGTGATTCGTTCATCGCCTTCTGGAAAGCTACCCGCAACTTGAGGTTCTGGTACCTCAGCTTGCCGACCCGGCCCATACCATCTTTCATAAGGGCTGTCAACTTGCGCAGCTCTTTCGTTAAGGCTTCCTGCTTTTGCTTGTAGCGCATTTCCATAACGGTCACTGCCGGCATGGAGAAAACAGTAGCTTCGGCGACTCCTTTGTACACCTCATCAAGTACTTTCTCGGCGATGATAGTACCCCAGTCAACACCGGGGTCATCCAGGCCGCTCATAATGGCCCACTCGTTCTCGCCAAGGAGCTGATCAATCGTCTGTTCTAGTTCTCGTTGAGAAGCCGGACCATTGCGCAAATCGCCCGTACCAGGTACGTAGTGCTGAGCCTGCACCGTCGAAAGGGCAAGGAGGCCCCAACCCGTCAGGCAACACAGCCCGACTCGCAATTGTCGATTCATAGGTGGTGATTGGTATAGGTACGTTGGATCAGCCTACTTGCTACCGACGTACCAGTTCAGACTGGTTTTGTCTTTGTAAAACGCCTTGGCCGCAGCCGCTTCGTAAGCCTGTTTAGCCCGGTAAGCATAGGCCCGCTGTAACTCCCCGTTGATGGTCCGCAACGCCTGCTGCCGTTGGGCTAACTCTTGCTGTACGTTCTCCAGTACCTTCACCCGTTCACCTTCCGACATCCAGATGGGTTTCTGGCCAAGGTTGACCGTAAAGCGCACCTCCATCGCCAGATCGTCGGTGTTGGCTAACTGATCAACGATCTTCTGATAAACGGCTGCTTCCTTCGGGGCAAATGGGCCTTTGCTCAGCAATGTTTGTATGGGCGTGGCCGCACTACTGACCTGGGTGAAGTCGGACTTCAGGTTAAGCTGATCATAGAACTTGACAAATGTTGGCGACAATTCCGTATGGGCCTTCTTCCATTCGTAGTTTACCTTGTAGTCCTGGTACTCGATCTTTTGTTGCCGAGAAAACCCCTCCTTCATCATTTTGCGGAGCCGAGCAACCTCGCTGGTGGGTGATACATTGAGGATGTCGCTGAGGATGCTCATCAGTTCATCCTTGATGCCCTGCATGATGTCGCGCTCCGTTTCGCCCAAGATGCCCTCAATCTGTTGGGTGATGTCGTTATCCATTCCCTGGTCAGGTCGGTCGCCGGGCAGAATTGTTTGCGCATAGCCCGCCGTGCTTAGGAAGGCACTCAGTAAGAGCGTACCAATACACGTACCTTTCATTTGGCTTCAGCTTTTTTTGTTTCAGTGGTCCTGTGTTTAGTGGGGCTTTCGGGTGAGCACCAACGGTCCCCGTCCAGCCGCAGGGCGGTCTGATGCCGTCGGGCTTCGGTTTTCTAACCGACCATCGACGAGAAACAGACTATCCTTCACGAACTGCCTTGCTGAACCACAAGCCAAGCACTCACGGTAGGGTATATACGTACAGGTTAGTGGCCCACTTAACTTGTTCCGAAACCATTCCTTGCGGGTCTTGATGTCCAAGGCTGCCGACCATTTCGTCAGCGAGGTTGTATCCGCATCTTGGCTAATCTCGTATTCCGTGCGGTCATAATGATCCGGCTGAGGGTCAGGAGGTGTTCGTGCCGGCACGTCGCTAATCCAGGAGCCATAAAAAGCCGTCGGTACATCGGCTGACGTACCGGTGCCCGACTCCGACGCGCCGTTGTTTCCCGAACAGGCCGTCAGACCGGCGCACATGAGCAGAAGCAAATATTGGTGTCGCATATCAGTTGTAGCGGATTTCATCGGCGTATTCGCGCAGTGCCACGTCGTAGCTACCGCCGTTTTCGTAAACCTTTTTTTGAAGGCGTAGTTTTTCTGTTTGCTCGGTCGAAAAAGCCAGGTATTCTTCCAGCGACACCTCCACGCCATACACTTTGGACATCTGACCACCCCACGAGATAAACACCTCCTTGTACTTCCGGCGTGGGTCGAGGTCGCGGTTAAGTGACAGGCAGAGGTCCTTTTCTTTCACCGTCAGAGCCAGCAGGTCCATCACCTGTTTGAACTTGTTCTGGTATTTCCGCTGGTCGAGCAAAATCTTGGTATCCGCGTTATTGATGATGGATTCCTTAACAATTGGCGAACCGATGATGTCGTCCACTTCCTGCGTCACGATCCAGGCCTCGCCGAGAAACTTCCGCACCGTTTTGTAGAGATACTTGATGTACTCAGCCATGCTGTCTTTCATGATCGCCTTCCAGGCCTCCTCGATCAGGATAATCTTCCGCACCCCGCCCAGTTTGCGCATCTTCGAGATAAACGTATCCATGATGATGATCGTCAGGATGGGATACAGAATCGGGTGGTCCTTGATGTTATCCAGCTCGAAGACGATAAACCGCTCGTGTAATAGGTTGAGATTTTCCTGGCTGTTGAGCAAGTCCGCGTACTCCCCTCCCTGGTAGAACGGCTTCAGTACGTACATGAAGTTGTCGTAGTTGAAGTAATCGTCCCGCAGTTTGTGCTCGGTCATATAGGTTCGGAAATCAACCTGCATGAATTCGTAGAAGCTGTCGAAGCACGGAAATACGTCCTGGTTTTGAGCCAGGTGTTCATAATATCCGCTGATGGCCGCTGACAAGGCCGTGTATTCGGCCATTGTTTGCCGCTCATCGCTTCGCTTCCACAGCGTTTGTAGCAGCACTTTTAGTGCCTCCCGTTTTTCAACGTCAGGGTTTAGCCGCCCTTCGATATAGAATGGATTGAAGCTGATCGGCGATTCCTCTGAGTAGGTCAGGTACCGCCCGCCGAGTAGCGCGCACAGTCCCTGGTACGAGTGGCCCACGTCGACAATAACCGTATGGCTTCCCTGCGTGTGGTACGACCGCAAGGCGTGGTTGGTGAAAAACGACTTCCCACTTCCCGACGGTCCAATAATGAACTTGTTGCGGTTCGTTACCCAACCCTTACTCATCGGTTCATCCGACAGGTCGACCAGGATAGGTTTCCCCGATAACCGTTCCACCAGCTTCACGCCCTGGGTACTCATCGAGTCGTGATAGTTGGTCTCGTGGTTAAAAAAACAGACTGCCTGTGGCACAAACGACCAAAACTTATCTTCACGGGGTAAGTCCGCTGCGTTTCCTGGAATGCCCGCCCAGAAGAGCGTAGCCGCATCAAGGCTATTTTCGCGGGGACGTACCCCCATCTTGGCGATGGCCGATGAAACCATGTTACGGAGCACTGGTAGCTGCGTTTTGTTCTCCGTCCAGATCTGCACGTTGTAATGCACCCGAACCGGTGAATAGCCCGTCTCCGCCGCGTAGTTGAGAAACTGATCGATCAAGCGCGAGTTAACCTCGTTGTTCGTCGAAAAGTTGGCCAATGACCGCATCTGTGTTGCCCGCTGTTCCAACTGGGGAGACACCTGCTGCTTATCTTCCACGAAAATGTACTGATTGTAAAGGTGGTTGCAGTTTAGCATCAAACTGACCGGCGCAGCGTACCCCACCGATACGTTCGAGTTTTCCGACGACAAGTTCTCTAAGCGGTTATTAGTGCTTAGCTGTTCGGGCAGATCCTCGACATCAGAGATCGTGTAGAATTTCGAGTATTTCCCGCCGACGCGCAGCTCCTCTCCCATTTCGATATCAGCCAATGTGACAACGTTATCTCGAAGTGACAAACTCATGTACCGTTCAAGCAAACCCGGCTGAGCGGGCTGATCCGTCCGCCGATCAGCATCGCGCCCGGCTAGGTCATCGTTAGTTAGCCGTCGAAGTGTGATGCGACGGGTACTTTCCAAGATAGCCTTGAACTGTTCTATGGCGTTCAGAAACTCGTCAACCTTGCGCTTATCGCTGATCTCCCGTGGCAGCAGCCGACCGCGTGACAGGGTAGTCTGCACGGACGAAGCGTTATGCCGCTCGCCATGCGACTTTGTGATGAAGAGATAGCAGGCGTGGTGCAGGAAGGGTCGCTCGTTAAAGTGCCGCTCACTGGCCTTGTCTAAGAAGTTGGCTACCTGACCGCCAGGTTGGTAATCCTCTTCGACGAACCAATCTTGCTTGTGAAGAATCGTGTGTGCAGGTAAGACACCAATGGCTTTTGTCCAAGCCTCACACAACTCACGATAATCGCCGAGTTCGACACGCTCATCGAACTGTACGTTCAGCGTGAAGATTTCGGGCAGCGTTAGAACGAAAGCTACGGTGATGTCGCCGTGCTTGGAAATCAGACAGTCGTTCTCAACGGCCCCAATCGGAAACACCGACCGGATGTCTTTCATGCGAACATGCATACCGTTACCGTTTTTGTAATCAACCCTTACGGGTCGTTCTGTTTCTTAATTGCCGATACACTGCCGAGTCCCGCACCAGGACCACTTTGGGCTGCCGCTCCCGGCTTCGCTGTTTGATAAACCCCCGTTCGCCGTATTGTTTCGAGATGCGGGTCATCAACGTGTAGGCTGCGAACAGCGAGCCGAAGTAAGCACTGAACCCAATCTTGGCGGGGATGTCTGCAATCGCCATCACGATCATGGTCAGCACCAACAAGCCAATCGCAGTTAGGCCAATTCCCTTGATGAAATTCATGCCTCGAATGCCCAACACCTCAGGTGGGCGATCAACCCCTTTATTAACCCGGAACATTAAAAGAAGATAGCTTCTAAGACCAGCACTGACACTGTGGCAAAAATCAAGGCACCCACCCATGAACCGGCTGACTTCTTCGTATCAGGGTCACCGCTGAACATTTTCGAAATCACCTGAATAGCGCTGAGCAGACCAATAGCCGCGCTGATATACAGCATAAGCTTTGACAAAGGCTTGAAGACGTTTTTTACTTCGGAAGCCGCCTTGTCAATGCCTCCATCAATTGGACCGGCCTGCGCCCCAATTACACATACAACCAGCAGCATCGCTGCCAGCACCCAAACGTTTGGCTTTTTCATTGCACTCGATAGTTTATAGAAGTTGGACTTGATTGCGCTAAGTAGGTCCGCTTAGGCGTTGGTCGCCTCCGGCTCATTCTCCATCTGCTCGAACAGTGTGGCGTAGAACGCAAAGCCGGTCGCTGACTCCTCCCCTACCCCACCGGTGGCGGATGATTCGACACGAACGTCTTCAGCCACAGCGTTGACAACCCGCTCAAGATTAGCATCACCAAACTGGGGCAAAGATTCAAGGTAGGTACGTAGCTGAGGCCACAGTTCATGCGTGATGAGCGCAGCAACTTTTGGCACGATGGGCGTCCACTGGTTGAGGTAATCGGTCAGATCAACCTCTGGTAGTTCACCCGTTACTTCATCCAAGTCATCGCCAACTACGACAAAATCCTCGTCGTTGGTTTCTGGGTAAAGTGGTTCGCTTACCGCCGAAAGCGCAGGATTTGATTCAACTACGACAAAATCCTCGTCGACGGAGGGTGGACCAGTCTCTCCGAGTTTGGTGAGGTCAATTAGTGTGTCTTCTTTCCTACTGTTGCCGAGATCGGCACGAGGCTGAACTACGACAAAATCCTCGTGTCTATTTGATGTCAGGTTGATATCCTGATCCTCCAGGCTGTATCCATTGCCATCCACCGGCTGAATTACTGTGCCAATCGGCTGACTATGAGTCGATTCACTATCACAATCAGGTTCATAATCAGCCGATTGATCTATCTGAGTTAAGTCATGAACCCCTCCCCAGTTTGTTTGTGTACTGCCTAACAAATTAGCATCGGCAGACACCTGACCGTCCGTACTGTATGATCGATGCATCCGGGCGGCAGGACTATTGACGGCGGATCGATTAAATACCCGTACTCCGCTCCAGTCGTAGTCCTGCCACACTGTCCATCCTAACCAGCCCGCCCCGGCGAAGCCAGCCGCCGAAATCCACAATAACATGCGATACTCCGGCGCGACCCGGCGTTACGCTAAAATCCTTTTGATAATCGCTCTAAATGCTCTTTCTGCATTTGAGTGATGACGCCTTCGTTGTCCTTAATATGCTGACTGATAATGTTTTCCATTATCTCTGGCATTGTGACTTTGGTGTTTGCCTCTTTTGAGCAACGTAGCAAAAAAGCCAGTAACTTATACGTCTTTTCACTCATATACATCATATTCGTCGGCTTCTTAAAGCCTTCGATCCGTTGGAAAAACTGAGTTTGATAGCGTTCACGCTGTTTACCTGTTTTTCCCGTCGCAGTTCCGGTTATGGCTCCTTCTTCTGGAGATTGGGCCTCCAGTGAAGGTTCTTCCTTTAATTTAGCCGGAGTTGGCTCTGCCTTAATCTCCTCAGCCGATGCTGCCGGAGCGTTTTTCGTCTCCTGCCTAGCTTCAGGCTGGTTCGTAACTGCGACAACCCCTTTGTCTTCCTCTCCGCTGATGCCCTGCTGATTTAGCCAGGCATCGAGATCCGATCCCATTGCTGCGGATGCCATCAGCGCAATGTCATCGGCAGCTCCCTTGTTTGTTTTCTTGGCCATAAAGGTACGTGTCTAAATCAGTTCAATGCAAATTTTTGATTTATCTCAGCAATCAAATTTTTGATTTCGCTGTGTGGAAAGATGGTTGAGCGATTGTTTTTCCAAATCACTGAGTCTTTGATTCGAGTGCTGAGAATACCCAGTTCAGGCCGTTGCGTGGCCATGTTCTCAATCGATTGGTAGATCGTCTGCCGTTCGCTCGACTTGTACTTGTTCCAAAGCAGGAAGCTTTTGAGTGGCTTGTCGGCGGGACGGGAAATCTTGGCGAACGCATCCAGCGTCATCATGCCGGCAGCGAACGTTAACTTATCAGCCTCCATCGGTAGGATTACGTAATCCAGCCTCTTCACGACTTGATCATATCCGGCAATGTTGATCGTACCAGGCATATCTAGAAAGACCATTGTATCCGGCTGTCCGGCCAGTTGATCTAACAGAGCGGGAACATCTGCCATTGCCACTTTCCTGACTTCATATGGAGCACGGCCCTGCTTTTGTAAGTCAGCGATCAACTCAGGGTCTTGTCGTAGTTTGGTAATCTCCAGTGCTCGCTCATTGTAATAGGAGTGCTGCGGAAAGTCGGCATCCAGTACAATCACATTCCGTTTTTCAATGGCGTGATAATAGGTTGCCATGTGCATGGTCAAGGTAGTCTTACCCGTCCCCCCCTTCTGCGTACAGATAGAAATGAATACTGCCATATAGTAGTGCTTTGTTTTAGACAAACATACTGACTTTCTTCAAAGCTTATATACTGTATGACATGATTACTGTCTGACTGAAATGATTACTGTTAAAAAACAAAAAATAAATACTATTATACTAAAATTATTTATAAAATACTGTAATACTAAAATATAGTATTACAGTATTTTGGCAAAGTTGTAGTGTTAATAAAACGTAGTATTGCAGTATTTATGAATCACTGCAATACTAGTGGATGCGTATGGACCGGTATGTGTCGATGTATGAACGAAGCACTAAAATGCAGCTTTTATAAAATTTAGTATTATCTAGTTTTAATATTTTAGTGAATTTGGAGATGATTCCATGCACGATCACCAGCCACCTTGAACAGTGTTCTCTTTATTGGAATAAGCAAGAAGTGTTTTTTGGCACAAAAAACACTTCTTGCTTATATTCGAGGTAGAAATTAGTGTGAGAACAGCAGTAGGCGAACAATGGGACGGGGTGGCCGGACACAGAAAAAGCAAGAAGAGCAAGTTAGCGAGGTAGTAAAGACCACTCTTACGCTGGATGCTTTAGAAAAGCTCCAGGCTGAGTATAAGCGCGAAACAGCCGGTCAAAAAGTAAGCTTTGCTGAGTTCATACGCCAGCGGTTGACGATGGGATCGCGAAGCCAGGAAAGGGAAGTCCAACGGGCGGCTGCACTGGCACTTCAACTTGAACTGGCCGACATAAAAGACCAACTCAAACGGATAGAATCTACCATACAGGAGCAACATCTATCTAATCATCAAGAGAAAATTCAAGCGAATTGGGCTACTATTTTTTTATCCAGTGGCATCGATTCAGTAAAATTTGAGCCGGTTTCAGAACGTTTGGAGGAAACAATCAAACAAATTTCCCGATGGTTGTACGGCTCCTCACCGGAAAAAATATAGCTGGCGCATTACAATACAACGAGCAAAAGGTAACTACTGGAGAAGCCCAGCGGTTGGCCGCCGGTAACTTCCCGGACCCCCAAACGGCCTTGTGGTCGTGGCAGGCCAAGCGGGAAATGTTTGAGTTCTTAGCTCATAAAAACCCGCGAGTAGAGAAGCCAACCGTACATATCTCATTGGCGTTTCATCCGAAGGAGCAGCTATCCAACGAGCAGCTATGTCGCATCACCCAGGCATTTCTTGACGAAGCGGGCTATGAGAAACAACCGTACATGCTATATCGGCATCAGGATACAGCCCACCCGCATGTGCATATACTGACCGTCTGCGTGGATCGGAATGGCCAAAAAATTTCAGATACATACAGCAAGAACCGGATGAACACCATCCGACAGAGACTTGAGGTACGTTTCGGTCTTGTGCAGGCCGAACAGATGCAGCCGCGACTTGAGCGGAGGCCTGACATCGCAGATAGCCAAGGTGAGCCACTAAGCCGGTTGGGGCAGTCGGAGGCAAGAGTAGCTATTGATACAACGCTGCACCGAATCATGAGCGAGTATGCCTGTTCCTCGTTTGATGACCTAACCTGTTTGCTGACCGCCTACCACATTCAGGCCAGACGCATCAACCGAAAAGTGAGTGGGCGAGAAGCCATTGGCGTAACGTTTCGATTGACCAATGGCGAGAAAGCTATCTCACCGGCAATTAAGGCAAGTAAACTGATTAGTAAGCCGACGTTCAACCGGCTCCAAGAAGTCTTCACACGCGGTCAAGCTACCAAAGCAGGAGCAAAGGCATCCATTTATAACATCTTGCAGCGTGAGTTGACCGCGTTCAAAACAGTAAGCGAGCCGGATTTTTACACGACGTTGCGGCAGGCAGGGGTACACGTGCTCGATGACGGCCACAACTATTTGTATGTTGACCACCGCAACAAGATAATCTGGAATGAAGCCGAACTGGGTGCCGCCTATAGTCGGGCTGTCTTGCAAAGTGCCTTTACTGTTAGCACTGAGCGATTACGCATTAGTTTAGGAACAGAGGAAGGTAAATTATTGGGGCAGCGGGTAGCTGAACAATACAAGCTATATCGCCAGGAGACAGGATTGCCACATGAAAGCCAACTAATAGAAGCATTCCCGTTTACGCAGCTAATTCAGCGGCTACGCAGCCAGGGCGTTCCAGCCGATCAAGCCGTAGTAGCCCTACAACAATTTGAAAAATATAAGCTGGGGCAACTACCGGTCATCCGAATGAGAGAGGAAACTCAGTTTCAACGGTATGCAACTGGACATCTGGAGCTTGCCAGCCAGTTAACGCTATCCGTAGCAGGTCGAATAACGTACCTGCGATCTATGGATTTACTGTTGACTGATCAGGGCCTACAACATGCTCACAATAGCAGCTTTAGTCTACCACTACCAGCGGAGAGACGCATGGCTTTGTTAACCTCGACGTACAATCAGCGTATCAGTTTTGGGTCGATGCAGTCGATGGCCGAAAAGGAATTGCTGATCCAGTTGGCAGAAGGGGAGGGGAGAGGCTCTGAAAAGATCTGTGGGACTGATCTATCCCGATTGCAGAAAATACTGCCGATCAGGCTTTGGAATCAGGTTGGTAGGCTGTTCAATCAAGCTCAGGCAGAGCAGGCAGGCGAAATGAAGGAGGCAGTTCAACAAACGTTGCTTGCCTGGTACCAGCAGGGCATCGTTGTGTGGCCCGAAGGCGGAACGTACCGAGTAGGTCATTATTTAACTGATCCGACCACGTATGCCACATTGCCCCAAGAGACCGCTGATCGGTTAAGGGCGATTAGTTATGACCACGAGCAGGCACTTCGTTATCAAACGGCCTTGACTACTGTACAGGGAAGACTCATGGCTGTGTTGGCTGATTCGATTGCCAAAGAGAGTCGAAACGAGGTTGATGTGGCAAATCGTTTGATTGATTTGATAAATCAAAAAACGTTTCCGTCTTTTGCTGATGAAACGGCGTTGCTAAATCATTTAACGCAAGCAAGTCTGTCGAATGTCAACAATAAACGCTTAGCCAACACCTCAACGCAACAACCTAACGAAGTAACAAAAGCTGTCGTCAAGCAGGAATCACGACTAACCGAAGGGCCTCCAGCAAAGAGTGATGAGGACCCAAACTTGACCGAGGGCGTCTCGCGAGGAATCCGTCGTAATTGACTCTACGCTCATCAGACAAGGATTTTGTCGTAATTCCGCCATGCCCCCTTTTTGAATTACACTACTATAGCGACGAGGATTTTGTCGTAGTTGGGATAGGTTTGCCCTTAACGAGGATTTTGTCGTAGTTAAGGATTGACGGTTCAACGGGCGGCAATTGGCTATTAAGGAGCAGCGAGGGTTTTGTCGTAGTTATAAAATCGGGTTGATGATAGGGTAGGGGCGGCACCTCAATCCCATGAGCGCAGAACAGGACAAAGAGTACCGGGGTATTCTTTCAGTCATCCTTTATCTGGCCTTTGCTGTCATCGCAGGCCATCTTTACTTCTACGGTTATGAAACCTGGCAGCGGCAGGGCTTATCTCATGCGGTGCTCGACCGATTCTTGGTCAACCTGAATAACAACCTGCACGTACTGGAGCGTCCTGGAATTAGCAAGCTCATTGCCTTGGTGCCTTTATCGGTGTATGTGTTCGGTAACAAGGCGAAGAAGTCGCTGGACATTACTTGGCGTCGAGTTCTCATAGGGTTAGGTATTGGACTAATGTTACTGTTCGGTAACACGGGCGTAATGCGGTGGTCGTGGCTGGAAGCGGATACCCGGACATACGTCTATGTGTTGACTACCTTGGCTGGCCTGCTTATATTAATACGGGCAGGAAATGATGCCAACCGGATTATTAACATACGGGTAGACAAGGATCTGTTCAATGACGAAAACGAATCCTTTCCGCAGGAGAACGCCTTAGTCGAAAACGACTATTCAATCAACATACCAACCCAGTACAGTTATCGCGGACGTACCTGGCAGGGTTGGGTGAACGTAGTAAATCCTTTCCGGGCGGCAATGGTGCTGGGTACACCGGGGTCAGGTAAGACCTTCGCCGTGATTAACAATTACATCCGACAGCACATTATGAAGGGCTTCGCAATGTATATCTACGACTTCAAGTTTCCTGATCTGTCGACCGTCGCCTACAACTACCTGCTTCAGCACTACCAGCAATACGACGTCAAGCCAAGATTCTACGTCATTAATTTTGATGACCCCCGCCGGTCGCACCGGTGCAATCCGCTATCACCGGAAGGAATGACCGACATCGTGGACGCGCAGGAGGCGGCCCGAACGATCCTACTCAACCTCAATAAAACGTGGATTCAACGGCAGGGTGACTTCTTCGTGGAATCGCCCATGAATTTCCTGACGGCCTGCATCTGGTTTCTGAAGAAGTACAAGGATGGTCGCTATTGTACGTTTCCGCATGTTATCGAATTTGCCAACCGCGAATACGACAAGATATTCCCTGTGCTGCTGGCGGAGCGCGATGTCGAAAACTACACCATACCCTTTGCTAGTGCCTTAAAAAAACGTGCCTTCGAGCAATTGGAGGGACAGATTGCATCCGCTCGCATTCCGTTGGCCCGGCTGGCATCACCGGCACTGTACTGGGTGATGACGGGGGACGACTTCACGCTGGAGATCAACGACCCGATGGCTCCCAAGATTCTGTGTGTTGGTAATAATCCGGCCCGTCAGGAAGTGTATGGGGCAGCGTTAGGACTCTATAATGCCCGGCTCGTGCGACTCGTTAACCGGAAGGGTAGGCTGAAGTCATCGATCATAATTGACGAGTTACCCACCATTTATTTCCGGGGTCTGGACAACCTCATCGCCACGGCCCGAAGCAATAAGGTATCAACCTGCTTAGGCTTGCAGGATCTCAGCCAACTGAAGCGAGACTACGGCGACAAAGAGGCTACGGTCATCTTCAACACCGTAGGTAACGTGTTTTCTGGGCAGGTGGTCGGTGAAACAGCTAAGACATTGTCGACCCGGTTTGGTAAGATCGTGCAGCGTCGGCAGTCCTATACGATTACGGAACGGGACACAACGACGAGCATTTCGACCCAACTTGACTCACTAATTCCTGAGAGTAAGTTAAGTAATCTGTCACAGGGCTTTTTTGTAGGGGCTGTTGCGGATAATTTTGCCGAGACGATCAGCCAGAAAATCTTTCACGGGCAATTGGTCGTCGATGAGCAGACGCAGCAGGAGATGGCTACGTTCCGTCCGATACCGGAACTGACCGACCGGGCGCAGCTATCTGACGATGCCTTGGCGACCCTACTGGAACAAAATTACAGGCAGGTCAAGACAGACATCGATACGCTGTTGGCCGAGGAGTTGAACCGGATCGAGCAGCACCCGGAACTCAACCATTTGCTGGTCGGCTCGTAGCTTAGCCTCAGCAATGCCAACACCAATGCCAACACCAATGAGATGATCGTTACCATAGACCCATACCGCATTGAACTGGCCCGTCGGCTTGGTCTGCTTCGTAATCAATTTGACCTGTCACAACGCGACTTCCAAGAACCACTCAATTTAGGACAGAACGTGATTTACCGAGCTGAAAAGGATTTAAGCATGAGTGTCGAAGCCTTATTGGCCCTGGCTCTTTACTACGTTCAGCAATGCGATATTAACCCCGACTGGCTTTTCAACCCGGACAACACAGATATTCCTCAATTAAACACACAGGCCGTTCGCAATCGTAGAAAAGTACAAATATTCGATAAAATGGTTGAGGAAATGAGGGTGGCGGAACTCGTAGAACAGGCCTAAGCTGCTTTCTCTTCAGCAACTGGTAAAACTTCTGGCTCAACCTTCTCTCCACGAAATTCTTTACGTAAACGAGCAATGCTCGATGCTAAGTCTTTAACTGCGTCCTCAAATGCTCTGGCAACTCGCCCATTAACTTTAGCAACAGTGTCTTCCGATAGTTGAAGGCCGAGCGTTTTCAGTGAAACATCGGCGAATTTTTCAAAAAACTCAATTCGCGCTTCTGAGGTATGAGGTAGGCTATCAGGCCTCCAAATCCCTTTGTATGCATGGCTAGCTAACCACCCTATGTGTTTAGAGTCTTCACTAGAAATTGTGGGCGATTTAGGTATTTTACTACTGTAGTCAGGCATTGTTACATCCTTAACCCATGCAAGCGACTTCATCACGTAAGAGGTGAAGAGATGCTCAGAGATGATAAGAGTATCGAAATCACTATCTGTTGAATATTCTTTGTTAATAAAGTTTGCCTTCAAACTTCTACCTGCCATCGCGCTACCCACGATGAAGATACTCGTTGGTTCTACATTGAAAGCGTCAGCAATTGTTTTTCTAAACAGAGCGAATTTCAAGGGCTCATCACGAAACACGAAAGGCACATGTGACAATAATAATTTATGAGCAATGGCCTCAGGTGAGAATTCTTCAACGAGCGAGCGCCATTCATCGGCTGTTAGATACGGTGTTGCTAGTAAACTACCTTTTGCCATAAGTGTCGAATTTGTTCATGGCAATGTAATCAATGTTTTCTTTCTAGTATTAAAAAGCAATGCCGTCTGGGGTCGATTGCCTGCCCCTTGTAACGCACAATATAATGTAGGTGCGGGCCTGTAGTTATGCCGGTCTGTCCGACCTGTCCGATCCGCTGGCCACGACGTACCCGTTGGCCAGGTTGAACCTCGTAGCGGCTAAGATGCCCGTAGGTCGTTATGTAGCCGCTTTCGTGTATAAGCTGAATCGACAAGCCTAATCCGTCTGACTGTAAGCCCACCTGACTAACGTACCCATCCGCCGTTGCATATACCGGCGTACCAACAGGTTGGGGAAAGTCCATGCCATTGTGTGACTGCCGCCGACCAGTAACGGGATGGCAGCGCATTCCAAACCAACTACTGACGCGATATTGCTCCCGCTGGACTATGCGAACGGGAAGGATCGAAGGGATATACTGAAACCGGTCGAGAGTAGTACTCTGTAAGTTGCCCGGCAACATGGAGTCGTCCGTTAATTGTGCGGCTAATCGAGCAATTTGTAAGCTGTCGGGCGTAGCATCGGTGAGTTTAGTGCCAGTCTTATTGATTTGTCTTGTAAATCTGACTTGATTGTTGAATAGGCTTATTCTTAATGTGTCGGACTGCCTCGCTTTTGGCGAAAAAAGCACTTGAGCTACGCAGATTGGCTCAGAAATCATAAAATTTAACAGAATGAGTAACACACAGCAGCTAGGCATGACTTGAAAATATCATTGCGGGCATTTACTTTTACTGTGGTGAAGATATATAGTTGATTTGTAAAAACAATCAAACGGAATCATGACGAAAAGCCAAGTGATCGCCGAGCAGGTAGAGACGGAGCACTATTCGTTGCAGCTACCGGCCAAGTCTGAGAAACTCCGGCAGTACCTTGAAAATGATGGGCTGCTGTCAAATGAGGAAATAACAAGTGCGTTGTATGACGATGCCTTAACCAAGAAAGCACTACGAGAGAAGGTAGCTGCTGCTGGTGTCACCACCGACAAGCGGCTGATTGATCAACTTACCAATCACCTTTGGGATACGCATCAGTCGGTTAAAGCTGCCAAACAACTGTTGCCATCGGAAGGAATTGATCCCAAGGCAACGTACCGGCTCACCATTCAGGAGGGGCAAGAGCATCGATTGCAGGCCTTGGAACAACGTGCACAGGACGTTCCCATGCCGAAGGTAGTCGTGGTAAGTGGCAATCTCTTGGCCAACTTTCTGCACAATTACCGCCTGAACCGGGATATGCAGCTAACGATTGATAAAGTCGTCGGCCCAAGCCAAGGTGTGCAGGCCGCTGCAATTCACAAGGTTCATCAATCTCCTGACATAGCGGGCGGACAGAAACGGACGGAAGTCAATTCTGTCAGACGTACTGAGCAACCTGTTGATGGGCGGACTGCAATTCAAGGCAACCAGAGCAAGGTAAAGCAAGAACCTCAACCGGTAGAATCAACAAGTAAATCCCAGGGTGAGGTAGCTTCGGCGAAAAACTACGCGTGGGAGCAGGTGGCCAGTCAACTGGCAGCAGCAGGGATAACCCGTGAGCAGCTTGTCGGGCTGGGGCAGCTTTCAACCTTGCTGAGCGGCAAGCAAACTGGTCCTGTCTCGTTTGAGCAAAAAATTGATAATCGGTACGTATCCTTAACGGGTAAACTGCGCGTCGCCGAAGTAAATGGGCAACTTAAGCTCCGGTTTCAGCCGATTCAAGATGAAAAGGCACTGCGGGCGATAACGATCCCAAAGCAAGTGCAGGGGTACGTTATAACCCCAAACGACCGGGCTACTCTCATTAAAACAGGTGAAATGGGGAACGTGGTTGAGTTGACCAACCTCCAAACAAACCAAACATATCGGGCCTACATTGGCACTGATCCCAAAACTCAGCAGCTTGTTGTAACACGTCAGGAACAGGTTAAACTGCCTAAAAGCATCAATGGTGTCACATTGACCCAAACACAACGGGAGATGATCGGGCAAGGGAAAGCCATCCGACTTGACGGACTGAAGGGAGAGAACGGACAAACTTTCTCAGCTTATGTTCAGGTATCAGCCGCCAAGGGGGCGTTGAACGTGATAAATGTGCCTGATAACGCCGTCAAGAAGACGACCGATTTGAAAACGGCCCAAGACCTGAGACGACCCAGCCACAAGTTAGACGGTACAACATCAGGCCAAAGTGCTAAGACAGAAAGAGCACCGGTGCGGCACGTCGCCCAGGAAGGTACGTTGCGTGATGATGCAAAGCAGGGGCCGCGGCTCCGTTAACTGACCGGCTATGCAACATACACACTCATTAGACGATTACCGGAGAGACATTGATCTGGTAACGTTTCTGGAGCAGGAGGGGTTTCGGATCAAAACGAGCAAAGGGTCGAGGCACAGCAAATGGGTCACGATGGAGCAGCCGGATGCAGATCGGCGGCTTATCGTGTCCCGGAAGCAAAGTGGTGAATACCGCTTTTACAACCCTTGTGACGACTTCGACAAAGGTACCATCATTGACTTCGTGGCCAGTAAGAAGCACTACGACCTCAGTACCAAGAAAGGCTGGCGGGAAGTAGCTGACTATCTCAACAACTATTTAGGTCGCCCCACGCATCAACAGCATACGGTGCGACCGCAGCCCAGTGAGGAGGTCAAGCGGAGCCGGGCCGTAGCGCAGTATTTTCAGTTGGAGCCGCTAACGGACACGCGCTACTTGGAGAGTCGTGGCATTCGGCCAGAAACGCTGACTTCGTTTCCCTTCAGCCAGCGCATTTTCAATCAAACCTACACCAACGAGGCCAGAACATTCTTAGTTACCAACACGGTGTTTCCGCTGGAAAACGAACAAGGGATGCTAGGTCTGGTGGTTCGCAACGACAAGTATAACAAGATCAAAGGCAGCAAAGAGGATGGTATCTGGGTTAGTAACATCGACCCTGCGCGCGCCCCGAAGGAAGTATTCATCTGCGAAAGCCCGATTGATGCCCTGTCGTATCATGAACTGCACCCGCCCGCCCAGCCTCACGAGCGGATGTACATTTCGATGGCAGGTACGCCTTCGCATACGCAACCACTCACGGTGCAAAGGCTCATCAGCCGTCTACGACCAGAAAAAATCCTGCTTGGCAATGACAATGATCCTTCGGGTATCTACTACAACGCCATGTGGCTGGCGCAACTCAATCCGGCGCAGTCGGGGGTAGGAGTGGGGCCTGTCGGACGCGTGATGGCATCTGACCGAAAATGCACGATGTTATTTGATGGGTTGGCCACCGGCACCCCACAGACGGAGGCGTTTATCCGCTACTGGCAGCAGGGAGTCGCCATTCTTAACCGCGGCTACGAACCAGACCAACAGCGGGCAAACCTGGACGTGATAGGAGGGGGGGCATCACCTATCACCCAGATTCGGATGGAACTGCCCAAGCAGCGACCGTTTCTTATCCGGCTAGAAAAAATGATATCCGATTTTCGGGGGATTACCCAGTTTGTCGAGGTAAAGCGTTCAATTGAGAAGGATTGGAACGAACAGCTACAGCATCAAAGACAAAATATGAAGCTGGCCGAAAAACCAACCAGTTTATTCAAGGAGTCGCCGAGCGGTATGATGTTGGCAGCAAACAGCCAGTCAATTACCTCCTCGCTTTACAAGCTTGGGTAGTTAAGCAAAACGGTAGTGATAGCTGATGTCCTGTATTGAACCGCTGCCGGATGACGTCCGGTCATTGCCCGTAGTAATCAGTCCGGGATGCTCATCCCATCGACACGCTGAACGGGGTATTGGCCTTTCTGACGCGGCATTAGGTGAATAAAACGTGATGTTGCCTCCTGGATGACGTGATCTTCACCGAATAATAGAGCTACCTGGTACCCGGTGATGTTTACCTGAACGGGCTTATTGAATTGTAGAGTTGACTCTAAACCCTCCCGCGTGATGGGTGGATGCAGGCTAAAATCATCTTCATTAAGAAACGCGGTGAGCCAGTTATACAAGTCATTGATCGACCGGCACATGTCGGGATTGATCAATACGTCGGGGCGTCCGGTTTTAATAAAGCCAATGGTGTACATAGTAGTCTTTACAAGCAAGGAATACTTTTCGCCGGTAGTCAGGTACGGCTATCGCGATTCAGTAATTGACTGATCACAAGCTCAGCATCTGGCTCTGGTAAGGCGAGCAGGTAATCACCCCAATTCGCTGCGTTGCCAAATCGGAGAGCAAAATTCTGCGGTACCGACGGCAAGGTAACATCCGGCGACGATTGTAAACTGATACCGTGGTTTTCAAAATACAGTACCAATTCATGAAGTTGACGTACCAACGGTGGCGGTGGCCCCATTAACGTAAATCGACTATCGCGCTGACATTCCCATAAATAAGTGGCGTCCTCGTAATGGTTGATCTCCCAGTGTTGCAATAAATAGAGTTGTCGGTAATGGGGTAAATTGAGATAGAACCGGCCCAACGCCCGTCCTTACTGTACCAATGGGCGCGAAAATGTTTCTTAAGCTGTTGCTGAGATGCTTCATCAGGATCTGTTGATATGCAGGCCAACTCGGCGAAACCGTCTTCCAATGGCAGTTGTTCGAGCCGCCGATAGCAGCGGATGAAGTGCAACACCGTCTCGGCGGGGGGCACGGACGATGCGTTAGTCATGGTCGTTGGAGTCTTCGGGGTGTTGATCCTGTAGAAGCTGGCTCAAGCGTTGCTTCCACCCCATTGCCCCGTCGATGTTGCGGTAGGCCTCTTCTCCGTAACGCTGCATGGCGTAGTCCAACAGGAATGCCTGCGTTTCTAACTCAAACTTATCGGACCAAGTCGCCCAAAACTGCTCAATCGTCACTCCATTCTCATCGCCGTTCCAGTAGTATGTCCAGGCATAGTCGAAAGCGTGATTTTGTCGTAAGTAAGCTACATCCTCCTGGCTATAATTGTGTACCAGCTTGTTGAGCGCATTAATCGTGGTTAGTTCCAGGCGGTAGGTTCCAACTAATCGAGCTGTTGTCATTGTCTGAGCTTAGTGAAGCTAACCTACGTTAAATTCAATGGCTTCACAAGGGTGTATCAAAAAAAGGGTTGATAGGCAACAACTTCGTACTACCTTGTATCAAAAAAAAGATGCGCAACCCCGATGCCAGCCTGTACCAAGCCTGGTTGCAGGTAGGCCTTAACCGACAAGATCAGTTGATTCATATCAGCGAGTCGCCCCGAGGGGAGGCTTGTGGGGTAGTATGTCCTTACTGCCGTGGGTCTTTGACCGCAAAAAAAGGCCGCATCAAGGTGCATCACTATGCGCACGTAGCCAATAGCTGTCGGCCACCAATCCCCTATTTTGATTTTTGGGCAACCAACATCGATGAGACGACTTGGCCGCTAGATGAATTTGCCCAGCGTCATGCTCAGCAGCTTTTGGCCGAACAACAGCGGTTGGATGAGCAACACACGAACGCCCAAACCAACTGGCAACGAATCAAAAGCTTAATGGCTGAGTTGCTCGACATCCTGGGCGACGTATCGCAGCCCTACAAAACCGGGACCCGACCGGCAAACCGGCAGGCTAATTTTGAAATACTGACCGATGTGCAGGCATTTTTGGAAAGTCTCTCCGCTGATCGGGGACCAGTGCCAGCCCTATACAAGGTGCGCCACAGTCAGTTTAGTGGCTATTGGAATCTGGATTTAAAGCCAAGGAGATGGGGCAGCTTCTCCGACTGGGGCTGTGCCGTTTCGCCCGGTCAGCTTTGGCAGGAGGAGCTATCCGGTATATCATACATAATTCCGTCGAAGCTTCGTAAGCATTACAACGCTCTGATTGAGTATCACCGCGCTTACAATGAACTGACCGATCTGACGACGGAGCACGATGCCTTCGAACGGACATTATCGCGATTCATCTCCTTCAACTTTTACTTTCTGCGCGTGGGCTTGCCTTCAGGTACGTTGTACAAGTCCGGCGTAACGAGTCGTCCGCTGCCCGAGCGACTAGTCGAGATTGAGCGTGACCTTCGTTCATTAGGGCCGGTCACTATCGAGCCGTTAGCCCATGTGAAGCAGGTGGGCTACCTGGAAGCGTATTTTAAACGAAAATACGCCCCATACCAACACGCATTGAGTACAGCCAGCGGTCCTTTAACTGAGTATTTTGACTTGCCACCCGATGAGGTAACGGATATTGTGATTGCCCTACGGTCGTTGATGCGAGACGACGTTGCTCCAGCTGAGCCAACGACTCGGTCAGAGCGGGTTCGGGCTGGCATGCGGCGGGCACAAGCATCGGGTAAAATGTTAGGCCGACCTAAAGCACCTGAACGTACCGATGCGTTTTTGCAGAAGACGAAATCGCAGACGATCACGCAGCTTTTACAAGCTGGTCATTCGCTCCGTGAGATCGAACGGCAGACTGGCTTTTCTATCAATACCATTCGCAAAGTCAACGAGACGTTTAAAGCCCCCAACGTACCATTTGTCAGATCTAATCCAAGCCAAGCGGGCCAGACGGGGGGTCAATGCGGTAGCGGACGAAGTAAACGGTGGTGATCCCAATGGGGTAGCCAAGCCCAGTTCCATTGACAGAATCGAAAATGGCTACGAACCTGCTGCTGACTTACTGCTAGCCTTATGCCAGTGGCTTGGGGTGACCCCGTCCCAATCGAAACCGTTTAAGCAGCGGATAGTGGTGAAACGGCCAGTTTAAGTGAAAAACTATAGGACATATTTCTGAGCGCAATTTTTGTTACAGCACCAAAATGCCCCTCAAGCCAATATTTTTTTAAGATTGGCAATACTAGTTGTAATACTTCGGAGCGGATTTTCAGGTAGATCTTGCTCGACAAAGAAATGCTTGAGGCCAGCTGATTTGGCGTACGGAAAGATGTGCTTGTAATCAACAATCCCGTTGCCGACCTCGGTGATAGAAGTCTTATCGGCTTTAATGTCCTTAATGTGCCAGAGTGGGTAGCGGCCAGGATAATTCTTAAAGAGCGTTTCAAAATTTTGTCCCGCTTTTGTGGCCCACGCCAAATCAAGCTCCATTTTTACCAGCTCTTTATCGGTATGCTCCATGATATAATCAAAGGGGCGGTGGCCTTCTACCAGGTCGAACTCAGTGGCATGGTTATGATACACGAATTGAAGGCCTGCTTTTTTGGCCGTTTCCCCAGCTTTATTGAACACATCTACGGCGGTCTTAATTTCATCTAAGGTGCCCACTGGAATTGCCGAACAGACCAAGTAGTCAACTCCCCCTTCAGCTGCATTGTCGACTAATAACTGATCGTTGTTTTTCAAGTTTAGTCCGCCGGCTCCATTTGCCACTTGCCGGGCATATGCCTCAACCTTGAGCGTATCGTCATGGGTTTTGGGCTTCATGTAGCTGTAGAGATCCGCCTTACTCATTTTCATCGGTGCCCCGCTTACGTGAGCGGAACGCCAACGAAGCCCCATACTTTTGAGCAGTTGGGAAAAATCCTTGGGTTTGTAGCCATATAAACTATTCTCTGTGACACCAACGCTTTCAATTTCCTGATAACCGATGGTCGCTATCTTGTGTAAAGTGGCTTTGGGATTTTGTTTAAGTAAATCGCCCACAGTGTATAACTGCAAGCCGATTGGCCAGCGATTGGTCTTCAGTGAGACGAAGGATGTGTTGCCCGGAAAAGGTAGTAGCAAGCTGGCTAAAGTCGCCTTGCTTGATTGTAAAAGAAATTCGCGTCGAGAAGCCATTGCAGCAGGTTTTTATGAGATGGGTACGTTGGTCAACAGTACGAAGCGTCCCTTCCATAGAAGCGATCATAAAGGGAAGAATGAAATCCATTAACATACCGTAATTCTTTACATATTGTCAACAAGCACTGGTTGCCTTATACCGGCAAAATGGGTAGGAGCAGACCCGTTAGCATCACCAAGCCATCGAGGTAGACGTAGTACCAGTAGTCCGATAACCGTTTGGTAACCCATCGGGCTGTCAGAATCAACAAAAGCATTGGCAGGCTGATGCATATTACCACCCATCCGCCAACTCCTCCCACGTAAAATGCTACGGTTGCTGCGGAAAAAAGCAGTACGATGCTCCCGAAAAATCGGTCGATTTGCGGCTCTGTCAGCATTGACACAATGGTTAGCCAACGTGACTGGCCATCATCGGGGCGGTCGCGATAATCAAACCAAAGACAGACGGCATAAATGAACAGAAAGCGATTCGCCAACCACGCTGACCACAGCAACGTGCTTAGTGAAACGGGCGAGGAAGCCATCAAAATTGGCAAGGCAGCGGTGGTGTAGGTCCAGATAGCAGCCAGGTACGCCGTTTTGAGCACGGCTATCCGGCGTAATACTTTGAACTGCCCATCTTAGGGGCTGTGTAAAGGAACGTCAAGACGACCACCGGCACCAGCTCGAGCCAGTACTGCTTTAAGCTCAGTAGGTATCACCCACCCGGCACCACTGACAGTAGTAACAAAGCCAAAAGCAACCAGCGGTGTTGGTCGTTCCAGAGAAGCCGTTCAGACCTCTTCGCTAATTCCGTCGAAGGCAAAGATGTCAGATACCAGTGTAGCGAATAGCTACCCAGCGTCCCGATAAAGACAAATGGCAGCAGGGCGTCAGGTAACTCTAGGGTAAGCAACCGGGCCGTCGTTCAGGCCATTACTACGGCACAAAGGGCGATGTAGCCGTTACTGTACACAAACCATCGGAAGGCGGTTTCCAGCCAGCGAAGAGGTAATCTAGTCATGCCAAAGTAACCATCCTATCGAGCATACGGTACGACCGTGATCCAGTTATTTCCAATCCAAGCAACGTACCAACATCAACGCGCCACTTAAATATCAGTTACTATGAAATCTGCGGTAGTCATTTGGCGATTGCCCAACGCGCTGTTTGAAGAGGCGCATGAAATGCTGAGGATATTCAAAACTCAACTTGTAGGCGATCTGACTAACCGATTTGCTTTGGTCGAAGATCTGTTCTTTGGCGGCTTCGATCACCTTCGATTGAATGTACTCCTGCGCCGTATGGCGTGTTTCCTTCTTGATTAAATCGCCGAAGTAGTTGGCCGACAAATTCAGTTCGCTCGCACAGTAGGCAACTGAGGGTAGACCAGTTGTCTGCGGCTTATCGGTTTGATAATATGCGTTCAAGAGCTGCTCGAATTGTTTACATTCACTCTTTTTTCAAAATTCCTTTTTCAACGCTGTCATTTAGTAGGCGCTCTGCATACTCCCAAATAGGAGAAGAGCCATAGTTGATAACCTGCTTTTTCTGGTAAACCTTGTCGAAATCTACTCCAAATTCATTCCAAGTGCCACCATTATTTGAGACATTTTGAAGCAGCGGCTCTAACCGGTCCATTGCCCTGGCAAATTTGGCTTCATCCGTTTTTTGTTCTTCGAACTCCTCCCAAATCGCTATTAATTCATTGGCTTGGTCGCTGGGAAGCAGGCCAAAAATTCGCTCTGCCGCCTTCCTTTCCTCTTCGGTGTTATCGTGACTTTTTTGAAGATCATAGATGAATGTGTCTCCTGCGTCAATCTCAACTACATCATGGATGAGAAGCATTTTCACTACTTTCAGCACGTCGATAGGCGAGTTGGAATGCTCCGATAGTATAATAGCCATCACTGCCAGATGCCAACTATGTTCAGCATCATTTTCAGGCCTATCGCTATTAAATAATTTGGTTCTACGTACGATGTACTTAAGTTTATCAATTTCCTTAATAAACTCGATCTGCTTGAGTATTTGGTTAGCTTGCATATCACCTATTTTTAGGTTAAGGTAATCTTCTGCGTACAGTTGGAATGGAATAGGCCTCAAAGAACCTGGGATAATCTTATCGAAGGACACGTGACTCATCGTTTGAAGATCAGTTGACCGCAACGGCGAACCGTGAGACATCCGCTCCGGCGTCCCCGTCCGTTTCTGCCAAGCTACCTCACGTGACCAGGTTTATACGGAACGGCAAAACTACTAAAACGACGAATTGTACGGTCCGCCGCGCGGTACGTTTCTGTCAAAACACCCAATTATGCTGACTCCTAAATACGTCTTGTCTACTCCCAACCACCTCCCAAACTGCGGTACAGGCTCGTCAATGACAGGAACTGCGCTCGCTTCGTGTTGATTAAGGCTAGTTCGGCTTCCAGCACACTGCGTTGGGCGGTAATCACTTCCAGGTACGTCGCATAGCCGCTACGGAACAAGTCATTGGCGGTGCCTACCGCGTTGCTCAATGTTTGCACTTCCTCAATTTGCAAGTCGGCCACCTGACGGTAGTTTTCTACGCCCCGCAACTGGCTGGTCACTTCGCTAACACCATCGACAATCGTTTGTCGGTACCGATAAAAAGCCTCGCGGCTCTGGGCTACCGATCCGTTGTAGTTGGCCCGAACAAATCGTCGGTTAAAAACTGGGGCCGATAAGCCGCTCAACAGCCCAGCAGCCACCGAAGCCGGGTTGACCAACGTACCAAGCCGAAATGTATTTAATCCCAAATAACCCGTCACGTTTAAGCTGGGCAAGAACTCGGCCCGCGCTACGTCCACGTCTACTTGGGTTGCCTGTAGTGTCCGTTCAGCCTGACGAATGTCGGGCCGACGAAAAACCATCCGGGCGGGTAAGCCCGTTGCCACCTGACCAGGCAGTTCACGGCTTTGCAGCGACCGTCCCCGCGCAATTGGCTGCGGATAACGGCCCAACAGTCGGTTTAGCTCGTTTTCAGCTTCGATGATTTGCTGACGGACCTGCCCCTGCCGGCTACGGGTGTTCAGCAATTGAGCTGCAAACTGTTGAACGGCGAGTTCCGTAACGCGCCCGGCTTGCTTTTGCACCCGGACCAGATCAAGGGCATTACGTTGGTAGTCTACGTTCTTTTGAATGATTTCCAGCTCACCATCTAAGGCCAGCAACGTGTAGTAGTAGCGGGCTACTTCGGCGACCAGTCCCGTCACGATGGCATGGCGGCCTTCTTCGGAAGCCAGCAAGCGAAGATACGCGGCTTTGCGCTGGTTGCGGAGCTTACCCCAGATGTCTACCTCCCACGTACTACGGGCACCGACGAAAAAATCCGGCGTGGGGTTTGGAATACGCCGACTGCCATCAATGTTGGGCGACAGGTTCGTGTCAAAATTGCCTACCCCGTTGAGCGTATTCTGCCCGTATCGATCAAGGCCCGCCGAGGCAACCGCATTGACCTGCGGAGTCAGAAAGCCACGCGTGTAGTCGAATGTAGCTCGCGCCTGCTCGATGCGCTGCGTGGCGATTCGCAGATCCAGATTGGCCGTCAAAGCCGTGTCGATGAGGGCCGCTAATTCTTTATCGTCGAAGAATGTTCGCCAATGCCGACCAGCAATGCCGGTGGAGTCGGCAACGAAGGATAATTGATCGGACTGCGCTGATGTACCAGTCGCTGTGCCGCTATCAATGTTGGTGCCAAATGTGGTCGGAATAGGTTGCTGGCTTGGGGCCAGCATGGCTTTGGGTACCTGGCAGCTACTCAACGGCAACAGGCCTACTATCAGTAGTTGGACACTTAGTCGAACGGGTTTAAGAATGAACTGTGGTTTCATTAGCTTGATGACGTTGAGACGTTG
Organism: Fibrella rubiginis; assembly: GCF_017353185.1. Lineage (GTDB taxonomy): Bacteria > Bacteroidota > Bacteroidia > Cytophagales > Spirosomataceae > Fibrella > Fibrella rubiginis. The sequence continues at coordinate 184,529 of NZ_JAFMYV010000003.1, read as the reverse complement.
TAGCTTGGTTATCAGAGACCTGATTCGGCGAAAGCATGATTCCGGCGTTTTGATCTGGTATGTCCGCTTCGGCGGCAAGATCGTCTGACGCTTTCGTGCTGAAGCGTTCGCCGATTTTAGTGAAAAACACGTATAGGCCTGGAATGATGACGAGGCCGAATACCGTACCGATGAACATGCCCCCGGCGGCTGCGGCCCCAATGGAACGGTTGCCCAGTGCACCCGCCCCCGATGCGATACAGAGCGGAATCAGCCCGGCAATAAAGGCGAACGAAGTCATCAAAATGGGGCGCAGGCGCGAGATGGCTCCGTCAATGGCCGCGTTCACAATCGACAATCCGTTCCGGCGTCGTTGCTCGGCAAATTCGATAATCAGAATCGCGTTTTTCCCCAAAAGTCCGATCAACATCACCAGGGCCACCTGCGCGTAGATGTTGTTTTGCAGGCCCATCAGGTATAGCAAGCCAAACGCGCCGAAGATACCCGTTGGCAACGACAACAGCACTGGCAGCGGCAGCAGGACACTTTCGTACTGCGCCATCAACAGGATGTAGACGAACACCAAACAGATGGCAAAAATGTAGATGGCCTGATCGCCCGAAATGATTTCTTCCCGCGTGATACCCGACCATTCGTACCCAAACCCCCTGGGCAGTTCGTTGGCGGCCACGGCCTCAATGGCTTTGATCGCATCCCCGCTGCTATAGCCGGGGGCGGCATCACCGTTGACCATCGCTGAGGTGTACATATTGTAGCGCGTAAGCTGTTCGGGGCCGTATACCCGCTCCAGCCGCACAAAATTGCCGTAGGGTACCATCTCGCCCTGCTCGTTTTTAACCCGCATGTTCAGTACGTCGTCGGGTTTAGTGCGGTAGGCGGGATCGGCCTGTACCATCACTTTGTACATCTGGCCGAAACGGATGAAGTTCGAGGCATAGAAGCTGCCCATCAGCGTTTGCAGGCCCCCCATTGCATTATCAACTGATACGCCCTGCTGAGCCGCTTTCTCCTGATCAACGTGCAACATATACTGCGGAAAGCTGGGGTCAAAATTGGTAAAGGCATCGCCGATTTCAGGCCGCTTTTTCAGGGCCGCGATAAAGCGGTTGGTGGCTGCGGCCATCTGGCCCAAATCACCGCTCTTGCCCCGATCCAGCAGCCGAAGTTCAAAGCCGCTGGCGTTACCAAAGCCTGGCACGGTAGGCGGGGGGAAAAATTGAATCGTAGCATCGGTGACGGTCTTAGCCTTTTCGCTCAGGCGGTCCATCAGTGCCTGGATCGACTCCCTACGCTGATCCCAGGGTTTGAGGTTAATCATACCCATGCCATAGGAAGCCCCCGCCCCGTCGGTGAGTAAACTGAACCCCGCTAGGGTCGAGACATTTTCAACGGATTCTTCTTCCGACACAATGGCTTCGATGGCATCCAGCACCTGTTCGGTACGGGCGACGGTGGCTCCCGGTGGTGTTGTCACGTTGACGTACAGCATCCCCTGATCTTCCGTCGGAATAAAGCCCCCCGGCAGGATCGTGGCCATGCCCCACGTACCTGCCACAAACAGGCCCAACAACCCCCACGTCACCGCTTTGCGGCCAACGGTACGGGTCAGTAATCCTCGGTAGCGGAGGGTCAGCGCATCAAAGCCCCGGTTGAAACGGGCAAAGAACCGGCCCAGCAGCCCTTTCTGTTCGCCGTGCATGGGTCGAAGCAGCAGCGCGCAGAGGGCAGGCGTAAGCGTCAGAGCATTGACCCCCGAAATAACAATGGCAATGGCCAGCGTGAGCGAAAATTGCCGGTAGAAAATACCCGCCGGTCCCGACATAAAGGCCACCGGCACAAATACCGCCGACATCACCAGCGTGATTGAGATGATAGCCGGGGCTATATCGCCCATCGTGGCGAAAGCCGCCTGTCGGGGAGGTAAACCTTCCTCCATTTTGGCGTGAACGGCCTCGACCACCACGATGCCGTCATCAACCACAATGCCAATGGCCAGCACCAAGGCAAAGAGCGTCAGCAGGTTGATCGAAAAGCCGATCATGCCCATGAACGCGAACGTACCTACCAAGGCCACCGGCACGGCCAACGCGCAGATCAGCGTGGACCGCCAATCCTGTAAAAACAGAAACACGATGATGAATACCAGCACAAACGCCTCAAACAAGGTGTGCAGCACGGCCTCAATGGACGCGTCTAAAAAACGGGATACGTCGTAGGCGTAGTTGTAGGTCATGCGGGGCGGAAACGAGCTTTTTTTGAGTTCGTCCATCCGCGTTTTTACGTTGGCGATGACCTCGCGGGCGTTGGAGCCGGGCCGCTGCTTGAGCATGATGGCTGCCGAGGGTTTCCCGTCCGTTTTGGACAGAATACCGTAGTCCTGCGACCCAAACTCGACATCGGCTACGTCCTTAAGTCGGAGTAGCGACCCATCGGGGTTTTTGCGCAGTACCAGGTTTTCATATTGTTTTGGTTCGAAGAACTTGCCCGTGTAGCGAAGCACATACTGTAGCGTCTGCGGGTCGCGGTCGGCACTCTCGCCCGCTTTGCCGGGGGCCGCTTCCACGTTCTGCTGCCGAATGGCCTCTACCACCTCTGCCGCGGACACTTCGTAGACCGTCATCCGATCCGGTTTGAGCCAGACGCGCATGGCGTAATCACGACTGCCCATAATGGCCGCGAACCCAACCCCGTCGATGCGCTTCAGCTCCGCCAGAATGTTGATATCGGCGAAATTGTAGATGAATTTTTCGTCTACGGTGGGGTCTTCGCTAAACACGTTAAGGTACAGCAGCATACTGTTGACCTCCTTCTCGGTCACCACGCCCGCTTTGATGACCTCAGTGGGCAACTCATCCAGCACCGTCGTGACGCGGTTTTGCACGTTCACTGCCGCCAGGTCGGGGTCAGTGCCCACCTTGAAAAAGATGGTAATGATGGTAGTGCCGTCGTTGCCCGATATGGAGGTCATATAGGTCATGCCCGGAACCCCGTTGATAGCCCGTTCCAGCGGAGTAGCCACCGCCTTCACACTAACATCGGCGGAGGCCCCGGTGTAGCGGGTCGTGACAGTTACCGAGGGAGGTACGATGTCGGGGAACTGGGTAACGGGAAGCCCCGTCAGGGCTAATATGCCCACCAGCACAATGAGCACCGAGATGGCCGTTGATAGCAACGGTCGTTTAATGAAGGTATTTAACATAACGGTTTGAGTAGGGAAGGGTACGTTCTTTACGCTACCGGGCTGCCGCAAAGAGTGCGCGGACGCTATCGGCAGACATTGGTCGAGGAGTTACGGGCATACCGTCCCGAAGTTGCTGTATGCCCTCATAAACTACCCGGTCGCCTACGTATAGACCCGATTTGACGACGTAGAACTGATCGATTTGGCTTTGGGGAACAAACGAGCGGGTACGTACCTTGTTGCCGCCATCCACTACATACACGAAGTGCTTATCCTGTACCTCAAAGGCGGCCTTCTGCGGCACCAACACCGCATCATCTACGTCGGTAGTCAGCCGTATTTTGCCAGTAGCCCCGTGGCGTAGCAGCCGGTTGGGATTAGTAAATGCGGCCCGGAACGCGATGGTGCCGGAGGTGCCCTCGAAGATGGTCTCGGTCGTTTCAATCTTACCCTTGTACGGATAAAGCGATCCGTCGGCTAGTAGCAGTTCTACCTCCCGGACGGTAGCCTGTTGGGGATCGCGCCGTTTGCGGGCGAAGGCCAGATACTCCTTTTCAGAAATGTTCACATAGGCGTACATGCGGCTCAGATCGGAAATGGTCGTCAGCAACGCCCCCTGATCAATCAGGCTGCCGCGTTTAAGCGGAATTCGGTTGATGACTCCGTCGAAGGGCGCACGGATGCTCGTCAGCGACATCAGCAGCCGGGCGTTCGACAGCGCCGCCTTGGCCTGATCGATGCCCGCCCGGGCGGTGGTCATCTTGGCCCGGACGAGCTTAAGCTCAGTGGGCGAAATAACGTTTTTATCAACAAGCAGTTTGACCCGCTCCAGCTCTACTTCTGCCGACTGTTGCTGGGCCTGAGCATTTTCCAAACTGGCCTGAGCCTCGGCCACCTTCACTTGGTATTCAGCTTGGTTGAGCTGGAAGAGCAACTGACCCTTCCGCACGGGTTGTCCCTCGTCCACCAATAGATTATCTAAATAACCAGCTACACGGGCGCGGATTTCTACGTTCTGCACGGCTTCAATGTGGCCTGCGTAGTCGTGGTCGATTTCAGTGTCCTGCCGGATAAGCTGCACAACCGGTACGAATGGCTTGTCAGCTTTTTTCTTATCTTCTTTTTGCTGGGTGCAGCCAACCAGTATCGCACTAATGAGTAGGGTATTCAGGCTTGTTATAGCGGTCATAAGGATAAACGTCGGGAGAAGGGATAGTTGTCGGCTTACTTAATTGGTCAAGTCGCCGGCTGCTTCTGGTTGATAGAGAATTTGACTAATTCGGACGTTTACCGAACCGAAGGGAGTAGGTAGACTGATTATGGCCCCCTGTTTGTAGCCAAATAGAGCAGTAGCCAAGGGTGCGAAAATGGAAATCCGGTTTTGTGTGCTGTCAGCTTCTTCGGGGTAAACTAGACAGACATCCAGTTTTCGGCCCGTCTCGACATACTCCAGGGTTACTACCGACCGCATGGTGACGACATTTCGCGGCATTTTGACCGGGTCTAACAGAGTCGCGGCATCAATGCCTCGCAATAAGTTTATTACTTGCAGTGGAGAGATTTTGTCGTTGGTTTTAGCTTGTTCGACCCGCTCTTTCAAGCGTTGACAGTCCAATTTGCTGATGATTCTGTTCACCATGATTTCGTTCGGTTTATTCGTAGGCGATATAGTTGCTGCATTCACAACCAACGGCTTTTAGAGTAGGCTCTGTTAGCGGAGGCTGTTAATTAAGTTGGTACGACGGTGGTTCCTGGTTCAGTAATGTCGCCTTGTGCAGTAGTCCCAATATCACCAAGCCGACGATGAGCGAAATGGCCATTAGCAAAGTTACGTTAAGCGATCCTCCAGCGGCCATCCGATGAGCCTCCTTCACCGCTTTCAAGCCTGTTTCGGTCTGAATTAGACCCAACGTCTGGATTGCCTGAACGCTGTGTTTGTGCACTAGCGTGCCCGGCCCGTAAAAAACCTGACGCGCTTTAGGCAACTGATTGTCAGACAATAAGACTTGAATTGACCGCTCAAGGTTTTGGCCATGTTTCCATTTCTTCTTGAGTGCATTCAACCAGGTTGTCTCGCTTGCCGTTAGTTTTGTTTTTTCGTACTGATTAATCCGCTTTTGAATTTGCCGGTCATGCCGCTCTAGTTGCCTGGAAAGCGCAACAGATGAGGAAGGCGATTCAGTCACGAATTGATTTTCCAGCAGTAGCCGTTTGGCGTGTAAACTCTCGCTGATATAGATCAAATCTACAGCGGGCTGCAAACGATCTGCCTGAAGAGAGCTCACCGTTTGGTCTAACTCCCGCACTTCACGTTTTAAGCTGATAGCCGTGAAAAAGATGATCAGCATGAGGCTGAACAACAGTCCGGCTGCCTTGAGCTTTTGTTGTCTGATGAACGACCATTTCATAAGGTTGAGGAAGAAAATAATACGTATGATAATTTTTCTCGATTACTCATTAATCCGGTAGAAGAGTGGGTTCTGCCCGTTGCCAAGGTTTGTGCTGACGACACCAACGCAATAGCTGAATACGCTCAACCACAGACAGATAACAGAGCAACTTTCGCAGTTCTTTGCGGAAAAGATTTTTGTCAAAGCTAACTTTCCGAAGCACACATTGACTATAATCGAACCAAGACATAGGAGTAGGAATTTAGAAGAAAACAGTGCGTGTATATAGCTGATCCACCCGCTTTCACTAGCGTTGGTTGAGCAGTAAGGGTAAACATGTGCTAGCTAATGGTAGCGAGCTAAGGCATTGGCAAGGTTTGACTAGTTGCTCATCTCTAAGTTGTTGCTGGCGGTGGCTCTCTGCCCAAAAACAGATCAGGAACACACCGACGAAAGCAACTAGATAGGCCAGGGGTAACCATGTGATCGACACTGACTGTTTGTGTGTGTAAGTAGTATGAAAGATTTGCATGCTGATTACCAGTTTAGGAACGCTATATGACTCTGCCTGACTATCTATAGCTACGAGTGCTTAAAAGCCGCTATATAGGTTGATCGAATCGCTAAATGCCTAGCCAGTCGATTCGATAATCGTTGACTGACGGCGTCGCCATCACCCTTTGACCAGTACGTAGCTTCCAATACGGGTAACTCAGCGCGGCGGCTCCAACACCGGCCAGTAGAGTGATGAATATGGCCGCGCTGGCGTACTTATGCTTCAAGTTCTGATTGTCCATGATCGTTGAATTTTGATTTGTAATTTTATGAATGTAAATTTACAACTGTAAAATTGAAAACGCAAATTTATGACCTATATAAGTTCTCAACCTGAACTATCGACCGATTGGAATGACATCTGCTTTCCCGTGGAGCCAGTGTTGTTGAGCGATCTACTTCCCGACTACGATATCATTGCTACGGATCGTCAGAAACTGATCGTGGGCCATCCGACGGGAGGGCGCAAAACCCTGTTTGGCATCCAAAGTGCCGACTACACGATTATTCCCAACAGTGCCATCCGAGAGGTAGTCGATGAGTTGATAGCAGATTATCAGCTCCTCATCAAGCACACCAACACGGGTGAGTTCAGCATCAGTATCATATTGCCCACATCGGTGTCCGTTGGTAGCGAACAGTTGCAACGAAGTCTAACCATTACCAACAGCTATAATGGGAAGACGCCTTTCGGCATTCAGGGCCAATCGCTGACGGCCCTTTTAGACCCCTTAACGCACCTGGGCAGCAGTGTGTATCGGAACGTTTGCCAGAACGGTCTGCTGGGCTGGGCTGATGCCTTTACCGACTTACCCACCTACCAGACCTGGTTAGGACAGGGAGCCAAAGGCCCACAGAAGATGTCGGCCACGAAGGCCTCGCCAATACCGCTCCGTCCACAACGGGCCACGGCTGACATTCGTAAACTCCACCAAAGTGCCATTACCATTCCCCTTTTTCAGCAGCAATTGCGCGAATTGCTTGCCGATCACTTAACGACCGGGATTACGCTAACAGCCAGTGTGTATGATCACTTTCAGCAGACGAACATGACCGGCAGTCACGAGCATGTCCTGCGTGAACTGCCCGTGCCGGTACAGTTGATTAAGCAGGCGCGGGAGCGCCTTCGGCTGGAGGAACGAATGTTGAATTCACCGCCTTCATGCTGGCTCTTATACAACGCCGTCAATTACGCCCTCTTTACCGCCCGCAGCAGCCTGACGCTAAATGACCGCTACCGTCTCGACGAGCGCGTGTTCCATCACCTGGCCGCTCAGGCGTATGCTTGAGCAACAGGAATCTTGACTACTTATTTAAAGCCATTTATAAACTCAACTGTTATGTACTCACCGGATGTCGCGATGGGATTAGGCAGTATCGTCTATGCCCTCTGCAAATTAGACGGTCAGCTTCACCGAGAGGAGACGAAGCTGGCCTGTGAACTGCTGGCTGACTGGCCCTACAGCGATTTAGCCATTTGCGCTATGTTCTTACGGGATAACGTAGGCGAGTCTGCCGAAGAAGCCTGTGCATTCGGCCTGCGCCGGATGGCCGACAAACGTGTTGAGATCAGTAAAGAAACCAAGAAGCGGTTTATTAATTTGCTGTTGCGGGTAGCAAGGGCACACGAGGGTGTATCACGAGAAGAGCGGGCTTTTATCCGACAGTTTTGGCGGGAACTACAACAGTTGTAAGGAGGAATGTACCCTCGCAATAAGCAAAACCTAATGACATCCTTATGGATAGCATCACCCAACTAATTCCCTTACTTACTCTGATTGTACTAGAGACTATTCTGGGCATTGACAACGTCATTTTCATCTCGATATTGGCTGGTAAATTACCCGCCGAGCAGCGAGATCGGTTTCGGTACTGGGGTCTTGGACTGGCCATGCTCATGCGGCTTGGTTTGCTAACGCTGCTGGCCTGGATTATGCAACTGAATACAACGTTGTTTACTATAGGAGCCATCGATATTAGCGGCAAAGGACTGATTTTGCTAGCCGGTGGACTGTTTCTCATCTACAAGAGTACCGCCGAGATTTATCATTACACCGAATTAGGTGACGAAGCCAACGCGCCGAATACGACCAAAAACTCATTTCGCGACCTTCTGCTTCAGGTTCTGATTCTTGACTTGGTGTTTTCACTGGATTCAATCATTACGGCGGTGGGCATGGTCAATCAATTGTGGGTGATGTATACAGCAATTGTCGTGTCGGTAGGAATTATGTTGGTGGCCGCCAAGCCCATTAGCGACTTTATTACCCAGCACCCATCGTTCAAGATTCTGGCCTTATGCTTCCTGCTCATCATTGGCATGTCGTTGGTGGCCGAGGGGCTGCACGTCGAGATTCCAAAAGGCTATATCTATTTCGCTATGGCGTTTGCCTTCTTGGTGGACGTGATACAGATGAAGACTATTCCAAAAGCTGGTCGCCAATAGATCAATTTGAACCCCCAACCTATGAATCAGCCGACATCAACAAACTTTGCCAAAGTGCTCAAAGACAGTTTCCTGATCCTGTTGGGCATTGCCAGTGCGGGCTTTGGTTTAAAGGGTTTCTTGCTGTCGAGCCATTTCATCGACGGGGGAGCCACGGGCATCTCGATGCTTCTCAACCAACTTACCGGTCTCTCGCTGGCGATCTTACTGCCCCTGATTAACCTGCCCTTTATTATAATGGCCTACCGACGTATCGGGCGGGGGTTTGCCCTGCGTAGCGTAGCGGCCATCGCGGGGCTTTCCCTCTGTCTGGCCGTAGTGCCCTTTCCCGATGTGACACCGGATCGCCTGCTGACCGCCGTGTTTGGTGGGTTTTTTATCGGTGCCGGCATTGGCCTGGCTATGCGGGGTGGGGCCGTGCTCGACGGGACTGAAGCCCTGGCCCTGCTGATTAGCCGGCAGTCACGGCTGCTCAAAGTGAGCGACGTGATTCTATTACTAAACGTCGTCATCTTCCTGACTGCCGCCCGCTTCTTGGGTGTAGAGTCCGCCTTGTATTCAATGCTCACCTACTTTGCTGCCTTTAAAACCATTGATTTTGTCGTTACCGGCATTGAGCAGTATACGGCGGTGCTGATCGTGTCGCCGCACTACCAGACCATCCGGCAACAGATTCAGGCGCAGGGCTGGGGAGTAACCAGCCTGAGTAGTGAGCAGGGACATGGTCACCGGGGAACGAGCGATCAGCCTCTTGATGCGCTCTACGTGGTCGTCACCCGCCTGGAAGCTGCCCGGCTGCTGGATCTGGTCGAGGCTATTGACGAGCAGGCTTTCATCAGTCAGTCGACGTTAGAGAATGTGGTCGGTGGCAAAGTGAAAAGCATGCCATTACATGGATAAACCGGCTGACTGTAACAACCCTTTGTTGCACCAAAGTAGGTGTTTGTACAATACTAAATCAATCTACTCCAATGGCACAACCAGATAACAAACGTTCTCTAGTACGCTCTATTTTATTGATTGTCAGCTTGATAGGGCTGATCTTGACCAGCATTTTTTTGAGCCGTCGCGGTGTGCATGATATTCAGCAAGCATCTGCATCTATCTACAAAGACCGGTTGGTGCCTACCGGTATGTTGGTCAATTTAACGGCTGCTGTTTACAAAAAACGACTCCTGTTGGAGACCTACGTGTTGGCTACTAACAAACCAAATATGGGATTGATCAAGTCAACGCTTGATCGGTTCAATCGACGAATCGATTCGCTGGTAACTGAGTTTGGACAAACTGAATTAACAGTCAAAGAAGCGGACCGATTCAAGTTGCTCAAGCAACGGCTGACTGTTTATAACCAGTTAGAAAGCGAGATCACTACGAACCTAATCAACCAACCGGCGGCGCAGCAAGCCATGTTTGCTGGCAGCGGTAGTACGACTTTCAGTCAATTAGCTGAGACTCTGGACGAATTGGCAGCTATACAGCTTTCCGTAGGAGAAGAGCTGTCAGAGGAGTCGAGAGGTGAAGTAAAGTACATCTATGTCCTATCGGCGATACAGATAGGCTTAGTTTTAATGATTGGACTAAGTTTGCTCTGGCACCGCATATAAATCTAATTCAAGTTGCTTACGGGCCACCGCTACGGTATCCATGTTTCTAACCCGACCAAGGCCTCTGGTAGGGTTGCACAATCAACCTTCTGTAAATAGTACTCCTGCTCAAAGAGGGCCAAATTTCGGCGCAACTTTGCCTGATCGGGGTGAGTTGGGTACGTCTGCAAGAGGGTATCCAGATCTGCATGAACCGCCTGATACAGCCCCTCTTTGGTGATCGTTAGTTCTTTCAGGCAGTGAACAAAGATGTCGATGGGTTCGTCGAACCGATCCGTTTCGATTGTCTCTTGGAAAGCGAAGTGGATCAACTCGGCAAAAAGTAAGGTCGCTTCTGTTGTTGGTAGCCGTCGGATATTTAATAAACGGTCATACGTTCGGGGCAGGCGATGATTGGTTTTGACCCAATCAACGTAGAATTGCAAGCCCTCAATAGCCCCAACATTAATAAGCAATTTCATCACCCGAAAGTCGTCAGAGGCGACTTGTTGATTACCAATCAGTTTAAGCAGAAACTGGCTGATCCGTTTGGCAAACCCAGGCAGTTCGGTCAGCTTCTCTAGCAAGGTCCAGCTAAAGTCTTGTTGTGGATCGAAGGTGCGGAAGATGAACGTCAGTTGGGCGAGATCACCCCCAAGTCTAGGTAAAAGCTCAGTAGCCGTTCCCGGTTATGCGTGCTGTAATGCTGAACATCCTGAAGGGCAGCCTTCAAATAAGGTAGGGCCGCCGTAACGCCCAGTTGGTGGCACAACTGGAAGTGGTTCATCTGGAGGATCGATGCCCGGAACGGTCGCGCCAAATTTTCCACTAACCGCTCCGCAACGGCCTGTTGGTCGTTGAGTTCATCAATCACCTTAGCCGAAAGCGACCGTTCGGTTCCTTTCTCTACCCAGTCCAAGCCATAGAAATCCGTGCCCAACATATTGAGCAGCACCGACCGGTCAAAGGTTACGGGGGTCAGTCGATAAAACTCCGACAAGTCCCATTCCAGCCCCTTCTGGCTAGTGGTTGGGCCAGTATCAGTCGCAGTCTGCTGAATGGATGCCCAAAAGTCAGCGCGGTGGATGTTGGCCTGACACCAAGCGATAATTCGCTCCAAATGGTTGTCTGGTAACGGTAAGGCGTACTTATTATGCAGCCGGTTGAAGAGTTCATTGAGTACGTATTGTTCCCAATGGGCTGTTAACCAAGCTACCTCTTCCTGCCGGTTGACCGTTTTAGCAGACGAATCCCTAACAGTTAAAAAGTGAATGACTACCTCGTTATCCAGATCCTCCCACTCGCGCCGGTAGCGGTAGAGACGTTCCACATCAATTGTATCGGCTTGGTAGTGGTCAAATACCAGCTCAACCTGCGCGATGAATAAGGCCTGATCGGCTAGCAGTTCGTAATCCCGTTCTTTTCGCTGTTGCCGCCTTATCTCTGGGTCAGGAGCCAGTGAAAAGTCATCACGGCCAACCGCATGGGCCGCTACTCGTAGGGTTTCAGCGAGGTCGTAGCGTTGGTTGACGTTGAGGCCATGAATCACGCATCGTACCTGCTGGTCGGTGAGCGTACCTTGTCGATACTGATTGACGCATTGGTCTAGGATAGCGTCGGTGACGACTTTACCTAAGAGCGAGTCGTGATACCAAGCGGTACGCCCTCTGAGTAATGACCAAAAAATTCGTTCCTGCGTCTGGGTCAGCTCAAAGAACAGGGCGAGGTCTTTGGCGAAATCTTCGGACCCTATCTTGGTGAACCGTTTGTATAGCCGGGCCACTTTACGGTAAACGCGTCGATCAGTCGCGTAGGCCTCAGCCAGACGGCGACCCAGTCGGGCAAAAAAATCATCATCGCCGTATGATTTGTAGCGAAACAAGCTGTCGTTATGATCTAATTCATTGGCGTGTCGGATGAGGTAGGTCAATAGCTGGAAGAGGGAGGCAGGTTCTTTGAGCTGCGTGAGCAGCCGCCGTAACGTCCAACCAACGCCCATGTACGACGTACCGTGATGTTTTCGGTATCGCTGATAGACATTGACCCCTTCCAACAGAAAATCAAGATACGCATCGGCTTGATTGGTCTGTTGGAGGTAGCTATAGATGTCGGAACGGATACGAACGGAATCCAGATTGGGCATGTCTCCCGTCATTAAGCGTGTCATGGTCGGGCTGCTCAGCCCTAAGTTGACGGCCACCTCGACGGCCAGTTCCTGTCGGTGCTCGTTATCGTTGAGCAATTCGGCTTCCACCAAATCAATGATTTCCGGTTCGAAACCAAACATGGCAGTCCGCTCGACTTTGGACATATAATACAGGCACTCATCGCTCCACGGCAAGTCGGGTTGCGCGCACTGTTCCAGTAGATACGCGATGACCTGACTATTCTCACTAATATGGGCGAAGTCAATTAAGCGTTGATCGTAATACAGGCGATGGCGCGGAATGCGATCCATTTGTTGCATCACGCGGACAAATGCTCCAAACCGTAGCTCATCCGTAAAATGCTGGTATTCAATGGTTAATAGCAGTTGCGGTTCCCGCTCGCTGACTACCGCCAATAATTGAGCGAGTTGGGGGGAGTTGGCGGGGAGTAGTTCCAGCCAGAGGCCAATGGTGTTGAACCACTTGGGTTTCAGTCGCTCGTAAGTTGGTCGAAAGGCTACTTCTTGAATCGCCCGCTCAAACGGTTGTTCCGCTAACAGCAAGGCCGAGAAATATTCCTGCACGATGGTGTGTTCAAAGCTGACCCGCTCGTCGATCAGGCGGAGCAGCGACAGCTCACGACAGTGCTGTTGGGCTTGAGAGTCAGTAACCAAGCGGCTCCAGTCAGGGAGTGAAAGCGACGTAACCCCTAACCGATTCATCACGAACGCAATGCGCTTGAGCAGCCGGTGATATGAAGCTGCCGCCTGCGTATTTCGATGATGCTGTAGATCACGAGTGATGCGTTGTTCGACCACCCTGGCCAACAACTCGACCCTAGTCTTGGGTAGGCTATTGGGGTCTAGTTGATAGAAGATGACAAATTGAATAAGACTGAAGGGGTTCGTCAACCATTGCAATAGCCCTTCATCGGCCAACAATTCCTGAAAGCCCGGAAGCTCGTCGGGCCGTAACACCTGCCGGACGTATGCCTCAATATCGGCTTGATCGAACTCGTGCAACGAATAGGCCAGAAACTCGTCAAACTGAAGCTTTTCGTTGGCGAAATTAGTGCGGCAGGACAGCACCACATGACAGGTTGGGTATTCGGCCAGCAAGGCATGTACCTGACGAATGAACCGCTCCCGCTCGCCGGCTTTGACCTCGTCGAGGCCGTCTACCAACAGCAGCAGCCGGTCTGCCGGTATCTGTTGCCAGTTCGGTTGCCAACGATCCAACCAATCTCGAAGCGGTTCATCGCCGTAATGCTTCAGCGACAGCAAGATCGGAAAAAGGATGGTACCCTGTTGTTGAGCGAAAAAGTGAGCCGCATACTGGAGTTCAGTGGATTTGCCGATACCAGCGTCGCTACGCAGGAACAAGCGAACAGGCTCAGCTCCAGCCCCTTCTAAGAGCAGGGTCGTTAGTGGTTGAGCCAGGCGTGAGGTGCCCGCAGGGTAAACGGGTTCGGGTCGTAACGCTCGCTCAACGAAGGCGGGTGGGCAGGTGTACTCCCGAAGTTGTACAGGCCTGGCAAGGCTGGAAACCTTGTCTGGTCCGCAGAACGCTTCGACCCACCAGTGGCCTCTGCAACCATCGAAGAACTCCCAAACGAGTTGGGGTTGCTGTTTTAGCCGCGCATCTAAACCAGGCTGATCCCATGAAACGAACTCAATGTCGAGTGCTCGCAATCGGTCTCGCTGCTTAGTCAGTTCCTTCTCATACGGTTCGTCAATGTGAGCTGATACGCACAAAATGAATTTCTTCGAGCACTCAGCCCAAGTTTTGGTCAAAAAGAGGTCAACTGCTTTGCGGATCTGGCTTGCCGTGAAGGCGACATGGCGTTTGCATTGAAAAGCGATATACTTCCCGTCTGTCGGATCGTAGGCATAACCATCAATTCCTTCCTGATCATGTCCTTCGCTTAGATACAGGCGGATTTCTGTCGCTTGCGGCTCTGTTGCGGCCACTAACCGCCGACATAAATGCTCAAAGAGGCCCCAGCTAAGTTCATCATAAGGTAGTTGTTGGCGAAGCGGGGTGACGGGAGGGGGAATCATAATCGTACTGGGCACTGTGGATGGGCTACTTTTCTTGGCTGTTATTAACCCCTTAAGTTAAACAACAGTCGTCTACAAGCTAGTTACTATTTTACCGCATTACCCCGACCTAGCTACGTTCTTGCCGATATTGGTAGGGCTAGATAACTGACAGACAAGCATGCAACTCAACAACCAACCGGCTCCAAGTCCTTTTGCCCAAACCTACTTTCACGGCACGAAAGCCAACCTAAAGCCGGGTAGTCTGATTGAAGCGGGCTACAACTCCAACTTCGGGCAGCGAAAAAACGCCGCGTACATCTTCCTTACGGCAACGTTGGATGCGGCAATCTGGGGGGCTGAACTGGCTTTGGGTGAAGGACCAGAACGCATTTATCTAGTCGAACCCACCGGCCCTATCGAAAATGACCCGGATCTGACTGATAGGAAATTCCCCGGCAACCCGACCCAATCGTATCGCTCTAAGCATCCCTTCCGAGTGGTGGGCGAGGTGACGAACTGGCAAAGCCATCCGAAAGAGCAGGTTGCGGCCATGAAAGAAGGACTTGACCGATTGAAAGCACAGGACATCAACTCATTGAATGACTAAGTTTGACCAACCTTATGACTATAAGCAGCACCTTCAGGCAATTAACTAAGCCGCTGATTCAACCCTTTTCCGAGTTTTTCAGACTCGAAGCGGCCAGTGGTATCGTCTTGCTGCTTAGCAGCTTGTTAGCACTGGTCTTAGCCAATACTTCGGTTGGCATCGCCCGGTATTTTCCACAGATATGGGACAGCGTTTTGGCCGTTTCCGTGGGTGGCATACAGCTTACCAAAAGCCTGTCGCACTGGGTCAACGACGGGCTAATGGTCTTGTTCTTTCTGATTGTTGGCCTGGAGATTAAGCGAGAAATTTTGGAGGGTGAGCTGGCATCCGTCAAGCAGGCTACGTTGCCCCTGGTGGCCGCATTGGGTGGGATGCTACTACCAGCGGCCCTGTTTTGGGTGATTAACCGCAACGCCTCTACGGCCAATGGGTGGGGCATTCCGATGGCCACCGACATTGCCTTTGCCCTGGCCATCGTCACGCTCTTGGGCGACCGGGTACCGTTGGCCCTCAAGGTATTCTTAACGGCCCTCGCTATTGTGGATGACTTGGGCGCGGTCCTGGTCATTGCTTTCTTTTATACGCCGGTGATCGACAGCCGCTATCTGCTCAGTGCGGGTGGGTTATGGCTGTTGCTGCTCCTGCTGAACCGGCTGGGGGTACGTGCGCTGGGCCTCTACCTAGTGCTAGGTGTCGTGCTCTGGTATCTGACGCTGAAGTCGGGCGTACATGCCACGCTGGCGGGTGTGTTGCTAGCCATCGCTGTCCCTTTCCGCACCCGCCTGACTGACTCGGATACGGTGCAAGCGCAACTGGGTGTGATGCAGCAGCGGATTCAAGACAAAACCGTAGTGCCCCGTGATCTGAGTGAGGAATTGGAGGAGCTTACCGAACAGATCAGCTCACCCGCTCAACGGCTTGAACATCGCCTGCATGAAGCCGTCGCTTTTTTGATTATTCCGCTGTTTGCCTTTTGCAATACCAGTCTGCTCATTGATTTGAGCTTGCTAGGTCAACTCACCGATCCGTTGGCAGTTGGCATCATGGTGGGGCTGTTACTGGGCAAACCCATCGGCATTGTGCTGCTGAGCTATGTAGCGGTGCGGTTAGGGTGGGCTAGCTTACCGACGGGGGTTAGCTGGCGACAACTGATTGGCGTGGGTACGTTGGCCGGAATAGGCTTTACCATGTCAATTTTTGTTACCCTTCTGGCCTTCGAGGGGCAACCTATCCTACAGAACGAAGCGAAGATCGCGATCTTGGTCTCCTCCTTGCTGGCAGGTGTGTTAGGTTACGCCTTGTTGCGTAAGAGCGCCCCCCAAACGGTCTGACGGCTGATCTGGGAACGACGGACGGAGGCTACTATGCAGTGCAGACCGGATGCTCGTCTGCCTGTTGTTTTTTGAACTCAACGCTATGAACACAGACTTGATTCTTATTATTCTGGGCCTAAACACGGCTTGGATTGAGTGGGGAGGCACGACCTTGATTGCTGCCTTAGTTTTTATCGAGACAGGCTTTCTGCTGGGGCTGATTGTGCCGGGTGGCGAAACCCTGCTGTTTACGGCGGGGTTGCTGACGGGCGTAGGTACGTTGCATGTACCGGTTTTGGCACTCATTGGTATGCTGATCGTAGCCGCAATAGCCGGGGATTTGACGGGATTCTGGATTGGCCGACGAGTGGGTAACCGGCTCCGCCACCAGCCCGATACGTTCCTCTTTAAACGACGTGATCTGGAACAGTCCGACACGTACTACCGGAAACACCCGAAGCAGGCCTTGTTGATTGGTCGCTTCCTGCCCATCATTCGTACCTTCAACCCCCTATTAGCTGCTAGCAGTGGTATGCCGTGGCCTCGTTTTTTGCTATTGACCGCTACGGGCTGCGTTGCCTACATCACCACCTTAGTGTTAGCCGGTTATTGGCTTGGGCAGCAGTTTCCACAAGTCGGTCAGTACGTAGAATACATCTTCTTGGGCGTTGTGCTACTGGTGATGGGTACGTTGGTGTATAAGCGATTTCGCCGGACCGATGCTACACGCCAATAAGCAAGTTATCTGCGTTTCGCTTAGGACTTGAAGCGATCACACACCTTACAAACACCGATTTTCCTTACGTATGAACTGGCTTTTGGTCCTTATTGCAGGTCTTTTTGAGGTGGGTTTTGCCGCCTGTCTAGGCAAGATGAAAGAGAGTAGTGGATCAGCCGCAATAGGTTGGTTGCTCGGCTTCTTTGGCTGTCTTAGTATCAGTATGTACTTGCTCTACCGGGCCACTCAAACGTTGCCTATTGGTACAGCCTACGCCGTCTGGACAGGCGTGGGGGTAGTTGGTACGGTCTTGGTTGGTATTCTGTTTTTTCGCGAACCGGCTGACTTCTGGCGTATCTTTTTTATTGTAACACTGATTGGTTCAATCATTGGTCTCAAAATGGTCTCGCATTAACGAATAGTAATTGAATTGAGCAGTAAGACATAGCAGTGTGGCGTTCTCATCATCGCGTTCTTTTCATGCTTGACAGATTCACATTTGTGTCCCAAATCTGACTTATTGATCCGTGCTGTTGATTTTTGGACAAGTTGTACCTTACGTGGTACCTTGCCTCTATAAATATATTACAAACAGTATAGGCGTTTGCCCTTCATTGCGTGGAAGATAGACATCAATTCAGACAACGAGCCGTGTTAAGCATATTTATTGCATCACCCGGTGACCTACAAGAAGAGCGAAGACAAACCCGACAAGTGGTTGATCGGCTAAATCGTCATTTAGCCCGTAATCTCGGTGTAACTATTGAGCTGATAGGTTGGGAAGATACGTTACCCGGTACCGGTCGGCCTCAAGAAATAATCAATAAAGATCTGGTTGGCTGCGACTTGCTAATTGGATTGTTATGGAAACGGTGGGGAACCCAGAGTGGTAAATATTCATCAGGTTTTGAAGAGGAGTTCGAGCTTGCTTTAGATCTTAAAGCAAAAGGTCAAATGAAGGACATATGGTTGTTTTTCAAAAATATGCCTATCGAAACTTTAGCCGATCCTGGTGAGCAAGCTAGACAAGTCCTCGAATTCAGAAAACAGGTTGAAACAAAGCGTGAGGTCTTATATCAGACATTTGAGAATGAAATGACTTGGGAGCGTCAATTAACAGATGCGTTAACTGATTATTTGAGCATTCATTTTGTACATAATGTCATCACTCCAGAATTAGGTGCTGAAACAATGGTTGTTGATGACGCGCCTGATGGAATTTTAGAAGCTGAAACCTCTGTCCAAACTGTACTAAATGGTCTTTCCACAAACACACACGAAAAGCTTTCTAAACTGAGTATCGCCCGCGCTCATTTAGCGGTTCAATCTCTTTATTACGATTCTGAACCCGGTTACAAAACGCAGCTATTCCAAAGCCACGATCTTCAATATATTTACCAAAATAGGTCTCGTATTAGCCTAAAGCTGTTTGAAAAACTGGCTGTCTTTCGTGCGCTTCTTACCGATACAGATGACACTAAAGCAGGTTGGTTCTGGCAAGCCATAGCACCCGATAAGCTTCCTGATTTGTTGGTTAACCTTATCCAAAACGATACGCTCGATGAAGTAAAACTGGTGTCCTTACAGATACTAAACTTAGTCGACTCTTCTCTCTTTGATGAACAGGCTAGAGCCTTAATCATTAATGAAGCAGCTACAATAAAGCAAGAGGTTTTTGAGTTGCTATCAGATCAATTTACGCAGGCTGATATTGATTTGTTATACTCGCTTCTCTCGATTGAAGACATACGAAAAAGAGAGGTTCAAGCAACACTAATTCGGACACTGACTAAAGCTGACCCCGATGCAGCTATAAACTTTTATTTAACCTTGACTCCGTCTGAACGTAGGTATTCAGAAGATGAATTAGATGGAGCTATTAGCAGGGCTTCTATTGAAAAAGTACAAACCCTAATCGAAGAAGGAGAAGACGCAATTCGGTTTAAAGCACTTGAGGTTCGCCGAAAGTCTTTGAAAATGGATTTTCTACTAAATCTTCTCAGAAGAAACGATTATGAGTTATCTATCCTTGCCACATTCGAACTGGTTAGCAGAGGCTACCCCATCCAGAACGATGATTTGGAAAAACTACTAATTCGGCCAGCCAAACCATCTGTAGGTACCCGTCCAAGCTATTTATATGGGTATTTCACCCCTTCCAACGTTTCTTTACCAAGTTGGCAGATGTTACATTCGTCAATAGACGAAGATGCACTTCGGTTGGCTGTTTATCAAGGAATGAGCCAAGAAGAGCTTGAAAAAGGGGTTGATTGGCAAACAAACGGAGCACTTTATTATTTAGCTTTAATAAAAAAATACTACGCAGACTATAGAGATATCTTGCGAGATGACCTAACTAGTCGTTTCGCTCGTCTACGGGGAGTAGAAGTAGAGCGACTTACCACTCTGTTTGGACCAGAAAGCGACTTTGTTAATAAAGCAAAGAAAGATACGTTCGTTTTAGGCAGCTTTATGAGAAGTGCTGTGAATCTATTAGTAGCTCATTATCAACCTGATGATCTTCCCCTAGTTCGGAATCTATTGGCAAGTCCTGATGGTGGTATTTATACAAATGAAATAAGCACTAGCCTTCTATCTTTAATCAAGCAAGATGGAACGCTGGCCGACGTGGAGTTAGTTAATCGGTTTATTACTGATTCAACTAGTGACACTCGTTGGGCTGCTGTTGATACATTATTAAAAATTGATCCAGCTCATCAAGTAGATTATATCCTCAAATTCATCACCTCAGAACACACTGATTTGAGACGAAACGTATTAGCATTCGCTTTGAACCACTCAATTAATTTGCCACGTGAAGCAGTCGTCAACCTGTTGTATAACAGTGAAGATTCCGTTCGACAAAGTGCCCTATACTACGTATCCCAACGGTATACACCTCAAGAACAAGAGCAAATCCTCGATCAATATCCTCAGTCGCCGGGATTCAATTTTTACTACTATAATGTAATTACCTGGCTGGACCGTTTGCTGTATGCACCACAGCCCATTAAACAGTACTACTCTCAAGCACTGAAGCATAGGGTTGTCGCTTAGTCAAGTGGGTACGCTCGCATTATGTGAGGCACTGGGGTAACATGGAGCCTGAGCCACAACTCCCAATCCGAAGGTGACAGATGTTCATGCAAGTAATTATCCAGAGATGGTTTTTTCACACACGTTCCCTCATCTGTTTGATTCTGTCGGTATGTTTTGATCTGGATGATGATGCGACCAAGTGAAGTTAACTCACAATCACGCTGTTCTAAAATCATGGCTTTTGTGGTGAAAAGGTTGTAGGATCAATACTTACCAAGATCCGAACGATGAGCAATTTTGGCAACGAATGCATTTATAATCAACCAGTTAAGCTTTGCCTTATCCATAACTCACGTTAATCTTAGTTCACTGACACCGTTTAACAGGAATTAGACTCTTATCCTTAAAGTACTCAATTTATGAAATCTCTTTCCCTTACATTAACCTTATTGGTCGCGCTGATTTTTATGAATCCGAACTTTTGTTGGATATTATTAAATTCCTATAGTAGTAACCTATTCCATTGTTAAAAGAATCTTTCCAATATGATCACTGCTTTCCATTAACCGGTGCGCATCGGCAGCTTCTGCTAGCGGAAATGTTTTAAAAATTATCGGATAAATTTTTTTGGAATCGAACATGGGCCAAATGTTTTTTTCTACTTCCTGTGCGATCTGGGTTTTCACTTCAGCAGGTTGGGGTTTTAGGAAACTTCCTGTGATGGTGAGGCTCTTGCCCATGACCGTTAAGATGTTAATAGTAGACTCAACATTTTGCATTCCATTAATAAAAATGAGACGTCCATTCTTATTGAATATAGCGAGATTCTTTAGGGTGTAATCACCACCGATCATATCGAGAATTACGTCGATTTTTTTGTTTTTCCACACTTCTTCGAAAGCCTGATCTTTGTAGTTGATGACATGATCAACACTCATCTTTCTTGAGAATTCGGCCTTTTCTGCTGATCCCACAGTCGTATAGGTTTCACAACCCCAAGCTTTTGCCATTTGCAGTCCCATTGTTCCGATGCCGCTGGTTCCGCCATGAATGAGCAATTTTTCGCCGGGTTGCAGTTTACCCAGTATAAAAACATTAAACCAAACTGTAAAAACGGTTTCCACAATGCCGGCTGCATCTTCCAGACTCATTCCATCCGGGATGCGAAGACAGTGCGAACTATCCACCGCAACATACTCTGCATAACCGCCGTCGGGGATGAGGGAACAAACCTTGTCGCCGACTTTTTTTTCTTCGACCTCCAAACCAATTTCTTCGATGACGCCTGAAACTTCCAGCCCGGGAATTAAAGTTTGTAACGAACCTTTACCATAAGTTTCAATATTTTCACGGGTAATCACATCGCTGCGATTGATGCCTGCCGCTACTACTTTGATAAGAACCTGGTTTTTCTGTAGAATGGGTTTTGGCGTTTCCTGAAGTTCTAATACTTCCGGCCCGCCGGACCTGGTGATATGTATTGCTTTCATTTTATATTTTGTTCGTTAATATCCGATGAAAAATAAAAGAGGTTGGAGCAAGCGCAATCGTCGTTTTTTTAAAGTTAAGAAATAAACAAAGTAATGAGGCGTAAGATTACAAATTTCATCGGACAGCTATTGTCAGGTCAACTGACAATCAGGGCAAACGCCTTCGACTTCTACTACCACAATGTAATTACTTGGTTGGACCGCTTACTGTATGCACCACAGCCCATTAGGCAATATTACACCCAGGCATTGAAGCGAAGGGTTATTGTTTAGTCAACTAGGTACGCTCGCTTTACATGTTGTAAGCGTCGGGAGTAACATGGAGCTTGAGCCATAACTTCCAGTCCGAAGCCGACAGGTGTTCATGCAGGTAGTTATCCAAAGCTGGTTCTTTGACACACGCTTCCTTGCCTATGTGAGTCTGTCGGTACGTCTTGATCTGGATAATGATGCGACCGAGAGAAGTTAACTCACAATCCCGCTGATTTAAAATCATGGCTTTCATGGTCAAGAGGTTACAGGTTCGATACGTACTAAGGTCCGAACGCTGAGCAACTTTCGCAACGAAAGTCTTATCTAACTGTGAGCTTTTGTAGCATCTCGTCGGTTACGGCCTCGCTGGAGATGCCGTATCCGTTTACCAGCAACCCTTTTAACCCATAACGCTCCGAAGAGATGGCATATAGAATAGCCATATCCGCCGGGTCGCTTGGCCCTTCAAAGCGGTAAAAGCTATCCACCGCAAAATCATCCGCCAACAGTTTGTACTGACCGTGGCGGCATTCAAGGCATTGTTGCAATAGATTGAAATCGTCTACGTAGCCTTGCTTACGTAGGTCGTTCATCGTGCCGGATAGTGTGATCGAAGAATCCATAGAGGTACGGGGCTATTTAGAGTGAATTTTGCTACTTATTAGTTTGACGAACAGTAAGTTAATCGCCTTTAAAAGGTTAGGTCAATCTCTACGGTAGCCATGCTGCTGTTGTTTCGATTTGGCGTAAACTGGCGTGAGTACGTAAAACTTAACGGCCTCAAAATCATGTAGGGGATGCTCAACCACTTCGACATGTTCTTGCGGGCTGAAAGCAGTAAGGGAAACAACTCCACCCGGGCCGTTGGGCTAAAAACCGCTTGCAGCTTGCCATCGTACCAGATGCCGCCACCTTCCACGTACACGTTCAGGCCCATGTAGCGGTCGTTGGTAACCCAGATATCCGCTTTATGGTAAACGCCTACCTGCCACTGCGTCAACCGCTCAGACACCGTGAGCTTCTCATCCGGCGCGTTCCTGACCAAACGATAGCCGCGCGCTAACGAAGTTGTCATACCGAACCAGCGATCAACGCTTCCCCGCTTGCGGTAATAATCTCGGTACGTGTAGGTGAACGGGCTAAAAAAGTACCGTGCACCGAGCATCACATAAGGATTGGTATCAGCTTGCCTGGTAGGGCTGAGGGCACCCACATATACCTTAGCGGAATTAGCAACCCGCCGAATGATGTGCTGCCGAAAATACGGCAATTGATTCAATTGCTTCAGACTATCCGGCAAGACGTACCGACTCAGGTCCGAGCCAAACGGAACGGGTATGAGCGTCAACGCTGCGAAGCGGGTCACGTAAAACTGCTCGATCTGCCGGGCTTCGTCGGATTCACGCCCATGAAAGGTGGCCAGGTCAGGGGGGAGCGACTGTAGCAGCGTAACCTGCCCATCCGCTTTCGATTGGGCAAAGGCGGTCCATACCTCATATACCGACTGTGTAACGGCCCGAATCACGTGGTCATACTTAAGCGTGATCGTCGGGTCAGTGATGCGGGAATAAGCTTGGTCTTCCCGCCAGTTTTGGTCGGATGCGTTCAGGTGGTCATCGCCGTGGGCTGTCCACGTTTCTCCCGCCAGATTCATCACCTTTAGGCCCGTTCGGTTAAAGAAATCGTGCATAGCCTTATTGTTCGTGGCACTGCTGATGAAGGAACGCCGAACCATCAAGTGCCCCGCAGCGCAGGCGTCCTCAATAAAATGATCGGCATAGGCATTGAACAGCAACGCGTAATAGAACAGGCTACGGGCTTCCGCTACGTTGTTGAGCCGCGCCGATGCCCCGGCCTGCTGAGCCAGATGAATGGCCAGAGCGTGCAGGGTAACATACGCTTCGAGTGCATTCGATTTGTTGAGGTGCGCAAACACGCGTTCCACTTCAGACGGGTGCTGAAGGGACTCAACCAGCGATTTTTTGACCCCACTCAGGTGATACGTTAAGCCACGACCGTAGGCGTAGAAATGCAAAAAATGGATAATGGCGAAGAACCCATACGTGTGATCGAGCTGGAAGAGTTGCTTGTTCGGGGCATTGGTATAAAAGCGGTTGCCGTACTCGTTTTGAAGCTGAACGGCCCGGTTTGTAGCGGAGTATCTGTACCGCAGCCCGTCTTGAAGCTGCAACGGATTCTCTGAGTGATCGCCCGACAGTGCATTCAGTTCACCGTAGCTGATTTGGTTTGGTGAGTGAGACAGGTCCGGGAAGTACCAGTTTCCCGACTTGGAGTCGAAGGCCATTTGGCCGTATTGAGTCAGCCAGCTACTCAACGTAAGCGAGTCTGCTACGCCGTTAGCGATGGCCCGACGGAACGCCGCGGTGAACGCCGCATTGCCGATGTCTTTATGCTCCTGGTAATTATAGGCGTGTAATGCTTCGCCGTTCAACAGCACCGCGAACCAAGCCAACGCCCAACGGTAGCGCAACTGACCAGTTAATGGGGTGCCTGACCGCATGAGCTTTGGAGGTTGATGGGTACGTTAATCCAGCGTTTGCTCGCCCCCGCCATTGACAAACAGCACCTGCCCGCTGACCCAAGCCGAAACCGGAGCGGCGAAGTAAAGCACAGCTCCGGCGATGTCGTTGGCTTCACCCAGTCGGGCTAAGGGCGTGTGGGCTAGCATCCGCTTCTCAATGTCCGGGGTCAACACGGTTTCCAGCGCGTGGGTACGAATGGCACCCGGCCCGATGGCATTAATACGGATGTCAGGGCCATAATCAAAGGCAAGGTTGCGGGTCATATGATTGATGGCCGCCTTAGACGACGCGTAGGCACTGATAGCCGGGCTTGTGTTGACGGAAGCCATCGACGACATGTTGATGATGCTACCGTACTCCGCCGCCTTCATGTGGGGAGCCACCAACTGGCATAACCGCCACATACTGAAGACGTTCATCTCGAAGACGCGAGCAAACTGCGCCACGTCAATCTGAGAGGGGCTTTCCTTACCGGCACCACCACCACCTACATTGTTGACCAGGATATGAAGCTGACCAAACTCAGCTAACGTCTTCTCAACAAGCTCAACCAGGGCTTCGTCTTTTGTTACGTCGCAACGCAAGGCAATTGCTTTTTTCCCGCCCTGGTTGATTTCGTCGGCCACAGCCTGTGCATCGTCCAGTTTATAGTCGGAGACAACCACTTTGGCTCCAAATGCCGCCAGCATGAGGCAGCTTGCCTTACCAATCCCATTGCCACCGCCCGTAATAATGGCCGTCTTGCCGGTTAGGTCAAATAGTTTCGACGCATCCATACGCTATATCCCTGGTTTAGATTAAAAATAGACCGCCTTAAACATGGCCAGCGGGGCGCGGCGGCCAACGTTGAGTTGCAACGTGTCGCCGTTGATCGTGTAATTATTGGCCAGATTGAATACCTCCAAGACCTCCTGCTCGTTGACCGCTACGTCAGGGCAGGCTTTCATCGTGGTGGCTAAGCCCAGGAAACGGATGCGATTGCCCGTTGCGAGCTGGTATTTACCGCTAAACTGGTTGCAGCCTGAAAAGCCCGTTACCAAGCTGTCGGCGGTTTTCAGGATGAAATGAATTTCCCGATCCTGGTTTTTGGCCATCGTAACCTCTTTGCCTTCCAACCGGATCATCTTCCAGTACTTTTCGGTGATCGTGTTACTGTCCATCGTCGGTGTGGTTTGGCCAGTCTGGTTCGTTGCGCCATCTCTTTTAGCTTTCACCTTGCTAGAATGACAACCCAACATGGTACATGCAATCAGAAGAGGGATTATGCTTTTGGAATTTATCATAACGTGGTCACTCTATTTGTTACTCGTCTTCATTAAGTAGTTGGCCACCGCTTCGTAGGCGGGTAGTGAATACGGATCGTTAGCACCGTTGGCCGCTACAGGGTGCGAAGCCAGCCGCACAATGACCATCTCGGCCACGGGGTCGATGTAGATAGTCTGCCCGTGAACGCCTCGCGCGGCAAACGCTCCGTGTGCATTATGGGTGATCCACCACATATTCCGGTAAGACCATCCCTTGAGGTCAGGGTAACCCGATTTGGCAAAGTCCTCCCGGCTACCGCCCTTTTGAATGTCGTCAATAGCCGCAGCCGGAATTAGTTGTTGACCTTGGTAGTTACCCCGATTACGAATCAACTCGCCAAAACGGGCCAGATCGCGCAGCCCGGCGTTGAAGCCGCCCCCGGCAAAGGGCGTACCCAGCGCATCGACCTGACAATAGCCCGCTTGTTCCATACCGAGCTTGCTCCAGATTCGGTCCGATAACAAATCGACTACTGACTTGCCCGACGTGCGGGCCACCAGCCAGCCCAATGCGTCGGCGTTGACGGTTTTGTACCCGAAAGCCTCGCCATGTTTCCCTTGCTTCTTTACCGTTTGCAAATAGGCGTAGTAGCCGACAGGTTCTTTATAGCCGTCCGGCTTAAATGGGTTGCCAGCCGAAGAGAATTGCCACACTTCAGCCTTCGGATCTGCGTAGTCTTCGCTGAACTTCAGAGCTGTGGTCATGTCCATCACCTGCCGAACGGTGGCGTCGCCGAAGGCCGAGTTCTTTAATTCTGGCAAATAGTCAGTAACACGCTTGGTCTCATCCAACTTACCTTCAGCAACCAGCATGGCGGCCAACGTACCCGTCAGGGATTTAGTCACCGACATCACCGCGTGCTGTCGAGTGGAGGTTAGTGCCCCGAAATACCGTTCATATACCACCCGCCCCCGGTGCAGGATCAGCATACCGTCGGTGTAGTTTTTCTCTAGCGAGGCGGCCCAGCTCATCGGTTTGCTGACGTTCAAAGGCTGGAACGTTACCTTGTCGATGGCGGGGTCAAGGGCGGTTTGCAAGGTGGAGGGTGCTCCCAGTCCCGGCGATACGTCAACGGTGGGTAGAAATTCGCGCATATGCACGACGCTGTAGCGCAGGGCCGGAAACTGGATAAACGAACCGTCGGCTACGCTGAGCACTTTGTCTTTGGGGGGCGGAAAACCCTGCATCCAGCCCATCTTTACTGGATCACTCGCTTGAGCGGACAGGTAGTTGTCAGTTGTTTGTGCCATCGTATGAGTAGGCAATAGGCTTACGCCTAACACGGCCAAGCTGATAACGCTGGTCGGTAGCTTTTGGAGGTTGGTCATCGCTTTAGGAGCTAATCTGGCTAACCGATAGGATTTAAAAACTAAACTCTTTTCATATGGAAAAGTTAGAACTTGCAGGAAATCAGCAACATCTGTTGATGCTTACTAATGTTGTTGCTTCGTAAAAGCGGTTTGGTTTTAGCATTATGAGTCTGTTTCATCCTAGACAAATTGCTCTTAATTAATTCACCGCATCGAGTCTAATCCGGCAACACCTTTATACGATGGACTCATTGACGCACGCCACCTTGGGTGCTTGCCTGGGTAGCCTGATGCTGGGCAAACCGCTGGGCAAGCAAGCACTGCTATGGGGAGCCGTCGCCCAAAACCTGCCCGACATTGACGGTGTGGCCAATCTGTGGCTCCCTACGGCAGAAGGGCTGCTGGCTCACCGGGGGCTGACGCATTCGCTACCGCTTGGCCTGGTAGCCGCTACGGGTTTGGCATCGCTTGCCCGTCGTTGGTTTCGTGGGACCGGCGTTCCCTATTGGCAGTGGCTTCTCTTCTTGGGGGTACAGATCGGCGTTCACGACCTGCTCGATACGACCAATGCGTATGGGACCGGGTTACTGGAACCCTTTTGTCACAAGCGATTCTCCATGCATCTGTTGTACGTGATTGACCCCCTGTTCACGCTCCCTCTACTAATTAGTACGTTGGTTATGGTGGTACGTAGTCGCCGGTATGTTCAGGGTCGAACGTGGGCCATCGGGGGGGGTAGGCTGTGCTGTCTTATATGTGGCGGGGGCTTTTGTTAGCAAGGTCATTGCCAGTCAGGGTATTCAGCGATCTTTGGTAGCCGCCCGCATTGCCGAAACGCAAGCGTTCTGTACCCCCACGCCCTTCAATAGCCTGCTATGGTACGTTGTAGCTAAAGATGGATTGGGGTACCACGTGGGGTATCGGTCCGTTTTTGAAAAGCCGCATCAACGCACGGAGTTTACCTTCTTTTCACAACGGAAGTCGCTATTGACAAGAGGTATTCCATCGGCAGAGGTAGATCGGCTGGTTCAGTTTGCGGATGGTTATTATGTCGTCGAGCCTACTGGGCACGGACTAGCCATCGACGTGCTCCGGTTTGGGCAGGTAGGGGGCTGGCAACAGCCCCGTGCCCCGTTTGTCTTCCGCTACCAGTTGAATGACGAAACAGCTAACCGCTTAGTTGTGCAGCGGGGGCGTTTCGAGGGTTGGACCCGCCCAACCACCATCGCGTACATCAAACGTATTGTTAACCAACCATAAACCCAATAACCAGCCATGCGGTACTTGTCTGAACTCAATTGGCTGTTGATTGGCGAGAGTCTGTACGTCCTGCTGATTATTGCCGTTTGCCTGCGTATCGTGTACGACACGCGTACCACAACCAAGACGCTGGCGTATGTGCTGCTCACCATTTTTCTACCCGTGGTGGGTATGCTTGTTTACTTCACCGTGGGCACAAACTTTCGGCTAAAAAGTCTGTATAGCAAAAAGCTCACCGACGATGCAGCCTTGTCGGCCCGGATCAGAGAGCAGGTCATTACAAACAGTCGCGAACAGATGGAGCAGGCCACTACCGACGTGCAGCGAAACCGCAAGCTGGCCCGGTTGATGGTGCGGGATTCAATGAGTCCGCTGGTAGGCAACAATCGGGTAACGCTATTGCTCAATGGTGAAGTCAAGTTTCCCGACTTACTACAGTCACTGCGTGAGGCCCGCCACCATATTCATATCGAATATTACATCTATGATGACGACCAAATTGGCAATACCATCAAAGATATCCTGATTCAGAAAGCGCAGGAGGGGGTACAGGTACGTTTCATCTACGACGATTTTGGCAGTTGGTTCATTAGCCGAAAGCTGGTGCCGCAACTGCGGGCCGCCGGGGTACAGGCTTATCCGTTTTACAAGTTGACCCTACCTACGTTTGCCCAGCGACTCAATTACCGCAACCACCGCAAGATCGTTGTGATCGACGGATGCACGGCCTACGTAGGGGGTATCAACGTATCGGATCGCTACATCAACCGGCCTAATCAGCACGGTATCCGCGTGGATTCTCCGGAAGGGGGCAGCGGACCAATTGGTTCGCGGGGTAAAACGCCGACCGACAAAGACAACCAGATGTTTTGGCGGGACACGCATCTGCGGATTGACGGAGCCGGCACCTACTACCTTCAACACCTGTTTTTGTGCGACTGGAACTTCTGCGCCAATGAGTCTCTGTCACTCGACGCCTCTTTTTTTTGCACCAACCCTGCCGACCTCAACGACGAGTCTTCGCCGGGTGCTAAGGTGCAGATTGGGGCGAGTGGTCCCGATTCACGCATTCCGGGTCTACTGTTCGCTTTCTTGCAGGCGATCAACTCTGCTGAGCAAGAGATTCTCCTAACTACGCCTTATTTCATTCCAGGCGATAGTCTGCTAGATGCGCTCATCGTAGCGGCGCTGAGTGGGGTGCGGGTAAAGCTACTGGTGCCTGACAAGTCTGACTCCCGATTGGTCAACGCTGCCGCCAGCTCTTACTATGGGGAGTTAATGAGTGTGGGCGTGGAGATCTACCAATACCAGAAAGGGTTTGTGCACGCTAAAACGATGGTTGTCGATGGCTCGCTGGCAATCGTTGGCACGGCCAATCTAGATTACCGGAGTTTCGATCTCAATTTTGAGGTGGCCGCGTTTGTGTACGACTCCGGTGTGGCTAACGAGCTTGGGCGGGCCTTCGCAGATGACTTGACCCAAGCTAAACGCATCGACTACGGACAGTGGCAACAAGGATCGCCGGTTCGACGCTTGGCGCGAAAGATGGCTCGTATGGTGGCACCGTTACTTTAACTACAGAAAAACTAAATAGTATCAAGGTAGTTACCGTTTCTAGGATTATGTAAAATATTGATTACGCGTCTCGAATGCTAGTTGTTGGCAGTCACCTTTCTCAAGCTCACGTTATGAAACTCAATAAACTACGTTGGATTTGGTGCTGCTTTGGCCTGACAGCCACACTAGTAATGGCCCTACCAGCCTAACTGATGGCTCAGGTAACGTATCCCAATAGTGGCCGATAAGCAGGCTTTGCCTCCCCCGACCCGCTGTGGCGGGTTGATGTATCGGGAGGCTACCAATTTGGAGGAGCAATTAACGTTAACGGCGGGCGGCTACGCATTACCGATGGTTTTAGCTGGTCAGGAGCAGTTTCCTATGAGTGGACAGATCATAATCGATTTACCCTCACTTACGTAACACAAGCCACCGAACTGCGGTCGAACGCCTACAACTCTTTCGACGGCACTACCGGCGACCGTCGGCTGACGGACATGCGGGTACAATATATCTTGCTTGGCAGTTTGCAAGAATTTTCAATACCTGGACCAGTACAACCCTTCGCGGGTGGGCAGGCCGGTATCGTCATTTTTGACCCGCAAAATCCGCGTTTCCGTGATGAGACCAAATTCGCTGTCAGCCTGACGGGTGGTGTGCGGGGAGCCATCGCGGGACCCATAGGCTGGAAGGCGCAGGCGACGCTACTGATGCCAATCTTGTGGGTTGGTGGAGGGCTATTCTGTAGTACGGGCGGATGCAACATTGGCATTACCAGTCGCACAGTTATTCCCCAGCTAAATGCCAATGCCGGATTGACTGTCAGTTTTTAAGCAGGAGAAAATACGCCTCTACAAGCAGAAACAATGGATGCAGCAAAGCAAAAAGAGATTATCAAAGGCTCCCTCATTAGCGGAGTAATTAGCGGGATTATCAATGGTGTATCTCAGTACTTTTCGCTGAAAGACAAAGCCTATATCGCCATTACAGTTGATTCGATAACCAATAATGAAAATACGGTTTTAGGGGCGGCAGTCGGGCTGGCTATCTCTTTAGCCATAATATCCACGGTAATAACTTACGTTAGGATCAAGGATATTAAAGTCAAGTTTTTCCCCACAGGCTTCTGGTCGGTCATTAAACACGGCTTTTTCTCGTTCGGCGTGATCACCTCGTTGGCTGTCTTGTGGCAACGCTACATGGGCACTGTAGAAGTGCCATTATTTACCGCGCTGATTATCATTGGTGTGATAGCAGGAATTGTTGCTGGAACGGTGAATTACCTAACCCTGAGAGCTTGTACTATTTATGAAGCAGCGGAAAAACAACCCGATTTCGCTTCGGAGGGGCAGCATGGCGATGCGGCTGGCCATGATTGAGGCGGACCGTATCCAAATCGACCTGTTTCAAAGTTTTAGCTTAATTGCCCCGGTACGTTGAATAGCCGTAGGCCGACAGTGTAATCGGTACGTGGTAGTGACTGGTACCCTTCAGCCGAAAGACGACTTCGACGAACGGATAAAAGCTTTCTACTTTACTCTTTTTAAAGTAAGGTTCGACTAGGTACGTTAGCCGGTAGATACCGGGGTTAGCGGCATTGGCTGGCAGGAAGTCAGTAATGCGCCCGTTTTTGTCCGTTACTTTTTGATCGACTAACGACCACGTCTGCGTCTGCTCATTCATTTTTTCCAGCTTGATGGAAACGCCACTCGCAGGTTCACCTTTGGCTACATCCAAGATGTGGCTCGATAGCTGATAGTCAGTCTTTTGGGCATAGGAGAATGTGTAGGCTGCAATAGTGAACAGCAATGCGTTTAGCAACGTTTTCATAGGTTGAGTCTGGTTGACGTTTGTGATGACCGGATAGGCCGAAAGCGATACGGCTTCTTGTATACCGTCTCTTAGCTAACACGTCCTCTTCAACGATGTTACAGACTGCTGAATATATATTGATGAAGTTAAGTTGATGGTTCGAGTAGCCCATTTGCCTTTTCGTTTGTTTACCCTATAGTTACCATATTCAACTAGTTATGAACACGATAAAAAATGCGCTCGCCGTAATCGGCTTGGCGGCTTACTTCAGTGCCTGTGCCCCGTCGATGAATTTTAAGCCCTCATCGATTACCCCGGCAGCGACGGGTAAGGTTCAAATAAAGCGCGACAAGAATGATAACCATGTTGTTCATGTTAACGTGCGCAATTTGGCACCGGCTGATCGGCTCTCGACGCCTCAGCAGGCATATATCGTTTGGGCTGATATGGGGCGCAACGACATCCGGAAGTTAGGGCAGATCACGCCCCGCAATAAACTGTTGGAAGCCTCACTAACGGCCACAACAGTCTCAAACCCAGACCGAATATTTATTACAGCAGAGAGCACACCCCAGGTCCAATACCCCAGCAGCATGGAGGTGCTGACAACTCGCTGATCGGCATCCATGGCCATCAGCAGCATGGTATTATCGTGTTGTCGGTGGATTTGCATCAAGGGTCGTTGCCAACTCACTGATTGATTTTTGAATCTGTTTGACGTAGGCTTCTGCCTGGTCCAGCATAGCCGCTCTGGTAGCAAGCTGATCCGCCGTGTAACGACCTCCTTCACTAAAATAGAGGGGATTGGCTCGGTCCGATTCCTTCCATTGGTTTACCAGTTCATCCCGTAAGGTGGCCACGTCAGCTCCTGGGCGGTCGTGCATAAATCGCCAGACTGTTGGGGCAATCAAATCGGTATCGTTTTGATCCAGCCACAGCGAAGCCAGGGCATTGCGCTTGTGCTCATACCATTTCCCTTTGGGCTGTAATAAGTTGGGTAAGCTGAGACCCACGCCGGCAACGCCGCCTACTACCCCGATTACGTCCAACGACGACGTACCTCGGTTGCGCGACAGAATAACACCCGAAACGACCGACGTGAGCGCGCTGACCACAATGGAGGCCACGGTGAAGCGATGTTCGCGTCGGCCTTGCCGCTCACGCACCGCATCGCCAACCCGTTCTGCCTGTTCTTCTTCGTTATCCAGTTCGGCGGCGGTAGCCGATACCTGGAGCTGAGTGACCCATAGCCGATGCCGCATACGGTCGTGCAACAACTGGTATTGCCGGTACTGATCGGGGGTCTGTTGTGCGAGTTGGTGAAGCATCAGCCACTCGCGCGCTATACCCTCTAAATCCGCCGCCCGTAGCACCTGCCGACCGCTGGGTGAAAAAAAGGTGGCATAGACTGCCGAGTCAGAAGCAGGAGTTGACCGTCGCGCTAAGGTGTCGGTTACCAACCAAAGGTTGAGCCAGCAAAATAGAATGACCCGCAGCCCAACGAAGCCAAAGAATGCTGTAGTTGAACATGCCCTTGTGGTGCTTGTGAATCGAATCATGGGTGTAGGAACGGACGTACTTGGTTGATGACCAGCTTTCCCCGGAGAAACATAAAGCAGTGCGACAGGTTTACGGGTAAGTAGGTAACTTTCTGAATGGCCGCATCCACTAAGCTGTTTTAGTCAACTCAAACCCATTAAACTCAACTCGTCATGAAAATGTACCAGTCTGCGATGCTAAGTTGCTTCTTTCTCGTGAGCGGCTATTCGGTAACCGCTCAGAAACTCAAGGCTAACCAGGTGCCTGCGCCAGTTCAGCAGGCGTTTAAAGGAAAATTTGCTAGGGCCACGGACATTGACTGGAAAAAGGAGGGCAATCAGTACAAAGCTTCTTTCGATATGGGCGACGTTGACCACGACGTTTTCTATAACGCAGCCGGTAAGCTGGTGTCTCACAGCTATGAGATCAAGGTAGCCGAACTTCCGGCAGCGGTTCAAGCAGCAGCCAAAACGAACTTCCCCAAACATAAGCTGGATGACCCAGAGCGGGTTGAAACCAACGGAACGGTCACCTACAAAGTAGAGTTGGACGGTCGCCCGGATATGAAAGCTGTGTTCGCTGCCGATGGTAAGTTGATATCAAAGAAGGAAGACATTGATTAAGCGCGAAAACAAACGCGTATAGGCATTTGCCAATAATCAATTAAACACTGGTGGTGACTGATAACCCGGCTACTGGCTTAATGCACCCGGATTTCATCAACGAACATGTAGCCCTTGTTTTTACGGGCAAACACACGCACATAGCGTGCCGACTGCCCACCCAGCGGCACCGCCAAGTCCTGAATAACTAACGTCGCCTGGGACTCCGGCACTGTGTTGTCCACTCGCACCGGGGGTAAAAATGTCTTGCCGTCCGTAGAGAGCGACACATCTACGTAGCGGGGCATATACACGCCCGGCCCCGTAAGCTGCATTAGCCCCACTGTTACGTCGTTCAGTGGCTGCACCTGTCCTAGATCAATCGTTACGTCCATATCGATGCCCTCGAAGCCCAGCCACTGTTTATCGCTATAGGTGAACGATCCACGATTACCATCAACGAGCGTGGCGTCGCCCTGAGCGGGATAGCTGTTGGTGTACCTTATGGCGTAGGTAATGGGCTTACCCAAGGCTTTATGAAAGTCAACCGCTTGGGTCACGACCGGGCCAATTCGGGTCGAGTCGCGAAAGTGAGCCGCCTGAATGGTTGTTGATTCGCTCACGCTGAACGACTCGACGTACTCTGCAGACTGCGTAGTGGGCGGGCTGCCGTCGAGGGTGTAGCGAAGCTGCGGCTGGTAGGTCTCCGTTCCAAACTCAACCCGTGCCGTTCGCCCATTGGGTTGGAAAAGAATCGTGAGCTGTGGGGTCAGGCCGGGCCGGTAATAATTGACCGCATGGCGTTGTAGCAGCCGGTAATGGTCCTGGAGCCGCCGTTGAAAATCGGGCCACGACCGCGCCGATGAATCTGACCAAGCTATTTCAGCAAGAGCCAGCAACCGGGGAAATACCATGTATTCGGCCTGCTCAGTAGTGGATACGTACTCAGCCCAAAGGTTCGCCTGAACGCCTAGAATGCGCCGGGTCTGGGCTGCGGTTAGCTCGCGGGGAATGGGTTCGTAACCATATACGCGCTCGATGGGCAGAAATCCGCCGATGGCTTCGGGCTGCGTAGTCGGGTTAGCCTGGTAGCTATCGAAGTACACGTAATTGCCCGGCGTCATGATGACGTCATGCCCCCTACGAGCGGCAGCGATCCCCCCACTTTCACCCCGCCAGCTCATCACCGTTGCGCCCTCGGCGAGCGGTGCCTCCGGCGTATCGCCCTGCAATATTTCGTCCCACCCCACCATTCGCCGCCCGTGCTTTTCCAGAAACTGACCCACCCGACGCACTGCGTAGCTCTGGAGCGCGTGTTCGTCGGTTAAGTGGTGTTCACGGATACGGGCTTGGCATTTAGGGCATGTTTTCCAAGATGCTGTACTGGCTTCGTCACCCCCGATGTGGATATATCTGGAAGGGAAGATCGCCATCACTTCCTTTAATACGTCTTCCAGAAACGTGAACGTACTATCGTTACCGAGACAAAACTCGCTGCTGACGTGGGGCTTGTCCGAACATGATAGCTGTGGGTAAACGGCCAACACTTCTTCCGAGTGGCCCGGCATCTCGATTTCCGGGATGACCGTAATGCCTCGGCGGGCGGCGTAGGCCACGATGTCGCGGGCCTGCTCCTGCGTGTAATAGCCCCCGTAGGCGTTAGCGTCACCCTCCCGGCTGTATTGGCGCGGGCTAGCCCACCACTCTTTCCAAGTCCGGTGCGTGCGCCATGCGGCCTGCCGGACCAGTTTGGGGTATTTTTTGATATCAAGGCGCCAACCGGGACCGTCGGTCAGGTGCCAGTGGAACGTATTGAGTTTATAGAGAGCCATCAAATCAAGGTATTTTTTGATAAAGACGACCGGGAAGAAATGACGGCTCACGTCCAAATGCATACCCCGGTAGCCGAAACGGGGCCGGTCTACGATAGCCAAGGCGGGTAACTGCCGGTTGTTGGGTTGAAGGGCCGCTAGTTGTATCAGTGTCTGAACGCCCCGGAGTGCCCCCAACGTGGTAGCCGCCTGAAGATGAATCTCCGTCGGACTAATGCGCAATCGGTACGTTTCCCGACCTGTATCAGCAGGAGCGGGTTTGGTAAGCTGTTGGAAGATCACTCGACCAGTCACTGAACGGGACGTGCGGGTGGTCAGTACGTGGATGGGCAACGCCCGGCCAAACGTTTGCTCGGCCCACAACCTGGCCACGTCTTGAAACGCGGGCGAACTGCTTAGTTGAAGCGAAGGCGTCAGGGTAAACAGGCCGGGCCGGGCGGTTAGGGTAGTTGGCTGTGGAATTAGCGACCGTACAGTTTGTCCCCAGCCAAAAACCGGATAAAGCAGCACGGTTATAAGTGTCAGCCGAAGCGGCCAGTAGCTTTTCATTGTGGGTGAGTGGAGAAACCAGATGTCGTTTAAAAAAGGCTTCGGCTAGCACCGCCATTGGTTGAGCCGTGTTGCAGTTTATGACCTTCGTAGCTGGATTTTCAGGTCAACCGATGCCTTCAACCCCGCGCTTTTCACAGTAAGTTCAGCGGTACCGGGGCGAACCGCAGCCCCCGCTTATGACCTACCGTGGTGCCACCCGTAACATGCTGTCAGCGTTACCCATTCCGATGTTCGGGGTGAAGGTTTGTTTAATCGACGAAGAAAGAAACTGTGTAATCCGCCAGACGGACGTTCTCACACGTCTCGCTTCAGCACGACGTCTACCTGCTCAGCAACGTTTTCTGATGACGTGGACGCTAGATAGAACTCTTCGTAGTAAGCCTTGATGAACGCGGTAAGCGGAGTGGCAATCAATGCACCGACTAGTCCAAAGGCACTGACCATAGCCAGCATGACTAGCAAGGAAGAGACCGGATGCAAATTCATGGTAGAAGCACGGACGTGGGGCGTGATAAAATCACCGGCAAGTTCATTCAGTGCGAGAAAGAAGACCAACACCCACAACGCCGTTACGGGGTCTATGGACAAGGCGACCAACGTGGGTGGGATGGCCATGATGTACAGCCCCAGCTTGGGTACCATTTCGGCAAAGAGGGCCAAACCGGCCCACACCCACACACCCGGTATACCCATGTAAGATAAGAAAGCAAAGGTGGCAACGGCTTCTATGGAGCCCACAACGACATTCGACCACATCCAGCCGACAACCATTTTTGACGCTCGTGCCAGCGCACGTCCGGCTTTGGGGCGGTTCTTCGGCGAGAAGAATAACAGGTACGTCTCAATCAGCGGGGCGGGGCTGATCAGCATGTAAACGACTACGCTGAAGAACATAATCAGGAAGAAAAGGCCGCTGACGATGGACAGAGAAAAATTGCCTAACCGGGTAACAATGTTCACCACAGAGGGCAGTTCATTTTGCAGGCTCTTGCCTGTCAACAGCTTCTTTTGTAGCGAAGGATAGTCTGCCAGCAAGCCGGAAAGCTCCGTTTTCAGATTCTGATAGTAGAGCGGCACATTGGTAACCAGTTGGGTTAGCTGTTCAAGCATTCTGGGAATCACCAGCCACCCAATCAACACCAGGAAGATGAGCAACGCCGCGAAAACCAGCAACGCGGCTACTGTGCGCGGTACTTTCTTAGAAACCAGCCACATCGTAGGGGCATTTAGAATCAGCGTGAGTACAACGGCGAAAAAGAAGAAGAAAACAATGTTGATAACCTCGTAGGTAAACCAAAGGCCCATCAAGACGAGGGCAGCGATGAGTATCAGTCGCACCGCGTTGCTATATCTGCTCTCGGATAAATCAGTCGTAGCCATTTGGTTCGTTGAGTTAGGGGTAACAATCATTTCATATAAACGATTGAAACGCCATTTAGGGTAGGCCTTAAAATCGGTAAGCACGCTCGGCCAGAATGGTCGAGGTCACGCTTACCGATTCCAGGTAGGTTACGTACCAGAGTATTCCTCTACTTTTTGTCAGCCGTTGCTGTGGGCATCTGGTACGTAAACTTGCCATTGATGGGTGCACCGAAGTAGTTGACGTTCATATAGTCAAGCCGCTTCTTATGTACGTCGAGCCGTTTCTTAAAATCCTCAACATCTTTACGGTTCTTAGATGTCCAACCTACTTCAGCTAAGGCAATGGCCCGCGGCCAGACCATGTATTCGGCATATTCAGGCGAGATGATGTATTCACTCCAGAGGTTCCCCTGTACACCTAGAATGTGCTTAGCTTGCTCCGCTTTTAGCGAGTCGGAAGTAGGCTCGTAACCATACGATTTTTCCAGCGTCGTAAAGCCACCGATAGCGATGGGCTGCGTTTTAGGATCGGCCTGGTAGTGGTCGAGGTAGCAAAAACCACCCGGTGTCATGATAGCGTCGTGTCCCTGCCGGGCGGCGGCAACACCCCCTTCGGTACCGCGCCAACTCATCACCGTTGCGTTAGGCGAGAGTCCCCCTTCCAGAATCTCGTCCCAGCCGATCATCCTGCGACCTTTCGAGGTGATAAACTTGTCCATGTGCCGGATAAAATAGCTTTGCAGCTCATGCTCGTCTTTCAGCCCTTCCTTGCGCATCAGTTCCTGGCAAAACCGGCTCTCACGCCACTGCGTCTTGGGGCATTCGTCCCCACCGATGTGGATGTATTGGCTCGGAAACAGGGTCATCACCTCGGTTAGTACGTCCTCCAGGACGCGGAAGGTCTCTTTACGGGGAAACATCACGTCCTCGAAGACCCCCCATTTCGTACCGACCGGTACGATCTTGTCGGGGTTGCTGCCCAGCTCCGGGTACGCTGCCAGCAAGGCCATTGCGTGGCCCGGCATTTCAATTTCGGGGATGACCGTCACGAAGCGTTCCTGCGCGTACCGAACCACGTCTCGGATCTGCTCCTGCGTATAGAAGCCACCGTAAGGCGTTTTGTCGTATTTGTTGTCGCCGTAGCGGCCAATCATTGTCTGTTTACGTACGGAACCCAACTCTGTCAGTTTGGGATGCTTTTTAATCTCGATCCGCCAACCCTGATCGTCGGTCAGGTGCCAGTGAAACACATTCTGTTTGTGGAGGGCTATCAGATCAATGTACTTTTTAATAAACTCGATGGGGAAGAAATGGCGGCTCACATCTAAGTGTAACCCCCGGTAGCTGTAGCGGGGTTGGTCGTCGATCTGGCAGCACGGCACGGTCCAACGTACACTGGTGATTGGTTTTGGACTAAATACCTCGACCGGCATCAGTTGCAGCAGTGACTGCATCCCGTAGAAGAACCCTTCCGGCTGACTGGCCGTAACCAGAATGCGGTCCGGGCTAACCGCGAGGGTATACCCCTCTTTAGCTAGACTACCATTCCTGTCCATCGCGAAGTGAATGCCCTGTCGCTTGGGGGTCGAACTCACCGTTACCGTCGGACGCTGCCCGGTGGCCTTGGCCAATTGGTCGGCTAATTGCCCCGCTACTAATCGCAGCCCGGCATCCCCCTTTTCAATGGTAATACTTGCCTTTTTTGGCAACGTGAACGTACCGGTTCGCTCCTCCAATTTTGCGGGCCGGGGCATAATGGCATAGCGGGCCGTTTGGGCAAAAAGGCCAGTCGATGCCAATAGGCAGCAGATGACTAAAAAGACCCTGGAGAAATTTATTCGTTGGTAAATCATACGCGTTGGTTTTGTTGGAGCTTGGTAAAGAATGAGTTAGCTATCGGTACTCGATAAGCTGTTACTGAGCGACCATTCACTGTGGTTGATAGCGTACGAAGGCCTCAATGGCGGCATATTGAGCCATGCCCAACTGACTGTACCGCTTCGCGGTGTGGTGATTACGATCTTCGGCTCGTTGCCAGAATTCACGGGCATCGTCACCTTGAAAAACAACCCCGTCCTTTTGCGACTGGTGTTTGAAGATGCCCTGCCGTTTCTGAAGAACCTGATCCGGCGACATGGGCACCGCCATATCAATTTCGTAGATGTCCCACTCCGCCCACGCGCCCCGGTACAGCCAAACCCAGCAGTCTGCCATGAACGGCTCATCGCGAAGGCGATCTATAGCGGCCAATACACCGTCTAAACATACTTTGTGCGTTCCGTGCGGGTCGGCCAGATCACCGGCGGCATAAATTTGGTGTGGCCTGATGGTTTGAATTAGATCGGCTATAATCTGGATATCGCCGTCTCCGATGGGGTTCTTCTCGACCCGACCGGTCTCATAGAACGGCATTTCCAGGAAGTGCGCCCGGTCGGCGGGTACGCCTACGTACCGACAGGTGTTTCGGGCTTCACCCCGGCGAATCAATCCCTTTACCCGTCGGATTTCGGGGGTGTCAATTTCCGTTGGTTTTCGCTCGGTTAAAAAGCGATTCGCTTGTTCGACCAGCCGACTAACCTCCGTTCGGTTCGTGCCAAACGCGTCAGTAAAATCAGCGGCAAACTCCATAAAGCGCAGGGCTTCGTCGTCGGCCACGGCAATGTTACCGGAGGTTTGGTAGGCCACGTGTACCTCGTGGCCCTGATCAACGAGTCGCTGGAACGTACCGCCCATCGAAATAATATCGTCGTCGGGGTGCGGGCTAAAGATCAGGACACGCTTCTGAGCCGGAGTAGCCCGCTCCGGTCGGTTGGTGTCGTCGGCGTTCGGCTTCCCACCCGGCCAGCCCGTGATGGTATGCTGTAGGGCGTTGAACACCGAGATATTAATGTCGTAGGCTTTACCATACTGAGCCAGCAACTCGCTCAAGCCGTGTTCGTTATAGTCACTATTGGTGAGTTGCAGAATGGGCTTTCCCACTTGTAGAGCTAAATGCGTCACCGCCTTCTGGATCAACTTCGGTGTCCATTGAATGCTGTCTACGAGCCAGGGGGCTTTGCGGATGGTCAGTTCAGACGCGCAGGCTTCATCGACGACAAATGTGGCATTGGGATGATTCTGAAGATACGAAGCGGGCAGCGATTCGGTGACCAATCCTTCTACGGCTCGTTGTACAATAGCGGCTTTATGTTCGCCCCAGGCCAACAGCACCACGCGTCGGGCTTCTAGGATGGTTTGTACGCCCATCGTTATGGCCCGCCGGGGTACGTGTACCAGCCCGTTGAAATCGGCTGACGCGTCGGCGCGGGTCAGACCGTCGAGGGTAATCAGGCGCGTTCTCGATTGCAAGGGAGATCCTGGCTCGTTGAACCCGATGTGGCCGTTACGACCGATACCCAGTAGCTGAAAATCGAGTCCGCCTTGCTGTGCAATCGCCGATTCGTAGGCGTGGCAATAGGCCCTGACGTTTTCAATAGCCAGCGTTCCATCCGGTATATGGACGTTTTCGGGTTTGATATCCACCTGGCTGAACAGATGCTCGTGCATAAAGCGGTGGTAGCTCTGCCGAGCGTCCGGTTCAATCCAGTAGTATTCGTCGAGGTTAAATGTAACGACGTTGCTGAAGCTAAGCCCGTTCTGCCGATGCATCCTGACCAATTCAGCGTATACTTTTTTAGGGGTGGAGCCAGTGGCCAAACCCAGCACCGCCAGATCGCCGGTGGCTTGCTTCAGGCGAATCAACTCCGCTAGTTCGCGGGCTACTGCCGCCGATGCCTGGTTGGCATCGGAGAAAATTTGCACAGGTACGCGTTCAAACGAGGTGAAAGACGGAGCGATGTCAAGTTGAGCAAGTAATAACGAGTTGAACATGATACTGAAATGAGGAGGCGTATGCCAGTGTGAGTTTAACTAAGAGGCGTTGGGGCGAATGGGCTGGTCGGTGGTCCGCTCCGAGTGAGTCACGGTGAAGTCGATGGCGGTCGGTTTGAGCAGGGTCAGTTGAACAATGAGTACCAGCACGACAATGCCCGCCAGCAGCGCGAAATCCTGTCCCAGATGCCCGGCATCCTGCGATTTGCCCAGCCAGTTTGTGACAAAGGCACCGGCGAATACACCTGTCATGTTCATGATCCCGTAGGCGGTAGCCCGGCTTTGGGGTGCCACAAACTGGCACAGAATCGGCATGTTGTTCGCGTCGAACATGCCGTAGCCAACGCCGAAACAAAGAGCGGCTCCGACCAATGGAACCAACGAATGACCAAAGCCCATCAGCACCAGTGCTGGAATCGTCAGAGACAAGCCGATGGCACTGGTGTAGATTCGTCCCCGAACGTTGTGCTGCACCCACCGGTCCGACAAAATGCCGCCGACTAACACGCCTATAAAGGAGGCGAATGCAATGGCGATGGTCGCCAACGGTCCCGCCTGCGCCATGTCGATGCCCAGGTTCGTAGACACCAACGTCGGTAGCCAATTCTTGGTAGCCCAACCCGGTAAACTCGGGATGGCATAGTAGAGCAGGATTACCCAAAACGATACGTTTGTCAGCAATACACGAAGGCCCGCCAGCACCGTCGTCTGGTTTGGCTGACTGGCTTTATCCGGTGTTGATGAAGACGTTACAGGACGTTCGTGGCCCGTTCTTAGAAAAACGGCCAGGATTAGGGCGTAGACCAGCCCAACCAGCCCGAATCCCTGAAAGGCCGATGTCCACGAATAAGATTTGGCAATAGTGGCTCCGAACCCGCCCAGGGCCTGACCCATATAGAGGCCGGTCATATGCAGGCCTACTGCCAGCGACCGGGTTTTGGATGAATGTACATCGGCGATAAGTGACAGGCCTGCCGGAATGTAGAGAGCTTCGCTAATGCCCATGATGCCCCGAAGCCAGCACAGTTGACCAAACGTAGTCGCGTAGCCCATCGCCAGCGTAACACCCGACCAGATGGCCAGACTACCGACAATAATCCATTTGCGGGAATACCGATCTGCAATCAGACCTGACAGGGGACTCGTGAAGCCATAAATCCAGAGAAAAATGGCCATCAGATAGCCGAAATTAGTAGCTGATTCCAACTCCTGAATATCGCCTTGCATGGCGGGCCTCATAGTCGCCAGCATTTGCCGGTCCAGGTAGTTCAGCAAAGCCACAACCCATAGCAAGCCCACAATCACCCAAGCAGATCGGGTGTTGACGGGGTTCGTGGTTGATTCGGTAACGGCGTTGGTTTGCATAAATAAGACGTCGGGTTAGCGGATCGGCTTGACTGGTTTTATTCTACGATCCGGCGCGAAAATTAGGTCATCGGCAGTTTCCCAATGCCACCCATGCCGACGCA
Organism: Fibrella rubiginis; assembly: GCF_017353185.1. Taxonomy (GTDB): domain Bacteria; phylum Bacteroidota; class Bacteroidia; order Cytophagales; family Spirosomataceae; genus Fibrella; species Fibrella rubiginis. The sequence continues at coordinate 141,750 of NZ_JAFMYV010000003.1, read as the reverse complement.
CGAACACACACGTAAACAACCACTTGACCAATCGGTATTCTGGTGTGCTGAACGCGCCGACGGGCAGCTTGACCAGCACTTTGTTCCAGCCTTTTCGGAGCAGAACGGGCATGGGCTGCCGGACTTCGTAGGATTCATTCCGGTAGGGTTGTTCCAGGCTGGTGGGTCGAAAACCGGGTTGCTGCCAGTCGGGCGGTGTTACCTGCACGTCGTTCAGCCAGAGGGCACTGCCTTTATAATCCCAGGCTCCGGCTGGGGGCGATGCATCCTTCTCGGAGCGGCCATAGTTATGAAAATCAGCCCACATCCCTACGTGCTGTTGCTTGGGCGAATACACATACGTATAGGCATAGGCCGTGTGGTTCGGTTGCGGATCACGCAAGTACGCCCGCACGACCGACGGCCCCCACGTATGCCGCAGGTAGACGGTCGCGCCGGTAGCCGGAATGGTCGGGTAGTCCAGCTTGCCTTCTTCGGGCGGAAACTGAACCGCCAGATTACCGCCGTTCGGAAACGGAGCCAGAATGCGCCAATGAAGGCGGCTCTGCCGAACATAAGGAAAATGGCGTTCGCTAAAGTGCTGCCGTTTATGAATCAGTAAACGCGCTTCAAATTCGGCAAAAGCTGACTGGTTGGTCAGTACGACTCCCGCGTCGGTTTCGGGTTGCCCGCCCCCGCGCCAGGTACGTTCGGCCAGAGTGAGCAGTACCGGATACAGGCCGTTGAGTTGTTCAAGCTGCGCCACGTCAGCCGGTCGGCGGTCGTTCCAGATGCAGGCAATCGCGCCCAGGTGCCTGGGTGTTGCTTCGGGTACGTCGCAGACGTTGCGCTGAAACAAACTGATCAGATCGGCTTGGGTAGCAAAGTGATTTAGATAAAGGTTACGCGACTCGATGACCCGCATCGATGGCAGCGGCTTTTTCGCGCTCATCCAGAGTTGGCGTATGGCCAGCGTGTCCATCGCTCCGCCTGGATACCAGCCAATGGCCTGTTTGCCGCATTCGCGCACGACGGCCACCATCGTCGGCACAAACGTGGAATCGCGAAAACCAACCTCATCGGTGCCAATGTGGATGTACGGGACATCGAACAGGGCGCAAACTTCCCGAAGTAGCCGCTTCACCACCTGTTTGCCCTCCTCTGACTGCATATCAAATCCAGTCGCACGTCGGAATGCTGCGCTGTGCCCCGGCATGTCCAGTTCGGGAATGACCTGAATATGTCGCTGTCGGCAGAAGGTCAACAGTTCCCGAACCTGCTGCTTGGTATAAAATCGACCGGGGTCACGTTCCATCGTGCGGGCATCGGTAAGCTGGGGCAGGCTGTCACTGGCCAACCGCCAGGCAAGGTCTTCGGTTAGGTGCCAGTGGAACGTATTGAGTTTGTAGCGCGACAACACATCGAGATGCTGACGGAGCGTGTCGAGCGGAATGAAACTTCGGCCTGTGTCGTGCATCAGGCCCCGAACAGGGAAGGCCGGATAATCCATGATGCGGCAACCCGCCAGCGAGTGAACTTCCCCGGTCAGCACCAATTGCTGAAGGGTTCGGTAAGCCCAGAAAAGTCCTTGTTCAGTCGCCGCCGTCAGTACGATTCGCCGGTTGGAGACAGTCAGAGAGTACCCCTCCGGCTTGTTACTAAACGCACCGATTGGTTCGAGCCGAAGCTCTGCTATTGCCTCGCTGTCTGGTGTATCGAGCTGCTTCCGCACCGCTCGTGCGCCATGCTGGTTTAGAAAAGCCGTGACTGAGTCGGTTACGGCAACCCCCTGATTATCACGGGCCCATACCCGAACGGCCCTCCGTAAGGAAAAGGCTTCCCCCGTCCACGTTACCTGCCGGGGAGCCGGGAGTAAGGCGGGCCGTGCTGCCAAAACCGGAGTCAGCGCGAGCAGCCATAAACTGATGGTGAAGGCCGTTCTCATGGTAAGGGCAGTTGAAAGGTGGTCAAGGGCAAACCTGCGCTATTGACCACGTTGGCTGTGCTGAAGGGCTGCCAGCCGTAGTACAGATACCGCCCCGTGCGTGGCCCCGTCAGCACGATCTGCTTGCCATCGAGCCGGGCGGATAGGTCGGTTTGTGGACCCGTAGCGTCGCCCGCCGCAAAACCGCGAACAGCCTGACCGTCGGCGGTTTGGAGACCAGTACCGGTGTCTTTAAACCGAAGTACCCACTCCCCCGCCCGCCGACGTACCCGAAGAGGTAAAGGTGCGGCCAGTAAGGGTTGCCGGTACGTCTGGCGGAGAATGACGCGGGCCAGTCGTTCACCTACAGTTTTTTTGTCGGTCGGATGCACGTCAGTTCGGTGGCCCACGTCGCTCGTAACGGCCATGCCTACATAGGGTAGTTGGGCAGTCAGCCGCCGTTGTCCGTCGCGAAATAGCGGCCAGTATTCAGAGCGGTATCCTTTCTCGGTGCTGATCGACGACAACTGGCAAACGTAGAACGGCAGATCCGGTTGTTTCCAGGCCTGACGCCACCCCGCTACCAGCCGGGGAAACAGGTGCTCGTGCTGCCGGGCGCGGGCCAGGCTAAGCGCGTTACTCTCGCCCTGATACCATAAAACGCCTTTGATGGGCAGCCGCGTCATGGGGGCGATGGCCGCTTGGTATAAAAAGCCGGGCTGGTAGGGATGATTAAACCCCAACGGTCCACGCGGTACGGGATACCCGGCCTGAATAAGCGAATCTAAATTTTCGTGACCACGCTGCACACACCAGGGTTCGAGAGCCGGATTGGCCCACCAGTCGCGACCAAAAACGGCGCGGAGCAGCGTGTCGGGCGTGTCAAGTTCTGGCTGCATCCACGCTTCCGCCGGACAGCCGCCGACTGCCACGTGCAAAAGACCAATTGGTACGCCTGTCGTTTGCTGCACCTGTCGGCCTGCGTAATAGCACACCGCCGAGAAGGGCCGCACCGATGCGGAATCGGCCATCTGCCACTTTCCTGGTTTATAATATCGGTCGGGAACAAGGTGAGCGGCATCACTGGCTTTGAAAGGTTCGTTGTAGCGGAAAGCACCAGGTACCCGGTTGTAGAGTCGAAGCAGGGAGTTAGACGCTACGGAAAGCGTTTGGGCAGCGTGTCGATCCCCTGCCACCGGAAACGCCATATTTGATTGACCCGCGCACAGGTATACGTCGCCCACAAGTAAGTTAGTTAGCTCAATAGTGACGGAGTCAGACCGGAGCGTCAGTTGTAACGGCGTTGTTGAAGCAGGGCGAGCCGACAGTTGAACTTGCCACATGGAATCTGGAGCAACGGTCATCAGACGTTCTTCCCTTTTCAGCCGCACGTGTACGATACTGCCGGGCTTGCCCCAGCCCCAGACCGTGATTGGTCGGCCGCGCTGAATAACCATGCCCGACTGCCAAAACTCAGCCAGTCGAATCTGTGCTTCCGTTAGTGACGGAAGAACCCAGGCGATCAGTCCTATAATTAGCGTTCTTCGCATTGGTTCAACCAATTAATTTTTCAAAAAGCAACGCGCCGACAGGCAGGCGTTCGGACGCCCGGTGATACTTCGCCACTCGGTAGCATGAAGCCACCCGGCGCGGCTACTAATGGTGTCGTGACAGGTACAGCAAACGGTAACTCACCCCGTTTCAACCAACGTCGGGCTTGCGGTCGGTACGCCCAGACAGCCCTTGAAAAACCGGGGTGATCGCGCTGAAGGGCGTTTCGACGTACTGTCAGACTGTCGCGTATCGAACCGGTGGGCTGTTGGGCAATTTGGTTGTTGAGCTGCTCGATTTGGGCCAGTCGTTCACCCGTGTCGCCTCCCAACACCCAAACGGCCCCGTCGGGTGTGGCCACTGCTCCGTGCGCCGAAAGCGGTGTGGGCAGATCTGGAAGTTGCTTCCAAAGGCCATCCCTTATTTGGTAGGCATGCGCATCGGCATAAACCGTCGTTCTCCCAGCCGCCGTTTGCCGCCCGCCCAGTACGTAGAGCTGTCCGCCAGCCGCTACTAAGGCCGTGAACGCTCGTGCGGGCCCCGGCAGATCAGCGTGTTTAAGCCAGCCTGAAGCGGGGTGTAGCAGACTCAGCGCGTACAGACTCCGCTCGGTGCCCCGGTCTGATTCGCCCCCAACTACGTAAAGCGTATCGCCAGCAACCGTTGCTGCTCCATTCGCTACGGCTACGGGCAAGGCGGGTAGCGAATCGGTACGTAACCGCCCTGCTGCTCCATCCCAAATGAGCGTAAACACGTCGGCGTATCGACGGGATGCGTCGTTACCCCCTACGCAGATCACCTGATTCTGCCAGACTGCTGAAGCCCCATAGCCTACTGGTCTGCTAAGGGGTTGAACAGTCTGCCAGTCGTAGCTACGGCCTTGTTTGACCAGCGCGTACACCGTCGAATGCCAGACTTTCGTGCCGCCCTGCCAGGGGTAGCCATTGGGAAAATTAGCTCCACCTGCCACCAGTAGCACCCCGTGGCTGATGCCCGCAAAAGCCCCCGCTACACCCGGATTCGGTTTGTCTTGTTGCATCGGTAGTGGGGGCAAGTCAGTGCTGCGCAGCCGCGTCTGTGCCACCGCGACGGCCTGTCCGGCCCATAGCAGCAGGCACAGCTTACAGACCAACCGATTCCGCCTGAGTGATCGGTTGAGACGCATATTGATCGAACTGGATGGTCGACAAATCGTGAAGAAAGTCCTCGTACCGTTCGTCTGTCATGTTCTGCACCGGCAGGCGGAACGTACCGCAGTCTAAGCCAACGGCCCGCATGAACGCCTTGCCCGTAGCAATGCCGCCATACTTGCCCAGCAACCGAACGATAGCGATGGACTGATCTTGCATCTGTTGCGCCCGGCTTATATCGCCTTTATCGAAGGCTTCCATTAATTCGTGGTACACCGGAGCCGCGTAGTTGAACGTACTGCCTACGGCTCCCCGTGCGCCCATTGCCATTGCCGCCAGAAAGATTTCGTCCCAACCCCACAGCAGGTCATACTTGCCCCCGTCGAAGAGCAGGCACTGCCGGTACTCCATCAGGTCGTTGTGCGTGTATTTGATGCCTCGGAAATTGGGCAACCGGCCATCAATGGCTTCCAGAAACTGAAGCATTGATATCGTCACACCAGTCAGAGCCGGGATGTGGTAGAAGTACAATCCCACTTCGGGTGCCGCCTCGCCGACCTGCACGCAAAAGTCAGCCAGTACCTGCGCACTGGTTGGCTTGAAGTAAAACGGAGCCAGTACGGCCACGGCATCGAACCCAGACTGAGCCGCTTCGCGGGTTAGTTCGCGGCTTTCAGTCAGCGACGTACCCCCGACGAGCATGATTTTTTGCAAGTCTGGCTCGGTCGTCTCACCCCAAGCACGGAGCAAGGCCAGTTTTTCAGTAAAAGAAAGCGAAACGCCCTCGCCCGTTGATCCGCCGATGAAGGCGCCCTTCACCCCGTTGTGCACCAAAAAACGGGCGTAGTCAGGAATCAGGTCGAGGTTTAGATCACTGTTGGGGTGCATGGGCGTAAACGGAGCCGCCACTAACCCGTTAATTTTAGGTATGTGTGTCATTGTTGCTGTGTTAGTGTAAAGGGTACCCCCGGTAATTCACCGGAGGCACGACCAGACTACCAACATATGAGGAAAATTAACTCAATAACCAGGGGTTTGCGTCAGCTTAGGATCGCTGTTGAGCATCGTAACAGAAATAGGAAGTAGTAGCTTGTATGCTTGTGTGGCAGGTAGATAAGCCGAATTGACATTGCGAAAAACGTAAGCGTCACCCGCCCGGCGCAAGGCCCACCAGCGTTTGCCTTCGCCGATAAACTCCCGCAGGTATTCTTCTAGAATGGCATCCATATTCGCCTGCTCATTCCCGCTGACATAACGTACGTAGCCTGTTCCATAAGCCCTGGCACGAATCGCGTTGATGTCCGCTGAAGGATCATTGCCCAATTTCGTGTTCGCTTCGGCCAACAACAACAGCACATCCGCGTAGCGATAGAGCGGAAAATCGTTATCGTAAAGCTGCACGCCCGCATCGACCCGCCCGATGAACTTGGTCAGTAGCACACCTGCTACCGGGTTGCCGCTTGTGTTACGGTACATAATGCGAAACGAATTTCGGATTCGTTGATCGGCAGGAGCACCCGTCAGCCGGGCGAGCAATGCCGGCGATATGCCTACCCGGCTGGCTCCGGCTACGAGCGGATACGCCGCGTTAACCGGCGTGCCGGGTCCCGGTACGGCATCGAGCAGTAACGTACCCGCCTGCGTCGTATTGACCAGGAAACTGGTATAGGCCGACTGCACTACTTCGTTTTTCTCGAAGTTTAATGCCACAATGATCTCGCGGTTATTGGCTTTTTTCGTTGGGTCGAAAACATCGGCGTAGTTGGCTTGCAGACCAAGTGTAGGCAGTGCCTTTACCTCTTCCAGCGCGGTCTTAGCCGTGGTGAAGTCGGTGCTGCCGCCCCCTAGATGCGTACCTGACCAAATGTAAACATCCCCTTTCAGGGTCAGCGTCGCGGCCCGGTTCCAATACACCCGCTTGGTGGTAAACGTATTGATACCGCCAAACAGCGTCAGTGATTGCTCCAGATCACTTTTGATTTGCTTCATCACCTCTTCGGGCGTCGAGCGGGCCTTGTAAAGCTGAGTTAATTCACCTACCGCCGTCACGGGTTCAGCCGTAATGGGCACCCCGCCCCAGGTACGTAGCATTGTATAGTAGACATACGACCGCAAGCCGTACATCTCCGCTAAGTACCGGTTCCGGCTAGCCTCCTCTAAGGGAGAATTTGGGAACAACTTAATGACCGTGTTGATGCGGTCAATCAGGGTGTAGAAGCCCGCCCAGTTGGTTGCCGGTACGTTGTTGCGACTGATATTATGCGACCAGTACTGCTTTAGGGTGGCATCTTCCGACTCTGTGTATAGCCCGTCGGCCCACAGGTCGGAGCGCATCTCGCCGAGCGTAACGAAGGTGGCCTGATAAGTACGTAGGGAGGCATACACCCCGTTGTAGAGCGTCAGGGCCGCGTTGGCATCTGTCAGGGCCAGTTGCTGATTGAGCGAGGTCTGCGGGGTCACTTCGTCCAATTGCTGTTGGCAGGAAAACAGGCCCGTTCCTAAACTAAACAGGCTGGTCAGGGCAAAATAGGATAGTATCCGTTTCATAGTCAGTCTGCGGTTAATTAAAGGCCAATCGTGGCACCTAACGTGATGGTTCTGGGGAGGGGGAATCGGCCCACATCGTTACCGCCCACTTCGGGGAAGGTGCCGTTGTAGCCTGTGAAATACACCAGGTTTGAGCCGGTCAGAAAGACCCGCAGGCTCTTGATCCGGTTACGGACAAGCCGTTCCATGAGTTGGGTAGGTGCGTCGTAGCTGATGGTTACCTCGCGCATGGCCAAATAATCGCCTTTCTGCCAGTAGTTAGCAGGTGGTGTGCTGTTCCCGCCCGCATCCGTAAAGTAATTGCGCCCATAGTTGGCCCAGTAGTACCGAGGCAACGTAGCGGATGGGTTGTCGGGTGTCCAGGTTTGGGTTACGTCCGCCGGGCCGTTTTGTGACCCCTGCACCTGCGACATGCCACGCAGGTACATCTGGTTGGCGATAACAAATCCAAGCGAATAATCGAATTGGCCGTACAGGGTGAAGCCCTTCCAGCTCACGCTCGACGAGAAACCACCCTGAATGGTGGGCGTAGTACGACCCACAAACACGTTGTCCCGAAAATCAAGGGTGTCGTTCTGATCGGCGTCGCGCCAGCGAGCATCGCCCAGCAGTTTGATGCGTTTGTTGATGTAGGGCAGGTACGTATTGACGAAGTTTGCCCGTGCGTCGAGGTCAGCTTGCGACTTGTAGACACCATCAAAAGCTGGTGCCCAGATCTCGTCTAAACCCACGCGCTTCCCTTCCTGCAAACCTGCCACCCAGACCAAGCGGCCTTGCGCGGGGTCATAAACTTGAATGGAGCCTTGCCGGTTGAGATCCAATCCGTTGTTGGGCAGCTTTACGGCGTAGTTACGAACATGAAACAGGTTGGCATTGACATTCCAGGCTAAGCCACCTGGCTTAGACGGCCTGATGATGTTCGTGCGAATATCCAACTCGATCCCCCGGTTCTGTAGCTGCCCTACGTTAGTGACGTAGGTGCTGTAGCCTGTCCAGGCCGGGATGTTCAGCGTACTAATTTTGTCGTAAACATTGCGGATAAAGTAGTCGGCAATGATGGTCACCCGGTTGTTGAGCAGCCCCAGGTCCAGACCAAAGTTGAGCGTATTGGCTCTCTCCCAGCGCAGGTCCGTGTTGGTAATTGCGCCAGCGGCAAAACCCGGTTGTCCGTTATAGATGCCCACGCTGCCGTACTGAGGAATCGTAGCGTAATCACCGATGAGCGGTAATCCGTTGCTGCCAAGGGGGTTGATGCTGCCGTTTTCGCCCCAGCTTATGCGGGGCTTGATCGTGTTGATGTACCGACTCACCCCCAATTTGGCGTAGAAGTCTTCGAAGTGAAGGTTCCAGCCCAACGACACGCCAGGAAAAAAGCCATACCGATTTGTTATCAACTTAGACGTACCGTCGTAGCGGGCGTTGACCGTCAGCAGGTACCGGTTGTCGAAGGTGTAGTTTACCCGGCCAATTATAGAGGCTAAACGTTGCCAGCTTGAAAAAGAAGAGGTTGGTACCCCCACCGCCGCCGTCGAGGCCGACAGCCATGGAATGAAGTCGGTGGCCCCAAGGTTAGCTGTTGCGCCGTAGTTATAGCGCCGGAACTCGTAAAACTCACCCCCGGCCAGCACCGTCAAATTGTGCTTGCCCACCTCTTTAGCGTATTGGAGGAACCCGTTGTACTGGTACTGACTTTCCCTTTGGTTGGCAAACGACGCGTTGCGGGTATTAATCAGTGCCCCGCCCGTACCATTGATGTAGGCTTTGGTGAAGCTCTCGCCAGTGGTGTATCGGTAGTAGCCCGATGCGGACGCCAGTGCTTTCAAACCGGGCATGATCGTGTATTCTACGTTCAAACCACCTGTGTAGCGTTGCTCTAAAGTCTGGTTGAAAAACTTGTCCTGGAAGTAGGCCGGGTTGCCTAACGTACTACCGTCCACACCGGGCAAGATCGCCCCTGTTACGTCGTGCGTCAGCCGGACGGTCGGCGCAATGCCTGTGAAGCGTTGAATCACGCCCCCCGTCAGTCCGCCATCTCCGTCGGCAGTGAGGTACGAGGGTGATGTCTTGGCGTCGTAGCCCGATAGATTCAGGTTGACCACCAAATTCTTTCCGACGTTTAGGCCCCCATTGAAGTTCATATTGATGCGGCTCAACGACGAACCGATCAGGATGCCATTGTCTTTGATGCCCCCTAAACCCAGCGCGAAATTGCCCTGATCGTTGCCACCTGCCACGTTTAAGTAGTGTTCCTTAAGCGTACTCTGTTGGAGAATCAGGTCTTCCAGTTCTCGCTGGGAGGTGGACCGAAAGACGATGCTGTCGAGTTGAGTGGGGTTAAACGGGTTACGGTCGATCAACAGGCGGTACTGTGGATCACTGAGCAACCGACGGTTGGCATTGGTAACCAACTGCGTTGAATATTTGCCATCGGGGGCTGTCCAGCCGGAGTTGAGGCCCCAGCCCCACGCACCCGTCAACTGGTTGCGGGCATTATTCATCTCGGCGACGTTATTGTCGGCCTGAGCCGCCTCGTAGCGACTGGCCAATCCGCGTCGGTTCCACCGGATGTAGTCTTCGGCACTCATGTAAGGCAACGGGTTGCGGCGAATGTTGTTTTGGGCCGTTTTGTAACTGTATGTTACTGAGGTACGTCCCTTTTTGCCTTTGCGCGTAGTGACCAGGATTACGCCGTTGGATGCCCGCGCTCCATAAATGGCCGTCGAAGCGGCGTCCTTCAGGAGGTCGATGCTTTCCACATCTTCCATGTTAATACCAAACAGGGAGGGAACAATCACGCCATCGAGCACCACCAAAGGCGAACCAGATCCATTAAAGTCGGTTCCACCCCGAAAGACAATGCTAGGTGTTGCGCCTGGCTGACCCGTTGTTTGTTGCACACGAATACCCGGCGCGGTGCCTTGCAAAGCCGTACCGACGTTTGTGCGTGGTACTGATTTAAATACGGACTGGTCGATGCTGGCCACCGATCCGGTAAGCGTTCGGCGACTCTGCTGTCCGTAGCCCACTACGACGACCTCGTCTAAGCTGCGTTCGCCCTCAACCAGCCGAACGTCAAGCTGCGTCTGATTGCCTACCGGTACCTCCAGCGTGGTCATGCCGATCATCGAAAAGACCAGCACATTCGCCGACTCAGCGTTGATGCTAAACTTGCCATCGGGATCGGTGACAGTGCCGCGGGTGGGGTCCGAGACTCCGGTGCCTTTGATGGTTACGTTAACGCCCGGCAGCGTTTCGCCTGTGCGGGAATCCCGAACAACGCCCTGCCGGGGAGATACCTGGGCGTAGGTACTTAGTGACAGCAGCATACCAAGGATAAGTATGATCTGTTGTCGCCCGTAATGACAAAGTAGAGGTGTCGTATTCATAAACAGGCCTGTTTTTGGTATTAAGTATGACTTGACAAAGTTATTATGTTATACTTTATACTTGTATGCAGTCAGCAAAAATAAATTTTCCCAGTAAACCTTTGCTTTAACGGTGATACACATATATTTGCATACTATTAAATCATACATAATATGAATTACGACCTTATACATGAGAATCTTGTCGGACAGGAATCAGGCTCATTGGTCGATAAAGCGGAAACGGACCTTCTCCACTTTTTTCGGGAGCAGCAGTTCAAGACTGGTGATGTGATTCCCAAAGAGGTTGAACTAGCTGTTCAGTTGGGGGTTAGTCGTACGGTCATCCGGGAGGCCCTGCTGCGGCTCCGCATGCGGGGGATGATCGATACCAAGAAGAAGCGCGGCACGGTCATCACTAACCCCGATCTGCTGGGCATCTTAGAAAAGACGCTCTATCCCGGTATTCTTGATGACGAGACACTCCGCGACATTTTTGAACTGCGTATGGTGATGGAGATTGGCATGGGCGACCTGCTATTTGAGCGGATTCAACAGGCCGATATCGATGAACTGTACGCTATCGTCGCCAACGAACCCAACAATGCCGAAGCCACCCTGTTCGACCCGGAGCAGGAGGTACGTTTCCACGGCAAGCTGTACGATATCGCGGGAAACAACACCCTGCGCCGGTTTCAGCGAATGCTACTGCCTACGTTTCAGTACGTTCATGAGAGCGGCATACTCAAGAAACCGATCCAGCATAAGAAGTTCGTCTCGCACCGGGGGCTGGTCGATGTGTTACAGCACGGTAACCCTGAGACGTTTCGCAACGCCATGCGAAATCACTTTGAGAACCACTTTCAACGTTTATTCTAAACTTAATGAACCGTTTCTTGCTCGTTTTGCTCAGCCTGGGTGTGGGATGTCGCCCGCTACCGGCTCAGCCCGGAGGTGCTTCCGTTTCGCCTGGTTCGTCGCCTGTGGTTGAGAACGTCGTTTTTAAAAATGGAGAAGACGGCTATCTCTGCTATCGTATCCCGGCGATTGTCAAGTCACCCAAAGGGGAGCTGCTGGCATTTGCCGAAGGGCGAAAAACCGATTGCGGTGATTATGGCGACGTAGACATCGTGTCACGAGCAAGCCGGGATAACGGCCAGACCTGGGGACCAGTGCGGGTAGTCGCTGATTACGGAGAGGCCCAGGCCGGCAACCCGGCACCCGTTTTTGACCTGACTGATCCGGCTTACCCAAAAGGTCGGCTGTTCATGATCTACAATACGGGCACCGCTTCGGAGGGCGACGTGCGTAATGGAAAAGCGATCCGTGAAGTTTGGTACAAAGCCAGCACGGATGGTGGCCAAAGTTGGTCGGATGCCGTTAACATTACCACCCAGGTATCGCGCCCTAACAAGCCGAGCGTAAACCCGCAGTATGCCTTCAAGGAAGACTGGCGATCTTACGCCAATACACCGGGACACGCGTTACAAATCCAGAACGGACGCTACCGGGGTCGCCTGTTTGTCGCCGCTAATCATTCTGAGGGAACACCGCAGGGCCAGTTTCGGGACTATTACGCGCACGGGTTCTATTCGGATGATCACGGACGTACCTGGAAATTGACACCCTCCGTGGCTTATCCGGGCGGCAACGAGAGCACCGCCGCCGAAACTTCTACAGGGAGCCTATTGATGAACATTCGTAACCAGTCGGGCGATGTGAAAGCAAGGTTACTGGCCTCCACGCCCGATGCCGGTCAAACCTGGTCTGGTGTTCGAGTCGCTCACGAACTACCCGACCCGGTTTGTCAGGGTAGTATGCTGAACCACCGATTACCAAACGGGCGAACGGTGCTGCTCTTTTCCAACTTGAACAGCCAGTCTAAACGCGAAAAACTGACGGTGCGCGTGAGTACAGACGACGGGCAAACTTGGTCGCTAGGCCAGGAGATCTACCCCGGTTCAGCGGCCTATTCTGATTTAATCGTACAGGCCAACGGACAAATCGGTCTGCTCTACGAGAAAGACAACTATACACAAATTACGTACGCTCGTTTCCGCTATGACTGGCTGGCACCTTAGCATTGGGGCACTACTGAGCCTAATTGCGCCGGAAGCTCTTGCCCAAACACCGGCTTACGATACGACGTTTCGCACGACGTATTATGAACAGAAAAGCTCACTGTACGCCTTGTTGCCCAACACGAAGAGGGAGATTATTTTTTTAGGAAATAGCATTACAGACACGGCTGAGTGGGCTGAACTGCTTGGAAACAAGCGGGCGAAAAACCGGGGTATTTCGGGCGATACGTCGTTCGGCGTACTGGCCCGGCTCGATGAAGTCACGGCCTCACAGCCCGCCAAAATCTTTTTGATGATTGGCATAAACGATCTGTCGCGGGATATTCCTGACAGCCTGATTATCCGAAACTATAGGCGAATCGTTCGGCAAATCAGGGAAGCATCACCCCGCACAACGATCTATCTGCAAAGTATACTGCCTACAAATAGTTCCTTCCCACAATTTGCGCGGCATCAGGGTAAAGCCAATCACATTCACATTCTTAATAATGCATTGAGAATCATTGCCGCTCAAACGGGTCAGCGCTACGTTGACCTTCATCCCTACTTAGCTGGCCCGGATGGTCAATTAGACCCCCGCTATACCAACGACGGCCTGCATCTCAACGGGGCTGGGTACGTCCAGTGGGTCCGGGTTCTTCACGAAAATCACTGTCTTAAATGACTCCTCAACACTACGCCCGGCAGTACCGCAATGCCCTATTGAACGACGTGACTCCGTTTTGGCAACGGCATTCGGTAGACCACGAACACGGCGGTTTTTTTACCTGCTTAGACCGGCAGGGCCACGTGTATGACACGGACAAATTTGTTTGGTTGCAAGCCCGGCAGGTCTGGACGTTTGCCATGCTGTACAACCGCTTAGGCCAAGAAAGTGGAGAGGCCACTTCGCAGGGACGGCGAGCGGACTGGCTGGCAATGGCGCAGTATGGAGCCGACTTTTTAGAAAAGTACGGTCGTGCTGAGGACGGCAATTGGTATTTTTCCCTGACCCGCGAAGGGCGTCCCTTGGTGCAGCCGTACAACATTTTCTCCGATTGTTTTGCAACAATGGCGTTCGGCCAATTGTCAATAGCGACGGGCCGCGATGCCTACGCGCACATTGCCAAAATGACGTTTGAGGGGATTTTGGCCCGGCAGGAGAACCCCAAAGGCCAATGGAGCAAAGCCGTGGCTGGTACGCGCCCACTAAAGAATTTTGCCCTACCAATGATTCTGTGCAACCTCGCGCTGGAGATCGAGCACTTGCTGGACCGCGATCAGGTTGACCAGACGATTGAAACGTGTATTCATGAAGTCATGGACGTATTTTACGATGCAGACCTTGGCCTAATCCGCGAAAACGTAACGCCGGATGGTCAGGTGTCCGATTCGTTTGAGGGGCGGTTGCTCAATCCTGGCCATGCCATCGAAGCCATGTGGTTTATCATGGATTTGGCCGCTCGACGGGATGATCGTGCACTCATGGAACGGGCCGTGAAGATTACGCTCGATACGCTCAACTATGCCTGGGACAAAGAATATGGGGGTATCCTATATTTCATGGATGCCGATGGTCACCCGCCCCAGCAGTTGGAATGGGACCAAAAACTTTGGTGGGTGCACGTAGAGACGCTGATAAGCTTACTCAAAGGCTACCATCTGACTGGCAATCAGCAATGCTGGGACTGGTTCGTGCGCCTGCACGACTACACGTGGTCGCACTTTCCCGATCCCACGCATGGCGAATGGTACGGTTATTTGAACCGCCGGGGCGAGGTGCTGCTGCCGTTGAAAGGCGGTAAATGGAAAGGCTGTTACCACGTACCGCGCGGCTTATACCAATGCTGGCAAGTTTTGGAGAGACTTTCCGCAAACAAGCAGCTTCACACGGTATAGGCTACTTCAGGCCAAGCAAGGAAAGAAGTGCAGAAAGCTGTTAATTCGCCCATCCTAATCAGAAAGCAAGCGGACTGTTGAACTGGACTAATAAGCTCGCTTTCCTCCGACGAGCTGGTCCTGCTTTGAAAAAACATAGTGGGGACAAAAGATGAAATTATTTTTTAGACTTTGGTTTGAATTGTAGCTGCACATTCGTTGCAAAAGCCAGTTGAAATAAATACTTGATATTTCGATTCAGTGAATTACTAGCACTGTAGTGAGAGATAAGTCTCAGTTCTATGTAGTTTTTTGTGATTCCGCGAATTTGCACACTTTAATAAGTTGGGCCAAAGCAAGAGATAACGTACTGTAGATTAGCATGTTGAAGGATTTTTTCTTGGGTGCCAACGTACCGGCGACAAGCCCTACCTACGCGGGGCAGGACGTACTTAGTCGCCATTTTTACCCACAGCCGACAGATCCAACTTACTTGCGACAGAGCGCACTTGCGGCGGCTCCTACCTCCGTCCGACAGCACGTACCTATGGCGCACCCTATCCCCGCTCCACAACCCTAACATCAGCCTGCATCATTCAGCAACACCGGCCATAAAAAATGTCATAACTTCCAACCTCTTGGTTCACTTTTAGGTCTACAACTGAGCTAACTCAACCGCTACATCGTTCATGAAAAAGACACTGTTTACCTTGCATTTATTCGTACCAACTACACTGTTGTGTCTTTTCGCCTGTCAATCCAAAGATCCGTGCGGTGTAGAACCCGATAAGGCGTACCAATTTCCTTCCATTCCTGCTAACTCGTCTATGACGATAGCTGAAAGGGAGGCTTACGTGAACTTACCAGCCAACATAAGCCAGTGTTTGACCACCCGGAGCCTGATCGAAACTTGCCTAGCCTATCCAAACATCTCATTGATTGATGCTGGGGTTAACCCTCAAAGTGGCTACCGACTAGTAAGCACCAAATTTCGAGGATTAAACGATTTGTCGAACCGAGAAGATAGGTCTGTTCACCTATTGGACAAGTATCGCTCTGTCGTTGTATCAGGTTATCCCACTACGGCTGGATTGGCCGCAATCGGTAACTACACGGCTAAAATCTATTACTTGGAGGTGATTATTAGTCAAGAAATAAACCTAAAATCATTCAATCTTGAGCAAAAGATCAGCTTAGTTGAGCAGGCACGCGCCGTGTATGAACAGAAAAGAACGGATGCTAATTACGGTTTGTATCGAATTGCGTCCTCGGATACGCTGCTGTCACGACTGATGAAAGCAGATCGCTATCAACCATTCTTGGCGGTATATAAGCCTAACGAACCAGACTGGGATGTAGTGGCCTTTTACTGGCCCGCTACGCCCTTAACCGTGCAAGCGATTTATGAGTTATCAACGGGTTACCTCACCTTTTTAAAACGTCAACGCTGAAAAATCTACAACCCTTCTTCAGCTCCTAGTTACTTGTGTTAGTACGTCAGGTGTGAGTGCCGTGTAACCGGCGACAATAATCACTTTCGAGTAGCCGAGTCGGAGTACCCAACGCGGCTAAGGGTGGAAAGGTTAGCTAACACCGTGCGTCACTTATACAGGGGGCTGTGCGCTCCATCAACTCTTAGTATTGTTATTGATGCGTGGATTAGTCTATAAAGAAAATGGACCTCCTTTTACGAAGCAAAGCCGTAAGGCCTTTAGGGTAGGCCCGCAGTTGAGCTAAATACACCAGCACCGCATCCACGAGATGCGTCAGGTTGCCAAAGACTTGGTTGGGTACGTGCTCAATCTTGTTATAACTCATTTTTAGCGAATCATGCTGTTATGAATGTATCCCTTCCAAGTTCCGCTTTGTATCTGAAAATAATCGCCGACACTTTTTTTTAGCGTAATTATCTCATCTCCCATCAGTAGATGAATATAGCGAGCCTCGTATTTGGGGTGATTCAGTATGGGAGTAAACTTGTAGACTTGGGCCGTTCTGGGATTTGTCTTCTGTATTTCCTGTCGCTTTTCATTCAGCTTTATTTGCTCAATTTTATCCTTATACATAGCTAAATCATTACGCACCATATTAGTAATAATTTCCAAACTATGTACGATTGCTTGGTACGTCTGCTCTGAACCATAATCTGTCTTATCGGCGCGCAACGTTTCCAAAAAATGATATAAATCATCAGCTCTCGACTTATATAAGCCAGCATCTACAATCGCTAGCTTACCTAATAGTTTGTTAATGGTTACAAGTTCTTCCTGCAAGAGCCGGGTGTGTTTGATAGGGTGTTTCTGGTTGTAGCGGTTCCACCAGATTGTAGGCTAAGGTAGGGTTTATGGGCAGAGTGGCCCCATAGATGTAAGATTGCGCTCGGCTACCATATCCATAAACCCACAATAACACAAACAAAATGAGCTTTTTTATGCCCGCCCGGCCTAATCGGTTGATGGGGCTGTTACTCATAGATGACATAGTGAAAGCAGGTAACACTCTTTGAAGTGAAGCCACAATCATATCCATCATGGCTGTCTAAAGGCTGTGGCAAAGCAGCACTGCCTCTCATTTTTGGGCGGTTCGACAATGACAATACACGTAGGCATTGGTTAAACCGTAAGACCCCTTGCTATCCGTGCGAAGCAGGTCCCGGTTCCGCATTTGCGCCAGCAGCCGTTGCATACAAGCATCCTCTTTCAGAGCAATACGTGCGGTTCGACGATCCAGATTGTGTATTGTTCCCGTAAGAGTCAAACTAAAATAATAGTTATCCCACGTGGCATCTCCAGCCCAGATTTCGTTCCGATAAATAGTGACGGCCCCGCGCTGAAGTACCTCGTACCAATCGTCCCGGTAGAGCCGATACAGGTGGTTTTGGTTGGTTTGATAACCCCAAACCGAATCAGCCGGTAGGGTCTGTTTGTGACCGGCCCTATCGTTAACTAGTACCTGGTGAAGGTGGGCCTTCTGACGAATCTGGCGCAGTTGGTAGGTAGGCTCAATGGAAGCTAACTCATCGGGCGTATGCATTACCTGTATGGTTTCGGGGCTGCATCCCAATAGCACCAAAAAGAAAAGAGGACCACTTATAACGGCCCATCGGGAACGGCCACAGAACAACGGTATACGTTTCATGGGTTGAGTACCTTTAAGCGCAACTAGTGAAAATCGAGGTCCCTACAGAAGCAATCAGCAGGGCACCAATATCAGCGGGCAGGGCAACGTATCGATTAAGTGCCCGGCCATTCGACTCATCAGCTTTTGCGCTTCGTTTTCATGTCGGTGCGCCCCTATCACCACGTAGCGGGGTTGCTGCTGCTGGCAGATACGGCCCAGCGTCTGAACCGGATCACCAGGCAGCACCATCATCTGACAGTCTATGTCGCCTGCTTCGTTTTGTATTTTTAGCAGGGTGTGTTCGGCCCGCTCGTACATCGACTGCCTGATTTCCTGCGTGGTGTACAAGCCTTCGCCAATGACACCGGCATCATCTACGACGCAGTATAGACAAACGACAGCTTCTAGTTCGCGGGCCAGTGCGAAACCCTGACGGGCAATCTGAGGAGCATGAGTGCTATCGTCAACGGCGATAATAATTTTCGTTCTCATAACCCGTCAAGGTTTGTGGCTGGGCGGAATCAGCAGGGCCAGCGACGTACCCTGCGCCCGGTACTGACTGAATCCCAGCAGCACCAGCGTGGGCACCAGAATTACGCTCCCACCGATGCCAACCAGACCGCTGATGTAGCCTGCGAGGGCACCCAGCAGCAAGAGGATGAAAATCGTCGATACACTCATACTGTCAGGGGGTTTAGCGAACCACCACGGCGTTAGGGGCTGGTGCAACAGGCGATGTTCGAATCGCTATGTCGTTACGAATGTCATCCGAAGCCTTGGCTACGACCGGTTCGCCGGATTTCAGCCCGCCGATAACTTCCAGGAGGTCGTCGGTTTCGTTGCCGATCTGCACGGGTACGTAGTGCGTTTTACCCCCGCGCACGGCGATCACATACGTACCTTCCATTGAGGTGACGACCGCCGTGCTGGGTACGTAAAGGCTCTTCTCCCGACGTTGGACCGGAAAGCCAACCTGAGTGAACATACCAGGCATCAACTTCAGACCCGGATTGTTTACCTCAATCTCGATCAGTTCGGCCCGAACCGCCCGCTCGACGTTGTAAGAAATGCGGTTGATGCGTCCCCGGAACGTCTCACCTGGATAGGCATTGACCGAGAACGTAACGGGCGTGTGCTGCCGCAGTTGACCGGCGTAGACTTCGGGCACGGTAACCTGCAACCGCAGCCGTTCCACTTCTTTCAACTTCAGAACGGGTTGCGGGTCTTTCTGCGACGGCCCGACAAAGGCACCGGGGCTGAGCAAACGCTCCGTAATAATGCCATTGAAGGGGGCGGTGAGCACTAAGTACTGCTTCATCTGCCGGGCGGAAGTTACCACCTGGCTTTTGCCTATATAGGCCGCACTGTCGCCCATGAGTTGCCCTTTGGCGACGTCCAGTTCCTGGGGAGCTACGGCACCGGGCGTTTTGGCCGTTTGCACCAGCCGTCGGTATGTAAGTTTGCTCACCTCCAGCCGCCCACGGGCCGCTTGTTGGTCGGCTATAGCACGGTTTAGGTCGGCATCGAGTTCGGGGGCTTCCATCACAGCCAGCACCTGCCCGCGCCGGACGCGGTCGCCCACGTCTACCCTCAACGTTTTGATGAAGCCGTTTACTTTGGCGAACAACGCGACATCATACCGCGCCAGAAATTCGCCTGGCAGTTGCAGGGCCTTGCTCCGTTGCTCGGCCACGACCGGCACCGTTTCGTAAGCGACCTGACTGACCGTTTCAGTTGTCGTTTCGGTCGGCTTCTTCGACTCCGACGAACAGGCCGGTAGCAACACCGCACTACCTCCGAAGAGCACCAAATAAATGATTCGCAGTTTCATATCG
Source organism: Fibrella rubiginis (assembly GCF_017353185.1). Taxonomy (GTDB): domain Bacteria; phylum Bacteroidota; class Bacteroidia; order Cytophagales; family Spirosomataceae; genus Fibrella; species Fibrella rubiginis. Next base: position 122,361 of record NZ_JAFMYV010000003.1, on the reverse strand, counting down.
TTGTGGTTGGTGCCCTGCCCAACTCCCGTTGGCACTACGGTCAGGAACCGGTTTGTTCGTAGTGCCCAGGAGCCGGGCGTTGGGGAGGTGGCTAATTCGGGTTAGTGACGAGTAGTTGTTTTTTGAGCGGATCTACGCCATCGTAGTACTCACTGTCGGGATCTTCGGGATTGAGCGAGGGCGACTTAATGGACGTTTTGGCCTGTACCGTAGCGAAAATCACCGGCAGGATTAGCAGGGCGGCTATGGCCGAGAAAAACAACCCGCCGATCACGGCCCGGCCCAGCGGAGCCGATTGATCGCCGGCTTCGCCCACGCCCAGTGCCATCGGCACCATCCCGACGATCATCGCGATGGTCGTCATCAGGATGGGGCGCAGCCGCATACCGCCCGCCGTGAGCGCAGCCTTACCCGCGTCGTCGTATTGTAGCCGTAGTTGTTCCGCGTTGGTGATGAGCAGAATAGCATTGGCAACTGACACCCCTACTGACATAATGATCCCCATGTAGGATTGCAGGTTGAGCGTACTACCGGTGAGCACCAGCATTCCTAAAGCTCCAGCCAACACGGCAGGTACGGTCGAGAGTACCACGAAAGCCACCTTGAACGATTGGAAGTTGGCCGTTAGCACCAGCAGCATGACCACGACGGCTAGCCCAAGGCCCGTTTGCAGACTGCTCAACGTTTCCGTCAGCAGTTGGGCCATGCCCAGCAACTCAACGGTAGTGCCTTTGGGCGGAGTACCCAGTTCATCAATCACCTGCTGTACATCGCGGGAGGCCGTACCGAGATCCGACCGGTACATGTTTGCCGAGACCGTCACTAACCGGCGTGGCCCGGAGCGGTCAAACTCGCCCGGCACGGTGGTTCGCTGGATGGTCGCAACGTCGCCGAGTGTGGGGCGCAGTTGCCCCCGGACCAGCGGAATGGCTTCCATATCTTCGGGCGAAGTCATCTCGGATTCGGGCAGTTGCACCTGCACCTGGTAGGCGTACCCGCTCTTCTGGTCGAGCCAAAGGTTCTTTGCCGTGAAGCGGCTCGACGATGTAGCAGCCACCAAACTTTTCGCTACGTCATCGGCGGTCAGGCCGAACTGCCCGGCCCGTACCCGGTCAATTTGGATGTCGAGCGTAGGGTAGTTCAGCGGCTGTTTAATGCGAATGTCACGCAGGTAGGGGATCGACCGTAGGCCGTTCATCAGCCGTTTGGCGTACTGCTGACCGTCTTGCAAGCTTTTGCCGCCTATCTGCACTTCGATGGGCGTAGCCGCTCCCTGACTCATAATTTTGTCGGTCAGTTCGATGGGTTCATATGAGATGCTCACACCCGGTAACTGATCGTGAACTGCCCGGCGTAGCGCGTCCCGAAATTCATCCATATCCCCCTTGAAGGTTTCGCTCAAGGCTACCTGGAGCGTGGCTTCGTGCGGTCCCGCGTTAAACACGTACAGGTTGTTGGTGCCGTAAGTAGAGGGGGTCATACCCACAAAGGCAGAGCTAATTTCAACCGCACCGCTGTTGCCAGCATCTTTGCCCGCCAAGTGGTTGATGATGGCAAGCACTTGCCGAACGTTCGTCTCGGTTCGTTCGATACGCAGGCCCTGGGGCCCGATGATCCTGACCTGAAACTGCCGGGCGTTGCTCTTGGGCAACATGTCCTGCCCGATGCGCGTAAAGAGCAGCCCGGCTATACCAAACGTAACCAGTACGTAGGCTCCAATGACCAGTGCCCGATACGGCACGAGCTTTTCCAGCGTGTTGACATAGTAGGCTCTGATCCGGTCGAAACCAGTCAGCTTCTGGGGTTGCGCCAGCTTGTGGTTTTCCTGTTGCACCTGGACGAACTCCTCTTGATCCAGATACTGCACGGCAGGGGCGTTTTGCACGGCGGGCGCATGTGTTTTCAGCCACCAGTTACTCAGCACCGGCACCAGTGTCAGGGCTAGCAGAAACGCCACGATCATGGCAAAGCCAATGCTCAGCGAGAGGGGCAGGAACATGGCCTTGGGGATGCCCGTCATCAAAAAAGATGGAGCAAACACGGCCAGAATACAGATCAGGATCAAAAACTCCGGGAAAGCAATTTCCAAACAGGCGTCGTAGATGGCGCGGGCCTTCGTCTTGCCCATTTCTAAGTGCTGGTGGATGTTCTCAATCGTTACCGTCGCCATGTCTACCAGAATGCCGATGGCTAGTGCCAGGCCCGACAGCGTCATGATGTTGATGGTTTGGCCAGCCGCATTCAGCAACATCACGGCAGCCAAGACGGCCACCGGGATCGTCAGCACCACAATCAGCGAGGAACGCCAGTCGCGCAGGAACAGCAGCACGACCAGGCCCGTCAGTACTGCTCCCGTAATGCCTTCGCTCATCAGGCCCTCTACGGCGTTGGAGACGGACACCGATTGGTCAAATTCATAGCTGAGCCGAACGTCGTCGGGCAGCAGGCTCTGCATTTCGGCCAGTTTACCTTTGAGGGCCGTTACGACCGACATCGTAGAGGCATCGCCGGTTTTCGTCACGGGAATATATACGGCCCGCTTACCATTGACGAGCGCGTAGCCCACCGTTTGGTCGGCGGCATCGGATACGGTCGCCACGTCGCCGAGCAAGATGGTTGGGCCACTGCCCAATTTGAGCGGAATCTGGGCGAATTCACTCACTTTCCCAATCGTGGCGTTGGAGGGGGTCAGGTACGTGTAGTCCTTGATACGCACCACCCCGGCGGGCGAGATCTGATTCTGCTTCACTACCGACTGCACAATCTGATCGGGCGTGAGCGCGTAGGACTGCATTTTCTGCGGGTTCACCTTAATCACAATCGTGCGCTCGTTGCCCCCAAAGGGCGACGGCGATGACGCACCGGGAATCTTGGCCAGCAGGGGACGAACGCGCGTAGCCGCCAAATCCTGAATTTCGGTAAGTGGACGGTTTTTGGACGCGAAGACGAGCTGCCCCACCGGTAACGTACTGGCATCGAAGCGAATAACGGTGGGCGGTTGCGAGCCGGGCGGCAAGTAGCTCATCACCCGACTCACCTGGTTCGCTACCTCACCGGCGGCCTGAGCCATGTTAGTGTTTTCGTAGAAGGAACACTTCACAATGGTTAGCCCCTGCACGTTTTTCACGTCCACGCTTTTCATACCCGACACGTAAAGCAACTGGTTCTGGTAGCGCGTAGCCATGAACCCTTCCATCTGAGCGGGCATCATGCCGCCGTAAGACTGGGCGATGTAAATCGTCGGGGCGTTGAGCTTCGGAAAAATGTCAACCGGAATGCTCCTGACGGCCATAATCGAAAAGACCAGCAGGCCCAGTACGACCACTACGACGGTGACGGGTTTAGATAAGGCGGAAGCAATGAGCTTGTTCATCAGAGAAGAGGTTATCGGGTGGTCGGTGCTGTAAAACCTGACAAATCGCCTTGGGCAGCCGCTTTGAGCAGCAAGGCCCGCCATACGTTGTTGACCGTAACGAGCTGGTCGATCTCAGCCCGGTTGAGCAACGTAAAGACCTGCGTGTACTCGAAGATGTTGAATAGCCCCGCCGTATAGCGAGCCTGCGCCTGCCCGAAAGCGGCCTGGGCGGCTTGTAACTGCACGGGTGCCTGCCGGGCCGCTTCGTAGGCGTTTTGGAGTTGGAGCTCTGACGTTTGTAGCTGCGCCCGGAGCCGGAGTGCTTCTTCGTCGTAGCGTTGCTGATCGGCTACGGCGCGTAACTCCTGCGCTTTGGTTTCCTGCCGGGTGCGGAGTACGTCGCTAAACCGCCACAACGTACTGACGCCCACGAAGTAGTTGGCCACTCGGAAGGGCAACCCGGCACCCGGCGACGAATTATAGATAAAACTGCCCTCCGGCGTAGTGACATCGCTAACTCCCGACCCTCGCGCCCAGAACGATGTATTGAGCGAAATTGTCGGTAGGTACGTTCGGCGAATGGCTTCCGCTTGCGCCTGGCTTACGTCAATCTGCCGCCGAAAAAAAGCCAGCGTCGGATGATTAATGAGTTGGTCCGTCGAGCCGACAAGGGTTGGTGGCAGCCCCCCCTGATAGGTCGCGGTATCGAGCTGGAATTGAGCGTCGGGCTGCCCCAGCCACTGCCCCAGTTGTACGCGTTGCTGTTCGGCCATTCGGCGGCTTTCCAGCAGCAGCAACCGGGCCTTGGCCACTTCGGCGTCGGCCAGGACACTATCCACGCCGGGACGGCGACCGGAACGGGTATTGGCCCGCATCACCGTCTGTAGGGCACTAACGCGGTTGAGATTAGCGGCTTGAACGTTAACGGTCTGGTCAATAACGAGGGCGGTCAAGTAAGCGTCAATAACCCGCACCTGATGCACAAATAACTCCTGCTGGTAATCGGCGTTGGCCCGCCCAATGGCCGACTTTGCCACGGCCAGGTCGGCTTTGTTACGACCAAACGTAACGGCTCGCCAATTAATGTTGAGCGACCCTAAACTAGTCCAGACGGCGTTGGCAGTGGGGCCACCGGGTTTGATGCCACTTGAAACGGAATTGGTTGTGCCTTCATTGGAAAAGGCCGCCCCCCTGACATTATTTGAGGTGCCATAGAGTGCCTGTGCGCCCAGCGATGCCGAGGGCAAGAAACTGGCTCGGCGACCTGCTAAGTCGGCCTCGGTAGCCTGCCGTTCGGCCAGCTTACCCCGGATGGACGGGTAGTTGCGCACCGCCAGATCGAGAGCCTGTGCGAGCGTCAGCGGTCTTCCCGGCGTACCGGCATTTGGCATGACCTGCCCGTAAGTCGGCCCCGCCAGCCCACTTATAGTCAGCCCTATCGTGATGCCGAACCGGTATAAAACAGATGCCCTATTCATGTCCTTCATTTGCCAGAAGGTTCGTTGCACCGTGCAGCGAACGGGTCAAACGTCGGACTATGAGATTAGGGCTACATTGGTGGTATATTAGAAGTTTCTAATGTGACCCAACTCATCGGCAGGGTAGCTTTACTTGGACTATAGTGGTAGTGAGACCATAACAGTCGTGCCTTTGCCTTCAATGGACTCAACCTGTACACGGCCACCGTGTAAGTGAATAATCCGATGCACCAACGCTAAACCAACGCCGTTTCCTTTATGGGTTTGGCGGGCGTTGTCGGCGCGATAAAGCGACACAAATAGGTGAGGTATAGCATCGGCGGGTATGCCTATGCCTTCATCTTGAACGACGTACTCAACGCTCGTTGACTGCGTTCGTAAACGAACCTGAACGGGATGATTAGTAGGTGAGTATTTGCAGGCGTTATCGAGCAGATTAGTTAGGACCACCGTTAGCAGGTCAGCATGGGCGCGGAGCGGACGGTCATCTTCCTCGTCGGGCAGGTCGATGGTGACGGGCTGTTGTGGGTATTTGCGGTTAATCGTCTGTACCGCATCCAGCAGGGGTTCAGTCGGCCACACGGGTTCAAAGGTTAATGTGGCCGCTTGCTTTTCAACGCTTAGTTCGGCCAGCAGTAGTAGGTTATTTGCCAGGCTAATCAGTGATTGAACCTCTTCGATAGCCGATTGTAGCGTAGCTCGCAACCGGTCGGGTCGCTGATCGTAGGAAAGCGATACCTGCAACGTACCGAGCAGATTGGTTAGTGGGGTACGTAGCTCGTGCGATGCGTTAGTAACAAAGGCTTGGTTTTGTTGAACGGTACGTTCCAGCCGCCCCAGCAACTGATTGAACTGAATGCTTAACTTGGCCAGTTCGTCCTGCCCGTTGCCGGTGGGCAACCGCTCGGTTAGGCGGTCGGTGGAAAGCTGCTGAATCTCATTAATCAGATGTTGTACCGGCTTCAGTGCCCGCCCCGAAAACAGCCAGGCCAGCGCAATGACCAGTCCCAGCCCCGGCAGGTTCACTAACATCAGGTTGTTTCTGAGGGCACGTAGCCGCTCCCTACCAAAGGTATCTTCCGCCGTGACTATCACCACAAATCGGTCAGTGCCACGCTCAAAAAAGACCCCCACGCCTAACCGGTTCCCCGCCGAGAACTCGACCTGTCGGTTCTGGCGAATCTCGCTTAAAAAATGAGCCGTAACGGGATAATAGGCGTATCGCCCGCTCGAATACACCAGCGTATTGGTCTCATCGTAAATGGCTTCATGTTGCTGTTCCTGGGTCAAGAGTAGAATAGCGTCGGTCTCTTCCAGCCGCCGGTTTTTGCGGGCGTACACCTCGGCAGTAGTTTCGGCTTTGCGTTGCAGTCTGCTATAAAACATAGTGTGCTGACTCTGCTCGTCGAAAAAATAGACCACCGTTGAGACCAATATCAATAGGGCCAGCATCAGGCCGGCAAAGTACAAAGTCAGGCGGGTACGGATTGACATGATTACTTCGGTTCTTTCATCACGTACCCCATGCCCACAACCGTATGAATAAGCTTCGTACCAAAGCCTTTATCAATCTTTCGGCGCAGGTAGTTGATGTATACATCAATGATGTTGGTATTGGTGTCAAAGTTCAACTCCCAGACCTTCTCAGCGATATCTACCCGCGACACGACGTGTCCCTTGTTGAGCATCAAATACTCAAGCAGGGCATATTCGCGAGCGGTCAACTCCAGGGGTTGCCCGTCCCGATAAACCTGCTTGGTCGCTACGTTCAGTTCGAGGTCGGCTACGCGTAAGATGCGGTGCGTTCCGACTTCCCGATATCGTTTGTAGAGAGCCTGTACGCGCAGCAGTAGTTCGTCAAATTCAAATGGCTTAACCAAATAATCATCGGCCCCGGCTCCGAAACCCTCCTTCTTGTGCGCAATGCCACCAAGGGCCGTCAACATTAGTACCGGTACGTTCGGTTTGTCCGTCCGCAACCGCTGGCATACCTGAAAGCCATTCAGTAAGGGCAGGTTGACATCAAGGATAACAACGTCATATTCATCGTTGAGAGCCATCGACAAGCCCAGTTGTCCATCGAACGCTACATCTACACGGTAGCCTTCTTCCGATAAGCCTCGGTGTATAAACGAGCTTAATTTGACCTCGTCCTCGATCACTAGTATCTTCATTGGATGCAATTAAGCAGGATATATCCTATTTTCATCTTATAGCATTCTCAGATATAGAAGTGATTTTCCTGATGCATCATTTTCATTGGTTTGTAAGCGATTTGTGAAATTGTTTTGCGTCTGAATGTTGAGAGGCGCCAATAAAGCAATCATTCGCTGTCTGGGCTCCACAAACTTGTTCAAAGATTAACAGGCAAGCCCTAAAAAACGAATTAAGTTCAATCACTTACTTCTTCATGATCTTAGTTCCAATGGAGTTTATGAATTCTTTACGATAGGTGTCGCCTATAGGTATTTCGTGAAGCTTTCCCTGTCGCCGGATGCAGAGGGTATCCTTATCGATGACCTCAGCTTTGCTTACAGGGATGATATACGATTTATGAATGCGGACGAATTGGTTTTTTGGTAAGCGGGTTTCAGCATCGCTAATCGTCAATGGTGAGTTAAAACGGTCAGTTTCGGTGTAAAACCAGATACCGTTCCGTTCGCTCTCAACCCAGCAGATGTCATCAAAATCGACTCGCTGTAGTTTGCCTTCTACCCGTATGAACATATAGCTGTCAGTGGCCGAAGCATCATCTCGTATGGATATCCCCAACAACTGTTTTGCTCGTTGAACGGCTTTCATAAACCGCTCGAACGAGTAAGGCTTATGGAGAAAATCAATGGCGTTGTATTCGTAGCTTGGTAGAGCATATTCGGGATAAGCCGTAGTGAAAATATAATGTTGCCTATCACCCATAATGCGGACGAAGTCCAAGCCATCGATATCGTAGTTGGGCATTTCCATGTCCAAAAAAATGACATCAACTTTGTCCGTCTCCAAGTACAATAGAGCTTCGTTGGGGTCGGTAAAAAAGGCCTTGAGCGATAGGGTTGGCACCTTCTCAATGTATCGGCGTAATTGATTGACACAGATTTCTTCGTCATCAAGGATTAAGCAGGTCATAGCCATTAATTGTAGATGATTAAATGACAAGAGAACGTGTCATCGGTTTCGTTGATATCGAACGTGTAATTACTGTAAGCACGCTCCAGCCGTTGCCGGGTGTTTTGCAGTCCGATGTTCGTGCTCTCCACACGCTTCTTTTTGTTCTTCAGGTTCTTTGTAAAAAAGTCGATGCGGTCTGCCTCCGCCGTTACGTCAATAATAAACGGATGGGCGGGGTTCGTCATGTTACCGTGTTTGAAGGCGTTTTCGACTAAACCAATCAGCAGGAAGGGAAGTATATTCTTAGTCTCGACGTCGCCACTGACAGTGAAATTCATATGCATCGGATAGCGTAATTGATGCAGGCTGATGAATTGCTGCATATAGTTGATTTCATCGGATAGCCTTGCCGAATTGAAATCCTCGCGCATACTGTACCGCATGATTTCGGACAGTTTAATGATTGACTCAGCCAGTTCAGGATCAACCTCTTGCGATTTAATGTAGAAGTAGTTTAGCGTATTGTACAAAAAATGCGGGTTGACCTGAGCTTTTAAGGCCTTAAGTTCAGTGCTGAGGGTTTCCTGCTGCTGCAACAAACGTCGTTCCTCAGCCTGTTTAGTTGCAGCAATGGCATCCTTAATGTCGTCGGTAACCTCCGGTATAATTTTGAACAGATCGAGTGCGATGCCCGCGAAGAAGTAAGCGGTCGCGGTAGCTACCGTAATAAAAATAAACCATGTGTTGAAGTAGCGCGAGGCCTGCGGCGGATTGAGATGATTAGCGTTGAGTACCGCCTGTCGATTGAGCGCCCAGACTTGCTTTTGCTCCAAGGCTCTTTCGTACCGAACAGACTCATTCGGTGTCAGGTAGTTAAATCGGTAAGAATAGCCCAATTGGCCGAACGTAACGTATGTTAATATAGCCAACACAATGACCGACCAGGTCAACATAACCGTCCGCCCGAGGATCATAGCGGATAGAACAATCAGCGAGTGGGCTAACGCAAAATCGGTTAGAATAGCATCCGTTGATGGATTTCCAATGCCCATCATGTTGGCGGTGCTCATCAGCATTACTGATAACACGCTTATCCAGCGTAAGAATCGCTCAATGCGAGAGTCACGTTGCAGGCTTGAAAAATCAAACCGTTTTCCCAGAACGGTTAATCGGTTGTCCCTCAAGCTCAGGAAGGCGTAGATACCTGAGATAAGGTTGGCAAACCAAACAAAGCCGTACACGAACCACAGCCTGCTGTCGGGTACGTAGGAGCCGGTAGCCAGTTTCTCGCTGATGAGAAAGATCGGTGTTAAGGCCAGGTACGTTGTGTTGATAACGTAGAGCAGTCGGCGCTGAACGTTGGAGAAGGGCTGGGTTAATTGCTGTCGGGAACGTTCGAGTAACTGCTTGAGCGAAGTTTCAGCTTGGTTCATAGTCAGCGGTCTATTGTTAATCAACTAATTGGCCGAGGTACGTGTCGATAACCAGCTACTGATTGCTCTTAAGCATAATCAAAATTGGAAACGTATACCGGATCTTTCCCCGGTATAATCGTTGATGGTAGATCGACTGACTTAACCATGACGTGGGTGATTACGTCCGGCTGAAACTGACTTAAGAGGCCCATCCGTCGATGGTTGAGCAGTTGTGTGAGCGGATCATTCTCGTCAATTTGCCACATGGCCGTGTGTGCGTTGAAGTGCGCCAAAACACTTTCCAGCAGAGTTGGTAGCAGTTCCTCCCGGCCCTTTGCGATATAAACGCCCTCCAGCGTTATGAACGTCTGCTTTGCGGGATTGAAGAACCGACGCAGACCAGGTAAGAAAGGAGCCACGTTCCGAAGTAGCGGTCCTAGCTTGCCAGGGATGTGCACCAATTTCCAGAGAATAGGATTTGCCTGCACCCCGGCCAGAATCTGACCATCTTCTTCAAGTGTGAAGTACTGGCTTTGATAGTTGATATTTAAAAAGTTTTGAAAGCCATATTCCGCGTATTGAGCTTGTACTAACTCTAAGACACGAGCCGGATCAGTTAAGGAGGCTACGTTAAACCGGGCATCAACCTTGGGTGAAAAACGCCTGAACATGAATGTTTTCAGTTGCGCAACCGACGTGAAGTTCTGCCGTAGGGAAACCGCCATCGAGCGGGTATTTTTGGCTTCGATATACGAATACAAGAGGTGGGGGACCGGTAAGTGCAGATTGATATAATTAACAGCAACTGTTTTCAGAAGTCGCCCGTAGCCTTTACCTTGATAGTCTTCCCGAACAGCAAGGTAACGTCCGTAAAAGCCAGCAAACGAAGCCGTTGGAAACCCGATCAGCCGCTGGTCTAAACAATAGAAACCAATCAGCTCCTGCTGGATATACAGGTGAAAAAAATAGGGATGATGAAGCTGATGAATCTTAACCTCTTGGCCCGTTTGGCGGTAACGTACCCCATCCGTTCCGTACGTTGTTTGTTGCAGCAAAGCAACCGCCCGTTCATCCGCTTCCGAAGACACGCATAGCGACAACGAGCCATACTGGTACAGGATCGCCTGTTCAGACCCAAACGTTTGAGTTGACATTGCTCTTATTTGTGTATAATGCGATCTTAAATATAGTAATTCAGTAGAGTATTGGGCAACCCTCAATTACCAATAAGTTTTTGTTGTGAAAATTGAGGCCGGGTTTGTATCCCTGGAAGTACTGTTTGTCCTGAAAACAGGCCGAGACAGCACGTATGCCGTTCAATAATTCTTTTTGTGCGTAGAATTGTCTCAGGGCTGGGACTATGCGATGACTGCAAATAGCTCTAATTGAGGTTACAACCGCTGTCTTGATGCATGGCGTATTCTGGGCGATTGTGCGCCTAAATTAGATCAGTTCATCGCTGAGTTGCCCGTATAACTTACTTACTCAACCGTACTGATAAACATGGAATCCCACATTTTGGAATACAGAAGCGCAGCGTTTGACGTATGCCAGTGTAGTGTAGAGGTGTGCAGGACAATGAATGTGGTAATTGCAACAGAGAGTAGCGACGGAATCGAGGTCACCGAAAACGTTGAAACCATTGCCAACGAGGTGGTTCGGCAGTTCGATCTGGACCCGCGTCGGCTGTTTTTCATTGAACGTTATTACCCCCAAACGTCCTTCGAAAATGTCAGCTTAGTAGAGTTCTGTCTAGACGAAGGGGCGGCACTGCGAAATCCTCAACGATTTGAGTTGCCGCCCTCCGTCCTAAACAAGATCGTCGCGTTAGGTACCGGGCTGGATTACAAACGTCTCAACACCGTGGTTACGGTTGATGAGGACGAACTGCCTGGTATAGGCTGCTGACGAGTCAGCCGTAGGTTATTCCCATCGCGGATAACACCGTAGTCGGTGGTTGTGCCGTTGGGGGCCGTGAGTGTCAGCGTACCGCCGTTTACGCCCCAACGCGCCCCACTAAAACCAGCGAACGAACCCGCATCGCCCGCGTTCCGGCAAGTTGCTGGATTGTTGATGGCCGATGAACCGTCAGCGTTCAGGGAAAGCGTAATATCTGAGAGGCAGGTCGTACCGGTGAGCTGCTGATAGAAGGCAGCTACGTCGGTAACTGTACCAAACGGTGGCCCAAGGACGAAGCCAGGTTCTGCCGTGATCGCGCTGACTTTAAATTGCTCGGCAATGGCGGTAGGGGAGGGGTCATTTAATTTGAAGCAACCGAGCACCGTTAGTATACCAGCATTGAAATAATAGGTACGTACCTGATCAATGCGTTTAAAAAGATGAAGGCGCATAACGTTCGTTTGAAAAAGATCAAACAAACGGCCTCTTCGCTAAGCTCAGTGTGTCAGTGTTCACGCTTTGTGTCGTCAATCTGCTCGTGCTTTGTGTCTTGGAACGCTGAAAAGCCTTATACAACTTGGAAACGGGCATCATTTGCCAGAAAGTCCGTTTATTCAACACAAACGACCTTTCTGGCTGATCATTGGGTCGACACTTAGTAGCACCTCAATCGTGCCGCTGATAAACTTGTCACTGTTCAGAGGTAACCTCATCCGTTACTAGCTCACTCACTAACGTACTGTATAGTAAGTCGAGTGTACCGAAATAATCAGCTTCTGAAAAAGCCGCACCAGCAGAATCTGAACACGGCTTTTTGGTGGCCGTGGTTGTACTGGCGAAATCACCCTTTTGGTCAGGACGCCCCCTCGTGATGGGCGTTGTTGCGGCTAGCCACAGGCACTTAAACTTTTAGTGAGCTACGGAACCCCCGGCTACCGTAGTAAGAGTCTGCTCCGTTGTGATAAACAAACACATGACCGTAGCGAAGATCCCCAAACAGCGCCCCGCCAAGGGCTCGGATGTCAACCGGTGTTTTGAGCCAACTCGACGTTTTTGAGTCGAACTGGCCCAGTTGCTGCAACTGACGGTATTCGTCTTCAGACAACAGGTCAATCCCCATATCCGAAGCCATTTCCGTGGCACTATGCTCAGGTTTGTGTTCCTTTCTTGACGCCAGGGCTTGCTGGTCATAACAAAGACTTCGGCGGCCTTTCGGGGTTTCAGCCGAGCAATCAACAAACCGGTATTCGCCCGTTTGGGTATCGTAGCCAACGACGTCCGGCTCCCCGCCGGTACGCTCCATCTCGTAGAGCGACCACAGTTTCTGGGCGTTGGCCTCCAGCTTAGCTAGTACATTAGCCCAGTCTACGGCAGTATGACGATGTTTGTTTTTGTCAAAACGGGCAGTTAATACCTGAAGCAGTTCGTCATGCTGCTGTGGAGACAGTCGCTTGTTCATCGCGTTGGAATGGATTAAGTGAGCTTACTTTTCGGTCGGCAGGTCGGAACTGCCACGATACCACAATCAGGCTGAGCAATACCAGCGAGGGTAGCACGGCCGTCACTGATTCACCCGTAGCCAGGTGAGAAGTGGCTGCGCCTGACATGACAAAGAAAAAGCCCGCGTAAGCCCATTCTTTGAGCAGTTGGAAGCCTGGAAGTAGAATCGCCACGGTGCCAAGCAGCTTCCCGGTGCCAATAATGGTCAGGAAATAGAGGGGATAGCCTAAATGAGTCATGATAGCGGCATACCCCGCTGTATGAACTACTTGCGCCACCCCTTGCGCCACCATGCCAACAGCTAACAAGCCCGTGGCTACCCAATAGATGAGGTTATATCTTTTGTTCATCGTTCACTTCGTTTACGTTGGTCAACAATTGCTGCAAGCGATTATGCGCCTGGTTTAATCCCTGCGCAAAAGGCATCTGTACCAAGTGATCCCGGTCGGCTACTGACCGGACACGATGTGGATGCTGAGTTGGCTGGTGTGGGCGGTAAGTGGCTCAAAGGCCAAAAACTCAAGCTGAACGGGCAGTTTGACCGCCGACGCGTTTTGCATCTCAAACGTCCGCGTAATTTTTTGATTGGGGACAAACTCGTGAATGACCCCACTAAAACCGTGTTTGTTTCCCGCCGGATCGGTCGTTTCAAACTGCCAACTGCCGTGCTGCTTACTATCCAATCTGAGCACTTTCGTACCCATCCACTGTTCGACCAGCCTTGGCTCAACGTGGGCTTTGAAGAGCAGCTCTACGGGCAGATCGAAGGCTCTGGTAATGCGTAGTTCTTGCCGGCCAGCTTGGGCCTGAATGGTCGTTTTCGACTCCATAGGGGTCTATTCAGTTGCTTGGTAGCTTTTCATGAGCGTCTCGAGCTTGCTGAACCGCTCCTCCCACAAGGCCCGAAATGGCGCGATAAAGTCCGCGATCTCTTTCATTTTCTGAGGATTCAACCGGTAAAACATTTCGCGACCGTTTTGCTCCTGCTGGAGCAGTTCACATTCGGTGAGGATTTGCAGGTGTTTCGACACGGTTGGCCGGGCGGTGTCAAAGTGGGCGGCGATGGCCCCGGCAGTCATGGCCTGGGCGGTGACCAACAAGAGGATAGCCCGGCGGGTGGGGTCGGCAATGGCCTGGAACACGTCACGTCTTAACTGCATTATGTAGCTATTTGACTACAAATATAAGCGTAGCTATGTGACTACGCAAACGGCCAGTCTTATTTTTTAGGTGAGTAGGCGTTGGCCGCCAGCGGAGTGATCAGCCATGAACTTGGGCACGTTTGGGTGCTGGCCAAGGGGTAGTTAAAGCGGTACGAATAAGGCTCAATGACTCGACGTGCTGCGCAGGAGATTGCCGCCAGTGCGAAAGCGATGATGGTATGGAAATCAAGATGGGACAATGATACTGTCCTAAAAGATCAACCCCTCACAGTAGGCTAGGCCTCTTGAAAAGTGATCAACATCGTTCCGAAACCGACAAGTTTTGCCGTACCGTTGGAATTACCTGCTTATTTTTCGATGCATTTTGGCACTAATGGAGTGGAGTGGAGTGAAAGTCATCCGCTTTGTCTTCTTTTCCTTTTACTCAGTGATGCCATCACAAACTGAGCGTTGGCCTCGACTGTCACCCGGAGTGGTTTCGCCAACAGCCAACTCGGCCAGCCGGGCAGTAGGACGACCAGGTTTTTCATCAGCCGGTAGGGGAGGCAACGGGTTGATGGGACGTCGGCACGGGGTCGTTTACTGAGTCACGCGTACCTCAATGACGTTGCCTTGCCAAATCCTGCGGGCGGGCTTTTTCTCGCCGGGCATAATGAGCCGGTAGAGTCCAGCCCCGGTTGGTAAAGGCGAACTATTCACCCGGTCGGCCAGCAAAATCGTCCGACTCGTAAAGTCTGGGGCTAGCTCGGGCAGCGCCAGCAACACCTGGTAGCCGTCGACCGCTTTGACGACGTACTTCATCAGGTTGGCACCCCGTAAGTCACCACCCACGGTAGCCCCCGCCTGCTGGAATAAATCGATGAGGGGAATGCCGCCGTATTGATGCTCCTTGCTATCGCGGTCGGTCGCCTTTGCCTCGTGGTGGGGCATTGAGTGTAAATCACCTACCTGGAGATTGAGTGGTCGGGTCACCTCACCCGTAAGGTTGTACGGTTTGTGCCTAACTGGTCTTGACGCTGACCAGTAGCCCCAGCCCCATGACAAGCTTGCAACGACAGGATGCCAGATGGGCAGAGAGACTTAGAAGGGACCGATCAGGGTTCATGGGTAGAGGTTGGTGTTGCCGAGAAGAAGTCGGATTGCGGGCGCCTGAAAACAGCGTGGTCGCTATAGCTGCTCAAATATAACGATCGGATGGCTTAACAAAGTATGGTTCGTCAGCAGGTTGGTTCCGCATACCGTTTCTGAATCGTCGTGACAGGAACCCCTAGCCAGTTTACTGGTATCGCGGTAAACTAAACAGCCCAAGTGTGTCCGTAGTAGGCGGTTAGCAAATAGACGATACATTCGTCCCGCTTTAGAAAGATAGATGCGTGTTATCAAGCACTTTGACCACTAGTTGTGATGAACAAACTAACCCTGAATGGCCGCATATGGCTGGAAACTACTTCGGAGAAAGGGACCGAACGCTTTATGGGCATTGGGCGGCTGGAACTGCTGGGGCATATTCAGCGGACAGGCTCGATCAACCAAGCGGCCCAAGCCATGCATATGTCCTATAAACGAGCCTGGACCTTGGTGCATTCGATGAACCAACAGGCCGACCACCCCCTGGTAATCACCCAAACCGGGGGCGAGAAGGGCGGTGGCGCTGTGGTAACAGCCGAGGGCGAGACGTACCTGACCCACTATCGGGCGATACAGGAACGGTTCCAGCAGTTTTTGCGCGATGAATTAGCCCGGCTGCCAACTTGAAACGCCTCGCTTCCTCCGTTACTCCGCTCAAATCATGGGATTTTGCCCCATTCAACCGCCCAGAGGGTTATATTTGTTTGGAAATAACGACCGTCTATGAACTATCTTTTCCTGGCTCTGCTGCTGACAAGCGCCCCATTACAGGCGGCGATCCTGCCTGACAGCACTATCACCCCCAATGATTCGCTAAGCCGCATTCAACTCAATGACGTGGTGATCTCGGCTTCCCGCGTATCGGAAAGCATTCTCCAATCACCCGTCAGTATTGAGGTGATCGATGCCCGGCGCATTCAGCTCTCAGCCCAGCCCTCTTATTTCGATGCCATTGAAAATCTTAAGGGCGTTCAACTGCTCACCTCTAGCCTGGGTTTTAAGGTCTATAACACGCGGGGTTTTGCCGCGACCACCAACGTTCGCTTCGTGCAACTCGTCGATGGGCGCGATAACCAGGCCCCCCACATTGGCGCACCCATTGCCAGCGCGCTGGCCCCGTCGGACTTAGACATTCGCCAGGTGGAACTCGTGCCGGGCGTGGCCTCAGCGCTCTACGGCCTGAATGCGCTCAACGGCCTGGTCAACGTGCTGACGCGCAATCCCTTTGATTCGCCGGGGTTGAGCATCGGGCAAAAAACAGGCCTTAGCCACGTGGACGATGCCGCCGTTGGGGCCAAGCTCTATGCTGAAAACTCGCTTCGCTACGCTCATGGGCTGAGTAATCGCTTCGCTTTTAAAGTAAACCTGATCTATCAGCAGGGCTACGACTGGGTGGCCGGCAACCGTGATGATCTCAACCCCAATGGCAATGCGTCGCTGGGGCTGATGGGGGGGGATAACCCGGCCTACGACCCAGTCAACGGCTACGGCAACGAAGCGGCCAATCGACGCACGCTGACGCTGGGTGGCAAACGTTACAGTGTGGGTCGAACGGGGTATTATGAAGCCGAGGTGACCGACTACCGCCTGCGAAACCTGCGGGGTGATATCGCGCTACACTACCGCTTTTCGCCCAGGTTTGAACTGGCTTACACCTACCAGGGTGCGACGCTGGATAATGTCTACCAGCGCACCAACCGCTTCCGGCTCGACCACTACCGGCTCGATCAGCACAGCCTGAGCCTGACTACCCCATCGGTGCAGATTCGGGCCTACCAAACTCATGAAAACACGGGCAACGCCTACAATATCCGCTCAATGGCTGAGACCATCGACAAATCATTCAAGACGGATAATGGTTGGTTTACCGATTTCACCAACCAGTTCAATATTGATACCAAAGCTGGTGTACCGGTGCCCGATGCCCTGCGCGATGCTCGTGCCGTGGCCGACAAAGGCCGCCCGGTGCCGGGTACGCCAACCTTTACTGACCTGATGGCCAAGCTACGCGCCATCAACAACTGGGACATCGGGGCGGCCCTGCAGGTGCAGTCCTGGATGTATCATGCCGAAGGACAGGCGGAACCCACGCGGATGCTCTGGCAACGGTTTCGCCAACAGACGGGCCTGACGATGCAGGCTGGGTTCGACCTTCGGTGGTACGTGGTGTTTCCCGATGGCAACTACTTCATCAACCCCACCGAGCCGGGCCGCAATCTGGTATATGGCAAAACGGGCGGCTTTGTGCAGCTCAGCCGCCTGTTTTTCGACGACAAGCTGAAGGTAGCGGGGTCGCTGAGGCTTGACAAAAATGACTACTTCGATGCCCGGCTGAACCCCCGGCTGTCGGTGGTGTATTCGCCCACCGATGCGCACAACATCCGCGCGTCCTTTCAGAATGGTTACCGGTTTCCCTCGCTCTTTGAGGGCTTTACCAACATCAATTCAGGGGGAGTAAAACGGGTGGGTGGTCTACCCATCATGTCGCAAGGTATTTATGAAAATGTGTACTTGGTCACCTCCATCAATGCCTTTCAGGCGGCAATCACGACGGATGTGAACACCAACAAACTCACGACAGATCAGGCTATTCAGAAAAACAAGGGGCTGTTGAAACAAAGCCCCTACACCTACCTGAGACCCGAACAGGTTAACAGCCTCGAGATGGGTTACAAGGGGTTATTCGTTCGGCAACGGCTATATATGGAGGTCGACGTGTACTATAGTGCTTACCAAAATTTCATTGCCCAGGTGAATGCTAACCTGGCCAAAGGCAAAAATCCCGATTCGCTGGTTTACTATTTTTCTTCCTCAACGACCCAAGATCGCTACCGGCTCTGGACCAATTCGCAAACGCGGGTCTACAACTACGGAGCCAGCGTAGGGTTACGCTATAGCCTGACCCAACATTGGTCAGTAGGAGGCAATGCCTCGTTTGCCCGGCTTGACCGGGCCGAAAACGGCGACGGGCTGGAAAGCTCATTTAATACCCCCCGCTGGATCACCAATTTGAGTGTCTCGACCAGCAACCTGTGGCGGGGCCTTGGCTGTTCGGTCAACTACAAACACCAGGACGCGTTCTTGTGGCAGTCGGAACTGGCCTCGGGCACCGTGGCGGCCATCAACACGCTGGATGCTCAGGTCAGTTATCGGCTCCAAGGGTTACGCCTGTTAGTGAAGGCCGGTGGCACAAACCTAGCCAATAAACCCTACTACAGCTTCATCGGAGGCCCGGCGGTGGGTGGGCTTTATTATACGAATCTAGTCTGGGAGCCTAAGTTGTAAGCCGATGCATCGGCCCAAACCTGGCCGGGGTCAACGGGTTACGTGGGTACGATGCGCTATGATGATATTAGCACCGAGTGCCCTGCTCTGGCTGCCTGGCTCCCGTCGCTCGTTGCTGCTGACAGACGGTCCGCCGTTGCCGTGTAGGGCTGTCTTTGGTCAGGCGCGTGACCTACTCAGCCTACGTCGGGCCTGACAGGCACTACGCCAATTTCAGGTGCCTAAGCGCTCGATGAACGGATTGTAGCAGGACACGCCCCAGAAAAAGTGGTCAAAATCGCCTTAAAACGTTCGAATTTCGCTGGGCTGGAAGAATCACCTAATCGACGAGGTGGCTAAGGCCCCCAATCAATAGTACCCACCATACAGCAAAGCCAGGGAAATTCGTATGGCACTCCTGGTTCTGGTATATTAACCTGAGTCTGTTTTGTGATAAGGTCACCGGGGCCGTATGCCTCCATCATGCTTTTGGGCATAGTGTTCGGCAACGGCTTGAGCGTGGATATCGGCCAGGTTGTGATGACCGCAGACGACCAACATACTCAGGGCTTCTTTTGCCTGATTGCTCGCTTCATCAAATAAGCTGTCACCCGTTTGTCTACATCAACTCAGATCCGACAACAGCACCTTTTTCGAATTTCACCCGGACTAATCCCTCGCTGGAGCTAATCGCTATTTGACTAATTAGCTCCTTCGCACCCATCCCTTCGCATCTATGGTCCATCGTATCCCGTAAATTGCCATAATTTCTTTTCTTAACTACTTCCCATTTTATGCGGTTATTTTTACTGATCATCCTTCTTTCCTGTTTATCCGTCACGTCGTTTGCCCAGAAACTGACCGGGCAGGTTGTCGACCAGGCGTCGCAACAACCCATTGTGGGGGCCACCGTGCAGGTAAAACGCACGCAAGCAGGCACGCTCACCAATGCCACAGGCACATTCACCCTGACTAATCTACAGCCAGCCGACGTCCTGACGTTCTCTTACCTGGGCTACCATTCGCAGGAAATTCAGTATACGGGTCAGACTAACCTGCTTGTCGAATTTGCGGAGGGGGTTTCGCTCGATGAGGTCGTCGTAACGGCGCTGGGACTGGAGCGCAACGCCCGAAGCCTGGGCTACGCGGTTCAGCGAGTCGATGGCCGACAGGTCAGCGACGTGAAAGCGCCCAATTTTCTCGACAATCTGGCCGGCAAGGTGGCGGGGGTCATGGTCACGGCCGGCTCAACGGGCGTGGGGTCATCATCGCGCATTACCATCCGGGGCGAATCGTCCTTCACCAACAACAATCCTCTCTTTGTCGTCGACGGTATTGTGATCAACAACGCCACGGTGGTCAACCGGGTTAACGACGATGCCAACGGGTTTCAAGAAATCGATTTTGGCAATGGTGCCATGGAGGTCAACCCCGACGATGTAGCGGCGGTATCAGTGCTCAAAGGCCCAAGTGCGGCCGCCCTCTACGGCACCCGTGCAGCCAACGGGGTTATCCTGATCACGACCAAAGATGGCTCGTCGGCGGGTAAAGGCATCGGTGTAAGCTTCAATAGCACGTTCTACACCGAGCGGCCATTTCAGCTGCCCCGCTTTCAGAACAGCTATGGGCAGGGCAATAGTGGCGCGTTCAAGTACGTCAACGGCCTGGGCGGGGGCGTAAACGACAATATTTCGTACAGCTATGGCCCCAAGCTGGACGCGGGTGTGCTGACTCCGCAGTACGACAGCCCCGTGACCCTACCCGACGGACGGGTGGTGCGCGGAGCCGACACGCAGGTCTACAGCGGACTTCCGATCACCCCGACCCCGTTTGTGTCACACCCCAACAACCTAAGCGATTTTTACCAGACGGGGCATACGGCCATCAACAACCTGGCCATTTCGGGCGGCTACGATAAAGGCAGCTACCGGCTCTCCTTCACTGACCTGAACAGCCAGTCGACCATACCGGGCGTTGATTTGAAACGCAAAACATTGGCCGCCCGGTTGCAGTTTGAGCCTATCAGGAGGCTGAAAGTTAGCTCATCCATCAACTACATCAACAGTGGCAGCGACAATCGCCCTGCCACCAAGTACGGGTCGGAAAACATTAATTACGCCCTAAGTGCCTGGCTGGGTCGGCAGACCGACGTCAACCCCATGAGGCAATACTGGCAGCCGGGGCTGGAGGGTATTCAGCAATTTTCCTACAACTATACCTTCTTTGACAACCCGTACTTTTCGCTCTACGAAAACCGAAACTCGTTTAACCGCGACCGGCTCATCGGCAATCTGGCCATCACGGCTGGACTAGCCACCAACCTGACGCTGATGGTGCGGAGCGGCATGGACTACTCCAGCGAGAACCGCCAGTTTCAGCGGGCCTTCAGCAGCAACCGTTTCAAGAGTGGGGCTTACGCTGAGAACGCCGTTTTATTCCGGGAGATCAATACCGACTTCTTATTGAACTACACCCGCAGTCTGGGCCCGCTCTCGCTCGACATAGCGGCTGGGGGCAACCGCATGGACCAACTGGCTTCGTTCGATCAGTATCAGGCCCTGACGCTGGCGCAGCCGGGCGTATTCAAACTCACTAACGCGGCCTCGCCGGTGGAGGTCTATCAGCAGCGTGGCCGCAAGCGCATCAACAGTTTGTATGCCCTGGCCAAACTAGGTTTTAAAGATGTGCTATTTGTCGACATCACTGGCCGCAACGACTGGTCAAGCGCGCTGGCCACACCGACATCCACGGCCAATACGGCCTTCTTCTACCCGTCGGTATCGGCCAGCTGGGTGTTGTCGAATCAGTTTAGACTACCCGCTGTCGTCTCCTTTGCCAAAGTACGGGCAAGCCTCGCCAATGTCGGCAACGACACCAATCCGTACCAGACAACAGGCGTGTTCAACGCCCGGAACCCGGTTTTTTCGCAGCCAGCCTTCAGCGACCAGAGTATCATCGCCAATACTAACTTGAAACCAGAGTCGATCACGTCGGTTGAAGTAGGGGCCGACGTCCGCTTCTTTAACGACCGGCTGGGTTTCGACCTGACCTATTACAACGCCCGTACCAGCAATCAGATTCTGTCGCTGCCCATTGCCATCCCAACGGGCTACAGCGAACGGGTCATCAACGGTGGTGAAGTGCGGTCGCAGGGTGTCGAGGCCGTGGTCACGGCGATGCCGATCCAGACGAGCCGTATCCGATGGAACGTCAGCTTGAACTTCAGCCGCAACCGGACCACCGTCGTGTCGCTTCCCGAAGAGGCCGGCACCCTGACGCTGGGCTACAACCGCATCTACGACAACGTGAACCAGACCGTCTGGTACCAGGTGCGGCAGGGCGACCGGATGGGCGATATGTGGGGGACGGGCTACCAGCGTAGTCCCCAGGGCGACTTCATTGTGGGCAGCAACGGGCAGTACATGGCCAACAACACACTCAAGAAGCTGGGTAACTACAACCCCGATTTCATGCTGGGTCTGTCGAACCAAATCAGCGTGGGGAACTGGAACCTAGGCTTTCTTGTCGACTGGCGGCAGGGCGGTGTGCTGGTGTCGCGCACGCTGGCCCTGGCGGGCGTAGCGGGTCAGTTGATCGAAACGGCTGACCGGCCCGATGCGGGCATTATAGCCAAAGGTGTGGTGAACAGTGGCACGGCTGAAAATCCGAACTACCAGCCCAACACCCGTGCCATTCCGGCCGAAACTTACTACCGGATGTATTATGACCGGAACCACGAGGAGAACAGCACCTACGATGCCTCGTATGTAAAGATGCGAGAACTGACCATCGGCTACTCGGTGCCCCAAACGGCCTGGCTGGCCAAAAAGCTGGGTATGCAGCGGCTGACGGTGGCGCTGGTCGGACGGAATCTGCTGGCCCTCTCGCACATCCCGCATTTTGACCCCGAGCAGACCTCGTTCCAGCAAAATCAACTCCAGACGGGCGTCGAGGACATGACCTACCCGACTACCCGCAACCTGGGCGTGAAACTAAGCGTGAATTTTTAAGCCATACGACCACCCAGGCAACCGGACTACCGGACCACTGACTAAATGACCATGAAACGGAAACTATATAGCATCTTCCTGCTGACCGTACTAGCTGGCTTGCTGCCCGGCTGTACGGACAACTTTAAGGAAATCAACACGAACCCCAACGCGCCGGTCGACGTGCAGCCGTCGCTTCTGTTCCGCAAAATCCTCTTCGATTACGGCGAACAGATGTCTTACGAAGCCTTCGTGGCGGGCAACCTGCTGGGGCAGTACTTTACGGCCATCGACTTCAACCTATTCGACCGGCACAGCCTAAGCGAGCCGCAGTACGGCGGTAATCCTTGGCCGTTTATGTATAGTAATCTGCGTGATAACGAAATTCTGCTGCAAAAAGCACGCGCCAATACGGCTTTCGGGGTATATGAAGGACCGGCTCTGATCATGAAAGCCTACATAGCCGCCATGCTGACGGACCTCTACGGCGACGTTCCCTACAGCGAAGCGCTACAGGGAAAAACGGGCGTGATTACGCCCGCCTACGACCGTCAAGAATCCATCTATACGGCGGCTGGCGGCATACTCGACAACCTCGACAAGGGTATTGCGGCCATCAACACGTACAAAGGGGCTACGGTCCTTAACGGCGACATCCTCTACGGGGGCAACCTAAGCAAGTGGATCCTGTTTGCCAACTCGCTGAAAATTAAATCGCTGGTACGCATTTCGGGAAAAGTAGACGTGAAAGTGGCCTTGCAAAAAATCGTGACGGAAGGCAATTTTATTAAGGCGAATACAGACAACGCTGTGTACCGGTTTTCGCTGACGCAGCCCAACAACTTCCGTATGTCGGCGGCCCGTATCGGCGATTATAACCTGTTCATTATGGCCAAAACCAGCGAGGAACTACTCACCGGACTGGGCGATCCCCGGATACAGACGTATTTTCGATCAACTTCTGCCAAGCCGGGCACCTACAAAGGTCTGTTGAATGGGCCGGATGCATCGAAACTATCTATTTCCGTTGCCGACTACTCGCTGTCAGGTGCTATCTTCCGAGAAGCTTCAGACCGGTTGTATGCCAATTTCATGACCGCTAGCGAAACCAGTTTCCTACTGGCCGAAGCCGCCGAGCGGGGCCTGGTATCCGCCTCGGCGAAGGCCCTGTACGAACAGGGCATTACCCAGTCTTTCGACTATTGGCAGACGACATTGCCGATGGGCTATTTGACCAGCAGTAAGGTGGCTTACGGCCAAAATGGACAGAACCCGCTTGAGCAAATACTGACCCAGAAATGGCTGGGCAACATCAACAACGGTTACGAAGGCTGGACCGAGTACCGCCGGACGGGTTTCCCCCGCCTGAAAACGATCTCGGCCAGCCTCAACAACGGGCTGATTCCTGTCCGGATGCCCTACCCCGGCACAGAAAGCGCGCTGAACGCGGTGCAATACAAAAAAGCCGCTGACAAAACCCAAAACAACAGCATCAACGTTTCCGTATGGTGGGCTACCCGCTGATCACCCCCGCATGAGTACAACCCTGTTGCAGTGGGCGTTGGTCCTGGCATCCAGCATTACGCTGTTTTTCGTATCACCTCTGTCCCGGACGGCGCCCGAATTTTTCAGAGGTGCCCGCAAAGAGCGGACCCCGAACACGGTTTTCCTCACGAGTAGCCTGGTTATTTCCTGGCTGTTTGCCAAGTCGATTACCAATGCCGCCAACCTGGGCCACAGCTTCGGACTGGTGGGGGGCGTCGCCTACGCGGGGTATTACCTGTCGTTTCTGGTGGCCGGTTTCGTGATCGTGTCCATGCGAAACAAAGGGGGCTACTGCAGCATCCACCATTTTCTGGCCTCGAAGTTTGGGCGTAGTGCGGTGGTAGTTTTTACGTTCCTGATTATCATACGGCTTTACAACGAAATCTGGTCCAACACCATCGTCATTGGCTCTTATTTCGGCGTACAGGGTACGACCGATTACTACGTAGCCATCGTGGTGTTTACCCTGCTGACGCTGGCCTACACGCTGAAAGGCGGCATGAGCAGTTCGATCATGACCGACGTGATTCAACTGTCGCTTTTTGTGGTGTTGCTAACGGTTATTTTGGGCTTTATCCTGCCAGAGTACGGGGGTAGCCTGACCCCCTTCCTGAGCAGTGGACACTGGGAGTTGGGGCAGGGCGTCGATCTGCTGCTGGTAGCGCTGGTTCAATGTTTCAGCTACCCCTTTCACGATCCGGTGCTCACCGACCGGGGGTTTATCTCCGATACGCGCACCACGCTGAAGTCGTACCTCTGGGCGGGTGCTATCGGCGCGCTCTGCATTCTCTTCTTTAGCTTCGTCGGCATCTTTGCCAAACTCAACGCCCTGACGGGTGAAGCACCGGTGGCCGTAGCGCGGTACTTTGGCGTACCCATGCTGCTGCTGATGAACCTCATCATGGTTACCTCGGCCTCATCGACCCTCGATTCGGCCATGGCCTCATTTTCCAAACTGATCAGTATCGACCTGAGCCAAGCGGCTGTGCCGAGCGTATCGAGGGGGCGGTGGGCCATGTTGGTCCTGACGGTACTGGGTACGATTCCGGTGTTCTTCAACCCCGCTATTCTGTCGGCTACCACCATCAGTGGCACGCTGGTGCTGGGGTTGGCACCCGTGTTTTTGTTCTGGCATGTGCCCGTGCCGCGCCTGGCCTTTCACCTGTCGGTGGTGGGTGGGCTGGTGCTGGGCGGCTTGCTGACGCTGTTTCCCCTGCCCGACGCCCTGCGGTTGGGTGAGGGTAAATACGGGGCGCTGCTCAGTGTGAACCTGATCACGACGGGTTTTTGTTTCGGGGTATTCGGGCTCTGTACTGTTTTCCGAAAAAAGACCGATGACTGATAGCCTGTACACCAAAGACCTCGCCACACGCAGGGGCAGGCTGCTCGTTTTCGGGGGGGCATACTCCAACCTGCAGGCACTGGAGACGCTCAGAGGCATTGCCGGTCAGCGTCAAATTCCAGCCGATAATATCATCTGCACCGGCGACATCGTGGGCTACTGCGCCCAGCCCGAAGCATCGGTACAGTTTGTGAAAGACTGGGGTATCCACGCCATCCAGGGCAACGTAGAGCAGAATATCATCTGGGGCGAAGACGACTGCGGCTGTAACTTCGCTGAAGGGGGGCGGTGTGATCTGTTCGCCCGCAGCTGGTTTCCCTACGCGGTTCAATCCCTATCGACCCGATCGGTTGACTGGCTGAGTACGCTGCCGCTTCACCTCTCCTTTTCGTATGCGGGTAAGTTGGTAAGGGTGTTGCACGGGGCAGCCACCGATATCGCCGATTTTGTGTTCGCGTCGACGCCCTGGCCGGTGAAAGAAAAGAGCTTTGCCGCTACTGGGGCCGAGGTGATCCTGGCCGGCCACGCTGGATTACCGTTTGCTGACCGGCGGGCTACCGACAGGGGCGGCGCTCGTTACTGGCTCAACGCGGGCGTCATCGGGATGCCCGCCAACGACGGCACTCCCCGCGTGTGGTATCTGCTGCTCGATGATACCGATGGCCTATTCAGGTACACCTTTCACGCCTTCACCTATGACAACCGTACGGCTCATCAGCTGATGGTGGCCAACCAACTTCCCGACTCCTACGCCCAGACACTCCTAACGGGTATCTGGGACAACTGCGAGATTTTACCAGAGGCGGAGAAGGCTCTACAGGGCCGGGCCATTACGCTGCATCAGGAAGCTAACGAGCCGACCTTGGTGGCAACTACTGAAGCAGGCTACTGTCCGGTTGCCCGTTGATTCACAACCAACTATCAAACAGCCCGCTGAAGTCAAGCGAGAATAAATTAACATTAAATTAATCAAGGGCACAAACAACGGACCTAAGCCCTTATATACAGGCAGAGGGTCGGCTGTGGAATGGGATGGGAAACGGGTAAATAAGTAAATCCTGTAGAAGGCATCTGTGCTATTGAGCAAGCAATGTCGGAAATTACTCACTAAATTGATGCCAAAGTTCTTAGGTGATCCGTGTAAAGGCGCACAAAGCTGGTAGCGATTCTAGCAAGAATATAAAAGTAAAGGTAACGGTAGCCTGTGATCACACGTACTCACAAGTTCTCAAGCAAGGTTTCCCCACAAAACACCTACCCGCAAATTCAATGGCGCAGTGATGGTACTATGACAATGAATAACTTTGTTTGCTTGGGTATTTATGCGAGAGAGCTTTTCCTGTGCTACTTCTATGAAATCAATTTGGCGGGTTGATGATGATCACCAAGAGCATACCCCTTTCAAAGCTGTCGTTACCCAAACCGGAGCCACGCTACCCATTAGTAGTTTCTTTAATGGCTCTGCTTTGCTGGAGGCCCTAACGACAACGGCTCCGTTGTCGGACTTGATCATTCTCTACTTGCACATGCCCCGTATGAACGGGCTGGAAACCTTACAGGCTATGGGCAGAAATCCTGCCTTTGACGATGTGCCTATCGTACTTAATTCGGCATCGGCTACTCCTAGCCTTCGAGCGGTTGCTCAGCAGCTCGGCGCGGAATGCAGAATCAAACCGACCACCTTGTTGGCCATGAGAGATTCAATGCACTATTTGTTACAGCGATACTAAATGTGAAGGCTTCAAGACCAGCTTAATGAGCTATAAGATAAGGAACTGCGGTTGATGGAAAACGAAACTATGTGTTATTTGGTAGACTTGCCCGCTTAATATATGTTTAGGCCGGCATTATCGTCGAGTGCCTTGTCTGATGCCCATATTACACGTTTAATAACTGCCCACATGCAGTGGCGGGTAGAGTAGGGTGAGTCAGATCGCCGTACTGATTACGGGCTGGTTCACCTCAATATGCTGGTAGTAGCGGGGTGGGGGTAGTCCCCGCCGATCCTGATTGGCCGTGCCGTTACCCAGTTTTTCTCCCAGGCTGATGCCAATAAATTGATAGCCTGCTTTAGCGATGTTATGGATAGGGGACAGATTACCCGGTCTGTTTTGAGTTACCCACCGCTCAATCCTGTGCCATTCCCAGCGTACGCGGTACTGATTACCCCGCTAGCTAACGGGGTGATGCTGTCTTGGGGAGACCTACCCTCGATCGATTTTCCGTGTCCATCTACTCGTAGTTGCTCTCCGACCCTTCGGTATGGGCCTTGGTGGACCCTGTATTGGGCACGGCTCAACAGCCTGCTGACCTTCCTAAGCTGATTGGCTTAGCCTCCGCTTCAATACATGACGATAGTCAAAAAGGGTGAGCGGCTACTACACATAGGGACGATCTGAAGTAGCTTGTCATGGGCCTAATTGTAACGGCTAACAAAGCGGAAGGTCTCGTTCATCCGTCATCGGCATATAGCTAGTTTCAACTGGGTATTTTTCGAATTATATTTATCCAATTATGTACTCAACTGGTTAGTTAAGTGGAAGAGCAAGACTTTCAATTCCGGCAATTAGCCGACTTTATGCCCCAACTAGTTTGGACAGCCCGGCCCGATGGCTACGTGGACTATTACAACCAGCAGTGGTACGCTTACACAGGCTTCGAGGAAGGCTACGGCGACCAAAGTTGGTTACCCTTGCTTCACCCTGATGATGCGCAGCACTGCCTAGATACTTGGTACAATTCGGTCTGCACGGGAGAAGCTTACGACATTGAATATCGCTTCGTCGATCGAAAGAAACCCGGGACTTATCGTTGGTTTCTGGGGCGCGCTTGTCCGATTAAGGATAAAAGTGGACAAATTGTCAAGTGGTTCGGTACCTGCACCGACATTGATGAGCAGAAGCGCCGAGCAGCGCATTTAGAGCAACTCGTCGTGGAGCGGACTCGTCAACTCGATGAGGCTAATGCGCAGCTGACGCGATCAAATGAACAACTCCAGCAGTTTGCTTCCGTGGCTAGTCACGATTTGCAGGAGCCCTTACGCAAGATACACACCTTTAGCAAGTTGCTCCTTGAGCAGTATGCTCATGGATTGGGTGAGGAAGGCACTGACTTGTTGTTGCGCATGCAACGAGCGGTGGAGCGGATGGCTGAGCTGATTCGCGCCATTTTAAACTACTCCCGACTAACGGCTTCTCCTTACCAGCTTGCTCCTGTTGATTTAGGAAAGGTGGTTGCTGAAACTCTAGCAGATCTAGACCTGATCATTCAGGAAAAGCAGGCTGTCATCGAGCTATGCGCCTTGCCGAATGTGCCAGGTGATCGATTTCAACTTCGGCAACTCTTCCAAAATTTATTTAGCAACGCTTTGAAGTTTCAACCAGCGGGCGGCCGTCCCCTTATTCGCGTAACGATTCAATCGGCTAATCCGCAAGCTTTGGCCATCAATTCGTCGATACCTGTTGAGGGCAAGGAACCCGCTTACTGGGAAATCGGAGTTTTAGACAATGGTATTGGTTTCGACGGGCAGCACCGGGATCGCATCTTTTCCATGTTCGAGCGGCTGAACGGTCGAAGCCGTTATGCGGGTAGTGGTATCGGGTTGGCTATTTGTAAACGAATTGTCGAACACCACCGGGGGGCTATTGCCGCTGAGAGCCAGCCTGGTGCCGGTGCCCACTTCAAGATTTACTTGCCAGCCTTAGATAGTTGATCATTGCCTAACCCTTAGTTGGTGCAGAGAAAAGCCAAGAGGGTATTATCAAGTATAATGGAAGGGAGAAAGGAAATTGTTCCCTTGTGCAACTCTCAGGATCATAGCTAGCTTAGCGCTTCTAAACAAGAGTGATTAGCCACCCTGCATCGAATAGCTCCCGACCGCTGGTACCAAAAGCCAAATTCGGTCCTCGAATTAGTGGAAATTATCCGTTGGCATGTGCCTGTACAGCCCTGGAGTATAACACCTATTGTATCGGCCGTAACAGCATTGACCTCAGCTAGTACAAACCTCTATGCTATTAATGCTCAGCTTGCTTGAAAAGCAAACGCAAACGGCAAAAATACGCCTTGTTTGATGCGGCTGTCCACGTTTCTGACTCAGAGCAGGATAAGCCCTAATTAGATACGCAGCTCGTTGGCCACGCCAAACGCTAGCTGACCAAAAAGCGCGATATAAAGCCATTGGCTGAAACAGACGTCAGTACTGCCGAGGCGCAACCGACCAAGGATTAGGTTAATACACAAACAACCGTCCAGGTCCCTAAACTGAGCCGTGTTGCTGAAAGATTGGAGCTTTTCTATCTGTAATTATGCTGTACTTATTTATCTTGAAGTAAAAAATCAATCGACGTTTATCTCAGAGTAATAGTTAACTTGTCTTGTAAACGCACTCTCTATCCATTTGGTGAATCATTGGTCTACTCCTTTTGAGCATACTGAGAGACAATCTTTTGAGGATTTTTATGCCTACTATGCCCCTAGACTATGGGGCCTTGTGCAAAAAACTAACATAGCTCAATGCCAATCTGAGACGATCTTAATTAACACGCTTGCGCAAAGTTGGGATATGTTCAACAAAGAGCCGGCAGTAATTGAAGACCACTTTTTCCTAAAAATACTCAACATTGCCTATAGGGAAGGCTTACCAACCAACATGTTAACCCCAAGTGTTTTCCACCAGTCTCAGTAGCAGTGGAGTAGTACTCGCTAGGGGCATAGTGGATGTGTTGGTTGGATCCATTCCCCAAACCCCCAAGGTTTTCCTAAGGCATTAGGCCACCCCAACTGTCCGGCAAACGCCAGGTGAGCCGCGGTGTTCACCTGAGTAGTTGGCGGCTCCGCTTCCTGGCGGTTTAATCTAGGTACCTATGCCTTCTGAACAAGTTGAACGGGGGAATGAGGCCATTTTACGACAAGTTCATGCATGGCTGAGGCTGGTAGTAGGACAACTGAACTTACTATCCCTAGTGGGCTGTCGTCGCTGACAGAGCCGAGTAGGCAACTTGAAAACCCGCTCTTTTACCGGAGCGGGTTTTACATTTTATGGGGTTGGGTTGTAGACGCACTGTTAGGTTAAAGGATTTTTTTGGGAACCAGCCCACTAACTACTAGGTGGGCTAATTGCGCTTTGGCCGCGTCTAGAGTACGCCCCCCAAGGGGATAGATCGCCATACCTTCGTCGATTGCTTCAAGCTCTGGCAAGAGCAAATCCCAAAGCTCATCGCTGCCTTTCCACAGAATGTATCTATTCTCCAAAGAGCCCACTTCAGCCTCGATTTGAGCCAATACTTCATTAGCCAAGCTATAAACTGACCAGCCCCCCAGTAAGTCTTCAATGACTAAGACAGAGTCCTCAAGGTAATACTGGTAACTTAGTCGATTCATAGGTTGGCTAGAAGTGTGTACCTACATAGTTAGCCAAATTTAAATACTTCCTGAAGACTAAGATTAAATACGCCTTAAACTTGAGTCAATCAGTTGTTATCAATTAGTTAAGCGCACTACTCATATGATTTCAGCTGTCATCTGAATACACTAACAATCAGTCGATGTTTCGTGACACTCAACCGCTACTCACAAACCCAATTGGTTAGGTTATACAATAGGGATAATCGTTTGTACAAGACTCATGACACATTTCGACTCAAAAGCGTGTTACTTTGCTATCAAATGATGCTGCACACGTGGATCATTGCCAAACTGTAATGCATACATCAACTTACATACCACCTCAGCCCACTGCCAATGCCGTACCAGTGGGTAATCGGTTGAGTGCCCTCCAACTCATTGACCGCTCCCGTCAGGGCCTAGTGGGCACCGAGGCCGGGCACATCGCTAGCCTATTGGCCATCACCGACAAAGAGATGGCCCGACTACTCAACCAGTCAGTGGCCACGTTTCACCGCCAAGCGAAGGCGGGACGACTCGATGCCGCCACCTCTGAGCGCCTGTTGCTGTTAAACCAACTAGCCACGTATGGGGCTACTGTCTTCCAAGACCAGGGCAAGTTTACCCGCTGGCTGCGCCGCCCCCTGCGCCTGTTAGGCGAGCGTACCCCGCTGGATCTACTGGATAGCCTAACGGGCATTCAACTGGTCGATGATATCCTAGGTCGGATTGAGTACGGGGTCTTTAGCTGATGGCCATCACGCTGTACCGCATTCAGACGGATAGTCATCGAGATACGATCTTAGACGGGGTGGGTGCTCAGTTGCGGGGCGGTCGCTGGAATGCCAAAGGGCGGCCCATGGTGTATACTGCCACCACACCCGAACTCTGCTTCTTAGAGTACATGGTGCATCTGGAGGGGACGGCGTTAGCCGATCTGCCACCGTTGATCCTCTGTGAGATCCGAATACCCAATGACTCCATTACGTTCCTGACTGCCGAGCAACTGCCTGTAGGCTGGGACGATCCCCAGGCCACTCCGATGTCCTTACCCGAGTTTGCAGAACATCAATTTAGCCAGTATCAAACGCTATGCCTGGCACTGCCCTCGGCAGTAGTACCACTCACCCCTTCGCGGAATGTATTGCTCGATCCGCTACATCGGCATCGACTGCACTGTGAGATAGCCTCTATTCATCCCTACCCCATCGACCCTCGTTTGCCAACGGCAACCCTACGATGAGCGGAGAGACCGCTCAGTCTTCGCAACTCATTCCTGGCTGTCCTACATCAATCACTCTTTTAATCAGGACACATCAGAAACCTACAATTGATAACTTAACGCAGCAAATCGACCCACTTGACAACGGTCATGAGTAGTGCCTGTCAGGTTATTAAGTTTATAATTGACGATAGTGGGTGACGTCCGAAAAAGACCTGACCGCTCACGCGGGCAGGTATACCAGAAAGGTAGCACCCTGGCCCGGTTGGCTCCGGGCTGTAATAGCGCCATAATGATGTTCAACGACCCGCTTACAGATCGACAAACCGATGCCACTGCCCTCATACTGGCTTCGCCCGTGTAGCCGCTGAAAGAGGCCGAAGATGCGGTCTACGTATTTCTCATCGAAGCCGATGCCATTGTCCGCTACAGCGATCTTCCAGTAACGAGCCGGGCGATGGGTAGGCTGCCTGAGCTGGGTTAGTCCATCCGATACCAAGCCGACAGGTAAGTGATCGATCGTTACGAGTTGACTCGACACGTGAATGCTGGGAGATTGGTCGGCCCGTCGGTAACGTAGTGCATTGGCCAACAGGTTCTGAAAGAGCTGGCCCAACTGCATGGCATCACCTTCTACGGTCGGTAGGTCGCCAATGCTAACAACCCCTCCACTGCCGTCAATGCTGTGTTCCAAATCGGTGAGCACCTGGCTGGTGACTGCCGACAGAGCCACGCGTTTGAAGGCAGGCTTCTGAGCCGACAAGCGCGAGAAGGCCAGCAGGTCCCGGATCAGCCCCGACATGCGCTGGGCGGAGGCCTGCATCCGGCGCAGGTAATCCTGCCCCTGCTCATCTAAAGCCGGTCCGTACTGCTCGAGCAACATCGTACCAAAGCTCTGTACTTTGCGTAGCGGTTCCTGGAGATCGTGGCTGGCGACATAGGCAAACGATTGCAGACTTTCGTTCGACCGTCGTAGCTCGAGGATAGACTGCTCCTGCTGGACCTGAAGCCGTTTGATTGCGGTAATGTCAGCGAACGAAAGCAGCACCCCGTTGTCCTCCAGGGGCGATACCACAATGTCGAACCAGCCTTCAATCTGGTCATGGTAGTAGGGCACCTCCATCCGCTGCACTTCGCCCGTCCGGGCCGTATGGAAGTAGCGTTCCAGCAAGCCCGACGCTGGCAGAGCGGGAAACAGGCTTCGCAGGGTGTTGCCCTGCATAAACTCGACCGATCGGCCGTTGATGTTGGAAGCCGCCTGGTTGGTCATCACAATCCGTAGATCAACAAGCTCGCCTTGAGCGTCCCGGACCGCTTGGCAGGCCATTAGTCCGCTCATGGAGCCATCAACGATCCTTCGCATCTGCTCGGCCGTTGCTTTGGCCTTTAGCTCGGCCCGCTTCAGGTCGTTGATCTGGGTGTAGGAGACACTCAGGTAGGCATCCTGGTAGCGTTCGACCCGGGTGAGCAGGTAGTTGTCCAACCCTTCACCCACATAACGATCCTCCCACTCCTGGGCTTCGCCGGTCTGCAACACCTGCTGATAAGCAGTCCAGAAGCGGGTGTGCTGGACTTGGGGAAACAGGCTTAGCAGCCGCTGGCCCAGCATCTGCTCGACAGTCAGATGACTATCGAGTGCCGAGCGGGCACTCACATAGCACCAGATCAGGTCGGCTAGCTGGCCCCCGGCCTCGTAGACCGGCTTAAAGATGACCACACCTGTGCGCTGGTCTTCGAGCGTCTTGGTGTAGAGTTGGTAGAGCTCCTGGTAGGAGAACGTGAGCGAGGTGGGCATTTACACTTGGGTAAAGCAACGTTGAACGAGAGAAAGCGCCGTTAACCAATGGGGGTCGTTTAGCCTGACAAGATAATTCAACCGACGTCGTATATATATGGACTGAACCGCCTTTAATCCAAGATTAACCCGGTAACGGGTTCTGAAATCTTTAATAAGAAGCTTGCTTAAGAGCGTGTTGGGAAATTGTAAAAAGCTGGTAGTCAGGTCAACTTTGTAGCGACCAAGCAACAAAGACATGACTCCTCAGTGGATGCCACTGACTGACTACCAGTGGGCAGCAATTTCGCCTTTTTTTGATCTGCAACGCAAGCGTAAACACGACTTGCGCCAAATTTTAGATTGCATTTTCTGGCTGTTGCGCACTGGTTGTCAGTGGCGTAATCTGCCGCCTACCTGGCCGCATTGGCAAGCCGTCTACTACTATTTTGACCAGTGGAAGAAGGCAGGTTTGTTTGAGCGTATCAACGCAACGGTCAATCAACTTGACCGTCAGCAAGCGGGTCGAGCCCCGTTGCCTTCAGTTTTGTGCATTGATACACAATCCGTTAAGTTAGCTCCGTTGATCTATGAATATCGCGGTAGTGATGCCCACAAACTCGTCAATGGCCGGAAGCGTACCTATGTGGTGGATACACAAGGGAGGTTGTGGGTCGCCGATGTGGATGCCGCTAATGTTCACGATGGCACCCTAGCTGTGCCGCTCATTGTCAGCATCTTGTGGCGGTGTGGGGAGCGGTTAGAGAAAATCTTTGGCGATCAGGCATACAATGGGGTCTTTGCCAGCGAACTAGCTGAGTGGAGCGTCGATTTTGAGAAAGCGTCACGTCCCGAATCGACCCGGGGGTTTGTACCCGTTGCCAAACGCTGGGTTGTTGAGCGGAGTATTAGCTGGACAAATTTCTTTCGACGTATCGTCAAAGATTATGAATACACGGTATCTTCCTCTGTCAATTGGTTATATCTAGCCAATATTCAGGTCATGTTGCAGCGTATTCAGCTACGACACCAAACACAATTCCCCAACATGCTCTAAAGGTGGCCGATTTATAGTCGACTTTGTTTTTGGCATCTGCATTAACCAGGTCCATTAAATCGTCCTGAGCGAGAACAGTAAAAGACCACGAGCAGAAAAATATGATTAAATATGTTTTCATAATGGCTGCTGGTTAGCTTACAGATTTACGGTCAATACAGTCCCCGTTTGACTTACTTTGTAGGTTGTCAATGCTCTGGATGCCACAGTGAGGGCTTTGCCGGTATTGTCAAATGTGGCTCCGTGTGCTGAGCACGAAAATTTATTAGCGACGTAAGAAACTTCCTTCCTGCCTTCGTGCGTGCACACCAATGTCACGGCCACGTAGCCGTTGTCGCTGGTGTTGGCAATAACAAGGTTGTTGGCCGTATCTACGTGAAAACTGCCTTTGTTGAGTAATTTGGCATAGGCAGCCGTGCTCATGTCGTAGGTAGCCGGGCCGCCAGCGTTGGCTGGGGCAAGGTCACCTTCGTTGGTGCAGGAGGACAGCGAAACGCCACAATAAACGGCCATCAGGCTTGCGCCTGAAAAACCCATTTTTTTCAAAAAGTCGAAACGACTTAATTTTTGTGCTTGATTAGTTGCGTTCATAACCGGTTAAAAGAGGTGGGTTTACTTTTTGAATTTCAAGACTAAATCCGTATGAATAGCGTGCTGATTATTTGATTGATCCCAGACGGCAAAACCAAATTGCTGATCGGTTAAACTTGAAAAATCAATATCCTGCTTGAGCACGTCTTTTGTTTTCAGCGCACGCTTATATTCAACTACCCAGCCCGAACCCGTGTGCACAGCTTTGCAGGTAATGTCGGCCCGGCCATCTATCAACGGAGAAGCTATATAACTTGGAATAACTTTTGGTCCGATGCCACCCGTAACGGCATCACCAATGCGCTGATAATCGGTACCAACAGTTGGGTCGATACTGCCGCCGTTATATGATAAAATACCTGTTGAGCTTACCTTCGTAATTTTTACGGCTCGATTGCTCAGCGTATCGGAGGCAAGAACGTAATAAGCATTAGTTGCATTAGGAACAACCCACATGGGAACGTTGACAGCCGCCCCCGTTCCATCTAATTTTAATGACTGACGATTATTAATAGTACCCTGTGGTTTTGCGGCCGTATAAGTAGGCCGGTTTGGCCACGTTGTCGATGTTCCCGACACAACAATATCATCCACGTGCCGACCGTTGGCATTGCCGCCCGTTAAATTGGTGACGGCTGGCCCTCCGGCCCAATCCTGGTAATTATCGTCCATCTGGTCGAAGATGACGTCTCTGCCCAGGTGCCCCC
Organism: Fibrella rubiginis; assembly: GCF_017353185.1. Taxonomy (GTDB): domain Bacteria; phylum Bacteroidota; class Bacteroidia; order Cytophagales; family Spirosomataceae; genus Fibrella; species Fibrella rubiginis. The sequence continues at coordinate 86,442 of NZ_JAFMYV010000003.1, read as the reverse complement.
ACCACATATCTATCTTTTCATTGATACCACCCGTATAATGATTGCCGCTGGTGGCATTGGCGCGCTGCACCGCCGGGGTAACAGAATAGTCGAGATAAGGAGTAAAAACGTGGCAACTCGCGTAACAGGTTTGCGATACAAATTTTGGCGTCGATGCGTCGATATTCCATAACATGGCAATTTTATCTTCGCCAAAACCAATTCGGGTCATTACCCCATTTTGGTCAAATGACTTACTGGTACCCTCCTGCGCCCATAACTTTGTTGCGGGATTAAAATACCAGGGCGTCACCTGCACACTTTTCGTATTGTCGGCATACTCGGCCAGGAAATAGATCGTATTGTCGTCATACAGCGCCCGTAATGTAGTGGGCATTTTATCATTAATGTAGCCCGAAAATAGACCGTTACCGGGATCAGGTACGGTAGGCGTAAGTTTCAGCATGGGTGCAGTAGCCCAGGCTGCCTCTATACTGCCATCTATGGCGGGTGGCGTAGTTGTTTTTATAGCAACCAGTTCGGTGGTGGAACTCTGATCTTTTTCAACTACTGGCGCAACTTCCTGGGTCTTATACTCACAACTTGCATTGTAGATAAGCAGAACAGTGAACGAAAAAAATAGTAGAATTAAGCGGCTTGAGGAAGATTTCATGGTTGATCACGGTTAAAGGTTAAGCGGTTGGGCCAAGTTTAACAAAGTCCTGAAAAGCGAATGGCATGAGGAAAAAATACTAACCAATATATCAGTAACTACTTAAGCACTGATCAACCGCCTAGTACGGTATGGTTGTTTTATGGGTTGCGTTATTTGAAAAAATAAATGTGAACGGTACTATGTATACGCTTGCCTGACTTGTTGATAAATAAATACTATACGCTTGACTAATAGAGGTAAACAGCCATCCGATCCGTGGTCGGGTGGCTATTGCATTGCCGAGAACAGTAAGCGGGATGGACGCCAGGCGGATTGGGTAGCTGGCTGCTTACACCCAGGGCACCGGCATAGACTACCAGTATGTATGACTGGCGCTACGCTACTTCGGGGGTACCAACGGAAGCGTTGGCCGGGGTGGCCTTCTGAGGAATATAATGCCGGAAAAAACTGCCCAGCTTCATCTGGAGAACCCCCAGAATAGCCTCTTTGAAAATCTTCGACGACATTTTTGATTCGCCTCGGGTGCGGTCGGTGAAGATAATGGGCACTTCGGTGAGGTGAAAACCGTACTTCCAGCAGGTGAATTTCATCTCGATCTGGAAGGCATAACCCACGAATTTGATAGGGTTCTGTAACAGCACATGTAGCACGTGGGCGCGGTAGCAGACAAAACCCGCCGTGGGGTCCATGATGGGCATACCCGTAATGAACCGGACGTATACCCCTGCACCATACGACATCAGCACCCGCCCAATAGGCCAGTTTACTACGTTCACGCCTTTGATGTAGCGCGACCCTACAGCTACGTCGGCGCGGGGCGCATTGGGCGTCTCGTCGGCGCAGGCCCGGTAGAGGCGGATGAGGTCGTCGGGGTTATGCGAAAAGTCGGCGTCCATCTCAAAGAGGTAGGCGTAGCCCCGCGCCAGTGCCCACTTGAAACCGGCAATGTAGGCCGTGCCAAGACCGAGCTTACCCCGCCGCTCTAACAGGTGCAATTGATCCGGAAACTCCTGCTGTAACGTCTTCACCACCAACGCCGTACCGTCTGGCGAACCATCATCCACGATGAGCACGTCAAAGGGCACGAGCAACGAAAACACGCGCCGGATAATGGCTTCGATGTTCTCGATTTCATTGAACGTGGGGATGATGACGAGGCGGTCAGTCACAGCGGAAAAGCGTTTAAAATAAAACAGTGCAGACCTCAAAATTAGTGCAGGCAACTCGTTAAATAACGTTAAGCACTTTGCCCGGCACCAACAATAACACGCTCACCCGGCAAATAACGTTCTTGCCTTGCTGATGCAGTCGGAGAGCGACACGCCACCGTACCAGTTGGCGCAAATGAAGAGCTGTTGAGTGGCTAAATTGGGTACTAACTGCTTTACGGTCAGTAGCTTATTGTCGTACTGAGGAATGGCGCGGGGCCACGGAAACGACCGCTGAAAAACGGGCTTTGTGGCTCTGATGCCAAATGATTCGGTCAGTTCCCCATGCACCCGTACCCGTATCTGGGCTTCAGACAGACGGGCGCTGGCAGCACGCTGGGGTTGAGCACCCCCCACAAACGTAGTAAACAGCACTTCGTCGGCCGGACAGCGGCCGGGGAAAATCGAACTGCTCCAGATGTGGCCTGCCGCAAACCGGTCTTCAACGGCGGGGTTCAGACCACCAAACCCGTTGAGAGGATGAGCCACGTCGGCACGTTTGTAGGCGGTATGCACGGCCACCATGGGGGGGTACTCTATTTGTTGCAGAGCCGCCGAAAAATCCGGAAAATAGCCTTCCAGCAGGTGGGCCGCGGCATCGGTACTAACAGCCAGCACCAGCCGGTCGACGAATTGGCTACCCGTAGCGGTATGTACCGTCCAGCCTTCGCCGGTGCGCTCAAGGTGAAGAACGGGGCTGTTCAGGTGAAGCTGCGTGAGCCGGGCCGCCAGCGCGTTGGGGAGCATCTGCATGCCTTCGCGGAAACTAAACGACTGCCGCCGCGCGGTTTTGCCCTGATTCTTTATCAGCCCCCGCAGCACCGAGCCGTACTCGCGCTCATACTGCAGCAGCACCGGAAATGTTTCCGACACCAGCAGCCGTTCGGGGTCGCCGGCGTAGATACCTGCAACGAAGGGCCCCAGCGCAAAATCCACGATTTCGGCCGAGAAACGCCGCCGGAAAAACTGCCCCAGCGTTTCGCCTTTGGGGGAGGTAGTCTTGTTGCTCAGTTCGCGGAAGACTTTCCATTTTGTTTTCCAGCTAAAAAAAGGCCCCAGCAGCAGCGCGGAGGGCGTTCCGGGCAGTTCGCGGTAGGTACCATCGCGGAAAATAAACCGTGATTTGCTCACGTCGTTGGCAAAGACAAGATCGGGCGTGAGGCCCAGCCCGTCGAGCCAGCCGAGCAGGTCTTCATCACCCAGGAGTGAGTTTGGTCCCAGCTCGCGGAGGTAGCCAGCTCCAGCTGGACTAATATCCCGCACCGATTTAATATAACCGCCGGGTTGGTCAGTGGCTTCCCAAAGGTGATAGTCCTGTCCGTTCCGTTGAAGTTCGTAGGCCAGCGTAAGGCCCGAAATACCCGCACCAACAATACCCGTCGTCATCAGATCATGGGGCGCTTAGGGGGATTTTTCCGCAACTCTTCTTCCCTTTTTTGCTGCCCTTTTTTCAGTTTTTCAATCACCTGCTCATAGATACCAGCCAGTTCGGCGGGATGCGATGAGTAGTAGACGTAGCTCTTCGTATACGTAGCCGTATCGACCTGCGCTTTGGCGAATACGTTGTTTTGCAGGCGCTTAAACACAATGGCCGCCGAATCGCTGTTACCGATGTTGAGCTTGCCCACGCGGGCCTCGGCCATGTGAATTTCGGCCAGAATGTCGGCCATCTTGGCGGGGGAGATCAACTTGGCGGGGGCGGCACCCAACTCGTTTTTAGTCGACCCGCACTGCATAAACAGCGAGGCGGCACACAGAAAAAGGGCGATTTGGCGTATCATAGAGAAGAAAAAAGATGGACATTGGATACTGGATAGCTGACCACTAACGGTGCTGGCGCAGTTGACCGGCAAAAAGGGCCAATAGCCAGCGTCCACTGTCCGGCGTCTTCATTTACTTTTACCTAATAACCCTCGCCGCTGGGCAAAACGTTTGCGTCGGGGACCTAAAAATCGTTAACGTTGCCCAGCTATGGATGATTTTCTGGTCAAAGTCCGCGAGTTCGAGATCCGGATCCGCAAAGCCGTCAACTCCCAGTTGAAAGGTAATTTTCGGTCGGTGTTTAAAGGGTCGGGCCTCGAATTTGCCGATTTGCGGCCCTACCAATACGGCGATGATGTACGGGCTATCGACTGGAACGTGTCGTCGAAAGGCCATGGCGCGTTTGTGAAGGTGTTCCGCGAGGAGAAAGATCAGACCGTCTTTTTTGTGGTCGACGTCAGCGCGTCGCAGCAGGTGGGTACCTACCAGCGGTCTAAACTCGATACCACCAAGGAGGTGTGCGGGGCGTTGGCTCTGTCGGCGCTGCACGAGGCCAGCCACGTGGGGCTATATTGCTTCTCGGACCAGAAAGAGCAGTATCTGAAGCCTGCCAACACGTTGAAACAAGGCTACCAGCTTGTGACGGCCCTGGGTAAATTGCAACCCGAATCGGTGAAGACCAACGTGGCCGAAGCGCTGCTGTTTACGCTCAATGTGCTCAAACGCAGAAGCCTGGTCTTTGTCCTGTCTGATTTTATTGATACGGGTTATGAGCACAACCTGAAGGCCCTGGCCCGCAAGCACGATTTGGTGGTGATTCATTTCTACGAACCCCGCGAGGTGAACCTGCCCAAACTGGGTATCATTCCGGTGTATGACAACGAGGCGCGGCGAACGGTCTGGATCAACACGTCGTCGGCGCGGTTTCGAAAGGCGCTGCACGATCAGTTTGCCCAGAGCCGCACCCGCCTCGAACGCCTTTGTCGCCAATATGATGCCGACTACGTACCCCTCGACGCCCAGGCTGATTTCGTGCCCACCCTCGCCGAACTGTTCAGAGCACGGAAATACCGGGGGAGAAGGTAGGGAATGTACGATATACAATGAACAATGAATAATGGGCGGTGCGGTTTGATAGCCAATGAGTAGAGAACGAGCCTTATTGCATACTGTTGATAATCAGAAGATTGTCGCGTGTCTCCGCCTGGCAATAGGTAGGCTGTGGTTCATTATACAGTGTACATTTTTCATTTTACATTCCTCTCAGGCGCAGCCTGTCGGCCACTTTCTAACCGATACTATTGAACTGGGTCGGCCGTTTCAATATGCACTTACGGTACGGCACCCCGTGACGCAGGACGTATTTTTTCCCGATACCGCCCGGCAGTTTGCGCCGTTTCTGGTGCAGAACGTGGCCGTTTTTCCTACCCGTACCCAGGCCGACGTCAGCACCGACAGCGCCGTGTACACGCTCGTTTCGTTTGAAGTGAGCCGGGCGCGGGTGTTGCAGGTGCCGGTATATCTGGCCAACAAGCAGGATTGTACCGCCGTGCTGTCATTGGCCGATACCGTATTTTTGCGGTCGAGCCTGCCCGTCACCAACCGGCCCGATACGCTCCAACTGGCTACCCGTACCGAGCCGGTGCCGCTGCCGCAACAGTTCAACTACCCGTACCTGGCCCTGGTGGCAACGGGGGTAGGGGTGTTGCTGGGGGCTATCTACATCCTGTTTGGCAAGGCCCTGCAACGACGCTGGCGACGTTTTCAACTGGCCCGACGACATGCCCAGTTCCTGAATACCTATAACCGGCTGACCCGCAACCTAGGCCCCGAATCGACCCAGGAAACGTCGAATGAAGCCATTGTACTTTGGAAACAGTATTTGGAAACTGTTGAAAATCAACCCTATACGTCACTGACTAGCCGCGAAATTGCCGAACGCATTCAGGATGACCGTCTGGCTGATGCCCTCCGCGAAACCGACCGCATTGTCTACGGCGGCTCCTTCACCGACCAGTCGCCCCTGGCCCTGCGCACCCTCCGCGACGTGGCCGTAAATGCTTATGAACGAAAATTAATTAGTGAATGAGTTTCTTAATGATGAATGATGAAACTCATTCCTCTACCCCTTATGCCCTGGTACGCATTTTATTGGTTTCTGCCGTCTACATGGCAAACGTTTCAGTTTGAACACCGCTGGGCTTTATGGCTTATTCCGGCGGTGGCGGGGCTGTTTGCGTTGCGTCAGGCATTTGGCAAACGGGGGCAGCAACAGCTACAGATGTCGCTGGCAGGGGCGGTGGGCACGCCGGGGCGCTGGGGACGCTTGTTAGGTTATCTGCGGTTTGCCGTGCCGCTGAGCCTTTGGGCGTCTATCGGCTTTCTGCTGGTGGCCCTGGCTCGTCCCCAACTGGTGCGGCAGTTGCGGCAGGAGGAATCGGAAGGCATTGATATCATGCTGGCTATCGACGTGTCGTCGTCCATGACCGAGACGGATTTAAAGCCCAACCGGCTGGCGGCGGCGCGGCAGGTGGCGCAGGGGTTTCTGGCTGGTCGGCGAAATGACCGCATTGGGCTGGTGGTCTTTGCTGGAGAAGCCTATTCGCTGTGTCCCCTTACCACCGACTATACCCTGCTCCGTCAATATATCCGCGACCTCAGCCCGGCCCTGGTGCGCACCACCGGCACGGCCATCGGCGACGCCCTGGCGCGGGGTATCAACCGCCTCCGCGATTCGCCCGCCAAAAGTCGGGTGTTGGTGCTGCTCAGCGACGGCGACAACACGGCCGGTAACCTCGACCCACTCACGGTGGCGCGACTGGCCACGGGCTTCAACGTACGGCTGTATACGGTGGCTGTGGGAAAACGCACTGCCCGGACAAGAGACACACTCAGCACAGCCGGGCAGTTTGACGAGGGTATTTTGCAGACTATTGCCAGCGTAGGGAGGGGGGCCTTTTTCCGGGCTACCGACGCCGGGCAGTTGAAACAGGTGTTTGCCCAGATTGACCGCCTCGAACGAGTGCCGGTGCAGGTGCGCACTTACGAAGACATTCAGGATCAATACCGTCCGTATCTGTATTGGGGCGTAGTGTTCCTGCTTGTCTCGTTGTTGCTGAAAAACACGGTGCTGGGGAATAGTCTTGAAGATTGATTGATGAAAGTTTACGGATAGAACGCGGATTTTTATGATGATTATGATTCATTAAGATCTTATAAATCATAATCATCATAAAAATCCGCGTTCCCCTTGCTCATGCTAAAATCACACCACACTCCTAACATCATCGAAGCTGGCCTTGACGAAGTAGGACGGGGATGCCTGGCGGGGCCGGTGGTGGCGGCGGCGGTGATCCTGCCACCCGACTACACCCACCCAACCCTGACTGATTCAAAGCAGCTCACCCGCAAACAGCGCGACCGGATTCAGGCCGACATTCGCCGCGATGCGCTGGCCTGGGCCATTGCCGACGTGTCGCCCGCCGACATTGACCGGATCAACATTGCCCAGGCCAGCTACCTAGCCATGCACCGCGCCACCGACGCGCTGACGGTGAGGCCCGAACACCTGCTGGTAGACGGCAACCGGTTTGTGCCGTACCCAATGGTGCCGCATACCTGCATTGTGAAGGGTGATTCGCTGTACCTCTCCATCGCGGCGGCCTCTATTCTCGCCAAAACGTACCGCGACGAACTGATGGAACAACTGGGACTTGTCTTTCCGGCTTACGGATGGGCGCAAAATGCGGGGTATCCCACCGCCCACCACCGCGCTGCCCTCCGCGAACACGGAAGTACGGAGCACCACCGGCTGAGTTTTCGGCTGCTGTAGGGGCGGCCCGAATCGGTCGTGGCCGTTCCTACTTAATTATGTCCCGATACAACGCGCAATGCGTTTCCATGTCCCTGGCAAAGCGGGTGTTGAGGTATTGCTGCCGGAAGGCCGTTGCCTGACCGCTGTAGTCGCTTTGGGCGATCCTGTTCATTTTTTCGGTGAACGCCACATCATCATCCGCCACGTAGGTACCGGTTTTTTCGCGCTCGGCTTCGCGGCGTACGCGCAACGCATCGTCCAGACAGCGGGCGGCCATATACGTAGCTTTGGCGGCTAGTTCGGGCGTTTTTGCCTCTTTCGCGGCCTGCTCAAAATGGGTCTGGGCAATGCTGTTTGTGTAGTAGGGATCAGCGAGAGCGCGGGCCATATCGGCCGGAGAGGCACCGTAGAACATGGCTTCCCCGGCACTCCAGCGGCGGTGGTTCAGGAGCCAGGCGTTGCCCCAGTAGCTGAGGTTATACGCCCCGCAGCCCAGTTCATAATGCAATTGCGCTACGTCGTCGCCGGTCTTGTTGGCGGCCCTGGCCTGTTTGGCTTTGGTTTGTAAATCGGCCATGCGCCGGACAAACTGGAGGGGTGAATAGGGCGTTTTGGGTTTGCCTTCGTCGGGCATCTTTACCGTAAACGGGTTCACGGTCATAAACTGGCTAAACGCTTCGTTCTGCCAACTGGCGGGTTTTACGTTGGCAAACGCCACTGCCGCGGCCTCGTAATTGCCCTCGGCCATATGGCGTCTGCCCAACAACTGAAAGGCATAGTCGGCATCGACCCCAGCGAGCTTAACCAGCCGTTCGTCGAACTCACCGGCGGGGCTGGCTACGTACTCGGTTAGAGCCTGTGCGGCCTGCGCGTTGGTGGTATCTTCCAGCGCCGTGACTTCGCCGCCGTAGCCATAAAAAAAGCCGTCGACACCCCCCGCCGAAAGCACCCGTAGCACAAACGCTTTAGCCAGATTTGGCCCCGACACGGCCGTTTCGGCCTTTTTCGAGCTACAACCCGACAGCCACCCGCCCGACGATTTGCCCGTTTCGGCAACACCCAGATACCGGTTGGCCATCTGCTGACTCGCCGCCGTGAGCGCGTTGGTAAACCGGAAGTTCACTTCAAAAGGATTGTAGTCTTCCCCTTTTTTGGGCGCAACAGCTTCTTTAAACTGCGTCAGGTAGCTCACAAACTGCGTTTCGGATGTGGCATCGGGAGCGCCCGGCTGCGCCGACAGCAGCAGCATCTGTTGCAGGGCAATTTGCTGCGCCAGCGATTTGTTGCCGTTGGGCTGTTTGGCGGCTTCGTCGAGGGTGGTTTTGGCGTTGGTATAATCACCGGCGAGGTAGTGGAGGTAGGCGGCGGCGGTTAGGTAGAAGGCGGGGTTGCCCAGGGTCGTGTTTTTAGCGGCATCCTGCGCAAACGCCAGCAGCTTCTGCGTGTAGTCGGGCAGCGACCGGCGGCGGTTTTCAAAAGCAACGGAATCTGGCCGGGTCTGGTCGTCGACGTAGCCGGGGTACGTTTTCTGGTCGAAATAATACTCGTTGCGGTTGATCTCGCGGGCGAAAACCAGTTCGTTGAGGGTGTTTTTCGGGTCGAGGGCCACCATTTTTTCCAGCAGGGGCAGGGCATCCTGCTTGGGCTGGATGGCGCAGACAGCATACACGGCCAGCCGTTCGGCATCGGTTTTGGCCAGGTCAAGGGCTTTTTCGGTGAAGCGCAGCCCATGTATGCGGAGACTGCGTTCGGCGGCATGGCGACGGCTGGGGCAGTTGGCAAATACCTGAGCAAACTCGAATAAGGCCCGGTCTTTTTCGCCCAGCGACAGCAGTGCCCCCGCCTGTCGGCACCGTGCCCAGCCGCTGATAAACGTTTTGTTTTTCAGGGGCTGAATCAGTTGCGCATAGTAGTGGCGGCTGTTGCTGTAATCACCGGCTTCGTCGGCCAGTTTTACGGCCTGAAACGCATACCGTTCTGCTAAAAATGGATCGGCAGTCGCTGTTGCCAGATCACGGGCCTGTTTGGCTAGCTTCGCCAGTTGTACGGTGTCGCCTGGTGTTCGGTTCCACGGGTCGCCCGCCGGTTCTGCGGCCTGGACATCGAAGGCAAAACGAAGGTAATTGGCCGCTGACGGGTTGCTGTTCGCCAACCGTTCCAGCAGTTGCTGACCTGCCAGCGAATCAGTTAATGCTTTGGTAATCTGGCTGTTGGTATATGTAGCGCCCAGATACGTTGCCCAGGATGCTGCGTTCGCCATCGTCGAGAGCGAATCGTCCAGCTGCCCATCGTCGAAGCCAGCATAGTCAGAATTGTAAAGCAGTGGGGTAAAAAGGTAAGCCCGGTCGTCGGGTTTGATGGTGGCGGCTTCGGGCTGGAAAAAACTTTTGAAGTACGATTCGTCGCTCGACGTGCAGGCGAAACCGATGAGTATAGCGATCAGCAACAGCGGTCTACGGAGCTTGATCAGGCGGTGATAAAATGAGCTTTTTGAGGGTAGCAGGGGGGTAGGCATTGAGAACGGCAGCATCGAGGTGGTAGAATGTAAACGTACGTTTTTGATCTGGCAATTGCGCCAGAACAAGCGCTTTGGCTGCCTCTAAATCCACTGGCCGGCAGGCTTCTGTGCGTAGCAGATCGCCCCTGCGCAGCGAGATGCCCAGGGCCATGGTATCGCGGGTTACCACAAAGCGCGTGGAATCGGGTTGGGGAGTAAGTGCGGTTTGGGCATGCAGCGCATTCCCGTCTACGTTGTTGAGCAGTGTCATCACCCGGTTGTTGCGGAACACCACCGTCCACCGAAACAGGGGCAGGGCCAGATCGAGCGGGAGGGGGTAGCCGGGCAGGTAGGGCGTGTAGCGACGCAGTTCGGTCAGGTCAAGGATGGAATTGCGGGTGCCGGGGCGTTTCCAGTCGGTCATGTTGTAGGCCATGAGCATACCCCGCGCCACGGGCGGCACCCCCGTCTGCGCCACAAATTTCACCTGATGTAGCCGGATTGTGGCCGACAACGGCACCTTGGCCTCCTGCTGAATGGCGCGCAGTAGTGCAAAATAGCGGCTTCGGCTGCTCCGTGTCCAGTCACAGTCAAGTTGAATTTCCTGATACGGAATACACTGTTTTGCTGCCATTTGCTGCACCTTCTGCACCAGCTTCCGGGCCAGCGCCGGTACACCCGTAGGCGACAGGTGCAGCAAAGTTTGGTTGGTGATGAACACCACTGGCACTACCTGCGCTACGGTTGGTTTTACCCGAAAAATCACCATTGCTTTGGGCATGGCTTGCTGAGTCGCGTCATCCCAATCGACATCGAAAAACCGTACGTACAATGTATGGGTGCCTGTTTCGCGCAAAACGATACTGTCAGACGGGGTAGGGGCGAAGGTGCTTTTCCAGTGGTAAAACGCAGGCGTCGGCGGTGTTAGGTGCCGCGTTTCGGTCTGACAGGTGAGGAGGATGAATGTACAATGAATAATGAACCATGTACAATAAGGTCCGACAGGCCGGTTTCGCGTAGTCCAATCAGAGCGCGAAACCGGCCTGTCGGACCTTATTGTACATGGTTCATTATTCATTGAATATCCTCAATTCCCTTCCCCTCGTCCAGCGCCTCAATTTTGCGTTGGTCGCCTTCGGGGAGTTGCAGTGCCCAGCCCATCGACCCGGCGAGCTGGTACATCATGTACTGAATCTGATTGTTGGCAATGCGGGGCAGGTCGCTCTCCATGGCGCGGGTTTGCATGGCCTGTTTAGCGTCGTCGAGGATACTGGTATAGGTCTCGCTGCTAAAATGATTCAAAATGCCCGACTGTATGTCGTAGAACTTATAATCGGTATCAATCGACAGGATTTCGGGTTCGGGAAAGGCTTCCACCACCAGCGTTTTATCGCCGGGCTGGCCTCCCGTGGCTTCGGGCAGACGAAACCGTACTTTCTGGAAATCGAAGCCTACCAGCACCTTCGACTTGGCGATGATCATAGCCTTTTTGGGGTCGCTGAACACGTACAGGAACGTCTTCTGATCCTGGTAATTATAGATCTCCGAAAAGTACCCCTCGGCCATGACCACCTTAAACACCTTTTCGATCCGCTCCAGTAGCAATGTCGACTCGTGGCGCACGTCGGTAACGGCCGTAGCTGGCTTTGGGCGCAGCAGCGTGGTGAGGCCAACGCCACCCGCCACGCCAACCGTGAGAAGCAACAGGGTATTGAGAAAATCCATGAGTGGTACGGGGGTCTATTTTTGGGGAAGATACGGAGAAAAGGAGGAGGGAGGAAAGGATCGTAGCCGATCAGGATAGGGCATCTTGACCAGCCCCTGGCCTCACCCCCCAATCAAGGCCTCGAACTGTTTGTACTGCTGCTGATAGCCCTTTACGGTGGCGGGGTTGGGGGTAAATGTCTGCCCAAAATGAACTGTTTTAGCCAACTCGGCCAGGGTCGTGGGCGGTTCGGCGAGGGCGAAACGGGCCATCATGGCCGCACCGATGCCGCTGCTTTCGTTGCTGGCATTGAGCCGTACGGGTACCCCAAAAATGTCGGCCATCATCTGCACCCAATAGGGCGATTGGGCAAAACCACCGTTGGCATGAATCACGCGGGTGGGACCGGCGTGGCGGGCCAGCAACAGGTCGATACGGCGGAGGTTGAACAGCACCCCTTCCAGCGCCGCCCGCGCCATGTGCGCCGACGAGTGGGCATAGTCTAAACCCCGAAACGACCCTCGCACGGAGGCATCCCAAAGCGGTGCCCGTTCGCCGTGCAGGTAAGGCAGAAACAACAGCCCATCGGCCCCTGCTGGTATGTCGGCGGCTTGTTTAAGTGCTTCATCAACAGGCAAGTGCAGTAGTTTCTCTGCTACCCATTGCAGTACGTTGGCCCCGTTGTTGGTGGGTCCGCCCACGGCATAGAGCGTGGGCTGCTGCCGGTTGCCGTGATGCAGCATGTAGGAAAACAGCCGGGCCTGCGCGTCGCGGATGGGGCGCGGACTGGTGCGCCGCACGGCCCCGCTTGTGCCGATGGTGATGGTGGTAATGCCCGGCTCCAGTGCCCCCGCCCCCACGTTAGCCAAACACCCGTCTGAGGCCCCGATGACCAGCGGAACCCCCGCCCGAAGGCCCGGCATTGCCCCATTGGCCGGAGGGTTGTAGGGCACTGTATGGGTCGTATCGACGGGGGTCGATAGCTGCTCAGTATGAACGCCTGCCAGCGTAAGGACGGGCGTGTGCCAGACGCCCTTCGGACTGTTGAACAGGCCCGTTGCCCCCGCCATGGCGTAGTCGATTTCGTAGCGGCCAGTCAGCTTCCACCAGATGTATTCTTTAAGGGAAATCCAGCGGGTAGCGCGTTTCAGCAGACGCGGGTTTGTCCGACCAAACCACGCCAGCTTACACAGTGGCAACATGGGGTGAATAGGCACGCCGATACTCTGGTACAGGTCGGCATGGTCTTTTTTGATCGTTGCAGCCTCCTGCACCGCGCGGTTGTCAGACCAGATCAGGGCGTTGGTAAGAGGCTTACCCGCCTCATCGACGGCCAGCAGACTGTGCATGGCCGTGCTGAAACAAACCCCCGCAATAGTCACAGAATCAGGCAGCTCTTTGTCAAGTTCAGTCATGGCTTCCAGCAACAGGCCCCAAAGCTGATCCGGGTTTTGTTCGGCGAAATCCGGCTTTGGCGACAGCGTTTCCACGGGTCGGGCGGCGTGGGCCACAATGGCACTGCTGCGGGCGTGAATGGCCAGTGCTTTCAAATTGGTGGTGCCAATATCGACGCCGATGTAAACGGAGGTGGGCATGAGCATACGCTTTATCAATAGCGCGTTGTAATGAAACGCGAAAAACGGTAATTAGTCAGAAAATTCGCCCCTATGAATGCCATTGACCAACTCCTGCACGACGTAGCCCTTGCCCGAACGCGCTACATCGATGCCGTTGCTAAACTGACCGAAGAGCAGGCTCACTGGAAACCCGCCGCCGAAGTGTGGAGCGCGGTTGATAATACCGAACACCTCTACTGGGCCGAACACGGGGGTATTTGGGGTATGTGGCGGGCTTTCCACGCCAAACAGGCCGGTACGCCCGTCTGGACGGGTGAATTGGTGCACAGGGGGTTGCCTATTGAAGAGATTGTGGCCCGCACCTGGCAGCCCAAAGAAGTGGTACCAGCCATTGCCGCTCCGCGCATGGGTGGTCCGTCGGCGTTCTGGCTGTCGGCGCTGGCGAGTTTGCAGCAGCCGCTAACGGACCTGGGCCACGCCCTGGTCCACGAAGATTGGGAAACGCTCATTCATCCGCACCCCATCTCCGGCCCTCTCGACGTTCGCCAGCGGTTCGAGTTCCTGCGTTTCCACATCAACCGGCACTATGATCAGGTCATGGTGCTAGGGTTACCCTCACATTTATGAAAATCGTTTTGCTTCTTCTGCTGACCCTGCCCACGCTGGCGCAGATACCCTACGGCAACAATGCCAAAGTGGGGAAATACTATGCCGTAAACAGGGTAAAGCTGTATGTGGAAGAATACGGTGCAGGGAAGCCGTTGCTGCTTATTCACGGCAACGGGGGTAGCCTGAACGATTTTAGCAAAACCATTCCCTACTTCGCCAAAAGCCGCCGTGTCATTGCGGTCGATAGCCGGGCGCATGGCAAGTCTGTTGACCCTGGCGATTCGCTTAGCTTCGAGATGATGGCCGACGACTTTGCGGCCCTGCTCACCACGATGAAGGTCGATTCGGCAGACGTGATTGGGTGGAGCGACGGGGGTATCAATGCCCTGTTGTTAGCCCTGCGCCACCCCCGGAAGGTACGTCGGCTGGTTGCTACGGGCGCCAATATCACGCCCGATTCAACCGCGTTGGTGCCGTCGCTATGGAAACAGCAGCAGAAGGCTTATACCCAAAACAGGGATAAAGTGCTGACTACGGCGAAAGAAAAGAACGACTGGAAAGTGTTTGTTCTCGACGTGCTACAGCCCAACATTCCGTTTACAGCCCTGCAGGCTGTTCGTTGCCCGTCGCTGATTGTGGCGGGCGACCGCGACGTGATCGTGGCGCAGCATACGGTGGCTATTTTCCAGCATATTCCCCACGCCCAACTCTGGATTTTACCCGACAGCGGCCACGCCACGCTCATTGACCACGCCGACGAATTCAACCGCAAAGTCGATCAGTTTTTTAAGGCCAGGTAGCCGGGCGTCTGCTGCTCACCACCCGAAAGCCGGAAACGGTGAGCAGCAGAACCGGGTCTAGAAGCTGTAACTGGCTCTGGCGAACACAAACCGGCCATTAAACCCGAATTGCTGCACGGCGCGACTGTAAACAAACCGCCCGTTGGAGGTATTGTCTAAAGCACCACTGTAGCTCTGCGACGCAAGGCCCGACAGGTTACTGGCATTGTTGCGCGGGTTGATATAAAGACGGTCAGGGTACACGTCGAAGAGGTTATTGGCCCCCACCTGAAGCTGCGCAGCTTTGGTCACATTGTAGCTCACGGTCAGATCGGTAATCCATTTGGCCGAAAACGTCTGGTCGTTTTCAAACGGATAATCCTGGCCCGCTACCTGCGTGCGGTTACCATTGGGCAGGTAAGGTGAGGTGGGGCTGAGGTACGTGACCTCGCCGAACCGCACCGACCGCGCAAACACATTCCAGCGACCGAACGCATAGCCCGCACTCAGGTTGATTTTGCTGCGGGGCACCGAACTCTCGAACCGTGACCGTTCCTGCCGGTCGAACAAACTATTCGCCACCGCCGTGTTGCTCGACAGCTCGGTGGGTACGGCAATGTTGGTGACTAGTGTCTTGTTGAAATTGGCGGCGACGCTCAGTGTCAGTGTGTTAGCGCCAAATCGTATCCGTTCGTTCAGGACAATGTCGATACCGCGCGTGGTGGTGTTAATGGCATTGGTGAAGAACTGCACCGTATTGATGTTGGCCACCTGCGCCGTGGTGCCGGTGGGTTGGGTAATGACCTGAACGGGGTCAACGGTGTTCAGAATCTGGTTGACCGTACCAACGTTCAGGTTGCCCGATTCGCGGTTGAACTGGCTCGAAAACACAATCCGGTTCGTGATGTCGATCTGGTACGCATCTACCGTAAAGGAGAAGCTACCCCGTTTGCCGGTCAGGCCCAGGCTGTAGCTTTTCGAGAGTTCGGGCCGCAGACTACCCACGCCAAACAAGCCCACAATGGGGCTGTCGTTGTTTACCGTCAGCACCTGCCGCGGTACACTGTTGACAAACTGCGTGCTCTCGCTGTTGAAATACCGCTGGTGCAGACTCGGCGCCCGGAAGCCTGTGGCCACCGCCCCGCGCAGGGCCAGGTCTTCAATGAGCGACAGGCGACCGGTGGCTTTATACGAGAAATTCGGCCCAAAATCGCTGTAATTCTCGTAACGGCCTGCGGCTTCCAGCAATAGGCGCGGTCCCAGTTCGGCCTCCACGTCGGCATACACGCCCGTGTTGTTGCGCGACTTGTTCACCGCATTCGACGGCTTGTAGCCCGGAAAACCCTGCGCCCCTGCCGCGTTGTTGCCCCGGAAATTCTGCCCGTCGGGGAAACCGCGCGAGTACGACAGTTCTTCACCCGGCGTGATGCGGAAATTGTCGATCCGGTGTTCGACGCCAAACGCCGTGTTGATGCCCCGCGACGTGCTGCCCCCCAGCGCAAACCGGCGGCTGATGTCGAGGTTGCTGGTGTTCTGCGCAAACTGCAACGTGCCCGCATAGAACGACGACGGACTGGTGCCCAGCGGTAGCGACGCGTTGAGGGTGTTGCTGATGTCGAACCGGATGCTGTTGCCGCCGTAGGTGTTGCTCAGGTCCCACCGCCAGCCGGTACCAAACTGCCCTTTCGCACCCACCGACCCCGATATGTCGTATACGTTGGTGTTGATGAGGGGCAGGAAACCGTTCGGGTACAGCGTCAGATCACTCTGCGTAGCCTGCGAGGGCAACCGGTAAAAAGCCGCGCCGGTACCCAGTTTGTTGGTCAGGCCCGTCTGAAAATACACGTCTGTCTGGGGGCTGACCGCAAACTGCCCATTAGCCATAAACCCGATGTTGCGTAGTTGTGCATTGCCCACCCGCATGTTGTTGCGGTCCAGCCCCGCCGCCTGCGCTTTGGCGTCGTCGGTGGTTTTAAGCGCGGCATACCGTACCTGGAAGTCGGCATCTGTTTCGGTAGCTCCCCGCGTCGGCAGAGTCGAGTAGAGCAGTGGCCGTGTGTCGATGCCGCCGCGGTTGGTGGCTCCCCGGTCCAGGTATTGCGCCCCAAAGCTGACAAAACCTTTCTGCCCGATCTGGAAACCTTTGCTCAGATCGACCTGCACCGTTTTGCCATCCGTAAACGACTTGTTCAGTTCGTTACTATGGCTGGCCGACTGCCCATACTGTGCTGACACGCTCCAGGGCGTATTTTTCTTTAATACAATGTTGATCACCCCGGCAATGGCATCCGAGCCGTATTGCGCCGCTGCCCCATCGCGCAGCACCTCGATCCGTTCAATGGCTGCCACGGGAATCGCGTTCATGTCGGTACCTACCGTCCCCCGGCCAAAGGTGCCGTTGATGTTCACAAGGGCCGTGTTGTGCCGCCGCTTGCCGTTTACCAGCACCAGCACCTGATCGGGGCCCAGGCCGCGCAGAGAGGCTGGGTCGATGTGGTCGGTACCATCGGATACGGCCTGCCGGTTCGAGCTAAACGAGGGCGCAATGAAGTTCAGAATCTGCGTTACGTCGGTTTGGGCGTAGGAACGCATTTCTTTCGCGCCAATCACATCGACGGGCACCGGCGTTTGGATGTTGCTGCGGGCGGTGGCGGCGCGTGAGCCAATGACCACCACTTCGTCCAGACTGGCCAGTCCTTCGCCCAGCGACACGTTGACGGTCGCGTTGCCCGACTCTGTCACGGTGACGGGGCGTTCTATGTTGTCGTAGCCCACAAAGGAAAAGCGCAGCGTATACGTACCCGGATTGAGCCTGATGGTATAATTCCCATCGGCATCTGTAGAAGCCCCCGTGTTGGTACCGACCACAAAGACGGTCACGCCGGGCAATGAAGAATTGGTTTTGGTGTCGGTCACGCGCCCCTGCACGCCCTGCGCGAAGCCCACGGCTACGCTGAGAAGCCAAAGAAGAGCAACTGCCCCCCACCGGCCTGGTTTGTAATGAAGTAACATGGAATA
This sequence comes from Fibrella rubiginis, assembly GCF_017353185.1. Taxonomy (GTDB): domain Bacteria; phylum Bacteroidota; class Bacteroidia; order Cytophagales; family Spirosomataceae; genus Fibrella; species Fibrella rubiginis. Next base: position 68,819 of record NZ_JAFMYV010000003.1, on the reverse strand, counting down.
AAGCGGTTTGTATTCAGTTGTCGCCATCCGGAAAAGCCGGACATCGGTATGTATCAACCGCCGTTAAAAACCGATTAGTTTCATGTCTAGTGAGTAAGTGGGATTTACCGAGCCTAGGGATTTTGAGATACTATACAATTATTGCTTGGCTTTCATAACCTACTCCTCATGCTTAGGCAGCAAAAGTACTTTGCCATAAACGGTGCGCGACTCAGCAAGTTGCATGGCTGCAGTGATCTGTTCCAAAGGAAAGCGGGCGGCTATTTTTGGGGTGATTGCTTCTTCAGCCAGCAGGTTCATCAGCTGGGCGAAGTCGTCGCGCAGGCGGGTTTGAAAGGCCTTGCTACCCCGCCCGGCCAGGATGTTGTAGAAACCGACTTTCCGTCCGTTGGGCATCAGAGTCCACCAGGTCAGTTTAGCCAGTAGCGCAATGAATTTTGGCACAATCGATTTCGTACTGTTCTTGGCCGAGGCAATGGCATAGCACACCAGCGTACCCCCGGATTTAAGCAGGCTAAACGACCGATCTACACTCGCCCCACCCACATTGTCAAACGCCGCATCGATACCGTCGGGGGCAAGTTCACGAACGCGTTGAACCAGGTTTACATCGTTGTAGTCAACGGGTGCTACACCCTGCGCCCGGAGGGTGTGGTGGTGCCGGGGCGAGGCCGTGCCAATTACCCGGACACCAGCGTGACGAGCCAGCTGCGTTAAAATGCTGCCCACGCCGCCGTTGGCACCATGCACCAGAATGGTCTGTCCCCGCCGAACGTTAGCCGTGCGGTGGAGCATTTGCCAGGCAGTTATACCGTTCACCACCAGTGTCTCGGCATCGGCGGGGTTAATACCCACAGGAACGGGCAACAGGTCACTGGCGGCAAGCAGGGCATAGCTGGCCCAACCCCCGGTTTTGGTCAGAGCCGCCACGCGTTGGCCTATCAATGATGCTTCAACACCGGGTCCAACGGCGGCAACCGTGCCTACAAGGTCATAGCCCGGCGTGAACGGAAATTTCGGTTGGCCCGGATACCGTCCCCGGCGCATCGACTGTTCGGCGAAGGAAATACCACTGGCCTCGACCTGAACAACCACCTGCCCCGCCGCCGGGTGGGGGAGGGTGTGGCGCTGGAGAATAAATTCTTCGGGTTCAACAATGTGGGGGAATACCACCTGCTGGCTAACGAAAGTAGCCTGGCTAGTGTTCTGGGTGCTGGGAACTGCGCTGATTGTGCTCATGCTGTTGCTTTGTTTTTGTTGAATTACCCGACAAAGCTACCTGGGCGCCCAGGCCCAATTCGTTGACGATGGTTAAGAAATAGATGCCTCACACTATGCAAGAGCAACTTGATATCCTGCGTATGTCCATGTTGCAATGGATACCCCTCGACGAAGCCCTCTGGACCGACCTGCAACAGCGCCTTCAATACCGTACCTATCAAAAACGGGACGTGCTGGTGGCCGAAGGGCAGCTTAGCCGGGAAATTGCTTTTGTCGTTCGCGGGGGATTTCGCTACCACAAGGCCATGGACGGCGAGGAGGTAACCACATACTTTTCGTTCGAAAACGATTGGATAGGTGCTTACGCCGATTTTGTTCGACAGTCGCCAAGTGAGGTGACTATCGAGGCGATGGAAACTGGTGAGGTGCTGGTGTTAGGCTACAACGACATGCAGGCTATGTACCAGAGGCACCCCCTATTCGAGCGTTTCGGTCGGCTCATCGCCGAACACCTGCTGACCTGTTTCGGCGACCGAATGGCGAGTCTGCTGCTGAAAACCCCGGAGGAACGGTACGAAAAGACGCTGGCCGACAACCGGCACTATGTTGAGCGTGTACCGCAACACTACATTGCCTCGTACCTCGGCATCCGCCCCGAATCGCTCAGTCGTCTCCGCAACCGAATGATGCGCAAAGCCGTTTTGTGAATATTGCCTAACGAAAGTAGACTGAAAGTACATTGTACGGTAGCAGGTGTACGGTCAAACATATCCCCGTAAATTTAAAGTTTAACTTTAAATTTACGGGGATAGAGAAAGACAAAAACTCGGGCTGCTCAAGTCAATAGGTCAATCCACAATGCTGAGCTTGACGGTGTTGGTTTTGCCATGCTGAGACAAGGGCATGCTTAGGAGTTGATAAACATATCGCTTAATTCAAGCGAGCCCTAGGCAATGGGGGTTTTCTTGATGCTCTCGACGGTCCGATCAATCGTAATGTTGGTTTACGGATAAAGGGAACTGCCCGTACGCTATAAACCGACCTTACTTTACTGACCGTTCTACTCAAAGCTCAGCGATCAATTCGTCTTATTGAAGGTTGTATATTTGATCAATTCATAATCAGCCTGTATCCAGACGCTTACTATGACTATTACTATTCCTGACGAACTCATTGAACAGGCACATCTAGCACCCAACGAGTTGCGTACCGACCTCGCCGCCTATCTCTATGAACACCGTCGGCTCACACTTGGACAGGCCCGGCGTTTAGCAGGTATGGATTTGCTCACCTTCCAGCATGAACTGGCTAATCGAGACATTGTCATTCAGTTCGGGGTTGATGATCTGGAAAAAGACATGAAAAACCTGAAGATGATCTAAATGCTGGTTGTTAGTGATACGTCGCCTATTACGAATCTCCTTCAAATTGGCCAACTAGCGCTGTTGAGGCAGGTTTTCGGGCAGGTTGTTATGCCCCAGACGGTCTACGATGAACTTAGTGAATTACCATACCAACAGTTGTTGATTGACAGTGAGCCCTGGTTGGTAGTAGAAGTACCAAACCAGTTAGACCTTGTTGCCAAACTTGCAGCGGAACTAGATCCCGGCGAAGCCGAGGCTATTGCATTAGCTGTTGAGTTGAGAGCCGACTACCTGATCATTGATGAGTTGAAAGGTCGCCACGAAGCTGAGTTGCTTGGTTTGCGGATCGTCGGATTGCTCGGGGTTTTAATTCAGGCAAAGCAGGCTGGCTATATCGTAGCAGTAGAACCGCTGTTAATGGATTTACGGGCGAAAGCGGGATTTCGTATTCATCCAACATTATACAAATGCGTCCTGCAACTGGCAGGAGAATCAGCCTAGGCATCATTCGTTGTATTCTAAAAAGGCCCCGCAGACAATCTGCGGGGCCTTTTTAGAATACAACGAATGGTAGGTCAATCCACAATGCTGAGCTTGACGGTGTTGGTTTTGCGTTGCTGAGACAGAGGCATGCTCAGGGTGTTAATGAAAATATCGCCTGATTCGAGCGAGCCCTGGGCAATGAGGGTTTGCTTGATGCTCTCAACGGTCTGATCGACGGTGATGTCGGTTTGGGGCGTGAAGGGAATCACCTGTACGCCCCAATACAGACCCAGCACGTTGCGCAGGCGGGCATCGGGCGAGAACACGAAAATGCTCGCTTTAGGCCGGTGGTGGCTCAGCCGTACCGCCGTGTAGCCCGACGTGGTAATGCCAATAACGGCTTTGGCGTGGGTGTCGCGGGCAAGGCGGCAGGCGCTCATCACCACATTGTCGTTCAGCACGTTTTCGCTCGGAAAATCATTCACCTGCGTGTGGTAGCGGTAATAGATCTTGTCGGTGCTGGCCTCTACGTTTCGAATCGTGGCCGACATATTTTCAACCGCCAGCACAGGGTATTTGCCCGACGCTGTTTCGGCTGAGAGCATCACCGCGTCGGCACCGTCGAGCACCGAGTTGGCCACGTCGTTGATTTCAGCGCGGGTGGGGCGGGGGGCATCGATCATGCTTTCCAGCATCTGCGTGGCCACAATCACGGGCTTGGCGGCCCGGTTGCATTTTTCCACCAGCATTTTCTGAATCATGGGCACCTCTTCGGCGGGGAGTTCCACACCCAGATCACCACGGGCCACCATGATGGCGTCGGTGGCGGCAATAATCTCGTCGATGTTAGCGATGGCTTCGGGCTTCTCGATCTTGGCAACTACGCGGGCCAGCTTGCCCTTCGAGGCGATGTAGTCTTTGATCTCCAGAATCTCCTGGGCTTCCCGCACAAACGAGAGGGCAATCCACTCCACGTCGTGTTCCAGTCCGAAATCAAGATCGGCCCAGTCTTTTTCCGTCACCGAGGGCATCGACACTTTCGTGTTAGGCAGGTTTACCCCTTTTTTCGACTTCATCGGCCCGCCGTACACCACTTCGGTAATGACGTCGGTACCATCGACGCCTACCACTTTTACTTCTAATTTTCCGTCATCCAGCAAGATACGTTCGCCGGGGCGCACGTCGCGGTACATCCCTTTATAAGGTGTGCTGACGCGGTTGGCCGTGCCAATCATTTCGTCGTTGGTAAACACCAGTTGCTGCCCGGCTACAATCTGAACGCCATTGACGGGGTCTTCTACGGCCCCAATGCGAATTTTGGGACCCTGTAAATCCTGCAACACGCAGAGATTCATGTTATGCTCTTCGTTGATTTCGCGGATGCGGGTCAACCGTTGCAGGTGGTCTTCGTGGGTGCCGTGCGAAAAGTTAAGCCGGAATACGTTGACGCCCGCGTGGGCAAGGGCCAACAGCTGGTCTTTGGTGTCTGAAGCCGGACCAACGGTGGCAACAATCTTTGTTCGTTTAAACATGGAGTAACTGAAGAAAGGGCTGATGCTGAACGTATCGTCCGCAAAAATACGGTTTGTCCGTTTGGTTGTTGGTGTGTTTGTCTGTTATCTGCTCAACAGACCAACAACCAAACGGACAAACGCACAAACAGTTAAGCCTCTGTTTTGCCTTCTCGATTCAATCTGCTATTTTTGCGCACTCAATTCAGGAACAGGCATATTTACCGAATCATACAATGAAAAGAACGTATCAACCATCTAACCGCAAGCGCCGCAATAAGCACGGCTTCCGCGAGCGGATGTCGACGCCCAACGGGCAGAATGTATTGGCCCGCCGCCGCGCCAAAGGCCGTTGGAAACTGACCGTTTCGGACGAGAAAAAAGGCAACCGGTTTAAGATGTAACTCCAGAGACCGGTTCGCCGGTGCGGCAACCCTTTGCGTTTGAGCCGCCAAACACTAAGAGGCGTTATCGAGTCACTGCTTCGTGATTTGGTAACGCCTCTTAGTGTTTGGCATGTTTGGCAGACCAGTTTTCACAAACAGTATCCATGCGCTTCACCTTCCCCAAAACCGAACGGCTGACCAGCAAGAAGGTCATTGACCAGTTGTTTCACCGGCCAAAACCAGGTGAGCCGACTCCGATACGGGTGAAAAGTGGGTCTACGGTGCCGCCAGAGACATTTTACTTGTTTCCATTCCGGGTCATCTATTTTCGGCAGCCTACGTCAGTATTACCAACAGACGGCACTGCCAAAGAGATCACGCTCGAAACGGCCCCACCGCAGGCAGATACGTGCCAGGTGCTATTTAGCGTACCCAAACGGACGTTTAAAAAAGCCGTTGACCGCAATGCCATTCGTCGGCGCCTTCGGGAGGCTTACCGGCTCCATAAGCATACGCTAACGTCCCCGCCTGCTTCTATCGCGTTTCTCTATACCGCCAAGGCTAAGATTTCGTTTGAAGAGATAGAAAAAGGTATGAAATTAGCCTTGAAGAGAATGTACAATGCATAATGAACAATGTACAATGCGTTACCGATTGTCAGCCTCGCGTAAGATTGTACTGTGTTCAAGCAGAGCCACATCTGCAAACTGCATTGTACATTGTTCATTATACATTGTACATTAGGTTATGAAGCTCCGCAAAAAGATTATACTCGGTGCCTCGGCGCTGCTCGTTGCGGGCGGCCTGACGGCCTATAAACAGGACGACCGCTTTTTCGAGATCGCCCGCAACCTCGACATCTACGCCACCATGTTCAAAGAACTGAACATGTATTATGTAGACGAGGTGAACCCCAACCGGATGGTGAAAACGAGCATCGACGCCATGCTGAAATCGCTCGATCCGTACACGAACTTCTACGCCGAAGACGATATCGAAGATTACATGACCATGACTACGGGCCGTTACAACGGCATCGGGGCCATGATTGGGTCGCGGCAGGACAAGAGCATCGTGATGATGCTGTATGAAGGTACCCCCGCCGAAAAATCAGGCCTTCAGATCGGTGATGAGATCGTGAAAATTGACGGAGTCGACATCAAGGCTCGTCGCGACGTAGACCCCAGCAAGCTCCTGCGTGGGCAAACAGGTACGGCCGTGAAGCTGACCGTAAAACGGTTCGGCCAGAAAGACCCCATCGACGTGTCGGTGATGCGCGACGTGGTGAAGATGACCAACGTGCCCTATCACGGTATGCTCAACGACGAGGTAGGCTACATCGACCTGAAAGATTTTATGGCGGCGGCAGGCCGCGAAGTGAGGGCGGCGTATCAGGACCTGAAGGGTAAGGGAATGAAAAAGCTCGTGCTCGACCTGCGCGAAAATCCCGGCGGGCTGCTCGATCAGGCTATTGATATCTCTAACATCTTTATCCCCAGAGGGTCGGAGGTGGTGACGACGAAGGGAAAGGTGACCGAGTGGAACAAGTCCTACGCCGCGCTCTCGCCCGCGTTGGATACCGACATGCCCGTAATCGTGCTGACCAACAACCACTCGGCCTCGGCAGCCGAGATCGTGTCGGGCGTGATCCAGGACTACGACCGGGGTGTTCTGATTGGCCAGCGGACGTATGGCAAGGGCCTGGTGCAGACCACGCGGCCCCTGTCGTTTGGTACGCGGATGAAGATCACCACGGCTAAATACTACATCCCCAGCGGACGGTGCATTCAGGCCATCGACTATAGCCACCGCAACGCCGACGGCAGCGCGGGCAAAATCGCCGATTCGCTCCGCACGGCCTTCAAAACAAAAGCCGGACGACCCGTTTTCGATGGTGGCGGCGTAACCCCCGACATTGAAATCGAGGCTGTTACCCCTACACCACTTGCCCAGAGCCTGACAAGCAAAGGGCTAATTTTCGATTACGCCGTAAAATACCATCACGACCACCCCACGATTAAGCCCGCCCGTGAGTTTCGCCTCACTGACGCCGAATATCAGGATTTTGTGAAATGGGCCGGTGATAAAGAGTACGACTACACCACGCAGGTAGAAAAAGACCTCGGCACGTTGGAAGCGTCGGCCAAGAAAGAGAAATACTTCGACCAGATTCAGGATCAGTTGAAAGCCCTGAAATCGAAAATGTCGCACAGCAAAGATGCGGATATGAAAACCTTCCAGGCCGAAATCAGGACGTTACTGGAAGGGGAAATTGCCAGCCAATATTACTTCCAAAAAGGCCTTAAAGAATCATCCTTCGGCACCGATCCCGACCTGAAAGCCGCCCTGAAGCTCTTCGGCGATATGGCCCGGTATGAGAAGATTTTGAAAGGAAAATAAGGTGAATGCACAATGAATAATGTACAATGTATAATGGCTTCGCGCTCAGATGCTCCGGCGCGAAGCCATTATACATTGTACATTATTCATTGTGCATTCATGGCTCCGCCATGATACTCTCCCTCGACACCTCCACTACGGTTTGTTCTGTGGCCCTGCATACGCTGAATGGGGAGCTACTGGGCTGCTACGAACTCTATACCGAACGCACGGCTTCGTCGCGGCTGACCATGCTGGTGCAGGATGTGGTGGCGCATACGGGCCGTACCCTGGCCGACGTATCGGCCATTGCCGTAGCCAAAGGGCCGGGTTCCTACACAGGTCTGCGGATTGGTGTGTCGACGGCCAAAGGACTGTGTTACGCCCTCGACAAACCGCTGATCGGCATCAATACACTGGCCGCGATGACCGAGCAGATTCGGGCTTTCTACGCTCCCGAAACCTTGTTTTGCCCCATGATCGACGCCCGGCGGATGGAAGTGTATTGTGCTGTTTATGAGCAGGGTGGCCCGGAGTTAGTGGCAACGAATGCGTTGGTTCTGGATGAAGCTTCTTTTGCCGATTTGTTAGCCAATAACCGCGTTGTTTTCCTGGGCGATGGGTCTGATAAAGCACGTGCAGTACTCACGCATTCCAATGCAATTTTCCCCGATGTGCCTGTCCGTCCTTCGGCCCGTACGGTGGGTACGCTGGCCGTAGAGGCATACGCCGATGGCCGGTTCGAAGACCTGGCGGCTTTTGAGCCGTATTACCTCAAAGAGTTTATGACCACCAGGCCAAAGCAGCAGGTGAGCGTGTAAGTAAGCACGAATAGTGTGGTGAGTTAAGGTCAATGCTAGCCTTATTCCGTTATTTAGGATTGCTATGCAAACAAACACGACTTTAGCGCACCGCATTGTTGCCATTGATACGGTACGGGGGCTGGTGATGCTGGTGATGGCCATTGACCACCTGCGCGACATGCTTCACCTACCTGCCGTCACCCAGGACCCTACCAACCTGTCTACCACCACAGCGGCCGTCTTTCTAACACGTTGGATCACGCATCTCTGCGCCCCCACATTCGTCTTTTTATCGGGTACGTCGGCTTACCTATCTCTCCGAAAACGCACCGAACAGGGGGGCACAACAACCAACGCCCCGGCACGGCACTTCCTGTTTAAACGAGGACTGGTGCTGATTGGACTTGAATTGACGCTCATCAGTTTCGCCCTCTGGACCGACTGGCAGTTCCGGTCGTTGCTGCTTCAGGTCATTTTTGTCATTGGCATAGGGCTGATTCTGTTGTCGTGGCTGGCCAAACTACCTATACGGTGGCTGGCCGTGGCGGGGTTGGTCATTATGTTTAGCCACGACGTGTTCACGCTTGCACCACCCTTCGTGAGCACGCCAGCGCGGTTATTATGGGCACTGCTGTTCAGAACCGACGTATTTCCGTTTAGTCCTCACTTCATGCTCTTGGTGGGATACCCTATTATTCCCTGGTTCGGAATTATGTTGCTGGGCTTCGCTTGTGGACCCTTGCTGAGCCAAGCAATCAGCTTCCGAAAACCGCGTTTGCTGCGCCTGGGGGGACTTTCACTGAGCGTTTTTGTTCTACTTCGTTTTCTGAATTTATACGGTGATCCGGCCCCGTGGGCTGTGCAGAAGACGCCGCTGTTTACCGTGCTGTCATTTATCAACGTAAGCAAATACCCGCCCTCGTTGCTGTACGCAGCCCTGATGCTGGGTATCATGTTTTTGCTGCTCTGGCTCTTCGATGGGGTCGATAATGGCCTTACCCGCCTGCTGACGGTATACGGTAAGGTGCCGCTGTTCTACTATCTGTGCCACTGGTACCTGATAAAGCTGTCAATGTTCATCATGATCTGGGCGCAGGGTTATTCGCTCCGCGATATGCCCATTGGTCCACTCAATTTTGGCCGTCCGCCGGGGGCAGGGGTTTCACTGGGCGTGATGTACCTGATCTGGCTGGTGTTGATTGTACTGCTTTACCCCGCCTGCCGCTGGTATGCTCGCTACAAAGCGGCTCACCCGGAAGTAGTCTGGATGCGGTACGTGTAGACGGTCTACTGCCCTCGGCTGCCTACTGTAAAAGTCGTACGCTCAGAAAGTGTTGACCGTCAATACTTTTTGTTACGTAACGAGTTATAGCTGACGAACAACATCTCAACGCTATGCAAACTATTTTCCAATTAGAAGCAAACGAACTCAATGAGCAGTTTGTGCAACGCCTGCGTACCTTTTATGCGGGCCATAAAGTGAAAATTACGGTGGAAGAAGAGGCTATTCCAGTGTCAATGTCGGGTCTGATGGCCACGCCTACCAGCATAATACCTACAGCCTACCAGCCCCCCCGGACTCCGCAGGATGCCGAGGTCAACTCCCTGACGAGCAGCCTGCTCTTTGGGAGGTCTTAACGCCACAAGTTGTGAAGGCTAAAAGGAAGGCGAATCCTTGTTAGAATTTGATGCTGAAACCGGCGTATATGCTCCGCCCAACAGACGGAATAATACCTGGTCCTGGGTATTCGTCTGTCCGTTTGGTGAAGTAACGGCGGTCGGTCAGGTTATTTGTGCCAAACCGCAATTGGTATGTTTTAATCCGCCACGTGGCCGACCAGTCAAGTACGGTATAGGCAGGAATTAATCCGGCAACGGCGTCTTCTGAAGGTTGTATGCTGTTGTTGGCATCGCTAAACTGCTGACTTGTATAGCTGACCAGAAGTGTAGTAGAAAACCCCCGATAGCCCGCTATCAGGCCTGTTCTGTTGATAACCGCCGGCGCATAGTCAACATACTTACCCTGAAATTCACCCGATGTATACCGGGCGTCGATCAGCGCCAGCGAATTGAACACGCTCAGGCTGTAGAGACTGCCTCGTGCAAAAGCCTTCACGGGGTTGAATTCAAGGTATGATTCAAGGCCTTTGTGTGCGCTGTTGGCTACGTTGGTACGGTAGGGGAACATGGTGCCGTCGGGCGCAGTCCGTTCAATAAGCCCAATGCGGTTAGTGTACTGGAGATAAAAAACGCCCACGTCGAAGGTAAAGTAATCCCGCACATAACCTCGGTAACCCAAGTCAATGTTATAGCCTCTTGCGTCTTTCAGGTTGGGGTCAACGCTGGCAATAGAGCCAAAGGGAGTCAGGTTAGCATAATCAACGGGTCGGTAAGCCTGTGACCAGTTGGCGTAGATATTGGTTGTAGCCGATGCCTTGTACTGTGCGCCAACGCCGGCCAGCAGAATGTGCCGTTTTTTAGCCTGGTCTACCTCAACATCCGGCTCCTGGTTATCGGCGGGCGTGTAGCCTTTCGCCGTCGAATAGAGGTATTCGTAACGCAAGCCTGGCGTTAATGACAGGCGGTTGAGCCGTAGCGTGTTTTCGGCAAAGAACGCATAATTGGTGGTCGTGAAGTGTAAATCATATTCATACCGGGGGTCAAGCAGGGTCATGTCAAAATCGGTACCGGTTGTACCTAAACCGCCACCCTGCCGGTGCATGTTGCCCGAAAAAAAGCGCATACCGGTAGCCAGCGTACTCTGTAGTTTGCCAAGCTGAAAATCGTGCAACAGGCGGGCTTCGGTGGTAGTACTCAGGAATGATTCGCGTTGCACTTCGCGATTTACGTACTGGTTGGTTAAGGTGCTCACCGAGTCAATGGCGGCAGGTCCTCCGTCTTCATTGCGCCACACCAGGTTGCGAGCGCTGGCGTTGCCGGTGGTCTTAACAGTCAGTTTTGTCTGGGGCGTAAACTGATACGTGAGTGTAGCGGCCAGCACGTTCCAGGGGCTTTCGAGCCAGTTGCGTGCCCGGAACGACGCCCGGCTGTCGGTGGCAAACTGGGCGTCGGTAAAGCCGCCTGGCATATGGATTCGGTTTCGTAGTAACGAATACTCCAGCGCAACCGAGAGCCGGTCGTTGGCCTGGTAGCCCACCCGCCCGTAGGCCGACACCTGCCGGTAGTCGGAGTTTGGCCGCCACCCATTAATGGCTTTATACTGCCCAAAACCAACGTAGTTCCATTTGCCCGACTGGCCCCCCAATGAATAATAGGCGCTCACAAAGCCAAAGCTGCCACCTGTTAAACTGGCCGTTGATTCGAGGCGGGCGTTGGGGTTACCCTGCCGCAATACGTAATTGATGACGCCGCCAAATTGTGGCCCAAACTGCAATGATGAGGCCCCCCGCGTTACTTCAATGCGCTCCACGGCTTCAAGTGGCGGCAGGTAGTACGATTCTGGGTAACCGTAGAGGTCGGCAGTGATGTTGTAGCCGTTTTGGCGCGTGTTTGTTTCAATAGATTGGGATGGATTCAGCCCTCGAAAACCAATGCCATTGGTTGGAAAGCCACTGCCTTCGGTCTCTGAATAGTTGGCACCTGGCACCCGGCCCAATACCTGACGAGGGTTGTTTTGGGGGGTATTAGCGTCCAGTTTATCCAGCAGTAACACTTCCGTTTTTTTACCCGAATAAATTACGTTGTCGTTTATTTCGGCCAGATAACCCATACCCGTGATAGCCCGAACGCCCGTGACCACTACTTCACGTAAACTGGTGGTCTGTTCCGTCAGCACAACATCGAGTACTTGTTTTTGCCCGGCCACCACCGTAATGGGCAACGGCTGCTGAATAAAGCCAACTGCGCTCACTACCAGCGTGTAACTACCTGCCGGAGCTGTGAGGTGGTACGCGCCTGTAGCTGATGCTTTGGTGCCAATCGGTTGGCCAGAAAGAACAACGTTAGCCTCACCAATGGCTTGGCTGGTGGTTGAACGGATAGTACCCTCCAGGATACCACGTTCTGCTACCTGCGCAAATAAACCTGCAGGGATGAACAATCCGCTAATGAGCAGACAGAAGTAAGTAATGCCCTTCATTTATTTAGACTAATTATACAGACAAAGGTAAGCCGCGGATCAATAGACTTTTCCTTTATTTAGAAATAATCCAAATAATTGTTTAATGGCCAGGTTGGGCCGGATGGGTTGCTTCTTGGCCTTTGTTAAGGGGTAGGTTGCCCCATCTGGTAGTAGCGCACGTCGCCAGGCACGTTAGCGAGGAGTTGCTCGGTGCGTTCGGGGCGGGCGTCGGTGATGAAGAGCTGGCCAAACGAGCCTTCTGTAATGCGCTGAATGAGTTTGGCAATGCGTCCGTCGTCGAGCTTATCGAAAATATCGTCGAGCAGCAATATTGGTTTGGTTTGTTTGGCAGCCATCAGCTGATCGAACTGGCCCAGCCGAAGGGCGATCACAAACGTCTTTTGCTGCCCTTGCGAGCCAAATCGCTTCAGGGCCATACCATCAATCAGGAACTCGAAATCGTCGCGGTGAACGCCCATGGTGGTGCGCTGCATGGCAATGTCGCGGCTCCGGTTCTGCACGAAAAGGTCGTCGAACCCCATTTTGCTCACATCCGAGTCATACACGATGTTGATGGTCTCGCGGGCGTCGCTCAGGTAGGTATAGTGCGCCTGCACGTCGGGCAAAAACTCGGTCACAAACCGGCTTCTACGGTCGTGAATACGTTGCCCAATGTAGAGTAGCGGCTCATCGTACGTATCTAGTAAGTCGTGATCAACCGCCCGGCCATTGCGGTCAGAAAAAAGCTTGAGCAGGCTGTTGCGCTGCTTTAATACGTATTGATACTGAAGGTAGTCCTGCAGGTATTCGGGGTCAAGCTGCGACAGTACGGCATCCACAAACTGGCGGCGTTCTTCGCTGTGGCCGCGCACCAGATCGGTGTCATTGGGTATCATGAGCACCACCGGAAAACGGCCAATGTGCTCACTCAGGCGCTCGTAGGGCTTCTTATCGGCCAAAATTACTTTGCGCTGACCGCGTTGCAGGCTGATGGTGATCTGGGTTGTGCGGTCATGGTCGGTGTCGGGGCGGACAAAGATGCCATCCAGAATAAAGTAGTCTTCTTCGTGGGTAACGCTGAGGGCATCAAGGGTATGGAAGGCGCTTTTCGAGAGGGCCAGAAAGTAGATGGCGTCGAGCAAATTGGTCTTACCACTACCGTTTGGGCCCACCAACACGTTCACCTGCGGGCTGAAGGTAAAGAGGGCATCTTCGTAATTCTTAAAATTGGTAAGACTTAATTTTTCGAGGTACATAAAAGAAGGGAGGGAAGGGAGAACGGTGGAAAGGGAAGAAGGGAAGGCTAGCTAACTGTGTTTATGTTAACGGAACCATCCCTTTCCTCCATCCTCCTTTCTCCCTTTCCTCCTTTGTTCGTATTTTTGCAAGCATTTTGCCCCAGAAAGCAACAAAGATAGACCCACTTTGTTCTCCCTGCGAACGGGCAATTTACCTCTACTTCAGCATATAGAATGGCAACCGTCAAAGACAAGACTTCGGCCAATGGGGCCGCGAATAAAAGCAACGGCAAGGTCGCCGCGGCTCCGGCCAAAACGCAGCACCCCAAGGAGCGCTACATGTATTGGTACGAGTCGATGCAGCTTCAGCGCAAGTTTGAAGAAAAAGCAGGTCAACTATACGGACAACAGAAAATCAAAGGATTTTGTCATCTATACATCGGTCAGGAGGCCTGCTCATCAGGGTCCTATTCAGCCCTGACCAAAGACGATAAATGGATTACCGCCTACCGTGACCACGGTATCCCGCTGGCCCTGGGCAGCGACCCCAAAGCGGTTATGGCTGAGCTTTATGCCAAGCAAACGGGTTCGTCGAAAGGCAAAGGTGGGTCGATGCACATTTTCGACAAATCGGTGAATTTTATTGGCGGCCACGGCATCGTGGGTGCCCAGATTCCGATGGGGGCGGGCATTGCTTTCGCCGAGAAATACAACAAAACCGGTAACGTCTGTATCTGCTTTTTCGGCGACGGTGCCGTACGGCAGGGTGCTCTCCATGAAGCGTTTAATATGGCGATGCTGTGGAAGCTGCCCGTAATTTTTGTGGTCGAAAACAACGGCTACGCCATGGGTACGTCGGTAGCCCGCACCTCGAACGTAACTGAGCTGTATACCATTGGCGAATCGTACGATATGCCTTCCGAGCCGGTAGATGGCATGGATGTTGAAGCTGTGCATGAGGCTGTTAGCCGCGCCGCCGAACGGGCACGCGCCGGTGAGGGGCCAACCTTCCTCGAATTTCGCACGTACCGGTACCGGGGCCACTCGATGTCTGACCCGCAGAAATACCGTAGCAAAGACGAGGTGGAAGAGTACAAACAGCGCGACGCTATCGAGACCATTAAGCAGTATATTCTGAAGAATGGTCTGGCTACAGAAGCCGATCTGGCTGCTATTGATCAGAAGATTAAAGCCACTGTGGATGAGGCTGTAAAGTTTGCCGAAGAGTCGCCATATCCGCCCGCTGAAGAAGCCTTCAAGGACGTGTATATGCAGAAAGATTATCCGTTCCTGATGGAGTAAAAGAGGAGAATAATTCCTACTTTTGCGCCTTAAATTGCAACTTGTATGAGTAAGAAAAACTCGGGTCTGGAATACATTGAAGACCCTGATCTGCTGGCTAATAAACTGGAGCAGGCCGAAGACTTTGTAGAAAAGAACCGGAATATCCTCATCGGCGCTGCCGTTGCGGTGGTGGCTGTCATTGCCATTTTCTTTGGCTACCGTTATTACCAGAGTACTCGCAATGACGAAGCTCAGGCTAAGTTGTTCGCGCCCGTGATGAAGTTCGAGCAGGACTCGCTCAAGCTGGCGCTGAATGGTACCCGTCAGTCGCCTGGCTTGCTGGCCGTAGCTGATGAATATGGCTCGACCAAAGCCGGTAACCTGGCGCACCTTTATGCCGGTATTGCGCTGTTGAAAGATGGCAAATACGATCAGGCTATTGAGCAGTTGAAAGACTTCAGCTCATCGGATTTGTTGGTACAGGGTCGTGCCTATGCCCTTATCGGTGACGCCTACATGGAGAAAAAAAGCTACGGCGACGCGGCTGACTATTATAAGAAAGCGGCTGAGTACAAGCCAAATAAATTCTTTACGGCAGGTTACCTGATGAAGTTGGCTCTTGCCTACGAACAAGCCAAAGACAACAAGAATGCCATTGACGCCTACCAGCAGATTTTGGACAAATACCCCAACGCTGCCGAAGCGCCCAACGCGAAGAAATACAAATCCGTACTGGATGCCCAGGCCGGTGAGTAGTCGCAAACGCGTGTACATGCAAACACAGTGAAAGGGACGAAGCCGAATCGGGTTCGTCCCTTTTTAGTTGTTCAACGTTCAACGTCTAAAGTCCAAGGTTGCGCTAATTAGGTGCCAGCGTAATGGATACATAAACGTTGAACTTTGAACATTAAACATTGAACTCAATCTATGTCTTCTGCCGATAAGAATCTCAGTGTGTTCACCACCAACGAACTGCCCGAGGTGAGTGGGCGTCGGTTCGCCATTGTCGTGGCCGAATGGAACACCGACGTGACCGAGGCCCTGTTTCAGGGTGCCTATAACACGCTTTTGCAATACGGTGCTGTGGCCGAAAACATAATCCGCGGTAATGTGCCAGGTAGCTATGAGCTTACGCTGGCAGCGCAGTGGTACGCACAACGGCCTGATATCGACGCCGTTATCTGTATCGGCTGCGTCATTCAGGGCGAAACGAAACACAATGATTACATCAACCACGCTGTAGCGCAGGGCCTGACCAATGTCTCATTAAAGACTAACAAACCTGTGATTTTTGGTGTATTAACTCCCAACACCCAGCAACAGGCCCTCGACCGGGCGGGTGGCATTCATGGCAACAAAGGCGACGAAGCCGCCATCACGGCCATCAAGATGCTTGGGCTTCGCCAATTAGTGAATGAGCGACGGTCCGACGTCTCGGTGAGCGAATAGGTTGAGCTACCACATTGTCATTGCGTAGCCATTATGCTATTCGTTCACCGAGACGTCGGACCGTCGCTCATTCACTCAATCACTCATTCGCTAATTCACTCATTAAAATGTACGTCTGGAAATTTGGCGGAACCTCGGTTGGAAAGCCCGAGCGGATGCACTCAATTCGGAATCTGATCACGGCTGATACTAGCCGGAAAGTAGTTGTTTTGTCGGCGTTGTCGGGTACGACCAATGCGCTGCTGTCGTTTGGCGAATCGCTGAAAAACGGCGCTGACGACGAGGCGTTTGAGAAAATTGAACACCTCAAAGCGCATTACGACAATTTCGTGCGCGACCTCTATAAAACGTCGGATGGCCTAGCTGCCGGGCAGCGGATCGTAGAAAATGAGTTTTCGTTTATCCGATCACTGACGCGCATCAAACCGTTTACGCAGAAGCAAGAAAAGGAACTGGTGGCTGAAGGCGAACTGCTTAGTACACAGTTATTTACGGCGTATCTGGCCGAAGAAGGTGTGTCGTCGGTGTTGCTGCCCGCGCTGGAGTTTATGCGTATTGATGCCGATAATGAGCCGGAACTGGACAAGATCGAGCAGAACCTGCGTGAGATGTTGCCACCTCATGCCGACAGGCAAATCATTGTGACGCAGGGATTCATTTGCCGCAACCCCCGTGGTGAAGTAGACAACCTCAAGCGCGGCGGCTCCGACTACACGGCATCGTTGATTGGCGGGGCTATCCGGGCCGAGGAAATCCAGATCTGGACCGACATTGACGGGATGCACAACAACGATCCGCGTGTTGTGAAAAAGACGTTCCCCATCCGGGAACTGACCTTCAACGAAGCGGCGGAGCTAGCTTATTTCGGCGCGAAGATTCTGCACCCGTCGACCATCACGCCTGCTAAGCTGCGGGGTGTGCCCGTCCGGCTAAAAAACACGATGGACCCTGATGCGCCCGGTACACTGATAGCGGATAAAGTAACAGAGTCGACAGATAGCCAGGTATTTAAAGCGATTGCGGCCAAAGACGGTATCACGGCGTTGTACATCCACTCGACCCGAATGCTCAACGCCTATGGCTTTTTGCGCCGTATTTTTGAGATCTTCGAGCGGTTCAAAACCCCCATCGACCTGATCGCCACATCAGAAGTGTCGGTATCAGTGACGATAGACAACACGGATAACCTGGCGGCTATTCAGGCTGAGCTGGGTCAGTTTTGCGAGCTGGAAGAGCCTGACTATGACCAAACTATCGTTTGCATTGTGGGTAACTTCAGTTCCGATCATCCGGGCATTGCCCTGCGGGTGTTGGAGGCCATGAAAGGTATCCCGATCCGCATGATTTCGTACGGCGGCACCGAGCACAACATCTCATTGCTGATGCACGGCCGCTACAAAAATGAAGCCCTAAATGCTTTAAATGAAGGGTTGTTTTATTAGGAGAAATGCCATGACAGACGCCGAATTTCTACAAGCTGTGAAGCGGTCGGTCCAGGAGATCGACCCGCAGGCCGAGGTGTGGCTGTTCGGTTCCCGCGCCCGTGGCGACGCCCGCCCCGACTCGGACTGGGATTTCCTGATGTTGACTGATAAGCCTGTTAACCGGGCGTTTAAGCGTCAGGTACGTGATCAACTATTTTATGTTGGTCTTGATACGGGAGAAGTGATTAGTTCACTCGTTTACAACCGAGACAATTGGCAGGCGTTGGCGGTGACGCACCTGTATCAGAACATTCAACGCGAAGGCAAATGGGCATGAACCATAGCGTGGAAAGCACTATTGCCTACAGACTGAAGAAGTCTTGGGAAGACTGGGAAGCAGCTTGCATATTAGCCGATGCCAGAAGCTATTCGGCTGTTATGAACCGGCTCTACTATGCAGCTTTTCATGCTGTGTCGGCTCTACTTTTTCAGGGCGGTATCAAACACAAAGTGCATAACGGAGCAAAAGCGATGTTTGAGACGCATTTCGTGAAACTGGGCATTGTTTCAGTTGAGTGGGGCCGCTTCTACTCCATGCTTTTTACAGATCGCAACGAAAGCGACTATGAAGATTTTGTTGTTTTCGACGCTGAAGATGTATTACCCCTAATTCCAGAAACTGCTGAATTTATCCAGCTTGTCAGAAGCTTAATCGATAAATCATAATGCTACAAATACCCTTCATTCGCGACAATAAGGAACTGACGCTGGCTGGTCTTCGTAAACGACAGTTCGCTAACGCCGAGGATACTGTTGACCAATTGTTGTCCCTCGATCAGCAACGGCGTGACACTCAAAAAACACTCGACGATGGATTGGCCCGGCAAAATGCCATTGCCAAAGAGATTGGCCAGTTAATGAAAACTGGCCAAAAAGAGGCCGCTGAGGCCGCTAAGGCCGAAACTGCTACGTTGAAAGCGCAGTCGAAGACGTTGAATGATCAGTTGGTCAATCTGGAACAGCAGCTACAGGATATATTAGTTACCGTTCCCAACATTCCCCACAGCAGTGTTCCTGAAGGCCGTTCTGCCGATGATAACGAAGTAGTGCTGGAATGGGGCAACAAACCCACGCTCCACGCCGACGCGCAGCCACATTGGGAGTTGATCAAACGCTACGGTCCCGATGGTGGCCCCATGATCGATTTTGAGTTAGGCAACAAAATTTCGGGGGCGGGCTTTCCGGTTTACAAGGGTAAAGCCGCCCGGTTGCAGCGGGCCATGATCAATTTCTTTCTGGACGAAGCCATGGCGGCGGGCTACAGTGAGGTGCAACCACCCATCGTGATCAACGAGGCGTCGGGCTTTGGCACAGGGCAACTGCCCGACAAGGAAGGGCAGATGTACTACGCCCCCGCCGACGGTCTCTACCTGATTCCTACCGCTGAAGTACCTATCACCAATCTCTACCGCGACGTGCTGGCAAACGAGGCCGAACTGCCCATAAAGCATGTTGGCTATACGCCCTGTTTCCGGCGCGAAGCTGGCTCATGGGGTGCCCACGTGCGGGGCCTGAACCGGCTCCATCAGTTCGACAAAGTGGAGATCGTGCGGATAGAGCGTCCCGAAAACTCGTATGCAGCGTTGGAACAAATGAGCCAATACGTGCAGGGATTGCTGCAAAAACTAGAATTGCCCTACCGGGTACTTCGTCTCTGTGGTGGCGATATGGGCTTTACCTCGGCCCTGACGTATGACATGGAAGTGTGGTCGGCAGCGCAGGAACGGTGGCTGGAAGTGAGCTCGGTCAGTAACTTCGAGACCTATCAGGCCAACCGCCTGAAACTTCGCGCCAAACTCGACGGTAATAAGCCTACCCTGTTGCACACCCTCAACGGTTCGGCATTGGCACTCCCGCGCATTGTGGCCTCGATTCTGGAAAACAACCAGTCGCCGGAAGGTATACGTATCCCTGCCGTGCTGGTGCCATACTGCGGGTTTGATGTGATTTCGTAGGGGGTAGCGGTAATGTCTGACGGAGTGGGGCGCATAGCCCGTTGCTCCGTTTGTTCCAGCGTAAAAGACGGAGCGTTGCTCCGTCAGACCTTTTCAGCAATCACACGAATAATTGGTGTAGCCAGGATACAACGGCGAAAGCCGACCGGCAATGCTGATGACGCGGTCTAGCGGAATCTGTTGTCCATCGGCCAAAACCAGCGTTTCCGTGCCGTTTTGGGTGTTTAAGCTTACTACCAATGCATCGGTTTTAATAAACTCGTGGAGGTCGGTCAGGTATTCGAGCCGAACAAATTTGCGGGGTTCGATAGCCGCTTTAAAGTCGGTGATGTCTGCGGTTGTCATAGAAGGGAGAAGCAAGAAATAAGAGACAAGAAGTGAGAGGTAAGAAGCAAGATTGAGCAAACACAGTCTTGCATCTTGCTTCTTACCTCTCACTTCTTGTTTCTCATCAAACAAAAAGAGCCGGTCAACTAGTTGCATAGCTGACCGGCTCAACGGTAAGAAGTATACGCGGACTTAGTCGGCCGTTTCGAGGGCTTTCGTAAACTCGCGGAGGATCACTTCTTTCATGGCGATCTTCCGCTTCTGCGTATTGATTTTGTTTAGAATCTGCTTATCCTCAGGGATTTCGGGATCAAGGCCATCAGCGTCCTGCATGGCAAAGTGAAGGTCGTTTTTCTCCCGTTTTACCAGGTATTCCATCTCCCGAATTTTGGTCCGCAGTTGTTCTGACTGACTTTTTAGATCAAATGCCGGGTATTTGCGGTCAAGTACGCGACCCAGGTAGCTTAGTTCAAAAATCTTGTCGCAGGCGGCGCGGAACCGTTCATTAATCTGCTTATCCTGGAGCTTAAATGGTACTTTAATTTCTTTCCAGGCATTCAATAATTCTTTGGCGCGGTTGGCCGAATCGAAGATCGCTTTACCCTGTGCTTTGGCTAGTGATTCGGCTTCGTCGGCCATTTTCATCTGGGCTTCAATGCGGGGGTCAACCTTCTTTTCGTACACAATACCCTTCGACTCGTTATAGCGGTTGAAGACATATTGCACGGTGCGCTTGAATCGTTTGAAAAGTTTACCACCCTTCTTGATTGGTACCTCACCCACCGTTTTCCAGGTGTTGTTGAGCTTCCGAATCTCCTGGTATGATACCTCCAGATCGTTGCCACGGGCGGCGCGTTCCACCAGCCGGATGAGTTCATCATACTGGTCGAGGCGTTCCTGAATAACCTTGTTTTGCTCGTTAAAAAACTCCCGGCGGCGTTGGAAAAAACCGTCCAGCAGTTCCTGAAACTGCGTCTCTACTTCGGCTTCCACCGACTTGTCGACGGGGCCGGTCTTGATCCATTTCGTCTTGATTTCCTGGAGGGCCTCGGCGGTTGGTTTCCAGTCATCACTACCGGCAATGATCTCGGCTTCGCCAATCAGTGCCCGCTTAATTTCCAGATTTTTAAGCTGATTCGTATGAATCAAGCCTGACAAAACATCTTCGAGTTGATCGAGCCGGTCGAGTAACGGGGGGAAATTACCGATGGCGTCGAAGCTGAGTAGTTTCTTCCTGAGCTGCAGCAGTTTAGTGAGATACGAACCTTTGTTTTGGGCGTCTGTTACCTCTTCTTCCAACTGGGCAACCTTACTTTGAGCAATGATAAAGCGGTTCTTAAAGTAATCGAGTGCTTCCTGCTCGGTGCGTTTCACTTCGCCAATCTGGCGGTCTGGATAGTCGAGGTAGCCTTTCAAAAATACCTTTCCGTCTTTGACGTAACCGTATTCATCTACCAATGAAGCGTTTTCCATTTTTCCTTACTGAAGGGTCCTTTGGGGTGAATTAGCGATATTTGCCCCACCACAAACATAGCCAAAAAATGAGCCAGGAAACCATTATCTTTTCTATGGCGGGTGTGAGTAAAATTATTCCCCCCAACCGACAAATCCTAAAGAACATATACCTTTCCTTCTTTTACGGCGCCAAAATTGGGGTGCTGGGACTCAACGGTTCCGGCAAGTCTACGCTACTGAGAATCATCGCTGGGATTGATAAAAGTTACAACGGTGAGGTGGTATTTTCACCCGGTTATTCAGTCGGTATGCTTGAGCAGGAACCCCAGCTTGACCCCACCAAGACCGTTCGTGAGGTGGTGGAAGAAGGCGTACAGGAGGTGGTTGATCTGCTGAAAGAATTTGACCAGATCAACGAAGCCTTTGGCGATGCCGACGCCGATTTCGACAAGCTCATTGCCCGGCAGGCCGAGGTGCAGGAGAAACTCGACCATCACAATGCCTGGGAACTCGACACTCGTCTGGAGCGAGCCATGGATGCCCTGCGCACACCGCCATCCGACGCCCTGGTGGGTAACCTGTCGGGTGGTGAAAAACGCCGTGTGGCCTTGTGCCGACTGCTGTTGAAAGAGCCCGATGTGCTGCTACTCGACGAACCCACCAACCACCTCGACGCCGAGTCGGTGTTGTGGTTGGAAGAGCACCTGCGGCAGTATAAAGGCACGGTCATTGCCGTCACCCACGACCGCTACTTCCTCGACAATGTGGCGGGCTGGATTCTGGAGCTTGACCGCGGCGAGGGTATCCCGTGGAAAGGCAACTACAGTTCATGGCTCGATCAGAAACAACAACGACTGGCAAAGGAAGAGAAGACCGAATCGAAGCGGCAAAAGACCCTGCAACGCGAGCTGGAATGGGTACGCATGGCACCCAAAGCCCGGCAGGCCAAGTCAAAGGCCCGCCTCGGAGCCTATGAACGCCTGCTGGACGAAGACTCGAAACAGCGCGACGAGAAACTGGAAATTTTCATCCCTGCCGGGCCACGCTTAGGCTCGAAAGTAATTGAGGCACAAGATGTTGCCAAAGCATTTGGTGATAAGCTGCTGTTTGAACATCTCGATTTTAAACTGCCACAGGCGGGCATTGTGGGTATCATCGGCCCTAACGGCGCGGGCAAAACCACGCTCTTCAAGCTCATCACCCACGCCTATAAACCCGACGCCGGTACGTTCGATGTGGGCGAGACGGTGAAGGTGGCCTACGTGGATCAGGAGCACGACGGCCTCGACCCCAATAAGACCGTATACCAGACCATTGCCGACGGCAACGACTGGATTATGCTGGGGGGCAAGCAAGCCAACGCCCGCGCCTATTGCAGCCGGTTCAACTTTGCCGGGGCCGACCAGGAAAAGAAAATCGGAACGCTGTCGGGTGGGGAGCGCAACCGCGTGCATCTGGCCATGACGCTGAAAGAAGGGGCCAACCTACTGCTGATGGACGAGCCTACCAACGACCTGGACGTGAACACGTTACGGGCCCTGGAAGAGGGGCTGGAGAACTTCGCCGGTTGCGCCGTCATCATCAGCCACGACAGGTGGTTTCTGGACCGCGTCGCCACGCACATCCTCGCCTTCGAGGGCGACAGTCAGGTATATTGGTTCGAGGGCAACTTCTCCGACTACGAAGAAAACCGCCGCAAACGCCTCGGCACCGACGCCACCCCTAAGCGAATTCGGTACAAGAAGTTGGCGTAGAAGGGAATTAATGGCACCGACCGGTCACGTAATGATCAAATAAGCAGTTGTTGTTAGATCGTTACGTGACCGGTTGGTGCGAGGTTGCTACTCTATACCATTTGGTTGGGTAGCTGAGGCCCAGCGGGCCGCAACATCGGTAGAGAAGTGGCAGCATAAAGGACAACCAAGCCCCAGCGGGGCGCAACGTGCGGATACGCGGGTGACTATTTAACTAGCAAGTAAATGGTTTTTTTACATGACAGTGCGCGTATCCGCACGTTGCGCCCCGCTGGGGCTTGGTTGTCCTTTATGCTGCCACTTCTCTACCGATGTTGCGGCCCGCTGGGCCTCAGCTACCCACCATTGACTACGAATGTCCAATGACTATTAAGCCACTTAAATCAGAGTCTGATTACCAGGAAGCCTTAAAACGGATCGATCAATTAGTTGATTGTCTCGATAATACTGAACAGGCTGACGAACTGGATGTTATTTCCATTCTTGTAGAGAGCTATGAGAATGAACATTATCCCATTGCTCCCCCAGACCCAATTGATGCTATTCGTTTCAGAATGGAGCAAACAGGTATGTCGGAGAAAGAAATTGCAGCCTATCTAGGAGGTGAACAAAATGCGGATGCCATTCTGAATCATCGTCAGCCATTGACGCTTGAGATAATCAAGCGGCTATACCAACAATTACACATCCCTGCAGAAAGTTTGTTGGCTTAATAACGTATTCATTTTCAAAATTTTGTAACCGTTTTCATTTAGAATAAATGCTTGCTATTGCTACATAGGATTATCGTACAGTCCCGAAATTCGGGTTACTTCGCAAACAGCAACTATAGTATTTCCTTCCATGAAATAGCCTCGCGTTCCTGCTTTTATACGTTGTTTGTGAAGCGTACGAAATTTTGGGTTTAGAATATACATCATCGCTTTTCCAAGCGATGGAATAGGAGTATTAGGTTCTAGTAGTTCTCCAGTATTTATATTAATTATTTCTGGATAAATCATGTACAAACCTTCCCGGAAGTCGTCATACATGAAATTCCACCGTATACCTTGATAAGCTGCTATTTTACGACCACCTGCTTCGGCAGAATATAGCTGATAGGTTACTTCAAAATCAGGTGGCTGGCTAAAAATGGATTCATAAGGGGTATATTCCATATTTGTCACAAAATCACTCCCTTGCTCCTCAACAACTTACCTAGTTCAAAACCACAGCCGGGGAAGATTTCGACAGTATCGTTCCAGTCGGTTAGTATCCAACGTTCGTTGGGTTCGGCAATGAGCGTGCGCTGTGTTTTGGTTAATATCCAGATCACTTTTTCAACCCCAAAATCAAGCATCTTTTGCGTTTTATCGTAGACGTACTCTGTTTCGCTTACGTTATTGGGCAAGTCAATTTTAACGTCTATTTCAATGACCACTTTAGGCGGCACTGAAAAGTATTTATCGTCTAACGGAGTGGGTAAACTGGCCTGATCGAATACGGCAATATCGTTTGATAGATTGCTGCCTTTGCTGATGTGTAAACCTGGCTCGTTTGTAGCGATTAGAAAATCGTCGAAAGAAAGGTGCTTGTACAAGATATAGATCAATAGCGATACGATGGCTGATTGCAACGCACTGGCACCAGTAATGGCCTCTTTGGTTTTTCGGCGCGATATAACAGACCGATAGCCCCGGTAATAGTAGGGCCTTCCGTCAATTTCTTCATACATCAACGAGGCAGGTACCTTGCGCGATACCAGCGTAGTACGCGTTGGCGTTCGGGTCGTTATGCTCATGCCTGGCTGTTTGCTGTTGTCTGTTGGTATAGGTCAAGATAACGCAAACGACATGAAAACGGCCACTGGCATCTGTCAGTGGCCGTTTGCTGTTTAGCGGAGCGTTGCTCCGCCGAACATTGCCTTTACCGCTGAATCAGCAGCCGGGTGGTGGCGGCGGGCTGACCGGCGGGGGTAATGCTGATGAGGTATAACCCGTTGGCCAACGTACCTGTGTTTAGCTGATAGGGGGTATCAGTGGGGGCATCAACCAGGGTTTGGCCCAGTGACCTGCCCGCCAGATCGGTGAGACCAATGGTGGTGGGTTGGCCCTTGGCGGCTTTCAGGTCGATCTGTACGAAGTCCTGAGCGGGGTTAGGCCACAGCTGGAACACGGGGACGGCACTGGTTTCGGTGAACGATGCCAGTCGGCCACCAGTGGGGCAACCCACGGTGGTCAGCGTCCATTGCTGGCTTGTGGCGGTGCTCGACGACGTGGCCTGCACAATGTCGCCGCCCTCGGTAGTGTTGGCCCCTTTCACCGCGATGGCCATGCCCGAATTGCGGTTTGTGAAGGTGAAAAAACCAGCCGCATTGCGCTGAACGACCCACTGCTGAAAACTACCACCCCAATACGTCCACTGTTGCAGGGGACTTTGGTCGGCAGTGGAGGCATTGGGTACGTCGATGCCTTTGCCTGTGTGCAATACCGTAATGCGGTAATAGACAGGATCGGTGGGCTGGATTCTCCATTGCTGCCAAAGCTGGTTTGTGTTCGCATACTGTCGAATTAAGGCGCCATCGTTGGGTTGACCCGTGGTGACGCCCAGCACCTTGCCGCTGCTCCGCGACTGAATGACGTAACAGGCGGCAGGGTCTATTTGCGTAACCACCGTCGACGACACTATCGTCGATGATACCACGCAGGTAGCTGGTTCAATGCGCCATTGCTGCGCCTGTGTGGCGTTGGCGGTGGATTGATCAATGACGCCCCCTTCGGTTTGGTTACTGCCCTGCACGTTGAGCAGCTTGCCCGAATGCCGCGCCATAAGCTGGTAGTAGCCCTCGGCATCGCGGCGAATGGTCCACTGTTGCTGATAGGCGCCTGCGTAGGCCCACTGCTGTATGGGCGCGCCATCGGAAGTTAACCCCCATTGTACATCCAGCACCTTGTTGCTGTGGGTGGCAATAACCTGATAATAGCCGTCGGAGGTGGGGGTGAACTTCCACTGCTGCCATGCCTGATTGGCGTCGGTGCGCTGCCGAACGGTGCCGCCGTCGGTCAGGTTGCCCGCCTCTACACCCAGTACCTTTCCACTTACCCGCGCCGTGAGGCGGTAGCAGGTGTTGGGCGTAATCACCACCGATGCCGACGTAGGGGCAGTAGCGGGCGTTGCGCTAACCTCTACACCCCCGGTCCAGGCGCTGCCCCGGCGGGTGTAAACCCGGAAATAATAGCGCGTGCCAGGCGTCAGACTCGTCACCACAAGCGAGGTGGATAAACCTTGGTAGACTACCTTACCGCCAAAGAAATCCGCCCCAGCACCTGTAAAGCTGGGATCGGCGGGATAAACAAGATCGGTGGGTCGGTCTGTGAAGCCCGACCCGGCCTTGGCCGCCACCAGCACGTTGTCGAACGTAACAGCGGGATTAACCCAGTTCAAACGCACAGCGTTGGCCAGTGTAGTGGCTGTCAGACCCGTAATGGCCAGTTTGGGTGAATTGCAGTCGGGGTATATTTTCACCGAATCCTGCGCAGTCAGACCACCGGCATCCGTCACTTTGAGCGTAATGAAATAGTAATACGTTTCGCCATCGCAACCCACCGGCGAGATGGTTACGACGGGCGTAATACCAACGCCGCTCATGACGGGTTCGCGGTGTTCGTGGTTATTGTGACGAAGGATCACCTGCCACTCAGAGACCAATGTAGTTGGCACTTCATCGGTTGTGTTAGCCGTGAGGGTATAACCGGTTGCCTTATCCAGCGGATAGAGGGCGTTGGCCACCGGGCTGGTAATTTTGGCCGTGGGAGCCAGGTTGTTCAGTGATACCCGTAGTGTCGTGGTTGATGCCAGCCCTTTGTTGTCGGTCACTTTTAGCTGGACGGTGTAGCTAAGAATAAGCCCCTGACCCAGCTTACCCGGTCTTGCCTCAAACACATGAACGGGGTTGGCCGTGGTGCCAAAGGTGCTGCCATCGCCAAAGTCCCACTCGTAGGTGAGCGGGTCGCCGTCGGGGTCGGTAGAAGCGCTACCCGTGAACGTGACGCTCAGCGGCGATGTACCCGTGAGCGAGGTGGCTGTAGCTATGGCCACAGGAGGACGATTGGCAGCATAGGCGATTTTCATGATCTCGCCGGTGTTGATATTCACGTAGTACAGCGCCCCATCGAGGGGGTTCATTTCTACGTCGACAATGCCTTTTCCCGTGTCATTGGGTAAAAAATCGCGCACGGTGCTTACCGTGCCGTTGGCGTTGAGCGTGGCCGCCCTGATCCAGTTAGCCCCGTAATCGGCAAAGAAATAGGTATTCTGCCAGGCCGTGGGGTATACCGTGCCGTTGTAATAAGCTCCTGCCGTCGCGGCATTACCCCGAAACGGAGCACCCACCGTGCCGGTGGTGGCTGTCTGGCTAATGGTGGTTGCTGTGGCCAGAGCACCGCTAAAAGTAGGCGAACGGGCAATGTCCTGCGTGTGGCTCCAGTCTAGCGCGGGGCGGCTGTGAACATAACGCCGTTGCAGGCCGGGCAAAGGCAGGTTGCTACAGGGATTAGTTACGGCCACCGTGATCGAGTTGGGATTAGTGGCCTGTTTCAGCAAATCGGCGAACATCAGGTAGGGCTTGGGGCAGGTGCCGGTGGTCCCCGTCGAAGCCGGGTTGGGTTCGTCCTTGTTCTCCAGGGTCAGCGCGGCAGTGGCATAGCCCGAATGTTCGGTGAGCCCTTCATAGATGGGCCAGCCCGCGTTTTCGCCCGCCCGCTGTACAATCTGCATGTCTTCCCAGGTGCCCCAGCCTACGTCGCCAATGAGCAATGTGCCGGGGTTGCCGTCGGTAGCAACGGTGCTGCCGGTGCCGGGTTGAAGGGTCATCCGATACGGGTTGCGCAGCCCCAGGGTCCACACCCGCGATTGGGGCGAACGGGGTTTGGTGGCGTCGTAGAAGGGGTTGCTGGGTAGGCCGTCGCCGGTGGTGGGGTCCATGCGTAACACCTTGCCACAGTGTGAATTCAGCAACTGCGCCCGAAATGCCCCCACATTTTCATTGGGGCGAATGATACCGTCATTCAGGGCGGTTTGAAAATAGGTGTCGGGTGAACTGCCCGTGTCCATGACGTTGTAGCTGGCATTGTCGCCGGTGGAGAGCAGTAGTGTGCCGTCGCGGCCAAACACCAGTGTGCCCCCCGCGTGCGATTCATGCAATAGCGGCACGCCAGTAGACGGAGTCTCACCTAAAAGTACTTTCCGGCTGGTGGCATCGGTAGTTAGCAACCCGTTGACAGTGACTAGCTTGTAGCGGGTGACGCGGCTGATGGTAGCGTTGAAGTACTCGTCTTTGGTGGCCGAGTAGGCCGCCGTGCCGGCGTTCATCAGGTGATGCCGGTCTACCATGTAGTAAAGGTAAACCAGCCCGTTCTGGGTGTAGTTGGGGTCGAGGCAGAGGCTGAGCAGGCCGAAGTCGCGCCAGTTGCCAACCTCTTCGCTGATGTCGAGGGCGGGCGCGGTTTGCTGAATGTACTGCGTTCCGTTCCAGGCTGATACATACACCCGCCCGGCTTTGTCCCAGACAAATTGGCGCTGCCCGTCGGGGGTAAACAAAATGCCCATAGGCGCGATATACGCCTCCTGTGTTTTAATATTGAAAAAGCCAGTGGGTAATGACTGAGCGTGGAGAGAGTTAGTTAATAACCAACTAAGTAGTGTGAATAGAATGCCTTGCCAGCGATGGATGCGCTGGCTGAATGAGGAGGTAAACATGTTGTCAAATCGTCTATGGGTTATGTAGTATGCGGTGCTGACCAGAAACGCATCTATTTATTTTGCTTTAACCGGTCCCTTTCTTGACGTGTAGGTTAGTAGCGGTCACAAAACCCAATAGCCCGTAAATGCCACAGCCCCGTCAGATTCATTCTGACGGGGCTGTGACCTGTTTGGCGACGTGTTTATTGCTTATTCGGCAGCTTTCTCTTCGGTTGACGTTGCCGCTACAGGGGCTTCGTCGGTGCTGGTTGCTTCCGGGGTTTCTTCGGTAGCAGGTTCAGCCACGGTAAAGACTTCCGGGGCAAAAGCGCGCAGGATACCATACCAGCTAATGAGCTTGCGAATGTCGGTGTCGCGCACACGCTCACGATCATAGTCGGGCAGGACCTGACTCATGAAATCGGCAAGTTCCGAACCGTCGGCTTTCGAGGTCACGGGCAGGGTGTCGCCGAACGTATTGGCAACGGCCATAAACACCTCGCCGAGGGGTACCGACTGGTCAGACGAGGCGGCATCGGGGCGGTCAACGTACATCGAAATGTCGTTTAGCACCGACACGCGGGCCTGCGGACCCATCATGGTTTTGGTTTTTTTAGCGTCGATGGTCTCAACGATAACGCCTGAACGGCCCGGTTTCAGAATCCGGTACAGGCCGGGGTAGCCAGAGACATTGGCTATTGTTTTTAATGCTTCCATACGTGGGGCAAAGGTACAACCTGGGAGGTGGAAATGACAGTGAAGCCGTGCGTTAGCCCCTGCGGGTTACGCTGGGAACATAAGCCTGATTCAATTCATCAATGTAATTCAGCACGTCATCACGGCCTTCGCCTGATACCGCCGAGGTAATAAAATACAGCGGAAATGTGTCGAAGATTTCCGACATCGCCAGGCGATAGGCATCCAGTGCCATTTGCCGTCCGCCCGATTTCAGCTTCTCGGTTTTGGTGAAGATCATGGCAAAGGGCAGTTCCTGCTCACCCAGCCGGGTCATGAAATCGAGGTCGATCTGCTGCGGCGGAATCCGCATGTCGATCAGCACGAAAATGCATTGAATATTAGTCCGGGTGGTGAGGTAGCCCGAAATGATGCTGGCAAACTGCTCACGGATGGTTTTGGGCACTTTGGCGAAACCGAAACCGGGCAAATCGACCAGATACCAGGGTTTCTCGAGCTTGGTATTGGCGTTGATGCTGAAGTGGTTGATGAGTTGGGTCTTACCCGGTTTGCCCGACGTTTTGGCCAGGTCATTCTTTTGCACCAACCGATTGATCAGCGATGACTTCCCCACGTTGGAACGGCCAATAAACGCGTATTCGGGCCGGTCGGGTTTGGGGCATTTGGCAGGATCGGTATTGCTGATAACGAACTCAGCCGAGTGAATTTTCATGAGGCAAAGATAATTAGTGAATGAGTGATTGAGCGAATGAGTGAATAGTTTGGAGCGCTTCGCGCGTGCAAAAGCATATGCGCGAAGCGCTCCAAACTATTCACTCATTCGCTCAATCACTCATTCACTAACTACCTCAGGTCCACAACTTCCACGCCGGGGTATTTGCTTTTGTCGAAGACGAAATAGCTGTCGGGCAGGGCAGGGTTGGGCGTGAATTTGCTGATTGAATAGATCGTCTTTTTGCCGTTTTTATCCGTAATCTGCCAGCTACGGGCCAGTTTATCGCCTTTGTCGACGCTGATCTGCAGGTTGGCAATCTGGGCGTTTTTCTTGTCGGGTTTCAGTTCAATGACGTCTACCGTCCGTCCGCCAATTTTCTGTTCGCGGAGGTAGTTGTAGGTGAACCCTTTCTTGTAAATCGAATAGATCTTGGTGGGGTTGAAATCACCGGTTGCGCTGGCATCGTAGTCCTGCACGTTCACCTCGTTCGACTCTTTTACGTAAGTCGACATCACCGTGCCGTCAGTAAATACCTCCTGTCCGGCCGTCTTGAGCCGGAACATGCGGCCTTTCACGGCAATATCGCCAGTGTATGTTTCGCGGCCACTGATGTAGCTGAACGCTGCCTGATAGCTCGTCAGTGCTTTATACTTGGCACTCATGGCGTCGAGAATAGCCTCTGCCCGTTTGTCTTTCTGGGCCAGCGTCGATCCCATTGTGCCGAGCACCAACAGGACCATACATATTACTTGTTTCATCGGAACGGATTCAATGCCCACTAACTATGGGCTGGCAAACCGCCAAAATTGGCGAATCGATCTCTTCTTAGACGATTTTTACCACTGGAAAGTTTAAAATCTACTTTACACCAGTTGAATCAGCAGAGCAGGGAAAATTTACTATCATATGATGCCTCTTATGCAACCATGACTGCTCAATTTGGCTCACTGGCATATTGGTTAGCAAGTAATTTCAGGCCTTTTTAGTAACTTAGCTGATGTGTAACTAAGTACCGTAACAACAAATAGTCCCGCATGTCGCAGCATAACATCTTTCTGGTCGATGACGATGAAGACGATATTTATCTGGCCCGGCTTACCTTTAATGAGCACTTTGCCGACTGGAAATTGACGAGTTTCAACGACGGTCAGGAACTCATAGACTACCTGTCGGAAAATACCACGCAGCCATTACCCGAGTTGATTATTCTGGATCTTAACATGCCCCGCCTCACTGGTTTTGAGGCATTGACCGTATTAAAACAGCATGCCCACTGGCGCCGGATTCCCGTGGCTATCCTGACCACGTCGAGCAACGCCGAAGATCGCGCCCTGAGTGAAGAACTCGGTGCCTGCGCTTTCATCACAAAGCCCGCCACTATTGAGCAGCTTGCCCTTGTCATTGCTGATGGGAAAGCTATTTGCCAGGCGGAATAAATGTACAATGCATAATGAACAATGTACAATGAGCTGACGCAGGAGTATGACGCGTCAGCTCATTGTACATTAATTCAGGTTTTTCAGCATCTCTTCCAGATGCCCCAGGTCATGCACCAGCACGTCGCGGGCTTTGCTGCCTTCGAAGGGGCCAACGATGCCCGCTTTTTCAAGTTGATCAATGAGTCGGCCGGCGCGGTTGTAGCCGAGCTTTAACCGTCTCTGAATCAGTGAAGTGCTTCCCTGCTGATGCGTAACGATCAGCCGGGCTGCTTCGTCAAACATGGCGTCGCGGTTAGCCAGGTCCACATCTTTTTCTTCCATGCTGCTGTTGCCTGCGTCGTCGCCGTAGAACTCGGGGAGCGGATAGGCCTCGTCGTAGCCGCGTTGGGCACCCACAAACGCGCAGATATCTTCAATCTCGTTGGTATCTACAAACGGGCACTGCAGCCGGATGATATCAGAATTCGACGACAACAGCATGTCGCCCATGCCCACCAGCTGCTCGGCCCCGCCCGCGTCGAGGATGGTGCGCGAATCAATTTTCGAGGTCACTTTAAACGACAGTCGAGCCGGGAAGTTAGCTTTGATCAGGCCCGTGATCACGTTGACCGAGGGCCGTTGCGTGGCCACCACCAGGTGAATGCCAATGGCCCGCGCCAACTGCGCCAACCGGGCAATGGGCTGTTCCACTTCCTTGCCCGCCGTCATCATCAGGTCGGCCAGTTCGTCAATGATCAGCACAATGTAGGGCAGATAGGTGTGGCCTTTTTCGGGGTTCAGCCGACGGTTCACAAACTTGGTATTGTACTCTTTGATGTTCCGCACCTCAGCATCTTTCAGCAGATTATAGCGGTTGTCCATCTCGATACAAAGCGAGTTCAGCGTGTTCACCACCTTCTTGGTATCGGTGATGATGGCTTCTTCGGCGTCGGGTAGTTTGGCCAGGAAGTGCCGCTCTATTTTGTTGAACAAGGTTAGTTCCACCTTTTTGGGGTCGACCAGAACGAACTTAAGCTGAGCCGGGTGTTTCTTATACAGCAGGCTGGTTAGCAGCACGTTAAGGCCCACCGATTTGCCCTGTCCCGTGGCCCCGGCCATAAGCAGGTGGGGCATCTTGGCCAGATCGACAACCAGCACCTCGTTGGCAATGGTTTTGCCTAAAACCACCGGCAAATCCATGTTGGCCTTCTGGAATTTCTCCGACGCAATCATCGACCGCATCGATACCATCTCGCGGTTTTTGTTGGGCACCTCAATACCAATGGTGCCTTTGCCGGGCATGGGCGCAATAATCCGGATGCCCAACGCGGCCAGGTTCAGGGCAATATCGTCTTCGAGGCTCTTGATCTTCGAGATACGTACCCCGTCGGCGGGCACAATCTCGTAGAGGGTTACGGTCGGGCCAATGGTGGCGTGAATGCGCTGAATGCCAATATTAAACTTGCCCAGCGTGTCGACAATTCGGTCCTTGTTGGCTTCCAGTTCATCGGCAGATACCTGTGCCTTGGTGTTTTCGGGGTAGTTGGTGAGCAGGTCGACGGTAGGAATCTGATAGTAGGGTAAATCGAGGGTAGGGTCATAGAGGCCGTGTTGCGCAACCAGATCACCCTCCGCAAACATGTCGGGCTCAAACGGTGGCGTCACAACGGAGAGGGGTTCGGTGTCGGTGAGTTCCAGGCCCTCGGTGATGGTCATGACCAGATCACCACGACCACTGACGGGCTGCGCAGGAGGCTCAACCGGATCGGTAAGGGTCAACGGGAGGGTACTGCCATTGCGGTTGGGCATCGTATCGACCAGCAGGCTGGCACTTGTGGCGACTGGCTCGGGATGCAGCTCGGTGTTTTCGGCAACGGAATCGCTAACAGGCTCATCGTATAGGTCACGTTCATCCCCATACGTATTGTGGGTAGCCTGGCTGTTTGGGGCTTCTGCATTCGGATTCCCTGCGTCAGGGGGTAGCTGAGTGAAGCGCCTGAGCAGCGACAGGCTGGTGATGTTGAAGAAGAAAACAGCAAATGCAAAGCCCAGAAAGCTGATCAGTACAATGCTGCCGAAGCCCAGCAGGCCGTAGAGCAGGCGGTTCATTTCGTAGCCGATGCCACCGCACCACATGCTCCCTGCACTGACCGAGTTGGTAGCCATAACTACGTAGCCCAGCACCAAACTAACCCAAACGGCCAAAAACAGGGCCACCTGCGTGGTGCGGGCCAGTGGCAGTGGCTCGCGGCCCGACGTGAGCTTGAACCCCGCCAGAAACACAATTACGGGCAACCCCAGCGCCCCAATGCCAAACCAGCGAAACAGAAAAACGTGGGCTACGTGGGCGCCAAGCAACCCTACCCAGTTTTGTACGTCTTTACCCGCTTCCTTCACCGATTCGTCTGTGCCAATGAGGCTTTGGTCGGCGGGGCCGGTAAAGAGGTAGGAGACAAACGCTACCATCAGCCCTACCGCCAGCAGCATCAGCAGCACACCCATGGTGAGGTTGGTGCGCTGATCGGTCCGTACCCGGTCAAACGGTAACGTCCAGGCGCGGACTGGTGCACCCTTCTCCCGCCGACCAGCTCGCTTTGACGGAGTAGCCTGATCAGATCGGGGCGTATTCTGACGAACGGAAGCAGCAGTAGGTTGAGACATGGGTGGGTAAAGGTTGGAGCTGTTTGTAAAAATAACGCCGCCAGCTAGGATAGCCGTTGTCCGTTAAGGAAAAAAATTGGGGAAATAGGCAAGAGACAAATCGCTTTCCTTTGGATCTTACGTATAGGTATGCAATTCCCGTAGGCTGGCTCAATTCGTACTATTCCGTAGAAACCTATGAAAATTAGGAGTTCGACCGGTTAACATGGCTTTAATACGTATGTTTACTTTTCACTTACTCCATTTTTAAAACAGTCAATTGCATGAAAAACCTCCTACTGTTTTTACTATTCTGCGTAACCCTTTTGGTTACGCCAGCCCTAGCACAGGAACGGCGGGTAACTGGTCGGGTGACCTCGGCCGATGACAACGCCGGTATTCCGGGGGCGACTATTCAGGTGAAAGGCACCACACGCGGTGCGCAGACCGATGCCAGCGGCAACTACTCTGTTCTGATTCCGCCGCAGGGTAATGTATTGGTAATCAGTTATGTTGGCCTGGCAACGCAGGAAATCATTATTGGCAACCAGTCAGAGATTAACGTGGCGCTAGCCAACGACAGCCGTTCGCTGAACGAGGTAGTTGTAACGGGTTACGGCACCCAGCAACGACGCGACGTGACCGGATCGAGTGCATCAATCAAAGCTGCCGAGATCAGCAACCTGCCCGTGCAGACGTTCGAGCAGGCGTTGCAAGGTCGTGCGCCGGGGGTGCAGGTTACGCAGAGCAGCGGCAAGCTGGGCGCAGGTCTCCAGATCCGGGTGCGGGGTGCGGCTTCCATTTCGGCGGGCAATGAGCCGCTTTATGTCATCGACGGTATTCCCATCACGTCGCAGGACGTGGGTACTACCACTACCGAGCCGTATAGTCCGCTGGCCGACATTGACCCCAACGATATTGAGAGCATCGACATTTTGAAAGACGCTTCAGCATCGGCGATCTACGGGTCGAGGGCATCGAACGGGGTGGTGCTGGTGACCACCAAAAAAGGGAAGGCAGGGCGCACCAACGTCAACATTGGCTACTATACGGGTTTCAGCGACCCAACGCGTTTACGGAAATTCTTGAACCGGGATCAGTACATCGAACTGTTTTCGGAGGCGGCCACTAATTCGAACATTGATCCCGATGATCCTAACGACGGGTTTCCGGGGGCGGGTCTGGATCGTAAATCAACCGCCAACGAAGACTGGTCGCGGGCTGCTTTTCAGAGAGGCACCATCAACCAACTGAATTTCAACGTCAACGGCGGTAACGACAAGACGCAGTTTTACCTCAGTGGCTCGACCAACAAGCAGATTGGTATTATTAAAGCCAATGATTTTCAGCGGAACAACCTGCTGCTGAACCTGAACCACATCGCCAGCGACCGACTAAGCTTCGGTGCCAAGTTTTCTATCGCCCGGACTATTAATAACAAAACGCCTGATGACAATGACTTTGCGAACCCCGTGCAGCTTAACGCCATTCCGCCTATCCAGTTCATCATTGACCCCGCCACGGGTGAGCTAAACAACCGGACGCTGTACTACAATGCCCTGATTGAAGTGACCGACGCCACCAACCGGGCTATCAGTTACCGGTCGTTTGGTAACCTAAACGGCACGCTCCGGCTTGCTAAGGGCCTGAATTTCCGGTCTGAGTTTGGCTACGACCTGCTCAACCAGCAGGAGGAAATTTACCGCACCCGCCGCACCGAAAGCGGCGCACCCACGGGGTTTGGCTACCAGAATCAGATTCGCAGCATCAACTGGACCACCAACAACACGGTCAGCTACCTCAATACCTTCGGCGACCACGCCATTGATGCCCTGGCAGGGATCACCTACCAGGAGCAGAACATTCAGGATGCCAGCGCGTCGGGTCGGGGTTTTCCGAATGATCAATTCAAGAAGCTAGCCAGTGCTGCCCGCATTGTGGGGGGCAGTTCGAGCGAAACAGGTTTTAGCCTGTTTTCCTACATTGCCCGGTTCAACTATCGGTTTCGGGAGCGGTATCTGCTGAGTTTGTCGGGCCGGGTCGACGGGTCGAGCCGGTTTGGAGCCAGCAACCGTTACGGGGTTTTCCCGGCGGTGTCGGCGGGGTGGCTCATCCACGAAGAGAATTTTCTGAAAGGGAATCAAACGCTCAGCCTGTTGAAACTGCGGGCCAGCTATGGCCTCACGGGCAATTCGGAGATTGGTAATTTCTCGTCGCGGGGCCTCTACAGCGCCGTTTTCTACGCCGACCAGGCCGGTATTCGCCCCAGTCAGTTGCCCAACCCAAACCTTGGCTGGGAGACTTCAGCTCAGGTAGACATCGGCTTGGAATTTGGCATTCTGCGCAACCGACTCAACGGCCAGATCGACGTATACAGCAAAGACACGCGTGATCTGCTGCTGAACCGGCCGCTGCCAGGCGTGAACGGTTTTACCACCATTGCCCAGAACGTGGGTAGCCTGCGCAACCGGGGTATCGAGTTCAGCTTCACGTCGCAAAACCTAGTGAAAGCCTTCCGCTGGTCGACAAACTTCAACATCTCGCTCAACCGCAATACGGTAACGAAACTGAACGGCCAGCCTATCGAACCAGGTTCACGTTTTCTGGGTCGGGTAGCCGTGGGCGAACCACTGGGTTATTTCTACGGCAAAAAATTCCTGGGGGCTGACCCACAAACCGGCGACGCCATTTATGAAGGTGCCGACGGCAAACCCACCAATGATTACGCCGCCGCGATTTCGACGAAAGTGGGTGATCCTAATCCCAAATTCATTGGGGGCGTTACGAACACATTGTCCTACAAAGGTGTTGAACTGAGCTTCTTTTTCCAGGGCGTTTTTGGCAACAGCCTGTACAATGTGGCCGGCTTCTACCAGTCGGTAAGTGCTGACTACTTTGATAACCAAACGCTTGACCAGTTGAACCGTTGGCAAAAGCCTGGCGACATTACGCAGGTGCCGCAGGTACGCCTCTACGGGGCTAATGGCAGTCAGCCCTCGTCGCGCTGGGTGCAGGACGGGTCGTTTGTGCGTTTGAAAACCGTGTCGCTGGGGTATTCTATCCCGGCTTCGCTGCTGAAAAAAGTGTACTTGCAAACGGCACGCGTATATGCCACGGGCTTGAACCTGCTTACGTTTACGAAGTACACGGGCTATGACCCCGAAGTGAATACGCAGTATGCGTCGGTGAGCAACCAGGCTGCCAACGTGACGTTGGGACACGATTTCTACACGCCACCGCAGCAGCGTACCATCACGTTCGGTATCAACATTGGTTTCTAAAAAGCCCCTCAGCATCATGAAAAAACAACTAATTCTTAGCCTGACAGCCCTGCTCATCAGCCTGTCGGCCTGTGATAATAGCCTGAATATTCAGCCGCGGCAAAGCATCGACGCGGCCACGGCCCTGTCTAACGACCAAGACGTTACGTCGGCCATCATAGGTGCCTACGGTCAACTGGGGAATGGTGCCCTATACGGCACCAATTTGCTGCTGATACCTGATATCTACGCGCCCGACAACTACGTGATCTGGCGGGGTACGTTTGCTTCGTATCGCGAACTGGCCCTGAAAACCCAGACCAACGCCAACGCCGAAGCGCAGCGTACCTGGCTAACGGCCTACGCCGCCATTAACACGGTGAATAACGCGCTGGCGTCGCTGAGCGTGGTAAAGGACGCCACTACGCGCAGTTCGCTGGAAGGTGAGGCCCGGTTTATCCGGGGTATTTTGTTCTTCGAACTGGTACGACTATACGCCCTCCCCTGGGCTACCGGTACGCAAAATCAGCAACCAGGCATTCCGCTGGTACTAACGCCAAGCACCACCGCCGAACAGGCTTCGGCTCAGGTAGCCCGCGCCACGGTAGCCGATACGTACAAGCAAATCGTAGATGACCTCACCAAGGCTGTAGCCCTGTTACCTACCGACAATTCGACCCGGGCCGACAAGTATACGGCACAGGCTTTTTTAGCGCGGGTGTATTTGCAACAGGAAAACTACGCGGGTGCACTGGCTGCTGCCAATGCCATCATCAGTTCGGGCGTGTATCGGCTCAACTCGTCGGTGACGGCTGCGTTCCGGAACCGGAATACGCAGGAAAGTATCTTCGAGATTCAGCAGAACGACCAGAACAATGCCGGTACGGCCAACGACGGCCTGACTACGTTTTACGCCAGCATTCCTACTGACGCTGCTCCGCTGGGCCGTGGTGATGTGCAGGTGAGCAACACGTTTGTGAGCACATTTGCCCCCACCGATGCCCGCCGTAATGAACTGCTCTACATTGGCTACAAGGGTGGTAATCGCTACTACACAGGCAAATACACCAACTTCGGTGATAACATACCCATCGTGCGGCTGGCCGAAATGTACCTGATCCGGGCTGAGGCCAACACGCGCCTTAACTCGGTGGTGGGCGACACCCCCGGCAATGATATCAGCCTGATTCGGGCGCGGGCGGGCGTTGGTGCCATTGCCGCCCCCACACTGGCGCAGATCTTGCAGGAACGCCGCTTCGAGCTTGCCTTTGAGGGCCATCGCCTCCACGACCTCAAGCGGTTCCGCCAAAGCCTGGGCACCCTGGCCTGGAATTCGCCCCGTCTGGTGCTGCCCATCCCTAAGCGTGAAGTTGACGTGAACCCTGCGCTGGTACAAAACGAGGGGTACTAGTCAATTCAAGGCCTATAGTGCAAAAGCGGTCTGCCGGCAGGAGGTCAACCTCCCGCCGGCAGACCGCTTTTGCATTTACGGGATATGACCGCCGGTTGAAAACTGATGGCTGTCCAGGGGTTTGCCCCCGTAAACATACCCTGGTTAGAAATACACCCCCTTGCCGCTGCTCTTATGTCGCCAAACACATTGCCGCCGCCTATTTATTAAGCGTAAGCATACGTAGCTAATCGGCTTTGAATCAGGTACTTGATTTATAGTTATTCTTTACCACTTCCATAGACTTTGTTTTGCATCTTTTTGGGGAAAAACTATATTTACTCACTTCTCAATTTCAGGTTTAATCATATTGACATATAGCTATAATCCTATTGACCAGCTTGCCTGCCCCTGTGTGTTATGCGTGTGCTAGCCATTCACAACGTATTATGGAGCCACTACAAAGCCGCCGTATACCGGCGACTTTATACGCATGCGCAAACTAGTCAGGATTTCACCTTCCATGTCCTGCAGATAGCATCGACCGAACCCGGCCGCACCGAACTGGGCGAAGTTGATCTAAGTCAGCATCAATACAGTTTCGACCTGCTCTTTAACACCAGCAGCGATAACATACGCCTGGTAGACCGCACCCGCACCCTGCTCCGGCATGTGCGGCGGTACCGGCCCGACCTGATTTTGCTCAACGGTTATTATGATCCTGCCAGTTGGGTTGTGCTGGCCTATGCTCGCCTGAAAGGTATTGCGGTGTTGTCGGAGGTGGAGACAACCGCCGTGAGTCGCCGCCGGGTGTGGTGGAAAGAACTCATTAAACCAATCTACGTCAGTCAGTGCGCCGGTTTTCTGTGCCTGGGTAGTGCCGCCCGCAGCTATGTGCTTCAGCTTGGGGCTCCTGCCCAAAAAGTGCTCACTATCCGAAACATCGGCGTCGACAATGAAGCGCTCGATAAGCTGTATCGGCAGGCACTGCCCAGCCGCGAGGCGGCCAAGGCACACCTGCAATTGCCCCGCTACAACTTCATTTTTGCGGGCCGGTTTGCGCCGGAAAAAAACCTGTTGTTGCTGATTCAAGCCTTTGCCGAGTTAAAACGTACCAGCCCGGATGCTGCGGAGTGGGGGCTGATTTTGAGCGGGAACGGCAGTCAGAGGGCTGATTTAGAGACTTTTGTTCGTGCCAATACTGTGCCGGACGTGCGGATGCTGCCCCCCTGCGACTGGCACGAAGTACCGGGCCGATATACCCTGGCCGACGTGATGGTGCTGCCCAGCCTGTTCGAACCCTTCGGCTTTGCCGTTAACGAAGCCATGATCTACGGTATGCCCATGCTGGTGTCGCAACGCTGCGGCAGTGTGCCCGACCTGCTGCGGGACGGCGTAAACGGCTACACGTTTGATCCCGAAAACAGGGCCGATCTGGTGGCCAAAATGCGTCTGATGATCCAGGCCAAAGACCAGTTTGCGGCCATGGGCGAGGTGTCCAGGCAACTCATCACCTACTTCTCGCCCGAGGCGGTGCACCGTGATTTGGTAGCCAGCATCAACCGCTTCAACCATCGTATAAAACAACCCGCACCATGATCAACAACGTGTTAGTAACCGGCGGCGCTGGCTATATCGGTTCGCAACTGGTTCGTATTCTTCTGGACGAAGGTTATCATGTGTCTGTTATCGACAACCTGAAGTTTGGGGGAGAGGCCCTGATGGCGCTGACGGCCCACCCGCGGTTTACGTTTCATAAAGGCGATTTGCGGGTCTCTGCCGACGTGGAACGGGCCGTAGCGGGGGTTGATGCCATCTGTCACCTGGCGGCTATCGTGGGCGACCCGGCATGCCGACTATATCCCGAAGAAGCTACCGAAGTGAACTGCACGGCTTCGGAACAACTGTTTGAAACGGCCGAAAGAATGGGTGTCCAGCGGTTTGTTTTTGCCTCAACCTGTAGCAATTATGGCAAAATGGACGATGCATCGGCCTACGTTGTGGAAGAGTCAGCGCTGGCTCCGGTGTCGCATTATGCCGAAACGAAGGTAGCCTTTGAAAACTACCTTATGCGCCGGAGGGCCTCGCCCGTGGTATTTACCATCCTGCGATTCGCTACGGTCTATGGCATCTCGCCCCGCATACGTTTCGACCTGACCGCCAACGAGTTCACCCGCGACGTGACCGTTGGCAAGGAACTAACCATTTTTGGTGAACAGTTCTGGCGGCCCTACTGCCACGTCTACGATCTGGCCAATGCCATGGCGCTGACCTTGAAATCAGACAAAAATCTGGTGCAGCATGAAGTATTCAACGTGGGGAGTACGGCCGAGAATTACACGAAAAAGATGCTCGTGGGTGAAATTGGTCAGGTGGTGCCGACGCTGAAAGTGCAGTATATCCACAAAGACGAAGACCCCCGTGACTACCGCGTCAACTGCGACAAAATCAGTCAGAAGCTTGGTTTTGCCATCACCCGAACCCTGCCGGAAGGTATTCGTGAGGTGCATCGGCTGGTGCGCAGCGGTCTTATTACAGACTCGTATTCAGCGCGTTACCGCAATATATAGTGTCCACCCTTAACCCGCCTTCAGCTCTTGATTCCTCTCTGCGTACCCAACCTGATCGGCAACGAATGGGCCTACATCAAGGATTGTCTCGACACCAACTGGGTATCGGCTACGGGACAGTATGTGAACCGGTTCGAGAAAGCCCTAGCCGACTACACCGGTGCCCGCTATGCCGTAGCGGTGAGCAGTGGCACCACGGCCCTGCACATCAGCCTTCTTGTGGCGGGTGTTCAACCCGGCGACTTTGTTATTGTGCCTAACCTGACGTTTGTGGCTACGGCCAATGTGGTGACCTACATGGGCGCACGGCCCCTGTTGCTCGACATTGACCCCGACACCTACCTGCCCGATCTCGACCTGCTTGAAGACTTTCTGGAAACCCAGACGCGGCTGCTCAACGGTGTATCGGTTCACACAAAAACGGGTTGTCCGGTGCGCGCGCTGATGCCCGTGCACACGTTGGGCAATATGGTTCAGATGGAGCGCATGCTGGCGCTCTGCGACCGGTTTGGGCTGACGTTGATTGAAGACACGGCCGAGGCGCTGGGCTCATTTTACAAAGGGCAACATGCCGGTACGTTTGGGCGAATGGGGTGCCTGAGCTTCAATGGCAACAAAATCATCACGACCGGTAGCGGGGGCATTATCCTGACCAATAATGAAGCCGACGCCCGCCGCGCCAAGCACCTGACCATGCAGGCCAAGGCCTCGGCGGTGGAGTACCTACACGACGAAGTAGGCTATAACTACCGGCTGGTAAACCTGCTGGCGGCCATGGGGCTAGCGCAGATGGAATCACTACCCGACTTTGTTCGGCGCAAGCAGGCGATCAACCAATACTACCTCGACGCTTTTGCCGGTATAGAAGGCATCCGGTGTCAGCGCATCACCGACGGCGTTTCGTCAAACTACTGGCACGTGGTGATCTGCGTTTCACGCCGCGATGAACTGCTGACGTACCTGGCCGAAAATAACGTAGAAAGTCGTCCGCTCTGGATTCCTATGAACCGGTTGCCCGCTTTCCGGCAGGACCGGTATATCAGCCGCCACGACCATACCGGTCGTATTGCTCAGGAAGGGATCATGCTTCCTTGTTCAACCTCCATCAGCGACGCAGATCTGGAAACTGTCAGTAGCCTTGTCTGCTCGTTTTGTACTCAATTGACACCCGTACACGCTCGATAATATGTTGACCAATAGGCCTTTATGGAAAATGCCCTTCTACCCATCAGTGCGGTCATTGCGGCAGGCGGACGAGGATCCCGGCTCGCTCCCCTGACAGACTTCCTACCCAAACCACTGCTCCACGTAGGCGGGCGGCCTATACTGGACTGGCTGATCGACCACCTAATCCAGCAGGGTATCGACGACATCACCCTTACGGTAGGCTACCGGGCCGACCAGATTATGAACCACGTAGGCCAAGGGCTGGAACGGGGCCTGTGTTTTCGGTATATATGCGAAGACAAACCCATGGGCGACGTTGGTGTGCTGGGCACTACAACGGATTGGCAACATGACTACATCCTGTTGATCAACGCCGATCTGTTCACCAACGTCAATATCCAGACCCTATACCAGGAACTGGTGCTGCACGATGCCGATATGGTGCTGGCTACCTTTCAGTATTCGGTACGCATTCCGTGGGGTATTCTAGACGTGATTGGCAACGAGGTGCATTATATCCGGGAAAAGCCAGAACTGCTGTTTCAGGCCAATGCGGGCATTTATCTGTTCAAACGTGCCTTGTTATCGCTGATACCTGCCAATGAACCCTTCAATGCCTGGTCGCTGGTATCGAGAACCATACAGGCTGGTTTCAAAACGATTTCGATACCCATAGACGGCTACTGGTACGACATTGGCAACGTGGCAGAATACAAACGGGTAAATGCGTTGGTAGCCAGTCAGGAGCACCTGGCCGAACAACTACACCTGGCATCGTAGCCAGGTGACGGGCAGTGCGTAGGCCGGCTTTTTCAGACATCGTCATGTAGATCCATATAAGCCATTTCGTTTACAGGATATAGTCAGGCGTTTGTGCTTTGTCAGGTACTGCTTACGTTACCTAACGCACTCATTGGCTATGCTTCCTGTTCGTTTGCTGTACACCAGCTTGGTACTTGCTGTGTTTGTGATTTCCGGGCATCGGTTTCTCAACGAAGGGCGCACACTGGCACCGGGTCATCTGCCCGTTGTTATCGCCGACGAGCGTGGGGGTATTCATCTCACGTTTGGTAACGACAGCACCATCTTTTATGCCTTCTCTGCCGATGGTGGCCAAACGTTTACGGCCCCTGCGGTGGCTGGCGTGCTGCCTAATCTGGTAGCCGGGGCTACCCGTGGGCCGCAAATTGCCGTAACAGACCGTTACCTGCTGATTACGGCCGTCGATAAAGCGGGTAATGTATTCGCCTGCCGCCGAAATCGGGCCACCGGACAATGGTCACCGCTCCGCCCAATCAACGACGTGCCAGAAGTAGCCAAAGAAGGTTTTCAGGACGTGGTAGGAACAGCGGATGGTGCGTTCCACGCTGTATGGCTTGATCTGCGGGGCAACCAGAAAAACAAGCTTGTTGGTGCTACCTCAAC
The DNA here is from genome assembly GCF_017353185.1 of Fibrella rubiginis. Classification (GTDB taxonomy): domain Bacteria; phylum Bacteroidota; class Bacteroidia; order Cytophagales; family Spirosomataceae; genus Fibrella; species Fibrella rubiginis. Next base: position 24,646 of record NZ_JAFMYV010000003.1, on the reverse strand, counting down.
CGATGGCGGACAGACGTGGTCGGCCAACCGGATCATTTACCAGTCGCCCAGTGGCTCGGTTTGCGAGTGCTGCCGGCTATCGATGGCGGCCTCGGGCAACAACATCTACGTCATGTTCCGAAACTGGCTAAACGGCTCACGGGACTTGTACCTCGCCCACTCGGCCGATGCCGGGAAAACTTACACAACCCCGCAAAAGCTGGGCAACGGCACCTGGAAACTGGCCGCCTGCCCCATGGACGGAGGCGGCTTGGCACTTACCAAAACGGGTAAACCCATTACGGTATGGCGGCGCGAAGGCACGGTCTACCAGGCCTCGCCGGGCGAGGCAGAACAGGCCATTTCGGCGGGTAAGAACGGTAGCATAGCCAGCAGTGTCGGTCGACCGGTATTGGCCTGGGAAACGGCTGGAACGATCTACGTGAAACAACCCGACAAGCCAGCCGTAGTGCTGGGCACCGGACAACTACCGCGCCTAGCCGTAGCAGGTCAGACGGCCGTGGTTGTTTGGGAAAACAAAGGTCAGGTTCAGTCAGCCACGCTGGCTATGTAGTCACTGGCAGCGGGATGTAGGCTCTGATAGAGATGCGACAAAACCTGGGTATCGACACCTGGTCCAGACATTCTTTCTGGATACTCTGCTGGCTCGTGCTGGCAGTAGCCGGTACCGCTACGGGGCAGTCGCTGATACCCAACGGTGGCTTTGAAACATACCGTAACTGCCCGCGGCAAGATAACCTGCTGGAAGAAGCGGTACCCTGGTATAACCCAAACCGGGCCACGCCCGACTTCTACAACGGGTGTTTCCCAACGGATCAGATCGAGTTGCCGCCGCATTCCGGTGCTGGTTTGGCCCGGCTGTTTCTGGACAAAGGCTGGGCCGAATACCTGGCTACACCCCTGACCAAACCCCTCGAAGCGGGCAAATGCTATTACTTCGAGATGTACATCAGCACCCGAACGCCTAACCAGTATGTGCCGCAAACGATAGGTGCTTGTTTTTCAAGTCAGCCCATTACGTCGCTGGCCAAAGACCTGTTGCCCGTTCGTCCACAACTGCTTGACTCACAAGCTAAAACGATCACAGGTCCTTATAAATGGGACAAAATTAGCGGTACCATCAAAGCCGTCGGCGGCGAACAGTTTGTGACTATTGGCAGCTTCAATACACTACCGGTTTTTCTGGGTTTCTACTACGTCTTTATCGATGATGTGGCACTGCTGCCTGTGGACCTTAATTTGGGTAATGACACTACGCTATGCGGTCGGAAAAGTACATACCTGCTCAAAGCCACTACGCCCGGTGCTATAGACTATAAATGGAGCGACGGCAGCACATCGCCAACGTATCTGGTGAAAAAACCCGGCAAATATTGGGTCACAGTAACCACACCCTGCAATACTCTGAGCGATACCATCACGGTTGATTATGCCCTCGATTTCACGCTCGGGGCCGATACTACCCTGTGCAATGGTCAGTCGCTTGTGCTAATGGGGCCAACCAACGCGCCTACTTACCGCTGGCAGGATGGCTCCGGTCAGCCTACTTTTCAGGTTGGGCAACCGGGTGAGTATAGCCTGCAAATAAGGCAGGCCGGATGCGTCGCCGCCGATACGATTCGGGTTAATTTCATCAAACGGCCTCAGCTTGAACTGGGTGCCAACAAAGAACTCTGCGGGGCCGAGGTCTACACCCTCAGGCCTGCCGTGGCCGAAGGCACTTTCGCCTGGCAGGATGCTTTCCCCCAAACCGAGCGCACCGTCAGTCACTCCGGCACTTACCGCGCCACCGTACGCAACGCCTGCGCTACCGTACAGGATTCTGTGGCAATAGACTACGGTGAGTGTGGCTGCATCGTGTACGCACCCGACATTTTTACGCCCAATCACGATGGTCAGAACGACGTTTTCCAGCCCATTGCCTGCGGCGATATTGCAGTGCAATCATTGTCCATTTTCAACCGGTGGGGTGAGTTGATCTTCCACACGGAGACGGCTCCTTTTGAGTGGAACGGAATGTGTAAAGGGGCCGTTTGCCAGCCCGGCGTCTATGCCTGGCATATAGATTATACGTTACAGCAACGCGAAAAAACGAGCCAGAAACAAATGCAGGGGCGGCTTGTGGTGGCTTATTGATGAGGTAATGGAATTTTACGGATATAGGCCTAAGTCGATCAGTTGTTGACGAAAAATAAGGCGGTCTATGTCATTGAATTTAAATAGTTTAACAGTAGCCCTGCCTATATCAGTCTTGCCATGAATGGTCCCGTTGTCAAGCTCGAAATGATCATCCCAGCGATCTTTTCTTGGATTATAGAAACGAATAAGCGACTCCCCATCATCGCTGAATGTGCCAATGTCAGAACCCTTGTAATAATTGCAATCAGGACAACAATAAGCAAGATTTATTAGGTCGTTTGTGCCCTCGTGTTTAAGGCTTTTTATATGTTCGATATGAAACTTGTAAAGTGATACTCGCTCTGCCACCAAGCAATATTCACATTGTGCATTTGCCCGTAGCGAAACCTTTCTCCTAACTGCAAGCGGAATAGACCGACTCACGCCCGAAGCATTTTTATAGCCCTTGCTTTCGCCAGGCCTACGATACGGTTGAGTATCAGGTATTGCTCAATTTCGGCTCTCTCCTCAGACGACAGAGTTGCTTCCCTCTGTTTATCTAGCAAAAAATCGAGTCGTTTCTGGTGCGTTGGGGACGGTTTGAAATTCACCACCTTTTGGGGGTCCATGCCAGCGATGAACGTTGATACTTCGTCGAATACAGATGTTGGCCTGTTCATTTTTGTTGCCGTTGGCTTTCCACAAATCTACTTTCTTTGGCGCGTTACCACAAAGCTCCCTGATGCCTCTTAAACGAAACCTACGCTAAAGCCATTTCCTTCTTTTCACCGATTTGCTGCCGCCACATAGCGTAGTAGAGGCCTTTGTGGGCGAGGAGTTCGGCATGGGCACCCTGCTCAACAACGTGGCCTTTTTCCAGTACAAAAATGCGGTCGGCGTGGAGGATGGTGCTGAGGCGGTGGGCAATCAGGATGGTGATGCGGTTCTGCGATGCCGACAGTTGCCGCACGGTGTTGGTAATCTCTTCCTCAGTCAGTGAATCCAGCGCCGACGTAGCCTCGTCGAAGACAAGCAGGGCGGGTTGGCGCAGCAGGGCACGGGCAATGCTCAGGCGCTGCTTTTCACCCCCCGATACCTTCACGCCGCCTTCGCCAATGACCGTATCCAGTCCTTGTGGCGCGCGAGCCAATAAGCCATCAGCCGCGGCCTGATGCAGCGCCCGCAGGCAGTCGGCGTCGGTGGCGTTGGGTGCCACGAAGAGCAGGTTTTCGCGGATGGAACCGGCAAAAAGCTGCGTATCCTGCGTCACAAAGCCGATTTGCTCGCGCAGTTCGTCCAGATCAACGTCGGTACCAGGAATGCCATTATACAGAATCTGGCCTGTTTTTGGCTGGTAAAGGCCCACCAGCAACTTCACCAGCGTGGTCTTACCCGACCCCGACGGCCCCACAAACGCGATGGTTTCGCCCGTTTTCACGTCAAACGAAATGCCCGCCAGGGCAGGCGTGTTGGCCGACAGGTGTTTGAAGTGGACATCCTCGAATGCCAGGTTTTCGATGCGCCCCACCGCCTGCGGATGCGCTGGTTTCTCGTCGCGGGGGGTGTCGAGAATACGCCGGAAGTTGGCCAGCGACGCCTCCGTTTCGCGGTATACGTTGATGATGTTACCCAGTTCCTGCAACGGCCCGAAAATGGCGAATGAGTAAATGAACAAGGAGAAGAACTCGCCCACGGTGATCTTGCCCTGCACCACCAAAAACAGCATCAGCAGCATGATGGCGTTGCGCAGCAAATTCACAAACGTGCCCTGAATGAACGACAGCGAGCGTATGTAGCGCACCTTCTTTAACTCCAGTTTCAGAATCTTACTGGTGGTACCATTGAGGCGTTCGGTCTCCTGTTGGGCCAGACCCAGGCTTTTTACCAGTTCAATGTTGCGCAGACTTTCGGTGGTTGATCCGGCCAGGGCGGTGGTTTCAGCCACGATGTTCTTCTGTACCACCTTGATCTTTTTGCTCAGCAATGAGCTCACAAAGCCCAGTAGCGGGATGGTCAGAAAATAGGCCGGGGCAATGGGCCAGTAGACTGTGCTGGCGTACCACATCACAAAGACAATGCCCACGATAGACGTAAACAGCACGTTGACAAACGACTGAATCAGCTTCTCGACATCGGTACGCACTTTCTGCAAAATCCCCAGCGTCTCGCCCGAACGCTGGTCTTCAAACACCTGGTAGGGGAGTTCCAGCGAATGCTGCAGGCCGTCGGAATACATCTTCGCGCCAAGCCGCTGCGTGATCACGTTGACGTAATAATCCTGGAAGTTTTTGGCAATGCGGCTTACCATAGCCACGCCCAGCGCCTGCAAAATGAGCAGACCTGACCCTTTTTGAAGAAATCCCCAGAAGTTGATGTCGCGCCAGGTACCGCCGGGCTTCACCACGTACTGGTCAATTATTTTGCGGAAAATGTAGGGGTCGAGGAGGGAGAAAACCTGATTGATAGTCGCTAGCACAAGCGCCAGGATCAGCAGGCCCCAGTAGCGGCTGAGGTAAGAGTACAGTAGTTTCATGAGCAGCGACGGCGTGTTATCGAATGCCAACCGAACCGGATGGCGCCAACTTTATAAACTCCATATCGCCAAAAAAGGTGGCAATGAAAAGAGTGGTGAGTGATAAGTGGTAAACGATGAGTGGTGAGTAAAGAAGCCAGTGCCAACCTACGCACTCATCATTCATCGTTCACCACTATTTATTTTATCGTCAGCCCAAAGTTCAGGTTCACATCGTCGGAGCCGGGGGTAGGGCTACCATCTTTCACAGCCGTGCCGTTGATGGGCGGCTGGTGACGGAGGCGTACGTTGAACGTGCCCGTACCCGCCGTGCCGGTGCGTATGGTACCAGTGATCCCCACAGGTAGGTTTCGGCTGTCTTTGTCGCCATAGGTATAGGTGAGGAGCGCGGCCGGGGTGGTTGCGTACACAAGCAGGTGCTCATCCTTTTTTGAATTGACCTCGTCCGTGACCGATACGGTTGGCGTTTTGCTTTCGTCGAGCAGATCGACAGTCAGGCTGTAGCTGGTGTTAGCGGTCAGGGTGATGGTATCGAACTTGGTAGGGGCTGCCCCGCCGTCGCCGTCTTTGTCCTGGTACGTGGCTGTTTGGGTGTTGGCCGTGCCTGCCTGAGTAAACCGCAACGTGACGGTGGTAATCAGTTCGTTTTCATTAGCTGGCAAAGGGTCTGTCCCTTTTTTGCAGCCATTGAGTGCGAACAGGAAACTAATGCCAACAATCCAGCCAAGCCGCAGCCCGTTTTGAGTACGCATAATAAAGATGTCTTCGTTTGAATAACAAACATACAAATATGCAACGTTGTTGCAACTATTTTTGCAACCTTATTGCAACTACGGCAGTTATGATCGTAGTTTTGTGAAGAGGCAATCAAGAGCGACTATGAAGACGGACTTCATCGACAAGAAGGCAGATTACATTGGCATAACCGGTTCGGTGCTGTGCATTATTCACTGCATGGCTGCTCCGGTAATGGTGATGACTTCGGGCTTTTTGCGCAACGATGACACCCTGCGTACCGGCTTCCTGGGTCTCGACTGCGTGTTTATTGCCATTAACATTTTGGCCGTTTATTTCGCTACACGCCACCACACATCAACCACAATCCGTGCGGCCCTATGGGGTTTTCTTAGTGCCTTTGCGCTGGCCCTTTTGCTGGAAAACACCAGCCACGTCTTTGAGTACGTCGCCTACGTGGCCTCTGCCGGACTGGTCATTACGCACCTCATCAACCTCCGCCTGCACCGTCTCCAGCATTCGAATGGAGTGTAAGGTCCAGGGTGCCGGGCAACTCTGAACCTTGGACATCAAGCCGTTTTTCGGCTTAGTGAAAAGACTGCAATCAGCACCCAAACCACGTTAACAAGCGCCGATGGGTACGCGCCGTGGTAGTAAGTGTTGACCACAAAAAACAGTCCACCCACCAGATTCGCCCAGATGTAGCGCGGGTCTTTGGCGTCCAGCTTACCCTGCATGTTCAGAAAATAAGCACCCACAATGAGGGCAGAGGCTATCCAGCCCAGGGTTTCAATTGTGTAATGAAGCATGAGAGGTTTATAAATCGGCAATCAGCCGCAACAGCCAGTCGGGCTTTAGAAACAGCAGTACTACCGGTGGCACCGTAATAGCCAATGCTACCCACTGGCCCGCCGTAAGCCGTATTGGTTGCAAAACAGCACCAGCTGGGACCGGGCGGAAAATGAGCAGAAACGGAATGCGCAGATAATAGAACAGCGACACCACCACGTTGGCCAGTCCAATGCCGTAGAGCCAGATCAGCCACGGGTTGCCGGTTGTCTGATACGCCTCGAACAGGGCCGAAAAAGACAGCAGCTTGGCCGTAAACCCCACCGTAGGCGGCAGCCCGGTTAAGGCCAGCATGACCACTGTGAGGCATACGCCCAGCAGGGGGGCCGCCGAAAAACGTCCCGCAAAATCAGCGATGCGTAGTGAGCCGTTCGGAGCCAGCGCGTCGATCAGGAAAAATGCCGCCAGGGTAATGAACAGGTACGTGGCGACATAAAACGTAGCCGCCTCAAAACCCGACTCATTCAGCGCCACCACACCCACCAGCAAAAAGCCCGCCTGCGCAATGGTCGAATAGGCCAGTAGCCGTTTGGCATCGGTCTGCCTTAGCGCCGAGAGATTACCCAGCAGAATTCCTGCCAGTGCCACTACGGCCAACGGCGTTTGCATTTCCGCCGACGGCCCCGCCGACAGTAACCGCATCAGCACCAGTAGAGCCGCCGCTTTAGGACCGATAGAAAAAAACGCGGCCACGGGTATGGGCGCGGCTTCGTAAGCGTCGGGTGTCCAGATATGAAATGGTACCGCCGAGAGTTTAAACAGCACCCCAGCCAGGGTTAGCAAACCCGCTACCAGTGCCACGGGGCCACCCTGCGCCAGTAGCCCGGCAAAGCCATCAGACGTGACGTCGAGCGTGCCGGTCAGACCATACAGCAGCGACATGCCATAGAGCATAATGGCTGAACTGACGGCCCCGAAAAGCAGGTATTTCAGCCCGCCTTCGGCTGCTTTCCGGTCGGCCACAAGGCCCGTGAGCAGGTACGACGCAATGGAAACCAGTTCAATGCTCAGGTAGATGACCAGCAGGTTTACGGCCATCGTAAGCAGGTACAGCCCCAACACCATGCCCACCAGCAGCACATACCATTCGGTGGGTAGTGGTCGCCTGGGAGCTAGCGAGGCACTCGTTCCGGTAGCCCAAAGCAGCACAGCAATAGCCCCCAGCGTAACGATGGCTTTAAACAGCAGGGCCTGCCTGTCCAGAAAGAACATGTTCATAAACAGGCTGCCACGCTCTGTTTCAGCAATGGCCAGCCCACCGGCTGCCAGCAGCCCGGCCACCGCGATGCCTGTTAACCAGCGTCGCGCAGTGGCTACGTCGGTTTGGCGCAACAGGATCAGTTCCGCCACCAGCAAACCGCAAAACAGCATGCCCAGCCATAGCTCGGCACCCACGCCGCCCAGACTGTCCAGTATGTTTTGTAATTGTTCGGTGAGCGACATGGCTGGATTTACGACGTACGAGCGGTCCGCCGCTGCGGGGCGAATGACGATTTATAGCCGACGTGGGTGGACCAATAGTAAGGCTACGTCTACAACAGCCCCAAATCGTCATTCGTCCCGCAGCGGCGGACCGCTCGTACGTTGTAAATTTTAAATAATTCCTTCCTTCTCCGCCTGGTCTTCATAACCACGCATATGGATGGGCTTCTGATTTTTGCGCAGTTTCATGTTCAGCACTTCGACCAGCAGCGAAAACGCAATGGCGAAATAAAGATAGCCCTTTGGTACTGTGCCCACGGGCGAGTTGAACAAGACCACTTCCGACAGGTGGGCGCCTTCGGCAATGAGCATAAACCCGATCATGATCAGAAACGACAGGCCCAACATCTGGATACTGGGGTGCTCATTGACGAACCGGCCTACGGGACCGGCAAAGAACATCATGATGAGAACAGACAAGATCACAGCTATGATCATCACGGTCACGTTTTGGGTCAAGCCCACGGCGGTCAGGATCGAGTCGATAGAGAATACGACGTTGATAATGGCGATTTGGGCCACCACACCGCCTACGCTGTTTTTAGGAGCCCCTTTCTGCTCGGGCATGACATCGTCGCCGTGGGGGTCGCCTTCCAGTTTATGGTGAATTTCGGAGGTGGCTTTGTAGAGCAAAAACAGCCCGCCAACGAGTAAAATAATGCTTTGGCCTGTGGGCGCCGCCACCAGCCAGCCCGTGTCGATATGGGTAAAGGGTTTGCTGAGCGAGATCAGGATGGAAATACCAAACAGCAGCACCACCCGAAAAATCATGGCCAGCAGCAAGCCAATGTTCCGGGCTTTGGGCTGGTCGGCGCGGGGGAGTTTATTGGCGGCAATGGAAATGAAAATGATATTGTCTATTCCCAGAACGATTTCCAGGAACGTAAGGGTCAGCAGGCTGATAATGGCCTCGGCTGTGAAGAGTTGATCCATGAGTGCGTGGTAACGAAAGCCCAAAATTACCCCGCTGACCTCTTCGGAACAAACAGGCTACAGTAATGAGTGGCCCGGTCCATGAATGGGGCTTGGGCGGGATGAGCACTAAAAAACCGCCTGCTGATGAGAACAGGCGGTTTTTAATAACTTGACGGCCACTGGCACCGGGCCAGCGTTTGTGGTTAAGCGACTACCTCAGCCACCGGAGCCGCAACGGCTACCTCGGCAGGAATCACGTTCACCAGCGACCGGTCGTCACGACCTTTGCTGAAGTGTACGGTACCTTCGACTAAGGCGAACAGGGTGTGGTCACGACCCAGACCCACGTTTTTGCCGGGGTGGTGTTTCGTGCCGCGCTGCCGCACAATGATGTTGCCGGCAATCACTTTCTGACCGCCAAACAATTTTACGCCTAAGCGTTTGCTGATACTATCCCGGCCGTTCCTCGAACTACCGACGCCTTTCTTGTGTGCCATCTTTTTGAGGAGTATTAAACGGTAATGTCGTTGATTTGAACTTTGGTCAGGTACTGACGGTGACCATTCTTCTTCTTGTAGCCCTTGCGGCGCTTCTTTTTGAAGACGATGACCTTTTCACCTTTCAGGTGTTCGACGATAGTGGCCGAAACCGCTGCGCCTGCCACGAGGGGTGCGCCTACGGTAATCGTGCCTTCGTTGTCAACCAGGAGAACCTTCACCTGGTCGGAGGCAAGTGCAGCGTCCACGTCACCTCCCAAACGATGGGTATAGATGAAGCGGCCCTTCTCGATCTTAAACTGCTGCCCTGCGATCTCTACGATTGCGTACATGATTGTGTGTATAACTTGAAAATGAGGGTGCAAAGGTAATAAAAAAGTTTGCAGTTTTCAGTTTACAGTTTTCAGTGTTCCGGCAGGTCGCTGAAAACTGTAAACTGAAAACGTTTACTACACCGGCAGATACACCCGGAACGTGGCGCCATCGTTGATCTGGCTGGTGGCCGAAATGGCTCCACCATGGTGCTCTACTACTTTTTTGCAGATAGCCAATCCTACCCCTGACCCCGCAAAGTTGCCCTTACCGTGTAGCCGCTGGAATACCTGAAAGATACGATCAAGGTATTTTTCGTCGAAACCAATACCATTGTCGGCAACGCTGATTTCATAGTAAGCTTCGGGTTTGGAGTTAGCGTTGGCGACTTGTAGCAGGCTGGCAAGCACTACGTCGTTGGGCAGTTGCGCCACGGCCATTTGTTGGCTCGTGATACTGATCTGAGGCGGCGAACCAGGCTTATGAAACTTAATGGCATTGCCAATCAGATTCTGAAACAACTGCTGAAGTAGCAGATGATCGCCCTGCACGGTGGGGAGAGCGTCATAGCTAACGTTCGCCTTTGTTTCTTTGATGGATACATAGAGGTCCTCTACCACCTGACCAACTAGGTTGGTGAGCGAAACAGGCTTGAAAGGCTCGTGGTGAGTGCCAATGCGCGAATAGGCCAGCAAGTCTTTGATTAACATTGACATCCGCCCGGCCGCCAGTTGCATTCGGCGGATCATGTCCTGCCCGTCAGCGGGGAGGGCTGCGCTAAATTCATTGGCAAGGATGTCGCCGAACGACTGGATTTTCCGAAGTGGCTCCTGCAAATCATGACTGGCTACGTAGGCAAACTGTTGCAGGTTATCGTTGCTGCGGAGTAACTCAACGTTCTGCTGTTCAAGTAGTTGCTGAGCTATTTTCAGGTCTGTGATGTCTGCGTAGGTATACAAAACGCCGTCACCCTGCCGTACATAGCCCCCATCAAACCAACCGCTAATCCCGTGCGCGTTGTAGTTGAAAAGGCGCCGTTCAGGTTCACCCGTTTCCAGCACCCGCTTCAGGGTAGCATAGTGACCGTTTTTAACGCTGGCAGGATAGTCTCTGACGATTAATTTATCAATCAACTGTGTTTCTGTAAGCCCCGTTATAACTTCATTGGCGGGGTTGGATAACACGTGGCTGAAGTCGACCACCCGCCCTTGCGCGTCACGAATAGCTTTGTACAAAACAATACCCGTGGGCGAGTTGTCGACCACCGTTCGCAGCAGCCCTGCCTGTTCCTGAAGGGCTACCTCGGCTTTTTTCTGCACCGTCTTGTCCTGCACCGTCAGCACAATGCCGTCGGCGCGTTTCACCACCGACAGATCGTACCAGCCCTCACCCAGGCCATAGTCAAAGGAAACCTCAGTGCGCATGGGCTGCCCTGTTTCAACCACCTGTACATACTGGTTGAACAAACCGTTGGTGAGTGTAATGGGAAAATAAGTAAGCATGGTGTTGCCAATGACTTGCTCATCGGTGCGCTTAACCCGCTGCCGGTTGGCCTCGTTTTGCAGGATGTACCGAAAATCAATAATGGCACCGTCCGCATTGCGAATAGCGTCGAAGGCGACAATGGCATTTTGCGACCCATCCAGTACCGAGCGTAGCAATTCGGCCTGATGATGGTATTCCAGTTGTGCCCGCTTGGTGTCGGTGATATCAATAACGGCCACAATGAGCCGATCACCCTGCGCCGCCAGCGACAGCCGATACCAGCCGGGCCTGTTGTTGATGTTGTAGGGCATTTCGAAGGCCTGGGTAATGCCCAGTTCAACGCCGGTGATGGCCCGACTCATAAAACCAGATTCGTTAACAGCTGGGAATAAGCGCGTTACCAGCTTGCCAACTACTTCGTGCGCCTGCATGTGCACGATCTTTTCCAGTATAGGGTTGATAAGCACAAAACGAAAGTCGGCCAGGGCACCATTGGCATGCCGGACGGTGTCGAGTATGGCCATGCCTACGGGCGTACTACCCATAAGCCCCTGTAATAGATCGGCTTGTTGCTCAATAGTCTGTTCAGCGGTTTTCTGGGCCGTAATGTTGTCATACGATACCACTACGCTGTCTTCCATGCGCACCGTCGACACATCGTACCACTCTTTCTGGGTACGAACGGGATGCATGAACGAAAACTCGAACCGGTCCGACTGGCCAGTATCAATAACCCTGCATAGCCGTCGATAAAGATCGGTGCGCACCAGTTCCGGAAAGCTTGTGCTAAAAAGCTTACCCACTACCTCTACGGCCGAGCGACCCAGGTCCCGCTCGGCAACCGCGTTCAGAATTGTTATCCGAAAGTCGGTCAAAAGGCCATTGGCTTCCCGCACAGCCTGATACACGACCACCCCGTTCTGAGATGCGTTCAGGACGCTTTGCAATATAAAAACGGGCGACTGGTTCAACGAATTGGCTGTCATGAGGCAAAGAGGCTAGAGACGGAAAGATAGACTCGCTACTTTATCGTGGGTAGAGAAAGAGCGGCTGAGCAGGCAGGATAAACACGAGGTTTTCGTTGCTACCCTAGGCGCTGTACGCTTCGCTAATTTTACTGAAACTGTTGAACGCCTGCACAGCACCCTGCACCACGGCATCTTCGTGGTTGGTAGCGCGGGTAGTGAGGTAAGCACCGAAAGCCTTCCAGTAGGGGCCAGTCTGGTCGCCGTAGCCGGTGTAGAACCGGGTTGGGGCATGAAGCAGCGCGGGCGTACGAGCCAGAGCTTTAGCAATAAACCGACCACCTAGCATAGATCCTTCAGCTACGTAGAGTGCTCCCAGAAGTTGGTAGCCTGTCCAGTTGGCAAACAGCGTAGAATCGGGGATAGAGCGTGGCTGATTAAGTTGCTGTAGATCAGCTAGTAGCCAGCCTGTCTTTTGTCGTGTCTGCCAATCGAACCCAGTAAAAAACGATGCCTGTTTTTCAATCGCCTGTTCCAGCGAACTGTGGAAAACAGCCTGAACCTGGAGTAGCTGCGTGTATTCAGCCAATGATAGCGTAGCTGCCATCAGCTTATCGGTATAGAGTAGTTGCTCCGTATACGAATGGTGGCTGGCGGTTTCCTGTTTCAGCCGCGGCATAATGCCAATGTCGGTGGCTATCATGGCTTGTAGTGGTTTTGGGTGAGCCAGAATTCAATAGCCCGCCGAATCATGTCACTTACTTCGTGGTAGCTACCCGGCTTGATGAGGTAGGCGTTGGCACCCAGGTCAAAGGCCCGGCGCATGTCTTTGGGGCTATCAGATGTGCTGTAAACAACCATTGGCATGTAGCGGGTACGGTTGTTGGCTCTTACCTGCTGAATGACATCGAAACCACTTTGCCCAGGCAGGTTCAGATCAACCAGCACCAGCCTGGGCATAGGCAATGACTGGCCCTGGTGAGTGCCCTGTTGAAGCAGGTAGTCGATAGCCTCCGTGCCACTCATGATGATTTTGTAGGTAGGAGGGGTAGGTAACCGACTGATGACCCGCTTAAAAATATCCGCTTCATCAATATTATCTTCAATGTAAAGAATGTCGAGCATAGTACTTTCTACGGTAGCGTTAAGGAAAGCTTAACGTATTTATCGCTACAATGGTTATGGGTTTATTTCGTAACCAATCAGAGCGAACTGGCAGGCTGATTGGTTTTTGGAAAAGAGACAAAAAATGTGGTAGCGTACATGGGCGAACTGTCAAACCATACCTTGCCCCGGTGACGGCTCATGATGCGCTTCACAATAGCTAACCCAACGCCGTAGCCCTCATAGGTTACCGCTGAGTCGAGCCGTTGAAAAAGCTCGAACACTTTGCCCGCCTGCTTCATATCAATTCCGATGCCATTGTCGGTGATGGCATAGATTACCTCCTGTTCGGTTTCGCTCCCCTGTACCTGAATGCGGGCTTTAGGAGTCAGCCTTGAATACTTCACAGCGTTGGAGAGTAAATTACTAAATACCTGCGTCACCATCGTTTGGTCGCCCAGCAGGGGGGGGGTGTTGCCAATCTGGATGGTTAGATCGCGGCCGTTTTCACCCGCCAGTAGTTCCTCGCGCAGTTGGGTGAGCATAGGCTTCACCGCGAGTGACTCCATGCTCAGTTCGGTTCGGCTCATCCGTGAGTAGTGCATCACATTCCGAATCAGCATGGCCATTCGGTCCGATGCCTTCGTGATCTTGTCGAAGGTGGCGCGGGCTTCCTGCGGCATTGTTTCGCCATAATCTTCGAGGTAAATTTCTGTGTAGCTTTTGATAGATGACAGGGGGGTGCGCAGATCGTGCGAGATGGTATAGCTGAATGCTTCCAGTTCTTCATAAGCCAGTCGAAGCTGCTCGTTGAGGGCACGAATCTGGTTAGCTTTCTGGGAAATCAACTGCAGCATGTCTTCGCGCAGTTTTAGTGCTGTTGCTACTTCTACCTGCCGCCAGGGTTCAGATCGGTTCCGCACCAGTTGTTCCCATTTGTCGAAGCTTTTGCGCGGACTGAGCCGGGCGGTGCCGTCTTCACCGAGCACAACGGGTTTTTCAGGATTACCGCCCCAATACTGCGTTTGCTTTTGCTCTGGCTTAAACCAAATCAGGTACTCGTTCATTTCGCGCGAAAGCACCAGTACGAGCGCACCCGCTGCCTGTTCGCGGTAAAGTTCGGCGGGGGCGTAGAGGTTGGGCAGTTGGTCGGTCTGAAAAACGGCATCAGTCGACACCATTTTGAGCCACTCGATCAAAGCCTGAATGTCGCTGTCGGCGGGGGTATGGCCAAGCGTGTATAACTTATTTTCGAAGAGCAGGGCTGCGCCAGTGGCCGTGTTCAATTCCAGGGCGGTCAGGGGGTGCTTGGTCAGTCCCTGCACAATATCCCAGTCGGCCAGCATCTGATGATACAGTTGCTGCTCGCGCTGGTTCAGCATGTGAGAAAACTGCTCGTCTTCGTCGTCTTTCCTGATCTCCAGCGCCGTTGAGAGCAGCTGACTGATGAGCTTTACCGAAGCCCGCTTGGGGTAATCGATCATCCGCGGCCCAGCATAGTGGTGGCAGGAAATCAGGCCCCATAGTTCGCCCCGGTACAGGAGCGATATGTTGAGTGTGGCGCGTACACCCATGTTTTGCAGGTATTCGATATGCAGCGGCGACACCGCCCGCAACCCCGCGTGGGTGAGATCGAGCGGGCGACCCTGATCGGCGTATTGAACAGGGTAGATGGGTACTCTGGGCGCATCGACATCAACCAGCAGCCGCACAAGGTTGGTTTTGTAGAGTTCACGGGCCTGCCGGGGAATGTCGGAGGCGGGGTAGTGCATGTTCAGAAACGGCTCCAGAAACGGTTCACAGGCTTCGGCAATAATTTCACCATGCCAGTCCTCGCCAAACCGATAGATCATCACACGGTCATAGCCGGTGAGTTCTTTTACTTTCTGCGCCGTTTTGTGCAGGAGGTCCGTCAGCGATGAACTGCGCTGAATGTCTGTCATCGTTTGCGCCAGCAACGCCTGTATGGGCATGGTTTTATTCAGCAGCGGAGCCGTTGTCTGTAGGGGCAGATTGATGAGATCGGCAGTGGGTTCCAGTTCCAGAATGAGTGCTCCGTCATGCTGATGAATAACCAGATACCAGCTTTGATCTCCCAGCGGTAACAAATAGGGGTTGAACGCTTCCGGGTTGTTTTGCCGTAAAGCCACCGTTAGCAGGTCCACTAATTCCGTGCCTGCGGTTTCGTGCAGACGAATGCCCGACAGGTTCTGCCCAATGAGCGTATTGGTGGGCAGGCCGGTTAGTGCCTGACAATTCTCGCTGGCCTGCCAGATGACAAACGTGGCTGGATCAATGGCTAACAGGTAGCCGTGTGATTGTATGAAACCGGGCCATTGAATAGGTTCCCGGTCACAGTTAGTTAAGTCGACGGTGGGTTGCATGTGCGTGAGGACAAATTGATATATCTGCGGAAGGTGTTCTCCCAAATCAATAGCACTACTTATTAAGTAACTGACTTATAATAAGTAATAAGCACCAATTTTTTATAAAGTAAATATAGTGCTTAAATACTAAGCGTAATTTGTTTTATCTCGACTGAATAAACAAAAAGCTTCTTTTTACTGACTTAATGGTAAGTCTTTCAATTGGTAGATAATGCCACAACGCTACCGGCTCGATTACCTTACAGGCTTACCAGTAAGGTCTGTTGTAGTACACTCAGCATTAGTTAGCTGCTCGCCGTGCTGAGTTGCCAATTACAGTTTCACGCCTGTTTGAATGAGGTTGGTGCTGCACTTGGCAATGAGTTTGCCCGCAGCGTTAGTGATGCGGCCTTCAACGTGCACAATATTCCGCCCCGCCCGTACCACTACGGCTTCGGCGGTGAGGGTTTCGCCGAGGCGGGCGGCACTCAGGAAATCGACAGTCAGGTTAACTGACGTGTATCCATAGTCACGACCCAGGGCAAAAACCGTGAGGCCGCAGAGGTCATCCAGAATAGCCGAAGCCGTGCCGCCATGTAGCACCTGCATGGGGTTCACCATATCATCGCGCACCACATAGCTGGCCACCATGCGCCCTTCTTCTACCACGCGCAGTACGCCCCCCAGCCACCGCCCCACCCCCGATGGGCTGCTGGTCATGGGTTGGCCAATAAAGGCGCGAAAAGCATCGAGGCGGGCGTTGGTTTCCATAGTCCGAAATAGTATTTAACTAAGTTCAAGGGCCCAAATTAGGGCGTATTACGGTATTTATTTGTGAGGTAGTCGTAAGTGTTGCTACTTTTGAGCGATTTTTGACAACACAGGTACTGCTTGCTTCAATGAATTATACACTATCCCAAATTCCCGACCGTACCGCCAAGCCGCGCCAAAGTGGCCTTACAATGGTTATGGACAAAGGCCTCAGCCTGCGCGAGGTCGAAGATACGCTCTCGGTATCGGCTGATTACATCGACATTGTGAAACTGGGTTGGGCCACGTCGTTTGTGACGCCCAACCTACAGCAAAAGCTGGACGCATACCGCGCAGGGGGGATTCCCGTTTATTTTGGCGGTACGCTGTTCGAGGCGTTCGTGGTCCGTAATCAGTTTGAAGACTACCGCAAACTCCTCGACAAATACAAGCTTGAATACGCCGAAGTGTCAGACGGATCGCTGGAGATGGACCCCGACCAGAAGTGCGAATACATCCGTACACTGGCTCAGCAGGTAACGGTGCTATCAGAGGTAGGTTCGAAAGACGAAGCCAAGATCATTCCGCCTTACAAATGGATCAAGCTGATGAAGCAGGAACTGGAAGCCGGTGCTTGGAAAGTCATTGGTGAGGCCCGCGAAGGGGGTACGGTAGGCCTGTTCCGATCAAGCGGCGAGGTTCGTCAGGGACTGGTTGAAGAGATTCTGACGCAGGTTCCCTCAGAAAACATTATCTGGGAGGCACCTCAGAAGGAGCAGCAGGTGTGGTTTGTGAAACTGCTGGGTGCCAACGTCAACGTCGGCAATATTGCCCCCCACGAAATTATTCCCCTTGAAACCATCCGCCTTGGCTTGCGGGGCGACACGTTCAGTCATTTTTTAGATAAATAAATGTAGTAGTCTGGAAAGTGGCAGGGAGGCGTACGGTTAGTCTGGAAAGTCGTTGAAACAATAAGAAAGGCTTTCCAGACTAACCGTACGCCTCCCTGCCACTTTCCAGACTCAAATGCTATGGAACTCATCAAATCCCTTCTCGATTTTCTGCTCCACCTCGACAAATTTCTCGACGCGTGGGCCAATCAATACGGTATACTGTTATATGCCATCCTGTTCCTGATCATTTTTACAGAGACGGGACTAATTGTAATGCCGCTGCTACCTGGCGACTCGCTGCTGTTTGCTGCCGGTGCACTGGCTGCCCGCGACACCAACAATTTGCAGGTCGGCATCATCATTCCTCTTCTGATCGGGGCGGCGCTGTTGGGCGACAACGTCAACTATTTTGTGGGCACCAAGCTGGGTGCGCAGATTAAAGCCCGGGAACGGATTCTTTTCTTCAAACGGGAATACATCTACGAAACCGAAAAGTTCTATGCCAAGCACGGTGGTAAAACGGTGATTCTGGCCCGGTTCATTCCTATTGTTCGCACTATTGCGCCGTTTGTGGCCGGGGCGGGCAGTATGCACTACGGTACCTACATCAAAAACTGTATCCTGGGGGCTATTCTGTGGGTAACGAGCATTACGCTGCTGGGCTACTTCTTCGGTAACCTCGAAATTGTACAAAAGAACTTCGAGATCGTCGTCTTCGGCATTGTGGGCCTCTCATTGATGCCCATCGTTGTTCAGTATGCGAAGCAGAAGCTAATGAAGTCAGCGTAGGAAGGAGTTCAAGGTTTAACGTCCAACGTCTAAAGTTGCTTCGCGCTTGGAAGAACTACGCGCGAAGCAACTTTAGACGTTGGACGTTAAACCTTGAACTCTTTTTCTTATCTTTGCGCCCTTGTTAGCAAACGACTGAGGTGAACGAACTGCGGCCATACGACATCAACATCATTGGTTTGGAAGAAAAACGGTATGAATTCGATTTTCAGTCGGATGATGCGTTCTTCAAAGCCCTTGATCAACAGTTGATTACGAAAGGAAATGTGAAAACTCACCTGATTCTTGACAAGTCGGAGACGATGATTCGGCTCGACTTTCAGATTCAGGGGGTAGTGGAGCAAACCTGCGACCGTAGCCTTGACCTGTATGACGAAAACGTAGATACCCGCCGCACGTTGTACCTCAAGTTTGGTGACCGGAATGAAGAACTGACCGATGAGATTGAGCTGATTGAGCGCAACACGGCCACGATTCATATTGCCCGTTACATCTTCGATTTCATTGTGCTGGCGCTGCCTATGAAACGGCTTCATCCCCGTTTCCGTACAGAAGAAGCTGATGATGACGAAGAGGCCCCTGGCAAACTAATTTATTCGTCGGGAGAGGCAACCGAAACTGACGATACAGGTGAAGAAAAACCCGTAGTGGACCCACGTTGGGATGCCCTGCGAAAACTGAGCAATAACTAATTGGAGTTTTCAGTTTAGAATTTTCAGTTTAGAGTTAGCTGAACTGAAGCGGAAACTGAAAACTGTAAAACTGCAAACTGTAAACTGAATTATGGCACACCCCAAACGCCGCCACTCGACCGCCCGCCGCGACAAACGCCGGACCCACTATAAAGCCACTGCTGTAACGCTGGCTACTGACGCTACCACCGGTGAAGTGCATGAGCGCCACCACGCCCACGTGTTCGAGGGCAACTTGTATTACCGCGGTAAAGTGGTAGTAGAAGGGTACAGGTCAGTTGCTTAACTGCCCTTTGGCGTACCTGCGCTAACCCAGTAGGGTCGTTGTCTGCCTGGTGCTTTAAGGCATTGTGATAAACGAGTATTTCGCCGACATCTGTTTTAGATGAACGCGGAATACTTTTTTATTGCCCCCTACCTGCTAATTTTGCGCCACTGTGGGCCTACACAAAACCACGACGTGCCCGTTTTGACCACCTCAACTGGTTGGGCTACGCTCGATTACCCGATCCATTCAATGAAGATTGCCGTTGATGCCATGGGTGGCGATTTTGCACCTGAAGCGATTGTTGAGGGCATTGCCCGAACTGTCAAAGCGGGATTGCCTGACGGTGTCACCCTTGTTTTAATTGGTCAAGAATCGGTCATTAATACGCTTCTGACTCAGTTTGGTGTTACCAGCGGAGGAGAGGTTGAGGTGATACACGCCGACGAGGTGATCGATATGGGCGAACACCCCACCAGAGCTTTGTCGCAAAAGCCTAATTCCAGTATTGCGGTTGGCTTTGCTCAGTTGAAAGCAGGGCAGATCGATGCGTTTTGCAGCGCAGGTAATACTGGTGCCATGCACGTAGGTGCTCTTTTTAGCATCAAAGCCATTCCGGGAGTAATACGGCCAGGTATTGCTGGTTTTGTGCCGCAGCTGAATGGCGGTACCGCCGTAATGCTCGATATTGGTGCCAACGCTGACTGCAAACCCGAAGTGCTGGCCCAATTTGGTGAACTCGGATCCATCTACGCCCGGCAGACTCTGGGTATCGAATCGCCCCGGGTGGCCTTACTCAATATTGGTGAAGAAGAACAAAAAGGCTCGGTCGTGGCACAGGCGGCCCATCAACTGCTGAAAGAAAATAAACGGCTGAACTTCGTCGGTAATATAGAAGGTAAAGATCTGTTCATGAATCGTGCCGACGTGATCGTGGCCGACGGATTCACGGGCAATACCCTCTTTAAGCTTGGTGAGTCGTTTTACGAGGTGACTAAACAGCTTGGTTTGCATCATCCGTTCATAGACCGCACCAACTACGAATCTATTGGCGGTAGCCCGATTGTTGGCGTAAATGGCAACGTCATCATCGCCCACGGCATTTCGTCGCCCACTGCTATTCAAAACATGATTAGCTTAGCCATTCGGCAGGTGCGCGCCAGTGTTCCCGCCCATATTGAGCAGGCACTTACCTAGGCCCTCCGTAAACTACCCTATGATGAAAGCAGCAATTACTGGCGTGCATGGCTACGTTCCCGATTATGTTCTTACCAATGCTGAATTGGAACGGATGGTCGATACAAACGACGAATGGATTACGTCGCGAACGGGTATCAAAGAGCGTCATATTCTGAAAGGCGAAGGCAAAGGCAGTTCGCATATGGGAGCTGAAGCCGTGCGAGGGCTGCTGGCCAAAACCAACAACGCGCCCGAAGAGATTGACCTGCTCATTTGTGCCACCGTTACCCCCGACTATGTCTTTCCGGCCACGGCCAATCTCATCTGCGACATGGTGGGTATTCGTAACGTAGGTAGCTTCGACATTCAGGCGGCCTGTTCGGGCTTTTTGTATGCGCTCACAGTGGGTACTCAATTTATTGAGAGTGGCAAGTACAAAAAAGTGATCGTGGTGGGTGCCGATAAGATGTCGGCCATTACTGATTATACCGATCGCACCACTTGCGTCCTCTTCGGCGATGGCGCCGGGGCTGTGTTGCTCGAAGCCGCCGAAGAAGGATTTGGCATTATCGATTCCATCATCCGCTCTGATGGAGTAGGGCAGTACCATTTGTTTCAAAAGGCAGGCGGCAGTAGATATCCGCCCAGCCACGAAACCGTTGAGAAACGGTGGCACTATGTGTATCAGGACGGTCCGTCGGTTTTTAAATTTGCAGTGAAAAACATGGCCGACGTGTCGGCGGAGATCATGCAACGAAATGGCCTTGAGGGTGATAACGTGGCGTGGTTGGTGCCGCATCAGGCAAATAAACGCATCATCGACGCCACCGCCAACCGCATGGGCATCGGTTCGGATAAGGTGATGCTTAACATTCACAAATACGGCAACACCACAGCGGCCACCATCCCGCTCTGCCTGTTCGACTACGAATCGCAGCTCAAAAAGGGCGATAACCTGGTCCTGGCAGCCTTCGGCGGTGGTTTTACCTGGGGTGCTGTTTATGTGAGGTGGGCCTACTGATTTACGATGTACGAATTACGATTTACGATTTACAATTTTGTGAGTCGTGCCACATGAGTGGCTTTGATTGTAGTTCGTAGGCCGTAAATCAAATCGTAATTCGTAATTTGTAAATCGTACATCATTACATGGCAACGACCGCAGATATTAGAAACGGCTTAGTAATCAACCACAACTACGACCTGTTTCAAATAGTTGAATTTCAGCATGTTAAGCCCGGGAAAGGGGCCGCTTTCGTGCGTACCAAGCTCAAGAGCCTAACCACCGGACGGGTGATTGATAATACGTTCAACTCAGGAGCTACTATTATTCCGGTTCGGGTAGAACGCCGCAAGTTTCAGTACCTCTACAAGGATGAAGCGGGCTACAATTTTATGGACCAGGAAACCTTCGACCAGATCAATATCAGCGAGAAAATTCTGGATCAGGCCGACTTGATGCGTGAAGGGCAGGAAGTGGAAGTGCTGATTAATGCCGAAAATGACACGCCACTGGTTTGCGAACTGCCCGTTTCGGTCGAGCTTGAAGTAACCTACGCCGAACCTGGCCTTAAAGGAGACACATCGAGTGGGGCCAAGAAGCGTGTTGAAGTAGAGTCAGGCGCCATGATCAACGTGCCTTTGTTTATTAACCAGGGTGACAAAATTCGCGTTGACACCCGCACGCGGGAATACCAGGAACGAGTAAAATAATGATGAATGATGAGTGATGAGTGGTGAATGGATAGCACGAAAATGCTCTTGTGTAAGCCATTCATCGTTCATCGTTCATCATTCATCGTTCAAAAGATATGAGCACCCAGGAAATACAAGAACTGATCGATTTTATCTCAAAATCGGGCCTCGACGAGGTGAAAATTGAGACAAGTGAGCTGAAAATCAACGTGAAGCGCACGGCCACACCTGCTATGTATGCGGCACCAGCACCGATCCAGGCTGCTCCGGCCCCCGCCGCTGCGTTGCCTGCCGCTGCACCAGCTGCCTCCACACCCGCC
The DNA here is from genome assembly GCF_017353185.1 of Fibrella rubiginis. GTDB lineage: Bacteria > Bacteroidota > Bacteroidia > Cytophagales > Spirosomataceae > Fibrella > Fibrella rubiginis. Next base: position 2,702 of record NZ_JAFMYV010000003.1, on the reverse strand, counting down.
GCCCCCGTTGCAAGCCCCGCCGCGCCTGCCGCCCCGGCTGCTAACCAGATCACTATTAAGTCGCCTATGATTGGTACATTCTACCGGTCGGCCAATCCTGAATCGCCGTTGTTTGTTGAAGTAGGCGACGAGATCAAGCCGGGTAAAGTAGTGTGCATCATTGAAGCCATGAAGCTTTTCAACGAAATCGAATCGGAAGTGTCGGGCCGTATCGTGAAGGTACTCGTCGAAAACGCTACTCCCGTCGAGTACGATCAGCCGTTGTTTATTCTCGAAGAAATTTAAAAAGAGTCGTAAGTCGATTGTCGGCTGGCGCGACAGCAATACTTGTGCCGCACCGGCGGACCGGTCAGTCGACTATCGACTTACGACTTTCTTCCTATGTTCAAGAAAATCCTGATCGCCAACCGGGGCGAGATCGCGTTGCGGATCATTCGTACGTGCCGCGAGATGGGCATCCGTACCGTGGCCGTCTACTCAACCGCCGACCGCGATAGCTTGCACGTTCGCTTCGCCGACGAAGCCGTGTGCATTGGTCCACCACCCAGTCGCCAGTCGTACCTCAGTATTCCAAGCATTATCTCTGCCGCCGAAGTAACGGGGGCCGATGCCATTCATCCCGGCTACGGTTTTTTGTCGGAAAACGCCGAATTCTCGCAAATATGCGCTGACTACGGCATCAAGTTTATTGGTGCTACTGCCGAACAGATCAACATGATGGGTGATAAGGCGACGGCCAAAGCCACCATGCGCGAGGCAGGAGTACCTGTAATTCCAGGTTCCGACGGTCTGTTAGACTCTATCGAGCAAGGGCAGCAACTGGCTGCGGAGATGGGATATCCGGTCATCATTAAGGCCACGGCCGGCGGTGGTGGTCGTGGTATGCGTGTGATCAAGGCAGAAAATGAATTTGAAAAAGCCTGGAATGACGCCCGCACCGAGTCGAGCGCTGCTTTTGGTAACGACGGTTTGTACCTCGAAAAATTTGTGGAAGAGCCCCGTCACATCGAAATTCAGATTGTAGGCGATCAGTACGGTAAAGTGTGCCATCTGTCAGAGCGTGACTGCTCCATTCAACGGCGGCACCAGAAGTTGCTGGAAGAGACACCCTCGCCCATCATGACGCCTGAACTGCGCGAGGCCATGGGCGCAGCGGCCATTAAAGGGGCTCAGTCCATTGGCTATGAAGGCGCCGGTACGGTAGAGTTTCTGGTAGACAAACACGGGAAGTTCTATTTCATGGAAATGAACACCCGAATTCAGGTTGAGCACCCGATTACGGAGGAAGTGACGGATTTCGACCTCATCAAAGAGCAAATTAAAGTGGCCGCGGGCGTGGCTATTTCGGGCCGTAACTACACACCAAAGCTGTATGCACTCGAATGCCGGATCAACGCCGAAGACCCCGCCAATGGGTTTCGTCCGTCGCCGGGAAAAATCACGAATCTGCATTTTCCAGGTGGTCACGGCATTCGAATCGACAGCCATGTGTATAGCGGCTACGTTATTCCACCCAATTACGACTCAATGATTGCCAAGCTGATTGTGAGTGGCCAATCGCGGGAAGAAGTGCTGACGCGTATGAAGCGGGCCTTGCAGGAGTTTGTGATAGAGGGAGTTAAAACAACTATTCCGTTTCACATCAAGCTCATGGACGACCCCGGTTTCAAATCCGGTCAGTTTACAACCGCCTTTCTGGAGGGCTTCGATTTTAGCTCATTATAAGGTCAGCCACAGTTTGCTGAAGTGAAGGCAACAAAAAAAGCCGCTCCAATTACGGAGTGGCTTTTTTTGTTGCCTTTTTGTGGTCTATATCTGCACCAAACGGGCAGCAGGAATAAAAACACTTAATTTAAAAAATAACAGAGAAGTAGGGTATATATACTTAAAAAATGGGGTTTAAGGATAGTTGCATGAACGTATAGAAGTATGGGTAATACTCAGCCGAATTTTCAGACTATTTATTTAATGCCTGGCTTTTAAACTTAGGCATTCTTTTTGTGAAGGATAAGCTTTATCCAACTGCTTACCTACCATGAACGAAAGCTACTTTTATGTAGCCAGCCTCTTAAAAAGGCTGGTGAGTTGTCTGCTATGCGCTATTTTATTTCTCTCTACAGCATATGCCGACAATGGCCCTGGCTTTGGTCCCATAAAGCCCGTTAGACCATCGTCTTCTGCCAGAAAATTACATAATAGATATAAACCTTTTTCCCCGGATCCGCTCCTGTTTAGATTGGTTAGCAATGTGTCTAACCCCAGAGTTGGACAGGAGATAGAACTTCAGCTTAGTGTGCAATTTGTTACTGTTGCCAGCGGATCAATGTTCTTCTCTCCTGGTTCAAATGCATATAGTCTAAAGGTAATTATACCTACTAATTTTAGCGTGACAGGTGGCGATAATATTGATTATGTGCAAAATGAATTAAGCGACGATAAGCCCAATGCAACATATACAATTCGCGGTCACTTTACCAGTCAAATTCACCGGGCTTACTTCGCTGTATTACGGGGCGCAAAAGATGCCAACAATGCAAGCCTGTTTGAGCTAAGGCATGAACTGTACTTATCAGCTACTGCTGCTGATGCACAAGCCCGTCTTGGCGGCACCTCGTGCCCGGGCACGGGCAGCCTGAGCTACGAGCGCTGGAACAACATCGCCGGCACAAGCATTGCTGAGCTGCTGAGCAAGACCAACAACC
>NZ_JAFMYV010000029.1 GCF_017353185.1 Fibrella rubiginis | reverse complement strand
AACGCAGCAAAAGGGCACCTGGGGGATGCCTTGGCTTCTACAGGCGACGAAGGACGTGGCAAGCGACGAAACGCAGCGGGGACCGGCTGGCACGGGCTGATCCGCTGGTATCCGAATGGGGCAACCCGGTGGTGTGAAGCACCATCATCACGCCTTTGGGCGTGAGGCTCACCCGCTGAACTGAAACATCTAAGTAGGCGGAGGAAAAGAAAACAATCAGTGATGGCGTCAGTAGTGGCGAGCGAACGCGCTAGAGCCCAAACCAGTCTCGTTACGGCGGGGCTGGGGTTAAAGGACCCGGCAACAAGCAGCCTGATCAACACGAATGGCCTGGGAAGGCCAACCGCAGGGGGTGAGAGTCCCGTAGTGATCACATCGGGCTGTGGGCGGGGGATCCTGAGTAGGGGGGAGCCGGAGGGACTCCCTCTGAAGTCGGCAGCACCATCTGCCAAGGCTAAACACTGTAGAAGACCGATAGGGAAGAGTACCGTGAGGGAAAGGTGAAAAGGACTGGGTGTACCAGGGTGAAACAGAACCTGAAACCAGGTGCCTACAAGCGGTCGGAGCCACGTAGATGTGGTGACGGCGTGCCTTTTGCATAATGAGCCTACGAGTAACGGTCACTAGCGAGGTTAAGGGAGTGGACTCCTGGAGCCGAAGCGAAAGCGAGTCTGAAGAGGGCGACGTAGTTAGTGGCTGTTGACGCGAAACTTGGTGATCTACCCATGGCCAGGTTGAAGGGGTGGTAACACACCGTGGAGGACCGCACCGATAAACGTTGAAAAGTTTCCGGATGAGTTGTGGGTAGGGGTGAAAGGCCAATCAAACTGAGAAATAGCTCGTACTCTCCGAAATGTTTTTAGGAACAGCGTCTCATGTTACCCCACTGGAGGTAGAGCGACCGATTGAATGCGGGGGTGTCATAGCCTACCAACTTGAGTCGAACTCCGAATGCCGGTGGGGGTGTGGGGCAGTGAGGGGCAGGGTGCTAAGGTCCTGCTCCGAGAGGGGAACAACCCAGACCATCCGCTAAGGTCCCCAAGTGTGTGCTAAGTTGAACAAAGGTGGTCCGGCTGCCGAGACAGCCAGGAGGTTAGCTTGGAAGCAGCTATTCCTTTAAAGAGTGCGTAACAGCTCACTGGTCGAGCGGGGCGGGCATCGATAATAAACGGGCATCAAGCACAGCACCGAAGCGGTGGATCAGTATTAGTTTACTAATACTTGATGGTAGGAGAGCATACTGCGGGGGGTGAAGTTGGCGCGTGAGCGCTGGTGGACCGCGTGGTAGAGCAAATGTAGGCATAAGTAACGAGAAGGAGGGTGGGAACCCCTCCCGCCGTAAGACCCAGGGTTCCCGGGCGACGGCAGTCACCCCGGGGTTAGTCGGGACCTAATGGCCCAGCGAAAGCGCCGGTCAGATGGCCAGCAGGTGAATAGTCCTGCACTACCCTACAGTGCAACACACGGACAAATCGCCGGACTTCATGCGTGCTGCGGGAATAGCGCGCTGAGCGGAGGCTACGGCTGAAGCGAATGGGGGAAGGGGGTTTCAAGAAAAGGTGTGGAAGCGTCAGCTGTGGGGTACCCGTACCGTAAACCGACACAGGTGGTTGGGGCGAATAGCCCAAGGCGCACGAGAGAATCATGGCCAAGGAACTCGGCAAGATGACCCTGTAACTTCGGGAGAAGGGGGGCCTCCTCACTAGCGATAGTGAGAGGTTGCAGAGCAAAGGCCCAGGCGACTGTTTACCAAAAACACAGGACTCTGCCAAATCGAGAGATGACGCATAGGGTCTGACACCTGCCCGGTGCTGGAAGGTTAAGGGGGGGACTTAGTCGCAAGGCGAGGGTCTGAACTGAAGCCCCAGTAAACGGCGGCCGTAACTATAACGGTCCTAAGGTAGCGAAATTCCTTGTCGGGTAAGTTCCGACCTGCACGAATGGTGTAACGATCTGGGCACTGTCTCAGCCATGAGCTCGGTGAAATTGTAGTAGCGGTGAAGATGCCGCTTACCCGCCACGGGACGGAAAGACCCCGTGCACCTTTACTACAGCTTAGTATGGGGCGCTGGTGACGGATGTGTAGGATAGGCGGGAGGCAGTGAAGCGGTGTCGCCAGGCATCGTGGAGCCGACGTTGAAATACCGCCCTTTTGTCACTGGCTTTCTAACCTCTGATTGGGGGGACAGTACTTGGTGGGTAGTTTGACTGGGGTGGTCGCCTCCGAAAGGGTAACGGAGGCTTCCCAAGGTTTGCTCAGGCCGGACGGTAATCGGTCGGGGAGTGCAATAGCAGAAGCAAGCTTGACAGTGAGGCGTACAGGCCGATCTGGTGCGAAAGCAGGGTATAGTGATCCGGTAGCGCTGCATGGGTGGCCTATCGCTCAAAGGATAAAAGGTACGCCGGGGATAACAGGCTGATCTCCCCCAAGAGCTCACATCGACGGGGAGGTTTGGCACCTCGATGTCGGCTCGTCACATCCTGGGGCTGGAGAAGGTTCCAAGGGTTCGGCTGTTCGCCGATTAAAGTGGCACGCGAGCTGGGTTCAGAACGTCGTGAGACAGTTCGGTCCCTATCTGTGGTGGGCGTGGGATGATTGCGGGGATCTGTCCTTAGTACGAGAGGACCGGGATGGACGCACCGCTGGCGGATCGGTTGTATTGCCCAGTGCATGGCCGAGTAGCTACGTGCGGATTGGATAAGCGCTGAAAGCATCTAAGTGCGAAACCGACCCCAAGATGAGTCATCCGCTAAGAAAGGCTGTGGGAGACGACCACGTGGATAGGCGGCAGGTGGAGGGCTGGAAACAGGCGGAGCCGAGCCGTACTAATGTGCCTGTAAGGTT
>NZ_JAFMYV010000028.1 GCF_017353185.1 Fibrella rubiginis | reverse complement strand
AACCAACACCTACGGCTGCTCGGCTATCACCTCAGGCACCGTCACGGTCAACCCGGCCGTAACGGCCACGGTAACGCAGAGCCAGACTATTTGCGAAGGCAATACGGTTACGCTCACCGCAACGGGTGGTACAGGCTACGTTTGGTCTACCAACGCCACAACCGCCTCGATCCCGGTTTCGCCAACGACAACCACCACGTATAGCGTGACGGTAACCAACGCTGACGGTTGCTCAGCCGTAGCCTCAACGCGGGTGACGGTGAACCCAACGCCGGTGCTCTCGGTCAACAGCGCCACCATCTGCATTGGTCAGTCAACGATCCTGAGCCTGTCAGGTTGCGCCGGGACGGTAGTTTGGTCAACGGGAACGACGGGTGCTACACTCGAAATTTCACCGCTGGCAACCGCTACGTACTCAGCTACCTGTACCCTTAGCACGGGCTGCACAGCCACGACCACTACTACGGTAACGGTATTGCCAACGCCATCGGTAGCCTCGCAGGATGTAGTCGTTACACGGGCTACCTGCAACGGTGCTACACCGAACAACGACGCCAAAATCGCCCTGTCAAATCTGCAAAATACCGTTCGCGCTACGATCTCAGCAGCCGACGGTAGCCCCGCAGCCGGCGACGTAAGCGTAACAGCCAGCAACGGTGTGATCACGTTCAGCAACCTGCCAAACCCAGGTCAGCGTGTCACGTATACGATCCGTCTGTTTGGCCCATCGGGTTGCACCAGCGATGTGATGGTCATGCTCAACCCTGCCGAGTGTGCCTGCCCAGCAGCCAAGTGCGTACCCATTGTGGTGCAGAAAGTGAGGTAGTTTAGTAAGGTGTTTGAAAAAGCCCCCTGCAGCGTTGCGGGGGGCTTTTTGCGTTTAAAGGGATAAAATGACGGTCAACTTTTATCCCTATTTGTTTGTTGCTTATACAGACAAACTGGGTGCAAAATCGTACCTTTGCCCCTTCATTTTAGCCGCTACGAGTAATCTAATATGCTATCAATCAGTAACTTACAAGCATCAATCGGAGATAAGCAAATCCTGAAAGGTATTGACCTGACCGTGAAGCCCGGCGAAGTACACGCCATCATGGGCCCAAACGGTTCGGGCAAAAGCACCCTGGCCAACGTACTGGCCGGGCGGGAAGATTATACCGTAACCGACGGCTCGGTGCTGTTTGAGGGAAAAGACCTGCTGGACCTGTCGGCCGAAGAACGGGCAGCCGAAGGTATCTTCCTGGCCTTCCAATACCCCATTGAAATTCCGGGTGTGAGCACCACCAACTTTCTGAAAACGGCGCTCAACGAAATCCGCAAATACCGCGGCCAAACCCCGCTCGATGCCGTGCAGTTTCTGAAGCTGATGAAAGAGCGCATGAAGCTCGTCAGCATCGACCAGTCGCTGCTGAGCCGGTCGCTGAATGAAGGTTTTTCGGGTGGTGAAAAGAAACGTAACGAAATTTTCCAGATGGCCATGCTCGAACCGAAACTGGCTATTCTGGACGAAACCGATTCGGGTCTCGACATCGACGCCCTGCGCATTGTGGCCGAGGGTGTCAACAAACTGCGCTCTCCCGAACGCTCAGCCATTGTAGTGACGCACTACCAGCGCCTGCTCGATTACATCGTGCCCGATTTTGTTCACGTTCTCTACAAAGGCCGCATCGTGAAGTCAGGACCGAAAGAACTGGCCTACGAACTGGAAGAAAAAGGCTACGATTGGATCATCGCCGAAGTCGAAGCGGCATAAACGTGTTCAACGTTTAAGGTCCAATGTCTAAAGTTGCTCCGCCAACTAACTCTATAGCATCTGGCAAAGCAACTTTAGACATTGAACTTTAAACATCGAACTTCCTTTCTATGAACCCCCAACAATATACCCCCTTCAAAGACCAGCTTATCGCGGCCTTTCGCGAGGGCGAGGCCCGGATGAACGGGGCCAGTAAATCGGCATTCCATCAGTTGCGGCGATCAGCCCTGCAAACGTTTGAAACGCTGGGCTTCCCCACGATCCGGCACGAAGAGTGGAAATACTCGAACGTGAAAGCCATGATCGGCGAGACCTACGGCTTCGACATGGGTACGGATCTTACCGCCGACGATTTGCCTCAGTTGCAGATTCCGAACCTGAACGGCAATGTTCTCTACTTCGTAAACGGTCACTACCGCGCTGACCTGTCGCAGCTCGTCAGCCCCGCCGATCAGTTGCAGATCAAGTCGTTTGCTGATGCGCAACAGACCGACGCCGAGACGATTGGTCTCCATTTTGGCCGCTACGCCGATTTTCAGGATAGCGCGTTCACGGCCCTGAACACTGCCTTTGCCAGCGACGGTGTGTTCATCCGCGTACCCGACAACAAGGTGGTAACGGAACCTATTATTCTGCGCTTCATCACCGACGCCCGGCAGCAGAATATTGCCGCCCAGCCCCGCAACCTGATTGTGGTGGGCCGCAACGCCGAAGTGAACGTGGCCGAAGCCTACCGCACCCTGGGTGACCATGCCGGATTCACCAATGTGGTGACAGAAGTGGTCATGGCCGCCGATGCCCGCATGGAACATTACCGGGTGCAGAACGAATCGGAGCGCGCCTATCATATTGCCCGTACGCAGGTAAGCATGGCCGACAACAGCCTCTACCACAACGCCACAATCACGCTCAACGGGGGTTTTGTGCGCAACGATCTGAACATTGTACTCAACGGTCAGCACTGCGAGTCGTTTATGTATGGCCTGTACATGCCCAATGGCACGCAACACGTTGACAACCACACGCTTGTCGACCACGCCATGCCCAACTCGCAAAGTAATGAGTTGTATAAAGGCATTCTGAACGACAGGGGCACGGGCGTCTTC
>NZ_JAFMYV010000027.1 GCF_017353185.1 Fibrella rubiginis | reverse complement strand
CCGCGAAAAACTGGCCATGTAAAATCAGCACGTTTAGAAAAAGCAAGCCCTTCATCTATTCGTAGTTGAAGGGCTTGCTTTTTCTAGATAATCACAGCCAAAATTATCCTTATGGCTGTGGCTGTTTAGAAATATACAGTACACCCCGATAGCGGGAGTTCTCATCGGTGCCACAAAACTTGGCGTCATTTTTCGGGCCACACACTGGAGCTGAATTACACACGTAGAGGCGTTGCTGCGAATCCAAATAGAGGCCCTTTGTTTGATGCCTGTCTGGTAGCGGAAGTAACCGCCCATCAGTAGCGGCAATGCCTGTTGTTTCTTGAAGCAAGGCGTTTTGTGGATCTTTTGCATATGGTGTAGACGACTCCTCGACGGTATATTGAATGCCGGAGGGCGACGTTGCCACTTTGTACCGAGTCCTTATCTCACCTATCCTGTACTTGTGTTTCCAGCTTCTACCGCTGTCAAGGCTGTAAAAAACCGGGTTATCGAAGAAAGTAAAAGTCCCGTCTTCACCGCCTCGTGCCGATGTCATAGCCCAAATGGTATCCTTCCGGGCCGCAAAACCCATTATTCCCTCTGGGTTAGGCTGGTTGAATGTTGCCATTTGCCAGGATTTTCCTTTATCGGTCGTGTAATAAATCTCGTTAGACAACGTGCTGAGCAGCAACGTAGAGTCAATGTTGCCAAGGACGGCGTAGATAGGCTGATTGGTGGGTGACTGAAGCACATACCACCCTCCTTTTTCAGGTATTGCATAAGGCTCAGGCTCCTGTTGACAGCTCAGAAGGCTGATAATAATGGCGGTAAGTAGATAAGAGGTTCGCATAAGTTAACGATGAGAAACGTCTATTTCCGTACGCATCAACGCATGGAAATAGACGCAGTGTTTATCAATTTAAAAGGTTAGTTGGATCGCATAGTTTCGATAGAAAGCCGTGTAGCACCTGTTGTCACTTCATACGTATTGCCAAGGATAGTAGTCGTACCCGGGAGTGAGAAGCGGGAGGTTATGACAGGATCCTCATACCGAAGGATTCCCACACCAAGCTCATCACTACCGGTCGTGGTTTTGTATTTGAATGTGGTTTGTTGCGTTGATTTGGTGCCAAAGCCGAGACTAGGGCCAAGTTTTACCTTCTCGCCTAGTGCTACACTGAACGAAAAATTAGTGCTAAACTCTGATGTCATGACCTCAGTCCGCTCTACTTCTTCCGTTAGGTCATATTCTTCCACCTTGAAGAACCATCGGTTACCATTATCCTCCATGCTCCAGGTGTCAATAACCACAGGAGAAGGAAATTCATAAGCCCGTACATCGTCAACGATTCGAACTGGGTAACATGAGATCCAAAAAATGTGATTGGTGCATCTCGGTTCAGTATGATAGGTATATAACTGTTCAGGGGCGATAAAAAGAACCTTGGTGGGAGGCGTTTTTTCTGTGACTCCCTTACCCGTAAACATCGGGTATATTCTGAACTGGTAACTACCTTCATCCCAGCCGCCCAAGTCAGCGAATGAATTTATGTTTTCCAAGCGAAACTGGGTGATTGCTTCTTTAAATCGATAGTTTAATGGCCCTGAGTTTTGGCCTGAGGCTGGATTAATACCATAGTAAATCCAGTCGCGCTGATAACAGGTATTACAATTTAGGCTCCTCTGATAGCCTTCAACAACCACAGGGTCAATGCCATTATCATTGACAAAGAAGCGGGCACCCTTCTTTTTTGGCACTAGGCTTTCTGCCAGCCCATCTGTAAAGTAAAAGCTGTGTTGCCCATTGCTGAAAATAAAGTTGTCAGCAGCAATCCTTCCCTTCTCATTCTTGGGGGGAGTTGTAGTTACCCGGTCATTAATTTTCACCACCAGCATCGGGACGTCCGGTTCCTCAAGCGGGTTCAACTCCATCGACTCGCCTTTGTAGTTGTAAAGCATCAGCTTATTGTCTTCATCGCGAACAGCTATGAAGGGAACTTGCTGCTTTGTATCCCACTTATGAGCCGAAAAAAACGTGGGTACGTAGAACGTGAGTAGTGGTAGGTCATCACTCAGTTTCTTGAACCTCCCCGGCGTTTCATCTTTCTCAACGATAGCGTCAAAAAGGGACTTACTGCCTTTTATCTTCTTGTCTTTTACCATCTGCAAGAGAACGTCATAATCACCGTCAAACTTCTTCAAGGCCTCGGCTTTGAGCAGGACGCGAACGTCTTCGTCCAGAACGGCTTTCGCCAGTATTTTGGCTACCTGAACCTTGTCGAGCGCTTGTTTTCTGGCTCCTGCCTGTGATGCCTGTGGCAACACGTTAGTGGTTGGCTCGTCAGGATGACATGATAAAGCTGTAGCCATGACAAGTGCGAGAGTAAGCACTTTCGATGACTTGTTGATCAGATGTAGTATGCTCTTCATTGGCGTGTTTGTTTCATTGAGTTCATCATGAGAATCAAAAGTTGCTTAGTGTCTGGGGTGGCCCGACAACTGCTGCTTTCTTGATGACAAACGTAGACGCATCAGCCAAACTAAAACAGAGGAAAAAGCCCTCAAAAATTGAGTAGTAACCCCTCAAAAATTGAGGTAATACACGTAGCTAAGGAGTAGAGGGTAATTCGCCAACGAGTAGTTCATACCACTGCCGAAGCGCCGGTTTGTGTTGACGGGCAAAACGCTCTAATACTCGATGCCCCGTCAATTCCATCTTACCGCCAATCCGTGTCCGGTAGTTTTCAACACTTTTCGTCGTAATACAAAGCCGTTCAGCAATTGTTGCGTTGCTTGAATCATTGGCTACTTCCAGCAATACAGCCCACTCACGAGCAGTCAACTGAGTTAACGTGTGGGCATATACGCTCTGATTTTGTCCTGGAAAAATGGTTGGAAGTTCCATTAAGTCGCTCTGTTGTGTGTGAACATATCATTATGTCAATCATTCTTCCCGTCATGGCGCAATAAGTCTAAGCATTAGTTGTAATGTTGTAAAACAAAATTTTGTAACTGGATCGAAAATCTTCCGAAAGCGAACCTAGCTACTTAACTACTTGTGTTCATTAGTTACTCGACGACAAAGGCACAGGCGTTCTT
>NZ_JAFMYV010000026.1 GCF_017353185.1 Fibrella rubiginis | reverse complement strand
TTGGACTAGTTGTCCGTGGGTTGATCTATCCCTGGGCGGTTGTCATCGCTGGCAGAGCCGACGTCCGTTTCGATCAACAGGCCAAATCTAGACAAGAGTTTGATTAATAAAAATTTTCAGTCAAATTTGATCAAAAGTAGATTAAAAACCTACCTACCTTATGGCTTATAAACCAGTTCCAACCACTCAAAAAGTGTGTGTTCGCTGTAACACGATCTATTACGCCAAGGACCGCCGCCGACTGTACTGCTCCAGTAGTTGCAACACGTTAGCGTGGATGGATCGGCGCGGCTTAGGTAGCTCTAACCAATCGCAGGTCGAGCCCAAAAAGGCCGCAGGAGGGCTTGAATTTAGCCTTAACAATATCGGCACCATTGCAACGGGTGTTTTGGTCGCAGACACGGCCAAAGTAGGGCTTAACGCTTTATTCGACGTGCAACCAACGAACGCCCAGATAATGGCCGAATTAAAAGCCCTTCGCCAGGAGAATGCCCGGTTAACAAGTATTGTCAGTGGGAAGCTAGACGCCGTGGCTGGATCCGTGTTTGATGCCAAGCTTGGCTTGGCCGCGACGGGGCCAGAGGTTCGCAACGCCATCATAGGTTCTGAACAGCGCCGGAAGAACTTACCCCCACCCATCGAGCGTGGGCACTAAGACCTTCTCCCCGGACAGTTGGGGTGGTATATGCCTGAAGAAAAATCGTGGGGGTTTGGGGGCAAAGCCCCCAAGCACTACGCACCAATCCGCTTTCAACTGACCAAAAAAGCGGTGTCTGCGACGCTATGAAAAAGTGATTTAGGAGATACAGAAGAGAAACATACATAAATATCTAACAATCAATAAGTTATGTTAAAACTGTGTAAAGCACTGCTTTACATTATTGTAAAGCAGCTTGCTTTACACAGTTTTACATCATGTATCAAAAATTTTTACATGATGTAAAAATTTTTTTTGGATATTGATGTGAAACTTTGCAGTATTGCAAAGCACTACTTTACACCCCACACTCACAGAAATGGCACACGAAAAGCAGATGGTTGACTACCAAACAGGAGAAGTGGATGTGGTTAACGACAACTTTGTGCAACTCTATGTTGACAAGCTCGATCTAATTATTGAGATGACAGGTGAGAACCATACAGCGGTAAAGATTTTTGTGTGGTTGCTCCAACATATGGATAAACGTAACGCTCTGGTTATCAGTCAGCAAGCGTTAGCAGAGGCACTTGATCTTAGCAGACAAACTATTCATACTTCAACTAAGTATCTCAGGGAGAAAAAAGCAGTTGACATATTAAAATCTGGTAATACAAACATCTATGCAGTAAATGCCCAGATTGCTTGGAAAGCAGACGCAAACGGCAAAAAATATGCTTTGTTCAACGCAGCCGTTTACATTTCTGATTCAGAACAGGACAAGCCCCTATTCGACACCCAACTAGTCGGCCACGCCAAACCCCGGCTTACCAAAAAGCGTGTCATAAAGCCATTAGCTAAAACGGACGTCGGCTCTGCGGAGGCGCAACCGACCAGGGATTAAGCTAATCCACGGACAACCGTCCAAACCCCCGATCCAAGCCATGTTGCTAGAGGGTCGGGGGTCTTTTAAAACCAACTAACTGTTAGTGATATGGCCAAGTTTTTGGAAATTATGGGTCCTGGCCCAAGTAAGCTTATTTTCAATATAGATCAAGTTGTGTTCGTTCAAGCCACCTCAGGTGGTTGTAGAATACAACTCAGCGGGGATAATGCCAAATCCATAAATATTTCTTATGTAGATATGAAAAAGGCACTGGAGAATACTCAGAATTCTCCTCAACTAATATTCTCAGTTGTTGATGATAATTTACCTGATGCAACCCCTCCTAGTCCTCCATTTGCAATGTGATAAAGTGGTCCTCCCTTCGGTCGGTAATCGTGAAGTTATTTGGGGGCGTTGCCCCCAAACCCCCAAGGTTTTTGGAGGCATTAAGCCACCCCAACTGTCCGGGGGAAAAATGATGTCGTGTCATTCAAAAATAATAAAAACTGCCGCAGTACATGCCTAAAAAAAAACATAATAAAAAGATCGTAAATAGTGGTACTACTAGTAGTAATAGGCGTAGTAATGTACATACATCGAGTAACAACTTAGAAGTACTCTCCAACAAGTCATGGACAATTCTAGGCGTTCTTAGTGCTTTACTAACTATTTTGTTATCATATTATGCCCTAAAACCACAGATGACTGTTGAAACTCCGTTTGGCGCAGATGATAAGAAATTATTATTGACCTTTTTTGAAATAAAAAATAATAGCTACTTTAATCTAAAAATAGAAAATCTTTTTGTTGAAATTCACGAGGTTGAATTTGGCAACAATAATGGAATAAAAAATCTTAATCTTGCTGGACCTAAAATTAATGAAATAATAAACCCAGGAGGAATTAGAGATTTTCAATTATCAATTGATAAATTATTTAAGCTTAAAGATGTTCACAAAGTAGAACTTACTATGCATTTTAAATACGTATACCTTTTTTTTACTTTTAATAGGGATATAGAATTTTCTACTTACACTGATTCTAATGGGAAAATTATTTGGCTTAAAAAAATACCTTGACTCAACACCCTCTCTAATCAATACAGGTCAATATCCAAAATATACCTTTTGTAAGAACTCGAAATTGCGTTATCCCACTAACTGTTTTGGAAGGATTGTTATGTTAAGGGATTATTCCTCGAAGCCGCCCACTGGCCACCAACTCCGTTAACCGGGTTTTGGCCTCCGGTAGGGTGTGGCCTCCTAGGGGATAAATATCCATGTCGTTGTCGGCCAGTCTAGGGGCCTGGGGCAAGAGCAAATCCCACAAACCGTCGTTCCCCTGCCAAAGAACGTACTTACCCTCTAATGAGCCAGCTTCAGCTTCGATTTGGGCTAAGACTCGAGTGATTGAATCATAAACCGACAAGCCCCCTTGTAAATCCTCGATGGCCACGATAGTATCTTCGAGTTGGTAGCAATAGGTTAACTCTCTCATTAAATATAGATTGAAGTACAGTTACGGATGAACGTAAAGCTAAGTATTTCCTGAGAAGTAACAGGATATAATTTAGGAATTACTATAAATGACTGATTACTAGTTGACTAAAATATTAACCGCACCATTTCAGGCACCATTATCGGCACCATTCGAGGGAGCATTTTAGGCACCATTTGGAGATACTTATCTTTTAAGTATAAATACTAGTAAATAGCATTGTGTTACCGAACGGTAACGGCGGCTGATAAGCTATCGAAACGGGAATTTTATTAAATAATTATAATATGTAAATATTTACATTAATCAATAAGTAAACAGCCTTAATGTGTATCTCATTTTTCGACCAGTGCGCTTTTTATTCGACGAATGAGTTAGGTTTTCGGCTAACAATAAGCAATTCCACTGACCGCTAATGGAAAGCCCCGACCTTACAGCATCACGGCTCAGATCGGGGCT
>NZ_JAFMYV010000025.1 GCF_017353185.1 Fibrella rubiginis | reverse complement strand
ACGGATTATTAACACCAGTATCACCTGCGCCAACAACGAACCGGCCGTAGCCATTTCTACGCAGGTTACGGGTGGTGCCCCACCGGTTGCTTACGCCTGGTACCGGTCAAACGCAACCGGCGTGATTTCAACGGAAGCCAACCCGGCTTTCACCACGCCCGACACCTACAGCGTCGTTGTGACCGACGCCAACGGCTGCTTAAGCAACACGGCTACCGTAGATGTGGTAACGCCTGATCCACTGGCCGTTAACGCCCAGACAACCAATGCCCTTTGCTACAACGGACAAGGTCAGATTACGGTGAAAGTAAGCGGTGGTCACGGTCCCTACACGGTCAGCTATTACAACACCGGAGGTCTTATGTCGTCAACCACAACCTCAGGCACCAGCACTTACCAGACAGAAGCTGGCAGCTACACCATTGTAGTGGCCGATGCCAACGGCTGTTCGCTCACGCAGACGGCCACGCTTACGCAGCCTCCTCTGCTCCAGGTTTCGCTAACAAACGGTGGACCGGTATGTGCCGGACAAAACACGGGTACCATCAGCAGTTCAGTGTCGGGTGGCACCGCACCGTACACCTATTCATGGACCGGCCCAACAAGCAACGGGGCTACCACGGCAAATCTGACCGGGCTAAGCGGCGGCACCTATTCGGTGGTCGTTACGGATGCCAATGGCTGTTCAACAACACAGGCAACGACGCTGACAACTAATCCGCTGCCAAGCGCACCGACCGCCTCAGTTACACAACCTACCTGCGTAACCACCACAGGCACGATCCAGATACAGACCCCCACCACGGGTGTACAGTATAGCTTTGACAATGGCCAGTCGTACCAGACGTCGCCAACGTTAGCAGGACGGGCACCCGGTGTCTATCAGTTAAGGGTAAAAGATAATGCCACCGGCTGCGTATCAACCGCCACGAGTGTTACGGTAAACGCGGTTCCGTCGCCGCCAGTAGCGTCTATCGCAGGCAACACGGCCTACTGCGAAGGGTTCCCCATTAGCCTGACAGCCAGCCCAACCAGTAGCGTTACCTACGCCTGGAGTGGTCCCGGCGGCAACCTGGGCAGCACCAACCCGCTGGTTATTCCGAACGCCACACCAGCCCAGTCGGGTACGTACCGCGTCACGGTGACCGACGTAAACGGTTGTACCGCCACTGCCAGCAGCGTCATTACGGTGAACCCAGCCATTGTGGCAACGGTAAACAGTGCGACCCTAACCTGCGCGTACCCCACCCGCACCCTGACGGTCAGCAGCAGCCAGACCGATCTGGTGTATCAGTGGCGCGGACCAGGCGGATTCACGGCCAGCACCCAGAGCGTAACAGTAAGCGTGGTAGGCACCTACACGGTGATTACGTCGGGGGCACAAACCGGCTGCTCAACCACCGCTACCGCCAGCGTTACGCAGGATCTGACTCTGCCCGTGACAACGGTGAACAGCGCTACGCTGACCTGCTATGACCCGTCAGCCACGCTGACAGCCACCAGCACCCCCGCCAACACCACTTACGAGTGGACCGGGCCATCGGGTTTTGCTGCCAGCACGGCCAGCATCACCACAACGATTCCGGGCATTTACACGGTGATATCGACCAATCCGCAAACGGGTTGCAGCACGACGCTAACCACCACAGTAGTACAGGATCCGGGTGTGCAGGCTACCATCACCCAGAGCGGCTGCCGCAACAACGGCACCGATGCTACCGTCGCGGACGATTATTACACCATCACGATCCAGGCCACCAACACGGGCAATTCGGGCACGTATGAAGTGGTAATTGGCGCCAATCCCGACGGTAGAGGCGGCACCGTACTGAACCCCGGCGGCACGGCCTTTGGGTCGGCGGTAACGGTAGGCGACGTGGGTCAGGTAAACGCCAAAGGCTTCAAGGCCGACGGCACCACGCTCTACCCCATCCTGATTCGCACCACGGGCACACCCACCTGCCGGACCTACCGCCTCACGGGCGAGGTAAGCCCCTGTTCAACCTGCCAGTACACCCCCTGCAAACCAGTAATCGTACGCAGGCGATAAGTTAGTCTAAACTCATTTTTCACGCTTAACCCATTACCTACCAATGCTTTACTCCAACTTGTCAAAGTTCAAACTCAAACTGGTCACTCTCTACTTTCTCTTCACTTTATGACAACGTTTATCCAACTACGATCGCTGTCCCGGCTCTGTTCGGTCAGCCTTATCGTGGCACTCCTGTGGGGGCTGTGTCCACGTGTTTTTGCCGCCCCCAGGCCCCTACGTCCCGGCCCTGTCAACGGGCAGAACTACGTGTTCCGCGACAATAACCTCAATGGCATTTACGACGCGGGTGATACGGGTATTGGTGGCGTGAAAGTATACCTGTACCGTGAACCAGACGGCTTGCTGCTCGAAACAGCCACCACGGCGTCGGGCACGGGTTTATTCTCGTTCACTACGGTTGGTCAAACTGGCGTTGCCTACAGTTTCCGGATCAAAGCGGCCGATGCGCCGGCAAACCTCAAGCTCATTGCTGCCAATCAGGCCGGCGATGACGTCAACGACAGCGACGCTGCGTTACGGGGTAGCACGGCGGTAATCGACGCCCAGTACACAGCATCAGGGTTCAGCGGTAATTACAGTTTTGGTTATAGCGATGGTGACTCCGATATGGTACTCACCGCTTTGAGCGATAGCTACAGCGTAGTACGTGGCGGTCAGGCTACGTTCACCCTTAGCGTCTCGAACGTAGGGGGCAGCACAGCAACGGGCGTTGTCGTGCGCGACACACTCGCCCTCGGCATGAGCCTGGTATCGGCCTCACCTACTGCCACCACAGCCACCCTGGCATCGGGTCAGGTGCAATTGACCTGGAACCTGGGCAACGTAACGGCTGGCGCCAGTAGTACGTATACCATGCGGGTACAGGCTGACGCCGACGGGGTGTTGACCAACGTAGCGGGCGTATCGACCAGTTCGTCCGACGCCACACCACGCAATAATCTGGCCCGCGCTTCATTCACGGTGCCGATGAAAATATGCCCCGGCGAAAGTTACGTGGCCAATCTGACGCCCGACGAGACCAACGTGGCCTGGTTCCGCAATGGTGTGCAGGTAGCCACCGGCAACAGCTACACCATCACATCGTCAGGTTCGTATAACTACACCGCCACCTCGGCCAACACCGATTGTCAGCCCGGCGGTTGCTTACCCCTCATCATGTATGACGGTGGTGTACCCAACCTGAGTATTACCCCCGCCGCTACATCTATCTGCGCCGGTACCTCAACGGTGTTAACGGCTGACAACTGCACCGACGGCAGCATTCTCTGGAACACGGGCAGCAGCGCGAGCAGCATCACCATAGCGCCACCCGTAGGCAACAATGTGTACTCGTTCACCTGTACGCCCAATTCGGCCAGCGCCTGCCCCGCCTCGACAAGTGCCACTGTAACGGTGAACCCATCGGTAACGGCCACTATGACCAGCGCCACCATCTGCGATGGCACCTCGGCTACGCTCATCGCCAGTGGCGGGGCAAGCTACCTCTTTAGCAACGGCACCAGCAACACGACGGGTATCCTGGCAGTCTCTCCACGCGCCACGACCATCTACTCGGTAACGGTGACCAGCGGCGACGGTTGTTCAGCCATCACCTCAGGCACGGTGACGGTCAACCCCGCCGTAACGGCCACCATGACCAA
>NZ_JAFMYV010000024.1 GCF_017353185.1 Fibrella rubiginis | reverse complement strand
TCTCTGTGGTTAAAACAACCTGACCGCTTACACCCGGTTTGGGTGGGGGTGGGTCCAGGGTTTGCGGTAGGGGCGTTCCAGCAGGGCGGTGGCTTCGCGGTCGCCCACAATCTCGCGCTTGACGGGGTCGTAGACGAGCGGGCGGCCCAGCTTCATCGAGAGGTTGGCCATGATGCAGCTGGCCGTGGAAATGTGTCCCTCTTCGATGTCGGCCACGGGTCGTCCGCCATTTTCAATGGCACTTAGAAAGTTGAGCATGTGCAGCCGGGTGGCTGGGGCGGCATTTAGCTCAATCTTGGGGGTAGTCGGCTCGGTGAGGTCTTCGGGGTATTTTTCTTTTTCATAGACCACGTCCTTGTGAATCTTGGCCCCTTTGGTAGGCCCGGTGTCGCCCAGCGGGATGAAATCGCACTGCATGGTGCTGCCCCAGAGGGTACCTTTGTCGCCGTAGAGCGTAAACGACCAGGGGTAGTCGGGGTTGTTGGGCGTACCCCACGACCGGTGCTGCCAGACGCAGTTCAGGCCGTCGTACTCAAACAGGGCCGACTGCGTATCGGCGATGTTCGACTTGCCGTCTTTCTGGTCGTAGATACCGCCCGTCGAGCTGATGCGTTTGGGCCAGCCCAGCTTCAGCATCCAGCGAACGGTGTCGAACATATGGACGCACATATCGCCCATGATGCCATTGCCGTATTCGTTGAACGTCCGCCACCACCGCACGTGCGGAATACCGTCGTAAGGGCGCAGGGGGGCGGGGCCGGTCCACATCTCGTAGTCGAGAAAGCTGGGAACGGGCTGCACGGGCGGGTTGCCATTGGCCCGCATGGGGAAATAGCAGCACATTTCAACATGGTGGATGTTGCCAAGCAGTCCGGCTTCCACAATGTTTTTCTTGGCGTCGATCAGGTGCGGCGTGCTTTTGCGCTGCGTACCCACCTGCACCACCTTGTTGTATTTCCGCGCCGCCGCCACCATGGCCTCGCCCTCCATCACGTCTACGCTGATGGGCTTTTGCACGTAGACGTTGGCCCCGGCTTTGATGGCGTCGATGGTTTGCAGCGCGTGCCAGTGGTCGGGCGTGCCGATGAGGATGATGTCGAACTTATTGTCGGCCAGCATCTTGCGGTAGTCGCCGTAGAGCAGCGGTGTCTTGCCCGACTTCTGGCGTTGGCTGACCAGTTTGGCGGCGTCGGCCAGCATGTTCTTATCGACGTCGCAGAGGGCCACCACCTCAACGGGGGCTACCTGAATAAGGCGGAACAGGTCGCTCTTGCCGTACCAGCCCGTGCCGATGAGGCCTACCCGGTATGGACTGGGCGGGTTAACAATATCCATGCCGTGGGCACCCAGGGCCGTAAGCGCGAGCGTTGCCGTGGTTCCCTGCATAAAACGACGACGGTTGATGTTGAACGAATGCATAGGGCGAAAAGGGGTTAGCCGATTTGACGTTAAACAGACAATTTGTTTCCGTCAAAAGGGTAGCTGGGTGCATCAAATACTCTTAGCGTGAGTAGGATATTGGACGCAGGACGTTGGATACTGGATATTGGACAAAAAATGCTGTAGCGTCCAAAATCCAGCGTCCAACGTCCAATATCCAAGATGACTATGAAACCGATGACCCTACTCCTGATTCTTGGCAGCCTCGGTCTGGCTTCGGCGATGCGCCCGAAGCCGGGTATCGACCGAACGATTTTTGGTACCCTGCCCGATGGCCGCGAGGCCTACCTCTTCACCCTGCGCAACGCCGCCGGCATGGAAGCGAAGATCACCAACTACGGCGGCTTCCTGGTGTCGCTGACCGCGCCCGACAAATCGGGTAAGCAGGCCAACGTCACGCTGGGCCTGTCTACCCTGGCCGATTACACCAAAGCCCCCACCAGCCTGGGGCCGATCATCGGTCGGTTTGGCAACCGGATTGCGGGGGGGAAATTCACGCTCGACGGTACCGAATACCGCCTGGCAACGAACAACAACGGCAACCATATCCACGGCGGCAAAGTCGGCTTTAGTCAGAAGCTGTGGGCGGCTACCCCGGCTGATGGCCCCGAACCCGCGCTGACGTTGCGCTACACCTCGCCCGATGGGGAGGAAGGCTATCCGGGCACGCTGGCCGTAACGGTGACGTACACCCTGCAAAAAGACAACGCGCTGCGCATTGATTATCAGGGCACTACCGATAAGCTGACGGTGCTGAACCTGACGAACCACGCGTACTTTAACCTGAGTGGCCAACAGCGCGACGTGCTGACCGACGTGCTGATGATCAACGCCGACCACTTTTTACCCACCACCAAAGCCCAGATCCCGACGGGTGAGCTACGACCCGTGGCGGGCACGGCGTTTGATTTCACCAAACCGCGCCCCATCGGTGCCCATATCAACGACACCACCGACGTGCAGATCCAGTATGGACACGGCTATGACCATTGCTGGGTGTTCACCGACAAGTCGCCGAAGCTAAAGCTGGGGGCCACGGTGTATGACCCGCAGAGTGGTCGGCTGATGACGATGTACACCACCGAGCCGGCTGTGCAGATCTATACGGCCAACCACCTCAACGGCAGTCAGCATGGGCCGGAGGGGGTACCGTATACCCGCCGCTTTGGCATCTGTCTGGAAACACAGCATTTCCCCGATTCGCCCAACCAGCCCACGTTCCCCACCACTACACTCCGCCCCGGTCAGACCTACAGGAGCACGACGGTATATCAGTTTTCGGTGAAGTAGGCTTGAGGTTTTAGGGGTAGTGAGTAGTGAAGTTGTAACTGGTTGGCTAGGCGCTGGCAGGTTGCTGGCGACAGGCTCAGCGTATAGCTACATCTGCGTCAGCCAATCCCTACACCCGCTCAATCTTTCCTACCAGAAAGATATACGACGATGCCCCCAGCAGGCCCAGGGCACCGATGAACACCAGCGCGGGTTTGAAATCGCCGTCTTTGGCCAGGTAACCAATCACGATGGGGACGATGATGGAGGCCAGATTGCCCATGAAGTTAAACACGCCGCCCGTGAGGCCAACCAGATTCTTGGGCGACAGAATAGACACGAACACCCACGAAATAAGGGCCATGCCTGACCCGAAAAAGGCCAGTGCCAGGAAGAAAATAATCAGCGTGGTGTCGTTGGTATAATTGGCCCCGATAATGCTCATCGACAGCAACAGCCCCGAAATGATGGGTGTTTTCCGGGCTACGCCCACCGACGTTCCCTGCCGGACCAGCCGGTCGGAGATGAAGCCGGAAAGCAACAGGCCGGCACAGGCGGCCATAAACGGTACCGACGCCAGGTAGCCCGATCTGATGAAATCGAGGCCCCGGTATTTGACCAGGTACGTCGGAAACCAGGTCAGGAAAAACCAGAGGCTGCCATTGACGGCAAATTGCCCGATGTAGACGCCCCAGAGCGTCCGGCTGGAAAACACTTGTTGCAAATCAGACCACTGCCAGGCCTGACCCGGCCCTGCCGACGGTTGCCCCGGCTGCGGTTCCTTTTTCCGAAACGAACCGCCTCCTGATTCAATGTAAGCCAGTTCTGCTTCATTCACACCCCTATGATCGAGGGGGTCGCGGTAGAGCAGGTACCAGATAACCCCCCAGACCAACCCCACCGTGCCCGTGGCGACAAACAGCCCTTGCCAACCTGCGTATGTCTGGATCATGGTTAGCACGGGCGTCAGAAACGCGAGGCCAATGAACTGCCCCGACACGTACAGGGCAATGGCCGAAGCGCGTTCGTTGTCGGGAAACCAGCTCGTGACCACACGGTTGTTGATGGGATAGGAGGGAGCCTCAAACGCGCCGGTGGCCAGCCGCAACCCAAACAGGGCCGAAAAGCCGCGCACGAACCCCTGGCAAACCGTTACCAGCGACCAGGTAATAAGGCAAAACGCGTAGAGAACGCGGGGGCCAAAGCGGTCGGCGATGAGGCCACCCGGAATTTGCAGGAAGGCATATGCCCAGCCAAAAGCCGAAAAAACCCAGCCAAGTTGCGCCGGAGACAACTGCAAATCCGTGCTTAGTGCCGAGGCCGCCACCGCGAGGTTGGTCCGGTCGAGGTAATTGATAACGACGTTGACAAAGACCAGGCTCAACATGCCGTAGCGGATGCGGGTAGGGTTCATAAGGGAGTTTTATTCACTAGTTCAACGTGCCGTCCAGCCGCCATCTACGGTGAGCAGGGAGCCTACCATAAAGCTGGCGGCGTTGCTGGCCAGGAAAATAGCGGCACCCTGAATCTCGCGCAACTCGCCCCACCGCCCCACCGCCGTAGCGCCCACGATAAAGTTTTTCGACTCGTCGGTATCGGCAATGGCCAAATTCATTTCGGTCAGAAACGGACCGGGGCAGATGGCGTTGACGTTGATGTGGAAGGGGGCCAGCTCCAGGCCGAGTGCCCGGGTCATCTGCACCACTGCTCCTTTGCTCGACGTGTAGGGCGTACGGTTTGCCAGGCCAACCACGCCGAGGGTACTGGCCAGGTTGATGATCTTGCCGCTACGGGCCTGTTTCATAAACGGTGTTACGGCCCGGCAGCACAGCCAGGTACCGTTCACATTGACGTTCATCACCTGATTGAAATCGGCCGGGGTAACGTCATCAATGGCACCCCGGATGTTGATACCGGCACTGTTGATGAGGATGTCTATTTGCCCAAACGCATCCATCGCGGCCTGCGCCATGGCTTCGGTCTGGGCCTGATCGGTGATGTCGGCAGGGAAGGAGATAGCCGTAACGCCAAAGTCGCGGGTGAGTTCGGCGGCGGCCTGCGCACCGTCGTCGGCGTTGCGATTCACCAGCATAACGCGTGCCCCCGCCGATGCCAGTCCGGCAGCCATAGCCAGCCCCAGCCCTTTAGAACCGCCGGTAATGATGGCGGCCTTTCCACTTAAATCGAATTGATGAATACCCGGTAATGGTTGGTCAGGCATAAATTAATGAGTTGATCTTTAATGATTTAAGTGTACTAAAAATTTGCTTGTGTGTTGATTGCTGATGTAGGCTGACGCTGGCGTAGTGTATTGCTGACGCGTGGCCCTTCGACAGGCTCAGGGTGACAGGAAAGTTGAATCAATATACCTGAACTGCTTTAGGTGGGCTGTCACCCTGAGCCTGTCGAAGGGCCACGCGTCAGCAATACCCTACGCCAAGCCTACATCAGCAATCAACACACAACCTAACCAATCGCCAGCTTTCCCTTACTGTAAGCCAGGCACGAAAGGATATTTTTCTCTTCCACAGCCAGCCGCTCCTCGGCGCTGAGGGGTGAGGTGCGGGGCAGGGCCGTGGCGGGCTTGTGCTGCCTGACGGTACGCAGCATACCGGCCAGTTCGGTGGCGGGCATCTCGCCAAAGGTGGCCCAATAGTCGGGTTTGAGGCAGGGTATTTCAAGCGGGTCGCGGGTGATCATTTCCAGACTGAACGTCACAGAGGGGTTATGCTGTCTGCAAAGCGCAATCATCGCTGGCAGATTGAGCAACCCCTCACCCAGCGGCACTTCCGACAGCAGAAAACCGTCGGCATACTCTTCCACGGCCATATCTTTGACGTGGGTGCTGAACACGTAAGGAGCCAGGGTCTGCACCACCGTCATGGGGTCTTCGAGCAGGGCCATGCTGTTGCCAAAGTCGAGCGTGACGCCGATCCATTCGCTGTTGAGTTGTTTCAGCATCGCCACCAGCTCCGGTGCCCGCCAGTCTTTGTGGTTCTCTACCGCCAGCCTGACCTTGTGCTTTCGCAACACAGGCTCGGCCAGTTGCAGCGACGTTAGGGCGTTCTTTTTCATGTCGACGAAAGCCTGTGGCGAGTGCAGCACTTCGTAGCGGCGCCCGGGCGAACAGACCGTCCTCAGAATCTGGGCACCGGCTTCTTTGGCCCGGATCACATCCTGCTCAAACGTGGGTACGTCGTCGGCTTTTTTGGGTACGCTGATGGAGCCTTCGAGGTACATGCCCAGCTTTTCGCGCCGGTCGCGCACGGTGCGGGCAAAGGCGTCTGACCAGCCATTGACCACCACCTGTATGCCGCCCGCCCCGATCTGATGGCAGTGGTCCAGCAATTCGAGCGCCGATGTGAAACCGGGATATGTGGCGCTGACCACCTTTGAGTTCCAGCGATTCCCGTACGAATGCACCACCACACCCATCGGCACACCTTTCACCAGTTCAGGCATCTCGGGCAGTGCAAACACCAGCGTGCCCGCAGCCGAACGCTGTAAAAATTCACGACGATCCATAAGAAGGGATTTGGGACTTTGGATTTTGGATTGCGGATTTCGGATTGTTGCTGACGCCAGCGAGTGGCTGCTCTGGCGTCAGCAACAATCCGAAATCCGCAATCCAAAATCCCCAATCATTTCACATACTTGTTCAACTCGTTGGCCGTCCAGGGCATGACGCGGCCCTGCGACGTAACGCGGGTGGTGCCTACTACCCGCTTGCCAATTGGCCCCGCCTGATTGCCCCACTCGTTGCGGATGTAGGTCAGAATAGCCGTAATGGAGGCGTCGTCCATGGTGGAATGAGCCGGCATCACTGGCAGAATGTCGGGCGTATTATAGACCTTGCCCGCCACGTCGACCGGGCCTTCCATGCCATGCAACAGGATGAGTGCCAGTCGTTTGCCGTCGCCCAGTACCCAGTCTGAGCCAATCAGGGGTGGGGCAAAGCGGGCCATACCCCGGCCGTCGGTGCCGTGGCAACCGGAACAGGTACTCAGGTAAAGCTGCCGACCCGCCGCAAAGAGCTTTTGGTCATCGTCGCCCAGCGGGTTGGCCTTGGCCATTTCCTGCTGGTCGGCGGCATGGCCGGGCCAGGTAAACAGCGATGCCACCGCCGCCCGCCGTGACGGCTCCACCCCGCCCGCCGGCGACAGCACGCGGGGCGCAGCAGCCAGCGAAACGGGCGCAAATTTGCCTGCACTGGCTCCGGTAGCCAGGCCCGCCACCACCGCTTTCTGCTGCCAGGTCAACGCGCCGGTTTGGGTATCGAGGCGGGTCAGCAGGGCCGTTAATTCGGTAGGAGCGTGTTTGCGGACAATGGCTGTGGTGAGCATTTCCACGAAAATTTCGTTGGCCGGTGTCTGGGTTTGCCAGTCGGGTGCGGCCAGGATTCGTTGCAGCAGGGCAAACTCACCGTCCTGAAGGCTGCTCATGACCGCATCCCGAATCAGCGGTATTGTGCCAAACTGCCGGGCAATACCCATCAGCAGGGGCTGCGCCACGTTGGCGTCGAGCACCTGCGCCGTGAGGGCGAGTTGCAATGCCTGCGCGGCCGTGGCGTTCGCGGCCTGTTTCGTTAGCACCTGCCCTAAGCTGGTCCGAACGGCCTGACCGCCCTGCGCGAACGGTTCCAGCAGCCGGATGGCCGTGGCCTGCACGAGCGCGTCGGGGTCAGCGGCCAGCCGAAGCAACTGGTCGGGCTGGTTCAGGTGCAACCCATTCAGGGTCCACAGGGCATGAAACCGGGCAAGCGGGTCTTTGCCCTTTTGTGCCAATGCGGTCAGTGCCGGGCCAACGCTTTTGTCATCTCGGTCGATGAGCAGCCCCTGCGCCATGTCGCGGTACCAGCCATCCGGGCTAGACAGGTAGCCGACCAACTCCGCTGACGAGGCGGCAGACAATTTGGGCCGTTTGGGGGCTTTCCACCCTTGTGGTACAATGCGCCAGATACGCCCCCGGTCGGTGGGCTGCACCAGCTTCCGGGCCAGCGTCTGCTCTTTCAGGTAGGGCGTAATGTAGGCGCTGTGCTGAATCAGCCCCCGGTATATATCGGCAATGTAGAGGGCACCATCGGGGCCTTCGGCCATACTCACGGGCCGGAACCGCTCATCGGTCGAGGCCAGAAACTCACGGCCCGGATGCGGGTCACGCGCCGTAATCAGTGGACCGTTTTCGGTCAGCACGTTGCGCTTGATGAGGTTACCCGCCGGTTCGCACACAAACACGTTGCCCGCGTAGGCCGTTGGCAGGGCCGTTCCGCGATACACGAAGGGCGAACAGGCGGCGGTGAACTCCTGCAGCCGACCGCCTTTGTCGAGCGTACCGGGAATGTAGCCGCGGTTCACGGCGGGGTTGGGCCGAACCGGATACACCCGCCGGTCGATGGTCAAACCCTGGTCAATGCCCGTGGTGGCGGTGTGGTGTTTGTTGCGGTTCAGGTAGTTGGGCGGCACCAGGTCGGCGTGAAGCTGCGACCAGTTATAGTTGTAATAGAGCCGCCCTTTGTTGTCGTGGCTCAGACCCCACTGCCCCCGAAACTCGGTGCTGTCGCGTTGCCACTGGCCGTTTACCAACTGGTACCGAAAACGCGACTTGGCGTTGTAGTAGTGGTTGTCCATGCTCCGCCACAGGCCGTTTCCGGCATGTTCGGGCAGGGCGCTACCCGCGTAATCGTTGTCGATGAGGGTTTTAGACGATCCGCCGTTGCGGTCTGCTTTCAGGTCGCCGTTTTTGTCCTGGGTGAGCCAGAGGGCACTGTTTTCCGCCACCAGCGCCCCACCCGGCACCAGCGCAAGCGCGCGGGGCATGATCAGGCTGTCGAGGTATACCGTGCTCTTGTCCATCCGGCCATCGGCGTTGGTATCTTCCAGCACCGAAATACGCCCGACAGGCTTGTTTTCACCCTCCCCGTCGATGGTGGGCATGAACCCGCGCATTTCAACCACCCAAAGGCGTCCATCGGCGTCGAAGGTCATGGCAACCGGGTCCTGCACCAGCGGTTCAGCCGCCACCAGCTGAATGCTCAGGCCGGGTTCTAACTGGAAGGTGGCCTGTTCCTGATCGGGTGTGCGGGCGGGTGAGGGACCTTCGTCCGACGAATGTTGCAGACCCGTACTTACGCTTAACAGCACACTGAGCAGACAGACTTTATACGCAGACTTAACCATACGTTGAGGCGAGTTAGTGCATTGACTATCAACAGCTATGTCATCCGTTTGTTGGTGAAAAGCACATTACGGGTCGCACTTACTTCTGGTTATCCTGCTTAGCCAGCCAAACGGTACGATACCCACAGGCAGGATCTTCGATAACGTGGTCAACGACGGTAAAACCATGCTCGCGTAGATGGTGGTGGTAGGCATCACTGTCCAGACTGGCATGGTACAGCGGTTCGCCCTGATAGTTGCCTATGGCTGTGCCGTGAGCAGGACCGCTGGTGAAAAGTAAAGCGGCCCCTGCTGCCGCGTGGTGGCGAAACACGGCAAACATCCGGCGTTGATCGTCATGGTTAAGGTGGAAAAAACTGTCCCACGCCAGAATGCCCTGGAATGGCTTATCAAGTACAAGGGTCCGCATATCGGCCACCAGCCACTGGTGATGAGGAAAGCGGGTTCGGCAGAAGTCGATAAACGTGGGTGCGCTATCTACACCAGTTACCACGCAGCCCTGCCCGATCAAGTAACGGGCAATGGGTTCGCCCATGCCGCAGCCTATATCAAGAATTGACGCGTTGGGAGAAAGTAAGGCAAGGAACTTGTCGAGCCACGCTTTTTCCACCAGATCGCGGCTACGGTCTTTATCCCACGTCAGCGCATGGCGCTGGTATAAACCGATGATACGCTCGTTGTCTGCTTCCATACAAGGTATACGTTGAACACAAGTTGAACAGAATCCAGCTACCAGCAGGCGGAGTCACCTGAGTAATCGTGCTATTTGCCTGTTTCGTCGTGCCGGTAAGCCTGTTTATCTGAAACTACTGGCCGTTGATATGGCATAAGGCTATGTTTGTGCCAATACTACCTTACGGCCTTACCTATGACCCGCGAACAACTTATTCAGCGTACTACCGGTACTAAACGCCTGCACATGCGGGGGCAGTCGCTGAAGGGCTTTGACTTCAGTGGACTTGACCTGACCGGGGGTGATTTCCGGTATTCAGACCTGCGGCGGTCCAACTTCGAGGGGGCCATTCTTGTGGGGGCCGATCTGAGCTATGCCAACCTGCGGGGGGCAAATTTTGAGGAAGCAAACTTACAGGATGCGGACCTCAGCTTTAGCGACGTGTCAAATACCAACATGACCGGGGCCAACCTCACCGGCACGGTCATGAACTATTCCGTCATGACTGCTGCACCGGCTGCCAAAACCGCCCGGCAAGAGCCGCTGACGCTGACCCGATTGCTGCAAAAACCAGGCTGGGGTGTGCTGATTGGCATGCTGATGAGCGCGCTGATGGTGTATGGCCTGAGTGGCATCATCTTCTTCACAAGCCAGATTGCCACCATGAAAGACGCCGTGATGGCGCAGTTTTACCGGTTTCTGGTGACGCAGAATTTGTTGCTCGGCGCCACCGTGTTTCTGGTGGTCTGGTTACTCTCCAGCTGGCTCGACCGCAGGTTTGATGCGGCCTGGAAACGGCACCTGCTGGCATCGGTCGCCACGCTTCTGTCGGTCATTTTCATGAGCACCATCGCGTTCTTATGGCTGGGAAAATCGGCTATCGATGTGCTGGTGCAACGGCCCGGTTTTGGTAAAGACTATGTGCCGTCGTGGGCCTACATGGGGTCATACCTGCTGGTGGCAAACCTGTTTTTGTATATCCTGCAGCAGGGACGGCAGCTGACGCGCAAACTGACCGAGCAGGAGTACCAGTTGCTGAACCTGGAGAAACTAAAAACCCGCGCTGAGCTGGATGCATTGCAGGCTAAAATCAACCCTCATTTCCTTTACAACGCCCTCAACAGTATTGCCAGCCTGGTGCATGAAGATCCCGACAAAGCCGAAACCATGACCCTGCTGCTGTCGAAGCTGTTTCGCTACAGCACCGGCCGCGACGGGGGGCTTTTTACCACCCTGGCCAACGAACTGGAGATGGTACGGACATACCTGCAGGTGGAGCAGGTCCGTTTCGGCGACCGGCTTGCGTTCGAGATCGACGGTAATCCATCCCTTAACACCGTCCAGATTCCGCAGTTTCTCTTGCAGCCACTGGTAGAAAACGCCATCAAACACGGCATCAGCAAGCGGGCGGGCGACGGCTGTATTCGTATCGGTATTCAGGATGAAGACGACTGGCTCTGCCTGAGCGTGCACGACAATGGTCCGGCCTTTACGGGCGAAATGGGTGGGGGCTACGGCCTCCGCAGCATCCAGGAAAAACTCCGTCTCCTCTACGGCGACGATGCCCGCGTGGAATTACAAAACGAACCCAGCAAACAGGTGTGTATCTGGCTGAAAAAGAGCAGATTAACGAATGTACAATAGATAATGAACAATGAATAATGTACAATGTACAATGAACAATGAACAATGGCCGGTCGGCGTAGCTTCGCGCATCGTGCCCGGACGCGGGACCGCCTTCGACAAGCTCAGGGTGACAACAACTTTGAATCAACTCAAGACGATTGTTCTAGTTTCCTGTCACCCTGAGCTTGTCGAAGGCGGTCCCGCGTCCGGGCACGATGCGCGAAGCTACGCCGACTGGCCATTATACATTGTTCATTGTACATTGTACATTGTACATTATCCTTTCCCCCTTCCCCCATGACAACGATTCTCATTGACGATGAACCGCTGGCGATCAGCCGGTTGAAGCGGTTGCTGGCCAGCCATACCGACACGTTCACGATCATTGGTGAGGCACATAACGGGGCTGAGGGGCTGACGATGGTGGAGGCTCAACGCCCCGACGTGGTCTTTCTCGATATTGAAATGCCGCTGCTCAACGGCTTCGAAATGCTGGCGCGGCTGTCGTACATGCCGATGGTGATTTTTGCCACAGCCTATGACCAGTATGCCATCCGGGCGTTTGAGGAAAACTCGGTCGATTACCTGCTCAAGCCCATTGAAGCCGAACGGCTGGCGCGTACCGTGCAGAAAATCAAGGCGTTGAAAGGTCAGGAACAGAACGCTGTTAACCCGTATACCGATAACATGATGCGGCTGCTGGAGCAGATGAAACCCAAAAAAGAGCTGTTTTCAATCTCGGTCAAATCGGGCGACAAGATCCTGCTCATTCCCCTGGCCGACATTGCCTTTTTTGAGGCCGAAGAAAAATACGTTTTCCTCGCCACCGTCGACGGGCAGAAATACCTCACGTCCTACACCGTAACGAGCCTCGACGAAAAGCTGCCCGACACCTTTGCCCGCGTGAGCCGTTCAGCCATTGTCAACGTCCACCGCATCCGCGAGTGTCAGAAACATTTCGACGGCAAATACATCCTCACCCTCACCGACAAAAAAGCCTCCCGCCTCACCACCGGCAGCACCTACACCGAAGCCGTGAAGCGACTGCTGGAACTGTGAAAGGAATGTACAATGTACAATGTACAATGTACAATGTACAATGAATAATGACTTCGTGCTGTGTCTTAACCTGCTGAGCGCGAAGCTACGCCGACCGGCCATTGTACATTATTCATTGTACATTCCTTTATTCCCACTCCCAGGCGTCGTCGTTGATTAGCTCGGCGACTACGCCGGTCCAGCCGGTTTGGTGACTCGCGCCGATGCCCTGGGCCGTGTCGCCGTGGAAATATTCGTAGAAGAGAAGCAGGTCTTTATTTTCGGGACGCTGGTAGAACGGGTTGAACGGGCCGTGTACCGGGCGGGTGCCGTCGGGGGTGGTTTCAAAGACGCCCACAATGCGTTTGGCCAACTCGTCCGATACCTGTTCCAGGTTGAGCCAGTTGCCCGAACCCGTCGGGAATTCCACCGTAACGGTGTCACCGTAGAACTGATGGTATTTTTTCAACGACTTGATCAACAGGTAGTTGATGGGCATCCAGACCGGACCGCGCCAGTTTGAATTACCCCCAAACAGGTTGGAGTCCGAATCGCCGGGGACGTAGCTGATAGCGTGGCGGGTGCCGTAGACATTAATCTCATAAGGGTGCGCTTCATGGTATTTCGACAGTGCCCGAATGCCCCCCGGCGACAGAAACTCATTTTCGTCGAGCATAACGGCCAGTAGTTTTTCCAACCGTTCTTTCGATACCAGCGACAGCAGAATGTCGCCGTCTTCGGTAACCCGCTGGTCGGGCATGGGCAAGTTAAGGCCCTGGCGGTAGTGCTGAAAATACTGCACCCGTTTCAGGAAATCAGACAGCGGTTCGCTCTTATGCCGCTTCACAATAGACACCGCAAACAGCACGGTAAGCCCCACCGCCGACCGTACTTCCAGGGTCATGGGTTTGCCCGTAATAGGGTAAAGGCGGTCATAATAAAAGTTGTCTTCTTCGTCCCAAAGGGCTTCATTCAGGCTCTCGGCAATGATCACAAAATGCTCGTAGAATTTAGTGGCAATGTCCTCAAACGTAGGGTCGTGGCGGCTGATTTCCAGCGCAATGTCCATCATGTTGAGGGCATACATGGCCATCCAGGCGGTGGCGTCGGCCTGTTCCAGCCGGGTGCCGTCGGGCAGGTTGCTGCGGTCAATCACGCCGATGTTGTCGAGGCCCAGAAACCCCCCACCGAAGACGTTATCCTCTTCCAGATCCTGCCGGTTGGTCCACCAGGTGAAGTTGATGAGCAGCTTCTGAAATGCCCGTTTCAGAAACTGGATGTCTTCGTTTTTGTAAATCGCCCGCTCCAGCCGATACACCGACAACGCCGCCCAGGCGTGCACGGGCGGGTTCACGTCCGAGAACTTCCATTCGTAGGCCGGTATCTGTCCCGTGGGACTCATGTACCACTCGCGCATGAGCAGGATCAACTGATTTTTGGCAAAAACCGGGTCTGCCATCGCCAGCGGGATGGTATGAAACGCCAGATCCCAGGCCGCATACCAGGGGTATTCCCACTTGTCGGGCATCGAGATCACGTCGTCGTTGTTGAGGTGCTGCCAGGCGGCGTTGCGCCCCAGCCAGCGTTCGGGTGGGGGGGAGGGGTGCCCCGGATCGCCGCGCAACCAGTGCGGAATGTCGTAGTTATAATATTGTTTTCCCCAGAGCATGCCCGCCAGCGCCTGCCGCTGAACCTGCTTTAGTTCGGCAGAGGCGTCGATGGGGGCGAGGGGTGCAAAAAACAGGTCGGCCTCCTGCTGCCGGGCCACGAAAACCTGCTCAAACTGCTCATCAAATGGCTGCGTCTGAATCAGCTTGCACAACCGCAGCAGGATGGTAGTCGTTTGCCCCGGCTCGATCTGCCGTTTGTAGACCGGCGCAAATTTGGTACCCGATTCGTTGTCGCGCAGCAGATCGCAGAGGTAGTCGTTATGCTCGGCAATGGCTTCATGGAAAGCGTCTTTCACAAACGGCGACGCGTTGGGTTGCCCATACAGTCGTTTCGTATTTGTCTCATTATCAGTCATAAGGGCCAGGTCTGTAGGCTGATAGTAGAGGTAATAGTTGCCGGTGCGCGGGTGGTTCAGGAACACGTTGCCAGCGGTGGGTGCGTCGGGTCGGCGGCTGATGGTGGGGCGCGGCGCGTTAGGGTCGAACTGCCAGCGGTTGCGACACCACAACGTAGGTAGCAGGGTGAGCGGGGCCGTTTCGGGACCGTGGTTGGTGGCCGAAATACGGATGCATACGTCGTCGGAATCGTGCTTAGCATATTCTACCAGCACGTCGAAGTAGCGACCGTCCTCAAAAACGCCCGTGTGCAGAACTTCGAATTCAGGGTCGGCTTTAGTGCGACGGGCGTTTTCGTGCAACAGCCATTCGTAGGGAAACCGGGCCTGCGGGTATTTGTAAAGGCCTTTCATGTACGAATGCGTGGGCGTATTGTCGAGGTAGTAGTACAACTCTTTCACGTCTTCGCCGTGGTTGCCTTCGCCGTTGGTGAGGCCAAACAAACGCTCTTTCAACACCGGGTCTTGCCCATTCCAGAGCGCCAGCCCAAAGCAAACGTTCATGCGACTGTCGGCCAGGCCCATCAGCCCATCTTCGCCCCAGCGGTACACCCGGCTCCGGGCCTGATCGTGGGTAAACGAGTTCCAGGCATCACCATTCGCCGAATAATCCTCTCGCACTGTACCCCACTGGCGATCAGACAAGTATGGTCCCCACTTCTCCAGTGGTACGGTCTTCTTGGCATTCTCCTGCAACCGGTCCAGTTCAGGATTCGACGGGGTGATTGGCGCGGCGATGGGTGGTTTCTTTGGCATGGTTCAACGGTAGTATCCAGTCTAAACCGCCCAGCCTTGCGGGTTGTTGGCAAATCCGCCCCCGGTGGCATGGATTAACTGAGGCTTAATCTTTCCAGCCTACGTGAGTAGCTGGCATAGACATCAACATACCTAGAAGAGCTAGGACATACCGTTTAATCAAGTTGATGGGCTAGGTTTTGCCGTTGTAAGCGGAGGGTGCTTCTTTGTCAGAAGAGGCTCAGACCAAAATTTGTTCTGAATCTTCTGCGGAACTATTTTTGACTGACAGTCAGGCTGTTAAGAATACATAGTTCCGCAAATTCGCGCACTTCAACTTGTTGGGTGGCCCGTCCATGTCAGCGGGTGTTTTATGTCACAGGCGACAAAATAATGAGTTGATAGTGAGCGTTTTTTGTGAATTTACTACGTACCTACTGGCAGATCTAACTCCGATGAACAGGGCAATTGTAATGTTTGTGGATTATGGTCAAACTAAAAAGCGGGAAAAATACAAGCCCTGATTTGAAACAGCATTTTTTCTAAAAAATCTTTCAATTATGATTTCACTTTCACCAAAGTTTAAGAAAGTTGCAATAATTTACTTTTCCATAAACTTGTTTGCTCTTTTTGTGAACCTGGTTGGTTTAGAAGGCTGTATTTATTCGCCAATAATAAATTCAAATGATACAAGTAATTTAACCAATCCAACGATATATCTGTTTGCCGAACAAGATGTAGTACGCCCATCATTAGAGAACAATTTTTGGCCATTTACATCTTTTGTTGAAGAAGTGGATTTCGCTTATATGGGTAATCATTATAAGCAAAACTATTATCGAGGTATTTTTGCTGACTACAATATGCCTGAATTTTTGTTTTACTTAATAGTTCCAATATTATATTTTTTCTACAAAAGAAGTAGTGACCCTAAATTTGGAAGTGCTTGAGTTTCTAGTAGTTTTTGAACACTTTAATAGATTCTGCTTTGTAAATATTTGCAGATAGAGAACTCATCAATGAGCAAAACAAATTTAATAACACCAGACTTTACAGAGGACATCGTTGGCTTTATGATTCAGTCATTGCTGACAGTAACAAGATTCCCAAGAGCACCTTTTGCCTTAGTTCCATTATCCAAGAAAGACGAAGTGGTTTATGGAGCCGATGCTTTGATTGAATCTATTTGTCCAATATATATTCAATTCAAAAGATCACTAGCATATCCTGATTACAGTAGTTCAAGTATTATTAAGGACAGAAGAAATCTAAATGCAAAGTATTCGCCCAGAACATTGTTTTTCGAGTTGCGAGACAAACAACTAAAGCACACAGACTATCAGCATAACGTACTCTTTGACTTGAAAG
>NZ_JAFMYV010000023.1 GCF_017353185.1 Fibrella rubiginis | reverse complement strand
AAAACTAACTATCGGGAGTCTGCCAATGAGTCGATCAAAAATCAAATTGGAAAGGGAAGAAAAAGGCAAAAAACTAAAGGGGGCAGATGGGCCGCAACTATAAATTTAGTTAAACCTCGATTTCTTACTAACCCCATCGACCTGATACCCTATTCCTTGACTGTTGCAGCAGTGGCCAGCTTTCTCCCGTTACTACTCCCTAACTAATCCAACATTTACAACACAGGGGAAAAAGAAAACCCCACTTGCAGAATAAACCATCCGGTGCGATATTTGGTCGCGGTTGTGAAGCAAGCCATGACTTTGTAGCTACAAACTACGCCTACGGCTTGTTTTGCGCTACAAAGTCAACCGACCCTTACGCAAGCTTAGGGTCGGTTTGTCTTGCAAGCGTTCCTCTTGATCCCCTTTCCAATGAGTGAAAATAAGGTTATAACCATGCGTTTTCGGGTAAGCGTCGAGGAGCAAAAACAGATTGAAGCGAAGGCCAAATCAGCCGGACTAACCGTCAGCGAGTACGTCCGACGGGTGGCCACTGGCCAGGCCGTGGCCGAGCGTCTACCCGCCGAGCTGCGGCAAGTCATTACGGGCGTGGCCAACAACCTGAACCAGCTTACCCGCTACGCCCATCTGCGGCAGTTCGATGATCGGGCGATCAATGAGATTTTGTCAGTTCTTAAAACAGCCCTGCGATGATTGCCAAGACCAGTATTGGTAGAAGTTTCGGTTCGGCCTTAGAGTACGGGGCCGGGTTGAAGGAAGGGAAAGAAAACAAACCGTCGCAGTTGCTAGGCGCATCGAACTTGGGGGCGCGTGATCCGCAAGGAATGGCTGCTGAGATGATGGCCGTAGCCGACAGCAGTCGGTGCCAAAGTCCGGTCTGGCATACCTCGCTGAATTGGCCTAAGGGGGAAGCCGTGCAGAAAGAGCAGCTACTACGGGCTGCGTCGGAGTATTGCCGGCAGATCGGAGCCGACCCAACCCGCCACCAAGTGGTCATCTACCAGCACCACGACCGGCCCCACACTCACATTCACATTTACATCAACCGCGTGCCGATGGACGGAGGCCCCGCGCTGGATACGAGCCACAACTACGCCCGCAACGTGAAGGTCTGCCAGGCTATCACCGAGCAGTTAGGCATGAGCAAGCTACCGGAGCAACGCCAGAGCCTAAACGATCATGATTCCCACAAACAAAGTATTCGCGAGTATGTGCAGGAGACATTACAGACAACTCTTACAAACCCTCAAATCACGACGGTCGAGCAATTGGGTGAGCAACTACGGCTGAAGGGCGTAGAGAGCCAGTTTAAGCACGATAGCAAAGGGGTATTGGTGGGGTGCAGTTTTCGTTACGACCAAACGGCGGTAAAAGGGACCGAAGTAGGCCACAAGGCTAAGCAGATCGGCCAGCAGTTGAGTATAAACCAACAGGAGCAGAGCCAGAGCCAAACGGCTTGGGACGCTTTATTCAAGAGTTATACAGCCGCCACCGAGAAAGACCGCTGGAATGAGCTTACAACGAGCTACCAGCAGACGAAAAGCGAGGAGATGAAGCAGAGTATTGCCAAGCAGGAGAAAAGCCCGGAAATCGAAGAAAAACAACAAAGAAAACCCAAACAGGGGTTAGGACTATGAACCCACAGGATTTATTCAACGACATCAAGGCTATCAAAGCCCAATTAGACGAGATAAGCAAACGACCGGCCCCGGCCACCGCCGAGCAGTTAGAGCAAATCAACAGTCGGCCTATCACGCTCAACCCCAAGGAGTTTGCTCAATACGTACTGCCCGATCTAAAGGAGGGGCTACCCAATACAGTGGCCATTGAAAAAGCGGCTGATGAAGCGGCTAATCGGATTATGCAGACCGCCGACAAAGCGGCCAAAACCATTAATCAGGCCGCACAGGATGTCCCCCGTCAGGTGCGGGTTACGGGTGATATTTACGGCTTCACTACATTCTATGCGGCTTTAGCGTATGGATTGGTATTGTTGTTAGTGGTCTTTGGAGCCTGGTTACTGTGTGACCACTACCGGGAACAGGCCCAAGAAACGGTTATATATAAACAAGCTCAGGAGGTAATTCGGGAACGCGATTACTACTACAACCAAATTCAAGATTATAAGCGCAACAACGCCAAGTATGCCCGGCTGTTCCCTGCCTACGACGACAAAGGGTTCTGGGACCAGTACAATAAACCATGATTAGGGGGTGGCCAACATTCGTACGAAATGTTCCATGAAGAACATATCATACTGATTAGTGCGTGGATAATCAGCTAATTGTAGATAAATCTTGCATACAGTAAAGGAAACGAACGGTTTCTTTACCTACTAGTCATGACTCCGTAAATTGAATGCTTCTGAGCCTATTTTTTGGGCAACAAACTCAAAAACAAATCAACGTAAGCTTTCTGTCAGCCCCAATGGAGTTATTTTACCGACAGAATTGACTTGGTGGAACATTTCGTACGAATGTTGGCCATTCCCCAATACTATTCAATCTGCCCTACTATAGTAGATCTTCCGAATCGTACGGCATAGGCCGCCCTGTACGATTCGCCACGGCTCGCGTATTCGGTCTCAAAAAATGTACGTGGCTGTTGCACAACTCCGGGTCATATTGCCGAATCGTACATAAATCCTCATGCGGTTCGGCAATATGACCCCATCTTATCCAAACAGCCGGGCTACGCCGAAGGCTGCTGCTGCGGCTGCCGCACCAATCAGCATCACCTTGAACGCTCCGCTGACGGGCGGCTGCCCGGTGACCTTAGCTTTGAAATAGCCAAAGATAAATAAACAGATCAGCGTGATGCCGCTGGAATACAGCAGGCCTTCAGCTGGATTAGCGACCAAGAAATACGGCGTCAGTGGCACCAGACCCCCCACTACGTACGCCAGACCAATCGTCAACGCGCTTTTCGTGGCCCGGTTAGGATCGGGCTGGTCGAGGCCCAGTTCGTACTTCATCATGAAATCAACCCACTTCGTCTTGTCCTTGGCCAACTCATCGGCAATGGCCGTTTGCAGCGTGGAACTTAGACCCATGTCGGCAAATACGGCACGGACTTCTTCTTTCTCGCGCTCCGGCACAGTCTCCACTTCGCCCGCTTCACGCCGACGTTCGGAATCGTAGTGGTCGGCTTCGGTGCGGCCCGCTAAGTAACCGCCCAGACCCATCGCGATGGACCCAGCCACGACTTCGGCAATGCCCGCTGTGACCACGAGCGAGGAGGAGGCTACAGCCCCGCTCAAACCCGCTGCCAGCGCGAAGGGCACGGTCAGCCCGTCCGACATGCCAATAACGATGTCGGAAATAAAGTCCGAACTGCGCAGGTGGGTTTCCTGGTGGGTTGTCCGTCGGTAAGCAGTGTTGATGGGTTCCATGTTATTCTTCGCTGTTGTTAAGTTTTGAGAGTAGACTGTACGCGCCGTTGACCACCACCGGCGTTTGTTGCGGGTTGATGTCAGGCGGCAGCGTAACGGCCACATAACCATTTTCGCGAACGCCCGTTTTAGTTTCTACCTGCCTGAACTGATACGTTGCCGGGTTGCCCTGTTTTTTCTCCAGCACATACACGAATGACTTTCCGCCGTAGCTGACCACCGCCGATTCGGGCAGGGCGGGCAACGGCTGGGTTTTCACGTCCACCTGCGCCGACACGTACCCCCCCGGAATGTAATCGTCGGCGTAGGAGCCAACAGGGTGAGCCAGCACCGAAATCGTGCGGTCGGGGGCAATGGACTTACCGATCAGAAAGATGGTGGCCCGGTGTACCGGTGAGGGGTCGCCCCCCATTCCAAACCGCACGATCTGGCCGGTACGAATCCGGCTGATGTCCTTCTCGAAGATGTTCAGGTTGACGTGAATGTCGCTGACGTTGGTGATCTCGACCAGCACGTCGGCAGGGTTCACGAAGCGGCCGTTGTTGACGGGCACATTGGTGATGAACCCCGACACGGGCGAGGGAACCATGATAGTGCGCGTCAACTGCCCGGCCGTGAGTTTTGCTGGATTGATGCGTAGTGCGGCCAGCCGCTGGGCCATGCCCGCCAACTGCGCCTGCAGGCTCTGCCGGGTGGAGCGGGTTTGCTGGAAGATTTTCAGCGCATTCACGTTGTCGCGGCTCAGTTCCTGCTGGCGTGCAAACTCCAGGTCGGCGTATTCCAGTTTGGCTTTGGTGTCTAAATAATCCTGCTGAAACTGGATATAATCGGGGTTTTCCAGCACCACTAATGGCTGGCCTTTGCGAATCCGCATCCCCGGCTCCAGCCGGATTTGCCGAATATAGCCCCCGAACGGCACCGATACCGATATTAAGTTCTGCGCCGGTACGTCGAGCGTTCCGTTCACTTTCAGCGTCGTACTCAGCGTCCGGGCCGTGGGCTGGGCGAGTTTGATGGCCGCCACATCGTACTGGGACTGCGTCAGTGACACCCGCACGGGGCCAGCCGCTGCGGATTCGTTCGTGCCTGCTGCTGAATCGGCGGCCACCGGTTTGTCGGCCGTGGCCCCATCTGTCTTATCTACATTGGCTTTATTAGCACTCGAACCGCAGCCCGCCAGCAGCCCGCCCAGAAACAGCGTTAGTAGAAAAAGACGGCGACCCGGCGTTATGGGGTAATCCATTGATTTTGTCAGCATGGTTATTGATTACCCAGCAGGTAATTGATGTATAAAACCGATTGATTGTACTGATTGAGCAGGTCCAAATAATTGGACCGGATGGTGAGGGCCTGCCCAAGCGCGAGCGAAAACTCCACGTACCCAATGTCGCCACCGCTGAAAGCCCGCCGGGCATTGGTCAGAATCAGGTCCGCCTGACCCAAGCCATTCGCTTCGTAATACGTCAGGGCACTGCGGTACTGATCGTACTGCCGCAGGGCCTGCTGCACTTGTTGGTCGAGGGCGAAGCGTTGGTTTTGCAGATCAGTCTGCGCAATTTGCTCGCCGATGCGGGCCGCGTTGATGCGCGACTTCTGGGCCTGCCCCAGCAGCGGCAGCGTCACCCCGATTTGCCCGCCCTGGAACCGGTGGCCCGGCCCGAAGTACAGTTCCTGCCCATTGATTAACTGATTGCCCACCAGCGTCTGCGAGAAAAGACCCACCAGAAAGTCAGGTTTGAGCCGTGCCTGCTCTACCAATCGGGTTTGCTCGGCTATCCGAATCTGCTGCTGCAACTGGGTCAACAGCGGGTTACGCGCTAAATCAACACTGTCGGCGGGGAGGGTCAGCGTGAGTTTGGGCAGCGGCTGGGGCGAGGCATCAACGGGCTGGGTGCTGTAGAGCAGCGTTTGCAGGCGGGTTCGGCTGGCCGTCAGGTTCGCCCAATTCTGCGCCAGCCGAACCCGCTGATCGGCCAACTGACTTTCGGCGGTGGCCTTCTCCAGACTACCCGTTTCGCCCGTTTTGAATCGCAGGTTAGCCGCCCGCACGAACTCCTGCAAGACGGTGTCCTGCTGCTGAAACAGGCGGCCTCGCTGGTAGAGGTAGTTCAGGTCATAATACGTCGATCTAACCTGGTACTGCACGTCGTTGCGAGTGACTAAAACCCCCGCTTCCCGTGCGCTCACCGACTGGTCGTTCAAATCGGCCAACCGACGCATCAGGGTGGGGTTCGGGATGGTTTGGGTGATGGTCAGGTTGTTATCGAACCGACGGGTGTTGTATTGCCCCAGCAGGGCTACCACTGAGAGCCGCCCGGATTCGTAGGCCGTCCGGCGCAGGGCCTGCTGCTGACTGACGTTCAGCCCGGCAAGCTGCAATTGCGCGTTGCGGCTGTCCGCCTGCTGCAATGCTTGATCCAGGGTAATGGCCTGCATCGGTGCCACCTGTGCCCGGCTACCGGTCGAGAGCAACAGCAGAATGACGATGGATGCCACGGCAACGGCTGGCTTGGCATCTGACCGTTTGGCCAACTTCGCTTCGCTTTCCAGCGACTTTTTTTCCATCAGCGAGTACAGAATCGGCAGCACGATCAGCGTCAGCAGCGTGGCTGTGAGTAGTCCACCGATCACGACCGTTGCCAGCGGCTTCTGCACTTCGGCCCCGGCCGAGTTGGAAATGGCCATCGGAATAAAACCGAACGACGCCACTAATGCGGTCATCACCACCGGCCGCAGCCGGATTTCGGCTCCCCGCCGGATGATCTCGACCATGTCCGTCAGGCCTTCTTCGTGCCTCAGCCGGTTGAATTCGGCAATCAGCACGATACCGTTGAGCACCGCCACGCCAAACAAGGCGATGAAGCCCACACCCGCCGAAATACTGAACGGCATCCCGCGCAGGAGCAGGGCAAACACGCCCCCGATGGCCGACATGGGAATGGCCATGAAGATGAGCAGGCTTTGCCGGGCGGAACCGAAGGTGAAAAACAACAGCGCGAAAATCAGGGCCAGCGCAATCGGCACGGCAATGGTCAGCCGCTTCTTGGCATCGACCAAGTTCTCGAACGTGCCGCCGTAAGTGATGTAGTAGCCAGGGGGAAACTTGACGCGCTGCCCTACCTTTTGCTGTAGTTCGGCCACGATGCTTTCTACGTCACGACCGCGCACGTTGAAGCCCAGCGTAATCCGGCGGTGGGTGTTGTCGCGCTGAATCTGATTGGGGGCTTCCACGATGCTCACCTGCGCAATCTGCCCGAGGGGAATCTGCTGGGTACGCCCGTTGGGGCCGGGGGGCGTGGTCACGTACACGTTACGCACGTCGTCCACGCTCTGCCGTTTGTCGGCCGCCAGGCGCACCACTAAGTCGTAGCGTTTCTCGCCCTCGAAAACCTGCCCCGCCGATTGCCCGGCAAAGGCCGTGTTGATGACCCGGTTCACGTCCGAGACGTTCAATCCGAATTTGGCGATCTGCGCCCGGTCGAGTTTGATCAGGATCTGCGATAAACCGCCCACCTGCTCGATGTACAGGTCTTTGGCTCCGTCAATGGTGCGCACGATGCCGCCAACGCCTTCGGCCAAGGTCGCCAACTGATCCAGATCATCGCCGTAGATTTTCAGGGCCACGTCCTGGCGGGCACCGGTCATCAGCTCATTGAAACGCATCTGCACGGGCTGCTGAAAGCCGAACGTCACGCCTGGAATGACCGATAGGGCTTTGGCCATTTTCGCGGCTAATGCATCGCGGGTAGTCGCCGAGGTCCACTCGTCGTGGGGTTTGAGAATAACCATCAGATCGGATGCTTCGATGGGCATCGGGTCGGTGGGAATCTCGCCGGAACCAATTTTACCCACCACCTGCTCTACTTCAGGAAACTGCTTGAGCAGAATCTGCTGGGCTTTGGTCGTGGCATCCACGGTTTCAGAGAGCGAACTGCCCGTCAGCGTCCGGGTGTCGACGGCAAAGTCACCCTCGTCCAACTGCGGGATGAACTCACCGCCCATCCGCCCAAACAGAACGACCGCCACGACTAGCAGTGACACGGCACTGATGAGGATGACCAGCCGGTGGGTCAACGCCCCCAGCAGCAGCGGCTCGTAGACCCGGTGTATCCGCTTCATGAGCTTGTCGGAGAACGTTTCTTTGTGAACAATGGTCTTGTTCAGCAGCAGGGCCGAAATCATGGGTACGTAGGTCAGCGAAAGGATAAACGCGCCCAGAATAGCGAATGCCACCGTCAGGGCCATCGGCCGGAACATCTTGCCCTCAATGCCCGACAAGGCCAGAATGGGCAGATACACGATCAGGATGATGATCTCGCCGAAAGCCGCCGACGACCGGATGCGCGACGCCGACTGGAACACCTCTTCGTCCATTTCGCCCTGCGTTAAGGTTTTGTCCCTATTGCGCGAGGTAATGTGGTGCAGCGTGGCTTCCACGATGATGACCGCCCCGTCCACGATCAGCCCGAAGTCGATGGCTCCCAGACTCATCAGGTTGCCCGACACGCCGAAGGTGTTCATCATGGAAATGGCAAACAGCAGGGCCAGCGGAATGACCGAAGCGACTACCAAACCCGCCCGCCAGTTGCCCAGCAGCAGCACCAGCACGAAAATGACAATCAATGCCCCTTCGATGAGGTTGCGCTCGACGGTGCCAATGGCATTGTTGACCATCTTGGTGCGGTCCAGAAACGGCACGATCTGAACGCCTTCGGGCAGGGTTTTCTGAATCTCAGCGATCTTGGATTTTACCCGTTTGATTACCGC
This sequence comes from Fibrella rubiginis, assembly GCF_017353185.1. GTDB lineage: Bacteria > Bacteroidota > Bacteroidia > Cytophagales > Spirosomataceae > Fibrella > Fibrella rubiginis. The sequence continues at coordinate 9,115 of NZ_JAFMYV010000023.1, read as the reverse complement.
CGACGAGTTCTCGCCTTTGATCATCATCACCACCGCCCCCACCGTTTCACCCTGCCCGTTGCGGGTCACGGCCCCGTAGCGCACCGCCGACCCGATGCTCACTTGGGCCACGTCACGGACGCGGACCGGCAAGCCCTGGGCGTTCAGGCGAACGACAATGTCGGCGATGTCCGTGGTGGAGGTAATCAGCCCGTCGGACCGGATAAAGTAGGCGTTGGGTTTCTTGTCGATGTAGGCCCCGCCCGTGTTCTGGTTATTCTGTTGGAGAGCCGCAAAGATGTCCGTAATCGTGATGCCCACGCTGCGGAGCCGGTCCGGTTCAACGGCGATTTCGTACTGTTTGAGCAGCCCGCCGAAGCCGCTCACGTCGGCCACGCCGGGCGTACCCAGCAGCCCCCGCCGGATGGTCCAGTCCTGAATGGTGCGTAGGTCGGTGAGTGAGTACTTCGTCTCAAACCCTTTTTTGGGCACGACCGTGTACTGGAAGATTTCTCCCAAGCCCGTCGTCACGGGGGCCATCGTGGGCGTACCAACACCGGGGGGGATTTGGCCCACCACGTTTTGCAGCCGTTCGGCGATCTGCTGCCGGGCCCAGTACACGTCGGTGGCATCGGTAAACACCACGGTTACGATGGACAGCCCGAAGCGGGAAAACGACCGCACTTCGGTCAGGCCGGGAATGTTGGAAACCCCCACCTCGATGGGAAACGTCACCAGCCGCTCGATGTCCTCAGCCGCCAGCGAGGGGCTTTGGGTAATGATCTGCACCTGATTGTTGGTGATGTCGGGCACGGCATCAATCGGCAACTGCGTCACCGACCAGGTTCCCCAGCCGATCAGGGCAAGGGTGAACAGCCCGATGATGAGCTTGTTGCGGATGGAAAAAAGAATAACTGCGTTTAGCATCAGTTGCAGGGTTATTGGGGTATTTCTTCCTAACGGGCGAATTTATACGGTAAGCAACTATATGTTTAGGTATAACCTGATAATCAGCTTTTTAACTCAACATCTATCAAAAAGGAATACTTCCTTTCAGTAAACTCATTAAACGAGCAGATTTAGTGAAATTTGATTACGCGAACGGCAATATGAAACGTTTGTAAGGGTCGAAAACATGAAATTATTTCATTCTCTATCCGTTTCAGTCAATCGACCGTTAAAGTGAAATTCTGGTTGTAACTGGTTGATATCAAGTTGATTGATACCCTTGTACGAAAGTATTGTACCAGTTATACAAGATACCCGATAGAACCCCTTATTGAGCAGGCTGTTGGACGGATTGTTCATTTCGGAGTTCCCGGTGCATAATGAGTCCCCCCAGACGACCCACGTTGGCCATCAATCCAAAGGTGATGAGGGAAGTGACAAAAATGACCGTCGGCAGAAACTGCCATTGTTTCGCCCGTTTCCAGACCAGTGCCAGCAGCGATAGTCCGCCCGTGAGGTACATGCCGATGTTGGCCCAGTCAGCGGCTTCCTCGTGTTGGCGGAAGATGACCTTGTCGAGCGCGTTGATGGACTCTAAGTAATGCTCGGCACTTTCGCCGGTCTGGTTAGTGACAGCCGTGGCAAGGCTCATCAGCACGAACAGACCGAAACTGAGCTGAACAATGGACTGGTTGCGCCGGAACAGGCCGTAGCCGAGGACGAGGGTCGCCAGCAGGCCACCGATAATGGGTAAGTGGTTCACCAGCAGGTGCCAGTGTGCGCCATTGATTGTCATAATATTAAATTGGATTGTGGTGATGCAACCTGATAGCTTCCCACCCTTGCCGGTATTTTTCACCGGCAAGGGTGGGAAGCTATCAGGAGCGACTTATTCGGTCGTTTTTCCGTCAAACTTAACGCCGTTGTCCTCGGCTTCTTTTTTCGTGGCCCGGACGAGACCATCCTTGTGGTTAGGCGGAGAATAGATCGTGTACATCTTTAACTCCGTCTTAGGATCCACATTGATCACATTGTGCTGGGCACCGGCTGGTACGATAATTACGTCCCCGGCTTTCACATTGTATTCCTGCCCATTGATAATGCACTTGCCCCGGCCGCCCTCAAAGCGAAAAAACTGATCGCTGGGATGGTTTTCTGAGCCAATGTCTTCGCCTGCTTTCAGGCTCATCAGCACAAGCTGTAGATGCGGAGCAGTGTACAGCACTTTCCGGAAATTCTTGTTTTCCAGTGCATCTTTCTGGATGTCGGTTTTGAATCCTTTCACGTTCGTTTTGTTTTTTTGTGTCTTCGTACTCGCAGTTTTCGTCGTTGACTGGCTTTGAACCCGAGGGCTAACCAGCATCAGCAAGGCAAAAGCGGCAACCAGTGCGGTCAGCCCACGGACCGCTTTCAACGGTTTGTTTGATTCATTCATGTTCGCTTTGTGTTTAAGGTGAACTGTTTATAAAAAGGTACTTGGTACTCACATCAGGGGGCTACGGGGCAGCCGGGGCAACAGATTGCTCACTACGCAACTCGCGGTGCATCGCGGTGCATAATGAGACTACCCAGACGGTTGGCTGGACATCAGTCGAACGACGGTTTGGTGAACCGGACGGGCCCGTCAGAGAGACCGGTCCAGCGAATGAATGGCTGTGACGCGGTAGAACCGACAGTCACGACTATCATTCGTTCAGCAAATCAATAAGTGGGTGGAAAACGGGGCTATGCCGCACAAGCAGTGCTAATGGCATAGACAGACTCCGGCCAGGGGCGGCCGGAGTTACTTTCGGGGGGGATTAATGAGGGCAAAAACCGCCAGAAACGAGTACAGGTCGGCCGTGCGAAAGAAATTCGCGCTTCTGAGTACCAGGACCTGAACTAACGAAGGAGTAGCCACCAGACGAACGACGCCGGGGGTGAAAACCGGCATCGAGTGGCCGCTCGACGGCAGGTTGTGGTGGCTGTGATTGGGGTGTTTCTGGTGCTCAGAATCAGCCCCGTAATGCATGTTGATAAAATCAGTAAAACCCAGGTCGGTGTTATCCCGCCGATGCTGCTGGTAGTGCTGTATCAGATCCCCCAGGTGGGCAGACTGGTCAATGCTAAAGCCGGGAAACAAACTGCCTCCCAGTATCCAGCACGACAACACGATGGCAACAACCGATTTCATAATTCTCTACGATGTTACAAGACTAACGTTCCCAATGAACGAAAGTTTCCGGGATACCACCATTTGCCTCAATTTAGAAATAATCTAATACCAGATACATATTAACTCAAATAAGTAATTGATAATCAGTAACTGATTTATTAGTGGATTGTTGATTTTACGGGTTGTCTTTGTCATAAGCCCGTGAGAACCTATTGATGAATGATTCCTCAGTCAGTACTAACATCAGCGACGGGCGTTCGACGTTGTAGTCGCTCATTTTCACCGGAAAGCCCCCGTGACGAGTAGCTGACCAGCTTTGTCGGCCCGAGCCGCATCGAACATAATGAGCTTCATTACCCCATGAAACGTCAGATTGTCCCGGAAGCTGAGTTTATCGCGCATCTGCCCGTCCCCGGTGCTGCTAAAGTGACGCGGGGGTATTTGATGAAGTACCAGAATCTCGACAGTGTACGAATCGCGGTTGGCGTCCCGGCTGTCGAACGAGGCTGTTTTTGCAGCCACGGCTACCGCTTCGATGCGGTCGGTGGCGTCGTTATATACCGCTCTGTACTCGTGGCTTACCCCGTCCCTCGTATGCAGCGGGTGACGCATGTAAAGTAAACACATCTCCGCATAGTACAACGTCCGACTACGCGGCAAGCACAGTCAGGCGTTGTGTTATTCAAAGGGGTGTTTTATATTACACGTTATGTTAAGAAACTATTCTCATAAATAAGACACAATGGCAGACTACCCCCAAACCCCGAAAAATGCAACGAGGGTCAAGAATATATTGTTAACTGAATAGGTGATTTTTGAGGTTAAAGCCGTAGCCCGACCGACAGAGCTAAACTACGACCATCAGAGGGCCATACACCCGGCCCCGGATAAAAAGTTGGTCTTTTCGTAAAGTATTGCGTGTTCAGCAAGTTGTTGATGCTACCCTGGAGAGTCAACTGACGACCAATACGCCAAGTGCCGTTTATATCCCACAGGCTGTAAGCTGGTACTGGTCCTATAGCACCGTTTGCCGAGGGCATAGCTGTATTCAGCGCATCAGAGAATGTTTCACTTACATAGCTGTATTGCAGGGTTAGACTGGCTGTTCGGTAGCGGGCTGTTACCCCGTTGCGAGAAGTCCAGCGCGGTGCCGATTCGACTTGATTACCCGTTACGGTTTGGTTGTCCGTACCGGTTGAAACACGCCCGTTAATATACCGTGCGTTGTTGAAGGCTGTTGAACTAAACCCGCTTAACAAGAGCGTCTCAGTTCGTAATAGCTGGGCTTCAATCAGCGATTCGACACCCGTGCTACGACTATCACCAATATTAGTACGGAAGATGTAATTAGACCCGTCAGGATTACTAAGTAGCAAGGCCCCTAACCGATTGCGGTAGAGTAAATCAAAAACCGTGATATTTAAATGTAAACCCCGCCAATGGCCATCTAAACCAATTTCGGCGTTATATCCGTAGGCATCTTTCAGATTTTTGTCAATTCGTTCATAAACCGAGGTTGGAATGATGTCCTTAAACACGACAGGCCGGTAGGCTTGCGACCAGCCCCCATATACCTTGATGGTTTCGTTGACCCGGTACTGAGCATTCAGGCCCAACAGGGCAAAGTGATGAGAAATATCAGTGGGTAAATTAAGCGGGTCATAATACGAAATGGTGCCACGCATTTGGGTTTTGCCCTGTTCAATACGGATACCAGGCGACAGGGTTAGACGGTTGGTCAAGTAGAATTGGCTTTCGGCAAACGCAGCCAAATTTTTAGTCCGAAAATGTAGATCGCGTTTAAACGGACTCACTAAGCTCAGATCGAAGTCGCTGGCAGTGGTGCCAACGCCTAACTGTTGGCGATGCAGATCGGTACTCATGAGTTGCACCCCAGCGGCCAATGTAGCCCCCACTCCCCCAAGATGATAGCGATGAAGTAAGCGGGCTTCGGTGGTATAACTGTTAAAGTGATCGACATCCACTTGCCGGGGTCTATACTGTCTCGTTAGCCGGTTAATCGTATCCGGCACGGTGGCAAATGCATCTAATTGAACACTGTTACGAGCACCCAATACGGCTGAAGTAGTCCATAGCAGGCGCGTCCGGTCGGCAAGTTGCCAGTCCAATTTAACAGATGGAACATAGATGTCAGGATTAAAATAGTTGCGGCTACGGGTTGACTGTCGCGGGTTTTGAGCAAACATTGCATCTGTTAAAGGGCCGGGAATCTGGTAGATATATGTAGAGCGACCCAGTTCGGCGGTTAGGCCTAATCGCCGACTTGCTTGGTAGTGCAGGGTACCGAATTGGGCTTCCGCATTAGAGCGGCTATTCTGTCGATACCCTTCCGAATGACGGCGGTAGTAGTAGGCATAATAGGTCCACTTTCCCACTCGACCGCCGATAGCATTGTAATTGCTCAACAGTCCATAAGAACCGATAGAATTGACGGTTTCAAATTTAAATTGGCGTGTGGTGTCGGCTCCTTTCGTGATGTAGTTGAGCATACCCCCGAACTGTGCACCGTATTGAAGCGATGCCGTGCCGCGTACCAGTTCGACCCGTTCAATGCTTTCCATTGGGGGTGAATAGTGACTGGCAGGATAGCCGTACATATCTGAGTTTGTAATGACTCCATTTTGACGGATGTTATTTTCCCAGGACCGGTGAGGGTCCAGCCCGCGCGTGGCGATGTTAATCTGATTGCCCGTGCCATCCATGTCATAAACGAAAACGCCGGGAATCCGGGCGAATATTTGTCGGGGTGTCTTTTCGGCTACGTTGGCATCAATATCCGATAGGTGAATCACTTCACTTCGTTTGCCGCCCATCAGGTACGTACCGTGTACATCAGGTAATGATTCAACAACGGTTGACCGTACGCCCTTCACCGTTACTGAATTGAGTGTACGAGTTCTCAACGTATCTGCCTGATTTTGGGCTTCCGCCGAAACGGTCAGACAGACCGATAAAATTGTAGGAGTGTATAACAGATGATAAAAACGATTCATTAAACTACAGTATTTAAAGACCCTATTACAAAAACGGGATCAGTTTAGTACAAATATAACTTACGCTTTTCTTCGACTACAAAGCATTACAAGAGGGGGGGTTGTTGTTGCCAATCAATGCTTTACAATTCTATCGCTTCGGCGCTCCGGTTGAAATTTGTCTGCGTCCCGTTAGGGAACCGCACGGTGGCTCACTTTGGTAGTTGCAACCAATTAAAAAATTTGTTAACCAGGCAACAGATGTAGCAGCCGAGCGGCTGCCTGCTCTCCGTCGGTTTCATTCAGAGTATAGAACTCAATGGAACTTCCTACCAGGCGGATGCCACTCACCGGCCCGTACTATCGCGGTAGATTACCGCGTAGCCGGACAGACCGCCAATTTTGGCCCGAATGTCACTCAGCACGTCTTCTATATCATTGGTCACCGCACCGGCAGACCAGCTTTTACTGCCCTGATCCAGGTCAATAATAGCAATGATACTGCCCTCGACGGTGTAGGTATAATCCACCCGGATTCGTTCATTGTGTCGGTTACGTTGTTTCATTATTGGTAATCGTGACTAATCAGAAAATAGCCTTCTATATGCTGGAAACCACTATATTTAAGCCGTGACTACTCATTCCGGCTAAAATGACTAATCAGGAGTATTTGACTATCAAGGAAGCGGCTCAGCTTTATGGCCGCTCTGAACAAACCATTCGGCGATTAGTCAAACAGCATGTTTTGACTAGTCACGTTCGTTCTGAAGATAGTCCGAAAGGAAAAGCGTATCAAGTCAGTTCGACATTGCTTCAGCAGGAGTATGAAGTCCCTACGGTAGCCACATTACCCGCTCTGGTAGTGTCTGATTCACTACAGCAGGAGAACCAACAACTACGGAAAGATGTCGCCGAGCGTGACCGGACGATTCAGCAATTGCAAAATAGACTCTTCGAGCAAGGCGACATTATGAACGCGATGGCTAATCAGATGACTAATCAACTGACTAGTCAGAAGATGGGTCACATCGAAGAATTATTGATTCAGCAGAACGCCCAAATAGGCGATTTACAACAACGTTTGCCCGCGCCTGGAACCGATGAAGCAGTTCCTGACCGGCGCAGCTTATGGAGACGGTTATTCGGTCGCTGATTCGTCCTCGATCAAGTCTAAGTAGGTGTTTAGTTCGCCCGGCTCTAAATCTTCTTTCTCAGATTTGTCATAAACGGCCAGCAAGTACACTGCTTCCTGAGTGACCTTGACGAAGGTAATTACCCGCGCCCCACCGGATTTGCCTTGCTTCTTACTGGCAATAGCTATGCGTACTTTGTAGCAACCTTTGCCCAGAGCCGCCCCCTGAGTCGGTTCTTCCCGTAGAGAGTCAAACAACACCCGCAGATCATTCTTTAGCGACGGATATTTTTTAGCCAGTCGTTTCACCTGACGGTCAAAGGTTGGCAACCGTTTAAGGTCATAACTCATCGAGTAATTCGTAAGCGTCACGGGCCTGCGTTTTGCCAGCCAGTACGTCGTTTAATTCTTCGACCGCTTCCCCCAGTTCGGTCAGAAACAGGGCTTTTTCATTAGATATGCCTACCGGTAGCGGCTTAGTTTTCACAAACGACAGGCTCCGTAGCAACTCCATCATGAAGCCCACTTTGCTGTCAGGGATGTCTAAAACGATTTTCATACAAACAAGATACTAAGTTCTGTCCTTTTTAGCGTGTTTTTAGGCTCTGTACGCCCCTATCTACCGATTCGCAGCCATTCCCCTTATTTTTCCTTTCCCTTCGTTTCTAAGCCAAATACTTTGGCTGTATAGCTGCCCACGTTCTTCACCTTGCCATCGGCTGCTTTCATTTGAATATCGTAGAGTTGGCGGGTAACAACCTCAATTGAGTGAGTGGCCAGCACGGTATCCGCCTGATCGGGCCGAAGCCGGAATTGCTTAACCAACCGCTCGTGCAGGTTTGACATTTGAGCCGGTTCGGGTTTAGCCTGATAGAATACCTCAAACTCGACTTCGACGACTGGTTTACGGCCACGCCCAGGGCGATTACCGTAGACAGGTTTGTATGTAAACGACAAGTCAGTATGGCCGTTAATTTCTTTCGCTGCTACTTCCAATATTCGTGTTTCAAACTTGGTCCATGTTGGGTAACTATCCTCTCCAGTTTTTGGGTCAATGACACCCAGCATTGTTTTTAGCTCAACCAAATTACGGGTGAAGGTTTTATCCTTCATGTTTTTGTACATGCAAAGAAGTTCATAAATCCGCTTAGCGTAGGCCGAATTAAGCGAGATCGCGGCCACCAATTGAATTTTGGTGAAGCGTTGACTTAGATCAACATAAAAAGGTCGTACTTTCTGTGATAGCTCAAGCTCAATTATACCAGTGCCTTTTTTGTACTCGGCTGATGCAAAGAAGCTTGCTTGTAAAAGGTTGCCATTAGGTAGAGTAGTCTGAAAGACACGCCCTACAAGCTTTTCTGTGGCCTTTTTATAAGTCTCAAACTTTAGCTCATCGGAGCCGGTTAGGTTCGCCATTTGCTTTACCGATACTTGATACATCTTCATCGGGGGGTCTTCTTTTCGCACTTGAGCGACGACCATATACAGAATGTTCTTTTCTGCTTCGGTCATTTCGTATCGAGCAACGGTTAATACGTTGTCCTGCCAAATTTCTACAGGCTTAGGCATCTCAGACTGATTTATAGGCAAATATAAAAAAGACTCTTAATAAAAGCTCAAAGTATTTTAAATGTGTCTTTTCTGCCGACCAAACGCGTCTTTATTAAGCAGGTTTCACCGACCAAACGCGTCTTTATTAAGCAGGTTTCACCGACCAAACGCGTCTTTATTACCGACCAAACGCGTCTTTATAAAAGTTATCCACAGCGCAACTATTTAGTAATCAGGTAGTTATTTGCTAAAATTTCGCCTTACAAGTGTTAAACAAGAGATATTGATAATACACAAGAGCTTGTTGTGAAAAAAAGTGGCTTGAAAAATGGCATTTAGGGAAACTGACGCGACTGA
>NZ_JAFMYV010000022.1 GCF_017353185.1 Fibrella rubiginis | reverse complement strand
ACTTTGGACTTTAAACTTCATACCATTTTTTGATACATGACAATGGCCGAATCGGGGCAGAGTTCGCGGTACTGGCGAGTTTGGGCAATGGCTTCAGGTACGGCTTCGCGGTCAATTACTTCATAGCCTAACTGCTCGAAGAAGGCCGTTGCGGTAGTTGTAAGCAGATAGATGTCAGTGAAATTGTGCGCCAGTGCTGCTTGCTGCACCCCCTCTACCAGCGTATGGCCCAGGTACTGTCCGCGGTGATCAGGTGCCACGGCTACCGAACGCAGAAGGCCAAACTCATCCACCAGGTCAAGCCCGGCTGCGCCTACCAGCGTGTCTCCTTCGTAAGCCAGCAAAAAGGTAGACAGCTCATCGGGCAGATCGTCGGTGAGCAGGTTAGCCTGCGTCAACAGGGCAATCAGCGCGGGGCGGTCGGTGTCGTTGGCAGCGCGGAAGGTCATTGCGATTAGAGTATTTTTGATCAGACAAAGGTATGCGCTGCCTGTATGTAGTTGCTAAATCCGTTCCATGACCCGTATTCAAACTCCCAATGCAGCCCCTCCCGGAGGGCATTACTCGCAGGCCATCGTGCATGAGAAAACGGCTTATCTGGCTGGTATTCTACCGATTTTGCCCGATGGTACCAAGCTGACCGACGCCTCCATTACCGCCCAGACCAAGGCTGTACTGGCCAACCTCCGGGCCATTCTGGCTGCCGCCGGTTCGTCGCCCGATCAGGTCATTCACGTGCGCATCTACCTGACCGACATTGCCGAATGGGGCATAATTAATACCCTCTACGCTGATTTCTTTGGCGACCACAAACCTGCCCGTGCTGTGGTGCCCGTGCCGGTACTACACTATGGTTTCAAACTGGAGCTGGAAGCTGTAGCGGGGGTGTAAAGGGAGCCTCCAGTTTACTGAAGATCACGCTACCCAAGTATCAGCCGGAATATAAGAAACAGCGACGCCGACAGCAGTATCGCCACGGGTAGGGTCAGTACCCAGGCAAGAGCAATACTCTGCACGGTTTTAGCTTGTAAATTTTTGATCCCTTTACTTGCCACCATGGCCCCGGCAATACCCGACGACAGGGCATGGGTGGTGCTCACGGGTGCTTTGAACCCCGGGATCAGGCCTGATGCCAGACCGATAGTGGTGGCCGCCACGAGTTCGGCCGAGGCACCCTGGGCGTAGGTCAGGTGCGATTTGCCGATCTTTTCACCCACAGTAACCACAATGCGTTTCCAGCCAATCATGGTGCCGAAGCCCAGCGAGAGCGAAATCATCAGTATAGCCCAGAATGGGGCGTGGTCGGTATATTTCCGCAAGCCTTCTTCCTCAATAGTGGCCGCTTTGCGCAAGGCCGATTTGTCAGACTCGCTTAGCTTAACATCTTCACTGCCAATAAGTTGCTTTGTGTTGCTACTGATGGTGAGCAATGCTTTCCGGATATCCATGCCGCCCCCTTTAGGGTAATTTCCCGTCGTAACGGCAGGTTGCAGACTGGCAATGCTGGCGTTTATCTTCTGAATACGGTCGAGGTCAGTTTTGCTCAATAGCTTCGTATCAATCATGGCTACCTTTTGCTGCACGGTGGTCAGGTCAGGCTGAAGGTTTTTGATGTCGAGGCGGGTGTTGATGGCGAAATAAGCAGGGAGAATACCAATCAGGATCAGCATGATGAGGCCAATGCCTTTCTGGCCATCGTTGCGCCCGTGAAAGAAACTGACCAGTGTGCAGGTGGTAATAAGCAACCCACGTACCCATAGCGGTGGGGCCTGACCGGGATGCGGTTCGTCGAAGAGCTGCTTGCGCATATCTTTGTTCAGGCTACGGCGTAGCACGAACATGAGCACCACGGCCAGCCCAAAACCGATCAGGGGTGACAAAAACAGCGCAAGAAATACCTTCTCGGCCTCGCCCCAGTTCACAGCGGCAACCCCCGTAGTGTTGTCGGGAAGCAGGGCATACCCCAGCCCTACACCCAGGATAGCCCCGATCAGCGTGTGCGAACTCGATGCGGGTAAGCCAAAATACCAGGTGCCAAAGTTCCAGATAATGGCGCTCAGCAACAGCGCCAGCACCATGGCAATACTATGATAGATGTTCTGATCAATCAGTAGTTCAACGGGCAGCAGGTTGACAATACTCATGCCGACCCCTACGCCACCAGTCACAACACCGATGAAATTCCATATCCCCGACCAGATGACGGCCTGAGTAGGTTGCAGCGAATTGGTGTAGATGACAGTGGCTACGGCGTTGGCCGTATCGTGAAAACCGTTGATGAATTCGAAGGCACAGGCGGCTAACAGACAGATAGCCAGAAGTACAAAAACGCCGGTCTCTAAGCCGAACATAGTGTATATGAGTTAATTACGGATTTGGCGGTACTGATCGCCACCGCAAAGTTGCCCATACTTTGAGGGAGTTCGGCGAGGGGTTTGTTAAGAAATTGTTACGGGAGGGCATAAAAAGGAAGTTTAATGTTTAAGGTCCAAAGTCTAATGTTGCTTCGCGCTTGTCTGACGGAGCAACATTAGACTTTGGACCTTAAACATTAAACTTCCTTTTATGCCCTCCCGTTGAAGTTTTCGCCTAGTTCAGCGTTGCGGTCATCATCGTCAGCCTCGTCGTCGAGCATGTCCATTTCGGCTTCCAGTTTGGCCTCACTCACGTTGTCTACGTCATTGTAGAATTCGGCGGGAAGGTCGCTGTCGTCCAGGGTTGTATCCGAAACCATATCGGTCATGTCGGTAGCTACGGCGTTGTCGGTATAAAGAATGGTATCGGAGGCCTCTTCATCACCGGGGTTCATCACGTCGGGCTGCCCGTCGAGGCCAAACTCAGCATAAACGGCATTTTCTTCGTTGACGTCATTACCCGGCATGTTTACGCTCTGCGGCGACATACCTTCCAGCGGCCCGCCCGAATTTTGATCAACGCGCTGCTGATCGGAGTTATTAAGGTTTTCCATAACGCATGTGTTTACCGACCTAACACCACGCGGCTGACTTTTGTTGGTTCGCCCGGAGCCGTGAGGCGCAGCAGGTATACGCCTCCCGGCAGGTTGCCCAGATCAAGTCTACACTCAGCCTGTTTTACTACTAATTGCCCCGCCAGCACCCGCCGCCCGTCGGTGCTCAGCACATCGAGAGAACCTGCGTGGGGAGGCATGATCGTAACAAAGCGGTCGGTTGGGTTGGGGTATGCCCACGGCTTAAAAAAGGTCTCTGTAGCCAGGATAAGCGGTTTTTCGGATGTGTTGCGCACAAACCGAAGCCCCCCGGCCTGGGTACCAATCATCAGATCGGGCAGGCCGTCGCCGGTGAGGTCGGCAGCGGCAGTGAGCACATTCAGACCCGGAAAGCCCAGGCCCGTCAGCGAATCGAGGCGGGTGCCGGGCTGTTCGGGCTTGTCGGCCAGGCGATACAAGTTAACCGTGCCAGGGCGGCTAATCGTAAGCAGTTCAGGCTTACCGTCGGCGTTCATATCGGCAAAAACCAGCGCCGGGTTACGGTTCGAGAGGTCCAGGCCAATACCCGCCAGCGCTGTGGTCTGGAGCGCAAACGTGACTGTCGGGCTGGTGCCGCCTGGAGTGGTGTTGCGTAGGTAAGACACGTTGCCCGCGTTGCCGCCTACCAGCATGTCAGGCTTACCATCGGCATCGACGTCGCCGAAAGCCAGCGCCTCGGCGGGCGATGCATTAACGGGCAGTGTAATGCGCTGGGCGGCTTGCCAGGTAAACGGGTTTACCAGATCCACCAACCCCATGTTGGGTACCCACCGTAGCAGATTACCCGTTGGCGAGGTCGCCGAAATAACCAGGTCGGGCAGCTTATTGCCGTCTAAATCAACAAAGTAAGGCCGCAGGTTGGTGAGCGAATCGCTCTTGCTCAGGCCCAAAAAGTCGGTGTTGGTCAGTGTAAAAGAGGGTTTGGCAGCTGTGCCGGTGTTGTCGAACCGCCAGAGCCGGGCGCGGTAGCCATTGGTACCGGGTGATCCTGCCTGCCCCACGAGCATGTCGAGGTCACCATCGCCATCAAGATCGGCAAAGGCAGGCGCGGCGTTTTCGCCCACGTCGATCATGTCAGCCTGCAGAAAATCGTTTTGTACGTAGGTAAAATTTGGCTTCGTAGCCGTGCCTTTGTTTTTGTAAAATAGCGTAGATGCCTTGAAATCAAACAGATAGCCCTCGTTCGACGACACGTTGGGCGTGGCCAGCAAATCGATTAGTCCGTCGCCGTCAACGTCTTCAAAATAAGCAGCGGGGAAAACAGGGAACTTAACGGGGTTTACCTTCGGAAAATCGGCGTCGAAACGGGTGAAATTGGCCTTCTCCGAATTGGGGCCAGTATTGTAGATCGCCGCCAGATTGTTGCAGCTTACATAGCCAAACACAATGTCTTTACTACCGTCGCCATTGACGTCGAAAAGGGCCAGGGCGTTGCCGGAGTGCTCGGGTCGGGCGTTGGGAATGCCCACCCGGCCACCTGCGTCACAACTGATGCCGAAGCGGAAATCGTTGCAAAACTCTTTCTCAAAATTGCCCCAGCAATTGCCCTGCCGCTTAAAATCAAGCCCCGGCACGGCCACGGTGTTTTGCCGCTGTTTGCTCAGATTCTGATAATAAACGGCCGTGTTGCCCCCGGCATAATCGAACGCAATGATGTCTACGTCGCCGTCGCCGTCATAATCCAGAATAGCAGGTACATCGGTCGGAGAGAGGTAGAGGTTGGTTTGGCCGTTGAAGCCCTCATGATACAGCGGGTTTACCACGCTTTGCCAGCTTACTGTGCCGCCGGTTGACGTGTTGCGCCATACCTGAATCCCCGCCGGTGCCGATGAGAACAAGTCTTTGCGACCGTCGCCGTCATAATCGCTCAAAATCAGCCAGTTGCCAACCTTCGGAAAGGAGCCTTCGTACTGTGGAGCATACTGCCAGATGCTACCGCCGGTGGCATTGGTGGTGGAGAGAAACGTGCTGATTTTGTTGTTGGTACGATCAAAAACCACCAGATCGGGCTGCGCGTCGGCGTTTAGGTTCATGGTGGCAAACTGCGCCGCGTTGAGGCCCCCCGCCCAGGCGTTGAGCAGGAGCCGCCCGTTGGCCGTAACCATGGGCTGCGTATCGTATTTCACCGTAATAGGCGGCGTGGTTTGTGCCATCGCCATCAGACCGGTCAACCAAAGCAACAGCGTAAATCCGTATGGCATACTAATTTTGATCAAAAGACAAGTTTGCTATTGCCTGGCTGATAGAACGCAGATCGTTATGATCCATATGATTAGATAAGATCATAATAATCTGCGTTCTATCAGTCAGGCTATAACAAACACAAGACAAAAACATGCTTCCGCAACTGTATAACGCATTTCTGGCCTGTCAGGGTATTTCCACCGACACCCGGCAGATCACGCCCGGCTGTTTGTTTGTAGCCCTGCGCGGCGACACCTTCAACGGCAACGAATTTGCCCTGACCGCCCTGGCCGAAGGTGCCCGCTACGCCCTCATTGACGACCCCGCCGTGGCCGACCAAGCCCTGGCCGCCGACCGCGACCGGTGCCTGCTCGTACCCGACGCGCTGACCGCCATGCAGGATCTGGCCCGGCATCACCGGCGGCAATTTACGTTTCCGGTAATAGGGCTGACCGGCTCGAATGGTAAGACGACTACGAAAGAGTTGATGGCGGCGGTGCTGGCCAGGAAATACCGCGTTGAGGCGACGGTGGGTAACCTCAATAACCACATTGGTGTACCGCTGACGCTATTACGTATCGACCCCGCCAACACGCAGATGGCCGTGATTGAAATGGGAGCGAACCATCAACGGGAAATTGCCATGCTCAGCCGCATTTGCGAACCCACCCACGGGCTGATCACTAATATAGGCAAAGCGCACCTGGAAGGGTTTGGCGGCGTGGAAGGCGTACGTAAAGGCAAGGGTGAACTGTTTGATTACCTGGCCGAAACAGGCGGTACGGTGTTTGTAAATCAGCAGGACGCAACTCTCCGTGCCATGGTCGCCGAGCGCCAGTTCCGTGAGGTTATTCCCTATTGGACTGATGGGCAATATGCCATTGAACAGGAAGCACCAGTAGTCATTTTTGAAGACGCCACCACCGATTTTGCCGCCAAACCACGTGTAGTCACGCACTTGCCGGGACTGTATAATTTTGCCAATATGGCCGCTGCTCTGGCCGTGGGAGCCTATTTCGACGTGCCGCAGACCGAGGCCCTGCAGGCCGTGGCCGATTATAACCCGACCAACAACCGGTCGCAACGGATAACGAAGGGCACCAACACCGTTTGGCTCGATGCCTATAATGCCAACCCCTCGTCGATGGCGGCGGCGGTACAGCAGTTTGGACAGCAAAAGGCCAAACGCCGGGCCGTGATCCTGGGTGACATGTATGAACTGGGTGACGAAAGCGAGGCCGAACACGCCGCTCTGGGCGAACTGGTAGCCGCGCAGCACTTCGACCTGGTTATCTTATCGGGCCACGACATGAAATATGCCCTGCCCGCCCTGCCCAAAGCTTATTATTTCCCCGACAAATTTTCGCTCCACAACTGGATCGCCGATAACCCTATGCAGGACACCCACATCCTGATTAAGGGTTCGCGTGGTATGAAGCTGGAAACCGTAGTGCCGTTTATTTGAAAGAGAAAAGCAAAAGGTGAGAGGCAAGAAACAAGAATTGTCCTCACGTCTTATTTCTCACTTCTTGCCTCTTGCTTCTCCTCCTTTAAACGTTTCGCTCTCAAATCAGTCTTACCTATACAATTAACCATATAGACCATGAAAACTAAAGCGATAGCCCTGTTACTGACGTTGTTAAGCTTGTCGGGATGGGCGCAACAGGCCGCCAATTATGAAAGCGAGATCGCCGCGTTTGAAGCAGCAGATAAGGCTACTCCCCCGCCTGCTAACCCTATTCTGTTTGTGGGCAGTTCATCGATCAAGCTATGGCCTGGCCTAAGCGAAGCGTTTCCGGGAAAGACCGTCTTGCAACGCGGTTTTGGTGGCTCAGAGGTGGCCGACGTGATTAAATTTTCGCCGCGCATCATTACGCCCTACAAACCCCGGCAGGTGGTGCTCTACGCCGGAGACAATGATATCGCACAGAGCAAAAAGACTGCTCGCGAAGTATATAACAACGTGCTGACCCTGTTTATGCTGGTACGGAAAAACGTGCCCGGTGCCACGTTTACCTACGTGTCAATTAAACCCAGTCCGGCCCGTCGGCAGCAAATGGCAGTGCAAACAGAGGCCAACGCACTGATCAAAAATTACCTGAGCGGCCAGAAAAATACATCCTTCGTAGACGTGTATACGCCCATGCTCAACGCCGCCGGACAGCCCCGCCCCGAATTGTTCACCGCCGACAGCCTGCACATGAACGCCGCCGGCTATGACGTCTGGAAACAGGCTATCGCACCGGCGTTGAAATAAATAAATTGAGAAGCAAGAAATGAGAGTCAAGAAACAAGAACGGGCCATTAGCTTGTTGGTCTTGTTTCTTGGCTCTCATTTCTTGCTTCTTTACGATGAAAAACCACCTCTACGACGCCTGTATGGCTTATGTGCAGCAGCGCATTCAAACCGCTACGGAGGCGATGACAGCGGCGCAGGAATCGGCTAATGCAGAATCGAAAAGTTCGGCGGGAGACAAATACGAAACGGGCCGCGCCATGGCTCAGCTAGAGCGCGACCGCCACGCCCAACTCCTGGCCGATGCCCAGCGAATGCGTCAGGAACTGGAACACCTTGACCCCTTGGCTCCGCCCGGCCCCGTTGTTCGGCCAGGCAGTTTAGTGCTGACCTCGGCAGGAAATTTCTACATCGCCATCAGTGCCGGTCGGTTATTGGTTGATGGGCAACCTTACATGGCCGTCTCGCCAGCGTCGCCTATCGGAGCACTGCTACGTGGAAAGTCTGTGGGCGAGGTTGTGACGTTCAATAAGCAGACGTATTTGATTAACGGGATTTTGTAAGGCCAGGGCGGCTTTGTGCGGTAGTGGGCTTCGCGCTTCAAGCCCTTCGACAAGCTCAGGGTGACAGCCCATCTAGAGCAGTTCAGTAGATTTGATTCTAGTTTCCTGTCACCCTGAGCTTGTCGGGGACCGCACCGGCGGACCGGCCCAGTCGAAGGGCCAGCCGTCAGCCCACCGAAGCGCGTAGCTAATCAGCTCAATACCACACAAGCGCTACAACTGCACTGCCTGCCCCGTTCGCTGCGATTCGTAGATAGCTTCGAACAGTTGCACCACCCGACGGCCGTCTTCTGCCGTGACGGCGGGGGGCCTTTCCTCGCGGATGGCAGCGCAGAAATCGGCGAGTTGTAGCCCGAAATAATGGGTTAGGGCGTTGATTTGGCCGAAAAAAGCGTGGTCTTCCGCTTTAAACTGTTCCAGCATGGACTCTTCGCCGGGCACCATCCAGATGTCGTTGACGGGTGGTTCCTGAATGCCCGACCGGCCCGCAATGAACATGCTGCCACCATCAGTCTGCACCCCCACCGACGCCCCGCTTGACCCGTGAATATGCACTTTACCATAAAGGCCGGGTCGCTGGCTGTTGCTGGCTACAATGTTGCCGATGCCCCCATTTTTGAACTGTACAATGGCCGCTGCTGTGTCTTCTACCTCAATATACGGGTGGTTCACGTTGCGCCATTGTCCGTAGACCGACACGGGTTCGCCCATGTACCAGAGCAACAGATCAAGTTGGTGCGGGGCCTGATTGACCAGCACCCCGCCACCTTCATGCGCCCACGAACCACGCCAGGGGTCAGACCGGTAGTAGGCCTCGTCGCGCCAGCCCAGCATCTGCACCATGCCCAGCGCGGGCAGGCCAATTTTACCCGAATCGATGGCTTCCCGAATCCGCTGACTAGGTGCATAGAATCGCCGCTGACTAACCACGCTGAGCAGTTTACCCGCCTGTTTGGCCGCGGCAATCATGGCATCGCAATCAGCTACGGAAGCAGCTAAGGGTTTCTCCACCAGTACGTTAGCGCCAGCTAGTAAGGCCGCCACGGTGGGGTCACGGTGGTTGGGGTGGGGGGTAAGCACTACACAGACATCGACGTTTTCGCGCGTGACCATCTGAGCGACATTGGTATAAGGCGCAATGCTGTATTGCCGGGCGAAGTCGGCAGTTTTGTCGGGGTTACGGCCACAAACAGCTACGAGTGTCGCGCCGGGAAGTTGCTGCGTAGCCTGCGCGTGCAGGTGGGCCACCTTGCCGGGGCCAATAAGGGCAATGTTCACAAGTGAGTTTAAGGTTTAAAGTCCAAGCGTCCAACGTTGCTCTCCCGACAGGCGAGAAGAACGTTGGACGCTTGGACTTTAAACCTTAAACTTAAAAAATCTACCGACGGCCGCCGCCAATGTCGAAACCAACTTTGATACCTGCGTACGAGTTTTTGCTTTGTACCGAGGTGCCAACTTTTGTGGTGCCCTGGCTATCATAAACCACTGAATTTGAGTTGGGGATGAGGTTGTATTCAACGCCCAAAACAAAGTGACCGGTTTTGAAGCCAACCCGACCCATGCCGCCAAATACCGAGGCTGCCGCAATGTTGCCGTTGGTGGCTGTGCCGCCCGTTCCGCTGGTAGCAGTGAAGCCTGTGCCGGCTACACCATAAATACCGGCACCGATACCCACAAATGGCCGGAAGCCTTCGTCCGAGAACATGTAGTTGCCCGTCAGGATAAACGAACTGGCAAACTGAGCGTCACCTGAACTGGTATTGCCATTAACAACTACGTTGCGGGCCATAGCAGCCCCTTCAATACGCAGACCAACGTCGATCTGGTCATTGATACCGTATTTAGGTTCAATGGCAAACAAAGCACCGCCGCCGCCACTTGGAATAGCCGCACCGATTGATACGTTGACTTTAAACGGTTTGTAGATAGACTGCGCCTGAGCAGCCACGGTCACGGTCAGTGCGAGGCAAAATGAAAAGAAAACTTTCATGGTGGATGATGTATGATTAATGTATCGGGCGCAAAAGTACACCGGTAGTGAGTAGATACAGCGTTAGTACAGGCAAACCTTAGCCACTGGTCTAACCAACCAGTTGACAGCTTCGGCATAATTTATCAATACCGGAATCCGTTCCTATCTACATTTGGTTACACAAATACGCGTGCCTTATTCATCACTAACCTATGTGTCAACTTGTTAGAAAACCGCTTCTGCTGATGCTGGCGGTACTTTTTTGTGCCAATAGTAGCTGGGCACAGGCACCGGCAAAACCAAAACCGGGCACAAAAGCAGCCGCCAAACTAGCCGCCCCGCCCAAACCGTTCAACCTGGCCGCGCCCATTCCGTTCGACAAGGACGTGATGGTGGGGAAACTGCCCAACGGCCTGACTTACTACATCCGCAAGAATGCCGAACCCGCCAACCGCGCCGAACTCCGGCTGGTGGTGCGGGCGGGGTCGGTGCTGGAAAACGACGCCCAGCAGGGCCTGGCGCATTTCATGGAGCATATGGCCTTCAACGGCACCAAAAACTTCCCCAAAAATGAGCTGGTGAGTTTTTTGCAGTCGTCGGGTATTCGGTTTGGGGCTGATTTGAACGCCTATACCAGCTTCGACGAGACCGTGTATGAACTGCCCGTCCCGACCGATTCGGCCAACGTGTTCGAGCGGTCGATGCAGATTCTGGAAGACTGGGCGCACAACATTTCGCTCGACACCACCGAGATCAATAAAGAGCGTGGTGTGGTGCTGGAAGAGTGGCGGCTGGGCCGGGGGGCACAGCAACGGATGCGCGACAAGTATTTTCCGGCCATCCTGAACAACTCGCGCTATGCCATGCGGTTACCTATTGGCAAAGACAGCATCATCCGCACGTTCAAGCCGCAGGTGCTGCGCGATTTCTACAAAACCTGGTACCGCCCCGACCTAATGGCCGTGGTAGCGGTGGGAGACTTCGACGTGAAGAAAGTGGAGGCTATGATCCGCGAGAAGTTCGGGCGCATTCCGAAGGCCACTACGCCAACGCCCCGGCCTAACTACACGATCCCGGCCCACAAAGACACGAAAGTGGTGATCGTGACCGATAATGAGCAGCCCAATACCGTAGTGCAACTGATTTACAAACGGCCCGAAGTAAAGGAAAAGGTACTGGGCGACCTCCGCGCCGACGTGGCCCGCGACCTCTTCAACGCCATGCTGGGCAACCGGATCCAGGAACTCACGCAGCAGGCCGACCCGCCATTTTTGTACGGCTACAGCAACTACGGCGGCTTTTTGGGCAACCTCGACGCGTTTACGGCCTTTGCCGTGGCTAAGGAAGGGAACATCCAGCGGTCTATCCGTGCCCTGCTCGACGAGAACGCCCGCGTGAAGCAGTTCGGTTTTACTCCCACCGAACTCGCCCGTGCCAAAACCGAACTCCTGCGCGGGGCCGAACAGGCGTACCTCGAACGCGACAAAACGCGCTCATCCAGCTACGTGGGTCAGTACGTAGGCAACTTTACCGACCAGGAGCCGGTTGTGAACATCGGGTTCTATTACGATTTCCTGAAAAGTACCTTGTCGGGCATTGCTTTAAAGGATATCAACGGCCTGGTGGATCAGTTCATTCGGAATGAAAACCGGGCCGTGGTGCTGATGGCGCCGGAGAAAGATCGGGCTAAACTGCCCTCTGTTGAGCAGGTGATTGGCTACATCGACGCCGCCGGGAAAGACCTGACTGCCTACGACGACAAAACGATTGACAAGCCCCTGCTGCCCAAACAACCCACCCCCGGCCCGGTGGTAAGTGAAACGAAGATCGACAAGATCGGCGTGACGGAATTAAAGCTGAAAAACGGGGTGCGGGTGGTACTGAAACCCACGACGTTCAAAAACGATCAGATTCTGTTTACGGGCAACAGCCTCGGCGGCACGTCGCTCTATGACCTGCCCGATTTTCAGAGCGCCCGGTTTGCTTCTACGCTTATAGCGCTGGGTGGTACGGGTGAGTTCAGCCAGATTCAGTTGGGCAAATTTCTGGCGGGAAAAGCCCTGAACGTAAGTCCCTACATTTCGGAATTAGGCGAAGGTATTAGTGGCAGCGCGGCTCCGCAGGATCTGGAAACGGCCCTGCAACTGCTCTACAGCTACTTTACCCAGCCCCGCCGCGACCCTGACGTAGTGGCTGGGTTCCTGTCGAACCAGAAGAGTGCATTGGCTGCCCAACTCGCCACGCCCACGCCGCAGAAGGTGTTCCAGGATACGGTGTCTGTGACGCTGGGCAATAATAACCCCCGCCGCCAGCCCCTGACCCCCGCCGACCTCGACCGTATTAACCTCGACCGGGCGGTGCAGATTTACAACGAACGCTTTGCTGATGCGGGCGGCTTCACGTTCACCTTCGTGGGCAATTTCGACGTCGCCAAAATCCGCCCCCTGCTCGAAACGTACCTGGGTGGGTTGCCCGCCACCGGCGCAAAAGAAAACTTCCGCGACCTGGGTATCCGCGCCCCGGAGGGTCAACTCACTAAGACTGTGCGCAAGGGCGTTGATCCCAAAGCGTCTGTGCAACTCGTCTACACAGGTAACTTCGACTGGACCCCCGAAAACGCCGTGCAGGTCGATGCGCTGGCCGAGGTGCTGGAAATCAAGCTGATAGAAAAGCTGCGTGAAGATGAAAGCGGCGTGTATGGCGTCAGCGCCAGCGGTGCCTATGGCCGCTATCCTGTGCCGCGCTACACCTTCCGGGTCAATTTTGGCTGCGCCCCAGAGAACGTGCAAAAGCTTATCGCCAGTGTGAACCGCGAAATTGCGGCGTTGAAGACCAATGGTGCCGACGCCAAAGACATTGCCAAGTTCAAAGCCGAAACCACCCGCGAACAGGAGGTGCAGTTAAAAGACAACAGCTTCTGGCTCAGCTACCTGTCGAACCAATACTACAACGGCGACGACCCGCTGGAAGTCCTCCGCAATCCCGAATTGCTGAAGACCGTGACTGTGGAAAGCACAAAAGCCGCCGCCAACAAGTACCTCGGCAACAACCTGATTCAGTTTGTTCTGCTGCCGGAAAAATAAGGTAACTGATGCTTTTTTAAACGAAAAACGGCTCCCACTGCGCAGTGGAAGCCGTTTTTCGTTTAGAGAAATATTCTACTCAAATACTTCAGCCAGCGGTAACTCGATACCTGTAGCGGGATCGCTGAGGGTAGAATCGTGCATGAAAAACTGGTAGGTGCCGGGGGCAGAATAAACTGAGATGGCTTTGAAGCTGGGAATAACCAGCCAGCATGACTTGACCCCCGCTGCAAAATACCGCTCAAATTTGGCCAGAATATCGTCGTTTGACTGGTCGGCGTTCCGATGAGACGGCGAAATGATCTCAACAGCGGTTAATGGCATCGTTGTCATCGATTGGATATCGTGCAGGAAGTCAACAGGGAGTTTATGATAAATAGCAATGTCAGGAATCATGATTGATCCATCTGCCATCAATAAGTCCAATTCGGGCAGGATTGAATACGAACCTCTGTATTTCATGTGCAATTCAAACAACAGGTTGCTTTGCACATAGGTATGATTCAGCGAAGGCGCAGGTTTACCGCGTTCGCGTTCGTAGTCCGATATTTCCTCGATGACTGCCTCCATAGCGTTTGTCTTTTCTCAAATATAATGAGAAAGGGAGAAATATAGTTGGTACTATATGCCTATCAAGCCGCCTTCTGAATGGGTACGATGACCTGCGTTTCGTCCCAGGTGAGGAGCATGTTGACGCCGCCGGGCTGGGGTTCAAAGCTGATGAAAAACTGTTCGGCGGGTGGGGTGTAGGGGCGGGTGGTGGCGGTGACGCGGAGCACGTCGGCGGCTTCTTTGTAGCTGATACCCCACTGTCCCGTGCGGCGGTTAATGATCACCGTCCAGTCGGTGGGGGTGGGGATGGTGTAGAGAGAGTAGCGACCTTTAGCCAGCCGGTTGCCCGCGATGCGCACGTCCTGCGCGAACTCAATGAGGGTGGCGGCGTTGGCTCCCGTGCGCCATACCCGGTCGTATTTTACTACGTGGCCGAAAATGGTGCGGTCGCGCTTGTGGGGCTGGCAGTAGTTTACCTTGATCGTGATGCCGTTTTGCGTTACCTGCGCCACTGCCCGCGGACTTTTTTTCGCCGATTGGCGGAGGTACACAATGACCAGGATGAGAAAAAGCACAATGCCCCCCAGGATGTACCAGGTGGTGTTACTAACGGTAGATAAATAATCCATTACGAAAGAAATCGGGTTGATTGACGCCGCAAGATACGGGCGATTGGCGATGCTGCGTCGCCTAAAAAAAATGGTATGCATGCATACTACTTATAGAACTATTCACCACTTTTGCACGTAAATAGTATGCACGCATAACAATTCCTGAACGATGATTGCGACCGACAACAAAGCTTCGATCAAAGGGGGTGAGTTCCTGATAAAGGACACCGACGCCTCGCAAGTGTTTATCCCTGAAGAGTTTACGGAAGAGCAGCAAATGATTGCGGCTACCTGCCGTGAGTTTTTGGAGCGCGAAATCTGGCCCCGCCTTAACGAAATCGACAAGGCTGAATCGCCCGCGTTGATGTCGTCGCTGATGGACAAGGCCGGTGAACTGGGCTTGTTGGGCACGTCGGTTCCTGAAGAGTACGGCGGATTTGGTATGAACTTCAATACCTCGATGCTGGTGGCTGAAGCAACCGGCGCGGGGCATTCATTTTCGGTAGCCCTGTCGGCGCACACGGGCATTGGCACGCTGCCTATCGTGTATTACGGCAACGAAGAGCAGAAAGGAAAGTACCTGCCCAAACTGGCCTCGGGCGAGTGGAAAGCGGCTTATTGCCTCACCGAACCCGATTCAGGATCCGACGCTAACTCGGGTAAAACCAAGGCTAAACTGACCGAAGATGGCAAGTTTTACACCATCACGGGTCAGAAAATGTGGATCACCAACGGTGGTTTCGCCGACCTGTTTATTGTCTTCGCCAAAATTGACGATGACAAAAATCTAAGCGCCTTCATTGTTGAGAAATCCTACGAAGGCATCACGATGAACGAGCCTGAGCACAAGCTGGGCATCAAAGGGTCAGACACCCGTCAGGTGTTTTTCACCGATGTGAAAGTGCCCGTTGAAAACCTGCTGTCGGAGCGGGGCAATGGCTTCAAGATTGCCGTAAACATCCTGAACATTGGCCGTATCAAACTCGGTATTGCCGTGGTTGGCGGAGCCAAGCAGGCAGTGAATGATTCTGTTCGGTACGCCAATGAACGCAAGCAGTTTGGCATCAACATTTCGCGGTTTGGGGCTATTAAGCACAAGTTGGGCGAAATGGCGATCAAAATATACGCTTCTGAATCAGCCAGTTACCGCGCTGGTCAGAACATCGACGACCTGATTGAAGACCTGAAAGAAGGTGGCATGGAAGATGCGCCGGCCAAGCTAAAGGCCCTGGAGCAGTTTGCCATTGAATGCGCCATGATGAAGGTGCACGGCTCGGAAGTGCTCGATTACGTGGTCGATGAGGGCGTACAGGTCTACGGCGGCATGGGCTACTCAGCCGATGCCCCCATGGAACGCGCCTACCGCGACGCCCGGATCAACCGCATTTTTGAAGGGACCAACGAGATCAACCGGATGCTGGTGGTAGACATGATGCTGAAGCGGGCCATGAAGGGCGAACTCGACCTGATGACCCCCGCCCTGGCTATTGGTAAAGAGATCATGTCGATCCCCGACTTCAGCAGCGACGAAGACGAAAGTCTGTTTGCTGCCGAGAAGAAGGTGCTGAAAAACCTGAAAAAAGCCGTGCTGATGGTGGCTGGTTCTGCCGCACAGAAGTTCATGGGCAAGCTCTCTCACGAGCAGGAGATCCTGATGAACATCGCCGACATGGCTATCGAAGTATACGTGGCTGAATCGGTGCTGCTGCGCGTGGAGAAAACCATTGGTATCAAAGGCGAAGCTGCCATGGCTCTGCAAAAAGACATTGCCATGGCCTACCTGCATGAAGCCGTCGAGAAGATCAACAACGCCGGTCGCGCCGCTATCACCAGCTTTGCCGAAGGCGACGAACTGCGCGTGATGTTGATGGGCCTGAAACGGTTCACCAAGATCGAGCCAATCAACCTGAAAGATGCCCGCCGCCGCGTCGCTGATGCGATGATTGCGGAGAACAAATACATTTTTTAATGTACAATGAACAATGGGTAATGTACAATGATCTTACGCATAATTGCTGCTTAGAAGCAAGCGCCATTGTACATTATCCATTGTTCATTGTACATTAATCATCCCTTTACAACAACTGAAGAATCGTAAAGCCGTTCCTGTCTCGGGGGCGGCTTTTTTGTGTTTGGGTGGATGGGGTTAACGGGAGCTGGCATTATAAAGCGGGGCTTTTTCGCTTACCACTGTTGTTCTATCTACCTACCTGCTATGGCGCATCAGTACACAGGTAAATTTCTGTTAGTCAGTATTTTGTGTTCCGTGGGTTATACGAGCACAGGCCAATCGTCGGCCTATAGCACCGACACGGCCTACGTGGGCAATTCGTTGCGGGCGGGTGAGGCCATTGAGAGCAGCGACGCCAAAAAGGCACTTGGCTACTACCAGAAAGCCTATACCGTAGCCAGGCGCGTGAACTACGCCAGGGGTTATTTCGAGGCGGTGAGGCTGCTGGCGTTTGCCCTCAATAACGTGGGGCGGTCCGACGAGGCTAAATCCATTGCCCAACAGGCCCTGCAACAGGCTAACACGGATACGTCAAAACGGTACAAAATGATCAGTCATGGGGCTTTGGCCATTACGGCCGCCAGGCAGGGTGATCTGGCCGAAGCTATCCGGCAATATGCCCACATGGCTGAGTACGTTAGGGCACTGGGGCGGCGCGACAATGAGGCGGTGATTTATAACAACATGGCCGCTATTTATCAGCGACAGGACCTGCTCGACCAGGCGATTGCCTATAACCAGAAAGCGCTGGCTATCCGGCGAACGCTGCCCAATAACGACCGCGACATAGCCAGTTCGCTGTTCAATATCGGGGCGGTTTATGGCGTTCGGAACAACTACCGGCAGGAAGCTAACTATACGTTACAGGCCCTCAGGCTCCTGAAACCCGAGCGCGATGTCGATATGGTGATCAGAGTCTATAACAACCTGGGTTACGTCTACAGGAGCACTAATAAATACGATTCGAGCTTTTTTTACCTTAACAAAGCTCTGGTGCTAAGCCATAAAATGGGCGCTTCCAGCGAAGAGATTCGCGTTTTGAGTAATCTGGCGGCTAACCATCTCGACAAGAAAAATGCCAACGCTGCCCGTCCCTTTTTGGTACGGGCACGCGCCATCATGGATACGCTCAAACCAGGCCTGTCTGAACAGCAATCGTGGCTGGCGCAGATGGTAGACCTATCGGTGCTATCCGGTGATTATAAATCAGCTTATCAATGGCTCGAACAATACACCAACAACAAGGATTCGCTGGCTAACCTGTCCATCCGGGAGCAACTGGAAACGTATGATCAGACAATGCGGCGGGCTGAAGCGCGGGAAAAAATTGCCGAAAAACAGGCGCAGATCGCCCGCCTCGAAGCCGACCAACGCCGACAAACCATGTGGCTCTGGCTAGCCGGCATGGCTGTTTTGGCGCTGACGGCAGGCGGTGGGCTGGGCTGGCTCTACTACCGGCAACGCCAGAAAACTGCCGCCGCTGCCCTGCTTGCCGCCCAACAGGAGCAGGAGCTAACGGCCATAAAATCGGAGCTGGCCGGGCAGCAGAAAGAACGCACCCGCATCTCGAAAGAAATGCACGACGACCTCGGCGCGTCAATGACCGCCATCGGGTTATTGAGCGAGGTAGCCAAAACCCGCGTGGATGCCCTGGCCGTACCCGAAGTGGGTAAAATCTCGGAAATTTCGGCGGCGATGGTTACGTCGATGAACGAGATTATCTGGTCGCTGAACACCCGAAACGACAGCCTCAACGGCCTCATCGCCTACATCCGCGCGTATGCCCGCGAGTTTATCGACAACACTCCGCTGACACTGAAAATCGATATTCAGGAGTCGCCCGACGAAGTAATCATTCGGGGTGTAGACCGCCGCAACATGTTTCTGACGGTGAAAGAAGCCCTGAACAACGTGGTCAAACATGCCCAGGCCATCGAGGTCACGTTACGGATGCGCCCCCAGACTAACCCCACACAGGGCGGCACTTTCCACATTGACATCTGCGACAACGGCCGTGGTTTCGACCCCGCGTCATTGGCTCACATTCACCGCAATGGGCTGACCAACATGTCGTTACGAATGCAGGAATCGGGCGGCACGTGTAATATTGAGTCAACACAGGCGGGCACCTGTGTGCTGGTTCGGTTTCCGTATTAGAAACAAGAGGTGAGAAGCAAGAAATGAGAGTGCTCGTTGTCGCTTGGCTCCAGCCGAGTGACCTATATCCAAGGGCCTCCGGCCCGCAAGTTAACGTTGAGTCCCGTTGGCCAAATGATGTCAAATTCCTAGTACGGGCCGGAGGCCCTTGGATATAGGTCACTCGGCTGGAGCCAAGCGACAACGAGACTTTGGACGCTAAAGAAAATACTACAAATGAAGTATAGCATCGACCTGCTCATTTTCTGAACATTGCGCTATGAATACGCCCATTATTGTTGCCATCGTCGAGGACAAGGACGACATCCGTCAGTCGCTGGCCATTTTGGTCAATGGGGCCGATGGGTTTGTGTGTAAACAGACCTACGTCAACGCCGAAGATGCCCTGGATGACCTCACGCGCTACCCCGTCGACGTGGTGCTGATGGACATCGACCTGCCGGGCATGAACGGTATCGAGTGCGTGCGGCTGCTGAAGCCCCGCCACCCCGACATGCAGTTTATGATGTGTACGATTTATGACGAAGAAGAAAAGGTATTTGAAGCCCTGAAAGCGGGTGCTAACTCGTTCATTCTCAAACGAAGTTCGCCCGCCCGCCTGCTTGATGCCATCCGCGAACTGCACGACGGCGGTTCGCCCATGAGCAGTTCTATTGCCCGGAAGGTGGTGGGGTCGTTCTTCAACGTACCCGCCCCCGCCGAGGCTGAACGCAACACCGAGCTGGACGTCCTGACCCCCCGCGAACGCGAAATTCTGGGTCGGTTGTCGAAGGGATACAGCCACAAAGAGGTGGCCGACGAACTGTTTGTTTCGCCTACCACGGTACGCAAGCACATTTTCAATATCTACGAAAAACTTCAGGTCCACACCAAAGTAGCCGCCGTAAATAAGTACCTGGGGCGGGTGTAAAATCAGTGACCCTATCCGGTTGAAAAATGGGGGTGTTTAGCCCTGACAGATTAAAAAAAGGGTGTCTCCCTGGTCAGTCAATGGCCAGAGTGACACCCTTTTTTGTTTTTGCAACTGGTTGATTTACAAAAGGATAATTGAAAAAATCATACAAATGAGGTATTGAGCTGAGGCATTCCGGGGGTCTACCTTTGCCCTTGTCGAACGACGAACCGATCAACGCTCAAACACCCAAAACGTATGAACCGCATCCTGATTATCCTGATCATGCTGCTGCCCGTAGTGGCCTGCAAAAAAACCACCGACGTGGCTCCACAGAAACCTGCCGCTGCCGTAGCGGGCAACTACACGCTGAGTTCATTCACTCTACAGCAACCCTCCAGCCAAACCGACATTCAAATTGACCGTATGCCCGTGACCAAAAACGGTGTCACTGTTTCGGGTACCGTGGTGGCTACGCAAGGCCCGAAGGATGGGTTTGTCAATCTGAAAGTCACGCTGAAAGTGGGTACGCAACAGGAAAGCCTCGACCTCACCGACATCGAAGTGAAGCAGGCATCTGGTGCCTACGGATTGTATTATGGCAGCGAGCGCGTGGGTGATGCTACAGGGTCCAACATCATCTTTAACCTCAACGATGGCACCGATAAACTGGCTTTCGTAGCTGACAAATAAGTGACAACCACAACCAACCATAGCACCATGAAAAACGGACTGACATCTGCCCTGCTGGCTCTTTCGCTGCTAGTTTCAATTACGGCCAATACGCTGGCGCAATCACGCACCCGTCAGCGGCACGTGCCCACCGTTGGCGAACGGAGCCTGGTGTTCCTTGAAACGGGTATTGGCGTGGGCATTGGCAAATACAACGCCACTGGCATTGCCACGGGCCTGGGTGGGCGGTTTCAGATGCCGCTGGGGTCAAATTTTACGCTTAATGCCAAGACGGGTTTTTCGATGGGCACCATCAAAAAAGCATACCGGTACGGCGGCTATTACGACTACTACGGCTATTACTATGCGTCAGAGTATCCGGCTACTTACTTCTGGATACCGGTGAACGTAGGGCCACGGTTTTATTTCGCCAAAAACCTGCATGTGGGCCTCAACTTGGGTGTAGACATTGGCGTGTCTGAAGTGGCGGCTACGTCCTTCCATTTTGAGCCAGCTTTCGGCTACGCGCTACCCCTGGCCAACGGCAACGTCATCGACTTTGGTACCACCTTCGAAACCAGCTTCGAACAAGGGTCCAGTATCTTCAACTTCCGCTTCGCCTACGGGTTGAATTTGGGAAAGTGAGGTCAGAAGCAAGAGGTGAGAGCCAAGAGCCAAGATTATTAACGCACAGGCACGCTTGCGTCAGCAATATTGGCTCTTGGCTCTCACCTCTTGCTTCCCTCCGCTACCTCAGCCCATCGCGGCGGGCACGGTCGCGGACGCGGGCGGCTCGCTTCTGGCTGTCGGGGTGGCTAGAGAGTACTTCCAGGGTGTTTCCCCCACCTAATTTGGCTAGCTTTTCGAAGGATGTAGCCAAGGCCAGTACACTATAGCCGTGGCTTTTCAAAAACTTGTAGCTGTAGTCGTCGGCCTCTGTCTCCTGTTGACGACTGAATTTTGCGCCATACAGCCCGTCGGCAATGCCCGCCAGTTGCGACCGCGACAGGCGGCCCAGAGCCCCATTTGTTGAGGCTAGGCCATCGCGGATAGCTGCCCGGCGGAGGCCACTTTTCATGGCGTCGCGGGTGTCGTGGTTTACTACGTGGCCCATTTCGTGACCAATAACGGCAATCAATTCCCCGTCGGTCATAATGTCCATCAGGCCTTTGAATACGCGCACACTGCCATCGCCGGCAGCAAAAGCATTGACGTCTTTCACCAGATACACTTTATAGTTGACCGGAATACCGCTAATGGTATGATGCCGGGCTACAATCCGGTTAAGCCGTTGCGTGTAGGGGTCGTTGGGGCCAGCCACGGGGCTTTGGGCGTCCATTTGTTGCACACCCTGCCGCGAATATTCAGCTACCTGAGCGTCGGAGAGGGTAATAGAGCCGAGACCTTCCAGAATGGCACGTCCCAGGCCGCCCTGGGCCTGCGCCACAAGGGTAGTGGCGGTTAAACAGAGGGCCAGCAGTGGCGTTGAAAAGCGGTTCATAGTTGTGTAGGTTAGTTGAGCAAAGCCGCCGCACAAATCGCGGCCGTTTATCTATTGACCAACTGCGAAAAGGAAAGTTTAATGTTTAGACCATAAGGACCAGCTACAAACTAGTTTTTATTGTCTCACGGGCCGAACCCAGTACGTAAGCCCGCCTACGGCCACGATAGCCAGTCCGACGAGGCTCTCGCGGGGGCGGTCGACCAGAATAAAGCCGAGCACGCACAGGCTAAAACCGATGTAGGCCCATTGCAGCCACGGACGCCACGGGCTGTGGAACGCATGGGGTAGGCGAGGGGTGCGCAGCAGGCTTGCCACGGCCAGCGTACCCATGAGTTGCAGCACAAATGAAGTACAAAGCAACACCTGTTCCAGCGTACCTGAAAAGAGTAGTCCCAGTGTAATGGCAATCTGCAGCCAGATGGCCCGCACCGGAATCTGATGGGACGAGTTTTTGCCAAAAAAGTGCCAAAGCGAAAAATCCTGGGCCATTCGCTGGGTGATGCGCCCGCCAATCCAGACATAGGAACTCATGGTAGCGATGAGTTGTAAGGCAATGCCCGCGCTCACCCAGCGGCTTCCCGATGGCCCCAGCAAATGCCCAAATGCGATGACGGCCACGTCGGTTTGTCCCTGCAACTGCTTCAGGCTGGCGTGGCGGAGCATAACCATCTGCAAACAAACGTAGATGGCCGCCACGCCCACCGTTCCCAGCAGCAGGGCGCGGGGCAGGCTCCGGCGCGGGTCGCGGATTTCCGAGACGATATAGGCCGCTGCGTTCCAGCCGGTATAGGCATAGGTAACGTAGAGTAGGGACACCGCAAATGGGGCCGTAAATACCTCCGCCTGATAGCTGCTATCCCACCGCAAGGCATTGCCGGGCAAAGCTGCCAGGCTAAAACCCAGTACGAGTACCCCGCCGATGAACCCGATTTTAAGCAGTGTGGTGCTGTTTTGAAACACACTGCTCTGTTTCAGGCTCACCGAATGCAACACGCCCATAGTTAGAATCAGGGCCACCGTCAATGCCCGTGGATTAGCCAGCCCAAACGGCGACAGGTACGCTTCCATAGCTTTACCCGCAATGGCTACCGGGGCTGAAAACCCGCCTACCAGCGACACCCAGGCCGATAGGTAGCCCAGAAACGGATGCAGTCCTTTCGAAATAAAGATGTAATCGCCGCCGTTTTCGTCAGGATAATGGGTGCCGAGTTCAGCGAACGTAAACGCACCGATCAGGGCCAGCATGCCCCCCAGCACCCAGAGCAGGATAATGGACCAGGTGTTTTGCACCGCGCTAAGCTGAAAACCCAGGCTGGTGAACACGCCCGTACCCACCATATTCGAGATTACCAGCGCACAGGCCGTTTGCCAGGAAATCTTCATAGCTGAAGGGTTGTTGGGTTGTTTGTGGGTTTGTCTGTTTGTTTGTTGCTGCCGTGAACGCTGCTTACCGTTGACAAACAAACAGACAAACCCACAAACAACCCAACAACCGCTATGTTCCGTCACACTGTTCACCAGCAGACCTACGTGTTCGACGACCTGAAAACGCTGTTGGCGCGGGCCACGCCCCGGCGGTCGGGTGACGAACTGGCGGGGGTGGCGGCGCAAACGGCAGAAGAACGCGTGGCGGCACAAATGGCCCTCGCTGAACTCCCGTTGGCCGTTTTTCTGAACGAAGCGCTCATCCCTTATGAACAGGACGAGATCACGCGCCTGATCATCGACAGCCACGACCGGGCTGCATTTGCTCCCATCAGCCACCTCACCGTGGGTGATTTTCGCGATTTTCTGCTGTCCGAAACCGCTACGCCGGCGGTGCTGACGGGCCTGACATGGGGACTCACGCCTGAGATGGTGGCGGCGGTGTCGAAGCTGATGCGGAATCAGGATCTGATCAGCGTAGCGGCAAAGTGCGAAGTAATTACCCGCTTTCGCAATACGCTGGGCGGGCGGGGACGCCTACATACACGCCTGCAACCCAACCATCCCACCGATGACCCGCGCGGTATTCTGGCCAGCATCATCGACGGTATCGGCTATGGTTCCGGCGACGCCGTGATTGGCATTAACCCTGCCACCGACAGTGTCCCCGCCACGGTGCAACTGCTTCAGATGCTCGACCAACTGCGGGTACGGCTCAACGACATGCCCACCCAAACCTGCGTGCTGAGCCACCTTACCACTACACTCCGGGCCATTGCCCAAGGCGCCCCGGTTGATCTGGCGTTTCAAAGCATTGGCGGCACCGAAGCCGTAAACAGGTCATTCGGCGTTGATTTGGCCCTGTTGCGCGAAGGCCACGAGGCTACGCTGTCGCTAAAACGGGGTACGGTGGGTCAGCAGGTGATGTATTTCGAGACGGGGCAGGGGAGTGCCTTGTCGGCTAACGCGCATCACGGGCTGGATCAGCAAACGGCCGAGGTGCGGGCTTATGCCGTGGCGCGGGCGTTTGATCCGTTGCTGGTCAATTCGGTAGTGGGGTTTATTGGGCCGGAGTATCTCTATAACGGTAAGCAGATTATCCGGGCGGGACTGGAAGACCATTGCTGCGGCAAACTGCTGGGCCTGCCCATGGGTGTCGACATTTGCTATACCAACCACGCCGAAGCCGACCAGGACGATATGGATACCCTGCTCACGCTGCTGGCCACCGCGGGCGTCACCTTCATCATGGGCCTGCCCGGTGCCGACGACGTGATGCTGCATTACCAGAGCACCAGCTTCCACGATGCCCTCTATGCCCGTCATTTACTGAGACTTCAGCCCGCCCCCGAATTTCAGGAGTGGCTGATTACCAATGGTTTGTTCGATAAGAACGGACAACTGCTGTCGGGTAAAGGGGGCCAATGGTTGTTAAAAAAAGCGACGGAGTCTAGGTAGGGTAGCTTAGGCCCAGCGGGCCGTAACGTTGGTAGAAACGGGTAGCTCTACTCAGGTGGCCTAGCCCCAGCGGGGCGTAACATGCGCGAGGCCAGCCCAACCGCATGTTACGCCCCGCTGGGGCTTGATCGACTCTACACGCCTATTTTCTACCGACGTTACGGCCCGCTGGGCCTAAGCTACCCTACTTAAGCAATTGCATTTTCAGCGTAAATAATTAACCCAATAAACTCATTAAACTCCATTGATTAGCTAGTTTATTGTACCAATAATCGCGTAGGTTAACCCGGATTTTTTCATAAATAGGTATCTTTTTTTACAACAAAATAGGCCTATTTACATAGGTGAAACGAACTACATGAACAGGTTAATAGAAAGTGGTAAGGCTAT
>NZ_JAFMYV010000021.1 GCF_017353185.1 Fibrella rubiginis | reverse complement strand
TGTCACCCTGAGCCTGTCGAAGGGCCAGGCGACAGCAACCTTCAACCCTGAGCCACATAATAGCCTCGCTACTCAGTTCATCTATAAACTTACTTCTTCGT
Source organism: Fibrella rubiginis (assembly GCF_017353185.1). GTDB lineage: Bacteria > Bacteroidota > Bacteroidia > Cytophagales > Spirosomataceae > Fibrella > Fibrella rubiginis. Next base: position 24,678 of record NZ_JAFMYV010000021.1, on the reverse strand, counting down.
TACGCGCACCGAAGTACGGCGGTTTTTCTGGCGGCCTTCTGCCGTCTTATTATCCGCAACGGGTACCTCCTGACCATAGCCTTCAGCTTCCAGACGGGTTTTGTCGACTCCTAATTTGATCAGTTCAGCCATGGCGGCATCGGCGCGTTGCTGCGACAGCTTTTTGTTGCTGGCCGCGTTGCCCGTGTTGTCGGTGTAGCCCCCAATCTTGAGGTTCACCGCCGGGTACGCTTTCAGAATAGCGGCCATGTTCTGCAACTGCTCACGCGATTCGGGCTTAAGTCTGGCACTGCCCGTCTCAAACAAAAGCCGGTCGAAGTCGAACCAGGTTTTCTTGTCTACTGCCTTCGATTTGTCTTCAATGAAGGCGATCAGGCGATTCTCTACGCCGTTGGCCGGGATGTTCAATTCTACGCCATCGGGCAACTTTTTGGCGCCGAAAGCACCCAGCGAAGCGGCCGCTCCCGCAATGGCATCACCGGCTTTGTCAGCAGCGTTACCCACGGCACTGGCGGCGGTATCCATCATAGACCCGGCGTTGTTACCAATCGAATCGGCGGTGGCGGTAGCTGTCACATCACGCGTGGAAGCCGATGTGGTGTCGTTCATGGTGGAACTGGTCACGGCGGTCGAATCTTTTTTGTCGCCGCAACCCCGCAGGAAATACAGCAGCGCTGCAAGGGCCAGCGCACCCAGTACCCAGGGCAGGAAGTTAAAGCCCTTACCACCCCGATTATCGTCGGCCATGCGGGCTGGTTCACCCGTTGCACCCCCCCGCACATCGTTGAACGCGGTTGATGCGGCGCTGCTGGCACCACCCATGGCTGAACCCAGCCCGCCCGTTACGCCGCCGAGGGCCGAACCGGCTGCGCCCGTGAGGCCACCCATCATGCCACCCAGCGCACCCAACCCCGGAATATTACCCATCAACGACGATAGGCCCGATGGCATAGCTGCTGAAACGGCCTCACGCTGATCGGCCAGCAGACTGACCAGTCCACTCGTACCGGTGCCCTGCGAGGCCATTTGCCGGCCAAGCAGCCCCGTAATAAGGGAGCCTGCCATGCCCATCAAGCCCGATGCCGACGAACTTTTCACCCCTGCATATTGCGCCAGCGCGCCGCTGATGAGTCCTGAGCTGGAGCCAAAAATAGAATCGAGGAGTCCGCCTCCCTGTTGCATCATGGTGTTGGGATCGTCATCGGCTACGGGTGCCTGTGGTGAGGCTGATGAGCCCTGCATGAAGTTTTGCAGCATACCTGTCAGAAAACCAGGTCCTTCGGGTGTGCTGCTACGTGAAATGAGGCCGCCCAGGAAAACTGGCAGCGCACCCGTGAGTGCCTTCTGCGTGTTTTCGGGGCTTTCGTTTAGCGAGCCGCTGACACGGTTCACAACGGCGTCGGTTAAATAGCCTTTGGCCATTTCCAGTAGGTTAATTGCCATACAAGGAGGGGGTTTTGTGCGATAACGCACGTGAAACAGATAAAAGACAATGAAATCGTGGTAAATTATAAATTTTATCCGCAGTAATTAGACTTATTCGCCATAAAGTAACAGATGCGGCCTATTGTACGCCCAACCCGGACCCGTTCGGGTAGAAATGGCTAATTTTCGGACAACCCAACTTTTTTATTACCGCATGTGGTCGCTTTATCCCCTTAAACGTGCTTTTGTTGAACGTTGCGCTATGCCGTTTAGCCAATGGCTGGTAGTGACAACGCTGGCTATGCTGGCCGGGGTAGCTGTGGCCCAACCAATCAAAATTCAGCCCCTGCCCGGTTCCCTCTGCGCCGGAAGCACCATACAGCTGGCTTTTTCGTACACAAACAATTTCATTCCGGCTGAACCTCTGCGCATTGACCTGATCGACGCGGGTGACAATGTGGTGGAAAAACTGGTTGATAACGTTACGGCAACGGTTGCCTTTGTTCCCCTGCCCATCAACCGCGACGATAGTTATTACCGGCTGCGCGTTTACAGTTCCAACCCGTTTACCTACACCAACTCCACGCCGTTTCGATTGGCGCAATTGCCCAAAGCCCAGCTTATATCGCCGGTGTCGGGGCCTTATTTCATCAATCCGGGTGAGGTGTTCAAACCCCTGCTGGTGCTGAGTGGCGGCGGTCCATATGTGGTTCGGCTCAATGACACGATCTCCGTATATACCGATGAGTTAGCGCGGGCGGCACAACTAAGCCTGACGCCCGGACAGAGTACAACCTATCGAATTACGTATCTCGAAAACAACTGTGGCCGTGGTGCAGCTGCGGGCGAAGCGTCGGTGAGCGTGGGTACGGCTGGCCTGCTGGTTACCCGCCTGTCTACCCGTGAACCCTGCGCGGGCGAAACCATCGACGTCCACTATTCAACAGATCGGCCCTTAGCCAATACAAACTACAAGGTTGAATTTCAGCCGGTTGATCCCAGGCAACAAGCCTATATTGTGTCTGTATCGGGTACGGGTAGCCCGGCGCGGGTGGTAGTGCCTGCTCTGCCCGCAGGGGGAACCTACCGACTGCGGCTTTTCTCAGAATCGGCGGGCGTGTCGGCGTTTTATAAAGATAATTTCGGTGATCAGGCCAGCACCATCCAGCTGCGACGGTCGCCAACGGTAGGGCTGTTGGGCAGTCGGACTATCGGTTTTGGGCAAACGGCGCTACTCGACGCCAACGTGCCAACCACAGGAACTACCGTGCTAACCCTCAGCGACGGCACCGAGCAAACGTTTAAGGCAACGGAATCAGGTCCCTCGCGCTCATTTCGGGTGATGCCCGCCCAGACCACCACCTACACCCTCCGAAGTGTAAACAGTACCTGCGGCGTACAGGGGGCGGAGGCAGGCAGTGGTAGCGCCACCGTGACGGTGCGCCCTGGTTTCCGCATCGATTCACTGTCGACCCTCGCGCTTTGTGCGGGGCAGGAAGTAAGCGTATTTTTCACCACCAACGAGGCCACTGTCTCCACTGACCCCGCCACCTACAGCCTGCGCGGGGCCACGGGCTACACCGACGACGACCAGTTTCAGGGTGGGCAAGTTACCCTCGACGTGCGCCGCGTTACCCCCGGCAATCAGCCCGGCACGGGTATTTTGGTGGCCAGTCCCCGCCCGCTCCCCACCGACTACCTGACCAACCCTGCCTATGGCCCGGCCGGGAACCTGCTGACGGGTAATTTTTACCTTCAGTTAGCCCGAAACGGTAACGCAGGGGGCATTTTTCGCCGCGCCATTGCCATCGCCGATAAGCCTCAGCTTAGCCTCAGCACGGCCCCTATCACGGTAGCACGCCCGCAACTGGTATACCCCATTGCGCAGCTGGCTGGTCATGCCACCCCTACCGACGTTACCCTCTCCGACGGCTCACGGCTGACGGTGGCGAGCGATATGGGTGCTGGCGCTGCCAAAGCGCTGGCGGTGCCGATAGAGGTAATGGTGAAAGCAAATGGCCAGTTCAGCGTCGCCTCGGTGCAGAACCGGTGCGGACTGGGAACAGCCGTGGGAACGGTGGCTATTTCGGTGCAGAAAACAGATACCACCGCCCTGTATATGGGTCCAATTCCGACCACTATCTGCGCTGGCAGCACCATTTCCATCCCGTTTACGGCGGTGGGCAACACCGGCAATACCTTCCGCGTGGAACTGGCCGACGACGATGGTATTTTTCGGGGTAAGCTCATCGGAGCCAGCAACACCAGTCCTATCACCGCCGCCATTCCGGGTAATCTGGGTATTCACAGCGTGCAAAAAATCAGGGTAGTAGCCCTTGGCGGTCCAACGCCCAGCAGTCAGCCCCGTTCCTTTGTCTACGTAGACCATACGCAGGTAGTCCGCCTGAGCACACCGTCGGGGGCTACTGAGGCCGTGGCCCGCCCCGGTGAAGCCACCCTACTTCGCCTGCTCACCACCGGTTCGTCCAACACCGACGTGGTCCTCTCCGATGGTCGACGGCTGACGCTGACCAATGTGTCTACCGACGTGCCGGTGATGCCCGCTCAAACGACAACCTACACGTTCCGGTCGGCGCGGAATGCCTGCGGGGTGGCCGCGGGAACGGGCACGGTGACCGTGCGGGTACAACCGTTCTGGCTGCAACCACAGCTAAGCCAGACCACCTTCTGCGAAAACGATTCGCTGTCGGTGCACGTGACGGTGCACGGTGATATACCAGCCGGGGCTACCCACGCGCTGCAATTGCTGCTCAACGGTAATGTGGCCCAGACCCTGCCCGCCCGGTGGTTGGGTAATCGCCTGAAATGTGCTCTGGCCAACACGATTTCCATTCGCACAGCCTATACCGTTCGGGTGCTGACTACGGTAGGTAACAACCAATATTACAGTACGTTGACACCAACTGCCTTTTCTGTTTACCGGTATCCGAAGATTCGGTTAGTACCACCCAGCACGGGTACAATTCTGCTCGACGAAAAGCAGAACAGCGTCGGTGTACAGCTGGTAGACCCAAACAATGGCCTGCCCGCCCTCCTCGACAGCCGGATTCAGTACCGGATTAACAACCAGACCTACGCCGCCATCGACAACCTGCCCGTGACGGTGCAATTGCTGGCTAACAGCGCTGCCACCACCAACTATCAGATCTCATCGGTCTACGATGCTTTTTGTGGTTTTGGTGTGGCCGACGGCAGCGTGCGTATTGCCTACCGACCCGGTCTGCGGTCTGTTTCGCTCAGCAAATTCCTTATTTGCCGTGGCGGCGACCAGGCCATTTTGTCGTATGAAGTATCGGGTGAGTTTAACGCCGATGCCCGGTTTACGGCCTATCTGGTGAATGCATCGGGTGCCAAAATCAGGCTGGGTCAATCGGCCAAACCCATTGACCGTCTGCCGTTTACGGTCGATCCGGGTGTGGCATCGGGGACGTATCAGGTAGTGCTGGAGTCGTCGGTGCCGAACCTGCCGGGGTTTAGTAATTTCCCCAGCATCACCGTGGGCGACCCGCCCGTAGTGGTCCTGCGCCCCACCAGCTCCGTGCAATATCCTGACCAGACCGTAACGGTGTCGGCGAAAGTGGTGAGTGGTTTTTTGCCCGTGTCTCTAACCCTTACAGACGGTTCGTCGCAGACGCTGACAGCGTTTGACAATACGTTTACGTTTTCACCCCAGCAAACCGGCGTCTATCAGGTGGCGCAGGCCAGCAACGTATGCGGTGCCGGGCAGGCTAGTGGTTCGGTATCTGTGACGGTGTTGCCCAATTCGCCCACACAGGTGCGGGTGGCCGACGTCAGTTCGCAGGGAACAGCCGCGCAGGTGTGCATCAACGGCACGCTCACCGTAGCCCTTGACACGCGCGGGACGTTTGGCCCGGGCAACCAGTTCACCATTTACCTTTCCGACAGTACCGGCCAGAATTATCGTCCGCTAACCACCAGAACCGTTGGTGCCACTACGCTCACGGCGGTGCTACCCCCCGATGCCCTGCCTGGTACGGGTTACCGCGTACGGGTGGGCGCCAGCAACCCGGCCCTGCTTGGTTCGGTGAGCACACCACTCACCGTGCGGGGTAGCCTGACGGGGGTGCTCACAGCGGCGGCAACCGCCTATCGGGGTGATTTAACGTCGCTGACGATCAGCCTGAGTGGGGTGGGGCCGTGGTCGGTTACGCTAACCAACAATCGCTACGGCACTGAACGGTTTACGGCCACCACGTCGCCCTACCTTTACCCATTCCAGGCCGACAGTACCACTACGTTTCAGTTGCTGGGTGTAACCAACACGCTCTGCGGCGTGGGGCAGGCGTCGGGTCGCGTCACGATCACTGTGCTGAATCCGCTGGGTGTTGAACCAACCGGCGTGACCGTAATGGCTTATCCCAACCCTACGGCGGGTCAACTTCGTATAAAGGGCGATTGGCCTAACCCGCAGCAAGTCAGTCTGTTACTCAGCGACGCTACTGGCCTAACGGTTCATTCGACCACCCATGACCGTCCCGGCCCCGCCTTCCAGACCGACCTGGATCTAAGCCAGTTTGCACCCGGCATCTACATGCTGATTATTAACGCCGACGGAGTAAGAACGGTGGTGAAGGTGATGAAGGAATAGTTTACTGTTTTCCGTTGCTTCGCGCTCTACCCTTCCCAACGCGAAGCAACGGAAAACGGTAAACTCAATTCTTGATCAGCCTGGCGAACGTCAACGACAAATCCAGCAGCACCATTTTGGGGCGGGCATTGCGCTCGATGTGGTAAGCCGCTTCGTTGAGGTCGCCTACCATGCGGTCGATGAGGTCTGGGCGAAGGATTTTGCCAAAGTTCTGGACAAACTTTAGCTCGTCGTCGGGGAGGCGCAGCAGTTGCGTAGCCCCTTGCTGGAAAAGAAACAGATCGCGGCAAAGGCGCAGGCTGTAATCAAACAAACCCTTTTGACGGTCTTTGGGCAGGGCGTCGAACTGATCGGCCTGCTTCACGAGCCAGTTCAGGTCCTGCCGGTAGCACGCCCGCATCCAGTCGGCAAACCAGGCATGCTGATCCCCCACGGTATCGTCGGACTTGGTTTGGCCCATTTTGAGGGCCTGTGCCAGATTACCGTCGGTGAGGTAAGCAAGTCGGCGAGCGCGGGTTTCGTCCAGGTTGAGCGTTTGGCGCAGGTGGGTAGCTACTTCGGTATCGGTGAAATTCCGCACGGCTACGCGCTGCGCCCGCGAGAGAATAGTCACCAGTAATTTGTCGGGCTGGTTAGTAACGAGCAAGAACAAGGTGCGTTCGGGTGGCTCTTCAAGTACCTTCAGCAACGCATTGGCCGAGGCCACGTTCATCAGTTCGGGCAACCAGATGAGCATGATTTTGTAGGCTCCCTCATAGGCTTTCAACGACAGTTTCTGCAGAATATTCCGGGCTTCCTCGGCGGCAATATTACCCTGCTTGTTTTCACCCCCGGTGGCATCGAGCCAGTCAGACAATGTACGGTAAGGATTGTCGATCAGAAACTTACGCCATTCGGGCAGTACGGCTTCGCTGGTGTTTTTGCCCTTGCCAAGGTTTGCTACCGGATACACCATGTGCAGATCGGGGTGTACCAGCCGACTCATTTTCATGCACGACGAACACCGCCCGCAGCCATCAGACAAGGGTGCCTCCAATGCGGCAGCCGTGGCCCCAAACAGCCCCCCCTCATCACCACTGCCCGACCGGGTTTCGCAATTAACGTAGGTAGCCAGGGCCAGGGCCAGCGCGAGATTGGCGCTGCCCGCCCGCCCATCGAACAGCAGCGCGTGGGCCAGGTGATTGGTTTGAACGGCCCGCACCAGCGTCTGCTTAGTGTCGTCGTGGCCAACGATGTCGGAGAAAAGCATGGGGAGATAATGTGAATGAACAATGCATAATGTACAATGGACAATGGCTCCGCGCACTACATATCAGCGTGCGAAGCCATTGTTCATTGTACATTATGCATTGTACATTAAAAACACGGTTCGAAGAATGGCCTCTTCTGTGTCGTTGAGGGGAATATTGCGGCGGCCTACCGACTCGCGGGCCACGTGCAGGGCTTTGTCGAGGCGGTAAGGCGAAAAGCCTTCGGCGGCACCACCCCAACTAAACGAGGGTATATGTTTGGGTTGAAAACCGGCCCCGTACACATTCACATTGACGCCCACTACCGTGCCGGTGTTAAACATGGTGCTGATGCCCGCTTTGGTATAGTCGCCCATCATAAGGCCGCAGAAAAGCCGCCCTGTATCTTCCAGCTGACCAGTGGCATAGCTGTGCAGCTTCACCGGGCCATAATCATTTTTCAGGTTCGAATTGTTGACGTTGGCCCCCAGGTTGCACCACTCGCCAATGACCGAATTACCCAAAAAACCGTCGTGGGCTTTGTTGCTGTAGCCAAAGAAAACCGAATTGCCCACCTCGCCGCCTACCTTACAAAATGGCCCGATGGTGGTATTACTCCGCATTTTGCCGCCCCAGTTCACTGTGGCATCGTGGCAGAGCGCAAACGGGCCAATCATGATGGTGCCTTCACTAATGGTAGCATTACGGCCAATGTATATTGGACCACTTTCGGCGTTGATCGTAGCGGCGCGGATGGTGGCACCTTCTTCGATAAACAGGTTGTCGGCACCATACACGCGGGTAAATGGGTCTGTGATGGGTGCTGATTTCCGACCAGCCGTAATCTGGGCAAAATCGGCTTTGATCTGATCGCCATTCAGGGCAAAAATATCGGGCATCTGCCGAATCATGACCGGCTTGTCGGGACCCGCGTCGGCGATGGCAAAATCGGTTGCAGTGGGGGCCTTATCCAGTTTTTTTGCTGTCCGGACGGCCAGCACCGTTTGGTCGGGCAGCACAAAGGCCGACTCCGGAGTCAGCGTGTCGAGTGTTGCCAGGAACGCCCGCGATGGGCATGCTGCTCCGTTGATGTACAACGTTTCAGGTTCGGTGTACGTAGCCGGAAACTTGGTTTGCAAATAGGCTTCGGTCAGGTGCGAAATGGGCTTCTGAAGCCACTGCTCCCACTTTTCGGTTATTGTCCAGATACCAACGCGAATACCAGCTACGGGCCGGGTAAAGGTAAATGGCAACAAAGCCGTGCGAATGGCTGGCTCGTCGAAGAGAATGTAGTTCATGCGAAAAACAGAATTGGGTGCGTGTATCACCCAACCGCGAAGATACGGCAGACTGTTTGCGGAAACCGATTTAGGCACCCGGTGCGAGGCCACGGCCATCCTGCCAATCCTGTCCAAAAACCGCTCACCAGGTGGCCCAGGCGATGCGGTGGTGGAAAAGCAGGAAGATAAACAAGACCACCCACAGCACATCAACGAAATGCCAGTAGAGCGTGATTAGCTTGATTTTCAGCTGGTTCGGCGGATTGACGCTGTACACAAACGATTCAACGTAGGCCCGCCGCCGAATCGCCTCGACCAGTGCGATGGTCATAAATACCAGCCCAGCCAGAATGTGTAGCAGGTGCAAACCCGAAATGAGGTACACGAACCCGCCAGCAGGATTGCCTTCCAGCCCCACGCCCGCCCGCACCATTTGTCGCCAACCCCAGGCCTGCAACAGAATAAACAACGTACCCAGCACCAGCGTGGTGGCCATGTTGATGCGGTAGCCCGAAAACTGTTCGTGCTGAAATGCTCGGTTGGCATTGTGCAGGGTCAGGCTGCTAAGCAGAATGACCACTGTGCTGAGTACAAACACGTTGGGCAAGGCCACAGTAGCCCAGCCCGGCCCGGTTTGGCGCACAATATAAATGCCCAGCAGGACCGTAAACAGCAAGACGCTGCCCCCAATACCCAACCAGACCATAAAACGAAACGGCTCCCGCCGCCTGGTGAAACGACTCATGCATTAATGAGTGAATGAGTGATTGGGCGAATAGTGAATAGGCTGACGCAGGCGTACATTGGCTTCAACTCATTCAATCAATCACTCATTCACAATTGACTCTTCCAGACAGTGTAACGCGAAAAGGGGGGTGGTGAATTCGGGGGAGCGTTAAAAATGCCATAAAGCGTGGAGCCGCTGCCGCTGAGGCTGGCGTAGAGGGCCCCTGCCTCGTAGAGTTGGGCCTTTATTTCGCCCAGCAAAGGATACTTCGGGAAGAGGCTGTCTTCAAAGTCATTATGAACTGTGTCGCGCCACTGCTCAATAGGGGCCTCCAGTAGTGCGCGCAGAGGCGTATCAGGCTGCCGGGGCGTAACCCCGGCGTAGGCTTCGGCGGTCGAGATGGCCAGGTTTGGGTATACCAGCAGGATGTGGTATCCGTTTAGGTCGAGGTTTATAGACTCAAAAACGTCCCCTTTCTCGATGCAGTACTGAGGCTTGTTTTGAATGAAAAAGGCACAATCACTACCCAATTCACGGGCGTAGTTCTCGCGTTGCGCCACCGTCAGACCCAGGGCAAACTGCTCGTTGAGCAGGTTTATGGTGGCAGCGGCGTCGGCTGATCCGCCGCCTAAACCCGCACCAATAGGCACGATCTTATGCAGGTGCATCTGCACGGGTGGCAGGTCGTAATCAGCTTGTAGCAGGTGATAGGCACGCACACACAAGTTACGCGCCGGATCCGGATCGCCGGGAATGGGCAGGCCACTAGTAGTGAACGTAACCAACTCGTTAGCAACCGGTTGATTCGCTGCTGTTTTGTCCGAAATGGCCGGGATGATCTCCAGCACATCGGTCCAGCCGACGGGGTAGAAGGCCGAAAGTAAGTTGTGAAACCCGTCGGCCCGACGTTCGATCAGTTGCAGACCGATATTGATTTTACAGGATGGAAAAGCGAGCATGAGGTAAATTAATGAACAATACACAATGTATAATGTACAATGGCTTCGCGCTTAACCCATGCTAGCGCGAAGCCATTGTACATTATACATTCTGCATTGTTCATTATTCATTGAACCTTACTTGATTGCCAGAATTTTGAATTCGGTTCGGCGGTTGCGCTGGTGTTCGGCTTCGGTGCAGATAACACCGTCGGTACAGTTGTTGACCGGCATCGACTCGCCATAGCCGGTAGCCATGATGCGGTTACGGCGAATGCCTTTCGACGTCAGGTAATCGGCCACAGCGCGAGCGCGGAGGGTAGACAACTCCTTATTACGGGCCGCGCCGCCCCGACTGTCGGTGTGGGAGCGAATCTCGATCACCAGCGACGGGTATTTCTGCATCGTAGACACCAGCCGGTCTATCTCGCGGGCGGCGTCGGTGCGGATATTCGCGTTGCCCAGATCGTAGTAGATATTGTCCATTGGAATAACCTCACCCACGCGCAGCAGTTTCACGTCGGCGGCCACCAGCTTGGGCTTCGACTTTTTGGCCAGCTTCCGTACCCGGCTAAAATTGGTGCCGTAGGTAGGCTTGGAGGCAATCAGCGTGTAGTCACAGCCTTCCACAAGGTCAAATTCATATCCTCCGTCGGCACCAGTCACCGTCGATAAGGTTTCGCCGTTGCATTCGTTTTTCAGCTTTACCGTCACGCCTTCAATGGGCGAACTATCGCGTTCGCCCAGTACCGAACCCCGTAGCCTGGAGCGGGTCAGTGGTTTTTTTGGGTCCAGCGGCGCCAGCGTTCTTGTTTCGGTATAGACCGTATCCATCACCATTGTGGGCTTCAGCATGGTCATTTCCAGCTGCGATGGCTGATCATCAGTCATGGCTTTGGTGGAAAAACCAAGGGTGCTGTTGATGTAGCCGTCGCGTTTGGCGGTGAAGAGGTAGTTGCTGTCACCGTCGAGGCAAAAGCGCACAATACCATTGGCATCAGCCTTGAGGAGCTGGTCGGTCTGGCCGGGACGGCGGCTTTTGGCCACTACCGTCACACTGTCGAGAGGTAAGTTGGCCTCACGGTCAATCACACGCAGGGTCAGGTCGCGGCAGCCGTAAAGGGAGCTTTCGCGCGTAAATCGAAAAATGTCATCCGACCCGTTGCGGTTACTGCTCAAAAAACCCGACCGGCGGGCACCGTCGGTGATCATCCCGAAGTCGTCGCCTGCCGAGTTGATGGGTGCGTCGATGGTTTCTACTGCCCGCACCGTAGTACCCGCCATAGCCGCGTAGAACACGTCAAGTCCACCAACTCCCTTACGTCCGTCGGTAGAGTAGTAGAGATTGCCCTGTTCATCGGCGAAAGGAAACAGTTCGTTGCCTTTGGTATTGATGGTTGGCCCCAGGTTCTGCGGTTCGCTCCAACGCCCGTTCAACCAACGGGTTACGTACAGGTCGGTCCCTCCAAGGCCGCCGGGCATATCAGACGCGAAGAAAAGCAGTTGGTCGGGTGTGCCGTCGGGCCCTTTGCTTAGAGCCGGGTGTCCCACCGAATACTCGTCGCTGTTGAATGGTAGCTCGACCACGTCGACCCAGGCACCATCTACCTGCCGGGCGGTGTAGAGCTTGAGTTTATTGACGTTTTCGGCGCTGGTTTTAGCTTTGCCGTTGTTGTAATTATTACGCGTGAAAATGATCTGCGTACCATCGGCCGAGAACGTGGCGGGGCCTTCGTGATAGCGCGTATTAAGCGATTGTGCGAAACGCTTGCCCGGATCGGCTCCCGGTCTGTTGTCATACCCCAATCCTTCGGCCACCCGAATGCCCGCGTCGAAGCCTACGGCGGTTTTGTTGTCGTTGGCCGTGGCCTGCGTATAAAAATCTTTGCCTACCTTATTGGGTGTGCGGCTTGGTGCCCCCGAGCCTATGGCGGCGGCCTTGCCAGTCATGCGCTCACCGTCGGCATCATAGCGTTGTTTGCTGGTAAGCTGCGTGCGATTGGGAATGTAGATCAGGTCGAGGTACCCGGCCCCGCCACCGCTGCCCGACGTTTCAATGGTTGACCCCCCTTTGCTGCCCGACACGTAGACCAGGCCGTTCTGGTAGAACATAGGGCTAAACTCTTCGTTGGGCGTGTTCAGGCTCAGGTCGTCGATCTGGTAGCGGACGGCTTCACGTCGGGCACTGGCCGGCCGGCCGTCGGCGGCGGTGGGTATGCTGGCTGGCAGGCGGCTGCGCTGCTGTTCTTTTAGTGTCTGATACCGGTTGAACTCCACGTCGGCTTCGGCAAATTTGCCGTTTCCGGCCAGCGTTTGGGCATAAGCCAATACCGTGTTGGCCGATTCATTGCTGGATGGTGCCATTGATACCCACTCACGAAAAGCCGCTTCGGCCTTCACATTGTCGCCGACTGACCGGTACGCCTGCGCCAGGCTAGCCTGGGCTGAAGCCCGCTGAGCAGGGGTGAGGGCCTTACCGTTCAATGCCTGGTGATATAGGTCAATGGCGCGACCGTAGGCCCGGTAACTGAGCATACGGTCGGCTTTGAGCAACAGCGAATCGGGGCGTTGCTGCGGGCCGGCCATCGCCGAATAGCTGCCAAGAAAAAGCAGTACCCAGATGCATGAATATAACAACCATCTCATAATTTATCGTGTCATTAAGCCATTAGAAACTCACTATAACTAACACAGGGTGTAAGTTCGATTAGCTGCTCGCTTACAAGGAGTTAGTCACCGGGCAATGGTCATAAACCGAACGAATTCACGGCCATCGCTAATTTTTACCACGTAGAAATAAGTGCCATCAGGCAGGCCTGCACTGTCATTTGTCCTGATGCCCTGATTAGCCGTTCCATCCCAATCGTTTTTATAGTCTGCATTGGCATAAACCCGGTGCCCCCACCGGTTGAAAACCTCCAGTTGCACCGTAAGCCCGTTGGGTACGTCGCGGATTACGAACCGATCATTGATACCATCGTCGTTGGGCGAAAAACCTTCAGGAATAAAGACGATGCTGGCTTCGGGTTGACTGATGACGTGTAGTGTGTCGCTCTTGGGCAATACCCCTGTCTGCGACCGGGGGGCGGTCAGGTCTACGGTCAGTTTGGCTGTAGCACCTGTGCAGGGACCGGTACCGTCGGGGTCGGGGGTAGTAAGCACAAACGTGACTGGACCAGCCTTACGGTCGGCTTCAGAGGCTACGTAACGCGGGCGCAGGCCCTCACTGTTGGTCATCAGGCCCGACCCGGTGCAGGTCCAGCTTAAGGGCGAACTGTCAAACCCGCGCAGCTTAGCCTGCAGGCACACCAGTCCCCGTTGGGTATCGAGGGTGTCGAGCCGGAGAGTGGCCATGGGTGGGTTGCTCAGGCAGGGCGAAATGGCGTTGGTGCAGGCAGTAATTAAGGCCGAGACGGCCACGGGCAGGCTGGAGCAGCCATTATCGGGCTTGCTACTCACGTAATAAGTCCCCGCCAGCACGGCCCCCGGCGCGTTGAGCAGCGGCGAATTAATGTCGGCAGATGTACGAAATTCATACGTCAATGCCTTGTCGAACGAAGCACCAATAGCTTGCGTAAGATCGGCAGTCTGGAACGGGCAGGCGTTTCGAACTGTAGTTTGGGCCAGCAACGCGGGCCGACCAGGTTGTACGGGAACGGTCAGTACCAGCGAGCTATCGCTTTGGCAGCTACCCATGCGGCAAACTGCCCGTATGCGCAGGGATTGGTTTGCCACGAACGTCCGGCGCGTACCCGTACCTCCGTCCGACCAGCGCACCTGACCCAGACAGGCTTCGGCTTCGACTGTAATGGATTGACCGGCACATACTACAGACTGCCCGTTGGCTACGCGTAGCAGGGGTTTGGCGGGTGGTGCCACCATGATGGTGAGCGGAGTTGAGGCTGCACCAGTGCAGGTACCTTGCTGGCAGGTGGCCTGGTATGTAGTAGTCTGAGCAGGATGAACAACAACAGAAGGGCCGGTTAGGGTAAGGTCGGTCCAGGTAAGTGTACCGTCGCAGTGGCTGGCGCTGATGGTGACCCCATCGCCCGCGCACACAGCAGGCATGTCGGTATGTAGTATGGGTGCGTCGGGGGTTCCTACAGTTACGGTGAAAGCATTGGCAAAGCAACTGACGCAACCATCGGCGAGGCGACAAACGGCGGTATAGCGGGTAGTTTGGTGCGGTGAAACGCGGATGCCCGTTCCCCGTTCTCCTGTTGACCAGATCACTTCTCCCGTGCAGCCAGAGGCGGTCAGGTCAGTTTGCTGCCCTCTACACAAGAGCGGACGGCTACCAGAAATAAGCGGTGGACTAGGTGGTAAACAGGTGACAGACACGGGTTTGGTTAAGCCCATGGCTGCCACTTCGGGCGTTGCATAAAGCGCAATTCCGATAACTAAACCGATAAGCCAGTGAGTAGACCGTTTTATCAAGCGTTTCATGCAGTTGGATTTCCTTGTATCCTACCTTGACTAAATTCATGCCAACCTCACCATGTATACATAGCCCGTTGTTAATCATAGTTTAAACTTGCCTAGTGGGGATTTTTACGCAACAGGTCACGCACCAATAGGCTAGTTTTGGTATTCAGCGCCAATCATCATAAATCATGCCAGATAAGTGCCTAACTAGTAACCGATAGCAACTATATAGAGCTTATCGGTTACCTGCTTTTTTGACGGTATAATATGGTAACTGTCACTCATAGAACCGTTATTTTGTTACTATTCGGTTGGTTAAAGGCGGTTTATTACCTCATCTGTGTCTTCGCCCAGCTGGGGGGCGGGCCAAGCTGGCTGGGCAGGTGTAATAGAGAACTTCAGCGGCACCCCTATCCCTGTTACTGGTCCTGCCACGGGATGATTTTGAGTAGAAACCATCAGTCTGGCCAGCAGCTGAGGATCAGTAGCCAGGTCATCCAGCGTGTTGACGGGCGTAATAAGCAGGTCATATTCGGCGCCTAGTTTTACCCACGCTCCCTGTGTGCGTTGTTGCATCAAATCCTGAATAAATACTTTATAGTCAGCACGTTGCTCGGGCGATTGGGGGAGCATAAACTTGAGCCAGTCGGGACGGTCCACTATGGTGCAAAATTTCTGCCAGAATTTGGGTTCCAGCGTTCCCAACACCACGTAACGCGGTATACCGTCGGTCTCGTCGGCGCAGCGGTACACGCCGTAATTGGGTTGCCCACCCGACAGCGGCATCTCCCCCCGGACGGGATGTTGACCCCCCTCGTGCAGCGCATACGCTACTGACAGCAGCGGCATCACACAGTCGGTCATTGCCACGTCGACGTGCTGCCCCTCGCCCGTGCGTTCGCGGGCGTAGATGGCGGCCAGCGTAGCCATCACGCAACCGTAGGAGCCTCCCGCAATGTCGGCGAGTTGCACACCCGGTACCACTGGTGCTTGGTCTGGCTCACCCGTTAGTCCCAGTACCCCCGCCACACCGAGGTAGTTGAGGTCATGCCCCGCCAGGTGCGCGTAAGGGCCTGTTTGCCCGTAGCCCGTTACGGATACGTAGACCAGCCGGGGGTTGCGCTCATGCATCACTGCGTAGCCCAGTCCCAATCGGTCCATATAACCGGGCCGAAACTGCTCGACCAGCACATCGGCGGTTTCGGCCAGTTTCAACAGCGTCTCGCGGCCTTCGGGGGTAGTATAGTCCAGTAACACACTCTTCTTCGACCGGTTGTAAGCGATATAATTCAACGATTCGCCGTTCTGGTAGGGCGGAAACATGCGTACATAGTCGGGGCTGTTGGGGTTTTCTATTTTGAGCACTTCGGCGCCCATATCGGCCATCATCATGGTCCCCAGCGGACCGGGCAACAGGCGCGTCAGATCCAGCACGCGCAGGCCCACCAGCGGGCCAGAAAGGGGTTTTCGAGACATAAGGGCAAGTTACGGAAAGAGGGCGGGGCAGCGTTGCATCCTTTGCTGACATTAGACTGGCGTCCCAGCTTCGTCGGCGATGCGGACGAAGCCGAAGCGGTCTATGAACTCGGTATACTCCTGAGCAAAGGTCTTGCGCTGATGGTGTTCTTCCTGCTTGGCGATGTAAGCTCGTATTTGCTTTACGCCCGATTCGCTTACTGATATGGCAAAGTATCCTTTGGCCCACTCTAACTTGTGCGGGATCGTTTTCTGCTCGTTGGCCCAGTGCGCCGACTCGCCTTTGAGTAACTGCACCACTTTGCTGATCGACTGTTCAGGTTGGGGCCGGATAAGGGCGTGGAGGTGGTCGTCGTGGCCGTTCAGACAGTCGAGTACGATCCGCTTTTGCCTCGCATTGTGCTTGATATGGCTGATCAGTTCGCGCCTGACACCCGCCGTGAGGGTGCGCTGACGGCGTTTCGTCGCCCAAACAATGTGGACCCAAATTTTAACGTATGACATCGTGTACGGTAGGTAGGTGAAGGGGCTAATCTACTAGAAATCAATGCGTGTTCTGCACGGACGACTTTTTAGTCGCCCGTGCAGAACACGAGATAGGCACCCCAATTTTTTCCGGTTCATCTACGGCATATCCCGGCGTTAGCCCGTACTTTTGCGGGATTTTTGCCCATACTCCAACTAGGCTAGGCATCAGTCATTGTACCGCGTCGGCGGACCGATTATACATTGTTCATTGTACATTGTTCCCTTTCCATCATGCCCAAAAATTCCTCCATCCGCTCGGTACTCATCATCGGTTCAGGCCCTATCGTGATTGGGCAGGCGTGTGAGTTTGACTACGCCGGTTCGCAGGCGGCCCGCTCCATCCGCGACGAGGGCATCGAAGTGTCGCTGATCAACTCCAACCCGGCCACGATCATGACCGACCCGATCAACGCCGACTACGTGTACCTGCTGCCGCTGGAGAAAAAATCCATCGTCGAGATTCTGGAAAAGCACCAGGCTATGGGCAAACCCATTGATGCGGTGCTGCCCACGATGGGTGGCCAAACGGCCCTTAACCTCGCCATCGACTGCGACAAGGCGGGCGTCTGGAAAAAGTATAACGTCGACATTATTGGTGTGGACATCAAGGCCATCGAGACCACCGAAGACCGCGAGAAATTCCGGCTGCTGATGCTCGAACTGGGTGCGGGTGTCTGCAAAGGTCGTACGGCCCGGTCGTTTCTGGAGGGTAAAGAAATTGCCCAGGAAATTGGCTTTCCGCTTGTCATTCGGCCTTCCTACACGCTGGGAGGCACCGGTGGTGGGTTTGTAAATACCGCTGAAGAGTTTGACAAAGCCCTTACGGCAGGCCTCCACGCCTCGCCTGTGCATGAGGTGCTGGTGGAGCAGAGCGTGAGCGGCTGGAAAGAATATGAGCTGGAACTGTTGCGCGATAACAACGCCAACTTCATCATCATCTGCTCGATCGAGAACTTCGACCCGATGGGTATCCATACCGGTGACTCCATCACGGTAGCGCCAGCCATGACCCTGCCCGACACGCTCTACCAAAAAATGCGTGATTTGGCAATCCGGGTAATGACCGGCATCGGGCAGTTCGCGGGTGGGTGTAACATCCAGTTTTCGGTGAACCCCGAAACCGACGACATCATTGTCATTGAAGTGAATCCGCGGGTGAGCCGGTCGTCGGCGCTGGCGTCGAAAGCCACTGGGTACCCTATTGCCAAGATCGCCGCCAAAATGGCCATCGGCTATAACCTCGACGAGCTGATGAACCCCATCACGGGCACTACGTCGGCGTTTTTTGAACCGGCCATCGACTACGTGATCGTGAAGGTACCCCGCTGGAACTTCGACAAGTTTCCGGGGGCTGATCGGTCGCTGGGCTTGCAGATGAAGTCGGTGGGGGAAGCGATGGGTATTGGCCGGAACTTCCAGGAAGCTTTGCAAAAAGCTTGTCAGAGCCTCGAAATTCGGCGTAATGGTCTTGGTGCCGATGGCCGTGAACTGAACGACATGGCCGCCCTGAAGCAGAGCCTGGCGCACCCAAGCTGGAACCGGTTGTTCCATATCTACGACGCGTTTAAAGCAGGCATGTCGTTCAGCACCATCCGGAAGCTGACCAAAATTGACCCCTGGTTCCTGCAGCAGATTGAAGAGTTGATTGACCTGGAGCGCGAAATCGAGAAATACGATCTCGATGATCTGCCGCCCGAACTGCTCCGCACGGCCAAGCAAAAAGGCTACGCCGACCGGCAGCTGGCACATATTCTCCAGGTGCGTGAAAGCAAGATTTACGACTATCGGCAGCACCATAACATTCGCCGCGTGTTCAAGTGTGTAGACACCTGCGCCGCTGAGTTCGAGGCCAAAACACCCTACTACTACTCGACCTTCAACAACCAGTTGCCCATCACCCTCGACCGCCCCGAACCCGTGTCTGATTTGCCGGGCAACGAGTCGGTGCGGAGCGACCGGAAAAAGGTGGTCATTTTGGGTTCAGGTCCCAACCGGATTGGGCAGGGTATCGAGTTCGACTACTCGTGCGTGCACGGCGTGTTGGCGGCAAAAGAGGCTGGTTACGAGACAATTATGATCAACTGCAATCCCGAAACCGTCTCCACCGACCCCGATATTGCCGATAAGCTGTATTTCGAGCCGGTGTTCTGGGAGCATGTTCACGCTATCATCATGCACGAACAGCCGGAGGGCGTCATTGTGCAGTTGGGTGGTCAGACGGCCCTGAAAATGGCCGAGAAACTGACCCGCTACGGCATCAAAATCATCGGTACCAGTTGGGATGCCCTCGATCTCGCCGAAGACCGGGGCCGGTTCTCTGGTATGCTTCGTGACCTGAATATTCCGTATCCCAAGTTCGGCACAGTGCGCGAGTCGGAGAGTGCCATCGAGTTGTCGCGCGAGTTGGGCTTCCCCTTACTGGTGCGCCCCAGCTACGTATTGGGTGGGCAGAGCATGAAGATCGTGATCAATGAGACGGAGTTGGAGCAGCACGTGATGAAGATCCTGAGCGACATCCCCGACAACAACATCTTGCTCGACCATTTCCTGGAAAACGCCATCGAAGCCGAATCCGACGCCATCTGCGACGGTGAAAACGTCTACATCATCGGCATCATGGAGCATATCGAACCGGCGGGCGTTCACTCCGGCGATTCGTACGCCCTGCTGCCGACATTTGATCTGAGTGACAACGTGATTGCGCAGATTGAGGAGTACACGAAGAAGATTGCCGTGGCTCTGCGCACGCAGGGGCTGATCAACATTCAGTTCGCCATCAAAGACGAGACTGTGTATGTGATTGAGGCCAACCCCCGCGCCAGCCGCACGGTGCCGTTCATCTGCAAAGCCTACCAGGAGTCGTATGTGAACTACGCCACCAAAGTGATGCTCGGCGCGAAGGTGACGGACTTCACGTTTAACCCTGTCAAGAAGGGCTACGCGATCAAGATCCCGGTGTTCTCGTTCAGCAAATTCCCCAACGTGAACAAGGAACTCGGCCCCGAAATGAAATCCACCGGCGAAGGCATCTACTTCATCGACGACCTCCAGGACGATTTCTTCCAGAAGGTCTACTCCGAGCGAAATCTGTATCTGAGCCGGTAAACGAAAAAGCGATCAGGTACGTTGTATCTTGCACACAGACAACCAGTTGCGTATGGAAGCCATTGACAACGTGTTAACACCTAAAGAGCAGAACGCCCGCCTTGTGGCGCGTTACAAGGCTTTTCTGAAACGTCGGGAAGAGGAACACGCCAAAGACGAAGCCGACCCTGAGCGACAAAAACGTCGGGCAGAGGCACAGGCCGAACTCAAAAGGCAAAACGAAGAAGCAGGAACACCCCTTGTCACCGTACACAATACAGCCAAACAAGACGGATCTGTACGAGTTCGTTACCGATTCGTTCGTAGCTTATGAAGTAGCATTTAAGCCGACTCCCTACCTGTTCGATGAGGGGTCGGCTTTTTCAACATTTATAGTCGAGTTAGTCATTCGGATTGGTGCAAATTCTACAAATCAATATCCTCCATTAGACAAGCGTGTAGCCACAACTATCGCTGCCATCGTTGATGACTACTATCAGACTCGGCCTGAAACTATTGCCCTGTACGTCTGTGATAGTTCGGATGGTCGGCAGGCGGCACGAAAACGAAAATTTGAAGACTGGTTCCGTTATTTTAACCAAGCTGAGTTTATCAAACACGACCTGCCTGTTACAGACCAAAAAGACGGCGTTGTCTATTATAACAGCATTATACTGAAAGCAAATAATCCATTCCTCTCCGAGATTATCAGCGAGTTTGACACGCTTTTCGGACGCTATAATGATCCCAAATGAGTGGGTGACAATAGTTTATTTCTCAGTGGGTTGATTCAAATTTGCTGTAGCTGTTCATCGAAAAGACAATCTCATTTACGACGGTACTGATGACTATATCCTTCAGCTATAATATCAGCGTAACGTAGTGTTGTATTGCTGATGTCCAGCATGTAAGTCAAAGCAACAGGGGTTTGAAATCGCTCGGTTTTTCCGTCGGCTTCGTAGACGACTAAATCCTGAAAAGTAAGGTCGCTGGTGGTATACTGCTTCTTGTTTTTGTCTGTATGAGTCGTCGTCGTAACCCGATACGTCCCGCGTTGGCTTAATATGCCGTCTACGCGCTCTTCATAGAGATTTGATTTTGCAAATGAGGCCACAACCAGCTTGCCGCCCGGCTGCGAAATGTCCTGACCATTCCAGCCGCCACGTGTCTCTTCCCAAACCCACTGACCAACAATCTCACTCTGCGGGCTTACGTCCCATTGGCAGCTAACGAACAGGAACCAGCAAAGGGGTGATAAATAGAGTAGTAGCTTTTTCATAGTCATATCGTTTGGTCAGTAGACCCGTTTTGAGTGCGAAGGGTTGCGCTATCTTTAAATTACCGTGCAACTAAACGTTTGCGTTCGTTATCTCTCTAACATCAATAGACTAACCAACGAAGCCGATGCAACGTATTCAACCAGCGGAACTCCGCCACCTGTATAGTCGGGCGGGGTTTGGGGCTACCCCGGCGCAACTGGAACAGGCAAGCGGACATTCTGTTCGTGCCACTGTGAGATCACTATTTACTGATAGTCAGTCGTTTACTCCGCTTGACTTAACTGGGGGAGAACTGGTCGACAAAGGTGAGTTGAAGCAAATGATGCGGGCGGGGCAAATTGACCGGCTCGAACTGAGAGCCAAGATCAAGGAAGCTGCGCTGGCTCAGCGTGGCCTCAACGTGGAATGGATTGATCAGATGGTGGGTCAAAAAGGCGCCCTGCGCGAGAAAATGGCCCTGTTTTGGCACGGTCATTTTGCCTGCCGCCTCAACCAGAAGCCCGGCTTCATGCTCGACTACGTAAACGTGATCCGGCAACACGCGCTGGGCAACTTCGGCGAGCTGCTGATGGCCGTGTCGAAAACGCCCGCTATGCTTCAGTTTCTGAACAATCAGCAGAACCGGAAGAACGCGCCCAACGAGAACTTCGCCCGTGAGGTGATGGAGTTATTTACACTGGGCAAGGCCGTTTCGGGTCCGCCGCACTATACCGAGCGTGACGTGAAAGAGGCAGCGCGGGCCTTTACGGGCTGGGGCTACACACCCGAAGGCCAGTTTGTTTTCCGCGAGAAAGTTCACGACGAGGGTGAGAAGACCATTTTTGGTCATACCGGCCCGTATCATGGCGACGACGTGATTGCCATGCTGCTGAAAGATCAGCACACAGCCCGGCACATCACGACCAAACTCTACCGGGCCTTCGTCAACGAAACCGCCGCCTTGGACAAGACCGAGCAGCAGCGCATCGACAAACTGGCCGACCGGTTTTATGCGTCAAACTACGACATCGGCGCGTTGATGGAAAGCATCTTCACCGCCGACTGGTTCTACGACGACCGCAACGTGGGGGCGCACATTAAATCGCCTGTAGAGTTGCTGGTGGGGATTCGGCACCTGGTAGGCATGACGTTTTCGGAACCGCAGCCGCAGGTGTTTATTCAGCGTACATTGGGCCAGATGCTGCTCTACCCGCCCAACGTGGCGGGCTGGCCCGGTGGGCGCAACTGGATCGACTCGTCGAGTTTGTTGTTTCGGATGAAGCTGCCCGATTATGTATTTAAAAACGCTAACGTGACCGTTCGGGCTAAGGAAGATGGCGACGTAAACGTGCAGCCTTTCGAGCGAAAAGGCGGTAATAAGTTCACCACGCAGGTGGATTGGGCTGGTTTTGAACAGGCCTTCGCCAAAACACCGCCCGCCCAACTGCCCGACGCCATTGCCGCCTGCCTGCTCCCGTGGCCCCTCACGCCAGACCAACGAAAGTTGCTGACCCAACCCCCTGGAGCCACTAATTCAGTCCGGCAAATGGCCACGACAATGATGAGCTTTCCCGAATTTCAACTTTGCTAAAGTCACTCACCCATGAAACGCAGAAACTTCCTTCAACAATCGGCCTTTGCTACGGCGGGAACCATGCTGATCCCTTCGTTTTTGAAGGCATTCGAGACCCAGGCAAAAGGCCTCGTGGGTGCGTCGCCGACGGGTAAAATCCTGGTGGTGGTTCAGTTATCAGGTGGCAACGATGGCTTGAATACGGTGGTGCCGTATCGCAACGACATCTACTACCGCGAACGGCCCGGCATTGCCATCAAGCCTGACAAGGTGCTGACGCTCAACGATGAAGTAGGCCTGAACCCTGCCCTCGCGCCCCTCCGCGCCCTCTACGATGATGGCCTGATGACGGTGATCAATAATGTGGGTTATCCTAATCCCGACCGGTCGCACTTCCGGTCGATGGATATCTGGCAAACGGCTTCAGATTCAGACAAATACCTACAAACGGGTTGGGTAGGGCGTTACCTCGACGCGGCCTGTGAAGGCAAACCCGGCGCGGCCAACCGGCCTAAAGCCATCGAGGTGGATGATACGCTGAGCCTGTCGATGAAAGGACGCGGACAGAACGCTCTGGCCCTGATCGACGCCAAAAAGCTGTTTAACCAGACGCGGGGCAACCTGGTCGAAACGCTGGCCGCCGCCAAACCCGATCCGCACCACGGCGACGTGGCTTATTTATACAAAACCCTAGCCGAAACCACCTCGTCAGCAGCCTACGTATATGACAAGCGGAATGCCGCCCAAACGAAGGCACTGAAGACGCAGACCACCTACCCGGCTCATGAATTGGGTAACCGCCTAAAAACGGTATCGGAGTTGATCCAGGCGGGGGTGGAAACGCAGGTTTATTATGTGTCCATTGGTGGCTTCGACACGCACATCAACCAGCCGGGGCAGCAGGAACGACTGCTGCGGCAATATGGCGAGGCTGTGGGCGCATTTATGCAGGACATGAAAATGGCGGGCCGGATGCAGGACGTGCTACTGATGACGTTCTCGGAATTTGGCCGTCGGGTGAAGCAAAACGCCAGCAACGGCACTGACCACGGCACGGCCAACAACGTGTTTCTACTGGGCGGCGCGGGCAACCGCAAAGTGTTCAATCCCGCCCCAACCTTGACAGATTTGGACGAAGGCGACCTGCGCTATACCGTCGATTTCCGGAGCATCTACGCCACCCTCCTCCACAACTGGCTTGGCACTGACGACGTAGCCATTCTGGGCCAGAAATTTGACCGGCTGGGGTTGGTGTAATACGTCAACTGTGAATGGGTTAGTGTGTGGGCAATATCCAGCCGAGGGCAGGATGTTGTCTCACACACCACTAAGTAATACCATGTCAGAAGGCTGTGATGTGGTGCGTAATTCGCGAAGCTACATAGCCATGTAGTCAGGCGCTTATGTTCGCCTCGTATAGTAACGTCAAACTGCATCTCCGGCTCACCCTCGAATCCGGTGTAATAGTCTATCATAGGGCACATCTATCCGAAGTCAGGTACTAGCAGGGAATACTAGCAGGGAAAGGAACATTAGTACTTTTATAACCACCTGCTTCTGATAATAAATTCTCGAAATCTGCGGCGACAATAACTGGGTATTTATTATCCCAAAGTCGTTTTAGTAAAATAGATATATTGTCGACATATTTATTTGTTGAAAAAGAGTCAACAATATCAATTTCAAGAAGATAAGGAAAGAAAACCGTCTGGGAAGTCAGAGAATTTTTGAGGAGAGTATCCATCATTATTTGATATTGACAAATCTAAACTTAATAAGTCGTTAGACATCAATGTCACGATCTCCTTGGTTTTAGCCTTCGTTTCTACCGAATGAGGTAGCCTTTTGCGTATAAGTCCATTGCTTTATTTGTTGAGCGGTACAAATGGAGGTGTATCAAAAGGACCACCAAGACAATCTCTTGAGGGTATTGTCACCCTGGCCAGGCGGGCTTTGAGTAGCTGAGAGCGTTCAACAAGATAGCCGATGATAGCCCGAAAGGTGAGCTATCCCCCAACAACAGCAGCCTCCAGTGGCTAGAATGTTTCAACCAATGTAGCCTTGAAAATCTTCTTTATCTAAATAGCTCTTTAAGGTGTTAATC
>NZ_JAFMYV010000020.1 GCF_017353185.1 Fibrella rubiginis | reverse complement strand
GATATACATGCTTTGGATCATGTATTAATTATTATCGACTAACCTATCTTTCTTCCCAGTAGTGACAAGACACTGGTCTTTGCGTAGCGATGGTTACGCTAACGATAACTTGGTTGGTGGCAACGGGCGGGTGAACACCTTTTCCCATTCCGAACAGAGCCGTTAAGCCCCGCACTGCCGATGGTACTGGTGTCACGACCGGGAGAGTAGGCGGCCGCCACCTTGTCTTTTCCAAAGCTCTTCTGCCCAGGCAGAAGAGCTTTTTTTATGTGTATATAAGTGGTAGTCTGAACCTTAGTCTGGCAGAACATAAACAACAAGGCTGCGCGCGCCATGCGCCCCAATGACCAGACTTTGTTCTATGTCAGCTGTTTTAGATGGGCCTGCGATGAATGTACCAAAACCAGTTTTATTCACTCTGATTTGCTCGTATGCATTGTGCATATTAGGCACAATAGCCGTTCGGTGAATGACGATGGCAAGAAACTGAGTAATCATGGGCAAGGCCCGGTGTGGTAGGTGCTGCTCGTCGACCCAAATAGCCCCGTTTTCGGCCACCGCCCATTGCCCTTCAATAATGGCCAGATTGACGCTTGCCAGTTCATGGGGGTCTAGGATGTGAACAAGTGAAACATCGGCCAGATGGGCCAGTTCGGGTAAGGTAGTGACTACGTCGAGTAATTTTGGAAACAGCTGCTGAAGATGTGTCTCAATAGACAGGTAGTCGGGTACTTCAACCGCCAGCCCACCAATCGATGCCAATACGGCTGAAAACTGGGCCAGGTTGTCGGTATAAGAGGTGTTAAACCTGAATTCATCTGGCAAGGGGATCAGCGTGGGCTGATTTGCCTTGATAGTAGCCAGCATATGGTCTCGACTATTCATGCTTTGGCTGGTCAACGTACCATTCACGAAAACTCTTTGCCGGTGCTTCGGGCATTTCGCGTTGTGTGTACCATGGGTTTAGCCCGTTCTCGATTAATGCGGGTGTGAAACGCAATACGCCACGCCCTACACTGCCGGCTATTCGATAGAGTCGGGGTGATTCCAGCACCATGGCCATCGTTTTCATCGCTACTGTTTTGGTTGTAGGGCCGTATCCTTCCTGCATCAGTACCTGCCGCCACTTATACAGTTGTTCGTGAATGTCGATTTTGACGGGACAGACATTCGTACAGGAACCACAAAGCGTAGACGCAAACGGCAGGTCAACGTTTTGGCGCATGTCCAGATTTGGCGCCAGAATAGAACCAATTGGTCCCGCAATGGCACTATGGTAGCTATGTCCGCCACTGCGTCGATACACAGGACAGGTATTCAGGCAGGCGGCACACCGAATGCATTTGAGTGAATTACGAAAATCGGCCCGCCCCAGTTGACGGCTACGGCCATTGTCGACAATAATAAGGTGAATCTGCTGGTCGGCTTCGTCACCGTGTCCCTTGCGTGGCTTATGAAAATGACTCGAAAACGTGGTAATGGGCTGCCCCGTGGCCGAACGAGCCAGGAGTCTGAGAAAAACACCCAGATGCTCGGCTTTCGGAATGATCTTCTCGAAACCCATGCTGGCAATGTGTACGTCGGCCAAATGGACGCCCATGTCGGCGTTGCCTTCGTTAGTACACACCACAAATCCGCCCGTTTCGGCAATGGCGAAGTTGACACCGGTGAGGGCTACTTTCCGCGTCAAAAACGTTTCGCGCAGGTGTTGCCGGGCGGCTTCAGTGAGGTATTGCGGGTCAGTGGCGCCCGCCGTGGTGCCAAGGTGTTTGTGGAATGTATCACCCACATCCGACTTTTTGAGGTGAATGGCAGGCAGCACAATGTGCGACGGTTTTTCACCCCGCATCTGTACAATCCGTTCACCCAAATCACTATCGATCACCTCGATACCGTGCTCGACCAGGTATTCGTTTAAACCACATTCCTCCGTCAGCATCGACTTCGACTTAACCATCTGTCTGGTATTTGTCAACTGTAAAATACTGAGGATGATAGCGTTATGCTCGGCCGCATTGGCGGCCCAATGCACGGTGATACCGTTTTGAACTGCCTTCGTTTCAAACTCGACCAGCAAATCATGCATGTTCGACAGCACGTGATTTTTGATTTGCGAAGCCGCCTCGCGGAGGGATTCCCACTCAGGAATTTGCCCCGCGGCTTTGTCGCGTTTCGCCCTTACGAACCAAAGCGTTTCGTCATGCCAGTCAACGCGGGCTTCGTCTTTGTTGAACACCGCCGCCGCGTCGGGGTGATCGAGTCTGTTTTGCGGATGGCTCATAACGTGTTGGTCAACAATTCAGCAATATGTTTCACCTGTACCGGCGACTGCATACGTTTCAAAATCCCTTCCATGTGCATCAAACACGACACATCGACGCCAGTAATGTAGTCGACACCCTGCCGCAGGTGGTCGGCCACGCGATCTTTACCCATTTTGGCCGAAACGGCTTCTTCCGTCACACAGAATGTGCCGCCAAACCCACAACACTCGTCGGGCCGGTCAAGTTTGACCAACTTAATACCCTCAATTTGCTGTAGTAACTGAACAGGTTTCGAGTAGGGTGGGGCCATCAGTTCCGACATCTGCGAGAGGTGCAACCCGCGCTGTCCGTGGCAGCTTTGGTGCATACCCACGCGAATTGGTGTTGTGCGCTTAGGCATCAACGAACCCAGATCAGTCACTTTTACTACATCAGTCAGGAACTCGGTTAGCTCATAGATCCGTGAACGAATGGCCGTTGCGTGGGCTTCATTGGCTTCATTTTGGCCGTGTAAATGCTGTTTTATGTGTAGCGTACAACTCCCTGAGGGCGAAACGACATAGTCATAACGGGCAAAATTACGAATGAAGTTTTCGTCGCATCCCCCCGTCAGGTACGCATAGCCAGAATTGGCCATGGGCTGCCCGCAGCAGGTTTGGGTTAGCGGATAGTGCACGGTACAACCCACGGCCTCAAGCAGCCGAAGTGTAGCCACGGCAACATGGGGGTAAAATTGGTCGACGTAGCAGGGGATGAAAAGTCCGACGTTCATTGCGTTGGGTAAAGTTTCAGGTCTATGCTGTTGGTTGGCATCGACCCACTGTTCCAATGGTCATGGATGGCCAGCGCCGCGCCCAGCGCCGATGCCTGTGCTACCGAAGCAGCATATACGGCGATGTCGGGAAAAGCCCTGGCCAGGAGGCTCATGTAAATCGGATTTTTGCCAAAACCACCATCGACGAACAGGCGTTTAACGGGCGAATCGGCTATAACTAAGTTAGTGGAAATCAACTGTTGCGCCATAATGTCGAGCATAAGCTGATGGTAAGCCAGGTCATATGTAGCGAAGGTGCTCAGGTCGCGGTTGTTGAACACAGAACCAGTCATGGAGATGAGTGCTTCTTTCTTGCCAAATTCAACGGTTTTGCTCTCTGGAATGCGTTGTTGAAGCGTGTCTATCAGCCCAGGGTCGTAGGCTACGGTGGTGTAGTAATCGGGAGAGACGTTGAAATGGTTGGCGAGGCGTTTTACCTGTTGCTCGTGTTCGTAGCCCGCAAAGAGGCGCGACGCTTTCACGGGCTGACCACCGTAATGCAGGTAGTTCAGGCAGTCATACTGCAATTCTTCGGCGGTGAGCGGTTGACGATTGAAGGGGTTCATACTCACGCACCACGTACCCGTAGAGAGCAGTACAAATGGCTCCTTAAAAGCACTCAGATACGGAATCAACGCCGCCGATGAGTCGTGCAGCCCTACGCCAACTTCTACTGAATGACCATTCAGCGGTACGTCAACCACGTGGTCGGATGGCGTAATCGGCCCAAATATGTCTGTAAGCCCTTCTTTCTTAACCCAATCGGCATAGTCCTGTTTGGTAAAATCCCAGAGCATGGTATGGCAACCAAGGCTGGTGCAATCGGTGACGGGCTGACCCGTGAACAGAAAACTGACATACTGCGGCAGGTGCAGCGCATACAGAATTTTATCAAACAGCGCTGGTTTGTCGTACTTGATCCGATACAACATCAACCCCGAGTTGAGGCTATCCAGACAGGGCGAAGCCGTTTGTAACGACAACTTAGCCGGTTCGCCGTAAGTGCTGTAAAACTGTTCACGCAGGGTATCCGGGAAAGGCTTGAGGTAATTATACAGCTGACCAACGGGTTGATAGTCAGCGTCTATATAAGCCAGGCTGGCTCCGTAGGTAGAGAAATTAACCGCCTTTATTTCGAACGTTGGTAGTTGTTGCGCCCGCATCAACCCATTACGTACCCAGGCATTGAGCCTCGCCACGTCTTCGCAGGGATCGCCGTCTTCATCAGCAATGTCAGTGAATGTCTCGGCTTGTTCCCAGACAATGCGGTACTGTTCGTCGAAGAGAAACAGTTTCTTGTTGGTCTTGCCAATGTCGAAGATCGCGATGACGGGAAGAGGCATGAGTGAAGAATGATGAGTGGAGAGTGGATGGTGAGGGGTGAAGGTTGAGGGTTGAATGGTAATTTGGGCTGCGTCGTTGTCACTTGGCTCCAGCCAAGTGACCCCTATCAAAGGGCCTCCGGCCCGTAGGTTGACTTTGCAGCAATAGGCCAATATAACTCAACGTCGCACTACGGGCCGGAGGCCCTTTGAATATACGTCACTCGGCTGGGCGCCCCCGGCTGGAGCCAAGCGACAACGGTGGGCAACGGTGCAGTCCAAATTACTCCCTCACCATTCACTACAATCCCGTAGCAACGGTTTTCAGACCGCGTTCGCTAATGAGTTGTCGGCGGACGTTTTGGCGGCGGAACAGAGCTAGGGGGTTAAGGGCACCCCCGGCGCGGCGGTTGGCTTCGGCCACGAGTGGGCGAACGTCGGTGCGGAATGCGTCCTGCAACAGCTCCTGCGCCTGCACTACGTCGTTGGTTTCGCGGGCTTCTTCCAGTGCGGCGCGGTCAACAAGCAACGCCTGTGCGTAGGCCATCTGGATGGCGTCGACCGACTGAAGCAGATCTTCGAGGGGGTCTTTTACGTTGTGGCTCGCGTCGATCATCCAGCCCAGGCCGGTGGCGTGATCCATGCCCCGCGCATCCATCCCGTCTACTAATTCGTTGAAAATCAGAAACAGCTGATACGGTTTGATGCTGCCCGCCGTGAGGTCGTCGTCGCCATATTTCGAATCGTTGAAGTGGAAACCGCCCAACTTGCCTTCGTGCAACAGGATCGCCACGATCTGCTCGATGTTGGCATTGGGCAGGTGGTGACCAAGGTCAACGAGCGTATAGGCTTTGGGACCGAGTTTGGTGGCGTAGAGCAGGCTGCTGCCCCAGTCGCCGACGGTCATGGAATAAAAGTTAGGTTCGAAGGCTTTGTATTCCACAAATAGCTTCCAGGCATCGGGCAGGGCGGCGTAAATCTGTTGCAGGCTGTCGAGGGTGCGGTCGAAGGCTTTACGGAAATTAAGCTGCCCGGGAAAACACGATCCATCTGATAACCACACCGTCAGCGAATCGGACCCCAACGCCACACCATGCCTGATGACCTCGATATTATGCTCGATGGCCTGCCGCCGCACGGCCGCGTCGGTATGTTGCAACGACCCGAACTTGTAGCTATGTGCCTGCCCGGTAGGCTGATCCTGGAAGGTGTTGGAATTGACCGCATCGAAGCGCAGACCATAGTGAGCAGCAAGTTGCCTAGTGGCTTCAGGGTCGGTTGGGATATCCCACGGAATATGGAGTGAAATAGCCCCGCTGCTGCGGTTGAGGGCATGCAACAGTCCAACATCGGCGATTTTTTCGTCGAGGTTACGGGGTTCACCGCCACCACCAAACCGCCCGAACCGAGTGCCGCCCGTACCCAATGCCCAGGATGGAATGGCAATCTGAAACGCTATCAGCTTTTCAATAATTGTTTCGGCGGCGCCAACCTCATCAGTCCAATAGGCCAGCTTCCGGCGGTGACTGTCGAGGTGCTGCTGATTGAAATCGGCTATCGTTTCGGGGGCAAGGAGCATTGATTTAACCAGTTTAGGGTAATGATGGGCCGCAGATTTTTATGATGCTTATGATGGATTATGATCTTATTTAATCATAAGCATCATAAAAATCTGCGGCCCATATGTTTATCGAACAAAGGCCATGGCCACACCGCCATCTACGTTTAGCACGTTGCCGGTTGATTTAGCCAGCAATCCACCCACAAAAGCAAAGCAGGCGTTGGCAATGTCGTCGGGGAGGATTACCTCGCCCAGCAGCGTACGTTTGGCGTAGTAGGCGGGGAGTTCAGCTACCGTAACCCCATAGGCTTTGGCGCGGCCTTCGGCCCAGGCGCCGGCCCAGATTTTCGAGTCAGAGATGACCGCGTCAGGGTTGACCACGTTTACACGGATGTGGTCTTTGCCCAGTTCCGCGGCGTTGAGGCGGCTCAGGTGCAGTTGAGCCGCCTTCGCCGAGCCGTAGCCCGCGTTGTTGGGACCCGAAACCAGCGCGTTCTTCGAGACAATGTTCAGCACATCGCCGCCCAGGTTCTGCTTGCGCATGGTGTTTACCCCCGCCTGCGTGACCATAAACTGACCTTTTACCAGAATATCGTAGAGGGCATCCCAGTCGGCTTCGGTATGTTCTTCCAGTGGTTTCGAGATGCTGATGCCTGCGCAGTTTACCACAATGTCGACCCCGCCAAAGGCGACCGCCGCTACGTTGAACGCGGCTTCAATGCTGTCTTTTTTGGTTACGTCGAGATTGGCAATAGCGTGGGTGTCGCGGCCATAACTGCTTTTGAAGGCTTCGTCGGCTCCGGCCAGTCGGTCAGTGTCGAAATCGTTGATGATAACACAGGCGCCTTCGTCGGCAAATTTGCGGGCGATGGCCTTACCAATACCCCCCGCGCTACCCGTGACAAGCGCAATTTTGCCCGACAGTGCCTTGGGTTTGGGCATCCGTTGCAGCTTTGCCTCTTCCAGCAGCCAATATTCAATGTCGAATGCTTCCTGCCGGGGCAGCGAGGTGTATTCTGAAACGGCCTCGGCACCCTTCATCACGTTGATGGCGTTGGTGTAAAACTCCGCCGCCACCCGCGCCGTTTGCTTGTCTTTGGCGAAGGTAAACATGCCCACACCCGGATACAGAATCACCACCGGGTTGGCATCACGGATGGCGGGGCTGTTGGGGTGTTTGCAGGTATCGTAGTAAGCCTGATAATCCTTGCGGTAAGCTGCAAAGGCGCTGTCGAGGTAGGCGGTTGCGTCGCCTTCCAGTTGGGCTGGGTCCAGCACCAGCGGGCTTATTTTGGTGCGCAAAAAGTGATCGGGGCAACTCGTGCCCATGGGTGCCAGCCGCGACAGGTCGTTGGAGTTGATGAACTCCAGCACCCGCGCATCGTCGGTAAAATGGCCGATCTGATGCCGTTCCGATGAGCAGTAACCGCGCAGGGTTGGGGCCAATGCAGCAGCTTTGGCCTGCCGGTCGGCGGGGGCGAGGGGGCTGATGGCGGCACCACCAAAGACGGGGCGGCTCTTGCCATAGTTCGATTCAAGGTATTCGGCGCAGGTCTCGATTACCTCGAGCGTGTTCACATAGCTTTCGTAGGCGGTGTCGCCCCAGGTAAACAGTCCGTGCGAGCCGAGCATAATGCCCCGGATGCCGGGGTTATCGGCCAGGCACTGCGCCAGTTCCAGACCTAGTTCAAAACCGGGACGGCGCCAGTCTACCCAGCCAATCTGCCCGTTGAACAACTCCTGGGTAATGCGTTTACCATCCTTCGCTGCGGCAATGGCAATGGCTGCGTCGGGGTGGAGGTGGTCGATGTGTTTAAAAGGCAGAAACCCATGCAAGGGCGTGTCGATAGACGGTGCTTTCGAGGCCAGATCATAGATGCAATGGTTGAACAGTTCTACCATTTCGTCTTCGTGCGCCAGCCCGCGGTACACGTTTTTCAGGTTCAGCAACCGGTCTACGTAGAGCGCCGCCAGACCACTTCGTTTTAGGGTACCAATGTCGCCGCCAGACCCTTTGATCCACATCACCTCGGCGAGCTGACCCGTAAGGGGGTCGGGGGCCATGGCTTTGCAGGATGTGTTGCCGCCGCCATAATTGGTCAGGCGCAGGTCGGCACCCAGCAGGTTAGAGCGGTACAGGAGCAGAGCTACCTCTCGGTCATAGTCGGTAGTGCCGGGCAGGGCTGCCGCCGTAGCTTCGTCCCAGAGGTAGCTGACATGCCGAAACGTTTGAGAATTTACTGGAGTGGTTAATGGGTGAGCCGCTTGCATAAAGTTGGTTATCCGGTCGGTTTTGTGCCAAATCGGTAGCAGTACAAAAGTAACTAAAGACCCGGCCGGGCTTTCCCATACTGTCCTATTGAACCATGCTCTATCATATTAAAATCAACGATTACTCGAACACGCCCAAATACCAGCAAATCTATAATTCGATTGTGGAGGGTATCGAGAATCACGACATTTTACCCGGCGACAAACTGCCGTCTATCCACGAAGTGTGCGCCGAATTTGACGTAGCCAAAGGCACGGTGGAGCGGGCCTATGAACTGCTGAAAGAAAAAGAGATTGTGGGTGCCGTGAAGGGGAAGGGCTTTTACATTAATTATACGCAGACGGGAAAAAACCTGAAGATATTCCTGCTGTTCAATAAATTGAGTGCCCATAAAAAGCTGATCTACGATGCTTTCGTAGAAGCACTTGGTCCTGGTATCAGCATTGACTTTTTCATCTACAACAATGACTTCCGCCTCTTCCGCGACCTGATTCAAACCCATGCCCGTAACCATACGCACTTTGTCATTATTGCCCATTTTTTCGAGGGTGGTGATAAAGCCTATGAGCTTATCAACAGCCTGCCGAAACACAAACTGGTTATCCTTGACAAACTGCTTGAGGGTGTGACGGGGCAGTACGCCGCTGTTTTCCAGAACTTTGAAAAAGACCTCTATCAGGCCTTAACAGATGCCTTACCGCTACTGCGCAAATACACTACACTGAACCTGCTTTTCCCGATCTACACCTATCACCCACGCGGTATTCTAAACGGTTTCTACAAGTTTTGCGCCGAGCATCAGTTCACGGCCAAAATTGTCCGCGATATCCAGAAAGAGGTGATTCAGCCCAAAAACGCCTACATCAATCTGATGGAAGAAGACCTGGTTGAACTCATAAAACAGACAAAGGCCACGCCCTTTGTGCTGGGTGAGGAGGTGGGTATTTTATCGTATAATGACACGCCGCTGAAGGAATTTTTGCTGGAAGGTATCACCGTGCTCTCAACCGATTTTGCGCAGATGGGCCGTACCGCCGCCCAGCTAGTGCTCACCAATAGCCGCGAACACATTGAAAACCCTTTTCGGCTTATTGTGCGGAAATCACTTTGATGTTCGGTAGGATGACTTCTGGGCGGTTTTTGTCATCCCGACAGAGGAGGGATCTATTTTCCTAATACACAATACAATTGGAGGAGACTAGATCCCTCCTTCGTCAGGATGACAAAAAAATACTTAATCCAAATCCACAATGTGCAACCTTTTGCCCATATGAAAATCCTGACTCTAAAAATTGCCCTTCTGCTCACTACGGCCCATTTTTCACTTGCCCAGCCAGCCCTGAAAGCAGAAGAGTACCGACCCCGGTATCACTTTACGCCGCCAAAAAACTGGATCAACGACCCCAACGGGACGATTTATGCCAACGGCGAATATCACCTGTTCTACCAGCATAATCCTTTTGGCAACGAGTGGGGCCACATGAGCTGGGGCCATGCTACCAGCAAAGATTTGATCCGCTGGCAGCACCTGCCCCTGGCAATTCCAGAGTTTACCAGCGCCGATGGAAAGTCGCAGACAGCCATCTTCTCGGGCAGTACCGTGGTTGACAAAAACAATCAAAGCGGTCTTTGTCCTGTGGGTACCAAAGACTGCATGGTGGCCATCTATACCGGCAACGTCTCTGCGGGTGGCAAGCAAACTGCGCAGTACCAAAACCTGGCCTACAGCGCTGATAAAGGCCGCACCTGGACCGAATACGCCCATAATCCGGTGCTGGATTTGCATACTAAGGAGTTTCGTGACCCGAACGTATTCTGGTATGCACCCGGCAGGAAATGGCTTATGGCGGTGATCAAACCTACCGATCACCAGGCGGCCTTTTACGAATCGGTCAATCTGAAAGACTGGAAACTACTGAGCCTTTTCGGTCCCATGGGCGACACTACCCGCGTCTGGGAATGCCCGGCCCTGTTTGAGGTGCCGGTGGAAGGGTCGTCGGCGAAGAAGTGGGTGCTGACGGTGTCGAGTGGGCACCGGCAAAAAAACTACCTCGCCATGCAGTATTTCGTGGGTGATTTTGATGGGAAAACATTTACGCCTCAGCGGCAAAACGAGATTTTGTATGTGGACGAGGGTAAAGACTTCTACGCTGGTATTCCGTTCAACGACCGCCCCACCAACCGCCGGAAGCCAATCATGATTGGCTGGCTCAACGATTGGGAATATGCCAACAAAATTCCCACCACGCCTTTTAAAGGAGCCATGTCGGTACCGCGCGAGTTGAGTTTGCAGAATACGCCGCAGGGATACCGGTTAGTGCAAACGCCTATATCGCTGGCTGCTTTCCGCAAGAAAGTGACGACCATCACCAACATGACTGTCGACAAGCCTACGCCGCTTGGCTATGCTGGTGAGTCTTACGAACTGGAAGCTACCATCACAGTAGGCTCAGCCAAAAAAGTGGGTATTCGATTGCTGAAAAGCGGAGCCGAAGAAAGCGTTCTGACCTACGATACCGCCACTCAAACACTCTCCTTCGACCGGACGCATTCAGGCAACGTAACCTTCAGCGACCGCTTCCCCAGCATTGAATCGGTGCGGGTTGCTCCACAAAACGGACGGCTGAAACTGCACCTGCTGGTTGACAAATCTATTATCGAAATCTTCGCCAATGATGGTCAGCGAGTGATGACGGACCTGGTGTTTCCTACAAAGCACGAAGGCAACATCGAGCTGTTTTCCGACGGTGGGGCTGCCGTTTTTGACGCGTTGACGGTTTGGGAGGTGAAATAAGTTTCCTGCCTTCTGCTAATTTGTTGCACAAGTAGTGGGTGTAGCTACGCGCTGAAGGGTGCTGACGCCTGGCCCTTCGACTGGGCGTCAGCAACCTTCAGCGCGTAGCTATGCGCTATACTTGTGCAACGGAGTATTACTTCGCTGCACACAAAAAAAGGGTCCAGACGGTAGTGTCTGGACCCTTTTTGGTAAAAAAACTAATCGACTAGTTGTTGCTGTTCATGGCCGTTTTGACTTTGCCTTGCAGCGCAATCATATCCGACAAAATACGTCCGGCTTCAATCAGGTACGTGTCTTTTTTCTTCTTTGCCTTTGCCGTAGCGGGCGTTTCAGGTGTTTCAGAATCAAGCGCGCCAGACTTATCAAGGGCAGCTACTTTCTTGTCAGCGTCGTCTTTTTCTTTCTTGCGCTTACTCTCCTGCAACGACACCGTCGTGTTCTCTTTCGCTTTTTTGAAATCAACCACGGCTTGTGCTTCACGCTTCAGATCGACGTCTGTCTTCAAACGCTGCTCATATTTCTCACGCAGGCGGGTAGTCAGCTTGTCATTAATAAAGCTGGTGGCATCGAAGCGGGTCGAGGCGATCTGATCCCAGGGGAGGGCACTTGCCTGTGCACTCTCGCCGTACTCTTCTGCCGAAAAGCGCGAGGGAAATGAAATGTCGGGCGTAACGCCTTTGTGCTGCGTACTGCTACCGTTGATGCGGTAAAACTTCTGCACCGTCATTTTCACCTGACCCACTTTATCCTGCTCTTTTGGCAACATGTTATTCAGATCAATAAGCTGCTGCACGGTGCCTTTACCGAACGTCTGACCACCCACAATCAGCCCGCGTTTATAATCCTGAATAGCCGCCGCGAAAATCTCTGAAGCCGAAGCGCTAAACCGGTCAACCAAAATCGCCAGCGGACCGTCGTAAGTAACAGACGGATCATTGTCGGCCATCACTTCGGTATCGCCGCCAGAGTCACGCACCTGTACTACGGGGCCTTTTTGGATAAACAAACCGGTCAGGTTGATTGCTTCCAGCAACGAACCACCACCATTACCGCGCAGATCGAGCACTACGCCGTCTACCTTCTGCAATTTCAATGAGTCGATCAGGCGTTTCACATCTGTCGTCGTACTGGCCACTTCACTTTCGCGCCGACGGGCCGCGTCGAAATCACGGTAGAACAGAGGTACCGTTACCACGCCAAGTTTATAGTTACGACCGTCTTCGGTAATGTCAATAACCTCTTTGTGAGCACGTTGCTCTTCCAGCTTGATTTTTTCCCGAACAATCCGGATCTCTTTAGGCACGTCGGCAGCAAGGGCCGTAGCGGGCCGTACCTGCAGGCGTACTACCGTGCCTTTGGGACCTTTAATCAGTTTCACAGCATCGTCAACCTGGAAACCAACAATGCTCACCATGGGACCATTGTCGCCTTGTGCTACGCCGATGATGCGGTCACCTTTGGTGAATTGCTTACTCCGGAAAGCAGGACCACCCGGCACCAGATCCGATATTTTCGTGTATTCACCGTCTTCCTGTAACAGCGCGCCAATGCCCTCCAGCGACTGACTCATTTCCTGGTTGAACAGATCGGCGGTGCGGGGCGCGAAATAGTTGGTGTGTGGATCAAGGGCTTCACCGAAGGCGTTCATATACATCTGGAACACATCTTCGCTCTTGATCCGGCCCTGCCGACGTTCCAGGCTTTTATAACGGGTGCTCATCAGGCTGGCTACGGCTGTATCAGCCTTACCTGTCAGTTTTAGCTCCAGTGCCTGGTTCTTGAGCATTTTGCGCCAGAGTTCGTTTTGCTCTTCCAGATTTTTAGGCCATGCCGCCTTCTCCCGATCTGTATTGTACGACTCATCGGCCGAGAAATTAAACGGCTTACTCAGCGTCTGCTTTACAAAGTCTGACCGTTCGGCCAGCCGTTTACGAAACACGTTGAACATATCGAAAGCCGCCGTCAGGTCGCCATTTACCAGTGCATCGTCGATCTGAAATTTGTACTTGTCGAACGCTGCAATATCCGACGCCAGCAGATAGACTTTGCTGGCATCCATTTCTTTAAGGTAGTTGTCCCAAACTACCGCCGACAGCGAGTCACTCAACCGCACTTTGCGGTAGTGATGCCGGGTCAGCAATTGCGTAACAACCTGCTCCACACGCTCCTGGGTCATCGTCGGCTTCAAATCGTCGGCGGCGGGAGCCTTAGCAGTAACAGACGGCACAGGGGCCGACGTAGAGCGTGAGTCGGGCTGAAGACTCAGCATCAGCACAGGAATCAGCGTGATCAGGTATTTTCTCATACACAATGAGTGAATGAGCGATTGAGTGAATGAGCGAATAGCTTGGAGCGCTTCGCGCAGTGTTTTCATAAAGAGATGCTCGCGCAGCAGTCCAAACCATTCGCTCATTCACTCAATCGCTCATTCACTAATTAGATTTTACAATGTCCAGTAACTCAATGTCAAAAACCAGCGTCGAGCCGGGAGCAATGTCATGACCTTGCCCCTGGTCGCCGTAAGCACTATCTGATGGGATAAACACTTTCCACTTCGAGCCAACGGGCATGAGTTGTAGCACTTCCGTCCAGCCCTTAATCACTTGCGTCACACCAAACACGGCAGGTTGACCCCGCCGCACTGAACTATCAAACTCTTTGCCATCGAGCAGCGTACCAACATAATGTACCTTAACTTGATCAGTGAGGGTTGGTTTGGCTCCGGTTCCTTCTTTCTCAATAATATACTGTAAACCACTGCTTGTAGTCTGAACACCAGGCTTGGTCTTGTTTGCGGCCAGAAAAGCAGCTCCGGCTTTCTTGTTGGGTTCTGCCAGCTTATTCTGCTCTGCCATGCGGGCCATCTGCTGCTGTTGCATGTAGCTCATCATGATCTGTTGCATCTGAGGTTCGGCAAGGGCTAGCTTCTGCCCCTTCAACGCGTCATTAATAGCCTGCCCAAGCGCTACCGTGTTCACGTTGGTCAGTCCCTGCTGCTTCATGCTCTGGGCAATACTGTAACCAATGCTGTAACTCAGCGAGTCATTACTGTTGGCTAACGTCGATTTGGCCGAAGCCATTGCTGTAGCTGCCGGACGGGCCTGAGCCGGGCGGGTAGGTGTTTTTCTAACTTGTGAAACGGCCTGGTGTGCAGTGAAAAGCGCCGACACGGTGCCGACAAGAGCAAGGGAAGAAAACTTCATGTGATGGATTTTGTGCAGGCCGCGTGGGCCGTGTACTGATTAAATAGAAAACGTGAAAAACAGCCTAATTAGTTTGGTTTATCCACGGGCTGCCCCTATAAATTAACAACTCCGGGTTCGTTTGTCCAAATTAGTTGTGCCTTCTTATGCTAAACACGAGGTGACACAAAAAAAGCCCGCGCAGGTAAGCGCGGGCTTCGTTAATAAAGCTTAAAAGCTATTTTACTTCTTCGTAGTCAACGTATTCGCCGCCCTTGAATGTGGTGCCGCCTTTGCTGGCCGGCTTGGTTACACGGGTTTCGCCCTCGCGGGGAGGTGCGGTACGCTCGTGCTGACGACGCTGCTCTTTTACCAGTTGCCGCCCCACCAACAGGTAGAACACAAACCGGCGCACCGGCGGCACGAAAGCAATGAGCAACACAAAGATGAACAGGGCCTTCAAAATCATGGGAAATAAGGTCAATGTTTAAGGTTTAAAGTCTGAGGTTTAACGTTGCGTCGCGCTTGGCCGGGCAGAGTGGCAAGCAACGTTAAACCTCAGACTTTAAACCTTAACCTATCTTCTGAATAAACGTCCTTCCTTCAGGTTTAGTTTTACCGACCGTACAAGGCTTTTCCGGCGGCTTCATACTTATCGCCCGCCATCCAGAACGGGCGTGTGGCGCGGTTAGCAATGAGCCGGGCGGCGCGGGCGTAGGTCTGACAAAACCGCAGCAGGTAATCATAATCAATCGTGTCGGGGCTGTCAGTTACGCTGTGGTAGTTTTTCATCAGTTCCTCGTCAAACGTTTTAAACCCTTCCGACAGGGTAGGGGCGGGTACGCCTTTTGCCGCCAGACTTACGTTGTCTGACCGGTCGAACAAACCTTGTTCTGGGGCAGGTTCGGCAAAAACGCCCAACCCGAAATCACGGGCGGCCTGCTCAATTTCGGCTTTGGCACCCGTGCGTTCCAGGCCAATGACCGAGATAATTGAGGTGTCGTTATAGCCTGCGCCGTCGATGTTAAAATCGAAAATAGTTTGTTTTAGGGGCACCAGGGGGTGTTCAGCGTAATAGCGGCTACCGAGCAGACCCACCTCTTCGCCCGTCAGTGCCACAATAAGTACCGACCGTTTGGGTGGTTGTTGCGCAAGGGCTTTCGCCGCCGCCAACAGACCCACCGTCCCCATGCCGTTGTCACGCGCCCCATTGAAAATAGAGTCTGCTGCCGTGTAGGGTGCACCACCCTGTTTGCCCACGCCAATATGGTCGAAGTGGGCGGTCAGGAGAACGTATTCATTTTTCAATGCCGGGTCCGTGCCTTCGATAATACCCACAACGTTTACGGCCTGCACTGGGTTTACGGCCCGTGCGGTGGTTTGCACTGTTACAGCGGCGTTGTCCTTCAATTTAACTGCCTGCCCTTTACCATTGTCTACCCAGGCGTGAAACAATGATGCTTGGCCTAAGGAACCCTCGGCTGCTGACAGCGCGAGTTGTTCATTATTGAAATACCGGCTAATAAACGTCCATGGCGTAGCGGGGGTAGCATATAACTCAATAATACCCAACGCCCCTTTTTCGGTGGCCAGTTTGTCTTTAGTTGTTATCGACCCAAGTAGCTCGCGGGGACTTTTTACGTCAGGACCACCTACCTGAGTAATAACCCATTTACCCTTCACATCCTTGTTGGCATAATCTTCATCGGTAAGTCCGTACCCTACATAGACACTGGGGGCCGTCTTTGCCGTGGCAGTTCCACCTGTTACGACAAATTGCTTACCCACGTTTAGTGTGTCGCTACCGACGCGGATGATGCCGGAAGTGACGGGTTTACTGAACTGGAGATCCACCCGCTGGTAGTAGCTGTCGTTGTCGCCGGCGGGTTTTAAGCCCAGCATCCGAAACTGCTCGGCCAGGTAGCGAGCCGCAATCATATTACCCGGCGATCCCGTCCGGCGACCCTGTAACTCATCGGAAGCGATGAAACGCAGGTGATTCTCCAGTTCCGACTTCGTTAGTTTCTCTTCAGGCGAAGCAGTGGATGATGGGGAAACGGCCACCGTGGCTCGTTTGGCAGGTTTTTGGGCTAAACTGGGCGTTTGGGTGGCCAATAAAGCCAAAGCGGCTGCCCCGTAATGAGGCAGCCGATGGATAAGTCTCGACATGTGGAGGATGTTGTGAAAACAAGAAATGCCCAGCTATACCATACCCCGATGCGTGCGGGGTCTGCGTAGCTGAGCACTAAAATGATTGGCAGAATAAGACAGGATCGACTCGACCGTTGAGTGGCGTGGCTGACGCTCAATCTTGTTCATCAGCGAGCGCAACTCGAGGGTATCCAGAAAGAAGCCCATCAGGACTGGCTCAACCATGAGCGCTTCTTCAATCAGCAGATTCTCCTCTTCAGAAGTTTCTTCGTAGACGTACCGGATTACGTCATCTTGGGTAAATGTTTTTGTCATAGCTAACAGGGCGTTTGCTTAACTGCTTGCGCAGGTTTATGAGTGCATAACGCATACGTCCCAAAGCTGTGTTAATACTGACGCCGGTCGCATCGGCAATCTCTTGGAAACTCATTTCCTCGTAGTGCCGCATAATCAATACCTGACGCTGTTGTTCCGGCAACCGCTGAATCAACTCACGCAGGTGCTCGTGTGTTTCACGCCGAATCTGCACCGTCTCCACTGAGTCTTCGGCAAATTCTAACGTGTTAAACACGCTGCTTCCGTCTTCAAACACCACATTGGGGTAGCGTTTATCTCGCCGGAAATAGTCGATGGCCAGATTGTGAGCGATGCGGACGATCCAGGGCAGGAATTTGCCTTCTTCGTTATAGCGGCCCGACTTAATGGTATCGACAGCCTTGATAAAGGTGTCCTGCATTAAATCTTCTGCGATATACTGGTCTTTAACGATCATGTAGATCGTTGTGAAGACCTTGTTCTTATGCCGCTGAACTAACTTTTCAAAGGCTTTCTCACTACCACGGATATACAACGAAATTAGCTCACTGTCGTTAACCTGGGCTTTTTCCATTTCAGAAAGACAATTAGGTAACGTAGAGCGTTTCTTCGATAGTGTGTGTTCCGTGTTAAGATTTGTGTGAGAGGAGAAGAATTCTTATCAAAATAACAAACTCTACTTAAAACATACAAGAGTTGTACCCAAAAATTTCTAAAGTGGGCTTAAATCAAGGTGTTTCTAGCCATAATCATACCAACATACGACGAAACCGTCAGGACCGATGCAAATGCTATGTACTGGCTTAGACCGTCAATGGGTGCTACCGTTTAATTGGCCCTTCTGGGCTACCTTCGTAGTTGACACAGTACCTTAAAAATAATACACACATGAAGTTTGCCAAACACGTTTTCGTTTGTACCAACCAAAAAGAAGCCCCCAAAAAGTCGTGTGGAGCCGAACACGGTGCCGCTCTGCTCGACGCGTTTAAACAGGAGTTAACCCAACGAGGTTTGCAGAAAGAAATTCGGGCGCAACGGGCGGGTTGCCTGGATGCCTGCGCATTTGGCCCTGCCCTGGTCGTGTATCCGGAAGGTACCTATTATGGTAACGTTCAGGTAGCTGACGTGGCTGAGCTAGTGGAAAAACACCTAGTCAACAATGAGGTCGTAGAGCGGCTTAAGCTGGACTTCTAGTTGTTTATGCGTTAGTCTGTTTTGTTGTTTGTCTGTTCGGAACACATCATGCAAATGCTTAACAGACAAACAACAAAACAGACCAACAGCGCTTCATTATGTACAAACACCTTTTTTTCGACCTCGATCATACGCTCTGGGATTTTGACCGGAATTCAGCGGAGTCGATTGCGGAAATTTATGATACCCACCGGTTAGCTGACCGTGGAGTGCCATCGGCAGAAGCGTTTTCCGAAGCGTTTATTCGCATCAACCGTAAGCTCTGGGCCGACTACGACCGCAATCTGGTAGCGCATGAATACATCCGCGAGCACCGTTTTCCATTGGTATTAGGTGCCTTGGGTATAAACGATACAGCGGGTTGCGCCGAATTGAATACCGACTACCTGCGTTTGTTGCCCCGCAAAGCGCACTTGACCAACTCGGCCCGTGAGATTCTGGAGCATCTGCACGGCCGTTACCGGATGCACATTATCACGAACGGTTTCGCCGAAATACAAGCCGTGAAAATGGCCTCTGCCGATATTGCCCACTACTTCGAACTGGTGGTGACGACCCAGTCGGCCGACGCGAAAAAGCCTGATCCGCGCATATTTGAGTATGCCTTACAGGCAAGCGGTGCCACCGTGCCGGAAAGCCTGATGCTGGGCGACAATTACGAAGCCGACATCCAGGGTGCCAAAGCCGTTGGCTTAGACACCGTTTTTTATAACCCCAATAACGAACAGGTAGCCGAGCCGGCTACGTATACCATACAGCACTGGCAGGAATTGAAAGCAATTTTGTAGTTTTTGTCATCCCCACGGTAGGAGGGATCCACTTTCCCAATGCACAATACGCCTGAATGAACGTATATCCCTCTCACCGTGGGGATGACCAAGCTCCGCTAGCCACCTCATACGCTCAACCACATGAAAATCCTTCTTTTCCTTCTCTCTTTTCTTCTTTCCTCTTTCCTCCCCTTTTCTCCACCCCCTGCTCCTATGTTCGACGTCTGCGTATATGGCGGCACATCGGCGGGGGTGATGGCGGCGGTGGCAGCCAAACGGGCGGGGAAATCAGTCGTGCTCATTGAACCCGGAAAACACCTCGGCGGCTTGTCGGCGGGAGGGCTGGGAGCCACTGATATTGGCAATAAATTCGCCGTGACGGGCCTGGCGCGGGATTTTTACCGCCGCATTGGCACACACTACGGGCATTTGGAGCAGTGGATATTTGAGCCTCATGTGGCTGAAAATCTGTTTGTTACTTATCTAAAAGAAGCAAGCCTGACTCCACTAATGGGCCTCCGGCTGCGTTCTGTGCAAAAGACCGGCAACCGGATCACAGCCATTGTGCTCGAACCGGCCACGACCCTACCTCGCGCGCAAGGCCGGGGCAACGTGCAGACAATTTCGGCGAAGCAATTTATCGACTGTTCGTATGAAGGCGATCTGATGGCGCAGGCAGGCGTGCAGTACACCGTGGGGCGTGAGGCCAATAGTCAATATGGCGAGACCTGGAATGGCGTGCAACTGCTTGATAAGCATCAGTTTCCGGACGGTGTTGATCCGTATCGTGTTCCGGGAAAACCAGAAAGTGGGTTGTTGTACGGTGTCAGCACAGCCAAACTGCAACCCAATGGCAGCGGCGACCAGACGATTCAGGCCTACAATTACCGCATGTGCCTTACCGACGATCCCGCCAATCGCCTGCCCATCACGCGGCCTGTTGGCTATGATTCTACGAAGTATGAACTGTTATTACGGCAGATTCAGAAAAAGGTACCCAAAGAGCTGACCTGGAACCTGATGCATTTTGTGATGATGCCCAACCACAAAACAGACATCAACAACTGCGGGGGATTATCGACAGACATGATTGGCGCGAATCACGATTACCCTAATGCCAGCTACGCCCGCCGGGCCGAGATTATCC
Source organism: Fibrella rubiginis (assembly GCF_017353185.1). Lineage (GTDB taxonomy): Bacteria > Bacteroidota > Bacteroidia > Cytophagales > Spirosomataceae > Fibrella > Fibrella rubiginis. Next base: position 14,666 of record NZ_JAFMYV010000020.1, on the reverse strand, counting down.
GCGATCATGAACTATACACGAAGGGCTTTTTCTACTTCATCGGCCATGACCCACGCATGCCCAAACACCTGCGCGACGAGATGCTGCAATGGGGTTACCCGAAAGATGAATACAGGGACAACAGCCACTTTTCGCACCAGCTCTACATCCGGGAAGCGCGGCGTATGGTAGGCGACTACGTGATGACGCAGGCCAACTGCGAGGGCAAAGCCACCGTGACCGACGGCATTGGTATGGCTGCCTACACGATGGATTCGCATAATTGCCAGCGACTGGTGGTGACAGACAAGAACGGCGTAGCGATGGTGCGCAACGAGGGCGACGTGCAGGTGGGCGGCTTTGGTCCATACCCGATCAGCTACCGCGCGCTGGTGCCGAAAGCTGCCGAGTGCGCGAATTTGCTGGTACCGGTTTGTCTCTCGGCCAGCCATATTGCCTACGGGTCTATCCGGATGGAGCCGGTGTTTATGGTGCTGGGCCAAACCGCCGGGGTAGCCGCCGCCCAGGCTATCGACGAAAACAAGGCGGTGCAGGGTATCGATGTGGCGCGGCTGCAACATACTCTTCGCGACAACCCACTGCTCAATGGCAGTCGGCCCGAACTGTTGGTCGATAATGACGATTCGGCTCGGGTGATGCGTCAGGGCAATTGGCAACGCATTACCAAAGGCAGCAAATACGGTACCTCGGCGTTGGTGAGTGCTGGCGCCCAACCTGCTTCGGTGCGGTTTGCGGCAATGGGTATCAAGCCGGGGCGGTATCGCATCTACATGTATAACCCCACGCGGGCGGGCGGTGGCGGCAACCCCGATCAGGTAGCCATACAAACCGACAAGGCCGACCGGGTAGCGATCCGGGTGTTCTCGGGGCAGAAAGAGGTTATTCAAACGGTGAACCAGCAACGCCAAAACAATGACTGGATCAACCTGGGCGAACATACTATCGTAGCCGGAAAAGCACCCTACGTCGAACTGGCCACGGCGGGCTCAGCGCAGCCGACTGTGGCCGATGCCGTGCTATTTTTACCGGTGAAATGAAGTCTGGCGGAGCAACGCTCCGCCTTTATAAAGTAGACAGCGGAGCATTGCTCCGCCAGGCATATGAATTTACAAAACGCTACGGCTCTCGTTACGGGGGGAGCATCGGGCCTGGGCGAGGCTACCGTCCGGCAGTTTCACGCGCTGGGTGCCAACGTTATCATTGTCGATCTGAATCAGGATCGGGGCAACGCGCTGGTGGACGAATTGGGTACCAGCGCGTATTATTGCCTCACCAACGTGGCTAATGAGGGCGATGTGCAGCGGGCTATCGATCTGGCTGTGAGTCAGTTTGGGGCGCTGCACATTGCTGTGAACTGCGCTGGTATTGCCGAGGCCCGCAAGACGCTGGGCAAAGTAGGTGGCGAATATGGCCCGCACTCGCTCGACGCCTTTCGGAAGACGATAGAGGTGAACCTGATCGGCACCTTCAACGTAATCCGGCTGGCAGCGTTTGCCATGGAAAAAAACACCCCGAACGCGGATGGCGAACGGGGTGTCATTATCAACACGGCATCAGTAGCGGCCTATGACGGCCAAATTGGTCAGGCGGCCTATTCGGCCTCTAAGGGGGGGATTGTAGGCATGACTCTGCCTATTGCCCGCGATCTGGCTAAGTCGGGCATCCGGGTGATGACCATTGCGCCGGGCCTGTTTGAGACCCCATTGCTGGCCGCCCTGCCCGAAGAAGCCCGCCTCTCGCTGGGTCAGCAGGTGCCATTCCCCTCACGCCTCGGTCGCCCCGCCGAATACGGTTTGCTGGCCAAAGCCATCGTGGAAAACCCCATGCTCAACGGCGAAGTGATTCGCTTAGATGGGGCAATCCGGATGGGACCGAAGTGATTTGGGATTGGGGATTTCGGATCTCGGATTGGTTACTTACGCCAGAGCAAATATATTCTGGCGTAAGCAACCAATCCGAGATCCGAAATCCCCAATCCCAAATCCCTTTACACTCCCGGATAGCCCGGATTCTGGGGCTTCAGGTTAGGGTTGTTTTGCAGTTCGCGCTTGGGCAGGGGGAGCAGCAGGTGTTTTTCCTGCAACGCCTGGTTTGAACTGGGGTTAACGTGACCAACAAAATTGTCGAAACTGTTGGTTTTGTCGTTATACACCTTCCGTAGCCGTACCATGTCGAACCACGTGATCTGCTCGTAGCACAGTTCATGCCAGCGTTCGCGCCACACGGCCTCGCGGAAGGTAGCCTGCGAGAACGTACCCAACGCGGGGGTGGTAAGCGCCGCCCGGTCGCGGATACGCTTTAGAGCATCATAAGCCGCCTGCGTGGGCGCACCCAGTTCGTTTTGTGCTTCGGCGTGAATCAGCAGCGTTTCGGCAAAGCGGATCTGGGGCACGTTCAGGTTGTTCTGCTTCGTAGGCGTTGCCCCTGGTGTGCCGTTGGCGGTGCGGTTGAAGTGCTTGAACACGTAAGGGCCACCCAGGTCAAAGGGAGCGCCCGTGCCTTTTTCATAATAGGTCGTGTAGAAATAACCCACCTGATCTTTAGCCCGCAGGTCGCCCGCTTCATACGACTTATAGAACGACGGCGTTGGCACCGAACTACCCGTTCCTGATGGCCCGTTGTAGGTTACGGGCTTAAAGTTGGGGTAGAAATTGTCCATCGGGTTGCCTGCTACCAGCGTATTATACTGCAACATATACAGGTGCTCTACCCGGTTTTTGTTGCCCTCGCGGTGAACCTCTTCGTACGTCGGGAAAAGATTGATCATCGACGGGTTGGCGTTGGCGTAGGTGATCACTTCCAAAGACTTGTCGGCGGCCAGTTTGTAGTAAGGAGCGCCTTTGCTAAGCGGGAAGCCCGCCATGGTCAGATAAACTTTGGCCAACTGCGTTTTCACGGCGGCCAGATTTACCCGCCCGCTGACATCCATCCAGTTCAGACCCGCCGCTTCGGCAGCCGTCAGATCGTCTACGATGAGCTTGTAGATGTCCTCTTTAGGAGCGCGAACGGGCAGAAAATCTTCTGACGAAGCCGACTGCGGCTTCACGATCAGCGGAATATCGCCCCACAACTGCACGGCAGTAAAATAGGCTGTAGCGCGTAGAAACCGGGCTTCGCCCAGGATTTTGGCCTTTTGAGCCGCGTCCATCAGCGCAATGCCGGGTACTTTGTCAAGCACCTGGTTGGCTTGTGCAATCACTTTATACAGCCCCGCCCAGTAATTGACCACGTGAATGGTGTTGCCGTCGTGAACCAGCCCATAAAGGTTGTTGAGGTCTGAGTTCTGGGCTGTTTCGGTCGTCGACGTACCCGTTAGGGCTTCGAGCAGTTGCCAGTTGCTGGAGAAAATACCCGCACCACCACCCATAAACCGGGTGTCGGAATAAACCGCCGCAATGGCTGCTTCGGCGTGGTCGGGAATGGTATAGAAACTGGTAGGAGTAAGGTTAGACGGAGCCTGTTCGTCCAGAAAATTAGAACAGCCTGTGGCCATCAGGGCGAAGCTGCACAGCGCGGCCCGGCCGATGACTAGTATGCGTGAATGTCTCATGATAATTAGTTGAGTGAAAAACGGGTCAGGCGATTACAGACCCAGTTGAATGCCCAGCAGGTAGGTGGTTGGCTTGGGGTAGTTGTGCCAGATCATGCCCTGCGAAAAAGCGCTGTTGCCGCCCCCCTGGTTGGTGGGTGTCACTTCGGGGTCGCCCACGATGGGGTCTTCTACCAGCAGGAAGAAGTTTTGTGCCGAGGTATACACCCGTAACCGATTGATCTTGAGCCGGTTTGTCAGGGCGGCGGGGAACGTGTAGCCAACCAGCAGGTTGCGACCCCGCAGGAACGAGCCGTTTTTGATCCAGTGGCTATCTACGTTGGTTACGTAGCCCGCACGGGTATCGCGGATTTCGGCAATCTGCGTATTCTGGTTCGTAGGCGTCCAGGCGTTCAATACCGACGTGTAGCTGTTGGCCAGTGCCTGCCGGTCTTCGCTGGGGTGCAGGTTCATGAGCATCACCTGATTACCAAACATGAACTGCATCTCGAACGTGGCGTCGAAGTTGCCGATGCGAACGTTGTTGTTCAGCGCGCCCCAGCCTTTGGGGCTGCCATTGCCAATAATGCTGCGGTCGGCGTCGGTGATGGCTTTGTCGCCGTTCACGTCGAGGTACTTGATGTCGCCGGGCAGAATGGTCAGACCGTTGCGGTAGCTGGTGAATTTGGCGGCTTCTTCGCGCTCCGCTTCGCTCCAGACACCCACGCGGGTGAGGCCCCAGAACGACCCCACCGGTTCGCCCACCCGAATGATGTTGGTGGGGTTGGTGAAGTCAGGACCACCCACATTGAAAATATCGGACGGGGTAGCCAGCGAAAGCACCTTGTTTTTGTTGAACGAGATGTTGAACGAGGTATTCCAGGTAAACGAAGGCCGGTTGATGTTGACCGTGTTGATACCAAACTCAAATCCTCTATTTTCCATCGAACCCACATTGCGCCGGATGGTGCCATAGCCGCTCGATAGCGGCACGGGTGCATCGAGGAGCATGTCGGTGGTGAGGCGGTAGTAGTAATCGGCTTCCAGGTTAACCCGCCCTTTAAACAACCCTATTTCCAGACCTATGTCGCTCTGTGCCGTTTTTTCCCAGCGCAAATCGGGGTTGGCTAGGCGGCTGATACCGGTACCGCCCACCCGCGCATCGGAGTAGATGGTCGAGTAGTTCGAGCTAAGCAAAGACAGCGACGAGTAGGGGGGAATTTCGGAATTGCCCGTCAGGCCGTAGCTAGTGCGCAGTTTCAGGTTCGACACCACCGGGTTGCCTTTCAGGAAATCTTCTTCTGATACCCGCCAGGCCAGCGCTGCTGAGGGGAAGAACGCAAACTTGTGGTTCGCCCCAAACTTCGATGATCCGTCGGCCCGGCCAGTAGCCGTGAACAAATACTTGTTTTTGAAGCCGTAATTGATGCGACCAAAATACGAGTTGATGGCAAACCGCGACGCCCCCGACGACACGAACGGGTTGGTAGCCCCGGCCCCCAGGTTGTTAAACCCAAAGTAGTCGGTAGCAAAATTGTTGACCCCCGCACCAATGCCAAACACATTGGTTTCCTGCCACGAAAGCCCCAACAGGCTTGTCAGCGAATGGTCCTGACCAAACTGCCGGTTGTAGGTCAGGTAGTTCTCCAGCGACCATACGGTTGTGCGGGCATTGTTGGTCGATGCGTTGCCGTTGCCGCCAATGTTGAGCGTACGGGTAGTTGACTGGTTGATCTCCTGCGTTTGGATGTTGGCCCCCAGGATGCTCCTGAATTCCAATCCTTTGGCCAGGCTCAGCGTGGCGGCCAGGCTACCCAGCGTGGTCTGCGTATTCTGGATATACCGCCGTCCCATCAGCCGGTGAACCGAGCTAAACGTGCCTTCAGCGTAAGGGTAATCGCGGTTGTTGGCGTAAGTGCCGTCGGCGTAGGTAACGGGCAGAAATGGAAAGTCTTCCACAATTTGCCGGGCCACCGCGTCATTGACGTCGACGAGGTTTTCCGACTGGTTGTTGTAGCTCAGTGTACCGCTCACTTTCAGCCAGCGTTTTACCTGATCGTCGAGGGTGAACCGGCCTGAATACCGCTTCATGTACGATGTCTTGATCAAGCCTTCGTCGTCGCGGTAACCCAGCGACAGCGAATACTGCGTGCGCTCATTGCCGCCGCTGAAACCCAGCTGGTGGTTTTGCGACAACCGATTCTGCGTCGATTCTTTGAACCAGTCGGTGTCGTAGAGTGGATTCAGGTTGGCGTCGAACACGCCGGGAAACTTAGCACTATAAGCCTTGCGGCGGGCCACGGGGTCAAGATAGGCCCACTTGCCAGCCTCCCAGCCTTTAGGGTCATACTTGGCAATGTTGGCGTAGGCAAGGTCTTCTACGGCCAGGTATTGCCTGGCGTTGAGTACATGGGGCCGGTTGGGACCAATGGTGTTCATGCCCACCTGGGCGTCGTAGGTGACACGGCTTTCGCCCGCCTTGCCTTTTTTGGTCGTTACCAGAATAACGCCGTTGGCACCCCGTGCGCCGTAAATGGCTGTTGATGAGGCATCTTTCAGTACTTCCACCGAGACAATGTCGTTCGGGTTGATAAAGTCGATGGCGTTGCTGAACTGATCGCCCGTACCCTGCGGCAGAAAGACACCGTCTACCACGTAGAGCGGGTTGTTCGACGAGTTGATAGAACTAAAGCCCCGAATCCGAACGGTGGTGCGGCCGCCGGGCCGACCAGAGTTGGTGTTGACCTGTACACCCGCCATCCGACCCGACAGGGCCTGGTTGAGCGACGACGTTGGGCGTTCCTGCAGTTGTGCTTCTTTCACGGTAGCCACCGCGCCCGTTAAATCCGACTTGCGGGTGGTGCCGTACCCAATCACCACAAACTCGTCCAGCGTTTTGGCATCGCCTTTGAGGCTTACGTCGATGTTTACCTGAGCACCCACGGCTACCTCCTGAGAGATGTAACCCACGAAGGAGAATACCAACACGGCATTGGCGTCGGGTACGTCGAGTTTATAGCGGCCGTCGGCATCCGTCACCGTGCCACGTTGGGTGCCTTTCAATACTACACTCACGCCGGGCAGTCCCTCACCTGCTTCTTCTGTTACTCGCCCCGTCACGGTTTTATCCACCACTTTCTGCGTGAGCCGGGCCGTAGAACGGACATCAGCAGCGTTACCGGGTGGTGTGCCTGTGGCGTGTGACAGCGTTAGGCACGAGCAGGCCAGCAGCCCCTGTGCCACAAACAGCCTCGTGATCCTGCCTGGCAGGGTACGCGGTCGTAAAGGTGTTTGCATAAATTTTTTCCCGTTGAGCGGGTTGTTTAGAAGTAAAAATTAACAGCTCATTAAAAGCAACTCACTTCCATAATTAGCCTGTTCTTTAAATCTACTTTGACTGATAGCTTATATTTTTGGATTAATAAATTTGGTAAAACAAAGAAATGGAATGGTAATAAGTATAAGTACGATAGGCTACTTAGTAAAAAATTTAATAAAAGAATTTTAAATTGATGTAGATGAGAGAGAAATTGAACAATATAAGTATTTGTAACTATAGACTTTATGCTGAATATTGGTCGTAAACAACTGTTATACAAAGGCATACGGATATAGAGACGCGATATATAAGGTTGTTTTGTGTGGCTTTCAATGGTAACCTTGGGTATATCTCTACATGTGCTAAATTACCAGCCTGTCTTAGGATAGAATCTGGTTATTTCTGTTTAGCTATTTCGCTTGAAGAAACGGTCAGATTATATCTTAAGATTAGGTGGATCGAAAAAATTGTTTACTTATTTTGACAGTAATTCTGTCAGCAGTCGGTCGGCTTTATAGATGTAGCGGAGGGCGGCAGCAATACCTCCAGCATGGACCGAAATGGCCCGGTTGGCGTCGGGCACAAAGATGAACGCGCCGGGCAAACTCTCCATGTTACCATCGAAGACCAGGCCCACCGCCTCCCGGTTTTTATTGATCATCGGGCTGCCCGAATTACCGCCGATGATATCATTCGTTGAGATAAAGCACATGGGTTGTTTCAAGAGTTCGGCGGGTGGGTTGGCCCAGCGGGCGGGCAGGTTCCAGGGGGCCTTGCCGCTAAATGAATAGCTACGGTCATACAGGCCTGCGAAAGTGGTGAAAACCGGGGCCACGGTGCCATTGTAGGGATAGCCCTTCACCACACCGTCGTTGATGCGGAGCGAAAACGTGGCATCGGGTGGGATGGTCGTGCCGTAGGTGGCAAACAGCAAGCGGCCCAGTTGACTGCGCAGCACCTCCTGCCGGGCCGTGCTTTGGCGCACCTGCTCGTTGGCCACCAGAAAGCGTTTTCCCCCAATCCGGCCCAGCACCAGTAGAGGATCGGTAGATGAGGTTAAGGCTTCTACGCCCTTGGCAATAAGCCCTTCCTGAACCAGACGGCTCCCAATTTTTGAGTTGGCCAGCAGGTATGCCGCCGCCTCGCGTGGGGTGCGTAGGCCATTGGGGCCGGTGAGAGCGGCTTTTACGTAAGGATCATCATTGCCCAACGCCGATTGGACCTCGGTCAGGTGCGCCGTCAGGTAAGCTTCTTCCAGCGCCCGGCTTTTGGGTTTGGGTACTTCATCGAGCATGGCCGAGGCCTGTTGCATCACGCGGGGATTCTGGGCGGCGGCCTCGGTCAGTAGCCCCAGCGTTAGTGCCGCTGTTAGGGTCTCGCCGGTAGACAAGGGGTTGGGCGCGAAGTAAGTGTAGTCATTGAACGTAGTCTGCTGTTGGCTTACCGTAGCGGCAATGTCAGTCCAGAGCGATACTGAACCCCCTTTCTTCTGCGCATCGGCCTTGAACTGTTTCTCGAACGCCGCTTTACGGGCCAGAAGATACGGATCGCGGAGACCGTCGAGCTGGCCTTTGTAGGCTTTAATGCTGTTTTCCAGTCCGAAAATCTCGTTGAGCACCGAATCATTTTTCGCCTTGACGTTGTAGGTCTGCAGGGCGCTGGACCGGCTGCGCAGCAGGGTCAGCAGCTGAGGCAGTTTCAGATCGCGGTCAAACTCCAGTTCGGCCACTGTTTTCAGGCGCTCGGTGCTGCCGGGATTACCCGTCACAAAGGTGGGTTCGCCCTCGCGGATGCCGTTGGGGTTGAACTTGAAAAAATGGGTTGTTTTCAGCGGTTTACCTTTGTCGTAGACCCGAAAAAAAGAGCAGTCGAGGGCGTAGCGGGGGTAGGTGAAGTTATCTGGATCACCGCCAAAAAAGCCGAGTTGCAGTTCAGGCATAAATACCAGCCGCACGTCGGTATAGCGTTTGAAGCCATAGAGAGCATATTTTCCGCCGTTATAGAACGTAATTGTTTGCAGTTCAAGCCCCTGCCAGCCGGGCTTGTTGGTATAATCGATCTTGATGGCACCGAAGATTTTTTCGCGGGCAGCCACCTGCGCGGCCTCATCGGCACCGGCGGCAGTCACGGCCTCCTGTACCTGTTTGGTAATGTCTTCCAGCTTCACGAGCTGATCCACAAACAGGCCATCTACGGGGCGCTCTTCGGCGGATGTTTTGGCAAAAAAACCGGTGGCGTTGAGGTTTTCGCCTTTCCGCGCCACCCCCGTTCCCGATTCACGGGCGCAGTGGTGGTTGGTCATCACCAGCCCATTGGCCGACACAAACGAGGCCGAGCAGTAATCTGCAAACCGCAGCGACGCCAGCCGGGCTTCGTCAAACCAGTGGGCGTCGGGCGCAAAGCCGTATGTTTTCTTGAAATAGTCCGTCGGTGGATTATCAAACGTCCACATCTTGCCCATATCATACGGCCCGGCCTGCACGGTGTCGGCGGGCGTGGGGCGGGGGGCAGGCTGGGCCTGAAGGGCAAAGTGGGTAATGAAACTAAGCAGCAGCAGGCTAGTGGTGCGGACGGGGTTATGCATGGAAATAGTGAAATAAATTAGTTGGGTAAACCTACAAAATTGGGGCTGGATAAGCTGTTCCCGCGTGTTTGATTTAGCGACTCCGTTCCAGGGGCTAACGCGAGGCTTCGCCTGAGGCTTTAGAAGAAGCCACCAAACCCACACACCACTAATCAGAATCCAGTATCTTGTGTGTGGAATTTTATCAATTCAGTCATCCAGCCTGAAACGGTGTATTTCGGCAGACAGATACCGCTATGAAAACCCTTACTAATCAGCAACTTGACTACCTCCGTGCCTGTCTATACCGGTCCGGAGCTACGCCCACGCAGGCCAGCGCACTGTTGCCCCTAATGGCGCAGGAAGTGGAACATTACATGTGGATTGGCCTGCCGTTTGCCTCGGCAGTCGACAAAGTAGAACTGGAGGCCGACAACAGCCCCGTTCGCTACCTCCGAGAAAAGCACTACGACACGCTGGTGATGGAAAATGAGAGTGCCACCCAACAGCCTGATTTAGATGATATTGTGTTTGCGCACCGCAACCGCGCCTATGGTGCCTACGACCTGCGCAAGACCTATAACTCAGCCCTGATCAACGCCATTGTTATGACCGTTGGCATTGTGTTGCTGGTGTTGGCTGTGCTCAATGCCGTTCAGCGTGGCGAATGGATTTACGTCAGCTGGGGCGGGGCGGCCTGGGTGTCAGGCATTCTGCTCGTTGGCTTTGCGGGTTTGCGGTTTTACCTGGAACGCGTAAACAGTATGCAGTAAAGTACGGCAGGCAGTTTACGGATTGTCTGTCACTACCTGCCCCGTATTGCTGAGGGCAAAATCCTGACCGTCTTTGTCGTCTTTGCGCACAAAGGGGCGGATGATCAAGCGCGTGCCCCGGTCGTAGGTAAAGAGGCGGTATATCCAGTTGCTCATCACTACGAGTTTGCTGCGGAAGCCCACCAAATACCAGATGTGCACAAACAGCCAGGCCATCCAGGCAATGAACCCGCTCAGGTGCAGGTTTTTGGGTAAGTCGGCTACGGCGCGGTTGCGACCTACAATAGCCAGTGATCCTTTGTCGAAATACTCGAATGGGCGAAGTTCGCCACCCCGGTGCAGTAGTGTGAGGTTAGTAGCCAGGTGTTCGCCCTGCTGAATGGCGGGCTGCGCCACGCCGGGGTGCCCTTTCGGCCATTTTTCCGACGCCATGAAAGCAATATCGCCGATGGCATAAATCCCGTCGGTGCCTTTCACGCGGTTATACAGGTCCACAATATAGCGGCCTTTGTCTACCGACTCGGCCGGCATACCGTCGATAGTGGCTCCGGCCACGCCCGCTGCCCAGATGAGAGTCTGCGTACGAATCTGTTCACCCGATTTGAACGTAACCACCTCACCATCATACGAGCTAACCAGGGTCTTTACTTTCGTAATCACACCTAACTTATCCAGATAGCCCTGCGTAGTTTCTGCCGATTCGGGTGACATGGGCGGTAGTACGCGGTCTACTCCTTCAACCAGGTAGATGTTCATCTTGCTGAAATCCAGGCCGGGGTAGTCGTTGGGCAGCACGTGCTTGCGCATCTCGGCAAGCGAACCGGCCAATTCTACCCCCGTTGGTCCACCGCCCACAATGACGAAGTTGAGCAGGCTTTGCCGGGTTTCCGGGTCTTTGATAATACTGGCCTGCTCAAACGATTGCAGCAGCTGACTGCGCAGGTTCAGGGCGTCGGGGATGCTCTTGAGCGGAAACGAATTGTTCTTGATCTGGTCGTTACCGAAATAGTTCGACTTCGACCCCGTGGCAATGACCAGGTGATCGTAGGTGATTTCGCCGATGAGCGTCTTGACCACTTTCCGGGCCGGATCGACACCGGTAACGCGTACAAGGCGGAAGTGAAAGTCTTCGTATTCGTCGAAAAGTTTACGAATCGGTTCGGCAATGGCGTCGGGTTCCAGACCCGCGGTGGCCACCTGATACAGCAGTGGCCAAAAGCCGTGGTAATTCTGCTTATCGAACATGATCACCTGGAAGCCTTTGCCTTTCAGGCCTTTAACCAGGTTGACACCTCCAAATCCTCCCCCAATTACGACCACACGAGGCTTGTCGGTGTCGGGTATATTCAGCGATAATTTATCGAAATGCAGCATATCCGTTTCGCGTTGAGTGCGTACTACGGTATCTACTGTGCGGGAGGGAGGAATGTTTAAAGGATTTTGGATTGGGGATTTGGGATTTCGGATTGTTGCTGACGCCAGCGCAAACCCATGCGTAAGCAACAATCCGAAATCCGCAATCCGAAATCCCAAATTTATTTCTTCATTCCCACCTGTTTCGGCCCGAACTCCAGTTGCCGGGCTTTGTCGAAGAGAGACAGGGCTTTGGTGTAGGTATTGTCTGATGTGTTGGCGATGCGGTAGAACTCGTTGTTCTGCCCGGCCCGGTTGCTCTTCTGGAAAATGTAGCGGGCAATGAGTGCTTTCGTCTGTGTGCGGATGTAATCTTTAGACCGGTTGAACTCGGCGGCATTATACGTAACCCCCTCGGCCGTAGCCTGCTTGGTCATCGCACTCAGCTGGTCGTCGGTTAGGTTTACGGCCTTGTCGAACTCAGCAAAGGGCAGTTTTTCGAGTCGTTTGCGGTTGTCGTTGGCGTATTCCAGGGCGTATTCGCGGATGATGTTCTTGGCGTAGAGCTTACCCAGATACGCCGTCTGCCAGCTCGAATCACGCGGCACGAAATAGTCGGGCGTGATACCCCCACCGCCATAGACCGTCCGGCCCTTGTCGGTTTTGAATACCTTCTTGGGGTCGTTCTTGATGCTGTCGGCGATGTAGTATTCACCGCGTTTCGAGCGCAGATCCAGTTCCTTTTCGTAGTCGCCTTCCTGCCCCGGCACATACGGTTTCTGAATGCTACGACCGGCGGGCGTGTAGTAGCGCGAGATCGTCAGCCGCAGTTCTGAGCCGTCAGAGAGTTGCACGGGCATCTGAACAAGGCCTTTACCAAATGAACGACGCCCCACGATATAGCCCCGGTCGTGGTCTTGTAGCGCCCCCGCCAGAATCTCCGACGCCGACGCGCTGCCTTCGTCGATGAGCACAATCAGGGCACCGTCTTCAAACTGCCCGGCTGTTTTGGCGAAATATTTGCGGTCGTAGCGGTCATCTTTTCCGTCGGTGTATACCAGCAGTTTGTTGCCATCGATAAACTCATCGGCCATGTTGGTGGCGCGGTCGAGGTAGCCGCCGGGGTTGTTGCGTAAATCGAGCACCAGTTGCTTCATGCCCTGCTGCTTCAGCGCGTTCAACGCCGTGCGGAATTCTTCAAACGCCGAATCGGAGAACCGATTTACTTTCAGATACCCCGTCTCGCCATCCACCATGTAGGCCGCATCAACGGCGTAGGTGGGGATACGGTCGCGGGTGAGGGTAATCTGCCGCGGTTGCTGTTGCCCTTTCGACAAGATCGTGAGCCGCACGTCCGTTCCGCGTTTGCCACGCATGGCTTTATAGACCGTACTGTTGTCGACGTTCTTGCCCGTCAGCGGTGTTTCATCGACCTTCAAAATCTTGTCGCCGCTCTGGATGCCCGCCGTTTCCGATGGACCACCCGCCAGGGGCGTAACCACGTAAACGGTGTCTTTGTAGATATTGAATTCCACGCCGATGCCATCAAATCCGCCCTCCAGTTGCGACCGGGCCGCTACCGCATCTACGGGGTTTAGGTAGGCCGTGTGGGGGTCGAGTTTCTCCAGCATCTTGGTGATCGAAAAGTCAACTAGGTCGTCGGTATCAACCGAGTCAACATAGTTGTTTTCAATCAGTTGCAGGATTTCTTTGTACTTGCTGTAGCCCCGGCCAATGTTGTTAAGGCCTTTTGTGCCGCCAAAAAACGACGCGCCCAGCAGCACCCCGCCCGCCAGCGTGAGGCCCAGGAGCATCGGTAGCCGGATAGTGGTCCGGTCGTTCTGAATTTGTTCTTTTTCCGGTTGTATCTGCTTGCTTTCCATACGTTTTACTCATCAGGTTGCTGTCTATGTAGGCGTAACACTATTTCTGTAGAATATTGTTTGGAAAGGGCCTGACAGGGCACGCTTTTTTGTTAGTTACCTACGACTATACTGCTACGGCGTAACGTCAATCAACAAAACACAAAGGGCGCTTCTGCTCTTATACCCCAAACGAGCGGTGAGCTATAGGTGTTGCCTGTTCTTTGGGTGGAGATTACAGCAACACATGTGCGAAGCCAACACCACACCAGTCAGCATTACACCATAGCCAATCACTCCATATCAATCAGCAGATCACATGGCTAAACAGCGGATATTTTTTACGGGGGGATCGGGGAAAGCGGGCAGGCACGTTGTGCCTTATCTCCTCGACCAGGGGCATCGGGTGTTGAATGTAGACCTGACGCCGCTCGATCACCCAGGGGTAGACAATCTGGTTGCTGACATCACAGAATCCGGACAAGTGTTTAATGCCATGAGTTCATATGTCGGCTTAGACGAACTGGAACCCGGCCATGGCGTACCTACATTTGATGCCGTAGTCCACTTTGCCGCTGTGCCCCGGATCTTACTCAAACCTGACAATGAAACGTTTCGAATCAACGCCATGGGTACGTACCACGTGATCGAAGCAGCCGTTAAACTGGGCATCCGGAAGGTCATTATTGCCTCATCAGAGACCACCTATGGTATCTGCTTTTCAGACGGACAAACCGACCCGCACGTGTTGCCATTGGAAGAGGATTATGACGTTGACCCGATGGATAGCTACGGTTTATCGAAGGTGGTAAATGAAAAAACGGCACGTAGCTTCCAGCGGCGGTCGGGTGCTGATATCTATGCCCTGCGCATCGGCAATGTGATTGAGCCGCACGAATACGCTGAACTGTTTTCCCATTATTTTGCCCACCCCGAAGTGCGCCGTCGGAATGCATTCTGTTACATCGATGCGCGTGACCTAGGCCAGATTGTGGATTTGTGCCTGCAAAAAGATGGCCTCGGCTTCCAGATTTTCAACGCGGGCAACGACCAAAATGGAGCCGTTATTCCGAGCAAAGAACTGGCAGCAAGGTTTTTCCCCAATGTGCCCATCGTCCGCGAGTTAGGAGAACATGAAGCCTTGTTTTCCAACCGGAAAATCCGGGAGGTGTTGGGTTTCAAAGAGCAGCATAACTGGCAGAAATACGTGACCTGGCCGTCCTGAGGTAGCCTCGTTATAAATCAAGAAGCGGCCTTCAGCGCCTTC
>NZ_JAFMYV010000002.1 GCF_017353185.1 Fibrella rubiginis | reverse complement strand
CGTTAAACCTTGGACGTTAAACCTGAAACTCCCCTTAGTCTTCCGGATACGGAATGTAGACGAAGCCGGTGAATTCGGCGAGGACCACGAAGAGGCAGCAGTATTCGTCGGCGTTTTTGTAGTTTTCACGCCAGAGTTCAAGGGACTCAGGCGCAATGAGTTGACGCTCAATAAACTCGTCGACATACGTGGCTTTGTAGGTCAGCTCGTTGCCCATATTGCCTTGGCTAAACAGCAATTGACCCACGGCTACGTCGGTGTTCGAGGCCACAAATACGGGGTAATCCGAGAAGCCGCGCTTGCGGATCTGGTAGGAAGCTTCTTTCAGCGAGTCGGCCACCTTGACGAAATCGGCAGACACGATGCCCATCAGTTTCCGATTCAGATCGGGCGAATTCGCATCGTCCATCAGGACGTTTTCGTTACTGTAGTTGATCATGGGATGTGAAGGAAGGTTAATGTACAATGAACAATGTATAATGAACAATGGCTTCGCATATTACACTCAGTCGCGAAGCCATTGTTCATTATACATTGTTCATTGTACATTTTCTCTTAAAACCTCCCCGCGCCCAGGATCAGTTCCAGGTCTTTGTAGCGCATGTTGTAGGTGCGGGCGATGTGGGGGTTGGTGAGGGTGCCTTTGTGGCAATAGACGCCCTTCATAAACCAGCGATTGGCGTAGAGCATGGCTTCAATGCCGCCGATGGTGCCGGTCTGGAGCAAGAACGGCAGAAAAATATTGCTCAGCGCCATACTTGCCGTGTGGGGCACCCGCGCTGCAATATTGGGCACGCAGAAGTGGATCACGTCGTGCACCCGGAAAGTCGGATTCTTGTGCGAGGTCATCCGCGAAGTCTCGAAATTGCCGCCCTGGTCAATCGCCACGTCGATGATGACCGAGTGGGGTTTCATGCGGCTCACCATTGTGTCGGTTACTACCACCGGGCTGCGGCCATCGTCGCCGCGCAGGGCACCAATCACCACGTCGGCACGCTCAATGGCCTCCGAGAGGGTGTCTGAGTCCAGAATAGACGTGTAGACCGACGTGCCAATGGCGTATTTAAACCGCTGTAGTTTGTAAAGATCTTTGTCGAAAATCTTGATGTCGGCGCCCAGGCCCAGGGCGGCGCGGGTAGCGAATTCGGCCACGGTGCCCGCGCCAATGATGACCACTTTGGTAGGCGGCACGCCCGTGATACCCCCCAGAATGATGCCGCGACCATTGGCACTGCTGAGGTATTCACCCGCAATGAGCAGTACAATGCTCCCCGCCATCTCGCTCATCGACCGGATCACGGGCAGCCCCTCGGCTTTGTCTTCGATCAGCTCATAGGCGATGCCGGTCACGTTGCGGTCGTTAAGTTTCTCAAAATAAGACCGTTCGTGGGCGGGCAGGTTCAGAGCCGAAATAATCGTGGTGCCCTGCCTGAGGTGGTTAAACTCGTCGGCAACCAGCGGCTCAATCTTCAGAATCAGGTTGGCTTCGTAGACCTCTTTGGTCGAATAGACAATGTGCGCCCCGGCCTCGCTGTAGTCGCTGTCGCTGAATTTGGCACCCACACCGGCGTTGGTTTCCACCCGCACCTCGTGTCCGTTGCGCACCAGGATAGCCACGGCCTCGGGGGTAAGGGCAATGCGGTTTTCCTGCAACGACACCTCCTTGGGCAACCCAATCAGCAGGCTGCTCTGCGTCGACTTCACAGCCGCCGCTAGTTCTTTTGGGTAGAGCGATGTTTGCTTCGCTAGTTCTTCAAATCCTGTCACAGGCTTGGTAAGAAATTGATCAGGGTAAAGGGTCTGGGTTAACTGAGGGCCGTTTTTACGGTTCGTATGCCGTCGGGATCAACGGTGAGGTCGATGAGGTAGTAGTGAGCAGGCCACAGGCTGGCAATGCGTTCGGGCCACTCAATCAGGCAGTAGTTGCCCGAATCAAGGTATTCGTCAAGGCCAATATCGAGGGCTTCGGCTTCGTTGCGGAGCCGGTAGCAATCAAAATGATACACCGAATCGCCGGTTTGGGTGGTGTACTCGTTGACCAGCCCGAAGGTTGGGCTTTGCACCACGCTCACCACGCCCAACGCCCGACAGATGGCCTTGATCAGCGTGGTTTTGCCAACGCCCATATCGCCTTCGAAGAGCCACACCCGTTCCGGGCCGGCTTCGGCAATGAGTTGCTGCACCACAGCGTCGACTTCGGTTAGCTCAGTAAACGTAGCGGTCATGGTCGTGAACGTTGATTATAGCACAAAGATAGCCACTATGGCGCGAAAAGGCCATTCTGCCCTATGCATGCGGGCTAAACAACTGCCGAAACGTGAAGGCAAAGGGCGTGGGGCCATGTTCATCCAGCGAACGGAGCCGCGCTTTGGCCTCATCCACAGTTGGCTCGTGGCCTTCGTCTACCCACCACAGGGCCAGATAGGCCGTAGGAAATGTAGAAAACCACTCGTCGCGGCGGCGCATAACCACGGTATGGGCCGACTTAAACGCGAACTGCTTCAGGGCCTCGACAGACGTCCAGACCGACATGGTGACGATAATGAGGTCGTCGGCAAAGGGACTTAGGTCGGTCGCGTTGTTGCCTTCGCCCTTAAGTCTCCAGACGAAGCCGGGGCTACGTTCGGCCAGGGCGTTGATCTCGTCGAGTTGCGCCGCGAAATCGGCAATGAGCGGGTCGTGAATGGGCGCGAGGAGGCGCGAAATATTGATCTGGGCAATGTGCATGGGGTAGGGTCAAACCCGTAGCGACTGGATCAGTTGCCGTACCGACGAATGACCCAATAAAAGTAGGTAGTTGCCCGTTAAATATCGTTTTTCGCCCTCCACACGCACTAAGTCAGCCTCGTAGGCCAACTGGTTGTAGGCTTCGTCTGACGCCTGAAACAGCCGCGCCCACTGATCGGTAATGTCGGCATGAACGGGTTCTCCGCGTACTACCAGCCGATCATCAATTGAGTAATCGAACCGGCGGACGTTGCGGACAAACTGAAGCGCAAACTGGAGTACGTCGGGGGTGAGCCGTCCGTTTTTGAAGTGGACTAACTCGTGTTGTACGGCCAGTATCTGCATGAGCCGGGGCGTGGGTGTGCGGATGGCAAAAGCATAGCGCCGCAGAAAGAACAACCGCCCTAATGTATGCCGCATATAATAGCGGCTCAGCCGGTAGCCCAGCCCCCGTCCGGCCAGGGCATAATCCTGAAAAGCCAGCCCGCCATAAATAAACGGGACTGTGCCACGAAAAAAAGGCGTGTGTAATTTGTAGGTGTTATATGACTGAAAGCCAAGTAGTTGTCGGTTTCTATAGGCCATCACCACCGTAGGTTTATGCACGAAATGCGCCGACTCGATATAGTTGTCAGCCAACGGAAACCCGGTACGACGGGCCAGATCATAGAGCGCAGCAAGCTCATGCGACCTTAGGTCCTGGGCAGGTTTCAGCGTTATGGTTAGCACAGCAGAGGAGGGTTGTGGGACTGGAAATAACAAAATCCTTCCGCTATGCTGAATACCGTTTACTCAATTCACCGCATCGCCGGTGTGGTACGTCAGCCATCTGTTAACCAGCCTGTTACGTAAATAACTGATTAACAGATAAGTATATGTTAAACCAGCCACCTGCTAAATTACCGGGGGCTTGCCTGTAGATCACCCGACGCTAACGAATGCCGCTAGTAAGCGCGCCATTCAGTTGCCTAAACGCTTGGTTACCGGTATCTGATTGATGTGAAGCCTAAACGTCTGTCTGCCAACATCTGACCCATAGGGGGCCTGTATATTCACTTGTAAGGGGTTGGTTAGATAAAAAAACGGCTGACTGATGGGGGGCATCGGTCAGCCGTTGGTATGGGATTGGTGGCGGTATTACTTCATGTTGTGGTACACCATCTGCACGTCGTCGTCTTCTTCGATGCGCTCGATGAGCTTCTCCACATCGGCCGCCTGCTCGTCGGTGAGTTCTTTGTAATCGGTGGGGATACGCTCAAATTCAGCACCTTTCAGTTCGTAGCCCTTTTCTTCGAGGTATTTCTGGAGGGCACCGAAGGCCGTGAAGTCGCCGTAGATCACGATTTGGTTTGTCTCTTCGTCCAGTTCCAGCTCGTCGGCACCGAGGTCGATGAGTTCCAGTTCCAGTTCTTCCATGTCTATGCCCTCAGCGGGAATGCGGAACACCGATTTGCGGGTAAACATGAAGTCGAGCATGCCCTGCGTACCCAGGCTGCCACCCAGCTTGTTGAGGTAGCTGCGGATGTTGGCCACCGTCCGGTTGAGGTTATCCGTTGCCGTTTCGATCACCAGGCCCACGCCATGGGGGGCGTAACCTTCATACACAATCTCTTTGTAATCCTCCTGCTCCTTCGACGACGCCTTTTTGATAGCCCGCTCCACGTTCTCTTTGGGCATGTTGGCGGCCTTGGCGTTCTGGATGATGGCCCGTAACCGTCCGTTGGTGTCGGGGTCGGGTCCGCCGGCTTTCACGGCAATGACAATGTCTTTTCCGATGCGGGTGAAGGTTTTGGCCATCTGCCCCCAGCGTTTCATTTTTCGGGCTTTCCGGTATTCAAATGCGCGTCCCATTTTTTAAGGAGTCCAAGGTTTAATGTCTAACGTCTAAAGTTGCTTCGCGTACTAGAGTGCCGCACGCGAAGCAACTTTAGGCGTTAGACATTAAACCCTGGACTATTTTTTTAAATTGTTTCAACAGTGTTCAATAGGTCAACATCCACCATGCCCCGTGTCAAATCCTCGAAGGTGTCGCGCTGACGGATCAGGTGGGCGGTGCCTTCGTAGATCAGCACTTCGGCGGGGCGGCTGCGGAGATTATAGGTCGAGGCCATGCTGAAACCATAGGCTCCGGCATTTTCAATCGACAGCACGTCGCCGGGCCGTACTTCGGGCAGCACACGGTTGGTAGCGAAGGTATCTGTTTCGCAGATATAGCCCACCACGTCGTAGGTTGTTGGCGTGCCCGCTGGGTTGCTCAGGTTCACAATCTCGTGGTAGGCGTCGTACATCATGGGCCGGATCAGGTGGTTCAGGCCCGAATCGACCTGCACGAAGGTGCGGGTGGGGTGCTGCTTCACCACGTTCACGCCCACCAGCAAATGGCCCGACTCGCTTACCAGAAACTTGCCCGGCTCAAACCATAGTTCCAGTTCACGGCCGTATCGAGCACAAAAGGCACCGAACGCTTCCGACATGGCGGCACCGAGTTCGGCCATGTCCGTTACGTGGTCGCCCTCGCGGTAGGCCACTTTAAACCCACTGCCGAAGTCCATAAACTGAAGGTCGGGGTAGTCACCCGCCAGGTCGAACAGCACCTCGGCACCCTGCAAAAACGTCCGGGCCGACTTAAAATCGGAGCCTGTGTGTACGTGCAGGCCTTCTACCACGATGCCGTAGTGCGCCACAACCCGGGCAATGTCGGCGCGGAGGGCGTGAGGAATACCAAACTTCGAGTCGGCATGGCCCGTCTGAATTTTCAGGTTACCGCCGTCGGCCACGCTGGGGTTAATCCGCAGGCAAACAGGCACGCTGCTGCCGTAGGTTTCGCCCACCTGCTCCAGCAGGGGCAGGCTGTCGACGTTCAGGCGCAGGCCCATCCGGATGGCCTCTTCGATTTCGGTCCAGGCGTTGCCGCTGGGGGTATACATGATCTGGCCCGGAGCATAGCCCGCCATTCGGGCCAGCCGCGCTTCGTTTACCGACACCACGTCGACCTCTACGCCCTGCATCCGCATCAGCTTCAGGATCGAGAGGTTGGTGAGGGCTTTGGTGGCGTATTTTATTTTGAGGTTCACCCCGCGAAACGCCGCCCGGAACTGGTTGATCTGGTCAATGATCCTGTCGGCATCATAGACGTAGAGAGGCAGACCAAACTCGTCGGCGAGGGTGGTGGTGGGGATACCCTGAAGGTGATAAGGCGATGACATATGGGGCAAAATAGGCCGCAAATATACGGTTTTGGGCCGCAGAGGGCAAATTTAAGGGAAGGCCTGAAGGGTAAGTTCCGCCTTTCTGACGGACCAGAATAAGCTTGCGCTTACGCTCGAAATTGCCTGGCTGACAAAATAAAAATTCGCGCTGCGCGGGCGGTTTTGCATCACACGTGCTCTCTTTGCCGTACTTTGAGGCGACGATACACCCCCCGGGCGGGGGTTTGAAACCTAACGCGAACAGCCCCAGCGCCAATGATGGTATTTTGCCGTTCGCTCAATAGATTGCCAACGAATGACAACCTTCTACCTCTTTTTGTCGAATCCTCCCTTGTGAAACAGCCGCTTTTTTTAGTGCCCGAAAGCCAGTTACTACCAAAATTGGCCAAACGAGACGAACAGGCGTTTCAATGGTTATACGACCAGTATGCCCATGTATTATATGGAGTAGTACTCACTATTGTGGAAAAACCCAGTGTGGCCGCCAAGGTAGTAGAAGATGTTTTTGTCGCTGCCTGGGCCGATTTTGATACGTTTGCGCCGCGTCAGAGCAGTTTATTGACCTGGCTGCTAAACCGCGCCCGCCGGGCTGCACATGGTTGCGTTGACCCGCAAACAAGTGGGAGTCAGGTAAAATTTAGTCAAGATTCTACGGAAGTAGACAATCTAATGGCAGATGAACACCGTATTTTGTTAAATAAAATGTATTTCTGCGGACAGACTGCCGACCAGCTTGCTGAGTCTGCCCAGTTGCCTCCACAAGGGTTGCGGAGGCTGATGCAGACCACACTACAGGAACTTAAACAAGTATTCAGCCGATGAACATACCCGACTACATTGATTCCGGAATTCTGGAATCGTATGCGCTGGGAGCCGTCAGCGACCAGGAGCGGCGCGAGGTACAATGTTTGTCTGCCATTTATCCCGAAATTCGTCAGGAACTGGATAAGCTGACACAGGCGCTCGAAAACTACGCTCTCCTGCACAGCACCGAACCGCCAGCTGATCTTCAGGCGCGCATTCGCAGTCGGCTCACGATGGGGCCACCCGCACCATCGGAAAGCACCAATACAGACACAACGTCGGGCGCCAAGGTGGTACCCCTGCACCGCGAGGTGCCTACATTTCAGGTAGCCTGGGTAGCCGCCGCAGCCGTGGGGCTGGTGCTGATCGCCTTTGCGTATTTTTTGATCAATCAGCTTAAAAACAAGCAGGAATACGCCGACGAACTGGCGCAGACCAACACCCGTATCCAGACAGAGGTGAGCCAGTTGAAACAGCAGCAGGCGCATAACAGTCAGTTGATCAGCCTGTTGAAAACACCCGGTGTGGAAACGATCCGGCTGGCGAAAGCCAAACCAGATGGTGCACAGGCCGATCTGGTGGTGTACTGGAACCGGGCTGCCAAACAGGTGACGCTGGAAGTAGAGTCGCTGCCCACACTTCCCGCCGACAAGCAATACCAGCTCTGGGCGCTGGTGGGGGGTAAGCCCGTCGATGCCGGTGTATTTGGTACTGACCGTCAGCGGCTGCAACGCACGGCCCGCGCCATTGCCGCTGCCGACGCCTTTGCCGTGACTATTGAGAAGGCAGGGGGTAGCCCCACACCCACACTGTCGACGTTGTTGGCCATGGGTAAAGTAAGCTAAACTGTCGTGGGTTTTGGGGTGTTGAGCCGGTATGGATATCAACTACCGGTTCTACCCGACCCTGCTCAACACCTTCTCGCGCTACCTGCACGGCGGCAACCTGACCGAACAGGCCCTGCTCGACGCCATCAACCGGGTGCCGCAACCCTCCACCGCGGCGCAGGAGCGGGGCACTTCGTTTGAAGAAACCCTGATCAAAGGCGTTGACGAAGAACGTTTCGACCCCGACATTCTGAAGAAAGTGCGGAAACTGCTGCCGCGCCCCATCGTCGACACGCAGGTGTATTGCCAGTGGCAGATCGACGATGTGCTGTTCTACGGTTACGTCGACCTGATTGGTAAATACAAAGCTGTCGATATCAAAACTACGGGCTCGTATCAGCCGGGGCGGTACCTGTTCAACCACCAGAACCTGTATCTCCACGCGCTGAAGAAAAAGGGTATCAAGCTGATGGAATACGTCATCACCGATTTCAAGGACGTGTTCGTTGAAAGCTATACCCTCACGCACTCCATTGATCGCCAACTCGAAGAAATTCAGCAGTTTAAAGCCTTCATCAATGCCAACCGGGCGTTGATTACAGACAAAAAAATAGTGGTGTAAATTTTAATGATAAGTGATGAATTTGCGGACGCCAACTACGCTGACGTCCGCAAATTCATCACTTATCATTCATCACTCACCATTCCTTGTTCCCCCATGTTTGCTCTTTACCGGACAGTGTATACGGGTTTGCCGCGGCGGATGTGGCTGTTGGCGGGGGTGATGCTCATCAACCGATGCGGCACCATGGTATTGCCGTACCTGTCGCTATACATGACCCAGCACCTGCACTTTTCGGTGGAAGAAGCCGGGATTGTGTTGGCTGCTTTTGGGCTGGGGTCGGTGCTGGGGACGTTTTTGGGCGGGCAGCTTACCGACCGGCTGGGGTTCTATTCTATCCAGTTGTTTAGCCTGCTCTTTGGCGGGCTTATGCTCCTTGGCCTTCAGTTTATCACCTCTTTTCCGGGTTTGTGCGCCGCCGTTTTTGTGTTCACCCTTCTGGGTGATGCCTTTCGTCCGGCCAACTCAGCGGCCATTGCCTACTACAGCACACCCGAAACCCGAACGCGGGCCTACTCGCTTAACCGGCTGGCTATCAATCTGGGCTGGGCAGTGGGCGGCGGCCTGGGTGGTCTGCTGGCAAGCATCAACTACCGGTTGCTGTTCTGGGTTGATGGTCTCACCTGCCTCAGCGCAGCCTTTTTCCTGCTCTACGCCCTGCCACGGCCCACTACCGCACCACCGCCGCCCGATGCCGTCCAGACAGAGCAGGTACGCATACAGTCGCCGTATCGGGATGGGTTGTTTATGCTGTTTACGGGTTGCGTGCTGCTGTATACCACGGCATTCGTGCCTTTTTTTAGCTTTATCCCGCTCTATTTCAAAGAGAACTTAGGGCTGAACGAAGCCAAAATCGGGGTGCTGTCGGCCATGAACGGGCTGCTGATCGTGGGGGTCGAAATGGTGCTTGTCTACAGCCTCGAACGGCGGTTCCGGCGCCGGATGGGCATCTCGGCGGTGGGCGTGCTGCTAACGGCCCTGAGCTTTGTTGCCCTTGCCACCACCTACTGGCCGGGCGTAGCCGTCGTCACGATCCTGCTGATGACTGTGGGCGAAATGCTGGCCATGCCGTTTATGCAAACCTTCACGGCCAACCGCGCCAACGACAGCAACCGGGGCCAGTATATGGGCCTCTACGCCATGGCCTGGGCGCTGGCTCAGGTGTGTAGCCCTGTCCTCTGTTCGCAGGTGGTGCAGTGGGTTGGTTTTACCCCACTCTGGTGGCTGCTCACCGGCCTAGCGGTGGTGTCGGCAGCGGGATTGTTTTGGGTAAACAGGGTCGTAGGGGTTCGCTAGGTACTTGTCGGTTCAACCACTCATTCTTCACGCTTCACCAGCTGGTTATGTCGGTTCATCGGGATATTGGTTGGTCGTTTAGCCGCCGGCCACGATCTTGACGCGTCCTTGCCTATGCAAACGTGAAGTACGCTAACGATATAAAAATCAGGCTGTTTGGCCCCCCGGCGCTGTTCCTGTTCGGTACAACTTTCTTTCGGCTGAACTGGTATTTTGAGTTTTCCCTGCGCCAGATCATCAAGACCGACATTATCGCCATTTCGGCGGGCTACATCTGCTGGGAACTAACCCGCCGGGTGGTGCTGGCCGTTCAGCGCCGCTACCCCAGCCACACCCAGACCCGCACCCGAATTACCTGGCTGGCGCTGGCCCTGCCTGTTCTGGCCAATTTTGGCTGGTTTATTCGCAAAGTGGCCCATACTGTGTTCGACCAGAAAGGCTGGTACTGGCCCACTGCCGTTGACTATACTTCGTCGCTGGGTATCCAGTTTTTTTACCACTGCGTGTACATGGTCATCTACGAAGGGGGCTACGTCCTGCGGCAATGGCAGCAGACGTACGTGGAAAAAGAGGCGCTGGTGAAGGCAAACCTGCAAAGTCAGCTTGATTCGCTGAAGAACCAGATCAACCCGCACTTTCTGTTCAACAACCTCAATTCACTCTCGTCGCTGATTAGCGAAAACCCCCGGCAGGCCGAAGCATTTGTTGATGAAATCAGCAGTGTGTATCGCTACCTGCTGCGCAGTAACGAGTTCGACCTCACCACCCTGCGCAACGAACTGGCATTTATCGACTCGTATTTCCACTTGCTCAAAACCCGCTACACGGCCGGTATCGAACTACATATCTTCGCCCCCGAACACGAACAGGGTCTGCTCTTACCCCCGCTGACACTACAGGTGCTGGTAGAAAACGCGGTGAAACACAACATTATCCTGGCCGAACAACCCCTGCACATCGAGATCCTGGCGCGCGATGGTAGCCTGATTGTGCGCAACAACTTGCAGCGCAAATCCACCAGCGTAGTCTCGAATCGGGTTGGGCTGGCCAATATTGCCACCAAGTATCAATTGCTGGGCACCGGGGGGATCGACATTCGGGAAGAGGCCAGTTCGTTTGTGGTTACGCTACCGCTGCTGGCTGCCAGCACCACCGACCACCCAACCATGCCGCCGTTTGTGCTGGCTGGTTCGTAATCGGTTAATACGCTTCACCCAACAGACGTGCTGGTTGAAGGCCGGTTTTGTCCTGTTCAACGGTCAGGTTATTTGGGTGCGATAGTATAAGCCGTTATTTTGATGCATTGCAGTGCCTTTGTCCCGTTAACCTCCTAAATCAAATCGCTCCAGAACCATGCTGAACGTATTTATTGTCGAAGATGAAGAACTGGCCGTTCGCAAACTGACCAAGCTGTTGCAGGAGGTAGACCCCACCATTGAAATTGTGGGCACGGCAGCCAGCGTACGGGCGTCGGTGAACTGGCTGGAGCAGAACCGCACAACGGGGCAGCCCGCCCCCGACCTGATCCTGATGGATATTGAACTGGCCGATGGGCAGAGTTTCGATATTTTCGAGCAAACACCGGTTGAGTCGCCGGTTATCTTCACAACGTCGTATGACGAGTATGCACTTAAAGCATTCAAAGTCAACAGTATAGACTATCTGCTGAAGCCCATTAAACGCCGGGAGCTGGAGGCCAGCCTGGAGAAACATCACCGGCTTCGCAGTCAGCAGACAACCACCCAAGTGCCCGTTCAGGATGCCGGCCGCGTGGCGATCGACGTGCTGGTGCAGCAACTTCGGCAGCAGATTCAGCCCACCGACTACCGCAAGCGGTTTCTGGTACGTCACCTGCAGCAGTGGGTACCGGTGGAGGTAGCCGACGTAGCTTATTTCTATTCTGAAGACGGTGTGAGCCTCTTCCGTACCAATAACAACCAGAAGTTTTCGCTCGACTACACCCTCGACGAACTGGAAGCGATGCTGGACCCGACGCAGTTTTTCCGGGCCAACCGCCAGTTTATCATCGACATCAACTCGGTGCAGCAGATTCACCCTTATTTCAACAATAAACTGAAGCTAACCATCAAACCCGCCCCCACCGACGAGGTTATTGTGAGCCGCGAACGGGCTACGGATTTCAAAAAATGGATGGGGAAGTGAAGGGGCAGGTACAGTAGAACAATAATTTGGGCTGATGGGCTGGAAAGAACCGGTTCGGGATTATCTTACCAACGTTAACCGACATACCCCATCGGTTGGTTAGCAACACTGTCTGACCACGTTATGCTCAATCCAACACAAGCCGACCTTTCGCCAGCTTTCTACCAGTCAGTACTCGATTATTCGCTTACACGAATTTACGCGGCAATCGCCGTGCGCGACCCAGATACAAACGAACTGGTTGATTTTCAAGTCATTTTGTCAAACTATGCCTTTCGCAAGGCGGTTGCCCGTACAGAAGCTGAATTAAGTACCAACTCCCT
The DNA here is from genome assembly GCF_017353185.1 of Fibrella rubiginis. Classification (GTDB taxonomy): domain Bacteria; phylum Bacteroidota; class Bacteroidia; order Cytophagales; family Spirosomataceae; genus Fibrella; species Fibrella rubiginis. Next base: position 779,128 of record NZ_JAFMYV010000002.1, on the reverse strand, counting down.
GCGCGCGTTGTTTCCGGTGCTCGACCGCAGCGGATATTTCAACGAGTACCGTCGGGTGGTGGAAACGGGCATATCGTTTACAGGTGAGCTGGATGGAGCTGGCCCTGCCGGGCGCGACTGGTACAAGATCACGGTAAGGAAACTCAACGACGGTATCGTTGTCAACCTGATCGACATCACAGACCGTAAGCAGCAGGAACAAGCCAACCTGCTTAAAACCATCGCCAACGAAACACAATCGGCCATTGCCCTGCTCGAAGCTGTACGTGACGAAGCAGGTACGTTTGTCGATCTACGTTTTGCGCTGGCAAATCCCACCTGCGCTCAGATTCTGGGGCGCAGCCAGCAGGAACTCATCGGGGCCAATTACCTCAGCCTGTTTCCGGAAGCGCAACATGATGGTATGCTCGACTTATACCGAAACGTACTGGAGACAGGTGAACCGCTACAGCTATCAGAACTGGAATACCGGTCTGGGGCCGTCAATGGCTGGTTCGACACCAGGATTTCCCGCTATGGTGACGGGGCCATTGTCACGTTCAATGACATTACGGCCATCAAAGAAAATGAACTGGCCCTCTCGCGGCAGAGTGAGCAACTACGCGCCACGCTTGATGCATCGCTCAGCTCTATTTTCTACATGACGGCCATTTATGAGCCACAAACTGCCCAAATCATTGATTTCCGGGTGGAAATGGCCAACAAAGCCACCGAACGAAGTATCAACATGAAACCGGAGGAAATAGAAGGTCATACCTTGATGACCCTGTTTCCGGGTAATGCAGAGAATGGTTTTTTCGACGCCTACGTGCGTGTAATGCAGACTGGCCAGCCCGAACAGATGACGCAGCATTACCGCGACGAACTGGGGCTGGAAGGCTGGTTTGAAGTGTCGGCTGTAAAGCAGGGGGCTGACAGTATGGTAGTCACCTTCATGAACGTGACCGAGAGCAAGCAACTCGAGCGACAGCTTCGGGAGTCGAACGCCAGCCTCGATCAGTTTGCGGCGGTAGCCAGTCATGATTTGCAGGAGCCATTGCGGAAGATTAACTCGTTTAGCCAGGTACTGCGGGAGCAGTACGCGTCCAGATTAGGCGATGGGGCTGAGTTGTTGCTCCGCATGCAGTCGGCCGCTAACCGAATGCAGACGCTCATCCATGATCTGCTGGCCTACTCGCGGCTGTCGGGTGGCCAATCGGTGCCGAATCAGTCGGTTGATTTAAACCGGCTCATCGGCGATGTGCTGATTGATCTGGAAGTGGCTATTCAGGAAAAAGTAGCGTCGATTCAGGTAGATAAGCTACCTGCGTTGACAGGTAATGCGCTGCAATTGAGGCAGATATTTCAAAACCTGTTGTCCAATGCGCTCAAGTTCAGCAAGCCCAATCTGCCGCCCCACGTAAGGGTGTCAGGCCAGGAAGTGAAGCGCACCGCCCTGCCTGCCGAGCTGATCCTACCGGGTAAGCCACGACTAGCCTACTGGCAAATTACCGTGGCCGACGCAGGTATTGGCTTTAATGAAGCTTACCGTGAGCGCATCTTTGGCGCTTTCGAACGGCTCCACGGCCGCAGTAGCCAGTACAGTGGCACGGGCATTGGACTGGCTATTGTAAAGAAAGTGATGGATAACCATGGCGGGGCTGTATTGGCCCATAGCCGCGAAGGAGAAGGGGCAACGTTTACGCTGTATTTCCCAAAATAAAGATCGCCAGCCGTACGGAAGGCTATATAAGCGAACAGCCCCGACCTTGTGGGCCGGGGCTGTTCTTTCCATAGTGTTGAGTAAATCAGGGACGCGAAAGCAACGTTAGTTTGCCTTTACTGCATCTTTCGCTGAGTTGATGCCCGACTTAGCGTCGTCAGCAAACTCATCTACTTTATTGTTGTAATCGGCTTTGGCTTCGTACTTGTTCTTGTTGAACTCGTCTTTCGCCTCACCTTTAGCCTGATTGAACTGGTCTTTTGCCTGATCAGCATACTGGCTGGCCTGGCCTTTTACCTGGTTGAACTGGTCTTTCGCCTGATCAACGTATTGGCCTGCCTGCTCTTTCACTTTGTCGAACTGATCTTTGGCCTGGGCAACGCCTTTGTTCCATTGATCTTTCAACCCTTCGGTCCGCTTGTTTGCTTCTTCGGTCAGTTTATCGCGGGTCTCTTTGCCGCTACGGGGTGCTGTCAGGATGCCAATGGCTACGCCGGTCAGAACGCCGGTCAGGAAATCACGTGTGCTACGCATTGTGTTGGTTGGTTTGTGGTGAATCATTTAACTTAAAACTTCGCCCGGCGCTTTGCTTCGCCAGCAACACTTTTGGTCTTTGAGGCAGCGGTGTCGACATAATCGTTGTATTGGCTGCGGATGCTTTCGAGACCGTCTTGCAGTTGATCCTGCAAATTCTTGAAGAAGTTATCAGTCTCCGACGACAGGCCTTCGCGGGTTTTCTTGCCACTCTGTGGAGCGAGCAGAACACCGACAACAACACCAGCCGCCAGGCCTAAAAGAATTCCGGGTAACGATTTCATGTGCTTGGTTTGCGTTAAGTGAAATGGATCAAAACGTCTGACCATCCTTTTGAAAATATCGTACCAAGATGCCGACGCTGGAGAAACAGGTAAGTAGATTGCTATAAATCAGTGAGTTGTCATTTTTGAATTCAACAGATGATTTGATTGACGTATCTTGTTGACGGGGAACAACTTCTACAATATGGTCATCCCTCCCCCCAACCAACGCCCTGATGTTACCTAACCGTCTGCTTTTACAAACAGGCTTATTGAGCGGTATAGCCTGCTGCCTGCTCAACTGCTCTACGGCAACATACTACGTTGTTCGCCATGCCGAGCGGGCCAATGAGACCGATACAACCAGTTTGTCGGCAGTGGGATTGCAGCGGGCCGACAAACTGGCCACGCGGCTGGGGTTGGTCAAACTCGACAGTATTTATGCCACGCCTTATACCCGCACTCGTCAGACAGCCCTGCCCACCGCTCGCGCAAAGAATCTACCGGTGACACAATACCCCACCAGGCCACCTACCGAGCTATCCAATCGACTGCTTACTTTTAAAGGGCAATCGGCCCTGGTTGTAGGTCATAGTAATACGGTGCTGCCGTTGGTAGCGGCGTTGGGTGCTAAACCAACTATTGCGGTCATCAACCACGGCGACTACCAGTATCTATTTATCGTGACCCGCCGCCAGACACCTTTTGGCAAGCGTGTCTACCTGCGTGAAGAAACGTATTAAGAAATTTTTGATTTGGGATTGCGGATTGGGGATTGGTTGCTGACGCCGGTGCAGGTTATGCATGAGCAAACCCAGGCGTCGGCAACCAATCCCCAATCCGCAATCCCAAATCCAACACCCCAAATCCTCTATGCCCACTCTACTTGTTTTCTTTCGTCTTTCAGTCATTACCACATTATCGCTGGCTCCGGCCGTTGCGGCGCTGGCGCAGGGGCCTACGGTAGCCCAGCCCAACAGCCTTTCGGTTCCCAAAAAGAAATCGGGGCAAGCCGCCCGGCCAACCGGACCCCGTATCGGGAAATTCGTTCGTAAAACATCGCGGGAAGTACCTGATGTTTATAAGGGCCGGGTGCTCACGGTGGGGTCGGGTGGGGGCGTGGTGGGTCTGGAAACGGCCTACTCCCTGCTCGACGATGGGCGCTTGTTCAGCAAAACCAGCAAGGCTACTACCTACACTTTCCTGGGCACTCAGACGCCCCAAAACACCAAACGCGTGTTTTGGTCGGTAGAGGATCGGTGCCAGATAAAAAAGACGGCTTTCGACAAGCCGGGGAATATATATCGCTTTGTGCAGTGGCGAAAAGGCGCTGAAAAGCACAAGGTTACCTGGATGCCGGGCGACAAAACGTTACCTGCCAATTACGAAAAAGTATATACGGGTTTTATGGGCATGTTGCCCAAAAAGTAGTCGATCATGAACCACACCCTCTACCTCACTGCGCTGCTTACGACGCTGGCTGGCGGGATCGCCCTGGCGCAAACGCCCCAACTGGCCAGGCCCGCCGACCTGACTACGGGACCTGTGGAAACGGGTTTGCCCGGCTTTTCGCGAAAGCAAAAAACGGCCGTTGCCGACCCTACTCTGGCCAGGCGCCTGAACGCTGCCGAAGCCCCTCTGCCCACCAGCCGGATGCAGCCACAAACGCTTACGGCCACCGGCAAAGCCCCCCTACAGGTACCACCCCTGCGGCTCAAAATTGTGCGCGACAGCCGGTCGGGCCTCCCGATCTACATCGAGAACCTGAACCCGCGGCCGGGGACAAATCGCAACGGCCGGCGGTCGGCGCAGGCTGCTGCTTATGCGTTTCTGGGCGAAATAAAAGGGCTGCTGGGCATGGGCAGTCCAGAGCAGTCGTTACAGATCAGGCAGACTATCGCCGACGATGACCTGGGCCAAACGCACTACCGCATGGCCCAGACCCACCGGGGCGTGCCGGTCTACGGAGCTGAGCTGGCCGTTCACCTCACCAACGGCGAGGTGACGCTGGTGAACGGGCAGTACCAGCCTATTCCCGCCACGCTCGACGTGCAGCCCGAACTGTCGCTGGCAGCAGCGGGCAAAGCTGCCCTGCGCGATGTGGGCAAAACGATTCCGGTGCGGATGTTCGGGCAGAATGTGCTGAAGATGGAGCCGGTGTCGGGTAGCCTTTGTGTCTACGCAGGCAGCGCCGATCAGCCCGCGCCCGCCCGGCTGGCCTACGACCTCACCGTGCGGCCCAACCTGGTGCAGCGCTGGCAGTATGTGGTTGATGCCCAAACGGGAGCTGTTTTGGCTAAACACAACAGCACCTGTAGCATTGATGGGTCGAAAGATGCCTCAGCGCGGGATCTGAACGGCGTTACGCGGTCGTTCAAAACGTACCTCTATGGTAACACGTACATCCTGCTCGATGCCAGCCGGGAAATCTTCGACAAGACCAAATCAAAACTGCCCGACAACCCCGTTGGCGGGTTGTGGACCATTGATGCGGCCAACACCTACGGCGACAATATCGAGGTGCGGCAGGTGGCATCGGCCAACAATACCAACTGGACACCCACAGCCGCGTCGGCGCAGTATAACGTGGGCATTGCCTATGACTATTTTCTGAAAACATTCAAGCGGAAATCGATCAACGGCAGCGGCGGCACCATCACGTCGATCATCAACGTCAACGACCCCGAAACAGGCAAGGGCATGGACAATGCCTACTGGAACGGCGAGTACATGCTCTACGGTAACGGCGATAAAGGCTTTAAGCCCCTGGCCGGAGCACTCGACGTGGCCGGTCACGAAATGAGCCACGGTGTTATTCAGAATACGGCCAATCTGGCTTACCAGGGCCAATCAGGCGCCCTGAATGAGTCCTTTGCCGACGTGTTTGGCGTGCTCATCGACCGGGCCAACTGGACCCTTGGCGAAGACGTGGTCGTGGCTAAATACTTTCCGTCGGGGGCATTACGGAGCATGGCCAACCCCAATCAGGGTGGCACCAACGACAACGGCTACCAGCCAAAAACGATGGCGCAGTATGAAAACACAACCGAAGACAACGGCGGCGTACACATCAACAGCGGCATTCCCAACTACGCCTTTTACCTCTTCGCCAGCAACGCCAGCGTGGGTAAGGACAAAGCCGAGCAGGTGTATTACAAAGCACTGACCCAATACCTCACCCGTTCGTCGAAATTCATCGACCTGCGGCTGGCCATTATCCGGGCCGCCACCGATACCTACGGAGCCAGCAGCGCTGAAGTAAACGCCGCCAAAGCCGCCTTCGACGCGGTGGGCATTGTGGAAGGCAGCAGCACGCCTGTCGACACCAAGCCGACTATCCCCGCCTCGACGGGGCAGGATTTTATCAGCGTAGTCGACGTATCGAGTGGTAAACTGTTCACAACAACTTACCCCGTCACGACTTTCACGGCCCGAAGCACCTCGAAGTTACTTCGTCGCCCCAGCGTGACTGACGACGGTAAGGTAGCTGTTTTTGTGGGCAGCGACGGGAAGATCCGGGCCAGCAGCCTGACCAGCCCCGCGTCGGAAACCGTGATTTCTCAGGAGGCAGGCTGGGCCAACGTGGCGGTGTCGAAAGACGGTACGCGGCTGGCGGCGCTGACAGATAAACAGGACGGAAAGATGTACGTCTACAGCTTCGACCTGGGCAAATGGCAGACGTTCAAGCTCTACAACCCCACCACGGCGCAGGGCGTGAAAACCGGGGAAGTGGCCTACGCCGACTCGTTTGAGTGGGATTATTCGGGTGAATACGTCATCTACGACGCCTTCAACAAGCTCAAAAACGCCTCTGGTACCGCAGTCGATTATTGGGATGTAGGCATTTTGCACGCCTGGGATGGTGCCAAGAAAAATTTCGCCGACGGGGTTATCGAGAAGCTGTTTACCGACCTCGATGAGGGGGTCAGCATTGGCAATCCGTCGTTTGCCAAGACGGCGCCCAACGTCATTGCGTTTGACTATTTCGACGAAAACGACCAGAGTTATTATGTGCTGGGAGCTAACATTGAAACCAGCGATGTGCAGGCCCTTTACACCAACAACACGCTCGGTTTCCCAAGCTATTCGCGCACCGACAACGCCGTGGTGTTCGGCACCGTCGACAAGAATAGTAAAGAGGCCGTGGCGCTCATTGGCGTGGATGCTGACAAGATTTCGCCCAAAGGATCGGCTTCACCGCTAATTACGGGGGCAAAGTGGCCGGTCTGGTACAGCAACGTGGCGCGTGCCCTGCCCAACCGCGTGAGCCAGACGCTGACATTTAACCTGCCCAGCAGTCGGTTTCTCAATGAGGGGGATCTGACGCTTTCGGCCACGTCGTCGGCGAATTTGCCGGTGGGATTCAAAGTCATGAGCGGTGCGGCCACACTGTCGGGCAACGTATTGAAAATGAGTGCCGTAGGGCAGGTAGTGGTGCGGGCGTTCCAGGATGGTAACGCCCAGACCTATGCCGCCACGCCCGTTGACCGCACCATCGACGTGCAGCAGTTGCTGGCTACCGAACCCACCTGGGTTGGCGACGTGCGGTTGTTTCCCAACCCCACCCGCAGCCGCTTGTCTGTAGAGCTGCCCACGGGCGTGACCTGGCAAAAAGCGGATTTGGTTAGCACGGGCGGGGCTACAGTCCAGCAACAAACCAACGCCTTGCAAAAGCCATTGGAGCTAGATGTAAGTGCCTTGCCAGCAGGCTTGTATGTGATCACCATCGACACCGACAAAGGCCGCGTCCAGCGCAAGGTGCTACGCGAGTAGGGGCGACCACGAGGGGCCGCCCCTACAGGAGAACCGACTGACAGGTGGGGCAACCTTATTCTTTCCGTTCTTTCTTCTTCAACGTAATTTCCACTACACCATACCTTGCCTCGTCACCGTATTCTTTGTATTTATTTCTCGCGTAACTGTCTTTAAGCACAGTGACAGATTCAATGGTGTTGGGGTCCAGCGCGGGCATCGTGGCTTTGTCAGCTTTTTTGCCGTTAATAATAAACAGCGGTTCGCGACCATCGCCAATGGCGTTTGTTCGATTGATTACGTGAAATGACGTTGTTGATTCAGCTTTGTTTGAAGTAGTGGCTAGGCTGGATAACCCTATTCTTGGAAAACTGTACACCCCTACCTGAATAGGGTCTGGTGTGGGAACGTACCCCGTCTTCTTGTCATCCAACTGAAATCTAATGGGCAGCACGTACTTCACGGCCACGGGTTTACCATTTTCTAGGGCCGGATTCCATTTAGGCATTTGCTTCACGATCCGAACGGCCTCTTCGTCAATGCCAAAGCCAATACTCTTGAGCACCTGAATATTGCTTAATGAGCCATCCTCGTTCACAATCATTTCGATCAAGGAAGTGCCATCTATGTTGGCTTTAATGGCGCGTTTAGGGTAATGAATAGTCTTGATCAAAAACGATAACAGTGCTGACTCCCCACCTGGGAAACTGGGGGCCGACTGCCTGTTCGGTGTTGGTGCAACGTACCCTGACTTCTTATCTGACAACTGGAAATTAATGGGTAGGTTATATCTGACGGTAACAGGTTTGCCGCTCTGCCGACCGGGTACCCAGTTGGGCATGGCTTTCATGAGCCGGATAGCTTCGGCATCGCAGCCGAAACCAAGGCCCTTCAAAATTTGCAGATCACCAAGAGACCCATCTGTATTCACCACAAACTGGACAAATACTTTACCCGACACCTGCGCCCGCCGGGCTGCGTCCGGGTACTGAATATTATCATCCAGAAACTTGGTCAGTGCCTGCATGCCTCCGGGAAACACAGGCTGTTGCTCTACCACCGTAAATACTTCATTCTCGCTGCCGATGGGAGCCGTTGCCGTACTGGGGGGACTGGTCATGGGCACAGACGATACGTCGGCAGTTTCGCTGGCGAGGGCAACCAGCAGAATAATGTGTCGCCCATTTGCCTTTATCTCCCTTTCTTCTGACCTAAAACCGACGAAGCTTGCCACAAGTGTGACTGGCTTATCGTTTGGCAGGTTGATTTTGAAATTGCCTTCTGCGTTTGCGGTAGTGCCCCTTGTATCATTTTTGATGACAATGTTAGCGCCCGGTAGTGGCTTGCGCGTGGCCCGGTCAATAACTCGCCCTTCTATCAGCACCGTATCTATGGAGGCCGTTATGGTAGCCTCGGTCGGAGCAATGCCACTTGTTACTGTCGCCGTAGTGGCTACCTCAGTGGATGCTTCTGGGCGCGTAGTCATGGCCAGCAGTGCAGTGGCAAGGGGCATAATAAGCGCGTATTTCCAGAGGGCGCGGCGGTTGGTGTGTTGTTGATACAGCATCTGAATACGTTGTTTTAGTGTGGGCGATTCGGGTTGGGCGGGGCCAAACGAATGCGTCAGGCCATCGGGGGCGGTTTCGGTCCCGCGGCTGGGGAGGTGAAACGCATAGTCGAGAAGGAAGCGGGCGTAGGTGTCGCGGTCAGTGGCCGCTTGGGTCAGGGCGTCGCGGTCGGCGAGAAATTCATGCACCTGCCGAATGGCCCGACGGTAGCCAAAAAGCACCGGATTGGGCCAGCAGAGGGCCTGTAACACATCCATGAGCAGCACGTCGACGCTATGCCGCTGCCGTATGTGTACCAGTTCGTGCTGCCGCACAGCTTCTGTATGGGCATCGTCGGGATTGAGCACCAGGTACCGAAAAAACGAGAACGTGGGCGTTTGGGCGTCGGTGGGGTGCACGAGCGTATAGGTGGGCAATACCTGCGCTGGCCACTGCCTGATGAGCCGGAGTAACGCCCCCGTACGCCAGCCTGTGCGGATAAGCAAACCAAGCGCCACGGCACCCGCCAGCCAGAGGGCCAGCGTTGGCCAGTCGGGCAGGAGCGGAGCTTCCGGTGCCACAGCAACGGCCATCACGGTACCCAGGTCTGCCGCAACCGCGGTCACCACCGGTTCTTCGGTGCCCCAGGGCCACGCCCAGGCCAGACCCGGAATGTTGACCAGCGGCAGCAGCCACGCCACCACCACCGAGGCCAGCAGGTAGACCCGGTTGAGGCTGAGAAACGTATGGCGCCGGAGCAGCAGCCAGTAAAAGCCGTAGAACAAGGCCAGATACAGGTTAGCCTTACACCAGTAGAGCAGCAGGGGCGAATCGAGCAGGGCCGTGGTCATGGCTTTTGTCGGTTGAGAAGGTCGATGATCTCATCGGCTTCGTTGAGGCTCACGTTGCGTTCTTTCACAAAAAACGACACCAGTTTTTGCAGCGACCCATCGAAATAATTGGTCATAAGTTGCTCGGTCTGGAACCGGCGGTATTCGTCTTCCGATATCAGCGGGTAATATTCGTGGGTCTTTCCGTAGGCAGTGTAACCCACCACGCCCTTCTTCTCCAGAATCCGAATAATGGTCGATACGGTGTTGTAGGCTGGTTTTTCGCCTGTCGAATCCAGAACGGGGAGGTCGGCAAGTACGTCTTTGACAAATCCTTTCTTCAGGCGCCAGAGCACACGCATGATGTCTTCTTCGGCATTGGTTAGTTCTCTCATAGGGCTGGTTAGTTTGTGTCTAAACGAAGTTAGTACTATTTTGTTAGTTAAAAAACTATTGACTTAGTTATAAAGAATAAAAAGGGGTGTAAGTATTAAGAAGTACTACTAATCGTTGTCGCTTGGCTTCGCCGAGTGACCTATATCAAAGGGCCTCCGGCCCGTAGTGCGACGTTGAGAGGGTTTCAATACCCTTTACAATTCAGCCTACGGGCCGGAGGCCCTTTGAATACAGGTCACTCGGCGAAGCCAAGCGACAACGATCAATAGTACTTCTTACGACAGGTACTTCAGCTTTACCACTTCTTTGGCTTCCAGGAACCGCCACTTACCACGGGGCAGTTCTTTTTTGGTCAAACCGGCGAAAACTGTACGGTCGAGCTTGGTGACTACATAGCCGAAATGCTCGAACATGCGCCGCACGATGCGGTTACGGCCCGAGTGAATTTCCACACCAATTACCTGGGCATCGGGCGTGACAATAGCCAGGTCGTCGGGCTTAATGAAGCCGTCTTCCAGTTCTACACCCGCACGGATGGCCTCGAAATGCTCGTCGGTGATGGGCTTGTCGATTTCTACCTGATACACCTTTTTCACGTTGTTCGACGGGTGCGTCAGCTTACCGGCCAACTCGCCGTCGTTGGTCATCAGCAGCAGACCCGTGGTATTGCGGTCGAGGCGGCCAACGGGATAAAGACGGAACGGACCGGCGTCGGCAATAAGGTCCATGACCGTATTGCGCTCTTCAGGGTCTTCAGTGGTGGTGATGTAATCTTTCGGCTTGTTGAGCAGCAGGTACACCATTTTCTCCGGGTTCAGCACCTTGTTGCCGTATTTCACCACGTCGCCGGGTTTTACGCGGTAACCCATCTCGGTGATCACGGTGCCGTTTACCTGCACGTCGCCTTTGGCAATCAGCTCGTCGGCCTCGCGGCGCGAGCAAATGCCCGCGTTGGCAATATAGCGGTTCAGCCGGATGGCGTTAGGGTCACTTTTGCGTTCACGTTCCAGGTTCCTCGCTACCTTCCGCGATTGCGGCAAGTTTTCCTTCATGCGGTCCATGTTGTAGTTGGGCGCACTTTTGAAATAACCCGTGCGGCGTTCGATGTGCCGCTCGCCGGTTTCGCCTTCGTCAGCACGTGGCCGTTCGTCGCGCGGGCTGTCACTGCGGCGGTCAAACGAGCGTGGTCCGGCATTCCGGGGTGCCCGGGGTGCATCATTACGGTCGTCGCGGCGGTTGGCCGATGTACGGGGGCGTGGTTCGCGGGCCGGTTCGTCGCTCCGGTCAACGGGTTTGCGCTCATCACGGTCAAAGGAGCGAGGCTCGCGGGGAGGACCCTCACTGCGGCGGTCATCATCGCGGCGGCTAAACGGCCTGCGGTCATCATTCCGGTCGCCTCCGGCATAGGGCTTCCGTTCAAATGGCCGGGCGGGACGCTCATCGCGGTTGTCGCGCGGTCCGTCGTTACGGTTATCCCGCTCAAAGGGGCGGGCAGGCCGCTCACCGCGGTCAAACGGTTTGCGCTCGTCGCGGTCATATGAGCGGGCCGGGCGCGGGCTGTCGTTGCGATCACGGTCAAACGAGCGCGGTTCGCGGGGAGCATCCCGATCAAAGGAACGTGGCTCACGCGGAGCGTCGCGGTCAAATGAGCGGGGTTTATCGTCGCGGTTGAAGGGCCTGCGCTCAAACGTCGACCGGTCGCCGTCGCGTGGACGGTCGTCGCGGCGGTCACCACCGGCGTAGGGTTTGCGCGGCCCGTCGTTACGGGGTCCGGCTTCCCGGTCGAAAGGCTTACGGTCGTCTGTCCGGTCACGGTCAAACGAGCGTGGTTTATCACCGTAAGGCTTACGTTCACCGTCATAAGGCTTGCGCTCGCCACCAGCGTAGGGTTTCCGCTCGAAGGGTTTGCGGGCCGAGTCACCGTGGTTGCCAGTGCCACCCATGAAAGGCTTGTATGGTTTACGGGGGCCATCGCTACTGCCGCCGTAGGGCTTGCGGTCGTTGTCTTTAGTATAGGAACGAGGGGCGTCGGAACGGGGCCGGTCGTCGTCACGACGTGGGTAGGCCGGGCGTGATCCGGCATCCCGATCACTGCCAGCGCGCTGGTTGTCACGGTTAAAGGGGCGGGCATCATCGCGACGGCCACCTGAACGACCTTCACCATCCCGGCGGTCGTTGTTATTCGAATTTCGTTTCATGGAAAAATGCAGTCTGCATCAACTGCCTGTTTTGGCTTAATTCCGCTGACAGTCAGCCGATAAAGGGAATAGCTGATGGCCAATGGGGCCGCAAAGATACAGCTTTTTGTCCAATTCTATTCCGGGGATTTGCCTGTATCGAGGGGTCCGGGTAGGTCTTATGCCATCGTTGACGAAAATACCATCAATACTTATCCGGCTAGTAAACGGATTACCGCTTACGAAGGTGCTTATGAAACGTAACTAACTGTTCAATAGGTTTGTACATATCACTCCTCTCAAACCAGAATATGAACTATTTCCTGGCCCTTACCCTAACTGTATTGCTTTTGCAAAAGACCGTTGCCCAACCTGCGCTGCCACCCACGCCCCAACGGCCCGTGACCGACACCTATTTTGGCAAAACGGTTGTAGACAACTACCGTTGGCTCGAAGATATGGCTAACCCCGAAACCGCAGCCTGGTTTAAAGCGCAGGGCGACTACACCAACGCCGTTCTCGCCCAGATTCCGGGGCGAGACAAGCTCATTGACACCTTCGCCGATTATGACAGTCACCTGTCGGTGCGGTATGGCGAAATCAAAAAACGGGGCAACACGTACTTCTACCGCAAAACACTGCCCACCGAAAAGGCCGGTAAACTATACATGCGGGAAGGCCAGAAAGGTGCTGAAAAAATGCTCTTCGACCCCGCCGCCTACGCGCCGGGCAAAACGTACCTGATGACCGCTTTCACCCCCTCTTCCAACGGTCAGAAACTGGTTATTGGATTGCAGGAAGGCGGAGCCGAGCTGTCCACCATCCGTACCATGACCGTAGCGACGAAAACCTTTGGCCCGGAGAGCATCACCGCCGTCTTCGGGGGCGAGGTAAGCTGGCTGCCCGACGACAGCGGATTTTTATACACGCCCAACAACTCGATGGATACCAAAGACCCTAAAGGTAACCTGAACACTAAAGGGCGGCTGCATAAACTCGGTACCAATCCGGCCACGGACCCCGACCTGTTCTCTATCGAAAAGAACCCTGATTTTGGTATTCGGGCCGATCAGTATCCGATTATGTTTTACTCCGACGACAACACACAGGTATACGGCTACCTGGGTACGGTCGACCGCCGGGCCACGGCCTGGGTGGCCCCGGCTTCGGAAGTGGGCAAGCCGGCCATAGCCTGGAAACGGCTCTGTACTGTCACCGACAGCGTCAGTAGTTTCGTAAAACTGGGCAATCAGTTGTTTCTGGAAAGCGTGAAAGGGGCACCCAATGGGCAGATTCTGGTAACGGACGCCACCAACCCCAATCCGGCCAAGGCTACCGTGTTACTACCGGAGGGCAAACAGCGCATTACACGAGTAGGCTCATCCAAAGATTTTTTGTTTGTAACACTGAGCGATGGCATCAACGAGAAAATCAGGCAGTATAACCCCCGCAGCAGGCAATGGGCTGAGGTGCCTATTCCGCTGAGTGGCACTACCGGCCTGGAAGCCTACGATGCTGCCCATAGTAATGAGGTGCTCGCGTACGTTAGCTCCTGGAAGCAACCCACCGTCGTCTACGACTACGACCCCGTTACTCAAAAGCTGGTCAGCAGCCTTTTCGATGTGAAGGTAGATTACCCCGGCGTAGCCGACCTGGTAGTGGAAGAACTGGAAATTCCTGGCCACGACGGCACCATGGTACCGCTGTCGCTTATTTATCGAAAAGACCTGAAGCGCGACGGTAGCGCGGTTTGTTTCATGAATGGCTACGGCGCCTACGGCAATTCGTCGGTGCCCGTCTTTGCGCGGCAGCGGCTGGCCCTGCTCAACAAAGGCGTGGTGGTAGCCGAAACTCATCCGCGTGGCGGTTCCGAGAAGGGGCAGGCATGGTACAAGGCGGGCTACAAAACCACCAAGCCCAACACCTGGAAAGACTTTATCAGCAGTGGGGAGTACCTCATCAAAAACGGCTACACCAGCGCGGGTAGGCTCATTGGCATGGGTACGAGCGCCGGCGGGGTGCTCATTGGCCGGGCCATCACCGAGCGGCCTGACCTGTTTGCTGCCGCCATCAGCAACGTGAGTTGCTCGAATGCTCTTCGGATGGAAAACTCGCCCAACGGCCCCGTCAATGCGGCGGAGTTTGGCACCGTGAAAGACTCCACCGAATGCATGGCGCTCTACGAAATGGATGCGGTCAACCATGTTACGGCAGGCACGAAATACCCCGCCGTTATTTGCGTGGGGGGCTGGAACGACCCCCGCGTAATCGCCTGGCAGCCGGGCAAGTTTGCCGCCGCCCTGCAAAACGCAACGTCGTCGGGTAAGCCGGTGCTCATGCAGGTCAATTACGACAACGGCCACTTCACCGAAGACAAGGCCGTTACCTTCCGCAACTTCGCCAATATGTATGCCTTTGCCTTATGGCAGGCTGGGCACCCCGACTTTCAACCAGCCGGCGTGGCTAAAAAATAACCTGACAAGCCATTGACTGTAGTGTATTTCCTGACTTACCGACCATGAAAACCACATCCCTACTCCTGGCAGTATGCCTGTCTCTTCCAGTTACTCTGTTTGCACAGGGGCCGGTTTCGGCCACGCTCACCAACCCCGGCAACAAAACCTTCACTGTTCCGAAGAATCCGAAATTGCCTAAGCTGAACTGCATCATGAGTAATGGCAAACCCCGGCCATTTGATTGTGAATTTACGTTCGTCAAACTGGAGTTTTATGGTAAAAACGGGGCACTGCTCGGCACGGCGAAGCCCACAAAAGGACAACCCCAGTCAACGCCATTGCCGTTTGACCAAGCCAAAAAATCGGCCCCGGCTGGCCAGAATGGTCTCATTACCTACACCGTTAAAGCTTATTTCACCCGTCGGGTGAAACCCGCGTTTCCTGTCAGCAAAGGGTACCAGATTCGCTCGTGTATGGTCACCAACTGCCTCCAGCCCGACCAGAATCAGACGGTCGTATCGGGCCTGACAATGCCCGCTGCCATCGGTGATAAAGCCGTGCAGACGTTCGACTTGTCCTGGCAGTACAGTAAGAAAGGAGGCCAGTTTATTGGTCCCCGTTCGCTATATCTTGAGAACGACGTGACGACCACCAAATTCCCCTTCGATGCTGGCGTGACCATGGGCGACAAGTCGGAAGCATGGATCTCGTTTATGCCGTCTATTACTGGTGATCCCTCTCCGGCCAACTAATCCCAGGCCTTGAGGTCAGAAGCCGTTAGCGCTGATAAGTACCGCTCACAAAATCGAGTAGCTTGTCTATCAATAAGCTGGTAGCTTAGTCTCTTTAACGTTCGTCTCAGACCCCCTATGCACCCATCTGCACGCTTCCTTACATACACACTTCCCTGTAGTCTGCTGCTGGCAGGCTCACTGCTGGCTGGCGACCTGCCCAAGAAGCCGGTAAAAACCTATACCATCGGGCAGTTTATGAAGACGGTCCGGTTTGGCGGGGCCGACCTCTCGCCCGATGAAAAGACGGTGCTGTATAGCTCGAATCAGGACGGCATCTTCAATTTATATGAAGTGCCTTTTGCCGGTGGGACACCCAAACAACTTACCCACTCCAAAACGGAATCGCTGTATGTGCTTGGCTATTTGCCCGACGGACGGATTCTGTACAGTGCCGATCAGGGAGGTAATGAACTGACGCACATTTATTTGCGCGAGAAGGACGGAGCCGTAACGGATTTGACGCCCGGACCGAATGCCAAATACCAGTACGCCGGCCTGAGCCATGACCGCAAGAGTTTTTACTATCAATCGAACGCCCGCAACAAGGCCGCCTTCGATGTATTCGAGATGGACCTGGCTACCATGAAACCCCGGATGATTTACGAAAACGGGGGCGGCTTTTTCCCCGGCGACGTCTCGCCCGACCGGCGGTACATTGCCCTCGGTAAGACCGTGACAACTACCAACAGCGATGCGTACCTGTTTAATACACAGACGAAAGAAGTTAAAAACCTGACGCCTCATACGGGCGAGGTAGCCAATAGCCCGCAGGAGTTCAGCCCCGACGGCGCCAAACTCCTGATCCGCACGGATGCGGGCGGCGAGTTTGCCTATGTACAGGCCTACGACCTGAAATCGGGAAAAACAGAAACCCTCGACAAAGCCAGCTGGGACATTGCCGCCGATTATTATTCCTACAAAGGCCGCTACCGGGTGGTGTCGGTGAACAACGACGCCCGCACCGAACTTCGCCTGATCGATACCCGCAGCGGGCAGACCGTGGCTATGCAGGGCCTGCCGGCGGGTGACGTTACGGGCGTGAACATCGGCGACAGCGAAGGACGGATGCTGTTTTTCGTGAACAGCTCCAACGCACCCGCCACCCTGTTCAGCTACGATTTCGCCGCCAAAAAAGCTACGCCGCTGGTACGCGGGCTGAACCCCGAAATTGACCCCGCCGACCTGGTTACGGGTGAGGTGATCCGCTACAAATCCTTCGACGGGATGGAGATTCCGGCCCTGCTCTATAAACCTAAAGACGCCTCAGCTACCAACAAGCGCCCGGCTATCCTGAGCATCCACGGCGGGCCGGGTGGCCAAACGCGCCTGAACTACTCGCCGCTGGTGCAGTATCTGGTCAACGCCGGGTATGTGGTGCTAGCCGTAAACAACAGAGGGTCATCGGGTTACGGCAAAACGTTCTACGCTGCCGACGACCGCAAACACGGCGACGCTGACCTGCGCGACTGCGTGGAATCGAAGAAGTTTCTGGCCCAGACCGGCTACGTAGTGCCCGACAAAATTGGCATCATGGGCGGCTCCTACGGGGGCTACATGACCCTGGCAGGCCTCACCTTCACGCCTGATGAGTTTGCGGTGGGTGTCGATATTTTTGGCGTAGCCAACTGGCTGCGGACACTGAACTCCATGCCTGCCTGGTGGGGACCACAACGTGATGCCATGTTCAAAGAAATTGGGCACCCCCAGACCGATTCGGTGGCTCTCTACAATAAATCGCCGTTGTTCCATACGCAACGAATCAAAAAGCCGCTGCTTGTTATTCAGGGGGCCAATGACCCGCGCGTGCTCAAGATCGAGTCAGACGAGATTGTGGCGAACGTGACCAAAAATGGCGTTCCCGTCGAGTACGTCACCTTCCCCGATGAAGGGCACGGTTTTGCCAAGAAAGAGAATGAAATCGTGGCTTACGAGGCCGTGCGCAAGTTTCTGGACAAATACCTGCTGGGTACCGAAACGGCACAGCGATAAGGGAGTGTATAAATTACCGTGGTCGGTGTAGCTTCGCGCATCGTGCCCTTCGACAAGCTCAGGGTGACAGGAAATTAAAACAATCCTCTTGAATTGATTCAACGTCCCTGTCACCCTGAGCCTGTCGAAGGGCCACCAGCGCGAAGCCTAGAGCGCGAAGCTGCACTACTAATCCCCTTCCTCATGACCCGCCCGATCTTCTCCCTAATTGGCCTTTTGCTGTTCATCACAGCTTTCTCTCCTACTGTATACCAACCCGAACCAATTCGTGTTTCGGGCGGGCTGGTTTCGGGCATTGTTAATCCCAAAACGGGTATTCAGTCATTCAAGGGTATTCCCTTTGCGGCCCCGCCCGTGGGTAACCTGCGCTGGAAGGCCCCGCAACCCGCGAAACCCTGGACCGGCGTTCGGCAGTGCGATGCGTTTGGTCCTAGTCCCATGCAGGGTGTGCCGGCTCCGTTTGGCCCGTGGAGTGCCGAATTTCTCATTCCAAAAGCGCCCATCAGCGAAGATTGCCTGTACCTCAACGTCTGGACTGGGCAGGCGGGCGCAACACAAAAAAAGGAATCCCGCCGGCCGGTGCTGGTCTGGATCTACGGCGGTGGGTTTTCGAGCGGTGGGAGCGGGGCGCCCATCTACGACGGTGAAGCCACCGCGCAAAAAGGGGTTGTCTTTGTGAGCATCAACTACCGGGTAGGGCCTTTTGGCTTTTTCGCGCATCCCGAACTCACGCAGGAGTCGGGCAAAAACGCGTCGGGTAATTACGGACTGATGGATCAGATTGCGGCTCTACAGTGGGTGAAGCAAAACATTGCCGCCTTTGGCGGTGACCCCGCCAACGTGACCATTGCCGGCCAGTCGGCGGGGTCCATGAGCGTTAACTGTCTGGTGGCCAGTCCGCTGGCAAAGGGATTGTTTACCAAAGCCATTGCCGAGAGTGGAGCCAGTTTTGCCCGGCCGCAGCCGCTGCTCAAGCAGGCCGAAGAAAGCGGGGTAGCCGTGATGAAGGCAATGGGCGCCTCGTCGCTTGCCGAACTCCGGGCTAAATCGGCTGATGAGGTGTTGGCCAAAGCACAGGGTAGTGTACGCGGCCCCATCACCGACGGCTATGTGTTGCCCGAATCCATTGCCGCCATTTTTGCCCATAAAAAGGAGAACAGCGTGGCCCTGCTAACGGGCTGGAACGAAGACGAAGGCATGGTGTTTGGCCCGCCTAAAAACGCCGCCGACTACCGCAAACAAGTGGCGCAACAGCAGGGAGCGCGTGCTGACGTCTACCTGCAGCATTACCCCGGCACCACCGATGATGAAGCCGCCGATTCGCAGCTGAAGGGGTCGCGTGACCAGGTTTTTGGGGTGCAGAACTACCGCTGGGCCACCCTTCAGAGTGAGCAGGGCAAGCCGGTTTACGTGTATCGGTTCACCCGAAAACTGCCCGCTTCGGGTGAATACGCGCACTACGGGGCTTTCCATACCGGCGAAGTAGCCTACGCCTATGATAACCTGCGGTTCATTGACCGGCAACTCAGGCCCCTGGATGGCGCTGATGACAAACTAGCCACTGAGATGTCGGCCTACTGGGTTAACTTCATCAAAACGGGTAATCCCAATGGTGGGGGCCTGCCGCAGTGGCCAGCCTATTCAGCCACGGGCAAACAAGTGCTGATCCTGGGTGAGAGCACCCACGCCGAACCCCTGCCCGACGCGGCCCGGCTGGCGTTTCTGTATGGGCTGATGAGCAACTGATTGCCAAACGCGGTATGTTGAGAATAGTAATAATCCGTTTATATAGCTGGGGACAGGCTTTACAGTGAGGTAATATAGGAAAGCGAGCTTTGCGGCTCTGTCAACCAGTAAAGCCGCTCTTTGCTCATGATCCGCTCGTCGCTGCGTTTACCAATAGTTGTTTGCCTGGCCCTCGCTTGTTGGGTTAGTGGCTGTCAGGACCACCGGATGGTGCCTCAGGTGGGCTTCCCAGCCGTTGTTGATGCCATAAATCCAGGTACGTTTCTACCGGCGGTGCTCACCAATGTAAACGGGGTACAGGTGTATAACGGTGGGTTTGGCTCCGCCATCGCCGCTGACCCAACAGACCCGGCCGTATTTTATATGCTGACCGACCGGGGGCCAAACATCGACGGTACGCTGGCCAATTCCAAGGTATTTGCCCTGCCTGGTTTTGCGCCACAGATTGGCAAGTTCCGGCTGATAAACGGGCAAATGACGCTGGAAAAGGTCATTGAACTTAAAAATAGCACCGGTGATAAACTTAACGGCCTGCCTAACCCGGCCAATCAGGGTGGCACAGGCGAAACGGCCCTAAGCGTGGGTAACACCAACCTGGGCACAAGCGTAGATGGTATCGACTCGGAGGGGATGGCCATAGCACCCGACGGTACGTTTTGGGTGAGCGATGAGTATGGTCCCCATATCGTGCATTTCGATGCAACTGGCCGGACCATCGAGCGGATAAATCCATTTGGCAGCGGTACAGGAGGTCGCCGCATTCCACTCGTGTTTGCTACCCGCCGTGCAAACCGGGGTATGGAAGGCCTCACGATTACCCCCGACGGCAAGACGCTGGTGGGGATAATGCAGTTCCCGCTTTATAACCCGTCGTCGGCGGCTATCTCCGGCTCGTTAGTGACTCGAATTTTAACGTTCGATATTGCGAGTGGCAGCACGAAACAGTATGTGTATCTCATTGAACGGTCTAATCTTCAGGCCATTAGTGAAATTACGGCCATTACCAATACAACGTTCCTGGTGCTGGAGCGTGATGGTGAATACGGGACCGACGCCAATAAAGCTACCCTGTTCAAACGCGTCTATAAAATTGATCTGAGCAATGCTACAGACATCTCAGATCCAGCCAACGGGGCCAATGGTAAACTGTTTGGTGGCAAAACAGTGGAAGAACTCAAAACGGCGGCGGCACTGCAAACCAACGGCATTGTGCCCGTTAGCAAATCACTGGTGCTTGATCTGGCCACCGACGTATCGCCGGTATATCCACACGACAAAGCTGAGGGAATGACACTGCTATCGCCCACGTTGCTGGCCGTCTCAAACGACGACGATTTTGGGGTAACAGGCACTGGCACGTTTGTAGCCAAACTATTACCCGCTACCAATGCCGTAGACAGAAACCGGGTGTATTTCATTACGCTTAAGGCACCGGTCAAATAGCCGGAATGTATCGTTCTGTTTCCCGAGTGGACCTTCTCTGAACTGGGTTGGTCCACTTTGCGGTTAGTCGGTAGGGCGCTCGTACCTTTGCCCAACGATCTTTTTTTACCTTATGCAACGCGTTTATTTCGACAATGCCGCCACAACCCGGCTCGATCCGGTGGTGTTGGAGGCCATGCTGCCCCTGATGCAGGAGAATTTTGGCAACCCCTCGTCCATTCATGGTCATGGCCGTGTGGTGCGGTCGGCTATCGAAAAGGCACGCAAAACGGTGGCGGGCCTCCTTAACGCCGCCCCCGCCGAAATCTTTTTTACGTCGGGCGGCACCGAGGCCGACAATACCGCCATTTTGGGCAGCATCGACACCTATGGCATCACCCACGCCATTACCTCACCACTAGAGCATCATGCGGTGTTGCATACGCTGGAATACCTGGCCAAAAGCGGCAAAATAAAGCTTAGCCTGGTAGCCATCGACGAAGCCGGACGGCTGGATTATGACCATCTGGAAACGCTGCTGAAAACCAACCCCAACTCACTCGTGTCGCTGATGCACGGCAACAACGAGATTGGTAATCTGCTCGATATGAGTCGGGTAGGGGATCTGTGTCAGGAATACGGTGCCATCTGGCATTCCGATACGGTGCAGACCATGGGCCATTACCGGCACGATTTGCAGACCCTGAAAGCCGACTTTATTGTGGGTGCCGCCCATAAATTTCACGGCCCCAAAGGCGTTGGTTTCCTCTACACCCGCCCCACCGAACGCGGCTCCATTCACCCGTTTATTCATGGCGGGGCGCAGGAACGCAACCGGCGCGGCGGCACCGAAAACGTCTACGGTATCGTGGGCTTGGCTAAAGCGCTGGAGATTGCCTACGCCGAAATGGCCGAACACCGCGCCCACATAGAAGGCCTGAAGCAACGTATGATCGACCAGCTCCGCGCCCAGATTGACGATGTTCAGTTCAACGGACTGTCAGCCGACCTCGACCAGAGCCTTTATACGGTGCTGAGCGTGAGCCTGCCTCCGTCCGACATCAGCGACATGCTGCTCTTTAACCTGGATATCGCCGGAATTTCGGCGTCGGGTGGTTCGGCCTGTTCGAGTGGGTCTGAAGTGGGGTCGCACGTGTTGGGTGCCCTGCCTGGTCTCGATCCAAACCGGGGTAACATCCGGTTCTCATTCGGCAAATACAACACCGCCGACGAGGTCGATTTCGCCGTCGCCAAAGTAGCCGAGTTGTATGTGGGAGTGGCTTAATGAGTGAATTGGCGATTGAGCGAACGTTTAACCCAAACACAATACACTCAATCACTCATTCGCTAATTCACTCATTGACAGCGCGTGCCAGCGTTGGGCTACGGTCAGTGTGTAATCGATGAAGGCGCGGGCGGTGCGGTCGTATACTTCGTGGCCCACAAATTGCCCATCGGCATCCAGGTTTTTGTCCGTCTCGTGCGACTCGTACAACTTCGGCGAAATAATAGAGAAGTTATTGGTGAAGCTGATGACTTTGTTCAGCACCGTGGTCATGTCGAGCGCCGGCTGCCGTCCACCCCGTCCGTTCGACACGCCTACCATAGCGAAAACTTTATTGTCGAAGAGTTGATTGAACGCTGGTCCGCCAAGGGCATGAAAGGCGTTGAGGATTTGCGGCGTGGCTGTCCAGTTGTATTCGGGCGACGCAAAAAAGACCAGGTCGGCGTTGCCCCAGGCGCTAACAAATTGCTGCTGAAAGGAAGTAAGCGTCTCGGGTTTCATCCAGGCAGACCCCACAAAAAGAAGGTCATACTGCTCAAAATCAACGATTGTCACCTCATGCTGACCCGTTTCCTGCAACACGTTACGAACAAATTTGCAAAAACGCAGCGTGTTGCTATTGGCGCGTGGTGAGGTAGAAATAATGGCAATTTTCATAGGAAAGTGTTGCGGCCAACCCAGGCTACGTTGGAATGGGGGGCGGCATATAAATAAAACCCCGGCGTTGCGCAGATAGTTTATCCGGTAAAGCAGCGCACAGACGCCGCACCTACTATGACTTCATCACGCATTTGTGTTATCACCGGCGCTAATTCTGGCATCGGCAAAATTACGGCCCAGGAATTGGCCAAAAAGGGGTTCGACATCATCATGTTGTGCCGTAATCTCGACAAAGCCCGGCCCGTACAGCAGGAAATCCAGGCCGCCAGCCCGGCCCAGAAAATTGATCTTATCCGCTGCGACCTGGCCAGTCAGACGTCCGTGCGCGAAGCTGCGGGCGAGGTCCACGCCCGCGTTGACCGCATCGACGTGCTCATCAACAACGCGGGTTTGCTCGTCAACAAAGAGCAATACTCACCGGAGGGGTACGAATTAACGTTTGCCACCAACCACCTCGGCCCGTTTTTACTGACCAACCTCCTGCTCGATCTGCTGCGTAAGGGACAGGACGCCCGCGTGATCACGGTAGCCTCGGAAGGGCACCGGCTCACCGGCACCTTCCGCCTCGACAATTTGGCCCGCCCCAACTCCTACAGCCCCATCTTTGCCTACGACAGGTCGAAGCTGTGTAACATTCTCTTTGCCAAAGAGTTGTCAGAACGGCTGCTCGACGATGGTATCACGTCAAACAGCCTGCATCCCGGTGCTGTACGAACCAATTTTGCGGGTGACCCGGGGGGGATGATGAACGTCGTCTTTAAACTGGCTAGCCCTTTTCTGCGCACCCCCGAAGAAGGTGCCGACACCAGCGTCTGGCTGGCCTCCTCGCCCGACGTAGAGCACGTAACGGGCTTGTACTTCGCCGACCGCAAACCGAAAACCCCCTCCGAAGAAGCCCAGAATGGTTTCTACGCCAAGAAACTGTGGGCGATGAGCGAGGAAATGGTGGGGAAGGAAGAGGATGGAAAATGAAAAATGGCTTCGCGCTGGTGGCCCTTCGACAAGCTCAGGGTGACAGGAAACTAGAATCAATTTACCTGAACTGCATTAGATGGGCTGTCACCCTGAGCTTGTCGAAGGGCCACCAGCGCGAAGCCATTTTTCATTTTCTACTCCTTCACTCCAGCGCCCGTTTCAAATCAAAGATCAGGTCGTCGGCGTGTTCCAGGCCGATAGACATGCGAAGGAGGTTGGGGGGTGTTTGGCTATTGGGGCCTTCCACACTGGCGCGGTGCTCGATCAGGCTTTCAACGCCGCCGAGACTGGTAGCGCGGGTGAAAACCTGCACTTTGGCCGCTACCCGGATGGCATCATCGGCACCGCCGCGCACCTGGATGGATAGCATGGCACCGTAGCCGGTCATTTGCTTTTTGGCAATTTCGTGACCCAGGTGGCTTTCCAGGCCGGGGTAATGCACAGCTTCCACGTGCGGATGCTGCGCCAGAAATTCGGCCACCTTACCCGCCGTTTCAGTTTGCATCCGTACCCGGGCGACCAGCGTTTTTATACCCCGCAGTACCAGCCAGCATTCAAACGGCGACGGCACCGCGCCCCCCACCGACTGCAACCGGCGAATGCGCTGGTAGAGCTTGCTGTCTTCTTTAAACACCAGGGCCCCACCAAGCACGTCGGAATGGCCACCGAAGTATTTGGTAGTGGCGTGCATGACCACGTCGCAGCCCAGGTCGAGGGGGCGTTGCAAAATGGGCGTGGCCCAGGTGTTGTCGCAGACGCAGATTGCCCCACCTGCATGAGCGATGTTGGCAATAGCCTGAATATCAGCGATTTTCAGCAACGGGTTCGACGGCGTTTCTACCCAGACCACCCGCGTATTTTCGTGCATGGCGGCTTGCACGGCGGCCAGATCGGTCATGTCGACGCGGGTATAGGTAAGGCCCCAGGGGTGCATCAGCTCTTCGAGCAGGGCGGGCGTGCCGTAGTACGCATCGGTGGGAATAAGCACATGGTCGCCGGGGGCAAGGGCCAGAAACAGGTTCATGGTGGCCGCCTGCCCCGACGCGTAGGCTGCCGTGGCAAAACCGCCTTCCAGAGCCGTCAGGCTGCGTTCGAGCGAATCGCGGTTGGGGTTGGCGTTGCGGGCATAGAGGTAGCCATGCTTGAACGACCCGTCAGCATCGCGCTCAAAGGTAGTGGAGAGGTAGATCGGCGGCGCCAGCGCACCGGCGTTGCGGTCGTAGTAGTGCGTGGAAAGAAGCGCAACGGTTTCGGGTTTCATAGGAGAGCGATTTTGTCCATAAAAATGGGCCGCAGACGACGCAGATTAAGCTGATTTGCGCAGATTTATCGACACAAACAAGAAAAAATCGGTGTAAACCCGCTTAATCTGCGTCATCTGCGGCTCATTAGTGGCGAAGTAACAAAAAAGCCCCGACGTTGGCCGGGGCTTTTCAATATCTGGCGGAGCGTTGCTCCGCTGTATGATTGTTTTAACAGCGGAGCAACGCTCCGCCAGACAACGTCCTTACTTGTTGGCAACCAACTTCATTTCGACTGTGAAGTCGTCATGGATGGCTTTGTCGCCGATGCTTTCGAAGAATGATTTCGAGCCGTAACGGATGTCAAACTTCGTGCGGTCAATCGTGGCTTTGCCGTCGGCAGAGATACCAGCGGGCGTCACTTTCACCGTGGCCGGGAAGGTGATGGCGTTGGTGATGCCTTTGATGGTCATATTGCCCGTCACGTCATACTGATCGCCGCCTTTTGGGGCCACTTTCGTAATCTTGAACGTCGAGGTTGGGTGCTTGGCCGTGCTGAAGAAATCGTCGCCTTTCAGGTGGCCAATCAGTTTGGCGTTGTAGGTAGCATCGGCAATGTCGGTATCGGTGATGCTGTTCATGTCGAAGGTAAATTCGCCCCCGGTCACTTTGTTGCCGTCAACGACAAACGCGCCATCTTTCACTTTGATGTTGCCCGAGTGTTCGCCGGTTACTTTTTTGCCATTCCACACCAGGGTGCTTTTGCTGGCATCTACTTTATACATCACCGCTTTGGTTACCGCAGTGGTATTGGCCGTTTTTTTGCCGGGACCAGCTACTGCCGCCGTGGCCAGTGTTACGGCGGTCAATCCCGCCAGAATCAGGTTGGTTTTCATTGGATAATCTGAGATATAGTGAGAAAAAAATTAGGTGTACTCAAGTGAGTCAGTCGTCGGTGGCCCGGCTCCGGAAATCATCAATCAGTGCGTTAAGCTGGTCGGCATTAGGCTCAGTATAGCCGTCAAATTGCCGTTCCCAACCTTCCTGCGCCACATCAATTTGTTTCAGCAGAGCCAGTCCCTTCTCAGTGATCACCACGTCTACGGCGCGGCGGTCGCTGGGGCATTCGTTACGCAAAACCAGCTTCTTCCCCACCAGTTTGTCGACCAGCCGCGACGCATTCGACATTTTATCGAGCATGCGTTCGGTGATGTCGTTGATCTTAACGGGTTTGGGATGCTGGCCTCGCAAAATCCGCAGCACGTTATACTGCGGCAAGGTCACATCATAGGGCTTCAATAGCCGCATCTGACTGTCACACAGCCAGTTGTTGGTAAACATCAGGTTCACAAGAAGCCTGTGCAGGGGCGACCGGAAGGTCTCCTGCTTAATCTCATCTTCAATTCTCATGGTAGTCGACAACATTGTTAAAAGGGTTAAAAAAAGAGTACGGTGGTAACTAGTGTCTGTACGTGTATACAGGTACAAACGTTGCGAATACCCACTCTTTGTGTAAATCCTTGTTCATGTTGTGACAAAAAAAAGTATCATTCGTTACGTTGAAACAGCCCTGAATCAGTGGCAAAACAGGGGGCATAACCGTGCAGAAAGAATTGCTTTCAGCTAGCCGATGCGAATATAATGTTGATACATATAATACAAGCGTAAAGGAAAAAAATAAGTTCGTTACTGAAAAGAAATGACCTGCGGAGAGTTGATGTCGAAGTCGCGGAAACGCAGCACAGGTACGCCTTCGAAGGTGCTGCGGAACGGAGCCGAGTTGTTGGGCAGGTTGGGGTAATAGGCCAGCCGAATCTGGAAGCTGTTGAAGGTGAGGTGTTCGTTTCGCAACCGGAAGCCAATGCCATAGCCCTGATAAAGCGGCCCTGACAGCAATGATTCTGGTGGAAACGATACCATGCCCAGGTTGGCAAACGTGATGAACGCCACCCGGAAACCCAGCACGTTGATGCGCGAAAACAGCAGGTTCTCATAACTCACCAATAATCGCTTGGTGCCAATGAGCGCGTCGCTGTTGACGCCGAAGCTCCGGTCGCCGTTGAGGTATACGTATTCGTTATTGAACCGGTCGGCCCCAATAGTGAGGTTGGTGTTGAGAAAGTGGCGCATCTGCCCCCAGCCTGTTTTGTGGAGCGGACTGAAATAGTTGCTGATCAGCGACAAAATAGTCTGCTGACGACCCTGCTGCCCATAATAGGTACCCGCACTGACAAACCCGTAGAGATAGCCCATCTTTCGGATATACTGCCCCCGCGAGAGGTTAACGCCCATGTAGAGCCGCTCACCGAGTTCGGCCCGTTCAAACCCACCCACCAGCGAAATTGTGCTACCATAGGGAACGTCTTCGGTGCGGCCAAAGCCATAAATGAGCACATCGCGCACGTAACGACGCTGGGTGTAGCCAACGCTGAAAAGGCTGGTGCGCCGATCCTGATAAAGCTGGTTGGTGTCGGCCCTCACTTCGGGACGACGACCGTAATCATAAGTGGTCAGGCGGGCGGCCACCACAATACGGGCGCGGTCTTCCGGGTTGCGCAGCTTAAACGGCGACGGAAATGAGCGGCCAACCCAGGTGTCGAAATAAAAATAATTGAGTGGAAACTGAATCAGGCTGTCGGGTCGGATAAGCACCCGGTTTTGCAGCCAGTATTGGCCTAGTTCCAGTTGCCCCGCCCATTTAGTATCGGGGTTGATGAAGGGCCGGAATAACTTGGCCGACAGCACTTTCTGAAACCGAAGTAGCTGTAGATCAATCTGTCCCGTCAAAAACGTCTTGCCAATGTAGGGGTTCACGTAGCGCCCCAGGTATTCCAGCTTTTGGTAAGGATCGTTGCCATCGTAATTAACCCGGTTTACCAGTTGCTGGCCCAGCCCCCTGAAATTGCGCTGGTCGAGGGCCAGTTGAAACGAGTTAAATCCACCAACGCCGCCGTCGGGCAGGAGCGACCACACGTCCTGCGTAATCACGTACACGTCAACAAACTGTTTGCTGCCACGGCGGGGCACCACCAGAATACGGGCATCGAGAAATATACCGATTCGTCGCAGCAGGCGTTCGTTATCGCGCAGTACGGTGGGGTCTACAGGATCTCCTTCCTTGAAAAGCAGGTATGACCGCCTGATCACGTTCTCGCGGGTGTTGGTGTGCACCCGGTTACCCGTGCGCTCAATCCAGTTGGCGGCTTTTCGGGTTGTGTCGTAGACGCTGGCACCAAAAACCCCCAATCGCTGAATATAAATTTTACCAATGATGCGGCCTCTGTAGGGCAGGAACGGGTTTACCTCAATCTGGGCTACCTCACCCGTAACCTGGCTATTATATACGTCCCGGAACAGCACATCGTAAAGCTGGTGGGTGAGCCGGTGTTTGTACATCCGTCGTTTCAGCGAGGTGTAGAGCAGGCTATCGCTGGCGCGGGCGGCACTATCGGCTATGGCGGTTGAATAGGCCGTAGCCAGCGAATCGGCCGTTGAGCGGCGAAGGCTGTCGGTGGCGGGTGGACGGGGCGTGGGAATGCTGTCGGTTTTTTGCGCCATTGCTCCGCTGTGCTGAACCAGCAGAATAGCCATTACCAGTAGTGCCAAACGCAGGCCTTGGCGGCAATGACCCAACACAAAAATGATCACAGACATGCAGCAGTAGTTAGACGCAGCGACTCAATAGCCAATCCGGTTATAGGTTAGATGTTGAAGATACACAAAAGGTTTAGTTAAGGCTTGCGTTTAGGCCGCCGATTAAACCGCCCGACTCATCCAGATGTCGCGCTGACGTTCGCCACCAAACGGAAACACGTGCCAGCCGAAAGGGACAAAGCCCTGTCGCCGGTAGAAAGCGATTGCGGGGGCATTGTGTTCCCAGACACCCAGATAAACGGCTTTATGACCCTGAGCACGGGCCTGATCCAGACAAAATTGCATAAGCTGCTGGCCATAACCTTTGCCTATATACTGCCGTAACAGATAGATCCGCACAAGTTCGAGGGCGTTGCGTTCTGCCAGTCGGCGGGGGGGCGCATGGCGACGAAGTTTGAGGAAACCCATTGGCTCGCCTGCTTCATTTTCGGCCAGCCAGAACGACGCCCGGCGGTCGGTCATTTCCTGCGCGTAGATGGCCGTGGTCACGTTTTCGTCAATAAAGGCCTGAATAGGATTGCCTGGATACGTTTCCGGACTAAACGCTTCGTAATAACAACGTCGGGCAAGGGCCACCAGTGGGTGGAGATCGTCAGGTGTAACGCGGCGAATGTGCATCGGGGGAGCGATGAGATAAGGAAGGAGAAGCAAGAGATAAGAAGCAAGAAATAAGAAAATGAGAAGTAATAAATGATAAACGAGAAGTAAGAGGTAAGAAATAAGAGACAAGAAACGAGAGGTAAGAAATATGAAGTAAGCGTATAGAGCAAAGAGAAAGCTCCTGGCTCCCACCTCTTGTCTCTTGCTTCTTATCTCTTGCTTCTTATCTCTTGTCTCTTACTTCTTGTTTCTCTCCCGAACTTACCGTTTAGCAAATAGTGAGCCGATTTGGGTTAGTTAACGTGTCGGTTAGTGACAATGGCTGTATTTTGGTTTTTTAACCTGCCGCCTTTCAGTTATGGCCCACCGTCGTTTTGTGTTTGCTGTCATCGCCTGGCTGCTGTCGCAGGCTGGTTATGGACAGGTTAGCCAGCAGCGTCAGACAGAGAACCTGCTTCGTCGCTATATGGTTGCCCGTGCCTCGGAACGGCCTGAACTGGCAATCCGGCTGTCGGAAGCCTATGTATACGTAGACCCGGTCCGCAGCCGTACTTATGCAGCCACGGGGCTACAGCTACTGCAAAAATACCCCAACGACACGCTTTATCTGGCAGGCATCAATAACCTGGCGGTGGCCTACGGTGGGTTGGGGCAAAACAAACGGGCCGACTCCTGCTTTCGGGTGGGTATTGCGCGGGCGCAGAGGCTGAACAACACGGATAAGTTGGTGCGGATGCTGGCTAATCAGGCTACAACCTACATGGACGAGGGCCGCAACTACGACGCGCTGAAACGCCTGAGGAAAGCATTAGCCTATGCCGTTGGTTCCAGTCACGACGACAAGCGGGCCTTACTGCTCAACAACATAGGGTTGGTTTATGATAACCTGGGCGTTTACGGCCCGGCCCTGCGCTATTACCATGCCGCCCTGCGCGAAGCCGAACGGCAGCACAACCTGAACGTATTGGGATTAGCCAAAGGAAACATTGCCACCATCTACGCCCAACTCGACAACCCCCAACGGTCTAATCAGTTGCTGGGGCAGGCCATCAAGCATCTCATAGAATCCAATGACCCTATCACGGCCAACCAGTGCCGGCTAACGGTGGCCGAAAACTGGCTCGATATGGCCCGACCCGACTCCGCCCGCCCGTTGGTGTGGCGGGGGTTGCAGCAGGCCAAACTAACTCAGATGCCCTACCAGATGGCCGTGGCTTATGTATTACTGTCGCGCCTGTATTTCAGCCAGCAGCGGTTTGTACAGGCCGAAATCTGCGCCAGGCAGGCACTGGAACTGGCCCAGGTGGAAAACCAGTCGATGGAGGGCCAGGCGTTGATGCACTTAGCCAAAGCCATTGACGCTCAGGGTCGTACCGGGGTGGCGCTCCCGCTGGCGCAGCAGGCCGTTGCCGCCACGCACCAGACAGCCAACAAAGGTGAACGCCGCGAAGCCAACCGTATTCTGGCCGACCTGCTGGAACATAGTGGCAAGCTGAACGAAGCGCTGGCTACCCGGCGGATCTATGAAGCCCTGAAAGATTCACTCTACACGGCTGGTTTCCGGGAACAGTTTTCGCAGTTGCAGGTCACGTATGAAACCGAGCGGAAAGAGCAGCAGATCGCGTTTCTGAACCGCGAAAATGACCTCCGCAAAAACCAACTGACATGGTTGGGCCTGAGTATGGTAATGGTGTTGTTGTTGCTTGGCCTGGTCTACTGGCTCTACCGTCGTCAGCAGCTTGCCACCGAAAAAATCAGCCAGCAAAAAGAACTGCTCACCCGCCAGTCGAGCCAACTGGCCCTGCTCATGCGCGAGTTGCACCACCGGGTGAAAAACAATTTACAGATTGTTTCAAGTCTGCTGAGCCTGCAGTCAAAACGCCTGGTCGACGAGCAGGCACGGGCGGCCGTACGGGAGGGACAAAGCCGGGTTGAAGCCATGGCAATGTTGCATCAGCGGCTTTATGCCACCGCCGAAGTGACCAATATAAACTTCCGCAACTATGTGGCAGACCTGGTAGAGAGCCTGATGACAACCTATGGCTATCGCCCTGCCGATGTTGACCTGACGATTGAGATCAGCCATGAACAAATAGAGACAGACACAGCTATACCCCTTGGATTGATTATCAATGAGTTGATTACCAATTCATTAAAACATGCCTATCAGCATGTGGCCCGCCCCGCGCTGACGGTGCGGCTCGAGCCCACCCGTAATGTCGACGGTCTGATGACGCTCCGCCTCACCGTGGCCGATAACGGACCTGGCCTGCCCAGCGCACAACCCACAGTGACATATACGGCCGGGGCCGAGTGGGTTTCATCGTCAGCAGTAGGTGGGCAATTGGCCCGTCAAAACAAAAAACGAAGCCGTACCGGCGAAATCGCCTCGAAGGATAGTACGTTTGGCATGCAATTGGTACTGTCTTTGGCGCGTCAACTTCGGGCTACGGGCCAATTTATCGAAAATAAAGGCGCACAGTTTCAGTTAGATATTCCTATGGCTCAACCGCTGGCCTGATCTGTTTTGGAAACGATACACATTCTTGTTGTAGAAGATGAGGCCATCCTGGCGATGGACCTGGCTCAGCGCCTGGGCGACCTGGGTTATTACGTGGTTGACACGGTCGACAATGGCCCGCAGGCGCTGGAGATTGTGCGGCAGCAACCCATTGACCTGATCCTGATGGATATTCACATCATGGGCGAATGGGACGGGATTGAAACGATCCGCCGGATGCAGACTACGCACTCCATTCCGTTTATTTTCCTGACGGCCATGACCGATGCCACCACCATTGAGCGTGCCCGTCAGGTGTCGCCCTCGGCCTATATTACAAAGCCCTTCAACGATCTCAACCTGCGCATTGCCATCGACCTGGCCATCCACAATTTTGCGGCCCGCCTCCCCGCCGACCGGCCCCATACGATGGACACCGCCGCGCCCGAATCGTTGTTGAAAAATGAGGCCCTGCTGCTGGTGAAAGACTACTACTTTATCAAGCAGAACTACCGGTTTATCAAATTTCAACTGCAGGACGTGCTGTTTCTGCAGTCAGACGGAAACTATACCGACATTGTGACGCGGGAGGGTAAGTATACCCTTCGTGTGGTGATGAGCAAGGTGATTGAAAAAATGCAAGCGCCTGACATTGTGCGCGTTCACCGGTCATACGCCATCAACAGACGCGTTATTGACGGTTTCGGTGAAAGTGAAATCATCATTGGCAAACATACCCTGCCCATTGGCCGGTCCTACCGCGAGGAGTTTATGAAAGGGCTGGAGTTAATGTAGCTATGCCGTAGTGGCGTACTGAGCCCATCGTCACGCCGGCAAGCCAGGGGAAGGGTATTTTCACAACGACTGGTTGAGAAACGCTATCAAGGGATGAAGGTCTGCATAGGCCGCCAATATTTCCGTGGGCAATTCTGCTTTCGTAAGCAGCTTGTCGGGTAGGGGAGACGAGGCCGTAAAGCTTTTTAGTTTTAGGTACTCAATGGCGGGGTTATCGGGCAGATAGCCTTTGGGCGGGCGCGCGAGCGCCTCTTCGCGACTTAGCTCGTTGAAGCGTTTTTTGAAGGCTTCCCCCTGTACAATAGCGTCAAAATGGGCCAGGTTATAATCAATCTCCTGCCTGACGGTAGCCAGCAGCGGAGGTTCGGGCATGTAGAGGCCACCGGCCACAAACGCATGGCCCGGCTCAAGATGAAGGTAGTATCCCGCCGAGTTCAGCTTCTTACCGCCGATATTGAACCAGGCACCAAAATGGCTTTTGTAGGGGTCTTTATTTTTAGAAAAGCGCACATCGCGGTTGATGCGGAACACACATTTTTTGGGTTCCAGCGGTGTGTCGGCAATGGCCGGGTCGAGCTGACTCAGCCCGTTCAGCAACCGCCCAACCAGGGTCAAAAAATCAGCTTTAGCGGCATCATAAGCTGCCCTGTTTTCGTCGAACCAGGGCTTATTGTTATTCGCCTTGAGCTTGCGCAGGAAAGCGAGGGTAGTAGGCTGTAGCATAAGGCAAAGATAAGCAGTGTACCAGGCCGCTACTACGGCAGCAGTGGCCAGCAGACATGAGCAACTACCCGCCGCCACTGCCTACTGCCAACTAATTTTCGTACCTTTGCGGCCGAATTCAGCCATAATCAACGCGAATGCTATCAGTATCCAATGTCTCGCTTCGCTACGGCAAGCGGGTACTTTTTGACGACGTCAACATAAAATTTAACCCCGGCAACTGCTACGGCGTAATTGGGGCCAACGGGGCAGGTAAATCAACATTCCTGAAAATCCTATCCGGCGAAATTGAGCCGCAGACGGGCAACGTCAGCATGGGTGCGGGCGAACGGATGTCGGTTCTGAACCAGAATCAGTTTGCCTATGACGAGTTTCCCGTACTGCAAACGGTGATCATGGGCAACAAGCGCCTGTATGAGATCATGCAGGAGAAAGACGAGATCTACGCCAAAGCCGACTTCACCGACGCCGACGGGGAGCGGGCCGCTGAACTCGAAGCCGAATTTGCCGAGATGAACGGCTGGGATGCTGAGTCAGATGCCGCCTCACTGCTATCGGGGTTGGGTATCCGCGAAGACCTGCACTACACCCAGATGGCCGACCTCAACGCCTCTGAGAAAGTGCGCGTGCTGCTGGCCCAGGCCCTGTTTGGTAACCCCGACATTCTGCTGCTCGACGAACCGACCAACAACCTTGACGTGGAATCGGCGATTTGGCTGGAAGGGTTTCTGGCCAATTTCAAAAACACGGTGATCGTAGTGTCCCACGACCGCCACTTCCTCGACCAGGTCTGTACGCACATTGTCGATATCGACTTCTCGAAGGTGAAGCAGTATGCCGGTAACTACACGTTCTGGTATGAATCAAGTCAACTGGCGCTCCGTCAGCGGCAGGACCAGAACAAAAAGACCGAAGACAAGCGCAAAGAATTAGAAGAGTTTATCCGTCGTTTTTCGGCCAACGCCTCGAAGTCGAAGCAGGCCACTAGCCGCCAGAAACTGCTGGAAAAACTCACCATCGACGATATCGCTTACTCGTCGCGGAAATACCCGTACATCCATTTCAAGCCCGAACGCGAACCCGGCGACCAGATCCTGACCGTCGAAAACCTGAGCTACACGGGTGAAGACGGCCAGAAACTGTTCAGCAATGTGTCGTTCAGCATGAACAAGAGCGACAAGATCTTCCTCTACAGCCGCGATAGCCTGGCCGTGACGGCCCTGCTCGACGTGTTGTCGGGCACGAAGCAACCTGACTCGGGTACGTTTAAGTGGGGTGTAACCATCACGAACGCCTATTTCCCCAATGATACCGGCCGTGACGCTTTCTTCGAAGGCAGCGACCTGAACCTGGTTGACTGGCTCCGGCAGTATTCGGTAGAGAAAGATGAGAGTTTCATCCGGGGCTTCTTGGGGCGGATGCTGTTTTCGGGCGAAGAGTCGCTGAAGAAAGCCACGGTGCTGTCGGGTGGCGAGAAGGTACGGTGCATGCTGTCGCGGATGATGCTCTCAGGCGCCAACGCCCTTATGCTCGACGAGCCAACCAACCACCTCGACCTGGAATCTATTGAAGCCGAAAACCGGGGCCTGATCGAGTTCAAAGGGCCGGTGTTGTTTTCATCGCACGACCACCAGTTTGTGGAGACCATCGCCAACCGCATCATCGAGTTGTCGCCCAGCGGTATCCTCGATAAGCTGATGACCTACGACGAGTTCATCACCGACGAGCGCGTGAAACAGCAACGCGAAGAATTGTATTTAAAAGCAGTGTAATTACTAGTTCAAAAGTGTAAGGTTTAAAGTGTAAAGTTGGCTGGCCGGTCCGCCGGTGCGGCAAGCATACTATTGCGTCAGCCAACTTTACACTTTAAACCTTATACATTAAACTTATTTTGCCCCATGAAAGCTGAAATGCGTACCAACAAGGGTACAATGACCATCGAATTTTTTGATAAAGACGCACCGGGCACGGTTGCCAATTTTGTGAAACTGGCCAAGTCGGGTTATTACGACGGCATCTCGTTTCACCGCGTTATCCCCAACTTTATGATTCAGGGCGGCGACCCCACCGGTACGGGTGCTGGTGGCCCTGGCTACAGCATTCCCTGCGAACTGGACGGCGGAAACCAATTCCACGACCGGGGCGTACTGAGCATGGCACACCGGGGCCGGAACACGGGCGGGTCGCAGTTTTTCATCTGCCACAACCGCCAAAACACCGCCCACCTCGACCGCAACCATACCGTGTTTGGTAAAGTGGTAGAGGGCCTCGACGTGATCGACGAAATCAAGCAGGGCGACAAAATTGAGTCAATTACGATCTCAGAAGAAGCGGCTGCTTAGGTAGTTAACCCTGTTAAGTACACAAAATCCCGCCTGTTCACAGGCGGGATTTTGATGTTTATATGGCTTTGCTTTAGTATACAAGTGCTTTAAAGTCAGGTAGTTTGTTTCTTATTGATGCCGCATCAGGCATTGTTTTTATGCGCATCAACTCTTCAATGGCAATTGACTCCTGGTCGCGGTTCATGCTAGCCACGGCGAGCACCTTTCCCGCCTTGCTGTAGAACGCCAGAAACGTCTGGTCGGCTACCGAACCGTCGATAAAGAGATCATCCCAATCCTCGGCATGACCCACGTAGGAGAGCCGTTTGTCATACTGGTTTGTCCAGAAAAACGGAACATAGTCGGCTGTGCTTTCGGGTAGACCCATCATGTTTAGCGCGGCCGTTCGGCCCTGTTGCAGGGCCGTCCGCCAGTGTTCGATGCGGATGGGTGTTCCGTCGTTTTGCGCGCCTGGAAAGCGGGCAATATCACCCGCGACATACAGTCCTTCCGCCGCCCGCAGATGTTCATCGACGGAAATACTATGATCTTTTTCGTTTAATTGTAAGCCTTGTAAAAAGCCTGTGTTTGGCTTTACACCAATGCCCACAATGACCAGATCAGTAGACATAGTTTCACCATTGTCAAGTAAAATAGTGTCAACGTATTCCTGGCCCTGAATGGTTACTATTTGGGTGCCCAAACGAAAATTAACTCCGTTTTTTTCGTGCATACGTTGAAACATCTGCCCAATTTCAGCGCCAAGTAGTTTCTCAAATGGTAGTTTTTCGGGTGAGGTTATTGTTACCGGCAAATTGCGTTGCCGAAGACTGGCAGCTACTTCTAATCCAATGAAACTGGCCCCAACAATTACCACACGAGCGTCGGGTTTCAACTGGTCAAGCAGTTGCGCAGCATCGTCCTGCGAACGTAGGGTGTGCACGCCGGGCAGGTCGGCACCGGGTACGGGCAGGGTGTTGGGGGTGCTTCCGGTAGCAAGCAGCAACTGATCGTAGGGTAAGGTGGTGCCGTCTTTAAACGAGATCGTACGCGTGTCTGTAGCCACTTGTGTGGCCTCCTTGCCCAGTAAAACGTCGATGTCGGCATCTTTGAAAAAATCCTCGTTGCGCAGGGGCAGTTTGTCGGCAGTGGCCTTGCCGTTCAGGTAAGCCTTGCTCAGTTTAGTACGGTCGTAGGGTAGGTGATCTTCGCGCAGAACCAGGCTGATTCGCCCGCTAAATCCACGTTCACGTAGGGTCTGTGCCGCAAAAAAACCAGCCGCGCCACCACCCAAAATCAACACTGACTGCCGGGAATTGACTTTCGCGGAAGCCATAGCCGGTTCTGCCGGGGCTTTCTCGTTGTCGGGAAGTTGCACCCAAATTTGTCCGTCGGCTTCGCGGGCAGGGTAGGTGGAAAGACCGTCGAGCGAGGGCGGTTCGATCAGGTGGCCGGTGCCAATATCGAAGCTGCTGTGGTGCCAGGGGCAGTAGAGGCGTTTGCCGCAAAGCAACCCCTTGGCTAGTGGGGCCTGCAGGTGCGGGCAAACAGCACCAACGGCAAACACATCGGTACCCACACGGGCCAACAGCAGCTTGGTGTCGCCAGCGGTTACTTCTTTTAGCTGTCCATCGGCCAGGTCGTTGGTATGGGCTACGGCAATTTCAGTCATGGTGGTTAATGGTCTAGTGATCAACTAGACAAACCACGATTCGTGGGATTGGTTAAAAAAGTAGGGGAAAGCGGATATTGGATGTTGGATAGTAGTTGCTGGAGGCTGGCTATTGGCTGCTGGATGTTGGAGGCTTCGCGCTACGTGCCCTTCGACAAGCTCAGGGTGACAGGAAACTAGAATCAATTTACCTGAACTGCATTAGATGGGCTGTCACCCTGAGCTTGTCGAAGGGCACGTAGCGCGAAGCCTCCAACGTCCACTATCCAACATCCAACGTCCAGCATCCAGCCTCCAACGTCGTATCTTTAGCCTATGGAAACGTCGCATATGGGTTGGTATAGCCAAACCATCAAACAATACTTATCGCGGCAGGAGGTCGACGCAATCATGCGGAAGTCGGACTGGCGGGCCGTTGGTGAGTTGGCCACTACCTGGGGCTGGATCGCTGCCGCTTTCGCATTGGCAGGCTTCTTTCCGAACCCCATCACCATCCTGGCCGCCCTGATCGTGCTGGGCGGCAAGCAGTTAGCCTGCGCCATTATTATGCACGACTGTTCGCACAACGCGTATTTCACCTCAGCCCGCTGGAATACACTGGCGGGCAACTGGCTGGGCAGCTACCCGATTTTGCAGAACGTGGAACAATACCGCCCCTACCACCTGCAGCATCACAAATTCGCAGGGCTACACAACGACCCCGACCTCAGCCTGACCAAAGGTTACCCCACCACCGCCTTGAGCATGGTCCGGAAATTTGCGCGCGATCTGTCGGGGGCCACGGGCATTAAAGGGCAGTTGGCCGTACTGAGCATGCACGCTGGGTATTTGTCTTATTCGCTGGGCGGCGCGGCGCAGTGGCTACAGAAAAGATCGGCGTGGGACCATCTTCGGCTGGGCTGGAAAAACCTGCGTGGACCGCTGACTGCCAATGGATTGTTGTTTGCCCTGCTTTGGCTGTGTGGCGCGGGATGGCTTTATCTACTTTGGATTGGCGCGCTGCTGACCACCTACAATGTCTCGCTCCGGGTGCGGTCGATGGCTGAACACAGCGTGGTGGAGGAGCAGGAAAATCCGCACAAAAACACCCGCACCACCTATGCCAATTTTTTGGAGCGGCTGTTGTTTGCTCCCCACCACGTTAACTACCACGCCGAGCACCACCTGATGATGGCCGCCCCGCCCTACAACTACCCCAGGCTGCACCGTATACTCCTCTCACGCGGTTATTTCGACGAAGGTGTACTGGAAACAGGGTACTGGAAGATTCTGAAAAAAGCGGTGGCAGGGAAGAGAACGTAGTGCCGCGTTTTCAACTGGCGAACCGGAAAAACGCCAGACTACTTTTTCCTGACCAACACAACCCGGTCAGCTACGCCGGCTGGCGCTTGCACAACGCCGTTGACTACGGCCGTTTTTTGTAATGACCTACCGGTTGTAGCGTCGATCCATTCGGCTTCGTAGCTGCCTTTGGGTAGGCTTAGCACCAGGTTATAGGGCTTTGCGGCCAGCGTTTCGCAGTAGATCGCCCACCGGGTTTTGCCATCGCCCATGGCCCACGTCTGGGTGCCGGGTGCGGCTTTTACGATCGTATTGTCAGGCATTAACTGGCTAACGGTAAGTGCTTTAAGCAATTTTACTAAAACGTTGAGTTGCGCCCGCAGGGCTGGTCCACCACCACCCGGCGACGTGCCTACGCTGTCGGTGCCCGTCTCGGAGCCAACGGCATAGCTGTAGTCGAGCTGATTGAACAGACCCCCGCCGCTGAACAAAAACCGCCATGCCTGCCGCCGGTAGGTTGAGTCGGCCTGACCAGCAAAGCCGGTTTCGTTGAAGCCGATGACTTTGTTCAGATAGCTGTTTTCACCAACGGTTTCGGGGGAGGCGTAGTGAAACGTGAAAATTGACACATTGGGGTCGGGGTTGGTAATGGGGTAGTGAAAGTTGCTGATATCCTGCGAAATCAAATGCCGGATGGGCAGCCGTTTCTCTTCGTCGGTGATCCAGGCTGCCACCCGCCGCTGCCAGTCGTTCGAGCGTTGCGATACTACCTGTAAGGTGCTTCGCCAGTCGGTGGCAGGGCCATAGGCGTTGTGCATCCGGACCACATCTGTCTGGTCGGCCCAGGGTTCGTTCTGAATCTCGAAATAGATATTGTCGAACCGGTTCAGGCGCCGCACAATCTCGCGAACGTAGCGCTCCTGATGAGCCAGAATGGTGCCATTCTGAAGGGTATTCACCGCCGTTGATTGGACTGAATCAGTAGCGTTAACGTTGTTTTTAGGATTGAATGCGCTGTATTTCCAGCCATCGCTGTAGTGGGCCGAGAATAGATTGACTTCCACGATAACGCCCCGTTGTTGCGCTTCAGTCACAAAGTCGGCGAGACGCGTAAAATAGGCTTCATCCCACGTGCCCAGATCGAACTTGTTGCCGCCCAGTGCGTAGCCGGGGGCGTTGCTCCGTTTCCAGGGAAGCACCAGTCGGCCAGCTGCGGGGGCCAGCGTATTTTTCTGAATGCCGAAATCGCCCAGCTTTTCCACGTAGGCACCCGTAAATAGCCGGGTGGTGTTCATGCCATCGGCGGCGGTAGCCTGCAGGTATTTTTTAAAGTCGAAGTCGAGATTGACGACTGAGCCGTAGTGTTCGCCGGAGCCAAGCAGTATGATGGGCTGCCCACGGTAGGACAGGTAGTGCGGATTCTGGGGGTACAGCCGAACCGTATTGACAGACTGAGCAAAGAGAGGCAGGCAGGAGCCAAAAAAGACGAGCAGTAACAGTACTCTTAAATACATGGATCAGGGTTTTTGAAAGACCAATGTAACTCCACGCCTGGCAACAAAACAAAAAGAAAGAGCCGGATCACTGACCCGGCTCTTTGCTGACTATTCCTAAACCCTTAACCTTTTCTACTTGAAAAACTAACTTAAACTCATTCTTGTTCCAATAACCCAATTGAATGGGTGTATTTTTTCAGTTACTCATTTTCAGGCAGTTGCGCCTGATCCTGACTGACTGTCCAGAAGTACGTTAACGTACGAACTGTGTTGTTAACCTGGCCTGCCCATTGGCTTGCTTCAGGTTGTTTTTGCTTCGCCAATTGGCCAGAAACAACCGAAGATGCTTTGACAAACTCGGCACGGTCAGCGGCTGACAAACGCAGCACATCAACCGGATTTTGATTGTACATCGACACGACATTCATGTATGTCTGCCAGGCCGATGTGTGGCTGAAGCGGTTGGCGTGCTGCTCGATAAAGTGAGCAAACTGCTTTTCCGATCCATTAACCAGCAGGGTAGCTGCCGATTTGTTGGCAGCCGGACTATCATCAGAGATGGTGGTAGCCGCGTTTGCCGTGGTCGTTAATGCTAATCCAAGAATCAACGACGCAAAGATAACACGCGATTTCATTGTTTTGTTCTATTTGGTATTCAGTAATAGAACAGGGCCAGACCCCGATTAGTTTATATTTGATGCGTACTCTATAGGGGCCTTTCAAAATAATATTCTGAATTATATCCTCGAAAATGCCGTATAAGGCTTACGATTGCTCTGTTTGTGTTGTTTAATCAATAGATTATTTGGTAAGTATTTGCTCGTATATACCAATTGTACTTTTTTAAGTTTTTTGAAAGTTCTTCAAAAAAGTCAATTATTGGTTAAAATTATTCATGGCCTGCTGTATGCCCATAGTACAAAAAGCCAATGCTGCATCGCCAGCGCGGTCCAGCACCTCTGGTAGCATCGCTAATTCGCTGTCAGGAAACTGGCCCAGGACGAAATCAATCTGCCGCCCGCGCGAGAAAGCGTTGCCAATTCCGAACCGCAGCCGGGCGTATTGTTGGGTGGCGAGCACTTCGTCGATGTTGCGCAAACCGTTGTGCCCGCCCGCTGACCCCTTGGGCTTCATGCGCAGTTTGCCAAAGTCGATATCCTTATCGTCGGAGATAACGAGGATGTTGTCGACCGGGATGTTTTCCTGCTTCATATAATAGGCCACTGCCTTGCCGCTCAGGTTCATAAACGTGGTGGGCTTGATAAAAAACAGTTGCTTGCCTTTGTATGACCAGGCAGCGGTGTAGGCCAGTCGGTTCATCGTGAACGAAAAACCGTGTTG
The DNA here is from genome assembly GCF_017353185.1 of Fibrella rubiginis. GTDB lineage: Bacteria > Bacteroidota > Bacteroidia > Cytophagales > Spirosomataceae > Fibrella > Fibrella rubiginis. The sequence continues at coordinate 737,973 of NZ_JAFMYV010000002.1, read as the reverse complement.
CGCGGCAAGCCGGTCGAGCACCATAAAGCCCGCATTGTGGCGGGTAAGGGCATATTCCGGGCCAATGTTGCCCAGACCAACGATCAAAAATTTCATAGAGATACTGGCAAGAAGGCACAAATTTGGGGAATTCAGCGGGTTGTTCGGATAAAATACGAGCGGAAACCTACTTTTAACCCATGAACCAGAAACGCCTTGTACTGGCCAGTCCATTGTTGGAAATTGTGATCAGCCGACTAAGCCAGGAGTTGATCGAAAATCACACCGATTTTGCCAATTCGGTGGTATTGGGACTACAACCACGCGGCATTTATTTTGCCGAACGTGTGGTGCGCGAGCTAAACCGGACACTGGCCGGCCGTTATCCGGCTCACAACGTCCCCCTGGGCTATCTGGACGCTACGTTCTACCGCGACGATTTTCGGCGGCGCGATGCCCCGCTGCGCCCCAACACCACCCACGTGCCATTTCTGATCGAAGACAAGCGCGTCATTCTGATCGACGATGTTATGGCTACTGGCCGCATGGTCCGCGCCGCGCTCGATGCCATGTCGGCGTTTGGGCGGCCCCGCAAGGTAGAGTTGATGGTGCTCATTGATCGCCAGTTTAACCGTGACCTGCCCATCAAGCCCGACTACGTAGGGCAGCGCGTTCAGACCCTGGATACGCAACGCGTGCTGGTAGAGTGGACCGAACAGGGAGCCGAAACAGATCGCGTCTGGCTGATTGATAAAGCGTAGGAACGAGTTTAAAGTCTAACGTCCAAGGTCTAAAGTTGCTTCGCGCATTACGATGGCGCGCGAAGCAACTTTAGACCTTGGACGTTAGACTTTAAACGTACCTACCCTCCTTAAGCAATTTCAATTTGCTTCACTTCGGGTTGTTTCTCTTCCACTTTGGGTAATTCAACGGTTAGAATACCGGCTTCGTAAGTGGCTTTGATGGCGTTGGCATCGACGTTTTTAGGCAGACGGAAGCTGCGTTCGAAAGCCTGGAAACCAAACTCTTTCCTTACGTAACCTGCATTTGCCTCTTCGGTGGCCTGCTCATTCTTGAGCGCCAGCGTCAGCACCTGCTGGGTTACGTTCAGGGTAAACTGCTCTTTCTGCGCACCGGGGGCCGCTACTTCAAGCACAAAGTGCGTATCCGTCTCTTTTACGTTTACAGCCGGGCCAGTGGAGGCTGGTTTGCGGTAGTTCACTACGTAGGGACGGTTGGCCAATGAGGGGCCAAAGAAGGTGTCGAATAAGGTAGGCATTGTGTTAACGCGTGCTAAGGTGTTCATTGTCTGTTGTTGTTTAACTGCTCAGTAGCAGGTTGTATCTCCCTATTTGCAAAAGTACTGCCAAAGGAAAAAAGATGACATGTTGTCTGGTTTTTAAAGAATTTATGATGTTTTAATGACATAATGTCTTGATTCGCCGTTTGCTCTTTATACGTTTTGTCATTACTATAGTCATTAATACTTATTAGTCAATCATAAGTTGTTCATGCCAATCCCGGATAGTAATTTTATGGGCCATCTACTCAGAAAATACTTGTATATAATCCCACTTGTAACCATGCTAAAATTCTACACGTCATTACTGGTACTTGTTACGGCCAGCGTCTTGTCAATACAGGCGAAAGCACAACAAACGGCGGTCGATTATTTTGAAAGTGGTGTAACTAAAAGCCGTTCCGGCGATTTCACTGGTGCGCTCCAGGCATTTAGCATGGCCATCACCATGAACCCCGACAATGGCCCCAGTTATTACAACCGGGGGCTGGCCAAAGCGAATCTGAAAGACCACCGCGGCGCTATTCTGGACTATGACCGGGCTATTGAACTGAACCCGAAAGATGCGCTGGCGTACCTGAGCCGGGGGGTAAGCAAAAGCAAACAGGATGACCACCGGTCGGCCCTGCTCGACTACGGGCGGGCCATTGAACTGAATCCCGACGAAGCCCAGGCGTATTACAACCGGGGCGCCAGCCGGAGCCGGCTGGAGCAGTATCGGGGCGCTTTACAGGATTTCACCCGTACACTGGAACTGGAACCCAACAACCAGTCGGCCCTCTACGCGCGGGGCATTACGAAGCAAAAACTGGAAGAGTTTTCGAGCAGTCTGGCCGATTTTACCAAGCTTATTGAACTGAACCCCAAGCGTGGTCAGGCCTATGCGGCAAGGGGCGCTTCGCGGGTGGAACTGAACGATTTTACGGGTGCCATTGCCGACCTGAACAAAGCCATTGAACTAAACGCCGAAGACACTGAGTCGTACCTGAATCGGGGTTTCGCCAAGGGGAAGACCGAAGATTTCAAGGGGGCCAATATTGACTTCGACCGGGCCATTAGTTTAGACAAAAACAGCCATCGGGGCTACTACGGGCGTGGTTTCTGCCGCAGCAAGCTGGGCGATCAGAAAGGAGCCGTGCAGGACTTTAACCAGGCCATTGACCTCAACAACACCAATACCGACACCAAAGTATTTTATAACGGCCGCCTGAACCGGGGGGCACTCGACAACCTGCGGGCGGTAGTGCAGGAGCGCAACAAAATCAACGAACTGTCCGGCGAACGTTCGGAAGCTTATTTCAGCCTGGCCGTGAGCCGCAACAAGCAGGGCGATGCCAAACTGGCCATTGCCGATCTGAACAAGGCCATTGAACTCAACCCGACGTATGCCGAGGCGTATTTCACGCGCGGTATGATCAAATCGTCGCAGAATGACCAGAAGGGTGCTCTGCTCGATTGCAGCAGTGCCATTAAACTTAACCCGCGCTACGCCGAAGCGTATTATATTCGGGGCATAATCCGGCATAGTTTGGGTGACGAAAACGGCGGTTGCCTCGATCTCTCGAAGTCGGGCGAACTGGGCTACACCCCCGCCTACAAAGTCATCAGCGACTATTGCAATTAACCCCCTCTGGCATGACCCACATTCTTGTTGTTGACGATGAACCGGACGTGCGTCCGCTTTTTGAGCAGCGGTTCCGGCGCGAAATTCGGGGCGGCACGATCCACCTGACGTTTGCTTCGTCGGGTGAGGAGGCGCTGACCATCTTCACCGAACGACCGCAGGAGGCCGTACTGATTTTGTCGGACATCAACATGCCGGGCATGAGCGGGCTGGAGTTACTGCGGCACATCAGAACAGTGACCCCCAAAAGGCCACCCGTGGTGATGATGATTACGGCCTACGGCGACGAGGACAGCCATAAACAGGCGATGGACCTGGGGGCCGACGACTTTCTGACCAAGCCACTCGACTTCACCGATCTGAAAGAAAAACTGGCCAACCTGCCGGTATAACCGAAGCCACATACCAATACCAAAAAAGGCCTCTTGTAACTACAGGAGGCCTTTCTAATTTATACAGTAATACTTATTGAAGAACTGGCTGCTGGAGCTTACGAAGGGCTTGCAGATCATCGGCGATTGTAGTGACCTCCAGTTGCTTCTGGGCAAATTTGAGGTTTAGCCGGCGAGACTTTTTCTGCTCAAAATCGGGGGAGGCCTCTACTTGCGCTATAGTCTGTTTTAAATTAGTGAGGACTTTTTGCCGCGTTAGCTGCCATGCTTCTGCCTCCCGAATGGTTACGGCCAGCCATTGATTGTATTGACCTGCTGGCACGTCGTCTCTTATTACAAGCAACGCTTTAGCTAGGGTAGCAAAGTCCTGCGAATGGGCTTCCAGCATATGCTCAGTAAAATACCGGATTAACGCACGATTGTTGCTGGCTAGAATGCCGTATTTGTTTAACAGAATACGCGGGTACAGTTGTTTAAAGACGATAAGTTTGGGAGACCCGGCGTTGTCAGCAAGATATTTTTTATAGTCGATAACTGCTTCATCCGGCGTAATTAGTGCAGGCACATTCGGCTGAGGAATGGGTACCGGATAATCCTGCACAACCTCTCGCTGTAGGGTAATGAGTCGTTCGCGGCAGTTGGATGACGTATCGTCAGTGCAAAGGGCGGCTGAGCTTAATCTTATCTGCGCCAGCGACATGTGGCTGACGCCAGCAAAGTGACTCGCATCAGGTTGGTTAGCATTGTTGAGCGTCGCTATTGGCGATATTGACAAGGCAGACGCAATGCGTGAATAATACTGGACGCAAGTGCATACAACGCCCAGAATGATGAAAGAAACTGGTATAGAGAAAGGTCGTTTCATTATGAGGTCAGGAGATGCTACAGCTAGATGCACGCACTGATGATATTCCACACGCAGCTACCCGAAAACTTTTTGCCCTGATCTTACTCCACCAACACGAGTGTACCGCTGCGTTCGGGTAGGGTGGGGGCAGGGTTTATGACAAATCGGTATGGCCCGGCTGGCGCCCGTTCACCCCGGATTCGGCCATTCCAGGGCTCATGATACGGTGATTCGTCCAGGATCAGGCTACCCCATCGGTCGAAAATACGCACCCGGCAATTGGGAAATGCCTCGATGCCCGTTAACCGCCAGACGTCATTCTGACCATCGCCATTGGGTGTAAACGCCGTGGGAATAAACAGACCGGGCAGGACGTCTACCTGTACACTGCTGCTAAGCGGGCACTGGCCATTGTCGCTAACGGTAAGCCGGTAGGTTGTGGTCTGATGCGGTTGAACCTGTATGCTTGAGCCAGTGAAGGCATTATCGGCAGGCTCCCATGCGTAGGTAAGGGACTTGCTTTCAGGCTTGACGGGCCCCTGTAAGGTGAGGCTTATGCCCGCCGCAATGGTTTGGTTTGGTCCCAGGTCGGGTTGAGGCACATCGCTGACGGCAATGGTTTGACTTCGGATAGCCGTACAGCCGGCTGCATTTGTAACTGAGTAGGTAACGGTGTGCACGCCTACCCCGGCCAGTGCCGCAGAAAAAAGATTGTTTTGAACACCCGGTCCATCAAATAGCCCGCCATTTGGTTCGGTATAGAACGGAAACGGCTCCGATTTGCTGACACACTGGGTTGGCGGCGGTGGAAACAAAATAGTCGGCTTTTCGAGTACAGCTACCACATTGGCGTCTACAGAGCAGATGCCGTCCGAAACGGAGACCGCGTACGTGCCTGGTCTTGTAGTCACCAGGGTGGGCGTGTTGCCGGGAATGTCGCTGTAATTATACTGCCACTGGTAGACGGTGTTGGGTGAAGCGTTACCCGTCAACGAGGCGGTTAGCGTGTTGCCCTCGCAGGCTACGCTGCCGCCCGTTGGCGCTGTAATGGCTACCCGACCCAGTGTACTCTGACGAATAACGATCGACGTTGTGTTGACGCAATCAGCAAGGGCCGTGTTGGTTACTTCCAGCGTGTATTCGCCGGGGCTATCCACAATCAGTGCGTAGTTTGTATGCCCCCTCAACAGAACGCCGTCTTTAAACCAGCGATACCGATAGGATGGCAGAATGTTCGAAAAAAGGTAGAGTATATCGCCCGGGCACAGTGTCGTCTTCGTAACGGTGATCTGGGCTTCATGGCAGTATCTTCTCGCCATCATCGACAGCGGTTTTTTAGGCTGCCTGGATCGTTGTTGTGCGTGCGTATGCTGACAGCTTGTATACAGGAGTAGTCCAACAAGCAGATAATGTACAAGGCGGCTAAGCATAGGTGGGGCAGTATGGAAGTTTTGGCATGGGCTTTTGCCGATGATGCGCTTTCTTGCGTTAGTCTTCCAAACTTCATCACAAACCATGCCTGTTTACCACCACCTTGGCCAGTTGCCGCCCAAGCGCCATACGGTTTTTAAAAGCCCGGCGGGGGCATTCTATTATGAGCAGCTTTTTGGTACGGTCGGCTTCGACGGTATGTCGTCGCTGTTGTATCACCTGCACCGCCCCACCCAGGTGAAGGCCGTGCTCGATTCAGTTGATCTGCGGCCTTCGCTGGCGGTGGAACACAACATCATGTCGCGAAAACTAATCGGTTTCGACGTGGCTCCGGCTGATGATTTTTTGCAAAGCCGCACGCCGCTGCTGGTTAACAACGACGTAGTGCTGGGCGTGGCCGCCCCCCGTCAGTCGCTCACCGACTATTTCTACAAAAATGCGGACGCCGATGAACTGCTCTTCATTCACCGGGGCACGGGCACGTTGCGTACCCTGCTGGGGCAGATTTCGTTTGTGCCGGGCGATTACCTGCTCATTCCGCGTGGCATGATCTACCAGATCTCATTCGACGAAACGACTGCTGCGGGGGCTGATTCGGTTGGCAACCGGTTGTTTTACCTCGAGTCTACCTCGCCGATCTATACGCCCAAACGCTACCGGAATCACTTCGGTCAGCAGCTCGAACACTCACCCTATTCGGAGCGGGATCTGAAGCTGCCGCAGAACCTGGAAACCCACGACGAGCAGGGCGAATTTGTCCTGAAAATTAAGAAGGAAGGCATCCTGCACGCGCTGGTATACGACTATCACCCGTTCGACGTGGTGGGCTGGGATGGGTATAATTTCCCTTACGGCATCTCGATCCATGACTTTGAACCCATTACGGGGCGCATTCACCAGCCACCACCGGTGCATCAGATGTTCGAGACCAAGGCGTGCGTGGTGTGCTCATTTGTGCCCCGGTTGTTCGACTATCATCCGCAGGCCATTCCGGCACCCTACAACCACAGCAACATCGACTCCGACGAGGTGCTGTATTACGTCGACGGCAATTTCATGTCGCGCAACGGCATTGGTCCGGGTGTGCTGACGTTGCATCCGGGGGGCATTCCGCACGGTCCGCACCCCGGCGCGATGGAGCGTAGCATTGGCAAAACCGGCACCGACGAACTCGCCGTGATGGTTGACACTTTCCGCCCGTTGCGCCTCACCACCCAGGCCATGGGTATTGATGATGGCGTTTATTTTCAATCATGGCGCGAACAATAAATAAATGAGTGACTAAGTGATTGAGCGAATGAGTGACTGGCTGATCGCTACGCCGCATTTGTGTTATAGCAACATAAGATAGCCGCGTAGCGACCAGCCAGTCACTCATTCGCTCAATCACTCAGTCACTCATTCCCCATATGTCTTCCGACTTCACCATTCATAATCTGCCGTTTGGCATTTTCAGTACTGCCCGGCAGCCTAACCCCCGTGTGGGGGTGGCCATCGGCGATCAGATCATCGACATGACGCTTGCCGCCAACGGGGCCTTATTCGATGAGTTTCTGACCGAAAAGCAGAAGACCGTTTTTCAACTCGCTACGCTAAATGAGTTTATCCGGCTGGGTCGATCTGTATGGCGGCAGGTGCGGCAGGTGCTACAGGCGGCGCTGACTGAACCCACCGGGCAACACCAATTGCCCGATCACGCCTTTGTACCCATGACCGATGCCATTATGCACCTGCCCGTGCAGATCGGCGATTATACCGATTTTTATTCCAGCATCGACCACGCCAGTAACGTAGGCAAAATGTTCCGGGACCCCGCCAACGCCCTGCTGCCCAACTGGCGACACCTGCCGGTAGGGTATCATGGGCGGGCTTCGTCGGTGGTGGTGTCGGGAACGGACATTCGTCGGCCCAGCGGGCAAATGATGCCCAAGGGCGCTACTGAGCCTGTTTTTGGCCCTTCGCGCCGCCTCGATTTTGAACTGGAAACGGCCTTTATTGTGGGCAAAGACACAGCGCTGGGTACGGTGCTGACGCCTGCCGATTTCGACGAACACGTTTTTGGTATAGTGCTGTTCAACGACTGGTCGGCGCGCGATATTCAGCAGTGGGAGTATGTGCCACTGGGACCGTTTTTGGGCAAAAGCTTCGGTTCGTCTATGTCGCCATGGGTCGTTACGATGGAGGCCCTGGCGCCCTTCCGCGTGCCTGGCTACGTGCAGGCTCCTCCGCCGCTGCCGTACTTGCAGGAAACCAACCCGCTCCCCAACCTCGACATCCACCTGGAGGTAGAGCTGATTCCCGCCAGCGGAGACGACAAAACAGGTAAAACAGTTATTTCGCGCTCAAATCAGCGTTTTCTGTACTGGTCGCAGGCGCAGCAACTGGCCCACCACACGGTCAATGGCTGCAACCTGCGGGTGGGTGATCTGATGGCGTCGGGTACTATTTCCGGACCGGACCGTTCGTCGTGGGGGTCACTGCTCGAACTGTCGTGGGGCGGCGCTGAACCGCTCAGGCTGGCAAATGGTGAAACGCGCACCTTCCTCGACAACGGAGACACTGTCACGTTCCGGGGCTGGGCGGGCGGGGGAGAGCACCGTGTAGGGTTTGGTGAAGTAACGGGACGGATTGTGGGTTAAGCGATCCTGCAGAAGTTCTACATTATGATTCGATTAAATCTATAGGCATTATAGATTAAAATTGTAAACGAAAACCGGTGAGCGCGGTTGAGGTTGGGTAATGCATAAACGCAACACACGCTAACGTATGAAAAAGGTAATCGTTTTGGCCGTATTGCTTGTAGCAGTAGCCACCGCAGGTACACAGGCAGCACCATCGCAGGGTGGGGCTGATCCCAAAAATTCATCAGCCAGCCGGACTACGCCAAGTAGCACGGGTGGAACTACATCGAGTAACCAATCAACAGGTGGCAGCACCGGCACTATGTCGGGCGGATCGATGAAACATGGTGGCAAGATGAGTGGTAAAGCCATGAGTAGCAAAGGGAAAAGCAGCAGCATGTCGTCGGGCAGTAAGAGCAGCAAGCAGCAATAGTTGAGCGCCTGCTCCAGTTAATGTTGTTACCAGCAGAGCCCCGTATCAGGTTATTTCAACCGATCTGATACGGGGCTCTCGTGTGTATAGAGAAAGGACAATGACGGTCATTTTCGTAGAAAAATGGCGATTTGTTACTGATGCATGAGGAGACATAGGATATTGCGTATCGACAACTGCTCTAACTCATGCGTATACTCACGTTTCTACTGTTTGTTATTACCGCGTCGCATGCCCAAAACCTGACCGTACGAGGGCTTAAACAACCCGTGGAGGTGTTACGCGATGGGTGGGGGGTGAACCACATTTACGCCAAAAATGAGCATGACCTGTTCTTCGCGCAGGGGTACATGGCGGCGCAGGACCGCCTGTTTCAACTGGAAATGTGGCGGCGGCAAGCGACCGGCACCGTAGCCGAACTGCTTGGCTCGCAAGAGCTTAAGCGCGATATAGGTACGCGCCTGTTTAGGTTTCGTCCCCAGGATCTGGATGCTGAACTGAACCGGTATCACCCCCGCGGGAGCGTGATTGTGCGGGCGTTTGTGGAAGGTATCAACGCCTACGTGACACAGATCAATCAGACTCCCGACAAACTCCCGTTTGAGTTTAAAACGCTGAATACACGCCCCGGCCTCTGGACACCGGAAGTAGTCATCAGCCGGCATCAGGGCCTGCTCAGCAACATCCGCGATGAGCTGAACTATGGTCGGCTCGTACACCTGATCGGAGCCGACAGCCTGCGGGCGTTGCAGTGGTTTCACCCCAAAGCAAACCAGAATGACAAATCGCCCGACCTGACACTGCACGTAGATGGTAAAGGGCTGATGCAGAATATATTAGAGTTGTACGAAGCCTTCCGCCTGCCCGTCCGGTTCAGCAAAGCCGACAAAACAATGGGCGTGACCATGGAAGACGAGGCACTGAACAGGGCGTCAAAGGGGGTAGGGATGCCATCACTCCAAGTGATGGCATCCCTACCCCCTTTGACGCCCTCTCAAGCTGAAATCGACGCCTGGTTCGAGGAAGAAAAGCAGTTTGTGGGGTCGAACAACTGGACTATTTCGGGCGAGAAATCAGCGAGTGGGTACCCCATGCTGGCCAATGACCCCCACCGGGCGCAGTCTACGCCATCGTTGCGGTATTGGACGCATCTGAACGCGCCCGGCTGGAATGTCATTGGCGCTGGCGAACCCACCTTGCCGGGTATTTCCATTGGCCACAACGACTATGGCGCGTGGGGCCTGACTATTTTCGACACTGACAACGAAGATTTGTACGTCTACGACATCAACCCGGCCAACCCGAACCAGTATCGCTACAAAGGTCGCTGGGAGACCATGCGCACCCGCCGCGAAACCATCGCCGTGAAGGGTCAACCCGCCCAGACCGTTACCCTGAGGTACACCCGCCACGGGCCGGTCGTGTTTGCCGATGCCAAAGCCCACAAGGCCTACGCCGTTCGGGCGGGGTGGCTCGAACCGGGTTGTTCGCCCTACCTGGCCAGCCTGCGCATGAACCAGGCCAGGTCGTGGACCGAATTCCGGCAGGCGTGTATGGCCAGCCGCGTGCCGGGCGAAAACATGATCTGGTCGGACCCCAAAGGCACCATCGGCTGGCAGGCGGTGGGGCTGGCCCCCATCCGTAAAAACTGGACGGGACTTGTGCCCGTACCCGGCGACGGTCGCTACGAATGGGCTGGTTTTCTGCCCATTGCGCAACTGCCCCACTCCGAAAATCCAAAATCGGGTATCATAGTCACGGCTAATAATAACCTTACACCCAGCGATTTTCCCCATCGCGATGCCATTGGCTGGGTGTGGGCCGGACCGTCGCGGGCGCAACGAATTGAAGAGGTGCTGGCCGATGGTAAACGTAAAACACTATCCGACTTCATGCGCCTGCAAGCAGATTACGTAGCCCTGCCCGCCCGCACGTTGGTGCCGCTGCTGGAACCCCTTTCGTCAGACGATGGCCCAACGGAGCAGGCCCTGGCGTATCTCCGCAAATGGAATTATTCGCTGGATATGAACTCGGTGGCGGCATCGATTTACGTGGGTTTCGAGACCAACCTCCGCCGGGCCTTCGCTGATCTGGTTATTCCTGACGATGCCAAACCGTATCTGAAAACCATTCCAACCAAGCGTCTGCTGGACTGGGCTGTGTCGCCACAATTGATAATCAGCCGACCTATTAATCGCGACAGTTTATTGCTGGCCTGTGTAACGCAGTCGGTGGCTGACTTAACCAAACGCCTCGGCCCTGACATGGAAACGTGGGTGTATGGGCAGCGCACAAACAAGCACATCACCCTTACGCACGCCCTGAGCGACCTGGTAAGCGATGAGCAGAAGAAGCGGATCAACCTTGGCCCGGTGGCGCGGGGCGGCTACGGCGAAACGGTGAATGTAACGGGCAGCGGCCTGAATCAGGAACATGGTGCGTCGTTCCGGATCGTGATGGATACCGAAGACTGGGACCGCACGATGGGTATCAACACCCCCGGCCAGTCGGGCAACCCCGACAGCCCGCACTACCGCGATCTGCTCCCTCTCTGGGCCGAAAATGGCTATTTTCCCGTTTTCTTCTCACGCAGTAAAATTGAGCAGGTGACAGAGCAGAAGACGGTGCTGAAACCGTAAATCGGTCTTTGGTCATTTGCCAATCGTAGGCAAATGACCAAATTTTCCGCCCTGCTAAGGGTTGAAACGGGGCTGGCTTGTCTTTACCTGTCAGACAATCCCCTCAGCCAAATCGATTTGGTCAGTTTTGCCGGTTAACGGTGTCATTCTACCTGAATCGTCTAATTTTAACCTCGTTAAACCTAAATCACTCCTTTTTTAACCCCACGAAATTGTTTTCATGAGTCAACTCATTACGACCGATTACATCGTTTTCCTCCTCTATTTCGTTGGCGTTTCGGCCTACGGATACTGGATCTACAAACAAAAACAGACCGGCAAACAAGACACCAAAGACTTTTTCCTGGCCGAAGGGTCGCTGACCTGGTGGGCCATCGGGGCCTCGCTCATCGCCTCAAACATATCTGCTGAGCAGTTTATTGGCATGTCGGGCGACGGGTTCCGGCTGGGCATTGCCATTGGCGTGTATGAATGGCTGGCAGCCATCAGCCTCATCATTGTGGCGGTCTGGTTTATCCCGATCTACCTGAAGAACAAAATCTTCACCATGCCGCAGTTTCTCAGCACCCGCTACAACGAGACCGTGAGTTTGATCATGGCCATTTTTTGGCTGTTTCTCTACATTTTCGTTAACCTGACCTCGATCCTGTTCCTGGGTGCATCGGCCATCAGCAACCTTGTTGGGGGCGATAGTTTCCATGCAATCATCATCGGGTTGAGCGTTTTTGCCATCATCATCACCCTCGGCGGTATGAAAGTGATTGGCTATACCGACGTGATTCAGGTGCTGGTGCTTATCATCGGCGGGCTGGTAACGACCTATTTGGCCCTGACCAAAGTAAGCGAAACCTTCGGGCTGGGCAGCAGTGCGATAACGGGTTTCAACGCCATGATTGCCAACGCCGAGGATCACTTCCACATGATTTTTGCCAAACCGGGACCGGGCTCGTCCCAGGCTGATATAAATAAATACCTGACGCTGCCGGGCATTATGATGTACCTGGCCGGGCAGTGGGTGGTAAACCTCAACTACTGGGGTTGCAACCAGTACATCACCCAGCGGGCACTGGGCGCCGACCTCAAGACCGCCCGGACAGGTATCCTTTTCGCTGCCCTGTTGAAAATCTTCATGCCCGTTATTGTGATGGTGCCGGGCATTGCGGCCTACGTCATTCACGCCCACGGCGGGTTGCAGGCCGAAATGCTTCGCGACGGGGCCGTATCGGGCGACAATGCCTATTCGGCGGTGCTGACGTTTTTGCCCAGTGGCCTCAAAGGGCTATCAGTAGCGGCCCTCACGGCAGCCATTGTGGCGTCGCTGGCGGGCAAGGCCAACTCGATCTCGACCATTTTCACGCTCGACATTTACCATAAATACGTGAACAAGACGGCCACCGAAACGCAGCTTGTGTGGGTGGGTCGGCTGGCTATTCTGGCTGCCGTGCTTGTCGCTATCGGCTTTGCCTGGGGCGACGCGCTGGGTATTGGCGGGGCGGGGGGCTTCACCTACATCCAGAAATATACGGGCTACATCAGTCCGGGTATTTTCGCCATTTTCATCCTCGGCTTTTTCTGGAAACGCACCACCGGCACGGCGGCCATCGTGGGTATTCTGGCGGGTTTCGGGCTGGTGGTTTTGTTCAATCAGTTTGCGCCTGCCCTCTTTGGCAACGACACGCTGCTCTATACGGCCTTCCCCAACAAAGATGGTGTGTATGAAATCCCCTTCCTGGTGTCGATGGGCCTGTCGTTTGCCCTTACGGTGCTGCTGATGGTGATTATCAGCCTGGCCGGTCCAAAGGTGAACCCCAAAGCGTTCGAGATCGATGCGACCATGTTCAAACTGGCCCCCACGCACGTTGCTATGATCGCTATTATCCTGGCGCTCGTTTCGGCGATCTACGTCCGGTTCTGGTAGGGAAACGAGTTTAAGGTTTAACGTCCAACGTTTAAAGTTGCTTCGCGCTCGGCTTTTGCGAACGCGAAGCAACTTTAAACGTTGGACGTTAAACCTTAAACTTTAGACGCCTCTATCTTTGCCCCCCTGAACTACCCCTCTCTGTGAACGAAATACGCGTGTTTGCCCCGGCCACGGTGGCCAATGTGGCCTGTGGCTTTGATATATTTGGTTTTGCCGTCGACCAGCCGGGCGACGAGGTGCTGCTTCGCCAAACCGACCAGCCCGGCGTTCGCATTATCGATATTATTGGCGACGACGGGCGACTGCCCCGCGACGCCGCCCGGAACACCGCTGGTATTGCCATCCAGTCTTTCCTGAAAAAAATAGGTCGCCCCGACGTTGGTTTCGACATGGTGCTGACCAAACACATGCCGCTGGGCAGCGGGCTTGGGTCCAGCGCGGCCAGTGCCGTGGCGGGGGTTTTTGCCGCTAATGAGCTCTTAGGCAGGCCGTTAACGACGCTGGAATTACTGCCTTTTGCGATGGAAGGTGAACGCATAGCCTGCGGTTCAGCCCATGCCGACAACGTGGGACCGTCGCTCTTGGGGGGCTTCGTAGTAGTACGCAGCTATGCGCCCCTCGACGTGATCAAGATCGAAACGCCCGCCAGTCTGTTTGCCACCATTGTGCATCCCGACGTGGAGGTGAACACGAAAGACGCCCGCTATATCCTGAAAAACGAAGTGTCGCTCAAAAACGCGATTACCCAGATGGGCAACGTGGCGGGCCTGATCGCGGGCCTGATGAAGCCCGACTACGACCTTATCGGCCGCTCCATGGTCGACGTGATCATTGAGCCCGTTCGGTCGATTCTTATCCCGGAGTTCGACGAAGTGAAACGGTCGGCAATCGCCAATGGCGCGCTGGGGTGCAGTATTTCCGGCTCCGGCCCCTCGATGTTTGCTCTTAGCCGCGACGCCGACACGGCACAAAACGTGGGTCAGGCCATGCAGCAGGCGTTTCTATCCGTTGGTATCACCAGCGAAGTCTACGTGTCGGGCATCAACAACGTAGGGCCGAGAGTACTGGCATAGGGTTAATACATCACCACCAATGTTCCCCGTTCTTCAGCCAGGTAGGGGGTTGGCTTTACCACGTAATGATACACACCTGACGGGATCAACTGCCCGTCGCGCCGTCCATCCCAGGGGTGCTGATAATCGTCGCTGGCGAAAATGACCTCACCCCAGCGGTTGAAAACCCGTACTGCGCAGCCCGGAAACGATTCGATGCCCCGGAACTCCCAGCTATCATTTAGGCTGTCGCCATTGGGCGAAAACGCCGTGGGAATAAACAGACCCGGCAACACCGTCAGTACCACCTCGTCGGTCAACGGGCATACCCCATTGCGACTGACGGTGAGCTTATACGTTGTGGTCTGGGCGGGTTGAGCCGTAATGCTGACGGCCGTGGCTGAGGTCAGCCCGGACAGTGGCGTCCAGGCGTAGGTCAGGCCCGCGCCGGGTGGTCCCCCCAGATTCACCCGGCTGCCGACCACAATGGTCATATCCGCGCCCAGGTCGGGCTGGGGGACGTCGACAACCGTGAACGTGCGTGTGGTGTCGGCGCGGCAACCGGCGGTGTTCGTCACTGAATACATAACCGTGTGCCGGCCAGCCCCAATCAGCCCCGGATTCAACCGCCCGCCCGTGATCCCCGTCCCCGAAAATACCCCTCCCGCCGGATTAGCCTGCAGCGTCAGGGTGGGGGCCGAGGCACCACAAATAGGCGAAATAGAGTCGATCAGGGGTACTGGGCGGGCATTTACCTGTGCCAGTGCCGACTTCACCGAACAAGCCGTATCGCTGACCGTGACCAGGTAAGCACCGGGTTTGTCGGCGCGGGTGGTGACAGAGGTAGTAGATAAGGGTGATCCATTCAGCTGCCAACTGTAGGAAATGCCCGTCAGCGACTGGGGCAACCGGACGGTGAGCTGTCCGCCTGCACAGAGCGGCCCGGCCAGGGCGGCCACCACACTAACGCTCGTAAGCGGGCTTTTGACCAGATTGATGGAATCGGCACTGAGGCAGCCGTTGGTAGTATTGAGAATTTCCAGACGATATTTTCCGCCCCGCGGCGACACGAGCCTGTCTTTGGTCTCGCCGGGTAGTGGCTTGCCGTCCTGGTACCACTGGTATCTGAAATCGGGGCGGGCGTTGGCCTGTAGCGTGGCAGGACGATCAACGCAGATAACGGTATCGGCTGCCGTGATGCGGGCGGGGTCGTTGGGTTTGTAGGTTACCCGAAACGGCTCCGACACCGAGTCGCGGGTGCAGACCGTGGCGAAGCTTTTAATGACTGTGTAGTCGCCCGCCAGGGTAGTGCGGATCGTGGGTTTGTTTTCGCCGGGCAGGTTATAGCCGTCGCGCCGCCATTGATAGTTGAAGTCAGCGGCATTTTCCGACGTTAGTGTGATGTCGCTGCCTACGCAGATAGCCACGGGCGACGCACCGGTTGGCGATACCGCCGTGATCGTTGGTTTGGGCGGTACCTGCGGTGAGCAGTCGACCACCAGAATCTGATGATCGCGGCGTACCTCGCCGATTTTCACCCCATTCCGATACTCTTCGCACAATACGGCAAAGGCAAACAGGCCCAGTTTATCGGGTTTCACGCGCAGGACCCCGTCGGGACTGATGCTTAAGGCTGGTTTTCCCGTAATGGCCTGCTGGGCGGAATAACCTGACTGCCACCTGAGCAGCGGAAAATCGGGGTCTTTGTAGGAATTTTTGAAGCCAAAAGGGGTGTAAATATTGTCGCGGTAGGGCGTCACCAGGCTGTAGCGCAGTTCGTCGCCGTCGGCATCGGTGGCCTGGAAGGGCAGGGTGAAATCTTTGTCGCGGCAGATATATTCGGGGTTGGGCGTCAGAAACACCGGCGACGAATTGCGGAAAGCCCCGCCGTTGCGTTGCAGGGCCGGAAACGCCAGGTAGTAGATCATGCCGGCCTGGTCGGGGCGGTCAATGTTGGTCACGTTTTTGTTGCGGCAACATTTTTCCCAGACAATATAGTACCCTGCCTGATCGGCATATTGAGCCGCGTCTAGCTGAACCAGCCCCTGGTATTTTACCTCCGACGTTTCTAACCCTTTCGACCGGGCGCAGGCGGGATTGGCGTAGACCAGCAGAATTTTTCTGAGAAATTTCAGCGGAAAGTCACCCATCAGCTTGTTGTCGCGCTGACGAAAAATAGACAGGTAAATCTGCGGGTCGATGATGGCTTCCGGTCCCTTGCTGGCTTCATCGATGTAGAGGTTCAGACTCAGCCGATACTGTCCGGGCTTACCTGTAGCGACCAGTTCTACGTTACCCCCGGCAATGTGCGATGCCCAGGCCAGTTGAGCACTCTGGCAAAGCAGGAACAAAAAAAGTAAGGCTGATTTCATATGTCGAGCTAGTATACAGGCAAGGTAAAATACGAATTTATCGTGGCACAGAGTTGCCTTATCTATCAGGCGCTTGATTTAGTAACAGGAGTACAAACAAGCGCAAAAGGTTGCTTCGCTCAACAGTAGGTGCCGTCCGCGTTGGCAAAGGAGAAATGGGGGTGTTGCTGGTACGGCTACTGGCAACAAAAACTACGGATGTTGCCGTAGCAAGTTTCAGCGATTTGGATGAGGATGAGCAATAGCAGGCCCATTCATACTTATCGTAACACCCCAACCAGCTGACCACCAGGACGGGCATGCCGAGAGCGATTTAATGCTGTTGATCTGATTCCTGGTATTGACAACCGAGTAAGAAATAAATGTATACGTAGGCAGACCTTATTTTGATGTCATAATGAACTGGTTAGTTTTGCTTAGTACACCGTAACATTCACTACATATGTGTAAGCAGGCAGGCTCGATTTGGGGATCAATACTCCTTGGCTGTTTGAGTAGCTTTTCAGGGCTACACGCTCAAAACCGCCCGTTGCCGAGTATACCTTCGGAACGTATCTTAAGCCGTGTCGAAGCTCACCTGCGCGCCTGTCGGAACGATAGCGCACTGGCGCTGACCGACCCACTCCTGACCCAACTCGGGGCGCAGGGCAAACTTGATATGCCCTTTGGGCTGCGGGTGCAACTGGCCGAAGCCACTGCCCTCGAACAAAGTTCGCATGACGACTTAGCCCTAAAAAAATTGCTGGCTATTCAACGGATGAGTCAACAGACCAGCGATTGGGAACTTCAAGCCAAAGCGGGCTTACAGTTAGCACTGATCTACGAAAAAGTTCACCGGCTAGACCAAAGCCGGGACTGGTTGGCCCAGTCAAAAGCCATTATTGAGCAGCAGGGTCTAACACGTCTATATCCGCTTTACACCGTACGCAAAGCCTCTTGGGAACGACATTTTGGCGATAAGATGATGGCTCAACGATTGGCCCAACAGGCAGTGCAGACTGCTTCTGGTCAGGGATTGCTTAAAGAAGAAGCCGACGGGCATCTGCTCCTGGCGGCCCTATTGCCTGCATCAGCGATTGATGAGCAACTACGCCACTCGTTTGCGGCTGTCAGGCTTTTTCGGCAACTGGGTGATTTGGAGACGATAGGCTTCATGTATGAAGCGATTACCAGAAAATATATTCAGCAAACCAAGTGGGCGCAGGCACTACACTACAATGACTCGACCCTTGCGGTTGTTGGTCGGATACTGGCCACCCATCAGGATACGCTCCCGGTAGATGTATTGCTGGGCCACGCCTTTGAGGCGCGGGCTACCATCTATCAGCAACGAGGCTTGCCCGATTCTGCCTTGGTGTTTATGCGGCGAAGCATACCACTGTTGCTGGAGGCACAGAATAAAGAGGTTCATACCCAGATTGCCAACATCGAATCGCGCTACCAGAATGAGCGCAAGCAGAAGCAGATCGAGGAACAGACGATGGCCCTGCGGCTAAAAAATAACCAACTCCTGCTGTCGGGTATTATCGGGTTTTTGGTGCTGACGATGGCCGTTGGGCTACTGGTGGGGTATCGGCGGCAACGAGCCGACAAGCAGCACCTGCATACCCAGTACGCCATTATCCGCCAACAGGCCGACACGCTCCAGCGTCTCGATACGGCTAAGACGCGCCTCTTTACCAATATCTCGCACGAGTTCAGAACGCCGCTTACGGTCATTAATGGCCTCGCAACTCAACTTGGGCAAAGCACCGACGACAGCATACAGGAAACGGCTACGCTGATTGGGCGCAACGGCAAAAATCTGCTGCACCTGGTCAATCAGATTCTCGATCTGGCCCAAATCGACAATGGATCGATGCCCATAAGCTGGGTACATGGCAATAGCATCACGTACCTGCAATACCTCACCGAATCGTTTTATTCGCTGGCGCAGCAACGAGAAATCCGGCTGGTATTTTATGCAGAACAGCCGACTGTTTTGATGGATTTTGATGCGGGGAAACTACAGACTATCCTGACCAACCTGGTGGGTAATGCCCTGAAGTTTACGCCCCGGCAGGGCAGAATAGTCATTCACGCCAAGGTGTTGCCGGGTACAGCCTGCCCCGCTGAGGCGGGGTTGGCCGGGAGCCAATTCCTGCAACTGAACGTACAGGACACGGGTAGCGGCATCGCCGAGCATGAACTGCCGCACATCTTCGACCGCTTCTATCAGACCAATGAGTCGAGCACGCGCCATAACGAGGGTACGGGCATCGGCCTGGCGCTGGTACACGAACTCACGACCCTGCTCGGCGGGCACATTGCGGTGGAGAGCCGCATAGGCAAGGGAACAACCTTCGCGCTCATGCTGCCCATTCAGCAACGCGACCCGGAGGCAACCCCCTGGGAACCGGCCCACACCCGGCCCAACGGGGCGAAACCTGACGTACTTGCGCCCGCCACATACCTGCCCCTCACCGCCACCGACAAACCACTCTTGCTACTGATTGAAGACAACGCCGACGTAGCCACCTACATCAACGGCCTGTTGCAGCGCGACTATCAGATCACGTGGGCCGAAAACGGCAAAATCGGTATCGAGCGGGCCTGGGAACTCGTGCCCGACATCATTATCAGCGACGTAATGATGCCCGAAAAAGATGGCTACGACGTATGCCATACGCTCAAAACCGACGAACGCAGCAGCCACATTCCGATCATCCTGCTCACGGCCAAAGCCACGCAGGCCGATAAGCTTACTGGCCTGAAAACCGGCGCCGATGCCTACCTCGAAAAGCCGTTCCAGACCGACGAACTGTTCGTACGCTTAAACAACCTCGTGTCGCTGCGGAAACGGTTGCAGGCAACATACAGCCAAACCATCCGCCTGACCGCCCCCTTGCCCGTTGGTGACGACGGCTCGCCCGCGCCCACCCTCGACGAGCAGTTTCTCGCCAAAATTAATACGGTCATTGCCGACCATATTGATAACCCCGACCTCGGTGTTGGGCACTTGTGCGCCGCCACCAACCTGTCGAACACGCAGGTGTTTCGGAAACTGAAAGCCCTTACGGGCCTAAACCCCACGCTCTACGTGCGCCGCCAACGGCTGGAACGGGCGGTGGGGCTGCTGCAAAACCCCGCGCTTAACGTGGCCGAGGTAGCCTACGCCGTTGGTTTTGCCGACCCCAATTATTTCTCCCGCGCCTTCACCGAAACCTTCGGCCACCCGCCCGATGCACTACGAAAGCGGTTGAAAACCAAGATGGTATAGTATGTATAGTTAGCACTCACGCAAACTGGGTGCTATTTTTTTTAGGGACAATGCATGCTGAGTGCTAGCTAATGCAAGCTGAGTGAAGTCCCGATGGGTACGTTGCCGTGCAGTTTTGTGGCATCACTTGAGCCGCCACTGAGGGCGGACTGGTGCAGTCTTTTTTCCACCAAAACCATCTCGGCGGAGTTACGCCCATCTATGAGAAAGCTAGTCTTTCTGTCGTCCTTTTTTGCCGGTTTGGCCATCGTCACCAGCCTGTGGTTAGCTAGTTGTAAAGGCGAGGTCGGCCCGGCAGGGGCTACTGGCCCGGCTGGTCCTGCTGGCCCGGCAGGTGCCGCTGGTGCTACCGGCCCGGCGGGTGCTTCAGGAGCATCAGGCGTTTCGAGTGTGATTCAATACTCGTTTACCGCCAGAACGTGGGCGGCAACAGTGGGAGCGCAACAAACGTTTTCTTTCACTGGTGTTAGTGACCAAGTTGCTGCTGCTAGCACCTTTGCCTGTTACATCGCGGTTCCTTCCTCGAACACAGCCATCAATTCCATCAACTGGTTTCAGGTTCCGGGGGTGATACGCATTAATGACGGCTCAAATAATTTTGATTATGGAGACTATAATACTTGGTTAAATACGGCCAACGGTCGTAGTCCAGTGTTAGCTGTACGGCGAGAGTCTGTAGGTACTAGTGGGGCATTAACCGCCGCTGTTCGCATCATTATGGTACCCGCCAACGACCTCCGCAATGGTGGTCGGAAGGCCGCCGTGGATTTCAAGGACTACAACGCCGTAAAGGCCTTCTACCACCTCCCCGACTAAGTCTCCTCTACTGCGTATTTTAGAAAAGCCCTCTACAGCTAAAGTGGTGGGCTTTTCTACTGGCATACTACTGCACATCGAGCAGAGCTACGTCTGCGCTTGCACTGTGCACCACGTCAACAATGTGCTTATTGCTCTACTACTAAACCTGTTAACCTAAAAAATCATGAGTGCCGTGAACTCTCCTCTCCTGTACGGATCAATTATCAACCTGCAAGCTGGCTCTTCGACAGGTGCGTATCTAACCAAGTATGCTAAAATTCCAGACGTCATAAGTTTTGCTGCAAGCGATTCGGCCAGGGGCATGGTATTGACAAGCTCAACCATAGATAATACGGCGGGGTCGGGTAACTGGGAAATACGTTCAGCTACGAAGAAAGACGGAGAGCCACTACTGTACGGTGATCAAGTTTATTTATCAAATCTGCATCCAGATATGGGTTACCTTGATTCGTGCCGATATACTAAAAATATTCCTTCACTAACGGATTATCCAGAAATGATTGGGGTATTTACCAGCAAATCCAAAAATCGTGATAGTAGCTCAGGAAGCTGGACCATCTCGTCAGCTACTGGTAGTAAGCAGACCGGCGAACCTGTTAACCAAGGGGATAGTATCTTTCTACAGAATGCCTATCCTGATGCAGGTAAGTTATGCGTATACGGTGCTGTTTCATCTAATCCCGCCTTCTCCGGCTACGACAAGGCTAAGTCATTTGTGTTTTGCACATATACTAGTGTGCCCCAGTCGACGAATGACACTGCGTGGACAGTAACTAACAGTACAAAATTACTCGACACGAATGATGCCGCTACAGCTCAACGAATAAATACATTTCTTAAAAAATTTAAAATAACCTCATTAATTGATACGTCATTAGGTACGGTAGCCAATCCAAAAGTTGTAAAATGCGGATATGTTTTTTGCGATTTCTCGGATAAAACTGGCAACCTGGGGGACATAAATACCAATTTCAATCTATTAAATGGAATAGATCAAGTCAGCAATACCAATATAGTGGCAGACTTTATCAACAAAGAATCTAACGGAACTGTCAAATTGGATATAGCCCAACACTCAGATAATTCAACTAAATGGATACGACTTCCTAAAACTAACGCAGATTATGTAGGCAATCTCAATACACTGTTTGCCGATGTCGATACTTTAGTAGAGATTCCAGATGAATGGCAAATCCTATTTCTTGCTTTCCCCAAAGGTGCCACTGCAATTGCCAGTTCCCAGATGTGTGGTGAGCGACTGCTCGATCAGAACCAAAAAATAAACATTGTTTTTCTTGACCCTAATCTGTACAACGAAGCAGATAATAATACCCCTTGGACAACTGTTCATGAAGTGATGCATGCCTTGGGCTTGCCTGATCTTTACGAAACGTCAAGTTACGGCTGGTCGCTGATGTCCGATTGTCGGACAGGGTGGCACATCACCGGCTTTGAAAAGTTAGTGTTGGGCTGGCACAAATTAAGTGATTATCATTTTCTGGAAAGTGGAACGATCAAAGCCAATATTTTTGATCAAAGCGCGGGGGAAGGAACTAAAAAAGGCATCATCGTTATGCCTGATACTGTGCGGAAAGAATGCTATTTCGTCGAAAAGGCGCAAGCCGTTGGTAGAACTGTGGTTGATGTAGCCAGTTTTGATCGGAATGGGTTGCTGCTTATGATGGCAGATCCCAGTTTACGCGATATCAGTCCGTTTGTTTCGGAGCGTGGTGATTCGACAACCAATTTGAAGTTTGGAGGTGCCGGAAAAGCACCGTTCATATCAGGGCAATCGTGTACTACGATGGGTATATCGTTATTTTATCACGACAGCGATCCGTACGTACGGGTAAATTCATCCTATACCGTACCAGACTCGGCCCAATCGCTTCGAGAGAACGAATACATCAAAACTTCAGATAGTACTGTTGTTTTCAAAATGGATATGTTCGGGATGCTTACGGCAGGGAGTGACCGATTAAAACTCGACGGCAAGCTCTTAAATGGCAAATCAACAAACAAAATGGATTATGGCTTCACTGTTTACGTAGACAGAAAAGGTATAGTACATTGGATCGCTGATATCAGTCAGACTGATTCATCAACTAATTTTTTATACCCGACCAACACACCTTCGCCTCTGCCCGACGGTGATTATTTCTTTAAAGTGGAAAAAGACCCGCAATCTGATGATTACCGGGTGGCTGTTTATGCTGGAAAGATCGGAGATACTCAGGCCGTATATAAATACACGCTTTTCGCCATCCTTAAAGCGGATATAAGTAGAGGTTGGGAAACGCCAGTGGACGAGAATAAATGCATTATTCGTTTTCAAAACGACGGTAATCTTTGCTTGTACAGTAAAAATGACGACAACACTGATAAGTATCGCTGGAGCTTGTATAAGAGTACAGAATCTAGAAAACCCGTATTTGCAGAATGGGAAGATTCGGGTGAATTGATCTTTTATTATGATGATGACACGCCTACTAATTCTGTAACGAAAAGCCTATTTTCGGCAGCGCAAAAAGGTACCAGACCATTCGCCCTAAAATCAAAATTGGTCGGCACCACGTACTCAATTGTTGTTGTGGATGGTGCCGGAGCGGAACTGTACGCACTCGATAATACACTAGATGGCAAAAAGTGAGATAGGGAGCGATTAAAATCGCAAGGTTAGTCATCCCCAAAAGGGGCGAGGTAACGTACCTGCCTCGCCCCTTTTACTATTAGCTAAATTCGCCTGATTGCCATTGTAGACAAAACCGGCATCTTACTCATTCCGAAATGGTCGCTCGTATGCCGGTTTCAGCAGCCGCCAGATGGCAGAGCGGTAGTCTTTACCATTGTGCATCGAAAACAACACACCGGGGTAAGGATGCGCTTTGTAGTGTTCAGCCAACTCCCGGAGGTCCTCACAGGTACGTAGTTGTTCGTGGCAGGTGCCTTCGATAGTGCTGCAAGTCGGCAACGGTGGCTTTGATCCACTGGTAAAACTCGTCGGGTACGCGTTCCAGCATCTCGTCGAAGGGTTGGTTCGCTGCCGGGTATTCCCAAATGCTGCGCGTCTATACCTGCGTCAGCACGCGGTGCAGGCGAACGTGCTCGGCAAACTTCACCTTCACGCGAAGGCCCAATTCGGGAGTGGGCCGGAATCTGGCGCTGCCGTATGACACAACTTCGAGTTGGAACGCAACCCGCTTGCTTCTGCCCAAAGCATGCAGGTGCTGTCGCCGGACCGAATACGCGAAAACATCGCCAAACGGCTGGCAATGGCGTTCAAGCAGTATAAGGTCCCAAACGAAGTACCAGATGAAATCTCAAAAGTTTAACTACGACCTCGACTATCGCAACCTCAACCTGCGCGAACAGCCCGAATTGTACCGGGTCGGTGTGGGTGAGATGGGCGTTCTGTTGGTACGGCCGTATAAAGATGAAATCTTGCCCCACTGGCGATTTAAAACGCCGGAGATTGCCCGCGAATCGTCGGAGAAAATCTATGCGATGTTTCTGGACTACAAAGCCGCCAACGACTTCATCGGCATGGACATGGCCAGGAAGTTTCTGCAAATGGGCTACACCCGGTCAAGGCGTTACGCCAACCACGCCTCCGGGCAGAAATACGATGGTCCCGTTCCCGATGATAAAAAAGGGCAGTCGGGTGCCCACGGGCGTGAGCAGCTGCCCCGCACGGAAGACCCCGTCAAGGCTGAATCGGCCCGGATATTTTACGCCAAATACCTCCAGGCCCGCGAAGACCCGGAGTATAAAAAATTAAGGAAAGACTGGCAGGAAAAGTGGGGATGAAGTGATTTACGATGTACGACTTACGATTTATTGCTGACGCCAGCGCAGACTAATGCAGCGTCAGCAATAAATCGTAAGTCGTAAGTCGTACATCGTAAATCACTTCACTACTGCCCAACCGGCACCGTAGGTGATGGCGTCTTCGATAACGGCCAGCAGGGGGTCGGGTACGTCCTGATCGTGGTTGAGATAACGGCGCAGATGAAAGAAAGCGAATGCCCCGGCTAGGGCCCCCGCGGCACCCAGCAGTGCACCAACGCGGACCGATGCCCCCCGCGCCTCGCTCAGCACGGCCCCACTCGTGGCACCAGACGCCAGACGGGCAATAAGCTGCGGTGGTGAAATGCGGTCTGGCCCGTGGGGTATTTTATCGCCAATGAGTTCTCCCCCCGCCAGCACTTTGAATACGTTAGCCACCTTAGGTGAAGCCATAAAAGCTAACCTACTGTTAAACAAAGGATTAGGTGTCTCAGCCGAAAGCTTCTGACTAACCAGTGCCGGGCCGGAAAATGCCCGCATACCCGATACCACGCCTATAGAAAAGGCACTCAGTGGTGATGATTTCATACGTTTTTCTACTCGTTGAGTTTCCTGTTCAACCGGGAATGTAGCCTTTTGTTTGCCAATGGGTAAGACGCACTGACCAATACGGGTTTA
Source organism: Fibrella rubiginis (assembly GCF_017353185.1). Classification (GTDB taxonomy): domain Bacteria; phylum Bacteroidota; class Bacteroidia; order Cytophagales; family Spirosomataceae; genus Fibrella; species Fibrella rubiginis. Next base: position 712,820 of record NZ_JAFMYV010000002.1, on the reverse strand, counting down.
GCACCGTATGCCTCATCAGCATTAATTTCTTTGCGACCTTTGCCCGTCGTGTGGTAGCTCCTCACCAGCGCGATTTAACCGGGATTTGCCCCACTGAATACAACCATGATTCTCTTAGACGGAAAGCTGCTCTCTGCTCAGATTAAACAGGAAATAGCCACCGATGTGGCCGAAATAAAGGCCCAGGGTGGCAAAATTCCGCACCTCGTGGCCATCCTCGTCGGCACGGCGGGCCGGTCGGAGGCCTACGTGGCCAGTAAGATGAAAAGCTGTGAGGAAGTGGGCATGCACTCTACCCTCATCCGCTTCGACGACGACGTGACGGAGGCCGATCTGCTGGCCGCCGTAGAAGACGTCAATGCTAATCCTGACATGGACGGACTGATTGTGCAACTGCCCCTACCTAAGCACATTAATCCCGACAAAGTGATGGAGGCAATAGCTCCTGAAAAAGACGTTGACGGATTCCACCCCATCAATATCGGGCGCATGGCGAAGGGGTTGCCTGCCTACGTGTCGGCTACGCCGCAGGGGATATTGGAGATGCTGAAACGCTACGATATTTCAACTACCGGCAAGCATTGCGTGGTGGTAGGCCGAAGCCAGATTGTGGGCCTGCCCATGAGTATCCTGATGCAGCGCAACGACTACCCCGGCAACTGCACCGTCACGCTGACCCACTCCAAAACCACCAATCTTGCCGAGATCTGCCGCACCGCCGACATCCTGATTGCCGCCCTGGGTCGCCCCGAATTCATCACCGCCGATATGGTCAAAGACGGTGCCGTGGTGATCGACGTGGGGTTGGAACGCGTTGTTGATGCCACTAAGAAAAGTGGTTTTGCCCTCAAAGGCGACGTGAAATTCGATGAAGTAGCGCCCAAAACCACCTACATCACGCCCGTCCCCGGCGGTGTGGGCCTGATGACGATCTGCTCACTCATGCAAAACACCGTCAAAGCCGCCCGACGGGAGGTGTATAAGTAGAGAGGATTACAGAGGCCGTTTATTCATTATCAATGTATAGTTTCATACTTAATACGAAGCCAAAATCGTACAACAGTTGGGCAAAAGCTTCTGGATCTGGAATTCGCTACAAAGATGCATTGACAAACGCGCTGATGTCATTTCATCCGGACTGTGTTTCTGGTGAACAAGATATGTACGGGCTGGTGTATCACTTTTATAAGAAGCAAGAAGGGCTGGATGCAGACAACTTAAGTAAACCTATCTGGGATTGTTTACGTGGTGTGCTTTACACTGACGACAGTCAGGTAAAATTAAGGCTTGCTGGAAGTTTTAATTTGTTAGATCCGGTCTATGATTATCAAGCACTTGATTTTACAGGTATTTCAGGAGATATTGTTAGTGCTCTGTTAAATGCATTTGAAACGGAGCAACATATTCTTTACGTGGAATGTGGTACGTTCTCTGCCGATCTGATCCGGCTAAATTTGAACCGAGATGCGAATTAAGCAACAGTACTTGCAAGAATACCTTCACGACATTGCTGTCAATCAATTAAGGGCTGAGTATCAGTCGAAGGGCTATACTGTAGCCATTGACGCGCCTATAGGCGATACTAAAGCAGATTTGGTAGCCAAAAGGGCAGATGAGGTCGTCGTATTGGAAATCAAGGTGGGGTCGATGACACCAGAAAAAAGAGAGCGAGTAACTAAGCTGGGCGATTATGTAAGAGACCACAAGAATTATAAATTCCTGGTTGTTGTCTCCACACCTCCTAAGCCTAAAAATATTGATGTACCCGACTTGGATGAATTACTACACGAATATATTCTAGATAATTTCCCAAGTGAATTGGATTCGTTGTCTTCACATACGCAAATCGAAGACGTGATCGAAAGCACAGTTGATGAACTGTCAGTACTCGATGAAGGTCGGCTAGCAGTAAAGGGCAGTGGTGTTGTTGAAGTGGAGCTTCACTATGGCTCAAAAGATGATGAGCACATAAGCTATGATAGCTTTCCTTTCACGTTTGACGCCGTGTTAAAAAGAAACGAGAAAGATGAACTGACTATCGATGATATGCATGAGCTAACCGTTGACACGTCCTCATGGGATGAGTCCTAAACAGTGTTGTGCCATAAACCCCCGCCGCCATGAACAAACGTACCTTCCTCAAACTCTCGTCTACCGCGCTGGTCACGCCCATGCTCTCGCCCACTTTTGATTGGATAGCCCCCGGCGCCATGACCAACTGGGCGGGCAATTACCAATACAGCACTAACCGGCTGGCACAGGCCAAATCGGTAGAGCACGTACAGGAATTGATTCGCAGGTACCCCAACGTGAAGGTGTTAGGGACGCGCCACTGCTTTAACGGCATTGCCGACAGTACCCACCAGTTTATCAATCTGGGTGACATGAACCAGGTGGTGTCGCTGGATACCAATGCCCGCACCGTCACTGTGGATGCGACCATGAAATACGGCGACCTGGCCGTGTATCTGGATCAGAAAGGCTTCGCACTGCATAACCTGGCTTCACTGCCCCACATTTCGGTGGCGGGGGCCTGCGCTACGGCTACCCACGGGTCGGGGGTGGGCAATGGCAACCTGGCTACGGCCGTGGTGGGTATGGACTTCATTACGGCGGCGGGCGAAAAACGGACGCTGACTGAGGCTGCCGACGGCGAGGCGTTTCGGGCGGCGGTGGTGCATCTGGGGGGCTTGGGTGTGGTCACGCACGTCACGCTCAAGGTTCAGCCCACGTTTCAGGTGCGGCAGGATGTGTACGAAAACCTGCCCATGAGCCAGCTGAAGGACCATTTCAACGCCATTATGTCGGCGGGGTATAGCGTGAGTCTGTTCACCGACTGGCAGAAGGGTACGGTGAGTGAAGTATGGGTGAAGTCGCGCGTGGAGCCGGGTGGTACACAGGCAGCGGCACTTCAGGAGTTTTACGGGGCCAAACCCGCCACCCGCAATCTGCATCCCATTGCGGCCCTCGATGCGGTAAACTGCACGGCCCAGATGGGCATACCCGGCCCCTGGTATGAACGGCTGCCTCACTTCCGGATGGGATTCACCCCCAGCAGCGGCAAAGAATTACAATCAGAGTATTTCGTACCCGCCAGCAACGCCGTCGAGGCACTATTGGCCGTCGAACGCCTTCGCGACCAGGTAACGCCCCACCTGATGATCTCGGAAATTCGCACCATCGCTGCCGATAATCTCTGGATGAGCACGGCCTACAAACGGCCTTCGGTAGCGATTCACTTTACCTGGAAACCAGACTGGGTGTCGGTGAAAAAAGTCCTGCCGGTAATTGAAAAGGAACTGGCGCCGTTTGGCGCACGACCACACTGGGGCAAGCTTTTTACCATTCCTCCGGCTCAGCTACAGGCCCGTTACGAAAAATACGCCGAATTCAACCGAATGCTGGTTCAGAACGACCCCAAAGGCAAGTTCCGCAACGCATTTCTGGACACGAACATCTTTGGGTAATGATGAGTGATGAATGATAAACGATGAATTTGCTGCCGCATGAGTACCATGTATGCGGCAGCAAATTCATCGTTTATCATTCATCACTCATCATTCAAGATCAGTGGCGGCCTTTACGGGATTGTACAAACGTACCATCAGCGGCGAACGATAGCTCAATAAGCTGGCCGGCAGCCGTTTGAATGAATACTTTATACTGGCCTGTGGTGCTTTTGCCAGCCAGTTTAATGCTCGACCCGGCATAGTTTGTGGTGATGTAGGTGGTCACGTTAGCGGGTAAAGCAGTAGCATCCACTACGCTATAATTCCCTTTCACGCCCCGCACAATTTCCTGACTAAACGTGCCGTCGAGGTTGAACAGCAGGGTTTTGCGCTGGCTGTTTTGGGTAATCATGACCAGGTACCCCCGGTTGGCATCCGTCGCCGCCAGGTCTACGGTAGCCCCGGCGTAGTTGGCCGTTATGTAGGTCGTAATGGCGGCTGGAAGTGCACTCACGGCCACTACCGTCAGGCTGTCGCGCTTCCTGCCAAACCCATGTCCGCCATGGCCGCCCCGTAGCTGAAGCTCTTTATTGAACGTACCATCGGCGTTGAACAGCAGCAGGTTACGTGTAGTCGTTGTGCTGATGGCTACCAAAAAATTACCCTTGTCATCTTTGGCAGCGTAATCAACCGTCGATCCAGCGTATGTAGCTGTAATATAGGCCGTTACTGCTGCGGGCAGGGCTGTCACCGCAATCTTGGTCAGGCTGTCGCGGCAATGAAAACCGGTGGTATCGCCAGTAAGCCGGGCGGCTGATAGTGTAGCGTCGGGAGTTACGTTCGATCCAGTGTTGCATCCCCAGAGGGCCATGCCAAAGAGCGCTGTGAAGACCAGCAGTTGTAGCTTTTTCATCGTTGTATTAAGTTGGTTTTGTACAGGATTACGGCCTATAGAGTAAGGCTGTTGCAGGGAGTCAATTAATTTATGGTGAAAACTCTCCCCCTTGTACCACACAATCATCTGCCGTGCTGACCAATTTCATAATGTCATAAATCGCACAACAGGGTGGAACGCGGTCCGGTCTCATTACCTAACCACCCTCAAACTAAAAGCCAATATCAATCACCAGCGGCTGCACCAGCCATTGCTGACGGCGGATGTCGTAGATCGTGCGGAGGCCGAGTTCCAGCGGGGTGCGAAGGCGAAGTGGGTTGAAAACGAAGGAAATATCGGCTCCCACCGTCCAGTCGTAGCTGCTGACGGGAACAACGGCACGGGGCACCCCCCGAGTGTCGGTCTGAATCACGTTGCTGGTGCCCCGGGCATAGTCGGAGAAGAGGTTGCCTTTGATGCGTTGGACGTAGAGCAACCGAGTGAGCGACCAGTGCACGTCGGCGAGGGGGAGGCGGTAGTCGGCCCCGACCACCGTGAGGTTGTCAAACGCTACGTAGGGAGCCCCACGCGGGTAGAGCACGCTGGCCTGAAAGCGATAGAGTCGGTTGGCGTCGGGCGTACCCCACTGGTATTGATACGCCCCCCGCAGGCGCAGGCTGTGATGCTTACCAACACCCGGCAAAAACACGTTGACCGACGACCCCCACTGCATACCGCGTAGCTGCCCCGTTGCCGTGGCCAGTGGTGTGTGCCGTATCGATGAGTTCATTGTCACCCCCAGCCGTGGTCCCACGTCGCGGTAGCTTTGGCGGAGCGTATAGCTGTAGGCTGCCCCATAGGTCAGGGTATGCAGGTTGCCGTTACCACTTTCGGTCAGTAGCCGCCCCGGCAGGTCGTAGCCCGTTACGTTCATAAAGCCATAGTAGGCCGACAGGCTCGCGCTTTGGTTAAACCGCGATTGGGTTAGCACCAGGGGCAACCGAATCCCCGCCGTGAGTTGGTTGTAGTGCCAGGTGTCGGTGCGCAAACTGTCGAGAGGAAGCACCCTGTCCAGGTAGACACTGGTGCGGCGGTTGCCCGTCTGGAAGCCCACGTCGAGCACCGGATAAAGGCCCTGGTAGCTCAGATTGGCCGCGAATGCCCCCACTTTTTCGCTCTGGTCATAGACGTATGCCGCCGACACCTGGGTGGTAGCCAGAATATCCTGCGACTGTATGCCCACCGTCAGCCCCTGCCCGTTGGAACTGAAGGCCGGCCCCCAGCCATACACATTCAGGGCGTTGGTGAGTCGGCGGTAGCGTTGGGGCGGAGATGTAGACAGGGCTGGTATCGAATCCGTGACAATGGGTGTAAGCGTCTGATTGCCAGCGTCGGGTAGCGGACCAAAATAGCGTGTGGTCTGGTCGGTTTGGGCCGTTATGGGGGGCCAGGCAGCGGGATCCAGCGGCAGTTCGGCAACGCGGAAACCGTGGGTGTCGTAGTCCTGCACGGCCATCGTGCGGATGTTGGGCGACACCGTGGCGTGATAGGCACCAAATGGCCGCGATGTCACCTGCGACACCTGCCCCGAGGCGATCTCTACGGCGTAGATATTGTCGATGCCCGACTGCGGCGAATTAAACAGAATGTGCGTGTTGCCGTACGACTGCGGGTGGCTGATATTGACATTCGCCACGGGCATCAACGCTCGTTTGTCGCCCGTTTGGGTGTCTATATACGCAATCGTCTTGCCTGCCTTTGATAGCGTTACCGTCACGATCTGCCGGTTGTTATGCCAGCGGGGGTGAACGTAGAGGTCATTAGCGGGATTGGGCAATATGCTTAGCTCGCGGCCCGTGTTGGCATCCAGCACCACCAGCCGGTTCTGGTTATCTGTCTCATTGCGAAGGGCAATCAGCTTCTGGCTGTCGGGCGACAGAGCCACGGCGGTGTAGCGGCCACGCGTACTGAGGCGACGGAGGGTACCGGTGGTCAGGTCAAGCAGTTTTATTTCGCCGTAAATCCTTGACCGCCAGCGCGGATCGAACCGATTTTCGATCCAGCAGGCCCGTTGTGGTGTAGCCGAGAAATAGGCCGGGTCGTTCAGGATCAGCCCCTGTTTATACACCCGTTTTTCAACCCCATTCCGGCTCAGCAACACCAGTTGGGCAATGTCGCCGAGGCCACTTTTGATGCACAGTATCGTGCTGTCGGAAAGATACTGCGGGAAGCGATAGTTGGTAAAAACGGGGCGGGTGCGGTCCGATGGCTCGGTCCGGGCTTTTTCGGCCAGAACCGGGTATAGCGTGGCGGGGGTGATGGTCAGGCCTTCGCGCTTCTTTTTCCAGGTCTCGATCAGGTCATTCATTGTTTCGCGATAGAGGGCATCCACGCTCGTGCCACCCGGATTCTCGGCTGATTTGGTGCTTTGTTTCAGGCCGTTGGAAAACGAAAACGGGTAAAACGGGAACTGCGTGTAGATCCTGTTCAGCGCCTTGCTCCAGGCATTGGGACCATAGCTACGCTTGAGTTTGGTGGTGAGGAAGTAGCCCAGCTCGTAATGGTTGGGTACGTTATCACGGAATGAGCCGCCCGTGGCTTTGGCAAAGCTGAAGACGGGCCGGGTGAGCAGGTTGGTGCGCATGCCCAGTTCAAATTCGGGAATGCGGCCCCGGCCAGAGCGCGTCAGGATGGTTTCGGTACCCACAGCGTCGCCTTCCAGAAACCAGCCCGGCGTTACAATCTGCGCCGGGAAACTCAGCCCCTGTGCACCTAGCAGTGTATAGAGCACCCGTCCGTAGCCCTGCAACGCCTTTTCATACTGCACAATGTGGCGGTACTCGTGCACGGCCAGCAGGTCGGTCCAGGTGTTGGTACCCAGCAGGGCCGGGTCTTGTGGGGGCGTGGTGAAAAACTCGGCATGGCGCGGATAGAGCGTGGCAAACCCATTGCTCACCGTAGTCTGATTTTGCAACACCACCGACAGGGGCCGGGGGCGTCGTTCCAGTCCGGCCCCGTCGGGCTCATACACCTCCTCCAGCCGTTGCGCCGTACGGCGGGCAGGTGCCTCAAAACCAGCGGGGTAGATAACGCGAAAATGGGGGGTGTTGATCCTGTACCAGCGCAACGACGACGGATTCTGGTCGAGAATAGGCAGTCCCTGACCAACAGCCGTGAAGGCAGTCAGCAGCAAAAAGGCGAACGGAAAAAAACGCATAGAGTGGTCAATGAGTCAGCAACGACAACGCTGGAAGTGGTGCTGCTAAGATACCGACCGGCCGCGTTAAAAGGCAGGGTAGTTTTTGGCAGCGTTGTCGAGCACCAGCACCCAATCATGGCCGTAACCGCTGTCGGGAGGGGTAAACCGTTGTGGTTTCTGGTTGGTAAACGCCCCTGCCGACTGTGCTTTTCCCGTCCGTGGATCAAACCAGGTGGCCGTGAATTGTTTGCCCAAAAGCTTACCCGGGTTGATCGTAAACGGCTTACCCACAGCCGAATAGACAAAAGCGTAGTCTTTCCCCCGCGTGGCCTGAATGCGTTCGGCAGGGCCGAGGTTGTTCTCTATAATCAGCGATTGGTCGGGTACGCGGTCCAGCAGGGGGCGGGCGGTCATGAGCTTCCTGACGTGGGCCATCTGGTTGGCGCCGGGCAGGTCCAGGGCCTGTTGCCAGAATAGATGCGGGCTGTTTACGGCGGGGCGGGCGTTACTATACATCTGCCAGATGTCGTGGCAGCCGTAGGTATGGCCAAAGGCACCCGCAAACAGATCGAGGTAGGCATACAGCCGAACGTCATACGCGTTGGAGGTGCCTAGGTCGTTGGCGTTGAAACAGACCGGGTGATCTTCGTAAATAGGCTCGGCGTCGAGGGTAGGCCGGGTGGGTTGGCGGTTATAGGCTGCCGTAATGAAATCGTACATAGGCGTGGCGCGACAGTGTCCATTCTGATGCATATTCAGGTCAAACCAGGGTTCGGTGTTGAACCACTTGCCCGCCCCTGCCTCCATGCCGTTGGGTTGCGGGTGATAGGTGATCAGCGCTTTGTCGGCTCCACCCACGCCGTCCTGAATGCCCTCGGCCATGGCCCGCCACACGGCCACGTCGGCGGAGCCGTCGCGCGGGTTGCGGTCGCCACCCAGCACCCAAACGATGTTTTCGCGGTTTTTGTAGCGGTTGCCCACGTACCGGCCATAAACGCGGGCGTTAGTTTGGTTGAAGATTTCCGGTCCCTGTCCCCAGCCACTTTTAAACAGCTTGTCGCCCCAGGTAGGCAGAAACGCCACGACCATACCATAGCTCGCCGCACGGTCGATGATGTAGTCGACGTGGGCGAAATAGGCTTCGTTGGGGGTGGTGGGGTCGTTGTTACGCAGGGGCGTTTCGCCGTAAGGGTTGGGTTCTTTCAGGCCGTCGAACTCGGCCAGGGCAACGGCCTGCACCACGGTAAACCCCTGCGCGGCACGGCGTTTCAGGTACTGATCGGCCTCTTCGCGGTTCAGCCGGTGAAACAATTCCCAGGCGGTGTCGCCAAGCCAGAAAAACGGCGTATTGTCCTGATGGACCAGGTAGCGTTTATTCTCCGACACCCGTAGCCGACCGTGCGAAAAAGGCGTCTGGGCGTAGGAGAGGAAGTTTGTTACGGCAAAAAGCAGTACGAGCAGGGCGTTTTTCATGAGTGGTCTGACAGGGAAAGTCGTCAGGCTCATAAAGCAGAAAAGAAGGTTCGTTTCCTGTTTAGTTGGGCGCTACCTGCGATTGCGCGCTGCCGTCCGATTAGCCAATGCCAATTCCGGCCAGCAGCGCCATATACCCCTCAATACCAGCTTCCACTTCGCTCAGCAACACAAACTCGTTGGCGGTATGTGACCGCTCAGAATGACCGGGACCACACTTCAATGACGGAATCACCCGTCCATGCTGCGTCAGTAATGCCTGATCCGACAGCGTAGGCGAGCCGTAGGTGGTACGGCCCAGAGCCAGCCCTGCCTGCACCAGCGGGTGATCAATTGCAATGCCCGATGGCCGCAGCCGCACCGACCGGGGCGTAACCGTGGCCGAAACGTTTTCGCGCACGATAGCCAGCACTTCTTCCAGTGTGTATTGCTCCGTCACCCGCACGTCGACGGTGAACGTGCAGACATCGGGCACTACGTTGTGCTGCGTACCCGCCTGTATGATCGTGACGGATTGTTTCACCGGCCCCAGCAACGGCGATACCTTTGGGTAGGCATAGGTCTGAAACCACTGCATGTCAGGTAGTGCCTTGTAAATGGCATTCTCACCCTCGTCACGAGCAGCATGACCAGCCCGCCCCTGTACCACACAGTCCAGCACGAGTAGTCCTTTTTCGGCAATGGCAAGCTGCATTTGGGTGGGTTCACCCACAATAGCGACGGATAGCGGCGGCAGGTGGGGCAGGAGGGATTCGATACCGCCCCGCCCCGAAATTTCTTCTTCAGCCGTAGCCGCCACAACCAGATTATGGCTTAGGTCAGCGCGGTTATATAGGTGTACAAACAGGGCCAGCAAACTCACCAGGCAACCGCCTGCGTCGTTGCTGCCGAGGCCATAGAGCACGTCGCCTTCCACCGTCGGACTAAACGGATCACGCGTCCACGACGGGTTGGGCTTTACCGTGTCGTGGTGCGAATTGAGTAGCAATGTAGGCTTGGCGGGGTCGAAATGGCGGTTTTTGGCCCATACGTTATGCCCCAGCCGCTCGCAGGCCACGCCGTTCTGCTCAAAATAGGCCGCGATCAACGCCGCCGTTGGCCCTTCCTCCCGGCTCATTGACGGCGTGGCGATGAGCTGTTTTAGCAGGGCAACGGCATTTTCGGCAAGAGGGTTGTTCATGGAGGTAAGGATTTACGAATTACGAATTACGATCTTGCTGACGCTCCTTTTGCTCTATAGCAATTTCATGCGTCAGCAAAAATCGTAATTCGTACATCGTAATTCGTAAATCAATACATTTTCACCGTCACCAAACACTGCCCCACATGGCGCATGGTATGTTCGGCGGCGTGGAAGAGCAAGCCTATAACGGTAGATGGCAACGCGGCCCGGCCCACGGTGCGGTAATCCGGGAGGGTATCTGGGTCGGTTTGGGCCAGGGCAGCAACGGTGCGGTCGGTCTGGGTGCTAAGGCGAGTTAGCAGCTCGGCCACGGTAGTTTGTCCGGTGGCGGGTTGCCCCTCCTGTTTAAGATCGGCAAACTGAGTGGCCGACAGGTGCTCGCCACGGGCGTAGGTAAGCATCCGGTCCTGCACGCCGGCGATATGCTGCAAATGAAACCCCACCGAGGCTACCCCCGCCGGACGGTCCCACAGACGCTCATCGGGGAAGGCCGCAAGGGCGGCGTTAAGGTCTTCGCGGGCTTGCAACAGGGCGTGGGCTGCGGGTTGCAACAGGGCCGGAATGCCCGGCTGCGGCCCCCGGAGCCAGATTTCGGGTTGTGTTGGCATAGGTTCTCTTTTGTAAAAGCCTCGACCTGCGTTTATTATTCCGATAGGGCCAAATACTCAAACTTTTACCCCGTTCGGTCAGTTTCCTTAGTATATGGAAACGCTCGAAAAAATCCGTAAGGCGTACACTGAATACGTCCTTGAAAACGGCAAGCAGCCCACCTCCGTTTTCCAGTTTGCCAAAAAACTGAAACTCGCCGAAGCTGAGTTCTACGATTACTACGCCTCCTTCGATGCCATCGAAGCCGATGTCTGGCTCGCCTTCTTTCAAGCGTCGAAACAGACCGTCGAGGCCGACGATACCTACCAGACCTACTCCGTCCGCGAGAAGCTGCTGGCCTTCTACTACACCTGGATCGAACTGCTCAAAGCGCAGCGCAGCTTTGTGGTTTACAGCTATGGTCGGTTGCGGGGTATGAACGCCGGTGGCGACATGGCTGTGGCCTCGCCTATTGCCAAAGCTGGCCTACGCAACCGTACCGTCAACTCGCAGGTACTGATGCCCTTCAAGGAAGCCTTCAACGATTTTGCCCGCGACCTGCTGGCCGAAGGCCGCGAAAGCCGTGAAGTTGAACCCCGCCCGTTTCTTACCGACCGCTACCCCGGTGCTCTCTGGACACAGGCCCTGTTCATCCTCGATTTCTGGATAAAAGACGTAAGCAAGGGCTTCGAAAAAACCGACACAGCCATCGAAAAGTCGGTCAACACCACGTTCGACCTCATCGGCCGTTCGCCACTGGACACCCTCTTCGACTTCGCCAAGTTTGCTTATCAGAATCGATAAATAATGAAAAATGTAAACTGAAGAATCGGTCCGCCGATACGGTAAAATGTGGCTGTCGCAAGCGTACTCCTGCGACAGCCACATTTTACCGTATCGGCGGACCGATTCTTCAGTTTACATTTTTCATTACCCTTCATCATGAAAACCCAAAACTCCGTTCCAACTAGTAAGGTTGCCCGTGCCAGCCAGTTTGTTAAGGCCGGTGTGAAAGTAGGGGGTAACTATATCAAGCATTACAGCAAAAAGCTCGTCGATCCGTCGCTGACGAAGGAAGACCTGCACAACGATAATGCTGCCGATATCTACGATGCACTGAGCGAACTGAAAGGTTCGGCGCTGAAAATGGCGCAGATGCTGAGTATGGACCGGGGCCTTTTACCCACGGCCTACAGCGATAAATTTGCCATGTCGCAGTATTCCGCGCCGCCACTGTCAGGGCCGTTGGTGGTCAAAACGTTCCGTACCCTGTTTGGCAAAACGCCGGGCGAGATGTACGACAAATTCGACATCAATTCGGTCAATGCCGCCAGTATCGGGCAGGTGCACGTGGCTTATAAATACGGGAAAAAGCTGGCCGTGAAGGTGCAGTATCCCGGCGTGGCTGATTCCGTTACGTCTGACCTGCGCATTGCCAAGCCATTGGCTGTGAGACTACTGAACCTCGACGAGCGTCAGATTGATCGCTATATGGGTGAGGTGGAAAGCAAACTGCTGGAAGAGACAGATTATGATCTGGAATTGAAACGGTCGGTGGAAATATCTGAAGCCTGCGCTCACATACCGAGTTTGGTGTTCCCGAAATACTACCCCGAACTGTCGAGCAAGCGCGTGCTGACGATGGACTGGCTGGAGGGGCTGCACCTGAAAGAATTTTTGGCCACCAACCCCACGCAGGAGGTGCGCAACAAGATTGGGCAGGCGCTGTGGGATTTCTACGATTTCCAGATTCACACCCTCCGGCAGGTCCATGCTGATCCGCACCCCGGCAATTTCCTCATGCGCGCCGACGGCACGATGGGCGTGATCGACTTCGGCTGCGTGAAGGTGATCCCCGACTTTTACTACGATAATTATTTCCAGCTCATCAACCCCGACACGATCAAAGACGAAGCCCTGACGCAGCAGATTTTTACGAATCTGGAGTTTCTGGTGCCGCAGGACAGCCCCAAAGATCGCAAGTTTTTCTCCGGCCTGTTCATGCAAATGATCGACATGCTGGGTGCTCCCTTCGCCGTCAATGAATTCGATTTCGGCGACGATGAGTACTTCAACAACGTCTACGCCTTCGCCGATCAACTCTCGAAACTGGAAGAGCTACGTTCGTCAAAAGTGGTGCGTGGCTCGCAGGACGGCTTGTACGTAAACCGGACGTATTACGGTCTGTATGCTTTGCTCAACGAATTGAAAGCCAAGGTAGTAACGCACAAGCCCGAATGGCTAAAGCCAAAGATGATAGCCGTTGTTTAACGTAACCCGGACTTTAGTCCGGTTTGATAAATACACGCACAGACGCTCGCCAGATATCATTCTGGCGAGCGTCTGTGCGTAAAGACATGGCCTTGGCGGCTAGGGTAGGTAATCGTCCATTTGTCTTTATAGCACGTGTGGCACAAAGTCCAGACTAAACTTTATGAAAACGACAATCACACTCAGTATTGCCTGCCTGTTGGCTTGTTCCGGCTTTATGTATAGTCAGGCCCCCGGCGAATGGATGAGCCTCTTCGACGGTAAGACGTTAAATGGCTGGAAAGTGGGTAAAAACGCCGACACGTTCAGCGTGCAGGACGGGGCTATTGTGGTGGCCGGACCTACCGCGCATTTGTTCTACGAAGGTCCCGTGGGCAACCATTCGTTCAAGAATTTTGAGTGGAAAGCGCAGGTAAAAACCATGCCCGGCTCCAACTCCGGCATGTTTATTCATACTGCATTTCAGGAGGGTGGCTGGCCCGCGCAGGGTTACGAAATCCAGGTGAACCAGTCCCATACCGACTGGCGCAAAACGGGTAGCGTCTATGGTGTGCAGGACGTGAAAGAAACGTTTGTCAAAGACGACGAATGGTACACCGAAGATATTACGGTGCAGGGCAAACAGGTGACGGTAAAGATCAACGATAAGGTAATCAACACCTATACCGAACCCGACAGCCTGACTAACAGTACCATCAAACGCCGCCTGAGCCGGGGCACGGTAGCCCTGCAAGGCCACGACCCCAAAAGCAAAGTCCTCTACAAAGACATCATGATCCGCATCCTGCCTGATTAAGAAGAACTGTTTGGCGGAGTGCCACTCCGCCGTAAGCAAGTGGCATTGAAAAAGCCCGCCAAACATCGATTTGGCGGGCTTTTTGGTGCTAGTTCAGGACACGTGTAACCCCATCGGGGTTCCACAGCGCAGCGTCGGTAGAAAAAATGGCGTGATCGTTTTCTGCGTGCCGTAGGTACGCCACCACCCCATCTATGTTGTGGCGTACCTACGGCACGCAGGCAGGCGAAAACCGGTGCAAATTCTACCGACGCTCCGCTATGCAACCCCGATGGGGTTACTTCCGTACCGCCGAGATCGGGACACAAGGCGCTGGCAGGCAGGTCGACTCATACGCGCCCATATCCACCCGCCCGTTCTGAACGCGTGGTTGCCCGGCGAGGTCAGTAGGGAGCAGATCTAGTGTGTTTGGGTCGCCGGTATTGATCGCCGGGCTGTTAGCGAGTAGCCGATAATTACCGCTGGCAGGGTTAATGAAAGAAGGGTCAGAAATCATATTACCAGTACCCTGCATTGTTAACGTAGTCAACTCTTGCAAATCTGAATAATTAGCGTAGAAATAATTACTTATATCTGCACCCACCGATAAATGTATAGTTTGTTTTTTGAACATGGGCGAATCGGGGGCAGTGTTATTCCAGACGATACAATTTTTCAATAGTGTATGATTTGTTCTGAGCATGTTCGCATACATTATATTTTCGTCAGTCATTAAATTATAAAAAGCACCACCTGATATATAAGCTGAATTGCTAACCAAATTACAATTCGTAAAAAGAAGGCTGGTTTCTTTATCGCCCGATTTACTGTAGATAACACCGCCTCTTGCCGCTATGTTGTTAGCAAACAGGCAGTTGTTGTAGGTTGAATGAGACATGCTTGCGTTTATGGCTCCACCATCACCACCAGCTGAATTATACCTGAACAGTGAATACTCAATTCTACACTGATTTGATGCCGTACTGATTGCACCGCCCAAGATAGTAGCTTTATTTGATAGGAATTGACAGTTATTAATCGTTAGCGAATCCAACAGGTCACTGCCAGGATCAACATAAACGGCACCGCCATACGTGGCGCTATTGTCTGAAAAAAGGCATTCATCTAGGTTAATTTTGGCAGAGCCACTTTGTGTTACTGATGCAAAAGCGCCACCAGATTCAGCACTATTAGTTGCGAAGTAAGAACCCCTAATGCGAATAGTAGATTGACTATTATTTTTTGTTATAGCTCCTATGGCGCCGCCACCAACTAATGAACCTTCAATATTATTGTCGACAAATCGGCAATTATTTATAAATATAGATAAGGCGTTTCTGCCAGACTCAATATACAGGCCGGCTCCTGAACTGCTGTAATCATAGGGTGCTCTATGACCACCGTAAATAGTTAGCCTATCAAGTGTAATTAATTGTGCTGAATTGATTACGCTGACAACATGGGTGCTGTTATCGCCCGAATACCCCACCACGCCTATGTCGCCTGATAAGGTAGCGAGGTCTGCGTAAGGTGTTCGTTCATCAAACGTTGTTTCTGTCCCCCAAAAGCCGCCATATACCGATACGCCTGATGCAATACTGAACGAGGCAGTTCGGTCTGTTGTGGTCGTGGGTTTATAAACGCCGGCTCCTATCCAGAATTGTGTGCCGGTAGTGGCGGTAGCTATGCTGCCTGCCAGCGCTGTACCCGGTAACGCATTGGCCCACGAACTGCCCGAATGATCACCCGCGCCGGAAGGCGTGACCCGGATAATGGGCTGTGAAAAGGCGAACGTGAGACTGGAAAAGAAAACGACGAGCAGGTGGCAAAAGCGCATGAGCGGTTGTGGATCTAATACCATAGCAGAGCAATAATCATGCAAGGCGCGTTGACTTATTGTGGCTTCTCGGTCTTCCTTCGTCAGACAAACTCACGCAGCACCCCTTAACTGTTCGACTACAATTTTCAACCCCGTCTGCTTCGTTTTATCTTTACAAATGCCCATTCCCAACACCACCGTAGCCCCCAAACCCATGAAGCCCCGTTTCGACGATATTTTTATGGAATTGGCCGTGAACCTGGCCAAACGGTCGCACTGCATTAAGGCGCAGGTGGGGGCGGTGCTCACCAAAGACACCCGCATTATCTCCATCGGCTATAATGGCCCGCCCGCCGAGACGCACAACTGCGACGAAGAATTTCCCGGAGTTGGTTGCCCCCGCGATTCGAAGGGGTCGTGTTCGCTGGCCCTACACGCCGAACAAAACGCCATCCTGTATGCCGCCAAAAACGGCTCGGCTATTGAAGAGGCCACGATCTACGTCACGCTGTCGCCCTGCATTGCCTGCGCCCGCATCATCTACAGCATGAAAATTCAGCGGGTGGTGTACCTGCATTCCTACGCCGAATACAAGGGCATCGGCAGCGATGAAGGCGTCGATTTTCTCCGGAAATTTGGCGTCAATGTAGAGCAATACGTACCCACGTCGGGCTTTTTGCTGCAGGATCAGGCCCCTCTTGCATCCGCCCGGTCCGTATGAACCTACTGGCACACGCCTGGCTATCGGACCGCAACGAGGGCTACCTGGTTGGCAATTTTATTGGTGACTTTATCAAAGGTGACCCCGCCAACCCGCGCCACAGCCTGCTCCCCGACGAACTGCGGGGCGTGCGTATTCACCGGGCCATCGATGCGTTTACGGATAGCCACATAGAGGTGCAGGCCGTGCGCACACTGCTGCATCCGCGCTGCCATAAGTATGCTGGCGTGGCCGTAGACGTGTTTTTTGATCATTTTCTGGCTACTCAGTTCCCGGAGGTGACGGGCAACGAACTGGACGAATTCGTGCGCTTTGCGTACCACACGCTCCAAACCCGCGCCGACCGACTGCCCCCCCGCGCTGCCCGCATGGCCCACTACATGATGGAGCAGGACTGGCTCCGGCATTACCAGTCGACCACGGGCATCGACCGGGCGCTCAAGGGCCTTGCCCGACGTACCCAATTTGCCTCTGGCCTCGACACGGCCGTTGACGACCTGGTCTTGTATTACGCCCAAATCAACCTGCATTTCCTGCGTTTCTGGCCACAACTCGTTGCCCACATCCGGCAGGTTACGGTAGCGCTGGCGTGACGATTACTTGATCGGCAACACCCGAATGTTTTTGTTCTCGATACGCGACAGTTCGGTAAGCTGTTTGGCCATGTATTGCTGGTCGTAACGAATGGAGGCGGTGGTATCGGCGGGGTTGCCTTTGTAGTTGATGTAGTCCTGAAAACGGATGCCGCCCACCACCTGCGGGTTCATTGCCTTGCGGAAACGGGGCCCTCCCTCGCTGTAGGCCAGATAATCCATGGTGTGTGTTTTCTGGTTGAACCAGTAGCAGAAGACATCGCCATGGTCTTTACCGCCACCTTCTGCCCGGAAGCGTACCCGAACCTTATCATACAACTGCCCATCGACGGTGGCTTCACCAACGTAGTCGGCTAGTACGGCGGGGTCGCGGAGTTTAAATGGGAGCAGCACAAAATAAGCCACCGAGTTCACAGCCCGGCTGTATTTACCTGCCTGGGCCGTATCCAACACCTGCGGCTGACCATTTAGCGAGCGCGTCAGCCCATCATTTGTCAGCACCTCCCGGATGATCGTGCCCGTTGAGTCGGGGTGGGTTCGTTCGTAGCGGAACTGCCCGCCCTGCTGGAGTAACACCAGGTGGAAATTGCGGAAGTCGAATTCAATCTGCTTACCCTGCCAGGCATCGCCACCGTGCGCAGTAATTGCCTGGTCAATTAGCGTTTGCGCGTTCTTGCCAGACTGGCAGGCTACAGTCAGCAGGAGAAACAGCCCAATCATGGGAAAGGGGCTGGCTAACCCAGTCGGCAGGTGTGTTAGGAATCTTTTCACGAAGGACTCCGCCTGAAAGCGGACGTTGGATGGATGTCAGCAGCCTTATTTGATCCGGCTGTCGAACTGGAACGGCTCGACCTGACTGATCTGAATGTAGGCAAAATCAGGGTGTTGGGGGTTCAGCAGGTAGTTGTGTTCGGCGGGAACAATGGCCGATGGCACCTGTAAAATGGCCGATTTTCGGCCCACCAGCCAGGCGTCGCCCAGACGTTGGCAGTGGGTATATTGCTCAAAGTCGCTCCAGTCGGGGGGGAGGGTGTCCAGCGCAATGGTCTCGATGGGCAAGGTGTCGGGAATGTCGATGCAGATCGTTCGGAAATCGGCTTGCAAACCCCGTCCGGTACGGTGCACCACGTTTTCGAGGCAGGCCAGTGCCCGCGAGGCAGCGGTGTAGATCACAAACCGGTCGGCCGAATTCCAGCGCGCTGCCCGGCCCGATGCCACCAGGCTGTCGGCCCATTTGGCCAGCGTAATGCGGTATACCTCCAAAAGAGTTTTCAGTTTAGAGTTTGCTGTCTTCGGTTGCTTCGCGCTTCGGCGTGACCCCCCGCCCTGAAGGGTGCCCGCTGGCGCACGAATTAGGCCTTCGGCTTTTTATTAATGCGCCAGCGGGCACCCTTCAGGGCGGGGGGTTACGCCAAAGTGCGAAGCAACCGAAGACAGTAAACCGTTTTTACGCCAGCGCGCCAAATTCAATTCGCGTCAGCTCATCGTCGATCAGATCAATACCGCCCGACGTTTGCATCAGCTCAAAAGGGCGTTGATTACCAAGGCCATAGGCGGGGGCATCGAGCCAGCTTCTAAACTCGGCGATGCTGCCGAAAATGGCTTCGCCGTGCTGGAAAAGAGCCAGCATTTTCAGGGCCAGTTCGCCCGTGGTGGGGCTGAGCTTGCGCTTGGTTTCTTTGTAGCGGAGCAGCGTCTTCAGCGACGTGTCGAACAGAGGCGCGATCTCTTCCCGCTTGTAGCCGGAGAGTTCGGCCAGGTCGAAAAACAGCACGGCGTCGACCCCCCGGCGCGACGACAAAACGATAGATATTTTATCGCGGATAAGCGGTTCATACCGCCCGAAAACTGATTTACGCATCGTGCTGATTGACTGAGTGTTGTCCTGACAACACAAACCTAGAGAAGTTTGTCCCAAAAAAAAAGACAAATGATTCACGAGGTAGGCAAATGATTTACGAATTACGAGGTGCGATTTACGAATTTTGCTGACGCTAGTGGGCTGTCGCAAGAATACGCTCGCTTTAGCCCACTGGCGTCAGCAAAATTCGTAAATCGTACCTCGTAATTCGTAAATCATTTGTCTGCCGTCGATTCCGTCCTGAAAGATATTCGCAACAAGCGAATTGCGCCCGTTTATCTCATCCACGGCGATGAGCCTTATTACCTTGACCGCATTGCCGATGAACTGGAAAAAGTGGTTGTGCCCGTAGCCGAGCGGGGGTTCAATCAGTTTGTGCTGTTCGGAAAAGATGCCGACGTGGGGGCGGTGCTCAACTACGCCCGGCGCTATCCGTTCATGGCCGAACGGCAGCTGGTACTGGTGAAAGAGGCACAGCAGATCGGCGGTATTAAAGACAAATCGGGACAGCAACTGCTGGAAGGCTATGCCATGGAGCCCCTGGGTAGCACGGTGCTGGCCATCTTCCACAACGAACCCCTCGACGAGCGCAAAGCCTGGGTAAAGGCCTTCAGCAGCAAGGGTGTGCTGGTGAATGCCAAAAAAATGTACGACAGTAAGCTCGTCGATTGGGTGGGAGACTACTGTCGGGGGCGGGGTACCAAAATCAGCCCCAAAGCCTGCCAGATGCTGGTTGATGCCATTGGCAATGACCTGAAACGCATGGCGGGTGAGGTAGACAAGATCCTGCTCAACCTGCGCGTCGACGAAGAAATTTCGGCCACTACCGTCGAGCGGTTTGTGGGTATCAGCAAGGAATACAACGTCTTCGAACTGCAAAAAGCCATCACCCAGCGCGACGTGCTGAAAGCCAATCGCATTGTCGATTATTTCGGGCAAAACGCCAAAGACAACCCCCTGGTGGTGATTCTGGCGCAGTTGTTTCAGTATTTCAGCAAAGTGCTGTTGGTGCAGGCCAGCAAAGACCAAAGCGAACGCGGACTGGCCCCGGTGCTGGGCGTGAACCCGTTTTTTGTGAAAGACTACCTCTCCGCCGCCCGCACGTTTCCGTTGGTGAAGGTGGCCGACATCATCCACGCCATCCGCCGCGCCGACGCCCAGGCCAAAGGCATCGACACGGCTACTTTATCTGAAGACGATATCCTGAAGGAACTGGTGTTTGCCATTTTGCACTGAGACAATGCAAACCCTACAGGCCGTCCGCCGCTGCGGTTTCCAAACCTATAAGGTTTACGACAAGCCCTACCGGTGCCGGACGGTGCCGTGCGAAAAGTCGTAGCGGAAGATGGGTTCTACCTCGTGGGTGTGGTCGTATTTGACCAGTTCGGTAAGCAGGCCGGTGCCCAGACCAAACACCCATCCGTGCACCGTGGGGCGCTGCTCAAAATGCCAGGCCGACTGGATGATGGACGTCTTCACCAGGTTTTGCACCTGCGCCAACACGTTTAATTCCACCAGCCGGTCAACACGACTGGTTTCATCGTCAATGGCTGCAATCTCTGCTTCATGCAGGGCATAAACATCTTTTATATTGCGTAACCATTTGTTAATCAAGCCCAGGTCCTGGTGGGTCATAGATGCTTTCACGCCCCCACAGCCATAATGACCACACACGATAACGTGTTCTACCTTCAGCACTTCCACGGCGTATTGCAACACACTCAGCAGGTTCATGTCGGTGTGAATGACCAGGTTAGCCACGTTGCGGTGTACGAAAATCTCGCCGGGTTGCGCGCCCGTGATGCTCTCGGCAGGTACGCGGCTGTCGGCGCAGCCAATCCATAAAAATTTGGGTTTCTGACCTGACGCCAGCGTGTCGAAGAAGGTCTCATCCAGTTCAAGCTGATCCTGTGCCCAGGCCTTATTCTTCAGTAATAGCTTCTCGTAGGGTTGCATGTTGTTGGGTATTGCGTTTTTTTAAGGAAATCTCATTTAGTTCGTAATCAATGCCCTGCGCGCGGGCTGTGGCACCAAAATCGGTCAGCATGTTGACGATGTCATGGTCGATGAACATGGCGTGCTGTCCGTCAATGTACACTGAATCGCCGCGTTTCAGATTGCGCAAAGCCTCTTTCAGGCGAGGCTTACTCAGAAAATACATGTCTTTCTGAAGCTTGATCAGCACCTTGTTCTTGTCGCGAATGACCCGAAACGTGGCCTGCGAGTTGGTGTAAACAACATAGACAACGCCAATGACAGTGCCCATGAGAATACCAACCAGCAAGTCGGTGAAGACAATGCCGATGACAGTCAGGATAAAAGGGACAAATTGATTCGGCCCGTCGCGGTAGATGCGCACAAATAAACTCGGTTTGGCCAATTTATAGCCCACCACAATGAGCAATGCCGCCAGACAGGCCAGCGGAATATGGTTCAGCACCGACCCCAGCAAGGCCACCGCGATAAGCAACAACAAGCCATGCAACATGGTAGACACCCGCGTTTTGCCCCCGCCAAAAATATTGGCCGACGTGCGCACCACCACCGACGTAATGGGCAGTCCGCCCAGTAGTCCCGACACGATGTTGCCCAGGCCCTGCGCTACCAGTTCCTGATCGGGCGACGACTGCCGTCTGAGTGGGTCGAGGCGGTCCGAGGCTTCCAGGTTGAGCAGGGTCTCCAGGCTGGCTACCAGGGCTACTGTGGCCGCAACAACATAAACGCGCGGGTTTTTCAGGGCGCTGAAATCAGGAAAATCAAAAATAGCCGACACGTTTTGGCCGGCTTTAAACACCGGAATGCGTACCATATGCTCATTATTGTCGCCCAGGTACCAGTCGGGATAATACAGTCGGAAAAGCTGGTTGATGCCCACTCCCAGGACAACCACCAACAGAGCAGCGGGTAAATTTTTGAAGAAATTGATGCCCCGCCCGGCAGCGCGTTCCCAGGAGATCAGAAGGATTAGCGAGATAATGCTGATGAGTACTGCTCCCGGACTGGCAGTTACAATGGCCCTGTATATTTCGGAAACCGTGTTTTCACCATCAGCAAGCTGACTGAATTCATATTCGCCTTCGTAATCATTGTCGCGGCCCAGCGCGTGGGGTATTTGCTTAAGCACGATCACGATACCAATGCCCACCAGCATGCCTTTAATCACACTATCGGGGAAGAGGCTGCTGAACCGCCCGGCTTTGATCAACCCCAAACCAAGCTGAAATACACCCGCCAGAATTACCGCTGTTAGAAAGGCCTCAAACGAACCCAGATCACCGATAGACTCTGCCACGATTACGGCCAGACCCGCCGCCGGACCGCTCACACTGAGCTCTGATCCTGACAAACCGCCCACTACCAGACCACCAATGATGCCTGCAACGAGCCCTGAAAATAGCGGTGCGCCCGATGCCAGCGCTACGCCGAGACAAAGTGGCAACGCCACCAAAAAAACAGATATCCCTGCCGGTACATCGTGCTGGAGGTTACGCGGATGGTATTGGCTTAAAGTTGCCAGTGGGCCAGATAGTTTCATGAATGTGTCTTGGTCTACGCCTGTCTGGCATACGACTGCTAAAAAGCTACGCACCGGACAAGCATATTAAAACCAGATTAAAACAAATGGTTTCACATTCATCTACTATTTACAGATAGCCCATGCTTTCTAGCTACGAAAAGGCCCTAAAACGCCAAAAACCGCCTTTGTGGAGCGGTTTTTGTTTGTTGACTGACCAAGTAATCGTTGTAGCGGGGAGCAGGATCGAACTGCCGACCTTAGGGTTATGAATCCTACGCTCTAACCATCTGAGCTACCCCGCCGTATCGTTCTGCAAAAGTACGGCTTTAATTTGTTTGGTCAAGGAAGCCACCTTGTTTTTGGTACCTTTTTTCTGTTACCTTGCTAAAACCTTCCTCCTCGGTCAGCCTTGTTTTTGGGCCGCTTAACCGTAATTGGCTGAGGCCAAAGGAAGTACAAACAGCTTAGTGTTCACGAGTTTTTGCCGCTCCCCATCATGGAGAAATTTAAGTTTACTACCGAATATGAACTGCGGGCTTCGCCTAAAGTACTCTTCCCATACATCAGTTCGGCCTCGGGGCTGTCGCAGTGGTTTGCCGCCAAGGTCAATACGATGCCCGACCACAAATACGATTTCATTTGGGATGATGAAAGCCACGTGGCCCGCCAAACAGCACTGCGCCAGAACAAAAGCGTACGGTTCGATTTTTTGAACACCGGCGACAATGGCCACGACGGTAACTATGTCGATTTTCGGCTCGACGTGAGTGAGTTAACGCAGGCTACCTACCTGAAAATCACCGACTATTCAACCAATACCGATGAAGACGATCTTCAGGATATGTGGGACGGAATGATTCACAAGCTTAAAGAGATTGTTGGATCGTGAGTACCTGAGATCAGTAGTTATCAGCCAGATGATCGTTAAAAATGCATAACTGCAACTGATTAATGAACAATGCTCAATGGGCCGCGCGTTAATGAATGAGGTACGCATTGGTCGGTTATAACGGACGCGCTGTTCATTCATTTAGGTGAAAAAAATTGATAAACTGGTGCTGAAGTCGTTCTTCGGCCCCTTCTTTCTTACGCTGGCCATCGTCATCTTTATTTTCATGATGCGCCTGCTGATGCTGTATATCGAAGAGTTCGTCTCGAAAGATATTGGCTTCGTCACCATCGCGCGGCTGCTGTATTTCTTCGCCGTGCTTACTATTCCTACCGCCCTTCCGCTGGCTGTATTGCTCTCGTCGTTGATGACGTTTGGCAACCTCGGCGAGTATTTTGAGTTAACGGCCATGAAGAGCGCCGGTATCTCGCTCACACGGGTACTGCGCCCGCTCATTCTGCTGGCCGTGGGCTTCGCATTTTTCTCGTTCTGGTTCAACAACCACGTATCGCCCTGGGCCAACCTGAAAGCCTTTAGTCTGCTTTACGACGTAAAATCGGCGAAGGCGACGCTGAATCTGAAGGAAGGCATTTTCTATAACGACCTGCCGGGCTATAGTATCAAGGTTGACAGCAAAGACAAAGACGGGGTAGGGCTGAACGGGCTGGTGATCTACAAACACAGCACGTCGGGTGTTGAAACGGGCAACCGCGAAATCATACTGGCCAAATCGGGCAAGATGTACACCGACCCCAGCCGGTCATACCTGGTGTTTGAGCTAAATGATGGCAATGACTACCAGGAATACAGCGATAACCGGTCGGCGTCGTTTGGTGCTGGCGTATCAGCCAAGCCGTCGCAGTTTATGCGCAACGCGTTTAAACATTACAAGCTGGTGATTAGCATGGAGTCGTTCGGGTTGCACCGCACCGATGAACAGCAGTTTGAATATCACCCCTACATGAAAACGCTCTCGGAACTGACCACCATCACCGACTCGCTGCAACGCGATGCCAAACGGGCCAGTCTGAGTGTGGCCAGTTCGTCACGTAACTACTATACATATCAGTTCCGGTCTGACGAAGTGGTGAAATCCAAACGGGTCAAAGATGGTCCCTGGGTAGACAGCCTGCTGGCCCGCCCGCTACGCACGTCGAACCCCATTGAAGTAGATCAGCAGGCCCAGACGCAGGCGCAAAATATGCTTTCCTATGCCCAGTCAAATATCACATACCTGGCCGAGAAAGAAAAAAGCTCGTACCAGTATGACCTGGAGAGCCACCACAAATTCACGCAGGCTATCTCGGTGTTTATCATGTTTTTGATCGGTGCGCCGCTCGGAGCCATCATTCGCAAAGGTGGTTTTGGTTTGCCCGTGCTCGTCTCCATCATTTTCTTTATTGTCCTGTATGTGCTCACGCTGCTGGGCGACAAGTTCGCCAAAGATGGCGCGTGGCCCGTACCAATGGGGGCGTGGCTGGCTAATGCCGTACTCCTGCCCGTGGGCCTATACCTGCTCCGCCAGGCCCGCCTCGACTCCCGCGTGTTCGACAAAGACGCCTACCTGATCGCCTGGAACCGGTTGAAGGGGAAAGTGAGTTCAAGATTTAAAGTTTAAGGTTTAAAGTCTAAGGTCTAAAGTTGCTTCGCGCACGAAGTGGGTAGTACGCGAAGCAACTTTAGACCTTAGACTTTAAACCTTAAACTTTAAATCTTGAACGCCTCCCTCGGCCGGATATTCAGGGTTTGAAATAGCTGCAAATCGGCGTCTGTATCGGGGTTGGGGGTGGTAAGGAGCTTGTCGCCGGCGAAGATGGAGTTGGCTCCGGCCAGAAAACACAACGCCTGCTCTTCTACCGACATTCGTACCCGCCCCGCCGAGAGGCGCACCATGGCGGCGGGCATCAGAATCCGGGCGGTGGCAATCATCCGCACCATTTCCCAGACAGATACCCGCTCCTGCTGGTCCAGTGGTGTGCCTTCTACGTGCACCAGCGCGTTAACCGGCACCGATTCAGGGTGTTGAGGCAGCGTGGCCAGTGTCAGGAGCATCCCGATCCGGTCGTTGTGCGATTCGCCCATGCCGATAATACCCCCCGAACAGACCGAGATGCCCGCATGGCGAACGTGCTCCAGCGTGTCGAGTCGGTCGCCGTAGGTGCGGGTAGTGATGATGTCGCCGTAAAATTCTTCGCTGGTGTCGAGGTTGTGGTTGTAGGCGTAGAGGCCAGCATCTTTCAGCTTCTCGGCCTGACTGTCGGTAAGCATACCCAGCGTGCAGCACACTTCCAGGCCCATAGCATTGACACCCCGAACCATGTCGAGCACTTTGTCGAAGTCGCGGTTATCGCGCACTTCGCGCCAGGCGGCGCCCATACAAAACCGGCTGCTACCTGTTGATTTTGCCCGGCTGGCTGCCTCCAGCACTTCATCGACTTCCAGCAGTTTCTGCGTCTTCACGGCAGTGTGGTATCGTGCCGCCTGCGGGCAGTAAGCGCAGTCTTCGGGACAGCCACCCGTCTTGACCGAGAGCAGCGTGCAGACCTGCACTTCCTGCGGGTCGTGGTGCTGCCGGTGAACGGTGGCGGCCTGATAAATAAGGTCTAAAACGGGGCTGTTGTAAATAGCCGATACCTCGTCGCGGGTCCAGTTGGTGCGCATATATAAGGCAGTTTTCTGTTTACTGTCTTCTGTTTTCTGTTGGCTTACGCTAGCATATTAATCTTGCGTAAGCCAACAGAAAACAGAAGACAGTAAACAGAAGACTTATTTTAATTCGCTGATTTGCTTAACGTTACGTTTTGTGTCGATGTGGCCAGCCTGGGCTAGTTCGAGGGCGCGGTTGGCGGCTTTGCGGGCGTCGGCGGTGCGGCCGGCGCGGCGGAAAGCGTCGGCCTGCTCGTAGTAGAGGTCGGCCTGTTCACCAGGTGTTGTTTTGAGCGAAAGGGCCTTGTTAATCCACTTCGTCAGGTATGGCACGTCAGACGGGTCTGGGCTGCTCCGGTTGAAGAGTTTGGCTACGTAGAGATATTCGGCGGGCACCAGCGAGTGGGTGGCTACGTGGCTGTCCATGCGTTCGGCGGCGCGCTGACCCTGTTTCAGCTTGAAATACGCGTTTACCTCCGGCAGCAACGTACGCGACCCCGCCAGGTTCGGATCGATGCCAATGCGCACCAGCCCCTCATACACCTGCTTGATCTGCGCGGGCGAAAATTTCAGCCCCCGACTGCTGTACAACGACGACATCAGGATATTTTCGGCCACGTTCACGGCAGTTTGCCCATACTGCTGTTTGAAGATGCCGATGTTACTCACCAGGCTCCTGGCCAGCGGGTTATCCATGTCGAGGATGATCTTTTGCAGCACCAGCCAGTTCGTGTTATTGCTGTGCGTGTTGGCGGGTTGCTGCTTCGCATAGTCATCCATCGCAGCCATGTTCGTGACGGTGTCGCCGGTAACGCGGCTGTACATGCCCAGGTCGATCAGGAAATTGGGCGACTTATCGCCGGCGGCATACCGTTGTTTCCAGTTGGCCGACCGGGCGGCGGGTGTGGTGGCGTTGTTGCCGTGGCGGATCACTTCGTCGGTCGAGTTTTGGCTCATGGCGAAGTGAATCAGCTCGCCCTCCGGGCTGAAATACAGGAACAGGGGCAGCGAGGGGATGTAATATTTCTTCGACTGCAAAAAAGCGCGGGTAGCGGGCTGATCAACGTCGAGGCGGGTGTTGATAAACTTACTGTTGTACGACTTGCCTACGCGGCTGTCGGCCAGGGTGGGCATAAAGCTCTGGCAGACGTGGCACGAGGGCGAATAGATCTCCACAAAAACGGGTTTGCGGGCCGCCTGCGCCGTTTTGAACACTGAAGCGATGGGTGCCTGCACGAACGAGATGCCCTTCTGCGCTACGGCAGACAGGGTAGTGAAGCAGGTTAATAGGATGAGGATGGAGTTACGCATGGGGGAGGAGGGTGGATGGTTTTTTTGTCATCCCGACGCCAGGAGGGATCTAGTTTCCTGTTGCACAATACGCTTGTAGGAAACTAGATCCCTCCTGGCGTCGGGATGACAAAAAAACAACATCCAATGTCTATTTCTTCTGATTCTCAGCGCGGAATTCTTCTTCCACGCGCTTGCTTAAGCTACGGCACAGGTTGTCGATATCGTCGGCCATGGCGGCGTCGCCGGTGGCGGTGCGGACGGTGTTGGCAATGCCGCCCATGATCTCGATCATGAAGCGCTTCATGTCGCCTACTTCCATGTCTTTCGTCCACAGATCGATTTTGAGGGTGTTGCGGTGGTAGTGATCCCAAACGGCAATAGACACGCCCTTGGTGTCGTTGAGGCCTTCGTTGGGGTTCTCGGTGGCGTCCCAATAGATTTTATCGGGTACGTTCTGGTTGTCTAATTCGACAGTGAAGTTGATTTCTGATTGGCGCATTCTTGGGGGGAGTAGTTCAATGTCTAAGGTTTAAGGTTTAAGGTCTAAAGTTGCTTCGCGCACAGCAGTCTCTGGGGCGAAGCAACTTTAGACCTTAAACCTTAGACATTGAACTCATTTTTCCCCAAAATTAAGCATTCGGGGCCAAAACCGGCTTGGTCAGGGTTTGCCAGATTACGTCGTACACGTCGATAGCGTCGATTTCGGGTTGGGGAGTGGGTTGGTCGGTGATGAGCACGGGGTAATACTCCTTGCCGATGTTCACTCCGCCGTGCGAACCTTTTACGAGCGTAGCGTCCAGCGAGATCACGTTCATCAAATACCGGAAACCCAGCAACTTACGGGCCAGTTTATACCCCGCTTTGGCCTTAATCAGCGGGTTGGTTTGGTCCATAAATAGCTCGACGGGGTCATAGCCGGGCTTGCGGTGGATGTCTACAAGCTGGGCGTAATCCGGCTTTTTGGCGTCGTCGAGCCAATAATAATACGCAAACCAACTGTCGGGCTTGGCCACGGCCACCAGGTCGCCGGACCGCTCATGGTCGAGGTGATGGGCTTTTTTACCTGCCTCGTCCAGCACCTCGGCCACGCCGGGGAGGGCTTCGATCAGGGTCTTCACCTTGGGGATGTTGGCCGGGTCGCTCACGTAGACGTGGGCAATCTGATGGTCAGGCGCGGCGAAGGCGGCAGAGGCTCCCGCATCAAGCAGTTCACGGCCCACCTCGGTACGCACGGCGATCAGGCCCGCCTCGCGCAGGGCACGGTTGATGTAGATGGGTCGCGACACGGTGTTGATGCCGTATTCCGACAACAGGATCACCTCGGCCCCTTTTTGCTCGTAAAACTTGACCAGTTCACCCACCAGATCGTCTATTTCCCGCAGATCAGCGCCGATTTTGGCGAAATCAACGCCGAACTTTTGCAGGCCGTAATCCAGGTGGGGGAGGTAGATGAGCGTCAGCGTGGGGTCGTGCTTATCGTCCACGTACATCGACGCGTCGGCGATCCAGCGCGAGCACTTGATGCTGGTTTGTGGCCCCCAGAAACTAAACAGCGGGAAGGTGCCGAATTTGGCGTGCAACTCGTCGCGGAGGGAGGCGGGGTGGCTGTAGCAGTCGGGCATTTTCAAGCCATCGGCGTGGTATTGGGGTCGGGGCGTAACGGAATAGTCGACCGCCGCGTACATGTTATACCACCAGAACATCTTGGAGCAGGTGAAGCCCGGGTCGTCGCGTTTGGCGCGTTCCCAGATCTTTTCCGCCTCCACCAGCCGGTTCGACTGTTTCCAGAATTTAATTTCAGCGTCCTGCCGGTCATACCAGCCATTGCCCACAATGCCGTGTTCGGAGGGCCACTTGCCCGTCACGTAGCAACTCTGCGCCGTGGTGGTTACGGCGGGCAGCACAGGACGCACATACGTCAGCCGCCGCTTGGCAATGTACTGCTGCAAAAACGGCGTACACTCGCCAAGCACACTGGCACTCAGGCCAACAATATCAATGACAACGGTTTTGTTCATAGAGTTGAGGATAGCTTCAATAGTTATGAGCCGTTTTTATTCACTTTCATAATTGAAATGAAAGATATTTACAGACCTAGAATACTTTGCAGAGAATCAGTATTTTTCATAACCAATTCTACGCCAATGGTTTCTGAGAGCTTCTATTAGTGGATCGATGTGCCTTGCCTTTATTGGAAGATTTTCTCCACGCTTTAAGAATGCTTCTAGCCATTTTTGATCTGATAGGTTTTTATTCATTATCACAATCTGATATTTTTCGTTTAAAGTAAAAGCACCTTTTTCGAATGCTTTGTCATGCATTAGACACAAGCACAGACCATTTCCAGTTTTACCTCTCATTGACTCATTATCAGACCATCGGTCAATATGACCACTAATAAGATATCCCTTGCCTTCTACATCGCAATTTGGAAAACAGCATTTATATGAGAAGTTGCTCTTTACGTTATCTGAAAATTTTTGATGCCCAATCCGCACATACAGCTCTTTTAAAGCGGATCTTGTATCAGAATATTCTATAGTCAAACTTTCTTGCAAGCTTGTTTTGTATTCATTCAGGAGCATTGAAGGTAAAGGGGTATTAAAAGCTGAGAAATAAGCTCCGTTTAGGCATTGAAGGCGATTGTTTTGGATAGTATAAAATAAGTTAACTTTTTCTGCCTTATTCAATTTATTTTCTATGAAATAGTCTCTTAATAACTGATTGTTTATTGTAAAAAAATCCGAAAGAAGAACGTATGGTTTTAATTCTTTAAAATCTGACAACTCAACCTTGTGGAATGAGTCAACGAAATCCCAATCATGCTTTTCATATGAGGGGAGATCACTTGTTATGTAACCATCTGTTGATGCTGTCGAATACCCAATGAACCTCTTTTCGTTATTGAATGTCTGTAAATGAAAAACTATATCGTTCTTACTTACATTACTTAACAAATTCCAAAATGGCCATGAGCTACCATTTTTTTTGTGTATAGGCGCCCAAGCACTTTCTTGAGAATTCCAGCCAGGATTATACGCTGCGTCATGAGCTCTGAGTTCTAACCAAATCATAATCTAACGTTGAGTTTGATATTGTAATTTACTAAATACTTGGCAACTCTTTTACAAATATAGGCAGCTATACAAGTCAAAAAATAAGACTGTACTTCTCTCACCCATGTTTCGCAACCCACGCAATTTCCCTACTAATCGACTCGCTGATGGGGGCTTGGAGGTCGGAGGGGAGGACGCCCCAGGTGTAGGTTTCTATTTCGAGGTGGTTGGTGAAGGGGGCGATGCGTTGGCGGTGCAGGACTTCTATTACACTGGTTTGGGTGGAGCCGAGCAGGCCGTAGCGTTCCATAAACAGCGGCACGTGGAAATGGATGCGCCATTCGCGGTGGGTGGCGGCATCGTAGGCGGCGAGGGCATCGGGCAGGTCGGCGAAGTAGGCGAGGGTGCCGTCGGATAGGCGGGCCACTACTTGGTGCAGGTACGTGGGTTCGTTGAAAGCGCGGATGGCAGCGAGTTTTTCGGCGGCATCATCGGTGAAATCAATCTGCAACGCCGAGCTTATCTGTACTTTTCCCACGCGGATGTTGGCGGTTGCGAGCGATGCCAGCACGGTATCCGTTTCTTCGTAAGCTACTGCCACGTGGCACACATCGTAGCAGAGTTGAACGTGGTCATACAGCGCAAGGTCAGCGGATGCTTCGTCTAAACCGTGTGTTTCGGCCAGGTACGTTCTGGCGGCGGGGCGGAGGACGGTGGTGTACCAGGCTACAAAATCAGCACAATTGTCGAGCAGGCCGTCGGGTTCGGGTTCCACGTCGAGGTGCATAATTTTGCCTGTCGTTTGCCGCAGCCGGATGAGTTCATCCACCACCGTCAGCATGGCGTCGGTGGCGGTTTGCATAGCCTGTTGGCGGGCCTCGGGGGTGGGCCACCAGAGGCGGTAGGAGAGAGGCGAGGTCGAAATGCCGCCTTCGGTTTCGTCGGCGGGGAGCAGTTCGGTCAGTAGCCGAAACAGCCGGATCGTGTAGTCGACGCGGTCGGCGGTGGTCCAGTCGGGGCTATGCACGTCGTCTTTCACGCGTTCGTGGTGGAAGCCGCCGTAGGGAAAGCCATTCATGGTGAATATGTAGCAGCCCGTTTCGGCCAGCCACACCTTGAAGTCGGCCAGCTTTTTGGGTTGCATCAGATCAATACTCGCCTGATTGGCCAGTCGCAGGCCCAGCGCTAGGGGCTTGTCGGGACTAACGGTAGTCTTCACGGCGGGTACCTGCTCGCGCAGGTGCCGGAAATGATCGTCCCACGCTTCGCCGGGGTGGATATTGGTGCAGTAGCCTAGGATCATGGTTTTTACGATGGGCGAGCGGTCCGCCGCCACGGTTACGATTTAATGCTACCCCTAACCTTCATGAAGGTTAGAATGACGTATTAATGACGCGGGTATCGATGCGGAAGGGGGTATTTTCGACTATGTGCACACGTTCGAAAAAACCAGGATACGCTGTGTGGATCAGATAGTTACGGGAGCGATTTACAATGGCCGAGGGTACTGAAACGGTTAGTGCATCTGGTTTTTTCAGCCAGTCGGACAGATAAACCTGCATAGCTTCATCCTGTGTTTCGTCCTGCCAACTGGGTGGTAAATCGGCTAGTGCAATATGCCGGTGGTCATCGGGAATATCCAGGACTAATAGGTGAAACAGAGGAATAAAGCTGGGGTTCAGGTGGGCGATAACTTCCAGCAGAGCCAGTTCCGGCGTGGCCGACGTATACAGTATAGGAAAGCCTTTGGGATTCCAGCGCCCGCCCGCCCGACGGGCACCTTCGGCAGAGAGTGGCTCGGCAATGTAGGTGCTTTTGTAGAGGCGATAAACCAACATGGGTGGGCGGAAGGATCAGGAATAAACGCCGTATTCAATCCGCGTCAGTACGTCATCGACCAGCCCAAAGCCGCTGATGGTAGCCAGTAACTGGAGTGGTGACTGATTTTTCAGCTCACGAAGCGGATGCCGCAGCCAGTTGGCGAGCGCATCGGGTTGTCCGTCGAAAACCAGCAGCCCATGCGCCGTTAGGTTAGCCAGCAGCAGCAACCGCTCCGAGGCCTGCTCGTCGAGGTGCCCCTCTGTTCGAAACCGATGCAGACTGCGTTCGGCAATCTGAAGCACAACCGCCATTTCCTTCAACGATATGCCCAGCAACTGCGCCAGTTGGTCAACCTGTTGGGTATTCACCCCCCGCCGGGCCTGCTCAATAATGGCTAAACCGGAGAGCAGTTCAGGCCGGTAGGAAGCTACAGATGCCGACAAGGGCGACCGTCGCCGTTTTGGAATGGTTGTGGGCGAGGCCTGGTGTGAAGGTACAGTAGCCATTGGATTAGGGTTTTTCCAAAGATAACTGCCTTTTTGCAGTAATGCAACTGTAGAAAGACAGTTCAGGATTCGTGTTCAGAGAGCGGCTGAAGTCAGTGGCTTCGCGCTTTGGTGGCTTCGCGCTGTAGGTTGCTGACGCCTGGCCCTTCGACAGGCTCAGGGTGACAGCCCACCTAAAGCAGTTCAGGTATGTTGATTCAACTTCCCTGTCACCCTGAGCCTGTCGAAGGGCCAAGCGTCAGCAACCTACAGCGCGAAGCCACCAAAGCGCGAAGCCGCTGACGTCAGCCCACTGAAAACGGCACACTATAAACAGAAGACAGCCTTCCCACCGCCTGCTGAATCAGACCGAAATCCATGTCGTGGACTTCGATACCTTGTCCCAGCGCGTCGAGGAGGGTAATGGTGAGTTGACCGCCAAGGTGTTCCTGAAATTCGGTGAGGCCCCGGCGCAGGTTTTCGCTCTCGTTTTCGGCGAGGGCGGGGTGGAAAAGATCGAAGCCGAGTTGTTGGAAAACGTGCAGCACACGGTCGGCGTCGTGGGCTAAAATGCGTCCCGCCAGTTGTGAATAAACCGTGTCGAGGGCAATTCCGATGGCAACCGCCTCACCGTGGCGGACGCTGAAATTGGTCAGATACTCCAGTTTGTGGGCCGCCCAATGGCCAAAATCGAGGGGTCGGGCGGAGCCAAGCTCGAAGGGATCACCGCTCGAAATATGTTGCATGTGCATCCGGGCGCAACGGTAAATAAGCTCCGTCATCGCTTCGGTGTCGCGGTGGGCCAGGGCTTCGGCATGGGCTTCAATCCACTCAAAAAAGGCCAAATCCTTAATCAGGGCCACTTTTACGGCTTCGGCGATGCCTGCCCGCCAGTCGCGCTCGTCGAGGGTAGTCAGGAAATGGGCGTCGTTAATAACGGCCGCCGGTGGAGCAAACGTGCCGATGAAATTCTTTTTGCCCCGGTAATTGACCCCGTTTTTCACGCCCACCCCCGAATCGTTCTGCGACAATACCGTAGTTGGGATGCGGATATGCCGAACGCCCCGGTGGGCAATGGCAGCAGCGTAACCGACCAGATCGAGCACCGCCCCGCCACCAATGGCCACGATATAGGAGTGCCGGTCGATGCCGTACTGATCGACCGCGTCGATGAGGCGATCAACCAGTGCGGGATCATTTTTAGCCGCCTCGCCACCAGGCACCAGTATGGGATCGGCGGCAAGGATGGCCGAGGGTATACCGGCTACATACTGCGCGATAGCATCGGGCAGCGTGGGGTGATGGGCCAGTACGCCGCTGTCGATAACGAAGAGTAACTTTTTGGCCTGACCAGTAGGCGAAGGCTGACCCAGGTAGTCACGAAACAGGGGGTTTTCAGGCGCAAAGAGGTGTCGGGTAAAGTGAACGGCGTAGGTGAACGGTACGCTGAATGACTGTTGCAAAGGGGGTTGGACTGCGTTCATTGCATAGGTTGTTGCTGAAAACAAAAGCCAAATTTACGGTTGCTTACCCATGTTTTGGCTATAAAATAGGCCTCACTAAACCTTGAGGGCCTTTACCTATCCAACAGCCAATTAAACCAATAGAACTAATGACAATTCGCAAGATGATCCTCACGGGCGCGGTCCTGCTGGCTACAGCCACCACTGCCACTTTCGCCCAAACTCAGCCGGTATATTCAGGACATCAACACCTGACACCCGAGCAAAAGATGGCCCGCAAGGCCGAAATGAAAGCCAAACTGGCCGCCATGTCGCCCGCCGAGCGCGAGGCCTTCCGGCAGGCGCACCGCGAGCACCGGCAGGCCAAACTAGCCGCCATGTCGCCCGAAAAACGGCAGCGTGTGTTGGCCCGTCGGCAGCTGAAACGTGAAAGACGCCAGCAGGGGTAAGGGGGTGTGGATCGGGGCGCTATATTGCCCTATGAATCAACTCGTTAAAGCAGTCCTGTATGTCGCTGCTGCGCTGTGTTTGGCCGTAAGCTGTCAGCCCAACGCGCAACCACAACCCGCGGTAACCGTCACATCGCCAGCTACTTACTCGGCGACTGCCGCCGATAATGCCTTTCTCGATAGTCTCCAGCGCGACACGTTTCGGTACTTCTGGGAAACGGCCAATGAGCAAAACGGCCTCGTTCCTGACCGGGCGCCCACCCCCTCGTTCTGCAGCATTGCCGCCGTGGGGTTTGGCCTGACTACCTACCTGGTGGGCGTGGAACGGGGCTACATCACGCGCGCTCAGGCGGCAGACCGTACCCTGGCCACGCTCCGCTTTTTTGCCAACGCCCCGCAGTCGGAAAGGGCCACGGGCATAGCGGGCTATAAAGGGTTCTTCTACCATTTTCTGGACATGAAAACCGGCGAGCGGTTTAAGCAGGTCGAGCTGTCGACCATCGACACGGCCCTGCTGCTGGGTGGCATTCTGAGCGCTCAGGCCTATTTTGACCAAAACACCCCCGCCGAAACCGAGATCCGCACCCTGGCCGAGACCATCTATGGCCGCGCCGACTGGACGTTTTTTCAGAAAAGAAGTCCACTAGTGGCTATGGGCTGGCATCCCGAAACGGGATTCATTAAAAGCGACTGGACAGGCTACAACGAGGCTATGCTGCTTTATGTGTTGGCCCTGGGTTCGCCCACGCACCCGGTGGATCCGGAAGCCTGGACGGCCTGGACGAAGACCTATTCGTTTGCTACCTTCAATGGTCTTCAGCACGTCAACTTCGATCCGCTGTTTGGGCATCAGTACTCGCACTGCTGGATCGACTTTCGGGGCGTTCAGGATGCCTACATGCGCGACAAGCGGCTGGATTACCACGAAAACTCACGGCTGGCCACCTATGCCAACCGGGCCTACTGCGTGGCCAATAGGGCGGGCTGGACCGATTACGGCCCCACCATTTGGGGCCTCACCGCCTGCGATGGCCCCGCCGATACGCTGGCTAACGGACGACAGTTTTTCTCGTACCGGGCCAGGGGTGCAGCCTCCACCGGCATTGTCGACGATGGCACCATTGCCCCCACGGCGGCGGGTGGTTCGTTACCGTTCGCCCCGGAAATCTGCGTTCCTGCGCTCAGAGCCATGAAATCGCGCTACGGAGCGAAACTCTACGGCCCTTACGGTTTCCGCGACGCGTTTAATCCCACCTACCGCTACCCGTCGCGTTTTGCCAACGGCTCAACGGCATCGGGCTGGTTTGACGTTGATTACCTGGGTATTGACCAGGGGCCAATCCTGCTCATGACCGAAAACCTGCGGACGGGATTTGTCTGGAATCTGATGAAAAAAAGCCCGCACATCCGCCGAGGGCTGACAAGGGCCGGGTTTACGGGCGGGTGGTTGCAGTAGGACCCTACACGCCTACGTCACGGCGAAATATTTCGCTACGGGAATGGACAGCGGCAGGAGCAGCAATACGCCCAACGCCAGCGGCCAGTTGCCCGATACGCTCACCCAGGCGGCGTCCATCACAATCAGCGACAGCACCCCCGCTTTCACGGCCTTGCCAATATTGGGGCCAATGGGGTTTTGAACGGCGGTCAGCAGCGGGCGACCAATCAGGACCAGGTGTAGAAAGACAAAACCCAACGTAATGAGCAGAGTTTGGGCGCGGGAGGCCATCCAGAGTTGGCAGGCGATGACGAGCAGGTACAGGAAGCCCGCGAAATAGAGGGTGCGCTGCTTGCCGCCATGCACTTCGTCGCGGCTGATCATGGTGATGGCGGCGATGTAGATAACCGGCACGATACCCAGCCACCACAGTTGCCCAACGGCGTCGGCACCAGCAGCACTCACGCCCAGTAGCAGATTTACCCCCCGGCACAAGCCCATATTGACAGGGCCAAACAGGGACTGATGCTTACCAAAACGATCATAAAAAACGGCCAGTCCCGCCACCAGCAGGGCCAGCCAGCCGCTGGTTTGTCCATAAAAAAAGGCCAATGCAACCCCCAGTGCCAACAACCCCACCCCCAGCGCCGAGGCTTGCCCCAGCGACACGCGCCCGCCTGGAATGGGCCGTTCAGGGCGCTCAACGGCATCTAATTCGGCATCGAACACGTCGTTGAGGACTACGCCGCCGCCATATAAACCAATGGTCGACAGTACCAGAAGCCAAACGGGCTGACCCGTGCCAAACGGCGAAGCAAGTCCCGCCAGCGGAGCCAGTGCCGCCCCCGCCAGTACGTCGGCAGCAGCGGTCAGCAGGTTCGCCGGGCGCATAAGTTGGAGGTATGATTTCATTTAGACTGAAAGAATGGCAGGATTTTTTGGACAGGATTTGCAGGATTGCAGGATTCACAGGATTTTTTAGTTTGTTCTGTAGCAGATAAGGAGAGAGAAGGAAATCCTGTGAATCCTGCAATCCTGCGAATCCTGTCCAAAAAATCCTGCCATTCTTTACTTTATAAACAATGATTGTTGATCGCGGCGGGGTTGCTGACCGCCGCGGAGGATGGTGTTGCCGTTGAATTTTTCGCTTTGGTCAATGACCATCGGCGTGGCAAAGTCGGCGACGTTGATCTGGCCACTCTGGGCAAACGCGTCGATGGCGTTCTGGTAGGTCACGAGCCGGATGGCTTCGGGCGAAATACCCCGCATCACCATCAGGGCGGCGGTTTTGGGCACGGCCAGCGGGTCGCTGATGCCCCAGTCGGCGGCCGAGTTGACCATGATGCGCTCCGGGCCATACTGCCGCACTACCTCCACCATGCGCTCATTACCCATTTTCGTGAACGGATAAATGGTAAACGCCGCCCAGAACCCACCATCCAGCACCGACTTCACGGTCTCTTCATTGTTGTGGTCTACGATCACCATGCCGGGGTCGAGGCCGTGCTCCAGGGCAATGGCCATGCTGCGTTCGGTACCTTCTTTTTTGTTGCGGTGCGGCGTATGAATCTGCACGGGCAGGTGGGCTTCTTTGGCCAGTTCCAGTTGCGCCCGGTAGAACTTTTCTTCGGCGGTGGTCTGATCGTCGAACCCGATTTCGCCAATGCCCACCACGCCTTCTTTGTAGGCAAACAAGGGCAGCAGTTCCATCACCTCTTCGGCCAACGCCTCGTTATTCGCCTCACGCGAATTCAATCCGATGGTGCAGTAGTGCTTGATCCCAAACTGCGACGACCGGAACCGTTCCCAGCCCACCAGGCTGGCGTAATAGTCTTTGAACGTAGCGAGGCCCGTGCGGGGTTGCCCCAGCCAGAAGGCAGGTTCAATGAGCGCTACAATACCCGCGTCGGCCATCGCCTGATAATCGTCGGTGGTGCGCGAGGTCATGTGAATATGTGGGTCGAAAAAGGACATACCCTTGATATGGGCCATGTAATCGACCGGCGTTTCGGCAACGGGTTGAGCTGGTACTTCGTGCTCGTCCTGGGCGTGGGAGGGGTTCATAGGGGAGGGGTTTGATGTTCAAGGTTTAACGTCTAATGTTTAACGTTGCTTCGCCTGTGTCTGACGGAGCAACGTTAAACCTTGAACTCATCTGTTCAATCACCCGCCTGGCGGCTTCGCGGTCGCGTTCGTCGGGTGAGGCGGCTAGTCGTTTTACATCGGCCAGTAGTGATTCGTTCATGAATCGGGGCACCAGTTGCCACACCTCCGCGGGGACAGTACGGCCTGCCGCCCAGCGTTCGTGGGCAAATTCGGAGATGTCATGAGCCAGGGTGGCATTGGCGCGGTCCATCAGGCCGTGGATGCGGGTGATGGGTTTGTCGTTGAAAATGCACTTCAGCACCAGTTGATTCCAGGCTGCTTCGGTGAAGTATTGCGCCGGGTACGTATTGCCAAACGCGATAGCGTCAAACACCGGCCCCATGTTCGACCGAACGGCCTCTGTGGCCCTGAAAAGCCACTTTTGGGGGAAAGCTAAATGGGGGAGAGCCGAATATAAGGCCGCCAGTTCCTGCATTTCGGCCGTGTCGAACAACGTCTCGATGGCCTTCGTGTAAGCCGTTTCATCGTCGGCAGGCAGGCTGGTAAGGAGCAATACCCGCGCCAGCCGGTCCATTGTCCAGTCGGGGTTGTGGGGCACGGGTCGGCGTGACACGAAACGCGGCACCGCCACAAACGCAGCGAGTCTTGCGGGAATGGGTGCCTGCTGTTTCGACGTGAGCCACGCTTTTTCCGAATCAGTGGCTGTTTCGTTGAATAGATCGGGGAGTGTCATAACAAAAGAGTAGCACAGAGACACAAAGGTTAACGCAAAAGTCGCAAAAGATCAGCCCAACCCCTAAATCCCCTGAAGGGGACTTTGCTCGTGAGTAAGCAAAGTCCCCTTCAGGGGATTTAGGGGTTGGGCCGGCTACTAACTACCTCGCGCCGAACACCCGTTTCAGGATGTCTGTTACCCGCGCTACGGGGTTTTCACGGATGCGTTTTTCCTCCTGGGCTACGAGCAAAAACAGGCCATCGACGGCTTTGCCTGTGGCGTATTCCGTCAGGTTGGCGTTGACGGGTTTCTGACCAAACGCCAGCCTGTTATAGGTGGTTGCCAGTGTGTTATAATACCGCGTGGCATTATTTTTCTGTAACGTGCTGTCGATGATCGGTGCGAACTCGGCTACCAGTTGCTGACCGGTGGTGCGGCGCAGGTACTGCGTGGCGGCATCATCACCCCCGCGCAAAATGCTCACTGCGTCCTGAATAGTCATAGACGTAATGGCCTTGAAAAAGACCGGCTTGGCCTTCTTGGCGGCGTCCTCGGCCGAGCGGTTCAGGGCCACCACAAACTGATCGACCTGCTTGCCGAAACCCAATTGCCGTAGCCGCGATTCAATGCGCTGGGCTTCGGGCGGGAACAGAATCTTGATCAGGTCGTTTTTATAATAGCCATCCAGCGCCGAGGCCTGCGTAGCGCCCTTGTCGATTCCCACGCGCAGGGCTTCTTTCAGGCCCGTAGCAATGTCGGTGGGGGTGAGAGCCGCTCCGGTGGCGGTGGTTGAGGTAGACTGAAGCACTTTCCCCAGTACGCCACCCAGCGTACCCAGCGGCGATTGCCGACGGACAGTAGAGTCCTGAGCCTGAGTCGATAAGGCTAAAAATAGGGGAAGGGCCACGGCCCACACATGAATCGTTTTCATCTCTGAAGGTTGTTTTACGTACTTTTGACAAAAGAAAATGTACAATGTAAAACGGGTTCTATTAAAAAATGTACAATGAACAATGTACAATGCACGATGTGGTCTGCTGTTGCGGTTGCTAATGCAGAGTAGGTTAATGCGGAGCCACACCAGTAGAACCTCATTGTACATTATACATTGTTCATTGTACATTAAAACTACATGCCACAAACTGTTCGGGCCGAAGTAATCACCATTGGTGACGAAATTTTATTTGGCCAGATTACCGATACCAACACCCAGTGGATCAGCACCGAGCTGACTACGCTCGGCATCCGGACCGTCCGCAAAACGTCGGTTGGTGATGAGGCCGGGGTAATTCTGGACGCTCTGCGCGAGGCCGCCGCCCGCGCTGATGTGGTCATCATTACCGGTGGCCTTGGTCCCACAAAAGATGACATTACCAAGAAGACGCTGTGCCAGTTTTTCAACGTGGGCATGGTGCGCAACCAGCAGGCACTGGAACTGGTGACGGGATTTTTCGAGAAGCGGGGTCGTGAAATGACCGACCTCAACCGGGGTCAGGCCGACCTGCCCGAAAATGCTGAGTACGTGCAGAACGACTGGGGCACCGCTCCCGGCATGTGGTTCGATGAGAACGACACGGTCTATATTTCGCTGCCGGGGGTGCCGTTTGAGATGAAGAGCCTGATGACCAATCGGTTTCTGCCCAAACTGAAAGAACGGTTCGATCTGCCCGTGATTCGCCACAAAATGATTCGCACCATTGGCGTGGGCGAGTCGTTTCTGGCCGAAAAAATTGAAGCCTGGGAAGACGCCCTGCCGCCGCATATCCGGCTGGCCTACCTGCCCAGTTTTGGTCAGGTAAAACTGCGGCTAACGGCCACAGGTGCTGACAATGAACAGCTTGGGCGTGAACTCGACGCTGAGGTGGCGAAGATAATGCCCCTGATCCAGGCCAACGTGTACGGCTTTGATGGCGACGAAATCGAGAACGTAGTCATCAAGCTGCTAAAAGAGAAAAACCTCATGCTGGGCGTGGCCGAAAGCTGCACCGGCGGGCAGGTAGCTGCCACGCTGACCAAAGTGCCGGGCGTGTCGGCGGTGTTTGCCGGGGGCGTGGTGGCCTACAGCAACGAGGTGAAACACATAGCCCTGGGCGTGAACCCCGATACTCTGGCCGAATTCGGGGCGGTGAGTGAACCCACCGTCTGCGAAATGGCCGAGGGCGTCCGCATCATGCTTGGCACCGACGTGGGCATTGCCACGAGCGGCATTGCCGGCCCTGACGGTGGCACGCCCGACAAGCCCGTGGGCACGATCTGGATCGCCTGCGCCACCGACCACGGCACCGTAGCCAGGCACCTGAAGCTGGGCCAATACCGCGAACAAAACATTACCCTCACCACCAACTACGTATTAGAACTACTTCGTCAACAACTGAAAATAATGTACAATGCATAATGAACAATGTACAATGCTGCTTACGCCAGCGTAACTGCTCTGGCGTAAGCAGCATTGTACATTGTTCATTATGCATTGTACATCCCTAAAAAATGGCCCTCATTGATATGGTAATGCCCAAAATGGGCGAGAGTATAATGGAATGCACCGTCATCACCTGGCTCAAGCAGGTGGGCGAACGGTTTGACGCCGACGAGTCGGTGCTGGAGGTGGCTACGGATAAGGTAGATACCGAAGTGCCCGCTCCCTACGCCGGTGTGCTGAAAGAAAAGCTGGTAAACGACGGCGACGTGGTGCCCATTGGTCAGCCCATTGCGCGGATTGAAACGGAAGAAGCCGTCGGCGATAGCCCCGTCGATGCCGTTCCGGCCAACGCGGGCGCAACGACCACAAACCCCAACCTGGAGCCGATTGGCGTTGACGTGGCCGGGGTAAACGATCAGGTAGAAGCCGACGAGTTACCCGACGTGGCCCTGCATTCGGCGGTAGAACTGGAAGCCAGCATCGGTGCCATGAGCAGCCGCAACCGTGCCGACGTAGCCGTGACGGGCCCCGCGTTTGAGGGTCGGTTTTATTCGCCGCTGGTACTCAACATCGCCAAAGAAGAAGGTATTAGTCGCGCCGAGCTGGACACCGTGCCGGGCAGCGGAGCCGAAAACCGCGTCACGAAAAAAGACATCATGGCGTATGTGGCGAACAGAGAAGCGAGAGGTGAGAGTCAAGAGGCAAGAAATAAGAGTCAAGAAGCAAGTGAGAAGCGTCAGGAGGTAAGTGGGGAGAGGGAAGCGCAACAGCCTTCGGTAAACAAACCCGCAAACCCACAACCGGCGAAGCCAAGCCTGAACGGTTCGGCAGATATTATTCAGATGGACCGCATGCGGAAGATGATTGCGCAGCGGATGGTCGAATCCAAGCAGACATCGCCGCACGTGACCTCGTTTGTGGAAGCCGATCTGACCAACATGGTACAATGGCGGACAGCCAATAAAGACGCGTTCAAGGCCAAAACGGGCGAAAACCTGACCTACACGCCGATCCTGATCGACGCCATTGTCCGCGCTATCCGCGATTTCCCGATGATTAACGTATCGGTGGAGGGCGACACGATTCTGGTGAAAAAGAGTATCAACGTGGGCATGGCCGTGGCCCTGCCGTCGGGGAATCTGATCGTGCCGGTCATTCATGATGCGGCGCAGTATAACCTCACGGGTTTGGCTAAAAAGGTGAATGACCTCACCCGCCGTGCCCGCGAAAACAAGCTCACCGCCGACGACCTCGCCGGGGGTACCTACACCGTGTCGAACATTGGTACGTTTGGCAATTTGATGGGTACGCCCATTATCATGCAGCCGCAGGTGGCTATCATGGCGTTTGGGGCCATTGTGAAAAAGCCCGCCGTGGTGGAAACCCCGCAGGGCGATCTGATCGGTATCCGCCAGATGATGTTCCTCAGCCACTCGTATGACCACCGGGTAGTAGACGGCGCGCTTGGCGGCATGTTTGTCCGCCGGGTAGCTGATTACCTGGAGAAATGGTCAGAATCGAATTTTTAAATGTTCAAGGTTCAATGTTTAACGTTTAAAGTTGGCTAACGCAAGCGTACTCATGCGTCAGCCAACTTTAAACGTTAGACATTGAACTTTGAACTCACTTATGAAACAAACAATTTGCATTGACCAGGACGACGTGCTGGCCGACACCCACGCCAAGCTGGTTAAGCTTTATCTGCAATCGGACGCGCCACGCTATGAACTCGCCGAACTTCAGGAAAAATCATTTCAGGAGCTTTTCCACGAAGAAGAACGCAACGCCGTATACCGCCAGATTCACGAGCCGGGGTTCTTCGCCGATATTCCCGTAATGCCTGGTGCGCAGGAAGCCATTGTACACCTGCAGGAGCGATACAACGTTTTTGTGGCCACGGCAGCCAT
The DNA here is from genome assembly GCF_017353185.1 of Fibrella rubiginis. GTDB lineage: Bacteria > Bacteroidota > Bacteroidia > Cytophagales > Spirosomataceae > Fibrella > Fibrella rubiginis. Next base: position 669,810 of record NZ_JAFMYV010000002.1, on the reverse strand, counting down.
GGAGTTCCCCAATTCGTTCCGCGATAAGTACGACTGGCTGGCCGAACATTTTCCTACCATCCACTGGAAGAATTACATCTTTCTGGGCGACAAAAGCATCCTGGGGGCCAATTTTCTCATCGACGATATGCCCTACAACCTGCACACGTTTACGGGTAAGGGTTTACTGTTCGATGCGCTCCACAACCGCGACGAAACTGCCTATACACGGGTTCGCAACTGGACCGAAGTACTTGGTTTGTTGCTAGATTAAATATCTGGTAATTCGTTTAAACGGTCTAACAAGGACCTTAAACGAGACGTTAGCTAAACAATCCACATCAATTAGGTTGATCTTCACCCACGCACGATATTCTTATGTCACAAATTAGCTGCTCGTTCTGTGGCCGCCGTAAAAACGAGGTTCAACTGCTGCTGTCGGGCATTGACGCCCATATCTGTAATCACTGTATCGAGCAGGGTTTCGAGGTGGTGATTGAAGAAACCCGTCCCCGCCGTAGTCAGGGATCTGAACCACCCAAGCTGAATCTGATTAAGCCGGTGGAAATGAAAAACTTCCTTGATCAGTACATCATCGGGCAGGACGAAGCTAAAAAGGTGCTTTCCGTAGCGGTATACAACCACTATAAACGCCTGATGCAACCCTTCTCGGAAGATGAAATCTCGATTGAAAAGTCGAACATCCTCATGGTGGGTGAGACAGGCACGGGCAAAACCTACCTGGCCCGCACCATTGCCAAGATGCTGGAAGTACCTTTCTGCATTGCCGACGCCACCGTCATCACTGAAGCTGGTTACGTGGGCGAAGATGTCGAAACGGTGCTTACGCGCCTGTTGCAGGCTGCTGATTACAAGATTGATAAGGCCGAAATGGGCATTGTCTACATTGACGAGATAGACAAAATTGCCCGCAAGTCAGACAACCCATCCATCACCCGCGACGTGAGTGGCGAGGGTGTGCAGCAGGGCCTGCTGAAACTGCTGGAAGGGTCGATGGTGAACGTGCCACCGCAGGGAGGCCGCAAACACCCCGACCAACGGCTGATTTCGATCAACACCGAAAATATTCTGTTTATCTGCGGGGGGGCCTTCGATGGCATCGAGCGGCACATTGCCAAGCGCATTACATCGCGCCCGATTGGGTTCAGTGATGAACGTCGCCTGCACGCCGTCAGCGACCGCAGTCACCTGATGCGGTTTGTGTCGGCGCAGGACCTGAAATCGTTTGGTCTTATTCCCGAACTGCTGGGTCGGTTGCCCGTGCTCACGCACCTCGATGCGCTGGATCGCGAATCGCTCTACCGCATCCTGACCGAGCCAAAAAATGCCATCACGAAGCAGTATGAGAAGCTCTTTGCCATGGACGACGTAGCCGTAACCTGGGATGCCTCGGCCCTGGACTACATCGTTGATCAGGCACTGGCCTATAACCTGGGTGCCCGTGGGCTGCGCTCCATCTGTGAGTCGATCATTACCGACGCCATGTTTGAGATGCCCTCGCAGCCAGGCAAGAAGGAGTTGACCATCACCCACGAATACGCCTCAGAAAAGTTTGGTCGTACCACCATTCATCAGCTTCGTCAGGCGGCATAGCGTAAAAATTATTTTTACCCAATGAAAAGGGGTTTTGTTCTGATAATCAGGGCAAAACCCCCTTTTTATTGCGCGTTCATCCCTGGTGGACAAATCCCGTTGCATCTGTTTAAACACAGTTTGCTCAACAAATGAAGAAGTAGTCTGTTAGTGGGATGATAACTTATCGTTTCACTCAAACACATACACGTTATGAAAACGTCGACCAAACACGTTTTTTTTGCTCTTAGTCTAACCGCGCTGCTCGGTTCATGCAGCCGCCCAACGGCTACGTTCCAACCATCACACGCGCAACGTTTCTATTCGCCGCAGCCCACGGCTACGGTCGTGACTACAACCAACGATGCCGTTGCTGAAGCTGCTCCCGCCGTTGAGTCTACCCCTGTTGCCACTGCCACACCCGCTGCTACCAAAGCCGACATCGAAAACGTATTGGTGAAAGCCGAAGCGATGGCGTCAACAAAGGCTACTGCTACCGAATCACGGAAGTTGAACCGCCGCATTGCTAAAATTCGTGAAGTGTTGGCAAAAGCACCGGAGGCTGCTCCAGCCACGAACGCGTCGGCCAAGAAAAATACGCTTGTTCAGCGCATGATGCTGAAGCGTATGGATACCAAAATGAAAAATCAACTGGCTCCTGAGAAACCAATGGCCGCCAGCACATTAACGGCCGGTATTGTTATTGGTCTTATTGGTTTGCTGCTGTTGTTGCTCACTACGGGTACTGCCGCCACCCTCGGTCTGATTGGTCTGATCGTAGGTATTGTGCTGATCATTCTGGGTTTGCTATAAGCACACACGGATAACGGTCTTTGTTTCGCAGATCGTCAACCGATGGGCATGGTTTTTCGGAACCATGCCCATTTGTTTATTTTGCCCTGTCAACTTTTCAACCGATGCTCATGACCAGTTTCAGCAAGTCTATTTTCCTTTCGGTGGCCAGCGTTGCCCTATTAACTGCCTGTAGTCGCCCTATGGCCACATTTCAGGCGTCGAAACCCGTTCATTATTATTCCCGGCAGGCAACCGAACCGTTACCTGTTGCTGGTGAAACGATTGCCACCGGTATACCCGAAAAGCAGCCGAATGAGCCCATTGCTGTTGCCGGCAAAGCAGATCAGCCGGCGGGGGATGCACTGGTTAGTTTAAAGGCCACCTACGCTGGCAACAGGCGCATGACCCGGCGGCTGGAGCGCGCCGAGAAACAACTGGCCGAAAGCCGGTTGGTGCCCGCAGCCACCCAGGCGAAAAAGCCCACGCTGGTTCAGCAGTTGGTGTTGAAGAAGATGGCCAAGAAAATGGAGTGGAAGCTGGCACCTGAGCAAACAAAAGCAATTACCGGCAATGCCCGTCTGGGATTAATCATCGCTGGTGTAGGGTTGATCCTGCTGCTGCTCGGCAATGGACTTGGCAGCATCCTGGGCCTTATTGCGCTGCTGGCTGGTGGTGCCCTGTTCGTCTACGCGCTGCTACAGGAGTAGGCCCGAAATCGGAAAAATCAACAGAATGAGTCGTCGGGCGTTTAGTAGCCGAAGCATTAACGCGCACGTATATGGAACAACGACCGACCCTCATTTTTTTGCACGGCCATGGAGTAGACCCTTCCATCTGGGATTTCCTGGTTCCTGCCCTCGACCATGATTACGCCATTCAGCGGCCCGACCTCTCGAGGATCACGGAACACACCACCATCGATGCCTACGCCGAAGCAGTGCATGCCATGCTGAGTTCTTCAAAGATTGACCAGTGCATCCTCATCGGGCACTCACTGGGCGGCTATATTGCGCTGGCTTTTGCCAAAAAACACCCCGAACTGGTACGGGGCCTGGTGCTTTTCCACTCCACGGCATTCGCCGACGCCGATACCGACGAGCAGCGTAAAAAGCGGCAGGATGCCCAGGATATGCTCGAACAGCAGGGGGCACAGCCCTTTGTTGAAAAAGCCGTCCGTGCCATGTTTACTCCTGACCACCGCGACTCGATGGCTGGTACATACGTGGACCATAATAAAACGCTGCCGGTTGATGCGTTGCTGGCTGGTTTACAGGCCATTCGGTCGAGGCAAGACCAAACGCCGGTGCTCGCCAACGCTACGTATCCGGTGTTGATTATTGCCGGAAAACAGGACGAAGTGCTGCCCATCAGCCGTTCGGAAGAACTGCATAAGGCCCTGCCCAAAGCTGACTACGTTGTGCTCGACAACTCTGCTCACCTCGGCATGGTTGAAGAGCCGGAAGCATCGTTGCGGGCTTTGCAGCAGTTTCTGGAAAAAGCGGGAGGAAGAGAATGATGAGTGGTGAATGATGAACGATGAATGATGAATTGGCTGCCGCAAGAGTACCTGGGCTGGCGGCAGCCAATTCATCACTTATCATTCATCGTTCATCATTCACCATTCTCTTCTGTAGTTTTGCGCCATCAACCTGACAGGCACACGACTATGGCACAGCTATTCAATGTATATCCACTTTACGACATCGAACCCGTACGGGCGCAGGGCAGCTACCTCTGGGATACCAACGGCACGCGCTATCTCGATCTGTATGGGGGGCATGCCGTAATCTCGGTAGGTCACACGCACCCACGCTACGTGCAGGCCCTGACCGATCAGCTTCATAAGATTTCGTTCTATTCCAACTCGGTGCGCATTCCGCAGCAGCAGGAACTGGCCGATAAGCTGGGCGCCTTGTCGGGACATGACGATTATGCGCTATTCCTTTGTAATTCAGGCGCTGAAGCCAACGAAAACGCCCTCAAACTAGCTTCGTTTCATACGGGCCGGAAAGGCGTGGTTGCCTTTACAAAATCGTTTCATGGACGTACTGCCGGGGCTGTTGCCGCTACCGACAACCCCGCCATTGTAGCGCCTGTTAACGCCACAGACCACGTTACGTTCCTGCCATTCAACGATGCCGAAGCTGCCAAAGCAGGCATCACAACCGACGCCTGCGCGGTTATTGTGGAAGGTATTCAGGGCGTGGGTGGTATTCAGGTGGCCACCGACGAATTTTTGCAGACCCTTCGCCAACGTTGCAACGAAACCGGTGCCGTGCTTATCCTCGACGGGGTGCAGTGTGGCTATGGCCGGTCGGGGCAGTTTTTTTCGCATCAGCATAGCGGCATCCGCGCCGACATTATTTCCATGGCGAAGGGCATGGGTAACGGCTTTCCCATTGGTGGTATCCTGATTGCCCCCGAATTCAAGGCTTCCTACGGGCTGCTGGGTACCACCTTCGGGGGTAATCACCTGGCCTGCACAGCGGGGATTGCCGTACTCGACATCATGCGCGACGAAGACCTGATTGCCAACGCTGCCCGCCTGGGTACGTACCTGATGGATGGCATACGGCAGATCGGCGGGTACAAAGACCTGCGTGGCCGGGGCCTGATGATCGGCATAGAATATGATTTCCCCGTCGATAAACTCCGTCATCAGTTGCTGTTTGAGCATAAACAGTTCACGGGCGTGGCCGGCAAGCACACCATCCGCCTGCTACCCTCGCTGGCACTGGGTATCGACGAAGCCGATATGTTTCTGGAAGCACTGAGCGCGTGTGTGAGCGTAACGGGGTAATTTTTAATCAGTTCATTAGTTTACTACATGCGAAATTTCCTCTCTCTCGCCGATGTTACTGACCTCGACGCGCTCATACAATCGGGCCTGAGTGCCAAAGCCAATCCTTTTGCTGATGAGCAACTTGGTCATCACAAAACCATCGGACTACTGTTTTTCAATTCCAGCCTCCGCACCCGGCTCAGCACCGAAAAAGCGGCCCGTAACCTGGGCCTCAATGTCATGACCCTCAACGTGGGATCTGATAGCTGGGGCCTGGAAATGGAAGACGGTGTGCTCATGAACGGTGACAAAGCCGAGCACGTTCGCGAAGCCGCCGCCGTGATGGGTCGCTACTGTAACATGCTCGCTATCAGAGCTTTTGCGGGTTTGACAGACCGTGAACTGGATTACAAAGAACTGGTAATGAACCAGTTTGCCAAGTACGCGGGTGTGCCTATCGTGAACCTGGAATCGGCCACGCGGCACCCGCTGCAATCCCTCGCCGACTGCATCACCATCGAAGAAGCACGGACAAAGTCGACCATCATGCCCGCCCGGCCAAAGGTGGTGCTCACGTGGTTACCGCACTTCAAACCCCTGCCGCAGGCCGTGGCTAACTCTTTCGCCGAGTGGATAAACGCCCGCGCCGCCGCGGGGCATGTCGAATTTGTGGTCACGCATCCCGAAGGCTATGAACTGGCCCCACAGTTTGTGGGGAATGCTCGTGTGTACCATGATCAGGACGAAGCCTTTGCCGGGGCCGATTTTATTTACGGCAAAAACTGGTCGTCGTACACACAATATGGACAGGTGCTCACGCAGGACCCCAGTTGGGCGGTGACAATGGACAAAATGCGGCTGACCAACCAGGGGAAAATGATGCACTGCCTGCCGGTGCGCCGCAATCTGAAAATTGCCGACGAAGTCCTCGACAGCCCCCAATCGCTCGTTATCGAGCAGGCCGCCAACCGCGAATGGTCAGCACAGGCGGTACTAAAAGAGATACTCAGCAGTTTAAGGTAGTTTACGTTTTTCGAATGAATCCACTTACCATTCTCAAAATCGGCGGTAACGTCATTGACAACCCCAAGGCGCTGACGCGCTTTCTGACCACGTTCTCGATGCTACCGGATACGAAGTTGCTGGTGCATGGCGGGGGGAAAATCGCTACCGACGTTGCCCAAAAACTGGGTGTGGAAACCACCATGATCGATGGTCGCCGAATCACCGACAAACCCATGCTCAACGTGGTGACGATGGTCTATGGCGGACTCGTTAATAAACAGATTGTGAGTCAGTTGCAAAGCCTGGAATGCAACGCCATTGGCCTGACCGGGGCTGATGCGGGTATTATTAAATCGACAAAGCGCCCCGTAAAGGACATTGATTATGGCTTCGTAGGCGACATTTCGGAGATTGACTCAGGGCGAATACAGGCGTTTACGCGTGAGGGGCTGGTGCCCATTTTTGCCCCCATCACCTATGCCGAAACGGGCGATTTGCTCAACACAAACGCCGACACACTCGCCTCGGCTATTGCCTGCGACATGATCTACCACAACGACGTAACGTTGGTGTACTGTTTTGAGAAGAAAGGGGTTCTGGCTAATCCCGACGATGAGACCAGCGTAATCAACCAGCTCACGCCCGACCAGTACAGAGAACACAAAGCTGCCGACAACATCAACAAAGGCATGATTCCCAAGCTCGATAATGCCTTTGCCGCCCTGAGTGCCGGGGTAAAGCGCGTCATCATCTGCCATGCTGACGAGGTAGAAGCTGCATTGACAGGGCAGGCTGGTACAACGTTGCGGAGTTAAGAGCGTGTGAAACCGTTTGTCTATACGCAGCGAATAACTGACTGAGCGTCAGGCCTATTGTGGAGTCGAAGGGCTAGGCGACAGCAACCTACCTAGTGAAGCCTGCCTATAGCCCCTAGCCATTCCGCGATCACCTTAAGCGGCGCTATTTCCAGGTCATTTTTAGCAGCGACACGCCTTGCCGGGGCAGGACGAAATCAAGGGTGGCGGCGCCATTGGTTATGAGGAGTTGAGTGGGGGGAGTTAACTCGTCTAACTGACCGGCTTTTTCCAGTTGGTTTAGTTGCTGCGCTGTTGGCTGCTGGGGTGATCCCATCGTTTTCCAAACCTCAAACGAGTTGCTGTGCGTCTGATCAACCCGGTAGTGGTGTAGCTGAACAGCTTTGGCCGGAATACCCCGAACCTGTACCGACACCCGCGAGGCCGAATCCAGCCGGTTGTCGTCGTGGTAATTCCAGACCATGATGGCTGCCTGTTTCGTGTCCAGGGCGGCCAGTGCGTTGATGTCCGGTTCGGCGCGGATGCTCTCGTCACGCACCCGCCGGTAGTCGTAGGCCAGTCCCTGCTGATCGACGGTGGCACGCTTACCGGTCATCATGCCAAACATACGGAACACGTTCAGCACCGGTTTGTCGACGCCATTAGTTGCCAAATCGCGGAATCCGCGGAACCAGGGCTGATTTTCGAACTCAAATGCCCACGTCACGGCGCCCAGCAGGTTCACGCCCCGGCTGGCCGCCAGATCAAACTTACGGGCGAAGGATGCCGCCGTGTAGGTTGGGTACATCGTGCCGTTGCGGTAGGCGTTTTGCGGATGAAAGTCTTCGGAGCAGGCCGCGCAACCTTCCGGGTCCGACTCGCCGATGATGATGGGCAGTCCCTTCAGGGTGGGGTAGGAGGCTATAATGTCGAACCCCTTGTCGATGTCGCGAAGTTGCTTACCCATGTCCATCCGCACTACCCCATCAACCAGTTTGGGTGCCCCCTTGGCGTGGAAGGTGATAAAATCCAGGGGCGCACCCACCCGTCCGGTCACGTAATTTTTGCCCGAAACGATGTGATCCAGGAAGGTTTTCAGAAACAGCGCCGCCTTGGGCGAACCCGGGCCGGTTACTTCGGGGCCACCCATGCGGGCGGTGGGCAGGGCGCGTTTTACGGCGTCGGCGCTGTAGTCGTATAGCTTGATGTACTCTTCGGTGGTGCCTTTCCAGTACGGAATATCCGGCTCGTTCCAAAGTTCCCAGTACCAGCTTTCCACTTCTTTCCGGCCATAGCGCTTCACCGAGTGTGTTACCCATTGATACACCAGTTCGGCCCACTTGTCGTAGTCTTTAGGCGGGTAGGCCCAGCCCGTAAAAATCTCGTTATACGACGTCCCCGGACTCCACTGGTGGCGGTAGGGCTGCGGATGGGTCGACATGGCTTCGGGCATGAAACCGATCTGCGCAATGGGTTTCATACCCCGCTCAATGTATGTGTCGAAAATCCTGTCGACGATTGTCCAGTTATAGACGGGGTTGCCCTGCGCGTCTTCGGTGTAGGCGTTGGTAGACCCCCATTTTGGCGCGGCCGTGCCATCGCCCGTGACAAGCAGACTGTGCGCCCGCACATACACCGGTACGGGACTCAGTTTAGCCAGTTCAGCAAGCAGTTTTTTGCCGTCTTTCATGTAGGTGTAGTTCGGCTCGTCGTAACCAAACCACGCCCATATTGGCTTCAGGGGTACCTGCGTCTGGGTCAGGTCCACCCGGATTGTCACCCGTTTTGGGGAGGGCGTCTGGGCCTGGATAGCCCCCAGCATAAGGCCAGACAGGCAGGTCAGGGCAACGAGGTGCTTAAGCATATTGTCTTTGGACGTTGATAATTGACCTATGCCGAGACCGACAGCCGGTAAAACCAGGCTGTATTATTGGTGTTATCGCCGAAAAAGAGACCGGTGTAGTGCACTGGGCATCCCTCCTCAATAGTAGTCGCATTGGCGGTAGACGAACCAGGCCGTGTTAGCCTTAACGGTTAACTGGCTAGACAAGGTAAAGGGTGAGGGTAGGGGTAGTTTACCGTAGTTTGGTCCAGGGTCGATGATACAAAAAAAGCCCGCGACCAGCGCGGGCTTTGACGGAGCGTAGTTCCTAAAGGGCCAGTTCCTTAGCCGACACGATGGTGAGCACTTCCGTGTCTTTCAACCGGGCGGCCAGACCCAGCGTCTTGGGCACTTCGTAGTGGAAGAAGAACTTCATCGTGTGCAGTTTTCCCTCGTAAAAGGCGAGTTCGTCGCCTTGTGGGTTTTGGGTTAGCATAGCCTGCTTGGCCACGATAGCCTGTTTCAGCCACTGCCAGGCCACAACCACAATGCCCATTTGCTCCAGAAACAGGGTGGCGTCGCTCAGGTAACGCTCCACATCGCCGGCACCGGCATGGGGCATCAGGGCCTGTAATACCTCCTGAACGCGGCCCAATTCGGTTTTCAGCATCGTGGCATAAGGCTTCAGCTCGTCATGGGTGGCCGCTTCGGCAATGGTCTTGCCTACTTCACCCATTAGAATCTGGGCTGCTTTGCCGCCTTTCATGGTCATTTTCCGACCCAGCAAATCCTGCGCCTGTATGCCCGTGGTGCCTTCATAGATCGGCGTGATCCGGATGTCGCGGTAAAGCTGTTCTACCGGAAAATCTTCCGTGAAGCCGTAGCCACCAAACGTTTGCAGACTCTGGCTCACCGACTGCACCCCCATCTCCGACGGGTACGTTTTGGCCATCGGCATCAGAATCTCGACCAGCAGGTGCGCGTTCTCTTTTTCCTCGCCTTCGGCCACGCGCGAGATATCATAGGCACGGGCCGCTTCGAGCAGCAGCGACAGCGAACCTTCCGTCACGGCCTTTTGGAACAACAGCATCCGCCGCACGTCGGGGTGGTTGATAATGGCCGTTTGGGGGGCGTCGAGGGCGTTTTTTTCGTTCAGGCGGCGGCTCTGTGGCCGTTCGCGGGCATACTGTAGCGCCGCATGGTAGGCTGCCGTGGCAATACCCGCCGCCGTCATACCCACGCCAATCCGGGCACCGTTCATCATCTGAAACATGTAGGGAAGCCCCTGATGCGGTTGCCCCACGAGGTAGCCAATGCAGTTGTCGGCTTCGCCCATGGTGAGGTGCATGGCGGGTACACCCTTCTGCCCCAGTTTATGGTACACGCCCGTTGAGGTAACATCGTTGCTGACCTTGCCCGACTCGGTGATGCGGTATTTGGGCACTACAAACAGCGAAATGCCTTTGGTGCCTTTGGGTGCTCCGTCGATGCGGGCCAGCATGAGGTGGATGATGTTGTCGGCTACGTCATGATCACCCGCCGAAATAAACACCTTCTGCCCTTTAATCTTGTAGGTGCCGTCGGGTTGTGGTGTGGCCGAGGTGGTCACGTCCGACAGCGACGAACCCGCCTGTGGCTCCGTGAGGGCCATGGTACCCTGCCAGTTACCCGACAGCATGTTGGGAACGTACGCCTCTATTAGTTCGGGCGAACCGAAGGAGGCGATCAGGTCGGCTGCGCCGGACGTGAGGCCGGTATACATCATGCCGTTGTTGGCGGCCATCAGGATAAAGCCAATGCTCGACGTAATGAGTTCAGGCAGTTGCTGCCCGCCGTGATCGAAGGAGAAACCCGCGCCAATCAGCCCGGCGTCGCCCACGGCTTTGATGTAGGCCCTGATGCTGGGGTGCACCGTCACCTGACCGTCTTTCAGTTCGGGCTGGTTTCTGTCTACATCGCGTACGTGGGGGTGCATGAGCGTGTCGGCAATGTGGGTGGCCGAGTCGATGGCCATGTCGAACGTACCCCGGTCGTGGTCGGCGAAGTGGTGGTACTGCGTCAGATCTTCAGCACGAAATACTTCGTGCAGCAGGAAGTTGAGGTTGCGTTTGCTGAAATAAGCGGACATGGAGAGCTGGGAGTAAGTGGAGCACGTGTGATTTACGATGTACGAGCGGTCCGCCGCTGCGGGACGACTTACGATTTGTCGCTTACGCCAGAGCAATCATACGCTGGCGTAAGCGACAAATCGTAAATCGTAATTCGTAAATCAACAGTATGCATGCATACTATTATGTAAAAGTAGGAAAAAGTTGGATGCAAAGTAGACAGTGGGTAGAAAACCATATTGATCTGGCTTGCGTTTACGTTTTGATTCTGAATCACTAACTAACCAATTCATTCATGAACCACATGAAACGTTCTGTATCGTTCCTGCTCGTCGTTTTGCTGGCATTTGCTTCAGCGGCTGTTGCCCAAAACCGGAAGAGCCCACACACCACCGTAGAAAGCCCCGACAAGAGCATTAAAGTTGTTTATGGCCAGCCATCGAAGAAGGGGCGGGTTGTTTTTGGCCCTGAAGGCTCACAAAGCCTCGAAAAATATGGTAAGCCATGGCGCACCGGTGCCGACGAAGCCACGGAGGTGACGTTTAAAAAAGACGTGATGTTTGGCGGTAAAATGGTGAAGGCGGGTACCTACACGCTTGTTACGTTCCCCGACCAAAAGGAATGGGGCGTGGTGCTCAACAGCCAGCTTGGCCAGTGGGGCGCGTATGATTACGATAAGTTCAAGGAGAAAAACGTAGTGGAGGTGAAAGTGCCCGTGTCAGCCAACAAAACACCGATTGAAATGCTGACGATCACACCGTCAAACAAAAGCATTGCTATCGCCTGGGACAACATGACCGTTTCGGTGCCAGTAACGCCCCACGGCACAAGTAATTAGCGATTGCTGACAATGAGCTCCTTGGGGAGTGACCCCAGCGGGGTCTAGTCTTTGTAGCGAACGATCCGCCCTTATACACTTCGACCCCAGCGGGGTCGTGTCTTTAGTCTCTTCAGAAAGATCACCTAGATTTTTCTTCAGAAAACTGACAAAGACGCGACCCCGCTGGGGTCGAAGTGTATAAGGGCGGATCGTTCGCTACAAAGACTAGATCCCGCTGGGGTCACTAGTTATAAGTTCAGTAATGGAATCTAATCAGCCAGAAGGTCGATCAGCCGCTGGTTGACGTAATAGGTGGTGCGGCCAACGGGGTTGGGCGTCAGGATGCCCGCAGCGGCTAATTTTTTCAGGTAAGTGGACGCCGTTTGGCGATGAACCAATCCGCTTTTTACTAAAAAATCTACTTTCAAATAAGGCTGCGCAAACATGAGCCGAAGCAACTCAGGGTTATGCGACGTTTGCATGGTATGAGCCATTTCCTTTTTAACCTCCCCCATTAGGACAAGGATGCGCCGAATCTTCGACATGGTCAGTCGGGACGTATCAGCGATTGCGTTTAACATAAAAATGATCCACTCGGTCCAGTTCTCGTCTTCTGTGACGCTACGTAAGAGTTTGTAATAGGTACTGCGGTAAATGTTGATGTACCGGCTCAGATACAGAATCGGTTGCGAAAGCCGTTGCTGTTGCACCAAGTATAAGTTGATCATAATTCGTCCTGTGCGTCCATTACCATCGGAGAATGGGTGAATAGCCTCAAACTGGTAATGCATGAGGGCCAATTTAATCAACGTATCAGGGCCGTCTTCGCTATCCTCATTGATAAACTGCTCAAGAGCAGCCATCTTTTGCCGAATGACCGTTTCGCCCGTTGGCGGCGTGTACATTACGTCACCAGATCCTGAGCTACGCAGCGTAGTGCCAGGTGTTTGCCGAATTGCCGACTGATTGTTCTTAATTGTCTGAACCACTTCGATCAACGTATTCGTCAAGATCAGGTTGTGCCTTGTGCGCATCCGTGCTATACCTGTATACGTAGCTTCCCGGTAACTAAGTACCTCTTTTGCCGCTGTGTTTGTTGGCACACCGTCTACAGAAGCCCGGTACAATTCATCCTGGGTGGTTACGATATTTTCGATGGCCGAACTATCGCGGCTTTCCTGCAAAACCAGTGTGTTAAGTAATAACAGAGGGTCGGGTAACGTAGCGCACAACCCGTTCAGCTCACCCAAATATCGGGTAGCTGCTGCCAATGCTCGTACAATTTCTGGTTGGTAAAAATTGATGGCAGGTGGTAAATCGGGTAAGTCATTATACGGTTCTTCTCTGTGGTAGGCCATTGCTATTCCTAATGTCGAAAATTTGTCAAAACTTCGACAATATGGCCAATTTGTGTCAAATGCTTCGACATCAAATAGACTTGATGTCGAAAAAAAAGCAAAATTCCGACATCAAAATGGGCAAATTGTGACTTCACCGCCACTATTCCACCAGCCTGTAGTTCTTCCACTCGCCGAAGCGGTATTTGAGCCGGTCTTCGATAGCGTAAACTACTTTGTCTTTCAGGCTTTGTACGTGATGAATTTTGGTGGGGTCGAAGTCGTTTGGAGCAGCGGCGATATAGGGCTGCATCACGGCGGGGTGAGTACCTTCGAAGCGTTTGATGCGAAAAATGTTGTAATAGTCGAATTGTTTGGTCGCCATTGGGCTAACCATAACGTCGGCAGGGGCAGCCGATAGTGTATGTAGCGCCGGCTCGTCCATCTGACGGCCGTAGAACGTGCGGAAATAGGCCCACTTCTGAAACATCTGTTCGGCAGGACGCACAAAACTGTAGTGGTGCACCGGCACCGGCACATACTTCACGCGGAGTTTGGTACCGGTTTCGCCCTGCTCGTAGGCCGCAAATGACGTGTATTTCCGAAAGCCCTGCGAGTCGCGGTAGGCGTAGGCGTTGATGCCGTTGCGAAACACACGAATCTCTTTTTTATGCTGCTTACGGGTATTGTTAAGGTAGTCGTAGCTACCGTGGAAATTCAGGAAATCGAACAGCAAACCGTCAATATCGGGCCGATCATCAACGGCCTCCATCGCGGCGCGGATGATGGGCAGGTCGCGCTCATGCATAACCTCGTCGGCCTGAATATGGAACAACCAGTCACCGGTGCAGGCGTCAAGGGCGATGTTGGCCTGCTGGGCAAAGATTTTGCCGTTGCCACGCATGGTCTCGTCCCAGATAGTATCAATAATCCTGATTCGGGGATCGTTGAGCGCCACCAGAGCTTCTCGGGTTTCGTCGTTTGAATCACCCACGGCAACGCAAAATTCATCGCAAAGGGGTAAAACGGACTGGATAGCTGCTAGAAAAGGATATTGGTAGGTGAAACCGTTGCGGATGTACGAAAAGCCGCTGATTCTCATGGTGCTGTAGTTATGGTTCAGCAAAAATAAGCAGCTTTTATTAGAAGGGGTATCCTACCGCAATGTTGAGCACGAGGTTATTGCGTCGCCAGTCGCGGCTGCGGAAGTTGATTTTGTTCAATACCCAACGCTCCCCTTCGGGTAGGTAAGGAATGCTGAACGGCGTGGCTAAATCGGCACGAATCAGAAAGTAGGAGAGGTCGATGCGCAGGCCTATGCCCCCGCCGATAGCCAGTTGTTTGGCAAAATCTTTGGTAAACTCAGAGCCAACACCATACGTACTCTGACTGCTGTAGCTCCATACGTTACCGGCGTCGACGAAAGCAGCCACCTGAATGAGAGACGTCAGCTTAGCCCGAAGTTCAGTGTTCACCTCCAGTTTAATATCGCCGCCACCATCCTGAAACAACGTCCCCGGCGCGGGTGCGTAAAGACCTGGCCCTACAGCCCGTGGTCGGAAAGCGCGTACACTGTTGGCCCCACCCACAAAATATTGCCGGACAAAGGGCATTTCGTTGATGTTGCCGTAGGGAATACCGATGCCCCCAAAAAACCGGTTCGCCCAGGTCAGCTTGGGTGTTAACTGGAAGTAATGCCGGGTGTCGAGGTCAAACCGAAAGAACTGAGCGAAAGGTACGTTGGCAATGTTTTTATACCCGACCGAATCGGCTTTTACCAGGAGTCCAGCCAGGTTTCCGGCCGGCTCGGCGTTAATAGTCAGGCGGTTGGTGTAACGTCGACGGCTCTGTGGATCAGAGTTGTAGTTGAACGTGTAGATCGAACTCAGGATCAACTGTGGCTGCAACAGTTTGGCGTAGGCCTGACTTGTTCTGGGATCGGTAAGCCCTTCGATGTATTTCTGCTGTTCGTTGTACAGGTATACGTAGTTGATATTGAACGGTAAGATCGTGTGTTCAACACGACTGTTGGCCCGGAAGGCATAGCCAAACGAGGCCCTGGCCGAACTCAGGTTATACAGCGAATCGCGTTGCAGAATTTCGTAGCCTACTGTCAGGTTAGTTTTGGGCAAAATCTGCCGCCGGTCGTAGCGGATTTTGAACGGCGACACCAGCCGGGGGAAGCTCAGCGTGGCGTCGATACCGTAGCGATAGTTGGTTACGCCGCGCCCCGCTGCGCCTACCTGCAGGTCGATACCCGCCGTAGTGTTGACTTGCAGCTGCTCGGCGCGGTGTAAGAAGTTTCGATCTATGTAGCTCAGTGTCAGCAACGTACCTGCCAGATTGTTGGAGCGTGAGTTGCCCGACAGTTCCAGCCGGACCGACCGTTTGGGCAGGGGGGTAAGGTAATAATTCAGGTCCATCAGGGCCGAATCGCGCCCATAACGGCCCACCGGCTCGAAGCGGTTACGGATGTATTTAAACGTACCCAGATTCACCAGCCGCGACAGGGACAAATCCTGCGCCCGGCTGTTATAACGCCTCCCCGGCCGCAGGCTGATGACGTCTTCAAACAGGACAGGATTATACACCCTTGACGAATCGACGATGTAGAATTTGCCCGGTCGGTTGGTCAGGCCAGAATCGGCGGCGGTAGGGATAGGTGCCTGGTAAGCCACGGCCCGGTTGGTGTCGTTGCGGGCATTGGCGAGGGTGTAGTTTGGGAAGATATAGATGTTGCGCAGGTAATAAGGCACTTTCGCCGCCGCCGGAATGTCGGGCTTGATGGCCAGGTAGAACCGCACCTTGTGGTTGCCCACGGCGGTATCGGTCAGCACGGCCACGTAGTCGGGCAGGAAATAGAAGAAGCCGCGCTGTTTGATAGCCTCGCCGATACGTTCTTTTTCGGCCTTCACCACGTCGAGCACAAAGGGGTTTCCCGCCTTCAGCAGCGATTGCGGTGAGGTGTTGAACATAGCCCGCGCCACCAGCGTGGAGTCGCCGATAAACGACACCGAGTCGATCAGGTAGCGCTGGGGCACCTGAATGGTGTAGCGGGCTTTGGTTTGGTAACTGTTCACATCGACAAAATCGCCCTGTAGTGTCGTACCAAAATAGCCTTCGTTCTCCAGCGTATTGCCCATCAGCTGCCCGTTGGCGGCCAGTCCGCGCGCCGAGGCCAGCACGGGTGCTTCGCCAAACTTCCGCCGCAACCCCGCCCGGAAACCTTTTTCCTTCTTTGGCTCACCAATGAAATAATAGAACCCCACTTTGTAGGGAAAGCCAAAAATCCGACTGTTGGGCCGTGGCCGCGCCAGCGTTTGCAACTCGGAAACGAGCCGGTCTTTTTCCTTTTTCGTAACCGTCGAATCTGTCTTCAGCACAAAATCAGCTCCTACATACAGTTTTTCTCCCGCCGGCAGGTGCTTGGCTATGTTGCAGCTTTGGAGTATGGTAATGTACAATGTACAATGAACAATGTACAATGGTAGTCGCGTCGGCTTTATGCTGTGGCGTGTTTGTGTGAATGAATGGTATATTTTTATCAATGATCTCATTTTGTCGTATTCCCAGATGTACACGTTGTGGGCTGTTTGGAGCCGTAAGGCATTGTACATTAATTTTCCTCCTCCTTCCTGCGCCGAACCAGATCAGCCAGGGTGTTGAAGTCGACGGTGATGACGAAGCCCACGCCGGTTTCGATGACAAAGCCTTCCAGAATAGTTCGCTCACTGTTGGAGCGGCGGTAGGCCCGGAGCGCATACCGACCGTCGCGGGTGATGTTGTAGTTGAGCGACAGGTTGTCGAATACAGCACTGTTGTTCTGCGCCTGCTTAATATCCTGTGATCCCTGCACCAGAAAGTTCTTACCCACCGATACCGTCAGGCGTCCCTGCAAGAAACTCCGCGACAGACCAATGTTCAGGTCGGTACGGCTGCCGGTGGCGCTACCCGTCTGGGCCTCGCCCGCCTGCGAATTGAGGTTTACATCCAGATCGACGCCCTTGATCAGACCCGACGCAAACTGCTGCAATTGCTGCGAAATAATCTTACTTACGCTGCTGCGGGCCAGGTCGGTAGCCGTGGCCCCTACGTTGAACCCGGAGCTTGACCCGCTCGACGATTCGGCGATGAAGTTGCCCAGGATCAGCAGGCCAAACACCTGCTTGTTCATGTCGTTGGGGTTGGCGCGCAGGGCTTCCAGCTTACGCGTCACCTCGTCGCCCACCTGACCCAACCGGGTGATGGTTTCCGACGGGGCAATGATGTCGAAGTTAATGGTCGGTGCGGCCAGGTTACCACTCAGCGTAAGGGCCACGTTATACGGCACCTGAATTTTGGCCAGCGGCTGCGTGCTGCCCGACGTTTCGCTGGAAATAAGGGCATCCGATGTAGTGCGGGCCTGGTAAATGGCCGTCAGGTTCAGGTCGGCTTTAAGCGGGTCACCGGTGAAGTTGATATAGCCGCCTTTCTGGAGGGCAAATTCCCGTTGCAGCACCTGATACGTGAGCGAATATCGGCCTTCTGTCACCTCATACCGGCCCAAAACAGATACCTCGCCGCTGGGCGACACGTTCACAGCCAACCGCGCATTGCCCCGCGCCCGCAGGTTGTCGCCGTTCAGTTCATCTACAATAATCGTGATCTCCGATTTCTCGTCGGCCTCCAGCGTCAGGTTAATGTTGGAGTTGTTGAGCTGGTCGAACTGGAGGGGGGCGGCCACGGTGTCTTTACGCGGACGCAGGTATTTGGCAAGGGCCAGCGTGTCGTTGTGGTCAATGAATGTCAGTGTCTGGCGGGCGTCGTTCAGGCTGGCTTCATCGCTGGGGAGCACCGTAGTCACTTTCGAGCCGTCTTCCAGCCGCACACTACCGTCTACCGACGGAGCCGCGCCTTTGCCCACAATATGCAGGTTAGCCGACACCGAGGCTTGCCCGTATAAAAAGCCGTTGTCTTTGCGGGCGGCATTAAGGGCCAGGAAATTCTGCGCCCGCGCCCGAATATCGTACGATACGTTGGGGATGTTACTCAGCACCACGCGCCCGTCGATGTTCAACGCCCGGCCCAGGGTGTCGCGCAGGTTGAAATCCGTAAACGTCACCGTTTGCCCCGACAGCCGGATGCGCTCCTGATCAATTCGGTAGGTAGCATTCAGCTGTTTGACGTTAAACGCGACAGAGTCGAGCGAGATGCCGCCGTTGAGTTGGGGTGAGGTAGTGCTGCCCAGAATATCGGCCTCGCCGTGCAGTGTACCCCTGGCCCGACGTAGTTCGCCAAAGCTGAAGGCTTCGATGGTGCGGGCGTCGAGGCGGTTTAGCCTGAGGAAAAAATCGAGGGCCTCTTTGGGGTTGTTGGGGTTGTAATAGCCCGACAGTTTGGCATCATTATCTTTACTCAACAAGCTGACATCCACCGAAATACGCCCATTCGAAACGTTGGCGAATTTGCCATTGATGTTGCCAATGGGCTTGTCCATTACCCGGAGGCTGTCTACGGTCAGGTCGCCGGTAAAGCTGAGGGGCTCACCCCCCGGTTTCGACAGGTAGTTGCTCACGACCACATTACTGTTGAGCGTTCCTGCCGCCAGGGCCGTATCCTGATTGGCTACGGCGGCCAGATCCCGCAGATTCAGGTTGCGGGCCTCCACGCGCAGGGGGGCGTTTGGTGTCGGGGTGGTGCTGTTCAGGCTGAGCGTTTGTTTGCCCTGGCTAAGCATGAACCCCTTGGCTATCACCCCGGCATCGCCATACTGCAGGTAGCCCGTGCTGTCGGACGTCCAGGTGCGGTAGTTGGTGAGCAGCCCGCGCTGACCTATCTGCAGGCGGTAGTCGTTGCCTGCCAGGCTCACCAGCCCGGCCAGCCCGTGCCGGTCTTTATTGAGCGAATCTTTGCTGATCAGGCCAAACGAAAACCGGTTGTTGGCGGCACTGCCCGTAAGCTGGGTGGTATAGAACTTGAGGCTGTTGGTCTGCAGCGAATTGATCTGCCCCGCCACCGCCAGCTGATTGTTATAAGCCAGCAAGCCCAGCGACGATCCCTTCACCACAATGGTATCATAGTCGATCAGGCCCGTTTTCACGGTCATGGCCAGGGTGGTATCACGCTTATTGTCGATGTAGGCGTTGAGCGAAACGGGGTCGAGCTTGCGCAGGGCGGGTAAAAATGCCTGCAAGAGCGGGTGCTGCCGCACATTACCCGTGATGTAGAAGCTGTAGGGCGGCTGGATAGGCTTATAGGTCAGGCCCGGAATTTTGAAATACCGCCCAAACTCACTCGCAATGATGTCGTACAGACGCGTGTACTCAAACTGCCCACTCAGGCCCAGCTGCCCAAAAGGCAGACCTACCAGCAGGGTCTTGCGGTCGGGGTTAACGGTCCCGGCTTTCAGATACAGCGTGTCGATGGGGTAGGTCTTGCCTTTCAGCGTCACCACGGCGTTTTGCGCATTGACAGTACCTTCGGGCCGTTTGGGGTCCGTTGAGGTCATATTCAGCTGAATAGCACCCTTGATAGACAGCGGGTCGGCGTACAGTTTCAGCTTGTCGAGGTTTAGCTCGGTAATGTTTATCGCCCCGGTTACGCTTGGGAAAGCCGTTTTAAGCCCTACTCTGGTATCCAGCACCAGGTGCACGTTGGGGTCGTTGATGCCACCTTTTATGGTGAGAATGCCGTTGGTCAGCGTGCCATTGACGTCGGCGTTTTTGTACGAATAACCGTTCAGTCCTGCCTCGTCTACCACCGCCCGGAAGTTGGTCGACAGGGTTTTGGTGTCCAGCCCGCGTCCATTGAAACCCGCCCGCGCCGTGATCGTGCCAAACTGTTTGGGGTTCATGAGCCACTTGCCCGCCTCGAATTTTGTCAGCGATGCGCGGCCTTCATACGCCTGATTTTTGCCCGTATAAAAATTGCGCAACGTGCCGTCGAAGGTGGCGTTTCCCCAGTTGGTGGCCAGTTTGGCGTCGGCAGTGAGGGCGTCGAGCTTCCCGCGAATGCGTCCGGTCAGTTTCAGGTTGGGAGCCAGCGCCAGCGAATCGGGGAGGGTGCCTTTGGGGGCCAGTTTGTTCAGGTCGGCGCGGGTTGTGCGGGCGTCGATGAGGTTGAGGTCCAAACCCAGCCGGCTGGGTGTAGTTACGTTAGTGAATCGCCCGTTCATTTTCAGCACGGTACCACCCAGCATGGCAAAATCGGCCACGGGAATCCGCAGGTCAGCCAGGGTACCCCGGATCTGAGCGTTGGCGCGAACCACTTCGCGGGCATTGCCGGCTAGCGGGGGCGTCGCAGCCAGAAATGGAGCCAGTTGAATAACGTCGGCGAAGGCGAGGCGGCTCTGGCGGAGGTTCAGAAACACCTTCACCCGATTCAGGTTCTTACCCTCTGTGGCGTGGGATAACTGCCCAATGGAATCGTACCGGATTTCGAGCCGGTCGCGCAGCAGCGACCCCGGCTGTCCCGGCGCACCCGTGCGGATAAACAGGTTCGAGAGCAGCGTTTGCTTTGCCCCGTACTGTGCATCGACGTCAACGTGCTGCAACACAAACCCCGACTTGTCGCTGAACCGGCCGCGCCGCAACTGCCCCGAAATCAGGTCGGGGCTATAGAGCAGGTTGCGTCCTTCGATGCCCAGCCCTTTCATGTCGAGGTGGCCGTAATCCAAGCCGCGTTTCTGCCGGGGTG
Source organism: Fibrella rubiginis (assembly GCF_017353185.1). Taxonomy (GTDB): domain Bacteria; phylum Bacteroidota; class Bacteroidia; order Cytophagales; family Spirosomataceae; genus Fibrella; species Fibrella rubiginis. The sequence goes on along the minus strand of NZ_JAFMYV010000002.1, from coordinate 649,101 downwards.
CCGTCTCATCGTCGAACTGTATGCGGTTATTGGCAAACTGTACCTGCCCCAACCGAGCCACCCACCCAGCGGGTTGTGTTGCTGTTGGCTTCACCGGCGGGGCGCTCGATGCAGCTCCTGTCTTCGCTATCGCCACCCGTGCTTCCGGCGACCGCGCAAGGACCTTGGGACGCTGTGGACGCAACAACGTGGCCGACACCTCCGAATTCAGCAGTTGCAGCGACTGGATGCCTATGTTCTCGCCGGTGAGGTATATGTGGTCGCTTTCCATAGCCAGCTTACCCACTTTACCGGTTGTGGCAAAGTCGGCAGTTTCCACGCGTACGTTCCAGAGTGCGCGCGTCAAGTCCCACTTACCCAGGCCCAGTGTGAGTGTGTCGCCGGGCTTCGAGGGGTCGGACGGTGGCGAAGGAACGCCTTCGTAAATGCGGCTTTTTACGTTCAGCCCATCGGCGGTCAGGTCGCGGATGAGGTAGCGCGATTTGGCCACGTCGACGTTCTGGAAATTTACCCGGAGGGTGTCTACGTAGGCATCTACGTTGGCGCCGGCCATGTCGTCTTCATACCGGATCAGTACTTTGCGCAGGCTGGCTTTCGACAAACTGATGTCCAGCGGCGAAGACGTTGTATCGGTGGCGGGGGCGGCAACAGGCTTTGGTGCCAGCGAATCGATGGGGTTGAAGGCGTCGATGAGGTAATTGAAATTAAACGCCGCCGTAGTGTCGCCTGGTTTGGCTAATTTCCTTGTAACGTGCAATTTAACTTCGTTTAACTGCACTTCATTCAGGCTCACTTTGCTCTGCAAGAGGGCCAGCATATCCAGATCCACGCGCATGTGTCGACCACTCAGCAGCGTGTCGCCCTGGGGTGTCTGGAAAAAAACGTCATTCATTTCTATCCAGTCGGGAATCCGATACCGGATGCTGCCAATGCGAAACGGGGCCTTTATTTTCTTGCCCAGGTAACTGTTAACCTGCTGTGTGACAAATCGTTGTCCCCATGAGGTGGTAACGATGAGCGTAGCAAAACCGACCAGCAGTAGCACGATGGCGAGTATGACAAGGCCGGTTGTCAGGAAAAAGCGTTTCACGAAGTGCGTTGAGTGTGTGAACTGTCTACTTAGGTATAACGCGGAAAAGGCATTGGATGTTGAGCGGGATTAATGAGTGAATGAGTGATTGAGTGAATGAGCGAATGCCTGGACTGCTGCGCGAGCGTTCCTGTTTGCACTGATGCAATCACAATAAACAGGAACGCTCGCGCAGCAGTCCAAGCATTCGCTCATTCACTCATTAACCTATACTCCACGCCTGGGCTGCGGTGCCGGCGGGAAACAGGCTCTCGTGGGCGGGCAGTTCAACGAAGGCGTCGGCGGCGGTGAGATTGGCAAAGTCGGCAGAGCCGCTGCCGGGCAGGGGGTGGGCCAGCAATTGACCATCTGGTGAGGCTTCGATGCGGGCGGGAATGAAATAAGTCAGGTTGGGTTTAAACGTGACCGGCTCGGCGAGTTGTACAAACAGCGGTGGGTCGGCGGGAGCACCCATAGCCCGCTGCAAATAGGGCCGCACGTACCTGTAGAAGCACATAGTAGTAGAAACAGGGTTGCCGGGCAGGGCAAACACTACCCGCTCGGTGCCCGCACTGCTGCCAAACCAGAACGGTTTGCCGGGTCGCTGTTCGATCTTGTGAAAATGGCGGCGGATGCCCAGCCCTTCCAGCACGTCGGGAATAAAATCAGCTTTTCCCGCCGACACGCCTCCCGTGCTGATTAGTACCTCGTGTGAGGCCAGCAGACGCGAAATACCCGTTGTGATGGTGGGCATATCGTCGGGGAATTGATGTACGCTGGCGTCGAGGCCCAAATCGCGCAGGGCCGCCTGTAGCAAATACGCGTTCGAGTGCCGAATCTGGTGGGGCAGCGGCGTTTTGTCAATATCCACCAGTTCGTCGCCCGTCGCGATCACCGCCACGCGTGGTCGCCGCCGCACCGACACGCTCGTTTGCCCTACCGACGCCACCACGGCCAGCTCAACGGGCCGCAACTGCACCCCGGCCGATAAGAGTACGTCGAGGGGTCGCCGGTCGATACCCTGATGGTGGACGTTTAGCTGCCGTTGCACCTCGTCGGGGGCCGTCAGCGTAGCGATGCCGTCAACAATTGAGAGGTCTTCATACCGGATCACGGTATCAGCGCCGGTGGGTAAAATGGCTCCGGTCATCACTTCCAGGCAGCCAAGCGGGTCGGGGAGGGGCTGGGCGGGTTCACCGGCGCGTTGGGTGCCCAGAATGGTGAAGGTCGTTTTTCCGTCGGCCAGGGCATCGTAGTGTATCGCAATGCCATCCATCGCCACCCGGTCGAAGGGCGGAAAGTCACGGTCGGCCACAATGGTTTCGGCCAGGATGCGGCCCAGGGCCTTATCGAATGGTACCGATTCGGTGCTCAGCACGAGGGTGTGTTCGGCTAAAATCCGGTCGGCGTCAGAGACAGTGTTCATAGGTATTGGGAGCTGTTTGGTTGCGCGAAAGTACGGCACCTAACCGCTTTGTCACTGCATCAAAGTTGCTTCGGGGATGAAGAGTCGAAAGCGGGTTCCGCGAACGAATGAGCGTTCGTCAGGTTCCAAAACGTCAATCAGCATTTCGGAACTTACCTGGGCGGGTGTTGCTTTGGGCGTCAGGTTTTCAACGGTGAGTATACCGCCGGTTTGTTCACTCAGCCCTTTGATCAGCCGTTTCCCGAACGACGTAGTAGGCCGCTGCCAGAGATCCATATCAATACCCGGCCCATTATCGGCCACTTCCAGCAACAGCCCGTCGCGTTTCAACAGCGAAATAGATAAACTAGGATCCGGCACGTGCGGAATGGCGTATTTGAAACAGTTTGTTAAAAACTCGTTGATAATCAAACTAATAGGGACAGCTGTGTCGATGTCCAGCACGTCGACGTTGCTGGTAATTTGCAGCTTTATCGACTGCTCTGAATACCCGTAAGCCTGCATGGTGCTGGCCGTCAGTTCCTCCACAAACTTGCCCATGTTGATGCTGGTCAGCTCTTCCGAATGATACAGTCGCTGGTGAATGAGGGCAATGGCGTCGATGCGGCGCTGACCCTCCTGAAATGCCTTAATCGCCTGCTTGTCTTCCAGCCGGTTCAGTTGTAGGCTTAGGAGGCCAGACACAATAGCAAGGTTATTTTTTACCCGGTGGTGCAATTCGCGCATGACCGTCTGTAGCTGGGCCGCCTGCTCTTCAATCCGGGCTTTATCGGCCTGAATTTCGGCGGTGCGGTCGGCCACCTGTTCTTCCAGCGTCTGGGCGTAGCGCGTTAGTTCGGTGCGGGCGTCATGCAGCGAACCGGTCATTTGGTTAAAGTGCTGGGTAAGTACCCCCAATTCGTCCTGGGTGGTCTGCACCACCTGAGCATCGAGATCACCGGCGTTGATGCGTTGCACCCCGTCCAGCAACCGGAGTACGGGCTGGGTGAAAGTGGCATTGACGAGCCGGGGCAGCAACAGAAAATTAACCGCTGCCGTGCTGATGATGAGTGCCGAGATTTTGAGCAGACTGTCTTGCTGTTGTAGGCGGGCGGGCAGGTCCAGTATGTCGACAGGGGGGCAGAAGACCAGCATAACCGTGAGTAGGATGGTAGCCACAATGATCTGGGCGAAGCCTATCTGCTTAATTTTCAAGCTGGTAGGGATGGCTGAGAAGTTGAGGTATACAAAGATTTCGGCCAGGTTGCCCAACCAGAGCAGCGTTGAATACATCCAGTAGCCCACGGTGGAATAGAAGCCCACCGACAGCACCACAAGGCACATAAACACAAATACACCGTTGACGGCCGTCATCCAGCGAAGGCCCTTGGCGACTTCAGTATCCTGGTATCGCAGCCGGAAAGCTTTCCGGGCGCAAACAGTTAAGGCCCACACGTTGGTAAGCGACCCGTAGAGGAAGCCAGCGGTGTTGAGATAGTTAATGTTGCTTTTATTGAGAAACTCGTTCTAAACCGTAAACAGGCAAAGCATAGCCCCTAGCCCAAACGAGATCCCCCGTATCACGCGCCGTTCTTTGGGAAACGTATCGTCGAGAAAAAGATAGTTGAACTGAATAAACGAAATTTCGACGAGGGCCAGGGCTGGAAATGTCCAGCAGGAAAGCAGTATCTTGTAGGGCAGGCTGCCAATGTAGGCCGGGTGAACGGCGTAATGAAAGATTTCGCTTGTTTGCCAGACGAACTGGAAAAAATAAAAAATCAGCAGCCACCGACGGCTGAGACTCCTTGCGGGTGCGTTCAGGACAAAAATCCACATGTTCCCCACGATGAGCGCCAGGCTGAGGGCCATCAGGGAATTTGTATGCAGTAGAAAGTAAGGCATGGATCGGATAAGCTAAGTTCGAGCGAAACCCCTGAACACTAAGGGGTTTTCATAGGGCAATATCTCCATAATTTGCGAAAATGTAGAGGTCGTCTCGACTTGTGCTTAACACTTTCGTAACCTGTTGAAATGCCGTGGAGTGGGTGGTATCTGCCAACTTGCAGGCAATACCAAAAATCACGGATTTTTTGACTAAGCCAATTTTGCACCGCGCCGACTTCGGACCTGACTTTGTCTGGGGAACAGCCACGGCTGCCTTTCAGATTGAAGGTGCCACCATCTCCCACGGGCGGGGGCCATCGGTCTGGGATACGTTTACCCAGAAGAAGGGGGCCATAAAAACGGGCGAAAACGCCATGATGGCCTGTGATTTCTACCATCGCTACCCTACTGATCTGGCCCTGAATGGTCAGATGGGCTTCAACGCGTTCCGGTTTTCCATTGCCTGGTCGCGCATCTTGCCGCAGGGCACCGGGCGCGTGAACGAAGCGGGACTGGCCTACTACGACCGCCTTATTGACGAGGGTATCCGGCAGGGGCAAACCCCCTGGGTTACGCTCTTTCACTGGGACCTGCCCCAGGCGCTGGAAGACCGGGGCGGCTGGATGAACCGCGAAATCGTGACTTGGTTTGCCGAGTATGTAGCCGTGGTGGTAAAGGCGTTTGGGCATAAGGTGAAACACTGGCTGGTGCTGAATGAACCCTCGGCCTTTACGCTGCTGGGCTACCTGGTGGGTATGCATGCCCCCGGCCGGCGCAACTTCCGGGCCATCACATCGGTCATTCACCATGCCGCGCTGGCTCAGGCCGAAGGCGGGCGGGTAGTGCGCAGCTTGGTGCCCGGCGCAGTAGTGGGCACCACCTTCTCGTGCTCGCCCGTCGAGCCGATGAATAGAGCCTCGAAGCGTGACCAACAGGCTGCTCACCGCGCCGACGCCTTGTTGAACAGGCTATTCATCGAACCTGCCCTGGGCATGGGCTACCCCACCGACGAGCTAACCTTCCTGAACAGCATCAAACGCATTGCCCGCCCTGGCGACATGGAGCGGCTGGCCTTCAATTTCGACCTTATTGGCCTGCAGCATTACTTCCCCGTGGTGGTCGAACACTCCATGCTCGTGCCATATCTGTGGGCCAAAGAGGTATCGCCCAACCGCCGTCAGGTGCCGGTGATCACCGAGATGGGCTGGGAGGTGCATGAGCAGAGCCTGCTCAGGATTATACGCCAGTTTAATCAGTACCCCGGTGATCATCAGCTCTTTATTGCCGAAAGTGGCTCGGCGTTTTATGACCGGGTAGAAGATGGGCAGGTAATTGACACCCAACGGGCTGCCTACCATGTGCAATGCCTTCAGCAGGTTCGTCAGGCCCAGGCCGAGGGTATTGATCTGGCCGGTTATTTCGTCTGGACGCTACTCGACAACTTCGAGTGGGCCGAGGGCTACCGCCCCCGTTTCGGCCTTGTCTACGTAGACCACCGCACTCAGCATCGTATCGTCAAGGCATCCGGCCAGTGGTTCCGGAGCTTGCTGTGTGGGGACTGATTGAAGGCCAGAACGTTTTTGCAGTTAGATCAACGGGGGCAGAAAGGGGAGTTATCGCTACTTTACAGCTTTGTTTACAAATCCTGTAAAATAAACTGGCAATGACAACTAAACAAAACCGCCCCAACCTCTTTACCTACGCTACCAGCGAACTCTCACAAGATGCCTTTATCTGCTGGCTCGCCGAATGGGCCGACCCGAAGTACAAGAAGGTCGATTCAGCATTGCATCAGGCGGGGCAGGAGTTTATTGTTTCAATGGTACAGAAGGTGAAACCAGGATTTGAAAGCACCGCAATAGAATCGGTTGGCATAGAGCCGCAATTTCAAAAACTAGATATATTAATTAAGATAAATGGGGACTCCCCTAATAAACTAGCTATTTTGATCGAGGATAAAACGCATACCAGTAATCATTCAGACCAGTTGGAGCGGTATCGTAAATTGGTTGGAGAAGCTGGTTATCAAGAGGATCAAATGATCCCATTGTATTTCAAAACTGGCTATCAATCGAGGTTTGATACAATCGGTGTATACAAGACATACTTACGCAATGACTTTCTAGCTATGCTACAAAATGGAAAGCGGGAAGGAGTGGTCAATGCTATCTATGACGACTTTCTTGCTCATCTGCTAGAAATAGATACACTCATAAAACAATTTTCAACCAAACCAACCCAGGAATGGACCTATCATGACTGGGTTGGTTTCTTTACAGTTCTATATGATCAACGTTCTGTGTTGAGCAGTGCGTCGAACAATGACGAAACAAATTGGGGGTATGTTGCTAATCCCGCAGGTGGATTTGTTGGCTTTTGGTGGTATTATAAAAAATTAGTTGGAAGAGGATTCACCCCTTATCTTCAATTAGAGGAGGAAAAGCTTTGCTTTAAAATCGTGGTTGATGATGACATGGACAAAGCTACGACTCGTGACGAAGCTTACAGGGCAATAGTTGCAGTAGCTGGCAGAGATTTGCGACCCAAACGAATGGGCAATGGAAAATACATGACTGTCGCTCAAATGGATAGTTATCTTCACAAAGACTCAGAGGGTCTGGTGAACATTGAAGCTACTATCGAAGAGTTGAAAAAAGCACAGGACATAATTGACGCTGCCTTTCGTGATTCGCAACCCACTGACAATTAGTGGTGTTGACAATCCGGTGAGGAAATTGCCTCAGCAGCGACTGAATTCTGGCTATATCTACTCACTAAACTAACCAACAAGCCAACGAAAGGAATCAACTTCCTCACCGATGAAAATGGTCAAAAAAACAGCCGTAGTCATTGATATTCAGACCTATGGCGAAGAGTTGGAAGACTTTCTGGATGGGCTAGAGGTTGAGTCACGGCAGGATGAACTTAGAGAAGATTTCGACACTGTGATTGAGCGCATCAGAGTCGGTGTATAGAGTGGCTACCCGAGTAATTTCTTGTCAAAAGCACGTCTGTCAAAACTAAATGGCTCTACCGACTGCACCATAACAGAATCGAAAAGTGGGTGAGCAGGGTTTAACAGATAGTTAAATTCACCGGAGATCACGGCAGACGGAACTTGCATAACTAAGTAGGCTTCTTCACGAATCCATGCGTCTGTAATGTCAAACAAAATGCCTGCCTGCTCTTTCCAATCAGGAGGCAACTCATTAGCAGCTAGCGACTTTATCGACGAATTGGGTATCTCGATTGTAACAACCGAATACGCATTTTGCTTTAAGGTCAACATCTTGGGCAGGTGAACCCAGTACTCCTAAGCGCAGAGTGCAATACTACTGCCAGTGTATAAGACCGCTACGCCTTCACGGTTCCAGCGTCCTCCATTTAGTTTGGCTCCATAGCCTGACAGATCCTCTATATATTCCGAAGTGGCAACCCGATAAACCTGCATAATAGTTGGACACAGTAAAGTAACCTAAGCCATTATGCCGTGTTCCAGGCGACCCATAAGTTTCGTTACAACCTCAAAGCCACCATCTTCTGAAAGCAAATCAACGGGTATACGCTTATCAATTGCCTGGTTGGGGTTTTTTAGCCAACTGTCAAAATCTTTTCTCGTCTCAAACAACTTTGAGGCTTTCTGCTGCCAAAGCACGTCAATCTGAGAAGCTATCGACGATTGATTCTGCTTGACGTCCTGTACAAATGAAAACTTACGGAGTAACTCCATTAAAAATGGTCCTTCGCTATCCTCGACTCTAACCGTGATTTCCATACCTATCAAAGTTAATACTAGTATTCACACTGCATAACGTACACCAGGTGATTCTGGTTGACTCTATTTGGCTCATCAGTGTCAGCCACTTAGCGTTGGATTCGCCAAAAATCTGCTGCGATTATAGAACAAGCCCGGCGTATCGGGTTATTTTTACCCACTTAAGACGCCGTATCCATGCAGTTTTCGCACCTCCATTGCCATACCCAGTACTCCCTGCTCGACGGGCAGGCCGATATTAAGAAGCTGATTAAGAAGGCCAAAGCCGATAATATGCCCGCTGTGGCCATCACCGATCACGGCAATATGTTCGGCGTGTTTGAGTTTGTGGCCGAAGCCGCCAAGCAGGGCATCAAACCCATTGTGGGCTGTGAATTTTATGTGGTCGAAGACCATACGATCAAGCAGTTTACGAAAGAGAAAAAAGACATTCGCTATCACCAGCTGCTGCTGGCCAAGAACGCGCAGGGCTACCGGAATCTGGCCAAATTGTGTTCATTGGGCTACATGGAGGGTCTTTACGGCAAATACCCCCGCATTACCAAAGCCATGATTGAGCAGTATAAGGAGGGCCTGATTGCCTCCACCTGCTGCATCGGCGCGATGGTACCCAAGACGATTCTGAAGAAGGGCGAAGAAGCCGGTGAGGTCGAATTTAAATGGTGGCTCGACCGGTTTGGCGAAGACTATTACGTAGAACTGCAACGCCACGAGATTCCCGACCAGATCAAAGCCAATGAGGTGCTGGTGAAGTTCGCCCGGAAGTACAACGTGAAGATTATCGCGTCGAATGATTCGCACTACGTGGATCAGGATGACTGGGTGGCACACGACATTCTGCTCTGCGTAAACACCGGCGAGAAGCAGAGTACGCCGAGCATGAAGGAATTCAGCGACGACGAGGCCATGCCCAAAAACACGCGCTTCGCCTTCTTCTCCGATCAGTTCTATTTCAAGAACACCCAGGAGATGACCACGCTCTTCCACGACCTGCCCGAAGCCATCGACAACACCAACGAGATCGTGGGCAAGGTGGAAACGCTGAAGCTGAAGCGCGACATTATGCTGCCCAACTTCCCCATTCCCAAGGAGTTTCAGCAGCATACCGACGACGTGATGAACCAGTGGGAGTATCTGAAACACCTGACCTACGAAGGAGCTAAAAAACGATACGTTGACATTTCGCAGGAGGTCCAGGAACGGCTTGACTTTGAGCTATTTACCATCCGTACCATGGGCTTCGCGGGCTACTTTCTCATCGTGGCCGACTTCATTCAGGCGGGGCGCGACATTGGCGTCATGGTCGGGCCGGGGCGGGGTTCGGCGGCGGGGAGTGCGGTGGCGTACTGCATCGGCATCACCAACATCGACCCCATTAAATACAACCTGCTGTTCGAGCGATTCCTGAACCCCGACCGGAAATCCATGCCCGATATCGATACCGACTTCGACGACGAAGGTCGGCAGAAGGTGATCGATTATGTGGTCGATAAGTACGGCAAGCAGCAGGTGGCGGCTATCGTTACCTACGGCACGATGGCGGCAAAATCGGCCATCAAAGACGTGTCGCGGGTGATGGACCTGCCCCTTAACGATGCCAACGCCCTGGCTAAGCTCGTGCCCGACAAGCCCACCTATAACATGACCCTCAAACGGATTTTTGAAGATCCGATTGACGGGCCGGGGGGCCTCAGCAACATCATCTCGCCCGACGAAGTAGAAAACGTGCGCAAGATGCGGGCGCTGGAATCGGGCGATCAGAATACGGGTCGGATCATGAAGCTGATCGACACCGAGAAGGTGCAGAACGTGCTGCAACAGGCCCGGCGGCTGGAGGGTACCGTGCGTAACACGGGCGTTCACGCGGCGGGGATCATCATCGCACCAAGTGACTTGTCCGACATCGTTCCGGTGTCGACCTCGAAAGATACCAACCTGATTATCACGCAGTATGAGGGTAAGGTGATTGAAGATGCGGGTGTTATCAAAATGGACTTTCTGGGGTTGCGCAACCTCACCATCATTAAAGAATGCCTGCGGTTGATCAAGCAGAATCACGGTCGCGAGATCGAGATCGACAACATTCCGCTCGATGACCCGGAGCCGTACAAGCTGTTTCAGCGGGGAGAGACAAACGCCATTTTCCAGTTTGAATCCGACGGCATGAAAAAGTACATGAAGGACCTGAAGCCCGACCGGTTTGAGGACCTCATTGCCATGAACGCCCTCTACCGCCCCGGCCCGATCCAGTACATTCCCAACTTCATCAACCGGAAACACGGGCGCGAAGACGTGACCTACGATTTGCCGGAGATGGAAGAGTACCTGTCTGATACCTACGGCATCACAGTGTATCAGGAACAGTTGATGCTGCTGTCGCAGAAGCTGGGTAACTTCACCAAAGGCGACGCCGACGTGTTGCGGAAGGCGATGGGAAAGAAAGACCGCGCCACGCTGGATAAGATGAAGGGTAAGTTTATGGACGGTTGCGCCGCCAACAAGCTACCCGCCAAAGCCTGCGCCAAAGTCTGGACCGACTGGGAGGCCTTTGCCGCCTACGCCTTCAACAAATCGCACTCCACCTGCTACGCCTTCGTGGCTTATCAGACGGCCTGGCTCAAAGCTCATTACAAGGCCGAGTACATGGCGGCGGTGTTGACAAGCTGCCTGGGCAACATTGAAAAAATTACCTTCTTTCTGGAGGAGTGTAAAAACATCAACATTCCGGTACTTGGCCCCGACGTGAACGAATCGGAGCGGGTGTTTGGCGTGAACAAAAAAGGTGAGATCCGGTTCGGGCTGGGGGCCATCAAAGGCTCCGGCGACGCAGCAGTAGAAAACATCATTGCTGAACGGACCGAAAACGGCCCCTTTCAGGACATCTACGACTTCATCACCCGCGTGAACCTGCGGACGGTGAACAAGAAAACGATTGAATCGCTGGCCTACGCCGGTGGGTTCGACGCGCTGGACCCCGATATTCACCGGGCCCAGTATTTCGAGATCGTGCCGGGCGACAATGCCACGTTTATTGAAAAGATCATTCGCTACGCCAACACCCACCATGCCGAGAAGGCCGCCTCGCAGCAGTCGCTGTTTGGCGGTGGTGCGGGCAACGACGTGGCCATGCCGAGGCCAAAACCCGCGGTGGTCACGCCCTGGAATCAGATCGAGAAGCTCAAGTACGAAAAAGACGTGGTGGGTTTCTACATCACCGGCCACCCGCTCGACGAGTTTCAGGTGGAACTGGAAGGGTTTTGTAACTGCACGCTAGACAAGGTCTATGAAACCAACGCACCCGATTTGCGCATTGGCGGTATCGTGTCGGCGGTGCAGACGCGAATTGCCAAGAACGGCAACCCCTTCATGATCTTTAAACTGGAAGACTACCAGGGGTCAATGGAAATGACCCTCTTCGGTGACGACTACGCCCGCATGGCGCAGTATGTGGAGGTAGGCCTGTTTTTACACGTAACGGGTAAAACGCAAAACCGCTGGAACTCGGACCAACTGGAGTTTAAACCCGTGAGCATCCGGTATTTGAGTGAGATCCGGGAGAAGCTGTGCAAGGAACTGCTCATCACGCTCGATCTTGCCTGCCTGAGCGAAACACTCGTGGCGCAGGTAAACGAATTGCTGAAAGCCCACCCCGGCACCTGCAGTTTATCCATGAAAGTGGTGGACCCTACCGACGGCATTGCCATCAATCTACAGTCGCGCACGTTGCGGGTGTCGCCCGCCAACACATTACTCAATGCCCTGCGGTCTATGGATGGCATCCAGTGTAAAGTTGCCTGATATCACTAAAAATAACTAGGTAAAAGGAACCCGCTTCGTGCGGGTTTTTTTGTGACTGCATCATTTTGTCCAGAAGCTCACTTCGGCGAACTGATAGTAAACAAACATTAAATAGGATAAAACAGCGAACCAAATAATATTTGGCCTTTTTGAGTCTGTGCAGAATATAGATAATGTTTCAACAATTTATCCAGTAACTATAAATTTACCAAAATAATATGTGAATTTATGAGGAATGTTCGATTTTATTGCTGATTTACCCCTATTTATAAAGGAGAAATATTGCAAAGGCCATTTTGTTAGATAAAATTTGTGCGATTCATTACCACAATCAAAGTCGGGTTTGACGAAACAAAAAGGATGAAAAAACAGATTTTACTTGCATTTTCAGTAAGTGCTGGTTTTGCTGCTCAAGCCGGTGATACCACGGATGTGGCCAAGCCAAAGGCTGTTTCTGCCGTTGCGACTACCGCTCCTAAGGAGGGTGAAGACACAGGTAAATTTACCTTTTCGGGTTACCTCGACTTTTATTACCTCGGCAACTTCAACAATCCCATCGACCGCATGAACACGGGCGTAAACGGCTCGGCACGGGCGTTCGATCAGCGGGCCGGGCAGTTTCAGCTGGGCATTGTGCAGGCTAAAGCCTCTTATACCTCTGAAAAAGTCGACGCGGTAATGGACCTGGCGTTTGGTAACAACGCCGACCTGGGCAACTACGGCAACACGGTGTCGTTGAATTCTGGGGCGGCCACGTCAACGGCCTTAGCCATCAAGCAGGCTTACCTGACCCTGAAAGCCACCTCTAAACTGAGTTTTACGGCAGGTCAGTTTGGTACGCACATCGGTTATGAGGTGATTGATGCTCCGGTCAACTACAACTACTCGCTCTCCAACCTCTTTAACAACGGGCCTTTCTACCACCTGGGCGTGAAGGCCCAATATGCCATCAGCGACAAGGCTTCGCTGATGGTGGGACTGGTGAACAACATCGACCGGAGTTTCGACAACAACCGGGCAAAAGGCTTCATCGCTCAACTGGCCCTGATTCCCGTTAGCGGCTGGAATATCTACCTGAACACGGCTATTTCTAACGAAGCAAACGTACGCACCAAGCCCGACGCCGCTGTTGGTACCGATACCACGGGTACGTATTCCATCTTCGACTTAACCACCACCTACCAGATTACGCCCAAGTTCTTTCTGGGGTTAAACGCGGCCTACGGTTCGCAAACAGGTGGTTATCAGCAGCTTAATCCTTATGCTACCGGTACGTATGTTGACAAATCGACCAGTTGGGGTGGGGTAGCCATCTACTCAAACTACGCCGTGTCGGACAAATTCGGTCTGGGTGCCCGCTACGAAGTATTCGACAATACGGGTGGTGCCCGCGCGCTGGTTGCCGCCGATGGTACAGGTGTTTCGGTCAACTCAGTCACGATCACGGGTAACATCACTACCGGCAATGGTCACGTGTTGCTCAAGCCTGAATTCCGGGTCGACAGTTACAGCAAAAACAAGTTCATCAACGGCGACGGTAAGCTCACCAAGAGCCAAACCACGCTGGGCATGGCGGCGATCTTCAAGTTTTAATCCTTACAACAAAACCAATTCTGAGTCATGAAAAAACCTGCTCTAGTTCCCCTGCTTATCTTGCTGGCAATCAGTGTATGGGCCGTGTTGAGCCCGTCTGTTCCCACGCAGATCGTGACGGAAGGTATCAATACCGGCGACACCGCCTGGATGCTGATGGCCACGGCACTGGTACTGCTGATGACCCCCGGTCTGGCTTATTTCTACGGTGGCATGGTGAATAACAAGAACGTGATCTCGACCATGTTGCAGAGCTTCATTGCCATGGGTGTCATCAGCATCCTGTGGGTGGTGTGTGGTTTCAGCCTTGCCTTCGGTGACTCGATCGGTGGTTTTATTGGCGATCCCCGCACATTTCTGATGTTCAAGGGTGTGCTCGATGGTAAGCCCTGGTCATTGGCCGCAACCATCCCCCTGGCGGTGTTCGCTTTCTTTCAGTTAAAGTTTGCCGTGATCACCCCCGCCCTGATCACCGGGTCAATGGCCGAGCGGATCAATTTCCGGTCGTATGTGCTGTTTATGATTCTCTTCAGCCTCTTCGTGTATGCTCCGCTGGCTCACTGGACCTGGCACCCAAATGGGTTCCTGTTCAAACGTGGGGTGCTTGATTTTGCCGGTGGCACTGTGGTTCACATGTCGGCGGGGTGGGCTGCCCTGGCGGGTGCGTTGTACCTGAAACGTCGTCAGTCGCACGTAGAGGCGGCTATTCTGCCACCTGCCAACATACCATACGTATTGTTGGGTACGGGTTTGCTGTGGTTTGGCTGGTTTGGTTTCAATGCCGGTTCGGCGGTGGGTGCCTCGCCACTGGCGGCTACGGCCTTCGCGACGACCAACACGGCGGCGGCGGCGGCGGGCCTGGGCTGGGTGCTGTTTGATGCGGCCCGTGGCAAGAAAGTGTCGGCCCTTGGGTTCTGTATCGGTGCGGTAGTTGGCCTGGTGGCTATTACGCCCGCAGCTGGTTTTGTAACGATACCAACGGCCATTTTTATCGGTACCGTTGCCTCGATGGTGTCGAACTATGTGGCGCACCTCCGCTCAAAATCAACCCTCGACGATACCCTCGACGTGTTTCCCTGCCACGGTGTGGGGGGTATGGTCGGCATGCTGATGACGGGCATCTTCGCCAGCAAAGGTGTTAACTCAGCCGTAACGGTCGAGGGGCTTGCCTTCGGCGAAACGGGCCTGTTCTTCGAACACCTGCTGGCCCTGGTGGTGGTTTCTGCTTTCGCTTTCGGCATGTCATTCCTGCTGCTGAAAGTAACCGACATGATTCTGCCCCTGCGCGTGACCGAAGCCGACGAGAAAGAAGGCCTCGACGTGAGTCAGCACGATGAGTTTTTGATCGACGCGTAAAGAGAGTTTACTGTTTACTGTTTAAGGTTCAATGTTGCTTCGCACTGTTACGCCGAGCGCGAAGCAACGTTGAACCTTAGACATTAAACAGTAAACCAAAATATAACGGCAGACCCACAGGCTTAGGTGTTGCGTTGGCGGCTTTGGCCGCTGGCTCATCGAACTGTGGTTTTGTTGTACTCGTTGAAGGTATCTACCCCTGGTGGATACCTTCTTTGTTATCTGGCCGCTGCCCGCCGTAATCGGTCGTTGATAGCGCGGCCAAGTCCCTGCTCCGGGGCGAGCTGCACATATATGTGTGTTACGGGTAGCGTATCGAGGGCACGAAGGTGAGCAAACAGGTTTTTTGCCGCTTCATTCAGGTTGCCGGAAGGAGAGAGTTGAAGCTGGTAACTTTCGGAAATGCCGGGCAGTAACTCACTGAATACCAAGGTACCTGCGTAAGCTTCAGGCGCCGGTAGCTGACCAGGCCGGAGCAGCGTGACGGGTTTGCGGGGGGCGTAATGGCTGCTGAGCATACCTGGGGCGGCGGGGTTCGAACTGGAATGGTCCTTTACGGATAGCGGCCCCGTCACGGCCTCGATCTGTTCCAGCGCCATGCCGCCAAGTCGGTAAACGGTGGGTTGCCCGGCTTCATCAAAACCAACAATTGTTGACTCCAGCCCAATCTGGCAGGGTCCTCCGTCGAGGATATACGGTACCTGATCGCCAAGCTGGTTGGCCACGTGCTGCGCCGTAGTGGGACTGATGTAGCCGAATGGGTTAGCACTCGGTGCCGCCAGCGGAAAATCGAGTTGAGCTAACAAACTCAGCGTAAGCGGATGATTGGGTATCCGTACGGCCACGCGCGCAAGGCCCGACGTGGTCAGGTCAGGAATGTGCGGTTGTTTGGGCAATAGCAACGTCAGCGGACCGGGCCAGAACGCCCGCGCTAATTTTTCGGCTAGCGGGGGCATAGCCAGCACCAGCGACCGCACCTTTTCCAGCGTATCGGTATGCACAATGAGTGGGTCAAAGGCAGGCCGGTTTTTCACCCGGAAAATGGTCAGCACTGCGTCGGGATCAAGGGCGTTGGCGGCTAGTCCATACACCGTTTCGGTGGGTATGCCTACCACAGTACCCTCTTCCAGAAAACGTTTAGCGGTGAATATATCCGTACCGATCATCCTAGCTCAACCGAATGCCATCATCACCGATGGTAATTTTTCGTTCGCGATAAAGTGCCCCCACGGCCTGCTTAAAGGTTTTTTTGCTCATGGCGAGTGCCCGGTAAATAACCTGTGGATCAGACTTATCCGTCAGCGGCAGAAAGCCATTGCTGGCGTTGAGCTTATCAAGGATGGCCTGGGCGTTGGGTTCTACTTTGGCGTAACCCATGGGTTGCAGGCTCAGGTCAACCCGCCCGTCGTCGCGGATGCGCTTCACATACGCCCGTACTTTGTCGCCATTGCGGAGTGGTTTAAACAACTCATTGGCGTAGAATAACCCCCGAAACCCGTTGTTTACAATAGCATTCAGGCCCAGGTCGGTACGCTCGTAAATCTGCGCAACCACTTCATCACCTTCTTTCAGGTCTTCCGGTGCCTCATCGTCGATCAGCGAATTAATCTTGGTTGAGCCAATCAACCGACCGGATTTTGTATCATACCCACAGTAGATCACGTACCAGCGACCCACCACCAGCGGTTCGGCCTGCTCCTGAAGCGGCACGAGCAGGTCTTTTTCCAACCCCCAGTCCATAAATGCCCCAAACGGAGCCGTTGCCACGCATTGCAACGCGCCAAACTCATCGCGCGTTACGGCAGGACGCAGGGTGGTGGCAATAGGCCGGTCTTCAGAATCGGTATAGACAAATACCTCTATTTCGTCGCCCTCACGGAGTGTATCGGGCACATATTTATTGGGCAGCAGGATATCGTTTTCGTCATCATCGCCCAAAAACATGCCCACGCTGGTCATCCGCAGGGCCGTCAACCGGTTGTTCCGTCCAATCTCAATCATGGGGCAAAGGTAGGGGAAGGGGGGTCAAGGTCTAAAGTCTAATGTCTAAAGTTGCTTCGCACTGAAACAGTACGCGCGAAGCAACTTTAGACATTAGACTTTAGACTTTAGACTTTAGACCTTGAACCCTCTTCCCCATCGCCAGTCCCGATAAAAAGGCTCCTTCCACATTGCCGTTGCCGAAACCGTCGCCGCCGAAGAGGAGGGGTGCGTGGGCCTGGGCAGACAGGAAGGGGGTGGGGTGGCGCTTGATGGCGTTGCTGTAGCGCCAGCGGTGAATCTGTCTGTCAACGATTGAATCGGCGGGGATATAGTGGGTGACGTCGGCGGTGAGCAGGGGGATCAGGGCCTGCTGGTCGGGGTCGTCGAGGTGTGCCTGACTGAAAGCGTGACTGGCGTGAAGGGTGACGGTAGTCTGATTGGGCGATATCCCTTTTTGCGCATTATCGGCCAGCCACGCCACCGGGCTGTGCTGGTCATCGCCGTCGGTTTGTTTCAGTCCACCCGGCTCCGGTAGTTGACTTGGACCGTTCAGTTGTAGCATGACGGCCAGGCAGGGCGCGTAGTGGATGGCTTCCAGGGCTGCTTTGTCGGCTTCGGCCAGTGCCAGACCAGAGGCGTCGCACAGGGCCAGGGCCTGCGGGGCGGGGACAGTAATAAGTAGCACGTCGGCGCTGAATATGCGTGTGTTGTCTTGTTCAGTGGTGGTTAGTGTCCAACCCGTTTTGGCGGGTGCGATGCGCGTTACCGTGCACTCCGTCTGCACGTCGAGACCCTGAGCGAGGTATTTGGCAATGCTGTTCATGCCTTCGGAGCCAACCCAGCGCGGATGCCTGAACCCAGCCGGGTCTGACTGCTCCAGATGCCATTCGTGCACCACACCCGCCTGGCTCATCTCCTGCGTAAGCGCATGAAATTCGGGACTTTGTGCCGAAAAATATTGAGCGCCATGATCGGCGCGGCCATTGCCGAGGCGGCGGGTTGCCAGGCGACCACCAATGCCCCGACCTTTGTCGAGAAGGGTAACGGTATGGCCCTGGCGGGTGAGTTCGCGGGCGGCAGTCAGGCCAGACAGGCCAGCGCCAATGATCAGGATAGTGGGCATAGGGTTGAAACCGTTAAGCCCTGCTCATTGTTGAACACGTCATGCGTTGGTCTGTTTTGCTACGGTGGTCGTTCTCGCTCCTGATTGCCCTGCCGCTGGCAGCCCTGCTGCTGTTTCCATCGCTCTGGCGTTGCCTCACCATCCAGTACTCGCCCCGGTTCGTTGTCCAGACAGAAAACAACCGCACCCTCTACATCAGCCAGGACGCCTCGGCCCGGCAACGCGACGTGTTGCTGGCCCATTTTGAGCAGGCCAACGACCGTATCCGGCAGTTCTGGGGCAAATCGGAAGGGCGGGCACTGGTAATTTATTGCCCTACGCAGGACCAGTATGCGCAGTATTGTTCGGGCGGTGAAGGGGCCGGGTGCAGCCTCGGTATGCCCTGGGGAGATTCATTTCTTGTTTTGGGCCCCGACGGCAACAACGTGGATGTAATGGCCCACGAGCTTTGCCACGACGAGTTATTTGCCCGGCTGGGCTGGTTTACCATTAAACGGCAGGTGCCGCAGTGGTTCAATGAGGGCCTGGCCCTGATGGTCGACTACCGGTTCACTACCGCCACCAACAGTGCTGCCGTACGGTTTCTGGAATATGATGCCCAATGGAACTACCGCGCCCACGGCCCGTCGGGGTTGTCACCGCAGTTTGTACCGGAACTGTCGTCGCTGGAGACCACACGTGATTTTTTTTATGGCGATTACGGTCGCGTCATGCTGGCCTACCTCACGGCTGGCCGCGAGGTGTCGCGCTGGATGGCCACCACCGGTTCGGCTGCGCTGACACGGCTACTGGCTGACCTACAGGCGGGTGAGTCGTTTGACGATGTTTACCAGTATGCTCACAAAAAGAAAACGGCTGGAAAAGCAGCCCCGTCAGGATCGGCACACTAAGCGAGGCCATTAAAAAATGTTCTTCGGGCAACTGGTCGCACGGATTGCCCGTCTGCTATCTTTGTTTACACGCCTCACAATACCCCTGTAATGACTAAAAAGTACGTCAGCGCCACCTCCCGCGATCCGGGTACAACCACCGTGAAGGAGGCGTTCGATAAGTTGTTGCAGGTGTATAAGTTACGGGGCCGGTTCAACGAAACATACCTCGAAACGTTCTGGGGTAAAATGATGGGACCAATGATCGCCTCACGCACCACCCGCCTTTACGTTCGCGACCGTACCCTCTACATCGAGCTATCATCGGCACCCCTCCGCAACGAACTGGTCAACGCCAAACAAAAACTCATTCAGGTCGTCAACAAAGAAGTCGGTGCCGACGTGATTGACGATGTTGTGTTTACCTGAGTTTAATGTTTAATGTCTAAGGTTTAATGTTGCTTCGTGCTCGGCGTAACAGCGCGAAGTAACGTTGAACCTTAGACATTAAACATTAAACATTAAACATTAAACTTCCTTTCTTCCTCCCCAAATCTGATACTGAATGCGTGCCCAGACCAGGATGCAGGGCACGGCTTTGATGCTGTAGGGTACGAAAAAAGCGTCGCGCCAGAGCTTAGGAAACAGATCGGTAGGGGAGAGGGATGTGAATAGGATGACCAGCGCCAGCAGGACTTTGTCGAGGGTAGAGGCGGGTTTGGGCAGCACAATCCACCAGAGCGCCACGCCAACTACCGCCAGCACGTAGGTAGGTGATTCGGCCATCTTGTTGAAAACGATGACGAACAGCAGGAAATACGCCACCATCAATCGCTGGTAGAGTCGGTCGTGCCACAGCTTGAATCGGGCGAAGGGAGCCAGAAAGAGCGTGATGCCCACTAGCTCGATAATGCGCAGGTTGCCATCGGATTTGTCCATACCGAACCAGGCCACCAGTACGCCCGGCACCGAAATAAGTACGCCCAGTTTGCTCACCACCACCACCCGGCCCCATTCGGCGTATTCGCTGAGTACGCTCTCCCAGGGAATCATGGTCCAGGGAGCCAGGCCCAGCAAGACCGTCCAGACGACCATAGCGAGCAGAAACTGTCCTTTCTTCGGGTAAAAAAGAAAGAAGATCGCCGCGCCTACGCCGTAGAATTTAATGTAGAGACAAAGCGTAAACGCCAGTGCTGCCCACCACACTTGCTGTTTCCGCAAGGCATATAGCCCCAGCAGCATAGCCCCCACGATGAAGTTGTTGCTCTGCATGTTCTGCGCCGTAATCAGCGCCTCGCTCACCACAATGGCCAGCACCACCAGCCGCTTCCGGTTGGCGTTTTCTTCATCCGACAGATAATACCAGATACCGGCCACCAGCACCACGGCATTGAGCAGGTTCCAGAGCAGCACGCCAAGCCAGTTGGGCAGGTAATAAAACGGCCCCATCAGCCACGCGAACGTCGGACTGTACTTGTAATTGTCTTCAAACAGATCAGGATGAAGGCCGTATATCGTTTTGTTAATCAACAGATTATGGAACGGCTTGGCAAACATCAGGTAGTTGTTGAACTGCCCAAGCGCGTATTTCTGCGCCGCCACTGCTGTCAGCAGCACGATAACGAATCCGGCAAACCGTTGCGCCGTCAGCCAGCGGGGAAAGTGGGGAGTAGTAAGCGCAACTTTAGCCATTGAACCTTAAACTTTAGACTCTAGTGTTTCCGCAAACTCACCCATCGTGGCGTACTCACCGTGCTGACGGAGGAAGCGAAGCAGGGCCTCTACGCGGTCGAGGAGTTCGTGGTCAGAATAGCGTTTGACGTAGGTCGGAATTTTGTCGAAAGCCGAGAGGTCGGTGAACTCCCAGGGGTGGACATACAGGTTCACGTAGCCATCGGCGCGGAGTGTTTCCAGGCACAGTTGCTTGTAGAGCGCAAAGGGAAAATTTTTCAGGCTAAGCCAAAACAGGGGCAGCCGTAGCCTGGGCGTTACCGAGGCCGGAATTTGCCATACCGACTGTTCGCGGAAGGGTAAGCGTGGTTCACCCCAATGGTTGTACCGCCCCGGAATGAACGTGGGGTGCAGCGATGAGTTGTATACATAACCTGCATCGGCCACCTCATCGGGGTTGGTATCGCCCATCCGCGCCCGCCGAAACCCACGAACAGGCTTGCCCAGCAACGTTTCCAGCGCCTGTTTCGATTTAGCCAGATCACCCGGTTCAAACGTCGTGTGGAAATACCCGTGCGAGGCAATCTCATGGCGCCTGGCCAGTTGCTGCATCAGTGCAGGTTCATGCAGGGCGTAGTTGGCCGTGGTGAACAGGGTGGTCCGGGCATTGAGTGCCTCGAACCGTTCGGCCAGCAGGCGCAGGCCTTTGGTCGATACCGCAATTTGATCAGTGAGTGACAGGTCGTGGCCGTATTCGAGGGCCGTATCAAATTCTTCTACGTCAACGGTGAAGAGTATGCGCGGGGGGCTGGTGCTTGCCATGTAATGACTTCCTCAATCTCGCTCGTGTCGCCAATGATGTAGGGTGGGCGCTGTTTCACTTCCACGAACGTTTTGCCCAAATATACGCCGATAATGCCGATGACGATGAATTGGGCACCCCCGATGAGCAGCGTCAGCAGCACCACTGTGGTGTATCCCGAGACAATACCGTCGGTGAAAAAGTACTCATACAGCACCTCAAGGCCGAAAAGCGTAGAGAACAGCGCCATCAGCAGGCCAAGTACCACCGAGGCATAGAGCGGCTTGGTGGTAAAGGAGGTAATGCCCATCACGGCCAGCTGAAACATCTTCTTGAACGAGTATTTGGTGGTGCCGGCGAAGCGGGCAGCAGGCTCATACTCGATCCGGCATTGCCGAAAACCTACCCACGAAATCATGCCGCGCAGGAAGAGGTCGTTCTCTTTAAAGCTCTTTAGCGTATCGATCACCTTCCGGTCGAGCAACCGGAAATCGGCAGCACCGTCTTCCAGTTCCAGATCTGATGCCGCCCGGAGCAGTTTGTAAAAGTTGCGCGAGGTAAATCGTTTCCGCCACGAGAGCGTGGGGTCGGGTTTGCGCACGGTGTAGACCACCTCAAAGTCTTCGCGCCATTTCTGCACCAGCGTCGGGATCAGTTCGGGCGGGTGCTGTAGGTCGGCGTCGAGGCTGATGGCGCAGGCACCGCGGGCGTGTTCGTAGCCCGCCCGGAGGGCCATCTGATGCCCGAAATTCCGCGAAAAAGAAATAAACCGCAGCTCGTCGTGCACCTGACTCAGCTGTCGCAATACCGCCTTGGTCTGATCCGTACTACCGTCGTCGATAATCAGGATTTCGTAGGGGCCCAGCGGCTCCATCACGTCCCGCAACCGCTCCACTAGCACCGGCAGGTTCTCTTCTTCGTTGAACGCGGGAACAACAAGACTGATGAGATCGGGCGTAAACGGGGCGTTCATGAGTAGTGGTTAACAGACCCTACAAATATACGGCAAACAGGTGTTGAGGCAGTTTAAGCGTATGCAGGTCCAGTCAAAACACCGGGGGTAAAATCACCACTGGAGTTTGTTTGTGACTACGAAACTTCTCGTCGGCGGTAAGCAGCGTGAAACCTAAATCCGTCGCAGTAGCTGCCACAATAGCATCCATAAGCTTAAGACGAGTAGTCAATCTAATTTGAATAGCCCGCTGTTTTATTGATTGTGATAAATCAATACTGACGCAATCGGCAAGTAACTCATTAATAATGTTCCGTTCCGGGCGAGTGAGTTGTGGCTGACACTGCATCTCCATTTCAGTGACCACTGAAATATATACCTGTTTCCCGTCAAGTAGTTCAGTGGCCAAACTATCGCCATTGAGTAGCCGAATAAGTACGTTCGTGTCGGCGAAAATAGGCTCAATCATCGCTACGTAATTCGCGCTGATAAGCTACCGGATCTTGATCCCATTTTACAGTCCCGGCATACTTTTTAGCATTAAACCCACTCCTGGGTTTAGTTTGAGCTTTTTTGACCTCGGCTTTCACCCTTTGGTGCCCTTGGTGTGACGTTGCCATGTTGCTGTTTTGTAGTGTTCAACTTACCAACATACGGGTCAATAAACAAGTTTGCAAGTTGAATAAGGTCATAGGCTAGCGGTACCCACTCATAGCCAGTCGCCCAGTTGATTTAGTACGTCCTGCTCGGTGATGTGGCCGGAGAGGATAATGTCGGCCTGGTTGTAGATGGGCAGACGGGCCTGGTGTTTCAGGCGCAGGTTGGTGAGCAGGTCGCTGTCCGCGGCGTCGAAGAGGGGGCGTTCGGCCTGCTCATTGGGGTGTTGTTCGGCATGGAGCAGCATCCGTTCCCAGATGACTTCGGGCGGGACATCTAAAAATACCGATACGCCCGTGGTTTTGATATAGGCCATGTTATCGTGGTAGATGGGCATACCACCGCCCGTAGCCACTACCAGGTTGACACCAGGTTTAATGGTGCGCAGCACGCGGGCTTCCAGTTCGCGGAAATGAGCTTCGCCAAACTTTTCGAATAGCTGAGCAACCGTCATTCCTTCTTCCCGCTGAATGAGTTTGTCGGTGTCCGTAAAATGATAGTGCAGTTCGCGGGCCAGCCGTTTGCCCAGCGTCGTCTTACCCGACGAAGGCATACCGATCAGGAAGATGTTTTTCATTTAACAAGCCCCAGTACCGTCTCTTTATCGGGTGTGCGGTTGTGGTGCCATTTGCCCCGAACAATACCATTGCTGAGAAGCCAGGTGCCGGGGTCGGTGCGCATGATTGTTTTCAGTACAGTGGCATCGCCCTTGTAGGTGGGCAGCACCAACTGAAACTCTTTCTTGAACGTGTTGATGGCCTCGTCGGAGGCCGATGTGAGCAGAATAGGCGTGACGGCAGTGCCTTTGAGGCTATTAACCAGCGACCGGATGGCTGGTATGGCCCCCGCGTCGACATGCTTCACGTCTTTAACGATCACAAAGAGTTTGTTCCCCTGAAACGTCTGTTCTGTGAAATCACCTTCGGCATCATTCCAGACGCGGTAGTCGGTAATCTTAGGCTTAGCCGATTCATTGAGCAACACCATCTCCTTGAACTTATAGGTGGTGTCGGTGGGGTACTTGTCGAAGCGTTCCGTTTTGCCATTTTTGGTCATAATATACTCATAGCGAAGTGGTTCCGACGGTTTCATCTGCGTAGGGATGCTCTTGCCAACTGCGTAGGGCAGCATATCCCAGGGCGGAAGGTACTGGATGGCATAGACGCCTAAACCAACCGACAGTATCAGCGACATGAACACAAGCCAGCCCGTTTTGCGCGATTTCATGCGGTTGCGGTGGCCGATGATGTAAAGAATGAGCACCATCAGCACCACATCTTTGGTAAACGACGTCCAGGGTTTGAGTTTCAGGGCCTCGCCGAAACAACCACAGTCGGTGACGCGGTTAAAGTAGGCCGAATAGAAGGTAAGGAATGTGAAAAAGCTGACCAGCAGCAGCAGCAACCACGTGGTCAGTTTGGGCCGGAACGAAGCCAGCAGGGCCACACCCAGCACCACTTCGGCCACACACATGAACACGGCAATAATGAGCATGTAGGGCAGGGTGGCAGTAAACAACGGAGCCAGCACAGGTAGATCCTGGGCAAATACTTCGAAGTATTCGTCCATCTTAATCTGCGTACCTACGGGGTCGTTGAGTTTGATAAGGCCGGAGATGACAAACAGAATGCCAACGGCAAAACGGGCAATGCGGGCGGCAATCAGCGTTTTCGAAATGCGCGCCTTCATTGGTGGCTGTGGTGTGGTGGCGTTCATAAGGTTAGCTTAATAAGGCAAAAAACGGCGTAATTGATCATATCCATGTAGTTGGCTTCCACCCCTTCCGAGACCAGCGTAGCTCCCTGGTTGTCTTCAATCTGCTTGGTACGCAGTAGCTTCATCAGAATAATGTCGGTCATGGAGCTAACGCGCATATCGCGCCAGGCTTCGCCGTAATCGTGGTTTTTGGCGAAAAGGAGATCCATCACCTGATTCATCTGCCCGTCGTAGAGGCGCTCCAGTTCGTCGGTAGGAATATCGGTGCGGGCATCAGCGGCAAGTTGAATCTGAATCAGAGCCATCACGCAGTAGTTAATGATACCTACAAACTCAGGCTCAATGCCTTCGCCTACTTTGCTCACGCCCTTTTCCTGCAACGTGCGGATGCGCTGGGCTTTGATGAAAATCTGATCGGTAATGCTCGACAACCGGAGAATGCGCCAGGCCGTGCCGTAGTCCTGATTTTTTTTCAGGAACAAGTCCTTGCAGCGCTGAATTACCTGCCGATATTGGGATTCTGTGGACAAAATAAGTTTAAAGTCTAAAGTCCAATGGTTAAAGTAGACAGCCGAAGGCAACTGGTTGCTGAGGTCTAAAGTTTACTGTTGACAGAGCTGTTGACATTGAACACTAAACGTTAAACATTGGACTGTTTTTGATGGCCGAAATTACGAAAAAAACGATCATCTGCCGGGGACAAACCGTCGACCTGACCGTGCCGAGGGTGATGGGAATCATCAACAGTACGCCCGATTCGTTCTACGCCGGCAGTCGCCTGGAGGTAGGACTTGAGGTGGCGACGGCCGCCGTGGCGACGGCCGCCCGTATGCTCGACGAGGGGGCTACATTTCTCGACGTAGGTGGCTACTCAACCCGACCCGGCGCGACAACCATTAGTCCCACCGAAGAGGCCGACCGCGTACTACCTGTGATTGAAGCAATCCTCAACAGCTTCCCCGACGCGCTTATATCCGTCGATACCTTCCGGGCCGACGTGGCGCGGCAGGCTGTAGAGCAGGGCGCGGCCATGATCAACGACGTGTCGGGCGGGACGCTGGACGCAGACATGTTTGCCACGGTGGCCGGGTTGGGGGTACCCTACGTGCTGATGCACCTGCGCGGCACGCCCCAAACCATGCAGTCGCTGACCCATTATACGGATTTGGTACCCGACGTAGTGGCTGAACTAACCGACCAACTAACCAAACTCCGGTCATACGGGCCGGTGCAGGTAATCATCGACCCTGGATTTGGGTTTGCCAAGACGGCTGATCAAAATTTTTTGCTACTCCGCGAACTGGCTGCTTTCGCCGTCTTCGACGCCCCCATACTGGTAGGGCTATCGCGCAAGGCGACTATTTATAAGACACTGAATACCAGTGCCGAATTCGCTCTGAACGGCACCACGGTAGTGAATACGGTTGCCTTACTGGGGGGCGCATCTATCCTGCGCGTTCACGATGTGCGGGAAGCGGTTGACGCGGTAATTTTGACCCAGAGATTAAAAAAAGTTTGACACCCGGCTTGTGTTCGCCAGAACGAAACCCTACTTTTGCAGTCCCAAAACGGCACTCGCACGGCTGTCAGGAATGATCTGGTAGCTCAGCTGGTAGAGCAATACACTTTTAATGTATGGGTCCTGGGTTCGAATCCCAGCCGGATCACAGGCAAAAAAGAAGGGTTGATAGCATTTGCTATCAACCCTTCTTTTTTTGCGTTAAGGAGTTTTATGCCTTCCGTCTTCTGCTGGGTTCGAGGCAATTGTTTATTTATACAAGTTGAGCTTACGCAATGTGGCCTGTAATTCGGATAAGTGAACGTCTTTTATTACTACTTTTCCTTCGGGGTCAATTAGCACCGTAGTGGGATAACCTTGTTGCGGTTAGACTGTATTCAATTATAATGTTACAAGCTACCGATTTTCTACAATGCTTCCTCATAAAAGTGAAAAACGCGAGTGTGGGTTTTACTCTGGTGTGGCTGCTTATCCCGTAGGGATTTAACAGCGTAGCGTCGGTAGCGGTGGGGTTGGGGTTTTACCCTTCCTACGTGCCGTAGGTACGTCACCAGTAGCGTACCTACGGCACGCAGAAGCAATTCGGGGTCATTTTTCTACCGACGCTACGCTGTTAAATCCCTACGGGACAAGCAGCCACACCAGAGTGAAACCCATCCAAGGCGCGAAACAACCACCGTGGACCGTCTTGGACAGCAGATCTTGACCTCAATTGCCTCCGAACCGCATGGTAGTGCCGATGAGGAAACCGGTGCCGAGGTAGTTGCCGCCCTGGAAACGACCCACCACTTCGACGCGAAAGAAAGGGAAGCCCGGAATGAGGCCGTCGAGGCCGTAGCCGACTTCGGTGTAGTTGCGGCTGGCGGGGGTGGCGAGGTAGTGCACAAATAGGTTTTCCCTAAAGCCCGCCAGCCGTACCAGTGTCAGCTGCGTAAGCAGCAACTGACGATATTCCATCAGCACGTGGGCCTCGGCAAAGCGACTGCGGGTGCTGTACTGGTAGTAGGGCAAAAACCGAAATGCACTGACCGGATCGCCCATTTGCAAAAAGAATTCGTTACCCTGAAAGTGCTTAAAGTCAGGAAAATACACCGATTTGTCGGTTAGGAATCCGCCCGCTGATAGTTGATAGGCCAGTCGGCTGCGGATACCCGTTTCGACTGAGTGCCGCCAGGTTAGCTGCGCAAAATCATAGTCAATATCCGAATTGCCCACACCTGAAATGCCTTTGCGGTAATTGAATGTAACCAGCGGGGCCTCGCTGTTGGTGAGCTGAATCCGCTTGCCGTTGCGTATGCGGTAGCGCAGTTCGCCTAGGCGCAGCGAGGCGTTCAGGTTCAGAGTCAGGGCCTGATGCACCGGAAAGCCCGCACTCTCTACCTCGCTAGTGGCGGGTCGGTTTGGCGTATAGCTGAAATAGGCCCAGTTGATCAGCGGCTTGATGCTCTCTTTGTAGTTGCCCAGTTCAGTACGTTCGGCGTATTCCAGGCTGCCGCCCAACCGGAAACGGCCTTCATTGGGCTGAGTGGTCAGGCTTAGTTTGAGGTAATCCTTCTGAAAGAGCTTCATCAGGTTGCGCTCGAAAAACGCCGTTGTAAGCGTGTTCAGCACGGGCTCAATGGGGTTGCTCTCGTTGAGTTGCGACACAAACCGCCCGCCCGACAGCTCAACAGCGGTGGTTTTGTGCGTGTAGGAAGCCGTGCCGTAGCCTACAAACTGCTGCCGACCGGTCTGGTAGCGGGCCAGGCCGCTGAGGGCCATGCGATTTTGTTTCAGGCTATCGAGCCGACGGTTGAAACGTAGCGAAGCCGTGATCGGAAAACCCTCGACGGTGTTAAAATAGGCACTTTCCAGATCAACGGGGCCATGCCAATGCCACGACGTACGGCGCGAAGGGTTCCAGTTGTGTTTGCCAAACAGCAGGCTGAAAGGGTTATTGGCTTTCCGTTTTTTTGCCGCCGCCTGCGCTTTTTTCAGGCTGTCGGTGGGGGCGGTGCCGAGCTTGATTACGCGCAGACTGTCGCTTTTCTGGTAACTGACCACCTCAGCCTTGGTGAGCGGCACCGTGCGGAGCGAATCCCAGAAGGCGTTGCTGCGTTTGCGGGCCAGCGAGTCGATCACGGTAGAGTCATTGCGGACTACGGCCACGTCTTCTTTGCGGGCCTTGCGGGCTTTGTATTCCTGCTTTTCATATTCTTTGACGAGCTGCTTCAGGTTTTTAGTCGAAAACTCTTTCTGTTTCGCCACGGCCTCGGCAAAGGGCTGGGCTTTCACGTCGGTTTTGCTCAGCGTGCGGGCCGGGGCATTAAATCGCTCGTCGACCACCTTCACGTCTTCCACAAAACCAGGGTTAATCACAAAATCGCGGAAGCTCTGACTGCGCACCGCCTGCGCCGAAAAGGTAGCCCCCATAAATGACCCGTCGACGTCGAACTGCTGACTCACGGGCATCCAGACCGATTTGATCGGGCTGCAGGTCGATTTCAGCTTTATCGTAAAACCCTGTTCGTTGATGGTTTCCAGTTGAGCACTGTAGATGGCCCAGGTATCCTCAATAATGTAGACTGTACCCCGCACAACCCCGTCGCCATACTGTTTGGGGATAACCTTGATCTTCGACACATCGACGCCCTGCTCATGGAAGGTGCCTTCGTATTCAAACTTGTAGTAGCCAAAGGCATTAGGTGCCAGCGGCGATACCGCACCCAAGAGTTTGGCCGGGTAAAGATTGGCGTTGTAATAGGCATTAACCTGCACAAACTGATTGTCTACCTGTGAGTTACGGCTAGCCACAATACGCTGCTTTACGGTGTTGGGCAACTTAAACTCAACCTCAGCTACGTTCTCGTTCAGTACTGGCTGACCTACTTTGATGTTTGATTCCTTTTCTAGTTCTTTCAGCTTGTCTTTGTACAAAAACGTCAGTGGCAGCTTGTGCACAATAAAAGACGATTTAGTGTAGACCCGCGCTTTAAACTGCTGCACCTGTAATTGGTGGAAGCGGGCTTTGGCAATGGCCCGCCGCATGATGCTCACCGCCGGGTCTTCGGTGTTCTTGCCAATTTTCACGTCCTGTAATTTGATGGCCTGCTCGGCCATAGTAACATCAATTGTCTGGTAGTCAGTGGCTATAGTGACCGCTTTGGTTTCGGCTTTGTAGCCCAGAAACTGAAAAACGATCTCATACTGACCAGGTTTCAGGGGCAGGTCATAACGGCCCTCTTCGTTGGCGATGGTGCCCAGTGTAGTGCCTTTGGCGGCAATTGTGGCAAACGACATGGGCTGACCCGTGCCTGATTTTACCACGCCCCGAATGCCCTGTGCCTGGCCCGCAAAGGGGACCGACAGGATTAATAAAAAGGTAAAAAAGCGGTTGAGTAACGACTGGTGCATACAGGTGGTTAGGCGGTTGCGTAGTTGACAAATAACGAATGGTAGGGGTTGAACCGGTACTGATTTCGTGCGAACAGGGGCATTATACGGTTAAGCTAGTAGTAAATACGGATAGGCGGTACCAACCCTGAGATGTATTTCCGGGACGAAGCGTTGCCCCGTTTACGTTTTTTAACATGAATTAAACGCCAGACAGATTTGTACTACTGGCATATATCCATGCAGCGTATGGCCAAAAAAACAACCACCGTTTCGGCACCAACAATAGCGTCAGACACCGCAAAAGCCCAGGCCGATGAACACCGGCTGGCCGACCGGAAAAGGGGGAGTAGTACACTCGTAGAACAGGAAGTAAAGCGGGAAGACCTCGGGTTTGGTACCAAAATTAATGATGCCTCCTCGCGGCTGGTCAACAAAGATGGGTCGTTTAATGTGGTACGGGCACATCAGGATTTCTGGAATCACCTGAACCTCTACCACCGCCTGATCACCATTTCCTGGGTACGTTTTCTGACGGTGGTGCTCATCTTTTATGTGTCGGCTAACACCCTCTTTGCGGGTCTGTATGGTTTACTGGGCTACGAAAACCTGGTTGGCCTGGAGAAGGTCACGCCCGATACGTCCTTTGGTCGCTTCATGGGCGCTTTCTTTTTCAGCTCGCAAACGCTGACCACCGTGGGCTATGGGCATATTAGTCCGGCGGGCTATTGGACCAGCGGTCTGGCGGCTATCGAGTCGATGTTTGGACTGTTACTGTTTGCCCTCGCCACGGGCCTGATGTACGGTCGCTTTTCGCGGCCAGTGGCCAGCATCCGTTACTCAAAAACGGCCCTTTTCGCCCCGTATCTCGACATCAACGGCTGGATGTTTCGGATCATTAATCAGCGCACCAATCAACTCATCGATGTGCAGGTAGAGGTGTCAATGTCGCGGCTGGAGAAGAAAGACGATGGTAGTATCAGCCGACGGTACTATGCCCTGAAGCTGGAACGCGCTAAAGTCAGCTTTTTCCCCGCCAACTGGACACTGGTGCACCCGATTACCGAAGATAGTCCGCTTTATAATTGCACCCAGGAGCAACTGGCCGAAAGCGATGCCGAATTTCTGATCCTGTTGCGCGGCACCGAAGATACCTTCAACCAAACCGTCCACAGCCGCTTTTCGTACCGGTATAATGAAATTGAGTGGGGGCGTAAGTTCACCATCATGTCGCAATCTACCGCCGAAGGCAGCCGGGGTACCCTGGTCGACCTGGACCAACTGGACGACACAGTGGAAGCGGCGTTAAATTGAAGGATGTACGAATTACGATTTACGAATTACGATTGACGAATTACGATTTTTGCTGACGCTAGAGTTTGCTCTACAGCAGGTTGATGCGTCAGCAAAAATCGTAATTCGTCAATCGTACCGCAGCGGCGGACCGCTCGTAAATCCCTTTTATAATGCTCACACCCCCCTCTCTGCGCCCCGGTGATACGGTGGCGATTTTGGCGCCGGCCAGCCCGTTTGCTTATGACGATTTACAGGCCGCTTTCGACGTGATCAGGAACGACTGGCAACTCACGGTCTGGGAAGGGGAGACCCTGCAATTGCATGCGGGTGGTTTTGCGGGTACCGATGCCCAACGTGCCGCCGATCTTCAGTACGCCATCAACGAGCCAAGCATCAAGGCCATCTTTGCGGCGCGCGGGGGGTATGGTTCCTACCGACTTATTGAACTGGTCGATTTTACGCCGTTGCTTACCCAGCCGAAATGGCTTGTGGGTTTCAGCGATGTCACGGTACTGCTCAGCCATTGTCAGCAGCTGGGTCTGGCCACGCTACATGGCATCATGCCCCGTGGGTTCCGGCTACCGCAGATCGAGCAGGATATCGAAACGCTCCGGCAGTGGCTCTTTGGCTTAAAAGTACCCCCATATACTGTAAAGGCTCATCAACTAAACCGAAACGGCCAAGCTACAGGACCGTTGGCGGGCGGCAATCTCTCCCTGCTGCTGCATACGTTGGGCACGTCGTCGGAGGTAGATTGGGACGGGCACCTGCTGTTTATCGAAGACATCGACGAGACGCTTTTTTCACTCGACAGAATGATGATCCAACTACGGCGGGCGGGTAAACTGGCCAATCTTGCCGGCCTGCTGGTGGGTAATTTCTCCGATATGCGTGACAATACGTCGTTGCCTTTTGGCAAAACACCAGCGCAGATCATCGCCGATTCCGTAGCTACTTATACTTATCCCATGGCTTTCAACGTGCCGGTAGGCCATGTTAGCCCAAATCTGGCTTTGCCTGTTGGCCTGGATGCGACAATGAACGTTAATGAAATAGAGGCAATATTGGTTTTTTAGGCTGTTTTGACATAAAACAGGTTAAACAGTTCTGGGCTGCGGTGTGTTTACGTGCTAGTTCACGCTTGCTACTGACACCGTGACAGATGAGAAAAACTACTTACGATATTGCTGTGGTGGGCGCTGGCTGTGCCGGATATCAGCTATTGTATCAGCTGGCTCAGCAACCGGCCTGGTCATCGTGGCGCGTCCTGTTGCTTTCCGATGGTGTTCCCCTTCAGCGTTCGTGGTGCTTTTGGGGAACCGATGACCATCCCCTGCAACACCTGGTGACAAAGTCCTGGACGGATATCGAATTCCAGTCGCCCGATTTTGGGCAAACGCAACCCATTGCACCCTACACCTATCACTACATTGCGGGTGAGGCGTTCTTTCGCTATTTCGAGAAGACATTTTTGCCCGCTAATCCCAACATTCAGGTGGTGCAGGCCGAGGTGCGTGAGCTAACCCAGGCGAACAGGCAGTTCACGCTGGTGACTGAAGACGCTACTTTTTGGGCGAAACAGGTGTTCAGCAGCCGCCATCAGACCCCCGTCCGGCCCGGCCGGTGGAACCTGTCGCAACATTTTCGCGGGTGGTTTGTCCGCACCGAAACGCCCGTTTTTCGCGAGCATGTGGCCACGCTGATGGACTTCCGGGTACCCCAGCAGGACGCTGTTCAGTTCGCTTACGTGCTGCCCTTTTCAGATAATGAGGCCCTCATCGAAATTACGGCCTTTTCCAGAGCAATGGCCTATACCACCGTTCGTTACGACGATATGCTGGCCGATTACATCAGCCGCCGCTATCCGGGCGTGATGTTTAGTGTGGAATCGACGGAGCAGGGTCAGATACCCATGACCGACTACCCCTTTACCCGGTTTGGTCCTGCCGGCGAAATGCTGCTGGGAACGGCGGCGGGTATGGTGAAAGCTACCACGGGCTACGCATTCCGACGCATTGGTCACGACTGCACCCAACTGGCCAATGCGTATGGCAATACCCAACCCGCCGACTGGCCCATTACCACCGGGCGTTTTCGTTTCTACGACCGGCTGCTGCTGGGCATCCTTACTGAGCAGCCGGGTATGGGGCTAAACGTGTTTTCGAGGTTATACCGCTACACATCCTTCCGGCAGATATTGCAGTTTCTGGACGAAGAGTCATCCCTTCTTGCAGAGGTCAGCATGATTAGCCGGTTGCCTTACGTGCCCTTTTTAAGCCAGTTGGTTAAACAATGGAAGCACTGAACTGGACGGCCCGCCGCATCGCTCAGACGCCATCGCTCGTGAGCATTGGGTGTGGTATGTTGCTGATTGTATGGCAACTAACTAATGGCTATGTGCCCCAATGGGCACAGTGGTTGGTGGTTGTTTTGTTGCTCTTTGGCATTGGCATCCCCCACGGCGCTATTGACCACTTAATTGATGAAGAAACGGCCCGCCGCACAAACCGGGGTTACTCGATTGGGGCTTTTGTGGTCAAATACCTGCTCACCATGGGCTTGTATGGCCTTTTGTGGTACTTTTTTCCCACTGCCAGCCTGTTAATTTTTCTGCTTATCTCGGCCTGGCATTTTGGCGAAACCGACATAGAACACGTGCCTCTGACCCTGCCCTGGACGGTAGTGCGGTTTGGGTGGGGTTATTGGGTGCTGTCTTTTTTGCTGCTAACCCACCCCACCGACGTTACGCCTATTCTGGCCCGTCTCACCCAGGGTAGTCCGGCTCCTATGCAGGTTTGGGCGTGGTGCGTGGCCCATACCGCTTTGTGGCTGGGTGGTGGTTTGGCCGCAATAGCCGGCCTGTTTGGGCTGGCTCAACAGACGCGTCGCTGTTTGGTCGACGGCAGGCGTCTGGTGCGGCTGGGTTGCCTGTTATTGCTGACCTGGCCCTTGC
Source organism: Fibrella rubiginis (assembly GCF_017353185.1). GTDB lineage: Bacteria > Bacteroidota > Bacteroidia > Cytophagales > Spirosomataceae > Fibrella > Fibrella rubiginis. The sequence goes on along the minus strand of NZ_JAFMYV010000002.1, from coordinate 615,308 downwards.
CGCTGCTGGTGGCATTTGCCCTGTATTTTGGGGGCTGGCACGCGTTGAGTTCGTTCCAGACAATTTATCATTACCTGAAAAACCGTCCCCAAAACCCGCTGTCGGCCCGGCAGGTGTGGTTTCGGTCACTACCGTTTACGGCCATTGCCCTGCTTGGACTACTGCTGACAGGGAGCTGGTGGTACCTCTATGCCCAAACCTGGGACCCGCTGCCGTTGTTGTTTTTGTTTCTCTCGCTTATCACCCTGCCGCACCTCAACGTGATGCACGGCATGAACAGCCGCACTCAACCCCATGATCCCACCATCATATCCCGATGACCCGCTTCCCTGGCAGACAGAAGGGTCAGACTACGTTTACAGAGAACGCTGGCTCACCGTGCGCAAAGATGCCGTGCGACTGGCTAAGGGTGGCTATATGCCTGATTATTACCTGTTTGAGTATACAGACTGGATCAATGTGGTGGCCGTTACTACGGCCGGGCAGCTGGTGCTCATCCGAATCTATCGGCACGGGGTTGGGCAGACCCTGTTTGAGCTTTGTGCCGGTGCCGTAGACCCGCCACCGCCCGGCGTTGATCCCCGCTCCGAGGCTTATCTGCTGGCTACAGCGCAACGCGAACTGCTCGAAGAAACGGGTTTTGGCGGTGGTACATGGCAACTGTTCATGACGGCATCGGCCAATACGGGCACGCATACGAATCTAAATTACACATTCCTGGCCATAGACGTTGACCGGGTTCAGGCGCAGGACTTGGAAGACACTGAAGAGATCACGGTGCATCTGGTATCGCCCGCCGAAGCCTGGGAAATCATCAATTCCGGCCAGATGAAGCAGGCCATATGCCTGGCCCCGTTGCTGAAATACCTGGCTACGATGCCACGATCAGCCCTGTCTGGCAATAGCCAGCAGCAATAAGATTGACCCTGTCAGGGTTAGAAATTGCCGAAAATAATCCCAGTATAACCGCGTTTTTCGGGAGCGTTGCATCATGGCAACAGCCTCGTCAACAGGCGATTCGCGAAGAATCCTGTTGCCCGGAAAGAAATAAACCACCGTAATAAACTGCGTCAGCGCAAAGCAGCCGATGGCGCCCAGCACCAACCACTGCCGCCCGACAGGATCAGACCAATACCAGCCGACGGCGGCAATGGCCGACAAACCAAAAACAGGCGAGAGCACTTTATAAAAATCGCCGGGATTGCGGTATTTCCAGTAGTTCCGCACGTGGGTAATGCTGTCGGGAAAGCCCCGAACCAGGTTTTCTTCGTTCACCAGCACGTCAAACAGCCCCCCGCCGAAGGATGCCATGAGCGTGAGGGTGGCGATGAAGAGGGCGATGAGTCCGACATCCATTAGCTATCAGTGAGTAGGTTGTAGCGTTGACGCTGAATCTGCGTCCAGTTTCTGCGGAACGGATTGCGTTGTTACGCGCTCGAACGTGGCATCGTAGTCGGGGCGGGTAGTGTCCATCCACTCGTCCCAGAAGCGGAAGTAAAGACCGTAGTTGCCCCGGAAAAACTGGTGGTGCTGGTTATGATTGACGGATGTATTGAGCCAGCGACCCAGCCGGTGGCGGTTCCAGTGGGCAGGAAATAATTCCCAGCCCAGGTGCCCATATACGTTATAAACCATCATAAACACCAGAAAGGCCATGATTGTATAGCCGTGCAGGGGTAGAATAAATGAGGCAATCGGCACAATCAGGGCCTCCACAACGGCCTCTAGCGGGTGAAAGGCGTAGGCTGCCCAGGGAGACGGGTTCGTCGATTTGTGATGCACCAGGTGCATGGTTTTAAACAGCCTGGGGTGGTGCATGGCCCGGTGCGTCCAGTAAAAGTAGGTGTCGTGCAGGACCACCAGTGCCCCAAAAGAGAACAGCCCATAGGCGGTGCCATAGTCGGACCAGTGGGCATACATCAGGTTATGATCACGAATACCCGTGACGAACAGCGCTACCGACACCAGCGCAAAAATGGCCGTCGTAGCCACCGAATAGCCGATTTCGCGCCGCAGATCGTCGTTTTTGGGGAAACGCGGCTGTATTTTTTGGGAAGCCAGCCGACTACGCCGCCAGTAATAGTAGATGACATAAAAGATGCCTGCTACCACGAGGTAACGCAGCAAGTGAATCATCCAGACGGCCATACCGCCCCAAACGGGATATGTTTTGAGTAGTGATTGCATGATCGCTTATTTGCCTTCCTCTTCCTGCTCTTCGCGCCATTGCTCAAACTCATCGGGTGAGGCAAACGTGACGGGGCGACGAGGGCGCTTTTCGGGTGCTTTTATCTCCAGATCGCGGCTCACGGATTGTCCATGCTGAGTTAGCGTCAGCTTGTATTTGCCGGGCTGGATATACAATTTCTTATCATCGGCGGGAGTCAGGTCAGCCGCCTTGTCGTCTTTCTTTTTTGCCTCGTTTAGCTGCGTCTGGTACAAGGCCCGGCTGCTGCTGTCAATGCTGTAATCAAACGCCAGGTAGTTCAGGCCCGCTTCGGTGGTGTCGGTCAGGGTGCGTAATACCAGCCCCTTCTCTGTCTGAATCGTGGCCGTAGTTTTTCCGGAAGACTTAGCTACGTAAGGAAGGGACAGAGAGTAGGTTGGTATGTCTTCGTAAGGGCTGCTTCGCTTACCCCAACGCGTGCTGGCGGTCACTGGTTTTAGGGTGAACAGATACAGCGGCCTGGCCAGAACGGAATCGGTTAGCTGCTGCAGGTGCTCTATGTTGGCCGTATATAATGACCGCCCGTGGGTGCCAATCAGCAACTCGTTGTCGCGTGGATGCACCACCACGTCATGCACGGCCACGGCGGGCAAACCTGTGCCAAACGGCATGAATGTCTGTCCTTTATCCAGCGACACGTACAGCCCATGGTCGGTACCGACGTAGAGCAGATTCGGGTTTTTGGGGTCTTCGCGCACCACGTTTACCGGCTCGGCGGGCAGGGATGAGGTGGGGCCGTTACCGAGCTGTTTCCAGGTCTGCCCGTAGTCTGTCGAAACGAACACGTAGGCGTTGAAATGGTCGTTCCGGTAACCGTTAAGCGACGCGTAAACCGTGCCTTCCTGATGCGCCGACGCCGACACCCGGCTCACCCACAGCTCGACGGGCAGGCCATTGGTAATGCGTGTCCAGGTGTTGCCGCCATCTTTCGAAACATGAATCAGCCCATCGTCCGACCCCGCGTAGAGCAATCCAAACCGCAGCGGTGACTCGTCGATGGTGGTCAGCGTGCCGTAGGTAACGTCGCTTTCGCGGTTGTCCTTGCGGTTGGCAGCGGCGGTTAAATCGCCCGACAGCGTTTTGAACTCGTCGCCTTTATTCAGGCTGCGGTGAAACCGGTTCGAGCCAAAATAGATCACGTCCTGGTTGTGCCGCGAGATCAGGATGGGGGCCTGCCAGTTCCAGCGCAGGCGCGGCTCGCCAACTTCCGTCGGTACCACCAGCCGCTTGGTTTCGCCCGTATTCCTGTTGACTCTGAAGTAGTTGCCGAACTGAAAACCAGTATAGACCGTGTTATTGTCGCGCCAGTCTACCTGCACCTGCATCCCGTCGCCACCCATAATCGACTTATACGGGTACTTCCCGGAAGCGTACCAGTCATTGTCTGCCTTGTAGTTGCTGGGGCCAGTCCAAACGCCGTTATCCTGCAGACCGCCGTATACGTTATACGGCTTGGCCATGTCGACGGCTACGGCGTAGAACTGTCCCACGGCGGGCGTATTGGCCTTAAACCAGGTTTTGCCGCTGTCGTAGGTGATGTTGATCCCCCCGTCGTTGCCCAGAATCTGATGCTTGTTGTTGGCCGGGTTGATCCATAGCGCGTGGTGATCGGAATGCACGTTGCCGCCGTCCATGTTGCGATAGGTCTTGCCGCCATCTGTCGAGCCAATGACCGGCACTCCCGCAATCACGATTTTGTCGGCGTTGTCAGGGGCCACCCATACGTTGCCAAAATAGTAGCCGTAGGTGTTGTACAGCCCGTCTAAGAAGTCGGCGTTGACCTTGCGCCACGTTGCGCCGCCGTCGTCTGACCGATACACTTCGGCCCCGATCACGTCGGCGTTGATGAGCCGCGAATTGGCATCGTCGGTATATTCCAGAATGGCCACCGGCTTGATCTTGTCGGCCTGCACCAGTTCCTTGAGTGTTTTGGGCGTGTACTTTTGGGGGAAATTCTGCTCTTCCAGATAATCGGCAATAAAGGAGTCTTCCGATTTCAGAAACTCTTCCTTCGAAATCACCCGCAGTCGGTCTTTGGTCAGTTTGCGGGCATCAGCCACAGCGTCCTTTGCCTCTTTCTTGTCGGGCCGGGCGCTCTGATTATCCAGAATCACATACATCGTCTGGGTGTTTCCGGGGAAGATACTCAGGCCGATCCGACCGGTCTTGGCATCCTGCGGCAGACCCGATTGCCCCCCCGACAGGATTTTCCAGGTTTCGCCGCCGTCGGTGCTTTTGTAAAGGCCAGAGGTAGCGCCACTTTCCACAAAATTCCAGGCCTTCCGCTCCTTGTGCCACATCGCGGCGTACACCACCTGCGGGTTGGCTGGATCAACGTCTACGTCGATAGCGCCGGTCTGATTGTCGATGTAAAGTGTTCGCCTCCAGGTTGTTCCGCCATCGGTGGTTTTGTAGAGACCGCGTTCGGGGTTGTCGGTGTAGAGGTGCCCAACGGCGGCTACCCAGGCCACGTTAGGGTTGGAGGGGTGCAGGGCAATTTTGCCGATGTGGTGGGTTTCGTCCAGCCCCGGCAGGTGCTGCCAGGTGCGTCCGCCATCGGTGCTTTTGTAGCAACCCATGCCGGCGTAGCTCGACCGGCTTGAGTTGGCCTCGCCCGTGCCCAGCCAAACGGTATGCTCATCGGTGTTGGCTCCTTTCCAGTCTACGGCCAGGGCACCGAGCGTCATAACGGCTTCGTGCTGAAACAAGGGGGTAAATGACATACCGTTGTTGTCGGTTCGCCACAGCCCGCCACTGGCATAAGCAACATAAAACTGGTTGGCATTCAGTGGGTTAACGGCCAGATCGACCACGCGGCCGCTCATCACCGTTGGCCCGATAGACGTGACGGGCAGATTTTGTACCAGTGAGGTTTTTGCCAGTTGCCGCCGGTGTGTGGCCCCGGCCATGCGCTCAGCAGCCGGTGTTGGTGCCAATGCAACAGGCGTAGTTAAGGGCGCTTTTTTGGCTTTTTTTTGGGCGAAAGCACCCGTAGTTACCAGCAGGATACCGCAGGAAAGTAGTAGTTTGTTCATGAACATCAGGGCAGTCATTGAATTGCTTCGCTAAAGTACGAAGAACCCTGCTTGACGGTCAATTAGGCTTAGCCTGTTCGGTCGCACAGCGATTACTTAAAATCCCTTTTCTGGCTGCTGCGAATCATCGCCGGTGCGTTCGGTGCTTTCAGGCGCATCCGGAGAGAGCTGATCGCTGATAATGAGGGCCATAACAATGCCTGTTGTGGCACAGAGCAGCACCAGCAAATCCGGTTGGGTCAGCCAGCCCAGCAACAGCACCGCCACGCCGGTTCCCGCCCGAACAGCCACCCCCCGTTTGAAACTGATATGCGCGGGGCCGGCGTGCAGGGTAGTGTAGCTGATGAGCGCCTCGGCCAGCAGATAAACACCCACTGAACCCGTCAGTAACCAGCGTAGTAAGTCGGACGGTGGCTGCCCAATGGTTTTGATCGCGTAGGTAAGGGCAACTCCCATTACAGTTAAGGCCACTGTCAGGGGCAAGTGTATGTAAAGCCATAGCGTATAGCGGCGAACCGTGGGTTTGCTTTGCTCATCGGTTTCGGCTTTCAGTTTGTTGCCTTTTTCCTCCTCAATGTGCGTTTGCGTCAGTTCACGTACTGCATCATCGTCAAGCCGGTCGAAATAAGCCCACCATAGTCCGAAGATCAGCAGGCCACCCAGGCAGGTAGCCGCTATATTCTTCGCCTGAAACGGACTCGCCACCAATCCCTGCACAATACCTGTTACGGCCTGCCCCAGCACCAGCAGCGTAAACAGGCCGTAGCGTTCGGGCAGGTGACGCACGTCGGGCGGGAAATCGCGGTGTAGTTTACCGCCCGACGTGATCGGCGTAGCCAGTTCGATCAACAGCGCTACCGCCCAAAGGGCGTAGCGGTAGGGGGGGCGTATCCCGATAGAAGCAATCCAGATAAGGATAGAAATGGAAAACCCAATCAGGATTACTTTGATATAAGGCCGGGCTTTGGGTACGTAATGCCAGGCGCGAACGTATTCGAGGAGCAGGATGCCCCGCACCAGGGCGTAGGTGAGGGCATAAACGGTTGCGTTTGTTTCAATGGCTGTTGGAATGGCCCCGGCCAGCACAAGCAGCCCAACCAGTTGCAGGCAGCCCAGTATTCGGTGCACCACATCCTGTTCACTGTCGAAGCGGGTGGCGTAGTGCGTTTGCCCATTCCAGAGCCACCAGACCGGTACGTAGAGCAGAAAAAACTGACCCAGTGCCAGGCCATCAAGATGATGGATAAGCCGATTGGCTAGCTGCGCCACAATAGCCGTGTATACCAGATCATTGAGTAGTTCGGCCCAGGTCGTGCGCCGTTCTCCCTTCAGCTCATCAGAGCGCAGGCGGGGTACGTGCCGGTCTTTCCTCGTTGGTCTGGCCATACTGGTTCATAGGGTAGTATGGTATGAACCAGAAAGAGCGTGGATGAGCACAAAAAAAAGCCCCTAACTTTTTCCGAGTTAGGGGCAATGTTAGTGACCGATACGGGAATCGAACCCGTGTTACCGCCGTGAAAGGGCGATGTCCTAACCGCTAGACGAATCGGCCGTCTTGTAAAAGACCTGACGGGTTGTTGATGATTAAACCACCGCGTCAGCGAATCGTGATGCAAAAGTACGGCTAAGCCCGTAAAATGCAATACCTACCCCCAAAAAAATCTCGGGGAAAGCGGTTCAGCCCCTTTTACTGCTATTTTTGGCGTGCAGCAATCCGCTCAACATCAACCTGTTTTACCCCCTTCGTCGGCATGAAAAAAAGTATAGGCATCTGCCTGTGTGCTCTGTTTCTCGCGGTACTTTCCTCTCCGCTTGTTGCCCAAACCACCGTCTCCAGTCCTGCCCAATTTCTGGGTTATGCCATCGGCGAACGCTTTACCCCCCACCATCGCGTACTCGACTATGCCCGTCAGGTGGCCCAGCAGGCCCCAAACCGGGTACGCTTTATCAACTACGGCACCACTTACGAAGGCCGCCCGCTGGCCGTGGTGATCATTGCCAATGAGGCCAATATGGCCCGCCTCGAGGAAATCCGAACCGACAACCTGCGCCGGATCGGCATGCTCGATGGCAAACCGTCGGGGAAAACCATCCCCAGTATTCAGTGGCTGAGCTACAACGTACACGGCAACGAAGCTGTTAGTTCGGAAGCGTTTATGGAGGTGCTCCACGGACTGCTGGTGCCGGCGCAGGCCAGAACGCCGTTTCCCGTTTCGCCCAAAATTCTGGAAACCAGCGTGGTCATTCTCGACCCCGGTCTGAACCCCGACGGCCACGACCGCTACGTGAACTGGTACAACCAGATGCATGGCCGCGTGGGCGACCCCAACCTGTTTGCGCGGGAACACAACGAACCCTGGCCCGGTGGCCGCTATACCCACTACTATTTCGATCCAAACCGCGACTGGGCCTGGCAAACGCAGGAAACGACCCAGCAGCGCATGGTGCTTTACCAACAGTGGATGCCTCATCTGCACGGCGATTTCCACGAAATGGGCCTCGAAAGTCCGTATTATTTCGCCCCGTCGGCCAAACCGTATCACGAAGACATTACACCCTTTCAGCGGAATTTTCAGACCATCGTTGGGCAATATTGCAGCCGGTATTTCGACAAAAACAACTGGCTCTACTACACCCGCGAACGCTTCGACCTGTTCTACCCCAGCTACGGCGACACGTACCCTACCTACAACGGCGCCATCGGCATGACCTACGAACAGGGTGGCAGCGGCCGGGCGGGCGTAGCGGCCCGTAAGGCCGACGGCGACACGCTCACGCTCCGGCAGCGCATTGACCACCACGTGGCTTCGTCGTTCGCCACGCTCGAATCGGTAGCCGACCGGTCGGCGGAGGTGGTGACCGAATTTGGCAATTTCTTTGACCGGGCGCAGCGCACGCCGGTAGGTGCCTACAAGACGTATGTGGTGAAAAGTGGTGGTGACGAAGGCAAGCTGGCTGCCCTCCGCCAACTGCTCGACCGCAACAACATTCGTTATGGTATGGCTGGCCGGGCCATCACGGTGGGTGGCAACACCACATCGCGGAGCAAAGGCTCATCGGCAGACGGGGTCTATAATTATTTCACCCAGAAGGCTGCCAAAACTGTGTCTGTTGCCCCGGAAGACCTGGTAATCAGCGCGTTTCAGCCGAAATCGACGCTGGTGAAAATTCTGTTTGAGCCTACCACGGCGCTGGAGGATTCGATCACCTACGACATCACGGCCTGGTCGCTGCCCTACGCGTATGGCCTGCAAACCTACGGCCTCAACACCCGCCTCGACCCCGTAGCCATGCCCGCGTCAACAACGGTCACGGCCACTGCCGCAACCACCGACCGGCCCTACGCCTATGTGGCCCGCTGGCAGTCGATGCCGTCGGTGCAGTTGCTGGCGCAGTTGCTGGCTAAAAAGCTGAAAGTGCGGGCTGCCGAAAAGCCTTTCGAAACCGACGGGCAGACCTACGGCGCGGGTACGCTGCTGATTACGCGGGCGGGCAATGAACGCCTCGGCGGCCGGTTCGACGAGATTGTGCAGCAGGAAGCGGCCAAACTAAACGTAAAACTGACACCCATCAAATCGGGCTTTGTTACGAAAGGGTCTGATTTTGGCTCCGACTTCATCCTGTCGCTCAAAGCGCCCCGGGTAGGCGTGGTGTCGGGCGAGGGGCTGACGGCCACGGCGGTGGGTGAGGTGTGGCATTACTTTGACCAGGAGCTGAAATACCCCGTCAGCCTGATCAACGGTGCCGACCTGGCCAACGTCGACTGGCGGCAACTCGATGTGCTGGTGATGCCCAATGGGTATGGCTACAGCCGGATTTTGAATGAGCGCGTGCTAACGGCCCTGCGCGAATGGATCCGGGCGGGTGGAAAGCTTATCGCCATGGAAAAAGCCATTGGGTCGCTGGTAGGTAAAGAGGGCTTCGACATCAGGGAGAAAGAAGACAAGAAAGATGAAGCCCGCAAAGGTGGCAAAGAAAAAGCCCTGACCGACTCACTAAAAATTTACGCCAGCCGTGAGCGTGAAGCTGTCTCCGACGAGACGCCAGGCAGTATCTACCGCCTCCACCTCGATGCCACGCATCCGCTGGGTTTCGGCCTGACAACCAACTACTACACCCTGGTGCTGGATGCCCACAACTACGACATTTTGAAAGACGGCTGGAACGTGGGGTATTTGAAAGATAGCGACTTAGTGGCTGGTTTCGCCGGAAAAAACGCGAAGGAGAAACTGAAACAAACGCTATCGGTTGGGGTGCAGGACCTTGGCAAAGGGCAAGTCATTTACCTGGCCGATAACCCGCTGTTCCGGGGCTTCTGGTATAATGGCAAGCTGCTTTTTGGTAATGCTGTATTTATGAGTTCGTATTGAGTCTAAAGTTTAAAGTCTAAAGTCTAAAGTCTAAGGTTTAAAGTTGGCTGACGCGAGAGTACGCCTGCGTCAGCCAACTTTAAACCTTAGACTTTAAACTTTAGACTTTAGACTTGATAGTGATATTTCAGTCCCCTGCGTCTTTACTACAGCAGTAGCCTAATTGCTTTCCAGTTCAGGTACTCCCAAACGAACGTTTTATGAATCCATTTCAGATTAAAGAAGCCCCTGTGGTCTACGATGTGGCTATTGTTGGGTCAGGTGCAGGCGGCGGCATGGCAGCCTACATGCTGGCCAAAGCCGGTGCGAAAGTGGTGCTGCTGGAAGCCGGTGGCTATTTCGATCCCGCCGACCCGAAATACATTACGCAGCTAAAATGGCCCTACGAATCGCCACGGCGCGGCGCTAACACAACCCGCCCGTTTGGTGATTTCGACGCGGCATGGGGCGGCTGGCAAATCGATGGAGAACCGTATTCGGCCAAGACCGGTACTGAATTTCACTGGTTCCGTTCGCGGATGCTGGGCGGACGGACCAACCACTGGGGGCGTATCTCGCTTCGGTTTGGCCCCGACGATTTCCGGCGTGGCTCGCTGACAGGTGTGGGCGACGACTGGCCAATTACGTATGAAGATGTGGCTCCCTACTATGACCGGGTTGATAAACTCGTTGGCGTATTTGGGTCGAAGGAAGGCATCCGCAATGAACCGGACGGCCACTTTTTGCCACCGCCAAAACCGCGCCTGCACGAGTTGATGATTCAGAAAGCAGCCAAGGGAATTGGTATTCCGGTGATCCCGTCGCGGCTGGCGATTCTGACAAAAGCCATCAACAATGAGCGTGGACAGTGTTTTTACTGCAATCAATGCGGCCGGGGTTGCCAGGCCTACGCCGACTTCTCGGCCTCGTCGGTATTGTGTATTCCGGCCATTAAAACGGGTAACGTGACCCTCATCAACGGGGCCATGTGCCGCGAAGTGACTACCGACCCCAAAACGGGCCTTGCCACGGGCGTGAGCTTTGTGCATACCGGCACCATGCAGGAGCATACCGTACGGGCCAAGACCGTGATGCTGGGTGCTTCGGCCTGTGAGTCGGCGCGGATTCTGCTCAACTCGAAGTCGGCGCTGCACCCCAATGGCCTGGCCAACAGCAGCGGCGTAGTCGGCAAATACCTCAACGACTCAACCGGTGCTTCGCGGGGTGCTTTCGTTCCCGCCCTGATGGACCGTGACCGCTACAACGAAGACGGCGTGGGGGGTATGCACGTATTTACCCCCTGGTGGCTCGACAACAAAAAACTCGATTTCCCGCGTGGCTACCACATCGAATATGGTGGTGGCATGGGCATGCCGGGCTTCGGCTTTGGTTTTGGCACCGAAAACATGAACGGAAAGTACCCCACCGCCAACGGTACTATGAAACCGGCCGGTGGCTACGGATCGGGCCTGAAAGAAGACGTACGCCGGTTCTACGGGGCCTACGTACACATGGCCGGGCGTGGGGAGCCGGTGCCGCTGGAGAGCAACTACTGCGAAATCGATCCCGACAAGGTGGACAAATACGGTATTCCGACCCTACGGTTCAACTACAAATGGTCGGATTATGAGGTGAAGCAGGCCAAGCACATGCAGGATACGTTCGAGGAAATCTTCCACGCGATGGGTGCCATTCCAATGGGTAACAAGCCTGGCCCGGAAACCAACCACGGCTACGGACTGGAGGCTCCCGGCAAGATCATTCACGAAGTAGGCACGGTACGGATGGGTAAAGACCCCAACAAATCGGCCCTGAATGCTTACCAGCAAGCCCACGACTGCAAGAACCTGTTTGTTGTTGACGCCGCCCCCTTCGTGTCGCAGGGTGATAAAAACGTGACGTTGACTATCCTGGCCAACTCCATGCGCACGTCTGAATTTGTTATCGATCAGGTAAAGAAGAAAAACATTTGACCCTGAACTTTCTCATGAAACGTAGAGACACACTAAAAGCCCTTGGTTTTTCCGGAATTACCTTCGGTTTGGCCGTTGGTCCCGCTGAGGCAGGCGTACCATTGCCCCCCGACAAGAAGGTGCCCCTGAAAGTACCGGGAGGAAGACAGCCGTTTGAGGCAGAGCGCGATGTCAAGCTCCATGCCGACAAGTTTTTTACGCCCCAGGAACTGAAAACCGTCACCCTTCTGTCGGACATCATTATTCCGGCCGACAGCAAATCGGGCAGTGCCACGCAGGCAGGTGTACCGGCCTTCATCGAGTTTATGATGAAAGACGTTCCCGCCAACCAAACGCCCATGCGCGGTGGTCTGGCCTGGCTCGACAACACCTGCCGCAAACTATACGGCAAGCCCTTCGCCGACTGCACCCGTGCGCAGCAGATCAACATGGTTGATCAGATCGCGTACCCGCAGAAAGCAAAGAAGGACATGTCGCAGGGGGTGGCGTTTTTCAACATGATGCGCAACTTCGTGGTCTGTGGCTTTTACACCAGTAAAATCGGCATTGAAGACCTCGGCTACAAAGGCAATACCCCCAACCAATGGGAGGGCGTGCCCGAACCCGTGCTGAAGAAGTTTGGGTTGAGTTATACCTAGAAGCAGGAAAGCAGGAAAGGAAGAAGGGAGGAAAGGGTGGCTGACGCACGAGCAATTTGCTGGCGTCAGCCACCCTTTCCTCCCTTCTTCCTTTCCTGCTTTCCTGCTTTCCCTTCTATCTTTGCCCCGTATGGAACAACGAACCCTATTTCAGCGCCTGAGGCCTCATTTGCTCTTTGTTTTCGGGCTTTTCCTGCTCACATCCATCTATTTTTTTCCCGCCTGGGAAGGCAAGGAACTCGCGCTGCAAGATGTACGGACGGGTAACGCCGCCACCATGGAGTTGCGCCATTACAAGGCAGAAACCGGTAAATACCCCAACTGGACCAACGCCCTGTTTAGCGGGATGCCCGGCTACCTGATCGCTTCGGAGTACCCAAATACATTCATTGGTACCGCTGCTGCCGCTGTGCTGCGCATTTTTCCCCGCCCCGTCGACGTGGTGTTTTTGCAGATGGTGGGCATGTATATCTTGCTCGTCGTGCTGCTCCGGAATGGTACAGTTAGTCGAGTGGTTAACAGTGTTAGAGTCGCTGAGGATAAGATAGTTGACAATAACGTGCCTTTGTCTGGCACTACACGGGGCTGGCTGGCTGCCATGGGTGCTGTAGCCTACGCCTTTGGCTCCTGGAACATTCTGAGCATAGAAGCGGGTCATATTTCAAAGGCGCTGGCACTGGCCTATGCGCCGGGCATTTTGGCTGGGCTGGTGCTTTGCCTGCGGGGCCATTACTGGTCGGGTGCGGCGGTAACGGGCTTGTTTGCCTGTCTCAACATCAGCGCCAACCACGTTCAAATTACATTCTATCTTTTCCTGTGCGTCGGGTTATACGTGCTGATTGAGGGTATTCGCCTGTTTCGGGCGGGGCTGGCCAAACAGTTCATCATGGGTCTGGTCATTTTTGGCGTAACCACCGGACTGGGTATGGCTACGTACAGCAAGCGGCTGCTGATTTTGAATGAATTTTCGAAAGAAACGATCCGGGGTAAGTCGGAGTTGACGGCCAAAACAACGGCCGTTGCGGCTTCACCGGGTCAGCCTGCCGTAGCCGAAACGTCGGGCCGCGCCAGAGCCACCGACGGACTGGATGAAGATTATGCCTTTCAATACAGCTACGGCATCGGCGATGCGCTAACCCTGTTTATCCCCAACCTGTTTGGTGGCGGCTCGGGTGGACTGACCGAAAAGTCGGAACTCTATAACGCGCTGGTAAGCCGGGGCTACCCCGCCGAAGATGCACTGGTGGCCGTGTCGCAGCAAATACCCGCCTACTGGGGCGACGAATACGGCATTGGCGGACCGGCCTACGCCGGGGCTATTGTCGTGTTTTTGTTTATCCTGAGTTTATTTATCAGTACGGGCAACTTGCGGTGGTATCTGCTGGCATCGGCAGCGTTTATGCTGGTTCTTGCCCTGGGCAAAAACATGATGGCTATCAACGGCCTGCTGTTCAACTATTTCCCGTTCTTCAACAAGTTTCGGGCCGTTACGATGGCCCTCACGCTGATGCAACTGTTTCTGGCGGCTGGGGCTGCTTTGGCGGTATATACGGTGGTGGCCCGGAAACCAACCTTTGCCGACATTAAACGGCCGCTGCTGATTAGTTTCGGTCTTACGGGCGGTCTGGCCCTGCTGCTGGCCCTGGTGGGCGGAAGTCTGCTGAGTTTCCGTGGCCCCAACGACGCGCAACTGTTTGGGCCACAGGGAGGCGACCTGGTGCAGGCGCTGGTCAACGACCGGATTGGCCTGATGCGGGCCGACGCGTTCCGTACATTCTTCTTCGTCGCCGTGGCTGCTGCCCTTATCTGGGCCTATGTGAGTGGTCGATTGAAAGCCGCGTTTTTCCTGCCCCTCCTGTTTCTGTTCCTGACTGTCGACATTTATTCGGTGGCAAAACGGTACATCAACAACCAAAGCTTCCGGTCGAAATCACTGGTAGATGCTGCTTTTGAGGAAACCCCTGCCGATGCGCAGATTTTGCAGGACAAGTCGCTAAGCTACCGGGTGTTCGACAATACGGGCGATTTTATGAGCGATAATCGGCCCTCGTACTTTCACAAGTCGATTGGCGGGTATAATGCGGCTAAATTGCGGCGGTACCAGGAGTTGATACAGTACGGTTTCCGGACTGGCAACGCCGACAACATTCTGAACATGCTGAACGTGAAATACGTGATCGCGGCTCAGATGGACAGCACGGGCCGGCCCGTGGGTGCCCCGCAGGCGCAGCAAAACCCCAACGCGCTGGGCAATGCCTGGTTTGTGCAGCGCATACAGCAAGTACCCAACGCCGACGCTGAAATGGCCGCGCTAAAAACAGCAGATCCGCGCACCACCGCCATTGTAGACCAACGCTACGCCAATCAGCTAAGCGGTCTGCCCGCCACGCTGTCGCCCGCCGGAACAATTGCACTGACGGCCTATTCGCCGGACAAGATGACTTACCAAAGCGACAGCCCAACGGAGCAGGTAGCGGTGTTTTCGGAGATATTCTACCGGGGCAACGACGACTGGAAAGCCTATATCGACGGCAAAGAAACTCCCCACTTCCGCACCGACTACGTGCTGCGTGGCCTGCGCATACCCGCCGGAAAACACACCATCGAGTTCCGCTTCGACCCAAAAACCGCCGCCATTGGTAACACCCTCGATTTGATTGCCAACGTGGGGTTGGTCCTGCTGCTCATCGCCGGTCTGTATTTTAGCCTTCGGGGGAGTGCTGGCAACGCTACTGCGGAAAAGGACAAAGTGGGAGCAAAGGCGTAGGGCGCGAGAATCAGCTAATGGACTACGACGGTAAACTGTTTCGCATCGTTTCCAATACAGACAATGGCGAAACCTCATCCGCTACGTTTTTTCGCTATCACCAGGATGGGGATCGGCTAATTGGCTCGTACTGTGGTGGGGTAATTGTAGACGGTTCATTGGCCGGGACGGTGGATGATGCAGGCGTACTCACTTTTCAGTATCAGCACGTCAACACGGATGGCGAAACCCGAACAGGTACTTGTCGGTCGGTGCCGGAAACATTGCCCACCGGTAAAATCCGGTTGCACGAAACCTGGCAGTGGACGTCAGGCGATGGCTCAGCGGGGGCGTCGGTGATAGAAGAAGTTTGATCTATGCTGTTCCGTCTGGCACCAACGCCTTCGGGGTTTTTGCACATCGGCAATGCCGTGAATTTTGTGCTGACCTGGCTGGCCGCCAGGCAACTGGGCGGACGGTTGCTGCTGCGCATTGACGACCTCGATGCCACGCGCAAACGCCCCGATTATGTGGTCGATATTTTCGAAACAATTCATTGGCTCGGTCTCGATTATGACCTCGGCCCGGCTGATCCCGACGATCTGGATAAACAGTGGTCGCAGTGGCACCGGCTGGATCGGTATGCAGAAACGCTGGAGAAGCTGCGCGAAGTTAACGCCTTGTATACCTGCTCATTATCCCGACACCAATGGCAGGAACTGGACGCTACAGATAACTGGCAGTCACTGGATCGAACGGGCGACTTATTCCATGAAGAAGACATCGCCTGGCGGTTTCGGGCACCGGGTAACGGGTCGGCAGATTTTGTGGTTCGTCGGCGAGATGGGTTGCCTGCCTACCAGATCGCTTCCCTTACCGACGATCAGCTACATGGTGTCACGCACATCATCCGGGGGCAGGATTTGGCTGAATCCACCACCCGACAGGCGCAGTTAGCCAAGGCGTTGGGCTGGACCGATTTTCTGGATACAGCCATCTGGCACCACCCGTTGCTGCTGGACCAGTCTGGACAGAAAATGAGCAAATCAGCTGGTCATGGGCACAATGGGCCAACATCGGTGCGGGCAATGCGGGAGGCCGGTGAAAACCCCAGTCGCATCTTCGAAGCCGTAGCTGAGCTGCTCCAATTGCCTTGCGAAACATCTGTTACGCTGCCTCAACTGCTGACCTGTTCAATCGATTGGGACGTATTTTTTAGGACCATAGGCACTGTTAATAAACCTTAAGACACGAACCAGATAAACAGAAGGGGTCGTTGGAGGTTAAAAGAGAGTCGATAGTCAATAGTCGTCAGTCGATAGTCGGCTGATGCGAAGAAAGTTTGTGCACCGAGTCTTGCTATGTCGAGGCATCGGACCGCAACGACAATTGACTATCGGCTTACAGACTACGACCATTTTATGCAGAACTACACCATACTCTGGGCCGACGATGAGATCGACCTGTTGAAGCCCCACCTGCTGTTTCTGAAGAACAAAGGCTACGACGTTACCCCTGTCAACTCCGGTGCCGATGCGTTGGAAAAAGTAGAGCAGGAAAAATATGATCTGGTCCTCCTCGACGAGATGATGCCCGGTATGACCGGCCTCGAAACGCTCTCGCAGATTAAGCAGATGCGGCCCAACCTGCCCGTGGTGATGGTGACCAAGAGCGAGGAAGAGCATATCATGGAAGAGGCTATTGGTGGTAAAATTGCCGATTACCTCATCAAACCCATCAATCCAAATCAGTTGCTGTTGTCGCTGAAAAAAAACCTCGACAACAAACGACTGGTGACCGAGCGTACCAACATCGGCTACCAGCAGGACTTCCGGAACCTGGCCATGCAGTTTAACGACCGTATGGATTTCAATGAATGGGCCGACGTGTATAAAAAGCTCATTTACTGGGAGTTGGAACTGGACAGCGCGCAGGATAACAGCATGTCGGAGGTGTTGAACATGCAGAAAAGTGAGGCCAACGCCAACTTCTGCAAGTTCATCATGGAGAATTACGAAGACTGGCTCAACGACCCCAAGGGTGATAAACCCCTGATGTCGAATCAGTTGATGCGTAAGAAAGTGTTCCCGCTGCTGAATACCACCGAGACCGGACCTCCTTCGGCCCCGTTGTTTTTTATCCTGGTTGATAATCTCCGCTATGACCAGTGGAAAGTGATCGAGCCACTGATCACGGACTTTTATACCGTCGAAGAAGAGTCATCGTATTATTCGATTCTGCCCACAACCACCAGCTTCGCCCGCAACTCGATCTTTTCGGGACTTATGCCGAGCGAGATGGAGAAGCAGCACCCCGACATCTGGGTGAATGATGACAATGAAGAAGCCGGCCTGAATAACCACGAAGATGAATTTCTGAAGCGCCAACTCGACCGGGCGCGATTGAACATCAAGTCGTCGTACCACAAAATTCTGAACGTAAACCAGGGCAAAGCACTGGTCGACAACGTGAACAACCTGATGCAGAATCAGTTGAACGTGGTGGTGTATAACTTCGTGGATATGCTCAGTCACGCCCGCACCGACATGGCGATGATTAAGGAACTGGCCCCCGACGAGTCGGGCTACCGGAGCCTGACCCGCTCGTGGTTCCTACACTCGCCGCTTTTTGAACTGATCAAAAAGATCGCTGATAAGGGTGGCCGCCTGATTATCACCACCGACCACGGCATGATTCGGGTGCAGAAACCGGCCAAGATTGTGGGCTACCGCGAAACGAACACGAACCTCCGCTACAAGCAGGGCAAGAACCTCGGCTTCGACGATGCGCACTTGTTTGTGGCCCGTAAACCCGAGCGGTTCTTCCTGCCAAAGCCCAACGTCTCGACTGCCTACGTGTTCACGACAGAGTATTACTTCTTCGCCTACCCCAACAACTATAATTACTACGTCAACTACTACCGCGACACCTTCCAGCACGGCGGCGTGTCGCTGGAAGAGATCATCATCCCCTTCGCGTACCTGACGCCGAAGAAATAAGGGAGTGGGCCTGCGTGTATACCCCCCGCCCTAAAGGGTGCCTTGCTTGCGCCAGCATATTCCTTCGGCATTGCTGCTCCTGCGCAAGCAAGGCACCCTTTAGGGCGGGGGGTATACACGCAGGCCCACTGCCACTTTCCTATGGCACCATTCTTGTTTTGGGTCAATTTGCTGGCTTCCTGTTGCCGGTATTACCCATGTATAAACGACTATTAATCCTGTTGTTATGCCTGCCTTTATTGAGCAACGCACAAACACTTAATTTCTTTGGCCAGTATCCACAATACAGCCAAACCGGGCCGATTTCAAAGCGGCTCAACTACCAGCTCTTTCTCTCGTCGACAATCGACGCGCTAGCGCAAACGATTGACAATCAGCGTTACCCGGCTACAAATCTGCAGGTTTATGCACAACCAAGCCTGCTGTATACTGTATCACCGCATGTACAGGTAGGACTTGGCTATGCCTACGTGTCGCATAACCTGTTTGGCATCCGCGTGAGTGAAAATCGGGTCTGGGCGCAAACGATGCTGACCCATGGCATTAGCCAAACGACGCTGAAGCTGAACCACCGTCTGCGATACGAAGAACGATATCCGTTTCGGGAATCGACGCAAAAGTGGTCGCTGGCGCAATTAGCCCGCTATTATGTGGGTGTCACCCTGCCGCTATTTGATGCGAAGAAAAGTAAAACCGGCTTCTATGCGGCGGTTTCCAATGAGGCCTTCCTGTGTTTTTCGGGTGCCAAAAACGGCCCTGTCAGCGCTAAAAATGTGTTTTACGGCGAAGATTGGGTGTATGGCGGTATTGGCTACAACACGGGCAAATGGGGAAAAGTCGAGCTGGGATACCAGTATCAGGATCTGGTGCGCAACCCCGCTCAAGACCACCGACATCTGCATTTGGTACAGGTGCAATGGGCGACCAATTTCAGCCTTACCGGCATCGCCGACTGGTTGCTAACGCCGCCTTTCTAAGTAGATACTGTAGCCCTGGCCTGCTAATTGCTCTATATTTAATGTCGAGCAGTTAACTGGATTATGCTATATTTGTTCTGCTCATTTTTACAATTAAATGAAACGCCTGCTTAGTCTCACCTTTCTGGCCCTTCTGGTCTACCATACGCTGGCAACGGTGTGGGTGTCTGTAGGGGTGTGGTGGCAGGAGCGGCACGATCTCACTGAAAGCCTGACGGTGTACTCGTCGGTCGATAGTATGGTCGAGTTTCAGGTGGTGCTGGGCAATCAGCAGGCGCAGGAACTAGCGCAGCAAACAAGCGAAGACGGGTTTGCCTACCACGGCAAATTTTATGACGTCGTCAGCGTTGAACTTCGGGGCGACACGCTGCACATTGCCGGGTTGCAGGACAAGAGCGCTAGTTTTTGGCAGCAGGACCTGCTCTCATTCGTGAAGCAGACTATCGGCACGCATGCCCAAAACGATACCCAGAAGAAAGCAGGGGCTTTTCTAAAACTGCTGCTGAAAGAATATCAGCTTACCGACCGTATTACCATTACGCCTCATTTCCTAACCTGGCTCGCCGACGTTCGCATTGCCGACGCGCCCACCCATGTACTCACCCGCGCCCTCGCGGTGATGTCGCCCCCTCCACGGGGCTGAACGCCTGTTTTCTTCTTGCCGGAATGTCATTGCGCTGATCGTCAGGGGTCATGCGTATTCGTTCACGTACACTACTCCTACTGGTGAGGTGTACCTGCGCTTACGTTCACCCACTGCACCACGGTAATCGCTCCGGCCAATGCCGATGCCCACACATGGCCCGAAATGGGGCACCCTGTTGCTGGCTAAGGCAAGGAAATCATTCGTTCATCATTCCCGACATCATTTCACCGTGAATACATCTTTATGTCGCGTAGGGCTGCTGGCCTTATGCTTATCGCTGCCTACCCAACTGATCCATGCACAGGGGTGCGTAGCTGTTCGTCACATGAGTTGCGCCGCGCCCACGGGTTCGTCGGCCGATTTTTTCAAGCAACGCACCGGCCACTGGCAGGTATCGGCGGGGTATCGCTTCTTTAATTCGTACAAACATTTTGTGGGCGACGTAGAGCAGAAGCAACGCGTGGAACAGGGCACACAGGTCATCAACACCTCTCACGCCCTCGATTTGGGCATCACCTACATGCCGTCGCTGCGGTGGTCGGTGTCGGTCAACCTGCCGATCCAGAATAACGACCGGTCGTCGCTCTACGAACACTACGGCAATGCGGTAGCTGCTAACCCCGACCAACTGCGGTTTCATACCAAGTCGCAGGGCATTGGCGATCTACGGATTTCGGGCAACTACTGGCTCGTGAATCCATATAAGCTGCCCAAAGCCAACGTGGCCCTGGGCCTGGGTGTGAAGCTGCCCACGGGCAATTACGCCGCCACCGATAATTTCCACCGCCGCACCAAAGAAGGCGCCGACTATACCATCAACAAGCCCGTGGATCAGTCGATTCAGTTGGGCGACGGACGGGTAGGTTTCAGCCTGGAAGCGCAGGGTTACTGGCAGTTGAGCAAAAGCCTGACAGCCTATGCCAACGGGTTTTACCTGTTTAACCCCGCCGCCACCAACGGCGTAGTACGCAGTCCGGAGGCCACCTCGATTGACCTCGTAACGGGCACGTTTTCTGTGGCCGATCAGTTTGCGGCGCGGCTGGGCGTGAGTCAGTCGGTCCGGTTTATTCCCGGTTTGGCCGTCATGCTGGGCGGTCGGGTAGAGGGCGTTCCCGCTATCGACGCCATTGGCAGCAGCACCGGTTTCCGTCGCCCCGGCTACATCGTTTCGGTTGAACCAGGGCTGGCTTACATGAAGGGCAACTATTCTGCTGCGCTTACTGTGCCAGTGGCCGTATACCGCAACCGGACCAAAAGCTACGCCGACCGGCTGGACCCGCTGGGCATCAAACAGGGCGACGCTGCTTTTGCCGATTACCTCATTTCGTTTAACGTTTCCCGCTGGTTTTAACTTGTCGGCAACCGGGCACTCATAAGCGCCCGGTTGCTGCACCACCTATCATGAAAAAACACTTTTCATTGGCTGCATTGGCCCTTTTGCTGGCCGGTCCGGCATTGGCGCAGATGCCACAGGATGCTATATACATGCCCAAAAAGACCATTTGCACCGCCCTTATGCTGGGCAAAAGCGACTGGAACTGGTATTGGGAGAACACACTGAAACGTGAGAACTATAACATTGGCCGGCATACTACGCAAAGCGCCACGCTGATGGTGGCCGCCGGACTGAGCGACCGGGTGAACCTGATTGCCAGCCTGCCTTATATCAGCACCAGCACCAGCGCGGGCAATTTGCTGGGCCAGAAAGGCTTTCAGGATCTGTCGGGCTGGTTAAAGATCAATGCCGTCCGGTACAAAGGATTTTCGCTGCACACCATCGTGGGGGCTTCCATTCCCGTGTCTGACTACGTGCCCAGCTTCCTGCCGATGTCGATTGGCATGGGGGCCAAAACGGCGTCGGGCCGGTTGCTGGCCAATTATAAGCACTCGCCAACGGGCCTCTATGTTACTGCCCACGGCACCTATACCTGGCGTGGCAAAGTGCAACTCGACCAGGATGCCTACCAGTTCGACGGCAAGATCTACAATACCAATCAGGCTGCTTTGCCCAACGCCATGGACGCGGCCGTGCGGCTGGGCATCCTGAAGCGTACGTTCCAGACAGAAGTGTTTGCTGAGCGGTTTGCCTGTGTGTCGGGCGATAACATCCGGCGCAACGACATGCCGTTTCTGACCAACAATATGCAGGCGACCACCGTGGGTTGGTATGGCAAATACCAGCCGCATAACGTGGGAGTCAACGCCCGTGCCAGCTACGTTACGGATGGCCTGAATATGGGTCAAAGCACATCATTCATGCTCGGCCTCCTGTACCAGTTCAACCTGTAACAATTACTCATTCCCGCCTTGCCTATGTAGGCGCGGATTAATGTCCAGAACAGATGAAAAATTTACATAAATTACTTATTGCCAGTACGTTGTCGATGGTGTTTTTATCCTGCGACAAAACCATTGACGAACCGCAACGCGTAGGCTACACACCCGCTAGCGTTGATGACAAGGCGGGTACATGGAAAACGTATGTGCTCACCGCACCCACCGACGCTACCCTGGCAGTCCCCTCGTCGACGAGTTCGGCGGAGTACCAGGCGGAGCTGACCGACCTGAAATCGCGGTCGGCGAATTTGAGCCTCGATCAGCAGGAAGCGGTAGTGTTCTGGGGTGCCGGGGCGGTATATCGCTGGAATGAAATCGCCCGTGAACTCGCCGCCCGTTACAACGTGCCACCCGCCTCAAACGCCGACGGTAAGTACCCCGTCCCTGACGCCACTAACCCTACCGCCGACCCGAAGTTCCCGTTTGCCAACCCGCCCTACACGGCTCGTGCGCTGGCGTATCTGAGCGTGGCGCAGTACGACGCGCTGGTGTCGGCCTGGAGCTACAAGTACAAGTTCAAGCGCGTGGCCCCCTCAAAAGTGGATGCCACGGTCCGGGTAGCCCTGCCAACGTCGGCTCTGCCCTCATACCCCTCGGAAGATGCGGTTGTAGCGGCGGCATCGGCTACGGTGCTGAAGGCGATGTTTCCGGGCGAAGTCGCGTTTATCGATGCCAAAGTGGCGGAACACCGCAACAGCCGCCTTTGGGCAGGTATGAACGTAGAAAGTGATCTGGCTGCTGGCGTAAGCCTGGGTTCACAGGTAGGAGCGAAGGTGATGGCCCGCGCCAAAACCGACGGCATGAGTGCTGCCAATAACCAATCCGTAACAGCCGCCCTGATCGAAGCCGCCAAAGCCCGTGGTCAAACCGAGGTGTGGGTAAGCCAGGAAACGCCCGCCCGTCCACCCATGCTGCCTAACTACGGCGCGGCCATCAACTGGAATTTTGATGCCGCAACTAAGGTGAAACTGCGCCCCAACCCGGCACCGCTGCCTGGCTCAGACCAGTTTAACAAGGAGCTGGCCGAACTGCAGGCGATGCAGAAAAACCAAACCCGCGAGCAGGCTCGTATTGCCAACTACTGGTCTGACGGCCCCGGCAGCTACACGCCCCCCGGCCACTGGCACCGTGCCGCCGCCAACGCCGCCCACGAAGCCAAATTCAGCGAGGTACGCATGGCCCGGACATTGGCCTTGGTGGGTACTGCTATCCATGACGCAGGTGTTTGCTGCTGGGAAACAAAGTTTTACTACTACACCCCCCGCCCCCAGCAGTACGGCGTAAAAACGTCGATTGGCCTGCCAAACTTCCCCAGCTACACGTCGGGCCACTCTACGTTCTCGGCAGCGGCAGCAGCCGTGCTCGGCTATGTTTTCCCCGACAAAGCCGATATGTTTACGGCACAGGCCAGAGAAGCTTCAGAATCAAGGGTTTATGGCATGATCCATTTCCGGTCTGACTGTGAAGCCGGCCTCGTCTGTGGCAAAAGCATTGGTGGTTATGCCGTTGTTCGTGGCCAGGCTGACGGGTCGGGGCTCTGATTGATGTGTGAATTGTGAATGAGTAAATAAGTGAAAAGGCGAACGTTTGCGTTATCCGCTGGTGCGGTCGGCGTAAACGTTCGCCTTTTCGTTGTAGCATGAATTGATCCATTATGAGCCGTAAACTGCTATTCTGGGCCTGCATAGGGCTATTCGGCCTGATTTTGTTCGAGGCGGCGCGGGTGTATTTTATCATGCCGTTTCCCGGCAGTCAGCTCGACGATGCGGCCAATGCTGATCGGGTGGCGGTAGCGTACTGGCTGCATGGGCACACGACGTTGCTGCGTGTGCTGGCCGTTTTGGCGGTGGCCTACCCGGTGTTTTTGGTGATGATGAAACCCGCCCGGTTGAGGCATCGCTGGCTGGTGGTGACTCTGCTACTGGCCTACGCCGGGGTGGTCTACCTGGTCAACACCGAGATGATGGCCGACCAGATGTTCAAACAACCCGTAACGAAACGGCTACTGGCGCTGGACCAGAACAAAATACCTGTGAACAAGCTGGTGCTGGGCGTGGTGGAAGGGACCGAAGCGCGGGCGTACCCGCTGCAACTTGTTGGGTATCACCATCAGGTGCGCGACACGGTAGGAGGGAAGCCCATCATGGTTACCTACTGCACCGTTTGCCGCACAGGCCGCGTGTTCGACCCAATTGTTGACGGTAAAGCTGAAACGTTCCGGCTGGTGGGCATGGACCATTTCAACGCCATGTTTGAAGACGAAAGCACGGGGTCGTGGTGGCGGCAGGCTACGGGCGAGGCCATTTTGGGGCCGCGCAAAGGCCAGACGCTGACCGAATTACCAGCCCGGCAGATGACGTTGGCTGAATGGTCATCAGAACACCCGAATACGCTGGTGATGCAGCCCGATCCGGCGTTTAAAGCAGAAATCGACAGTTTGGCCACGTACGACCTGGGCACGAAGCGGGGCAAACTTACCGGTCGGGATTCGGCCTCATGGAAACCCAAATCGTGGGTAGTGGGTGTGGTGGCTGGCAACGCCGCGAAGGCCTTCGACTGGAACGAACTGGTGAAAAAACGGGTGATCAACGGTCAGGTAGGCACCGAACTCGTGCTGATCACGCTGGCTCCCGATAAGCTCAGCTTCGGCACCTGGAGTAGGACGGTTCAACAGAAAACGTTGACGTTTTCACCTACCCCCGACGGACAGTTTACTGATCGTGAGACCAACTCTATCTGGAACCGGCAGGGTACCGCCGTAAGCGGCCCCCTAACCGGTCAACGCCTAACCCCGGTCCGTGGTTACCAGGAATTCTGGCACTCATGGCAGAGTTTTCACCCTGAAAAATAGGTTTAAAGTCTAAAGTCCCATGTGGCTGACGCGAGTGTATTCACGCGTCAGCCACATGGGACTTTAGACTTTAAACCTATTTTTCTAATATCCGTCGTTCTGCTTCAGCGCGGGGTTCGCATTGATTTCGCGGTTGGGAATTGGCCAGAGCGCCTGATTGGGATTCCAGTTAGCAAGGCGGGTGGCCGCGCGACCCGTGCGAACCAGGTCATAGAAGTAGTTGCCCCCCTCAAGGGCCAGTTCAAGGCGGCGTTGCAGGAAGATTTCGTCACGCATCAATGACTGGCTGGCGGCAGTAGTGGCCGAAACCGGTGTTAACCCCGCCCGCGTACGAATCTGGTTCACCAGAGTTACCGCCGTAGCCAGGTTAGCATCGCCTCCCAATTCGTTCAGGGCTTCGGCGCGGGTCAATAGCACTTCGCCTAAGCGGATCATGATGATATTGTCATCCTGGGTGCTGATGCGGTAATACTTGATCTTCGAGTCGAACGAGGTAGTCAGGATCGCGCGGGCATCGGTGGCTGAATACGACGTGGCCAGACTGGTTGATGGACGAACCTCGTTCCGGCCACCGCGCGCCGTTGAGAGCAAGAAAAACGCCAGGCTGTTCTGATTCGTGGGGTCCTGTTGCAACTCCCAGATTGACTCAGCCGTATTTTTCGCTTCGAACAAATCTGTGAATTTTGGCACGAGTGAATAGCCTGTTGACGCTTGCTGAGCAAATGAAGCGGCATCAGCCCATTTCTGTTGGTAAAGGGCCACTTTCGCTTTCATCGCCAACGCGGCGGGCTTTGTGGCCCGGCCCTTGCCAGCGGCACCCGCATAGGTAGCAGGCAGCGAAGCAATAGCTTTGTCGAGGTCAGCATTGATCTGGGCGTACACATCGGCTGCTGGTGACTTAGCCACCTGGAGAGCTGATGACACGACCGTAGTGGGTTGTGTAATAATTGGTACACCGCCCCATAGCCGAACCAGCGTAAAGTAGTAGAACGCCCGCAGGAATGTAGCTTCAGCCACAACAAAATTCTTGTTGTCGGCACTGAAGGTAGGGTCCGTGATGGTAGGCACTTTGGCGATCACATTGTTGACCCGGTTCACGCCGTCATAGAGAATATTCCAGGCGTTGGTCACCTCAGCGTTGTCGGTGAGGATAGACCGGTTAGCAATTTGCGCGAACGACGGAAACGTACCCGTGTGGGTCAGGTTACCACCTTCCAGATCAGGTAACAGGGTAAGGCGCGTTCCATAAGCATTGGCCGTTTGCAGGGCGTTGTAGGCACCATATAAAGCTGCCTGCGCCGTGGTAGCGTCATTGATTGCCGTTGCCGAATCGAGACTGGCTTGGGGAGTCTGGTCAAGCACATTGCAACCGCTCAGGGTAGTCAGAATAGCCAGCCCGACAATTGATTTTTTATAGGTCAATTTCATGAAATTAGTTTGTTTAGAAACCCAGGTTTAACCCGAACGTAACCGTGCGGGCCTGTGGGAACGTGAGGAAGTCAGTACCCAGGGCGGTGCTGCTACCTGAGAAGGTATTAACCTCTGGATCAAGACCGCTGTATTTGGTGAACGTCAGCAAGTTCTGGCCTTGTACATATGCCCGAATGCTCCGCACCTTCAGGCGTTGCAACACGCTTTTAGGTAGCGTGTAGCCCAACACTACGTTTTTGATCCGGCCATACGAACCATCCTCCAAGAACCGATTCGACGTGCGACGGTTGTTGTTGGGGTCGGCGTAAACTGCGCGGGGTACGTTCGTGTTCGTATTGGTGGGCGTCCATCGGTTTAGTACTCCGTCTGTCTGGCCGAAGATGCTATTCATCCCTTCTGAGAATGCCTTGGTGTTATTATAAATATACCCGCCGCTCACAAACTGATAGAAAACACTCAGGTCAATACCAGCATAGGAGAAGGAGTTGGTTACGCCGCCAAAGAACTTAGGTTGCGCTGAACCAAGGATTTGCTGGTCGTCGCTGGTGATGCGTCCGTCGCCGTTGATGTCTTTGAAACGGATATCACCGGGGCTGGTTAGGGCCGACTGGTACACGGCGCCTGTACCAAATTTGGCCACGGCGGCAGCGTTGGCAGCGGCAATCTGGTCCGTAGACTGGAAAATGCCGTCGGTCACGTACCCCCGAAATGAACCGATTGCCTCACCCGCTGCTACCCAACTGGCAAAACCGGCGGCGAAAGGCGGTACACCATCGGCCAGCGACAGCACCTTGTTACGGTTGAAGGCAATATTGGCATCAGTCGTCCAGCGGAAGCCGCCCTTATTGAAATTTTGTGAGCTGAGGCTAAACTCAAACCCTTTGTTTTCCATGCTGGCCGAATTTTGCACAAAGTTCGTGAAGCCAGATGAGGATGGAATGGGTCTATTTAGCAGCAGATCGGTGGTGTATTTATAATAATATTCGGCGGTGAAATTAAAGCGGCTTAGGAAACCAAAATCGATGCCAATGTTCGACTGGGCCGTTTTTTCCCATTTTAAATCGGGATTTGCGATCTGAGTGGGTGCCGTTCCAGGGCTTTGCAGGTATCGCACGTTATTACCAAACTGGTCAGACACACCATAAAGACCGAGCGAACTGAAGTTGCCAATGTTGGCATTACCCGTCAGTCCGTAACCACCCCGGATGTTGAGGTTAGTAAGGACCCGCTGGTTTTTCATAAACGGCTCCTCAACAATGCGCCAGCCCGCCGATACCGAAGGGAATAGACCGTAACGATTATTGGCTCCAAATCGCGATGAGGCATCGTCACGGACACTCAACTGCAACTGGTAGCGATTTTTGTAGTCGAAACCCAGTCGGGCAAAATATGATTGGAAACCCCACGACGTACCGCTCGACGATGCGTCGCTTTTAACGGAAGCTGCAGAAAGCCGCGTAATCGAGTTACCAGGGAAGTTCGTCGCTTGGGCTAATACACTCTCGAAGGTCGACTGTTGCCACGACGCACCGGCCAGCGCATTGATAGACAAGTTACCACTTAGAGCCGTTTTGCGATAAGTCAGATAGTTTTCGGCCAGCCAGTTCAGATCTTGGGCCGACCGGGCAATACCTGATCCATTGGCACCCCGGCCAATGAGGGCCGTAGAGGGGTTAAACTGGTCTTCGCGGAAGTTGAGGAGATCGAGTGAAGCCGTTGACCGCAGCGACAGACCTGGTACGAACGGAATCTTCCAGTCGAGGTAAGCACTGCCCAGAGTACGTAGTTCAACACCCGTAAGCTGGGGCAGGGTAGCCGCCGCCAGTGGGTTTTCTACTGACGAAACCGGGTCGCGGGCAAATGATCCATCGGCGTTGCGCACGGCCACGTCAGGAGCCAGCAGCACTGCCGTTGAGAGCACGCCGTAGATATTGTTGTCGTTCTGAATTCGGTTGCTCACCGACCGGCTCAGGCTCAGTTTAGCACCTACCGTCAGGCTCTTGTTCACGGTCTGATCTACGTTGACCCGGGTGCTAAGGCGATTAAAGCCTGACCCCAGAATGATACCCTGCTGGTCGAACCGGCCTGCCGAGACGTAAAACTTCGTCCTTTCGTTACCGCCCCGCACCGATAAGTCGATCTGCGAAATGGGTGCCTGTCGGAAAATTTGGTCATACCAGTTGGTGCTGGTTGTTACGGTGCTGGGGTCGTTAAACTGCGAGGCGTCGCGAAATTTGTTGGCGTCATCGCCATCGCCGAAAATAGCAGCCGTCAAGTC
Source organism: Fibrella rubiginis (assembly GCF_017353185.1). Taxonomy (GTDB): domain Bacteria; phylum Bacteroidota; class Bacteroidia; order Cytophagales; family Spirosomataceae; genus Fibrella; species Fibrella rubiginis. The sequence goes on along the minus strand of NZ_JAFMYV010000002.1, from coordinate 586,821 downwards.
GCCGTATGTAGGCCATGAGGTGCCGAATGCCACGATGTTGCCCGCTGCATTCTTAGGATAGCGGTTTGTTACCATCTCGTTTAGCAGACCGTCGAACTGAGGGCCGGTGAGGGGCGTAAACCGCTTCCAGGTATTCTGTTGGCCGTATGTAGCGTTCAGGTCGATCTGCGTAGCACCCGCTTTACCGGCTTTAGTAGTGATCAACACCACACCATTGGCGGCCCGTGACCCGTAGATAGCTGCCGCAGCGGCATCTTTCAAAATTTCAAATGATTCGATATCTGACGGGTTAAGGTTTGAGAGTGCGTTCTGCTGTGAGTTACCCACGCCAATACCCGAATAACTGCCCGTGTTGATAGGAATTCCATCCACTACATACAGCGGTTCGTTACCCGCCGAAATTGAACTGGCACCCCGGATACGCACAGCAATGCCACCACCGGGTGTACCTGAGCTTTGGGTAACCTGCACCCCTGCTGCCCGGCCCTGAAGGGCTTGCTCAACACTGGTGATGGGCAGGTCGCTGATCTGTTTAGCATTAACGGTTGAAATTGAGCCAGTTACCTCTCTTTTCAACTGGGTGCCATAACCCGTTACTATAACCTCGTTGAGATTCGTGGCATCAGCCTGAAGTATTGCGTTGACCGTAGTCCGGTTGTTGACCGCTACATCTTGAATCACGTACCCAATGAAACTAAAGACGAGTCGCCCATCGGCGGGCACCGTGATCTGGTACTTACCGGTGGCGTCAGTGCTGGTGCCACGGGTTGTTCCTTTTACCTGTACGCTCACACCGGGAAGGGGTGAGCCGTCGTCTGATGAAGTGACGCTGCCAGTCACTGCTACATCCTGTGCCATGGCAGGCACAACAAGAAGTAACAGCAACAGCCAGCTTCCAAGAAAGAATTTGTTCATAGAAGTTTGACGATAGAGTTTGTTTGGTTTGTTTGATTAAACGGCTGCAAAACTATTTAATGAAACCGTAACATAGGCGGTTTGTTTGGCAAAAAGCCTAAATTCGCCAATAAATATTTTGCAACTTTAAATTGACTATTTACATGAGTATCTATTCTCAAATCGGTTTATTCGCTGCTTCAATAGGATTTTTCTGTGGTGTTATAAATGACGTTCAAGCGCAGAGTATACCTATAAAGGCCCGTATTGACCAGATGGCTACAGCCATTGAGCCAAAGGTGGTTGCCTGGCGGCGCGACTTCCATCAGAATCCCGAACTGGGCAATAGAGAACTGCGTACCGCAGGCAAGATTGCCGCCCACTTACATGCACTGGGCATCGAGGTGCAAACGGGTGTAGGAAAAACCGGCGTGGTTGGTTTGCTCAAGGGTGGCAAACCCGGTCCGGTGGTGGCTCTCCGCGCCGATATGGATGGCCTGCCCGTGACCGAGCGGGTGAACCTCGCCTTCAAATCGACGGTCACGACCGAATACAATAACCAGCAAACGGGGGTGATGCACGCCTGTGGGCATGACAGCCACGTGGCCATGCTGATGGGAGCCGCCGAAGTGCTGGCGTCGATGAAAGCCGATTTGCCCGGTACGGTAAAGTTTATCTTTCAACCCGCCGAAGAAGGTGCACCCGTGGGTGAAGAAGGGGGTGCGCAGTTGATGGTGAAAGAAGGCGTACTGGAAAACCCCAAAGTTGATGCCATTTTCGGGCTGCACATCAACTCGCAAACAGAAGTAGGCACGATCAAATACCGGCCCGGTGCCACCATGGCCGCCGTTGATTCCTACGCCATCAAGATTCGGGGGAAGCAAACGCACGGGGCCGCCCCCTGGTCGGGCGTTGACCCCATCGTGACGGCCGCCCAGGTAGTGATGGGTTTGCAAACCATTGTGAGCCGCAATCTTGTGTTAACCGATAACGCGGCCGTAGTGACGGTGGGTGCCATGCACGGTGGAATTCGCGAGAATATCATTCCTGAAGAGGCCAACATGATTGGTACTATCCGCACGTTTAGCCCGGAAGCGCAGCAGACGGTACACCGCCGCATCAACGAAATTGCTACCAACATTGCCGCCTCAGCCGGTGCCAAAGCCGACGTGAACATCAAGATTATGTATCCTGTCACCTACAACGATCCTACCCTGACCGACAGGATGGTTGGTACGCTGGAAGCCGTGGCCGGAAAAAACAACGTGAAGATCACGCCCGCCCAAACGGGTGCCGAAGACTTTTCTTTCTACCAACAAAAGGTGCCGGGCTTCTTTTACTTCCTTGGCGGCATGACGAAAGGCAAGAAACTAGAAGACGCCGCTCCGCACCACACGCCCGATTTCCAGATCGACGAAAGTGGCTTCACCCTCGGCGTCCGCACCCTCTGCCATCTGACGGTCGATTATATGACGAAGAAGTAAGGATTTACGAATTACGAATGACGATTTACGATTTTTGCTGACGCCAGCGGGCTAAAGCAAGCGTACGCTGGCGTCAGCAAAAATCGTAAATCGTACCTCGTACATCGTAAATCCTTACCCTTCCACCCTCCGGTTCCGAATTATTTTTGAGAGAATGGCGGGGAAGAATCGTTTGAGGTAAATGCCCCAGATTTCGCGTCCGCCGACGTAGATTTCTTCCCGGCCTGCCGCCACGGCTTTCAGTATGCGCCGGGCACATTCGTCGGCGGGCATGCCCTGTTCCTGCGCCCTGTCTGATTTTCCGTAAACTTCGCCGCTGGCACTGAGTGCACTGCTGGAAATAGGCGTACGGATATAGCCGGGGCAAACTATCGTCACGCGAAGTCCTTCGTTGGCTACCTCGGCACGGAGAGAGTCAAAAAAGCCGTGCAGGGCGTGTTTTGAGGCACAATAACCCGACCGCTGCTTCACACCGATCTTACCTGCCACGCTGCTGGTGACCACAAAATGGCCGCTTTTTTGCGTCAACAGTTGGGGTAAAACGGCCTGCGTAAGCGCTACGGCTCCGAAGAAATTGACATCCATCAATCGTCGATATACCACCGGGTCGGTGTCCTGCACCAGGCTCCGCTGGGTGATGCCCGCATTTTGAAACACATAATCAACGCGCCCAAAACGAGCCAGTACCGTCTGGACTTTTTCGGCCAGATCAGCCGCGTCCGTCACGTCGAGAGGTAGTACCAGCACGGCATCGGCGGGTAATCCGGTAGCTTTCGCCACGCGCTGAAGCTCAGTTTCGCGCCGCGCCGAGAGCACCAGACGGGCGCCCTGCCGGGCCAATTCCACCGCCAGCGCCTCGCCAATGCCCGACGAAGCACCCGTGATCCAGGCTGTTTTTTGATTGAACATGATCTGATTTACGACTTACGATTGACGAATTACGATTTTTGCTGACGCTAGAATTTGCTCTACAGCAGGTTGATGCGTCAGCAAAAATCGTAATTCGTCAATCGTAAGTCGTAAATCATCTCCTCCATTCGCCGGGGTTTTGCCGCCAGGCAGATAGTGAGGCCAGCGCATCGGCGGGGATATAGTTGAGGGTTTGGGCTTCCTGAACGAGGATATCGTAGTTGCTCAGGCAGGCTAGTTTTACGTCAGCATTGGCGAAATTCTCGTCGGCGAGGGCGAACCCGTAGGTGAAAATGGCGATCATGCCGACCACGTCGGCACCCGCCTGACGCAGCGCTTCAACCACTTTCAGCGAACTGCCCCCCGTCGAAATCAGGTCTTCCACGACCACTACTTTCGGCGGTAAACCCGACGCATCAGCCTCTAGCCGACCTTCGATCTGGTTACCCATCCCATGCTTTTTCGGCTCCGGGCGCACGTAACAGTAGGGGAGATTCAGTTCGTCGGCGATGAGTGCCCCCTGCGGAATGCCCGCCGTAGCCACACCTGCGATGACTTGTGCCTCTGGAAACTGGGTGCGTACTACGTCGGCAAGGGCGTGCTTGATGTATGTACGTACCTCCGGGAAGGCCAGCGTTACGCGGTTGTCGCAATAGATGGGCGATTTCCAGCCCGAACTCCAGGTAAACGGATCGGCGGGACGGAGGCGGACAGCCTGCACGGCAAGCAGGTGACGGGCAACGGTTTGAGCAACAGTAGACACAGGTAGCTGGCTGATTTAATTTGGGTGCAATATTAGACCTTGGACGTTGGATATTAGAGGCTGGATGTTGCAGAAGCAAATGGTAATGGTCAATAGTCAGCATCCCTTTCCCAAACACCCATGAAAACCCTTCTCTTCCTTTTCCTCTCGCTGCCCCTGTTGGCCCAGACTAAAACCAATAAAGGGCAGGTAGTACGGCTCGATCCGCGTTTTGATAAATTAATACCTAAAGATGCCGCGCCTGAAGTGCTGGCCACGGGTTTCGAGTGGGCCGAAGGGCCTGTCTGGGTGAAAGCGAAGGGTGGTGAACCGGGCTACCTGCTTTTTTCCGACGTACCCAAAAACACCGTTTTCCGCTGGACCGAAGCCGATGGCTGCAAACCCTTCCTGATGCCGTCGGGCTATACCGGGCGGGGTACCTATAGCGATGAACCCGGCAGCAATGGCCTTACCATCGACGCTCAGGGACGGCTGATCAGTTGTGAACACGGCGACCGTCGCGTTTCGGCCATGCCGCTGAATGGGGTGGGGGGCAAAATTACCCTCGCCGACCGCTACCAGGGCAAACGCTTCAACAGCCCCAATGATGTGGTGCAACATGCCAACGGCAGCTATTACTTTACTGATCCGCCCTATGGCCTCGCTAAAAAAGAAGCCGATCCGGGCCGCGAAACGCCCTTGTTTGGTGTGTATCGCCTCGACCCGACGGGTGCGGTATCCTTGGTGGTGCGCGACCTGACGCGGCCCAACGGCATTGCCTTCTCGCCCGATCAAAAAACGATGTACGTGGGGCAGTCAGACGAACACCGACCCGTCATTATGGCTTATCCCGTTCTGAAAGATGGTTCGGTAGGGGCGGGGCGGCTGGTCTATGATGTGTCGCCACTCTGGAAGCTGGGTTTAAAAGGCGCCCCCGACGGCCTAAAAGTAGATCAGCAGGGCAACATCTGGTCGAGTGGTCCGGGTGGCGTTATTGTGCTGGCCGTTGATCCGAAAACGAGCGCGGGTACGTTGCTGGGCCGCATCGAAACAGGCGAAGCCACCGCCAACTGCGGCTGGGGCGACGACGGTAGCATGCTCTATATCACCGCTGATGCCTATTTGTTGCGTATCAAAACAACGGCGAAGGGGGCGGGTTGGTAGCAGGTGGTTTTTCTCCATAAAACACCATAAATACATCGAATAAACCGGTCGCAACTTGGCTACTTCCGCTGTAAATTTGTGATAGTTGCCTAGGTAGTGAACCCGGCAGCTAACGTAGCTTGACATCAGGAGGGTTGTTCCATGTTAGAGAACAGGAAGTTTATCATTATTGGGGTGTTTTGTCTGGTGGGTTTGCTCTACGCCGCCCGCCTGTTTTACCTGCAAATTCTGGACGACAGCTACTCGCTGGAATCGTCGAGTAACTCGATCAAACGGGTGATCGAAGTGCCTTACCGTGGGCAGATTTATGACCGAAGCGGTAAGCTAATGGTTTATAATACACCGGTTTACGACTTGTATGTAACGCCCAAGCGGGTGAAGATTCCGGATACGCTGGCTTTCTGCCGGATGATGGACCTGAGCCTGTCGGAGTTCGACAGCATCATGAGCATCGCCAAGGCCTATTCGCCCGTGAAGCCGTCGGTGTTTTTGCGGCAGCTTTCCAAAGAAGACTATGCCCGAATTCAGGACGCCCTGGTCGATTACCGGGGGTTCGAGCCGGTGATGAGCTCCATGCGTACGTACCCATCGCATACCATGGCCAACGCCCTGGGATACGTCTCGGAGATTAGCAAGAAGAAGCTCGAAAACCAGGAAACACCCTACTACCGGCAGGGCGATTACATTGGGCACAATGGCCTGGAAGAAGCTTACGAGGTAGAACTGCGCGGACGGCGGGGCATCAAATACATGATGCAAAACGTACGGGGCGTTGATAAGGGGTCGTTTAAAAATGGTGAGTTCGACACCGCCGCCGTGGCCGGGAAGAACCTGTACACAAGTATCGACGTCGATGTGCAGCGCTACGCCGACAGCCTGATGCAGAACAAAGTAGGTGCCATTATTGCCATTGACCCTGGCACCGGCGAGATCCTGACGTCGGTATCGGCCCCCACCTACGACCCCAACCTGTTGTCGTCGCGTTTATTTTCTAAAAACTACCGTAAACTGATTGCCAACCCCTATAAGCCGCTGATCAACAGGCCTATAATGGCTAGTTATCGGCCGGGTTCAACGTTCAAACTGATTCAGGCCCTCATTGCCCAGCAGCAGGGAACGCTGTTTTCAAACACCTACTACGGCCATGCAGGCTCACCCATGCGGTGTCACTGCCGGGGTGGAAACAACCTGCGCGGGGCTGTGCAAAACTCGTGCAACCCTTATTTCTACCAGGTGTTTCGCAAGTACATCTACCATAACGGTAACCCCAACACGTTCAGGGCATCGGCCATTGGCTTGCAGGAATGGCACGATCATGTAATCAAATTCGGCATCGGCGAAAAGCTGGGCGTCGATCTGCCCAGTGAACTGCGGGGCAACCTGCCCACCGTGGGTTTTTATGATCGCGCTTACATGCACCATGGCGAGTCACGCTGGAAATTCTCTAATATCTACTCGCTGAGCATCGGTGAGGGCGAACTGCTGATCAGCCCCCTCAAACTGGCCAATCTGGCCGCCATCATTGCTAATCGGGGCTGGTACATTGCGCCGCACTATGTTAAGGGCATCGGCAAACTGGGCGAGGGCATTCCGGAGAAATACAGGGAGAAACACTATACTGACATCGACCCGCAGTATTACATTCCAGTGATCGAGGGCATGCGCATGGCTGTGGCGGCGGGTACGGTGAAAAAAGAGGCCGACATCAGCGGCATTGAGCTTTGTGGGAAAACGGGCACCTCGCAGAACGCCCGGTTTGGTCACGACCATGACCACTCGATCTTCATCGGTTTTGCGCCGATGAACAATCCAAAGATTGCGATTGCCGTTTTCGTGGAAAACGCAGGTTGGGGTGGCGTAGCTGCCGCATCGGCTGCGGCACTGGTAGCAGAACGGTACCTGAAGCGGAAGACCGAAGCCACCAAACTCAGTGAATGGCTGATGAAGCAGAACTACATGCCGCCCCTGTCGATGCTGCCCCAGCCACGCGTAGCCGTTCCGGCCGCTAAAAAGCCCGCCGATACCACGACCAAAAAAGTCCTCCCTAATGATTCCCTCCGTCGCCTCAGGCCAATGCTGACCCTGGCGCGGAAGGAGATAGCTGGCAGTGGGCAGTAGGCAGTGGCTTACGCCGGATTAGTACGCTGGCGTCAGTCACTGCCCACTGCTGCTTACCCACTGCTCACCTCTACAAAATGGCCCGTAACGCTGAAATATCCCGCAATATTGATACCCTGACGGTGGTGCTGTACCTGGGCTGTGTGCTCATGGGCTGGCTCAACGTCTATGCCGCTGTCTATAGCCCCGAAGAGCAAACCCACCTCTTCGACATGAGCACCAACGCCGGGAAGCAACTGATGTGGATCGGTACGTCAGTGTTGCTCATTATCTGCGTGCTGGTGATCGACTATAAATTCTACGACACCTTCGCCTTTGTGTTCTATCTCTTCATGATTGGGATGCTGCTGCTGGTGATGGTATTTGGCTCAAACATCAACGGATCGCGCTCCTGGTTCAAATTCGGGGGTTTTTCGCTGCAACCGGCCGAGTTCGCCAAGCTGGCCACAAGCCTGGCCCTGGCCAAATACCTTGATCAGCCGGGCATTAACCTGACCAAACAGAAAGACCTACTCTGGATTGGCGGCATCATTGGCCTGCCCGCCCTGCTTATTATTCTCTCGAACGAAACCGGCTCTACGCTCGTGTTTGCCTCGTTTGTGATCATGCTCTACCGCGAAGGTCTGCCCGGCTGGATTCCGCTGACGGGCATCACCCTGGCCGCCCTGCTGATTTTGGCCCTGATCGTGCCGTTTAAATTTCTCTTTTTAGGCATTGCCGTGTTGTGCGGCATCGTAATCCTGCTCCTGCCGCGCTACAACCGCAACGTACGCAACATAATTGGCATTGGCCTTATTGGCGGGGCCATGATGCTGACGGCTACGGGCGTCGACTTCTTCGTGAACAAGGTGCTGCAACCCCACCAGCGCAACCGCATTAAAGTACTCATCGACCCCAACGTCGACCCGCTGGGCGTGGGCTGGAACGTGACGCAGGCCAAAATAGCCATCGGGTCGGGCCGCCTCGACGGCAAGGGTTTCCTGGAAGGCACCCAAACCAAGTTTGATTTTGTGCCTGAACAAAGCACCGATTTCATCTTCTGCACCATCGGCGAAGAGCACGGCTTCATTGGCAGTATGGTAGTGATAATGCTGTTTATGGCCCTGCTCAGCCGCATCGTGATCCTGGCCGAAAAGCAGCGCAGCAAGTTTGCCCGCGTGTATGGCTACTGCGTGGCGGGCATCATCTTCTTCCACGTGATGGTCAACATCGGCATGACCATCGGCCTAATGCCCGTCATCGGCATTCCCTTGCCCTTCTTCAGCTACGGCGGCTCGTCGCTCTGGTCCTTCACGCTGCTCCTCTTCATCTTCCTCAAACTGGACTCCAGAAGGACGAATTCCCTTTTTAATTAAAGTGAATGTAAGTGGATATGCTATCTGTTGTAGTCAAGGAATTGATAGCCCCTTCTTTGTACAATTGAATCAGAAGTATTGCTATTTACCCAGTCAGTACGGATAGCATATTGATCAATCACCAATCTTTCGATTTCTTTATATTTGTAAGTAATTTGCGCGTCCAAAATTTCAACGTCATCATCATCACTAAACATCTTTATCATCATATCTCTTTTTTCGAGTAACTTTTCAACAGCTTCAAATAGTGGAGATACTTCAGGGTTTAACAAAGTGTATAGCTTACGACGAATTTTTGAATGCATCTCGTCACTATAATAGTCTAATAACGCCGCTCTATTGCTAAAAATAATCGTAAAAGAATAATTATAAGCTTTGGAGATTCTCAATTTACCACCGGTGCGTCCATCTGTGACCTCCCATGGTAGATCTGCCTTACTTCGGAAGTACGTATTTATAATTTTATAGTATTTTTTATTTGTGTCTAGAATATTTTGAAAGTCAAGTAGAATTTTCTCAAATTCGATCTTGATCTCGACTGAATTTGGTACCTTAAAGTATATAGAATGAATTATATCTCTGACATTTGTACTTTGTTTGAACAAAGCTGTCAGAGCATTAGAAAAAGCATTTGGATCATCATATAACTTGTCTTCCCATCTAATAATACCTAGTTCTTCCAATTCTTTCTCCTTCTTCTGTAAATCAGAAATAAATTGTGTTCTAGACTCATATATAGGGTCTGAAAAATCTATATGCTTAATATTCATCTGACCATTTGAAAGAATAGCCTCGTGGACTAGTAATTCATCCATATGGTCTTGTTCATAAATTAGAATGCCGAAATCTTGATCTTTGATACTTAAAATTTGACCATTATCGCCATAAAACCATTTATTCATTAAAATCTCATATTTCGAATAAGAACAAACTAAGACCCCCCCCTTCTCTTTATTTCTTCCATATTCATTATAATTCGCTTGTAAAACGTTTTTATAATGATTTACCTCTCTCGGTTCAGCAAAGACAAATAGCCTTACTATCTCTCTACCCTCTCCGTTCTGGGCTTTTAAATAAGACTTTTTTATAGGATTTGGGGTATTAGTGTCTGTCCAAAAAGTTGACACTCCAATGAGGCTCACAGCGAATATTCTGTTGGCTGACTCAAAGTAAGGTTTGGCCGTCTCTAAAAAATTTTGTTCGTAACTTACATTTAATGAAAAAGAATCTTTGATTACGCTTTCCATTTCGTTCACAGTCCTCTCTAACCTTTTTTCGAAATATCCAGTAGTGTACTTTCGTAGATACTCCCTTTTACCTTCACTTTCGACAATGTCTCCAATTTTCCTTATCTTATCTAAAGCTTTTAGTTGCCAATGATTTCTAAACTGCATTATAGAATTACAAACTTCAAAAGCTCTTTGATCAAAAGTGTTAGAATCAAATTCGTACCTCAAGTCGCCTTTTATAAAAAAAGGAATGTCTTTTTCATCTATTTCATCGTCGTTCTTAAATAAACAGTATAGTGTCTTTCTTCTTTCATGAGCTCTTGTGAATTCATCTCTAGTATTATTAGATTTAAGCCAGTTTTTTGTAATTATTGCAATTGCAATGTGCGACTTATTTAGTAACTTAGATATAGTTCCATAAAGATCTGACGGATTGTCAGAAATTACGTTGTCGTATTTCGCCTCTATTACGTCAACAAAAGGTTTTTTCTCAAAAAATGAAAGCAAATTATTTCTAAGTTGTATATCTTTATGATTGTAGCTAATGAAAACTTTTGTCTTCTCAGTCACTAATTTGCTATTGGTTTTCATCGTTCGCAGAAAATTTGATTTCAGAGTTAAAATTTACCTGTTGTTTTTTTTTTCTTCATGGTTAACAATAATCTGTCTCCATTGAAGATTTTCTTTTAGAATAATAGATTCTATTTTATCGACAAATAGTTGATAACTTCCTTGATTAGAATACTGTCTTGAAGAACTAAGAAATAAAAATTTTTCGTTATTTATGATTTCTGATGTTGATCTATACTGTTTCCATTTTTCGTTTGGTCTCAGTATAGAAGACAGGCTTGCAAAAATAGATATGGCGCCGCCGCAAACAGCAATGATTATGTCATTATATTTAATAACTGTTAGAATAGGAATTGAAACCGCGAGGAAAATTTCTGATATCTTAAAAAAGAAGTGCAGTTTTTTGTTTAATGAAGCATTTTGGTTATACCATGCTATTTGAGTTTCTACTCTGCTAGTAATGTAATCTTCTGTTGTCATGAGGTTGATGCAAAAAATAGAATTCATAGAGATTATACTTTGATTATATCCAGAGGCAAAAGTTGATTGAAGAAAGCCTCGAAATTCACTGGGTAGCGATTAAAGCATACTCTTCATAACATTTAGGAAGTAATATCAAAGCAAAGCATTTGTGACTGAAATTTAAAACAGCATTTTATCAATTGATTAAGCGTATGTTTTAATAATGATATAATGTCTTTAAAATGTATATGAATATGTTACATCTCGCCTTCCACACCCAGCCCGAAGAGGGCGAAGTCGTAGCGGACGGGGTCGGTGGGGTCGAATTGGCGGAGGACATTGGTGAGGGTTACAGCGGCTTTCCAGTCGGTTTTTGGGGTTTCGTCGGCTTTCAGGGGCAGGATACCCAGCTTGGCGGCTACCCGACCCACATGTACGTCGATGGGGATCACGAGCTGGTCGGGGCGGATGCGCCGCCAGAGACCAAAATCAACGCCTTTATCGTCGCGGCGGACCATCCAGCGGAGAAACATGTTCAGCCGTTTGCAGCCCGAATTGCGGGCGGGCGTGGCAATGTGTTTGCGGGTGCGTTCGGGAAAAAACAGGCCTTTCTCACCCGTAGTGTCACAAAACCGGTCGTGAAACGCAATCAGGTGGGGTTCTGTGGTGGGGCTGTCGGTGCCGCCATCGTCGGGGATAAACGCATCTTCCAGCGATTCGTGGTGGGCGTAATATTGCTTCAGGTAATGCAGGAAATAAAGCGTGTCCGTAGTGTTGAAGGTGCGGTGTTTGAACGTCAGAAACCGCTTTAGGTCGCTGTCTTCGTGATACCGGATAAAATCATAGGGGCGGCCTTCCATGAGTTGTACCAGTTCATTGGCCTTCTGCAAAATCACGGGCCGCTGCCCCCAGGCCAGTACCGCTGCCCAGAATCCCATGATCTCGATGTCCTGCAAGTGCGTAAACTGATGCGGAATGCTGATGGGATCGCGCTCAATAAAGGAAGGCCGATTATAGAAATCGGCCTTCACATTGAGCAACAATTTTACCTGTTCTAGTTGGGGCATTTTGAAGAGTTTAACGTCTAAAGTTTAACGTTGCTTCGCGTTCTGGGCCCTTCGACAGGCTCAGGGTGACAGGCCAATAAGAAAGTATCCTACAATGATTCAATGTCGTTGTCACCCTGAGCTTGTCGAAGGGCCCAGAACGCGAAGCCTAGAACGCGAAGCCACCTTGAACTTTAGACGTTAAACTCCCTTCACTTGCTCCGCCCGCCGCTGGCAAGCCATGCACCTGCGCGCGACACACCCGACATAACAGCCAGGACTGAGGAGATAACAAATGTGAAGACGGCAATGAACGGGTAGGCCAGCACAAACATGACGTTGAATGCTTTAAACCCAGGCGTCGCCCGCATTTTCTCGTCCCGCTCCCGATGCCGACGGGCAACTCGCTCTTCTTTGGATTCCATAGCTTTTGTAGTTCAAGGTTTAATGGCTAAGGGTCAACGTTGGCTTACGCAGGCCCGGCTCCCTTCTGGCATAACCTCTGCGTAAGCCAACGTTGACCCTTAGCCATTAAACCTTGAACTGCCTTTTATTTCGTATAACTCACTTCGGCTCGAAAACGCTGACCATTGGGTGAAAGTTTCTCGAAAGCGCGGGCCGAAAGGCGGATAATCACCTGGTCATTGATGCCCGTATCGGGAAGCTTGCCGATCACTTTTACGTACAGACTCTGGTTGTTGATGTCGTTGCGTACCTGTACCAGCGTACCCACGGGTGCCGACCGGTGGAGGGCCAAGTATTTGGTATTCGGCTCATTACCTTCAATCACATCGGCAAAACCAACGTCGGAATGCACCCGTCCCGACCGAGCTACAGTGGGCTCAGGGTCGGCGGTGGGCCGGGCGGGGCGGGGCGATTCAGCCTTGGGTGATTCGCGCTTGACGGGCTCCGCCGTGGTGGTAGGTTCTTCTTTTTTAGGCTCTGCGGCTGGTTTCGCGGTGGTGGCCGGCTTGCTTTTCGGCTTTGATCCGGGAGTCAATGGCGGCTCAGGCGTCACAATGGGTTTGGCTTCCAGACGGGTAGGCGCAGGCTCGTCGGCCGGGGTTGTGTTGCGGGCCGACGCCGACTCGCCACCTGGTTTCGCCTTTGTCGAGACAGGTTTAGCTTCGGCCGGTTTGGCGGCGGTTGACGAACCCGTACCTGCTTTGGTGGCGGCACTGGCGTTGACAATCAACGATTGGCCCACCTGAATACCGTCGGCCCCAAGGTGGTTCCACTCCCGTAGTTCGGCCATGGTCACGCCATAACGCACGGCAAGGCTGTAGAGCGTTTGACCACTCTGAACTATATGAACGCCTTCGTTTTCTTTCACCGTCATGCGCTCCTCGCGCCGGTCAGTGCGCCGTTGCGCTTTTGCGTCGGCTTTGTCGGCGGCTTCAGAGTCGGCAATGATCTTCTCCGTGTCTTTGGCGGCTTTAGCTTTCTCTTTCTCGTCTTTCCGAATGGCTTTCTCTACGTCTTTCTGCTCACGGCGCGACAGTTTTACGTCAGAAACCGGTACGCGCAGCAGTTGATCATACCGCACCCCCCCGTCGCTAAGGTCGGGGTTAGCCGTTTTTATGTCGTTGACATTGACCCCGTAGCGGCGGGCAACACCATAAAGCGTTTGCCCCTGATCCACGCGATGAAGGACGTATTTTCGGCCGTCCCTACGTTCAACGCCCACAGAGTCAATGGGATAGGTAGTTGCAAAAACGGCGGTGGCGCCAACGGCAAGCTGGCAAGTGAGCAGGAGGAGAGAAAGGCGTGCGTGTGTGGCTACATTCATGGGTGCTTTTCCGCCGGGAATCGGTGTCGAAGCCTCCGGCGGCTATTTGTAAAACTAAGTAAAAAGCGGGCATCTTTGCCAAAAAACGCCTGTATGCACCTTCTTGGTATAATTCCCGCCCGGTATGCCTCTACCCGCTTTCCGGCAAAAGCCCTGGCCGACATTGGTGGAAAAAGCATGATTCAGCGGGTGGTGGAGCAGGCCCGGCAGGCCCAGTCGCTCAGCCGCGTGGTGGTTGCCACCGACGATGACCGCATTCATGATCATGTTATGGCCTTCGGTGGCGAAGTGGTGATGACTAGCCCGCATCATCAAAGCGGCACCGACCGTTGCCAGGACGCGCTGCAACAGCTGGGCGGCTCATATGCGTATGTGGTGAACATCCAGGGCGACGAGCCGTTTATTCAACCGGCTCAGATTGACCGGCTTACGGCGGTGCTGGACGGGCGCGTCGAACTGGCCACGCTCATCAAGCGCATTACCGATGCGGCCATACTGCAGAACCCTAATTCCCCTAAGGTGGTAATCAGCGCACTTGGCGAAGCCCTGTATTTCAGCCGTCAGGCCATTCCTTACCAGCGCGATCAGCCTGTGGCTAACTGGCTCGATCACCAGCCCTACTACAAACACATTGGTCTGTATGCCTACCGAACCGACGTGCTGGCCCAAATCACACAGCTGCCTCCGTCGACACTGGAACGGGCTGAGGCGCTGGAGCAGTTGCGATGGCTCGAAAACGGCTTCCGCATTCGTACGGTAGAGACCGACCTGGAGACCATCGGCATCGACACGCCTGACGATCTGAGCAGGGCACTGGCTCAACTAGACCGGGTCTGAAACAAACATGCATACCGGAGGTTGAGTATGTTTGTGATTAGTTAAATGACTAATAATCAACAGTTAATCTACCAATCTACTATGCGTCTATTGTCTATCGCTGTGGTTGCCGTGTTCCTTTTGAGCCGGTGCCAATCGCCGGAAGTGGGGAGTCAAACTGGTTCAACCCAATCGGCAAGGGTAGGGGCACCGGGCACGCTGCTGGCTCAGTATCCCAACGGTATTCCGGCTCTGAAAAAGGGTATCAACCTCAGCAGCTGGTTTGGGTCGGGGGCCAGTCCGTCGCAGTTTACCACCCGGTTTACCAGCACCGCCTTCGGCCAGATCAAAGCACAGGGTTTTCTGCACGTACGCATACCCATCGGCCCTAACCAACTTTTCCAGGAAGCTACCCCCGGCATATTGAATCCTGCTACGCAGGCGGCGCTGAATACGGGCGTAAACGGCCTGTTGGCGGCTGGGCTAGCGGTTATTATTGACCCCATCCACGCGTCAGGCGACAGTGATTTCGAGCAGAAACTGGCCAATGACCCCACGTTTTTACCCAAAGCCCAAGCCTACTGGCGAGCGGTAGCGGCCAATTTCTCTGGCAAGCCTAACACGCAGGTATTTTTCGAGGTCATGAATGAGCCCCACATGGCCAGTACTAACCCGGCCTGGTATAGAACCGCGCAGGATAGTCTGATTTCGGCTATCCGGTCGGTCACGCCTAACCACGTAATCATAGCTACTGCGCCCGACTGGAGTTCAATGGACGCCCTACTGACGGTGACGCCCACGGACAAAAATGTGCTCTGGAATTTTCATTACTATTCGCCCATGGTGTTCACCCATCAGGGGGCGAATTGGATCACACCGACGTTTGGCTACATCAAAAATCTGCCCTATCCCTCAACACCCACCAACGTGCAGTCGGCGGCGAACGCCGCGGGCGATGCCACGGCCAAACAATGGATACTCTACTACGGCACCGAAAACTGGAACGCCGCCAAAATCATGACCGACGTAGGGCGCATCAACACCTGGGCCACCAACAACGGTGTGCTGGTGTCGTGCAACGAGTTTGGCGTCTACAAAACGTACGTAAGCAACACGCCCCGCTGTGCTTATTTAGGCGACGTGCGCAAAGCGCTTGAAGCCTATCAGATTGCCTGGACCATGTGGGAATACGACGAAGGCTTCGGCTATATCTCCTACAAAAATGCCAACAACCGTACCGGCGTGCAGATTAACACCACGCTGAAAACGGCGCTGGGACTCTGAATGGATAATGTAAATGGGCTGACGCGAACATGCTCCTGCGTCAGCCCATTTACATTATCCATTCAGAGCCCCGCCTGTACGCAGGATGTGGATGTTTGGGTAAAAGCCTGCAGCCTGATTGGTCAGGCACCCAAAGCCATTTTTGGCAAAGGCCAACATCAGAACTTTTCAGGACGGGTCAGTAAACAGCTTTAGATTCCACTCACTGTACCAATGAAGTTCCATCTTGCCATTCTGAGTAATGGTAATGGGCAGGAATACATATATCCCGCGATTCATGCCCGTTGGACCGGTAATGGTTCTGAACCACGAATGGGCCGGTGGGTTTGTTGCTGATGGCAACGCCCAGTTCAGCAATGGCGTATCGGTTGCCATCATAGTGAAACCACATCACATACTGACGCCTCGCAGCATCATAAATCACTTTAGGGCGTTCAACCGTCTCAATTATACCTTTTGTCAGGAATACACCCTCGTTTTTTCAATTTGTAGAGATCCTTCGACGAGTAACACGATGCGCCCCTGGGCTCTCCCCGGTGTTCACCGTACCAGTAAAACGTTTTCAGCGAATCAACGTAAAGGATATTGCCCCATGACAGTCGATGGGAAGGCCATCATCCGCGAGCCAAACGGCACCAGGTTTAAAGGCCGTGTACGGCGTTGGTTTCTGAGCGAAAGCGGTCAAACCGACTATAAATACACACCAGCCAACCAGCAGGGTTTTAGCAGGCAGCCTTCTACCAAAACAGGCATTTCTCGTTTTCATTTCGTCAAACGCTATCAGGCACGTAACAGGCCTTACTTCTTCTGGTTAGACAGGAAGGTGAGCAACGAGGCAAACTCTTCATACGACAAGGCGTTTACCAGACCCGTGGGCATCATAGAGGTGTCCAATTCCTTACGGGATAAAATATCTGTTGCTTTTATGGTGTATACCTGGCCCGTTACGTCCCGCATCACCACTTTGTTGGCCGTTTCTTCCGTTACAAAGCCAGTATAGCTTTTGTTGCCTTTTGCGGTAATCATAACCGTACTGAATCCCTGCGAGATAGACGCATTAGGCTTCAGGATCGACTCGGCAATCTGTTCACGGTTCATAATCGACCCAATTTGCCCCATGTAAGGACCTTTCATGGTTTCATTGCGGCTCAAGCTGTGGCAGCTAATGCAGCCCTGTTGGGCAAACAGGACTTTCCCAACCTGGGCATCGCCCTTTAGTCGAGCCATCGCCAGCATGACATCTTCAATAGATGCCTCACCCACCTGTCCCTTTTTATTCCTGATCTTTTCCAGATCCACTTTGGGTTCTTCTTTCGCAACCACCACCGAGTCCTGACCAAATTCGGCGATTTCCATCCGGTGCCGGCTGTTCAAGTCGGTGAAGAATTTCTTGTCCGATGACGTAGTCCATTCGGCCATCAGAAAGTCATGGATGGCGGGCGACGACGCCCAGGTAACCGCTTTGTAGTACGGGCCATGCGTGTCGGGCCGGGTGCTCCACCACCAGGAACCATCATAGTCTGCTTCCTTTTTGTAGAGCCGGGACAGGGTAACGAGAATCTGGTTTTTCAGGGCTGTATCGTTTGTCTTTTTGTAAGCGGCTATCAGCCCATCTACGGCTTTTGGGTCGTGCATGTAGCGTAACACCCACAGGGCCAGTGTATTGCTTGACGTGCCAATGGCCTGCACACAGGCATCGACTGCGTTGAGACTAACGAGCGCCCGCATGGCTAAGTGGGCCGGGATGATAGCGGGGTTCGGCGTAGCGTGTGGGCCTTCGGTACCGAGTGCGGGGGCCGCAAACGAAGCGGGCACCCCCACCTGCAACAGCGCCGGAGCAGCCTCCGGGCGACCTAACCGGCCCAACCCAATGATAGACGCCGTCTTCACCCGCACCGACGGGTCGTTGAGTCCCTGCATAAGCGGCTCGATGGGTACCTGAGCAAGCAGCGACTTCCGGTCGGCCAGGGCGCGGAGGGCATACTCCCGCATGGCCGGTTCCGTGCTTAGTGTAACGAGATCGGCGATACCATTGGCCCCGGCCGCCTGGGCGTAGGTGTACATTCCCGCAACCCGGTTCGCTACCGGCAGTTTAGTGTCGGCAGCAATTCTCCAGGCCGCTTTTGCAGCGTCGGTGGCGGGGCGGGTCAGCATTTCCTGCTGGGCGGCCAGGCGAGCCACGCCACTACCCGACTTGAGCAGTTCGGCCAGTTTCCTGACAGAACGTTTAGAGAGGGGTGAGAAGGGTTTGTACGACCAGTTTTTGGGTACCATCCGCACCACAAACCCTTTGTTCGGATTACCAGAATAGCCCGCCCCGTCCCAGGCCGACAGGTACGCCCGGCCCGACGCATCGATGTCGACGTCGGTAATCTGCGCCAGTTTCACAAACTCCTCTTCTTTCTGGGTAAAGCTGGGGCCATCTGCCGTTACCCGGTGGATGTAAAGCTGACTCCGGCCCCAGTCGGCCATCATGGGCACCTGGTTGTATCTGGCAGGCCAGGTGTCATCATCCAGAAACAGAGAACCCGTACCCGAACCGCCCCCTACATCGACTAACGCCGGCAGGATCTCATCGGTAAAGTGCTTGAACAGAACGGGGTACCCGTATTCGCCCGACTGAATCTGGTTGCTGAACCGGATATTCCAGCCCCCACCGTCGTTCGTATTTCCCCGCGTAAACATATTCATGAAGGGGTCGATGGCTACGTCGTAAATGTTACGCATGCCGTGCGTATAAACTTCCATGCCGGTGCCGTCGGGGCGAACCCGCACGATGCCACCACCCAGCATCGTCAGTTTCGTGCCCGACCGGTCAACGGCATTGTGAAACCCAAAGTCACCAACGGCAATGTAAATCCAGCCATCGATACCCATCCGGATACCGTTGGTGGCGTGGTCTGTTCCCCGGCTTTTCAAAAAAACCGGATTGCTAATGTGTTCGATGAGCGGCCGGGATGGGCCATCAGCCACACCGTCGTCGTTTTTATCGTCGAAAACCACCAGGTCCATACCCGTTGCCAGCCCCGTTTCTTTAGAGAAGATGGTGTGTAACACAAAAAGCTGATTGCCCACCGGCAAAAGGCCGCGCGGATTGTCAACTACGGCATAGCTGGTACTCTTGTCTACCTTGCCATCGTTGTTGACGTCTACGAGCCTGACAATGCGCCCGTTACCCGGCTTTTTACCCAGTGAGCCAATCATATCTACCCCCACAAAAACTTCGCCGGTTGGGGCAACAGCCAGACAGGCGGGACTCGGCACCAGATCGGCACTGGCAAAATTGGTGATGGTGAATTCGGCTGGCCAGTTGCTGGCGTTGCGGAGCGAATCGGCCTGGCTTAGTACCGGGTAGCTGGCTGCTTTTTCCGCGCTGTTTTGTTCTGTACTGTTCCAAATGCCGATCAGCAGAATGAACAGGAGAGCTAACTGAGATTTCATCGCGTTGGTTGTTAGATCAAATCAGTAGTTGAGGCGTGTTAAACGCCGTAGGGTACCCGTTAATGGGAAGTATATTTATGGGGTTCGCTACCCATGCTCCAGAAGAAAACAGGCACGGTTTTCAGTCCGTCAAAAATCAGCCGATACGCGCAATGATGACTAGAACGCTGGCCGGAAAAACCTCGCCGGCTGCCTACGTATAGGACAAAGCGAAGGGGGCAAAAACGCCGACTACCCACCGGTCTATTACGTCTCCATCTGTGGCTCCAACGCCAGCACAACAGGGCCCGGCGCTTCTTCGCCAAAGCCCGAGGCGGCTACTGTTGGATTACCGATCAGCAGATCATGAAGGTTGAGCGTCGTCTTCACGACAAAGGACCCGTAAGGTTTCCGCCGTGTCTTGATTATATAGTCTATATTTTAGAGTCAAAAACTTTCCCCTGCTCCACTGTCTGCATGATGCTGGCGGGGAGTTGTTCGGTGATAGGGCCATGGAGGGCTTCGTGGACGATGGCCGCTTTGCGGGCACCGGAGGCCATCAGAACGACGTCGCGGGCCTCGGTGAGGTGTTGCAGGCCGAGGGTGATGCCCTGCGAAAGAGGCGTGGGTTTTGTGAAGTATTTCTGTCCGACATCAATAGTGGACTGGGCGAGCTGCACCACGTGACAACGAAGCGTGAACGGCGTTCCTGGCTCGTTGAGGGCGATATGGCCGTTCATGCCAATGCCCACCAGCAGCAAATCGAGCTTGCCAAAATCGGCAATGGCCGCATCGACGCGGGCGCATTCAGCCTGCAGGTCAGCGGCTTTGGCGTCGAAGTACGTAATCTGTTCGGGGCGGATGCTGGCGGGCGTAAACAGGTCGCGGTAAACCAGGTAGCCGCAACTGCCTTCGTCGGTGGGGCCGAAACCGACCCACTCATCGAGGCCAATAAACCGGCACTGACTCAGGTCGAGCTGACCCGCCTGAACCATTGCGGCCAGGATACGGAAGGTTTCGCTGGGCGTGTCGCCGGAGGCAAGACAGAGCACGGCGTCTGGTTTCTGGCGAACGAGATCGGCAATGTAGTCGGCGGTGTGGTGGGAGAGGGCCGCGTGGTCGGGGAAGGTACGTTGTTGCATACTGGACAAAGGCAATGAGGTTTCGGGCCTACGCTGCTTTGCTGTTACAGACAACCAATTTTCCGACATGACCAAGTTTAGCAGTACCAAGTCAACGTTTGTTCTGGGCATTTTTGCCGCCCTGCTTTGTAGCCTAAGCCAACTATACGCCGCCGCCCCCAGGCGTGAATATTATCAGCTTAAAGTATACCACCTCAAAGACAACAGCCAGCGCGACCGGCTGGATGCTTACCTGAAAGATGCGTATTTGCCCGCGCTGCACCGGGCGGGTATCAGTAAAATAGGTGTTTTCAAGCCCGCCGAAGCCGACTCACTGGTGTACGTGCTGATTCCATTCAAATCGGTTGATCAGTTTGCGGGCCTGAATGAGACGCTGGCGAAAGACAAGCAATACGCCACTGCCGGGCAGGATTACCTCAACGCCGCTTTCGACAAGCCCGCCTATAAAGGTTTTGAATCGGTACTGATGGAGGCCTTCGCCGGTATGCCCAGCCTGATTGCCCCTAAACTGACCGGTACTCCCGCCGAGCGCATCTACGAACTGCGCCTCTACGAAGCCGCCACTGAAAAACTGCACGAAGCCAAAATAGCCCAGTTCAACAACGGCGAGCTGGATATTTTCAGCCGACTGGGTTTCAACACCATTTTTTGCGGACAGGTGAAAGCCGGGGCCAAACTGCCGAGCATGATGTACATGACTTCCTTCGCCAGCAAAGCCGACCGCGATGCCCACTGGAAATCGTTTAGCGCCGACCCCGCCTGGAAGTCCCTTAACGCCCTTCCCGAATACGCCCACAATTTCCTCCGCGCCGATATTTACCTGCTCCATCCAGCGGCGTATTCAGAGATTTAGTTGGGTACGTCATTTCCTTATAAAAAATGCCCTGGGTACGTACCCAGGGCATTTTTTGTGAACGCATTCTAAGCAAAATGAGGAGTGTAAATCGCTATACTGTACCGTACTAATTATGCTGTGGCATAGCCGGTATATTGACGGTACTCTTTGGGCTGAAAACCAATCACAATATCGGATTTTGGCACACCCTGAAGTTCCAAATCTTCAGCCACGTCAGCGTCGGTATTGTTCGCCATGATCCAAATCTTGCCATCGGGCTTGATATCGAAGTGAAAAATGACTGAATAACTGAAAAGCTTCTGGTTCCAGCCTGTTCCTATTAATACGTAATGATGTCCTTCTTCGTCTTTAATAACCTGATTGTCAACATCATGCATATTCATAGGTTGCGTCTTGGCGTAATCGTTCAGGATATTCAGAACGTACGATTGGTACTGCTCTATTTTTCCCATTGCTCAATAGTTTGTGTGTTTTCATTAAAGATAACCAAATGAATATTGGCCCGCTCACAAATCAGTTGAACACCTGGTACGTGAAACCGACGGTCATAAACCGACTTAGGCACAGCCAAAAATAGTACACGGTCCTGCTCTTGCTCATCCATCAACAGACGGTAATTTGTGTATTGCCCAACGGCATTGTGAAAATCGCGCATAAACGAAACACTCAGAAAGCTTTTTACTTCAACAGCTATCTTCTCTACATGGTCATTCTCAGTTTTTTCGGCAGCAATTACTCTTTCTGCACCCAGATCAATGTCAAGGTCTAAACCCAGCAGCCGAATAGGGTAGGGGTCGTGTGTAATTGTCCAGCCAGCTTGTTGAAGAGCTAGCCGAACCATATCGTGGAATACGTCTTTTGCCATGTCTAAAGTTAAGAGCAAATGGTAGTAGCTACAGTGCATCTTGGTCAGGAGCGCATTTTTGATAAGCTACCTTCGTGGATGGATTACTTTAAAAAGCTACAGGATCTACTACAACTAGAACGGGAAGAAGACCGCTACCAATACCAACAACTCACCCAGTCGAGCAGCGTTGCCGAGCGCAGGACCAATGGCCTGACCTGGTATCCTATTGCCATTCGTGGTTCCGAACTGGGGCTGGGCGATTACCTGACCGTCGAGGTGGAGCGGACTACCCATCAGGACCTTACCCATCAACTGCGGGGGGGCGTACCAGCGGTGCTGTTCAGTAATCACGACCCAAAAACAGATCGCGTAGAGGGCACCATCTCGTACCAAAACGGCAACCGGCTCAAGATTACGCTGCTGACCGACGAGCTGCCCGACTGGTCGCGCAACGGAAAACTGGGCATCGACATGCTATTCGATGATTCCAGCTACGACGAAATGCAGGCGGCCCTCAAACAGGCTAACGGGCTGGCCGATGCCGGTACGAATCGCCTGATCAACACCTTGATCGGGGCGGCATCGCCTACGTTTCTGCCCGATGGCCCGGATATAGTTATTCCCCGGCTGAACGATAGCCAACAACAGGCCGTTCGTAAAAGTCTGTCTGCCAACGAATTAGCTATTGTGCACGGCCCACCCGGCACGGGTAAGACCACCACGCTGGTGCAGCTTATTAAGGCACTGATTAGCCGTGACCACAAACAGATACTGGTGGTGGCACCCAGCAATGCGGCGGTCGATTTGCTGAGCGAAAAGCTGCACGACGAGGGGTTGAATGTACTGCGAGTGGGCAATCCAAGCCGTATTTCTGAACGCCTGACCGCGTTGACCCTGGACCACAAAATGGCGGAGCATAGCCAGATGAAGGAAGCCAGAAAGCTGAAGAAGCAGGCGGGTGAGTTCAAAAACATGGCCCACAAATACAAGCGAAGCTTTGGTAAAGCCGAGCGTGAGCAGCGCAAAGCCCTGTTCGACGAAGCGCACCGGATCATGAAGGACGTAGCCACCACCGAGCAATACATCATCGACGATCTGATGGGCAAGGCGCAGGTGATTACCGCCACGCTGGTGGGGGCCAATCACTACACCATCCGCAACCGCAATTACCATACGGTGGTCATTGATGAAGCCGGCCAGGCCCTTGAGCCTGCCTGCTGGGTACCTCTGCTAAAAGCTCAAAAAGTAATACTGGCGGGCGATCCTTACCAGCTTTCTCCCACGATCAAGTCGGCGGAGGCGGCCCGAAATGGATTAAGTACCACCCTGCTCGAAACGTGTATTGCGCTGTACCCCCAAGCCGTAACCCTGCTGGACGAACAGTACCGAATGCACGAACACATCATGGGTTACTCAGGCAGGGTATTCTACGGCAATCAGCTACGGGCACACGCGTCGGTAGCCCATCATGCGCTGTTTCCAGGCGACACTGCGTTAACGTTTATCGATACGGCGGGATGTGGCTTCGAGGAAAAGCTGGAGGGCACCAGTTCCACCAACCCGGAAGAAGCGGCGTTGGTCATCAGGCATTTAACGCAGACGGTTGCTCAGTTAGGCGAGTTCTATTCACCTGCCCATTTTCCGAGTATTGCCGTTATTTCACCGTACAAACAACAACTGGTTGTCCTGAATGAGCAACTAGACCACGCGCCGGATCTGCAACCGTATCGGTCGGCCATCTCGGTCAATACCATCGACAGTTTTCAGGGGCAGGAACGCGACATCGTCTATATCTCCATGACCCGCAGCAACGACAAGGCCGAGATTGGTTTTCTGTCAGACATTCGCCGGATGAACGTAGCCATGACCCGCGCCCGGAAAAAACTAGTCGTGATCGGCGATAGTGGCACGTTGGGAAGCCACCCGTTCTACGCCGATTTCATCACCTACGCCGAAGAGCTAAATGCCTACCAAAGTGCCTGGGAATGGATGTGAATTGTCTGGGTATGATTTAAAGTAGTGTATAACTGGCAATGCCCCCGATAGTCATTGGCTATCGGGGGCATTGTCAAACCTGTAAAGTCTCTAAAGACCTTTGGTCCTGTACGACTACGGTTTAAAGTTGCGGGATTGATGTATAACTCGTTGAATCAGAACTAAATCTGTATCTAACAACTCGTACATGATGCGGTAATTTCCTTCCAGTAGTTCGCGGTATTGAGACTTATTGATTTCAGGAATCATACGGCCCATCTCAGGGAAACTGGCTAGTTGGCCTGTTCGTTCGTAGGCGCGGCTAACGAACTGTTTAGCGTAGCTCACTGAAAAATCGCCAATGAACTCAGCTACTTCAGTGATTTCGTTTGCAGCACGGGCTGTCCAAATTACTTGAGCCACTTTTCGAGTCGTTTTCCTACCTCATCATGAGTGACAAACTGACCTGCTTCATACTGTTTCCGGCCTTCGTCAAAAATCTGAATGAGTATCAGGCGCTCTACGATATCATCAATAGTTACCTCGTCAGGTAAGGTATCGACCACTTTCTGTACGGCTTCTTTCGTCATGACTGATTCCAATTTAGTCAAATATAGCCAGTTTGACCGATAAAACGCCCGAACCACTTTGCGGCAATCCGGGCGTTTTACGGTAGCTTAAACCTCATAGGTTTCCAAAACCTATACTGTTTACTGCTTTATGCCTGCACCTGCATCTTGATCAAATTCAGAGCGGCACCAGCTTTGAACCACTCGATCTGGCCCTGGTTGTAGGTATGGTTTACCGGGAACTCATCGGTGCTGCCGTCGGCGTGGTGGAGCACCACGGTCAGGGGCTGACCGGGAGCGAAGGTGGTCAGGCCCTTAATGTCGATGCTGTCGTCTTCCTGCACCTTGTCGTAGTCGGCGGGGTTGGCGAAGGTGAGGGCCAGCATGCCCTGCTTTTTCAGGTTTGTTTCGTGGATACGGGCAAACGAACGCACCAAAATGGCCCGTACACCCAGGAAACGGGGTTCCATCGCTGCGTGTTCCCGTGATGAACCCTCGCCGTAGTTCTCGTCGCCCACCACAATCGAGCCAACGCCCGCGGCTTTGTAGGCCCGCTGCACGGCGGGTACTTCGCCGTATTCGCCGGTCAGCTGGTTCTTTACCGAGTTAGTCTTCTCGGTGTAGAAGTTCACCGCCCCGATGAGCATGTTGTTCGAGATATTGTCGAGGTGGCCGCGGTATTTCAGCCACGGACCGGCCATCGAAATATGGTCGGTGGTACACTTGCCTTTGGCTTTAATCAGCAGTTTCAGGCCGTTCAGGTCGGTTCCTTCCCAGGCTGGGAACGAGGCCAGCAGTTGCAGGCGATCCGACGTGGGCGACACCAGGATTTGCACACCCGAACCGTCTTCGGCGGGGGCCTGATACCCGGCGTCGTCAACGGCGTAGCCTTTTACGGGCTGCTCGATGCCCTGTGGTTCGTCGAATTTCACCTGCTCACCGGCTTCGTTGGTCAGCGTGTCGGTCATGGGGTTGAACGTCAGGTCGCCGGCGATGGCGAAGGCAGTCACGATTTCGGGCGAGGCCACGAAGGCGTGGGTGCTGGCGTTGCCGTCGTTGCGCTTGGCGAAGTTCCGGTTGAACGACGTGATGATCGAGTTTTTGCGGGTGGGGTCGTCCATATGCCGCGCCCACTGCCCAATGCAGGGACCGCAGGCGTTGGCCAGCACTACGCCGCCCATTTGCTCGAACGTGTTCAGGATACCGTCGCGCTCGGCGGTGAACCGTACCAGTTCCGAACCGGGCGTTACCGTAAATTCGGCTTTTACTTTCAGGTTTTTTGAGGCAGCCTGCGCGGCGATGGATGCCGACCGGGTCATGTCTTCGTAGCTGGAGTTAGTACATGAGCCAATCAAACCCACTTCCAGCTTCTCCGGCCAGTTGTTGTCGCGCACGGCCTTGGCGAAATTCGACAGGGGCCAGGCGAGGTCGGGCGTAAAGGGACCGTTTACGTGGGGTTCCAGCGTATTGAGGTCGATTTCAATTAGTTGGTCGTAGTACGTAGCGGGGTCGGCATACACTTCCTCGTCGGAACGGAGGTCGGCTTTGACACCGTCGGCCAGATCGGCAATTTCGGCGCGGCTGGTGGCGCGGAGGTAATTGGCCATCTTTTCGTCATACCCGAAAATCGACGTGGTGGCGCCAATTTCGGCTCCCATGTTGCAGATCGTGCCCTTGCCGGTAGCCGAGAGGCTTTCGGCACCGTCGCCGAAGTACTCCACGATGCAGCCCGTTCCGCCTTTCACGGTCAGGATACCCGCCACACGCAGGATCACGTCTTTGGCCGACGCCCAGCCGCTGAGCTTGCCGGTCAGTTTCACGCCAATAAGTTTGGGCATTTTCAGCTCCCAGGGCAGACCCGCCATCACGTCGCAGGCATCGGCACCCCCCACGCCAATGGCTACCATGCCGAGGCCACCCGCGTTGGGCGTGTGCGAGTCGGTGCCAATCATCATGCCACCGGGGAAGGCGTAGTTTTCGATCACCACCTGGTGAATGATCCCTGCGCCGGGCTTCCAGAAACCGATGCCATACTTATCGGATACAGAGGCCAGGAAGTCATAGACCTCTTTATTCTTGCTTTTGGCTGTCGACAGGTCATGGTCGGCCCCCGTTTCGGCCTGAATCAGGTGATCGCAGTGTACCGTCGAGGGTACGGCAACCTTCGGGCGACCCGCCTGCATGAACTGCAACAGGGCCATTTGAGCCGTGGCGTCCTGCATGGCTACGCGGTCAGGGGCGAAATCGACGTAGGCTTTGCCCCGCTCGAACGATTCGGTAGCCGAGCCGCCGGAGAGGTGTGTATATAAAATTTTCTCTGACAACGTCAGCGGGCGACCAACTACCTGCCGGGCGGCACGTACGCGTTCGCCGAGGTTCGCGTACACGCGCTGAATCATGTCTACATCAAAAGCCATTCTGCTAAAGTATTAACGGGTGAAAAAAAGGATTCGCTACAAAAACAACCCACCATCACGGGTGCTGGTTCACAGGCCCAAAATTAAGGAAGGGAAAGGAATGATGAATGATGAGTGATGAATGATGAATTTGCTGACGCATGTGGCTTCGCGCGCTCTCCGTTGTCGCTCGGCTCCAGCCGAGCGACCCATATCTAAGGGCCTCCGGCCCGTAGCTTGAACTTGAACGATGTAGGCCAACGTGTCTCAACGTTGCATTACGGGCCGGAGGCCCTTAGATATGGGTCACTCGGCTGGAGCCGAGCGACAACGGAGACTGTCACCCTGAGCTTGTCGGGGACGCCTAGTCGAAGGGCACGATGCGCGTAGCCTAGAGCGCGAAGCCACATGCGGCAGCCAATTCATCATTCATCACTCACCATTCATCATTCTTTTACAGGTTGCAACCTGTAGACGAAACCGGGCGATTCGACCGAGACGTAGAGGTAGCCGTCGGGGCCGGTTTCGATGTTGCGCACCCGGCCAATGTTTTTCAGCAACTGTTCCTGTTTCACCACCTTGTTGCCCTCCATCACGCAGCGGTTAAGGTACTGAAACCGCAGTGAACCCACCATCAGGTTGTTTTTCCAGGCGGGGTATTTTGTGCCGTCCACCGTGGCCATGCCCGACGGGGCGATAGACGGCAGCCAGTACGTAACGGGCTGTTCCATGCCCTCTTTGGCGGTCAGGTTCGTAATCGGCTTGCCGTCGTAGTTGATGCCGTAGCAGATGACGGGCCAGCCATAGTTCGCGCCTTTTTTAACCAGATTCAACTCGTCGCCGCCGCGTGGACCGTGCTCATTGGCCCAGATTTCGCCCGTAGCGGGGTTTTTGTACATGCCCTGCGGATTCCGGTGGCCGTAGGAATAGATCGTGGGCCGTGCGTTGGGTGTCTTCACGAAGGGATTGTCTTCGGGCACGCGACCATCGTCATACATCCGGTGGATCTTGCCCAGGTCGTTGGTCAGCGTCTGCGGATTTTCTTTTTCGTTGCCGCGCTCACCCACCGACACAAACAGGTAGCCTTTGTTGTCGAACACCAGCCGCGAACCGTAGTGGTGGCGCGTTTTGGAGTAGGGCATAGCCTCGAAAATGACCGTCTGATCGCTCAGCGTCGTGCCCGTCAGTTTGGCCCGCATCACCGCCGTGGTCGACAGTTTCTGGTTGCCTTCCATCTTACCCGCCGAATACGAGAAGTAAACAAGGCCGTTGTTGGCGAAATTGGGGTGGAGGGCCACGTCGAGCAGACCGCCCTGTCCTTCAAAAACCACCTCCGGCCCACCGGTAACCGCCGTTTTCTGGTGCATTTTGTCCACCCGGTAAATAGACCCGTTGCGGTCGGAGATCAGAAACTCGCCGCCGGGCAAAAACGCCATTCCCCAGGGCGACTCCATACCCGACGCGATAGTGTCGAGCTTAACGGTCTGACCCTCAGAGGTGAAGATGTTCGACGTAGGCTTACTGGCGAACTTGTACTGGTCGACGTTCTTGAGGCTCTCACCAATCAGGTCGGCCATGTCGCTAATCTCTTTGTCGGTCATGACGCCTTTCCAGGTGGGCATACCCAGGTCGGGGTAGCCGCCGGTGATGCTGGCTACGAGGTTCGCTTTTTCGGTACCGTGCTTCCATTTTCGGTCTACAAAAGCCTCTACTTTTTCGCCGTGGCACGAGGCGCAATACGTCTGATAATTGGTGCGGGCGGGCTTTTCAGCGGCCTTTTTTTCGACGAACGAACTGCTCAGCGCCGTGACAGCCGCGAAGGCAACGCCGATGGTATACTTGATCATTGGAATGCTGGTGAAGGTGAAAATTAACGTTCAGGTTGTCAACGACTAACAAAGCCGAAAGTGGGCGCGGTTTAACCGGCAGGCAGGTTTTGTTTCGTGTGAGATGCTGGTTCCAGGTGGTACCACGAACTAAGTAAGGGAGGCAAAATCACAATAATCAAGGCAGAAATAGGGTTGAGACTAAACATTCAACACAGTTTGTTGGTAGGTTGTATGGTATAATGTTTGTCCAACTTAACACTCAACTCATGAAAAAGGGAATCATCCTGGTAATGGGGCTTGTCGCCTCGACTTCGTTTTTTGCCTGCAAAAACGACAACAACACGGTTGTCACGCCAACCACTAAAACCATTTTCTCGGCTGTGCTGAACGGTGCCAGCGAAAAACCAACCTCGACTACGTCACCCGCTACGGGTACGTTTGAGGGGAGCCTGGAAAATACGACCAATGTAATGAGCTATACGCTTACGTATAAAGGATTTCCTACCTCATCGACCGTAACGATGGGTCACTTGCATGAAGTAACGCCCAACAGCACGTCGGGCGTGAACGGCACAGGGCCCGCTGTTATACCGTTCGGTACGTTGGCCTCACCCATTGTTGGTACCACAACGCTGACACAGGCTCGGGTTGATAGCATGAAAAACGGCTTTTTCTACGCTAATATCCACACGAATGATTTCCCTGGTGGGGCCATTCGTGGTAACCTGGTTCGTCAGAACTAATACGATTTCATTTTCAGTAAAAAAAGGCGATTCCGTTATGGAATCGCCTTTTTTGTTCAATAAATATTGGTCAGGGTTTTTGTAGTAGCTGTCAGCTTAATGCTCTGCATATGGTGTTTAGAGCACTAGAGCACCCCCTTTGTGCTTGGCAAACTATCCAATGCCTTGATATCGCGTTTAACCGCCATTTTAATGGCTTTGGCGAAAGCTTTAAAGATGGCTTCGATCTTGTGATGTTCGTTGTCGCCGGTGACCTTGATGTTTACGTTGGCCTGGGCGGTGTCGGCGAAGGATTTGAAGAAGTGGAAGAACATCTCGGTGGGCATCTCACCGATTTTTTCGCGCTTGAACTCTGCATCCCACACCAGCCACGGACGGCCCGAAAAGTCGATGGCCACTTGCGCCAGTGCCTCATCCATCGGTAGCAGAAACCCGTAGCGGCTGATGCCCCGCTTGGTACCCAGCGCCTGCCGATACGCCTCACCCAGCGCCAGCGCCGTGTCTTCAATCGTATGATGCTCGTCGATGTGCAAATCGCCCTGCACGCGGATACTCAGGTCGGCCCCGGAGTGCTTGGCCAGTTGGTCGAGCATATGGTCGAAAAAGCCCAGTCCCGTGTGCATGTCGGCCTTGCCGGTGCCATCCAGGTTTAGCTCAATCTTTATTTTCGTTTCGTTGGTATTGCGCTCTACGGTGGCCGTGCGGGCGGGTAAGCGCAGGAAGGTGTAGATGTCGGTCCAGTTATCGGTCTTCAGCGCAATGGCTTGTTGCATGGTCTCACTCATGCCTTCTGTATCAGCCGCTTGCGTATCGGGGTTGGCGTTGGGGGGCACAAACAAAATCGCTTTCGCCCCCAGGTTAATGGCCAGTTGCACGTCGGTGAGGCGGTCGCCAATTACGTAGCTGTTGGCCAGGTCGTATTCGCCGGTGAGGTACTGCCCCAGCAGGGCGGTACCGGGTTTGCGGGTAGGGGCCTTGTCGGCGGCGAAGGTGCGGTCGATGAACTCGGCGGCGAAGTGAATGCCCTCGCCTGCCATGGTTTCCAGCATCTTGCGGTGGGCGGGCCAGAAGGTCTCTTCGGGGAAAGATTCCGTTCCCAGACCGTCCTGATTGGTTACCATAACCAGTTCATAGGGCGTCTCTTCGGCAATGTGGCGCAGGGCCGAGAGCACGTTGGGAATGAAGGTAAGTTTGTCGAGTGAGTCGATCTGAAAATCGGTTTGCGGCTCGATGATCAGCGTGCCGTCGCGATCAATAAACAGGATAGGTTGCATGGCTGCAAGTTAGCCCCGACTACATAAAAAAAGGCTACTCAATCGTTTTTGGGCTATATTTGCCCCATAAAACGGGCAGCCGGCACTTGGTATTACCCCGGAAAGTAGGCATAAGTAGTTCGTATCGATAGACGTATAGATTCAGGCAGAACCATTCATCGTTTCATAGAATACACCCTGCTGCTCATTCGTAATAGTTCACAAAACTGCTTATTCGCTACCGCTATGTTCAATCCACAACATCCTATTTCTAACTAAGTCAACTTTTTGTAGTGTTCATTGTCTAAAAAAAATGCAAAATCAAAGAAGCAGTAAACTCACCCGCATTGGGGTGTTCTATGACGGTAATTATTTCCTACACGTAAGCAACTACTACAACTACTCGCACGAACGCCGCAGCCGCATTAGCATCTCAGGCCTGCACCAATTCATTCGTTCGCAGGTGGCTGATCTGGAAGACAGCAGCAAGGAACTCTGCCAGATCGTGGATGCCCACTATTTCCGGGGCCGCCTTAATGCCCACGAAGCCAGTCAACGGGGTAATCAACTGTTCTACGACCGCCTGTTCGACGATATCCTGATGTCGGAAGGGGTGGTGACGCATTATCTGCCCGTGAAGACCTACCAAGGCTATCGGCAGGAAAAAGGTATTGACGTGTGGCTGGCCCTGGAGACCTACGAGCTAGCCATTTATAAGCAGTTCGACGTGGTCGTGCTCATCACCGCCGACGGTGATTATGTGCCCCTGATCCGGAAGCTTAATACCCTCGGCACGCGCGTGATGGTGCTCAGCTGGGATTTTGAATACCTCAACGACGAAGGCGAAAAAATGGTGACACGCACCTCGCAGGACCTGCTCGAAGAGGTGTCGTACCCCGTGCCGATGCATGAGATCATCGACAACCGGCTGAAGAAAAACGACGCCATGATCCGCGATCTGTTTGTAAAGCAGCAGCCCCGCGCCGACGTACCGCCCCGGGCGTATTACCAGAACACGAACACGGCGGCACCGTCTAACGGCAACGGTGGATTCATCAACACAAACCCAATCGATCCGCAGTTTATGGGCGAGGGGGACGACGAAGACCGGCAGCCTGATTTCGACAACACCGACGAGCGCCATGTGAGCACGATCCGTAGCCTGAAAACAGGTTATGGCTTCATCAACTGGCCACCCAACAACCTGTTTTTCCATTACACGAGCGTCACGGCGGGCGACTTCAACGACTTCCAGGTGGATGATGAAGTGTCGTTCCGGCTGGGCAAGAACAACGAAGGCAAAGACATCGCCATCGACGTGCAGACGATTGATTATCAGGCATGAACCAGTTTCGCTTTGCTGTAGATAGCCACCTTGCCGACTGGCGCTGGCGGGTGGTAGCTACGGCAGAAGCACACTTCGACGCCGTTGTGTTGCTCAACAACAACGGCGTTGCCTACCCTAATGACCCGTTTCCAAACCGACTCTATGTTGGTGCGAAACGGGTCGTTTTGTTTACCGGAAAAGGTGACCTGCAAACACTGTCGGATTTCCACGAACAGCATCGCTGCCATCTGGTGGGGTACGTGGGCTACGACCTGAAAAACCAGTTGGAATCCCTGCACAGCCGCCACCCCGACCGCCTCGGCTTCCCGGATAGCTGGTTTTTTGAGCCGCTGTACATCCTCCAGTTTGAGCGTGATGCGGTTGTTATTCAAACGGATGAACCCGACGCCGGGCCGTGGCAGGCGTGGCTGACGGAGCCGGATGGGTTGTTGCCGCTGCCCGTTGCTGCGGGT
This sequence comes from Fibrella rubiginis, assembly GCF_017353185.1. GTDB lineage: Bacteria > Bacteroidota > Bacteroidia > Cytophagales > Spirosomataceae > Fibrella > Fibrella rubiginis. Next base: position 554,130 of record NZ_JAFMYV010000002.1, on the reverse strand, counting down.
AGGAGTGAGGCGGCTTTGGGTAAACAACCAATTGTGGAAGCGCGGGTAAATCAGACCGACTACGAAGCCGCTGTACGACATATCCGGGGGTTGATCGAAGAAGGCGACGTCTACGAACTGAACTACTGCATGGAGTTTTTTGCCGAGCCAATTACCCTCGCGCCGGTGGCGGCATACCAGGCGTTGTGTACCCGGTCGCCCATGCCGTTTTCAGTGTTGCTGAAGCAGGGGAGGCGTTATGTGCTGGGCGCCTCGCCCGAACGGTTTCTGAAAAAGACAGGGTCACGGCTTATTTCGCAGCCCATTAAAGGCACCATCCGCCGGGGGAATACGCCAGCAGAAGACAAGGCCCTGAAAGACGAACTGCGGAACAGCGAAAAGGAGCAGGCCGAAAACCTGATGATCGTTGATCTGGTGCGCAATGACCTCGCCCGGTCGGCCCAGGTCGGTTCGGTGCGGGTTGATGAGTTGTTTGGTATCTACACCTTTCAGCAACTGCATCAGATGATCTCGACGGTATCCGCCACGGCCCGCCCCGGCGTTTCGCTGGCCGATATCCTGGGCAACGCCTTCCCGATGGGGAGCATGACGGGAGCGCCAAAGATCCGCGCCATGGAACGCATCGACGAACTGGAAGCCACTCGTCGGGGCATTTACTCCGGTGCCATTGGCTACATCACACCCGACGGTGATTTCGATTTTAACGTGGTGATTCGCAGCCTGTTCTACAACGCCGACACCCACTATGCCAGCTTCTCGGTAGGCAGCGCCATCACCTACGATGCCGACCCCGCCACTGAATACGCCGAATGCCTGCTGAAGGCGACGGCCATGCGGGAGGTAATAGAGAAGGGTTGACAGGGTTCTCCTCTCAAGGAAAGCCGATAAAATCTCAAGTCGCAACGACGCCCGCCGGTGATCAAGCTGCCTTAGTTTTGGCTCGCCTCTAAGGAAATGAAAAATGAACCGGAGAACACTGTTAAAAACGTCCCTGGCCGCAGGTGCACTCAGCCCCTGGCCTCTAGCCTCTGCATTGGCACAGGGCCAACCAATAACACCCCCAGGCAACGACCGTAAGCCAAACGGCTTTAAACGGGTTGCGCTTGGCGATTTGGAACTGACGATCCTGACGGACGGCTATATCAGGCAAAGCCCGGTGCATCCGTTCCTGGCCCCGCTGGCCCAGCCTGATCAGGTAAAAGCCGCACTGGAGGCTGCTTTCCGACCCACTGATGTCATTGACGTGGCGATGAACGTATTAGTAATTGAAAGCAAAGACCGGCTGGTATTGCTGGATACGGGCATGGGTGTGTTTGCCGGACCTACCCAAGGGCAATTGCCCAAAAGCCTTGCCGAAGCGGGTTTTAAAGCCAGCGAGTTTACCGATGTAATTGTCTCGCACGCGCATACCGACCATATCGGGGGGTTGGTTAATCAGCAGAACAAGCTTGTATTCTCCAGGGCTGCCATCCACATGGCAAAAGCAGAGTATGATTTTTGGCAGCGGGCCACCCTGGCCGATTTTCGCAAAAGCCCGGCTTACCAGATGCCCGACTTTGTGAAAAAAACCATTGCAGACATTCAGCGGGTTTTAGGCCACCTTGCCCCAAACCTGACATTCATTGATACCAGCAGGGAGTTGCATGGTATGTTCAGCTTTGAGCTGGCACCGGGTCATACGCCGGGTCTCACGATGACCACGATCCGTTCGAAAAATGAAAAACTCGTGTGTATTGCCGACCTGATTCATTCTGATGCGCTGTTGTTTGCCCACCCGGAATGGGGCTTTTTTGGAGACACCGATATAGACCAGGCTGTAGCGAGCCGCATAAACATGTTGCAGCAACTGAGTGCATCAAAAAACAAAACGTTTGCCTATCACCTGCCCTGGCCCGGACTGGGGCATGTGCGCCCAAAAGGAACGGCGTTTGAATGGGTCCCCGACGTATATTCCGTTCCTTAGCAGAGAGTCCGTCTTTGTTAAACGACGGCATCGGGCTCTACCCGACCCATGATGGTTTGTACTAAAACCCCCTCCAGTCTGGTGGTCCTTGTTTGGAAAAAGGCGACGTTGAGCGAACGCGCCAGGAACGTTAAAGCACCGCCGGCTACTAATAAGAAAAGGTAGTTAGACACTCCCGCCGCTCCAGAACCAGAGTTAATGCTACTCAAGGCCGAGAATAAAATCACTGCCCCTAAAGGTATGTAAACCAGCAAGTCGAGTGTGTTATCTGAGGAAATAGTCATGTGTAGCCGCACGCCAGTCTGTGTTTCTTCCAGATGGCCAGTCAGGTTGATGTAGGAATTGTATCGGCCGCCGTATTCTACATACTGGACACGTAGCTCATTGCCCTCCAGGCGACCTGAACAAACAATTTTAGCCAGGATGAAATTGCCCTGTTGGATTACCAGCGGGGTAGCCAATGCCGTATCCAGGCGCTGGCGGGCATTTATAAGGGAGACCGGTAGCTCCACTGCTCGGCTAATTTCCATTCGATTAGCGGATTTAGTCCCTAACCAGCGTTTGGTCGTTATCAGATAGAGAAGAAAAATACCAAGCTTAGTGAGGGGAAAGTTCAGGTTTCATCCCAGGGCCGGTTTAAGGATTAGGATGCGTGCGTGATCTATACTGCACTGTCGTATGGCTCTGTTTCAGTAAGTTACGGCTTTCCCAGCTTGAAACCAGCTAATTTCTAGCAAGCGTATCAGGTCTCGGAGTAGAAAAAAGACTCACCGACATACGGGCGTCGAATCACAAGACTGGCTTGTACAATAGGGAACTTGCCAAGAACCATGCTTTTAGTAGACTGATAACTACCTCTACCTACCCTCATGACCTACATCAATTGCATGGCATTTCGACTAAAATGCACACTGCTATTTAGTAGTTGTCTGTTAGTGAGTCAGTTGGTGCTGGCTCAAACCAATGATGCCTTCGATCGGCAACTGGCCGAATACCACGCCAATCTGAACCAGCTACGAAAGGCACATCCCAACTCGCGCGATATGCCCGACCTGCGGTTCTTCTTTTTCGGTATGGGCGACCGGCGTAAGCTGATCTACAGGAACGGCGTACTGAAAGATGCCCTAACGGCTGAGGTGGTCCGTAGCTGGCCGGTAAAACGCGAGCGTATTATCCCGTCGGCCTACACGGTTGCGCTGGAAACGACCGGCGGGAAAACCATCATCCTTGCCGAAGACCAGGCAGGCGTCTGGCTCACGGAAGGGAAAGCCGCCCGTACCGCCCTGACCCGCAGCAACCTGGTGTTGCCCGATTTTAAAGGGAAAACCTATGCGCCCATTCTAAAAGTGCTTCACCATGAAGTCCTGATCAATATCAACCAGGGGAAGCCCGTACCTAATTTTTTGGTTTATAAAAAGCCCTGGTACCGCGATGCCACGCTGATGGGCATGGTGCTGAAACAGACAGGCAACCTGCGCCAGATTCGGGACTGGGTGATGGCCATCCGTGACCCCTTCGACCGCAATAACCACGGCATCAGCGAAGCCGACAATCCGGGGGAGTTGCTGTACCTGATTTCGCTGGTGAGCAATAAAAATCACCCCGCCGTAGCCACCGTGCTGGACTCGCTGAAGCAGTTCGTGAAAACGGGTGAGCAGGGGCCATACATCGAAGGCAAAACGGATTATAACGTTCACCCGGTCTTTCAAACAAAGTGGACCAAGTTTGGCCTCAACGCACTGGGCCTGCCCGATCCGTATCAGATTCCTAAAACCTATGATCAGTACTCCTCGCTGTTTTGGTGGGCCTACAAAGAACAACACGTAGACGGAAAGCGATTTGATCAGAGCAACAGCACCAATTACCCCTACCTGGTCTGGGCCGATGATCATTTCTACGGCGAAAAAAATGGCATTGTCACCAACCGCGATTATCCGCTCTCGTGGGAAGCACACGCCAGCGATGCCACTTACCCCGGCATTGCCATCCTGGACGAAAGCCTAATTCGCGACAAACTCAGCCCGTCGCACACCTGGCACGCGGCAGAAATGTTTTTGCTATTGATTGAGCAGTAACGCCTTTCCCTTGTCTACTCTTCGTTTATGCTTTTCTCTATGAATCGCTTTCTTCGTCTTTTTTCGCTGTTAGTGCTCTCAATCAGCGCGGCTGGTCAAAGTCAACCCTTGCTGCCTAAACCAGCCGTGGCCGACAGGATCACAGACCACTTTGCGGCCCCTGTTTACGAAGGCAACGCCACGCTCGACGGGTACGTCGGCGACCGGATGCGGATCAATCTGGAGCGTCGGCTGCTGACGCTCAACCTGCCGTCTATTCTGGAACCTTACCAGCACCGCCCCGGCAAGCAGACCTGGATTGGCGAGCACGTGGGCAAGTTCATTCATGCGGCGGGCCTCACGTGGCAATATATGGGTAACCCCCGCCTGAAAACCCGTATGGATTCGGCTGCCCGGCTACTAATCGCGACGCAGCTCTCCGACGGCTACCTGGGTACCTACCTCGACAAAGACCGCTGGACGGACTGGGACGTGTGGAGCCACAAATACAACCTCATCGGCCTGCTCACTTACTACCAGTTAACAGGCGATCAGGCCGCGCTGACGGCTTGCCGCAAGGTGGGCAACCTGCTGGTCCGCACGTTTCAGACGGAAAAAAGAGACCTTATCAAGGCGGGCTGGCACGTGGGCATGGCCGCTACGAGCGTGCTGGAGCCGATGGTGATGCTTTACCGCTACACCGGCGATCCTGCCTACCTTGGCTTTTGCCAGTTTGTGGTCAGCACCTGGGAACAGCCCAACGGTCCTAAGATCCTGACCAGCCTGCTCGACCACGGCAGCGTGTATAAAACGGCCAACGGTAAAGCCTACGAGATGCTCTCGAACCTGGTGGGCCTGGCCGATCTCTACCGCATGACGGGCGACGAACGGTACCTGAAAGCGGGCACCAACGCCTGGCAGGACATCATGACCAAGCGCCATTACCTGACAGGCACCTCAAGCTGGGGCGAGCATTTCCGGGACGATTTCAGTCTGCGCCCCGATGGCGAGGTCCACGGCGACAAGTACGAGTCGGCGGGAGAGGGTTGCGTAACCGTTACGTGGCAGCAGCTGAACCTGCAGCTGCTGCGGCTGTCGGGCAACCCTAAATACGCCGCTGAACTGGAGCGCATTACCTATAATAGCCTGGTGGGGGCGCAGTCGCCGCAGGATGGCAGCGTGTGTTATTTTATTCCTATGAACGGGCGGAAACGGTTTGGTGAAGTCAGCCACGGCATCCTGCCCGACGTAAGTTGCTGTGCTTCAAGCATTCCACGAGGGGTAGCCCTGATTCCGCAGTACATAGCGGGAAGCCTATCGGGCGGGCAGGCGGTGGTCTGGCAGTACGTATCGGGTAGGTACCCCATTCAGTTAATAACCGCCGGTAAAAATCAGCCTGTTACCCTCCAGATCCGCACCGCATACCCGCAGGACGGCAAGGCTACCATCACCGTATCCCTACCCCAACCAGCCAAATCAGCTACCCGGTTTGCCCTGCAACTCCGCGTGCCCGACTGGTGTTCCGACTACCGGGCTACTGTGGGCGGGCAAACCTATGCGGGCAAAGCGGGTCAACTGCTTACGCTGGAACGTAGCTGGCAAAACGGTGAGCAGGTGATGGTGACTATGTCGCTGGACTTACAAGCAATGCCCGACCCAAACAAAGGCTCTGAGGGCGTGATTGTGCAACGGGGACCGCAGGTGCTGGCCGAAGACGACCGCCTCGACACGGTAGACAAACTACCGGCGAACTGGTTTGGTGGGCAGTTTTACCAGCTAACGGGAAAGGTAGGCGGACAGACCAAACAACTTCGGCTGGTTCCCTTTGCTGAAGCCGGGCAAACGCAGGGTCACTACCGGGTCGTTCTGGATAATCTCACTAACCTTCACTACAAGCGCTAGAGGGCAGGGTGTTGCCGTGCGTTTTGCCTGATCAACCCACATTCTGCAGGTAAAATGCAACCGTAAACTGGCTCAGACAGGCAACGGGTACCCGGCAAAATAGGGGGCCGTCGGAACAACTCATCGACGTTTAAGTTACTTCTGCTAGATAACGCTGCCTGCTGCCTTGCCCCGGAACGTGACAAGCAGTTGCTGACATAAGTGTGTTGAGCAGGGTCATAAACAAGTCTATTTATGAGTTTATACGATAAATTATTCGCCACATCGATTCCAATGCCTACGTCGAATAAGCCGGACGATGCCAGCAAAAAAAGCTTTTTCGCTAATGCCTGGATTGTGCTGCGCGACGCGTTTAACGGCTTTCTCGACGACCGGTGCCTAAAGCTGAGTGCTGCGCTGGCCTATTACACCATCTTTTCGCTGGCTCCACTGCTGGTGCTCATTATGTCGCTGGCGAGCATCTTCCTGGGCGAAGAAGCCATTCGCGGACAAATTTTTGGCCAGATCAACGGCCTGGTAGGCAACGAAGCTGCCAAGCAAATTCAGGACATGATCAAGAATGTGGGGCTGTCGGGCAAAACGAACACGGCCCTTATTATAGGTATCGTTACCCTGTTGATCGGTGCAACCAGCATCTTCGTTGAAATTCAGGATTCGGTCAATCTGATCTGGCGAATAAAGGCTAAACCTAAAAAAGGATGGCTAAAATTGCTGAAAGACCGTTTGTTATCGTCTTCACTGGTGGTGAGCCTGGGTTTTTTGCTCCTCGTATCGCTCGTTGTTAACGGGATCATCCTGGCGATGAGTGATCAGCTCACCCGATTGCTGCCCGGCCTGGGTATATACGTAATCAGCGCCGTCAACTTTGCCATCAGTACGGCCGTTGTGACGTTGCTGTTTGGGGTTATTTTCAAGGTTCTGCCCGACGCTAAAATTGACTGGAAAGATGTGCGCTTCGGAGCCATTTTCACAGCCTTGCTTTTCATGTTGGGGCGATACCTGATTGGATTATATATTGAAACTACCGGCACTGAATCGAGCTACGGAGCCGCTGGTTCGCTCATCGTTATCCTTACCTGGATTTATTACACCGCGGCCATTCTGTATTTCGGAGCCGAGTTTACGCAAGCCTACGCCAATCATTTCGGTATCAAGATTGCGCCCGCCGACAATGCCGTCTACGTAGAGCAAATTGAACGCGAGCGCGAGGTAGATGTCATTCCCACAGAGCAGAAAGTAGAACAGGCAAAGCAGTAAAGGGGCCTTCTGGCCGTTACCTGACCTTTCTTGTTGTCTCGGCTTTGCGGATCAGGTCGAAGTGAGGCAGGCGATCAAGCGGGACTGACACGGTGATTTTGGCCGGACCCACAACCGTTGAGCCATCGTCGGCCTTCCAGGTGCCTTTGGGTAGTTGTACCGTCCGGCTGGTTTTGCCTTTCTCGGTCAGGGGAGCTACCAGCAGCGTGGAACCAACCATAAACTGGTCGGTGACCGTGGCAAACCCCTGATCAGGGAATTCATACTCCATGTGGCGCACCGTGGGTTCGCCGGTTTTGGCCGACTGCCGTACCGCCGCCATAATCCGGCTGGTCATCTGCTGGCGCAGAGCTACGGCCTGCTGCACGGCGGCATCATGCTGGCTGTCGAGAATGCGCCAGGGGGCCACCGAAAACTGCATCATGGGCATCAGCGCGTGGCATTGCGCCGACCGGACCACCAGATCCTGATCGAGACTGCTGCGGTCCAGAAACGACACGTAATCGCCGCCGCCAATCATGTCGGGGCAGGTGAAGGCATAGCCCATCAGGCCCTGCGCCACCAGTTGAGGCACCAGTTTGCGGAGGTCTTCCCAGGTGTGTCCTTTGTCGGCCAGGCGTTGCGCCAGCGGTTGACCCGCCATTTTCCACATAGCCCGGTACTCATTGAGGGGGTACGTCAGGCCAAACTGCCCGAACAGTTCCGTCTGCCGGTTGGGCAGCACCGACGTATAGGCGGTTGTGGTGGCCGGGTAGTAGGGCGCGTCGCCCGCATCGAATTTGAAGCCGTCTACGCCATAGGTATCGTGCAGGGTGCGGAGTTGCTCATTGAACCAGCTCACCGCTGTTGGATTGGTGAAATCGAGCAGGGCGCTGGCTCCATTCCACCAGCGGATCAGGGCGGGTTCGGTTTTGGTGGTTGCCCAGGGCTGGGATTTGCCACCTGGATTGTCCAGCAGCAGTGCCCTCCGTTTGCGCAGTGCGCGGTAGGCAGGCGAGTCGGCACTGACAAACGGGCAGATCCAGACCATGACCTTGAACCCCATCTTGTGCAGTTGGTCCATCATGCCTTTGGGGTCGGGAAAACGGCCCGAATGGAACCGCCAGTTGCCGTAATCGTCCTGCCAGGTGTCGTCGATCATGAGCACGCCGGGCTGGTAGCCGTGGTCGATGATGCCTTTGGCGTATGTCAGTACGTCGGCCTGGTTCTGGTTGTACGTCAGCTCAATCCAGGTGTTCCACTGCGGACGGGTAAAGAGCAGCGTGTCAGGCAGTTGGCCGGTGGTTGGAAAGTATTTTTTCGCCACAAACTGATACGCTTCGCGCAGGGTGGTGCCCGCCTGCCCCTGTTGCACAGCGCCGTGGGGCTGGGTGATCGTCAGCGTTTTGTCGGTAATGGTGAAGGCGAACGGCTCCTCACTCCAGACGTAGCGCCCCAGATTCGATAGTAACAGCGGCTGCGCCTGATTACTCTTGTTATCGGCGTACAGGTCGACCGTGTAGGGCGTCAACCCAAACGGTGCCCGATCCCCCTCCGATACAGCGCCACCCCACCAGCGTTCGCCCGGTTTTGACTGAATCGTGATGGGTGACTGGGTTGTTTGCGCCTGGGCCGTAAGCAGGGTTAGCGCGAGAAAGAGTACCTGGGTGGAACGTGTTAAATGGTTCATTAATAGTAAGTTAACTAGTATGAAAGAACTGCCCAACAGCGAGTTTTTGTCGCCCCAACGATAACAACGACCTGCCCTGCTAAACGCTTTGTTGCCTCTGTCCGGCTGCGTTTACGTATCAACTTCCTGAAGCATGTCGGGCAGCGACACGATTACCGCCCCCGTCGGCAACCACCAATCTAGCGAGCGCATAGTATAAACGGGATCTTACTCGCCCGTGTACACACAGCCAACCGTGCTGATTCGCCGGTGAAATTAGTTATCAGCGGATATAAGGTGGTGCTCTTCCATTAAGCAGCCTACCCGGCCGCCTGCCAATCAGATCGGGCTCTCAGACAATACGTTTCTGCCGCGCGAACGCTTACCTGCCTGAAAATCACCGAATTCAGGGACAGAAAATCACCGAACCCCGTGCTTTCCTGCCTTTGAGGAAAAAGGAACCTTTGTCGAGGCATTCGTTGGATACTTTTTCAAAGATGTCTCAACAAAATAACCTGAAACAGGGCGAAAACACAGATTCGCCAACAGGTGAAGCGTTCCCGCGTACCAGCCTTCTTTTTTTAACCTACAAACCCCGCTCGACTATGGAAGTAACAAAAACAGCCCAGCTGCCTCTGCAGTTGCACGGGCAGCTTATTACCCCGCAAAGCCCGGAGTATGCTACCGCGCGCCAGGTTTTCAACGGCATGATCAATAAGCACCCGGCTCTGATTGCCTGGTGCGCAACCGTCGACGACGTGGTGACGATGGTCAACTATGCCCGCGAGCAGCACCTGCCGCTGGCTGTGCGCGGGGGAGGCCATAACGCCGCCGGCTCAGGCGTCTGCGACGACGGCGTAGTCATTGACCTGTCGGGCATGAAACGGATTGATGTAGATGCCCAAAAGCAGACCGTCCGGGTAGAAGGGGGCTGTCTGTTGCGCGAACTGGACGCCAAAACCCATGAGTACGGCTTAACCGTGCCGACGGGCATCAATGGCACTACGGGCGTAGGCGGACTGACACTCGGCGGGGGCCTTGGTTACCTGACCCGTCAGTGTGGCCTGACGATCGACAATCTGCTGGAAGCGACCGTTGTTCTGGCCGATGGCCGGGTCGTCAACGCGTCGGCTACTGAACATGAGGATTTGTTCTGGGCCATTCGGGGTGGGGGTGGCAACTTTGGCGTTGTCACCTCGTTTCTGTTCCGGGCGCACCCCATCGGCACCGTTGTGGCGGGGCCCATGCTCTACGAACTGGCCGACGCGAAGGCGATTATGCAATGGTATCGGACGTATATCAGCGACGCGCCCGACACGATCAACGGCTGGTTTGCGTTTCTGACCGTGCCGCCCGGCCCGCCTTTCCCCGAACACCTGCACCTGAAAAAGATGTGCGCGATTGTGTGGTGCTACAGTGGCCCCGCCGAAGACGCAGACACCGTATTCGGACCGATTCGCGCGATGAAAACGCCCGCCCTCGATCTGGTTGGGCCAATGCCGGTGCCGGTGATGCAAGGCCTGTTCGACGCCTTGTACCCGCCGGGGCTGCACGCGTACTGGAAGGCCGATTTTGTCCGGGAATTAAGCGACGAAGCGATCGACATTCACCTTCGGCACGCGGCCCAGCTGCCCACGATGCTGTCGACCATGCATCTCTACCCAATCAACGGGGCGGCGGCCCGCGTAGACAATCAGGCCACCGCCTGGAACTACCGGGATGCCACCTGGTCGATGGTCATCGTGGGCTTTGATGCCGACCCGGCCAACGACACACTGATTACCAACTGGACACGGCATTACTGGCAGGAGTTGCACCCGCACGGGGCCGGTGGGGCCTACGTCAACTTTATGATGGACGAAGGCGAAGACCGCGTGAGGGCCACCTACGGCACCAACTACGACCGGTTGGCGACCATCAAAACGAAGTACGATCCGGCTAATTTGTTCCGGGTGAATCAGAACATCAGGCCGCGTTGACCAACAACAAAACCAAAGACAAACGACCATGCCGAAGTACGTAATTGAACGGGAGATCCCCGGTGTTGGCAGTTTATCTGCCGAACAGTTAAAGGGAATCTCGCAGACCTCCCGCGGGGTGCTGGAGCGAATGGGACCACAAATTCAGTGGGTACACAGCTATGTGACGGGCAACAAGACGTACTGCGTTTACATCGCCCCGGACAAGGAAATGATCCGCGAACATGCCCGGCAGAGTGGCTTTCCGGCTAACTCCATCTGTCAGGTTTCGACCATCATTGACCCCATCACGGCCGAATAATGCGCGACGGTCACGCTGCTTCGACTACCTACGGCTTCCCTCATCAACAGGCGGACCGAGACACGCAATCGGTAGCCGCCCCCCGGATCGAATCAGTTGATTTGCTCCGGGGGGTGGTAATGATCCTGATGGCGTTGGACCATGTGCGCAGCTACTTCCATTACGATTCATTTATGTTCAGTCCGACGGACCTGGCGCAGACAACACCAGCCTTGTTCGCGACCCGTCTGATCACGCATTTGTGCGCGCCAACATTTATTTTCCTGGCTGGCACGTCGGCCTGTTTCATGGCGCGGCGTAAAACCAGAAGGGAGGTGTCCAGCTTCCTGCTGACGCGTGGTTTATGGTTGATCGTCCTGCAACTGACGGTCATCCGATTTGCCTGGAATTTTGATCCCGGCTTTCATTTCAACTCCAGCAACATCATCTCCACCATTGGCTGTTGCCTGATCCTTCTTGCCCTCCTGATTCACCTTCCGGTCAGGGGTATTCTAGGCATCGGCCTGGGTATGGTGATAGGGCACAACACACTGGACAGCGTTTCTTTCGAGAATGGGTCCGCTCTGGACGTTGTCTGGTCGTTTATGCACGGGCATAAGCTGTACCCGCTGGGGCCTGAGTACTCGTTCCTGTTTCTTTATCCGATCATTCCCTGGGTAGGGGTTATGGCACTGGGTTACTGCCTGGGCAGCCTGTATGCGCCGGGCTATTCCGCCGCGAAACGGAAGCAGCTACTTAGGCAAACAGGCATCGCCAGCCTGTTTGTCTTTCTGCTGGTTCGGTGGGTAAACCGGTACGGTGATCCCGTGCCCTGGACTTCCCATCGGGCGATTTCGATGACGATTATGTCGTTCTTTAATCTCGAAAAGTACCCGCCGTCCTTTCTTTTCCTGTGCCTTACGCTTGGTGTTGCACTCCTGCTCCTGAGTGCGTTTGACGCCCCCGGAAAGCGGGATCGCTGGCGACCCATCGCGACGATCGGCAACGTGGCTTTATTTTATTATGTGCTCCATATATACCTCATTCATCTGGTGGCTTTACTAACCGTCATGCTCAGTGGGTATCCCTGGCAAACCATGGTGTTTACTGGTCCCGTCAGCCAGGTTTCACCCTTGCTGAAGGGACATTATGGTTTTGGCCTGGGGGAAGTTTATGGCCTCTGGATTGCCTTTGTTGGGCTGCTCTACCTGCCGTGTGCCTACTGGTATGCGTTTAAGCGTAGAAAAAGGGCCAGCTGGTGGGTTAGCTATGTATAAGCGGTTCCGTGTCCATACCTATGTTCGGGGCGGTTGATACGCCTGCGCCAGTCCTGTTGATGGTCTGGGAAGATTACGCTATAATGACCGTGTGGTAAGCGTCTGGTTGTTTCCCACCGGTAATTGTATTTTTGTCGTCATCCTAACTACCTGACTGTGGGCACTTTTAACGATCAAAAGCTGCGTATCTACGGCCCGTTCGTGCTGTTTCTGATCGGGACGCTGTTTTTTCGGCTGAACTGGTATTTTGAACTGTCGGTCACTGACCTCGCCATTTCAGACCTGACCAGCCTGGCGGCGGGCTATGCATGCTGGGAAGCAGCCCGCTGGACGGTTCTGTGGCTGCAAGCCCGCTATCCCGGTCTCGCCAACACCCGTCGGCGGTTGCGCTGGATGGTTCTGTTGTTGCCCATTCTGGCCAATGTTGCCTGGGCCTTACGGCGACTCGGTTATGTGCTCCTGGCAACAGACGATACGTTTATGGTTCCCCTGTCCAATTATACCTATGGTCTGGGTATTCAGATTTTTTACCACTGCGTGTATTACGTTGTCTATGAAGGAGGCTACGTGTTGCAGGCGTGGCGGCAGACGTACAACCACAACGAGCAGTTAAAAAAGAACCGCCTGACCCAGCAACTAAATCAGTTGCGTACCCAGCTGAATCCGCACTTTCTGTTCAACAGCCTTAATTCGCTGTCGATGCTGATTCAGGAGAACCCCCGGCAGGCCGAAGCCTTCGTCGATGAACTCAGCAGTGTGTACCGCTACGTGTTGCGGACCAACAACCACAGCGAAGGCGACCTTGGACTCACGACGCTACAGCAGGAGCTACAGTTTATCCGGTCGTATTTCGAGCTACTGAAGATTCGCTATGGCAGAGGTATCGACCTGCACATCGACGTTGACAATCGCTATCTGAACCACCAGATTCCGCCACTGACGCTGCAACTGCTGGTGGAAAACGCCGTGAAGCACAACGTCATTCTGCCCGATAGTCCGTTGCACGTGCATATCCTGACCGAAGGCTCCCAACTGGTCATTCGGAACAATCTGCAACGGAAAAACACCGCCGTGCATTCCACCAAGGTTGGGCTGACCAGCATTGCCACGAAATACCGACTGCTGGGCTCGTGCGACATTAGTATCTGTGAAGAAGCGGGGCAGTTTGTGGTAAAGCTGCCGTTATTGACCGCCCAACCCACCCCGGTTTACGAACCATGACGCCCCTTAACGACACGCGCCTGCGCCTGCTGGGGCCGCTTGGGCTATATCTGTTTGTGGCCGTCTTTTTCCGGCTCGACTGGTACCTGAAACTCCCCCTCGACAAACTGCTCATCAACGACCCCATTGCCCTGTTTTGGGGATTGGTCTGCTGGCAGATTGCCCGCTGGGTGGTGTTGCAAGTCCAGGCGCAGTACCCCGGACTGCCCAACACGCGCACACGACTGGTGTGGCTGCTGGCCTGCCTACCGGTGCTGGTGTTGCTGGCCTGGTTTCTGCGCCACGCCACGCGTTTTCTAGCAGATGGGCAATTCCTGTACTTCGGCAGCGCCGTTGAATTGAGCCGTACTATCGGCATCCAGCTCTTTTACCACTTCATCTACTTCACGGTCTATGAAGGCTGGTATATTCTGCGCCAGTGGCAGCGCGAAACCGTAGAGGCCAATGCGCTGGATAACGCCTCGTTACAGAGCCAGATCTTATCGCTCCAGCACCAGGTAAATCCCCATTTTCTGTTCAACAGCCTCAATTCGCTCTCCGCCCTGATTGCCGACGATCCTGACCGTGCCGAACTGTTTCTGGATGAGCTAACCACCGTATTCCGCTACCTGTTGCAGGCCAGCAGCCAACCGTCGATAACACTCGGCGACGAACTGGCGTTTGTGCGGGCTTATAGCCACCTGTTGCAGGCCCGGTATGATGCCGGGCTACAACTGGAGGTGGCCGTAGAGGCGTCGCAGGAACAGGCACACCTTGTCCCGCTGACGTTGCAGACCCTGATCGAGAATGCCATTCGCTACAACATTATCCTGCCCGAACAGCCGCTTCGTATCCGCATCTATACCGAGCAGGGGCGGCTGTTTGTGGCCAACACCCTGCAACGCAAGACCCTGCGCGTAGCCACGGCTGGTTCGGGCCTGACCAACCTGGCGATGCGCTACAAACTGACCAACCATGGGCAACTCGCTATCAACGAAACAGCAGGCTGGTTTGTGGTAAGCCTGCCCCTGGTACGCGAGGAGGAAAACGCGCCACTTACCGCGTGATTCGTCATCCCAGCCATGCTTTGCCTGAGCAGATTGGCGTTATCGATCAACAGGTTCAGTCCGTCGACCGGCGGCTTTGGCGGTTGCCCGACTAATTATGACTTTCCCTGTTTTAATCACTAAGTATTGCCAGTACAGGTGCCCGACAAGGGTTTATTCCAGAAAGAAGGCAGAATTGTTCCAAGGGGTGGAAAAAAGAGGTATTGCTTACTCCATGCCCCGAAAGCTACTGGGGGAGACCCCTTTTTCTTCCGAAAAGACCCGGCTGAAGTACCGGGGATTGTCAAAGCCCACTGCATAGGCAACTTCGGCAATGCTCAACGCTGAATGTAGTAGCAGTTCTTCGGCTTTTTGCAGGCGAAGAGCCCTGAGGTAAGGGATGACGGACATACCGGTCAGTGCCATTGTCTTGCGGTATAACGAGTTTCGGCTCATGCCCATCAACTGACATATCGTACTCGTATCAAGGGCCACGTTATCCAGATTACGTTCCAGGGTACTGCGCAGTTTTGCCACAAACTGGTCTTCCCGCGCATCGGCCCCGTCGGCGGGGACCGGGTTATGCTGCGGGTTGCCCAACGCCCGCTGGCTATAGTATTGCTGTAGCAAGCGCCTGGTTTTTAACTGATTATTCAGTACGAGGAGCAACTCCTCACGTCCGAAAGGCTTAACCAGGTACGCATCGCTCCCTCGCTGTAAGCCCACAATCCGGTCATCGCCCGCGGCCCGGGCTGTGAGCAGTACAATCGGAATGTGGCTCGTGCGTTCTTCGTTCTTCAGGGTGTCGCAGAGTTCAAATCCGTCTTTGACGGGCATCATCACGTCGCTCACAATTAAGTCTGGTATGATGGCGAGGGCCTGGTCAATGCCGAGCTGCCCGTTTTTGGCCCGTATGACCTGGTATTCCTCCCGCAGGCAGGCCTGGATGTAGGCGGCTGCATCATCATTGTCTTCCACCAGCAACAGCATGGGGCGATCAGGAGCGGGCACCGACCCGGTTTCGACCCAGTCTGGAGAGATCGGGTCGAAATAGGTGACTGGGTCAGATGTAGACACTAGGGGCGAGGCTAATACATCGTTGGCTAAAGGTGCCTGCCGGGTTAGAGGCAAACGGACCACGAATTCAGCGCCGGACCCATCCAGGCCGGACCGGTTGCGAACCGCCAGGCTACCCTGCATCAGGCTAACCAGCTCCCGCACCAGCGAAAGACCGATGCCGGTACCACCATTGGCGGAGGCGGCCACATCAGGCCCGGCCTGACGCGGCCCGGCCTGATAATAGCGGTCAAAAATTCTGGTCAGGCTGGCCGGGTCAATGCCGGGGCCGGTATCGCTGACGGTGATCTGGATCCATGGGTTAGTCAAATGACGGGTTGGCGTAAGTGCCTCGTAATAACCCGCAGAGGTAAGCGGATGCCAACTGGTCTGAATGGACACCTCACACCGTACTTCTCCCCCCGGCGGGGTAAAATTGAGGGCATTTCCCAGCAGGTTAGTTATAATGTCCTGTAGTTTGTCTGGATTGAAGTCAGCCTCACAGACTTCCTCGTCAGCATGTACAATCAGGTGTATACCCTTCGTTCGGGCTATTAAATGAAACGATTCACCCACGAAGCGGATAAAGCGGACCAGGTCGGTTCGCACGAGCTTAAGGGGCATCTCGCCGGCCTCCAGCCGGGAGAGGTCCAGAATCTGATTGATCAGTCGCAGCAGGCTGCGGCCATTTCGCTCAATCAGAACAGCCCATTGCTGCAACTGGGGGTCTGCCTGCTGGTGTAGGTTGTCGGCCATACCCAGAATCACCGTCAGGGGCGTACGAAACTCGTGGGATATGTTGGCAAAAAAGCGTGATTTGGTCTCGTCAAGTTGAAATAAATCCTGGGCTTGCCGGGCAATGATCCCGGTAGCCTCGTTGATCTGGGTTTGCAGTCGGATTTGTGCCTGCTGGTGTTGCCAGTTCCGCCACTGACCCCAGGCCCAGACCAGGCTCAGCAACAGCAACCCCACCGAAAAGACAAACCAGCTGCGCAGGTAAAACGGCCGTAGTACCCGCACCCCCAGCGTGAGTGTAGACGACGACATTCGACCGTCGGCAGCCTGTCCCCGAATCAGCAGTTCGTGGTCGCCGTAGGGTAGGTTGCCCAGCCGCAGCCAGGACTCGGCCTGGTAACGCCAGGTGTTATCGACGCCTTTAAACTGGTAGGCATAGGTGTTTTTCTGTGCATCGGTGTAGTTGAGCAGCGCGACCTCGAGGATACTACCCCGGTCGTTGGGCAGCAGCGTGATCTGATTGGTCCTGAGCAGTTCTCCGGTCTTGTCGATTAGCGTGTCGCGGTCGGCATCGAACTGGCGGAAGGAAACCACGCGCAGGGGCAGGGAAGGTAGCGGGGGTTCGGCTTCAAAATCACGCGGGTCGAAGGTCGTTACGCCGTTCAGACCACCAAAGTAGAGCCGCCCCTGCGTATCCTGGTAGTGCGCAATACGGTTGAACTCGTTATGGGTGATGCCATCCTGCACCATATAGGCCCGGGTGGTGAGCCGGACGGGATCGAACTGCATGATGCCGTTGTCGCTACTGAGCCAGAGGTGGCCCCGCCGGTCGGCATATACTGCGTAAATATTATCGTTGTTTAGCCCGTCGGCCCGTTTGAACTGGTGGTAGCGACTCCGGGCGCGATCCCAGCGGACAAGCCCGGCATTGGCCGTGGCCAGCCAGAAAACTCCATTAGGGGCCTGATAGAAATGCTGATAACTGTCGGTGGGTAGTTTGAAGGCACCTTTACCACCACGCCAGTAGCGGGCCGTAACGCCCTGTTGGGGGTCGACAGTGTATAGCCCCGTGGTGGCGCAGAGCCAGATTCTGCCTTGCCGGTCGGCACCGATGTGCAGGACGTGAGCCTGGGCTAATTCGGAAAACTGGTTATAACGTCTAAACGACGTTACCTGCTGGGTGGCCAGGTCAACCAGCCACAGGCCGGGGTCGCCACCGGCCAGCAACCGGTGAGGGTTGGCTGAGAAGGGATGAATGGTCCACACGGCTCCCGGGCCGGGTAAGGGCATTACGCTGGTCTGGGTAGTTCGGTAATCGTAGGCCACCAGCGTATGTCCCTCACCCAGGTACAGCTTGCTTCCTACCCTACCACTTAAACTTCGGAAGGACCGCGGACTGGCAAACACCTGGCGGGCCGCCGCCCCCGAACGCCTGCTGGCAAATAGACCCATGTCATTCTCCAGATTGGTATAGAGTGTGTCGCCCACGGCGGTAATGCCCCGGGCGGCGGGTTGTTTCCCGATGCCGGCCAGGTAGAACAAACGTTGGAAATAGTTCTGGCTAATCCGGGTCTGGTAGAGGCCAAAGCTGGTTCCCAGCCAGAAACTCCCATTTTTGTCCCGAAAAAAGCTTCGGTTGTCGACAGAGCCACCAGTCAGTTGATTGCTGATGTCGACAAACGACCGATTGGCCGCATCGCGCAACTGGTGACCATTCCAGACCAGTCCGCTCCGGTCGAAGGCATAGACGAGTCGCTGTTGCAATTTCTCCGAACTGATCAGATCAATGGGTTCCTCCCGCCGCCGACCCGACTCATCGATTGTAAACAGATGGCCCGAATAAGGGCGCTTTGGGTCTGTTGACGTCGTGTAGAAGAATTCCGTACCCGCATGGCGCTGCCCTAAACAAGTACGGATATTGTCTGTGTGGTCGTAGGTACGTAATAAGCGCCCATTCGGCGTTAGTTCAACCAGTTGCTTCTTGTTGGCAATGGCCCAAACGGTGTTGCGGGTTGTAACGGCCACCAGGGTCAGGTCGCTGTATCGGGGTAATGACACCGTTTCCAGACCCGACCTGGGATGGTATACGTTCAGCCTGGCTGGCTGGTGATCAATGAAGAAAATAGTCCCGTCTTCACTGTTCAGCAAAATCGGCGGCCATTCCGGGGGGTGGTTAGGTCGGGGCTGGTGGAACCGCTTCTCGAAGGAGGTGGCTACGCTAGTTATTGGATTAAAGAGGGTGATGCCTGATTTGCCCTCAGGCCCCATGAGCCACAACAGACCATCGGCATCCTGAGCGATGGCGTGGATGTCATCAAAATCAAGTCCGTTTTTCTCCCGGGTATAGGTCGTGAACGTAGCCCCGTCAAAGCGGTTAAGCCCAAACTTGGTGCCGAACCACATGAAGTCCCGGCGGTCCTGGAAAATGGCGTTCACTTCGCGGTGAGCCAGCCCCTGCTCGGGGCCATACCGCTGAGTGGAGGCTACAACAGGTTGCGCCCCGGCCAGCGAGCAGCAACCGAGTAAGAAGGCCAAACCCAAACTAACCGCTTTCAACTTGTCATGTTTTAATGCCTGGTGTCGGAAACGGGTTGTCAACAATACGTAGCGCCTGATGTCATTGCCTACACCAGACGTGCTGTTGTCTTGCGGCTATCGTGTCCCGCTGGCTGGGTACTGATTAGCCATCAGGGATAAGTTCGTAAGAGTACTCTCTACCGGTTCTTATACCTACTTGCTCGAAGAAATGGAATAAGTCGGCTATTTTCTTTCGCTTTTTGGCCTGATGCACCAAATATGCACCTATTTGGGTGAAATCTGCACATGGGTCTAATGGCTCTCGGCTAGACTTGCACAAGCATTCGGGACCGAAAAACCCCATCTATTCTCTCCCGATCTGGGGGGCTCTGCATTGAATGCCTCACTGGTTGCCTTGTATAACCCAATCAATAATGCTATGAAAAAAACAATGTTATGCCTGATAGGCAGTTTGGCGCTGGCCACCGGGGGCATGGCCCAGCGGATTAGTCCAAGTGTACTGGCTGCCGGCGGAGGCTCCGCCCGAACGGCCACCATGAGCCTCGACTGGACGGTGGGCGAAGCGGTCGTTGAGACCGCCACCACATCCACCCGGCTCTATACGCAGGGCTTTCACCAGCCACTGCTTCAGGTCAGTGAGCCGCCGACTCTGAAGGTCGAGGCCGCGGGTTATTCATTTACCATAGCCCCCAACCCCGTTGCTACCAACCTTACTCTGGGCATTGCTGCCCCGGAAAGCAGCCCGCTAAAATTGCTACTGACGGACATGAACGGCCGTCAATACAGCCTGCCTATTGTGCCTGCTAACACCACCTCGACACAGATTGACATGACGACTTTTCCAGCCGGTATATACCTGCTTCGGATCGGCAAAACCGATGGTCCTCAGTTGAAGGCCTACAAAATTCTCAAAACCCAATAACCCCTTTTAACGCAATTGACAATGAAAAAACAGCTATTGATCCTCTTCCTGCTCTGCTACGCCATCCTGCCGTTTGCCCAGGCTCAGCAGGTGCCTCAAGGCATGAAATACCAGGCCGTAGCCCGCAGTCACTCGGGTGAGGTGCTAGCTAACCAGCCCGTGACGCTCAAAATCAGTCTGAACAGCAAAGTGGCAGGTTCCTCAACGGTGCATTATAGCGAAACCCACTCAGTTACGACTAATGCGCTGGGTTTGTTCGACCTGACCATTGGAGCGGGTAAAGCGAGTCTGGGTACGTTCAAAAGCGTGCCGTGGAGCACTCAGGACGTCTGGATGGAAATTGCCATTCAGGACGGGGGAAACAGTGGCTTCTCCACCGTTAGCAGTAGTCGGCTGCTGGCCGTGCCGTATGCCTTTCATGCCATGACAGCCAACGAATTAGTGGGTAGCGCCAATGCCCGTGTGGCTGCGGGCGGGCCGACTGACGGCGTACCCAGCAACGTATGGTCCACCTTCGGCAACACCAGAACGGACCCCACCACCGACCGGATGGGTACGATGGACTATGCAGACCTGATTTTTGTAACCAACAAGACCGAACGGCTCCGTATTACGAAAGATGGCGACATCAACATCGCCAACAGCCTGAAAGTTGGTAAGGATGTGGAAGTTGGCAACGATCTGACTGTAAAACGAAATGTGTTTTTGAACACCACCGGTGGCTCGACGACGAATAATGGCCCGCTGACGGTGGCCAATATGAGTGCCACCAAACTGACGGGCATCCTGGACGTTGACAAGGCAACGAACCTGAACAGTACGCTGAACGTAGTGGGCGCGACAACGCTGAAGAACACATTCGCCGTCGATGGGGCAAGTACGCTTAAAAGCACACTCGACGTAACCGGGGCAACCAAACTCAGGAGTACGCTGGCCGTCGATGGTACGACAAACCTCAACAGTAGCCTGACTGTCAATAACATGGCCGCTACCAAACTCACTGGCACGCTGGATGTAGATAAAGCGGTTGACCTGAACAGTACACTGAATGTCGACGGCACCACTGTGCTCAACAACAATCTTACCGTTGGCGCACCGTCAGCCCTGAATGGTCAGGTAACGATTTCGGCAAACATGCCGGGCACCGACCAGAATGACTACACGAACTATCCACTGCGCGTACAGGGCAATGATCAGGGCATAGCGGTAAAACTAACGGCCTCTACTCCCCTGCCGGGCAATAACTTCATCACGTTTTTCGACAGCGGTGGTAAAGCGAAAGGCCGTATCGAAGGCTCAGGGGGCATTGCCAACGGACTACGGGCGGCTGTGATTTCGCTGATCGGCACACCCGATATAGATGCGGCCTTCGGCGCGTCGCAGAGCAAAGATCAAAACGTCGATCAGAGCATTCCCGGATCAGCCGGTGATTTTTTCACTTCCAACTACGCCTTTGGGGCGTACCAGCAGACACTCGACCTGGTGGGCGATATTATTCGCCTGATCACCAATATTATTGGTGCGTCGGGCCTTTGTATAACGGGTGACTGCGACGATGTAATCTGGAGTGCCGTAGACGTAGCGGTTGGTGCGCTTCAGTTAGGCGGCTATGTTGCCTACAACGAACTTCAGGCTGGCGTAGCCTTCGAGTCAGGTGGTGCCGATTATGCCGAATGGTTGTTAAAAGCCAACGTCAAGGAGACATTCCTGTTCGGCGAAGTAGTTGGTGTCAGAGGGGGCCTCGTCTCTAAAACCTTCACGGATGCTGAAAAATTTATGGTTGTTTCCAATGCACCAGCTGTCATTGGGGGCATGCCCGATAAAAAGAAGGTCGCACTCTACGAAAAAATCGCCTTTATGGGCCAGGTGCCGGTGAAGGTACTGGGCCGGGTTCGCAAAGGCGACTATATCCTGCCATCGGGTAAAGGGGATGGTATGGCTATGGCTGTTACGCCGATTAACATGAGCACACTCGACTACCACCGGGTGATTGGGGTTGCCTGGGCTGACTCAGATCCGAAAAAGGCGTTTAGTTTTATCAATACTGCCGTTGGCCTGAACACCAACGACCTGGCCGCTACGGTGGATCAGATGCAGTCGGTGATCAATGGGATGCAGTTGGCCTTGCAGAAGGCGGTTCCCGATTATAAACCCGCCCTGTTTGTTACCAGTGGTAAAACGCAAACGACCAGTTCAACAGGTTATTCGACGGCGCCAACCATGCGTGAGGTTATCAAGAATGATATTGCGAAGAGTGGCTATACCAACATCCGCGAGGCTATGCAGGAGGTGAAACAGTATATGGGTGCGCAAGGAATCGATTTGAGCCAGTATCCGTATATGACTGAACTGCTCAACAACCCAACACCCGAAGTAGCCCGCAAGGCGCAGGGTCACTATATGGGGGTACTGGTTAAGGCACAAGCCCTGCTCGCTCAACAGCAGAAGTTATCGCCTATGCCCCGGTAAGACCTGATTAGTAATACTGAAACACATCAGTAACGTCAACTGATTCGTTACCTGCTTTTCGTATTCCTAAGCAGTACCTGGCTGACAGTCGTTTGTCAGCCAGGTACTGCTTACCTCTCGCCCTGCCCCGTCGCCCCAGATAATGTTGAATGAGGTGCCGGTAGTATGCCCCAGTCTAATCAACGGTTTGTTTCAGATCAACCGGTCTACCAACTCCGGCGGGGCGATGGGCAACGTTGTGTGACCCAAATCGGGATGGGTAATATAGGTACCCCTGACGCAGACGTTCAATTGACAGATGGGGATCCACACAGCCATATAACGGCCACCTGAGCCGACAGGGTTCTGTTAACGAAGCCTTAAAAACGCAATTAACCTTCGAGCCGACTATTGTCACGATGAACCTCAGACCGCTTGTTTTAGCTAGCCAAAGCATTAAATTAAGATGTGACACCCTACGGGTTTACTTGCCTAAACAGGGACAGCAGCAGTTGGCTGTCAGTGAGTTAGTCTACCTACGATCGGAGGGAAACTATACCTGGCTGTTCTGGACTAATGGTCAGCAAACGTTATTACCCCGGACGCTGAAGTACGTTGAAGCAAAGCTGCCCGCCAACGCGTTTGTGCGCCTCCACCGTCACCATACCGTCAATAGTAGCCATGTAGTTGGCGTCTGCCAGAAGGTTACCGGCCTGGTAGTCAGGCTCAGCAATGGGCAATCACTGGTTGTGGCACGTCGGCGCAGGAGTCAAATTCTGAAGCAATTTCAGAGCCTTTATGAAAGACTCGAAAACAGACCTTAGCACGAATAACAGGTGATTCTGTCGGTGCGTCCCCCAGCGACGGAAAACCGCACTTCGTATCTATTGACCTGACGGATTAGCTCGGCACACCTAGGATGGTCTGACAAGCCGTTTTGCCTCCAACAAGATGCACGTCATGAACAATCGTCGACGTCACTGACCAGTCGATAAATTGACCAGACTGTATGATTAATAAGCTGGTTTATCCATTGTGTTATTCTTTCATGAAAACGGGGATAGATTGATAATCGTCCGGTCATAAGGGCTTAACATTCAGGCTATTTGGTGAACATACCTTTGCGGGAAATTAAGATAGCCCGTATATGTCCACTTCATTACTCAACCTTCTTTCCCGGATTTTGCACTGGCTCTTCATGGGTCTTGTGGCATTTCTGTGCCTCTTTGGTCGGCCCGCAGCGGGGCAGTCCGCCGTTTCGGGCGTGGTTCGGTCCGCCACTGATCAGACGCCGCTGGCGGGCGTATCGGTCATTATTAAAGGAACTACCACAGGTACCACCACCGGGGCCGATGGTGCCTATAAGCTCTCAGTGGCCAACCCCAGCGCGGTATTGACCTTTTCGTATATCGGTTTTGTGCGGCAGGAAGTGATGCTCAACAACCGTAGCACGGTCGACGTGAGCCTGGCCGAAGACGCGCAACAACTGTCTGAATTT
The DNA here is from genome assembly GCF_017353185.1 of Fibrella rubiginis. Lineage (GTDB taxonomy): Bacteria > Bacteroidota > Bacteroidia > Cytophagales > Spirosomataceae > Fibrella > Fibrella rubiginis. The sequence continues at coordinate 530,327 of NZ_JAFMYV010000002.1, read as the reverse complement.
GTGGTGACAGCCCTGGGCGTCAGGAAAGACGTGCGCAACGTGGGCGTGTCCATTCAAAACGTCGACGGGGCGTCGGTGATCAAAGCGCGTGAACCCAACCCCATCAACTCGCTGGTGGGGAAGGTGGCGGGCCTCAACATTGCCACGTCGGCCGAACTCCTGCGCCGCCCCATCATTCAGCTACGGGGCAACACCGACGTGCTGTTTGTGGTGGATGGCGTGCCGATCAACTCCGATACCTGGAACATCAGCCCCGACGATATCGACACCTATTCGGTGCTGAAAGGGGCCTCGGCGTCGGCCCTGTACGGTTTTCGGGGAAAAAACGGGGCTATTCTGATCACTACCAAACGCGGCAGCAAAGACAAACGCGGTTTTCAGGTCGACGTAAATACGAGTCAGATGGTGGAGAACGGCTTCCTGGCCATTCCAAAAGTGCAGGACCTCTACGGCCCCGGCGACCACGGCGTGTATGAGTTCGTAGACGGCAAAGGCAACGGCAAAAACGACGGCGACTACGACATCTGGGGGCCACCCCTCGATGGGCGACTGCTGCCCCAATACGACAGCCCCGTTGACCCCACTACGGGCAAACGGACGCCCACGCCCTGGCTTCCGCGCGGCAAAGACAACCTGACGCGGTTTTTGCAGGCGGGCATTTTGTCGACCAACAACGTCGCCATCTCATCGACGGGCGAGAAGTACGATCTACGGTTTTCGCTTTCGCATACCTACCAGCGCGGCATTGTGCCCAACACGCAGTTGAACAGCACCAACTTCAAGGTTACTACGGGCTATAACTTCACCGACCGGCTGCGGTTTGAGGGCGATTTGCAGCTAAACCGGCAGTATACGCCTAACTACCCTGACGTGAACTACGGCCCTAACTCACTGATCTACAATATGGTAATCTGGGGTGGTGCCGACTGGAACGTCGACGACATGAAAAACTACTGGCAGCCGGGCAAAGAAGGCGTGCAGCAGATTTACGCCGAATACCAGCGCTACAATAACCCCTGGTTTGTGTCGAAAGAGTGGCTGCGGGGGCATTACAAGACCGATATCATCGGCCAAACCTCGTTGCGCTACCGCATCGCCGACGGGCTGGAGGCTACCCTGCGCACGCAGCTATCGGCCTATAATTTGCTGCGGACCGAGAAGTTTCCGTACTCGGCCACGGTCTATGGCCGCGAAGAGGGGCGGGGCGATTACCGCGAAGACCGCCGCAACCTGTTCGACAGTAATACGGACTTGCTCATTCGGTATAACCACAAGATCGGGTCGCTACTGGACGTGTCGGCCATTGGTGGGGGCAACCTGCGGGTGTTCAACTATAACGCAAACTACGCCACCACCAACTACCTCAACGTGCCGGGCGTGTACAATTTTGCCAATTCGGCCAACCCCGGATTCTTCAGCAACTACACCGCCGACATGCGCGTGAACTCGGCCTATTATTCTGCCGACCTCACCTTCCGCGACTGGCTGACACTCTCCACCACGGGCCGCGTGGACAAGCTCTCGACCCTGCCCAGGGGCAACAACACCTTCTTTTACCCCTCAGTAGCCCTCAGCACGGTATTTTCGGACCTGTTTACCCTGCCCACCGTCATCTCGTTTCTGAAACTGCGGGCCTCCTATGCCAACGTGAAAGACGCGCTGACGGCCTCAACCATCGGGGCCACGCCGGGGGCCTCGTTCCCGCTGGGCTACGGCGACAACTACGCGTCGTCGTACGACGGGCCGACGTACCAGAACTCGGCGGTGTACAGCACGCCGCTGGTATATAACAACCAGCCGGGCGCCTATTTCACCAACACGCTCAACAACACCGACATTAAGCCCAACTCGACATCACAAACCGAAATTGGCCTCGACCTGCGGCTGCTGAAGAATCGCCTGGCGGTTGACGTGGCCTATTACGTGAGCAACGACGGGCCGCGTATTTTTCAGTTACCCCTTTCACAGACAACGGGTTACACGTCGGTGCTGGTCAATGGCATCAACACGCAGAAGAAAGGACTGGAGATTTCGGTGACGGGTAAGGCGTTGCAAACGGCGGGATTAAGCTGGGATGTAGTGGCCAACTACGCCACGTTTCAGGAGCGGTACACCGACATCTATCCCGGCGTAAACACGCTCAATACGTTCTTTAAAGTAGGCGACCGGACGGACAAATATTACTCCCAGACGTTTGTGCGCACCCCCGACGGGCAACTGGTGAATGACGCCGGTGGACGGCCCATTATCAACCCGGTGGCGCAGTACCTGGGCAACATCAATCCCGACTTTACCTGGGGCATCAACAACCGGTTTGGCTACAAAAACCTCACGTTCAGCTTCCAGTTCGACGGGCGCGTGGGAGGCGTAATTGCCAACTACATTCAGCGGCAGACGTTCCGGGGTGGGCGGCACATTCAAACCGTGGAGGGAGCTATGGGCATTGCCCGGCAGCAGGATGTACAGGGTATCAAATCGTATCTGGGCGAAGGGGTTCAACTGGCTAACGGTGCGCTGAACTACGATGCCGACGGTAACGTGCTGAATTTTGGCGAGTTAACCTTCGTGCCCAACGCTACCAAGACCTATCTCCAGGACTACATCAGCCGCCGCTACAGCCCAAGTGGCGGAAATCTGATGTCGCGCTCGTTTGCCAAACTGCGCGAGGTAACTATTGGTTACGCACTGCCTCAATCGTTTCTGAGCCGGGTGGGCATCCGGCAGGCGTCGATCTCGCTGGTGGGGCGTAACCTGCTCTACTTCGCCGAGAAAAAAGACATCGACCTCGATCAGTTCATCGGCAACGGCAGCTCAGACCTGCAAACGCCTACCACCCGCCGCTACGGCCTCAATTTGAACCTCACATTTTAACAGTTTTCAGTCTTCGGTTTGCCGTTTTCAGTTGCTTCGCGCCTTAGCCTGGACTGCATCAGAAAACGGTAAACTGGAAACGGTAAACTGAAAACAGAAAATTTTATGAAACTCAACCATCTATATATCAGCTCATTCTTGTTGCTGGTACTAACGTTGTCGGGTTGCGAGAAGCCGTTCGATGAACTGGAAAAAGACCCGAACCGGCCCGTCAACGCCCCGGCCTCGCTCGTGCTGAAGGGCGTCTTGGCCGACGTGTTCGACGCTACGGGCAGTGCCTGGGACGACGAGCAGCGCTGGAACCAGTTCTACGCCAGCAACTACAACTACTACGCTACCAACGAGTATAGCTGGACGGCGGCACCGCTGCGCTACACAACGCTGAAGAACGTGGTGAAAATGGAGCAGGAAGCCCGCCGGGTGGGATTGCCAGAGGTAAATGCCTACGCCGCGCTGGGTAAATTTTTCCGGGCCTATTTCTACGAAGACATGACCCGCCGCGTAGGCGATCTGCCCCTGACCGACGCCCTGAAGGGCCTCGACAATACCGCCCCCAAATATGACAGCCAGAAAGCGGTCTATGTACAGATCCTGAAGTGGCTCGACGAAGCCAACGCCGACATGACTGCCCTGATTGCCAAAGGCGACAACGCACTGGCGGGCGACATCTACTATGGCAATGACCTGCGCAAATGGCAAAAGCTGGTCAATAGCTACAAATTGCGGGTACTGATCAGCCTAAGCAACAAAGAAACAGACACCGACTTGGCCATAAAAACGCGCTTTGCCGAGGTGCTGGCCAACCCCGCCAAGTTCCCCCTGCTCACCAACGAGGGCGACAACTGGCAATACCTGTTCAACAGTACGACCAACAAATACAGCCGAAGCCCGGATAATTTCGGGCAGAACGCCACCCGCGAAAACATGGCCGCCACCTACCTGGGATTGCTTACGAGCCTGAGCGACCCGCGTACGTTTGTGGTGGCCGAACCCGCCCCGGCCAAACTGGCGGCGGGTCTGAAACCAACCGATTTTGGGGCCTTCGTAGGGGCATCGTCGGGCGAAGACCTGGCCGATATGTCGGCGAAGGCCAATAAGGGAGAGTACTCGTTTCAGAACCGGAAGCGCTATTACAGCACCTACACTGCCGAGCCGTATGTGCTGTTGGGCTACGCCGAACAGTGCTTCACCATAGCCGAAGGCATTAACCGGGGCTGGTCGGCGGCTACGGCGCTGGGCACGGCGGAAGAATTGTACAAAAAAGGGATACTGACGTCGTGGGCCTTTTACGGATTGAAAGATGGTAACAACGACGTATTTTTCTCGAAAGACGGTGGTTATAAAGAGTTTAACAGCTATTCGGTGCCGGTGAATTTTGCCACGTACTACGCGCAGCCGGGGGTGGCCTACGCCGGCAATACGGCGGCAGGACTGAAGCAGATTCTGACCCAGAAATACCTTGCCTTTGCGCAGGGGTCGGGCCTGGAAGCCTGGTTCAACCAGCGGCGCACGGGCGTACCCGCGTTTCTGACGGGTGTCGGCACGGGCAATTCGCAACGCATTCCCAAGCGCTGGCAGTACCCCACCTCCGAACGCACCACCAACGGCACCAATTTAAAACAGGCCCTTGATAGTCAATACAGCGGAAACGACGATATTAACGCCGCCATGTGGCTGTTAAAATAGCCCCGTTCTTATGCCAAACCTTACTTCCCGTCGCGACCTGCTCAAGTCGGCGGCGCTGCTGCCGCTGACATCGTTTTCTGTCGAAAAAACAGCGCCCCAAAAAACGCGGGCGGTGCGCTTTGCCTACATCGGCGATACACACCTGACGCCCGACGCCAAGCCCATGAAGGCCGTGGCGGCCTGTTTGCATCACCTGCAAAATCAGGCCGACAAACCCGCCTTTATCCTTCACGGCGGCGACGTGATCATGGACGCGCTGGGGCGCGACAAAACAGCCGTGGCGGCGCAGTGGCAGGCGTGGCAGCAGGTAGTAAAAGCCGATAACGCCTTGCCCATCAACTACTGCATCGGCAACCACGACGTATGGGGGCTGCCCGACGCCAAAGCCGATGCCCGCTACGGCAAGGCGTGGGTGCAGGAGGTGCTTGGACTACCCAACCGGTACTACAGCTTTGCCCGAAACGGCTGGTACTTCATTGTCCTCGACAGCGTACAGACTAAGCCCGACGGAAGCTGGTATACCGCCCACCTCGACGAACCACAGTTTGCCTGGCTGGAAAAGGAACTGGCTACCGTGCCCGCCACCACGCCCGTGCTGCTACTGTCGCACATTCCGATTTTGTCGGCCACCGCTTTCTACGACTCAACCAACGTAAAAGGCGGTAATTGGGCCATCCCCGGCAGTTGGGTGCATACCGACGCCACGCGTCTGTTCGCACTATTCCACCAGCATCCCAATGTGAAACTGGCCCTGAGCGGACATATGCATCTGCTGGACCGGTCGGAATACAACGACGTAACCTACTGCTGCAACGGGGCCGTGAGTGGCAACTGGTGGAACGCCGACTATTACCACGAAACCCCCGCTGGCTACGCCCTCATTGACCTCTATACCGATGGCAGTTTCGACCGAACCTATGTCCGCCAACTCTTCGCCTGAAACAGCCGCGGCCCAGATTCGTGACCTGCTTGTGCACGGCGGCGGGGCCGATTACGTAGGTGAACCCGTCACCCAACTCGAACACGCGCTGCAATGCGCCCAACTGGCCGAGCAGGCCGGGGCCGACCGAGCTACCGTGGTAGCGGCGTTTCTGCACGACATTGGTCACCTGCTGCCTGGCGAAACTGCCGCTGATTTTATGGCGGAGTTTGGCCGCATGGATCACGAAACGCTGGGTGCTGTCTGGCTCGAACAACGCGGTTTTCCTGCCGCGGTGACGCAGCTGATCCGCCACCACGTCAACGCCAAACGGTACCTGACAGCCAAATACCCCGATTACCTCGCCCGACTGTCTGATGCCAGTCGCCAGACGTTACTGTATCAGGGTGGCCCGATGAGCAGCGACGAGGCGCAGGCGTTTGAAGCGAATCCGTATGTTGACCAGATCATCCAGGTACGCCGCTGGGACGAAGCCGCCAAACGAACAAACCACGCCACGCCGGGGCTGGAGCATTATTTGTCTTTGGTCTACGGTTTGCTGTCTTCGATTGGCTGAGGTGGGAGTAGAGTTTTGCGCATGGTCGGCTTCGCGCTCTAGGCCCTTCGACTAGGCCGGTCCGCCGGTGCGGTCCCCGACAAGCTCAGGGTGACAAGCAAATAAGATAGGTTCTTGAATTGAATCAACGTCGTCTCCGTTGTCGCTCGGCTCCTGCCGAGTGACCCATATCTAAGGGCCTCTGGCCCGTAATGCAACGTTGAGACACCTGGGCCTACATCGTTCAAGTTCAAGCTACGGGCCGGAGGCCCTTAGATATCCGTCACTCGGCATGAGCCGAGCGACAACGGAGCAAATAAGACAGGCTCTTGAATTGAATCAACGTCGTCGTCACCCTGAGCTTGTCGGGGACGCCTAGGCGAAGCGCCGCCCACACTCAGCAAACCGAAACCATAAAAAGCATGAAACAAACCCTCTACCTTTTCTTGCTAACCCTCCCCGCCTTCGCCCAGAAAACTACGCTACAGGTGCCGGGGCGGAACCGGTTTTGCCAGATCGACACGGCGGGGGTATCGGTGCTGCCGAGTGGGCGGTTTGTGACCCCCGCCGGGCACGCTATCCGCATCACGTCTGATCCCTATGGCCTCGCCCTCAGCCCCGACGGGCAAACAGCGCTGGTGCTGCACGACGGCGTATTTTCCATCATAGGCCAGCCAGGTTCGGCGCGGCCCGTGCTGACGCGGATGCCCGCTTTTGGTCAGCCCGACTCGCAATCGCTGCTCACGGGCGGGTCGTTTCTGGGCGTGGCGTTTGGCCCCGACGGCAAAACAGCGTACCTGAGTCAGGGCGACAAGGGCAGTGTGCTGGTGTTTGAGGTGGCAACCAGGACCAAAATCGCGGAAATCAGCCTGAACGGGGCCGTTTCAGGCAAAAACTATACCGACAGTTTCACGTCGGACCTGGTGGTGAACGGGCCCAAAAACGAACTGCTGGTACTGGATCGGGCCAACTTCCGACTGGTGCGTATTGATCTGAATACGCGTAAGCTAACCGCCTCTGTACCAACGGGCAGGCAGCCGTTTGGGCTGCGCCTCAGCCCCGACCAAAAGCTGGCGTTTGTGGCCAACGTGGGCCAGTACAGCTACCCGCTCGTGCCCGGCGTGACGCCCACCAACCGCGACACCATGATGCTCAAATTTCCCGCCTACGGAGCCCACTCGAAAGCGTCGCGGGAGGGGGTGGACATAGAGGGGCGGCACATTCCCGGCCTCGGCGACCCGAATGATGACGAAGCCATGAGCGTTTGGACAATCGACTTGGCGACGAACCGGGTAGTGGCGCGGCACAAAACGGGCGTACGCATCGGCGAGATGATTGAAGAGGCCGAGGTGGTAGGAGGGAGCAGCCCCAACTCGCTGGCCGTAGGCCGAAACCTGGCCTACGTCACCAACGCCACCAACGACAATCTGTCTATCATCGACTACCGAAAACACCGCATCGTAGGCACCATCCCGCTTCGCCTGTCCCGGCTTGGTGCGCCGCCCGTGCTCGACAAACTCCGTGGGCTAATGCCCTTTGGCCTGTGTTTGACGAAAGACGAAAAAACGCTCTACGTAGCTCTGCTGGCCTTCAACGCCGTGGCCGTTGTCGACGTGGCTAGCCGGAGGGTGGAGGGCCTGATTCCCACCGGCTGGGGACCCACCCGCGTGCTGCTCTCGCCCGACGAAACCACGCTCTACATTACCTCGGCGCGGGGGTATGGGGCGGGACCAAACGGGGGTAAAGGATTCGTGGCACCGCCGCAGGGAACGTATATCGGCGATATTCAATTGGGTACGTTTCAGTCGGTGCCCGTTCCCGACGTCGCCCGGCTGGCGCAATACACCCGGCAGGTGCTGGCCAATACCTACGAGACGGTACCGGTTCAGCAGGCGGCTACGAGCCAGAAAGTACTGCCGATGGTACCGGGTTTACCCTCGTCGGCGATCAGATACATCGTGTACATCACCAAAGAAAATCGCACCTACGACGAAGTGCTGGGTCAACTACCCACCGGTCGCGGTGATAGTACACTGGCCCGGTTTGGCCTCGGCGTGACGGTGCGTGGTAAAAAAGATACCGTCTACCTGACGGGTGCTGACGTGATGCCCAACCACAGCCGCATCGCGGGCCAGTTTGCGTTTTCCGACAATTTTTACTGCGATTCCGACGCCAGTATTCACGGGCACCACTGGATGATGGGCACCATTCCGAATGAGTGGGTAGAGGCCAACGCGGCGTCTACGGGCACATTCAAGGCGTTTTCGGCGGCACCGGGGCGGCGGTTTCCGAAGACGACCGGGGCCATTGACCCCGAAGATTACAACGAGCGCGGCGGCATCTGGGAGGCCCTGGAACGCAGGCGCATCCGGTTCTACAATTTCGGGCAGGCCAACGAATACGCCGGGTCGTTTGAGGAACCGCACAACACCCCCTTCGGCACGGCGCACCCTGTCTCGTTCCCCATGCCCGACGCCGCGTTTCGCAACACCTCGCGCAACTACGCGGGCTACAACACCAGCATTCCCGATCAGTTCAGGATGGATCAATTCACGACCGAGTTTACCAAAAAATGGCTGGGCAGGAAGCCCCAGCCGCTACCCCAGTTGCTTACGGTGATGATCCCCAACGACCACGGCGCCAGCCCCCGACCGGCATTTGGGTATCCGTACCTGCAGAGCTATATGGCTGATAATGACCTGGCTGTAGGCCGGATGCTGCACTTTTTGAGCCGGACACCCTACTGGAAAAACATGCTCGTGATCATCACCGAAGACGACCCGCAGGGCGGCGTTGATCACGTGGATGCCCACCGGTCGCTGCTGATGCTGGCGGGGCCGTATGTGAAGCGCAACTACGTCTCGCACACCCACGCCAATTTCGGCTCTATCCTGAAAGTGATCTACAACCTGCTGGGCGTTCCCTACGTCAACCACTACGACCTGACCGCTTCGCTGCCTCAGGATTTTTTCACCGACAAACCCGACTTTACCCCCTACGACGCCGTGCTACCCGATGCCCGCGTGTTCAACCCCCAAAAAGCCCTCGACTATTACAAAAAAACCTTCGACTGGCCCGCCATCCAACGCGGTCCCCTCATGGGCGACGTCCCCAAAATGGACGACCCCCGCCAGCAACGCGCCGAGCATTACCGGCAGAAAGAGTAGGGGCAATGTACCACGGACTTCAGTCCGTCTACGGCTGCGTTAGCAATGAAGTAATCAGACAGCAACTATTGCTGACGCAGCCGTAAACGGACTGAAGTCCGTGGTACATAACCCACTGCCACCAAATCCATGAAAAACCTCCTTCGTCACCCCACAGTTTTTGTCCTCTTCGGCGCAACGGCGGCGTTCTGCACGTACACCTGCATGTACGCATTCCGCAAAGGCATCACGGCGGTCACGTTCGAGGGGATGGCCTATGCGGGGCTGAGCTACAAGACGTGGCTTATTATGGCGCAGGTGCTGGGCTATGCGCTGTCCAAGCGACTGGGTGTCAAGGTTGTATCGGAGGTATCGGCGGGGCGGCGGGCGGTATATGTGCTGGCGTTTATCGCGGCGGCAGAACTGGCCCTGCTGGGTTTTGCGCTCGTGCCCGCTCCCTGGAATATCCCGTTTCTGCTGCTCAACGGCCTGCCGCTGGGTATGGTCTACGGCGTGGTACTGGGCTTTCTGGAAGGTCGCCGACAAACCGACGCGCTCGTGGCGGGGCTAACGGCCTCGTTCATTTTCGCGTCGGGATTCGTGAAAACCGTGGCCCTCACCATCCGCGCTGACTGGGGCGTAACGGAATTCTGGTTGCCGTTTGTGACGGGGGCCTTGTTTGTGGGGCCGTTGCTGTTGTCGGTTTTTGCCTTGTCTAACCTGCCACCCCCAACGGAACAAGACCGGGCGCAACGAACCGTTCGTCCCCCCATGATGCAGACCGACCGGCGGGCCTTTGTCCGTTACTTCAATCCCGGTCTGGCCCTGCTGATTGCTGCCTATGTGCTTCTGACTGCTTTCCGCGACTTTCGCGACAATTTTGGTCCCGAAATCCTGAAGAGTGTAGGCAACCTGTCGCCCGCCCTGTTCACCAAAACAGAAGCCTGGGTGGCGGTAGTGCTGCTGGTGCTGATGTCGCTGATGACGCTGGTACGCGATCATTGGCAGGCGTTTCGGCTCATCAACGCGGTCATGATCCTGGCCATGATTACGCTGGCCGTGAGTACCTACGCGTATGAACAGGGCTGGCTGTCGGCGGGCAACTGGTACCTCGCGCTGGGCATTGGTCTGTATGCCGCCTACGTACCCCTGAACGGCCTGTATTTCGAGCGGCTGGTGGCGGCGTTTCGCTACCCGAGCACGGTTGGTTTTGTGGTTACGCTGGCCGATTATTACGGTTATCTGGGCAGTGTAGGCATTTTACTGTACAAAAATTTCGGCCAGTCGGACCTGAGTTACCTCGATTTCCTGCGCTATGGTGCCTACGCGCTGGCGGGCTGCTTTGTGCTGCTGCTGGGCGCTTCGTATCGGTCTATGGCCGGGCGTTATACTGAACAAACCCCTTCACGGTATGCTACCTCAACTGGTGATTTTTGATATGGCCGGGACCACCGTCACCGACCTGCACGAAGTGGAACAATGCTTTGCGCAGGCTGCCGCCGAAACAGGTCTCCGCGCTACCTCCGAACGGATTCTGGCCGTACAGGGCATGGCCAAACGACACGTATTCGACCTCTTGTGGCGCGAACAACTGGGCACTGATGGGGCCGACGTTGACGCACGGGTGGACGAGTCGTATACGATGTTCAAAACGATTCTGGAACACCACTACGAAACGCAGCCCGTAACGCCCACCGAGGGTTGCCTGGCCGCGTTTGCCTGGCTGAGCGATCGGGGCATACCCATTGCGCTCACCACCGGCTTCTATCGCACCGTAACGAACCTCATTCTGAACCGCCTGGACTGGCATGTTGATCCGTCAGGCTACTATATTGCTGATGACCAGACCGTTGTTCAGGCCAGTATTGCCTCCGACGAAGTGCCCAACGGTCGGCCCGCGCCCGATATGATTTGCCTCGCCATGCAGCAACTGGGCATCACCGACCTTAATCAAGTGGTCAATATTGGTGATACACCGTCCGATCTGTTGTCGGGAAAAGCAGCGGGTGTTGGCCTGAATCTTGGCCTTACCAATGGCACCCATACGGAAGCGCAACTGCGTGATTATCCGCACGATTTGCTGCTGGGTTCATTGCTGGAACTGCCCCAATTGCTGAGCAGCAGGGGGTAGCTTTTTTGTCATCCCGACGTTAGGAGGGATCTAGTTTCCCATCTCAGAATATGTCAGAAGGGCACTAGATCCCTCCTGACGTCGGGATGACAAAAAACGCGATGCTTACAGTGTGAAACCACCTTCATTACACCACCTTTCCAGACTCAACGACTCCTTATGTACGATCTTATTATTGTTGGCGCAGGTATTTTGGGAGCCTCGCATGCCTGTCATGCCACGCAACGAGGGTTAAGGGTGCTTTTGCTGGAAAAAGATAACCGCCCGGTAGGCTCGACAGTACGGAATTTCGGGCAGATTGTGCCGTCGGGAATGGCGGGGCAGTGGTTCGAGTATGGCCGTCGGACGCTGGAATTGTACCGGCAGTGGCAGGCCGAAACAGATCTGTCGCTTCGGCAAAACGGGTCCGTTTATGTAGCCTCTGACGAGGACGAATGGCAATTAGCCAACGAACTTTTCGACAAGCGGCGGGCCGAAAACTACCCCTGCGAACTACTCTCAAAGGACCAGACGCTGACTAAATATCCGCTGCTTCGGCCCGATTACGTCCGGGGTTCGCTCTGGTTCCCCGACGAGATGAGCGCCGAACCGGACGTATTCATCCACCGTTTCATCGACTACCTCGTGCGCAGGCACGGCGTCACCTACCGGCCCAATGCGGCGGTGGTAGGCTGCCTGTCAAACTACAGCGGGGCCATCGTCACGCTGGCGGGTGGCGAACGGCTCTCGGCGGGGCGGGTACTCATCTGCGGAGGCTATGAATTTCGGCTGCTCTACCCCGACGTTTTTGCCGATAGTGGGCTAATCGTGAGCAAGTTGCAGATGATGCAGACGGTGCCCATGCCAGCGGTGGCCTTGCTTGGAAACATCCTCACGGGTCTCACCATCCGTCGGTATGAATCCTTCGCCGAATGCGCGTCGTTTGCCCACATTCAGACCCCAGATCACCTCGCCCAGCTAAAAAACTGGGGCATCCACCTCCTTTTCAAACAAGCCACCGACGGGTCAATTATTATTGGCGATACCCACGAATATGCCCCCGCCGCCCGAATTGATGACCTGGGCTACGATACCAAAGACGCCCTGAACCACCTGATGCTCACCGAAGCCCGCCGTATCGTGCAATTTCCCGTCGAACCCATCGCCCGGACCTGGGCCGGATTCTACGCCCAGACCGCTGACGAAATTTTTGTGCACGATGTGGATAATTACATCCGCATCGTTACCGGCATCGGCGGCAAAGGCATGTCATCCGGCGCGGGGTATGCTGAGGCGTCGATGGGAGCGTGGGGGTGAGAGCTTAGGGTTTTCTGTTTTCTGTTGCTTCGCGTCTTTGTTATCCGCGCCGTTATCGCTTGGCTCCAGCCGAGTGACTTGTATCCGAGGGCCTCCGGCCCGTAGTACGAAATTGAAGCAAGTCAGCCAACACACTTTAAAGTCCAGTTACGGGCCGGAGGCCCTCAGATACAAGTCACTCGGCTGGAGCCAAGCGACAACGGCGGGTTGCTTTGCCTAAACCATCAACTTGCCTATGCGAAGCAACTGAAAACGCTAAACTGAAAACTGCCCCCCGCTTAGAAAAATACAAAATCTTCAGCCGCCCGCTTGCTTTTTTGGAAATATAGTCTTACTTTTGCACCAGAATTTCAAGCGGCATCCGGCGCGCTACTCTCTGTTCTAAGCGACTATACTGGTCGCACTCGTTTCAACATGTGGTTTACAGAGCCAGCACACGGATGTACAAAAGACAGTACAGTCTGTGGGCGATGGGTCTCTGAAAGGACGAGGGTCAACTACGCTGTTCTAAGCGAGTCAAAAATTCATCTGGAAATTGGTTGGGGCGGTCCGTTGGGGCGTCGGCAGATCACAAGTAAAACGTGTCTGCGACAAAGAATGTCTGGGTTGGTGCTTAGCAGGTTTCCTGCACACTACGCTGTCTGCTTGACGAAATTCCGCCGTATGCGGAAGTCATTCAATACCTTTTATATTATGAATTCGGACAATAATCAGCCCGAAATTGACGGCATTGCCGATCAAATCAGCGTGCAGGATACCGCCGCTCACACTGACACCGACGAGGCACCCGTTGCCAAAAAGCCCAAAGCCAAGAAAGCCAAAGCCGAACAACCCGCTGATACCGTAACGCCCGTTGCTGAACAGCCTGTTGATCAAGCCGTTGAGTCTAACCAAACCGTTTCAGAAGCGATGCCAGAAGCCGCTCCCGTTACTAACCAGAAAGACGTTGTCATTAAAGATACCATCACCGTTCAGCCCGACGCCAACCAGCGCACGTTTGCTGACCTGAACCTGTCGCCCGATATGCTGGCGGCGGTAACGGAGATGGGCTTCACCACGCCATCACCCATTCAGGCCGAAGCCATTCCGCCCATTCTGGCGGGTCGCGACGTGATCGGACAGGCGCAGACGGGTACGGGTAAAACCGCCGCATTCGGCATTCCTGCCCTCGAACTCGTTGACCCCAGCGACCGCAGCGTACAGGTACTCATCCTGTGCCCCACGCGTGAACTGGCCGTTCAGGTGACGGAAGAACTCCGCAAACTGAGCAAGTTCAAGCGGGGTATATACATCGAAACCATCTACGGTGGCGATTCGATTGACCGCCAGATTCGGTCGTTGAAGAAAGGGGTGCACATCGTGGTCGGTACGCCGGGCCGCGTTATGGACCACATGGAGCGCAACACGCTCAAACTCGACAACGCCAAAATGATTATCCTCGATGAGGCCGACGAAATGCTCGATATGGGCTTCCGTGAAGACATCGAAAGCATTCTGGAAGATTTCCCCACCGAGCGGCAGACGGTACTGTTCTCGGCCACCATGTCGAAGCCCATTCTCTCGATCACGCAGCGGTTCCAGCAGGACCCCGTGCTGGTGAAGGTGGTGAAGAAAGAACTGACCGCCGTTAACATCGAGCAGGTATACTTCGAGATTAAGCCCCGCGCCAAAACCGAAGTGATGTGTCGCCTGATTGATCTCTACGACCTGAAACTGATGCTCGTATTCTGTAATACGAAGCGGAAAGTGGAAGAAATTGTGGAAGACATGATGATCCGGGGCTATGCCGCTGAAGGTCTCCACGGCGATCTGCGGCAGGCGCAGCGCAACAACGTGATGAGCAAGTTCCGGGCCGGTACCACCACTATTCTGGTCGCTACCGACGTGGCGGCCCGTGGTATCGACGTGGATAATGTGGACGCTGTCATCAACTACGACATTCCCCTCGACGAAGAATATTACGTACACCGCATTGGCCGGACGGGCCGCGCGGGTAAGTCGGGCCGGGCGTTTTCGTTTGTGAGCCGCGACGAGAAATATCGCTTCCGCGACATTCAGAACTACACCAAAGTGCGGGTGGAGAAAGGCGTTATCCCGTCGTTTGAAGACATCGTGGGTATCCGCAAGGCCCGCTTTATCGAGCAACTGAGCGTAGACATCAAGGAAAGCAAAGACCTGCACCTGTATGGCGACATGCTAACCCAGTTGCAGCACGAAGGCTTTACGACCGATCAGATCGTGTCGGCGCTGATGAAGCGGAGCATGGGTATCGAGAAAAACGAATTCTCGGATCAGGACCTCAACGCCGACGACCGTCGCAACAGCAAGTTTGAAGGTGACCGCGGCGATTCGCGGGGTGGCCGTTTTGACGATCGTCGCAACGATTCACGCGGTGGTGATCGGGGCGGTCGTTTCGAAGATCGCCGGGGTGGTGACCGTTTCGGCGGAGACCGGGGTGGTCGCTTCGAAGATCGTCGTGGCGGTGGTCGCTTCGACGATCGCGGTCCCCGTCCGGGTGGCCGTTTCGAAGACCGTGGCCCCCGTCCGGGTGGTGACCGGTTTGCTGGTCCCCGCGAAGGTGGCAAGCCGTACTTCGGCAAAGACAACGAGCGCCCCGTTCGTGAGCGTGAAGCCAACATGACGCGCCTGAGCGTGAGCATTGGCCGTAAAGACTACGTCCGTCCGGGCGATCTGGTCGGTGCCATCGCGGGCGAGTCGGGCATTCCCGGCAGCAGCATCGGCAGCATCGACATTTTCGACAGCCACACCTTTGTTGACGTACCCAACGACGTAGCCAACCGCGTGGTGGCTTCCATGGACGGCAACAACATCAAAGGCCGCCGCGTAAGCGTTGAAATCGCCCGGTAATAATCCGTTGAAATTAATTGAAAGTGCCTCCGGCTTTGCTGGGGGCACTTTTTTTATGTGGAAGACGTATCGCAGGCTTCAGTCCGGGGCGCGCAGGCTGCGCTACAACCAAATGGGCCTTATCTTCGGCTACTCATAAATAAGTTGCATGAAATCTGTTTTGCGCATTTCTGGCCTGTTTGGCCTGTTTTTAGTCCTTACATACCTGGTCTGTCATTTCCTCGACACCTCACCGAATGGGCAAACCGACGGCCTCATCAAAGGCGTTGCGTATGTAAACGTGCTGTGGTTAGTAAGTATATGGTGGGTGATTAGTAGCCTGTTAGCTCTGGGTTTCCGGGCAAAAAGTGGATTGCTTCAGTCGCTGGCGTTCTACACCACGTCGGCCCTGGGTACGCTGGTGTTCCTGGAGGGCCTGTGCTGGATACTGGTGTCATTGGGCATCCCGGCGGGTGTAGGCGTGACCAATCACCGGCTCTATATTCCCGCCAACATCGAGAACCCAATCACGTATGCGGGCGACGTAAGCCCCTTTTCGGGCCGTTGGCGACTACCCAACGCCCGCGAGCAGGTGGTCAACTGTTCGGGCGATACCCTCCGTCGGTATTCAAACGAACTGGGTGCTGCCGATGACCCATATACGTCCGATACCACGACTAACCGCGTGATCGTGCTGGGCGATTCGTACATGGAAGGCTATATGGTAAACCCCGCCGACCGTATGTCGACGCGCTTATCAAAGGCTACCGGCCACCGGCACCTGAACTTCGCCATCAACGGCACCTCGCCCATTAATTATTGGCAAACGTACCGGCAATTCAGCCACAGCGTAGCCCACAAAGCCGTGCTGGTGGGGTTATTGCCTGCCAATGATTTTGAAGATTACAACGGTGAGAAAGTCCACGCGCAGGTCGATTTCCCCATCTATCGGCCTTATTGGACCAATGACAGTAAACTGGCGTATTCACTGGCCAACATCCACCAGTCAATTGGCGCAGTAGGCCGGACGCGGGCCAGCCTATTGCAAACCGTCGACTCTGTCTATCAGACGCTTACCTGGAAGCAAAAGGCCCGTGTTCATTTCGTCGAGCATTCGTACCTGGCCCAGACACTCCTAAAGCTGGCGCAAAACCGCGTGAAAGTGGATGCCAAATGGACACGATATGCCCAATTTTCGGAGGCTGAATGGAACACCATGACCCACAGTATGGACCAACTGAAACAGGATGCAGCCGGAAAGTCGGTGATCTTTGTTTCGCTGCCTATCATGCTGGACGTGAAGGCGTTACGCGCTGGTGCCGACAATAAATTCGACCGGCAGATGCGGACATTTTGTCAACAGCGGGGCATCGGATTTATCTCGTTAGTACCTCACGCCCTCGCCTACAAAGGCAACATAGCCGACCTCTACGTCCCCTGCGACGGCCACTGGACCGCCAAAGGCGAAGCCTGGGCCACCGAATGCCTGTTGAAAGAGGAGGCGTATTTGAGAGTGGTGAAATAATGAACAATGAATAATGTACAATGTACAATGGCTTCGCGCTGAAATGGGTTGAGCGCGAAGCCATTGTACATTGTACATTATTCATTGTTCATTATTTCACCACACATTCTCCAGATCGGCGGCGTCGTACTGGTGCGACCGGTCTTTGAAGAGGGTGTTTAGCCCCTTGCCGTTGCGGCGGTTGAGCAGGTTTTTGTTGCGCAACCGGTAGAGCAGGGCTACGGGCATCAGGAATACGAAAAAGATGACTGTGAGCAACACGCGGGTATTGATGAACCCCAGCACTTCGGCCAGTTTGAACCACACCCACGCGATGAACCGACTGAGGTAGGGGATGACAAACAGCAGGGCAATCAGACCGAATGCCCCGTAGAGATAGCCGATGTAGTGGTTTTTAGTGAAGATGTGCAGAGCCAACAGGCCCGCTGCAATAGCCACGTTGGCTTTCCAGACATCAATTTCGGGGATCGCTTTTGGTGCCATCGGTGCTTAAAACAGCGTGTAAATAAACGGAGCCAGCGCCGAGCCGCCGCCCAGCACGATCAGGATACCCAGCAAGAGCAGGATCACGATAACGGGGGCCAGCCACCATTTTTTGCGCTGTTTCATGAAGCGCAGGATATCAGTGAGAAATTCCATATGTAGGCTAATTTAGTTGTTGGTCATTCGTTGAGTGGCAGGTTGGCTACGCGCTCTAGGTCCTTTAAAATCACTAATCAAGCACAAATTCTTCTTTCCAGTTGTCGGTGTCCTGCCAGGCGGGTTGCTGCCGCTTGTCGAAGAGGTAATTACCCACCACAAGATAATCCATTTCGGTGCGCATAAAGCAGCGGTAGGCATCGTCGGCGGTGCAGACGATGGGTTCACCGCGCACGTTGAAGCTGGTATTCACCACTACGTCGTAGCCCGTTTTCTGTCCGAAGGCTTCAATCAGGGCATAATAACGCGGGTTGGTCTCCTTATGCACCGTCTGTATCCGCGCCGAAAAGTCGATGTGGGTAATGGCGGGCATGTCCGACCGTTCGTAGTAGAGCTTGTCGCGCAACGAGAGCGCATGGTAGTTTGCGGGCAGGGTCCGTCGCCGGTCTTTGGCTACGGGGTGCACCAGCAGCATATACGGTGACGGGCCTTCATAATCGAAATAATCGCTCACCCGTTCGGCCAGTACCGAGGGCGCAAAGGGCCGGAACGACTCGCGGTATTTGATTTTCAGGTTCAGCTTCTTCTGCATGTCCTCACTACGGGGATCGCCCAGGATACTGCGGCCACCAAGGGCGCGCGGACCAAATTCCATCCGTCCCTGCACCCAGCCTACCACATTATTGTCGGCCAGAATACCCGCTACGGTGCTCGAAAGCGCCTCGTTGGGCAGGTACGTGGCCACGGCATGGTATTTCCGAATCACGCGCTCGGTGTCGGCGTCGGTGATTTCGGGGCCAAGGTACGATCCCTGCAGCGCATCGAGCGAGGGGGCCACCTGCCGGGGCTGCTTGAAATAAATATGGTAGGCCGCCAGCGCCGCGCCGAGGCTCCCGCCCGCATCACCGGCTGCTGGCTGAATAAACACGTTTTTGAACACACCCGACGCCTGCAACTTCCCGTTCGAGACGCAGTTGAGCGCTACGCCCCCCGCCAGACAGATGGCATCGGCCCCGGTGAGGCGTTTGGCTTCCTGCGCCATCCGCAACACCACCTCTTCTGTGACGCGCTGAATGGCCAGGCCAAGGTTGCAGTGGGCATCGGTCAGTTCGTCTTCGGGCTGCCGTTGTTTCATGCCGAAAAGGGCCTCCCATTTGTCAGAATTGACCATTTTCAGGCCCGTGGCGTAATCAAAGTAGTCCTGGTCGAGCCAGATGGAGCCGTCGTCTTTGAGCGAAATGAGCGTGGTCAGAATCTTCTGCACGTACTCATCCACGATGGGGGCGGTGGGGTTACCGTAGGGGGCCAGGCCCATGAGCTTGTACTCGCCGGAGTTGACCCGGAAGCCCAGAAAGTACGTAAACGCCGAATAGAGCAACCCCAGCGAATGCGGAAAATGCAGCTCCTTCAGGATGCTGATGTGGCTCCCTTCGCCCAGACAGATCGACGCCGTGGCCCATTCACCCACCCCGTCGAGGGTCAGAATGGCCGCCCGTTCGTAGGGCGACGGGTAGAACGCACTCGCCGCGTGGGAGAGGTGATGTTCAGGAAACAGCAGCTTCACGGTCTTGGCTTCATCGCCGTAGGTGTCGGCTAATTCGCTGCGGATGAGTCGCTTAAGAAATATTTTCTCCTTGATCCAGACCGGCATAGCGGTCATGAATGAGCGCAGGCCTTTTGGCACGAAGCCGTAGTAGGTCTCCAGCAGCCGTTCAAATTTCAGGAGGGGTTTGTCGTAGAAAACGACCGCGTCAATATCAGCAAGGCGAAGCCCGGCGTAGTCGAGGCAATACTGAACGGCCTGTTTAGGAAATCCGGGGTCGTGCTTTTTGCGGGTAAAACGCTCTTCCTGCGCCGCGGCGACCACTTGCCCGTCGATCACGAGGGCTGCCGCTGAGTCGTGGTAAAAGGCCGAAATGCCAAGTATGTTCATGCGCAAAGAAACAGGTGTACAGTGTATGGGCTATGGATTAGGCCGCACAAAAGTACAATCGAATAGCCTTTCCCCCGCCCTCGGCGATGCATACGGTAGTAGATTATCGCTAATCTGATTGATTGCTAGTGGCTTAGAACGCATTATTTAGTGTGGGCGAACAAACCAGTGCCTGACCAACTTAATTTTTAAACATCTTGCTATCCGACCTCTACGGGGCCAGACTCGTTGCACTCGCTGGCGAAGCTAGTGGCGCGTCAGCCTGAACGCCATGCTTCAGCTTGGCGCTGGGTGGGTACATCCCCCTCCCTCAGCGACTTTAGTCGCGAGTGTGGTTCTTAGTCATTCCCGGCAGCGACTAAAGTCGCAAAGAGGGGAGGGGACATACCCGCCCAGCGCCGGGCTGAAGCCACGGCGTTCAAGCTCACACGCCACTAGCGCCGATGGCTCAAAACCAGCGAGAGATGATCGCCGATGAACCACTAAGGATAAGCAATAGTCAGCTAGAAGAAGACCTCGCGGGTTATCCCACATATCCCGGTGAGGTGATCACCGACAAATTGACCGCACGGAACAGCACGCTGAAACAACTTGGCGAGTCAACCAGACGTGAGTGCTACGTTTATGTCTGAGCTTATTTGTGGCCAAAAAAGTGTGTTGATTAGTTAAGGCAATACAATTGGTCCTAACCAACTCATCCAAAGCCAAAAGCCAAACAAACCGCCCACGAGTCCTGCAAGGATAAATGTAAATCGCTGTGTTTCTGGAACGACCTTTAGCGTGATAAAACCTAGCACAATGAATCCTACAAAGCCCGTCATCAGGCTGATAGACGGCACCCAAAGCTGTAAATAAGTGGCTAGTTTGGTCTCATCCATTTGGACTGACCACTTTTTGCCCTGCATCAAACTGTATAAGGACATAATCATATTGAAACTTTGTCTAAGCCAAAAGAGGGTAAGAAAAATAAAAAACCACGTTCTGAGGTCGAGTACCTGTTTGTCTTGCCACCACCGTTTTCTGGCAATTAAGACAGCCAGACCAATCGTACCTGTAATCATGGTTTGCGCTGGACCGCCGAGATTAATTGGAAACATAATCTTACGCTGCTGTTGCCGAAGTAAAGAATAATACGATTTTTCTTGGAAGTTAACGGTACTACCGAAATGAAATAAATCGCCCCGTTTTTTATATAGTTGATACTTTAAATCTAATTTATGTATGGTGTCACTAGCTTGACTAAACCACTCAGGTGTACCATTGAAATGGGTAGAGCCGTAATGAATCGAGGCATCAAAACCATAATATTTGGCTATTACATAATGCCCTGTTTCGTGCAATAACGTGCCAAGAATAGTAAAACAAATAAAGCTAAGAACTAATCGAAAAAATAGCTTGGAATAAAATGGGTAGAGGTTATTCGTCATTGTTTAATGAAAGACAAATAGAAACTTTGAACCATGTTTTTACAATTACTCTGTGTATGGAATGCCTAATTTCCTCAAACGTGAAGTGATCGCTCCTTTATTTCTACCTAATTTCAGCGCAATTTCGTTTATTGGAAAATCTTGAAAAAACATAATTTTTAATTGACGCTCTTCTTCATCTGTCCATAGACTATAATCTGACGCATGTTCTTTTCGAATCTCTTTTACCGAGTAAGCTTTCGGCTTATCAGTAACTGGAGATGTGTTCAAGTGAATCGTTTTCAGCTCTTTACTATCTTTTACTGATTCGTCAAAGACTTCGATTGGTAGTTGCACGAATAATCTTTTTCCGGTAGAATCAGAAACGTATTGGACGTCGATCATATTTATACGGAGTTTTTTTGCAATAAACTAAAATAAAGATAAAAATCAAGACGTTTTTTCCCGTATTCTAAAGTGAACTACGCATCGACCGCAATCAGCCTATTGTATCTATTCATGAGAGCATATCAATGGCTAAAATTTTATTGACCCGATAAACTATTTAAACTATCTGCTTAATTCTCTAAAAGATTGGTATAATACAGCATTACCTAATCGCATATTGATTCAGTCATAGCAGGATTAGTCGAGAAGAAAGTTCCTATTATTGAGGCCTGTAAGTGGGGCCAACGACCCGGATAAAGGTCATTTCTAGGCATGGCTAGACGCAAAAGGGGTACCGTCTCAAACTTAGACGGTACCCCTTTTGCATTGATAATCAACTACTTATCCGTGAAAGAAGTCTTTCATCTTCTCGAAGAAGCCTTTGTCGCTTTTGTTGGGCTTGGGCTGGAAGTTGGGTGAGCTACGGAGTTTTTCCAGGATCGTGCGCTCTTCGGAGCTGACCGATTTTGGGGTCCAGACGTTGACGTGGATGAGCTGATCGCCGCGGCCATAGCCGTTTAATTCTTTGATGCCCTTGCCTTTCAGGCGCAGAATCTTGCCGCTTTGCGTACCCGGTTCCAGCGTGATGCGGGCGCGTCCGTCAATCGTCGGCACCTCCACACTCGTGCCCAGGGCGGCATCCACGAAGTTGACGTAGAGATCGAACACCACGTTGGTACCGTCGCGCTTGAGGTCTTCGTCTTCTTCCTCTTCCACCACAATGAGCAGGTCACCGGCCACGCCACCCCGCGGGGGCACGTTGCCGCGACCACCCACCGACAGTTGGATGCCCTCGGCCACGCCGGCGGGAATCTTGATTGGGATCACGTCTTCCTGCAACACCCGGCCTTCGCCGTGGCACACGTCGCAGCGGTCCGTTACGATCTTGCCTTCGCCGTTGCAGGTGGTGCAGGTGGCCGTCGAGACCATCTGACCGAGCATGGTGTTGACCACCTTGCGGGTTTGGCCGCTGCCTTGACAGGTTTGGCAGGTCTGCACGGCAGTGCCGTTTTTCGAGCCGTTACCGCCGCACGTCTGACAGGCTACGTGGCGCTTTACTTTGATTTTCTTCTCAACGCCGTTGGCGATTTCCTGCAAATCGAGCTTCAACTTGATGCGCAGATCGGAGCCGCGGCGTACGCGCTGCCGCTGCCCACCTCCGCCGCCACCCCCGCGCCCGAAAAACGAGCCGAACGGTGATTCGTCGCCGAAAATGTCGCCAAACTGACTGAAAATATCGTCCATCGACGGGCCACCGGCACCGTAGCCACCAGCGGCACCACCCATACCAGCATGGCCATACTGATCGTAACGGGCCTTTTTCTGCTCGTCGCTCAGTACGTCATAGGCTTCGGCAGCTTCCTTAAATTTATCCTCGGCGGTGGGGTCGTCGGGGTTTTTATCCGGGTGAAACTTGATCGCCATCTTCCGGTACGCCTTCTTGATGTCGTCCGGCGAGGCGCTCTTGTCAACCCCCAGCACTTCGTAATAATCGCGTTTGTTTGCCATCGTGGTTAATGAGTGAATGAGCGATTGAGTGAATGAGTGAATAGGCTGACGCAAACACCACTGATGCGTCAGCCTATTCACTCATTCACTCAATCGCTCATTCACTCATTGATTTCATGCTCCTATAATCACCTTTGCGTAGCGGATCACTTTGTCGTTGAGGAGGTAGCCTTTTTCGATTTCGTCGATCACTTTGCCTTTCATGTCGTCGGTTGGGGCGGGAAACTGCGTCACCGACTCGTGGAGGTCGGCGTTGAACGGTTCGCCTTTGCTGGTCATGGGTTTCAGGCCTTTGGCCTCAAGCGTTTTGGTCAACTTATTGTATATCAACTGAATACCTTCCAGGGCCGCGTTTACGTCTTTGGCGTTGGCCAGCGACGGCATCGCCCGCTCAAAATCATCCACTACGGGCAGCAGGGCCACCAGCAGGTTTTCGTTCG
Organism: Fibrella rubiginis; assembly: GCF_017353185.1. GTDB lineage: Bacteria > Bacteroidota > Bacteroidia > Cytophagales > Spirosomataceae > Fibrella > Fibrella rubiginis. The sequence continues at coordinate 506,976 of NZ_JAFMYV010000002.1, read as the reverse complement.
CGTTGGTGATCAGATCCAGCTTTTCCTTGGCCGTGCGCCGACGGAAGTTCTCGAAATCGGCGTAGAGGCGCAGGTACTTATCTTTCAACACCGCCAGCTCAGAACCCACCGGCTCAGCCTGCTCGGCTTCGTCAGACGGGGTAGTTTGCTCCGGCTCGTCCGTTACGCCACCGTTGATGGTTTCGGCGGTCTCGGTATCAATGTTTTCGGTTGAGTTGTCAGTTGCCGACGGCTGATCGTCGATGAAGTCTTTATTTTCCATACCTACAGGTCGTATTGTTCCTTAATTCAGGTTGCAAACCTACGCGCAAAACCGGTACCAAACCGCCTCCAACTGACAAGATGACAGCCTATAGTCAACACAAAAAAGCCGCCCCTCAAAGCGGAGACGGCTTTTCGCCTAACCTAAACAAAAATAATATGGGAGAGTAATGAGGTTGTTTTTCTGCGAGGAGTCACCTCACCCCCGACCCCTCTCCTGAAACCAGGAGAGGGGTCGGGGGTGAGGTGACTCCTCGCAGAAAAACAACCTCCTATTCGCCGCTCATCATTCCTTTTTTAACTTCCTCCCTTCATCCGCGACTTCAGTTCATCCGCGCCGGTGTTGCGCTGACGGATGCCTTTCACGTTCTGGTTGCCGAAACGGTAGGTGAACGAGGCCCGGATCACGCGGCTCTGCCAGAATGATTTTACCTGGAAGTCGATGTCCTGGAATTGCGCTTTGCCCGTGAAGTGGTTGGTCCAGAAGAGGTCGTTCATGTTCAGGCTAAACCGGCCTTTTTTGTCCCATACCTGCTTCTGAATGCCCAACGAGAGGGCACCCTGTGGGCGCATCTGGTAGAAACCATATACGCCCGCGCCGTTGTAATAGCCCGATACCTCTACCGTTAGGGTCTTGTTGAGCGTGAAATTCTGGCTCGTGTAGGCGTTCCAGGACGTCTGTTGCAGCGTGATTAACTCGTTGTTATAGAAAGTCTTATACTTGTTGTAGAAGGCTGATACGTTGGTCTGCATGTTCCACCATTTGGTCACGGGCAGGGGGAAACTGAGCGTCAGGCTGAGGTTATCCTGATGGTCGATGTTCTCGCTCGTGACAAAGGTTTTGTTCTCGGCGGCAATCTGCCGGGGCACCTCGTCGATGATGGCGTCGACGACACGGCTGTAGGCCAGCGTGGTGATAAACGCCTGCTTGAAGGTGTGCGTAAGCTGGAACGAATTGGTGAACTGCGGCCGCAGATTGGGGTTGCCCTGCTGGTAGGTGAACGGGTCGAGGAAGAAGATGAACGGGTTGAGGTTCTGGTAGTTAGGGCGGTCGATGCGGCGACTGTAGTTGAACGACAGCGCGTTGCTTGAGTCAAGTTGCTGCGTGATAAACAGGCTCGGAAACAGGTTGGTGTAGTTGCGGCTGCGGACGTCAGCCAGCGTGACCGAGTTACCTACCGAGTTGGTGTGTTCCAGGCGCAGACCCGCTTGGAACTGCGTTTTCCTGCTCAGTGGACGGCTGTAGTTGAGGTACGCCGCTGAAATGTTTTCTGTGTAGATAAACCGGTTCGAGCGGGTTTGATCAACCACCCACGCATCCGCTTTGGTCTCAAACGTCAGGTTATTGTCAGACTCCACACGGCTGGCTTTCAGGCCCGTTTCCCACTTGCCTTTACCCATAGGGTAGGCATAGTCTACTTTGCCCACCAGAATCTGAATGGCCGACGGCATGTTGTTGCGCACCGAATCGGGACGGCCCGATACGGCACCGTCGGGTGTGAAGAACTGCGTGCCCAGAAAATTCCGCGACTGCCCATCGTAGGTTACGTAGTCGACGTCGGCGCTGAGTTCGTGGCCTTTGTCGTTGAACAGGTGCTTCGCGTTGAGGTTGTAATTCAGGTTAGTCAGGTTGGCCTTAATGGTGTTGCCGGTGGTGAAACGGCGTGTTACGGCTCGTTGCTCGTTTAGGATATCGGCGTTACTGATGCCGCTCGGCTGACGTTCATTCTCCACAAAACCGCTTACCAGCGCGCCCAGGGTCGTTTTTTTGGACAACGACCAGTCAATGCCTGCCTTGAAGTTGTGGTTCAGGCTCTGGCTCACCCGCGACGACCGCTGATCGAAGTACGTCACCTGCCCGTTGTAGGGAATTCGGCGGAAGATGTCGTTGCGGTTGAAATTAGTGTAGTTGCCGTAGCTGTAGTTGCCAAACAGGTTGACCTGCCCCACGCGGTGGTTCAGGGTCAGCGACGAGGTCATGCGCCCCCGCCCGTTGGGCTGCAACGTCTGCCCGGCGCCCACGGTGACAGTGCCGTTGGTGCCGAAATTCTTGTTCTTCTTAAACCGGATGTTGATGATGCCGGAATTACCCGCCGCGTCGTACTTGGCCGACGGGTTGGTGATGACTTCAATCTTCTCTACGTTGTCTGACGGCGTGTTGCGCAGCAGGTTCATCAGCTCCTGCGTAGACAGGTACGACCGCTTGCCGTCGATCTCGACAATGACCCCGCCTTTGCCGCGCACTTTGATCGCCTCATTCTGCTGATCGACGGTGACACCCGGGGCTTTTTCGAGCACTTCCAGCAGCGTATTCCCCGCCGACACCACGCTGTTTTCCACGTTGACCACCGTACGGTCTACCTGCTGCTCAATGAACGGCTTACGGGCGGTCACGGTCAGTTCGGCCAGTTTTTTTGTTTCTTCCGCCAGCCGGATAGGAGGGAGCTGCACTGTTTGATGCGCATCGTCGATGGTGATCAGATCGCTATACGCTTTGACGTATCCCACCTGTTGCGCCGACACTCGGTAGGAGCCGGCAGGTATGCGTTCGAACAGATAGGCCCCGGCAGCATCGGCTACGGCGCCCTTCACCAGACTTGAATCTGTCGATTTAATCAGCATCAACGTGCTGAATTCGAGTGGTTTAGTGGATGATTGTTGCGTTACACTACCGCTAATGGAGCCTACTGATTGCGCCAGCATGTCCGGCAGCACAACCAGGTAGAAAAGGATGCAGATATAGATAAATTTCATAAGGTTGGGTCTGAACGAAGGTTGTACTTTCGCCGGGTGATGCGGTAAAAATATGGTACTGTGTACTGCATAGTACCTGATCTTACACGAACGGTAGGTTCAGGATGATTAGCGGCCATCTGCCATACAGATGCTATCTGTCCTGGGGGCGTTGCATGGTTCAAAAAAAGCGCAACCATCGGCCGCGCTCGTAGATGTGTAGAAGGAGAGGATGCAATCGGCTAGTCGACTTTATAGGCGATCACCTGATTGCCAAAAAACGTGGGCACCAGCAACAGCTTTTTTCCGCGTATGTACGTGATGTCGGCAGAGCTGACTTTGGCCGCGCGGGTATCGAGCAACTGTTGTTTCGTGCCGTCCCTGTCGACAAAGAACACCTGTCCGTTCCAGTCAGACACGAAATAGCCTTTTTTGCCGTCGTTCATGATGCCATCCGTAGCAGCCATGCCATCGGCGATGGTGGTGATCGCCTGCGTACCCACGTCGACCGAGCGGAGGGCACCGGTTTTAGTGCTGCCAATTACTAGTTTGTCGTTGCCCATGGCTAACAGGCCGTTGGGCTTGTTGAGTTGTTCGCCCTGAAGCCATACCGTCCAGGCACCGTCTTTGAGGCGGTAAATTTTGTCGAACCGGCTGTCGGATACGTAGACCGTACCGTTGGGGCTGACGGTAACGTCGTTGAGGAAGGCGTTTTTCGGGTCCACAGCGTCGTATGTCTTTTCCACCTGCCCGGTTTCGATGTTCAGTTCCAGCAACCGATACACGTCTGATACGTAGAGTTTGTTCCGGTGAACGGCCATGCCTTTAGGGGCGTTGAGGCCCGTGGCCCAGTTCAGCTTGCGGATCGTGCCATCGAGGTTCATGGTCGAAATAAACCCGTTCCCATCCAGGGCATCGGATTTGCCATCGATGTTGGCTACGTAAAGTAAGTCCTGTTCGGCGTCATAGAGCACTGATTCGGGTACACGAAGGGTGGTGTCGGAAGCCCACATTTTGGTCAGCTTCTTTGGCTTGGGGCCGGCGGTGGCAGCGGCAGGAGGGCTGAAAAAAAGGTATCCGCCCAGGGCGAAAGCAGTAAGTGATGCGTAAAGCGTGTTCATTGGAACGTTGTTTGGGCAAAACAACAAAGACCATGCGCTGGCTGCAACCCTTAGGATAGAATAGCAGGTATAACCAGAAAAATTCAGTGGCTTTGCGTATATAGGTACAAACGTAAATAGGAACGCATTAACAGACGTTATTGACACACGTATTAAAATTTCGTCTCATTTTCTTTATTAGCAAACAATCTCTAAATGAGCCTGTTAATGACCTGCCACGGCGTCTTAATCAAGTATAACATGTATTCGATAACTTACTCGACGGCTATTTCAGCCACCCTCAAAGAGAGCATCCGGGACCTTGTCCGTTTGCAACAAATGTATGACCCATCAGACGAACTGCTATGGGCATTTTTCAACGCGCGCGTGTTGCTCAACCAGCCTATTGCTGTCGACGACTTTGTGCAACAGGCCTACACGACCGACCATGTTATGGGGCACAAGTCGGTTTATACGGCGTAAGAAACTGCTGAACAATGCGTATCATTACGCGCCCAAATCGGGCAGTTTAAGCTAGTTTTCAGGCATACAACCGCTGCGTTTCTTATGCAAATTGGATTCATTGGCCTCGGCAAAATGGGCTTCAACATGGTGTTGAATCTATTGCGCCACAAGCACGAGGTAACGGGCTACGACATCAACGAGTCGCTGGTCAACGAGGTTAAACAGGAAGGGGCCGGGGGCGTTTTAACCCTGCCCGAACTTTGCCAGTCGCTACAGGGGCGGCGCGTTTTGTGGCTCATGATCCCCGCCGGTCCGCTGATCGACCGGGTAATTGATCAACTCATTCCGCTCATCAGCGAAGGCGACGTAATCATCGACGGGGGTAATTCACATTATAAAGATTCGGTTCGGCGCTACGGCATGCTCAAAGAAAAGGGCATCCATTTTGTCGACTGTGGCACGAGCGGCGGTACAGAAGGCGCGTTGAACGGTGCCTGCACTATGGTAGGTGGCGACCCCAACGTGGTGGCTTCCATCGGTCAGGTATTCACCGATATTTCGGTCGAAAACGGGTATCTCTATACGGGGCCATCGGGGAGTGGGCACTTTACCAAGATGGTGCACAATGGCATTGAGTATGGCATGATGCAATCTATTGCAGAAGGTTTTGAAGTACTGGAAAAAAGCCCGTATCCGTTTGACTACCAGGCCGTTTCCAAGATGTGGAATAACGGGTCGGTGATCCGAAGCTGGCTGATGGAACTGACGGAGAATGCGTTTTCAAAAGATCCTAAACTGGAAAGTATTCTGGGCAGGATGCATTCGTCGGGCGAGGGTAAGTGGACCCTAGAAGCGGCGCTCGATATGGGTGTGCCAACGCCGGTTATTGCGCTGTCGCTGATGATGCGTTACCGGTCGTTGCAGGATGATACGTTCTCCGGCAAAGTTGTGGCCGCCCTCCGAAACGAATTCGGCGGCCACGCGGTGGATAAGAAGTGAGAGGCAAGAAGTGAGAGGCAAGAAGTGAGAGGCAAGAGGCAAGAAGTGAGAGGTAAGAGATAAGAAACAAGAAGTAAGATGTGAGAGGTAGGAGGCAAGAAGTGAGAGGTCAATGTATTTCTGCGTCAGCAACGTTTACTTCCAGCTTCCTGCCTCTCACCTCTTGTTTCTTGCCTCTTGCTTCTCACCTCTTGTTTCTTATCTCTTATCTCTTACTTCTTGCTTCCCACCCTTGCCCTTCGCTTTTCGCCGAACATTCGCAGGGGCCACACGGTTGATATGCCAGATTCACCACACAGAACCCATACATGGCGCTCAACTTACTCACCTATGTAAAATCGCAGTTTACGGCATCGGTCGTCGACCAGCTTGGCGAACGGCTTTCTGAAACCCCCGCCCACACGTCGGCGGCCGTAGCAGCTATTATCCCTACCGTGCTGGGTGCCCTGGCGAAGCGAACACAATCGGTTTCCGATGCCGAGGGGATCGTCGACGTGCTCCGCTCAGGAACCTACAGCAAAGAAGCCACCCCATTCGATATCGGGCAGGTAACGGATACCGCCGCCGAAACCCAGACCGCCGTTTCGTCGGGCGATGCATTTGTTAAACAACTCTTTCCGAATCAGCTGGATCAGGTGGCTGAACAGATCGCCCGGTTCAGTGGGGTAAACCGGATGTCGGCTCATACGCTCATCGACCTCGTTGGCTCGGTGTTGAAAGGCATGCTGGGGCGTCAAACGCTCGATAATGGCCTTACGGGGCTGAATTTGCACACGATTGTGGCCGGTCAGGTCGACGAAATCCGGGCGGGACTGCCTGCCGGGCTGGCCTCGCTGAGTACGCTGCTTGGGTTTGACAAGCTGCCCGGCTCGGCGTCGGACAAAGAGGCGCAGAGCGTGACCACGTTTATGAGCACACCCACCAACCCCGACCTGCCCAAAAGTCCGCTGGTGGAGCGCGAACACGAGAACATTCGCTGGACGCGCTGGGCCATGTTTGCCGTGGGGGCACTGGTGCTGTTTCTGATTATCCAGAAGTGCCGGCAGCCCGAATCAAGCACTGAGGGCGTTTTCACCGACACCACAGCCCGGTCTGAACCCGCCAGTCAGCAGGATACCGCCACCACACGGCAGAACATCGAAAAATCGAACGGCTCCACGGAGGATACGGCCCGTGGCCCGTTTAAAACCACTGTTGGCACGGGAAGCGGTATGGTAGGCGATACCACCGCCGGGGTCACCAAATCAGTAGAACTGCCCGGCGGACGGCGGTTGAATGTGGTGGAGAACTCGTTTAACGCCAACCTGGCGGGATTCATGGCCGGGAAGTCACGCCCGATACCGCGCACGTTCACGTTTGAAAACCTGACGTTTGATACCAATTCGGCCCGGATCACCAAAGAGTCGCAGCCTAACGTCAACGACCTGATCGAGATTATGAAGGCCTACCCAACGCTGCAAATCAACGTACAGGGTCATACCGACAATACAGGCGACGCCGCTGCTAACAAAAAACTGTCGCTCGACCGGGCCAACGCCGTGCGGGAAGCACTAACCGCCGCTGGTATTGCCGCCAACCGCGTGACGACGCAGGGATACGGTGCCGAGAAACCCACGGCTACCAACGATACCGCCGAAGGACGCCAGAAAAATCGTCGCATCGACGTGGTGGTGGCGAAACTGTAAAATGAGTCGTCAGTCAATAGTCGTCAGTCAATAGCCAGCTGACTATCGACTGACGACTATTGACTAGCGACTCATTAACTTGCAGGGCCAATCAGCGCCTTCATATGTTTGTTAATGCCATCGACCGTGTCGATCCGTTTACCCGTCCTATTCACTCCATCATGCGCCTGTTCGGCCACGACGAAATCGTGCCGGGGTCCGCTACTCTATTCTTTGTCAACGAGCAGGCCTGCGCCGTCACCTGCAAGCATGTAGCCGAACTGATTGCCCGATCAGACGCCATTTTCGGTCAGTACAATGCCTTCAGGGCTGAACTAAGGCAGTTTCAGCGCGACCGGAACTACGCTCACATACAGACGAAGCTGGAAGAAAAGTACCAGTTGAAGAGCGAAACGGTGATCCGGCTGCGCAACATGTTCATGAACTGTGTTGACCAGTTTTCGGAGCTTAAAATAGACCTGCACCCCACGCAGGATTTGGCCATTCTGCGGTTCATCGGCTATAAGAAGTTGCTGTATAAAAGCCACGCCGTCTTTCTGCGCGACAGCAGCCGGGCACGTCCGGGCCGGTCGCTATGCCGGCTGGGTTATCCGTTCCCCGAATTCACCAACTACACCTACAACGCCAAAACCGATGATATTGAATGGACCGTTGGGGGCCGCGAAACAACCCCTAAATTCCCCATCGACGGCATTATAACGCGCTTACTGTCAGACAACGGGGCCGACATAACGGGCATTGAGATGAGTACGCCGGGGCTGCGCGGCCAAAGCGGCGGCCCCCTGTTCGACGTCAACGGGGTGGTGTATGGCATGCAGACCGAGACGCGCCATTTGCACCTGGGTTTCGACATTGAAGACCGCAACGTGCTGGTGAATGGCCGCAAAGCCCGCGTGTCGAACTACCCGTTCCTCAACGTCGGGGCCTGCGTTCATGCCGACGTCATCAAGCGGTTCCTGGCCGACAACAGCGTGAACTACTTCGAGGAATAGCGGTTATACTGGCTCTGTTCAGGCCGATTTAGGCAAGCTAACGACCGTGCCATGGTTCGGTTTACCGCAACCCGGTTCAGGATAGTCCCGCCTGTGCAGTTGTCAGGGCAAATGTGGCCGCATATAAAGCAATAAAAGCCGGGTAAGTAGCCCGGCTTTCATGGTTAGAAGATGACCAACGGTGGTTAGAACAACTTCTCATTTGGGGGTTTGATGCCCTTCATCCGAATGTAAATCGTAGTTTGGCCGCGGTGGTGCGTCTGGTGTTCAAACTCTTTGGCAAACGCCGTTTCGCGACTCATCTCTTTACCAAACACCTTGATTTGCTCGGCCATCTGGGCATCTGTCATGCCCTTGAGCGCGTCGATGGTGAAATCGTAGCTTTCCAGCACCACTTTCGAGAGTGCCGCTTTGGTCTTGAACTCATCCATCTTTTCCAGATTCTTGCCCTGGTAGGGATTGGCTTTGCCACTGGCTGCCGCCGCGAAATTGAAGTTGCCGTTGGCCAGGTGCAGCATCTGTTCGGCAAAGGTCCGTATCTCTGCCGTTGGCTTGTAGTTGGTGCCCTCTTCGGTCATCGCGTCGAGGTATTCTTTCGTAAACTCTTTGGCCCGTTGCCATTCGGCCACCATCTGTGCTACGGTCGTGGTAGAGCCGCTCCCGGCTGCCCGGCCCGTTAATAGTCCTGACACCAGTAGCAAACCGGTAAACAGCAATCGGGTAACTGTTTTCGTGATCATAATTGGTAGGGTTTTAAAAATCTGTTTGGTTTTGGTAAAAGACAAAGATAAGGCGTGACGGGTCGACTGCGAGGCCGGGTCGCCAAGATCATGATAACACAAAACAGCCCACTACGAACTGATCAACAACATGTTCTACGATGGTTGCATGTTCGCGTGGGATGATCCCATAGCCCGACCCGTTTTACAGCATACCTGACGTGAGCGATTCAGAAGAACCGGCAGCATAATCACCCCGCCCGCCACCACCGACGGAATTGTGCTTGGCAAGATGGCCGCTACGCCTCCGCTCCACTACGTTGGCGCCTGCGTTCAGGCCGATGCGATCAGGCGTTTTCTGGCCGTAAACTGCGTAAACTCGTTGGCGAGTAGTTGATTGATCACTTGAACGATTAATTTAGCAACCATGCGCGAATCAGTATTTATGGTATTGGCCCTGTTGCTTATGATGGCCCTGCTGGCGTCGGTAGCGCAACGCATACGGGTTCCAACGCCTATTTTTCTGGTGCTGGGCGGCCTGCTGGTCAGCCTGATACCGGGGGTGCCCCACCTGGTTATCGACCCGGATCTGATTTTCCTCGTGTTTTTGCCGCCGCTGCTCTACGAAGCAGCCTGGTTTATGTCGTGGCGTGAACTTTGGCGGTGGCGACGCATTGTGCTCGTACTGGCCTTTGGGCTGGTTATCTTAACGGCCACCGCCGTTGCCTATACGGCTCAGTGGCTTATTCCGGGCTTCACGCTGGTGCTGGGTTTTGTGCTGGGGGGCATTATTTCGCCGCCCGACGCCGTGGCGGCAACGTCCATTCTCAAGGATGTGAGCGTACCCAAAAGCATGGTCAGCATCCTGGAAGGCGAAAGCCTCATCAACGACGCCGCCAGTTTAATTGTGTTTCGATTTGCCTTGGCAAGCGTGGCAACGGGTACTGTGGTCTGGAAACAGATCGGCCTGTCGTTTGTGGCCGTTACGGGCCTGGGCGCGGCGGTTGGCCTGGCCGTGGCCTGTGTGTTCTACGTCATTCACCGCTGGGTGCCACTTCAGCCGCGTATCAGCATTCTGCTCACGTTTTTGGCCCCCTACCTTATGTACCTCGCGGCGGAAGAACTGCATTACTCGGGCGTCATTGCTGTGGTAAGTGGGGGACTGTTTCTGTCGAACCACAGCCACCGGCTGTTGCAGCATACCGAACGGGTGCAGGGGGCGGCCATGTGGGGAACGGTTATTTTTATCATCAACGGCCTGGTGTTTGTGCTTATCGGCCTCGAATTACCGGTCATTCTGGAGGGGCTTGACGAATATTCTCTGGCCGCTGCCATTGGCTATGGGCTGGTTATTTCGGCGGTGGTGATTGGGGTGCGGCTGGCTTTCTCGCTTATTTCGTCGCCCTTCACCGACCTGGTGGGGCGGTTCATGCCGGTGGCCGTGCGGCACGTCGGCTGGCGGGGACCAATCATCGTGGGCTGGGCCGGTATGCGGGGCGTCGTGTCGCTGGCGGCGGCGTTTTCGGTACCTATTACCCTGGGCAACGGTGCTCCCTTTCCCCACCGGTCGCTGCTGTTGTTCATCACCTTTATCGTGATCATGATGACGCTGGTGGTGCAGGGCCTTAGCCTGCCACTGCTTATCCGCTGGGTGCGTCCCGAAGAGTTGGTTGACCGTATACCCGATCAGCAGCAGGAAACTACCATCAATCAGCAGCTGCACGCGTTGGCATTATCCGAACTGAACGGGCAGTATGCCGACCAACTGACCCATAACCCCTTGCTCACCGGTTTAAAAAGCCGGTTGGAAAACGGACTTCAAGTCAATCAGCTAGCCCTGTCAGAACAGAACAAAGAACTGTTTACTACCTACCAGGAGGCGCTGGTCAGGCTTCACCAAATAAAGCGCGACGAACTGGTGCGCCTGCGCCACCAGGCCGACTTCGACGACGAGGTGCTTCGGAAAATAGAAGCACAGCTAGACCTGGAAGAAGAAAAAAACGATCATTCCATCCGGTAATCCCTGACTAAACCACCATTACCATGAAACACACGCTACTACTGCTGCCCACCCTTTTCTGGGTCAACTCTTCCTTCGGCCAGATGACCATGAACTCATCTGGCACCTACAATACCCTAACCATTCAGGACCCGTACCAAAACAATTATGTCGGGGTGGAAGGGTCGCCGTACATGCCCGAGAAAGGATTTGCACCTGGCTGGATCAAGGTAAGAACGGGCAAACAACCAATGCAGGGCCGCTTCAACACCCAACTGGGGCAACTTGAATTCATCGACGGGCAGCGGGTGCAGCGCCTTATCACGCCGACCAGCGAGTTTGGGCTTATTCCCAGCCCTGGCGACACGCTATTGTTCCGGAATGGCTTCTCAGGCAAAGGAGAAATAACCCCCACCACGTTCTGTCAAGTGCTTTTTTATGGCAAAAAGGCCGCCCTGCTAGCGTACCTGTCGGGGGTGATAAAAAAAGACGAAGACCCCATGAGCAATGATTTTGGCAAAAAGCAGTTTGTGCAGAAAAAGCAAGTTTACCTGCTTATTAACAATGATTTACAGGCTGTTATGCCTACCAAATCGTCGCTCATCAGTGCGTTTCCCGCTGACCAGCGCGACGGACTGGGTGAAACAATTAAACGCTACGGTGGCAAACTGAAATCCTGGACCGAGGTGAAACTGGTGCTTCAGGCCTACGATAACCAGTAGTTGCTAAAGTTACGTCAGCCGCACCCCAAAGAGATCTTTAGACCGGGTGTAGATGTAGCCCACCACCAGCAGCGTCACCACGCCGCCCGCCACCACCGAGGGGATCGTGCCGAGCAAACTCGCCGCCACACCCGATTCAAACGCGCCGATTTCGTTGGACGAGCTGACGAAGATGCCGTTGACCGCTGCCACCCGCCCGCGCAGGTGATCAGGGGGAAGCAACTGCATAATGGTCTGGCGGATAATGACGCTGACACTGTCGAACGCGCCGGTTAACGCCAGCATCAGGAGCGACAGGTAAAAATTGGTGGAGAGGGCAAAAATGAGCGTGGCTACCCCAAAACCTGCCACGGCCAGGAGCATGTTGCGCCAGGCGTTAACGGTGGGTGGAAATTTAGCCAGGGCCAGCATTGTGATCACCGCGCCCACAGACGGTGCCGCCCGCAAAAAGCCCAATACCACGGCTGGGGGCACAATAAGCTGCCCGTTGCTCAGGACGGGCGCAATGCCCAAAAACGACCAGCCTGCCGCATCGACGCGCAAAATGTCTTCGGCGAAAATGGGCAGAATGGCCACTACTCCGCCAAAAAGCACCGAAAAGAGATCAAGCGAAATGGCGTAGAGCACAATCCGATTGCTGAACACAAACGCGAAACCCTCGCGCAGGCTATCCCACAGCCCCAAACTGGCCGACGCGGAATTAGTCACCGTGGGGGCTGTTTGGCGTTTGATCAGCGACAGGAAAATGAAACAGATAACATACAGCCCAATCACCACCAGCAACGTATTGTCGAAACCGAGGGCTGCGTACAGAAACCCGGCCACACCCGGCCCGGCAATGGCCCCCGCCTGCCAGAACGAACTGCTCCAGGTGGCCGAGTTGGCATACAGCTCACGCGGCACCAGAAACGGCTTTAGCGACGAACTGGCGGGCGAATAAAACCCCCGCGCCGTGCCGATGAGCATCAGTACGCCATAGATCACTACCAGCCGCATGGCCTCCGACAACTGCCCCGCCACCGAGGGCCGAAACGCCAGGTACAACACCACCGACCCCAGCATGATCACCAGCAGGCTGATTTGCAGAATCCGCTTTTTGTCGCGCCGGTCGGCGAGGTGTCCACCAAAGAGAGACAACAGAATGAACGGAATGGCCTCGGCCAGGCCAATCAGGCCCAGGGCCAGCGGATCATGGGTGATCTTGTAGAGTTCGTAACCCACAATGACTTCCTGAATGAGCAGGGTGGCCGTGATCAAAAACGAATTCAGCACGTAGTACCGAAAATCGGGTACGCGCAGGGCGGCATAGGCGTCGTGGGCAGGAGGTACCGGTGTTGTCATACAAAAAACAACCCCGAAACCAGTGCGTTGGGTTCGGGGTTAGTTTTCAGTTAAGCGTTTAGGGTTTTCAGTTTAGCGCGAAGCAACGGAAACGCCAAACGGAAAACGGTTACGGATACATCGTCTGCACGGTGGCAATGTCGAGCGGGGAGAGACCGTTCCGTTGCGCGTTGAAGGTAGAACCGTCTTTTTTGGTGATCGTGGGTTGACCGTTGGCCGAAAAGGCCCACGAGTTATACAGCATGATCGAGTTGAAATCCAGTCCGCCGGCCTGATCGAAGCCGTCTTTATTCATTTGCGTATACGTCTGAAAATCAATGTCATGCCCAGGTTGTGCATTGGCCATGTTGACCGTCAGGTATTGATCGCGGTCGGCCCGGCTGTGTTCGTGATACAGCCCGACAGTATGACCAATTTCGTGGATTACGTTGCCCACGGTGCATTCTGTGCCCATCGTGATCCACTGCTGACCACCTACCCGACCCACATAACCCGAACAGCCGCTGCCATTCTGGAAAGTAACATAACTGTACTGGTTGGTACGCTGCACAAACCGGATGCCTGTGTTGGCTACCCAGTGGTTCATGGCGTCGACCACGCGCTGCTGATTGGGCAAGGCCGGGTCAATGGTGTAATAAACGATCTTGTTGGTCCAGCGCAGACTTTTCAAGGTACGGCCCGCCCCGGTGGTGGCGTGTTCCGGATCGGTCAACTCATTGGGCGAGAGGATGATATCACCCTGAAAAACGGCTTTCCCGTTGATGAGCTGGTAACTGACGGGATCGCCCCGGTGAATACCCGTTTTCAGGGTTCCGGTTTGGTTGGGAAAAGCCTGCTCGACCTGAGCAGGCACCGGGCGCGCTGCGTCGGTAGAATCAGTTGAGCAGCTAAGCAGGCACAGGGTTCCAATGACCCCAGGTAGAAGTAGAGCGTAACGTTTCATAAGATAAGGAGTTGGAAAAGTGTTTAACTATCAGCGATTTACGCACAAATAAAATGCCATGATCATATGATACATATATATTTTTTAGATTCGAGTATTTATACTTAAATGTCAACTACTTTTTTCGTCGAATCGGCCTGTGATATGCTGAAAAAGCCTGACCGGTATGATGGCGACCCACAAAGGCCGTGTAAGAATTCATCGTATTACGCAGGATAAGTGAGTAACGCACACCTCACTCGTTGAAAATTGCAGTAGTTTAGCTTATAAATACTACACCCTAGACCGCCCCACTGGCACCACTGCCTTTTTGTTATGGCTACACGCATTATTCCCCGCGCGGCATCGGCCCACGAACCGCCCATGCTCATCAAAAGCCTTTTGTATCAGTCTGTCCGTTATGAGCCGCACCGGGAAATTGTTTATCGTGATCTGTTCAGGATGAACTACGTCACGTTCAATGAGCGGGTGCGTCGGCTGGCCAACGTGCTCACCGAAGCGGGCGTGCAGGCGGGCGACACCGTAGCCGTGATGGACTGGGATAGCCACCGTTACCTGGAGTCATTTTTTGCCATCCCCTGCATCGGCGCCGTATTACACACCATTAACGTGCGGCTGTCGCCATTTCAGATTCTGTATACCATGAATCATGCTGCCGATAAGGTGGTGCTGGTGCACGAAGATTTCATGCCGTTGCTGGACGGTATCCGGTCGCAGCTGACTACCGTCGAGACGGTGATTGTGGTTAGCGACAAACCGTATGCCGAGGCAACCAAAGGCGACTTTGTGTTGCCCGCCAACACGCACGGTGAATATGAAGCCCTGCTGGCCGAGGCATCTACAGAATATGATTTCCCGGATTTCGACGAAAACTCGATTGCCACCACCTTCTACACCACGGGTACCACGGGCCACCCCAAAGGCGTCTATTTTTCGCACCGGCAACTGTTTATGCACACCATGTGCCTGACTACCTATGTCTGCGCTTACCAGGCCGTACCGTTTCAGTCGCCCGTGGATGTGTATATGCCTATCACGCCCATGTTTCACGTGCACGCCTGGGGATTTCCGTTTTTGGCTACCATGACATCAACGAAACAGGTGTATCCCGGCCGCTATGAACCAGAGATGTTGCTGAAGCTGATTTTGGCCGAGGGTGTCACGTTTTCGCATTGTGTACCGACCATTCTAAATATGCTCATCAGCAGCCCCGCCGCCGTAAAATATCAGGAGCAACTCAGCCGCTGGAAAGTAATCATCGGTGGGTCGGCGCTGACCAAAGGGCTGGCTACGGCCGCGCTTAATATAGGTATCCGAGTGTATCAGGGCTATGGCATGTCGGAGACGGCCCCCATCATGTCGGTATCGTACCTGAATGATCACGAACGTACGCTTGATACCGAAGGTAAAGTGCATCTGCTGACGCAGGCGGGCCGCATTGCGCCGTTTGTGGAAATGCGCCTGATGGACGAGGCCGGCCATTTTATGCCCCACGACGGCGAGGCCGTTGGCGAGGTGGTGGCCCGTGGCCCGTGGATGACGCAGGGTTACTGGCAGGAACCCGAACGCAGCGAAGAACTCTGGCGCGGTGGTTGGCTGCATACCGGCGACGTAGCCAGCATTACGCCCGACAATTGGGTGCATATTGCCGACCGCACCAAAGATGTGATCAAAACCGGGGGCGAGTGGGTCTCGTCGCTGGAAATCGAAGACCTCCTCTCGCAGGTGGCCGGGGTGGCCGAAGTAGCTGTGGTGGGCCTTCCCGACGAAAAGTGGGGCGAACGGCCCCACGCCATCATCGTGCTCAAAGCTGATTACGAGGGCAAACTGACTCCCGAATCGGTGAGAGCATCGTTGCAGGAAAAAGTAGACAAGGGTGAGCTAAATAAATGGTATGTGCCTGACCGTGTGCTGTTTGTGAAAGAAATACCCAAAACCAGCGTGGGTAAGCTCGACAAAAAACGCATCCGCAGTGAAATGAAAGATGCCATTCTGGGATGAAGAAGGGCAGTTTAAAGTTTAATGTCCAAGGTTCAAGGTTGCTCCGCCCATGTCTGACGGAGCAACCTTGAACCTTGGACATTAAACTTTAAACTACCCCTATGCGCATCGGCTTGCTCTCCGACACCCACAGCTACCTTGACCCGGCTGTTTTTGATCACTTCGCCGAGTGCGACGAAATCTGGCATGCGGGCGACGTAGGGCTGGATACGGTAGCTCAGCAACTAACTCAGTTTAAGCCGCTTCGCCTGGTGAGCGGCAATATTGATGACCCGCAGGCGTATCCTGAAAACCTGCGCTTCGAGGTGGGAGGTGTGCGGGTCTGGATGACCCACATTGGCGGTAAACCACCGCGTTATAATCCCACCGTGCGGCCACAACTACTGGCCAACCCACCTGACCTATTCGTTTGTGGGCACTCACACATCCTGCAGGTCATGCGTGACCCCACCAACAAACGACTGCTCTTTATAAACCCCGGTGCGGCCGGGAAAACGGG
The DNA here is from genome assembly GCF_017353185.1 of Fibrella rubiginis. Classification (GTDB taxonomy): domain Bacteria; phylum Bacteroidota; class Bacteroidia; order Cytophagales; family Spirosomataceae; genus Fibrella; species Fibrella rubiginis. The sequence continues at coordinate 490,517 of NZ_JAFMYV010000002.1, read as the reverse complement.
TTTTCACCTCATGCGCACCTGCGTGCGCTTCACGCTCCATGAAGGGCGTATCAGCGACATGCAGGTGATCGAACTGGGCAAGCGGTGAGTCCTAACGGCCCAGCACACTTTCGCCGAAGGGGGCGCCCATGCGGGCAAAAGCCCTGAATGCCGACTCGTTATTGGCGATGAACGTAGTCATAGACGAACTTAGATTCGTCCAAAATGAGGTTGTTGACTCTTGCGTATAGGCCGACTTAAAACTCGTGCGAATGGTTTGCATATTTCCTGATAGTTGGTTGACAATAAGGTCGGTAGCTCAGAGAGCTAATTGACCTGTTACCAACTAATGAACAAGATTGCACTTTAAAATGATTCGCGCTTATAGGAATAGTACAACTTGTTCATCTGTCAACTATCCGTTTAACGGCATAATACCAGAGAATCTTCGTACGGTCTTACGGAATCAGGCGTCCAGGAAGCATACTTTGATGGCTTCGCTGATAGTATTCAGGGCTGCGTAGCTCGACGGTTTCTTTATATAGGCGTTAATGCCGTATCGGTAAGCTTCGCGAACAAGATCTGGCTCGGCGCTGGTAGAAATGATGACCGCCGGTATGAACTGTAAGGCCTGATCAGCGCGAATAGCTCTGAGCACTTCAAGTCCGGTCATGAGAGGCATGTTCATGTCTAGTACAACCAGCTTAATTTCTTCGGTAGCCTTCTGTTCCCGGAGCAACTGTAGCAATTCCTGACCATTTTCAGTTTCAACAATGGTGGCTTGCCAGCCTGATTCTTTAATGGCTATACGCATGAACATGCGATCATCATCATCATCGTCTGCCAGGTAAATAATTTTATTTGTATGGTGCATGGGTATACGGTTGGGTGTAAAAAGAAGCTATAGAACAAAGCTAATTCGGCAGTACTTCCCTAAACTATGACATGCGTCACATGAAATTATGATGGTCATTGGTGTTTCAGTACGCTGAAAGAAGAATTGGCCGGGGGCTAGACGGTTGTCATCTATTTTTCTTTTTTTTGCATCTATAGTGCCAGCGTAGTAGGCCCAATGGTCTGACAATGTATCTGGTTAAGTCTATGCATGAATCTACCATTACATACGGCCGACGCACAGGCTGAACCTGAATTGTTTCCTTATATGTGGCTGACTTCCAGACGGGTATGGGATGTGATCAACGCTGCGCCCGTGGGTATTAGTTTGCTGCAGGCATTGCGGTCAGACGATGCAGACCTCATCGATGACTTTCAATACGTGTTTGTTAATCCGGTTCAGGAAGCCATGATTAAGTTGTTGGCTGACGACATAGTGGGCCAGCCCCTCACCATGATCAGTCCAGATGTGACAACGGCGGGCGTACTGGATCGGCTGCGACAGGTGGTGGAAACCGGCCAACCAGCAACTCAGATTGAGGCCTATCAGCTAGACGGTATAACAGGGCTTTTTTGTCAGGTCTACCTAAAATCGGGTGATGGGGTGTTGTTGTTAGTGCAGGATGTTTCGTTCCGTCCGCTGTCGGCCGCTGAACAGCAGCAGCAAACGGCTCTGTTAACCGCCATTCATAATCGCATTTCCGCAGCTCATATCCGGGCCATGCTGATCGCGCTGATCAGCGGTCAACTCTTCTGATTTCCTGACAAGGAACTGATAGCCGGTTGGGGGGACGGTCATATGGGTATGTGACCGGGGTCATTGCGTGGTCCTTATGGAAAAAGCACCTTTGTGTTTACTCAACTTCAATTAATGCCGGCCACCTGAAATATGCCATCATATCCTACTGAGCTATCTGACGATGCCGCCCCTGCTAATCGCCTGCGTCAGCAGGAAGAGGCAATACACGACCTCACCCAACAGCTTAGCGAACGTACTGCCGAAGTGGGCATGCTTCGTATGCTGTTAGCCGACGAAGCGCAACATCAGTCTCAGGAAACTCATCTGTTACGCATTTTCAGGTACACATCCGTAGCAATTGGCATTTTGAAAGGACCGGAGTTCGTAGTCGAGCTTGCCAACCCAGCCATGTGTGCTCTCTGGGCACGACCTGAAGCTGAGCTGCTGGGCCGACCTATCTTTTCGGTATTGCCTGAAGCTGCTAAGCAAGGCTTTGAAGAATTATTGGCGCAGGTGATGCAAACAGGGATACCCTTTATTGGGACAGAAATGCCTGTTGTGCTTCAGCGTGAAGGCAATTTGGGCACAGTTTATTTCGATCTGGTTTATGAGCCTTTTCCTGATGCTGACGGGCGGATCAATCGTGTTATTGTAACAGCTACCGATGTTACCAGTCGGTTAAAAACCCGTGATCAGTCCGATAAGTTACTGGCGCAGGAACGCGAGCTGCACGAATTGAAATCGAATTTTGTGACGATGGCCTCCCACGAGTTTCGTACCCCTATGGGCACCATTCTATCGTCGGCCTCCTTGATAGGGCGGTATAATGGTGCCGACGATGGCGAAAAACGGGAGCGCCACGTGCAGCGAATCAAAGCGGCAGTGCACGGATTAACCGACCTGCTGAACGACTTTCTGTCGCTGGGACAGATGGAGCAGGAAACCATGCACGGACAACCTCAACCGCTGGAACTGCAAACTTTTTGTGCCGAGATCCTGGATGATATGCAGGGCATGGTGAAGATAGGGCAACACTTTGTTTATCAACACCTGGCTGGCGCGTTAACGGTCAGCATTGATGGTTCGATGCTGCGTAATATTCTGGTCAACTTGCTGGTTAACGCCAGCAAATACTCGTCGGAAGGAAAATCCATTGAACTTACCACTGCGGTGCAGGACAATTTGCTGGTAGTAACGGTGAGAGACGAGGGCATTGGCATTCCCGACGCAGATAAAGACAAACTATTTATCAATTTTTTTCGCGCCCGCAACGCCATCCACGTGCAGGGAACGGGTTTGGGACTATACATCGTTAAACGATACGTTGACCTGCTGGGTGGTACCATTTCATTTACGAGCCAGCTCGACTCGGGCACCATCTTCACCGTCCAACTTCCCATCTACCCCTTTGTGGCATGAATACCATTCTGGTCATTGAAGATAACCCGGAAATGCGGGCGAATATCACCGAAATTCTCCAGCTGGCTCCGTATCAGGTGGTGCAGGCCGCCAATGGTAAGCAGGGTGTGGCACTGGCCCGGCAGCAGCGCCCGGATCTGATTTTGTGCGATATCATGATGCCTGAGCTAGACGGCTACGGCGTATTGCACATTGTGAGCAAAGACCCTGATCTGGCCGGGTTGCCGTTTATTTTTCTGACGGCCAAGGCCGAATCAGCCGATTTCCGGTTTGGTATGAACCTCGGTGCCGATGATTACCTCACCAAGCCTTTCGACGATATAGCCCTGCTGAATGCCGTTGAAATCCGCCTAAAGAAAGGCAAGCAGAGCCGACCCGAGCATACGTCGGATTCGGCCCATCTGATGAGCCTGATGCAGGCCGTGCGGCATATCGACGATGCCAGAGCGCGCCTGTGTGAGAGTTATCCAACCACCCTGCACAAGAAAAAGCAGTCTTTGTTTATGGCCGGAAGCCTGCCCGCGTCGCTCTACTTCATTAAACGGGGTAAGATCAAACTATTTACCAGCGACGAGTCGGGCAACAACTACATTACTGCGCTCTACGGAGAGGGCGATTTTGTGGGCTATCTACCACTCCTGGCCAATACACCTTATGCCGAATCGGCAGAGGTGCTCGACGACACGGAGGTCTGCAGCATTCCACAGGCTGATTTTCTGACCCTGATTTACCATAACAAGGAGGTCGCCAACGAATTTATCAGGATGTTGGCCTCAGACGTAGCCGAGAGCAGAGACCGATTGTTGCAACTGGCCTACCAGTCGGTGCGCAAACGTACCGCCGAGGCCCTGCTGATGGTACAGCGTAAATTTTACGCCGACGCGCCTCCAATCATGACCCTATCGCGCGAAAACTGGTCGCACCTGGTAGGGGCATCCACCGAAACAGTGATCCGCACCCTGAGCGACTTCCGGACCGAAGGCTTAATTGAGATTATGGGTAGTCAGATCAGGCTCCTTGATGTGGATAGACTGGCCCGGCTGAGACATTGATTGGCTGACTTTTATCAGGCTAACCTATGACGAGCATCAGCATAATAGGTGATGATAATTCGCCTTGTCGGGACGAATATCATGGCGGCTGGCGGGTTTGATGGGGAATTTTGCAGCGTATGATAAACGCTCAACGCCAACTAACCAGATCGGTCAAATTCACCAACCCCAAGCGCTCGCTTTTCTTTGCCACGGCCCGGAAGCGGGTGGATGCCTACTTTGCCCGGCGCGGCGAGTCGCCTCACGCCAATGGGGCTATGTGGGGTAAAGCTGTCTTCTTTCTGGCTATCTACGGGGCCATTTACGGATTAATGCTGAGCAACCAGTTTGGCGTTTGGCCCATGCTGGGCCTGGCCGTTGCGCTGGGTTGTTTTGCCGCGTTTGTGGGCTTCAACGTCTCGCACGACGCTATTCATGGCGCTTTTTCGGCTCGAAGCTGGGTTAACCAGCTGTTGAGCAACACCTTCAACCTGGTGGGTGCCAACCCCTATCTGTGGAAAACAACGCACAACATTGTCCACCACACCTATACGAATATTCCCGGCCACGACGAAGACATCGAAGTTGCACCCGGCCTGGTGCGCCTGGACGCCGACGAGCCCCACCGCCCCTGGCAGCGCTTCCAGCACCTGTACGCGTTTCCGCTCTACGGGCTGGCGTCGCTGTCGTGGGTGTTCCGGAAAGACTACCTCAAGTTTTTCAAGAAAAAGATTGGGCAGCACGACAACACCAATCACCCCCGCGCCGAGTATGTGAAGCTGTTTCTGTACAAAGCCATCTACTACGCTGCCTTTCTGGCCCTGCCCATGCTGGTGCTTGACCTGGCCTGGTGGCAGGTGCTGGTGGGGTTTGTGGTCATGCACCTGGCCGAAGGGCTGGTGATTGGCCTGGTGTTTCAGCTGGCCCACGTGGTAGAAGGAACCTCGTTTCCGGTGCCTACCCAGACGGGCACCATTGAAGAAGCCTGGGCGGTACACCAACTGCAGACTACGGCCAATTTTGCCCCCCGCAGCTGGTTTGCTACGTTTTTCTGTGGTGGCCTGAATCGTCAGATCGAGCATCACCTCTTTCCGCAGGTATGCCACATTCATTACCCGGCCATTGCCCAGATTGTGAAACAAACGGCGCAGGAATTTAAACTGCCTTACCTCGAAAACCCCACGTTTCTGTCTGCTCTTGTCTCGCATTATCGACTGCTGAAACAACTGGGTCAGCAGGCATAACCTACGCACAAAACACGCAGCCAGTGTTGGACTGGCTGTTGCGGCTGGCTTACAATGAAAGGTTGCCAACCAATGCCCTACCAGCCGTTGTCAGGCAACGGTAGCGAAACAGAACGCGACACAAATACATCTTCAGTTTATGGCTACTCAACAAGACCTAGACTTCACCTACTCGACCATCGACAAGGTATTCCGGCTCAGCATTGGCGAGACCGGCGACTACAGTGGTGCCATGTATAACGGCGATTTTTCGCTTACACTGGAGGAGGCGCAGCAGCAAAAACACAAGTTTATTGCCGACAGCCTGCGAATAGGCCCCGGCTCGACAGTGCTCGACATGGGCTGTGGGTGGGGGCCTTTCCTGACGTATGCCAAACACCACCGGGGCGCCATTGGCCGGGGCGTGACGCTATCGCAGAGGCAAGCCGAAGCCTGCCGAAAGAATGGTCTGAACGTTGACGTGAAAGATTGCCGCCTGATCACCCCCGCCGACTACGGCACCTTCGACGCCGTCACCTGCATTGGGGGCATGGAACATTTTTGCTCCATCGAACAGTGGCAGGCCGGTGAGCAGGATGCTATCTACAGCAATTTCTTCAGGAATCTGAGCGAACTGCTGCCTGCCGGGGGGCGCTTTTACATGCAGACGATGGTGTTTGGTGAACAATTGCCCCCCTTTGAAAGCATCCGGCTCGACGCCGATTCTGATTCTGACGCGTATTACATGGCCTTGATGATTGCCCAGTTTCCCGGATCCTGGCTGCCCTACGGTCCTGCCCAAATCAACCGGTGTGCCAGACCTTATTTCAAATTGGTATCGATCAGTAGCGGTCGGCTCGATTACATCGAAACCATTGGCCAGTGGCGCAAGCGGTTTCGGGCGTTCATGACCCAAAAGTATGCCCTCTACGCGTCACTGTTGCCCAAACTGCTCACCAACCCGTCATTTCGTGGACTAATCAGCGTGTTTCGGAAAAGCCCTAATCGGGTGTGTTTCGAGCGAAACATTATGGACCACTATCGGCTGGTTTTCGAAAAATTGTAGCCTCGGCAGCCATTCGTCCAGATGCGTTGTTGTATTTAACACGCCCTGTTTTGCCCGAATGCGCTGATGTCCTTCAACTTTATTGCTCCCCTCTACGACAGCCTGGCCGCGTTGATGTTTGGCCATACGCTGAAGCTGGCCGGGCAGTGGTGCGTTGAACGGGTACCGCCCCACAGCCGGGTGCTGGTGCTGGGTGGTGGCACAGGCACTTTGCTGCCCCGCCTGCTACAAACCAACCCGCAACGGGTGCTGTACCTGGAAGCGTCAGACACTATGCTTCACATGGCTCAGCAAAAAATAGGTAAATCCTCTGCTAATGAGCGCATTGTGTTTAGGCATGGCACGGAGACAGATCTTGAGCAGGGAGAACGGTACGACGCGATTTTGCTGCCGTTTGTGCTCGATCTGTACCCCGAATCTACGCTAACAGGTCGCTTATTGCCCTGTTTACTTGAGCATCTAACCGAACCAGGTGCGTTGCTGATCTGTGATTTCGACCAGCCCAAAACAACCTGGCAGCGGCTGCAACTCTGGATGATGATTCGTTTTTTTCGGGTTGTTGCGTGCATCGACGCCAGCCGGTTGCCCAACTGGCCGCAGGTGTTGCAACAGGCCGGGCTAGTGGAAACACAAAGCGCGACCTTGCGTCGGGGACAGATACGAATGGGCAGCTGGCAACGCGTTATACCCGCTCCAGCGCCCGGTACACCTCCGGCAACGCGCTGATATCGAACCACATGTCGGTGCCGACCGTCAGGAAATGACCGTCGCGTTTGGGGGGCTTCGCCAAGCCGTCTTCGGGGTTGTAGTCGTAGGCAAAAACAGTGGACATAAGGGGCTGTAGCGCCTCCCAGGGCATGGTTTTGCGCTGCTCCTGCCGGTTGTTAACCGTTATAACCTGTACGCTCCGGTTGGCGAACGAGGCCTGAATGTGCAGTTCGCGGTCACCAGACTGCTGGTAGCTGAGGTAGCTTAGCTCAAAGGGTTTTTCTTTACCTCCCGCTTCATAAATAGCCTGAATTAGCTCCTGAATGGGGTACAAAAATGCATCGGGATTGGTCGGCGTGCCCGTTTGCGTCGACTGACCAGTCGGGCCGGAGCCGGGCGTGATGAGCACTTCGAGGTAATCGTCTTTCTCCGACAGCTCACTCTCCCGAAGCGGCTTCAGGCGGGTATTGGCCACTACATTGTCCAGCACCGGCAGCCAGTCTGGACCAAGCGTGCCTGACCAGTCGAAATTGTCGGCCAATGTGAAACCTTCTCCTGTAATGTCTTCTTCGTCAAGCTCTTCGCGGTCAGTATAGGTAATGGAGAAGTCGACGTGGAGGGCATTTTTTGGCGTGGGTTTTACCTCCAGCGTGTAATAATGAGTGAAAGGCGGGGGTATCATCCCCGCCGACTGGAAGCGAATCGTAAGTGAAGCGAAGGGCATAAAGAGAAGGAGTCCAAAGCCTAAAGTTTAAAGTTGGCTGACCAATCCGCCGGTGCAGCAAGCGTACTCACGCCGCACCGGCGGATTGGTCAGCCAACTTTAAACTTTAGGCTTTGGCCTTTAAACGTTGGACCTTGAACGTGTTGTCATACAAAGATACACAGCCGAGGGCCGCCAGCGTACCCACGCCTGCTCCGGCCAGCACGTCGAGGGGGTAGTGGGCACCCACATACACCCGGCTGTAGGCTACCAGCGTTGCCCAGGCAAACAACCACCGCAGCCAGCTATGTTGCCTGCCCAGCAGCAACCACAACCCCGTAGCCAGCGCGAAGGTGTTGGCCGCATGGGAGGAGCAGAAGCCATATTGTCCGCCACAGGGTAGTAGGGGATGAATGGCCGCCTGTAGGGCTGCTTCGTGGCAGGGACGCAGCCGGAGCGTGAGCGGTTTCAGCACCGACGAACAGACCTGATCGCTGATGGCTACGGCTACAGCCAGCGTAAGCACCAGGCCCACGGCCCGCTGCCGGAACCGCCAGGCCAGCCAGCCCACCAGCACCACATAGAATGGAATCCAGGTGTTTCGCTCCGTAAACAGCACCATGACGGGGTCGAGCCAGGGGGCATGGAGGCGATTGAGGGTCAGAAAAAGCCCGGTATCGAGTTGATTGATCGTCTCGCGCATAGCCCCGCAAAGGTAGGCTTCCTGAACTATCTGCCCTGGCTTTTCAGCATCCTCGACACCGTGCTGCGGGTAAAGGAGATCTTGGCCTGGTCGGAGTCGGAACAGCACAAACTAATCCTGGCGGGTGGTTACCAGAAAGTTGGCGCATTACCCGCGACCACCACAGAACCCGCCCCTCATAGCCAAATGCGGCGCAAAAAGCGGCCTCAGCTTTGAGTAACTCGCGCTCATCGAGCCTGAAATTGTTTGGCGGTTTCGGGAAGAAATCGGAGTAGCCTAGTAGCACCATACCGGCAGATTGCGGCCTGGCCTGCCTTGTTACTGGCAATTCTGACCCAAGGACTTGCTTTATAGAACAAACAACTTGCTTTATAGAACATATGACCGATTTTTATAGCGACTAATCATCGTTATATGCGCTTATTGCTTGTTGTTGCCTGCCTACTCAACGCACTGACTACTTTTTCGCAGGATGCCAGCCGTCCCAAACCCATTCACAAGCAACAAGCTGGCGCTTTTGCACAACTTGACTGGGAGAATGATGCGTTTCAGGTGCATCAGCGAAGCGTGACAGATCGGTATTACAGCAACGGTATTCGGCTGACCCATCTGAGCAATTACTGGCAAAAATGGCCTACCCACTACGCATTGCTAAGGTTGAATCCGAAAGACAAGCGGTCCTACAAGGCCCTGTATAACGCCTCGGTTGGTCAGGAACTTTACACCCCCCGCGATACCAGGAGCGTTCGGCCCCCGCTGTATCCCTACGACCGTCCCTACGCGGGCTACCTGTACGTAGCCTGGGGCCTCACTACCACCGACCCCACGGGTGGGCGTCGGCTTAGTTCATCGCTTGCGCTGGGTGTGATTGGCCCTGCTTCGGGGGCCGCCGAGTTGCAGGATCACATGCATGGTCTGCTCCATCAGGCCGTACCGGCGGGTTGGGGTACGCAGATGAAAAACGATCCGGTTATTAGCTACACCGTGCGGTATGAGGGTCGGGCTATCCCTCTTTTTTCGCCCGTTTTCGACGTCATCAGCGAGGTTGAAGGAACCATTGGCTCGTTGATGAACGCGGCGGGAATGGGCGGTACACTGCGCGTCGGGTTGTTTAATGACTATTTTGGCCACCCCACGGGCTTATATAGTGCAGGAACGTCGCCCCGGAAATTTCAGTGCTACGCTTTTATTCGGATTGGTTTTCGGGCTGTTCTCGACAACTCGCTCATGCAGGGCGGCTGGCTGAACGGGGCCAAAAACTATTATGCCCTGCCCGCCGTAGAGCTACAGCATTTCTACGGACAGACCGACGTGGGCGGCGTCATTGCGGGCAAAAACATGCAACTTACTTTCATACAACACGTTCGCACGCCCGAATTTGTAGGCGCCTTGTCTGACCAATGGGGCCACCTGGCTCTGCTCGTGCGGGTGGGGAAATAGGGGAGTAACCAGCCTTCTGTCGGGAGGTGCTTATTTGGGTTGGGTGGCTTCGCGCTGTGGTGTGGCTTCGCGCTCTAGGCCCTTCGACAGGCTCAGGGTGACAGCCCATCTAATGCAGTTCAGTGGAGTTGATTCAACTTTCCTGTCACCCTGAGCCTGTCGAAGGGCCCGATGCGCGAAGCCACACCAGAGCGCGAAGCCACACCAGAGCGCGAAACCGCCCAACCCCACTCAAAACCGGATCAGCAAATGCCCTTATTCGATTAAAGCGTTTGTAAACAGGGTGTTGGCATCTAGATCAGTTGTTTCCAGCCCCTGCGTTTTTAGCCAGTCGAGGAACGCGTTAACCCGTCCGCTCTCCAGCTTGCCCCAGTTGGTTTCGTCGCCATAATAGGCTGATGTATAGGCCTGGCTTTTCAGCAGATCAATTCGTTCCTTATCCCGTTGGGGTACGAACTGGGCCAACATAGCGGCGCTTTCGGCTACGTTACCAACCGCATACAGAAACCCTTTTTTCGTTGCGTTCAGGAAGCGTTTATACACCTCCGTGTTGTTGTCGATCTGGTGCCGGGTGGTCAACAAAACCGGTGAATAGCCATACGGAATACCATAGTCGGCAAGGCGAAATCTGGTCAGTTGGATACCCTGCGTGTCGGCTTCTACGCCTTCCCAGTTATCAAATATCCAGGTCGAATCGGCGGCGTTGGTGAGCAGGGTATGCCAGATACCAAGCTTGTCGGGGTAGGTGATACGAAGGTCACCCCGACCACCATCGTTCACAATCATCTGCTTCACGATGGCGTCTTCGTAGCGCGCTTTATAGGATGCGTAGATAAGCCCGTCCAGGTCGCTGGGCCTATTTATATGGCTGCTGGTCAGCGCTACAATGGCGCTGATGTCTTCCCGTAGCAACGCCGCCACGGCCACCGCCTGCATTGGATTGGCTTTGGTGTTGAGGCTGATGACGCTCTCGAACGGTGCCAGGGCAAAATCGGCTTGTCCAAGCGCCAGTTTTTTGGCGGGCGTCAACGTATAATTGTCCGATTCGGGTGTTAACAAGTGGACTTCCAGACCTGCTTCGGAATAATAACCCAGCGACTGTGCGACGAAAAAACCGGTGTGGTTGGTGTTGGGCGTCCAGTCGAGGGCAACGCGTAAGTGGTTCATAACGATTGAGTTGGTTGGCAAAGGGCTAGTCAGCCAGAAACTGCCGCAGGTAGTTCCGGGCGGTCAGGATAGCCGTTTTTACGTCGTCGGGGGATCCTTCGTAGGCTTTGTCTTCTACTTCAATGCAGACCGGGCCCCGGTAGCGCACGTCGGTGAGGGCGGCGAAAAAGCTACCCCAGCGCACGTCGCCGAGGCCGGGTAACTTGGGTGAGTGGTACTCCAGCGGATTGGCCATGATGCCCACCCGGTCGAGCTTGTCGCGGTAGATTTTTGCGTCTTTGAGGTGGATATGGTGCAGCCGGTCGCGGTAGGTATAGATGGGTTTCACTTCGTCCATCATCTGCCAGACCAGGTGACTGGGGTCGTAGTTGACGCCCAGTGCCCGCGAGGGGATAAGCTCAAATACCCGGTCCCAGATGGCGGGAGTGGTCATCAGATTTTTGCCGCCCGGCCACTCATCATTGGTAAACCACATGGGGCAGTTTTCGATGCCGATTTTTACGTTGTGCGCTTCGGCTTCGTGCACAATGGCCGGCCAGTGTTCGGCCACCAGCTTCAGGTTATCGGCCACGTTGAGCGTGGTGTTGCGCCCCATAAACGTGTTGACCACCGGCACCGCAGCGCCGGACCGACCCAGCCTAGCCGCTGCCCGGATAAGCTTTTTGATGTGCTCGCGGTAGAATTCGGCCTGTTCGGCGTTGGCATCCAGCGGGTTAGGGTAGTAGCCGAGTCCCGAAATAGACACGCCATATTTGTGGCAGAGGAAGTGTACGGCTTCCACGTCGAGGTTATCAACGTCGATGTGCGACACGCCCGCGTAGCGCCTAGCGTCGGCGCTGTCGGTAGGCCAGCACATGATTTCTACGCACTTGAAACCGTGATCCGCCGCAAATTTGAGGACGGCATGAAGGTCGTAGTCGGGCAAAATAGCCGATACAAAGCCGAGGTCTAGCATAAAGGGAGATGTGTTTAGCGCAGTTTGCAAAAAACTAATTCAGGCTCGTTTTGAATAAACAAAATCTCGCCGGCGGGGGTGTAACCCCGTTTCTGAAGCAGGTGCAGCATGGGTGCATTGTCGGCTTCGGTCGAGATGTAAATTTTTTCGACCGGCCAGCGAGATTCCGCGAAAGCCAGCAAGGCATGACCAATGCCATGCCTTTGCTGATTGTCCCGCACCTGAATGTAGGCTATAAACGGATTCTGGTAGAACGACCGGGCCGTTGTCAGGTAACCCGCCACGGTTTCGCCCTGAACAGCCACGAAGCATTCGCCCCGGCTGATTTCTTCCTGCCGGTCGCCGGCAAACATGTCGAACTCGTCAATCGCCTCAAAATCAGCCGCAACGGCTTTTCTGATGGAATAGGAGGGGGTTGTCATGGCGTAAAACTACACCGACCAGTTTGAATACGACCTACATCAGTAGCCTTTCCCTTCCTGACTATCGGCCATTGGCGCGTCGGGAGCAACGGCACCGGGCGACGCTTCGCCAAAACGGCGGTAGGCATCTTCCATGATGGCAGCCGTTGCCGAAGCACCCAGGCGGGTAACGCCCATTGCCTTCACCTGCAACAACCCGTCGAGGGTACGCACGCCCCCGGCGGCTTTCACCTGCACCCCGGGTCCGACGCTGTCGAGCATGACCTGAAGCTGATGAATGGTGGCCCCTTCGTAGCTGTATTTGCCGTCGCCACCTTTCACGAAACCGTAGCCCGTAGACGTTTTCACAAACTCAGCACCGACTTCGGTACAAAGCTGGCAGAGTTTGATGATGTACTTAGTGTCGGACAGGTAGTCGTTCTCGAAAATGACCTTCAGGATGGCTCCATGCGCCAGACAGGCCTCGTGGATGGCCTTTATCTCGTCGCGCACGAAGTCCCAGTCTTCACCGAGCACCTTGCCGATGTTCACGACCATGTCTATTTCCACGGCTCCGTCCCGGCAGGCCTGAATGGTCTCGGCTACCTTGATCGACGTGGCTGAGTTACCGGCCGGAAAACCAATGACCGTGCCCACCAGCACGTCCGAGCCGGCGAGTAATGTCTTTGCCAATGCCACGGCATAGGGCTTGATACAAACCGAGGCCACATCGTACTTGAGGGCAACGGCGCAACCGTCGCGCAGTTCGGCGTCGGTCAGGGTGGGGTGCAGCAGCGAGTGATCGATCATCTTGGCGATCTCGCGGATAAGGGTTGTGTTGGGCATGATTGTTTTAATGAGTGATTGAGTGAATTCACTCATTCACTCAATATTTATAGTCCGCCGCTGATGGCGTACTGGTTGGTGAAACAATATAACTGACTGTAAATGTGCAGGTTAGTTTGGTTGGTTTGGTAGCGGCGCTCTATGAATAGGAGTGGGGTGTTCTTGGGGCAGGCGAAATAGATGGCCTGTTCGGTGGTGGCTCCCACGGCCCTCAGGCGCTGATCCATCTGCCTGATGTCGAAGTTGTACTGGCTGCTCAGGGTTCTGAATAACGACCCGTCGAGCAGGTCCTGGGTAAGTAATCCGTCGAGTCCGCAGTTGGGCAGCCAGGTATATTCGAGCATAACGGGGCTGTTGTCGGCATACCGGATCCGGTTCATGGTCAGGCAGTTGATGCTTTTCTCCGTGTCGGTCAAGGCGTAGAAAAAACTGTCGGGCCAGGGTCTGACGGCAGGGTCGGTCAGGAATTCGGTGCGTACCGTGTGCTGACTACCTACCGCGTCTGAAAAGCCTTGAAACGACAATAGCCCCAGTGCCTGTCGTTCAGAGCGTACGATGCTTCCCTTACCATGCCGCCGATCAATGTAGCCTTCCCGCACCAACTCGGTTAATGCCTGCCGAACGGTCATGCGTGTGGTGTTGAACTGCGTAGCCAGTTCGTTTTCCGAGGGTAGGAGCGAGCCAACGGCGTAAACCCCCTCGGCTAACTGCTGTTTCAGCGAGGCGTGAATCTGTTTGTACTGGCGCGGCTTGTTTGTCATTGAGCCAAAGGTAATTAGTTATCTTGTATAGACAAGTTTTATTTGATTAACTGGTTGTCTATACAAGTAGCTGTTCGAACCATACCGTTTTATAAATTGGCTGTCAGTCAATAACATAGATTCACCCGGTGGTATAAGGTGGGCGGAAAAGTGCGGATTTTTGAGGCCAACATCATTCACCCACGCACATGCTTCACAACTTTCGTTCCTACAGAATTGCCCTGGTTCTCGTCACCCTGTTGACGACGGCGCAGGCGCAAAACAGTCCACCCACTGCTGACCCGGTGCCCGACTATGCCGAGTTCAACCGTCGGGCCGTGGTACCCGTCGAGTTTGGTATGGGCTTTTCGTCCCAGCAGTCAAAATCCCTGTTTTCGGTGCAGACCTGTCCGCAGTTCACGCCGATCAATCATTACTTGCGGGTAGGGGCCGTGATCGGTGCGGCTTACACTGCCGGTTCGCCGGAACTGAAAACGGAGCACTGGGTAGCTTACGCCGGTCCACGGATCGCCCTGAAGCTGACGTCGCTCGACGTTAAAATCAATGGTCTGCCGGAAGGCATTCTTTGGGGAAATATGCAGCTGTTTGTTGAGCACCTCTGGGGGCAAACCAACGCAAAATTGCTGGGTGGTGGTGTGGCGCTGGAGATACTGAAACGATACGGCGTAGCCCTAAAAATTCACCGCGACTACGAACACCAGTCTACCTGGGGGCAGTTTGCCGTGGCCTATAATGTTATCGGTCAGCGGAAAGAGAAGAGTTTTCAGGACAACTAAGCAGAGACAGCCATGAAAAAAGCATTGGTTATCAGCGGTGGTGGCTGCAAAGGTGCCTACGCTGTGGGCGTGCTGAAATTCATCAGAAACAGGCCCGAGTTTTTCAAAAACGGTCAATTCCTGTTCGACGTGTACCTGGGCACCAGCACCGGCGCCCTTATTGTACCCCTCGCATCGGTGGGCGATATGAACGTGCTGATTAATTTTTATTCGGGTACAGCAACGGCCAATTTACTGGCCACGCACGACGCAGCGGCTTTATTCAGGACAGGCTGTTTGTTCAACAGCTTCAAGCTCGATCAACTCATCGACACGGTCTATGATGCTCCCCGTTTCGGGCGGATAGTGACCCCCGAAAAACAGGTGGGCGTTTCGGCGGTTTGTCTGCAAACGGGTGAGTTACGGCTGTTTACCACGCAGCCTCTGGCGGCCCGACTGCCGCATTACACCACGCAGACAATCGCCAGCCGGAATGATTTGGTCGACGCCATCCTGGCGTCGACCCACCAGCCTTTTTTCCTGGAGCCGGTGCGCATCCGGTCGGCCCCGGTCGCACCCGCCCGGCACTACGTAGATGGGGGTGTGCGGGAATACGCGGCTATTCAGGTGGCCCTCGATGCCGGTGCCGACGAAGTACTGGCCGTTTTGCTGTCGCCCGAAACGCCGGAGGCTGCCGACTCGCTGAAGCCCAACGACCTGATCGGCGTGTTGCAGCGCACCATCGACATTTTTAGCGAAGACGTGAGCCTGAACGACGTGCGGGTGCCGGACATCCTGAGTCGGGGTGCCAACTACGTGCTGGCCGTGCGGCAGGCCATGGTCACGGCGGGCCTGCCCACGGCCCAGATCGACAAGCTGTTGAATCCACCCCGGCAACCGAATCCGTTCGCTAACCGCTTGGCCAGCAGGATACACATCATACGGCCCAAACTACCGCTGGGGGGTGGTCCGGGCGGGTTGCGGTTCGATCCCGTGGAGATGCAGGGCATGATGGCGAAGGGCGAGGTCGATGCCGCCGCTTATTTCAATCAGCTCGATGCCAACGGCGGCGTTCCACCCGTTGTACTGGCCTGACTGTCTGGAATGTACGCGTATCCTGAATCTGAAGTTGAGGATGTTTACGGGTCTTTTTCGGGTGAAACACCTGATACCGAAAGGAGACATTTCCCGGTTTTGGATCCAATACAGACCCGTATTTTTGGCCTACTCTGCGCGCTGTAGTTCACACTCACCACACTGATTCTAAACCGATTACGCACATGCATCTGAACCTGCCTACCCTGCTGGACGTAGCCATTGGCCTCATCTTTATCTTTTTCGTCTTCAGCATCTTCGTCTCCGGCGTGGTTGAGCTGATCAATACCCTCTTTCAAAGCAAGCGCGCTGAATTTTTGCGGCTGGCCATCGACAAATTGCTGGGTGCATCACTAGCCGATGCCTTCTTTTCCCACAGACTCACCAGCATAAAACAGCAGGACTACAGGGGGCTGAAGCCGATCAGCTACCTCTCGGCTGATTCGTTCTCGACCGTGCTGATTGACTTGCTGAGTAAAGCTGGTCATAAGGTAGGGCCTGTTGATGCAACAGCGGTGGGCACAACCCAAACGCTGGCCGCCATCAGGCAGGGGATGGAGCATGGTTCACTCGCCGACGTCAAAGAGCTAATTGAGCCAATGCTGGCCAAGTCAGACAGCTTCCAGTCGTTCAAAGACGCTTTGGAGAGGTGGTACAACGGCTATATGGAGCAGGTATCGGGCTGGTATAAACGATACGCGCAGGGGGTAGCCTGGCTGGTGTCGCTGGTGGTCGTGCTGGTATTTAATGTCGACACCATCTACCTGACCAACCGGCTCTTCAATGATACCGACCTGCGCGGACGACTGGTAGCCGACGCTATCAACGCCACAAAAACGGGTAAGGCCACCTACGGCAAGGATCGTGCGTTTATTGACTATCTGGTTGATAACAAGTCAGCGGTCCTTAACACGACGAAGAGCGCGCTCAAAGACACACTCACCGATTCCGAGAAACTGATGGTGCAATCGGCCTACGTAAAGTTTGTGCAGGGCCAGATCGACGAACTTCAACTGCCTATTAGCTGGAAACAGGGCGATGGTAAGTGGGGGTTTCAACCGGGCCAGGAGTGGTACGTTGCCATCGTTGGTTGGGTGCTAACCATGGCTGCCCTGTCGTTTGGTGCCCCGTTCTGGTTCGACCTGCTGCTCAAGCTCGTCAACATTCGCAACACCGCCCGCCGCCCGCCCGGCAATCCTGACCCGACTAAATAACCCCTTAGCTAAACCCCATCACGTCGCGCACGCGCTGAATGGTCTGGCTGGCTACGGCGCGGGCTTTCTCTTCACCAGCCTGCAGTTCGCGCTCCAGTTCGGGATTACCCTCGGCCATCAGTTCATTGAAACGCTCGCGTTCGGTGGCGAATTTTTCCACCATCAGCTCATAGAGTTCTTTTTTGGCAGCGCCAAAGCCGTATCCACCCGCAGCATAGTTGGCGCGCATTTGCCCGGTCTGTTCGTCGGTTGCCAGCAATTTGTACAGCTGAAACGTGATGTCGGTGTCCGGATTTTTGGGGGCTTCCAGCGGTGTAGAGTCCGATATGATCTTTTTTACCACCTTATACAACTCGTTGGCGGGCAGAAAGATATCGATGTAGTTGTTGTACGACTTGCTCATTTTGGCCCCGTCGGTGCCCGGAATGGTCATAATTTTCTCGTCGATGCGGGCTTCGGGTAGCACAAAGACGTCTGTGCCGTACTGGCTGTTGACTGCTGTGGCAATGTCGCGCGTCATTTCGAGGTGCTGACGCTGGTCTTTTCCCACCGGCACCAGGTTGGCGTCGTAAAGCAGGATGTCGGCAGCCTGCAACACGGGGTATGTAAACAGCCCCGCACTCACCGCCGATTTGCCCAGCTTTTCCACCTTGTCTTTAAACGAAGTGGCATTGTCGAGCATGGGCATGGGCGTGAAGCAGTTCAGGTACCAGTTCAGTTCGGTATGCTCCGGCACCCGCGACTGCCGCCACAGGGTATTTTTTACGGTGTCGTAGCCAAAAGCCAGCCAGGTGGCAGCCACGGCCCGGACATAGTCACGGCGATGCTCGCCATTTCTCAGCGTGGTCAGTGAATGGAGGTCGGCAATGAACAGAAACGATTCATTACCAGCCTCTTTGGATAAATGGATGGCGGGCAAAATGGCCCCCAGTATATTGCCCAGATGCGGCCTGCCGCTGCTCTGAATACCCGTTAGGATGCGTGACATATGGAGATTGTAAGGGCCGCAAAAGTACGAACGGATGCCGTAGCCCCATCAGGAACGCACCGACAAAAGGGGGCAGCTGTACGCTAAATAAAGGGTGTTACTGATCGGAATAATCCATCGGCAAAACCGATACATTTGATTCCGTATTTCACCTAAAACCACTGGACTAATGCTACCTATTTTACTGGATGCCAACACGTTTGTTCAAAAGGATTTCTTTACTGTAGCCAGCGTCACCACGTTTGCCGGGGCCACCGGCATTACTTACGTGATTGCCAACGGACTGCAAAAAGCTTTCGATTTTAACCCTAAATGGCTGGCTCTTGCCATTGGTATCATCGTCTGCGAATTGGGCGCCGCCCTTTCCAGCGCGTCGGGTGTGGCCGATTACCTGATGGCGGTTGTCAATGGCTTTCTGGTGTTTAACACCGCCGGGGGGATGACCAGCCTCACGGGCCCTCCAGCACCACCCGCGGGCGGCACCACCCGCGAAACCCCCTTCGGTCCAACCAGACGTGAGTTTACATCGCCCTGGTTTTGACTTGCTTACGCATTAAAACCACCTTCACACCATGAATAACGAATCAACTATTACCGAAACCGAGCCTCCCTCATCCCCGGCTACGTATTACCGGAACCTGCTGAGCCGGGGTGGCCCGGCCGGGTCAGGACTTGAGTCACGCGAGGGCGTCGGCGCAGGCCCCGACCTGTCGGAGCACGGCATCCGCGAACGGCTGGACTATGCCCGGCTGAGCTGGCAGGACGTGGTGAAGAACAACCTCGGCGACAGCCCGAAACTGCATCGTATTGCCCGCAAACTGGTTAAACAGGCCGCTGAACCCCTGCGTATGGTGGCCAATGATGACAACGCCACCCTCAGTCGCGGACTGGACAACCTGGCCCGGCTGGAGAGTATTGTCCGCCTCGACGGGTCGCGGCCTTCGTTTATGATCCGCGATGGAGCGGTAGACCTGACCACAAGCCCGGCGGGAAACTGGGCCGACCAAATCAACGCCGATTTGCCTAACCTGGGGCAGATGCTGCGCTGTGTGGGCCGGATCGACGACCCCAAAGCAAGTCAGCAATTCGACGGTACCGGCTTTTTGCTGGCTCCAAACCTGCTGCTGACCAATCGGCACGTGCTGGATGTTTTCGGCGAAAAGCAGCGCAATGGTGTCTGGAAACTGCGGAAGGGGATCACGGTCAACTTCGGGCACGAGTTTCAGACCAATACCCCGCCCCGCGTCCGGAAACTCAAATCGGTGCTGTTTTGTGGCCCCGATCTTAGCCCTGAGGTGAACCACGCCGACACCGACATGGCTCTGATTGAACTGGAGCCGGTGCCCGCAGGGGAGGCCCTGCCCTTATTTCTAGGCCTCGATCTCACCCCCGACTGGGCCGTTGAGGGTACGTTTATTTATACCGTTGGCTATCCGGCCAATCCGGGTATGCCCGCGCCGGGGTCGGGGGTAACCTTCACGCTTTTGGAAGAACTGTTTAAATCGACCTACGGCATCAAACGGCTGGCTCCGGGGCAGCTGATGCCGCTCGATGCGGGCTTTACGCCCCGTACGCTGGCCCACGACGCCACCACGCTGGGCGGCAATTCGGGTTCATTGATTGCGCAGGCAGGCCGACTCACGCTGGCGGGTGGACTGCACTATGCCGGTAAGTCAAATGTGCCGCGCATGAACTGGGGGCATGTGCTCGAACATATCCTCGATGCCACAGACGGCCACTCGTCGAAAACGGTCGGCGAGCACCTGGCCGAACACCACGTTAAGGTCCACTAACCCCACGGTCATGCTACCCATCGATCAGATTGTGAAGGCGTTACGGCTCTCGCGCGACGAATTTGCCACGCTCTTTTTGCAGGCGCAGGTGGGTAGACCTACGCGTATGAACTTCGAAGCCGTCGCCCAGACGGCCATGGGCGACGAGGCCTTTCGGTTGGGACTGACCTATGCCCTGGGCCAGGGTTTTCTGATGCAACTGCTGAAAGGAATCGTCGACGATCAGCGCGACGATGGTACGCTGGCTTCCGAAATGCTGATGAAAGGAGCCGAAGGATCAGCTGACTTGCAGGCGATGGTGAACGTGGTCAACGGGTTTGGCTTACCCAAAGCGATGGCCTACCGGTTGCTCAACGGCATGAAATGGGCCTGTAAGGTGCACGTCGACGGGCAGGAACGTGGAACGGGCATCCTGATTGGTCCAAACCTGGTGCTGACGGCCTGGCACGTGGTGGTCGACCTGTACCAACTAAACCAATCCAACCCCAGTGAGCGCATACCCGATAAGCAGGCGGCCAACCGCCTGCAGGTGGAGTTCGATAATTACGACGGCTACCTGAACGGCACACTCATGTTGCGGCCGGCCACCTCGCTGATGGTCAACGCCCACAAAGATTGGTCGGTCTGTTTTAAAACCTGCCACGAGCAGGAACTGCTGAAAACCATACCCCCCGTGCTCACCGAGTTAAAGGACTGCTGGGATTACGCCGTCATCCGCCTGGCTCGCCCCATCGGTGCCGAACGCCGATGGGCCAACCTGGACCCCAACGCCGTGGTGCCCCGCAACGGGCAGCGGGTGATGGTGTTTCAGCATCCGCAGGGCAAGTCGCTGAAGTTCGACGAGGGGCCGATTGCCGCCCCGGCGGTGGCCAACCCGGCCGTATTTCCGGGGCTGCGGTTCCTGCATCAGGCCAACACCCTGCCCGGCTCGTCGGGTGGACCGTGCTTTGATCAGGACTTTATGCTGTTTGGCCTGCATCAGGGCGAGTGGCCCACCAAACCTACCGAGCCAAAGCTGAACCGGGGCGTACCCATTGCCGGTATAGAAGCCCACATCAGGCAGGTCATTGGCACGCTGCCCGGCCCTGACCCCGCCGACAGTTCGATCTGGACGCTGGGCGAATCGGAACGGAATATGCCTGTACTGGGGTGTGATGAGTTTCAGTCAACCATCTGGCAATCTGTCTTGTCTGGTCAGTATCGGTTGTTTGTGGTCAACGGTATGCCGGGTAGTGGCAAAACGTTCCGCACGCGGGTGCTGACGGCCATGTTGCCCGCGAGTGGGCATCTGATCATCCGGCTGAATGGGGAATCGGTGTCGAAAAAAAGCGCTGCTGAACTGGTCGATACCATTGCGCACCAGGCAAGTCAGCCATCGCCTGCCCTGGTCGCGCAGGTCGACATGAACACCACCGCCGCGGCCTGGCTCCGGGCCGAAGTACTGCCCAAAC
Organism: Fibrella rubiginis; assembly: GCF_017353185.1. Taxonomy (GTDB): domain Bacteria; phylum Bacteroidota; class Bacteroidia; order Cytophagales; family Spirosomataceae; genus Fibrella; species Fibrella rubiginis. Next base: position 469,186 of record NZ_JAFMYV010000002.1, on the reverse strand, counting down.
TGCTTCAGGTGCTGGAGCAGGCCCGGCAGGGACGCATGGTGTGGCTGGTGCTCACCGACCTGAACAGCTATAACATCGACGGTTCGCTGGCTACCGATTTGCTCACACTGCTTTATGAACAGGTTGCCACGCTCGACTGGCTGCGGATTGTACTCGACGGCATGCGTGGCGATCTGCCCGATCAGATCAGTCAATGGCAATTACCGCTTCAGGTAGCCCCCACGTTAGAGGTAAAAGATATTGTCAGCTACTTCCGTCGGCGACTGGCTGCCGAGAACAGTGCTGTTGATGACACGGCTATTATGGCCATGTCGAAAACCCTGTTTCGGATGTATCAGACTGCACAGAATACCGGCCTGGATAAGGCAACCCGGCAACTGGCTACCGACCTGCTAGACTGTTACACCGACCTGCGACAGGCCATTGACGAATCGATCTGATGGAAGAGACCGCCGCCTATAATGCGAAAATCGCCACCAAAATGGCCCGCTGGATGAATGACGCCGCCGTCGATGCGGTGGTGGAAGAGTCTGCGCTAGAGAGAACGGATGACGGTTCATTAGTAGACCAGTTCGCTGATTATCAACGGCTAGTTGATAAGCAGCTTGTGGCGCTGGCGTTGTCTGGCCGCGTCTCGCCTGATGCGCTGGGTCAGGATAGCTGGTCACCTAGCCTGCGCGTAGATGTGCTCAGCCGGGTGGTGGAGCATTGCGTAGTGGAAGCGGATGAAACGGGCGTAGGCTGGCTGCTGAAACAGCCAAAGCGCATCGAGATGTTGCGGCCAATCATCGCGTCCGGAATGTTGCGACAACGACTGGACGACCCGTTACCAACCACCGACCTGTTTGGTAAAATGCTCCGTAATTTACTAGGGTTCAATGGTAGGATCAAGGTAATAAACCGCTCCCACGATGAGCTATTGGCCCTGATGGAGGCGATGGAGGCCACCAGACCACTACATTTACCCCAGCCCGACTGGACGCAGATTCGCCTGCAAATTGGGCTCGCCAACTTCCTCACGGATCAACGCGCCCTGCTGGCTAATGGCTTCGTAGGTCGCCAACCGGAGCTGGATACCCTGCGTGCCTTTGTAAATGATACTAGTCCTTCGCTGTCGTGGCCGTGGAAAGGGCTGGTGCTGACAGGCCTGGGCGGTTCGGGGAAATCGACGTTGCTGGCCCGTTTTTCAGAAGAAGTCGTTGCGCAACAACTGGCTACGCTCGTGGTGTTCGATTTCGACCGTCCCGGCCTTAACCCTGACGACCGGCTGTGGCTCGAATCGGAAATGGCCCGGCAGGTGGGGTATCAGTACCCGGCTATCAACGAGACCTTGAGGAACAAACGGAGCCTGTCGCGGCAGCAGAAAGTTGAGACGGGCAATGGCTACGAGAAATCATCGGCAGAGTCGGAATCACACAACCGTTCGCTGGGGTTGCTCGGGCCGATTCGTGACGCACTGCTGGCTACGAATCCCACGCCCCGGCCTATTTTGCTGGTGCTGGACACCTTTGAAGAGGTGGAGCAACAGGACCTGACCGAAAAGCTGGTATCGTGGCTCTACAACGTGGGCGACCTACTGAGCGCATTTCCGATCCGCCTTATTTTCTCCGGTCGGCTCTTCGACGGGGCGTTGCAAAAAGTGCTCCGTTTTGCCGACGGGCGCCATCTTGATCTAGGCGAACTGGCTGGTAATGAGACGCGTATTTTGCTAAAACGGCTTGGTGTAAACGAGGCACTCATCCGGCGTGTAGCCAAATCGACGTTGATTCCACACCGTCCGCTGGAGCTAAAATTGCTGGCGAAGATGCTGGCCGAAAAAGGCGATGCCACGCTGGATGAGATCGAGGACGAGTTGCGCAACGGGGGTGAGGCGGCCAAGTCGATGTTTATGGGCTTGGTATACAGGCGGGTGCTGCTGCGCATCAACGACAACACCGCCCGCAAGCTGGCCTACCCCGGACTAGTCCTTCGCTACGTCACCACCGACCTCATTCTGCACGTGCTGGCCCCCGTACTGGACCTGACCTTAACGGAGGATCAGGCACAAATGGCGCTGGATACGCTGGCTAAACACAGCTGGATTTGCTACCGGGGTACCAATGGTGAGGTATGGCACCGCAAAGACCTGCGCCGGTCCATGCTCAGCGCCATGCGGGCACAGGAACCCGAACTGGCTAACCGAATCAGCGAGGCCGCATTTGCCTATTTTTCTCAGCTCAGGGATTCGAAAAAAAAATTGGAAAAAGAAGACAGATCACTATTAGCTGAACGTATTCATCAACGTACACTGTGGCTATATAATGTGACTGTTCCTGGCCCAATGGAAGCCGAGCAGCTCTACCACCGCCTGCTGTGGCTACAACAACCCGACGAAGGTGCAGGCTATGATTTACCCACGCTAAAAAACACTGCCGAGTACATCGGAGCCGACGCGCAGGACCTGCCCAAAGCTGCCGCCATTCTGCTTCAATACGCCCAAAAAGGCCGCGTCAAGGCCGATGAGGTGGAGTTTTTGCCCGCCGAGTATTTCCAGAAAGCGTACCAAAAAACGGGTGAGCGACTTGTAGAAAACCGGGAGTTTGGGAAAGCATTTCGATTGTATAGGCGTAGTGAAAAAATCAGGCAATCGAGACACGTTCAGGTTGAGGAGATTCACCAAACGTGGGAACTCGATACCCTGTTTGCAGTAGCACAGTGGGAAGACCTGAGTTTGCTAATCCAATCAGAGGCGAATTATCCAGAGGCAGACAAACTGTCGGTGATTCCCCGTCGGGTTTGCCTTATGTCTTTGATTGATCATGACTGGGCGCAACAGAATTCTCCGATCAATTTGTCGAGCGTTCTGGCTGATGGACCGATGCTGGCAGCCTACAAAGAGAGTAAAACAGCCCAGTTTTACAATAAAAATGTCTTAATATATCTGCTGCTACAACGCTTTTCAGCACAGGCCAACGCAGACGACGATAAACTCATCTTACTTTGGGTTCGCAGCCTCAAACACAAGACTGCTCTTTTGGAATCAGCTCATTTCCAGCGCAAACTGCTTTATCTGGAACTCTGGCAGCCCAATCAACCTCTCACGCTAACCCTAGCCCCGTCGCTGCTCAAAATTGATCCGGCCTGGCTGGAAGCCCTTGTCACACAGCCGTTTATGCGCGATCAGTTGGGGCAGGATGGGCGCGACCTACGGCAGATGCTGCTTGATGCGCGGGCTTTGCTGACGCGCAAAACCGTCCGTCGCACACTCGATGCGCTGGACGTGCTTTATAAAAATAAGATCGCCGGGAAGGTACGGCGCATCGAGCGCAACCCGGCAGAATTTGGTGTCGATCTGGTACGCTGGTTTCGCGGACCGGACTCCGAGTTTCGTGATCCTGTCCGGTTTGCCCTGCTCGACGCCTTCCGCACCCGCGACGACTACCAGCAGCTAGCCGGGCTACTGGCTTCCGTACTTACCCTGCCTTTTACCGACCTGGAACCGGAAGCCTTCGCCGAGGCGATGGTGCCTGATCCTGAGCACTTTCTGGAACCGTACATCGAAATCGTGGATCGGACCTGGGCGTTGGGTCCATTGTTAACAGCCGCCGTAGCTACCCGTCCCGGTGCTGCGCCACTGGCTCGCGTCAAAGCTGCCTACGACCGTTGGGATGCGGCCGTGCTGGCGGCATTTGAGCAGTACGACGCGCGAAACCCTACCAAGCATTCACCTTAAACTACACCATACCATGTATGCAGATCTTACCCAGCTCGCCACCCTGGCGGGCATGACCCGGCTCGTCGATGACGCAGCTGAACAACGCGAAAGTGTACTGGAAGGGGTTAGCAATGTTACGCCACCAACCTCATTCAAAGGCCGTGTTGGCTACAAATCCGATTTTCTAACGGGCTGGAGCCTCGCCCTTCCCCTGGCCGCCGGCACCACCGCCGCCGATATGCGCAAACTGCGCCGTGGCGGTACCGGCGTAGTACTGAAGTATGGACACTTTTCGTCGGTCATGTCCGTCTCCCGGAAAATGCCCATGCTCACCGCCGTCAACATCGACGGGTCGAAATCGAAGAGTCTGCCACGGGTAAAAACCTGGAACTACGACGGTCGGCTGGACGAGGCCGACCAATGGGGTGAAGAGCTTTACGGTGGCAACGCCCTGGACCGGGGTCACATGGTCCGCCGCGAGGACCCCGTTTGGGGCACCCCCGCCGAGGCAAGCATGGCCAACGTCGACACGTTTCATTACACCAATGCCTGCCCGCAGATGGCCGGGATGAACCAGAAAACATGGCTGGGGCTGGAAAACTACGTCCTCAGCAACGCCCGCGCCGACGGCATGCGCGTCAACGTCTATACCGGCCCATTCTTTACACCCGACGATCTGGTGTATCGGGGGGCCTTCATTCCGCGTTCGTTCTGGAAAGTAGTCGCTATTGTGCTGCCTAATGGTCGCCCGTCGGCCACGGCCTACAAGATTGATCAGAATAAAGAACTGCAGGAACTAGAGTTTGTGTATGCTGGCTACAAAACGTACCAGATTAGTATTCAGCAGGTTATCAACGGCACCCATATCGACTTCAGCTCAATGGTGCCCTTCGATGGTTTTTCGCAACACGAAGCCGCCACGGGTACGTTACTCGCCGAAGCGATTGATGACCTGAGCCAGATTAGAGTTTAAAGTCTAAGGTCTAACGTTCAAAGTTGGCTGACGCGAGCTTACTGGCGCGTCAGCCAACTTTGAACGTTAGACCTTAGACTTTAAACCTTATTCCCACTCAATCGTAGCTGGTGGTTTGCTTGAAATGTCGTAGACCACGCGGTTAACGCCCTTGACCTTGTTGATGATCTCGTTTGATATATCGGCGAGGAAGGTGTAGGGGAGGTGGGCCCAGTCGGCCGTCATGCCGTCGACGCTGGTGACGGCGCGGAGGGCTACCACGCGCTCATAGGTACGTTCGTCGCCCATTACGCCCACGCTTTGCACAGGCAGAAGCATGGCCCCGGCCTGCCACACCTGGTCATACAGCCCCTCACGGCGGAGACCGTCGATGAACAGAGCGTCCACCTGTTGCAGAATAGCCACCTTCTCTGGGGTCACGTCGCCCAGGATACGGATGGCCAGACCCGGACCTGGGAACGGATGACGACCCAGAATATGATTGGGTAGTCCCAGCGTACGGCCCACCAAACGCACTTCATCTTTAAAAAGCGTATTCAGCGGCTCAACCACCTTCAGCTTCATGAAATCGGGCAGGCCACCCACGTTGTGGTGCGACTTGATTGTGGCCGATGGCCCTTTCACCGAAACCGACTCGATTACGTCGGGGTAGATAGTACCCTGACCCAACCAGGCCACGTTTTCGATCCGGTGTGCCTCCTGGTCAAACACGTCGATGAACGTTTTACCAATGGCCTTGCGCTTGGCTTCAGGGTCGCTCAGACCGGCCAGCGCGTGGTAAAACTGGTCTTTGGCGTCAACGCCTTTTACGTTGAGCCCCATTGTCTTATAGCTTTCCAGTACCCCCTCAAACTCGTCTTTACGCAACAGGCCGTTGTCAACAAATACGCAGTAGAGATTAGCCCCGATGGCCCGGTGAATAAGCATGGCCGCCACCGACGAATCGACCCCGCCAGACAGGCCCAGCACTACGTTATCGTTGCCCAACTGTTCTTTCAGCGTAGCTACGGTCGTGTCGACAAACGATTCAGCCGTCCAGTCCTGGCTACAGCCGCAGATATCGACGACGAAATTTTTCAGTAACTGCTTACCCTGCGTGGTGTGTGTTACTTCGGGGTGAAACTGGATGCCATACGTCTCTTCGCCCTGCGCCTGAAACGCCGCTACCCGCACCGTTTCCGTTGAGGCAATCACGTCGAAATCAGTTGGCAGGCTTGTGATCGTGTCGCCGTGCGACATCCAAACCTGCGAGTTAAGGTCAAGACCCTGCATCAGGCGGTTGCCGGTTTCGATATGGTTGATGCGGGCACGACCATATTCGCGAATAGAGGAAGGCTTTACTTCACCGCCGCTTGTCTGAGCCAGTAGCTGAGCACCGTAGCACACGCCCAGAACGGGCAATTTGTGGCGAAAAGCGGCTAAGTGAACGGTGGGGGCGTCGGCGTCGCGGACAGAACAGGGACTGCCGGAAAGAATAATGCCTTTAATGGCGGGGGTGATGGGAGGGAGGTTGTTGTACGGGTGAATCTCACAGTACACGTTCAGTTCACGAACCCGGCGGGCAATTAATTGGGTGAACTGCGAACCGAAGTCCAGAATCAGAATTTGCTCGGTAATCATGCGTGGCTTTCTAAAGCCCAAAATTACATGAATTTGGGCTTTACGCTCATTGGGGCCTAATTATTGGAATGTATAGTCTTGTAGGGTATTCACTCGGTCCCACCCTTTATCAGAAAAGTTACATCGAACTGCCTGATAATCAGCCTTTCACTCAAGCATTAGTTACACACTCAAAAAGTATGAAAACCATGACATCAGAATCATTCATCGACGCCCTGTCTATGCCCTTCCACAAAACTGTGGAAAAAAATTCCCTCCCCAACAACCAGAAACTGCTTATTCCCTTTTTCGACCGTAAACGCACGGTGTCTGTTGATGAGATTGTTCGGCTTGAAGGATCGGGTAACTACACAAATTTTTACCTGAAAGACGGCACGAAGATGTTGGTGTCACGCACGTTGAAAGAATATGAAACACTGCTTGATGGTCAGGCTTTTGTACGCGTTCACAAGTCGTGCATTGTAAACCTGAGCTTCGTGCGTAAGTTTTTTGTGAAGAAAGAAGGTGAACTCGAATTGGCCGACGGTCAGCAGGTGAAAATTTCACGCCGCCGCGCTCAGGTATTCATCGACCGGATTCGGGACCACAGCCCTGCTTTGGTAAACTAATTAGGTACGTAGTTAACGCAATAGGTATTTTTCGCAACGAACCGGGCCGGGGTGCTGTTTACACCTTAGCCCGGTTTTCTGCGTATTTTATGTGGTTAAACAACTTATTTAAAGGGCGTATTTCTACGTAATCGGTAAGGGACATACACGTGAAGGTAAGTAGTAGATTTATATGAAAGTGTTTGATTGTCAATTAGTTATGAAATAAAAAACCGTATGTACATGTAATTGCGTTTTTAGCTAACGGTTGTGCCTCCGTAGTTTTGGCTATCCCAAACAGGAAGTCATCCCCCAGAACCAAAAACTCATTTGACATGGAATCGAACCACTTCGCACCGCCCGTTGGCATGGCTATGCCTACCTACCCAGCCACGTATCAGCGCAACACGCACCGCCTCGCGTTACCTTACCTGAACCGTACGGTAATGGTGTCGGTTGATGACATCGTCTATCTGGAAGGAGAGGGAAATTATACCTTCATCCATACCCGTGACCGGCGTAAGTATTTGGTGTCGAAGACGTTGAAAGAGTTTGAGAAAACGCTGGACAACGGTATTTTCATTCGTATTCACAAGTCAAACATCATTAACCTGGCTTACGTACAGCACGGCGTTTTTGCCCGCGATCGGGTTATTCGCCTCGCCGACAACCGTGAACTGACTATCTCGCGCCGCCGTATGCATCAGATCACGCAGTTGCTGGTGAACTACCAGGATGAGTTGAACTAGTCAGTGTGTGTCGCAAAAAAAGGGCCTGTTGCTAGCAACAGGCCCTTTTTTTGCGACACACACTGACTAAACTGATTTACGAATGACGCTGTACGAGCGCTCCGCACCGCGGCTACGCTTGCTTTGGGGTCAGCAACAATCCTACATCGTCATTCGTACATCAGAATATCTTATACGCCAGCGTGATCTGCCACGATTTGGCACGTTGACCGAAACTGCCTGATGCACTGTTGATCTGGGCAATGTCGGATAGGTTGCCCTGATAACGCACGTCGAGGCCAAGACTGCCAAGATCAAGGCCGCCGCCTACCTGGTAGCCATAGTAAGCCTTCTGCCAGGCGTCGTTGAGCGTGCCGCCCGTATATTGTTTCAGCGCATCGCTCAAACCAGCATTGTTATCAATGCGGAAAGAAGCCATAGGACCAGCCACAATACGCAGAGGACCACCTTTGAGGCCAAGCAATACGGGCACATCGAAACTTGTCGTCTGAATGGTTACGGTTTCGGGCTTGCCGTTGCGCAACACATCAAATTGTCCCGACAGGTTTGTATAGAGCAGTTCAGGCTGGATAAACAGGTTCTTGCCGAAGCGGGTGTAGATACCAAAGGACGTGCCAGTACGGCTGTTCAGGCTTTCGCTCAGGTTATCGCGGAAAGTCTGACCGTTCACGTCTACCGTGGGCGAACCGTTGGTGTTGGTACCCGTGCTGACAAAATTGCCAAACGAAAGACGTGATAAATTGATGCCGCCTTTAACACCAATCTGGAATTGAGCGTGTGCAGCGAGTGGTAGGAGGGCAATGGCGAGGCCAAACAGGAGTTTGTTCATGCAAGCGGTTGTGCGTTTCATATGCTGTATGGGTTTAACGTAAAAAGCGTGCCAGGCGCGTCAAAAACTAACTTTTTCTGAGCAAACGGCGTTGTTTCAGTAGACGATCAACAGCCGGAAGCCAACAGTTTCTGCGCGTGTCAGCGTGGTTATAGCCGTTGGATTGACGTTAACGCTAATCGTTTAACGGTTTGTAAAAAGTTTACGGTCCGCGCTGTTGGTTACGTGTTATCCGCTGTTCGTTGCAGACTGCTCACTGTTAACTGTTTCCTCCGTGGCTAAAATCAAAACCGCCTATTTCTGTCAAAATTGTGGTCATCAGTCGCCGAAGTGGCTGGGCCGTTGCCCATCATGCGGTGAATGGAACACTATCGTTGAAGAGGTTGTCCAGAAAGATGAACCTGAAAAAGGCGGCTGGCGACCATCGAATAGCCCGCTGAAAGTATCGGCTAAGCCCAAGCCTATTCACGCTATCAACTACGAAGAGCAACCCCGCATGCTCACCGCCGACGCCGAGTTAAACCGGGTGTTGGGCGGGGGGATCGTGCCGGGGTCGCTGGTGCTGATTGGCGGCGAACCGGGCATTGGCAAATCGACTTTGCTGCTGCAGATTGCGCTGAGCCTCAGTAGTATGCGTGTGCTTTATATTTCGGGTGAGGAAAGCGAGCAGCAGATAAAAATGCGGGCCGAGCGCCTGGATGCCCCCACGTCTGACTGCCACATCATGACCGAAACCTCCACGCAGAATATCTTCCGTGTGGTGGAGCATTTTGAGCCAGAAGTCCTCATCGTCGACTCCATCCAGACCATGCAGTCATCGCTGGTCGAGGCGGGAGCGGGGAGCGTGTCGCAGGTGCGGGAGTGCGCCGCCGAGTTTATGAAGTACGCTAAAGAATCGGGGGTACCGGTGTTTATGATCGGTCATATTACTAAAGAAGGCTCCCTGGCCGGTCCTAAAGTGCTGGAACACATGGTCGACACGGTGCTGACGTTTGAGGGCGACCGCCATACGACCTACCGTATTCTGCGCACGTCGAAAAACCGCTTCGGCAGCACCGCCGAACTGGGTATCTACGAGATGCTGGGCAGTGGACTGCGGCAGGTAAGCAACCCGTCGGAGATCCTGATTTCGCAGCGCGAAGAAAGCCTGAGCGGTGTGGCCATCGGTTCGATGCTGGAAGGGAATCGGCCCTTAATGATTGAAATTCAGGCCCTTGTGGGTGTGTCTACCTACGGAACACCGCAACGGAGCAGCACCGGCTACGATAACAAACGCCTGCAAATGCTGCTGGCCGTGCTGGAAAAGCGGGGTGGGTTCCGCCTGGGTCAACAGGACGTGTTTTTGAACGTGGCGGGTGGCCTGCGCGTAGAAGACCCGGCCATTGATATGGCCGTTTGCGCGGCTATCGTGTCGAGCTACGAAGACATTGCCATTCCGACCAACGTGGCCTTTGCCGCCGAGATTGGCCTGGGCGGCGAGGTACGGGCCGTAAACCGCATCGAACTCCGCATTGCCGAAGCGCAGAAGCTGGGTTTCAAGCAGATCTACGTCTCGAAATACAACCTCAAAGGCCTCGACATCGACTCATACAACATCAACATCCGCCCCGTCGCCAAGCTGGACGAAGTATTCCAGGGAGTTTTGATGTAAGCGTGTACGACTGTCAAATGGAGCAGGCTCACGCATGACCCCAGCGGGGTCTCGTCTCTGTAGAAACAGGCGGGTTTGTGTTCATATTCGACTCCAGCTGAGTCGCGTCTTTGTATGGGATAGGAACACAGCCATCATATACAAAGAAGCGACTCCGTTGGAGCCGAATATGAACACAAACCCGCCTGTTTCTACAGAGACGAGACCCTGCTGGGGTCTTTCCTGCGCAATAAGTTTTTTTGTATATTTCTCTGTAATTATATGTTGATAATATAAGTTTGATACTTTTCAAATTGAGAAATCTGATCTCTAAATGAAGGAAGAAAAATCATGAATTCTTCAATCTTACTAGTGTGATAATTGAGAACAACAATTGATATCGGATACTTATCAAGATTTTGTTAAAACATCAAATTCTTGTCGATGGTTAAAAGAATATCAAACTTATTGTCAACGCAATAAGCCATCAATTCTCCATTCTTAATGCCACTCAATTCAAACTCTCTGACCGTGTATACCTCAAAATCATTCAGGTGCTTTTGAGCATTTTAGTGACGCACTCATCAAGCAAAATTTTCATTGAGAATGTTTGCTGAAGTTTCAACTAATTTTTGCGACATCTCAAGCAGGCGAACAACCTGATCTCTATGTACTCCGTCAAAGTCGTCTAAAAAAACGTCGATGGATTCGCCAGTTTCCAGATAGTCAAACAGGTTTTTAATAGGAACTCTCGTACCAAAAAACACGGGTGTTCCGCCTAGAATATTGGGGTCGATGTTGATTACCTGGCCATTCATATGGTGACGATTTATTCAAGACTAGCCAAGTTAGCTTACACCTCTTCTCCCTGCAACTGCTTGTCATACAGCTCCCTATACAAACCATTATGCGCCATTAGCTCGTCGTGGGTGCCTTTTTCGCGGATTTCGCCGTCGTCCAGTACGATGATTTGATCGGCGAGTTTGGCGGAGGAGACGCGGTGCGAAATGATGACCGAGGTGCGGTTTTCCATGATCCGCTTTAAGTTATTCAGGATAATGTTTTCCGTGTTCGTGTCCACCGCGCTTAGGCAATCGTCCAGCACCAGAATGCGTGGGTCGCGGGCAATGGCGCGAGCAATACTCAGGCGCTGCTTTTGCCCCCCAGACAATGTTATACCCCGCTCGCCAATGCGCGTGTCGAAGCCTTCGGGAAACTGACTGATGTTGTCGGCCAGATCGGCGTCGGCTACGGCGCGGAGTACGCGTTCCTGCGGCATGTTGGGCTGTCCGAAGCGCACGTTGTTGCTGATGCTGTCGGAAAACAGGAACACGTCCTGCGGCACGTAGCCCATCTGTCCGCGCAGCTTGCTCAGGTCATAATCCTTGATCGGCACATTGTCGATACGGATTTCGCCCGTCGAGGCATCGTACATCCGCATGATCAAATTGGCCAGCGTGCTTTTGCCGGACCCCGTCGTACCCAGAATCGCCACCGACTCGCCCGCCGCTACGTTCATGGAGAAATTTTTCAGCGCCACAATGCCGGTGTCGGGGTAGACGAAGCGGACGTTATGAAATGAAAGTGCCCCCTGTAGCTCACGGCGCAGGTTTTTGGTCGACACCAGCGGCGTTTTCACCGCCATAAATTCGTTGATCCGCTGCTGTGAGGCCGCCGCCCGCTGCGTCTGGCTCGTGGTCCAGCCCAGGGCCATCACGGGCCAGGTGAGCATGTTTACATACAGGATAAACTCGGTGATGTTGCCCGCAGTAAGTCGTCCGGCCAGCACCTCCTGCCCGCCCACGTAGACCACCAGCACGTTGCTGAGGCCAATGAGCAGTACGCTCAGGGGCTGCCACAGGGCATCGACGAGCGTGAGCCGTAACGATTTTTCCTGGTACGAATCGGCCTCATGAGCAAAGCTATTGACGGAATTTTGCTCCTGTACAAACGATTTCAGCACCCGAATACCCGAAAACGCTTCCTGTACATACGTGCTCATCCGCGACAACGCCCGCTGTATCTCTTCTGACCGTCGAATCACGATGTTCTCGACCAGATAGATACCCACCGACAGAACAGGCAGCGGTAGTAGTACATAGAGCGTTAACCGGGCGTTGATACTCACCATGTAGCTGATAACCAGCGCAAATAACACCAGCAGGTTCATGCCGTACATGATGCTTGGCCCTACATACATCCGCACCTTGCCTACATCTTCCGAGATACGGGCCATCAGATCGCCGGTGTTATGCTGTCGATAGAAGGCCAGCGGCAGGGTCTGGTAGTGGTCGTAGATGTCGTTTTTGAGGTCGTATTCAATATGCCGCGACATCACGATCAGCGTCTGGCGCACCAGAAACAGGAAGAACCCCTTTAGCAAGGCCAGCACCAAAATCAGCAGGCCATAGAGCAGTATGCTAAACGCAAATATATCGTAGAGCGTAGGCTGAAGGCTCGTGCTGTCGTAGAGGTAATAGATGTCGAGGGTTTCGCGGACCAGGTCGAGCGAATAGCGCACCAACTGGGCGGGGAAGATGCCAAAGAGATTGGATATAGCCGTGAACACAATACCCCAGATGAGGTACCATTTGTAGCGGGCCAGGTATTTATTGAGGTGCGAAAGGGCGCGTAACGTTTCCACAAAGACAAGTCGTTCTGTAGTGGCAACGCAGCCAGTGGGGGGGAGGGTTCAGGGTTAGTTTAAAGTTTAAGGTTCAAGGTTTAAAGTTGGCTGACGCGTCACTACGCTGGCATCAGCCAACTTTAAACCTTGAACCTTAAACTTTAAACTCCTCCTTATTCCCACAAAATGCCCGACGTGGCCAGGGCAGCGAACGTGACGAGGGCCATGCCGACGAAGCTCGTTGCCAGGACAAGGGCAAGAGCAGCCCAGCCCCGCCCCCGAAACTGGGCTTTGTTACGCCGGATCTTGGCCAGCGAACCGGCGGCTATTAACATCGACGCCAGCGGCAATGTAAGGCTGAGTACCCAAACCCAGGGAGCTACCGGAGCCAGCAAAAACAGGCCATAGGGCAACACGCTGCCGCCCAGCGCGTAGAAAACGCCCTTGGGTACGCGCCGTTTTGAGGGTAATTCGTCGGGAATGAGCTGGTTGGCAGTGTAGTTGGTTTGTGAGCCGGCCATTAGTTGACTGGTATATAACCAGGCCGGACGGCGGGGAACGGTTATGTCGGGGTTACCATGCCGAACGGGAACACCAGTTGATAGGGCCAAACTGGTAGTGATAGGTCTGGGGGCCGTCGTGCCATGAACGGTTTTGCGGGGCTGGAGGGCTGCTGTTGAGTAGTGCGGTTCTGCCGACTCGCTGGGCTGGGGAGCAGTAGACAGATGGACTGGTGCAGGTGCCAGGGTTACCTGGTCTGGTGGCGTCAGTAAGGAAGGCGTGTAGGCCGGTTGAGCGGGACTGAAGTAGGCAGGCTGAGCTACCCGGCAGCCACCCAGACATAGCAGCATGAAAGGCCCTAACCAGGCCAGAAAACGGTACGAGAGCATACGGAGGAGGTAGATTTAGGTCAAACGATACGGGGTTACAGTTGGGAAAACTACCCATTTAGGCGTATTTTTGCAAGACCAATTCAGTGTTCTTTTCCATATCGGTAGAATTAGTAGGATTTAAGCGGCATGTTAAGCAGACGACTCCTGCGTATTAAGGTCATGCAGACCCTTTATGCGCTACGGCAGGCCAATCAATCGACGAAACAGTTGGCCGTCGATGGCATCAATGATCAATTCCAGCCTGATCTCAATTCCATGCTGCCGCAGAACAGGCGGCAGCTGGAAGGTTACCGCAAACTGGCCGCGTTGCTCTTCGACGAGGCCGTGCGTACCAACGAACCCGCTCAGGATCAGGAGGTACCCAAATCTGTCATCGATGCCGTTAACGACGCCGTCACCTACTACCAAAACCGGTATCGGAAAGATCAGCAGTTTTTGTCCGGGCGGCTTATTGAAGCCGTTAAAGACATTTACAGCGACTACCTGCGAGTACTACAGTTGCTGGTTGAATTTGGCCACATGTCGCGCCTGGACCGCGAACGCCGCTTTCCTGATCCCGATGAGACGCCGTTTGTGTATGCCTCTGATCTGAGTCAAAACCGCATCATCGAGGCGCTGACGGCGCACCAGCCCCTACAGGTGGAAAATACCCGTCGGGGCATTTCCTGGACGGAAGACCTGACCTTTGTGCGGAAGACATACCGCGAGGTGCTGAAAACTGACGAAACGTTTATTGCCTATTGTGCTGCCCGGCAGCACACGCCCGACGAGGACCAGCAACTGGTGCAGCATTTGCTGCGGCAGTTGATTTTCAAACACGATACCGTCCGCGACCATCTGGCCGAAATTGACCTGGCCTGGACGGAAAACAGCGAAGTAGTGCGGGGCATGGCGATCCGGACGCTGAAATCGGTACAGGGACCGCAGGGATTGACGCTGGAACAACTCACCGAAGACTGGGAAGAGGACGAGCGGTTTCTGAACGAACTGTATCAAAACGCCCTAACGCGGGATGCTGAGGTAGAAAAATTGCTCGGCGAACAGCTTAACAACTGGGAGCTTGACCGGGTGGCTATTCTGGACCTGATCATCCTGAAACTCGCTGTTTGCGAAATGCTTACCTTCCCCAACATCCCTACGAAGGTGACCATCAACGAGTATATCGACATGGCAAAAGCATACAGCACACCCAAGAGCGGCACGTTTGTCAACGGAATTTTGGATAACTTGGCGACCCGATTGACTACCGAAGGCAAACTCCGCAAGAGTGGCCGGGGGTTATTGGACAATAAATGAACTGATTTACGATGTACGAATGACGAGCGGTCCGCCGCCGCGGTTACGATTGGTTGCGTACACAGACTGTAGCAACTTAGCCGTAAGCGATACATCGTATATCGTAATTCGTACATCGTAAATTTTTGCACATGAGCAGATCAAGTCGTGACCTCGCTTTTTTTCTGACCGGAATTGCCACAGGCACCATTCTGGGCTTACTCTACGCCCCCGAGAAGGGTCATGTAACCCGCGACCGGCTATCGTACCGCTTGTCGAAATACCGGGAGCAATTGCAACAACTCCTCAACGATATCCTGGAGTCAGCTGAGTTGCCGGAGAATTTTTCTAAAACGGAAGGGCAGCGTGTTGTTGACGACGCCCGTGAGAAAGCCGAGCGGTTGCTGGAAGATGTTGATCGGCTGATGGCGCAGATCAAGCAACAGGGTGCATAAACCATCAATCAGTCTATTTCCCGTGAAAACTACCTTGTATAGCCTTGCTGTTCTTCTGCTCGTATGGGTAGGCTCAGCCTGTTCAAACCGCCGCGATGCTCAGGGGCAACCCGTTGGCGAGGCCAATGCCATTGCAGGTAAGTCGGCTAAGATTACGTTCAAAGAAACGGGTGTGCATGATTTTGGTACCATCACCGAAGGCGATACGGTAGAGCATACCTACGCGTTTAGCAACACCGGCGAATTGCCTCTGGTCATCAACAATATCACGGCATCGTGCGGATGCACCACGCCCGACTGGCCCCGTGAGCCGGTTGCTCCCGGCGCTGCATCGACGGTGAAGGTGCGGTTCAACAGCAGGGGTAAAGAAGGTGAACAGCGCAAAACCGTTACGGTATACGCCAACACTAACCCCCCCACTACTGATATCTCGTTCAAAGTGCTGGTGAAACCGAAGGGGAAGTAAGTTCAATGGTCAAAGTCTAAAGTTTAATGTTGTAGATCGCTGACAGTGAGCGTATCAGGAAGACAATAACACGAGACTTCATGCTTTGAATCAGCAAACCTTAGTCTTTAAACTTTAAACTTTTATATGCACGTCGTTCTTGCACAGGCCATGGGCCAAAATGGTATGTTGACACTGCTGCTTTGGGGCGGAGTGTTGCTGGTGCTGTATTTTTTCATGATTCGGCCTCAACAGCAAAAAGCAAAGCAACAGAAAGACTTTGTAGCTAACCTTAAAAAGGGTGATGCCGTTGTGACTATTGGTGGCCTGTATGGCAAAATTACCAGCGTTGACGCCACAACCGTGACCCTCGACGTAGACCGTGGGGTAAAACTCACGTTCGATAAATCGTCGATAGCGCGGGAGGCCTCGGCCAAAGTTGATGCCGAAAAAGCGGCCTGATTTACGTCAGTTTTTGCCCCGAACTACGTCAATGCAACAAGAAGCTACCCCCTCGAAACCGGCCTTTCAGATGGGGAAATGGCTGGCCTGCCTGTTGGCAGCTGGCCTGTTTTGGGTTATGAACGCCCTCAACCGCGACGGGTATTCGCTGAACGTGAATTATCCCGTAAAATTTCAGTACAACGATTCGCTTTTTATCCCTACTACCGCATTGCCCCGCACGGTTCGCGTTAATGTGTCGGGCGATGGCTGGGGACTGTTACGGCTGTCATGGTTACCATTTCGCACCAGCCCGGTGCAGTATCCGGTAAATAACCCCCTGAAGGCATCCATTATTAATACGTCGGCTATGACGGCCGCGCTGGCTGAACAGGTGAAGAGTTTGAAGGTCAACTACGTAGTGGCCGACACACTGGAAATGGGCTTTGAGCGGCGTATGACAAAATCTATTCGGCTTATTCCCGATAGTACGCATATTGACCTGCTACCCCGGTTTGTGGTGTCGAGCGTAATTAATTTCACCCCAGCCACGCTGACGGTAGAAGGCCCCGAACGGTTGGTACGTGGGTTTGCTGATACACTAGTCGTGCGTATTCCCGGCCGTCGTATTGCCGACAATTATGACGAGGAACTGCCGCTGAACGCTTACAAGCATCCTCTGGTGAAACGTAGTCACGACAAAGTCTTCGTTAGTTTCGAAGTAGCCGAGTTGTTGTCACCAGTACCGAAAAAATAACCTTGGCTTATTTCGTGAATCGTGATTTGATTAGTCCTGATTTCTTGAGACTGACGAATAAGCCAAGGTTATTTTCGTACAGATCGCCTTTGTCGTAACCTACGGTGGTGTTCAGCACAGTGCCTCCCAGCCAGTTGAGCTGACTATACAAACCAATCATTCCAGAAAATTGAGCTGCCATCTGGTTGAAGGGGGCGTCGTAGATGCCTAAATTCTGGCTGTAGGAAAACTTGCCTGTGAACCCCATTCTCTTCGAAAATTGCCCCGACAAGCCTACATGGTATACCCGAACACGGTTGTTGTTGGTGAATTCATTGCCCGGATATCGGCTGGGTAGGTCAGTAGCCGGGGCAATGAACGGCGTACCAATCGTGCGGCCATAGCTCGACCAGCCATCGCGGTACTGGCCGTGGTTGAAATAGTTGTCACGACCCCGTTTGCTGGGATCTTCGTTGATGAACTCGCCCCCTCCCTGGCTGTAGGTGTTCAGGTATTCCAATACGGCCCGATTGAGCCGAAAGCCGCCCCGGTTTGGCCGGTTGTTGGTGAATCGTGTGCCATGGAGTCCGTCAGCTATATTGATAAGGTAGAACAGTGAGCCGTCTTCGTAGATACTTTGTCGATAGAAAAACACCGACACCGCTTTGCCCCTAAATTCCATGCCCAAATCGACCGTACCGAGGTGATTACCAATACGGTTTCCGGCATCAAAGGGGCTGTACTTGGTCGTGTCGATAAGGCGATCACCAAGGCTGCTCCCCAACACCACATCGATGTAGTCCTCGGAACTGGCAGGTAGCTGGCTGTTCCGAATAAATGAGCTGGGTAGTGATTCATTATTGCCACCCCACTGCACAGAATGATTCATGCCACCAATAAACCAAAACTTGCCTGTTGCACTGCCCAGCCGAAGATACAGTGCCTTTTGGTGAAGCATTGATCCTTTTACAAACCGATTGTATTCAAACCAGCCATGTGCGTAGAGTGCATTTACGTACAGCCAGCGGGTAAGTGGCACCCAGCCAACCGTATTGAGTTGAATTTTGAGGGGGGGCACGGCATTACCCGACCAGATATAGGAGCCTGTTGATAAGGAAGAGTCGGCAAGGCCAATAATTTCACGTCGTCGTCCACCCCAGGCTTCAATGCCCCGAATCCGCATTTTTACGTACGCCTCCGGAAGCACAAAAGCTACCATGTTGCTTGGCTTTGTCCGGTTTGCATTAAACCCATTGGCGTTGGCGGCCAGATCGAATCCCCATCCCCAGTCAACATGGCGGTGACTGGCGCGGAGGCTGTCGATGGCAGTTACGGGTGCACCGTGGTAGTCTACCCGGAGGCCTGTGCGCAACGTATAAACGTTTTCACCGCGTGGTACAATGCCATACTGATTGGCGCGAAGCCAGAACGGAATTTCGGCCCGGTCAGCAGAACCGGCCTGGGCTTTTCGCTGGCTATCCGTGAACTGAGGCGTTATATAACTGCCTAATTCAACCTGAAAAGTAAGCGGTTTTGTAGTTTGTCCATACGCTGCCAAACTACAGAAGACTAGAAGTGTAATTCGATACATCAAGGCTGATTATTAACGAGAGTAAATGGGGGGAACCAACAAAAAATGCGCTGAATCTAATGCGAAGGCTACAAAATCCAAGCCAGACGACCAAGTAATCTATCAAGCGCGACTACCTGGTATCTATTTACCGGTCAATAGTGATCGCTATTCGTTTTGGTCTATCTTCGGAACGCCACTAATATTGCCCTACCTTTGCCCGGAATAACAGATCAGTTACCGCGTTGGTTGATGTTTAATGGTGTCAAACGTCCCAACCGAATTAGTGCTATGGAAACAGTAAATAACCCCAATAACGACGAATTACTGCGGATCATCGATTTGCTCAATACTACCTATGAGGGCGAAGAAGCCTGGCACGGCCCCTCAGTGGCCGGAGCTATGCGCGACCTGACCCCCGATATGGTTGGCCGACGCCTTACGCCCAACGTGCATACCATTGCCGAACTTGTCTTTCACATGACGAGCTGGCGCATCTTCTGCGTGAAGAAAATGCAGGGAGACGGTGAATTTGATATTCTGACTCCGGAGAAGAACTTTGGTCAACTGCCCGAAAAAATTGACGATTTTGAGTGGGAGGCGCTACAGATGGAGTTGAGCCTGAGTCAGGAAGAACTCATTAATGAACTCGATAAACGCGACGATGATGAGTTCCTGGAAGACATCGTGCCGGGCCGTGACTACACGTATTATGACCTTCTGCATGGCATTATCAACCATGATACCTACCATACAGGACAAATACAGATTATGAAAAAAGCCCTGGCGTTTAGCCATGCCGGTACCAGCCGTTTCGCCGATGATGACGATGAATTTGGTGGTAAATTTGATCGTGAAGACTATTATTGATCAGTATTTGCGCTAAAAAGTCGTTTTATGCAATGACTTGACTATCAACAGGTTTACAGTGTTAGGTTTAGTCTATAGTTTTTGTTTTGTACGAGAAATAGCCTCCAGATAAAAGGCGGTAGCAGTGGGCAGGAAATCGGAAGGGATTCGGCAGGCTGCTACCGCTTTTATGTGAACAGTCAATCCATGAATTATTGGTTAGTTAAGACCGAGCCGGAAAAATATGGCTGGTCTCATTTCACGGCGCAGGGCCGGGCCGTATGGGACGGGGTCCGAAATTACCAGGCTCGTAACAACCTCGCGGCGATGCAACTGGGCGATCAGGTCCTGTTCTACCACAGCGTCTCAAACCCGGCCGTGGTAGGCGTGGCTACAGTGATGCGCGAGGCCTATGAAGACCCCACTGCCCCCGCCGAGCCCAACGGCAAACCAACACCCTGGTGTGTGGTGGAACTGGAACCAACCCTGGTTTTCACGCAGCCCGTGCCGTTGGCACAAATCAAAGCTGAACCGATGCTGGCCAACATGGGCCTGATTAAACAATCGCGGTTGTCGGTCATGCCTGTGAAGCCCGACGAGTTCGATCAGATTCTGGGCTGGGGAATGGGGGAAGCCAGGAAGGGTTGAGGTCCACCATCAAACATTAAGCGTCCAACACTAATCGCTGTCCCAATCATGGCGCTCCTTCAACCCATCCTTGATTTAGTCGACCTGCTGTACAAAAAAGGCATTCGTGATGTGGTGATCTCGCCTGGCTCACGCTCAGCGCCGCTTACCCTGGCGGTGGCACGGCATCCGGGTCTGACTGCCCGTGTGGTGCCCGATGAGCGGTCAGCGGGGTTTACGGCATTGGGCATGGCGCAGATGAGCGGGTTGCCTGTGGCTATTATCTGCACGTCGGGTACGGCAGTGTATAACCTGAGTCCTGCCGTGGCCGAGGCGTATTTCGCGGAAGTGCCACTGCTGCTGCTCACCGCCGACCGGCCTTTGGAGTGGCTCTACCAGCAGGACGGGCAGACGATTGCGCAGGATGGTCTTTTCGGGAAGCACGTTAAACGCAGCTACCAACTCCCCGCTGATTACACGCATGCCGATGCCCGCTGGTTTATAGAACGCACTGGTAACGAGGCTGTTAATCTCTGCGTTGCCTCGCCGCCGGGGCCGGTGCATATCAACGTACCGTTGCGTGAGCCGTTCTACCCAGCCCCTGACGAAACGTTTGTTTATCAGGCGGGTAGGGTAGTGGAGGCGCTGCCTGTAGAGCCGCAGCTTCCCACCGATGCCTGGCATGCGCTGCTGGATGAATGGGACGGTACCGAACGGAAACTGATTACTGTGGGTCAACTGCCTTATTCGCCTGAGCTGATGCGCGTACTTACCCAAATCAGTCAGGAGTTTCAGGTGCCGGTGGTGGGCGAAATTATCAGCAACCTGGGGCGTAACGAGCTGTTTATCAGTAGTTCAGATACGTTGTTGGCCCAAAAAGACACCGACCTGCTGGAACGCCTCCGCCCGGAGCTACTGATTACACTGGGCAATTCATTGCTGACGCGCAACCTGAAAACGTACCTCCGTGCCTATCCGCCCACACGACACTGGCACATCCGCCCCACCACCGCCCGGCTCATTGACCCGTTCCGGTCATTGACCACCCAGATACCAATGGCCCCGCTGCCATTTCTGACCAAACTGCTCGCCGACATTGATTATCAGCGGTTTAGGCAGGGTGACGACGACAGCGATGAAGAAAGCACGTACCTGACCACCTGGCAAACCGCCGACCGCGCCGCCCGCCGACTGATGGAAAGTCATTTGCGGGAAGCACCCTTCACCGACTGGTCGGCCACGCAGCGGGTGCTGGAGGCGCTGCCTGATGGATCGCACCTACACCTGGGCAACAGCATGCCTGTTCGGTATGCCAACCTGTGTGGTCTGGACGCCCGACAGCAGGTGCGTGTGTGGGCCAATCGGGGTACGAGCGGCATCGACGGCTGCATGAGCACCGCCGTGGGGGCGGCCCTGCGTACCCAGGCTGTGGTGACGCTGCTTATCGGCGACGTATCGTTTTTCTACGACCGCAACGCGCTCTGGCAACCAGACCTGCCCAAAAACCTGCGCGTGGTGCTGCTCAACAATGCCGCCGGACATATTTTCCGCATCATCGATGGCTCCTCATCCCAGCCCGAACTAGAAACCTATTTCGAAACCCCCCACGACCTGACCGCCCAGCGTACCGCCGCTGATCATCATTGCGATTATGAGGCTGTTGCTGACCAGGATGCACTTTCTGAGGCATTAAGCCGCTTTTATGCCCCGTCAGATTGCCCGCGTATCCTTGAAATCAAAACGGATAAATTCGTCAATGAGGCTGATTTCAAGGCATATAAAGGCAGAAAATAATGAGTCGGCGTTGTTGCCTGACCACTTAGTCCTCAATGGCCTCGATGCCAAGTTGCTTCAGTCGCTCAAGGTTCTCTTTCATGGCCCTGAGTTGTTCCGGGGCATGTCCCTGCCAATCTGTAACCTCACCAGAAACCCGAAGCGGATGCCGGGAACGGTATGACTTTGTTGGGTTTCCGGGAAACTTCTTGTCCGTCAGATTGGGATCGTCTTCAAACGGGCCGGTTGGCTCTACAACATAAATTCTGCCGGGGGATTCGCCCAGCGCCAATTCAGCCCCCCACACAGCGGCATCCAGGGTGGCGGTCAGGTAGACAAAGGATGCCTGCTTCTGCTTGCCGTAATTTGATTTAAAGCCGGGTTCAATTAAGTCGCCGGGCTTCAGATCAGCCTTAGTGCCATGATAAAACAGTTGAGAACTCCATTCGTGGGTGAAAGATGCTGGCTTTTCTTCACTTGGATTTGCTTTCATTGCTTCCGCTTGCTTTCAGTTTCGGTTAAAGAATAGCTATAGGCACGTTACCGGCAATTTGTCCTTAATAGGTCATTAACCTGTTCATCGCCAGCCTGTTGGCCTCGTTGCCAGGCGGCGCAGGCCGCTGGTTTATGACCCAGTGCCAGATGGGCTTTGCCTATGTAAGCATATAATTGATCGACCGACGAGTCGAGTTGTTCGGCCTGCTGGAAACTGGTTAGTGCTTTGGCAGCTTGTTTTCGACGGAGGTAATAAATACCCAGATTTCGGTGTGCCCAGGCGTTTTTGTTATTGGCCCGGAGGGCATCCTCAATCAGAGGGAGTGCATCAGCGTCGCGGTTGAGCATCAGGAGCAGATAACCTTTGTTGTTGCGGTAGTAGGGCTGGGTGGGTTGCTGGGCCAATGCCCGTTCTACAAACGGCAGTGCCTGCGCAAATTGGCCTGTCTGGGCCAGCAGCAGGGCCTGATTGTTTAGCGTCTCAGCCCGGTTGGGGTCAATAGCCAGCGCTTGTTTCAGATCGGCCTGGGCATCGGCATACCGTTTTTGGCCAAACGCCAGTGCCGCCCGGTTGGTGAGTGCTTCAGCATTTTTGGGGTCGAGCAAAATGGCTTTGTCAAAAGCCGATTGTGCCTGTCCGGCATTGTTCAGACCAGCATAGGCCTCGCCGAGGCGGGTTTGGTAGAACGTGGAGTCTTTATAGGTTTTGGCAATTTGCTGTAAATCGCGGAGCGCATCGGTGGGTTGTCCGGTAGCGAGAAACACGTCGGCGCGGTTGAGGTAAGCGGGTTCAAAGGCCGCGTCGACCTCAATTGCTTTGGTTAAGTCAGCCTGCGCTGCCTCCAGCTCGCCATTGCGGTAGTGGGCCAGCCCCCGGTTACTGTAGGCATCGGCAAAATTACCTTTTTTAGCAATGGCTTCGGTGTAATACCGGATGGCTTCTTTATACTCCCGTTTTTGCAACTGTACATTGCCTTTCAGAAAGAACTGCGCTGCCTCGCCGGTGCGGTCGGTGCAAGAAGTAATGTACAATGTACAATGTATAAGGTACAATGCTAAGAGCCTACCATACCGCCGCCTCACCTTCACTCCAATATGCTCTATGCTATTGAACCGGAGGCCATTGTACATTGTACATTGTGCATTATACATTCCTTTACTTTTCATCCCCTTATGCGCTATATAAAAGACCTTCCTCATCCACAGGTCAAAATCAGTCTGTACAGTTGGAACAGCAAATACATCGTAAAAATTGAGGCCGGTCCCTACGAACAGACCTATAAGATCGGTGAGTTCGACGTGACCGGCCCCGACGATGTAGAGAGCATGATCTCTGAATCATTTATGGCCTCTGTGCTAGCCCGCTTTGGCGAAATGGACCGGGACTGGAGCGGAGCGATGAGTAATGATGAGTGATGAATTTGCTCGTGCCTATACCCCCCGCCCTAAAGGGTGCCCGCTGGCGCATGAGCATAAGCTCTGGTAAAGCTATTGACGCGCCAGCGGGCACCCTTTAGGGCGGGGGGTATAGGCACGAGCAAACTCATCGCTCATCATTTAATGTACAGCCACTTATTATACAGCGCTTTCTGCTTCTCGCTTGCGTTGGCAAGAGGCTCGAGGCGGTAGCCGAGCAGAGGGCTTTCGGTGAGTTGTACGGTAAATTCGCGGGAGATGCCGCCCCGGTTCACGCTCATTTTCAGGCGTTCACCTGCCTTGCGACCTGCAAGCGTCTTTGTCAGGTCCTCTGTTAAAGTGGCCCCGTCTATAGCCAATACCTCATCGCCCACGTTGAGACCACCCAGTTCGGCAGCCGACCCCCGGCGCACGCTCGTGATCGTAGCCCGGTTAGTTGCGGGGTTGGTACGGGCGGTGGCACCCAGAAAACCACCCTGCTGCTGTCGTGCCTCCGGCGTCTCGGCGGCGTTGACCAGCCGCAGGCCAACGGGCTCAAAATAAGCATTGTAGTTCAGCGGCCCTGTACCGTTTACGCCATTGTCGAAGAAGTCGGCAAGCGGTTTACCCGCTATTTGCTCGGCGGCCTTGCGGAACTCGTCGTCGGTGAAACCACGCTGCTGCTTTTTGTAATACTCCTGATAGAGATACCGCAGTAGATCATCCATCGACCTTTTCCCGTCGGTGGCACCCAGAATGGCCAGGTTCAGCAACGACCCCAATACGGCTCCTTTCGAGTAATACGATACGGTGCTGTTGGCCGAATTCTCGTTGGGGCGGTAGTACTTGATCCACGCATCGAAGCTCGATTCGGCCGCCGACTGTACCCGGTTGCCCGGTGCATTTTCGATACCCGAAATATCGCCCGCTACCACGCGCAGGTACTCTTCCGGCGTATGAAAGCCCGCCCGGCGCAGAATGTAATCTTCGTAGAACGACGTGCAACCCTCTGATAGCCAGAGCATATGCGTGTAGTTCTCATTTTCGTAATCGAACGGTCCGAGCGCAATGGGACGAATGCGTTTCACGTTCCAGAGGTGGAAGTATTCATGGGCCACCAGCGTCAGAAAACCTTTGTAATTGGCTTCTGTAGCATAGGCTGCGCGGTTGGTTTGCAGGGTCGTGGAGTTCAGGTGTTCCAGCCCACCGCCACCCTGATTGGTGTGGTGCACGATGAAGGTGTAATCGGTGCAGGGATGTTCGCCAACCACGCTGGCCGCGGTTTCGCAAACACGCTTGTAGTCGGCGGCGAGTTTGGCGGCATCATACTGCACGTTGCCGTACATGGCTACCGTGTGCGGAATAGCCTGCCCTAGGTTAGCGGGGTTGCTGGCTGTAAACGAAATGATGTCGTGGTTGCCAATCTCCATCGGCGAGTCGACCAGGATATCGTAGTTGGGTGCTTCGAAGGTGAACTCACTGCTGGCCACGGGTTTCAGGCCCGTGGCCACCTTTTTCCAGCCGGTAAACGGCACCACCTGTACCTGCAACGGGTTATTTTTCAGGGCGTTGCTGTACAAAAAAATGCTGGCCCCGTTGAGGTAGCCGTGGGTATCGTCGAGGAAGCTGTTGCGCACCGAAAATTCAAACGAATAAACGCGGTACCGCACCGTCACATCATCGGCTTTGGTGTAGATCCGCCAGGTGTTCTTGCTCACTTTTTCCGACCGCACGGGCTGCGTACCGGCCAGGGCGGTGAACCCCTCCACATTTTTAGCGTATTCCCGAATGAGATAGGAGCCGGGTGTCCAGACGGGCATTTTCAAATCGAAGTAGCCGTCTTTGCTCGCGTTGGTAGCTTTCGCCGCGTTTTGCAAGCGCATTTCCACTTCAAAGTAATGGGTTTGTGGCTGTGGCATCGAGAGCACGTACCGAATCTGGGCGGCAGGAGCGGGCACCGGATCGTCGGCATGGGGGGCCGGGTAGGAGCGTGGTGCTGCCTTAAGCGGGTGAATGGGGCCACTAAATAGGGTTAGAAGCGTACAGGCTAAAAGGCCGGCGGCCAGGAGTTTTTTCATACGGAAAGAGCACTACATTCGTTGATTGGGTAAGTTTACCGGGCCAAAACAGCCATTTTATGGCCGTTTTGAGTTTGCGAAACTACAATGCTTTCTACCCTTACACAACCGTTCACCGGTTCTATGCAACTACCGTCACATCGTTTTTGGGGTGCACTATGCGTGGTTCTGGCATCGCTGCTAGCCCTGCCGGCCACTGCCCAGCGCACCCTATCCTATACCGAACCCGAGCTGTACTATCGCAATGGCCTGGAACTGTTCGGAAAGACCAATTATGCCGCTGCTCGCGCTGAGTTTCAGCGGTACCTAGCCCAGCGTCGACCACTGCTTAATGCCACGGGCACGCCCGCTGCCGGGTCACCTGCCGCCGATCCTAACGCCATTTCGGCTGAATACTACATTGCCCTGTCCAGCCTGTATGCCAACGATCCGGGGGCTGAAGCGCTGGTCGATCGCTTTGTGCGCAACCACAGCGAAAACCCCAAAGCCGGGCAGCTTTACGGCGATCTGGGTACGTATTACATCGGTCAGCAAGACTATACCAACGCCATTACCTACCTGGAAAAGGCGGTGAACGGATCAAATTCGGGGGCACGGCAGCGGTCGTTGCAGTACCAGCTGGCCCTGGCCTACTATAATACGCAGGACCTGCCCCGTGCGCTGCCCCTGTTCAATCAGGTAAAGACCGACCCAAATTTCCCCGACGCGTCGGCAGCATCGTACTATGCCGGGGTGATCCTGTTTCGTAATGGCAACTACGCCGAAGCCGTGAACGACTTCCGGCGTATCCAGAATGATCCAACCTACAAGAACGAAGTACCCAACTGGATTGCGCAGGCTCTCTATAAACAGGGGCGCTACGACGAGTTAACGGCCTATACCGAACCACTGCTGGCACGGTCACCGGGCAACACTCTGGCCGAGGTGAGTTTGTTTACGGCCGAGGTCTACTACCGGCAAGGGCAATATGACCGGGCTATTCCGGCTTATAAACGCTACATAGCAGCCAAGGGCACGGCTGTTCCAGCGGCTGTTCGTTACCGCTACGGGCAATCGCTCTATAAAACGGGCAATTATGCCGAAGCCATCAACCAGCTCAAAGGCCCGGCAGGAGGGAAGGATACCACCGCGCAGTATGCCGCCTATACGCTGGGAATCAGCTATTTACAGACCGACAACCCAGCCTACGCGCTGACGGCATTTGATCAGGCGGGGCGGTTGTCGTTTAATCCCTCCATTCAGGAAGAGGCCCGTTTCACCCATGCCAAGCTACAGCTCGATCAGCAGCGCGGGGCCGATGCTATCAACGAACTGAACGATTTCCTGAAAAAATACCCCGACAGCAAGTTTGAGAACGAAGCCAACGAACTACTGGGCGAGGGCTATCTGGCCTCGAACAACTACCCGGTAGCTATTGCGTATCTGGAAAAACTTAAACGCCGTACTCCCCGCATCAATGCCACCTACCAACGGCTGACCTTCAACCAGGCGGTGGCCGATTTCAACGCCGAACGGTATGATGCGGCTCTGGTGAACCTGAATAAGGCCATTGCCACCCCCGCCGATGATAATGTAAAGGCCGACGCCACGTTCTGGAAAGCCGAGGCGCTATCAGCACAGAAAAAATTCACCGAAGCCATACCGCTTTATGCTGCCATCAAATCGGGCACCTACGCCAGCAGGGCGCAGTATGGGCTGGGCTATGCGTACTATAACCAAAAAGACTACGCCAAAGCATTGACTTATTTCCGGGCCTTCACCAGGTCGAATCCCGACGATGCCGTGTTGCTGGGTGATGCGCTGATCCGCACCGCCGACTGTTTGCTGGCAACCAAGCAGTATACCGAAGCGGTGCAGGCCTACGACCGCGCCATTGAAACCGGCCGTGCCGACGCCGACTACGCAACCTACCAGAAGGCCATTATTTTCACCTACGTAGGGCGTGATGCCGAAGCCCGCACTCTGTTTGATCAGGTGCAAAAGAACCCCAACTCGCGCTACGCCGACGATGCCCTGTTCCAAACGGCCAACGTCGACTTCGAGAAAGGAAATTTCGGTGGTGCTGTGAATGGATTCTCGCGGTTAATCAGCACGAAGCCAAGCAGTTATCTTATTCCGGCTGCGCTGTTGAAGCGGGCCGTAGCCTACAGTAACCAACAGCAGTACGACCCCGCCGTAGCCGATTACAAGCGTATCCTGTCTGACTATGGCAACACGCCCCAGGCGCAAAGTGCGCTGCTTGGCTTACAAAACGTGCTCGACGACGCCGGTCGGGCCGAAGAATTTTCCGGTGCCCTGGGCGACTATAAAAAGAAAAACCCCGGTAGCACCGACACCGAGAAAGCTGAACTGGAAAATGCCAAGTCGCTGTATTTCGCGGGTAAATACCCGCAGGCCATCACGGCTTTCAAGGCCTTTGTGCAGGAATACCCCAACAGTGCCAATGGGGCCGAGGCGCGGTACTATGGTGCTGACTCCTACGCCAAAACCGGCGACGTAGCGAGTGCGCTGAAACTCTATAACCAGCTGGTGCAGTCGGGGCAGACCGATTTTGCCACGAAAGCAGCATCGCGTGCGGCTGAGCTGGAGCGGAAAGGGCAGAACTACGCCAACGCCGTCAGGAATTACCGCTTTGTGCTGAGCCGCGCCAATGACCGTACTGATCAGGTAAATGCCCAACTGGGTTTGATGGACACGTACCTGGTCTACAAAATTGACTCGGCAGCGGTGTATGCCCGTGAACTGGTGAATGGCGGTAACGTGGTGCCGGGTGCACAAAACCGCGCGCAACTGGTGCTGGGTAAGGTAGCCCTGGCCAAAGCTGACTATAAAACGGCCATTGCCGATTTTGAAAAGACGGTAGCTCTGGCGAAAGACGTGAGTGGTGCCGAAGCCAATTACCTGATTGGCGACGCGCAATACCGGCAGAAAAAATACAAGGAGTCGATTGCCACCCTGCTGAAGTTCAACCAGGTGTTCGACGGTTTCGATTACTGGAAAGGCAAGGCCTTTTTGCTCGTTGCTGACAATAACATTGCCTTGGGTGAAACGGCGCAGGCCCGTGCCGTTCTGAGTTCGATCATCGACAATGCCGCTGATGCGGAGATTGTGGCCGAAGCCAAAAAGAAGCGTGATTCCCTTGGCGAACCTAAATAATGACCCTATCCAACCGTATGTCAATTCCCCATCATTCAGTTACTAAATCGCTGTTGGTCAGTGGGCTGTTGCTATTTGGCCTGCCGTCGGTCATGCTGGCGCAACAGCCGACCAAGCCGGCCAAACCCAGCGAAATTGAGAGTCAGGAAATCACCGTCGAGAAAAGCCGTCGGATTGAGTTGCCACCCGCCACCCGGATCATCAACAAGATTCCGGCTCCTAAGCCAAACACCGACGCCCGTAAGCTGACCTACGAATTTCAGGACCGCAAACTGACCATTGGCGACCCGCGTATTCAGCCTACGGTGCTTACCCCCGCTCAGGCTCAGGCCGAGGGGCGCACGGCCTTATCGAACTATGTAAAAATCGGAGCGGGCAACTACAATACCTTTTACGGCGAAGGATTTTACCAGACCTCCACTGCCAGTGGGCTGGGGGTGGAGGCGTCGGCGCGGCATTTGGCGTCGGCTATCGGGCCGGTGGATGGGGCTAATTCGGCGCAGCGCGAAACCCGCCTCGACCTGAAGGGCAGTTACAATACGGGCAACATGAAACTAACCGGCGGCGTGGGCTTCGATCAGCAACGGTACTTTTTCTATGGTTACCGGCCCATTACCGAAAATGGCGCGCGGGTAGTGCCCAATCGGGACAGTCTCTTGCAGCGCCTTAGCACATTCCGGCTTAACCTGGGTATCGAAAACACGGGTAAAGACCAGGCGGTGGACTATTCGCTGCGCACAAATTTGTCGAGTCTGCGCGATGCCTACCGCGCCGCCGAAACCGACTGGAGCACCCATTTTCAAAGTTCACTCGCCATTACCGATAACATTGTGGCCTTGGTCGATGCAGACGCGAGCCTGACCCAACGTGTTGATCGTGAGACAGATACGCGTAATTTGTTTCGGCTGCGTCCGGCGTTTAAATACACGGCTCCGAATTTTGCGGTCACCCTGGCCTTAAACGCCGTTAACGAAACTGACAAACGGCTGGGTATCAACAACACCCGGGCCTTCCCGGTCGTCAATATCGACGTGGTGCCGGCGGGGAACATCCACTTCTTTGCGGGCCTCGACGGCGATATTGTGCGGAACACCCTGCAAAGCTTCCTGTCGGAAAACCGCTGGCTGGCTCCCGACGTGGTGCTGGCTAACACTACTAAATCCTACGACATCTACGGCGGCTCGAAAGGACAGTTGGGCAATGGATTCAGCTACGAGGGTAAAGTGTCGTATGCCCGTTACCGTAATTTCTATGCCTTCAACAATACCCTGGCCGACACAACAAAATTTTATACCCTCTACGACGGCGGTTACGCGCAGGTGTTGACCCTGTCGGGACAGATTGGCTATTCACCCAACGATAATTTCCGGTCAACGCTGAAAGCCGACGTGTTCCGGTATGATCTGGACCGGCTGGATGAAGCCTGGGGCCGGCCGCGGGTATCGGCCAGTTGGCAAAACAGCTATTCACTGGAGAAAAAGCTGTTTGTTACGTCTGATTTTTACGTTTACGGCGGCATTCACAATAAAAATTTCGTCACCAACGAAACCGTTCGTCTGCCTGTTATCTATGATTTGAACCTGAAAATCGATTACCTGCTGGGTAAGCAGGTGTCGGCGTTTATCTCGTTTAATAACATCCTCGGCCAAACGTATCAGCGGTATTTGTATTACCGGGTGCAAGGACTTAACTTTCTCGGCGGAATCTCCTACTCTTTTTGATGACTATGCAACCCATCGGCGACTACCTCAAAAAATTGCTTTATCAGTATGACTGTCTTGTTGTGCCTGGTTTGGGCGCGTTCCTGACCCATGCTGTGTCGGCTTCCTACAACGAACGGGATGGCCTGTTTCTGCCACCCCGTCGCCGGTTGGCCTTTAATGAGGCTATGCGGCTCGATGATGGCATTCTGGTCAATTACCTCATGTTCCATGAACGCTGCAACCGCGAGGCGGCGCTGAATCACATAGACGCCTTTGTGCAGGAGATCAAGCAAACGGCGCAACAGCAGGGTAGCTATTCCATTGATGGTATTGGCCTGTTTTCGCTGAATGCGGAGAATAGCCTGCAGTTTGATCCCGAACTGCGGCATAATTTCCTTAGCAGTGCATACGGACTGGGACCTGTTCAATACCAGACTATTCCTGTGCTGCTGACTCAGCCCATGCTTGAAGCAGCCGGTGAGCCCAAACGAAACCCCCTGTTCGTGGCGGCCGTTGATTCTGCTGATGATGACGTGCCCGTGCTGGAGATGCCCGTTCGGCAGTTGTCGCCGGGTTGGCGCTGGGCTGCCGTAGCATTTTTGGCCGGGTCACTTGGTTTCATCAGCTATTTCACTGTATTGCATCCTAATCAGGGTCTACAAAGCAGTTTGAATCCGGCATCCATGTTTCGGGTGTTTGCTCCCGCATCAATGCCAACGTGGTCACGTGCCACCGCTGCTGAAGACGTGAAGCCTTCGGCTGCGGTTGTCACCCCGTCTGTTCCTGCTGTTCCAGTTGAGGAGGAACTGGGTAATGGAATGACTACGGCTGTTCCGACCCCTGCTCCGTCACCAGATGCCCCGGCGGCTAAGAAGCCTGATCTGGCCCCTGAAAAAGAGGTTGTAGCAGTAGCCGTGCCAACGCCAACGGTTGAGCCTGTTGCTGTTAAGGCGTCACTGCCGATAAAAGCTGCGGTTGCTCCGGTTAAAAAGGCTGTCAAAACAAACAGGGTGGTTGTTCGGCCTTTTGGTGGTAGTCCATATGCCCTTGTGGTGGGAAGTTTTGCTAACCGCAATAACGCCCTTCGCTTACGCAAACGACTTGTTGCTGCCGGTTACACAGATGCAGCGATCCTACCAACTCATAAAGGTGAGTTGATTAAGGTAGCGGCCCTGGGTGCTGCCACCCTCAGTGAGGCTGCCGCTCATAAAGATTCACTTACTCAATTCACCGGCACACACGCTATAATTGTGCGTAACCGGTAGGTTGTCAGTTTGTTAGCGCATAAAAAAGGCGGCCTGATGGCCGCCTTTTTTGTAGTTTATAGCGACCCTAACAACGAAAATGGCCGTTCTACCGTTATTTTGGCATCGTCAACCCTGTCCATCGACACCAACTCTCATGCGTATTGCCTACGATAACGAAGCTGAAGCCCGGACGGCCGCCTTTGCGGGGTCGTTTGCCATGATGGTGTTGCTGCTGATTGTGCTGTTTCTGGTCAGCATCTCGGCTAGTACGCCCCAGCCGCCACCCGTGGAATACATTGAAGTAAACTTCGGCACGTCAGACGTGGGTAGCGGGTCGGTGCAGACGTATAACAAACCCAACCCATCGCCGAGGGCGGAAAACGTGAAGCGTTCCGACGACAAGCCTAACCCCAAAGTGGCCACCACGCCCCGTGTGGAACGCACCCGGCCAACGCCGTCTGAACGTACCCCGGAGGCAAAACCGGCAAAAACAGTTTCCGAAAAACCAATCATTGCCTCAAGGGCTGAAAGCCCCGTTACCGTGCCTGACAGGCCTGAAACGAAGCGTCCTGAAGCGTCCTCCCCTAAAACCGTATCGGCCCCGCCCCGTACGGAACCGGCTAAAAAAGTAGAGACCGTAGATCCGAATGCACTCTACAAAAAATCGTCGGGGTCGGGTGGTTCCAACGGCACCAATGGTAAAGCGTCGGGTATAGGAGGCAACAATAACGGAGACGACCGGTCTGGCGTAGGGGATAAGGGTAATCCCGACGGAAATATTAACGCTAAAGAGTTTTATGGCAAACCCGGTGGCTCATCGTCGGGGGTAGCGCTGAACGTTTCGGGTTGGGCGTTTGGCAACAATCGCCTCGATAAAGATGATTCAGATGAGGGCGGCAAAATTATCTATCAGATTCGGGTAGACAGTGATGGTAACATTGTCTCGGCGCGCCCCATGACCCAGACCGTAAGCCCGTCTGTGGAGCGTTTCTACCAGCGGCAGGTGCTGCGGTTCCGCCTGCGGCCGAAAGGGTCTGTAACCCCGTCGGAGATCACCGTAGGCACGTTAACGGTAACCATCAGCGCCAGATAGCAACGCATCATCGCGTTTTGCCTTTTTCTTGTTCATGACGTATTCTGAAGCGGTCAGCTATCTCTATGACCGGCTACCTGTTTTTCACCGGGTTGGGGCCACTGCCTACAAACCCGGCCTTGACAATACGCTGGCACTGCTGGCGGCCCTGGGTGAGCCACATCATCAGTTTCCCAGTATACACGTGGCAGGAACTAACGGGAAAGGGAGTACCTCACACCTACTGGCCAGTATTTACCAGTCGGCTGGATACCGGGTGGGGCTTTATACCTCACCACACCTTAAATCCTTCACTGAACGGATTAGAGTCAACGGACAAGCAATTGACGAGCAGGCGGTAGTGGATTTTGTAGTGGCCAACCAGGCAGTTATTGAGCAACGATCACCTTCCTTTTTTGAAGTAACGGTAGCGATGGCCTTTGACCGATTCGCCCGTGAAAAGGTCGACCTGGCCATTGTGGAAGTGGGCCTGGGCGGTCGGCTGGATTCAACCAATGTCATCACCCCTGACTTGAGCGTGATTACCAACATTGGCTTTGACCATACCGATATTTTAGGTGAGACGCTACCGCTTATTGCCGCTGAGAAAGCTGGTATTATCAAGCCCGGCGTGCCGGTGGTAATTGGAGAACGCCATCCTGAGACCTGGCCTGTGTTCGACGCTGTCGCTGCCAGACAACAGGCGCCCATCACGTATGCCGAAACGGTTTGGCAGTGTGTAGATGCTGGTTTAGCCAATGGTATTCGCCTGATTGAGGCTCAGCAGCTAGACGCCGACAAATCGCTTTCCCTTGGATTGGCCTTACCTGGTCTTTATCAGCTACAGAATCTACAAACAGTGCTTACATCGCTAGCGGTGTTAAGCAGCCAATGGCCAGTTTCAGATGAGGCGATCAGGGCTGGTTGCGCGTCTGTGTTGAGTCAGACAGGTTTGCGTGGTCGGTTTCAGACTATCTCTATTCCGCAATCAGACAACATGTCGTTGCCCCTTGTCATTGCCGATACGGCTCATAATGAACCTGGTTTGCGGGCATTATTCGATACGGTTTATACGGTCCCGCATGAGCAACTTCATATCGTGATGGGCCTTGTGCGTGAAAAAAAAGTAGCGGCTATCTGGCCGCTCCTTCCGGACGATGCCCAGTATTACTTTTGTGCTGCCCAGTTACCCAGAGCGCTTCCCGCCGCCGAATTAGCCGAAACAGCCATGCGGCACGGTAAGATAGGTGCGGTGTATGAGGATGTGAATGTGGCCCTGGCAGCCGCATTAGCCAGGGCTACGCCTGCAGATCTGGTCCTGGTAACGGGCAGTACCTATATAGTGGCCGAGTTGGCCCCCTTAGATTAAACAAGAATGAGTGGTCGATTGAAATTACAGCGATTCGAACAGAACCGACTGGCCTATAATGTCATTGAGCGGGGAAAACCGACTTACACTACCATCAAAGGTGCCTGGAATCGTGATCAGTTTCCTACCGACCAGCCAATCGTGGTTGAGTTAGGCTGTGGCAAGGGGGAGTACACGGTGGGATTGGCCCATGCCTACCCTGCTAAAAACTTTATCGGTGTGGATGTAAAAGGTGACCGTATTGCCCGGGGCTCACAACAGGCATTGACCGAAAACTTAACCAACGTGGCCTTTTTGCGAACGGATATCCAATACCTGGAGGAATTCTTTGCTCCCGGTGAGATCAGCGAGCTATGGATTACCTTCCCCGATCCGCAACCGCGTGATAAACAGGAAAAACACCGGCTTACCTACGCCAAATTTCTGGCCATGTATAGTCGTCTACTGAAACCTGAAGGATTTCTTCACCTAAAGACAGATAATCTTCCTTTTTTCGCTTACAGCCTGGATTCGCTACCTGCCAATGGCTTCACGTTGCTCGACTGGACGAATGACCTTTATAAATCACCACTGAACGAACGCCATCTGGGTATTCAAACCAAGTATGAGGCGATGTTCTTTGCCAAAGGCTTCTCAATAAACTATCTAGTTAGTCAAAAAACAGTACGTTGACCTAAGCTACACCAAGAGAGGCTGCCCTGATTGGGGCAGCCTCTCTTGGTGTGTAGTAATACGATCGTTAACGCTTACCTTTTTAGCTGAACAAACGTTCCATCAAATCAGCCACACGGCTTGAGTAGCCGTACTCATTATCGTACCAGCCAACTACTTTGACAAAGTTGCCCATCGAGGTGGTCAGTTTCGAATCGAAAATGCATGAGTAGGAACTACCGATAATATCAGCCGATACCAGTTCATCTGTTTCGTAGTGCAGAATACCTTTCATGGTTGTCTCTGCAGCTTCCTTCATGACCCGGTTAATTTCCTCTACGGTTGCCTCTTTTTTCAGAATTACAGAAAAATCAGTGATCGACCCATCCGGCGTTGGTACGCGCATCGAATTACCGTCGAGTTTTCCCTTCAGATGGGGCATGATCAAGCCAATGGCTTTAGCTGCACCTGTAGAGGTTGGTACAATGGACAAGGCAGCTGCCCGCGCGCGGCGCATATCAGAATGAGGCGCGTCCTGCAAGTTCTGATCAGCCGTGTAGGCGTGAATAGTGGTCATAAAACCCCGTTCGATACCGAAATTATCGTCAAGGACTTTTGCCATTGGAGCCAGGCAGTTAGTTGTGCAGGAGGCGTTGGAGATAATTGTCTCGTTACCGGTCAGGATGTTGTCATTTACACCGAGTACTACGGTTGGAATGTTGCCTTTGGCAGGAGCCGATATAACCACCTTTTTGCAACCGGCTGTGATATGCTGGCCTGCGCCTGCTTCATCCACAAAACGTCCTGTCGACTCAAGCACGACATCGATGCCTAAAGAAGCCCAGGGAAGTAATTTAGGGTCGCGCTCTGCATAGGCATGAATCCGCTTTCCATTTACAGTCAGGCTATCTGCATCGGCCTCTACCTGACCATTGAACCGGCCGTGTACTGAATCGTATTTCAGCAGGTGGGCAAGGGTATTATTATCGGTTAGGTCGTTGATAGCAACGATCTCAATATTTTCTTTTTCCAATAATCGACGGAAGGAGAGACGTCCAATACGTCCAAAACCGTTGATCGCTACTTTAATGGTTGCCATTCGGATATAAACAGGTTTGGTTAACGGCCTCAAATATACGCGTATGAACTGATAAAGAGAGGGCGCAACTACAAGCGAGTAGATTTAGCAGAAAAGGATGCGGTTTAGCAAATCGATTAGTAAATACCACAGCAATATTTAGTAAAATCATCTATTTGCTAACATATTGCGCTAAATTTCGTCTTTTTGCTATTATTTTTGATTAATTTTTTAGCCAATCTGTCAGTTTTTTCGATAATATTTAGTAATACTAATATTATTTACTAATATTTGCTGCCTGTATAACGCATTTGCTAAAATTGACTATCGTATTTGCTAAATGATTCTTTCGTCTCTATTGATTCGTCAGTTCAGTCAGTAAGGTGGATGCTGCTATCGAAGAATGATGGAAGTCTATTATTCTCAGTGGGATCAATCCGTATTGATAAGGAAGAGGATCTGGTCATAGACTGGGTATAACCATACACCTAGTGAGTCCGAAATAAAAGCTCCTACAAACACGACCAACACGACCAAGTTGTAAGACAGGATCCTGCTAATACCGCACTGGTCGTAGATTCGCTTCTACAGACAGGGTAACCAAAGCAACAGCATGCTTATGGCAAACCTGCTCTACATACTACACCATCAGTCTTTCCTCGATACTGATATAAGCCAACTAGTGGCTACAGATAACAACAACCAATCTTATACTGGTACTGTCATAAACACTTCAACCTGCCAGATTCATTACATGATCATAGGCATAAGATTTGGAAGGCATTAATTGTATTAATAGGAGAGGAGGCATTGGGCAACAGCCTTACAAGTGGTATATCTCTATGGTAGCCAACTCTTGAGACACTATCTTATATGGACCGTTACCCTTTATATTTGTTACGTCAGCATTCATTTTGCAAACAGGCAAATAGATTTATCTTGTAATGGATCCTCTATGCGAATCATAACAAAATAAAATTTGCTTTTGGGTTTTGCATTCAACAATTACTTGCTGATTATCAATCGTTTAGCAACTTGCAACTCTAGTTTCACTTTATATTATGAACCAACACATCACTGCCGTCGAAGCAGTTTGGCAGGACAGAAGTTTGCTCTCAAATCCAGAATACAAACACACCATTGACACCGTTATACGCGAGTTGAATTACGGAAATATACGCGTAGCAGAACCTATAATGGGAGGGGAGTGGCAGGTAAATGAGTGGATTAAAAAAGCCATCCTTCTTTACTTCGTGAGCCAGCCAATGCAGGCCCAGGAAGTCGGCATTTTTCATTACCATGACAAAATTCCTCTCAAGACAGACTTCGCTACCGCCGGCGTTCGGGTGGTGCCACCAGCCACTGTTCGTTACGGTGCTTTCATTGCTGCGGGGGCAATTCTTATGCCGTCGTACGTAAACATAGGTGCTTACATAGGCGAGCGTACCATGGTCGACACCTGGGCAACGGTAGGTAGCTGCGCTCAGATTGGCAGTGATGTTCACCTAAGTGGCGGCGTAGGTATTGGCGGCGTATTGGAACCGCCCCAAGCGGCTCCTGTTATCATCGGTGATGGTGCATTCATTGGCTCACGTTGCATTGTTGTGGAAGGTGCCCGGGTAGGCGAGCGAGCCGTTCTGGGAGCAGGCGTAACCATTACAGGATCGTCAAAAGTGATCGACGTGACGGGTAGCGAACCTAAAGAATATAAGGGTTTAGTACCTGCTAATTCTGTAGTCATTCCGGGTAGCTACACCAAGTCATTCCCAGCCGGCAATTTTCAGGTTCCGTGCGCGCTAATCATCGGTCAACGCAAAGCCTCCACCGATTTGAAAACATCGTTGAATGATGCGTTGCGGGAGAACAACGTAGCTGTTTAACCAAGCCAGCGTTTCTGATGCTGCTTCGTAAAGGCGCAGTACAATTGTAACACGGAACTTATTGGTCAGGTTAACCCCGATTTACATTTGTTAAGTCGGGGTTTCTTTTTTATCAAGGTTTACATTTGTTAAATTTACATTAGTCATTTACATTTGTGTGTTATCAATCTGCTAGTTACACATGTCAATCAATGACAAAATTAAACAGGTACTGCTCACCAAAAACTTGTCTCCATCGTATCTGGCTGATGATATTGGGGTGCAACGGTCCAGTATCTCCCATATTCTCTCTGGTCGGAATCGGCCCAGCCTCGACATCATTCAAAAGATAGTCCGGCGATTTCCGGAATTCAACTACGAGTGGTTTCTGGATGATGATGTACAATTGTTAACCGAACAAGCACCCACTGCTGATTCAACGGCAGGCCGCCTGGATGTTACCCGCGGACAAACCCGTACTGAGCGACCCTTAGTAGCGCCTAGCGATATCAATACCGAACGATCAGCCTCCGTAAACAGACCAAACGTTCCAAAACCGATTGCCGTATCTGAAGGATCGCTACAGCAATCAGCGGATGTTAGTCCGATAGCCGGTAAACAGATCGACCGGATCCTCATTTTTTACACCGACGGCACCTTCCGCGAATACACCCCTGCCTAGGCACTTTTTCTTTCCGTACCTTTGCAGCCAATTGCCGTGGTGCCCGCCGTTTATTCTGAACGACCGGGCTGAAAAGGGAAACCGTCAAAAGCCGGTGCTGTCCCCGCAACTGTAGGTTCAATTACGTTGGTTGCCCATGCTACAACGCCACTATCTGGTAGTCCGGATGGGAAGGCCGTGCAACCAATTGAACAAGCCAGGAGACCTGCCACGTCATAAACCGTCAGACTGGTTTCGGGTGAAAGCCGTCTGCTGATGCTTAGTGGCTCCCGCAAGGGTAGCCGTGGTTATGCACGAGGATGGAGTGGTTCGGTCAGCAGTGTATGGCTGTCGTATCCGGTTAGGGGTTGTGTCAGGTTTATTAACTGGCATGATCCTGTTTGCTCACCTGGTACTGGGACAGGTACGTCAATCCATCTGGCTCGATACGGTTCAGGTAGTTGACCGCGTGCAGCCGACACTTACCGTGGGCCTGGGCACCTGGCAGACAGACAGCAGCCTGTTACAACTAACCAATCTTCGTTCACTGGCCGATGCCTTACCCACTGTGCTACCGGTATCTGTACGCAACTATGGCAACGGCATGTTGAGCACCCTGTCGGTTCGGGGAACAGGACCGTCACATAGTACAGTCAACTGGAATGGTTTACCCCTAAGCTCGCCCATGCTTGGGCAACAGGATTTAGCCTTAATTCCGGGCATTGCCTTTAACCGACTCAGTCTGCAAACGGGGAGTTACAATACCGTAGTCGGGGCCGATGCGGTATCGGGGGTGCTTGCTTTGCAAACGACACCCAGCTGGACACCGGGCCTTCGTGGTGCTGTTATGGCTGATGTCGGCAGCTTCGGCCGATATGCTGGTCAAGTAACCCTGCGCTATGGTAGCAGGTCGGGGCGGTGGTCGGGGCAAACGGGCAGTTACGGCCTGACACTGGCCAATAACTTTCCGTATCAGAATCTATCCCGTTTTGGCAAACCCATCGAAGAACAAACCAACGCGGGTATCCGGCAATGGGCCATTACCCAATCCATTTTCGGGCAGTTGACCAGCCATTCGCTGCTGGCCCTGCACGGCTGGTGGCAATCGGCTGACCGCTATCTTCAGCCGGGCATTGGTGAATCGACTACGGGGGAGCGGCAACAAGACGAGAGTCTGCGACTGACGGCACAACTATCGGGCGGGCAGAGCAAACGGGAATGGCTCGTACAACTGGGCTTCATCCAGGACTATTTACGCTACGTTAGCCCCCTTGCTCATCTTGACGAACCCTCAACCACCCGGCAATTTGTAGTGCGGGCAGAGCAAACCTGGTCGTTGCACGCTCAAGAGGTCACCAACCCCGGCTGGACGATCCGGGTGGGGGCAGAATCCATTATGGCCATGGGCCAGATTGCAGCCTACCAGGGACAGCAGAGCCAGACGCGGGCCGATGGGTATGCGCTGCTTACGGGCATACTAACCCCTCGCCTTACCGTAACAGGCCAGTTTAGGCAGGGGTGGGCGAGTGGCTTTTCCCCACCACCTGTACCCGCTTTGGGCGCTACCTACCGCCTCGTGGACCGCCCCGGCTTTTCGCTCACGGGTCGCCTGCACTTAAGCCGTACTTACCGGATGCCCACGCTCAACGACCGTTTCTGGCGACCGGGGGGTAACGAATCGTTACGACCCGAAAGCGGCTGGAGTCAGGAGGGAGGCTTTACCCTTGAACGAACTCCTCGTCCCAACCAATCCCTCCGGCTGCTGCTGACAGCCTACCATACGCTGATTCACGACTGGATTCTGTGGCTACCCCAGGCTAACGCCGGTTACTGGTCACCCCGTAATGTGCAGGTGGTACGCAGCCGGGGACTGGAAAGTCAGGTTACCTATACGGTTAAAAAAGGGGCATTTACCTGGCAAAACGGCCTTAATCTGGCTTATACACGGGTAAATGAAGTGGCTGGCCCTGCCGTGCAGGATGCCTCTACCCTGGGATTACAATTGCCCTACGCACCCGTGTGGGTCATTAACAGTCAACACTCAGTTACCCACAAAGCCTGGACAATAGGGGGGCAGGTTAGCTACACGGGTGCCCAGGCCACACAGGCCGACCACGGGCATTCGCTGCGGGCGTTCTGGCTCGTCAACGCTCAGCTACATCATCGCTTTACCCAGCTGCCGGGTTTCACGGGAAGCCTACAGGTTAACAATCTTACCCAGTCTATTTATCAAACCATTGAAAACAAGGCCATGCCCGGTCTTAACGGGCGGCTGCAACTTGCTTATGCATTTCACTAATACAAGGCCTCTGGGCCGTTCCGGCTGTGTTGCCCTATTGGCTACGGCGGGCTTTTTTATTCTACAGAGTTGTTCGGTTACTGAGCCTGTCCGTACTGAGCCGTTTGAATCGGGAGTCCTGGTTATGGAAGAAGGGGCGTTTAAGAAAGGAAACGCTTCCGTCAGCTTGCTCAACGCCCAAACCGGGCAGGTTACGGCCCCCAACATCTTTTCGGCGGTCAATGATCGTCCCCTTGGCGATGTGCTACAGTCATATATTGAAATCGGCGGAAAAGGGTATCTCGTCGTGAACAACAGCGACAAGGTAGAAGTAGTGGAAAGCAGCACGTTTCGCAACATCGGTACCATTCAGAAGGGGATAAGCGCCGCCCAGCTAGCCGTTGAGCAACCCCGCTACATGGTCGCCGCGCCGCCCCAAAATGGGCAGTACCTTAAAGCGTACGTAAGTTGCTGGGGGGGCAAAACAGTAGGGCCCAACGTGGCCGTTGTTGACCTGGCCGGTCGACAGGCATTTAAGCAGATTACGGTAGGCGGCGGTCCGGAGCAGCTTGTACTAGCCGGCAACCAAGTCTTCGTAGCTAATTCCGGCGGGTTTGGCGTTGATAATACCGTGTCAGTCATCAATACCGATACCGATCAGGTAGTAACGACCATTACCGTTGGCGACCGGCCAACGTCGATGGCCTACGACCCGGACAACAACGTGGTATATGTGTTGTGCAGTGGCAAGTATGCCTTTGATTATACGACCAATAAACTGGTGCCCACCACCGCTGAGCTGATAAGAATCAATCCAACCACGCGCCAGATCGTCAGCCGCGTCACGATTGGAGGAAAACCTGTGCTCGATAATCCAGGCAACATGGTGTTCAATAACACCACCAAAACGCTGTACTTTACCTTCGGTGGGGCCGTGTACAGCACACCTGCTGCCGCCACGAGCATTCCATTAGACAGGCCACTCATCAACCGAAGTTTCTACGGCCTTGGCGTTGACCCGGCCACGAACATTATCTACGGTGGCGACGCAAAAGATTTCAACCGGGGCGGCACGGTGGTGCGGTACCGGGCTACAGGTGTATTGCTTGATTCGGCTAAGGTGGGTATTGCGCCAAACGGGTTTTACTTCAAGTAGGCACGGGTTGGCTCTTTCACAAAAAGCCCGCTTCAGGCGGGCTTTTTCATGGGTACCAGGGTTACTTCGTGCCGCTGCAGAACCCCCTATACAGGGTGTATAGCCCTATTTGGCCACCTAAGTCTTTCTCTAGTAGTACGTTAACGTTTCACGTGGATAAGGTCTTCACACAGGATGGCTAACCTACACCAGTTGAGTTGTATAATTTATATTATGTTAAGTAGATGATGATAAAATAAGGGCGCCTTTTATCAGCGCCCTTACCCTTACGGCTTATTTCGATTCTACACAGGCAATGTTCTTGCCTTCAAATTGCTTCAGAATCGTTTCTAATTGCTCAAGCGATGTATTCAACGAGTTGTCATCAGCTTTCAC
Source organism: Fibrella rubiginis (assembly GCF_017353185.1). Classification (GTDB taxonomy): domain Bacteria; phylum Bacteroidota; class Bacteroidia; order Cytophagales; family Spirosomataceae; genus Fibrella; species Fibrella rubiginis. The sequence goes on along the minus strand of NZ_JAFMYV010000002.1, from coordinate 426,841 downwards.
CGATTTTGCTTTCGTGAAGTACGGCAATGCCTGCTTGAATTTGCCACAAACGCGGCCTTCTACTTCTTTGCCGTTTTTCGTGTAATCAGCCATGCTCATGTTATCAACTTCGCGCTTCATCTCGGCACCTTCGTTGAAGTAATATACGCCCAGGTTAAAGTTAGCTTCGAAGTTATTGGGATCCGTAGCCAGCACTTTGTTGTAGTAACCCTTCGACAGTTCACGGGTCTCGGTGGCTTTCTTGGTTAGCTCACCCGCGTTTTTCTGCATGGCGGCACCATCTACTCCTTTAGCGGCTTCTTCTTTCATCTGAGCGTCCAGATCAGCCATTTTCTTTTTCTGCTCAACTACTTTAGCCTGCAAGTCGGTCAATTGACGTTTCAGTTCGGCGTTTTTGGGTTGCTTCTTGATGGCACCTGCCAAACGGGCTGCCTCAGCATTGTACGTGTCTAGTACCGCCTTTTCGTCGGCCACTTTCTTGCTCAGCTGACCACCTTTCTTACCCGAGTCGAGTGCTTTTTTGGCTTCCTTCTCATACTCAGTGGCTTTATTGTCGTACAGGATAGCCAGGTTCAGCGCCGACTGCACGTCGGTCGGATTCTTATCATAGTAATCCTTCATGCTGGCGATGGCGTCATCTACCCGGCCCGACGATTGCAGGATACTCACGCGGGTGGCATTAAGATCACGATTGCCCGGTAGCACTTTCAACGCCTTATCGAGCGTAGCCAGGGCTTTGTCGGTTTCTTTGTCGTTGTTATACATCTGCGCCAGTGAAGCCCAGATAGTAGCGTCGCGACCACCGTTGGCACCATATTTCTCAAACTGCTCTTTCGTCTGGGTCATATAGGTGGCTTTGTTTGCCCCCTCCCCTTTCGCATTCATTGCCTGCTGGGCACTGATACCCGCATACATAGGTGCTGTGGTATCGGCAGGATTAATCTGGGCAGCCATCGACATAGCGGCATAAGCTGCATCATAATTTTTAGCCTGGTATTTCCGAACCCCCTGGTTCATCATGGCCGAATACATCATCTTACCCGTCAGGGCTTCGTTGATCTCTTTGCCCATTTTGCCACCATTCGGCTCTACTTCCAAGGCCTTTTTATACGACTCATAGGCCACCATCGCGGCGTTTGAATCGAGCGTGTTCAGCTTTGGATCCAAGGCAATGGCTTCATAAATCTGCCCTTTGGTATACCAGGTTTTGGCTTTACCCGACAGTTTAGGCTCAGCCACGTTGGCGTCGATTTCTGTTTTGGCCTTATCGAGCGCACCCTGCTCTTTCAACAGAATCGCTTTGTTCTGGGCCATAGCTGTCAACGAAAACAGCGAGGCGGCCGATAGGATCAGGACTTGTTTCATGGATTGTGCCATGTAGCGTACTTATTGGGTTGATTTTGAAACTAAGAACGAAATTACACATTTCCTTCTGTTTTTAGACGCAAAACCGAGTCGCCGGTTTAATCCCAGCGACTCGGTTTCGTTACCTGGTACACACGCGCTCTATTCTGCCGACGAAGCAGAAACTTCATCTGGGCTATCTGTTACCTCAACCACGCCGTCAGATGGGCCGTCGGTTAACGTACTGGTCACACCTCCATCCTCATCCAGGTCATCCTGCACCACCGTTGTTACCGACGAGATAGCGTCGCCTTCACGGAGCTTGATCACGCGAACACCCTGTGTATTGCGGCCAATCACGTTGATTTCCCGTACAGGCGTCCGCAGCAAAATGCCCGACCGGTTGATGACCATCAGGTCAACGGTATCTGAGGCTTCCAGAATACCCACCAGGGCACCTACTTTTTCCGTCACCTTCAGTGTACCAACGCCTTTAGCGCCGCGGTTTGTGATCCGATACTCGTCGATAGGCGACCGTTTGCCATAGCCGTTTTCCGAAATCACGAGCAGTTGCGCATCAGGGCTACCAATGCACACCATGCCCACTACCCTATCGTCGGGCTGTGATTCATCAAGCGTGATGCCTTTCACCCCGGCCGCCGTACGACCCATGGGCCGAACGCCGCGTTCGTTGAACCGAACGGCTTTACCCGCCCGCGAGGCAATCACAATTTCGTTACTACCGTTGGTCAAAACCACGTCGAGCAGACGATCTTCCTGGTCAATCGTGATCGCGATGATACCACTCTGACGGGGCCGTGAATAGGCTTCCAACAACGTTTTCTTGATCGTGCCCTGCTCAGTACACATCACAATGTAGTTGTTGTTGATATAGTCCGGGTTGCCCAGGTCTTTCACGTTGATCACCGCCCGCACTTTATCATCCTGTTCAATCTGAATGTAGTTGGGCAGCGGCTTACCCTTGGCATCGCGGGCACCTTCCTGCAGCTTATACACCGGAAGCCAGTACATGCGCCCTTTCTGCGTAAAAATCAGCAGGGTGTTATGCATCGAAGCCGAGTACAGATGCTCGGTAAAGTCGCCGTCTTTGCTGGTGGCTCCTTTCGAGCCGGTACCACCCCGCCCCTGCTGCCGATATTGCGTCAGCGGCGTGCGTTTGATGTAGCCTTCGTGCGAGATCGTAATGATCATTTCCTCGTCGTCGATCAGCGACAGGTCGTCGATGTCACCATCGGCCAGGGCGTTGATCTGCGTGCGACGGGGATCGCCGTAACGGTCTTTGAGGTCGGCCAGCTCGATCTTGATAATCTGCCGCTTCCGCTCATCCGACGCCAGAATCTCGTTATAGTCGGCAATAGCACGCATCAGTTCGTCATACTCTGCCTGGATTTTAGCGCGTTCCAGGCCCGTCAGGCGCTGGAGGCGCATTTCCAGAATAGCTTTCGCCTGGGCATCAGACAAGGCAAAGTCCTCCATCAGTCCTTTGCGAGCCACGTCGGCATCGCGCGAACCACGGATCAGCTTGATCACCGCGTCAATATTATCAAGGGCGATGAGCAGACCCAGCAAGATGTGCGCCCGCTTTTCGGCCTCGCGCAGTTCATACTGGGTGCGACGCGTAATTACCTCATACCGATGCTCTACGTAATAGCGCATCATGTCTTTGAGGTTCAGAATCATGGGGCGGCCCTTCACCAGAGCCACGTTATTGATGCTGAACGACGATTGCAGGGCCGTGTGCTTGTATAGGTTGTTAAGCACTACGCTGGCGTTGGCATCGCGCTTGATGTCATACACCACCCGCATACCATCGCGGTCTGATTCATCGCGGAACGCCGAAATACCCTCAATCTTTTTTTCGTTGATGAGGTCGGCCGTTTTCTCCAGCATCACCGACTTGTTGATCATGTACGGAATCTCCGTGACGATGATCTGGGTTTTGCCTTTGTGTTCTTCAATGGTCGCGTTGGCCCGGATCACCACGCGCCCCCGGCCTTCGCGGAAGGCCGACTGCACGCCGCTCATGCCAAAGATGGTGCCGCCCGTTGGGAAATCGGGAGCCACCACGTGCTTCATCAGCTCGTCAACCGTGATGTCGTTGTTATCCAGGTAAGCCGTGATACCGTCGACCACTTCCGACAGGTTATGGGGGGCCATGTTGGTGGCCATACCCACGGCAATACCCGACGAGCCGTTGAGCAGCAGGTTGGGCAACTTGGCGGGCATGACGGTTGGCTCTTCCAGCGAATCGTCGAAGTTGGGCTGGAAATCAACGGTTTCCTTGTAGATATCACCCAGCATTTCTTCGGCAATCCGCTTCAGGCGCGCTTCGGTATACCGCATGGCCGCCGGCGAATCACCATCTACGGACCCGAAGTTCCCCTGCCCGTCAACCATGGGGTAACGCAGCGACCAATCCTGGGCCATCCGCACCATGGTATCGTAAACAGATGAGTCGCCGTGGGGATGGTATTTACCCAGCACCTCGCCCACGATACGGGCTGATTTCTTGTGTGGTTTGTTATAATTGACACCCAGTTCGGCCATACCGAAGAGGACGCGGCGGTGTACGGGCTTGAGGCCATCGCGTACGTCGGGTAAGGCCCGAGAAATAATCACCGACATAGAATAGTCGATGTAGGCACCGCGCATTTCGTCTTCGATATTGATCGGGACTACGTTGCTGGGGTTCTCCATTTCGGGAGCTTGATCTGCCATAAACGGAAGGGGGATTTCGCGAAAATTTACAATTTTGGCCGTAGCGTTTCACAGCAAGCGGCTATACACAAATATACAATTTTTCCGGGTAAATTAAAAGATATAGCCTAGAATCACGCGTAAGAAGCCTTGTTTGACAAAAAATACCTCCCCCCTATCCTGCTGATTACCAATCCGTGGAACAGTAGCTATATTCTTTCCGAAATACAATTAGTCGTTTTCTAAAACAGCCTTAGCAGCGCTGGACAATGAACGCTATATAGTGGATTAAAAAATCAGCGCTGACCTGCCTTACGCCTTCAGGCGGGGGTCGAAAAAAAAGGGTTCCGTGCGCAGCAGCTCGATGGCCGCAAAGTCAGGATGGGCGGGGTTGAGCAGGTAATTCCACTCCTGCGGCACGATCACCGACGGCACCCGCAACACCGCCGACGTGCCCGCCAGCAACCAGTTTTCGCCCTGCTGCTGGCATACGTCAAAATTCTGGTAATCAGTCCAGTTGTCAGGTAAGTCGGCGGGCAAAATAGTCTGCACGGATAGCCGGTCAGGAATATGAATGACCATGACCCGAAATAAGTCCTGCAGGCCCTCACCGCTACGGTGCACCACGTTTTCGAGACAGGCGAGGGCGCGGCTACCCGCCGTGTAAATCACAAACCGACCCCGCGTGTTCCAGCGCGCTACCCCACCCGATGCCATCAGCCGGTCGGTATAGATGGCTCGCGTAATTCGGTATACCTCCAAGTGGGTTATTTATTTACTGTCGTCCGTCTTCTGTTGCTCCGCATTTGCCCCCGGTTGCAAAGCAACAGAAGACGGACGACAGTAAACAGAAGACTTTTTACATTACGTTAAGCCAGGTCGCCGAAGTCGATGCGGACTAGTTCGTCCATGATTAAATCAATACCGCCCGACGTGCGCAGTAGTGAAAAAGGCACCTGATTACCCAGGCCAAACGCGGGCTTGTCCATCCACCGCCTGAACGCCTCGGAAGAACCAAACACCTCGGCCCCACGACTGAACAGAGCCTGCATTTTCAGCACCTTCTCACTATCCTGCGGATTAAGGTTGCGGTGCTCCCGTTCATAACGCTGAAACGTCTTGAGCGACGTGTCGAACACGTCGGCCACCTGTTCTCGCCGGTAGCCGGTTTGGTCAGCCACGTTAAAAAAAAGCAGTGCGGGTATACCCTGTAAGGCCGCCAACACCAATCTGTTTCGATCCTGAACCATGCTGAGTTTACGGTTTAGCGAAGTGGTGCTCCGCGGTGAACTGTACTGATAGCGGAGTGGTACTCCGCCAAACAGGTTACGACAAATATAGACAATTGTCTGATTAACACGGAAATTTGTCTTATTGTTCAGGAGCTGGTGAGAGAAAAAATCAGTACTGCCTCCAGAACCTGTAGCGACCACGGCCAGCCACTGCCTAACGCCTGCGTTGGCCAACAGCCAGTGAGCTGCCTGGTACTGGCAACGAAAGCCAACTGGTTACTCAGAAACACCTTACTTGTTTAGCGTTGGTCACTACTTAACCGATATCGAATCAGACCAGAAGGCGGGATGTCAATGCACCAGGTTAGGCAGGGGTAGCTGACGAAGTTGCCCGATCACGTATTGTTTATACGTCCGACCAATGCGTAGAACTTGTCCGTTGATGGTCACTTCATCTCCCTGCCAGCGAGAAATAAACTGAGGGTTTATCAGGTGTGATCGACTGATGCGTAAAAAGCCGCTGCCAGCTAAGTCTATTTCAACTTGCTTGAGGGTACTCCGCATTAAATAGCTGGGGCCAGCTGTTATGACCCGCACGTAGTTTTCCAAACTTTCCAGGTAGCGAATGTCATGGGCGTTCAGTTCGTGCCGCCTACGATCAGTCTGAACAGTGAGCAGATAACGGGGAAGGTTGCTAACCGAGGCGGTAGCCTGAGCGGCTCGGTTAGCAAATGGGACTAACTGGCGGAAGAGTACATAAACGCCCAGCCCCGTAAGCGTGAATAAATAGTATTTAATCAGGATAGGGATAGGCCAGAGCCCAAAACCGAACCGTAGAATTAGCCAGATATTAATCGTCCCCACGCTGAGCGCCAACGCTGTCCAGTACGCATACTGGCGACGTTTGCCCTGTTGGTACAGGCCCTCAAATAATACCCGATTGTGAAACACAAGCCAGCCATAAAGCAAGACTAGGAAGGCGTAAGGCGACCAGGCCATCCAACCTTTTCGGGCGTTCACCGCATACACGTCGAGCAGGTAGATAGCCATCAGCAAAGCCGTTAAGGCCAATGCGTTTCGCATCTAAAATCGATCTAGCCCCATGCGCTGCTCCATTGCTCGTTTAACAAAGATAATTAGGGAGCAATGCACTTAGTCACTAGTCAAGTGCATTGGCCACTCTACACTTGACAACGGCAAGTTGGGCTATCCACATTTGGGCCAGTCGCTGTCCAACGGCTATCGCTTCTATGTGTATCATGATGAATTAATTGCCCCGACCTGCCTACTGGCGGCTTGTTTGTCTACTGGTAATCTGCCTACTGAACCGGCAGAAAGCCCTGGCTCAACTCCGGGCTGGTGAATCAGCTCCGAGGTTTTCCTTGGCCGATCAGTTCGGTCAAACTACCACGCTGGATTTTCCAGTCAATACCCCAGTCATTATAGTGTTTGCCGGCCGGTCGGGCCGGGCCGAAGCCCAGCAGTGGGTTACGGCCCTGTTGCAGGTAACCCGCCCTGTCCGGCTGCTGACAGTTGCCTGCACGGGTTGGGTGCCAAAGCTGCTTCAGGGCGTTGTTCGCCGGGCTTTTGCAGAGGCTAAGCCCATCTTAATCAACTGGAACAACCGCGTAGCTGACTCGTACGGCTTTGGGCAAACGACCTGCCGACTGGTTGTCTTGACCGGCATAGGTCACGTAATCATCGTTGACGATGGCCCCTACTCACCGAAGCGCTTAACCGCCGTTGTCCACGCGATCACGCAACTACAGGCTAACAACTGATGATGGCTACTCCAACCATTTCTCTCCGGCGGTTGATTGCCTTGCCGTTTGTGGTGTTGCTTCTCACCCGCCTGGGCATTGAGCTTAGTGTGCATCTACTGCCCATGCGCTGGGCCTGGCTGCCCGCTTTTGGCCTCTACTATGCTACCACTAGTGCCAGTATTTTGTTTGCTAATCGGTATTGGGGTATCCCCATTGGCTTAATGAGCCGCCTATCGCCCCGGCCATCCTGGTCTCTCTTGGTCAGCGTCGTTATACCAGCCCTCTTACCCTTGGGCGTGTTTGTCTTCAACATAAAAGCGGTGTCCCTACCAATGCTAGGTGGCATCGGCTTGTTTGCGCTGATTAACCCCTGGTTTGAAGAATCGTTTTGGCGTGGCTTGCTCACCCACCTGCCGCTCTCCCGCTGGGGGCGCATTTTGCTGTCAGCCGCCCTCTTCAGCTTTTCCCATTATTTTCTCTGGGGTGCTTACTGGCTATCGGCCAGGCCGGTGTTGGTGGCTACCTGCGTAACGACGTTTTTGATGGGCGTCTGTTGGATGTGGTTCTATTTACGGGATGGCCGACTAGTTTACCCTATACTTTCTCACCTAGTCGTGGATGTGTTGAATCTATCAGTGGCTGTGTTTATGGGTCTTCAGCTAGCTACAATTCAATGAGATGCCGGATGCGTTGGTGAACCAGTTGGCGGAAACGTCGCCTTGAACTACCGCCTCATGATACCGTATGGGAAGTGGTGACCGGGGCGACGCGTTGGCTGGCTTACTTCACGTGAGATACCCAAATACGTACGTTAAGCCACCAGTTCCAGCAACCGGTCTTGTTGCAACACAATCCGCTGGCGCTCACCAAGCTCATCAGACGCCCGCATCAGGGGCAGACGGACTTCGGGCGAAATCAGGCCCATGATAGCCATTATATTCTTGATCCCCACGGGGTTACCTTCTTCGTAGAGCAGCGGGTCGATGCGCAGGAAATGGCCCAATTCATGGCTGGCCGTTTTGAAATCACCCTGCAACGCCGCGTCGATCATGGCGGTGAACTTGGCCGGGAAAGCATTGGCAATTACCGACATCACCCCTACCCCACCAATGCTGATGATGGGAACGCCCTGTACGTCGTCGCCAGAGATAAGCAGGAAATCAGCTGGCTTGTCGCGGGCAATTTCCATGCACTGCTCAATCACGCAGGAGGCTTCTTTCGCCCCAATGATGTTGGGGTGCTGAGCCAGTTCTACAATCGTTTCGGCACTCATGTTAATGCCCGTGCGAAACGGAATGTTATACAGAATAACCGGTACAGGGCTGGCATCGGCAATGCGCGTAAAATGCTCGATTACACCCCGCTTTCCGGGTTTATTGTAATACGGACAAACCGACAATATAGCATCAACTCCCTGAAAGTCAACATCTTTCATGCCTGACACTACCTCGCTCGTTACGTTGCCGCCAACGCCATAGACGATGGGCAACTGCTTCGGATTGTTAGCTTTGAGGTAGTCGAGCAACTGCGCCTTTTCTGTCTTCGTCACCGCCGGCGATTCACCCGTGGTGCCTTGCAGCACGAAGTAGCGCACGCCCCCTTCCGAGACGTGGTTGATAACCCGGCCAAAGCCATCGAAGTCGATGGTATGGTCGGCGTTGAAGGGTGTAACGATGGCGACACCTACGCCATGAAAAAGAGAGGACATGTACGGTAACGGGGTTGTATTACCCCAAAGTTACGGCTTTTCGGTGAAGGGAGTTTAAGGTTCAACGTCTAAGGTCTAGGCGACCCCGTCTAACGTTGCTTCGCGCATTAAACTCAAAGCGCGAAGCAACGTTAGACGGGGTCGCCTAGACCTTAGACGTTGAACCTTAAACTCCCTTCACCCCAGCATTGCCATGAACTCGTCTTCGGAGAGCATAGGCACGTTGAGCTGCTGGGCTTTGGCTACTTTCGACGGTCCGGCGTTTTCGCCAACGATAAGGAAGTTCAGCTTTTTCGATACCCCGCTGAGCAGTTTGCCACCATTGGCGGCAATGCGCTCTTCCATGGCTTCGCGGCTGAAATTGGTGAAGGTGCCAGTATACAAAAACGTCTTACCCGCCAGCGAATCGCTCTCCAGCGCCACCACTTTTTTCTCGGAAACAAACTGTAGCCCCGCCGCCCGGAGCCGCGCTACGTACCGCCGGTTATCTTCATCCTGAAACCAGGCAAAGGCACTTTCGGCAATACGGGGGCCTACATCAGGTACGCCCGCCAGGGTGTCCAGGGGGGCCGCCATGAGCGCATCGAGCGAACCAAAATAATCGACAAGGCGGTCGGCGGTGGTACTGCCGACGTACCGTATCCCCATAGCAAACAACACATTACCAAACGGTTGCGACTTAGACCGGTCAATAGCGGTGAGAATATTATCAACGGTTTTCTGGCCGAACTTCACCGTCCGCGCTTTGCCCGGCTCTTCCGTACCGTCGGCATGAACGACGGGCGTGGCGGGATATGTCTTTTCCAGACCCAGCAGTTTTTCGTTTGTCAGGTCGTACAGATCAGCAGGCTCTTCCACCAGCCCCCGCTCAATGAGCAGCTCAATTTTACCTTCGCCCAGGCTTTCGATATTCATGGCCCGGCGCTGGATAAAATGCTCGAACCGGGCCTGCCGCTGCGGAGGACAGTGCTTCTCGTTGGTGCAATAAAAGTGGGCTTCCCCCTCCTGCCGAACCAGCGGCGTTCCACAGGCGGGGCATTCGGTGGGGTATTCGATGGCGCGGGCCGATTCGGGCCGCTTGCTCAGGTCAACGCCCGTCACTTTAGGAATGATCTCGCCGCCTTTTTCCACGAACACCGTGTCGCCGAGCATTACCCCCAGCCGGGCAATCTCGTTGGCGTTATGCAGTGATGCCCGCTTCACCACCGTCCCTGCCAGCAGCACCGGCGATAGGTGCGCCACCGGGGTAACGGCCCCCGTGCGCCCCACCTGATACGTAATGCTGTTGAGCGTGGTAGCCGCCGCTGCCGCCTTGAACTTATAGGCAATGGCCCAGCGCGGACTCTTGGCGGTGTAGCCCAGTTCGCGCTGTTGGTCATAGCGGTTTACCTTGATCACGATGCCATCGGTGTTGAGCGGCAGGGTGAATCGTTTCGTATCCCACTCGGCGATGTAGGCCATAACCTCGTCAATACTGGTGCATTTCTTCCAGGTCGGTGAGATATTGAAGCCCCACTCGGCCAGGGTAATCAGGCTTTCTTCATGGGTCTGAAACACGGGTTCGTCGGAAAGAAACGAGTAGATAAAGCAATCGAGCCGGCGTTTGGCTACTGCTGCTGAGTCCTGCTGTTTAAACGTGCCCGATGCTGCATTGCGGGGATTAGCCAGTAGTGGCTCGCCAATGTCTTCGCGTTCTTTGTTGATCCGCTCAAATTCGGCCAGGGGCAAAAACCCTTCTCCCCGCACCTCAAAAAGGGGAGGAACGGAGGAACGTGAGGAGGTGGCATTCCCCCTTCCCTCCTTCACCCTCAACGGCATGGTGCGGATGGTGCGGATATTATGGGTAATATCGTCGCCACGGACGCCATCGCCACGGGTAGCGGCCTGTACCAGCAAACCATTTTCGTAGGTCATGCTGAGGGCAACGCCATCAAATTTTTGTTCGCAGATGTATTCGTACCCATCACCGTTCAGGCCTTTGCGCACCCGGTTGTCAAATTCAATCAGGTCCGTTTCATTGTAAGTATTCCCCAGCGACAGCATCGGAAAGCGGTGGTAGACGGTGGCGAACTCCTTGCTTATGGTACCACCGACCCGCGAGGTGGGTGAATCGGGTCGCTTGGCATCGGGATACTGCTGTTCAAGGGCTTGCAGTTCTTCCAGCAGTTTGTCGAAGGTGTAATCGTCTACAACCGACTGGCTGTGCTGGTAATATTGATCGTTATAATAGTTGAGCTGATCGGTCAGCTCCTGGATACGGTCTTGTGGCGACATGAAAAATAAGGCACCCGTAGCTGAGCTATAACAGCGACTTCGATACCTGGCTGGATTGGTTTACGAAGATGGCGGCGTTTCAGCGTTTGGGCAAAAAAAAGTAATTTTACTGAATTATGAACCCACCAATTATTGCCCCGTCGATCCTGGCGGCTGACTTTGCCAACCTGCAACGTGACGTTGAACTGATTAACCGTTCGGAGGCCGACTGGTTTCACGTCGACGTGATGGACGGCGTGTTTGTACCCAATATTTCCTTTGGTTTTCCGGTGATGGAGGCCATCCGCCGCCACGCTACCAAACCCCTCGACGTTCACCTGATGATTGTGCAGCCTGAGCGTTACATCGACGCCTTTGCCAAGGCCGGAGCCGCCGCCATCACCGTTCATTACGAGGCCTGTACACACCTGCACCGCACCTTGACGCAGATTCGGGAAGCGGGTTGCCGGGCGGGGGTAGCGCTAAACATGCAAACGCCCGTAGAGAGCCTGATCGACATTGCCGATGCATTTGACCAGGTGCTGATCATGACCATCAACCCCGGCTTTGGGGGGCAAAAATTATTACCCTTGTCCGTTCCGAAGGTGGCCAAACTGCGCCGGTTGCTGACCGAAGCCCACAGCCCGGCCCTTATCGGCGTTGACGGGGGCGTTGACACTCATACAATCGGCATGGTCGTTGCGGCAGGTGCTCATTATGCCGTGGCTGGCACCTCCGTTTTTGGCGCACCCGATCCGCTGGCTGCCATTCAAACATTAAAAACTGCCTCAAAACCCCTCCTGGCTTAACTTTACCGACACCGCAACGAAACCGTTCCTATGAAGAATCAGGTCCTTTACGCCTCCCTGTTCCTATCACTTTTTTTTACCGGTTGTAAGTTCAACCAGCAACGTACCGACAACCAACCAGCTTCTGACTCTACAACGGCTGAGGCCGACAGCACAGCAACGGCTACCGCTGACAAACCAGCTGAACCAGAATGGGCCAAAAATGCGACCATCTACGAAGTAAACGTACGGCAGTTTTCGGCCAAGGGGGATCTGGCTTCTGTGGAAACACAGTTGCCCCGACTTAAAGAACTGGGCGTTGACATTGTCTGGATGATGCCCATCTATCCGGTGGGCAAAGTAAACCGGAAAGGTTCGATGGGTAGCCCCTATGCCGTGGCCGACTACATGGCGGTGAACCCCGACTACGGAACCGTGGCCGACCTGAAACGGCTGGTGAAGCGGGCCCATGACCTGGGGCTCCGCGTGATTCTTGATTTTATTCCCAACCACACGGCCTGGGACCACCCCTGGACCAAACAGCACCCCGACTGGTATACGACGGTGAATGGTAAGATGACCTCACCCCTCGACGAGAAAGGAAAACCCACCGGCTGGGATGACGTGGTGGACCTTGACTACAGCAAGCCCGAACTGCGCAAAGCCATGACCAGTGTGCTGACGTACTGGCTTCGCGAAACCGATATCGACGGCTACCGCATGGATGTGGCCGGGCTGGTACCCACTGATTACTGGAAAGAACTGCGTCCGGCTCTCGATGATGTGAAACCCGTGTTTATGCTGGCCGAATGGGAGGCCGACCCGGCTCATTTCCGCACAGCGTTTAACATGAACTACGGCTGGGCTATGCACACGCTGCTGAAAAACATTGCCAAAGGCACCCACTCGGCCCTGGCGATCGACACGCTGCTGGCGCAACGGCAAAAAGAATATCCCGACTGGGCCTACCAGATGCAATTCACCCAAAACCACGACGAGAACACCTGGAACGGTACGCTGGCGGAGTCATTTGGCCCCGGGGCCAAAGCGTTTGTCGTACTCACGAGCACATTCAACGGCATGCCACTAGTATATAATGGAGCAGAAGCAGGACTAAATAAGCGGCTACAGTTTTTCGAAAAAGACCCGATCAGCTGGGGTACTTACAGCGAAGCCATGTTCTATAAATCATTGTTGACACTGAAACACCGCAACCGGGCGTTGTGGAACGGAAAACATGGTGGGCCACTGGTAAAAATCCCCACGGGTCACGATGCGCAGGTGTACGCCTTTTACCGGCAGAAAGACAATGACCATGTGGCCGTGATTATCAACCTGAGCGGACAGCCACAGACCATCAAACTCGGTGAGGGTGCCTACGCCGGTTTATATACCGATGTGTTCGCCCAGACGCCAATGGAGCTTAAAAACGATATGTCGCTGACACTCAAGCCATGGGCATATCATGTACTAACGAATTGAGTTTATACTTCAACGTCTAGGGCTAAGGTTGCTTTGCTGGGGTGTTCACCAACACGAAGTAACCCTGACCGCTGAGACCACTTCTTTACCCCTTTCATGTCGACACCTTTCTCCACTTCATGGCTTCACGTGCCCCCCCTGTGCAGGCGGGTCTGGCTGCTGTTTTGGCTACTGGCTGGTCTGGGGGAGGTATCGGCACAGGGTATTCAGTGGGCAAGTAAAGTAGTGGGCTATTCGTCGGAAGGACGGGGTGACGGAGGTGGACAGCAGTTTCAGGCAACACAGATCCTGGGCGTTCCCAGTATCTATCCCCGAACGGGCGTAAGTCCCTGCGCCTGGTCGCCGATCAGCCTGGACGGTGCGCCCGAAGAATGGATTACCGTGGCGGTGGCTAACACCCGTCCTGTGCGGCAGGTGCTGATTGCCGAGACGGCCAATCCCGGAGCGGTGGTGCGGGTGATCCTAACCGACGTTTACGGTAAAGAACACATCGTTTTTGATGAGAAAGAGGCAGCCATCCGGGCAACTAAAACGCCCATCGATCCGCTATTGCGCATCAACGTGGCCGATAGTACCCTGGAGGGGCGGCAGGTAAAGGTGGTGCTAAACCCAAGCCGTACCAAGGGGATGAACCAGATCGACGCTGTCGGGCTTAGCTACCTGCCCAACCCGCCGGTACCTGGCATACGCGTATCGCCCGATACGCCCGCCACGCTGGCTAAGGAAAGCGTAGGGCGGGGCATCAACACACCCGGTCAGGAGGTGGCCCCCGTCATTGCTCCCGACGGGAAAGTGCTTTACCTAACCCGTAATTTCCACAAAGGCAACACCGGTGTACCCGACAAGCAGGACGTGTGGTACTCGGTGCTTGATGCCGACCGAACCTGGAGCGAGGCGCAGAACATTGGCCCGCCCATCAACAATAATGACAATAACGCCATCAGTGGCATTTCGCCCGACGGCAAAACGATTTACCTGATCAACGTGTATCAGCCCAATGGCGGCATGACTTTCGGCATTTCCAAATCAACGATGACCAAGACCGGCTGGAGCATGCCCCGTGAGTGCAAAATCGTGAACAATTACAACAACCACGCAGAGCACCATATGGAGTTTACCGTGTCGCCCGACGGCAAGACGATGTTGCTGGCTGTACAGCGCAACGATGCCCTTGGCGATCAGGACCTGTACGTGTCGTTTCGGCAACCCGATCTCACCTGGAGTGAACCTAAAACCCTGGGGCCGACCGTGAACACGGCCGATTCGGAAAGCTCACCGTTTTTGGCTGTCGACAATAAAACCTTGTATTTCACTTCGCTAGGCAGGCCCGGCTTCGGCAATGGCGACATTTACGTGACCCGCCGCCTGGACGATTCCTGGACCAACTGGTCGGAACCCGAAAACCTGGGACCGGCCGTGAACACGCCCGAATGGGACGGTTATTTTACCATTCCTGCCTCCGGCGATTATGCCTACCTCAGCTCACGGGCCAATTCGCTGGGGGCAGATGATATTTTCCGGCTAAAACTATACCCCGCCATTCGGCCCGATCCAGTGGCCATCGTGTCGGGACAGGTACTGGATGCCATCAGCAAAAAACCGGTGGCCACCGACGTTATCTCTGACCTGTTCGACGACAAGGAATTTGCCAAGGTGGAATATGACCCCGAAACAGGCGAATACAAGATGGTGCTGCCTACCCAGAAGGCCTATCAGCTTACAGCTCGCAAAGACGGCTACTTCCCCGCCAGCGAAACGCTGGACCTGAGCAACGACAAGCGATTCCGCGACATCAAACGAAACCTGTACCTGATGCCCATTCAGGCCGGAGCCAAGATGATTTTGCGTGGGGTGCACTTTGCTCAAAGCGAAGCACAGTTGCTGCCAGGGTCGGAAATAGAACTGGACCGGGTGCTGGCTCTGCTGAAACAACACCCCGACATGGAAATTTTGCTGGAAGGCCATACCGACAATCAGGGTGAGTGGGCACCCAATATGAAGCTGGCCGAAGACCGGGTGAAGACCGTGAAAGAGTACCTCACAGGCAAAGGTATCACCGAAAACCGGGTGCAAACCAAGGCGTGGGGGCCCTCGAAGCCCATTGCCAGTAACGAAACCGAAGAGAAGCGTAAGCTGAACCGGCGGGTAGAATTCACTATTCTGAAATTGTAATTCAGTGGGGTGTTGGCTTATTTTGTGCCCATCACCCCACCTCCATGCCGGTCGCTCGGCCCGCTATGCCCCTCCGTCCTTCGTCCAACATTCCTCTGTCTACCCGTTCCCTCATTGTCTTGCTGGTCATCATGGCGGTGGCCTTCGCGTTGCGCATCTACAAGCTGGATGCCCACGGCGTGTACCTCGACGAAAAATTTACGCTCGTAGCCTCGCAGGGTGTGGTGCAGGAAGGATCGAACCAGCACGACGTTTTTTTCACGCCCGGCAAACCCTATTTTACCCCCAAAGAATTTCATAAACCCAAGCGCCTGGCCGACTACGACGAAGCCATTGCCCGCAGCGACATCAGCAATAGCCCTGCCTACACGGGGCTGCTCTCGCTTTGGATACGCGTGTTTGGCATCAGCGATTTCTCGGTGCGGTTCCTGTCGGTGCTGTTTAGCATGGGTACGGTCTGGCTTATTTTTCTGCTGGCCCGTCGCTACACTGGCTCGGTGCGCGTAGGCCTGATTAGTGCCGCTGTGGCAGCTACAGAGCCGTTTTTTGTCGCCTACAGCCACGTTGCCCGCGCCTACAGCATGACCATTTTTGTGTCACTGCTGGCTACCTGGCTCTTTCTGCGCATTCTAGATCGGCTTTCCGACCCAACCCGGACCGGCGAACGCAACGTGTTTCTGGCCAATAAAGGCCTCTGGGGTCTCTATGCAGGCTACGGCATTGCCTATGCGGTCTCTATTCTGGGGCACACGCTGGGGCTGATGGTGTTTGTAGCCCACGGCCTGTACCTGCTGCTGTACGTGCGCAACTGGTCAGCCTACGTGGGCTTTGGCCTGGCCGGTCTGCTGGCCACGCTGGGGCTGCTGGTGCCGTGGTTTACGCTCTACGCGGGCAAATACCTGTTCATGACAATGGCCTATCAGGCGCAGTTTTACAAGCATCTGGCCGATACGAACCCGCTCAATAACGGGTTTGGCGTTATCCTGCCCGCCACCATGCCCAACGTATTCAATGCGGCGTTGCCCGTGGTGGCTGATTTGTTCTGGCTCACCAACGGCCTGGCCTCTGATACGCTGGGGCGACGAAATGTGCTCATCGAATTAGCCATCGGACTGTTGGTGCTGGGCTTAGTGTTGGTAGCCGAGCGACAACGCCGGGCAGGCCAAACGCCGTACGGGCAGACACCCTGGTGGGCAAAAGTTGGCGTACCAATGCTATTGTTGGGCGTTCTGCTGATCGTAACGATTCCGAACGGTCAGGCCATGATGCTGACGGCACTGCCCCTGTTCGGTTACGTACTCTACAAAGCCGTTCAGTATTTTGGCCAAATCCAGCAGCGGCATTTTCTGGTGCTCATGGGCCTGCTGCTGCTTACCCCTACGTTTTTCCTGTTGTTCATCGCCTTCCGCAATGGACACACCTACGGCATTACGCAGCGGTACACCAGCTTTTCGTTTCCCTACGCGGTCATAATCATCGGTGTGCTGATTGACCAGTTGTTCCGAATGGACCGCTACATCAGCTACGTTCTGGCGCTTGTGCTGCTGTTGAAAGTATACTACATCATGGACCTGAACAACCGTATTCTTGCTGATATCGCGCCTAAATACACGCAGTTTGGCGTGGCCCGCATCAAAAATCCGTATATGACCGCCGCCGACCGTATCGAGCAGCAATACACTCCTGGCGATACCGTGCTGTACCCCGCCGTCAGGCTGCATCCCGCCGACGAAATAGAGAAAACATTCTGGCCGTTTTCCATCAAAGACGCACAGATGACTAACCTCTACCTGCCCCACGACGCCACGTATTATCAACGAATGGACACCACACAGGAAAATCAGATTTGGCTTGTGAAAGGCCGCACCGGGCAGCGGGTGCTTATCTTTGATTTTAAAGGACCAACCTATCGGTATTGAGCTAGCTGATAGACCGCTGATTTTTATGATCATTATGATTAAAAAAGATCATTCTTGATCATACGCATCATAAAAATCCGCGGTCTATCAGCCAGTTCAGTGCCTATACATTATGATATCCCAACAACCCACACAGCCGGTTTTTCCCAGAGCGACGGCAACCCACCGGCCCTGGCTGGGTTGGCTGTATGCGCTGGTATTTACGGCCCTACCCATTGGTGCAGTGGCCTGGGCATGGTGGTGCGGGGCGGCGAACGTACCCAAATGGGACGACCACGCGCTGAAAGAATCACTGCTGCAACTAGAGAAAGCCACCTCACCGCTCGGCTGGTTCCGGCAGGTGATTGCGCAACATAACGAGCACCGCATTGCCCTCGACCGGCTCCTGGCCTGGGCTGATTTTACCCTGTCTGGCAAGCTCAGTTTCACCCGGCTTATGGTCTACGGCGATATGAGTTTGCTGTTTTTGGTGGCGCTGTTCGGCGTGGTGCTGGCCCGCTACACCAAAGCCTGGTACGTGTTTTTGCCGCCGGTGGCGTTTTTTATTATCAGCCTGGCGCAGTGGGAAAACCTGTACTGGGCCTTATCGTCGATTCAGAATTTTGGCGTCGTTTTCTGGTCGCTGGCCTGCCTATACGCCCTGGCACACCAACCCAAACCATGGTTGGCCATTGGCCTCGCCGCCGGGGCAACGCTCGTAAGCGGCAACGGTTTTCTGGTCTGGCCCATTGGCGTTTTGATGCTGTTGGTGCAACGCCGCAACCGTGATTTGCTGCCCTGGGGTATCGCGGCGATGGGGCTGATCGCCCTGTATTTCTGGCACTACGCCATGCCCAAAACGCACCCACCCACGCGGGGCAATGTGGTCGAACTGGCAGGGGCTTGTCTGGCCTTTTTGGGTGCCGCCATTGAGGCCTTGCCTACCACCCAACCCTATCTGCTGAGCATGCTGCTTGGCGGGGGTTTATTGCTGGGCTGGGGCGTTGAACTGGTCCGTTTTGCAGGCCAGGGCAGGCATAAAACAAGCTGGAAACCTCTGCAAACGTTTGGGTTCGGGGCGTTGGCGTTCCTGGTTGGCACGGCTATGGTGGTGGTGTGGGGCCGGTTTGGCTACGGGAAGGATATGCTGCTCACCAGCCGCTACCGAATCTATTCCCTAACACTGTTATCTTTGACATATACCTACTGGCTGTCAATACGTTACAACAAAGAGGCATTTTCAGCGAAAATGGTATGGACATACGCGCTTGGCGGGCTTGTTCTAAGTGGTATACTCTGGTGGAGTGCCTTCCGGCTCAATACCCATGAGGTAATTGCCCTCCGAAAACAGTTGCTCACCAGTCAGTACAACTGGACCTATACCCGCAACGCACCCACGTCGGGCATTGACTCCACCACCGCCCGGCTTATCGACAATGCCCCGGCGTTTTATGATGCAACCCTGCCCCGGTTTTTCAAGCCCGTCACCGCTGCAATATTCCCCGTCGACACGCTATTTAAAGCCGGCGATAATTACATACTACGGCTCGGTGTAGCCCCCACTTCGCCCCCCGTTATGCCGTCGCTGACTCATCCCGACGCTGGGCTGAATGTATTGCTCCGGTCGGCCAAACGAACGTACCTCTACGGTGTCCTGCCCCGCCCCTATCGCAACTGGCGGGTGCTGGTTGGACTACTTCCTTTGTACCCCAACGGCCAGCCCATCGAAGTGGCCATACCAGGCGGTGAACTTGACGCGGGCACCTACGATCTAGCCGTGGTGCAGTACGGTCTCCAGGCCTCAACAGGTATGTTGCGGCCCACCAACAGGTTGCTCACCGTGGCCCCGCACCACACCATCACCGGCCCCGTTAAAAACTGGTAGCCCGGCTTTTTCTATGACAACGTTAACCCAACCCACCACTCGCCCCGCGCTTAACCACCTTGTGCAACTCGACGGAGTCCGGTTCATTGCCGTGGCGATGGTGCTCATCGATCACTGGACCGCCGAGCGCCTGCCCCCCATCCTGTTTGTACCACTGGGTTCGCTGGGCGTCACGATCTTTTTTGTGCTTAGTGGTTTTCTCATTTCGCGCATTCTGCTGTCGGGCAAAGACAAACTACCCGAACCCAAGTCGGCCTCACTGGGTGGCTATCTGAAAACATTTTACATCCGCCGGACACTACGCATTTTCCCGATATACTACCTCACGCTGTTTATTCTCTATGCCCTGAATGAACCGCCCGTACGCCGTACTATTGGCTGGCTGGCCCTGTATGCGAGCAACCTGTATATCGCCAGATACGGCACCTGGATGGGCACCGTCGATCACCTCTGGTCGCTGGCGGTGGAAGAGCAGGTGTACCTGGTGCTGCCCATGTTGCTGTTTGTGCTACCCCGCCGGCTGGTGATGCCCACGGCCCTGCTCATGATGGTGGGCAGCGTGGCCCTGCGCTATGGCCTTATGCGCCACGGCAGCACCTGGTTTATCGGCTACGTATCCATGCCCACCTGCCTCGACGCCTTCGGGCTGGGGCTGATCATGGCCTACCTCTGGCTCTACCAGCGCCCACGCTTCGATGCGCTCTTTCGCTCGTCTATTGGCCTCATCATCAGCATCATAGCGTTTGGCCTGGTGGTCTGGGGAGCGCGTACCACTGCCGCCGCACAACCGGGTCTCGACTATCACGTAAACAATATTTACGCGCACGTCTGGGAACGGCTCACGGCTTCGTTCGTTGGTTTTTTCCTGATCGGCCGGGCCATTCTGGGCTTTCGGGGACCCATGAAATCATTCCTCGAAAGCCGGGTCAGCCAGTATCTGGGCCAGATCAGCTACGGCCTTTACCTGTATCACAATTTCATTTACAATGCCTACCACACCCCCCAAACCCATATTGTGTTGCGCGTGTGGCGGCGGCTGGTGAGCTACGTACCTACGCTGGGCAGCTCGTTTGCCTTTGAGTTTGTTTATTTTCTGGTCATCACCATTGCCCTCGCCAGCCTGTCGTGGTTCCTGATCGAAAAGCCAATCAACCGCTTAAAGGACCGGTACGCCTACTAACCAGACCCATTGGCTAAGGTCTGGGGCCATTCGGGAGGGCGGGCCAAACAAATACCTATCTTTGCCCTGTTGTTTATTCAGTATATCATCTACGTATCGATCCCATCGGTAGCCTATAGATTTCTCCCCAAACGATGCCCGTATTCTTATCGATTGTCATGCCTGCCTACAACGAAGAAGCCGTTATTGAAGACGTTGTGGTGCTGTGGACCAATCTGTTAACCGCCCATTTCCCTACCGAAACCACCCGCCTGATTGTTGTCAACGACGGCTCAAAAGATAAGACGGGAGCCATTCTGGATCAGATCGCGCCGAAATATCCCCAACTTATGGTCGTGCACCAGCCCAACGGCGGTCACGGCAATGCGGTGGTCAACGCTTACCGGCAGGCCATCGCCCTCGATTCGATGTATGTGTTCCAAACCGACAGTGACGATCAGTTCGTCACCGCCGATTTTGACAAGCTCTGGGCAAAACGGGCCGAATCACCATTTATTCTGGGCCACCGCGAAGTTCGGTTCGATGCTCCCGCCCGGCTGATTATCACCCGCATCCTGCGGCTGAGCATTGCCCTGATCTACGGCACCTACATCAAAGACAGCAACATCCCGTTCCGCCTTATTCGGGGTAGTTATCTCAAGCGGCTGCTGGCGCAACTGCCCACACCCACGCCTTTCGCCCCCAACATTTTCCTGGCCGTGATGGCCAAAAAAGCGGGCAACAACCTATTCGATATTCCTATTACGCACAAAGAGCGCTTAACCGGCGAGGTGTCTATCCTCCGCTGGAAGCTGCTGAAAGTATGCATCCAGAGTTTCCGTGAACTGGCGCAGTTCCGGCTCGATCTGGGCAAGAAAGTAGCCGCGCTACGGCAACCTGAGCCTGTTCTCAACTAACTGATTACCAGCCTGTAAATAAATTTTCTTTTCACAAAATGCACACTAAATACGTAATTATTGGCTCAGGTCCAACGGGCCTGGGTGCGGCGCACCGACTGAAAGACCTCGGCATCACTGACTTTGTGGTGCTCGAAAAAGAAGACCGGATCGGTGGCCTGTCAAAAAGCTTCGTCGACGAAAAAGGCTTTACCTGGGACGTTGGTGGACACGTACAATTTTCGCACTACAAGTACTTCGACGACCTGATGCTGAAGGCATTGGGCGAAGACGGCTGGCTTAAACACCAGCGCGAATCGTGGGTCTGGATCGAGAACCGGTTTGTGCCGTACCCATTTCAGAACAACATCAAATACCTCTCGCCCGAAACGATGTGGAAGTGCCTTGAAGGCATTATTCACGTCTACAAAAACCCCTCGACGCAGAAGCCTAAAAACTTTAAAGAGTGGATTCTGCAAACCGCCGGGCCAGGCATTGCCGAGGTATTTTTGTTCCCCTATAATTTCAAGGTGTGGGCCTACCCCACCGAGGAGATGAACGCCGTGTGGGTGGGTGAACGCGTAGCCATTGCCGACTTGAGCCGGGCCACTAAAAACGTGATCTTCAACCAGGACGACTTTTCATGGGGTCCCAACAGCACGTTTCAGTTTCCTAAAAAAGGCGGTACGGGCAGCATCTGGGAAGCCGTGGGCAACATCATCGGGCGTGATAAATTCAAGCTCAATGCCACGGTAGAGAAAGTAAATGGCCCCACAAAAACCCTCACGCTGGCCGGTGGCGAAACCATCACCTACGATCACCTGCTGAGCACGGTACCGCTCGACATCTTCACCCGCTACGTAGAAGGGCTTGATCCTAAGCTGGTTGAGACTGCCCAGGGGCTGAAACACTCGTCGACCAACGTAGTGGGCATTGGCCTGAAAGGTAAACCCAGCGAACGGCTGAAGACGATGTGCTGGATGTACTTCCCCGAAGCCAACAGCCCATATTACCGCGTTACGGTGTTCTCGAACTACAGCCCCAACAACGTACCTGACTCAGAGCAGTATTGGTCGCTGATGACCGAAACGAGCGAGTCGTCGGCCAAGCCGGTAGACCGCGAGAACCTGATCCGGGATACGATTAAGGCCCTGATCGAAGACCAGTTGATTGAGTCGGAAGACGACGTGGTATCTACCTTCCATAAAGCATTCGAGTACGGCTACCCAACCCCATCCGTCGAGCGTGACGGTATTCTGAACGCCGTATTGCCCGCCCTGGAGCCGTTTGGCATTAAGTCGCGGGGTCGTTTTGGTGCGTGGAAATATGAGGTAAGCAACCAGGACCACTCGCTCATGCAGGGTGTGGAATGGGCCAACCGCGTAGTGGCCGACGTACCCGAATTAACCCTCTTCTTCCCAGATACGGCCAACGCCATGTGGGGTAAGTAAGGTTGCAGGTTTAACGTCTAAGCGGTCCGCCGCTGCGAGTCCAAAGTTTTCGTCTCTGAACCTATTCAGGACGGCTACTTTGGACTTTCTGGTTTTACTTTTGGTGGTCGTTGTTTTCTTTGTCATCCCGAAGTATGAGGGATCTACTTTCCTAATGTATAAGTCAATCGAAGGAAAGTAGATCCCTCCTTCGTCGGGATGACAAAAAACAACGACGGGTCTTAAACCTTAGTCTTTAAACGTTAGACGTTGAACCTTAGACGTTGGACCATACTAGCCATATTAAGTCTGCTCGTAGGCGGGTTGGGTTATCGTTGGTACCAGCAATCGCGGGCGGCGGTGGCGTCGTTTGTGCCGAATGATGCGCTGCTGGTTATGGACAGCCACGAACTGCTAACCAACTCGGACCCCGCCGGGCTATCTATTCAGCAACTTCCCCTCTTTTCCACGGCTGTTCAGCGGCTGAAACGGCTGCTCTATTCCGCTACGGATTCGGCTCAGGTTCAGGCATTGCTAGCCCAAAAGACGATCCGTTACTCGGTGCATCCGCTTACCAGATCGGCTTTCGAAATTATTTTCTGCGTTCCCGTTGGTACACCTGCCGACCAGGGGTTTCTGCAACGGCTCCAGCAACCCGACCCCAACCGGTTTCGGATACTGAGCCGTCAGTATGCCGGGCAAACGATCTACGAACTGCGCGATTTGCGCAACCAGTCCTACGGCTCGTTCCTCCTATACCGCGATCACCTCATCGGCAGCCCATCGGCTCTGCTGCTCGAAAATGTGGCACGCCACCTGAGCCAGTTTTTCCGCACGTCGACCGGCGTAGACTTCCCCGAATCAGCGGCTAACCTGGCGAACCTGTACGTCAACGCCGATGTACTGGGCCAGCTTCTGTCCAACCCGGCCGCCAATGCCTCGCTGCTGCGGACATTTTTGCCCCAAACGCTCACGCTCCAGTTTCGACGGTCCGACTCGCCCACGCATTGGCTTGGTTTTGCTACTGACCCCATTACCAACCGGCAGGATGTGGCCAACCTGTTTGCCGGACAAACGCCCCACCGAATCCGCAATGGTGCGCTGATTCCGCAACGCACCGCCACGCTCTACCACCTCGGCATTTCCGATCCGGCTCGTTTTGGCCAGTCGCTGACCACGTTGCTTCGCGCTTCGGATAATGCCCGGCTGCGGTCGCGGCTCTCTCGTATTACGTCCCTCCTGCCCAACCTGTATAATGCGCTCTCCGGCGACGTGATCCTGTGCCGTTTCGAATCCTCTAACACCGCCATTGGCCAGGTGCTTATTCTTGAAGGCACTAATGTTCAGCAACTTAGCAACGCCATCCAGGGGGTGGCGTATCGGCTGGGTGGTGGAGCAAAATCGGCGGCGCGGCCTGTCGCGGCGCGGCCGTATTTGGGTCATCAGCTATTGCCCCTGCCCGTTGATGAGTTGCCCGCCACGCTTTTCACCAACCTCTTCGCCGGTTTTTCGCAAACCTGGATGACGCAGCACGGTCGGTGTGTGGTGCTGGCCAATTCGGAAGAAAATTTGCAGGCCTGGATCCAGCAGATGAACAGCCATACGGTCTGGGCCACCGACGAACGGCTGTCGGCCCTCTTAACGCAAACGCTACGCCCCGCTCATTTCACCTCGTTCACGCGGTTGCCCCGGTCAGGGTCATCGTTTCTGAACCAGTGGCCCACCCCCTGGCAAAACCTGCTTGGCCCGGAGCCGTTTGAGCGCGTCGAAAACCTCGCCTACCAGGCCACCTACGGGCAAGACCGGATTCTGTCGACGGTCATTTTGGGGCGTACCTCGCGGCAGGCCGACACTACGTTGCTGGGGCGGGTGCTGCTGCGCAAACGCATTCCCTTCAATGCCAGCCTGATCGCGTCGCCGGTAGTGGCGGGGCGACTGTCGGACCCCGGCGCGCAAATTTGGGCGCAGAACAGCGCCCAACAATTCGTGCTGCTCACCACCGACAAAGACAAGATTGTGCAGGACACCACTGACGGTCCTATTCGCAGCAACGTGGTGGCGGTAGACTGGCGCAATAACGGGCAATTGCAATACCTGTTCATGACCAGCCGGTCACTGTACGTGGCTGATCTAGGGCTGAAACGTGTTCAACTTCAGCGTATTGCGCTGCCAGCGGGCATCGAGACCAGCTACCTGGCGCTGCTCAGTGGCAACCGTCAGCAGTCATCCATCGTGGCATTGATGGCCCACCGCGATGGGTCGATTTACGCGCTCGACCGGCAGCAGCAACGCATCAACCGGCTGTTTACGTCGCCTAAAAAAGAACCACTGCAACTGCCGTTTCAGGTGATCGACCAGCGCGGACAACTCGCCGTGCTGGGGTTGCAAACCGATGGCTTCCTGCATTATTGGGAAGGCGGCGCCACACAGACTATTAACCGCGAAGCAACTCGCTTTCCGTTGAAGCTAGCTATTAACTCCGAAGATGCCCGTGACTCCGTGCGCTTCGCCGGTCCGGCACTGTTTCTGCCCGCCAGCAATCAGATTGTAACCGTCAACGCCAATGGCGAACTAATCACCGTCGGCAGCAATGGACTGATAATCAGTCGAAAACAATTATACCGTCCTCTTCGCGATGGTACGTTCCGGCTCTTTCCCGATGCCGAACAGACGGGCTACATCCTGCTCCGCACTACGGATGCCGACGTGGCCGTACTCGACGCGCAGGGCAACCGGCGCTTTGAACTGCGCGGCCTCAAGCCCGACCAAACCCACGTGCAGTACCACCGGCTGGGTGCTGGTGTGGAGATTTTGGCCGTGAAATCGGGTAACTTTACTACGCTGTACGACCTGTCGGGCAACCGTATCGGCAACCGGCCCATTCCCAGCGATTTCCCGGTTACACTCCAGTTCGACGACGCGTCGAATGAGTTATATATTGTCAGCAGTATTCAAAAAGCAGTGCAGTTGTTTAGTATCCGAATTCGATGAAGATTGTCCGGTACCTGGTTTTGGTGGTGGTTTGTGTGCTTTGGCTGGGCGGGTGTTTTCAGCCGGTTATGCATCAGTTGTACGAGACAAAGGTGATCGTAGATGATTACCGCTATGGCGACCTGTATCGCCTCTCGAATCTGCCCCAATTCAAAGAGCGTCAACAGCGTTGCCCTCAACACGCATCCGTGTTGACCACCAAACCTGTCTCTGAAACGGCCCCGAACCTGTACGTCATCGGCGACAGTTTCACCGAACATGGCCGCTTAGCTGCCAATGATCTGCCCGTGCACTGGTTGCGGTGGCAACACTGGGAAGACCCTAAAAATCAGGTTGTGCAACTGGATACAACCCGGCGCAACATCTTGCTGCTGGAGTCGGTAGAGCGGCATTTTCGCGAACACGCAGCCGGACCGATCAACAACCTGCTTGTGGTAGCCGATTCAAACAGAACGAACAGTCCAAAACCAGAACAGCCCTCCTGGCGTGCTCAGTTGGTCGATATGGTCCGGTCGAAAGGCATCGAGGAGCGGTTAGAGACTGTACTGTTCAGTCATGATCTGTTCCAGTTTTTCCGCGAACAGAAGGCCGTGCTGAATCAGTTGTGGTTTGATCGGGTGGCCCCAACCGTCTCGCTGTCAACCAACAAACAGCACCTGTTCACCGACTTAGATACCAACCCCGACAAGCCGTTGAACTCGTCGTTTGCGCCACTCACCAACGCCGAAGTAGACACGCTTGTGGCGCACCTGAATCAGAGCGCCGCCCGCTATAAGCAAGCCGGTTTCGACGACGTACTCCTGTCGATCATTCCAAACAAGGCCACCCTGCTTGATCCGAATCGCGGGAAATACAACCACCTCATCGAGCGTATTCAGCAGCATCCTGCGCTCACGGCCAGGGTAGTCGATGTGTATCAGCCTTTTCTCACTCAGCACCCCGCTCCCTACGCTCTTAGCGATTCTCACTGGAATTGCGCCGGTCGCCAGATCTGGCTCGACACTCTAGCAAAGGCACTGGATTAGAGCCACCAACCGGCGTAGTGCAGTTAGCTTATACGCAAAAGCCCCCAAACCAGGCTGATTTGGGGGCTTTGTAGAAAGCAGCGGGCTCGAACCGCTGACCTCCGCTCTGTCAAAGCGGCGCTCTGAACCAACTGAGCTAGCCTTCTATACGCATCCCGTTTTGACCGGGATGGGATGACAAATTTAGGCAACGCCGGGCGTTTGTCCACTGCTCCGGTAAACTTTTTGCGACGGAATCCGCAACAACAGCAGTAGCCCGATCACAAACAAAACCAGCAACGCCAGGATACTGTTGCGCATGCTGCCGGTGAGTTGTTCCACCAGTCCATAGATAGCCGTGCCGACCACTATCGACAGTTTTTCGCAGACGTCGTAAAAGCCAAAATACGAGGCGGTATCTGTCGTTTCGGGCAGAAGTTTGGTGTAGGTAGAGCGGGAGAGCGACTGAATGCCGCCCATCACCAGGCCTACCACCCCGGCCACAATGAAAAACTGGTTCTCGTTGGCCACAAAATAGGCCGCCACACAGATGCCCGTCCAGATCACCACGGCCGTCACCAGGGCATAAATATTACCCACCCGTTCCGACAGCCGGGCGAAGCCGATAGCCCCCGGAATAGCCACCAACTGGATAAGCAAGATGATGATGATCAACGAACTACCTTCCATTTTTAGCTCGTTGGTGCCAAAGAGCGTAGCCACGTACATCACCGTTTGCACCGCCATGTTGTAAACAAAGAAAGCCAGTAGAAACCGCTTCGCCAGCGTTTGTTGCTTCAATTGATTGAACACGGTTTGCAGTTCACGAAAACCGTTGAAAATCCAGTTTTCGCCCCCCAGCGCCCTGGGCTTACGTACCCCATCGGGCAAGACGTTGAACGGAATTTGGGCGAAGCCAAACCACCAGAGGGCCACCGTCAGAAAGGAAATGCGCGAGGCCATGCTGCTCGAAATACCCCCAAACCACTGGGGTTTCAGAATCATAACCAGGTTAAACACCATCAGCAACACGCTACCGATATAACCCATGGTGAACCCCCGCGCACTGACCCGATCCGACTGGTCTTCGGTTGTGATATCGGGCAGGTAGGAGTTATAGAATACAATGCTGCCACCCCACCCTACCAGGCTCCAGGCAAAGCAGAATACGCTGAAGGTGATGGTGTCTTTAGTAAAGAAAAACAGCAGTCCGCAAGCCAGCGCACCCGTGTAGCAATAGAACTTCATGAACAGCTTTTTACGCCCGCTATAGTCGGCCAGGGCCGTGCCGAAGGGGCTAAGCAGGGCTACCAGCAGCATGGCCGCCGACACGGTATAGGAAAACAGTACCGAGTTGGGCAGGTGCATACCCAGAAAATCAATGTCGGTACCACCCTGCGCATTGACGGCGGTGGCAGCGAAATAAACGGGGAAAATGCTGGACACAATCACCAGCGAATGCACCGAGTTAGCCCAGTCGTAGAACGTCCAGGCGCGAATGAGCCGGGGATCATTTTTCACGATGGGCACCGCCTCAGCCAGCGTATGGTTGGTCGTAGCTAGTGAGGATTGAGCAGTAGGAAGGGCCATTGGTTTCGAAATTAAGAAGCAAGATGAAAGCCATCAGAAACACCAGCAAGAACGTCTTGTTTCTTGGCTCTGATGTCTCCTTCACCTTAAATAAGCCATACAGCATCTTTTCGGATGTAATAAAGCCCATTATTATAAAAGATGCGCCACCAGATGTCGCGGCTGCTCAGGATGTTTACCTTATTACCGCGCCCCAGGGTAGCCACCACCGGTGCCGCCGCCGACGGTTCCGTGCGGAGATAAACACGGTCGTTGCTGGTGATACCCGATTCGTAGCCTTCGGGCAGGTTGATGAAGATGAGTACCGTCACCAGGTATACCATAATGACGGTTTTGAGCCGTGTTGACGTTTCTTCGCGTCGCATAGATTTAAACAGCAACACCCCAAATACGTACATCCCAAGTAGCAGTAGCACGGCAGTCAGATAAATGCCATACTGCCGGTAGAAAAGGTAGAAATAGTTTAGGTCGCTGGTCTCGTAGCCCGACAAGCTGTTGACGCGGGCGATGTCGTTCATTTTGCGCAGCACGGCCTCGTCGGGGTTTCGTTTGCTGAACACCTGCAGGTAATAGAGTACCTTGGCCACGTCGCCCTGTTGTTCATAGGCTCGGGCCAGTTTCAGCAGCATGGGCCCGGAGGCCGGCTGCTCTTTCGAGAGGGCCGACTCGAAGAGTTCGGCGGCGCCAGCCCACTGCCCAAGCCGGTAGAGTGAGTCGGCGCGGGCGGTCAACACAGCCCCTGTTACATCGGCCACAGAAGGCCGTTGCGGAGGGGTTTGAGCGTGGGTTGTTGAGTACCAGTTCACTACGCCCCAAACCCCCAGAAATAGGAATATTTTTACGTGAAGGGCTTGCATTGGGCCAATTTACGCAATAATTTTGCATCGCGATTCTGAAAACGGTCATTTGTTCCGCGTGCAGAATAGCCCGATCTGGTAGCTCAGCTGGTAGAGCAATACACTTTTAATGTATGGGTCCTGGGTTCGAATCCCAGCCGGATCACACAAACAATAAGGGGTTGAAAGCGACAGCTTTCAACCCCTTATTGTTTAATGTTTAACGTCTAAGGTTTTAATGTTGCTTCGCCAGCCCGCCGTTCGCCGAATTAGTGTAGCTATACTACCAGGCTGGCGAAGCAACATTAAAACCTTAGACTTTACACTTAGAACGGCAAGTCGCCGCTGCCGTCTTCGTCGAAGGCACTATTGAAGGGAACGCTGGCGGGTTGCGCAGCGCGGGGCTGACGGGCAGCGGCCGGGGCCGCCTGACCACCGCCGGCAGGGGCGCCCCCTTCGGCACCATCGGCAGCCTCAATACGCCACACGCGGGCTTCGGTATACCAGCGCTCATTGTACTCCCGCGACTCCAGGTTCAGGCTCAGCTTCAGCATGTCGCCGGGGGCATACTGCTTCAGGTCATTGACCTTCTCACCCCAGAGTGAAACACATACTTTCTTGGGAAACTGATCGGTTGTTTCGACCACAAATTCCTGCTTTTGCCAGGTGCCATTTTTGCCCTGACCCGTCACTTCCGGCAGTGTTTTCACCAGCTTGCCTACTAATTCAAGTGCCATATGCTTAGTTGATTCGGTTTATCGAACAAGTCCGTAAAAGGGTGCTACTTACCCGTTCATACCCCTAAATTACGAAATTTTGGCCGATTTACCCGCCTATGCGTTGACTTTATGCCCGGTTAGACCTACTTTTGTCCTACCAAAAAATACGGCCACGTGGTGAAATTGGTAGACACGCCACTTTGAGGGGGTGGTTTCGCAAGATGTGGGAGTTCGAGTCTCCCCGTGGTCACAAAAGGCTCCCAATTGGGAGCCTTTTTTCGTTATGCAACAGCCCGACAGACAGTCGATTGTGGCCTGGCTCCAGGCACTTCAGGACCAAATTTGCGCCGCCCTCGAAACCGCCGATGGCACCGGCCAGTTCCGCGAAGACCACTGGGAACGGCCCGGCGGTGGTGGCGGACGGTCGCGTGTGATGGCCGATGGCGCCATCATTGAAAAAGGCGGTGTGGGCTTCTCCGCCGTGCACGGCGAGGCGTCAGAAGCCACCCTGAGGCAGCTTAACATCACCACAAAGCCCGGTGAAGCGCAGCCCGAATTTTTCGCGACGGGGGTATCCATCGTCCTGCATCCGCACAACCCGCACGTACCCATCATCCACATGAACGTGCGGTACTTTGAGATGAGCACCGGCCAGTACTGGTTTGGCGGGGGTATCGACCTGACGCCGCACTATGTAGTACCACAGCAGGCCCGCTGGTTTCACGAGCAGCTCAAACAGGCCTGCGACCGTCATGACCCGGCCTATTACCCGAAATTCAAACCTTGGGCTGATGATTATTTCTACATCCCCCACCGGCAGGAAACCCGCGGTGTTGGCGGCATCTTTTTCGATTACCTGAACGAAACAGAAACGGTGTCGAAAGAAGCCATTTTTGCCTTCTGGCAGGAAGTAGGCAGTGCCTTCGCCCCCATCTACACCCACCTGATGGCGCTCAACGCCCACAAACCCTACACGCCCGACGAGCAGCGCTGGCAGGGGCTGCGCCGGGGTCGCTACGTGGAGTTTAACCTGGCCTGGGACCGGGGCACTAAATTTGGCCTGGAAACCAATGGCCGCACCGAGTCTATTCTGATGAGCATGCCCCCGCAGGCCAATTGGGTCTACGATTACCACCCCGCCCCCAACACGCCCGAAGCGGAAACACTGACAT
Organism: Fibrella rubiginis; assembly: GCF_017353185.1. Classification (GTDB taxonomy): domain Bacteria; phylum Bacteroidota; class Bacteroidia; order Cytophagales; family Spirosomataceae; genus Fibrella; species Fibrella rubiginis. The sequence goes on along the minus strand of NZ_JAFMYV010000002.1, from coordinate 395,801 downwards.
GGCTTCGTAAAGGCGTTGACTGGGTTTAAATAAGGTTTGACGTTTACTGTTTAACGTTTAGGTCAAACGCTGCGCATCAAACTCCAGACTTTGAATCATTTTCTATGGATTATTACAACCAGACTTTCGACCAAAACAGCGAGCTGCCTGACAGCTGGAACGGGCAGGATTTTGAGAAATGTACGTTCCGAAAACTGGATCTGGCAGGTGCTCTATTGACAAAATCTAACTTTATCAATTGCCAGTTTGAGGAATGCAACCTGTCGAAAGTAACCGTTGGCAATACCAAGTTCGATGAGGTTCATTTTATCAAATGCCGCCTGACACAGGTCGATTTCGGGCATTGTAATCCCTTCGGCTTCAGCGTTGGTTTTCAAGGGTGTAACCTCGACTTCTCGGTATTCTTAAACCGAAACATGAAGAAAACGCGCTTCGATACCTGCTCGATGAAAGAAGCCCATTTCTTAAAATGCGATCTGGCCGGTGCGACCTTTCTTGATTGCGATCTGGAGCTAGCCAAATTTGGCGAGAATAACCTGACTCAGGCTGATTTTACCAGCTCGTATAATATCCGGCTGAACCCCGACGATAATAAACTAAAGAGGGCCAAATTCTCCCTCCGCCACCTGCCAGGTCTGCTGAGCAAATATGAGCTTGATATAACGAATTAATTCCTTCACTTACGGCTCACCAGCACATAATAATCTGCATCAACAGTCACCTCTTTCACGGCAGGCTGTTTCAACTCCTGCCAGCTGGTGGTGGGCGTGACAAGGCGGCGCGGGCCAAGGTCGTTCAGACAAAGGCGGACGGGCATCGTGAATCCTGGCAGACAGTTGACCCAGCGGTAGCGAATACCCGTTGGTGAGGTCGTGTATTCCAGCGTCGGGATTTGAGCCGTGCGCAGGTACTGGTCGAAGATGGGCTGAAGTTTCAGGCCCGTTTTTGTGATCAAAAACTGCTCAATCTGGGCTGTGGTAACGGTTTTGTGGTAGAATGTCTGGTTTAGCTGCCGCAGCACCTGCCGCCATTTTTCGTCGTTGGCCACCCACTGCCGGATCATGTGGAGCATGTTGGCTCCTTTGAAATACATGTCGCCCGACCCTTCTTCGTTGACGTTGTAATGGCCAATGATGGGCTTGTCGTTTTGCACCCGTGCCCGTGTACCAATCACGTACTGCGCCCCGGCATTTTTACCAAAGAGATAGTCTACGTAGAGGCATTCAGCGTAGCTTGTGAAGCTTTCGTGCACCCACATGTCGGCGATGTCTTTGTAGGTGATGTTGTTGGCAAACCACTCGTGCCCCGATTCGTGCACGATGATAAAATCGAATTTCAGGCCCCATCCCGTACCGGAGAGGTCAGTGCCGAGGTAGCCATTGCGGAAGCGGTTGCCGTAGGTAACGGAGCTTTGATGTTCCATGCCGAGGTAGGGCGTCTGCACCAGTTTGTAGCCGTCTTCGTAGAACGGGTAGGCCCCAAACCAGTGCTCAAAAGCCCGGAGCATGGTTTTCACCTGCCGAAAGTACTGCCGTGCGGCGGTTTCATTTTCGGGCAGTACATAAAAGGAGAGCGGCAGCGTGCCCTTCTCACCGCGCAGCGTGTCGGACCAGCTGACGTAGGTAGCAGCGTTTACATTCACCCCGTAATTGTTGATCGGGTTCACTACAGCCCATTCAAACGTGCGGGTGTGATCGTCGTGAGGGATAATGCGGCGGAGCTTTCCGTTCGATACGTCGGTGAGGGCTTCGGGCACACGCACCTGAATCAGCATCGAGTCGGGTTCGTCATACATATGGTCTTTGCACGGCCACCACACGCTGGCCCCCAGCCCCTGGCACGAAGTAGCAATAAACGGGCGTCCTTTGGGGTCACGCGACCAGGTGAAGCCCCCGTCCCAGGGCGGCATTTTGGCTACGTGGGGTTTGCCTTCGTAGGTTACCGTAATCGTTTCTGTCTGGCCAACCTGCTGTTTTTTAGCTAGTTGCACAAAATGGGCATTGCCTTCGTTGCGCCATGTCAACGCCTGCCCGTCCTGTTCCATCTTGGTGATCCGTAGGGGTAGTTGCAGGTCAATCTGCATGGTTTGCCCCCCGGCCAGCACCCGGTACCGAATGGCGTTGCTGCCCCGGATGCTGCTGTCGGAGGGGTTAATTTGTACCGACAGCGTGTAATGATTCAGGTCCCACCAGCGGCGTTCGGGGGTGATGCTGCCCCGTAGGGTATCGGCGTGGGTGAAGCCCGGCTGAACGGTGCTTTTGGGGGTTTGCCCACAGGCAGCGGTGCCACCGAGCAACGTCAGGACCAAAAAAAAGGCCAACAGGCCACGAAGATTGGTAAGCCCGGAATGGGTCATATCAGTGAGGACGCAGGCCGTTCAGGTGCCAGGGTGTGCTTGTATCGTAGCGAAGCGTGCCGTGGTCGATGTGGAGTGGACTGCTGATGTTGTTGTGATACAACTGGCCGGTGCCCAGCCCCTGCGGCAGCAGGTTTTTGAACTGTGCGGCATACTGCGCAATGGCGTTTAGCCCAATGTTGGATTCCAGCGCCGACGTAATCCACCAGCCAATAGACAAGCGGTTTGCCAGTTCGATCCACTCGTCGCAGTGCCGCAGACCACCCAACAGCGTGGGTTTGAGAATGATAAATTGCGGCTGAATTTTCTTCAGAAGCCGAAACTTATCCACGTATTCCATGTGGCCGATCAGCTCTTCGTCGAGGGCAATGGGCACGGGAGTCTGGCGACAAAGATCAGCCAGCAACTCGTGCTGACCCGCTGCAATGGGCTGTTCAATGGAATGAAGGCCATATTCCGCCAGCCGTTCCAGCTTGGCGAGGGCTTCGTCGGGCCGGAACGCACCATTGGCGTCGACCCGCAGGGTGATCTGTTCGGGCGAGTACTGCTGCCGGATGTAGCCCAGCAACGCACATTCCTGGTCGAAGTCGATAGCACCGATTTTGAGCTTGATGGTGGTGTAGCCCGCCGCCAGTTTTTCGTCGATCTGCTGCCGCATAAAATCCGGCGAGCCCATCCAGACCAGGCCGTTGATGGGTATAGCCCGGTGGCCGTTGACGAACTCGTTGGCCTGGATCAGCCGTTGGCCACCCGACAGGAAATCGAGCATGGCTGTTTCCAGACCAAACAAAATGCTGGGATGCTGCTGACTGATCAGCTGATTCAGCACAATCGGCACATTCCAGGAAAAAAGCTGGAGATCGATGGCGTTGAAATAGTCGCAGTACTCAGTGAGTCGTTGCTCAAAATCGGGCACATCGTCCAGGCTCAGGCCGCGCAAAGGGCCACATTCGCCGTAACCCACTACGTCGGGACGGTCGGAATCGACGAGCCGAAGAAAGTACGAATCTTTTTGGGTAAGCGTCCCCCGCGAGGTACCAGCCTCGAAAGTGAAATGCAACGTGTATTTCAGGTGGCTGACCCGGAGACTCATCAGGATGGGGTGGGCATAAGACGCGATAGACCGTTAAAACTACTACTTTTGACCCACCCCGAAAAACATGTTACGAAATTATTACCCTACCTGTGGTCGGTAAACTGCTGCTAAAACCCTTCTCTGCGCTGTACGGGGGCATCACCGATTTGCGCAACCGCTTGTATGACAACGGGTTTATAAAAAGCATTCGCCCCGCACAACGTTGCCTAAGTATTGGCAACCTGACGGTGGGCGGAACGGGCAAAACCCCCGCCGTAGAATACCTTATCCGCCTGCTTGGCCAGCTTGACCCCAGCCTGGCAGGTGGGTTGGCTACCCTGAGTCGAGGCTACGGACGTGACACAACGGGCTTCCGCATCGCCTCCCCCACCGACACCGCCGCCACCCTCGGCGACGAGCCGCTGCAACTGTATCATAACCTCGGCCATGCCGCCACCGTCTGCGTAGGCGAAGATCGAGCCGATGCCCTCGCCCAGCTTACTCGGCTTCGGCCCGAGATTGGCACGGTAGTGCTCGACGACGCCTTTCAGCACCGGGCCGTGCAACCCCAGCTTCAGCTTTTGCTGACGGACTACAACCGCCCATTCTACACCGACGACCCGTTTCCCGGCGGGCGCCTGCGCGAACGGCGGCACGGAGCCAAACGCGCCGACCTTGTGCTCGTCACCAAATGCCCCCATGAGCCAAGTGATACAGAGCGGGCACAGATTACGGCGAAAATCAGCCAGTATACCCGCCCCAATACGCCGGTGTTGTTTGCCGGCCTTCGATACGACACGCCAAAGCAGTTTATTGATAATCAATCTGTTGAGGCAATTACTGGCCCCGTTTTACTGGTATCGGGTCTGGCCGATGCACGACCGCTGGCGCAGTACGTAACCGAAACGTTTGGCCTCTGGAAACACGCTGCTTTCGGCGATCACCACGCCTATACCCGCGCCGACGTTGACCAACTCCTGCGCGATTGCCCACCCGATACGTGGTTGTTGACCACCCAAAAAGACGAAGTGAAACTGTCGGCCCTGCTGACAGACTCTGAACGAAAGCGGCGGCTGGCCTACCTGCCCGTGGCCATGCGTTTCTGGCGCGACACCGACGCGGCCGTACTGGAGCAGGCCATTTTGAGTGTGTATAAAAAACGTTAATGGGCCCGTACGGTTCGGTGGGTGGGTGTAATTGGCCTATTTTTGCCATGCTCCGGTAACAAGCGTTGCCGTGGCGGTATTAGTTATGAGGGGTTGCCTACGACTTTTTGTGTGTTTATTGATTTGGGGTATCGCTGGTTCAGCCTGGGCGCAGCAGTTTCCCGGCAGTGGTTCAGGCGGAACGTTACAACCAGGCAGTTTTCCCGGCATGTCGCCGGGAACGTCGACGGGGGGCGGGCGGCCCGGTGGGTCGGGAGCGGGTGTAGGACTTGACGACTCGACGAAGGTGATCTACGGCCCCAAAACCACCCGTTTTTTCCTAGAAAGCGACATTTTCAACAACCGTAAAAAGCTTTACATCACCGATACAGCCCTGGTTGGTACGCACCAGTTTGAATACACCCGCCGCAACCAAAACCTCTACACCGATTTGGGCAATCTGGGTACGCCTATGCGCCCGGTTTTTTACCAGACGCCCACGCAAATTGGTCAGCAGCAGGGCTATTACGTCTTCACCCCCTACGCGTTCAACACCGAGACAGTCCGGTATTACGACACCAAATCGCCATTTACTGATATGTACCTGGCCCTGGGGGCGCGCAATCAGAACATCCTGAATTTCGATTTCACCCAGAACATCAGTCAACGCTTCAACGCCGGGTTTAACGTGCAGCGGTTTACGTCGGAAAAGCAGTTTGGCTTAGGCTCGGCCCGGACGCAGACCGAACGGCTGCTGGCGCAAAACTGGGGGGTACTGCTCCACGCCAATTACCGCACCGAAGATGACCGCTACACACTGCTGGTGCACTTTAACCACATGAACCACAGCCTGCCCGAACAGGGCGGCAGCGTACCTACCACCCGCCCCGACGGCACGGTGCTGGCTTTTGATTATGAAGGGCAGGCCAAGCTGGTGGGTACTTTGGGCTGGGAACGCCACAGCGACGTGCATATTTACCAGCAATATGTACCGGCGCAGGGGTTTCAGTTCTTCCACCGACTTGATTACCAGTACCACGTCAACAATTACCGAGACGATCAGCTGAGGTCGAACCTTGATTTTGCCAAAGGATTTTACCCCGTTTCGATGACCAGCACAAACCGACCGCAGCAGTTTCTCGACTCGGCCCGTATTCAGCAGGATGTGTTCTGGAAAGCCCTCGATAACACGTTCGGCATCAAGGGAATATATGCCCGTGGCAAGTCGGCGTTCAATTACCGACTCTACTACCGGCCCCGCCTTTTCTCGCAGACGTCGCAGTACAATCAGGCATCCAGAATAGACACCCTCAGGACCAGGACAACCTCAACGGTGTCAACCTCAAGCGTAACGACCGTTACGCAGTTGGGCGAATACGACAATACGAAACTAGAGAACTACATAGGCGGGTGGCTGGGCTATTATTTCCCCGACAGCCTCTCGCGCCTCACCGCCGAAGCCGAGTACCTGTTGGGCGGGGGGTACCGGTTGCAGGGACTTTTGGAAAGCAAAAACTTCACGGCAGGATTCACCAGTCTTCAGGCTGCCCCCACCCTGATTTCGCAACGGTTTATCAGCAACAATTACAGCTGGACCAACAACTTTGGCCTGCGACGAACGCAACATGCCTATGGTCAGTTTTCGGTGCGCTACAAAAATGTGACCGCCACCCCCGGTGCCGATTTCTGGCTGTTGGGCAACTATGTCTATTTCGACGAAAAAGGGGTGCCACAACAGAATAAAGGGGAGTTCTCCATGTTCAGAACGGGACTGGGGCTAAGTTATAAAACGCCTCGTTTTCTAGCCAGTACGCAGGTTTATTACACGCCTCTCAACTCTGGTGACGGTATTTTGCGGGTGCCCAAACTATTTGTCAACGCCCGGGTGCAGTATGATTTCATCTACGCCAAAGTGCTGCATATCCAGACGGGCCTGGATGTGCATTACAAGTCGAGCTACTACGCCGATGCCTACATGCCCGTAACCCAACAGTACCACCTGCAAAACGTTCAGGCCGTGGAAGGAGCCCTGCTGGCCGACGTATTCGCCAATATGCGGGTAAACCGGGTGCGGTTTTTCCTGAAGTTGAGCCACGCTAACCAGGGCCTGTTCGGGCCGGGCTACTACGTCTCGCCGGGTTTCCCCCAAATTCAGCATGGCCTTTGCTTTGGCGTCGACTGGCTGCTGTTTGATTAAAGTCTGGCCTAGAGCGCGAAGCTATTCCAGATACAGCCCTATTAGTCAATTCAACAAATGACAAACATCACCGCCCTGTTGGGTGCTTTTGGCGAAGAAGTAAAACTGATTGAAGACTCCCTTGACCATGCTGATGTGGTGGAGCTACACGGTCACCGGTTTGTGACGGGTATGCTTGGGCAGCAGCGGGTGGTGGTGACGCTCACGGGCATTGGCAAAACCAACGCGGCCATGGCTACGGGGCTGGTAATGGCCCATTTCCGGCCCAGCCGTGTTATTTTTACGGGCATTGCAGGGGGCGTAAACCCGGCCCTGCAACCGGGCGACCTGGTCATTGGCGGCGATGTGGGTTACCACGACGTGCGGTCGGTGACGCTGACGATGGAGCCTACGCGCCAAACCATGCACCCGGTCACGTACGCCCTGAATCCGCTTTATTTTCCCGCCGACCCAACTCTGCTGGCACTAGCACAACAGGCCGCACAAGTCATTGACTTTGATACTGTTCCCGGAAAAAAACGCCCGCCCAGCGTGCACGTGGGGCGCATCCTGACCGGCGACGAGTTCATTCATTCGGCCAGCCGCGCCACGGCGCTGCGCGACGAATATGGGGCCGACGCCATCGAGATGGAAGGTGCCGCCGTAGCGCAGGTGTGCCATCAGATGGGTATTCCCTGCCTCGTAATCCGCAGCCTCAGCGACAACGCCGACAGCCACGCCGTCATCGACCTTCTTGCTTTCCTCAGCACCGCCGCCCGCAATTCAGCAAGGCTGGTGAAGGCAATGATGGAGTAAAAATTTTCAGGCTCGTTGTCGCTTGGCAGAGCCAAGCGACAACGGCGTGTCCGGTCTATTCTCTCAATCGCTCATTCACTCATTGATCAAGGTACTACGTTCACGATCCGCTTGGGGACTACAACTACTTTTTTGGGGGCTTTGCCCTCCAGCCACTTGATCACTACTTCGTTGGCCAGTACTTCCTGCTCAATACTTTCGGACGACTGATCGAGGGGGAAGCTGATGGTGGTGCGCACTTTGCCGTTAATCTGAATGGGGTATTCAAAGGCATCTTCGACCAGAAATTGCGGGTTGAAAACGGGGTACGACGCTTTTGACACGGTGCCTGGTTCGTTGCCCAGCGCGGCCCACAGTTCTTCGGCGATGTGCGGCGCGTAGGGAGATAACAGCAGTACCAGGTCCTGCAAAATGGCCCGCTTGTGGCACTTCAACTGCGCTAACTCGTTGACGCACACCATAAACGCCGACACCGACGTGTTGAACGAGAAGTTATCAATGTCTTCCTGCGCCTTTTTGATGGTCTTGTGCAACACCTTCAATTCCTCCCGCGTGGGCGCTTCGTCCGTCACAATCCATTCGCTTTGAGCATCCTGGTTTTCACCGTTGGGTGCAACTTTATAAAACAGCCGCCACAGTTTCCGAATGAACCGATATGTGCCGTCGATGCCGTTCGTATTCCAGGGTTTCGCCTGTTCCAGCGGCCCCAAAAACATCTCATACAACCGCAGCACGTCGGCCCCGTAACGTTCGGCTACATCGTCGGGGTTGACCACGTTGTACTTCGATTTCGACATTTTTTCCACGGCGAATCCGCAGACATACGTGCCGTTTGGTTCGAGGATAAATGTCGCGTCCGCATTGTCGGCAGACCATTTTTTGAATGCTTCCGTATCAAGTACATCGTTATCGACAATGTTCACGTCGACGTAAAGCTCCACTGTTTCGTACTGATCTTTCAGGCCAAATGACACGTAAACGGGGGGCACGCCGGGCATGCCGGTACCAATTTGACGATACACGAAATTGCTCCGGCCCTGGATCATACCCTGATTGATGAGCTTTCTAAACGGCTCTTCCTCAGGCACATAGCCCCGATCTTTCAGGAATTTATTCCAGAAGCGGCTGTAGAGCAGGTGGCCCGTGGCGTGTTCGGTGCCGCCGATATAGAGGTCTACGTTTTTCCAGTAGGCAATGGCTTCAGAAGAGGCAAATTCGTGGTCATTCTGCGGATCCATGTACCGGTACCAGTACCACGACGACCCCGCCCAGCCGGGCATGGTGCTTAACTCATATTGATAGTTCTCCTTATACTTCCAGTCTTCGGCGCGGCCCAGTGGGGGTTCGCCGGTTTCAGTGGGGAGGTATTTGTCCACGGCGGGGAGTTCCAGCGGCAGATCGGCCTCGTCGATGAGGTAGGGAAGCGGTTCGCCCTGCTCGTTCGGCGAATCCACGCGGGGCTTGAAATAAACGGGTACGGGTTCGCCCCAGTAGCGTTGGCGGCTGAACACGGCGTCGCGCATCCGGTAATTGACTTTGCCTTTGCCTGCCCCTTTGGCTTCCAATGCCGCAATCAATTTCGCCGTAGCCTCGGCGTAGGTCAGGCCATTGATCAGTTCCGAATTGATGTAGTGGCCTTCCTTGGTATTATCGGCCTGCTCATCGAGGTTCTTCTGGGCGTCGAGAACGGGTACGATGGGCAGATTATACTGCTTCGCAAAGAGGTAGTCGCGCTGATCGCCGGAGGGTACGGCCATCACCGCGCCCGTTCCGTAGCCCGCCAGCACGTAGTCGGCCAGCCAGATCGGCACCTGTTCGCCGCTGATGGGATTGATGCAATAGCTACCCGTAAACACCCCAGACACGGTTTTGCCCTCCGCCATCCGGTCCCGCTCCGACCGCAGTTTCGCCGCCGCCACGTATGCCTCCACCACCTCACGCTGTTCAGGCGTAGTCAACTCGTTAACCAGTTCATGCTCAGGGGCCAGCACCATAAACGTGACGCCATACAGCGTATCCACGCGGGTGGTGAAAACGTCTATTGATTTACGATTTACGATGGACGAATTACGATTTTTCACTGCGTCAGGATGGTGTTTAGTAGAACCATCATTCGTAAATCGTAAATCGTAAATCGTAAATCTAACGCTCGCTCCCACGCTCCGGCCAATCCAGTTGCGTTGCTGCTCTTTGATGGATTCGGTCCAGTCGATGGTGTCGAGGCCGTAGAGCAGGCGGTCGGCGTAGGCAGTGATGCGCATCATCCACTGCCGCATCAGTTTCTGCTCAACGGGATATCCGCCCCGCTCCGACACCCGCGTGCCGTTGGGTCCGTCTTTTACTTCGTCGTTGGCCAGCACCGTACCCAGGCCGGGGCACCAGTTCACCACCGCGTCGGCCACGTAGGTGAGGCGGTAGTTGAGGGTGATGGCATACTGTTCGGTTTCGGTTTTGGCGTTCCATTCTTCGGCGGTAAACTGCGGCAGGCCGTCGGCCGTAACCGCATTGACACCCGCCGTACCGTTCTGGGCAAACTTGGCCGTCAGCGTCTCAATGGGTTCGGCTTTGTCGGTATCGCGGTTATACCACGACCGGAACAGTTCCATGAAAATCCACTGTGTCCACTTGTAATAGCTGGGGTCAGACGTGCGCACTTCCCGACTCCAGTCGTAGCTGAAGCCAATGTTTTTCAGTTGCTCAATATAGCGCGTCAGGTTAACCTCCGTGGTGAGGGCGGGGTGCTGCCCCGTCTGAATGGCGTATTGTTCGGCGGGAAGGCCAAAGCTGTCGAAGCCCATCGGGTGCAACACGTTGAACCCTTTCAGCCGCTTGTACCGCGCCACAATATCGGAGGCGATATAACCCAGTGGATGCCCCACATGCAACCCCGCCCCCGACGGGTAGGGAAACATATCGAGGACATAATATTTTTCCTTGTCAGATTGATTGTCAGTCTTGTAGGTCTGGTTTTGTTCCCAGAACCGCTGCCATTTCAATTCGGTCTCGCGGTGGTTATAATCGGCCATTTCGGAATATATAATGAAGAATCGGTCGGGGACGCCCAGTCCGCCGATGCGGTACAATGAATAATGACTCTTCATGAAGACCCTGTTATTCACGTCACTTTCGTGCAAAAATAGCCTATTGGGCGGGATTGTGGGGCACAAACGGCGGTGACTTCCATTTTCTGAAGGGGGACTGCCAGGCCCAGCGGGTCGTAACATCGGTACGATTCAATAACAAACTACTATCTTGCAATGGGTTGATCAAACGAGCTAATCATAGCCGCTAAAGAATTTAACGATTGGGTAAAAGGCGATGTCGCCATCGAAATCATCGGCAAAATGATTGCGGAGGCAAATGGAAAGTTGAATCAGTTACTGGATTCATTCGAGGAGCAAGGCATTAATGAAGAAGACGAGTCTGTACAAAATGATCCTCGCTATAAAGCCATGATTCAACAACTGGATGTGTACGACGACGAAATTCAGGCCATTTATGCAGGAAAAGACACAGCCTCTATTTTTGACAAAGTGACTACGGTTTACGCCCCCCATATCAAACAACAGTACACTTTTGCGGCTGTGCCCCGCTGACCAATGCCGCTAGCTGATTTTACACGTCGCCAATTTGATCGCCAAAAAAAGCGGATAAGCCGAAAATTATTCAAACGAGTTCAGCCTCAGTTAATCGATAGGCCGAAAGGTATATTATTGGGAGGGCAGCCAGCCTCTGGTAAAACAAATCTGATCGAGACGATCAAACGACGAATGGCTGAACGCCAATTTGTCGTTATCAACGGCGACGAATTCCGGGTATATCATCCTAACTACAACGCCATTTACAGCCAATACGGCACCGAAGCACCGCACCACACCCAGCCATTTTCCAACGCGCTGGTGGAATAGGCCAAGAATGAATGCCTGACAAAAGGCTATAATTTCATCGTGGAGGGCACCATGCGCAACTTTTCGGTCATCCAAAATACGGTATCGGAGTTGCTGGCGCACGGTTTTCGGGCCGAACTTCACGCGCTTGCCATTCCACGCGTTGAAAGCCTATTGGGTATTTTTGACCGCTACGAGCGCGACATGACACAGACGCATATAGGGCGTTTTTCGGCCATTGCCGTGCATGATTAGGCGTATCATAATATACCCGCCAACCTGAACCGGGCTACCCGCGAACTAGCCGTTGACCGGTTTGTGGTCTACCGGCGTGATCTCGCCAACGAATTAGTCACCTGCATAGACACCGCCGATATGACCAATCTGGACACTGTCGATTTCAACGGCCTGTTTGCACAAGTACGTCAGCCACAACGCGATGCTGCCTTTTATACGGACAAATACAACGCTTTGCTGCAATCAGCGACGCAGCGGGGTGAGACCAATCAGGCTTATTTAGCGCAACTGACAGCCCTGGCGGGGCAACTTTCGTGACGGAGCTTTGCCGGGACGGGGTTATCTTTACTTAGTTAAGCCCATACCGCCGTGACCTTCCTGCAACAAACTGCCCAACTTATTTTCGCGCAACATCAACACCAGATGGATCACGTCTGGGTGATTTTGCCCACGCGGCGGGCCGTTTCGGTGTTTAATCAGGAACTGGCCGAGCTTACCGACCGGCCCATGCTGGCCCCCCACGCCGTAGCCGTCGATGACTTCATTACTGAAGCCGCCGACGTGCAGATCATCGACTCGGTCAGCCTGCTGTTTGAGTTGTATGACGTGTTTCAGCAACTGGAACACCAGGTCGAATTCGACAAATTTGTGGGCTGGGCCTCTATTCTGCTGACCGATTTCGACCGGATCGACCAGTTTCTGATCGATGCCGACAAGCTATTTGGCTACCTCACGGAAGCCAAACGCCTCGAAACCTGGAACTTGCAACTACCGTCGGGGGCGGCGCCGGTCGTTAATACGCCCGTTACGAGCCAGTATTTCAAGCTCTTCACCAACCTCAAAGACGCTTACCACCGGCTGCGCGAACGCCTGACAGCCAAGGGCTTGGCTTACAGGGGCATGGCCTACCGGCTGCTGGCCAACGAAGTAGAAGCCCGATTGCTGGGCAACCCGCTCTACGAGAAAATTTACTTTGTTGGGTTCAACGCGCTCAGTGCCGCCGAAGAGCAGATTATCAGGGTGCTGACCAAAGCGAACAAGGCCGAACTGATCTGGGACACCGACGCCTACTACATGCAGAACGGGCGGCAGGAGGCGGGTGTTTTTCTGCGGAAGTACAAGCAGATAGGCCTGCCCGGCTTTAAAGATCGCAGTGGCGGGCCGGGGCTGGGCAACACCGTCACAACCGGGCGTGACCTCACCGAAACGCCGGGCCGCACCTACCGCATGGTGGGGGTACCTACGGCCTCGTTGCAGGCCAAACTGGCGGGGCAGCTGGTGAGCGAAACCCCAACGGTGGGAGGCCACACGCCCCGCACCGCCGTGGTCCTGGCCGACGAAACACTGCTGATTCCCGTGCTGTATTCGCTGAACGAGACCGTACGCGACCTCAACGTTACGATGGGTCTCAGCCTGCGCCATTCGCTGCTGTTCACCCTCGTCGACACGCTGTTCGAGTTACAACGCACGCTGGTCCGCTTCAACGACCCCGGCGGACAATCGATACCCAAGTTTCACCATCGGCAGGTGACCAAGTTGCTGAACCATCCGTTCGTCCGGCAATATGCCACCATCAACGAACTGCTGGCACCCGACCAACCCAACGAACTACCTAAACCACTGATCGACTGGCTGTTGGGTGAACTGATTTCGGGCAAACGGGCCTACCTGAGCAGCGACGAACTGCGGGCGCTGGGGCAGCAGGACGCGCTGTTTGGTATCCTGTTTACTCCCTGGCCCGACCATGACCCCACACTGGCGATTCAGGCGCTGTACGAGTTGATCGACCTGCTCCGCGATGTGTATCGCGAGGGGCAGGACACGATTGAAATTGAATACCTGTACCTGTTTTTTAGCCTGCTGAAGCAACTGGAAACCACGCTTCGGCAGCAGGCGCAGCAGACCGGCGCCCCGGGAGGCCGAACCCCGGCCGTGACGCTGAAAAGTTTCCGGCAATTTCTGAACGAGTTGATCCGCCAAACCACCATCCCCTTCACCAGTGAGGGCGACAGTCCTGTGCAGTTGATGGGTTTGCTGGAAACGCGGGGGCTTGATTTTGAGCGGGTTATCGTGCTGTCGGCCAACGAGGGCGTACTACCTCAGGCCCGGAAGCACAACTCGCTGATTCCGTTTGACATAGCTCTTGAAGTAGGCCTGCCCACCTACCGCGAACAGGAGTCGATTACGGCTTATCACCTCTACCGCCTGCTGCAACGGGCCAAAGACGTCACGTTCCTGTATACCACCACGCCCGACGCCTATGGCAACGGCAAGGGAGAACCCAGCCGTTTTTTGCGGCAGATCGAACACGAACTGGTGCCCGCCGCCAACGGCACCATTACACTGTTTAAACCTGGTCTCCGGCTCGCGGCAGGGGCAGATCGGCAGGAAGCCGCGCTCTTGCAAGTGCAAAAAAGCGACGCGATCAAGGCGAAATTGACAACGTACCTGACCAAGCACGGCATCTATCCCACGCACCTGAATCAGTACGTATCCTGCGGGATGCAGTTCTATTTTCACAAGCTGGTCAACATCCGCGAAGAGCGCGACCTCGACGAACACATCGGTACCGACGAGTTTGGTACCTGGATGCACGAGACCCTGGAAGCCATCGACCGCGACTACCGGATGCGCCAACTGCCTGTCACAAAAGACATTGTCTTACAGGTATTGAAAGAACAATACGCCAAGGTGATGTCGGGGCGAGTGGCCGATACGGGGTACAATTTGCTGTTCTACAAACTGGCCGAAGACATTATGGTGCAGTTTCAGCAGTTCCAGAACGAGGAAACAGCCCGACGGGGCATTCGCATTCTCGGGCTGGAGGAACACTTTGCCACTACTCTGCCCGTCGATATTGGCGGTGGTACCATCGTTCACGTGCGTATTGGCGGGAAACTCGACCGCACCGAGCAGTTGGATAACGGCACGATTCGCATTGTCGACTACAAAACCGGCAAGGTGGAACTGCCCGTGAAAATGCCCAACCTGCGCGAGTCGATCACCGACGCAGCCGAAGGCAGATGGGACAAAATCAGGCAGCTTTGGCTGTATAAGTATCTGTTTCTCAAGAGCGGGCGTGCCAATGGTTACCCCGTCGAAGCGGGTTTTTACTCGTTCCGCGCCGACCCCGCTACCCCCCAGTTCAAGACCAACCGCGTGGCCTTTTCCGACGACAACGACCACGCAACGTACATCGAAGAATCGGAAAAGCTCATCACCATTTTCGTGCAGCGTATGTTCTCCGACGACCCCTTTACGATGACCACCAACCTCGCCGCCTGCGAGTTTTGCCAGTACACGAAAATCTGCGGGAGGTAGGAAGGGTTTTACAGTTTGCTGTTTTCTGTTGCTTCGCCAGCTTAGTGGTACATCGCGAAGCAACAGAAAACTGTAAACTTAAAAATACAGATTCGCCGCTACCCGGAACGTGTTGCAATGGGCATCTACGATGTCGGCGACGCGGGGAGAATAGCCGCCGCCCATGGAGACTACAATGGGCAGGTTGTGTTTCCGGGCCTGTTCAAAGACAAATTCGTCGCGTTGCTTCACCCCCGCCATCGACACGCTCAGTTTGCCCAGGCGGTCGGTGGCCAGGATATCTACGCCTGCTACGTAGAACAAAAAATCTGGCTGTTCAATAGCCAGCAGGCGGGGCAGCGTGTCGTAGAGGGTGTTCAGAAATACGTCGTCGCCGGTGCCGGTTAGCAGCGGAATGTCGAGGTCCGATTGCTCTTTTTTGAGTGGATAGTTGTCTTTACCGTGCATACTGAACGTAAACACGCGCGGCTCATGCCCAAACATCACCGCCGTACCGTTGCCCTGATGCACGTCGAGGTCGATCACCAGAATCTTGCGCGACTGCCCTGTTTCAAGCAGGTAATGGGCCGCCACCCCCACGTCGTTAAGCATGCAGAAACCTTCGCCATGGTCGGGGTAGGCGTGGTGGGTGCCGCCCGCCACGTTCATCGCCACGCCATCGCGGCGGGCGTAGTGGGTGCAGTCGAGGGTGCCCTGCGTGATCACCCATTCGCGTTCGATGAGGCGCGGCGACATTGGAAAACCAATACGACGCACCATCCGGGCATCTACGGTCTGCGTTTTCAGGGCGTGGACGTACTCGGGCGTATGAACGCCCAGTACCCACCGGTCGTCGATGGGGCCGGGAGCGAAGAAATTAGCCTCGGTGCAGGTGCCGTCATAAAGAAGCTGTTCGTGAATCAGCTCGTATTTAATCATCGGAAACCGATGCGGTTCGCCGGGTTCATTGCCACGGGGCGGGCTGGCGGGAAGTTCGTGTTTGTAGAGCGGCGCGTAGGCAATCTGAAGCATGAAAATAGGGGTGGGTAACAGCAGGACCGTTGAATAAAAGTTGACGTCTGCATACGTGTTGAGTCTCAAGGGGTAGACGATAATTTCGTAGATTCATCATTCCGTTACCTCTGTTTGGAGAAACCCTAAGCAGCTCACAACGGTTTGGTCTGTACGTCATCTACCAACATATCTTCATCAACCTATGAACATCGAACTTTCTACATCTACCGAGGCCGCACCCTTCGATCTGCTGGACGTACTGGTGCAAAATCGCAGAGACCGCGATGATGACCGTTCGTTGTTGTCGCTGCATTTTTTGGGTCAGCGGGGGCCCCAGACCGAGCGGTTAAAAATGCCGCTGCTGACTTGGTTCGATGCCCATCAGCTACAGTCGTTCACCCGTCAGTTGGCCAATGCCGGTAACCGACCCGACCGTTGCGAAATGGACCTGCCCGATGCAGGCCTGCGCCTGATTGCTACCGGCCAAAACCGCCGCTCGATCCGCGTTGAACCCATGCCCACGGCCTCGCGCCGGTTTGCGCCCGTTACCATCAACGGCACGCCCTCCGGCCTGCGCGACTACGCCAAAGTGCTTTACTCCCGCCTCTGGGAAGCCTTCTGCCGAGGGTAGTAAAGGGAATGTACCGCAGCGGCGGACCGCAATGAATAATGCACAATGTACAATGGCTTTGCGCTCAGACCTTCTCATGCAAAGCCATTGTGCATTATTCATTGTACATTGAAAAACAGCCACGCCACGGCTTTGCCGAACTCGCGGCTCCAGCGCCACTCTTCATGTTTACCGGCTGGGTCAACGGCTATTTGCAGGTAGGCGCACTCATCTTCTGTGGCACATTGCAGACTGTTTTGCAGGCGGTGAAGCGTCGGCACCATATTCCTTGATTCAGCCTCGCCGCCGTAGAGGTAAATTTTCGTGTCGGCGGGTAGGGGTTGTTGCCGGGCAGCGGCGTACACGCCCGGCGATATCCAGAGTGCGGGCGAAAACACCAGCCACCGCCCGAAGACATCAGGCCGACGCAGCCCCGCCCAAACTGCCAGCAACCCACCCAATGATGACCCACCAATACCCGTATGGGCCGCATCGGGCAGGGTCCGGTAGTTCGCGTCGATATGCGCTTTGACGGTGTTCACCAGAAAATTGATATGCGCATCACCCTTACCCAGACCCGCCTTTCTGGCCTCGACAGTGTACTCCCCCATCCGCGCTTCGTCTGCATGGTCTACGGCCACGATAATCACCCCCTGCTGACCACGACTCGCCAGCTGCGCCATTCTGAACTCGGCCTTCCAGGAACCATAGCCAGACCCTTCGCCGACAATATTCTGACCGTCAGTCATGTACAGCACAGGATACGCCTGGTCACTAGTGACATAGTCATAAGGCAACGCCACCTGCACCCGGCGTGGTTCGGGTTGGTCAGGTTCATCAATGTATAGTACCTGCTCGATGGGTAGGTGGGCCGGATTGATCGGCAGCCCGTTCCATTGCCAGAATGGCACATAGTCTTTCTCCAGTCCATCGGCGCGGTTGGCGGTGCGGTTAGGCGTTAGTTCGCCTTCGTCATCCAGTTCCAGACTTCCCTCACCACCCCGGTAATATTTATAGTCAAGCCCGTCGGGCAGGGATTCGTCCAGCAGCACATCAACGGCGTAGGTGCCGGGGCCGGTGGGTTGTAGTTGCGTGGCGTCCAGGCCAGTAGCCCACTCACAAAAGTTACCGGTAACAAACACAGGACGGTCATCGACCGCAGGTGTCGTCAGTTCAAAACGAAACGGAAAAAGCATACCTATAGAACACGTATGCCCACCAAAGTGTGCAAAGTTCTGCTACAAAAAGGCCGGGTTAGCAGCCCTGCCCGTAGTAGGCATCGGTGCCGTGTTTGCGCTGGTAATGCTTCTGGCAAAGGGTATCTTTCAGGCGCTGCGTGTCGGCGTTTAGTTGCAGGGTCAGGTGCGCCATCCGGGCGATTTCTTCCAGCACCGCCGCGTTATACACCGATTTTTCGGCTGTGTCTCCCCACGTGAAAGGCCCGTGGTTTTGCAGCAGCACCATTTCTACCTCTTTGTGCGACAGTGACTTATCGCGAAAAGCATTGATAATCTGGTTGCCCGTTTCATGTTCATAATCGCCCTGAATCATGGCGTCGGTCAGGACAGGGGCGCAGGGAATGTCGTGGTGGGTGTGGTCGGCGTGGGTAGTGCCAAAAAGGGGGATGTCCAGCCCCGCCTGTGCCCAGGCCACGGCATAGGTGCTGTGCGTATGCGTAATGCCCCCGATATCGGACCAGGTTTTGTAGAGCAGGGCGTGGGTTTTGGTGTCTGACGAGGGGCGCAGCGTACCGGCCACTACCCGCGCCTCGTAATCGCAGATGACCATGTCGCTGGGTTTCAGCAGCGCATAGGGTACGCCGCTGGGCTTAATAGCAAACACGCCCCGGCCGCGATCTACCGCGCTGACGTTGCCAAACGTAAACAGGACCAACCCCAGCTTCGGGAGCTGCATGTTGGCTTCATAACATTCATCCTGTAGGGTAGTGTACATGGTATGATGGGACGTCTTTATCGGTGGGCTGCCTCGCTCCAGCGCAGTTCGTTTTTCAACTGACGCAGGTTTGTCTGTTTATCAATGACTACCAGTTCAACGCCAAACATGTCGGCCAGGTCGTCGAGATGGGTTATGGTCAGGTTTTGGCTGTAAACGGTATGGTGCGCCCCACCGGCCATAATCCAGGCGGCGCAGCCGGTGGCCATATCGGGCATGGGTTTCCAGAGGGCGCGGGCAACGGGCAGTTTAGGCAGGGCTTCGGTCACCGTCACCGCCTCTACTTCGTTGACAATCAGCCGAAAACGACTACCCATATCAACCAGCGACACGTTGATGGCAGGCCCCGCCGGGGCGCTGAACACCAGCCGGACGGGATCTGCTTTACCCCCAATACCAAGCGGATGAATTTCGCAGCTCGGTTTACCGGCGGCGATAGACGGGCATATTTCGAGCATATGCGATCCCAGCACCAGCGGGTTTACGGGATCGAAATGGTAGGTATAATCTTCCATGAATGAATTGCCGCCCGGCAGGCCCGCCGCCATCACCTTCATGGTCCGCACCAGGGCCGCCGTTTTCCAGTCGCCCTCGCCGGCAAACCCATAGCCTTCGGCCATAAGCCGCTGGGCCGCAATGCCGGGTAGCTGGGTCATGCCGTGGAGGTCTTCAAACGTATCGGTGAAGGCTCCGAAGCCGCCCTCCTGCAAAAACGTCCGCAGACCAAGCTCAATCCGGGCGGCATTGCGCAGGGATTCGTGCTGTGGTCCCCCCCGTTGCAGGGCCGCCATCAGTGTGTAGCCATCGGCATATGCTTCAACCAGCCGGTCAACGTCAGCGTCTGTCACCTGCCCAATCACGGCCACCAGGTCGCCAATGCCGTGCGTATTAACCGACATACCGAAGGTCATTTCGGCGGCTACTTTGTCGCCTTCGGTGACAGCCACCTGACGCATGTTATCGCCAAAGCGGACCACCTTCAGCGTTTTCAGTTCGTGGGCCGCCACTGCCACCCGCGCCCAGCCTGCCAGCTGCTCAACCACCGACGGGTCCTGCCAGTAGCCAACAACAATTTTCCGGTTCAGCCGCATCCGCGACAGCATGAAGCCAAACTCGCGGTCGCCGTGTGCCGACTGGTTGAGGTTCATGAAATCCATGTCGATAGCCTGCCACGGAATGTCGCGGTTGAACTGCGTGTGCAGGTGCAACAGGGGCTTTTGGAGAATCGTCAGCCCCCGAATCCACATCTTGGCCGGCGAGAATGTGTGCATCCACGTCACCAGGCCCACACAGGCCGGGGTCACGTTGGCGTCCTGACAGATGGCATAAATCTCGTCGGGTGTTTTGACAACGGGCTTGAACACCACCCGCACGGGCATGGCCGCTGCGTTGTCCAAAAAATGGGCGATCATCTGGGAGTGCCCGGCCACTTGCTGCAGGGTCTCTTCGCCATACAGGTGCTGGCTGCCCGTGACGAACCAGATTTCAGCTTGTTTTAGGTTATGCATCAGGTGAGTAACAGATAATACTGACAGTTAAGTAGTTATGCTGGATTCACTGGCCCCGGCGCGGTTTCATTCTCGACAAACGCACCCAGCCTGAGGTATCGGTGATACAGCGTTTCGTAGATAGCCACCTGCGCCGGGCGAGGGTGATAGTGGGCATCGAAGCCCGACCCCATGGCTTGCTGGGCACTGCTCAGGCTGGGGTGAACACCCGCCGCCACCGCCGCAAACATGGCTGCCCCAAGCGCACAGGCCTGGTCGGACTGCGCCACCTGAATAGGCTTGTTGAGCACGTCGGCCAGGGTCTGCATTACAAAGGGCGACTTTTTGGCCACCCCTCCTATGGCAATGACCCTTTTGATGGGCACCCCTTCGGCCAGAAACCGCTCCACAATGCTGCGCGACCCAAAGGCCGTGGCTTCTACCAGCGCCTTGAACAGGCGTGGCGCATCGGTGCCCAGGTTCAGCCCGGCCACGGCTGCTTTGAGGGTATGGTTGGCGTCGGGCGTGCGGCGGCCATTGACCCAGTCCAGGGCAATCGGGTCTGCTTCTGTCAGCGGCAGTTGGGCGGCTTCAGTAGCCAGGTAGGGTATCAATTGCTCCGCCAGGGTTGTGGCGGCGTCGTTGCCCAGCAACGCCCGCACCGGCTCGGTGATGAGGCGGGCAAACCAGGCGTACACGTCACCAAAGGCCGATTGCCCCGCCTCCATGCCCAGCATGCCCGGTGCCACCGACCCGTCAACCTGCCCGCAAATACCCCGGATGAGCCGGTGCCCGATGTCGTGGGTAGGCGCCATCAGAATATCGCAGGTCGACGTGCCCATGATGCGCACGAAAGCGTAAGGCTCGATCTCGGCTCCCACCGCGCCCATGTGTGCGTCAAACGCCCCCACGCCGATGACCACGCCGGTCGACAGGCCCAGCTTTTTGGCCCACGCCGCCGAGAGGTTACCCATCGGCTGGTCGGCGGTGTAGGTTTCGGTGAAAAGCCGGTCGCGCAGACCGGCCAGCAACGGGTCTAACCGGGTAAGAAACTCATCGGAGGGCAGGCCGCCAAAATCGCCGTGCCAGAGGGCCTTATGCCCTGCCGCGCAACGTGACCGCCTCAGGCTCAGCGGATTTGTATTACCCGTCAGCACCGCAGAGATCCAGTCACAGTGTTCAACCCACGAAAAAGCCTGTTGCCGAACGGCGGCGTCGACCCGCAGCGTCCGCAGGATTTTGGCCCAGAACCATTCCGACGAGTAAATACCGCCCACGTATTTGGTGTAGTCGGTAGCCCAGTGGTGGGCCAGGTCATTGATCTGCTCTGCTTCGAGGTTGGCGGTATGGTCTTTCCAGAGAATGAACATGCCATTGGGGTTGTCGGCAAAGTCGGGGCGCAGGGCAAGGGGCGTACCTGCTTCATCCACGGCAACGGGTGTTGAACCAGTGGTGTCGACAGAGATACCCGCCACCTGCTGCCGAACGGCATCGGGTACGCTGGCCAGCGCGCCGGTGATGGCCGCTTCAAGCCCTTCGAGGTAATCGAGCGGATGCTGCCGGAACTGAGACTGAGCCGGATCACAATACAACCCCTGCTTCCAGCGCGTGTATTCGTGAACGTGCGTACCTACGGTCTCGCCCGTGCGCGCATCCACGAGCAGGGCACGCACCGAATCGGTGCCAAAATCGACGCCAATAACATACTGACTATTCATATTGACTATGCTTGCTGGAAACAGTGGGGCTGCCGCGACTAGCTGACCCGGCCATTGGCTAAGGTATGGGTTAGACCCGCGTATTAACAAATAGTCCCTTGCCACGTTTCAGCAGCAAGGGACCATCAGACATGGGCAAATAACCCTACTTCTTTTTTTTCGGTTTGTCGTCTTTATCTTTCTTGTCTGACTTCGGTG
Organism: Fibrella rubiginis; assembly: GCF_017353185.1. GTDB lineage: Bacteria > Bacteroidota > Bacteroidia > Cytophagales > Spirosomataceae > Fibrella > Fibrella rubiginis. Next base: position 373,829 of record NZ_JAFMYV010000002.1, on the reverse strand, counting down.
CCTTTTCGGGGTTGGAATCCTTCTTGGCGGCTTTCTCTTTTACGGGCTGACCTACCTCCATCTTGGCGGCATCGGCTTTCTTGTCTGCTTTGGCTTCGGTCAGGCCCGTGCCCATCACCGACCCCCGCACAAACGTACCCCAGGTAAGGTTGTCTTTGCCTTTTTGCACGCGTTTGGCCCGTTCAATGGCCATGTTGGCGGCGGCTTCCACCACCCAGTCGAAGTTGGCCTGCCCTACCGAGTTTACGTCGGCGTCGGGGGCGGGGTTGCAGAAGTCAATGGCAATGGGGATACCATCCCGCACGGCGAATTCAACCGTATTGAAGTCGTAGCCCAGGCCATGGTTCAGCTTCAGGATATAATCGTGCATGGTGGCCATGAGCTTCTTGCCCGCGTCTCCTGTTGTTTTCATTTCGGCATCGTAGCGCAGGTGGGGGGCGTTGCGGGGTTCGTAGGGCATAATCCGCACGTCTTTGCCGCCAATGCAGTAGCACCGGAAATAGTCGGTGAAGTCGATGGCCTCCTGATAGAGCATCACCAGTTGCCCGGTTTCGTCGTAGGCGCGGAACATCTCCTCGGCGTTGTCTACCTTATAGACGTTTTTCCAGCCCCCGCCTGAGTGCGGTTTCATGAACGCCGGAAAACCAATTCGCTCGAAAATGGCACCCCAGTTCATGTGCTGCAGGTTCGAGAACGACTCATGCTTGGTGTCGTCGGGGCGGTGTTTCGAGGGCAGCAGGATGGTTTTTGGCACCGGCACGCCCAGTTGCACGGCCAGGGCGTTGTTGAAGAATTTCTCGTCGGCACTCCACCAGAAGGGATTGTTCACCACGGCGGTGCCGGTAAGGGCGGCGTTTTTAAGGTATGCTTTGTAGAACGGTACGTCCTGCGAAATACGGTCGATGATAACGGCATAGTCTGTGGCTACGCCCTGCTCTACGCGCTCAATAGATACGGGTTCGGCCTGAAAATCAGACTGCTTCTCGTTAACCCGCTGAACAAAGGCCTCTGGAAACGAGCGTTCCATGCCGTGTAGTACTCCAATTTTTTTCATATGCGTTTATAGGTAAGGGGGACCGGATTGGGCTACTTTTTTGGACAGGATTTGAAGATGGACAGGATTTCCTTTTTTACTCTGAATACAAGCAGTAGAGCAAAGAAAAATCCTGTTCATCCGCAGCGGCGGACCGCCTAAATCCTGCTAATCCTGTCCAAAAAAGTAGCCCAATCCGGTCCCTATTTTAAATGCCATTCAGATACTCCGGGAATTGGCTGCGCCAGACGGGCCAGTCGTGTTCGCCCCAGGGCTTCACGTCGAGCCAGTGATGGATGCCTTTGTTGTGCAGGATACCCGACATCTGGAGGGTTGAGGGCTTACAAAAATCGTATTCCGACGTGCCCAGCACAATGCGCATCTGGTAGAGGTGATCATTTTGGGCGTTGGGCATGTAATCGACGGGGTTGTTAAAGTACACGTTGTCGTCGTAATAGCCATCCATAAATGAGCGTATGTCATATTTGGCACCCATTGTCATCAGGTGCGCCACCTGATCGGGGTGACGAAAGGCGTAGTTAAGCGCCTGAAAACCACCGAAACTACAGCCCGCTACGCCGATTTTGTCTACGCTGCATTCGCGCTGAATATGGGGCACCAGCTCTTCCGAAATGAACCGGTCATAGAGTACGTGGTTCCAGATGCGGGTGCCGGGGTGCAGGTGCCGGGCATACCAGCTGTCTTTGTCGATACTGTCGATGCAATAGAGCTTGATACGGCCCGAATCAATGTGGCCCTGAATGGCGTCGGTCAGCTTAAAATCCTTGGCCTCGTAGTAGCGGCCCATGGTGGTGGGAAACAACAGCACCGGGTACCCCCAATGCCCGTAGACCAGCATCTCGATGTCGCGGCCCAGCCGGTGGGAATAGTACTTACTATAGGATTCTTGCATAGACAAACGGAGAAAAGGCCCGGCGCAAGAACGGACTTTTGGCCAAAATGACGGTAATTTGCCTTCTGTGAATTTATTCTGTAGCCTATTTTTATCCTTTATGCTGACGTCTGCCTCGGCCCAGCCGTCGGCCTCGGTGACGGTATTACCCGACGATTCGCTCGTATCGGTGCCCCTGAACCGGCCCGTTCACCTGACCATCATCCTGCCGCCGGGCTATTCGGAAGCAGGTCCCCTCCTACCGGTACTGTACCTCAACGACGGCCAGGACATTCCCAAACTGCGGATGAACGAGGTGCTCGATTCGCTCTACAAAGCGCAGGCAATCAGCCCCTTTGTGCTGGTGGCCCCCCACGCCAACGTCGACCGGATTCAGGAGTACGGCACCGCCGCCCAGCCCGATTACCTGAACCGGGGCAGCAAAGCAAAAGCCTACACCGACTTTGTGCTGACCGAACTCATGCCCTACGTTCAGCACCATTACCGCGTCTCAACATCCCCCGCCGACAACGTGATTGCGGGATTTTCGCTTGGGGGTCTGTCGGCGTTTGATATGGCGTTTCATCACCCCGACCGGTTCAGCCGGGTAGGTGTTTTTTCGGGATCGTTCTGGTGGCGGTCAAAGGCATTCAACAACGCCTATGACGACGACACCGACCGGATCATGCACAGCCTCATCCGGGCAAGCCCCACCAAACCCGCCCTGACGTTCTGGCTCCAAACCGGCACCCACGACGAAACGAGCGACCGCAACAACAACGGCGTGATCGATTCCATCGACGATACGCTCGACATCATCAAGGCCCTGGAGAAAAAAGGGTTTATCCGCGAAACGCCTGGCAATCAGGGTGATATACGCTACGTGGAAGTGGTCGGCGGTGAACACAACCAGAAAACCTGGAGCGCCATTATGCCCAATTTCCTGACCTGGGCCTTTGGGCAGCGGTAAAGTATGGCAGTGGTCTTGTTTTAGGATGCAACATACACTAAACCCAATCCAGCATGCGCTACCAACACCGGTACATCCTGACCACATGCCTGCTGCTTACCCAGCTGCCTTTTACCCATAGAGCCTATAGCCAATCCATGGATTCGATAAAGACAGTAAAGCCGGGCGCAACGCTCGTGCAGGTTTCGGACCAATTTAAATTTACGGAAGGCCCCGCCGTTGACAAGAACGGGGTTATCTATTTCACCGACCAGCCCAACGACAAAATCTGGCGGTACGATACCGACGGCAAGCTGTCGGTGTTTATGGACAAAACCGGGCGGTCCAACGGATTGTATTTCGACAAAAAAGGGACCTTGTACGCCTGCGCGGATGAAAAAAATGAGATCTGGGCCATCAGCCCGTCGGCGAAACCCACGGTGGTACTGTCGGGGGTGCAGGGGCAGAAATTAAACGGTCCCAACGACCTGTGGATCGACCAGAAGGGCGGCATCTACTTCACCGACCCCTACTACCAGCGCGACTACTGGGAGCGAAAAAAACCCGACATCGACGGACAGAAAGTGTACTACCTCGCCAAAGGCAAACAGGAACCCGTAGTGGTTGATGGCGACCTGAAGCAGCCCAACGGCATTGTGGGTACGCCCGACGGCAAGCACCTGTACGTGGCCGATATTCGGGATAACAAGACCTACAAATACCAGATCAAACCAGACGGCACCCTGACCAACCGGCAGCTTTTTGTGACGCAGGGGTCAGACGGCATGACGCTCGACAACCAGGGCAACGTATACCTGACGGGGCGGGGCGTGACCGTCTATGACCCGGCAGGAACCAGGCTTGGCAATATCCCCGTGCCGGCGCGGTGGGTGGGCAATGTCTGCTTTGGCGGAAAAGACCGCAGCACCCTGTTCATCACGGCCTCTGAGTCTGTCTACACGCTGTCAATGCAGGTAAAAGGGGTAGAATAGCCCCGTCAACCCATAGCTTTCACTCATGAAACACCTCCTTCCCTTCCTCCTGCTCTGCACGGCAACCTACGCCCAGACCACGCCCCAACGCAAGCTTGTCTGGGCCGATGAATTTACCAAAAACGGCCTGCCTGATTCCACCAAGTGGGGTTACGACGTGGGCGGCAACGGCTGGGGCAACCACGAACTGGAATTCTATACGAAAAACCGCCCCGAAAATGCCCGCGTCGAAAACGGTAACCTCATCATCGAGGCCCGCAAAGAAGCCTACCAGGGCAGTCAGTACACCTCGGCCCGGCTGCTGACCAAAAATACCGCCAGCTGGACCTACGGCCGGTTCGAGGCCCGTATTAAACTGCCCGACGGACGCGGCACCTGGCCCGCCTTCTGGATGCTGGGCAAAAACGTCTCGACCGTTGGCTGGCCTTTGGGTGGTGAAATCGACATCATGGAGCACGTTGGTTTCGATCAGGGTGAAGTACATGGCACCATCCACTGCGAAGCCTACAACCACCGCAAAGGCACCCAGAAAGGCAAGCACACCACGGTAGCCACGGCCTCAACGGCGTTTCACGTTTACGCCGTCGACTGGACGCCCGACCAGATCGACTTCTATGTCGACGACCTCAAATACAACTCTGTGAACCGCGCCGAACTGGGCAGCACCGAAGCACAGTGGCCGTTTAACAAACCGTTTTTCCTGCTGCTGAACCTGGCCGTAGGCGGCGACTGGGGCGGGCAAAAAGGCGTGGACGAAACAATCTGGCCCCGCCGTATGGAGGTCGATTACGTACGGGTGTACCAGTAGAAACACGTACTCAGCCGTTTGGTAATACCTGATTTATTACCGTTGGCTCATTGGCAAATGGCTGATGACTCTGTTTTGAGCAGGCGCAAAAAAGCCTTCTACAGCTCGTAGAAGGCTTTTTTGTTGCTCCAGCAGGTAGTTCTAGCAGCATCGGGCAAGCACGTATAAGTGCGTAGTACCGCAAATATGGGATACATAGCCGGGGGCTCTCTGCTCAATTTTGTCACGGGCAACCGATCAGCCACATACCAAAACAAACGGTGTTGCCCAACGCCATGACAACACGCCCTTCATTCCGCACGCTACTCGTACTCATTACTGCACTGGCCATATCGGTCAGTGCCTGTCAGAAAGCCAAAGACGGCGAAGTAGGCCCGCAGGGTGCCACCGGTGCCACCGGGCCAGCCGGACCCAAAGGCGATCCCGGCGCGGCAGGCCCTAAAGGCGACCCCGGCACCGCCAACGTGATCTATTCAGCCTGGATCGACGTGGCTTTTACAGGCAGCGGCACCACGTATACCGGTAATATCACGGCCCCTAAAATTACGCAGGACGTGCTCGACAAAGCCGACATCCGCGTGTACTGGAGCGAAAGCAGCCGGGTAATTACCCTGCCCTATGCTGAAGTAGTTGGCACCACTGCCTACACGGTTCACCAGCGTTTCTATGTAGGCCGGGTAGAACTAAAAGCCAGCTATGCCCTGAGCACCCAAAAAATGCGCTACGTAATCATTCCCGGCAGCGTAGCCTCAGGCCGGGTCGGCAACGACGGTATCGACCGCAATGACTACGCCGCCGTAAAAGCCTATTACCACCTACCAGACTGACTTTGCTGGCTATTCCGCCTACATCCGCACCCCTATAGCTCTCTCCTATCCACACTCTACCTGAAAAGTGAGTCCCCGCCCTCTGCTGAGGTGGCGGGGACTTTTGCGTATCACCTTTTATGGGATAGACAAGCCTATCTGGCTACTTCATCTTTGTAGCAGGCAACCCGGCAATATTACTAAGCCACCGGACTGTTTGCCACGATGAGACAACCAACGAAGCAGTTAACCAGCCTAATGAGTCGTGCAGTAGGCATCCAGTTTAACCAGAAGATCAGCCATGAGGGGCATCTTATAAGTGGTTGCCGCACCCGTACCCATTGGTTGATTCACGGCACGCAGCCAGTTACGTAGTTCGCCAGGCGGAATTACCTTACCGTATTGCGCGCGGGCAATGCTCTGAAGGCTGCACACAATACCCGCCACAATGGTAGAGGCGGCAGAGGTGTCGGTGAAAGTGGCAGGTGTTGGTCCAACGTTGACCACCGTCCGGATCTGGTCGCCCCATACGAAGACATCAATACGTGGTCCTGAATTGGAGTTGGCTCTACGGGTATACCGGTGGTTTACAGCCGGAGGAGTGGGGTAATTGGTAGACCCTATCATAATGGCCCCCGAATCGGTGGTAGTATTGATAGTAGAGGTGCCATTTCCTGCTGCTTCCACCACCGCGATACTTACTGGTGCACTGGTAGCACACTTGATGATATCAAAAATCGTGGAATTCTGGTTTTCCAGCGGTAGCTGGCCCGCACTGGTGCCTATCTGAACCAGTATAACGCCGGTTTTGTCCGTTACGATTGGTCCCGATGCATTCAACTTGGCATTTAACAGTGCTGAATGATTGTCCTGAATGCCATTTGGGCCATCTACTGTGCTCAGGTATACGTCTGTTTTGGGGACCAGCCCAACGTAAGGCCGAGACGGAACTGAAAAACGGGGCAGCAGCACCCCAAGCGTGTTGGTGCCGTGGTCAGTTGCTCCGTCGGGGTTTGGATTGGGGTAGTTGGCAGGTGGAATCGTGTAGAGTGGTGTGATATTCCGCATCCATTGATGGTCAATAATGGCCAGTCGAACGTCTTGCCCTGTGCCGGGCTGCGGTCGGAGCCAGGCCTGGTCGATACCCAGTTCCTGCATGTAATTCTGGCATGAGCTGATGGGCGGAGGGGCTATGGGGGCGGGGCCACTTCTAAACAGGGTGAAAATAACCCGAATAATAACCCGGACTATAGCAACAATGAACCGGATTAGTCGGGCTAAGAGCGAGATGGTGCGAGGTTGCCCAGACACTGGTTTGTTGGCGTTGGGGTGATGCGTCAGGGGCACTCTTTCGTCGTCGGGCTGGGCTTCCAGGTAGGTAACCCCCTGAACGTCTACTAGCTTCCGCCGTTCGGTTTCGGGCGGAATTTCCCCCTTCGGATTAGACAGCCTGAAGTAGTTCAGGTAGTTGACGCCATCGGGCCGGTTCAGCCTGTAGTACCGCTGAAAATCAGCAATTGCCCTTGGCGAACTACCTTTAAATAAAAAGGAGATACTAAGGTTATTCTTCTTCGCAAAATCAACGACACGTTGCTCGTCCATCGGGGTAAATTGGGCACTGGACTTTGTGTAGGTATCGGTGTCAGGCCTCAAACGCCCATTCTCCTGGGGGCTGGTATCGGTGACTAATTCGGTATAGACGTCAGTAAACGTGCTGTCTGTGGCTTCCAGCGACTTCAGCCAGTTAGCTGATAGCTGTACAGAAGGGTCGATTTTTAAAATCAGGTAGGGCATGGATTTTCTTTTTTACCTAAACTAATCAATCTAATGCATCCACTCCACACTGCCCCCTGCGACGATTCGCTGGGGAACCCTGCCTCCCTTGAAGCCATGCTGGCCGAAGACAAGGCTGGCTACATGCCCGGTCACACGCCCGACCCGTTTATTCTGGCCCGCCACAACGGTCTGATGAAGGCCACAAAAGACTTCAAAAAAGCGATCACCAAATTCACGGTGCAGGGGCCAATGGTGAAACGGACGGCCCGGCCTATTTTCATCACCAAAGCCATGCTGAAGCAATTAGTCTACGAACACGACGGCACCCACGGCCTGCAATTGTACTGGGGGTTTGTGCCACAATTAAATGGCGTGGATGCAGCCTGGGACCCGATCAGCAACAAAAAGCCCTGGCCGACGCTCGATTTTAGGCTCCTGATCGTACCGACGAAATACGGAGCCGCCTTCGACCATGACAACCCATCACCTGAGCAGCGGGCGTGCCATATCACGCTCACTCCCAGTAAGATATACGCCCCGAAGACCAACCAGCCCAATGCGCCCTACGTCTGGCAGGATGCCACCCTGGGCGACCGCCAGGACCTGAAAGCCAGTCAGGTACACATGTGGCCATTTGACCCCGACACTGATCGCCCTAAGTCGTATTTTATTGGCCGCTACCGGCTGTATAATGACCTGCTGCAAAACCATGCCATGATTCGGATCGAGCCGATGGTGTTTACATCACCCGACGCGACAGGCCGGTCTGTTACCCAGGTGGGGCTGGTTATGGCCGGGGTAGATCGGGAAAGTGACCCTTGGCCAGCATGGAGCAAGGCCCCCGATGAGCCGGGCGATGGCCCAAAACCAACAATCTACTGGACCAAATATATCGACACCGTCACGGGTGCCTATTGTACCCTGCCCTGCCGACCCCACTGTCCGGGAGGCGAAGGCAACTAACCACGTTACTATGAGCAACCAACTCCTGATCTGGTACATCGGCGTGGCCGCCAACGTCCTCCCCATTGTGCTCGGCCTGTGGAGTTGGCAGCGGCTGAATAGCCCACTGCGGGCTATCTGGGGGGCGTTTGTGGTTAGTGGTGTGCTGGTTATCTCGTCACTGATTACCCGTCATCTAGGCATAACGGCCAATGCCCTCTATTACCTGGGGCCAGTTGCCTATGCCTGGCTGTATTCAGTTGCCTTCAGATCAGTTGTTGACAATCAGCGCCTGCAATGGCCCATCCGGGTGTTCCCGGTGGCGCTGATGCTGCTGTTGGGTAGTATGGTTATGTTCCGGGGCGTAGAATCCTTTTCGGTATGGGGCTATGTAGCGTCTGATAGTTGGGTGATTTGTCTAAGTTTGGTGTGGTTTAATGAACAACTGGCCCATCGCCCCGATCAGTCATTACGGGCCACGCCCTGGTTCTGGATTAATATGATGCTGCTACTCGAAAAGCTCTATAGCCTGTTCTTTGCCCTCACCGGCCAATGGCTCTACGGCTACCACGAGCAATTGTTCAACGTGTTGCTGATGGTGGTGTCGCCGCTCATAATCTGGGGTAATGCCCTCATGGCCTGCATGGGTATCTGGAAACAGCAACAGTTGACCAAACAACCCGCTCACCAACCTGTTATGACCGAATGACCCGTCGCGTACTGATTTGTCTGTTGGGTTTGCTGTCCTGGTCCGAACTGCCCGGTAGATGCCAGTCGGTTCGGATCAGGCAGTTTTGTAGCCTCCACGATTCAGTCTGCTTCAACCTCAACCGCCCCATCCTGCTTGATTACAAGCAAAACTACGTGGGCATCACGTTTCAGGACACCCTGCGACCCGCCGACGCCCAGTATGCCTACAGGCTCAGCAACGTCGATTTTGACTGGGTACAGGCGGGCGACAGGCGGGTGGTGACCTACTCTAACCTAAACGGCGACAACTATACGTTTCAGGTGAAAAACGTGCGGAGCAACAGCCCGCCAACCCAGTTCAGGTTTGACGTAGAACTGGCCTTTTACCAGCGGTGGTGGTTCCTGCCCGTTTTGTTTTTAGCCATGCTCGTGGTGCTGGGCATCGGTATTTACCTGGCCTTTCTGGTGCGGCTGCGGCAGGTGCTGCGGATGCAGCGTGTACGTGACCGCATTGCCCGCGATCTGCACGACGATATGGGCAGCTACCTCAGCAGCATCAGCATCCTGAGCCAGACCGCCCGCCGCAATGCCCTGCGCAATCCCGAAAAAACGCAACAGGCACTCGACAGCATTGGCCAGACCGCCCGGCAGGTCATCGACCGTATGGGTGACATGGTCTGGAGCATCAACCCCTCTCACGACTCCATGAACGACGTGCTCGCACGCATGACCGACGTGGGCAATACGCTGTTTAGTGATACCGACGTGGTATTTAACCTTTCCGTAGCCGACGATGTGCAGGGCATGAGCCTGTCGGCCGAGGTGCGGCGCGAGTTTTTTCTGATTTATAAAGAAGCCCTGACCAATGTGGCCCGCTACGCCAGGGCCAACGGTATCCGGGTCACGCTACGCCGCGAAGGCCACAACCTGGCGCTAACGGTACAAGACAATGGCTGCGGATTCGACCCGGCCAACCCCACCTACCGCAACCCCGGCGGTGGCAACGGCCTGCGCAACATGCAGGCCCGCGCCAAGCTGATTGGCGGCGAACTAACCCTACAGTCGGCCCCCGGCGAAGGTACCATTATTCGGCTACTGGTAGCAGGTGGCGGGGCGAGCTGACCGTTGCCGAAACAGGCCCTGCCACTCCCATGATTATGGTAGCTGTTGCTGCGCCGGAGCCAGTACCTTCGCTTATCAGCCAACTACAAAAACCAGCCCATTATGGCCATACGGGTATCTATATACGAAGACAACCAGCCCCTGCGCGAAGCACTCAGCGCCCTCATCACCGACGAGGACGACTATACGCTGGTGGGGGCCTTTGGCGACTGTCTGCACGCCAACGACCAGACCTACAGCCTGCAACCTGACGTGGTGCTTATGGACATCGACCTGCCGGGCCGCGACGGTATTCAGGCCGTAACAGGTCTCCACCGTGAGTTTCCCAACGTCGACGTACTTATGCTCACCGTCTTTGACGACGATGACCGGGTGTTCCGGGCCTTGTGCGCAGGGGCGTCGGGTTATTTGCTCAAACAAACCACACCCGACCAGATTCTGGAGGCCATCCAGTCGGTCTATGCCGGTGGCGCCCCCATGACGCCGAGTATTGCCCGGAAAGTAATCCAGACATTCCCTGCCCGGATTGGGCATTCGGCCGATCTGGACCAGCTCACCACCCGCGAAAGCCAAGTGTTGCAGTATCTGGCTAAAGGTCTGAGTTATAAGCTGGTGGCCGCCGAATTAAACATCAGCGTTGAGACCGTGCGAACGCACATCAAGCGTATCTACGAAAAACTCCACGTTCACTCCGTGACCGAGGCCATAGCAAAATACCGGGGGTAGCCAACAGGGCAGGTAGTTTCCACGTCACCCTTTCATGGGACGCGGCGGGATGAAAATGGGCGGAGATTTACACCGAATTAATTGGCTTTCCGCCGCTATCCCCATCATGAAAACCCAATCTGTTTCCGTTAACCCAGGTTATTTGGGTGTGTTTCTGCTCCTGCTATTGGCATCGACAAGCTGCAAAAAAGGAGGCGATGCCAAACCCGAGGAAACGCCACTGAGCAGCTTCGTTAAAGGCGATGCCTCACTGGCGATCACCACCCGCACGTCGGGCCCCTGGGAATTGGGCGTTGTTTTCAGTTCGTCGGCGACGGGCAAGATCACCAAAGTAGGGAGCAAAATGCCTGAGCCAGGCAGCTACCGCATCATTATCTGGGACTTTACCACGAAGACGGTGCTGCGTCAGAAGACAATTGAACAATCCTCACCCGATGCACTGACGATGGAAGGGATTGACGCGCTGACCATCGAAAAAAGCAAAAAGTACCTGATTAGCATCAACAGCCAGTCGGGCGGGGTAAACAAGAAATATACCACCATCAACCGGACGAGCGGCACGCTGTTTCCGGCAAACACGGGCAGTATTTTGTTACAGAATGCCTGCTACAAGTCGACTGCCACGGCCATCTTCCCCGACGGAGTTACCAACGTGACCAGTGAACTGTACGGCTATCCGGAGTTTGCCTTTGTGGCTGATTAACGTTATCAACCGTGGCTTTATTCCTGTAATTCAGCCGGTTGCGACTGATATGTTTTCATTTTAGCCGGACACGTCAGCGACAGCGTAGTACCTTCGCCGGGGCTGGACCGGATGGTAAGGTGGCCACCCAGGTCTTCGGCACGCTGACGCAGGCTGGTAAGGCCGTTGCTGCCCACCCTTGTTACCTGGGTATTGAACCCAACGCCATCGTCACTCACCGTAAGCCGCAGGTGCGCTTCGGTGCAGATAAGGTTCACAGACACGTGGCGGGCCGACGCGTGGCGCATGGTATTGTGCAGCATCTCTTTGTAGATCAGATACACTGCCCGCTGCATGTCTGGAGTCAAGTCAGTGCAGCTGTGGGCCGTGGGCAGGTCGAGATGCAGGTCAACGGGCTGACGGTCAAATAACGCATAAGCCGTTTCGCGCAGTCGATAGACAAAGTCGTCGCTCGAAGAAGGACTGGCGGCCAGGCTCCACACGATCTGCCGCATGGTAGTCAGCACCTGCCGGGCCGACTCGCCAATGAGCCGGAGCGTGGCGCGCGCCTCGTCGGGCTGGCTGACCAGCAGTTGGTCTGCCGCCTGGCTAAGCATACTAATGCCGCTGAGGTCGCCGCCGATATCGTCGTGCAGATCACGGGCAATGTCGGCCCGAATACGTTGAAGCTGCTGCTGTTTACGTTCGTTTTCCTGCAATTGCGCAATCAATTCGGCCTGAACAGCCACCCGTTCGCGCTCCGACTGCCAGTTTCGCAGCGACAGGCCCAGCGTGAAACAAAGCACTTCCAGCACCACGCCCAGTTGCATAAAGCTGATGGGAAACGTGAAAGCAAAGGCCCGCTGCATGGTAAACAGGCTGGGCACATAATTACCCCAAAGGGCAATCAGGCAACCTGCTGTAAAGAAAAAAGATCCCACCACAAAGTAGATCATAACGGGCTGGCGAAGCCGGAAAATGCGGGGCACAACCCAAAGTGCAGCACTAGCCAGCACCAGCCGGGTAGCCACGTAGATACCCGACCGCAGGAGCGGCGATCCGTCCATCAGATACAGCAGTGCTTCGGCAATCGTATGGCAGCCCAGCAGAAGCAGCATGGCCTGTAGCAGCCGGTCGCTCGGTGGGTCGTTGCGCCTGAAATCCATCAGGGCCATAGCAAACCGAATGTAGAGGGCAAAGGCAATGGTCTCGGTCAGCGTGACCATGTAGCTGGCTCCCGGCTGGTAATTCGGGTTTTCGTACTCCAGATCGTCATAGCGAAAGGTGACCGTCACACAAAGGATATAAACGGCGTAGTAGGCATACACAGCCTTACGCTGTTGCCAGTATGACAGCGCTGCGTAGACGGCCATCATCAACAGCATTCCATCAAAGAAAAGCCGTAGGTGGGGATACGTTACGGGCAAAATAGACATGGTGATGTTACGACCGGGAGGCGGTTGGGTTGGGTAAGCTTACATAACCGGAAGGTAGTATTAGAAAGTTACATAAGCAAAAAAACGCAAATCGTACAAGTATAATTACCTGTTTTATTATACAGTTTTAAATAGTGATATCAACAGCGGCCAGTTGAAGCTGGTCATGGGAGATCCTTTCCCACACACTTTCCGAATGGCCATCAGGGGCAATCCTGGCTTACTTTTTTAGAATATATGAATCCGCTCCGGTCTCGAGCGATTGGCATACTTTTTTGTCTACATCATGAATAGTACACCTCATATCGTCTTTACAATTGCTGTAAAAACGCCATTGTGTCAACTCCATCGGCGTAGTCGTTCAGGCCGGGGCGCTGGGTGGTGCCGAAGGGAATTGAACCGGGGTACCAGCCTGCCGCCGAAACGACAACCTGAATCTTTTCGGCATGTTGGGCTAACAAATCACGCAGGTGATCCAGACTGGCATAGGTTTGGTAATACACCACCGAAATGGGCGACACCAGATTGCCGGGGGTACTGTCTGGGGTCGGTGTGACCATTAAAAAGCCGTTATCCAGGTGTTCAACGCGGTTTACCAGGTAAATCGACTTGTTGTAGTCGTAGTTGTTCTGGTACTTGTGCAGGTTCAGATACTGGTTCATCCGGGGTTCGAGCGTACGCAGCAGGGGCACAAAATCGAAGGGTTTTCCATCGAGTTCGTCGGGAACAAACAAGGTCGATACGTTACGGCAACCCAAACCGTAGTACGTCAGGATATCGTCGCCGAGGCGTTCCAGCTGGGCGTCATCTTCCACCCCCGTCAGCACCCCCACCGACGTGCGGTTCTTGCGAATAACGTGCGGCTTTTTAGCAAAGTAATACTCGAAATAACGGGCTGTGTTGTCGCTGCCGGTGGCAATGAAGGCATCGGCCGCATTCAGCCGGTCGACGATCTCAATGCGGTCGGCGAAAGCCGGTTCCACCGTGATCAGTTGCTGAATCAGGTACCGCATCAGCATTTCGTCCTGACTGCTCAGTTTGGCCATGATGCTGTGACCGCTGATGAGCACACAGAGCAGGTCGCTGAACCCCACCGCCGGAATATTCCCGGCCATAACCACGCCTACCTTTCTGGGCGTTTCCGGCTCAGCCGGATATTGAGCCAGCCAGTCTGTTAACGCCTCAGCCGCAAGCATTTGCGAGGCAATCGCATCCAGTGCCAGCAGGCAATTGGGCACGGTAAACCAGTTATTTTTCGAGTTGGCCCGATAGGCGGCCTCCTCTCGCTCGGCTAGCCGAGTGGGGTCACGCAGGCGTTCACCGAGTTGTATAAATGCGTGGAGTCGTTGTTGACGGAACATAAAAAAGTCTTCAGTTAATAGTTTTCTGTTTACTGTTTTCTGTTGCTTCGCGCTGCAGTGGGCTGACGCACGGCCCTTCGACAAGCTCAGGGTGACACCGGGCTGGCGCACCAGGCCACCAGAGCAATCATCTTGAGCTGATTCAACTTCCCTGTCACCCTGAGCTTGTCGAAGGGCCGTGCGTCAGCCCACTACAGCGCGAAGCAACAGAAAACAGAAAACAGATTATTCCCCTAACAGGTCCGGCCTCCGCGCTCTTGTGCGGGCCAGGGCCTGTTCGTGCCGCCAGTCATCTATCTTAGCTTCGTGGCCCGACAGCAATACATCGGGAATGGTCCAACCCTCAAAATTGGCCGGGCGGGTGTAGATCGGCGGGGCCAAAAGGCCATCCTGAAACGAGTCGGTGAGGGCCGATGTTTCATCACCCAGTACGCCCGGAATCAACCGTATCAGGGCATCAGACAGTACTGCCGCCGCCAGTTCGCCCCCCGATAACACATAGTCGCCGATGCTGATTTCGCGGGTGATGAACTGTTCGCGCACCCGCTCGTCTACGCCTTTGTAGTGCCCACAGAGAATGATCAGGTTCTGCGCCAGCGATAGCCGATTCACCAGTGGTTGCGCCAGCCGTTCGCCGTCGGGTGTCATATAGATCACGTCGTCGTAGGTGCGTTCGGCCTGTAGCTTACGGATGCAGTTGGCAATGGGTTCGATCTGCATCACCATGCCCGCGCCACCACCAAATGGATAATCATCTACCCGACGGTGCTTGTCGGCGGTGTAGTCGCGGAGGTCATGCACCAGCACCTCGGCATGGCCTGCCTGTTGCGCCCGCTGCAGAATGGAGTAGCCGAAGAATGAATCCAGAAGCTTTGGCAGGCAGGTGATAATATCAATTCTCATGACTTTTGACGCTCGATTTTAGGCATCAGACTAAACAATCGTTGATCGGACGTTCAGTGTCCAACGTCCAAAATCCTGTTTATCTTTCTTCATCCGGGTCCGCATCGTCGGGCTTAGCGTTTACGTCAGAGAGGTATACGGCCAACAGCCCTTCGGGGAGGGCCACATGGAGCGCTTTGGCTTCCCGGTCAACGGTCTTCACGATCGCACTATTGATCGGAATCAGCATTTCCTGCCCCTTGTAATTCATCTCGATCAGGTCCTGTGTGGCCATCGTTACCACCGACGACACCGTTCCCAGAGCACCATCAGCTTCATCAATTATCTGATAACCAATGATTTCGTGGTAGTAGAACCGGTCGGGATCGGTGATCTCCTCTAAGTTATCGAGGGGCATCCAAAGCGGGCAGTTAATGAGTTTTTTTCCCTCATCAATCGTGTCAACGCCCTCCAGTGCCACAATAGCCCGATCACGGTTGATGGATATTGATTCGATAAAATACGGCAGCAGTTCACCCCGCACCTCGATCAGGATCGACTCTAAATCATCGTATTCGTCGGGGTCGTCAACGTCCAGAAAAAACACCACTTCGCCGTGGAGGCCGTGGGTTTTGGTGATATGCCCCAGTTGGAAACAATCGTCTTTCGTCATAAGTAGGTGAGAGCCAAGAGGTAGGGAGCAAGGGATGAGCGCTAAGAATTAAGCTGTACGTTTTTCTTACTTCTTGTCTCTCGCTTCTAATCTCCTGCTTCGTCTTATTGTGATACGCAAAGAGCCTGCTCGGAAGAACAGGCTCTTTGCACTACCGGTATTGAAATGAATTAAGCAGCGGGCTTGTCGTCAGTCGACGTTGCCTCAGCAGCAGGAGCCTCATCGGCCTGGGCTACGGGAGCAGCTTCGGCAGCAGGAGCTTCTTCAGCAGCCGGTGCTTCGGCTTCTACTGAAGGTACACCAGCTTCCATTTCTGGGGCGGCGGGGGCTTCAGCAGCAACGGCTGCAGGAGCGTCGTCATGCGCGTCGGCTACTTCAGCTACTGGCTCAGGTGCTACTTCGGCAACGGGCTCTTCCACTTTGTATTTGGCGGCAATGGTTTCAGCACGGGCGGCGCTTACTTTCTGCTCGGCAGCCAAACGCTCCTGACGAGCTTTATCCTTGCTCTGCACTTTTGTGTCGGCTTTGGTAGCCACACGGTTTGCTTTGTCGTCTTTCCAGGCGTTAAATTTCTCATCGGCCTGCTCCTGCGTGATAGCACCCTTCACCACACCCACTTGCAGGTGTTTCTTGAGCATGATGCCTTCGTGCGAGAAAATAGAGCGGGTGGTGTCGGAAGGCTGAGCACCAACCATCAGCCAGTAAACGGCCCGGTTGGCGTCGAGGACAATACGAGCGGGGTCATTATTGGGGTTGTACGAACCGATTTTCTCGATGTACTTCCCATCACGGGGTGACCGTGATTCGGCTACTACGATATCATAGATAGCCATGCGTTTGCGTCCACGACGCGTCAAGCGAATTTTAACTGCCATTTTCTGGAGTTTTTTCCCGGCAGGAGCGAATCCTGCCGAAGGGGGAGCACGTCCCCCGGGTTAAACATGGCCGCAAAGGTAAGAAAAAAAACGCAACAAAGGCCCGAATCTATAAGCCGGATTCTGTCGGCCCGACCGTACCCGTGGGCGCGTCGGACCGTCTTATCATTTATCTGGGAGGGCCGTCACCGACCCCCTCTATCGACCTACCCGTACCGGTCGCCACCCGAAGGCGACGAGGAGACGAGCCGCCCCACATCCGGCACTGTTTGGTCTTTCAGCCCCTAAGGTTTATCCTGCCCCGCATGTCGCCATCCGGGCGGTGGTCTCTTACACCCCCTTTTCACCCTTACCGGGGTTAATGAGTGACGGTCCGATGCATCGGACCGTCACTCATTAACCCCGGCGGTATATTTTCTGTGACACTGGCTGTCGAACGGTGGTTACCCGCCGCCCGCCTTCCCGTTAGGAAGTAGGGTGCCCTATGCTGTCCGGACTTTCCTCCCCACCCGAAAGCAAGGCGATAAGACGATCCGGGCCGTTGTTGCGCGGGGCAAAGGTACGGAGGAAAGCAGGAAGGGAGGAGAGGAGGAAAGCAGGAATAGCTACTGCCCACTGCTACTTCTTTAAAAACTCTACCACTCGCTGGCCGAACTCAGGCGTGCGCATGGCCCCGCCGTGGTCGCCGGGAACGGTGGCGAGGGTGGCATGGGGGAAGGCGGCGGCGAGTTCAGAGGCCTTGCCGTTGTCTTCGTCTTTATCACCCGAAATGACCAGTACGGGCTGCTGAACGCGTTTTAGCTCAGCCATCGTGGTCACGGGCTGAAACTGTTGCATGAACTTGAGGGCGGTGGTATCAGCCCCTGATTTAACGGCGTAGTCCACGGCGGGTTGCAAATCGGGGTGGCTGCCGGGCTTGGCCAGAGCTTCGTAGAAATTACGGCGGCGGAACCAGTTTGGATCGGTGAAGCCTGTGCCCATACCACCCAGTACGGCTTTGCGGATGGTGTTTTGGGGTGCAATGGCCAGCATTTTCGCCGCAATAATCGATCCCCGCGAGTAGCCCACGACATCGTAGCTTCGATGGCCCAGGTGCTTCATTAAGGCAATTACATCCCTGGCCTCTACGTCGTTCATGTACGCCTTTGCCTCGTGTGACCGATCAGAGCGCCCATTGCCCCGCAGATCGAGCGTAACCACCGCGAACCCACTGTCGACCAGCATTTTCGTTACCGCCGCCCGTTTCCAGGATTCGCCGTTGCCGATGAAACCGTGAATCAACACCACCGCCGGACCGTTCCCCTGGGTGTCATAATGAATCTTTGTGCCGTCGGCGGCAGTAAACAGCGGTTCACGAGTAGTCTGTGCCTGAGCTAATTGAGTCAGGAAAAGGAGGGTAAAGAGGAGGTGTTTCATGCTATGTTTTTAGAGAGCCAGGCAGCAATTATTCGATCAAGGAAATCATCTGAAGAAATTGATTCATATTTAAAATCGTCGTGCTTCGGTAAAGTCCTAAAACCAACAAGTCCTGATCGCCAGTCACTAAAAAATCAGCTTGGCAAGCTTCGCAGATTCCTAAAAGATAATTATCATCTACATCCCGCACAATAGACGGAATAGTCTCTATTGTAGTCTTTTTCATAAACTTCAGAGCAATTACTTTGAAGCGATGAACATGTCTCGGCGATACGATCTTAGCAAACTTCGCACGCTGAATCACATCGTCAAATTCAGCCATCAATTCAGGCGCGTAGAACACCTGCACCTGAACGTCTCTCAGAAGTTTATAGTAGAGCGTACGACGTGATTTTCGGCTGATACAGGCCGATACAAACCAGTTGGCATCAAGAACGACTTTGAGCCTTTTTTTCATTTCGGTATGCATTGATTTCTTGCTGAATCTCCTCAGCTGACATGTCG
This sequence comes from Fibrella rubiginis, assembly GCF_017353185.1. Taxonomy (GTDB): domain Bacteria; phylum Bacteroidota; class Bacteroidia; order Cytophagales; family Spirosomataceae; genus Fibrella; species Fibrella rubiginis. The sequence goes on along the minus strand of NZ_JAFMYV010000002.1, from coordinate 355,264 downwards.
ACATCGGGCATCTCAGCGTCCAATTCGTCAAAAAGATCATCAAGCAAACGAACCTGAATTTTCCTGGCAATAGTGCGCCTATCCTTGGGTGAGAAGGACTCAAACGTTTTTATAAAATCGGTCTGTGTCATATCTATTCATCGGCTACCTACTTGGGCAGACATATCGTTTCATCACCTACAACAACAAAATTACCACAAATAACACGGCTCACAGCCCTGCTACTTTCACGTCTACTTTACCGTTGGCGTAGACCACGGCGACCATAGCGGTGGGGGTTAAATAGACCTGATCGGGGCGAACGTCGGTGATTTTACCTTTCAGCGTCACGCCTTTAGCCAGCGGATAATTCGTTAGCCGCTCCTGCACCGATTGCCTGATGGCGTCGATCTGATCGCCGACGGGAAAGGCCATATTTTTCTCCATCGTCTTGGCTAACGTACTCTGCAACAGCCAGCTGGCGGCACGCTGCAGCAGATTTTTGGTATCCAGATCGTAGGTCAGATTCCGCAGGGCAACCGTCTTGGTTTGCGGGTCGTAATAGGGCTGACCACGCAGGTAAATATCGCCAGTGACGCTGCCGGTAATACCTGCTTTGACGATGAGGTTATCGTTTTGACCGTAAAGATCAATGTCGGTTACGGTGACGTTGTATGCTCCGTCTCTAAACGAAAACGACTTGCCAACAAGCTGTTTCTTAGCCAGTTCGGCCACTTCGGGATAGGTTGCTTCGGCAATGATGCCCACCCGAAAGTCATCTTTTACCGTTGGCACCACTGTCAGGTCGGGCAGGGCGGCGGCGGGGCGGACGGGGGGCTTGGGACCAATGGTGGTGAGCGTGTGCCCCTCCAGCCCGATGGTGGTACGGATCTCGCCCTGCTCGAACCGGAGGGGCGTAATCAGCACCCGGCGCGGCACTACCGACAGCCACGTACGAAATTCTTCCGACACGTTATATGGCTCCCGCACCAGGTTCCAGGTACGCAAAACAGGCGTTTTCAGGTCAATGTTGGCCTTTACCTGCTTATCCAGCGCCGCCGTGATAGTGCCCAGATTGTTGTCAATCGCCTTTCTGACCAGGCCCGTAATGGGAATGTCGAAGCCCACGAGCCGCACCGTCGGCGTGGTTACGAAGTCATAGCCTTCTGCCCTGGTTTGGGTCGAAACGCTCCAGTCGGGGTCGATGGAAAAGCGGGTGGCAAACTTCAGGTCAATCTCGAACGTGGTTTCGCCACTCTGCATGAAACCGAGCACTTTCTTGCCGGCCTTTGCCCAGATTTTCAGCGGCACCTGGAAATAGAACAGGCTGTCGCCCTTCACTACGCCCGCCGACACCCGGATGGGTGCGCGTTTCCAGACATTGGTCATAAACGGCGTACCGTCACCGTCATTGTCGAACGAGTTGTCTTCGTAAATCAGCCCGTTCACCTGGGTGTTGATCTGCCGTTCTACGTCGGCCAGGGCAATGGATACGGGAATGTTGACCGTCGACAGCAGCGATTCATTATGTACATCCATGTTGGTAGCCTTGTAGTTGGCCGTGGGAGCCGTAGGATTCAGCCGACCGCTGTTTGGCGAACAGGCAGTGAGAGCAAATAGCAGCAGGCAGTAGCAGTAAGCAGTGCCTGCTGCCACACCCCTTTTATTTAAGCGTAACCTTGGTGGCACCGTAGCCGAATTTCTGTTTTTGGGCATCTTCGAAAAAGCGAACGTTGGGGTGGCGACTCAGCTGGCGGTGGAGTTCCTGCCGGAGTTTACCCGTACCCACGCCGTGAATAAACGTAATCTCGCCCATACCCGACGCAATGGCGTTCTCTAAATTTTTCTCGAATGCCCGCAACTGCACCTCCACAATCTCGTCGGGCTTTCGGCCCGAATTGCCCGTAGGCAGCAGCTTTTCGATGTGCAGGTCTACCACCGAATTAGGCCGTTCTACGCTAACTATAGCTACATCCTCATTGGGCGTGAGCATGGCCGTTTTAAGCCCGTCAGACGTGGGTGGTGCCATGCTGGCGTTAGTGGTTTCGTCGTCGAGCTGGAAGACGTGACCAGGCTGACCGAGCACAGGTACGATCTGCTTGTTTTTGTAGAATGCCTGGGCGCGGGGCTTTAGTCGTTTCACCAGCGGCATCCGGGCGGGCTGACCGCCACCGGGCCGAAAATACAGCGCCTGCGCCAACAGCGTGGGCCACTGCTCGAACTTAGCCATCGCGTAGATTTCGGCCATTTTTACCTGCGTCTTCGCTTTCATGGTCCCGCTTTGAAGGCCCCGGTAGCTTCCCTCCCGCTCTTCGGCCAGGGTAAAGAGCACCTCCCAATCGGTGTTGTTCACGAGATACAGGGCTACGTCGCGGTCGTTTTGGGGGACATAGGCAAGATAAAAGCCGACACTCGCCAGCACCTGCCCCGGTTGCCCCAGCGGTCGTTGCGGCGCAAACGCTTCACGCACCTCAGCCGCCTGCCCCGACGGCTTGAACCGCTCGGCTTCCATGGGCGACACGACTACTAATTCCGACTGCATGACGGGTATTCTGAAGCCGTCTTCGATCTCAATTTCAACCTGGTTGCCCGACAGAAACCGCGTAATAACGCCCTGTTCTTTTGCCCGCAACATGCGCACTTTATCACCGATGTTCATAGATTTTGTTCAAACGTTCAACGTCTAAAGTCTAAAGTTGCCTGACTAGCGAACATCCAGCCTACAAACATTGGCCATTAGACGTTGAGCTTTAGACTATCTTATTCCCAACCGCAACCCGACCGTAAAGTTTCGGCGGGGGGCGGCGTTGTAATAGCGGTTACCTACTGCGTTGAGGTCGTAGCCGAGGCTATAGGTTTGATCCAGCAGATTATCACCACCGGCGTACAGGTCTGCCGTTATGTGCTTACCAATCAACTGCTTATAACCGACTGTAGCCTGCAGCAAACGCGTGGGGTCGGCGGTGGCGGTATTGGCGTCGTTAAGGACAAACGGCGTGAGAAACTGGTAGGTAACGTGCGCATAGAGTCCCATTGGTAATAGTGCATCCAGCCCCCAGACACCCGTGAGCGGGGCCACACCAGGTACTTTTTTGCCCGACAGGTCAACCGCCAACTGCTGGTAGTTCAGGTAAGTGTAGTCGGTGAGGGTCAGGCTCTGCCATACTTTCAGGACGGGTCCGCTGGTGGTAACGCGGGCGGGCAGCAGGTCATAACCGAGGTAGCTTTCCAGACCCAGTTGCTGGGTACGTCCTGCGTTGACGAAATACTCCGCGCCGTTGGCCAGCGACCGCCGCACAATAGTGTTGCTGAGTTGCAGCGAATAGCCTACCACGTCGAACTGAAGGCGGTTGAACAGTCGTCCGCGCAGGCCCAGTTCAGCCTGTATGCCCCGTTCCGGCTCCAGATCGGCGTTAAAGAACCCCGCCGACGAAAGCACTTCCTGGCTCGTGGGGGCCGAATAACCCGAACTGACGTTAAAAAATAACGCGGCCTGTTGCCCCAGTGATTTCGACACGGCCACCCGCAACAGGCCAACGGGTGTGAACGCACGGTTCTGCTGACCAGGACCCGGTTTGCCCGCGATGGAAAAGCGCGTAAACTGGTACTGCGTCTGGTTATAGCTTAGCCCCAGTGTACCGACCAACCCAAGCGGCAACTGGATTTCATTCTGCAGAAACACGTTCCACTGCTGCGCCCGAAGTTCATCGTCAGTTTGGAGCGTGTCGATCTGGCCTTTGCGATTACCAAAGTTGCGGTCGATGGTGCGGTTTGTCTGCCATTCGCCGCCCATTGTCAACGTATAGGCACCACCGGTGGGGCTGAACCGCGTTATGCTCCGCCCGCCGAGGCCCTGATCGGTACGCCGTTCGTAGTTGGTAATGAACGGGTTGTTGAACTCCGTCGATGAGGTGTAGAGTACGTTGGTGGTCTGCCAGCGCGGGTTCCAGATGTAGCGGTGCGATACCCCCAGGTAAGCCACTTTCTGGTTGATGGCTGCCCCCTGTTCGGCGCTGCCGGGGAGGGTACGGGTGGCGGGGCGCGAAGCAGCGGGGTTGGCCCGGTACTGGGCTTCGGTGAGGCCGCCGGGCGTTTCGTAGTACAGATCCGAGTAGATAAACAGGCCCGTCAGCGATTGCTTTTCGGTCAGGGCTACGGTGCCGGTAAGAGCCAGGTTATCCCGCACCGACCGGCTATGGTCGCGGTAGCCATCGGCTTGCAGGTGGTTTACACTCACCGTTATGTTCGCCGATTCTCCCGCCGACTGTGCCAGTGCATTGTATCCCTGCTGCCCGTAGCTGCCGGCCAGATAGCCCACTTCTACCTGGTTGGTGCCCGCCACCGTGGCGGGTCCGCCCAGCAGCACCGTACCACCCGTATTCGAGCCGTAGAGGCTGCCAGAGGGGCCTTTGATAACTTCCACCCGACCCAGTATCCGCACGTCGAGGGCGTTGAGGGGCGTGTTGCCGGCTGCGTCGGTGAGGGGCATATCCTGGTAATACACCCGCACGTTGCGCACCCCAAACGGCGACCGGATCAGGCTCCCCCGAATCGAGAGCCGGTAACTCCCCGGCGACCGTTCGTCCATGCGCACCCCCGGCAGGGTGTTCATGGCCGATACCAGCGTGGGCGTAGCAAAGCGTTGGGTAAGGTCGCGGCGCGAGAGCAGGCCCACCGACGCCGCCGTGTTCAGCAACGACCGGTTCGACTCGTAGGCGCGTACCACCACTTCGTTCAACGGTTTGGCGGTGAGGGTATCAGCGGTTAAGTCCGTAGATTGCGCCAGTAGTTGATGATTAGCGAAAAGTGCGGCAATCCAGCCGTAGCGTAGTAGAAAAACGTTCATCTGGAATCAAAAGTAGGCACGGGGTTTGTACCTGTTGTCATCAAGCCCCCTCCGTACAACTTATCTCCGTCTGTTTTCGTCATGCTCCGGCTCAGTTTATTCATTTTTCTTAGCCTGATCCTTCTGGCAGAGCGTGCCGCATATGCCCAAACCACCACCGAACGCCCTGATTTACAACTCGTTTTCGACAGCCTTCATGTCAACGGCGTTTTTCTGCTACTCGACGTCTCGGCCAACCAGTTGACGGCCTATCGCCCCGATGAATGCCGCCGGGGCACGCTGCCCGGCTCGACGTTCAAGATGGTAAACACCCTGATTGGCCTGGAAACGGGCAACCTCGCCGGACCCGAAACCGTTATTGCCTGGGACGGGGTGAAGCGGTTCGTGCCGGACTGGAACCGCGCTCACACGCTGGAATCGGCCTTTCGGGGGTCGGTGATACCCTACTATCAGGAGCTAGCCCGGCGCATCGGCCTCAACGACATGCGCAGCTATCTGGACAAGGTCAAGTTTGGCCATATGGTCGTGAGCCGCGCCACGCTCGACCAGTTCTGGCTCACGGGTTCGTCGACGGTTTCGCTCGTTGATCAGGTGTATTTCCTGCAAAATCTGTTGGCCGGTGCTGTACCCTTTTCGGCTGATAACCGGGCCATTCTGCGGTTTCTGATGCGAACTGAATCTACACCTGCCTACAAACTCTTTGCCAAAACGGGTTGGGTTGGATTTGGGCGAAACGAGGGACTGCCCGCCCCACTGACCCCAACTGATTACGGTTGGTACGTGGGCTACCTTGATCGCGCTGATGGTCGTCAGTTCATTTTTGCCACCCGCCTGGAAAGCCCCGCCCCCGTACCCGAACACTGGCCCGCCGCCCGCAAGGGTGTGACGGTGGGGTGCCTGCGGAAGTTGGGTGTGATCAAGTAGGTTTGGCTGTCAGCTTGTACCTGGCGGCAATAAACAGGCAGTAAATAATTCGTCAAAAATGGCCAAAATGGAGCCATTAAGGCCGTTTTAGTGTTTTCTATTCGATGGAAGATGTGCTGTTGAATCGTGTAGAAGGAAGCCCGAAAGTTGACCAGCGGTCGGCGCGGGTGTGGATGCCAAAACGGGTGCTGTTTACGCCCGACGCCCTGAACGAGCCGTATGGCCAGCAGATTTACGAACGCGTGTCGGCGCTGAACTTGCCCATCGAGGTGATGAAAAATAATCGGCTTACGGGCCTCCGGGGGGCCGACGACCGCGAGACGTATCGTATTGCCAAAAACACGCTGGCCATTGTCAACGCACCGCCCAGCGCCATGCGCCTGCAACCCATTCCGCCCTCGGCCGACTGGCAGATGAACCTGGCCGAAGGCTGCCCCGCTCACTGCCAGTACTGCTACCTGGCGGGTAGTTTGGCGGGGCCTCCGGTGGTGCGCGTCTACGCCAACCTACCCACCATGCTGGCTAACACGGCCAGTTACGAAGGCACCTACCCGCCCAATGCCACCTGGCAAAACAAAGACGGTCAGGCGGGCGCACGACCCACCTCGTTTGAAGTTAGTTGCTACACCGACGTGCTGGGCATTGAACACCTGACGGGCGGCCTGGCCGAATGCATCCGGTATTATGGCGGGCGCGAAAATGGGCAGCTCCGGTTTGTGACGAAATATGATGGGGTAGACAGCCTGCTCGACCTGCCGCACAACGGCCATACCCGCGCCCGCGTGAGCCTCAACACCGAATCGATTGCCCGAAAACTGGAAGGGGGCACGGCCTCCGTGGAAGCGCGGTTGCAGGCCCTGCGTAAGCTGGCATTGCCCAAAGACCTGGGGGGTGGTGGCTACCCCGTAGGCATCATCCTGGCCCCGATCATGCCGATCCCAAACTGGCAGGACGAATACAGCCACCTGCTCGACCGGATTCATGAGGCACTGGATTACAGCACGTTAGGGAATCAGCTGGATCTGAACGTCGAGATGATCAGCCACCGGTTTACGCCCGGCTCGAAAGATGTGCTCATGCAGTGGTACCCCAACACCTCGCTGGATATGGACGAGGCAGGTCGGTCGGCGAAGCGCAACAAATTCGGGGGTACTAAATACGTTTACCAGCCCACCGACATGCAGGCCATGAAACGATTCTTCTATGACGAATGGGCGAAACGTTTCCCCGACGCGCCAATTTTGTATTGGACGTGATGAGGATTTGGGATTGTGGATTTGGGATTTGGGATTGGTTGCTTACACCAGCGTATGACTGCTCTGGCGTAAGCAACCAATCCCAAATCCGAAATCCACAATCCCAAATCAAAATACCTGATTCCTTGCCCGAAACTGGATCGTTAGTCCGGTGGAGAGGGTGGCGCTGCTGAGGGTTTTCTGGCTCGTGTGGGTCTGTTGCTGCGACACGTTGCCGCGGCGCGACTCGTGGAGCACATTGGCGAATGTGAAACGGGCCGTACTGTAGTCGCCGTTTACGTGCAACGCCACAACGGGGCTAACCCGAAAACGCAGGCTCAGGCCCATTCCGCTCGCCAAAGCCTTTGCTTCTTGATTTTCAGTGCGGATTAAGGTTTCAGTCTGGTTTAGTTTACCCTGTACGATGGTGGCAGGACAGATGGCCCAGGCTTGCCCGGCCAGGGTGCGAATATCGAGCACTAACCGGCCCAGCGGGATGGTCACGAACGGTCCGGCCATCAGGCTGCGGCTCTGCCACCGGCCCGCCTGGCCTGCTGCTGTGCTACCTTCTACATTATCATTGGGTGTTTGACTGACAGCGGCCGCCAGCGCTTTCGTGTCGATACCGTTCTGTGTTTCTTCATAACGCCCCATCAGGCCCAGCGGCCCCGCCAGCCGGTAGCCAGCCATAACGCTCCAGGTTTGTCCGCGTAGGGCAAGGCCATTTTCATCGGCATCAGCGGTTCGTTTACCGAAAGTACCCAGCGGCTGACTGGTGCCAAGCGAAAAGGACAAAAACCCGTTTTTTTGCTGGCTGTTGAAGATAAACGCTTTCTGCGCCCAACTGCTTTCAGCAGCAAGCAAGAGAAACAGAATCAGGCATATACGGTTCATAATAGCAGATAAAGGATCAGGTAAGTAACCAAGTATTGCATGCTTCTACAAAAGCAGTGCCACAATCCCTTTGACCACCGTATTTTTGACGCATGCCATCGCCCACGCCAAGCGCTATTCTTCAGCAACTAACTGACGATCAACTAACTAATCGGCCTTTTTTTGCCGACGGCCTGTTCCCGGCGTATCGTTACAATCAGTATTGGAGATACCAGCGGCCCGATCCGAACCTGTTTTTTACGGCTATCAGCGTCTTCACGCTCCAGCAGCTTCTCCCCCACCTTGCTCCTGCCGAACAAGAACGGGCCAGTGCCCTTATAGCCCGCGCTCAAGCCGCCTACGCCCTGTTTCGCAACAAAGACGGCCTGCCTACCTACAACTTTTACGGCACCAGTCCGTCGCGGCATTTTCCGTATGGCTGGCTTATGCATCGGTTCCGGCATTTTCAGTTGCCCGACGATATCGACGACACGGCAATGGTCTACCTGACCCGTGGCGGCGGACTGGTTCAACCCAGTGCCAGTGACCTTACGTTTCTGCACGAAAAGCTGGCGCAACATGCTAACGGCACGCGGCTTACCGTGAAAAACACTTTTCCTGAATACCGTTCGTTACGCGCCTATTCAACCTGGTTTGGCAAGAATATGCCCATTGAGTTCGACGCCTGTGCCCTGGCCAATATGCTCTGTTGCGTGTATGCCTACGGCCTCCCGCTAGACAAACATGCCCTGGACAGTCTGACCCTGCTGGCCGACCTGATCCGCACCAACCGTTACCGCACCGACCCGTTTCGGGCGGCACACAACTACGCCCGCCCGGCCCTGATTGCTTACCACATTGCCCGCCTTATGGCTGACCACGACCCGGAGTTACTGCGTCCCGTTCAGGCCAAATTCGTTGCCGACATGCAATCTGAACTGGCCCGAACCGCGCCCCCAATGGAGCAGATTCTGTGGGCTACGTCGCTGCTGCGGCTGGGCGAAACGGCACCGGACGTGCCTCTGGAGGGTATAGAGGCCTCTTTCGGTCGTTTTTCTTTTTTTATCGCGGGCATGCTTTCGGCCTACGAACAGCCGTGGCTTTACCGCTGGGCGCACCATCCCTTCTGGCACATCCGCTGGCGCTGCGATGCTCACTGCCGGGTGCTGGTGCTGGAATATTTGGTGTTGAGAAACAAGAAGTGAGAGATAAGAAACAAGAAGCGAGAGATAAGACACAAGAAGCGAGAGATAAGACACAAGAAGCGAGAGGTGAGAAACAAGAAGCGCGACGTGTAGTACCTGCTTCTACACCCCTTTTTTGCTGGTTCATGCGGTTGAAAATACGGTTGATACCTGTAGCCAATGGCCCTGCGTGGGGCAGGTGGCAACTTTGTCCTGTCGGAACGCGAGACCAGTTCGTTTCTCCGGCGACCTTCCTCTTTTCAACCAAACAACCCGCTCAGAACGGGAAACAACAAATCACATGAACCGTTTATTCACCTTCCTCCTGCCCATCCTGGTTGGGCTATTGGCTTCGCTGTCGGCCTGCAAAAAAGAGCAGCAAGATGTCGACCCCAACCCAAACCCGCCGGGTGGTTTTGTGGCGTCCTTTGTGGGGGTGCGCTGGCAGATGGCCAGCTTTGAACTTGACCCTCCGCAGGACCTCGACGGCGACGGTAAACCCGATAGCAACCTGCTCCAGTTTCTGCGGCCCTGCGACCTCGACAACACCGTGGTTTTTGAACGCAACGGCACCATGTCGGGCGATAACGGCAAGCTGAAGTGCGACGATGACCCGGCTACGAGTAAGCCCGGTTCCTGGACGTATGACAACACGACGAAGAAAATGAAAATCGTGGATGGCGACGACGGCACGGTGTCTGACTGGATCGTTGACGAGGCCTCGGCCCGGTACCTGAAAGTACGCACCACGATCACCGAAGACGGGCGTAGCTACAGTGCCGTTATTACCTGGAAAGCCGTATAAGATTGGCTCGTACACACACCAGCGTTACCCATGAAAATCACCCGACTTGAACTGGCCGTTGCCAATCTGCCCAGTATACACCCGTTCTATGCCCATCAGCTTGGCCTGCCTGTGCTAAGGGCCAATCAGCAGAGTGTTACGTTCCGGGTGGGCTGGACGGAATTGGTTTTCAGGCAAACAGATAAGCCGGTGGCACCTTACCACCTCGCCCTCAACGTGCCCCTGTATACCCTTGAGCAATACCAGCTTTGGTTCGACCTCCCCTACCTCAGCATCGACGAGGTAGGGGGACGGGTAGCACATTTTCCGGACTGGAAGGCGCGGGCGGTTTATTTTCGGGACCCCGGCCACAACATCGTCGAACTCATCGAACGCGACGACGCGGGCTTCGCCGCACCAGGGAACTATTTTCAGGGTGTCAGCGAGGTTGGTGTCGCCACGGCCAGCGTACCCGGCACTGCTGCCTGGCTCGCCAGCCAGTATGGCCTGACACCCTTCAGGAAGCAGGACCCCAACCCCGACTTCATGGCCATCGGTGATGATTACGGCCTGTTTGTTCTGGCCAAAACCGGTCGGCCGTGGCTGTTCACCAACACACCTGCCGCTGAACAGGATTGCGTTATACACTTCACCGACTGGCTTGGTCAGCAGCACCAGACAACGGCGGCGGCTATCCGGCAGGGCTCCGCCGGGCATCAACCGCCAACCGCCAGGCCTCACCTGTGTTGTGGTGCATGTGCTGCCCAGCGGTTGGCCGCACACCACGCTTCAACGGGCAAATTGGTTGCTTCACCAACGGCAAGTGCGGGTTGGTCGGTGTCGGCGGCTATGTAAAGGGGGCTTATGGCCTACCTTGTGGCCTATTTTTGGGCCTTAAACACGTAGCTGACCCTATGGCTTTCGACACCTGGAATGACCTGTTTGTGGGGATGGTGGCGTCTATCCTGCTGCTGAACGTTGTTCAATGGTTCATCTACCGGGAGCGTATCTACGGCCTGTATACCCTCTACATGCTCGTATGGCTGTTTTTCTACGGTGTACGCATGCCCTTGTTCAGTGACCGGGTTTCTGAAAACACCTATTCGTTTATCAAGGCCGGCTTTCCTTCGCTGGCCTATTTTATTTATTTCGATTTCGCCGACGCCTTCCTCCAGGTACGCAGGCACCAGCCAGGGCTATTCAGGCTTTTTCAGTTCGGCAAGGCCATCGTAGTGCCTTACATCGCTCTCCAGCTGTGGGTCTGTTTTCTGGCCTCGGTCTGGCACCCGGCCCTCTTCAACACGGCCCATACGGCGGTGCGGGTGACGCTGGCGCTGGTAGCCATCTACAGCATCGCCCGCCTGTTTCAGTACCGCACCATGGCCGCACGGTATTTTGTTACGGGGTCAATCTGCCTGGTTGCGGGCGGACTTACGTCGATGGTGCTCACATTCATTTACCCCGTTTTACCCGACGATATTTTCTTCTGGCAGGCACCCATTGCCTACTTTCAGATCGGCATTCTGGGCGAATTGCTTTGCTTCTCGCTTGGTCTCAGCTACCGGCAACGGCGGGCAGCCGTCAAGACTGCCCTCGTGGAGCAGGAACTGGCGCAGGAGCGCGAAAAGCGACACCGCGAACAACTCGAAAGTGAATTGTCGGTGCAGCGGCTCCGGCAGGAGATGTCGGAGGTGCAGATGCGGGCGTTGCAGGCGCATTTGAATCCGCATTTTCTCTTCAACAGCCTCAACACGCTCTCGTCGCTCATTGCCGACGACGCGGTCCGGGCCGAAGTGTTTGTCGACGAAATGGCCAGCGTGTACCGGTATGTGTTGCAAACCAACGCCCAGGAACTAACCACCTTGGAGCGCGAACTGGCCTTCATCGACTCTTATTTTCACCTGCTCGAAACCCGCTACGGTCGGGGTATTCGCCTCAACAATCAGGTCGACGCCGTTTACCTGCCTTACCTGATCCCGCCGCTGACGTTGCAGTTACTGGTTGAAAACACGGTGAAGCACAACGTTATTCTGGCCGACCAACCGCTCACCATCAGCATTTTAACCAACGAACGGGCGCAACTGGTGGTGCGCAATAATTTGCAGCGCAAGCAGGTGCGGGTGGCGTCAAACGGCGTAGGGCTGAGCAACATCCTGACCAAATACCAGATGATGGCGCAGCCCGTTCCAGTCATCGAGGAGCGGGATGGGCACTTCGACGTGACGCTGCCCCTGATCGAGCCGGCAGGCAGTAATGGCGCAACCATTGCCCCCACTGCCCACCGGTAGTTATGCCCGTTTCACCGGTCTCTACTGACGTTCCAGGGATAATGTTGTTGCCCAACCGAAGGCGAGGCAACCAACTTCGGGGAATCAACCATCACAAAGTCAAGCACAATGGCACGTCCCTACCTCCGCTCCTTCCTGCTCCTGACGGCGGCAACCCTCTGGCTGGCAGCCCGTCCACTCGACATTCTGGCCGATCTGGACATCACACCCGACGAATTGCATCAGATAACGCTCAACAACCTGACCGACACTGCGTTTCATCTGCCCCCCATTTCATATAAAGCCCGCGACATGGCCAGGCAACTGGCTGTTGGGGCGCGGGTGGAAGCAGTAAAAGCCCTGGGTAACGTGGTACGGGCCTATACCGAAACCGCCGATTTCCGCAGTCGCTACGACGCATACCTACGCAACGAATACCACGTCAGCGACGGGCAGACCCAGGCGGCTGAACAGATAGCCAATACCAGCAGCGACGCGCCCAAACAGCAGTTTAACCAGGCCATGACGCAGGTGAACCAATCGCTGGCGGGCATGGACCCGGCCATGCTGGCTATGGTGCTCCAGTCGCAGATACAGGTAACGGCCGACGAGGTGGCGCAGTCGGAGGGAGACACCAGGGCAGAGAACATGGCAAAGCTAACGCAGCTTAAAAAGCTACAGGCCCTTTCGCGCAGCAATCCGGCCGAATTCAAGAAGCAGTATCTGGCCTTCATGAACCATGATCTCGGCAAGGCTGGGGCTGGTCAGCTCAAAGAACACGAAGCCCGGCTGGCCGATGACAAGAAAAAAGCCGCCGACTATCAGCAACGTCTGGCCGATTACAAAGCGCACGCCAGCCCGACTATTGGCCTGAAGAACAAACTGCGGGGGTTCATTGCCCTGGCTGAATCGGTCGATTTCGGCGCGAAAGTGATCACGACCAATGGTCGGGCCGAGTTTGTCGACGTGGCCAATCGGCGCAAAAGCAACGAATGGAAACTGCTCTACCGCATGGGCCGGGAACCGGTTATGGCCGCCCGTGCCGTTGCTCAGCGTTGGGTGCAGGACCTCGACCGAACAGCCAGCCGATAAGCGGCCCGCAATCGGTCAGGTCGACATACGAACCAACACAGGGCATTAGCCCGTACCAAAAGCCGCTTCATAGGCGGCTTTTGTCGTTTCACCCAGGCACGCGTTGGGCACCTGGCTGATGCCAGACACCTTTGACCCATCAGACCGTGAAAGCGGCGAACAGTAAACAACAACAGCACCCATGAACCGCTCCTTACCCCGCCTCGGCCTGCTGGCCGCCCTATCGCTTACACTGGCCTGTACTACGCCCAAAAATGAGGTTGTTCCTCCCGGCGGCACCACCGGCACGCCAGTCACTACCGGAAAAACACCCTACGTCACCATCACCACCATGGCGGGGGGCGACACCAAAAAAGGGTTCGTAGATGGCAACCGCACCGCCGCCCGGTTCAATTACCCCAACCAGATGACGATCGACAAAAACGATAACCTCTACGTCATCGACCAGCGCCAGAGTTACCAGGGCGGCAGCGTAATTCGCAAGGTAGACCCGGCAGGCAACGTCACCACCTTCGCTACAGGGCTGAAATCGGTCACCGACATCTGCGTGGACCCCCGCGACGGCGTTACGCTCTACGCCATTGAAAGCGGCGACGCCATTGGGGTCTATAACGGCATTTTCCGCATTAGCGCGGCCGGCGACGTTACCCGGCTCAGCGGTGGACCGGATGCGGGCGGTGGCTACAGTTTCGGCTATCGCGACGGACCATTGGCGCAGGCTAAATTCAACACACCCACCAGCATCATTATGGACAAAGTCGGGATGATCTACATCGGCGACGCCCTCAACAAATGCATTCGCAAGGTCGACTTAAGCACCAACATGGTTTCTACGCTGGCCGGAAAACCCCAGGACTCGGCTATCTGTCAATTTGTGGATGGCAAGGGCACCGAGGCCCGGTTCTGCTCTTTGGAAGACCTCACCATCGACGACGCGGGCAACCTTTACGTACCCGACTGGGGCAACCACGCCGTGCGCAAAATCACACCCGACGGCACCGTGTCGACATACCTGGGCCTGAGCACGGGCTATTCTGCCGACAAGCCCCGCAGCAAAAGCGGCGTCTATCAACCCTACCGCGTGCAGTATGACCCGGTCAACAAACGCCTGATCGTGGTTGTGGACACGGGCACCTACATGATCATGGTCACACCCGACGATTATGTCCACAGCCTGGATCGGATACTGGCCCACGACTACGCCGACACCAGCCCCGGCACGAGCCATGCCAACTACAGCCTGGCGGTAAACTCGAAAGGCGAGTTGTTTACGCTCGACAAGTATAACCACTGCATCCGCAAGCGGGCCATCACCTGGCAATAAGCTACCCCATTCACTGTCACCGCCAACTCTTCCCATTTTGTCATGAAATTGCTCCCGATGAGTATACAGATTACGGGTTTAACTACCACTATTCCTGATCAGGCGATGCCGGAGGACAAAGGGTCGAAAAACGCGGTAATTTTGAGGTAAGCAAACCAACAGGGCTATGGATAATCTGCGACGGTTCGAGGCAGTCAGTGACTACAACGCGTTCAACAATCAGGAAACGCTGCATCCTCTGGTCAGTGTCATTGACATGTCAAAGGCAAACCCAAGGCAGTCCTCCAGCATGTATTTTGGCTTCTACGTCGTCTTTTTAAAAGATGTCAACTGCGGTGATCTGCGGTACGGAAAAGGCACTTACGACTACCAGGAAGGCACGCTGGTGTTCATTGCGCCCGGACAGGTGGTTAGCGTTGACAACACCGGGGAAATCTACCAACCCAAAGGCTATGCGCTGGTTTTTCATCCCGATCTGATTCACGGCACGGTCCTGGGGCGGCATATTCAGGAATACACGTTCTTCAGTTATCAGTCAAACGAAGCGCTGCATGTGTCCAGACGGGAACGGGACATGGTGCTGGACTGCCTGTCGAAAATTGAGTATGAGCTGGAACACGGCATCGACAAGCACAGCAAACAACTGATTGTCAGCAACATTGAACTCTTTCTAAATTACTGCGTCCGCTTCTACGACCGTCAGTTCATCACCCGTAATCACGTGCACCAGGGCATTGTCGAGCGGTTTGAGCAGTTGCTGAACGACTATTTTCAAACCGACAAACCGCAGTTGCTTGGTTTACCCTCGGTAGCCTACTATGCGGGTGAGTTGAATTTGTCGGCTAATTACTTTGGCGATCTGATCAAAAAAGAAACCGGCAGAACCGCACAGGAATACATCCAGTCGAAGGTGATCGACGTGGCCAAAGAACGGCTGTTCGACCCCAGCAAATCGGTTAGCCAGCTAGGCTACGAACTAGGCTTTAAGTATCCCCAGCACTTCATCCGGCTGTTTAAACAACGCGTTGGTCAGTCGCCCAACGAATACCGAACGCAGAACTGAGCAATGGCCGCTACAAAGCACCTTGCATGACAAACAAACGCAAAACCTTGATAAACAGCAACTTATCAGGCAGCCCTCTACAGCTGTGGCGGCTGTTTGCGGTAAGTCTGTTACTTCTGTTGAGTGCTGAACGATCTTTGGGTCAAGCTACAGGACAATTGGTACGAATCGCCAAAATCGTGGTAGACACGACTCAACTGACGTTCTATCGGGCGGCGCTTAAAGAAGAAATCGAAGCGTCGGTGCGCCTTGAACCCGGCGTTTTAACCCTGTATGCTGTGTCGGAAAAAGACCGGCCCCACCACATCACGATTCTGGAGATTTACGCAGATTCTACGGCTTACAAAGCGCACCTGAAAACGCCCCATTTCATCAAGTACAAGACCGGCACGGCGGGCATGATAACATCGCTTGAGTTGGTTGAAACGGTGCCGCTGATACCAACGATGAAAATAAAACAAGCATAAACGACATGCAAAAACGCACATTAGGAAACAGCAAATTAGACGTCTCGGCCATTGGGCTGGGCTGTATGGGCATGAGCTTTGGTTATGGTCCGGCGGCCGATACACGCGACATGATCGCCCTGATCCGGGCCGCCGTAGAGCAGGGGGTTACTTTCTTCGACACGGCTGAGGTCTACGGCCCATTCACCAACGAAACGCTGGTGGGTGAAGCCCTCGAACCATTCAAAGGGCAGGTGACGATTGCCACCAAATTCGGCTTCAACATCCAGGACGGAAAAATGGCGGGGCTGAACAGCCGCCCGGAGAACATTCGTAAAGTGGCCGAAGCCTCGATGAAACGCCTGCGTGTAGACGTGATCGACCTCTTCTATCAGCACCGCGTTGACCCGAACGTACCCATTGAAGACGTGGCGGGTACGGTGAAGGAGTTGATTCAGGAAGGCAAGGTAAAGCACTTCGGCCTGTCGGAAGCCGGGGCCGGAACCATCCGGCGGGCTCACGCGGTGCAACCTATTACGGCCCTGCAAAGCGAATACTCTCTCTGGACCCGGCAGCACGAACGCGAGATCATACCCACCATCGACGAACTCGGCATCGGCCTGGTGGCCTACAGCCCGCTGGGCAAGGGGTTCCTGACCGGTACGATTGACGACAAAGCCACCTTCGCCGAAGGCGACATTCGGAACACACTGCCCCGCTACACCGAAGAAGCCCGCAAGGCCAATCAGGCACTGATTGATCTGCTGAACACCTTTGCCGACCGCCGACAGGCAACCACGGCGCAGATTGCGCTGGCCTGGGTGCTGGCCCAGAAACCCTGGATCGTACCCATTCCCGGCACCACGAAGCTGCATCGGCTAACGGAAAATAATGGTGCGGCCGCCATTGAACTCACCGCGGCCGAACTACAGGAAATCGAGGCGGCTTCGGCGCAGATTGAGGTAGTGGGGACGCGGTATACGGAACAGATGGAAAAATCAACGGGGCTTTGATCAGCAACCGCACCCTGCCGGCCACGCCCCTTTCGCTGTGTGTTGTGGTCGCTGTCTGGCTGCTGGGCATTGGCACAATGAGTGCTCAACATACCCCAGCTCAGCAGGCCATTTTATCAGCCAAGCAGCAGCGGATTGTCGCCATTGCTGCACTGACGGCCAAAGGTAATCTACCTGCCTTAGCACCTGCGCTGGTCAGCGGGCTGGAGGCTGGCCTGACCGTCAACGAAATCAAGGAAGTGCTGGTGCACCTCTACGCCTATTGTGGTTTTCCCAGGAGTATCAGGGGGCTCACCACCTTTATGGCGGTGCTGGACGACCGGAAAAAGCAGGGCATTCAGGACGAAATAGGCAAAGAAGCAACGCCCGTTACCAACACCGGGAGTAAGTACGCACAAGGGCAACATGTGCTGGAAAGGTTATCTGGACAGCCACAAAATGGCCCCAAGCGTGGTTATGCGGCGTTTAGTCCGGAAATAGACGTGTTTTTAAAAGAACATCTGTTTGCCGATCTGTTTGGCCGTGATGTGCTCAGCTATGCCGATCGGGAACTAACAACCGTTGCCGTTCTGAGTAGCATCGGGGGCGTAGAGCCAATGTTGCAGGCCCACCTGGGGATCTGCCTGCACGTTGGCCTCACCGAGGTGCAACTCAGGCAAATGCTCGCGCTGATCGAGACCCATGTCGGTAAAGTCGAGGCAGAGGCAGGTCGAGTCGTTCTGACCCAGGTCACAGGGTCGAGGAAGTAAAAAACGGTGGCTGTCAGCTGGCCGATTTCCAGAAAAACAATGAAGAACGGAATGCTAACCTTGAGGATGGCAGCCTTTATGGTTTTAGCCCTCGTCGGTATTGAAGCAGCCGCTCAGCACCGGCCCAGTGCGTCGGGAGCGGCAGACGCTATTTTTCCAAAAGGGCAGCGCGCACCCGATGCTACATTTACCGGTACGGTTTGGGTGCAGCAGTTGATTCAGCCCGACAGCGCGTTCAACATCCCGGTCGGCTACGTAACGTTCGAGCCGGGTGCCCGGTCGTTCTGGCATAGTCACCCGGGCGGGCAGGCCCTACTGGCCATGGGCGGTATTGGCTACTATCAGGAAAAAGGAAAACCTATTCAGGTTCTCAGAAAAGGCGACGCGGTCAAGTGTCCCCCTAACATACCTCACTGGCATGGCGCTTCACCAACGGTTGGCTTCACGCAGGTGGCCATTACGCCCAACACCCCAACCGGGCGGGTAACTTGGTTACGAAAGGTGACCGATGAGGAATATAACCGGTTGAAGCGGTAAGGCAGCTTTTTGTTTCAGGCTGTCAGGTACGTCAATGGGTGTGTGTTAATACCTTTATTTTTTGCAACCATTTCGCTACTGCCGCTGCTGCTTCATCGGCTTTTTCGTCTTTAATAACCAGGTATTGACCGTCTCGCTCCACGCCGCCCCTCGTTGTAAAGCCTTCCAGCATATTGCTGTTCGGGCATAGTTCCGCTACCGTCCGGAAACTACTACCTACGCCATAGCCGGCGTTAGAATTAAACGGAACAACGGTTTTTCCCCGCAGGTCATACTGCCGCAGAAAACTCTTTATCGGCGGCGGCAACTGCATGCCCCAGGTGGGGAAGCCTACAAACACGACATCGTATTGCTGAATGCGGTCGATCTTCGTTTTCAAGGGTGGTAGATACCCTGTTTCGTTCTCCCCGGCAACCTGTTGCACCGTTGCCTGATAGTTTTTAGGATAAGGATTTTCCAGTTCAAGGGCCACCAGTTTTCCGCCTACCTGCTTGTGAATCATCTCCGCTAGTGCCCTGGTATTGTTGGTTCGCGACAAATACACAATCAAGATTTTATCAGAAGACACCGTATCAGCAACGGTGGTTATGCTGCCCGCCTGTTGGGCAGGTGAACAGGCAGAAATCAGGATAAGGAAGGGAAGCAGTAAGTGCATGTATAGAGTGGCTAAGTGCAACTCACTATTTAGCAGCCGTCAGTTTAACGGGCCGCATCAGCTTTGAAAACGAGAGTGATCCCATGGTCCATTTGCCGTTTTGGTTGACATACACCTCCGTGACCATAAACGGATTGACCACCTCGTTGCCACCCACGACGGCCACCAGGTCAATGTCGCTCAGCAAAATAGCCGTGTTGCCAATACTATTCACCGTAGTCGAATACACCTCCGCTTTTTTGTACCAGATGCCCCCGCCTTTGATGACGTTCAGTTCCTGTTGTTTACCCCACGACCCACCCATGTGGACAAACATGGATTTGTCGTCGAAGAGTGTGGCAAGCTTATCTACGTTCTTGTCGGCCATCCACTGCCACTTATCCTTTGAGAGGTTGATAACGGCTTGCTCTGCTGTTGATTGAGCCAATGCCGATCCTGCGCTGATGAGCGCGAAGCCCAAGCTAATAATGAATGTTTTCATGCTGATTTTTAAGGTTTTACGGTTGAATGTACCCGTTTTTGATTAATGTTCAATTTTATGCGTGTCGCGTACGCTGCTAAACGTGAGGGCCAGTATTTTCCAGTCGCCCTTTTGTTTGGTATAGACTTCGGTGACGGTGAATTCCGTCACGGCATCAGCACCGCGAACCACGGCCGTCAACGTGATACGACTCCAGATAATGGCCGTTTTGTCGGCAATCTCTACGGCCACATCATGTACATCGGCTTTCTTGTACCAGATGCGTCCGGTCTTGATGATGTCGAGTTCTTCGGCCTTTTTCCAGGTGCCACTCATATGGACAAACTTGGCTTTGTCGTGGAAGAGCGGCGTCAGTTTATCCACGTTTTTGTCGGCCATCCACTGCCATTTCTCTTTAGAGAGATTGATGATCTCCTGCTCTGCTGTTGATTGAGCGAGTGCCGATACGGTGCTAATGAGCCCGAAGCTCAAGCCGAAAATGATTGCTTTCATAGTGATTAAGACTGGTTTACAATTGGTTTTTGGCGTTATTATTTCTTGCCGGCGTATTCGTCGTCGGTAACCCGTTTGAACCAGATGGTTCGCTCTTTCTGGGTGGGTGTGGTTTCAATCTGATTGACCGCCGTCGATAGCCGGTCGCGATGGCATCCAGCACGCTGCGTTCACATTCAGCTGCGTCGGGTATCTGGAATACACCAAATCCCGGGATGGGCATTACTGCCCCATTGTTTAATGTTACTGTTTGCACGAGTGTACTAAATTTATGTGACAAAGGTCTGCCTGTTTTCTGGCCGGATGGGTATACGGATTACGGACATAGTAACCATTATTACTGAGCTTCGGCGTGGCCATTACCAAGTGCTGCAACAGTACCGTGGGGCAGGTCGTGAAAGTGTCGCGCAGTAAGAACGGGGGTGTCAACATCGATTAGGTGTGGGCCGTGATGGACTGTGGCTGGTACGTGAATCCCGATACCATCAACGCCCAGCTGGAAGGTTCGATTGTGATGGCACGGTGCGGCCACCACCCACGAAATTACCTTCAAAGACGGCAAGACGGTTCAAGGGCCAGCCCATTCAGGTGCTGCACAAGGGCGAAGCCATAAACATTGCCCCCAACGTAGTGCACTGGCATGGTGCCAGCCACGACAGCCGCTTTACCCATATCGCCATTAACCCCAACGTGAGCCAGGGCGGGGCAGTAATCTGGGGGCAACCCGTAACAGACGATGAGTACAACGCATCCCGATCATAACCTGGCGGGCATATGATAGCACTCAACTAGTCATCTCTGCCCGCTGGACGTAGATTTCTTTTCACCCTAAAACCCCACCAGTTAACTCTTTCTGAGCAACTGATGGGGGTTTTTGTTGTTCCAGCTTACGCCGGTTGGTGTGGAGTCAGGCCGCAACGGTGGCCAGGGCGGCGCGGGGGCGGGCGGTGACGACTCGTTTCAGCGTCAGCAGGTCGCGCTGAATTTGCTGACTGAAGAGCTCATGCGTGAGGGCGGGCAGTAGTTTATAGAGACCCGTGGGCTCAATGGTCAGTTCGTAGGTGAAGCGGGTCTGGCCCGGACCTACGGCCTCGAATACCCGCTGCCCCTGCATGCTCATGGCCGTATTCACGGTGCGGAAAGCCAGGCGGTGGTTAGGCTCTACGGCCTCAACGACGGCCGTCAGTGTAAAATAGCTCCCCTGGTAATTCATGGCTTCCTGGAAGGTCATACCCACATAGGGCAATCCCGGTGTGTGCTGCTTGCGCGAAAGATTCATTCGCCAGAGCAGGTCATTGTCGAGGCTTCCGGCCAGTGCATAGACGTCGGCAACAGGCCGGTCTATGAGTTCGGTGACTTGAATAGTGATCATGCTACATTTGGTTTAAGCATATGGTTGGTGTTTTGACTCGGGGGGTGGGGCGGTTATCGGCCGCCCAGTGGCAGCAGGTAGGCTACTGACAGTTTCGCATTCTGCAGGCTGGTGTTGCCGTCGCTCGTTTTCAGGTAAGTACCGCGCGCCTCAAGCTGGAAGCTGCCCGATCCGGCTTTCATCGCCACGCCCAGCCCCAGCGACCCACCGTAGTTGATGCGGCCATCGTTGGGGCCAATGGGTATGTCTGCCTGGCTGGTTTCGCCCCCTTCTTTTACGGTGATCGTGCCGTTGAGCAAATACGTTGCCGTTGGCCCAGCATTGACAAAAAAGCGCATAGTCGACTGGCCGAAGGTGTATTTCAGCATGACCGGCACCTCCACCAAATTATACTTGACCCGGGCATAGTCCGTCCCCGCCGTTACGTTGAACCCGTATTGCGAGTAAAGCACTTCGGGCTGGATCGTAAAGGCACGACGGCCGAAGCTCAGCACCAGGCCCGCATGGAAACCCGTAACTGGCTCGATGCTCGTGCCGCTCCCAAAGGCGTCGGCCGACGCACCCGACACAGTGGCGCCGCTCCCACCGGCCCGGAAGCCAACGCGGAAACCGCTTTCCCGGGTGCGTTCCGGGCTGATTTTCACTTGCGCAACAGGAGCCGGTTTAGTCGCTTTCGCTGTTGACGTAGCGGGCGGGGTAGCCGGGGCCGACACGACGGCGGCTTCTGGCCGGGTGGTTATTGCCGGGGCAGTGGTGGGTGCGCTGGCGGCAATGGGTTCGGCAGCCGGGGCCTTGGCAACCGTCGATGCATGGGCCGGACGGGTGGTGGGCCGGGTGGCAGTGGAGCGAACCGACGATGTGGTTGGTTTACGGGCCGCAGGCTTGTGCTGAGCCGATAAACCAAGTGGCGCAACGGCCAGAGCGAGAAGTAAAATTGCGTTGTTCATGATAAGCGAAAGGTTTCGATTTGTTGTCATTGTTCGTGTTGAACACCACAAAATTGATAACCCCCGCCCCTACTACAGCTGGCCTTCTGCGTGAACTGTATAATTCGCAGGCCGAACCGGCGGAACCGTATGGTGAAGAGGGGAAGCAGGTCAGAGAAGGTGGCTTACCCCTGCCGACGAGGGTGATCCGGGCATCCTGCTAGAAGGGTGTTTCGCCGGGTGTCGTTTCAGACCGGGTAATGAACAGCCTCATCGTCTGCTTCTTCCGGTTCAGGTAGTTGGGCATTGGGTACCGGTTGGCCACGCGTCATTTTTGGCCGCACAAACAACAGGTAAACAACACATGAACTCCCAACGCATTCTCTTTGCCACCATGCCCATGGATGGCCATTTCAGCCCGCTTACGGGCCTTGCCGTTCACCTGCACCAGCTTGGGCACGACGTCCGCTGGTATGTTGGCGGCGACTATGGTGAACGGGTTAAAGATCTTGGTCTGCACCACTACCCCTTTGTGCGGGCCAAAACCGTCAACCAGGAAAACCTCGACAGCGTGTTTCCCGACCGTAGCCGCCTGAAAAACACCATCGCCCGGCTCCGCTTCGACATCAACGAGGTCTTTCTGCTTCGCGCCCCGGAGTTTGTCGACGACCTGAAAGCTATTCATGCCGACTGGCCCTTCGACCTTATCATCCACGACGTGGCCTTCATTGGCGGGTCCTTTATCCAGCAGTTGCTGTCCGTGAAATCGGTGGCCGTGGGTGTGATCCCGCTGGCCGAATCCGACGAGTGGGTAGGGCCGTCGGGGATGGGCATGCCACCCAGGGCGGGGTTTATTGGCCGCCAGTATCAGCGTTTTTTGCGCTATATGGTGCAGCACGTTTTATTCAAACCCTGCAACGACCTGCACAATCAACTCCGCGCCGGGCAGGGCCTGCCCCCTGTGTCAGACTTCATGTTCGATTACCTGGTGCGCTCGGCCGACTTGTACCTGCAAAGTGGTGTGCCAGGGTTCGAGTACCCACGCCGCCGTATTAGTCCTACTGTCCGGTTTGTGGGGCCACTGTTGCCCTTCAGCAGCGGCAAACGGCGCTCATTCGACCAGGCGGGCAAGGTCCTTTCCTATACCAAAGTGGTGCTGGTGACGCAGGGCACGGTTGAGCGTGACGTCGAGAAACTGCTGGTGCCCACACTGGAGGCGTTTCAGGACGACCCCACCACGCTGGTTATTGCCACCACGGGCGGGGCGCAAACAGAGGAACTACGCGACCGGTTTCCGCACGATAACTTCATCATCGACGACTTTATTCCGTTCAACGCCGTGATGCCCTACGCCGACGTGTACGTGACCAATGGTGGCTATGGGGGCGTGATGCTGGCTCTGCAAAACAACCTGCCCATAATGGTAGCGGGCGTTCACGAGGGTAAAAACGAGATTGCCGCCCGCATTGGCTACTGCCAGGTAGGGATTAACCTAAAGACCGAAACGCCCAAACCCGCCCAGATTCGCCAGGCCGTGGGCACACTGCTCACCGACCCCGGCTACCGGCAGAACGTCCGCCGGTTGGGGCGCGAACTGAGCCAGTACAATGCCAACAAACTGGCCGAACAGCATATCCATGACCTGCTGGAAAAGCAGGCCCTGGTTGCCGTGTAGGTACCGGCGATAAGTTTACCGATTATCCCGTTGAACACGCTACTGGTAATCCAACCGATCTGGACTTTTTTCCAGCGCCCGCCCAATGTCCTTCTGGTACAGCCGGCCGATGGGTAGTTCCTGCCCGGCAACCTCCACGTGGGTGGGGGTGTAGGCTGTAATCTTGCCGATGGCCACAATAAAGGAGCGGTGAATACGCGCAAAGGCACTATCGGGCAACATGGTCTCCAGTGAACTGATGCTTTGTTTCACCAGCAGCGGTCTGGCCGTTGTGGTCACGATTCTAACGTAATCCTTCAGGCTTTCTACGTAACAGATGTCGTGGGTAAAGACCTTGACCATTTTGCGGTCGGCCCGGAAGTAGAGAAACGAATTGACCGGTGTTAGTGCCGATGAGGCATCCGCCAACGTACCGGGTAAAGAAGCTGTGGGATTGGTTGCCAATGGCAGCGGCTCGGCTTTCATCACTTTAGACACGGCCCGCAAAAAACGCTCGAACGAGATAGGCTTCAGCAGGTAATCGACCACGTCCAGTTCATACCCGTCCAGTGCATAGTCGCGGTAGGCGGTGGTGAAGATGACTTTGGGCGGCTGACGCAGGCTACGCAGAAAGTCGGTGCCCAGCAGTTTAGGCATTTTGATGTCCAGAAACATCAGGTCGACGGGGGTTTCCTGCAGGCGGCTAAAGGCCTGCACGGCGTTGGTGCAGGTGCCCACCACCGTCAACCCATCGATCAGGTCGATATACGATTCGATAACGTCCAGCGCGGGTGGTTCGTCATCAACAAGCAGGCAGTTGATCGTCATGGCAGCAGGGGGTTAGTGGGCTTCCTGAAGTTGAGGGGTCGATACGGCGGCGCCCGTCAGCGGCGACAGGGCCAGCGTCAGCACAACCATAAACGTTTCGTCTTCGGCGGTGATGTGCAGGCTGTAGCGGTCGGCGTAGATCAGTTGCAGGCGTTTCTTTACGTTTTCCAGCCCGATACCACCCACGTAGTCGGCCTCATGCTCGGTTGTTTCGCGACTGTTGATCAGCTTGAATTTCAACGTTTCCTCCTGCACTGTCAGATCGACATGCATCCAGGCTTGCTCCAGTTGTTCGCTTGTGCCGTGTTTAAAGGCATTTTCCAGAAACGGAATCAGCAAAAGTGGCGCAATGGTCTGCTGCGGGTAGTTGCTCGAAATGGTCACCGACATATCGAGCCGGTCGCCATAACGGAGTTGCTCCAGGCCGATGTAGTTGCGCATGAACTGAATCTCCTTGTCGAGGGGCACCTCGGCGGCGTTGCAGTCGTAAAGCATGTAGCTCAGCAGTTCCGACAGTTTCAGCACCACCGCCGGTGACTGCTCCGACTGACGTAGCGTGAGCGCGTAAAGGTTGTTGAGCGTATTAAACAAAAAGTGCGGATGAATCTGTGCTTTAAGGAGTTGCAGTTCGGCCTTGAGCTTCTCGCGCCCGATTTGCTGGTAGGCCTGCTGCTTCAGGTACCAGTCTTTGGCCAGTTTGATGGAGGCCGCAAACCCGCCTACGGTGATGCCGCCGCGCATACCGGCGATGATGGCAAAGGAAAACGAACTGACCACTTTCGGGCCACCTGTCTGCAATCGTAACGGGTTGACGAGATATTCAGCGAGCATGGCCGACGTCAACGACGTGAGGAGGCCCAGCACCAGGATGTTCACCAGCAACCAGCCGTACCGCCCCGGATACAGGTAGCGCGGGATGAGCCAGTAGATAAGCCCGTAGGTCATCAGCATATGGGTAGGCATGAACAACACCGATTCGATGGACGAGATGGTGAAACCGCGCGGAAAAGCAGTCGACCAGACCACGCCCCGTTGCATCAGGTACGCTGCGGGCAGGAACCCATAGATGATCGTGAAAAAAAGTGCCCAGGTGAGCCAGAACAACCCATGCCGCGCCAGCCAGTGGCGCCGTTGATTTGAAAACACAAATTCGGTAGACCAAAGAGACATAAGGCGTTGGGTTTCTTACCCGAAGATAGCCAAACGCAGCACGTCGCCTTACGAACAGGGCTATTTGTCGACCAACGGTAACGGACCGTCGCCGAACAGCCCCGCCGGGCCACAAACGGCGCTGATCGTCAGCCCATTGCCGTGTGGCAACGGCAAGTCAGCACCGGGCGATTTTGCCAGCGGACCGTGGCCGATGTGGGTACGTTTGATCCGGTTGTCAACACCGACAGTCCGCCAACCAGATAAACACCATGAACATATCCGTTAACGTCCGCTCAGCCTTCGTGGCTCTTTTGCTTGTTGCTTCACTTGCCGGACAGGCGCAACCCCGAAAAGCAAAAGCGCCCATCGTGTCGCGCGAAGGGTCCTGGGTAATCGAAATGCCCGCCAGGGGCCGTCAGTGCGTGGTTCGGTTTTACACGGATCAGTCTCAGCTCATCTACGAAGAACGCCTGACCCGCCGCCTGAACATTAACCGGGCGAAAACAAAACGAAACCTGAATGCGGTGCTGGAAAAGACCCTGTTGGCCTGGAACAAAACGCACCAGTTCCCGGCAGACCGCCAGTTGGTAGCGGGCCAATTCGACAGAAAATAACAGGTCCACACGCCTTCCCACAAAGCCGCTTCATCAGCGGCTTTTTTCGTTTCAGCCCGGCTTTACCCGTTTTCGTTAAGCTTACCGTAGTGCCCGGTGCGTAGCCTGTCAACCTTTACATCGCTTTTCGAAGCCAACCTCTTTTTTCATCGGCCACCTGCCGACCTGCCCATTGCTGACGGGCCGACGATGACCACATCTGGACAACTACACATGAAAAAGTTAGTCACTATCCTTGGTATCCTGACCTGTATGGGCGGCACCACCGCCCTGCTGATGAGCAACAAACAGAAGCAGGCCGGACAAATTCGGGATGCGCAGAAAGCGCTCATTACCACCGTATCTACGGCCCCCGTCACCCGGCAATCCTTTTCAGAAGCGGCGCAGTATGTGGGCAAGACCGAGTGCTGGCGCGAGGTCACCATGAACGCCACCACGCAGGGCACCATCCGCACCCTTACCGCCCACCTCGACGGGCCTGTGCGCGAAGGGCAGCCCGTGCTGACGGTGGATACCGAACTGACCACCATTGCCATTGCCCAGGCCGAAGCACAACGACACAAAGCCCAAACCGACCTCGCCCGCTACGAAACGCTGCAGCGCGAAAACAACGTACCCCTCACCGACGTAGAGAACGCCCGCCTGCAGGTGCGTACTCTGGAGACCCAACTGCTCACGCTCCGCAAGCAGCTCCGCGATGCGGTCGTGAAGGCACCCATCAGTGGCATCGTGACCACCAAACTGGTGGAGCCGGGCATGTTTATTGCCCCCGGCGCGCCGCTGCTGACCATCACCGACGTGTCGGCGGTGAAACTGGTGGTGGGTGTTCCCGAAGCCGAAGTAGACCAGCTCCGGCCCGGTCGGCACGTGGCGGTGCAGTTCGATATGTACCCCGGCCAGTCTATGATGGGCACGGTGCAGCAGGTACGGCTGAAGGGCGGCGATACGGGCAAGTTTCCGGTCGAAATCCGGGTGGCCAATTCGCACAGCGCTCCGCTCCGGGTGGGCATGACGGCGGGGGTTTCGGTGCCCAACGCCAGCCGCGCCAGTGGCCTGACGATCCCCCGCGCGGCCCTTGTCACCACCAGTGCCACGCCCGCCGTCTACGTGGTGCAGGGCAGGCAGCTCAGCCTCCGCCCCATCCAGCCCGGCCCCACCTTCGGCACGACGCTACTGGTTAACAAGGGTTTACAGCCTGGCGAACAAGTGGTCGTCAGCGGCACAGAAGGATTAAAAGAAGGACAAACTGTAGTGGTAAGTGAGTGAATGGTGAGCGGGTGAAAGCGCGAAAGGCTTACGCCAGCGTAAACCCTCGCTGCACCGGTCAGCCCTTTCTCCATTCGCTCTATTACCATTCACTCTTTCGCCATTCACTCTTTCGCTCGTTCACTCATGAAACTCACTCTCCTCTCCATCACCCGCCCTATTTTGGTGATTGTCCTGTTTGTGGTACTGGGCATTCTGGGGCTGTATTCGTACACGCAGATGCGGTACGAACTCCTGCCAAACATGTCGATTCCGTTCATTATCGTCACCACGCCCTATCCGGGGGCGTCGCCGGCGGAGGTCGAAACGGGGCTGACCAAGCCCATCGAAGATGCCGTTTCGTCGGCCGACCGGATCAAGCGCGTCACCTCGCTGTCCCTCGAAAACGTCTCGGTCGTCATGGTCGAATTCAAGCACGATGTGGACGTTGACAAAGCGCAGCAGGATGTGCAGCGCAAAGTCAACACCGTGACGGGTACGTTGCCGACGGGGGCTAAAACGCCCACGCTCGACCGGTTTTCGCTCACCGAGCGGCCCGTGGTGCAACTGGCGGCCAACAGCAAGCTCTCTGATCTGGAACTGGGTACGTTGCTGAAAACGCAGATCAAACCGCGGCTGTCGCAGGTGGCGGGCGTGGGTCAGGTGCAGTTTGTGGGCCTGCCCGAAGCCGAGGTGAGCATCGCCCTCGATGCCGCCCGGCTCCGCGCCCTGAACCTCTCTACGTTGCAGGTGGTCGGGGCCATTCGCGCCGCCAACCTCAACGTGCCGTCGGGTAACGTACGCGATGCCGACGCGGCCTATTCGGTGCGCGTGGTTGGCAAAACCGATGCCCTCGATCACCTCCGCGACATTGTGGTGTACCGCAGCCCGGCGGGTCAAAAGGTGCTCCTGGGCGACGTAGCGGCCATTTCGCTCACACCCAAAGAACTCGAAAACCGGAGCCGCTACATGGTGGCGTCTGACACGGCCCAACCCGAGGGCCACGCAGCCGTGGGTATTCTGGTGAAAAAACAGGCGGGTGCCAACAACGTGGAAGTGAGCGCCGCCGTGCGCAGGACGTTGACCCAACTCGAAAAAGACTATGCCTCGGCGGGCCTGCATTTCACCGTGGCGCAGGACGGGTCGGAGTTTACGCTGGCGGCAGCAACGGCCGTTAACCACGACCTGATGCTGGCCATTGGGCTGGTGGCGCTGGTAATGTTCGTGTTTTTGCACAGCCTGCGGTCGTCGCTGATCGTGATGGTGGCTATTCCCGCCTCGCTGCTGTCGACGTTTATTTTCATGAACCTGCTGGGCTTCTCGCTTAACCTGCTCACGCTGCTGGCCCTGTCGCTGGTAATCGGCATCCTGGTCGACGACTCCATTGTGGTGCTGGAAAGCATTTATCAGCGCATGGAAAAAGACGGCGTGTCGTCGGACGACGACCGGAAGGCGGCGGCCCTGAACGGGCGGGGCGACATTGGCTTTGCGGCCATTGCCATCACCCTTGTCGACGTGGTGGTGTTTGTGCCGCTGTCGTTTTCGCCGGGGCTGGTGGGCGATCTGGTACGCGAGTTTTCGCTCGTGGTGGTCATCTCCACGCTCTTCAGCCTGCTGGTATCATTCACGCTCACGCCCATGATTGCCTCGCGCTTCGGCAAGGTCGAACACCTCACCCGCGACACCCTCATGGGCCGGTTTGGCCTGGGTTTCGAGCGGCAGTTTGCCCGGCTGTCGGCGGCCTACATGCGGCTGCTCCGGCGGACACTGCATTACCGAAAAACCACCGTTTTGATCACGTTGGGGCTGTTTCTGACGGCCCTGATGCTCCCCGGCGCGGGTTTTATCGGGGGTGAGTTCATGGCCCCCGCCGACAAAGGTGAGATCAACGTGGTGCTGCAATTTCCGGAGGGCTACAAGCTTGAGCAGACCGACGCAATGGCGAAACAGTTCGAACAAAAGCTCTACCGCCTGCCCGACGTTCGGCGCGTGTTTACCAACGTGGGGGCCAATCCCGAGGGCTGGTCGAGCCTGCCCACCAGCAAGAACGCCGTTGAGTTTGCGGTGGCGTTTTCACCCCGCAACGAGCGCGACAAAGACTTGAACACCCTCACGCGGGAGGTGAAAGAACTGGCCGTTCAGGTGCCCGGTGCGCGGGTGCGGGCCTACCCGCTGGGGCTGCTGGGCAGCGATGGGGCCGCCCCGATTCTACTGATGGTGAGCGGCACCAACCGGGATGTGCTGCGCCGCGAGACCACCCGCCTCACCGAGGCCATCCGGCAGATTCCCGGCACCGCCGACGTGCGGTTTTCGGGCAATGTGCGCAAGCCGGAACTGGCCATTACCGTCGATCAGGAGAAGCTGGCGCGCTACGGCCTCACCACCGAAGCCGTGGGCATGGCCATCCGCACGGCGCTGGCGGGCTTCGACGACCTTACCATGCAGCAAGACAACCAGACCGTGACCATGCGGGTGCGGTTTGCCGAGGCCTTCCGCAACCGGACCGAGCAGATCGGCCAGCTCACCCTGACCAATGCCTACGGACAGCCCGTTGAGCTGCGGCAGGTGGCCACCGTCCGCGAAACGTTTGACCCGGCCATTCTGGAACGTAAAGACCGCGACAATTCCATGACGATTACGTCACAGGCCGTAGGCCGCCCCTCGGGCGACATTGGCGGCGACATACAGAAGGCCGTGGCCGACCTGAAGCTCGATCCGTCGGTGCAGATCACCTACGGCGGCGACCTCGAAATGCAGGACGATTCGTTCGGCAAACTCGGGCTGATGTTCCTGGCGGCCATCGTGTTTATGTACCTCGTGATGGTGGCGCTCTACAACTCGTGGGCCTACCCGTTTGTGGTGCTGTTTTCCATTCCCGTAGCCTTGTTTGGTGCCCTGTTTGCCCTGGCGCTGAGCATGAATTCGCTCAATGTGTTCACCATCCTGGGCCTGATCATGATGCTCGGGCTGGTGGCTAAAAACGCCATTCTGCTGGTGGAGCGGACCAACGAAAACCGCGAACGGGGCCTCACCGTAGTAGACGCCCTGCTTGAGGCGGGCCACGTCCGTCTGCGCCCTATCCTGATGACCACCCTGGCGATGGTGATCGGGATGCTGCCCATTGCGCTGGCGACCGGCCCCGGTGCCGAGCAAAAAACGGGCCTCGCCTGGGCGCTCATCGGGGGCCTTAGTAGCTCTATGTTCCTCACGCTCATCTTCGTGCCGGTGGTGTATTACTACGTGGCAAGACTGATTGAAGGGAGGAAAGGAGGAGGAAGGAAGGAAGAACAGGGCGCTCCGCTAGCTGAAAAAAGACGACTCATACAGGCCGAGTTGGCGGTGGTCGCCTTGTTACTGCTAGCCGGAAACACCCTGGCACAACCCGTTCCTCCGTCCTCCATTTCTCCCTCCTCCGTTCCTTTTCCTCTCTCCCTGCGCCAGGCCGCCAACCTGGTTCGGCAGCAGAACGGCGAGGTGCGGGTAGCCCGGCTGGGTGCGCAGAAAGCCGACGCGCTGATTGACGAAACCCGCCGACTAGGCCTGCCCACGGTAAACGGAACGGTGCAGTATCAGCGCAACATCAGCGCGCCGGTGTTTTTCTTCCCCGCCTTCTCGATCACCCCCGACGGCGGCTTTTCGCTCGACAATACCCGCATGACCCCCGTTACAGCGGCCCTTCAAAACCAGTATAATGCGGGCCTGACCGTGGGCATGCCGCTGGTGCAGCCCAGCCTCCGGGTGGCCCGTCGGCAGGCGACGGTGGGGCAACAGGTGGCCCTTGAGCAGGAACGTGCCGTCACAAACCGGCAGCTAGCCGACGTTAAAAAACTGTATCTCAATACCTTGCTGGCGAAAGAGCAACGGGTGCTTATAGCCCAAAGCATTGGTCGTGCCGAGCAGGCCCTGCGCGAAGTGCGGAACCTCTACCGGGCACAGCTGGTCACCGATGCCGACACGCTGCGGGCTTTTGTGGAGGTCGAAAACCTGCGCCCTACCCTATCCAAACTCGACCGGTCGGTGCGGCTGCTGAAGGGTCAACTGCTGGTGCTGACGGGCCTCCCCGCCGACACCGACCTGATGCTGACCGACTCGCTGACCTACCCGGATGCGGCCATTGTGGCCGAAGAAGCCAGCATCGAAGGGGCGTATACTCAGCGGCCTGAACTCCGTCAGCTGGCGTTGGGGGTTGCGGCCAGTGAGTTGCAGGAGCAGTTGGAGCAGGTACGTCGTCGGCCCACGCTGAATGCGTTTGGGCAGGTGGGTACGTTGTCGCAAACGGGCAGTTTCCGGTTTTCCGACAGTCGCTGGCCGGTGGTAAGCTTCGTCGGGTTGCAACTGAACGTACCCATTGTCAACGCCGCCACCGCACCCAAAATCCAACAGGCACGGCTGGCGCAACAGCAGGCGCAGGAGCAGCTGCGCTACACCCGAACGGCCATTGCCAACGAGGTGCGTTCGTGCCTGTATGCCCTCGACGAAGCCCGCGACCGTATCCGGGCGCAGGCGGGGGTGGTCCGGGCGGCAGAGCGGAGCTACACCCGCACCGAAAGCCGCTACCGGCAGGGCCTTACCAAACTCGGCGACCTCACCGATGCCGAGCTGGCGCTACGGCAGGCACAAACCAACCGTCTGCAGGCCATCTACGATTACCAGGTAGCGCAGGTGGAACTGGAGCGGGCCAAAGGCGAGGTGGAGTGATGGCCACAAACTGACCGTTACCGCCGCCAATCTGATTCAAACAAAACAACGAACGACAGCCCATGAACAAGCTATTTTTTCTGGTCAGTGTGCTGCTACCCGCCCTGCCCGTATCGGCTCAGACACTCACGCCAACCGACCGGCAACAGACTATCGAGGCAACGCTAACCCTCCTCGACAGGGAGTATGTGTTTCCTGAGGTGGTAGGCAACATCCGTCAATACATCCACAGTCGGCTGCGTACCGGCTACGATACCATCACGAACGGCCAACAGCTGGCGGGCCAGCTCACGCGCGACTTACAGACAATAAGTCATGATAAACACCTGCGTGTCAGCTACTTCGACAGAGGGGTACCTGCCGAAGAACTTTGGAACAAGAACCCCAGCCCAGCTCAGCAGGCCAGGCAACGGACGTTTCTGCGCCAATGGATGCTGCGTGAAAACTTCGGCATTCTAAACCTGTCTGTGCTGAAGGGCAACCTGGGCTACATCAGTTTCAAGGTGCTGGCACCACCCGAATTCGCTGGGCCGTCCTACATGGCAGCCATGAATTACCTGGCGCAAACCGATGCGCTCATCATTGACCTTCGGCAGTGCAATGGTGCGCTTTCAGAACATGCAATTCCGCTACTGTGCAGCTATTTTTTCGCCCAGCCTACGCACCTGAACGACCTCTATTGGCGGGACGGAAACAAGACGATTCAGTCATGGACCTACGCACAGGTGCAGGGACAGCATTACGGCAACAAACCGATCTACGTGCTGACCAGTTCAGCTACTTTTTCGGGGGCCGAAGAACTGGCCTACGACCTGAAAAACCTGAAACGGGCTACCCTTGTGGGTGATACCACCGGCGGTGGAGCCAACGGCGGTGGCACGCTGCCGATCAATGCGCATTTTGCTGCATTCGTACCTGCGGGACGGGCCATTAACCCCATCACAAAAACCAACTGGGAAAACATAGGCGTCGCCCCAGATACACTCGTAGCGGCTAGTCGGGCGCTGTACGTGGCGCAACGAATGGCACTACGCAACAAACTGACTGACAAGAGCTTAGATACCAACGAGCGTGACCACCTGACCAGGCTTGTGGCTGAACTGGACCGTAATGCTCCCCATTTTGTCAAGCACACCTTTACCCTGGGTGGCCATGCCAGGGCTACATCGGTGCAGGTAGCAGGTTCATTCAACGGCTGGTCAACCAGGGCTACCCGCCTGTTTCGCCGGGGCAACGAGTGGATTGGTGAAGCCGAAGTAGAACCCGGCAAAGTGACTTACAAATTCATTGTAGACGGCCAGTGGATCATTGATCCTGCTAACCCCCATACCGAAGGAGAAGGGCAGTTTACTAACTCTGTGCTGGCTATAGCCGAACGCTGATTGCAGGCATGCGTATGCTTTGGGGCATCGTCCTCACCCTGGCCTGTGTGCGGGTGTTATACCCTGAATACACTCCCTTCAGCCCAAACAAAAAGCCGTTTCACAGGCGGCTTTTTCCGTTTCAGCCGGCCTGGTCTTGAGTGGTGACAGGCCGGCGGGCAACTTTGTCACGGTCAGCCTATTCAGACCACACCAACCTCTTTTTTCTCTTCTAACCAATTCACAGTCATGAAAAAAGTCATCAAAATCCTTGGCCTCGTGCTGGGTGGCGTAGTGCTGCTGCTGGCCGGTTTCTGCGGATACGTTGCCGCCGTGGGCGTACCTACCTACGATCCGCCCAGCGTTCCGAAAATCAATGTTGCTGTCACGCCTGAACGAGTAGCGCGCGGCGAGGTCATCGCCCAGATTCAATGCATGGCCTGCCATGCCGACAAAGATAACCGCCTCACAGGCAAGCACATGGACGATGTGCCCCCCATGTTTGGCACTATCTACACCAAAAATATTACGCAGGACAAAGAAAAAGGCATCGGTAACTGGACCGACGGCGAACTGCTCTACTTCCTGCGCACGGGTATCCGCAAAGATGGTTCTTATGCCTTCGTCATGCCGCAGTACCCCAACCTGGCCGACGAAGACCTGATGGCCGTAGTAGCGTGGCTGAAGTCGGACCGGTTTCCGGTGCAGGCATCCAAACGAGAGCCGCAATCGTCGGAGTTGAGCTTCGTGTCGACACTACTCACCCACACCATGATTAAGCCGCTGCCTTACCCGCCCTCATTCATTGCCAAGCCCGACACCAACGATCTGGTAGCCCTGGGTAAATACACCGCCGACGCCTTCGGCGACTGCTATGCCTGCCACTCCGGCGACCTGATTAAGCAGGACAAGGTGCAGACCGAAAAAACCGAAGGCTACTACGGCGGAGGGATTGAGTTGGTGGGTGAAAAGGGGCAAAAAATCATCACGCCCAACCTGACCTTCGACGAGCAGACGGGCATTGCCAGAAGATACACCAAAGCGCAATTTATCCAGGCCGTGAAAGGCGGTGTGCGGCCCGATGGCAGCATCCTGCGCTACCCGATGGCCCCCAAAATGGCCTTGTCGGATCGGGAGGTGGGTGCCATTTATGAATACCTGAAAACGGTGCCCAAGATCAACAACGACATTGCCAAAAAAACCGCCGAATTGCAGTTGGCGCAGAAGTAGGCAGATCGTTAAGGAACAAGGTCTACACCAGGGGCAGCACCACGCGAAACTCGCGCCCGTCGTCTTCGATGAGTGGCGCGGGCTGGCCCAGCATCTGATACTTGCTCAGAATGTTGCTCAGACCCACCCCGTTGCTCAGCCCCCGGCTGGGCTTGCGCTGCACATTGTTGCTCACAATCAACCGGTTGCCCCCATCCGTCGTCAGGTCGATGGTCAGCGGCTGCTCGGGCAGCAGCACGTTGTGCTTCACGGCGTTCTCGATCAGCAGTTGCAGCGTCAGCGGGGGCAGCTGCCGTTCCTCCAGGCCGGGCAGAATGCGCCGCACCAACGTGAGCGCCTCGCCGTGGCGGGTCTTGAGCAGGTGGTAGTAGGAGTCGATGAAGGCCAGTTCGGCCCCCAGCGTCACCAGGGGGGTCTCGTTGGCCCGCAGCAGGTAGCGGTAGACCGAGCCCAGCTCGTCGGCGTAGGCGCCGGCCTGCCTGGGGTCTTCTTCGATGAGGGCACTCAGCGAGTTGAGGCTGTTGAAGAGAAAGTGGGGGTTGACCTGCTGGCGCAGGGCGTCGAGCTGGGCCTGGAGCTGGGCTTTGCTGAGCGTTTCTACCTCCCGCGTCGACTGCTGCCAGTAGGCGAACGTGTCCATGCTTTCGTAGGTCATCACCACCACCAACACAACAACGAGGGTGTAGAGTACGGCTACTCCCAACCGGACGATGCTCAGCTCAAAACCGGGTAGCTCGATGGCCCAGAATACGCCATACAGTAGTGTAGCGTTGATGCTCGACGACGTACCCGTGAAGCTAAACCGAATAAGTGCGCGCTGGACATACCGTTTTTGGTCAGTAAACCGCCGGTTTATGTAGATCGCTATCTGGTTGTTGATGAGCCAGTTGCCAAACGACTCTGCGAAGGTGATACCCGTTGCCAGGCCGAACGTTGTCCAGTTGTGCCAGTAGGCATCGCCGATCATGATCCAGTCGAGCAAACCAATGTACACGGGCAACACAATCAGCTGCAACAGCCAGTCGTAGCGTGAATAATTCAGCGACTTCATGAGGAGGGTTCGGGAGCAACAAGTACGTAGTCAAAACTAAAGAATTCTATATAATCAGTCCACAATAATGGGCAAGCAGGTAACTATTGATATTGAATGGTAGCGCTGCCCAACTTCGCTATAGCCACGTCAACCGATGTTTCACAGGCAGCTTTTGTCGGTCCACCCGGTTTATCGCTGGAGCTATACTTTGCCTCGCTCACCTTTGACCCGTCGCTGCGACTGGAGCGGTGAACAGTAAACAACAACTTCATGAAACCCTTCCGCTACTTCCTGCTCACAGCCCTCACGCTGGCCCTTTTTTCGTGTAAGCACGACATCGACGTGGTCGACCCTGGCCCAAACGGTGGCCCAACGCAGGGCACCGAACAGCCCGTGGGTGAATCGCTGGGTGATCCGGTGACCAAAAAGATTGGCCCTGCCGGGGGCAACCTACAATCGGCAGACGGGGCGCTCACGATCACCGTACCCGCCGGGGCGCTCACGGCCCTCACTGACGTAGGCATTGAACCCATCACGGGCACCTGCCCCGGTGGTATCGGCGACGGCTGGCGGCTCACACCCCACGGCACCACCTTCGCCAAACCCGTGCAACTCACCATCGATTATACCGCCCAGAAAGACAGCGTCTCGCTGCCGCAGACGCTGGGCATGGCCTATCAGGACAGTAAAGGCATCTGGCGGTTTGTGGGCCAAAAAGCAGTCGATGCCAATACCCATAAGCTAACGGTGCAGACTACTCATTTCAGCGATTGGGTTTACCTGCAATGGATGACGCTATCACCCGTTACGGCCCGGGTAGGTGTGAAGCAGCAGGTGAAGCTGGAAGCCCTGGAATATGCGCCGGTGGCCCTGGATGCCGAGGGGTTGGTGATTCCATTTGTACCCGACTACAAAGACGGCTACCCCGTGGGTGATCCCCATCCGCTGCCGACCAAGTACATCAAAAAATGGTCGCTGGCGGGGGCGGGGTCGCTCAACGCGCCGGGCGGGGCGGAGGCCACGTATACGGCGCCGGGGCAAATCCTGAAATCGACTACGGTGGCCGTGAGCCTGGAGCTTAAGGGCTTCAGGGAGCAGGCCATACTGGTGTCGAACATCACCCTGGCGGCGTTTGAGATTGCCTATGTGCAGGTAGCCGAGAAGACCGGTCCCAACAGGCGCGACAGTGAACTGATTATCTACGGAAGCCAGTTTGGGGCGCAGGACAAAGCCAAATCGGGCGTCACCGTCAACGGACAGGCCATTGATCCACAGGATATTGGCCTTTGGGGCGACAACATCATCGTGTGCCGGATTCCGATGATCGGCCCCGGCTCGTCGGGATCGGTACGGGTGAAAACAGCGTCGGGGGCCATCACCGAACCACACCTGCTCAACGAGTGGACCGTGGCCATGCGACTTAAACACGTGTGTGCCCGCCCCATTCAGAGCTTAAACCAAACCAGCACCATCTACCTGCGCATTCGGGGCGACGCCTCGCCCGTTCCGCCCGGCCTGACGCCCATCTATGATGAAGCGTCACGCAACACCGTCGCCATGAAGTCGTATGTGCACTGGACAGCCGACGGCGAAGGGTTTTCAGTCATGAACAATGCCGAATTCTGCGGTACGGAAAAAGAAGTCTGGACCAAAAGCGCGGGCGATATCGACCTGACCTACGGGTCAGACCCCGCCGATAAGCAGTATTTCAACGTCTCGCTCTATCAGTCGCCGGGGAAAGGATTTGCCGTCAGTTTCACTTACGAGGCCAAAGATGCCGTCCCCTCCAGTCACGTGTCGACCAATTGCAACGGCTATACGGTCAATAGCAACCGGCCCCATACGGTTAGCTTTCCGAGTGAGTTTCACGGAGAGCTTTTTCCACTGCCGTTTAGCGGCAACACGCTCAGGGGGGGCAAATCGTCCCTGCGCGAAACGGGCACCTACAGCTACCTGCACTACGATTTCGATAAGTCACATGAGTGGAAAAATGAGCTTCAGGTCTTCTGGGACGCCACGCCCGGCAAGTTCTAAGCAACGCATGCGACACCCTACACGTACCCCGCAACACGGTCTACTCGATGTGGTACGACCCTGACACTGAAACAGCAGCTAACGGGCAGCTACACCCCGCCTTAAGTCAATGACAACACCGTATCAACTCCTCATTTTCGACTTCGACGGTACATTGGCCGACTCCTTCCCGCTGTTTGTGCGGTCGTTCAACGCCGTGGCGGATCGGTATGGCATCAAACCCATGAACCCAGCCGAACTCGATCAGTTGCGAACGTTAGGCTCCCGGCAACTGATGCAGCAACTGCGCATCTCGGCCTGGAAAGTACCGTTGGTTGCCTACTCGGTTCGTCGGCTTATGACGCGGGGCCTGGCTGAGGTCTGTCTGTTTGAGGGCGTACCTGACTTGTTGCGAAGAGCCATTAAAGCGCACAAGCAAGTGGCTATTGTCAGTTCGAACAGCGAGGCCAACGTTCGGCGGGTGCTGGGGCCGGAGTTGGCGGCACTGGTTAGTCAGTATCAGTGTGGCACGGCCCTTTTTGGTAAAGCGCGTGCCTTTCGGCAGGTGATCCAACGGGCGGGGGTCAGTTCGTCAGCGGTGTTGTGCATTGGCGATGAGGTTCGGGATTACGAAGCGGCCCGATCTGAGGGGATAGCCTTTGGGGGCGTCAGCTGGGGTTTCACCCAACCCGATACGCTACGGGCCCTGCCCAATGCCCAGTTTTTCGACGCGATGGCCGACATCGGCTACCGGTAGCCTACCCTAGCGTCAGCAGTTGGCCGTGACGAGCCATTTTAACCCTGCCTACGCCGGTGCTGAAGGGCTGTATAAACTAAAAATCGAACTAGACGAATAAGTCGCCTTACCCATGAATTTCGCCGAACAACTCGATCAGGAACGCCGACGACTGCTGGTTAGCAGTAACGGGGGTATCGCCCTGCCCGCCGCTGGGGCTATCTATTGGCTGGGCCTTGGGGCGGCGGGCGCGTGGCTTAGCCCGGGCCAGTGGATGCTGGTTGCCTTCATTACCAGCGGGCTGATTTTCCCGTTGGGCTTAGCCCTGCAAAAACCCTTACGGTCGAACATCCTGATCCAATCGCCGTTGGCAGGCCTGATCGGACTGGCC
Source organism: Fibrella rubiginis (assembly GCF_017353185.1). Classification (GTDB taxonomy): domain Bacteria; phylum Bacteroidota; class Bacteroidia; order Cytophagales; family Spirosomataceae; genus Fibrella; species Fibrella rubiginis. The sequence goes on along the minus strand of NZ_JAFMYV010000002.1, from coordinate 316,067 downwards.
CTGGTGAGTATGATGCTGAGTTGGCCGGTCACCATTGCTGCATCTGGTGCCAACAGGGCGTTGGCGCCGCTGGCCCTGGCGGTGGGCATGAGCCTGCACTGGCCGGTAATTGGCTGGCTGTTTGGCAGCCGGGTGTGCCTGGTTCACGCCATTAGCCGCGCCGTACTGACCACGGGTTTGTGGTACGTGTTTCCTCATAACCGATTCACACTGATTCCATTGGCTGTGTCGGCCCTCTATGGTCTGACCATCTGGGGGCTTACACGCGAGGTAACAAGAACCCGGCGTTGATCGCCCTGTACCTGACCCGAAGTCAGCCGTGTTTGCTACGGGGCAACGGTCAGGTACAGGGCGTTTGTCTGCTCACCAACTCAACCCGCTTTCAAACCTTTTGCCCGTAAACAGCAAAGGCAGACCATTTGGTCTGCCTTTGCTGTTTACGGGCGAAGCGCATTACATCCTGATGGCGTATTGCTCGTCGAGTAGTTTAAGCATGGCTTCGATGGCTTCGGCGGGTGGTGGCCCCTGCGGCACGGGTGGGATGGTCAGCGATGTAGCCGGTTCGGCGAGGCCGGGGGTCTGGAAGTAGTTTTCAAACCCGGCCGGGGCGATGGTCATAACGGTTTTCGCAACGGGCGTGAGTACCTCAAACGTATGCTGGATGTTCTTGGGCATACAGACGTAGTCGCCTGGGTTGGCCGTGAAGACGTGCTTGCCGATGGTGAACCGGATTGACCCTTCGAGCAGATAAAACGTTTCGTCTTCGCGGGTATGGGTGTGGGCAGGCGGTTCGCAGCCGGGTTGTACGGTCATGGCCAATTGGGCGTAGCGCCCCCCGGTTTGGCTCCCGTCGATCAGGACGGTGACGAGCGAGCCATGATACCAGAACGATTTGTCGAGCGACGTGGCTGGTTTGGTAACGGGTACTGTTTCCGTGTTCATTGTCTTGTTGTGTTAAGGTTGATAAGATGGCTAACAGCCGGACCTCCCGGCTGACGAAGCAAAGGTGTGACGGCCTGCTTCGGATCGTATCAGCCTAGTTGATGAACCGGAAGTTCTCGCCGTTGAAGCGGTCTGTTTAGTGCCGAACCCAACAACCAATAAACGGCTGTAACCGCTACGTAAACGAGTCGGGTAAGTCTACACCAGGGGCAGCACCACGCGAAACTCGCGCCCGTCGTCTTCGATGAGCGGCGCGGGCTGGCCCAGCATCTGATACTTGCTCAGAATGTTGCTCAGACCCACCCCGTTGCTCAGCCCCCGGCTGGGCTTGCGCTGCACATTGTTGCTCACAATCAACCGGTTGGCCCCATCCGTCGTCAGGTCGATGGTCAGCGGCTGCTCGGGCAGCAGCACGTTGTGCTTCACGGCGTTCTCGATCAGCAGTTGCAGCGTCAGCGGGGGCAGCTGCCGTTCCTCCAGGCCAGGCAGAATGCGCCGCACCAACGTGAGTGCCTCGCCGTGGCGGGTCTTGAGCAGGTGGTAGTAGGAGTCGATGAAGGCCAGTTCGGCCCCCAGCGTCACCAGGGGGGTCTCGTTGGCCCGCAGCAGGTAGCGGTAGACCGAGCCCAGCTCGTCGGCGTAGGCGCCGGCCTGCCTGGGGTCTTCTTCGATGAGGGCACTCAGCGAGTTGAGGCTGTTGAAGAGAAAGTGGGGGTTGACCTGCTGGCGCAGGGCGTCGAGCTGGGCCTGGAGCTGGGCTTTGCTGAGCGTTTCTACCTCCTGCTTCGATTGTTGCCAGTAGTTAAAATTGTGAACACTCTCATACGACATTGTCATGATGGCATCGGTCAGTATGGTGAAGAGTACCCCAAATCCCAGTCGACTTAACTGGGGCACAAAACCGGGCAGGTCGAGCCACTGGTAGATGAAAAAAGCCAGGCCAAACACCAGCGATGAGCCGGTAGCGGTAATCATAAACTGTCTGGCCACCAACTGTATGTGTGAAGTTGACGCCATCATAGACGCACGAATCCGCCGTACAAACGCCCCATTTATCAGGAAGTTACAGACGGCCAACACGATCACCACACCCGTTGCGATCCCGAACGTGCGCCAGTTTTGCCAGAAAGGGCTACCAATCAGGATCCAGTTGAAGACACCGACGTAGAACGGGATGACAATGACTTGCAACAGGGCTAGATAGCGGGCGGGCAGCAGTGGTCTCATGGCTGTAGGGGGCTGGGCTCAATCAAAACTACAAAATCTAGTCATATCGCCTTTGACAGGCCACCGGGTCAACGAATCGCAGTCGTGATATCCGTCGGTTGGGTGGGGCAATCTTCCGTTTCATCCAATTTTGCGTTGATGCCAAAGTAGCCGCGGCTGACCTTTGGCCTGGTTAATCACCTTTCTCAAAACGCCACATATTATGACAGTCACTTATCCCTACAGCATTGATAACGACACGGGCGAGACGCTCACGTTCAAGCAGTTGATTCACGAACCAGACGGCGACAGGCTGCTGGTCGACAACCAGGTAGCACCCGGCAGCGGACCACCCATGCACGTGCACTGGCAGCAGGACGAATCCCTGACGGTAGTCAATGGCCGGATCGGCTATCAGGTGGCCGGGCAGGCCGAACAGTTTGCCGGTGAGGGCGAAACCGTAACCTTCGAACGCGGCGTGGCACATCGGTTCTGGAACGCCGGTACCGATACGCTGACCTGCACCGGCTGGATTAAGCCTGCCAATTCCATTGTCTTTTACCTCTCGGCCGTCTACGCTGCGCAACGCAAATCGGGACAGCTGCAACCTGAACCCTTCGACGCGGCCTATCTGCTTATGCGCTACGCGAGCGAGTACGACATGCTGGCTATACCCCCGTTTGTCCGGAAAGTGATCATCCCCATCACCTACCAGCTTGGGCGACTTCTGGGCAAATACAACCATTTCGCCGATGCGCCAAGTCCACTACCCGCAATCCGTTGATAGTCAAGGCACAACCCGTTTTTCGCAGTAGCAAAAAGCCGCTTCATGAGCGGCTTTTTCCGTTTCAGCTTACTTGCTGTTTCGAGCGTGAGGTGGTCACGCCAATTTTGGCTCCGTAAACAACATCGCGCCCTGGCGCACCACTAAAACTAAGTAAATACCATGAAACCGTTATTCGTTATGCTGCTGGTCGTGGCAGCACTCAGCACAAGTTGTAAGAACAACAGCAGTGATGTACTGCCCGGCGGCAGCGTAGATGCCCAGGCCGTTGGCAAGTGGATGTATGGCTCATTTTCCATGAGCGATTTCTGGTCGTACGACGGCCGGAACCTGGGGAAACCCTTTGAACTGGCGGTGGTCTTCGACTTCAAAGCCAACGGCACCTACGAAAAATATTTTGTGGCCGCCGCCCAGGACTACAGCAGTTGCCGCACCGAGGCCTTCACCTACGAGAAAGGCCGCGTGGATTTCAACGAAGCCGACGGCACCTTCACCACCACGCCCACCGAGGGCAAGTACCGGGGCTATTACTCGTGCATTCCCAGTAAGAACATTAACCGCCCGATGGAAAAATCGGAGTTGAAAGCCCAGACGTACTATTACGAACTAAAAACAGGCAGCAACGGCAAGCCTACTATTGTGGTGCGCTTTAACAGGAACGATACCAACACCAGCACCTTCCTGCCCACGTCGTGGTAAGCTATTGCTGAACATGTCCGTGGCTCAACCCACAACGATGATGAACAGACAACTTCCAACTCCACTGCCCATTCGGTGGACCATGAAGCCCCTCGCTTCAGCCCGAACAACATACTCAGTGCTGCCTTTCGGTAGTTACGAACTAACCATTGACCATGACCTCGTCCGGGGTGTAACCCCTGCCATGCTGCTCTGGTGGTTTCGGCACATCGGCGGCACGATGACGTACCGGGGCGAGACGTATAGTCGTTACCGGGTCTGGCACCCCCTCGACCACGTTCATTGGTCGATGACAAACCCCGCCCCTGATGGTGGCGCACAGGTAGGTTCGCGCTTTCGCATCGTGGAAGCTTTCGGGCGTGATGCGGCCTGCTACGTAGACAGCGTTGAAACGGTCGTGAAGTTAGACGAGGAAGGTATCCGGCTTGTGCGGCGCGAGCTGGGGCAGGAGGTCTTTAGCCTGCAACATTGGTTTGAGGCCACGCCGGGTGGTACGCTGTATCGGTCGCGAATGCAGGTCGGCGCAGAAAATCCTGTTGGTCAGTACCTGCTAAACCCGTTGCTGCACCGCTTTCTGTTCACCCGCGCTATGGGGAATGCCTGGCTCAAACACAACATCGAAGAGGTTGGCAATTTTGAGCAGTTTCTGCCGGAGTTATATGCGGTAAGCGGGCAGCAGGCTGATGGTGAATCTTCGCCGGATTACCCTTGCTGCACCAATGGACCCGTAGGCATCGCTCACTCCTGATGCCGCGCTCGGCTATCCCCTTTGTCTTGCTTGAGGCTGTCAGGCATCGAGCAGCCAACTGCTGTTGAGATCCACCTGTCGAATAACGTACCTGAAAGCCGCCCTGAACCAGTTCATAGGCGGCTTTTTCCGTTTCACCGGGTTTTTGATTGCTCTACCCCTAAGGTCAGGGCATTTTTGATTGCCGAACAAACGGCTCGGTCGGGTTGCGGCACGGCAATCCGTGTTGGTCCAATCCGTTCACAGTAACAATCGAGTATCATGAAAAAAACACTCCTTTCACTGGGCGTAGCGGCTTTCGGGATTAGCCTGCTAACGGCTTTTAGCCTGCCCCAAACCAAACCTGTCCAGTCTGCCAAGCCCACGCCCCCGGCCTACACCAGAGCGCAGATCGAAAAAGGGCAGTATCTGATTAACATCATGGGCTGCGCCGACTGCCACGCGCCCAAAAAATTCACTGCTCAAGGCCCCGTTCCTGATCCGGCGTTGGGACTATCGGGCCATCCGGCTCAGATGCCGCTGGGCACTATTAACAAGGACGCCCTGAAAGAGTGGGTGTTGTTCAACGGCATGAATACAGCCGCCGTAGGCCCGTGGGGCGTTTCGTATTCGGCCAACCTCACCCCTCATGCGACCGGCATCGGCAACTGGACGGAACAGCAGTTTATCATTGCCCTCACCGAGGGCAAAAGCAAAGGCATCCGCACGGCCCGGCCCCTGTTACCCCCCATGCCCTGGCCCAACTACGTAAACATGAAGCGCGAAGACCTGGTGGCGATGTTCGCCTACCTGAAAAGCTGCAAGCCCATCGATAACAACGTACCGCAGCCGATCACGCCGGATAAGTTGTAGCTAAATCCCCGTAAGGGTTCAAAACCCTTACGGGGTTGATTGATCCTAAAGCCGCTTCGAGTTCCGTCTCGTCAGCGGCTTTTTCCGTTTCATCGGGTTTACCGTTTCCCACGTACCGACTCCCTCCCACCTTTGGCTTCGTAAATAACAAACACGAATGAGCCATGAACAAGCTATATGCTCTCCTGTTAAGCCTGACACTCACCGCCCTGTCGGTAGGCTGTAAACATGATACCGACGTTGTTGATCCCGGTGGTCCCAGCGTACCTGAACAGCCGCAGGCCCGCCCCGGCAAAGTCTACCCCGTGGGTACGCTGCTGGGCGAGGCCGCCACCACCACCATCGGCCCCGCCGGGGGTAAACTGACCTCCGCCGATGAACGCCTGACGATCACCGTACCGGCTGGGGCTGTTGAAACGAGCCAATCGTTTAGCGTACAGCCAATCACCAGCACCGGCCCGCAGGCCCTGGGCAACGGCTTCCGGCTCGCCCCACATGGCACCACGTTTAAAAAGCCCGTCACGATCAGCGTTCGCTACAACCCCGAAAGCCTGGATGGCACCGTGGCCGAGGCACTGGCCCTAGCCTACCAGACCGACAAAGGTATTTGGCGACTGGCGGCCAAAGGGAAAGTCGATACGGCGGCCCACACCGTCAGCGTAGAAACGACGCACTTTAGCGACTGGGCCTTGCTGGAACGGGCACTGCTGATTCCTTCGGTCGGGTTTGTGAAGCCCGGCGACAATATGGGCCTGGAAGTACTGGTTCTGACCAAAGACATTGCCATACCCCTGCTAACTGAAGAAGACGTGCCCGAACCGTACGAATCGCCATCAGAATTTGTCGACTACCTGAGCTGGAAGCTGATTGGTCCGGGGCAGCTTAATCCGGCGGCGTACAAAGCACTCTACTACGCCCCCGCTACCCCACCTGCCCGCAATCCCGTGGCCGTAACCATCAAACTCAAAGGCCCGACCGTGATCGATGGAAAACCTTACGGTGAACTGTGGCTGGTGTCGAATATCTACGTGGGCGACGAAGGCATTACGTATCGCATCAACGGCGGTAACTGGATCAACACGATGGTGGGGCAGGGAGCACAACTCATGAACACGCCCAAAGGCCCAATGCTGATGATGATCGGCGGCGGCATAGACAATGGAAAGTCCGTCGGGGTGAGTATTCTACAGCTAAACCCACCAATAGATCCAGCTGGCGTAGATTTCGGCACCATCGGTGGGGTAAGTCAACCCTGGCAGCTGGGCGAAGCAGGCCCTCAGTTCCAGTTATCAGACCAGGGCGGCGGGCTGCTGTATGTGCATTATTATCGAGTTGGCAAAAATCCGTATCCCAGCCCCGGTGCCTTCACCATTTCGCAATTCGGCAAGGTGGGCGAACCGGTTACAGGCAAGTTTGCACTGGGCAAAGCGGGCATCATCTACCCTGGGCAGGAGGCCCTGGGCACCACCGCCCGTATTGAAGGCTTCTTCCGCGTCACCCGCAAGAAATAAGTGCCAGGGTATCCCAACAGGCAGGTAGCCAAGGCTATACAGCGTGTTGGGATACCCTGTTTTTGGGCCATCCACCCAGGTCGTCAACCGCCTGTCCGAATCTGGCAAACGGGCTTTTCCAGTCCGTTTGCCATACTGTTATTTTGGTGCGTAGCCAGTTACCACCAAACCGACAGCCCACCATGGAAAGGCGAAAACAAACCGCGCAGCTAGCCGGACTTCTGTATTTTTTGTTGGCGATTACGTCAGCGTTCAGCCTCATGTACGTACCGGGCCAACTCTATGTGAAAGGAGACCCGGTTGCTACCACCAACCATATTTTGGCCAGTGAATTCCTCTTTCGGGCGGGCATTGTCAGCAACCTCACCAGCCAAATGCTCTTTGTGTTTCTGGTGCTGGTGCTCTACCGCCTGCTAAAGCCCGTGCAGGAGCAACAGGCGAAAGCCATGCTGGCCCTGGTGCTGGTGCAGGTTCCGATCGTGTTTGTGCTGGAGGTGTTTAGTTTCACAGCCCTCATGGTGGCGAAAGGCGACGTGTTGCCCTCGTTTTCTGCCAGCCAACGGCAGGACCTGGTGCGGTTTTTCCTGAACATGCGTGGCTATGGGATCACCATCGTGCAGTTTTTCTGGGGGCTCTGGCTCATCCCGTTCGGGCAACTGGTCATCAAATCGCGATTCATCCCCGCCCCCTTTGGTGTGCTGCTGCTTATTGGTGGTGTGGCCTACGTTCTGCTTAGCCTGACAGACCTGCTCTTTCCCGGCTACGTGTGGCTCATCGAACAACCCGTTGCCCTCTGTTGCGCTGTCGCTGAACTTTCTGCAGTGGGCTGGCTCCTGTTTCGCGGCGCACGAATGGTAACAACGTAGCTATAGCCGAGCTGGTTACCAAAGAGTAAGCCGGTGATACCCGTTTTCGAACCGTCTATGTAGTAGGCGATACCCTGTACCTGGCATACGCTTTTTCTTTAGTAGCTCAAAATCAGCAGTATACCATGAAAACGATCACACCCAACAGCCTGCCCGACGGATCGGCAACTGACACACTACGGTCGCTGGCGACCGTTGCTCAAGCCCAAAACTCATCAAAGCCTACTGCTACAACCCTGGCTGATAAGCTTTTAGCGTCATCCGCCAGGGGTTGGTTCCTGATGGCCTTTGCCGGTCAATGGCTGTTTGTGTACTACATCGTGGCCTTTTATGGCAAGGCAACCCTGCTGGGCAATTTTGAGCAATGGGACCGCAACAAGATGCTCTTCCACGGACATGTAACCGGCGATACCATGGGCAACGCCTTTTTTGCCGCGCATGTGCTGCTGGCGGCCATCATAACGCTGGGGGCACGTTACAACTCGTCCCACAGCTTCGTTCCCGCGCGCTGTTATTTCACCGGTGGAACGGTCGGTTATTTATCCTGACGGCCTTCGCCATGAGCCTCGACGGTCTCTACCTGACGTGGGCGCGGGGCAGCGCTGCCAATTTGGTTGGGGCAATCGGTATTAGCCTCAATGCCGTGCTCATTGCCCTGTGCGCCACCATGACCTGGCGCTATGCCCGGTTGCGGCAGCTGGATCGTCACCGGCAGTGGGCGTTGCGGACTTACCTGCTGGTCAACGGCGTCTGGTTTTTCCGGGTGATGCTGATGGCCTGGATCCTCCTCAATGGCGGCCCTGTGGGTATGTCTCACGGCAACGGCCCGGTCGATCTGTTGCTGGCCTTTGCTGATTCGCTCCTGCCGCTGGCCGTGCTGGACTTGTATTTGCGCAGCCAAAAAAGCCGCCGCAGCCCCCAAAAGGTGGTTATGGCGATCGTATTGGGCCTACTGACTCTGCTGATGGGGGTGGGTATTTTCGGAGCCTTCAAAGCACTTTGGTCCCCACTGCTGTAACGGACTGTTAGCCAAATAGGGTTTCAAACGCGTTAACCAGACCGGTTCCTCCGCCGCCGCTGCCACAATCGCAGGTGCCGCCTGCTACCGGGCATTCGTTGGGCGGGCAATTTTTGTTGAACTGTGTGGCCGTTACGCAACTCCCCGGCGAAGTGGTGCTGGAGCAGTAGCAAGAAACATACTGGCAAGTTTCAATCTGGTCTGTTGCCCCACCGCTACCGCTATCGAAAACGGTTACGTAGCCAGAGCCGTTCAGTTGGGCAATCAGGCTGCCCGGTACGCGAATGAGCACTACGTCGCTGACGGCCATGCCCTGCAGTGCCTTGGCCTTTTTGACGTGGATTATCTCGACGTTGCCAGCCGTCAGCACGGGCGCAACAAAGGTCAGAACGGCGTTTTTTCGGGCGGCAGACAGGCTGGATTGTTGCAGCCAACTGGTAAAGGCAGGAGCCTTCATGGTTTCAATCTGCGTGGATTTCAGCGGTTGAAAGAGCTTGCTGAAATACGCGCTGAGCGAAGTAGCTACCTTGGGCGGCACATCGGTAGCTGGGGCATCTGGACGAAATCCCGCAGCGGTGAGCAGGATCATGACGGCAAAGAGTACGGCAGGCAGCCGCGTGGCAGATGAGGTTTTCATGAAACTATCTGGTTTATAGTGAATGGTTTACCTGCTCAAAGGTCATTAGTTGATCCCCTCCAGCCAAGCGCACTTCCACGCAATCAGTTACGTAGACCTACGAATCTATTTTTCCGTGTAGTTGTACCCGTTCTCCCGGTAGAACCACGATGACAAAAGCCCCTGCTGCTACGGTTCAGCGTGGGCTTTTGTCGTTTCATCGGGTTTGCCGTTCGCCGCCCGCACCGTACCTGATAGGTTTGACCCAGTTAAACAACAAATCGGCACGACCTGCCACCCTCTTCTATGAAATCAGCTACGTTACTCCTCCCGAACCCGCGCGTTCAATTCCACCAACTGGCCACCAACTGGCTGTTGCTCACCACCATTGCCTGCCTGCTGGCGCTGACCAGTTGCAAGAACAACACCGACGTGAACCCCACACCCGTTGGTGCTGTGATCGCCAACGCCGGGCCCGACCAACCGGTGCAGGTAGGGCAGATTGTCACGCTCGACGGCTCCAAGTCGTCCGATAGCCAGGGTAAGCCCCTGACCTACGCCTGGACGGTGGTACGCAAGCCCGCCAAAAGCACCATGACGCTTTCGGATGCGGCCTCCTTCAAGCCAACGTTTAAAGCCGACGAGGTAGGCGAGTATGAGTTTGAACTGACCGCCACCAGCCCCAACGGCAAAGCCACCGACCGCGTGGTTATCGCCGCTTCGGCCGCCGAACCGCTGACGATCAGTGCAAACATCACGGTGAAAACCACCCTCGTCGACCGCATCCTGAACCCCGACCTGCCCGATTACATCGTCACGAAAAACATCGACGTCAATCACGAGCTGACGATCAACCCCGGCGTGGTGATTGCCTTTGAGCGCGACGTGCGGCTGAACGTGAATGACAACGGCGGCCTGCTGATTGCCAAGGGCACCGCCGAACAGCGAATCAAGTTGGTAGGGGTGCAGAAAACGAAGGGTTACTGGGTAGGCATTGCGCACTATTCGGGTAGTAACGCCAACATCCTGGAATACGTAGACGTGATGCACACCGGCAGCCGGTCGCTGTATAGCACCACCAAAGCCGCCCTGTTTCTGTCGGGGGGCAGCAAAGCGCAGATTGCCCTGAACAACTGCCTGTTTTCGCAAAACGATGGCTATGGCGTCTACGTCTATGAAGGGGGCATCCTGCGCGAGTTTTCGACCAACGCCTTCACCAACAACACCGACGCGGGTATCCTGCTCGACGCCGCTAACGTGGCTAAACTCGACCCGGCTTCGACGTTCAAAGGCGGCAACGGACGCGACGTGGTCGAGATCACGCAATCGGCCATTACGGGCAGCGGCGAAGTGGTCTGGGCTGGTTTCGCCGACAAAACGCCCTACCGCCTCACGGGCAACCTCGCCGTTGGCACGGGATTCGCCCTCAAACCCGGCGTGACGCTGGAAATGAACCGCGACATCGCCATTTCGGTCAACCTGGAAGGGTATCTGTCGGCCAAAGGGACCCAGGCAGAGCCAATCGTGTTCACCGGTGCCAACCGGACGGCGGGCTTCTGGAGAGGCATCATTAGCTACTCGACCAGCAACAAAAACGTGCTGGAGTATGCTGAAGTGAGCAACGCGGGCAGCATCGCCATCGTGTCGGGCAAAAAGGCCAACATTGCACTATGGGGCAATAAAGCGATCATGAGCATCACCAAGAGCCGCATCAGCAACAGCGGCGGGATGGGTGTATTCGTGGGCTATGGCACATCTACCAACACCGACATCAACACGGCCAATACCTTCGCCAGCAACGCCGATGTGAACGTGTTTGTGGATAAGTGAGCAGTGAGAAGCGAGAAGTGAGAGGCAAGAAACAAGAAGCAAGAAGTGAGTGGGTAGATCTTGCATCTTATTTCTCACCTCTCGCTTCGTGGTTCTTACTTATGTGAAATAATCATTAAAATAAATACGTTTGTGCTACCTCTTTTACGTTAACCAGCACTGGTCCTGAAACGCCCGAACGACATATGGGTTCGCCTGATTGGCATTCCGCTGGTGATGCTGGCGGCTAATCTGTTGTTTCTAAACGAACTTCAGTATCAGCTGAAAGCCTACCTGATCTGGACGGTCGTGGGTATTGCTTTTGCACTGTTGCTCTGGGAGGCTATCATACGCTGGTTACTGTATACCCGACAACGATATGCCGCTATCGGGCAGACAGGTAGACGGGTGTTGATGACATTTATCGGGTATCTGGTGATTACGGCCCTACTGGAGTCGCTCTTTATCGGGATATCGAACGCATTGGCTGGCACGAATGCCGGTCCCGTCGGCATCGAAACGTACCTCAAGCGGATCGGCGTCTGGTTTTTTGGGGTGCTGCTGACCGGAGCCGTATTCGAGTTTATTTATTACATGCAAAAGTACCGCGAGGCTATCCAGGAGTCGGAGGCGATGAAAAAGGCGGGTTTGCAGAGCCAGTACGACAGCCTGAAAAACCAGGTAAATCCGCATTTTTTGTTCAACAGCCTCAACTCGCTCAGCGCCCTCATCAGCGAAGACCGGGGCAAAGCTGGCATCTTCCTCGACGAACTATCCAGTGTATACCGCTACCTGTTGCAGGCTGGTCAGCGCCCACTGGTAACCCTGGCCGACGAAGCGGCCTTCCTGCACGCCTACCGCTATTTGCTCGACACTCGTTTTGGCAACGCGCTCCGTTGGGAGATCAGCCTGGACGAATCGTTCATGGGCCACTGGCTCCCGCCGCTTACGGTTCAGACGCTGGTTGAAAACGCCCTGCGCCTGAATATGGCCTTACCCGACCGGCCCCTCACGCTGCACATTACCACGCAACCTGCTGGTACACTGACCGTTTGCAATTCGCTGCAGCGCAAAAAAGTAGCGGTGCTGGCCCCGCAGGGCGGGTTGACGATACTGGCCGAACGCTACACGTCGCTGGGGTTAGCGGCCCCGTTCATTGAAGACGACGGTGAGCAGTTTACCGTGCGCCTGCCGCTGACCCCCAAAGAGCGAATTCCCGACATACCGACCGACCTGGTCAGCTACCCGTCCAGCCTATGAAATTCGCCCGCTACTCGAATCAGGATGAGGTGATGCAGGGGCTGATTGTCCCGGTCTACGTGGGCGGGCTCAACTGGATTCTGCTGGGCAACCAATACTGGCACAACGGTTGGGTGTTTCTGATCGCCACGGTGTTGACGTTCGTGACAGCGCTGCTGGCCTGGTTTGTTAACAACGCCGTCGGACTGTATTTAAACCGGCGTTTTCCAGACATTGACCAGACCCTTGTGCGGTTATCGTGGCTGCTGGGCTGGTGCGTACTGGCGGGCTGGTCATGCTGTACGTTCCTGTATGGCTGTTATTTCCTGCTCAATTCGCCCAGCCTGCCTATGCAGCCGGGTCGACTACCCCTGGTGCTGCTGTTTAACCTGGTGGTGGTGCTGATGGTCATTATCTTTTATGAAGGTATCCGGGCGTTTGAACGCTGGGAACGCACGCTGCGCAAAACCGAAGAACTGAAAAAGGCTAACCTGCAAAGTCAGTTCGACAGTCTCAGAAGCCAGATCAACCCCCATTTTCTGTTTAACAGCCTCAACACCCTCTCGTCGCTTATTGAAGAGGATCCCGAGCAGGCCGAGCAGTTTGTGGAAGAAATGGCGAGCGTGTACCGCTACCTGTTGCGGAGTAACGAATCGCAGTTGGCGACGCTGGGCAATGAACTCACCTTTGCGCAGTCCTATTTTCACCTGCTTCGTACCCGCTACGGGGCCAACATTCACCTGGAGCAGGCCGTTGACGCCCACTTTCACGACCACCTGCTGCCACCACTGACGCTGCAACTACTGCTGGAAAACGCCGTCAAGCACAACGTGATCCTGCCCGAACAGCCCCTGCACATCAGCATCCGTACTGAAGCCGACAACCGGCTGGTGGTGCGCAACAACCTCCAACGCAAAAACACCCGCATCATAAGCAATCAGGTGGGCCTCACCAACATCGCCACGCAGTACCGGCTGCTGGGTGGGGGCGACATCCGCGTGGACGACGACGACAACTTCTTCACGGTCACGCTGCCCCTCATCCGAAAGGCCTAGCCGTTGGCCTATGGGACTCTTCCGCCTAAACTGGTATAAATGCCGTTGTGCTGCTTTATGAGGCATAAACTGTTTCCCGATGAACTATCGTTTACAACTACCCCTGCTGGCCGGGGCATTGCTTGTCTGTACCGTAGCCACCCGCGCCCAGGACCGGCTGACGGGCAAATCATTCGCCACCCGGACCGTGGTGATGGCGCAGCATGGCATGGTCTGCACCTCGCATCCACTCTCCACCCAGGCCGCTATCGACGTGCTGCGTAAAGGCGGCAATGCCATCGACGCCGCCATTGCCGCCAACGCGATGGAAGGTGTGGTAGAACCCGATATGAACGGCATTGGGGGTGATCTGTTTGCCATTGTCTGGGACGCTAAAACTAAAAAACTGTACGGCCTTAACGCGTCGGGCCGGTCGCCATACAGCCTCACGCTGAGCGAGTTGACCAAAAGAGGACTAACTCATATCCCGGCGGCGGGGCCGTTGCCGGTATCGGTGCCGGGCTGCGTTGATGGCTGGTACGAGCTGCACAAACGGTTTGGCAAAACGCCCATGCCCACCATCCTGAGCCATGCTATTCGCTACGCCCGCGAAGGTTTTCCCGTACACGACGAAGCCGCCTATTACTGGAGCAGCATGATTGCCCGGATGGGAAAATACCCCAACGTGATGGACGTGTATGCTCCCACCGGTGCGGCCCCCAAACGTGGCGAACTATTTAGGAATCCAGCCCTGGCCAATACCCTCGACAAGATTGCCACCGGTGGCCGCGACGCATTTTATAAAGGCGACATTGCCCGCACGATCGACGGGTTTATGAAAAAAACGGGTGGTTTCCTGAGCTACCGTGACCTGGCCGAACACACCTCCGACTGGGTTGATCCGGTCTCGACCAACTACCGGGGCTATGACGTCTGGGAGCTTCCCCCCAATGGGCAGGGCATTGCCGTGCTTCAGATGCTGAACATCCTGGAAGGCTATGATTTCAAGACCATTCCATGGGGTAGCCCCGAGCATATTCACCGGTTTGTAGAGGCCAAAAAGCTGGTGTTTGAAGACCGCGCCAAGTACTACGCCGACCCCGCTTTCGCCAAAATTCCTGTCCAGACGCTCATCTCCAAACCCTACGCTGCCCAGCGCCGCGCCCTGATCAACCCCGACCGTGCCGCCGTGGCCGTAGAAGCGGGCAACCCGGCGCTGAAAGATGGCGACACCATCTACCTGACCGTGGCCGACGGCGAGGGCAACATGGTATCGCTCATTCAGAGCAACTACCGGGGCTTCGGCTCGGGCATGGTACCCGACGGGCTGGGGTTCACCCTTCAGAACCGGGGCGAACTATACAGCCTTACCGAAGGCCAGCATAACACCTACGCGCCCCACAAACGGCCTTTTCACACCATTATTCCCGCATTTATTACCAAAGACGGACAGCCATTCATGAGCTTTGGGGTGATGGGGGGCAGTTTCCAGCCGCTGGGTCACGTGCAGATGGTGATGAACATCGTTGACTTTGGCATGAACCCGCAGGAAGCCGGCGACGCCCCCCGCATCGACCACGCGGGCGGGTCGGAACCCACCGGCGAGCGCATCGACGGCGTAGGCACGATCACGCTGGAGTCGGGCTATTCCTACGAAACCATCCGGGCGCTGATGCAAAAAGGCCATAACGTGGGCTACGGGCTCGGGGGCTATGGTGGCTACCAGGCCATCCTGTACGACGCCAAAAATAAGGTCTACCACGGGGCCACCGAGTCGCGCAAAGACGGCCACGCCGCCGGGTTCTGACCGGGCATAAGTGCGTGACTGGTGACTGGGTTATTTTTCAGCACAGGGCCAATCACACAAGATCAAAAAGCCTACGCTGTTTCGTCAGTGTGGGCTTTTTTGGGTCTGTACGTAGCTGGCGGCAATCGGTTTATTTCCAGCAAACGACACTTCATCGGCTTGTTTTGACGACTGGGATATTAAGTCATTTGCCCTGCGTTGGCCCGCTGCCACCTTTACATCGCCAACGCGGCAGAACCTTCCTTTTTTTAACCAGTAAACAATAACTACTGATGAAAACGTCAATCATTACCCGTCGCCTCGCTATCGGCCTGCTGGCTATGTCACTGTTCAGTGCCTGCAAAAAGGACGCCGACGTCACCCCCACGCCAACCGGCGATCTGGGCACCCGCGCCGCGGGGCAGTATACGCTGACCGAGGTGGCTACTGGCGGCAAGACGTACCCCGCCGCCCAGGCCGACCTGAAAGGCACCATCAGCATTACCCGCGCTACGGAAACCACAGCCAACATCGATTTTAACATCCGCTCGAAGTCAGACAATGGCGAGGTGCTGGTAGGCAACGTCAACGGCCTGCAACTCAGCGCCAGCGGCAGCGCCATTGCCTTCAAAGGCGACAACGCCCAGGTGGCCACCCTGAATGGCAACAAACTGAGCGTCGAAATCTCCGATAACTCCGGCGTCGCCGCCACGTTCATCGCTACGAAGTAGGCAGTGGGCAGGTTGCTACCACCCTGAGCCAGACGACAGCAACCTACCACACCTGGCACTGCCCATTGCTACTACTAAACTCAACAACACCCATGACGTTTCAACTTTGGGGGGCTGTCTTCACCGGTATGGTGCTGTCGATCATGTTGTTGAACGTGGTGCAGTGGAGTACATACCGCGACCGCAGCTACGGGCTTTATACCCTCTACATGCTGGCCTGGCTGTTTTATTTCGGCCTGCGCGTCTATGCCTTCCGCGACTGGTTTTCGCCAGAAACCAACCGGTTTGTGCGGGCCGCCGCACCCATGGGGGCCTATTATGTCTACTTCGATTTTGCCGACGCCATCCTTGACCTGCGTCGCCACCTGCCCCGTTTCTACCGCCAGCTGCAGGTAGTTAAACTCGGTATTGCCACCTATGTGGCGCTGCAGTTTGGTTTGTGCTACTGGCTGCCCTGGTCACCATCGCTCTACGAAACATCGTTTATCACCATGCGGCTGGCTATGGCCGTGCTGGGTGTTTACGGCATCCGGCAAATGGTCCAACTGGGCGACGTGGTGTCGCGGGCTTATGCCACGGGCACCGGTTTTCTGCTCGCCGGTGGTCTCACAGCCATGTTTATGTCGTTTGCGTGGCCCAATGAAAACTGGGAAGGACCGTTCTGGCGGGTGTCGTTGACCTACATGCAGGCGGGTATCATTGCCGAACTGGTCTGCTTTTCACTGGGCCTCAGCTACCGGCAACGGCGGGCGGCAGTGCGGGCCGCCACCATCGAGCAGGAGCTGAAACATGAACGCGAAAAACACCACCGCGCCCAGCTCGAAGCGGAGCTGACCCTGCGGCGCATGGAGCAGGAGAAAGTGGAGGTGCAGATACGGGGTCTGCAGGCGCAGGTAAACCCGCACTTCCTGTTCAACAGCCTCAACTCGCTCAGCGCGCTGATCGAAGACGACACCGAGCGGGCAGGCCTGTTTCTCGACGAGCTAAGTTCGGTGTACCGCTACCTGCTGCGATCCAATGACCAGATATTAACCTCGTTAGCGGCCGAGCTGGCTTTCAGCCGGTCGTACTGCCACCTGCTGCAAACGCGGCATGGCAGTGCTTTGCGCGTGGAATGGCAGGTAGACACCCCCCTGCTGACCCGCCAGATTCCCCCACTGACGTTGCAACTGCTACTGGAAAACGCCGTTAAGCACAACATCGCCCTCCCCGATCAGCCCCTTCATATTGCTATCACCACCGATGACCAGGAGAGGCTCCAGGTACGCAATAACGTTCAGCGCAAGAGCGTACGCGTCGCCTCGCCGGGTCTGGGTCTGGCCAACATTCTCTCTAAATACCAGATGCTCAACCAGCCTGTGCCCACCATCCGCGAAGACGCTGGTCAGTTTGTGGTCACCCTGCCGCTGGTGGGATAAATACCAGCAACTTTTTGGTAAGCAAGCCTTCTCAACGTAAAAAGATTACGTTGAGAAGGCTTCACCTTTGGGCCTGTGCGAGCGGCAAACCAAGCGGTTATACGCAGCAACACATCCTTACCAAACCACAAACAGAATGGAACAGCCAAAAGCGACCATCAAAAAAGCCTGGCCCTACCAGCAGGACATCATGAACTTACCCGTCAATGACCTCGACGCGGCTTTGCCCTTCTACGAGCAGACAATGGGTTTCCGGCTAATATCCCGGAAGGACACACCCTGCAAATCGGCCATCATTGCCCGGGACTCACTTCAACTTGGTCTGGCCGAAAACGGCGGCGATCCTGGCCAGGATGGCTGCTTCTTCGAAGTCGATGATGTAGTCAGCGCATTTGCTGAACTGAAAGCCAAGGGCCTGCCAACCCAACAGGCCGACTTCAGCTTTCAACAACATGGCGATGTGAAGTGGAAAGTCTTTTTCGTTGTGGCCCCCGACGGCCTTTGCTACTCCTTTGGTCAACGGCAAGGGGCATAACGTTTATAAAGGCAACTACCTTTCTATCAGTGGATTAGAAACAAAAGTCTGCTGCTTAACGGCTGATTAACACAGCACCGTTGAATGGGTTGTATGTTTGCTAAAAACTACCCTCGCTATGAGAACACGGCTGCTACCCTTCGCGCTGCTCTTGCTGCTGCACCACCACACCCATGCCCAAACGGCTAAGCGCCTGACCCTACCCAACGGCTGGAGCCTTTCCCCGCTGGGGCGGTCGTTGCCGCTGGGTGATCTGCCGTTGAACATAGCTGTGTCGCCGCCGGGTAAACCCGGCGGCCGGACCCTGTTGGCCGTAACCAACAACGGGCAGAGCAACCAGTCGATTCAGCTTATCGACCCCTCCGGTTCAACCGTGCTAAGCGAAGTGCCCATCCGCAAGTCGTGGGTAGGCCTGAAATTTAGTCCGGACGGCAAAACGCTGCTGGCGTCGGGCGGCAACGACAACCGGGTGTTGATCTACTCCACGGCGAATGACCGGCTCGTGAAAACCGATTCGGTGGTGCTGGGTAAGCCCTGGCCCAATAAAATTTCGGTGGCGGGCATCGAGACCGACAAATCGGGCCAAACGCTCTACGCCGTCACCAAAGACGACAGCGCGCTGTATATCTGCGACCTGATGACGAAGCAGGTGAAAACGCGCATCAAACTCCCCGCCGAAGCCTACACCTGCCTGCGGTCGCCGGTGAGCGACGAACTGTTTATCACGATCTGGGGCGGTGAAAAAGTGGTTGTCTACGACCCGAAACAGCAAAAGCTAACCGGCGAAATCAGCACAGGCAGTCACCCTAATGATCTCGTTTTCAGCGCCAACGGCCGCTACCTGTACGTAGCCTGCGCCAATGACAACGCCGTATCGGTAATTGACGTCAAAAGCCGCAAAGTGCTCGAAACCATTGTCACGTCGCTGTATCCCAACGCCCCGGCAGGTAGTACGCCCAACGGCCTGGCCCTGGTGAAAAATCAGTTGCTCGTAGCCAACGCCGACAATAACTGCCTGGCCGTATTCGACGTATCGCAGCCGGGCAAAAGCCGGTCGCTGGGCTTCATTCCCACCGGCTGGTACCCAACGGCGGTGAGGGCCATTGGCCAGAACGTGTTCGTTGCCAATGGTAAAGGGTTTACCTCCAAAGCCAACCCCAACGGCCCTAACCCCAACAAACGCCGCGAAGCCAACACCGAATACATTGCCGGGCTGTTTACGGGTACACTCTCGATGTTTCCCATGCCCACCACCACGGCCTTAGCCGCCCTCTCGAAGCAGGTGTACCAGAACACCCCCTACAAAAAAGAGCAGGAAACAATGGCCCTCGGCGAAACCAGCAACCGGAATGCGGCATCCCCCATCCCCATGCGTGTAGGACAGAAGTCGGCGCAGATCAAGTACGTCTTTTACATCATCAAGGAAAACCGCACCTACGACCAGATCTTCGGCGATATTCCCGGCGGCAATGGCGATTCGTCGCTGTGTATTTTCCCCGAAAAAATCACGCCCAACCACCATGCCCTGGCTAAGGAGTTTGTACTACTCGACAATTTTTATGTCGATGCTGAGGTGAGCGCCGACGGGCATAACTGGAGCACGGCCGCCTACGCTACGGATTATACCGAAAAAAACTGGCCTACCAGCTATGGCGGGCGTGGCGGCACCTACGACTATGAAGGGAGCCGCCCGGTGGCCTTTCCAAAAAAAGGCTTCATCTGGGATTACTGCCAGCGGGCGGGCCTTCGGTACCGCAGCTACGGCGAGTTTGAGGCCTACTCAAAACGAAAAGGATCGGCCCTCAACGGTCGGTTTGCCCCCAATTACCCCGACTTCGACATGACGATCAAAGACCTTAAACGGGTAGAGATCTGGAAAAAAGACATCGACTCGCTTATTGCCGCCGGGGCCGTGCCGCACTTCAGCAGCATCCGCCTGGGCAACGACCACACGAGCGGCGCCCGCCTGGGAGCACCCACCCCCGCCGCCCACGTTGCCGACAACGATCAGGCGCTGGGTCAGTTTGTCGATTACCTCTCGCATAGTTCGATCTGGAACGAATCGGCGGTTTTTGTGCTCGAAGACGACGCCCAGAACGGGTCTGATCACGTGGATGCCCACCGGTCGCCTGCGCTGGTCATCAGCCCCTACACGCGCCGGAAGCACATCGACCACACCATGTATTCTACGTCGGGTATGCTGCGGACGATAGAGTTGATTCTGGGTCTCCCGCCCATGAGTCAGTATGATGCTGCCGCCCGGCCAATGGTTGCCTGCTTCACCAACACCCCCACCGCGACGCCCTACACGCATATTCCGGCCAACATTGACCTCGACGCCCGCAACACCGCCTGGACCGAACCGGCCCGCCAATCAGAGAAGATAGACCTGCGCTACGCCGACAAAATCGACGACCGGTTGTTCAACGAGATCATCTGGAAGACCGTCAAAGGCGAAAAATCAGTGATGCCCGCCCCCCGTCGCGGTGCCTTTGTTCAGGTATCCAGGAAGGATGACGACGATTAGTGAGTGGTGATTGCTACGGGGTCTCCTGCACCCCGTAGCAATCACATCGATTTTCCGCCGAAGAAATCATAGGTGCCCAGCACGAAATCGAGGATGCCCGTGGCGTGGTTGCGGCCAGGCAGGCGGAAGAGCGACACGTTGGTAGCTCCCCGCTGCTTCATGGCATTGTAAGCGTTTTGGGTGTTAAAATAAAACACCGTCTTGTCGGCATCGCCGTGGTAGAGGCGGGTGGGCGTGGTGGGTTTCCAGTCGTGGATGTCGTTATCCTGCACGGCTTTGATAAACGCCGAGTCGGTGCCGTTTTGGATTGCCGCCTTGAATTCATCGGTCAGGGCATTGCTAAAACTAACGTTAATCAGCGCGTGGCGTCCGTCTGCCTTTACCCGGCTGGCATACGGCTCCTTGAAATAATACGCAGCCGGACGGTTCAACCCATAAACGCGGTCGTAGGTAAGCAACACCCACAGATACAGCCGGTTAACGTCGCTGAGCCCCTGCGTTTTTGTGCCAGTCACGTAGCGCATGAACGCCGGCTTGTCATACGCCCCCGCCCCTATGCTCGACGCCACCAGGTTAAACTCGCCGGGGGCCTCTTCTTCCAGTTTCTTCTGCAACGCCATTGTGGCGTAGCCTCCTTCCGAATAGCCCGCCGTATATAATCGACGATCCCAGTTCACATGCTGATCGGCCAAAAACTCTTTCGTGGCCCGCAGCATATCGAGTGATGCCTGCGCCAGGCTGTGGTTGTGCTCGTAGGGGTGCGGCAGCGCCTTCGACGCCCCGTAGCCGATGTAGTCCGGGGCCGCCACAATATACCCCACCGACGAAAACACCGACCCAAACTGGTAGGCCTCGCTGCTCGATTTATAATTCGACGGGGCCTGATCGTCGCCACTGATGGTGCCATGCTGCATACTAATCAGCGAGAGCGAATCTTTCGTGTCGGGCACCAGCACCGCCCCGGAGGCCAGGATCGACGTACCGTCGGTGTTGGTTGTGTGGTAGGTGAGTTTATACACCCGGATGCCATAGCGAGTCAGCAATCGCAGGAACGAAGTAGCCCCATTGTAGCGACTTCTGAGTTGATCGGGCGTATAGGTGCCCAGCAGTTGCGCGTCGACCAGGGTACGTGCGGGGGGCGTGGCAACCTCTACCTGCGTCTTTTGCCGACAGGCCAATGGAGCTGCCACGGTCAGGCCAAAAAGGGCCGAAACCAGCAATAATTTGATCATGAAAACGGGTTCAATATCGTTGAGTTGTCTGCTTAAAAAACACCGCTTTCAAACGCAGGGTTCGCTTTGGGGTGGTTAACAAATACCCATTAAGCCGATGGCACACCGGGCACATCGGCCAGCGAAAAGTAGACGGGAAGGCCACGTTCCTGAGCTAGCTTAACGTCGTTGTCGGCCCCCGCCGAAGCCCCTTCAAGCCGCAGAACAGCATCGCATTTTTCCAGTAGCTGGTGCGCTACCGGATACTGGATTTCGTTCCAGACAGCATCACCGGGTTTAGCAGAGCCACCAAGACGGATGAGGGGCAGGGCCACCCATTCGCCAATCATGGGCAGATGTCCCGCCCGAAACAACGGCAGGGCTGCCGACTCAAGATGAGCCAGGTTTTCGGCCATCAACGCCGGGTCATCGTTCGTGCCGCCGCGATACGGGCCAGCAATCAGAATCATCATATACTAGTGGCTTGTTTTAGTTTCAGGTGGTACAGCAGCATAATCGTTTTGCCGTCCATGATCTCGCCGGTTTCGATCATGCGCAGGGCTTCCGCAAAGGGCATTTCCAGCACATCTATTTCTTCTTCGTCCACCCCTCCCCCGTTCTGCCGGGCTGTGCTGGCACTATACTGAGCGATATAAAAAAACAGCCGTTCCGTAACCGAGCCGGGACTCATGTAAGCCTCAAGCACTTTTTGCACGTCAGAAATCTGGTAGCCCGTTTCTTCTTCCATCTCGCGGCGAATAGCATCGTCGGGGTGGTCATCGTCGAGCAGGCCCGCGCAGGTTTCAATGAGCATACCCGTGGGGTTGCCGTTGACGTAGGTGGGCAGCCGAAACTGTCGCGTCAGGATCACGGTGTCAGCGTCGGGGTTATAGAGCAACACCGTGGCTCCGTTCCCACGGTCATAGGCTTCGCGCTGCTGTGTAAGCCATGCGCCGTTCTTTTGCTGATAGTCAAACGTGTATCGTTTCAACACGTACCAATTGTCCGACAGCAGCTTTTCTTCCGTAATGCAGATAGAGGGATAGGCAATATTGTTCATTATTGTTTGAAATTGTTTATTTTTGAACAAATAAACTCACCTATCATGAACTTTCAAAGTCGAAAGCGTTTAATCCTTCAAACCCTTGAGCAGGCGGGCACTGCCGATGTACACGAACTGGCCCTGTTGCTACAAACCTCGGACATGACGGTGCGCCGTGACCTGGTCGAACTGGCGGCGCAGGGACTTCTTTACCGTACACGGGGAGGAGCCATGCGACTCGATCTGGCCAGTACCCCGGTGCGGTTTGACAATAAAATAGCTCAGCGGGTTGAACAAAAAACGCATATTGCCCGGCTGGCTGCTGAGTTTATCCATGAGGGCGACATTATGTTCATGGATTGTGGCAGCACCGTTTTTCAGCTCTGTCAATTCATCCGTCATAAACGTATTCAGGTCATTACCAACTCATTGCCGGTCATGGCCGAGCTGCTGGGTTCATCGGTTACGGTTAATCTTATCGGGGGCGAGGTCGATGCGGCGCGGCAGGCGGTGCATGGGCTGATGGCCGAGCGACACATTAGCTTCTACAGGGCCACACGGGCATTCATTGGGGTAGACGGTGTTTCGGCGACCAACGGGTTAAGTGCTAACAGTGAGCACGAAGCCAGCACGGCAATGGCTATGGCTCAACAGGCTCAACACGCGTATCTGCTTTGTGACTCCTCTAAACTAGAGCAGACCAAATACCTGCAATTCGCTCCTTTGACACTCGTACAAACATTAATCACAGACAACGACGCGTCGCCTGAGCTCCTGACCATGTATCGGGAAACCGGCTTAACCGTGTTATCATAACTTGAGTTGCTTGTCGGGATATATAACCCCACTTATCACGTAGAACTAATTCCCCAATTTGTCTATCCTATGCTATGCCTGTAGGAAACATTTAGGCTATGTCGTCATTTACTAGACTTATTTTATATACTAATAACTGACTGATTAACAGACTGTAAGTCGTTTTTCAGCTAACAGAAAGGCTATTCGTTATTAGTGTTGGTACGTGTTTTGGCTATGTGGTAGCAAATCAATTCACAACGCTATGTCTAACTTCATCATGAATCGTAACACGGCCGTGGCGCTGATGCTGCTTACCAGCCTCACCGCCAGCGACGTGCTTACCAGTTGTAAATCCGTTAAGCGTAACACCAATAAGACCCAGCGTGGTGCCGGCATTGGCGCGGCATCAGGTGCTGTTGTTGGTGGGGTTATTGGCCGCAAATCAGGCAACACTGTGCTGGGTGCCATCCTGGGGGCTACTGTAGGTGGTGCCGCTGGTGCCGTCATTGGTCGCCGGATGGACAAACAAGCCGAAGAACTGAAGCGCGATTTGCCCAACGCTACCGTTGAACGGGTTGGCGAAGGCATCAAAATCACGTTCAACTCCGACATTTTGTTCGACGTTAACAAGTCGGACCTCAAAGAGGCAACAAAACGTCAGTTGGCCGAATTTGCCCAGACACTGGAGAAATACCCCGATACGGACCTGGTTATTGAAGGTCACGCCGATGCGCAGGGTCCTGACGATTACAACCTGAAACTGTCGAGGCAGCGTGCCGACGCAGTAGCTTCTTACCTGCAGTCGCTGGGTGTGAAAGGTGGCCGGATCGACGAAAAAGGATACGGCGAATCGCAACCGGTTGCTGATAATTCAACGGAAGCAGGTCGGGCTAAAAACAGGCGTGTTGACATCGCCGTTTTTGCCAACGACAAAATGAAAAATGACGCCAAAGCCGGCAAAATCGAATAAGCTCGTTTTTTGCAGATGACAACTGGTTTAAGCATCGACTGATAAACAAACACAACCGTTATGGCAACCCAAGACACCACAGAGAAAAAAGACGTTTATGCCGAGTTCAAGGAGGTGGTGAATATGACACCAGCCGCCATTGAAAAGTGGCTTGACACGCCGGAATCAAAAAAAGTGGGCCAGAAGTCAGACGGTTCGTCAGAGTCAACGGGTCATCAGTCAGGCAAAAAAATAATTGAGATTCTGCACAAGAAGCAGGCGAATTTAACGGACGATGACTACGCGCACATGCACAAAGTAATTAGTTATGTGCGTCGTCACTCGGCTCAGAAACCAGCAGAAGTTGACGGTAGCAACTGGCTTTATTCGTTGAAAAACTGGGGACATGATCCACAGAAAAAGTAAATTGGTTAATTCAAAACAATAATTAGCGAATGCATGTCAATTAGCTAATACGTGATGGATAACTGACTGCCATTCGTTAATCACTGAAATCAATTTTCGTTATGAACGTCAAAGAAACCCGGGGTGAAATCCTCGACCAATTGAACAAATTGCTGACCAGCGCCCATGATGCCGAGAAAGGCTACCAGGAGGCTGCTGAAAATGTAAAAGACGCTGAACTGAAGAGCCTGTTTTTGGCCCAGTCGCGTGAGCGGGCGGAGTTCGGTACCGAGCTTGACCGCGAAATTCGGGCATTGGGTGGTGATCCGGACAACGGAACCAGCATTGCCTCAGACCTGCACCGCGCCTGGATCAACATCAAGTCGGCCGTGTCGGGTAGTTCAGACAAAGCAGTAGCCGAAGAGTGCCAGCGCGGAGACGCCGAGGCCCTGAGCGAATATAAAGAAGTGCTGGAGCAAACTGACGTAGCGGCTAGTACCCGCGAGCTGTTGCTCCGCCAGAAGAGTAAAGTCGAGTCGGCCCATGCAACAATGGGACGCTTGGCTTTGGTAGTGTAGTGAATGGTGGGATCGGAAAGCCTGCGCTCGTTGAGTGCAGGCTTTTTTGTTTTGGGGCAATTCTCAGCCAGGTATCTCGCTGATTCATAGGTAAATCGAAAAAATGGGTTAATTCGTTGGCTGAACTCAACACTGCTTATGTCGTTCACCAACGCTACCCTCGTTTTTCTCGGTATGACCGGCATGATGACGCTCTACGTGGGTGGACAGGCCATTGTAACGGGTGAACGCGCCTACCGTTGGTACACAGCCTACGCACTCTGCTGGAGCTGTTATTTTGTGGTCAAGGTTTTCGACCCGTTCGAGGCAACGCCCTACGATACCGTTGTTTACGGCTGCTGTCGGGTTGTT
This sequence comes from Fibrella rubiginis, assembly GCF_017353185.1. Taxonomy (GTDB): domain Bacteria; phylum Bacteroidota; class Bacteroidia; order Cytophagales; family Spirosomataceae; genus Fibrella; species Fibrella rubiginis. The sequence goes on along the minus strand of NZ_JAFMYV010000002.1, from coordinate 290,412 downwards.
ATTCCCATGATCGCCTACGTTTGCTACTACAGCTTTGCCGATGCCCTGCTGAACTTCCGGCGCAACCTGCCGGTGGTGTATCGGCTATTCCAACGCACCCAGGCCGTGTTGCTGCTCTATGTGCTGGCCGAGACCGGAGCCAGCCTTGTATGGCCCGGCTGGGTGGTGATGCCCGTTCACGAGTGGCTTCACTCGGTGGTGCGGATAGGTGTGGCGGTGGTATCGGTCATCGGTATTGTCAACGCTACGCACCGCCGCGACACACTCGTCAACTACTTCCTGGTGGGCTCGTCGATGCTGCTGGTGGGCGCACTGACGTCGATGGTGATGACGATGATCATGCCCAATGACGAGGACACGGGCTTCGGCTCTGAGCCGCTGCTGTACCTCCAGATTGGCATCACGCTCGAACTGCTGTGTTTTTCCCTGGGGCTGAGCTACAAGAACAAGCTGACCGAAGTGGAAAAAGCCACTGCCGAACAGGCCCTGTTGCTGGAACGCGAACAGCGGAATGTGGCGCAGCTCCGGGCGCATTTTTTCACCAACGTGTCGCACGAATTCCGCACGCCGCTGACCCTGCTGATTGGTCCACTGGCGCAGCTTATCCAGGAAAATCCGCTCAACAGCACTTTCCAGCTAATGCACCGACAGGCCACCCGGCTGCTGACGCTGGTGAACCAACTCCTCGACCTGACCAAACTCGATGCCGGGCAGCTACGGCCGCACCTGATGCCCGGCCACCTGCCCCGTTTTCTGCGTGGGCTGGCGGGGTCGTTTAGCTCGCTGGCCGACAGCCGCGACGTCCGCCTGCTGATTGAGACGGATGAGCAGCCGCCAACCGCCCTTTATGATAGCGACAAGGTGGAAAAGATTGTGCAGAACCTGATTGCCAACGCCCTGAAGTTTACGCCCGCGGGGGGCCTTGTCAGGTTCAGCTACCACTATGATGCTACCCGGCAACAGGCCACAATCCAGGTAGCCGACACAGGGCCGGGTATTGCACCCGAACAGCAGGCGCGGATTTTCGAGCGATTTTATCAAAGTCCACAGACCGTGCAATCAGGTACGGGCATTGGCCTGGCCCTGGTGCAGGAACTGGTGGCGGTGCTGGGCGGGCAGGTGTCTCTAAGCAGCCCACCGGGCGAAGGAGCCACGTTCACTCTCCTATTGCCCGTGTCTGAGACCAGTGCATCTGAAGCTGGTGAAGCGGTCTTAACAGAAGATAACGGAGCCCCCACGCGGCCAAACAACCATGCCGCTTCGCTCGCCCAACCCTACACGCCTGCTGCCGAATCGGACACTGGCCTGATAGAATTACCCCTGTTGCTGTTGATCGACGACAACGCCGATGTACGCGAATACCTGCGGATGCTCTTTGCGTCATCCTACCGCGTGCTGGAGGCTTCAACCGGCCGTTCGGGCCTGGCAGTAGCCAGTGAGTTGCTTCCCGACATGGTGGTGTCGGACCTGATGATGCCGGATATGGATGGGCTGGCGTTCTGCCACCACCTGCGCCATAACCCCGCCACCGACCATATTCCGGTGATTTTGCTCACGGCCAAAGCCGACGTAGACAGCCGTATTGAGGGCCTGCGCACGGGTGCCGACGATTACCTGGCCAAGCCATTCCACCCCGTAGAGCTACAGACGCGGGTACAAAACCTGTTGGTGTAACGCCGCCGGCTGCGCGGCCGGTTCAGCCGTGAGCTGCACCTCAAACCGTCGGACGTGGTGGTGTCGTCGGTTGAAGAGCGGTTCATTCAGCAGGCCATTGCGGTGGTGGAGGCGCATCTGTCCGACAGTACGTTCGACGTAGAAACGCTCAGCGCGGCGCTGAACCTAAGCCGGATGCAGCTTCATCGCAAGCTGAAGGCACTGACCAACCAGTCGGCTACGGAGTTTGTGCGGCAACTGCGCCTGCAACGCGCCGCCGATTTGCTCCGGCAGCGCAGCGCCAGCGTGTCGGAGGTGGCGTTTGGTGTGGGGTTCGAGAGCCTGTCTTACTTCGCCAAAGCCTTCCGCGACCAGTATGGCACGGTGCCGTCGGAATACAAATAAGTGACCCACAGCCCGTGATCTGGCAGGCGGTTACCGTCAGGCTAGTTCAGGGCATCGGCTTCAGTATACTGATGAAGTGTTCTGACCACCTTCGGCAGGGTAAAATAAAACGTTGTACCTACCCCAACTGTACTTTCCAGCCAAATACGACCACCATACATGGTCACTACTTTCTTGCATGTGGCCAAACCGATACCCGTTCCTGAGTACTGATTGCGACCATGTAGCCGCTGGAAAAGCTGGAATACCCGCTCGGAATATTGCGGTTCGATACCGATGCCATTATCGCTGACAGAAAACCGGTACTGGTCTTTTTCTTCGGTGGCCCGGATCACGAGCTTCGGAGGCACATCAGGATGGCGGTATTTAAGGCTGTTTGAGATCAGATTTTGAAATACCTGTTTCACATCCGTTCGGTGTCCCATCACGGTTGGCAGTGGACCTACGTCGGTGGTTGCCTGCGTAGCCTGTATTTCGGCTTGCTGTTCAAGCATTATTTCAGCCACGATGTCATTAAGATCGAGGGGCGAGAGGGCCACGTCGTTTCCCAGCCGTGAAAATTCCAGGAGGTCACTGATTAGGTTACGCATCCGCTCGGCGGCCGATGTCGACACCTTAATGAGCCGCTGTGCATCAGGCTCAAGCTGGCTGCCATAGGTAGACTCCAGCAGCGTGAGGTAGTTTGCGATTGTTTTCAGCGGCGACTGAAGATCATGCGAGGCTACGTAAGCGAACTGCTGCAACTCCTGGTTAGAACGTGTCAGTTCCTGCAAAGCCAGTTGGCGGTATGTCAATTCCCGATCATATTCTTTGGAGGTACGTAGCCCGAGCGCTTCGTTGAAGTACCGGATCAGGGCAATGACGGTCATCACCGAGACAATGCCCGTCAGGAAACGGACCAGTGCACTGATGCGGTAGGACGGATACCAGAACATCATGGCGTCGAGCAGGTGCGTGAGCCCACAGAGCAGAATAAAAGCCCCAAAGAGCCAGAATACGCCCGACAGTGGCACCCCTTTCTTAATGATAATGAAGCGGATCAACACGAGTGGGATAGCCATATAGGCCAGTCAGATCATCAGGTCAGAGCCGATGTAGAGCCAGCCATGGAAATCAGACCACCGGCCACAATACCAGCGGGGTGGCCAGTCGCTCATATCGGTCAGACGGCGAAAAAAATCATACAATTGCTCCATAGTGCATACGATGGCGGAAGATCAGTAGTCAAGCCAGTTGACAAGACCTACAACCGGCGAAATTACGTGTTCAGCATAGCCCGGAGGAACGTTGCGGGTTTCAGAGACCTAAAAACTACCCTGTGGACACAGAAAACTATCGGTCGGTAATTAACAAAGTTGTTGTTCTTCTGTGAAGGACCACCTTGTCAGTCCTTAGCCAATGACCGATGCCATTTCTCGCTACTTTTGGTCTATCAACCTGTTAAAGCCTTCATTATGACCATCCCTTACGTTCGTTTGCTGAGCACTGCGCTGCTACTCGGTCTGACTGCTGCCCTGGCTCCTGCCCAGGACCTGCCCACCTACCAAACGCCGCCCAAAGCCCTGGCTGATCTGGTGACGGTGCCACCCACGCCGGGCGTAAGCGTCACCTCAAAGGGCGATCAGATGCTGATCCTGGAGCGGGCGTCGGCCCCGTCCATTGCCGAACTGGCACAACCCGAACTGAAGCTGGCTGGCCTGCGGATCAACCCCGCCAACAACGGGCCGAGCCGGGCGTCATACATCACGGGGCTGCGGCTGAAAAAATTGCCCGGTGGCCCGGCACCCGGTGGCCCGGCACCCGGTGGTACAGAAATTCCCGTGAAAGGGCTGCCCGCCTCGCCGCTGATTGCCTACGTGCAATGGTCGCCCGACGAAAGCAAGGTTGCCTTTGCCGTAGCCAGCGACTCCCGGATTGTCCTCTACGTGGCCGACGTAGCCACCGCCACCGCCAGCCGCGTTGGGGACCGGGCACTGAACGCCACGCTTGGTGCGCCATTTCAGTGGATATCTGACAGTAAATCGCTCATTGTCAAAACAATAGTACAAAACAGGCCCGCCGCAGCAGCACCAAACCGGGTGCCCATTGGTCCTACCACGCAGGACAACAGCAGCGGCAAAAAAGGGCAGGCACCCACCTACCAGGACCTGTTGAAAAGCCCGTCTGACGAGCAGCAGTTCACGTATTTTACCACCACACAGGTAGCCAAAGTAGGGCTGGACGGGTCGGTGCAGCCCATTGGTCAGCCGGGGATCATCACCACCGCGTCGCCCTCGCCCGATGGCAAGTATGTGCTGGTCGAGACTGTACACACGCCGTTCTCGTACCTCGTGCCGGTGTACCGGTTTCCGCTCCGGACAGACGTGTTTGCCATGGATGGACAGCTGGTGAAAACACTGAACGATGGCCCGTTGCAGGAAAGTGTTCCCTACAGCTCGGACGGTGCACCAACCGGGCCGCGCGATTTTGAGTGGCGCAATGATGTGCCGGCTTCCGTTTATTTCACCGTGGCGCAGGACAAAGGCGACCCCAAAGTGAAAGCCGACGTCCGCGACCGGGTGTTTCTCGTCGACGCGCCGTTTTCGGCAGAACCCCGTGCCATTTACGACGCCGCGTTCCGGTTTACGGGCTTCACTTGGGGCAACGCGAGCACCGCACTGGCTACCGAACGCTGGTGGCAGACGCGCAAAGTTCTGACCAAGCTCGTGAACCCGTCGGCCACGTTCGCCGCTACTACCCTTTTCGACCGGTCGTTTGAAGATCGCTACGCCAACCCCGGCGAACCCGACACCAAGCCCAATCAGTATGGCCGCGAGGTGCTGAACATCCTGCCATCCAACGATATCATGCTTGTAAACGCACAGGGTGCCTCGCCCGAAGGTGACCGGCCCTTTGTGAACGTGATGAACCTGACCACAAAGAAAATTACGCCCCTGTGGCGGTCAGCAGCACCGGTGTTTGAACGACCCATTGCCGTACTCGATGCCGCCAGCGGGGTGCTGCTCACCACCCGCGAAACACCCGACGAAAACCCAAACTACTTCATCCGCAACCTCAAAAAGCGGATTGCTCCCATCCAGGTCACGCAGTTTCCTCACCCCTACCCGCAGCTAAAGGGCATTACCAAACAACAGCTCCGCTACAAACGCGCCGACGGCGTAGACCTCACCGCAACACTGTATTTGCCAGTAGGTTATAAAAAAACAGATGGGCCGCTACCCACCTTTATGTGGGCATACCCCGCCGAGTTTAAAAGCAAAGACGCCGCCGGACAGGCCCAGGGGTCGGCTTACCAGTTCAACCGGATTGCTGCCATGGGCGGGGCCGTTTTCGCCACCATGGGCTATGCCGTATTGGACAATGCCAGCATCCCGATTGTGGGCGAGGGCGACAAAGAACCCAACGACACGTATGTAGAGCAGTTGGTAGCCAGCGCGAAAGCGGCCATTGATGAGGGCGTCCGCCTGGGGGTGGTCGATGCTAACCGTGTGGGCGTTGGTGGCCATTCATACGGCGCGTTTATGACCGCCAACCTACTGTCGAACAGTAACTTATTCAAGGCAGGCATCGCCCGGAGCGGGGCTTATAACCGGACACTGACGCCCTTTGGTTTTCAGAACGAACAACGCACCTACTGGCAGGCTCCCGACGTCTACAACAAGATGTCGCCTTTCATGAACGCCGACAGGATGAAAACGCCGCTGCTGCTGATTCACGGCGAAGCCGACAACAACACGGGTACGTTCCCGATCCAGTCGGAGCGGTATTACAACGCGCTCAAGGGGTTCGGTGCCACTACCCGGCTGGTGTTTCTGCCCTACGAATCGCACGGCTACGCGGCCAAAGAATCGCTGCTGCACATGCTCTGGGAAATGAACGGCTGGATGGACACCTACGTAAAAAAGGGCACCGTCACTGCATCGGGCGCTCCGGCGAAAGTAACATCGGGCGAAAAGTAGGCTCCCCTCACCCGGCGTTACATCGTAGCAAAACGATGTTACAGGAACGTTAACGGCTCTTTTTGGGGCAGTGTAGGTTTGTCAGCACAAACCAAACCGCACTTCTCCCATGAAAACTGCTTTCCTGTCAGCAGCCCTGTTTAGTCTGTTTTTGTCTGCCCAGCGTGCCGCGGCCCAGTTCGGCAATATCGTTGACCGGGTCAATAATGCAGCCACTAACCGAGCCAACCAGAAGATTGATCAGGGCATCAACAAAGGCCTTGACAAAGTAGAAGACGGCGTTAGGAATGGGTCGAAAAAACCGGCCGATACCAAGACCGCCCCCACCACCAACCCCGACGATCAGCCCACCCAGGCGCAGGCCGATGGAGGCTCGTCGGGGGTGGCGGGGCCGGCCAAAGCCACGCCGCCATCCATGCGGTCATACGCCAACTATGATTTTGTGCCGGGCAACAACATCATCTTTGAAGACGATTTCCGTACCGACCAGGATGGTGAATTTGCCGAACACTGGGACCTGCTGGGCGGGCAGGCAGTGCTGAACAAATTCGGCGATGGGCTGGTGATGAAAATTACCGACGGCAATTATGGCAAGGTGACGCCACTGATGAAAAACAAAGCCTACCTGCCTAAAGAATTCACCCTCGAATACGACTACTACATGACCCCCGGTGCCTACCCGCTGGATTTCTGGTTCGACGACGCCGAAGGAACCACGGTGATCACCTGCCGCGCCAACCGAGACGCTGCCTCGGCAGTCTTTCAGGTCAATGGCGAAAGCCGCGACCTCAGCGGCATGCTGCCCGAAGAACTTCAGTTTGCCAATTTCAACGACCGCTGGCACCACATTGCGTTCATCATGAAGGGGCGTAGCATCAAGATGTATATCGATCAGTTTCGGGTGCTGACGGTGCCCAACAACACCGCCGTACCTGCGCGGGTGGTCTTTGGCGGCATTGGTGCACAAGCCGACCCACTGATTTTCAAGAACATACGCATTGCCGAAGGCGGCGGGGCCAACATGATCGGCGCGAAATTCACCGAGGGCAAATACATCTCGCATGGCATCCATTTCGACGTCAACAAAGCCATTATCAAGCCCGAAAGCATGGGTGAACTGACCGCCATCCAGACATTTCTGGTCGAAAACGGGGGCTCACGCTTTGAGATCGGCGGCCATACCGACGCCGACGGCTCTGATGCCGACAACCTGGTGCTCTCCCAAAAACGCGCCGACGCCGTGAAAGCTCAACTCGTGAGCATGGGCGTAGAGGCCAGCAGGCTTACGGCCAAAGGCTACGGCAAAACAAAGCCAGTAGCTGACAATGCCACATTTGAAGGCAAAGCCCAAAACCGGCGCGTTGAGTTCGTAAAACTATGATCAGGCATTCGGTTAAGTCTGCCACGGATGGGTGCTGACGACTGGTAATCACCCAGACCTGCCGCCAATTTATCCCGACAATTAAACCTCAACTACCCAATTTTTGTCAAACAGCCCGGATGGCCATCCGGGCTGTTTTTTCGTCAATGCGTCGTAAACTTGCTCCATATTTAAGAGAACTACAGATGTCTAAATTCATCCTTACTGCGTGCCTGTCGGCCTGCCTGACAACGGGCTATGCCCAGATTACCCTCCCCGCTGCCAGCCCCGCCGCCACTGTTGCCCAGCAAGTGGGTCTCGGCACCGTCACCATCGACTATGGCCGGCCGTCGCTCAAGGGCCGGACCATGTTTGGCGACCGCGTTCCCTACGGGAAAGTATGGCGCACCGGGGCCAACAAGATTACCGACCTGACGCTCTCTGAGCCGATGACGATTGAAGGAAAAGCCGTGGCAACGGGCAAATATGGCCTTTATTCGATCCCTGCGGCCGACTCGTTTACGTTCATCATCAACAAAGACGCCAACGCCTGGGGAGCCTACGACTACAAAGCCGCCAATGATGTGGTTCGGCTGGTGGTGAAAACCGAGAAGACACCCACGAAGACCGAGACGCTGACGTTCGAGTTTGTCGACCTCACGCCGGCCTCCGCGGTATTACAGATGCGCTGGGAAAATACCCTCGTGCGGCTCAACATCGCCGACGACGCCGATTCGCATGTGATGGCGCAGATCAAGGCTAAAACCAGTGCTGCCACCATCACAACAGAGACCTACTATAGCGCCGCCAACTATTACCTCGACACCAACCGCGACCTGAAACAGGCACTCGTCTGGGCCAATAAAGTGCTGGAGAAAAGCAACGAATACTATGACTACCACCTCCGGGCTAAAATCTTGGCCCGTTCAGGTAATTGCAAAGCCGCCCGCGCCGATGCGCAGATGTCGCTCGACCTGTCTAAGAAGGCTGGTGACGATGCCTACATCAAAAACAACGAGAAGATTCTGGAAGACTGCAAGCTGTAGCATACAGCGTTGGTATAGGCACTCATTAAAAAACCGCTCAAGACATGCTCTGAGCGGTTTTTTAATGAAGACTCGAATCTACCGACGGTGTTTATTCATTGCGCAGACTATTTACCGGACTCAGTAGGGCTGCTCGAACGCTCTGAAAGCCAACCGTCAACAGGGCCACACCGATGGCCAGCAGACCCGCCAGGGCAAATACCCACCACTCAATGGAAATCTTGTAAGCAAAGTCCTGTAGCCATTTGTCCATGGCCCACCAGGCAATGGGCGACGCAATGACGATGGCGATCACGACGAGCTTGAGAAAATCCTTCGACAGCAGCGTGACGATGCTCCCCACCGAGGCGCCAAGCACTTTCCGGACACCAATTTCTTTGGTGCGCTGCTCGGCCGTGAACGTAGCCAGCCCGAAAAGTCCCAGGCAGGAGATAATTACGGCAAGGAGGGCAAACAAGCCAAATACCTGCCCGGTGCGGGCTTCGGCCTGGTAAGTGCGGTTGAACGTATCGTCCAGAAATTCATAGACAAATGGTTTCTCAGGAAAAAGCGTGTGCCAGCGTTGTTCCAGTTGAGGAATCGTGGCCGGGATACTCCCCTTACGTAGCCGGATAGCCAACTGTCCTTCCCAGCCATCGTTGAGGGTGATGAGCAACGGGGCCACCGTTTGTTTCAGATTGGCGTAGTTATAGTCTTCAACAACACCCACTACCTCACCTCGTTGCGGTACTTCCTTATACGTACCCGGCTGAGCCGGATCATAGGCGTACGTGTAATAACCCGTCATCTTGCCCACAATGCTCTTCCAGCCAAAAAACTTCATAGCCGCCCGGTTCACCAGAAATACTCCCCTGTCGGCGGGGCGGTTCTGGTCGATGTTGCGCCCTTCCAGTAGTTTGATACCAAAGGTTTTCAGGTAGTTACCGTCAACTGTCAACCGGCTGATGCCGCCCGTCTGTGCGCCTTTGGGTACGTAGTCACTCACCAGTTTTTCGCCACGCACAGCGTTGCTGCCGGGCAGACCAAACGCACGGGTAGCCGCTTCCACCCCCGGCAGCGCCGATACCTGCTGGGTAAACAGCTCTTTGTTCTGATCAGACCCATCGCGCAGGTCCATGGTAAGCACCTGCTCACGTTGATAGCCTAGGTCGCGGTTACGAATAAATTGCAACTGATTGTAGACCAATAGCGTAGCTACGATCATGGCCACGGATACGGCAAACTGCCCAACCACCAGCGACTGCCGCAGCCACGACCGGCCACCCGTAGGTGATCCGTACCCTTTCAGTACGGCAACAGGCTTGAACGACGACAATACAAACGCCGGGTAGCTACCTGCCAATAACGCTACTGTGACGATACCCGCCAGTAGCCATGCCAGCCGGGTGCCACTAAACAGCGACGATATCGCCATTTGCTTGTCGGCCAGCGTATTGAACGCTGGCAGGGCGATGATGACCAGGACCAGAGCCAGTAGGGTGGCAACGAAAAGCAGGATGGCCGTTTCGCCCAGAAACTGCCGCCACAACTGCCCAAATGAGGAACCCAGTACTTTCCGGACTCCCACTTCTTTGGCCCGCTGTGTCGCCTGCGCCGTGGCAAGGTTGACGTAATTGAAACAGGCCAGACCCAGAATCAGCAGGGCCACAATGATAAACACATAGACGTAGATCAGCCGATTGGTAGCTACCAGATTGGTGCGCAGGTAGATATCCGGGAGGGGTATGAGGTTCAGCTTCCACACACCTGAGTTGGGGTCGCCGAGTTGTTTCAGATACGCCGGAAACTGTCCCTGCAGGTTAGCCGGGGTAGTACCCGGTGCCAGAAGCAGGTACGTCCAGGTTTCGCCACCGCCCCAATAGTTAGTTGTTACGTCGTTACCAACCAGTTCATTGGCGTTGGCGTAGGAGGCCAGGAAATCAACTTTCAGATGAGAGTTTGGGGGCAGGTCCTGAAAAACACCGGTTACGTGGAGGTTTGTTTTATTGTTATAGCGCAACTGCTGACCGATGATGTTGGTCGAACCAAAATACTTCCGGGCCATGGTCTCCGACAGTACCACACCATATTGCTCGGCCAGGGCTGTGCGTTCGTTACCTTCCAGCAGCGGCAGGGTAAATACCCCGAAAACACTGCTGTCGGCAAACCAGAAGTTGGACTCATAAAAAGCAGTCTGCTGTCGGCTCACCAGTGGTTTCACCTTAGTAAGCCGTACGGCATCCTTGATGGCTGTGAACCGATTTTTGAGATCAGTGGCAAATTTGCCCCCGCTGGTAGGTGAATTTTCAAACTGTTGAAACAACACAATCCGGTCAGCCTGCTTGTGGAAGCGATCATAGGCCAGATCGTCCAGCACATAGGCGGTGATGAGCACGCAGCACGTCAGGCCTACGGTGAGGCCTACGACATTGATGAGGGTAGCCAGTGAGTGGTTTTTGGCCTTTCGCCAGGCAATGATGAGGTAGTTGCTTACCATGATATCCGAATTTAGTTCACACCAGCCAAACGGGTCAAGGATCATACCATAGCCCCAAAACAGGGCCACAACGCTCACAAGCAGCCATTACCCGGTTTTAGTTGTCCAAAATCGGACAAAGACTGTCCGGCACAAACCAGCAAAGAGTAGGCTGTGAATAGAATACGGTTTTTCGCTAAACGAACCCGACGTATGAAAGCTGTCTTTGCCTTCGCCAGTGTACTTTTTTGCGGATTTACTCTTTTGGAGTCAGCCGCGCCACCCCGCTTTACCAAATATTTCGTGGCCGCCGAAAGCTACGAATCAGCGGGGGTGATGGATGTAGATGGCAACGGTACGCTTGATATTGTGTCGGGGGATTTCTGGTACGAGAACGAGGCACCCAAACAGGGGGGCGACAAACCTACCTTCCGCAAACGACACCTGATTGGCCACCAGAAACGCGAAGACCAGTACTACGACGATTTCTCGACGATTCCCTTCGACGTGAACGCCGATGGGCGCATAGACGTCATCACGGGCGGCTGGTGGAGTGGCACCCTGCGCTGGCTCGAAAACGTGAATAAGGGCGACTGGCCGGTGCATGACATCGCCAACGTGGGCAACGTAGAGACCACCCGCGTCTGGGACGTAGACGGCGACGGCCAGCCCGAACTATGCCCCAACAATCCCGGCAAGTCTCTCAAATACCTGAAATACCAGCCCGCCGAAAAGAACTTCCGCGTGGTTGATGTGAACCCCACGCAGGGGCACGGCCTGGGTTTCGGCGATGTCAATGGCGACGGTCGGGGCGATTTCATCGTGAGCGAAGGGTGGCTCGAAGCGGGTGGGCCAAAGGAGAATCCGACCTGGACATTACATAAAGAATTCGCCCTCGGCACGGCCAGCGTACCCATCATCGTGACCGACGTGAACGGTGATAAACGGGCCGACCTGATTGTGGGGCAGGGCCACGGATACGGACTGCACTGGTACGAACAGGGTGGCCAAAACGGCCAGCCCCGCACAGGTGGGGCAGGCTCAACCTGGACGAAGCACGTCATCGACGAAAAAAATTCGCAGTACCACGTTATGGAATGGGCCGACATCACCGGCGACGGCAAGCCCGAACTGATCACCGGCAAACGGTTCCGCGCCCACAACGACAACGACCCCGGCTCGAACGACCCCGTGGGCCTGTATTATTTTACGTTCAACGGCAAGACCTTCGACAAGCACATCATCAGCTATGGCCCCGCGGGTGAAGCCAAAGGCACCGGCATCTACTTCGCCCTGGCCGACCTCCGCAACACCGGCCGCAAAGACATTGTGGTGGCGGGGAAAGATGGGTTGTATGTGTTCTGGAATGAGCAGTAACGAGAAACGATAAAGCACCGTTGCCTTCCAGAAGCAGCCTAATCCGGGCTGCTTTTTCTTTTTGGGGCAAAATGTCCCAAATACGAATGAAAGTGTCCCAAATACGAACGTCACTCGTCGCACAGGAGTCGAGATTTGACGTACCCAAACAGGACATACCCAACTATCGGGGTACGATGCGGTTGGCGACTATTCAATCAATTCCCATCCCCAATTCGCCAGCCGTATGGAAGCGCACGACCCGGTTACGTACGTAAAAAATTTGTCGGTTCAGGATGCCCGAGAAGCCTTCCCACAGGAACGCAGTGGTCAGTCACCCGACATGGTTGAAGGTATAGAGCAATCCTTTTTAAATGCTAAATCACTGGTATCGTTTGTCTCCGACGTCAATGGACAGCGACGGAGCGACGTGCTTAATTCAGTACTGTTGGCCCAACTGGCGGCCAATAAAAAATTCCCCGACGAAAATCAGCTGGTCGACTGGTACAAAACCTTTGTGAACGTGCTGATGAATTTGGGCTGGGCTATTCAGGGAGCCGAATTCGCTACGTTTGAGGCCAACGACACGGTCTTCGAAGCCGAAAACGCCATCATCAGCATCCTGTCGGCGGCGTTTGGCGGCTCGTTTATGGTGGTCATTACCAAGACGCTGGACGCTATCAAAGGGCTGAGCGACAGCAACGGTAAGATCACCGTATTTGAGAAGAACACCCATTCACTTTCTAAGGGTGCTTTCCAGATTGGCCTGGTGAGCGAGGCCAACGGGGCGCTGTCGTTGCAGATCGGTACGTTTCTGGTCACGTCGACTAATGAGATCAAAAAGATACTGTTTTTCAAATCGACCAAAGACACGACGCAATTGACTTATTGCTCAAGAACAGGCACCTTGAACGAAGACATGTACGCCACCATCAGAACGCAAGTTCAGGATAAATTGGGGAGTAAAATGACCGAATTTATTGCTGAAATTGAGTTGTAATCAGCCATTTCTTCTATCCACACCATTCCTCTTTTTATCATGGTTTTCGCTACTTTACCCACCAAAGAAGATCGCTTTCGCCGCACCGGCAATGGGGGCGAGTATGTGCTGCGGCCCATTGCCGTGCCGGTGCCCAACGAGTCGCTCACGCTGAACGGCCTGCTCTGCACGCCCGCCCACCGTTCTGGCTATTACCACGACACCGTCTATACTAAAGAACGGATTGTGCTCCACTTTACGGCGGGGGGCCTGATCGGCGACATGAGTACGCTTACCCGCCAGGATTACCACGTGTCGGTGCCGTTTGTGCTCGCCCGCGACGGGACCATCTACCAGTTGTATTCGTCGAAATTCTGGTCGGGTAACCTCGGCGGCGAGGCGCTGGGTAACGCGGGTAACGCGCAGGACAAGCGTACCATCGGCATCGAAATTTCCAACTACGGGCCGTTGACACCAAAGGCCGATGGGCTGTATAATATCTACGGCGAACCCTACTGTGCGCTGAATCAGACCGAGGCGTACCAGAAGCTGCCCACACCATTTCGGGGCGAGGCAAACTACGCCACCTACACCGACGCCCAGTACGACAGCCTGATTGTGCTGCTACGCTACCTGACGGCGCAGTACGCTATTCCCCGTCAATTCTTTCCCGAACCAAAACGCTACCTTACCACCCCCGACGTGCTCACCTTCAAGGGCATCGTGTCGCATGTGAACTACCGCGCCACTGGCAAGTGGGACATTGGCCCGGCCTTCAACTGGGCGCGGCTGATTACGGGGGTACAAGCCCCGACTTTTGCTCCGCCGCAACAACGTGATTCTGAGCTGGTTGCCGATGATGTGCTGACATCGGAAGAGGCCATTATTCCGCTGCTGCCCCAGGCTAGGTCGGCAGCGCTGGAAGATGAACCCTATGATGACGCCGAATCAGCGCCTGATCCAGTTCCCGCCAGCGAGGCAGACCCGGCCAGTGCAGCCACCACGCCCGGTAAGGTATATGCGCTGATTGTGGGCATAGACAAGTACCCCGGCGAAGTGGTTTTGCAGCAAAGCGTGCGGTTTCCGGCGTTGCGGGGCTGTGTGCATGATGCCCAGGCCGTTACAGCGTACCTGGAAACCAGCCCGCCTGTCGAGGTAAACACGCTGTTATTGACCGATGAAAAAGCCACCAAAACGGCTATCGTCGAGGCGTTTCAGAGCCATTTGGGGCAAGCCAAAGCGGGCGACGTGGCCCTCTTCTATTTTTCGGGTCACGGTACGCAGGAATGGGCCGACAAAACCGTCTGGACGGGCGAAACCGACGGGCGGCTGGAATGCCTTGCCTGTTACTACACCGCCCAGACCGCCGACAGCTTTCTACTGGCCGACAAGGAACTACGCTACCTGATTGGGCAGCTTGCCGCCAACAAACCCGCCACCGAACAGCCGCAGATCGTCGCTATTTTCGACTGCTGCCATTCGGGCGACAATACCCGCAATGGTGAGTTGATGACCACGGCCTTTGCCGACGTGGCCGAACGACGTATCCCGTTTTCATTTGGGCAACGTAGCTGGGAGCACTTCATTTTCGGCAAGACCATTTCCGAGGCTACCGTCCGGCAGCAGGGCGTGGCAAAGGCCATTCCCGAAGGCACCCACGTGCAGCTATCGGCCTGTGAATCAGACGAATCAGCCTTGGAAGTGAATGGAGAAGGCGTGTTCACCAAGACGTTGCTGACGGTATTGCGGCAGGCGGGTGGCCCCATCAGCTACTACTCGCTCCGCAGCCGCGTTCGGCAGTACCTGCGCAACGTGTTCGATCAGCGGCCGCGCATCTACGTGGCCAACGGCGACGATGCGCTGCTCTATGCCAACTTCCTCAACCAGCCCGGACAAGCCAACGCCCTCACCACGGGCGAGGTCGTGTACGTACCCACCAACGGCGGAGCAGGCCGGTGGGTCATGAACCGGGGGGCCATCCACGGTGTGACGCCGGAGCTGGCCGATGTCACCGTTACCGACCCGCAGCACCCGTCAGTTACCTACAAGGCCCACGTTGAGAGTGTGCAGGTGGACCATACGTACCTGACGTTCAAAAAAGAGATCCCAGAAGACCAGAAAGCAACGTACCTGGCCGCCATTCCGGGGTTGATGGCCCAGCCCATTGCCATCTGCGTAAACCACCAGGACAGTGCCCCCGCCGAACAGCAGCAATTGCTGGACGGACTGTTGGGCCAAACCGTAGGCTACGTGGTCTTGCAGGACGACGAGTCGCAGGCCGATTATGTGGTGCAGAACCGCGACGGTCGCTACTACCTCACCCTGCCCAACGACCCCTTCCGGCCCCTGACCCAGCCCGTTGATGCTGGCTCGGAAACAACCGTGGCGCAGTTGGCCGATCAGTTGCGGCATATCTCGCAATGGGCATTCCTGGCGTCGCTGAGCAACACCGGTCCAGATGCCCTGCCCGCCAACACGCTACAGGTGGCTTGCACCCGCGTCAACGCCGATGGCAGTGAAACATCGGTGCTGAACGCTGACGGGACCATCCCGATTCAGTACGAAAAAGGGGCCGATGGCGCGTGG
This sequence comes from Fibrella rubiginis, assembly GCF_017353185.1. Classification (GTDB taxonomy): domain Bacteria; phylum Bacteroidota; class Bacteroidia; order Cytophagales; family Spirosomataceae; genus Fibrella; species Fibrella rubiginis. The sequence goes on along the minus strand of NZ_JAFMYV010000002.1, from coordinate 274,613 downwards.
CGAAGTGCCTTCCGCGTCAAGGTGACCAACCCCACGCCCATTAAGCTCTACTGTGCGGTGCTGTATCTGGACACCGAATTTCAGTCATTTCTGGGCTTTTTGAATCCCACCACCTACCTGCTCGAACCCGGTAACTCGGTGTACCTGGGCCTTAAGGGTAAAGAGACAATCAACTCGCGGTTGCCACTGGCGATGCAGGCCTATAACTGGCCGGCGCGGGTGGAACACCTGAAGCTGATTGTCAGCACCGATGAGTTCGACGTGCAGGCGTTGGCCCTCGCGCCACTGCCCGAGCCACCCTTGCCCGGTCAGGCCAAAAAAGGCGGCGACCGGGGCGGACTGGACACCGACGAGCGGCCCGTGGCCCTGCGCGGCTGGGGTACGCAGCAGTACAGTCTCCAGCTTATCAACCCGACGGTTAACCACCTCGACGGGGCGCTGCTCGACGCCCTGCTCAACGACCTGGAAACGGCCCCCTTCGCGCTGGGCTTGTATTTCGACGCGTCGACCGGCCCAAACTGGCAGATCAACTACGAACGAAAGCCTGAGATTGCGCTGATTGGCCCGCATTCGGCTAAGCTGGATGAGCGCGGTTTTATTAAGGGGGTTGGTTTAGACCTGGCCAACGCCGTGGCCCGAAGGCTGCGCAACCGGCACTACGAGGCCGTGATCAAGCAGTTTCCCGACCGTATCCGGATGGTATCGGAAGGTGATTCGTGGTTTCAGCACCCGCTCGTGACCGACGTCATCGACCACCTGGGCCGCGTCTATGCCATTCACTGCGTAGCGGCGGCGGGTGATACGCTCCGCAACATCCAGGCAATGGGTGAGTACCTCGACGACATCGACCGGCAGAAGCCCGCGTTCTTTTTGCTCAGCGGGGGCGGCAACGATATCCTCGGCGACCAGTTCCGCACCTACCTCCACGACAACCCCGACATGAGCGTCCCCGTGGGCGAAAACCCGCGCCGGTTTCTGAAGGACACGCTTTTTGCCGAACTCGACTCGCTGCATGACATCTACCAAACGGTGTTTGGCGTGATCCAGACGAGCCATCCGGGCCTGCATATTCTGGTGCATGGCTATGATTACATCATACCCCTGAGCGTGACGAACAAAGGCTGGCTGGGGCGGTACATGATCGAAAAGGGCATCAACCGGCAGGAAGACCGACAGGCAATTATCTCCCTGATCCTGAACGAGTTCAACGCCCGTCTGCAGCGCGCAGTAGCCCCCTTCCCAAACGTGTCGTACATCAACGCACTAAACACCGTGCGGCCAAACCAATGGTACGACGAGATCCACCCCAACGCCGACGGTTTTCAACAGGTGGCCATGAAATTTATGAAACGGATCAATGAAGTAGTGGTTACTACTAAATAGCTATCCTGCCTATAATCTCAGGTAATTATATACGTGACAGACCCAGTCAACAAATGATATAAGTTTCATGTTATTAAGTATTGCAAAAGCCCGACAGTTGATTGTCGGGCTTTCTTGTGAGGTCAAAGTTGTGCCTAATCACTGTTCATTTAGCCACTAATCCACAGTAGATACCAATGCCCCAAAACGTAGACCGGTGTAGACGCTTCTCCCTTGTCACGGTCTACACCGGTCTACGAAATGTTTTTTTCGATTGTAATTGTCACAGGCAATCCATAAGTTTGTAGACACCAGAACGTCCCGTGCTTATGAGTGACACGACAAACCCAATAGATGGCCCACCCTCAATAGGGCGGCATCAAATCGACACTGACTTCTATAGGTCGCTACTTGAACAGACCCTAGTCGATAGCGACAAGAGTGAATCAGATCTTAAAAAGGACAGAGGAGAACTCGAAGAGGGCATTAGAAAACTTGACGAGAGTATTAAAAGGACTCAAGACAGAAAGAAGAAAGCAGAAGCCGAATTACGATTATTGGACAGCCTACCCCTACCCGACGATTCAATTCCGCCCGCCGGAGAGAAGGGTCTCTCTGTAGTCCCTAAGACGATGACGACCCGCATTCGTGAGTTCGTTGAATCAAGCCCTTTACCGGTAACTGTTTCAGAAACAGCCGAAGGCCTGGGCTTACAAGAGAACATGAAAACAGTGCGCGACATATTGTCACGAGGCGTTGACATAAAAAAGCGCGAAGCTCTTGACGAAAAAAGAAACCTCCGACCGCTATACCACAAACTTGACAGTACCGAAGCCGCTTTTCAGGAAAAGGCGGATGCATTGGGCTGGACACTGAAATAGATGCCTTTTGGGCAACAAACGACAACACCCCAAGCAAGGGTGACCGCCAAGTCTTAACCTTGCAAGGGGTGCGTAGAGTGTCCCGGCTTGAACGAATCCGGGTATTAGTTTCACGTTAACCCCTATGCTGTATGAAAGCAGAAAAGGTTAAAGCCACGATTCTTGAAACCCACTGGGGAATCAAAATCAAGGTGGTTACGGTCTATCGTATTAGACGCGTAACCCGCGAGGGTAGTGATGCCAAGTCCAAATAGGACAATCATCATACCAAACCCTGCCGTTAAGCGGGGTTAAAAAGAGCGCGGATTGCCGTCCGCATCTCTCTTTTTCTTTGTAGTTGAGGATTCACTTTGGGGCTGCTTTGAACGGATGATGGTTTTCATTGTCCGCTCAAACTGCTCAAACGTTATTTCCTCCCTTACTTCTGTTTCTTCTACCACACGGCCCGGTTTTCCGGTTCGCTTTTTCTGCTTACCCATACTTGCCAGCCTTTGGGCTGCAATGATACTACCCGTTTGCTTACTAACCAAAACAAGGTTTACTTAATAAGGGTCTTGTAAGTTAGCCGTCCATCAATATTGCCTAAAGCAGCGTTAAACCGTTGAGCATCATCTACCTTACGACTGTTATAGCGGTAAGTGAACTCGCCTACATACTGATCTAAATGCTTGATACTGACGTGATGGTAAATGCCGATGATACCCCGTTTTAATAACGACCAGAACCCTTCCAGCGTATTCGTGTGGGCCTCACCACTAACGTACTCGCCTTGACCGTGCCGTACGATTTGGTGGTCATACAAGCGGTGTAAGCGGACATAAGCCGTCCACTCATCAGTCATGATTTTAGCGCCTACTTTGATGTGTTGGGTAATGATTGGTTCTAACGTTTTAGCATCAACCGCCTTTACCGTCATAGCTACCACGCGCCCATTACACTCAACCATACCGAATACGGGAGCCTTTACTTTGGTGCTACGCCCTTGCGTCCCTTCGGTGCGCTTTGACTTATGTTTATTGGCTTCTTTGCCACCTACATAAGTCTCGTCCAACTCAACAACGCCCGTCATAGGCGCATCGAATGACTTTCCTCGCATGGCAAAAATAATACCTACCCTTACGCTGTATTTCTTACGACAGGAAGCACACTTGCAATCCCCATTAGCGAAGACGTAGGATTTCTTATGACCACAGTGAGGGCAAACGGCATCGCCACCTTTCCAGCGTAGACCCGCCAAATACTTTTTGCAGGTTAATTCGTCGGAGAATTTCTCACCGAGATCTGCCAGAGTAAAAGCGGATTTCTTAGCCATTTTCGTATTCGATTATGGCTTAAATATAAGAGTTAACTACTTGATAAACAAGTATTTGATCCCAAAATTAGGATTAAATTTTGGGTTTGTCACGTATATAATTACCAATTTTTATTCCAGGTGCAGTCTCCTCAACGGTGTTCTCACCGGATGGAACCCAAATACTGACCGCATCGGGCGACAAGATGGCGAGGATCTGGAATCTTGAGGGAAAATTGTTACAGGTTTTCGATCACAAGAGCGGCGTGAAATCAGCGGCTTTCTCGCCAGATGGCAGTCAGATTCTCACGCAAACGCTGGATGGGGGAGTCTGGGTTTGGCACATTGACAGAAACTGGCTGAGGACGCGCTATAAGCAGGCTACTGTCAATACAGTGTCCTTTTCGCCTGATAGAGATCGAATTCTGACCACGTCAAGGCAATATGGAGATACTACAGCAACGGTCTGGGACCTTGAGGGAAATCGGCTGCTGACACTCCCACACCGAGGCAAGGTATACTCAGCTGTGTTTTCGCCAGACGGGAGCCAGATGCTTACGACAGCTAGTGATAGTACAATTACCGTCTGGGGACAAAACGGGCAGCGGCTATATACGCTATTTATGCCAGATCTAATGTATTCTGCGATAGCCTCACCATCTGCTAAATGGGTCCTAACCCGTTCTCATGGGGGTAAAACCGCAGTCTGGAATGAGAATGGAAAGCCATTATGTGTACTCCCCCAAGGTTCTATAAACTCGGCGGTATTTTCACGTGATGGGAGCCGACTATTGACTACATCCGCTACAGACAAGCCTACTGTTTGGGATAGCAGCGGAAAATTTCTGCTAAAACTGCCTTACAACAAATACAGAGATTTTGTCACATCGGCTGTATTCTCGCCTAGTCAAAGTCTGATACTTACTTCTTCCATTTACACTGAGGATAATTATTTGGATGTTAATAGAGACGGTACGGTTACAATTTGGGATTGGAACGGTAAGCGGATCAAAGCATTCCGGGTGCCGGGTTTAGTCAACTCAGCAAACTTCTCACCCGATGGGCAGCAAATTATTACGGTTGCTGATCACAAAGCTGTTACCGTCTGGGACCATACGGGCAAGCAACTCTACACACTACCCATCCAGGGTTCTGTCTCCTCGGCGGTGTTCTCACCTGACGGGAATTGGATTGCGACCGATTCCAACAAGGTACTTTGGCTCACGCCAGAAGGGGCATTGAACTGGCTAAAGAAAAATCCGGGTAAGGTGGCACCATTGTCAGCGGAGATTCGGGAAGCGTACGGAGTGCCAGTTAGGTAGTACACAAAAAAGCCGCTCCAAATTGCTCCGGAGCGGCTTCATACCATAGGCGTCAAACAAACCTCTTTCTAGGCCTCTACCCGACGCTCGTGGCCGGTTTCAAACTCGGCGGTGGCTTTGGCGGGGCGCATCTTGATGATGCGTAGCTTCGAGAGCACTTTGATCATCGGGTAGGTAGGGTCAAACTCAAACCACTTGGCCCCGAAGTTGGCCGAATTGGGCAATTTGTGGTGGTTGTTCTGGAACAGCTCACCCATCATGACCACGTCCATGATCAGTGAATTCTTTGATTTATCGTGGTTGTCGAAGTTACTGTATCCGTACTTGTGTCCGCTCCAGTTGATAATCGCGCCGTGAACGGGCCCCATCACGAAGTGGACGGGCAGCAGGAAGAAAAACGCCCAGTGCATGTCAAGATAAATGAACGCAAAAATGTAGAACAGGCTATAGGCCACGCCCCATCCGGCCCGCGATAACCATGAGTCGCCTACTTTCTCGATAAAATTCCACTCGGGATAGTTGCGGTCAAACTGCCGTTCGATGGCCTGCTTGCGGTGCAACACGGCGTTGTAAATGTTTTTGGTCTGCCACATCATCGTAAACACGTTCTTGGTGTGGTGTGGCGAGTGGGGATCACGGGGGGTGTCGCTGAAGGCGTGGTGCATCCGGTGCAACACGGCATAGGCCCGTGGGCTTAGATACGACGATCCCTGCGAGACGTAGGTCAGGGCGTAGAAGAACCGCTCCCAGAACTTACTCATCGAGAACATCTTATGGGCCGAATAACGGTGCAGAAAGAAGGTCTGGCAGAACAATGAGAGGTACCAGTGCGCGGCAAAGGCGGCGATAACGATCACAGTGGTTAACGTTTAACTATTGAGCAAAAACAAAAACGAATGACTTAACAAAAATAAGATTTTTCGGGGACTACAAGGCCTTTCCACCCGTTGCTGGCGTATTTAATTGGCTAATATTGTCAATTGGCCACTGTAGTCGCGTATTGCAACAGGTTGGCACCCATACGCAGCGCCGCCTGACGGACCGATTCGGGATCGTTGTAGATCACCTGATCTTCCCAGCCGTTACCCAGGTCACACTCATAACTATAAAAACACACTAATCGTCCCTGATAGATCAGGCCAAATCCCTGCGGGGCCTTGCCATCATGCTCATGCACCTTCGGCAAACCGTTTGGAAACTTGAACTTCTGGTTATAGATAGGGTGCGAAAAAGGCAGTTCCACAAAAGACAAATCAGGGAACACCCGCTTCATTTCGCGGCGGATAAACTTATCGAGGCCGTAGTTATCGTCGACGTGCAGAAACCCACCCGACTGCAAGTATTTCCGCAGGTTGTCGACCTCGCCCTCTGAAAACGACACGTTGCCGTGACCGGTCATGTGGACAAATGGGTACGAAAACAGGTCGGGGCTGCCCGCCTCCACGATGTCTTCTTCGGGAAAAATGGCCATCCGCAGCTGCTGATTGGCAAATTTGATCAGGTTCGGCAGCGAGGTTTTGTTGGCGTACCAGTCACCGCCACCGTTGTATTTCAGTTTGGCAATCTTGAAGCCATAGGGCTGGGCGTGGGCCGCAGAAATAGTGAACGATGAATGATGAATGATGAGTACAAGTAGGACCAGGAGTCGTTTCATAGGGCTATTGTTCAAACCTATAAGGTTTCGGAAACCTTATAGGTTTACTAGATTTACTACGTTCAACAAATTCAAACTCTGACAGGCGCTCAAGGCGGCGGTTTCGGTGCGGAGGCGGTTGGGGCCAAGGGTCACAAGCTGGAAGCCTGCGTCAATAGCCTGCTGCACTTCCTGTGCCGAAAAATCGCCTTCCGGGCCAATAAGCACAATATACTGTTGAGCCGGTCCGGCGGCACTAAACAAATGTGGAGCCTGACCATCTTCTGGTAGGTGGGCAATAAACCGTTGACCATCAGCAGGCTGTTTTAATAACTGCGCCAGCGGAACAGCCTCGTCTAGTTGGGGCAACCACGCTTGCAGCGACTGTTTCATGGCCGCTACGGCAATTTTTTCAATGCGTTCCAGCTTCAACACACGCCGTTCGGAGTGCTGTCCGAAGAAGAAACTGATCCGCTCAATGCCCAGTTCAACGGCCTTTTCCACAAACCACTCCACACGATCCAGGTTCTTGGTTGGAGCCACGCAGATACGTACGGAAAACGGGCGCGGTGCGACTGTGTCAACTGTTTCTACCCGGAACGCGCACTGCTTGTTATCGGCCTTTGTGATAACGCTCAGGAAACGATTTCCGCGTCCATTCGTCACCGCAATAGCCTCGCCGGGGCCGAGACGAAGGGTGCGGGTGGCGTGCCGGGCATCGTCGTCGGTGAGCGTGCCGGAGGTGTCGGTGGGCGAAAGCGCGGGTTGGTAAAACAGGTGCATAGGTAACGTAAAGGTATTTACGCCTTACGGTTTAACTTCACGGCACAATAAAAACAGGCGACCGCAGATGATGCCGGTCCCCTACCTTCAATCAATCATTCAATGCATTTTTCACGAAAAATTGGTGTGCTGCTGCTGGTAGGCGTTTCGCTGTCGGCAACGGCTCAATTCCGGTCGCGTAACCTGCGCTGGAGCGCCGACGGCAACGCTACCATTCAGGCAGCCAAAGGCGGCATTACCCGCACCGACGTGCGCACCGGGCAGGAAACGACCCTCGTCACCGCCGCGCAGCTTACGCCGGCAAACGGCAAAGGCCCCATCAACGTGGCCGATTTTGCTTTTAGTCAGGATTCGTCGCAGGTACTTATTTTCACCAATACGGCCCGCGTCTGGCGATACAATACGCGGGGTGATTATTACGTCCTGACGCGCCCGATGGGTCGCCAAACCGGCCAGTTAAAACAGATAGGAGCTAAACAACCCGCGCAGTCGCTGCTATATGCCAAGCTCTCGCCCGACGGCAAGCGGGTGGGCTATGTGAGCAAAAGCAACCTGTTTTCGGAAGAAATCGCCACCGGCAAAGTCACCCAGCTTACCAGCGATGGCACCCGCCAACGCATCAACGGCACCTTCGACTGGGCCTATGAAGAGGAATTTGGTTGCCGCGATGGTTTCCGCTGGAGTCCCGACAGCAAGCAGTTGGCCTACTGGCAGGTAGACGCGAGCAAAATCCGCGATTTCCTGATGATCAACAACACCGACTCGATCTATTCATACACCATCCCGGTCGAATACCCAAAGGTGGGTGAGTCGCCCTCCCCTACCCGCCTTGGGCTGGTAAACGCCACGGGTGGCAAGACACGCTGGCTACCCCTCCCCGGTGACCCGGCGCAGCATTACCTGGTCCGGGCCGAGTGGTTTCCGACCACGGGACCATCGGGCAACGAGCTGATTGTCCAGCAGTTGAACCGCAAACAGAACGAGTCTATCCTTTTCGTTTGCGACGCGGCGAAGAACACCGTAAAGCCCATCTTCACCGAAACTGACAACGCCTGGATCGACATTAAAGCCCGCTGGGACCGCGACGACCCGACCGGCTGGGAGTGGGTCGACGGGGGCAAATCGTTTTTGTGGGTGTCGGAAAAAGACGGCTGGCGGCACATCTATAAATTCAGCCGCGATGGCAAACAGCAGACCCTGCTTACACCCGGCAACTACGATATGGCCGAACTGGAACGCATCGACGAGCGGGGGGGCGGTTCCGCGTCCGGCTTCGTGTATTTCACCGCCTCGCCCGACAACGCCACGCAGCGGTACCTCTACCGGGTGCCGCTGGCGGGCGGCAAGGCGGAACGGCTCTCGCCCGCCGAACTGATTGGCACCCACAGCTACGACGTATCGCCCAACGGACAGCTGGCCTTCCACAGCTTTTCGAGCCACCGTACCCCGCCTACCCGCGCCTTCGTTACCCTTGCCGACCATAAGCCCCTGCGCCCCGGCACCAACCCGCGCCCTTCGGCAGAATCGGGCCGTAACGTGCGGTTTTTTACCGTTAACACCGCCGACAACGTGACACTGGATGGCTGGATGGCTCTGCCGACGGATTTCGATAGTACCAAAAAATACCCCATCGTTTTTTACGTCTACGGCGAACCCGCCGGAACCACAACCAACGACGTTTTCGGCGCGGGCGAGAACAATATGTACACCGAAGGGATGGCCAAGTCAGGCTACATCTACGCTGCCCTCGACAACCGGGGCACGCCCACGCTGAAGGGAGCCGCCTGGCGCAAGAGCATCTACCGGCAGATTGGCCGGCTCAACATCCGCGATCAGGCCATGGGCGCGAAGGCCCTGTTCAGTCGCCATAGCTACATCGACACGAGCCGGGTGGCCGTGTGGGGCTGGAGCGGCGGCGGGTCGTCTACGCTGAACCTGCTGTTTCAGTACCCCGACATTTACAAAACGGGTATTGCCGTGGCGGCGGTGGCTAACCAGCTTACCTACGACAACATTTATCAGGAACGGTATATGGGCCTGCCGCAGGAGAACAGAGACGATTTTGTGGCGGGTTCGCCCATCACGCACGCCAAAAACCTGCGCGGCAACCTGCTCTACATCCACGGTACCGGCGACGATAACGTGCACTACGCCAACGCCGAAATGCTGGTCAATGAACTGGTTAAATACAACAAACAGTTTCAGTTTATGGCCTACCCCAACCGGTCGCACGGGATTTATGAAGGGGCTGGTACGCGGCAACACCTAAATGCCCTGTACACTAATTTTCTGAAGAAAAACTGCCCACCGGGTGGTCGGTGATAGTCAAGCAAAGTATAGTCAACACATCAAAAAAGGCCCTGAACACGTGTTCAGGGCCTTTTTTGATATTTTTTTAGCCAGCTGCCAATCTGAACGTACGCTTATCTCCGTAGATGTTTCCGAGAGTCGATCTCAAACAAATTCACTAACAAACGCAGGTTTTCCTGCAAAGCTCATGACTTCTTTCAAATTTATTCTTGGTGCAGTGGCCCTTTTGGCTGTCGGTCAATCGTCTTTCGCTCAGGGAAAGATTGTAATGGTAGGTGGTGCCCCCATGTACCCTTCGAAAAACATTATTGAAAACGCAGTGAACTCAAAAGACCACACTACGCTGGTAGCAGCGGTTAAGGCGGCTGGTCTGGTTGAGACACTGTCTGGCCCGGGTCCGTTCACGGTGTTTGCCCCTACCAACGCAGCCTTCAACAAACTGCCTGCCGGTACCGTAGAGACGCTGGTGAAGCCAGAAAACAAAGCAACGCTGACGAGCATTTTGACCTACCATGTAGTAGCTGGTAAAATGACCGCTCTGGAACTCATGAAAGCGATTAAAGACGGCGGTGGTAAAGCCATGCTGAAAACGGTAGCCGGTGGTTCGCTGACGGCCATGCAGAAAGGCAAAAAACTTATGCTGATCGACGAGAAAGGTGGCACGTCGACCGTTACCATCGCCAACGTCAACCAGTCTAACGGCGTGATCCACGTGATCGACACGGTGTTGATGCCGAACTAAGACAGTACCAAATAACCTGTGAGATGCGCCCGGGCCGTGAGGTCCGGGCTTTTTTTGTGGGGTCGTGCCTGATGGTGAAACCGCCTCGTCTCTACCAAGCTAGATAAAGCTACGCAAGCTACATCCTTACACAGTATTCGACCCCAGCGGGGTCTAGTCTTTGTAGAAACGGTCCCGTCGGCGCAGTATGTTTCGACTCCAGCGGAGTCGCGTCTTATTGTCTTCTCGTTTACCACAACCTTACTTGGCCAATGCTCTGACAAAGACGCGACTCCGCTGGAGTCGAAACATACTGCGCTGATGGGATTGGTTCTACAAAGACCAGACCCCGCTGGGGTCGAATATGGAGTCGTGCTGTCAGGTTAGCGAACCTGACAGCACGACTCCATAAAAAAAGTGGCTTCCGGATCACCAGAGGCCACTTTTTTATGAACTGTTGCGAAGAGCTTACGCCACCTTCAACACCGGGAAGCGACGTTGCAGCAGGGCGTAGCCACCAAAGAGCAGGCCGCTGAAGAAGAGATCGCCGAGGAGGGCGTTAACAAAAAACGACTGGTTATTGTAGAACGCCAGGCCAGCTGCGTAGCAACCCAGCAGGCCCGCGCCCGTTTGTGGGTAGAAGCTGCTGCCGTACCACACGGCGAAGTTGGTGATCAGGAAAAACAGCACCGATGCCACCAGTGAACCGGCCACAACCCGCCCGAACGTAGGCTGGCGTAGGGCGACGGCTCCAATGAGCCAGGCCAGGGCAAACGAGCTATAGACCGCGCCCATAGTACCGTGAAAACCAATAAAGGCATCGCTCAGGAGCATGGCCAGCGTAGGCACAACCAAGCCAACCCACTTTTTGTCGAACAGAGCACCGCCGAACAGGGCCATCGCCATCACGGGGGTGGCGTTGGGCGGGTGGGGTAAAGAGCGCGACAGGGCAACGAGCAAAACAAGTGAAGCAGCCGTGGTTAGGCGAATCTGGAGCGGTTTCATTACTGGAAGTGACGTTCGTTGACGCAAAAGACGTCTGTTTTGATTTAACGATTGATGTAGGCTACCTGATAAGTCCCCTGCTGAATAGCCACTTTTGATACGGCAGCATAGTCCAGGTTGAGGCGGTAGGCGTTGTGCAAAGATAGGTCTAAGAACAGACAAAGCAACGTACGGATCACCCCACCGTGGGCCACCACATAGACCGTTTTTGGGCCTTCCTGCGCTGCCAGCGGCAAAATTTGTTCGTCCCAGAAAGCACCAACGCGGTTCGCCAGGGCCTGAAACGACTCTCCCCCAGGGGGAGCGTTCGTCACGAAGTTAGCCATCCACCCATCAAGGGCGGCGCGGGGGATATCGGTCCAGGGCAGCATCTCCCAATCGCCGAAATGGTATTCGCGGAGGCGTTCGTCAAACTGAATAACGGTATCGGACGGGGCCAGGTCCTGCGCCAGCTGACGGCAGCGGCTCAGCGGACTCGACCAGATCAGGTCGGGCGGGGTGAGCAGGTTGTTTCGTATCCGGGCCAGTTGGTCGGGGTAGTTGTCGGCCAGGTCAACGTCGGAGTTGCCGTAGCAGATGCTCCGGCCCACACCCACTTCGGTATGGCGAATAAGGTAGATCGTCATGGATTGTTACACGCTAACCCACACCAGCGAGATGTAGGACAAATAGATAACCACTTCGGTAAGTTGTTGGGTGGCTCCCAGACAATCGCCGGTGTAGCCACCAAGCCATTTCCGGAAGAACGCCATCAGCCGCCAGCGTACCAGCCAAAGCGGAATCAGGAAGGTGAGGTAGATCCAGAGGCCGCTGATAATCACCAGTGCCAGCGTGGGCAACCAGCCAAACAGCGTAGCCACCACCAGCGGCCAACCCGACAGGCCACCTTTGGCAATGGGTTTGGCCTTCGACTGCTCATCTTCGCGGGCGTAGGGCATGGCCGCAATGATCGTGGTAGCCACCCACCGGCTCAAGCTATGCGCCGAAATAAACTTCAACGCCACCCGCCAACCCATCGCCTCGCCGGGAAGCAACCGCATAAGCGCGAAATATTTCACGGCCAGCAGCAGCCCCAGCCCGACGGCCCCGTAGGTACCCAGGCGACTGTCTTTCATGATGGTCAGAATCTGCTGTTTGCTCCAGCCACCGCCAAAGCCGTCGCACATATCGGCGAACCCGTCTTCGTGAAAAGCCCCCGTGACCCAGACCGTGGCGATCATGCTAAACAAAACAGCCAGTTCGGGGGGAAACAGGTACGTACACAGCCAGTAGGTGCCAAACCCAATACCCCCCACGATCCAGCCGATGAAGGGAAAAAACACCGTCGACCGGTTCAATAAAACTTCGGAATGGTCGATGTTTTTTGGCACCGGCAACCGCGTATAGAACATGAGCGCCGTAAAGAAAAGTGTACGCATCCAGTTGGTTTATTTATGCGAAGATAGCATGCCACGCCACCAGCAACCTGCGGGAAATAGAGAAGAGGTGGCCCGTTGCCAGGCCACCTCTTCTCCTACTAGAACCAGACAACCAACGGCAATCAGGCCAGATCGAAGCGGCCAAGATTCATCACCTTCGCCCAGGTTGCTACGAAGTCGCGCACGAATTTCTCCTGCGAATCTTCACACCCATATACTTCCGCAATGGCGCGGAGTTCTGAGTTCGACCCGAAGATCAGGTCAACCCGGGTGCCGGTCCATTTGGGTTCGCCCGTGTTGCGATCACTACCCACAAACAGGTTCTGGGCGTCGGACGTAGCGCGCCAGGTGGTACCCATGTCGAGCAGGTTAATGAAATAATCATTGGTAAGCACCTCGGGACGCTGCGTGAAGACACCATGTTTCGAGTGGTCGAAGTTGGTGTTCAGCACCCGCATACCCCCAATGAGCACCGTCAGTTGGGGAATCGTCAGCGTCAACAGCTGGGCTTTATCGATCAGCATATCTTCAGCTGCCGACTTATGCCGGGCGTTCAGGTAGTTGCGGAACCCGTCGGCTCCTGGCTCCAGGGCATCAAATGAGCGAACATCCGTTTGCTCCTGCGAGGCATCTGTCCGGCCCGGCGTGAACGGTACCGTTACCTCGTAGCCAGCATTCCTGGCTGCCTGCTCAACGCCGGCGCAGCCACCCAGCACGATCAGGTCGGCCAGCGAAATCTGCGTACCGTCAGCCTGCGCGCCATTAAACGCCTGCTGAATACCTTCGAGGGTCTTCAGCACGTTAGCCAGTTCGGCGGGGTTGTTGGCTTCCCAGTCTTTCTGCGGTGCCAGACGAAGGCGGGCGCCGTTGGTGCCACCCCGTTTGTCGGAATTGCGGTAGGTAGACGCCGAAGCCCAGGCCGTAGACACCAGTTGCGACACCGACAGGCCCGACGACAGCAATTTGCTTTTCAAGGCAGCAACAGCCTGATCGTCAACTAGTTTATGCGTAACGGCGGGCACAGGATCTTGCCAGATCAGCTCTTCGGTGGGCACTTCCGGGCCGAGGTAACGCTCAATTGGCCCCATGTCGCGGTGGGTCAGCTTGAACCACGCACGGGCAAAGGCGTCGGCAAACTCATCGGGATTCTCGTAGAAGCGACGCGAGATTTTCTCGTAGGCAGGATCGGCCTTCATGGCGATGTCGGTGGTCAGCATGAACGGCGCGTGACGAACCGACGGGTCATGGGCATCGGGGATGGTACCCGCACCGGCACCGTTGACTGGCCGCCACTGATGCGCCCCACCCGGTCCTTTATACACTTCCCAATCGAAGCGGAACAGGTTGTCGAAATATTCGTTGCCCCACTGGGTTGGCGTTGAGGTCCAGGCACCTTCAAGACCGCTGGTAATCGTATGGGGGCCACGTCCGGTACCAAACGAGTTTTTCCAGCCAAGGCTTTGCTCTTCAATGGTGGCACCGGCGGGTTCAGAACCAACGTGGTGGGTCGGGTCAGCCGCCCCGTGGGTTTTGCCGAAGGTATGTCCACCCGCAATCAGGGCCACGGTTTCTTCGTCGTTCATGGCCATGCGACCAAACGTCTCCCGGATGTCGTAGGCAGCACCTAGTGGGTCAGGGTTGCTTTTCGGACCCTCCGGGTTCACGTAGATGAGGCCCAGATGCGAGGCTCCCAGGGGCTGCTCCAGTTTACGCGTACCGTTGCTGCCGGCGTAGCGCACGTTATCGCCCAGCCATTCTGTTTCTGAACCCCAATAGATATCTTCCTCAGGCTCCCAGACATCTTCCCGTCCGCCGCCGAAGCCAAACGTCTTGAGGCCCATTGACTCAAGGGCACAGTTGCCGGTGAGCACCATCAGGTCGGCCCATGACAGTTTCCGACCATATTTTTGCTTGATCGGCCACAGCAACAGGCGGGCTTTGTCGAGGTTGGTGTTATCGGGCCAGCTGTTGAGGGGGGCAAACCGCTGGGCGCCTGAGCTACTGCCACCGCGGCCATCGCCAATGCGGTAGGTACCCGCACTGTGCCAGGCCATCCGAATAAAGAAAGGACCATAGTGACCGTAGTCGGCGGGCCACCAATCCTGCGACTTGGTCATCAGATCGACGATGTCCTGCTTCACGGCAGCCAGATCGAGCGTCTTGAATTCTTCAGCATAGTTGAACGTCTCGCCCATTGGGTCAGACAGCGACGAATGCTGACGGAGGATATTCAGCTTAAGCTGATTCGGCCACCAGTCACGGTTTCTCGTGCCACCGCCGGCGCTTTTATTTAATGCCCCGCCTGAGAATGGGCACTTGCCTACCGTGTTGACTTTGCTTTCGTCATTAACGTCCCACACGGTCGTATCCGGACCTGCGTTATTCTCCATATTTGATAGCGTTTTATTGGTTGACGGATCAAATGTAGGTCAATCTTCAGTATAGCTTTTATTTATTGTTTCTATGTAGTCATAGCCAAAATCTATAACTTAACAAGGAGTGACAGTCATTTGGCGGGCAAAGCAAGTCCGGCCCGCCCTGGTTAGTCCTGGTTAGTTGCAGGCAGCTGAGTAAGAAAGATCAGCGGGCTGGCTAACGGCCATCAGGTGCCGGGCGATGAACTACCCGTAGCTTGCCCTCAGTCCGGGTAGCCACCATATGCTTTGCCTGGGCTGTTGCGACTATGAAAACGGCTACACAGATGGTGCTTTTTTTCGTTTTGTTGCCACAACTGGCCAACAGCCAGTCGGTATGGGGCGGCGCGGGGTTTCTCTTTGGTGGGCAGAGTGTCTGGCCTGGCTCGGCCAGTGCCATGCACCAACTAAACCCGGCCATCAGATCGGCAGGAAACGATGGGTATCCGATGGTGGGGGCCGAGGCGTATATCCGGGTCAATCGCTGGCTGATTGGCGCCACGGCGTCGTCGCTGACCAACAAGCCCCTCTCTGCCGCTGGCGCACAACCCCGCCTGGAATCGTCGGCCTCGAATGCGCACCTATGGGTGGGCTGGGTAGCCTGGCAATCCCGGCGCACCAAATTGTATCCCAGCGTTGGACCCGGCTATAATTCGCTCAACGTCAATGCCATACAAACAGACGGCACCGTAGAGACGTCCGTACTTGATGGCTTTGCTACTGATCTGGGCCTGACGGTAGACTGGCATATTGTTTCTACGGGCAACGACCCGTTATTGCTGGCCGGGCCGCTGCTCAGCCTACGGGTAGGCTACCGGCTCACCACGGCGTCGGCCACGTGGCATGGGGATAGACCAATGTCAACCACTTTGGTAGCCAGCCGCTATTCCCCGCACGGGTTTTACATTACGCTGGGCATTGGCGGCGGCGGTTTTCGTCGAAAGCCGTAGCCAACCGAAAAGCAGCTACCTGGAAGCGGTACTGCCTGCTCCGCCCGCTTCCTGGCTCTACTAACCGCCTGTGAGCTTACTCTTGGGCTGGGTATAACCTCGGCAACCGCGCGTTTCTTTACCTGGAAATACTCCTTTTTATGCCTGTTGCTGAGGCTTATTTTTACCCTTATGTATGAGGTTTACTTCCGGCACCTTGCCAAAAAAATGCCACTTACGGCCGACGATCAGGCCTTGATTCAGCGCTTTCTGTCGGTGAAAAAAATTCGTAAGAAGCAGTATCTCCTGCAGGAGGGCGATGTGTGTAAGGTCATTGCCTTCGTGGAGAAAGGAGCATTGCGCTCCTACACCGTCGACGGTGAGGGCAAAGAACACATTTTGCAATTTGCGCTGGAGGGCTGGTTCATCGCCGATCTCTACAGCTTCCTGACCGGCGAGGAATCCAGCTACAACATCGAAGCCATTGATGATTCGGAACTGGTGCTCATCAACCAGTCGGCCTATAAAGAATTGCTGCAACGATCCCCCTGCTACCAGACCTATATGCTGGACCTGATTACGGGGGCCTACATCGCCCTGCAGAAACGCCTCAACGCCACCGTCAGCCTGTCGCCGGAAGAGCGGTATCAGGACCTGATTGCCCTCTACCCCGACATTGTGCAACGGGTGCCACAGCACATGATTGCCTCTTATATGGGCCTGACGCCCGAAACCCTCAGCCGCATTCGCCGCCGTATAGCCGAGAATTAAATTGTTAAAAATCAGATTCTTACAAGAAAGACCATTGATCTGAATCAATGGTCTTTCTTGATTTTGGGCAATGTAGGCCCCTCCCCGGCCCGGTAATTTTGTGTCGTCACAAAAGAAGAACGACATGAAAACGAAGCAAACGATAGCCGTTATCGGCGCAACGGGGAATATGGGGTCGGGTATCAGCCGCTCACTGGCAAAAGGCACTGATCGGCTGCTGCTGTTCGGCAATGACCAGGACAAACTACAAACGCTGCTTGCTGACATCAGGGCAGCCAACCCCTCGGCCGACGTGGAAGCCCACCAACGCCTAACCGATGTCTCTTAGGAGGCCGACGTCATTATTCTGGCCGTACCCCACGCAGCCGAGGCCGACATAGCCGCCCAAATCGAAGCGGTTGCCAACCAGAAAGTTGTGGTCAGCTTAGCCAACCCGCTCAACGAAACCTACAGCGGATTGGTAACTGCCCCCAATACCAGCGCTGCCGAAGAGTTGCAAAAGCGCCTGCCCAACGCCAACGTCGTGAAGGCATTCAGCACCGTGTTTGCCGCCGACTTCGCTACGCCGGTCATTGCGGGTCAGCAGGCCGATGCGTTTGTGGCGGGCAACGATACCGCCGCTGTTGAGACCGTCTCAGACCTGGTGGCAACGGCCGGGTTTAACCCCATCGTAGCCGGTGATCTGTCGGTGAGCCGCACGCTGGAGAACATGACGCTGCTACTGATTCAGCTGACCCTGAAGAACGGCTATAACTGGCTGGCCGGCTGGAAAATCCTGCACAACTAGTTGACACAAAACAGTTTAACCCTAAGAAACACACAAGAACATGAAAACGATATTCGCCACCAACGGGGCCAACACAACGGCCCTGATTGCCCGCCTGGCCTTAGGCATTGTGGTTTTTCCGCACGGGGCACAAAAACTGCTGGGCTGGTTTGGGGGCTACGGCTTCGAGGGCACGATGGGCTTTATGACCGGTACGGCAGGCTTGCCCTGGATCGTGGCCCTGCTGGTTATCCTGGTTGAATTTTTCGGTTCGCTGATGCTCATTTTTGGTGCTGCCACCCGCGTTGCGGCACTGGGCATCCTGGGCAACTTCCTCGGCGTGGTGCTGACCTCGCACCTGCACAATGGCTTTTTTATGAACTGGTACATGCAGGCCAACCAGGGCGAAGGGCTGGAATACTTCATCCTGCTGTTTGGCCTGGCCCTGGTCGCGCTGATTGCCGGGGGTGGTAAAGCCAGTGTGGATGCGGTGCTGACCAAAACGGCCGATACCGTCAAACGGCCAACGGAGACCGCCAAAACGCCTGTTCGGGCACTTATGCTGGCCCTGGCCGTGGCCCTGGCCGTGACCACGCTGGGGTTGGCAAGCTGCCAGCAACATGCAGCCACAACCGCCGGCGAATCGACTAACGTCGACAGCCTGCGGCAGGTTGCCCTGCAACTGGTGGCATCGAACGACACGATAGCCAGCCACCTGAAAACTTTTGACGTGCTGGACTTCGACGTGTTCAGTAACCAGAAATGGGACCGTCTGCGGGAAAGCCACGCCAAAGACATTAAAGTTTACTGGCCCGATGGCCACATGGCGCAGGGCATCGACGTGCACATCGACGACCTGAAAAAGCTGTTTGTTTTCGCCCCCGACACCCGCATTAAGCAACATCCTATTGCCTTTGGGTCGGGCAACTACACGGTGGTGACAGGCGTAATGGAAGGGACATTCACCAAACCGATGCCTGTTGACAACGGCAAATTCATTACCCCCACCGGTAAAGCCTTCAGGCTACCCATGGCAACGGTTGGGTTGTGGACCAATGGGGTAATGACCGAAGAGCATCTTTTCTGGGATAACCAGAGCTACAACAAGCAACTAGGTATCTAAAAGGCCAAAACATGACAACCTTAGCTGCCTTCAAAACCTTCACCGACGGCCTGCCCGTGCAGGATCAACTGATGCCGGTGCTGTTCGTTGGTCACGGTTCGCCCATGAACGGCATTGAGGATACCGAATTTAGCCGCCGATGGACCAAACTGGCGGGTGAAATTCCCGTTCCAGCTGCCGTGCTGGTGGTGTCGGCCCACTGGTTTACGCGGGGAACACGCATTACGGCGATGGATTTCCCCAAAACCATTCACGATTTCGGTGGCTTCCCGCCCGCCCTGTTCGAGGTGCAGTACCCCGCCCCCGGTCAGCCCGCGCTGGCGCTGAAAACCACGCAACTGATTCACTCGGCGCATGTTGAGCTGGACCACGACTGGGGACTTGACCACGGCACCTGGACCATCGTGCGGCACATGTACCCCACCGCCAGCATTCCGGTGCTGCAACTCAGCATCGACTATACCAAAGGCCCGCAGTACCATTACGACCTGGCCCGTGAACTCTACGCCTTGCGGAAAAAGGGGGTACTCATAATGGGTAGCGGCAACATGGTGCACAACCTGTGGATGGCCGCCTGGGACCGGCTGAACGATACAGACTACGGCTACGACTGGGCCGTGACCATAAACAACACGTTTAAAACGCTGATTGAATCGGGCGATCACAAACCGCTCATCAACTACAGCACGCTGGGGAAAGACGCCCTGCTGGCTATACCCACGCCGGAGCACTACCTGCCGCTGATGTATACGCTGGGCTTGCAGGGCCCTGCCGATAACGTATCTTTTTTCAACGACAAAGCCGTGGCCGGTTCGCTAACCATGACCTCGGTCAAACTGGCGGCATAAGCACCGCCGGGCTGACTGACAAAACTCAGCCGGTCCCCTAACAACGCTCACGATGCCGGGTGAGGGTCGACTCTATTTTTGGGCCTGTATCAACCCCCTAAACAGACGTTGTCATGGACCCCTTCGTACTGCCTTTTCATCAGATTACCAACCAGATGGTCCGTCAGGTAGGCGGCAAAAACGCCTCGCTCGGCGAGATGGTCAGCGCCCTGGATGAGCAGGGCGTTCAGGTGCCCGACGGCTTCGCGCTGACCACAGCCGCCTACCGCGCGTTTCTGCAGGAAAACCAACTGGAAGCGCCCCTCCGGCAACTCCTGGCTAACCTCAATACCACCACCTACGCTAATCTGGCCGAAACGGGCACGGCCATCCGGGCACTGTTTGGGCAGGCATCGCTGCCTGCTGCGGTGGCGACGGCCATCAAAAAAGCCTTTCGGGCGTTGCGCAAACAGAGTTCCAAAGCCATTCAGGTGGCCGTGCGCAGCAGTGCCACCGCCGAAGACTTAGCCACCGCCAGCTTTGCCGGACAGCACGAATCGTTTCTGAACGTGCGCACCGACGACGAACTGCTGTGGGCCTGCCGGGCCTGCTACGCCTCGCTGTTTACCGACCGCGCCATCAAATACCGCAACGACCACGGCTTCGACCACCTGAAGGTAGCCCTGTCGGTGGGGGTGCAGCGCATGGTGCGGTCAGACCTGGCCTCGTCGGGCGTGTGCTTTACCGTCGACCCTGATACGGGCCACGATCAGGTCATGCTCATCACGGGCAGTTGGGGCCTGGGCGAAAACGTGGTGTTGGGTACCGTCAATCCCGACGAATATTATGTTTTCAAACCATCCATCGGCCTGCTCAACGCCGTGCTGACCCGGAAAGTGGGCGACAAATCGATGACGATGATCTACGCCGATACGCCCGGCGAACACCACACCCTGAACATTCCCACGCTGGTGGAACGGCGCCATCAACTGGTGCTGAGTGATAAGGAAGTAAACCAGCTAGCCGGCTGGGCGCAGCTGATTGAACGGCACTACGGCCAGCCCATGGATATTGAATGGGCTAAAGATGGCCTCGACGGCGAGATGTATATTGTGCAGGCCCGCCCCGTTACCACGCTGGCCGACAGCACCTTAACAACGATTACGGACTACCAGCTAACCCAGCCCGGCACGGTGTTGTGCCAGGGCAACGGCATCGGCCACCGCATCGTGACGGGCACGGCCCGCGTGGTCAACTCCCCCCAGGACGTACCCGCTGATCTGTGTCCAACCGATATCCTGATTACCGACATCACGACGCCCGACTGGGACCCGATCCTGAAACGGGTGTCGGCCATTGTGACTAACCGGGGTGGGCGCACCAGCCATGCCGCCATTGTGGCCCGCGAAATTGGTGCCCTGGCCGTGGTGGGCACCAACACCGCCACCCAGGTCATTCACGAGGGCCACCACCTCACCGTCAGCTGCGTAGACGGTCAGCAGGGTGTCGTATATGCCGGTACGTTAGCCTGGACCGAACGGCAAACCGATCTGGCTCACCTGCCTGCGCCCCACACGCCCTGTATGCTTATCCTGGCCGACCCGGCACAGGCCCTGCGGCTGAGTCAGCTACCCTGTCAGGGTGTAGGGTTGTTCCGAATGGAATTCAGCATCAGCAACGACATTGGCATTCACCCCATGGCCCTGATCAACTACCCCAACCTGCCCGACCCGGACGCGGTATGGCAGATCTATGAACGTACCCACGGCTATGCCGACAAGAAAGCCTACTTCGTCGACAAGCTGGCGCAGTCGGTAGCCCTGGTGGCGGCCGCGTTTTATCCCCGGCCCGTGGTTGTGCGGTTCTCCGATTTTAAAACCAACGAGTACGCTAATCTGCTGGGGGGCAAGGCTTTTGAACCTACTGAAGAAAACCCCATGCTGGGCTGGCGCGGGGCGAGCCGCTATTACGACGACCGGTATGCCGAGGGGTTCCGGCTCGAGTGCGAGGCCATGCGTCGGGTACGTAATGACCTGGGCCTGACCAACGTGAAGCTGATGATCCCTTTCTGCCGCACCGTGGGCGAAGGGCGGCAGGTGTTGAAGCAGATGGCAAAATTTGGACTTCGACAGCACGAAAACGGCCTGGAAGTGTATGTTATGGCCGAAATCCCCAGCAATGTCCTTCAGGCGCACGACTTTGCCCAGTTATTCGATGGCTTCTCCATCGGCTCAAACGACCTCACCCAGCTCACCCTCGGCGTGGACCGCGACTCGTCGACGGTGCAGGGGCTGTTTAGCGAGAATGACCCCGCCGTGCGCGACCTGATCGCCATGCTGCTGACTTCGGCTCACCTGACGGGTACGCCCGTGGGCATCTGCGGACAAGGCCCCAGCGACAACCCGGCCTTTGCCGAATTTCTGGTAAAGGCGGGTATCAACAGTCTGTCGTTCAACCCCGATGCGTTTTTGCGGGGCGTAGCGGCTGTTGGGCAGGCCGAAGAACACCTGACTGAACACGTAGCCGGTTTTTAAGAAGTTACAAACAGAAGACGCCAACGCCCTGGGGCAGAATTGTGCAATACAATTCTGCCCCAGGGCGTTGGCGTCTTCTGTTTGTGGCTATTTCCTTGCCCACGGCGACTTTCTCTGCCGAGTTAAGTAAACTGCCTCGTAACTAAGTAAGTACATTTTCCCTGGCCATGTTTATAGCAACCTAATTTTAACGCAGGCAATTGGTTGCGGGCACTTGCAGGTTGCTTATATTCACTAGGCGTTGCCCATCCGGGTTGGTCATATTGCCTGTTCATCCATATACCCTGCCGTGTTATGAAAACGATCCTGGTTATTGAAGACGACGAAGCTATTGGCGACAACACGGTTGAGCTATTAGCCATTCTGGGGTTTGAAACCGCCCTGGCCGATGACGGGCAACATGGCCTTACGGCCATTTGCAACAAACAGCCCGATCTGGTTTTCTGCGACGTACAGATGCCCGGCATCAGTGGGTATGACGTGCTGCGGACCATCCGGGCCGACGGGCGATTTAAGCAGTTGCCGTTCTATTTTTTTTCGGCTAAAACCGAACCAGCTGATCAGGAGAAAGGCTTCGCTATGGGGGCCACGGGTTACCTGACAAAACCCTTTACGGAGGCTGATCTGCTCAATTGTATCTGCCGACACCTGCCCATGCCTGCTCAGGCATGCCGTGGTGCGGATACAATTGCCAAGTGAAGCCCCGCCCAGCTGTTGCAAATCAGCTCAATAGCTGACCAGAAGCAGCCTGCACGTGCATGGCTACCAGCAACTTTGCGGTTGCTAACCAGCTCACGTTGCAGGCATGAGAACATACCCTGACTACAAACGTTTGTCGCTGCCCCTGCGCAGGCATCAGTTGACGCACGCGCTCTGCTACGCCAGTTGGGCCATCCTGAGCCTGGTGGTGGGGGGCGTTGCCATGCAGTTTACCAACGGGCAGTGGCACCACTTCGTCCACATGCACGCTGCCTGGGGAAGCATCAACCTGCTGATATCCGGATGGTGTCTGTACAAGGCAAACCAACTCTCTCCTGCTCTCTCAGTGCGGGTAACGGCCAAAAAGGAGCGCGAATTTCGCCGGTTCCTGGCGGTCAATCTAGGGCTGGACCTGCTCTATATCATAACTGGGCTGTGGCTATGTATGTCAGCAACAGGAGCAGCTACCCATCGGGCTCTGCGGCTGGGTTTTGGTGAAGCCATCTGTTTACAGGGTATGGTCCTGCTCAGTTTCGACCTTGTGTCCACGTTCGCCAGCCGAGGCCGCTATCAGATGATCGTAAGTAAGCAACGGACCCTGCACCGGCAGACTGAGGCTGGTCAACCTGTGGGATGAGCAGCCTCATGGAAGGGTAAAGCACCAAACCTCAACTTTAAGGTCAGTAGCGCCGTTTGCCGTTGTCCTGCATCCCCTTTCGTTAGCAAATGGCTGCCTGGCTAAACCAACTACCCCTATGTTTCGCTACCTGTTTGCTTTTCTGCTGCTCACCCACGGCCTTATTCACCTGATGGGCTTCGTGAGCCAGTGGCACCTAACGGTCACCACGCCGATGACGGGCAAAACGCTCATTCCCATATCGGCCGACGTAGGCACTCTGCTGACGCGCCTCTGGCTGGTCACCTGCCTGGGTTTCCTGCTGGCCCTGGTGGGCTACCTGCTCCGGCATGAGGGCTGGCTGGCCGTTACGGCCTGCAGCGTAAGCCTCTCGCAGGTGCTCATCATTATCTACTGGCCCGACGCCAAAGCAGGCACGCTGGTTAATGTGTTCATTGCCACGGTGCTGGGCCTGACCTACGCACGCACCCATTTCGACCAGACTACCGATGAGGAAGCACGCGAGGTATTAGCCCAACCAGCTGTCAGGCAGGAAGTTGTTACCGAAAAAATGCTGACAGGCTTACCCACGCCCGTTCAGCAGTGGCTGACGGCGAGCGGCGTGGTGGGCCATGAGCGTATCCATACGGTGCGGCTTCGGCAGCGGGGCCTCATGCGCACCAGCCCCAACGGCAACTGGATGCCCACCTCCGCCGAACAATATTTCAGCGTCGACAGGCCGGGGTTTGTCTGGAAAGCCGACGTGCGGATGATGCGATTTCTCCCCCTGGCGGGCCGCGACAAGTACGTAGACGGCCGGGGCAACATGCTCATCAAAGCCCTGTCGGTGGTGCCGGTGGTAGATGCCGCCGATGCTAAAACCGATCAGGGTACGTTACTGCGCTACCTGGGCGAAATCTGCTGGTTTCCGGCGGCGGCGCTCAGCCCCTACATCGCCTGGCAACCCATTGACGACACGCACGCCCAGGCTACCATGACCTACAAAGGTGTGACGGCCAGGGCCACGTTTGCCTTCGATGCGCAACACCGGCTGGTAAGTGTATCGGCTCTGCGCTACATGGGTGGGGGCAACAAGGGTACGCTGCAACAGTGGTACATCCCGTCACACGCCTGGAAAACCCTCCACGGCGTCACGATCCCCGTGAAAGGCGACGTCACCTGGCAACTTCCCACCGGCGACTTTACTTACTACCAATGGGAAATCACCGACATCGACTACAACGTTCATGACTTGTATTGATGCTCGTAGGCCTCCGCTGATTCTTACGCCCGCATGATCAGTACGGGTACGTCGGCGTGGTTGACTACGTCTTCGGCTACGCTGCCGGTTAGCAAATGGCGCAGGCCGGTATGGCCGTGGGTGTAGAGAACAATCAGGTCGGCGCCCACTTCTCTAGCGTGGTTGATGATGCCTTCCGGAACGGTTTTGGCGGGGCGTATGACAAAGCTGAAGCGCGAAATGCCTTTACGCAGCGCAAACGCATCTACCCAGTCGCGAATGCCGGCAGGGTCGCGGTTGTCGGTGGGCGTCATCACGTAGAGAAACTGGTTTAAACCCTGTTCGCCCAGTTGAAAAGGGTAAGGATGCATGGTGTTCAGCCGCTCGTCGACGTCGATGGCGCAAACAATATTGCGGGGCTGAAAGTGAGGCACGGGCTTTTTAATCACCAGCACCGGGCAATGGGCGTAGCGCACAATAGCCTCGGCATTAGACCCCACCAGCCATTCGTTCAGGCCCGATGCTCCTTCAGAAGCCATCACAATCAGGTCGGCAGGTTGGTCGGTCACGTTGTCGACTACCCCATGTCCGTTGGTCAGTAACACAGGACGGATCGTTACGTCGGCGTAGGCCGGGTTGTTGGCCAGTTGGTTGAGGGTGTCACGGGCATCCTGCTCAATGTCTGCGTAGGTATTCATCGTGTAGTCGACGGTACTGCTGAAGGCTTCAGCGTAGGCGGGCATCGGCATGGGGTAAGCCACTGAATGCAGCAGTATAATGTTGGCACCCATGGGACGCGCCAGCGTAACAGTAACAGCTAACGCATTGACTGTCAACGGACTAAGATCGGTCGGAACCAGGATAGTTTTCATGATTTGTGCTGATTTATCTAGCCACAAATCAATCGGCTGCCTCCCAACCAGCCGATGAGACAGGTCAGATACGTAGCTGATCCTGCTCAACAGGCCAGCATCAGTTACGTACCGGATTAACCACGCCGAAGCTGTAGAGGGCGGTGGGATTAGTCACCATAATCTGGTTCCAGTAGCCGCCTAGCCCCCGGCGCGTGAGTTCGTCGCGGAACGTGGTTAGCAGGTAGGTCAGACCGGGCTGCCCACCGTAGGACCGCCAGTAGGTATTGCGGGCGGCGTCCATACCCACGGTCAGCTGATCCGGAAAATCGGGCAGCAGGGCCTCGAGTAGCCGGTAGGTGGTGTTTTCCTGTCCGGGCAGCCAGCGGAAGGCGCTGTCGAATTCGGCCCGCACCCCCGTAGCCAGCACAGCCCGGTGGTAGGCCTCGTCCGGGCACCGGTCCAGGTGGGAGAGCACCACGTGGCGCAGGTCGGCACCGAGCCGGGCAAAGCGTTCGGCCTGAGCCAGAGCGTGTTTACCGGCGTTGGTATGGGTCAGGATGGGAACGCCCGTGGCCCGGTGGGTATTTACCACCGCCCGAAAAATCAACTCCTGGTGGGGCGTAATGGCCTCGTCGCCGGTGGCGAGTTTGATCAGGCCGGCCCGGTGCGGTGTGCGGTCAATCAGGGGGCCGTTGTAGTCGTAGCGGTCGATACCCTCCGTCACGTCGGCGATAAAGAGGCGGGTAAGCTGATCTTCGGTGTACTGATACCGCCAGTGCGACACCGGGTAATACTGCTCCAGGTGAATACCCGTTGGGGCAATGATCTGGATGCCCGTCCGGCGCGACACCTCGGCCAGTTTCAACACGTTGCGGCCACAATTGGCGGGCATCGTGTCGACCATGGTGCGGCCCCCGGCCCCATACACCCGCGCCAGTTCTTCCGATACCTTGTCGACATCGTTGAGCAGAAAATCGGGGTTGGCCTGCGTGGGGAAACTAGCCTCGATGATCAGGTGCTCATGAGCATAGGTGATGCCTGCCTGACTGGCGGGTATGTCACCCAGTACGGTACGGATAAACGGCGATGGCATGGGCGTGTTCAGGAAGATAGCGGGTGGCCTGCGTTCGCCGATACGTTCATCCGCCAGCCATCACGCGAGGTGTCGGCTATGGCATCGGGTATATCCAGCACAGCACCCAGCTGACGCAGACCGTTTTGCAAAGTACTCACAGACAACCGACTAGCTGACTCATCCTGGCGTATCGACTGCGCAGCAGCCAGGCCAGCCGCCTGCCCCATCGACATGGTCTGGGCCATAGACCGGCACGACGCGTGGGCATCGTGGGTGGCCGAAAAACACCGGCCTACCATCCACACCGTATCGCTCCCTTTGGGAACAATGGTACCATACGAAACGCCGTATACGCCTGATCCGGGAATGTATTCCCAGTAGGTTTCGTCGCCGCCGTGCTGGTCCTGCCGATGGTCTTCGATGGGTGCCCCGCAAAGAAAAATCCGGTCGTCGGGGAGCAGCCCGGCCAGGCATTCGGCTTTGGTGAGGCGGTGTTCGCCGTATACACGCCGGGTCTCGCGCACGCCAATCTGGTGCGACAGGCCAATGATGTTCGACTGCGCAAAACCCGGCACATCCTGCTGAAAAAAAGCCTCATAGACAAACGCCTGCCGCCGCCCTTCCACCTCGGCGCGGGTGAGGCTGTCGCCGTCCAGCGCCGAGGTGTTGCCCACCTTTACGGCCACCGTCGAGATGCAGCCGACGGCGTTCATTTCGTGGGCCGACCCTTCTTTACGGGGCAGGGGGTGCCGCCCACTGTCGACAGCATCGGCCATTTTTTGCTTCAGAAGCGCCTTCCCGCCGGCCCGTTCGTAGGCCACCAGATCGACGTTGCTCATCCGGAAGGTAGTGGTCAGGCTCTGGGCCGGCTCGTGTTCACCCGCCGTTTCGTAGGTAAACCCGGCCAGGTGACAGAAGTCAGCGTCGCCCGACGCATCAATGACCCGGCGCGCCAGTACCCTGCCCAGCCCACCCTTGTTCCAGAACAGACACGCATGGCGTTCGCCCTCCACCGCCACGTCAATCAGCGTGGTGTGCAGCAGGTAACGAACACCCTGCTGAGCAATCAGTTGATCCCAAACGAGTTTCAGGCGTTCGGGGTTGTAGTTGACGCCCGTTCCCGCCCCGTAGGTATTGGGGCGCAGAAAGACTGCCCCGGCCCGGTCGAGTTCGTTGACCACCCGGTCGGGCCAGCCCCCAACAATTTTGCGGGGGGTGTGGCCGGGCGTGAAAAACCCGTAGAACGTGTCGAGCATTTGGGTAGAGGTGCCGCCCGGAAAGCCGTAACGTTCCACCAGCATCACCGACAGGCCCCGGTCAGAGGCGGCTGCCAGCGCGGCCACGCAACCTGCCGACCCGGCACCGATCACCAGAATATCTGTTTCGGCCCACAGCGGTGCGGTGGTGTTGAGTAAAGGAGTCATGCGATCCGTTCTGTTTAGCCCCCACCCACCGATGAGGGCAGGCCTACCCGTTCGTAGAGTCTGGCCAACCGGTGAGCGTGTTCGTCGTAGGCACTTTCAAACAGCGAAACGGCCCGCTCAGCCCCCACCACTACCCCCGCCGACAAGACGGTGGGTGGGTGCCCGGCTTCGGTTAGCAGACGGGCCACCTCCGCTTTGAGGCAGTTAACCAGCAATGCCCCGCCCACCGTGCTGCCGGGAGCCACGGGCGTATCCAGGCCCGGCACGTGCACCATGGCATCACCCACAGGCGCACCCGTGTCTAAAACCAGGTCGGCAAAATCGGTTAACTTCTTGCCGTCGGCCCGTTTGCTGGTGCTTTGCGCGGCATGGTCCCGCGTGATGAGGGCCACCACCCTGATGCCCTGTTGCTGGAACAGTTCGGCCATCTCGATTGGCACCACGTTGCACCCGCTGGACGAAATAATCAGGGCGGTATCCTGCTGGCTCAGGTCGAAGTTGCGGAGGATGCGGGCGGCCAGGCCGGGTACATTTTCGAGAAACATAGCCTGCCGCTGTCCATTGGCCCCCACCACCAGGTTATGAAAGGTGAGCGATAGTTCAACGATGGGGTTGAAGCCCGGAAACGACCCGTAGCGCGGCCACATTTCCTCCACCATAATGCGGCTGTGGCCCGAGCCGAACACGTGGACCATACGCCCGGCCAGAATGGTGTCGGCAAACCAGCGGGCACCCAGCTCAATGGCCGTTGTCTGCGCGGCCACCGTGTCGATAATGGCCCTTGATTTAGTTAGGTATTGATCAATAACGGTCATATCAGTTGTGGTTTGATGCGCTGATGGCGGCCCCGATGGCCCCGGCCCACTCGTCGAAATGGGCTTTTTGAATTCGTGCCTGACCACCCGCCGGGCGCCATTCGCAAAGACTCATGAAGCGGTTCAGCGGGCTAAACAGGGCATCGTCGGCCTGGGCAATGCCGCCACCAATCAGGATAAGTTCGGGTGAAATCACATTAGTTAGTGAGGCCAGTGCCACGGCCAGCTGCCGAACTGCCGTTAGCCAGACCAGCGTAGCCAGTGGCTCCTGCTGCCGGTAGGCGGCCACCAGGTCATGGGTAGATTGATACTGCCCAAACGACCGCCGCGCCACGGTGGCGTTGCCGATGGCGTCTTCCAGACTCCCCGGCATGCCGGTAATGCTTGTCTGGTCGCTGTCGGCATCAACGGTGAGGTGGCCCACATGCCCGGCTTTCTGGAAGGCTCCGGTATGCAACTGCCCGTTGAGCCACAGCCCCCCACCCACACCCGTGCCGAGCGTCACCATCAGCACGTGCTGGTAGCCTTTGGCCTCGCCAAGATGCACTTCGGCCAGCAGCGCCGCGTGGGCATCGTTGACTACCCGAACGGGCGTGCCCAGCCAGGTCGACCACACAAATCCTTCCAGGCCGGGAAGCCGGTTGGGCAGGTAGGCAATGGCGTCGCCCGCCGCCGACGGAAGGCCCGGCGCCGACAGGCCAATACCCTGCACCGGGCCGTCGCTGAGCCGGGTGAGCTGACCCGCTAGGTCGGCAATGGCCTGTTTCCAGGCGTCATCGGTTGCCGTGTTGGTCGGCATGAGCAGCCGGTGCTTCACCTCCCCCGTTGCCATGTCGATGAGCACACCCTTGATGCGCGTACCACCCAGGTCGATGCCAATGGTGTTCATAGCTGTCCTTCGCTAACAGACCACCCCCCATCGACCGACAGGATCTGGCCCGTGGTAAAGCGTGACTGATCCGACATAAAATAGACTGCCGCCCCGTCGAGGTCGCCGGGCTGCCCGATGCGTCCGCCCGCCAGTGGCTGTTTGGTTTTGATAAACGCCTGGATCACGTCGTCTTCGGCGGCGCGTTTGGCCATCGGCGTTTCCACCAGTGCGGGGGCCAGCACGTTCACGCGGATGTTGGCCGGTGCATAATAGGCCGCAATGGCTTTGGTAAACCCAATAATGGCCGATTTGGTGGCTGCGTAGGCGTGGGTAGCAAAGTGCGCCGGCGAGGGTGAATAGCCCAGCACCGACCCCATGTTCAGGATCGTGCCGCCCGTCTTCTGCGCCAGAAACGCCCGCACCGCCGCCTGATTGGAGAGCATCAGCGACGTCAGGTTGAGGTTGAGCGTGTACTGCCAGCCGTCGAGGGTGAGTTCGTGCAGGGGACCGTCGCCAAAACGGCGGCCGCTGCCCCCGGCCACGTGATACATCCCATCGAAGCCACCGAAGGCCTCCTGGCAACGGGCAATGGCCGCAGGGGCCGTGGCCGGGTCGACCGCGTCGCCGGTTAAAGCGATGCCCTTTCCGGTCAGGCTCGTTTCGGCAAGCTGGACATTGCCCGCGTCGCGGCCTACGACCACAACCTGCGCGCCATGAGCCACAAAGGCACAGGCGGCCGATAAGCCCAGGCCCGTTGTACCACCAATTACGACGAGCCGTTTGCCCGCCAGCCACTGCTGCTGCATACTTCCTTGCTACCTGTTTATTGACGGCGTAAACGTATGCAGGCAAGATCACTTTTCCTACAACTTATTATAATGAGTTGGAGGACCAGCCTAAAATGGATTAAGTTTGCACGCACCTTGCAACCCCACACCCCATGGACGCTCAGGCTGCCCGAAAACCGCATTATCAGCACCTGTATGAGGCGTTGCGCCAGCAGATTATTCGGGGCGACTTCAAGGCGGGCGGGTTGCTGCCCTCAGAAAGCGAGCTACAAACGCAGTACCGCCTCACGCAGCCCACCATCCGGCAGGCCCTGGCCCTGCTGGTGCAGGACGGCTATATCCGGAAACACCACGGCAAAGGCAGCATTGTACAACCCCTGCCCATTGGCCTGGGTGTGATGTCGATTGTAGGGCGACTGGCCAATACAGGCACCCCGCCAGACGAACCTGGTCAGGCGGCAGGCCCGCTTACAACGGCGATCCTCGTAAAGCCTCAGTTACGCCCGTTTCCAACTGATCTGCTGTTTGCACCGGCCGACAGCGAGGCGGCTCAGTTTTATTACCTCGAGCGCCTGCGATCTGTTGACAATCAGCGGGTTTTCTACGAAAAATTACTACTGCCCGCCGCATACCTGCCCGGCTTTACCCGTCAGCCATTAGCCAATCGGTCCCTCTTCGACTTGTTAAGAACCAAATACGGCCTGACGGTGAAAGGCGGCGAACAGAAGATTCTGGCCGTCAGCGCCGACGAAGCCGTGGCCGACCAGCTTCAGCTTTTGGTGGGCAACCCGGTACTCCGGCTCGATAAGCGAATCGACACCAACCGCCCCGAGTTTAGCTTCTATTCGTCGCTCTACGCCAAAACGGATCAGTTTCTGCTGCATGGGCGATTCTGAAGGCCTGGGGTAACGCGACACCATCCCGTGCCCGCTATCTTCGCAACACAAACGCCACCCATGTCTGCTTTGCTCACCCGCTTTCCAGTCTTCGCCTACATCTCGAAATGGCTGTTTCTGAGCAGTATCGTAGCGGTTGGGGCGGGGTCAGCGTCGGCCTTATTCCTGGTGTCGCTCGATTGGGTAACAAACTACCGCGAGGCGCACCCCTGGCTTATAGCTCTCCTGCCCGTAGGTGGGTTTATCATCGGCTGGCTCTATCTGCGGGTGGGCCAATCAGTGGTGGGCGGCACAAATCTGGTCATCGACACCATCCACCAAGCGGGCAGTCGGATTCCCTTTCGCCTGTTTCCGCTGGTGCTTGTGGGTACGTTGGTCACGCACCTGCTGGGCGGCTCGGCGGGGCGCGAAGGCACAGCCCTGCAACTGGGTGGCTCCCTCGCCGATCAGCTCACGCGCCCTTTCCGCCTCTCCCCCACCGACCGGCGACTGATACTGATGGCGGGCGTCAGCGCGGGTTTCGGGTCGGTGTTTGGCACGCCACTGGCCGGGGCCGTGTTTGGTCTGGAAGTACTTGTCATTGGCCGCCTGACCTACGAGGCCATTTTTCCGGTGTTCATCGCCGCGCTCGGTGCCGACTACGTCACGCGGTGGTGGCAGGTGGGCCATACGTACTACGCCATCGCCACGGTTCCGCCCATCACGCCCGTTTTTGCCTTATATGCGCTGCTGGCGGGAATTGTATTTGGCGGTTGTGCCCTGCTGTTTACCCGCATCACCCATGCCATCACTGACCTGGCCAAACGCCATATTGCCTATGCGCCGCTGCGACCTGTAGTGGGTGGTATTATTGTAGCGGGGGCCATGTGGGCATTGGGCACCACCCGGTACAGCGGTTTGGGCATTCCTGTTATTGTTGAATCGTTTACGCAGCAGCTACCCCCTTACGACTTCATTGTCAAGCTATTACTTACCGCCATCACGCTGGGCATGGGCTTTAAAGGTGGCGAAGTAACACCGCTGTTTTTCATTGGAGCCACGCTGGGCAATGGTCTTTCTTACTGGCTACCCCTACCCACGGGACTGCTGGCGGGCATGGGGTTTGTGGCCGTCTTTGCCGGTGCCGCCAACACCCCGCTTGCCTGCATGGTGCTGGCCCTCGAACTCTTTGGCACCGCCTGTGGTCCCTACGCGGCCATTGCCTGCGTCACGGCCTATCTCTGCTCCGGTAGCCGGGGTATTTACGGTAGTCAGCTGCCTGGAGAAGGCAAGAAGTAAGTACAACCTACATGTTGAGGTTGCTATGTGGCTACGCGTTGTCGTATGGCTACGCGCTCTAGGCTTCGCGCATCAGGCCCTTCGACAGGCTCAGGGTGACAGGAAACTAGAATCAAGTTCACTGAACGGATTTAGATGGGCTGTCACCCTGAGCCTGTCGAAGGGCCTGATGCGCGTAGCCTAGAGCGCGTAGCCATACGACAACGCGTAGCCACCATATAACCTAAGCACCCGGTTCACTCACTCGCTCCCACCAACTGCGCTCCCAGCCGTGAAAGAGCTTCGGCGGTGGCGGCATCGGTAACCTGACCCTCATTGTCCATCTTTTTTCGTACCGACGAAATCACCAGCGAACAGCCTTCGGGAATATGCGTGTTCAGGGCTGTGAGGGTGGGCAACAGTGAGGCCATGGCTTTGTGCCCGCCCTCGAAACCCGGCGACGCACAGAGAACACCCATTGGTTTCCGGTCGAACAAAATTGTTGATACGGCCCAGTCGAGGGCATTTTTCAATACGCCGGGAATGCCAAAGGCGTATTCGGGTGTGCTGATGAGCACGGCGTCGGCCCGGGCAATGGCCTCACGCCAGCGGGCTACGGCGGGCAGAACCGCCGTGCCGTTTTCATGGTCGGCATCCCGTTCGGGGCTGAAGTGGTGCAGGTCGTCGAGGCCATCGAACACCGTCATTACCGCCCCACTGGGCAAACGGTCGGCCACGGCCCGCAACAGCAGCGCGTTGGTAGAGCCCTGACGCAGGCTTCCCGAAACGCCGAGTATAGCTTTGGTTGAAGTCATTGGCAAGGTCATTAAAAAGCCCGGCCAGCAGCCGGGCTTAACGAGAGGTAGGCTGACTAGTTGTCCAGCGGCTTATCAAAATCGTGCTTGCCCGACCCGTCATTGTCGCTGTTTTCGCTCCGGTTCGGGTGCGTCATGCCAATGTGCTCCGCGGGTTCGTCGCCGTTCATGTAGTTCTCTTCTCGCTCATTACGAGGCAGTTCGGGGGCGTCGACCTCAGCACCGGGACCGCTGTTGCCTTCGGCAGACTGATCGCCCAGCCCGGCGGGTGAAATGGCCTGTTTGGCCCGTTCGATGTCTTCTTTTTCCTGGTCAGCCATGATCTTGTCGAGTTGGTTTTGTTCAAAGTATCTAACCCCGACCGGCCATTTGTGTTCCCAAATAAAATCTACTGGCGAAATAGATTAATAGGCGACCCAAAAACTCACTGACCCTCTCCGATGGTTGTTAGAGCTCAGTTAGTTGTTCAGTTTGTACCCTACCGTAAGCCCAAGTTGCAGGTCGGGCAGAGCGCGGGCCTGCTCATTGGCCTGATCGAACCGATCATTCACCGTGAAGGGGCGCGGGAAGGGCGTGAACAGGTAGTCGGCTACAGGATACTGGCTGTTCAAGGTGAACCCGAGTGGCCGGCGAACAACCCAGGCGTAGTTTATCCCGATGCCACCGTAGATGTCGAGCAGAAACCGGTATGTGCCGTCTGACCGGTTCAGGGGAATGATTTTGCCTACTTTGCCATAAGCCCCCACCACATAGCGCGCGGCAAGCTGGTCTACTAACTGAAAATAGGCGCAGTTTCCACCCAGGCAATCCCGGCCCAGCGTCTGGTGATGCAGGGCGTTGACCTGTTTGTAGGTTCCTTCAACGGCCCAGTACCAGGGGAGGTCGGAAGCTCCTCCCTGCGGGTTGTACCAGCGGTATTGCAGCCGTCCCCGCCAGTTTTCTTTTTGGGTATACGCCTCCGAATCGAAGGTCATCAGGCTCCTGAAGGCGCCATAACCAAACTCTGCCTGGATAGCACCCTGCACGCCCACGGGCACTTCTACGCCACCATACCCCGCCCCGTCTACCCCCAGAAGCATGAATGGGTTGAGCTTGATCACCACCGACCGCGGAACGGGTCGCTCACGCAGGTCCGGTCGACGGTAGTTCGGTGCGTTTCTGTAGCCCGGCACCTGGTCATAGCGGGGCACGTTACTGTAGGGATTCTGGGCCAGGGCCATCAGCGGCCCAAGCCAGCAAAGCAGCAGTAGGGTTGGTCTCATTTGGGCGTAACGGGTAGGGTGCTAAGCAGCCTGATGGCCGTTGGGTCGCTGTAGTCATACTGATAGATACCGCCGGTACCCGTCACAATCAATACGTTACGCGCCGGAATGAGGTCATAGGTGCTGATATTTTTGAAGAAAGCAATTTCGCGCAGGCTGGCCGGGTCGGTGGCGTCAAACACGCGCAGGCCCGACTCGCCTTCGCCAACAAACAGCGTCTTGTCGTCGATACCCAGGCCCCGCGGGTTGGTCATGGGATAACTGCGGATGAGTTTGGGCTTGGTGGGGTCGCTGATGTCTACGGTCTCCAGGGCGTTCTGCCCCGTTCGGCAGGGCGTGCCACTGCGCAGGGTAGCGTAGGCAATGGTGCCCTGCGCCACCACCGGGTCGCAGCTAAACCAGTGATGGTAGGTAGACACGTAGGTTGGTGTGGCGGGTTTCAGGCTGCGGTCGTAAAACAAAATGCCCGTTGGCGTGCCCAGCAGCAGGTATTTGCCAAACGGGAAGATGGTTTCGGGCGAGTTGCCATACAGGGCGACGTTGCCCCCCGCAACCGGGTTTTGGCTGGTCGACACGTCATACGACAGCAGGCTCTGTTTCTGCAAAACGTACAAAAAATTATCGGCCACGGTGAAGCGGGCGGTAGACCCGCCCGTACCCGCGCCGGTGGTGGGCGTTGCTGTGTCGCTGGCGGCACTACAGGCACAGAGCAAGGCGGGCAACAGGAAGTAAAGGATCGGTTTCATGATTGCGGGCCTGGAGTTAACGGTAGCACTGGGGGTTGGTGAGGGTGGTGCGCTCCCAGCCCACCACATAGCCTTTGGCGGGGTCGGGGCAGTCGAACCACACCTGCCGGGCGTCGGGGTAATTGCTGATGGCAAAGACGTTACTGATCCGTTTCACCACCCGCACATTGCCCGGCTTGCTGATGTTGACCGCAACCAGGTCGGGGCCATTGTTGGCGTAGAGCGTACTGTCTTTCACGGCCAGTTCCGAGTTGCCGGGAATGCGCAGAAAGCCCAGCTCAATGGGTTTGGCGGGGTTGCGGTTATCAATAATATGAATGCCGCGCTGCTGGTCATTGACAAACAGGTAGCCGTCTTTGATGTAGATTTTACCCGGATTTACCAACGGCTGTGGTGCCTGCACTACCACGTTGCGGAGGTCATCATTGCTGATATACACCGCCCGGTAGCCGGTGCTGCGGTCGGCGGGTTGCGGGGCCGGATCATTCCTGAACTTGCAGCCATCCAGCAGCAGAGGCAGCAGCAGACTTGCAACAAGTAGTCGGGTATAGGTTGGCATGGGAAATGACAGATAGCATTGGTTTCACCAAGATACCCGTTGGCCGGCAAAGGTTGGAATGAGCACGATAAAGTGAGGTGTTGGTAGTCTGTATAAGTCGAAGAAGCATTTTTTCCCTAGCGCGGCTCTTCATTACGCACTGCATAAATACTTAGCTAATGCCCTATTCGAGTATTTATCACCTATTTTGTGCTAAAATGATATACATTTGGTAAATAGATAATGATAATGTGATAAACAGCTATGGTAGCTCCCAAATGCCCGAAATGTGCTGCAAGCGAATCGGTACGCAATGGCATCATCAACCAGCGGCAACGGTTTCGGTGCCGGGGATGCGGGTATAATTTCACCGTTGAAAAGGCGGGTAAAAGCATTAGCAGCTACTACGTGGTCAAAGCCCTTCAACTTTATATTGAGGGTGTTAGCTACCGCGAGATCGAACGTTTGTTGGGTGTAAGTCACGTTTCGGTGATGAACTGGGTGAAAAAATACCAGATCAAAGCTCCTGACAATCAACACTATCATCCCACATATAAGGTGTTTAGCCATGCCGAATTAGCGGCCTATATGAGCAAGCCTGAAAATATGGCTGGTTCAGGCATGATCGTCACCGAATTGGGCGACAAGTTTATGCTGATCAAATGGGAACGGTTCAGGCAGGACCGGTAGGTGATAGGCATCTATAGTATAGGCATATCTATAGCAAAAATTTGAAGGATAGAGAGGAAAAATTGTGTTTTGTCGAGTCGATACGTCGGCAGCCAACCGAAACCATCCAAAACCTCGCTAACCTATGTCTTCATTTAGCAATCCTGCTACACTACGTGTTTGTTTACCGCTGCTGGGGTTAACTGCCTGTTTGGCGCAACCCGCTTTATCGCAATCAGCCACGCCCGACAATGGAGGTCCAGCGCAGACTACAGCCGTTGCGCCCGCCAG
Source organism: Fibrella rubiginis (assembly GCF_017353185.1). GTDB lineage: Bacteria > Bacteroidota > Bacteroidia > Cytophagales > Spirosomataceae > Fibrella > Fibrella rubiginis. The sequence goes on along the minus strand of NZ_JAFMYV010000002.1, from coordinate 237,667 downwards.
CGCGCCGGTTGTGTCTAGTACCCCAGCGGCAGTACCGCCCACTAATGCCGGACCCGCACCCGCCGCTTCAACACCCGCCAACGCCCCAGCTTTCACGGTGAAGATCAGCGGGTTTGTGCGTAACGACTTTATTTTTGATTCTCGCCAGACGCTGAACCTGCGCGAAGCGTCGGTCGATCTCTGGCCCCGCGATAAGCAACTTGATGCTGCCGGGAAGGATATCAACGACGTGTCGAGCCTGAACATGCTGGGCGTAAACAGTCGGTTGGGTGTCAGCTTCAATGGCCCCGATGCGTGGGGAGCCAAAACGTCGGGGCTGCTGGAAATGGAGTGGTTTGGACCATCCGATGCCGCCGTGGGTGGGGTACGCCTGCGCCACGCCTGGGCCAAACTCGATTGGCCAAAAACGCAGTTGGGCTTTGGTCAGTATTGGCACCCACTCTTCGTTACGGACTGTTTCCCGGCTGTACTCAACTTCAACACGGGCATTCCTTTTCAGCCCTTCAACCGGTCGCCGCAGATCCGAATGACCAACACGATTGGTAAGGATCTCTACCTGATCACGGCCCTGATTGCCCAGCGTGATTTCACCAGCCTTGGTCCCAACGGCGGCTCCTCGGAATACATGCGTAACTCGTCGATTCCTAACCTGCACGCCCAGCTACAACTAAAGAAAAGCAATTTTGTGGCGGGTATCGCCCTTGATTATAAAGTGCTTCGGCCCCGGCTATCAACGGGTTCGGGCACCACACTGGCTGTTTCAGACGCCACCGTTGGCAGCTCGGCCCTTATGGGTTACCTCAAAGTGGTTGGCCGGTCGACCACTATCAAGGTAGAAGCTGTATCCGGCTCGAACATGACCGACCACGTGATGCTCGGTGGCTACCTGGCTTATGCTAACCCCGGTTCACCTACCGTGGAAGCATCGTATAAACCAACGAACATCACCTCTGTCTGGGCTGAGATTCACGGTAATGGCAAAAAAGTGGTGCCAGGACTGTTTGTGGGCTACTGCAAAAACAACGGCACCGATCCCAACGCCATTGCGGCCTACGGTCGGGGCATCGGCCTCACCGGTCGCACGGGTATCGATAACCTGTTGCGCGTGTCGCCACGGGTCGAGTTTATTGCCGGCAAGTTCAAAATTGGTGGTGAGTATGAATACACGGCGGCAGCCTTCGGAACATCGACCAACGACTCGAAAGTGACTAGTACAGAAACAATTGCCAACTCACGCCTGCTGTTACTAACCGTATTTTCCTTTTAATTCACCTTTCCTAATCGCTTAACTTATTTCCGAACATGATAACTGAACGAATTCCTAGTCAGACAGCCAACACCCGCTCGCTCATGAGCGTGATTGGTGCCTCGTCGGTGGGTACGCTTATCGAGTGGTACGACTTTTACATCTTCGGTTCGCTGGCCGTGGTGCTGTCGACAAAGTTTTTCCCTGAAGGCAACCCAACGGCGGCTTTCCTCTCTACGCTGGCCACGTTTGCGGCTGGTTTTGTGGTGCGCCCTTTTGGTGCGCTGTTCTTCGGCCGGCTGGGTGATCTGATTGGCCGGAAATACACCTTCATGGTTACGCTGCTGCTTATGGGCGGTGCCACATTTGCCATTGGCTGTATTCCGAGCTACGAGACTATTGGCTTTCTAGCCCCACTGGCCGTTCTAATTCTCCGACTCTTGCAAGGCCTGGCTCTGGGTGGTGAATATGGTGGGGCGGCCACCTACGTTGCCGAGCACGCCCCCTCAGACCGTCGGGGTTTCTGGACGTCGTGGATTCAGATTACGGCCACCGCGGGCTTGTTTGTGTCGCTGCTGGTGATCCTGGCCACGCGCTACTCGATGAGCAAAGAGGCGTTTAACGACTGGGGCTGGCGCGTGCCGTTTCTGGTGTCGATTCTGATGGTGTTCGTGTCGTACATCATCCGCCGGAACATGAGCGAGTCGCCTTTGTTTGCCAAAGCGAAAGCCGAAGGCAAAACATCAGCAAACCCGCTCAAAGACAGCTTCGGCAACAAATACAACTTCAAATTCGTGTTGCTGGCCCTGTTTGGTGCCACTATGGGTCAGGGGGTCGTGTGGTATACGGGGCAGTTCTACGCCCTGAGCTTCATGAAAACCGTTTGTAACGTTGACGCCCTGCAAACCGACGGGCTGATGAGCATTGCCTTGCTGATGGCTACACCGTTTTTTGTGGTCTTCGGCGCGCTCTCCGACCGCATTGGCCGCAAAGGCATTATGCTGGCGGGTATGCTCATCGCTATTGTCAGCTACCGGCCTATCTACGAACGGATGTACCAGACTACCAATCTGAAAGCCAAGACCCTAATTGCCGAAAAAACCACCACCGATTCAACCTCAGCAGCCGACCCGAAAGTGGCAGGTGGTACGATCAATACTAAGACGGTAAAGAAAGAGTATACCGACGGCACGAAATACGAAGAGGTGACCAAGACTAAGATAGCCCCGGCCACCGCCGTGGTTGACCCGGCAGCCGCCCCCGTGAAGCCTGAAGTGAAAAAGACCGTCACCATCAATGACACCGACCGCTGGTCGCTGATCTGGCTGGTGTTTATTCAGGTAATTTTCGTCACGATGGTGTATGGCCCCATTGCCGCCTTCCTGGTCGAGATGTTCCCCACCAAGATTCGCTACACGTCGATGTCGCTGCCCTACCACGTGGGTAACGGTGTGTTTGGTGGCTTGCTGCCTGCCGTGGCTACTTATCTGGCCACCAACGCCAAAGATGCCAATACTGCTGCCGAAAAAGCGGGTTTGGCTCTTCCCAACGCCGCCCCGTATCTGGAGGGCCTGTGGTATCCCATTGCTATCGCGGGCATTTGTTTCGTCATCGGCCTGATCTACATCGACAAACGCACCGTGCAGGATTAGAAAGATGGATGAACCAGGGTGTATGCTGTAGCTAACACGAGAATACTACAGCATACCTCCTATTTTGTCCATCCTGTTTCATACATCATACATCTCTTCCCCCTCATTATGAACGCAGTAAAGAAATTCGCCGGTGTGGTCTGGATCGCGCTGGCCCTGGTGTTTGGTTATTTCGGCCTCACCGTTTTTGGGTTACCTAAACTGGCTTCCGGCAAAACAGACGACCTTGTTTTTGGCATCATCATCCTTGCCGTACTCCTGCCCCTGATCGTGGGTGGCCTGCTTCGCTTCGGTCTCTATGCTCTGGCCGGGGAGTATGACGAAGAAGTGTAAAAAAAAGCGGTGAGTGGTAAGGGCTACGTGCTGAGTTGGCTGCGGTCTGACGTCTCGGCGCCATAGCAATACGTCTGCGCCGAGACGTCGGACCGCAGCCAACTCAGCACGTAGCCCTTACCACTTCCTCCCCTCTCTTTCCATGAAATCCACGCGCCTTTTTCTGCTTAGCTTGGTGTTCCTGCTCCTGTTTACCGAACCGATGATCTCGCTGGTAAACGGGCAACGGATGGTGTGGGGGGTACCCGCTTTATACGTCTATGTGTTCGTTGCCTGGGCACTGATGATAGGGGTGTTGGTCTTCGTAATTCATCGCTCCCACCCCGGACGTGGGACCGCCGCCGACGATTCCGTTTCTGATGAGTAGTCTGACCCTGATCATCTGCTCGCTGTGCTATCTGAGCACGCTGTTTCTGATAGCCAACTGGGCCGAAAGCCGAAGCCGACGGGGCCGCAGTTCGGTCAACAATCCCTACGTATACGCCTTGTCGATGGCGGTTTATTGCACCGCCTGGACATTTTACGGCAGCGTGAGCAAAGCCACCACCGACGGTATCGACTTCCTCGCGGTTTATATCGGCCCTACGTTATCGGCGCCGTTATGGTGGCTGGTGACGCGCAAGATCATCCGCATCTGCAAGGTGCAGCGCATTACCAGTATTGCCGACTTTATTTCCGCCCGATACGGCAAAAACCGCGGTTTGGGTGTGCTGGTGACGCTTTTTTGCGTAGTAGGCATCATCCCCTACATCTCTATTCAGATCAAAGCCATTGCCGGCAGCTTCGCCCTGCTCACGAATCAGTCGGGCACCGTTTCTTCGCCTACGTTCCTCAGCGACCGGGCGTTCTACGTTACCCTACTTCTCGCCATTTTCGCCATCCTGTTTGGCACCCGCAAGTTCGAAGCCACCGAACGCCACGAAGGTATGGTCACCGCCATTGCCTTTGAATCGATCATCAAGCTGGTCTCATTCGTGGCCGTGGGAGCTTACATCACCTTTGGCCTTTTTAACGGTCCCACCGACATTTTTGCGCGGGCCGCCCGGCTACCCGCCCTGAGCCAGAATTTCGGTTTCGATTCAGTACACTCATCCGGCGACTGGTTTTGGCACTGTCTGCTGGGTGGACTGGCCATTTTGTTTCTACCCCGGCAGTTTCAGGTGGCCGTGGTCGAAAACGTCGACGAAAAACATCTGAACAAGGCCATGTGGCTCTTTCCGCTCTATTTGCTGCTGATCAATCTGTTTGTCTTGCCGCTGGCGTTTGGGGGTGCCCTGCTGCTGGGGACGGGGGCTAATGCCGACGGTTTTCTTATCACCCTGCCGTTGCAACATGGCCAGCATGGCCTGGCCTTGCTGGCCTACATAGGCGGTTTTTCGGCGGCTACGAGCATGATTATCGTGGAAACGACGGCCCTAAGCGTGATGATCAGCAACAACGTGGTGATGCCCCTGTTTTTGGCTCGTCCCCGCTGGCGTGAACGTTACGGTGCCTCCATGAGCGGGTTTGTGATCAACGTGCGGCGGCTGGCCATGCTGGGGCTGCTCTGCCTGGCCTACGTCTACTACCGGCAGGTGGCCAATCGCCTCTCGCTGGTGTCGGTGGGGATGATCTCGTTTGCGGCGGTAGCGCAATTTGCCCCCGCCATGCTGGGCGGTATTTTCTGGAAAAGAGGCACCCAGCAAGGTGCGCGACTGGGGTTACTGGCCGGCGGAGCGGTCTGGTTCTACACCCTGATCATACCCACGCTAGTGCCGATGTTACTCCCCGCTTCTTTGCTCACCGACGGCCCATTTGGCATTGGATGGCTTAACCCGCAGGCACTCATGGGGCTAACCACCTACGATGCCATCGCCCATTCGATGTTCTGGTCTATGGTAGCCAACGTAGGCGGCTACGTGTGGGGGTCGCTGGGTCAGCCGCAATCAGCATTAGACCATAACCAGGCCGTACTGTTTGTGGATGTGTTTACCTATGCCAAAACCGACGACAGTTCGGTGGTTTGGAAAGGCAAAGCCTTGTTGGCAGACCTGCAACGCCTACTCACCACTTTTTTTGGTGCTCCGCAAGCCAACCGCCTGTTAGAGCGCTATGGTCGGCGCAATCCGCAGGTAGCTACCCTGCCCTACGCACCACCGCAACTGGTTGCCAACGCCGAACGATTGCTGGCAGGAGCCGTTGGGGCAGCCTCAGCCCGCATCCTGGTGTCGTCAGTGGCTGAAGAAGAACCCATTGCCATCGACGAAGTGATCCGGATTCTGAAAACGTCGCAGGAGTTGAAGCAGGTGAATAAAGAGTTGACTCGCAAGTCGACGGAGTTGCAGCACCTGACCGAGCGGCTAAGCGAGGCCAATCATAAGCTTCAGATGGCCGATCAGCAGAAAGACGATTTCCTGGCCACCATCACCCATGAAATCCGCAGCCCTATCACGTCGATCCGGGCATTGTCTGAAATCCTGTTCGACGATGATACGGTTGACCACGACACGCGGCGGCAATTCTTGGGCACGATGATCAAAGAATCGGAGCGGTTGTCGCGGTTGGTAAACCAGGTGCTCGATCTGGAACGCATTGAATCGGGCAAGCAAAAACTCTCTCTTACGCCGCTGACCATCAGTAGCTTAATTCGCGATGCCGTCGATTCGGTTACGCCACTAGCCACGGCCAAATATATTTCAATCAATGTGCAGACGAACTGCCGGGAGCTAACCGTGCTGGCCGATGCCGACTGGCTGATGCAGGTGATGATCAATCTCATCTCGAACGCCATTAAATTCAGCACCAACGGAGCGGCACCGATTCTGCTAGAGGCCACCTGCCAAACCGATATTTGCGTGGTAAGCGTAACCGATCAGGGCATTGGTATTGACCCGCAATTCCACGAACTGATTTTCGAAAAATTTTACCAGACCCGACTGGCCCACAACTATACTCCCGCTACCGATCTGCGTAAGCCCATCGGGAGTGGTTTGGGGTTAGCCATTTCAAAACGAATCATTGACCTGCATGGTGGCAACCTGTCGGTAAGTAGCCAGCCCGGAATCGGGTCAACATTCACCTTTCAATTACCTTTACTCAACACTACATGACTCAACATACCACTCATGGCTACCAAAATCCTCATTGCTGACGATGAACCCAACATCCTTTTATCACTTGAATTTCTGATGAAAAAGCAGGGCTATCACGTCCTGATTGCCCGCGACGGCGGCGAAGCGTATGAATTAATCGTAGCCGAAAAACCCGATGTGCTGCTGCTCGACGTAATGATGCCCCGCATGAACGGCTACGAACTTTGTCAGTTTGTGAAAACCACCGAAGGCTACAAGCATGCCCGCGTGGTGTTTCTAAGCGCCAAAAGCAAAGAGGCGGATGTCCAGAAAGGTTACGATGCCGGTGCTGACCTCTATCTGCCCAAACCGTTTTCAACCCGCGAGTTGGTAGCCAAAGTAGGCGAACTAACCACACCCTAATCAGCAACCCATGATTGCCTCTCCCGTCTTAACCGATCAGTATCAGCGTAGCCTTAGCGACCCCGAAGGCTTTTGGGCCGAACAGGCCGGGGCCATTCCCTGGATCCGCAAGCCGGGTCGTATTCGCTCAACAGACCGCGACGGGCTGCATCATTGGTTTACGGGTGGTAAGCTTAATACCTGCTATGCCGCTATTGATCACCATGTTGGGCATGGCCGGGGTGAACAGATCGCGCTGATATACGACTCGCCCATGACAGGCGTGGTTCGCCGCATCAGCTACCGCGAACTGCAGCAGGAGGTGGCCCGGCTGGCGGGGGCGTTGCGGGCGCAGGGCGTTGGCGCGGGTGACCGGGTCATCATCTACATGCCCATGCTATGCGAAACGGCGTTTGCTATGCTGGCCTGCGCCCGGCTGGGGGCGGTGCATTCCGTCGTTTTTGGCGGCTTCGCTCCCCGTGAACTGGCCATCCGCATTGACGATGCCGAGCCGAAAGTAGTACTCACGGCGTCTTGCGGACTGGAATTTGACCGCGTCATTCCCTACAAACCCCTGCTCGACGAGGCCCTGCAACTAGCCACCCATCAGCCCACGCGCTGCCTGTTGCTGCAACGGCCACAATGTCCCGCTGAGCTCGACACAACACTATACAGTGATTGGCAAACCGTTGTCGATGAGGCCGAACCCGCTGATTGTGTGACGGTTGCGGCCACTGATCCGCTGTATATCCTCTACACCTCCGGCACAACGGGTAAGCCCAAGGGTATTGTCCGCGACAACGGCGGGCATGCCGTAGCGCTGGCCTACAGCATGAAAGCAGTGTATAATCTGGAACCCGGACAAGTGATGTTCACGGCTTCGGATTTTGGTTGGGCGGTGGGGCACAGCTATTCCGTATATGGTCCGCTGATTTACGGCTGCACGTCGGTCATTCTGGAGGGCAAACCCGTCCGCACCCCCGACGCCGGTACGTTCTGGCGCATCGTGCAGGACCACAAGGTCAACGTGCTGTTTACGGCCCCGACCGCCTTCCGCGCCATTCGGAAAGAAGACCCCGAAGCCGCGTTGAGCAAACAGTATGACCTGTCGTCGTTACAGGCCGTTTTTGTGGCGGGCGAACGTTGCGACCCCGCCACGCTGGCCTGGCTGCAACGCATCACGGGTGTGCCGGTGGTAGATCATTGGTGGCAAACCGAATCGGGCTGGCCGATGGTGGCCAATCAGTTGGGCATCGAACCATTGCCCGTCAAACCCGGCTCACCCACCAAGCCCGTCTGCGGCTACGATTTGCAGATTCTGGGTGAAGACGGGACCCAACTGGGGCCAAACGAGGAAGGCTACGTCTGCCTCAGGCTGCCCCTGCCCCCCGGCTGCCTGCCCACGCTCTGGCGCGACACACCCCGCTTCCGCAACGCTTACCTCACCCGCTTCCCAGGCTACTACCTCTCCGGCGATGGCGGCTACATCGATGATGACGGCTACGTATTCATTACGGGCCGCGTCGACGACGTGATCAACGTGGCCGGGCACCGCCTCTCAACGGGCGACATGGAAGAGTTGGTGAGCAGTCACCCCGCCGTGGCTGAGTGCGCCGTAGTGGGTGTTGCCTGTCCGTTACGCGGTCAGCGGCCCGTCGGCTTTGTGGTGTTGAAAGATGGACAAACCATTACGGGTGAGGCTATTGAAGGCGAGCTAATTACCCTCATCCGCGACAATATTGGTGCGGTAGCCTGGTTTCGCAACGCACTGTTGGTGAAGCGTTTACCCAAGACACGGTCCGGCAAAATTCTGCGCAAGACCATCCGCCAGCTTGCCGACGGTGAATCGTTTGAGGTCCCTCCCACCATTGACGACCCGCTTATTCTGAACGAAATCCGGGCACTGCTGGCCGCACGAAAAGTAGGCATCGCGTTTGAGAGATAAGTCGATCTACCCCTACTGGCGAAGCCCCGTACCACGGACTTCAGTCCGTATTAGTTATGTATGGTTACGGACTGAAGTCCGTGGTACATGGCTTCCCGACCAAAATTCAATCAATTTTGACCTGGTCAGCGAGAAGTAAACGGTACCAATGCCCGTACTTTTAGCACCCATTAATCATCCCTTTTCTTTACCCATGCGTATCCGAACCTTTGCCGAATACCAGTTGGCCTACGAACAGAGCGTGAACGACCCCGAAGCCTTCTGGGCCGAAGTAGCGCAGAACTTTCACTGGCGCAAGCCCTGGACCAAAACCCTGCAGTGGAACTTCGAGGAACCCAACATCAAGTGGTTTTCGGGCGGCAAACTCAACATCACCGAAAACGTACTGGACCGGCACCTGACCACCCGTCCCAACCAGCCCGCCATCATCTGGGAACCCAACGACCCCGCCGAGCCGAGTGTGACGCTGACCTACAAGATGCTGCACGACTACGTCTGCCGGTTTGCCAATGTGCTCAAGCGCAACGGCGTCAGGAAAGGTGATCGTGTCTGTATCTACATGCCGATGGTACCCGAACTGGCCGTGGCCGTGCTGGCCTGCGCCCGCGTGGGGGCCATTCATTCGGTCGTTTTCGGCGGGTTTTCTGCCCAGAGTATTGCCGACCGCATCAACGACGCCGCCTGTTCGGTAGTCATCACCTCCGACGGAGCCGTACGGGGCAACAAGACGATCCCGATGAAAGACACCGTCGACGACGCGCTGATTGGCTGTCCCACGGTGCAGCGGGTGATCGTGATGACCCACACCCGCACCCCCGTAGCCATGCGCAAAGGCCGCGACGTGTGGTGGGAAACCGAAATGAAGCAGGTCACGAGCGACTGTCCCGCCGAAGAGATGGACGCCGAAGATCCGCTGTTCATCCTCTACACGTCGGGCAGTACCGGCAAACCCAAGGGCGTGGTACACACCTGCGGCGGCTACATGGTCTACGCGCAATACAGCTTCGAGAACGTGTTTCAGGTCGAACCCGGCGACATCCATTTCTGCACCGCCGACGTGGGTTGGATCACCGGCCACAGCTACATCGTGTATGGTCCGCTTCTGGCAGGGAGCACGTCGGTCATTTTCGAGGGCATCCCCACCTGGCCCGACGCGGGGCGTTTCTGGGATGTGGTCGACCGGCACAAAGTCACGATTCTGTACACCGCCCCCACGGCCATCCGGTCGCTGATGGGCTTCGGGCTGGACCCGCTCAAGAACAAAGACCTGCGTAGCCTGCGCGTGTTAGGCTCGGTGGGTGAACCCATCAACGAAGAAGCCTGGCACTGGTACGACGAAAACGTGGGCAAGCACAAATGCCCGATTGTAGACACCTGGTGGCAAACCGAAACCGGCGGCATCCTGATTTCGCCGCTGGCGGGTATTACCAAAACCAAGCCCACCTTCGCCACGCTACCCCTGCCGGGCGTGCAACCCCTGCTGGTGGATGAGGCGGGTAAGGAAATCGAGGGCAACGGCGTAAGTGGCAACCTGTGCATCCGCTTCCCATGGCCGGGCATTCTGCGCACCACCTGGGGCGACCACGAGCGCTGCCGCCAAACCTACTTCTCGACCTACCCCGGCCTTTACTTCACCGGCGACGGCTGCCTGCGCGACGAAGACGGCTACTACCGCATCACGGGTCGCGTCGACGACGTGCTCAACGTGTCGGGCCACCGCATCGGCACGGCTGAGGTGGAAAACGCCATCAACATGCACACGGGCGTGGTGGAAAGCGCCGTGGTAGGCTACCCCCACGACATCAAGGGGCAGGGCATCTACGCCTATGTGATCACCGAAAGCGACACTGCCCACGAAGCTGACCTCATGCGCCGCGACATTCTGGCTACCGTCAGCCGCGTGATCGGACCCATCGCCAAACCCGATAAGATTCAGTTTGTGAGCGGCTTACCCAAAACGCGTTCCGGCAAAATCATGCGCCGCATCCTGCGCAAAATCGCCGAAGGAGACACGTCCAACATGGGCGATACCAGCACGCTCCTGGACCCCGCCGTGGTCGATGCGATCAAGGCGGGGGCGGTATAGCTTATTACTTTGGATGTACTTAATTCAGGATGAATAGCCCTTCAACAGGCTCAGGGTGACACAAGTACGTAGTATTCATATAATTAACTTCGGTATTACCACTACGTACCTGTCACCCTGAGCCTGTCGAAGGGCTACGCGTCAGCATTTTTTTACAAGAAAGCCTTGTTCGTGTAGATACGCATCTTTCAAGAAAAACTGGTATTCGTTATGTATTACTGGTTATTTATTCATCCACGTAGGATAATCATTAATTAGCCATGCTCCACATCATTGGGAACACATCCTTGCTACTGGCAGTTGGGTTGCTCACTGCCTGCACGACTCAACACAAGTTTGCCAAAGCGAACCGGATTGAAGCTGGGTACATGACCCAATATATGAACGACAGCCTGAATTTGTCTATTCTATATAATGGTGATTACACGTTCAATAAAAAGAAAAGTAAACTGCCAAAAATTATTAAAAATAATGACAAATACAAATTGATTAATAGAGAAGGAAAAGTTTTGTTTTCAGCAAAAAGTAATATCAGCCCTAACTTTCGAAGTATTGGATTTTTACTACGTAATCGTAAGCCTGTAAGTAATTATATTGCAGATGGTTATATTAAAACTGGCGATTCTATTTATACTAGGCTAGAAATTGATAGTCTCGGTATCAACTATTTAATTAAAACTCCAAAAAGTGATGTATTAATTTATAACACATTTGTCGAAGCGGAAAATGTTGACGATACTCAGACATCCCTAAAAGAATCACTGTTAAACGAGTTTACGGCAATTTTTAAAAGTGTGACTTTTAATTCGTCGGGTGCTAAGGTCATCAAAAACGATCCCTTCCAGACGGCAGTTTTGGCTTACATCGGTAACGACGGTATTGGTAATTACTTGAAGCCTTTGCGCCTTCTATTGGCTATGGAACAGCAGTACGATAGCAGTGCTATTGCCTACAAAGGAGCCTACTTACAAAGCATCGTGACATGCCTGTCGTTTGTTGGCGACACAAAAAAACAGGTCCATTTCCAACAAAAAATAAGGGGCGATACTAATAGTTTTCTAATAGAACTAACTGATTATGAACGTGTCGGCGGTGAGAAAGAATTAATTGACCGGTGCAGATCAGAGCAGGTAGTTATGTTCAATGAAGCGCATTCTGCACCTGCTCACCGACGGTTGGTTGCGCAACTGTTGCCTGCGTTGTACAAAGTGGGTTTCCGTTATCTGGCTTTGGAAGCACTAGGCGAGAAAGGGAGCGAATTGATGAAGCGGGGCTATCCGCTCATGAGCACCGGTTTCTACACCCGCGAACCGCATATGGCCAATCTGATTCGGATTGCCATCAAACTAGGTTTTACGCTAGTAGATTATGAAGATGAATTAGAAGAGGGGGAGGGACGCCGGGAGATTAATCAGGCGAAGAATCTGCAAAAAAGAATATTTATAAAAGATCCATCTGCCAAGTTACTTGTCTTGGCTGGTCATTCGCATATTGACGAACTTACCGATGGGAAACGCTGGCTGGCAGCGGAATTTAAACGACTGACAAAAATAGATCCGTTAACCATCAATCAATCCGATTTTGATGGAGCAACTGCTAACCAGCCAACGGACACGCTCTCTGTGTTAAAGCCAAAACACACGCCCAATAAAAATGATCTTTATCTAATTAATAATTCGTTAAAATACCTCACTGTTTTTTTAGGCACCAATTCGCCCTATGTTACCGTTGAGTTGACGCATCCAGCCCCGCCGCCTGCGGGATACGTGGTTCAGATTTACCCAGCCAATGAGTTTGCCGCCGATGCTGATGCGGTGCCCTGCTACGTACAACGAGTAGATGATTTGCAGCCCTTATCTGTATCTCTGCCAGAAAACACATACACCGTTTTGTTTGTGACTGACAGGGCGGTACCCCTGAAAAAGCAACTTAACGTTAGCAACGGAAATTTTCGAATTGAGTAGTAATGAAGACAGAGCTTTCTTACCAAAACCGTTAGGGTTCGTTTTGCCTATTTTTTTAGGAGAATTACTGACGCGTAGCTCTTTGACAAGCTCAGCATTTTTTTATAAGAAAACCTGATGGTTTACCTAATTAGTGACGAGGCAGGTACTGGAACCGTCCGTAAGAAAATGTATCATACGAACATTACCCCCTGCGCTACCTAATTCTCAATTGACCGTTGCTGAGTTGTTCAACTAACGTGCTGTCTCTGGTGTCGCAAGCCAGTTTGGTGGTCTATCTTTGCCTTATGGAATCAAGGAAAGAGCAGTTAGGGTTTGATTCGGTGGCGTTGGCGAAGGCGTTTGCTATTCAGCGGTTTGAAGCCAACGAGCCGGGCGAACTGATGACCCGGTGGCTACAGGCTCAGTATGAGCTGACTGCCGAAGAAACCAAACTGTTGCACGATCTACATGCTAAAGCGCAGGTCGAAGGTGACTATTGGAATGAGGAAGAGCTAAAGATCAACCTGATTGGTTTTCTCTTTTACCTGTCCCGAATTGAAGAACCGAAGCGCATCAAGGTTTTCTATGAACGGAGAATGTCAGCTAAGATTAACGGCTATAGTTTAGCCGTCATTTGTGACTGCATGGTGGCTACCCCGCTTTTCAACGCTCCGGGTTATCCTTATTTTTTCTTACAGGAATACAAGAAAAGCCGTGGTGACAAGGTAGATCCGGAAGCTCAGGTGCTCACCGCTATGCTGATCGCTCAGGCCCAGAACGACGATACCAAGCCGGTGTATGGCAGCTATGTGCTGGGTACGAATTTGTACTTCACCGTCCTGCACGGGCAGCAGTACTACCACAGTCGCAAGTATGATTTGCTCCGCCTTGAAGACTTGACACAGTTTGTGTTCAGCATCCGAAAGCTGAAAGAGTTTATAACAGAATAGACTAGGCACAAGACGCCGGGCAGGAACGTCTGGTGTTTTCATTATCTTTGGTAATCAACGCAAGCCAGTCAGTTATGATCGCCGACATTCAGCATAGCACTTACGGGGTCGCCAGATATGCCGGGCAACGCATGTCGAAAGAAGATTTCCTGCGCTGGGAATCGGACGACAACTATGTCTACGAATTCGACAATGGCTTATTGATACCCACCACCTCAATGAGACAGGACGAAAACCAGTTAGTTGCCAACCTTGAAAATTGTTTTTTTACAACTCAATACTTCCGCGAAGGAGGACGTCTGAGAGCTGAAATGGACGTCTGGCTTACCGACAAACAGCTACGCCGCCCCGATGTAGCGTACTATTCGGCTGAGCAACAGCGTGATATGATAAATGGCAACCGCGTTATTCCTGCTTTTGTCATCGAGTTTGGCTCAGTATCCGATACAGAATCGGTTAGCGTTCAAAAACGCCACGAGTACTTCGACGCTGGAGTTGAAGTTATTTGGTGGGTGTTTCCGATTTATAAAGAAGTAGTTGTTTACACATCACCCATAAGCATGACGGGCCGCCAGGGAACTGATCTATTATCGGCAGCACCTGCGCTACCTGATTTTCAATTGACCGTTGCCGAGTTGTTCGTAATTTAGAAACCATACATTTACATAATCGAGCCATTGCCTATAATAAATAAACAACCACACCATGAAGATAAATCTATATAATTTCAATATAAATCAGATCCCGCAAGAAGAGGATGACTATCATGAATTCAAATCGAGTTTAATAGAAAAAGAGCTAGCAGATAAGTTATGCAAGGCTGTTTCCGGTTTTGCCAATGCTGGAGGAGGATTATTTATTGTAGGCATTAACGATAAAACAGGAAATGCCGATGGAGGAATATTAAGGTCAAAAGGTCAAAAAACGCAAGAAGGACAGCCTATAAAAGATTGGGTAGATACTGTGATTAGCAAAATAGAACCTATTCCCAAATATGAAATTATTTTACTTGATGAAGTCTATGATCGTGGATTTTTACATGATGATCGAGTGGTAATGGTTATTGCTGTAGAAGAGAGTTTTATTGGACCTCACATGTTTGACTATAAGTACTATATAAGAGCTGGAAGGCATACTGTGCCTGCAAGACATTTTATTGTTGAGGCTATTCGCGCGAAGCGTTTTCTTTCTAAACCTTCGCTGAGTCATATATTTAGACTCAAACCGAAGAATGACCAAATTCTACAGTTAGGACTAGTGGCCATAAATGATAGTCCTGCCATTGACATCATGTTGTCACTTGAGCCGTTACCTCAACATTTGAAGAAATATGGAAGTGAATTTCCTATTCATATTCCTATAATTGATCGTAACAATCCGTATTATCTTGATGTCGCACTTTATAACGATTGTGAGACATCATTTGGGCACAATACTATTCTTAAGCTTGAGTACGAAGATCCTTTCAGTAACAAATATAAGATTGAGAAAATTGTTGGTGTAAAGTCTGCTCCCCCTGTCAATATTGGAAGCGACGAAATAAAAAAGGCTCTTGAAGAGATAGTTAAAGCGATAACACAACTTAAACAATAAGTATTTGTCCCTCGCAGGTAATTGTACCTATTCAAAAAAGTAATCACGATTTGTTTAGTTACTACTCAGTTCATCTTTTAGATAATCTTTTGAGGTTATTACTATTAAACCGTCCGGCGTTTTTTATTACCCCATTGCCTTACCGCACGGGCATCCAGACCCATACGGCCTGGCAGTGGGCTACTTCGGTGCCGGTTTCGTCGGTGATGGGGCTGGTCAGGGTTAGTTCGCCCCGTTCGGTCTGGCCGATGTGGGTTGCCCCTTCGCTGGTCAGCGTAGCCGTGGCCCGGATGCCGCCCTGTGCCCGTCGACGGTAGTCAATCGTAACCGTTTTAGCGACCACCACCTGGTTGTCGGCGAGGTTGGCACCGATTACCAATGCCATGGCGCTTTCGGCAGTGGTGTAGATGCCGCCCGCCTGAATGCCACCCCAGCCATTTTGCACGGCAGCCACGTTGGGCAAATACAACTGGCAATGATGGGCTTCGTATACCTCAAACACCACACCCAACGTACCCA
Organism: Fibrella rubiginis; assembly: GCF_017353185.1. Classification (GTDB taxonomy): domain Bacteria; phylum Bacteroidota; class Bacteroidia; order Cytophagales; family Spirosomataceae; genus Fibrella; species Fibrella rubiginis. The sequence continues at coordinate 221,945 of NZ_JAFMYV010000002.1, read as the reverse complement.
GCATCGGGATGATCCGCTGCATGGTGGTGGTGAGCGCGGGGGTACGGGCCTCAACGGGCAGGGTAGCGAGGTGTTGCCTGAGTTGATCAAATCGGTTTGTCATGGGCCAGGGTTGGTTTAGGGAAGCAAACTCTCAAAAAGCTGATCGATTTCCTGTCGTATCTGGAATGGACTCTGCCGGAAAAGCTCACTCATGGCAAGTTGAATGGTATCGCTGACGGTTTCACGACGCGTTGCCAATACCTGCTCAATAGTCTGCACATAATGGCGATTAAATAGCAACCGATCTTTATCAACAACGCCTTGCTGGATCATTACCCTTGCTTTTTTGGGGCAGCGGCAGGGGTTGCGTGGGTCAACAAGGCCGCATTTACCCGAAACAAACTGACGAAGATCAGCCTTGGCGCGGTGGAGCCGTACCCGATAATTGCCCGGCGAGAGGCCAAACAAGGCCGCGCCCAGTTCATGGTCAGCGCCAAAAATGTCGCCGATGATGTAGAGCAGGCGTTGTTCGCGGGTCAGGCAGAGCAGCATGGCCGTAGAGCAAAGCACCCGCACCTCGTCGATCTCGGCTTCGTCGGCCTCGCGGTCCGGTGCGTCGTCGGGCAGCGTGCTCAGGTCGGCGGCCCGGTCGAGCCGCTGTTCGTAGCGGCGGGCCGGGCTGTTCAGGAAATGGTTGACCACAATTCGGTAGAGCCACGTCCGAAACTGGCTCTGCCCGGCAAACGTCTTCAGGCTCGTAACCACTTTAATCAGCACCTCCTGTGTAGCATCCAGCGCATCGTCGGGGTGAAGGAAAAGCCGCAGTGCTACGTTGAACACATAGTCCTGATGACGCTTTAACAATAGCTCCAGCGACCGCCGGTTGCCACCCACGGCCTCCGTCACCAGCGTCTCGTCGGGTGGGTTGGTCGGCACAGCCTGATGAAACGGATGCATAGCCTGCTATTGGTTAGTTGACAATACGGTTTCGTTGTTGAGCAAGGCCGGCGTTTTGTACCAGTCGTAGCGGCTTAGGTGCTGTTTGGCCACGAAAGACCTGGCCGATTCAGCTGAAGCAAACAGGAGTAAACCGCCCTGTTGCTGTCCCGATTCCCCAACAAGATACGTTCGCAATAAGCCATTCTGAGCGCTTAGGCACGCCTTTATCTGCTCCCCGTTCAACTCATGCACAAACACCGTGACGCAATCACCCTCGTGCTGCCGATAATTGAACGAGGGAGCCACGAAGGTAGCCACGCGCACAACCGGCAGGTAATCGACGGTTGGTCTGGCCTTTCGCTTTCGTTCCACGTCGGCGAACCAGGCAGGCGAATACCATTGCCGGGCCTGCCGTTCCGTATCCCACCAGTAGATGCCCCCGAAAAACGTGCCGTCGGGCCGGTCGATGCTGGAGAACGCTTTGAACCGCAGGCCATTAACTGACTGGTACGTAGGCAGTGCCTCGCGAAAGCCGCGCCGCAACAAAAAATCGAAGGCATACCAGGGCGCTTTCACCCGAACAATCGTGACCACCTGCCCCACCAAACGAGCCTCATTCTGCGTGGGCGGGACCGGGACATACGATGCGCATGACGGTTGCGCAGTAGCCAGCAGGGCCGCACCCGTCAGGGATAGTTGGAGCAATATAGACGTCGTCATACGTTGTGTTGATTGATTGACGACGCTTAGACCACCGTTTGGACAGGTGTTACAAAACGTCACGCTTCTCCTGCCGCTCAGCTGTCCAGTGCGAAGTTGACCAGCCCAACGCGCTTATAGTTCATGCCTGCAGTATGCGTTTTTCGCTCATGTCAGGCGGAAAGCTTGGCTAACTTTTCCATCATTTCTACCAGCGACATAGCCGTTACCCCGTTAGCCATCGGGTACGTTTCTTTTCCGGGGTAGACCACAAATCGCTCGGTGGCACCAATGTCCTCGCAACCCAGATGGAAGCCTTTCGAAACCGCCGGGCTTTGCGACCGCTTGATTTCAATAGCGTATTTCTTGTCTGAATTAAGGTCGATGACCAGGTCGATTTCTGCTCCTGCCGAGGTGCGATAAAACCAGGGTGTTATGCCTGCAGGTAAACACGACAGCAGGTTCTCGATCACGAACCCCTCCCAACTGGCGCCAACAACCGGATGGCCCAACACCTCGTCCAGCGTTGTGAGGTTGAGTAGTGCGTGGGTAAGTCCACTATCCCGGATATATACCTTAGGGGTTTTAACAAGCCGTTTTCCCAAATTACCCGACCATGGCCGGAGTGAGCGAATCAGCAACAGGTCTTCCAGTAGTTCAATATATCGTTTAGTCGTTACGGCTGATAAGTCGAGGTTGGCACCTAATTGTGCCATGTTCAATTGCCCACCCTGGTTGTGGGCCAGCATTGTCCACAGCCTACGCAGGGTTACAGCAGGAATTCGTGGGCCAAACTGGGGTACGTCCCGCTCCAGGTACGTGCCGATGAAATTTAACCGCCAACGGAAGCTGGCGGCAGCTGTCTTAGCCAGCAAACTATCGGGAAAACCGCCTCGTAGCCACAACGTATCCTGCTCAATGGGTAACAGACCGGCTATTTCTAATGCTGTAATTCCAGTCAACTCTTTGTAAGCAATTCGCCCTGCCAGTGATTCCGACGACTGTTTTAGCAGGTCAAGGGAAGCTGATCCCAGAATGAGAAATTGTCCGGTTTTAAAGCCTTTCCGTCGGCGACGGTCAATGACACCGCGCAGAATGGTGAACAGTTCAGGCACACGCTGAATTTCATCGAGGATAACCAGCTTGCCTACGTGAAGGTCAAAATACGCTTCAGGCTCGTAGAGCTTTGCCAGATCGGTGGGGCTTTCTAAATCCAGGTAAACAGGGTCGGGAGTCAGCACCGATGCGATGGCTTCGGCCAATGTAGTTTTGCCAATTTGACGCGGCCCTAATATTCCTACAGCCGGGAATTCGTCCAGCAACTGGCTTACCTCAGCTTTAACTGGTCGATCAATCATCCTTGCAAATCTAACATAAATTGTTAGATTTGCAAGGATGATTAGTTAGTCAAGGCAGCAAAAAGGCATCAGATGTCTACATCTGATGCCTTTTTGCTGAAACAAATTGAGCAGCTATTTAAACAGGGCCAGCGCCTTGATGAAAGTTTGCGAGATGCCCCACAGCAGCGGGATGGCCACCACGATCCAGGCGAGAGCAATCTGGACGGGTGATGTTGTGGGCGAGGGTGTTGATTGATTTTCCATGATCAGAATTGGTTAGGCAAGAACGGGTTTGGCTTCGGTTTCCTGGTATTTGGCATCTACGGGTTTCACCAGCAGGTTGCACACAAAACCCACCACCAGCAATGCCGCCATGATGTACATCGTCGTGTTGTAGGCACTGGCTTTGGCTACGCTTTCGGTGAGGCCCGCCGCTTTACCGCTGCTGATGTAATAATCGCGGAGTTGCGTTACAAGCGTGGGGCCGAGGATGGCTGCCGTGCTCCAGGCCGTTAACAGACGACCGTGGATAGCCCCCACCTGCAACGTACCAAACATGTCGCGGAGGTAGGCCGGGATGGTGGCGAAGCCCGCGCCATACATGGAGAGAATGATGCAAAAAAGCCCTACAAACAGGGCTGTGCTGCCCAAATTACCCGCCGTGGGTACCAGTGCGTAAAGCACAGCCCCCAGGCCGAGATAAATCATGTAGATGCGTTTGCGGCCCGTTTTGTCAGACAACGACGACCAGAAGAAGCGGCCCACGAGGTTAAACAAACTCAGCAAACCCACAAAGCCGGCGGCGGCTTCGGCGGTGATGCCCAGACCCGTGCCCCGACGGCCTTCCGAGAAAATCTCCTGAATCATGGGCGATGCCTGCGACAACACGCCGATACCCGCCGTGACGTTGAGGCATAAAACTGCCCACAACAGCCAGAATTGAGGGGTTTTGATGGCATTGTCGGCGGTAACGCTGGCGGTGGCAATCATCTGGTTACCCGTGTTGGCAACCGGTACCCAACCCGCCGGCTTCCAGTTGGGAGCAGGAACGCGGGCAATGACGGACCCGAAAATCATGAAGCAGAAGTAGATCGCGCCCATGGTCATCAGCGTTTCCGACACCCCCATCGAGGTAGGCGTTGCGTAGTGCTTCATGAGCGTCACGGCCAGCGGTGAGCCAATGAGCGCGCCACCGCCAAAGCCCATAATGGCGAGACCGGTAGCCATGCCGGGCCGGTCGGGAAACCATTTGATGAGCGTAGACACAGGCGAGATGTAGCCCAGGCCAAGCCCAATGCCCCCCAACACACCGTAGCCTCCCACAAACAGCGGCAGACTGTGGAGGTGTACACCCAGCGACGACAGGGCAAAACCACTGGCGAAAAACAGGGCCGAGCAGAGCATGGTTTTGCGCGGGCCACTACGCTCTACCCATTTGCCGAAGATGGCCGCCGAAATGCCCAGAAAGAAAAACGCCAGGTTGAACACCCAGACCGTGGCCGACAAACTCCAGTCGTCGGGGGCTGGCTCGGTAATGCCGATCAGCTTGGTTACGGGTATGTTGAAGACGCTAAGGCTGTAGGCCTGCCCGATGCACATGTGCACGGCCAGCGCGGCAGGCGGAAACAACCAGCGGTTGTAGCCAGGGCCGGCCACGGTATTGTCACGGTTCAGGAACGAAAGTGATGCCATTTATCAATTGATTTTAGGTGAATGCGTAACACGGAATTGACTAAACTGGCCCATTTTTTAACGGAATACTAATACGCCACGAAAACGGTAAAGCCATGTTCGGGTTTAACTTGTTAATACCCGATAACGACTGAAAGGCTTTGACCGCAGGAAAAAGCCTGGTCTCTATTATGCAACGTGTAGCCCCCATCACGATCCAGAAGGTTCGACAAACGGCAATTGACAACCCCCAACCCGATTTGCTGGCCGTGGAAGAGCCTATGGAGATCAGGCTGGGGTATGGCGAAGCTACCGACCGGCAGCAGCGTAGCATCTCCGTAACCATGCGTACACCGGGGCACGATTTCGAACTGGCCCTGGGGTTTCTTTTCACCGAAGGCATCATCCAGTCGCGGCAGCAGATCCACAGCATTCGTTACTGCACAGACCTGGGCCGACAGGAAGCCACAAACAACATTGTCCGGGTAGAATTGGCGCCCGACGTAGCCGTTGATCTGCGCAGTTCCGAGCGAAATTTCTATACCACCTCCAGTTGCGGCGTCTGCGGGAAAGCGTCTATCGATGCTGTCTGGAACACGGGTTGCCCTATTTTACCACCCGCTGAGGCGTTTGTTGACGCTGACGTGATTCACGCGTTACCCCAAAAACTCCGCGCCGCACAGGCCGTTTTTGAGCATACCGGAGGCCTTCATGCCGCCGCCATTTTCGATCAGAACGGCACCTTGTTGCTGCTGCGCGAAGACGTAGGGCGCCATAATGCGCTGGATAAAGTGATTGGTGCGGCGCTGCAACAGGGACTGGTACCCCTGCATAATTCGGTGCTTTTTTTAAGCGGTCGCATCAGTTTCGAGTTAGTACAAAAAGCCCTGATGGCTGGCATTCCGCTGGTGGCTGCCGTGGGCGCTCCGTCGAGTCTGGCCGTGCAGATGGGTCAGGACGTGGGCATGACGCTGCTGGGCTTTGTCCGGAACAATACATTCAATATTTATTCGGGTGCCGACCGAATTGTTATTCGGGAAGTCGCTCTGACAACGTAAAAACGTTGGATACCAGACGTTGGCCAAACAACAAAGCCACTGTCTGCTATCTCACGTCCAGTATCCAACCTCCAATATCCTCGAACGCATGGATAAGTCACCCAACAATGAACGCAAGCCAATTGATCCGGCAGCGCAAACCGCGGCTGGTCAGAAAAGCGGCGAACGGCCCGAACTGGGCACGCCGCAGGCTCCCGACCACTACGACCCCCACGGTAAACCCGATGCCGACAAACGCATTTTTCCCGCTCCCGACAACGTGGCCGCTAAAGACAAAAACCCCGTGCTGGCCCAGCCGCCAGAAGAATTTCTGGACCTGACCCTGGGCAAACCCGCCGACGTGGCCGCCGGCGTAACGGCCGTGCTCAAATCGGGGCAGTATGCCTGGGGATGGGACGGCGTGGGCCGGGGTACCAAGGCCCTGCTGAACCTCAACCAGAAGGACGGTTTCGACTGCTCGTCCTGCGCCTGGCCCGACCCCGACGGCGAACGGTCGTTTGCCGAATTCTGCGAAAACGGGGCCAAAGCCACCGCCTCCGACGCCGACACGCGCCGCGCCGACCCCGATTTTTTTGCCAAGCATAGCCTCGTCGAGCTGAGCCACATGACCGACCGCGACCTCAACAACGCGGGGCGGCTTACGCACCCCATGGTGTTGCGCCCCGGCGATACGCACTACCGGCCCATTGCCTGGACCGACGCGTTCCGGGTGGTAGCCGACGAACTGAACGCCCTGAAATCGCCCGACGAAGCGCTGTTCTACACGTCGGGCAAGGTGCCCAATGAACCGGCCTTTTTGTACCAGCTGTTTGTGCGGCAGTTTGGCACCAACAACCTGCCCGACTGTTCGAATATGTGCCACGAGAGCAGCGGTTCGGCCCTTAGCCCCACCCTGGGCCTGGGTAAAGGCTCGGTCACGCTCGACGATATTCACGAGGCGGAGGTTATTTTGATTATGGGGCAGAACCCCGGCACCAACCACCCCCGCATGCTCACGGCCCTGCAAATGGCCAAGCGCAACGGAGCCAAAATCATTGCCGTGAATCCCCTGCACGAAGCGGGCCTGAGCCACTTCAAAAACCCGCAGGATTTCATGAACCCGATCAAAGCTATCGGTACGCTCTTTGGCAAAGGCACACCCATCAGCGATGTGTATCTGCAGGTGAGAGTGAACGGCGACATGGGTGTGTTGCGGGGCATTATGAAACTCCTTTTCGAAGCCGACGAAAAGGCTCCCGGCACGGGCGTTATCGACCATGCGTTCATCAAGCAATACACGGCCAACTACGACGACTTTGTTGCCAACATCCGTAATACAAGCTGGGCCGACATTGAGCAACTGAGTGGCCTCACCAAAGATCAGATCAAAGAGGCCGCCGACATTATTGCCACCCGGAAAAAGCTCATTACCTGCTGGGCAATGGGCCTGACGCAGCAGAAAAACGGCGTCATGAGCATCCAGGAGATTGTGAACCTGCAACTCATGAAAGGCGCGATGGGCATTCCCGGTGCGGGCACCTGCCCCGTACGCGGCCACTCGAACGTGCAGGGCGACCGCACAATGGGCATCTGGGAACGTCCCCACAAGGAGTTTCTGGACGACCTGAAAAAGGAATTCAACTTCGAGCCACCCCGCGAGCATGGCTACGACACTGTGGAGGCCATCAAGGCTATGTATGAAGGCAAAACGGGCGTGTTTATCAGCCTGGGCGGCAATTTCCTCTCGGCCTCGCCCGATACCGAATTTGTGGCCGAAGGCCTGCGCAAGCAGAGCCTGACGGCTTTTATCAGCACCAAACTAAACCGGGGCCACCTCGTCACGGGTAAGACATCGCTGATTTTACCCTGCTACACCCACGTCGACATCGACATGCAGGCGTCGGGTCATCAGTTCACCTCCTGCGAAAACTCGATGGGTGTGGTTAGCCAGAATAAAGGTGTATTGCGGCCTGTAGCGGGCGAAATGCTGAGCGAAGTAGCCATTATTTCGGGCATGGCCATTGCCACATTGGGCAGCAAGACCACCGCCAATTGGGTGGGTTTTACCGAAAACTACGATACCATCCGCGACGCCATTTCGCGCGTGATTCCGGGCTTCGACAACTTCAACGAGAAGATCCGTAAACCCGGCGGGTTTTACCTGCCCAACGGCCCCCGCGAACGGAATTTTACGACCGAAAACGGCAAGGCCAACTTCTCGGTGACGGAGATGGTGCAACACCAGCTTGAGCCTGGTCAGCTGGTGCTGATGACCATCCGCAGCCACGATCAGTTCAACACCACCATCTATGACTACAATGACCGGTACCGGGGCGTGTATAACGAACGGCGGGTAATCTTCATGAACGCGCAGGACATGGCCGAGCGTGGCATCGCCGAAAAAGGGCTGGTGAACATCACAAGCCATTTTGAGGGGCAGCAGCGGCGACTGGAGAAGTTCATTGCCATCCCCTACAACATTCCGCGCGGCAACACGGCGGCCTATTACCCCGAAGCCAACCCACTGGTGCCCGTGGCCAGCGTAGCCTACATCAGCAACACACCCACCTCCAAATACGTGGTCATTACGGTTGAGCCGGTGGGTGAGTTGGTGGCAGCGTAAGAACAAACCGGTAAGGCTTTTGAAACCTTACCGGTTTAATTCTTCTGTGCTGTTTTCATCGTTCTACCTGTTGACTAACCTCGACTAATTTCTTGATTACCTATTCATTTTCTGATCTGTATTTTTCTACTTGCAAAATATTGTTTTGAATATCCTGCATAATCCATCTAGCCCACCAGCTAGCATAAAAGTTAAAAGTGGTCTTGAGTTTGAAATGGCTATATAAATGCAATCGATTCGTGGTACTGTTTAGTCGTTCAAGCTCGTAAGTTCCATTCAATACATCGAAATACTGACCACCAATAACTACATGTTCATCCATAGTCGTCGACGGAATCTCGTAAGGGTAGGCTTTTATCGAAAATACCATTTTTTGTTTATCAGCGTATTCAGAAACTGTTTCATGAAAAACCAGTCCATTGGTAAAAATAGCCTTTCTGTAGGCACCAACGCCATTGTAATTCAGCTCGGCTTTAACGGGCCGGGGAAAACCAAGAACACGAGTAAGCCAGCCCTTGTCCTGCGCAGCCGATATGCCACGGACCCTGGTCACATTACCCCATATTTTTTCGGCGGGTGCTTTGATATCAATAAAAGTATATGCCTCATAAGTACCTGAAATAGAACCAGCTACGACTTCTAAGGGTGCGACAAGCAGGGGCAATAAGGCTAGAAACGAAATATAGAGTTTACTATCATGTTTACGCATTTTCAATTGCCCACCAATCAGACCACCAACTGACGCAGCAATCAGAAACAAGGGTAAAATCATTAACCAACAGGCCCACCCTTCAATAGTAAAGGCAATGGTGATTATCAACAAGATGACAACCGGAATCCAAGGCACAAAAAAGCGATAACTAAAATGTCTTACGTTTTCAATATCTGAAAGATAAACGGTTAGTAGACCCATAATGGTAGGCACACAAAATAAAAATGACATCGACATTACAGAAAATAGATTTCCCCATGTGTTTCCGCCAAAAAATAATCTGAGCGCTACCGCGTAGAGGGTGGGCACTACCATTATCTGTACTATCGTAATTAAATTTTCCCGTTTCATAAACGTGTTTACCTAGAAACCGATTTTAATCATTCAACCCGCGGATGACGACGTTATCTGTTGAACCCGGACCGAAGATTCGTAAGCTTCGTTTGGGATTATTGATGAGCGTATAGAACTCGTCGAGGTATTGGATTGTGGCCTGGATATAGCTCTTCTCCAGCAACGGATTTCCCTCATACAGGGCATAAATGGCCTTTTTCTTCTCGTTAAATCGGTCGAACACGCGGCTGAGCAATTTCGCCGAATAGCTGGGGCCTCGGTATAGCCGGGTCCGCACCGATTCGATGTTCAGATGCTTGTCGGGTATGGCATAGCTGGTGCCCACGATGCCCGCATAATCGAAATCATAGGGCACCACCAACAGCCGTTTTTTCGTCGTGTCGGCCAGCAAGTTTACGTTATGCTGGTAACTCACCGACCAGTCGGTATTGCCAATCATGTATTCAAAAACGCCCACCATCGCCATCGTCAGCGAGTCGGTGTACTGGGCTTTGGTGCGCTGCTTAGCCAACCGGGCGCCATTGCGTTTAGCCACGTCTTCGTTGTCTTCCAGCAAAATAGCCCAGTGCGTACCGCCCTGTTTCCGGTTGGCGGTGTCGCTGTAGGTAATCTGGGCCAGTCGGGCGCGGAAACTCAGGTCGGTTAGTTCGTTGAAGACCTTGTAGACCAAGTACTCACGCACGATGTAGTTATCCGCCTGGCAGTGGGTGACCAGTTTCAGCTTGTTCTGATTGGCGAAAACAGTGTTATCCATCCGTTTTTTGGGCAGATCGAGCACCAGGGGCGGAAAGATGCAGTTGCCCGCCTCGCGCCGGTAATTGCCCCGCACGGTGAGCGAAACGGGTAGCCGCAGCGGGGCCGACATACCGGCCATAGTCAATACCGCCGGGTGTTTTTCGGGCTTCTCGCCGAAGGGTATTTTCACCCGGTCGCGGTTAAGAATCTGGAGCTGCGTAGTCAGGGTAAGCGACAGGGGGGCGGTATCAGCAAAAAGGGGCACCGACGTGCCCGGCGTCTGGGCAACAGCAGGTTGCCAGATCAGCCAGGTAAGCAATAGGGTGTAGAAACGGTTCATAGCGATTGGTTAGTGGCTGAAACTGGCGAACAGTGCGCCGTCTTTATCACCGCTGAAGAAGCGCGATTTTACGGCATCGGGGCTGTTGATCAGGTCGTAAAACTTATCCAGGTACATTATGGTCTGCTTCACGTAAGCCTCGTTCAGGCGGGCGTCGGACGTGTAGAGGGCGTAGAAACGGGGCCGCAGTTCAGTAAACTGGCTAAACACACGTTTCAGCAACCAGCCCGGATACAGCGGTCCGCGGTAGATTCGTTGCCCGGTGTCGTCGGCCCGGCTGGCATAGGCCGCATCCACAATAACGCTATGATCAAAATCGTACGGCACCACGCTGGGCAGCTTATCGGTACCGGGCTGGGTCATCAGGCGTACGTTGTGGCGGCTCTCTACATCCCAGTCGATGTTGCCGATCATGAACTCAAACACCGCCATGGTAGCCAAGCTAAGCGAATCGACCTTGTTGAACGGGGTTTGCATCTTTCGTTCCCGCCTGTTGTTACGACGGGCCACGTCGTCCTCATCCTCCACCAAAAAGGCCCAATGCGTTTCGACCGGGCGTTTTTTTGCCGACTCGACATAGGTCACGCGGGCCAGTCGGGCGCGGAAACTAAGGTCGGTAATGAGGTTATATAGTTTGTAGACCAGGTATTCGCGCACCACATAGTCGTCGCTCTGGCAATGCGTCACGAGCTTCAGCGTGTTCTGCCCGGCAAACGGCGTTCCGGCCACCCGTTTCTTCGGAAAGTCGACGTAGAGGGGCGGAAACGTGCAGTTGGTTGCTTTCCGCCGAAAATTACCCCGCACCACCAGCGCCAGCGGAATGGTCCCCACAGCCCTACTGGCCGAATCGGAGAGGTACGTAAGCTGGGCCGGGTGTTTGATCGCCAGGCTATCATGGGCCGGTTGGGTACGGTCTTTCATGATGGCCTGCATCCGGGCTGTCAGCGTAAACGAGAGGGGTGCCTCGCCCGCAAACAGGCCGTCGGGGACTTGTGCCACCGATTCTCCTGTAACCAACAACATACACAGGCACAGGGCGATGGGATTGAGGAGCAGCTTCATAGGGCGTGAATATACAAAACCGAACTGCGCATTTTCCATCGGTCAAAAGAACATCGGTCTACGTTGCTGGTTAAGTAGATGCACAACGCCCAACCAGATGAAAAACAGACAAACCACCCAGCCCACAGGTAGCCTTACACTTGATGCCCCACCAGCGAACAGCGTCACTTCGGCCACGCCCTATGACGTAACGGGCGACGTGTTTGGCATCAAAACCCTGTTTGTTAATGTCTTTTTTGTTGGCAGTCCCGGCCCCGGCAACGACTGGATACTGGTCGATGCTGGCTTCTACGGCTATGCCGATGCCATCCAGGACCGTGCTGAGGCACTTTTTGGCCCGAATAATCCACCCAAAGCGGTGGTGCTTACCCACGGTCACGCCGATCATATTGGCTCGTTGCGTAAACTGCTGAACCGCTGGGGGCAGGTGCCCGTATATGCCCACCCGCTGGAGCGCCCCTACCTCACCGGCCTCTCGGCCTACCCCCCACCCGACCCGGCCATTGGCGGGGGTGGCATGTCGCTGATGTCGTGGATATTTCCCATTGGCCCCACCGATTTCAGCGACGTACTGCGCCCAATCGACCCGTCGGGTATCATTCCCGAACTGCCCGGCTGGCGGGCCATCCATACGCCCGGTCACGCCCCCGGCCACATCTCGCTTTTCCGCGACAGTGACCGCACCCTGCTGGCCGGCGATGCGTTTGTGACCACCAATCAGAATTCACTGAGCGACGTGATCAACCAAACCGAAGAAATCCACGGCCCACCCGCTTACTTCACCTGCGACTGGCCCGCCGCCGCCGATTCGGTTCGTAAGCTGGCGCTGCTGAATCCGGCGCGGGTGGGTACTGGCCATGGCGTGTCCATGCACGGGCTTGATTTACAGCTCGAACTTGGTCGACTAGTGAGCGAATTCAATGACAGGGCCATCCCGTCGGAGGGTCGTTACGTGCGGGAAGCCGCCGTCACCAACGAGAACGGTATCGTCAGCATGCCGTCGCCCACGTCGTTTGTCGTGGCCCGCGCCATCGGCATCACAGCCGGCCTAGGACTGGTGTGGTGGCTGCTCAGGAAGTGAGTGATTGAATGATTGAGTGATTGAGTGAATGTGTGACGGTCCGGCGTCCCCGTGAGCGACTGCTTGGACTGGGACGCCGGACCGTCACACATTCACTCAATCGCTCAGTCACTCAATCACTCATTCACTCACTAATTTCGCTTCATGCTTCCTGCGCCTGAACAAGCCTATATCCTCACCCACCTCACCGCCGACGTGCGGGCCTTGGTGCTAAACCCACCGGCCCAGCCTAAGCTGGATTACAGGCTGGTGGCCGAACAGATTCAGGCACGACAGAAAGCCCGCGAAAAACTGCCCCACTGGTACGCTAATCCTGATCTGATCTTTCCGGCGGCGTTGTCGGTGGAACAGGCCTCGTCGGAACAGACGGCAGCGTACAAAGCGTCACTGGTGTCGGGGGAGCTACTTATTGATCTGACGGGGGGTATGGGCGTGGATACGGCGGCGTTTGCCGGGCGCATGAACCAGGTGATTTATGTGGAACGCAGCAACGTGCTGACGGCCATCGCAGCGCACAACCTGCGGGCACTGGGCCATGCAACCATTGATTTCATTACGGGCGACGGACTTGACCAGCTGGCCCGCCTCTCCATCCCCGCCGACTGGGCTTACCTGGACCCCGCCCGCCGCGACGACCGGGGCGGGCGGGTTGTTCAACTAGCCGATTGTGAACCGGATGTACTGAATCAGTTGCCGCTGCTACTGGCCAAGGCGAACCGGCTGCTGATCAAAACCGCGCCCCTGCTCGACATTGAAGCTACGTTGCGTGTGCTGCCCACTACGCAGGCGGTGCATGTGGTGGCGGCGCAGGGCGAGGTAAAAGAAACGCTGTTTGTGCTGGGGCAAACGCCCATTGCCTCCACCGACGTGCAGATGACGGCGGTCAATTTTCGCGACATTCCCCTTGATAATCAGGTTTTTACCTATAAGCGCGGCGATGAATCATCGGCTCCTGTAGCCTTGTCAAACCCGCTTACTTACCTCTATGAACCCAATGCGGCGGTCCTGAAGGCAGGCGCCTTTCGGCTGGTTGGTCAGCAGTTCGGGCTGGCAAAACTGGCCCCGCACAGCCATCTATACACCAGTCGGGAGCTAGTTGCAGCGTTTCCGGGGCGGGTGTTTCGGGTAGAGGCCATCTGTAAACCAAACCGGGCCGAGGTACGGAAAATCCTGCCCAGTCAACAGGCCAACCTCACCGTGCGTAATTTTCCAGAAACGGTAGCGCGTTTACGGCAGACATTAGCCTTGCGCGAGGGTGGAAATACCTACATTTTTGCCACCACCTTCGCGAACAACGACAAACGACTGCTTGTTACGCAGAAGGTCTGACAATCAGACAGACGTACAGAACCTAAAAATGATGATGACGATGCACGTTCGCAACGGGCTACTAAGTGCAGCCCTTTTCCTTGTCCTTACTGCCACCACCTTTGCCCAAACGGTCTATACGGGTGATCAGGTGATTGACAAGGTAACTTACAAAGGCATTTTCCTAACCCTGCCCCTGAGTGACCGGCAGGTGGAAAAAGAATGGGAAGATTACATTAAGCCTTACGGCCGCGTTAATTCGTCGCGGGGGGTGTACCGGATCACCACCGCCGATATGCGCGACATCTCGGCCGAGCCGGTCAATTTTACGTCGCAGGTGAAGGGCAACAAAAAGTCGACAACTGTCTTTGCCGCCTTCGATCTGGGCAGCGGCAATTTTGTGTCTCCGGGCAACGGCAACTACGATGCCGCCAATAAATGGCTGACCGATTTTGCCACCAAAACAGTGTTTAATGATGAGGTGCGCGTGGCCGAAGAAGGCTTCAACGAATCGCAAAAAAATCATCAGAAACTGGTCCGAAATGGTGAACGGCTGGTACGGGATATTGAGAACAATAAAAAGGAAAAAGAGCGTCTGCTGCGCAAAATCGATGAAAATGCGAAAGAACTGGAGCAGTTGCAGAAAGACGTAGAGACCAATAAAACCGATCAGGCCGCTGCCCTTACCGATGTCGAGAATAAGAAAAAAAACGTCGAAACGGTAAAGATGAAGAAGCAGCAGTAGTCTAACAGATGATGGTCTGGCGTCCCGGTAAGTGAATAGCCTAGAGCGCTTCACGCGTTGTAAAGCACATGCGCGAAGCGCTCCAGGCTATTCACTTATTAGCCTGCTGCGACCGTTAAATAATTAATAATAACATAATCTGGTGATTAGGTAGGTTTTTGCTGGGGGTTGCTATTTTTACTCTTCCGTTCAACAACATTCAGCTTGTTAGTCCGGTATATCCAACACGCCTCCTCTGACCCATGTTAGCCAACCTCCCTTCAACCGACCGTTTCATGCTCTACCAGCAGGAGCATCAGCAATGGCTGCGTTCGCTGGCGATGTATACCGATCAGGAATCTTATTTCGAGTCGCTGCTTAGCCGGGTTTGTAACAGCACTGCCGACTATGAACTGGTGAACCGGTCGGGGTCGTTTCGGCAATGGTTTGTGGGGTTGCGCACCCAAATGGCGCAGTTGTCAGAACTGATTGAGGCTGAGCAACACGCTACCGAAAACGGCATGCCCAACTGGCAGCGCCGCATGGACATCGACGATCAGCACCGCCGTATGCGCAGTGGCTATCAGATGCTCGAACAGCAATTCATCACCGTCCGCCAGCAATTCTACGCCTTCATTACGCCGTACGTGCATTAGAAGCCGATAGTCGGCTTGCGCACTAGTATGCCTGCGCAAGCCGACTATTGACTATCGACTCAGTCCGGCTATAGACTCGTTTATGATCCCACAGGCCAGTCGGATTTCGTCGTCGGTGATGGTAAGCGGGGGGGCAAGGCGCATGGAGTTGTTGCAGAACAGAAACCAGTCCGTAATGATGCCGGGCCGCGCCAGGCCCGGCCGCGTCAGGCCGGGCTGATCTTCGCCAGGCACAATGGCCCGGTCGATGATGGGCTTGAGCACCTCGAACGAATCGAATTCAACGGCCATCATCAGGCCCTTCCCCCGAATGGCGCGTATAGCCGGGTGCGTTAGCAGCGACCGGATTAGCTGGCCTTTACGCTCAGCATCGGCATAGAGCTTTTGATCCTGAATAACCCGGAGTGTTGCCAGCGATGCCGCGCACGATACCGGGTGTCCGCCAAAGGTGGTGATGTGGCCCAGCATTGGGTTGTTTTTGATCACGTTCATCACCGCCGTGGGGGCCATAAACGCGCCAATGGGCATACCACCGCCCATACCCTTGGCACTCACCAGCACGTCGGGCACGACCGGCCCCCCCTGAAACGCCCAGAACGTACCCGTGCGGCCAAATCCGGTCTGTATCTCGTCGAAAATGAGCAGCGCGCCCACGGCCGTACACCGCTCCCGAACCGCCTGCAGGTAGGCGGGGTCGGGCACCCGTACGCCCGCTTCGCCTTGTACCACTTCCATAATTACCGCCGCCGTTCGGGTAGTGATCTGGGGCAGATCGGCCCAACGACCATGCTGAATATGCCGAATATCGGGCAGCAGGGGGCGGTAGTTTCGTTTGAAATTCTCGTCGCCGCTCAGCGAGAGCGCACCCTGTGTGGAGCCGTGATAAGCGTTGTGGCAGGCAATCAACTCGCTCCTACCCGTGAATCGCTTTGCCACTTTCATAGCCCCCTCGATAGCCTCCGCCCCCGAGTTGGTGAAATACACATTGTCGATGGGTCCATAGGCCGTCTCGGCATCGATGGTATCGACCAGCGCCCGGGCCAGTTCAGCCTGGGTGCCCTGTACGTATTCGCCATAGACCATCAGGTGCATGTACTTATCAAGCTGCGCCTGTATGGCGGCCAATACGGCCGGGTGCCGGTGCCCCACATTGCTTACGCCAATACCCGAAATGAGGTCCATGTAGGCCTGCCCTTCGTGGCCGTATAAATAAACGCCTTCGGCGCGGTCAATTTCCAACGCTAAAGGGAAATCGGTGGTCTGGGCAATATGCTGAAAGAAAAGCTGACGATGTGTCACTATATATATATTGTCGTTGTACTTTGAGCGTCATTAAACCAGGCTCCAGGTCTAAAGTTGGCGGACCGGTCCGCCAACTTTAGACGTTAGACCTTGAACGCTAAACTCCCTTTTCTAACGTGCCCTTTTATGAAAACAGTTCTCCTGTTTACGCTTCTGCTGGTGGTCAGTCTAACGGCCGCTTCTGCCCAGACCTCACCCGTAGATACCACCAACGGCCGATCCTACTATATCCTGCTGAAAGACGGTTCACACATTCACGGGCGCATCGTCCGCAGCGACAGCGTGATGTATGTGGTGAAACCGCGTGTGGGGCCTGTCACCTACGTGGAGCGGGCCCTTTTCGGGTCCATCAGCAGCACCGCACCAGTGCCCGCCGCCGACCTGACCTATTACACTCAAACCGAGGCGACGCGCCCCGGCCTATCGCGGCCCGGCCAAACAACCCTATCACCTAATCAGTACGTGATTTCCCTATCGGATGGCACTACGTTAAGCGGACAGGTGCTCAGTCAGGACAGCAGCCGGGTAGTGATAAAAACCAACACCATCGGCACCGTATACGTCCCCGCCGACCGCGTGCTGCGCATGGAACGGGGCACAGTGGCGGGTAATACAGCCCGTGGTCGGTTGAACAGCGATGAAGCTTATCCGAACATCTTTCCGCAGTACATGGCTTTTACCCCCACAGCCTACCA
This sequence comes from Fibrella rubiginis, assembly GCF_017353185.1. GTDB lineage: Bacteria > Bacteroidota > Bacteroidia > Cytophagales > Spirosomataceae > Fibrella > Fibrella rubiginis. The sequence continues at coordinate 204,685 of NZ_JAFMYV010000002.1, read as the reverse complement.
GGCTGAAAAAGGCCGGGTTTACTACCGCAACAGCATTTTTTACCTCAATCAGTTTGATGTGGGCATAACCAACAACTGGAGTATTGGCGCCGGAGCGTTTTTGTTTCCGGTCACCTCATTCGGGTGGCTGTCTACCAAGCTGTCGGTGCCACTTGGCGAACATGCCCGAATTGCTGTACAGGGACAGCTCATCTATGGCGTCACTGATTTTATCTATAGAAGAGGCTTCAACACCAATTTTATACAGGGTCTCCTGTCCCTCGGCACTAGCCAAAACAACGTTACCATTGGGCTAGGCTTCAGTGGCGAGCGAGGCTCGTCGGGCCAACTGCTCACCGTTGGCATTGTGCGTAAGGTTAGCTCACTGATCACGTTTATCAGCGAAAACCAACTCATACTTGGTGAGTCGAGCGACACGATTGCTAAAGTAGGTGGTGGCGTCCGCTTCGACCGTCGACGCCACTCGTTCGATCTGTCGGCCAACGTACCCATCACCTTCAGCCGGTATTTTAGCACGCCCCAGTTTACTCTAATTCCCTGGGTGGCATATCAGGTACGTATTGGCCAGTGAGAAAACAGGTCGGCTGGTTTTGACCTGATTACTGCTCAAAAAAAGCAATGGTGCCGCCCACCCAGTCGAAGTCTTTGTTGAAGCGCACACCAATCATCTCACCCCGGCTGAGGCGGGCCAGGTTAGTGATAAGTTTGGGTTTGGCATCACCGTCGGGCCAGATAAACAGCAGCCTGATTTCACACTTCACCCCGCTCCCGTCGGGGGTAGTAATGACCGGTTCGTAGCGCACCTTGCGTTGCAGCAGGTAGTTGCCGCGCTGGGCCACCGGAATCGCCTCAATGTCGGCGGGGGTCACGTTGATGGTTACGCCGCTGCCGGCAAACGAAAACAGCGGCTTTAATACGTAGTTTTCCAGATCAGCGGGCGGTGTGGTCAGCTCGCTCAAAAAATAGCTTTTGGGCACGTATGGGCTGTTCAGCAGTGGCAACGTGTACTTGCTGATGCGGAAAAACCAGTTCGGATGCCCCACCCACACCACGTCGACGTCGTCGGTAAGGTGAAACCCAGTCGGGCCGCGTTCGGCCTGCAGGTTCTCCATGGCCTCCAGTTCGTCGAAAATGAGGCGGTTATAAATACGTTTGATCCGAATTTGCCGCCCGTCTTTTTCGTAAAACAAGGCTCGGCCCTCCTTCCTGATCTTTGTCAGGCACACCGCGTCGATGCCCACATAGTGCTTCGTGAGCGCAAAGTCGACTCGGGTTTTTTGCTTTTCGGGGAAAATTTCCAGCAGGATCACTTCTTCCGGCTGGCAGTCGCCCAGAATCAGGTCGCGCAGTTCGGCCACGTAGTCGGCGTTGGTCTCTACGCCAAACAGGTGCGACACAGTCTCAGGCACCGAAAAGATGCTTCGGAACGTCTCGGACAAATACGCCTGAAAGCCATAGAGCGACGGAAACCCCTGCAGTTCTATTAGTTGCGGCTCTAGCTCCCCCGACTGCTCATTTCGGCAAACGGCGAAGTCGACGGCCAGAAACGTGGTGTGCGGCGTTTCGTTGGGCACCCGCTGATGCGGCGGAATAGCCGCCCCGGTCAGGGCGCGATAGTCAGGGGCCGTAATGGTGTCCACAATAGCATCGCAGGCCGACAGCAGTTTGTTGGTGAACGCCTTCGGCACAAAGACCGGCGTTTCGGCCACCCGAAAGTCGAGCTGACCAGGGTAGTCGGCCTCTATTTTGTTCAGGAACGCCGCATACCGTTCGGGTGTGAAGGCCGCGTTATACGCCGCACGAATAGATTGAATCATAGAGAGTTTAAGGTCTAAGGTTTAAGGTCCAACATTCAACGTTGCTTTGCGCACTAGCTGGCGGAGCAATTTTGAACGTTGGACCTTAAACCTTGAACTTCATACCGTTACTACCTCACGGATAGCCGCCCGCAGAAAACCAGGCAGAATAACCGCTTCGGTCAGGGCAATCTTGTCGGGATCCTGCAACGAATCCACCATTTCGTTGTATTTGTCCTCGCCATAAACCGACGTGATCTGCTGCCGCTTTTCGTCGAGCAAAAAGTAGCGTAGCATCCCCTCATCATCAGCCTCGGGGTGAAACTGCGTTCCAAACACTTCGGGGGTAAACCGGATCGCCATGATGGCGCGGTCGAGCGGCACATGGGGTCTGATTTTCTCCAGGCAGAGCAGTTTCGCGCCCAGTTCGGTGAAACGCTCCACGTTTGGCTCAGTCAGTTGAAAATCACGTGAATCAACGGCGTAGAACGGTTCTGGCAAGGCTGTCAGTAGCGGGTCAGTCAGGCCATCGTCGGTTTTGTGCATCGGAAAAATGCCAAACGACGTCGACTTACGTTTGCTGATCACCCCCAGGCCCAAATGCCCGGCCACCAACTGAAACGAATGACAGATTAGAAAAAGTGGCTTTTTAAGCTCATGTTGAGCATTATGAGCCAACAACGAATCGATGAAATTGAAGTACGGCTGCTCCCAGGTCTCGCCCAGCGGCAGGGGTACGCCCGGCCCACCTGTCGAGATGTAGGCATCATAGGAAAGGTCGGGCACGGCATTTTCGGCCCGGACATTATACACCGTAAACGGCAACGGTTCGCCATCAATGGTTTCCACCAGTTGAATGGCCTGCTGAATACAACGCATGCCTTCGTTGGCCACGTTGTTATACATATCTAGAATTGCAATTCTCATCGTTTACCTAACTACCTGACGCCGAACGAAGTTTCCTGAACGATGTAATCGACTACGGCTTTCAGGTCGTTGGTTTCGTTGAAAACGGCCAGCTGACGGTCGGCACCGGTCCCGTTTCTCAGGATCTGCTCCACATACTGGCATTCTTCCCGGCTGCCCAGTTCATCGACCACATCATCCACAAAATCGATCAGTTCCATGATCAGTTCGTGGGTGGGCACCTCCTCCTGCTTGCCAAAGTCGATCAGCTTGCCTTCGATGCCATAGCGAGCAGCCCGCCACTTATTTTCGGCAATGAGTACGCGCCGGTAAGGCTGAAAATTGAGGTTCTGGCGTTGCAGCTTGTGGATTTTAGCTACCAGTGCCTGCATGATCGCGGCCAGACAGATGGTCTCATCCACGCGCATGGGTACGTCGCAGATGCGGAACTCGATGGTGTCGAAGAAGGGGTGCAGGCGAATGTCCCACCAGATTTTTTTGCCGTTATCAATACAGCCCGTTTTCACCAGCAGGGCAATGTACTCGTCGTATTCGGCGGCACTGCTGAAATAATCGGGGATACCCGTGCGCGGAAACTTATCAAACACCTTTGAGCGGTACGATTTGAAGCCCGTGTTGCGCCCGCACCAGAACGGCGAATTGGTAGACAAGGCGTAGATATGGGGCAGGAAGTAGCGCACGGCGTTCATGATCTTGATACCCTCGTTACGGCTGGCAATACCCACGTGTACGTGCATGCCAAAAATCAGGTTCGAACGGGCCACGTCACGCATCTCTTCGATGAGCCGGTCGTAGCGTTCGTTGGGCGTGATAAGCTGCGCCTGCCAGTCGGAAAATGGGTGCGTTCCCGCCGAAGCAATGAGCAGGTTCTGCTTGTCGGCCATCTCCATAATTTCGCGCCGCAGGAAGGTCACTTCCTGCCGCGCCTCGTGGATATTGTGGCAGATGTTGGTGCCTACTTCCACCACCGCCTGGTGCATTTCGGCTTTCACACGCTCCTGAAGCACTATTTGCCCACCATCGACGAGCTTCGACATATGCGAACGCAGTTCGCGGGTGACGGGGTCAATCGTTTGAAACTCTTCTTCAATACCAAGGGTGAATTCACGCATAGAGGCTAGGCAACGGCCGGGTAGCCGTTTTAGTTAGTGCTTATTGGACGTTGGACCGTCGGACGTTAGACATTGGATAAAAGCTATTCATCGACCTGATCAGTCGGAATAGGCCGCTTAATGTCCAGTATCCAACGTCTACCATCCAATATCCATCTTTGAAAGTTAAGGCATTCAGGCAAACGGGCCAACGGGAAAGGCATTTTTCAGTTATTTAACTACTTATTCTGTAGATTTTACCAACAGATGCCTTGCTGCCCGCGTTACTGATGTACTAAACAACGCAACGCTTATGAAAAGGAATCTCAACGTAAATCTGCTCCGTTTTGCGGCGCTTCTAGCCCTGACGGCTCTTGGCTTCCTGGTCAGTTGTAGCAGCAGCGATACAACCACGGTCACGACTACCACAAAGGCCACCACCAGCCTTATCGACACAACAGGCAAGGCCATCGGCACGGCCACCTTCACCGAAGAAACGCCCGGTCTTGTCACGATGGTTGTCAGTGTAACGGGCCTGTCGGCGGGGCAGCACGGAATTCATTTTCACATGGTGGGCAAAGCCGAACCCAGCACCAAATTCATGTCGGCGGGGGAGCATTTTAACCCCGACAACAAAAAACATGGCCTGCAAAACCCCAGTGGTGCGCACAACGGCGATCTGCCCAACCTGGTGGTAAACGCGCAGGGCGTGGGTAGCCTCACCACCGCCACCGATCGCATTACGCTGGGCATGGGCACCAAATCGGTCTTCGACGCCGACGGCACGGCCATTATCATCCACGCCAACGCAGATGATCAGGTCACAGACCCCTCCGGCAACAGCGGTGGCCGCATCGCCGCGGGTGTACTGACGAGGAATTAAGGAAGGGGGTTTATTGTTTAAAGTCTAACGTTTAAGGTTGCTTCGCATAGCACAGTAACTCGCGAAGCAACCTTAAACGTTAGACTTTAAACAATAAACCCCCTTTGCGTCTTCTCCTCCTCACGCCGCCATTTACGCAATTGAATACGCCCTATCCGGCAACGGCGTACCTGGCGGGGTACCTGAAAACGCTGTCCTGGCCGGGCGGCGGGTTGCAGGTACATCAGGCTGATCTGGGTATAGAGACCATTCTGTCCTTATTTTCGGCGGAGGGCGTTCGGCAGCTGTTTGCTACTGTGGACGAAGTCATTTCGGGCGGTGCCAACCTGTCAGACAACAGTTTACGCATTGTCCGGCTGCGCGAAGACTACCTGGCTACCATTGGTCCGACTATTCGTTTTTTACAACATAAGAACCCTACCCTGGCCCACGCCATTGCCACGCGGAGTTACCTGCCCGAGGCCAATCGGTTTGCCGAACTCGACGATCTGGAGTGGGCTTTTGGCACAATGGGGTTGCAGGACAAGGCCCGCCACCTCGCTACGCTCTATCTCGAAGACCTGAGCGATTTGATCGTGGAAGCCATAGACCCGCATTTCGGCTTTAGCCGCTACGCTGAGCGACTGGGCCGGTCGGCCGCCCATTTCGATGAACTATATGAGGCGTTGCATCAACCTAAAACATTGATTAGTCAACTGTTGCTTCGTTTGCTCGACCAGAAGATGGCAGCGTATCTGCCCGACCTGGTTTGCCTGACGGTACCTTTTCCGGGCAACCTATTCGGTGCGCTACTCTGCGGGCAGCATATAAAAACCAATTACCCCGGCATACGGGTGGTCATGGGCGGCGGTTACGCCAACACCGAACTCCGCACCCTGGCCGAGCCCCGCCTGTTCGATTTTCTTGACTTTGTCAGTCTCGACGACGGTGAAGCCCCCCTCCGGTCCCTGCTCGAACACCTCAACGGCGACCGGGCCATCGGCCAGCTCAAACGCACCTTCTACCGCAACACCGACGGGCGGGTGATCTTCGGCAATGGGGCTGCTGAGAAAGATGTGGCCCAGCGCGACGTAGGCACGCCCAGTTATGCCGACCTGCCCCTGGGCGACTACCTGTCGGTGATTGAGGTGACCAACCCCATGCACCGGCTCTGGAGCGATGGCCGCTGGAACAAGCTTACCCTGGCCCACGGCTGTTACTGGGGCAAATGCTCTTTCTGCGACATCTCGCTCGACTATATTGCTCGTTATGAACCCGTTACGGCTAAGCTACTCTGTGACCGTATCGAAGCGCTGATTGCCGAAACAGGCCAGAACGGATTCCATTTTGTGGACGAAGCCGCCCCGCCCGCCCTCATGCGCGACCTGGCGCTGGAGATTCTGCGCCGCCGCCTTACGGTAGTCTGGTGGACCAACATCCGGTTTGAGTCGGCGTTTACGGCTGATCTGTGTCAGTTGCTGAAACTGTCGGGCTGCATTGCCGTATCGGGGGGACTGGAAGTGGCGTCGGACCGGCTGCTGGCGAAGATGCAGAAGGGCGTGACGGTGGCGCAGGTAGCCCGCGTGGCCGGGCATTTTACGGAAGCAGGCATTATGGTCCACGCCTACCTGATGTATGGATTTCCAACGCAGACCACGCCCGAAACGATTGACTCGCTGGAGATGGTGCGGCAGCTTTTCGCCGCTGGCGTGGTGCAATCGGGGTTTTGGCACCGCTTTGCCATGACCGCCCACAGCCCCGTTGGCCTCCACCCCGCCCTCTTCGATGTCACGCGCATTGACCCCGTTGGGGCCGTAGATGGTCTAGGCCCGTTCGCCAACAACGACCTGGATCACCACGACCCGCAGGGAGCCGACCATGACCTGTTTGCCGAAGGTCTGCGCAAATCGCTGTTCAATTTCATGCACGGCGTGGGGCTTGATTTCCCCCTCAACAGCTGGTTTGACTTCGCCATTCCGGCCACTACAATCCCGAAGCGATTTATCGAACGGGCCATAGCCGAAACCGACGACAAGGCCCCGCGCAGCAACGCCCTGGTGGTGTGGCCGGGCCGGAAACCTGACCTTGAGCTTGTTACCCAGAAACAGGGAAAACGCCGGGTTCAACAAGCTGAGCTACTCCTGGCCCGCCGACAGGATGACCTGGTGGTGGATATGCCCGTCGGCCTCGGCGAATGGTTGCTGCTGATGTGGCCCAAGCTAAGCACGCAAGCACCCGCCCCCCTCACCTTCGCCCAGTTCCGCACCGAATTTGAACAAGCCAATCTCGGTTTGTTTAGCGAGTTTATAGCTTCTGAGGCCTGGTCTGACTGGAAAGAGGCAGGGTTATTGGTTGTGTAGTTAGTAAGCGGTCAGCAACTGCTTGGTAAGTATTGGGAAGCTAATTAGCTTGCAAGCATAAGGTCAACGGTGGGGTAATCAAAATACGCTACTAGCCAGGCCAATACGACAAATGGTTAGTCCGAAGCACCAGATAGATATAAAGACAGCTTTTAGCGAAAAAATAGAAAGCTCATTTGCAGCTCTTTTACCCTATGGACGACAGAAAAGTGTGAGCAAAGGCACCTTTATAGTAGAGCAAAACGAGTTGTGTAACAAACTTTTCCTTGTTCAGGATGGTGTTTTCAGAACATACAGGGAAACCAATGATGTAGAATATACTACAGGCTTTTCTTTTAGAGGTGATTTCGATACTTCGCCATTTTCATTTTACTATGGCTTACCTGCTACTGAAACCATCGAAGCTATCACTAGCGCGACAATTTTAGTCTTTGACAGGCAGGATTTTTGGAACGTCACGCGCAACAATATCGACTTTCAGAAGGGAGTGTATTTATTATTAGCAGGCTACATAGAGCTGTTGGAAAACCGACTTCATGAAAACAGGAGTATGACAGCTGAAGAACGATACATACATTTAAGGGCAAGTCAACCAGAAGAAGTAAAAAAAATACCGTTACATTTTATTGCCTCTTACCTTGGTATTACAAAAGAGAGATTAAGTAGAATAAGAAAAAAGATAGCCTGAATTGACTTAGGTCAAAAATGGCTTCCTTAACGCTTAGCACCTTTGTATCTCAAGGTAAAGAAGAGATACAATGACTACATGGCTAACTTCTTTTTTGTTCATGGTCGTGCTGTGCTACGAAAGCAACGCCCAGGTTATAATAGATAACAAGATCCAGTTTCATTCTCGAAGTTTTGGCATACAGGGAGGGCTTTCTTTGTTAGAAAATCCTTTTGTATTGTATCCAATGGTGGGCTTGTCCTACTCACAATCTATTCTAGGCTTCAACAGGCATCAGCTAGCTATTTTTCCTCAACTAAATGTAATAATGTTGCCAACCATTGAAACGAAATTTTTGTTCTCTACTTCGTTATAATACAGATATATAGCGAAAAAAAGATTTGAAGCAGCTGTATTTTTGGGGTTGAACTATCAGCTCAGAAAGCTTGCATACGATAATTATCAATTCGAAGATAACGTATTAAAAAACAAGGGAAGCTACCTACACCAAATCGGACCAGTGACGGGTATCAATATTGGCTACAAAGTAATTAAGAAAAAGAATTATTCGCTTAGTCCATTCTTTGGCGTTTCACTGATTAAGTTAAACAAGAACTACAGGCCAGATGCCTTGAGTGGATACAAACCAAACTTTAGTTTTGGTTTATTTTTAAACAACTAAGAAGATGAAAAGCGCTACTCCTCTGCTGTTTTTGTGGTTGTCGTTGGCTGCGGCTTGCAAAACAGAAGACATCATAACGTCGCCAAAACTAATTAGCAATAATCCTTTATTATCGGCAACGGATAGTGCCGTAAACAAAGCGTTTTTAAACTATCAATCTGATTTAAACACCGTTGGTGTATCTATTGGCCTGTATAAAAATCAGAAAACCAGTTTTTATGGCTACGGTGAATCAAAACTAGGTAGCGGAATTGCACCGGACAAAAACACTTTTTTTGAAATTGGCTCGATCACTAAAACGTTCACGTCCATAACGGCAATGAATATGCTGCTGGAAAAAGGCCAAACTATTGAGAATCCAATTCGTCCTTACCTTCCCACTAACCTGCCAACGCTGGCCAGAGACGGGGTTGAAATAAACTTTAAACACCTAATGACACATACGTCGGGGCTTTCGTACTTCCCTGATAATTTTGGTACTGGCTATTATACAGGGAATGTGGGCGAGGAATTTGCCAAGTATGATAGAAATAAGTTGTTTACTTGGTTGCTTAACACGCCACTGAGATCAAAACCATTTACAACATGGGAGTATTCTAACGGCGCTATGGGCCTCCTAGGAACGCTTTTAGAACTAAATTACGAAAAAGAGTATGGTTCTATTCTGAAAGAAAAGCTATTGGGGCCTCTTCAACTCACTGATACTAAAACTGACATGAACGAAACAGATATGAGCAGATGGTCTAAAGGTTATAGTAATGGAAAAGAAGTGGCTTACTGGAATTCGCTAAATGCTATGAACGGGGCTGGCGTAATTAAATCGACGGCGTCTGACATGATTAAGTATGGATTAGCTAATTTGAATCCGCCTAGCACACGTTTGGGAGACGCCATCACAAAAACACAACAGGTAACGTTTTTACCATTCACAGAAGCGGGCAGAATAAAGATCAATGGTCGCTTGGGTTGGTTTCAGTGCATCCATAAAGATTTACCCAATGAAATATTTATCTGGCACAATGGCGGTACAGGGGGGTATAGTTCTGACATGTATATCAACGAAGCCAGGGGCAGCATACTTGTCATACTGTATAATACAGATAAAGGAACACAAGCCAGAGAAGATTTTACGTTAGCATTATTGAGAATTATAAGCAATTAAAAAAAGAAGTATTAATAGACTGTCATCAGTAGACTTGTTTATTTTGAGCTAAAAACGCTGCGTACCCATCAGAACGAGCGAAACGTATAAGCCCGATAAAGGGTGTCCCGTTGATAGAGAGTTAACTGGCAGGCTAAACGAAACGGGCGAGGTGCCTGTTTCTTCGATACCTTGCCAAACCAATGAGGTGTTGGACAGGGCTACCCAAGGCCCGTTCACTTAACCAACCTCTTTCATCAACATGAACTACTACAATTCTATTATCGACACCATTGGCAACACGCCGCTGGTGAAGCTCAACAAAGTCACCAAGGGCATCCGGGGAACGGTGCTGGCCAAGGTCGAATATTTCAATCCGGGCAACTCGGTCAAAGACCGCATTGCAGTGCGCATGATCGACGATGCCGAGGCGGCGGGGCTGATCAAACCGGGGGGTACCATCATCGAGGGCACAAGCGGTAACACCGGTATGGGCCTGGCCCTGGCGGCTATTGGTAAGGGGTACAAGTGCATTTTCACCATGGCCGACAAACAGTCGCAGGAAAAGATCGACATCCTGCGGGCGGTGGGCGCCGAGGTGGTGGTGTGCCCTACCAACGTTACGCCCGATGATCCCCGGTCCTACTATTCGGTGGCAAAACGGCTGGCCCGCGAGATACCTAACTCATTGTATCCCAATCAATATGATAACCTGTCGAACACGGCGGCGCACTACGCTACCACCGGTCCCGAAATCTGGCGCGACACCGACGGGCGCATCACGCACTTCGCGGCGGGCGTGGGAACAGGCGGCACCATCTGCGGCACGAGCAAGTTTTTGAAAGAGCAGAACCCCGGCCTGGTTTCGGTGGGGATTGATACCTACGGGTCGGTTTTCAAGAAATACAAAGAGACCGGCGTGTTTGACGAAGGCGAGATTTACCCCTACCTGACAGAAGGTATTGGCGAAGATATTTTGCCCAAAAACGTCGATTTCAGTCTCATAGACCACTTTGTGAAAGTCACCGATAAAGACGCGGCGATCATGACCCGGCGGCTGGCGCGGGAAGAAGGCCTGTTTGTAGGCTGGTCGTGCGGGTCGGCTACGCACGGGGCGCTGGAGTGGGCAAAGGAGCATTTGACCGAAACCGACGTGATGATTATCCTGCTGCCCGACCACGGCACGCGTTACCTTGGCAAGATCTACAACGACACCTGGATGAAAGACCATGGCTTTCTGGAGTCGCGGCAGTTTGCCACCGCGCGGGACATTGTTCGGTCGAAGAATGGCAAGAGTTCACTCACCACCATTTCGCAGAACGTGACGGTCAGTGAGGCCATCAAAGTGCTCAACCAGCAGGGTATCTCACAGATGCCCGTGACCGATACCACCGGCCACATCGTGGGCAGCCTCACCGACTCTACCATTCTGAGTCGTCTCATCGACGATTCGACCGTGAAAGATCAGGCGGTGGAGACGGTGATGGACAAACCGTTCAAATTTGTTGGCTTAGACAACACACTCGACGTACTTTCGTCGCTCATTGACCGCGACAACAAAGCCCTGCTGGTTCGCGATGAGCAGGACCATATCCACGTCATCACCCAGGCCGACTTGTTAGCGGCGGTAACAGCGTAAAAAATGTACAATGTATAATGCACAATGCACAATGGGCTTACGCACGTACTATTCTTGCGCCAGCCCATTGTGCATTGTGCATTATACATTGTACATTAATCACCATGAAATTCGGAACCAAAGCCATTCACGCGGGGGTACACCCCGATCCTACTACGGGGGCCATTATGACCCCGATCTACCAGACTTCGACCTATGTGCAGGAATCGCCGGGGGTACACAAAGGGTATGAGTACGCCCGTACGCAAAACCCCACCCGCGACGCCCTCCAGGCCAATTTAGCTGCCCTCGAAAATGGGAAGCATGGCCTTTGTTACGCCTCCGGGCTAGGCGCTACGGATGCCATTCTGAAGCTCTGCAAACCCGGCGACGAAATCATTGCCAGCAGCGATTTATACGGCGGCACCTACCGGATCATGACAAAAGTCTACGAGCCGTTTGGCATGACCTTCCAGTTCGTTTCGCTCGACAATCCCGCCAATCTGGAAGCGGCATTGACACCCGCGACCAAAATGGTCTGGATCGAAACGCCAACCAACCCACTGCTGCGTATCGTTGATATTGAAGCTATTGCGGCCATCACCCGGGCACGGGGCATCCTGCTTGTGGTAGATAATACGTTTGCGTCGCCCTACCTCCAAAACCCGCTTGATCTGGGAGCCGATGTGGTAGTGCATTCGGTGACCAAATACATTGGCGGCCACTCTGATACGGTCATGGGCGCCATCATCTGCAATGACGACGACACTGCCGTGCAACTGAAATTCATCCAGAACGCCTGCGGGGCCGTGCCTGGCCCGCAAGACTGTTTCCTGGCTCTGCGCGGGGTTAAAACGCTGCACATCCGGATGCAGCGCCACTGCGAAAACGCGCAGAAGGTAGCCGAATACCTTCAGCAGCACCCCCGCGTAAGCCACGTACATTACCCTGGTCTGTCCAACCACCCCGGCCACGAACTCGCCAAACGCCAAATGCGCGGCTTTGGCGGTATGCTTTCGTTTGAACTCCACGGCGACTCCTACCCCGAAGCCATCAAGGTCATGGAAAGCATCAAAGTGTTCTCGTTAGGCGAATCGCTGGGTGGCGTCGAATCACTCTGCACACATCCCGCCAGCATGACCCACGCGAGCATTCCGAGGGAAGAGCGTGAGAAAAACGGCCTCAAAGACACCCTTATCCGCCTTAGCGTGGGCATTGAAGACGCCGATGATCTGATCGCCGATCTGGAACAGGCACTAGCGGCATAGTTGGGCAGGATATTGGGCATGTGCTCGATATCCCATCCAATATATAATCATGCGAGCATGACATAGCGGTGGTTAGCTTTAGACTACCAACTCTATGTAGCGATATGACAGCACGCCTCTTCCTTTTTATGCTGCTTGTCGGTTTGTATGTGCCCGGCTTTGCGCAGCCTGCCAAACCGCCCGGAAGATCGCCCCAATACCCCATTGCCAATCAGTTCGAGCACCTGTCGGTGGCCGACGGGCTGTCGAATAACTCGGTCAACTGCATGGTTCAGGACCGGCAGGGCTACATGTGGTTTGGCACGCATGAGGGGCTGAACAGGTACGATGGCATCACGTTTACCGTCTTTCGGCCCGACCCCAGGCACCCCACCCGTAGCTTTCAAAACAGTATCGTTACTGGCCTGTGCGAAGGCGATGACCAGGTGTGGGCTATCACGGAGGGAGGCCTCCACGAGATCGACACGAAGACCGGGCTGGTTACGCCGCACCTGATCCGGACAAACAAGGCCAACCGATGGAACAATCAGATTTCGATTCACAAAGACAGCCTTAATCAACTCTGGATCAGCACGTTCGCCGGCCTTGCTCGGTACAGTCCATCGCGGCACCATTTCACGCTATACCCCAGCCCTAACGCCGAATCCCCCGTCATTACCACCTTCGAAGATCGGCAGCACCGGCTTTGGGTGGGTACGCTGCAGGGCATCTATCTCCTGAACCCCGCAACGGGTCGCTTCGTGCCGGTGCCGGTTGCAGGGGTGACGGGGCCACAGCCTACGGTTAATTCATTTTATCAGGACAGCCAGAACCGGCTCTGGATGGGCACCGCCAGTGAAGGCTACAGCCTTCTGCGGCTTGATCTGAATCGGCAACCCTGGCGGGCGGAACGGTACAACCCCGGCGGGCAGCACAACCCCTACGTTTGGCGAAACACCATCCATCAGGACTCAACGGGACTGATGTGGGTGGGTACCAGCAACGGGTTGCAGGCCCTCGATCCCCTGAGCGGACAGGTGGTCACCTATCGCACGGAAGTTAACCTGTTGAAAAGCCTGGGTAGCAGCAACGCGCAGACTGTGTATCATGACCGGGCCGGCACACTCTGGGTAGGCACTGACAACGGCGTCGATCGGCAGTCGGCGAACACCAAACCCTTCCAGACTTACCGGGTGTTACCCAACGAGCGCATGGCCAACCGTCCCGAAAACCGGGTCAACACCCTGGCCAGCGATGGCCGAGGGCAGCTCTGGTTCAGCAACCAGGTCACGGTATATCAGCAGGGTGCCGGGCAACAGCAACCCAATAGTATTCCACCCGACAGGCTGGGGTCGGTGGGGGGCCACATCAATTACATCAATACGATTGTGCCTGATGGGCTGGGTGGCATGTGGTTCGGCACGCAGGACGGCCTCTACCACGCCGATCAGGTCACGGGTCAGTACACTGGCTACCCGTCCCAGTTTCCGGTTCAATATATTTCAGTGAAGTCCATTAGCAACGTACCAACAGATGACCTCTGGGTTGGGGGCGTTGGCGGCATTGCTTCGTTCAACCGCCGCACCCACGTCTTCAGGTACTATACCGGCAAACAAGGCACCGCTAACGGGCTGCCTGATAAGCAGGTAAACGGGCTGTTGGCCAGTCAGGACTGGAACGTGTGGGTGCTGATCAGGCAGTTGGGGCTTTGTCGGATGAACCCCCGAACGGGCGTGTTTACACGCTTTGTGGCCGGTCCCAGGGGGCAGTTGAGTACCAACGATGTGGAGTCTATTTATGAAGACAAAGCTGGTACTGTCTGGGTAGGTACGCACCTGGGCGGCCTCAATCGGTTCAACCCCCGTACGGGTTTGTTTTCGGTCATCACCCAGGCCGATGGTATTCCCGGCAACAGTATTCTGGGTATCACCGGCGATGATTCGGGCCAACTCTGGCTCAGCACTGATAAGGGTCTTTGCCGGTTCGATCCTACGACCAAAGCCGTTCACACGTATGAAGTGGCCGACGGTTTACCCAGCAACCACTTTATTCAGAATGCCGTTTTCCGGCAGCAGAACGAGCTTTTCTTCGGTAGCCAGAACGGATATGTGCGGTTCAATCCCAGCCGAATTCTGGACGACACCCGCCCTTTTCCAGTCTATATCAACGCCCTGACCGTACTGGACAAGCCCCGCCCCCTCACCGACAGCCTGGTTCGGCTAAGGCATGATGAAAGCATGGTCTCGTTTGGGTTTGCCGCGCTGGCCTATGAACAGCCTGGACAAAATCAGTATGCGTATCAACTAGTTGGCGTTAACCCAGACTGGGTACAGAACGGCAACCGACACGTGGCCAACTTCACCAACCTGGCACCGGGCAACTACACGTTTCGGGTGAAAGCCGCCAACAGCAACGGTTTCTGGAGTCCGAGCATAGCCTACGTCAGGGTGATTGTCAGCCCGCCCTGGTGGGCTACGTGGTGGGCCTACATACTTTATGCCCTGCTGGCGGCGGGCGCTATCTGGGCCTACATCCGCTTCTACACGAATCGCATCAGGCAGCAACAGGAATTGGTGCTGAACCGGCAGCAGGCCGAGCAGCTCAAGGCCCTAGACGAGCTAAAGACGCGGTTTTTCTCTAACATCACCCACGAGTTTCGCACGCCCCTCGCCCTGATTATTGGTCCTGTGGAAAAGCTCCTGCAGGAAAACCGATTCGACCGGCCCATGCTCACTACCGTGCATCGCAACGCCGACCAACTTCTGCGGCTCATCAACCAATTGCTGGACCTGTCGAAACTGGAGGGCAATTACATGGCGGTGTCTCTGATGCAGGGTAGCGTGCCTGACTTTATTCATCAGGCGGTAGCGGCATTTGAGCGGGCGGCAGAACAAAAGGGTGTAACGCTGACGTGTGAGGTGACTGGATTCCCGCCGCATGACTATGTGTTCGATGCCGACAAGTGGGAAAAAATCCTGTCGAACCTACTGTCGAACGCCCTGAAGTTCAGCGATGCCGGGGGACATATAATGCTAACAACCCTCCCCACCCAACGGGGCAATGAGCTGACGGGTGTGCAGATACTGCTTGTTGATTCGGGTATTGGCATTGCCCCCGACAAGCTACCCCACATCTTCGACCGTTTCTATCAGGCCGACACCTCCAGCACCCGTGCCTATGAAGGCACGGGCATTGGCCTGGCGCTGGTACATGAGCTGGTTGGCCTGTTGGGTGGCACCATCGAAGTGGAGAGTGAACTGGGTGTGGGCACCACCTTCCGGCTGATGCTGCCCGTTCAGTCGATCATGGATGCCGCCGACGTACCCCGCCTCAATTGGGCAGGCACCAGACAGGCTTTTGTTGCGCCGTTGACAGTATCGACATCCGCATCCACTTCTAATCGTTCAATTGACAATCAATCAGTTACGCGCATTCTGATTGTAGAGGATAACGACGAGTTGCGGGCATTTTTGGTAGGCGAACTAGGTATAGCGTATTACGTACTTGAGGCCGCCGACGGTGAGGCGGGTTGGGCAATTGTCCAAACAGAGCTGCCCGACATTGTGCTTACTGATCTGATGATGCCCCGCATGGATGGCTACGAACTGACCCGCCGCATCAAAAACCACCCCGATACCGATCACATTGCCGTGGTGATGCTGACGGCCAAAGCGGCCCAACAAAGCCGTCTCGACGGGCTGCAACAGGGGGCCGACGAGTATCTGGCCAAGCCGTTCAGCATTGACGAGTTGCACCTCCGGCTGCACAATCTTATTAACCGTCAGCAGAAATTGGGCGAACACTACCGGCAGCAGTTTGCGCTATCCACAGAACCGTTGGACAGCGTGCCTCCTGACCCGTTTCTGCTCCGCATTTATGGTCTTCTAGATAGCCACATCGACAACTCGGCCCTGAGTGTAGACTGGCTGGCCGGCCAACTGGCTATGACCCGCAAGACGCTCTACCGCAAAGTGCAGACGCTAATTCAGCTTCCCCCGGCCGATCTGATCCGGCAGTATCGCCTCCGCAAAGCCACCGATTTGCTGCGGGCAGGACGGAGCGTATCTGAAACGGCTGATCTGGTTGGCTTCAGCACCCCCTCGCATTTCAGTCTGGTTTTTAAAGAATTCTACCAGCAAACCCCGTCTGAGTTTATGACCAACCGGGCAAAGGGCGTGTAACTGACACGGATCAATATTTCACAAAAAAGGCTCTGGAAGCACATTCAGGGCTCTTTTTGTGCCTCCTAGGCCAAAAATGTCCCCAAACTGACTGAAAATGTCCTGAATCAGACAGCCCAGGGGCGCGGCTTGGTGGACTTTTGACTTACCCAAACGGGTCGTTCTGTTCGAATCACTGATCGGGCAGAACGAGTGCTTTCCGCTGCCAATCCACACATTAATGACGTACCCGAAAAAGGCTGCTGATCTCCGTCGGCAGCCTTTTGTCTACCCCACGCTCAACCCCGAACGAAGCAAGTGCCCCTTTCTGCGGCCAGCAACAACGTTACAGACCTGCTACAATCAGTTAACGGATCCGGCTATCGCGCAAAACAACAAAGCCGCCCCGCCAAGCTGACCTACGTAATAAGGTCAGCTTGGCGGGGCGGCTTTGTACTGGTTGTTATGTATCAGGCTACTACCGGGTCATCATCCGCCGGGTGCCGATAAGCCGGTCGTCGGCTTCGATCGTGTAATAGAACGTCTCGATTCTACCCTCGTTTTTGTAGCTGAACCGGTACTCGTTGATGCCCTCCCGCACCTCGATCTTCCGGCGTTCTACCACCGTTCCGTCACTCTTTCTGATTGTCAGAAACGCATTTTTGTAATGGGTATCGCTTTCATTCCTGAGCACAACATAGGTCGACTCGTCGAAGGGGTTGGGGTAGTTGGGCAGTACACTGATACCAAGTTGATTAGCCGAAACGTCGAGCAGCGATTGTTTCGCTGTCCGGGTGGCCGCAACGGTTGTAGCACCAGCAGGCACCGTCACCGACAATTCGTTTAAAAACAGGCTTTCAACACCTGCTGCGTTGACGGCCGCCACACTCACATACCGCACCGTGCTGCTGTTGCCCGGATACCCGATGGTGGGTGTTTTGGTGGTAACCGTGTAGACCGAATCCCAGTCGTTGGTCAGCGACCGCAGGGCAATCCGGTAGCTGGGGGCGTTGCTGGCGTCGGTAATGGTAAGCGACAACTGGTTGGTAGCTACGTAGCTGGCAGTAAACGAGGTGGGAGCTTTCACCGACTGCGCAGCCATCGCCAGGGCGTTGGCGTTGATGACGGCATTGCGGGCGAGGTAATAGAAATCAACGCTGAAATCATCGTAAATGCCGTCGTTGTTGGTGTCGATCTGTTCGTTGTCTTTCACCGAGTGAACAATGCCGCAAGTGCCTGATCCGTCGCCATTTTCGTTTTGCGAAATCATCCGCACTGCCGCGTAGCCTTTGCTGCGGAATGGCACATGGTCGCTTGAACGACCGGTACGGTCTTCGGTAGCCATGATGTTGATGGTCATGGGCAAAGCAGCAACAGGTTTGATCTGTTCGTTGTATTCGAGCTTGACATAGCGGGCCAGTTGCTTATGAATCGAGCTGGCGCTGCCGTACGAGAAAATCCGGATGCTGTTGGTGGCCACGTTGCCGGATGTACACGACGGTGCCGACGAGCAGGGACCGCAGAGCGTGGTGCCGGCAATGTCGTTGTCGAGCACCATCCGAATGGCCCGGCCCTTGGCCGACGAATAGTTGGCGAAGGCCGTGCTGCCATACAAACCCTGCTCTTCGCCCGTTGTCAGCAGAAAAACGATGGTGGCCTTGAAGTTGTATTTCGACAGCACACGCGCCGTTTCCAGTACCAGCGCCGAACCCGTAGCGTTATCCGATACCCCCGGCGCGTTGCAGGTGATATTGCAGCCATCTTCGCAACGCGAGTCAATATGCCCTTCCACAATGATAAACGACTTGTCGGTCAGGTCGGTGCCGGGCAATACGGCGAACACCTCGCTGTAGGTCTTCGTCGACGAGCAGATGGTTGCGCTGTAGGTCATGCGCGATACCAGCAGCCGGTTATTGCGCAGGGCGCTGAGTTGTTTGAATTTGCTTTCGACCCAATTGTTGGCCGCGCCCAGGCCGGTTGTCGTCGAAGTATTAAACAGCGTGTTGGTCTGGCGGGTGCCAAAGCCCGCTAATTTGCGCACATAGGCCTTTACTGAGTCGGGCGAGATGGATTGATTCAGATCGGCAGAAATGGTGGCTGGGGTGGCCGTGATGCCCGAACTGTAGTTGGCGGGTGAATAGTTACCGGCCATGACGGCGTCGGCGGTGGCGTTGGTAACAACCATGTTGGTTTGGCCAAAAGCCAGTTGGCTACACAGCATAGCCATGAGGTAGAGGTGTTTTTTCATAAAGAGATAAAGCGTAAACGTTAAGCCCGAAAGCCTTTTTTAGTTACTGGATGCACTAATGTATTACTAGGTAGTTACAATACTAAGTAATAATTAACTAAAGTAAAACACATCAAACCGTCTACTGCTTTTTAGGTAGTATATCGGCTCACGAATGCACGAAAAAAGAGCTTACAGTCTATTGCCCGGGCATGCAGCAAGTACATCGCCCGCAGTAAGTGCATCGGGCTCACAACGTGCAGACTTTTGCCAATCTAGATTCTCCAAATAAAAAATAGTATTTTATAGAGATCCGTACGCTCAGTATCGACTGAATAAGGCCCGTATTAGCATTCTTTTAATACCTTCTAATTTTTCTCTCATACCTTTTTAATCTCGCGGGTCTTGCTTTGCGTCAACCAATTCAGACGCAAGTCACGCAACACCGACAGCCTCCCCCCATTTTTTCAATGGCCTGGGTGTGGCGCTTTTGCTGTTACTACCGTACCCAATGCCTCATCAAACGGAATTCCCCCCACAACTGAGTAAGTAAAGTCAACATATTATGAAGCGAATACCACTGTTCATGAGTTTGTGCGTGCTTTTGTTCGCTACAAGCTGTGAAAAAAAAGAAGAGGCCAAAGAAGAAGACGTTCAGTTTCTGGTTACCAGCCCGCTGGAAAGAGATACGACGATTGCCAAAGACTATGTGTGTCAGATTCACGCCATTCAACATATCGAAATGAGGGCTTTGGAGAAGGGGTATCTCCAGAAAATTTTTGTGGATGAGGGGCAGCGGGTACGGCAAGGGCAACCTATGTTTCAGATTATGCCCCTGATCTACAATGCCGAACTGCAAAAATCACAGGCCGAAGCCAACTACGTAGGCATCGAATACAAGAATACCAAGCAGCTTGCCGACAGCAATATTGTGTCGAAAAATGAACTGGCCCTGGCGAAAGCCAAGTTCGACAAGGCGAAAGCGGAGGTATCGCTGGCCCAGACGCATTTGCAGTTTACGTCGATAAAAGCACCGTTCGGAGGTATCATGGACCACTTTCAGGTCCGGCTGGGCAGCCTTGTCAATGAAGGCGATCTGCTGACGACGCTGTCTGATAACAGCAAAATGTGGGTGTATTTCAACGTACCAGAAGCAGAATACCTTGATTTCAAGACCCACACGCAGCAGGAAAACATGACCAACGTGAGCCTGGTGATGGCTAACAACGAGTTGTTTCAATACCCGGGCGTGGTGCAAACCATTGAGGCTGACTTCAACAATGAAACCGGCAACATCGCCTTCCGGGCTACATTTCCAAACCCCAACGGTCTGCTACGTCATGGCGAAACCGGCAACGTTCGCATGACCGTGCCCATCAAGCACGCGCTCATTATTCCGCAGAAAGCCACCTTCGAGGTGCTGGAAAAAAAGTACGTCTACGTGGTCGATAAAAACAACGTGATCCGGTCGAGGGAAATCACGATTGCCGCCGAGATGCCGCACATTTTCGTGGTTAAATCGGGGCTACGGAAAGACGACCGGATTCTGCTGGAAGGCTTGCGCCAGGTGAAAGAAAACGAAAAAATACACCCCAAATTCGAGCAACCCGCTGCGGTTATTTCTCATTTGGGCCTGTATGCTGAATAGTCACCTATTTTAAATAGCATGGGACGCTGATTAGTGTGATACATATGATTTCAAGTCATAATGAATCATAACCATCTTAAAAATCAGCGTTCTATAAGACACTAAAACGATGTTTTCTAAATTCATACGCAGGCCCGTATTCGCGATTGTGATATCGGTCATGATTGTTTTTGTAGGGGCGCTGGCTATCAAGAAATTACCCATTTCTCAATTCCCCGACATCGCCCCCACCACCGTCAATATCTTCATTGCCTACCCCGGTTCCAGTGCCGACGTGCTGGTGAAATCGACGTTGATTACGCTGGAACAGGCCATCAACGGCGTGCAGGACATGCGCTACATTGCCACCGACGCCACCAGTGCCGGTGAGGCCACACTCCGCATCATTTTTGAACCCGGCACCGACCCCAACGACGCCGTGATCCGGGTGAAAACGCGGGTTGACCAGGTGATGCCGCTGCTGCCCGAACTGGTGCAGCGCGAAGGGGTAATCATCACGCCCATCCAGCCTAGTATGCTCATGTACGTCAACCTCTATTCGAAGGAAAAGAGTATTGACGAAAAATTCCTGTTCAACTACGCCACGGTGAAAATGATCCCCGAAATCCAGCGAACCAGGGGTGTGGCGCGGGCGCAGATATTGGGTAGCCGACGCTACGCCATGCGCGTCTGGCTGAACCCGGAGCGGATGCGGGCCTACAACGTGTCGGTAGAGGAAGTGATGAAGGCCATTGGCGAACAGAGCATCATTGGTCGACCCGGTCGGATTGGGCAAAGCTCCGGCATTGCGGCGCAGTCGCTGGAGTACGTACTGACCTACAAGGGCCGCTATAACAAACCTGAAGAATACGAGAGCATCATTATCCGGGCCAATCCGCAGGGAGAGAGCATCCACCTGAAAGACATTGCGCACGTTGAGTTGGGCAGCGAATTTTTCGATATCTACTCCAACCTGGATGGTCATGCATCGGCGGCTATTGTGTTGCGGCAGAACTACGGCAGTAACGCCAGCGACGTCATCAACGAAGTGAAAAAGAAGCTCGAGGTCATGAAAGCGTCTTTTCCTCCGGGGGTCGACTACAAAATCAGCTATGACGTATCGAACTTCCTGGACGCCTCTATCGAGCAGGTAATCGACACGCTGCGCGACGCGTTTATCCTGGTTGCCCTGGTAGTGTTCATCTTTCTGGGCGACTGGCGTTCTACACTCATTCCAATTCTGGCGGTGCCGGTATCGCTGGTTGGGGCGTTTTTCGTGATTCAGGCGTTTGGCCTGTCCATCAACCTTATCACGCTGTTCGCCCTGGTGCTGGCTATCGGTATCGTGGTCGACGATGCCATTGTGGTGGTGGAAGCCGTGCACGCCAAGATGCAGGAAGAGCCGGATATATCGCCGTTCAATGCGGTGAAAAAAGTGCTTGGCGAGATCAGCGGGGCCATTATCGCCATTACGCTGGTGATGGTGTCGGTGTTCCTGCCCATCTCGTTTATGACCGGTCCGGTGGGTACGTTCTACCGGCAGTTCTCCATTACGATGGCCAGTTCCATTGTAATTTCGGCCATTATCGCTCTCACGCTGACGCCCGTACTGTGCGCCATGCTGTTGAAAAACCACCATGGGCACCCTCAGAAAAAGAACATTTTGAGTCGTGCGCTCGACAGTTTCAACCGGGGCTTCGACAACATGACCGGCTGGTATGTAGGCCTGTTGCGGCTAATCGTGAACCGGCGCTTCGTCACGTTCGCCGTACTGGTCGGATTTTGTCTGGGTATTGTGTTCGTGAATGAAGTGCTGCCCGCGGGCTTCATCCCCAACGAGGATCAGAGCACCATTTACGCCATCATCCAGACGCCGCCGGGATCAACGCTGGAAAAAACCAACGAGGTGTCGCGACGATTGCAACGGATTTGCGAAGGCGTGCCGGGTATCGAGTCCATCTCATCGCTGGCCGGTTACGAAATCATGACCGAGGGACGTGGGTCTAACGCGGGTACGTGTCTGATCAACCTGAAATCGTGGTCGGATCGCGACAAGAATGTGAAAGAGATCATGGAAGAGCTGGAGGAGAAATCGAAAGGCCTTGGGGCAACTGTCGAGTTCTTTGAGCCACCCGCCATCCCCGGCTTTGGTACGTCGGGCGGTTTCTCGATGCGCCTGCTGGATAAAACGACCGACACGGACTACCGCGAGTTCGACAAGATCAATAAGCAGTTTATGGAGGACCTGGGCAAGCGCAAAGAACTGACCGGCCTGTTCACGTTTTTCGCCGCCAACTACCCGCAGTATGAACTGGAGATCGACAACAACCTGGCCATGCAGAAGGGGGTGTCGATTGGCAAGGCAATGGACAACCTGAACATCCTGATCGGTAGTACCTACGAGCAGGGGTTCATCAAATACAACCAGTTTTTCAAAGTGTATGTGCAGTCGGACCCCAGTTTCCGGCGGCTGCCCTCCGATCTGCTCAAGCTGTTCGTCAAAAACGACGCTGGCGAAATGGTACCGTACTCATCGTTTATGCAGCTGAAAAAAGGACAGGGCCCCAACGAGATTACCCGGTTCAACCTGTATAATTCAGCCGCCATCCAGGGTCTTCCGGCCAAAGGTTACACCACGGCCGATGCCATTCAGGCGATCCGGGAGGTGTCGGCCAAAACGCTGCCCAAGGGCTACGACATTGCATTTGAAGGTCTGTCGTACGACGAATCGATTCGGGGCAACGAGTCGCTGTATGTGTTCCTGATCGTGCTGGCGTTCGTTTATATGGTGCTGGCAGCGCAGTACGAAAGCTTCATCATACCGCTGGCGGTGGTGTTTTCGCTGCCGGTGGGGGTATTCGGCTCATTCCTGCTGCTGAAACTGATGGGGCTGGAAAACAACATTTACGCGCAGATCGGCCTTATCATGCTGATTGGTCTGCTGGGTAAAAACGCGGTACTGATCGTAGAGTTTGCCGTGCAGAAACGGCAGCAGGGTGAGACCATTCTGAACGCCGCCATCGAAGGAGCCAAAGTTCGTTTCCGCCCTATTCTGATGACCTCGTTTGCCTTCGTGGCCGGTCTTATTCCGCTGATCAGTGCCAGCGGCGCGGGTGCCATTGGCAACCGGACCATCGGCGCCTCAGCCCTGGGAGGTATGTTATTCGGTACGTTGTTCGGGGTTATCATCATTCCCGGGCTGTACTTCATCTTTGGCTCATTGGCCGACGGTCGGCACCTGATTAATGACGAAGACGAATCACCCCTATCTGAACCATCCGATAATCACCACACTAACCATGTTGAAGAAGTCAATCACGTATAAACTGTTGGCAATGGGTGTGCTGGCCTCTCTGTTTTGGGCATGCACCCCCCCAGCCAACCTTGTCAACCGCGACGTTAACCGGAGTGTGCCAGGCCAGTTTGCCAACAGCCAGGACACCACCAACTCGGCCAAAACCAGTTGGAAAACGTATTTCACAGACCCTTATCTGGCGGCATTGATCGACACGGCGTTGCGCAACAACCAGGACCTGAACGTTACGTTGCAGGATCTGCAGATTGCCAACAACGAAGTGTTGACTCGGGCGGGGGCCTACCGGCCCTTCGTAACCCTGGGCGGCGGGGCCAGTATTGATAAAGTGCCCCGCTACACCAGCCAGGGAGCCAGTGATGCCTACACCGAAATCCGGCCCGGCAAACCCACGCCGGAGGTACTGCCCAACGTATTTTTGGGCCCCACGGCCACCTGGGAAGTAGACATCTGGCGTAAGCTGCGCAACGCCAAGAAGTCGGCTATTGCCAGTTACCTGGCGTCGGTGGAAGGGAAAAATTTTGTGGTGACAAACCTCGTGGCCGAAATTGCCAATTCGTACTACGAATTGTTGAGCTATGACAATCAGCTGGCCATTATTCAAACCAACATTGGCATCCTGAACAACGCACTGTCGATTACCCGGCAGCAGAAAGAGGCCGCCAAAGTGACAGAGTTGGCCGTTCAACGGTTTGAGGCTGAAGTGTTTAAGACTCAAGCGCACCAATACGAGGTTCAACAGCAGATTGTGCAAACCGAAAACCACATCAATTACCTGATGGGTCGTTTTCCGCAACACGTCAACCGCAATGCCGACGGCTTTATTCAGCTGACGCCGCCCAAAATCTTTGCGGGCGTCCCCACGCAACTACTCGAAAACCGCCCCGACATTCGGCAGGCGGAGTTGAACCTGGAAGCCGCCAAGCTGGACGTGCAGGTGGCCAGGGCCAATTTTTACCCCACACTGACGCTGTCGGCTTCGCTGGGACTGATGGCCTATAACCCGCTGTATCTGGGCAACGTCCCCGAATCCATCTTCGCCTCGCTGGCGGGGGGACTGGCCGGACCGCTGATCAACAAAAACGCGATCACCGCCACGTACCGGACGGCCAGCGCACGGCAGATTCAGGCCATTTATAACTACGAAAAAGCAGTATTGAACGCCTATGTGGAAGTGGCCAACCAGTTGGCAAATATTGACAATCTGGAAAAAAAGTACGGCCAGAAAAGCAATCAGGTAGACGCGCTAAACCGGTCTACGGGGATTTCACTCAAGCTGTTCACCTCTGCCCGCGCCGATTACATGGAGGTGCTCCTGACCCAGCGCGACGTGCTGGAAGCGCGAATTGAGTTAATAGAGACGCGGATGCAGCAAATGAACGCCCTGGTCAACACGTATCGGGCCCTTGGCGGCGGCTGGAAGTAAGGCTGGTGTCTTGCCAAATCGTTGCCTGGTACGCTACTCGCATGCTTTTTGGATTTAATGATTCACAACCATCAACAGACAGGTCAACGATGCACCCGGTCTGGCGCAGTGCTGGGCCACGGGTGCCCTCTACCTTAACATAGCTTGTATAAGATTGACTACCGTCGCAGAAAACGGGTGTTTCGAGAAACAGCTAAGCGTCCACTTGTTTTTTAGCTGCTCGACAATTTGCTCGGCTACATTGACTGTGTCTGCTCCAGCAATAAACAAAAGGAATGAATTCCTTTCGCCGACAACTTTAATCAGCGCTAACTATTTATTTTTTTGCAACGATTTTTATAAAAAGTTTAACGTCGTCCGAAATTCCAACACTAGACTGATAAAAGCGCTTTTCTGATCTATAATCTATATCCCACTCTGTTCGGTCAATAACCAGCGTGCCATTCAGCTCGACAGTTCCGTCCATTCCGTCCTTAAAATACATTTCGGCTGGAAAAGTAACTGCCTTCGTGATACCTTCAAAGGTCAGGTTCCCTGTAACTTTTATATTTTCATCCTTAACTCTTATACTTCCGTCATTTGGAACTTTTGTATCTCCACCATTCCCTGTTTCAACCTTCGTAATTGCGAGCGTAGACACAGGGAATTTTTTGACATCCAAAAAACCAGGTAGTCTATTGTATGAACGTTGATCATCAAATTTTTGTGCAGCTGTAGCCATGTCGACGTCAACTGTACCACCCACCAGATGACGGTTTTCAATCAACAAGTCTCCCTTTACCAGATCGACGTTTCCTTTAATGGAACCATCACTAACTAACATAGAACCTTCCCATGCACCAAGTAGATAAGAACCTTTCCAGATGACAATACTTTGCTTCGTATCTATGCTATATTTTTTCTGACCCTCTTTATTATAAAAGTCCGTGATGGTCTTCCCATCATAACGATACACGCCGGTCGCATCGCCAAACCAAACACTTCCATCATTCGCTTCCGAAAGCCCCAGAAAAGACCTTCCTGACATTATCTCGGTTACCGCAGGCTCATTCCTATCCAAGGACTTTGCGTCATAACGGGAAAGTGCCTGAACCGTCCAATTAGCAGAATTTACCGGACCAGTGGTCCAGATGTTTCCTTTTTTGTCCTGGATTATAGCATAAGCACCTCTATCGGATACCTTCGTAAAGCTACTGCCGTCGTAGCGATAAAGGCCACCGGGCCGCCGGCCTCCTTTAACATTGAAACCGCCGAGCCAAATAGCCCCTTTTTTATCTTCCATTATCCCCCAAACGCCGAGAAAGGGTTCACCTTTATAGATTAAATTGGTAAATGTTTTTCCGTCAAAAACGAAAGCAGTACCCCTTGTGCCAACCCACAATTTCCCAGTTTTATCTTCAATGATGGTAGTAATATCATTATTCCAGTTTCTTCCGTTACCATCACGCGAGGGGTTCGGATTTTTAAAGTTTCGAAACGATTTCCCATCATAACGGCTTAGGCCATTTCCGGTACCCAACCAAATAATGCCAGCTTTATCTTCATAAATACACATGACGCGGTTATCTGCCAGGCCCTCCGCAGTAGTGAACCGTTGAAAGGATTTTCCGTTGTAATAAAAAGCACCTGAATCAGTAGAAGCGAACCAACTATTTCCTCGTCGGTCTTCCAAGACATCCCAGAATCGGTGCTGGCCTGCTTTACTTGTGAGATTCGTAAATGATTTTCCATCGTATCGAAATACATCACCAAATGATGAGTTGTTTGGGCCAGCAATTAAAATGGTGCCATTTCTGCCTTTTTTTATGTGACGAACCATTACGTTAGGCCCTATGTCTTTAATTTCGGACTTGATGTTATCGTTTGATACGTTTGCTTGGTTTTGTCCACAGGAAGTGAGAAAAACAGTCATCAGGAACAAAGCATATACGCGGGAGTAGTTCATCCTTTTTCTTTTTGATACCAACGAATGTCAGCCGTGAACGGTCGCAACGGCAGACCGTAAACCTACCAGTCTTTGTGCTGAGATATGTTGGAGAGAAAGTAAAAGAATGTTAACGGAACGTAAAAGTTGCTTTTACAGACTGCTGTGTGTTTTTGCCTTCAAGCAGGTGGACATATTGAATGAAAATAATGCCGATACAACGGTCTCACAAAAGCGCTTTATTAGAGAGATGGCGGTATAACTGCTCGGAACATACGACAAGTACAATAACGTTTTTTCAATCGCAACGGCGAACCGTCAATTTTCGGTGCCGCTTCACACTTGACAGGCTGATTCCGGTTAGACTTACCGTTTCGACCTCCGTTGAGCCCCGCTCCAACGTCTTCTTGACTTTCGCGAACGTCTGGGTATTCTGCTCCGCCGGGCTACATTTGCCGTTTTGCCCAACGCCATAACCTGCGTTCTGGTTGTTGCGAGAGCCTTCTCATCAGCCATCGGCAGTTTTGCGGTGGGCATCTTTGCAGTACTGAAGCCAGCCTAGTGGGTAATGATTTGGCCTTGGGCCTATCGGTGGCTACCAGGGTATCCTTTACACTATAACAAGCCATTGGCATCGAGTCGACAGACTGTGCGGTGGCAACAGAAAAAGCATGTGAGAGGCCCGTAGTGAACAACTTGAGGCAGTTCGCACGGGTTCGGTTAGTATGCCAATACGATTCCGTTAGGTTTCTTACCAACAGCAATATCCTGTTTTTTGGTGCGGGTAGCCACGTCAATGACCGATACCGTTGCCGCACCCTGATTGGTGACGTAGGCTGTACCACCATCTTTAGTAAAGGCAATAGCGTGGGCATCCAGCCCCGTAATGACCTCACCTGCTTTCAGCCATTGGTTGTTCCTGCGCTCAAAAATAACGACCCGATTACCCGTTCGGGCCTGACTAACCCAAAGTTCATTACGGACAGCGTTGTAGGCAGCATAGCCCGGCGTAAAGCCCAAGCTGACGGTTTCGGTAACGCTCAATGCAGCCACGTTGATGACGCTGATACTCTGCCCCGTTTCATTATCGACGTACATATTGCCATCTGCACCAGGCCAGGCACCTACCGGATCAGCGCCTACGGGCAGGGTTTTCACCACCGATTTATCGGCAATGCGCACAACAGAAACGCTGTTGCTCATGCCATTGGCGACAAAAGCATACTGTCCGTTGGCCGATACTGTTACTTCGGCGGGTTCCATGCCTACGTCAATGGTCTTTTTCACCGCCATTGTCCCTGCGTCATAGACCAGCACTTTACCGGTCATGGCCATCTGCGACGTCCAGATTTCGGTGCCATCGGGCGAGAAAACAGCATTATGATTCATAATCGGCGTGGTTTTATTCGTCGTGGTTTCCCCCGTCTTCGGGTTAACCACCAGAATTCGTCCGGTCATGCCATTCATGCCGCCCGCATGCCCGGCACTCAGGTCCATACCGGGTACACCAATGCCTAGTTTGGTACCATCGGGTGATAGATATACGTGGTGGGGCCACATGACCATGTCGGTCGTAGAACCACCTGTATGGGCCATCGACGGGTTACCCAAAGTGATCGTTTCGCGCACTTGCTGTGTAGCTAAGTCAATGACGGAAAGCGTGTTAGTTTCAGCATTAACCACATAGGCAGCCGGGTACGTGATAGCCAGTAAGGGTTGCGTCGGTTTCATTGTGTCCATGTGGTGCATGGTACAGCCCGACAGGGTAAGCAGGGGTAACAAGACCAACCAACTGTAGATGAAGCGGGTATGGAGCGGGTTTATCATTCAGCGCGTTTTTTCACTGCAAACCTACGGGCTTTATGGGCTTTAATCTTTACATGATTTAGTGGTATGCTTAGGCTACATCAGACTCAATTTATCTGTATCCTATTAGTGGCCTAAAATTTGTGCCTAGTCCAATTCGTGTAGCTAATTATGTTCTTCGACGTATAGCCGAACCCGTTTGCTCACAAAAATCAGTTCTCACAGCTATAGCCTATTGTTCACTACGCACTGAGAAACCTTTCGCTCTTATCAGTGCCAGTTTATAACTAGCTTATAGTGAACCAGTTAATCTAATCCATCAGACGATTTGTGCTGACTCCGGCTACCGCTGGCTGATCAGTTCATTTACGGCACAAAAGTCCACGCCGAACCCACGCTTTATCGCGCCGATACTGGCCCATGATTTGCAGCCGGGTAATTACCTCGTTCTTCTATACAAACAGCCTTGTTGAGTTGCCGCTCCGCCCATGACTTTTTGGGCGGGCTTATTTCCTATTGCCTAACGCTTACTTATCCAACGATTGCGCAACATGAAGAAACGTTTACTCACTACGCTACTTATCCTTCTGGCGACCCTCCTGCGGGCGCAAACCCCCACCCCCGAACGGCTGACCATCAGCGCGGTCACGGCTAATGAGAACACCGGGCAGGACTACTCGTCGTGGTTGACCGACGATCTGGCAAAGCTTGTTCCCAATGCCTGGTCGGGTAATGAGAAATGGGTGCAGGTGACGCTGAAGCTGGAGAAAAAGAGTCTCATCACCAGCCTCTCGCTCTACGATTATGAGGGTGTTTTCACCGACAAACCCGCCCTCATTTATGCCCTGAATGGCACCCAACGAGTGCTGATTGGTCAGTTTACGGGTGAAGCCTACCAAAAATGGGTGACGCTGACTCCGTTTCAGTCGCTGGTAGCCGATGCCATCATGGTGTATAAGTATGGCAATAATATTCCGCAGAAAATCAAGGTGTTCGGGCAGCCCATCACGGCCACTACGCTCCTGCCCCGGCCAACAGATCTGCTCAAACTGGTGTCGGTCAGCGACAAGCCCGTAACGGGGCAAAACTATTCGGCTTTCCTCAACGACGACCTGAGCAAGCTGGTGCCAACCTTCTGGCAGAGCAGCAACATGCAGTGGACCGACGTCACGATCAGGTTCGACAAAAAGAGCCTGCTGACAAAGGTTGACCTGTATGATTACGAAGACATGTTCACGGCTACCCCTGCCCTGATCTACGCGGTCAACGGCACTGAAAAAAGACTGATCGGCACGTTTACGGGCGAAAGCTACATGGTGTTCAAGTCCTACCCGCTGTCAGAACCTGCTGTGGCAGAAGGACTTATCATCCATAAATACGGCAACGCTATTCCGGTAAAGATCCGGGCGTATGG
Organism: Fibrella rubiginis; assembly: GCF_017353185.1. GTDB lineage: Bacteria > Bacteroidota > Bacteroidia > Cytophagales > Spirosomataceae > Fibrella > Fibrella rubiginis. The sequence goes on along the minus strand of NZ_JAFMYV010000002.1, from coordinate 174,397 downwards.
CAAGGTGCTCCCCGCCGATCCGCTCGACGCCATCTTGTATGCACAGGAACGCGTGAAGGTTATTTCGGTCACGACCAACCTGCCCACGCCGCAATCATACGCTGCCTACCTCACCGACGACATGAGCCGCCTGGTAGCCGACGACTGGAGTGCGGCCAACAACCGCCAGATTGAACTGACGCTGAAGCTGGAAACGCCCGCCACCATCAATAAACTTGAGCTTTACGATGGCCCCAACAGCTGGCCCGACACCCCCGCGTCGATCTACGCCCTGAAAGGCACCACCCGCACCCTGCTCGGTACGTTCACCGGTCCCGGTTATCAGGTGTGGCAACCCCTGACCCTGCCGCAACCGCTGGTAGCCGACGCCATCCTGATACTGAAAAAAGGCAACGCCCTGCCGTTGAAAATTAAGGTCTACGGCCATCCGACAGATGCCCCCATGACGATTGTTACGCCCCCGACGGTAACAACGGTGACACCACCCGTAGTCACGACGACCACGCCCCCGTCTACCACGACTGCCGTAGCGGTTCCACTGGGTGACAAAATCCCCCTCGTAGCCAGTCGCTGGTATCAGCTCAACAACACCACCAACGGACTAACGGACCTTTTCGATGGCAAAACCGACGGCGAGATTCAGACTGGCTACGGCAAAATCATGAGCACGTATGATGCCTATTACCCGCTGCAACCCGGCGAGGCAATGACGATCAAGGCCGTTAAGTTTTACGACGGTAACGGCATCAACACGGCCACGCCGTTCCGGCTTTCGGTCATTACCAGCGACTGGAAACGAGTCGAGATCGCCCAGTTTCAAGGGCTGGAGTACGAGCAGTGGGTTGGCCCCTACCCTACCCGGCAAGCCACTGGCAACAGCAAGTTTCTGCTCGACAACGTGATTGCAGATGCCCGGTACCTGCTTATCACTACCACCGATTTCTGGCCCCGCGAAGTGGAACTGTATGGCACCTATCAGGCCGCCAGCCAGATGCTTGGCTCGACACCGCAGAAAACACCTCTGTTTAAAAATCTGCTGGGCATCAACGCCTTTGAGTGGGATTTTTATCCCCCCGGCATCTCCACTATCGACAAGGCCAAGATGAAAGCCTTACAGTCGTTTGGGGTCATACGCCACTACATGGACTGGGAAAAGCTGGAACTGACCCCCGGCAACTACACCTTTAACCCAACGCATTCGGGCGGCTGGGATTATGACCAGATGTATGCCCGCTGCAAAGCCGACGGTATTGAAGTAATGGCTTGTTTGAAAGACATTGCGCCTTATCTGAAAGCCACATACCCCGCCGACCAGCAGGCCAACGACAACGTGCCGGTGGCTTTCGGGCGCGACTACGCTAACCCCCAATCGTACATCGAACAGGCCCGCGTGGCGTTTCAGTATGCCGCCCGCTACGGTAAAAACAAGCAGGTGAACCCAGCGTTGGTGAAAGTCAACACAGCCACGCGCTGGAATACTGACCCGCCCAACGTGGTGAAAATTGGCCTCGGCCTGATCAACTTCATCGAGTGCGATAACGAGCGCGATAAGTGGTGGCGGGGTCGGCTGGCCTACGCAACCGGTCGCGAATACGCCGCCAACATGTCGGCGTTTTATGATGGGCACAAAGGCACAATGGGACCAGGCGTGGGCGTGAAAAACGCCGACCCTACCATGACCGTGGTGATGGGTGGTCTGTGTTCGATCTACGCCGGCACCGACTACATCCGCGGCATGATCGACTGGTGCCGGGAGTTCCGGGGCTACCGGGCCAATGGGCAGGTTGACCTCTGCTGGGACGTGATCAACTACCACCTCTACCCCGACAATAACAACTCATCGCAGGGGGGCACATCGACGCGGGGCGCCGCGCCCGAACTGTCGATAGCGTCGAAGGTGGCCCGCAATGTGCTGAAACTGGCCCACGAAGCCTGCTACGACATGCCCGTTTACGTCTCCGAAACCGGGTATGACGTCCACCCCGGCAGTCCGCTGAAAGCCATCGCCATCGGCAACAAATCGGTGCTGCAAACCCAGGCCGACTGGAACCTCCGTACGGCTCTGCTCTACGGGCGCGAAGGCGTTGATCGGGTCGATTTCTACCAGACCTACGACCAGAACATTAACTGCGGCACACAGTTTTGCTCGATGGGCCTCATCAACCAGGATTTCAGCCGTAAGCCATCCGCCAACTATTTGTTCCAGGCCAAACAGCTCCTTGGCGATTACGTCTTCAAAGAAACGCTGAGCACCAACCCCAACGTGGACCGCTATGAGCGCAACGGGCAGTCGATCTATGCGCTCTGGATTCCCGACGAGGTGGGCCGCACAGGGCAGTATTCGCTGAGCCTGCCCACGGCGGGCGCACGGGTCTACACGCCGCAGGCCAGCCGCGACACCATGAGCTGGCAGGTAGTGCCCACGGTAGCGGGCAAAGTGGGCCTGACCGTAACAGAAACACCCATTTTTGTGATGGGCACCGGCACCACGGGTATGGCAAGGGTTGCAGCCACGGTAGAGCAAACCAATCTGAACCAGGTTGTCCGGGTCTATCCCAACCCTACCACCGACCGCCTAACCCTTGAGTGGACTAATAGCTACACCGGCGATGTATCGATTCAGCTTGTCGATGCTAATCTGGGTATCACGCATAAGCAGTTGACAGCCCGTAAAGAAAGTCCGGCCTTTTCTACTACTATCGACCTGTCGGTTGTTCCTTATGGCGTTCACCTCATCACTATTCAGCAGGGCAGCGAACGCACCGTACGCCGCATCCTGAAAGTGCAGTAACACAAGCAGGATGGTTATGGCTCACGTGCCAAAAAAAACGACACCAGACTTTCTGGTGTCGTTTTTTTTGGCACGTGAGCCATAACCATCCTGCAAGAACAAGGCACCCCCATCAGGCTATTCGTTCTTATTGTCTGTTAGTTAGTGTAGTCAGCTTTGCACTGTTTCCTGTCGGCAGCCGGGTGGCACGTGTTGGATATGGGGCATACAGCCGTAGGAAACCTTTACGGTAGACTTTACCTTTAGTACACAAATAATGTATCAGTAGTTTCTATGAAGAAAGCCACCCCTTCCTTATCCGTTGCCGCAGAAAATGACCCACTCAGCATGCGCCAGCGCATTGTCGACGCGGCGATGGCCTTGTTTTTCAGGTATGGCTACAGCCGCGTCGTGGTCGATGATATTGCCCGCGAACTGGCTATCAGCAAAAAAACGATCTATAACCACTTTGGTGGTAAAGCCGATATCCTGATGGCGGGTATCGAGCAGTTTGCAGACCGCTACGTCACGGGTGCCGAGGCTATTTTAAACAACGTTGACCTCACCTTCCGGCAGAAACTGAATGATTACCTGCTGCATATTGGCATTAGTTTCAGTAGCGTCAATCGGCTATTTCTTGATGACCTAAAGCGTTCAGAACCAACGTTATGGCAACGCATGACCGACTTTCGACGCGATGTACCACTGAAGAATTTTGCCCAACTACTGGATGAGGGTGCCCGTGTAGGCTACATCCGCGACGACTCAACCCGACAACTGGCGGTGCTGGTTTATGTCAGTGCCATACAAAGCCTGACCGATCCCGATTTCCTGACTCAGTTTCCCGGTGCTGTAACGGTTGGCATCGCCAGTAACCCCCGTGAAACCATAGAGCAAGTTATAAATTTACTGTTACGAGGCATGTTGACCGAGAAGTTTTACCGCGAATAGAGTTAGGTAAGTAACAAACGAAAAGGTAAGCACATTCCGATGATTCGTTTGTGCTTATTTTTCATTTGCAAGGAAACTATAAAAACCAAAATAGTGTAATCAGTGCAACATGAAACGCTCAACGACATCTGTATTTTCGCTGGCTGCGCTGTTTTCATCAGCAGTCGCGCTAGGCCAGCCACTCACGCCTGCCCCGGTTGGCGGAGGATTATCGCGGGCTGCGCTCATCGAGCAGGCCCTGACCAGGAGTTATGCGCTGGCCAACAATCAGGCTGAACAAACGAAGGTAAAAATTGAGCAGCAGTCGCTGCGGAATCAATATCTGCCCGAGATCACATTCAACCCCACGTTCACGCACCTCGACCGCGACATTTCCATCACGATTCCGCGGTTACCCTATCAACCCTTGCCAAAAGAGCTCTACAGCGGCCCCTATGATCTGTCGCAGGTAATTCAGCGGCGCGATATTCTGCGGGCTACGGTGTCGGCCAACGTACTCCTTTTTTCGGGGACAAAAATTCCAACGCTCGGCAAGGCTCTGACTGCCAAAGGGAAAGCCATTTCGGCTATGGCCGACAAAGAGCGCATGGCGATTATTCGCGAGGTAGCGCAGGTATATGACCAACTGGCACTCGTGGCCAAATCGGAACAGGTGCTGACCGAGGCCGATGCCCGCCTGCTGGCCCAGACAACGTTTATTAACCGGGCCGTGAAAGAAGGGCTGGCTACACCCTATGATCGCAGCAAGGTTGAACTGGCTACCCAGGACCTGAAAGCCAAACACGTCGACCTCGACGGTAAGCGACAACTGGCTATTGCCCGCCTGACCCAGCTGACGGGGCTGCCCGCCGCACAACTCGCCGACATTCGTCCGGAACTAACCCCGTTAATAGCCGACACGCTTGCCACGGGCATAGACAACCGCCCGGAGATCAGGGCGTTGACGTTCTCGGAACAGGCGGCAAACTACAAACAGAAGGCTACCATTGCGGGCTACCTGCCACAAGCCTACGCCTTCGGCAAAAACGAACTCCGCCGCCAGGACCTATCGGCTATTGAGCCTTACTGGTATGTTGGCGTGGGTATTCGCTGGACACTCTTCGACAAAATGGCTGCCCGCTCCGAGCGCCGTACGGCTCAGCAGGATGTGCTCATTGCCCAAAATAGCCTGAGCCAGGCCCGCGAGCTGCTGACGCTGAATCTGGCCAAAGCACAGACCGACGTTGCCACGGCTAATCAACTACTGGCGGTGGCGCGGCAGAAAACAAACCTCGCCCGCCGGGCACTCGACATTGCCACGAAGCAATATGAGCAGGGGCTAATTCGGATTACAGAGCGGTTGGAGGCCGAAAGTGATTTCCAGAAGGCAGAGTTCGACTACCTGCAAGCCATTGTTAATCAGCGCACAACGGTTGTTGCGCAGCGTGAAGCTACCGGCGATCTGACTGTTGCCGACGTGTACTAATCCCGGCGGTTTTGGCCTCCGATAATCAACTAATCGTATGAAACGCAACCTATTCGTATCAATAGCCATCGGCACGCTGCTAAGTGCCTGCCAACCCGAAAAGCCGCTCACCACCGGTGTCATCGAGGGCAAAGTAAAGAAAGAGACTGTGAGCGTAACGGCCAAAGTAACGGGCCGGATCACGAAACTACTGGTCAGTGAGGGTGATGTGGTGCACAAAGGGCAGCCCATTGCCAGCATCGACATCCCCGAAGCCGAAGCGAAACTGTTGCAGGCGCAGGGTGCCTATACGTCGGCCAAGGCGCAGTACCAGATGGCCCGCAACGGCGCCACCACCAATGAACGCAAACAGGCTAACGCGGCGGCAACGGCCGCCAACGACCAGTATGCGCTGGCTGAGAAAAGCTTCACCCGCATCAAAAACATGTACCGCGACTCGCTGATTTCGGCGCAGCAATATGATGAGATGCTGACCAAATACCAGTCGGCGAAGGCGCAGCAGACGGGCACCCTCGCCAAACGTGATGAAGTCGATGGCAACGTTCGGGCCGAACGGATTCAGATGGCCTATGGCGATATGCTCCGGGCCGAGGGTGCCCTGAAAGAGGTGCAGTCAGCATTGCGCGAAAAGGTGATCGTGGCAGCGCAGGACATGACCATCGAGAGCATCAGCCTGCACGAGGGTGAACTGGCCCCGGCGGGCTATGCCGTAGCAACCGGCTATGCTACTGGCCGCACATATCTGCGGTTTACGGTGGGGGAAAAACAAATAGGTACGTTCGTGAAAGGCAATATCTATGCCGTGAAACTGCCTTATGGCAACAAAACGGTGAATGCTAAGCTGCTAACGATCAAAGAGTTGGGTAGTTACGCATCACGCACAAGCAGCTACCCAACCTATGAGCTTGGCGAGGCGACGTACGAACTGAAACTGATGCCGGTCAACCCGGCTGATCAGGCTGCGTTGCTGACCAACCAGACGGTCATGCTTTCTGCCAACTAATTCCCATTCAACCATGAAAACGTTCTTCCAGCTGCTGGGTCGTGAGTTCCGGCAGTTTAGCCGCAACAGCGTGGCGGTGGCGGTATTCATTGGCGGCCCGCTTTTTTTCGGGCTGCTGCTGGGCTTCACCTACAACCGACCCACGGTGACGAACCTGCCCATCGCGGTGCTCGATCTGAATCAATCGTCGCTGAGCGGCAAGGTAATCGACGCGCTCGACGACAACCCAACCATACACATCCGGCAGCTGTTTACCGACGAGGTAGACGCCCGCAAGGCTTTCCAGACCGGGCAGTATGAAGCCATTGTGACCCTGCCCGAACACTTTGAGGGCGACGTACAGCAGCGACGTACCCCGGAAATCCAGGTGGATCTGAACATGGCTAATATTTTGACGGCCAACTTTGTATCACGGGCGGTGCAAACGACCCTTTCAACAATTAATGCCGGAGTTGAGATTGAAGGCCTGATGAAACGGGGCGTGCCGGCAGCAGATGCACGCAGTCAGTTTCAGGCGTTCAGCATCAACAATACGCGCTATTTCAACCCGTCGGGCAACTACGGTTATTATATGATGCCGGGGCTAATGGGCGCGGTGCTGCAACAGGTTTTTCTGCTGGCCTTGGCGCTGGCTTTCAGCAAAGACTTTGAAGAGCATACGTTTGGGCAGGTGCTGGCTAAAACCCGCTGGTCGGGTGTGGTCTTGCTCACCAAAATTTTGCCTTACTGGTTGATGGGCGTGGGCATCTGGGCGTTTGTGCTGGGTTTCCTCTTTCCCCTGCTCAAGATCCCACCCATTGGCGAACTCTCGGCGGCGGTAGGTCTCATTGCAGCTTTCACGCTGGCCATCACCGGCCTTGGCATCCTGGTTAGTGTACTGATTCCGAATCAGTTGCGGGCTACGGAGATCCTGATGGTGCTGGCTACACCCAGTTTTGTCATCAGCGGCTACACCTGGCCCGCGAGCCAGATGCCTGGTTTTTTGCAGGGCCTGGCGCAGGTCATTCCGCTCACTCATTTCCTCAGCGCCTTCCGGAAAGTCTTCTTTTTGAACGCGCCATTTTCCGCTATCTGGCCGGAAATACAGTTGCTCACGATCTACGGGCTGGGCACGTTGCTGATAGCCTGGCTTGCCCTCTGGCTCATCATGCGGAAACAAAGCCGGGTTGCTGCCACCGTGATAGCCTAATCGTCACAACGGCAATAGGACCGACCGACAACGACCTGCTGATCCTAAACCAGTCGCTTCACCAACTGAGCTCTGGAGTCAGCCTGTGATCAATAAAAAATCCCGACCACACTATGGTCGGGATTTAGATTTAGAAGGCCCCAGTCGGGATCTAACCGCAGCGGCGGACCGTCAACGACCTACTAATTACAAGTCAGTTGCTCTACCAACTGAGCTATAGAGCCAGCCCTTTGTCAATAAAAAATCCCGACCATAGTGTGGTCGGGATTTAAGCTTAGAAGCCCCCAGTCGGGATCGAACCAACGACCTACTGATTACAAGTCAGTTGCTCTACCAGCTGAGCTATGGAGGCAATCAAATCGAGCTTGGGCAATGCCCTTGTCGATTTTGGTGATGCAAAAGTAGGGCTTACAGGCGTTTTCTGCAAGTAATTGACCTAAAAAAAGGCCTACTGATTACAAGTCAGTAGGCCTTCTGGCAGTAACTAGCTGATTCTCTTATTCCTGATTGCGCAGGGCATCGAGCTGTTTTTGGGCATCAGCAATCTTTTTCTCGATGTCGGCGCGAAGCTGATCAGCGTTTTTCGAGCGGGCAAAGAATTCGATGTTGTTGCGATAAGTGGCAATGTCGTTTTCCAGCGTCGAAATACGACGGCGGGTCTCGCTGCCACCGCCCCCTTCCGTGCTACGCCGGTAGGCTGCATAGTCACCGCTGTCGCGCGAACCACCGCCACTGTAGCCGCCATCGCGAGGGCCTCGGTCACGTGAACGATCGTTATTGCGGCCACCGGCAGGTCGGCCACCCTGCCCACCCTCACGGTTGCCACCACGGGGAGCATCACTACGACCACCCCGGTCACCACCGCCTCGTGGGGCGTCACTGCGTCCACCCCGGTCACCACGTGGGCCACCAAAACGCGATACCTCAGCTTCGTTGTCCTGAATGGCGCGTTCCTTTTCTGTCGACGACATCGTTCCGTTGGCTCGCACAAGCGCGTTGATGGCAGCGATGTATCCCTTCTGAATACGCTCTTTATCCTTCTTCGGCACAAACCCGATGCTGTTCCATTCGCTTTTGAACGCGTCTAATTGCGAAAGATCAGCGTTTTGGGTAGCGGCGGCTTCAATCCGGGCAATAAGGTCTTCCTTCTTGGCAAGGTTAGCTTCAAATTCCCGGTCGGTATCCTGATTGCGGTTGCGCTTCTTGTCGAAGAAGGCGTCGCAGGCCGCTTTGAACCGGTCAAAAATGCTATTTTTCTGTTTCTCCGGAACCTGACCAATATTCTTCCATTGCCGCTGGTACTCAATCACACGCTGTGTAGCCTCGCTCGACTCATCGCCCGATGCCAGGATGGCTTCTACCTGCTCGCAGAGTTCGGTTTTGGCTTTCAGGTTTTCCTCGCGCTTGCCTTCCAGCTGACGGAAAAACTCGCCTTTGTTGGCGAAGAAGGTTTTCAGCGCCGCCCAGAATTTCTTGCTCAGCTCTTTGCCTTCTTCACGCGGCATTGGGCCTTTTATGGCGTTCCAGCGGTCCTGGATGGCCATAACAGCCTTTGTCTTGTCATTCCAGTCGTTAATACCCGACGACGAAAACGAAGTCAGCGGTACGAGTTCTTCATAAATAGCCGACTTCTCTTCGTAGAGTTGAGCCGACTCTTTACGCTGATCTTCGTTTTGCCCACGACGCTTGTTGTAGAGTGTATCAAGCGCCGCTTTCATGCGCTGCCAGAGTGCCTCCTGCTCTGCCTTGGGCGCAGGGCCAATGTGCTTGTACTCTTCAAAAAGTGCGTTGGCTTCGTCGATAGTCTGGCGCGTCACGGTCTTATCGGCCTGGGCCGCGGCCAGGGCTTCTACCTTATCAATTACCTCACCTTTCAGTGTAGCATTGCGTTTGCGGTCAAGCTCTTTTAGCTCAAAATAAATATTGCGGTTGCTGTAGTACCGATCTACCAACGCATGATAGGTGGCCCAAAGCGTGGCGTTGTGAGGCGAATTGATGTTACCTGCCCCTTTCCACTCGTCCTGAATTTTCTTGAACTCGTTCCAGCTTGTTTTGGCATCGCCCGCGTTCGACTCATCCGATTCTACAAGTTCACGCAGGCGGCGGAGCAGATCGGTCTTTGAGCTGAAGTTGGCGTCTTTTGCCTTGTCGAGCGTCTGGAAATACGTGTTTTTCTGCGACTTGATCTGCTTATACAGGTCTTCATAGCGCAGGGCCGTGTCGTCGGTACGGAACTGGAAACCCTCCTCCGAACCTGTATCGGCAATATATTGGGTCAACGCGGCCTGCCTTTCTGCCCGTTTGAGCGCATCCATCACCGGCTTCGACTGTTTCAATACGTCGTCGGCATGACGGAATTGGGCGGCTGTTGTTGTCTCTCCTTTAATTGACTGCAGCGTCTCGTCCAGCAGGTTGACCAGATCGGCTTTTGAGTAGCCCGTATAGTCAACGGCCGGCTGCGCAGCAGCGGCTTCTTCTGCCTCCTGACTCGCTTCGGTTTCCGCGTAACTCGCCGTGATCTCCTCAGCAACCGTGGGGTCCAACGATGCCATTTCGGCTGATGGTTCTGCAACGGCATCCGCTGTTGAAACCTCGGCCTGCGGGTCTTCAACGGGTTGGTCGTCGGCCATTAGCGTAGGTACCGTAGGATCTACGTCGGCCTCTACAGCCGTCGGAAGTTCCGGCGTAGTTGGTGTCTGGTTGGCCACAGGAGCTTCTTCAACAGCAACTGGCTCTGCCTCAGGCTGCTCTGGGAGCACCTCAGCCACAAACGAGTCTGCCTGGGCAGGTACGTCGGCGGGTTCGGTGGCATCCACGGGTTCGGTCTCTTCAGCCGCTGGTACCGCCGAAGTGGCACCCGTCGCCGATGGATCGGCTACCGATTCGGTAGCGGTGGTCTCGTTGGCTACGGGCATATCTTCTGCAGTAGAAACGGGAAGGGAAGCGGCTTCTTCAGCCGCCGATGTCGAAGCCGACGGTTGGGGATCGGGTTGAGTGATCTCCTCTGGTCGGTCGATTTGCTGGTCTTCGTTTGTCATGTTGGTTACGCACCACTTACTTTTACAAAACTAAAGAAAAAACGCGGGTAATACCCATTTTTCACGGCTTTAGCCCCTTCTCTCTGCCTCAAATGACGTCCGAAATAGCTGACTTACGCAAAGAATACACCCTAAACGGACTGGACAAGTCAGATGTTTTGCCCAATCCGATTACCCAATTTCAACAATGGTTCGATGCAGCACTAGCAGCGGGTGTTCATGAACCCAATGCCATGCACCTGGCTACGTTGGGGCCAAATGGCCAGCCGTCGGGGCGCATTGTGCTGGTGAAAGGCGTTGATGAGCGCGGCTTTTCCTTTTATACGAACTATGAAAGCCAGAAAGGTGAAGAACTGATTAGCCATCCATTGGCTGCACTCACCTTTTTTTGGCCAGAACTGGAACGACAGGTTCGGCTGGAAGGAGTTGTGGAAAAAGTAAGCGCTGACGAATCAGATACTTATTTTAACAGCCGCCCACGCGGTAGTCAGATAGGCGCCTGGGTATCACAACAAAGTGGTGTCATCGCCAGCCGCGACATCCTGACGAATCGCCAACACGAACTGGAAACGCAGTTTGCCGATAAACCCGTTCCCCGCCCGCCACACTGGGGTGGTTTTCGACTGGTGCCCAACAGCGTTGAATTCTGGCAGGGTCGTCCTAGCCGCCTCCACGACCGCCTCCGCTACCGCAAGGATGGCGAGGCGTGGGTGATTGAACGGCTGGCTCCCTAGCAACCCGGCCACCTATTATACTACTTCTGCGGAGTGCTCTTCCAGTGCTTTCTCGTCGGGCGATTCGCCAATGGGCTGTCCGGGCTTGCGGCGCGACAGGAAGATGTACATGGCCGGGATAACGAAGAGCGTGAGCACCAGCGAGAACAACAATCCACCTACGATGACCACCCCCAGCGGCACCCTGCTTTTGGAGGCTGACCCCAATGCCAGCGCCAGTGGCAACGCGCCAAAGGCCGCTACCAGTGTGGTCATCAGAATGGGGCGCAGGCGCATGGCAGCCGATTCAAGCGCAGCGGCGACTTTAGTCTTGCCGTCGGCCATTTGTTCATTGGCGAATTCTACGATCAGGATTCCGTTTTTCGTTACCAGGCCCACCAGCACAATAATGCCGATCTGGCTGAAGATATTCAACGTCTGATTGAACAGCCATAGCGAAAAAATGGCCCCTGCCAACGCCAGCGGCACCGTGAGCATAATAATAAACGGATCAACAAACGAGTCGAACTGGGCGGCGAGAATTAGGTAAACCAGAACCAGTGCCAGGCCAAACGCAAACAGTGTGTTGGATGAGCTTTCGGCAAAGTCACGTGAGGAACCGGTGAGCGACGTTTGAAAACTGGGATCAAGTACCCGAGCCGCAATGGCGTTCATGGCCGCCACCCCATCGCCCACTGTTTTGCCCGGTGCCAGCCCCGCCGAGACCGTGGCTGATTTGAAGCGATTGTAATGATACACCTGCGGCGGGCTGCTCACCTCCAGGAACCGCACCACGTTGTCGAGCGGAATAAGCTCCTGCCGGTTGTTGCGAACATAGAACGTACGCAGGTCGGTGGGTTCGTCGCGGTTTTCACGGTCTACCTGCCCAATCACCTGGTACTGCTTCCCGTTCATGAGGAAATACGCCAGCCGCCGGTTACTCAGGGCCAGTTGCAATGTGTTCGACACGTCGAGCACCGACACACCCAGGTCGGTTGCTTTCTCACGGTCAACGCTGATGTTTAACTCCGGCTTATTGAATTTCAGGTCGACGTCAACGTTCTGAAACGTCGGATCTTTCTGAGCTTCCTCCAGAAATTTGGGCAGTTTCTCACGCAGTTTGTCGAAGCTCAGATTTTGCAACACAAACTGCACCGGCAACGATGAACCCGAACGGCCACCGGTTGAAATGGTCTGCTCCTGCGTGGCAAACATCCGGGCATCGGAAAATTTCTTGAAATTTTTGGTCAGGTAATCGACAATCTGCTGCTGGGTACGTTTTCGGTTTTGTGGGTCAACCATATTAATGAACACAAAGCCCGAATTGACCGCGCCCGCGCCCGAAAACCCCGGTGCCACTACACTAAACGTCAGCTTGGTTTCGGGCACCGAATCGAGTACAAACTTGGTTACCCGGTCAGTAATGGCCGACATGGCTTCGTAGCTCGTTCCCTCCGGCGCGGTGATGGGTATCCGAACGCGGCCCCGGTCTTCGAGTGGTGCCAGTTCCGATTTCAGCGTGGCCCCCAGGCCAAATACCAGGGCCAGACAGGCTACCATCATGATCCAGGCCCAGCGGCGTTTCTGCAAAAAAGCACTCAGGTTGCTGCGGTATGAGTTGTCGAGCCATTGAAAAAACGGCTCCGATTTTTTGTAGAACCACGATGATTTACCGTGGTCTTTGGTGGTCAGCTTTACACTCAGTACAGGGGTTAGCGTGAGCGAAACAAAGGCTGAAATAAGTACGGCCCCGGCCACCACAATGCCAAACTCACGGAAGAGCCGACCCACAAAACCCTGGAGGAAAATGATGGGCAGAAATACCACCGCCAGCGTGATGGAAGTGGCGATGACCGCAAAGAAAATCTCTTCCGACCCTTCCTTTGCTGCCCGTTCAGGCTCCATGCCTTTCTCGATTTTCTTAAAGATGTTTTCCGTAACAACGATGCCATCATCGACCACCAGGCCGGTAGCCAGTACAATACCTAACAGTGTTAGAATATTGATACTGAAGTCGGCAACGTACATGATAAAGAAAGCGCCGATCAGCGAAACGGGTATGTCGATCAGCGGGCGGAACGCGATGAGCCAATCGCGGAAGAAGAGATAAATGACCAGCACCACCAGTACAAACGAGATCATCAGGGTCTCTTCTACTTCCGTTATGGCGTTACGAATGAACGTGCTGCGGTCAATCCCCACGCTCACAATCAGGTCTTTAGGCAAATCGCGTTTAATCTGATCGAAGCGTTTGTAGAATTCATCGGCAATGTTCACGATGTTGGCACCGGGTTGCGGAATCAACACCAGTATGACCCCCTGCACCCCATTTTGCTTCGACGACGTCTCTTCATTTTCTGGTCCGAGCGTGGCATAACCCACGTCGCGCAGGCGCAGAATCTGCTGATTCGTTTCGCGCAGGATCAGGTTGTTAAAATCATCTTCGGTGGTGAGTCGCCCCACCGATTTTACGGTTAATTCGGTGTTGTTACCGTAGATTTTACCGCCGGGCAGTTCCACATTCTGGGCTGTAAGGGCGGCCTGAATATCCTGCACCGTGATTTTATAGGCCGCTAGTTTGGCGGGGTCGAGCCACATGCGCATGGCGTAGCGCTTCAGCCCGTAGATACTCACCTGCGACACCCCGGGAATGGTCTGTAACCGCTCCTGCAACACATTTTCGGCATAGTCCGACAGTTGCATGGGGTTGCGGGTGGTGCTTTGCACCGGCATGAAAATAATGGGGTCCGAGTTGGCGTCGGCCTTGGTCACTACCGGGGGGGCGTCGATGTCCTGCGGCAACAACCGTTGCGCCTGCGACACCTTGTCGCGCACGTCGTTGGCAGCCCGTTCCAGGTCGGTATCGAGGTTAAATTCAACGGTGATGTTGCTGACACCCAAAGCCGAACTGGACGAAATTGTGCGGATGCCCTCAATACTGTTCAGCGTTTTCTCAATCGGCTCGGTTATCTGCGACTCAATGATTTCGGGGTTCGCACCGGTATAGCTCGTCCGGACCGAAATTACCGGCGGGTCAATAGCCGGAAACTCACGCACACCCAGAAAGGTGTAGCCAATAACGCCAAACAGTACAATGGCAATGGACATCACCATGGCAAAGACCGGACGTTTTAGGGAAAGAGAGGAAAGGCTCATAACGGGGAAGGGTAAGTTCAACGTCTAACGTCTAACGTTGCTTCGCGCACTTACGTCAACGGAGCGCGAAGCAACGTTAGACGTTAGACTTTAGACCTTGAACTCATCATTAGTTGTTGATTTTGACCACTTTAACTGGCGCATCTTTTTTTACAAAGAGCAATCCGGTCGTCACTACAGTATCACCAGCGGTAAGGCCTTTGGTGATCTGAATGTTATTTTTATCCCGAATGCCGGTTTGAACCTCAACAAACGTGGCTTTTCCATTGCGGACCACCACAACCTGCTTACCACGTGTTTGTGGTAACAACGCCTGCGACGGAATGGTTAGCGCTTTGTCTTCGCGGAACGTCAGGTTGACTTTGGCAAATGCGCCGGGTCGTAAATCGCGCCCTGTGTTGGCTACCCGCGCCCTGATGCGTAAACTACGCGTCTCCACGTCAACATCGGGTTCGATAGCATAAATCTGTCCTGTATAACCAGCCTGACTCCCCTCAACGGTGAAGTTGACCCGCTCTCCCGACCGCACCGATGAGCTGTAGCGTTCGGGAACGGTGAAATCGAGCTTCATAGGATTGAGTTGTTGCAACCGGGTGATGAGCGTTTGGGGCGTGACCACCGCACCGGGACTGACGTTTCGGATGCCGATGACCCCCGAAAAAGGTGCCCTGATTTCGGTACGGCGCAGAGCAGCCTTGGTCAGGTCAATGTCGGCAAGGGCACCTTTCAGGTTCGTGACAATAATATCATATTCCTGTTGGCTGATGCCACCCCGTTCCAGCAGCTGTTTGTTGCGGGCTTCGGTGCGGCGGGCGTTTTCCTCTACCACCCTAAACTTTTGGAGTTGCGCCTGCAAATCGCCGTCGTATACCTTTACGAGCAACGACCCCTGCGCAACAGGTTGCCCCTCGCGGATATTGAGTTGCACAATGCGTCCAGCTATTTCGGGGTAAATATCGACCTGCTCATTAGCCACCAGCGACCCTGTAGCCACGACTGCGTTAGCAATCAATTTGGGCACCACCACGTAGGCGTTCACTGCCGTTGGGCCACCCGCATTGGGGCCACCGGGGCCTCCTTTGCCCCCCGCACCGCCTGCGGCCGGGGCAGCTCCGCCGCCACCGCCGCCACCCGCGCCAGGGGCCGGTTTTAGTATTTTGTTATAAACGATCAGGCCCCCCAGGACCAGCACGACGAGACCAATGGCAATCCAGCGTTTCAAAGTTTGTGTGTTGAGGTTTTTTAATCAAACCGCAAAGACGCTACGGTTTACTTCTATTTACAGTAGAATACCCACGCCAAACAGCACCACAAAGAGCAGCGTGGAGAGAGCCAGCTGACCCAACCTGGGGTTTAGTTCGGCTGGATTGGTATGATTGGCAACGGCCCGTCCGTTCAAGATAAATAGCGGGAAGGCTAGCACATAGACATAATCAAAGGCAGCCGTGGCTGATATGAGTGAATAGGCCACCGCACACACCATACCACCAACCAGCAACAGCCAGTGATAACGGACGGCACCTGCTCTACCCAACCGCACCGGAATGGAGTTTTTACCTGTCTTAGCATCGGTTTCAATATCACGTATGTTGTTGATATTCAGCACACCCGTAGCAAAAAAACCGACGCTGCTGGCTGGCAGCAACAGCGGCCAGCTGATGCTCTGCGTTTGCAGGTAATAGGTACCGAGCACACCTACCCAACCGAAGAAGAGCAATACGGCAATGTCGCCGTAGCCGGCATAGCCGTAGGGTCGTTTGCCATTGGTATAGGCCACTGCTGCTGCAATGCAAAGCAGGCCTAGCATCAGGAATACCCAGAAAAGCGTAGCCCCGGCCCCACGGGTGGCTTCAACAAGCAGCCACACCCCCGATACCAGCGACAGCCCGGCGGTGATAAGCATAGCCCGACGCATGGCTTCTTTAGTCAGGTCACCGGTCGCAACGGCCCGGCGTGGACCAACGCGGTCGGGGGTGTCTTTGCCCGAAACGGCATCACCGTAGTCGTTGGCGAAGTTCGACAGCACTTGTAAACAGATGGTAGTCAGCACGGCCAGGCCAAACGTAAGCCAGCTGAATCGGCCCGCACCCGCCGCCAGAAAACTCCCCAGGATAATGCTGGCCAGCGCCAGCGGCAACGTCCGCGGCCGCGCCGCTGCAATCCATTCTTTCATTTTTAATGTACAATCGGTCCGCCGACGCGGTATGATGAACAATGTACAAAGGTACTACTGATCAACGCCACAGCTCACAGGCGGAGCCACTGTACATTGTTCATTATACCGCGTCGGCGGACCGATTGTGCATTAAATGCCAACCGCTTTTCTGAACGCCGGGTCGTTGGGCTTTACGCCAGAGGCGAAAAAGTGGGTGAGCTTACCGTTTTCATCCACGACATACTTACAAAAATTCCAGCCGGGGGCCTGCTCATTCCAACCGTTCATACTCTTAGTGGTCAGCCACTTATAAAGCGGTGCCTGCTTGTCGCCCACCACGTCGATTTTTTCGAAGAGGGGGAAGGTGACACCATAGTTTTTCTGGCAAAACGAGGCAATTTCCTTGCTGCTGCCCGGCTCCTGACCACTGAAGTTGTTGGCCGGAAAACCCAGCACCACCACCTTGTCTTTGTGGGCTTCGTAAAATTTTTCCCAGTCGGCGTACTGCGGCGTGTAGCCACATTCCGAAGCCGTATTCAGGATGATGACTTTTTTGCCTTTGTATTGACTCAGGGCCACGGGCTTGCCATCAAGGGCATTCATTGTAAAATCATACAGCGATTTCGCGGGGGCATTGTCTAGCGTGGCGGGTGCCGACAGAGCCGCTTTTTTGTCGCTGAAAACGTGTTTAACCAGGCGGGAGAATGACATAGAAACGAGTACGGTTAA
Source organism: Fibrella rubiginis (assembly GCF_017353185.1). Lineage (GTDB taxonomy): Bacteria > Bacteroidota > Bacteroidia > Cytophagales > Spirosomataceae > Fibrella > Fibrella rubiginis. The sequence continues at coordinate 157,228 of NZ_JAFMYV010000002.1, read as the reverse complement.
TAGTGCAGCGGCCCCAAGGCCAATCTTAGTGGACGTCTTCATATTTTTTGTGGGATTTGATGGGCCGCAGATTGTTATGATCCTTATGATTCATTATGATCTCTTTTAAAAAATCATAATGAATCATAAGGATCATAACAATCTGCGGCCCATCACTACATCGACTTACATTTTTTCAGGTACCTCAATACCCAGTAAACCCATGCCTTTGCGGATAGTTTCGGCCACCACCGCCGATAGGCTAAGCCGGAGTTGCGTCTTGGCGGCATCAGGTTCAGACAGGATCGATACGTCGGCGAAAAGGCGGTTGTAAGCTTTTGCCAGATCATATACGTATTGCGCAACATACGACGGCGCATAGTCCCGGCCTGCGTTGGCAACGCTTTGCGCAAATTGCCCCAACAGCACGATCACCTCCTGCTCCGTTTCGTGCAGCGGCCGGTCCGCCGTTGCGGTGGCTTCATCAGCAGGGACACTGGTTGACAAACCCGCCTCTTCTGCCTTGCGCATGATAGACCGGATGCGGGCGTGGACATACTGAATAAACGGCCCCGTATGCCCATGCACATCGACCGACTCGGCGGGGTTGAAGAGCATCCGCTTTTGCGGGTCCACTTTCAGCAGGTAATATTTCAACGCGCCGAGGCCAATCAGGCGAAACAAGTCCTGCTTCTCGGCCTCCGAAAACTCATCCAGCTTTCCCTTAGCGGCATCGGCGGCGGCCTGTGCAGCCACAGCAGCCACTTCATCGACCAGGTCATCGGCATCCACTACGGTCCCTTCGCGCGATTTCATCTTACCGCTCGGCAGGTCGACCATGCCATAGCTCAGGTGGTAACAACCCTCGGCATAGGGACGACCGAGGCGTTTCATGATGGCAAACAGCACCTTAAAATGATAATCCTGCTCGTTGCCCACCACCCACAACGACTTGTTGGAGTGAAAATCGCTGAATTTCAGATCGGTTGTGCCCAGGTCCTGCGTGATATAGACCGAGGTGCCGTCGCCGCGCAGCACCAGCTTGTGGTCAAGCCCTTCAGCCGTGAGGTCAATCCAGACCGATTTATCTTCTTTCTGGTAGAAAATACCCTTGACCAGCCCTTCTTCCACTACGTCTTTCCCCAGCAAATACGTCTGCGATTCGTAGTACGTTTTGTCGAAGCTAATACCCGTTTTCCGGTAGGTTTCGGCGAAACCGGCGTAGACCCAGGCGTTCAGTTGCTCCCAGAGCGCTACGGTTTCGGCATCGCCCTGCTCCCATTTCAGCAGCATTTCCTGCGCCTGGAGCATCAGCGGGGCTTTTTTGGCAGCTTCGTCTTCGGCCATCCCCCCCGCCACAAGCTCGGCTACTTCAGCTTTGTAAGCCTTGTCGAACAGCACGTAGTATTTACCAATCAGGTGATCGCCTTTCAGGCCTGCCGATTCGGGTGTCTCGAACGTGCCATTGGGCTGCCGACCAAACTTCTGGTACGCCAGCATCGACTTGCAGATGTGAATGCCCCGGTCATTAACGAGGCACGCTTTAGTTACGGTATAGCCATTGGCAGCCAGAATCCGGCTCACCGAATCGCCCAGAAAAATATTACGTAAATGGCCCAGGTGCAGCGGCTTATTCGTGTTTGGCGACGAGAATTCAACCATAACCCGGTTCGCCTGCGTTGCTTCTGTGTCTGGTTGCTGCGCTCCTGCAACGCCATCAGCAATCAGGGCATTAAGCGACTGTATGTACGCTATATCGGCGAGGCTGATGTTCAGGAAACCCTGCACTACGTTGAACGCACGCACCAGAGGGCTGTTGGCCACAAGCCAGTTACCCAGCCGCTGCCCAATCTCGACCGGCGACAGGCGCAGGGGTTTGGTGAGTGGAAAGGTGACGTAGGTATAGGTACCCTCGAATTCCTTCTTGGTGGGTTGAAGCAGCACCTCACCCGGTTCTGGAGCCGCACTGGGGTCGGTATAAAGCGATTGGATGGCCTGCTGAATGGCCGTTTTTAATGATGCCTGTAAATCCATGGTATTGGCCTGCGGGGCAGAAGCCGGGCGGTGTATTGAACCGCAAAAGTACGAAGACCACCCGCATTTGGGTAATTACGGCTTCTGAAGGGCCTTGAACAAGGATTTTTCTGACAGGATTAGCAGGATTTCAGGATGGACAGGATTTTTTGTTGTTGTCGCTCGGCTCCTGCCGGGGGCGCCCAGCCGAGTGACAACAACAAAAAATCCTGTCCATCCTGAAATCCTGCTAATCCTGTCAGAAAAAGCACTTCACAAAATCCTGCCCGGAAAATCTTGTCCTACGTCTGCCCACGATGTAGTTTAGAGCACTCGCCCGTTTACCCCTGTCTCTCTTGTCCTATGCGCCTTCTGTACGCACTCCTGTTTTGTTTTGTTACGGCACCAGTCTGGGCGCAGTTGGCCGCCGTGACCCGCGTTGAGATGCCCATCGACCCCAATTCGTCGGATGCCTATTCGGTCTGGCCCCTGCGTGACCGGGGGGCTCTGCTGGTGTATCAGCACGAAGAACCCTATGGACAAGTGGGGTTCAAATACACTTTTTCGCGCATGGACACGACAATGAAGCCACGTTGGAAAACTGATTTCAACCTAAAAGCGCATTTCGTACCCATCAGCGAGTTCACCAACAACCTCTACCGATTTCAGCTTTTTACCGAACCAGGCACCGAAAATATCCAGATCATCCGGCTCAATCTCGACGACGGTACAATCGACATCTTCGAGGGTAAACTACCCTCACCCATTGACCTGACCCACTTCAGGGTTATGGGCAACGTGGCCTATTTGGGTGGCTATTTTCACGACCGGCCGCTGGTGATGGGGTTTTCTTTCTTCGACGCGACCACGCGGGTGTTTCAGGGACTATACATGAACAACATCGAGATTGGCAGCATGGACGTAGACGAGTACCGGCAGGAAGTGCACGTGCTGACGCATTCGCCCAAGAAACGCTGCCAGTTTACCGTTCGCTCTTATTCACCCGATGGCAAACCCTTGCGCACCATTGAGTACGACGGCACGCAGTACAGCCTTATTTCGGGTCAGATTTTGCCCATCAGCGCGGGCGAGTCACTACTGATTGGCAACTACTCCGCCGACTGCACGCCCTATTCGCAGGGCATTTATGTCACGCGGATTCAGCATGCTGAAACAGGCAAGATGACCGTGGCTACTGACCACGGAGAGGCCATTCGCTACATCGACTTCTCGCAGCTAAAAAACTTCTTTAACTACCTTGACCCCCGGCGGCAGCAACGGGTGCTGGCCAGGGTGACACGGCGGCAAAACGAAGGCAAAAATGTCAAGTTCCGCTACCGGCTGCTGGTGCATGAACTGATTCCAACCGCCGAAGGGCTAACCCTGGTGGCGGAAGTGTATTACCAGCAATACCGTTCAACCAATACGATTTATACGAGCGGAAACTTCTCGACCAATCAGGCAACCCGGCAGAGCAGGCAGGTAGAACAATACCAATACACCCACGCTTTTCTCTGCGGGTTTGACAAACAGGGCAACCTACTCTGGGATAACTGCCTGCCAATTAAAGACATAGAAAGCATACGATTGACCCCCAAAGTAGAGGTAATGCACCAGTCAGACTATGTGGTGATGGCCTATCCCGACGAAGACAAGGTGCACAGCCAGTTGATTCGGCGCGACAGTGTGCTGGCTAACAAAGAGCTGTTCACCCTGAAACCAAGGTTGGCAACAGAGCGCTTCACCAACACCGCCGAACCGGTTGTGCACGCCTGGTATGGCTCCTATTTTCTGGCAACCGGCTATCAGCGCATCTCGAACGCGCGCGGTGGGTCGGCGGTGCCCCGCGACGTGTTCTACCTGGCCAAGCTCCGCTACGACACGCCCAAAAACCACTTGCCAGCCCCGACACAGGCCACCAGAACCACCGACCCCGACCATTGACACCGGAACCGTTGGTCTGTTTTCGGGGTTGAAAATGCTATGACAACCTCCAACCGCGAACTGATTCATGCCCTCCGTCAGGGCCAACTGATTGGCATTGCCGACGAAACGGGCTGGTCGGTGGGGGCCGACCCGCAGAACGACGATGCTTTGGAGCAGTTGCTTGCGCTAAAAGAAGCCACCAAAAATCCATACATGCTCACGGTGCTGGCCAAAAACACCGATCAGGTAGCGATGTACGTGCTCAAGATGCCAGACATTGCGTATGACCTGGTCGAGTTTGCCGAAATTCCGCTGACCGTTGTTTTTGAACGAGGCAAAAACGTAGCGGGTGGCCTCGACCAGGGTGAAATTGCCATCCGCAAATCGACCGATGAAACAGTACAATTTCTGTTGGGCGGATTTACAAAAGGGCTGATTACGTTGCCGTTTGAAAGTTTCACCCTGCCCGACGCCGCCCAAAAGGTCATTAGTCACTCTGTTGGTACGGTATCCCGCAACTTCCGCAAACCCCGTATCATGAAGCTGGGTCAGGGTGGCGAAGTTGAATTTTTAAGAAAATGAATTTCTCAGATTTCCTCCATACCAAACCCATCTTCGAGCGTATTGCCACCCAGGCGCGGGCACTGGGCATTCCTGCCTACGTAGTGGGGGGTTATGTGCGCGACCTGGTGCTGAAACGGCCTTCCAAAGACATCGACATCGTATGCCTGGGTAGCGGCATCGCGCTGGCCGAAGCCGTGGGGAAAGCGGCAAAAGTCAACGTGACCGTGTACCAGAACTTCGGCACGGCCATGCTTCGCGTAGACGACCCTGCCGACGGCCTGATAGGAGTAGAATTTGTGGGTGCCCGGAAAGAATCGTACCGGGCCGACTCACGCAAGCCCGTCGTTGAAGACGGCACCCTACAGGATGATCAAAACCGGCGCGACCTCACCATCAACGCCATGAGCATCAGCCTCAACCCGGATACCTTCGGCGAGTTGATTGATCCCTTCAACGGCCTCACCGACCTGAAACGGAAGATTATCCGCACGCCACTGGCCCCCGACATTACTTTTTCCGACGACCCCCTGCGCATGATGCGGGCCATCCGGTTTGCTACCCAGCTTAACTTCGACATTGACGCCGATACGTTCGACGGCATCATCCGGATGAACGACCGAATCGGGATTGTGTCGATGGAGCGGATCATTGAGGAATTGAACAAGATCATTCTGGCTCCTACCCCCTCCTACGGGTTTAAACTGCTTTATCAGGCCGGCTTGCTGCAGCATCTCCTGCCCGAACTGGTGGCCCTGAAGGGCGTGGAAACCGTAGATGGCAAAGGGCACAAAGACAATTTTTACCATACCCTGCAGGTGCTTGATAACGTGGCGGGCAGGAGCAACGACCTCTGGCTGCGGTGGTCGGCGTTGCTGCATGACATTGCCAAAACCCAGACCAAACGCTTCGACAAACGCGTGGGCTGGACCTTTCATGGTCACGAAGAAGTGGGTGCCCGACAGGTGCCCAATCTGTTTCGGCGGTTGAAATTGCCCCTCAACGAGCACATGAAGCAGGTGCAAAAGCTGGTCCGGCTGCACATGCGCCCCATTCCGCTGGTTAAAGACGGCATCACCGACTCGGCCCTGCGCCGGTTGTTGTTTGACGCCGGTCCGGACCTGGAAAACCTGCTCACGCTTTGCCGAGCCGATATCACGTCGAAAAATCATGACAAAGTACAGCGGCATTTACAGCGGTTCGATCAGGTAGAGCAGAAGCTGCACGATCTGGAAGAGCGCGATCAACTCCGCAACTTTCAGCCCGTCATCACGGGCGAACTAATCATGGAAACCTTCGGCCTGAAACCGTCGAAAGAGGTAGGCGAGATTAAGGTGGCCGTCCGCGAAGCCATCCTGGACGGCACTATTCCCAACCGCCTAGACGAAGCGTTTCCCTTTATGCTGGATATGGGAAAAAAACTGGGCCTAACGCCCCGGCAAACGGCTAATTCACCTTCAGCAGGTCAATCTTGAATATCAGGATCGAGTTGGCAGGAATGCCGTTCTGAGCGGCAGAACCGTAGGCCAGACTGGGTGGTAAGTAGAGGGTGATGCTGCCGCCGGGGGCCACCAGCGGGATACCTTCCTGCCAGCCAATGATGAGTTGGTTTAGCCCAAAACTCACGCCATTGCCACTATCAAACGTACTGTTATCAGTGAGCTTACCGCTATAATTCACCGTCACGTTGGAACAAACCGTAGGCTTGGCTCCCGTTCCCGGCGACTGGATACTATAATAAAAACCGCGGTCGTCGGCAGTGGCCGCAATCTTGTTTGCGTCAATGTATTGCTTCAGCGTGGCTACTTCCGTGGGTGGTGCCTTTGCCGTAACGGCCGAGGAAGTGCAGGGCGTTTGGTCGGCCTGTTTACAACCACTGGCAGCGAGGGAGCAAATCAAGAACGCGAGGACAAGTCTGTTTAGCATAATCAAGTTTATCAATGGTTAATGCGTTGGTACTATCACCAAACTTTCTGCTGAGCAACGTAGTTTTGCAGCACTATGGAAAAGAATAATTTTCGTCGTTCGTTTGGTGCGGGCCTAGCCATTTTGGGGGCCGTAGTGATCTTGTTTGCCTGCGTGGCTTTCCTGTCTGATGGCAAGCCAACGCTGGGTCTGGACGTATCACGCGGTGAAGCCGCCGCCCCCTTCATCGTGGGCCTGATCTTCTTTGGCGCCGGGATCAATTTGATTAATAATTCGTAGTAATAATCTACAATGCATAATGTACAATGTACAATGGTTAACCAACGAGTAGGCTTGCGCCAGCCATTGTACATTATGCATTGTACATTATTTCTTCGCCGTCAGCAGCCACCCATACGTATTCTTAGGCTGTGGCAGGCCGTCTGGCTGGAGTTGCAGATACATCAGGTGCAGGTGCGTTGGCGAACGGGCTTTGTAGGCGTTAAACCCTGAGCGCCCCACCTCACCAAGCTTTTGACCAGCCTGCACCCAGTCGCCCATAGCCACGTTCACTACCCTGTTGTGGGCGTAATAAAACAGGCCATCACGAACGGGATCGTAAACCCAAATCCAGTTGCCGCCCCGGTAATCCTGCCCCGGCGTCCAGCCTGTTTCAACGGCCAGCACCAGCCCCTCGCCCATAGCCAGCACGTCTACCGGCGCACCTGTGCGGTCGTCAATACAGTCCTGGTTCTGATCGCGAATGAAAATATCCTGAGCCGGGTGGCTACCCCGCACATTATAATCGAACAGGTCGAAGCCATTACCCCGGTAGCCTTCGCCGTGACGACCGCCAATAGCCGACGAGGCATAACCCCGCAACGGAAACCACATGGCCGTGCGGGCAAGTCCGTCTGGTTGAGTCGTATCCGGAAAATTCACGTTAGTCTGGTAACGGCTGCGCAGGCCCTGCATAATCTGGCTGAACACTGCCCGCGCTGAATCAGGGGCAATGCTCTGTTCCCGAATTTCCACGTAGAGTGTGTTGAAGCGCTGACAAAACGCATAAGGCGTGGCGTCGGGCGTTAGGGGCGTTGGAATCTGTGAGGAAGCGACGCTGACGCAGCCCAGCAACAACACCAGCAGGATGCTGGTCAAACGACTAAACGGCGGCATGTGCAAGGTAAGATTCGGCGAATAGACGGGGTAAGTTTACTGCAAACATACACCTCAGAAGCCACCTGATAGGCCTTCTGTTGGGCCTAGGGGCAAAAGACTTTGTAAAACGTATAGCTGAGCGTAAGGGCCACAAACGTATACTGATCGTTGGTATCGGGATCGCTTTGATTCAGGCGTGGCGTGCCAGCAGTGGGTTGCTTTAAGCCGTCGAGCGAATCGGTAAACGTAAACCGGGTACCCCATTCCAGACCCAGTGTCCAGGGGCGGTGAAACTCATATTTAACCCCTACACCCAGCGGAAACGCGATATTAAGCGGCTTTTCTCCCGGCTGCCGCAAACCGTGGGTGAACACGCCAAGGCCGCCGAAGACGTAGGGTGTCCAGTTTTTTACGTTGCGAAGCGGGGTATAATTTCTGAACTTGTATTCACCCAGCACGGCAAACTCCCGAACCGTATTACGGAAAGAAGCTCCACGTGCGCGTTGGAAGGCATCGGTAGTCAGGCTGTCTACGCCTACCAGCCTGCCCGTGCTCACCTGCACCCGAAGCGCCACAGAGCGTGTGGGATGATACCGAAAAAACAACCCGCCGCCCGGTTGTACAAACCGCGGATTCAGCGTTGGCGATATGTCGCCCTTGTAGAGCATGCCGCCCAACGCGCCGCCTACTTCAATTTTCTGTGCCCGGCTTATGGTTGGTAAAAGAAAAAATCCGGCCAAAAACAGCCGGACCAGGACAGGGGCTACGGGCATCTGATTTTGGCAGGAATGATGTAATGAATCTGGAAGCTCGTCAGCAGGTACGAATCTTTGATAGGGATGCGTCCACCGCCGCCCCGCGCCCGGATATCGGCGGGGTTTTGCCCGGTAGCAATGATTTTGTCGATTCCTGCCTGCCGGTCTTCGCCTGAGCGGGTAGCCAGTCGTTCCAGCGTACGATCTGAAAATGCTTTAGCCAGGGGTGTGGCCAGGTCGTTCGGGTTGGGGTAAGGCCCACCTACGTCGTCGAGGTAATCGCTGAACGTAGGTGTCAAACGCACCTCAGCCGCCAGATTGAACGACTCGCTGAGGGCATACCGAACGCCCAAACCAACCGGAACAGATACCGTCACCAGCGAATAGGGTTTGGCGTAGCCGGGCTGGCCCTGGCCCTCGGTACCCAGCGGTTGCAGGGCTACCCACTGCTGTCCGGCATCCGGATTGTCGCGACCAGTAAGGCCCATTGGGTTATGAGCTACCAGAGCCACCCCCAGCAGGAAATAAGGGGCCACTTTGGGCCGGTTGCGGGGGGTGCGCCCACCCGGAATGAAATCATACATCCCGATCAGGGCAAACTCTTTCAGATCATTCCGAAACTGAAGGTTACGCACATACAACGGGGCATATTTTACCGGGTCACTCTTACCGTAGGTATAATCATCGCCCGCAATGCGTGCCCAGGTGAATGAGGCCCGTGCGCTGAGCTGAGGAGTGAAATGCCGGGTATACATCAGGCCCAGGTTCCAGCGGGGCAGGGTAAACAGGCTTTTCAGCGGGCGGCTATACCCAGCCAGGTCGCCGAAGTACGTCGACGTACCGGCCCCGAACCCTACTTCGGAATAAGGCAAAAATTTGGGGTTTTGCCGACCCTGCGCTAACCCTTCGTTGCTAACCACACTAACCAGCAGCGCCGACAAAAATCCCCAGGTAGCAATGTTTCGGTATATCATGAATTATAGTACAAGCTGAGCAGCCCCAGCTTCATCGGTTTGTTCAGAAAACGGCGGGCAAGGCGAATTATTGGCGAATAAACGCTTTTTCTACGCACCTGCTCCCGTTTAGTTACGCACGTCGAAGCCCCAGTTGAGCTTACTGCGCAGGGTGTTGAGGAAATTATCGTCGCTGAGTTTTACCAGCCGTGCCGAAAAACGCTCGCGCTGTACCTGCAGTTTCGTCGCCACGTCGACGGTGGCAGAACGGGAATCGAGGGCTACCAGAAAGTTGCCACTGCGGCTCTCTACCTCAAAGGACAGCTTGCACGAATCCATGATCACCATGGGCCGCACGTTGAGGTTGTGCGGGCTGATGGGCGTGATAATGAAATTGTTGGTATGGGGCAAGAGCACCGGCCCGCCGCAGCTGAGCGAATAGCCCGTGGAACCAGAAGGTGTGGAAATGATGATGCCGTCGGCCCAGTACGAGTTCAGAAACTCACCATCCAGGTACGTATGCACCGTAATCATGGATGAGCTTTGGGTGCGGGTGATCGTGAAGTCGTTTAGCCCAAACGGGATACCCTCGAAAATATCGGTGTCGGTCTGCACGCTCACCAACGACCGTTCGTCGATGGTAAATTTCTGGTGCATCAGGGCGTGAAGCATAAACTGAATCCCCCCCGGCGACACCGTTGCCAGGAACCCCAGCCGACCAATGTTAATGCCGACAATCGGGATTTCGCGCTCCCCCACCTGCGACACTACGTCGAGCAGGGTACCATCGCCGCCCAGGCTAAAGGCAAAATCCGCGTCGAACAGCTCGTGTGGCGTAGCATAGGTGCTGTGGCTGTTGTGCGTCACGCCCATTTCGTCGAGCGCCTTCCGGTATACTTCCGAGAGCTGCACGTCGATACCGCGGGCCGCCAGCGTGTCGAACATCGACTGAACAAAAGGTCGCGCCGGCTCAGGCAGCGTACGTCCGTGAATGGCAATTTTCATAAAAACAGTTTTCCGTTTTCGATTTTCCGTTTTCAGTTGGCTAAAGCAAGCGTACTACGGCGGTAGCCAACTGAAAACGGAAAACCGAAAACGGAAAACTTATCTAGTTTACGTATTCAAATACCGCATCAGGGCATCGTACCGTTCCTGGTCGACACTTTCGATGGGCACGTTGGCAAAAGCAGATTCAATGGTGTAACCAAACCGTTCGAGGGTCGAAACAAGCGGCGTGATGTCGCGGCGGTTTAGTTTCAGCGTCAGGCGCGACCGGTCGGCCATGCCAATGGCGGCACTGCTGTAATAGCTGCTGATTATTTTGGCATTGTTCGATTCTACCAAACGGCTGATTTCCGACATCGAATAGTCATGTTCGTCCAGCGCCAGAACAAGGATGGCCCCGCTTTCGAGCATGCCCAGGTCACGCGCAAACTGCCGCAACAGTTCCGTAGTAGAAACACAGCCGAGCAGTTCGTTGCCTTCGCCCACAATAGCCAGCACGTCGAGGCGGTGCTCCGTTACCATAGGGATCAATTCCAGCAGGTGCTGATTTTCGCGGGCCATGACGGTTTCGGCCAGCCGCATCACGTCGCTGATGGGTCGTTCGTCGTCCGATAAATCGAGCAACAGGTCTTCACTCACGATGCCGGTATAGATGCCCGCGTCGGCAATGACCAACTGCGACAGGCGGTGTTCCTGCATCCATTCCAGCGCGTCGGCAACAGAATCGCCCGGTTTAAGGGCAGGAATCATGGGGTCAATCAATTCAGCGGCGATCATAGGTTCTAGCAGTCGAGTGATAACGTTGAAAACTAAGAAGATTTTTTCATAGTTTCCAAAAACTACCTTACGCCTCCACTAACAACGGATGGCGGGCCAGCCAGTCGATCAACAGATTGTTGAACCGGGCGGGGTTTTCCATCATGGGTGCGTGGCAGCATTTGTCAATAAAAAATAATTCGGTGTTGTCGATGAGCCGGTCAAATTCGTGGGCCACGTGCGGCGGGGTAATGGTATCGTTCAGGCCCCAGACCAGGAGTGTGGGCACCGTAATCTGGTGCAAATCTTTGGCCACATTGGTTCGTTGCGCCGATTTGGCAATCTGCACGATGTTCATGCATTTGGGTATGCTGCTGGTCACATTAAAGACCTCGTCGATGAGTTCTTTGGTGGCCACGGCAGGGTCGTAGAAGGTGTAGGCTACGCGTTCGGCCACAAAATCGTAGGAGCCGCGTTTGGGGAATGACCCGCCCATGCCGTTTTCAAACAGGCCCGAACTACCCGTGAGCACCAGCCGCTTCACCATGTCGGCATGGCGAAACGTATACAGCAGGCCCACATGCCCCCCCAGCGAATTGCCTAACAGGGTAAGGTCGGTCAGGTCGCGGAAGGCCACAAACCGCTCCACAAACGCCACCAGCCCGTCCAGGCCGGCCTCACGCACGGGCATGTCGTAGATAGGCAGGATAGGAATGACCACCCGATACTGTTTGCTGAAGGTGTTGATTACATCGTCCCAGTTGCTGAGGGCCCCAAACAGGCCGTGGAGCAACAAAAGGACTTCTCCCTGCCCTTCATCGACATAGCGGAATTCGCCTTCGTGGTGTACGGTATACTTCATAGTGTGGGTTGGTTTGCGGTGATAAAATTGCGTAAGATGGTCAATCCTGATTCGGTGAGTACGGCTTCGGGGTGGAACTGAACACCCCAGATCGGCAAGGCCCGATGCCGGATCGCCATAATCTCTCCATTGGCCGTTGTAGCCAGGGTGCCGAGCAGGGGCGGCAGGTTCGCTAACGTCAGGGAGTGATACCGCGTCACCCGGATATGCTCCGGCACATTCCGAAACAGCGGGTCGGTGGTCTGCACCCGAATTGTCGATACTTTGCCATGCATGGGTTTTGGGCTTTTTTGCAAACTAGCCCCAAAATAGCTTCCAATGGCCTGTTGTCCCAGACAAACCCCCAACATGGGCAGGCGGTTGTGGTAATAATCGATCACGGGCAGCAGGCACCCCGCAGACGCAGGCACTCCCGGCCCTGGCGAAAGCACGATGGCATGGTAGGGCTGATTGATAATAGTTTCCAATGGCAGGCTGCTTCGGCGCACTACACACTCGGCCCCCGCCTGTTGCAGGTAATCTGCCAGGGTGTAGGTAAACGAGTCTAGGTTGTCGAGCAAAAGCACACGCATGTCGAATTGGCGTAACGTTGGCCTAAAGTACCCTTTTCTGGGAATAATTGTCAAACGCAAAAATGCAAATCACTGTAAAACAGCTTGTTATTTTTTTGTTAACTTAACTAAATGCAATTTTTCTGCGAATAGTACCAGAACAAACATTCATTTGCTTTTGCTCCCCTGCCTGCCTTTTTTTGTTCTTTCCAAACAGCCTTATCCACCCTATGCCCATTCTCATCGTTGGTGCTGGCATGGCCGGTCTCACCTGCGCCAACTACCTCCACCGCCAAGGCCGCGACGTGCTGCTACTCGACGCCGCCGACGCCGTTGGGGGCCGTGTTCGCACCGATGTTGTCAACGGCTTTCGCCTCGACCGGGGGTTTCAGATCCTGCTGACAGCGTATCCCGAAGCCCGTCAGCTACTGAACTACAGCGCGTTAGACCTGCAGCTGTTTCGGTCGGGTGCCCGTATTCATCATGACGAGGCCGGCAACAAGGACCACTGGATGCGGCTACTGAACCCGTTCAAAGAACCCTTCAGTGTGTTTGAAACACTGGTTTCGCCCGTTGGCACCCTGCCCGACAAAATTCGGATTGTGAACCTGATTCGGCAGGTTCAGGGACTTTCCACAGAGGATATGTTTGGTCAGCCCGCCACAACCACGCTAACCTATTTGCACGAACAGGGCTTTTCAGAGCAGATGATCAACCGGTTTTTTCGGCCTTTTTTCGGTGGTGTTTTCCTGGAAGATGACCTGACCACGTCGAGCAATTTTTTCCAGTTCTGCTTTAAGAACTTTTTCCTCGGCGACGCGGCCGTTCCTGCGCTCGGCATTGGCGAGATACCCGCCCAACTAGCCCGCAGCCTCCCCGATAACAGCATTCGGTTGAGTACGCCTGTGGCTCATGTGTCAGCTAAAACCGTCACGCTGGCCACGGGCGAAACGCTCACCGGCGAGGCCGTCGTACTAGCCGTTGATGCCGCTTCGGCGGCGCGGCTGCTGGGCAGGCCCGCCCCCACCGAGCAGGCCTTCAACCACACGACCTGTACTTATTTTTCGGCCCCGGCCGGTACCCGCCCCGACAGTCTGAAAGTCGATAAGTTACTGATGCTAAACACGAAGCGGTCATCTGCCGTGCATAACCTCACCGTTATCAGCGACATTGCTCCCGCCTACGCCCCCGCCGGCCAACTCCTGATCTCGGTTAGCACACAGGGCATGACCCGCGTGGATGAATCGGCCCTGACCAGCCAGCTTCGCACTGAACTGACAGACTGGTTTGGCGAGTCGGTACGTGGCTGGCAACACCTCCGCACCGACCATATTCCGCAGGCATTACCCACCTACGGCCCCAATGCCATTCATCAACCGCTGCAACTGGGCGATGGCCTCTACCAGTGCGGCGACCAAACCGCCTACCCGTCGCTCAACGCCGCCATGCAAACGGGACGGCTGGTGGCGGAGAAAATTGGAGGGGTTGTTTGACTTCGTTCAGGTGAGACTCACCTCACCCCCGGCCCCTCTCCTCAAACCAGGAGAGGGGAGACGAGTTGAGAAATTCTACAAACGAAGTCAACCTTATAAACATCCCTATTTTGGTAAGTCTCCCCTCTCCTGGTTTGAGGAGAGGGGCCGGGGGTGAGGTCAGACTCGCCTAAGCAAAAACAATTCTCTTCCCTAAAAAACACATGTTCCGAACACTCATCCTGCTTCTTCTCACCACTACGCTCACGTTCGCGCAAGCCACCGAAAACGAGTACAACATCATTCCTTTTCCAGCCAGATTCTCGGCTGGGGCCGGGCGGTTTGTCCTGACAGGCACAACCAAAATTCTGACTACCGGCAAAGACCCCGCACAGGCAGCGGCGGCACAACTGCTTAGTAGTCAGTTAAAATTAACAAGTGGCCTGCCCATTTCTGTAGCGACAGTTACGCCCGCACTGGCGAAGGGAAAACAGATTCTATTCGACAAACATACGGCAGGCCGGTGCGGACCGGAGGGCTATCTGCTGCGCGTAACGCCCGATGGCGTGCGGGTGGAAGCCGAGACCCCGAAGGGTTATTTCTACGCCGCACAGACGCTGATGCAACTGCTGCCCGCCGACGTATACGGCACCACCCGCGCTGCCAGCACCAACTGGTCGATGCCCGCCTGCGATATCCTCGACCGGCCCCGCTACGCCTACCGGGGCCTGATGCTCGACGTATGCCGCCACTTCATGCCCGTCACCTTCGTGAAGAAGTTTATCGACCTGCTGGCGATGCACAAAATGAACACCTTCCACTGGCACCTCACCGACGATCAGGGCTGGCGGATCGAGATCAAGAAATACCCCAAACTGACAACTGTGGGATCGGTGCGGAAGGAAACGCTGATTGGTCAGTATGGTGAATATTACCCGCAGCGCTTCGACGGCAAACCCCATGGCGGGTTCTACACGCAGGAGCAGATCAAAGACGTGGTGCGCTACGCCGCCGCCCGGCACGTGACCATTGTGCCCGAAATTGAGATGCCCGGTCATGGGCTCGCTGCCCTGGCGGCTTACCCCGAACTGGGCTGTGAGCCAGCCAAAAACTATACCGTCGGCACGCGCTGGGGCATCATCCGCGATGTATTCTGCCCCACCGAAAAGACGTTCACGTTCCTGCAGGACGTGCTTACCGAAACGATGGCCTTGTTCCCCGGCAAGTACATCCACATTGGTGGCGACGAGTGCCCCAAAGACGCCTGGAAGAAGAGCGCGTTTTGCCAGGAGCTGATCAAAAAACAAAACCTGAAAGACGAAAACGGCCTGCAGAGTTACGTGATCCGGCGCATCGAGAAGTTCGTCAACAGCAAGGGGCGGGCCATCATCGGGTGGGACGAAATTCTGGAAGGGGGCCTCGCGCCCAACGCCACCGTCATGAGCTGGCGGGGGGTGCAGGGCGGCATTGAAGCGGCCAAACAAAAGCATACCGTGGTAATGACACCCGGCGCGTTTTGCTACATCGACAAGTACCAGGCCGACCCCACCACCGAGCCGCTGGCTATTGGCGGCTACCTGCCCGTGGAGAAAGTCTACAGCTACGAACCCACCCCCGCCGAACTGACTGCCGATGAGCAGAAATACATCCTGGGCGTGCAGGGCAACCTCTGGACAGAATACATCCAGACACCTACCGACGTGGAATACATGGTCTACCCCCGCGCTGTGGCCCTGGCCGAAATTGGCTGGATGCCCGCCGGGCCGCGCAACTTCGAGGACTTCGCCGCCCGCCTGAAAAACCACCTGAAACGCTTCGACCGAATTGGTCTGAACTATGCCAAGCGTCTGCTCGACGTGCGGGCCGAGACGCAGTTTACGGATGAAAATGGGTCGACACCCCGACAGTTGCAGGTACGGCTGTCGAAACTCGACACCGACGGCAAGATTTTCTTCACCACCAATGGCCGCGATGCGACGCCTGCCGCCACTGAATACATCGCTCCAATTACGCTCACGAAGACGACCACGATCAAAGCCATAACAGTGCCCGGTAACGACAAGCCCTTCGCCGAAACGTTTATCATCCACCGCGCCAAGGGCAAACCTTACACCTATGCTACGCCAGCCCCGAAAAACGCCGACCCGGATCTGAAACGCCTCACCGACGGACAAGTGGCCGCCAGCCCCCGCGACGACCGCCCCTGGGTGCAGGTGTCGGGTGGCAACGATATTGAGCTAACCATCGACCTCGGCGAGGTAAAACCCGTAACGAAGGTGACGACCTCGTTCATGAAAAAAGTGATGTATGGCGTGCTGCCACCCAAGTCGGTAGAGGTAGCTTTATCACGCGAAGGCGACTCGTATAAAGAGGCCATTGCCCAGCCTGTCAACGAGCCACTGGAGGGGCACTGGCGCGTGGTACCGGTGGTGGCAGATTTCAAAACCGCCCGCGCCCGCTACGTCCGCGTTATCATCAAAAACTACGGCATCGTGCCCGACGAACACCAGAACGAACGCGGCGGCAAACCTGCCTCACTGGCTGTGGATGAGGTTATTGTGGAGTAGGGAAAAGTTTAAAGTCTAATGTTCAAGGTGCAAAGTTGCTTCGCGCTCTGCGTGTAGTATGCGAAGCAACTTTGCACCTTGAACATTAGACTTTGAACCCCTTTTTCATTATATTTAAAGCATGGAACAAACAACAAATCCCCTTGAAAAATTGACCCTGCCTATCCAGCCCGACGAGATGGAATGGCGGGTGCAGATGCAGACCAAAACCGGTAAACTGGTGGTGGTACCTTACATCACCAACCGCTGCGTGATGGACCGGTTCGACAAACAGTTTGGCTGGCAGGGGTGGCAGAATGAGATCTCCGAGATCCAGGGTGGTTTCTTCTGCAAAATCACCGTTACCATTCCTGGCGAAGAAGGGAAACCGCCCACAATCCTCTCAAAAATGGATGGTGCCAGCCGTACCGATATTGAACCGGTGAAAGGAGGTATCTCTGACGCCATGAAGCGGTGCGCCGTGCAATTCGGGCTGGGGCGCGACCTGTATAACTACCCCCGTGTATTCATCGACACGCCCGATAAGTTCATTCCCGACTGGGCACATCAGCAACTGGAAGTGCTGGTCAAAAAAATCAACGACGGCTCCTACCGCGGCGGCGAAATCGTTACGCTCAAAGCGTCTTACCAGAAAACATAACAACCTGCTTCTGGCGGGTATAACGGTCAATCTGGCAGCACATGATGTGCTACCAGATTGACCGTTTTTCGTTGATTCAGCGGCTGCTGGCGTGAGGCAACCAATGGAGCCTGCGGCTGACCGTTTACTCAATAAACCTACTCAGCGATTCTGTTAATCCAGCTTTGTTTAAGAGTTTTACAAAAACATTCAACAAAATCTACCCAGGTACGTTTGTATGAATGTCAGGCGTAGTTCATTGTTCTACTGGTTTAACCCGTTTTGTCGTATGCATTTCATCAACAAATCACTTCACCTCCTGGCCGGCAGCCTTTTGCTGTTGACTGGCCTGCTTACCTCATCCTGCAAAAAGGACGACCCTGTCGTTACAACCAACACCATCACCGACATTGTCAACAAAAACAACGACTTCACCCTCCTGCGGGCGGCCCTCGTAAAAGCCAACCTGACCGAGACGTTCAAGACCGGTTCGTTTACCGTGTTTGCGCCAAACGACGCCGCGTTCAAAGCGTCGGGTATTGCCGATGTGGCAGCCGTAAATGCCCTGCCAACGGCCACGTTAACCAACATTTTGCAGTACCACGTGCTGGGTACGCGGGTGTTGGCAAGCGCCATTCCGACGGCGGTGAATACACCGCAGCAAACTCTGCTGACCACCAACGGCACTGTCTACGTGTCGAAAATTGGCTCGACGGTTTCGGTCAACGGCAAAAAAGTCATCACGCCCGACGTGGCGGCTGACAACGGTATAATCCACGTGATCGACGGCGTGTTGATACCTCCCACCGGCGACGTAGTGGCTACGGTGCTGGCCGATCCGGGCAGCTACAGCCTGTTGGCGGCGGCCGTCACCAGAGCCGGAGCTGGTGTGGTCACGGCTCTTCAGTCGACCACGGCGGCCACGCTGTTTGCGCCTACCAACGATGCCTTTATTGCGTCTGGCTTCAGCGCCACGGCTATCGCTGCTGCCACGCCCGCCCAGCTTACCCGCATACTGTCGTATCACGTAGTGCCGGGTCGGGTGTTTTCAACGCAACTCACTGACGGTCTGACTTCTGCAACGCTACTGGGTGCCACGCCAACGCTGAAATTTGGCGTAACAGCCACCAGCGTAACGGTCTTAGGCGCGGGCAATGGTACCACCACGGCCAACGTAACCAGTGCCAATAACCTGGCTACCAATGCCGTCATTCATAAGATAGACCGGGTGCTGTTGCCCGGCAACTAAGCGCTTCTGCCTTCTCTTTTCGGCAGAAAAAGCCCTGCCTGGTTTGTGTAGTCGCCTTTAGCACTATGCAGACTGGGTGGGGCTTTTTTGATGGCTTCTGCGGGCAGAAATCGGAATCAAAAGCGCGTAGGGCCTGTTCTATTTTTACCGTCATTTGCTAGCGTATACCCGGACGCGGGACCGCCCCCGCCCTAAAGGGAGCCTTGCTTGCGCAGGAGCAACTACGCTGTGGGCATACCCCTGCGCAAGCAAGGCTCCCTTTAGGGCGGGGGCGGTCCCGCGTCCGGGTATACGCTAGCAAATGACCAATGATCTCCTATATAATGGCCAAACCTGAAAAGAAACTGTTTTTGCTCGACGCGATGGCGTTGATCTACCGCGCCCACTTTGCGTTTAACAAAAATCCGCGTATCTCCTCGAAAGGGGTCAACACCTCCGCCGTTTTCGGCTTCATGAACTCGCTGCTGGAGGTGTTGCAAAAGGAAAAACCCACCCACATGGGCGTGGCCTTCGACCACTCCAAGAAGACGTTCCGGCACGAACAGTTTCCGATGTACAAGGCCACCCGGCAGTCGCAACCCGAAGACATTTCGGTGGCTATTCCGTATATCAAGCAGATCGTAGAGGCCATGAACATGCCGATGCTGATCAAGGAAGGCTTTGAAGCCGATGACGTGATCGGTACCCTGGCGCACCGGGCCTGCGCGGCGGGCGACTTTGAGATCTATATGATGACGCCCGACAAGGATTACGGGCAGCTTGTCAACGACTGCGTCCACATCTACAAACCCGCGTTCATGGGCAAACCTGCTGAAAAGCTGGGCGTGAAAGAGATCTGTGAGCGTTGGGGCATCGAACACGTAAGTCAGGTGGTCGACATGCTCGGTCTGGTGGGCGATTCGGTCGACAATATTCCCGGCATTCCCGGTATTGGTGAAAAAACGGCCCAAAAGCTCATCGCCGACTACGGCAGCATCGAAAACCTGATTGCTAACGCCGATCAACTCAAAGGCAAGCTGAAAGAAAACGTGATTCAATACGGGCAGCAGGGTATTATGTCGAAAGAGCTGGCTACGATCCATATGGAAGTGCCGGTGCCCTTCGACGAAGAGGCCCTGAAGCTGTCGGACTATGACAAACCCCGGCTGGCGGCGTTGCTGGATGAACTGGAGTTCCGGCAGATGAAAACCCGGTTGCTGGGCGATTTTGACGGTGCTGCTACCTCCACCCCAGCGGCCAAACCGTCGAACGGGCAAATAGGTCTTTTTGATGCGGCTCCGGCCTTTATGCCCATGCCCACCGCCGTTGGCAATCCGAGTGGGGCCGATGACCTGCCGTTTTTGTTTGGCGACGAACCCGCCCCGGCAACCGTTGAACCTGCGAAGAAAACGCGGGCTAAAAAGACAACTGTAGCGGCTCCTGCTGCCTCTGGTGAAGCCGCCACACCCGATGCCGTGACCGATACCGCCGCTGTAGAAGACGCACCCGGCGCTGAGCGCGTGGCTACATGGGGCGACGACGCCCATGAGTACGAGATCGACACGGCTTATTCGACGGAGCGGCGCAAAGACATCAACTCCGTATTGCATGACTACCGGCTGGTGGACACCGCTGAACTGCGGGCTAGTCTGGTGGGCTACCTCAACGAGCAAACCCGCGTCTGTTTTGACTCCGAAACCACCGCCATTGACCCCGTTGAAGCTGATTTGGTGGGGCTGTCGTTTTCGTATAAACCCGGCGAGGCCTTTTACGTCCCTGTCCCCGAAGACCGGGCCGAGGCGCAGGCGGTGGTTGATCAGTTCAAGCCATTTTTCGAAAACGAGGCCATCGAGAAGGTGGGACAGAACCTGAAGTATGACCTGCTGATGCTGAAAAAGTACGGCGTGGTGGTACGTGGGCCGCTGTTCGACACCATGATTGCCCATTACCTCATCGAGCCCGAGCAACGCCACAACATGGACGCGATGGCCAGCATCTACCTCAACTATAACCCAGTGGCCATCGAGTCGCTGATTGGCAAGAAGGGAAAAGGCCAGCTCACCATGCGCGAGGTAGACATTCAACGAGTGGTGGATTACGCCGGAGAAGACGCCGACGTGACCCTGCAACTCCGCGACACTTTCGCGCCGATGCTCAATAAAGACGAGCTAAACAAACTCTTCGACAAAGTAGAAATGCCGCTGGTGCAGGTTTTGGCCGACCTTGAGCTGGAAGGCATTACACTGGATACCAACGCGTTGGCTGAATTATCGGCCACGCTGGAAACTGACATGCGGCTGGTGCAACAGGAGATCTACGAGATTGCAGGCAGCGAATTTAACATTGGCTCACCCAAGCAACTCGGCGAGATTTTGTTCGACCGGCTCAACCTCGACAAAAACGCCAAGAAGACCAAAACGGGCCAATACGCTACCGGTGAAGAGGTGCTCTCGAAGCTGGAAGCTGAGAACCCGATCATCGGCAAGATCCTGGATTACCGGGAGTTGATCAAGCTCAAAAACACCTACGTCGATGCCCTGCCGCTGCTGATTTCGCCGCGCACGGGCCGGGTGCATACGTCGTTCAACCAGGCCGTAGCCAGCACCGGGCGGCTGTCGTCGACCAACCCGAACTTGCAAAACATCCCCATCCGTACCCCGCGCGGGCAGGAAATCCGCAAAGCCTTCGTGCCCCGCTCCGACGAGTTTCTGATCATGTCGGCCGACTATTCGCAAATCGAATTGCGGATCATGGCGGCCTTCAGCGGTGATCAGACCATGCTCGATGCGTTCAACAACAACATCGACATTCACACCCAAACGGCCAGCAAAGTCTTCCACGTGGGCATTGGCGAGGTGACGAGTGAGATGCGCCGGAAGGCCAAAACCATCAATTTTGGCATCATATACGGCATTTCGTCGTTCGGACTATCGCAACGGCTGAAGATTCCGCGCAAGGAAGCCGGGCAAATCATCGACGAGTATTTCCAGGAGTTTTCGGCGGTGAAGGCCTACATGGATCAGAGCATCGAGAAGGCCCGTGGCTGTGGCTACGCCGAAACGATTCTGGGTCGCCGCCGCTACCTCCGCGACATCAATTCGCGCAACATCACTGACCGGATGTTTGCCGAGCGTAACGCCGTGAACGCCCCCATTCAGGGCAGCGCCGCCGACATGCTCAAGATCGCGATGATCAACATCCACGCCTTCATGACCCGCGAAAACCTGAAGTCGAAAATGATCCTGACCGTGCATGACGAACTCGTGTTCGACGCTCACAAATCAGAGATGGAGTTCCTAAAAGAAAACGTAGACCGGATCATGAAAACCGCCATCCCCATGGCCGTCCAAATGGAAACCGGCGTCGGGTTTGGGGAGAACTGGTTAGTGGCGCATTGAGATGGGAATGAAAAATGTAAAATGCGGTTCGATAGGTCGGCTTCGCGCTACGTGCCATTCGGCAGGCTTATTTTTTGTCATCCCGACGCAGGAGGGATCTATTTTCCTCACTCATAATCTGTTCTCAGGAGACTAGATCCCTCCTGCGTCGGGATGACAAAAAATAAGCCTGCCGAATGGCACGTAGCGCGAAGCTGTTACACGTTAAAATGTTAGAGCAATGTATAAGCAGATAGAACGATACGAAGCAATCCTAACCAGTTGGCTAGAGACGTTTGTCAGCCATCGTCAACACCTTGCCGATACGGAATATACGCTGGTGACAGACACGGTTCATCATCATTTTCAGGTGGTGAGAATCGGATGGGTGATTAGCTAATACCTATACAAAGTACTGTTCCATTTCCAGATCAAACCCACCGGCAAAATCTGGATATTGGTCAACAACACCAACCTACTCATTGCAACCGATGACCTTACAGCCTAAGGTATTCCCACCATGTCAGACATTGTCATCGGCTTTCTTCCCAATTCAATTCGGACCTATTCTGGATTTTCGGTGGCGTAAAATGGCCGTCCAGATGGAAATCGGAGTCGGATTTGGGGGAAACTGACTCGTAGCACATTGGGAGATAAAACACGCACAGTTTAGAACTAACATACCGGTTTTGCTAACTATGACTTATGGAGCGCCACGAATACTTTAACCTTTTTCACAACATTAGCACAGAAGACTATGCTTTGCTTGCAGACAGACTTAAACCCGAAGCATTTAAAAAAGGCAGTTTTATAATTGTTCCGGGCCAAGTTCAGGGAAAACTTTATTTTGTAAAAAGTGGTGTGCAAATGTCTTATTTTGATGCTGACAACAAAACACATGTCATTGCCTTTACCTACCCGCCAAACTTGTGTGCTATTCCTGAATCTTTTTCATTACAGCAACCTTCAACTTATTTCTTGACATGCCTGACAGACAGTGAGTTAGAATACGTAACTTTTAATGATCTTCAACAACTTTTTGACCAATCTCAGCAACTAGAACGCCTTTTTAGAAAAATGACGGAATATGTCTTGGCTGGAATGATTAGCCGACATATTGAGCTGCATTCATTAACTATCGAAGAGCGATACAGGATATTTTGCCAACGGAGCTCTCACCTATTGCAACTTGTTCCCCATAAGTACATTGCCTCTTACTTGGGTATAGACCCAACAAATTTTAGCAAGTTATTTAACAAAGTGAAAATCTGATGTTGGTATAGACCAAGATTTATCTTTGATGAGGTTGCGACTTTTGTTATAAAAAAGTATGGCAACACATTGGCTTGACACAGCGGAATATCCGTTTATATCAAACTACGCTAACATCAACGGATACAACCTTCATTACATCGACGAAGGAGAAGGAGAAACAGTGCTGTTTGTTCATGGTACGCCATCGTGGAGTTTCGATTTTCGCAATGTTATCAAAAAACTGGCTAAGCATTTTCGTTGCGTAGCGATTGACCACATTGGTTTTGGGCTTTCAGACAAACCCGAACGGTATGACTACTCAACACAAAACCATAGTGAAACCCTTGAGAAATTTGTATTTGAAAAACAACTGGACAATATAACGTTGGTGGTTCACGACGTTGGCGGACCAATTGGATTAAATTTCGCAATGAAATTGCCTGACAGAATAAAGAGGCTAGTAATCCTTAATTCTTGGTTATGGAGTAGTAGATATGAACCTGATTTCATCAGGCTTAGTAAGATATTAAAAAATCCATTACTTCCTTTTTTGTATCGCTATCTCAATTTTTCACCAAAATTCATTCTACCTAACTCGTTTGGTGATCATAAAATTACCAATAAATTGTTGAAGCAGTATACAGGACCGTTTGCCAACAAGACGCAACGAAACGGAGCGTTGGCGTTTGCTAAATCATTATTAAATGATCAGGATTGGTTTGAATCACTTTGGATCAGGAAGCAGGATATTTCCAATAAGCCTACACTGTTTATCTGGGGGCTAAAAGATCCTGTGATTAAAGTGCATTACTTACATAAATTTGTTTCGGGATTTACAAATTCACAGGTAATCAGCCTTGAAACAAGCGGGCATTTTCCACAGGAAGAGCAGCCAGAGGTAGTAGCAAAAGCTATATTTAACTTTTTGCTTGACAAAGAACACATTGGCTGATATGTATGGCTATTTGCTACCCACATTGTACATTACCCTATTCCCCGCCATACATTTTCTTCAACGCCACTTCGGCGGGTTTGCCCTGCGGGCTGAACATATCGCGCTCGCGGTGGCCGTGGCGTTCGTTCATGTGCCATTTCCAGACAAAGCCACCGGCAAACCAGGGTTGGGGCCATACGGCGGCGGTGAGGGCGGCGTAGGCGTTGGCTTGCGCGGTGGGGTTGGGCTGGCAATCGGTTTCGGATTCCCACGGTTTTTCGGCGGCGTGGTCGCAGGCGCGGTAGCCAAACTCGGTGAAGAGAATAGGTTTTTGGTGTTTGCCGCTTAGCTCCGCTAGCTCGGCCATTGGTTTTTTCCAGCCGCGCACCATCGCTTTTTCGGAGGGGGTTTTGGCATCGTCGAGGGGGAAATAGGCGTCCACTCCTATGTAATCAAGCTCCTTCCAGAACGGAATCTGCGCGAACCGGTCCCAGTTGGCGGCGTAGGTGAGCTGGCCTTTATATACCTTCCTAACGTCGGCAATGAGGGTTTTCCAGAAATCCGGGCGGGCCATCGAGAACTTGTCGAGTTCGGTGGTAATACAAAACAGGTCGACCTTGAGCGAGTCGGCGATGCGGGCGTTACCCAGTACGTAGCCCCGGTAATCGGTTTCAAACGATTGCCAGTCGGCTTCTTTATCAAAGGCCAGGTCGAGGTGCGAGCCGCCCATCATCCAGACGTGTGGTTTCAGCATCACCTTCAGACCCTGCGCCCGCGCCATCGCCACGGTGCCCGCAATGCCTTCGGGCGTTTCGCCCCACCATTGGCCCATGCGGCGTTCGCCGGGGGGCGGGTTGCCGTGCCAGTAAAAGTGGGGATCGTCTTTTTTGCAGAAGCCGTAAGGCACCACCGCCACCCAGGTGCCATTGTCAGCGCGAAGGGCCATCAGGGTGCTGTCGTTGGGCTTTTGGGGCGGGGCCACGAGATTCACGCCCTTCATCTTCTTGCCCGTATACACAAAGGGCACCGTCGATTGGCAGTTGGCCAGCAGGGCCATGAGAAAAAGGCAGCAGGAAAACGAGAATTGGCGCACAGGTTTTGGATAGATTGCGTTCATATTCCAGCGTGTAGAGGAAGGTTTTTTGGACAGGATTAGAGGGATTTTATGGATTGACAAGATTCTTTAATCCGTTTTTACATGAGAAAGAATCTTGTCAATCCATAAAATCCCTCTAATCCTGTCCAAAAAACCTTTATACACTGGCGTAGGGCAACTTACGCAAACTTCATCAGCGTTACGCACCTCAATGATCACCACCTCTGTTTTTGACCTGTTTAAAATCGGTCCCGGCCCGTCGAGTTCGCACACCATTGGCCCCATGAAAGCGGCCTACGATTTCGTTCAGCGCGTGTCGAACCTTCCCGCCGACCAACTCGCCGCCGCCACCGAACTGCACATTCACCTCTACGGATCGTTGAGTGCCACGGGCAAAGGCCACGGCACCGACCGCGCCATTGTGGCCGGACTGCTGGGCTGGCAACCCGAAACTACCAACCCCGACGCCCTGCTCAACCTCCTCCGCGACCCCACTGAAGTGTATCCCGTTCAGGCAGGTCATAAGGTGTTTCCGGTCAACGCGGCATCGATTCATTTCGAGCGCGTCCGTTATGATTCGCCCTACGCCAACACCATGGTACTGACCCTGACCGACGGCTCGACCAGGATTGCGTCGGAAGAATATTACTCCATCGGGGGGGGGTTCATCATCCGCAAAGGCCAACCCGATGAGAGTGCCAACCCCGTTTCGGTGCCCTACCCCTACTCGACGATGAACGAGTTGAAGGCGCATCTGACCGCATCGGGATTGCCGCTCTCGGAGGTGTTGTTAGCCAACGAAATAGCCGTTTCCAGGCTGTCGCGAAAGGAAGTAAACGCCCGGATTGATGGACTCATCGAGGCCATGCACAAGGCCGTGCGGCGGGGA
This sequence comes from Fibrella rubiginis, assembly GCF_017353185.1. Taxonomy (GTDB): domain Bacteria; phylum Bacteroidota; class Bacteroidia; order Cytophagales; family Spirosomataceae; genus Fibrella; species Fibrella rubiginis. The sequence goes on along the minus strand of NZ_JAFMYV010000002.1, from coordinate 131,368 downwards.
TTGCGACATAAAGGCGTACTGCCCGGTAACATCCGCCTGCGTCGTAAAGCACCGGCCCTGTATCAACAGGCACGGTCACTGGCACAGTCGGCAGATAGCTTTCTGATTTTCCTAAATGCCTACTGCTTAGCAGCTTCCGAAGAAAACGCGGCGGGAGGCATTGTCGTTACGGCCCCCACATCGGGCGCGTCGGGTGTGATTCCGGGGCTGACGTACCTGGCCAAACACCATTTTCATTACGACAAAACCACCCTGCGCGAAGGCCTGCTGGCGGCGGCGGCCATCGGCTTCCTGGTGAAGCACAACGCCAGCATTTCCGGTGCCGAAATGGGGTGCATGGGTGAAATCGGGACGGCCTCGGCCATGGGCGCGGCATTCCTGACGCAGTGTGCGGGCCACGGCATCGGGGCCATCGAAGCCGCCGCCGAAATCGGCATTGAGCACCACCTCGGCATGACCTGCGACCCCATCGGCGGCTACGTGCAAATCCCCTGTATTGAACGCAACGCGATGGGTGCCGTAAAGGCTTACAACGCCTACCTGTTGGCCTCGTCGGGTTCGCCCGGTATGCAAAAAATCTCCCTCGACGCGGTCATCAAAGTGATGAAAGCCACCGGCCGCGATATGTCCACAAAATACAAGGAAACCTCAGAAGCCGGATTGGCCCTGAGCGCGACGGAATGTTGAGGCCGGTTTAAGGTTGCTTCGCGCGGGTTGGCTTCGCGCTCTAGGCCCTTCGACAAGCTCAGGGTGACAGGCAGCTAGGGACATCTCAAAGAGTTGAGTCAAGGTCGTTGTCACCCTGAGCTTGTCGGGGACGCCCAGTCGAAGGGCAACCCGCGCGAAGCAACCTTAAACCTTAGACGTTAAAACCCCTCATCCCCTTCCAATACCTTTCGCTCTGTGGTCGGGTTCTGCTTAAAAATCAGTTCGAGTTGTTCGAACAGTTCCGGGTGCTTTTGTTTCAGCAGGTCGGGGCGTTTGAAGAAATATTCGGAGACGACGGCGAAGAACTCGGCTTCGTTGGTGAGGCCGTAGGGGTTGATGTCGGTGCGGCCCGTTTCCATCTGTTGCATGGTCTCGTGCATGAGCCGTAGCCAGGGTTGCAGGTGCTCTTTGGGCATCATCCTCTCCGGTGCCCCGTCGATCTCGCCGTCTACTTTGTCGAGGAGGTGAACAAACTCGTGGATGCCGGTATTTTCCTTGCTCGTCTTGTTCAGAAACCCGTTGAGCAAGGCCGATTTTGAGAGTGCCATGCTGCTTTGCAACGCACCGCCCGTACCCACCAGCCCCATTGTGCGCCGGTCGGCTCCTTCGGTCTCGAAGGTCTTTTCGTTGAACGTGCTATCGTAGAGCACCACATTGGTCAGGTTGGGGTACTGCCAGTCGTCGAACGCGAACACGGGAATGACTGCGCTGCTGGCTACCAGCACTTTATCCACGTCCGTCACCTCGGTATCCACGCCTTCGATGGTCACATTGGCCAGAAACTGATTGACGCGCTCGGCAAAAACCGGCTGCTTCTCATCGGGCAGCGAGGCATAGTACGGCACGTTTTGGGCCAGCAGCTCCACCATTGTTGGGGGCAACGGTGCCTCCGGCTCCACCACCGGTTTTCGGCGTTTCCGAAAAAAGAAAAACAACAAAAAGCCCGCCGCTAGCAAGCCCAGCAAAATCCCAATTACATAGCCCATGAGGAGGTAAACGGTAGGGGTAGTTCAATGTTTAAAGTCTAACGTTTAACGTTGCTTCGCGCTTGTAGAAGCCGGACGCGAAGCAACGTTAAACGTTAGACTTTAAACATTGAACTACCCTTCCGCCCACACCTGCGCCAGGTGCACGACTACTTCGGCGGCTTTTTGCATATCCTGAACCGAGACCCACTCCTGCCGCGAGTGGAAGGCGTGTTCGCCGGCGAAAATGTTAGGGCAGGGCAGGCCCATAAACGATAGCCGCGAGCCGTCGGTGCCGCCCCGAATGCTGCGCCGTTTGGGCGTGAGACCCGCCCGACGGATAGCTTCCAGTGCCTTATCGACCACGGCGGGGTGGCGGTCCAGTACTTCTTTCATGTTGCGGTACTGCTCCGTTACCGAGAACGTGGCCGTAGAATGGGGGTAGTCGCGGAGGACGCTGTTGAGCAGGTTTTGCAATAGCGTTTCGTGCGCGTGCAGGCCTTCCGTCGTGAAATCGCGGACGATGAAGCTGAGCGTCACACGGTCCTGATTGCCTTCTATGCTGGTGGGGTGAACAAACCCCTCCTTACCCTCCGTCGTTTCGGGCGAGAGGCCTTTCTGGGGAAGCCCGGCCAGGATGTCGCCCGCAATTTTCAGCGCGTTTTCCAGCTTGCCTTTGGCAAAACCGGGATGCGTACTCACGCCCTGAATCACAATCTTCACACCATCGGCGGAGAACGTTTCATCTTCCAGCGTACTCAATGATTCACCGTCGATGGTGTAGCCAAAATGGGCGTCGAGGCGTTTCATGTCGAGGTTGGCCGTGCCGCGCCCTACTTCTTCGTCGGGGGTAAACAGCAGCCGGATGCGTCCGTGAGGGACTTCCGGGTTCGTCATCAGGTATTCGGCGGCGGCCATAATGGCGGCAATGCCCGATTTGTTGTCGGCCCCCAGCAGCGTGGTGCCACTGGCCGTGATGATGTCGTTGCCCACTTGCTCGGCCAGATCGGGATGGTCGGCGCGGCGGATCACGATGGGCGCATCGGTGGCGTTCTCCCGGTCGGGTAGTTCAATATCAGAGCCGTCCCAGGCGTGGTGGATGATGGGTTTTACGCCCGCCCCCGTCACGTCGGGCGAGGTGTCCATGTGGGCGCAGAAGCAGATCGTGGGGGGTTGCAGAGCATCTACGTCCGGGTCGCCTTCATCGAGGCTGTTGGCCGGAATGGTGGCGTAGATATAGCCGAAGTCGTCCAGTTCGGCATCGGCAATGCCCAATTCGTGCAACTCCGAAACCAGCAGTCGGCCCAGATCTTTTTGCTTTTCGGTAGTCGGCCCCGCCGTCGATTGAGGGTCCGATTGGGTGTCAATCTGCACGTAACGCAGAAAACGGCTGGTGAGGGATTCGGTATTGATCATAAGGGGGGGGTACGTGGCTGTTTTTGTGTGTGGCTTTGTGCGACATGGCTTTGCACGAGTATGGCTGCGCGCTCCAGGCTACGCGGCGCGGGCCCTTCGACAAGCTCAGGGTGACAACGACGTTGATTCAATTTAAGAACCTCTCCGTTGTCGCTCGGCTCCAGCCGAGTGACCCATATCTAAGGGCCTCCGGCCCGTAATGCGACGTTGAGACACCTGGGCCTACATCGTTCAAGTTCAAGCTACGGGCCGGAGGCCCTCGGATATCCGTCACTCGGCATGAGCCGAGCGACAACGGAGAGGTTCTTAAATTGAATCAACGTCCCGCCACCCGGAGCTTGTCGAAGGGCCCGCGCCGCGTAGCCTGGAGTACAAAGCCATGTCGCCCAAAGCCACACTCCCCAAACTTACGACGCATCTACACTTCCACCCCATTTATCCGATTTAATGCATCCGATTGGTGCCGCCACATTTCGCCGAAAATGATGCTGCGTCGGCGGAGGTCGACGAATGTGCCCTCATCCACAATGCGGCCATTGTCGAGGATGTAGATATAGTCGAAAAGGGGGAGCAGGTGCAGGCGGTGGAGGGAGGAGACTACGGCTTTGTCGGCGAAGGTACCCAGCAGGGCGTGGTAGATCAGGTACTCCGTTTTGGGGTCCACGCTGCTGGTGGGTTCGTCGAGCAAAATAATGTCACTTTGGCGGGCGGCCAGCAGTCCCCGCGCCAGGGCCAGCCGCTGCTTTTGCCCACCCGACAGGTTCACGCCTTTTTCCTGGATGAGCGTGTCCAGGCCGTTGGGCAGGTACGAGGCTACGTCGGCAAAACGGGCTATCTGGCATACCTCGGCCACTTCGGCGTCGGTGAAGGGTAGTCCCAGCGTGATGTTGTAGCGGGCGGTGTTTTCAAAAATTTCCGGCTCCTGCGGAAACAGCGTTACTGTGCCCCCAATAGCCGACCAGTCCATGCGCGTCTCGCCATCGACGGTCCAGTTTACGCCCTCGCTGGGGCTGTTCAGACCACGCAACAGGGTCAGCAGCGTACTCTTGCCCGATCCACTTTCGCCGATAAGGGCCACGCGTTTGCCCCGTTGCAAATTGATCGACAAGCTTTTGAGCGAAGCAGGCTGCCGTTCATTCAGGCCCGGAACTACGGGGTGTTCATAGTTGAGGTTACTCACCGAAAGCGCTGTCCAGCCATCGGGCAGCGTGGCGGCAGCGGGCTGGTGATGTTCGTTGTAGGCCTCGCCAATTTGCCGGGCGGTCTGCACGTCGGTGTTGAACTGCACAATCTGCGTGTACTGCCAGGCTACGTCGTTGAACACACTCGTAAACTGGTTTACATAGCCCAGCAGCGTTACCAGCCCACCCACGTAAAATACCGTTCCCGGCACGTAATGCTGGTGGATGTAGCCGGTGGTAATGATCACATAGATGCCCGCAATGAGCATGGAGGCCACAAACCACTTCCATTCGTTGATCCTGATTTCGCGACGAAACGGAGGCTTAATGTCATCGACCTTACCCGTCAGCCGCTGCTCCATCCGGCCTTCCAGCCGTAACGTGAGCACGGTGATGATGTTGGAGAGGCTGTCGTAGAGCGACGAGGACAGTTCGTGCTGCCGTTCGTTGGTCTCTTCCAACGCGGCCACAAACGGTTTGTCGAACCGACGGATCACCCAGACCGTGAGGGCACCCAGCACCAGACCCAGGCAGCCATAGAGGGGTGCAAAGTAGAGCATGGCACCAAACGAGAGGGCGAACTTGGCCACGACGTGCAGGTAGGTGAAGCCATTTTCGAAAAAGCCTTTCAGTGCTCCGTAGGCTTTATTGATTCGGTTGATGGTGGCCCCGCTATGGTGCGTTTTGTGCCAGCCTAGGGGCAGGTGCAGGGTTTGATGATACAGTTCGTCCAGGAAATTACGGCTCACGTCGAACGCCAGTTGCCGCTCCAGAATCCGGGCCGGACCGTGGAAGGCCCACTCCAGGATTTTCAGCCCCAGAAAGATGCCGCCGTAGAGCAGCGTCGTGTTCAGAACGGTGGCCGGGCTGTGCTGAATGCGGTCGATAAACCAGCCAAAAAGCAGCGGGTGCGACGCGCCCACCAGGTTGGCGCCAATAAAGAGGAGGTATACAACGAGGTAGCGCCCGCGCTGCTGACGGGCGTAATGCCAGGCCGTACGCAGCAGGGCTACGTAGGGATTTTTCATAGTTGGTAGTGAGTCGTTACGGTAAAGCGAAGTTCACAAAAATGATGCCCATTTCACAGTAGGTCTATGTGAATAAAAGGATTTCGGATTGGGGATTTCGGATTGCGGATTGGGCTGACGCACGAATGCGCTTGCGTCAGCCCAATCCGCAATCCGAAATCCCCAATCCGAAATCCCTTTTCCCTTTCCACGTGTTTATTTCGGGGTTTTTGCGTATCTTTAGGGGTTGCTGCCATGGCTGCGACGGCCTGCTTTCCCACCCAATTTTTTGACCAGTTAACGCGTATTTTTTTTGCAAGATGACAGACGACAATCAGGAATCTGCTGACCAAACAACACCTACTAATGATGAACCCATCAACGACCTGCTCCACGATCAGACCGTTGTATCGGGCCTCTACGAAACGTATTTTCTCGACTACGCCTCCTACGTCATTCTGGAGCGGGCGGTACCGGCCATTGAAGACGGGCTAAAACCCGTGCAGCGCCGCATCCTCCACGCCCTGAAAGAGATGGACGATGGCCGCTTTAACAAGGTGGCTAACGTGATCGGGCAGACGATGCAGTACCACCCCCACGGCGACGCCTCCATCAACGAGGCGATGGTCAACATTGGCCAGCGCAACCTGGTCTTCGACATCCAGGGCAACTGGGGCGACATCCTCACTGGCGACGGTGCCGCCGCGCCGCGCTATATTGAAGTGCGCCTCTCGAAGTTTGGGGCCGACGTGGTGTTCAATAATGATACTACCGAGTGGCAACTGTCGTATGACGGGCGCAAGCGTGAGCCGGTAACCCTGCCCGTGAAGTTCCCGCTGCTGCTGGCTATGGGCGTGGAAGGCATTGCCGTGGGCCTTTCCACCAAAATTCTGCCGCATAATTTCAATGAATTGATCGACGCCAGCATTCAGTTGCTGAAAGACAAACCCGTTACCCTTTACCCCGATTTCCAGACCGGCGGCCTCATCGACGTGAGTAACTACAACGACGGGCACCGGGGCGGTAAAGTGCGGGTGCGTGCCCGGATTGAAGAACTGGACAAGAAGACGCTCGTCATCCGCGACATTCCGTTTGGCACCACCACCACGTCGGTGAAGGATTCGATCATTAAGGCCAACGACGACGGGAAGATCAAGATCAAAAAGGTGGAGGACCTCACCTCGAAAGACGTCGAGATTGTGGTTCACCTCACCCCCGGCGTATCGCCCGACGTGACGATTGATGCGCTCTACGCTTTCACGGACTGCGAGGTGAGCATTTCACCCAATGCCTGCGTCATCATCAAAGACAAGCCGCACTTTGTGAGCGTGTCGGAGATTCTGCGCTACAACACCGACCAGACGGTGGCCTTGCTGAAGCAGGAACTGGAAATTCGGCGGGGTGAACTGATGGAAAAGCAACTTTACGCGTCGCTGGAGAAAATTTTCATCGAAAACCGCATCTACCGGAAAATAGAGGAGTGCGAAACGTTCGAGGCCGTACTGGAAACCATCGACAAGGGTCTGAAACCGCATAAGAAACTCTTCTACCGCGAGATCACCCAGGACGACCTGATCCGCCTGACTGAGATTCGGATCAAGCGCATTTCCAAATACGATGGCTTTAAGGCCGACGAGCTGGTGAAACGCTTGGAGCAGGAACTGGCCGAGGTGGAAGACAACCTCGCCAACCTCACGCGTTATGCCATTGCCTACTTCAAAGACCTGCAGAAGAAGTATGGCAAAGGCCGCGACAGGCGCACCGAAATCCGGGCGTTCAACACCATCGCCGCTAACGTAGTCGCCGCCGCCAACCAGAAGCTTTATGTCGACCGCGAGGGTGGGTTCATTGGCTACGGCCTGAAAAAAGACGAGTTCGTTTCGGACTGCTCCGATATCGACGACGTGATTGTGTTCCGCCGCGACGGCAAATGCCTGGTGACCAAGATTCAGGAGAAGACGTTCGTGGGTAAAGACATCATCTACGTATCGGTGTTCAAGAAAAACGACGAACGCCGGGTCTACAATCTCATCTATCAGGATGCCAAATCAGGCATTTCAATGGCCAAGCGGTTTCCCGTCACCGCCGTCACCCGCGACCGCGAGTATGACCTCACGATGGGTAACCCCAAGTCGAAGATTCTGTACTTCTCGGCCAACGACAACGGTGAGGCTGAGATTGTTACGGTAAACCTGACGGCGCAGAGCACAGCCAAACTGAAGCAGTTCGATTTTGACTTTGCCACCATCAGCATCAAAAACCGGTCGGCGCAGGGCAATATTCTCACCAAATACAACGTCCGTAAGATCACGCAGAAAACGGCGGGGTCGTCAACCCTCGGCGGCGTAGACATCTGGTACGACGATCACCTGGGCCGGCTCAACCGCGACGAACGGGGGCGACTGCTGGGTAATTTCGACGCCAAAGACACCATCCTGGTTGTTTATAAAACCGGCGAGTATGAGCTGACCAGCTTTGATATTACCAACCGCTACGAACCCAACGACGTAGCCGTGCTGCAAAAGTTCGACCCCGAAACGGTCATCTCAGCGCTGTATTACGAGGCGGGTCTGAAGCTGTATTACGTGAAGCGGTTTAAGATCGAGACCACGTCTATCGACAAAAAATTCAGTTTTATTGGTGAGACAAAAGGCTCAAAACTCTTTGCTGTTTCAGCCGACGCAACCCCCCGTATTGAATTGCAGTATATGGTGAAAGAACGGGGGCCTGTCGAGAAGATGGTGCTCGAACCGGCTGGCTTCATCGATGTGCGTGGCTGGAAGGCACTGGGCAGCAAGTTGCCCTACGCAAAGGTGAAAGAAGCTAAATTGCTGGCTCCTAAAGCCGGTCCGGTTGCAACCGTGAACGTGCTCAAGGAGTCTTCCATCATTGACCCTGAACCCGAAGCCGAAACCGTTGCTGACGACGGTGGGCAGTTGGGGCTATTTTAACTTAGTTCAATGTCTACAGTCTAAAGTTCAAGGTTCAGTCGAGTCCATACGCAATCCTTAAACTTTGGACTGTAGACATTGAACCTTGAACTCCATCTATGACCACTGCCCGCCCCGCTGCCCGTGCGGTTGCTCGCCGCTCACGATCGCGCCGTTCTGCACTTCGGCAGGGTAAGCGCGTGGTGAAGTGGCTGATTGTGGGCATGTTTGGTGGTGTATTGATCGTGCTGTGCTGCAACTGGTGGGTGGTTTACAGCACCCGGAGCCAGATCTATTTCGACATGCACAAACTGCCCGCCAACGACGTGGGGCTGGTTTTGGGTACGAGCAAATACGTGAAGGGCGGCAAAGACAACCTGTTCTTCCGCTACCGCATGGAGGCCACCGCCCGTCTCTGGAAAGAAGGCAAGGTCAAATACCTGATCCTGAGCGGCAACAACGATTCGGAATTCTATAACGAGCCGGTCGACATGCAAAACGCCCTGCTCAAACTCGGCGTCCCCTCCGACGTGATGATTCCCGACTATGCCGGCTACCGCACCTTCGACTCGGTGCTGCGGTGCAAGGAGGTGTTCAAGCAACACCACATCACCATCATCTCGCAGAATTTTCACAACGCCCGCGCGCTGTACATTGGCAACCACGAAGGCATCAACGCCGTAGCCTTCGCCGCCCAGGACGTACCCGACGGATACTCCCTGCGCACGCTCATCCGCGAATACATGGCCCGCCCCCTCGCCATGCTCGATGTGCACCTGTTGCGCCCACAAACAGAGTTAGGGAATGTGCCGATAAAGTGAGTTTAAGGTTTAATGTCTGAAGTTGCTTCGCGTCCCAGGGATGCGAAGCTACGCCACCACGCGAAGCAACTTTAGACGTTAAACCTTAAACTTGCAACTCTCTTTAATACCGCCGCAGTAGGGCCAGCATGTCGGCGTCGAGTTGTTGGCCCTGGTGGTTTTTGTAGTTTACGTCGGGGCGGTCGCTGTTGAGGATACCGAAACTGCCCCTGAAATTCCAGAGCGACCAACCCCACCCCGCTTCCTGCCAAAGCTTCAGATTCGATTCCATCCAGGCTAGTGCCACATCGTGCGGGGTCTTGTTGAAACAGCCCCACTCGCCCACGTGCACACCCACACCTTTGCGTTGCAGGGCCTGCCAGGGTTCAATATTGACTTTTCTGAGCATATCGGGGTTCCAGGTCGCTCCCATCCAGGCCATGGGCCAGGCGGGCGGTTGCCAGTCTTTGATGTTTACCCACGACGCCTTGTAGTGGCTTACCGACATGGGCAGGTAGCCCCGCGTACTCTGACCACCCACCACCCCCGCCAGCGACGGCACCGGTTGCGTACCATACTGTAGTCCGTCGGCAATGATCAGCCGCTGGGGGTCAATCGCCTGAATGCCCGCCACAAGGGCTTTTACCACCCGTGTGTAGCTGGCTTCGTCGACGTTGGCGGGTTCGTTAATCAAATCAAAGCTGACCTCGGTGTTGGGACGGCCCTTATAGCGTTGAGCCAGGTGTTTCCAGTGAAATACGGCGGCTTCCAGTGCCCGTTCGTCGGTCCAGAGGCTGAGGGGTTCGGCGGGTGGATTTACGCAGTAGCCCGGAATCCGATGCAGGTTCAGGTTGACGTGGAGGCCATGTTTTTTGCCCCACTCAACGGCCTGGTCGACATCTTTGAGCTTGGCTTTATTCAGGTTCATCCAGGTGGTTGGGTCGCCGGAGGCCCAGCAGCGGTACGACATGGGCAACCGCACGAAGTTGAAACCCCAACCGGCAATCCAGTCGAAGTCGCGTTCCTTGAAAGACCCCTCTGGTTCGGGGCCACCGCCCCCGGCTATAAATTTTTCGAGCAGGTTGAACCCCCGCCAGCGGGGTAAGGCGTTGGGTAGTGGTGGTATCTGGTTGGCGTTGGCCTCAGCAGCCAGCGCGAAAGCCGTACCCGCCGCCATTGTTGAACAAATAAAAGATCGTCTATTCATAAGAAGTTGATGTGAAAAAGTGAGATGCGATTGAAGAGAAGTGACTGTGTGCCCCACCGTTGTCAGCCGCTCTCGTTCTGTCGTTGTAGGCCGTTGTCGCTTGGCTCTGGCCGAGTGACCCATATCTGAGGGCCTCCGGCCCGTAGTGCGACGTTGAGACACGTTAGCCTACATCGTTCAAGTTCGAGCTACGGGCCGGAGGCCCTCAGATATGGGTCACTCGGCCAGAGCCAAGCGACAACGAGTGACAGACAACAGAGCGACAGCAGTGGACAACGGCACTCCAGCGTGTAAAACCCATTCCCCTTACACCTTCCACCGGTCTTTTAGAAACTTCATCATAAACACGTTTACATCCCACTGACTCACAACGGGTTGCTGGGTGTAGGGCAGCGTGGGGAGGTAGCCGGGGGCAGGACCAAATTCGCAGGTGACGGTGAGTTCGGGGGTACCAGCCGTAAGCATGCGTTGCCGAATCGTGTCCCACCATTTGGCGTGGGTTTCCAGCGCACTTTGCCACTCCGGCGCGCGGGGGTCCGACACTTGCGGACCTTCGGGGTGGCCCACCCGGCAGTGAATATGATCGGTGCGTTGCAGGGCGCGGCTCATGTTGTCGGCCTGATCGGCGAGGTACGATTCCGATACGTTGACCCAGTGCGAAAAATCGCCCGTGAGGCGCAGGTTGGGGAAGGTAACGAAGTAATGCTGTATGGCCGGTGCCGAATAGGAAAACCGCCCGCGGTGGGTCTCGTTCAGGATCGTTACGCCCGACGCTTTCTGTACATCCAGCGTCACCTGAATCAGCTCACAGTTTTGTTCGTAGGTGAAATAATCGTGGCCCGTGTGGGCATTGATGAACTGCGGTTTGTGTTTAGCCGTAGCTTCCAGATCGGTACGGAATTTGGCTTTATGTTCGGGGAAGTTGGCCCCACCGCCAAAGGCCATCAGGATCAGCCGGAGGCCGTTGTCCTGCATGATTTTCACGGCTTCGACCTGTTTGTCGAGGCCCACGGCCACTTCCATCCCATCATAGCCAGCCGCCTTCACGCGCCTGGCTGCTTCGGCCAAACCAAGGGATTCCATACCCCAAAATGGGCAATAAAAGAGCGTTTTCAAGAGATTCTGGGGTTGTAATTTGTGATGTTGCTGTTGGTTTTGCGGGGGGTGGCTTCACGCTCTAGGTTGCTGTCGCCTGGCCCTTCGACAAGCTCAGGGTGACAGCCCATCTCAGTGCAGTTTCTTGACTTGATTCAAGTTCCCTGTCACCCTGAGCTTGTCGAAGGGCCAGGCGACAGCAACCTAGAGCGTGAAGCCACCCCCGCAAAACCAACAGCAACCCATGCAAGCAGCACTACGAAACCCAAAGGCTGGTTTTCGCCATCACTCCCCATTTACCGTCTTTTTTTTCCAGAAATACCAAAAATCCTTCCCCAGAGAAGCTACCGCTCACTTCTGAGTAGTAGCAGACAGCTTTTGTATCGTCTGATGAGAAGGCCACCTTTGAAAACTGTATGATAGATCTGAAGTCAGGGTAGTCTTTGCGTAAAGCCTCATACCCGCGTGCCGCCCAATTTTCGCTGCCAAAATAGTAAGCTCTTTTGTCGTTTGTCCAAAGTAATGTCTCCTGGCAGGCAAACCTGAGCCGCTTTTTTAATTCGTACCGGGTAAATTGACTGCCATCTATCGACGCTAGGAACGACCACCAGTCTGCCTGCTTGTGAAAAGGCTTTTTTTCTAGGAAAAGCCAGGCAAGTTGCTTTGGCATTTCGTTGAATTTGAACCAGGAATTCTGGCCTGACTGTATTTCCGTTTGGGAGTGCACCAACCACAACTTGTTAGGCTGACGGACATAGCTTGACTCGTCGCAACGGGAGAAATAGTTGCCGACGACGGAATAAACTTCATAGTCTTCATCGGGCAGGACTGGGAATGTTGGCTGAGCCAAAGCAGCCTGATGCAGGGTAACTAGCACGATTGAGAACCAGAGCAGTCGGGCCATTTGTTGCAGCTGTAATTGAGTAGTTTACTGATGCCATCGTTTGGAGTGATAGCATCAATATAAGCAACGTTGGGTAACAGATACTACGCTATCTGTCGGCATGTATTCTGGTAATGCCCCGTCGTATGGGGCAAAAATTGTACTTTGCGGTGTTTGTGGGCTGTCTGGTTATGGCAGCTAAGGCATCTTCTACTTTTTCTAATCAAAATTCAATTCTTCAGTTCTTATGAGCGATGTAGCCACCCGATTTGCCCCCGGCGTTGTCACGGGTGAAGGCGTTTCCGAGATTTTCCGTCATGCCAACGAAAATGATTATGCCCTGCCCGCAGTCAACGTGGTGGGTACCAACTCGGTGAACGCCGTGCTGGAAACGGCCAAAGCCGTTAACTCGCCGGTGATTATCCAGTTTTCAAACGGCGGCGGTATTTTCTACGCGGGCAAATCCCTTTCCAACGACGGGCAAAAGGCAGCTATCGCCGGGTCGGTATCAGGGGCGTTGCATATCCACAACATCGCCGAACTCTATGGTGTACCCGTTATTCTCCATACCGACCATTGCGCTAAAAAACTCCTCCCCTGGATCGACGGCCTGCTGACGGCGTCAGAAAAGCATTTCGACCAGACGGGCAAGCCCCTCTACTCTTCGCACATGCTCGACCTTTCAGAAGAGCCGATTGAAGAGAACATCGAAATTTCGTGCAAATACTTCGAAAGGATGGCCAAGATGGGCATGACGCTGGAGATTGAACTCGGCGTGACGGGTGGCGAAGAAGACGGCGTGGATAATTCAGACGTCGATGACTCAAAACTATACACGCAGCCGTCGGAAGTGGCCTATGCCTATGAGCACCTGCGTAAGATTTCGCCCAACTTCACGATTGCTGCCGCTTTTGGCAACGTGCACGGCGTATATAAGCCCGGCAACGTGAAACTGTCGCCCATCATTCTGAAAAACTCGCAGGACTACATCCAGGAGAAATTCGGTACGGGTCCGCTGCCGGTGAACTTCGTCTTCCACGGCGGATCAGGCTCAAGCCGCGAAGAAATTCGCGAGGCCATTCAGTACGGTGCTATCAAAATGAATATCGACACCGACATGCAGTGGTCGACCTGGGAGGGCATCCTGACCTATTACAAGGCGAAGGAAGGCTATCTGCAAAGCCAGCTTGGCAACCCTGAAGGGCCAGATTCGCCCAACAAGAAATACTACGACCCCCGCGTGTGGCTCCGCAAAGGCGAAGAGAGCATGTCGGCCCGGTTGAAAGTGGCCTTCGAAGACCTCAACTGCATCAACCGCCTGGCGTAAGAGGGGGAAGATAGTTTAGAGTTTTCAGTTCATAGTTTTCAGTTGCTTCGCCCGCTTAGGAGGTTCATCGCGAAGCAACTGAAAACAAAAAAAGGTCTGGCAAAAAGCTTAAACAGAAGCTTTTTGCCAGACCTTTTTTTACGCCTGTGCCAACTGGCGAATGGTGCCCGCCAGCGCCTTGAAGCCCTCAATACTGGTGGGTTTGGTCACAAAAGCATCAGCCCCCAACGCCATACATACATTGCGCTCGTCGACCGACGACGACGTGGTCAGCACCAGAATTGGCACTCGTCTGTAGATGGAATCCTGCCGAATTTGCGCCAGTACGTCACGGCCATGAATAATCGGGAGGTTCAGGTCCATCACGATCAGGTCAGGACTAGTACTATTTTTTTTCAGCGTGGGCAGGGCTTCATCACCCTGCATCACAATGGTTAACGCAGCCGCAATAGCCTCCCGCCCAAGTGCGTAGCGGAAGAGGTCGATGTCGTCCTGGTCGTCTTCAATGAGTAATAAGGAAAGCATTGGTATGTCAAGTACGGAGATTTACTCACGAAGTTATCCATATTTAGGCTATGCTGCCAGCAACAAACTGCTTATTTTCACACGGCTATTCATTAATCCTTTAACTGCCGTTCCATGTATTCGTCTTCGCTAAACGTCGATGGCAACCTAGTGCAACTTACTGCATTGCTCAACCAGGCCCCTATATCGGTGGCTATTTATGAAGGTTCCGATTATGTCATTGCCTTTGCCAATGAAAATTACGGGCGCGATACCGGCCGTAAAGCCGATCAGCTCATTGGAAAACCATTCCAGGAAGCCTTTCCTGAACTTGATAACCAAGGCTTTAAGGTTATACTTGACAACGTATATAGTTCGGGGATTCCCTACGAAGCCAATGGACAGGGGGTTTTGCTAAAGCGCAATGGCCGCGAGGAATTGTCTTATCATAAGCTCACTTTTCAGCCAATCCGGAATGAGACGGGTGCTATCACGGGCATTTTCTCGGTTAGCCAGGAAGTAACCGAACAGGTATTGGCTCGCCAGAAAACCGATAAAGACCAACGATTGCTGGAGGTCGTACTTCAACAAAATCCGCTTGGTGTTGGCGTATTTAACGGTCCCGATTATATCATTGAGTTTGCCAATCCGGCTGTTTGCCAGTTGTGGGGCCGCTCCCTGGAGCAGGTGCTTGGCAAGAAGCTATTCGACGCCCTGCCCGAAGCCGCCGGACAAGGCTTTGAGGAATTGCTCCACAGTGTCCGTACCACAGGCGTACCTTTTGTAGGCAATGGCTTACCAGTGGTACTTGAACGGACTGGAGGACGCGAAACGGTCTTCTTTGACTTTGTGTACAAACCCATCCGTGAGCCAGACAGCACGATTGACCGCGTGATGGTGGTGGCTACCGAAGTGACCCAGACGATGCAGGCCCGGCAGGCACTGGAAGCCTCAGAAGCCCGCTACCGGCAACTAGCCGAAGAACTGGAGCAACGGGTGAACGAGCGCACGGCCGAACTACAACAGGTAAACAAAACGCTCGAAAACTCGAACTTCGACCTCATGCAGTTTGCCTCGGTGGCCTCGCACGACCTGAAAGAACCACTTCGTAAAATCCAGGCTTTTGGCACCATCCTCCAGACAACCGCCGACACAAAACTGGACGAGACCGAGCGCAACTACTTTCAGCGCATGATTACGGCAACGGGCCGTATGCAGTCGCTGGTCGACGATGTACTCAATCTCTCCAAGTTATCCAATCAGCACGCCATTTTTGCCGAGACAGACCTCAACGCCGTACTATCACAACTTGTTGATGATCTGGATGTTACTATCCGTGAGCGGGGTGCCAGAATCAACGTTGGTCCGCTGCCCGTTTTGTCGGCCAACACGGGTCAACTGCATCAGCTATTTCAGAACCTGATCAGCAATGCGCTGAAATTTACCGGCGACCAGCCACCGGTGATCGACATTCGTCAGCAACCGGTAAGCCCGGAATTGGCCATGCAGGCCGGATTGCCACCCACCCGCTACGTACGGATCGACGTGCGCGACAATGGCATTGGGTTTGATCCAACCTACCGCGACAAGATTTTCGGCATTTTCCAGCGGCTGCACGGGGCGCGGTTTGGGGGTACGGGCATTGGGCTGGCCATTTGCAAGCGGATTGTGGAGAACCACAACGGACGCATTCTTACCGAAAGCAGTCCCGGCAACGGTGCCACGTTTCAGATCTGGTTGCCCGTAGAACAATAGTATTTCTGGCAAACACAAAACGGCTTCGGGAGTTGATAGAGCGTAATCCTTTAGATCTATCAACATTATGCAGTATCCTGAATTTATCCACGAAGCCAAAGCTAAACTTGGCGTTTCAACGGAAAGTGAGGTCATTGACGTAACGCGGGCCTTCCTGCACACCCTCACCCATCACCTGGCCGGAAACGCCGCCGACAACATGGGTGCGCAACTACCCGGCCCGCTGCTCGACATCATCCGCGAGATTCCCGCCGCCGAACGTGATCAGGGCGAACGGTTCAAACTCACCGAGTTCTACGACCGCGTAGCCGACCAACTGGGTGTTGACTCAGAGCAGGGGAAGACCGTTACCCACCAGTTTATGCAGGTGTTCCGGCAACTGGTAACGCCGGGTGAACTACACAAGATCCAGATCACCCTCTCCGACGATTATGCACCACTCTTTGAGGGGGTGACTGTCTAAGGTTTAAAGTCTAAAGTCTAAAGTCTAAAGTTGGCTTGCGCAGGAGTACGCTTGCGCAAGCCAACTTTAGACTTTAGACTTTAGACTTTAGACTTTAAACCTTAGACTTTAAACCTTAGACCTTAAACGTTACACAGTTGACATAATCCCCTCCCCCATGCCCCTTCCCTACACCACGCCCGAACAGGCCGTTTCGGCCATACAGTCGGGCAACCGGGTGTTTATTCATAGCGTTGCCCAGACGCCACACGTACTTATCCGGGCCATGGTAGCGCAGGCCGACCGGCTCCGCGACGTGGAGGTTTGCCACATACATACCGAAGGCCCCCTGCCCTATCTGGAGCCGCAGCACCAGGCTAGTTTTCGGCCCAACTCGTTTTTTATCGGGGCCAACATGCGGCGGTCGCTGGCGCAGGGCATCGGCGATTATGTACCCGTGTTTCTGAGTGAAGTGCCCCTGCTGTTTAGCCGGAAAATCCTGCCTGTGGATGTAGCACTGATCCAGGTGTCGCCACCCGACCAGCACGGGTATTGTTCGCTGGGGCCATCGGTGGATGTGTCGCTGTCGGCCATCCGGGCGGCCAAATACGTCATTGCGCAGATGAACCCACGCGTGCCCCGTACCCACGGCGACGGCCTTATTCCGGTGTCGATGCTGCACGCGGCGGTGGAGGTCGACGAGCCGATGTATGAGGTTAAACCCGCCGAGATCGACGCTACCGACCGTAAAATAGGGCAATACGTAGCCTCGCTGGTGGAAGATGGGGCCACGCTTCAACTGGGTATTGGCGGCATTCCCAACGCCACCCTGGCCGAACTGATTCACCACAAGGGCCTGGGCATTCACACCGAAATGTTCACCGACGGCATCATCGACCTGGTGGAGCGTGGCGTGATCACAGGCGAATACAAGACCGTGCTGCCTTACCGCATCGTGTCGAGTTTTGTGATGGGCAGTCAGCGGGTGTATGACTTCATTGACGACAACCCCGCCGTGGCCATGAAGCAGGCGAGCTATACCAACGACACGGCCATTATTCGCCGAAATCCGAAAGTAACGGCTATCAACAGCGCCATCGAGATCGACATGACGGGGCAGGTGTGCGCCGACACCATTGGCACGATGCAGTATTCGGGCGTGGGTGGGCAGATGGATTTTGTGCGGGGGGCATCGCTCTCCGAAGGCGGCAAACCCATTATAGCGCTGCCCTCTACCACCAGCAAAGGGTTGAGCAAGATCGTGCCGTTTTTGAAAGAAGGTGCGGGCGTGACCACTACCCGCGCCCACGTCCACTACGTCGTGACGGAATACGGCATCGCCGATTTATATGGCCAGAACCTGCGGCAGCGGGCGCGGCTGCTCATCAATATTGCTCATCCCGACCACCGCGAAAGCCTTGAGCAGCAGGCTTATGCACGCTTTGGCAGGCTGTAGCTGTCTTTTAGCACAATGCTCACCTCACCGCTTGGCTCCATGGTTGCTTTCTGAATCAGGTCCAGCGAGTCGAGGTTGGTTTCTTTGCGTACCACACCCTCCAGTTCTTTGGGGGCAACCATGCTTTTCTTCAGATTATTATCCTGAAAAATACCCTGTTCATAGAGTATCTGGCTTTTGCCATTAATGAAATTGCGGAAGCCATCGCTCCGGCAGCTAACGTAAGCGATAAGTCGATGCAGGCAGGCCAGGGTCAATGACCCCGCCACGATGCCCACAAATCCCCCGTCGCCAACGATAGCCCGGCTGAGGGTAGCACCCAGCAGAAAGGTAATAACATTGTCTAAAGGGGTTTTCAGGCCAAACGCCCGCCGCCCCGTAACGCGGACGCAAAGCAGGGCAACAACGGCCACCAGCACGGCCCGCGCCACAATCTGAAACGCAGTGAGGGTTTTGTCGTCATGTAGTAAATCGCCAAACAGGTAGTCAATCATAGGTCATATTGGTTGTCTATAGCTAACCGCTGGGGTAAGCTACTGTTTCAGTTCCAGGGTCACCACAGAATAAGTAACGCGGTGGTGGAGCCAAACCGGGAGCAATGGGGATGAACCGCCATGCATAGGCAGCGTATCTTGGCATTCTTTTCAACCCAGCCACCATGCGCCACGTTTTTATTTCGTTGTTGTTACTGAGTACCGTTGCTGCCACTGCCCAGACCCCACCCACCCGTCCCGCTGCCGACCCCGTGGAGTGGGTTAACCCGCTGATGGGCACCGACTCGAAACCCAGTCTCTCCAACGGCAACACCTACCCCGCCATTGCCCTGCCCTGGGGCATGAATTTCTGGATGCCCCAAACCGGCCGCATGGGCGACGGATGGGCCTACACCTACGCCGCTGATAAAATCAGGGGCTTCAAACAGACGCATCAGCCCTCGCCCTGGATGAACGACTACGGCCAGTTTTCGATCATGCCCATGACGGGCAGGCCGCGTTTTGTAGAAGAACAGCGCGCCAGTTGGTTCACCCACAAATCGGAGGTAGCCAAGCCGTATTATTACTCCGTTTACCTCGCCGACCATGACGTGACTACCGAAATTGCCCCTACCGAACGGGCGGCATCGTTCCGGTTCACGTTTCCCAAAACCGACAGTGCCCAGGTGGTGATCGACGCGCTGAACAAAGGCTCGTACGTGCGCATTGTCCCCGGCGAACGCAAGGTTGTGGGCTACACAACCAAAAACAGCGGCGGCGTTCCGGCCAATTTCAAGAACTACTTCGTGCTCGTGTTCGACAAACCCTTTGCCCGGCACGCAGTATGGCAGAACGGCAAGTGGGCCAATGACCTGCTGGAGATTCAGGCCGATCAGGCGGGGGCCGTGGTGGGTTTCCAGACCCGCAAAGGTGAGGTGGTCCACGCGCGGGTGGCCTCGTCGTTCATCAGCCCCGAACAGGCTGAACTGAACCTGAACGAGTTGGGCAAGGATGACTTCGAGACGGTGAAGCAAAAAGCAAAAACGGCCTGGAATACCGTACTGGGGCGTATTCAGGTAGAAGGCGGCACCCCCGATCAGTACCGTACGTTCTATTCCTGCCTGTACCGGGCGCTGCTGTTTCCCCGTAAATTTTACGAGATGGACGCCGCCGGGAAGGTGGTCCACTACAGCCCCTACAACGGCGAAGTGCGGCCCGGCTATCTGTTTACCGACACCGGTTTCTGGGACACGTTCCGGTCGCTGTTTCCGTTTTTGAACATGCTGTATCCAAGTATCAGCGCCCACATGCAGGAGGGCCTGGCCAACGCCTACAAAGAAGGCGGCTGGCTGCCCGAATGGGGTAGTCCGGGGTTGCGCAATGTGATGGTCGGTTCCAATTCGGCGTCGGTGGTGTCGGATGCGTATTTGAAAGGTGGCAAAAATTACGACATCAACGCGCTGTATGAGGCACTGATCAAAAACAGCAACAACGAAGGGCCAATGGATGCTGTGGGTCGGCGCGGGGCCAGGTATTACAATGAACTGGGGTACGTGCCCTACGACGTGAAGATCAACGAAAACGCCGCCCGGACGCTGGAATACGCCTATGACGACTTCACGATCTACCAGTTGGCGAAGAAATTGAACCGCCCCAAAGCCGAAATCGACCTGTTTGCCAAACGCAGCCGGAACTACCGCAACCTGTTCGATAAGCAGACCGGGCTGATGCGTGGTAAAAACAAAGACGGCTCGTTTCAAACACCGTTCAACCCCTTTAAATGGGGCGACGCTTTTACCGAGGGCAATAGCTGGCATTACACCTGGTCGGTGTTTCACGACGTGCAGGGGCTGATTGGCCTCATGGGTGGCCCGAAGCAGTTTACCAATAAGCTCGACTCGGTGTTCATGCTGCCTCCCGTTTTCGACGATAGCTATTACGGCAGCGTGATCCACGAAATCCGCGAAATGCAGATTGCCAACATGGGTCAATATGCCCACGGCAACCAGCCTATTCAACACATGATTTACCTGTACAACTACGCCGGTGAGCCCTGGAAAACGCAGTATTGGGTGCGCGAGGTCATGAACCGCCTCTACCTGCCCACCCCCGACGGCTACTGCGGCGACGAAGACAACGGCCAAACCTCGGCCTGGTACGTGTTTTCGGCGATGGGCTTCTACCCCGTCTGCCCCGCTACGGATCAGTACGTCTTGGGCGCACCGCTGTTTGGCAAGGTGACCATGACGCTCGAAAACGGCAAAAAAGTGGTGATCAACGCTCCCAAAAACAGCATCAAAAACCGGTACGTCAACGGGCTGAAAATGAACGGTAAACCCTATTCAAGAAACTGGCTGAGCCACGCAGCCCTCATGCAGGGTGCCACCCTCGACGTTGATATGAGCGCCACACCCAACAAGCAGCGCGGCACCCAGGTGGGCGATTTTCCATATTCATTGTCAAATGAGCTGAAGTGATGTTTGGCGGATGCAAAAGTAGCTGGGCGCTGGAATGGCTTCGCGCGTCGTGCCCTTCGACAGGCTCAGGGTGACAGCCCATCTAAAGCAGTTTAGTGCATTTGATTCAACTTCCCTGTCACCCTGAGCCTGTCGAAGGGCACGACGCGCGAAGCCACAAGCGCGAAACTATGCCTCAACTATATCAACATTTTCCTCCATGTCAAAACACCCCTTATTACTCCTAATCGCCCTTTTCCTCAGCCTCACTGCTGTTGCGGGGAAGGTCGACACTGTGTCTGTGGAAAGTGCGTCTATGCGCAAAGCCATCAAATGCCTGGTTATCACGCCTGACCGGTACGCCTCGGCCAGCGCCGAACGGTTTCCGGTCGTTTACCTGCTCCACGGCTTCGGCGGTACCTACCGCGACTGGATCGGCATGGCACCCGAGCTAAGCAACTACGCTGATCGCTACAACGTCATTATTGCCTGTCCCGATGGTCAAAATAGCTGGTATCTGGATAGTCCGGTGAAGCCCACCGTACGGTTCGAGACGTTTATGACCGCAGAGCTATTGCCCTTCCTGGACAGGCAATACCGCACCCAGCCCGACCGGCAGCACCGCGCCATCACGGGGTTGTCGATGGGTGGGCATGGGGCGTTGTTTCTGGCTATGCGCCACCGCGACTTGTACAGTCAGGCGGCAAGCCTGAGCGGTGGAGTCGATTTCCGGCCTTTTCCGAAAAACTGGGAACTACGAGACCTGCTGGGCGATGCCGAAACCAGCCCCGACGTTTGGACGGCCAATACCGTAAGCACCGCCGCCGATGCTATCCAGAACGGCGAACTACGGTTGCTGGTAGACTGCGGCACGGGCGATTTCTTCTACGACGTAAACAAAGCCCTGCACCAGAAGCTCTTACAGCGTAACATCGCCCATGACTACATAGAGCGCCCCGGCGGCCACACCTGGGACTATTGGCGGGGCAACGTTGAATATCACCTGCTCTTCTTCCGTAACGGATTTCCGAGGTGAGGGTAGCGTGTTTTTTATCATCCCGAAGCATGAGGGATCTACTTTCATATCATTCAATTCCAAGTTTGGAAAGTAGATCCCTCATGCTTAGGGATGATAAAAAACACGCCACACCCGTTACCACAAGGTAAGTTAACCCTTGACTATCAGGCCATTTTGCTGCACTTTTTGAGGAAATGTCCGTGAATCGTGCTACAGCCTGTATTTTTGGAAATGGATTTGCGCTTCATCATCCGTTTACGAATCCTATTGACACGATATGCAGGCAGATGCTGAAAAGTTACGGATCTATGACCGGGCTGATAATAAAGGTTGGAAGAAGTGGGGCCCTTATTTATCTGATCGCGCCTGGGGTACCGTCCGCGAAGATTATAGTGCCTATGGCGATGCCTGGAACCACGTTAGCCACGACATGGCCCGCTCCCGCGCCTACCGCTGGGGCGAAGAAGGCATCGGCGGCATTGCCGACAACAAGGGCCATATCTGCTTCGCCCTGGCCTTTTGGAACCACAAAGACAACATCCTGAAAGAGCGGTTCTTTGGGCTGACCGGTCCCGAAGGCAATCACGGCGAAGACGTGAAGGAGCTGTATTATTACCTCGACAGCACGCCCACGCACTCGTACATGAAGATGCTGTACAAGTATCCGCAGTCCGAGTTCCCCTACAACAAGCTGGTGATCGAAACCATGCGGCGCAGTCGGCAGGAGCCGGAATATGAGCTGCATGACACAGGTATTTTCGACCAGAACGAGTACTTCGACATCTACATCGAATACGCCAAAGCCGACCAGAACGACTGGCTCGTGACCGTAACGGCCCACAACCGTGGCCCCGTGGAGGCCCCGTTGACCCTGTTGCCTACGATCTGGTTTCGGAATACGTGGTCGTGGGGGTATGAGCAGTACAGCGTGCGGCCTATGCTCACGGGTATTTCGACCAATCAGATTGAGGTGAACCACCGGCAGTTGGGCAAGTACAAACTCTACTGCGAAGATGCCGACGAACTGCTTTTCTGCGAAAACGAAACCAATACCGAACGTCTCTACGGCAGACCTAACAGCACGCCCTACCCCAAAGATGCAATCAACAACTACGTGATAACGGGGCGACCCGAATACGTGAACCCCAACCGGATCGGCACCAAAGCAGCCGCGCGGTACACCCGGATGGTGCCCGCTGGAGGCAGCACCCAAATTCGGCTTCGGTTTAGCGACCAAACGCAGCTTACCCAACCGAATTCGGCTGGGCCGTTCGCCGATTTCGACGCCACGTTTGCCCAGCGGCTGGCCGAAGCGGATGATTTTTACGGCCAGATTCAGCATAACGCCCACCACGGACCCAACGCCGGGGCCGACCTGGTCAACATTCAGCGGCAGGCCTATGCGGGTATGCTCTGGAACAAGCAGTTCTACTATTACAACGTCAACGAGTGGCTGAAGGGCGACCCAAAAATGCCCGTTCCGTTTCAGGGACGCGTATACGCCCGCAACGAAACGTGGCGGCATATGTACACGGCCAACATCCTGAGCATGCCCGACAAGTGGGAATACCCCTGGTTTGCGGCCTGGGACCTGGCCTTTCATACCCTCACGCTCGCCCGCATCGACCCGCATTTTGCCAAGCGGCAACTGGCCGTAACCCTGCGCGAATACTACATGCACCCCAACGGGCAGATTCCGGCCTACGAATGGAATTTCTCGGACGTGAACCCGCCCGTTCACGCCTGGGCGACGTGGAAGGTGTATGAGATCGACAAGCAGGCCAACGGCGTGGGCGACGTGGCCTTTCTGGAGCGCGTCTTCCACAAACTACTGCTGAACTTTACCTGGTGGGTGAACCGCAAAGACGTGGAGGGCAACAACATCTTTGGCGGGGGCTTTCTGGGGCTCGACAACATCGGGGTGTTCGACCGGAGTCAGCCGCTGCCGATGGGTGGGCGCATCGAGCAGGCCGACGGCACGGGCTGGATGGCCATGTATACGCTCAATATGCTGCGCATTGCCTGCGAAATCTCGCTGGTTCGTCCGTCGTATCAGGACATGGCCAGCAAATTTTTCGAGCACTTCCTGCACATCGCTTCGGCGATGAACAACCTGGGCAAACAGCACATCAGCCTCTGGGACGAAGAAGATCAGTTCTATTACGATATCCTCCATACCCCCGACAAACAGGCGCGGCTGCTGAAAATCCGGTCGATGGTGGGGTTGATTCCCCTGTTTGCCGTAGAGGTGATCGACGACGAGTTGCTCTCGAAACTGCCCGACTTCCGGCGGCGGCTGGAGTGGGTGCTCACCAATCGTCCCGACCTGGCGTCGCTGGTGAGCCGCTGGCACGAGCCGGGTAAGGGGTCTACCCACCTGCTGAGTTTGCTGCGCGGCCACCGGATGAAAATGCTGATGCGCCGCATGTTCGACGAGGCCGAGTTTCTGTCGGACTATGGCATCCGGGCACTCTCAAAATTCCACGAGAAGCAGCCCTATGAGCTGCACATGAACGGCGAACTGCTGCGGGTGAAATATGTGCCTGCGGAGTCGGAAACAAGCATTTTCGGGGGTAATTCCAATTGGCGCGGTCCGATCTGGTTTCCGCTGAACTTTCTGCTGGTGGACTCGCTGATGAAGTTCTACCAGTATTACGGCGACGATTATGAGGTAGAATACCCCACGCATTCGGGGCAGGTGATGAGCATAAAGGAAGCCGCCCTGCTGGTGGCCGAACGCCTCATCAGCCTCTTCCGCATCGATGCCACCGGCCAGATTCCCGCCATGGGCGACCTCAATCGCTTCACCGACGACCCCAATTTTAAGGACTTGCTGCTCTTCTACGAATACTTCAACGGCGACTCCGGCAGCGGCCTCGGCGCTAACCACCAAACCGGCTGGACAGGTCTCGTCGCCGACCTGATCGAGTACTATACCCAGTCGAAGGTGAAAGGTGAGGTGAGTTTGGTAGCGAAGTAAGGAGGGATATAGGGATCATAGGGATCATAGGGGTCCTAGAGATTGGGATATAGGGATCATAGGGCGATGCCCCATGCAATGGATTAAGCCCCTTCAGGGCTGCTAAGCGCGAACAGAACAAACAGCCCTGAAGGGGCTTAATCCATTGCATGGGGCATCGCCCTATGATCCCTATGATCCCTATATCCCTATATCCCTATCTCTAGGATACTGTGGGATAAACTACTCCTGACAATCGGCCTGCTTCAAAATCCGGTTGCCGCTGAACGTGACCGCTGTGTTTGGGGTGAAGCGCATCTTGCCGTTCTTTTCTTCAACGGGACCAAAGCCTTCCAGAAAACCGCCTTTCTGAGCCAGAAACGCTACTTCCCGGATCGACTCTACCCCTTCGGCGTGAAACATATAATCGGCCCGGAGGGTATCGCCATGCATGGTTCCCCGGATGGTGCCTGTATTGCGGTCTTTACCCGAAAGCTGGTAGAGCAGTTTTCCCGTCACGTCGTTCCCGGTTTGCCGCACAGTCAGCCGGACGGTATCACCGTTCATGGTCAGGGCGTAACAGCGGGTCACACTGCTGATGGTGGGAGCAGCCTGTTCGGTGGTAGCTGTTTTCTTCGCCTGGCAGGTCAACAGTAGCAGCCCGGCGAAAGCGGGCAGGCAGCAGGTAAGCGCTTTGAGCATAGTGGTATCTGTTAAATCACAAACCCATAGCCGTCTTCAAACCCCTTATGGTCGTCGGTGAGCCGGTGTGAGCAGACGTGGAGGTTGTCTTCTTCGCGCCAGACGGTGAGGTAATGGAACATGGGTTTGTAGTCCAGGGCGCGATCTTCAAATTTATAGGGGTTTGTGTGCAGCGGCTGTTTCAGACCGCCACCGCCGCCAATGACGAGGAATACCTTGCCCCCCACTTCAAACTTTTCGAACGCATGGGCGTGGCCCGTGATGAACAGCTTCGCCTTTTTCGAGGCCTGGTACGGCATCACAAACCGCTGCTGCACCGGCTTACTCGAACCCACCAGCCGGCTGTTTGAAAACGGAGCGTAGTGGGTGGTCACGATCACCGCCCGAATAGCCGGGTCGTCGTCGTAATCATGAAGTTGTTTTTCGTAAAAGGCCTGCTGCTGCTTTTGCTGGTCCAGCGTCATGGTGCTGAAATTCGAGTTCAGCAGAATCACGCCTACCCCATCTGTCACGTGGGCATAGCCGGTGGGTACGTGATCGGGAAAACGCTTCTGGAAGTTGCGCTGCCCCTTTTTAGGCCGTCCCATCACATCATGATTGCCCATAATGGCCTTCACGTCGATGCCCGCTTCTTCGCAGTTGGCCAGGAACGTATCGACCATGGGCCAGGCGGCATTTTTATAGCCCAGCACCACTACGTCGCCAAGCCAGTAGAGCGTTTCGGGATGCCGTTTCAGGATGTCGCGGAAAATAGCCTGGGTAGCTTTGACGTTATCGCGCTGTTTCAAAAACAGGGCTTCTATCCACATAGGGGCCTGGGTGTCGGCCAGAAAAGCGAAAGTTGGTGATTCCAAAAGTGGGTTTGGCTACGTTGAACGGAGATAACTAAACCGCAAAGGCACGGCGTTGGTTTATGGAAGAGCCTTCCGACAAGTGGTAGGCCTGGGGCACCATCTGGATTGCTTTGCGCCATACTGGCTTACCGGTTCGCTTTACCTTTGCGACCGACCCACAACCAAACCAGCGCACATTCATGAACATTACGGCAAACAAATTACTAATTACAGGTGGCGCGTCGGGCATTGGCCTCGGCCTTACGGAACGCTTTGTGCAGGAAAACAACACCGTCATCATCTGTGGGCGGCGGGAAGATGTGCTTCGGGAGGTGGCCGACAGGCTCCCCGGCGTGATCACCAGACAATGCGATGTATCGGTCGCTGCCGAACGGGAGGCGCTCTACCAGTGGGTAGCAGCCGAACACGCCGACCTTAATGTGCTGGTTAACAACGCGGGCATTCAGCAGTGGATGTCAATAGATGACAACGATTTTTATGAACGGGTTAAAGAAGAGATGACGACGAACATTGAGGCTCCCCTGCATCTGGCGGCTCTTTTTGCCAAATTACCATCGCTCAAAACGCTTATCAACGTCACGTCAGGCTTAGCGTTTGCCCCGTTGGCCAAGGTGGCCGTATACTCGGCCACGAAAGCATTCCTTCGTTCGTTTACCCTGTCGCTACGTGTCATGCAGGCACCCAACGGCATCGAGGTCATCGAAATGATTCCCCCCGCGCTGAACACCGACCTGGGTGGCAAAGGTCTTCACAACTACGCCCCACCGGTCAGCGACTTCGTTGATGCGGTATTCGAGCAGATGAAAGCCGGCAAAACGGAACTGACCTTTGCGTCCAGCGAAACCAGGTCACATGCCTCGCAGGATGACCTGCGAAAAGCATTTAATGCCATGAACGGGGTAGCCTAGCGAAGGGCTTTACCACGTGAGTGCCCGCCAGACCAGCGTGGCCTGGGCAATGAAACAGGCGTCTTTGGTTTGGGTGGCATCATACCATTTCAGCTCGGCGGCAATGCCAATGTTTTTGCCCAGGGGCTGCGTGTAGGTACCCGCCGCCATCCAGCCCAGGCTATAGGTAGTACCCTGTGTATCGCCGTCGTACTGTAGGTTCGAGTTAATCCGGTAAGGTCCGGTACCCGCATACAGGGCGAATCGTTTGACCACCGACATCGAAAACACCGCCAGAATGGGCGTTGCCGACACCCGCACGTTGGCAAGTTCGCCGTTGCGGGTGCCTTTATAGCTGTACATGCTCACGTAGCCCGTTTCTATACCCAGCCGCATGCGGTGGTCGGTTTGCCACATCACCCGCAACGAAAGCGGTATCGACCAGCGGAGTTGCTGTTTATCCACCAGCGCAACCGGACTGTTTAGCGGGGTGGCATAATACGATGCGCCCAGGCCAGCATACACCAGTAGTCGAAATGGACCCCGGTTGGGTCTTGTCGAGTCGGGTTGAGCGTCCCAAAGCTGGTCGGGGCTCAGGCGACGGAGCTGCCCCTTTTTGGTATAACCCGGTGCACGGGCGTTGAACACCCGCTGTTTATAGCCACTCCGCGGCTTAGCCGTTGCCTTTCTGGCGCGGGCCGGTGTGGGCGCTGGCTGCTGTGCCAGGGCGCTGAATGCGAGACCCACAACCAGCCAGGCAATAAACCAGTTACGGCAAAAGGACATGGGGCTAGGGCTTTTGTACATAATGATAGTAAGCCACAATGGCCGAATAGTTGGTGAGAATACCATCCAGCGCCCCCCCATCGATGAACTGACGAACAAAGTCGGGCACGTCGAGCGTCCAGACAAAGACCTTCAGGCCCGCTGCCTGCATCACTTTTGCCGACTCAACGGGGTTGCCAAGGGTAAAGCGGGGCGCCCAGACTTTGGCATTGATACGCCGGGCGATAGACGTATCCAGCTCACAAAGCGACGGAGCCGACAAGTGGTCGTCGAGGGCTTCAAACTGGTTCAGCGTCGTCTCGGTGGGCAGGCCGATGTAGATGTTTACCTTCCGGCCCTGTGCGGCGGCTTTGGCGATGTATTTTTTGTGAATTTCCCGAATCAGGGGCATATCCCGAATCAGCTTACTATCCATCCAGACCGTTTGCAGGGGCGTGTCGTCGATTACGGCGGTCAGTGCTTCTTCCAGCGTGGGTATCTGTTCGCCGTTAACCAGCCGCACCAGGGAGGTGAGCTGTTTGTAGGTATAGTTCTCTACCGGACCGATAAGGCCACTTTTCTGCGTCAGACGCAGGTTAAGCTGATCGTCGTGATACAGAATGGGTACACCGTCTTTCGTTTGCCGAATGTCGAATTCAACACCCGTGGCCCCTAGCTCTGGTGCCAGCCGGATAATCTCGACCGAGTTTTCGGAGGCGGGCAGCAGATCAGAGGTGCGCCCTCCGCTGCGGTGAGCTATAATCTGAAACGGCTTGGGGTTCAGCGGCCGGTTAAACGAGAGCGTCAGGGGATATTTCTGGTTTTCTTCTCCGTTGCCGTACATGCCCTTGAAGACTACATCGCCCGGTTTTAGCGCCTGGCAGCAGTCAGGGGCCAGCAGCACACGGGCGCCGCCGTTTCGCCGCACCACAAAGCGGGCCGTACCTACGTCGGCATTAACCAGCCGCCGCCAATAGCCGAGAAATATAATGGAGTCGGCTACCTGCCTGCCTTCCAGCACAAAATAGGTAGCCTGAGGCTCACAGAAAAGCGAGAAATGGTAGGTGGTATCGACTTTGTTTTTTACCGTGTAACTCCACTTGGCGGCAATTTCGGCACCAAAAACATCTGAGCCGTCAGATACCGCATACACTCCTTCGCAGGCCTTGCGGGTTTGAGCAAACAGCAGTTTGGCACCGGGCAGATCCAGACCGGCCTTCAGGTTCTGCGGAATGACAACGGCCGTATCGAATTTGGTACGGCACCCTCCCCCCAGATACGCGACAAAACCAGCCAGCAGAAACAGGGTCAGGGAGCGAAAAAAGGATACGTTCATAGCGTTGGAATGGTATATGGCAGGGGCTACAAAAAGAAGCCCATAAACACTTCGGGATAAAAAATATTTCGGTCGAACGTATCGTACAGCGACCAGAACTGCCAGTTGAAATTGGTATAGAGTGCCCGGAAACCAATGGCCGCATGGCGACGACCAAAAAAGGCCTGTTCCAGCGTGACCGTGGCCCCATACCCGTTCGAGACAATCCGCCCGTCGTCAGACACGGTTTGGCCTACGGCCGTTCTATTCAGCAGGCCTAGGTCTTTTTGCAAGCGAAACGTAACCAGCAGGTCACGCGAGGAGCGAAACCCAACCGCCACGTCGGCAGCCCCCATAAACCCAAAGCCGCTCGTGTTGAAATCGGCCAGCCGGAGCATACCAAACCAGCCGCCCAGACCTGCCCCCGCCGAGCCGTAGAAGCGCCCTTTTATGGGAAAGGTGCGGCGCAGGCCTGCCATGGCGTTGTTTTGCAGAAACTGGAATTTCATCTCTCCTGTTAAGGCCAGGTTCTTTGTCAGCCCCCGGAGAATGACCAGATCACCCGCCGGTACGTCAATTTGCGTTTGTTCGGTAATATCGCGGGGCGACGTAGTAAATGTTACGCCCAGCGTGGCCCGGTTGATGCCCCTGGCCAGTGGGTACGGGAAATGCACAAAAGGCACCTGCGGCGAGGTGGAGTCGGGAGCTACAAATCGGCCTTGTTGGTAAGCCCGCCGGTATGGATTGGGCGCTCGTTTGGTGCGGCCAGGGCGTTGCTGTCCCCAGGCCGATGCCGTCGTGAGCAGCAGCAGTATAATGATCAGTAATCGTGCGTGAATCATGGTGTCATTAGCAGCCGCCAGGGCTACCAATGTGTAACTAACGGGTCACTCCAGAAAAAGTTAAGCAACCTTACTGTGTCGTCCTACGGCCACCTGTCCTTCAACTGCCGGGCCAGACAGCGCCCACAGGCCTACGTAGGTAAACAACCCATTGAGTAACAGCCGCTCAAAGCTGAAAACGTAGCCATTGAACCACTGCTGCGAGTGGCTATTGACCCAGTAGGTAAAAAACGGCGAGGCAAGGCAAACCAGCGGTACCCAGCGGTCGCGCACGGGGCGGCGGTTGAACAGGCCAAACGCATATAGGCCCAGCAGTGGTCCATACGTATAGCCCGCCAGGTCAAAGACGGCCGTGATGACGTCGCCGCTGCTGAGCCGTTTGAAAATGACGATCACCACCCAGAACAGCACCGAGAAACCAATGTGAACCCGGTGTTTGATCCGCGCCCGGTCTACTTCGGGCTTGTTTTCTACGTTCATGAAGTCTACACAAAATGAGGTTGTCAGGGCTGTCAGGGCCGAATCAGACGAGGCGTAGGTGGCGGCGGTGATACCCAGCAGGAAGGTAATGCCCACAATTGGACCAAAATGGTTTAGCGCCAGCATGGGGTATAGGTCGTCGGTTTTGGCGGGGATGGCAATGCCTTCGGTGTTGGCGTAGAGGTAAAGCAACGCGCCCAGGCAGAGGAACATGAAGTTAACTACGGTGAGCGTGATGGTAAACCAGAACATGTTTTTCTGGGCCTCGCCGATGTTTTTGCAGGTCAGGTTTTTCTGCATCAGGTCCTGATCCAGCCCGGTCATGACAATGGCAATGAACGCCCCCGAAATGAACTGCTTGAAGAAATTACGCGGGTCGTTGAAATTATCGAAATAGAAGATCTGCGAATACGGGCCGTTTTTGATAGCCGCGCTCACCTGCCCAAAATCGAGCTTCAACTCCTTGGCAATCAGTATAATGGTGAGCGCCACGGCCGTTACCAGAAACGTGGTCTGGAGGGTGTCGGTGATGATGATCGTTTTCACGCCACCCTTGAAGGTGTATAGCCAGATAAGCAGAATGGTGATGGCCACCGACACTTCAAACGGCACGCCGAGGTCGTTGAAGATGGCCAGTTGCAGCACGCCTGCCGCCACATACAGCCGCACCGCCGACCCCACCGTGCGGGCCAGCAGAAAGAACCCCGCCCCCGTCTTGTACGACCAGAAACCGAAGCGCTTTTCGAGGTAGCCGTAGATCGAAATCAGGTTCATGCGGTAGTAGAGTGGCATGAGCACGGTGGCAATGACATAGTAGCCCACGATGTAGCCCAGCACCACCTGAAAGTAGAAGAAGCCTTTGTAGCCCTCGAAGCCTTTGAAGATGCCTCCTACGGCCCCCGGCACTGAAATGAACGTGACGCCGGAGAGCGACGTGCCGATCATGGCGAAGGCCACCAGGTACCAGGGCGACTGTCGGTTGGCGGTGAAAAACGTGTTGGTGTCGGCCCCGCGTGAGGTGTAGTACGACACCCCGATAAGCATAGCGAAATAGGCGATCAGGATGACCAGTGCGATGGTGGAATTCATTGAAAAAGGGCAACTTTTAAGCCCTGTATGGGGTTATTTTAACGGGCATTAACCGGCCAAATTTCCATAAATTTGCCAAGAATCAATCAACTAGCTGCGCTGTTATGACGCCGTTTTTTCAACCCGAGGTAGAGGTACTGGACGAAGTAGTGGAGACGGAGGTGTACAACCTGGTGGTCTTCAACGACGAAGTGAATACATTCGAGTACGTCATCGACACGCTGATGGAGGTTTGCGAGCACACGCCCGAACAGGCTGAGCAGTGCACGCTTTTGATTCATTACAAAGGCAAATGCACCGTCAAGAATGGCGGTTTCGAGGAGTTGGTCCCCCTGCGCAACGAGATCTGCCGCCGCGGCATCTCAGCGGAAGTCATGAACTGATTGCGGATTGGGGATTGCGGATTTCGGATTTGCCAGACTGCCATGTTACCAGGTAGTTTCTCGTTCGAGTTCCACAATCCGAAATCCGAAATCCCAAATCATAAATCCTTTGGAGTTCCCCTCGAAGCTAATTGAAGATGCGGTAACGGAGGTGTCGAAGCTGCCGGGCATTGGTAAGAAAACTGCCCTGCGGCTGGTGTTGCACCTGCTGAAACGCGACGAAGAACAAACCCAGACGCTGGCGCAGTCCCTGACAGCTATGCGCACGAAGGTTAAATACTGCCAGCGTTGCCACAACCTCTCCGACGACGATCTCTGCACGATCTGCGCCAACCCCCGCCGCGACGGGTCCATTATTTGCGTAGTGGAAGATACCCGCGACGTGCTGGCGGTGGAGAATACGGCGCAGTATAAAGGCCTCTACCACGTGTTGGGGGGCATTATTTCGCCCGTCGAAGGCATTGGCCCCTCCGACCTGCACATCGAATCACTGATTCACCGGCTGGCCAACAACATTCAGGCCGACGAACCGGTGAAGGAAATTATTCTGGCGCTCAGCCCCACGATGGAGGGCGACACCACGGCGTTTTATCTGCAAAAGAAACTCCGCCCGTTTAACCTCCGTATTTCGACCATCGCCCGTGGTATTCCCATCGGTGGCGACCTCGAATACGCCGATGAAGTCACCCTGGGCCGGAGTATCCTCAGCCGCGTGGTGTACGAGTAACGGCCGTCCAGTTAGTCATAAAAAGACCCTCAGCGTAAACTGAGGATCTTTTTATGACTAACGGTTACCTGATAAGTTCTCCTCCAATTCGTATTGAACCCTCCACCAGTATGTCCAGGTCGGCCAATTGGGTGCGGTGGTTTACGTGCGCGACGCGGATGGCGTACCGGCCACCAAGCAAGGTGTATGAGGGAGTAGCGATACCTTGCTCGTGAAGACGCATCAGGATTTCCTTGTTTAGCGCATTCAACGCGTCGGTGTCTCGGCCATCGCGGGGGTTGAACCGGTAGCAGACAATGTTCATTGGCGCAGGAGCCAACAGTTCGAGTTGCGGTTCATCATTGATTCGTTGCGCCAGGTACTGCGCCTGCTCGATGTTCTGGGCAATGACCGCGCCGAGTCGGTCAACACCGAACGTCTTAAAGCTCATCCAGACTTTCAGTGCCTTAAACCCGCGCGACAGTTCGATGCCATAATTGCTGAGCGAATCGGGGCCACCGGCCAGCCCACGCTCATGCCGGGCCAGATACGTCGGTGTCATGGCAAAGGCGTCGCGGTGCAGGTCGGCGTTGCGGATGAGGGCGCAACCCACTTCATACGGCATGGACAGCCACTTGTGCAAATCGAATGCCACGCTGTCGGCCCGTTCGATGGCCGCGAGTGAATGGGCGTAGGCAGGCACGAGTTTAGCCAGGGCACCAAACGCCCCGTCGACATGAAACCAGAGGTTGTACTGCTGGCAGAGGTCGGCGATGGCATCGAGCGGGTCAATGGCCCCGGTGTTGACGGTGCCGGCGTTGCCCACTACGCAGAACGGGTGTAGGCCCGCCGCCAAATCAGCTTCGATCATTGATTGCAGGGCCGTATCATCCAGCTGGTAACTGGCGTTTACGGGCACCTTGCGCAGGGCCTCGCTGCCCAGGCCCATTACCTCGACAGCTTTCTGAACACAGCTGTGCGTTTCGGCCGACGCATACAGCACCAGCGGTCGATCGGTTCCGCGTACACCATACCGTCTGATCCGGTCACGGTCGGCCGTATGGCGTGCTACAAGCAAGCTGGTGAGGTTTGCCATGGTGGCCCCGCTGACGAGCATACCGCTGGCGTTTTCGGGAAAATTCATCAGGGCTTTACACCAGTCAATTACCTGCTTATCAACGTACATGGCCGCGTGGTCGCCGATGGTCACATTGGGCGTCATGCCCGACGCCAGCATGCCCAGGGGTGTACCGGTGGTTTGTACCCACGAAAAAAACCGGGGGTGAATGTTGCCGTTGTTGTAGGGCAGGATGTACCGCAAAAACTCGGCATAAACGGCTTCGGCAGGTTGGCCTTCAAGAGGTAGCGGCTGCGCCAAATGGGCCTTTACGTCGTCGGTGGGCGCTTTCCAGGCGGGTTGTTCGCCAATCTGTTGCAGGTAGTCGAACATATCGTCGACCATGCGGTGGCCCAGGGCGCGCAGGTCGTTCCAATTGTCGGGATCAAGCGAAAGGGTTTTTTTCAGGGTATTCATAAGCAGTTGGCAAGGTACTATTTCTACCCGAAACACTGAGCCGCTTCCCAACCGAGCATAGCCTGTTTGCGGGCCACACCCCAGCGGTAGCCGCCAAAAAGACCCGTTTTTTTGATCACCCGGTGGCACGGAATCAGGTAGCCAATGGGGTTTTGGCCAATGGCCGTGCCCACCGCCCGCGATGCCGAAGGCTGCCCAATGGCCTGGGCAATCTGGTCGTAACTCACCAGCGCACCCTCCGGTATGTTCAGCAGTGCCTCCCATACTTTCAATTGAAACGCCGACCCGCGCATCATCACCGACATGGTAGGTAAGCTACCTGTCTTATAGCTGTTTAAGGAGTTGGCAAACGCAGCATCGGCCAGAGGTTGCAGGGCGGCAGGGTCATGCACAAGCGTGGCGTTGGGCCAGGTCTGTTGCACGATGGCTTCGGGTAAATCGGTTTCAGACAGAAACTGGAGCACCGCGACTTTACCGTCGATAGCCCCCAGCACATACGGTCCAAACCGGCTCACGAATTGTCCGTAGGTAAGCGTCATACCCGCCCCGGCCTGCTTGTACTGTCCCGGCGTGACGCCCTCGATGGTTACAAACAGATCATGCAGCCGCCCCGTCCCCGACAGGCCCGCATCTTGAGCGGTGTGAAGCAGCGACTGCCCCGCGCGGAGTTGTTTCTTGGCGTAGTCGAGGGTAAGATACTGGCCAAATTTCTTGGGGCTAACCCCTGCCCATTCGGTAAACAGCCGCTGGAAATGGTACTCGCTGAGGTTGGCCCGATCGGCCAGATCAGTCAGCGAAGGCTGTTGCTGGAAATTGGCCGCCAGGTGTTCGATAGCCTCGGCAATCTGGGCATAGGTGTAGGGGGAAGCCGTAGTCATCATTGCGCTAGTTGATACCCTCAAAAGTCGCCGTTTCCCCCACCGCGATCAACCCGATTCTTGCGGTATTGGTAAGTTGTTGGCTATAGCCAACAACAAACACAAAAAAGGCTCCCCACAGATGTAGGAAGCCTTTTCAAGACAAACTTCTTTTACTTAATAACCCGGATTCTGCTGCTTGCTCAGCACGGGGTTGTTCAGGATTTCTTCCTGCGGCAGCGGCCACACAAACAGCCGGTCTGTGTAGGCAATAGCAGGCAACAGCGCGAACGTCGTGGCCGGGTTGTTAGTGTACAGCGGCGCGAAGTTTAGAATGGTGTTGTTCGCTTTTGCCGGTATACCCGTTGCCTGCCGGTAGGTGGCATCTGTCGACAGCCGGTGAATGTCCAGCCAGCGCATGCCTTCGGCCAGGAATTCGGGGCGGCGTTCGTTGATGATCGCCCGCACCAGATCGGTACCGGTAGCGAAGCTGGCGGCGGTGTACTGGCTAGCCGCATCCGTATTGGCGCGGTTGCGCACGGCACTCAGCAGGGTTAGCGCACGCGGGTCAGAGGGTGTTGTCCGGGCCAGCGCCTCGGCCATCGTCAGCAGCACTTCGGCATACCGAATGATGGGCGCATTGTCTGAACGGTTTACCACGTCGACGTATTTCCGGCTGAAATTGCCCCCGCGACCTGCCGCCGATGGGGCGTCAGAGGCTACGGCCGCCGCCGACTTCCGCAAATCCGTAGCGGGGAAGAACGGCTGATTCCACAGGATGGGGCTGATGGCAATGATACCCCGGCCACCCACGCCCGACGCGTTATACATAGACGCGGGAGCACCGTTGACACCTCCATTGTCTACGTCGTTGTTTTCAATCGAGAAGATCGACTCCGTATTGTTCTTATTACCGGCTCCAAACGCACCCAGGGGCGAGGCCGTGAGTTGGTAAGCACCAATGGGGCTGGTCAGCGCTCCCGTTGCTGGAACAAGTTTGTTGCCTTCCTTGATTACCTCGGCCCAGTTGTTCTGGTGCAACCGTACCCGCATTTTCAGGGCAATAGCGGCACCCTGCGTGGCCCGCGTGATCTTGTTGGTGCGGGTAGCCGGCAATACTGACTCGGCGTAATTCAGATCTTCGATCAGCTTATCGTAGCACTCAGATACCGTGTTGCGGCCCTGTTGCACCACCTGATCCACCGTGGCGCCGCCCGTAACAGGCTGCGTCCGGTACGGAATACCACCGTTGGCAGCGGTGGGGTTATCACCAAAGGGACGGGCAAAAAATACCAGCAGGTAATGATGCCCCAGGGCGCGCAGAAAACGCATTTCGCCTTTGTAAGCATCAATTTGCGCCTGCGTCAGCGCAGCCGTCGGCTTGGCCGTTTCCAGACCGGCCAGCACCACGTTGGCGCGGTTGATCATGGCGTAGGTCGTCTGCCAGAAGAAGCCGTTGTTGGGCGAAGAAGCATCGTAGGTGCTCCGGTAGGTGACGGCATAGAACGCCTGCACGCTGACCATGTCTTCACCCCGCATGTCGCCCTGCTCCAGATGCGCCGCGCCGAAGGGATAGCCCCGCACCACGCCCGTTGTCAGGCTACCGTTGTAGAAGCCCGACTGGGCACCGTCATAGACCCCGGCCACGGTTAGTTCCAGCCGCTCAGGGGTTTGAAAAGCCGTTGTTTCCGACAGGGCAGTTTGGGGTTGCAGGTCGTTAACCTGGCACGAACCCAACCACAAACCCAGGCTCAACAGCATGTATTTATGTGAATTGCGAATCATATGTCTTGGTAGTTAGAGGCTGGATACCGGATAGTAGATGTTGGACAGTAGACGTTAGACCCAAAACAACTCTTTGGGCAGTAGTCCAGCATCCAACAGCCATTATCCCGTATCCAGTGTCGTCTGTTAAAGGTTAAAAACCGATGTTCGCGCCGAAGTTGACGAACCGAATCTGTGGGTTCGTGTTGAAGTCGATCCCGAATTGGCTGTTGGTATCACCGTTGGCGTTCAGCTCGGGATCGAGACCCGTGTACTTGGTGAACGTAAACGCATTCTGCATCTGGGCAAACACCCGCACGCTACGTATGTACTGCCCCGTACCAAACAGGCTCTTGGGCAGGTTGTAGCCCAGCGAGATGTTCTGGATGCGCACGAAATCACCCGACTCCACAAACCGGCTGATAGCCTGCCCGGTGAAGTTGATCACGTTGCCCGCGTTGAGCACCATGCGGGGCACCGTTGTGATGTCGCCCTCCTTCCGCCAGCGGCTCAGGATCTCGGTACCGTTGTTGTTGAAATCCTGGTTGAGCAGGGTCTCCTGACGCGTCACGTTCATGATCTTGTTGCCACCCGAATACCGGATAAACACCTCAAGATCAAAACCTTTGTAGGTAAATGAGTTGGTGATACCGCCAAAATAGGTGGGGTTGGTATTGCCCAGAATCCGACGGTCGCCGATGATATTACCGTTGGCATCGAGCGTCGAAACGTCCTGCGAGCTGAGGGCTGCCCCGGCCACCGCACTGAAATTACCCGGTGCTGCAACGTCGTAGAACGAATAGGCACCCGAGGCATTGCGTTGTACCAGCTGGCCATTTCCTTTCACGTACAGTGCATTACCATTGTTGGGGTTCACCCCGGCATACTGGTAGCCATAGATAGCACTGATGGGGCTACCCACACGGTTGATGGTGTACGTGAAGTTGATGGGCTGATCTACTCCATTCTGGTCTTTGTTCAGGCCCGTAATCCGGTTTTGAATCGTCGAGAAGTTCAGGCCCACATTCCAGCGGAAATTGTCTTTGTTGATGGCTGCAATGTTCAGCGACAGCTCATAACCGCGGTTATACATCGACCCTACGTTCCGGCTGATCGAGTTGTTGGGAATACCCAGCGACGGGGCCGTGGGGGCCGCCAGAATCAGGCCGTCGATGGCGTTGTTGAAATAATCAACGCTACCCGTGATCTGGTTGTTGAGCAAACCAAAATCGATACCCGCGCCAAACTTCGTCGACGACTCCCACCGCAGATCGGGGTTACCCGCCTGCACGTAGCCGATACCGTTCTGGCTGGCGTACTGCGACGCACCGAACGTACCTACGTAGGGGAATGAGCCGATATCGACGTTACCTACCTGCGCCAGGCTAACCCGGAATTTCAGGTCGTTCAACGTCCGGCCTACGCCAGACCGCTTGTAGAAATCTTCCTGCGAAAGCCGGTAGCCCAGTGAGCCACCCATAAACGTACCGCGACGGTTGGCAATGGGTAATGACGAAATACCATCATTCCGGATGCTGAAGCTGGCCAGGTACTTGTCGTTATACGAATACAGCAACCGCGCGAAGTACGAATCGAAGCCTTCCGGTGTGAAGCTACCGCTCGAGGTCTGGGTAGAATACGAACCAGAGATCAGCCCGTTGGTCAGGAAGAAACGATCCGAGAAATTGCTGCCACCGGCCGTAAATGAGGCGTAGTTTGTCTTCTGGTACTCGTTACCCAGGGTCAGCAAGATGTTGTGCTGCCCAAAGTCGCGGTTCAAGGTCAACACGTTCTGCCAGTTCCAGCGGGCCACCTCACGCGAGGTCTGGCTGATGATACCGTTTGACCCACGACCATCGCCGTGACGAGGGTCATACGACAGAAAATCGCGCAGGTTGGTGTAGTCTGTACCAATCTGCGACCGGATGTTCAGCCAGTCGGTGATATTCACCTGCGCAAAGGCGTTGGCCAGAATACGGTTGGTTGTGGCCCGGAACAGGTTGTTATCAATCGCAAAGGCAATGTTCGTGTAGTTGTTGTCGATGTTCCGCAGGTTTGGCCCGCGACCCAGCACCGCCCCGTCCGACGAGATATTGTAGCCCGTTGGGTTGTTGGCGTCGAAAATGGGTGTATTGGGGAACAACCGCGCCGCCGCTGATACGTTACCCGACAGGGCGTTAGTACCTGTATTGAGGCCGTTGTTGCTCGTTTGTGCTACCTGCACTTTCGCGCCCACCTGCAGAAACTTGTTCATCGTGTGGTCGAAGTTGGTAGTAAACGAATACCGGCGCTGCTCGTTGGGTTTAATTGACCCGACGATGTTATTGAAGCCCAGCGAGAAATAGTACCGGCTCTTTTCGTTGGCACCCGACACGTTCAGGTTATAGTCCTGCGAAGACCCCGTGCGGAAGATATAGTCCTGCCAGTTAGTGGTTACGTCGCCCAGCACAGCCTGTGGTTGCGCGGTTGGGTCGGCGTTGAGAATCTTCTCATTCTGAATCTCCACAAACTGCGCCGGGTTGAGCAGATTGAACCGTGAGCTGGGGTTGGTGATGCCGCCCGTTACGTTCAAATTAACCCGTACGGCACCCTGACGGCCTTTTTTGGTTGTAATCAGGATCACGCCGTTGGCCGCCCGTGAACCGTAAATAGCCGTGGCCGCACCGTCTTTTAGCACGTCATACGTTTCAATATCCTGCGGGTTGATGTCGGCCAGCGGGTTGGTGTTTGTCACCCCGCTTTGGTTACCCGTGTTGATGGGTACTCCATCGACCACCACCAGCGGCGAGGCTCCCGACGTGATCGAGTTGGTACCGCGAATACGAATGCGCGGCGCCTGACCCAAAATTCCCGACGGCACCGTCACCTGCACACCGGCGGCCCGACCTGCCAGCTGCTGGTCGAAGCTGGGCGTTACCAGCTGCGAAATAGCCGCTCCGTTCACCGTCGAAATCGACGACGTGGTGCGCGCCCGGTTGGTTGAACCGTAGCCAATTACGACCACCTCATTCAGTACCCGCTGGTCAGACGTAAGCGTCACGTCGATGATGCTCTGATTGCCCACGATGATTTCGCGCGAGCCATAGCCGATGAAGCTGAACAGCAGCACCTGACCGCCGTTTGTTTCAAGGCTGTAATTACCCGTGGCATCGGTGGTGGTACCGCGCTGTGAGCCTTTCACCACCACACTTACGCCCGGCAGGGCCGAGCCATCTTCCTGTGAGGTTACCCGACCGGTAACGCGTTGCGCTTGTGCAACAGCCACCGAGAGCAGCCAACAGAGCAGCACACCGTGGAGTGTTACAAAGCTTTGTAAATATGATTTTCTCATAAACATTTGTTTGGTTTTTGTTTGTCTGAAGCGTTCAAACGACTGGTCATTAGACTTAAAAACGAATTAAAATTTTTTGAGGGCACGAAAGTACATAACGGTCTATTTATTACCTATGAACTGTTGGAAAAATAAAAATTATGACTAATAACACTTAAGTATTTTATTGATATTCAATTTTTATAGTAAGCATTTTAACTCATAAAAAAAGAGCCGTACCATACGGCTCTTTTTTTATGAGTTAATGGATTTATTTTTACCACTCAATGGGTTGTAAACCCTTGCTGGTGAGGTAGTCGTTGGCCTGGCTAAAATGCTTGTTGCCAAACCAGCCGCCCCACTGTGCTGCCATGGGTGAGGGGTGTTTGGCTTTCAACACCAGGTGCTTCGATTCGTCAATGACGGCTCCCTTCTTTTGGGCATAGGCCCCCCAAAGCATGAAAACAACGTTTTCTTTCCGTTCCGAGATCAATTTGATCACCGCGTCGGTGAAGGTTTCCCAGCCCTTGCCCTGGTGTGACCCGGCCTGACCGGCACGCACTGTAAGCGTTGAGTTAAGCAGCATCACGCCCTGTTCGGCCCAGCGCTCCAGGTTGCCCGACTTCGGAACGGGCTTGCCCAGATCATCCTGAATCTCTTTAAATATATTAATCAGCGACGGTGGTTTGGTAATGCCCTCCGCTACCGAAAAAGCCAGCCCGTTGGCCTGCCCCTCACCGTGATAGGGGTCCTGCCCCAGAATCACTACCCGCGCCTCATCGAACGAGCATTTATCAAACGCATTGAAAATTAATTTGCCCGGCGGAAATACACGTTGTGTGGTATATTCCTGCCGAAGAAATTCGGCCAGTTTCGGGAAATAAGGTTTGTCGAACTCAGCTTGAAGATAGGGTTTCCAGGAATCGGCGATGATGACGTTCATAATACGAGGGGCCGGAGAGGAAAACCGGCAAAGCGGCTTTCTCCGTATGTAGTTGGGTGTTAGTGGTTGACTTTCGTCAGGAAAAAAAGTTGGCGGTGTCCCGATTGGAATACCAATCTTATCAACCTATTTTACGTTGCAAGGTTGTCAAAATCGATTCATTAACATGATCACGGCTGTCACAGAGGGCGTAAAGGTGAGTGTAAAGACAGAATACCAGCACGACTATTCCAGTCCGATGCAGGCACATTATGTATTTACGTACCGCATTGCCATTGAAAATGTGGGTGAACATACGATTCAGATTCTGCGCCGCCACTGGTTTATCCATGACGCCAACGGCCTGGTACGCGAAACCGAGGGCGAAGGCGTAGTGGGCCTGCAACCCGTGCTCGAACCCGGCGAACGCCACGAGTATGTGTCGGGCTGTAACCTCCACGCCAGCATGGGCAAGATGGTAGGCACCTATCTCGTCGAGCGGTTGATCGACGGCAAACAATTTCGTATTCAGGTGCCCGAATTCACGATGGTGGTGCCTTTTCAGTTGAATTAGTACTTGATCGCTGCGTATCTCCGCCATCTCTGGCAAGCCCGCGACGAACACGCCCTGCACTCGCCGTTCGTCTATTCACTCTATACACAGGCCATCCGTAGTCGCGCCAAGCCGGCCGCCACGGCTCAGATTGAAGCCTTGCGCAAAGCCCTGTACCGTTCATCCGAAACAATACAGGTTACGGACTATGGTGCCGGCTCGCGTACCCGCAACGGCACGGTACGTTCGGTAGCCGACATAGCGCGCGCGGCGCAGAAATCTCCCCGTTACGCCCAATTGCTGTACCGACTGGTGCGGCACATGCAGGCCAGAACCGTGCTGGAACTCGGCACGTCGCTGGGCCTGACCACCGCCTACCTGGCGCAGGCCGTAGCCGAAACGGGGGGCCAACTGATCTCCTT
Source organism: Fibrella rubiginis (assembly GCF_017353185.1). Classification (GTDB taxonomy): domain Bacteria; phylum Bacteroidota; class Bacteroidia; order Cytophagales; family Spirosomataceae; genus Fibrella; species Fibrella rubiginis. The sequence continues at coordinate 89,401 of NZ_JAFMYV010000002.1, read as the reverse complement.
TGAGGGGTGCCCCAGCATCGCCAGCCTGGCCCGGCAGCACCTGACGCAGCTCCACTGCCCGCCGGTCGAGATTGTGGAGGGCAATTTAGACCAGACATTAGCCAGCCGCTTAGTCAATTTAACCTCGCTTGATCTGGTCTTTTTCGACGCCAACCATCGCTACGAACCCACCCTCGCCTACTTCGAAACCGCGTTGACCAAAGCGCACAACGATTCCCTGTTTGTCTTCGACGACATCCACTGGTCGGCCGACATGGAACGGGCCTGGGCGGCCATTCAGGCCCACCCCGCCACCCGCGTCACCATAGACCTGTTTGGCGTAGGCCTGGTTTTCTTCCGCCGCGAACAACCCGAACAGCACTTTATCCTGCAGTTTTAGTGACGCACCGCTGCGTTTTGCATCCTGATTCTAACGCTCTCCACTACGGCTTGTCGATGCAGGCTTGTGCCTCGTCGACAGCACGAATACGTAGTATAAATACGTTGTTCGTAAATTAGGGATTGCTAATCAGGAAGGGCTTTCCGCACAGATTACTTATTCAAATATGACCATTCGTCATTTAGTATACGCCACGTCGGGTATTATGCTACTGCTGGGGGCTTGCCAGCGTCAGGTAGCCGACACGGTCACGCCGACAAGCACCGGTACGGATTCGTTTGCGCTGATGCAGGACCGTATTCTAACACCCACCTGTGCTACGGCGGGTTGCCACGCCTCGGAGGCCGACGCGAGTTTTAAGCAGCATGGCCTGGTGTTGGCCAAAGGCTTAGCCTTTGCGAATCTGGTGAATGTGGCGCCGAAAAATGCGCTGTCGCTGGCCGACGGTCACAAGCGGGTGAAGCCATTTGCCTCGCTGGAGAGTCTGTTGTTTCATAAACTCAACCCTGACGCCAGCCACCACGCGGGCAAAGTCTACGGCAACGCCATGCCCCTGGGCGGCACCCCACTGACGGTGGGCCAGATCGAGTTCGTGCGCCGCTGGATTGAAGGGGGCGCACTGCCAACAACAAGCTACGTTGATCCGGCCCTGCTCGACGACAAAACACCTTCTACGAGTACTACAAGCCTATTTACACCACCCGCTGCTCCTGCTAAGGGGACTGGTTTTCAGCTAAAAGTAGAGGCATTCGATATAGCCCCCAATTTCGAGCGGGAGCTATTCACCCGGCAGGCAGTAGGCAACACCGAAGACATTTATGTAAATCGGTTTACGGTGAACATGCGCTCGGGCAGCCACCATTTTCTGGCCTACGATTTCGAGAACAAGTCGCTGGCCCCGCCGATGAACACCATCCGCGACCTGCGCAATCCCGACGGCACCCTGAACCTGCTGACGGCGCTTCAGATGTCGAACCATGTCTATCTGGCCGGTAGCCAATCAGCCACCAATGATTATTCCTTTCCGGAGGGTGCCGCCCTGCTCATTCCCGCCAACGCAACGGTGGATCTGAACGTGCATTACGTAAACAAGACCACGGCCGTTACGAAGGGCGAAGCGTACATGAATTTCTATACCACCCCCAAAGCAGCGGTAACCAAGGTGGTGAAGACGCTGAACATGGGGAATACAAGCCTGAGTATTCCGGCGGGCACGACCAAAACATTTACCAAAACGTTTCTCGTTGCCAAAGACATGCAGGTGCTCACGCTCACGTCGCACATGCACAAGCTGGGCGTAAAATTTGTGATTAAAATTAAGGGTGGTGCCCGCGACGGTGAAGTGGTCTACACAACCACCGATTGGGAACATCCCGACATTATCAATTTCAAAACACCTATTCTGCTCGCTAAAGGCGAGGGCCTTATTTCGGAAATTACGTATAACAACACCACGGCCAAGACAGTCAATTTCGGTCTTACCAGCGAAGACGAAATGGGCATCATCTTCGGGTATTATTACGAGATCAATTAATTGGTCCGCTGGCGATAATCCTCCTATGCTCTCCCTGTTAGATTTGCCTTTATTGATTACAACGCTGGATCTAGGGGAATTGGTCCAACAGGGACTCTACCGATGCGGTATGCTAATAATAGCATTATATTAAATGAACTACGAATCAGTAACTGCGTTTTATAGTATTGATCAACTTGAATTAACCCAAGCTATAAGATAGCAATTTTAGCGCACCAATTGCGTGTCAGGTTGCCTATTTTAGGCACAGCGTGCCGTAACATCGGTAGAAAATAGTAGTACATTTGTTGATTCATAACCTCACAAGTAGACAGCACGCTAACATTGGAATTTCACATGTCTCGTTAAAATAGTATGATGAAGCCCTTATCGTCTGAAGAAAGAAAACAAGCAAAAATCATTAAACACACCACCATCTATTTGTCCGTCAATACTTTCGCTTGCTACTTTATACCACATTTTTTAGCCTGGGTGCATTACGTTATCAATGGTTTATTTATTCCGAGACGATTCTTTTACAGCATTACCCGCCCTAACCAGGATATGACCCCATTATACTCATTAATGCTGCTCATCATTACTATCGAGTTGATTGGACTGTTAATAGGCCTTCACCGTTTTAATACGGGTTACACTATCGCTTCATCATCTAAAAGATCGCCTCTGATTCCTTGGCTAACAACAATCCTTGTTGGAGTGATAACTACGAGCTTGACCTTAAAGGAGTTCTCATATCTGGTTGACGAATTTTAGTCTTTTTTGGCAATGCAAGTGCGCTTGCATAAAATAGCAGAAGAAACGATATCCTTCCGTAATTTTTTATTTTGTACAAATCAGTTTTATGTATTATTAAAGCCACCTTCTTACCTTTGCCTTGTAAGCGAGGTATTCTTGCCCAAACTTTCGTGTTAGATAGCTTTCCTCACGTTTAATAATATATACCTGAACGAGTAACAGAAGAAATGGAAAAAGAATTATATTCCACCAGTTGCCAATAAAACAACTCACGCTCAGGTAAACAATAGCTAAACCAACATACATAGGATTTCGGGTAAAGTTATAAATACCAGTAGTTTGAAGGGAAGTTGCCGACTTCATTGTAATAACTGTATTTTTACTATTAAAAAATTGCCTTAAACTACTGACCAAGAAAAACGAAGCTATTATTAGCAAAACTACGCCAATAATTTTTATCCACTGATGATGAAATAATACATCATTGATGGATACCTTTTTTTGAATAAACACGGCCACCAAAAAAGTCAATACATATAATAGGGGTGGCGGGACGTAAACGCCTGGATTATCTTTCTCAGCTTCCATACTTATTTCTTTAATGGATGTCTTTACAAAAGGTGTCTCCTGATCAGCAAGTAGCCAAAATCGGTGTCCGTATCGAAGAAGTTTTTATGTATCGGCTATCTTTTCACTATAACAATCTTACTCGAATGTCATGCCGGAACGGGCCAGCAGAAAGCGAGCGCTGGGTGTTCCTCTAACACATTCGACTACTTGCCGTTACTCGGTGCTATTTTGCAGCATGAAACGCTCGTTCCTGTGTACGGTTCTTGGCCTGGCAATCACCACCGCCACCCACGCTCAACTCCCCGCCCCTACCCCTTCCCCGGCCCCCTCTCCCGCCGACCGCATCGCGCGGGTACGGGCTGCTCTGCCGGTGGTGGAGAAACTATACCGCGACTATGCTGCGCAACGCCACATTCCAGGGCTTGGCTTTGGCGTGGTAATGGATGGGCAACTGATTTTTGGATCGGGTGCGGGGGTAAATAACCTGACAAGTAAGACGCCTGCCACGGCACAGTCGCAGTTCAGGATCGCGTCGATGACCAAAAGCCTGACGGCGATGGCCATTTTGAAGCTGCGCGACGAGGGTAAACTCCGCCTCGACGACCCCGCCTTCACCTACGTACCTGAACTGCGGAGCCTCACACCGCTTACCTCCGATGCGCCGCCCATAACGGTCCGGCACCTGCTCACCCACGCGGCGGGCTTTCCCGAAGATAACCCCTGGGGCGACCGCCAGCTCGCCGATTCCGAAGCCGAGTTTACCCAGTTTCTGAAAGGCGGCGTGTCGCTTTCCAATGTGCCGGGTGTGGCTTATGAATACGCAAATCTGGGCTTCACGCTGCTGGGCCGGATCATTACCAACGTAGCACAACAGCCTTACCAGCAATACATTACGCAAAATATCCTGCGTCCGCTGGGTATGAACAGCACAATATGGGATTACCGGCAGGCCGACCCAAATCGGTTTGTAACGGGCTACCGCTGGCAGGAGGAACAGTGGTTGCCCGAAGTTCCACTGGCCGATGGGTCGTGGGGCGCGATGGGCGGACTGATCACCACCGTCGAGGATTTTGGCAAGTACATGGCCCTGCACCTAAGCGCCTGGCCAGCCCGCTCTGAACCTGAAACCGGCCCCGTAAAGCGCAGTTCCCTCCGCGAAATGCAGCAACCGTGGAATTTTCGGGGCCTGAATGGCGCCTACAAATACCCGTCGGGCCGGACGGTAGCACAAACCGGCAGCTACGCCTACGGCCTTGGCTGGACCCGCGACAGCGACGGGCGGGTGAGTGTGGGCCATAGCGGAGGCCTGCCCGGCTACGGCAGTGAGTGGCAAATCCTGCCCGATTATGGTATTGGGGTGGTAGCCTGCGCCAGCCTCACCTACGCCGGGCCGCGTGGCCTGAACACCGCCGCCCTCGACACCCTAATTACGCTGGCTGGCCTAAAACCGCGTCCAGTGGTTGTATCGGCCATTTTGCGGCAACGACAGGCGGAACTGTTGCAGTTGCTGCCCACCTTCAACGGGGCCGATGCCAGTGGAATTTTTGCCGAAAACTTCTTTCCCGATACGCCGCTACCCCTGCGGCAGAAGGCATTGGCAGCCCTGTTCGGCAAGATCGGCCGGGTGGTGCGCGTGAGCGAGATGGTGCCCGAAAACAATCTCCGGGGCACGTTCCAGATCACAGGCGAGCGTGGCACCGTCGACGTGTTTTTCACCCTCACGCCCGAACGCAACGCGCTTATTCAGCAGCTTGATCTGCGCGAATCAACAAAGTAAGCTGACTGCTTAAGCGGTCAATAATCATCCCTACGATGCGTCGGGTTAGCTCGGCTTCGTCGGCCAGAAAAGCGGATAGTTCGGCAGTAGTAAACTGACCCACGACGGTGCCAACCAGCAGGTTTTTAAATTTTTGATCAGTGCGAATCGTGTGGTCGATGTAGGCTACCTGTTCGGGTTGGGTGATGCGGGCAAACCTGCCATCGGGACCACCCTGTTTTCGCTTGACGAGGTAGTTCCGAAACAGGCTAGTAAACAGGTCGTTGTGTAGTTTCAGGATAGAACGCAACGTCCCGTTCTGGAATGCTTCCGGCGACTGTTCCACCGTCGGTTCGGTATCAATCTGAGGGCGCAGGGCCAGGAGAGCTTGGTCTTTTGTGGTCATGTTGCCTAGTGTGGCTTTGCGCTTGACGCTGTGTGTGGCTCCGCGTTGTAGCGTGGCTTCGCGCGGGCTGGCTTCGCGCGTCGTGCCCTTCGACAAGCTCAGGGTGACAGGAAAGTTGAATCAACTTAGGAAGATTGCTTATTTGCCTGTCACCCTGAGCTTGTCGAAGGGCACGACGCGCGAAGCCAACCCGCGCGAAGCCAACCCGCGCGAAGCCACACAGCATCAAGCGCGAAATCCCTGAAACTGTTTCAGACAGATCAACTTGCCAATGGTGCTGAACCTGCTTTGCTATGAACAGGCTTTTTTCACAAAAACTCCATCGGGTTCCAGGCAATGCGGGTATCGTCGAAAAAGGTGTTCATTTCGGCAAAGTCAGCGGCGTCGATCTCAAAGTCGAAAACATCGAAATTGGCCCGGATACGCTCTTTCTTTACTGATTTCGGGATGGTTACCACGCCATGTTGCATCGACCAGCGAACCAACACCTGGTAGGTACTCTTACCGTACTTCTCGGCAATGCGCACTAGTTTGGGGTCGTTCTGTTTTAATCCACGTACCAGCGGCGCATAGCCTTCGGGCTGAATGCCTTTGGCCCGGCAGTAGTCGAGTTCATCGGGCAGGTAGCAGTAGGGGCTAAATTCAAATTGATTTACGGCGGGTGTTACAGTGGCCGTTTTAACTAGTTCATCGAGGTGCGGCTGGTAATAATTACACACGCCGATGGCCCGAGTCCGACCTGTCTCATAGATTGTTTCCAGTGCCCGCCAGGTCTCGGCCCGGTGTTCGCGCACGGGCCAGTGGATCAGGTATAGGTCCACCACGTCGAGCTGAAGTTTGTCCAGGCTCCGGTCGAAAGCGCGAAGTGTTTTGTCGTATCCCTGGTCGTCATTCCAGACTTTGGTGGTAATAAACAGCTCGTTACGCGCCACACCGCTAGCCAGAATGGCATCGCCTACTTCGCGTTCGTTGCCATAGGCCGACGCCGTATCGATCAGCCGACAGCCCAGTTCAAGGGCGTCTTCCACCGCCTGCTGCACTTCGTTGTTATGCTGCGGCGCGTACACGCCCAGGCCCAGGAGGGGCATCTCGACGCCATTGTTGAGGGTAACGGTTGAGTTCATGCGTAATTAATTGTTGGTTAACAGGATTGTAATGATGTAGTTTCGTGCGGGTTGGTTTCGCGTTGTGGTGTGGCTTCGCGTTGTAGTGTGGCTTCGCGCGTCGTGCCCTTCGACAGGCTCAGGGTGACAGGGAAGTTGAATCAACAACCTGAACTGCATTAAATGGGCTGTCACCCTGAGCCTGTCGAAGGGCACGACGCGCGAAGCCAGCCCGCGCGAAGCCACACTACAACGCGGAGCCACCGCACAGCGCGGAGCCCATTTGCGTGAGCAATAAATAATAAAAGTAAAGCTGCCTGTAGCGGGCAGCTTTACTTTTTCGGATAAACAGCCAAACACATCAGGCAAATATTCGCCAACCATCAAAGCACCTCCACCACGGTATCGGAAATGACGTTCCAGGTTAGCTCTTTGTTATCGTCCAGATCTACTTGCAGGGTGTCGCCTTTGTTGACCTCGCCGGAAATAATCATGCGGCTGATGGGGCGGCGTAACTGAGAGCGAATGACGCCTTTGAGCGGACGGGCACCGTAGCGTGGCGTGAACCCGCTGAGGGCCAGAAACTCGCGCGCGGCGGGACTGATGTCCAACGCTATACCCTGCCGACGCATGGGTTCGGTGAGGCCGCGCAGGTGGATGTCGAAAATCTTGACCACGTTTTCTTCCGAAATCGGCGCGAACGGGACAATCTCGGTGAGGCGGGCCAAGAATTCGGGGCGGAAGTGCTTCGACATAATCTCCATCAGGTCATTCGGGGCGGGAATGATGCCTTCGCCAAACTGCCTCACCACAAACTCAGAGCCAATGTTCGACGTGAACAGTACCACGGCATTGGTGAAGTCGCCTTCTTTGCCCAGCCGGTCGTGGAGTTTGCCTTCGTCCAGGATTTGCAGGAATATATCAAACACCGATGGGTGGGCTTTTTCAATCTCGTCAAACAACACCACCGAATACGGTTTCTCCCGGATTTTGTTTACCAGCATGCCACCCTGCTCGTAGCCCACGTAGCCCGGAGGGGCCCCATAGAGCAACGCCGCCGAGTGCTCTTCCTTGAACTCCGACATATCGAACCGGATCAGGAATGACTCGTCGTTGAACAGAAAATCGGCCAGGGCTTTGGCCAGTTCGGTCTTGCCAGTACCGGTGGGTCCAAGCAGAAAGAACGCCCCCGTCGGCTGTTTCCCGCCCGACAATCCCGCCCGCGATTCGAGGATGCTGGCCGTCAGCGTGCGAATGGCGTGGTCCTGACCCACCACCCGCTTACGGAGCACATCATCCATTTTCAGCAGGCGTTCGCGCTCGTTGGTTTGCAGTTTACCCATCGGGATGCCCGTTTTGGCAGCCACCATCGCGGCAATGTCCAGCTTCGTAACCAGTTCGTGTGGTTTCTCGGCCAGGGGCATTAGTTCGGCAATGCGGTTGGTCAGGTAGTCGCGCAGCACGCCGGGAATCTCGATGGTGTCGGGCTGGGTATCGTCTTCAATTTGCTGCTGTAAAATAGGGCTGACCTTGTGTTGCACCTGCTGCAAAATCCACTGATATTCAGCCAGTTGCTTAGCATCGTCCCACTCGGCCATGTGGTCGGTAGCGGTGGTTAGCTGGTCGCGGAGAGTGGTTAAGTCCTGCATGGCGGTGTCGCCCATCGACCGGATGGCGGCCATCGTGCGGTCGAGTAAATCGATGGCGGCATCGGGCAGTCGACGATCTTTGACGTAGCGTTGCGCCAGCCGAACGGCCTCTTCGGCCACGCCCTCGTCGGTTTTGAGGTTATGGTGTTCTTCGTAGCGCGGAATCAGCGTTTCTACCATGCGCGTGGCGGCTACGGTGGTAGGCTCGTGCACGTGCAGTTGCTCAAACCGGCGACTAAACGCTTCATCTTTCTCCACGTACTGCCGGTATTCATCGAGCGTGGTAGCGCCAATTACGGTCAGTTCGCCGCGGGCCAGTTCGGGCTTCAGCAATTGCGACACCCCCGCCCCCACCGAGCCGTTGGGGTTGAGCAGCATGTGGATTTCGTCGATAAACAAAATGGCCTTATCGTGCTGCTTGATCTCGTTGATGACGTTTTTGATCCGGTCTTCCACCTCGCCTTTATACGATGCCCCGGCCACCAGTGAGCCGAGGTCAAGCTCATACAGTTCGGCGTTCTGGAGGCTGGCGGGCACGGTGCCGGCCACAATAGCCTGCGCGAACCCTTCAACCAGGGCGGTTTTGCCTACGCCCGGTTCGCCAATAAGCATGACGTTGGGTTTGGTGCGCCGCAGCAGAATTTCGAGCATTAGCCGAAGCTCGCGGTCGCGCCCTACGATGGGGTCTACCTTGCCGTCGCGGGCATCTTGTGTCTTGTTTTGGCCAAATCGTGCCAGCGCTGATTCCGTAGCCGGGGTACCACCAGCCGCATCCGGTCCACTGCCCAATGCCGGGGCAGCGCCACCTCTTTGCCCGTTGACGGCGGCCTGAATATGGCGGTCGTCTTTGGCGGCGTCCAGCACCTCTTTTTGCGTAACGGGCAGCGATTTTAGCTGGTCGGCGGTGAAGGCCACATTGGCTTTGAGCAGAGCCGCCAGCACGTGTTTCGGCTCTACTTCCATGCTTTCGAACTGCGTGGCAATGAGGTCGGCCAGTTGCATCACCTGCGTGGTGGTGGCATCCTGAATAGGGTCTGTTACACCGTTGACAGCCTTCGGAGTCAATTCGAGGCGGTAATCGGCCCAGTCACGAAGGAAATAAACGTCTTTGCCCAACGCTACCAGCCAACTAGCCAAACCAACATCATTGTGAAGCAACCCAAGCAACAAATGAGCAGGTGTAATGGCTCCGTGACGGTACTCGTGGACGTGCGCTTTAGCGATGTCGAACGCCCGTTTGGTTTCGGTAGATAGCAGCATAGGGGCAGAAGCGGGTTGACCAGCGAAGTTACCCGGTTGAGTTAGTATACGTAACTAAACGAGTGACTTGTTTGCTTTCGTATTTCGCTCCTTACTGTGCGGTATGGCACAAAAAAAGCCCCCAAATAGGGGGCTGAAGAGAATTTTTTCTTTGTCATCCCAACGAGGGGAGGGATCTACTTTCCTAATTTACAATACGCCTGTAGGAAAGTAGATCCCTCCGTTGTCGGGATGACAAAAAATCAGAAAAACACCCCTACCGACAGCAGCGCACTACCGACTTTGTTGTTCAGCACCGCCGCCGCATAGTTCTGCGAATTATTCAGCGTGTAAGGAGCATAGGCTGTCTTGAACGCATACGCTGAGTAGGCTACGTCAGCAAAGAAACGCTCGTTGCGTACTCCTACCCCACCTGACAGCAACAGCGAATTGCGGTCGCCGTTGCGGGCCAGTTGATCGAACGTGTCTTTGTAAGCGCTGGGTAAATAGGCTGCCCCCGCCCGGAACCGGAACATGCTGGCGCGTACCTCAGCACCCACCCGGAAGTTGACCACATTCTGATAGGCTGCCTGCACATTCTTCTTGTTATCTTCCCGAAACGCCTGGTTATCAGCCGCCGACTGATAATTCGACGTACCTACGCGCATGCCGCTGTAGCCAACGTATTCGGCGGTAGCGGTAATAAAACCGCGCTTGGCAAAAAAGAACGTAGCCCCACCCGACGCCCGCAACGGCGTAGTAATGGTGTAGTCGAAATCGTTCGACGGTAACGCAATGCGTTGAAGAGCCGGCACAAATCTCACTGGGTTTCCATTTGCATCTGTCTGACGAATGCCAATAATGTCGGCACTTAGCGTGCGGTCATAGGTCTCGGTTAAGCCACTAAAGGTGGGAGATACCACCGTAGCACCCAGTTGCACAGCCTCGGTGGGTCGATAAATAGCACCCAGGCTCAGGTTGATGCCCGTACCCCGAACCGTCAGCGTGCTCAGGTCAGTCAGACCCCGAATTTGGTCGCCGCCCACAAACGTTTCCGAATAGCGATTGGTAAAATCAAAACGGGTGCTGGCAATACCGAGCGAACCACCCACGTAGAGCTTATCGTTGAAATTAGCACCATACCCCAGCGTCCACTGCGACTGTGATCCGCTTGAGGAATAGCTTTGGGTCTGGTTCGTCACTTTGTCGCCTTCAGCACCTGTGTAGACTGAGCCACCCGCTGTTGTCGGATCAATCAGGTAAAGCTGATAAGCCGCTGCTAAGTAGGATGTACCGGGAACGCCGTTGATATCGGTTACTTGGTTTGTCTTATCATTGAATGCCTTGTCAACCACGCCAGAGGCAATGTTAAGACCGTTCAGGTCAGCCGCCCAGGCATCAGTGATGGAACTGCGGTTGTTTAAACCCGTGAAGGCAAACTCATTGCCAAGGCTCACCTGCCGCGAATACGTGATGCCAAACGTACCCCGCCGTAAACTTCCCTGCCGCGAGGGTTCGCCCGCAAAAATCAACCCTGCCTGCCCCACAAAGGGCACCGCTTTGTTCGAGTTGGTATTTTGGTTAGCGTAGTTTACGCCCACATTTTGAAGCCGAACACCGGGACTGAAACTAAGCTCTGACCGGTTGTAGAAGCCCAATCCAGCTGGATTGGTAAAGGTAGAGGAAGCGTCGCCGCCGAGGGCTACATGGCCGCCTCCCAAGCCCTGAAAACGAGCCGTACCCGTAATAGTCTGGTCAGAATAGCGAAACACGTCGCCCGAATAATCCTGCCCAAAAGCACTGTAAGCCCCACAAAAGAGGGCACCAGCCAAAAGCAAATATCTGTTCATAACTGATCTGGATGTAGGTAGTCTAAAACGCCTTTTCAGTGAGACAATGGTACGCACAGAACGTTTAATACCCATTGTAGAGTAAACGAAAAAACCCCGCCTTCTCTCTCAGAATGGCGGGGTTTTCCTATGTATTAATTAGTATTTAACTACGCTGATTACCGTGGGCCACGTGATCCACCGCCGCCACCGCCACCGCTGTAACCACCACCGCCCGATGAACTAGGCGCGCTGGGAGCGCTATAGCTGGGAGCACTTGGTGCACTGTAGCTACCCCGGCTTGGAGCCGAATAACTCGGTTGCGAGTAGCTCGGCTGGCTGGGCTGTGAATAGCTGCGTGAAGGGGCCTGATAGCTTGGCTGCGAGTAAGAGCGGTTTTGTGAACCGCTGGCATCATACGAAGGCGTATAGTTGCCCCGGCTGCTACCCCGGCTCGGTGCTGAGTAGTACGTGTCTGACGAACCGCGCGATGAGTTACCATACGACTGCGTAGCAGGTGCTGAGTTACCCGACGTACGGCCACCGGCTCCGCTGTTGTCATAGTAGTAAGTACCCCGCGTGTTGGACCGTGAGCCATTGTACCCACCATCGGCAGGGCGGCTGTAATAAGCATCGCCGCGCGATGGGGTTGTGTTGGTATAACCACCTGTACCCGTGTAGGCCCCGGCGCTCCGGCGACCACCGTTGTCGGTGCTGGCACGGGGCGTGTTATTGAAATCACCGTTGTAACGACCCGACGCGGAGCTATATCGTGCGCCCGACGTCCGGTTGCTACGGTAGGGGTCAGCACCGGTCACGTAATAATTGTTTACCACCGTTGGACGATAGCCATAGAAACTGCCGTAGCCACCATAGCCACCAAAACCATAGCCGCCGATACCGTAACCATAACTATAGAACGGATCATAGCCATACCCGAAGGGGCTACCAAACGCATATGAATTGTACCCGTAACCGCCAAAACCAAATGGGCTATACCCAAACCGGAAGCCAAACGGACTGTAGCCGTAACCACCAAACCCGCCATAGCCTAACCCGAGGCCCAAACCCAGACCGCTGTAGAAACCGGCGTTGTTAAGACCCCAGCGATTCCAGCTGTTGGCCCCGTAAAGACCATTGTAATAGCCGTTATTATAACCGCTGTTGTAGGCACTGGAAACGTCACCCCAACCCGGATCGGGCGAGATGCCGCGCTGCACGTTGCGGGCACTTAATTCAGAATAGTATTCCTGCTGATTGGTGCCACCCACGCCCGACTGCTGCTCTTCGTTGTAATCGGGGTTAATGTTACTGAGCCGCTGCCTGCGGTCGAGCCGGGCCGAGCGCTGCTCCTGCCGGGCTGATGTCTGGCGTTCGTTGCCAGAAGCGACCACGGCATCGCCCGAGTTACCATAGAGGTCGTCTACCTCACCGGCATTCTGGGCAGTTTGGCGGCTGGAACTACATGCTCCAACACCCAGCAAAGCGGCCATCGCCAGGTAACGCCACGTATTATTGGTTTTCATAAACAAAGCGGTTTGGTAATCAGTGAGGGTTCAAGCAAAATCGGAACGCGCAAAGACTCGCCTATATAACAAGCAAGGCGGCTGATTGATTACAAAAATAGAGTTAAAACCTATCTTTGCAACCCCTCAGTCTATTAGACTGAACGGTCTAATCAAGGTTTAATCTCAATAAAAAATAGTCAATAGTCGATAGTCGGTAGTCGATGGTTGGCTGACGCATGAGTAGCTCTGCGAGAGCCAGTCAGCGCGTCAGCCAACCATCGACTACTGACTATCGACTTACGACTTTAGTTTCATGGCTAAAGCAATTCCAGCCCGGTCCGAGGATTATTCGGAATGGTATAATGAGTTAGTACGCAAAGCCGATCTGGCCGAAAATTCGGCGGTTCGGGGCTGCATGGTGATCAAGCCCTATGGCTTTTCCATCTGGGAAAAAATGCAGCGGGCGTTGGACGATATGTTCAAGGAAACCGGCCACCAAAACGCTTATTTCCCCCTCTTTATTCCTAAATCGTACCTCAGCAAAGAAGCGTCGCACGTGGCGGGTTTTGCCAAAGAGTGTGCCGTGGTAACCCACTACCGCCTCAAAAACGCCGAAGACGGATCAGGCATTATCGTTGACCCGGAGGCAAAACTGGAAGAAGAACTCATTGTGCGGCCCACCTCGGAAACAGTGATCTGGAGTACCTACAAAAACTGGATTCAAAGCTACCGCGACCTGCCGCTGCTCATCAACCAGTGGGCCAACGTGGTGCGCTGGGAAATGCGGACGCGCCTGTTTCTGCGCACCGCCGAGTTTCTCTGGCAGGAGGGCCACACCGCCCACGCCACCGCCGAAGAGGCGCAGGCCGAAACCCGGCAGATGCTGGAAGTGTATGCCACCTTCGCCGAAGAGTGGATGGCTATGCCCGTGATCCGGGGTACCAAAACCGCCAATGAACGCTTCGCCGGTGCCGACGACACGCTGTGTATCGAGGCCATGATGCAGGACGGCAAAGCCCTTCAGGCGGGTACGTCGCACTTTTTGGGGCAGAATTTCGCCAAGGCGTTTGAGGTGCAGTTTCTCTCGAAGCAGAACAAACTCGAATACGTCTGGGGTACGTCGTGGGGCCTGTCTACCCGCATGATGGGTGCCCTGGTGATGGCTCACTCCGACGATGATGGCCTGATTATTCCTCCGAAACTCGCGCCCATTCAGGTGGTCATCGTGCCTATCTACCGGTCTGATGAGCAGCTGGACGCCGTATCTGAGAAGGTAAAACCGCTGATGACTGAACTTCGTAAAGCGGGTATTTCGGTGAAGTACGACAATTCAGATTCGTACAAGCCGGGCTACAAATTCGCCGAATATGAACTTCGGGGTGTACCCGTCCGGCTGGCTATAGGCGCACGTGACCTGGAAAACGGCACCGTCGAAATGGCCCGCCGCGACCTGAAAACGAAAGAAACCGTGCCCTTCGACGGCCTCACCGAGCGCATCGTGGCCCTGCTCGACGATATTCAGAAAACGATCTACCAAAAGGCCCTTGCCTTCCGCGAGGCCAACACATTTGTGATCGACACCTTCGACGATTTCAAAGTGCAGATCGAAAAAGGCGGTTTCATCATGGCCCACTGGGATGGTACCTCCGAAACCGAAGAGGCCATCAAAGAGCAAACCAAAGCCACCATACGCTGTATCCCTTTCGAGGGAGCCAACGAATCCGGCACCTGCGTTTACTCCGGTAAACCTTCAGCCCAACGGGTCGTGTTTGCGCGGGCGTATTGATACAATAGGCAGTAGCGAACGCGCCAAGATTCCCCCTGCGTTCGCTACTGCCGACTGACCTTTACTGCCCACTGTAAAACGGTATCCTGTAACTTTGATACATGAATCGCCTCCTCGCCCTGTATCTCTGTTTGGTTGCCTCTCCTCTGCTGGCGCAGTTTCGGTATGTACCCGAAAAACCCCTTCCGGGCGAGGTCGTCTCGTTTACTTATACGCCAAAAAATACGCCTCTAGCCTCAGAAACGGCCGTTTTGGGATCCTACGTACGCTACGCAGGTCCAGCGCAGATGCGGCTTAGCCAGCCCACTACGGCCACGGCCGTTCGTGAAGGCAATGCGTTTACAGGTGAACTAACCCTGCCCAAAGCCCCCGTTTCAGGGCTGTTGTTTGCGTTTCAGAGCAGGGCCAATTCAGCCCTGATCGATGCCAACAAGGGGCATTTCTATCCACTCTTTCTGTATACGGAAGACGGCAGGCTACAGCCCCACGCCACGGGCGGACAGGCATCGGTGCTGGTGCGCACGGCGTTTCCTTCGCGGCTGAAAGTGAAACCCGACTGGGCCTGGGCGGTGCAGCAGTACGAGCACGAGCTGGCGCAAAATCCCCAGCTTCGGTCACAGTACTGGAGCGACCTGATTGCCACGCAGCTCAAGCTGCAAAAGCCCGGTGCCAAAGCCACGGCACTGAACCAGATTGCGGCCTACCTCGACAGTCACCAACCCACCCCCGACGAACTGACCACCGCCGCCAACCTCTATGAACAGTTAGGCGAACCGGCCCGCGCTACAGCCGCCCGCGACCGTATCCGTACGGTTGACCCCACCGGCGACGCCGCCCAGAAAGCCCGCGCCGAGGTAATCCGGAAAGAGGCCGACCTGGCCAAAAAGCTGTCGGCGTTTGCGTCGTTCACGCAGGCGTTTCCTAACTCCACGTACCGGGGCATGCTGGTGAGTTCAGTGGCCGAAGCGTACTTCAAACCGGGTCAATTCAAAGATTTGGTGGCGTTTCTGGCTCAGCAGCCGCTACCTGCCACCGACCCCATGCTGCTCCACAGTTTCGCCGGGCAAATGACCGACGAAGGGCGGGGACTGCCCCAGGCCGAATGGCTGGCCCAGCGTGCACTGACAGGCTTGCAGCAACGCGCTTTACCCAAACGTACCACGCCCGAACAAACCGCCCAGCGCAACACCGACCTGCAAAATTTCCGCGCTACGCTGGCCTACGCCTTCGATCAGCAGGACCGATTTGGCGCCGCGCTGGCCACCTACAAACAGGCTATTCCCAACACCGAACCCGAAGCTGCCGATCCGCGCATCAGCGAACGTCTCTGGCTCTGCGCCCTTCGCGCCAACCGCGCCGACTCGGTGCTGCCTTACATTGAGCGTGGCGTGCGCGTAGGCAAAATTACACCCCGGTTGCGGTCGGCACTTCGAACCTATCAGGCCAAAAAGCTGGGTTCTGAGGCTAAAGGCGAGGCTTACGTCCGCGATCTGCTGGCTCCCTACCGCGCCGAGCGCCAGGCCGAACTTGCCGAATCGTTTGTCAACCAACCCGCGCCGGGTTTCACGCTCAGCACCCTAACGGGCGGCACCGTGTCGCTGGCTTCGTTGCGGGGCAAAGTGGTCATGCTCGATTTTTGGGCTACCTGGTGCGGACCCTGCGTGGCTTCATTTCCGGCGGTGCAACAGGCAGCGGCCTACTTCAAGAATGACCCCAATGTGGTGTTTCTTTTCATCAACACCCGCGAAGGTGGCCCCCTGAGTCGGATTCAGTCGTTCATGGCCCGGCAAACCAATCAGTTCACCGTCCCCCTCGACCGCGACCAACGCGTTGCCGACTCGTATGGCGTGCTGGGCATCCCCACCAAAGTTATCATCGACCCCAAAGGCCGGGTCCGTTACCGCAGCCTGGGCTTCTCTGGCAATACCGAAACCACCGCCGAGGAACTTACGCTGGTGATTGAAGCATTAAAAAATGTACAATGAACAATGAATAATGTACAATGGCTACGCGCGTCAGCCCACTACAGCGCGTAGCCATTGTACATTATTCATTGTGCATTGTACATTAATCCTTCCCCTACCTTTGTCCCATGAATCAACCGGTTGTTGTTATTACGGGTGCCTCGTCGGGAATTGGCGAGGCGCTGGCGTTTGCGTATGGGCGTACGGGGGCCGCCATCGCCTTTTGTGGCCGCAAAGCCGATGCCCTCCAGTTCACCGCCAACGCCCTCACCGAAGCAGGCATCACTAACCTCCCCGTGGTGGCCGACGTAAGCATTGCCGCCGACATGCAACGCCTGATGGATGAGACCGTTGCGCGCTTTGGGCGAATCGATATTCTGATCAATAATGCGGGCATTTCGATGCGGTCAATGTTTGTCGACGCCGACCCGGAAGTGCTCCGTAAATTGATGGATATCAACTACATGGGTACCGTATATGCCACGCGCTACGCCCTGCCGCATATCCTGAAAACGAAGGGGTCTGTTGTGGGCATTTCGTCCATTGCAGGCTACCGGGGACTTCCCGTTCGGACGGGGTATTCAGCCTCGAAATTTGCCATGAACGGTTTCCTGGAAGCCCTGCGTACTGAGCTGTTGCACTCAGGCGTACATGTGCTCACGGCCTGCCCCGGCTTCACGGCCTCCAACATCCGCTTCGCCGCCATCGACGGGCATGGGCAGGTGGCGGGTGAAACCGTCCGCGACGAAGCGAGCATGATGACCGCCGACGAATGCGCCACCCATATCCTGCGCGCCGTGAAAAATCGCAGACGCGAACTGATTTTAACAAGCCAAGGCAAGCTCACCGTATTCCTGAACAAATGGCTCCCCGGCCTGGCCGATACGCTGGTTTACAATACGTTAGCCAAGGAAAAGAATTCGCCGCTGAAGCGGTAACCTCCCCCCTTCAAATATAGGACGCTACGCCCAATATGCTGCTCGGGTTTTCGTCGTCCGAAAGGGTCAGGTATTGGTTGGCTTCGTCGACAAGGAGGTGGTCAATGACGTCGGTTTCGGCAGGGAGGAAATACTTTGTTAAGAGGTTCATGATTTTGCGGCTGCGGCCATCGGCGAGAAAGTCGTTTAGCTGCTCACTGTTGAGTGGTCCTACCCTGATTTCGTAGGCGGGCATGGTGTCCTGATACAGCCCTTCCAGCGAAAAACCACCCAGTTCCGCTTTCGACAGGTCATTGGGCGCGGGCACGTCGTCATCGGCCAGTTTGATCAGATGCACCAGCGGCGCAATAGTCCTGATTTCTACCGGAACGCCCAGAATCAGTTCGTAGACCTCCGTCACCAGCGCGTTGTTATGTACCAGCCGGTGAGCAATGGGCAACAAGTGCAGCAGGTTATTCAGCTGCCGGATATCGAGCAAATCGTTGGGCAAATCCCAGAACTGCCGCAGCACGTCGCCCTGCCCGTTTGGCATTTGCGACTGTTGCCGGAGCGTCTGTTCGTTTACCAGATACGTCCGCTCCTCCAGTTCCATCAGCAGTCCCTGCAAATAAAACTCCTGCTCGATGGGCTGGAAAAACTGCCGCGCACCCCGCTGCCGCCGGGCCTGCTCGTCGATATCCTCGAAGACTTCTTTCTGGTCGCGGGTTTCGTTGCTGGGCTGGTGGAACAGGCCTTCGGGCAGGTAATCATACAGCCCGTCGCGGTTCACCTTCACGTTCAGGTATGTACGCCGCGCGGGATCAATGGAGGCGGCATCATCGCCATATACGTCGGCGTTGCCCACGCGGGGTTCGCCGATGTCTTTGCGGTAGCTACGTTCAAAAAGGCCCACCGGGTGCACCAGCAGGTCTTTTTTTGGGTCGAACCCCTCAAAATACAACTCCGCCAGGATCACCTCCAGTCGCACGTCGCTGCGTAGCTTGCTTAGTTGGTCGGCATAGTGCTGCAGCTTCATAGCGGGCGCATGGCGGGGGTTAAGGGTTGCATTTTTACCCGGTAAGGCAGGTTCATCGCCGACCGTTCGGCCATGTATTGTCGGCAGCGGTCACACTCGGCGGCCCACTCGGCGGCGGTCAGGTCGGTGCGGCTGCGGGGAATAATTGTCACGTCGAGGCAGCGCACATAGCCCGCGCCTTCAATCAGGTTTTCGGCAAACGCTTTCTCCACCGTCACGTCGACGGGTATACCGCCCAATCGCCCAAAAAAGTACGCTTTGCATTCGGCTTCGATGTCGGCCATCGTCACCAGCCGTTGGCGGGTGAGCAGGGTTTGGCGCAGGTGGTACTCCTTTTCAGCAATGCCCGGCTTGTCGCGCCCGCCCACGGTGGTCGTCACCAGAAACAGGGTAGCCGGATCGCTTTTTATGGCGTCGTATCCGCCGTTATACGTCAGGGGTGTGCCCGCGCCGATGAAGTTACCCGCTTTGCCATTGGTGCTCCAGAACTCCATGAAAATGTTGCTGTCGTTCTTGCGGGGCTTGATGAAAATGTACGGATGCCCCGCCTTGAACCCCTCATTGGGCATCGACTGCACCTGCTGCCGGAGGTCTTCCAGGTTGCGGTTCAGTTCGTCCAGCGTTTTCACAAACCAACCCGTGCCTAGGGCACGAAAAGCCCGGTTTTCGTCCAGCAGCAATCGCTGTACATGTTCCAACAATTCGCGGGCATTGCGCTCGTCGAACCGACCCACATCGTGCGGTCGCCACATAAACGTGTTGTCGTCCAGTTCGTTGATATCGCGGAGCGGCGACGACCGGAACAGGTCTTTGCTGTCGGCATCGTATACCCGGCGGATAAACAGAAACTCGGCGTCTGACTTCAGCGGAAACACATTCAGCGCCGGGTTCAGGCGTTGCTGCTGCCGGTTCAGGTAGCGGTTCATGACCGGAAAGCAGTTCAGGCGTACCTCCATTGTAGCTACGGCTTTGGCCGGAAATGACCGGCTGAGGCGGAGTTCGAGCCATAGCACCTCCCGCTTGAACAGCAGTCGCTGCGTTTCGGTCAGGTTAAAACCGGGCGGATAGAGCCCCACTGCCGCGCCCCACTCCGACCGGTCGGGCAGGTTGCCCAGGGTAACAAACGACCGGTGGTGCTGACTCATTACCTCCTGTTCCAGCAGGTGAAGCACGTCGAGCTGCGGCCCCAGATGTTCGGCATGCGACGATGGGTTAATGAAACCGTTATGCACCGGAACGGGCTTGCCATTAAGATACCACGAGGTCTGGTAAGGGTCCTGAAGTTTACGGTAATAGGTTGCCTTTTGCTGCACCGATTCCGTTTCCCAGTCAATGTAAATGGGTAGCCCACTCACCGACGGCACATAGCTGTTTAGTTCCAGACCAAGCCAAACCGACTGGTAGTCAGCAGGAAACGTAGGAATCAGCTGTTTATCCCATTCCATGCGCTCCGGCCCGGCGAACTCTACGATGCCTTCTTCACTCACCAGAAACAGCACCGACCCATTTACCACGCGGCTCTTGACTACAGGCGAAAAGAAGATGTCAGGCGCAACGCCCTCACGGGCTGGCGGGCGGTGAAAAAACTGCACCGACGGGTCCAGATCAGCCAGTGTATCGTCGGGGCGGGCGTGGAGTATGGCGTGGGCCGGGCGGGGCAGATCAACCACCTCCGGACACATCACGTTGGCCAGCCGGTCGACAATACGGCCCCGCGTCTGCTCAATAGCCTTGGCCGTATTCTCCAGTTCATAAGCACAGGCCTCCATCAGGTACGTTACCAGCGGATCGACGGCATCGATGTCTTTGGCCCGCATCTGCCACACCGCCGCCGCGTGCTGAGTGATGCGCTTGCGAATCTCTTCGCGGCTGAAATCTTTCTGTGAGAGACTTTCCATCATCAATGGGCCGCAGATCAGCTTAATCAGCTCCGTCTGCGGTCCGTTTATTTCACCTGATTTTAGTAATAAACGGGGCTACGACGATTTCGCGCTGATACGTAAATGGTCGCCGGTTAGAGGGGGCTATTTCAGCCGATACCTTGATAATGACCAGCTTATGTGCATCGGGGGTACCTTCCCGGTTCACGCTCACTTCAACTTTTACGCGCTCCAGCCGGGGTTCATACCGCCGGATCGACGCTCGTAGTGAGTTTTCGATCCGGTCGGTCCAGAGGATATAGATCGAGTCGTTGCCCACGTTGAAGTCATCGTCCCAGATGGTGCAGCCAAACTGCCCGTCGTAGCGGGCTTCGTTATACTGCGTGGTGGTGATGAGGTAGAGATTGTTGCGAATCGAATCCTCCATGGAGCAATGGGTGAGGCGCGCCGGGGCTGCTTTTTTAGTCAGCAAATCGAGACGGAGGGGGAGCTTGTAGAATTCGTCGGCCATGGAGTTGGACTGTTACAACAGGGGGTATACCCTCTCTGATCTGAGGCCTTGGAGGCTGCCTCGCTTTATCCGAGTTAGCATACAGACCACCCTAAAACGATATTTCATACTAAATTTATATACTTTGTGTTACCTTGATTCGTTAACGTAAAGTGTCGTTCCTATCCGGGGCAAACCAGCTGATTACCGTTCGCTAAGTACCCCTCTATTTATGCCAGTAAACCTATAGGAACAGTTGTCAATATACGTAGCTTTGTTTAGTTTAGTCGCTCAATCCAATTTATTTGGTTCGTTAAACAGCTAACTAATGTTCAATTTTGACAATACCATGCCCGGCGCATGGCCCGGACTGCGCGAGTTGCCCCCCAGCCTGTCGCCCATCAGCATGAACAAAACGCTCTTTGTGGCCAAGTTCACGGATGAACTGCCCTCTGAAGCGGAAGCCGCCCCTGATCTGGAATCAGTAGATGACGTGCTGGAACATTACAAGCCCGAAGTAACGGTGATGCTCAGCAGTCAGAAAGGCGAGCCCATGGCCGAGACATTCCGTTTTGGTCGCATGGGCGATTTTACGCCCGAGGGTTTTGTTGACCAAAGCGAGTATTTGCAGGAATTGAACGACCAGATGCGGGATCTACAGCGCATCAACTACCAGTTGCGGTCGAACAAAATGCTGCAACATGCCGTAGCCAACCCACAGGTGAAAGCCACAATGCTGGCAATGGTGCAGCAAATGATCGACGAGATTGATCAGGCGAGCTAACTAGAGGCGTTATCCATCCCAAACAGACTTTTCCTGCCATGGCCGAAGCACAGCAGAACCAGGTTCCTACCCCAAAATCGGCCGAGCGCGAAGCGCCAGCCCGGTCTTTTTCGCAGCACATTGCGGAACTGCAACAACTTAAATTCGGCGGATTCAAATTGCTGGAAACGGCCATTGAAGGGGCTGACAGCCTGAATCCTGAACGTCGGGCCAAACGCGAAATATTTCTTAAAGAAGCCGACCGCCGCCGCGACCGGCAGATGCTGAAACGCCGCCTGGAGCTTTGGAAGAAAGTGCTGGAGACGGAAGGTACCGTGGCTGATATGGCCGAAGAGACCCAGCAGCAGTTCGACACGACCGAGGCACTCTACAAGTCGAATATCAAAGAAATCCTTGACGCCAGCCGCGAACTGGAAGCGACCTACCGGGGTGTGGCACTGTATTTTGCCAACGCGGCCGTTAGCGGTTTCAAGGTGCGTAACATCGTGTTTGTCAACGCAGGCATCAGTCAGCTTGACCCGGCCAACGTGTATAACAACGACACGATTGAGTTTGTCCGCAACGAAATTCACCAGGTATACAACCGGTTCGACCTGCAGGACAGCTATTCGTTGCTGGTCATTCCGGGCTACCTCGGCAAAAAAACGGTGGTAGACGCCTGGGCCAAAATCGCCTCTGACCACAAGCTCATGCTCATTACCGACTACCGGAACATGGGCGACCTGAAAGACACCATCAAAGAGTTTCAGCGCGAGCGCCTTAGCCAGGACGTACCCCGCTATGCCAACGCCATAATGACCGTAAACCACCTTATCGGGCGGGGTAAGTACGAAGAGTTTGGTGAAGAAGAAGACCTGTATCTGGAACCCTCAACGGCACTGGCGGGCAAGATGCACCAGAACCTCATCTCACAGGTGTCGGCAGGTTTGCAGTTTGGTTCGCTGGAGGAAGTAGACGGCGTGCGGATGGATCTGTTGAAAACCGAAGTGGGTGAACTGGAGGGGCTGGGTCTGATTCCGTTTACGAAAGAGTTTGCGCGGATCATTCCGTTTTCGGGCAAAACCCTGTTTGCGGGCAACAACGTGGGGTTCAAGACCTATTCGGTGGTGCGCGTATTCGACTGGATCATGAAAGTGATGATGAACTTCCTCAACAAACGCGCCATGGAAAACTGGAGCGGCAAAGTAGAGAAGCAACTCACCGACGAGATCGTGGCGTTTCTGGACCGCATCAAAGGACCCGGCAAAATCATCGACACGTTCGATCCGCCCCGTTTCCGGCAGGATCCCATTCAGCCCGACCGGATCATTGTTGATTTGAACATTACGCCTTTCTTTCCGGCCAAAACGTTCATTATCAACCTCACCGGCGAAAAGGGCCGCAACGAGAACACCGGCCGCCGCGACGATTTCAAAGCTGAGATCAAGTAAGCGCACCGCATCAACCTAAGAGACGAAAACAACCAGCCCGGAGGTGCTTTTTGCACCTCCGATTGGCATAGCCTTGGTTAATTGGGCCTACTTCAGGCCTGAGCACCCCAACGATAACTGCCTTAGCGCCATGCCTTCATTCCATGCCCAGCTAGCGATTGGCCCGTTTAAACCGGTTCTGGATTCGTTCATACTGGACATCAATCAGGACATCGATTCGCTGGGCAGGCCATCATCGCGGGTGTTTGCCGGCATGATTACCATGGCGTTTAATACATCGGCTGACCCACTGGTGGCCGAGTGGATGTTCAGCCCCTCGAAGCAATTGAGTGGCACGGTGACCATACGGGAACTGGAAGGGCAAACGTTAAAGACAATTCATTTTACGAATGCCTACTGCGTGGAGATGGATGAATTTTTCGATGGCACGGCTAATACGGCCAAGATGACTACAACCATCACAATCTCGCCCGAAAAAATTACCGTCGGCCAGGTAAAACACGATAATGACTGGGCACTGATTGAATACACGTAAGCCGTGAATATAGACCGGAGAAGCTCAGGCCGACTACTAAAACGAACAGCCTATGGCATCGTCTTTTGAAGCACATTTCACCATGACCGGGCTTGCCAGGCCGCTCAGGGTGCTCACATCCAGGGTATCGTTCAGCCAGCCCGTTAACCGCCAGGGCCGTCCAACGGCGGGCGTACGGAGCGGGCAGATTTCGGTGCATTTAATGGGCGACGATGAGGCTCAACTGACGCAATGGGCTATTGATCCGATGAAGTCACTGGGTGGATCAATCACCTACATTGACCCGGAAACACGCATGACTTTTCGCACACTCACCTTCAGGGATACGTACTGTGTAAGCTACCATGAAATATTTACGATAGGCGATTCGGTGGGGGCCTACACGTTTGAGCTTGGCCTCACAGCCCGTGAACTGCATGTAGACAGCAACCTGCACGACAATATGTGGTCGAACTGGATACCCGGACAGGGTTGATGGGGGCACTTTATCCAACTAATCAACGACAAAGATATGGCACAACAGGTAGACGTTTCGGTTCAGATCGGCGGGGCTGCAATCCAGCACTTTCAGAGCCTGCGTATTCAGCAGTCTTTGTTTGACCACCATACGTTCGAGATTCGGGTGGCGTTTGAGGATCTGGAAGATAAATCGCAGTTTTTTTTCAAAGGTGCTCATGCAGCGTTGGTTGGTCAGCCAGCCACCATCAGCTTCAAGCCCAGATACAAACTGGTGCCTGCCGACTTTCAGTTTTTAGGCATCGTTACAGAACTTGCCCTATCGAACAACTCAGAAACTGTTAACACCTACATCATCCGGGGGCACAGCCCCACCATCATGATGGAAGACGGCCGTCAGCGGCGGGCGTGGGTCGAATCTGGCTTGAGCAACATTTTTGGTACGGTGGCCGGTGATTATGGTGGGAGTGCACTCTCATTCAATATTGCCCCCGCCTACACGGCCCTGATTGATTACAAGGCCCAATACGATGAGTCGAACTGGGCCTTCGTAAACCGGCTGGCCGCTGAATATGGCGAGTGGTGTTATTACGACGGGCAGACGCTCAACATTGCCAAGCCAAGTCCCGCCGAGCAGGAGTTTGTTATTGATGGAGTGCAGCATTTCGACATGGCCATCAGCCTGAAGCCGAATAAGTACCTGATGCACCACTACAATTACCAGAAGCACAAGTCGTTCGACGCGCCGCATAGTCCGGCGGGGGGCTACGGCACCTTTGGTGATTTTGCCTATGCCAAATCGTCGGCCCTGTTTGGCAACCCTGCTCAACTCTGGCCGTTGAAAGACGTTGGTTCACCGGGCGAACTGGATGGCCACCGTGGCACGGTCAACGCCGTGAACGGTACCGACATGGTGCGCTTCCAGGGGTCGGGCGAAAACCCAAACCTGACGGTAGGTATGACGGTCAATGTGACGGGGCAGAAGTTGATTGAGCCGGGCAAGTACAAACAGGAAAGCGTCGGGAAATACCGGATCATTGGCATAAGCCACTACGTTGATGAAGTGGGTAATTATGAGAATCAGTTCGAGGCTGTTCCAGCTTCGGCCTCATTGCCCCCACACAACCCGCATGTGAAGCAGCCGGTGGCCCTGCCCGAAATCGCGACGGTGCTAAAAAACCAGGATCCACTGCAACTGGGCCGGGTGAAACTTCAGTTTCACTGGCCTAATCAACTGGCTGGCAAATCGAGCTGGGTACGGGTGGCGATGGCTTACACGGGTGGGGCGCGTGGTAGTTTGTTTATACCGGAAATCAATGATCAGGTATTGATTTCGTACGAGGCGAACCATGTCGATTTTCCGGTGGTGTCGGGCAGTCTTTATCACAAGGATCCTACCACGAATTATTGGTCAGATAATAATTACAACAAGATTATCAGGACCAAGGGCGGCAACAAGATTGTAATGAAAGACAAGCCCAATGAGCAGGAGTTTTTCATTACCAACGCTAACAACAAAAGTACCGGCCTTCACATCTCGTTTAAAGGCGATGGCACTATTCAAATATACACCAAGGGTCTGGTTGCTGTGACAGCTAAAAATATTACGATGGATGCGGAAGTCGACATAACGATGCACGCCAAAAATGATATAACGATTACCGGAGAAAACAATGTGAAAATCTCCGCCACGAAAACCAACGTTGAGATCAATGCAAAGGCCGAGGCCAAGACAACCTCAAAGAACGTAACCATAAATGGTACGGCTAAAATTGACGCAACAGCGCCACACATTGATCTGAATGAATCTTAACATCGCATTACCCGAGTCCATTTCATAAATCAATCGTTCAACTAAAACCAGTACTATTATGGCTGAAGTATCAGCAGTATCCGCCTATTTTTCGTCAGGAGGTTATAGCGACCAGGAGGTCGTCCATTTCTCCTACAAACTGGGTCGTAGCATCGACTCAAAAGGTCGTCCCTCATCGGTGGTGCAGGGCGGTGTGGTCGACATTGAGGTGATCTCATCACCACAAGATGGCCCTTTGGCCGACTGGATGGCCAACTCCTACAAGGGACAGGATGGTACCATTCGGGTAGTAGACCAGGAGAAAAGCACGCTCAAAGAAATTCACCTCACCAATGGCCGGGCTATCGGCTGGGCAGAGCGCTTCGACAAAACGCCCCGGGCCGAACGGCCTGAGCGTCCCGCTGGTACGTTTACGATCACAATCTCGGCCGAAAAGATCACCTTTTCAGGTGCTGAACACGACAACAACTGGGGCGACAAAGCCTAATCTGTATCACTGTATTGTACAGGTGCGCACTGGCCTGGGGATGCCCCGGTTCGGTGCGCACTCCTTTGCTACTGCCAACTAGTCCAAAACCACGATGCTTGTTGTTGACCGTCAATTACAATTAGATCTCCCTGCGTCGACTCGGGCGGTACGGCGACGGTACGAACTGGCCTACGCCTACCGGATGGTCAACACCCGTCAGGTGGATGAGTACGTTGAAGCGGCTACGGTCGAGGTGGGCTTCATGGCAAGTGACCATACAGCGGTTCAGTGGACAGTTGATTACCAGCCGCAGCGGATCGAGTATGTGGGTAGCGCCGAAGCACTGGCATTCTTCCAGTGGCATGAGCAGCAATGTAGGCAGAAGCCACGTTTGGTTGTTTTCACTGATGTTAATGGGGCTGCCATTCCTGGCCCGCCGGAACAGGCCGTGCCATCGCTTATCCTGACAGGACACCTTGCTTTTGTTACGGCAGGCATCTGGGGTGACTACCCGGCCGAAGGACGACTGCGTGAGCATGTGCTGCCTCAGCATTTCGGCCCGATTGATCTGCCGTTGCTAGAAACCCTGCGGGCTACCCAAACGGCAACGGGCTTTGAGGTGACCATTGATGGGCAACTAAACAAAGCCCAGTTTGAACAGCCCCGGTTCAGTCGCTTCGTAAAAGACATGACCGACATCTATGACATGAGTACCCGCGTAGATCTGACCCACGAGGGGCAATACAAACTAGATAGCGAGGGGTTAATCGAGCAGGCTGAAACCTATACCGAAACCGAAGTAGCCAACGCCTACAACATCACCTACGCTCGCACGCTTAAGCGCCTGTAGGAATGTATAAGCCTTCTAACTAAGTACTTCAGCATATGGGTGATAAAAAGTATGTCCCGGATGGTAGCTGGCTGCGGTGCGACAAAGGGGCCCTGCCGCAACAGCTAAAGGTCACCCACCACAACAACACCCAGATCTACGGTTCACCCCTGGCCTCGGAGGCCGACAAGGAACCCTTTGTCAATATTCCCTCCCTGGGCTTCTGCCAGGTCTCGTGCAGCGCCTGCGTGCCCGCCCCCATCTACTGGGACAAGACGGCCCGGGGCGTGAAGGTCAACGGCTACAAACTGCTGGTTGACGAGGCCAAGCTGCAATGCTCATTGGGAGGCAAAGTCAGCGTGTATTTCAGCCGGGCTGAGGCTATGGGTGGCGATAACCCCCTAGACTATGGCCCTTTAGGCAATGGCTTATTCGGAGTTGGGCTGGGCACCGAATTCGGCCAAAATTACCTGGGCAACCAGTTTGGCGAATTGGCAGCGCAAACGCGGCCCTTCGCCAATTCTATGGTCGGGTTGACGCCTGATCAAATCAATGCGCTACCATCTGGCCAACGAGGCAATTTTGGTGAGATGAGAGCAACAGCCGATTTGCGTATGCGTGGTTACGATGTAATCAGTAATACACAGGGAGGGGCTATCAACCAGAATGGTCACCAGGGCCTTGATCTAGCGGCGCGAGATCCACATGGCCCAACTGACATTGTAGCGGATGCCAAGATGAAGGCAGATCCTACCAAGTCGCCTAGTATGGGTTATACAAAGCGGTCTGGTAGACAGATGAGTGATCGCTGGCTGCTCGACCCCACTGAAAATCGGCTGGGACGAGCAATGAGCCCAGCCGATGCGGCACGTATAGATGGTAAGATTCGTTCAGGATCACCAGATTTATTACGGCTAGCGGCTAAAGTAAATCCGGACGGAAGTGTTAGTTACTACGATATAAATTCGCGGGGTGGTACAGGCGCGCGTAGCCTTACAGACTTGCCTCCGGCGAACGTGGTCAGTGGAAGTTCGCGAGCTTCTAATTTCATTAACAATGCCTCTCGTAGTATACAGAGCACACGAACTGTTAGTGGGGCCAATCAGTGGTTAGTTCGCAACGCAAACACAGTAGCGCGAGCGGGAAAAGTGCTGGGGCGCGTTACTCTTGTCCTTGGCATTGCTGCTGATACGTATAATATCTACCAGAGTTATAAAGCTGACGGCAACCAGGTGGGCACCAACACCAAACAGGCCATTGGCACGGCTGTGGGTGGCATGGCCGGTGCCTGGGGCGGAGCGCAGCTTGGAGCCACCATAGGAGCAGTTGGTGGTCCGGTGGGCATTATAGTCGGTGGTGTAGTTGGTGGTATTATTGGCGGCTTGGCGGGCGGATGGCTTGGCGGTAAAATAGGCAGTTGGTTTTAGCATTTAAACGAACATAAGGATGAGTTTTTTAAAAAAATTGTTTGGTGGGCAACAGCCAAACCAACTAAATACCAACGCCCCAACGGTGTCTACATTTACCAGGGAGGGAGTGAGAGCACAGTATAAATCAAAAGAGTATTTTGACAGCAAATATGTGTCTATCCAAAAACGCCTGGAATCTGATTTGGCTTTCTATCAAAAGCTGATTGATGAGCGCGGAGAGCATTATGATAAATACAAGTTATCAGAGTTTATTATAGGACGAGACTACGAAATGCTGTTCGACGCTGGATTTTCTCGTGGTGATAACGTTCTTAGCCTCAAGCCGTTTGTTGAAAAAGCGACATATCATTTTATTCAGGCTTGGCATCTTGAGGAAGACAATTATAGCCAGGCACTTTCCATACTGTCACTGGGTGTGTTATTAGACGTCGACAAAACTTATTTCGATCAAATTGACGCTTTATTCAGAAAAGACCATTATAATGATTATCTATTATCCTATCTACTTCGATATAAGGTATCTGACACTATTATCGTACCTACCTTACTTTTTCCTGACGACGATGCATTGAAAAGTTTAATGGACATCACTACCTCATCTATTCCTGAAGCTCAAAAGAAAATGAATCATTTTTTATCAAATCAGTGGTATACCCGCCAAAATTTGGAAAGCTTATATAATGCACATCTATCAGATGACAAATACCTTGGCTATTGGTCGTATGAAGCAGCGGCTATTACTAAAATAATGAAGCTTGATGATAGCAGCTATAAAGACAATGCTTATTATCCTTATGATTTAATGCGTTTGTAATTAGGTAGAGGTATATTGCTTATTTAATGAAGAAATTTTTGAGTGCAAAGAAAACTTATATCATACAACATTAACTACAGGATAAAAAGCCATATCAGTATGGATGTACGCTAACGTAAACGACTAATAAACAGATGCATTATGAAAAACATTGCGAATAAGGTTATTGTCTGGATTAAAGAAAAGATGAATTTTTTTAATAAATCATCAAGTCCGATAGAACCAGCTAAGCAGTCTGCTACTCAAACACGGCTAGGCGTTCGTGAGCCCTATTTTTACAAAGAATATTACGATGAAGTGATGATAAAGTTAATTCTATTTACAGAGAATATAGAGAAGCAATATCGACAACTAATAGCAGAAAGAGGACCTGAGTTTGACGGTTTTAAAACTTCTGAATTTATGTTAGCTGATGACCGAATTATCAAGCTAACTATTGCTTATTCTCGCGGAGATGAAATTAGCAGCCTGATACCTGTCTATAATCAAGCTGTAAACCACTTTATTAAATCGTGGCAGGCAGATTATATCTACAATCATGTACTTAGAATTATCTCCCTGGGTTGGCTACTAGATCAGCATGGCGAATCGCTCCGTCGAGTAGCGGCATTGTTGGTTCGCGAACAGTTTGAGGATGCCGTGATTGGCTATATGCTTCGCCCAATTGACAGTCAGATTACCGTACCTAACCAGGTCATGTTTCCGGATGACAAAGGACTGGTTCTCTTACAGTCTATTACACAAAATACGTCTCAAGAGGCGGCTATTAAATTAAAAAATTATCTAGAAGAGCATTGGTATACAGCCGACAACTTAAGCACCAGGTTTAATTCTCATAAAAAAAGTAGTGGTGGACACATTGGTTATTGGTCCTTTGAGGCTGGTGCCATAACCAAGATTATGGGATTAGACGATAGCAGCTTCAAAGACAATCCATTTTATCCCTATGATCTAGTTCATTGGCAAGATGGTCTATAATGCCAGCTTTTAACGGTAGCTGTGCTTGTGATGAAGGTCAGTCCTGATTCCTTTGTGGGTGGGTGGCAAGCGTATTTTTCCGAATCGACGTAAACACGATCAGCCCAACGAGGATCACCAATAAAATTAACGACGACGCTTTTGTACCAAATCCAAGCCCGCCTTTAGCCGGTACTTTGGTCAGCAGATCACCGAACGTAGCCCCGAAAGGCCGGGTCAGCACAAAGGCTATCCAGAACAGCACCACCGACGAAATGTTGGTGTAGACATGCGCCAGTACTACCAGTAGCAGGAGGCTGCCAATGAGGACAGCCCCCCCGGCGAAGCCCAGACCAGAACTGTCGGCCAGGAAATCGCCGAGGGCCGTGCCGAGGGTGTTGGAAAACAAAATAGTCGTCCAGTAAAACAGTTCGGGCCGGGTCGGGTGGTTTTGATGTCGGTGACAGAGAGTGATTTTTCGGTCCGGTACCAGATAACAAGCACTGTAACCAGGATAGACACCAGCACCAGCGACCCCATGGCGTAGCCGAGACCGAGCGTCCGGTCCATGTAGTCGGACATGGTAGTGCCAGCGGTGCTGGTGGAGAGGATCACCGACCAATACAGAACCGGGATGTAGCGTTTGGCGCTAAGCTGGGCAATGAGCGTAGCCACAAAAATACCGATCAGCAGCAGCGAGCTAAGGGCATAGCCCACGTTGAGGGTCATCGAGAGCAGATCACCGCCAGTTTCACCGGGCAGGCATGAACTTACCGCCCAAACCTGGAGACATTCTGATTCGACCCGACAAGCCGGTTTCTTTTCGTCGTAACCTCAGTGGCCCTTTGTGGGTTCTTGCGCTGTATGCTTGCGCTGCTCTTCTCTGCCCTCCTGCTCATTACGCCTCCCGACACGCTGGCCCCCCAACCCGACAGTTCGGGCCGGGCCGATACGTTGCGGCTGAGCAAGGCCGTAACCAAACTGGCGGTTAACCTCGACTTCCGTGATTCGTTTCTGGAGCGGCAGCACGTCAATGTGTGGGGCGTCAACGCCGGTATTGAGTTTGGCGAAAAGCGCCATCAGCTCACCCTGGGCTACTACTGGCTCAGCTACGCCACCTACCTGCAACTCATCAACTGGCGGCGCGACGCGGCCCGGCGCATCAACCTCGACTATTACACCCGCACGGACCTGTGGTTCATGAATATCCAATACTGGTGGAACCTGACCAACAACCGCCACTGGATGGTTAGCTTCCCGGTGGAACTGGGCGGAGGCGTGGCCTACGCCCTGCCGCAGAGCCTTGGCCCCGACCAGCCCATTGACCGTACCCACCGCAGCTTTTTTGTGCCCGTGCAGGTGGGAGCCTACGCGCAGTGGAAAGCCACGCGCTGGGCGGGCCTGAGCATACAGGGGGGCTACCGCCGTGCCATATTTCAGACCGACATCAACCAGCATTTCAATGGCGTCTACTACAGCGTTGGTGTGTCTGTCTTTCCGGCCCTGGTAACGGATATGTGGCGTTTTCTGCGCAAAGGTGATCGTATCTCGCCCGTAAAAGCGCCTCAGCCCCGAACCGGTAGCCAGTATGAATAGTGTATTTTTAACCATGCGTTTCCCCTCCCTCTTCGCCCTAGTCGTATTCATAGCTGGTTGCCAGCAGCCAGCCCCTACCCTCTTTACGGCGCTCGATGCCAGCGATACCCACGTCACGTTTGCCAACACGATCACGGAAACCGCCGGCCAGAACGTGATGACCTATGAGTACATGTATAACGGCGGCGGCGTGGCAACGGGCGACCTCAACAACGACGGGCTGGCCGACATTTATTTCTCTGGCAACCAGGTTGCTAACAAACTATACCTGAATAGATCACTACCCAAAAAAGGCGAGTCAGGCACGGCACTTGTTTTTGAAGACATCACGTCCGCCGCGAAAGTGGCCGGTCGGGCGGGGCACTGGAAAACGGGCGTGACCATGGCCGACGTGAACGGGGATGGCTGGCTGGATATCTACGTTTGCTACTCGGCGCTGAAAGACCCGGCTGCCCGCGCCAACCAACTGTTTATCAACAACTGCCGTAAGCCCGGCGACGTACCCACCTTCACCGAACGCGCCGCCGACTATGGCCTCGACGCCCCCGGCACGTTCTCTACGCAGGCCTCCTTCTTCGACTACGACCGTGACGGCGACCTCGATATGTTTCTGGTCAATCATGGCAACATGTTCTATTCGCCGTTTTTCAACACCCACAAACTCCGCAACAAACGCCATCCCTACTTTGGCAATCGGCTGTACAGGAATGAAGGGGGACACTTCACCGACGTCTCCGACGAAGCGGGTATCCACGGGGGCGGCATCAACTTTGGGCTGGGGGTGGCGGTGAGCGATCTGACCGGCGACGGCTGGCCCGATCTGTATGTGGGCAACGACTACGAAGAGCAGGACTATTTCTACGTCAACGACCAGCACGGGCACTTTATCGAATCCACGAAAGCGGCGTTCACGCACATGTCGCGCAACACAATGGGCATCGACGTTGCCGACGTCAACAATGACGGGCTGCCCGACGTGGTCACCACCGATATGCTGCCCGCCTCCTGGGAACGCCAGAAACTGTTGAAAGGCTCCGACGAGTACGACCGGTTTCAGCTTATGGTCGACAGTGGTTTCGGCTATCAGCACATGCGGAATATGTTGCAACTAAACAGGGGAGACAAGAGCAGAGCGGCAAGAGACAAGAGGCAAGAGCAGGTGATAAAGATTGGAACACCAGACATGACGCTTGCCGGTCCAAACACTGAATTCTCTGCCCTCAACGCAAAGCCCTTCACTCCTTCTTTCTCCGAAACGGGGCAGCTATCGGGCATATCGAACACGGACTGGAGCTGGTCGGCGTTGCTGGCTGATTTTGATAACGACGGGCGGAAAGACCTCTACATTACCAACGGGATTCCGCGCGATTTTACGAGCCTCGATTTTCTGAAATATGACGTCGAGGAGGCCAAGCAACGGGTATTGGCACAAGGGAAAACCGTGGAGCAGAACCTGCCGGCTGCTGACCTCATTGCCAAACTCCCCGCCACCCCCACCGACAACGTGGCCTACCACAACCGCGACGGCCTTCACTTCGACGACGTTACCAAACGCTGGGGACTGGCCGAAGGAGCCGTGTCGACGGGGGCGGCGTATGCAGACCTAGACAACGACGGCGATCTGGATCTGGTAATTAACAACACCAATGCCCCCGCCGCCATCTACCAGAATAACGCTGAGCAGCAGACCGCCAATCAGCACCTGACTATCAAGCTGGCGGGAGAAGGCGGCAACCGGTTTGGCGTTGGTGCACTCGTGACCATCACGCGGGGCGATTTACAGCAAACTGAAGAGCTTATACCCACGCGGGGCTTCCAATCGTCGATGGCACCAGTGCTGACGGTGGGCTTGGGCAGTGGAAAAGATCCCGTGCAGGTGCAGGTGCGCTGGCCCGACGGGCAGATGAGCGTGGTGCCGAACGTAACGCCAAATACGACAATTACGATTCAGCAGGCGGGGGACGTCTTACCCGGAAAAACGCCTTTACCGGCCCAGAACAGCCTTTTTAGTGCAGCCACTGATGCGGGCATTTCGTTTGTTCACCACGAAAATCCGTACGTCGATTTTAAGCAGGAGCCGCTCATTCCCTACCAGTTGTCGCGGCAGGGGCCAGCCCTGGCCCAGGCCGATGTGAACGGCGACGGTCGCGCCGACGTGTTTGTGGGCGGAGCAACGGGGCAGGCGTCGCAACTGTTTTTGCAACAGCCCAGTGGTCAGTTTTCGCCCGCACCCGCTGGTACTTTTCCACCGCCCGAAGGCGGCCTAAACACCCCCGCTGATGCTGTGGCCGCCCTCTTTTTCGACGCCGACGGTGATCATGATCCTGACCTGTATGTGGTGCGCGGCGGCAACGAATATGCCCCCGGTTCACCCGCCTATCAGGACCAGCTATTTTTGAACAACGGCGGACGGTTTGCACTCGCACCAGTGGGTAGCCTGCCCGTAGAACACAGCCCCGGCAGTTGCGTAGCCGCCGCCGATTATGATGGCGATGGCGACCTCGATCTGTTTGTGGGCGGGCGGGCCGTACCAGGTCAGTTTCCGGTGGCTGCCCCCTCCTACCTGCTCAAAAACGACGGCAAAAACAGCGCGGGCATCCCCCATTTCTCCGTGGCCCAAACCCTGACGCCGGGGATGGTAACGGGCGCAGTCTGGGCCGATATCAATAAAGACAACCAGCCCGATCTGCTGCTGGTGGGCGACTGGATGCCGGTGAAACTGTTCCAGAATAAAGCCGGAACACTAACTGAGGCAGACGCTCAAACAACGGGACTAGCGCAGACCGGTGGCCTCTGGACGTGCATTGTCCCTCATGACCTCGACGGGGATGGCGACCTGGATTTTTTGCTTGGCAACCTCGGCGAGAACGTGCAGTGGAAAGCCCGCGGCGACACTGCCCTGACCATCCTGGCGGCCGATGTCAACGATGATGGCCGCGTGGACCCCATCATCAGTCAGCGCATCAACGGTGTCCATATTCCCCTCGCCTCCCGCGATGAACTGCTCGACCAGATCAACGGCCTCCGCAAACGCTACATCCGCTATGCCGACTATGCCAAAGCCACCCTCGAGACGATGTTCGATGCCCAAACGCTGGCAAAAGCACAGGAGCTAACCGTCAACACACTCAGCAGCAGCATCTTGGAGAACCTGGGCAATGGCAAGTTCCGGCTGCGTGCGCTGCCCGCTGAGGCACAACTCTCTACAGTACAAGGCTTTGTCGTCCAGGATTTCACCCACGACGGCATGGCCGACATCCTGCTGGCGGGCAATTACTACCCCCTCCGCGTGCAGCAGGGCCGCTGCGATGCCGGGCAGGGGCTACTACTTATTGGGCGAAGTAAGAGGCAGTTTGTGCCCATGACCAGCCGGCAAAGCGGCCTGTTTTTCACCGGCGATCTCCGGCGGTTGGTGGCAATACCCATCAACACAGGCACGCTGGTGATCGGAGCCTGCAACAACGGCCCAATAGTGGGACAGGTTAATGTACAATGAATAATGTACAATGAATAATGTACAATGAATAATGTACAATGTACAATGTACAATGTACAATGGCTGACGCACGAGCATTACGCGTACGCAGACCATTGTACATTGTACATTATTCATTGTCCATTAACCATTCATTGTCCATTAACCTATTTCCCAATCACCCGTTTCGCCACCCCTTCTTTGGTGATCTTGACGGGTAGAATCTGGCCTTTTTCGTCGAAGTACATCCGGTCGATGCAGGTCTCGCGGTGATTGCCGTCAGTTTCGGTGAGGGGGCGGCGGTGGTAGACAATATACCATTCATCCGTGCCGGGCACGTTGATGACCGAGTGGTGACCCGCGCCGGTAGCCACGGTGGGGTCCTGCTGCAAAATTTTACCCACCCGACGAAACGGCCCAAACGGGGAATCGGCCACGGCATAGGCCACCGAATAATTCGGGCCGGTCCAGCCGCCTTCCGACCACATAAAATAATACTGCCCTTTCCGAATAAACATAATCGGCCCTTCTACGTAGTCCTGGGGCGTGATTTCGCGGAACGTACTGCCATCGGGGAAGGGGATGAAGCCGGTGTAGTCGGGCTTGAGCTGCGCGATGTTGCAGTGGCCCCAGCCGCCGTAGATGAGGTATTCCTTACCGTCTTTATCCCGAAAAACAAACTGATCGATGGGCTGCGCCTTGTTGTAAATATGGCCGATGAGGGGTTTGCCCAATAGATCTTTAAACGGCCCGGCGGGTGAGTTAGCCACCGCCACACCAATACCGCCCACCTCACCTTCGTGGACGTCGTTAGCCCCGAAAAAAAGGTAATATTTTCCCTTCTTTTCCACTACGGCGGGTGCCCAAAGCGCTTTTTTGGCCCATTTAATATTGGTAGTGTCTACAATGCGCGGGTGCTTTGTCCAGGTGATCAGGTCGTTCGACGAGAACGCGTCCATGAACGTCTGCTTCTCATACTTGTCGGAATAGGTGGGGTAAATCCAGTACGTCTTGCCGAAAATGGTGGCCTCCGGGTCGGCGTACCAGCCGGGAAAAATGGGGTTTCCCGATGTGGTCCTGGCCGTTTGGGCGTTGGCCGCAAAGGCTGACAAAAACAGGCAGAAAAGAATAACGTAGCGGTTGGTCATGAGGCAAGAGTTGAGCGGTTCGTACATCGGGCCAAAAGTACGAAAGGGGAGAAAAAGGAGGAACGGAGGAAAGGTAGGAATGGAGGAACGAAGCGAACAAGCCCATTTCTCCATTCCTACCGTTCCCCCGTTCCTCCTTTTTCTCCCTACTCCATCGCCATTTCGGTATGGGCGGGGGCTTCAATTTTTTTACCGATAAACAATAGCAACAGTGGTACACACAGCAGAAAAAATGCGCCGATGACCAAAAACGCATCGGCGTAGGTCATCACCAGTGCCTGCTTCATCACCGTACCCTGCATCAGCCGGTAGGCCTTGCTCGTGGCCGTTACCAGGGCGTCACCCTTCGACAAAAACAGATTCGTATACTGCCTGATTCGGTCGGTAGACAATGGGTTGTAGATCGACACATTATCGCCCAGCCGCGAACTGTGGAACATGGTGCGGGTAGTGATGTAGGTCGTCATAATGGCCGTGCCGAACGTACCGCCCAACTGCCGAATCATGCCCGAAAGGGCCGATCCCTGCGGAATTTCGACGCTTTTCAGGTCAGACAGCGTTACGGTGGTCAGCGGAATGAAGATCATACCCATGCCAATGCCCCGGATGATGAGCGGCCAGAAAAAGTAGTCTGGTCCGGCGGCGAGGCCGATGTGCGAGAGGTCGAAGCAGAAGCCGAAAAACAGCAGGAAACCGATGGCTGCATACCAGATGGGCGAGATCACGTTTTTGCGCATCAGCCCACCTACCACCGGCATCATCAGGCCCGTCATAATCGACCCCGGCATGAGCAACAGGCCCGTCTGACTGGCCGTATAGCCCAGGATGGTCTGGCAGAAAACGGGGATGATAAACACCGACGCAAACAGCCCGAAACCCAGGATGAAGTTAAAGAGTGTACCCACCGCAAAACGCCGCTGCCTGAGCAATCGCAAATCCAGAATAGGCAGCTTTACAGCCAGTTGTCGCCAGATGAAACCGATTAACCCTACGGCTGCCGCGATAGACATGCCCACGATGAAACGGGAATCGAACCAGTCTTTCTCTTCGCCTTTCTCCAGAATGATCTGCAACCCGCCAATACCCATCACCAGCAGGATCAGGGCCAGCCAGTCTAAGCCCCCAGCTTCCATTTTTTCGGCGGGTTCTCTGATGTAGGCGTAGGTAAGCACCGTAGCCGCAATACCAAACGGGATGTTGATGTAGAACACCCAGTTCCACGACAGGTTATCCGTAATATAACCACCCAGCGTTGGGCCGATGGATGGTCCGATGATGACCCCCACACCAAAAATGGCGTTGGCAATGCCGAGGTCTTCTTTCGGAAACGTCTGAATCAGAATGGATTGCGCTGTAGTCAGGAGTCCGCCTCCCCCAATGCCCTGCACCACGCGAAAGAACACCAGTTCCCACACATTGGTCGACATGCCGCAGAAAACGGAAGCAATTGTGAAGAAAATAATGGAAGCGGCAAAGTAGTTTCGGCGACCGAGTTTGGCACTCAGCCAGCCCGACATCGTGATCATCACCGCACTCGCAGCGGCATAGCCCGTCACCACCCAGCTAATGTCGCCGAGGGAAGTGCCGAGGTTGCCCATCATCTGGTTCAGCGTCACGTTGACGATAGACGAGTCGATGGTTTGAAGCAGAGCCGCCACGGTCACCGTGATCACCACTACCCATTTATCAAAGCCTAGTTTCATAACTACGTTGGGTTAGGAGAAACAAGAGGTATGAGACGAGAAACAGGAACAGGGCGTTAGCAACCACAATCTTGTTTCTTGCCTCTGACGTCTTGCCTCTTACCTCTCACTTCTTGATTCTTACTTGTTCTGCAAATCCACCGCTACCGTGGCGCTCATGCCGGGGCGGAGGCGGGCGTAGAGGGGACTTTTCTTGTCGACTTCAATGCGAACCGGAATGCGCTGCACCACTTTCACGTAGTTGCCCGTAGCGTTGTCGGGGGGCAGGAGCGAGAATTTGGCACCCGTAGCCCCGGCAAACGACCCTACGTGACCGGGCACCTTTTCGTCGCCGAAGGCATCAACGGCAACCTCAACGGCCTGTCCCGGCTGCATCTTGGCCAGCTGTGTTTCTTTGAAGTTGGCCGTTACCCAGACGTTGGCCGCGCTCACTACCGAACACAGCGCCTGCCCCGGCTGAATGAGTTGCCCCACCTGTACCGTCCGGCGCGATACTACGCCCGTCACCGGCGACCGCACGATGGTGTAGCCAAGTTGCAGACGCGCCAAATCCAGCTCAGCTTGCCGTTGTTTAATGGTAGCCTGGACCACCGACACCTGGCTTTCGGTGGCCCGGCGCTGTGAGTTGGTCACACCCGTTTGCGTACCCGCCGCGCTCACCTGCGACTGCGCCGTTTGCAACTGCGCCTGGGCGGCCTGAAGCTGCGCCTGGGCAGCGTCACGCTCAGCCTGAACGGCGTCGAACTGCTGCTGTGGCACCGTTTTTTCGGCTAAAAGGCGTTGGTACCGCTCGAAATCCTGCGATGCTTTGCGGGCGCGAGCCTGCGCCGCCGCCACGTTGGCCTGGGCAGTAGACACCTGATTACGAGCCGTTTGCACCGTGGCTTGCGAGCTTTGAATGGTCGCCGCCGCCACGCTGATGTTCGACCGGCTCACCCCCACCCCGGCCTGCGCCGACTGCAAAGCGGCTTCGGCCTGTGCTACCCGGATGCGGTAGTCGGCATCATCCAGAATAAAGAGCGTATCGCCCTCTTTCACAAGCTGGTTGTCCTGAAACTTGATGGCCTTCAGATACCCGCCCACTTTGGGCGTAACGGGGTCAACGTCACCGTCGATTTGCGCGTCGTCGGTGGTTTCGTAGCGTTGGAGGTAGCGGAATTCGCTGTACCCGAAAAAGAGCGCGGCCACCAGCACGATCATGCCGCCAATACGGAAAATTGATTTGGAATTCATTGTGAGTTCAATGTTCAAGGTCTAATGTTTAAAGTTCCTTTTTCGCTGGCGGAGCGACCTTAGACTTTAAACCTTGGACCTGTAACTAGTTTAAGTTTATGCCCGTGGCTTTAAGCAGGCGTTGGTAAGCCAGTTGTGCATCGACGGTGGCGTTGATGACGTTGAGTTGAGCTTGTACCAGAAAGCTGTCGGCCTCCAGCAGGTCCGTTGAGCCAACCAACCCGTTGCGGAACCGCGATTCGGTGAGGCGGTAGTTTTCCTTTGCCTGCGTCACCGCCGTGCGGATTACGTTCTGCTGCTCCAGCGCCAATTGGTAGTTATTATACGCCGTTACCACCTCCGACCGGATCTGGTCATTCTGCTGCTGACTCTGCAAACTCGCCTGATCAATGGCAATTTTGGCCGTATTCAGCTTGCCCTTCATATTATACAGCGACCCGATGTTGTAGCTCAGCCCCGCACCCACGTTCCAGGCCGAAATAAATTTTCCCGCTTCGGGAAGGATCGTCGCGCTTGGGTTGATGTAGTTGTAGCCGCCCGATACGCCAAAGTGTGGGTACATGCCGCTTTTCACGTTGCGGTACTGGGCGTCGGCAGCCTGCTGGCGCAGGGTGTTGGCTTCCACTTCCGGGCGGGCCTGTGCAGCTTTAACTAAGAAATTGGGCAGTGGTTCCAGCGTCGTGACGGGGTTAGTCAGGGTGGTATCCACCGTTACGGTTTGGTCTTCGGGCAGGCCAACAAGCAGGTTGAAATTATAAAGCGCCGTTTGTCGGGCCTTGTCTACCTGGAGGCGGCTAAGCTGGAGATTGTTACGCTGCAACTGAATCTTCAGCACCTCGTTGGCCGTGACCACACCCTCTTTTTGCAGGTTCTGCGCTTCGCGTTCCCGCTCGTCGAACTGTTTGATATTCTGCTCAATAACCGTAGTTGACTTAATCAGTTTCACGATGTTGTAGTAAGCATCGGTCACGGTATAGACCAGTTCGGCGCGATTGCGCTGGGCATCGAGTCGACTGGCACGAGCCAGCAACTCAGCCGACAGCCGGGCCGATTTCTCAGCGAAACCACCAAACACCTCTTTGCTCACCGTCACGCCGCCAATAGTCGCGTTGAACGCCCCGCCCGGCAAACCAAACAGTGGTTTCCCGTCGGCACCCTGCCCCAGCGAAAACGGTCCCGTGAGACTGTAGCGCGAATAAGCCAGCGAGGCGGCGGCCTGCGGCAAACTCCGGTCTTTGGCCTCCAGGGCGCGGGCCTCGGCAGCCTGCGTGCGCGAGTCGGCCAGTTTTATGCCTTTGTTGTTCTGCAAAGCCAGTTGAATGGCCCTGTCGAGCGGCAGACTGGCCGCACTTGGTTGGGCCGCGTTAGGCTGGGCCATAACCCCGCCAAGCCCCAAGAGCCATAGTCCGGCCCCAATCACGTATTTTTTCATGCTATGTTGATTCTAATTTTATCCAGGAGGGTATTCATCGTCGCTACTTCGTCGGGCGTCAGCATACTGATAATCGATTCGAAATCGTTGAACTCAACCGCCGCCGTTTCCACCAGTTTATGGCCAGCCTCGGTGAGCCGAAGCATCACCCGACGCCGATTTTGCGGATCTACGTCGCGCAGGATCAGGCCTTTGGCAATAAGCCGGTCGGTGAGACGAGTAAGGTCGGGGTTGAGGTCGGTCATTTTAGCTTTCAACTCCCCTGCCGTCAGGCTGTCGGGGTGCACCCTCGACAGCAGCCGCAGCACCACATACTGCTGCACTGACAGGTCGAAGGGGGCCAGTTTTTGCTGGAAATGATTGGTGATGTAGCCCGCCGTTTTGTGCAGGCTACCAATCAGCCGGTGGTATTCATTGCGGTAGTCCATAGTGCCTATCGAACGGATGACACCTAAACAACTGATATTTGTTTAAACGAGTTTTGTTTAAACAAAAATATATGCACAATTGGGCCTGCTCAAACAGACTAGCCAGTTTTTCCGCTGGTGCCCAACCTGCTGTTTTTAATAAGCCGGACCGTCGAAGCTGCTTAAAGTAAATGGGATAGTAATCGCTTCGCCACAAACGGCGGACCCATCCCATCTGTCCATGACAACCAAACTAGACGCTGTCGACCCGCTGATAGAGGCTTTCGTTGCGATTTAGTTGCCACTAAACCCGTTGTCGAACTGTCACCTGACCCACATACCGGACGAGGACGATGCAGATCTCGTTATGCTGTATGCAGATATTATGGTCAACTCAAAACGTTTTGAGTTGATCTAACCGTACTGACAAAAACACTTGATTTCATTTTAGCAATCGTCAACCATAGTCAGTCGCATACGTAGGTGAATCCTACGGCTGGGATACGATTCCGCTACGCCATGCTCCTGAAGCTACTGGGGGAGACTCCTTTCTCTTCCGAAAAAACGCGGCTAAAATACCGGGGATTGTCGAAGCCGACCGCATAAGCAACTTCTGCAACGCTCAGGGCTGAATGTAGTAGCAGTTCTTCGGCTTTTTGCAGGCGAAGCGCCCTCAAATAAGGGATTACCGACGTGCCTGTTAGCGCCATTACTTTGCGGTACAACGCGTTTCGACTCATGCCCATCAACTGACAAATCATGTTGGTGTCAAGAGCCACATTATCCAGATGCTGTTCCAGAGTACTACGCAGTTTGGCCACAAACTGGTCTTCCCGCACATCAGCCCCGTCAACGGAAACCGGACCAGGTTTTGGATTGCCCAGTGCCTGCTGGCTGTAATAATACTGCAGCAACCGCCTGGTATTCAGTAGATTATTTAGCACTAGTAGTAACTCCTCGCGCCCAAAAGGCTTAACCAGATAGGCGTCACTCCCCCGCCGTAAGCCTGTCATCCGGTCATCTACGGCGGCCCGGGCCGTGAGTAATACAATAGGAATATGGCTGGTGCGTTCGTCGTTCTTCAGGGTGTCACAGAGGTCAAACCCGTCTTTGGCGGGCATCATCACGTCGCTCACAATCAGGTCCGGTATGATGTCTATGGCCTGGTCAATGCCGATCTGTCCGTTTTCGGCCCGCACGATCTGGTATTCCTCCCGTAGGCAGGTCTGAATGTAAGCGGCCACATCGTCATTATCTTCCACCAGCAGCAGCAAGGGGCGGTCAGGAGTCTTCTCCACCCCGGCTTCGGCTCCATCGCCGATCTCGCCCGGATCCCTCCAGCGGTCTGTCGTCATGGCCGGATCCGAAGCGGACAAAATGGGCATGAGCCGTATGTCGTCGGCCGGGGGTGCCTGCCGGGTTAAGGGCAGACGAACCACAAATTCAGCGCCCAG
Source organism: Fibrella rubiginis (assembly GCF_017353185.1). GTDB lineage: Bacteria > Bacteroidota > Bacteroidia > Cytophagales > Spirosomataceae > Fibrella > Fibrella rubiginis. Next base: position 46,655 of record NZ_JAFMYV010000002.1, on the reverse strand, counting down.
CCTGGAGGGGTCTGGTTCATCCAGACCGGATCGGTTACGAACCGCCAGGCCGCCTTGCATCAGGTCAACCAACTCCCGCACCAGCGACAGACCAATACCGGTACCACCGCCGGTAAATTCTGCCTGACGCGGCCCGGCTGAATCGTGGGGCCGCTGATAAAAGCGGTCAAAAATTTTGGTTAGGCTGGCCGGGTCAATGCCAGGTCCGGTATCGCTGACGGTGAGCTGAATCCACGGGTCGTTTAGATGACCGGTTGGCGTAAGTGGCTCGTAGTAGCCCGCCGGGGTAAGTGGCTGCCAACGGGGCAGAATAGCCATTTCACACATTACCTGCCCCCCCGCCGGGGTGAACTTGAGAGCATTGCTCAGCAGGTTAGCCACAATATCCTGTAGCTTATCCGGATTGATATCAGCCTCACAAGTGGCTTCTTCAGCGTGTACGATCAGGCGTACCCCCTTCGCCCGGGCCGTGAAATCAAATGATTCGCCGACGAAGTGTATAAAGTACACCAGGTCCATTCGTACGAGTGTGAGCGGCATCTCGCCAGCCTCCAGCCGGGAAAGGTCCAAAATCTGGTTGACCAGCCGCAACAGGTTGCGGCCGTTGCGCTCGATCAGGACAACCGACTGCCGCAACCGGGGGTCGGCCTGCTGGTGGAGGCTATCGGCCATGCCTAGAATCACCGTCAGGGGTGTGCGGAACTCATGGGAGATATTGGTAAAAAAACGTGATTTGGTCTCGTCGAGCTGTCGCAGATCCTGCGCCTGCCGGGCAATGATCCGGGTTGCCTCGTCGATCTGGGTTTGCAGCCGGATTTGTGCCTGCTGGTGTTGCCAGTTCCGCCACCGGCCCCATCCCCATACCGAGCCGATTAGAAGAAACAGCATGAGCATGAGAAACCAGTTACGCAGGTAAAAAGGGCGTTGTATGCGGACCTGGATGGTCATGTTCGCCGATGATATCTGACCATCGGCCGCCTGCCCTTTTATCAATAATTGATACTCGCCGTAGGGTAAGTTACTCAACCGTAGTGAGGGTTCAGTCTGATACGTCCATTGATTGTCAAGTCCCTTAAACTGGTAAGCGTACACGTTTTTTTGGGAGTCGGCGTAATTGAGCAGCGCAAAGTCCAGTACACTCGTCCGGTCACCGGGCTGTAGAATAATGCAGTTACTTTTTACCACTTCTTCGGTTTTGTCAACCAGTTTGTCTAGCGCGTAATCAAATTGGCGAAACGAGACGATTTGCAGCGGAAGGGTAATTGGAGGTTTCTCGTGTTCAAAATCGGGTGGATTAAATGCGGTTATGCCGTTCAGACCGCCGAAATAAAGCTGGCCGTTCTGGGCCTGAACATGAGCAATGCGGTTGAATTCATTGTGGGTAATGCCATCCTGTACCGTGTAAGACCGGGTGGTCATTCGTACCGGATCAAACTGCATAATGCCGTAGTCACTGCTCAGCCACAGATGGCCCCGCCGGTCGGCATAGACGGCGTAAATATTGTCGTTGGACAACCCATCGGTACGTCTGAGTTGTTGGTAGGTATTTTGCTGCCGGTTCCACCGAACGAGCCCTGCATTAGCCGTCGCCAGCCAAAACAAGCCTTGGGTATCCTGGTAAAAATGCTGATAACTGTCGGTAGGCAGCTGAAAGCGCCCCTGGCCTCCACTCCAGTAACGAGCCGTGATACCCCCTGATGGATCAACCGTATATAAACCAGTAGTCGCACAGATCCAAAGAGTCCCCTGTCGATCGGCACCGATATGAAGCACATGCGACTTGGCTAGTTCGGGAAACTGGTTGTAGCTAGTAAAAGGCAAAACCTGTCCCGTTTTAGTCTCGACAAGCCAGAGACCTACCATTCCACCTGCCAGAAAGTGCTGGTTACTAAATGGGGACATTGTCCAGATCGATCCGCCATTGGGCAATGGAGAGACCGTTTGCGAATCGGTTCGAATGTCATACGTGACTAAATCCATCTGGCCTATTTTTAGTTTTCCAGGCTGACTATTGCTTAAGCCGTAAGAAATGCCACTCACTAATAGCTTTTTGACTAACTCACCCGATAGATCGCAGCTAAATAAGCCTTTTTTTTCCAGGTTGGCGTATAGCTTATCCCCAACAACGGAAATACCCCGAATGGATGCCGCCTTTTCTTGAATGTTGGTTGGCTCGTAAAAGAAGCGGTGAAAGTAGTTTTCCGTTACCTTAACCTGGTACACCCCAAAACTGGTCCCTAACCACATCCAGCCGTTTCTGTCGGCGAAGAAACAGCGATTGTCAATCGACTGGCCTGCCAGTTGCTCCTTCAAATCCAATAGGGTTCCTTTGGTGACACTTCGTAAATGGGTGCCAGTCCAAATCAATCCGCTACTATCAAACGCATAGTATACTGGGGAGAAAAACGCAGTTCTTCCTTGCCGCAGTGAAGCCGGTAGTTGGTGTTGATTCCCCAACTGATCTATACTATACAGTACTCCCTGTAAATCGGTGTCTGAATTGTAGACAGTATAGAAAAATTCGATACCTGCATGTGGCTGGCCCAAACAGACGTTAATGGTGCCTGGATCATGTCGAAAGTTATGGAGAACACGGCCATCTGCGGTTAGTTCGACCAATTGATTGCCATCAGCGGTGGCCCAGATGGTGTTATGGGCGGTAACATGGTGAATGGTCAGATTTTTATAGTGGGCGAGGGGCACGTAGCAAAGGCCGGACCTGGGATGGTAAGATATCAGGATAGCCGGTTGATAACTGGCGAAGAAGATCGTGCCGTCAGGACTGCCTAACACATGCTGCCTAACATGTAAAGAACTTGTCAAGGGATACTTTTTGAATTTCTCATCAAATGAAATAGCCGTGCTCGTCAACGGATTAAACAGGGTAATCCGCACCCTACTGTCCTTATAAGCGCCCATGAGCCACAAAAGGCCATCGGCGTCCTCGGCAATAGACTCTATCTCATCGAAATCGAGCCCGTTACGCTCTTTAGTGAAGGTGGTAAATTTTAGCCCATCGAATCGGTTTAGACCAAACTTGGTACCGAACCACATAAAGCCCCGCCGGTCCTGTAAAATGGCGTTTATTTCCCGATGCGACAAGCCGTTTTCAGGGCCATAATGTTGTACAGAAGCAGCAAATTGCTGGGCCTTAGCTACCGAACAAAGGCAGAACAGTATACATACGATAAGGCGTACAGCTTTCAACTTGAATTATAAAGTGGTTTACCACGAACTAAATTAGCTTGTAAGCTCGCTCATTTGAGCCAAATTCTAACAAATTTATATACGCTAACAGGTCAATACTAGGTAGATAAAATGTCAGATTTCAAACCAAACTCAACATCACATTTTGGTCTCGACACGTTAGCTTTGAGAGCTTATCTGAACAGCTTGATATACTTGCCGCGTCGACGACCGTCCGCAGCAGAGGTCCGATTTTCGACATTAATCAGGGAATAATAGTCTATGCCTAGGTGCAAATGACGCACATTACAATACATGCCCCTCAACCGATATAGTTGATAAGCTAATGATAAGCATTTTCACTGATTATCGCAGGACATACCCCTCAAAAAGTGGTTAAGATTGCTACAAAACGGCCACATTTCACCATGCTGCTGGAATCACTTCATTTGTTTCACATAGCAGGATGATGTAGCCTTTTACTCACGTAAACCCCAATCAAGATGGCAGACGACAAGAGTAAAACTGGACCCGCCGACGACAAACGGATCAATATTCATGAAGACTATGAGGTTGCTTACTGGACCAAAAAGTTTGGCTGTACTAAAGAGCAGTTAACAGCAGCCGTCAAGGCGGTAGGCGTGATGGCCGCTGACGTCGAAAAATACTTGACAAGTAGAAAGTGAGGCTAACTGAATAGCCGTTGCCAGCAGGACTTTCTGCCTGGCTCCGGCATTTGGTTATTAGAGTCTTGAGCACCCTAATCAGGTGGTCGATTTGATTCTAAATATGAACTGAAGCCGCCGACAGTTGTGGTTGGGTAAGCGGGCTCTGTACGCTGATGCGGATGTCTTCGTTGACGTATTGACCTAATGTTTCCATTTAGGTCATATTAAATCTTATTGTCTGGCCAACCTGAGCAGCATACGAGGTGTAAGACCCGTCTATTTTTTCTAAAAGGAGAGGCGGTGGGATGCTTTGGGGTGTGCGCCGTTTATGCCAACCCCGACAGTTTAAACAGCCGGTTTGTGGCGTTCACCGAATTGCAAAATTCGTTTGGCAATCCAGGACGCATCGTCCTGGATACCCCAGATGATGCCTGACGCTCTTTTGCGCAGCCAGGGAAGCCCTAGAAAATACAGCCCATCCACCTCAGCGATACCATTATGGTGTCTGAGTGTTCTGTCTTCGTTGAAAACGGGTAGCTTCAGGTAACTAAAATCACTACTGAAGCCTGTTGCCCAAATCACGGATGTGATGTTATTGGCTTTTAGCGAAAGCGTTGTAACGGAGACTATGCAGGAAGCGGTTTCGTCGGGCAGGTCGTTGGGGTCTTCTTCGGGCGAAGGTGCCGCTATGTTTTCTTGGCGAATGTAGTCGTCAACGGCGCTCTTCAACTTAGCGGAAAACGCATCGGCGAACAGTACATGTTCGGCAGCATTGGGCTGAAGGTAAACCGTATCGCTGTCGGCGTTTTCCACTTTGCCTAAAATTACCGCACCTTTTCGGGCTAACGATTGCAAACTGCAGGTTTTTCCACGAATGCCTACGCCGGAGACCTGCGGTGGTCTCGTCTGTAACAAGTCGGGGCTTGCTTCCTCATGCGTCGTATCGTACAAGCCCATCTCGAACATCCAGTCGAAAATATCCCTACCTCTGTACGTTCGGGGTATGCGGCCTACTTTGCAGGTGGACAGGAAAACTTGGCGGCCCGCATTGCTCAGGTCTTCGGCTATTTGCGTTCCCGATTGTGCACTGCCCACCACCAACACGGCTCCTGGCGGTAACTGCGCCGCACTGCGGTATTCAGAGGCATGTTTTTGGACAATATCGGGGGCGATCTTTTGGGCAAAATGTGGAACGGTTAGTTTGTTTTGCCCGCCGGAAGCAACGACAACTTGTCGGCTGTAATAGACTTCTGGAACGCCCTGGATCGAAACACGAATGGAGAAGAAAGAGCGTGTTTCGTCTTTTTCGATAGCTGTAACAACCGCATTTTCAACAATGGGCAGGGCGAACTCTTGACCATACGCTTCTAGTTGGGTTACGAACTCCGGTGCGAAAGAAAACGCTTCTGAATCCTGGAAAACGGCCGTTTGTCCTGGCAACAGGTTTAGCCTATTGACCGAATTAAGTTTAAAGGAGTCCCAACGTTGCGAACGCCATGACTCGCCAATCTTACCCCGTTCGAATACCAGGTGGCTAAGCTGGTGATCGGATAACAGCTTGCTGATGGCAAGACCCGCATGACCCGCACCGATGACAACGACATCGAGAAAAGGATGATCCATGATGTTAAGCGCTTGCCGACTGGTATTGATTCGTGAATTAATCTGTGAGAGCGTGCTTGGATTGTGAAAAGCTAGTAGTCAGCTCAATTTTGTAGCGGCCAAGCAACAAAAGTATGACTCCTCAACGGTCAGCCGCCCTTGTCTTTGAGTTGGATGGAAGCTGTGCGGGAAAGTACAACTTTTACCCCAAAAACCTGACGCCGGTGGGCAGTATCACCCGTCCGCCGCATAGACACCGCCGCGGCGGACCGTCCCTATGATCTTGATCTCGCTGGTTGCACTGACCACCGCGTCACTTGTCCAAAAGCCCCAACAAGGCTTGTCGGTAGCCGAAACGGTCAGTCTGACAGGAATTAGTATGTCGAGTGCATATGCTACGGATTAGAATTGACAGATATTAAAAATGAAAAGAGGTGATTGTAGCAATACAGTTCTACGTACAGAAAAGCCGCCTTCATGTGCAGTGGGGACGGCTTTTTTTGCTTATAATTAGTTCGGTGCATTTTGTTCATTCTAAAAGCAATGATTCTCCGTCTGGGCACAAACGGAGAATTTTCCCGTGTGTTTGATTGTGCCCATAATTTTTCTGACACCACCGTCCAAACGGGTACATTTGTTTTGTAACCTGATTCTTCCAATTCACCCATGCGATTCTGCTTTACAGTGCGCGTTTTGCTCTGCCTGTGCTTGGGTCTCCTGCGTACGGCAAGCCCATTGGCTGCCCAATCCCAACAGGCTCGCAAGGCCGTTAGTGGCTATGATCTGGGGCAGCATGGTCTTCAGGCAGCACGGTTGCGCTACCCTTCGCTGACCGGCGCAGGCCTGGTGGTATCGGTGAAGGAGCAACCGTTTGACACCTCAGACATCGACTTTCGGGGGCGCGTTGTCATTAGCCGGGCCCTGGCCAAATCATTCACCGACCATGCCTCTACCATGACCACCCTGCTGGCTGGTGCGGGTAACACTGCCCCCAGCAGCCGGGGGGTTGCGTGGGGGGTACGGCTGGTTTCGTCGTCCTACGACAGGCTGGCCCCCGACACCCTGCCCGACCTTCGCAGTCAGGGCGTTTCTATTCAGAACCATTCCTACGGGGTTGGTATCGAACGCTTGTATGGCCCCGACGCTCGCGCTTATGACAGGCAGGTTATAGAGCAGCCCACCTTGCTCCACGTATTTTCGTCGGGAAACAGCGGACTGGAACTACCCAGAAATGGGCCATTGCCGGGGCCGTTTATGACACTGACGGGAGAGTTTAAACAAGCCAAAAACACCCTTGTCGTGGGGGGCATCAGCAGCCGGGGTGTGCTGGAAGCCCGCAGTTCGCGCGGCCCCACCGTTGATGGTCGCCTGAAGCCCGAACTGGTGGCCTACGGCGATAATGGCACTTCCGAGTCAGCGGCGCTGGTGTCGGGCGTGGCGGCGCTGCTGCAACAAAGCTACCGCGACAAAGAAGGTACGTTGCCCACCGTTGCCTGGGTAAAAGCCTGCCTGATAGCCAGTTGTGAAGACATCGACCTGCCCGGCCCCGACCACAGCGCGGGGTTTGGCAACCTCGATGCGCTGGGAGCCGTCACACTGGCGCAACGGAATCAGTACAAAACCGGCACTGTCACGGGTGGCAACACGCAGTCGTTTACGCTGGTGGTGCCGCCCAATATGGCGCGGCTGGCGGTGGCCCTTGCCTGGAACGACACCCCAGCCACTACGGCTGCCCTCCGGCAAAACCTTGATCTGCTTCTTGACTTGCCCAATGGTACTACCATCCGTCCCTGGGTGCTGTCGGCGGCGCTGCACCCCGACTCGGTAACGCTGCCCGCCCGACGGGGAACTGACCGGGTGAATAACGCAGAACAGGCATCCGTCCAGAATCCCATACCGGGCGTGTACCGCATCCGGGTGGTGGGCACTGCCCTGCCCGACGGGCCACAAGCCTACGCCGTAGCCTACACCCTCGATTCGGTACTGACGTGGTTCAACCCTACGGGCGGGGCCGTGCTCACTGCGGGCGAGGCGCAGCCCATCCGCTGGCTTTGGCGGGGCGATAAGGCTCTTCGCGGTACATTGTCAGTGCAAACGGCAGGCGAAACCAACTGGCAACCCATCGCCGAAGACATCCGCCTGGCTGACCAGCTTGCCTGGTGGACTCCACCCAACCGCACACAAACAGCCCGCTTCAGAGTGGTGTCAGACGCTGGCACCTTTCTGTCCGACACCTGTGCCGTGGCACAGACCACGCGGTTGCGGGTAGTACTCAATTGCCCCAACCTGGCCGCAGTTAGCTGGCGCCGGCAACCCGGCGTGGTGGCGTATCAAGTGTACAAACTGGGCACTCAGTATCTGGAGCCGCTCCGGCAGACCACCGATACCGTTGCGTTTTTGACACCGGCCGATGGCCTCTACGTGGCTGTTGCGCCTATTCTTGCCGGAAGGCCTACCCAGCCGGGCTTTACCATCAACTACCAGTTGCAGGGCGTAGAGTGCTACGTGTCAACGTGGCTGGCCCGCCAAACCGTAGCTGACACTGCCCGCCTCGACTTTACGCTCAGTACCGCCTGGAACCTACGGTCACTCACGTTCGAACGAGCTACGAGTGCGCAGGGCTTTGTTTCGCTGGCAACCTTAACCCCTACCGCCAGTCAATTGAACTACACGTTTACCGACCGACCGCCAACAACCGGCACGGTCCGCTACCGCATCAGGATCACTACCCAGACCGGCGAAACCATCCTGACCGACGAGGAAACGGTCTATCATATTCAGGCCAACGAACAGTTTCTGTTTCCAAACCCCGTAGCGGCGGGCCGACCCGTTACTGTGGTGATTCAGGCTCCCGATGGCATTGGCACCTGGATCTCGCCCAACGGGCAGCGCGAAAAATCGGCGCGGCTCACCGGTACCGTGAAAGAAATGCCCACTACCAACCTAGCCACGGGCCTTCATTTCCTGCGGGTAATCGACTCGGCTGGTGTTCAGCACATTACACCGGTGTTAATTCAATAAAAAACGCGAAAGCCCGGCTGTAAATAGCCGGGCTTTCGCGTGGACGTTACTGCCAGGAAAGAGAAAACGGTTAATACAGTGCGTCTAACGCAATTTTGTCATTCGCGTTGAAAGGGCGGTTGGTGGTGCTGCCAATGCAGGCCAGCATCCACGAGTTAGGATCAGCCGTGGCTGGCGTGCCTGGAATCTGGATAGCACCTATGCTGCTGGCTCCTTCGTTGGCAACTGCACCACCGCAACTAAATGACCGGTCCATGTAATCGGTATGGCGGAAGCCAATGCAGTGGCCCATCTCATGCGCGAAAATCGATGCATAGTTATTCAGCTTAACGGTATTAGTAGCAGGGTCGAATGCTGTCAGGAACGCAGTATTTACTTTCACCTGGTTAAAGGGATTGCCACCACTGGGGAAACCAGCCGAAGCCAGATAGCCCACACCAGCGGGCGCGGCTACAAACCTGATATCACCTCCGGTGCGCACGCGGGCAAACTTAATTTGCAGCGGTTCGGCATTATACCGTGCAATAGCTACATCCATTGCTTCCGTGTAACCAGCAGGCAGGCCAGTAGCCAACGACACTGTAATCGTACGGGGAAGGTTATTGACAAGGTTAGTGGTGCGGTACTGCTCTTCATTACCCACCCGCAACAGCTGTAGCTGCTTACCATTATCGAGTTGATGTTCGTCGATAAAGATGTCATTTTCAACGATGTAGCCGCCTGCTACACGTTGCATACCGGCAGTACTGAAACCGAGAGATTTTATATTGGCTTCTATCGCCAAATCGATTTCCGTCAAATTGACAGGTGCTGCGTCTTCAGGAATAGGCTGGCACGCATAAAGTACGCCACCGGCAACGAGTGCAGTCAGGTATAGGGTTAACCGTTTCATAAAGTAAGGGGTCTTTGTGTGTGTTTTGTGTGATGCAGTAACGGAACAAAGCAAGCATTTTTACCGGGCTTATTACAGCCCTCAGGTCAATTATTTATTAGAAGCGTCCTTTTTCCATTAAAAGGGTCTGTTGACGTAAAATAGACTAGCTACACACAAAAAAACGGCAGCTTACGGGCTGCCATTTCAAGTAACGGTTTAGTCTATACGATCACTATACTTCGAGTACACATCCCTCCTTACTGCTTCTGATAAACCCGCACGTAGTCGACCTCAAACCGACCTGGAAAAACCGTGGCTGATGGGTCGCCTCCCTGATCCCCACCAACAGCCAGGTCGAGTAATATATAGTGCGGCTGCCGGAACGGATTGAAGCCGGAACCATCTGTATTGATCGTTTCCGACAGGTTTACGCGGTTAAGCAGCGTGTCATCTACATAAAGGGCAATAGCCGTTTCGTCCCAATCCATACGCCAGATATGGAATTTACTGGCCCAACCCGGATCGTTGAACATGTCGACTGGCTTTCTTACCGTCCGCCATTCCGCTTTGTATTGGGTACTTGTTCCCCAGGCTACGTTGGCCAGCAACATGTTCCGGTAGTATTCCATGATATCAATTTCGCCGTTGGATGGCCATTGACCGGTTTGACCAAGTGTCCAGAACGCGGGCCACAACCCGGCGCGGGTGTCAATACGTCCGCGCATCTCGAAACGGCCATACTGCCAGCTATGCAGGCCACGGGTGATAAGGCATGCCGACGAATACTGAATGGTGGGGCGGCTGGTGTTCCAGACACTGCTACCGGCCGAATAGGTGGGATTGGGCCGGTTTTCGCGACGAGCCTCAATAACGAGGAATCCATTCTGACAGCGGGCATTGTCGGGCTGATACCATTGTAGCTCGTTATTCCGCACGAAGCCCCGTTCATAAGTCCAGTTGGCGGGGTTGGGCGGGCCATTGGTCGTAAACTCATCAGCCCACACCAGCTGGTAATTACCCGGCGCTTGCAGGGGTGCATTAACTGACTGCCCGTAGCAGAACGGCGCAAGCAGTAGCAAATGAGCGATCAGAAACAGCTGTAATTTCATCTATGTATCACGACTGCTTTACCAGCATGGCCTGTTCAACCACATGGCGAATGGAACTGTAGGAGTTAGCTAGGGCCACCTGCGCTTGTTTTGGCTCCATAAACGCTACTTTTTCAATTTGCTCTTCGGCCTGCGGGGCCATCTTACTGTCGTCGATAAGCGACATGCGGTACCATTTTGTCCGCTTCAGAATACGATTCCCGTTAAGGGTATAGGTATGGTAAGTAGTGCAGATTCTGTCGCCGAGGGCCACGCGGGCACCGGTTTCTTCCTCTACCTCCCGCACAGCCGCCGTCTTTGAGGCTTCGCCATCGTCGAGCTTGCCCTTGGGCAGGTCCCACACGCCCCGCCGGTAGATGAGCAGCATCCGTCCCCCGGTCATGACCACGCCCCCGGCGGCTTTTACTACTTTGTAGCGCGATTTGATCCGTGTTTCCACCGCGTCTTTGTCCAGGCACTGCAACGTGACAGACAGCAAATGACTGATGTCTTCATCTTCCAGCAACCCAATGAGCCGTTCGGCGGTAGCGGGCGTGGCGTTCAGAATAAGTAAATGACCGTTGAGGGCGTCGGCTTTGAGCGAATCGAGCCGGGCATCGACAATACGGTCGAAATCAGTGAGAGCCGCCAGTTTTTCGGTGGCTTTTGGGCTGATGAGCCGCAATGGGCGGTCGTCGATAAATACGATCATGCAGAAGAACTACGAGGCTGATTGACCCGTAAAGCCCGCAAAAATAGCGAACTAGGCGTGGTTGAAGGCCCAATAGTTCTGCTATTTTTGCGAGCAGGACAATTGTCTATTACGTGGAGCTACTTATCATCCTGGTGCTGACAATTTTGAACGGCATCTTTTCAATGTCGGAAATTGCGCTGGTGTCATCACGCCGGTCACGCCTGGAAGCAGCGGCTAAAAACGGCGACCGGCGGGCCGAAACCGCCCTCGCACTGGCTAATTCACCCAACCGGTTTCTGTCTACCGTGCAGATCGGCATCACGCTCATCGGCATTTTGCTCGGTATCTTTTCGGGCGACAAACTCACCACCGACCTTCAGAACCTGATTGCGCAGGTGGAGTTGCTCCGCCCCTATGCCCATAGTATAGCCGTGGTTGGCGTGCTGCTGGCCCTGACCTACACCTCGCTGGTGCTGGGAGAACTGGTACCCAAACGCATTGGGCTGTCGAACCCCGAAGGCATTGCCAAAACGATGGCGGCCCCCATGAACATCCTCTCTCGGGTGACATCGCCGTTTATTGCGCTGCTGACGTTTTCGAGCGATTTACTCATTAAACTACTGGGTATTAAGCCCAACGAGAGTGCTGTCACGGAAGAAGAGATCAAAAGCCTGGTGCAGGAAGGCAGCACGGCCGGGGCCATTGATGAGATTGAGCACGAAATTGTGCAGAACGTTTTTCAACTCGGCGACCGTAAGATCACCTCGCTGATGACCAGTCGGCAGAGCATCGTTTACCTCGACCTGGAGGCCGACGTAGCCGAAAACAAGCAGCATATTCTGGAATACCGCCATGCCATTTACCCCCTCTGCAACGGCAGCGTCGACGAGGTAGTAGGCATTATTCACTCCAAAGATCTGCTGGGTAAAGACCTCGACACGGAGCTTACCCAACTGGAGAGCCTCAAGCGCGATGTGCTGTTTATTCCCGAAAACAACCGCGCCTACCAGGTGCTGGAACGCTTCCGCGAACGGCGGCAGTATGTGGGCATCATCGTAGACGAGTACGGCGGGGTGCTGGGCATTGTAACCCTCAACGACATTCTGGATGCCCTGGTAGGGGATATTTCCGACACCAGCGAATTCAGCTACGACATTCACCAGCGCGAAGACGGCAGTTACCTGGTAGACGCGGCCATGCCGTTCGACGATTTTCTGGGGCATTTCGACATCACCCTCTCCGCCCAGGCCCGCCGCGATTTCACCGACTTCGACACCCTCGGCGGCTTCGCGCTCCACATCATCCGCGACATTCCGAAAGTGGGCGAAACCTTTCACTGGCAGCAATTCACCTTCGAGATCGTCGACATGGACAAAAACCGCATCGACAAGATCATGGTGCGCCGGGGAGAGGAAGAGTGATTTACGATGTACGATTTACGACTTACGATTTTTGCTGACGCATGAGTACGCTTACTCTGGCCTACTCATGCGTCAGCAAAAATCGTAAGTCGTAAATCGTACATCGTAAATCAATAAAACACTTCCGTTTTGTTGGCTTCAAGCTGGTCAATCACGCGGGCGTAGGGGCCTACTTTGGCGTCGTCTTTGGTGACTGGGTTGCTGCGCATGTAAAGCTTTTTGAGCTTCGTTAGCTGCGCAAGGGTGGCGGGCAATGTCTGGATGTTGTTGCCCGACAGGTCGAGGTCCTGCAATTCGGGTAGGGCAAGTACTACGGCAGGCAATTCGCTAAACTGGTTGCTGCCAATGTCGAGCAGGCGCAGGTTGGTCAAGCTAGCCATTTCGGCGGGGAGTTCGCGGAGTTTGTTGTGGTGCACAAACAGCGTAGTTAGCCGGGGTAGTTTAGCCAGTTCTTTGGGCAGTTTGGTGAGGCGGTTATTGGCCACGGCAAGTTGCTCCAGCGCCTTCATCTTACCCATCTGTTTAGGCAGGGTGAGCAGGTCATTATGGTATAGATCCAGGATGGTCAAATGTTTCAGCTTCCTGATTTTTTTGGGTATGCTCGTCAGGCCCGCTTCGTAGAGATTCAGGTCATAGAGCCGTTTTAACTTTTTTAGTGGTCTGATAGCCAGCTCATTCAGGTTATTGTGTCCCAACCAGAGACTGGTCAGATGCCGATTATTCGAAACTGACTTAGGTACACGCGTGAGCTTATTGTACTGCACGTTGAGCGCCTCAAGGTGCGTGTTTTTGGCAAAAAAAATACCGTCGTCGCCAATCTGATTTTCCAGCAGACTCAGCCGTTTCAGGTTAGGCAGATCAGCGGTGAGGCGCAGGGGTAGTTGCGTCAGTTCATTCTTCGACAAATCAAGTTCTTCCAGATTCTGAAACCGGTAGAGTTCATCAGGTATGGCTTTCAGATTGAGTTGGTTGAAAAACACATACCGCACTGTATCGGGGCGATTGGTGAGCCGGGCAGCTTCGAGGGTGCTGATGGTGCTGTCGCCGGTGCGGACGGTACGTTTCTGCACGAACGATGGACGACCCACCACATACACGCCATTGAGTGCGAATGGCTTGGGTAACTGAGCCATCAACGGTGTACCTTGATAAAACTGCGTCAATTCTGTCAGTAGTTTACTAACCTCCTGCACACTGGCGTCTTCGTTAGGGCTCACAATGACCCATTCGGCAGTGCCATCGGCACGGTAGAAAGCCTCATAATGAAAGAAAACGTTGGTAGCCAATACTAAGGATATCTTTTTTATCAAGTCCATCTGGGCCGTGTTAAAAGCTTTCATGGCCTTGCGCGGTGTTGTCTGAGCTTGATCAGATAACGCCTGAACTTGATCACCAAATGGTATGTGTGTCTTAGCCAGTTGGGCAGGGCTTACGCCAAACTGAGCCGTGTCGGCTTTCAGAATCACCTGAACGTCAGCGGTTTTTTGCTGCGCCCAACCTATCGTGGCTATACTAAGTAGCCCCCCTACTAAAAGTGCGTTGCGTATCATAATGGTCTATTGAGTAAAGGATAAGTATAGCCTAGTAGATGCATCTGGTAAACGGTTTCCACAAAAAAAGCGTAGCTATTCTTGAGACAGCTACGCTTTTTATACCAGTCCGTTACGATCAATCCTTCTTGCCGGCACCTACTGCTGCGGGGGCGGGCGGAACGGGCTTGTCGGCGAGGGCTTTCTTGGCTTTGGCAAAATCACCCGCCTTGATAATCACCAGCTTTGTGGGGTCGATGTATTTTTTCACCGCCGCATTGATCTGAGCTGGCGTCAGGGCCGCAAACTTCTTGTCGAGGTCAGCATCAAAGGCCATTGTCCGGTTCAGGAACAGGTAATTGTTGAGCGTGGCGGCCAGCGAGGGGTCCTGCGCCCGCGTTACCTGCCGCGACTGCAAAAAGCCCGACTTGGCGGCGGTCACTTCGTCGGCGGTGAAGCCATCGGTGCGCATCTTGTCCAGTTCTTCGCGGAAAGCTTTTTCCAGCCGTTCGGTGTTCTCCGGGTTGTACATGGCGTAGGTGGTGAAGTTGGCTGATTTATCCAGCGAGTTGGCGCTCATCTGCGACCCTACGCCGTAGCTGATGCCTTCTTTTTGCCGAATCCGGGTGGCCAGCCTTGAGTTTAAAAAGCCACCACCGAGCATGTAGTTGCCCAGCACCAGAGCCGGGTAGTCGGGGTCGTCGTCGCGGAGGGGAAACATGTAGCCCGCCAGCAGCATGGCGTTGGCTTTGTCGGGCGTTTCCAGGGCCATCGTTTCTGCTTTCACGGGTTTCACCTCGCTCACCAGGCGGCTGAAGGGCATTTGGGCCTTCCACGAGCCAAATTCGTCCATAATCACCTTCCGCAGTACGGGTTCGTCGAAATCGCCCACCACAGAGACGGTGGCGTTTTGTGCACCGTAGAACTGCTGGTGAAAGGCCTTCAGGTCTTCCAGTTTGGCTGCTTTCAACGCGGCCACCTGCTCATCAAAGGTCTGCGTATAGCGCACATCGGCTTTGTCGTAGGGGCTGATGGCCCGGCTGTAGGCAATGCTGGCCTGCGACATCGGCTCGGACCGTTGCGACTCGATGTTGGCCAATTGCTCCTGCCGGAGTTTGTCGAATTCATCGGCACTGAAAACCGGATTTTTCAACACATCCGACACCAACCGCACTACGGCGGGCAAGTTGTCCCTGTCGGTTTTGATGATCACGTTTACCGTGTTGCCCCCGCCAAACACGTCTACCTGCGCTTTCAGCTTATCCAGTTCGTCTTTGATCTGCTGCCGGGTGCGACTGGTTGTGCCTTTGTTGAGCATGTTGGCTGTCAGTTCGCTGATCGTTCCTTTGTTCATCAGGCTCTTCACGTCGCCGTAGCGGAGGGTCATGCGGGCATTGACCTCGTTGCCTTTGGTCAGCTTGGGCAGCAGGGCCAGTTCAACCGTGTTGGGCTGCTCGATGCGTTTGGTCCGCCCGTCGATGTTAGCCGGCGAGGCATCAAACGCTTCGCCCTGCGCCACCAGCGCACGGCCTTTGTAGCCGCTCACCAGCGCTGCCACGTCGGGGGCTTCGGGCACTTCGGTGCGGTCGGGGGTGGCGTCGGGGATAAACAGGCCCACGGTGCGGTTGCTGGGTTTAAAGTATAGCTTAGCCACGCGCTGCACATCGGCGGGGGTCACTTTCTCCAGTTGGTCGCGGTAGATGAACCCCAGCCGCCAGTCGCCGGTGGCAATGAACTCGCTCATGGCCAGACCTACGCGGTCGGTATTACGAAACTGAAGCTCTACGTCTTTGAGGAGTTTGGCACGGGCACGGCTCACTTCTTCTGCACTGGCCACCTCCACCGAGGCCGAGTCGAGGGTGTTGAGCATGGCCGTTTTCGCGTCATCGATGGATTTGTCTTTCAGCAACTCAACGGCGAAATAAACGAAGCCCGGCTCTTTCAGGCTGAAGGTGTAACCGTACTGGCTCGACGCTTTTTTGGTTTCTACCAGCTTCTTATACAATCGCCCGGCGGGTTCGCTCGTGAGCAGTTCCACCAGCACGTCCATGGCGGCGTAGTCAGGGTGCGAACCAGGCATGATGTGGTAACCAGCGGCTACTACTTTGGTGTCGCCCACGCGGCGCAGCACCACGTTACGCTCCCCGTCCTGAACAGGCTCGATAGTATGCGAATCCTGCAGCAGGCGCGTTGGGCGGGGAATAGCGCCAAAATAAGTGTTGACCATCGCCAGCGTTTTGGCCTCGTCGATCTTGCCCGCTACCACAAGCACGGCATTGTCGGGCTGGTAATAGCGCTTGTAGAACGCCTGCAAATTTTCGATGGGTACGCGCTCAATATCAGACCGGTTGCCTATAGTGCTTTTGCCATAGTTGTGCCATAAAAACGCCGTAGCCACCACGCGCTCGTTGAGTACATTCTGCGGCGAGTTTTCGCCGATTTCAAACTCATTGCGCACCACCGAAAACTCGGTTTCGAGGTCCGTTTTTTTGATAAACGAGTTCACCATCCGATCGCTTTCCAGGTCGAGTGCCCACTTCAGGTTCTCGTCGGTGGCGGCGAAGGTCTCGAAATAGTTGGTGCGGTCGAGCCAGGTAGTGCCATTGGGGCGGGCACCGTGGGCGGTGAGTTCCTGCGGCACGTTGGGATGCTTGGTCGAGCCTTTGAAGACCATGTGTTCCAGCAGGTGAGCCATGCCCGCTTCGCCCAGCCCCTCGTGCCGCGACCCCACCAGGTAGGTGATGTTGACGGTTATGGTGGGCTTCGAAACGTCGGGATACAACAGCACTTTCAGGCCGTTTTTCAACTGGTATTCCGTAATGCCTTCTACGGAAGCGCCTTTGGTGACACCAGCCGGTAACGGAGGTGCTGCGGTTGTTTGGGCGAGGGCCAGCAGCGGACCGCCCAGAGTGAGTGCCGCAGCAAAGCTCCAGCGAAGAAGTAGGTTGGGGTTATGTGTCATGAACGTAGAAAGTGGTTTTTAGGAAGTATGGGGTTGGGTGCTGGTTTTTTGTCACCCAACACCGCATTAACGATAGCAAAATACACCAAACAGTTGCAGGCCTGTTTTACTATTTATCTGTTGGTAAGTGACTTTTACACCGTCGGCAATTGCCAGGGGCTGTTGTAGTGGGCCTTCACCATCTCGGTGGCTTTGGGGTCATCGACTACGGTTTGGGTGGCTTCGTTCCAGACCAGCTTACGACCCAGTCGGTAGGCCATATTGCCCAGATGCGCGTGCAGGGCTACATTCCGCCCCACTTCGGCGGGGGCGTTGGGCTGCTGCCGACTGCGAATGCACTCCACAAAATTGCGCGTGTGCCGGTCCAGGTCGTTGCCGTACATCCGTTTGGGGGGCTGGGCGGGCAACAGGTATTGGCCGTTGTCTGTTTCGGGCAGCAGTTCCCAGCCATTGCGGTCTACCACTACCGTGCCCAGGTTGCCAATAAAGGCCACGCCATGTTCGCGGTCGTAAGGGCCGCGGGCAATGCCAATGGCCTGCTCCCAGAGTAGCGTGAAGTGGCCGAAATCATAGACCACCTGCATGGTGTCGGGAGTTTCACCGGCATGGTCGGGAAAGCCGAACCGCCCACCCGCCGCCACGACCGATTTGGGCGCGGTAACATTCATGCCCCAGAGCGCCATGTCGATCATGTGGGCACCCCAGTCGGTCATGAGCCCGCCGGCATAGTCCCAGAAATAGCGGAAGCTGCCGTGGAATCGGTTGCGGTTGAAGGGGCGTTTCGGGGCCGGACCCAGCCACATGGCGTAGTCAACGCCCGCGGGTGCCGGTTCATCGGGCAATACCGGAAACGTTTTTCCGTAGGGCATGTAGGCCCACGTCTTCACTGTCCGGATGGTGCCCAGCTTTCCCGACCGCACAAAGTCAACGGCGGCTTTCCAGTGCTCACCACTGCGCTGCCACTGCCCCACCTGCACAATGCGCTGGTGTTTACGGGCGGCAGCTACCATCAGGTTGCACTCGTCAATGGTGGTGGCCATCGGTTTTTCCACGTACACATCTTTGCCAGCCTGGCAGGCCATGATCGCAGGCAGGCAGTGCCAATGGTCGGGTGTGCCAATCACCACGGCGTCTATACCCTTGTTTTCCAACAGCTTACGAAAGTCATTATACAGCACTGGCTTTGTTGGCGGTGTACCGACAGGTGTCATCTTCTCCAGTTCAGCCGCCCGTTTGTTCAGCACGTTCTGGTCAACGTCGCAGAGGGCCACGCAACGCACACCCGGATTTTTGAGCATGGATGTCAGGTCGGCCCAGCCCATGCTGTTGCCCCCGATGAGGGCTACTGAAATAGTATCGGCTGCCACCGACGATGGCGGGGCAGCTGCAAGGCCCGTTGGTAGCAACGCACCAGCGGCAGCGATTTGGGTAGATTGCCGCAAAAAACGGCGACGGGAAGTAGTCATAGTGGAGAACGAGGATGACGCGGATTTAGCCGGTACGCCGGTGCGGGATCAAAACGAATTTTTTACCGGAACGCGGATTAGTCGGATAAGCAGATTAGCACGAATTTTACCTTTGCAAGCATAAACAAACGTACCGCCGACTTTAGTCCGTATCTACCGCCCTGCGGACTAAAGTCCGCGGTACGCGAAAAAATCCGCACGGTCCGCCGCCGCGTTCCCCTTAAAATCTGATGATCGATCTCCGTAGCGATACCGTTACCCGCCCTACCCCTGCCATGCTGGCTGCTATGATGGCGGCCTCCATTGGCGATGACGTCTTTGGCGAGGACCCCTCTGTGAATGCCCTGGAGCAAAAAGCCGCAGCCATGTTCGGCATGGAAGCGGCCCTGTTTTGCCCCTCCGGCACCATGACTAACCAACTCGCCATTCGTACCCATGTGCGCCCCGGCGATGAGGTCATATGCGACCAGCTCTCGCACATTTACTTATACGAAGGCGGTGGCATTGCCGTCAACGCACTGGCCTCGGTGGCCCTGCTGGCGGGTGAACGAGGCAAGCTCACGCCCGAACTAATCGCCCCCGCCATTAACAACCCTACGGATCCCCACCGCCCCCTGTCGCGGCTGGTGTCGCTGGAGAATACCGTCAACAAAGGCGGAGGCTGCTACTATACCATTCCCGAAATCGCCGCCATCCGTCAGCTTTGCGACGAACGCGGCCTGGCCCTGCACCTCGACGGAGCGCGGCTGTTCAACGCCCTGGCAGAAACCGGCGATGCACCCGAAGCCTACGGCCGGCTGTTCGATTCGATCAGCATTTGCCTCTCAAAAGGGCTGGGCTGCCCTGTAGGCTCATTGTTGCTGGGGTCGGCGGCGTTTATTGCGCAGGCAAAACGGTTCCGTAAACTTATGGGCGGCGGCTGGCGGCAGGCCGGTTTTCTGGCCGCAGCGGGCATCTACGCCCTCGACCACCACGTGGGGCGGCTGAAACAAGACCACGCCCGCGCCCGCCGTATTGGGCAGATCATGGCCGCTCAACCTGATGTCCATTCGGTGCTGCCGGTTGATACCAACATCGTAATTATCCGGTTGCATGAGGGCATCACCAACACCGATTACATCGCAAACCTGAAAGAGCGCGGCATTCTGGCGGTAGCCTTTGGTCCTCAACTAGTGCGCTTTGTAACCCACCTCGACCTCACCGATGAGCACATTGAGCAGTTTGGGCAAGCACTTGCAGGGCAGACCGTTGGTGCTGCCTAACTTGCGGGTATCCCTGCGGTGAATAGACCGAACCTTATGCGCCTGCCTATCTTCCTCATACTCTTTCTATCGACCCGGTTTGCCATTGCGCAACAGCGTGTAATCGCGCTCGACACGCTGCCAAAGTCAGGGGAGATCACATTACAGAAAGGGTGGCGGTGGCATGACGGCGATAACCGCGCCTGGGCCAGCCCTACCCTCGACGATAGCCACTGGGACAGCATCCGCCCCATCCGTACGCTCGACATGCAGCGCAAACCCCTGGCCGGTAATATCGGCTGGCTTCGGCTGCGTATTAGTATAGACAGTTCATTAGTTGGCAAGCAACTATACTTCAATGTAGATCAGGCCGGCGCATCTGAACTCTATCTGGACGGGCGGCTGCTACGGCGGTTTGGCAGTGTCAGTGCCAACGCCAGCAGGCAGGTTGATTATTCGCCTACGCGCTTTGAGTGGTATCCGCTGACCACCAAACCTGGCCCGCATGTGCTGGCTGTACGCTGGGCATACCACAAACCCGCCTGGTATGTACCCATTGACCGGGTCACCAACCAGTCTATGTTTGAGGTCACGCTTCGTCCCGCCGACACGCTCATGGAACAGGTGGCCCTACCCAAAGCGCAGAATTTCCGCAGTCCGCTGATCGTGGGGGTTTTTCTGATGCTCAGTGCCGTACAGTTCCTGTATTATTTGTACCGGCGGCAGCGGGTAAACCTCTACTTCGGCCTCACCAGCCTGTTTTTTGCGCTGGCACGGAGCAACGCCATTATTCGCCCGTTCCAGACCGATCTGATTACCGCCAGCTGGCTGGCGTTTGTGAGTGGCTTATGCTACATGCTCTATTGCATCTACCTCTGCGCCACGTTTTACGTGTTTCTGAATAAGCGGCTTACCTGGCTTTTCTGGGCCTTGACGGCCGTTGTCTTGTTTGCCTTTTTCGTCGATCATTTTACGGAACAGGAAATCATACCTATTATATTGCTTATGGCTGGCCTCGGCGGGTTATTTATCGACCTGCTCGTTGCCAGCGTAACGGCACTTCGTACCCAGCAGGCCAATGCCCGGCTCGTGCTGATTCCTCTACTGACTATGGTGGGTGTTATGGTGGGCATGATCATCGTTACCATCATTCTGCGAGATCGTAATTCGGTAACGATGGAACTGATTGGCAACGCCGCCACCCTGATTATCAACCTGACTATCCCGCTTACACTGGCCGTGATACTGGCCCGCGAAAACGCCCAGACCAACCGCGACCTGGAGGCACGGCTGAAAGATGTGGAGAAACTGTCTGTTGAGAAAGAAACCATTCTGAAAGACCAGAAAGCCACCTTGGAGAAGGAGGTGGCTCAGCGCACGGCCACGCTCAACCGGTCGTTGCAGGAGTTGCGCAACACCCAGACGCAACTGGTGCAACGCGAAAAAATGGCCTCTCTGGGTGAACTGACAGCAGGTATTGCCCACGAAATCCAGAACCCCCTCAACTTTGTCAACAACTTCGCTGAGGTGTCGGGTGAGTTAATTGCCGAACTCCGGCAGGAACAAACCCGCCCCGACCGTGACCCCACACTGGAAGCTGAACTACTCACCGACATTGAGCAAAACGTGGTTAAGATTGGTCAACATGGCGGGCGGGCAGCCAGCATTGTGCGCGGTATGCTCGAACATGCCCGCACCAGCACCGGCGAACGTCAGCCTACCGACATCAACGCCCTCGCCGATGAGTACATGCGGCTGAGCTACCACGGTCTTCGTGCCAAAGACAAACGTTTCAACGCCACGCTCGTCACTGAGTTCACCCCCAGTCTCGCCCCTATCAGCGTGGTGAGTCAGGACATTGGTCGGGTGCTGCTGAACCTGTTCAACAACGCGTTTTATGCCGTACAGGAAAAAGCAAAAACGACCCCGGAAGGCTACAAACCCACGGTGACAGTCTCTACCCGACTTGTTTCCACACCGCCCACAGAACCCTCGAACCGCCCTGAAGGGGCACCATCATCAGCCCGGTCTACCGGACCGGGGCCAGAGAACGGGGGGCCGGGGAATGGGCATGTTGAGGTTCGGGTGAATGACAACGGCAATGGCATTCCGCAGCACCTGCAACGCAAGATTTTCCAGCCGTTTTTTACCACTAAACCTACCGGCGAAGGAACCGGCCTTGGCCTTTCGCTTAGCTTTGATATCGTCACCAAAGGCCATGGCGGCAGTTTATCCGTAGATACCAAGCCCGGCGAATACACCACGTTTATACTGATGCTACCAGCCTGATAACCTTACTCACTATGATCACTAAAAGCATTCTGATTGCTACAGCCATTGCGCTGCTTGCTGGCCCATCACCAGCAGTCCTGTGGGGCCAAGAGCGGGCGGGCACGATGCGCCATGTAGGGGCGGGCACGATGCGCCTAGAGCGGGCGGGCACGATGGCCCGCCCCTACAAGGTTTTTACGCCAGCAAAAGCCTCCGTTCAGACTGGGGCGGAACAAACCAACCTGTACACCAGCAGCCTGCGGGGTAAGCGGGTAGGCATGGTGGTGAATCAGACGTCCATGATTCGGCAAACGCACGTGGTAGACAGTCTGCTGGCCCTGGGCATTACCATCAAAACTATTTTTGCACCGGAGCACGGTTTCCGCGGAACGGCCAGCGCAGGTGAGAAAATTGGCAACGGGCGCGACCCAAAATCGGGTGTGAGTATTGTGTCGCTCTACGGCAAAAATTACAAACCCGCCGCTGCGCAACTCGATTCGCTCGACGTGGTTGTGTTCGATATTCAGGATGTTGGCGCCCGGTTCTACACCTACATCAGCACGCTTCACTACGTGATGGAAGCCTGCGCTGAGGCCAAAAAACCGCTGGTGGTGCTGGATCGGCCCAACCCCAATGGCCATTACGTTGACGGCCCCGTGCTCGACCCGGCCTTTAAATCGTTTGTAGGCATGCATCCTATTCCGGTGGTGCACGGCCTCACGGTGGGTGAACTGGCCCGGATGATCAACGGCGAGAAGTGGCTGGCCGGGGGTGTGCAATGCTCACTGACGGTGGTGCCCGTGAAAGGCTACACCCATGCCACGCCCTACACGCTGCCCGTTGCGCCCTCGCCCAACCTACCCAACCGGCAGGCGGTGCTGCTGTATCCCTCGCTCTGCTTTTTCGAAGGCACCAACGTCAGCCTGGGCCGCGGCACCGACACTCAGTTTCAGGTAATAGGCTCACCTACTTACCCCAGCGGCCCCTACACGTTTACCCCCGTCGACAAACCCGGCGCCGTAAACCCACCCAACAAAGGCAAGCTCTGCTACGGCTATGACCTGACCAAAATTGACGCCCAAAAACTGGGACTTTCGCTCAAATACCTACTCGATTTCTACCAGAAAACACCCGATAAAGAGACGTTCTTTCTGAAAACCAACTTCATCGACAAGCTGGCGGGTACGGACCAACTGCGCAAACAGGTCATCGCGGGCGTACCCGAAAAAGCCATCCGCCAAAGCTGGGAACCTGCCCTAAGCCGTTACAAACAGCTTCGCAAAACATATTTGCTTTACCTTTGAAAAAACACCCCACCCCCAGCCCCTCCCCTGAAAAACAGGGGAGGGGAGCCGCTCTAGAGCAACTTCGCTAAGCGGAGCTTACGCCAAAGTAGCTCCCCTTCCCTGTTTTTCAGGGAAGGGGCTGGGGGTGGGGTCACCCCTTTTTATGATCGAATCCATTGCCCAGCTATACGCCGAAATTGAACAGGCGACCGTAACCAATAAAGAGCAACTGGAGCAGTATCGGCTGCGCTACCTGAGCAAGAAGGGGGCCGTTACCGAACTGTTCGAGGGCCTGAAAACCGCCGCTGCCGAAGACCGTCGTGCACTGGGTCAGCAGCTGAACGGCCTTAAAAACCTGGCGCAGGACCGTTTTCAGGCGTTTCAGGAGCAGGTGGAAGCTGCTGAACAAACCACGGCGGCCCAACCAGCGTTTGACCTGACCCTGCCCACGGTGCCTAACCTGATGGGTACGCAGCACCCGCTCAGCATTGTGCGGCAGCGCATTATCCAAATCTTCGAGCGCATTGGTTTCAACGTGGCCGACGGTCCGGAGATAGAGACGGACTGGTACAACTTCGGGGCGCTCAACTTTGCTGATAACCACCCCGCCCGCGAAATGCAGGACACGTTTTTCGTGGAGAAAACAGATACGCCCTCGCAGGACATACTGCTGCGGACGCACACCTCCAACGTGCAGATTCGGTTGATGGAGCAGGTGCGCAACTCCCCCGGTGGCTTTCGACCCATCCGGTCGATTATGCCGGGACGGGTGTATCGCAACGAGGCTATTTCGGCGCGGGCGCACTGCCAGTTTCACCAGGTCGAGGGCATCTACATTGACCACAATGTGGGCTTCAAAGACCTGAAAGACACGCTCTATCATTTTGTGAAAGAGCTGTTCACGAAAGACACCAAAATCCGGTTTCGTCCCTCCTATTTCCCCTTCACCGAACCCAGTGCCGAGATCGACATTTCGTGCCAGATTTGCGGTGGTAGCGGTTGCAACGTCTGCAAATACACGGGTTGGGTAGAAATCGCGGGGTCGGGCATGGTTGACCCCAACGTGCTAACTAACTGCGGCATTGACCCCGACGAGTTCACCGGCTTCGCGTTCGGCATGGGCATTGAACGCATCACAATGCTGAAATACCAGGTCCGCGACCTCCGCCTTTATTTCGAAAATGACGTCCGCTTTTTAAGGCAATTTGAAGGACTTTAATCAATGAGCGATTGAGTGAATGAGCGACGGTCCGGCGTCCCGGTGAGTGAATAGCTTGGAGCGCTTTGCGCATGTACCTTATGTGCGCAAAGCGCTCCAAGCTATTCACTCACCGGGACGCCGGACCGTCGCTCATTCACTCAATCGCTCATTAAGCTCTTCTCGTACATACCTTCAATTAACCTCCTCCCTATGCAGACCTATTATGACCCCGCTGATCTGAAGAAGTTCGGCAAAATCGGTGAGTTCCAGAAAGAATTTGCCGATAAATTCTTCGCTTATTACGGCGCTGTTTTTGCCGAAGGTGCCCTCACCGCCCGCGAAAAATCGCTGATTGCCCTGGCTGTTTCGCACACCGTGCAGTGCCCTTACTGCATCGACGCCTATACGTCTGATACCCTCGAAAAGGGCTGCTCGGAGCAGGAAATGATGGAGGCCGTCCACGTAGCCGCCGCTATCCGGGGAGGTGCCACGCTGGTTCACGGCGTGCAGATGATGAACAAAGCCAAGGAATTGAGCATGTAGGGATTTACGATTTACGATTTATGAATTACGATTTGGGCTTACGCATGGGTTTACTCCAGTGCAAGCCGAAGCGTAAGACCAAATCGTAATTCGTAAGTCGTAAATCGTAATTCATAACGTGAAATCCCTCAAAGCCTCCGGGCATGCGCTGGCTAGTTCAGCGGCGCAACTTGATCTCATCGAAGGAGACAACTTTGGTAAACTGGGCTTGCCGTCTTTCCACGAGCAACTTGGCCACATTGGCTTGTTTCCATTAAAGCCCACGCAGATCGACATTTTTCAGGTCAACATAGGCAAAATGTGCAACCAGGTTTGTCAGCACTGCCACGTCGATGCGGGGCCAGACCGGAAGGAGATCATGACCCGCGAGACGATGCAGCAATGCCTCGACGCGCTGGCCCAAACCACCATCGGCACGGTTGACCTCACGGGTGGCGCGCCCGAAATGAACCCCGATTTCCGGTGGTTTGTGACGGAGTTGACCAAGCTGGGGCGGCACGTGATTGTGCGCTGCAACCTCACCATCATCGTGGCTAATCCGAAGTACCACGACCTGCCCGAATTTTTCCGCGACAACAACATCGAAGTGGTCAGTTCACTGCCCTTCTACAACGCCGACAAAACCGACCGGCAGCGGGGCAAAGGGGTCTTCGCCGACTCGATTCGGGCCATGAAAATGCTCAATGACGTGGGCTATGGCGTGGAAGGTACGGGCCTGTTGCTAAACCTGGTCTATAACCCCAACGGCGCTTTCCTGCCGGGTAGTCAGGAGGGCCTGAAACGCCAGTTCAAGCGCGTATTGAAGGACGAATTTGACCTGACGTTCAATGATTTATACGCCATTACGAATATTCCCGTCAGTCGCTTTCTGGACTATCTGCTCAAGTCGGGCAACTATGATGGCTACATGGAAAAGCTCGTCAATGCCTTTAACCCGGGTGCAGCGGTGGGCGTAATGTGCCGCAACACGATTTCCATTGGCTGGGATGGTCAACTCTACGACTGCGACTTCAACCAGATGCTCGACCTGACCGTAGCCAGCCCCATCACCCACATCCGCGACTTCAACGCCGACACCCTCAACCAACGCGCTATCATCGTAAACGAACACTGCTACGCCTGCACGGCGGGAGCCGGTTCGAGTTGCGGAGGAAATACTGTTTAGGTTAAGGTCTAAAGTTGGCTACGGCGAGTGGCTTTGCGCTGTGGTGTGGCTTCGCGCTCGCAGCCCTTCGACAGGCTCAGGGTGACAGTCCATCTGATACAGTTCAGTGAACTTGATTCAAGTTTCCTGTCACCCTGAGCCTGTCGAAGGGCTGCGAGCGCGAAGCCACACCACAGCGCAAAGCCACTTGCCACAGCCATCAATCCGAAATCCGCAATCGTAAATCCCAAATCCCTTGTCCTACCTAGACGCGACCATCGACGTATACAAACAGGCTGCCGAAACGCCTGACGTTGGCCTTTGCTGCACCACCAACCCCGTGTGGCAACTGCCCGGCCTGAGCATGCCCAAAAAAATGCTCGACATGAACTACGGCTGTGGCAGCACCGTAAACCCACGCGACCTTGTCAACAGCCCCACTGTGCTGTATGTGGGCATTGGCGGGGGCATGGAACTGCTCCAGTTTGCCTATTTCAGCCGCCGCCCCGGAGCCATCATTGGCGTTGACATTGTTGACGAAATGCTAGCTGCCTGTCAGGAGAATCTGGTGGAAGCCGAGGCACAGAACGACTGGTTCCATCGCGATTTCATGGACATCCGCAAAGGCTCTGCTTTGGCCCTGCCCGTCGATGACGACAGCGTTGATGTGGCCGCGCAAAACTGTTTGTTCAACATTTTCAAAGCTGAAGACCTGCGGCTGGCCCTCGAAGAAGTGTATCGGGTGCTCAAACCGCGCGGTCGGCTGGTGATGTCGGATCCGACGTGTGAACAGCCCATGTCTGCTGAACTGCGCAACGACGACCGGCTACGGGCTTTGTGCCTCACGGGTTCATTGCCGTTGCAAGACTACCTCGATATGATTGCCAGCGTGGGGTTTGGTACCATTGAGGTACGGGCCAAACGAGCCTACCGGGTGCTGTCGCCGAATCATTACGCCACGAATGAACTGATTTATATCGAAAGCGTGGAAGTTTGCGCCATTAAAGACCCGATGCCCGCCGACGGGCCTTGTATCTTTACGGGACGAACCGCCATTTATTACGGCGACAATGACCATTTCGATGACCACAAAGGCCACGTCCTGCTGCCCAACCAACCCCTGGCCGTGTGCGACAAAACCGCCGGTGCCCTCGCCGCGCTGGGCCGCAACGACATCTTCATCTCGCCCTCAACGTATTTCTACGACGGGGGAGGATGTTGTTGATTTCGGATTGGGGATTGTTGCTTACGCCAGAGTAAACCCGTGCGCAATCAACAATCCCCAATCCGAAATCCGCAATCCCAAATCCCATGTCTCCCATCCGCCTGTCTGATCTTGCCTATACCATTGATGCCGTGCTCGAAGAGAGCTTTGGGGGGAAGGCCATGTGGGTGGTGGCCGAAACCAGTGACATCAAAAATTACCCCGACCGGCAGTACTGTTTTATGACCCTTGTGGAGCGCGAGGGCAACCAGACGGTGGCTAAACTGGAAGCGGCAATCTGGCGAAAAAACTACCCGATCATCAGGCAGTTTGAGGCGGCTACGCAGGTGGCCTTTGCCCGAAACATTCAGTTGCTGATGCTCGTGTCGGTGAGCTACCATGCCGTCTATGGTATGCGGCTGGAAGTACATCAGATCGACCATGCTTATACGCTGGGCAATCTCGAACGGGAACGCCAGGCTGTGCTGGATAGCCTTGTACGTGACTATTCGCAGTTTGTCTGGCTCGATCAGGGGCAGTATATCACCAGTAATCAGATGCTCGACCGCCCATCGGTCTGTCAGCGCATTGCCCTTATCGGCGCACCCAACTCCGACGGCTGGCGCGACTTTCGGCAGGAACTGGCCAATAACCCCTGGGGCTACCGCTTCATGATCGACGAATACGCCACCCAGGTACAGGGCGCGGGTGCCGACAAGGCCATCTGTGCCCAACTGGAGCAGATTGCGGCTGGCAGTGTCCCCTACGATGTGGTCGTGATGGTGCGCGGTGGTGGGTCGCAGCTCGACTTTGGAGCCTTCGATACCCTGCGTATGGGCGTTGCCGTGGCCAGTTTTCCTTACCCTATTGTGGCTGGTATCGGCCACGACCGCAACGTGAGCATTACCGACATGATGTGCCACCAAAGCGTGAAAACGCCCACCAAAGCCGCCGCTTTTTTGCTGGAACATAACCGCACGTTTGAAGAAACCTGCCTGCAACTAGCCTTCCGCGTGGCTGAATCGGGCCGAACGGCTTTGCTGGAAGCTCGTGAAGAAGTTGACCAGCTCACGGACCGTTTTCGCTATGGCACCCAACTTTACCTCCGCAACCGGCAGGTGGAGTTAACCGAAAAAGCCACCACTATCCGCCATCTCGACCCTGTGAATATTCTCAAACGGGGTTACGCCATGTTAAGCCAAAACGGCAAAATCATCACCCGCGCCGCCCAGTTTCAACCCCATTTGCCCGTTGAAGCAGAGATGGTGGACGGCGTTGTACGGTTAAAAATGAACAAGGTATAATGTATAATGTACAATGAATAATGTACAATGAATAATGTACAATGTACAATGGCTTTGCGCACTACATATCAATAGGCGAAGCCATTGTACATTATTCATTGTACATTGTTCATTATCCATTTTCTCCCCTATGACGTATCAAGACGCTTATGACCAGCTCACCACGCTGGTTGACGAAATTGAAAACGACACCGTGCCGCTAGATGAACTGCCGGGTAAAATCAGGCTGGCAACAGAACTGATTGCTTTTTGTCAGCAGCGACTACGCGCCGTTGACGACGACTATCAGCAAGCCGTGATTCAATTGCAGAAAAGGCAATAGATACACATTAATAAACAGGCCTATGGGCTGCCATTGGAAAACTGTGTTTAATTTTGACCTTCCTCTGAAAATGAATCACATCTCTAATGCGGCACAGACAGTAACGAAAGTGACTGGTATACCGCTGTATTGACACCGTATCTGACTGCGTACTTATGACATTATTTGGTGCTTTTAATGAGGTTTTGACCCCCGACGTACTGGCCAAAATCGCTTCTTACGAAGACGAACCCGCCGAAAAAACCACGAAGGCGGTTGAAGGCCTGGTTCATACCGTCTTTGGTGGTTTGTTGAAACGAACCACCACCGAGATCGGCGTAAATCAGTTATTTAGTCAACTCCAGAAAAGCGGCTACGACGGCTCACTAACCGCTGACTTATCGGCGGTGTTGAAAGATGCCACCCAGACGCACACCGTTATCACCAACGGCAACGAGGCCATCAGCCGGTTGCTGCCCGCCATGAAAAGCTCCATCGCGGGCATGATTTCGTCGTATGCGGGCATCCGTAACTCGTCGGCTATTTCGTTGCTGGGCCTCACCGCCGCCGTTGTTCTCGACGTGCTGGGGCGGCAGGTAAAAGAAAAGAAACTTACCGCCGACGGCCTGGCGGGCTCCCTGTTCGATCAGCGCGAAGCCTTCATCAACGCCGTGCCGGAGGGCCTGTTTCCCCAATTGGTAGAGAAAGTGGGTATCCAGCAAATCGTGGCGGGGGTAGCCGCACCAGCCCGGAGCAATGCCCCGTCCGCTAGTGTGCGCCCAGCGTCGGCTACGCGTCCTATTCCGGCCTCGACGGTCTCGTTTGAGCCCGAACCTGATAGCGGTTCGGATGGCTCGGCCGGCAAATGGCTCATCGGCCTGGCCTTGCTGGCGGCCCTGGGGGTAGGTGGTTTTTTCATCTACCAGAACAGCGTCAAAAACAGCGATAACCCCAGCGAAGCCGTTTCATCGGAACTACCAGCCAATTCGAGCGACTCTGCCGCTGCAGATACGGTAGCCCGTTCGTTGGCCGTACCGGTCGATACCACCGCCCGCCCGGTGTCGACGAGTAGCACGTCGGCTACCACGGCTACTGGTGTGGCTGTTGCCAATGCCGGCGCTACCGATGCCACGTTCAATACCGCCCTCACCACCTACCTGAATGATCCTATCCAACCGAAGGGACGCATTTTTGGCCTGACGGGCGTTACGTTCGCGCCTGGTTCGCTTACCATGACGCCGGCTTCACAGGGGCAGGTAAATGAATTAATCGCCATGCTGAAGGCCCGCCCCACCATGCAGGTGCAATTGCAGGGCTACGCCGACGATGCGCCAGTGGGTAGTGGCGTGACTAACAAAGCCCTCTCGTTCAAGCGGGCTAACGTTATTAAGCAGCAGATCGTAACGGCGGGAATCAACTACCTCCGCGTAGACGCCATCGGCCTGGGTACGGGCGTGAAAGTAGGCGAGTTGGGCAAACAACCCATGCGCAAGATCAACGTGAAGATTATTTCGAAGTAGAGTACGAGGTTTAAAGTCTAAGGTCTAACGTTTAAAGTTGGCTGACGCAAGAGTATGTTAGCGTCAGCCAACTTTAAACGTTAGACCTTAGACTTTAAACTTTAAAAAATAAAGTTCGTACTAAGGAATTGCGAGTCGTGTTCGCCCACGATCTTGTTAACAAGGGCCACGTTGGCGTCTGTCTCCTTGGTAGCCACCACCGACCGGATCGAGAATGACCGAAGCGCATCTTCTACAGACAGAGTGCCTTCTGCCGAATCCTTCCGACCCGTGAATGGGAATGTATCGGGCCCGCGCTGGCATTGGGCGTTGATGTTCACCCGGCAAACGATGTTCACCAGCGGGTCAATCAGTTGCCCGATCTGCACCGGATCATTGCCGAAAATACTCGTTTGCATGCCGTGGTCGGCGTTGATGAGATATTGTAGTGGCTCTTCGATGTTATCAAATGGTACCACCGGAATAATAGGCCCAAACTGTTCTTCACGGTAGAGTTTCATACCGTCTTTTACAGGATATACCACCGCCGGAAACACCAGTGACTCGTGGGCCGCGCCGCCGCCTTCATTCATTATCCGTGCACCCTGCGCTTCGGCTTCAGCAATGCAATCAGCAATATAAGCTGGTTTGGTAGGTTCGGGCAGGGGTGTAATGTTCACTCCCGCCTCCCAGGGCATACCCGGCTTTAGCTTGTTGACAGCAGCCGATAGTTTCTCTGTGAACTGATCGGCAATGGATCGGTGAACCCAGAAAATCTTGAGCGCCGTGCAGCGTTGGCCGTTAAATGACAGGGCTCCTAGTATACCTTCGCTCACGGCCACGTCGAGGTCGGCGTCGGGCAGCACGATAGCGGCGTTTTTGGCGTCGAGGCTCAGCACAGCCCGCAGGCGATTGCTTTTAGGGTGCATTTTTTTCAGGCTATCAGCCACTTTACTCGACCCAATCAGGGCCAGCACATTTACCTTACCCGACTGCATCAGGGGCGGCACCACGTCGGCACCGCGCCCGTAAATTGAGTTGACTACGCCCTTCGGAAAGCTCGTGCGAAAGGCCTCGAGCATGGGGTAGTGCAGCAACGAACCATGCTTGGGTGTTTTGAACAGGATCGTGTTGCCCATCAAAATCGCCGGAATCAGGGTCGTATAGGTCTCGTTGAGCGGGTAGTTGAATGGCCCCATGCTCAACACTACGCCGAGCGGTGCCCGCCTGATTTGGCCGATAATGCCCTCGGTAATCTTAAACCGCGACCCCGCCCGGTCAATATCTTTGTAGGCGTCGATGGTGTCGTAGATGTAGGTCACTGTCCGGTCGAATTCTTTGGTCGAGTCGGCGAGATTTTTACCGATTTCCCACATCAACAATTTGACAACCAACGCTTTCTGCTCAATCATCTTACCAATAAACACCTCCATGTGCTTGATGCGGTCGGTCACGCTCATCATGGGCCATTCGCCCCGGCCATTATCATAGGCCGCCGATGCAGCATCGAGGGCGGCCATCGCTTCGGTAGGGCCAGCTACAGGAAATGAGCCAACCAGCACCCGTTGCAGGGTACCCGTCTGGTCGGGCATACAAACCGGCGAGTAGACTTCCGATACGGGACCGTTCCAGGCTACCATGTCGCCATTAAGCAGGTATTCGCGCTGATGCAGCGGTTCAATGCGGTAATCGGCAGGCACGTCGGCCATGGAGGCCGGAAAAAGATTCGTTGGTAACGATGTCATGTAGCTACTAATCAAAAGTGAGTACAGGTCGTACTATAAACACAATAGTACGACAACTAACGCATACCCACTTATTTCTTTGCCAAGGGCTTTTTCAAAGGCATCGTAGTGCGCAGATAAGCCACCAACTCCTTCACTTCCGTTTCGGAAAGTGGGTCCAGCAAGCCCGTAGGCATCATAGAGACAGGGTTCACCTCCCGCGACTGAATGTCTGACTTATTAATTGCCACGGCATTCTGCCCAACCACCCGGAGCGTAAGCTGCCGTTCCGTTTCTTTGGCCACATTGCCCACATACGTACGGCCATCGCGGGTGGTGATGACCACCATTTTATAATCATCCTGAATTTCAGCGCTGGGGTCCAGAATGTTACCGAGCAGGTAGTCCAGGTTAGCCCGGTTCGACCCCGTCAGTTCAGGACCGATGATGCCGCCTTCACCGTAGAGCTTATGGCAAGGACCGCAGGTGTTCAGAAAAACGGTCCGGCCTTTCACTAAACTGGCGCTGGCTACGGCTTCGTCGGTGAGGAGGTTACGGTATTTGGCATACGCTTTCTCATCCAGCGACACATGGTCGATAGGTCCCCAGACCTCCACAAAGCCACTACCCACCACGCGGCGCAACTGCCGGGCTATGTAGGTGGGCACGTCGCGTTTGGCAATTTTATTTTTAGCTAATGCCTGCGTCAGCATCCAGCCGTAGCTAGGCCGCGAAGCCAAGGTTTGAATAGCCGCTGTCTTCTCGGCGGGGTTTAGTTTCGGATACTGTTCCAGCAACTGTTTTCCCAGCGGCTCGTTGTCGTAGCTGGCTACGGCCCGGATGGCCTCCGGACGTAGGCCAGGGTCGTTTAGCAACGCGGGCAGGACGCGCAGCAGTTCGGGCCGCTGTTGCACCGCCAGCGTTTGAAGCGCCTGCTGCCGCTGTTCAATGGGCATCCTGGCCTCATTGAGCACTGCCAGCCTTTTTATGGCCATTTCGGTGCCTCCGAAGTGATTGCCAATGTCGGTGGCTAGGTTGGCCGCTCCATCATTTGTGCTTTTCAGCCGGGCATAAGTGACCTTCCAATTGGCAGGGGCGGTTAGGTCAGAGCGGCCCTCCACCCCGTCGCGCATACCTTCCAGCAAATTAATCTTGTTTTTAGGCTGACCCGCGATAGTTGTCACGAGGGCCTCAGTGGCGTTGGCATCAACCGCCCGGCGGGCAACAAACTGCGTCACCAAGGGTAGCTGGCTTTGTGTGGCCAGGGCCAGGGCACGTTTGGGATTTTCTTTCACTAACGGCTCCAGTCCGTACCAGATCATTTTGGGCAGATTGTGGTCAGTGGCATCTTGCCGGTGAGAAAGCAAACCCTCGGCCAGTTTCCAGCGAACTTCATTGGGTAACCGCTGCATAGCCGAAGCCAGGTACAGCCGCACCACTGGTGATTGATCCTGCCTGGCCATAGTCTGAAAGGCCGCCAACGCCTGAGTTGAAGGGGTTTTATCTTCGCACAGCAGTTGCACGGCCCACGCCCGCACGTAAGGTTCCTTGTCGGCCAGTGCCCGCGTAAGTTCGTCAGGAGCCAGGCTACCCGTCACGTGCATAGTCCACAGGGCACGAAGCCGCCAGCTGGTGTTGGCGTTGGTCTGGAAGATCGTGTGCAGGGCCGCCTGTGCCGACGGGGCAAGTTTTCCGCTAGCGGCCCGACTTTGCAGGATAACCCGCGCCCGGCGGGCATGCCATTCGCTGGGACTGGTTTGCAGGGCCACTAGCTGGTCATCACTCATTTTACCCAGATCGCTATAACGCCCCGGCCAGTTTTGGGCCTGCGACTCGGTGGGCATGATACGAAAGATCCGCCCGGTTTCTTCATTGAGCACACTCGACCCACAGATGTCGGCATCGTGCCAGTCGAGCACGTACAGCCCTCCTTCGGGACCAACTTCCATGCTAAAGCCAACCCACTGGGCGTTGTTGGCCATCATGAAGTCTTCGCCATGCGTCCCCACAAAGCCCGATCCTTTGGGCGTGAGCACGTCTGACAAGATGCCATGTTCGTGGATGTTGGCCATGAAAATACGGCCCTGCTGCGTTTTGGGAAAGGCGTCGGACAGGTAGACCCGTGCCCCGCCATGCGCCGAACGGTGGCTATGATCGGCAATGGTTTTAATGTCGTCGTAGACGTAAGGGTTGAAGTGCTGCCCCCCCTGCCGGTGATAAATACCACCCGGAACCACGTGCCAGAGGTGCGGAATCACACAGGCCGTGATGAGCATCTGCCCCTTGGCATCGTAGTCGATACCCCAGGGGTTGCTAAACCCGTGGGCCACCACCTCAAACTTGTCTTTGATAGGGTGGTACCGCCACACCCCGCCGTTAATGTCGGTGCCTTCGCCCGCCAGCACGTCGTCCGGGAAAGGATCATTGTGTTTATACAGACGGCCTTTCCCAACTGGCTTGCGCACCTTCGAGGGCGTAGCAAAGCCCTGACACCCATAGAGCCAGCCGTCGGGTCCCCAGTGGAAACTGTTCAGCGTTTCGTGGCGGTCGCGGATGCCCCAGCCCGTCAGCCGCACCTCGATATTGTCCATATCGGCCTTATCGTCGCCATTTTTGTCCGGCACGAACAGCAGATTAGGCGGGGCGCCTACAAATACGCCGCCGAAGCCCACGGCAATGGCCGCCGGAAACGCGATACCTTCCATGAATACCTTGCGGCTGTCGGCTACGCCATCGTGGTCGGTGTCTTCCAAAATCAGGATGCGGCTGTCGCCCGAATTGGAAAAGCCCTTGCCCCTTGACTCGTAATCGCGGTTTTCGGCAATCCACATTCGCCCCCGGTCGTCCCAGCAGAAGGCCATTGGCTGGGTCATGAGTGGTTCGGCGGCCCAGGCGTTTACCTGATAGCCCTTCGTTACCGTCATGGCCGCGACGGCTTCGGATGGGGTAAGAAATTTAGCCTCCCGGCCTTCTTTCTGGGCAACGCCCCACAACACCGTTGAGTTATAGATACCCGCGTTACCAATAAATTCGCCGAAGGTTTTGTTCAGGGCAACGTCGCTGAGCGTACCCGTATAGATCACGATCTGGTGTTTGAGCACCTCTGTCTCGCCCTTTTTGATATGCCAGTCGCCATTGCGGGCGCGAGCGGGGCCAATACCCAGCTGTCCGTCTACGCGCCAGGGGGTAGGGTAGTTGCGATTTTGAGGGTGATCCAAAATGGCGATGTGGGCCAGATCGTTGCGTCCGTCCACCTGCATTCCCACGTCGACCCAGGTGGCGGGTTGGCCTTCGGCTTTTTCGTTACGCTGGCGGGCGGCATTAACCACCTCACCACGAATGCCTTCATGCCAGGGCATACGCAGAAACAAGCCACCATAATCATACTTACCAATCGTAACGTCGGTCCGGGCGTCACCATTCCACTCTAAGTTGAGCAAAAACGTGCCGTTCTGTTCGCGCATAGACCAGTTTTGAGTCTCGGTCAATACAGTTTTGCCGGTCGAGTCGATGAGGTTATAGACGGTTTGCCAGCCTACGGTGTTGCCCTTGGTGGGCATCACCTTCGCCGACACCCGCCGCCAGTAGTCGCCCTGCGGATGGTGAAAGTAATCGCGGCCATTCACGCGGGTAAACCCCCAGTATAAACCTGTCTGGTGTTTGTGGTGGCCGGGGCTATACTCAGTCAGTACTCCTTTGCCGTCGGGCGCAACAATAGGGTGCAGGTAGGGCCTGAAATCGGCTTTCGTCACCTGGGTGAGTATGGGATTTTTCTCACCAGCGCGGTATACGCTGATGGCTTCGCCGTTTTTGTCCTGCTTAATCACCAACGGCTTTGGCCCGCCAACAACCGTAGCCAGCGTAGTAGTGGCCTGACTAACGGGAACAGGCCGAAACGCATAGGAAAGGCCAAGAAAAATAAGGCTGATACTAAGGATCGTGAGTTTCATAACTAGCTAAAGGCATGATTACCCAATAAATCCCTTTCCGCCCCTTTTTTACCAACCGGGTATGTTAATTGACAAGCGCCATTTTTCTACCGACGCTACGCTGTTATGTTATGTCCCGATGGGACAAGTAGTTGCACAAGATGGAAACGCCCCCCTTGATAATGCGCTTTGTGGTTTTCATAGCTGTGACGGAGCTAAAATCTTACTCTTGAAGGGTTTTGCACTGCGTCTGACTAATGAGGTGATGCGTCCATCTCAAGTGTAGCACTAGGGGTTACACCATTGAGATAGGCACAAAAAAGCCCCTCCACAGTGTAGAGGGGCCGTTTTCGTACCGGGTGCCGGACTCGAACCGGCATGTCCTTGCGAACAATGGTGTTTGAGACCATCGCGTCTACCGGTTCCGCCAACCCGGCAGGTTAAATTCGGTAGCTGTTCTGTTGAACGTGACGCAAAAGTAGCGTTTTGCGCCTGTAAATGCAATATTTAGCGACCAATTCAGTAACGCTCACCCGTAAACTACACTCATGACTAAGCTCTATTCTGATCTGGCTTATCTCTATGACGCACTCTATCAGACGTTTATCGACTACGACGCCGAGTTCAGCCTATACAAGCGCCTGTTACAAAAACAGAAGGCAAAATCGGTACTCGAAATTGGGTGCGGGAGCGGGCACCTTGCCGGCCGTTTCGTGGCGGCGGGCTACGATTATACAGGCGTAGACATTAGCCAGCAAATGCTGGAATTAGCCCAAAAACGATGCCCGGAGGTCCATTTTGAGCAAGCCGATATGCGGACGTTACGCCTGGAACGCGTCTACGACGCCATCCTGATTACGGCCCGTAGCCTCAGTTACATCCTCACCAATGCCGATGTGCTCAGTACGTTTCGGCAGTTGAAAAATCACCTCGCTTCCACCGGCACACTCCATTTTGACTTCATCGACGCCGCCTCGTTCCTGCCCGATCTGAATCCTGACACTGTGGTGGAACACCGGGCACTATATGGTGGGCAAGTTTATCTGCGCCAAAGCCGCTACACGCCCAACCTCACCACCAGTTTCGGCTGGGACTGGCATTCTGATTTTTTTATTGAAGTGCCTGGACAACCCTTACAGCCCATTGCCCAGGATGACGCCACATTGCGAGCTTTTCTGCCCGATGAGATTAAGCTGCTTCTGCAACTGGCCGACCTGACCGTTTTCGCCGAAAAAAGACAGTCAACTTACGCGTTTGATACGTGGATTTTTTCGGCTAGACATGCATAAAAAAAGCCCCGTCTGTAGCAGACGGGGCTTTTTTAGTTCAGCAGAGCGGTGCCGGGGGCGTTCCGCTCCAGAATTAGAACCGGATGTTCAGGTTGGCGAAAAAGGTAGTGCCTAACTGGCTGAACTGCGAGCCATTGTAGCCCAGAATGTCATACCGGCCGCTGAAGCCCAAATCTCCGCGGAGACGTGCTTTGGCAAGGGGGTCAGCAATGGCTTTGGCACCTTCCGAATCCTGCGCAATCAGGTCCCACTTCGGCAACACATTAAACAGGTTATTGACAACGAGCGTACCCGTTACGTTTTTGCTAAACAAATACCCAACGCTTAAATCCGTCACGGCAGCAGGTACGAACGTAGCCTTGATATGCTCCATAATGGCACCGCCATTGTCCAGATCCTGGAACGACGTTGAGCCAAACAGGGTGCTGTTCAGGTTGATGTTAAACTTACCAATACCGTAGTCGGCCCCGAAGATTACCTTGTAACGGGGGCGGCTTTCGGTCAGCAGCGACTTGATCTGCGTGTTCAGAATGGTGGCGCCAGCCGCTTTGATCGGGGCAGGGTCGGTGGGCGTACCCACGATCTCATTGTTGATCGTGAAGTTGCCCGCCACGTTCAGACCCAGCTTACCCGCTCCCAACAAAATATTCCGGTACGATACTACGGCATCGAGGCCTGAGTTGTTGGTTTCGATACCATTGATGAAGAACTGAATGCTCGTCACACCATACTGATTCAGGATCCCGTAGAGTGAACTGGTTTTGTCTGACGAACTAATCGACGAGCTATACACAATCCGGTCCTTCACGTTGATGTTGTAATAATCGAGCGTGATGTTCAAGTTTTTGGTAGGGTTCAGGGCTACTCCCAGCGTCAGGTTAGTCGATTTCTCGGGGCGAAGAGAAGGAATACCCAGCAGACGGGCCTGCGCACTGCGGTTGTTGAACAGACCTGACGACTGAATCTGGCCGCCCACAAACGATGCCTGGATCGATTGGGCGTAGATCTGATGCAGCGTAGGGGCGCGGAAACCCGTTGAATATGAGGCGCGTAGGACTACTTTATCGTCGGCTATTTTGTAGCGCGTCGAGACCTTAAACACGTTGGCGTTGCCGAAATCGCTGTAGTTCTCGGTCCGAACCGTACCGTTGAGCAGGAAATCCTTGGTCACGTCGTAGCTAAGGTCAGCGTAGGCGCCAATGTTGAAGCGCTGATTGACGCCAGCATTCAACGGGTTCAGACCAGGAAACGAATTCGACCCCTCCTGCGTGTACGACGCTTCGTCACCCGCAATGATGGTGTACTTCTCTGAGCGGGCTTCCATACCAAAAGCCAAACCCAGCTTGTCTGTCACCTGCTTCGAAATATCGACGTTACCCACCAGATGGCTGAACTCATACCCACCGGGCTTAAACCGGGTAGGGCTTGATTTTCCTAATGACCGGTTCACGGTATTATCAACGGTGTAGGTCTGGCCGTTAAAACCCGTGGTCAGGCTCACATCATGCTTCCAGCCGTTGGTTTCGCCTTTTACACCCAACGTCGCGTTATGGTCGATCATGTCACCTTCAAAGGTGGGCACGTAGCCGATGTAGCCTTTGTAGAGGTCAACGTTGTCTTCTTTAGGAAACGCCAGCGTGGCAGCAGTAAGGTAGTTCTTGCCACCATTGTCGGTAGGGCTGTGAAGCAGACCCCGGTCTTGCCGCCAGTAGGGTGTACGGAAGTTGGCAAAGCTCGATACGCGCTTCATCACCATCGCCGCGTTGCCATACAGTTCCAGCTTATTACCCAGCGAAACGCCGCCGTTGATGAGGAAGCGGGCTGCCGAGGTTTCGCCGGTGCCGTTGATGTTGTTGGCCGTCGGAAAATCTTTCAGGTAAGCATCAATCAGTGCATCAGAGGCGGCACTGCCTCCAAAAGCCGCTTTTTCTGAGGGTGCGTAGATCGTACCAGAGCGTACGGCGCTGTTTTGCTGCTGCAGGTTGAGGGTATAGTTCAAAAAGCCGTTGCCGCCCAGATTGCTACCTCCGTTGAAGGCCACGCTATACATCCCACCGTCTCCTTTCGAGGTAATACCCGTGTTGATGTCAAGACTCGAAAAGTCGTACTTGTCTTTCAGGATGATATTGATAACCCCGGCAATAGCGTCTGACCCATATTGGGCTGAGGCTCCATCGCGCAGGATTTCAACGCGCTTGATAGCCTGCGTCGGGATAGACGAGATATCAACGCCCGTTTCGCCACGACCGGGCGAGAACTGCACGTAGAGCAATGAAGACAGGTTCTTGCGCTTTCCGTTGACCAGAATCAGCGTGCGGCTGGGGCCCATGTTGCGGAGTTCCCAGGGGTCAAGTAGCGTTGTAGCGTCGTTAACGGGCGTATTGACGGTGTTGAATGACGGCACCCGATACTGCATCGACTTATCGAATGTGGGTTGGCCCGTCGTTTTCAAATCTGCTGCCGAGAGAATATCAACCGGAACGGGTGAATCGACGATAGACCGTTGCGAGGCCCGACTACCCACAACCACCACCTCTGACAGGTTTGACAGTGCCGCTTCGAGTTGCACATCCAGCGTTTGATCAGCACCTGCTACCGTCACCGTTTTAGTGACAGTATTAAAACCAATAAATGAGTACGTTACTTTCTGCGTACCATCGGGCAATTTCAAGGCGTATTTGCCTTCTCCGTCGGTCGTGGCGCCAGCGTTTGTTCCTACCAATACCACCGATACCCCAGCTAGTGGGGTTTTGGCTTCGTCTGTAATCGTACCTCTTAATACGGCCTGCGCCCATGACACAGTGGTGATGAGCACAAGTAAAATTACGGATACCACAGTACGGGTGGCTGCGTTGTACCTGTTAAGCATAGGATCTACGGTCTTTTTGATTAGAAGAGCAATTTTGTATTGCTCGTTAACAAATATAGACCACATAATTTTTTAATCCTTGCTTAACACCACATCCTATTCGTGCTAATCAGAAGAGACACTGGTAAAACTCATACAGTAAACTGGATAGATTATATATAAAATGCGGCTTTTTTGATCAAGTAGATAGAGTATACGCATTAATAAATGCGGATTTTACTCATACCGTAATGCCTCTATCGGGTCTAGCCGGGAAGCACGGATTGCGGGGTAAATACCTGAAAATAAGCCAACTGCTATGCACACCACAACGCCCAGCACCATCCACAGCCAGGGCACTACAAAGCGCCCGGCCCCGTTACTGATGGCGCTTGCTACTACGTTGCCCAGCATCAGGCTCAGCAGAATGCCAACTACACCACCCAGCAAACAGATGACAATAGCCTCGAATAAAAACTGTTGACGAATGCGGCTCGGCGTAGCTCCCAGCGATTTCCGGATGCCGATTTCCCGGGTACGCTCGGTCACAGAGACCAGCATGATATTCATAAGGGCAATGGCGGCTCCCAGCAGTGTTATGGCCCCAATGCCAAACCCACCCCAGCGCAGATACCCCGTTGTATCGGCAATGTCATCAAGCAGGGCATTGTCGCGCTGAATTTCAAACGAGTCGGGCTGGCCCAGCGGGTCGTGACGAATTTGGCGCATAAGCCCGGTGGCCTCGCCCACGGCCATATCCTGATCGTTAATCTGCGTAACCGACGCCGAAATGTTGAATGTCAACGCCCGGTCTCCAGCCAGCTGACGCCCTGTTTCAAAAGGTACCAGCACGATTCGGTCATCGCCAGCCCCAGAGAGCGAGCCTTTTTTGGCCAGTACACCCAACACCCGAAACTGCCCGCCCATTACTCGAATCACCTGCCCAATCGGGTTTATATTTTTACCGAACAGGGTACCGGCCAGTTCGCTGCCAATCAGGGCCACGTTGAGCGACAAGTCGATGTCATTGGCAGTGAAGGCTCTTCCCTGCGCCATTTTGTAGCTTTTTACGGGCAAATAGCCTTCGTCTATACCCAAGACCTGCACATTAGGGTTCGTTTTCTTTGAGCCATACTTCACCTGCCCCGCCCCCGTTATGGGTGCAGAAATGGTGATTGTGGCCCCGTATTTGTACCGTTTTTTAAACGCAAGGGCTTCGTGGTAGTCGATGGCCCGGTCTTTCTGGATCACCCGGCCACTAAACCGGCGCGTTTCCTGCCGGGGGCCAATGCTGAACGTGTTGGCACCCAGCCCCTCGAAACTGCTGTTAAGGGAAGCCTGAATGCCGTCGATAGCCGTGAGCGTACCCACCAGCGAGGTGATGCCAATGGCAATAATGAGGGCCGTCAGGATAGTCCGCAGCCGGTTGCTGAGAATAGAACGCCACCCTTCGCGGATATTTTCGAGTATATTCATTTTTAATGAACAATGTATAATGCACAATGTACAATGTCACTTACGGCAGAGTTAGTCGGATTAAGTACGCTGGCTGATGAGCCATTGTACATTATACATTGTTCATTGTACATTGAGCCTTTTTTTCTTCGTTACAAAGCTACTAGCTAACCAGCTTGCTGACCTGCCAATGAGACGCTTACTCCTACCGCTTGTCCTTTTTCTGCTCTCGACGGCCAGTTTTGCCGCCCGTATTCTGGTGCCGATGGACGAGGCGCAGAAAAACCACCTGAAGGCCTACGGAATTGCCTATTGGGTGCTGAAAACGCACGACACCGAAATCGACTGGCTGCTCAACTACCGGGGCGGGTCGTTTCTGATGCCGCAGTCACCTGCTTTTTCCAAAGAAATGCTCATTCGGGGCGTCACGTTCGAGACCATTTCCGACGCCGACGCAGCTAATATCCTGGCCGAAATCAATTCGCCCAACGCGAACATGGATGCCGTGAAGCTCCAGAAAGCGCCCAAAGTGGCCGTGTATTCGCCCAAGACCAAGCAACCCTGGGACGATGCCGTGACGATGGTAATGGCCTATGCCGAGATACCCTACGACGTGGTTTTCGACGAAGAGGTACTAAATAGCAAACTGCCCGAATACGACTGGCTGCACCTGCACCACGAAGATTTCACGGGCCAGTTCGGTAAGTTTTTCCACATGAAAGACCAGCCTTGGTATATCGCCCAGCGCCGCGAAGCCGAAGTGATCACCCAGAAGTTTGGCTTCACCAAAGTGCCGCAGATGAAGCTGGCGGTGGTGAAAAAAATCCGCGATTTTGCCCTCGGCGGGGGCTACATGTTTGCCATGTGCAATGCTACCGATACCTACGACATTGCCCTGGCGGCGCAGAACACCGACATTGTGGACACCTTCTACGACGGCGACCCGTTCGACCCGCAGTGTAACAGCAAACTTGATTTCAGCCAGACAATGGCTTTCAAGGATTTTCAGGTGTACACCAACCCGTATATGATCGAGTTCTCGAACATCGACAATCAACCCGAAGAACGCGGTCTGAGTGAGCACAACGATTACTTCACGCTGTTTCAGTTTTCGGCCAAGTGGAACCCCATTCCTACCATGCTGACGCAGAACCACCAAAGCACAATCAAGGGCTTTATGGGGCAGACCACGGCGTTTAAAAAGGCCTACATCAAACCGCAGGTAGACATTCTGGCCGAAAACCGGGCGGCGGGCGAGGCGCGGTACATTCATGCGCCCTACGGCAAAGGCTTCTTCACCTTCTACGGCGGCCACGACCCCGAAGACTACCGCCACGAGATCGGCGAGGAACCCACCGATCTGAACCTGCACCCCAACTCGGCAGGCTACCGGCTCATTTTGAATAACATTCTCTTCCCGGCGGCGAAAAAGAAAAAACAGAAAACGTAGAGATTTACGAATTACGAGGTACGATTTACGATTTTTGCTGACGCTCCTTTTGCTCTATAGCAATTTCATGCGTCAGCAAAAATCGTAAATCGTACCTCGTAATTCGTAAATCTCTACGTGGAAGCACCAACAGATAACAAATTCCGGTTGTGGTTTAAGCGCCTGGGCTGGGCCGGGTTCTTATTCTTCCTCATCAAAGGCCTCCTCTGGCTTTTGATCCCGTACCTGATTGCCAAAGGTTTCTGGTCGAAATAGCCGTTGCCGCAACAGTTCACCGCTCGTGTAATTCTACGGGCAACCCATTCCGACTTTTCTGCATCTTTGGTTCAACTCGTTCTGAACCAAACTCATGCAAGCTGCCTTTCCTGACTCCGCCCCGGCATACCCCCTTACTCCATCCCGCCCCACCGATTGGCGGCTCGGATTACCCACCTACGTATACGCCGTCGTTTTCGCCTCATTCTGCATCATCATGGGCCTGCTCTGGGACATAATGTGGCATATGAGCATTGGCCGCGACGGGCTGTTTTCGGCACCGCACGTGGTCATGTATACCGGCGCCCTGGTATCGGGCCTGTTTTCGGGCTACCAGATTCTGTCCATGACGTTTGAGAAAAATCACCCCGACCGGCCCAAGTCAGTGCGGTTCTGGGGCGTTTTCTACGGGTCACTCGGCGCCATGTATTGCGTGTGGGGAGCCCTGGCCATGCTTACCTCCGCCCCTTTCGACGACTGGTGGCACAACACCTACGGCCTTGACGTCCAGATTCTTACGCCACCCCATACGATTTTGCTGGTGGGTATGATGATGGTGCAGTTTGGGGCTATTGTGGCGGTGTTAG
Source organism: Fibrella rubiginis (assembly GCF_017353185.1). GTDB lineage: Bacteria > Bacteroidota > Bacteroidia > Cytophagales > Spirosomataceae > Fibrella > Fibrella rubiginis. Next base: position 2,613 of record NZ_JAFMYV010000002.1, on the reverse strand, counting down.
CCCAGCAAAATCAGACCAACAGCCAAACCGATCCCCGGCAGGCAGCCCGCATCCGATTGCTGTTTACGCTATCAAGCGCGTTTATGCTTAGCGTCTTGTTTGTGCTGGTATCGGAAAATTTGGGGCGGTATGCCTCGCACAACTCGTCATACTACACCAACGCCGCCATCATATTTCCGTTTCTGCTGATGACCATTGGTCGCGCGGTAAGCGGTGACACCCGGTTTCGTTATCCTATCCTGACGGTAGCAGCCGTTTATATGCTGGTGATTGCGGTGCCAAGCTGGGTACTCCAGCAATTTCCGGCCACACCTAAACTGAGTCCGGTCCGAAACCCGATTACCCATTACCAGGCGTTTGTTTTTCCCATGTTGCTCGTCTTTCCGGGACTCGCCCTCGATTGGGTGTTCAATCGTTTTTCAACAGGCCGCGTCGTTAAACCACTGAACGACTGGCTATTAGCGGCCATAGCGGCGATAGTCTTTATGCTTGTTTTCCTGGCCGTACAATGGCCGTTCGGTGGATTCCTGCAAGAATCGCCGCTGGCCCGTAACTGGTTCTTTATGAGCCATTCGTGGATGTACGCTGAAGATCCCAACTGGGAATACCGCTACAAGTTTGGCCCGTGGTTTAACCAAACGGCGGGTCAGTTTGCCACCGAATTTGGCATAGCGCTGCTTATCGCGTTTGTGTCTGCCCGCATTGGCCTGTGGTGGGGTAACTGGATGCGGCGCGTTGTACGGTAACGTCTCACGGACGGTCCGCCGCTGCGACGATTTGCCGCGACGGCGGACCGTCGGTGTTTTCCACCTGTTATAATTCACAGCACGGACGGTCCGCCGTCGCGGCGATTTGCTCCGTGAGACTGCTATTAAACCTCCTCCATGAAACGCCTTCTCCCCCGCCTGCTCTTTTTCTGTTTGTTTATTCTTTCAACCACCCATTCGCTCAGTAGTTACGCCCACGTGGGTAGTGCTGGCGTAGTTGTGCAAAAACGGGTGGGCAACTACCAACTGCTCATCAGTGTGCAGCCGCCCGACGTGGTGCCGGGCACCGCCCAGGTAACTGTTTATGTAGAGAAAGGTCGGGTAACCAGCATAGTGGGTCGGCCCGTTTTTTTCTTTGAAGGCGATGAAGGTTCACCCGAAGCCGAAGCCCTGAAAGCCGTCGGGAATGACCGTTATGAAGGTGCTATCTGGTTTATGCAGTCTGGCTCGACTAGTGTTGAGCTAACCCTTAATGGCCCCGATGGCAAAGCCGAATTGGTCATTCCAATGATGGCAAACTCGACCGCCACCCGCGAGATGCCCGCCGGAACTGGTGCCGGGCTGGCCGTAATGGGCCTGCTGCTGGTTGCTATGCTAATAACAATCATCGGGGCCAGCAATGCCGACGGTGTCAGTAAGCCGGGAGACGAAGCAACAAAAAAGCTAGGCCGCCGTCGACTGGCGGGGATGGTTGTCGGTGGGGTTGTTTTAGTGATGGTGCTGTCGGGCGGACGGATGTGGTGGAATAGCTGGGCCGACGAATACCGGACCTACCAGCTTTATAAACCTGTTCCGCTTATCAGCAAGGCCATTCCTGACGACAAAGGACAAGTGGTGCTCACCATGCAACCTGACACCACCGGCTTCAGCAAAAACTGGCAACGTCGGCGTGATTTCAACCTGCTCGTGCCCGACCACGGCAAGCTCATGCACACGTTTCTGGTGCGTATGCCGGGTATGGACGCCTTCGCGCATCTGCACGCCACCCGTCGCGATTCATTGCATTTTGAGGCACGATTACCCAACTTGCCCGGTGGTCGTTACCTGCTGTTTACCGATGTGGTCTACCGCTCAGGCTACGCCGAAACCCTCACCGATACCGTCGATATTCCGGCGGTGAAAGTCTCCGCTGCTCAGGCCGCGCTCCGCACCGTCGACCCCGATGATAGCTATTTGCTCACTGAACCGATGGGCGTGAAACAAGAAGCTGTTGGAAAATTACACCTCGACAACGACATGGTGGCCTGCGGAAAACCCGGTGCCAGCACCCGCCTCACCGACGGTTCGACCATGATCTGGACCGACAAACCCAGCCCGATACTGAACGCAGGCGAATTATACACGCTGAAATTTGCTGTGGCCGACCCGGCTGGTAAAGCAGCCAAACTGGAACCCTACCTGGGCATGGGCGGTCACGCCGCCATTCTCCGTTCCGACGGTACAGTCTACATTCACCTGCATCCCGTGGGTACGTATTCAATGGCCTCAGAAACCATGCTGGTTAACCGCATTGCCGATACCTCACGCACAGCGCCCCGACTCAATGGCGCCCGTTTCCGCGACAGCATTGATACCTACCTGACCCAGTTCAAAGCCAAACCAGAAACCGAAAAGAATGCTATGCTCGCCCTGCAAATGCCCGGCATGGACCACGGCACCGGCATCAATAACATGGTTACGTTCCCCTACGCCTTCCCCCGCCCAGGCCACTACCGTATCTGGGTACAAGTAAAGCGCAATGGCCAGGTGCAAACCGGCGTGTTTGATACGCAAGTGAAGTAGGCAAGGTTAATGTACAATGCAGAATGTACAATGAACAATGGCTTCGCGAACGTACCACGGACTT
>NZ_JAFMYV010000019.1 GCF_017353185.1 Fibrella rubiginis | reverse complement strand
GGGCAGGGGGTACTGGGCCACGATGCGGTAGCTGTAGCTCACCCCCCGCCGCAGGCTGCTGCTGGTGTCGGTGTAGGTAGTGGTGGCAATGGATAGCGTAGCGATCTTAGTGTAGCCCCCTGTGATACCCGTCTGGCAGGGGTTGGGTTCGGGGCTGGTGCAACCCTCTTTGCGGTAGACCAACATTTGGGGCAAGTAGGTTGAACCGGGCTGGGCGGGGGGCAGGCAGGCGTAAGGTGCCCAGTTGAGGCGGATGGCCCGGCTGCCGCCGGTGGTGGGTGAGACGGCTTGGGCTGTCAGGTTCTGGGGCCGGGGGCCGATGAGCAGAATCTGAAAACTCTGGTACGAGTTGAGCGCCGCCGCGCGGTTAGCGGGCAGGTCAGTGGCCTTAATGGTGATGAGGTAAGGCTCCTGCCGCAGCTGCCCGCAGTTGGTTTGCCAGTTGAACGTACTGCTGGCCGGGCTTGCCTGCGCCACCAGTTCACCGGGGGTGATGGTAGCAAAGGCGGGTGGCAACAGGGGTGGCGAGTACGCTACCCGGTCAGGCGTTAGGTTGAATGGTCCACCAAAGCCTTCGGTTAATACACGGTTTCCGTCGGGATCAGTTACCCGGATGCCCTGCGTAATCAGTGTGCCCGCTTCGGCGCAAATATCAGCAATGGGATCAATCAATGGCCGTTTGTTGGGGCCATCCACCACAATCACCTGCACGTCGCGGGTGATCTCGCCGATGAGTACGCCATCCCGCCATTCCTGAATCACGAAGGCATAGTTATACTGTCCAGCTTCGGCGGGCGAATCCCAGCACACATCACCCGTGCGGGAATTAACCGTGAAGGTTGCCCCGGAAGCACCCGCTTCGGTTTTGCCCGGTGGCACCACCAGGTTAGGCAGTTGGTAGCGCGTAACGGGAAACGACTGACAAGCTGTGGCATCGTTATCGTTCCCGTTCGACTGTTGTGGTGTGGCAATCCGGTACGATAAAGAATCACCGTCAATGTCGAAAGCCGCCGGGTTGTGACAATATTTCTGACCGATCCGAGCCGAATCGACAGGCGGATTGAGCAGTACTGGTGTACTGTTTAGGCCCAGACTACTGATAACCGAGATTGTTGTTGTAACAAAGAAGTTAATCTCCAGTGACTGCCCACCGTTAATGTTCCGGGTCTGGTCGTTTCGGTTGATGATCCGTGCCGAAATAGAATAGGTCCCCGGCCCCTGGTAGGTATAGGTAGTGCGGTATGTGTTGATCGACGTGCCACGACCAAACGGGCGGATCGACACACGATCTACCTGCCGCTGAATGCCGTCGCCAAAGCAGAAAAGCACCTGGTTGGCATCACGAGCCGCATCACGCCCTTTTATTTCGTCATAATAGGCAGTGAGGGTGATTTCGTATTTCAGCGATGTGCCGTCCAGCAAACGTCTTGTAGTAATCTCGCCGGCCCGCACGTGAGTGGCCTGTGCTGCCTCCGGTAGCAGAATGCCAATGCCCAGCAGCAAGGCCAGTAACCAGCCGGTATAACTCGATCTCATAAAATGGGGTAGTGTTTATAATGTCAACGTTTTTGGCACCTACAACGGTATGTTGCCATGTTTCTTCTTAGGTAGCGTAGCCACTTTATTTTCCAGCATCTGAAACGCCCGCATCAGTTTCTGGCGTGTCTCTTCCGGATAGATCACCTCATCGATGTAGCCCCGGTGGGCAGCACGGTAGGGGTTGGCAAACTTGTGGGTATACTCCTGCACTTTCTCCTGCAACTTGGCCTGTGGGTCTTCCGCTTCGGCGATCTCCCGCTTGAAAATAATTTCGGCGGCACCACTCGCGCCCATCACCGCAATTTCGGCGTTGGGCCAGGCGTAGTTCATGTCGGCCCCAATGTGCTTTGAGTTCATCACGTCGTAGGCCCCGCCATAGGCTTTACGCGTAATCACGGTGACGCGTGGCACCGTGGCCTCGCAAAAGGCGTAGAGCAGCTTGGCCCCATTGGTGATGATGCCGTTCCACTCCTGGTCGGTGCCGGGCAAAAAGCCGGGCACGTCTTCCAGCACCAGCAGCGGTACGTTGAAACAGTCGCAGAACCGCACAAACCGGGCCGCTTTGGTGCTGGCCTGAATGTCGAGTACGCCCGCCAGCACCGCCGGCTGGTTGCCTACCACGCCAATGCTGCGCCCCCCGATGCGGGCAAAACCGACCACGATGTTTTCGGCAAAATTCTTGTGCACCTCCAGAAACGAATCAGCATCCACGATGGCGTCGATTACTTCGCGCATATCGTAGGGCTGGTTGGGGTTGTCGGGAATAATGCTGTTCAGGGCGGGGCGGCGTTCGGCTTCCGGACCGTTGCCCGTATCATAGGCCAACATGGGTGGCTGGTCTTCGCAGTTTTGCGGAATATAGCTCAGCAGCTTTTTAACGTGCTGAATACAAGCCAGTTCGTTGGCACATGCAAAGTGTGTCACGCCCGATTTAGTGCTGTGGGTACTGGCCCCGCCCAGCTCTTCAGCGGTTACCTCTTCGTGGGTCACGGTCTTTACCACGTTGGGGCCGGTTACGAACATGTAGCTCGTGTTTTCGACCATAAAGATAAAATCCGTGATGGCCGGGCTGTATACGGCCCCACCCGCACACGGCCCCATAATGGCCGACAGTTGCGGAATCACGCCCGACGCGCGCGTGTTCCGGTAAAAAATGTCGGCATAGCCCGCCAGTGAAAGTACCCCTTCCTGAATCCGTGCTCCGCCCGAATCGTTGAGGCCAATAACAGGCGCACCGTTTTGCATGGCAAGGTCCATGAGTTTGCAGATCTTCTCGGCATGGGTCTCGGACAGGGCGCCGCCAAAGACCGTGAAATCCTGCGCGAAAACGTACACCAGTCGCCCGTCGATGGTACCGTAGCCCGTGACCACACCATCGCCGAGGTAATATTCTTTGTCGAGTCCGAAGTCTTTGGTACGGTGCATGACAAACTTGCCAATTTCTTCGAAAGACCCTTCGTCGACCAGCAGGGCGATGCGTTCGCGGGCGGTTAATTTACCCTTGGCGTGTTGGGCATCGATGCGTTTTTGGCCACCACCCAACAGGGCTTCGGCATTTTTACGGGCAAGTACGTCGGTCGTTTTCGCAGTTGGCAGTGACTCCATGTAGGCAATTAACGGGAAAAAGGGTTTGAGCAAAAGTAATTGGTTTCTTAACCAAAAACAGACCCGTTTGGGCAGGCCATCAGGTAAGATTAGACCTACGGCGACTTTCTTGTTTTTAGCGTACCGAACATAACAACGTTGTCATATGAGTCAGACCAACCAACCGACCGATGCGCCGCACCAGCCAACACGGCGGAAGTTTTTGCAAACCGGGGCTTTAGCAGCCAGTTCATTTCTAATTGTGCCCCGCCACGTACTGGGCAAAGGCTTCATTGCCCCGTCTGACAAGCTCAACATTGCGGGCGTGGGTATTGCGGGTAAAGGCTTTTCCGATACCAACAACGCCTTTAACAACGGCGCCAACAACATGGTAGCCCTCTGTGATATAGACTGGAGCGCCCGCACCAAAACCAACTTCGACAAGCACCCCAAGGCAGCCAAGTACAAAGATTTCCGGCAGATGCTGGACAAGGAAGGCAAAAACATCGACGCTGTAACCGTTTCGACCGCCGACCACAGCCATGCCGTGGTAGCCATGGCCGCCATGCAGTTGGGTAAACACGTATACGTACAGAAGCCTCTGACGCACAACATCCACGAGGCACGGATGCTGACCGAAGGTGCCCGCAAACACAAGGTGGTGACGCAGATGGGCAACCAGGGAGCGTCGAATCCTGACCAGAACAAAATGGCGGAGTGGTATGACAAAGGCCAGATCGGCACGGTGCATACAGTACATCTCTGGACCAACCGCCCCGTATGGCCACAGGGCTTCAATGCGCCAAAAACCGAAGCCGCCGCCCCGGCTGATATTGACTGGGACACCTGGATCGGACCAGCCACGCCCGTGGGCTATTCGCCGCTCTATCACCCCTTCAAATGGCGCGGCTGGTGGAATTTCGGGGCCGGTGCTCTCGGCGATATTGGCTGCCACATCATGGACATGCCTTTCCGGGTGCTGGGGCTTAGCTCACCCACCGATGTAGAATGCAGCACGGGCACAGTTTATGAGAAAGACTGGGTAGCTAACTACGTGCCCGAAGGTTGCCCGCCTTCGTCGCAGGTGCAGATGACGTTTCCGGCCACGGCCAAAAACAAAGCCCCTATCAAAATGACCTGGGCCGACGGCGGTATTCGTCCGTTCCGCCCTGAGCAACTCCCCCTCGACGCGCCGATGGGTGGCGACGACGGCGGCGTGATCATGATTGGCGACAAGGGTATCATTGTCTGCGGACTTTATGGTATGTCGGCCAAGTTGTATACCAAAGGCAGCGGTAGCACGTTCAGCCTCACAGCCGAGCAGAGCACCCCCCAAAACAAAACCATGCCCGAATGGGGGCATCAGGTGCTGTGGACGGAGGCCTGCAAAGCGGGTTTCAACAGCAAGGAACACAAAGCCCTCACCTCGTCGTTCGATTTCTCTGGTCCCCTCACCGAGTCGGTGCTGATGGGTAACCTGGCTATTCGGAGCTACAACCTGCGTTCGGGCAAATCGGAAGGTCGGAATTTTGACTATCCTGGCCGGAAAAAGCTGCTCTGGGATGGCAAGAACATGAAAATTACCAACTTCGACGAAGCCAACCAGTTCGTCTCGCGCCAATACCGCGACGGCTGGAAGCTGGCGTAATGATTTACGAATTACGATGTACGATTTACGATCTGTGGCTAGCGCCAACGTAGTAGTGCGTCAGCAAAAATCGTAAATCGTACATCGTAATTCGTAAATCATTATCTCCTATGCGCTATCTGCTTTCGCTTGTTTATCTATTCACTCTTTCACTCAGTGGCTTCGCCCAGCCGCAGGTGTTCGCGCATAACGACTATGAAAAACCACAGCCGCTTACGGCGGCCCTAGCCCAAAAGGCGGATTATATCGAGGCCGACGTATTTGTGCGCAATGGGAAGCTAGTGCTTGGCCACACCCCCGCCGAAGCCGACACCAGCAAACGAACGCTGGAGGGGACGTACCTGAAACCTATTGTGGCTCTTTTCGCCCAACACAAGGACCGTGTCAGCCCCGACCGCCGCTACACGTTCAGCCTCTCTATCGATGCCAAAGACAAAGCCGAGGAGGTACTTCCGTTGCTGCGGGCACTGCTGGAACAGAACCTGACTGTCTTCAACCGGAACATGAACCCCCTGGCCATTCGGATTATTGTGAGCGGCAATCGGCCCCGCCCCGAACAGTTGCTCGACTACCCGGCTTTCATCTTTTTCGACGGTCGCCCCAGTGAACTGTATGACGATGAAACGGTGAAACGAGTGGCCCTGATCTCCGACAATTTTCGCTCCTACGCCCGCTGGGATGGCACGGGCGAGATTGGCGACGACGATAAAGCCAAGCTCAAGCGCATTATCAAACGTGCTCACGAAGCCGGTTGCCCCATCCGCTTCTGGAATGCCCCCGACAACCCCGTAGCCTGGAAACAGCTCCGTAAATTAGGCGTCGACGTGCTCAATACCGACAAAGTAGCCGAGTGCGTAGCGGCGGTTAAGTAGTTCAGAATGAATATGCTACCGCCAGATTTGAGCCGGTACTACCCGTCAGACCCACGGTATACATATTAGATTTAACGTTGTCAGCTTGTTTCGGGTACCACAGATACCGACCGTAGAGCGTGGCCAGGGTAGTTTGTACAATAAATCGCTGCCCCAGCATATAAGCAATGCCAACGCTACCCTGCGCGCCTATCTGCTGCTGATCTACACGCCTGTCTACCGACTGAATGGTGCTGCTAAATTCAACGCCACCTTCGGCAAAAGGCCGTAGCCGATTTTGTCCTTTATAAGCCCGCACAAACGGCGCAATGACATAGGTGGTATAGTAATTGGTTGCCGGTGCCGAAAGGTTGTTGTCGGTGGCGGTCAAGCTAGCTCTAAGGGCCAGGCCAATTGCGGTGTTGTTGCGAACAAACCGACCGGCAGACAGGCCAACGCTGCCGGTGGAGTAACGGGTATTGTTCTGTTGCGCGTTTGCCCCCCCGTACTGCGCGGTGTTACCAAACGCACTCAGCGAGGCCCCCAGTAGCCAGCGGCCCGCCTGCGTTTGGAACGCGGTGATCGCTTCAGCTTGTGCTCCCCCACCCCGGCCCGACAATATATTTACGCCAATGCTGGCCGTACTAGCCCCAATGGGCAGTCCATTACTGCGAATACCCGCTTCAACACCAAACCGATCAGAGACGGCATAAAGCAGGCCCGCCTGCACTGACGGATCGGCCGACCAGTTTTCCTGATTACTGGCAGCAGTCACCGTAAGCTCCTGGCTAGGTGCCATCACCGATTTCTGTTCGCTTTTATTACGGCCGTAGCTCACGCCCAGCCCCCCGCCCGCGTACACAAAAAGACGGTCAGCCACGGGCCAATACCGCCGAACGAAGCCCGCCACCGATCCACTACTCCCACGAACAACGGCGTCTGATTGGGTGCGTTGACTATACTGTGTGGTATTACCCTGCCAGGTTCGGCCAAAACCAATGGTGTAGCCCAACAGCCAGCTATCACGCACGAAAACACCCCGGTTGAAAGCAACAGTCAGGCTGGTGTTGTACCCGTTGGTGGCGAAGGGCTGGCTGGTTGCCGTGCCTGTGATACTTCCCCACGTGTAGGCAATACCAACGTCGCCTGATGTGATTGACTGCCCTCTCCCGGTCTGTGCTTCAGCATGAACAAAGGAGAATAAGCTTAGGGAAAAGAGAAAAGTGTGTTTCATAAAATTGGATTTAGTAGTCAATCAAAGCTACTAAACCCAATTTAGTTGGTGGTTGTCAAGTTGTTAATCTATGTTAAGGGGCTTGAAGGTTATTTGCTTCAGGGTGGCTCCGCGCTGGTGTGGTTTGGCAGTTATATAAAATGTCAACGCCCCCCTGCCAGTAGCTCGTCGTGGGTAATAATAGATTGCGTGAGGGGCTGCCATGAGAATGGCTTCGGCATCAAAAGCATTAGCAGGGCAAGCGATTGCGGCTAAGGCGGATGCGGTCTCTTACTCTACAAAAAAACATACGTCAGCGAGAGGGCCGGGCGCAGGGTAAGGGCAAAGTTGGTCTGGTTGCTGGACTCATTCGTCACTGTCGTATTCGACCATTCATGACCCAGGCCCCCTACTTCGGCTTCGGCAATAAATCGCTGCCCAAGCATATAAGCCAGTCCGCCGCTTACACGCAGGGAGTAGCGGGTGGTGGCTCCACCTGCGCTGCCGATGGTACGTTCTGTAATCCAGCCCCCCTGTGCGCCTACATATGGACCGAAGCGACTAGACAACAGGTATTTTTTCACGAAAGGCTCCAACCCAATGCCTTTGGTAATCACGTCGGCTCCTCCCCCCGTTGTAGCCCGCGCCGACCGTAGAAATTCGTTGGTAACGGTTTGATTGCGGATGGGAATTGCCACGCCAACCACCCACCGGTTACCAGCCATATAGCCAAAGCTGGGACGTAAGCTTATCAGCTGCGTGGTCTGCGACTGCACTACCTGCGCCTGCTCCGTCGCCGAGATTAGCTTACGTTGCTGGCTACCCACCGAAAATGACCCGCCAACCAGCCAGTTGCCCGTAAGCAGTTGATTAGGCGTTTTTCGGGGTTCGGGACGTGCGCGGGTTTTCACGCCTGTGAGCACCACCAAGCCTAAATTCAGATTGCCAAACACCAGTGGAATTACGCTCGACCGGGCATTAAGGTCGATGCCCCAGTGCGGCTTAATGCTATAAAAAAGGCCTGCCTGTACCTCCGGCGATACCTGCCAGTTGGTATTCTGATTCTCTGATCCACGCTGAAACGTGTTGGCCGTAATAATCCGGTTACGACCATAACTAACAGACAGCCCCCCGCCAAAATAGCCGCGCAAGGCCTGTTTTCCCCAAAAATGACGCACAAACGGCACTACGGATATGGTCCCGTTTCGGCTGTCTGTGACGGCATCGAAGTTAAGACCACGGCGGCTCAAATCGCGGGTGCGGGTATAGCGCAGGTCGGCCCCCACCAGCAGGTTGCTGCGCACAAAAGTGCCCTGCGTTAACGACAAATCGAGGGACTGCTGCTCAGAGATATCCTGGTACAATTCTGTCTGACCGGAGCGCGTACCCACCCCACCCGACCACCAGTTTACACCCCGTTCGGTTTGCGCTACGGCGACTTGACTTAGTAATAGCAACAAGCTGGTAAAACGTAGTTGTGTACTCATCGTCGTCGTTGTTTCAGCTAGAACGTAAACCCCCGGCAAGTGATTACACATAGGGAGGGTTGTTTAGGCTACGGGAAAATCAAGTTAATCTGCGTTACAGTATGGGTATAGCTTTTAGCAGCAAAGCACCAATTTACCAGAATATAAAGGTAAACGTTACACATACGCGTGTATTCATCAATCTACTGCCAGATCGGGCACAGTCTCGATAGGTAGAAGGGCTTATTATGGTTGGTATGTTGGCAACCTCGTCGCTATTAGTTTGCTAGTGGTACAGTCATCGAAACAACCAGCCTAAATAAGCGTATAAACAAACGAAGCCGCCCCAGCAGATGCTGGGGCGGCTTCGTTATATATGGATTAGACTAGCTTACTCTACTACAGCCTCAGGCTTTTTCACCGTGATCTGAAGTGCATCGCCTTCGCCGCTGTAATCGGCCAGAAGCACGTCGCCCTCTTTGAGTTCGCCTTTCAGAATCTCTTCGGCCACGGGGTCTTCGAGATACCGCTGAATGGCACGGCTCAACGGACGGGCACCATACTGCGGGTCGTAGCCTTTCTCGGCCAGGAAGTCTTTCGCCTTCTCGGTGAGTTCAACGGCATAGCCCAGGTTAGTGACGCGGCCCAGCAACTTGCCCAGCATCAGGTCGATGATGAGGTGGATGTCTTCGCGCTGCAACGAGTTGAACACGATCACGTCGTCGAGACGGTTCAGGAACTCCGGCGAGAAGGCTTTCCGCAGGGCATTCTGAATCGTTGACTTCATCAGATCATCCTGATTTTCGCTGCTCTTCTTCGACGCAAAACCGATACCGGCACCGAAATCTTTCAAATCACGTACCCCAATGTTGGAAGTCATGATGATGATTGTGTTACGGAAGTCAACGCGGCGACCCAGACCATCGGTCAGGATACCATCGTCGAGCACCTGCAACAGGATGTTGAACACATCCGGGTGGGCCTTCTCAATCTCGTCAAGCAATACTACTGAATACGGCTTGCGGCGGATTTTCTCCGTCAACTGACCGCCTTCCTCATAACCCACGTAGCCCGGAGGGGCGCCCACCAAGCGCGATACGCTGAATTTCTCCATGTATTCGCTCATGTCAATGCGCACCAGTGCGTCGTCTTTGTCGAACAGGTAGGTGGCCAGCACCTTGGCCAATTCGGTCTTACCAACGCCCGTGGGGCCAAGGAAGATAAACGAACCAATGGGCTTCTTGGGATCTTTCAACCCAACGCGGGTGCGCTGAATGGCTTTGACCAGCTTCTCGATTGCCGAGGCCTGCCCAATGACTTTACCCTTCAGTTCCTCGCCCATGTTGACGAGTTTCTTGCCCTCGTCGTTCGATACGCTCGTAACCGGAATGCCCGTCATCATAGCCACTACTTCGGCCACGCTTTCTTCGTTTACGGTGTAACGGCGCTTCTTGGTGTCTTCTTCCCAGGCCAGCTTAGCGCGGTCGAGTTGGTCGATCAGGCGCTTTTCTTTGTCGCGCAGTTGAGCCGCCTCTTCGTACTTCTGGCTTTTCACCACCTGATTTTTCTCTTTCTTAATATTCTCGATCGACTCTTCGAGGCGGAGAATATCGTCAGGGACGGTGATGTTGCTGATGTGTACGCGGGCACCTACCTCGTCCATTACGTCGATGGCCTTGTCGGGCAGGAAGCGGTCACTAATGTACCGTTCCGACAGTTTCACGGCGGCTTCGATGGCCTCCGGCGTGTAGGTTACGTGGTGGTGATCTTCGTACTTATCCTTGATGTTGTTCAGGATCTCGATGGTCTCGTCAATTGACGTAGCATCCACCATCACCATCTGGAAACGACGGGCCAGGGCACCATCTTTCTCGATGTACTGACGGTACTCATCCAGCGTGGTGGCACCAATGCATTGAATGTCGCCGCGAGCCAGGGCAGGCTTGAACATGTTCGAGGCGTCGAGCGAACCCGATGCACCGCCGGCACCCACAATCGTGTGTAGCTCGTCGATAAACAGGATCACTTCGGGTGATTTTTCCAGCTCGTTCATCACCGCTTTCATGCGCTCTTCAAACTGACCCCGGTATTTGGTGCCAGCCACTAAAGAGGCTAAATCGAGCGTAACGACGCGCTTGCCAAACAGCACCCGCGACACTTTCTTCTGCACAATGCGCAGGGCCAGTCCTTCAGCGATAGCTGTCTTACCAACGCCCGGCTCACCGATCAGGATCGGGTTGTTTTTCTTACGGCGGCTCAGGATCTGGGCCACGCGTTCGATCTCTTTTTCACGACCCACAATAGGGTCTAGTTTACCCAATTCGGCCAATTTGGTCAGATCACGGCCAAAATTGTCGAGTACCGGAGTACGCGATTTTTCCGAGCCTTTGTCTTTACCCTGACCACCACTGCCCGCGTTGCCAAACATGCCGCGTGCGGCGTCGTCGTCATCGTCGGTGTCGTGGGCCATTGTGGGTTTGCTTCCGGTTGATTGGTATTCCAGCATTTCCTTAATGACTTCGTAGTTAACGTTGAACTTATGCAGAATCTGGGTGGCGACGTTGTCTTCGTCACGCAGAATCGACAAGAGTAGGTGTTCGGTGCCGATCAGCGGGCTTTTGAAAATCTTCGCTTCCAGATACGTAATCTTCAGGGTCTTCTCCGACTGACGGGTCAGGGGGATATTCGCCAGATTCTTGACGTTGTTTGTTGCGGTTCCTTTCGTGGCTTGTTCGATGGTGATGCGCAGTTCGTCGAGTGAAATCGACAACTTTTTAAGCAATCCCACCGCTACGCCTTCGCCCTCGCGAATCATGCCAAGCAGTAAGTGTTCGGTGCCGATATAGTCGTGCCCGAGCCGCAAAGCCTCCTCTCGACTTAGCGAGATGACTTCTTTCACGCGGTTTGAAAATTTTGCTTCCATTCGCTTTAGGTCCTCAGTCGTATTAGCGTCTTACTGATTTAACGTATTTTATTTTTGGTTTGTTCGCCGGGGCAGATAAGTGATGAACGCTGAGTGGTAGGTGCGGAATGTATCATCTAAAAGTAAACTTGCGTCAGCTCACTTAGCATTAACCATTTGTCACTTATCTCTCAACTCTCCTCCCGCAAACAGCAGGTCCAGTATGCTCAGGTTTGGTACAAATTCGGGTCCAAAATTTTGCTGATAGGGCTTTGGGGGGCCAAACAAAGCCATTTCAGCCCTCTGGGCGGGCAAGACTTTCGACCGGGCGTCAAATAGGCCGGGTTGGGGTCCTTTTACGTAGCATTCTGTCAGGTTAACGGGTGTCTTAAGCCGTAACCACGTCCGACAGAATGTCAGCAGTGTCCAGTTCAGGTCAAACAGCAACGGGTAACGCCGGGTCAGAATAGCCTCAATTTCGGGCATTACATACTCGAAATAGGGGGATTTTGCGTAGGCAGCTTGCAAACAGCGCAAATGCCGGTCAATCCAGTGCTGTGCGTAATCAATCTGCACCTCGCGGATGGGCGGTTTCCGCGTCCCTTCGCGTACCGGTACCGTCAGCGTGTCGACACCATTGGCCGTTAGTACGTAGCAACGGTTTCGGTAGCTCTGTTTCTGGTAGTTTTCGTGCGCCTCGATCCACACCTCGCTGGCCTGAGCCATACCCCGAAAAACGGCAATGCAGGGCAGATAATGTAGTTCGATCAATAGCGGTTGCGAGGCGTCTGTTGGCAAGGGGTTTAGCGTGGGTTCATTTTCCAAGTAACGAAATATTTGTATCCAATCAAGTAGACTGATCTCTTTTTAATCCATACGGTTGTGTTAGTAGTACGATTTTAAGATTGTGCTGGATTTGTGCCTCCTGCGATTTTGGATAAACTGCTGTAGCCAAATGGGCTTGCATCCGTACTTTTGAGCCATTCGTCAATCACATACTATATGACTCTGCGCGCGCTACTGCTGCTTTTTAGTACTGCTCTCTCCCTGCCCTTACTCGCCCAAACTCCTGCTGATTCAGCATTTGTTCGCGCCAATTATATTAAACTGGATCGGCAGATTACCATGCGCGATGGCGTTAAACTTTATACGCTAATTTACGTACCAAAGGATGCGTCGACTAATCGTAGTGGCGGGCCGCGTTACCCGTTTTTAATGGAACGGACGCCCTACTCGGCGGGCCCTTATGGCGAGACGAAGTATCCCAAACGCGGCCCCGGCCCGTCGAGCGAGCTGTCGCAGGAGAAGTACATTTTCGTCTTTCAGGACGTGCGGGGACGCTACATGAGCGAAGGCAACTTCGAGGAAATGACGCCCCACGTCAGCGGTGTGAATGGGTCGATGGAAGAGTTAAAGCGGAAATACACAAAAAGAAGTGGCTACTTCCCCGATACCACTACCAGAACACAGCGAAACCTGAAAAACTTAAGCCCGGTTGGCCCTGTCGACGAAAGTACCGATACCTACGACACCATTGAATGGCTGCTCAAAAACATACCGAACAACAACGGACGCGTAGGCATCATGGGCATTTCCTATCCCGGTTTCTACGCCTCGGCGGCCCTGCCCAACGCCCACCCGGCTATTAAAGCAGTCTCGCCGCAAGCCCCCGTTACCGATGAATTTGCAGGCGACGATGCCCGCCATAACGGCGCGTTTTTTCTGCTCGACAATTTCTCGTTCATGAATTATTTCGACGCTCCCCGCACCGGCCCGGTGACCGACTATCCGGAACTATTTACCGTCGACGCTGCCGACATGTATCAGTTTCTCCTGAACCTCGGCCCTATCAAAAACGCCAACGGCCCGGCTTATTTCAACAACAAGGGCAAAATCTGGAACGAGTATCTGGCCCACGACACCTACGATGGCTACTGGAAGGCCCGCAACATCCGCCCACACCTGAACATGGTCCGGCCCGGCAGCACGCCCCCGGCAACGCTCGTGGTGGGTGGCTGGTATGATGCCGAAGATCTGTTTGGTGCACTGAACACCTACGCTACCCTGGAAAAAAGGGCAGGCAACCAGAATCAACTTGTGATGGGTCCGTGGACACACGGGGCCTGGGCAGGACGTGATTTCAGCAAGTTCGGCGATTTTCAATTCGGGCAAAATACCGCCAAAAGCTATCGTGACTCAGTGGAAACGCCGTTTTTCAATTTTTACCTGAAAGACAAAGGCCATCACAACACTGCCGAAGCCCGCGTGTTCGATACCGGTACCAACCAGTGGCGCACGTTTGCGCAGTGGCCACCACAAAACGTGACTGAGCAAGCCATGTACCTTAGTGCCAACGGCCAACTAACTAACACACCCCCCTCTGCCCCTACCCGCTACGAATACGTGAGCGATCCCGCCAAGCCTGTACCGTATACCGACGGCACCTGGTCACGGCGAAACAATGCATACATGATTGAGGATCAACGCTTTGCTGCCCGCCGCCCAGACGTGCTCGTGTTCCAAACCGAACCGCTGTCGGCTGATATGACCCTGGCCGGTCCTATCTCTGTTGATCTGCGCGTAGCGGTCAGTAGCACCGACGCTGATTTTATTGTAAAACTCATCGACGTCCTGCCCGATACGGCCTCGAGCCCAAAACCAGTTATAGCCGGGGCAAAACCCGTTACCATGGCGGGCTATCAACGGCTGGTGCGGGCCGATGTGATGCGGGGGAAATTTAGAAACTCGCTCGAAAAACCGGAGGCGTTTGTGCCGGGCCAACCCACAACGGTGGCATTTACGTTGAATGATGCTTTGCACACATTCCGCAAGGGGCACCGGTTGATGATCCAGGTGCAGTCGTCGTGGTTTCCGCTGGTAGATCGCAACCCGCAAACATTTATGAACATCAGCGAGGCCAACGAAGCCGATTTTAACAAAGCGATCATCACACTCTTCGCCGATCCGGGTAACCCGTCGGCCATCCGGCTACGGATGCTACGATAAACTCAGACTTTATTTGGATGAAGACAAGCTTGCCAGTACTCTATAATGCACTTGATTTGCTTTTCAAGTCCGGCAAAATCGGGTGCTTTTCTGAAAAATCCTTGCACCATAGTGTCATATGCTTCCTGTACTAGTTGCGCATTGGAAGCGGTAGTTAAAAAAATAAATGGTATTGATTTTTTACGCAAATACTCATCCTCATTGATTTGTCTGCGCAACTCGATGCCATTCATAATTGGCATGTTTACATCACACAATATAATAAAAGGTTGTTCCTGCGTTGTTTGCAAATAAGTCAGGGCATCGAGACCATTACCAAACAACCTCAACTCATTTGGCAATTGTAATGATTTAAGTGATAGTTCAATCAGGTACTGATCATCTTCATCATCATCGACTAAAACAATGGGACCTTTCAACGACATGTTTTAAGTAAGCCAACGCAACATTATCCCATACGTCGGCTGATTAATTAAGCAACTGTTTTACTGACTTATTCTTTCTTATCGGTGTCATTTTCTGCGTTGACACCAACCGGTGAGGGCTTGCTATCGAGGTCTGTTTTGTGTTCGGTCTGCTCTTCTTGCTCGTCACCAGCAAGGGTGTTAGCAACCGGCCGCTCAAGTTCGTAGGTAGGTTGCGTTGTGGCCACTGCAGCATCACTTTCATGCATGTGGTCAACAGTTGTACGTTGTGCTTCTTCCTCAGCCTGTTGCTGGTAAAAGCGGCGCTGAAAAAACAAGATCAGACAAACGCCCACAAAAATGCAGGAGTCGGCAAAGTTGAAAATGGGCATTGAAAAGTACTGCCCACCCCAGATTGGTATCCAGCGGGGCAAAATGCCTTCCCAAAGATCAAAGAAGATAAAGTCGATTACCTGCCCGTGAAACCAGCGGGTAGGCGCACCAAAAGGGGCGTTGTTGAGGTAGACGCCGTAAAACGTACTGTCGATTACGTTGCCGATAGCACCCGCCAGAATCAGGGCCATGGCATAGAGCAGTCCGTTGGGCGCATTACGTTTGGCCAGATAAACCAGATACCAGCCAATACCCACCATGGCAAACATCCTGAACAGGCTCAGAAACAGTTTACCGTACTGGTGTTGCAATTCCATCCCAAACGCCATGCCGGGGTTCAGTACATACTGAAACTTCAGCCAATTGCCAATAATATTAATAGGCATGTACAAATGGCTTTGCATATAGTGCAAAATCCACAGTTTTGATGCCTGATCAATACCAATTAATAACAGGGCGACAAGGAAAAAGCGAATGGGATTCTTCATAGGGTACGTCCAATGTCCAAGGTCTAATGTGTAAAGTTGCTTCGCATACAAATCTGCGAGCGCGAAGCAACTTTACACATTAGACCTTGGACATTAGACTAATGTTTACAGCCTTTGCGGCGCTCCAGTTCACTTTTTACCAGCGTGAATTCGCGGCTACTTTGGCCAGCTATGGATTTATTTTCCTCAGCACGGCGGAATAAATACGGCATCACCGCCTCAACCGGACCATACGGTACATACTTGGCTACGTTATAACCTGCGTTCGCCAGGTTATACGATATATTATCGCTCATGCCCAGCAACTGTGCGAAGTAAATATGCCGGTCATTAGGAGCAATACCCATCTGTTTCATATGGGCCATCGTATACTGGCAGCTATACTCGTTATGCGTACCCAGGCAGATTGACACTACGTCGCGGTTGGCCAGGCAGAAGTCAATGGCGCGGTTGAAGTCGCGGTCGGTATCTTCTTTTGTAGCCTGGATCGGATCCTGGTATTCGTCTTCATGTGAACGAAGGCGTTCTTTTTCCAGGTAAGCCCCACGCACCAGCTTTGCACCCAGAAAATACCCCTTTTCACGAGCTACGTCAGCGGCTTTGGTGAGCTGGTCATACATCTCCCAGCGGTACATCTGGTACGTATTATAAACGATGCACTGCTCATGGTTGTAGCGGTCCATCATGGTGTAGGCCAGACAGTCGATGGTGTCCTGAATCCAGCTTTCTTCGGCATCGATAAAGATGCGCACGTTGCGGTCATGCGCCCGTTGGCAGAGGGTATCTACCCGGTTGCGGACCCGGTCAAAGGCGGCCTGTTGTTCGGTGGTCAGCACATCGCCACGCTGCACGGCTTCGAGCAGGTCAGTTTCGGCAACGCCGGTAATTTTAAAAACCGAGAACGGGATATCCTGTGATTCGCTGGCCCGTTCGATGGTGCGGAGAATTTCCAGTACCGTGTTGTCGAAACAGGCTTCGTTTTCTTCACCCTCGACGGAATAGTCAAGGATCGTGCCTACCTGGGCAACGTGAAGCGAGTTGATCGTTTTCTCACAATCGCGGATGGTTTCACCTCCACAGAACTGCTCGAAAATGGTGTTTTTAATGACACCCTTGATGGGTAGCTGCAGTTTCAGGGCCAGTTTCATGAAAAAAGTCCCTATTTTTACCAGCCATCCCTTGTTCATCAACGCAAAAAGCCAGTACGTTTTCCGTAGTTTAAAATCGGACTGGGCGGAGAAGGCAATCGACGTGTCCTCGAAAGATACCGGTTTGGCTGTGTTGAGTGGAACAGCAACCGGCTGGACGGAAGATGACATAAGATTACTTCGGTTCGACATAGTCAATGCGCCGTGGTGCGGTGCGTTAGCCATAAGGTCGTTAATGGGCCAATAAGCCAGCCCAAAGGTAAACGAAATTTAAGCACAAAAAGGTTTTACCATCACTCGCCTACGATTCCAACAGACTAATTATCGTACAAAATCGGAGTGAGAATCAGCCCTGTAGGTGGCTTATTCTCTTGCAAATATACCATAAATTTGTGGCCGCACTTCGTCCCCCGGTAACTCGTCTTTTTTCAACCAGAATACGCATAACCTCATGAAACCAGATTTAGCCGTAGCCCCACTCAATTCGTGGATACAGACAAACGGCAAGCCCCTGATCATTGCCGGCCCGTGCAGCGCCGAAACCGAAGAACAACTGTGCGAAACCGCCCGCCAACTGGCTGCGCTGGGTTCTGTCCACGCTATCCGGGCGGGGATTTGGAAACCACGTACCCGGCCTGGCAGCTTTGAAGGCATGGGTGAAGCCGCCCTTCCCTGGATTCAGCGAGCCAAAGCTGAAACAGGTTTGCCCTTCGCCGTGGAAGTAGCCACGCCGCAACACATTGAGCTGGCCCTGAAATATGGCGTCGATATTTTGTGGGTAGGTGCCCGCACTACGGTGAATCCCTTTAACGTACAGGAAATTGCCGACGCCCTGAAAGGCGTTGACGTACCCGTGCTGATCAAAAACCCCGTTAACCCCGACCTTGCGTTGTGGGTGGGCGCATTTGAACGGATCGCCGGGGCGGGTATCACCAAACTGGGTGCCATCCACCGGGGGTTCTCAACGGGCGAAGCCAGCAAATACCGCAATATTCCGATGTGGCAGATGGCGATTGAACTCCGTACGATGTTCCCCCAGCTACCCATTATCGGCGACCCCAGCCACATGGCGGGTAAGCGGGCCTACCTGAATGAACTGGCCCAGATGGCGATGGACCTCAACTACGACGGCCTGATCGTGGAGTCGCACATTGACCCCGATAAAGCCTGGAGTGATGCGGCTCAGCAACTGACCCCAGCAGCTTTCGGTGAGATGCTGGATCACCTGCAAATTCGCCAGCTCGAATCGCCCGACCGGGAGTTCCAGGGGGCGATGGAGCAAATTCGGGTGAAGATCGACAGCGTAGACCGGCAACTGGTCGAGATGCTCGCCGCCCGGATGTCGCTGGTTGAGAAAATGGCCGAATACAAGCGCGACAATAACGTGTCGATGTTCCAGCCCGACCGCTGGAAAGAGATTCTGGAAACGCGCAAGCAACTGGGCCTGAAACTAAACCTCTACCCCGAACTGGTGGAAGAGATCTACAAGATCATTCACATGGAATCTATCCGTAAGCAAACTGAAGTGATGAACAGCGCGCCGGTAGTTTAGAAAAAGGAGAAACGCAGGAAGGGAGTAAAGGAGGAAGGGGTGGCTGACGCAAGAGTATTTACATACGTGTCAGCCACCCCTTCCTCCTTTACTCCCTTCCTGCGTTTCTCCCTTCTATCTCACCTTTACCGAAAGAGTTGCCTGGTTGAAAGCGGCGAAGCAACCCAGACCGTTCTGGATGTTTGACGGAATGAGTACGGCCTCTGAAAAAGGATTATTGCCCGCATCAGCCTGCCTGCTGACGGCATCACGGTACTTATAAAACAGCGCATCGGTGGTGTTCAGCGTTAGGTATATGCTGAGTGCCCCAGCCTTATCGGCGGGATTAATATAAAAATTCTGCACCTCACCCCTTGCTGACGACAGTTGAACGCCATCGTTTCCTTCGTCGGTGAGGTAATTCGACTTATTGAAATACAACTGACTGGTTCGGGTATAGACCGAGTCTTTAATCGGCTTCCCCTGACTATTATATAGCGTACTGGTAGATCGGCTGATGTTGTAGCCCGTTACCTGGTAATAGTTTGGCTGGCCCACGGGGTCTTGCCAAAACAGGCGGGCGTAGAGCCGTAGCTGATAAAAGCCAGACCTCCCCGTTACCGGCTTGCGGACTGTATCTACTCGCACCTCGGCAGGAGCAACGGCCACCGGCACTGTGCATTGGGCCGTAATAGGCGCATAATTGGGAGCTGCCACGTTCAGTGTGTAGATCTTACCCGTCAGGATTGGCAATTGACCAGGCGAGATCCGGTACAGGAGATCTTTAGCGGAGTACAACAGGCGCACCGTCTTCGACCCGTCTGACAAGCTGACTGTGGCATTGGCGATGGTTTTCCGGTAAGCTGAACTGGTATCCGTCAAGCCAATGATTGCTCGCGGAGCCTCCACAACAACCGTGATTACCGTGTCCTGTGGTGATATATAGCAGTGGATGACCAGTTTAGCCGTGGCCGTGGGTACTTTGCCGGGATCTACTTCCTGCACCAGACTACTGCACCCCGTCAGGCTGAGCAGGCCACTGATGAATAAAAAAACATGAATCGGTTTCATCAGAACTTAAAGTTATAGCTGATGGATGGCACAATCGGAAAAACGGAATAGCGCTTTAGGGCGGTGCGTTGCGTAGGGGCGGCACCGTTAATGCCTGGTTGGGAAACGGTTTCGAGCTGGTAGAAAAACGGGTTGCGGCGGTTGTAGGCGTTATAAGCGCTAAACTCCCAGGTGCGTTCGTGCCGTTTCATTTTTTTGTGAAACTGGACGCTAACGTCAAAACGGTGGTAAGGCTCGGCCCGGAAGCTGTTTTTAGGACCATAATCATTTACCTGCCGCGGATAGCTAAACAGTTGCTGAACCAGTGGAATATTGTTCGGCCCGGCGTAGTAACTGGTGTAAACACTGCCATGCGTATAAGCGTTGTAGGTGCTGTTAGGCAGCGTAAGGGCCTGCCCCGTGCCATATACCCACGTACTCGACAGCGTAATTTTAGGGCTGAGTTCGTAAATACCTACTGCCGAAACATCGTGGCGACGGTCGTAGCGGGGGAAAAAGGGCTGGCCGTTGTTGAGGTCGGCAAACTGCCATTGGGTCCAAGAGAGGGTGTAACCCAGCCAGCCACTAAACCGCCCCACTTTCTTTTGCAGTAACACTTCACCGCCGTAACTCCAGCCTCGGCCCGCCGTCACGTTGTCTTCCCACTGCACTTTTTTGGCCGACGTAGGGTCATCTATCAATAGAAAACTAGCCCCTTCGCGGTAGTTAATAATATTGTCCATTTTCTTATAATAACCCTCTGCCGTTAGGGTAAAGCCCGTGGAGGCGAAATCCTTGGCTATCCCAATAGCTACCTGTTGCGACTGCTGCGGCTTCACCCGGTCGGTGGTAGGTACCCACAGATCGGTGGGCAGGCCAATACCTGTGTTGCTTAGCAAGTGAACATACTGATTCATCAAGGCATACGACGCCTTTACTGATAGGTCAGGGCGAATCATGTAGGCAGCGGAGAGGCGCGGTTCGGGCCGGACGTAAGTGACGTTGTTGCCCGAAAACGTGCTCAAGCGCAGACCACCGTTGACCCGAGCATGGACGTTGGGTTTCCAGGTGTCTTCGGCATAAACACCCGATTCTACAACGTCGATTTTGTCTACTTCGAGCCGATTGTCGTTCAGTCCGGTGTTCTTCACCACAATAGCACTGGGCGTAAACCGGTGGGCGGTGGCCTGCACACCTACCCGCAGCGAATGCCGCGGATTAGGGTAGATGTCGAGGTCATATTTAAGCCCAACGTCCTGGATACCCGACGTGTAGTTCAGATTAAACTCATCCGTTCGGTCTTTATAAACGTCAATCTGTTTAGACGTTATGGTGAAGTCGTAGTTGCTGAAAATAAGCGACGCATTACCAAATACTTTGTCTGAGAAGAGGTGATTCCAGCGAAGGGTGCCCGTGGCATTACCCCAGCCAATGCCAATGTCGTTGCTGCCGTTAGCCGATTTGTCCTTCGCATAGAATCGGTCGCGCCCGAAATAGCCGCTCAGGTAGAGCTTGTCTTTTGTGGTTAGCTCGGTGTTTAGTTTGGCGTTGAGGTCATAGAAGTAATAACCCGCCGAGGTGTTACCACCGCTCTGCGAGGCAATGATTGGCGCGGCCAGCACGTCGAGGTAAGTACGTCGCCCGGAGATGAGAAAGGAGGTTGACCCCGGTCCGGATTTCTTTTTGCCCAACGGCCCCTCCAGCGTCAACCGGCTGGATATGAGGCCGATACCCCCCTCACCGTGTAGCTTCTCCTTATTGCCGTCTTTCATGTTTAGGTCAATAACCGAGGAAAGCCGCCCGCCAAACCGCGCTGGGAAACCGCCTTTGGTCAACTCCACACTTTTAAGCGCGTCGCCGTTGAAAACCGAGAAGAAGCCGAACAGGTGCGAGGCGTTGTAGACCACGGCATCGTCGAGCACGATCAGGTTTTGATCTGGCCCACCACCGCGCACGTAGATACCGCTTTGCCCTTCCGAGCCTTTCTGCACACCCGGCATGAGCTGGAGCACCTTGAGCACGTCCTTTTCGCCCAGCAGCGCCGGAATCTTTTTGATCTGCGAAATCGGCACATCGATCTGGCTCATCTGCGGGCTGTCGCTCACCTTCTCGTCGGCCCGCGACGACCGCACGATTACCTCGTTCAGCAATTTACCCGACCGCAGCAATACGTTGACCGTCTGACTTTTCTGGCCCGAAAAGGTCTGTTCCTGCGTGTCGTAGCCCACAATTGAATACACCAGTCGGAGACTATCCTGCACAGGTAGGGTAATCGAATAGAAGCCGTAGGTATTGGTTGTGGTACCAAGCCGCGACCGGTCAGTTGCCAGGCCAGACCGATAGACGTTGACCCCGATGAGCGCTTCCTGCGATCCTGCCTCACGGACGTAGCCACTGATGGTGATAGTGGGTAGCCCACTGGTTGCTTTCAACTGGCCAAAGGCCGCCTGTACACTAAGCCACCCCAGCAGGAACAGCCGTAAAAAATGGTTCATAAACGCGCTTTGAGCAAAGAGTACGAAAGTAACTATAAGGTTGGAAGGGGCGCGCAAAAGCGATCATTTAGTGAGTGTGGGTTGATGTAGGTTGGCTTCGCCCTCTGGTGTGGCGTTCCGGTGTGGCTTCGCGCGTCGGGCCCTTCGACAGGCTCAGGGTGACAGGAAACTAGAATCAAGTATCTGAACTGTATTAGATGGGCTGTCACCCTGAGCCTGTCGAAGGGCTTACAGCGCGAAGCCACACCGGAACGCCACACCAGAGGGCGAAGCCAACCCCACACCAACCCACCTAAAACCACGTTTGCGACATTTTACAACTGCACAGCCACCCGCTGACAATAAATCGTACATCGTAAATCGTACATCGTACATCCCCGCTTTACCTTTGCCACCGATATGCTTACGACCCACAACCTGACGTTTTCGTATTCGCCCACGAAGCATTTTCAGTTTCCCGACATCGCCTGCGCCAACCGGGAGGCCCTGCTTATTTTGGGGCAGTCGGGTACGGGCAAGACTACGTTACTGCACTTGCTGGCCCTGTTGCTGACGCCCACGGCGGGGTCGGTGACGATCAACGAAACGGACCTGACTACGCTCAACGCCGCCCAAACCGCCGCCTTTCGCGCCGCTAACATGGGCATAGTATACCAGAAACCGCACTTCGTCAGCTCATTGTCGGTGATGGATAACCTTTTGCTGGCCAATTATTTAGCCAATAAGACAGAAGCCAGAGACCGCGCCCGGCAGTTGGCATCACAGCTGGGTTTTGCCGACCAGTTGGGTAAGCGGCCCAACCAGATGAGTCAGGGCGAACAGCAGCGCGTGAGTATTGCCCGCGCCGTGATGAACCAGCCTGCGCTGATCCTCGCCGACGAACCCACGTCGAGCCTCGATGATGAAAACGCGACGCGGGTGATCGGGTTGTTACGCCAGCAGTCTGAACAGATTGGGGCGAGTTTGGTGGTGGTCACGCACGATCAGCGCCTGAAAGATGCCTTCCAGAATCGCGTTAGTTTAGAAAAATAGCCCACCAATGCGCAAAACACTACTCTTATTACTCCTGCTTCCGGTTCTGGCCGTTGGTCAAAACCGGAAGAAGAAAGATTACCTCGTCACGCTCAGCACCGGTTTTGGGCAAATGCGGTTTGTGCTCCACGACCAGACGCCAAAGCACAAAGCCAACTTCATCCGCCTCGTCGACAGCAGTTATTATGACGGACTGCTGTTTCACCGGATCATCGAGAAGTTCATGATTCAGGGCGGCGATCCCGACTCGCGGACGGCAGTGGCGGGGCAGGAACTGGGCAACGGCGACATTGGCTACCTGGTACCCGCCGAATTTGTGCCCACGCTTTTCCACAAAAAAGGGGCTATTGGCGCTGCCCGCGACGACCGCCCCGACAAGGCATCGAGCGCCGTGCAGTTCTACATCGTGCAGGGCCGGATATGGAACGACACCGATCTGCAAAAACAGATTGACCGGGGCCTGGCGCGCGGAGCCAAACACGACTTCACCAACGACCAAAGGCAGGTCTACAAAACGGTTGGCGGCACCCCCCACCTGGATGGCAACTACACCGTTTTCGGACAGGTGATTGATGGGTTAGCCGTGATCGACAGCATTGCTAAACAGCCCCGAAACGCCAAAGACCGCCCCCTTGCCGACATCAAAATGACAATGAAAGGCGAGTGGGTGAAGAAGAAGAAAATCACGAAACAGTACGGATATGTTTATTAGTCGCTAGTGGTGTGAATGGAATCGGCTTCGCGGTCTGGTGTGGCTTCGCGCGTCGTGCCCTTCGACAGGCTCAGGGTGACAGCCCATCTTGATGCAGTTCAGTAAATCCGGTTCTAGTTTCCTGTCACCCTGAGCCTGTCGAAGGGCACGACGCGCGAAGCCACACCAGACCGCGAAGCCGATTCCATTCACACCACTAGCGACTCCCCTTTTTATGAAAATTCTCATTACCGGTGCTAATGGCCTGCTAGGCCAGAAATTGGTTGGGCTGTTATCGCAACAGGCTGATGTTGAACTGATTGCTACGGCTCGTGGTGCCAACCGACTGCCCTCGCAGGAGGGTTATGAGTACCGGGCTATGGATATAACCAACCGGCAGCAGGTGCTCGACGTGATCACCGATGTACGGCCCGACGCCGTCATCCACGGTGCGGCCATGACCGATGTCGACAAGTGCGAACTGGACAAAGAGGCCTGCTGGACGCAAAACGTCACCGCTACGGAGTCTATCGTGGCGGCGTGCGAAGCTACCGGTGCGTTCCTTTGCCACGTCTCCACCGACTTTATTTTCGACGGCACCGCCGGACCATACACCGAAGAAGCCGAGGGTAACCCCATTAGTTTCTACGGCTGGAGCAAATATGCCGCCGAACGGGTGGTGATGAGTTCATCTCTGAAATGGGCCATTGCCCGAACGGTGCTGGTGTATGGCATCGCCCACGACATGAGCCGCAGTAACATCATTCTGTGGGTGAAAAAATCGCTGGAAGACGGTAAGACGATCAAGGTCGTGACAGACCAGTTCCGCAGCCCGACATTGGCCGAAGACCTGGCGATGGGGTGCGCGCTGATTGCCCAAAAACAGGCCACGGGCATCTTCAATATTTCGGGAAAAGACGTGCTGACACCCCACGAGATGGCGATCCAGACCGCCGACTATTTCGGCCTCGACAAATCGCTGATCACCGAAGCCACCGCCGCCACCTTCACCCAAACCGCCCGCCGTCCACCCCGCACCGGCTTCATCATCGACAAAGCGCAGCGCGAACTGGGTTACGAACCACACAGCTTTTCGGAAGGCATTGCCGTCCTGGCCGGGCAATTAGCCAAGTAGTACCAGATTCGGTCCGTTGGGGACGCAACAGCATAACGCTGGTTGAGATCTGGTCTTAATAGATGCTTTTGGTTGTTGCGTCCCTACGGGACACTGAATGGAAAACCGGGGGCGTTGTCTACCGACGCCGGCGGCAATTGTGTCCCTACGGGACGGGGCGATGGTGTTCTCCTCGCAATGATCTTGTAATCAACGTGTTACAAAAAAAGGAGATCGAGCGACTAGCCCGATCCCCTTCTAATTCGATTTATTCCTGTTTCAGAATCGCAATGTCAAACCCGCGCCCAGACCCTGTTGAGCCGGGACCAATTGCAGACTGGTACCCTCACCTGCCCGGTACCGGGCCGCCGCCGCCCGAAAACGGACCGTTGCCTTGTGGCTCAGCACCGCCGATGTGATGCCCAGCAGCAAACCGCCCCCCGCCAACGCCGCGCCCACTACCCGATCACCACCACGCTCGTTGCGGTTGTTCAGGTTATCATTTGGGTCGAATCCACGACCGAAGCGCCCACCCCGGTGCCCGTCGGCAGCCAGGGCAATACCCGTTCCCAGCAACGCCACCGCCGGAATGGCCGTAACCAGTGCCGCCACCCGCAGTTGCCGTCCACGCTGTAATGCCCGTAGGGCATCGGGTTGGCCCGCCATCAGCGAACGAACTTCGCCATAGGCCAGGCGTACCCCCTGCCCATCCACGAAATAATGGCTAAACAGGCCGCTATGGTACCGTAAGCCAACAAGGGCGGGTGCTGCTCCGCCAGGCATTGCCGGTGCTCGGTCGTTAAACCGGTCGAAACCGGGCCGTAGCCGCCCCTGCCGACGACCCAACGCGCGATTGGGTTGGTCCATCGGTGGTGCGTCCATCCGTGGGTTGCCCATGCGCGGTCCAATCATTGGTGGTTGAGGCTGAGCCGAGAGTACGTCTTTGGTGCCGTTGGCGTATTTGATCATGAACACCTCGCCCGCCGTTATCGTGTAGATAGGCCCATCGGGGTTGTCAGTGCGCTTGTATTTGATGTCGGCCTTGGAGACTTCCAGCACTTTGGCGGGTACCTCCTGCCCTGATTTCAGAATGATGTTGTCCTGCGCTTGGGCCACAACGGCCAGTAGCATGAGCAGGGAGGTGTAAATAAGCTTGTTCATAGGTAGCATGATAATTGTGAACGGGCCGCCCGCAGGCATTGGCTCCGTCAATCATTACGCACCTACACCCGATAACCGTTGCTACGATCTAAAATAAAGCGGCAGCATCGTGACAAAGCCAGTTGGTTTTTCCCAGAAGGGACTTTTCATGGCAACGGGTTTGTGCCATATGTCTCATTCATATAGCGCTCCAGCACGTCTGTTAATAAGCGTAGCGATTCCCTTTTATCCAGCTTATATCGTACGGCCACTCCCTTGCGCAACGCCTTATGAAGCAGCGACTCCGCGTATAAGTTTTTATTGGTGAAGTAATTAGCCGATTCTGTTATCAGGTCATCATAGCTCACATACGCTGCATTAGTCTGCCTCCGCGACCCAGAAGGCACACCAACCGGCCCTTGTGAACGACGGTTATGCCACAGCTTAGCTAACGTGGTAAACTCACTTCGGAAGCTGGGATCGGCGTATATTTCCTCCGCCAGTAACCGGTGTTTTGCCAGCAGATTCTGCACAGTTTCGTCCTGCGACAAATCAGCGTAGCGCCAGCTTGATGAATTGTCTTTGTTCAGGGCAAGTTGCCGTTGATAGGCCCGCTTGAACACGTGCAGCAACAACTTGATTGTCTGATTGTCCTCACCTGCCGAAATACGTGATAGGCCAGCCGTAAGATCCTCTTTGAACGTGTTGTAAGCAGGATCAGCAGGATCTAGTCCGCTGCTAACCATAGCCTGATCGCTGTCCTCGGCAACGGGCTTCTGCTGCGCAATCAATTCGTAGAACGTTCGCAGCCACCACCATCTCTCATGTTCACCCAACCCCGCAGCATGCTCCAGCACCACCTCAACCGGGTAGACACCCTGCCCAAACCGGTAAACCGCGATTTCCTCGTCTAAGCTCATAACTGTTTGGTTAAAAAGTTTTGCCAAAAACAGCGCTGTCCAAACCAAAGCATCAGCTAAGCCCGCACTACCATACCAACGAACAAGGTTGAATAACCCGAAAATTATGTTAAAATATTCATATCAAGCTGCTGAGGTGTAGGCTTTAGTAGTCGAAAGATATATAACATGCTAGCTTGCCAAATCAGCTGTTGAACAAATAAAAGACACACCTTTCTTTAGCAAGCCTTCGGCTAACTTTCGGTCTCCTGTCCAAAGACGTCCTTGTAAATGGATTGTCAAAGCAACGTAGTAAACATCACGCGGGTCGATGTCATCAACCAACAGGCGGGCTTTTTCCAGAATGTTGGTTGGTAATAATGATTCACTCAGAAATTCAATACGGTTCAAGATTCCTAGCAGATAGTCTAAAAAATCCGGTTCAGCCAAACCCGACAGCTTGACCAGCTTATCCTTATGCTTAAACAGTTCAACATACAAGAAGTGGCAGCTAACTAGCCTGTAGTGTTCGCTTGCTTCAAGAAGCGCAGTTGACACTTTACCTTGCTGAGTAATTAACGTACTCATTAGGACATTTGCATCAACGACAATGATTGGCTTCATTCTATCTGGCAGCCAACGTTAAGCAGTAGGTGGTGTAGACGATCCCTTGGTCTGTTGATTCCACCAGTTCTCCATTAATTCATCAGCCAGATGGTCTGCTTCCTGAGCCGTACCCTGCAGGCGACCTGCTAATTCGTTTAACCGAAGTGTACGAATGAGTCGTTCGATTTCATCAGCCGTGAACGCAGCGCGATCAAGTCGGATGACGTATTCTGTCGATGTTGTTTCTACTCGCATGGCCTTGCTTCACATTGCGTTTCACCCAATAGCAAAAAAGCACTTAACATTACTGCTAAGTGCCCTTTTCGTTGTTGTGGGAGTTGAGGGATTCGAACCCCCGACCCTCTGCTTGTAAGGCAGTGTTACCGTAGCAATAAGCCGTACCATTCATTACTTAAGATACCATCTAACTAGCTGATTTTCTGTATACAATTCATTGTCGTTCATTGTCATTATCACATCGTTTGTTATATTTGTTTAAACCATTACTTAAACCAGTTTAAACACTATGGCACGCACAAGCACAGACCACAAAGAGGGAAAGGCGACGGTGAAGACGGTCTATTACACCAGCAAAACCTTGGCCGACGGTAGTCACCCGTTTATGGTTCGCATATCGAAGAACCGTAAGCTAAAGTACATTGCTACGGGCCTGAGTCTTCACCCTAAATACTGGAACGAGGCGAAGAAAGAGATTCGCAAAAGCTACCCTGAACCTTACCGGGAACAGTTTATAATGAAGCTGGCCGAATGGGAACGCAAGTACGCCGATGCAGCAAACTCATTGGCCGGAGCCGACGAGCAGCACGACGCCAAAGCCGTTGCCGTGAAAGCCATCGAAGGGCGTAAGCAGGCCAGACGTGTTAAGCTACTTACCTACATAGATGAATTGGTAGCCGCTATGGTAACGGCTAAGCAGGTAGGCAACAGCACCGTTTACCGGGACCTCAGAAACCAGGTAGCGGACTTTCTTTGTCACGAGCAGGAATGCGAGGCCGACCCCTCAGACATCCCATTCGATGCTATCAACGTTGCTTTCTGTAATCGGCTGGAAACGTACCTACGCGGGCGGGGTAACACCGACACCACGTTATCAAATCGGTATCGCACGTTACGGGCTGTGCTCAACAAAGCCATTGCTGAGGGCGTAACTAAATCCGACCATTACCCCTTCGCCCGCAACGTGGCCGAACGGCACAAGTTCAGCGTAGGCAAGTTCGATACATCGACGGTGAAACGAGCCGTTAGCCGCGACGACATACGGCTAATCGAGAACTATCAGCCAGCGGGAACCGCTACCGGCAAATGGGCGGCCCAGCAAAACGACGCCCAGGTCGAACGGCTGAAACTGGCTAAGGAGGTGTTTCTATTCTCCTTCTATTGCGGGGGCATCAACTTTGTAGACCTCGCCGCTTTACGGTGGAAAAACGTTACGACGGACAGCGACGGAAACAGCCGCCTAAGCTACGTTCGACAGAAAACGGGGGGCAAGTTCGCTCTACGGTTGTTGGGGCCAGCCAAAGCCATTATTGATGCTTACCAACCTGAAACGGGCAACGGCGCTGAGAGTTACGTTTTTCCGATCCTGAACGCGACTACACATAAGAACGCGAACCAGATTAAGAACCGAACACACAAGATACTAGGCCAGGTCAACAGCGATCTTAAAACCATCGGTGAGCAGTGCGGTATCACTACCCCGCTAACCACCTATACCGCCCGCCACTCGTTCGCAACCAGTCTTAAGAAGTCCGGTGTAGCAACGGCGGTCATCAGTGAAATGATGGGCCACCAGACCGAAGCCGTTACCGCCGTATACCTGGATTCATTCGCCTCTGATACCGTCGATGCCGCCTATGACTTCCTACTCTGAACCCTTGCAGTAGTAGCGACTGTTCAGGCTCAAAAAAGCCCCCGACTCAACTACCACATCGAGCCGGGGGCAAATCAATAACAGCACCATGAATACAACAGATAGCCGGATTCTGTTCACCAGTACGGAATTTGACCAATTAGTAGACGTACTAAAAGAAGTAGGCAATTCTATTGTCAGTCGGGGGGACGAGTTTCTGCTACGCCAACCCAGCCTCTTAAATCCACACGACGCAAAAGTAAACCTATGGCCTCGTATGGAAAAAGTGCTCGCGCTACAGGAAAGGGCCTATACCGAGTTAGAGCGTAACGCACTGCACATGGCGCACTCTACCGACAGGCAGCGACTATTGTACACGAACCAGCTAAGCCTTTGGTTCGATAAATATATTGAGCAGGCAAAAGAAATCAATCAACGACTAGAAGGCTATCCTGTAGTACGTGAGGAAGTCTTACCAGCGGGTGCAGACTTTGAGGATATAGATTTTGATGGTATGCACATGGCGGCCTCTGAACCGTTACCACATGAAAGGGAATATGCTTTCTGGTTAGGCACTTCATACGAGTTCTTCTCTATTGACAAGTTGTATGAAAATGAAGTATTCAAGCAGAATGCAATAGCGTTTAGGCAGGTGAAAGGCTACTGGCTACAGTGGTGCTCGTTCTGCATTGGGCTTAGTGATCGAATCGAAGTCCTGAAACCATCAAGCCAAGTAAGTACGGAAACTACACAACCAACTCCCCTTACAAATGAGCAAACGCCTGTTCAAGCTGTAGCCGACACACGGCCAGCCAATGACGAGGCCGAGAGAAAGAAAGGGTGTGTGCGGTCAATACTTGCCCCATTGAGTGGTCTTAACCCGCAGAAACAGCCAATCATGAGTAGTGAAGATTTTGAGCGACTAATTAATTATGCTGACCACCTCGCGCTAGAAGACGTCATACCTGAAAACATCAAACCCATTACTCAAATAGACATCCCTACGGGGCATATTAGTAAGACTTTTCACAGGCTCCATAGTGAACTCTACGGTACACGTCGAATACATGATTCATTTATTGATTTCATTCGCGCCGTCTTTCTTAACAAGTACTCTGGGCAGGATCGCACAGTGACGAAAACCAATTTTTCAAAGAGAGGCCCTGCCTCTTACTTTAGAGATTTTGGCCTATCAGAATCTTGTTAGTAGTAGGCTATTGCCAATATTGCCACTGTATTGCCAATCCATTACCGCCTCTTTTTGCATCGGAATCAATCAACGATAACCAATGCAAAAAGAGGCTTTTTCATTCGACCAGTTGCCCGCAGCCATTTACGCTATAGGCCAGAAAATAGACCAGCTTTATGCCCTCATGGCAGCACAGCCTAGCCACGGCGTACCGGACGAGGTAGGAGGGGTAAAATTAGCCTGCACTGTAACCAGGCTTTCAGAGGCCCGCATTTATGCGCTTGTTGGGCAACGCAAAATACCACACTCGAAAAGAGGAAACCGGTTGACCTTTAATCGGTCGGAACTAGTCGCTTGGTTGAACGAAGGCAAACGGGCAACCACCAGCGAGGCATGAGCAGCAACGGCTTTCCATTGTTCGGATTAGATTTTGAGGCTGACAGCCTACCATTCGGCCCAGCCCAGCCTGACCCCGAAAACCGTAGAGACGCCCCCGTTCTGCTACTCGATATAGCCAACACAATACGCGGCAACGGCGGCCAGGTCTGGCACGTCGGTAAACTGACCGACAGCTCAGGCATGCTTTTCCGGGCCAACATTGGCCGCCGACAGTTTCGCGTGTTCGCCCCGATGCCAGGAGGGAAACAGCCACTAACCGCCCCGCAGGAGAAGGGCACCCCGGTTCATGTAGTCAGCACCTTGCCGGCCCTGCAAAACTGGTTAGCCTCGTTTGGCAATGACGGCATTTGACGTGTTCGAGTTGGCTATCGTAGCCCTCATACTGGTCCGCGAATCTCAGCGACCTACCGCCCCCACAAAGTAGAAAACAAAAGAGCCGCGCCCCCCGGCTACGGCTTATTAACTTTATGATTTCCAATGCAAGTTACCAGCTTTCCAACATCTTTTATAGGAAGAACGGAATGTTTTTACGTTCTCCGAAACGAGGGTTTGACAAACCCCGCCATACCCCGTATGTACGCTCGCTACGGCACCGTAAAGGCGTATGATAACCGTAGCGAGGTGCCGGTTTACGTTGGGGCTGACGAGGCCTTAGCCGACTTTTTAGCCGAGGTGAAAATCTACGCTGAGTCGTTGACCACAACCCCGCCAGCGTACCCCGCCGACCGCGACGATACCGACTATGGGTTAACCCCCGCTCGCAACTTGTGGGCGTCTCGATTCGCCCGCGCAAAGGCTTCACGCCATGCAGCCTAACCTATCGGTGTTTAAGAACGCGCTGACGAACCAGCCCTACGAAGTTCAGGCTACCCCCGTCGTACTGGTTCAGCGAATTGCTTCAACCAAGTACCAGCCACAGACGGAACATCTTCGGGCACTGCCTGATGCCGAGGCGAAAGCGACCTACAAAAAGACGGGTTTCGTGGCCGTTACGTGGTCGGGCGAATTTGGGCCCACTCGCGCCAAAGCCAATTTGCAGACCCATAGCGGGCTTATCTGTACTGACTTTGACAAGTTGCCGCCCGAACGGTTAACTGCACTTAGAAAGCAGCTAGTGACCGATGAGTTTACCCATGTGCTATTTATCTCCCCGTCGGGTAATGGCTTGAAGTGCGTGGTTAAGATCGACTGCCCGACCGGAGATGCGCACGAGGCATTTTTTCGGCAACTGTCCGACTACTACCGGGACTGCTACGGCGTTACCGAGACCGAACTCGACGCCAGCGGTAAGAACGTGGATCGGCTCTGTTTTCTGCCCCACGATCCCAATGTCTATTACAACGCTGACAGCTCGATAATGCCGTTAGCGGATGAATACGCTGTACCCGTCAGCAAACAGCAGGCTCCACCAGTCGAGTCAGAACGCACTCGTTCAAACAAACATGGATTAGACAGAGCCGACGTAGGGGATTGGGTTAGTCAGATCGAAGCCGCCCCCGCAGGCAAAAGAAACGAGGTGCTTTGCAAATTTGCTTATCTGGCTGGGGGATATATCGCGGGGGGGCTAGTCGATGAGTCGGCTGTTATTTCTGCGCTGGAAGGTGCCGTCTGGACATGGCAGGATGATAAAAGCTACGAGAGCGATTGCCGGAAGATCAGAAAGCAAATTGAGGCAGGCAAGACCCAGCCGATTACAGACGCCGCCGATTATCGTTCTACCTACCAGCACTCGCACCACACTACGCATCCTCAGGAGTGGCCGCAACCCGTACCGCTTAAACCAGAACTGCCAACCGTGCCGAAGCTGGAAAGCGACATGTTGCCCGAACCGCTCCGGCCGTGGCTGGCTGACATTGCCCACCGGATGAAATGCCCCCTCGATTTTACGGCTTCGGCGGCCGTAGTGATGTTATCATCACTAGTTGGTACCCGGCTCGCTATTAAGCCCAAAGCCAATGACGACTGGACAATCGTACCTAACCTATGGGGGGCTGTTATCGGTGAACCATCGGCGCTAAAAACCCCGTCGGTAGCCGAGGTGCTAAAGCCCCTGAACCGGCTGATTACGGAATCAATGGAAGACCACGAACAGCAGCAACTTCGTTACCAGGCGGGCCAGATTACTTACGAGGCACAGAAAAAGGTCTACCTATCGCAGGAGCAAGACCGGCTTAAGGGAAAGATAGTAAGCAATGCCGTCGACTATCCAGAGGCACCGGAGAAGCCCACAGAACGGCGATATATGACATCTGACGCGACCGTAGAAAAGTTGGGCGAGTTGCTCAATGAAAACCCTAACGGGCTTCTTCAATTCCGGGATGAGCTAACCGGCCTACTAGCAGGCTGGGACCGGGCGGGACACGAGCAAGACCGGGCGTTCTATCTGGAAGCCTGGAACGGCAACGGAGGCACGAGCATTGACCGTATCGGGCGTGGGACCATGCATATTAAGAACGTGTGTGTGTCCCTGCTGGGAGGTATCCAGCCGGCTAAACTGCTGGGTTATCTTCAAGCCGCTACCGGCTACGAAAACGATGGTTTCGTGCAGCGGTTACAGTTGGCCGTTTTCCCGGATCGTGCCAATTGGAGCTATACCGACGATGTACCCGACAAGCCAGCCAGAGACAGGGCCTTTACGTTGATTCGTAAGATAGCCGATATGGATTTGGGGGAAATCGGGTACGCCGCCGACGAGTATAACCGCTTCCCATATACCCGCTTTGCGCCAGAAGCGCAGGCCATTTTTAGGGAATGGCTCACCGCATGGGAAACGGTTGTACTACCTGCTGAGCAAGGGTTGTTACTCGAACATTTTACCAAGTATAGAAGCCTGATGCCCTCGTTGGCCCTGATTTTTCATGTGGTGAATTGTGCTGATTCGGATAGTGAACCCAAGGGTGTTTCTGTGGAAGCCGCAGCAATGGCCGTACGGTGGTGTGACTATCTCATGAGCCATGCCCGGCGCATCTATGGCTTACTCGATACCGTCAGTATCGAAGGGGCTACCCGAATCTTAACCGAAATACGCCGAGGTAAGCTATCTGACGGCTTCAAGGTTCGCGACATAGTACGGATGGGATGGAGTCACCTAAAGACTACTGAACAGGTCGAAACAGCCATTGGTGAATTGATTGCCCGGTACTGCCTACGGGAATCAACATCTGATGCCCCAGGCACCGGTAGGCCCGAGTCACCCACGTATGCTATCCACCCGTCCTTCTTACCAAATGCGTAAGACGACGTACCGACAGAACCGACAAAAGGGCAATTCGTGGGTTTTGTCGGTTTTGTCGGCGTGTCACCTTACGCATTTGGGCTGATTAACAACTGTAGTATGATCGCGGCAAAACGATTTGTTGACGCCATCGGTAGAACGTGGATACTGTGCGCCGCCTACTCCGCACGAAAGCCGTATCAGGTCTATGAGGCAGGCCAGCACTACCCCGGCTCCACAAGATACAAAGCCTTCACCTATGCCGAAGCGAAAGAAGCCTTCGAGCGGGTCTCTCACCTTTACTAACCCCTTACCAACCAACTATTCCCCTTGCTTATGAATCCTTTCGGTAATCCCAACCCCCGGTTCTCAGCGGGCCTCGCCGTGGCGCTCATGCCGACCCGCAACTTTGCCCAGGAGCGGGCTGACAAAGCGGCGAATCTCCAGCTCATGCAGATGGAGCAGCAGCAGGCGGCTCAAGCTGCTGAGGAGAAACGCACCGCCTTAGCCAGCGTGCAAAATACCCTATCGCTCGTCGATCAGCAGGATTTTCTTGCCCCCGACAAAGCCCGGCTGAACCTGAATCTCACCGAGCCGTTCCGGCAACAAGTGGAGAAAGAGATTACCGATGATTACGGAGGTGACGTAACCCGTTATGGTCGCGAGCGGGGCGACTACCTGGCCAAGCAGTTCGCCAAACAGCTGCTGGCTCATCCATTACGTCAGCAGGCTTTACAAACCAAAGCCAACTACGCCCTGGCCAAGGATGCTGAGGCGAAGGGGAAGCTCATCGTGGGCGACTTCGATAAAGACTACCTCGACTATATGCAGGGACGCACCGACCGGCTGGTTTTCCGAGGCGCCTACGATGCCCCCAAGAACGTGTGGGACTACTTCGACAAAAACCACAGCACAAAAGGGCAGTACGGCCAGACAACGGTGGTGAACGGCAAGCTCCAGCAACGGGCCTTTGAGGTGACGCGGGATGATCTCTACGGACACCTGCTGTCCGAGGGTCTCTCCCCCGCCGAGGCGCAGGACTATATGCGCCGGGTGAACTACCAAGGTGGGCGAACCTGGAAGATGGATTCGCAGTCGCCGTGGGATGCCGCCGAGCAGGCCCAGCAAAACGCCTTCCGGCAACAGGCGTTAAACTACCAGGGGCAGGGGTTGGCTATCCAGCGGGAGGGCATGAGCCTGGAACGTCAGCGTACCAATGCCGAGGTCAGTCTAAAGGATGCGCAGGCTCAGAAAGCCCAGGCCGAGGCCAAAGGGGGCAGTACGGGTAGTGCTGGCATTGTGCAGCATATTTGGGCACCCGACCCGAAAAATCTACAGGAGGTCAAGATCAGCAGCCAGCCCTTACTACTCAATGGCAGGACGGTGAAACGCGGCCCCGGTGTTGGCGGTCCCGTCGGGGAGGCAATGGTTAAATCATTGGGTATTGAATCGGCCATACCGCCACTGCTAGACGGTGGCTATGATAAGGAAGGCCGCCCGATTCAAAAGCCCGGTGTTATTGCCTCAAACCTGATGAGCGTAACCGACCTACGGGGCAGACGCCACCGCAACCCCGACGGTACGGTGATCCAGTTTCAGCAGGTCGATACCAACCACATTTACTATGTGCCAGCGGGCAAGGAAGGGAGCGGAGCAGCAGAAAACCGGGTGCCTCATTTGATGGGCACGGCTATTATTGACAAAAAGCCCGTCCAGGTGCTACTACCCATGCCCTATTCACCACTTGCCGCTAACCAGATGGGTAGTATATCGGCCACCAACAACAGCGATGAGAAGCGGGCGCAGACGGTAATCAGTACCCCAGCCGAAACAGGTAGCCGTTCGCCGCTATCCGGCCTGATACCAAGTAGAGCGCAGCAGCTTCGAGCGCAGGAATTACGCAGTTTTCTACTTGGACCTAATCCGTAGCTGACACATAAGAAAGGGGCCAACGTGTAGGGTCGCTGGCTTCTTTCTCATGCTTATTATAACTGAGTGAGTCAGCCCATAGTACTATGCCATAGTACTGAAAAAGGCTCCAATAGCCTACTAGATAGTCTTTTATGTCCTTTTTTTAATAGAGGAAAAAGGACACTTTATTCCTTTTTGGCGAGGTAGACCGCGCCGATAACGGCGATGACGAGCAGGATACGCAGGGTGTCTTTCGCCAAGTGGTTGAAGAGGTCGAGCTGCGAGACAAGGGTGTCGCTCTTGTCGTGGTACCACCACAGCTTCTGGCTGTAGAGGAAGCTGCCGACCCCACCCGCCAGTAGCAGCAGCAGGCAGATCAGGATGGTCAGCAGGCACAAACGCTGGAGTTGTCGGGCGGAGAGCATCGGGCGGAATTTTCGCTAATATACATTCTGTCCGTACGCAACAATAAATTTGATCAGAGCCAGATACTACCCCTTTCCCCTTCTATTCCCCCCACAACTCCCCACATCAACGCAACACCCCCAACGCGCCCGCACGAGACTACTACAGTTCGTTGATTATCAGCCGTATAAGCACATTAGCAAAACAGCCTTATTTGTAAATTTTAGTTGGTTTTTTTTCGCTGATAGCCAAATTGTAGGGTTAGCCCCCCGTTCCAGAAAGCCCGCACCCCTGACCCCAAATACCCCCCGGTAGCTTACATGAAAATATTGTCATCTCGTTTTAAGCGATTGATGACGCCGATACCAACGGGCTTTTTGTGCAGTGAACATGGGAGATAAACACAAAAGATGACCGTTAAATAAACTACTTTTTGTTGCATTTGGTGGACTACAGAACAGAAGGATAATAGCACCGACGGGCATAACCCCTATGGGAATAAATCAGCCCATAAAATGGGTATGCAGCAAAAGGCAGCAAGAAACCTGATGTTGAAAATTATTGACTTGTAGGTGTCGGTTTGGTTTCTTTTCATTGCACTGTCCCCAACGGCACAGGACTAACCGAATGCCTTTAAACGGGACAATAACTAGCCATGTCAAAATCTAACAATCTCTCAAACGTAGCCCACGACTTAAATACTCTACTTGCCGCCCGAAAGGTGTTTGTTCGCTGGCTCGCTGAGAGCAAAGACCCAAAGGACTATCAGGCGATTGAGTTTATGGAAATACAAATAGATGATCTGGTCTGGGACGTGGAAGAACAATTGCTGAAACTACGAGAAGTAACACCCCACCCCGACATTACCGCCACCTTCGACGGGGAAATACTAGAACGGTTGATCGACAAGCGTAATGACAACGACAAAAGAATTAGAAAGGCTGATTCGTCCGACAATTGCGCCGTATGGCTGGCAGAGGACGACGCAATCAACAGCGAGTTAGAAACGCTGTTATTGGCGGCCATCGCTGAGCTGGAACACGACCAGTAGTAAGTACCTATCAGGCTATAATGAACGAACCCTGGCTATGTGTCGGGGTTTTTTCTTGCTCCTACCACCTTGCGCCTAGTTTAGGGAGAAAACGACATCCTTAAGCGCTAGTGTGCGTTGGGTAAGATGTTTGTTGGGTCAGTCTGGCTATCCTGCCAACTTTGCATTAGTTCATTAGCTAGATCGTCTGCTTCCTGAGCCGTACCCTTCAAACGTCCCGCCAACTCTCTAAGTTGAAGCATACGCATAAGTCGTTCGATTTCATCAGCCGTGAACGCAGCGCGATCAAGTCGGATAACGTATTCTGTCAATGTGGTTTCTATTCTCATGTCATTATATCAGAGAAAGGAAAACGTTGTTTAAACCATAGCTTAAACCAAAAGCAAAAAAGCACTTAACATATTTGCTAAGTGCTTGATTTTCAACGTGGGAGTTGAGGGATTCGAACCCCCGACCCTCTGCTTGTAAGGCAGATGCTCTGAACCAACTGAGCTAAACTCCCTTTTACTGCCGCCCTTCTTTCGTCGTTTGGTGGTGCAAATATAGGGGGGTGAAGGGGCGTTTTGCAAGGCCTGAGGCAAAAAAAGGCTAAGTATTTTGCAAGCCGTTGGCGCTCAATTAGTTTGCAGCGATAGGCCCAGGGTCTGTTCGTCCGTCGTTTACGCGCTACTCGAAATTGAGGTAGAGCGTTACGGTGTGGGTGGTCAGGCGCTGAATGTTGGTGGTGGCGGGGGTAGCCGTGCTGCCTTTAAAGGCATTGACGAGGCTGTGTGAGAAACGCAGTTCCGGGGCAAATTTGAAATATTCCAGAAATTGCTCGAACCCAATACCATATTCCAGCGAGAAGTCGGTGCTGGCCGTGTTGGGCAAACCCAGGCTGGCGTCTTCGCGGCGCTTGCGGTTGGTTTCGATCCCCAACGATGCCCCGCCAATAAGATACATGCGTGAGTTGACCCGCCGCGCCGACTTGTATTTCAGCAGCAAGGGCAGTTCCACCCAGGCCGATTCGATCAGGTTCGCTTTCTCGGTGCCGTCGGCGTAGGTGTAGTTGATCGACCGGCTGATAATGGAAATGCCGGGGTTGGTACGCAGGTCGAAGTTATCGTCGAGGAAGGCGTTGACCAGGAAGCCCACCCGCAGCAGGCCCGTGTTGTTGGGCGATGTGATCCTGACAATGGGGTTGGGGTCGGTAACGCTACCGTTTGCCGATGCAAAGTTGGGGGTGTACGTCAGGCCGTAGCGGGTGGTGGGCAGGCCAAAATAGAAGCCGAAGTGAATAGGCTTGAGGTCGTAATCTTCCTTGTATTTCCGAATATACTTGTATGTCGATGATTGGGCCGTGGCCGCTTGCGCTGCCATCAGCAACAGCATCGCCAGGATTGTTAGTCGGCTACGATTTAACCTGGCAGAAAAAAACGAGGGGTTCAGGTAACTGGTCAGGGTTTGTGGCCAATGTAAATCGACGCGACGCCGAAGGTGAGCGGTATCCATTTGGTGTTGGT
The DNA here is from genome assembly GCF_017353185.1 of Fibrella rubiginis. Classification (GTDB taxonomy): domain Bacteria; phylum Bacteroidota; class Bacteroidia; order Cytophagales; family Spirosomataceae; genus Fibrella; species Fibrella rubiginis. The sequence goes on along the minus strand of NZ_JAFMYV010000019.1, from coordinate 42,131 downwards.
AAATCCGGCGGCTTCGTAGATGCGCAGAAAATCGGGACCGTCGGGAAAAGCCTGCACCGATTCGGGCAGGTAGGTATAAGCCGACGCGTCTTTGCTGACCATGCGCCCCACCAGCGGCAGGATAGTCCGGGAGTAAAAACCGTATACTTGTTTAAACGGAAACTGGCGCGGGTTCGAGAATTCCAGCACAACGCAGGTACCGCCGGGGCGCGTCACACGACACATATCGGTGAGGCCCTTTTGCAAATTCTCGAAGTTACGCACACCAAAAGCAACGATGACGGCATCGAAATCATTGTCTGGCAGGGGCAATCCTTCCGAATCACCCGACCGCATGTCGATGATCTGATCCACGCCGCGCTGCTTCATTTTCTCCCGCCCAACGGATAGCATACCCTCTGAAATATCCATGCCCACGATCTTATCCGGCTTCAGAGCCAGGGCTTCCAGCGCAAAGTCGCCGGTGCCGGTAGCAATGTCGAGGATGCGTTTGGGAGGTGTAGCAGACGCTTTGCGCAGTTCACGAATGGCCCGTTTCCGCCACAGGATGTCGATACCACCGCTGAGCACGTGGTTCAGCAAATCGTATTTCGGCGAAATGCTGTCGAACATTTCGGCCACCTGCTCGCGCTTAGAGGTGTCTTTGTCTTTGTAGGGGAGTACGGCCATGTTGTGAAAGAGTGAAAAAATGATAGAGCGAAAGAGTGAGCCAAAGTTGTTTATACAAGGTTTACGCTGGCGTAAGCAACTTTCGCTCACTCTTTCGCTCTATCACTCTTTCACGAACAACTGCCTGTTATAGGGGAAAGTTTCGGCCGGGAGAGCGGGGGTTTCGTAACTTACCGGCATACAACCAACTCATCATCATGAATCACGCCGCACGTCTGATCACCGGACTAACCGCCTCGCTCCTGCTGGCATTTGCGCCCGGTCCGCCCGACAAAAAGGTAGCTAAACTGCACCAGCGCATCCTGACGCTCGACACCCACGCCGACGCGCCCATTATGCTTCAGAAAGAGGGGTTCGACGTGGGCAAAACGCACGATACTAAAGCCGACGGGTCGCAGATCGATTTCCCGCGTATGAAAGCCGGAGGCATGGACGCTATGTTTTTTGCGGTCTACACCGCCCAGGGTCCCCGCACGCCCGAAGGTCATGCCGAGGCCAAGCGCAATGCCCTGAATCAGTTTGCGCTGATCAACGCCGCCCTGAAAAAGTACCCCGATATGGCTGAACTGGCCCTTTCGGCGGCCGACGCCTACCGGATCGAGAAGGCAGGCAAACGCGCTATATTCATCGGTATGGAAAACGGCTACCCCGTGGGCGAAGACCTCAGCCTGGTGAAAACCTATTATGACCTGGGATGCCGCTATATCACGCTGTCGCATTTTGCCAACAACAACATCGCCGACTCGGCTACTGACCCCGACGGGCCGCTGCACAATGGCCTTAGTCCGTTTGGCAAGCTGGTCGTGGCCGAAATGAATCGCCTCGGCATGATGATCGACATCTCGCACGTGTCGGACAAAACGTTTTATGACGCGCTGGCGCTCTCGAAGGCACCCATGATTGCCTCGCACTCGAACGCCCGCGCCCTCTGCGATTTTCCCCGCAACATGACCGACGACATGATTAAGGCCCTGGCCGCTAAAGGCGGGGTGGTGCAGGTCAATTTTGTAAGCGACTACCTCCGCAAACCCTCCGACGCGCACCGACAGGCCATGACCAGCCTGCGTATGTCGAGCCTGGGCAAAGCACAAACACAGGCTCAAAAGGACCGGCAGAAAGCACAAACCGATTCGTTAAAGCAGGTATATGCGTCAGAACGCGCCAGCCTGGGCGACATCGTGAACCACATAGACCATATTGTGAAGCTCGTCGGCATCGACCACGTGGGCATCGGCTCCGATTTCGACGGGGGCGGGGGCGTGAACGGACTCGAAGACGTGAGTCAGATCGAAAACCTCACCGCCGAACTGGTCAAGCGGGGCTATTCTGAGAAAGACATCGCTAAAATATGGGGCGGCAACCTGCTGCGCGTATTGGGGCAGGCGAAAAAGTAATGCTTTAAAAGGGACCGGATCGCGCAGATAACGCCGGTTCAGCGGGTTATGGGCGAAGCCATACGAATTGGCTGATTGACAGAAGACAGTAAACAGAAGCCGGAAGCCTATTTTACCCTTCATGAATCGCGCTGATTTTCTCAAAGCTACTACGCTGGCGAGTGCCGCACTTATTACTGACCCACTTCAGGTGCGGGCCTACATCACTCCCAAAAAGGCCCCGAAATACCGGCTGGCCCTGATTGGATCGGGCTGGTGGGGCATGAACATTCTACGAACAGCGCTGACCAACACCGAACACCCCGCCCAACTCGTAGCCCTGTGCGACGTAGATGCGGCCCAACTGCGCAAGGCCGAAACGGAGCTAACCAAGCTCACCGCCGACCGCCCCAAACGCTACCGCGATTTCCGTGAATTGATCACCACCGAAAAACCGGACGTAGTCATTGTGGCTACGCCCGACCACTGGCACCCGCTCATTGCCATCGCTGCCATGCAGGCCGGGGCGCACGTATATGTGGAAAAACCCATTGGCCACACCATCAACGAGGGTAAAGCCATGGTGCGCACAGCCCGGAAAATGGGGCGGGTGTGTCAGGTGGGTACGCACCGGCGGGTATCGCCGCACAACGTATCGGGCATGGATTTTCTGAAGTCAGGGAAAGCGGGAAAAATCGGTATGGTGCGGGCGTTTGTGTATTACGGCGGTGGTGCAGGCGAAAAAACACCCGACGCAGAGCCACCCAAAGACCTGGACTGGAACATGTGGTGCGGTCCGGCCCTACTGCGGGCCTACAACCCCACCATGCATCCGCGCGGCTTTCGCAACTACCTCGACTACGCCAACGGTACTCTGGGCGACTGGGGGATTCACTGGATGGATCAGATTTTGTGGTGGACCGACGAAAAAGCCCCCCGCAAGATATACTCCACCGGAGGTCGGGCCATTCGCCGCGACAACACCGACGCGCCCGACCACCAGGTAGCGACGTATGAGTTTGAAAGCTTCACCGCCGTGTGGGAACACCGGAACTTTGCGGGTAACAACGCCGAAAAGACAGACCCCAACCAGGCCGTGGGCTGTTACTTCTACGGCACAGAAGGTACCTTTCACATGGGCTGGCTCGACGGCTGGACGTTCTACCCCGCCGACGTGAAAAAGCCCGTTATTCACCAGCCAGCCCAGCTTGATAAGCCAGACGATCAAAATATTCGTGCGCTCTGGGCCGATTTTATGGCCGCTATCCGTACCAACCGGCCACCCATTTGCGATATTGAAATCGGTCATAGGTCGACTAACATGGCCCTGCTTGGTATGTTATCGCTCAAAGTAGGTCGCAGTATTGCCTGGGATGGCGACAAACAGCAGGTTGTAAATGACCCGGAAGCCAATACCCTACTTAGTCGTGCTTACCGGGGCGAATGGCAATATCCAGCGTAGGTTACGTACTTTTGCGGTCCAGTTGCGCAATGTATGTTTGTACAACAATCAGCCTTCAACAGACCTGCCGTTCTTTCGTGAAGTTTATTCGTCAGCCATTTCTCTGGGTAACGAACCGCATTTCGGCGGTGCAGTCGGCTCACCCCCGAAGCCGCCGGGCGCTCCAAAATTCAATTGCCAGTGTGTTGGTGAAGATTGGCAACGTTTCGTTGTCGTTTATTCTGGTAAGAATTACGCTGGAGCTACTCAAAGAAGAGAAGTATGGTATCTGGACAGCCATCAGCTCGTTGGTCACGTTTGCCTCGTTTTTTGATATCGGACTGGGCAATGGGCTGCGCAACCGGCTGAGCGAGGCCGTTGCCAAAGGAGATAACACGACTGGTCGGGCCTACGTTAGCACAGCCTATCTGCTGTTTACGGTTATTCAGTTCGGGTTTCTGGCGCTGGCCGCTGGGCTGATCTACGTCATTCACTGGAAATCTGTACTCAATTTCCGGTTGTCAGACAGCTACGTAAGCCTGCTGGTGCTGATTACGCTGGCGGGATTCTGCATGAAGCTAGTTCTCGACGCAGTATCATCGGTCCTGATGGCCTTGCAACAGACGGCCCTGTCGAACCTTATTTACCTTGTTGTCAATGTAGGTTTGGTATTGGGAATCTGGGTGTTAACGCTGGGTGGTTACAACAACCTGCTGTCGGTAGCCATCGTAACAGCCATCGTGCCGGTTGTCATCATCCTTGGTTTCAGCATCTATTACTACCGGACTCAACTGCGCGATTATGCGCCTTCTTTTAAGGCTATAGATTTTAGTACCCGCCCGAAACTGATGAACCTCGGGTTGAAATTTTTCATCATTCAAGTTGCTGGTGTCATCATTTTCTCCACCGACAACGTCATCATTTCCAAGCTGTTCGGCCCAAAAGCCGTAACTGAATACAGCGTTGTGTTTCGGTATTACAATGCTGTCAGTTCGTTGTTTACTGTCATCATCTCACCGTTTTGGTCGGCCTTCACGGAAGCTTACGCCAAAAATGACATGGCGTGGGTACAATCGGCCTACCGGCGCATGCAACGCAGTTGGTTCCTGATCTTCGGCACCGTACTGATCATGTTTTTGATGTCGGGCTACGTGTACCAGATCTGGCTGGGCGACAGTTTCAAAACAACTTGGTCGCTGAACGCGCTGATGGCCATTTTTGTGCTTATTGCCTGCTGGAACAACATTACGGTCACGGTGCTAAACGGCTTCGGCAAAGTGAAACTGCAACTCTTCACCGCCGTGGCGGGGGCCATTATTAACATTCCGCTATGTGTTTACTTTGGGCGTAACCTTGGCCACGGCAGTAAAGGCATCATCATGGCCTCGTCGATCTCACTGCTATTTGGCACGGTTCTCGGTACTATTCAGGCCGATAAGCTGGTGTCGGGAAAAGCGCGGGGTATCTGGGCGAAGTAAAAGAGGTCAGCAGTCCTGTTTAAGCCAGCGTACTGATTCATCCGTTTCCAATCTCGAATCGATACAAATTAGGCAGGCTGTGGGTAGTGGCGAAACTTTCAACTGAGCGATTCGTTAAGCAGATAAATTGAACTGGGTGATGAAATCCATCGTAGCTATCTTACTGGTACACCTCATACTGGGCAGCAACCTGCTTCCTGGCTTTGGTATTGACCAGTCGGCACGGTGGGTTGAGCTGGTTAATCACTATCAGGAACATCGCCAGACCGACGTTCACCTGGGGCTATATGACTTCCTGGTTATGCACTACGGGGCCAATTCTGAACACCAGAAACACCCCCGGCACAATCACCATAACCTGCCAACGGCGGGTCAGTCTGTTTCCGTTTTTACGCCTACCATACTGACGCTTAGTGTTGAACCTTCGGCACTATCCGTTATTCACGTGGCCAAAGCCACCTTTTTCCGCAAAGCCGATCTCTACGCCTTTGCCGCGATTCGTTCGCTCATCAATCCCCCCCGACGGTAAGCCTGCGTGCCCTCACGGGCAAATCGTGCTTTTTCAAAACTGTTTAACGTCCAACGTTGATCGCAACTGCATTCCAGTTTGCGACTGTTTCCTGCGTTTGGCTACGGGACGTTAAACGTCTATCCGTCTTTCTATGCTCAATGCCATTATTAAGTTCTCTATCCAGAACAAGCTCATCGTTGGCCTCCTTACGTTGGGGTTGATTTCGTGGGGTGTCTGGTCGGCCACACAACTACCCATCGACGCCGTGCCCGACATCACCAATAACCAGGTGCAGATCATTACGAGCAGTCCCTCGCTGGCCGCCGAAGACATTGAACGGCTGGTAACGTTTCCCATCGAGGTAAGTCTGTCGAATATTCCCGGCCTGACTGAGCTGCGGTCGTTTTCGCGCTTCGGCCTGTCTATCGTCACGGTTGTTTTCACCGACGCCACCGACGTGTACTGGGCACGGCAGCAGATCGCCGAACGCCTTCAGAACGTAGTGGGGCAGATTCCGCCGGGCGTCGGTACCCCCACCCTGGCCCCCGTAACAACGGGCCTGGGCGAAATTTTCCAATATACCGTCACCCCTAAAAAGGGCTATGAAAGCAAATACAGCCTGGCCGATCTACGTACGATTCAGGACTGGACGATCCGGCGGGGGTTGCTGGGCACCGAGGGTGTAGCCGACGTCAGCGGCTTTGGCGGGTTGCTGAAACAGTATGAAATCGCGGTGGACCCTGACCGGCTCAAGAGCGTGGGCATCACCATCGCCGATTTGTTTCACGCCCTTCAGCAGAACAACCAAAACACCGGCGGGGCCTACATCGACAAGAAGCCCAACGCCTATTTTATCCGCTCCGACGGCCTCATCAGTTCGCCCGACGACATTGCCAACATCGTAGTGCGGCTGGGTAATGAGGGGGGCAGCATGACCGGATCGCCCATTCGGGTGCGTGACGTAGCCACGGTACACATCGGATCGGCGGTGCGCTACGGAGCTGTAACCCGCAACGGACAGGGCGAAACCGTAGGGGCAGTCGTGATGATGATTAAGGGCGAAAATTCGTCGGCGGTGATCACGCGGGTGAAGAACAAGATTGCGGAGATCCAGAAAACCCTACCCGAGGGCGTTCAGATTATTCCGTTTCTAGACCGAACCAAGATGGTCGACAGTGCCATTGGCACCGTAGAGCGTAACCTGATGGAGGGCGCCCTGATCGTGATTTTTGTGCTGGTACTCATGCTGGGCAACTTCCGGGCGGGGTTTGTGGTGGCGTCGGTAATTCCGCTGGCCCTGCTGTTCGCCATTTCCATGATGAACCTCTTCGGCGTATCGGGTAACCTCATGAGCCTCGGCGCCATTGACTTCGGCCTTATCGTCGACGGGGCGGTTATCATTGTAGAGGCCACGCTGCACCATTTGCAGTTGCGCAAGGGTGAACGGGTGAAAGAGCGGCACGAATCAGACGAGTCAGATACGGAGGTGCTGAACCAGTCCGAAATGGATGAAGAAGTCTACGGTGCAGCCAGCCGGATACGGTCGTCGGCGGCATTTGGCGAGATCATCATCATGATCGTGTACCTGCCCATTCTGTCCTTGTCGGGCATTGAGGGCAAGATGTTTCGGCCCATGGCCCTGACGGTGGCCTTTGCCATTCTGGGCGCCTTTATCCTGTCGCTGACCTACGTACCCATGATTTCGGCCCTGATGCTCAGCAAAAAAGTGGCGCATAAGGAATCCCTGTCCGATAAGATTATGAAGCGGCTTTTTCGGGTCTACGAGCCGCTGCTGCTGGGAGCCCTGAAACACAGGGCGCTTATTCTGGGGGCAGCCGTACTGCTGTTGGGCGTAGCCCTGTTCACGTTTTCGCGCATGGGCGGCGAGTTTATTCCGCAACTTGACGAAGGCGATTTTGCTATCGACACCCGTACACTCACGGGCAGTTCGCTCAGCGAAACCGTCGACGCCACACTGAAAGGCGAACGTGTGCTGCTGAGTCAATTTCCTGAAGTGGAGCAGGTAGTAGCTAAAATTGGCTCCGGCGAAATACCAACCGACCCTATGTCTATCGAAGCCGCCGACTTGATGGTCAGTTTGAAGCCCAAAGACCAGTGGACATCGGCCACGACGCGCGACGAACTGGCCGAAAAAATGAGCGAGGCGCTGTTGGCTATTCCGGGCGTTACGTTTGGTATTCAGCAACCCGTACAGATGCGGTTCAACGAACTGATGACCGGTTCCCGACAGGATGTAGCCCTGAAAATCTACGGCGAAGACCTGAATGAACTAACCAAACTAGCCAATCGGGTGGGCGGTTTGGTGCGAAAGATTGACGGCGCAACAGATCTATACATAGAGCAAGTGGGCGGGCTGTCGCAGATTTTGATTAAGCTGGATCGCAACGCCATTGCCAAATACGGCCTGAATGTGGCTGACGTAAACCAGACCATCAACACGGCTTTTGCGGGGCAGTCGGCGGGGTCGGTATACGAGGGCGAAAAACGGTATGACCTGGTGCTGCGGCTGGCCGAAGACAAACGCCAGACCATAGACGACATCCGCAACCTATATGTGGCCACACCCGACGGCAATCAGCTTCCATTGGGGCAAATTGCCACGGTAAGCGTAGAGCAGGCACCCAACCAGATTCAGCGTGACCAAACTCACCGACGTATCACGCTTGGTTTCAACGTTCGGGGGCGTGACGTAGAAAGCATCGTGGCCGAACTACAGCAGAAAGTACAGTCGCAGATCAAATTTCCACCGGGCTATTCAGTCACCTATGGCGGCACGTTCCAGAACCTGGTCGACGCCAAGCAGCGCCTCACTATTGCCGTTCCCATTGCACTGGGGCTGATTTTTGTGTTGCTGTTTTTCACGTTTGGCTCGGTCCGGCAGAGCCTGCTCATTTTTATGGCCATTCCGCTGGCGGCCATTGGCGGGGTGTTTGCGCTCGAACTGCGGGGGATGCCCTTTAGCATTTCGGCGGGCGTGGGCTTCATTGCGCTCTTCGGCGTGGCGGTGCTCAACGGGATTGTGCTCATCGCTGAATTCAACCGGCTTCGGCACGAAGAACACCTCACCGACATGACCGAAATCATTCGGCAGGGGTCCGAGATCCGGTTGCGGCCTGTGATCATGACGGCACTGGTGGCCTCGTTCGGTTTCATCCCGATGGCCATTTCCAACTCGGCAGGGGCCGAAGTGCAGAAGCCGCTGGCCACGGTAGTCATTGGCGGATTGCTCACGGCTACACTGCTGACGCTGGTTCTGTTACCAATCCTGTACTCACTTTTCGAGAAAAAATCATTGGAGAAAGAAGCGCAGGAGGCGAAGAAAGCGCCGATCAGAAACGCCGCCCCCGTAGCGACGGCGATAGTCCTGCTCATTTTGCTGGGCTCTGTCGAACACGCCAGCGCACAGTCGGGCAGCATCATTTCGCTCAATCAGGCCCTGCAACAGGCAGGAAATCGAAACGCACAAATCCAGTTGGGTACCATTGGCGTGTCGCAGCAACAGGCTCTGCGCCGCACCGCCTACGACGCTGGCCGGCTTTCGGCCACGGTCCTGCTGGGGCAGTACAACAGTCGCCAGTTCGACAATAACCTGACCCTAACGCAGACCATTCCAAACCCGGCCCTCATGCGCCGCCTCGCCGACCTGAACGACCGGACCGTGGCTAACCGGCAGGCATCGGTGGCCGTGACCCAAAACGACGTGCGCTATCAGGTGAAGGCAGCCTACTATGATTTGGGTTATCTACATCAGCGACGGCAACTCTACCGGCAGCAGGATACGGTGCTGGCCGAATTTGTGCAGGCGGCAACCCTGCGGTTTAAAACGGGCGAAACGGGCAGCCTCGAAAAAGCTACCGCCGAAAGTCAACGCGCTGATCAGCAAGTGCGCTTAGCTCAGTTGGAAGCCGATTTAACAGCCGCCCGCACCCGACTGAAAACGCTGCTCTACAGCCCCAACGCCGTTGATACCGACGAACAGCCACTACCCAAGCTAACCCTGCCCTACAACCCCGACAGCCTGCTGCTGACCCCGCCCGACCAGAACCCACAGGTGCGGTTATTGCAGTCGCAGATTAGCGTGGCAGAGCAAGCGCGTCTGGTCGAACAGGCCCGCCTCCGGCCTGATTTTCTGGTAGGTCTGACCTCACAAACCCTCATTGGCAATCAGCTCATCGACGGGCAGGAGATTTATTTCGGCGGTGGGTACCGGTTCACTGCCGGGCAGTTGGGCATTACGTTTCCCCTGTTTGGTAAGGCCCAGAAAGCCCGCGTAGAAGCCGCCCGCGTAGGCGAACAGTTAGCACAGACAGAACTACAGTCGGGACGTTTTGGCCTGAATCAGCAGCTGCAACAGGCTGTAGGACAATACGTTCAGTACCGAAATGCGCTGGTATATTATGAACAGAATGGCCTGGCGCAGGCGCAGTTGATTCAGACCAACGCCCGCCGCGCGTTTCGGGGTGGCGACATCGGCTACGTCGAATTTTCGCTGGCCATCCAGCAGGCCCTCACCATCCGCTCGTCGTACCTCGACCTGCTAAACCAGTACAACCAATCGGTTCTCTACATAACCTATTTGCTGGGCAACGCCTGATACAGCTATGACTTTGTTCATCTTTTTGCCATTCCTGATTTCGTTAATCCGCCTGCAAAGGCGATTGGCAGACCACTCTATACATGTACCCCAGCCTACTGATACCCAATCCTTTCTTCAGTATACAAAAGCGGTCCTGTTTGTCTTGCTTTTAACTTTTTGCGCTTGTTCGTCGGGCAAAAAGGCGGAGCCTTCAGACGAAACCGCTGCTAAAAGAGACTCTGCCGAAGCTAAACCAAAAGACGGGATTGTGCGCGTGTCACTGACGCAGGCGCAGTATAACGTGGCTGAAATAAAACTGGGGCAACCCACCAACCGAAGCCTCAACACCGTTCTGAAAGCCAACGGCCAAATCGACGTACCGGCCTCGAATCTGGTGTCTGTATCGGTGCCGTTTGGGGGCTACATTCGCTACATTACGCTGGAGCCGGGGCAGCGGATTCGGAAAGGGCAAACGCTGGTGGTGCTTGAAAACCCCGACTACATTCAGCTTCAGCAGGATTACCTCGACACCAAAGCCAAACTGGAATATGCCGACCTGGACTATGCCCGACAGGAAGAATTAAGCCGCGAAAACGTGAGTGCGTTGAAGGTATTCCAGCAAACGCGTTCCAATCGGCAGAGTTTGCAGGCTCAACTCGCCGCCGATGCCCAGCGGCTGGCTATTCTGCGCATCAACCCGGCTACGCTCAGTCCATCCCGGCTCACGCGCACCGTCACCGTACCCGCCCCTACGTCGGGCTACGTCACCAACGTGCCCGTGAACCGGGGGCGGTATGTGAACCCGTCTGATATTCTGGTTGAGATCACCAACATGGACGATCTGCATGTACGGCTTAATATTTTCGAGAAAGACATAGGCCAGATTCGATTGGGGCAGCCGGTGCGGTTTGGTATTGGCAACGACGCCGCGCCCATCCACAGGGGCACTATTTTTCTGATTGGCAAGTCTCTCGCTACTGACCGCACCATTCCCGTACTGGCCCACCCCGACGAGCTAAAGCCTATTTTCATCCCCGGCGGCTACATTTCGGCCCAGATCGATGTAAAAACGCAGTCGCTACCCACCCTGCCCGAATCGGCTGTCATAGGCTTCGGGGGTAAAAGTTATGTGTACGTGCTGGAATCGAAGGATGGGAAGCCCACGGTCTACCAGTTTCGGCAGGTGGAAGTGCGCACGGGTATCCGCGAAAATGGCTTCGTTGCGGTCTCGCTCCCAGCCGGTGTTGACCCCATTAAAACGCCTATCGTAGTTAATGGGGGCTATAGCTTGCTCAGCAAGCTGAACAACAACGAAGAAGAGTAGGCAGCACTAATACTGCTAGTGATCCATAATAGCATGCTATCCCGGCCGAGAAACGATTAAAAAACAACGCCCGCCTGCAAGCCAATGGTTGCCGAAAGGGGGCGATTATTGCCGAAGCGGACGGGAAGCGGCATGGCGATAAAGTAGTTGACTATCTGCCCTCGCCGGACAATTTTGTTGAGTACTGGCGTTATACCGTATCGCCCCGACGTCTCAAACGCGAGCCGTCCGGCAAACGTAATGTCATGACCTAGATTGACGAGTAAACCCGGATGGAACAGCACATTTGACACCCGGCTGCTACCATTTTCTGCCCGGATGAGGGGTACGACCTCCATGGAGAAGCCAATTTGTTTTGTTTTCCACAGGTTAAGTCCAATCGGAAAGCCGACGACATAATATCCAGCGAAATTAGTTTCGGCCCTCTGCCCATCTACCGTAACCAATGGATGCAGAATGCCCAGATACCCAACCATCCGTGGGTATGTAGACGTAGGTGGCAAAGGCGGCTCCGTCTGGGCCACCATCTGGACCGGAATGGTCAGCAGGCAGGTAAAGGCAACCAGGCTAGCAATTAGTCGGCTCGTTTGTGCAACGTGTAACAGCATTGTCTTTTTTAGGACAAGAATATGCCGGTTGCCAAATCGGAAATAGAACGGATTTAACCTTTTGTATCGGCTTTACCTTTTCGTCTTTGTTTTCTGTATGCAGATGGATTTTGCCCCGTCTGTTTTTTGAAAATGCGCGTGAAATGGCTTTGATCAGAAAAGCCGGTCAGGTACGCGATTTCAGTGAGTGTGTAGGAGGTTGTCGCCAGCAAATGCAGGGCTTTGTCAATACGTAGTTTCCGGATATAGTCGCCAAAGGACAGGTCATCAAAGTAGCGGGCAAAGGTCCGGGATATATAGGCGGGATTGACGGCTACACTTTCGGCCAGTTCGGTAAGGCTCAACGTCAGGTTAGTGTCCATCTGGTCCTGAATCGCATGTTTCAACTCACTCACCCAGGTGGGTATTTTTCGTTTGCTCGTTGACCGCAGGTACGTGTGCAATACCTCCAGCAACAGCCGCTCGGTTGGGCTTTGCGTATGTTTAACCAGTTGCAAGTGCTTTGCCCAACTGTAGAGTGCGTCGTAGAGCACAAGTCCCTGCGTCAGCAAGGCCTGATCGTCTTCAATGTTGAAAGCCATCCCCGCCGAAATCGCCCACAATCCGGCTGCCTGTGCTGCCAAGCCGTGATCGTCGGTATCGGCGCCCCGCACAATGGGGGCCATTATGTGCAACGCCGGGTCGGTCAGCGTATGTTTTTGCAGAAAATAGTCAAACGTGCAGCGGTCTTCGTAGTGAGTGTATTCAACGCCGGGTACATCGAAGGGGGTTGCCCCTAACGCCTGCGCCTGTGTCAGCACCTCACTTTCAGACACAAACAGAACCGTCGCCACCGGGTCGATGAAGCGCAGAATCAGCCAGGGACAGGCCAATCGGTCGATTTTAGGTCGTTCGCGGGTGATCCAGACCATACCAATACTGTCGCTATGATTTTTTTACAGGAGAATAAGCAACTGCTCTTTCAACCCGAAACGCTCCTGGCAGTCCGGATAAATTTATTGAAACGGATGCAGCCAGATAAAGCAAAAGGGCCATTCCTGCGCAGGAATGGCCCTTTCTACAGTATAATTGGTTCACATCAGCAACTACATACGGCTGTTGCTTACTGCCACTATTATCAATGCTTGAACACTTTCACCTGATACACGTACGCCTGCATCTGCTTGATCTGCTGCTTGCGGGACAAACGGGTCATTCGGTTCTTACGGTTCAGCGCCAGCATATCTCCCTTCAGCGAGTCGGGTGAGATTGCAGCCAGCGCGTTGAGCAGCACGTTAGTTTTCACCGCAAACGTGGCTCCTTCCGACGTGATCTGTTTGGCCGTGATAATACCAATGATGTTACCCCGCTCGTTGAGCAGCGGCCCGCCTGAGTTGCCGGGGTTTACACTGATAGCTACCTGATACGCCGCTGAGTCGCCCCGGAAACCGGTACCCGAACTGAGGTAGCCTTCACCATACACAATCTCTTCGCGGGGGTAACCCAAGGTAAATACCCGTTCGCCCAGATCAGACGGGCGAGCCTCAAAACTGTAGGGAACAGGCGGCAGAGCATGGAAAGCCGTATCCTGTCCGATCGCCAGAATAGCCAGGTCGTGCTGTGGGTCGGTATGCACAATCCGGGCTTTATAAACCTCGCCCTGCTGACTCTGAACGTAGACGGAGTCAGACCCCTGCACAATGTGGTTATTAGTCACCAAAAAGCCTGACGACGTAAGCAGAAAGCCCGAACCCGCCACCTGACCTGGGTTTTGCTGGAATACCCGGCCCCGCCCGCTGATGTTATTGAGGAGCTTATTCTGCGTCTGCTGAATAACCGCAATATTTCGCATCATCATGCCATATTGCTGGTCCTGCTTGTGGCTGTTTTGGTAAGAGCGATACAAAATGATCGTGGCAAATGTGGTCATGATAGCCACAGCAGCTGCGATGGCCAATGTGGGCCGGTGCACGTTCCACCATACCCGAACAGGCTGGTGAGGCTCGGCTACGGGCAGCAGTGCATCGGCCTCCAGCGACTGATGAATACTGTCCAGCTTGTTTTTAAACGCCACCCTACGGCCATAGGCCCGCAGAGTATCTTCAAAAGAATTCATGTCATCGGCGTTCATTGGTAGTGGTCGTCTTGGTAGTCTCTAAAAAAAATCCGCTTCAACCGCGTCAGGCACTTGTACTTCTGTGTCTTGGCGTTGTCAGCATTGGTATAGCCAAACTTCTCCGTAATGGCCTGCATTGACAGGCGGCGGACGTAAAAATCGTCCAGCAGTGTCCGGCAGGGTTCGCCCAACTGATCGAGCGAGGTAGCCATCTGGGCAAACTGGTTCTCGCGCCGCTGATGCTCAGCCAGATCCTCGGCCACATCATCAGCAGGTTCATCATCCATGGGCGCGGCCCGTAACATCGGTGAGCGCCCGCGTAAGGTTAACTGCTTGAGCCATAAACGTCTGGCCACGGCATAGACAAACGTTTTAAGCTGGCAGTGCAGATCAAAATCTCCCGCCGACACTTTCTCATACAACACAATGAGTGTTTCCTGATAAATGTCTTTGGCGTCTTCATCCGACCCACTATTCGACACCACAAGGTGCGAAACCATGGGGTAATGCTGCCGGTAGAGTTGGCTTAATGCTTTATCAGACCCTTCGGCCAACCCGCTCAGCAGATCGTCGTCTGTCCAAATCAACTGTGTTGTTTCACGCATGTAACGATCACTTCTTAATACAAAAGAGGGGCCAGGGGTAACCCAAAAAAAAATTAAAAAAATTTTTACGGATGGTGGGTTACCTTCTTCATCCCCCTGTATTAACGTATGGAAAGTTAACCAATAACATTTAAACACATAAGATCATGAAAGGCTTCGCAAAATCTGCCCTGTTCGTAATGTCAATCCTTGCTCTGGCTACTAGCTGTGAGAAGAAAGCTGAGACTACGTCAACAACTGAGTCAACGTCAACTATGTCTATGGATTCATCGGCTGCGTCGATGGATACCACGATGGCTACCGGTGCTGAATCAACTTCAGCCATGTCATCATCAATGGCATCTGACTCAGCGAAGTAATTTACTTCGCCACCGCTTACAGAAAGCCCCTCGCAACCGAGGGGCTTTTTGCGTTTATAGCAAACGACCGCAGTCCAGTTGAGTAAGCCTGGGAAAGTGCAGGCAGCGGAAGTGCGGAGATTTATGCATCTTCCCCACTTGTCTAACCAACCTCCTACCCTATCTCGATGACTGCAATACTGGGTGTTTTGTTTCACGCATTGGGCGGCTTCGCCTCCGGTTCATTTTATCTTCCGTTTCGCAATGTAAAAGGCTGGTCATGGGAAAGCGCCTGGATCGTGGGCGGGCTGACTTCCTGGATACTCGTTCCCTGGGTTATGGGTAGCCTGACGGTGCATCACCTGGTCGATTCTATTATGAGCGCCGATACCGCCACCCTCGGCTGGACCTACTTCTTTGGCGTACTCTGGGGTATTGGCGGCCTGACTTTCGGCCTCTCGATGCGCTACCTGGGCATTTCGCTGGGTATGGCCGTAGCGCTGGGCTACTGTTCGGCCTTTGGCACGCTGGTGCCGCCCATCTGGGCAGGGCGTTTTCATGAATTACTTACCACCCGCACCGGGCAGTTTACGCTGGCGGGTGTGGTAGTGTGCCTTATCGGCATTGCCATTTGCGGACTGGCGGGCTTCAAAAAAGAGAAGGAACTGGATGCTGAACAGCAGAAAGCTACCGTAGCAGAATTTGACCTACGGCGCGGCATTGGCGTGGCTACTGTATCGGGTATTCTGAGCGCCTGCTTCTCCTTTGGCCTCACAGCCGGGCACCCCATTGCCGTATTAGCTGTTCAAAACGGCACCGACCCGCTTTACCAGAACAACGCCATTTACCCCGTCCTGCTTTTCGGCGGGTTCACCACCAACTTCATCTGGTGCATGATCCTGAACACACGCAACAAAACGTTTGGCGATTACCTGAATACCTCCAAGCTTCTAAAAAATAATTACTTGTGGGCCGTTCTGGCGGGTACGACCTGGTATTTTCAGTTCTTCTTTTACGGCATGGGCGACACCTTTCTTGGCGACTCGTTCCGGTTTGCGGGCTGGACATTACACATGGCCTTCATCATCACCTTCAGCACGCTTTGGGGCCTTTTCCTCCACGAATGGCGAGGCTCCAGCCCCTCCACGCTCCGCATCGTCTACACCGGACTGAGCATCATTATTCTCTCGACGGTGCTGATTGGCATGGGAAGCCAACTTTAACTGAGTTCAATGTTTGATGTATAAAGTCCAACGTTGGCTGACGCATGCACACTCTCGCGTCAGCCAACGTTGGACTTTATACATTAAACATTGAACTCAGTTATAATCCCAGCACCTTCTTATTAAACGCTTCATCGGCACCGGAACCGGCGAAATCGTCGAAGGCGCGTTCGGTAACGCGGATCATGTGGTTCTGGATGAACGGTGCCCCTTCGGCGGCACCCTGTTCGGGATGTTTAATAGCGCATTCCCACTCCAGAACGGCCCAGCCGTCATAGTTATACTGCGCCATTTTGCTGAAAATACCAGCAAAATCGACCTGCCCGTCGCCGAGGGAGCGGAACCGTCCGGCCCGCTCTACCCAGCCCTGAAAACCGCCATATACTCCCTGCCGACCAGTAGGGTTGAACTCGGCATCTTTGACGTGGAAGGCAAAAATCCGTTCGTGGTAAATGTCGATAAACTCCAGATAATCAAGGCACTGCAATACAAAGTGGCTGGGGTCGTAGTTGATGCCCGCACGGGGGTGATCGCCAACGGCTTTCAGGAACAATTCGAACGTGACGCCGTCGTGAACATCTTCGCCGGGGTGCAGTTCGTAACCTACGTTTACACCTGCATTATCGAAGGCGTCGAGAATGGGCTTCCAGCGTTTGCCCAGTTCAGCAAATCCCGTCTCGACCAGACCCGCCGGGCGTTGCGGCCACGGATACATAAACGGCCATAGCAAAGCCCCTGTGAAGCATACGTGCGAGGTCAGTCCCAGGTTCTGGCTGGCTTTGGCGGCCAGCATCATCTGGTTCACCGCCCATGCCTGTTGGTCGGCGGGTTTGCCTGCCAGTTCAGCCGGACCAAATCCGTCGAACATAGGGGCGTAGGCAGGATGGACGGCCACCAACTGGCTCTGTAAGT
Organism: Fibrella rubiginis; assembly: GCF_017353185.1. Classification (GTDB taxonomy): domain Bacteria; phylum Bacteroidota; class Bacteroidia; order Cytophagales; family Spirosomataceae; genus Fibrella; species Fibrella rubiginis. Next base: position 24,957 of record NZ_JAFMYV010000019.1, on the reverse strand, counting down.
GGGTAGACAGCTCAGTGATTTCCACGCCAATGTCGGCGAGTTTACCCTTCAGTTCATCACAGTAGGTTTTACTGTCGGCGGCCTGTTGCAGGTCAATCACACGTGCATCCCAAGTGGGAAGTTGAATGCCCTTATAGCCGAGATTGGCCATGTAGCGGGCGATGCTGTCGAGATTGTTAAACGGCTCATTATCACCCATAAACTGGGCTAAAAATATACCGGGGCCTTTTAGTGATTTCATATTTGGGAAGATTGGGGTTGTAACGACTCAGTAGGTAAAAGCGTTATATTGCTGACAACTAACCACTACGATACCTATGCAGAATGAAGGACGCATCGTTGAGCTACTGGCAGAGATGCTCATCAAGCAGGATGTATTTATTGACGAACTACGCGGAGTCAAAAACGAGCTTGTTGGTGTGAACCAGAAGCTTGGTGAACATAGCGTCATTTTGAAAGAGCATACGGATATTTTAACCCGCCATGAACGGTTGTTGAAGCGCAATGACCACCAAATGGAGCGGGTGCTGTAACTATTGTCGGACGATGTGATCCGTTTTGAGGAAATTCTGGACGTAGAGCAATTTGACCAAGGCAAGCGTATCGTCCTTCACAAGAGTAAGTACGCGTCTAACCTGTAGCATGCGCAACCAAATAAAATAGACAAGGCCCGGTTCAACACCGGGCCTTTTTGTATCTACACGTTTACCCAGCTTTGGCTTTTGTTCGATTCCAAGATACGCTCACAGATCAATAACTCACGATAGCCGTCGGCAAACGTTGGGTATGTCGGGTTTTCGGGCTGCTTGCCTGCCTCAATGGCGGCGTAGACTTCCTTGAACATCTGCTTGGAGGTGTCAGGGAAACCTTCGTTGTGGCCGCCAGGGAAACCAATCACCGACCGTACCTCGGCGTGAACGAGCGAGGGGTCGTCGGTGACGGTTTGGTTGTAGCCGTCGCGGTTGCCCATCCAGAGCTGGTTGGGTGATTCTGAATCAAAGGCGAACGTCTTTTTTGCCCCCGAAATCTCCAGCTTCAACTGATTCTTGCGCCCCGCCGATACCTGCGACACAGTGACGACCCCCCGGTTACCATTGTCGAACCGGAGCAACACGTTGGCGTGGTCTTCGGTGTTGATCGGCACATCGGCGTAGTCATCGGGTTGAAGCATTTTGCCCGAATAGGTCTCTACGGGCTTCAGGGGCTTTTTCCGTGTCTTATGGATGGTGTTAAAATCGGCCAGTACGGCGGTCGTTTTCAGGCCCGTGACGTATTCGATGATGTCCATCAGGTGCGACCCAATGTCGGCAATGGCACGTGAATCGCCTGATTTATCGGGTTCGAGCCGCCAGTTGTAATCCGTTTCGTAGAAAAGCCAATCCTGCAAATACGAGCCAATGATGCTGTAGACATCGCCCAGTTCACCTTTCTCGCGCATGACCTTCATCTGCCGCACCAGCGGGTAGTAGCGCAGGTTGAAATGCACGGCGTTGACGAGACCGGACTTTTTGGCCAGTTGGACCAGTTCTTCGGCCTCGTGCAAATCTTTGGCCAGTGGTTTCTCACAGATCACATGCTTGCCCGCCAGTAACGCCGCTTTCGACTGACTGTAGTGCAGGAAGTTGGGCGTACAAATGTGGATGCTCTGAATGTCGTCCTGCTTCAGTAGTTCATCGAACGTGTAAGCGCGGGGAATACCCAACTGAGCGGCCTTCGTTTCGGCCAGTTCCTGCGACACTTCACAGAGAGCAACCACTTCTACATTGGGCAACCGGCGGAGGGCTTCGATATGCGCGGGACCAATAAAACCGGTGCCAACAACACCAACCTGAATTTTTTGCATGATTAGGGGATTGTATTGAAAAGGTTAAAAAAGAGCTAAAACACAGCGTTGCACGGAGACACCCGGAGATTCACAGAGGCATTGCAATAGAATTCATTTCTCTGTGAATCTCCGGGTGTCTCCGTGCAACGCTGTGTTTTAGCTTTTGTCACTCAATAAACTTCGTCCACTTCTGATCTGATTTATCCGACGCAACGACGGTGTCAATGAAGGCCATGCCGCGAACACCTTCTTCCACGCCGGGGAAATCGAGGCGGATGGGGTCGGGTTCGGTGCCGTTGAGGCGGGCGCGGAGGGTTTGGGCGAAAGCCGTGTAGATGTTGGCGAAGGCTTCCAGAAACGCTTCGGGGTGGCCAGCGGGCAGGCGCGTGTTGGCCTGTGCTTCGGGTGAGAGGTCTCCCACACCCGTGCGTATGAGCCGGGCACCAGCCTCGTTGGTCTTGTAAATCAGCGTGTTAGGCTCCATCTGATGCCACTCCAGTCCACCAAATTCGCCGTAGACACGGATGGAAAACGGATTTTCTTCGCCGTTGGCAATCTGACTGTTGGTGAGTAGTCCCTTGGCACCATTGTCGAACCGGAGCAGCATGTTGGCGTCGTCATCGAGCAGGCGGCCTTCCACGAAAATGGTGAGGTCGGCGCAGAGTTCGGTGATTTTCAGGCCGGTGATGTACTCGGCGAGGTTTTCCGCGTGCGTACCGATATCACCCACACCACCCACTGCGCCTGATTTGGCCGGGTCGGTGCGCCAGCTTGCCTGTTTCTGCCCCGTCGCTTCCACCAACTGCGCCAGCCAGCCCTGCGGATATTCGACGATGACTTTGCGAATTTTGCCCAACTTGCCCGCTTTCACCATCGCCCGCGCTTCTTTCACCATCGGGTAGCCGGTATAGTTGTGGGTGAGGCAGAAGAGCAGACCCGTTTCTTCCACAATGCGTTTTAGCTCGCGGGCTTCGGCCAGGTTCAGCGTCATGGGCTTGTCGCAGACCACGTGGAAGCCGTTTTCGAGGGCCATTTTGGCTGGGGCGAAATGCATGTGATTGGGCGTCACAATAGTCACGAAATCCATGCGCTCACCTTCGGGAAGCTCCTTTTCCCGAAGAATCATGTCTTCGAAAGTATCGTAAACCCGGTTAGGGGGCAGGTAAAGCGCATGGCCCGTCTGCCGCGATTTTTCGGGGTTAGAGCTAAATGACCCGCATACCAGTTCAATCTCATTGTCGAGAACGGCAGCGCGGCGGTGCACGGCCCCGATGAAAGCGTCGAGGCTACCGCCCACCATGCCCATGCGGAGTTTGCGGTGCGTAGTGGAGGGAATAAACGTAGGGTTCTTATCGGGTTGAATAGTCATAAACGACGTTGGTAAGGCTCTTGGCTGCAAAGTAAGGACGGGCAGGCACCCCGAAGCAACCCTTATCGCATCAAATCGTAAAAGAGGCTTGATTTACTTTTTTTTCGGAACTTTAGCCGGAAGAGCATCCTGTATTCAGGGTAATAAGCGGAACTCGGTTGCTTTCTACAAAAACCGAGAATACTTGTTTCACTAAAATCATCCTATCTCCTTCCGATCATGAATCAAACCGTCAATCCATCGCGGCTTTTTCTGGCAAGCTGCTTTGCCCTTATCACCACCGCCTTTTCCTTCAGCATACGGGCGGGTATTCTGCCGCAGCTAGGTACCGAGTTTGGCCTGAGCGCCGAACAACTGGGTTTTATCAACTCGATGTGGTTTTTGGGCTTTCCCATTTCCATGATCGTGGGCGGGTTGGTCTACCACACGGTGGGGCCAAGAATTATTATGACGGTAGCCTTTGTGGCCCACACGCTGGGTATTCTGCTGACGATTTATTCGGGTGGCTACACGGGGCTCCTGATCTCGACGCTGTTCATCGGTATCGGCAATGGCTGTACCGAAGCGGCCTGTAATCCACTGATTGCCGACATGTATTCGGGGGCGCAGATGAACAAACAGTTGAATCGCTTCCATATGTGGTTCCCCGGTGGCATTGTGGTGGGTAGCCTGCTGTCGAAATTTATGACTGATGGCGGTTTCTCATGGCAGGCTCAGATCTGGGCCATTATGGTGCCGACCCTCATCTATGCGTTCCTGTTTTTCGGACAGGCGTTTCCAAAGCCCCGCGTGGAAGGTGTAACGTCGCTGGGCAAAAACTTCCAGGCTATGCTCACGCCGCTGTACCTGTTTATCTTTTGCTGCATGGCGCTGACGGCTATTTCCGAGTTCGGACCGCAGCAGTGGGTGGGCCTCATTATGAGCAAAAGTGGCGCTAGCCCCATGCTGATTCTGGCCCTGGTAACAGGTTTGATGGCCGTTGGCCGGTACTTTGGTGGACCAATCATCCACCGCCTCGACCAAACCGGCGTGTTGCTGGGTGGAGCCATTTTCGCCACCATCGGTATTTACCTGTTCAGTACCCAAACCGGCGCAATGGCTTACGTTGCCGCTGTTTTCTTCGCCATCGGCGTGTGTTATTTCTGGCCCACCATGATCGGCTTCGTGGCCGAACGGATTCCGTTAAGCGGTGCGCTTGGTATGTCGATTGTAGGGGGTGTAGGAATGTTCTCGACGTCTATCTTTCAGCCTATTATTGGTCACTGGATCGACTCTGAACGCGTTATTCAGGCGGCAGCAGGCAAAGCGGGTGATGCACTTGAACTGGCCGCCGGACAGGCTACGCTGCTCAGAATGACCACGTTCCCCATTATTTTGATCGTGGCCTTCACGGGGCTATGGTTCTTTATGCGCAACCGCAAAGTAGACCACTCGCTCGACGAAGTAGCCGCCCGGCAGCCACAATTGTAGGTACGTCAATGGCTAACTGATTTAAGGCCGGGGGAGCGATCTTCCGGCCTTTTCGTTTGCCGTTCAGGCCCGTTTAGTTAGCAGTGCCTTCACTAAACCAGGCAAGCCGATCAGGCTAAAAACGAGGCCAAACCCAGCCAAAACAGCGGGTATCAGCCATTCGTCTTTGCCCTCCAGCAATACATCGTTGGGCGCTTCGGGCCGATACCAGAGTCGCACGGTTTCGCCCGGCTGGAAAAGGGGCGGAGTAGTGTAGAGTTGGGAATAATACACACGAGGCTGTTGCTGAGCGTCAGTATACTGAACCACTACTGCAAGGGCTGTGCTGCGGTTGGGAGCAGGTTTCCATTGTTGCCGAAGGTCAACGACAACACCCGTGGTTTCAACTCCATTGGCCTTGAGCGTACGGTTTTTAGACCAGGTCCAGTAGGCAATCCCTGAGCAAATAACCCCTACAAGAGAAAATACGGTTAAGAAAAGAAGCCAGAATTTGTCGGCATTCATTGCAGGGGGCCAACGGCGAATGTACACCGCTGAAGCCGACCGTAAACTTACTGCTTCTATAAGTACGCCGTCAACCCCCTGCCACCGTAATTCACACATATATAAGTGTAACTACTTAACACGAAAAATGCGGTGTTGGCTCAAATCTGACACCGCTTTTTTATGCCCATCATCTACGTCTGTATAAAATTGAATGCTTTCAAGATGTTTTTTAATTAAATCATAATTGTTATTGAAAATTTTGTAATACGTTTTTAATACCAAATAATCGGTTGAATATTTCTGGAAGTGCAGAATATCAGAATACAACCTGTTTATCTTAACGTCAACTGATTATGAGAAAATTTACCCTGTATGGGCTGTTGCTCTGTCTGATGCTTTGCGCCAGCAGTGCCATAGCTCAATCCATCAAAGGCCGGGTGCTATCGGCCAACGGGGCGGGCCTGCCGGGGGCTAACGTGCTCGTGAAGGGCACCAACACCGGGGCCTCTACCAATGCCGAAGGGGGCTTCACGATCTCGGCCTCGCCCACCGACAGACTGGTGATCTCGTATATCGGCTACGTATCGCAGGAGGTAGTGGTGGGCAACCGCACCGAACTGGAACTGACCCTGGCCGAAGATGCCTCGCAACTGAGCGAAGTGGTGGTGACGGCCCTGGGCATCGAGCGCGACAAGAAAGCACTGGGCTACAATATCCAAGAATTGAAAGGCTCGGAACTGACGCAGGCACGGCCCACCAACCTGGTTAACGCCCTGTCGGGGAAGATTGCCGGGGTGCAGGTGACGGGATCTAATGGTCAGCCGGGGGCGTCGTCGCGGATTCTGATTCGCGGGGCCAACTCCATAGGCTCAAACAACCAGCCGCTGTTTGTGGTCGATGGCATCCCGATTGACAACGGCAGCTATAACACCGCACCGGGCAGCACAGGCAACACCAACAACGTGACGGTTGATTATGGCAACGGCGCGTCGGCCATCAACCCCGACGATATCGACAATATCTCGGTGTTGAAGGGGGCCAATGCGGCGGCACTGTATGGCTCGCGGGCGGCCAACGGGGTCATTCTGATTACGACCAAGTCGGGCAAAGGCAGCAAAGGGCTGGGTATTTCGGGTAACCTGAACACGACCTTCGACACGCCGTTTCGGTTGCCCAACTACCAGAACGACTATGGACAGGGCTTTAAAGGGCAGTTTGCCTATGTCGATGGTAAAGGCGGCGGCACCAACGACGGGGTAGATGAAAGCTGGGGACCGAAGCTCGACGGGCGGCTGATTCCGCAGTTCAACTCGCCGGTTGACCCCACTACGGGTGTGCGGACGGCCACGCCCTGGATTGCCCGGCCCGACAACGTGAAGAACTTTCACGAGGTAGGTATGACCAACACCCAGAACATTGGTATTACGGGCGGCAACGACAAAGGCGACATGCGGCTGTCGTTTACAAACCTGTACCAGAGCGGCATGTACCCCAACACCAACTACCGCCGTCAGAACGTGGCCCTCAACGCGGGCTATAACCTGGCCAAAAACCTGACCGTGCGCACGGCGGTCAACTACATCCGCGACGGGTCAGACAATCGGCAGAACTTGAATTTATACTGGACGTGGTTTGGTCGGCAGGTGGATCTGGACGACCTGAAGCAGTATACCGAACCCGGCACCGACCCCAGCCAATGGCCCGTACAGCGTAACTGGAACCTCAATTACTGGAACAACCCCTACTTCGCGCTAAACAAGCTGCTCTACGCCAACGACAAAGACAGGATCGTGGGCAACGTGCAACTGATCTACAAACCACTGCCCTGGCTCACGGTTATGGGCCGCACCGGCACCGACGTGTCGCTGGACCGGCGCAACACCAAACGGGCGCGGAGTGTGGGCATTCCCAACGGTGATTTCGCACTCGACAACGTGTTTACCCGTGAGTCGAACTCCGATTTCCTGGTCACTGCCGACAAAACGTTCAGCGATTTTCGAGCCACAATCAACCTGGGTGGCAACCGGCGCTACAACTATTTCGAGCGGCAGTACATGTACGCACCGGAGCTGAAAATCCCGAACCTCTACAACATCGGCAACGCGTCGGTGGCCCGCACGAACTACAACCGGCTTACCGAAAAGAGCGTGAACAGCCTCTACGCGGCGGGTACGTTCTCTTTCCGCGACTACCTGTTTCTGGACATAACGGCCCGCAACGACTGGTCATCTACCCTGCCTGCTGGCAACCGGAGCTATTTCTATCCGTCGTTTTCGGGGAGTGCCGTTCTGACCGATGCGCTTGGTTTTCAGTCGAGTACGCTGCCGTATCTGAAAGTGCGGGCTTCGTGGGCGCAGGTGGGCAACGACACCGACCCCTACAGCACGGCGCAGGTGTATCAGGCCGAAGACCCCTGGGGCGCCACCACCACGTTTTCGGAAAACAACCTGATTTACAACCCCAACCTCCGCCCCGAAATCACGCGGGCTACCGAGGCAGGTGTTGAAGCCCGGCTGTTTGGCAACCGCGTAAACCTGGAGGTAACCTATTACACGAAAACGACCTTCGACCAGATTTTGCGGGCCAACGTGCCGCAGAGTTCGGGCTATTTCAACACGATCATCAACGCCGGTGAAATCCGCAATTCGGGTTGGGAAGTGGAACTGAGTGGCTCACCGGTGAAGGCGGGGCCCTTCCGCTGGGACGTAACGATCAACTACGCCCGCAACCGGTCGGAAGTGGTGGATTTGGGCGGATTACCAAATTACCAGATCAACACGGGTGCCTTGTTGCGCAACGTGATTCTGGAGGCCCGCCCCGGCTACGCCTACGGCAATTTCTACGGCACCTACTACCGCCGCGACCCATCGGGTAACCTGATTTTTGATAGCAAGGGTTACCCCGTTATGTCATCGGACCGGAAGGTGATCGGCAACATTATGCCGAAATGGACGGGCGGTATTCAAAACTCGTTCACCTACAAGTTCTTGACGTTCAGTACGTTGTTTGATATGCGCGTGGGTGGACAATTGTTTGCGCACTCGGTCAACATTGGCCGCTACACGGGCGTTCTGGCCGAAACCCTGCCCGGTCGTGAGGGGGGTATTGTGGGCGAAGGCGTGGTGGAAATCAAGAACGCCGACGGCACCTTCAGCTACCAGCCCAACACCACGCGGGTGGCCCTGCCGGAAGACTATTACCACAATTTTTACAACCGGAACAACAACGAGGCCTACATGTTCGACGCCGATTATGTGAAGTGGCGCGAGGCTCGGTTCTCGGTGGCGCTGCCCAACAAGTGGTTTGGCCGTACGCCGTTCCGGGGTGTCACGCTGTCGGTAGTAGGTCGAAACCTGGCCCTGCTCTACTCGAAAGTGCCGCACGTCGACCCCGAAACCAGCTACTACGGCGACGGCAACGTACAGGGTTTCGAAAACGGCAACCTGCCCTCGGCCCGCAGCATTGGCTTTAATCTGGGATTCAACCTGTAAAACCCCACCCCCGCCCCCTACCCCTGAAAATCAGGGGAGGGGAGCCGCTCTAGAGCAGCTTCGCCAACTTAGTAGAGAAGCGGAGCTTATGCCGGAGCGACTCCCCTCCCCTGATTTTCAGGGGCAGGGGGCGGGGGTGGGGTGTCACTCACATGAAAAAGACACTCATTCTCTCTCTCGCTCTTTCACTCTCTCTGACTGCCTGCGAGAAAAATTTCGATACCATCAACGCCAACCCGAACGACCCTACGAGCTTGCCGCCGGAGTTGCTGTTGCCCCACGGTATTAAGCTGGCCGTTAACTCGGTACAGGGCGGGTCATTGGGTCTCGATGTGGGACCGCTATGGGCGCAGCACCTGGCCCGGATTCAGTATACGGAGGTGGACCAGTACAATTTCACTACCGACGTGCAAGACACCCCCTGGCGCGATTTGTACATCGAAGCCAACGCCGATTTCCAGAAAATCATCGATTTGGGTAAGTCAACGAACAACGAGAATTACCAGGCCATTGGGCTGATTATGCGGTCGTATGTGTTCTCGCAACTAACCGACGTCTATGGCGACATTCCGTATAAAGAGGCCCTGCTAGGCACCAAAGGCAACGTGTTGCCCAAATATGACGCGCAGAAAACGGTGTACGCCGGACTGGTGGCCGACCTGAAAACGGCCAGCGACCTCATCAACACGAAGGCCGTTGACAAGACTGCCGACATTCTGCTGGCAGGTAACATGACGGGCTGGAAGAAGTTCGCCAACTCGCTGAGCCTGCGCCTCCTGAACCGGATGGTGGGCAAAACCGATTCGCCCATCGACGCGAAAGCCGAGATGGCCCGTATACTGAGCGACCCTACGAAGTACCCCGTGCTAACAGGCAACGCCGACAATATTCAGCTAACGTACCTGGCCGACGCGCCCAATAATAACCCGACGAACCAAAACCGCAAAACGCGCGACGATCATCGGGTAAGCAAAACGCTGGCCGACAAGCTGACGGCCCTTAAAGATCCCCGGCTGGCTGTTTATGTCGCCCTGCCTGCGGGTGGTGGTACCTACGCGGGCGTTCCCAACGGCCTGCCCAACGCCGACGCCTCCGCACTGGGCCTGACGAAGACCTCGAAAATCGGCGATTATTTTGCGCGGGGCATTACGCCGGGCGTGCTGGTATCCTATGCCGAACTGAACTTCATCAAGGCCGAAGCCGCCCTGAACGGCGTGACGGCGGCGGGTGATGCGGCCAAAGCCTATGAGGAAGGCATACGCGCTTCGATGACGCAATACAGCCTGACACTACCAGCCGACTACCTCACAGTGAACAAGTTGGGCACCGGCGCAGCGGCGCTAACGCAGGTAATGGAGCAAAAATGGCTGGCCTTGTTCGGGCAAAGCGTAGAGGCCTGGACGGAAGTTCGCCGGACGGGTATTCCGGCCCTGAAAATCCCGGCCACCAACTACAACGACGGTGTGTTGCCCCAACGCCTCCCCTACCCATCCAACGAGGAAAACCTCAACACCGACAATTTCAAAGCTGCCCTCACCAGCATGGGTGGCAGTAACACGATGAAAACAAAGCTGTGGTGGAGTAAGTGATTTACGATGTACGACTGACGACTTACGATTTATTGCTGACGCTGAAGCAAGACTATTCTAGCGTAAGCAATAAATCGTAATTCGTCAATCGTACATCGTAAATCCTAAAACTCCGTCTTCCACTGCACCGTCCAGCCGGTTTGAATGTGCTTGGGAATCGGAATACCCAGCATACCCGTGGCAGGGTTCATGGCCGACAGCGTCAGGGGTGTAGACTCTTTAGTTTCGGCAGAAATGACGCGGGTGGCTCGTAGAAAAATCTGGCCCCGGCTATCAATATCGTCGACCACGGCATAGAGCGCGTCACCAGTTTTTAAGTCAACGTCACCTACTTTGGCGTCTTGTGTTATCGTGAACGCCCAACTTTGACCCAGTTTGGCTTTACCAGCTTTCTGAAGTTTAGCTTCCACCTCGCCGATGAACACGGCGGGCGTCTTGGGGCGCTGCGCCAACAGATCGTTCAGCACGCTGTCCATCACGGCGGCTTCACTACCCCGCGCGGGTGAATCGATGGGAATACCGGTCAATTCGGGGTCTTCATCAATGAGCCAACCCATTTTGCGGGCCTGTTGCTGTTCACGGGCGTAGGGATCGTCGGCGTAGGCCATCAGACCGCTACTCATGTTGGCATACTTGCCGGGATTGACCAGTAACTCTTTCATCGCCAGCATTCTATACAGATAATAGCCGGTTTCGGGGTTGAGCGTCATGTCGTAGTAGCTGCGCGTACTTTGCCGCACCATCTTCTTTTCAATCATGCCCATGCCGCCATTATAGGCCGCCGCCGCCAGTGTCCAGGAGCCGAGCCGTTTATGGAGCGATTTCAGATACCGGCACGCCGCCTCCGTCGATTTCACCAGATCGGTACGGTCGTCGTTGCCAGGCTCAATGCGCATCCCCATGTCTTTAGCGGTTTCATCCATAAACTGCCAGTACCCCACCGCTCCAGCCGACGACACGGCCGTGGCCTGCCAATTGCTTTCAATCAGCGGCATGTACTTAAAATCGTTGGGTACTTTGTGCTTTGCCAGAATGGGTTCAATCACCGCAAAATAGGGTGCCGACCGCTGATGCAACAATTGCACGCGCTTGGCATAGCCCGACGTATTCATGAGCGCTATGGCCAGTTTAGTAGCTACGTCGCCCTGCTCGGTGGGCACGAGTTCGCCCGCAAAATTGGTGCGCTGAATAGGTTGCGGCGACGGTAATTTAGTCTTTGCAACAACCTGATGTGGTGCTTTTTTAGACCTGACTTTCGACTGTGCAACGGAGAATTGTACAACTGTCAAAAGCAGTAAACTGCTTAAAATGAACGAATTACGTATGAGTGATTCTGATTTCAAGGCAATTTTTAGCTGGTGCTTTCAAAGAACATAACGCCGGCTGAGTTTAGTTCGTGTATGGAACTGACGCAGCGGTTGTCGTTGCATCGGGTAGGCAAAATCATGCGTACCCGAGCCCACTTCGACGGTCAGCGCCGGACCATTAGCCGACACTACTTTACAATCCGTCACCTGTGCCAGCGGGCGTTTGCTCTCGGTGGTTTAGACAGCCCTAACGCTGGATAGTTTAACAGGCAGGTAAAGCGATTCGTGGGTAGGGGATTATGAACTGGTTAAAAAGCCGCCGTTGATAATCGAATGCCTACTGCGCTACAGCCCAGCAAAGCTGTTTATAAGGCTTTCCAGGTCAACGTCCACCCGGCTTTCATTTGGTCTACGTCAGGAATTTTAATACCCATCCGCCCCGTTGAGGCATCGACGGCAGCCAGTGGCAACACCATAGTTTGCTGACTGCCAGCCGTATAGAGCTTATCAGCCCGAAAATAGACGCGACCTGTTTTCGCATCAATGTCTTCAATGATGGCATACAGCCGGTCGCCTTCGGTCACGGCTACATCGTTAGCCATGCCATTGCGGGTAAGGTTAAATACCCATACACCGCCGCGTTGCATATCACCCGCCTCTACCAGTCTGGCTTTTATACCACCGCGGAATACGTCGGCGGCGTTGGGCAGAGGCAGGTCATCGGGGCGTTCATCGGGCGCGGTAAAGTCAGCTCTGGGGTTAGGAGCGGCCAGTACGGCCTGTTTTTCCAGGTTGATCATCAACCCCTCATCAAACAGCACATTTTCGGCCTCGGCAGGGGCCTCTTGCTGCACTGGCTTACGCAGGCTGGCCAGCAGTTGCTGAGGTAGTTCGTTGCTGTATTGCTGGTAATTGTTGAACAGTTCTTTAAAGGCCAGAATACGATAGAGGTATTTGCCCGTTTCGGCGTTGAGGCGGAGGTAGTAATAGTTGCGGTTTTGCTGCCGACGGATGCTGCCCAGCAAATTACCAATGCCATTGTTATAAGCTGCCGCCGCCAGCGTCCACGACCCCAATTGCCGGTGCAGATAGCGCAGATACCGACAGGCAGCATGGGTCGACTTTTCCAGGTTCAGCCGTTCATCAGTTCCCTTTGCAACGGCCAGCCCCAGTTCACGCGCCGTGGCGGGCATAAACTGCCAATAACCTGCCGCTCCCCTCGGCGACACCGCCCTGCCTACCAGTGCGCTTTCAACCAGTGGTAGGTACTTGAAATCAGCGGGGATTTGGTAGCGCGAGAGAATAGGTTCAATGATCGGAAAAAAAGAGGCCGCCCGCTGTCTCATTCTAAACAGTGCTACCGACTGCGACGAATTGCGGGCCAGCGCCGAAATAAGCCGACGGGCAACGGCCTCTTCGTGGAGTGGAACCGCCTCGCCACAGAAATAGACGGGAGGCAGTGGACGAAGTAAGCCGGGAATGAGGTTGAGATCGTAGGGCGTTGACAGGCAGCTACGTTCGGCCGTTGGGGCCGTGATGGCACCCATTGGCAGCGGTGCACCCGTTGCTGTGTGTGCTATCAATAGCAGTGCAGCAACGGGCAGAGTAAATGCCCATTTTTTCATTATATGTTACGGTGATGTAGGTCACTATTGGCTGCTTTTGTCTAGACGAGCCATAGAGTGAATAGTCACCCTGATCACCAGACAATAAACCATCTACACCGATAGAGCAAAAAATAGGCCAGAGGAAAAGGAAAGAATGGACAATGAATAATGGACAATGTACACTGATTGCTTACGCATTATCACTTATTTACGAGTAAGCGATCATTGTACATTGTTCATTGTTCATTGTCCATTCCTTACTGCGCTTCCTCCAATGGAGTGTAATCCTTGAATGTGCGCTTAATAGCCTTGTCGTTGGCTTCTTTTTTGTTTTGCCAGTTGGCGTCAAGTTCCAGTGCCACCAGACCGCTGAGGCTCATGGTGTTCCGGAAATCGTCGAGGCGCTTGATAAAATCGGGCGTACGGCGCGTAGATTTCAGAGCGAACTCGCGGGCAAACACGTCGCCTTTACTTTGAAGCTCGGTCTTTTTGCCCAACACATAGTTGTACCGGTCCAGCAAATCTTTCATCGATTTACCGATCACTTCGGTGGCTTCCAACGTACCCATTGTCAGCACGGCCGTACCACCAATTGCCGATATAAGTCGCTGGTTACCAGGATCTTTTATCGTTGGCGAGATACCCGTAGCCGCCCCCAGCGACGCGTTGGCCATCGACCGGTTGCGCTTGCCACCTTTAGCCCGCTTATAGTCTTTTTTCAACTCCTGCTCTTTTTCATCCAACTGCTCGATCAGGTTCCACGCCTGCACCAGCACCTGCCGATACATGGCAAACGTGTATCGGTCTTTGGCTTCCTCGTTTACCGTGTTGAGCACCGTGATCGAGATGGTTTTCTCGTCGCGGTTCTGGGCTTTGTCGAGCACAAAAAATGTCAGGTCAACCCGGATGGTATCATACGGATCGCGCACGAAATCATAGCCGGGAGTCCAGATAAACTCGTACTGGTTGTTGGTATTCCGTACCAGCGTCGACTTGGGGATGGTCTGGTTGGTGCTCAGGAAGTCGAACGTACTAACGTCTTCATCGCCGTTGGGGTCAGAGAGGTAGAACTTCAGGTTAATGGCGGCATTCTCGCGGATGCGATAGCTGGCATCTTTGGGTACTACCGAGATAATGGGCGGCAAATCCATCTGGGTGGCGTCGATCTTAAGCCGACCTTTGGTGCGCAACTTTGACGGTTGATCCTCCACCCAAAATTCCAGATAGAGGGGCTTGGTGCGCAGTTGGCTAAACTGATTGCGCGACAGGGTCCAGGTCAGCTCTCCTTGCGCCGTGAGTTTGCTGCCTTCGGGCATCTGGTCGGGAATGGCAATAAAAACGATGGGGTCGCCGTCGGCATCGAACACCTGCTTGGGGTCGAATTTGTAGACGTTCTGGGTCTGGAAACGAACATAAAACGGCGGCAGGTCTTCTACTACCGGCGGGCGGTTGACAGGGAGCACCTTAATGTCAACGAGTTGCGTGGCCGACTGTCCCCGCCGATTGTGTACTTCAAAAATAACGGGCACCACCCGGTTGGCCTTCAGGCGTTCTACTACGTCGAAACCGGGTGTCCAGCTGAAGCGACCCAGCGAGTCGAAGTTCATGCCCTCCATCATACCCTGCGCAATGGCGTAGGTAAGCGTGTCGTTGGGGGCGGCACCCGTGGTTTTCAGATCGAACCGGATAGGTTGTCCTTCAGCTACTACGTTCCAGTCGGTAGCCTGAGGAAGCACAAGTTGGAGCGATTTTGCGTCCTGCGCCTGACTGCTGAAGTGGGCAAACCACCCGATTAGTAGTAGCGCTAAGGAGGTGCATTTAGTCATGTGAATGCGTCCGTGGATTGTAAAGCCTAAAACGCAAAACTACAGCGAACCGTACAGGGTTACGTACCAAATGCTATTTTTTCGAGGCAAACGACCAGATTATCGCCTTTTTATTGTATTATAAGGAGAACAAGTGGGATGTTTACTTCGTAGCGGTGGTTGACACCGGTGGGTTGATCATGATGTGGGCGCGGTGCGTACCAGGGTCCATGATCCAGGGCATGCCGGGTGCTTCGGGCTTTAAAGGCAGGCCGGTGCTTTCAGCGGTGGCGTAGGGAATATAAACCACATAACGCAGGTAGCCGTCCTTTACGACACCAGTGGCCGGGTCATAATTCTCTACTTTAGCTGTATACGAATAGAGTGTGGTGGGGTGGCTGGGCATTTTCAGTGTACCCGCCTTAACCTCCTGCTCACGCATGTCGAGCACCTCGGCGGGCTTTTTACCGGCCTGCTTCAACTCCCGACCCCGCTTCATAAACGGCTCCAGGTCCTGATGATAGCACGACACGCTGAGTCCCTTCTGCGCCGGGTCATCGGCCAGGCAAACCAGTTCATTGGTGCCTTTGCGCAGGAGGATAAACTCATTTTTGTCGGAATAACCATAGACCGTAGCCCCCGCCTGTTTGTCGGCCGGAGCAGCGAGCACAGCGGTTTTTATCTGTATGTCGGGCGTTTGGGCCAGTGTGCTACCCGCCATGAGCGTCAGGTAAGCTAGGGAAAAGACTGATTTCATGAGCGATAAGGAATTAGGGGGTTCAAAGTTCAAGGTTTAAAGTCTAAAGTTGGCTGCCGCAAGCGAATACTGACGCGTCAGCCAACTTTAGACTTTAAACCTTGAACTTAATTCCCCGCCCCAAGTCCACGAAATGCCCAGGGGATACCAACCAGGATCAGTCCTAAACCAATGCCGTAGAAAATCCCCACGAGGCGGTGTTTCTGTGTGTCGCTGGTGGCCCGCTTACTCCGCGAGTAACCCACCGTAATCAGGGTAATAGCCAGCAGCATAATCGTGATGTGCTCGACGGTATAAAACCGGATGACCCGATTGGCCAGCCCATCGAAATTGACTTTAGGGCTGATGAAATAGAGGATCAGGCCCAGCACCAGTTGGAGGTGCACCGAAATAAGCGTGAACAGGTATAATTTACGGTTGCCGTCGGTAAAGGATTTCTGACCTTGCCAGCGGCTGATCGACACAAAAACGGCGGCCAGCAACAGCACCAAAGCCAGCCAGCGAAGCCCGGAGTGGGCATGAACTAATCCAGTATACATCGTGTAGGTTTATCAAAAAATTGCTGTTGCAAAGAAACGGACAAACCCGTACCCAGCCTATGATTCTATACAACATTACCATGAGCCTTGAGCCGCAGATTGAACGCGAGTTTTTGCGGTGGATGAAAGACGAACACATGCCCGCCGTGATGGCTACAGACCTGCCGCTGGAAAACAAAGTGCTCAAGCTCCTGACCGAAGTGGACAACGGCGGTGTCACCTACACCTTTCAGTACTGGTTTCGGACCATGGAAGATTTCGTCACCTACCAAAGCCTGCATCAGCCCGCCCTCCAGCAACAGGTAGCCGACCGCTACGCCAACAAATATGTGTCGTTCCGAACGTTGCTGGAGGAGGCGTGAAGGGATTTACGAATGACGACTTACGATGTACGATTTGCTGCTGACCGGTCCGCCGGTGCGGCCAGAGCAATCCTGTGCGTAAGCAACAAATCGTAATTCGTAAGTCGTCATTCGTAAATCAGATCACCTCAAATACACCCCCTCCCGTTCGGCATCACTCAGTACCACCTCTACGTGTTCGTTGAGGGTGGTTGCCAGTTCGTATCCGATGAAGCTGGCGGCGATGGGATAGCGGGGGTGGTTGCGGTTTACGAGCACCGCAATCTGAATTTTACCAGCGGCTACGTGCAGAAACGGCTGCAAACTAAACGCCAGCGTCCGGCCCGAATACAGCACATCATCAACGATGACTACTACTCCGGTGTAGTTGGGGGGTAGCGTAGGCAGCGAGATATCAGGTTGGGCCGGCTGCGACTTGTCGAGGTCAATCTGGACCAGCGTAACCTGAAAGGGTGCAATCTGCCTAAGTTCGTCGGCGAGGCGCTGGGCCAGCACAAATCCCTCACCGGCCACGCCAGCCAGCACCACGTGGGGTTCGTCGAAATTGGTTTCGTATACCTGAAAAGCAATGCGGCGGATTTTCTGCTGAATCTGGTCGGCAGTCAGGATCTGGATGGTTGTCATACAGGCGAACTCGGCGGGTAGCAAGCTGTAAAGTTGGCAAAAAAAACTTTGAGCCAGCGGTCAGGGACTTGGCACAGTTTTAGCCGCTAAGTAGTTGGGCTACCTGCACTATGGGTAGTTTCTAACTACATGCCACGAATACAATTTTTCCTCTCCTCAACCAGTCAACGATCAATCAGTACTGCCCTAACGGCGTTACTTCTGCTATTTACATCCACTTCCTTCACGCTCGACAATGACATTAATTTACTGATTAGCAATTCCGTGCAGACAGGCAAAGCCGCTCCGTTAGCTTCTTGCTTCGACAAAAAAATTGAGCTTAAAATAGATGCCCTTTAGGTTGATTACCATACTGTGGGTGCTCGCCAGGCCGAAGTTATACTAAGTACTTTCTTTCGCAAATATCCACCATACCGATTCGAGTACATCTACAAAGGCGGGTCGGGCAATTTACTGTATCGCACGGGCGCCTACTACACAGGCCAGGACCAATACCAGGTATATGTATTAATGCACCGGCGCACCGACAAGCGGGTGGTGATTCACTCGCTGCAATTCCGCAAAGCCTGATTGTTCGTATCTTTGCGCCTTCATTTTTCGTGCGGGTACATCATGACAATCAAAACCAAAAAGTACGCCTTAGACCAAAAAACATACATCAGCTTAGCGTTTCGGCAGTGGGTGCGCGACAACTGGCTGTGGAGCGGCATACCGCTGGCGCTTATCCTGCTCAATGCCATCCTGAACCTTACGCATGTGTACCCCAACTACTGGATCTACGTCGTCGTGATTCTGCTTACGGCTATCTACGTGTTGTTTTGGGCCGTTCAGTTTACCGGCGTGTCGCAGTCAGAGCAGTTTAAGCCAATGTTCGAAAAGTACGTTTACGAGATCGACAGCCGCCATATTCTCATGAAACTGAACGCGAAAGAAGGTGGCATGCTGAAGTGGGATATGATCAAAAGCGGT
The DNA here is from genome assembly GCF_017353185.1 of Fibrella rubiginis. GTDB lineage: Bacteria > Bacteroidota > Bacteroidia > Cytophagales > Spirosomataceae > Fibrella > Fibrella rubiginis. The sequence continues at coordinate 6,757 of NZ_JAFMYV010000019.1, read as the reverse complement.
GCCAAAACCAAAGACGCCTACGTTCTGCAACTGGGTAATGGACTTGGGGAAACAGGCATGCCAAAAATGAATTTCCTGATGGGTTATCTCGCCAAACAGATGGCGCGGGCTCAGTTTTTGTACCTCCCCTTCTCCATTTTCACAAGCGAGCAGGACCAGAAATTTATGGAGATGCTGTTACGGCGAAAAGGCCTCCTGCCAGAAACCGAAACCACAACCCCAGCCAAAACAGCCAGCACGGCCAAATAGCGCGGCAGGTACGCGAAGCGAGCGGGATTCGGCGTTACTGATGTAGCAACGCCGAATCCCGCTCTTTTTTTTGCCCATGACCCCAACCCCTACCCCACTCTGGACACCCGACGCCCGACGCCTGCAACAGTCGCGGATGAAACACTTCATCGACTACCTGTTCGTTAAAAAAGGGCTCTACCTGCGGCATTACGACGATCTTTGGAATTGGTCAGTGGCTAATATCGATGACTTCTGGGAGGTCATCGCTGCCTATTTCGACGTAAAATTTCACGCCCCCTACCGTAACGTAATTGAACGACCCCGGCAGGGCATGATCGGTACACGCTGGTTTACGGGGGCCACCGTCAGCTATGCCGAACACATTTTCCGCAACGCCAGCCACCTGTATCCGGCCCTGCTCTACGCTTCGGAACGCAACCGCCTGCGGGCAATGTCGTGGTCTGAACTGACGCAGCAGGTGGGCGCCCTGGCCGAATTTCTGCGGCAGCAGGGCGTGGGCGTAGGCGACCGGGTAGTGGCCCTGCTACCCAATGTGCCCGAAGCCGTGGTGGGCTTTCTGGCCACCCAGTCACTGGGAGCGGTGTGGTCGAGTTGTTCACCCGACTTTGGTACGGCCAGTGTACTCGACCGGTTTCGGCAGATCGAACCCACCGTGCTGCTCATGGCCGACGGGTACACCTATAACGGCAAACCGATTGATAAGACTGGAGACTTGACCCTGCTGCGTCAGGGATTACCCAGCCTGAAAAGCATTGTCTGGGTGCCCTTTCTGAACAACGACCCTTCAGCAAACATAGCGCCACCCACCGGCACCACCCTTTGGGCCGACGTGCTCGACACGCCGTTTGCCGCCCTGACGTTTGAGCCCGTTCCGTTCGACAGTCCGCTGTGGATCCTGTTTTCGTCGGGGACTACGGGCAAGCCCAAAGCCATCACGCATTCGGTGGGCGGGTGTTTACTGGAACACCTCAAAACGCTGGCCCTGCACCAGGACGTACAGCCCGGCGAACGCTATTTCTGGTACTCCACCACGGGCTGGATGATGTGGAATTTTGCGCTGGCCTCTATGCTGGTGGGAGCTACGCTGGTACTGTATGAAGGTTCACCCGCCTACCCGGATCTGAGCCGCCTCTGGATGCTGGCCGAACAGGCACAGATCAACCATTTTGGGGGTGGGGCGGCTTATTTTTTGTCGTGCATGCGGCAGGAGCTGAAGCCGTCTAACACCCTATCTTTTAAGGCGTTACGAAGCATTGGCTCAACAGGCTCGCCCCTACCGCCCGAAGGTTTCCGATGGATCTACGAAAACGTCCGGACCGACGTCTGGCTTATTTCGTTCAGCGGTGGCACCGACGTGTGCAGCGGTTTTGTGGGTGGCAACCCCTTTGGCCCCGTAGTGGCGGGCGAGATTCAGTGCCGGCTGTTGGGTTGCCATGTCGAAGCGTTTGATGAGGCGGGGCAGCCTGTACGCGAGGAACTTGGCGAGATGATGATTCTGGAACCCATGCCCTCCATGCCCCTCTATTTCTGGGGCGACCAAAGCGACGATCCTGCCCGCAACAACGAACGCTACCGGGCCTCGTATTTCGAGCAAAACCCCAATGTTTGGCGGCATGGCGACTGGATCAAAATTACCGACCGGGGTACCGTCATCATCTACGGACGCTCCGACGCGACGCTGAATCGCGACGGGGTCCGCATTGGTACCGCCGAAATTTACAGCGCCGTGGAAAGCCTCCCCGAAATTGCCGACAGCCTGGTAGTGGGTATCGAACACGAAAACGGAACCTACGAAATGCCCCTGTTCGTGGCTCTGCGCGACGGCCAAACCCTCAGCGACGACCTGAAAACGCGCATCAAGCAGGCACTGCGCAATCAATACAGCCCCCGCCACGTGCCCGACAGCATCCATCAGATCGCCGAGGTACCTTACACCATTAGCGGCAAAAAGATGGAAACACCCGTCAAAAAAATCCTTATGGGCCAGCAACCCGACCGCGTCGCCTCCCCCGACACCATGCGTAACCCCGGCTCGCTCAAAGCGTTTCAGGCCTTTGAGGTGTAAACCAATACGTTAGCAGGCTTACCTCCAATTACTTGCCGCGTCCATAGAAGCTGGGCGCGGTTTTTTGTTGCCCGTTACCCTGCCGACGAACAGTTTGCCGCGAAGGCATACTTAACAATCTGCTAACACTATATAGTTACTAGATACCGTAGCTTTGTGCCCGCAAAACTTATACATCTTTTCATGATTCCATCTCTACAGCGAGCTTTCTATGCTTGGCTTGGGCTACTCATGCTTTGCATGACGCCAATGTGGGTACGGGCACAAGCACCGACCGATCTATTCTTCTCCGAATACGTTGAAGGCAGTAGTAACAACAAAGCCCTCGAAATCTACAACGGCACCGGCTCGGCTATCAATCTGGCTACCGGACAGTACATCATTCAGATGTACTTTAACGGCGGTACTACGGCCAACACTACTATTAACCTGACCGGCACCATTGCCCCAGGCGGTACTTACGTAGTGGCCCCAACCGCCGCCAACGCCACGATTCTGGCCAAGGCAAACCAGACGAGCGGCTCCACATTCTACAACGGAAACGACGCCATTGTCCTGCGCAAAGGTGGAGCCACGGGCACCATTATTGATGCCATTGGCCAGGTAGGGTTTGATCCCGGTACCGAATGGGGCACGGGGCTAGCCTCGACCGCCGACAATACCCTGCGCCGGAAACTATCATCCTGCACCGGCGATGCAAACGCTACCGACGTATTCGTACCAAGCGTTCAATGGGATGGTTACGCCACCGATACCTTCGACGGATTGGGTGCGCACAGCACCAGTTGCGGCGGTGGTACCCCCACGCTTCCCTCGGTTTCTATCGTAGCCACCGACGCCAACGGGGCCGAAGCGGGTACTGATCCCATCGTGTTTACGCTATCACGGTCGGGCGGGACCACGGCGGCGCTCACTGTCAACTACTCCGTTGGCGGCTCGGCTACCAACGGCACCGACTATACGCCCGCGCTCAGCGGCGTGGCCACCATCCCCGTTGGTCAGTCGTCGGTTACGCTGACGCTCACGCCGGTAGACGACGCAGTGGTTGATGCCAACGAAACCATTATCCTGACCATCACGGCCGACGCCGCCTACACCATCGGTTCGGCAACGGCAACGGGCACCATCGCCGATGATGAGGTTACGCCCAGCCAGCGAATCCACGACATCCAGGGCGCGGCCCACATTTCGCCCCTGCTGGGTCAGACGGTCAACGGCGTACCCGGCATCGTGACAGGGTTGCGCACCAACGGGTTCTACATGCAGGACCCCACGCCCGATACCGACGACCGCACATCGGAAGGAATTTTCGTCTTCACCAGCACAGCCCCTACCGTGGTGGTCGGTACGTCGGTGCTGGTGAGCGGTACCGTGGCCGAGTTCCGGTCGGGGGGTAGCGCAGGCACCAACAACCTGACCGTTACGCAGATTCAGGTTCCCACGGTCACGACCGTATCGACGAATAATTCGCTGCCTGCTGCTACGGTACTGGGTAATGGCGGTCGGGCCATTCCAAACAAATTCATCAAAAACCAGGCTGGCAACGTGGAAACGGGTGGCCTGGCGTTCGATCCGACAGTGAACGGTATCGACTTCTACGAGAGCCTGGAAGCCATGCTGGTGCAGATCAACAACCCGCTGGCGGTTAGCCCAACTACCCAATCGGGAGCCGCTGCCGGTGAGCTGTGGGTGGTGGCCGACAACGGCGCCAACGCTACCATCAAGTCAGCGTGGGGTGGAGTCATTGTCAGTGCCAATGATTTCAACCCTGAGCGTATTCAACTCGACGACACGGTACTGAACCCACCCAGCGGCGGTTTTCTGACGCCATCTGTCAACGTGGGTGCCCAACTGAGCACGGCCACGGGTATTGTCAACTGGACTGCCGGCAACTATGAAGTGCTGCTCACGTCGATCCCAACGGTGATCTCCAACAGCCTGACCAAGGAGGTGACCTCAGTAGGCGGCACGGCCAGCCAGTTGACGGTGTCGACGTTTAACGTAGAAAACCTGGCTCCCAGCGACCCCAGCAGCAAGTTTACGAACCTGGCCAACCGGATTGTGACGAACCTGAAAGCACCGGACATTCTGTTGCTGGAAGAAATTCAGGACAACAACGGTGCCACCAACGACGCCGTGGTAGACGCCAACATTACGTTCGGCCTGCTGCTCAACGCCATTACCAGCGCCGGAGGTCCGGCGTATCAGTACCGCCAGATCAACCCCGTCGATGATCAGGATGGAGGGCAGCCAGGGGGTAATATCCGGGTAGGCTTCCTGTTTAATCCCGCCCGTGTTACGTTTGTTGACCGCTCCGGTGGCACCTCAACGGCTGCTACAACCGTCAACAACGTCAACGGGGTGCCGCAGCTATCGTTCAGTCCGGGCCGCGTGGACCCTACCAACCCGGCTTTTGCCAACAACGACGGGTCTGGCCCGGCCAGCAACAGCCGCAAACCGCTGGCCGGCGAGTTCCTGTTCAACGGCCAGAAGGTGTTTATCATCGGCAATCACTTCAGCTCGAAAATCCCTGACGACATTCTGTTTGGCGTTAATCAGCCCGCCACGCTCTACAGCGAAGCCCAGCGCCGCGATCAGGCCACGGTTGTCCGCAACTTTATACAGAGCATTCTGGCTATCGACCCCAACGCCAACGTGATTACCCTGGGCGACCTGAACGACTTCGAGTTTTCGGCCCCGGTAAATATTCTAAAAAGTGCGCCGCTGAATGCACTGATCGAAACGCTGCCCGCCAACGAGCGCTACACGTATGTCTTCGAAGGCAACTCGCAGACGATTGACCACATCCTGGTGAGCAACGCCCTGCTGAGCAAGCTGGATGGGTATGACGTGGTGCACATCAACGCCGAATTTACCAACCCCGACAGCGACCACGACCCCAGCGTAGCCCGGTTCACACTGGCCTCTTCGCTCTCCATCACGGCCTACGCCACGCCGTCGCAACTGCTGACTACGGGTACAACCACGTTGTCGGCCACGGTATCGGGAGGCACCGCACCGTACAGCTATACGTTTGTTGGGCCGGGCACCATTACGCCCAACGGCAACACGGCCACGGTATCGGGTATTCCGGCGGGTGTGCAAACGTTCACGGTCATTGCCGGTGACGCCACAGGAGCAAGCCGCCAAACGATCTCGACCACGGTGAGCGTAACGGTGACGGCCATTCAGTTGCAGGTGCTGCACCGCGACGTGGACAACTACGCCGACAACAACTCGGTGCAACCCGTGCTGATTCTGCAAAACCAGGGCAGCGAAGCCCTGCCGCTGTCGGCCCTGACCCTGCGGTATTACCTGACGGTAGAGAACTTCGTACCGCTCACTAACCTCTTTACCTTCTACGCCCAGGTAGGCGCTGCCAACGTCAAGCTGCGCTACGTGCCGCTGGATGCTCCCCGTCAGGGTGCGTTTGGTTATGTGGAGTACGGCTTCACGCCGGAAGCAGGCCAACTAGGAGCCAACGCCGATTCAGGACCGATCCAGAGCTACTTTGCCAAGAGCGACTACAGCGGTCTGTATGAACCGGATGACTATTCGTACAACCCCGTGCGCGATCAGTTGCTGGCTAACCCCCGCATCACGGCCTACTACAACGGCGTACTGGTTTGGGGTCAGGAGCCGGCATTGGTCACGCCGTCGCGTCAGCTACGGGTGCTCACCGAAAGCAAAAACGGCCCCTCGGCCACGGCCATCACCACCAACCTAATCCTCCGCAACGAAGGCAACCTGCCCGTGAACTACGCCGATCTACGTATCCGCTACTACTTCACCGACGACAACCAGCAGGGGCTGACGTTCTATTCGAACTTCATGTATGAAGGTGCCTTGCAGGGTGAGCTGGTGCGTATCAACCCGCCTTTGGCCAACGCCAATACGTACCTGGAGATCAAGCCTACGTTTGGGGGCCAGCTGATGCCGTTGAGCAGTCTGGGTACGCTGTGGTACAGCATCTACAGCCCGCAAGGTGCCCGCCTGGATCAAACCAACGACTATTCGTATCAGGAGTGGCCTGCTGAGTTCAGTCCCAACAACCGGGTGGTGGTCTACGTTGGCAATGAGCGGGTGTGGGGTCAGGAGTCGGGGGCCGCGGCTCGCCGCGCTTCGGCTGAGCCGGGCAGTGAACTGGACGTAACGCTGCTGAGCAACCCGGTGCGGGGTGATGCAGTGTCGGTGCAGATCAAAGGCGCGGGCGGTAATCCTCTACAATTGCAGTTGATCAATGCGCAGGGTAAGGTTATTACCCAGCAGCAGATAGCCACGCCGCAAGCCGTAGAGCAGCATACGCTCTCGCTGACGGGTCAGGGGCCGGGTGTGTTACTCCTGCAAGTGAGCACCCCCACCCAAAGCCGGACGCTGCGCGTATTGAAAGCTGAGTAAGTATCAGGCGGGCTGAGCAAGTCTGTTCAGCCCGGTCTGTAA
>NZ_JAFMYV010000018.1 GCF_017353185.1 Fibrella rubiginis | reverse complement strand
ACTTTGGACCTTAAACCTTGAACTTCCCTAAAATTCCCACCGGTAGCTCAGCACCGGGATGATGCCGAGTTGGTATTGGGGGACGATTTTGCGCTGGAAGGCATCGAAGTAGCTGTGGGCCTGATTTTGGGCGTTGGTCACGTTCTGAATGTCGAGGGCCAGCATCCGGTTGTAGCGTGGGTTGCTCTTGCGCCAGTAGAGGCGCAAATCGGCGCGGGCATAGTCGGCGAGGCGGTTGGTGTAGCCATAGCCGATATAATAGGTTGTGGTTTGTCCCTGCGAGGCATTTACGTCGATGGAGCGGTCGAGGAAACCCCCGGCGTAGGTCAGGCGGGCGTTGACACCCCAGGTTTGTACGCGTTTCCTGGCCTTGGCGTTCGCTGCTGTGGCATTTGTCGTAAAATCGGTGGTCCATTCGCGGCCCACTGTGGCGTTGGCGGCATAGCGGCCATTGAACCGCGATTCGCGCCAGATGCCGTCCAGGGTGCGGTATTGCGCGTCGTACACCGACCCCGACAGCAGCCAGTAAAGCTGTTTCGTCAGGTATTGCTGGTAGGTCAGTTCCAGCCCCAGGTTCCGCCCGTTGCCGCCGTTGACGAGCCGCAACGGCCGCTCCACAAACTCGGTTGCCTCCAGCAGGTTGAGGGTCGAAAAAGCGGCCGTCGCGTTGTTGTTGACCAGCGCCACCGGCACCCCAAACAGGTATTGGTAATAGGCTTCGGCCTTCAGATAGGCCGACGGGTTAAACTGATGCGTATAGCCCAGCACCAGATGGTGTGCCCTGGTTAGCCCTAAACCGCTGTTATCGACCATAGATGCCGACGTTGCGGGCAAATGGGCCAGGTATACACCCGGCTGCTGAACTTGGCTGTGCAGCCCGTAGGCCAGCGAAAACGTTCGCCCCGGACGTACCTCAAGCCGGGCCGAGACGCGGGGCTCAACCTGCTGACTGTTTGCATTATAGCTGAAATACGTGTAGTGCAATCCCGCCTGTACCAGCAGTTGTGGCGAGGGTTGCCATTGCAGGTTGGCGTAGGGTTCCAGAAGCCAGCCCGCCACCGTACCGTCGGCCACGTCGGGCGGCAGCACAGGCCCCGTTACCGAGGGAATGCGCTGTACGGTGAGGTCGCTGAGCACCCGTGTCAGATACGCCCCTGCCTGCAGGGTTGTCCTGCCGGACATACGCACCCCCAGTGAGCTTGTGAGCGAGGCGCGGACGTTGCTGTTTCGGTCATACTGCGTGGCGATGCCGTTGGGCGGAAAACCAACCGGCAACTGGGCAAATTCCTGGTAGCGGCTGTTCTGGTTGCCCGACATCACCAGCGCCGTGCGCCAGGTTGTGCGCTGCCCCAGCGGACGGGAATACGTAACCCCGCCCGCACCCATCTGCGACCGGAACCGGATGTTGTACAGGTCTTTAGCCGACACCTGCTCGTCTTTGGGCAGGGCCGTAAACACATTACCGCTGTTGCCCATTACGGCAAAAATTTTTACCAGGCCCCGTCCGCGTGTGGGCAGCGTCAGGTTCATCGACAGGTCCTGAAACCGGATATCTTCGCCGCCGAACGTCACGCCCAGCAGGCCCAGTAGCCCCGTAAACGAATACCGGTAGTTGACCAGATACGACCGCCCGCTGCCGGGTACGCCCATGGGCCCCTCGGCGGCAATATCGAGGCCAATCAACCCCGCCTGCACGATGCGCTCGTGGCGTTCGTCGTTGCCCGACCGCAGGCTCATGTCCATCACCCCACCCACCGTATTGCCGTATGTTGGTGCGAAGGCCCCGGTCAGAAACCGCGTCGTGCCCAGCAACTGCGCACTCAGCATGTTCACCCCCCCACCCGCCGCCGTGGGCCGGTCGCCGAGGGTGCCGGCGTTGCTGAGGTGGTTTGGGTTCACGATCTCGACCCCCTCCAGCCGCCAGATCAGCGCGTTGGGCGTGTTGCCGCGGATACTGATGTTGTTGGCCTGGTCGTTGGTGTTGACCACGCCCGCGTAGGCCGTAGCCAGCCGCGCCGGGTCGAGGTAGGTGGCGGGGTATCGCAAAATCTGTTCGGGCGTGATGCTCTGGGCGCTGGTGAGGTTGGCGTCGGGGCGCTGGCCTTTCACCACGGTTTCGGCCAGGGTGCGGGTGCCCGTTTGCAGGCCAATGTCCAGCACCTGTTCCCGCCCCGACTCCACCAGCACTTCGGCGGTGGTCTGGGTGTCGTAGCCCAGGTAGCGCACCGTCAGATTATACCGCCCTACGGGCACGTCGGTCAGCCGAAAAATCCCCATCGAATCGGTGTATACGACCAGTGTGGCGGGTGAGTTGAGCGCCACGCTGGCACCACCCAGAGGCTGGTCGGTGAGGGCATCATACACCCGTCCACGCACCACCTGACCAATGGATTTTGGTTGCGCAATACTTTGATAATGAATCGCCAATAAATAAAAACAAGCGAAAATGAGGCGCAGACGGTGTATCATTCGGGTCAGTTTACGAACTTGCTTAAACCTTACTAAACAACGGTTGTTACCCAATCCTATACCGGTAACTAGTTTCTGCGCATAGGTTTCCACTTGTTTATCCATAAGGCCATGACGCTAACGCCGTTTGAAACCAGTTTATACCAGCAGTTAGCTCGCTTTTTTGGCGACAATGGTTTCTCCCTGTTACCCGAAAAGAAGCAATTCCGGAAAAATACCGAGACGGGTTTTCATAATGTCATCCTCTCGCCATCCTACTACGGAAACACCACGCTGCTGGACGTGAATTTCGGTTGCCGCAATGATCAGGTCGAGCAAATTGCACAGCAGTTCTTGCCCACCCTCACCGATTTCCGGCCCGACGCCAATACCCTGCTGATGTCGGTAAACAAATTCCAGAAAGCAACCACGCCGCGGTTCAGTATCCATTCCGATCAGGAGTTAGAGGCTGTCTGTGAAACCATCATGGGTTTCTTCGTCGAAACAGGTTTCGATACCCTGGCCGACAGTATGTCGTTGAAACGGCTCGACGTGATCTTCAACGGCGAACCGGCCAAGCCCTGCGCATTCGTGTATAACCAGACGTTCCGCTGCTACAAGGGCCTTACGGTGGCCAGCCTGAACCACAACCCTCACTTCATGGGCCTGATCGACCTCTATCGGCATCAGCTCACCCGCCAGTCGCACAATGCCTACGAAGCCATGAATTTCAACCGCCTGGTATCGTATCTACAGCACTACTCGGCGAATTGACAGGGGATTGAGTTTACTGCTTAATTGCATTAGCTGATTAGGTTGTTTTCGGGGGTGGGGTAGACCCTCGCCCGAAAACAACCTAATCAGCTAATGCAATTAAACCTTAGACTCACTTCCCTTTCGCAAACGCTGCCATCACATCCGCTACGCCGGGAATGAGGGTCAGTTTGGCGTTTTTGTAGGTTGCCAGGTTGGCGGCGCGGTCGGTGGGGGCTTCTTTCAGGATATGGCTCATGGAGTCGAAAAGGGCCAGCTTTGCGTCGGGACGGGCTTTTTTAAGGAGTTCCGCTTCCGATACGGCTACCTGAATGTCGCGCTTTCCCTGGATAATGAGCACCGGTCCGGCGAAGGCTTTGATCTCAACGGCAGGGTCGTATTTCATCCAGTTGGTCAGGTAGCCCTGCTGCGATGGTGGCACCGGCATCAGTGGCAATGTCCGCACGGTAAAACCCGACTTAAGCGAATCGATGCCGGCAATGGACTTGTCGACAAGCGGTGCGGCAGCTCCCGATGCCCGGAACTGTGTTTTTATTACCTCAGCAATGTTTTGCCCCGCCCCGGCAATGGAAATAAAGCCGCTGGCTTTGGCCTGTCTGGCTGCCAGCATCCCCACCAGCGACCCTTCGCTATGCCCCGCCACAATCACCCGCGAAAACCGTTTGTCGGCCTGTAGCTGACGGATGAACCCCACGGCATCGGCAACGGCATCATCAAAAACGGAGCGTTGAAGCTGTTGCATCTGGGCAATAAACGCGGCCCGATTGGTACCCGTGCCCCGCTTGTCGTACCGAAACACAGCTACACCCTGACTGGCCAGCTGTTCGGCCAGCTGCCGAAACGTGTTGATCGAATCATAGCCGGGAATGGCACTGTTGCTGTTGCGGTCCGTGGGGCCGGAACCGGCAATGAGCATCACCACCGGAACGGGTTTTCTGGCGCCCGGAGGGAGGGTCAGGGTGCCTTCCAGCGTCAGGCTGACATTGGCGGGCTGGGTAATGGCGTAGCGCAGGGTCTCTTCTGTTTGTGCCCACGCCGATGTACCCACGCTTAGCAGCAGGATCGCAACGGTGGCCAATCCCTTGCGGAACAGGTTGTAGGAGTAGCCTACGGGAATCATGGTCAATAGACCAACGATAGCCATGAACACCGGAAACTTCCACGAATCGGGCAATACCAGCATGGCTACGAATGCCACTAGGCCACCCACCAGCCAGAGCCGCCCGCCGAGCCGGTGCGTTTTGCGCCAGTTTGCTTCGCTGGCCAGTGTCCAGGGCGTTCTTATGCCGACGAAATAATTTTGTGGTACCGTCAGGATCACATTACCAAGGGCGGCCATCAGCAGTGACATAGTCGACAGTAGCAGCGTGGTGAGCAAACCACCGGTCATTTTTGTATGCGCCAGGTAAACCAGCAGCGTGGCTAACAGGGCAAAGAATAGGGTGATAATCAGGCGGATACGCTCGTAGCTGGCACCGCCTAGTTTTTTATTGGGATCCACATGCGGCAAAGCCCGAAGCAGGGGATACTGCAGCAGTGAGATGATAGCGATCAGGAAAAAAAAGCCTTTTCTGGAAGAGTACCCGTTTGGCTGCCCGTGGGTATCGAAATGGGTTGGTACCTCAGGTGGAAGGCTATTCCAGATGGAAGCCAGGTAAAGTAAGGGTACCAGGCAAAGACCTATTAACAGGGCTTCACGAGAACGCGTGGTGGTCGACATGCTATTGGATGGTGAAAAGAGTAGGAGACAAGGTTAAAGCAACAGGCTGAACGGCCGTTTTATCACCGTTCAGTTGCGCCGCCGGGTGGTGAGCTGTTGTGAACAGACGACCCTTTAAAGCTCAATAGCCACGAAAGCATTTCGTCTAATACAGTGGTGTTCAGCGTGTAGCGGATAAACTGCCCTTCCTTTACCGAATCGACCAGACCGGCCTGCCGAAGCAAATCGAGATGATGCGAAATGCTGGGCTTGGTCATCGCAAACTGGTCGGCAATATCACCGGCCGTCAGGTCGCCTGTTCGAAGCAGGTCTAATATCTGACGGCGGGTAGGGTCGTTCAGGGCTTTAAAGAGGGCGTTCATCCGACGTGCTTATTAGATAGTTAGACAAATGTCTAAATAATAGTTTATGCTGTTTCTTTTTTAGGATGAATGGGTCGTTGGCTGGATGAGTCTTACTTTTTTTCTTTTGGTATCACGCTAAGGTTGCCACTACCCTCCAGATAACACTGCTTTACTTCGTCTATCGTTTCAATGCCTTCTTCGCGCAAGAGGCCCATGAACTCGTCTTCGGTAATAAGATGGCGCTTGAGGTTGTCTCGTTGCAACACACCATTTTTGATCAACAACACCGGTTCTGGATTACCCAGGCGGTCGAAAAAAACGGACCGAAAGCCCAGCCAATTGATAACGTAGTCCCAACCCACCAGCGTACCTACCAGGGCAACCCCTTCAGTGACAGATTCATACGAGCCCGCCATAGCATTTTGCGAAGCGTCGGAAATCAGGGTAATCAGCAGAATGTCGGTCACGTTGAGCTGACCACTGCTGCGCCGCACGAAGCGGATGTACAGAAAGACAAACCAGTAAGTGAGCGAACCCCGGATGATGATTTCGAGGATTGAACTGCTGGGGACAAACATGGTCCGCCAGTCAACGTCGATGAGTTTTTCCATTTGCGTACTGTGTGAAGTATCCTAACGCATTCGCCAACTTTGCGGCCTAACTTTCTTAGCAAGCAGTCGTTCATGCCCATTTTGCCCGTCAACAAACAACATCAGGCCTATTTCCAGCAAGTCATTGACCAGAAGACCAAGCCCCTCGGCGCGTTGGGGGCGCTGGAGACACTGGCCCTTCAGGTGGCTCTGATTCAGCAAACCGAAGCCCCCCAACTGACCAACCCGCACATCGTGGTATTTGCCGCTGACCATGGCCTTACCGCCGAGGGTGTGAGTGCCTACCCCGCCGATGTGACGTATCAGATGGTACAGAATTTCAGGGCGGGCGGCGCGGCCATCAACGTGTTCTGCCGCCAGAATAGCCTTCAGCTTGTGGTCTGTGACGTGGGTGTCCGGGGTGTGTTTGACGAGAATACGCCTGATTTTGTCAAGTTCAAAGTGGCCCACGGCACGCAGAACATGCGTCAGCAACCCGCCATGACCGCCGATGAAACCGACGCCGCCATGGACGCCGGGCGACTGGTCGTAGACGGACTGCACCACCGGGGCTGCAACGTGCTCGGTTTTGGCGAAATGGGCATCGGCAACACCTCGTCGGCAGCGTTGCTCATGCACCGTTTGCTCCGGCTTCCGCTCCGCGAATGCGTAGGACGCGGTACGGGACTTACCGACGATCAACTGGCGCATAAACTGACTGTGCTGGAAGCCGTTGCTGAACGGTACAGGCATCTGGCGCAACCCATGGATCTGCTGGCGGCAATGGGTGGTTTCGAACTGGCGGCTATTGCCGGGGGTATGCTCCGCGCCGCCGACTACGGTATGGTCATTCTTGTCGATGGGTTCATCACTACGGCAGCGTTGCTGGTGGCCCATGCCGTTGACCCCGCCGTACTGGACTATTGCGTGTTTACCCACCAGTCTGATGAGGCGGGGCACCAACTGATGCTGAACCATCTGAACGCCAGTCCTTTATTAAAATTAAACATGCGCCTGGGTGAAGGCACGGGTTGCGCGTTGGCCTACCCACTGGTGCAGGCGGCCGTGGCCATGCTCAACAACATGGCCTCGTTCGCCAGCGCCGGGGTTTCCGAGAAGCGATAAGCGCCTGGGGGGCTAAGCGCTTCCCTGTTGATTGTTCCCTGTTGAACTGATAGCTTCGTGACACAATCCCGTACAACCCTGACGCCCTGCCATGACTGACCAAGCCAACTTGCCTGACGAACCAACGGCTCACCTGCCCGATGACATTCGGACGGAGACTACTTCGGTAGAGAAAAAGGCAAAAAAAGAAAAGAAGAAAAAGAAAAAGGCCAGCAAGGGCGTCGAAACGATGTTTCGCACCACGCTGGCTAACCACCTGCGTCTGAGCGAGATGGCCGATCAGAAAGCCAATCTTATGATTTCGATCAACACCATCCTGATTTCGATCACTATTTCATCGTTTCTGCGACCAATGTCGGGCATGGAAGGGCTGCTGATTCCCGAAATTTTGCTGCTGATCGTGAGCCTCATAACAGTGGTCATTTCCATCTTCGCCACCAAGCCTAGTTTCTCCCTGCGAAAGAACGTGGAGCCCCGCGTTAGCCCCCCCATCGACCTGCTTTTTTTCGGCGACTATACCCAACTTTCAGCGGCTCAGTACCGCGAACAACTACGCCTGCTGATTGCCAACGAAGAAGGGCTGTACAACAGCATGATCGACAACATCTATGCGCAGGGGTTGGTGTTGAGCAAAAAATACCGGTTGCTTACCGTGGCCTACAACTTCTTTATGGTTGGCTTTTCGGTGGTAGTCATCAGCAGTCTCATTATGCTCGTAGCCCGGCGGTAGCTGGCTTGTCAGTTGTTCATACCGCGAATCTGAACACTCCGGTCGAGGTCGCTGAGGAAAGCAGCCCTGGCTTTTTCGGGGTTGTCAATCGTCTTGTAAAAACCATCCAGGTAGTAGACCGTCTCCTTAACGTAATTGCTGCTGAGGCGCTTATCCTGTTGAATAAGCGCATAAAATGCAGGCTTCAGGGCGCGAAAACGCGCAAACACCTGGTTTAGAACGGCCATTGGGTAAGCCGGCCCCCGATACAACCGGTCGCGCACGGTTTCGATGTTCAGCTGCTCGGCGGGTTTGGCGTAGCGGGCATTGACCAGGCCCGAATGGTCGAAATCGTAGGGAATGGCCAGGGGGCGGGGCCGGGTAGAGTCAACTACCATCTTGATGTTGTGCCGATACACCACCGACCAGTCGGTGTTGCCGATCATGTATTCAAACACCGCCAGCGTGGCCATGTTGAGGGTATCGGTGTAGGCGGCTTTGAGCCGGTTTTTATAGACCGTCACGTGGTTCCGCTTCGATACGTCGTCTTCATCTTCCAGCAGAATGCCCCAATGCGTTTCTGGCTTGCGCTTCCCCGCCGAGTCGAGGTAGGTGACCTGCGCCAGCCTGGCTTTAAAGCTCAGATCCGTCAACTGGTTGTAGAGCTTGTAGACCAGGTATTCGCGCACAACGTACTCATCGTCACGGCAATGAGTGACCAGCTTCAGCTTATTCTGTTTGGCAAAAACGGTACCCTTGACCACTTTCTTAGGAAAATCGAGGTATAGCGGCGGAAACAGGCAGTTGGCGGCGTCGCGCCGAAAGTTACCCCGCACAACCAGATCAACCGGTAAAGTTACGGCCGTGTCGGCGGCATACATCAGGCGGGCCGGGTGGCGAACAACAGCGGCTTTGGGGGCGGGTTTTGTTCGGTCGCGCACCACGCGCTGCATCTGCGACGAGAGCGTAAACGAGAGTGGTTCGTCGGTGGCAAACAGCGGTCTGGGCTCAGACGTGTGGCTACCCGACTGCTTTTTCTTTTTGCCGTTCCCCTCTATACGCGCCGTGGTATCGGTCTGGGCGAAGGCAGCAGATACGTTGATACTATACCCGACAATAAGCAGGACAGCAAGCCAGCGGTGGGAGAGAGCTAAGCAAAGCACGGCAGATCAGTTAAGTGATGGACGGCTAAATGTAAGTAGCGGCAGCAACAAAACATGAACTGTTTACTCACCGCAGGGTGGTAAAGGCCAGTGTTCAGCAATTAATGTAGACGGAGGTAATGGTTGCTCTTGGAAGGTGGGTGAAGAGCGTGGTAGCCGGCAGCCTGAGAAGAAACGAACGGATAGTCAATCAGATGATTATACGGGCGTTTGCTGAACCGAATGAAGGAGGGGTAGCTACCGGGCCAGATTTATGAAGGAGGCTTGCACCGAGATGGGTACACAACATAAATCGCAGCCGGGGAAGATAACCTGTTACTTAAAATTCGAGACGGTACGTGTATTGAGTTCTGAGTTTATCGCGGGTGCGTTTCAATCGCATCTTCACGGCACTGTCTTTCAAATTGTACTGTTTGGCAATCTCTTTAATGTCGAGGTCGTCCTCGTACTTCAGGCGGAGTAAAGTTACTTCATCAGTCGAAATGGTTTGAATGGCCAGTTGTAGTGTCTGAAGTTGTTCTTCGTGGTGATCGGTGTCTCCTTCATCAGCAATATTGTGGGCCATGTCTTCGTCAATCGTTACGGTGTTTAGCCGGTGATTTAACCGAATTTGATCCATACAGTAGTTGTATGAGATCGAATACAACCAGGTAGAGAAAGAGGAACGTTCTTTAAAACCATTGAGGTTGGCGTGGACACGTAAGAAAATGTCCTGCGTGTAATCTTCGGCTTTCGCGGTGCACTTTGTCAGTGAATAACATCGTCTATAGACTTTATTCACGTACCGATGGTAGATCGTCTCGAAGTACTCATTCTGTCGAGTACTGAGAAAGAGGCGAATCAGTTCTTCGTCTCTTAATTGAGGGGCTGTCATAGGAGCATCTTTTATGGGTCATTATGGGGTAGGGTGAATGCAATGGTTTTGCAACGCACAAATTAAGTCCATTCCTGTTATAGTAACCTAGTATGAACTTAGGATTAGGTGTTTTTAATCGGTAGCCGATTAACTGCGACAATTCTAACAAGTATAGTTCTGTCTGTCGATATGCTAACCTAAAATATAGTAAGCGGCTGTTCAATGAAGAATATGGATACGTTAAGCGGTCAGATATGAAAAAAATTGGGGTTACCGGTGGCATAGGGTCTGGTAAGAGCACGGTTTGTCGGGTATTCAAGGCAATGGGTGTGCCCGTATACGAAGCCGATGAACGGGCTAAGTGGCTTACCAACCATGACCCCCTGCTTCGGGCCGACATTATGCGGCTTCTGGGACCGATGGCCTATGACGCCAGCGGGCAATACAACCGGGCGTTTGTAGCCGCCCAGGTGTTTACCAATCCCACCCTGCTCACCCAACTGAATGCCCTTATTCATCCCCGCGTGCAGGCCGACACCCTGCGTTGGGCGGCAGCGTATGCAGAGCTACCCTACGTGATTAAAGAAGCCGCCCTGATGAACGCCGCCGGACAGGGCAACGACCTCGACGCGGTGGTGGTGGTGATGGCCCCCCTCGACCTGCGCATCCGGCGGATTCAGCACCGTGACCCTCAGCGTACAGAGGCCGAAATAAATGCTATCATCAGTCGGCAGATAAGCGACGAAGCCCGGCAGCAACTGGCCGACGAACTGCTCATTAATGACGAAACCCGGCTACTCATTCCGCAGATAATCCGGCTGGATAGGGCTTTTCGGGATTAACCCCTATTTTGGGGCTCATTCATCCCTACACTAACTCATGCAAAAGAAATTTATCCTTGCCGAAACCGACATTCCGGAGCAGTGGTACAACATTGTGGCCGACATGCCCAACAAGCCACTGCCGCCACTTCACCCCGGTACCCACCAGCCCATTGGTCCTGAGATGCTCATGCCGCTCTTTCCAATGGAGCTTATTAAGCAGGAAGTGACCACCGACCGCTGGGTGGGGATCCCCGACGAGGTGCGGGAGATTTATAAGGTGTGGCGTCCTACGCCGCTGTTTCGGGCAACGGGCCTGGAAAAAGCCCTCGATACCCCCGCCAAAATCTATTACAAGTATGAAGGTGTCAGCCCGGCTGGTTCGCACAAGCCCAATACCGCCGTGCCTCAGGCTTTTTATAACAAGCAGGAAGGAGTGAAGCGCATTACCACCGAAACGGGGGCGGGTCAGTGGGGTAGTGCCCTCAGCTTTGCCTGCAGCCTCTTTGGCATGGCGTGCGACGTGTATATGGTGCGGGCCAGCTATGACGGCAAGCCCTACCGGAAAATGATGATGCACACCTGGGGGGCCAACGTGTATGCCTCCCCCTCGGAGCGGACCGACGCAGGCAAACAGATTTTGGCGCAGGACCCCAAATCGCCGGGTAGTCTGGGTATTGCCATCTCCGAAGCTGTAGAGATGGCCCTTCAGGACGAGCAGACAAAATATGCCCTGGGGAGCGTGCTTAACCACGTGCTGATGCACCAGACCGTTATTGGCCTCGAAGCCATCAAGCAGCTGGAACAGGCCGGTGATTTCCCCGATATTGTGGTGGCCCCTTTTGGGGGTGGGTCTAACTTCGCGGGTATATCGTTTCCGTTTTTGCGCTATAACCTTGCCGAGGGCAAACAGATCCGGTGCATTGCTGCCGAGCCAGCCTCCTGCCCCAAGCTCACACGCGGCGTGTTCCGCTATGACCTCGGCGATACCATTGGCATGACGCCGCTGATACCCATGTATACGCTGGGGCATAATTTCATTCCGGCGCCCATTCATGCAGGGGGGCTGCGTTACCACGGCGCGGGGGCCATTGTCAGCCAGCTTCTGCACGACGGGCTGATCGAGGCGCAGTCGCACAATCAGTTATCATGCTTTGAGGCGGGTATACTGTTTGCCAAAACGGAGGGCATTATTCCTGCTCCCGAAGCCAACCACGCCATTGCCACAGTGATCCGCGAGGCACAACAGGCCAAAGAAGAAGGTACCCCCAAAACAATCCTGTTTAACCTCTGTGGTCATGGCCATTTCGACATGAGCGCCTACGAACAATACCTGTCTGGTAAGCTGGTGGATCATGAGGTGACGCAGGAAGAAATTCTGGCTTCGCTCGCTGAACTAGACACACCACTAATTGATGCACAATGAACCGCAGCGGCGGTTCATTCAAAACTATGATTGCACTCATCACCGGCGCTTCGTCGGGCATTGGCTGGGCTACAGCCGAAGCATTCGCTAACCTACAGTACCGCCTCATTCTCTGCGGACGCAGGCAGGATAAACTCGATGAACTGGCAGGGCAACTTTCTGCCCAAACCGAGGTAATAACTCTGGCGTTCGATGTGCGTGATTTCGCCGCCGTTACGGCCGCTATTGAGTCCTTGCCCAAGGCATGGCGGGCTGTTGATATCCTGGTAAATAATGCCGGCAACGCGCATGGCCTGTCAGCCATTCAGGATGGTGACGTAGCCGATTGGGACGCCATGATCGACGGTAACGTGCAGGGCGTGCTGTACGTATCGAAAGCCGTCATTCCAGGTATGGTGGCCCGGCAGCGGGGGCATATCGTGAATATCAGCAGCATTGCCGGTAAGCAGACTTACGCCAACGGAGCGGTGTACTGCGCCAGCAAAGCCGCCGTGGAAGCCCTCAGTACCGGCATGCGGCTGGACCTGACGCAACACGGCATCAAAGTGACCAATATTGCTCCTGGAGCCGTAGAAACGGGCTTTTCGTCTGTTCGCTTCAAAGGCGACACCGACCGTGCTGCCCAGGTGTATGCTGGTTTCGATCCCCTACAGGCCACCGACATTGCCGATACCATTGTTTATGCCGTAACGGCCCCGGCCCACGTCACCATCGCCGACATCACGATCCTGGCTGCTACCCAGGCCGCTGCAACCACTATTTACAGGAAATGAGTGAGTAGTAAGTGACGAGCGGTGAGTGATGAGTTTTGCATTCGCCGGAGCCGTTAGGCTGGGTAAAGCAAGCTCATCACTCACCGCTCGTCACTTACCATTCCTCTTCGGTGTACTACTCAACACCATTGTTTTGCCCGATTGCAGGAAGTCACAGTGGGGGGCCAATACGCAGGCCTCACATTTGGGTGTGTACCAGGTGCAGACACGTTGCCCATGCCAGTAGAAATGCTTGTGGAAGTTGAATAATTCGGTAGCGTCGGTTGGTAAGTAACTGAGCAGCAGCGCATGGGCTTTTTCAGCGCTTACTTTCGGGCCAATCAAACCTAGTCGCTGCGTTACCCGGTGCACGTGCGTGTCGATGGGCAGCACGGGTTTGTGGAAGGAGAAAAGGAGCAGCAGCGTAGCCGTTTTCAGACCTATACCAGGCAGCTTGGTAAGCCAATCCATGGCCTCTTCGGTCGATAGGTCCTGCAAGAAATCAATGTTGGCGGCACCTCGTTCGGCGATGAGTTCGCGCAGCACATTCTGGATGTAGGGCGCTTTCACCTCCGGGTAGTTGGCCGTGTGGATAGCGGCAATCAGGTCGGGCAGGGGCGCATCGCGTACGGCCTCCCAGGTAGGGAAGCGTTCGCGCATGGTGCGGTAGGCCGTTACTTCGTTGGCGTGGGTGGTCCGGTGCGAGAGAATTGTGCCGATCAGTTCGTGCATGGGGTCTACCCGGCCATAGATGGCCTGTACGCCGTAGTGTTCATTTAGAAGGTGGTGGGCTAGTTGGGTCTTCTCCGCAGATGTCATAGACAGAAGAACGCGGAAGAGACAGATCTAAGCGAATTTTTCTGCTTTAGCGGGACGTGTGGCCAGTATGAGTTGAGGAACTTGGTGTGGTAGTTTGCTGTCGCGCGGCCCTTCGACAAGCTCAGGGTGACAGGGAAATAAGAAACTAGCCTACCTTGATTCAACTTCTCTGTCACCCTGAGCTTGTCGAAGGGCCGCGCGACAGCAAACTAACACACCGATCCTAGGCTGGCAACCCATTATCCACTTAAAATCAGGCTGTCTCTGCAATCAGCTTATCGGCCAACTGGGTCATGCCAATGCTGGCGGGTTCGCCAATGAGCGTGAGGTTGGGCCGTTTTTTCACCTCGGGCAGGTTGGGGTCCACCACGTAGATGGGTACTGTTTCGGGAATGAAATCGACCAGGCCGGCAGCGGGGTATACCACCAGCGAGGTGCCTACGACAATAAAAATATCGGCGGTCAGCGCCACGTCGATGGCCTCTTCCATCATGGGCACGGCCTCACCGAACCAGACAATGTGCGGGCGCAGTTGCGAGCCTTTTTCACAACGGTCGCCGATTTTGATTTCCCAACCTTCAATGTCATACACCAGCGATTCATCTACTGAACTCCGCGACTTTGACAACTCGCCGTGCAGGTGCATTACGTGGCTGGAACCGGCCTTCTCGTGCAGGCCATCCACGTTCTGGGTAATGATCGTGACGTCGTAATAGTCTTCCAGTTTTGCCAGAGCATAATGGCCCGCGTTTGGTTGCACTTCCAGCGCCTGTTTCCGGCGCTGGTTGTAGAAATCAAGCACCAGTTCACGGTTTTTGCGCCAGCCATCGGGTGTGGCTACGTCTTCGATCCGGTAATTTTCCCAAAGGCCATTCGAGTCCCGGAAGGTGGCGATGCCGCTTTCAGCGCTGATGCCCGCCCCCGATAGTACCACAATTTTCTTGCGCTGTTTCATAAGTATCAAGATACAAAAAATAAGCCTCTCCCTAAAATCCGTAATCAATGGCCGCAATCGTATAGGTTTCCTCACCTTTCATCGTGCGCAACGCTACTGAATCGCCAATGCGCTTTCCTTGCATGGCGCGGGCAATGGGGGCGGTGAAGGCCACGCGTCCATGGCTGGCGTCGGCCTCGTCAACCCCCACAATGGTGAGCGTGCGGTCGGGGCCTTTTTTGGGTTGTAGCGTAACGGTGGCCCCAAACCGGACTTCGGTATGGGGTTGGGTGGCAGGGTCAACTACACTGGCCGAGGCTATACGCTGGTTGAGTGCGCCAACACGCCCGTTGATCAGCGCTAGTTGACGGGTTCGTTCGGTCTCGTCGGGAGCGGTGTGCTGCACAGACACGCGCTCGGTTTCCAGCTCGGCCAGTTCCTGCCGGAGCAGTGCCAGACCGCGTGGGGTCACGTAGTTGCTAGTCCCCGGTGGTAGCGGTGCCCGCGCCGGAATAACGACGGGGGCATCGGCGGTTTCGTTCTTTAAAAAAGCGCTGCTCATGAGAAAACGTGGACTGGGTCGATACCTATAAACGACTGATGCCATCACGCTTAGTGATGGCATCAGTAAACTCTAACCGGATCTATTCGCTTACTTTTTCTTTGCCACGGCCTTTTTAGCAGGCGCTTTAACGGCGGCTTTTGCTGGTGCCTTGGTAGCAGCTGCTTTCTTGGCAGGAGCCTTCTTAGCGGGTGCGGCGGCTTCGTCCCCACCAGCCAATTCCAAACACTTTTCCAGCGTCAGCTCGGCGGGGTCGATGTCTTTAGGCAGGCGCACATTGCGTTTGCCCACGGCCAGATAGGGGCCATACATGCCGTTAACTACTTTAATTTCAGGACGCTCCGGAAATTCTTTGATGTATTTGTTGGCCTCAGCGTTGCGCTTTTGCTGGATTAGTTCAACGGCCCGCTCCAGCGTAAGCCCCGTTAGCTGCTCACCTTTACCCAGCGAAATATATTTGTCTTCGTACTTCACGTAGGGGCCAAAACGGCCTTTACCCGTGGTGACGGGCTTGCCCTCAAACTCACCCAGCGCATCGCCCGACGATTCGTTGCGTTTCTGCTGAATCAACTCAATAGCCCGTTCGGCGGTGATCGTATACGGGTCGTCCTCTTTGGTCAGCGACACATACTTGCCGTCGTGCTTCACGTAGGGACCAAACTTACCAATGCCGATGGTCATGGCGTTGTCTTCAAAGAAACCCACTTCACGCGGTAGGGCAAACAGGCTCAGCGCGTCCTCAACGGAAATTGTCTCGATCAACTGCCCGTCGCGGAGGTTGGCATAGATAGGCTTTTCGTCGTCGGTCGATTCACCGATCTGAACGTAGGCCCCGTATTTACCCAATCGCGCCGATATTTTCTTGCCCGACTTAGGGTCAATGCCCAGTTCGCGGGCACCGGTTTTAAACGATACTACACTCGACCCCTGAATCTCTTCGATGTTCTTGTGAAAATCGCCGTAGAAGTCGCCCAGCATCTTTTGCCAGTTTACTTTACCGTCGGCAATTTCGTCAAACTCTTTCTCGACATTGGCCGTGAACTTGAAATCCACAATGTCGGGGAAGTATTCAACCAGGAAGTCGTTGACCACAATACCCGTGTTGGTGGGAAACAGCTTGGCCTTTTCTGAGCCGAAGTTTTCCTTGCCGCTTGTCTCCGTGATCTGTTCGCGTTGCAGGGTGTACTCCTGGAATTTGCGCTCGGTGCCGGGCTTATCCTGTTTCACCACGTACCCCCGGTTGATAATCGTCGAGATCGTAGGCGCGTAGGTCGACGGGCGGCCAATGCCCATTTCTTCCAGTTTCTTCACCAGCGAGGCTTCGGCGTAGCGTGGCTGTGGACGCGTAAACTTCTCGGTGGCTTTCATCACGCTCAGATCCAGCTCCTGACCAACCGTCAGCGGGGGCAGCATACCCTTGGCATCTTCATCGTCTTCGTCATCTTTCGATTCGAGGTACACTTTCAGGAACCCGTCGAACTTAATGACCTCACCCTGCGCAATCAGTTCGTTTGGAAACCGTTCGTCGCGGCCACCGGTGCTTTTGATATCGATTGAAACGGTAGTCCGTTCCAGTTGAGCATCGGCCATTTGCGAGGCGATGGCCCGTTTCCAGATCAGTTCATACAGCCGTTTCTGGTCGCGATCACCTCCGGCAGCACGGTCGTTGAAATTGGTGGGACGGATGGCTTCGTGGGCTTCCTGCGCCGACTCGTTTTTGTTCTTGAAGTGCCGGGTCTGTACGTAGTTCTTGCCAAACTCGGTCGAAATTTCGGCCACGGCTTTGTCGACGGCTTCCCGCGAGAGGTTCAGCGAGTCGGTCCGCATGTACGAAATCTTACCGGCCTCATACAGGTTTTGGGCGATGCGCATGGTACGGTCTACCGAGTAGCCCAGCTTGCGCGATGCTTCCTGTTGCAGCGTAGAGGTTGTGAAAGGCGGCGCCGGTGATTTCTTGGCGGGTTTCACCTCCAGATTCTTGATCGTAAACGTTGCGCCGATGCAGTGCTCCAGAAAGGCGCGGGCGTCGGTGGGGGTGGCAAAGTTTTTAGCCAGTTCGGCGTTCAGCATCTTACTGCCATCAACCAAAAACTGCGCTGTTACTTTAAAGCTCGACTTCGCGTTGTGCTTATCGATCTCCCGTTCGCGCTCCACCACCAAACGTAACGCTACCGACTGTACGCGACCCGCCGACAGGCTTTGGCCGCCTTTAATTTTGCGCCACAGCACCGGCGAGAGTTCATAACCCACCAGCCGGTCCAGCACCCGCCGGGCCTGCTGCGCGTTGACGAGGTCAACGTCAATCGTGCGCGGCGACTGAATGGCATTCAGGATAGCCGACTTGGTGATTTCGCGAAAAACAATGCGGTTGGTATTGTCACGCAGACCCAGGGCTTCTTTCAAATGCCACGAAATTGCTTCTCCTTCGCGGTCATCGTCCGTTGCCAGCCACACTACTTCAGCGGCTTTAGCCAGTGACTTGAGTTCACTTACCAGCTTTTTCTTGTCGGGCGAAACTTCGTATGAGGGCAGAAAGCCATTGGATACGTCAACCGCCAACCCGTCTTTGGGCAGGTCGCGGACGTGGCCAAAACTAGACCGTACCGTGAAGTCACGGCCAAGGTAGCCTTCAATTGTTTTCGCCTTTGCCGGCGATTCCACAATGACTAAGTTCTTCGACATAAAGTGTCTTTAAGTTGATGATGTTGATCCTGTCTATACGTACAAGCATGAACTGGCGATTGGCCAAAAACCGGGCCGAACGTAAAACTGGGCACCAAACGAAGACCGCCAAATATAGCCGCAAACGCAGGATATAGCGCAAGGAGCGCCGCCCACAAAAAGCAGCAGTAGGTATAGAGGAGATTTGATTAGATAACACTGTTAACCAGCATATTGTTCGCTGTAGATAGACTCTGTTATATTAATAAAGCGCTATAAATCAGAAAGTTATAAAAATAATCATTTTCAAGAGGGTCAAGACCATTAGCCAGAAAACAAGGCTCGAAAAATGCCTGAATTTGGCTGGATATACCCGGAAATACCCGCTGTACTACACACTTTATATAAATTATTTACCGTCTTGCGTACTGTTTGTAGCGCTGTAAAACTGCAAACGTCAGGTCATATTCGGTGGCCTGAAGCACAAAGTCGTCGTTGAAATTGCAGTAGTCGCGGAAGCTCTCAACGGTCTCACCCTGGAGGTCGGTGGCCCGTTGCGTAATCAGTTCAACGCGGTAGTTGGCCAGCATGCGTTTCCGGTGTTGCTGACTAATCATGACGGCTTTTCGATGCGCCCGTGCCTGTTTGCTGAATAGCTCATACAAGAGCGTAACAGGCGACTGCGCCAGCGAAAAAATTTCTTCGCCCGACAGTCCTTTGCGGGCTTCGGGTTCGCTCAGAATCTGCGCCAGTTCTTTTCTGATTTCGGCGTCGCGCTTGGCCCGGACAGTGAGCACCGGCAGGTTGACTACGTCGTCAGACAGCTGCCGCTTCATCAGCAACTGTGGTTCTTTGGTCACGCCGTCCCATTTCAACCCCACTCGTCCGTGGCTCGGGCTAATCACAATTACCGAGTCGCCGGGTTTTACGTCGAGGTAAAAAGCGCCCAGCGCGTTGGTTCGGCCCATGGCCTGTGTACGCGGATTAATAACCGTAGCGTTGTTAACCCCCTTTTTTGTCTCCTGGTCAAATACGTTGCCGATAATGAAGCGCGGCACCTGGGCAAGGGCGCTTAGTGAACCGGCAACAAAAAGAAAAAAGATAACAAAGCCGCTACGAAACACAGAAGTAGGAGGGAAGTTGATGGGTCAATAACGGGAGTTATCGGCGTCTGGTGCTGCCGTTTAGCAAAATTTAACAACCGTACTGTCCATGCCCGTTTACTCGTCTGCCACCCGAACCGGACGCAGATTGAGCTGGAGGGTGGTAAAAAGCCAGGCTAGTGCCACTACCAGCAAACAGCCCACTACGTTGAACCAGAGGAACGCCATGAGATCGAAATAGTAACAGACGAACACCACCGCTTCGGCCACTACGGCTGCCCAGAACGTGGCCCGGCCCCCAATGGACCTGACGTAGAAGGCAACGCAGAAAATGCCGAGGATGACCCCGTAGAACAAGGAGCCGAGGATGTTGACCGTTTCAATAAGGCTGCTGCCGATGCGGTTGGTGAACTGGGCCACAACCACGCAGAAGATACCCCACCCAATGGTCGACCAGCGCGATACCACCACCTCGTTGTGGGTACTGCCGGGCCAGACACGGCGGTATATATCAACTACAGTAGTGGATGCCAGCGAACTGTAAGCAGCCGCGATAGACCCCATCGAGGAGATAAAGATCATGGCGATCAGCAGGCCGATAAGGCCGTGGGGCAGGTAGTCGAGGATAAAGCGCAGGAACACATAGTTTACATCATTCTTGTCGGCCGCCGGGTTGTTGCGTTTCACCAAGTCCGACACCGCCGCATGCGTCTTCGCCAGGGCCTCATCGGCTTTGTCCAGCTGATCGCCGGCCGCTGCCGCCGCCGCGTCATTGTTTTGTGCAGTCGCCCGTTGCAGGTTGAGTACAGCGGCGCGGCGTTGGGCAGAAAGGCCCTGATGCTGCCGATTGAGGACCTGAAACTCGCCCGCCAGCGGTCCCGCGTTCAGCCGTTCTACTTCCTGCTTGTTGAAAAACACCGGCGATTCATGAAACTGGTAAAAAACAAACACCAGCACGCCCACCAGCAGGATCAGAAACTGCATCGGCACCTTCAACAACCCGTTCATCAGCAGGCCTATCCGACTCTGTTTAATGGTCTCGCCCGTGAGATAACGCCCTACCTGCGACTGGTCGGTACCGAAATACGACAGTTGCAGAAAAAAGCCTCCGATCAGCCCCGACCAGAGGTTGTAGCGACTTTTCACGTCGAAAGTCGTGTCGATCAGGTTCAGTCGTCCGGCTTTTCCGGCCACGCGCAGGGCATCGGTAAAACCCATATCGGTGGGCAGTTTATGAACGGTCAGGAACCCGGCAATAAACATGGCTACCGTTACAATCAGCATCTGGGTGAGGTGTGTGTAGGAGATAGCTTTGGTACCGCCCGATACCGAATAGAACAGTACAATACCGCCCATGATGAGGTTGGTCCAATAGATATTCCAGCCTAAAATGGTAGAGAGGATGATAGACGGCGCGTAAATCGACACACCTGTGGATAATGCTCGCTGCAGGAGAAACAGCCCGGCCGTGAGTGACCGTACGCGCCCGTCGAAGCGGTTTTCGAGGAACTCGTAAGCAGTGTAGACCCGCAGTCGGTGAAAAATGGGGACGAACGTAATGGAAAGAACTACCATGGCCAGCGGCAGGCCGAAATAAAACTGCACAAACCGCATGCCGTCGGAAAACCCCTGCCCCGGTGCCGACAGAAACGTAATGGCGCTGGCTTGTGTGGCCATCACCGACATACCAACGTGGTACCACGGCAATGACTGGCCCGCCAGCGTGTAGTCATCGAAGGATTGTTTGCCCCGGCTTTTGTAGAGGCCATATAATACCAACAGGGCGATGGTTCCACCTAAAATCCACCAGTCGAGACTGCTCATGCAAACCAGTGCATTAAGCCGTAAAAAAAGGCGATTTCCAGGAGTAGCGCCCCTAGTACCACCGCGTAGGCGCGGGGCCAGGAGCCAAACAAAGGTGTGTCGGTAGGTGAGTGCATGGGCATAAGGAACGGGGGTAAATGTACGCACGAACAATGGAAGTGGATGACCAAATACTAGCTCATTATAGTGTAAAATCAGGGCTTAGGGCTACTTTTGCGCCAACGCCGATCTTTTTCAAGACGAGTTTTGCATGGATTTAGCCTATTACCAAGACTACTATAAATTGGAGCGAACCCATTGGTGGTTTGTCATCCGGGGGCAGCTTATTCAGCGACTGACCAAATTGTATGCCGCAAAAACGCACCCACTCCGTATTTTAAACGTAGGGGTGGCCACGGGGCGTACAACCGAGCTGCTAAGTACGCTGGGCGATGTTACTTCGGTGGAATATGAGCCTTCGTGCTGTACGTTTCTTCGCGAGGAACTGTCGATGCAGGTAACACAAGGGTCCGTAACTGAACTGCCTTACCAGGATAACTCATATGATGTGGTTTGTGCCTTCGACGTGATCGAACACGTTGAAGATCACCAGACTGCTGTTATGGAACTTCAGCGCGTGTGTAGTCCTAAAGGTCTGGTTTTTGTAACGGTGCCCGCCCATATGTTACTCTGGAGCCACCACGACGTAGTCAATCAGCACTTCCGGCGCTACACCCGTCTCGAACTAACCAGCCTCTTTGACCAAAAAGCGGGCGAAGTGGTATATTCGTCTTATTTCAACGCCCTGTTGGCCGGGCCGGTGCTACTACTACGGTGGTTAACACGACTGATACCAAAACACTGGATTCGGAGCAAAGCTGGGTCTGACTTCACTATCCTGGCCGACGATAATTTGCTCAACAAGCTTTTCTACAAAATTCTCGCCGCCGAGGTAAAACTGATGCCCCGCCTGTCACTGCCAACAGGTACGTCGGCGTTTTGCCTTTGGCAAAAAGAAGATGTTCGCTGAGCGTGCCCCTGCCTAAATAAACCAATAATTTATATGTCTGCTGCTCAAGCTGAGAAAGCTGTTTTTGATTTAACCGATAAAGTTGCCATCATTACCGGCGCCAGCAAAGGCATTGGTGAAGACATTGCCCGGCTCTATGCCCGGTTTGGGGCTAAAGTCATTATCAGCAGTCGCAAGCAGGAGGCCTGCGACGCCCTGGCCGCCCAGATCAAAGCGGATGGGGGCGAAGCCACCGGTATTGCCGCCCATGTGGGCGATATGGACCAACTGGCCCAATTAGTGGAAAAGACCGTTGCCACTTATGGCGGGGTCGATATTCTGGTAAACAACGCCGCCTCGAATCCCGTCTTTGGCCCGTCACTGGAGGCTGATGGCGGGGCGTTCGATAAGATCATGCAGGCCAACGTGAAAGCCCCGTTTGAGCTGAGTAAGCTGGTGTACCCCAGTATGAAAGCGCGGGGCGGTGGCAGCATCATCATGATCAGCAGCATTGCCGGCCACACCCCTGACCCCGGTCTGGGCCTCTACAGCGTGAGCAAAGCAGCCATGAATATGCTCACCAAAGTGCTGGCCAAAGAGTGGGGTCCCGATGGCATCCGGGTGAACGCGATCTGCCCTGGCCTTATTAAAACCAAGTTCAGTCAGGCCCTCTGGCAGGACGACAAAACGCTGGCACATTTTACCAAACGCCTGCCCATTGCCCGCATGGGTACCACCGACGAGATCAGTCCGATGGCCCTGATGCTGGCCTCTTCTGCGTCGTCCTATACCACCGGCAGCTTTTTCTACGCCGACGGGGGAACGGTGATTTAATGTACAATGAATAATGTACAATGACTTCGCGCTCTAATTGTTTGATTGCGAAGCCATTGTACATTATTCATTGTACATTATGCATTGTACATTAAAAAATCCCGCAGTGCTTCTACAAATTCAACGGGTTTTTCGGCCTGCACCCAATGGCTCGCACCCGCAATGGTGACGAGTTTGGCGTGGGGAAACAGGCGCAGGATGCCCGGCCAGTCGCTGTCGAGGATGTAGGGTGATTGCTCTCCCCGCACAAATAAGGTAGGCTCCGGTACGGGCTGCATATCGGTTAGCTCGTCGCCGATACCGTGAATTTCGCGGGCGATAACGGGCAGGTTTAGCCGCCAATTGAAGGCCGTTGTTCCGTCGGAGGTGGTTTCGCGGTAGAGATTTTTAAGCAAAAACTGCCGCACCGACGGTATTGGCTCATATTGTTTCAGCAACTCGTCGGCTTCGTTGCGGGTTTTCAGACCACGAAGATCAATAGCGGCCAGACCGCGCAGGATGTCGGCATGGTGAACGGGATAAAATTTCGGCGCAATGTCTACTACCACCAGTTTGGAGAACGTACCTGGGTAGGTCATGGCATACTGCATCACGGTTTTACCCCCCATCGAGTGCCCCACCAGAACAGGTTGCCGTAAACCCAGATCAAGGATTAGCTCGTGCAGGTCGGCGGCCATGTCGGGATACGAATGATCGTCACTCCGGGGCGATTGGCCATGGTTGCGCTGATCAACCATGATGACGCGGTAACCTAGCGCAGCAATTGATTTACTGATAGTCAGCCAGTTGTCTGACGAACCAAACAAGCCATGGAGAATAAGCATGGGCGGGGCGCTCAAGTCACCCACTTCACGGAAGAATAATTTCATCTCGTTAATTCACATACACCACTTTCTCTCGTTTCGCCACCATTTCGCCGAAGGAGTGAAGGGAAAATCCGTTTTCGGTAGCTACGCGTTCGAATTCATCGCTGCTGTTTGGGTCGACGGCGATCAACAAACCGCCTGATGTTTGAGGGTCGGCCAGAATGAACCGCTGCTCGTCGGGGAGGTCGGCAATTTTATGACCGTAGCTGTCGAGGTTGCGGATGGTGCCACCGGGAATGCTTTTCTGCGCCAGATACCCCGCAACGGCATCGAGCTTCGGCACATCGTCGAATACAATGTCGGCACTGAGCCCGCTGCCCTCGGCCATCTCGACCAGGTGACCCAGCAGGCCAAATCCCGTTACGTCGGTAAGCGCTTTCACGTAGGGAAGCTGCCCCAAAACAGCCCCAAATGAGTTTAGCTGGGCCATTTGGCGTGGTGCCAGATCGGCATGTTCAGGCAGAAGGATACCTTTTTTCTGCGCTGTTGTCAGGATGCCCACACCAATAGGTTTGGTCAGGTACAGGCGGCAGCCTTCGGTAGCGGTGTTGTTTTGTTTCAGATCGCTGATACGAACCCGGCCCGTTACGGCCAAACCAAACACGGGTTCGGGGCAGTCGATACTGTGCCCACCCGCCAGCGGGATACCTGCTTCGGCGCAGATGGCCCGGCTTCCCGCAATGACCTGCCCGGCAACGTCGGGCGACAGCTTGTCGATGGGCCAACCCAAAATAGCGATAGCCATAAGAGGCTGACCGCCCATCGCATACACGTCGCTGATGGCGTTGGCCGAAGCGATACGCCCAAAATCGAAAGCATCATCAACGATAGGCATAAAAAAGTCGGTGGTGCTGATGATGGCCTCGCCGTTGCCGATATCCATCACGGCGGCATCGTCGCGACTGTCGTTGCCAACCAGAAGTGTAGCAAACGATTGGGCAGGCGAGGCTGGTCCGGCGGTTTGGGCGTGCAGGATTTGATCGAGCACTTTCGGAGAAATTTTACAACCGCAACCCGCACCGTGGCTGTATTGCGTCAGCTTAATTGAATCCTGAATTGTCATAGGGCAAAAGTAGCCTGTTTAAGTAGGGATAACGCGTTGGAAATGGATTCCGTTGGCTTAACAAATAGATAACAAAGTGAAGTGTACTTAAAACAGGTGGAATAGGACGATTTATAAGAAATTAACCGTAGGCTAAGTTATTCATAGCATTTTTCAGTGATAGGTCACTTGGTGGTCACAGAAACTTGTCAGACCTTTGCGGCTCAAACCTTCACCAGGTCCAACTGTGCGGACATGACAGCATTAA
Organism: Fibrella rubiginis; assembly: GCF_017353185.1. GTDB lineage: Bacteria > Bacteroidota > Bacteroidia > Cytophagales > Spirosomataceae > Fibrella > Fibrella rubiginis. The sequence continues at coordinate 84,998 of NZ_JAFMYV010000018.1, read as the reverse complement.
CAATCAAACCAAACACTTCTATGTTTAAAAAGCTACTGCGCTTCCGGGCGGCTTTCATGCTGCTCGGCAGTATGCTACTGGCCGTACTGGGCTACGGGCAGGGTGTCACCACCTCATCAATTAATGGGGTTGTCACCGACGACAAAGGCCAGCCGCTACCTGGTGCAACGATTGTTGCCGTCCATGAGCCTTCGGGTACTCGTTATGGTATAACAACAAACGCGGCGGGGCGGTACACGTTTCCGGCAGTACGGATTGGTGGTCCCTATAACATCACCGTGTCTTTTGTAGGCTACCAAGACGAAAAGCGGCAATTACTGTCGGCTGACTTAGGTGTGCCCGTTTCCTTAAATATTCAACTAGCTGAGGTTGGTAAGCAACTATCAGAAGTTGTAGTGACAGCTCGCGGTTCAATTATTGATTCAGACCGTTCGGGTGCATCAACAAACTTTAAGAAAGAGAGCTTTGAGCGTTTGCCTACCTTGAACCGTAGCTTCCAGGATTTTTCGGTATTAACACCACAGGCTGGTCCGGGCTTCTCGTTTGGTGGTCGGTCTAACTTGTATAACAATTTCTCAATTGACGGTGCTACTTCAAACAACGTATTTGGTCTGAGTGCCTTGCCTGGTGGACAGTCGAATGCTCAGCCCGTCAGTGTTGATGCTATTCAGGAAATCAGTGTACAGTTATCACCGTATGACGTAAGTCAGGGTGCTTTTACTGGTGCAGGTGTAAATGCAGTGACACGTAGTGGTACTAACAGGTTGCAAGGTTCTGCTTACTACTACACGAAAAATGACGCACTCGCGGGTAAGAAGATTGCTGGTACAGAATTGCCTGAGTTACAACGCCCTTCGTTTACTTATGCCAACTATGGTGCTCGTCTTGGTGGAGCAATCATCAAAAACAAACTGTTTTTCTTTGGCAACTTCGAACGGGAAGAAGCTACGTCACCCGCCGTACTATATCCATATGGGCAGAAGACAGGTACTACTGTCAACCAGCCCGGTTCTGTACTAGCCAACGGTAATGTGAACCCTGAAACGGATTTAGAACGTCTTCGCACGTTCCTAATCACGCCAGGTAATGGTAAAAGCTGGACGTATGACCCAGGTTCATACAACAATTTCAACGTACCCCAGCAAAGCACAAAGTTCCTAGCTAAGATTGACTGGAACATCAACGATAATAACAAACTGACAATCCGTTATAACCAACTGAACGCATTTCGTGATGTCAATCCTAGTGGCTCTGGTGGGTTTGCATCAGGCCCTACAGGCGGGCGTGCCAATAGCGTAAACACACTCCCGTTCTCGAATTCCTATTACCGGATTCTGAACAATCTATATAGCGTGTTTGGTGAATTGAATTCGTCGTTTGGCAATGGTAAGTTTGCCAATAACCTACAGTTGGGTTACAATTCGTTCCGTGATACCCGTCAGCAGGGTGGTGGTGGTGCCGTAACACCTTTCCCAACGGTTGACATCTTAGGACCTAACGGCCAGAACTTGACTTCGTTTGGTCCTGATCCGTTCACAGTCAATAACCGCCTCGACCAAGACGTTATTCAGGTTAATGATAAGTTTGACGCTTTCCTTGGCGCGCATACATTTACGCTGGGTACGGCCAACGAATTTTACAAGTTCTACAACGTTTTTACGCAGGTTGTATACGGTACATACCAGTACAACAGTATTAGCGATTTCATCAACAACGCTACGGCCCCGTCTGCTGCTAACGCCCCAACGCGTTTCTATCAACAGTACTCTGCTCTTGCTGGTAATCCAGCTCCTGCTGCTGATTTTAAAGCGTCGCAATTAGGTTTCTACGTTCAGGATAATTACACAGGCGTCAAGAATCTGCGTGTAACGGCTGGTCTGCGGGTCGATTTGCCTATCTACAACGAAGCGGCTAGTGGTTTATTCCGTAATGCAGCTGTCGAAGCCCAGACGTTTGCAAATGGCGAAAAACTGTATGTTGACAAATTGCCGGTAACGACGCCGTTGTACTCTCCCCGCATTGGTTTTAACTGGGATGTGCTTGGCAACAAATCATTGCAGGTCCGCGGTGGTGCTGGTGTGTTCACTGGTCGAGTGCCCTTCGTTTGGATCTCAAATCAGTTGAGCAATAACGGCGTGTTCTTTAACACAATCACCTCAGGTCCAACTACCGCATCGAATCCGGTGTCTCTCACCACGGGTCAGCCTAATCCGTTGAATAATGTTAACACGCCGTTCAACCCTGACGTAAACGCCTATGTGCCTAAGACAACTTCGGCAGCCTCAACATATGCCATAAATGTAACAGCACCTAACTTCAAGTTTCCTCAGGTCTTCCGTACCAACATTGGCATTGACAAAACATTGCCTGGTGGTTTTGTAGCAACAGGTGAATTGATTTATACAAAGGATATCAACGCTGTTTACATTCGTGATGCGAATCTTGCTGCGCCAGTAGGTACCCTAGCTGGTGACGGTCGCCCCCTTTATGGCACTAACACGCTGATCAATACCACTGGTGCCACGCAAGCTCTGGTGCAGGACAACACAGACAAAGGATATGCCTTTAGCCTAACAGGACAGATTCAGAAAACGTCAGGCCGTTTAAATGGCTCATTGGCCTATACGTTTACAGACTCGAAGGATTTGAACTCGCAAAGTGGGTCCACGGCTGGTGGCCTGTTTACGGGTAATCCATACGTGACCGATATTAACTCGCCGGTGCTAGGCTATGCCAGCAACTGGTTCCCACACCGTGTGGTTGGTTATGTTAGCTATCGTCTTGACTACGCCAAATTCTTTGCTACTACCTTCTCATTAATTTACGAAGGTCGTAATGGTGGTAATTTTTCATATACGTATGGTGGCGCACCAAATGGTTACACTGGCGCATCGAATACTAATCTGCTATATGTACCCCGCAACCAAAGTGAAATCCTTCTGACCACCACTAACGCAACGGATACTCGTACGACACAACAGATTTGGGATCAACTCAATGCTTACATTGAGCAAGACTCTTATTTGAAAAATCGTCGCGGTAAATATGCTGAGCGTGGTGCTGCGCTTACGCCTTGGGTTGACTTCCTAAACTTGCGCGTATTGCAGGACTTCAAAGTGCGTACTGGCAACAGCAACAATTCTGTGCAAGTATCTCTTGAGATGTTCAACTTGTTGAACTTCTTGAATTCTGATTGGGGGGTGGTCAAATCTGCTGCGCGGACTAGCTTACTTGGTTTCTCTGGCTACGAAACGCCTAATACAGCCACGGGTACTACAGGCCGACCTATCTATACGTTTGCCACTAACGCCGACGGTTCGCCCCTGACAAGTTCATATGTAAACAGCCAGGGCGTATTTAATGGTGTAACGACTTCCCGTTGGCAGTTGCAGCTGGGTCTGCGCTACATCTTCAACTAACAGACCAAAACGACTTTGTCATGAATTTTAAAGTAGAAACTTTACTGACAGTGGCCGCTTCGGCATTACTGGTTGGTACACTAATTACGGGTTGCCAAGACACGGGCTATCCCGACCCGCAACCTGTTACAACGCCTCCAAACACGTCATCGAAAGTGTTGTTTGTAAATGCTACCGCTGATGCAAACTCGCTTATGCCTTACCTCGAAAACACGGCTGTAGGCAATGCATTGGGTTTAGGTCAGGCGACAAACTATGTGAATGTACCCTATTTGGGTTCGTTGCAGTTCCGCGTGAAGGGCGCGGGTGGTACACTGGGGACCAATGATCTATCAATCAAATCTACGATCCTCACAGGTAGTAATTATACCGCGTTTGTGACAGATTCAACCACTCGTCCTTTCGTGACCAACGCGGCTAACCTGACAACAGACGTAGGCGGTGTACGCTTGCTGGTGGTGAATGACCCTCTTTCGCAAACGCTCACTGCAGGTAGTGGAGGTGTACGTTTCTTCCATTTCGTTCCTGATGCTGGTCTACCAGCCAGTTCAACCGCTACAACGCCTTTGGCATTGTCTATAAAATTAACGGGTCCTGGCAGTGCTACATCAACCACTACTATCTTGAACCGTGCCTACCGTAACGTGGCTACAACGGCATTTTCGCCAGTCGCAGCGGGTGCGTATAAGGTTGACGTTTATACAGGGTCCACAGCTACAGGTACAGCCATCACAAGCTCGACGCTTACAGTTGAAGCCGCTAAGCTTTATACACTTTATGCAAATGGCTCCACACGTCGGAAAACGGCGGTTGTTAATAGGATTCAGCATAATTGAGCATTATCGCTCTTTAAATAAAAAAACGCCCCAACCAGCTGGTTGGGGCGTTTTTTTTATACTTTATCTGAACGCTTCAACACGTCCGTTCCAGCTTTATAACCCTGGACAATGAGCTTGCTGATGTCATTGGAATTGAACTTCTGAAGGTTCAGGTAAAGTGGCTCGGTAGGGCGAATCACGGTCAACTCGAAGGGGTGGCCCCGGCTTGTTTCGCGCTCGACAAAACGTTCGGCCCAGGCAATGTCGTTGTTTACGATCTGGTTGACGGTGATGTCTTTGACCCGTTCTACCAGGTTGAGCAAATTCCGGTAATTGAACGATTCGTTGAAGATGTGTTTGGCGTGGCAGGCTACGCACATAATGGCCGTGGCCCCGTCGCTGATGGCTTCGCGGAGGGGGGCTACTTCGCGTAAGCCACCATCAAGGAAAGCTTTACGGTGATCGCCGCCAATGGGGACGGCGGGCATCAGAAACGGCAGTGAACTGCTGGCAAACACATAGTCCAGGAAATGGTCGTCGCCCGGGTCTACGTATACCATATCACCTTCAATCACGTTGACAGCCCCTACCTTTAGTTTGATTGGCCCCTGTTTCAGCACCGCCACATCAACATAGCTGTTAATGAGGTGACGAAGAGGGGCGTTGTCCAGAAAACCATCAAAACGGCTCATCAGCGTATTATAGCCCGTCAGGAACCGCGATTTCAACACAGCTACAGCTTCGGGTCGGGTGATGTTTCTGATCCAGAATTCGAGCAGGGCGCGCCCGGCTTTGGGCCAGTCGATATGGCCGTTTTCGGCGTGTTGGCGGTTAGCTTCGTAGGTCAGGAATGTGGCGTTGAGGCTGCCTACCGAGATGCCGTAGAGGGCTTCGGGCTGGTATCCGCTTTCCAGAATGGCCATGATGGCTCCGCACTGGAATGCGCCTTTGAGTGAACCACCACCCAGCACTAGGGCGCGGCCACAAGAGGTAGGCAACGGTGTGGAATTGACATCGGAAGCGGGGAGAGGCGGTTGGTCGGGCATGGGTGACAAGATTGGCAATTTTCGATAGCCACGCAAGATTTTACGTCGCCACTGCGGTTTCGTGGCTACTTTTGCCCCAACCACAAGTTCATCAATGGCGTATCGCGGGCGACCACGCGGGTCGCCCCTACAGTATACGCTTAATGCCGACCATCGCTGACATACAGGCCCCGATTGCTGCTGAAATGAAACTGTTTGAGCAGAAATTTCGGGATTCTATGAAAAGCGACGTCATGCTGCTCGACCAGATCATGACCTACATCGTGCGGCGAAAAGGCAAGCAACTTCGGCCCATGTTTGTTTTTCTTACGGCGGGCGTTTGTGGTACCATCAACGAGTCGACATACCGCGGCGCGGCCCTGATTGAGTTGCTCCATACCGCCTCGCTCGTGCACGACGACGTAGTGGACGACTCGAACTACCGCCGGGGTTTCTTCTCGGTAAACGCGCTCTGGAAAAACAAAATTGCGGTGCTCGTCGGCGATTATCTGCTGGCAAGGGGCTTGTCATTGTCGCTCGAAAACGGCGATTACGACCTGCTGAGCATTGGCAACAAGGCCGTGCGTGACCTGTCGGAAGGGGAGTTGCTCCAGATTGAGAAGGCCCGCCGGCTCGATATCTCCGAGACGATCTACTACGACATCATCCGGCAGAAAACGGCTTCGCTTATTTCGGCCTGCTGCGCCATGGGTGCCCGCTCGGCCAACGCCCCCGCCCAGATGATTGAGACGGCCCGGCTGTTCGGCGAAAAGGTGGGTATCGCGTTCCAGATCAAGGATGACCTCTTCGACTACGGTACTGCCGAAGTAGGCAAACCGCTGGGTATCGACATCAAAGAAAAAAAGATGACCCTGCCACTCATCTATGCCCTGAACAAAGCCCCTTCAGGCGAAAAGAGGCGGGTGATTAACACCATCAAAAACCACAGTGAGGAACCAAAACGGGTGGGCGAAGTAATCGAGTTCGTGAAGTCGTCGGGCGGCATTGAATACGCCACGCGGGCTATGGAAGACTACGTTCGGCAGGCCCAGGCTCTTCTCCATACCCTCCCCGAGTCTACCTACCGCACCTCCCTCGAAGGACTGGTGGATTATACCATTGCGCGGGAGAAGTAAAGGAGGATTAATGTACAATGCATAATGTACAATGTACAACGGGCTGACGCAAGTAATCTCTCGCGTCAGCCCATTGTACATTGTACATTAATCCTTATTTCCCTTCTCTCGCTTCTGCCAACTTCCACCAGGGGAGGTATGGCTGGGTGTGGTGCTCTTCGTGGTAGCCGAAAAAATAGCAGGAGATGAAGGCCCACGTATGATTAAGCGCCTGGCTGCGAGCGTTATGCGGCGGGTTTTCGTGTTCACCCCGGTGGGGCAGGTACGTACCGAAATAAAACAACTGAAACGTGCTCAGAAACGCCGGGACCATCCAAAAAACGATCAGGTTTTCCATCGGCAGCCATAGTTTCAGCACATTGTAGGTTACGGCCATAGCCACAATCTGCCAAATGGATACGTAGCTCCGGGCAAAATCGATGAACCACAAAACAATGTTGGGGTTGCCCCGGTGGTAGTCAGGGTCATGCTCAGTGGCGGCGTGCTGGTGGTGCCGGTGGTGCCCTGCCGACAGTTTTTTGTAGCTGTTGAACGCAAAAAAAGTTGTTGCCAGCGTACCGATAGCATCATTTAACCGCTTGTTATTGGGCGCTACCACGCCGTGGATGGCATCGTGGGCGGTGATAAATACACCCGTGTAGAGGTGCATCTGCAACAGCACAAACACATACACAAACGGGTCTTTCCAACTCAGCCCTATACCAGATGCGGTTGTGCCGGGACTGTGGTAGGTGAGCAGAAACGACAACAGAAGCAGCCACGTTGTCAGGATCACGACGGCGAACCAAATACCCCGGTTTCCAATTTGGGCTGGGTTAAACGAACTGGATTTTGGCATGAAAAAGGTCGGTGGCCATGATGCTAACTGGCTGATGACATCACCACGACTTAATGGTTGCTATCTGTTTCAACGGCCCCTGCCCCCAAAATGTTCGCTACCTTTGCCGCGTCAATATCATTAGCCTGTTACACAACCTATGACGCGTCTTACCGCTGCTCTTTTTGTCTTTTTGTTATCTGCCTTCACGGTACTCGCCCAGGTAAAACGGGCTTCTCCAGCTCCCTCTATAGCGTCTCCCCCCGATCGGCCTAAACTGGTAGTAGGCATCGTTGTCGACCAGATGCGTTACGATTACCTGTATCGGTATTACAATAAATTCAGCGAAAACGGCTTCAAGCGGCTTATGACGCAGGGTTTTAACGCCCGCAATAACCATTATCATTACGCCGCCACCTACACCGGTCCGGGACACGCGGCCATCTACACCGGCTCGGCTCCCGCCCTCAACGGTATTGTTGGAAATGATTTCTACGACAGGAAGTTAGGCCGGCTGCTTTACTGCACCGAAGACACCACCGTGCGCACGGTGGGCAATAACGGTGGCGCAGGCCAGATGTCGCCGCGCAACATGTTGGTTACCACCATTGGCGATCAGCTAAAACTAGCCACCGACGGACGAGCCAAAGTGGTGGGCGTAGCCCTGAAAGACCGGGGCTCCATTCTGCCTGCGGGCCACGCCGCCGATGCGGCCTATTGGTTCGACTCGAAAGATGGCAACTGGATCACCAGTTCGTTTTATCGGAACGACCTGCCCGCCTGGATGAAGACGTTCAACGCCCGCCGCCTGCCCGACGAATTCATGCAAAAGAAGTGGGAGTTGCTGCTGCCCGCCGACAAATACACCGAAAGCACGGCCGATGATCAGCCATTCGAGGCCAATCTGCCCGGTGAGACCAAGTCGACCTATCCGCACGAGTTTATCACCGTAAGTGGGCAACCGCGCTACGAAGTGCTGCGGGCAACCCCCTACGGCGATCAACTGACCCTGCAATGCGCCCTGGCCGCTATTGATGGCGAACAATTAGGCAAAGATACCATCACCGATCTGCTGGCCGTGAGCTTCTCGTCGCCCGACTACGTGGGCCATGCTTTTGGAACACACTCGGTGGAAGTGGAAGACGAATACCTGCGCCTTGACCTGCAGATTGCCGAACTACTGACCGAACTCGACAAACGCGTGGGCAGAGGCAACTGGCTGGCTTTTCTGTCTGCCGACCATGGTGCCGCCGATATACCCGGCTTTTCGCAGACGTACCGGATACCCGCGGCCGTAAAATCCTATGGCGAAGTAGGCGAGGCGGTGAAGGCGGCACTCACAAAGGCGTATGGTCCCGGACAGTGGATGATCGGCTACTACAACCAGCAGGTATACATGAACACGGCCCTGCTGGCCGAGAAAAAGATTCCCATGTCGGAGGTGTATGCGCTTGTTCGGGCTAGTGTGTTGCCTCAGCGCGGTGTCATCAACGTAATAAACCTGCACGACCTGTCGGCAACGCCGCTACCCGACAATCAGCTTACGATGCTGCGAAACGTGTACCAGCCCAATCGTAGCGGTGATTTCTACGTGATGCTTCAGGCGGGCTGGTTTGAAGGACGAAATAAAGGCACCACCCACGGCACCACCTATGCTTACGATACCCACGTGCCGTTTTTGCTGTACGGATGGGGCGTTAAACCCGGCCAGACGTTTCACCGCACCGCCATCGCCGACATTGCCCCCACGATCTGCGCCCTCCTCAGCATCCTCGAACCCAGCGGCTGCGTTGGCAACCCGGTAGGCGAAGCGATAAAAGAATGATGAATCTGTTGGCGCCAGGGCAGGTACGCTGGCGTCAGCAGATTCATCACTTATCAGTCATCATTACAAAACTCACTTCTTTAAACGCAAAATACCGTATGCCCCCGTCGACCATAAGACCCAGACGGCCGGTGGGGTCGATGCTGATGATCGTGCCGTAGAAGCGTTGGCCGTCGGCTTCGTAGAGATGCGCTTCCTGGTAACGGTACAGGTGTTGCAGATAGGAAGCCCGTAGGGTGTCGCGGTGACCGTTGCGGAGTTGTAGATACCGTTTTTCAAGTTGTTCGCAAAGGGTTGTCAGCAGCGCGGGCAGGTGATAGCCTTCCTGGTAGGGGGCTTCGAGCAGGAGGGAGGTAGCGTTGGGGTAGCCAAACTGCGTTTGGTTGATGTTTAACCCGATGCCCACCACCGTATGAGCCAAATGATAGCCCTGCAGAGCGTTTTCAATTAAAATACCGCCCATCTTCCGGTCGTTTACATAGATATCGTTGGGCCATTTCACGCGCAGGCCTGTGGAAATAAAGGGAGCGAGCGAGTCATGAACAGCCAGCGAAACGGCCATGTTGAGCCAAAACTGTTCTGACGCTTGGAGAAACGTAGGTTGGAGAATCAGCGAGAACGTCAGGTTTTGACCGGGTAGCGCCTCCCACTGATTGCCACGCTGTCCACGCCCCTGCGTTTGCTGACTGGTCGCTACTACATCACCTTCATAAGCCGTTCCATCGGCCAATAGGTGTAGTGCCTCATCGTTGGTTGACTGACAGGTTGGCAGAAAAATGATATTTTGGCCAACAAAGAGCGTTTTGGGATAGATTTTGTACAAAGATTGTTACGTTTAATAGAAAGCAGTCAGTGTATGGTGCGGTTGGGTATTTTATAATCCAATCTGGCAACGCACCCGCTACCCGCCCGCTACCACAAGTTTACTCGCAAAGCATGATTCAACACCCCGTTTCAGCCAAACAAAATGGATTATCTACCGAACAGCTCCGTGATCTGGTAGTGAAAGGAATGCAGGAGAAAAAAGCGCAGGACATCGTTGTGATGGACCTTCGCAAAGTAAAAAATGCCATTACCGATTATTTCATCATCTGTTCGGGTAGTTCCGATACGCAGATTGATGCCATTTCGGGGTCTGTTGAAGAAGAGATTCTGAAAGTGAGCCGTACGTTTCCTATGAACCGCGAAGGCAAGATGAACCGCGAATGGATCCTGCTTGACTACGTCGACGTGGTGGTTCACGTGTTCAAAAAAGACCGCCGGGCGTTCTATGATCTTGAGCAGCTTTGGGGCGATGCCGAGATTCACGAAATAACCGACGATGCGTCCGTTTTTTCGTCAGAAACCACCGCTTAATTATCCATCCATACCGCCCGTCATTTGCCATCCGGGGCCATTATAGACGGCGAAACATTCATTTCCTGTCTGGTGTTACCCTTATAAACCTACTTCTGTACAACCTGTCGAAATGTCTGAAAACAACAATAAAAATCCGCTCAGCAGAGTACCGCGTAAGCCGAACTTTCAGGGGTGGATTGTGGTGCTGCTTATTGCCGCAATATTAGGCATCACTTTGCTCAGTAAAACCTCGTCTGTTCGCCCCACTACGCCCAAACAGTTTGAGCGGATGGTGAAAAACAACGACGTTAAATCGGTGGTCATCGTCAATGATAAAATTGCCGAGATCACCCTGAAACCAGAAGCGCTCAACAAACCCGATTATCGGGCTGTTTCGGGCCAGAAACAACTCTTCAACAGCAGCAACAGCGGTGGCCCCCACTATTCGTTTGAGGTGCCCTCTGCCGAGTCGTTCAAGAGTGACCTGCAACGGCTGGAGAAAGACGTGCCCGATGCGCAGCAGATTGATGACCGCTACGAAACCCGCCCCGACTGGATCAGCTCTTTGGCTACCTACGGCGTGGTAATCGTGATGATTCTGGCTATGTACTTTATCCTGGGCCGCATGTCGGGTACGGGTGGGCCGGGTGGTCAGATATTCAACATCGGCAAATCACGCGCTGCCCTGTTCGATCCCGAAAACCGGGTGAAGATTACGTTCAACGACGTAGCCGGTCTGGACGAAGCTAAAGAAGAGATCAAAGAGATTGTCGACTACCTGAAAAACCCGGCTAAATTTACCAAGCTGGGGGCCAAGATTCCGAAGGGGGCTTTGCTAATTGGCCCTCCGGGTACGGGCAAGACCCTGCTGGCCAAGGCGGTAGCAGGTGAGGCGGGCGTTCCGTTCTTCTCATTGTCGGGTTCCGATTTTGTAGAAATGTTTGTGGGTGTCGGTGCCGCACGGGTACGTGACCTTTTCAAACAAGCCAAAGAGAAAGCGCCCTGTATCATCTTTATCGACGAAATCGACGCCGTGGGTCGTACGCGTGGCCGTGGATCAATGCCCGGTGCCAACGACGAGCGCGAGAACACGCTGAACTCATTGCTGGTAGAGATGGACGGTTTTGCTACCGACTCAGGTATCATTATCCTGGCCGCTACCAACCGTCCCGACGTACTTGACTCGGCTCTGCAACGCCCCGGCCGCTTCGACCGGCAGATCAGCATCGATAAGCCGGATATCATTGGCCGGGAGGCGATCTTTAAAGTACACCTGAAGCCAATCAAACTGGCTCCTGATGTTGACCCCCGTGAGCTGGCGGCACAAACACCTGGTTTTGCGGGTGCCGAAATTGCCAACGTCTGCAACGAAGCTGCCCTGATTGCGGCTCGCCATGACAAAGAGTCGGTAGAGATGATCGACTTTCAGGATGCCATGGACCGCGTGATTGGTGGCCTGGAAAAGAAAAACAAACTCATTTCGCCCGAAGAAAAAGAGATTGTGGCCTATCATGAAGCCGGCCATGCAGTGGCCGGATGGTACTTGGAGCATGCCGATCCGCTCGTGAAAGTGTCGATTGTGCCGCGTGGGGTGGCGGCGCTGGGCTACGCTCAGTACCTGCCCCGCGAACAGTACCTCTACCGCACCGAGCAGCTTATGGATGAGATGTGCATGGCCCTGGGTGGACGTGCCGCCGAAGACATTGTCTTCGACAAAGTATCGACGGGTGCGCTGAGCGACTTAGAGCGGATTACGAAACTAGCCTATAGCATGGTCACCATGTATGGCATGAACGACAAGATTGGCAATGTGTCGTTCTATGATTCAAAGCAGTCAGACTACAACTTCAATAAGCCATATTCAGAAGAGACTGCCCGGCAGATCGACGATGAGGTACGCAAGATTGTAGACATTGCTTATCAGCGTACAAAAGACATGCTGTCGGAGCACCGGGAGGGACTGGAGATCATTGCGCAGGAACTGCTCGAAAAAGAAATCCTGTTCCAGAAAGACCTTGTGCGGCTGCTGGGAGAACGCCCATTCGCGCGCGACACGGCCTATGCAGCAAACAAGAAGCGGGGTGTTGCCGAAGAAATAAAAGAGGAGATAGGCAAAGAAGCCAAACCTGCCGAAACGCAGCCCCAGGAGTCGATCTAGATTCGGAAGGGATCAGGTAACATATGGAAAAACCCGGCCAGTTGGTCGGGTTTTTTGTTTGCCAAAATTTGCTATATATTTCTTCACAAATGATTTTTACGACCCTATAGCCATACTTATCTGCTTAAGTTGATGACTCATTTATTACCTGCATTATTCTCATTGGCACTCAGTTTAATGCCGCTTATTTCTTGGTCGCAAGCTGCTGTTAAACCACCCGAGGTTCGGTTTGGTCAGGTTACGGTTGCTGATTTTGCCCTCAAGCCCGTGCCCAACGACACCACCGCTGAGGCTGTGGTGTTATACGAATCAGTCGAAACAGAGTTTGAACTAGGATCTTACATTAATATGGTCTCTACCTACTTTAGCCGCATCCGCATCAACAAAAAGTCAGGTTATGGGCAGGCTACGCTGACAGTCGAGCTTGGTAATTCAGGCAAAATCAGACGTTTAGAGGGAATGACTTACCTACTGAAAGATGGACAGATTGTGCGGAACAAGATGGATAAAGATGCTATACAGATAGAGGAAGTTACAGATGACAACCATATACAGAAGTTCACCCTGCCTGGCGTAGAAGAAGGATGTATTATTGAGTACCGCTATACATGGGTGTCTCCTCAGGCACGTACCCTAAGTTCTTGGAATTTTCAGCATTCAATACCAGTCATATGGAGTGATTTTAAAGCTACCGTATCGAACTATTATTTTCAACAGGCAATATTAACTGGCTATTTACCGCTAACGATCAATGAGGCGAAGCCATCATCGGTAAGCCTACGGTCAGAGGGTTCTTGGCAGCTACATTTTGCCATGGCTAACGTACCCGCTTTCAGAGATGAGCCGTTTATCACTACGCCGAGAGATTATATGGCAAGGGTTGAGTTTGAACTAGCTAGCGCAACAGCCTCAGGAGTGCGCAGTAAAAAATATTTTGGCAATTGGGAAGACGTAGATAACAAGCTTCTTAAAAGCGACTATTTCGTAGATCAGTATAAAAAAGCACCTTATTTCCGTGGAGTAGCATCGAACATAATGAACGAGGTTTCCGCAAATGACACGCTCGCACGGGTCAAGGCGGCGTATGAATTTGTGCGTACTACGATGACTTGGAATGAGAGATGTAGCCTGTACAGCATGCAGTTAAAGAAAGTACTTGACCTAAAAAAAGGAGATGTAGCTGATCTGAATTTTATGCTTATTGGACTCCTGCGTGACTTAGGTTTGGTTGCTAATCCGCTGATTCTAAGCACACGTAATCACGGGCATGTCGATGAAGACGTTGGCCTACTGCGTAATTTTAATTATGTAGTAGCTCACCTTACACTAGGTGGAAAAGATTTTGTGCTCGACGCTACAGATCGGTTTGTCAAACCGGGTATGCTGCCCCTTCGGGCGCTCAATGGTAGTGGAAGGCTAATATTACCTGACGGGAAAAGCCGGTTTGTTTCGTTGACGCCCACTGAACGCAATACACGGACGGAGTCGGCTCTGTTGACACTTTCCACCACGGGCGAATTAACAGGTACCATGTCTTATGCTTACGGTGGGTACGGTGATGTTGAAGCCCGAAGATCCGTTGCTGTGTTGGGTCGAGAAAAGTTGCTGGAAGAGGTAAAGCACATGAAGCCAGCCTGGCAAATTGAGAAAATTGACATTAGTGATTTTACTGACAACAAATTACCTCTAACAATCGACTATGTACTAACGCTTCCTGAGGGTGCTCAGGTGGCAGGAGATCGGATGTATTTTCAACCCCTGCTAACTGAAGGCATATCGAAAAACCCTTTCAAACAGCCAGAAAGGCAATTTCCTGTTGATTTTGCTGTTCCTTCGGATGAAACATTTATGGCTACCTATACCCTGCCTAACGGCTATACCGTAGAGGAATTGCCTAAGCCGTTGGCACTGAGTCTACCCAACAACGGGGGCCGGTTCAACTATCAGGTGCAGCAGCAAGGCAATCAGTTATTGGTGGTAAGTCGAATCTCGATTCGTAAGCCCGTTTTTCCGGCTAATGAGTACGTACTGCTGAAGGAATTTTACGAAAAGATCCTGCTGAAGCATGGCGAACAGATTGTGTTGAAAAAGGGCGCGACGCTGGCCGAGAAGAAATAGAACATGATGAAATATCTCTTACTCGCCTGCGCCGGGCTGGCGGCCCACCTCACGCAGGCGCAAACAGAAAACTGGGCAGTGAGCCTCATCAGTCCGGCCATGACGCTTAACGCTGACGCCGTGCTCCGTCTCGACGAACTGAATTACACCGTGAGGTCGCCCACTGACGCTGTGTTGCGGGTGCGGCAGGTTATCACCATTCTAAATGAAAAAGCCGACGGTAAAGCTCAACTGGTGGTGCCTTACGACAAATTTTCGAAGGTGACGGATATTGAAGGGGCCATCTTCGACGCGTCGGGAAAGCAGGTAAAACGGCTCAAACAGGCCGAGATCACAGACCTTGCCTATGCTCAGGACAACTACGCCGACGATTCGCGGTACAAAGTGGCTCAGTTTTCGCGGCAGTTGGCGTATCCCTATACCGTGGAATTCAGGTATGAGGTCAGTTCGCGGAACCTCATGTTTTACCCCACCTGGCAACCGCAGGACGACGAACGGCTGTCTGTCATCCACAGCCGGTTTATCGTCGACGTACCCGCCATGATGCCGCTTCGGTATAAGGAAGCCAACCTGACCCGGACGTTGACGAAACAGGCAAGTACCGAAGTAAAAGACGGTTTTGCCTATGCCTGGCAGGTTGACACGTTGCCCGCTATTGAGCAGGAACCACTTGCACCCATGCTGGCCGAACGGGTACCCACGGTCTATACCGCTCCTAATCAGTTTACCGTGCAGGACTATATCGGTTCCTGTGCCACCTGGAAAGACGTAGGCGACTTCTATTATGTCCTTAATAAAGGTCGCGATGCGCTGCCCGACGCCGTTCGTCGCCAAGTGCAGGAACTGGTGGCAGGTGAAAAAACGGTGGCGGGTAAGGTGCAGAAGATTTATGATCAACTGCAAAAACAGGCTCGCTACATCAGTATTCAACTGGGTATTGGCGGCTGGCAAACCATTGAAGCGAGTCGGGTAGCGCAAACGCACTACGGCGACTGCAAAGCACTAACCAACTACACCAAAGCCATGTTGGGTGTGGTGGGTATTCCGGCCTACGAAGCACTGGTAAAAGCGGGTGAGTCGGCCCCTGACATCAGAACCGACCTGCCGGGCTTCCAGTTTAACCATGTGTTTCTGTGTGTGCCAAATAACCGCGACACGTTGTGGCTGGAATGCACCAGTCAGCTCAGCCCGGTGGGCTATCTGGGCAATTTCACTGGCAACCGGCATGTGCTGCTGATCACCCCGGAAGGCGGAAAACTGGTGAGAACACCGGCATACACACCTGATAACAACCGCCAGCGACGGTCAGCCACCGTTGTACTTACCCCAGAAGGGGCTGCTACCGTGCATGTTCAGAGCGTGTACACAGGGTTGCAACAGGAGCCCTACATAGACGTAATCCACGGCCTGACCCACGATCAGCAACGAGACTGGCTCATTAAAAGCACGAATCTGCCTTCGTTTGAACTGACCGGGTTTGGCTTTGCCGAAACGAAAGCCACCATCCCTGCCATTACCGAAACCATCACACTGTCTACCCGGCGGTGGGCGTCGCCGAGTGGATCGCGGCTGTTTCTGCCCCTGAATTTATTGTCGGCCACGAGTCTCGCCCCGGTATTGACAAAGCCGCGCCAAAGCCCGGTTGTGCTGAAGTATACCTACGATTTTGAGGACACCGACACCATCCGGTACACCTTGCCCGATGGTTTTGCGCCTGAGTATGCCCTTGCGCCGCTCAGCCTTGATACTAAATTTGGCACCTACCAGGCCCGCGCCGACGTGCAGGGCAATCAGCTTATCTATACCCGCCGCTTGCGGATGCACCGGGGTCGTTACCCTGCCGAAGCTTATGCCGATTATGCTGATTTCAGAAAGAAAGTGGCCAGGGCCGACAAAGCACAACTGGTGCTGATTAAAAAAGAAGTGGCAGCGGTAGCACCGAAATAGCCTGCATACAAAAAATCCCGGCCACTCGGGTGAGTGGCCGGGAATCTGGTTATGTAGTAGGGGGGATTAATCTACTTTGGCGGCCTTTTTCTTTTCAGCTTTAGCACCGGCCTTCATCATGGCAGCGTCAGCTTTCAGCTCTTTTTTCACTGCTTTTTCCTCTTTGCGGTTGGCGTCTTTCATCCGGGTTTTAGGATCGGATACGCCCGCAATTTCAATGCCTTTGTGCGTGCGGGCTTCCATCCGCTTCTCGCGGGCTTTGGCCATCTTCTTCTCGGCCTTCATTTCTTTCTTGGCGGCTTTTCCTTCCTGAACAGCCTGTGAAAAGGCGGCCTGTGAGAAGGCCAGCATCAGCCCAAGGGCCAGCATTGTTACATTTTTCATCTACGTAGAGTGATTAGTGATTGGGTGTCTGCCCACGTGGCCGACGATCTTCTGTTTGAACAGATGACACCACAAAAGGTTTAATGGCCTGATTATGAGATTATTGAAATCTATAAAATAAATAGACTTTGTGCGCTAAAGTAAACTCATTGATAACGAATGAGTTTGCCCTGCTAATTGATTCGTGATTGGCGGGGTTTTATTTTCATTTTTTTTGCAAAAAAAATGCCGCCTCAACATTGAGGCGGCATTGGTTGGTAGGGTGATCAGCTACTTCTTTCCCATTGCTGTTTTGATCGCTACAACGTCTGCAGGGTCGTAGGGGGTGCCGTCACCTTTCAGAATCTCGTGGAACCACACTTTGGGTTCGTTGCCGTTTACGTATGGTTTCTGCCAGCTGTCCCAGGGTAGGTATGTCTGGCTTTTGCCCGCTACAAATCCCCAGCAGATCATGCCTACTTTTTCGCGTTTGGCAATGGGCAGGTGCGTCTGGAATTTGCTGTTTACGCCCCGTGCCATAAACTCGGTACAGATCACCGGCCGCCCCATGCGTTTCAGGTTCGGAATAATCTTTTCCAGTGCCGCAGCGTCGGCGTATTGATGGAACGTAATCACGTCTGAATTTTCCAGCATCATTTTGTCGAAGGCGGGAATGGTGGCATCATTACTCCAGTCGTTACGCCAGAATTGCCACACGCCCGCCGTCAGCGGCTGGGTAGGGGTCACTGCCCGCGCCCAGCCAAATGCCTGCGGCAGCAGGGCCTGAATGATGGCGATCTTTTTGGCTTTTGGCAATTCGGTTTTGATCGTGTGGTTGTCGCCGTAGCTGTTATCATTGGTGTTGTCGGGTTCGTTCCAGACATCCCACATCAGCACCCGCTTGTCAGTTGCAAACGCGCCGACAATACCTTTTACGTAGGCCTGCAGCCGAGGGTACTGCGATACGTCGGTCAATGCATCGGCCCCCGGCGACTGCACCCAGCCTGAGTTATGAATGCCCGGCTGCGGGGCGCGTTGCTTGCCCAGCTTGGGGTAAGGGTCCCAGCACGAGTCGAACAGCACCAGCATGGGTCGAATTTTGTGCTTCTGGCAAAGGGTCAAAAACGTGTCGATGCGCTTGATAAATCCTTTGGCATCCTGCTGATAGGGGAGGTCGTGCAGAAAAACACGCATGGTATTGATGCCCATGTTTTCAGCCCAACCCAGTTCTTTATCAATCGTGGCGGGGTCAAAGGTCTCCGCCTGCCAAAACTCCAGTTCGTTGATGGCGTTGGCCGGGTTGTAGTTGGCGCCTACCAGAAACGGCTCTCTGGCATACCAGGCGTTGGCTTTGGCTGCTGTCCACCGGCCGGGTGCCGAAGGAAGTTGGGAGGGTTGCGCCCATGAACAGAGCGCCGAAACGAGTAATAAGCCCAGCAGGGCAATAGGTTTACGCATGTGAAGCAAGGGTAAGTGGTCAGACTACCACCCAAAGAAGGTCAGGTGTGCTTTTTGGGTGTTGGGTTCGGAAAAAGAATAGTAAGAACAACAGCAACGGGTAGCACCGCGGGCAGCAGTGCGCTGGTTCAACCGGCTGTCAACGCCGGTGTTGTGGCCTGAACAGGCAACTGCACCGTGACGGTAGTGCCTACGCCAAGGGTTGAGTCGATCATAAGCTGGCCGTGGTGCAGGGCCACAATACGATTGGTCAGGGCTAGCCCGATGCCATGACCGGGGGCCACGTTGGTGGTGTGCGACGACCGGTAGAACGGTTCGAACAGATGAGGCAAATCCTCTGGGGGTATGCCGTAACCATTATCAATAAAGGCCACCTGTACGGCGTTGGCAATAAACGAAATCCGCACCGTTACGTTGTGGTCGACGGAGTACTTGCAGCCGTTTTCCATCAGGTTCTGCAAGGCCGTACGCAGCAGTGCCTCTTCGGCGGGCACCGTGAGGTCATCATCCTGTTCGGCCAGGGCTTCGTCATCGAAATCAAACAGGATGTCGATGGAATACTCCGGCTTTTTCGACAAAATGTTGCTACGGGCCTGCCAGAGCACTTCGTCGATACGCGTAGGCCGGAACGACAGGTTGGCGGCGTCGGTGTTGGCGCGGGCCAGGTCGAGCAGCCCATTGGCCAGGTCAATCATGCGCTGTACCTGGTAGAGTACCTCGTCGAGGGTCTGGCGGTAGTACTGCGTGTTGCGGGGCTGCATAAGCGCCACGTCGATGTTGCCGCGCATAATGGCCAGCGGCGTGCGCAACTCGTGGGAGGCATGGGAGACAAAACTGCGCTGGGTAACAAAGGCCTCCTCAAGCCGGTTGAGCATGGCGTTGAAAGTGCGGGCCAGTTCGGCCAGTTCGTCGCGCTGTCGGCTTACCTGTAGCCGCCGGTGGATGTTGGTACCCGAAATGGTGTTGACCTGCTCAATGATTTCCGACACGGGCCGCAGGGCATCGGAGGCAAACAGCCACCCCGCTACCCCCACGGCCAGCAGGCTGGCCAGCCAACCAAAAATCAGGATTTGCCGCAGCCGCATGAGGTGGTTAAAACCATAACGGTCATAGGCTGTGGTCACCACCACCAGCATGGGGCCCGACTTACTGTGGTAATTTAAGGCAAGCGTTTCGTGCTTATTCTCGCGAAATTTGAATTCACGCCCCGCCCGAATTTTTTCCAGTCGGCTGGGCGGAATACGAACAAGTGGTCCCGGCCCTACTGTAAACGCTACCTGATTATCAGGCGTATAGATTGTGATTCGCTCATCGACCATCACGGGCAAGTCGGTGCGGGCCACGTCGCCGGCATCTTCGCGTACGCGGACTGTGGCCTTGGCCTGTTCGCGGAGGCGTTCGTAGAAATCAACTTCCCGGAACTGATTGTAGAGCAGGTAAATGGCAAGCGAAAACAGCAGCAGGATAGACCCCACCAGCAACAAAAACAAGAGGGTCAGTCGGGTACGGATGTTCACTCTTCTTTCATGATGTAGCCCATGCCAATAACCGTGTGGATAAGCTTCGTCGGAAACTCTTTATCCACCTTCTTCCGCAGGAAATTAACGTACACATCGATTACGTTGGTACCCGTGTCGAAGTGAATATCCCACACTTTTTCGGCAATGTCTACCCGCGACACCACCCGGCCCCGGTTGCGCATGAGGTATTCGAGCAGGCCGAACTCCTTGGCGGTCAGTTCGATACGCTTACCACCGCGGCGGGCTATTTTTTCATTCAGATCCAGTTCCAGATCGGCCACGCGCAGTACGTTCACGGTGGTGCCGCCGTCGGCGCTGCGTTTGTGCAGGGCACGGATGCGGGCCATCAACTCCCGGAACTCGAACGGTTTGACCAGGTAGTCATCGGCGCCAGCTTCAAACCCCGATAGTTTATCTTCTACCGAACCCATGGCTGTGAGCATCAGAATGGGGGTGTGCACCTGTTCATGCCGGATGGTCTGGGCCAGATCGAGGCCATTCATTTTGGGCAGATTTACGTCCAGCACAATAATGTCGTAGCTGTTGCTGAGCGCCATCGTACGGCCAATCTGACCGTCGTAGGCCAGGTCGACCTCGCACTTCTGCTCTTCAAGGCCTTTTTTAACAAATGAAGCCAGCTTGGGCTCATCTTCGACTACCAGTACTTTCATATCTGCAACATACATAGTATTCCGACGATTTTAATGGACTAACCTGTGCAACTTATTCTGTGAACCAGCGCTCTGCCCATACAGGCGCGCTTTTTTCTGTGTGGCCGGCAGTGTAAACGTGGTGACAGGGCATTAAAACATAACCAAATACTCGTTAAAAGAACGTTAAGCCCTATCGAGAGCCCGTTACGGCCTATTTTTAACCTTTCGCCTCATTGTGAGGTTGGTCTGGGTAATACCATCCAATGCTTTACAACGGTATGACTACCCAGGAAACGCGCCCTTCCTCTCAGGAGATAAAGGGACAGAAATTACCTTACCCCGCCCGCCAGTCGGATATGCAGCAGCAGCCCGACTCCGACCTTTCCAATTATAAAGCCGCCGGCAAACTAACGGGCAAAGTAGCCCTTATCACTGGTGCCGATTCGGGCATCGGCCGGGCCGTGGCTATTGCCTATGCCATGGAAGGTGCCGCCGTGGCTATTCTTTACAACGAAAACACCGATGATGCCGCCGAAACCAAACGCATGGTTGACGAAAAGGGAGGTAGATGTCTCGTTATTCAGGCCGACGTCCGGCAGTCGGCGATGTGCAAAGACGCGGTGCAACAGACTGTCAATGAATTCGGTAGCCTGAATATACTGGTCAATAACGCTGCCTACCAGATGGCGCAGCAAAAGTTTGAAGACATCACGGAAGAGCAACTGCGCCGGACGTTCGAGACCAACATATTCGGCTATTTCTTTATGGCGCAAGCTGCCCTGCCGCACCTCCAGAAAGGCGACTGTATCGTGAACACGGGCAGTATTGTGGGTATTGTGGGCAACCCACTGCTGGTAGACTATACGGCTACGAAGGGTGCCATTCATGCCTTTACCAAATCATTGGCCATTCAGCTTGGTGAGCGGGGTATCCGGGTGAATGCCGTGGTGCCCGGTCCGGTCTGGACGCCCAATATCCCGGCTACGATGCCAAAAGATGAAGTAGAGAATTTTGGTCACGAAGTGGCCCTTGCCCGCCCTGGCCAACCCGAAGAGCTAGCCCCCGCCTATGTGCTGCTTGCCTCATCAGATGGTAGTTTCATGACCGGGGCACTCGTAGAAGTAACCGGCGGCAAGCTGGGGTAATGGCATGACAGTATGCAGCGAAAAACTGTACTCCGGTTTTCGCTGCATACTGCTGATTGTTCTTCACTGCATACTGTAATAGATGGCATCCTTTAGATACCCAATCGGCACAGTACGGGCACTGCTCGATACTGACCATGTGACCCCCGCCACCCGGCAGGCGTTGCAAACAAGGCTGGACAAACAGCCCGAACAACCCCAGTTTTTCACCCCCGATGAAGCCGACCTGCTGCATCAGCTGTCGGCCCGGCTTTTTCCCCAACCCGACACCCGCCCGTCAATCGACGTGGTAAGCCCGGTCGATCATCGGCTGGCGCATAACGAAAGCGATGGCTGGCGGTATGACCTTCTCCCGGCTGATCCTGACGCCTGGCGGCAAGGCCTGAATGGCTTCCAGGAGGCCGCACAGGCACAGTTCGGCAAGCCATTTACCCAACTCGACGGTGGTCAGCAGGATGACCTGATTGGCCAGATTCAGCAGGGTACCGCTATCGGAACCTCGTTTACTCCCCTGCAGTCGAAGCGCTTTTTTGAAGATATGCTGGCCGAACTCGTGAGCCTGTATTTCAGCCATCCGCTGGCGCAGGAAGAATTTGGCTACGTAGGCATGGCTGATAAGCCACGCTGGGATCGGGTGGGGTTAAACGAACTGGAAGCACGAGAACCCGGGGCATTATGAAAACATACGCAACAAATGACGTTGTCGATGCCGTTGTGATTGGCACAGGGGCAGGTGGTGCACCACTGCTGGCCCGGCTGGCACAGGCTGGCCTGCGCGTAGTGGCGCTGGAAGCAGGCTCAGAAAAAGACCCGACAAAAGACTACGCTACCGACGAACGGGCGCAGGAATTCCTCTTCTGGAACGACGAACGCCTCAGCGCGGGCGACAATCCGCTGGCTTTTGGCTCCAACAACTCCGGTACCGGCGTGGGTGGCTCTACCCTGCACTACACCGCCTACACCCCCCGCGCCCAACCCGACGATATGCTCATGCGTACCGAATTTGGGGTTGCCGCCAACTGGCCTGTAGATTACCACACCGACATTGAGCCCTATTACGATGAACTGGAACACTTTTTGGGCATTTCCGGTCCATCGGATTACCCCTGGGGGCCGAAGCGTAAACGCAATTATCCGCTGCCGCCGCTGCCATTGAACGGGGCGGCGCAACTCATGCAGCGGGGGTGTGCACAACTGGGCATCAGGACATCGCCCGCCGCCAACGCCGCCCTGTCGGGGCGCTATTATCAGGAGGGGATCGGCTGGCGCGAAGCCTGCACCAACCGGGGCTTCTGCCAGGCGGGGTGCAGCGTGGGGGCCAAAGCCAGTATGGACGTGACGTTCATTCCGCTGGCCCGCGCCCACGGGGCTGAAATCCGCCCCGATGCGTTTGTGACCACGTTCGACCGCGATTCGCAGGGGCGTATAACGGCGGTGGTATACGTGCAAAACGGGCAGACCTACCGGCAAAAGTGTACCACCGTTTTCCTGTGTGCAGGTGCGGTTGAAACACCCAGATTGCTGCTGATCAACGAATTGGCCAACAGCAATGGGCAGGTAGGCCGTAACGTGATGGCCCACCCCGGCCTGCAAATCTGGGGTGAATTCGACGAGGATGTCCGACCGTATAAGGGTATTCCCGGCGGATTGATTTCTGAAGATACCCACCGGCCTTTTGCTGGTAAATCCGCTGACTTTGCGGGGGGGTATTTGCTGCAGTCTATCGGCGTGATGCCCGTAACCTATGTGAAGCAGATGGCCCGCGGCCGGGGCCTTTGGGGGCAGGCACTGATCGACGCCATGAGCCGATACAATCACGTGGCGGGCATTAACATCCTCGGCGACGGCCTGCCCTACGACCATAACTACCTCGAACTGTCGGATGAACTTGATGCCCGTGGTCTGCCCAAACCGCGTGTGTACCATACCGATGGTGAGAACGAAAAGAAGATGAACGCCCATGCCGAAAAAATCATGCGCGACATCTGGTCGGCGGCGGGAGCCAAAAACGTCTGGGCCTTTCCGCGGGCGGCCCACATCATTGGCACCTGCCGCATGGGCCACTCGCCCGACGAAGCCGTGGTCAACGCCAACGGTCAAAGCTTCGATATTCCCAACCTCTACATCAGTGATAATTCCACCTTTCCGTCGTCACTCAGCGTCAATCCTGCCCTGACCATCATGGCTCTGGCACTAAGAACGGCGGATAAATTTTTAATGATGCGTAATAAATGATGAGCGATCCGCCGCGGTGGACCACTCATCATTTATCACGCATTACTCCCTACATGAACTTCCTATCACATATCAAGAAACACTTCGGCGACGGCAACTATGCGGGCGACGAATTTGGCGGTGGATCCGGCCACAACGGCAGTGGTTTACCCAGTGGGTCGCCCTCCAACTTTATGTTTGCTACGGGCATTGAATGCTCGTATCCAACCATCCAAAACGGTAAAGTTCGCCGCGATCAACTCCGCGAATGCGGCCACTATGACCGCTACAAAGAAGATATTGGTCTGGTTAAAGAGATGGGGTTGAAGGTGTTACGTTACGGCTTGCCCTACTACAGCATTCATCAGGGACCCGGAAAATTCGATTGGGAGTTTGCTGATCTGGCCATGGCCGAAATCAAGCGGCAGGGTATAACACCCATCCTCGACCTTATGCACTTTGGCGTGCCCGACTGGCTTGGGAACTACCAGAACCCCGAGCTTCCGGTACATTTCGCCGACTATTGCGCTGCCGTGGCCGAACGCTATCCCTGGGTGCGTTACTATACGCCCGTCAACGAGATCTACGTCACGGCTCGCCACAGTGCGAAAGATGGCCTCTGGAATGAGCAGCTGAAAGACGACAAAGCGTTTGTAACGGCCCTGAAACATACGGTGGCGGCCAGTATCATGGGTACGCAGCAGATTGCGCAGCGCCGCAACGACCTGATTATCATACAGAGCGAAAGCGCTGAATACATCCATGAGGTGTGTGCTTCGCCAACGGCAGAAATCAACCTGCATAACGAACTCCGCTTCCTGTCGCTCGATTTGCTCTACGCCCATGCACCCATTGCCGACGTAACACTCTATTTGCTCGACAACGGCATGACCCGCGAGGAATACAAGTGGTTTATGGCGGGTCAGCCACCGGGCTATCAGGTGATGGGTAATGACTACTATGGCCGAAACGAAAAGATAAAACTGCCTGATGGTCAAGAGTTTAATTCGATGGATGTGTTGGGTTGGTACCAGATCACGAAAGAATATTATAACCGGTATCATAAGCCGGTTATGCATACTGAAACCAACGTCTTTGAGGCCGACGACGCGCCTATGTGGCTCTGGAAACAGTGGATCAACCTGATGCGCATGCGCCGCGATGGGACGCCCGTGCTGGGTTTCACCTGGTACAGCCTCATTGACCAGATCGACTGGGATTCGGGCCTGGCTGAGCTTAATAACCGGGTCAACGCCTGCGGGTTGTATGACCTCGACCGCAAACCCCGTCCCGTAGCGGCGGCGTATCAGGCATTGCTGAAAGAATTTGGTCAGATCACCATTGTTCCCTACGGGCAGTTGCTGGAAGTGACCGATCAGCCTGCTCGTATCAAAGTTGAAATTTAATTGTCGCTATGCTTAATACGTTTACCCGTAATCCACCGCAGCGGGGCTCGGACCGGGTAGGGGCAAGCCCTGCCCTTACGCTGGTGTTTCTGCATTACTATGGTGGGTCAGCCCAGTCATGGACCGCCGTAGTCGATGCGCTTGCTCCTGATTATGGGTGCCTGGTGTTTGATTTGCCCGGTTTTGGTGAGTCACCACCACTCTCTGACCACCAGGGGGTTGATGACGTAGCGCTGGTTGTGGCTAACGCCATTGCCGAGCAGATAGGCGATACGCCGTTTGTGCTGGTGGGGCACTCGATGGGTGGTAAAATTGCCCTTGCCATTGCAGCCGGCCGGCCAGGACAGGCCCAACCGGCAGGACTGCGCGCTATGGTGTTGCTGGCGACGTCGCCCCCCGGACCCGAACCCATCCCTGACGATTCGCGGCAGGAAATGCTGGACAAGCCGAGTCTTTCGCCGCTAAAACAGCGCGAGTCGGCTGAAAAAACGCTGGCAAAAATTACCCGGAAACCGCTTTCTGAAGCTGTGAGGGCACAAACTATAGCCGACAACCTCCGCGCTTCGCCCGAAGCCTGGATCGCCTGGCCCGCCATCGGTAGCCGCGACAACATTACCAACCGTATGGCTCGTATCACGGTGCCGGTGGCGCTACTGGTTGGCGATCAGGATGAAGCACTTGCCTCGTTTGTTCAGCCCGATATGGTGCAGCCCTACCTGCCGCAAGCCACGCTCCGCATCCTCCCCGGCGTGGGCCATCTGCTGCCTATGGAGGTACCGGACGAGGTGGTGAACCAGATACGGGAGGTTTGCAGTAAGCTGGCCTGACGCGAACGGGAATAAACAGGTTAGCCTGCTCCGGCGTATTCAGACGCCGGTTCAAATAGCCAACTCTGTTTCGGCGTCAAAGAAATGGACCTTATCCAGGTCCCAGAAAAGAGTAATGTGGGCGGTAGGAGAGAGGGTAGCGGCGCGGTCGGGGGTGAGGCGGGCTACAATACGGATCCCCTCAATGGTGAGGTAGCCGAGGGCTTCGTTCCCCATGTTTTCGATGGCCTCAAATGGCAACTGTTCCGACGAAAAGAATGGACGGTCTCCGCTGGTTGGCGCATCAGTCAGGTGTTCAGCCCGAATCCCCAATATTACCGGCTTACCCACGTGGCGCTGTAATCGTTCATGATGAACCGATTTCGACAGGTCAATCTGTAAGGTATTGCCCTGACTATCAAAGGTTAGCCTGTTATTCCTCTGCTGAATAATTCCGGGGAGTAGGTTCATGGGTGGGGTGCCGATGAAGCCCGCAACGAACAGGTTAACGGGGTGGTTGTAGAGGTTAATGGGCGTGTCGAACTGCATCACGTCGCCACCGCGCAGCACCACGATGCGGTCGCCGAGGGTCATGGCTTCTACCTGATCGTGAGTGACGTAGATCATGGTGGCGTTGAGCTGCCGGTGCAGTTTCTGCAGCTCAATCCGGGTTTGGCCGCGCAGTTTGGCGTCGAGGTTAGAGAGAGGTTCGTCGAACAAAAACACCTTTGGTTCGCGCACGATGGCCCGCCCAATAGCCACCCGCTGCCGTTGCCCGCCCGACATATCCTTTGGTTTCCGGTGCAGCAACGGCTCTATTTCCAGAATCCGCGCGGCCTGCTCTACCCGCTGTTTTATTTCGACTTTGGACATTTTGCGCAGGGTCAACCCAAAGGCCATGTTCTCAAACACGGTCATGTGCGGGTACAGAGCGTAATTCTGG
This sequence comes from Fibrella rubiginis, assembly GCF_017353185.1. Lineage (GTDB taxonomy): Bacteria > Bacteroidota > Bacteroidia > Cytophagales > Spirosomataceae > Fibrella > Fibrella rubiginis. The sequence continues at coordinate 57,889 of NZ_JAFMYV010000018.1, read as the reverse complement.
AACACCATCGCAATGTCGCGGTCTTTGGGCGGCACGTCGTTCACCCGCCGCCCGTCGATCAGCAAATCGCCGTCGGTGATGTCTTCCAGCCCCGCGATCATCCGCAGTAGTGTCGACTTGCCGCAGCCGCTTGGTCCCACGAGCACCAGAAATTCACGGTCTTTCACGTCGATGGTCACGTCGCGAATCACGCGCGGACCACCGGCATATGCTTTGGCAATATGGTTGAGTTGTACGTTGGCCATTTTTTAATGAGTGAATGAGTGACGGTCCGACGTTTCGGTGAGCGAATGAGTGACTAGGTTGGACTGGGACGCATAGTCACTCATTCGCTCACCGAAACGTCGGACCGTCACTCATTCGCTAATTGATTTTTTGCGCCGCCCACAGACTCTCGATCGTGGATTCGGCACCGGCGTTTTGGTTGATTCGGGTTGTGCTTAGCAGGCCGTCGTAGCCGCGGCCCGTGGCGGGGTCATACATGACGGTGCCGGCAGCGTTTTTACCTCCAAACCAGCCATACAGTTGCTTCGCCAGGTCACGGTACTTGGTGTCTTTTGTCTGGTCGTAGGCTTCCATCGTGGCCCAGATCATAGGCCGGATACCGTAGGCAATCTGCGGAAATTTGTTCGATTGCAACAGGCCAACTCCCCCGTCGCGGGTTTCCACCGAAAACGATTCCAGGAAGCCTTCTTTAAGCAGGTACGGGTAAAAATTGTCTATTTCTTTGCGGGCGGCGGTGATCCAATCGGGCTTGTTGAGTTGCTTACCCACACGTAGCAGCGCATAGGCCTGATCGGCGGCGTAGGCGTGCCAGCCATTCTCGAAACTGAGGAATGCACCGTAGGGAAACTTGGCTGCGTCGCCCTGCTGCATAACCAAGATACCCGCCGCCAGTTGGTCAATAAGGGCCAAATTAGCCGCGTTGGGGGCTATTTGTTGGTAGTTGGCTAGCCCCAGCAGCATGATCGCCGCCTGATCCGTACCCGATCCAAACGGCAACCATTTGGGTATCTGAAGGCCTTTGATGAAGGTGTAATCTTTTGGTTTTGATCCAAAATCGCGGAGCATATTCGCCACCACCCGGTCCATCGCCGTGCGCATCCGGGCAGCAAAGGTTGGGTCGCTTTTCTGGTAGGTGGGGTATGCTTCTGACAACGCCCACAACGCCCGCCATGACCAGAAATTGGCTTCGGCCACACTGGTTTTGTATGTCTTGTTGATCGTCTTGTCGGGCCAGAGGAAATTATAGAAATACCCCGCCCCGGCATCACCTGCGGGGGCCTGTAGCTGCAACAAAAATTCGGTAGCCAGTTTATGTTTGCCCTGCTTGTCGGTGTTGGTGGCAAAGTCGGGTTCGGCCAGCCAGAAAATGGCCGCCCGCGCCACGTCATCCACGCAGGTGAAGCCCTCATCGCCATCCGTAACGAGGCGATAGTCGGGCGCTTCGCTGTAGATAGCCACCGTGCCCACCTCGGCCCCGTTCGAGGCCAGCTTTACGGTCTGGTATAAGCTATTCAGATGTGCCGTATTGACCTGCCGCGTAGTTGCTGGTGCCGGTTGAACGGCCTCCTTTTTGCAGGAAAAAGAGGAGAGGAAGAGAAGAAGAACAAGTTTTTTCATACGTTGTGTGACCCCACCCCCACCCCCTGCCCCTGAAAATCAGGGGAGGGGAGTCGCTTTAGAGCAGCTTCGCTAGGCGGAGCTTACGCCAGAGTAGCTCCCCTCCCCTGATTTTCAGAGGCAGGGACGGTCCGCCGCTGCGGTTGGGGGTGGGGTCTTTAATCCTTCATGCCGGATGAGGCCATGCTGCGGATGAAGTGTTTTTGGAAGAACAAATACAGGATGATAATGGGTAGAGCCAATAGCACGGCGGCGGCGATTTTAACACCCAACTGTCCATCGGCGCGGCCACCGACGGAGAACAGCGTGACGAGTTGCGGCATGGTCATGGTGGCCTCATCGCGGATCACGATCAGGGGCCAAAGGGCTTCGTTCCAGAGGCCCATGAAGGTTAAAATGGTGATGGTCAGCACCGTGGGCAGGATGTTTGGAATCAGGATCTGGAAGATGATGCGCAGTTCGTTGGCCCCGTCTATCCGGGCGGCGTCGATAAGGGCCTGCGGTAAACCCGCAAACGCCTGCCGGAACAGGAGCACCGACAGTGAATTAAGTGCAAAGGGTACGATCAGGGCCAGATACGAATCCACCCAGCCGAGCTTCACCATCGTGATGTAGTTGGGAATCAGCGTGATCTGGAACGGTAGCGTCATAGTGAAAATGATTAGGTAGAAGATGGCGTCGCGCCCGCGGAAGGTCATCCGGGCCAGCGCATAGCCCACCATCGCCCCGGATAGGAGCACGAGGCCGGTGGTGAACACGGCTACAAACAGGCTGTTCAGAAACGCCCGCCCCAGCGGAATGCGCTCAAAAACAGTCATGTAATTTTGGATGCTTGCCCCAATAGGCAGCAACGTCAGCGACCCCAGCCCCGCCTCACTCGACAGCGACGCCGACACCATCCAGACGAACGGGTAAATGAACGTCAGGGCGGCAACGGTGAGAAGTATGTAGCGGAGAGGTTTCATGTTTTTTAATGTACAATGAATAATGAACAATGTACAATGGGGTCCGACGGGTCGGCTACGCGCTGTGGGCTACGCGCTCTAGGCCCTTCGACAGGCTCAGGGTGACAGGGAAGTTGAATCAAGTCAGGAAACTGCGCCAAGGTAGGCTGTCACCCTGAGCCTGTCGAAGGGCCTGGAGCGCGTAGCCCACAGCGCGTAGCCGACCCGTCGGACCCCATTGTACATTGTTCATTATTCATTGTACATTGTTCATTAAACTTCCTTCTCCACGTACCGCCGCTGCACGATCACCACCAGCAGGATGATGAGCGCGAAGCAGAAGCCGAGGGTAGCCGAATAGCCCATGTGGTAATACTGGAAAGCCTGTTTGTAGATGTACATCACGGCCGAGAGCGTACTGTTCAGCGGCCCGCCTTCGGTCATGATGTAGGGTTCGATGAAAAGCGAGAACCCGCCGATGGTCGACAGCACCACGACGGTGAAGAGCGTGGGGTTGATGATGGGCAGCGTAATGTAGCGGAACTTCTGCCAGGTGGTGGCCCCTTCCAGGTCGGCGGCTTCGTAATACTGCTCTGGTACGCTTTGCAGACCCACCAGAAACAGGATCACATACAGCCCCACGTTTTTCCAGGTGGCCATCACGGCAATGCTATACATGGCTACGTCGGGGTCGTCGAGCCAGCCCACGCGGCCCAGTCCGAGACCCACCAAACCCCGATTGAGCAAACCGCTGTTAAAGCTGTACAACTGCTGCCACAGGATGGTCACGACCACGCCCGACACGATCACGGGCAGGAAAAACGCCGCTCGAAAAAACGCCGCTCCCCGGATGGTCCGGTTGAGTAATTCGGCCAAAAACAGGGCTATGGCGATTTGAAGGGGTATATGCACCACCAGAAACCGCAGTGTGTTCCAGACAGCCTGCCAAAATTCGCGGTCCCGGAACACTCGCCCGTAGTTGGCCAGCCCCACCCACTTCATCGGCGAAATAATATTCCAGTCGTGAAACGTGAGCACCACCGAAAACCCAACCGGAAACGCCACAAACACCAAAAAGTGCAGCAGATATGGCGAGACGAGAAGGTAGGGGGTGAGGCGTTTCATGGGTTAGTCAGCGTATTTAATGAGTGAATGAGCGAATGAGTGATTGAGTGAATGTCTGGAAGCCGCTACGCGGAGCATTTAGAAATAATTCCGCGTGGCGGCTTCCGGTCGTTGTCGCTTGGCTCCAGCCGAGTGACCCCTATCTAAGGGCCTCCGGCCCGTAACTCGAATTTGATATAGTTTGGCCAACGGGACTCAATGTCACATTACGGGCCGGAGGCCCTCAGATAGGGGTCACTCGGCTGGAGCCAAGCGACAACGACCGGCTTCCGGACATTCACTCAATCACTCATTCGCTCATTCACTCATTCCCTAGAAGTACATCCACGGCCTTGGCGGCTTCGGCGATGGCGGCTTCGGGGGTTTTGCGGTTGTAGATTACGCAGGCTTCGTACTCCTGCGAAATGATGTCGAACACCTCCACGATGACTTCGCTGTTGTCTACGCCGCGCAGGTATTTCGACTGTTCGGCGAAGGGTTTTAGCTTCGGATGCTGGGCCAGGTAGGCAGCAAAAAACGGGTCGGTGTTCAGCGTGCTGCGGCGGGGAAACTGACCGGTTAATTCCAGAAGTCGAAGGTCGCCGGGGCGGTCGATGAGGGTCTTCACGAACTGCCAGGCGGCCACCGGGTCGGGACAGGTGTTGAAGATGACAATGTTTTTGGGGTCGGCATAGGTGTAGGCTGGTCCCATGTGGTTATTGGGCACGGGCATGGGAAAAAAGTCGTACTGGAGGTCAGGGGCGGCATATCGCTGTAAAAAGCTTACCTGCCACGGCCCCGTAAACTGGGTGGCAATGCGCCGGTCGAGAAAGGGGTCGCGGGTGGCCGAGAGCCGTTCGCGGGCAAAGAAATTGTTTTTGTAGAGGGTCTGTAAAAACCGAAATACGCCTACCGCCGCCGCGTTGTTGAACGCCGCCCGCTGATGCCCGTCGGGGCCGGTTTTCAGCAGTGGCGCCCCGTCAGACGCGGCGAGGTAGAGCGGGTAAAAATTAAACAGGCGCTGATACCAGAGTGCTTTCACTTCGGTATAGCCAATCCACTGATCCACGTAGCCGTCGCCGTTGCGGTCTTTTCGGAAGCGTTGCCCCGCCTGCGTGTAGCTGCCATATGTATAGGGCGGACCGCCCACGCCGAGGTTGCTCAACGCCTGCCGGTTGCCCAGCATCATAATGGGGTTCACCTTCCACGGGACCTGATAAATATGTCCATCGCCCGACGTTATTTCCTTAATAACGGCTGAATCGCAGCGCGTTTGCAGAAAAGCCCGAAAGCCCGGAATCGTGTCTAGCGGCACCAGCACGCCCGCTTTGGCATACATTTCCACGCTACCCTGCCACATATTGGCGTAGATGTCGGGCGTGGTTTTGCCCACCACCGACGCCAGGATGATCTCTTCACTCGATTGCCCCTCCGGTATGGGTTGAAACCGCAGCGGTTTATCGGGACGAGCCTTGCCCCACGCATCCACAAACTCCCGCGCAAAGGTGATCTCCGGCGCATTGTTGGAGCACCAAAGCACCAGCGGACGGGTAGGGGAGGTGGTTGGGTTGGGCGATTGGCAGGAGAGAAAAAGAATGAACAATGAACAATGTACAATGAACAATGTGGCTGACGCAAAATGGCTGACGCGGAACCGCGCTACCCGATCACGCGCAGGCCTTCTTGCGTCAGCCACATTGCACATTATACATTGTTCATTGTTCATTATTCTCCTCTACGGCTTCTCCGCGTTATAAATCGACTTCACCTGCGTGTCGCTCAGCACGACGTTATACATGCGAATCTCGTCCATGTCGCCAGTGAAATAGCCACCCCAGGGGCCGTTGAAGTTGTTTCCGTCAGCATCATCTTTTTCATTCAACTGATACAGGTTAGAGGGTAAATCCTGACCAATAACCAGATTGATATTGCTCTTCACGGCATATGGATCACCCGAAACGTCGGTCCAGGTTTTCACAGGTGTACCGTTTACATAGAACGTCATCGCGCCTGATTTATAGGTTACGGTCAGGTGATACCACTTGTTCACGTCGAGCGTGGGCGATTCATTGTCTTTGTCAATGTACTTGCCAGGGGCAGTTTTCACCGTCAGGAACGGTTTGTTGGCGCTCTGCAACTGAAATTTATAGCCATTCCAGCGGTTCAGCGACACCATGTAGCTGCTTTCGTTGATCTTGGTAGGCCGTGCCCAAAGCGCAATGGTAAACTCTTTCGCAGGGTTCAGCACCGAGTTGTAGGGAATCTCAATGTTCGATCCTTTGTCGAACGTGTACGCCTTACCGTCGACACCATAACGGTCTTTCGTTAACGCGGGTACGTTGGTAGCGCTACCACCCCAACCTGTCCAGCTTACGGCTTGGGTAACTGAACCAGAGGTCACTGTCGCAGATATGGGTTGCGCACCAGCTTTCAGTGCTCCATTAAACCCTTTCCCCGACGCATCATTGGCGTTGCCGTCCATTTTCAGGTACAGAATCAGGTTGGCCGCGGCGATCTCCTGCACCCGCTTCCCTGCGAAATTGGTCATACCCACGCCCAGGTTTACATAGGCATTGGTCGCGTCGGTTTGGGTGGCGGCGGCGTTGCCGTAGATGATGTTGGCCGCGTCAATGTAATTCTTGAATGTAGCTTTCGAGCCTACCTCGTAATTACCCACCTGCACACCTTCCACAGCACTGGTGTAGATCGCATTGGCACTGTCAATACGCGCCTTCAACTTGGTTTTGTCAACGGGAGTCACGACCACTGGGTCATCTGCCTTCTTACAGGCTTCAAATACGCTCAGCAGCAGCAACATAGCCAGTACTGTTTTGAGTAGCGTCTGGAGAGAAATCGACTTGTTTTTCATATATGTATTGAGAAAAAATGGTTGCGAAAGGGGGGGGGGAGGGAATGTACAATGAACAATGAACAATGGCTTCGCGCTGTAGGCCCTTCGACAGGCTCAGGGTGACACGCTATCTAAAGAAGCTCAGTGGACTTGATTCAAGGTGGTTGTCACCCTGAGCTTGTCGAAGGGCCTACAGCGCGAAGCCATTGTTCATTGTTCATTCCCTTCCTTCTACTTCAGCGCCTTGTTCGTGTCGCGCTCACTCTGGGGGAGGGGCACGTAGCGATTTTTGGCGAAGGCGTAATTCTTGTCGCGCAGGGCGGCTTCGGCGTAGGCCTGACCGTAGCGCGCAAGGTCGAAATAGCGGTGAAACTCTAGGCCAAGCTCTACCCGCCGCTCATGCCGGATGGCGTCGCGGAGGGTGGCCTGACTGGTGCTCACCACGTCGGGTAACAGATTGGCAGGTACTGCCGGCGCACCCGTGGCGGGGGCAAGGGCGGGGTCGTTGAGGTAGCTTTCGCGGGCGCGTTTCCGCACCCGGTTTAGATAGGGCAGGGCCTCAGCTCCCCGATTTAGCTCCGTCAGGGCCTCGGCAGCCATCAGCAGCACGTCGGCGTAGCGGATCATCACGTAGTTCAAATTGCCATCGCCTTTGGTGGCGGCGGGTACTTCGGCCAGCGGCTGCACGTGCTTTTTGTTCAGATACCCCGTCGGCGACCATTGCGGGTCGAAGGGTTCGCCGTTGAGCCAGGTCGTACCGGCCCGGCCTACTGAATAGTCAAGGCGGGGGTCGGCTACTTTGGCTGCCGTCTGTTCAAATTCGGCTACGAAACCCGGTGTGGGCGCGTCGAAGAAATAGCCGTTCTCGTTGGGGCGGGGCGCAAACCACTGGTTCAGCCGGTTGCCTTGAAACGGTACCTGCCCCGACAAGTGCTGCACCGCAAACACCGACTCGCGGTTGTTTTTGTAGGCCGCCCGGAAATTGTTGGCATACACCGGCAGCAGGTCATATTGCCCGCTGTTGATTACCGCCTGTGCCTGATCCAGCGCGGGCTGCCACTTTTGCTGGTATAAATAGGCCTTCGCCAGCAGGGCCTGCGCCGCGCCTTTGGTAGCCCGCCCCACGTCGGGACCGGCATGGGCAGCGGGCAGGTTCTGAATCGCCACCAGCAGATCGGCTTCAATGGCCTGTGCGTAAATCGTGCCTACCGCTGACTGCGTTACCTGCAGCTTGTCGGCGTTGCGTGGTTCCAGAATCAGCGGTACGTCGCCGTAGATGTTCACGAGGTAGAAGTAGTTCAACGCCCGCAGAAACCGTGCCTCGCCCAGCACCCGGTTCTTCAACGTCGCGTCCATGTTGATGGCCGGTACGCGCTGCAACACCAGGTTCGCCCGGTTGATGCCTTCGTACAAAACACCCCATTCAGATTCCACAGGGCCATTATTGGGGAAAATCTGGAAATTATCGACCAGTCCAATATCGGCCTGATCGCCGGGGTCGCCGCCCTTCGCCGCATCGTCGGAAGCCACGTCGCCAAAGACCCACAGCCGGTTATTGTCCGACGCAAATGAGAGCGGCTGATAGGCTGCGTTGATGGCCAGCACTGCCTGCGCCGAGGTCTGGTAAAACGCTGCTTCGGCATAGTCACCCCGCGGCTGCTCGTTCAGCATATCCGAACAAGCACCAAGGCTGAGAAGGCAGAGGAAGGTAATGAGTTTCGTTTTCATGGTGTCTACCCCACCCCAGCCCCCTGCCCTTCAAATAGAGGGGAGGGGAGCTACTCTGGCGTAAGCTCCGCTTAGCGAAGCTGCTCTAAAGCGGCTCCCCTCCCCTCTATTTGAGGGGCAGGGGCTGGGGGTGGGGTTTAAAAATTCACATTCAGGCCAACTGTATATGTCTTTGCCGACGGGTACGTACCCCAGTCGATGCCCACGGCCACGTCGCCGCGAAACTGTTCGGTGTTGAGGTTGTCACTCGATTGCTGTTCGGGGTCAAGGCCGGGGTACTTCGTGAACGTGAGCAGGTTTTGCCCGCCCACGTAAATGCGCAGGTTCGACGCCCCAAACCGTTTCAGGATGTTGCCCGGCAGCGTGTAGCCGAGTTGCAGATTTTTCAGTCGGGTATACGAACCGTCTTCCAGAAAGCGCGTAGAGGGCAGCTTGTTATTGGCCGACCCCCGCCACGAGACCCGCGGCTGACTGTTGCTCGTGCCCTCGCCGGTCCAATGCCCATCCACTACCCGCTGCGTAATGTTAAACGCCCGGTAAAACCCCTCGATGTCGGTGGCCACCTGGTAATAGATGCTATTGCCCGTAACGCCCTGAAAAAAGGCGCTCAGGTCAAAACCCTTCCAGTACACGTTGGCCGTGAGGCCGTAGGTCAGTGTCGGGATCGGGCTACCCACGTGCGACCGGTCGGCGCTGGTAATCAGGCCATCGCCGTTGAGGTCGGCGTAGCGCACATCGCCGGGTTTGATGCCGTTGCCCTGGTTGGCACTGGTGAAAAGCTGGGCTTCGTTCTGGAAAATACCGGCCTGCGTGAGCAGGTAAAACGACCCGATGGGGTGACCCGGCTCCGTCAGGGTGGCAAATACGCCGTTGTCGATGCGTCCGCCGGGAATAGGCCGCCCATCAGACAGCGACACCACGCGGTTGCGGATGAACGAGGCGTTGGCGGTGACGTCGTAGGTGAAATCGCCTTTTTTGTCGCGGTAGATCAGGTCAATTTCCAGCCCCTTGTTTTCCACCCGCCCGGCGTTCACATACGGTGCCGAGGCTGTCGTCCCGCCCGAACGCGGCACGGGTACGGGAATCAGGATATCGGAGGTTGTTTTCTGGAAAACGTCGAGGGTGAGTTGCAGTTTGTTTTTGAAAAACGCCATGTCCAGCCCTATATCGGTCTGGGTCGACGCCTCCCATTTCACGTTCGAGTTACCCCGGCTCACCACCGTATAGCCCGGCTGCTGCGCCTGCGGCGACCCAAACGGATAATTGAACCCCGACCCGATAAGGCTGGCAAAGGGGTAGTTGCCAATGTCCTGGTTGCCCAACTGCCCAATGCTTGCCCGCAGCTTCATGAGCGAAACCGTGCTGGCGATAGGCTGGAAAAAGGCTTCCTGATCAATGTTCCAACCCACCGACCCCGAAAAGAAATTGGCGTAGCGGTTGGCGGGCGAAAACCGGCTCGACCCGTCGCGGCGCACGTTGACCGAAGCCAGGTATTTGTCTTTGTAAGCGTAGTTGACCCGCCCGAACAGCGAAAACAACGCCCAACGCTGGTCGGCCTCAGTGCTATTGCGGCCCGTGGGGTCAACACCCCGGCCCAGATACCGGAGGCTGGGGTCCTGGTCGATGAAGTTCCGGTCTGACCCACCCACGGTGCGGCTCACGTTGCGGATGGCCTCGGTACCCGCCAGCACCGTTACGTCGTGCACACCCCCAAATTTGCGGCTGTAGGTCAGCGTGTTATTCCAGGTCAGCGTGCTGATCGGGCTGATGGCGTTGCTCAGCGTGGCGGGGCTGTTGATGCGTCCATTGGTGCCCCAGTTCTCGTTGAAACGCTTGTCATTCAGGATGTTAAGGTCAATACCGCCGTTGGTGCGGAAAGTCAGATTGCGGTTGATGGTCCACTCGCCAAACACGTCGCCGAAGAGGCGGTACTGCGTTTGGGTGTTGTCGGCTTTGGTGGCTAGCCCCACCGGGTTGTAGCCATCGCCGAAGAGGTCAGTGCGGGTGGGCAGGTCGAAAAAGGTGCCGTCGGGGTTGTAGACGGGCGTGGCGGGGGCGCGGAACAGGGCGTAGCGCACAATGCTGCCGCCGTTGCCACCAAAGCCATCGCCCGAACTGCCCACGATTTTGCGGTTGCTGTAGGTCAGGTTGATGTTGGTCCCTACGCGCACTTTTCCGCCAATGTCCGTATCCACACTGGTGCGCAGGGCATAGCGCTCGTAGCCGGAGTTGAGAATGATGCCCTGCTGGTTGAAATAGTTGCCCGAAATAAGGTAGTGCGACTGCTTGGTGCCGCCGCTAAACTGCAACTGGTAGTTCTGAATGGGCGCGGGCCTGAAAATTTCCTCCTGCCAGTTGGTGTTGGGCAGCGAAGCGGCAATGTCGGGCGTGATGGGGCGGCGGAAGAGGGCTGGGTCGGTGAAATCGGCGTTGTCATTAACCACCGCTTCATTAAAAATGGAAACGTATTGGGCCGTGTTAGCCATCGGAATCAGTCGCCCGTGGGTTTGTACGCCCCCGTAGGCATTGAATGAAATGCGCGGTGCGCCCGACGCTCCCCGCCGCGTGGTCACGACAATGACGCCGTTGGCCGCCCGCGACCCGTAAATGGCGGCTGACGAGGCATCCTTCAGCACCGACATGCTCTCAATATCGGCCGGGTTCAACACGCTGAACGCATCTTTTGTCGGAATGCCGTCGATGATAAATAGCGGACTGTTATCGTTGACCGTGCCCACACCCCGAATGCGCACGGCCACCCCCTCGCCCGGTGCCCCCGTCGACTGCGTGACTCGCACCCCAGATGATTTTCCCTGCAAGGCCTGGTCAATACCCGCCACGGGCAGGCGCGCAATGTCCTTGGCCGTAATGGTGGAAACAGCGCCGGTGAGGTCGGTCCGTTTCTGAGCACCATATCCCACCACGATCACCTCGTTCAGGGTTTTGTTATCTTCGACAAGCGTGATGTTGATGGCCGTCTGATTGCCCACTGACACTTCCTGCCCGGTATAGCCGACGTACGAGAATTGCAAAACGGCTTCGTCGGAGGTGACTGCTACTTTGTACCGTCCCTCCACATCAGACGTGGCTCCGGTGTTGGTACCCTTCACAATGACGTTAACGCCGGGTAGTGTCTGCCCCTTCGCGTCGCTCACTACGCCCGACACCGTTCGGTTCTGCGCCAGGAGTATTCCGGGCAGGAACAGACAAAATAAGGTGTATAAGGAAATGCGCCGCCAGACAAGAGCGGGTAGTCGTTCGTTCATAAGACGTTGAGTGATACAGTACTACGCTGTCAGTTTTCGCGAAAAAGGACAGTAGTTTCTGGTAATTATACTATTAAACTAAGGCCAGAATTTTTTGTTTCTACTTACCTAGCGGAAATAATAGAGTAAGTGGTCTTAAAAAGCGACCGCAATTAAACCCGGCTCAAGGTGCAAACAGTGAACTTGCAGTGTTTCCTGGTGATCGTGCAGCCGAACGTGACCGGTTAATAAGCTTGCGCCGGTGGGGAAGGGGTCAACCAGCAGGTGTTCGCGGAAAGTGAGCTGGCGCTTACCGTATAATTTGTACAGGGCCTCTTTGGCGCACCAGTACACCGCCAGCCGGTCGGGTTGGCCGTTGGCATCCTCGATTTCCGACGGCGACAGTACCCGCGGCACCACGCGGGTAAACTGGTCGCGGATGGGTTCAACGTCTATACCCACAGGCCGCGTTTGATGCCAGACCGCCGTGGCCCAGCCGGGCGTATGCGACAGCGAAATGTGGCCCCGCGTGGATTCGCCCGGCCGGTCCGCCAATGCGGTGGATTTGCCGGCTGATTGACAGAGGTGTGGTTTGCCAAATTCGTCTTTCCAAAGACAGGTGTATGGCTGGCCCCTCATTTCGATCAGCGTTTTCAGCGCCACCCGACAGGCCAGCCACTCCACCCGCTGCCCCGGATGCGCGATTCCCGCCAGATCAGCCTGTTCCTCATCGGTCAGTACCAGTTGCCCGGCCAGCGTTGGCTCGTCTTCGGTGATCTGCCAGCGAATCAGTTCACAGTCGGGGCTAATGGCGTGGGTAGCGAGGTGGGGCATGGGCGAGTTTAAAGTCCAAAGTTCAACGTTTGAGGTTAAAGTTTCAGAAAAGACGCTGTTTACAAAACTTTAGACGTTAAACGTTGAACTTTGGACTTTGAACTCGTCTATGTCCTTTCACATTCAACGCCTCGATACGTTTGGCGGGCACCGCGACAGTGTCTTTACGTTGATTAGTTCGGCCCAGCCCGATCACTTCTTTTCGGCGGGGGCCGATGGGCAGGTGGCTGACTGGGACATGGCCCGGCCCGACCTTGGGTCGCTGGTGGCGCAGATTCCGGCTTCGGTCTATGCCCTGGCGCGTGACCCCGGTAGTGGGTTGCTCTGGGTAGGGCAGAACTACGAAGGCCTCCAGTTCATCGACCCTGAAGCCCGCACTGTGGCCGGGTCGTTGAAACTCACGACCACTGCCATTTTCGATATTCAACTTTACCGGCAAACGGCCTTTGTTGCCCTGGCCGACGGTGTAGTGGTGGTGCTCGACGTACCTACACGGGCGGTGCGTAAGTACGTAAAAGCCAGTGATAAATCGGCTCGGTGCGTGGCTATCAACCCGGTTGAACGTGAAGTGGCCGTTGGTTACAGCGATCACCGTATTCGCCTGTTTGATATGAACACGCTCGAGTTGAAACAGACGCTGGAAGGGGCCACTAATTCCGTCTTCGCGCTGACCTACTCACCCGATTTTCGGCATATGCTGGCGGGCGGTCGCGATGCGCATTTGCGGTCGTGGGATGTGGAAGCCAACTACCGCCCCGACGCCGACATCGTGGCTCATATGTATACGATCAACCACATGGCCTATAGCCCTGATGGGCAGTGGCTGGCCACGGTGAGCATGGACAAAACGGTCAAAATCTGGGATGCCGATTCGCTCCGACTGCGCAAAGTAGTAGACCGGGCGCGGTATGGTGGGCATAGCACGTCGGTGAATAAAGTGCTTTGGTTAAGCAATACTCAGTTTGCTACCGCCAGCGACGACCGGACCGTGGCGGTGTGGGCTATTGATGGTTTTTAGCGATTATTGTCGTTAATTCCCATCAGGAACGGACTTTCCACATTTTACAACCAGCCTTTTCAGTCTTTCGAGACACCAACTATATGAAAATTACACCCATCGAAATTCGGCAGCATACCTTTGAAAAGAAGCCCCTGGGCGGTTATCGGGTTGATGAAGTTGACGCGTTTTTGTCATCGCTTTCGCAGGAGTGGGAACGCGTAACGGGCGAGAACAAGATGTTGAAGATGCAGCTTGAACTGGCCGAAAAAGAGCTCAATAAGCTCAAAGAAATTGAACTGACTCTGTTCCGTACGCTAAAAAACGCCGAAGACAGCAGCGCCAACATTGCCGAGCAAGCCAACCAGCAAGCCGAGAAATACCTGGCCGAGAGCCGCCTGAAAGCCGACGAGCAAATTGCCGTAGCCAAGCGTAAAGCTGCCGTGATGGTGCAGGATGCCGAAAACCAGACACGCTACGTCCGGGAGAATCTGTCATCGGAATTGAAGTCGCTGGAGCAGGATTTCAAAGCGATGGAGCGCTATAAAGACAACCTGATGGTGCAGATTCGGGCGCTGGCTACCAACGCGATGGAGAGCGTAGACCGGTTCGAGAAGAAATTTGCCAAACAGTCGGCCAAGCAGAAATTCGACGAGATGGCTGCCCCGGAAGCGCAATCCGCTGCCGAAGCCCCCACTGAGAACCATGCCCTTGCAGAGGCTCCAGAGCATACAGATAATCAGCCATATAACGCTGAAAATACGTCGGCCGAAACGTCAAACGAGCCAGCAGAAGTTGCTCCTCCGGTGGCGCAACAACTGGAATACGAAGATCAGTTTGACGATGATGAATCGCAGCCGCTGCCTACTACGGCCTCGGTGCTGGCTGCCAATGCCGCCGCTCTCCCCGCCGATGCCGACGTGCCGTCTGACCTGCCCACCAACGAACCCGCCACCGACGAACCGCTAGCCCTTGCCGGTGCAGATGCCGCCGAAGGTGCCGCCCCTGTTGCCGTTACCGAACAACCCGAACCAGCTCATCAGGAAACGGCTCAGGATGAAGAGGCACCCAAAAAAGGAGGCTCTTTCTTCGATCAGATATAGGAGAGAGAAGCAAGAGGTAAGAAGCAGGAGCCAAGAGCTTACGCAGGATTATTTCTATCGCGTAAACTCTTGGCTCCTGCTTCTTACCTCTTGCTTCTCCTTTATAAAAGCCACAACCCATTGGGAACCATCGCTTTAGAAGGGCTTGAATTCTTTGCTTACCACGGCTTTTACGACGAGGAGCAGAAAATAGGCAACAAATATGCCGTAGACATCACCGTCTACGCAGACTTCTCAGAAGCCGCCCGCCGCGACCGCCTTAGCGCTACGGTTAACTACGAAGATCTCTATAAGATTACGGCGGCGGTGATGAAACGCCCCGCCCGCCTGCTCGAACACATTGCCCACAGCCTGATTGCCGAAATAAAACAGCAATACCCTACCGTCGACAGCGTTGAAGTGAGCGTGTCGAAATTCAACCCGCCCATCGGCGGCGTCTGCCACCGGGCACGGATTACGTTGAAGGAGTAAGCAGTGAGTCAAGAGTCAAGAACTAAGAAACAAGAAGAAAGAGTCAAGAGCCAAGAAATAAGAGCTTCCACAGCGTGATGTATCTCGCAGGAACTACTATTTCTTGGCTCTTTCTTCTTGTTTCTTAGTTCTTGGCTCTTTGTTCTTAGCCCTCAGTTACTTCGTTAATCCGGTTGTCGGTAGGACTGCGCCAGGTCGCGGGCGCGTTTGAGGCGCATCTTCATGGCACTCAGGCTAACGCTGTCTTCGCCCGCCAGGGTAGCCACGTCTTTGTTGCCCAGATACCGGCGACGAAGCAGGTCCTGATCACTGTGCGATAGTTTGCCGAGGGTCGTCTCGGCCTGCTGCCAGCGTTCGTCGAGACTTAGCTCGTCTGAATCAATGTGTGCCACCTGATCTTCATCCACCAGGTCCAGCGAAACCTGTGTGCGCCGCTTCTGGCTGTCAAGGACAGACAGGCAGTGAAATCGGCTTAGTGCAAACAGCCAGGTCGAGAACTTGGCTTCTCCCCGGAAAGTGTCCAGTTTGGCAAATACCTTGCTGAAAATTTCCTGCGTCTGATCGTCCGCATCATCGGGGTCATCAAGGTACCTGAAACAGGTCTGATAAACCTTGGGTCTGTATCGCCGATACAACTCGGCGAATACCTGGTTGCTGTGGGTACGTATGAACGTAGCCACCAGCGCCTCATCTGAATAAATTTTTTTCATAAAAGTTTCGCCGCTTATCTGTCATTAGCGCGGCAGGAGCAATGTGAAAAAATGGCAGGATCCCGATGAGGCTAGTAAGTCAACAGATTGATGCGGTTTGTTGCGCACTATTCTATGGACTTATCAGGAGTAATAGACTTACGAAAGTAGCATATGATTGGATCACATGTACATACATATTTTAATATAAAACTGGTTATTAAAACATGCGACCCTGATAATCAGCGAGTTATGACAAATATTTTAATAAAAAAGCAGTCACATTCGCGGGAATATGACTGCTTTGGCGATAAAAAGTAACGGAATGATTACACTACTTGTGTCAATGTTTGAAAAGAGATAGCCATGTGCGAGGCATCGTAGACGCATTCCCCGTTCTGAATCAGTAACACTTGCGGCGATTGGTGGTCAATACCAAACGTTTGAGCGATTTGTGCCGATATGGGGCGGTGAGCCAGCAGGTCCAGGTAGTAGGGTTTAATACCGGCGGCATCAGACCAGTTTCGTTCCATCCGGCTGAGTGCCATGGCACTAATGGAGCAGGTGGTGCTGTGCTTGAAAATCAGAACGGGGCGTTCCGCTGATTCGTCAATAATATGATCAAGTTGGGTAGCGTCGGTTAACTTAGTCCAGTTCATCTGTTGTAGGTTATTGTTGCACA
This sequence comes from Fibrella rubiginis, assembly GCF_017353185.1. Lineage (GTDB taxonomy): Bacteria > Bacteroidota > Bacteroidia > Cytophagales > Spirosomataceae > Fibrella > Fibrella rubiginis. The sequence goes on along the minus strand of NZ_JAFMYV010000018.1, from coordinate 41,618 downwards.
GAAAAAGGTTTTCGACCCTGAAAAGTTCAGCGTAACTTTCCGCTAAACACCCCCAACAACACTGCTATGCAGGACTTAGATGCCCTCCGTTATCCCATTGGCGCCATGCCCGTTGGTCCGCCACTGGCCTCTGATCAGACGCAGGCATACCTCGCCGACATCGCCGCGCTTCCTCAAAAATTAGCTCAACTGGTGGCCCAATGGCCCGACGACCGGCTCGACACGCCCTATCGCCCCGAAGGCTGGACCGTGCGGCAGGTGGTGCACCATGTGGCCGACAGCCACATGAACGCTTATATACGTACGAAACTGGCCCTGACGGAAGAAAACCCGCGCATCAGCCCCTACGAAGAGGGCGAGTGGGCCAAACTTCCCGACGCTAAACTCCCTGTTGCTCCGTCGCTAACCTTGCTCGCGGCTCTGCACAAACGGTGGGTGGTTTGCCTTGAGGCACTTACCAGCAACGATCTACGCCGCACATACTATCATCCGGGTAGCGACCGCACGTTTGCGCTGGCCGACGTGCTGGCTCTCTACGCCTGGCATGGAGAACACCATTACCAGCACATCAGCCGCCTGGCCGAGCGGAACGGATGGACGTAGGCGGGTGTTTCAACCTAAATGCCTTGCTGCTATGCAGACGATACTAATTTTTCTGCTTTTCGCGGTTGCCCTGGGCTACCTGGGTCGACGTGCCTACCGGTCTATCACCGCCAAACAGGCGGGTTGTGGTAAGGGATGCGGTTGCGCGACCGATAAAGCGCAGTCATTCAGTAAGACTTAGCGGGCCGGAAAAACCATTCCGGAAAGCTATTAGTTCGTTGGGGGTATGATCCCTCAACGTGCTACCAGCTTTTCTTTAATAGTCCTTATTGTCGGTTTTGCGCTGTCGTGCAACCGTGTAAAACCCAAGCCACCACAGGCAGGTGGCTACGATTCGGCCATTGCGCCGGCCCGTTCGTTTTTGGCCGGCCCGATCACCTTCCGGTTGCGAAGTCTGGAAGACAAAATCAACGCGGCACTAAAGCCCGAGATAGTCAACACGGAGAATGTGGAAGGTAGTGCCGTTAACCTGCGGGTGGTGCGCACAGGCCGCGTGCGGCTGCGCTATGCCAACCACCGCGTCACGTTTTCGGCACCTATCACGGTTTGGCTCGACAATCCACTACGGCTGAACAAAAAGAAACACGCAACCCAGCCGCTCTGCAAACTGGCCGTTCAATTCCAAAGCCCGCTGCAGGTATCGAGCGACTGGCGTTTATCGACGCGGGTCAAATTTGTAGACTACACCTGGATCGAGAAACCCAAAGTACGCATTCTGGGTATCAACATTCCTGTGCAGCGCCTTGCCGAGAAAGCCCTGGAAAAACGCCGGACGTATATAGAGACGACCATTGATAATGCCGTGTATGGCGAGTTACGCCTCGATAAACAAGTTCGTCCGGTTTGGCTCGATCTACAAAAGCCTCTGTTGTTAACCAAAAAGCCCGACACGCTCTGGATCGTCCCCACGCCCTTCAGCGTGGCGGTTGGCGATGTGAGCGGTACCGAAACAACCCTCACAATTCCGATTCGGGTGGCATTTTATACCAGCACGCACCTGGGGCCAAAACCGGTGGTGACACCCAACCGGGTGTTGCCCGCCGTGCGAAAAGACCATCACATACGTCAGGTGTCAGACATACAGGTTATGAGCCTGTTGCCTTATTCCGACATTAACAGGGTGCTAACAAAAGCCATTGGCAGTCAGCAGATGAACCTGATGGGTGGTTCGCTGAAGGTTAAAAAGGCATCGGTCTATGGGGCGCAGCATGCCCTTATCATTCGCACCGATGTAGGGGGCACCGTAAACGGCATTCTCTACTTTCGGGGGCAGCCTGCCTACGATACGTTGTCTAATACGTTGTTAATCAAAAACATAGATTTTGACGTGGAGACAGAAGAACGCCTGCTTCGAACCGCCGACTGGCTACTTCACGACAAGCTAAAAGACACGTTGCAACGGGCCTTACATATACCTCTGCGCACCCAGGTGCTCAGCTTGCCGGGGCTTATAGGCCGGGCTTTTGAAAAAGGAAAAGTGGGGCGTAAGAACGACCTGAACATCCAGTCGTTTCGGTTTGTGCCCCAACGCTTCGCTATCCGGCCAGAGGGCATTCAAATTCTGTTGAAAGTAGAAGCAAAAGCGGCTTTTTCCGTAAATGCACTATAGATTAATGAGTGAATGAGCGATTGAGTGAATGAGCGAATAGCTTGGACTGCTGCGCGAGCGTTCTTATACGCACGGCAAAGCCGTTCCAAACTATTCGCTCATTCACTCAATCGCTCATTATTTTTACTCCATGACTGAATCTCTCATCCGTACCGTTCAGGTCACGCGCTACGTTACGCCACTGCGTGAGGGCGGGTCACTGCCCGCACTGGCCGAGGCCGACGACGGCTTTTTATATGTGCTCAAGTTCAGGGGGGCCGGGCAGGGACTGAAGGCGCTTGTGGCCGAACTCATTGCGGGTGAGCTGGCCCGAACGCTGGGGCTGCGCATGCCCGAAATCGTGTTTGCCCAACTCGACGAAGCCTTTGGCCGCACCGAACCCGACGAGGAAATTCAGGATCTGCTGAAAGCCAGTGCCGGCCTGAATATGGGTATCCATTATCTTTCCGGGGCTATCACGTTTGATCCGCTGGTGACCACCGTTCCGGCCCGGCTGGCCTCGCAGATTGTGTGGCTCGACTGCCTGGTGACCAACGTTGACCGTACGGCCCGCAACACCAATATGCTGATCTGGCACAAGGAACTCTGGCTGATTGACCACGGCGCATCGTTGTATTTTCATCACAGCAGCCAACCGTGGCAGGAGCAAAGCCGACGGCCTTTTGTGCCGGTGAAAGATCACGTGCTGCTTCTGCAGGCGACTGATCTGGAGGCTGTTGATGCTGACTATCATCAGTTATTAACGCCCGAACGCATCGCCGAAATTGTGGCCCTGGTGCCCGACGAATGGCTGGTTGATGCCAACGACCCCACGGCGGAACCCGCAGCAGAACGGCGGGCGGTATACGTGCAGTTTTTGCAGGACCGGCTAGCTCATTCTCACATTTTTGTTCAGGAAGCCAACCATGCCCGACAAGCACTTATTTGAATACGCGGTGATTCGCGTGGTGCCACGGGTAGAGCGCGAAGAATTCCTGAATGTCGGCGTCATTCTATATTGCCCGGCACAGGGTTTCCTGCAAACGGTATACAGGCTCAATCAAGAACGGCTGGATGCTTTTTCGCCCGAAATAAACCTGACCGAATTACACACCCGGCTGGATTCATTCACCAAAATCTGCGCAGGCCGGGCCGCGGGCGGGCCTATCGGTCAACTTGCTATGGCCGCCCGGTTTCGCTGGCTTACCGCCACGCGGAGCACCGTCGTGCAAACTTCAGCCGTGCACCCCGGTCTGTGTACCGATGCCAGTGAAACATTGGCCAGGTTGTTTGGGGAGTTGGTAGAATAGGAAGGAAAGGAGGAGGCAGGAAAGGAGGAAAGGAGGAAGGGGGCAGGCGCCAGCGTATTGCTAATGCGTCAGCCCCCTTCCTCCCTTCCCCCTTTCCTCCCTTCCTCCTTTCCTTTCAGGGTTTCCACCGCCACAAATACCGACAAGCGAGGGTGCGGTAGGGTTGCCAGGGCTGGGCAATTTCGTGCAGGCGGCGAATAAGCGGACGGCCCGTTTCGGTGAGTTCATAGGCCCGCACCATCTTCTGCCGAATCACCAGATCGTCGACCGGAAACACATCGGGACGGTCGAGGACAAACATCAGCAGCATCTCAACCGTCCACCGGCCAACGCCTTTGATGGGTGTCAGGTAATTAATAATAGCTTCATCATCAAGCGATTGTACATAATCGAAATCGAGTGAGTTGGTCTGGGCGAATTCGGCTACGCTGTGCATGTACTTGATTTTCTGAAACGATAACCCGGCCGTGCGGAGGTCTTCCACGCTGGCTTCGGCGAGTTGTTTGGGCGTAGGGTAGCCTTCGGCGTCGGCGGTTTGGCTGAAGAGCATCCGAAAGCGGCGGAAGATAGCGTCGGCAGCTTTCGTAGATATCTGCTGCGACACGATGCTTTCCAGCAGGGCTACGTAGAGCCGGTCATGCTCGGGAATGTCGTCGTGGGCGTGGGCGGGTTTGGGGGCTTCGGTAACGGCAATCAGGTTGGCCAAAACGGGGTCCTGGCGCAGGTGGTCAAGAGCAGTTTGCATAGGGCAAACCTACCGCTTTTTGTATTGCTTCCGAACCGTGCTCACCACCGAACCGCCCGCGCTGCTGACCAGATCGAAGAATAACCGCCTGGCCGACGGCGGGGTGCCCGTCAGGGTCAATAAGGTATGGCCATTCAGAGCGCGGTCGTCGCCGGTGAAGGTTTCCCAGGTACCGGTCCAGTCGCGGGTAATGTAGTCGGTATCGGTCCAGATTACTTTATCAGTTTGGGTATCTATAGCGCGCAGTTGCACCACCATCCGGGCCTCAATATGGTGCGTATGCAGCGTGATGACGCCTTTGACCTTTTCCATGATGTCGACCACGGTGGAATCGTTGATGCGCTTTTCCCCCACTTTATACAAGCTGTTGCTCTCAACAGCCTGCGTTGTCGTTGTCAGCCGTTCATCATAGGGCACGTACCTGTCTACCAGATACTGCACTGTTTCAGCAATGGGTTGCCCGTCGAAAAGGCGGTATTCGCCATCGGAATCTACCTCGGTCTGGTCGGGTTGGTAGAGGTGCACAAACGGGGCGGGTGTGCTGTTGCGTGCCAGATGGGCAAAGACCGCCTGACCTAGCTCATGGGTATCGGCGGGGTCTAGTTCGCGGGTTTGCGTGGGTGGCTCCACCAATACCCGCAGCATGGCGAAGGGCGCTACGGTTAATCGTTTCTGAGTGGCATCGAGGTAGTTGGGTTCCCAGTTCAGGGCTTGTCCATACTGTTCATAGGCTTCGCGGGCGGCGTATCGGTCTGTTTCCCGGTGGGCAAAGGCGGCCTCCGCCAGGGCGTAGCGTTCGGCGGCGGCCAGGGTGCGGGTTTCGGCCAGTTGACTTTCATAACCAGTAGGGTAGGGTGCCAGCCAGGTCGGCTCTGTGCCCGCCGCCTGCCGAATTGCCAGTGTCCGGTGGGCTTCGTCGGTCATGGTTTGCAGGGTTTTGTATTCGGTAAAAATGGCTTCCCAACGGTAGGGACGTGCCGCGTTGGTCAGCCGCCGAATAGCTTCCTGATGTTTGTTATACCCCTGAACAAACGCCCGCTGCAGCACCAGCATGGCGAGTTCATGGCCCCGGTTGCTCCAGCCTTTTTTCTGAGCCAGCCGCGTGCTGGCTTTCTGAACGGCTTCGGCATAATCACCGCGCCGGTAAGCCGTTTTGCCGCTGCTACAGGCGCTTAGCCCGGCGGTAAATAAGAGTGCGTAAAAAATGAGCCGGTCCATACCGTAATCCCCGATATTTGGCCGTTCGACACGCTTTTAGTCGTTAGGTTTAACTAAAATGAGTTTAAGGTTTCATGCCTAACGTTCAATGTTGGCTTTCGTGGGAGTACACCTGCGAAAGCCAATATTGAACGTTAGGCATGAAACCTTAAACCTGAATTTTCCCTTGTCACGTCGCCGCAATAAAACGTATAAAACCCAGGTCGGCACTTCGCCGGGTACGCTCACGTATGTGGGACAGGAAATAGACCACGCCACGCATATTCAGCGGATTGAGTATAACGAAACCGATTACCAGGTCGACGACTCCGGAAAGTTGAGCGCCTGCCAACTGCCCAACGGCGGAACGCCGCATGTACTCTGGCTCGATGTTGACGGTATTCATGAAGCCAACGTGGTGGCCACCCTGGGGCATCAGTTCAGGCTGCACCCGCTGTTGCTGGAAGATGTGATGAACACCGAGCAGAAACCCAAAGTCGAGTTTTACGACGACGACCGGGTTAGTTCGCCGGTGATTTACGTGACCATGAAAATGCTGCACCACGACCCCCGGCAGCATGAGGTAGACGCCGAACACGTCAGTTTCGTGCTGGGACCAACGTTTCTGATTTCGTTTCAGGAGGAGCGGACCGGCGACATTTTCACGCCTGTTTTGACCCGTATTAAAGCTTCGGCGGGCAAGACACGACGCAATGGCCCCGACTACCTGCTCTATTCGCTGATGGACCTGGTGGTGGATAACTACTTTGTGGTGCTCGACAACATTGGGGAGAAATTAGACGCCGTTGAGGATCGTATTGTGCAGGAACTGGCCGGGCGCGAAACGCTGAGTATGCTCTACGCCCTCAAGCGCGAAATCACGATCATGCGCCGCTACGTGTCGCCCCTGCGCGACATGCTCAGCGCCCTGCAACGTGAAGAATCAGTGTTGATCAAAGACCATACTGACCCCTTTCTCCGCGACCTCGCCGACCATATAAACCAGATCATCGACACGCTCGATACCTACCGTGAACTCATCCCCGGCCTGCTCGACGTGTATCTGTCGAGCACCAGCAACCGGATGAACTCGGTGATGAAAACGCTGACGGTGATGTCGTCAATTTTTCTGCCGCTGACCTTCATTGCGGGTATCTACGGTATGAACTTCGACAACATGCCCGAGCTCCACACCCGGACTGGTTATTTCTGGGCGTTGGGTCTGATGGGGGCCATTTTCGTTGGCATGGTCGTCTATTTCCGGCGGCAAAAGTGGATATGAAGAAACTGAATCCCTTCTGGCTTACTGATTCGCGGCAGGTGCTTGTGCCTGGCCAAAGTGTGTTTTTCGCTATCCGGGGCGATCACCACGATGGACATCAGTTCATTGGTGATCTCTACGCGCAGGGTGTCCGGCAGTTTGTGGTAGACCGACCCGTGGCGGATGCAGACCAATACGTTGATGCTCAGTTTATTGTCGTCGACAACGTACTGGCATTCATGCAGCAGGAGGCTGCAAAACACCGGCAGCAGTTTAGCATTCCGGTGGTGGGTATTACGGGTAGCAACGGCAAAACGATAGTGAAAGAGTGGCTGGCGCAACTGCTAGGCGGTGGTTCTCCCCAGCCTGATTTTGTGGTAGTCCGTTCGCCCAAGAGCTACAATTCGCAGGTGGGGGTGCCCTTATCGGTGCGGCAGCTTACGGCAGCGGCCACCATCGGGGTATTTGAGGCCGGTATTTCCAGGCCCCACGAAATGGCCGCCCTGGAGGCCATTATCCAGCCAACCATCGGCATTTTGACTAACATCGGCACGGCCCACGACGAGGGTTTTAAGACGCTCCGGCAGAAGGTAGCGGAGAAATTACGGCTGTTTACGCGGGTGCAAACGCTGGTATACTGCCTTGATAACGAGGTAGTCGCCAACGAGGTTGCTATTATGTTGCGGGCAGTAAACCCAGCAGCGCACTACATTGGCTGGTCGGCGGAGGGACATGCGGAAGCCGCCTTCTGGACAACACTACGGGGTGACCAACTCACGCTTACACGCCGGGCCGATAGCCGGGAATGGACGATTCAAACCCCCTTCACCGACGCGGCCTCCGTAGAAAACCTGACCCACGCGCTGCTTACGTTGCTGTCACTCAAAGACGTAGCTGTCGACGACCTAAACCAACGGGTGGCCCGGCTGCGTCCCGTACAGATGCGGCTGGAACTGAAGCAGGGTATCAACCGCTGCGTACTCATCGACGATTCGTATAACAACGATGTGGCGGGGTTGCGGCTGGCCCTCGACTTTCAGAAGCAGCAAAGCAGTTGCCTGCCAAAAACCGTGATTTTGTCAGACGTGTTGCAATCGGGGCAGGACGAAGCCGATCTCTATGCGTTCATTGGCACGTTGCTAGCCGAACAGGGGGTGTCGCAGGTAATAGGTATCGGTCCCGTTATCAGTCGAAACGCTCGTTTTTTTGGTCAGGGTGCCCGCTTTTACCCGGATACCGATGCTTTTCTGGCCCAGTTTTCAACAGATTCGCTCCAGGAGCGTGTCGTGCTCATCAAGGGAGCGCGGGCGTTTTCGTTTGAACGGATCGTGAACCGGCTGCAGGAAAAAGTACATGGCACGGTGCTCCATATCGACCTCGACGCGTTGACGCACAACCTGAATTATTACCGCGAAAAAGTGGGTTCGCAAACGCGGCTGATGGTGATGGTGAAGGCCTTTGCCTATGGTAGTGGTAGCGCTGAAGTGGCCCGGCTGCTCCAGTTTCACCGCATCGATTACCTGGCCGTGGCCTATGCCGATGAAGGTGTTTTTTTACGGCAGCAGGGCATCACGCTCCCGATCATGGTGATGAACCCCGCCCCGGAAACATTTCAGACGTTGATCGACAACAACTTAGAGCCGGAAATCTACAGCATGGCGTTGCTGCGGGAGTGGATGGGCAAAGGGGAGGAAAGGAGGGAGGGAGGAACGGAGGAACAGGAGACAAAATCCACTTCTTCTTCCTTCCCTCCGTTCTCTCTTTCCTCCGCTCCTCCCTCTCGCCCTTTCCTCCATTTAAAAATAGATACGGGCATGCACCGGCTGGGGTTTTTGCCGGAAGAGATACCCGCTGTAGTTGATTATTTGAAACAACATCCCAACTGGCGCGTGGCCACGGTATTTAGTCATCTGGTGGGTGCCGACGAAGCCCGGTTCAATGACTTTTCACGGCAACAGGCCGAGGTGTTCGGGCAGGCAGTGGCGGTACTCGAAGCGGGCCTTGGCTACCGGCCCGTGCGTCACCTGCTCAACTCGGCGGGCATTGTGCGGTTCCCCGAATACACCCTCGATATGGTGCGGGTGGGCATTGGCCTCTATGGCGTGGAAAGCAGCCAGCTGGAGGCTAGCCGGGTGCGGACGGTAGGTACGTTGAGCACCACCATCAGCCAGATCAAAACCGTGAAAGCAGGTGAAACTGTGGGTTACAGCCGAAGCGGTGAACTGGACCACGATGCCCGCATTGCCACTCTGGCTATTGGCTACGCCGACGGTTTCGACCGGCGGCTGGGTAAGGGGATGGGGCAGGTGTGGGTGAACGGGGTACTGTGTCCCACGGTGGGTAACGTCTGCATGGACATGACCATGATCGACGTAACCGGGGCATCCGCCGCCGAAGGCGACCGCGTGGAGATTTTTGGCCCGAACCTGCCCGTGACTACGTTGGCCCAACAAATGAACACGATCCCGTATGAAGTGCTGACGGGCATCAGCGAACGCGTGAAGCGGGTGTTCTATTCGGCGGGTTGAAGTGAGTTCAACGTCTAAGGTCCAAAGTTGGCTAGCGCATGAGTATTCTTGCGCTAGCCAACTTTGGACCTTAGACGTTGAACGGTAAACTCAGTTTATGCTTGCACAAGCTGGGCTTTCAATTTTTGCTCGAGCACCGATTTAGGTACGGCGCCGATTACTTTATCAACCATCTGGCCATTTTTGAAGACCATCAACGTTGGGATGCTACGGATGCCGAACTGACCGGGCACCTGTGAGTTCTGGTCAACATCCATTTTGGCAACAACGGCCTGACCTTCATATTCAGCGGCCAATTGCTCCACTACGGGGCCAATCATTTTACAGGGGCCGCACCACTCCGCCCAGAAGTCAACCAGTACGGGAATGTCTGAGTTGATGAGGTCGTTGAAGTTCGCGTCAGTGGCTTCAATTGCATGTGTTCCTGCTGCCATAATCGTACTTTGTTTATGTCGTTTTTAGTATTCGATTCATTGCCATAAACCCATCGTTGGGCCTTTAGTTCCCCCGTTTGTGGGTGGCAGACCGTAGCTCAGATCAGCAGCTTCACGCAAGCCACGGCCACGCCCAGGGCCAGCACATACCGCAAAAGTGGCACGCTAAATCGGTGGCTGCCCAGGTATCCGCCCACGAGTCCGCCCGCAAACGCCGCCGCAATCCAGGTATATTGTTCCGGGGCGGGGCTGTAACCTTTGGTAAGTAGCCCCACCAGGCCCGACACCGAGTTGACGAAGATGAACAGGGCCGAGGTGGCAGCCGTTTGCCGAATGGTGGCCCAGTTGAAAATGAGTAGCAACGGGCTGAGGATGATGCCCCCACCAATGCCCAGCATACCCGACAGTAGCCCCACCGCGCCACCCACCAGCAAGCCCACGGCGGGCGGAATTGGCTTTTGTGCTTCTTCGTTGGCTTTTGTTGACCAGATCAGGCGCACGATCAGCAGCAGCAGACAGCCAGCCAGCAGTTGTTTATAAAGTGTGTCGGAGAGGGGGAGGCGGGCACCCACAAAGGCCAGGGGCACACTGCTGATGGCAAACGGCCAGAATGTAGCCCAACGGAAATGCCCCGCCCGGTAGTACTGAAAAAACGCCACCGACGACACGAACAGGTTGAGCAGCAAGGCCGTTGGCTTTATCTGTTCGGGTGCCACGCCCAGCAGCGTCATGGCTACAATGTAGCCACTAGCCCCACCATGCCCCACTGAAGCATAGATCAGGCCAACCACAAATAGAACGGGAAGGAGAAGGTGAGACATGTTATGATTTACGAGCGGTCCGCCGCCGCGGTCACAAGGTACGAATTACGATTTTTGCTGACGCGTCAGTACGCTGGCGTCAGCAAAAATCGTAATTCGTACCTTGTAACCGCGGCGGCGGACCGCTCGTAAATTCCTTCACCACCCTATCTCTTTCTTGTCCTGCCAAAACTTGCCGGTTTCGGTGGCGGGGGCGTCGGTAGCGAGCCAGACGATGGTTTCGGCACCCTGTTCTACGGAGCGCGAGGCACCAGGACCACCCATGTCGGTGCGAACCCAGCCGGGACAAACAGAATTGACGGCAATGCGCGGACTGGTGAGTGCCGCCGCAAACTGACGTGTAACCGCGTTGAGGGCTGTTTTAGAAATACTGTAGGCAGGGGCGTAGGTGGCCATTGATGACAATGCGCCAGCCTCGCTCGACACATTCACGATGCGGGCGCCACGCTCGCTCTGTTGTAGGTAAGGCAAGAAATCCTGCGTTACCATAATTGCACCTGTTACGTTGGTTTTCAATGTTCTGTCCAGCATTTCTGGATTTAGCTTCATGATGTTTTCGCCGTGGTCTTCCAGAATTGCCGCGTTGTTAACGAGTACGTCGAGGTGGCTGGCTTTTTGCGAAAACGTACCTACCGCCTGTTTGATGCTCACCGGATCGGTCACATCGAGGGCAATGAACGTGGATTCGTAGCCTTCTTCGCAGAGCGATTGGGAAGCAGCACGGCCTTTGGCTACGTCGCGTGCACCAATAAAAACGGCGAAACCACGTTTAGCCAACTGACGGGCCACTTCAAAGCCAATGCCCTTATTTGCACCCGTTATAAAAGCCGTTTTTGGATGTTCAGTCGTCATATAGTGAGATTTGCTTTATCTTAACTAAATCACTTAGCGCGAAGCTTGTTTAAACTTTTGCACGAATTGCTGCTCGTTGATTCTGTTATTTTAGGCCGTTTCCTCAAATCACGTAGTAACTCCTGACGGAATAGGACAACTTTGTTTCAACTAAAAACCCACATCGACATATGAGAGCACTCTTCGTCGCCCTGGCATTGCTTTTTACGATCACGATGGGTTATGCCCAGCAGAAAACGTCGGCTAAAAAGAAGTCGGCTACCACCAAGTCGGCTACTACTACCCGCAAGTCCACGACCACTACCGTTAAAAAAACACCTGCCAAACCGCAGTCAACCACCCTGACTCGCTACCAGTCGACCACCACTGCCCCCATTGAATTTCCCAGCACGGCGGCCACCAATGAGCCAATGGACCCGGTCAAAAAGCAGGAGATGTATGATGAATTACATGGCGTAAAGGCCAAGCCCGCTACCATTGAAACGTCGGCGGGAAAAAACGACCGGCGAAACCGCAGGGGCAGGAATGCTAAACCCACCGATGTTGGCGTAATGCCAGCCGACAGTGCAAGCACCACCGAAACGGTTACCCGTCCGCCAAATCGTTATGGAATAGAAAACGCTGGTTCTGAAGCCAGAATGCACATTGGCGTTCGTGCAGGGGGTAATTATAATACGTTGCTTGATCAACCTACGGGCATCAGCATTGACCCAACTTACGGTTTCCACGGCGGCATCGTGTTTCTTTTTGGGCGGGGTGGCATTGCGTTTCAGCCAGAGATCAACTTCAACCAGGATTACACAAAAGTGCTCAACCCTGGGACGCTCAAGACCGACAACGTCTCGGTGAGCAGCTTGGTTGTTCCGTTGCTGGTCAAGTTTCAGTTTGGGCAGCAGGGCCGTCCGCGCTTCTTCGTCAACGTTGGCCCCTACGGCACCTACGCCGTTGATGCACAGACTACATCGCTTGGCTACGGTGGTGCCCTGGGCATCGGCATGGGTTTTCCAATGGGGCCGGGTAAGTTTACCGTTGAAGCACGCGGTTACTATGCACTAGGCGATAACAGCGGTGTTACCGAGTTTGGTAACGTGCCGGGTAAGCCAACGGTTGGACAATTATCGGTCGGCTATCTGTTTCCACTGGGCGGTCGATAAACTTACATAACTAACTGATTGCCTTGAGGGTATTGTTTGGGGCTGACCGCCTGCAGACAATACCTTTTTTGTTGATGACATAGAAACAGGTATCCGGACCGATGCAAATCCTGAAATCCTGCCCAAAACCTGTTTCCCCCTTGAATCAATCCGGCTTAAAAAACCTGTTACCCTGTTGAAATCCGTATTTTTGCCCGCTTAGTAAGTCACACAATGCCAATTAACAAACGCAAGGTCCTGCGCTATACGGGCTGGACGCTACTGACCCTGGCGCTGCTTGGTGCCATTGGGGCCAGTGTCGCGTATTCACAACGCGAACGATTACTTACCCTCGTGCTCGATAAGGCCGTGAAAAAGGCCAAACGCGACTATGCCCTTACGGTGGGTATTGGCTCAGTCAAATTTACCGGCCTCACCGAACTGGCCCTCACCAATATATCGGTCGTGCCGCAGGATCGCGATAGTCTGGTGCGGCTCAACAATGTATCTGTTGGCGTACGTATATGGCCCCTGATACTTGGCAACGTGGCCCTGTCTAACCTGACCTTGCGCGATGGTTTTGTGCAGGTGGTGAAACGCGACTCACTTACCAATCTCGACACGATTCTTAAACGCCGCCGCACGGACTCTACCCGTACAGACCGCCGCACGGACCTGTCGGACGTAGCCGAGAAACTGATTAACAACCTGCTGACCAAGATTCCTGATGACCTCGACGTGCAGAATCTCGACCTGCGGCTGATCGATAACGACAATCAGATCACGCTTCTGGCCGACGTGTTCAAGATTGATAATGAACAAGTATCGTCGACTATCCGGCTGAATCGCAATGAAGCCATGTGGCATGTGGCGGGCACAGCGTCGCCGTCAGACAAAGAATATAATTTGAATCTTTACGCTGATGGTAAGCCGCTGGAAGTCAGTTATCTGGAGAAGCGTTTTAAACTGAAAGCACAGGCCGATACGTTGCACGCCGAACTACGCGACGTTGACCGGTCGGGGGGCGAATTCCGGCTGGAAGGGGCGGGGTCGGTGCGTAACCTGCGCCTGAACCACCCCGCCCTGTCGCCGTCTGATGTGATCGTTCGCCGGGCGGCTATGGACGCCAACCTGTTTGTGGGCGAAAATTATGTGGGCATTGATAGTAGCTCGACCCTGTATCTGGGCGAGGTAAAAGCCCGTCCGTTTGTGAAGTATACCCTGCCCAATACCAAAGCTGGCACCGGCAAAGTGATTGATGTGCAACTGCATACCGATAACCTCGACGCGCAGGCGCTGTTCAACTCATTCCCCACGGGTTTATTTGCCTCGCTGGATGGCATCAAGGTAGCGGGTAAACTACGATATGACCTCACCTTCAATTTCGACACGGCATTGCCCGATTCGGTGAAATTCAATTCGGGGCTGACCTCCAATGGGTTTAAGATTCTACGCATGGGCCGCACTGACTTCACGCAGATTAACCGGCCCTTCGTCTACACGCCCTACGAGAAAGATAAACCCGTGCGGGACATCTCGGTAGGCAGCAACAATCCCGACTATACCCCCCTCGATTACATCGCACCCGATCTGCGCAACGCGGTCCTCACCTCGGAAGATTACAATTTTTTCACGCATAAAGGCTTTAATGAAAAGGCGTTTCGCGTGTCTATTGCTACCAACTATAAGGCTGGCGCATTCAAGCGCGGGGCGAGCACGGTGTCGATGCAATTGGTGAAGAACGTGTTCCTGAACCGCAACAAAACACTGTCGCGCAAGGTCGAAGAAATCCTGATCGTGTGGCTGATTGAAAACGGGCGGCTTGTACCCAAAGAGCGTATGTATGAGGTATACCTCAACATCATCGAATGGGGCAGAAACGTTTATGGTATTGGTGAAGCAGCCCGTTATTATTTCGACAAAACCCCCGCCGAACTGAATCTGGGCGAAAGCATTTTCCTGGCATTTGTCATTCCCAGCCCCAAAAAGGCGCTATCCTATTTCCAGCCCGACGGATCGCTTCAGGTACGCAACGTGCGTGGATACTTCAGGATCATTGGTCGTATTATGGCCAAACGTGGTCTTACTCAGCCTGATAGCGGCGCGTATGGTTTCTACGACGTACGTCTGCGCGAAGGTCTGCGTCAGCAGGTAGCGCCAATTCCCGGTGCTGAAGCTGACAGTCTGGGTACTGACCCGGCCGATGGTGATGGCATGGACGACCTGTTCAAACAGCTTTTCAACGGCAACCGTGACGACGATAAGCCCACCGCCGAACCAACTCAGGAGGCTCCCACTGCCCGCCCCAGTGCCGACCGTCCCGCCGATGCACCTGCGCCGACCGACACGGTGAAAACCCGCAAGCAGTTACGGCAGGAACGCCGCGAACAACGCCGTCGTGAAAAAGAAGAAAAGCGGCGGCTGGAAGAGGAAAGTAGTGGCAATGGGCAGTGAAGGAATAGCAATAAGCAGTAGCCGTAGGCAGTAGCTGGGCCGTAGCTGCTTGGCGTAAACTACCGCCTGCTGCCGTTGCTTTCTGCAAACTTTTTAGCACCGAGCCCAACTAAAAATAATTATATTTGTTACCTGTTTAACATGTGCCGGTGTTTGCCAGCTAACTTGACCTGATTATGGCTATCATGATTACCGAGGAGTGCATCAACTGTGGTGCCTGCGAACCCGAATGTCCTAACACAGCTATCTACGAAGGTGGTGTGGAGTGGACGTGGGGTGGCGGAACTTCCCTCAGCGAAGTGGATTTTGGCGACGGTACGGTCGTGACGGGCAAAGCCCCTCAGGCGCCGGTGTCGAATGAGTTTTATTATATCGTGACCGATAAGTGCACGGAGTGTAAAGGTTTTCACGAAGAGCCACAGTGCGCCGCCGTTTGCCCTGTCGACTGCTGTGTGCCCGATCCAGAACACGAAGAAGACGAAGAAACCCTGCTCGCCAAGAAAGCCTGGCTGCACGCGGAAGAGTAGGGTCGGTCCCTTTCGGACACGATAGTGGCCGCAAACAAAAAGAGTATCCTCTAACAATTTATCTGGTTGTTAGAAGATACTCTTTTTGTTTGCGGCCACTATCGTGTCCGAAGGCGGGCGACCACGAGGGACCGCCCCTACTTGACTACACTAAACAGCCGGTTCCAGCGAATTTTGTTGGCGGCATTGGCAGGATTGGGGTCAATTGACATCCAGATAAATACCGCTTTGCCCACAATGTGGTCGGAGGGAACGAAACCCCAATACCGCGAATCGAGCGAGTTGTGGCGGTTATCACCCATCATGAAGTAGTAATCCTGCTTAAAGGTATAGCTCGTGATAGCCTTACCGTCGACCGATACCGTAGAGTCGGTCAACACCACGTTTTTGTTACCCTCATACTTTTGAATCACCGGGCCGTAGAGCGCAATGCTCTTTTTGTCGAGTTGAACGGTAGCCCCCTCTTTGGGTATGGTAACCGGCCCGAAATTGTCTACAGTCCAGTTGAACTGCTTGCTTCCGTAAAGCTGGTTATAGGGTGATGGCGTAGCCTGGGGCAGTTCGTCGGCGGCCACGATCTCGCGGCACCAGTCATATTTTCTAATTTGTGCTACTACGTCTTCGGTGGTACGCACCTGATAACCAACCAGTTCGTTTGTTTTTGTTGAGTCGTTGAGTTGCTGTAGGGGTTGCCAGTTTACCGATTCCGTTTCGGGGCGATAATCGTTGATAATCTCGTACTGCCGGAAGAAGGCATCGTCGAGGTCGGTCTTCTTCGTGTAGATGTAATACGTCTGCTGCGAAAACGGCGGTACTTCGGCGGCTTTCCCGTTAACATATACGGCCCGGTGGCGCACCTCCAGCACGTCGCCCGCAATGCCCATGCACCGTTTGATGTAGTTGGTTTTCAGGTCGGTGGGGTATTGGTCTTCGGGTGGATAGTTGAACACCACCACGTCGCCGTTTTTCACACTCGAAAAACCGGGGAGCCGGTACTGCGGCAACTGAATCCAGTCGAGGTACGATGGGATATCGGTACCCCATATTTTCTGGTGCGTTAGTGGCACCTGCAGGGGTGTTTTGGGGGTGCGGGTGCCGTAATGAAATTTGCTTACAAACAGGAAATCACCTACCATCAGACTCCGCTCCATCGAAGGCGTAGGGATGGTGAAGGCTTCCATAAACAGCCAGCGGATGAGCGTAGCGGCTACTACGGCAAATAAAATGGAGTCGAACCACTCACGGGCGGCCGATTTTCTCTTCACCGACGGATCGGCTTTGGTTTTGATTTTTACTTCAGACACGGGCTATACGTGGTTCAAGATCTAGCTACTACGAAATTACGAACAGGATATCGGATATAGGACGTTGGATGCTGGATATTGGATGTATGGTGCTGAACAGTGTCGATTGGTATGCGCCAAAATCAGGTTTTTACGAATCCAGTGTCTAACGTCCGGTGTTTAGGTAACTATTCCCCCAGCAAATCATCCATGCCAAACACGCCTTGCCGGGAGGCGAGCCATTCGGCGGCGATAACGGCACCGATGGCAAACCCCTGCCGGTTGTGCGCCACGTGCGAAATCTCAATCCGGTCAACGTCTGACTCGAACCGGACAATATGCGTGCCGGGTACGGTGCCTTCGCGAACGGAATCAATCACAATGGCGTCGTCGGTGTTGCCCGCGGCGGGTTTACCTTCCTCCGAAACAGCCCAACGGTGCTTGTGGGGCAGGTTGTTGAGTAAGCCCTCGGCCAGGGTGATGGCAGTGCCGGAGGGGGCATCTTTCTTTTCTGTATGGTGAATCTCGGTCATCGAAACGTGGTAGCTGGGGTAGTTGTGCATAAACTTCGCCAGGGTTTTGTTTAACCGAAAAAACAGGTTTACGCCAATGCTGTAGTTTGAGGCGTAGAAAAAGGCACTGCCCCGTTCGCGCACGGCCGCCTCAATCTCGGCGCGTTGGCTTAGCCAGCCCGTGGTGCCACATACCACTGCCCAGCCCCGACCAATGCAGTAACGCAGGTTATCGACTACGGCTTCGGGCGAACTGAATTCGATCACCACATCGACGGCATCATCTGTAAGCCGGTCCATGTCGGCCCGGTTACTGACGTCGATGCGCCCAACAATGGTATGGTTACGATCGAGGGCAATTTGCTCAATGGTTTTACCCATTTTGCCGTAGCCCAGCAAGAGAATAGTCATTGCATTTATTTTCGGAAAGAAAGCGTGAGACTTACGCCCGGTACCATGCCCACCGTAGCGGGAATAATGACCGGATGGTAGCGCAGGGTCAGGCTATCGGAGATATCGAAAGTTTTCAGGTGAGCCGTTACGTTGGCGTCGACTACGTTCAATGCCCAGAAGAGGGCCGTAAAAATGTAGTTATAATCGCGCCAGCGGCGGTAAAATTCGGTGCCCCGCTGTAGCTGGTTGAGATCATACTCCAAGTTTCGGCTGGCCACCAACGCCTTCTTCAACTGCGGATTAGTGCCGGGTTTATTATACGCTACGGTATAGGCGTTCAAAAACTCAACGTACTGCCCGTTGAACCTACTGATCAGAATCCCAAACGTGGTGAAACCAGCATAGATGATCGGGATCTTCCAGATTTGACCGTTGTAGTACTGGCCCAACCCCGGCAATGCCAGCGACAGCAACGCTGCTTTTTTCGGTATGATCTTCCTGATTCTCGCGTTGGCCGAATCCGACAGTGCCACCGTATCAGCGGCGGGCGTATCAGCAGCCAGCGTGTCATATTCCACCACATCTGGCCGGATGGTATCGGCTGGTAGATCCTGCCGGATAATGGGAAAACGCCCTGTGGGAGCAGGCCGGGTGGTGTCGGGTGTTTGGGCGCAGAGCGGGCTAACCAAACCCAGCCATAGCAGTAACCCAAACAGACCCAAACGGAGAAAAAGATTGCTCACTGAAAAACTCGGTATTGACGCGACCGGCGCGGACATTCGTGGCATGACGCCACACGAGTAACGAACGCGCCGGTTGGTTTGGCTGCTGCGATGGCTTAAAAAACCTTAAGCCGAATAGTTCAGGACATTCAAAATCCGGTCGAGGTCTTCCTGCGACGTAAACGGAATCTTGATCTCGCCCGTGTGTTTGTCATCGGCCTTGATCATCACCTTCGTGCCAAACATCGACGACAGCTTAAACTGTAAACTGCGCATCTCCTGCTTGGGTAGCGTGATTTTACGGGCCGGAACAGCTTCGTCGACCATCGACAGGTTTCGGACGGCTTCCTCTACTTTTCGTACCGACCAGTCTTCTTCGATGATTTTGTTGAAGAGCTTGATCTGCACGTCCGGGTTGTCGATGTTGATGATGGCACGGGCGTGACCCATTGAAATCCGGGTGTCGCGCAGGGAGGCCTGAATAACGGGAGGTAGCTTCAGCAACCGGATGTAGTTATTGACGGTAGTTCGGTTTTTACCCACGCGCTCGCCCAACTCTTCCTGTTTCAGGCTGCACTCGGTGATAAGGCGCTGATAGGAGAGGGCAATTTCAATCGAGTTCAGGTTTTCGCGCTGAATGTTCTCGATCAGCGCCATTTCCAGCATCTGCTGGTCGTTGGCCGTGCGGACATAGGCCGGAATGTGCAACATCCCGATCAGCTTTGAGGCCTGCAAACGCCGTTCGCCGGAGATGAGCTGGTAATGGTCTTTGCCCAACTGCCGCACCGTAATGGGCTGAATGATGCCCTGCACCCGGATCGAGTCGGCCAGTTCATTCAGAGCCTCTTCGTCGAAACGGGTACGGGGCTGGAAGGGATTTGTTTCAATCTGTTCGAGACCTATTTCGGTCATCGTGCTGATCGACTCATAGGGCGAGGGTTTGGCCTGCCGATTTTCACTATCCTGCAAGAGCGCACCCAATCCCCGGCCCAGGCCGGTTAGTTTGTTGGGTTTTGTACCCCCCGGTTTTGCATTTGTGGTGTTCATAGGAATGAGTGTCAAGTCTAATGTCTAGTGTTAAAAGTTTGCCGATAGAGGTCAACTTTAGACATTGGACATTCAACGTTAAACTGTCTCTTGGGGCATCAGGCCGTTTTTCGCCAGGATTTCGCGGGCTAGATTCAGGTAGCTGATAGCCCCCTTGCTGTCGGCGTCCTGCGCCAGCACGGGTACGCCAAAGCTGGGTGACTCACTCAGGCGGATGTTGCGCGGGATGATCGTGCTGAAGACCATCTGCTGGAAGTGCGAGGTTACTTCGCCCACCACCTGATTCGACAGCCGGACGCGCAGATCATACATCGTGAGCAGAATGCCTTCGATGGCCAGGTTCGTGTTGAGCCGCGACTGAATAATCTTGATCGTGTTCAGCAGTTTACCCAGCCCTTCGAGCGCAAAATATTCGCACTGCACCGGAATAATGACCGAATCGGCAGCGGTAAGGCTGTTGATCGTGATCAGACCCAGCGACGGTGAGCAGTCGACAATGATGAAATCGTAGTCGTCGCGGACGTGCGCCAGCGCCTCTTTCATCTTGTCTTCCCGACTTTGCAGATTGATCATCTCAATTTCGGCCCCCACCAGATCGATGTGAGACGGCAGCAGATCAAGGTTCGGGAAGTCGGTCTGAATGATAGCGTCGCGCGTTTGCACGTCTTCGATCATGCATTCGTAGATACTGTTCTCGATTTCCTTCGGGTTGTACCCCAACCCGGAGGTTGAGTTGGCCTGCGGATCAGCGTCAACAATGAGCGTCCGGAATTCGAGGGCCGCCAAACTGGCCGCGAGGTTGATTGTTGTTGTGGTTTTACCGACGCCACCCTTCTGGTTGGCAATGGCAATAACTTTACCCATGGGACTGTTCGTTGCAGGGTCAAAGATGCCGTAACGAAACTACCTTTCCAAGTAATGTTTCACGAAAATGTTTCACGTCTGCCGCAGGCGTTCATAAATGGCCGCCTGTGAGCGAAGCGGTGGCTGGCTGTTGGAGACCGCTTCCCAGTCGGCATGTTCGTTGAGCAAAGTAGCCTGGGTATTGTCGGCTAGCTGAACATCAATCAGTTGACGAAGCTGCTGGCTCAGTGTGGGGTCATACACCGGAAAGCAGACTTCTACGCGGCGGTGCAGGTTGCGGCTCATCCAGTCGGCAGAGCCAAGGTAGGTGTCGGGCTGGCCATTGTTATGAAACACGAATACCCGTCCGTGTTCGAGGTACCGATCCACGATACGCCGGACCCGGATGGTTTCGCTTTGGCCAGGTACGTTGGGGAGGAGCGTGCAGATGCCGCGTACGACCAGGTCGATAGGCACACCCGCCCGGCTGGCCTCGTAGAGCTTATCTACCATTGTCTGGTCCTGTAAATTATTGAGCTTGAGTGTAATACGGGCCGGGCGCCCTGCCTGGTGGTGCGTTATTTCGCGGTCAATGAGCGCCAGCAACTGCGGCAGCAGGTTGAACTGGGCTACCAGCAGATGGTCAAATGCGATAGGTGGGTATTGGGCAGGTTGCTTTCGGGTTTGCAGGTACCTCACAAGCTGGTCAAGGTCCGTAGTGAGGCCGGGGTGGCTTGTCAGGAGAATATGGTCGGTGTAGAAGCGGGCGGTGTTTTCGTTGAAATTACCCGTTGAAAACAAGCCATAACGGCGCTCCTGACCGTTGATCCGGCGTTTGACAAAGGCAATTTTAGCGTGGACTTTCAGGTTCGGAATGCTATAGACGAGCCGGATGCCCGCGGCCTTAAACTGCTTGCTCCAGCGGAGGTTATTGGCCTCGTCGAAACGGGCTTTCAGTTCCATAAACACCGTTACGTGCTTGCCGTTACGGGCCGCGCTAAGCAGGGCCTGCCCAATGGCCGAATCGGCGGCGATGCGGTAGAACGTCACGAAGATATCGGTCACGTCGGGGTGCGTGGCGGCTTCGTTAAAAAACCGCAATACCGGGTTGTAGCTTTGGTAGGGCGTGTGGAGCAGGTAGTCGCGCCCGTCGAGCCGATCGAAAATGGACTTCTCGCCTTGCAGACCCGCTACCGGATGCGGGGGCTGAGGTGGATAATTGAGGTCATTACCAACGGGGTTGGGCAGGTTCATCAGGCTGCTCAGGTTATGGTAACGCCCCCCCAGCACCAGCGACTGGGGCAATAAGCCAAACGCGGTCTGTAGTGTAGTTAACAGGTCGGCGGGAATAGCGGGGTCGTAGAGAAAGCGTGTGGTGTGGCCTTCTTTCCGCTGATCGAGCATCCGGGCGATGTTTTCGTCCATCTGTCCCACAAATTCATCGGCAATGCTCACATCGGCGTTGCGGGTGATCTTCACGCTGTGGCAACTCACTACCCTGTAGCCCGGAAACAGGGCCGACAGGTGGGGCCGGATTATGTCGTCGAGGAACGCGATAAAGTGATGGCCAGCTATGGGCGGCAACGCCAGGAAACGGGGCAGGTGCTGATCGGGAATATTGACCAGCGCCCGCTGCTGCCCACCCGGCCCCTGCAATGAAACCGCCAGATAAAGCGCGCTGTCGGGTACGTTCAGGGGTTTGGTAGGGGCTTCGTCGAGCCAGATTGGTCGTAATAACCCCAGCACCCGGCTAAAAAAATAGTCGCTCACGGCGGCGGCATGTTCGGGCCGGAGCGGGTCGCCGTAGTAGAGGTGTACGCCCTGCCGGTCTAGTTCGGGCAGGACTTCCTCCACCAGCAGCCGCCCGAATTCTTGCTGCGACTGCATCACCTGCGCCTGAATGGCGGGCAGAAACAGGGGTTCTGCATCATCATTCTCGGCCGTACGCTGGCCCTCCAGCGAGAGCAACGACGACATGCGTACCCGGAAGAACTCATCTAAGTTAGACGAGAAAATAGCGAGAAACCGCACCCGTTCATAGACCGGCACATGGGGGTTGGCCGCTTCCTGCAACACCCGATGGTTGAAGCTGAGCCAACTCAGGTCGCGGTTGATGTAGGTTGGTTTGGTGGGCTGGTTGGCAGTCATGGGTTGGCAGCGTATGGTTGCTCATTAAATCACGCCCACACCTTGGCGCCCTCGGTGCAGTTCTTGCACATGTCGATCTCGGCGCGGTTCTGGATGAGGGTCTGACGAAAGCGGCGGTAGGCGGGGCTGAACCAGACATCGCGGAAGGTGTTTTCCTGCAACGTGCCCAGTTGGTGGTCGGCGTCTTTGTCGAAGCAGCAGGGCACGATGCGGCCATCCCAGGTCATCACGCACGAGTGCCACATGCGCCAGCAGTGGTCCAGCAGGGCGTTTTTCACGCCGAAGGTACCGTCGGCTTTTTTGGCGTAACGGCTGTATTTGTCGATGGTCGGCATCAGGTCCGAGCCGTTTTCGTAGTCGTAAATCTGCGCTGTTTTCAGTTTTACTTCATCCACACCAAGCTCCCTGGCCAGTTGCTGCACGTGGGCAATCTGGTGTTCATTGGGCTTCACGACCAGAAACTGAAAGATCACGTGTGGCGTAGTCGATTTCAACTCTTTTTTCCAGCGGATCAGGTTGCGCGTTCCTTCCAGCACTTTGGCCAGTTTACCCCCTACCCGGTACTGCTCATAAACGTCCTGTGTGGTGCCGTCGATAGAAATAATGAGCCTGTCGAGGCCTGACTCAACCGTTTTGCGGGCGTTTTCGTCGGTGAGGTAGTGGGCGTTGGTGCTGGTGGCGGTGTAAATATTCCGGTTGGCGGCGTAGCGGACAAGCTCCAGAAATTGGGGGTGGAGGTAGGGCTCGCCCTGGAAATAGAAGATGAGGTATAATAAGGTATCGTGCAGTTCGTCGATGGTGCGTTTGAATAAGTCCTCACCAAGCATACCCGTAGGCCGGGTAAACGACCGCAGGCCGCTGGGGCATTCGGGACAGCGCAAATTGCAGGAAGTCGTTGGCTCGACCGAGAGCGACACGGGTAGTCCCCGCTGGTTGGGTTGCCCACTCCGGCGCGAGGCATAAAAGCTCGTCAGCACCCGCAGGGCATTAGCCACCCGCCTGGGGGTTAGCTTACTGGCGAAGTTGAGGCCGTCGCGTATACGACCGGCAGGAGGGAGGATAGACAAGTGATTTACGAATTACGAATTACGAATGACGATTTACGATTTTTGCTGACGCTGCCACAGTTTGCTAGCCTGCTCTGGCGTCAGCAAAAATCGTCATTCGTAATTCGTCATTCGTAAATCAGTTCACTTCTTCTTCTGTAACGGGTACAGGGCGGTTCACGCTTTCTTCGAGGGAGATAAACGTTTCGGTACGTTGTATGCCGCTTACTTTCTGGATTTTGTCGTGCAATACCTCGCGGAGGTGGAGGGTATCGCGGCAAACGATTTTGGCAAAGATGCTGTAGATGCCCGTGGTGTAATGCACGTTGACCACTTCCGGGATTTTCATCAGTTGCACCGCCACTTCTTCGTATAACGAACTCTTGTCGAGGTAGATACCCAGAAAAGCGCTGATGTCCCAGCCCAGTTTGGTGTGGTCGATGATGAGCTGCGAGCCCCGCACGATGCCCATATCTTCCATTTTTTTCATCCTGACGTGGACCGTCCCCCCCGACACAAAGATTCGTTTGCCAATTTCGGTGTAGGCCATCGTGGCATCCTGCATGAGCAGATTCAGGATTTTCAGATCGACGTTGTCAATTTCAAAATTTTTGCCCCCCTTTTCCATTTAGTTTTTGACGAGTTCATAACAAATATAGCATATTTTTAAAAATGCGATAAATTTTGAGGTTTTTTTATAGAATACTTGCAAAAACGAAGGTCGCGCTGCTAACTTTGTTATGTCAAGTTGGTCGGGTAGTGAGACAACCCGCAAGTAAAAACGTGACAAGGTTCTTTTTTCATTGTAGGGTGTCGAAACTGGCAGACGTGCCCTCCTGTCTCGGGGGTGGTGATAAGGGATAAACGCAGCATAATGCCGCTTTGCGGAACTCGTTTCTTAGGAGCGACTGGGGTTGACCACCAGAAGTTGTACTGTAGCTAACCGCACCGTGGGTGGTTCGAATCCCCCTCCTACAGCCCGCGCCGGCGTTCCGGCTTGGTTTTTAGTTTGTTGATGAAGTGTAATTACGACACGCCGGCTCAGGTTGAGGCCGGCGTTGTTTGTTTATATGCGTCGATAGTCGTAAGTCGACAGTTGTAAGACGCTTCAGCCGACTTACGACTATCGACGCATATGCCTGCTCCCGTCCTTTTCGGCTTCCTTTTCTGCATTATTGCCGCTGTACTGACTACCGCCGCCAGCTTACGGCCCTTCTGGAAACGGTTTTACGAAATCGTGCCCACCACGCTCCTTTGCTACTTTTTGCCCTCGCTGCTCAATACGGCTCACCTTGCCGACCCGGCTGCCGTTGATGCCCTCTATGCCGTGGTGACGCGGATACTGCTACCCTGTAGCCTGGTCCTGTTCACGCTGGGGATCGATATCGGGGCGTTTCGGCGGTTGGGGCGCACGGCAGTCGTGATGTTTGGCGCATCGGCGGTGAGCATTATGGTGGGCGGTCCACTGGCCGTGTGGACGCTGGCGCACGTGGCACCCTCGCTGGTGGGTGGACAGGGACCCGATGCCGTCTGGCGCGGACTGGCCACGCTGGCCGGCACCTGGATTGGCGGTGGGGCCAACCAAACTGCTCTCAAGGAAGTGTTTCAACCCAGCAACGCACTCTTTTCAGCTATCGTTACTGTCGACGTGCTCGTGGCTAACCTCTGGCTGGGTGTCTTGCTCTACGGTGCCGCCCGTGCTCCGCGCATCGACCGCTGGCTGGGTGCCGACGCCTCGGCGGTGGAAGAAGTGCGGCGGCGGGTGGAGGCTCAGAAGCAGGCCCGCCCATTGGAGCCGATTACGCTCACGCCCCTAGTGCAGGTGCTGTCTGTGGGGTTTGGCGCCACGGCTCTCGCCACCGCTATTGCCGATCCGCTGGCCGGCTACATCAACGCCAACCACCCATTGCTGAGCCGTTTCAGCCTGGGAACGCCTTTTTTCTGGCTCGTAGGTCTGGCCACCGCCATTGGGGTGGGGGTATCATTTACCCGATTACGCCGGTTGGAAAGTGCGGGGGCGTCGACCATTGCCACCGTTTTGCTTTACGTGATGATTGCCACCATCGGCCTGAAAATGAACATTCTGGCCATTGCCGACCAGCCGGGATTGGTCGTGGTGGCCCTGCTGTGGATGGCCTTTCACGTGGGTATTATGCTGCTGGTTTGTCGGCTATTGCGGGCACCGTATTTCTTTCTGGCGGTGGGCAGTCAGGCCTGCATTGGCGGACCAGCCACGGCACCCATCGTGGCGGCGGCGTTTCATCCCGCCCTGGCTCCGGTAGGGGTGCTGATGGCTATTCTGGGCTATGCTGTGGGCACCTACATGGGCTACGCCTGCGGAATACTGATGCAGCTGGCTGCGCCCTAGCTTTGTTTATTTCCGCCCCAGCGTGATAAAGACCACGCCAATAAGCGCTACGGCGGCACCTGCCAGCGACTGCATCGAAAAGACTTCACCAGCGAAGGTGATCCCCAACAGCAATGCCACCACGGGGTTCACAAAAGCGTAGGTTGACAGCAGCGTAGGGGGCGCATTCCGGGCCAGCCAGGCATAGGCCGAAAAGCCGATGATGGAACCGAACACAACCAGATACAGCATCGACCAGATGGCTTTGGGCGGGGCCGCCAGGATGCTCCAGGGGGTAACAGGTTCCATCAACAGGCTGATTATGAGTAAAATAACGCCACCACAAAGCATCTGCATGCCGCTGGCGAGCGTCTGGTGTGGCTGGGGCAGCCGGGGCGTAAGCAGCGTGCCGATAGCCCACGACAGGTTACCCACGGCCACAAGCGCCGTCCCGATAATGTTGGCATGAACGCCACCCGTGCCCACCATTTTTTCGGGCGCGATGAGTAGGTAAATACCGACCAGCCCAAATACCAGGCCAATCAGGGCCAGTACCGACGGGCGTTTTCGGCCAAATGAAATCCAGTTCAGCAGCAGCAGGTAAATGGGCAACAGCCCACCCAGCAGCGCCGCCATACCCGACGGGATATACTGGATGGCCATCGTAAGACAGCCGTTGGCTACCGTCAGCAGCAGAAAGCCAATGATGGCCGTGCTGCGCCACTCGGCCCGCGTAGCCCGCGCTGTGCCCGTAAGCCGTGATACGCCATAGAGGATGCCGCCTGCCACAATGTAGCGCACCGAGGCCATGTACAGTGGCGGCATCTGCTCGGTCATGAAATGGATGAACAGGTAGGTAGACCCCCACAAAATATACACGGCCCCCAGCGCCGACCACAACCGCGTACGGTTCAATGGGTCAACGGCAGGAAGCGAACTGGTTACTGACATTCGTTTGACGTTATTGACGGATTACTTTATGGCTAACCGTCTGCGCGCCAATTTGAATCCTGACAACGTAAATTCCTGGCTTGTCGAGTTGAAAAGGCAGCCGTTGCCGGGTGGGAGCAGGGGCTACACGTCGGTTGGCCACGCGGGTCCCCTGCTGGTTAAAAAGGTCAATTTGGGCCGCTTCCGGACCGGGCACCTCCAGTTCGACCCAAATCTGGCCGGTAGTCGGGTTAGGAAAAACAGTAACGGCGGGTAGGTTGGGTTCGGTAGCGGTGATCTGCTGCACCAGTACTTCGCCCGCGCCCTGCACCGTTCCCGCGCCGCAGGCCCCACTTATCTGCGTCAGCCGGATAGAACCGGGCTGGCTGGCGGGCAGCGTAACAAGCGCCGGGCTGCTGGTGGCCGAAAACGAAGTGCCATCGGAAAAGGTACCCCGCCAGGGGCCGTTTCCGCCCAGCGTAACGGTGGCCGTAGTAGGCTGGCCGACCAGGGCTATGCCCGCCGACAGTGTGGCCGTAGCCGGTTGCTGCACGGTGAAGGCTGGACTGGCTACCGCCTCGGCATAAGGTACGTTTTGGGGCACTACCCGCAGCCGATAGCCCGCCCCGCCCGGCAGGTTGGCGGGCAGTTTGGCAATCAGCGTAGCCAGCGAACCCGACCCCACCACAACCGGGCTGGTGAAAGACCCGCTGGCATCGGACAGTTCTACGGTGTAGGTCCAGGCGTTGGCTTTAGTGGTATTTTCGGGAGTGACCGAGAGCGCAATGGCCGTGCCGGGGCAGTAAGCGGCGGCACTCAGGGCATTGGTGACGAAGCGGGGCTTTGGCAGGGCCGTGACCTGATACTCGTCGGCAAGACAGTTTTTCCCGTCGGTCACCCGGAATGTACCCGACTGATTGACCGTGCGGATGGTCCGTCCCGTTTGCCCGCCCGACCAATTGTACTCGCCCGGCCACGAGGCCCTTAGCGTTAACGTGTCGCCGTATTCGGCGGTGATGGTTTGGCGGCGGTTTACGTTTTTAACCAGCGTAAAGCGGTCTTTCACGCCGCTGGGAGCCAGCCATTGCGCATCGAGGCGGTTTTCGGCTACGTCAAACAGCATCGAGCCCCCTTCGTCGGTATAGCTGTAGACCATGGCCTTGTGCGGGTAATTCGGTGCCCGGCCGCCCAACGCGCCGCCCGACCCGTTGACGATGTAGATCAGGCTGCCGTCCTTTTGCACGATGGGGCATGAGTTGGCCGAGCCGTCGTACCGTCCGGTGCTGGTGTCGGTGGCCATCGTCCGCTTGTTGAACGTGGCCGACAGGTCGCGGTGGTTGCGGATCTGGTAGGTTCGTTCATAGATGTGACTGTGGCCGCTGAGCACCAGATCCACGTTATACCGCTCGAAAATGGGCGTGAGCCGGGCACGATTCAGAATCAGGTCCTGCTCGGTGTCGGAATTGCGCGACCCCTGCGTGTAGGGAGGATGGTGAAAGAAAATGACGGTCCAGGGACGCTTTTTTGCCGAGGCTGCGTTGGCCGCCAAATCCCGCTTCAACCACTCGATCTGGGTGCTGGTGGTATCGAAAATGCGTCCCTGACCAGGAAAGTTACCGTACGAATCGAGCGAAATCAGGTGCAGGGGACCGTAGTCGACGGAATAATAAGACGTTGATTTAGACGCTACGCCGCCCGCCTCGGCGTTGGTGGGTGGGGTGGTCAGCGCGAAGTAGGGAACGTTGAAGTCGTTGACGTCGTCGTGGTAATCGTGGTTGCCGGGGGTGGCGTAGAACGGCAGGCTGCGGAGCTGTTCGGGGTAATAATCGAATACGTTGCGCTGGTACTCGTCATCGCGACCATAGGAGTAGGCATTATCCCCCAGCCACACCCAAAGGTCGGGCGGCTGGTTTTTGGTGGCGGCTTTATACGACGAAAACGCCTGATCCTGACGAGGGCCAATGGCCCCAAAATCGCCCAGTACCCACACCCGCACCGCTTCATTCGACCCAAACGCCGGGGCTGTTTTGAACGCGTAGGAGGCGTCATTGGCGGGCGACAAATCGACTTTCGACGTACCCACGGCATAGGTGTAGCGTGTGGCCGGTTGCAGCCCGGTCAACACCACAATGTGTTCAGTTGTCTGGGCATTGTCAACGGCTTGCTGTGAAAGCCCCGCGCCGTACCGCACCCGGCTGTCGGTGGGTACGTCGGTGCGCCAGCGAACGGTAACGCCCGTTGGCGTGACCCGTTGCAGGTAAGGCCCACGGGTAATGGCCTGGGCAAAGACAAAGCCCGGGAACGTGCCGAGCACAAAGAGGAGAACAAGTATCCGTTGAGGCATACGGGAGAGTTGACGGGTTATGCCGCAAAGGTAGGGGTCAAGCCGGTGCTGTCTATAAATGACGGTGCTTAAAACAAAGAAGCCCGGCATACAACGTAGCCGGGCTTACCAAGGTTTGTGTGTGTTAACGAGACAGATCGCCTATCACGTTTATGGATTACTAAGTATTTTTACAAACACCATGCCAAAGTAGAATTACACCCGTTCGACCTTGACTTTCAGCACAAACTCATCCATATCAATTTCCACCGAGCCCCCGTTGAGGCTGGGTACCAACTCCAGTTTTACGGCCTGCACTTCCTGCTGAATATAGGCGCGGTTGGCCTCTACGGCTTCAGAAAGTAGCTCATTATTGCGCTCCAGGGCCACGTTGATCTTGTCGGTCACGTCGAACTGCTGATCTTTCCGCAGGTTCTGAATCCGGTTTACCAGGTCGCGGGCAATGCCTTCGCGGCGTAGCTCATCAGTCACGGTCACGTCGAGGGCCACCGTCAGCGGACCATCAACGGCCACTACCCAGCCGGGCACATCTTCGGTCAGGATCTCTACGTCGGTCAGTTGCAAATCAAAACCAGCTAGTTGCAGGTTACTGGTGCGTTCCAACTGGGTCAATTCGTCGGATGTCATGGCCGTGATGGCGGCGGCTACGTCTTTCATCTGCTTACCGAATTTGGGGCCGAGGGCTTTGAAGTTGGGCTTCACCTTTTTAGTCAGCAACCCGCTGGCGTCGGCCACAAATTCCACCGTTTTCACATTCACCTCCGACTCAATAATCGGGGCCACCTGCTCGATCTGCCGTTGCATGGTGCTCGTTGATTGCCCTACCGAGACCACCGGGATCAGCACCCGCGACAGGGGTTGCCGCACCTTCAGTTTATGGTTTTTCCGCAGGGAATGCACCATCGAACTGATCTGCTGCGCCAGGGCCATTGCCTCTTCCAGGTCCGTGTCGATCCAGTCTTCTTCAGCACCCTGCCAGTCTGTGAAATGCACCGAATCATGCCTGAACGGGTGGTCCGTCACTGCGCTGTTTTGGGCAATTGACTCCTGCCGAACAGCGGCCGTCAGGTTCTGATACAGCCAGTCGGCGTAGAACGGCGCAATGGGTGACATCAACTGCGCCACCGACGTCAGGCAGTGGTGCAGGGTCTGATAAGCCGCCCGTTTGTCGGTGCTCATTTTACCGGCCCAGAACCGCCGCCGACACAAGCGCACATACCAGTTCGAGAGTTGGTCATTAACGAAGTCCTGAATCAGCCGCCCCGCTTTGGTGGGGTTATACGCCTCAAAAGAAGCCTCTACCTCGCGAATGAGTGTGTTCAGTTTCGACAGAATCCACCGATCCAGTTCGGGCAGTTGCTCGCGCGGGATGCGCAGTTCGGCGTCCCGGTCGAACGGCTCAATTCGGTAGCCGTCTACGTTGGCGTAAAGCGCAAAGAAATTGTAGGTGTTGGTCAGCGTACCGAAGAACCGCCGCTGCACTTCGGCCACCCCGTCGAGGTTAAAGCGCAGGTTGTCCCAGGGTTCGGTGTTGGTCATCATGTACCAGCGCGTGGCATCGGCCCCGTACTCCGACAGCGTGGTGAAGGGGTCGATGGCGTTGCCCAGCCGTTTCGACATTTTCTGGCCGTTTTTGTCCAGCACCAGGCCCGTTGAAACCACGTTTTTGAACGCTACCGAGTCGAACAGCATACCCGCGATGGCGTGGAGCGTAAAGAACCAGCCCCGCGTTTGGTCAACACCTTCCGAGATAAAATCAGCCGGATACGACTGCTCGAATTGGTCCTTGTTCTCGAACGGATAATGCCATTGTGCATACGGCATGGCCCCCGAATCGAACCACACGTCGATCAGGTCCGGTTCGCGCTGCATGAGCTTACCTGACCCTGATACGAAGTAAATTTCGTCGGAATAAGGCCGGTGGAGATCAACGTTACCAGCCGCGTAGGCGACCATAAACGACTCGTTGTTAGCTCGTTGCTCAGCAGTCAGTATATCCGAGGCAAGGGCTTTTTGCACCTGCCCGACTAATTCTGCCACAGAACCGATGCAAATCTCTTCACGCGTTTCCGAGCGCCAGATGGGCAGGGGCGTACCCCAGAACCGGCTGCGGCTCAGGTTCCAGTCCACGAGGTTTTCGAGCCAGTTGCCAAAGCGGCCCGTGCCGGTGCTTTCGGGTTGCCAGTTGATGGTTTTGTTTAGTTCCACCAGCCGGTCTTTCACCGCCGTGGTTTTGATAAACCAGCTATCGAGGGGGTAGTACAGAATGGGTTTATCGGTGCGCCAGCAGTGGGGGTAAGGGTGTTCGTACTTCTCCACCCGAAACGCTTTGTTTTCCTCCTTCAGCTGAATGGCAATCAGCACGTCGGTGGGTTTGAAGTCGGGGTCGGCGCGTTCTTCGTCACTGTAATATTCCTCTTTCACATACCGCCCCGCAAAGTCGGTGATTTCAGTCACAAAACGCCCCTGACGATCCACAATGGGCACATCCTTGCCGGTTTCGTCTTTGACCATGATGGCCGGAATACCATTCTGCTGTGCTACGCGGAAGTCATCAGCGCCGAACGTAGGCGACGTATGCACCACACCCGTACCGTCTTCGGTGGTCACAAAATCGCCCAGAATTACGCGGAATGGTTTGCCCTCGTTTTCCTTTGGCGTGGGGCTAACATAGGGCATCAACTGCTCATATTCGATGCCTTCCAGGTGTTGCCCTTTAAACTCCGACACCAGCGCCCAGGGGATGATTTTGTCGGTCGAGAGGTAGGCATCAAAGGCAGGGCTGTTGATGCTGTCGACGCGCCCTTTTTCGTTCAGCCACCGGCCCACCAGGTTCTTGGCCAGCACCACGTGTACCGGCATGAAGGTGTAGGGATTGATGGTCTTCACCAGCACGTAATCAATGTTGGCGCCCACCGTCAGGGCCGAGTTGGCGGGCAGGGTCCAGGGCGTGGTAGTCCAGGCCAGGATGTATACATCGGCGTCGGCGGAGTCGAAGAAAAGAAAGCCCGACTTGCCGTTGGGTTTCACCTTAAACTGCGCTACCACCGTGGTGTCTTTTACGTCTTTATACGTACCCGGCATGTTCAGTTCGTGCGAGCTGAGCCCCGTACCCGCTTTCGGCGAAAACGGCTGGATGGTGTAGCCCTTGTAGAGCAACCCTTTGTCGTAAAGTTGCTTGAGCAGCCACCATACCGACTCAATATAATCTGTTTCGTAGGTGACGTAAGGGTGTTCGAGGTCCACCCAGTAGCCCATTTTTTCGGTCAGGTCGTTCCAGCGGTCAGTAAATCGCATGACCGTCTCGCGGCATTTCTGGTTGTATTCGGCCACCGAAATGGTCTTGCCAATGTCGTCTTTGGTGATGCCGAGTTCTTTCTCTACCTGAAGCTCGATGGGTAGGCCGTGGGTATCCCAGCCACCTTTGCGGGGCACCTGAAAGCCCTTCAGCGTCTTGTAGCGGCAGAAAATATCTTTAATGGCACGGGCCATCACGTGGTGAATGCCCGGCATGCCATTGGCCGAGGGAGGGCCTTCGTAAAACGTAAAGGTCGGCTTTCCTTCCCGCAGGGTTACCGACTGTTCGAAGGCGTTTGTTTCCTTCCAGTGCGCCAGCACCGCCTCGGCAAGAGCGGCGTAATTGAGGTTTTTATATTCCGTGTACAGCACAGTCTACTAGATCGTTTCAAACGGCAAAGATACGGCATCTGCCTAACCCTATAAGGCTTGAAATGGTGTGTAGGGTTCCAGAAGGAAGTTTCTGGATAAGGCGCGGGATTAACCCCTGGCTGGAAATAAATTAGGATCTCATTAACGCCGGGCCACGACAAACTTTTGGTATAGTCTATACGTTTTGTAGGTAGTGCAAATCCAACGTTAATCCTATGAAAACAAGTAAGATAAGTGGCCAATTCCGGCGGCCCCTGGCAGCGGCTGTGCTGGCGCTGGGCCTTGGTGTGGGCCTATCGGCCTGTACTGATAACGCCGTTAATAACCTGACCCCGGCTGACTCTAACGTATTGATTACCAACTACGACCGGCAGATTGATTTTAGTCAGTACAAAACGTTTAGCCTGCCCGACTCGGTTATTGTGGAGTCGAATAACGGTTATAGCCAGTCCAGCCAGCCTGTTGAGCAACAGATTGTAGCGCAGGTAGCTCAGGAGCTGACCAATCGGGGCTATACGCGCGTGGCGGCGGGGAAATCGGCTGACCTGGGCGTGGCCGTTACGCGCGTGAACAATCGCTACACGGGCGTGACCACCAACCCCTACGCGGGCTATGGTAACTACTGGGGCTACGGGTATGGCTACGGCTATTCGGCCTACTACCCCAGCTATTACCAGTACTACCAGGTAACAGACCGCTACTGGCGCGTGGAGTTAGTAGACCTCAAGAACCGGGTTATCACTACGCCCACTACCGACCCCAACGCCCCGCAGAATCAACTGCGCGTGATCTACCAGGCCGAACTACGTGGCAACGGAATTTTCGATACGGCTTCGATCAACAAACTCATCACCGACGCGTTTGCTCAGTCAACCTACCTGAAGGCAACACGCTAATTGTCAACAACCTATGAACAAGTCAATCATAATGGCCGCTCTGCTGGGACTGGCCACCTTATCGGGCCGGGCGCAGGATTTGCCCGAACGTGGAACGACCCCTGCCCCTAACCCCACACCCCGGACAGACCCAAACCGCGACGCCTACGGGCGGCCCCGCCTCAACGCCTACAACCTCATGCGCGAGTCGACATACAGCCGGTACGTGACGTTCAACACGTCGTTGCGGTATGGTGTTGGGTTGCCAATGGGCAGTAGCCGGAATTACATCTCAACGATTTCACCCGCCAACGCCCTGCTGACGATGGAGTGGCAGTTTCCGCAGAATTTTTCGCTGGGTTTGCAAACGGGTTACCAGTACAATCAGCAACGGTTGCCCCGGCAGTTGACCACGTTTACATCGGGCGAAACGATTTCGGCGGTGCAGACCCGCACCCTGACCATGACGCCCGTGATGGCTTCGGCGGCGTACTATTTTAGTGATCCGGCGGCTCCCATCCGGCCCTACGTACAGGTGGCGGGCGGTGGTGCGTTTATGAACTACACCAACTACTACGGCACCCTGGCCGACACCGACAAGAAATTTGCGGGGGCCATTGCGCCAGCCATTGGTGTGA
The DNA here is from genome assembly GCF_017353185.1 of Fibrella rubiginis. Classification (GTDB taxonomy): domain Bacteria; phylum Bacteroidota; class Bacteroidia; order Cytophagales; family Spirosomataceae; genus Fibrella; species Fibrella rubiginis. The sequence goes on along the minus strand of NZ_JAFMYV010000018.1, from coordinate 7,368 downwards.
AAGTATTTGGCAAACGCGAAAAGGGCCTTGGCGGCGAGATTCAGGCGCAGTACCAGAACGTGTTCTACAAATACAACGAGATCAATGGTGCCCAGAACCTCCTGCTCTCGGCTGGTTTGACCTACCGCTGGTATTGAGAGAGGAGTGCAAGGTTTAACGTCCAAGGTCCAAAGTGGGCTGACGCACGCATATTGCAGCGTCAGCCCACTTTGGACCTTGGACGTTAAACCTTGCACTCCTTTTTCCAAACAACCCCCGTACTTTGTGGATTCTGTAGGTAAATAGGCCTTTCTGATCCATATGTACACGATTACAACCCGCCAGCTTGACCCCATCGAAGGCGCTCCGCCGCTCATCGACTATATTTTAGCCAATACCGAAACAGGTGAATGGGCCACGGTACTACCCGCTTTTGGCGGCATCCTGCGGCAACTGGTGTTGCGCCGCGACGGCAAGCGGTATAAGGTTATTGATACAGCTGGTTCGGCGCAGGTGCTCTGGGCCGACGAGACCTACGCCAGTGCGCTCCTGTACCCGTATCCCAGCCGGATTTTTCAGGGTGTATACCGCTTCGATGGCGAAGCGTATGCCTTGCCACTAAACGAAACCCGGCGTAGCAACGCCCTGCACGGCTTCGTACATGGCAAAGCATTTCGGGTGATGCGCCAGGAGACCAGCGCTCAGCACGCCCAGATCAGTGTGCAATACGACTACCCGGGCGACCTGTCGGGCTACCCGTTTCCGTTTTCACTGGCGGTTACCTACACCCTAAATGACCAGGGGCTGGATTTCACGTTTGCGGCCATGAATACGGGCACGGCCCGCTGTCCGGCGGCATTTGGCTGGCATCCCTACTTCACGCTCAACAACGCCGATACCGATGAGCTGGAACTGACCCTGCCTGTGAAGACCGAAATACACCTCGATCAGCACATGATTCCAAACGGTCAGCAACCCGCCAGCGACGTTCACCGTGGCCCGGCTTCGCTCAAAGATGTGTCATTCGATACGCCATTTGTGGTTGACCCAACCCGCGTTAATGCCCAGCGTCGGGCCGAAACGGTGGTGCGCTGGCCAACCGAAGGGGTCAGTCTGGTGGTGGAACAAAGTGAATCGTTGCCCTACCTCGTAATCTACACACCGGGACGCCGCGACAGCATTGCCATTGAACCCCTGACGGCCAACGTCGATTCGTTTAATAATAATGAGGGGCTAACGATCCTGGATCCGGGCGAATCGCTGACCGGTCAGATAGTTGTTAGTTTAAGGCAATAAAAATAGACTTAGCTTTATGGGTTGTCTTGGTAGCAACCTATGTCGCTCTATCCCTTTCTTGTCAGCCGGTTAAAACAACCGTATCCGCAGCCCTTTACGGTCCGCAATGCCGGATTAAAGGCCACTATTGCGGGTATGATTGTCGCGCTCGTTGATCTGGTCTTTCAACCGTTTGGCCTGGCAGAGTTCCGGCATCCCCACAAATTCTGGGTGCTACTGGGCTTTGGCGTTCCCGTTGCCATATGGGTGGGTTTGCCGGGGGTGCTGTTGGGTTTGCTATTTCCCCGGCATCGTAGGGAGCAACAACGTCGCTGGACCCTCTGGAAGCAGATTCTGGTCAACATCATCATCACGTTTGGTATTGCCGGCACCCTGTTTTTTTATTCGAAATGGATTGGCTTCATCCCATTCACGTCGGTGGGGTATCTGCTGCTTTGCTCGTTCAGTTTTGCCGCGCTCATTACTATTTTCTTTGTTTTCTTTGACAAAACAGTTTACCTGACCGAAGTGGACAAACGAGCCGCGCAGGAATCGGAAGAACTGAAGATGCTGCTGCGGGAAAGCCACCACCGGATGCGCAACCATTTGCAGGTGATTGCCTCTATTCTAAGGCTGCAAACAAACACCGTGACCGATGCCCGCGCCCTGAACGCGCTGCGTACAAGCGAAAAACGGCTTGAGTCCATCGCTATTCTGCACGAAAAGCTCTATAAAAACGAAAATGTCAGCACCGTTGATCTGTGCGCTTACCTGGAAGAGCTGACGCGTATTATTGCCCACCACCATGCCGAGCTGATCCCGAATGTGGCTATCAAAGTAGACAACGTGGCTGCGCTCAACGTATCGCTCGACACGGCCGTGCCCCTGGGGCTTATCGTGAATGAACTGATTACCAATTCATTCAAGCATGCTTTTTATAACATGGGCGATTGCCGTATTCAGCTGATTCTGGACCGGACGGATGATGGCCGCAACCGGCTCACCGTTCGTGACAACGGCCCTGGTATTCCCAACGGCATCATGAATCTGTCGGGGGCATCGCTGGGTATGCGGCTGGTAAAAGCACTCACCCAGCAGCTACGTGGTCAACTTAGCTACCGGCAAAATGATGGTGCGGAATTTGTGGTACAATTCTGATTGTCGTTCCGTTGGCGACTCACCGTCAGTTGTACCTACCACCTATGAAGCGCTGTTTACTGCCCCTGGCCGCTCTGGTCCTGTGTTTATTATGTCAACCCTGGAGGGCTGCTGCTCAACAAAATCCCGTTGATAGTTTTGATGAGGGTATCCTCAAAAATCGAGCCGGAGACTTTACCGGGGCTTTAAAAGCGTTCAGCGTAGCTATAACCATGAACCCCGACCGGGCCGAGAGCTACTACAACCGCGGGCTGGCCAAAGCAAACCTGAACGACCACCGGGGGGCGCTGCTCGATTACGACCGGGCCATTGAACTCAACCCCGGCGACGCCCTTGTCTACCTCAGTCGGGGGGCCAGCAAAAGCAAGCAAAATGATGACCGCGGTGCTCTGCTCGACTACGGCCGGGCTATTGAACTCAACCCTGCCAATGCCCAGGCTTACTACAACCGGGGCCAGAGCCGCCGCCGCGTGGAGCAATACCGGGGTGCTCTGGCCGACTTCAACAAAGCCATTGAACTGAACCCGGCCAACATAGACGCTTATTACCTGCGGGGAATTACCAAACAGCGCCTCGACGACGTGAAGGGAAGTCTGCCCGACTTTGCCAAAGTAATTGACGCAACACCAAAAAAGCCCCTGGCCTACGCGGGCAGGGGTGTATCGAGGGTGGCGCTGAACGATTTTGCCGGGGCCATCGCCGACCTCAACAAAGCCATTGAGCTGAACCCCGAAGACGGCGAATCATACTATTACCGGGGCTTCGCCAAGAGCAAACTCGACGACTATAAAGCGGCGCTGACCGACTTCAACCAGACCATCCGGCTTATGGGCACCTACTACCCGGCGTATTACGGGCGGGGCCTGTGCCGCAGCAAACTCGCCGACGACAAAGGCGCTATTCAGGATTTCAATCAGGCTATCGAGATCGACAATGCCAACGTGAATAAAGAGGCGAAGCAGGTATATGCCAGCCGCCTCACCCGCGACGTGCTCGACAACTTCCGCAACCAGGTGCAGGCGCGGAGCAGCATCAATAAGCTCAGTAAAGACCGGGCCGAAGCTTATTTGAGCCGGGGCAGCAGCCGCAAGGCGCAGGGTGACGCGCGGCTGGCCATTGCCGACATGAACAGGGCCGTTGAGCTAAATCCAACCTACGCTGATGCCTACTTCACGCGCGCGCTGATCCGGTCAGAGCAGGGCGATCAGCACGCGGCCATCATTGACTGCAACAACACCATTAAGCTCAATCCACGCTACGCCGAAGCTTACTACATTCGGGGTATCCTTAAAAACAGCCTTGGCGACGAAAACGGCGGGTGCCTCGACCTCTCCAAAGCGGGTGAACTAGGATACAATCCGGCTTACAAGGTCATCGCAGCCTACTGTAATTGAGTCTGTAGCCATGAAGCAAACTCATAAGGCCAGCTTAGTTGACTCCATGACTAATTCCAGGACAGCCTCATGAGGCGCTCAGAATTGGCAGCCTTGTTAGCCTACCTAGCCTACTCGGTTGCCTGGCGGTAGCCATAAGCGGTTATTGAACTAACAACAGACACATCTCCTGCTTTGAAAGTCGCCCTCATACGTTGGCATAGGGGTGGGTGCGATACGTGAAACGTCCACTTGCATGATGGATGGAAGCACCCAACGACCTTGGGGGCTGATGGCGACGTAGGAGCCTTTACACCCCCAGCTGGTTGGGATGCCCTCTATTTGCCGCCGGGGGCGAGCAACCTGTCGACCGACAGACGGTCCTATCACAGAGCCGACCAGCGCAACCCAGCCTACGCAAACGAAGCCCCAACTTAGCTAACCTTTTTACCCCCAGTCGTGTTGGGCAAAGAATAATGGTGTTCTTAAATGTAACTGTCAGCCGTAAATGCCAAATAGCGAAGTTTACTGATGATAAAATTATCTTATCATTTTCTTTGAAAAAACAGACAGTAGTCCTCCGAGCATCAAATATCCAGTTAGTACTTCTATCACTGAAAAGATTTGTCCTGAGAGATCACTCGGTAATATATCTCCATAACCTAATGTTGCAAAAGTTACAACGCTATAATAATAAGGAGAAAACCAATTATCAATGCTTGTAATTTTTACACTTGGTTTTATATCAGATACAATATTCCTGAGCGATGTATTCTCAATATTAACAAAACTAAAATCAGAGTACAACACCCCAAATACAACGATAATTATGGCAGATGTTAGAAACCACCTGATAAGACTAGTACCATAGCTACATGATATTTTCCACAATGTATAGTTGAAATATTTGTAATATGTTCTACTATTTTTTGCCTTCTGCCTTATTAACTCCTTCTCTTGTAAATAAAAAAAATTAGCTATATGATCTAGGCCAAGTGAATTAGAAAACGCTCTGAGTTCAATTGAATACTTAAATTGAGAATCAATATTTGTTTTAAGCTCTGAAAGAATTCTTGTGTTGTATAATTCATTCATCTCCTTAGTATCTTTAATATACAGTTTTATTCCATCAATCAAGTATTTAATAATTTTGTCCTGTGTTATACCTTTTTCATAATGTGCTATAACTATTTCATTTACGAAATAGAATGCATCATTTGCTCTATCTGTATCGATGAATGATCTGTAACCTTTCATACATATAGATATATAATGCGGTGAATAGTCTTTGGGCATTAAATCGAGCCATTTTTTTGCATGTATCCCTGCTCTTTCATAATATCTTGATTGAAGAGCCATCCTAAAAGCAAGACTATTAGCACTTCTTTTCAGCTCACTATTCCTGATGTTTTCTAAACACTCGCAAGCAAATCTGGCCTTTTTAAAAGCAGATGAGTAATTCTGATCTCGCTCGTATAGTTTTGCAGACATCATATAGTATGATCCTGCTGTTCCATTATTATTCATATAATATTTGTAATAGGAAGCAATTTTTTCATAAGTGGTCGCCATTCCTACTGTATTATTCTCAAGTCTATATATCTGGTAGATGGTTAGCTCTGTTCCGATAGCTTTTTCATAATTAGTTGATTTGATGAATAAATCGCTGGCTATCAAATAATAATCTATTGCAAATGGCGCGAGTTTGAGTTTTAGAAGGTTTCTAGCAATGAACTTGTACTTCTCACCTGCATATTTTAAGTTTCCGTTTATTTCATATTTTTCAGCAGATAACATATCCAATTCAATCGTCGGATATTCATTTTTGTATAGCTTCAAAATATCTAATGCCTTCATACGCTGTGTCAGTTTATATGGATGTAAGAATAGGTAGTTTTGCAACGTAAGCTAATACTCATCTGTGTATAGTCAAGTAGGAGTTAACAATAATGAGTTAAGTTTGTCAGATAAGTTAAGTGTTGTTACAGCTTTCAGAATGGTTTTGATAGCAGGAGTCATATTAATTGAAGATGGGTTGACATAAAGTCGCCTTACGGGGGCGTTAGCCTGGTCAACCGAGGCCAATCCACGCAGGAATCAAATAATAATTATTTGATTAACAGTAAATTGACTCACCAATACGTGCCAACTGTCAGCCTGAAACTGGACTTGGAAGCCTGCAACTTGCATCACTCAGGCGAGCGCACTGTCAGCTAAGACCGCCCTAACGCACCACCCGATGGCTCCTGAGCCGTGCTACCTGTCGAACGAAAGAGGGGAGCCACGCAAGCCCCGACATGAACGGGCCACCCAACACCCCGAAGGGGCGATGGTGAGCGAAGCGAGCCTTTACGCCCTTCGTATGTTGGGTGGCCCCCAACTTGGCTCCACCGGCGAGCAACCTGTCAACGGAAGGATAGCAGCGCGGAGCGGAAACCCGCCCTTGACTTATGCCTTTGAGAGTTTAATCAAAGCCTCCGCTATTGAACTGACAAAGTTAATTTGACCGCCTTTATTACTCTCGGCTATGAAAGCCTGGAGACTCTTACTTGAATACGAGCTAAAATCGCCAACAATAGCCAAGCGAACTCGAAAGTTGGAAAACTTTTGCAGGATTTCACCCACTAGTTGAGTCGTCAGATCGAAAAAGTTAGCCGTGAGATTGCCTTGATGTAGAATTAGGGCGTCATAGCCTTGGTAGTAGATATTGGCCACTAAATTAGCTCCATCCTCAACGGTTTGAATAATCACCTCCGTCGAGATTATCTCGGCAATTTTTTGCTCTTCTACTTGGTGGTGTTGAATGGTCATAATACAAGAATTAGTGGAGGGGCCTGCTCATTGTCAAGCGAGGCCCGGAACGAAAGCCCAAACCTACCTCACTCAGGCGTGTGTTTTGTCGCCGGAGCGACGGACTTAGAAGATCCAAACTTCACTTACTCAGGCGTGCAAAATGTCAGCCGAAACTGACCCCACGCACCGCCCGACGGCTCCACAAGCGAGCAACCTGTCACACGCCAAACGGACCACGCACAAGCCCTTTTATGGCTGGCCCCGCCCAACAAGTTAATGTACGCAAAGTTGCGGAACTACGTTGGTTTGGCTATCAGCACGTTATAGTTCCGCGTTTTGTTTTTAACGTCAAAGACAAGCGAATGTGTTGACAAGATGAGAAACGCTACCTTTACTTCCAACCATTCTCAGTAAAAGTAGTGTGAAACACAAACAGGTACTGGTCGCCGCCGACCGGGTGTGGGATATTGACGGCTATCCCAACTATTTCCTCGACGCGCAGGGTCGGCTGTACCGGTTGAACGCACGTGGGGAAATCATTGTCATGAAACGGGCTGTTAAACGGTACACGGTCGATTACGTACTCAAAAGCCGGTTTTTCAGTCTGTCGCAACTGCGCCAACTGCTTCGACGGCATCTACCCATCAACCCGTTATAGCTCATCTAGCGGACTATTAAATGCGCTGATCTTGTCGGCAGTGACGTGGGTATAACGCATGGTGGTTAGGGTGCTTTTGTGAAGCAGGGTTGTTTTTAACCACAGAGACGGTCCGCCGCTGCGGCACAGAGA
>NZ_JAFMYV010000017.1 GCF_017353185.1 Fibrella rubiginis | reverse complement strand
GCCATTGTACATTGTACATTGTTCATTGTACATTGTACATTAATAACCATTCATCCTCCTTCGCCCGCATCACGCTGATTTCCTCTTCCGATTTGTCGCCGTAGCCGCAGAGGTGGAGCAGGCCGTGGGCCAGTACGCGGCGCATTTCCTGCTCAGGCGCAATGCCGAGTTGAGCAGCATTGTCGGCTACGCGGTCTACGCTGATGTAGATATCGCCTTCGATGGGGTCGTCGTCAAACTCGCGGTTGTCGAAGGTGATGATATCGGTATAGAAATCGTGCTGAAGGTATTCTTTGTTCACGCCCAGCACATATTCATCCGTGGCGAAAATGTAGTTTAAATCGCCCACATCATGCCCCTCAGCTTTGGCCTGCGCCGTGAGCCATTTTTTCACCGCCAGCTTCTGCGGCAGCTTAAACTCAGTGTCTTCGTTGAAAAAGCGGAGCATAGGATTTTGGATTGGGGATTTCGGATTTCGGATTGGCTGACGCATGTAGGCTGACGCCAGAGTACTCTTGCGTCAGCCAATCCGAAATCCGAAATCCCCAATCCAAAATCAAAACTTCACTCTCACCCCCGCCAGGACATTCCTGGTGGCTTGTGGGTAGTAGGCGTTATAGGAGGCAACTTTGCCTTCGCTAATGTAGGCGTAGGTGTAGCCGTTCGATTCGTACAACTCATTGAACAGGTTGTTGATCAAGAGTGTGAACGAAAGCTGATTGGCAAAGGTCGGTTTCAGCGTGTAGATAAACCGCAGGTCGTTGACGAAATAGGCGTTCAGTTTCCGGTCGTTGCTGCTGGTATTGTCCAGAAACTGTCGGCCTACGTATTTCGATAACAAACCGATTTCCAGGCTTTTAGCTACCGTTAGCAACAGTTGCGACCCAGCCACCACATTGGGCGAAAAGGCAATGTCGGTCTGAACAAACTGTCGCGACTCCTGTCCGGCGTCGGTATCGAAAAACTGCGTGTAATTCCGAATTTTATTTTGGCTGAACGTACCGTTTATGTTCCAGCGCAACGCTTTGGTCAACAGGGTGGTTGCCTCCACCTCGATTCCTGCGCGGTAGCTGTTCGGCACGTTGATCCGGTTAAATGCACCGACGTCATTGATAGCCCCGTTGAGCACCAATTGGTTACTGTAGTTCATGAAATAACCGTTCAGGCTCAGAGCCACGCGGTTGGTGCGGGTTTTCACGCCGGCTTCCCAATCGTAGAGCGTTTCGGGTAAGGGGCGACTGCCGGGCGTCGATTGCGTATAGTCGTCACGGTTAGGCTCCTTGTTGCCCACGCCAAAGGAAGCATAGGCCGTGGTGCGGTCGTTGACGGTGTAGGTTACGCCCGCTTTGGGGTTGAAGAACGTCAGTGCCGCCTGCTGCTGCACGTTCTGCAGTTTGCTATTGAAGCCCAGAAACGAATAATTCACTTGCCGAACCTGCAAGTCTACAAAGGCATTGAGTTTCGGCGTGAATTGATAAAACGCTTTAGCATAGCCGTTTACATCTGTTTTGGTGGCATCGTCTTCGTAATAACGGAACGGCGTAGCGGGCACGAACTGCCCCGAAATCACCTCGCCGAAGTGCTTGCCCGTATACCGGTTCAGGCCCCCACCAATGTTGGCGGTGAGCCGATTCTTATTGTCGTAATCGAACGAGAAAACGGTGCCGTAGAAGTCGTTATCCAGCCACCGGCGACGTACCAGGTTGGTGCGCGTCGTAACCGAATCGCGGATGACCACGTTGGGCAGGCCGTATTTGCTCAGCTTGTCGGCCTCTTTGAACTCTTCGTAATAACCACGCCCTTTCGTGTAAAACAGCGACACGTTGGCCCGCCAGTTTCGGCTCAGTTCGGTCGACGTAATTAACTGGTACTGATCCTGTTGGTAATTATCGGTCTGGTTTGGGTACGTGAATTCGTTGTACCGACGGTTGGAAGCCAGGATGTCTTCCGGCACACCATTCCAGGCCTGATAGGTCTTCTCCTGCCCCGAAAACACGTTTAGCCGCACGAAGCTTTTCTGGTCGTAATACCCCCCCGACACATAGAACGATTTCAGATCCGATGAAGCCCGGTCGATGTACCCGTCTGACGCTATTTTCGACAGCCGGGCATCGACCACGAAGTGCCCTGACATGAGACCAGTACCCGCCTGCACCGTGGCGCGGCGCGTGTTGAAGCTGCCACCCGACAGGTTTACTTCGGCATAGGGATCTTTCTGGAGCGCGTTGGTTTGCACGTTCACGCTCGCGCCAAACGCCCCGGCTCCATTGGTAGACGTACCCACGCCCCGCTGAATCTGCACACTGTTGACCGACGACGCGAAGTCAGGCATGTTTACCCAGTACGTCCCCTGCGATTCGGCGTCGTTATACGGAATGCCGTTGAGCGTAACGTTCACCCGCGTGGCATCGGACCCACGGATGCGGATACCCGTGTAGCCTACGCCCGCACCGGCATCAGACGTGGTCACAACTGAGGGTGTAAAGTTGAGCAGCAGAGGCAAATCCTGCCCCAGGTTGAGCTTTACCAGGTCGCGCTTAGTCACGTCGGTGTAGGCAATCGCCGATTTTTCGCCCGCCCGCGTAGCCAGTACAACCACCTCGTCCATTACTACGTCGCTCTGCCGTAGCGACAGGATCAACGGTCTGTTCAGAGGCAAACTAACACCCTGATCAACAGCATCGTAGCCCACCATAGAGGCGCGAATATGGTACGTTCCGGGTCGAAGGTTTGTTAACAAAAACGCCCCGTTAGCGTCGGTATTGGTGCCCTTCAGCGAACCATCGAGCGTGATAGCGACACCGGGTAAGCCCCCACCGCCGAGGTCCCGGACGGTGCCGGAAAGTGTCGTGATTTGTTGCGCCCAGGTGGGCAGGTGAAACAGGCACCACAGCAGCAGTGTGGCAGCGAAACGATAGGTCGTAGCGTTGGTCATGACGACTCAAACGGTTTACGAAAGGCTTAGGGGCCGAGGCCTATCTTGGTGGAAGAAGGAAGTTTAAGGTTTAATGTCTAATGTCTAAAGTTGCTTCGCTAGCTACAATAACTAGCGAAGCAACTTTAGGCATTAGACTTTAGACATTAAACTCATTTTACGTTCCCTTCGGCGGCATTATCCGCATCAGGTTCTATGGGTATAATCTCAGCCCGTTGTTATAAGGCACCCCTGTAAGATTAACGGTGCAAAGGTACTACGGAAATTTTTACCCGTTCATCCGCTCGAACATCATGTCGAGTTCGGCGCGCGATGACTGACTTAACTTTGCTGATATTTGATACACAATCTCTTGACTATCAGTAGCTAACTGTTCCATAACACTATCGGTGTATTCATCCACGGCTACACCAAACGAATGGTCAGTGCCGCCGAGGTTGGTGTGTACCGCCGGCGGAATGATCTCGATTACCTGCACCGGTGTGTGGGCTAACTGACGACGCAACGACTGTGTGTAGGAATGGATGGCTGCTTTGGTGGCACTGTAGATGGGAATCCGCGCTATGGGAGCAAACGCCAGCCCCGACGATACGTTCATGATAACGGGGTTGGTCTGCTGCTGCAAGTGCCGGGTAAACAGGGAGACCAGATGAATGGGCGCTTCGAAATTAATAGCAATCTCAACGGCCCGGGTTTCCCAGTCTTCATCTGCCTCGCCAAGCTGTACTTCCCGCTGAATACCCGCGTTGTTGAGCAGCACATTCAGTTGCGGAGCCTCGGAAATGGCCCACTCAAACAGCCGCTGACGTTCCGCAGGTTTGGCCACGTCGCAGACCAGCGTGCGCAGGCCGGGCAGGCGGTTGGCAGCGGCTTGCAGTTTGGCTGCATCCCGTCCACAGATCAGCACGGTATTGCCCGCCGCATGGAATCGTTCGGTTAGGGCCAGACCAATACCCGCGCCACCGCCGGTAACCAATATCGTGTTTTGCGTAAGTTTCATGGAATTCGACTATGATGTATACACTGACAAAACGTAAAACTACAGACGATGGCCACCCGATACTTCAATGCGTTGCCCGTTGATCCAGTGCGCGTCGTTGCTGCACAGGAATGCCACCACGCCGCCAACGTCGTCGGGCAGGCCCACACGACCAAGTGCCGTTAGTTGGGCCAAATGCTTGTTTATCTCCGGATTGTCGCGCACCACACCCCCACCAAAATCGGTTTCGATAGCACCGGGAGCCACCACGTTGACCGTTATTTGCCGACTGCCCAGTTCTTGCGCCATGTAGCGGGAGAGCGTTTCGATGGCTCCTTTCATGCTGGCATAAGCCGCGTAGCCCACGCCCACAAACCGGGCCAGTCCCGTCGAGATATTAATGATGCGTCCGCCGTCATTAAGGAGCGGCAAGGCTTTCTGCGTCAGAAAAAAGACACCCTTGAAATGGATGTTCATCAGGTGGTCGAAGTCAGATTCTTCAGTGTCAGCGAAAGGCGCGTAAACGGCTGTACCGGCATTGTTGATCAAAAAATCGAAATGATCGGTGCCGAACGTATTTTTCAGCGTCGTGACAAACCCGTCGAAGAAGGCGTTGAAACTGCTGACGTTGCTGGTGTCTAGCTGAAGGGCAGCGGCTTTTTGGCCCAGTGCTTCAATCTCAGCAATGGTAGCCTGCGCTTCGGCTTGGTTGCTGTGGTAGGTCAATACCACGTTGATGCCTTTTTTGGCCAGGCTAAGGGCCATGTTTTTGCCCAGTCCGCGGCTGCCGCCGGTGACGAGTGCTAGTTTTGGAGTTGCCATGTGACAGACATTTGGGATATGAATAACTACGCCACAAAGGTCTGCCCTACCCAAAGCCGGACTGTTGCAACCATCAATCGGATTGTTGCAAAAATCAAATCTACCCCATTACGCCCGGAAAGCCACCGGCGAAAGGGTTGTCTGTTTTTTGAAGAAATTAGAGAAGTGCGCCACTTCGTCGAACCCAAGGCTATAGGCAATTTCCGACACGTTCCAGTCAGTTTGTTTGAGCAAAATCTTGGCCTCCTGCGCAATCCGGCTGCTGATAATGGCCGTTGTTGTCTTGCCCGTGTGTTCTTTCAATACTTTGTTGAGGTGGTTTACATGAATGGCTAGCCGGTCGGCGTAATCCTTGGCCGTGCGCAAGCTCAACTGCTGCTGCGGCGACTCAATAGGAAATTGCCGTTCCAGCAACTCGATGAACAGCGACGATACGCGCGCCGAGGCTGTATGGGTTGGATAAAGCGACGTGGCCGGTTGCAGCTTCTGCCCATAGTGAATTAACTCAACTACGTAGTTGCGCAGCAAGTCATACTTATGGGCGTAGTCTGAGGTTATTTCTTTAGCCATCTTCCTGAAAATGTAGGCAATGTCGGCGGTATCATTGTCCGTCAGCTCAAAGATGGGGTAACCGCCCGGTTTGAAGATGGGCAGTTCGTCGAGTACCACGCCGCTTTTGGCTTGTAGTAAAAACTCGTCGGTGAAGATGCAGAAGTAGCCGCCCGACCCATTGGCATCAAGTGGTATATAATGATAAGGCACTTTGGGCGTAGCAAACAGTAGGGCGCTTTTGTCAATGTCGATCACGCGGTCGGCATACTCGGCCCGGTTGCGCCCGCAGATCAGGCTGATCTTATAATAGGCACGGCGGTTATAAGGCATGCCCGACTTTTGCTTTAAGCGTTCGCGGAGGTCATCCTGACTAAACACATTGAAATGGCCGATTTCCTTGTTAATACCTTTTGGCAAAAGCGCCTGCAACTCAGCTTCCGATCCAAAAGCAATTTGCTGGTAAAAGTTTTCTACAGAGGTAATGTCCATGACAGAGTCAGTTATAAAATTCAAATATAGTTTCTTTGTAGCTAGTGGGCATTTTTTGTATTTGTTATCATTTCGGTCAGGCTTGTTGTACTTTGAGGGCGTAATCCTGCTTGCCCATGTTTCGCTACTGCCCAACGTTATTCCTGCTACTCCTTACCGCCTGCGCCCCGCGCTATAAAGGACCGGTGACGGACCATTTCAACGGCAAAAAGTTTGTCAACACCGGCCCGCCCGTGGTGCGTCAGGGTGGCCTGTTCAAGTGGCTGCTTCACCGCGACAAAGGCCCCTGGCTCGACACCCCCAACGCGCCTGCTGGTTCTAAACCCCAAGCCCGCATCTACGGCGACAGCCTGGTGGTCACGTTTGTGGGCCACTCCAGCTTTTTGCTGCAAACCGACGGCCTCAACATACTCACCGACCCCGTTTGGAGCAACAAGATTGGCCCCACCAAATGGCTGGGTATTAAACGCCGCCGCCCACCCGGAATCCGCTACGAGGATCTGCCCCCTATCGACGTAGTACTGCTGAGTCATTGCCACTACGATCACCTTGATCTACAGACCCTTAAACGGCTGGCAAAGGATGTCAATCCGCAGATGGTAACGCCGCTGGGCGTATCCTATCTACCCAAAAAAGTGGGCGGCAAAACCACCCGCGAGCTAGACTGGAACGACACGTTGCGGGTATTGCCCAACCTGACCATAACAGCCACCGAAGCCCGCCACTTCAGCAACCGCGGCATAGGCGACCGTGACCGAACGCTCTGGGCGGGCTATTTACTCCACACCCGTTTCGGCACGATCTACTTCGCGGGCGACACCGGCTACGGCGATTTGTTTCCCAAAATAGCCCAGCGCGCCGCCAGCAGCCCCTCTGGTGCCATCAAACTGGCTATGCTACCTATCGGGTCTTATCGCCCCACCTGGTTCATGGCCCCGGTACACATGTCGCCCGTCGGGGCGGTGCAGGCATTTACCGATTTAGGTCGTCCGCAGAGCATCGGTATTCATTTTGGTACCTTCCAGCAGGGCGATGATGGCCTGTTTGAACCCCGCGATGACCTGACGGCAGAACTCCTGAAACAAAAAATTCCCCTCCAGCGGTTTACCGTGCCGATAGAGGGGAAGGGGGTGGTGTATAAGTGAGTTTAAGGTTTAAGGTTTAACGTCTAAGGTTTAAGGTTGCTTCGCGTTCGCAAGGGTTGAGCGCGAAGCAACCTTAAACCTTAGACGTTAAACCTTAAACTCATCGTTCTAATCTAAACCCCACATCCACCGTCGGCTTATCGGCGTCGTTGGCTACGCGCCAGGCGGTGAGGTACATCCAGCGGGTCATGCGCGTGAGCTTAGCGTAGTCGATGCGGGCGGGCTCGTCGCGGGGGGTGTGGTAGTCGGGGTGGAGGAGCGTAGTGAAGCAGATAGCCGGGATACCCGCACGAGCATAGGGCAGGTGGTCAGACCGGAAATACCAGCCTTCGGGGTGGTCGGGGCGGTCCCAGAGCGTGTCGAGCTTGAATTTTGTGTCGGTCCTGTTTGCCTGCATCGCGTCGTTGACCAGGGCTATCGAGTTGCGGTGCGGTAGTTGCGATCCCAGCAGGGCGGCAGAATCGGGGTTGTTCCGGCCCATCATCTCGCCGTTCAGCACCGCCACAATGCTCGATTTCGGCACGGTGGGGTGTTCTACAAAATACCGGGACCCCAGCAAACCGCGCTCTTCGGCGCCGTGGAAAACGATCAGCAGGCTGCGCTTGCCTGGTTTTTGCACAAACGCCCGGCCAATGGCCAACGCCGCCGCGCAACCCGTAGCGTTATCATCGGCCCCGTTATAAATCGAATCACCGGCCACAGCCCGCCGAATGCCGTCGTGGTCCTGGTGCGTGCTAATGAGTACGTTTTCATCGCGCAGTTTAGGGTCGGTACCTGGCAGTTTCGCCACAATATTCACCGACGGATAGCTGAAGCTCTCTACATTGACCACGTTGGTAAACTGCCCATTAGGCTGTTTCACCAGCGGCAGCTTGTCGGCAGGCATCCAGAGCAGGGGCGCCTGCGAAAATACCCGCGTGTTGGGACCACCGGGCAGGTCATATCGGCCCATTTCCATGGCACTGCTCCACCAGTTATACACCGCCTGTGCCCGGTCGTCGGACACGAAAATGGTGGCTACTGCCCCTGCTTTGACCAGTTCGGCGGCGCGGGCGTTCATGGTGTTGAGCATAAACCGGCGGAAGCTGAGGTTGCCCGGCGGGTTGCCCGAGAAGAGAATCGCCACGGCCTTACCTTTCACATCGACGTTGGCCATTTCGGCGGGGGTGCCCGTGCCGACATACACGAGCGGGGCGTCGACCGAGGCAATGGCAGGGGCCAGGGCAATCACGTCGGGGCCGTAGGTGAGGGCTTTGCCACCCAGCACAAACCGACTCGTTTCGCTCACACGGGTGCGTTGGATGTGGAAGAACTGAAAATACGTGCCGTCGTCGCCTGCCGGTTGCAGGCCCATCGCCCGGAGTTGCTCAGCGATCCAGGCCGATGCTTTTAACTCGTTGAGCGACCCCGCCACACGCCCCTGGAAATGGTCATCGGCGAGTTTGTAGAGATCACGTTTAATATCGGCCTCACGAATGGCCGCCCGATTATCGGCAGGCAGTTTTTGAGCAAGAACAATGGGCGAAAGCAGTGCCAGCAACGAGGCGGCCAGCCCGATACGTCGAGTTAGGTTGATCACAGCAACAGTCGATTAGATGAGGAGCGAAAGTAAGACGCTTTTGTATATTGTGAAGGCAACAAGAAGCTGGACGAGATCAATGAAAACACTAGTGCGTTATCTGACCTTGTCTCTGATACGCAAAAGCGGCTATGCCCTTCTCCCCTACCTACGCACCCGCCGCTGGCCCAAAGTGGCCATGACGGTGCTGCTGGGGCTGTTTTTGCTCGACCGGCTGTTTCCGCCCCCGCTGTCTGTGCCCTATTCCACCATCGTCACGGCCGCCGACAGCACCACCCTCCATGCTTTTCTGAGCCGCGACGATAAATGGCGGATGTACGCCACGCTGGATGAGATTACACCCACGTTGCGGCAAACGATACGACAAAAAGAAGACCGCTGGTTTCGCTGGCACCCCGGCATCAACCCTGTAGCGATGATGCGGGCAGCCGGACGGAACCTGCTGTCGGGGAAGCGCACGTCGGGGGCATCTACGATCACGATGCAGGTAGTGCGTCTGCTGGAGCCACGTCCGCGTACGTATGGGAGCAAAGTGATTGAGGTGCTGCGGGCCTTTCAACTGGAAGTGCGCCTGAGCAAAGACGAAATCCTCCAACTGTACCTGAATCTGGTACCTTACGGTGGCAATATTGAAGGCATCAAATCGGCGTCGCTGCTGTTTTTCGGGAAGCCGCCGCAACTGCTCAGCCTAGCCGAAATCACTACGCTGGCTATCATCCCCAATCGCCCGTCGAGCCTGCGGCTGGGTGAAAACAACGCCGCCGTGATCACGGCCCGCAACGCCTGGCTCCGGCGGTTTTTGGCAGCGGGCACTTTTCCCAGACAGGCCATTGATAACGCCCTGCTGGAACCGCTCAACGCCCACCGCCGCCCCGCACCCAACATGGCTCCCCATCTGAGTCTACGGCTGCAAAGCGAGCATCCAAATGAACCAGTTATCGTCAGCACCATACAGGCAAACGTGCAGGCGGCAACAGAACGACTTGTGCGTCAATATGTTGACCGTATTAAGGCGCAAAACATACGCAACGCAGCGGTGCTGGTGATAGACAACCAAACGGGCGCGGTAGAAGCCTACGTCGGCTCGGCAGCGTTTGGCGACGTGGTTGATGGCGGGCAGGTAGACGGTGTGCGGGCCGTGCGGTCGCCGGGGTCGGCGTTAAAGCCTTTGTTGTACGCGCTGGCGTTTGATCAGGGACTGATTACACCCAAAGCCAGGATCCATGACGTGCCCACCAACTTTGGCGGTTACGAACCCGATAATTACGACCGGCAATTCAACGGCCCCGTCACGGCAGAATTTGCCCTTGCCAATTCATTGAATATTCCCGCCGTAAAACTCCTGCGCGACGTATCGACACCCGTTTTCGTAGCGAAGCTGCGCGAGGCGGGGTTCAGAACGGTTCAAAAACAGGCCGATGACCTGGGACTATCCATGATCCTGGGTGGTTGCGGCGTGACGCTGGAAGAGTTGACGCGGGCGTACACGGCGTTTCCGAACAGGGGACAGCGGCGGGATTTGGCGTACGTGAGGACTTTGTCGGCGGCCGCTCTCGCGCCCGAAAGCGGGCAGGCACGACCGGTTCGGGTATGGTCTACCCCTACGTTTAGCCCCGAAGCCGCTTTTCTGGTTACGAATACTTTAACCCAGATTACCCGGCCCGATCTGCCCAATAACTTCGATAATAGCTATCACCTACCGCGTATTGCCTGGAAAACCGGGACAAGCTACGGACGGCGCGATGCCTGGAGTGTGGGCTACAACCGGCATTATACGATAGGGGTGTGGGTGGGCAATTTTTCGGGTATCGGCGTACCCAATTTGAGCGGAGCTAATACGGCCGCTCCCCTACTGTTTCAGCTATTCAATGCCATCGACTACAACGCACCCACGGGCTGGTTTCGGCCACCCACGGGCGGCAAACTGGGTTTCCGGCAAATCTGCCCCGAAAGCGGCGACGTGCCTGAACACACCTGCGCGGGCCGGGCTACAGACTACTACATCATGGGCGTGTCGCGGGCCAACCGGTGTGGGCATCAGCAGCAGGTCTGGACAAATTCGGCGGCAACAGTCTCATACTGTGCGCATTGTCGCCCGGCGGGAGTCGATTCATTGTCTCGCCCCGTAGCCCGGATGTACCCGAACCTGGCCCCGGAAGTGGTAGCGTGGTATGCGGCAAGTCACCGGCCTTATGCAGCTATTCCGCCGCACAACCCGGCCTGTTCGCGGGTGTTTGGCAACGGCGGGGCTCCCCTTATCACAAGCCTCAACGCGGGTAGCGACTATTTCATCGACCCAAAAAGTCCTGCCGATTTAGCGCTGTCGTGCCAGACGGCCAATGACGTACAGGTGGTGTACTGGTATTTGAACAATGGGCTGTTCCGCAAGGCCAAACCTACCGAAACGATTTTCTTCCGCCCCACGCCCGGCGTCCTGACCGTCTCCTGCGCCGACGACAAAGGGCGCGTCAGCAAAGTGCGAGTAGTGGTGAAACGGGGGTGAAATCAGATTGCATTAATCATCTCCCTTTTGAGGAACAGGTTTGGGGAAAGGAATATGGGCTTGTTCGTAAGACTGAATGGCCTTGGCTAAGGCACGGGCTTGATTTTGCAATTCCTGGTTATCACCCATGCAGGCAACAAGTTCATCGAAATGAATAAATGCCTGTTTGTAAGCAGTTTCCGTTGAGATGGTCATGGCTGAAAATAATAAGAACCGGATTAAAACGGTGTAAACAACGCTTTTTTAATCACTAGTTACTTCTATAACGCCGACTTTTTTGCTAATAATGAAGTGCCTGAACTTGTCTGTATTAGAGTTTGAATATATGGACAAATTGAGCCAAAACTCAAGGGGAGTAGTTTCAAACAGTCCCGTATTGCTAGCCATTCTGAAGTAATAGCTTTTACCACGTTCGACAGGTATGAACACCGGTTTGCCACCAATGAGCAACCCTAACGTATCCGCATCTACTTCAACCAGCGTAGGACAGCAAACTTTTAGTCGAATGGGTTTATTAGGATCAAACGTAGTGATGAGATCACGACCCGGCCCGTCTGTAAAATAAATCTTGGCTGTTCGTGATTGAGCGTAGAGCGATTGACGACTAAATAGAGTAAACACGACGAGAAAAAGTAGGATGCGGATCATAAAGTGTGTCAGTTTAGAAGGTTAAGGTTGGCTCTATTTGTAGTCGCAATGACGCTTATATTTACACATTGCCTGTTGCTAGAGAGTGGATATAACGTCATTCTAACCTTTAGCTTTAGTATGAAAAATAAAGCAGAAAAATATCAGAAAATTATTCAGGAATTGCTGGAAGAGTATGCTCAGCACAGACCTGTCAATCTTCAAGATATTGATAATCAAGTAACTATAGATTCTCAGAGAGGTCACTATCAACTGGTCCGGGTGGGTTGGAGCGGGGATCGATTTGTACGAAATACAGTATTTCATTTCGACCTGAAACCAGATGACAAAATCTGGATTCAAGCTAACTGGACTGATGTTGACATAGCGGCCACGTTAGTAGAACGAGGCGTTGAACGGACTGATATTGTTCTTGGATTTCAGCCGCCTCGATACAGAGCTTTTTCGGGCTACGCCGTAGCCTGATTTCGACTTCATAAGCCCCAATCTTTCCCGTAAATTTGATAGTACAATTTCAACCTAAACCAGCGCCTTCGCATGGAAGCCATCTTTGCCACTGACCATACCCGCGAGCTTGTTCCACGCATCCGCGAGTTTATTCATACGCACCTTGTACCGCTTGAAACCGGCGAATACCTGACGGGAAATTTCTCGAAAGTGGCGGCCATTCTGGACCAAAAACGCGAACTAGTGCGGCAGGCGGGGCTTTGGGGGCTGCAACACAGCATCGACGAGGGCGGACTGGGCCTCACGCTCTGCGAATTCGGGCAGGTGAGCGAAGTACTGGCTACCAGTCCGTTTGGGCATTACACCTTCAACTGCCAGGCCCCCGATATCGGCAACATGGAACTGATGCACAAATACGCCTCGGATGACATCAAGCGGCAGTACCTGGAGCCGCTGAAAGAGGGCCATATCCGGTCGTGCTTCTCCATGACCGAACCCGAATTTGCGGGCTCGAACCCTACTCAGATGGGTACATTAGCTATCCGCGACGGCGACGAGTGGGTGATCAACGGCCACAAATGGTTTACCTCCTCTGCCGACGGGGCCGCATTTGCTGTGGTTATGGCCGTGACCAACCCCGACGCTGCCCCCCACAAACGGGCCAGTATGATTGTGGTGCCAACGGATAATCCCGGCTTTGAGCTGGTGCGTAACATCAGCATTATGGGCGATCCGTCTGACCATTGGGGTAGCCACGCCGAAGTGCGCTACACCAACTGCCGCGTACCCTACAACAACCTTATTGGGGGCGAAGGCATGGGCTTTATGCTGGCGCAGGAACGGCTTGGACCAGGCCGCATTCACCACTGCATGCGCTGGATCGGCATTGCCGAACGCTCATTTGACCTCATGTGCCACCGGGCGGCCACGCGCGAGATCGAGCCGGGCATGATGCTGGGCGAAAAGCAATTCATTCAGGGGTTCATTGCCGAAAGCCGGGCCGAAATTGACGCCTCGCGGCTGATGGTGCTCCGTACGGCTCATAACATCGACGAGCAGGGGGCGGCAGCCGTTCGCAACGAGATTTCGGCCATCAAGTTCTTTGTGGCTAACATGGTGCTGCGCGTGGTGGACCGGGCCATTCAAACCTTCGGGGCGATGGGCATCACCGACGGCGTGCTGCTGGCCTGGTACTACCGCCACGAACGCGGCGCCCGGATTTACGACGGTGCCGACGAAGTACACAAAACAGCCCTGGCACGGAGCATTTTAAAGAATTACGGCCTGGACACGCGGAAAAACAAAGCCGCCGAACTGGCTTCACGGACGTAACGTATGGAAACGCCAGTATTCAAATTAGACAGAACCGCATTCAAAGCAGGTAATCACCAACAAAATGGTAACCAGTTTTTGTATTGGCAGTCGAAGTCAATGACAGAGCGGTTACAAGCTGCGGCTTATTTAAATAGTGTAGCCTATAATTATGACCTGCTCAATCCTCCTCGTCTAGATCGCACTGCCTTTTCCATGCGAAAACAGGATTAGCTAGTTTCATGGCTAACATTTTCAACCAAGATTTTCGAGATTTTTTGACTGCCTTCCGCGAGGCCGAGGTAGACTATGTACTTGTAGGAGGCTACTCAGTAATTCTTCATGGTTATTCGCGTACCACAGGCGACATGGACATCTGGGTACGAAAAACTGTCAATAATTGTACAAGCATTCAATACGCTTGGGATGCCCGTTTTTGATATGACAGCCCACAACTTCCTGGAAAATGATGCCTTTGACGTATTTTCATTTGGGCGACCGCCCGTGTCAATCGCTATTATCACGGCTATAAAAGGGCTGACTTTTGAGGAAGCATATCAAAATGCTGAAGATCATGAAGTAGAGGACCTGTTAATTCGTCTGATACAATTCAATGATCTCATTGTTGCCAAACGGGCAGCTGGGCGTGCTAGAGACATGGATGACATCGAAAATCTTACTGGCGAAAGCTAAGTCATGGCTGATATTCAACAAGATACACCCAACCCTGTGCGGGCGGGGGAAGAACTCAATACCAGTGCGCTGGAGGCGTACCTCAACATTGGCCCTATCGCGCAGGTGATGCAGTTTCCAGGGGGGTATTCCAACCTGACGTACCTGCTCGTTTGTGACAAAAAACAATATGTACTGCGTCGCCCGCCGGTGGGGGCCAAAGCCATCAAGGGCGGGCACGATATGGGGCGCGAGTTCCGGGTGCTGAGCCTGCTGCAGGGGGCAGGATATGCCAAAATACCCCGGCCAGTGGCTTATTGCGACGACGAGAGTGTGATTGGCTGTCCGTTTTACGTTATGGAGCGGGTGCCGGGCGTGATCCTGCGGGCGCAGTCGGCTCCGAAAATGGGATTGTCGGAAAGCACCATGCGGGGACTATCAGAGGCACTGGTCGATACGCTGGTGGAGCTTCATGCGCTACCCGTGCAACCTGATCTGGCGCAGTTGGGCAAGCCCGACGGCTATGTGCAACGGCAGGTGGAAGGCTGGCACAAGCGCTACCTGGCCGCCCAAACCGACGACCTCCCGGCCATGACCGATCTGGCCCGTTACCTTACCGACAACCTGCCCGCCCAAAACCCCGATGTGACGTTGCTCCACAACGATTTCAAGTATGATAACGTAGTATTGAACAGCGACTTGACCCAGATCAATGCCATTCTGGACTGGGAGATGTGCACCATCGGCGACCCGCTTATGGACGTGGGTACGTCGCTTTCCTATTGGGCTGAGGCGTCGGATGATCCATTTCGTAAGTCGTTCAACCTGACGTGGTTACCGGGCAATTTAACCCGTCGCGAGTTTGCCAATCGGTATGCCGAACAGTCGGGGCGAGATGTGAGCGATATCCTGTATTATTATGTCTTTGGCCTGTTTAAGAACGCCGTGGTGATTCAGCAAATTTATGGCCGTTATAAGCAGGGCTTAACCAAAGACGAACGATTTGCAGGTTTGCTGGCGGGTGTACAGGCGCTGTCGAGCGTAGGCGTACGGGCTATAGAGACAGGGAAATTATAGGCCGAATAGCCGGTTCATATTAAACTTACCTGGCGAAAGTACACCTAAGCACAAAACAGTTTACTTTAATGCAAAATGCTTGTCTGCTATGAAAAGTTTACTGCTCGCTTGCCTATCGCTACTGTTACTAACTAGCTGTGCACCAACAGTTTCGCAGTTAGTTACCCTGAAAAGTGACAACCTCAAAAGCGACCCCAGGCAGGGATTTGTTTATGACAATGATACCCTGCGGCTGAGCTATCAGTTCTTCGCCGAACGTGGCCTGATTCATTTCGCCATTGAAAACAAGCTGAACAAACCGCTCTACGTTGATTGGAAACGGTCGTCGTTTATTATTGGGCAAAACAAGCTCGATTATTGGTATGACGTGGCGAACATCAACCTTTATGGCACGGCTTACACCAGCACCTATGGCCGGTATTTTCGCAACAGCAGCAGTGGATATGGCAGCTTTTCGCTCAACGGAACGGTCCGCAAAGACAACGCGATCGACTACATTCCACCGGGAACGAAGCTGGAAAGAGATCAATTTATACTCGTACCCGGCAACGCGCTGAGTTTACCCGGACAGTTTACCGTCGCAAAGGTACCATCAACGGTACCGGACGAAAAGAAACCGGCTGATGTTCAGGTGTATCACTACACCACTACCGATTCGCCGTTGACGTTTCGCAACTACCTGACCCTTGGTACAGACAAAGATTTCAACCACGAAATCGTCATTGATAGTAAATTCTGGGCGGCCGATGTACAGGTAATGGCCAGAAAGCAGTTCCTGGGCAATGCCTACGAGTTCGAAGCAAATGAGCCTGGAACGGTGGGGTCGCGCACGTTACCCTATTACCGCCCCGATGCGTTTTTTATCAACTACACGCCGGAATCAGCAAACAGTATGTCATCATCACCCCGGTAGAGAACAATCAGGCAAGCCCTAACTTCTTCTCTATCAGCATAATAAAGATGTGAATGATTTTGATGTGTATCTCCTGGATGCGGTCTGCGTAACCAAAATGAGGGACGCGAATTTCTATGTCGGCCTGCCCGGCTAGCTTGCCGCCATCCTTTCCGGTGAGCAATACCACCTTCATATTCCGGTGGCGGGCAGCTTCTACGGCCCGGATAATATTGGCCGAATTACCGCTGGTGCTCAGGCCCAACAACACGTCGCCAGGTTGGCCAAGGCCTTCCACGAAACGCGAGAAGATATGGTCGAAGCCGTAGTCGTTTCCTACGCAGGACATATGACTGGTATCGGAAATGGCAATGGCGGCCAGTGAGCGACGGTCGTTACGGTACCGGCCCGACAGTTCCTCGGCAAAATGCATGGCGTCGCAGTGAGAGCCGCCGTTACCACACGAAATAATCTTTCGGTCGTTTTTCAAGGCCTCTACCATCAAATCAGCAGCGGCATCAATAGCAGAGAAATTGGCTTCGTCAGCTAAAAAAGTAGTCAGAACGGCTTGTGCTTCCGTAAGCTCAGCACGAATAATATCAATCATAGTTAAAACACCCAACTCCGGTAGGGAGCGTTCCAGCGGACGGCAAAGTTAAACACGTTGGTGTTGTATGAGTCCGGTACGTACTGACTGCTTTGTTGCCGGTTCAGAAAACGCCCTTCTAAAAACAGATTGTGCTTCAGCATATAGGTCAGCCGCACGTCTGAATACGTCGTGATCACCTTACGGCCCTGCCCGATGGTGTTGTTGTAGTCGCGGAGACGGTCTTCGTAATCCAGCAGCGGGTTGCCGCCATAGTTGCGGTTGGGTGGATCGGTGCCTTTCATCATCACGCCGAAGGTGCCGTTTACGGTTAGGCGTTGCCGCTGAAAACGGAGGGTCCCCAGCCCTTCCATAAAGTTGGCCCCTAGCGGCGTGGCAAGGGGCTGATTATAATGCACGTAGTTGGTTTGTCCCGACTTGTGTGAGTAAGTGTAGGGCCGCGCCACGTTGAATTCGCCCTGCAAATCAAGGTTAGGGATACCCGCCACGTCGATGTACTTCAGACCCAGCTGCGCGGCAAATTTGTTTGTCCACGACCCGTTGGCCGCCCGGACCTCTTTGATCAAAAACTCATCGAGCATCAGTTGGCCATAGAACAGAAAGTGCTGCGCAGCATTTACTTTCAGGTCAACACCCACAAATGCATTGTCGGCGCTACCCCGCGACGACTCTACGTAGCGATACAGAATCACCGGGTTGAGGTAATTGATGTCGAATTTGTCGCGGCTGAATACCTCGGCTTCAAAGAGACCAATATTCACCCGGCGGCTCAGATTCACGCTGAGGTGATGCATGGCCGTGAATTTTTGCGGAAACAGATTGAGTCCCGACAGCACCACCTGCCCATTCTGCAATTCAGCAAACAGGTTGGTGTACTGGAATCGCTTGCCAAACCGGGTCGAAAATTTCAGAAACAGATACGGTGCCGCATTGTCGGAGAGCAGCAATGAACGAAGCCCATTGCCGAAGAAATTACGGTCATGACCAAACTGTATGTTGATAATTTTCAGCGCATTGACGGTGAAATAACCACGCGCTTCGATGAAATCGGCGGCGCTGTTGAAGGTTTTGACCACGCCCTGCCCCGGTGCAAATCCACCCGCCGCCAGGCCATATTGTTTGCCGTAGTCCTGGATATACCTGGGATAAACAACCTGGTTGTCAGCAAAATAACTGTAGAAACCTAACTTCTTACCAATGCTG
Organism: Fibrella rubiginis; assembly: GCF_017353185.1. Taxonomy (GTDB): domain Bacteria; phylum Bacteroidota; class Bacteroidia; order Cytophagales; family Spirosomataceae; genus Fibrella; species Fibrella rubiginis. Next base: position 110,229 of record NZ_JAFMYV010000017.1, on the reverse strand, counting down.
CCCCGCACCTCTACGCCCCGTGTATTGGTATACATAGATGATGAAAGAGCCTGATCTTTGCCAAAACCGACGTAAACAACCGGGTTGATGTGCAGGTCGAAATCGTCGTTTTTGACGCTAAAAAAATCAGCTTTTTTCCGGTAAAAGTAGCCGAACAGTGGCCGTTGGCTGTCGCCGGGTTCATCGTAACGCAGAATAACGGGTTGGGTAGCCGTGGAATCAGTTGAGCGCCCAAAGGCCACGGCCACCGGCGGGAATAATGCCCGCACGGGTTGCGGCGAGGCCCACTCCCAACTATCGTCGCGGAGGTAATTGATGTTGAATTTATCCGTCGGCGATAGGTACGTACCCACACCATAATCGTCAGTACCGGTTTCGAGGGTATCAACCAACTGCATGATTGCCTGGCGGTTATACGGCTTCACAGTGCTGTGGAATTTGTCGGCCCAACGTCCCTGCCGAATTTCATACCGATCAATGAGGTGGTAGTAATCCTGGTTTAGGGGGACAAACGAACTTTGGGCCTGAGCCAGCGTGGAAAGCAGCAATAGACAAGCCAGACAATACAAATAGCGCATAGATACTCGACGGAAAATCGGACGGTGGCAATTGGCCCACTAGCGAAAAATAGACCTTTCGGTTGGCTTTACGGCAACGAGGCGGCTAAATTACCCGTAAACTTAGCCAGCATATGTTTGTTTTCGCTCAAGAAACCTCAGTCGCCAATCAATACATCGCCGAACTTCGCGACGTTCGTCAACAAACCGACCGGCTCCGGTTTCGGCATAACCTTCAGCGCCTGGGTGAACTGACTGCCTACGAGATTTCGCGGACGCTGGCTTATCAGAACGGTAGTGTACAAACGCCGCTGGCTACTGCCGCCACCCAGACGCTGCTGCAACAGCCTGTGCTGGCCCCTATTATGCGGGCGGGTCTACCCTTTCACCAGGGCTTTCTGCATGTTTTCGACCGGGCCGACAATGCCTTTGTGGGGGCTTACCGAAGCTCGGCACAGGCTATTAAGGAAGGCGATTTCGAGATAGAGATGGAATACATCAGTAGCCCTGATCTTAGCGGACGTACCTTGATTCTGATTGACCCCATGCTGGCCACGGGGCGGTCGCTCGAAAAGTCGTATCATGCGCTGCTGCGCTACGGTATTCCGGCCCAAACCCACATTGCTGCCGCCTTTGCCTCGCCTGAAGGCATCCGTTTTGTGCGCGACCGAATGCCCCAGTGCCACCTCTGGCTCGGCGCCATCGACAGCCACCTCAACGATCATTTCTACATTGTGCCCGGCCTCGGCGACGCCGGTGATCTGGCTTATGGCGAGAAGGTGTAAAGTCTCCAATTACAGTTTGGCCGTTTTTGGTTAGCAAGCGCCATTATCTTCTGGCGCTTGCTAACCAAAAACGGCCACTTTTATAGCATATTTAACAGCTAGATTTCGTTGAGAGTATACTTTTATCAGCACATACCTCAACGAAAACATGATCACGTTCAACCGGTTCGCCCCTCTTTTGCTGGGAGCGGCTCTGCTATCCAATGTGGCCAATGCTCAGTCAGCTGCGGTCGACTCTGTTTACACCAACGAAGGCACGTTGGCCGTCAATGTCAAAGAGATTACCGAAACCGGTATTCGTTACACGTACCCAAATGAAGACGTGATTAACACCGTCTTTAAAAATTCGGTATACCGGGTTAGGTATAAGTCGGGGCGGGTACAGTCATTCGCGGAGGCATTGACCTTGAACCCGGTTAACGGGGGCGACGATTGGGAAAAAGTAATGATCTCAAAGCTGGAATCGGAAGTGAAAGGCCTTTATAAGCTTGAAGACGTCAACGCAAAAGCCAAGGGTACCACCGAGTTCTCGAACGTGAACAAGGTCAAGAACCGGGCGTTTGATAAGTTGCGGATGGAGACAGCTATGCTGGGCGGCAACGTGGTTTTTCTGACCGACCAGGCTACCAACGGCAACCTTTACGGCTCACGGTTTCAGTCGGCCCGGAGCACCGAGACGTTTTTGTCGGGCATTGCCTACAGCAACCGCCGTCCAGCCTACGCCGGTTTTATGAGTCAGATCGGTTCGGGCCGCGATTTTTATTTAAAAGAAATACAGCGCCTGGGCAACAACAGCACGGAAATTAGCAAAACACCCGGCAGCACCGTAGCTCATATCGACAGCATAGCCGACGAAAATGGTCAAGTGTTTGTAACCATGAGCGGCTCTGAACTAGTCCCTGGCCGCTACCGGCTGACCTATTTCGACAGTCAGAGAATCGTGCTGATGACCCGCGACCGGAAGCAGATCATCAACCTTGTGTTGGGGATGCCTTGAGGGGATTTAACGTTGAACCCCTACTTCACCCACACCTTGTGTATCTCCGCAGGTTGTCCATCGGCTTGTATTGATAGCAGGTACAGACCAGCGGCGAGGTCGTTTAAGGGTATACCGGTTAGTTCGCCCGTACGCGTGACCTGGCGCATAGTCTGTCCAATCAGGTTTGTGAGACGCAGCAGACCCGTTTGGGGCGTGTTCGCCGAAAAGGGCCAGCGAACCCACAGCTGTTGTGCAGCGGGGTTGGGGTAGACAGTAATCGTGGGCGTGGGTTCGCTGGCGGTGATAACGAAATTAAGCGCTTCAGAAGGCACCGATCCGCAGCCATTGGCCGTGGCTACCACATAGTAGGCTCCCGCAGTAGTAGGCCGGAACGTAGGCCCGGTGGCCCCCGCCACAGGCACCTGGTTGTTGCTATACCACTGGTAGGTTAGCCCCGCCGTAGCAGTGCCACTAAGGCCCAGTTCATCGCCGGTTTGAGTAATGCGGGGCGCAGGAGGAGCCACAGCAACCGTTACTGAAACAGGATCACCCATGTATACAGGCAGAGGTGATATTGCTCGTAGTCGGTAGCCCGTACCGGGAGTTGTGGTTGCTGCCAATGGAATACTCAGCGCAAAATCAGCCACCGAAAACAGGTTGCCCGGCACACCAATGGGCACGCTGGAAACAGGCTGCGCTTTGTCGAAATTCCCCTGGTTATCCGACAGCTGCAAGACAGGTGCCTGTTCAAAATAGCCCCGGTAGGTACCCTTTAGCGTAGCCGTACTACCCGCGCAGAGCGTAACTGACCCAGCCGATGGGCGTAGTTGGAAGGGTTGCAGATTAGCCAGATAATAGGCGGGCGTAGTAGACGAAGCCGTCAGCGTAGTTGATTCAAGCGGCAGCGTGCCGGTTGTTTTTCCCAGCAACAGCAGCGAACCATTTTCGGCGCGGGCAACACTCGTCAGGCGGTCGTTTCCGTTGGTGGCATTGAGGCGATACGTCCAGCGAATCTGGCCCGTTGGGGCGTAGCCCGCCAGGCTCAGGTAGTCAGCAGAACCATATACACTGGTTACTGGATCAAACGGACCATCGTAGCCGCCCGCCACCACAAACGCCCCCGCGGGGTCGACCATCAGCCTACTGCCAGTGGCCGAGTCAGTCCGGGTGACGCCCGTTTTTACCCATTGATTTTGCCCGTCGTTGTTGTAGCGGAGCAGCAGTTGACCTGTTTCCAGCGTTCCATTCGAAAGCCGGTCACGAAGAGCATAGTTGGCCAGCACCACGGCATTATTCTGCCTGTCGAGGGCCAGGTCGATAGGTTCAGTGTCGTATCGTTTGGCTGCGTCGGCGCCCAAAGCCGTGTGCAGGTATGTCTGCCAGCGTAAGGTATCGTCGGTGGTTGCAGCCAGCAGACCATAAGTTGAGCGCGTAGACCGTTCGGCCATCGAGAAGCGGGCATGACCGCTGGCATCGGCTACTACCGTGCCGGGGTCGGGCGGTGGAATAGTGGGAGCACCATAGGTTTGAGCGTCAATAAACCGGCCATCGGCGTCGAACCGGGCTATTAAAGGAACACTGCGCTCATCTTCCCGGCCATATATAAACACCGCGCCTGAGCCATCAGTGGCCATGCTGGTAGATTGTCCCAACCGTCCGGCGCGAGTCAGCACATAAGTGACCCAGCGGCGGGCGTGTGTACTGTCGAACTGGGCAATAAACGTGCTACGGTGTGTTGGCTCTTCCAGTTGGTACGTTGAGTCGGCTACAGTAAACTGCCCAGTGAATGACCCGGCCACCACCAGCCTGCCAGCGCCGTCGGTGGTGATGCGCTGTACGGTAGGCCAGCCCGTGAGCGTTTGCCGCCAGCGTTCTTTCCCTTTAGTGTCTAGTTGAAGAAGTGTATTGCCCCGCAGAAGTATGTAGGCACCGCGGGGGCCGTCGGCGGCAATAGCCAGCGGTTCAGCAGGGAGTGTAGCCACCCAGGGGAAGTTGGGCAGCGTGGTACCAGTTTGTGCCCCTGCCGGCTGATACAAGGCCAGCAACAGCAGCAACAGCCTGTTTTTGGTAAGCCAATAAAGAAAATGAAATAAGTAATGTTTTATCATATATTGAACCGCCACACAAACTGCGCCACTGCTGTGTCCTTTAGCGAAGATACAATAAAGGGAAGCCCTGATTAGGACTTCCCTTTTTAGAACAGGTCATCTATAGACTACTACTGCGACAGTTGGTCGAAGGTGATGCCCACGTAATACATTGACCCGATGCTTGGGTTGCCGTAAGCCTGGATGTAAGGGGTGCCAAACAAGTTAGTTCCACCCACTTTGATCACCGATTTCATGCTCGACAGTTTGTAATTGATTTGCGCATCAAGGTTGTTGATTGCTGGTACCGTGGTGTTCGAGAAGAATGGAATACCCGTTTCTGACGGCTGCACAAAGCCTGATTCCCAGATAAATTCGTCCTGATGTTTCAAGTTGGCACTAAAGCCAATTTTCGAGTCGTTGGTGGCCCGCTTGGTAAAGGTCAGGTTATACCGGTATTTCGGCGTGTTGAAGCTGGCATACTGCAGTTCATCTGATTTGGTAAAGCCGTTCAGGGTATTGTTGGCGATGTTGGCACTCACTACATAACCACGGGCAAGGGCATAATTTAAACCCAATGCCCAACCCGACGCTGTGATGTCCTGGCTGCTGTTGGCAGGTAATGAGTAAGCTTGCCGCGTGTTACCGCTGAATACGCCGCTTTTCTCATCCAGCAAACCCGGCGCTACCGACGCCTTTGGCTGCAACACAACCGCGCCACCAATGAAATCGGTATAGACGCTGTAGTAGTAGTAGCCGTCAACATAGAGCTTCTTGCCGATCACGCCCCGGTAGCCAATTTCGTAGTTGGCTACGCGTTCAGGCTTGAATTTCTTGGGCTGATAAGGAATCAGCGCGCCGTAGTTGGCCGCAATAGCAGCCCCCTGAATGGCAGCGTTTGCGTTAGCCTTAACGACTTTGCCCACCTCGTCGGGTAATGCGGCAGCTACACCCGCGGCAATAGCGGCGGCGGCACCGGAGGCGGGTATCTGCCCGGCAGCTACAGCAGCCTGCACTTTAGCTGTCACGGCAGCCGTAACAGCAGCTTGCACCTGCGGCAATACCTGTGCCGTAAGTGCCGCAATTACCTGATCCTGGAAGGCCTTGTTCGTTGCGCTCGCCGTGATGGCCGCACCTACTGCCTGTACGTTAGCCAGTGAATACGAGTTGCTTAGCTTGTAGCGGTCATAAAACTCAGGCAGGCCACCAATCAGGCGCGCGTTTGGTACCAGCAGGTCGATGTACTGGTTCTGCGTAGTTGGAATTCGGAAACCAGTCTGGTACGAGAGGCGAATATTGTGCTCGCCAAACGTAGTCACAGCCGACAGGCGAGGAGTAAACTGACCGTCGAAGTTCTGATTTTTATCGTAGCGTAGCGAACCACTCAGTTTCAGGTGGTTGTTGAGGAAGCTCTTGCTTACCTGACCAAACGCACCGTATTCATTGATGGCGATTGTGCCGTTGCGGTTTTCGACCTGATCGGCAAAGAGCGTACCCTCTGAGCCAAGCTGGTATTGCCGGTAGTTGGCCCCAACCAGTACGTCGGCAAACTTGATCTGATCTTTGAAGTTGTAAACGCCTTCTATATGATACAGATTCGACTTGTCGAGGAAACCGCCACCACCCTGCGAAATGGGCTTATCGCGGTAAATATCCAGCAATGTTTGGTAGGCCGCCGTACCCGGCTGTGGACGTACCCCGCCGTTGAATCCGGTCGCAAAAGGATTATTGTCGGCAAACGTGCGGGCCGTAACAAATGCCTGGTCTTCAGATTGCCCAGCACCACGAGCCTGAGCAAACGCCCCCGCAAACTCACCAAACCACTGCGAACTTGGCTTGATGGCCTCGTTCATAAAGATGCTGGTGAGGCCCGCGGTATAGGATTTACCCGACCGCTCCTGCGTGGTGTAGCCCCGCAATACGTAATTGCTGCCTTTCAGTTCAATCTTGGCCTGCGTCAGGTTGAAATCCCGCAGTGAATACCGGCCATTTCCTGTGTAGACGGTGGTTCCCGAGCCGTAGTTCAACTGAGCAACCAGTTCGGCTTTCTCCGTAACGCGGTAGTGAACGGCTCCGTTGAATTTAAAGCTCTTGGTGTTATAGTCGACCATGTCAACTTCTTTGAAGCCCGTGCGGCTTACGTTCCGGCTGGTGAAAAAGGCACCAGCGGCAGCAGGTAGCCGACCAAGACCAATCAGTGTGTTAGCTACGGTCTGAATGTTGGCTTGTGCTTCGTCACCATACACGTTTACGCCGTCATAGTTGGGTGCTACGCCCAAGCCGCGTGCCGGATCGTTGACACCCGTCTGTGGGCCACTCACGTTCAAATTATTATAGTTAGTAGCCTGCCAGTCGTCGGCTTTGATGTACGACAGGTTCAGTTTGAAGGCAAACTTGTTGTTGAATGCCTTGGCGTAACGGATAGACCCGTCATAGAAACCGGTGTTAGCGTTGGCGCGGTTGTCAGCGCTCATGATACCCGTGCGGGCGTTGGCGCTCAGTCCCTGGTAAAGAAATGGACTTTTGCTGTTCATCAGCACCAGGCCATTAATGGCGTTGGGACCGTATAGGGCCGAAGCTGCGCCAGGCAAAATCTCTACGCTCTCTACGTCCAGTTCGGGCATACCCACAATGTTGTCGACGGGGAAATTGAGGCCGGGGGCCGAGTTATCCATACCGTCAATCATCTGCACGGTGCGGGGGTTACCCGTGGCACCAAAACCACGCAGGTTGATCGACTTGAATAACAGCCCCTGCGTGGCAATGTCAACGCCTTTCAGGTTAGCCAGTCCGTCGTAAAAGTTAGCAGCGGGGGTTTCGCGGATGGCACGGAGGTCCATCTTTTCCACCGCCACCGGCGATTTCATGACGCTCTCTTCTACCCGCGAGGCTGCTACAACCACTTCCTGTCCCAGCAGTGCCTGCTCGTCCAGCTTCACGTCCATTGTTGAACTGCTGCCGGTTACGTTAATCTGCTCGGTCTTGAAACCTACCGACGTTACGATCAGCGTGAACGGCGGTGGTGTATTCGTCGACAGGTTGAAGTTGCCTTTGGTGTCGGTAATAGTACCAGACACTTTGCCTTTTACGGTAAGGCTCACCCCGGGCAGCGGCTGTCCGCCGGCATCGGTAACCCGGCCCGACACTCTGGTTTGGGCCCAGGCTGCTACCGTGAGCAGCAAAAACAGGCCAGTGAATAAGATACGGTGACGTAGGAGTCTCAACATAGGAAAAGTAAATGAATGGTTACAAACGTGTTTTCAGGCAATAAAACTACAGACTATGTTAGTTTGGTACAATTTAATATTAGAATCAACAAAATTCTTATTAGATCAAAATCAGCTAAATCTTTCACTATCAACCCTTTAAATCAGGTGTTAAAATTGATGGTACCTACGTATATGATGCAAAACCCGTCATGTTTAAGCCGACATCTGTTCATTGTGAACCATTTAACTAAGATTCTGCCCCCGCCAAAAACCTTTACCTTACTTTTGCGGTAAGCATTGTCAAGCATGAATCATACATACATCATCATTATGGCCGGAGGCGTCGGTACGCGCTTTTGGCCGTTTAGTCGCAGCAACTACCCCAAACAGTTTCATGATGTGCTGGGCACCGGCCGCACACTGCTTCAGCAAACCGCCGACCGGTTCGACGGAATCTGTCCGCCCGAAAACATCTATATCGTTACCAGCAGCAAATACAAAGAGATTTGTCAGGAGCAGTTGCCGCAATTAGCTGATGATCAGGTTCTCTGCGAACCCGTAGCCCGCAACACAGCCCCCTGCATTGCCTATGCCTGCTACAAAATTGCGCAGCGCGATCCCGAAGCCAACATTGTGGTGGCTCCCGCCGACCATATTATTCTGAAAGAAGACGCTTTTCGCGCTACAATTCGTACAGCCCTGGCCACTACCGAAGGCAATAATGTGCTGGTAACGCTGGGCATCAAACCCAGCCGCCCCGATACAGGCTATGGCTACATTCAGTACCTGACCGATGCCGAAGGTGACGTAAAGAAGGTGAAGACATTCACCGAGAAGCCCCATCTGGAACTCGCCAGGCAGTTTGTGGAAAGCGGCGAATTTGTCTGGAATGCGGGCATTTTCGTCTGGAACGTGCAGGCTATCAAGCAGGCCTTTACGCAGTTCATGCCCGAAACCGCCGAGATCTTCGCTGAAGGTGAACCGGTCTATTACACCGATGAAGAGTCTGCGTTCATCAATAAAGCCTATTCGCTTTGCAAGAGCGTGTCGATTGATAACGGCATCATGGAAAAGGCCGGTAATGTCTACGTAGTCCTTAGCGAGTTTGGCTGGTCAGATCTGGGTACGTGGAAATCGCTGTATGAGGTATCGGACAAGAGCGACGAATTGAACGTGATCGACGGGCATATTTTGCTCTACGATACGAAGAACTGCATTATCAAAACGCCGAAAGACAGACTGGTGGTTGTCAATGGGTTAGACGGCTACATCGTGGCTGAGTATGACAACGTGCTCATGATCTGCCGCAAGGATGAAGAGCAAAAAGTGAAAGAATTCGTTGCCGACGCCAAAGAGCGGGGCAATGAGTTTGTGTAGGTTTTCAAGGCTGTATAGTCATTTAAAAAGGGAGTCCTAAGCCTGGAAAGTCTGTCATGGTGTTATCTACAACTCCTAGAACAGACTTTCCAGACTTAGGACTCCCTTTTTAAATGACTATACAAACTCTCTTATGCCTTCAATTTTTCGGCAAACACCTTTTTGAATTTATCCAGCTTGGGGGCAATCACAAAGGCGCAATAACCCTGGCCGGGGTTTTGGGCGAAATAGCTCTGGTGGTAGGCCTCGGCCTCGTAGAAGGTGGTGGCGGGACTAATTTCCGTCACGATAGGCCGGTCATACGCACCTGATTTGTCGAGTTCTGCTTTGGCCGTTTCGGCGAGGCGTTTCTGCTCGTCGTTATGGTAAAAAATCACCGACCGGTATTGCGTGCCCACGTCGGCTCCCTGCCGGTTGAGGGTAGTAGGGTCATGGCTGCGGAAAAAAGCCTGCAGTAGTTCGGCATAGGTCACTTTGCGGGGGTCATACGTCACCTCTACACATTCGGCATGGCCCGTATTGCCATTACAGACGTCTTTGTAGGAAGGGTTTGCAACATGGCCACCTTCGTAGCCCGACACGGCATCATATACACCGTCGAGGGTTTCAAACAAGGCCTCTGTACACCAGAAACAGCCGGTGCCGAACGTTGCTTTTTCTGTTACTGTGCCCGCTGGGCTATTTACTGTTGCTGCTTGGGTGTTCATGCGGTATGATTTTGCTGGATTGATCGCTATTTGGTTAACATCGGCTAATTGGTATAAGTTTACCCTATAGCTGGCCTCTCCAGCCCTCCCAATTCCGATGAAACCCTTCAAAACTGACACCTTCCGCTACGACGGTTCCTCGACGTTTTCCGCCAAAAAAGCGGACACCAAAATCGACGACTGGTACACCGACGATGCCGACTACGCTACCAAGCTGGCCGAGCAGGCTGCCGAAATAGATAAGCTTCAGAACCGGATGTATGCCCATAACAAATATGGGCTGCTGACTATTTTCCAGGCTATGGACGCGGGAGGCAAAGACAGCACCATCCAGCACGTATTTACGGGCACCAACCCAATGGGCCTGCGCGTGTGCTCCTTCAAACGACCCACCGACGAAGAGCTGGACCACGACTGGCTCTGGCGCACATACCTGAACCTGCCCGAACGCGGTACCATCGGCATTTTCAACCGGTCGTATTACGAAGAAGTGATCGTGGTGAAAGTGCATCCGGAGATTCTGACCAAATCACAACGCATTCCTGCTGAGCTGACCAAAGACCTGGATAAGGTATGGAAGCACCGATACGAGGCTATCGTAGCAATGGAAAAGCACCTGGCCCGCAATGGATTCCCTACGGTCAAATTCTTTCTGAACGTCTCGAAAAAAGAGCAGGCCAAGCGCCTGATCGACCGAATCAAAGACCCTGAAAAGAACTGGAAATTCCAGGAAGCCGACGTAGACGAACGTGATTTCTGGAGCGACTACCAGGATGCTTTTGAAGACGCCGTGAACGAAACAGCCTCCAAGAATGCACCCTGGTACGTAATCCCCGGCGACGACAAGAAGAACATGCGCCTGATCGTAGGCTGCATCCTGATTGAAGAGTTGAAGAAGATGGACATAGACGAGCAAAAGCCCGATCCGGTCCGGTTTGCCGCCCTGCAAAAACTTATTCCGAAGCTGGAAGAATAACCTCGCCGACTTGATTAACAGTAGTTTAACAAGCTTGCTCAAACTTGTCTCAGGGCATGCTCGTTGAGTACGTTGTAGCATCGGACACCACAACGGGGTGGTTTCCGGTAAGGCAGCCGTATTCAACGCATGAAAAAACTACAGACTGCCCACTTCCGTTTCGACGGAAAAAAACCCTATTCGGTTAAGGAAACACCCACGCTTGTTGAGCCGTTTTATACCGACGAAGCCGACCGTGGTCAACAGCTCGACGTACTGAGTGAACGCATGGATCAGGCTCAGAATCAGATGCATGCGCATGAGAAATACGGCCTGGTGGTGCTGTTTCAAGCCATGGACGCAGCCGGTAAAGACAGCAGCATCAGGCATGTATTCAAAGGCGTGAATCCGTCGCGGTTTCGGGTGGCGTCGTTTACCAAGCCCACTAAAGAAGACCTGGCACATGATTACCTCTGGCGGTTTTGGCACAAGCTACCCGAACGGGGTATTATCGGCATTTTTAACCGGACGTATTACGAAGAGGTACTAGCCATGAAAGTGCACCCGGAGCGGCTGGCCGAAGACACCAACATCCCTGACGAGTTTATCGAAAACTTACCCAGGCTCTGGAAAGAACGGTACACCGACATTGCCAATTTTGAGTTTTACCTGCACCGCAACGGTTTCCGGGTGGTGAAGTTTTATTTGCACGTAGCCAAAAAAGAGCAGGGTAATCGGCTGATCGCCAGATTAAAAGACGACGAAAAGCAGTGGAAACTAAGTGATAATGACTTGAAGGAGCGCCAGGAATGGCCCGCCTACATGCAGGCCTACGAAGAGGCAATCAATGCCACAGCCACCCCTCTGGCACCCTGGTACGTAATTCCCAGCGACGACCGTGACAACCAGCAGCTTATTATTGCCACCATCATGACCGAGATCCTCGAATCGCTGCCCGTAACGTTTCCGGAGAAAGACGATAAAGAAGCGAAACGACTTATTCGGGAGATAGAGAAACAGGATAAGGGGTAATGATAAATTCGTCACTCACCATTCACCATTTATCATTACTTCACTCTCGCTAGGTCAGGTTCGGCTTCTTTGTTGCGAATGGCTTCTACGGTGTAGCCTGCTTCGCGGAGGAGTTTCAGAAGGCCATTGGGGCCAGGAAGGTGGCCTGCGCCGACGGCTATGAACGTTGAGCGCACAGCCATAATCGTACGTAACTGACTCATCCAACGCACATTACGATCATCAACCAGTTTGTATAAGTCGGCGGGGCTATCGCTTTCGCGCTGGAACAAATCCCACATCCCGTCGAGGTTGGCTTTCAGGTACATGTCTGTCAGGCCGGGGCCTTTGCGGGTTGTAGTCTCGTTATGGTGCTTTACCATCTGTACCAGTTGGTTGGCCTGCTGTTCAACCGGCTGACGGTCGTAGAGCAGTTTGAGTTGCTCTTCCAGCGTTTCCAGGCCCAGCAGGGGTTTTTTGGCTGCCTGCGTTTGCCGTACAAAGAAAAGGTCGATGGGCTGGCCCGTGAAACGAGTCAGTGTGTCAGACTCGCGGCGGGCGTAGGCGGTGCTGAGCGCCGTGGCAATAATGACGGGCTTAATCTGGTTATAGAAAGACAGTTCCTGCCCCGTTACAGCGTTGAACTCGTCGGCTACAAGTTTATAATCGTTGGCATTGATGAGGCGGATCAGGTTATTGTCGGGCATGGTACTGAACTGTATCACCTTGGCCCGTTCGGTGGTATCAAATACCATCTCGACCACTACGCCTTCGGCCTGCTCGAAGTGAGCGCGGGTTAACGAGTCCCCTTTCAAATAGCTATCACGCAGGATATGGTAGGTACCAAATAAGTACGACGGCTTAGCCAGTCCATTACCCGAAATTCGCCAAAGGAGCGATTGTGCCTGAGTGGATAAACTCAGCAAACAGAGCGAAATAAATAGGAGCCGACGCATGCTAGAAGTTGGATATGTACTACACTTTGGACCGTTTAACCCCTGTTTTCGGGCTTTTGTCTAATTTAACAGTAAAGCCAAAACATCGGACTACACTTTTGTTTTATAGTAACAAATAACGTGCCCCTCCAGGAAGCAACCTGACTTAACGGGCCCATTGACCACCATGAAACAACGCGTACAAACCACCCTGCTCACCTGCTTTCTGGGCCTTTTTGCCCTTATGGCGGTGGCCCAAGACAAACTGACGGTGAGCGGCTACGTGAAAGACGTCGCCAACGCCGAAGGCCTCATTGGCGTGTCGGTCTATAGCAAAGAAACCGGTACCGGGGCCGTAACCAACAGCTATGGCTTTTACTCCGTCACGCTGCCCAAAGGCACCTACACATTCGTGGTTACCTACGTAGGCTACAAACGCCAAAGCCGTACGGTAGAACTAACCGACAAGGACATCCGGCTGGACGTGGAACTGGCCGAAGAAGGTCGCGATCTGCAGGAACTTGTGGTAGCTGCCCGCCGCGAAGATGATAACGTCAAAAACATTGAAATGAGTGTGAACCGGGTGGGTATCAAGACCATTCAGCGCATTCCGGCCCTGCTGGGCGAAGTTGATGTGGTGCGAAGCATTCAGTTGCTGCCGGGTGTGAGTACGGTGGGTGAGGGAGCCACGGGTTTCAACGTCCGCGGGGGAAGTATTGATCAGAACCTGGTCCTGCTCGACGAAGCACCCGTCTATAACTCATCGCACCTGTTTGGCTTCTTTTCCATCTTCAACCCCGACGCGGTGAAGGATGTGAAGCTGGTGAAAGGTGGTATTCCGGCTCTCTATGGCGGACGAATTGCCTCAATACTGGATGTCAGGCTGAAAGAAGGTAACGCCAAAAAGCCTGAAATCAATGGCGGCATAGGCTTGATATTCAGTCGTTTATCGTATGAACGCCCGCTATTTAAAGGCAAGGGATCGTTTATTATTGCCGGGCGGCGGTCCTATGCCGACGTGCTGGCGCAGCCCTTCCTGACGGGCAACCTGAAGGGGTCGCAGTTTTATTTCTATGACCTCACGGCCAAAGCGAACGTCCGGCTCAACGAGAAGAATACTATCTTTTTGTCGGGTTATTTTGGGCGCGATGTGTTTGGTGCCGACTTTGGGTTCAACTGGGGCAATGCCACTACCTCGCTACGGTGGAATAAAGTGTTCAACAACAAGCTGTTCCTGAATACCACGGCCTTCTACAGTAACTACGACTACTCGCTGGATTCTGACCTGCGTCGTAAACCCGAAAACACCGGCGATTATTTCCGCACCAACGCCAAGATCGTCAACTACAGCATCAAGCCTGACTTCACCTTGTTTCTGAATAAGAACACGGTCACGTTTGGCGGGCAGGCGTTGCTCTATGATTTTCAGCCCGGCACGGCCACCGCTGCCAGCGCAGGCACCATCCGCACCTTCGGCCTGAACAGCAAATATGCCCTGGAGAGCTCGCTTTACGTGGGTAACGAGCAGCAGGCGTCGGCCCGGATTCAGTTGCAGTACGGGTTGCGCTACTCGTTCTATCAGTACCTCGGCCCCGGCGAGGTGTATACATTCGGTACCGCTGAAACGCCCGGCCTGCGCACGCGGCCCCTGCTGAACACACAGACTTACGGTCCGGGCGATGTGATCAAGACCTACGGCAACCTGGAACCCCGTTTCGCCCTGAAATATGACCTCTCGCCCAGCAGTTCAATTAAGCTGAGCTACAACCGGCTGGCGCAATACGTGCACCTGCTCTCAAACACAACTGCCTCTACCCCCCTCGACGTCTGGACCCCGTCGACTAACAACGTAGCTCCGCAACTGGCCGATCAGGTAGCGGGGGGCTATTTCAAGAACTTCGGTGGGGGCGACGGCAATATGTATGAGGCCTCGGTAGAGGTGTATTACAAATCGTTGCAAAACCAGATCGACTACATTGACCGGGCCAACCTGGTGCTGAACAAATACCTGGAAGGCGACCTGCTGGTGGGCAAAGGCCGGGCCTACGGAGCCGAATTTTACCTGAAAAAGAACAAGGGTGCGGTAAATGGATGGCTCAGCTACACCCTTGCCAGAACCGAACGGCTGGTAGAGGGCGTCAACACAAACCGCTGGTATCCAACCCGTTTCGACAAACGGCATACGCTCAACGCCGTGCTCCTGTATGACCCGCAGGCCCGCCCCGATGGGTCACGGTCGCGCTGGAGCTATTCGGCTACGTTTGTATTTGCCACGGGCACGCCCGCCACGTTCTTCACCAACCGATATGATTTTCAGCAAGTCGCAGCGGGCACCAACGCCGAAAACGTGCGCAACAATTACCGCATTCAGCCCTACCACCGCCTCGACCTGGCGGCCACATTGCAGGGTCGCAAGCGGCCTGGTAAGAAGAAAGAAGATAGCTGGGTGTTTTCGGTCTACAACGCCTACGCCCGCAAGAACCCCTTCTCGGAATATTACCGGCCCAACCCCGACAATCTGGCCAAGACACAGGCGGTACGCTATTCCGTATTCGCCACAATAATCCCGTCGGTTACTTACAACTTCAAGTTTTAATCTGTCTGGCGGAGATCCAGTTCGCCGTAAACAAACAGTACAGACATTGCCATACAGGTATGAAAACTTCCTTTTCCATTACATACGCGCTGGGTACACTGCTGGTAGGCATGTGCCTGCTTAGCAGCTGCGAAACGATTATCGACGCCAACATTGCCTCTGGGCCCACGCAACTGGCCGTTGATGCCTGGCTTACCGACCAACCCGGCGAGCAGCGCATTAAACTGGTACAGACGGCCAACTATTTCAACAACGGGCCCAGCACCCCTGCCACCAGCGCCAGCGTAGTGGTAGGTGATAATGCCGGCCGCGTGTTTGCCTTCACCGACCCTGACAACGATGGTATCTATACCTGGAAGCCGTCCAGCCTGCGCGACACTACGCGGCTGGGTATCATTGGCCGAACCTATACGCTGGGTATTCAGTATCAGGGCAATAGCTACGTGTCGGCGGCACAGATGCCCCGCACAACGAGTATCGACTCGTTGATTTTCAGGAAGAAGACGATTACGCCCGTTTCGAAAGAAGAAGGCTATCGGAGTGAATTCTATGCCACAGATCCAGCCGGTGCGGTCGATTACTACTACATGCGCTACTACCGGAACGGTGTGCTGCAAAACCGCCCGCAGGACATTAGCCTGGCCTACGACGGGGCCTTCCGGGGGAGCGCCAACACCGACGGGCTTATGTTTATCCGGCCTATTCGGCAGTCGCTGAACCCTGAGAAGTTATTTGCCTTGAACGATACCATGCGCGTGGAAATGCGCACCCTGACAGCCGAGGGTTATTTGTTCTGGGAATTGCTGCGGTCGCAGTTGCAGAACGCGGGTTTATTTGCCACCCCGCCCGCCAACGTGCCCAGCAACATTCGCAACACCAACGCCACCGGACCAGCCGCCGTCGGCTTCTTCTTGGTTTCGCCGGTACGGACGCGGACTGCTATTGTGGGTAAAGAAACCTTACGCGGTGGGGACTGACAGGCCCATGAGCTTGCGGGACATGGCATAAACAGCCATGCCGCCGATAAATACAGCGCAACACGAGACGGTGATAAACGATGCAACAAACGCCGCGATGGTCAGAAGAGGAAGTAATACAGTTTTCATCTCAGAGTGGGGGATCGGAAAGCCGAATGGTTAGTTATGGTCTGATCAAATTCTGTACCAAAACTGACAGCTTACTGCCGCCGTTGCCCCCTAAAATTGACATAAGTGGTACCAACAGGTACTGTTTGCGCGGTGCGTGACGTTTGGGAGAGGTAGCCTGAGCCATAATACAATTCCTGCCGCCGAAATTTGCCCCCGGGCAACGGAATCAACGCTATAAAATCATCAGGGTGAGGCAGTAGAGATGGGTGCTTAAGTGAGATAGCGGTTCGCCGGCGAAATGTTTGCAGCGTATCGCTATTGTTACCCACCAGTAGTAACGATTGCCCCGGTGAGGTGGCAACTTCAACCAGACTTCGGGCATTACGGTCAGCGCAAAAACCGCTTTGCAACATCGTCTGGGGCCTAAATCCACCTTTTCCGTTGCCACACAACAACAGGCCTTTCCCCGCATCGTAGCGGCCTACCTGCGTATCAGTATCGTAGGCGTTACCCACCAGGAGTACGTCCAGTTGCCCGTCGGTGTTGTAATCGCCCACCAATATTCCCTGCACGGTGGTAATCTGTGCCATCGCTGGCAGTGGTCGAATGGCAAACTGATTGTTTCCCCGGTTTTCAATGTAGCTACTTGTCAGGTTGGTAGCGTTCACCACATAAGCACCAGCGCGTTCCTCGTCCGTCAGTACCTTGTCGAAGGTCATGTTGCCGTAGTCGGCGTAGGTGGGGAAGCGTTTTTTCAGACCCGGCACCTGCTCAGCCAATTGGTCGCGCGGGTGAGTGGGGTAGCACTTGCCCTGTATATACAGGCACATGACTGGGTCGAGGGTATTATTCTGGTCGTAATCCTTGGCGTATATGGACACAGGTTCCGCCGCCGATGCCTGAAACCGGCTGTTTTTTCCCAGGTTACCTGCCACGTAGTCGATGTCGCCATCATTATCAAAATCGCCTCCCACGAGGCTATTCCACCAGCCAACCTGTGTTGTTAAGGCAGAGTCTACCCGTTTCAACCGGTTGTTTCGATTCTCGAACAACGTAGGGGCCATCCACTCGCCTACCAGCAGCAAATCGGGGTGGGTATCGTTGTTGGTATCTGTCCAGAGGGCAGCCGTGACCATGCCGCAGTTGGCCAGACCGGGTGCTACCTGGTCCGTAACGTCGGTAAAGCGGGGATGGCCGGGCTTGCTATCGTTGCGTAGCAGGTAGCTGCGGCCCGGCAGTGGGTATTTACGGGGCGTTGTTCGCCCGCCTACGAAGAGGTCCAGATCACCGTCGCGGTCATAATCGGCGGCCACGACACACGACCCACTGCCCCGTGTGTTGGGCAGGGCTGCGCTATCGGGCTGGAGTTGCCCCCGGCCCCGGTTATGATACAGCCGATCCTGATAAGCAATGTTATCGGCGGGATATTCATTGCCGCCACTCACCACGTAGAGGTCCAGCTGACCATCGTTATCGGCGTCGAAAAACAGCGCGCCCATATCTTCCGCAAACTTGCGCACACCCGTACCCGTCAGGGTTGTCGACGTGAATTTACCGGGCTGAAGCTGCCGAAACAGCCCACTTGTTTTGTGCGCTGCGCCACCCACAAATACGTCGTCGGTGCCGTTGCCGTCAACATCACCCACGGCTAGCGCCGGCCCACCCTGCGACAGCCGATGCGGTAGCAGCACCTGCTCTTTAAAATCGACAAAATTGTTTTCTTCCTGCACAAACGGCAACGGGTTGGCCGGCCCGGTTAGCTCCGTAAACAAGCCAAACGAACCAACCAAGGCCGATTGGGGCGTGTATTTGGTTTTAGCATCGGCCTGACGAAGGGTCAGCACCTGATCGGCACGCACGTTGGTGAGTTGCGTGACATATCCGTTCAGCCAGCGCACGGTCAGCGTGTCGACCTGCCGGGCCGCCCCCAGACCAATGTGCAGCGTAGGCTCAACGGTCGATTTATATCCCCGATACGGTGAGTTGTCGATGGCCTGTTTTTGCTGACCAAACGTCAGTTCTACGCTGGCACCCAATGCGGCAGAATTCAGCCCCTCCCCTACCAAATTTAGCCGCAGGTAATGCCCCTGCTCTTTGGCCTCACTCCCGGATTTTCTTTTCTCAGAAGCCTTGTTTTGGTACACAAACGCCTCATCATCGATATTATTAACCACAATATCCAGATCGCCATCACCATCGAAATCGGCGTAGGCGGCACCGTTGGAGAAAGAGGGAATGTTTAAGCCCCATGCTTGGGTAATATCTTCAAAAACAGGTGGTTCCGACGAATTTTTGCCTGTATTGCGAAACATAAAATTTGATTTTTTCACCCCAATCAGTTCCGTCATTTTTTCTCTCGTTTCCTTATCCGTTTCCGAATCGGTGTTGAAATACGACGTTTTGTACTGGCTGTTATAGGCCACGAAATCAAGGTCGGTAATGTCTTTTGGATAGCCGTTGGTGATAAAAATGTCACGGTGCCCGTCGTTGTCGAAATCGGCCATGAGCGTACTCCAACTCCAGTCGGTGCAGTAGACGCCAGCCAGCTGCCCCACTTCGCTGAATGAGGTGTGCCCCCTGCTGTCAGGCCCCTGATTGAGTTGCAGGGCGTTACGTACATACTGCGGCGCATAGCCCCGGTCTAGACCCATCTGAAACCGGTCGGGGTTATGGGTGCCAAACATTGATTTTTGCCGCCGGTTATCTTCGGGCATCATGTCCAGGGTCATCAGGTCCAGCCGTCCATCGTTGTTCAGGTCAGCTACGTCTACGCCCATGGCATTATAGCTGCCGTGTTTGATATACTCGGCGTAGCGATTGGTGAATGTGCCGTCCTGGTTATTAATCCAAAGCAGATCGTTGCTCTGAAAATCGTTGGCGCAATAGACATCGGGCCAGCCATCGCGGTTAATGTCGGCAATGGCCACGCCCAGCCCCCATCCCTCAATAGTAATCCCTGCCTCATGCGAAACATCTTTAAAAGAAGGCAGAAAGGAGGATGGAGAATGGGAGGAAGGATCGCGTGGTTGATCAGCCATTTGAGTGGCAGTTTTTACCTCCTGTTCTCCGTTCTTCCCCTCCTGCCTTCCTCCTTCGTTTCTATATAACCGATCTGTGCTTTTCCCGCTGCCATCGCGGACGGAACCACGGGGCTGATTCCGGTTATAGGCTTCCAGGGCATTGGTGAGCAGGTAGCAGTCCAGATCACCATCGCGGTCATAATCGAAAAAGGCGGCCTGTGTACTGTAACCGCGGTCGTCGAGGCCCATTTCGTGCGCCATTTCGCGGAAATGCACCTGCCCGGACGCGTCTTTCCCCTGATTGATAAAAAACAGATTAGGTGCTGTTTGCCCCCGTTTCGGGCTGATGGTGCAGACGTAAATATCGAGCCAGCCGTCAGCGTTAATATCAACCATACTTACGCCCGTACACCAGAGCTTGGTACGCACCCCCGCTGCCTCGGTGATATCTAAGAAACGCAACGGTTCGTCGCCACGATTCTGATCTGTAGTGTCGGCCCCGCCAGTTTGGGACTTATTTAGATACAGCCGACTCGATACCTGGTTGCCGGTAAAAAAAACGTCGGGTTTGCCATCATTGTCTACGTCGCCCACAGCTACGCCACCGCCGTTGTAGATATATTCAAAATCGAGCACGTTGAGGGTGTCATTTTCGGCAATTGTGTTGGCGAAATGAATACCTGTATCGGTAGCATCCAGCCGTTCGAACAGTGGTTTTTCCTGACAAGCCGACAGCCCCAAAAGACTAAGCAACAACAACAGTAATTGGCGATAGATGAGATGCATAAGTACAGCAGGCAGACTATACAAGATACGAAAAAGGCCCCGCTGACAGCATGCAGCAGGGCCTTTGATGTGTAAATAAACAGGCTTAGTACCCTGGATTCTGAACAATCTTGGGATTACTTAGCACTTCGTCCTGCGGAATGGGGAACGCGTATTTCCGGTCGTTCCAGATCAGATCACCGCTTTTCACCTTTTTGTAATACGCAGCCTCCTTGTCGCCAATTTTCCAGCGGCACACGTCGAACCACCAGTGCCCTTCGGCGAAGAGTTCAGCCCAGCGCTCGTACTTCAGCGGGTCGTTGGCCAGGTGGTCTCCTGCGCCCACGGTGGCGGTCTTGTCGGTTAGGGTCTTGTAATCATATTTTGAGGGCTTGCTAACCGGTACATCATAAGCCCGGCGGTGCACCATATTCAGGGCTTCCAGTGCCCCGGCCGTGTTGCCCGTTTCCTTCAGGGCCTCAGCATACAACAGCATTACATCGCCCATACGCAACACGATAAAGTTGTTGGCCAGGCTTTCGCTGTTGCCCTGCCATACGCCCCGGTCCAGCAACACATACTTGCGGTGGTTGAATCCTTTGTTATCGGTCAGGACAAACCCCTCAGCCCGGTTTTTGGTCACTTTGCGCCATTTGTCAAACACATAAATTGAATCCACCCAGGGCTGCAACGTACCCACCAGCATCCGGGGGTCAATGGTTTTGTTAACCCGTGCCTGCACCGACTTGTCGAAATAGGCCTTTGTCTTCATTTGCTCAGTAGCCGTTGTCTGGTCGGCGAAGCCAAACCGGTCAATACTACGGTCATGAATGAAGAGGTTGCCAAAGCCATTGGTGCCTTCGCCCTTGCCATCATCTTCCAGGTATGAGGGGCTGATGAAGATACCATATTGCGTAGACGTGTTCAGCTGCGAGTTCCAAATGTCTTTGCGATCGGGCGTCAAGTTAATTTCAAACAGCGACTCATCATTAAACTCGTTCATGCCATTGAACATGGTCGAGAATGTCTGGAAATCAACGAGTTTCTTACCACTATTGTCGATCACATCTTTGAGTACGTCGCGAGCTTTGGCGTATTGTTTCGTAAACACATAGGCTTTACCCAGCAGCGCCTTTGCCGACCATTCGGTAGCGCGGGGTTTGTTGGCCTCGTCCCACTTCACCCCTTTCAACAACTCAGCCGATTTGGTCAGGTCGGCGATGATAAAATCCCATACTTCGCCCACCGTGGCGCGGGGCTTAGCAGCGTCAGACACGCTTTGGGCCAGTGTACCATTCCAGAGGGGTATACCCTTTTTGGCCCGGTCGGCGTCGGTTTGGATCATGGTCTCACCAAACAGCGATTCGATGATGAAATAGTGCAGTGCCCGCAGGAAACGTGCCTGCCCTTCCATTACCGCTAATTTTGCCTGATCATCTTTAGTAAACGTAGGGCGCAGTTTCTCAGCGTTGATCAGGAAGTTATTGCACCGGATCATGGCTTCATTGTGGGTATTCCAGTAGAAGCCCAGCGAACCATCACCAGGAGTGAGGCGGATTTCAGCGTATTCGTTGAAACCAGAGCCGTTATACCCCATATCGGCCGTATGGTCGGGCAGGATAGCAATGTACCGGAACTGATCACTGTAGAACCCCTGCCGAAAACGACCGTACAGATCAATCAGCGACAGGTCCATGTCGACAAGACGCGTAGGGAATGTAGCCGACGATAGAATGTTGGGGTTATTTACGTCCAGAAACTTATTTTCGTTACAAGAGACAACGCCGAGGGTGCAGCTCAAGGCAATCGCAGCGGCCCAGGCACTTATCTTTTGGGTTGATTGTAGCTTCATCATGATTGGTTACTGTTAACTCTGTTGATGGTGTCAGTAACGCGTTTAGGGGTCACAAACACACTAGAAAATCCAGATCAAAAGTCGGCGCTAAGCCCTACCGACATCAGGCGTGACACTGGGTATCGCCCTGATGATGCGTCGATGTTCATTTGCCGCACGTCACCGTCGCGGGGGGGGATATCAGGATTAATACCCTTATAGCCTGTGAACGTGAGCAGGTTGTCGCCCATAACATAAACGCGCAACGAATTTATTTTCACCCGATCGAGTAACACCCGCGGGAAGGTGTAACCAATTTGCAGGTTACGCAGTCGCAGGTATGAGCCATTCTGCACATGATAGCTCGACACCCGACTCCAGTTGCCGTTTTTCTCCGGATCGGTCACCGTGCCCACGCGAGGGACATTGGTCAGGCCGCTGTTGGGTACGCCCGCCACGATAGGCTGACCTTTATCATTTTGGTTGAAAAACGACGTGCCATAGATAGCCGAAGTAGTGTTGTAATCGCTGAAGAACAGGTGGGTCATTGATTCAAACGCGTTATAGATCTGCTGTCCCTGCACTCCACTGAAAAACGCCCGCAGGTCGAACCCCTTGTAGCCCGCCGTCAGCGTGATGCCGTAGTTGAACTTGGGCCATGGATTGCCGATGTACGTTTTATCGTCGTCTGTGATTTTGCCATCGGGTTTGCCGTCGGGCCCACTGATGTCGCGGAAACGCAGGTCACCCGCACGGGGGGTAATATCGCCCACCGTGGGGCGGGTTTCTCCACTGGCAATATTGGTAGCGTATATACCGTCTGAAATCAGCCCGTAAAACTGACCGATGGGCAGACCCGGCGCCGATCGGCTGGTAAAATAGTCGCGGTATGGTTCGGTACCCGGGCTGCCGCTATTCAGAAAGGCACGGCTACCCAGCGATGGGTCGAGGGCAATTAATTTGTTTTGGTTGAAAGCCCCATTTGCTGCCACGCCGTATGTAAACTCACCCACTTTGTCACGCCAGTCGATGGCAAACTCGAATCCCGTATTTTGCAATTGCCCTACGTTGGCCGGTACACTGCCACCCAGACCCGCCGAAGGGGCCAACGTGACGTTATAGAGCATATTGTTGGTGAGGCGGTAGTAGTAGTCCAGGTTCACCGTTAGCCGATTGTTGAGCAGCCCGGCGTCCAAGCCGATGTTGGTGGTGTTTACGCTCTCCCACCGAATGTCAGGGTTAGCTAGCTGCGGTTGGAGGGTTATACCACTTTGCCGCCCAGCCCCAAAGTCATAACTAAACCCCGGCGAGTAATTGCTTACAAAGGCGAAGTCACCCTGGGTAGCATTACCCAGCTGCCCGTATCCTACCCGCAGTTTCATGTTGGTAACCAGCGTCACGTCTTTCATGAACGATTCGTCGGAGATCTTCCAGCCCGCCGACACACCAGGGAACACCCCAAACCGGTTGTTGGGACCAAACTTTGAGGCGTAGCCATCGCGGCGAACGTTAACAGTTAGCAGGTAACGGTCGGCAAAGTTGTACTCGGCCCGGGCAAACTGCGATAGGATGCGTCCATATACGTCACCCTGTCCCCAACCCACTGCTGCGGTATTGGTGTTATTGAACAGCCCGGCATTCTGGGGGTAAGCGACCAGTGCGTTGGTGTTAAAAAAGCCAAGCCCGATGTCGTTCTCACGCCGTGCCTCATAGCCCGCCAATACGCTGAGGTTGTGCTGCCCAATAGCCTTTTTATAGTTAAGGGTAAATGTGGCTACGTAATTCTGTCTGCGGCTTAACCCGGCGTTTGTGGCATCTACGTTGCTGAGCGACGTGCCTACATCGTAAGGAGGCTGGTAACGGTAACCTTGGTCTGTATACAACTTCGTGCCCAACAGCGCACGAGCCGTTAAGCCGTCAATTACCTCATAGTCAAGTGATCCTGAGGTGTAGAATTCGTACCCATTCAGGTTGCGGTAATTACCAATAGCCGCCTGCACGTCGTTACCACCCTGAAAGCCTTTGGGGGCCTTACCCCAGCCGCCCAGCGGATTGGTAGCATCGTAGATGGGCATCACCGGCGTGTTGCGGAATGATACAGGGCCTTGGTTGGTGTTTTCGTTGGCACTGCCATTACGGTATGTTGCCTGAAACGTCTGCGTAAACTTGAACCGTTTGCTGATCTGATGATCTGAGTTAAGGCGGAAGCTGTACTTCTCCAACCAGTTGCCAATACGGGTACCTTCAATCTTGTTATAATTGCCCGATACATAGAAGTGTGATTTTTCATTGCCCCCCGCCAGCGACAGCTGGTAGTTCTGCTCGGCACCCTGCCGGTAGGTAGCGCCCAGCCAGTCGGTGTCAGGCAGTTTGTTCCATCCAGTTCGGGGACCGTAGAGATCTACAGGGTCAAAACCAAACGCTTCTTTGGCCGGGATATATTGATCACGGCTGAGCAACGTGGGTAGATTAAGTGCGTCACGTACACCGTAGTTGGTTGAGAACCCTACTTGAATTTTACCCGCTTTGCCTTTCTTGGTAGTTACCAGAATAACCCCGCCCCCGGCCTGTGCGCCATAAATAGCAGCCGACGCGGCATCTTTCAGTACCTCAATCGATTCGATGTCTTGCAGGTTGAAATTATAACCAGGATTACCCTGAGGCACCCCATCAATCACGTATAGCGGCGATCCACCATTGATACTAACCGGCCCCCGAATAATGATGTTGGAGTTCGCTCCCGGTTCGCCAGAAGTTTGCTGTACGAGCGCGCCCGGTACCCGGCCCTGCAATGCGGTGTTGAGGTCAGTAGCAGGCAGGTTTTTGATCTCCTCTGATTTGACCGATGACACCGCCCCCGTTAAGTCTGACCGTTTTTGGGTGCCATAGCCCACCACAACCACCTCTTCCAGCGATTTATTATCAACTAACAGGTTCACTGTCACGGTGTTGTTTCCGGTGATAGTTACTTCCTGCGTGAGATAGCCTATATAGGAGAACACCAGCACGTTACGCGTATCAGGTACGTTCAGTTTAAATTTTCCGTTGGCGTCGGTGGTGGTGCCAATACCGGTGCCTTTCACCAACACATTCACGCCGGGCAGTGGATTGCCTGCATCGCGCACCTCACCGGTTACCAGGCGATCAACAACCTGATACATCACAACGCGGTCGGCCAGTGATGCTGTCAGCATGGTTGGGGCAGCCAGGCCAGCTACGTCGCCCATGCTGTTTCGCTCAGCGGCTTCTGTCGTAGAATGTAGGTTGGTAGACCGACCAGCAGGCCGGTTCGTACGGTTATAAATAAGGTACGAGCGGCTGTTGAATTTCTCGAAAGACAGGTTGACCGGGGTTAGCAGTTCCAGCAACACCCGCTCCAGATTGGCCGATTTCATATCGAGGCCCGCCACATTCACTACCTTACTTTTAACCAGGTTATTGTCGAAATCAAAAATCACCTGATGGTTCCGTTCCAGGTCAGCCAGCACTTTGGCCAGCGGCCGCATTGACCGATTGCTGGTCTGCGCCAAAAAATTCGGAGACAGCAATAATCCGTCGGGCCGAACCCGCGCCGAGGCAAACTGCTGCCCCAGCCCTACCGTGACAACACACCCCAACGAAAGCGTGAGGGCAATGAGTCGATGCCTGAGTAAGAAATGCTTCATAGATTACTGATTTGAAAAAGCTACCTAATTGAGTAAACAGATTGATGTGCTATTCGATAATGTACCGTTGGCCTTCCTGCCGAACGCTTACGCCGTAGAGCTTCTCGATTTTGGCAAAAAAGACCACAACAGAATCGGCTGGAACAGAGCCAGAAAAGCGGGCCGTAGCCATGTCTTTGTTTTTGAATTCGATGGCGATACCGTAATTATCGGCCAGAAGCTGTGCGATCTCAGTAACGGGTTTATCTCTGAAGATCAGCATGTTGGTCTGCCAGGACGTATACAACCTTGTATCGACAGTTGTTTTGGTGAGCTTGCCATTAAGCCCCGAATAGGTAAGCCGTTCGCCGGGTTGCATCAGGGTGGGTGAGGCATTCGTTTGGGCCTCTGTTACCTGTACGCGTCCTTCCTGTAACACCACTTCCGTTTGATCGTGACGGCGGCTTACGTTAAACTGCGTACCGAGTACTTCTACGGTTAGATCGGGCGTTTTTACCCGAAACTTTACAGGTTGCCCGGTCTGGTCTCTGTGTTTGGCAACAGTAAAAAAAGCCTCACCGTCGAGAGTTACGAGGCGCATTTGGTCTTTGTTCCAGTTGGGACTAAGGGTCAGCGTTGAGTTACCGTTCAGTGTCACCACCGAGCCGTCGGGGAGGGCAACCGTTTGCGTTTTACCAAATGCTGTATGGTAAGCAACGGGCTTTTCAGTTTGCATCGACTGCCACAGCAGCCCGCCCAGCACTAACAACCCAGCCAGTATTGCCGCTACGCGTAACCCACCAGATCGCCACCAGGACCGCGAGCCTGTCAGCGGAACGACATTATCATCCGTATGAATACGCTGTGGGCCAGCCAGTTGCGCCGATGCATCTATGCCTGGCTGTTCGGCATGCTGCTGAATTATCGACCACATCCGCTGCAGGGTGTCGGGCGAGGCCGCCTCCACGTTTACATGTATCCGGCCGATTAGCGCCCGTGCTTCGGCCATAATAACTTGCTGTTCGGGGTGTTTGGCTAAAAAGGACTGCCAATAGGCCTCGGTCTCATGGGTGGGGTCAATGACCCAGCGCCGGAAATGCTCATCAAGGGCAAAATCGACCGCCGAATAGGTAGAGTGGTTCATGAAGAGGTACGGTATGCGTTTGGGCAGATAAATGAGCCAGTCGCGCGTACTTCCCTATGATTTCACAATTTTTTTAAGGAATTCTACAAATAGGCCACGTAGATCAGACTATGCTGTTGAGTAGCCACCCTATAAGAGGCCAGGTATAAAATCGGATATCGCTTTCTTTGATATAATTGCGAAGTGATACTAACGCACTGTAAATGAGGTTATATACGCTTTTTATTTCCAGGTCCATCACCTGAGCTACTTCAGGGTAGTTCAGTTTTTCATAATACATCAGGTAGAGTGCTTCTTTCTGACGGCGGGGCAATCGGTTAAGTAGATGGTCTATTTTCTGCTTGTGTTCTGCCTGCGTCTGGGCGTCGATGAGCTGGGCTTCGGCAGGCATATCAATCTCAAACTCAGGGCGGCCGCCCGCATCAGCCCATTCGCCCCGCCGTTGCGCCGATTCGTCTTCATGCACCCAGCGTGCATTGGCCTGCGCTTTTTCGGCAATGCGCCGCCGGATAGAGCGATACAGATAAAACTTGATGGAATCGGTTACGCCAAGTTTGGCGCGATGCTGTTGCAGATGAATGAACTGATCCTGAATACAGTCCTCTACAACGTCGTGATCGCGGCATAAATGAAACCCGTAGCTATATAGTATTGGGGCAAACTTCCGGTACATATAGGCAAAAGCCTCATCATCCCCCTCGCGAAAGGCGTTCCACAATTCAGCATCGGTGAAGCGGATTAAGTGGTTGCTCATGCCATCGGTTTAGACAGGGCTGTCTGATGAGGGGCAACACAAATTTATCGTTTCGCTTGGCTAAACGCTTTTACGACTAGCGAATTTTGCAGAAAAATACTATAAAGTTGCACTGGAAGCTGTTCTCACCCTACTTGCCCAATCTTCGATCTAAGGAACGCAATGACCACATCGAGGCCCTTCTGGTAGTGTATGTTGTTGGGAATAACAATATCTGCTTCGGCGCGGTAAGGCTTAATAAACTGCTTGTAGGTGGGTTTAACGTGATTTTTCCAGCGGTACATCACGTCATCGAGGTCGTAACCGCGCTCTTCGGCATCGCGCTTGACACGGCGTTCGAGCTTGATGCTGTTTTTGGCGTCGATGAAGATTTTTAAATCCATCTGGTCGGCCAGTTCGCGGAAGTGGAAGACAAAAATACCTTCTACGACGATGATAGGTGCTGGGTTAAAAGTCAGCATAGTAGGCACCGCGTCGGGGTTGTTAAACACGTATTCCTTTTGCACTACTGGCTCACCCCGCCGCAATTGACCAATATGCTGGGCATAGAGATGATGATCAATGGTTTCGGGCATATCGAAATTATGAACGCCCTGGTCGTCGACGGCAATTTTGTCCAGGCTGAGGTAATAATTGTCCTGCGAAATCAGGCAGATGTGCTCTTTGTGGAACGCATTGAGCAATCCTTTCAGAAATGATGTCTTGCCCGACGCGCTGCCGCCGGTAATACCCACAATGTATGGCTTCATGGACTTAATGACGAAGTAAACGGGCCTGTTGACAGGTTGAGCAGGCCAAAAACCGGACAAAGGTACGGCACGAACTCACGGGTAAATGAGGAAATTTGGTTGCCATTACCATTCATACCCCAAACGACCCTTCTTTCTCCGACTTACCATGTTACCTCTGCTCCGGTGTTCTGTTTACCTGCTATCATTACTTTCTCTTTTGTCATTTGGCCCGGCTACCCCACTTTTTGAGGACATATACCGGCAGGAAACAGACACCCAGCTGGTGCTGGGCAACCAACGCCTGCGCCTTACCATTGACCGGCAAACGGGTCGGTGGCTGAGCCTACTGGCCGATGGCGGTACGTTTCGGGGCGAACTACTTACTACCTCACCCACGTCTGTAACCACCAACACGGGCTCACCCACGGTTGATTTCAGTGCCGCAAATGCCTACATGGCCGCTACGTTTGGCACTACCTACCTGCGCCACGCCTACGCCGTAGACCACGACCGCCGGGGAGCCACGCTACGCGTAACCGTAGGCACCGGGCCGTTTGACAAAGCAACGGGCAGGTATGCTTATGAGCTTACCACCACCTACCGCCTGATGCCAGGCGCAGCACAGTTGGAGCGGCAGGCGCAGGTGCTACGAAACACAGCCGATGCCGCCTCAGCCCAGCAGCGGCAACATTTCGACGGGTTTCGCTTTGAGGTGCCGGGCGTTCGTATGGGCGAAACACACGAGTGCCGGTTTACGGTGCCAGGCCCTTTCTGGTCGAACACGCTTGTACGGCCCGGTACGCCCTATGACTCACTGGCACGGACAAAGAAAAGTTTTCATACTGCTCCAGACCTTGGCTTTGGCCTGTTGATGTTAACCAATCTGGCGAACCGACACACGCTGGCGAGCTATGTGGAAACAGCTGGTGAAGTAGCCTACACGTCCACACTGGAAGGCAACGGCAAAACCGTGACTATGCGCCACGACGACAAACGGGCCTACTACCTCCTGCCAGGGCAGGCAATTGAATCAGACGTGCATCATCTCGATCTGGCCGATTCGCCCGCTACCGCGATGGAGCACTACCGACAATTGCTTAACCAGACAATGCCACTCGACCCAAAGACACCCGCCTGGGTACGGGAACAGGTTATTCTGGAGGTATACCCGAAATACTACAAGGGCGGTCTGGCCGAACTGTCGGCTCGATTGCCGTTCTATAAGTCGGTGGGGTTTACCATGCTCTACCTCATGCCGCACTGGGACGGTGGCTACAGTCCGCTCGACCTGTATAAAGTAAACCCTGCGTTTGGCAAGCCGGAGGAGTTGAAGGCGTTGGTAAAAACGGCGCACGGGCTGGGCATGAAAGTCATTTTCGACATGGTTATTCACGGCTTCAACGTCGAGTCGAACGTGCCCAAAGAACGACCCGACCTGTTTGTGCGAAAAGAAGACGGGCGGTTGGGCATGCACCCTACCTGGGGCAGCATCACACCCGATTGGGCTAACCCGGCCTACCAGCAATACATGATTGATCTGGTATTACACGATCAGCGCGAATATGGCAATGATGGCTACCGGGTCGATGCGGCGGCGTTCAAGGGAGCGGGTTGGAACCCCAACATCCCCTACCCCGCCTACCGTGACGGGTCGGCGGCACCCGATCTGTTGAAGAAGATGCTGGCAGCCATGCGTCAAAAAAACCCTGACGCAGTGATGTTGAGTGAAGTGTTTGGCCCCGTGTTTCTTAACGTCTGCAATTTTGGTCATGACAACCAGACAGAGGCTATCGCCCTGTTGCAACGTCGCATGGCTGTTGGCACTTACACCGCCGAAGATTACAAGCAGCACCTGCTGGGTGTGTACAGCTTACTGCCCACTGGAGCCAACCGTGTATTTTTTGCCCGTAACCATGACACCTCCTGGTTCGACAAGTTTGACGGGTACGACGGGCGGTTTATGGCCATCGAAGCGGTTCATGCCTTGTTCGGCATTCCCGAGGTCTTCGCCGGTGACCCCGACCATCCGTTCACCCCCGATGATGACCAAGGCAAAACCTATAGTTTGTACAAAAGCCTGTTTGCTTTTCGCAAACAAGCCCCGGAACTGATCAGCGGCGCGGTGCAACTCGGCGATGTATCCAGCAGTAACCCACAGGTATTCAGTGGCATGCGGTCTTTATCTGGCAAGTCATCACTCATACTCGCCAATTTCAGCGATCAACCACAGACCACTACCATCACCCTGCCCGGCAACACCGTGGCCCGTTCCCTCACCGATGTCTACACGGGCTTTGCCGTGATGACAAAACCAACGGCTAAAACGTTGACAATCACGCTGAAGCCATTCCAAGTGCTGGGTGGAAGAATTTGATAGTAGACAACAGGTAGTAGCAATACTGCCTGCTGCTACTGCTAACTGTCAAAGCTCCCGCCAGGTCCAGAGAGCCAGGCCAATTTCAAGGAGGGCAAAGCCCAAGAGTGGAGGCTTAGCAAGGCCAAGCACGACAAAGGCAATCAGGCTGCCACAGAAGAACAGACGGCCACGCACAGTGGCCGCTACGACAGGCCGGGTTCCGTTTCGGGCCATAGCGTAGTAGTAAAAGCTCAGCGTTAGTACTAACGCGCCCAACACCCGAATCCAGAGTTCGCTGGTAGGTGCAAAGCCAAACAGGCTTAGCAACGTGTTTGGAATGAAGGTCAATTGCAATCCAGCAAGGATAACGTAGACCATCTGGCCATAAAGCGAGGTATATGTTTTCTGCATGAGTGTATTGTTAATTATCCGATTGGTAATGTACTGACTTATCTAAAGCACAAACTATCAGATAGTCAGCATATTGCCTATGAAAATAGGTGTCATCTGCCAGTATTAATTCTATCTAAAATCTTCCGTAAGCGAAAAACAATCCTTTTCTTTACAGCGTGATTACGCAACCAGCGAAATTTCGCTAAAAGAAAATGCTTGCAGAAACCGCCACCGACCACCTCAACCGCTTTAGTCAGACGCTCACTCAGCAAATGGATAACCCCGCCGCTAAGGCTATGCTCTACGGCGTGGGACTTACAAGCGAGGACATGCAGAAGCCCCAAATTGGCATTGCCAGCACGGGCTACGAGGGCAATACCTGCAACATGCACCTCAACGGCCTGTCTGTTTATGTGAAGCAGGGTATCGTGGCTAATGGACTGGTCGGCCTGATTTTCAATACCATCGGCGTTTCCGATGGTATGACTAATGGTAATGCCGGCATGCAGTATTCCCTCCCTAGCCGCGACCTCATCGCCGATAGTATTGAGTCGGTTGTGGCGGCGCAGTGGTACGACGGTGTAGTGACGGTGGTGGGCTGCGACAAAAACATGCCCGGGGCCGTAATGGCCATGGCTCGGTTAGATCGGCCCGGCATCATGGTCTACGGCGGCACAATTCGGTCGGGCCATTATAAAGGGCAAAAACTCGACATTGTGTCGGCCTTTGAGGCGTTGGGCAAAAAGTACGCCAACACCATTTCCGACGAAGACTATGAGGGTGTTATCCGCAATGCCATTCCTGGTGCGGGAGCCTGCGGGGGTATGTACACGGCCAACACGATGGCCGCCAGCATCGAGGCCATGGGCCTGAGCTTACCGTTCAGCAGTACCTATCCCGCCACCCACGAAGGCAAACAAACCGAGTGTAAGAAGATCGGTGCGGCCATGCGCGTACTGCTCGAACGAAACATCACGCCCGCGGATATTATCACCCAGAAATCCCTTGAGAATGCCCTAACGATAGTAATGGCCCTCGGCGGCTCTACCAACGCGGTGTTGCACTACCTCGCCATTGCCCGTTCGGCAGGCTTGGCGCTGTCTATCGACGATATTCAGGCAATTAGTGACCGGGTGCCGTTCTTGGCTGATCTGAAACCCAGCGGCAACTATTATATGGAAGACATGCTCGCCATTGGTGGGGTGCCGGCGGTGATGAAATACCTCTACCAGAACGGTATGATCCACGGCGAATGCATGACCGTAACGGGCAAAACCGTTGCCGAAAACCTGGCTGATATTCCTGAACTGAGCTTCGAAACACAACGCATTGTACGGCCCCTGACTAATCCGATCAAAGCCACGGGCCATATTCAGATCCTGCGCGGCAATTTGGCCCCTACGGGGTCGGTAGCCAAGATTACGGGTAAAGAAGGTCTCCGTTTCGAGGGTATTGCCAAGGTTTGCGAACACGAAAGCGAGGTGGTGGCGGCCCTCTCGAAAGGCGAGATTCTACCCGGTCAGGTGATCGTGATCAGGAACAGCGGCCCTAAAGGTGGCCCCGGCATGAGCGAGATGCTGAAACCAACCTCGGCCATTATGGGCGCGGGCCTCGGCGACAAGGTCGCGCTCATCACCGACGGTCGTTTCTCAGGCGGAACCCACGGTTTCGTAGTAGGTCACGTCACACCCGAAGCCTTCGATGGTGGCCCCATTGCCCTCGTCAAAGACGGTGACCGCATCACTATCGACGCCGTTGGTCGCGAATTAACCCTGCACATTTCCGATGAAGAAATGGCCACCCGCCGCGGCGGGTGGACCCAACCTGCCCCGCCGTTTACTAAAGGCGTGTTGGGCAAGTACATCCGCAACGTGAAAAGTGCCAGCGAAGGTTGTGTGACGGATGAAGCGTAGATTACGTTACCGGTAAAACGCTAAACGACAAGTATATGAGCATCATCGAACAAACAGTTGAACCCAAAAATGGAGCCGTACATGTGGACGTACCCGCAGAATGGGAAGGTTACGTATTAAAAGTGACCATTGAACGAACCGAGGTAAGAGCCGAAAAGCCAAAAGGCACAGGGATGAGCCGCTTCAGAGGAATTTTTAAAGACATGTCTCCAGAAGAAAGGGAGGATATGGATAAACAACTTACGGAATTACGTAACGAATGGGAGCGACCTATCTCATAGATACAAATGTTGTCTCTAAATACTTTGACGAGGCGCTTCCAGAGTGGGCGTTAGTATTGCTGGATGAAGCTTTAGAAAAAGAGCCTGCACAGCTATCTGTGATTACTCGAATTGAATTGAAGGTGTATAGACCATTATTGATACAAAGAGAGCAACAGATTCAAGCATTCATCGAAGCATCAACGGTGCTGCCACTGTCTGAACCCATCATCCAGCAGACCATCAAACTACGTCGCCATTACAAAGGCCTGAAGCTGCCCGATGCCATTATTGCTGCGACAGCTATGGTCAATGACTTTACTTTGCCCTCAACGAATAACATTGATTTCCAGCGCATTACCAACTTGAAATATAAAAGCTTGTCTAACTAATTCCGCATGTTCACCGACGTGATCCATACATTACCAGAAGGGTTTGCGGCCATTGAAACAGCCAGCAAAGCCATTCGCTTTTCCATGCCTTCCGATCTGCAGACGGGGGCGTTGCTGAAAGCGTTGGTGGGGTCAAAGCCGGGGACGCGGGTATTGGAACTGGGTACCGGAACAGGCCTCGCTACGGCATGGATCCTGGCCGGGATGGATGCCCAATCGACACTGATTTCAATTGATAACGACGCGAAGTACCAGGCTGTCGCCGATAACATTTTGGGCGACGATGCCCGGCTGCAACTACTCTGCACCGACGCTGGCGCCTGGCTGGAAACGGCTCAGGAGCAAGAGTTTGATTTAATTTTTGCGGATGCCTGGCCTGGCAAATACGCCAACCTCACGGCTACGCTGAATAGGCTGAAAACGGGTGGAATGTACATCATCGACGATATGCTGCCCCAACCCAACTGGCCCGACGGCCACGGCGACAACGTAGACAAGCTGGTGGCTGAGTTAGAAACCCGCGACGATTTGCATACCGTCAGGCTGGCCTGGTCGACGGGAATTTTGATTGCCACGAAGAAATGATCAATCTGTCGGGGCCTGCCCGAACGGAACAACATACGAACTGAACAGTACCAAACGCACCAACGCCTATGCAAGCGATTAGCGTAATGCCCGAACTGGAGTCCACTGTAGAACCGCAAGAAGTCATGGTTCCTC
Source organism: Fibrella rubiginis (assembly GCF_017353185.1). Classification (GTDB taxonomy): domain Bacteria; phylum Bacteroidota; class Bacteroidia; order Cytophagales; family Spirosomataceae; genus Fibrella; species Fibrella rubiginis. The sequence continues at coordinate 76,017 of NZ_JAFMYV010000017.1, read as the reverse complement.
CCCAACTGCTGTCGGGGTCGCAGGCCCTGATGGAAAGCCTCGTTGCCGAGGGAGTCGACACCATTTTTGGATACCCCGGCGGAGCCATTATGCCCGTCTATGATGCCCTTTATGACTTTCAGGAGCAGATAAATCACATTTTGGTGCGTCACGAGCAGGGGGCGGGTCATGCGGCACAGGGGTATGCCCGGATGCAGGGCCGTGCAGGCGTTTGTCTTGTCACCTCCGGACCGGGGGCAACTAACCTCGTCACCGCTATTGCCGATGCGCAGATCGATTCTACGCCCCTGGTGTGCATTGTGGGGCAGGTGGCGAAGAAACTACTGGGTACCGACGCTTTCCAGGAGGCCGACGTAATGGGCGTAACGATGCCCATTACCAAGTGGAACTACCAGATTACCAGTGCCGACGAAGTGCCGGAGATCATCGCCAAAGCCTTCTACATTGCGCAGGCGGGCCGCCCCGGTCCGGTACTGATTGACATGACCAAATCAGCACAGATAGAGTTGATGACGCGGCCTTATGTCTACGAGAAGTGCCAGAACATCATCAGCTACCGTCCCCGTTTAGCCCCCAAGATGGAGCAGCTTGAAGCAGCGGCGAAGCTGATCAACGAAGCAAAACGGCCTTACATCTTTGCGGGGCATGGGGTGCAGATCAGTAAGGCCGAAACCGACTTGCTGGCCTTCGCCGAAAAAACGGGCATCCCTGTTGCTACCACGCTGCTGGGCCAATCGACCATTCCGACAAACCACCCCAACCACGTAGGTTGGCTGGGTATGCACGGCAACTACGGACCCAACGTGCTTACTGATCAGGCCGACGTGATCATTGCCATTGGTATGCGTTTCGACGACCGTGTTACCGGCGATGCCAGCAAATTCATCCGACAGGCCAAGGTGGTGCACATCGAAATTGACCCCTCGGAGATTGACAAGATCATCAAGGCTCACGCTCCTGTTGTTGGCGACGCCAAAGAAGTGTTGAAAGCTTTACTACCTCTGGTAGATAAGAACGACCACACGATCTGGCGGAATGAGTTTCGTAAATATGATCTCATTGAAAACGAAACCATTACAACGCCTGAATTGAGCGGAGATACCGAAAAAATAAAGATGGCCGAAGTAATCGACCTGCTGTCGCGGAAGACCAACGGCGAGGCTGTATTGGTAACCGATGTAGGGCAACACCAGATGATGGCGTCGCGGTATTACCAGTTTCGGCGAAAAAACAGCTTGGTTACGTCGGGTGGCATGGGAACCATGGGCTTTGCCCTACCCGCTGCTTTCGGGGCACAAGTAGCAGCACCCGACCGGCAGGTGGTGGCCATCATCGGCGACGGCTGTTTCCAGATGACATTGCAGGAACTAGGCACCATTGTGCAGAATAAGCAACCGGTGAAAGCCATTATTCTGAACAACAATTTTCTGGGCATGGTCCGACAGTGGCAGCAGCTTTTCCACAGTCGTCGCTACTCATTTGTGGAATTACAGAACCCAAATTTTGTCATGATTGCCAAGGGTTTTGGTATGGAAGGCCACACCTGTAACGAACGCAAGACGCTCTCCGATTCGCTTGATCAGATGCTGGCCCACGATGGGCCGTATCTGCTGGAAGTGATTGTGGAAAAAGAAGAAAACGTATTTCCCATGGTGCCTGCCGGGGCATCAGTGGCGCAAATCAGATTGAAATGACCACCTACACCATCTGCATTTTCACGGGTAACACCATCGGGCTGCTGAACCGGATTACGATCATTTTCACCCGGCGGCGAATCAACATTGAAAGCCTCACCGTGTCAGAAACGGAGCGCCATGGCGTGTCACGGTTTACGATTGTCATTAAGCACGAATCGCGCGATGAGGTAGAAAAGATCGTACGACAGATTCGCAAAATAGTGGAAGTGCTAGCCGTGTTTGGCTACCTCAACGACGAAATTGTCTACAACGAAATTGCACTCTTCAAAATATCGACGCCACTGGGCAGCAAACCCCTTGACGTGGAAACGATCAACAAGCATCACAAAGCCTGGGTCGTGTATTGGGGACTTGATTATGTCGTGATCGAAAAGACGGGCAACGAAACTGATATCTTTGCCTTTTTTGACTACCTACGGCAATACGAGATCCTTGAGTTTGTACGCTCGGGTCGGGTGGCCGTGGGTAAAACCGAAAAGGGTCTGGTCGAATACCTCCCCGAAGCCGACTGGGCCTATACCCTCTGATTATCACGCGAATGCCTACCCCAACATCCACCGTTTCACCACCCTCGTCTTCGTTGTTTACCAACCAGTTAGCCCGTATTCACAGGCTGGTTGACCATTGGTTGCAGGGCGATGGCTGGTTGTGGAAAGTAGTATTGCTGGGCTTGCTAACTCCGGTCGTGTTTCTGCCTACGCATTCCGGCCTCTGGAATCTGCCAACAGAATACTGGGCGGCTTTTCAAACGAAATTCTATTTCTGGGACACGATTGAAGACCAGATTATCCACCCGTTGCGGCCCATCATTTGTTACGACGAAAACCCGGGCTGCCACGAAGACAAAATGGTGTTCCGGCTGTTTTTGCCTGCACTCCTGGCCCTTGTTCGCAGCCGGGTGGCCGTTTATGCTGTGCAACTGCTTTGCTGGCCCGTTTTCCTTTACCTCCTTGCCCGCGAAACCGAGCAATTAACCCACAGCCGGTCAGTAGCGCTCTACCTGACGCTGTCTGTTATGGGCCTCTACATCGGTGGGGCGTTTCCTTTCGATTTTATTATTTGTGGCGATGCCTTCGCTTATTTTTTCCTGCTGGTGGCGGCCGTCAATCGAAACCGCTTTATCCTGCTAATTAGCTTATTTTTAGCCTATTGGGTCGACGAACGGTCACTGATTAATTCAGTGTATGTCCTGATTTATCGGTGTCTGGTAGTTGCGGATGACCAGCCTCTGTTTGGGCGGCAAAATGTGCTTACCGCGCTAACCCTGCTCAGTAGCTGGGTCCTGTATCTGAGCCTGCGGTTTGGGCTGGGCTATCTCTACCACGTGGAAACGCCCACAAGCAGCGCGGGTATTGCTTTCGTCACTACGCTACCTCTATTAACGCATTTGCTCAAGTTGGTTCGTTCCTACGAATTACTGTGGGCCCTGGTCGCGGTGGGCCTGTGGGGGCTATGGCAACAACGACAAATACTCCTGCTGGTCAGTACGTTAGCTGCGCTGACCGTGTCAATGGCCGTGTCAATTATGGTGGCCGATACCAGCCGGAGTATGGGCTACGGCCTGGTGCTCTTCCTGATCGTACTAACCCCGGCACTAGCTCAGCTGCGGCTTCCGCGGTTGCAACACCTGCTGCTGATCACGGCCCTGTTTTGTGTGTTTTTCCCCACACGCTACCTGCTGCTATATCGCCCCGAAATTATGTATCTGTTTGAATAACAACCTAGTATATCTTCTTACCAATTTCAATAATCAAGTAATCCAATGGCACAAATCAACTTTGGCGGAACCGTCGAGAACGTCGTTACCCGCGAAGAATTTCCTCTCGAAAAAGCCTTAGACACGCTTAAGAACGAAACCATCGCTGTTATTGGCTACGGTGTACAAGGTCCCGGACAGTCGCTGAACATGCGCGAAAATGGCTTCAATGTCATTGTAGGACAGCGTAAAGGCAAAACCTACGACAAGGCCGTGGCCGACGGCTGGGTTCCCGGCGAAACCCTGTTCGAGATAGAAGAAGCACTGGAAAAAGGAACAATTATTTGCTTCCTGTTGTCAGACGCTGCCCAGATTGAGTTGTGGCCCACGGTGAAAGCCGTCCTGAAACCAGGTAAATCGTTGTACTTCTCGCACGGTTTCGGCGTGACCTACAAAGAAAAAACGGGCATTGTTCCCCCTCCCGACGTCGACGTATTCCTGGTTGCTCCCAAAGGGTCGGGCACGTCGTTGCGGCGGTTATTTGTCGAAGGAAAAGGCCTGAATTCCAGCTTTGCCGTGTATCAGGATGCCAGCGGCAATGCCCGTAACAAATGCATCGCTATGGGTATCGGCGTAGGATCGGGCTACCTGTTCGAAACTGATTTTTACAAGGAAGTAACGTCTGACCTAACCGGCGAACGGGGTACGCTAATGGGCGCTATCCAGGGCATCTTTGCCGCACAATATGAAGTGCTCCGTGCTAACGGACACAGCCCATCGGAGGCATTTAACGAAACGGTAGAAGAGCTAACGCAGTCACTAATGCCGCTAGTGGCTGAAAACGGCATGGACTGGATGTACGCTAACTGTTCGACTACGGCCCAACGCGGTGCCCTCGACTGGTGGAAGCCCTTCCGTGATGCCACCAAGCCTGTTTTCGAGCAGCTTTATAACTCGGTGAAAACTCAGGAGCAGGCCGAAATCAGCATCACCCGTAACTCACAACCCGACTACCGCGAGAAGCTGGAAGTAGAACTGGCCGAGTTGCGCGAATCGGAAATGTGGCAAGCTGGTGCCGCCGTCCGCAACCTGCGGCCCGAGCGCAACTAGGCTGTTTAGTGAATCACAAACGGATAGCGGGCTGGTGAGGTTTTCGATCACATCGTAACTTCACCACTCGCTATTTGTTTATCAATGCCCACCAACACACCACCTCTCCCCCGCCGCTCGTTTACTGTTCTGCTTATTAGCCTCGATAGAGTACTCGAAAGTTGGTTGTCGGGCCGGTACTGGCAATGGCGCGTGGTCTGGAGTTGCCTGCTGTTTTCGGTGGTGCACATGGTGGTGACTAACCCCAGCTGCCTATGGTTTTACCAGGGCTTTTTTAATACGCTACGCGCCGGTCAGGAATTCGATTCGTATAATACGGTGAAGGGTCAGGCCGATACTTTTTTCACCGACCTGGGTCTGTCGCATTTCAAGGCTTACCTCTACGATTCGCAGAGCCATATGGCCAAAATGCGTTTTCGGCTGTTCCTGCCCGCCTTGGTTGCTACGTTCCGCCTCTCGTCGGTAAGCCTCACTATTTGGCTTATTCAATTACTACTGAGCGGCGTTTTTATGTTAATCGTTACTCGCTTAGCCTTTCGCCTTACCACCGACCGGGCAAGTTCATTTCTGTTTGCGCTGGCGATTTCGCTAGTATACCCGCTACGGTCGGCCTGGCTGGATATGACGGCCTACGGCGATTTTTTCGCGTATCTGTTTCTGCTCATTGCCATCTACACGCGCAACCCATTGGTAGTACTTCTGAGCCTGCAAGCTGCCTTCTGGACCGATGAACGGGCCATTCCCGGGGCTGGCTTCGTGCTGCTCTGGCACATATTCACCACTCGTAATGAGCCAACAACGTACCGCCTTACGGGTGCACAGGTAGCCGTGTTACTCAGCGGTTTACTTTATCTACTATTGCGCTACTGGATTAGTATGCAGTTTGCGCTGCCCCCCGTTGACGGTGCTTTTTGGCAAGAGTTCAAGTCCATTTATTATGAAAACGCCAAGGTTTTCGGCTTCAAAGTGTGGAGTGGTTTTCAGGGTGGATGGCTACTGGTTGGCTTGTCGGCCCTGTTACTAGTTTACAACCACCGCTATGTAGATGCTGTCCTGTTACTGGGCCTGTTGTTTGTTACAATTAACCTTAGCTTCATTGTCGGCGACGTAAACCGGGCTATTTCCTACAGCTACATAGCGCTGTTTTGTGCCCTGCTGTTCCTCGTTCAATTCACTACCAGAATCGAATTGCGACGGGTACTACTTGTCCTCGTTTGCAGTTTGCTCATTAGCCCATTACCAAACCGCTTACGTATCCTAAACGGGATTCCACTAATGTAAGCCATCGATAACTAGCAGCTATGCTTCGCGTTCCATCCTCCATTCAGACCAGTCAGTTCGAGATGCTGAGCATACGACGAGCTGATGAGTTGCGGGCTGACGGGTCGCGGTCCGACGGGTCGGAGATGACGTTTGTGGCCTACCGAAGTGACGTGTACCCTGCCCGGAATGAAATTTTTTTCGAGGAACACGCCGTGGTGGTGGTGTTGGAAGGTGAGAAGAAGTTCAGTTCGCCGACGCAGGAGTTACACGTACACAAAGGGCAGGTACTCTTCTTTCAGCGGGGATGCTATTCCATGAACGAGTCTATCGACGCCAATTACCGGAGTCTGGTATTTTTTATGAATGAAAAGATGCTGAAAGAGTTTGTGGGTCAGCACCTTAGCCTTTTTAAAGCCGCCTCGCCCCCGCCCCCCGCCGATTTGATTCTGTCGATGAGCGCCTCGCCCACGTTCGTGACCTTTACTCAATCATTGCTGGCGTATTTCGGAGGGAAATCGCCCTACCTGAATGAGTTGCTGCGGCTCAAATTCCAGGAGTTACTGCTTCACCTACTCGAACTCGACGCCAAAGCCACGCCCGCCGGGCAGCTACAAACCATTTTGCTCCAAATCTACCAGGGCCAAAAAGCCGACCTTGACTACCTCATGAGCACATATCTACTCAAACCCTTATCCATGAGCGAGTTAGCCCGACTTTCGGGCCGAAGTCTGTCGGCGTTCAAGCGCGATTTTGAGGAACACTTTCACATGCCACCCGGCCAATGGATTCGCCACAAACGCCTGGAACATGCTCAATTTATGCTCCGCAACACGCCTAAAAACGTCTCGGAAGTCAGTATGGAAATAGGCTACGAAAGCGTATCGCACTTTATCAAGGCCTATAAACAGCAATACGGTTTTACACCCAAACAAGCTGTCTGAACCAAAATCGCTATTTACTGGACGAATGGCGGGATGCGCACATTGAGGCAAAGGCACACCTTTGTTCTATCGAATCTAATTCCCTCATTTTAGCCCATGCCAACCCCCAATACACTCTTCGACAAAGTCTGGGATGCGCACGTGATCCGGCACATCGATGACGGTCCCGACGTGTTTTTTATTGACCGTCATTTTATTCACGAGGTTACCAGCCCGGTGGCGTTTTTGGGTCTGGAAGGCCGTAACGCCCCCGTACTGTTCTCGGAACGGACCTTTGCCACCGCCGACCATAACACCCCAACCCTCAACCAGCACCTGCCCGTAGCCGATCCGCTGTCGGCTAACCAACTGGACGCGCTGGAACGCAACAGCGCCAAATACCATATCTCGCATTGGGGGCTAGGCCATCAAAAGAACGGTATTGTCCATGTGGTAGGGCCAGAAAACGGCATTACGCTGCCCGGCATGACCATCGTTTGTGGCGACTCGCACACCTCTACACACGGAGCGTTTGGGGCCATCGCGTTTGGCATCGGTACATCGGAGGTGGAGATGGTTTTGGCAACGCAGTGCATTATGCAGCCCAAGCCCAAAAAGATGCGGATTTCGGTCAACGGGACGCTGGGTAAAGGCGTGGTGCCGAAAGATGTGGCCCTCTACATCATCTCACAGATTTCGGCCAGTGGCGCCACGGGCTACTTCGTGGAATATGCCGGCGACGTATTCCGTACGATGAGCATGGAAGGCCGCATGACGGTCTGCAACATGAGCATCGAAATGGGCGCGCGGGGCGGCATGGTTGCTCCCGACCAAACCACGCTGGCGTACCTGAAAGGCCGTGATCTTGCGCCGCAGGGCGAGGCCTGGGATAAACTTGTTCCTTATTGGGAAAGTCTTAAAACAGACGATGGGGCCACATTCGATGTCGATATGACGTTCGACGCGGCTGCTATTGAACCCCAGATCACCTACGGTACCAACCCGGGTATGGGTACGGGTGTAACCCGGCAGATTCCGACCGCCGCCGATCAGGCCGACGGCGACGCGAGCTATCAGAAGTCGCTGGCCTACATGGGTTTCGCCGAAAACGAATCCATGATCGGTAAGCCCATCGACTTTGTCTTTCTCGGAAGCTGCACCAACGGGCGCATCGAAGATTTCCGGGCGTTTGCCTCAATCGTGAAAGGTCGCCGCAAAGCCGACAACGTCACAGCCTGGCTCGTGCCGGGATCGCACATTGTAGAGTCGCAGATCAAAGCGGAGGGTATTCTCGACGTGTTAACCGAAGCTGGTTTTGCCCTCCGTCAGCCGGGTTGTTCGGCTTGTCTGGCCATGAACGAAGACAAGATTCCGGCGGGCAAATATGCCGTATCGACCTCCAACCGCAATTTCGAAGGCCGGCAAGGTCCAGGGGCACGTACCCTCCTGGCCAGTCCCCTCGTTGCCGCTGCCGCCGCCGTGACGGGCGTGGTGACAGACCCGCGCGAGTTTTTGAATTGAGTTTGATCGAGTTTAAAGTGGCTTTGCTAGTTGGCTTCGCGAGTCGTGCCCTTCGACTAGGCGTCCCCGACAGGCTCAGGGTGACAGGGAAGTTGAATCAACAACCTGAACTGCATTAGATAGCCTGTCACCCTGAGCCTGTCGGGGACGCCTAGTCGAAGGGCACGATGCGCGAAGCCACACCAGAGCGCGAAGCCACTTTAAACGTTAGACATTGAACCTTAAACACTAACCCTCTTCCACCCAAACTATGGCTTACGACAATTTCACCATACTCCGTTCTACTGCCGTTCCGATGCCCATCGAAAATGTGGATACGGACCAGATTATCCCCGCACGCTTTCTGAAAGCGACGGAACGCAAAGGCTTTGGCGACAACCTCTTCCGCGACTGGCGCTACAACACCGACGGATCGCCCAAGGCTGATTTCGTACTGAATGATCCGACTTACTCTGGAAAGATTCTTGTTGGAGGCAAAAACTTTGGGAGTGGATCGAGCCGCGAACACGCCGCCTGGGCTATTTATGATTATGGATTCCGGTGCGTCGTATCCAGTTTTTTCGCTGATATTTTCAAAGGTAACTCGCTGAATATTGGTATTTTACCGGTACAGGTCAGCCCCGAATTCCTGGAACGCATCTTCGCCGCCATTGAAGCCGATCCAGCCACCGAACTGGAAGTGAACCTGCCCGAACAGACCATTACGCTCTTGACCACCGGCGAAAGTGAAACCTTCGCCATTAACGGCTATAAGAAAAACAACCTCCTCAACGGCTACGACGACATCGATTACCTGCTGTCGATGAAAGACGAGATTGTTCAGTTCGCCGACGCGAGACCGTTTTAACTAAATGGTGAAGGGTGAGTGGTAAACGGTGAGTTTGCTGATGCGGGCTATAGTTGGTTTCGCGCCAGCAAACTCACCGTTTACCACTTACCCTTCCACCACTACCTCCTCATGCCCACCCGCCGCTACATTGAAGTTATGGACACAACCCTCCGCGATGGTGAACAGACCAGCGGGGTGTCTTTTTCGGCCTCCGAGAAGCTGGCCCTGGCGCAGCTGCTACTCACCGAAGTCAAAGTAGACCGGGTAGAGGTGGCGTCGGCGCGGGTATCGGCGGGTGAGCTGGAAGCCGTGCAGCAGATTACACGCTGGGCTACTGGTGCGGGCATGCTCGACAAGATCGAGGTGCTTACATTCGTCGACGGTCATGCCTCGCTCGACTGGATGCGGGCGTCGGGTGCCAGGGTGATGAACCTGCTCACAAAGGGGTCGCTGAATCACCTCACGCACCAGCTTAAGAAAACTCCCGAGGCCCATTTTGCCGATATTCAGCAGATCATTTCCTGCGCTCAAACCTCTGACTTACAGGTCAATGTGTATCTGGAGGACTGGAGCAACGGCATGCGTAATTCGCCGGAATATGTATTGCAGTACCTGGACTTTTTGCAGACGCAACCTATCCGCAGGGTGCTGCTGCCCGACACCCTGGGCGTGCTTACCCCCGCCGAAAGCTACAGCTTTGTGCGGGAGTTGGTAGATCGTTACCCCAAGCTGCATATCGACTTTCACGCACACAACGACTATGACCTCGGGGTAGCCAACGTGATGGAAGCCGTACGGGCTGGTGCACATGGCGTTCACCTAACCGTCAACGGATTAGGTGAACGGGCGGGTAATGCGCCGCTGGCGAGTACCCTGGCCGCTCTCCGCGATTTTATGCCCAACCTGCGTATGGGCGTGGCCGAAAAGTCGCTGTATCAGGTCAGTAAGATTGTCGAAACGTTTTCGGGGCTGCGAATTCCCGACAATAAACCCGTAGTAGGCGACAACGTATTTACCCAAACGGCGGGTATCCACGCCGACGGTGACAAAAAGAACAACCTGTATTTCAACGCATTACTACCCGAACGCTTTGGTCGAAAACGCTCTTACGCGTTGGGTAAAATGTCGGGGAAGGCCAACATTGAGAATAACCTCCGCGAATTAGGAATTCAACTGTCGGACGATGATTTGAAGAAAGTCACAGACCGGGTTATTGAGTTGGGCGATCTGAAAGAGGCCGTCACGCGTGAAGACCTGCCTTATGTAATGGCCGACGTGCTGCACAACACGACTGTTATGGCGCGGGTAGAGGTATTAAATTACGTGCTGACGCACTCGAAAGACCTGAAGCCCTCGGCCACACTGCGGGTACGTATCGACGAGGAGCTATTTGAAGAAAGTGCTCAGGGCGACGGGCAGTACGATGCCTTTATGAACGCCTTGAAGAAGGTGTATAGCCACAAAAAGAAGACGCTACCCGACCTGATCGACTATGCCGTGCGGATCCCAACCGGTGGTCGGACCGATGCCCTTTGCGAAACAATCATTACCTGGAAATCGAAAAAGCACGAGTTTAAAACCCGTGGCCTCGACTCCGACCAAACCGTGTCTGCCATCAAGGCGACGCAGAAAATGCTGAATACACTGGAATGAAAAATGGGAACGTGGATTGAGCGGATTGGCGCAGATTTTTTGGACAGGATTTGCAGGATTTATGCAGGATTGACAAGATTATCCCTTTGCTTCCGAGCATCTTAAAAATCTTGTAAATCCTGTAAAAATCCTGAAATCCTGTCCAAAAAATCTGCGTCAATCCGCTCAATCCACGTTCCCATGTCAACTGAATCATGCAAAAACACATCCTCATAGTCCCCGGCGACGGTATCGGGGCGGAAGTAACAGCCGTTGGCAAGCAGGTTCTGGAAGCCATTGCCGCCAAATTCAACCATCAGTTCACCTACGACGAGGCCCTGATTGGGCATGTAGCCATTGAGGCGACCGGCTCGGCCCTGCCCAACGAGACATTAACCAAAATGCGCGCCGCCGATGCTGTGCTGTTTGGCGCCGTGGGCCACCCCAAATACGACAACGATCCCTCGGCCAAAGTACGGCCTGAGCAGGGCCTGTTGCAGATGCGGAAAGAGCTTGGCCTTTATGCTAACCTCCGCCCTATCAAGCTGTTCGACGAACTGCTCGAAGCCTCCAGCATTAAGCCGGAGATTCTGCGTGGGGCTGACATTCTCTTTTTCCGCGAACTGACCGGCGACGTCTATTTCGGCGAAAAGAAACGCTCGGAAGATCGCAACATGGCGTCGGATTTGATGGTGTACCAGCGCTACGAGATTGAACGCATTGCGGTGAAAGCTTATGAAGCCGCCCGCACCCGTCGGGGTAAATTGTGTTCTGTAGACAAAGCTAACGTGCTGGAAAGCAGTCGCCTATGGCGCGAAGTAGTACAGGAAGTAGCCCTCCGTTATCCAGATGTAGAGACAGAGCATCAGTTCGTTGACGCAGCAGCGATGTTATTGATCAAAGACCCCAAAAAGTTCGACGTGGTCGTAACGGGTAATCTTTTCGGCGACATCCTGACCGACGAAGCCTCACAGATTGCCGGGTCGATGGGGATGCTGGCTTCTGCGTCAGTCGGCGACAGCACGGGCGTGTATGAACCCATCCACGGATCGGCGCACGACATCACGGGCAAAGGCGTTGCTAACCCATTGGCGTCGGTACTGTCGGTGGCGTTGCTGCTCGACATTTCGTTCGGCCTAAAAGCTGAATCTGAAGCTGTCATTGCCGCCGTCGATGCCGTGCTCAAGGCTGGATACCGTACCCGCGACATTGCCAATGCCAATACTCCCGCCGATAAGCTGTTGGGTACGTACCAAATGGGTGAGCAAGTGTTAAGGCATTTATAAATACTAGGCGATTAGCGTGGCCCAGAAGGGCAAACAGTTACGAGACGGGTCATTGTTGGTGGAGATTGTACAGACAACTCACCAACGATGACCCGTTTTCATTTAATTGCGGATAAACCTCTCACAATCACTACAAAAGCACTATGAATTCAACTCTATTACGACTTCTCGTTTGCCTGTTTGCCAGCTACCTGCTCACGGCTTGTCAGGCAAACCAATACGGATTTTTTCAGGCATCAAACACGGTTCATCATACAACTGAGCAGCCTGATAATGAGTCGATTGCTCAGGTTAACCAAAATCCTGTGCAAGACTCTGTTCAGCAGTCTGCCTCAGCTACTGCTGATACGGCAATGGCTATTCCTCATAGTACTTCACCAGCCCAGGTTACGCGCAAAGCAGAAAACAGGCCATCCGGAAAAGCTATACGCTCAGCACTGCGGGCTACGCACAAACAGTATCAGGCCAAACCAGTTGAGAGCACGACCAACGGATTAGCGACAGCGTCTTTCTTTGCTGGGTTACTGGCAATGATCTTACTGTTCGTGCCGGGCGTGAATGTCATAACCATTGTATTAGGTCCGTTGGCCCTGATTCTGGGGATTGTATCCTTTGGACAAATTAGGCGAAAGGGACAGAGGGGATTGGGTTTGGGTATAGCTGGTACTGTGTTGGGAGGCGTATACATTTTGCTTGTCCTGTTTGTAATAGCTGCGCTTTCTGGTTACCGCTAATAACTAGCTGTCAGGGTAGTTGCGTAAAAATTACACGACCTACCCGTTTATAAATTCAGTGAAGCGTCTATTTTTGTAGTGAAATTTCGCTAAGCGCGGTATTTCACTACAAACTATGGCCAACCGGATATACATTTTCGACACGACTCTTCGCGACGGTGAGCAAGTGCCTGGCTGTCAACTGACAACAAACGAAAAGGTGCAGGTAGCCCTTGAGTTAGAGCGATTAGGCGTTGATGTGATCGAAGCAGGTTTCCCAATTTCGAGTCCCGGTGATTTTCGGTCGGTGGTCGAGATTGCAAAAGCCGTAACCAACCCTACAGTTTGTGCCCTATCACGGGCCGTTGCTGGTGATATCGACGCGGCGGGTGAGGCGCTTAAACACGCTAAGCGGGGCCGGATCCATACCGGCATTGGCGCGTCGGATATTCACATTCGGAACAAGTTCAGCAGCACCCGCGAGGCCATTCTGGAACAGGCTGTTCGCGCTGTGAAGCATGCCCGGACGTACGTAGATGACGTAGAATTCTACGCCGAAGATGCGGGCCGCGCTAACCTCGATTTCCTTTGTCGCCTCACCGAAGCTGTCATCAAAGCCGGAGCTACGGTGGTCAACATTCCCGACACAACAGGCTATTGCCTGCCCGGTGAATACGGCGAGAAGATCAAACATATTTATAACTGCGTACCTAACGTCGATAAAGCCACCATCTCGATTCACTGCCATAACGACCTGGGCCTGGCAACAGCCAACTCCTTGTCGGGCATTATGAACGGAGCACGGCAAATTGAATGCACGATCAACGGCATTGGCGAACGGGCAGGCAATACCTCGCTCGAAGAAGTGGTGATGGCTATGAACGTGCATAAAGAACTTGGCTTCGAAACGGGTATCGACACCACGCGGCTATATCCGGTGAGTCAGTTGGTATCGGGCCTGATGCGGATGCCGGTACAGGCCAACAAAGCCATTGTGGGCCGTAATGCCTTTGCCCACTCATCAGGCATTCATCAGGACGGCCACCTGAAGCATACCGAGAATTACGAGATCATGAATCCGCTCGACGTGGGTGTCGACAAATCGCTGATCATCCTAACCGCCCGCTCTGGTCGCCATGCCCTGAAACACCGCCTCGAACTATTAGGCTACCGGTACGACAGACCCACCCTCGACACCATCTACACCCGTTTCCTCGACATGGCCGACGTTCGTAAAGAGGTGAATGACAAGGACTTGATGGAGTTGGTTAGATAACATTTAAGCTGAGCCTCCGCTATGTAGCGGAGGCTTTTTGTTTTTATGTGCCTGTTGCTACACGCTACTGACAGAAGTCTGTTATTGAAGGCGCTATAACGGTTATAAATTGCCCAATTACCTCATGGTCAGATCAGGCAGACCGCCCCATGATTGACGAGGCAATTAAGGCCCCTCAGCAAATTTTCGCTGACGGTAGAGGCCCCCGTTACCTGCATCGGCAGGCTCTTCGGACTAATGACGAGCTATCCCAGCTAGGGCTCAACCGCCTTGGTAAATCCACATCTGACCAGTTGCCCAAAGGCGGGAAAACTCATTTTACGGTGGTGATTAGTCCATCGATCATCCTATGGGATCAGCGTGAAAATCAGTCCCAGCGGCAGGCAATTGACCAGTACCCTTCCTGCCTTCACCGAACCCGACGCCACCGGCTACTCACTTTATTATGGTCTCGAAAAGGCGGGTAAGCATCGGTGAGTAGCATACAACGTACCTGTGTTTTTCGAAAAAGAGTGGCTACTTTACTCCTTACAGAAACCTCAGCTTAATTCATACGCTCAACGAATGCGTTCGCTTTATCTGTTTTTATTGCTCTCTGCGCCAACCTGGGCAGCCCCTCCCCGCCCAGCTACCCTTGCCTCGCCTAACGGGCAATTAACCCTGATGGTCGAAACAACCGACCGTATTCGGTTTAGCGTTAGCTACGCCGGGCAACCCCTCGTGGAACCATCGGCGATTTCGATGACCCTAGCAGATGGACGGCAGTTGGGCCGAAGGGCCGCACTACGCCGGAGTCAGGTGCGAACTGTGCGCGACAGTATTATTGCCCCCGTTGCCATCAAACGCCGCCTTGTGCGCGACCATTACAATGAACTGATACTTCAGTTTCGGGAGAAATTCGACCTCATCTTCCGCGTGTACGACGACGGCGTGGCGTACCGGTTCCGCACGGTCCTGCCCGATTCGATCACCATCCGCGATGAGGAGGCCCGTTTTACGCTGGCGAACAACCCGACGCTTTACTACCCGCCCGTACAGCCCCGCCGCGAAGCCGATCGATTCCACACATCGTTTGAAGAACTGTACCAGATTCGGCCACTCGATCAAGTGCCGGATAGTACGTTATGTTTCTCACCCGTATTGGCCGCTGCCGCCACCGGGCCGCGCGTAGTCATTACCGAATCGGATCTGCTCGACTACCCCGGCATGTTTCTCGCCCGCGATGGTACGGGGCTACGGGGCGTGTTCGCGCCCTACCCAATGGCCGAAAAAATGGTCGGCGGCGATTACCCACAGGCCGTCGTCACGCGTCGGGCTGATTACATTGCTCGTACAGCCGGGACGCGGACGTTTCCCTGGCGGGTACTGGTGATTGGGCAAGACCGCGACCTGCCCGCCTCCGACCTGGTCTATCGGCTGGCGACCCCCAACCGGCTTGGTGATGTATCCTGGGTACGTCCCGGCAAGTGCACCGATGAGTGGATCACCGACATTAACCTCTTCAACGTACCGTTCCGGGCGGGCGTCAACACAGCCACCTACAAGTTCTATGTCGACTTCGCCAAACGCTTCGGATTTGATCGTATCCTGCTCGACGCGGGCTGGTCGGACGTCAACGATTTGTTTAAGATCAAGCCGGAACTGAACGTACCGGAACTGATTGCCTACGCCCGTGAGAAAGGTGTTCGGCTCAGTTTCTGGACGTTGGCCGCGACGCTCGACCGGCAATTGGAACCGGCTCTGGCGCAATTTGAACGCTGGGGCGTCGATTTTATCATGACCGATTTCATGGACCGCGACGATCAGCCGATGGTGCGGTTTTATCAGCGTGTAGCCGAAGCCTGCGCCCGTCGCAAGATCATGATCATGTTTCACGGCGCGTTCAAACCGGCAGGTTTCGACCGCACATACCCCAACGCCATCACCCGCGAAGGGGTACTGGGGTCGGAATACAACGCCTGGAGCCGCAAAGCCACGCCCGAACACGACCTTCTGTTGCCCTTTATCCGCATGGTGGCCGGGCCAATGGACTACGAGCCGGGCCTGTTAGAAAACGCTACGGCGAAACAGTTTCAGCCCATTCCGGGCAAGGTGATGTCGCAGGGGACGCGGGGGCACCAACTGGCGATGTTCGTGGTCTACGACAGTCCGATACAGATTTTTTCGGGCAACCCATCGCAGGCCATGCTCGAACCCGCATTCATGGAATTTCTGGGCCAACTACCCACCACCTATGACGAAACGCGTATCCTCGCTGCTAAACTCGGCGATTACCTCATAACGGCCCGCCGCAACAGCGACACCTGGTACGTAGGTGGTCTCAACGACTGGACCGCCCGCGACTTGTCTCTCCGGCTCGACTTCCTCGGTCCCGGTACATACACGCTCACCACCTGCACCGACGGACCTAACGCCGATCGGAACCCCGTCGATTACCAACTCACCACCCGTTCTATCAGCCGCACCGACACAATTCCCGTTCATCTGGCACCGGGCGGTGGCTTTGTGCTGAGGATTGAACGGAAGCGGTAGATGAAAAGCTTATTTAAGAGTGATGGTTGCCTTTTGAGCAAGCTGTTCAGGCATGATGTTACTCTCTTCGTTCGTCCTGATCGAAGAAACAAAAAAAGGCCATTCCTGCCCAGGAATGGCCTTTTTTTAAACCTATGAGGTTTCCAAAATCATACAGATTTATTGATTTAGCTCTGTTAACGCCGTGCACTTGCGGTTTCATGCTGCGGTTGCCAGAGGGGCGCAACCACTGGAATAGGCTTTTGCTGTGCCTACCAGAGATCGTACTGCAGTTGTAGATTCAGCCACAACTGCGGTGTCGTTGTCGGGAACGCCTGCGCCAGCAGCAACGCCATCGGCGCGCTAATGCCCGCATGACCATTGATGATCTGCGATAGAGTCTTGCGGCTAATTCCCAACGCGCCCGCCGCCTGCGTGACAGTTAAGTCTGCACCATCTAAATAAAGCCCCTTTAAGATCTTGCCAAGATGAGAAGGGCTGTGCATGGATGCCATATTAAACTACCTATTTGGTAAAATGACTTTCAACTCTCTTGCAATTGCGCCTTCTGCTGCTTCTGCCGTGTCTTTTGGAAAAGAAATATATACAAGACCTTGAATATTACTTGGGATATTTACTCCGCTTTCATGTAGTAGAACTACATTACCAAGACCATATTTACCTTGAAAGAAACCAATTTCGTGCATAACATTCTCACGTGCTTTTACTGTACCATCTGCGTCAATGTCATCACCCGTCATTACGATAACAGCGATGCTACATTTGTTAGACTCTTCATCAAGCTTCTGAAGAACTGTCCGCCCCTGATTGGCCTCTTGTGCCAATTCTAAAGTTGGAATATCCATTGTACGTTCTAAAAACGTTTGAATCTTGTACCATTCTTTGCTTCTACCATGAGTGATGAATATGCGTTTAGGTTTGGATAATTCCATCTGCTTTTCTCCAATTCGAACATGTGAGTTAACATCTAATATATATCCCAAGCTTGCCACAAATGGAATTAGATTATTTGTGTAACAAACATCGTCTCCATTATAATCTTTCTGACTAGCGGGAATACTAACGAGCGGAATGTCACTAAATAAACCACTGTTCAATTGTTTTAACTCTGATATAACAGATTTGTACATGTCAAGTTGTGGCCAGATCTCACTCCACCTAAAACTCGTTCTTGACGATGCGACGAACGACTCAAAAGTCGCTTTCAAAGCAGCAGTTTTTGCTAATGCTATTGATTCTTTATCCACAAGTATTTTTGCACATTTAAAAATAATCCAAAGAAGATCACTTATAACTTTAGTAATCTTCTTTGCAAGAAATGCAAAATTCTAATTTTTCAACGGCTTACCGCCCTGTAATAGACTTTGGATGCGCTCCAGGTTTTTTTCTCGCCAGTGAGGGAGAGGAAGGCTTCGCACTCCAGGTCGAGGAAGTATTTCGAGTTCACCACACAACCCGCAAACCCCTGTCTGCATAATAAGGGAAAAGTGTATCTGGAGAAACAACGGGCAAATTCATCGCCAAGCCATGAGCGATGATCATGCGGTCGAAAGGGTCTTTGTGCAACTCCTGCTTCACACCCGTGGTGACCACTTCGTTGATTGTCCGTTGCCAGGGTTTGCTGATAACCTGATAATCGAAGGTGGCCAGGTAGCGAAGCGCAGACCATTGTATGTCTAGCAAGGTAAGTCCCAGGGTCTGCAACGCTCCTTGGTAGGCACTGTCAAAATCAGCATTCAGGACGATTAGACCTTCACGAACATGATTGGCTAATTCCCATATGCTTATTACACTTACGTAAACTGTATCAGCTTGCTCAATTCGCTCACGAGCAGTAGCTGACAGAGCCTTCTGGTTGCGGGTCAAATAATCGAATACGATAGTGTCGAGGATAATTTCGTCCATCAGAAGCTAAAATTTCCTTCTCCTGTATGGATATCCTTATCCCAGATATTATCAGGACTTTTACCGAAAAGCGACCTCAGCGAGCTGTTATCTAGATTCCGCTTTTTTTTGCGTTTATCTGACTTATCCAACTCACGCGTGGCTAGTGGTTTTGTCGTTTTCATAAATAGATCAGCTATACCGTCTTGTGTTCTCTCAACAAATCTATCCAGGAAAAAGAGACCTCCCGTTGCGGGAAGGTCTCTTTTCAAAATCTTGTAGGTTTTCTAATTCCGTAACGGCTTGCCGCCCTGCAAGAGACTCTGGATGCGCTCCAGGGTTTTCTTCTCGCCGGTGAGGGAGAGGAAAGCTTCGCGCTCCAGGTCGAGGAGGTATTTTTCGGTCACGGTTTGTGGACTGCTGAGGTCGCCGCCGCAAATGACGTAGGCTAGCTTGTCGGCGATTTTCAGGTCGTGGTCGGAGATGAAGCGGCCCATTTTCATGGCTGTGATACCCGCTTTGAACAAGGCAATGCCCGTTTTGCCCTGCACCTTAATGTCGGTGCGGGGTTTGGGTTGGGTGTAGCCATTTTCGGCCAGTTCGATAGCCACCTGCTTGGCTTCGGCGATTTGGCGGCTGCGGTTTAGCACAATCTGCGCCGAGGGCAGCAGGTAGTTCATCTCGCGGGCCTCCTGCGCCGAAGTCGACACTTTCGCTGTAGCGATGTTCATAAACGCGCTTTGCAGAATGTTCAGCTCTGGATCACCGGTTTGGTAGAGGTCCGAGCAGCGGGCGGCCATTTCTTTGGTGCCACCACCCGCGGGAATCAGGCCCACGCCTACTTCCACCAAGCCCATGTACGTCTCCGAATGTGCTACCACGCGGTCGCAGTGAAGGTTTATTTCGCAACCACCACCCAAGGCCAGCGAGTGCGGTGCACCCACTACGGGTATCGACGAATAACGCGTCCGCATCATGGTTTGCTGGAATTGCGCAATCATCAGGTTGATTTCGTCATATTCCTGCTCCAGGGCAAACATAAACAACGTTGCCAAATTGGCCCCCGCCGAGAATGCCTCGGTGGAATCGTTACCGATCACCAAACCACGGAAGTCCTTCTCAGCCAATGAGATAGCCTTATTCACACCCTCAATCACTTCGGCGCCGAAGGTGTTCATCTTCGACCGGAATTCGAGGTTGATAATGCCGTCGCCAAGGTCGTAGATAGCCGAACCGGCATTTTTCCAGATGATGTTGTCGCTCAGGCTTTCGAGGATAATAAACGACTCGGTGCCCGGAATAGTCTTATAGGTTTTCGACGGGATGTCGTAATACTGCTTTTTGCCTTTCTCGGTTCTATAAAAGCTCGTAGCTCCACTGGCCGCCATGTCGTAAACCCACTGGGCAGGTTTACGGTCCAGCTTTTCCATCATGTCTATACCCTGCGGCACGCCAATGGCATCCCAGGTTTCGAACAGGCCCATCTGCCAGCCAAAGCCTGCTTTGATCGCCTCGTCGATTTTGTACAGTTCGTCGGCTACTTCGGGAATGCGGTTGGTAGCGTACTGGAAAGCGTCGGCGAAGGTACGGCGGTAGAATTCACCGGCCTTATCCGTGCCAGCCAGCAGCACCGAAAACCGCTTGCGCAGGCTGTCGATGGCCTTGGTGCTTTCCAGCGTGGCAAATTTTACTTTCTGCGACGGCTCGTACTCAAACGTTTTCAGGTTCAGGGCCAGGATCGCCGTTTTGCCCTTCTCATCTTTCGTTTTTTTGTAAAAACCCTGCCCCGTCTTATCGCCAAGCCACTTGTTATCATACAGTTTCTGCATGGTCGAAGGCAGTTCAAACGCCGCCCGCGACTCGTCATGTGCCACCTTCACCAGGTTGCCTGCCACATTAACGGTCGTATCCAGACCCACTACATCCGACAGCCGGAACGTACCTGACTTTGGCCGACCAACCACCGGGCCGGTCAACTTATCTACTTCTTCTACCGTCAGGCCCATCTCTTCGGCCACGCGGATGGTCTGCACCATAGCAAAGATGCCGAGGCGGTTGGCAATGAAGCCGGGGGTGTCTTTGCAGAGTACGGTGGTTTTGCCCAAATACAGATCGCCATAATGCATCAGGAAGTCGATGATCGCAGGATCGGTGTCGGGACCGGGAATGATCTCAAGCAGGCGCAGGTAGCGGGGGGGATTGAAGAAGTGAGTCCCACAAAAATTTCGGCGGAAATCGTCGCTACGGCCTTCCACCAGCAAATGCATCGGAATGCCCGACGTGTTGCTGGTAATGAGGGTGCCGGGCTTCCGGAACTGCTCAACACGCTCATACAGCGACTGTTTGATGTCGAGCCGCTCCACGATGACTTCAATCACCCAGTCGTAACTGGCGATGTCTTTGAGGTTATCGTCGAAGTTGCCCAGCTTCACGCGGTCGGCAAATTTGGGGCTGTAGAGGGACGCTGGCGACGCTTTAAGCATAGTCTGCCAGGCATCGTTCACCATCCGGTTGCGCACAGCGGGGTGATTGGTCGTGAGGCCTTTGGCCGCTTCGGCAGCATTTGGTTCGCGCGGAACCATGTCCAGCAGCAATACGTCGACGCCGATGTTGGCAAAGTGCGCCGCGATGCGCGACCCCATAATGCCTGATCCCAGCACGGCTACGCGCCGGATGCTGCGGTTCTTTAGTTGTGTCTTGGGTTTTTCGAGAGTGGCTTCCATGAGATTAATTTTTTGACAGGATTATCAGGATGTCAAGATTGACAGGGTTTCCTTTTTGCTTCCGATCAAATGGGTGGAGAAAGGGAAATCCTGTTCATCCTGAAATCCTGTCAGAATCCTTTATCCGCGTTCAATTAATTTAGTTAGTTCATCAATATCGCCAAGGTCTTTTGGGCGACCAACGGCCTTTTTTTCGGTAATTAAATCGTTCAGGTTGAGTACTTTAAAGGGAACATCGTTAAACATGGCCTGGCGGGCGCGGGCATAGCAGGCATCAAATGCCTCATCGGCGAACGCTTTCAGCGAATGTCCCATATCCAGCGTAAAGCCTCCTTTGCCCACCGATACAGTAGACCAGTCGAAGAGTAAGGGTACATTCAACAACAACTCAGCTCCAGCCACCTCGTTTTCGGCCAATGCCTGCACTAAATGGGCTTTGTTTTCATCACCCACCCGAATCCATAAATCAAGGTCTTCGGTAGTGCGGATATAGCCGTGAACAATGTTAGCCATGCCACCTACCAGCAAGTACTGCACACCATGCGCGTTTAAACTCCGAAACAGGGTTTGTACGTCCTCCTGCGAAATGTCCATGGCTTTGGGTGGGTTGGCCGCGTTCCCCCGGTAAAACGCACCCGCCACCTGCATCAGACCCACGAATCGGTCGAGCATAGGTTGGGCGGGAATAACGGGGGTAGGTTGCATGGTTTAGGGGAAGTTACAAGTCTAAGGTTTAACGTCTAAACGGTCCGCCGTCGCGGTTGCTTTGCGCTTTACCCGGTTGAGCGCGAAGCAACCGCGACGGCGGACCGTTTAGACGTTAAACCTTAGACTTGTAATTCTTTTAAAGTACATCCTCAACAGGCGAGTTGGTCGCTTTGATTTTGGCGTTTTCGTCTTCCACGATGAGGTTAATCTCCTTGATCACGTCGAAAAAGACGACCAGCTTTTCGAGGGGTATACGCTCGCGGATCATCTTGTTGAACTCAATGACGCCTTCACGGGCCATTTCGCGCTTGGCGCGGCCTTCGTCGGTGAGGTAGATACGCACAAACCGTTTGTCGGCTTCGTCGGTTTCGCGGCGAATCAGGCCCCGCTCTTCCAGTGTTTTCAGCATCCTGACCAGGCTGCGCGGCTCCATACCCAGCAATGGGCCAATCTTGGTAGCGGGCGTGCCCTGTTCGGCATCGATGTTGAGCAGCACATAGCCAGTCGCCATGGTCAGATCAAACCGGCCTGCGTAGGCGTTGTACATCCGGGAGATGGCGTGCCAGCCCCATTTGATGTGGAAATCGACGGTTTTCTCTTTCTTCATCGGCCATAGGACACTGACAATCACTGCCAGCGCTTATTGCAAAAATACGCCTTTTTCAGAAATAGTATGCATGCATACTGATTTGCAGCGTGGGCAAGTCGTCTCTGTCTGAGGTTTACGCTAAAAAAGGGCATTTGATGAATAGCTGGATCATGAGGTAGATCCACTAGTCATCAAATGCCCTTCCGGGACTTACCAGCCTAAACCATGACGGGTATTAAGCTACCCTGGTCACGGCTGGTTTTGCCTGCTTAACCGAGCCATAGGCGGGACATATGCTCTTGCGTGAACAAGAACCAAGGGTGAGCAACAGGGCCGCACCAGCCAGAATCGTGAGTTTTTTCATGTTGTTGTAAGCTTATATCTCTTCTTTAACTAACTCGCTTTCAGGCTGTAATACTGACTCCTCTGTTCC
Source organism: Fibrella rubiginis (assembly GCF_017353185.1). Classification (GTDB taxonomy): domain Bacteria; phylum Bacteroidota; class Bacteroidia; order Cytophagales; family Spirosomataceae; genus Fibrella; species Fibrella rubiginis. Next base: position 53,205 of record NZ_JAFMYV010000017.1, on the reverse strand, counting down.
TTCGGCCTCACCCGCGGCTTGGGCAGCGCCCAGTTCGGTAGGCTGCGGACCATCGGCGGGGTTATAACCCAAGATCTTCAGCATCGTTTCGCTGTGCTGCTCGGGGGCAAACAACCGCGTCCGCAAATTACCTTCTTCGTCCTTATCCACAATCACGTGCTGCGGGGCCGGAATAAGGCAGTGCTGAATGCCACCATACCCACCCAGTGATTCCTGATAAGCACCCGTGTGGAACAGGCCAACGTACTGATCTTCAGCTTCCTGATCAAAAATAGGCAGGTACAGGTCGGCTGAATGTACTTCGGTATTATAAAAATCGTGCGAGTCGCAGGTGAGGCCGCCGAGGTTTACTTTCTGGTATGGATTGTCCCAGTTGTTTACCGACAGCATGATGTATTTCTGCCCCAGCCCCCACGAATCGGGCAATTGCGTAATGAACGAACCGTCGATCATGTACCATAACTCCTTGTCGTTCTGAAGCTTCTGGTCAATCACTTTGTATATAACGGCTCCACTTTCCCCTACCGTATACGAGCCGAACTCGGTGAAGATATGCGGCACGGGCACATTGCTCTTGTTGCAGATCCACTGAATCGACTCCACGATCTGGTCAATCATGGCTTGGTAATCATACGAAAACTGGAACGACGTCTGAATAGGCAATCCGCCACCAATATCGATGCTGTCAAGGTCGGGGCAGATCTTTTGCAGTTCGCAGTATTTGTACATAAACCGGCTCAGCTCACTCCAGTAGTAGGCGCTGTCTTTGATGCCGGTGTTAATGAAAAAGTGCAGCATTTTCAGCTTGAACTTGCTGCTGTGCTGAATTTTGCTCCGGTACAACTCATTTATGTCGCTGTAGCGAATACCCAGACGGGAGGTATAGAAGGCAAAATTCGGCTCTTCGTCCGTAGCAATCCGAATGCCAAGGTTTACGGTGTCGGCAGTTACCTGGTCTTCGTAGGCCTCAATTTCTTTGAGGTTATCCAGCACCGGAACCACGTTGAACCCCTCGTTGATCAACTCGCTGATATACTGGGTGTAGAGCGGCCGTTTGTAGCCATTACAGATCAGATACGTGCTCTTGCTCACCTTGCCTGTGCGGTACAATTCCCGGATAATGGGAATATCAAATGCCGACGACGTTTCGAGGTGGATGTTATTCTTGAGGGCTTCTTCCAGCACAAACCGGAAGTGCGACGACTTCGTACAGTAGCAGTAGGTGTAGTTGCCTTTGTAATTGTAGCGCTTCATCGCGTTCTTAAACAGCGACTTGGCCTGAACGATGTGCTCCGAAATTTTGGGCAGGTACGTTAGTTTGAGAGGGGTGCCATACTGCCGGACGATGTCCATTAGCGGGACGTTATTGAACAACAGGTTGTTGTTCTCGACGTTGAACTCCAGGGTTGGAAACTCAAACGTCTGGTCAATAAGGTCGTAATACGTCTTCATCCTCGCTAAAAGCGCATAGAAATTGAGTTGTGGTTAGTCAAGATAGGTCGCTAAAACGGGTTAAACTGTGGTGTCAATCAGGTTCAGCCCACTCGCACGATAGACAACGAAATCGGGGGGGCTTTGATTCTTTGCGGGGCGGTTTTTTGAAAAAATGGTGTTCTGTGGCTCTGTGGCTATTTGTGCTTCTTTCTGCAAAAGCCAACTCGCCGGCTTTCAGGCCACACGAATCATGCCGACTGTCTGCTGATTCGCTAAGCCGCTATACGTTCCGGCGGGGGCTAATGGGTACCCAGTTTACCGTAATTCTCTACGCTGATGATTCGATAGCCGCCCAACGCGCCTATGCCGCCGTCTCGGCCCGGATGGACACGCTCAATCAGACCATGAGTGATTACCTGGATGGCTCAGAGATCAACCGGCTGTCGGAAACAGGGGGACAAAACCGCTGGGTACACGTCTCGCCGACACTGTTTGATGTACTGGCGAAGGCCATTACCATTGCCCGACAAACAGGTGGCCGCTATGACCCCACCATTGGCCCGCTGGCGCAGCTCTGGCGTCGGGCGGTGCGGCAACGGCAATTTCCAGTGGCTCGCGAACGGCGCAGGGCACGGCGGGCAGTGTCGTGGCAGTATGTACAGTTCGATTCCACAACTCAGGCTGTTTTGCTAAAAAAACCCGGTATGCGGCTCGATTTGGGCGGTATTGGGCAGGGTTACGCTATCGACGAAGCGCAGAAGGTTTTGCACGAGCGGGGTATCCGCAGCTTCCTGCTCGACCTCGGCGGCGACATTCTGGCGGGAGATTCACCACCGAATCAAGCCTCTGGCTGGCGGATCGGTATGACTTCTGGTAGGGCGCAGAGCCAGGTTACTTCATACAAAGACACGGCGGCTGTCTGGCTTAAGAATGCCGCCATCACCACCTCCGGCGATCTGGAACGGCACCTCGACATCAATGGGCAGCGATACTCGCACATTATGAACCCACGGTCGGGTCTGGGGTTGCGGCATTTTGTGCAGGTCACGGTGCTGGCTCCCACCGGCACCTACGCCGATGCGCTGACGAAGGCGTTTAGCGTGGCCAAGCCGTTTCACAGAAAGCGATTACAACGCCGCTTTCCACAGATGCGGGTGTGGATTGTGGAAAAGTGATGGACGGTTTTTATAGACCGCTGATTCGTATGATTTTTATGATTTAAACGGATGCAGACTTTTATGAGAACATCCGTTTAAATCATAAAAACCATACGAATCAGCGGTCTATAAAGCGTTGCTAACCCTCCACAGTTTCCAGAAATCATACGGCGACCGGCCTATTCTAACCATTCCAGACTGGCAGTTGCCGCCGGGAATTCACTGGCTGAAAGGACCAAACGGCGCGGGGAAAACCACACTCTTTCGCTCTATTGCGGGTTTGCTACCCCACGAAGGAACCAGTCAGCTGAACGGCCTCGACAGTCGGCGCGATGCGGTGGCCTATCGGCTGCGAATCAACTACGCTGAGGCCGAACCCACGTTTCCGCCCTTGCTAACGGCCCATGAAATTATACGCTGGGTAGCCGATGCCAAACAAGCTCCCGCCCGTCAGGCCGATGAGCTTATTGCCACTTTCGACATTGCCTCGTATATGCATACGCCCGTAAGTACGTATTCGAGCGGGATGCTGAAGAAGACATCGCTGATTGTCGCGTTTTTGGGTAAGCCCGACCTGATTTTGCTGGATGAGCCCCTCGTTACGCTTGATGTAACTGCCACCCAAACTGTAGCGCGCCTCATCGAATCGACTCATAGACAAAGCGTTAGCTTTCTGTTGTCGTCTCACCAGGCGATGGAAACGGCGCAGTTGCCTATTGATTCGGTATGGGAGATTTGGGGGGGTAGGCTGAGTTCACTTTCTGCATGAGAACCATACTCTCCAAAACCGTCATCATACACTACTACCGGGCCAATGCGGGATTGCTGACGTTGGTGGCGGTGATGGCTGGAAGTTTCATGCGGGCACAGGAGCACATTGCCCTAGCCACCTACGCAGTGCATTCGGGCGTGATGCTGCTGGGCTACGTTGGCATCTGGGCAGTCTATACGGCCTTTGCAGTGCGGTATGCCTGCGGCGTTTTTCGGACATACGACCTGCTGCAACACCTCCGGCTGTTTCCGGCCCCGAAACGATGGTGGGGGCTCGTGCAGATGCAGGCAGCGTTGGCTTTACCGATAATAGGCTACGCTCTTTTCGTGGTGAAAACGGCAATCAACGAAGGGCAATTCTGGGCTATATACACAATTTTTTTCGCCGTTATTTTATTGTTAGTCAGTCCTTTACCTGCCTACGAGTATATATTGCGGCATCCAAATCCGGTGGGTTGGCTGGCGGGGTGGGGCAGTGCACTTCGGCGGAAATTCACTACACCCTACAGCTTATTTTTTGTACGCTATCTGCTTCAGCAACAACCGTTTCTGGCAGCAAGCACCAAATTTGGCACCTGCCTGGCATGGGTCGCCCTATTCCGGCTGTATGCTACTGACCATGCTCATATCAACTTCCTCCGTACCCCTGACTACGACGTGCGCCTGCTGGGACTAGCCGCACTGATCGTCGGCCTCACCCATGCCTCCATCATCTACGCACAGTACCAGTTTGAGCACCAATACCTGTCGCTGTACCGTAACATGCCCATCTCGACACGGCAACGCTGGTTTAGATACATTGGTCAGTTTGCGCTGTTGCTCCTCCCCGAATTTCTGCTGATGCTGCGCGAATGGCCTGTCGACCAACCGGTTTGGGCCGTGTTAAGCGTCTGGATTTTTGCCATCAGCCTGCTTTGCCTGCAACATGGACTGCTCCTGCGCGCGCACCGCCCGATAAGAGAGACCATGACGTACCTCTATATATTGCTGATCGTCTACTTCCTGCTTGTGATGTTCCGGGTGCCGGTCTGGCTCATTGGTGGGGCAACGCTGGGGGTTTCGGCGTGGTTGTTTGGCCGGTATTATTGGCGGTCGGTTTGGGAAGAGTGAGTTTTCTGTTGGTTGGCTTCGCGTGCGGCTCACCTCACCCCCAGCCCCTCTCCTTGTTTAAGGAGAGGGGAGACGAGTTGGGAAGCTATATCTTGGAAGACCAGCCTTACAAACAGCTACATTTCGGTAAGGCTCCCCTCTCCATGTTTAAGGAGAGGGGCCGGGGGTGAGGTGAGCCGCACGCGAAGCCAACACGCCCCTATGCCAACCTATCAATCTCCTCCTGCACAAATGTCATTAGCGTGCCGATGTATTCTTTCGAGAAATCGAATGGGACACGGGCGGCGGCGTAGATATCGCGGATGGGCGCTTTGTAGCCTAGCTTGAGCGCATCTTTGTAGCCCTGAAGGCCCATTTCGGGGTTTTCGCGGTAGTTGCGCCACACGCCAATAGCGCCTAATTGGGCAATGCCGTATTCAATGTAGTAGAACGGCACTTCATACAGGTGCAACTGCTTTTGCCAAACGTATTCCTTCAAATGGTCCAGCCCGCTCCAGTCCGTTACGGTATCGCTGAACTCGTCAAAAATGCGAACCCAGTTGGCGCGGCGTTCGGCAAGGGTGTGGCGCGGGTGCTCATATACCCAATGCTGAAACTTGTCGACGGTGGCTACCCACGGGAGCATCACAATGATGGATTCGAGGTGTTGCTGTTTGGCGCGGCGTAGTTCGTCAGCGGCCTGTTCGGGAGTCCGGTGTTCGTTGGCCTCAAAAAAAACGTCCCAGTGGTCCATAGAAAGCAATTCCATAGCCATCGATGCCAGTTCGGCCACTTCCATGGGCGGATTACGGAAATCTTTCAGGGGCAGTTCGCGCGTCAGGAAGGAATGCACGGCATGGCCCCCTTCATGCACAATCGTAACCAGATCGCGCAGGCTGGAGGTGGCGTTCATAAAAATAAACGGCACGCCGATCTCCTCCAGCGGATAGTTATAGCCCCCCGGTGCCTTGCCCTTCCGCGACTCCAGGTCGAGGTGGCCCATGCGACGCATCACGCGCAGGTAGCCACCCAGTTCACCGCTGGTATCGAGCCGGTCGAAGCAATGTATTGTCTTTTCGATCAGTTCCTTGCCCGTTTTAAACGGTACCAATGGCGGTTGCCCGTCGGGGTCAACTTTGTGATCCCAGGGGCGCAACGTCGCAATAGACGGGTCGTTCTGGACCAATTTTCGTTGTCGGTCGGCCATTTGTCGGTTCATCAGCGGCACCACGGTTTCGGCCACGGCAGCATGGAAGGTGAAACAGTCGGCGGGGGTGTAATCGAACCGGCCGAGAGCAGCAAAGGCGTAGTCACGGTAATTGGCGAAGCCGGCGTTTAGGGCTACCTGATGCCGTAGTGTCACCAGCCGGGTAAAGAGCGCGTCGAGGGTTTCATGGTCAGCAAAACGGCGATTTTGGATCAGAAACCAGGCCTCTTCCCGCACAGCCCGGTTGGTCGACTGGAGCCGGTCCGAGGCCTTTTGCAGGGTCACTTCTTCACGCATGCCGTCGGTGTCTATCATCACCGTCATGGCACCTACCGTAGCGGCGTATTGCCGCTCTTCGGTCTGCAATTCGGTCTGAAGCGGGATGTTTTCGGGCCGGAAAATGGCATTTGCCTGCCGCATACCACGAACCATGACAGCGTATTCGGGAGCCGTCAATTCGGCCAAAAACGGACTCTGAAGCGCTTTTTTGTCTAGTTCATCACCCAGTTCACTCATCTGAGGCTGGATGTGTTCAATGAAAAAATTGAGTTGCTCCGTCAGCTTTGCATCAGCCGTGTCGCAGGTCATGCGGATGTAGCGCCAGGCAAAATTTTCCGATAAATACGATTCCAGTTCGCTGCGGTTTGCGAACCACCGCCGAAGGTCATCGGCACTATTGATGGGTCGGTTAAGGAGGTCGTCGTAAAAGGGCCGCACTTCATCCCAGGTTGTAAGGGTATATGTTTCGGGTAAAAAATGCCGCGCCGGGCGCGTCAAAATCAGTTCGGGTTGCATGAAAGGGATCGTTTTTCGGAAAGCGAAGTCACTGCCTAATGTACAAATAGGCGGCGGTTTTGTTTATAGAGTACAAGGCAGCAAGTGAACGGTAAGAGCAGAGAGTCAAGAAACAAGAAGCATGAGGTTTTACGTTTAGAGAACGGAGAGAATGGCCTGATTTTTATGGTTTGAAGGTTAGGGTTTGCTAACTGGCAACCGCGTTTCGGGCCAGTGTAACTGCATTCTTTACCCATACGTTGTAACTTTGGTAGGGAACTTCCATCAACACATGTACGAGAAAAATATAGGCACTAAACAGAAAGCCCTGCGGCTCAACCTCGACCGTCGGATTTACGGGTCGTTTGCCGAAATCGGGGCAGGGCAGGAAACCGCCGCCGTTTTTTTCAAAGCTGGCGGGTCGTCGGGCACGGTAGCCAAAACCATGTCGGCCTATGACATGACCTTTAGCGACGCCATCTACGGCACCGAAGAAAGTGGCCGCTACGTGGTCGAGTCCCGGCTGATGAAAATGCTGAACAAGGAGTACAGCCTGCTCGAAAAACGCCTATCTGAGAAGCGTGGGGCCGATACTACCTTCTTTGCCTTTGCCAATACGGTTGTTGCGCTCAATTACCAGAAAACCAATGAGGGCCACGGCTGGCTGGGATGTCGGTTTCAGAGTGAACCTCTCAGCCCGCCCAACGACGTGGTCATTCACGTACGGTTGCTGGACAACGAGAACGTCCTGCAGCAACAAACACTGGGCGTCATTGGCGTGAACCTGATCTACGGCTGTTTCTATTATGCCAAATCACCCGAAACGCTGGTACTGTCGCTCATGGACGACCTTTCGCCGGAGCGAATTCAGATTGACACCCTGCGTTGTGAGGGCCCTGCGTTTGAGGGCGTCGACAACCGGCTGATGAGTCTGTACCTAGTTAAAAACGGTTTTACCGATGCGGCCCTTTTCGGTCCCGACGGGCGCGTTCTACAGCCTCAGGAGGCCCTTTATAAGAAAAACATCGTGGTTATGCGGGGACGTCTGCGCCCTGTCACTAATGTGCAGCTCGACATGATTGATAACGGGCTAAAGCAGTTTCGCGAAGAGCCCGACGTTGACCCGAACCGTGTGCTGTTGCTCTCGGAACTGACCTTGCACAACCTGAAAGCCAATGAACAGGGTATCGATGAGAAAGACTTTCTGGACCGGGTCGATATTCTGTGCGGGCTGGGACAGACGGTAATGATTTCCAATTACCACGAGTATTACCGGCTGGTGGCGTACCTCTCGCGGCTAACCCGCCTGAAAATTGGCCTCATCATGGGTATTCCCAACCTGGAATACATCTTCGACGAGGCCCATTATCACTACCTGGCGGGTGGTATTCTGGAATCCTTTGCGGCTCTGTTTAGCCGCAAGGTGAAGCTGTTTATTTACCCCACGCTTCGCAATGGGCATATTCATACCTGCGATCAGCTCGAACTGCCACCCACGCTGGAACCCCTGTTTCAGTATCTGATTCGCAATGACAAGCTGGAAGACATCACCGACTATAACGAGCAAAACCTGCACATTTCAACTGACCGCGTGCTGGAAATGATTCAGGCGGGCGAAGACGGCTGGGAAAGCATGGTACCCGCACCGGTGGTGAAGCAGATTAAAGACAACTGCCTGTTTGGCTACCCTTGCGAGATAGAATACACCCCACTTAGTCAGCAGATCAAACAGGCGGTGGCTCAGGGTACTATGGACGACGGGGGGAATGTGCTCAACGGGCTACCGATACCGGCTTCTGCGCAGACCGCCGCGCCAGCACAATAACGAGTATGCCCAGTCCAATTGGGAAGAAACCCATAAGACCCATCGAATCAATCAGACCGTTGGGGCGGAGCAAAATATCAAAAGCCAGGTAACCGGCCAGGGCTACGTTGAGAAAGTGGATAGCCTTGGTCACCAGCGATGAGCCACCCGACATGAGGGCAACGTACATGGCCTGCACCGATTGCAGAAAGGCATACATAACAGCCCAGAAACCAAGCATGTCGAGAAAACTCTTGAGCCCATTGCTGGCTACAACCATAAACGTGATGCCAAAGGCAATGTCAGACAGGCCGTGCAGGATGCTCCAGATGTTGTTGGAATCTTGCTGACGGTTAAGCAGTCCGTAGCTTAGGCCCGCGCTGCCCGCCAGCAGGGTAATCACGCCCAGCACACGACCGGTACCGGGAGCGAACGTATTGGCGTAGACAAACATGGCAGCGCCCAGCAGAATATAGAAAGTACCGCGGGCCAGTAACAGCCACGGAAAGCGCGGTTGTGGTTGGTTATTCATTCGTTTATTGCGTTGAGTTGTGGTAAAGAAACCGCTTGCTGCCTACTTTGTTTTTCAGCCTGATGCTAGGCACGGCTTCAAACAGCCACTCAATAGCCTCCTTTGTTGATGTGGTCAAATCGCTTCTGTCGTACACGGTTAAGCGGAATCTGCATCCCGCCCGTGCCTTCGAGCCAGTCGAACACCTGATCACGTAGCGTTCTGGCTATTTCCTGGTGTTGTGGGCTCTTGATGAGGTTGTTGGCTTCGTTAGGGTCAGCCTTCAGGTCATAGAGCTCGTTGGTGTCCCAAACGCCGTAGTTGAAAATGTATTTATACTGGTCGTTGCGCACGCCAAACATGGTGGGCGTCTGCGGAAAGTCAATTTCCCAGTAGTACTCATAAAAGGCCCGGTCCTTCCAGGCAATTGGCTGCCCGGCCAGGATGGGCAAAAACGAGTTACCCTGCATCTGAGCGGGCTTGCTCAACCCCGCGTAGGCCATCAGCGTGGGTGCTACGTCTATATTCTGGATCACCTGCGTGATTTTCGTGCCTGCCTTCACCGTACCGGGGCAATGTACCAGCATAGGCACCCGCATCGACTCTTCATACATGTGCCGCTTGTCGATCAGGCCGTGTTCACCGAAGCTGAACCCGTTGTCGCCCATGTATACAACCAGCGTGTTGTCAAGCTGTCCGTTGTCTTCCAGCCACTTGAGCACCCGGCCCACGCTGTCGTCTACGCCCAGCAGTGTTTCGGCGTACTGGTGGTAAAAATCATTGAACTGGATGTCGCCGTGATACATGTAATCTACGCCATGCCAGCTGTAGCGCTGGTTTTTCACCCAATTGGGAATCCCCGCCCTGTTCACCTTCAGCTTGGGCTGGTCTGCCGGTTCGGTCCGTTTGGGCGAATCCGCGCTGGGGCCAAACACCTTGCTCGAATCGGTAGCGGTTAGGTACATGGTTGGCGGATAATTGATTGGCATGTTGGCATACCTGCCCTGGTGGCGTTTGGCCGGAATAAAATTGGCATGAACGGCCTTGTGCGACAGGTACATCATAAATGGCTTCCTGGTGTCGCGCCCACCTTCGCGCCCGTCGAGCCACTTGATCGCATAGTCGGTTAGCAAATCGGTAATGTGACTGCTATCGGTGTAGCTTACCTGCTTGCCGTTGATATTGAATGTCGGGTTAACGTAGACGCCCTGCCCTTTGAAACTCAGCCAGTAGTTAAAGCCCGGCTGTGGGTCATCGCCGGTGTTGCCCATGTGCCATTTACCCAGGAAAGCGGTTTGATACCCCGCCTCCTGCAGGTACTGGGGAAAGAATTTGAGGTTCTTCGGCAGCGGCGCAAAATTGTCGACCACCTTATGCGTATGGGCATATTGGCCCGACAAAATACTGGCCCGGCTGGGCGAACACAGGGCCGTTGACACGAAGGCATTTTGCACGTGTGCTCCGTTGCGGGCCAGCCGGTCGAGATTAGGCGTTTGCAACCCGGCAAACTTATTCATGAACCCCATCGCGTCGTAGCGGTGGTCATCGCTCAGAATGAAAATAATATTCTTCTGCTTGCTCGCGACGGGCTTTTTAGCAGGGGGCGCCACCGTTAAAACAGGTAGCAGTAGAAAAGCTATAAGGCTGATTTTCATAACGGTAAGGCGTTGGTTTAAACCCTGGCATTGTCCACTTCAACACGGTGTATGGCTTCATCTTCGGTTGGGCGACGGTGCCACCACGAGGCCAGGATAGACCCGGTAACGTTCATCAGAGGGCCAAAAACCGCCGGTGCCAGGCCCACCGTCGCGATCTTGCCCATCCCCTTGGCAATACCCGACGCCAGCCCACCATTTTGCATGCCCACTTCAATGGCAATGGTCCGGCAGTCGCGCTCACTCATACGAAACAACCGCCCCGACCAGTAGCCCAGGAAATAACCCGACAGGTTGTGCAGTAATACCAGTCCGATCAAGGCCGGGCCAATCGTGAGCAGGCTGTCGCGGCCGGCGGCGGTGATGATGACAATGATGAAGCCAATACCGAACATCGACACATAGGGCATGGCTTCGTCGAGCCATTTGGCCTTGCCACTCAGGAATCTGTTGAACAGGAGCCCTGCTCCAATGGGCAGGATCACCATCCGGCTAATGTCCCAGGTCATGTCCAGCACGTTGATGTCGACGAGAGCACCGGCATAAAATTTCATTAGCATGGGCGTTACAAACGGAGCCAGCATGGTTGAAAAGGCCGTAATGGTAATCGACAGGGCCAGATTTGCCTTGGCCAGATAGGAGATCACGTTGGAGGCCATGCCGTTGGGCGAACAGCCAATGAGAATGATCCCGGCGGCAATTTCGGGAGGGAATCCGCTCACGCTGGCAATGGCAAAGCCGACCAGGGGCATGATAATGAAATGGCTCACTACGCCGATTACTACGCCCCTGGGCATTTTGACCACGCCCACAAAATCGGCCAGGCTCATCGATGTACCCATGCCAAACATAATCAGCTGAATCAGCGGTGTGATAAGCTTACTGAATTTGAAGCCACCTATAGCTACAAAATAAGCGGGGTAGTAGAGGGCCGTGGTAACCGCCGCAAAAATCATGATCGTGTAGGCGAAGCCCCTCAGCGCCTCGCGACTGCGGAACGCCAGCGCCAGGGCGGCGAAGAAAAGGATAAAGAGTGGCCCGGCCGAGGCCAGGTGACCCGTAAACGCCATGCCTAGTGCAACCAGTAGGCTAAGGGCAGCAACAATCCATGCAGCTTTATACATTGTGTTGATAGAGAAGAGCGTAGGTATTGTAAAGATGCTAGTTACCCGTCATTTGATCGTTGTACGTAGTGGCGTCTGGAACGGTCAGCGTGGTTTTTGGCGTTGCCGAAACGATGAGTTGCGTCCCTGCGCGAATCAATGTCAACCTATGAAATCACAATCCTTTTTTTTCGGCTTTCTACTTCTTATACCTCTTCTGGGGCAGTGCCAAACCGCGCCAACGGTAAAAACAGGTCAGTGGCGGGCGGTTTTGCAAACGAGCGGGGGCGAGTTGCCCTTTGGCCTCGACATCAAGCCTGCCGCGCAATCGGGCCGCTATACGGTCTTCGCGCTGAACGGGTCCGAGCGGCTGCCGATGGACGAGGGCTATATTAAAAATGATAGCCTGCATATTCCTATGGCTCTGTTTGAGTCGGAACTTGTAGGCAAGGTTGGCAGTGATCAACTTACGGGTGTCTGGCGCAAACGGCGGACGGGCTCTCAGTACCAGATTGTGCCGTTTTCGGCGCGTTTTGGACAGTCGTTCCGGTTTAAAGAGAATGGCCCCGCTCCTACCGCCAACGTGTCGGGCAAGTGGCAAACGCTGTTTCGGGAAAAGCGCACCGACGGCACACCGGGCGATACGACCCTGGCGGTGGGCGTTTTTGACCAAAAAGGCAAAACCGTTACCGGCACCTTCCTCACCCCTACCGGCGACTACCGGTATCTCGCGGGCGATGTGGTGGGCGACAGTCTGCTGCTTTCCTGCTTCGATGGTAGCCACGCGTTTTTGTTCAAAGCCAAACTAGGTGCTTCTCCCGCCCGCACCCTGACGGGTGTGTTTCATTCCGGCCCTACCTACCGCGAAACGTGGACGGCTCAATTTAACCCTAATGCGGCCCTCCCCGACCCGGCCAAGCTGACCCTTGTGAAACCCGGACAGACGTTTACGTTTGCCTTTCCCGACGCTACGGGCAAAACCGTTTCACTGAACGATGCACGGTTCAAAGGCAAGGTGACCGTAGTACAAATTTTGGGTTCATGGTGCCCCAACTGCATGGATGAGACCCGTTTTCTGGCCCCGTGGTACGCCCGCAATAAGGCACGCGGTGTAGAAGTAGCCGGCCTGGCTTTTGAAAAAACGGCCTCTCTGGCCGAATCAGGACCGAAACTGCAGCGCATGGTTGATCGTTTCCAGATTCAATATCCCGTTTTGCTGGCGGGAACGAATGACAAGGCTGAAGCCGCCAAGGCATTACCCGCTCTAAACCGGGTGGCGGCCTTTCCAACTACTATTTTCCTGGACAAAAAGGGCATGGTGCGCCACATCCATACGGGCTTTTCCGGACCCGGTACAGGCGTTTATTACGACCGCTACGTTAGTGAATTCAACGCACTGATTGATAAGCTGTTAGCAGAACAGCAATAAGCGTATAGTGGTAGGTGCTAAGCTTACCACTATACGCTTATGACTCGTTCCGACGCTTCCAGCAAATTGTGCGCTTCCCAATCACCGGTAGTGGGCTGGGATTTAGTGTGGCGCACCTGCACGGTTTTTACGCCAACGCGTTTACCCGCGTGCATATCGCGGGGGGCGTCGCCAATCATCCATGAACGTTTGACATCGATGTTGTATTTGGCAATAGCCTTTTCCAGTAACAGCGAATCAGGCTTACGGGTGAGCGAGCGCGTGTCGAAATCGGGGTGGTGAGGACTAAAGTAGATGTCATCAATCAGGTTGCCGCATTGCTCCTGAAGGTACTGATGACACCGCATTACGTCCTCGCGGGTGTAGAGACCCTTGGCAATACCCGCCTGGTTGGTAATCACAATGAGCAGATAACCAGCCTCCTTCAACTGACGAAGGCCTTCTATTACACCGTCGGGGATGATGAAGTCTTCAACGCGATACACGTAGTCGGTTCGGTCTTCGTTGAGAACGCCGTCTCGGTCTAGGAATACGCATTTTGTCATGGCTCTATACTGGTTTGAACGAGGGCGCAAGATACACAACTTATAAAATTATTCTATTAATAAATTGTAATATAATTAGTAAAAACAATCTTTTTAGCGAATGGTGTAGGTATACACCGTTGGTGAGTGCTTTCTATTTCTACCAAAGACCGGCTTTTATATTGCTTTCTTATGAACCAACTTTTCAGGCGTTTTCTTACCAACGCTCTATTGCTTCTACCCCTGCTGAGTGCTGCCCAGTCAACCCCTTTTGCTTCCTACACGCAGGTGATTTCGGGTAGCAATCAGGTTTATCCAATGGTAGCTGTAACCGGTGGGACCTACAAGATGGGTAGTCCAGCCACCGAAAAAGGACATAAACCCGACGAGGGTCCTGTGCATGCTATCGTGATCGAACCCTTCTGGATGGGCAAGTTTGAAGTAACCTGGGACATCTACGATCTGTTTACGACCAAAAATATTGAGAAGGAAATGGCTGCCCGTTATCCACAGGGTGCCGACCTGACCAAAACCGACGCTACTACCCGCCCTAGTCCGGCCTATGTAGACATGTCGTTTGGTATGGGCCGGTCGGGCTACCCGGCTATCAACATGACGCAGTATGCCGCCATCAAGTTCTGCGCCTGGCTATATGACAAGACCGGCCTTTTCTATCGCCTCCCCACCGAAGCGGAGTGGGAATATGCCTGCCGGGCTGGTACCACTACACCCTATTCATTTGGTAGTGATCTGAAATTATTGCCTCAGTATGCTGTCTACAAGGACAATAGTGGCGGGGGCTATAAGAAAATCGGCACAAAAAAACCCAACCCTTGGGGCCTGCACGACATGCACGGCAACGTGATGGAGTGGACACAGGACCAGTATATCCCAACCTACTATGCAGCCGTAGCCAGCGGTACTGTAAAGGAGCCTTACGCCCCCACCAAAACGCTGTATCCCAACAGCGTGCGCGGCGGATCCTGGGACGACGAACCTGCTGTTCTCCGTTCGGCAGCCCGTACCCCCTCCAACCCCGCCTGGAAGGTAATTGACCCCCAAAGCCCCAAATCAGACTGGTGGATGACCTCGGCGTCTTTTTGTGGCTTTCGTATTGTGCGCCCCGTTAAGGTCCCCCCTGTTGAGGAGATTCGGGCCTATTATGATATTAAGCCAATCAAGGATTACGGCTATTGAAACCGCCCGGAAATTGCCGTTTACTAAGATCGTTTATAAATGATTGCTGACGTTTCCAACCGTTGGCAACATTGAGTCAGTCTATAGCGTATGCAGACAAAGCAGGGTTTCGCACACGAAGTCTGCTTGCTTGTTCAACTACGCAATATTCTGATTTGGCTACGTCTTCGCATCCGCCCCTACCGGCCGCAGGTACGCCCCTGCTCCGACTACCGCTATCGCCGTCTGTTCGTCCGTTTCTTAGCCCGAACTGGACATGGGCCATGCGGGGTTGGGCGGCACTGATAACAATCGTGATTGCAGCGCTAGCCATTCGCGAAATGTTGACCGAAACTACCCACGGTGATTTTTACATATTCTGGTCGGCGGGGGTTAATTTCTGGCAGGGCAACGCACTATACAGTCAAATTGGTGGGGCGGAGGAGTTTCTGTATCCGCCGTTTGCACCCTTTGTCTTTCAGGCACTGGCGTGGCTGCCTTTTCGGTGGGCTGTGGGCGTGTTTACCGTGTTTAACGGGCTATCCTGGATTGGTATTCTGTTGCTGGTTCGCCAACTCCTGCGGCACTATTTTCCCCGCATACCCCTGCGGGCGGCCATGCTGTTTGCGGGCCTGGCCTCGTGGCGATACATCTACCACAACATTCTCTGGGTCAACATCAACGAGTTGGTTTGCCTGCTGTGTCTGGGCGGCATTCTGCTCTACCTGCGTAAATACGAAAACTGGGCTTTGGTCCTGCTAATGGCCGCTACCTGGCTGAAAGTGATGCCCGTGCTGCTGGTAGGTGTTTTGTTTTTTCGCCGTCCGGGTCCGGTTTTGGCTAAATCACTGGCTATCAGTGCCGCGTTTGTTGGCGTTATTTTGCTGGAACGGGGTCCTGGTCAGGGCCTACAGGACTTCGCCGATTTCTGGCAGATTACGCTTACCCCTTTTCTCGCGGGCAAAGTCTACACCGACTGGATCAGTTTCAGTATTCCCTCGGCTCTGTTTAAGCTGCTTACCGCCCATCCCGACGTGATGGGTGTTCGTTATCACATCACTGATTGGCCGGTGGCGGTAGTTCGTCGCATCAGTACCGCGCTGCAACTGCTGGTCGTGAGCCTTACGTTCTGGCAGGTTTGGCAAGATCGCAGGGCCGCCCAACCCCGGCCCACTACCTGGGTGCTGGTGTTGCTGAGCATGATCCTGGTGGCAGGCGTGGCCTGGGAAGGTCACCATGTAACGCTGGCACTGATGCTGCCCATCCTGTTTGTTCGTCTTACCCAGCTTGGCTGGCTTCGCGTCCGGCTGGCGTTAATGATCGGGACGGGGCTGGTAGCCCTGCTCATCAGCGACGTGGCGGGTTCAACGCTCTACAATTACTTACAGGGCTTTAGCCTCATCACGGTTATGGACCTTTGCTTGTTTGGCCTGACGATGGCTGTGGCTTTCGCTGGACGAAGCCGTATTTTTACTGCCTATGCTGGCACAACTTTCTCTCATTGACCTCGTCGTACTACTTGTCATGCTGCTGATTATGCCCACAGCGGGTATTATCGTGGCTCTGCGCAAAAAAAACGCTGCCGACTATTTTCTGGCCGGGCGCAACATCCGCTGGTGGACGGTGGCGGGGTCGGTGTTTGGCACGAATATTTCGTCGTTCCACCTGATCGGAATGCTTGGCATTGGGTACTCCATCGGCTTTGTGCAGGCACATTATGAGATCGTGTTTCCGGCCATATTGCTGCTCTGCTTTGTATTTCTGGCGTCTTACCGGCGGCTGGAGGTTTTTACCCTCTCGCAATACCTGGAAGTGCGTTATAACGAACACGCCCGGCTGCTCTACACGATCCTGCTGATTCTCATTATTTTAGTGCAGCTGGTAGGGTCGTTTTACGTGGGCAGCATCACGTTGCAATGGCTGCTGGGAGGCACCAGTTTCGCCCTTAGCTACTGGCAGGGGCTGCTGCTGATTGGCCTGATTACCTGCTCCTACACCATCTGGGGCGGCATGGAAAGCATTGTCATTACCGACACCATTCAGACCGTGATGATGCTGGCAGCGGGCTTTGCGGTGGCTTATTTTACCCTCGGCCAACCTGAAATTGGCGGGTTTACTGGCCTGCTCAATCTGGATGCGGCCCAGCCCCGTGCCATCCAGAAAATGCACCTGTACCTACCCAGCAACCACCCCAACCTGCCGTGGACGGGTGTTTTTACAGGCTTGCTGCTTCAGCACTGTTTCAACTTCACCACCAATCAGTTTCTGGTGCAGCGTGTGCTGGCGGCCAGCAGCGACCAGGACGCACGGCGGGGCATTATCGCCAGCGGATTCCTAAAACTGACCATTCCCTTCTTTAGCATTGCGGCGGGCGTGGCGGCCTATTATTTGTTCGAGAAACGGTTTCCGGGTCTCGATTTCAACTCAGACAACGCCTTCTTGAAGCTGGTGGAAACGGTTATTCCACGTAATGTAGGCTTGGTAGGCATGATTCTGGCCGGGCTGGTTGCCGCTACGTTCTCATCCGTCGATTCGATGATGAACGCGGCGACAACGCTGCTTACAGTAGATGTGTACCAAAAATACGTGAACCCAAAGGCCAATGACCGGCAGATTGTGCGGTTTGGACGGCAGATGATTGTGGTGATGGTCGCCGCCAGCATCGGCCTTGCGCTGTGGACGTATACACCCGACCGGACGAATAATTTTATGCTGAAAGTGTCGGCGCAACTGTCTTATTTCACCCCCGGTATTATGGTAGCCTTTTTTGTGGGTATTCTCTGGCGCGGTGCCTCAGCACGGGCGGCTGTTTGGGCCATGGCGCTGGCCCCCGTGTATGGCGTCGTGGTGGAATTGATTTATAACTACGGCCTGGCTACTATCCCAGCCGTTTCTGATTTGTTTGGCCTGAAACTCAATTTCATGCACCGCGTTTTCCTGACGTTTGTGCTCAGTTTTTCAACCCTGGTTATGCTCAGCCGCACGGCCTACCCCAATCAAAACATAACGGGTTTCGAGCGCCTCCGCGTCTCGGTCGACGGGCCGCAACTAGCCCGCGCGGTGGGGTTATTCCTGCTGGTACAGGCCGTTTTCGTGAGCTTGGTTTTCCTGGGTCATTTTTCGCCCAAAATGATCGCCCCCTGGGCCGCACTGGCTACGCTGGGCCTGTTTCTATTGCCAAAACGTGCGGTTGAAGACCCTCAACCTGTTTCCGTTCTTCGCGCAGGTTTCGGCTTCAATAGTGATTCGCTTTGGGCAGGTTTGCTCACGGCAATCAGTGTGGGGGTGCTGTATTATTTCGCATAGTCTATACACCATTGATGCCATCGCTCCAGGCGATGGCATCAATGGTGTATAGACTATGGAGCCGTTTTAACTCGTCCTCAATGGCATCCAGATCGTAGGGCGGGCTGATACGCCTGAAACAGATTTGTTCATAAACGCGGGGAACTGGTACACGCGGCAGGTGCCCTTATCATTTACAATCCAGCCTTCGCGTTGGGCAATGCGCAGCAGCCAGCACGCTACTTCTGATTGTCCCGCCCGGTAACCCCGGTCACGGAGGTAGTCTTTCACGATTGACGCGGTAGTATTTCCGTCAATCAACATCAGCATCGTAGCCGCCGAGCGCACCACCTGCCTGTTTAGTTTTTTTGGTTTCATAGGAGAGAGGCAAGAGCTAAAAAGCAGGAAACGAGATTTGACGGCTGTAGGCTAAGGAGACCGAAACCCCTTTTCGTAATTCTTGTCTCTTACTTTTCAGCTCTTTTTTCTACATTCTAAACGACTGCCCGCCAGAACAGGGTCAGGCGTTCGCGTTGGATGTGGTTGGGGGCTACATAGGTGATCGCGCCGCTCTGGCCGAGGGCAAAGAGCCGGGCGTCGGCGGGCCAGGCGTCGTATTTCTGGAGGGCACTAAACCAGACCGAACGATGCTGATAGGGGAGGAGCAACGCCCGCGCCCGGCTTAGGAGACGGTGCTGTTTGGGCGACCACACAGGACGTCCATCGTAGGCCGGACCGTGACCATTCAGCAAATCGGGCAGGGCTTCGGGTGGGGCCATTGGCAGCAGTTCCGTGAGCAGGAATAAACCTAACTCAATGTTTAACAACCGATTAGCCGACTGTCCGGCTAATCGGTGCTGATGCCGTATGCGCGTAGCCAGGGGCTCCTGCCACCCAAATCGGGCAGGCGACAGGACCGTGGCAACGGACAGAGATGAAACAAAAGACGAGTTCATGGTTTGTTGTTGTTCGCTGTGCGAGGAGGGGGTGTTACGCCAGCATTTGGCGGAACGTAAAGGCACGATTACGGAAAAAACCGACCGTTTTGGCGTTGAACTGGCTGCGGTCGTGGCTAATGTCGAAGGCCTGCGATGGTGAGGCTAACCGGGCGTAGCGGTCCAGTAATTCAGTCCAGCGGCTGCACTGGCAGAGGGCACCAAGCAGCATGCGACCCCGGTCGAGGCAGCGCCGTTGACGAGCCGTCCATGTATTGCGGGCAGACAGGTCGCTGTTTAGCAGTGTGGGTAGGCTACCGGGCGGGGCCGTGGGTTGGAGTTCGGTCAACAAATAGAGACCCAGCTCGATGTTGAATAATTGGCGGTTCGAAAGGCGTACGGCCGACCGATGGCTGAAGGGGGCCGTACCAGGGCCGAATAAAGTGGTTTGCTGAGGACGCTGTGTTGTGATCATGAGTTGCTTATGTGAATGTCCTATACAAAGATTTACTCCCCTGCACGTAATCTTTTTACGGTGTTCTATTTTTTTCAAATATTTTTGGAGGAGGTTTAGAGCTAAAACACGGAGTTACACCGAGGACCACTGAGCTACACGAAGGTTTTTTCGTAGCTGGATAGACGCTTTGTGCAGCTCAGTGGTCCTCGGTGTAACTCCGTGTTTTAGCCCTGAATCCTCGCTTATTTCCTGCGTTTCCTTTCTCCCCTCCCTTCTCTCTTATGCCCATCACCCGCTCTGCTTTTCAACGCTACCGCCTTATCGATGAGACGATTAGCCGCTATCCGCGCCAGTATTCCAAGCAACGACTATTCGAACTTTGCCGCGATCAGTGTGGCATCCGGTCGCTGTCATCGCTGGAAAAAGACATTCAGCGGCTTCGCGAAGACCACGACGCACCCATTGCCTACGACAAGCGCAGCGACGGTTATTACTACACCAATCCGCAGTTCCGGCTCCTGCGCCTCATGCTCACCCCCGACGACATGGAGGCGCTGGACTACGCCCGGCAGGTGCTGGCCGCCACGCAGGGAGCATCTGTGGCCGACGAGCTGAGCAATGCTCTCCAGAAGGTCCGCCAGAGCCTGGACATCATTCGGGAGGTGAAACCCGGCGAGGGTACGTCTGAACTGGCCCGGCGCGTGGTCTATGTAGAAGAGAAAATTCTGGGCGGTAATCGTCAGTATGTGCCCATGCTGATTCGGGCCATCAATCAGAACCGGCAAATTATGTTTCGCTACACCAAGCATGACGCCGGCGCACAGGATACCGTGCCGTTGCTGCGTACGCTGCACCCCATTTTGCTTCGCGAAGTGTGGGATAGCTGGTACGTGATTGGCTATGACGAGCGCACCAACAAAGAGCGCACCTTTGCCCTGGACCGCATGAGCGACCTAAGTTTGCTCGATGACCCCTGCGACGTACCCAAAGAGGTGTTAAACAACGTCAGCGAGTTATTTGAGCACATTTATGGCATCACCGACAGCAGCGGGCCGGTAGAAGAAATCGTGTTGTCGTTCAGTCCGCTGTTTGGTCGGTATGTGAAAGCCAAGCCCATTCATCAGACCCAGGAGGTGCTCAGCGACACGGATGCAGCCTGCGTGGTACGCCTTCGTCTGGCACCCAACCGCGACCTGCTCATGCACCTTCGCTCTTACGGTGAACATCTGACTGTTTTGCAGCCACAAACGCTGGTTGATGAGATGAGAAAGTCGCTCCAGGCCACGCTGGGGCAGTATGAAGCCACATCTGTTACGCCATGACTACATTCACCGCCATGCTGCGCCGGATGGGCCAAAACGGCGAGAAAACAGGCTGGACCTATGTTTATGTACCCAATGCTATAACCGATTTGTTAAATCCCGGTCAGAAGGTGTCGTTTCGGGTGAAGGGCTCGCTGGACGATTTTCCGATCAAGCTAGTTGCCCTGATCCCCATGGGCGATCATGGTGGGGACGAAGACGCCTCGTTCATTATTCCTGTCAACGCGGCTATGCGGCGGGGCATCGGGAAAGAAGCCGGGGCATCTGTGCGTACTACACTGGCCCTCGACACCGACCCACTGCCACAGTCTGACGATCTGTTGCTTTGCCTGGAAGACGAACCTGACGCACTGGCTACTTTCAACAGGTTGCCGCCCAGCCATCGCAACTATTATTTTAAGTGGATCGAAAGTGCTAAAACCCCGGAAACCAAAGCCAAACGCATTGCCCGGACCCTTACAGCCATGACGCTGAACCTGAGTTATGGTGAGATGATGCGGGCTAACAAAACAGCAGCGGACTAGCCACCGACCGCACAGTATAAAACGCACTTTTAGTAGATTTAATAGGCTGATTGTGCGTTACTTACAGGAACGATGCAAACACCTTCCCATGAAATTAATTCTGCCTTTTATACTGCTGCTTACTCTGCTGTCTGGTTGCTCAACGTCAGGCGACAACATAGCCCCCCAACCTGACCGCGCCCGGCGGATGTCAGGTACGTATCTGCTCAACTACATGTCGGTGCAAAACGGTAGCCAACCCGCTGTGTCTACGGCCCTGCCACTGCAAATGAACGGTAAAGAACTGTTATCTGCTACGATCAGCATCACTCGGAAAACAGAAAGTACAGTCGACGTAGCGATGTCGTTGACAATAGATCAAACTCTCGCCGATCAGATCAGGCTCAATCCGAAAGACCTTACGAACGTGGTGCAACCAATGGAAATCCGCGACAACGGCGGCGGCTACGACTTGTATAACCAGAGCCAAAAAGTAGCGCGGTACGACAACGACACCTTCATAATGCAGTTGGAAGCGAAAAATCCACAGACAGGTGAGGTGTTTAAAACAGAGTTCCGGGGTACCAAACAGCCGTAGCCATCAGCAGCTTGATAAAATACTGACACTCCGGTTCCAACGTTTTATAGACAGTTTGTGTCTATTCTATATAACATCACTTATCAACGGGGTAACGTGCTCAATCAATGACGATTATGATTCGGATTTTACTGCTGGGTACTCTCGTGTTTACCACAATGTCTTGTGGACGTGACACCGACATTGCCCCCACCATGGCAAGCGAGGTAACCGGTCGCTATCAGACCAATGGTTTTCTGGACGTCCTCTGCGTGGCCCTACCGGCCAACAAGATGCCTACAGCCACCATTAACATACAGTCCGACGCTGTAGTCACGCTTACCTATCAGCAGGTGTACCCAACCGAGCAGACGCACGTGATACCCAACATTGCACTAAAGCGGCAGGCCGACAACAGTATTCAGCTAAGCAGCGGCGGGAGCGTGGTTGGTACTGTCAGTACCGACCGGGTTTTTAGTAACAATGGTATGGAACGTCAGGGGTTGGTACTACGTATACAGGCTGTTTCTGCGGGAACCAGGGTTAGTTTCACAGGCTCAAAAGAATAAACCAGACGGCCCGGTTTAGAGCGACGCCGTTTTAACGATTAAAGGCCAGGGTCGCTTCGCAGATTAGATTCAGCGCGAAGCGACCCTGGCCTTTAATCGTTAAAACGGCGTCGCTCTAAACCGGGCCGCCCAACTGTCTAGTCTCTAGCGAACGGCAAACTCACCAGCGCCGATCTTGAAGCCTTCGCTGTATAGTTCGACTGTATATTTGCCGGGACGGTATTGTGTACCACGGGTGTACAGAAACTCGACCTGCTTACCGTTTTTATCATAATCAACGGTCTGTTTGGCCGTATATACCATCTCGTCGCCATTGGCCTTGAAAGTGCCAGAGCCATTAGCCATGTCTGACACCACGGCCCCGTCCGGGTCCAGTACGCGCACAAACACGTCTTTAGGCTCTTCTGCCGTCAGCGGGTTATCGAGCAGGGAGTAAGTCAGCTTGAGCTTATCGATACGCTTGGCTTTGTAGGCGTCGTCTTCTTTCACTTTACCCCGGCTGTTTACGGCGTAGATCTTCACGTTTTGTGCTTTCAACGCCGCCGCACGGGTCACTTTAGTTGCCAGTTCTTCTTTCTGCGAGGCCACGATAGCCACTGTATCTTCCAGTTGTTTCCGGCGTGTCTTCAGCGTTACGTTCTCTGTATTGAGCGATTGGTTATCAACGACCAACACTTCTTTTTCACGCTGAATTTGGGCAATCAGGGTATCTTTTTCGGCCAGGAAGGCTACGTATTCCTGAATCTTACTTTCGTATTTGGCAATTGTAGCCCGCGACAGTTTAGCACCACGCGCCAATGCCTTTTTATCTTTTTCGAGGTCGGCGCGTACTTTCTCCAGTTCAGTTACATCCCCGCCTAACTTTTTCACCTCAGCAATCTTGGCATCAAGCGAATTCGAGATCGAATCCAGTTTCACGCGGGTATTGGCCAGTTCTTCTACGCGCTCGGCGATGGCTACTTCCTGCGTACTTGCCACCTCAGCTTTGTCGTAGTACTTGTAGCCCATAACACCGGCTACGCCAGTCATGAGCACCAAAGCGGCTACCAGGGCCGTGCTTGTGGATGATCGGGGTTGTTGCTCTCGTTGCTCCATAATAAACAGATGGTTAGATTAATTGGTCACATTTGAAGGGTAAACGTAGAGTTGCGCGATAACATGGTGGTTTTGAGATACACATATACGAAAACAACGGACTGTCTTCGGGGCTTATTGCCCACTTTTAGCTAAAGGTCTATGGACTAAATCAAAAAATCGCAGCCGTAAATAGTTCCTCAGTGGCCCATCGGATACGCACAAATGCGGCTGATTGAGTAGCTTTGACCACTGGCATTTGCCATTTTTCCACCGCAACTGATTCTTCCCGCCATGCTGGCAAAAACATACGGAGCCGCCGTTTATGGTGTCAACGCCACTATTATTACCGTTGAAGTAAACGCCGGACAAGGCATGAAATTCTTTATGGTGGGTCTGCCCGACAGCGCCGTAAAAGAAAGTGAACAACGCGTTGAAGCTTCGCTCAAATTTTCAGGGTTTAAAATGCCCCGGCAGAAGGTAGTGGTCAACCTTGCTCCTGCCGACATTCGCAAGGAAGGCTCCGCCTATGACCTGCCCATTGCCCTTTGCGTGTTGCAGGCCTCTGAACAGGTCACGCTGGAAAAGAACCTTGAAGACTATGTGATCATGGGCGAATTAGCCCTCGACGGTACGCTGCGGCCCATCAAAGGGGTACTACCCATCGCTATTGAAGCCCGCAAGCAGGGTTTTAAAGGATTTGTGTTGCCCGTTGAAAACGCCCACGAAGCCGCCATTGTCAATAACCTCGATATCATTCCGGTGCAAACCATGATGGACGCCGTGGCTTTTTTTGAGGGAAAACAGGCTATTGACCCACTCATAATTGATACCCGTGACCTGTTTTTCAGCAGCCAAAACAGTTATGACGCCGATTTTGCGCACGTGCAGGGGCAAGAAAACATCAAGCGGGCACTAGAAATTGCCGCTGCCGGCGGGCACAACGTCATTATGATTGGGCCACCTGGGGCGGGTAAAACCATGCTTGCCAAACGATTGCCCACTATTCTGCCGCCCATGACGTTGCAGGAGGCACTGGAAACGACCAAGATTCACTCGGTGGCGGGCAAGTTGGGCAAGAAGGCTACGCTGGTAGCCCAACGACCTTATCGCGCTCCGCACCATACCATCTCCGACGCCGCACTGGTGGGCGGAGGCGGCTTTCCGCAGCCGGGCGAAATATCGTTGGCACACAACGGCGTCTTGTTTCTCGACGAACTGCCCGAATTCAAACGGTCGGCACTGGAAGTGATGCGGCAACCGCTGGAAGAGCGTTGCGTAAGCATTTCGCGGGCCAAATGGGCAGTGGAGTTTCCAGCCAATTTTATGCTCATTTCCAGCATGAACCCCTGCCCCTGCGGTTACTACAACCACCCCGATAAAGAGTGCGTTTGCGGACCCGGTGTAGTGCAGAAGTACCTCAATAAAGTCAGTGGGCCATTGCTCGACCGTATCGACCTGCACGTGGAGGTCACACCCGTCTCGTTTGATCAAATGACCGGCAACCGCCCCGCCGAGACCTCAGAGGCCATTCGGGCGCGCGTGGTGGCTGCCCGTGAGCGCCAGACAAAACGATTCGAAGGGCAGGAGGGTATCTATTCCAACGCCATGATGCCTTCACAGATGGTAAAAGAGATTTGCGAGATCAACGCCGCCGGGCGCATTCTGCTCAAAACAGCGATGGAACGCCTCGGTCTTTCGGCCCGTGCCTACGACCGCATTCTAAAAGTATCGCGCACCATCGCCGATCTGGCTGGCTCAGAGGAGATCAAGATCGAACACCTCGCCGAAGCTATCCAGTACCGCAGCCTCGACCGCGAAAACTGGGCGGGGTAGGAGAGGGGAGCACTTCACATGCCGCATTACGAACGAAGCCCGAACGGACCATCCGTTCGGGCTTCGTTTAATAGGATTGCCAATCAGCTATTAGGGTGCAAAGCTGGCCCGAGCGCCGCCGGGGGCAAAAATGGCGCGGCTGCGGGTCTTCTGGCCTTCCGAGAACATAAACATGCACAGGTCGTCGGTGTAGTCCATGTAGTTCATGAACATGTCGCCGTTAGGACCGTTTGAGCAGGTCACGTGGGGGAACGACGGGCAACCGAAGTTGCTGGTTTGCTGCGTTGGGGTATCGGCCACCTGATCATTGCCACATGAGGCGTCGCCCCAGATATGGCGCAGGTTGAGCCAGTGACCCACTTCGTGCGTCACTGTGCGGCCTTTATCGTAGGGAGCACCATAATAACCAGCTGCCAGGCTGCTGCTACCAAAGTACTGTGGCCCAATCACTACGCCGTCTGTTGCTGAGCTGCCGCCCGGAAACTGCGCATAACCCAGGATGCCACCACCGATGTTGCAGATCCAGATATTAAGCGTCGTGGTAGGCGAAATGGGAGCCACACCGCCTCTTTTGGGGTTTTTGACAACATCATTGGTACCCCACGATGACTTGGTTGAGCCTTTGCGGTCGATGCTGGCAATGCGAAACTGAAACTGCATGTTTGCAGCCAAAGGAGCAAACGCACTGGGAACGCTTGAAATATCTGCGTTACTCTTGCTGAAATCGCGGTTCATAACCGTAATCTGCGACTGAATTTGGGCATCGCTGATGTTCTCCTGCGGAACCGCCGTGTTATAGACCACGTGAATCGCTACCGGGATCACCAGTGTGCCACTCAATGGCCCCGTAGCGAGCACAGAAGGATCTGTTTTACGGAGGTTTGCAAATTTGTTAGCGTGCTTCTCAATGTCGTCCATACGCTGCTGGAGGCTTGGATCATCTTTCAGTTGTTGAGACAGCACCTCCATTGACGCACATTGCCGCACTGGTGTTTCCTGACGGGCACCGTTGAGCGACGAACCGGCCGTTGGGTCATTGACGCTGGAATCCAGACAGGCCGAAACCGTGAAGAGCAGGCCGGCCATAAACGTGTAAACGGTAATCTTCTTCATGTGTAGGCGATTAATTTGTTTAGAAAAACAAGGTACTCGTTTTTGTATAATATGAATAGCCATCTTAAAAAAATATTTATAAGTAATCAGCCTGAATTACAAGCAATACTTAGTTGATGAAATCGTTATAAAACGCAAAAATAAAAGCTCGTCAATTCACCAGATATGTTGGTGAATTGACGAGCTTTTATTTTTATAAACCACTAGTTATAAACCAATTAAGGCGCAAAACTAGCGCGGGGACCACCAGGGGAGAAGATGGCTCGGCTGCGGGTTTTTTGGCCTTCCGAGAACATAAACATGCACAGGTCGTCGGTGTAGTCCATATAGTTCATGAACATGTCACCGCTGGTAGTATTACCGCATGTTTTCCGGGGAAAGGCAGGGCAACCAAAGTTGCTGGTAGACTGCGTTGGCGTATCGGCCACTAGGTCATTACCACAGGAAGCGTCGCCCCAAATGTGACGCAGGTTGAGCCAGTGGCCAATCTCATGCGTAGCCGTGCGGCCTTTGTCAAATGGAGCGCCGTAGTAGCCGGAGGCGATGCTGCTGCTACCGAAATATTTCGGGCCAATAACCACACCGTCGGTAGCGGCAGCGCCGCCCGGAAACTGGGCATAACCCAGAACACCACCGCCAATATTGCAGATCCAGATATTAAGCGTCGTAGTGGGCGAAATAGGGGCCACACCACCATAGCTCGTCTTCTTCATGGCGTCAGATGTTCCCCACGACGTCATAGCTGATGCTTTGCGGTCGATGCTGGCGAGGCGAAACTGAAACTGCATGTTCGAGGCCACTGAAGCAAAAGCACTAGGCACCTTCGTAATGTCGGTGTTCGTCTTACTATAATCACGGTTCAGCACCGTAATCTGCGACTGAATTTGGGCGTCGCTGATGTTTTCCTGAGGTATAGACGAATTGTAGATAACGTGAACCGCTACCGGAATGGTCAATACGCCCACTAGGGGGCCTGTTGAGAGCACCGACGGATCTGTTTTCAGCGTTAGCGCAAATCGTGAGGTATGTGCCTCAATGTCGTCCAGTTTCCGTTGCAGGCCGGGATTATTTTTAAGCTGCTGAGCCAGCACGTCCATAGAACCGCATTGCCGGGTAGGTACTTCTTCACGTGCGCCATTGAGTGACGAACTGGCGGTGGGTTCATTGACGCTGGAATCTAGACAAGCCGAGGCTGAATAGATTAACCCAGCCGTCAGGGCATAGACAGTAAATTTCTTCATGAGAATGCGGTTGGTTTAGTTAACCAACAAAGTACGCCTATTAGCTTAACGCACAAGCCGCATTCACCAAAAAAATGCACACCAATATACAGGTTGTTGCTATGTATTAATACTTAGTTAACAACTTGTAGCAACAGAATCGTTAACGAGTGGTGTCAGCAGGAATGGGCTGCCCATTCTTTTCAGCCTCTTTAGCTTCTTTTGCTTTCTGTTTCTCCTGCTTTCTGAAATAACCCCGGAACAGGAAGTTGCTTTTCAGCGCTTCCATGTTCTGGTCCAGTTTCTGAGTGCTAGTGCTCAGATTTCTGATTGTACTCCGGATGTCGCGCCCTACAGATAAATCGCTGGTGAGAACACCAATGGCGCTATTACCATTATTGAGCTTTTGTGTAGCCTGTTTTACATCAGCCACCACATCATTGGCCGATGCAGTCACTTGCTTTAGCCGCGCTGTTGAGGTACGGATATCGCGCATGACCGTGGTATCTGTGATGAGGTCATTGGCCAGGGTACCAGGGCGGTTCAGTTTGGCCGTAAACGTGGTTAACGAATTGGTCATTGTGGCTGCATTAGCCGACGCTCGTTGCAAACCGGCCATCGACGACTGGAAATTGCGCACAATCGTTGAGTCATAGAGCAGAGCGCCAGCCAAGCCCCGTCCGTTACGTACTCTTGTCACAATGCTGCCCACGTCGGTGGTAATTTTCAGCAGGTTACGGTTTGTTACCTGTAGCGTGTCAATAATGGATTCGGGACTTAGGGCTTCCCGCGCCCGCAATCGGTCACCCTCTTCAACGGGCGGATGTCTTTGTGTTCCGCCTACAATTACGATCAGTTTGTTGCCAATCAGGCCGTCTGAGCCAAGCGTGGCCAGTGCATCTTTACGAACATAAGCAGACGCACTTTCTTCAATGTTCATGTCGACCTCTACCTGCGACGAACCCACAAAACTAATCCGTTTGACAGTGCCAATTTTCACGCCCGAAAACCAGACGTTATTACCTGTCTTCAAACCGGCCACGTCGTTAAAAACGGCCTTAATCTGAATGGTTGACACAAAACGTTTTTGCTGACCTCCCAAAAACAGGATGCCCGCTGCCAGCAATGACAGCCCGATTAACACAAATAAGCCAACTGTAACGGCACGTCGATTTGATTTCATAGGTGTTGAGGAACAATAGAACGCGGGTTGTTATGATTCGTCTGGTTCAGAGATGATTTTATCATGATTCATCTTACGAATCATAACAACCCGCGTTCCATTATTCAGTGAAGTTGTAGTGATAAAACTGTTGAACACGTTTGTCGTCGGTAGCAAAAACTTCGTCGAACGTACCCTGCCGCTGAAACTGCCCATCGAAAAGCATAGCCACGCGGTCGCCCACTTCTTTGGCACAGGTGAGGTCGTGGGTAATAATGATAGATGAAGCACCACGCCGTTCCTGTACGTCGTTGATCAGGTTATTGATGTCGGTGCAGGTGATGGGATCCAAACCGGCAGTAGGTTCATCGTAAAGCATAATCTCGGGCTTCAGCATCAGCGTTCTGGCAATGCCAATGCGCTTCCGCTGCCCACCCGACAATTCGGATGGCATTTGGTTGATGGCCTGTTTCAACCCTACGTCGTCCAGGGCTTCTTCCACTGCCCGATCAATCTCAGCCCGTGACAGATTCCGCACATTGCGCACGAGCGGAAACTCGAGGTTTTCACGTACGGTCATGCTGTCGTAAAGGGCACTGTTCTGGAACGAAAAGCCTACTTTCAGCCGCAGTTGATCCAGTTCAGTGGTGTTGCTGTCAACAACATCCTGCCCCAGCACAACCACCCGACCTGAGTCTGGCTTAAGCAAACCCACAATTACTTTGATTAACACGGATTTACCCGTTCCTGACCGGCCCAGCACAACCAGATTTTCACCCCGCTGCAGGCTTAAGTCAACTCCTTTAAGCACCTCATTGTCGCCAAAGGCCACGTGCAGGTTTTCTATTTCAATGACTGTCTCAGCAGACTGAGCAGGCTTTTTCGATTTGTTGTTCATGGTGCGAAGGGTTAAAAGCTACGAATGGCATTAACGATCTGTAGCGAGAATAACTCCTCTATAAACACCAGAAACATAGACGTCACTACCGCTGCGTTAGCGGCTTTTCCAACACCCTCAGTGCCTTTCGAGGAGTTGTAACCCTGGTAGCAACCTACCATACCGATGGTAAAACCAAAAACGATTGATTTAGCCAATGACGAAAAAACGTCTAGAAACGTAATTGTGCCGAACACTTCGGTAATGAAGCTGCGGAAACTGGTGGCTTCGTTACTGTTTACGTTCAAAAAGGCACCCAGCAACCCCACCGAAATTGCGTATAGTGTCAGCACCGGAATCATAAATGTGGTAGCCAGCACACGCGTAGAAACCAGAAATTTAAACGGCTTGGTTGCTGATACTTCCATCGCGTCGATTTGCTCGGTTACACGCATTGAGCTTAACTCTGCCCCGATATTTGACCCTACGCGTCCGGCGGCAATCAAGGCCGTCACCAAAGGGCCAATGGCCCGCACCAGGGCAATAGATACCAGCGAAGGCAACCACGACGTGGCCCCAAACTGTGCCAGTGATGGCCGCGACTGATTGGTGAAGACAATGCCCGTAATGAATCCCGTGAGCGAAATAAGTGGCAGTGAACGGACCCCAACTTCGTAACATTGCCGAATCACCTCGCGGCCTTCGTAGGGAGGTAACAGCACTTCGCGAAAAAAACGGCCTACAAACCGGGCTACCTCGTAAAGCGCAATAAGCATCTTGTCGATGCGGGCAGTTATAAAGGGGCGCGGCGTACTAGGGGAGGGGGGAATCATAAATAACTGGTGTTGGGGCAATTAACATCATGCAATGAATGGGTAACGTGATTAACTCATGAGATTGCCAGTGGTTTATATACACTATGCAGCGGCCCGCCAGCAGTTACCCTCAGTTTTACCAAACTAGTTTGAACAAAATCATACTTTTTCATGTATATACATTAAATACATTTGTTATTAACCAACTGATCTATGGCAACCCTGATAAATGGCCTCCATCATGTTACAGCTTTAGCTGGCGATACGCAACGTAATGTTGATTTCTACACGCATGTGCTCGGCCTGAGGCTGGTGAAGAAAACAGTCAATTTTGATGCTCCCGACGTTTACCATCTTTATTACGGCGACGCAATGGGCTCTCCGGGTAGTATTCTGACTTTTTTCCCATACGGCAATATTCCCCGTGGACGCAAAGGGGTGGGTCAACTTACGTACACCGCTTTTTCTGTTCCCGTTGCAGGGATGCAGTTCTGGCTAGATCGGTTGCACCAGTTCCAGATCGCCTATTCTACACCCGCCAAACGCTTTGCCGAAACGTTTATTCGTTTTGAAGACTACGATGGCATGGGTATCGAACTGGTTTTCAATGATATAGACAACCGGCCGGGCTACAGCAACGGTCAGATTCCGCTCGAATTTTCGATTCGGGGATTTCATACCGTTACGCTTGATCAGCTCAATCCCACCCGCACTGTCGAGCTGCTGACCAACGTAATGCAACACCGTCTGGTGGCAGAAGAAGCTAACCACTTTCGGTTTGAGGCGGGCCTTGGCGGACCGGGCAACTACGTTGATGTGCTGGTAGATCCCAACGGTGTGCGGGCGTTGCAGGGGGCGGGGTCTGTACACCATGTGGCTTTTTCAACTGATTCCGACGAAACGCAATTGCTCATTAGCCAGCACCTTGCCGACGCGGGCTATGTGCCCACGCCTGTGCAGGACCGCAATTATTTTCATAGCATCTACTTCCGCGAACCAGGCGGGGTATTATTTGAAGTGGCTACTAACCCGCCCGGATTTGCCATCGACGAGGCTCCTAACAGCTTGGGTACGGCACTAATGCTACCCCCACAATATGAAGCCCGTCGTGCTAAACTGGAAGCTGCCTTACCCAAAATCGTGCTGTCCTAAGGAGTTATTGCCAACTCCCTTTGTTGATCCTGATTATGATTCACGACCCAACTAATTACCTCACAGCGGGTGTACCCCTCGACAAAGCCAACCGCGTAATGGTACTGGTGCATGGGCGCGGTAGCTCAGCGCAAGACATACTGTCGCTGGTACCGCACCTGGATGCCCCCGACATGGCCTTTATAGCCCCGCAGGCAACCGATGGTACCTGGTATCCTTACTCGTTTCTGCAGCCGACGGAACGCAACGAGCCGGGGCTATCATCGGGGCTGATGGTGCTAGCCATGCTCAGAGCACGATTACAGGCCGATTTCAACCTGAAAACGCCACAGATGTACTGGTTGGGGTTCTCACAGGGAGCCTGTTTGACGCTCGAATTCGCCGCTCGGAATCCGGCAGTATACGGGGGTATTTTTGGTCTTAGCGGCGGGCTTATTGGCCCCGACGGCACTCCACGTACTTACGAAGGCGCCCTGACCGGTACACCTGCAGTGCTGGCCTGTAGCGACGTGGATTCGCATATTCCGAAGGCACGCGTACTGGAAACAGCGGCTGTATACGAGCGAATGGGGGCCATTGTACAAACCAAACTTTACCCCAATGGCGGCCACACAATCAACGAAGATGAGTTATCTTTGGTTAATACGGTATTGTCTAATTGAATGGACGTCCGTTAACAAACAAGTGCTATGAGCCAATTTATGGTCGAGTTTACGCTGGCTGAAATGGATGATGCCTTTATGGCTAAAATTCCATCACAGCGGGCCAAGATCAACGAAATGATGGAACAGGGGCGCATTTTATCCTATTCGCTTTCGGCTGATCGAGCCAAGTTATGGTGCATCGTCAATGGTGATTCGGAGCTGGAAGTACTGGAAACAATCTCTGAGTTCCCCCTCATCAACTACATGACGCCCGACATTAGTGAACTGATGTTCAATAACGTAGTATCACTCCGGGTACCCATGTTTTCGCTGAATTGAACGCAAGTCTAAGAACCCATCTCCCTATGCGTTCTTTTCTATTGCTGTTTTTCTTTTTTGGTTTTTCGTTACTGACTCATTGTCAGTCGAAAACGAAGGAAGCTGCCAGGACAGAGCAGGGACAGTCGTCGCGTAAGAAACATCACCGACAGCAGCAGCACCGGCAGTTTCAGCAAGGTGATAGCAGTACGTCAGTTACTGATTATCACCAAGATAGACAGTCGACCAGAGCTAATAACGCCCGCAGGCAGGCGACGCAAATTCCCAAAAAAGTGTATGACGTTCTGGCTTATGTTCGGGCCAATGGCCGGGCCATGGATGGGTATGTTGGTGGCAGGCGGTTTGGTAATTTTGAAAACCATTTACCCCGTTCCAGCCCCGACGGTAAACCAATTGATTACCAGGAATGGGATGTGAATCCAAAAGTGCCGGGCAAAAACAGGGGTACCGAACGCCTTATTACCGGCGCTGATGGCAGCGCCTGGTACACCAACGACCATTATAATACCTTCACGGAAATAAAATGAACGAGTCTGCCGTCTAAGGATCAACAGCTAAAGCAATCGCCGCGTTTAATCGGACCACTGCGGTTGCTTTAGCTGTTGAACCTCAGACAGTAGACTCTTTATCCTTATGGCTGCCAACTTTATACTTTCCTCGTCCGAAGCGGCACTAGCCGACCGGTTTCCCGATCATTTCGTCGCACATATCGACGGCAACAAAGCCAAAACACTCCGGCAGTTTTACGATCAGATCTCGGACGCACTTGAGTTTCCGCATTTCGGTAATAACCTCGACGCACTCAATGATGCGTTAAACGACCTGCAATGGCTTGAGGATGAGAAGATTGTACTCTATTTCACAAATACAGATCAGTTTATTAGCCAGGAGCGTGATCCGAAGAAACTGGCCTCTATTCTAGCCATTCTTGAAGCCACCGTTGAAGACTGGAAATGGATGGCCGACGACGAAACCGACCTTGCCGACAAGAAAGAGTTGTCGGTCGTTTTTGAGAAGAGTGCCCGCATAGAACAGGTAATGGAGCAGGAAGGTATTGCCTTTGAAACTGTTTAACGTAGCAATTAGCACTGTCTCTTCTGTCTGTAATAAAAACCGGAGCAAATTGCCCCATTGTATGTAAGAACGGAACATTTGACGAGTGTTCAGGTTTGTATTTATGCCGCCGGGTTGATCGCCTGGCGGCTTTTCGTGTTCCTACCGTCTGGTTTTGGCGATTGACTGTTAGACTACTTTTTAGCTTTGACAACTACCGAATTTCTGTCCTTATACGCTGAGGACCCTTTCTTGAAAATCCTGGCCCAGCCACTGCTGGAACGCAACGCTGCGGAACCATCGAGGGTGCAGATAAAAGGCATTACGGGCAGCCTTGACGCTGTCATTGCGGCCACGCTAACGAAACAAGTGCCCGGTACCCATCTCTTTGTGCTCACCGACCGCGAAGAGGCCTCTTACTTCTTTAACGACATTCAGAATCTGCTCGGATTTACTGACCGTCCAGCTGGCTCCGTCGACTCGTCGAACAACGTGTTGCTTTTTCCGATGTCTTATAAAAAGCCATACCAGTATGAGGAGGTAGAGAACGCCAACGTATTAATGCGGGCTGAGGTCCTAAACCGAATTAGCCTTGGACCATCGCAGGCCGGTTCGGCGGCAGGAAGCTTAATTGTAACTTATCCAGAAGCTTTATCGGAAAAGGTAATTAACAAACGGTCTCTGCGTGAGAACACAATGGCTGTACGGGTAGGCGACAAGCTCGATACAAGCTTTGTGTCGGACATGTTGCAAACGTATGACTTTGAAAAGACGGATTTCGTCTACGAGGCGGGGCAGTTTTCGGTGCGGGGGGGCATCATCGACGTTTTTTCGTTTGCCTCCGAGTTTCCGTATCGTATCGAACTTTTCGGTGACGAAGTAGAGAGCCTTAGGCACTTCAATCCCGAAACGCAACTCTCCACCGGAACGCCGGACCGCGACCGGTTAGAGCAAATCAGCATCATTCCTAACGTACAGACCCGCCTGACCCAGGAAGTCCGTGAATCGTTTCTGGATTTTTTACCCAAAGACACTTGCCTCTGGTTCAAAGACATCGAGTATGCGCTGGAGATTGTAGAGAAAAGCTTTGAGCAGGCTGAGCTAAGCTTGTCGCGGGTGGTTGGTACCGGTGATATTCAGGTTGTAGAAAACCCCGAAACACTGTTTGAAACCCGGCGGGCGTTTCTGAATCAGGTAAAAGCCTTAACCACGATTGAGTTTGGCCGTAAGTTTTATTTCAAAACAGATTCCAAACTGTCGTACCCGTCTAAGCCGCAGCCCTCATTCAACAAAGAGTTCAAGCGAGTAGCCGATGCGCTCAACGATTTACGCACGAAGGGCTACACTACCATCATTGTAGCCGAGTCATTCAAGCAGTTGGAACGGCTCCGCACTATCTTCGATGAGATTGATCCGCTGTTGAAGTTTCAGACCATGCAGGTCGGCATCCGCGAGGGCTTTACCGACGATACCCTGAAGGTAGCCTGTTTCACCGACCATCAGATTTTCGACCGCTATTTTAAATACCGTGTCCGCGACAAGTTCAGCAAGTCGAAGGCACTGACCCTGCGCGAGCTTAAGACTCTGCAACCCGGCGACTACGTGACCCACGTTGATTATGGCATTGGGCGGTTTGCCGGTATGGAGCGGGTCGACATGAACGGCAACGACCAGGAAGCAATCCGGTTGATCTATCGGGATAATGACATACTGCTGGTAAGTATCCACTCACTTCACAAGATCGCGAAGTATAGCGGGAAGGAGGGAGGCCCACCTACTATGAGCAAGTTGGGTACGCAGGAGTGGGACTTGCGCAAATCAAAAGTGCGCAAGCAGGTCAAGGATATTGCCCGTGAATTAATCGCTTTATATGCAAAAAGGCGAACTGCGCCTGGCTACGCCTATTCGCACGATACTTTTCTACAGGCCGAATTGGAATCATCGTTTATTTATGAAGACACCCCCGATCAGGCCAAAGCAACCAACGATGTTAAGAACGATATGGAAAAGCCGCACCCTATGGATCGGCTCGTTTGTGGCGACGTGGGTTTTGGCAAAACGGAGGTAGCCATCCGGGCGGCGTTCAAAGCAGTGTCAGATAACAAGCAGGTAGCTATGCTGGTGCCCACTACGATTTTGGCTATGCAGCATTACAACACCTTTAAAGAGCGACTTGCCAACTTCCCCGTCAAGATCAGCTACATTAACCGGTTCAAGTCGGCGGCACAGATAAAGGAGACATTGAAGCAGGCCGCGTCGGGTGAGCTAGGTATTTTGATTGGCACGCACCGGATCGTAAACAAAGACATCAAGTTCAAAGACCTCGGCCTGCTGATTATTGACGAAGAACAAAAATTTGGGGTCAAGACCAAAGACCGGCTCAAAGAAATGCGGGTAGAGGTTGATGTACTCACACTGACGGCCACACCTATACCACGTACCCTACACTTCTCACTCATGGGGGCACGTGACTTGTCGGTAATTGCTACTCCGCCACCCAACCGGCAGCCCATCACGACCGAGATTCACGTCTTCAGCGACACCGTGGTGCGTGATGCCGTGAGCTATGAATTGCGCCGGGGTGGCCAGGTTTTCTTTGTGCACAACCGTGTTGGCGATATTGAATCTATTGGCAATATGATCAAGCGCCTCGTACCCGATGCCCGCATTGGCGTGGCTCACGGGCAGATGGAGGGTGACCGGCTTGAGAAAGTTATGACTCGGTTTATTGAAGGTGAAACCGACGTGCTGGTGTCGACTAACATCATCGAGTCGGGTTTGGACATCACCAATGCTAACACGATTATTATTAATCAGGCGCACAACTTTGGGTTGTCTGATCTTCATCAGATGCGGGGTAGGGTGGGCCGGTCGAACAAGAAGGCGTTTTGCTATCTGCTCACGCCCCCGGCGGCTGTGCTCTCGTCAGACTCGCGGAAACGGCTGCAAACCCTGGAAGACTTTTCCGATTTGGGCGAAGGTTTCAAGATTGCCATGCGCGACCTCGACATTCGGGGAGCGGGCAATTTGCTAGGTGCTGAACAGAGTGGTTTCGTCAATGATCTGGGCTACGAAATGTATCATCAGATTCTGGATGAGGCTGTGCAGGAACTTCGTGAAACTGAGTTTAAGAATCTCTTCATGGATACCCCCGATGTGTTTCGTCCATTGCTACCCGACACAGTGATTGAGACTGATTTGGAGGTACTGATTCCGGAGAGTTACGTAACCAACATCTCCGAACGCCTATCTTTGTACACCCGTTTAGATAGTATTCAGAACCCTACTGAACTTCAACTGTTTAAGAAAGAAGTCTCTGATCGGTTCGGGCCCATTCCGGCGGGGGTCGAGAATTTGTTTAAACTGGTGGCCGTTCGCTGGAAAGCAGAGCAGTTACACCTTGAAAAACTGACGCTGAAAAATACGATAGTGAAAGGAACCTTCGTTTCTTCCGAGAAAGACAGTCAGTCTGACTCGTTCTTCACGTCTGACCGCTTTGGCAAGGTAATTGACTACATCAAAAAACACCCTAAGCTGTGTTCGTTGAAAGAGGTCAAGAACAGGCTCATTTTCACGCATGAACACGTGAATGGCGTCGACCAGTTGAACCGTATTTTAGCCGAATTAACTGAATAAGTACACACAAAATGATTCAGAAGTATCACCTGCAACGCGCTGCTTACGTGCTTTTGGCCACCGCCGCGCTGGCTGCCTGCAAGCCCAAACACCCAACAAGTGTAAAGCCGGGCAAAGAAAGCACGGCTACAGGCATCGCCTACAACAAAAAGGACGGCTTTGCGGTAAAGAAATTTGCTGGTGCCAAAGCGGGACCAAACCTTGTCTTTATTGAAGGAGGACGGTTTACGCTTGGTGCCTTGGAAGAAGACGTGATGAATTCGCGCGATAACCGTGAGCGGACAGTCTCTATCCAATCGTTCTATATGGATGAAACGGAGATTGCTAATATTCACTACCTCGAATACCTCGACGCCATCCGCCGCGACTCCTCAGAGGAGGTGTATACCCGCGCGCTGCCTGATACAAGCGTGTGGGCCAACCCACTTTCATTCAATGACTCTTACGTGACGCAGTACCTGCGTTATCCTTCATTCCGGTATTATCCGGTGGTGGGTGTATCGTGGGTACAGGCCAACGACTACGCTTCTTGGCGGACTGGCGCAGTAAACGCTGACCTGTATGCTAAAGGCAATTCGAGTGGTAAAAAGAAAGGTGGTTTCTCGCTGAAGAAAAAATCAAAGCAAGCCGCCGCCGAAACGGTTGCTGCGGCTGAAACTCCATCTGCTGCTGCAGCTAAGCCTAGCCTGGAAAGTGGCCTGGTGTTGCCCGACTATCGCCTGCCAACAGAAGCAGAGTGGGAGTATGCCGCCAAAGCTTTGATTGGCACTCAATACGTAGACGAGAATCAATCGAATCAGCGGATCTACCCGTGGGATGGTTCTTCAGTGCGGAACCCCAAGAAAGGCCGCAAACAGGGTCAGATGCTTTCGAACTTCAAGCGTGGCCGCGGTGATTACGCCGGTATTGCTGGCCGGTCGAACGATGGAGCTATTATCACCGAACAGATTTATGCTTATCCTGCCAACGATTTCGGCCTCTATAACATGGCTGGCAACGTAAACGAGTGGGTATATGACGTATACCGTCCGCTGTCGTTTCAGGTTGAAAATGACCTGAACCCTATTCGTCGGAATGGTTATCTGGACGAAGCTAAAAACTACGATAAGAAGAATAACAATTCAATTATTGATGACAAGCTTCGCGTGTATAAAGGTGGTTCGTGGAGCGACGTTGCCTACTGGCTAGCACCGGGCACACGCCGGTTCCTGGATCAGGATTCTGCTACGGCTACCATTGGCTTCCGTTGTGCTATGATCGGGGTAGGACGGAATCACTAGAGATTCACACATACATAGTGCCCTGCGGCCACTCGACTTATCGGGTGGCCGCAATTGTTAGTATGCCTACGGTTTGGCAGCCAGCTTCGCGCAGAGCCACCACACAGGCTTCTAGGGTGGCCCCTGTAGTCAACACGTCATCAACCAGTGCCACATGCTTGCCACGAACGGCAGCGGAGTCTTTCACACGAAACGCCAAGGCCACGTTTCGCCACCGATCGAATCGGTTTTTGCGCGTCTGAGATGCCATAAACTTAGTACGCTCCATTATGTCTTCCCGGTAGTTTAATTGCAGCGCTTCAGATAACCCCCGGGCAATTAATTCGCTTTGATTATAGCCCCGTTGCCGCCGCCGTGTAGGGTGAATCGGAACCGGTACTAGTAGATCGGCCCAAAGTGGTTTCGCTGAGGCGTTCAGTAATTCCTGGCCATGCCACAAGCCGAGTCGATAGCCTAGTTCTGGTTTATGCCGGTATTTCAACTGATGTATGATCCGTTGCATTCGGCTTTTCTTCGTAAAATAAGCGTATGAGTAGACGTAATCGACTAGTACACGGCCACTGAATTTCTGGCGTAGTAACTCTTGTTCTTCGTCTGTAGTGATAATTGGCAAGTGTATCCGGCATGTACTGCACAATCCTTTTTCCTCATCGTACATCATACGATAGCAACCGCTACAAAGAACAGGGAAAAACAGGTAGACGAAATTTTCGAATACAGAACGCATGAACGGAATCATCGGCAATGGTCGTTTCTATAGTGTAATTTTAGTCATTCATAATCAGTATCCTAATGCAAGAAAATTCTTCAACGTTACAGACCTGGGATGATCTTTTAGATCGTCTTACCGAGCTTGTTGGTAAGCGCCCCGCCGACCTCAATGGGGTGCTTTTCCTGATTGGGATGCAGGAGCTTGGTCGTGGTCCGAAGCGGTTTTCTAAGGAACAGAAGCAGGATTTGTTGCATGTCGGTGTATGCACCGTGCTGGTAGAACCAGGCTATTATGAACGGGCAGGGGTCGACAAAGATAACTGGCCCTTGTTTACCTTACTGAAGCCATTGCCTTTCGGCGACGTTTTTGCTCAGGAAGATTTATTAAAAAAGCATACACTCAACTATTTCGCCGCGCTTTTAACCGAATAGCTCTTATGCAAGCCACTTCTTCATTCGCTGATCTGCTTAGCCAAATCGACGAGTACAAACGACGGTATTTCCAGAACCAGCTTATTAAAGGCTCATTGCTGTTTTTAGGCCTTTTGCTGGCGGCTTACTTGTTGCTGAATACATTGGAATACCTCGGCCATTTTAGTTCAGGTGTCCGGGCCGCTATGTTATTTAGTTTCGTAGCTCTGTTTTTGACCGGAGCATACCTCTACCTCATCAAACCGGCTATGGGTCTGTATGGTCTTAGAAAGCCTATCTCAGATGAAGAAGCGGCTCGTCAGATTGGGCAATTTTTTCCGAACATCGGCGATAAGCTGCTGAATACATTGCAATTGCGGTCGTTAACGGCAAGTGACAGCGAACTACTTAAGGCTAGTTTGGAACAGCGGTCAAAGCAATTGCTAATCACCCGTTTCTCGTCGGCAATCCAATTGCATAAAAACCGTCGTTTTGTGAAGTACGCCGCCTTGCCTGCCGCCATTATTGCGGGCGTTCTAGTATTTTATCCGGCCTTTTTCACTAACAGTTCGTCACGTATTGTGCAGTATGACAAACAGTTTGTCGAGGAAGCTCCTTTCAAGTTTGTGGTTGATTCGAAACGACTGGAGACGTTTCGGAATGAAGATTTTACGTTTCAACTTCATCTGGAAGGCCGGGCGATTCCACAAACAGTGTATCTGGTATCGAATGATACACGCTTTAAACTGGAACAAACCGGACCGAACGCTTATGCCTATACGTTTGACAATGTACAGCGAGACGTTAATTTTCAAGTAGAAGCAGCGGGGTTTGCCTCCACACTTTATACGCTCCATCTGCTGGACCGGCCTGCCGTTTTGTCCTTCGATGTGGCCTTGACGTACCCCGCTTATCTTAACAAACCTGCTGAACAACTTGCCAATGTGGGTAATCTGCTTGTACCGGAGGGAACGCGCATTAATTGGAAATTTTTGGCCGACCATACCGATTCACTGGCTGTTCGGTTCACGCCTGGGGGACGTTTATCGGCTGAAGCTATTGAAGATAATGCGTTCAGTCTCTCCACACGCGCAACTCAATCAGCTACATATTCATTGCAATTGCGCAACCAGCACGCGCACAACGCTGCTGATCTGACTTACAGCATACAGGTTATTCCTGACCGTTTCCCTCAGATTAGTCTGCAGGAAACGAGGGATTCAGTCACCTATAATTTCATTGGACTTTATGGTCAGGTAACGGATGACTACGGTTTTTCCTCGCTCAAGCTAGTTGGTTCAGTTGTGCGGGCTAACTCACCTAAAAAAGAATCATTCTCGAAATCTATCCCAATCAACACAGCTACCATATCGCAGAACTACGCTTACAACTGGTCACTAGATAGCCTGAAACTTAAGCCTAGCGATAAAATTGAGTATTATATGCAGGTAGCTGACAATGACGGCGTACATGGTCCAAAAGCTACCCGTTCGTCCTTGATTACGTTTACGGTGCCTTCTACGGAGCAATTACAGAAGCAGGTTGAACAGTCGGCAGAGAAAACGGAGCAACAGTTAGATCAGGCTCTGAAAGAGGCTCAAGCGCTTAAAAAGGAGCTTTCTACGTTGGAGGAGCGCATGCGCACCAAGAAGACGTCCGATTTCCAGGATAAAAAGCAGTTGCAGGATATTCTTCAGAAGCGTGAAGAATTGATGAACGAGATTCAGAAACTTCAGGAGCAGTTCAATAAAACGAACGAAACTCAGCAACGAATGAGTCAGCAACAACAGGATTCGTTGAAGCAGAAGATGGACCAGTTGAAGAAGCTTTTTGATCAGATGCAGGATCCTGAGTCGAAGAAGATGTACGATGAGTTGAAGCAGATGATGGAAAAGAAGCAGGATGAAAAGGCTTCCGAACTGCTCAACCAGTTGAATCGTAAAGAGCGAAATCTGGAAAAAGAGCTTGACCGTGCGTTGAAGATGTTTAAGCAGATGCAGCAGAACCAGAAATTTCAGAACGCTATTGACGATCTGAAAAAACAGGCTGATAAGCAGGATGAACTAGCGGAAAAGACTAAGGAGGAGCAGAAAGATTCGAAGAAGGAGGAAGCCGAAACTGAGAAACAGAAAGAAGAACAGAAAAAGTCCGAGGAAGACTTCAAAAAACTGCAGGAGCTGTTAGATAAACTTCAGAAGGAGGCCGAAAAAGAAAAGATGTCGGCACCTGACCCACAGGAGAAAGAGCAACAGGAGATCCAGAAACAAATGGAACAGTCGAAAAGCTCGCTCGACAAGAAAGAGAAAAAGAAGGCATCAGAATCACAGAGAAAGACGTCTAAGTCGATGCGTAACATGGCCAAATCGATGGAGGAATCGATGGAGGGTATGGATATGAAAAGCATGTCAGAGAATCTTGATGACCTGCGTAATTTGCTTGATAACCTCATTACATTGTCTTTCTCACAGGAACGGCTTATGCGCGATTTCCGCAGCATGAATCTACAGGATCCACGCGTTGTGAAGCTCTCACAAGAGCAAATTCGGCTTCAGGACAATGCCAAAGTGATTGAGGATAGCCTAAATTCTTTAGCGTCACGTGAGCCACAAATACAGCCATTTGTCACGCGTGAACTAACGAATATGCGGTACTACATGGACGAGAGTTCACGCTATTTAAAAGAGCGTAAACTGAACATGGCCTCTTCTAAACAGCAGTTCGCTATGACGACAATCAACAATTTGTCGCTCATGTTGAATGATGCTTTTAAGCAGATGCAGGCGGCCATGCAGGCTATGGCAATGCCAGGTTCTGGGAACAGTAAGGGAAAAAGTAAAGGTGAACAACCGTCTCCTGGCATGGGCGACAAACAACAGAAATTGAATGAGCGTATTCAGAAACTGTCGCAGGGCGGCCAGTCAGGTCGGGCGCTATCAGAAGAATTGTCGCGCCTGGCAGCGGAACAAGCTGTTCTACGCGATATGCTAAAAGAAATGCAGGATAAAGCCAAGGGTACAGAAGTTGGTAAGCAACAAGCTGATCAAGTGAACGATTTGTTAAAGAAAATGGAGGAAACGGAAACTGATTTAGTTAATAAGCGTGTCAATCCAGCTGTCAACAACCGGCAAAAAGATATTCTCACACGCCTGCTTGAATCGGAGAAGGCTCTTCAACAGCAGGAAGAAGATCCCAAACGTAAGGCTGAAACTGCCAAACAACTTAAACAGAGTCAGCCAACATATCTTCCAACAATTCCTCAGGCAACCACTCGTCAGGTAGAAGTGCTACGAACCGTTTCACCCGCTTATAACTTATACTATAAGCGTGAGTCTAATCGGTATCTACAGAAATTGACAAAGTAGCGCCGATTTTCACAGAGTTATCAAAAGTTTCCACGTGGAACATTTTTCAATTTTAAATACCGATGCATAGTACATACGATGTAATTGTAGTAGGAGCAGGCCATGCTGGTTGTGAAGCCGCAACCGCAGCAGCAACAATGGGCTCAAGCGTATTACTAATTACAATGAACATGCACACTATTGCACAGATGT
Source organism: Fibrella rubiginis (assembly GCF_017353185.1). GTDB lineage: Bacteria > Bacteroidota > Bacteroidia > Cytophagales > Spirosomataceae > Fibrella > Fibrella rubiginis. The sequence continues at coordinate 10,046 of NZ_JAFMYV010000017.1, read as the reverse complement.
CGTGCAATCCAGCAATGGGTGGCGTTGCAAAAGGGCAAATTGTACGTGAAATAGACGCTTTGGGTGGTCAGTCGGGGATCATAAGCGATAAGACGATGATCCAGTTTCGGATGCTGAACCGGTCGAAAGGCCCCGCAATGTGGAGTCCTAGGTGTCAGAGTGACCGCGTTATGTTTGCGCAGGAGTGGCGGGATACGTTGGAACGCACAATGAACGTAGACTTTTGGCAGGATACGGTTTCAGAGATTATTGTGAAAGACGACCGTGTGCGGGGTGTGAAAACTAGTCTTGGGGTTACGATTTCAGGCAAGAGCGTAGTGCTCACAAACGGCACATTCCTGAACGGGCAGATGTTTATCGGCGAGAAGACGTTTGGCGGTGGTCGTACTGGCGAACGTTCCGCAACAGGCTTGACAGAACAGCTAGTATCGTTAGGCTTTGAAACAGGCCGGATGAAGACAGGAACACCACCTCGCGTAGATGGCCGGAGCCTCAACTTTTCACGAATGGAAGAACAAATGGGTGATGAAAATCCAGGTAAATTTTCTTACTCAGACACGGCTGCCTTGACCAAGCAACGATCTTGTTGGATCACTTACACGGATGAATCAGTACATAATGTATTGAAAGAAGGGTTTGAGAAATCACCCATGTTTACCGGTAGGATCAAGGGGTTAGGCCCCCGCTACTGTCCATCCATTGAAGACAAAATCAACCGTTTTGCCGACAAAGACAGGCATCAGATTTTTGTTGAACCAGAGGGGTGGAACACAGTGGAAGTGTACGTAAATGGATTTTCAACTTCACTTCCTGAAGAGGTCCAACACCGGGCTTTGCAAAAGATTGCCGGCTTTGAAAAGGCAAAAATGTTTCGTCCAGGCTATGCTGTGGAATATGATTTCTTTCCGCCAACACAGCTAAAACCTACGCTAGAGACAATTAAAGTGGCTAATCTATTCTTCGCAGGGCAGATAAACGGCACTACAGGATATGAAGAGGCGGCGTGCCAAGGACTTATAGCAGGCATTAATGCGCATCAGAATGTGCATGAGAAAGAACCCTTTACCGTCAAGCGGTCAGAGGGGTATGTTGGTGTACTGATTGATGATCTGATCACTAAAGGGACCGAAGAGCCGTATCGAATGTTTACCTCGCGGGCTGAGTTCAGAACACTGCTGCGCCAGGATAATGCTGACTTACGCCTCACGGAAATGGGCCACAAACTAGGCCTTGCCAGCGATGAGCGATGGGCGAACACAAAAGCAAAACAGGTAAGCATAGATCGACTGACGCAACTTTTCCGTGAAACAAAATTGCGTCCAGAGGAAGTGAACGATTGGCTCGTGAACCGAGAATCGGCACCGCTACGCGAAAAGTCGACTGTTTATAGTCTGTTAAAACGACCAGAGATTGAGACGGCAGATGCCCTAACGTTGCTGGAAATGGCGAGTACGGCAGCTGAAAATGAACTGCAGTCGTACGCGAAGGAAACAGTTGAGCAGGCAGTAATCGAACTGAAATATGACGACTATCTTAGCCGTGAACGACAGAATGCTGAGAAGCTGTCGCGTTGGGAATCGCTGGAAATTGCTCCTATTTTTGACTTCGATAATGTGAAAGCTTTATCATTCGAAGGACGGGAAAAGCTTAAAAAACTGCGTCCCAGAACAATCGGGCAGGCAACCCGCATTAGTGGCGTTAGCCCGTCAGACATTTCAATCTTGTTGGTTTATATGGGTCGTTAACGTGGAAGAAATCACCGAATGTCCGCTTTGTGGCGGAAACCAGTTTATACCGTATATCAAATGCACCGACACGCTGGTTAGCCAGCGTGTCTTTTGTATTCAGCAGTGCATCAACTGCAATTTGCTGCTAACCAACCCCCGACCAGACGCCACAACCATTGGCCACTATTACCAGTCCGATGCATACATTTCGCACGATGACACACGTGATGGCTTAATGGACTTTGCCTACCGTACAGTTCGGTCGTTCACATTGCAGCAGAAGGAAAAAATGATTCGTGAATCTATCAGACAGATAGGACGTGTGCTCGACTATGGTTGCGGAACTGGTGCGTTTCTGGAAACTTGTCAGAAGAAAGGATGGACTGTACAGGGTTACGAACCTGATCCCGACGCCCGAAAACTAGCTACTAACAGAATAGGAAAGGCAATCATAAACGATGTTAAAACTATCCAGTCTTCCGGCCCTTTCGACGTTATTACATTATGGCACGTATTAGAACATGTAGCAGATCTGAAAACAACGACCAGACTGTTTAACCAATCGTTGAGGGTAGGAGGGAGCTTGATTATAGCCGTACCAAATCCTGCCTCATACGATGCCAGACGGTTTAAGGAACACTGGGCGGCATATGATGTGCCACGGCACCTATATCATTTTATGCCCGAGGTGATGAAGCGATTAGTTGAAAGTGAAGGCTTCGTCCTCGAAAGACAAGTACCAATGAAATTTGATGCCTATTACATTTCACTTATGAGCACTAAGGCACGCGATGGTCGGATTCGGTATCTGGATAGTTTAAAAGCAGGGTTGGCATCTAATCATGAAGCAGCCGAAACCGGCAATTATTCGAGTTTGACTTATCTGTTCAGGAAAGTAAAATGACCCACCGTCCACCAATACGAACGCCATCTTTACTGAGCGTTCTACTATTATCAATTGTGCTTTACGTGGCCAGTAACTGCGCTCAGGTTGCTCAGCCACCAGGAGGTAAAAAAGACACACTGGCACCAAAACTGATCGACAGCTACCCAAAAATGAGGGCGCGAAACGTAAAGCCTAAGCAGGTAGAACTTTTTTTTAATGAGTACATCACTGCTGAAAACCTGCCACAAAAAGTAATCATTACACCCGGTAGTGGCATTACGTTCGACTACAAGGTTAAACCCACAAGCGTAGTACTGACGTTTAATGAACCGCTGAAAGACAGCACCACCTACACCATCAGTTTTACTGATGCTATTAAAGACGCCACAGAACGGAACCCAGCTACGAATATGAAACTGGTTTTTAGTACAGGAAACCTGCTGGATTCACTCTCTATTAGTGGCCAGGTAAGTGATATTGTCAGCGGTACTACTACTCCGGCAGGCACACTGGTAGGCTTGTATGCCCCCCGCGATACACTCGATGCGGTGAAGAATAAACCAATTTACTACAGCAAAACAGATACGTCGGGTCGATTTCAGATTGAGAATATCCGGGGTGGAGAGTATGATGTGATCGCTTTCACAGACCAGAATAACAATTTTGTTTTCAACGCTCAGTCAGAAACTGTTGGATTCGCGTCGAAGCGGATCAAGCTAAACCAAAACATTTCTGATGTCCAGGTTTATCTCTTTAATCAAAACAATACCACGCCACGTATTAGCAGAAACGAATCAAGGTCAGACAGCTACGTTGTCAACCTGAGTAAAGGCATTGAATCCTACTCAGTTGCCTTCAGAAATCCAGCCGACAGTATGGCGTCAATGTTGCTTTCGGCCAATCAGATTAAGTTCTTCAGAACGGTTCAGACGGCCGATACCGTTGGTGTGCGTATTGCTGTGCGTGATTCTTTAGGCACTGAAACCAATTTGAGGCACACAATCAGTTTTAGGCCAAAATCAAAACGGGAAAAGCCTGAAGAGTTTAGCTTTAAACCTGTTCCAGCGCCAAATGAGCCCGTTGAGCCCGATTTTGATTGGGTGTTGAAATTCTCTAAGCCAGTTAAAAACGTTGACCCAAAGCGAATACAGATATCCGTTGATAGCCTAACCAAAGGTGATTTAACATTGGCAAAGTCGAGCACATTCAACACAACCTTGACTGAATTAACAAATCAGTTCGCGACAAAAGCCCGCAAGTTCGTTCGTTTCAAAATCAGCAAGGATGCATTCACCTCTGTACTGGGCGATACCATCACAACCACTACAATTACCTACCCTATTGCTGACCCAGAGAACTTTGGTCTGGTACGCGGACAGGTCATTACGAAAGAACCACATTATATTCTGGAATTGATTGATGAGCAAAAAACAGTGGCTCGGCGCTTACGGGACACACCAACGTACACGTTCCGAAACCTCAAACCAGGCCGGTATCGACTTCGGCTTATTATTGACACAAACAATAATAATAAGTGGGACACAGGCCGGTATGAATTTCGTATCCCCGCCGAACCAATCATTTACCTATCCGACAAATTGCTTATCAAGCAGAATTTTGAACTGGACGATATCGACATAACATACTAAGCGAATAGTCGAACGTATTGAACGGCCTGCTAAGACCTATATGGGTTTTGGCAGGCCATTTTCAATTGATGGTTTTATAAAACTCTTACAGAGTTAGCTAGAATAGGATCAAAGGATAGATAACGCAGCCACTAATGGTCTTACTCCGTTGAAGCGGGTCAATCTTAAAAAAGGTCAATTTAAACTATATTTTTCGCCGATTTCATGTGCAAAACGGCGTGGATAAGTGTTCATAACTTGTGGAAATCGTCAAGATGGTAGCATGAATTTTGTGGATTAAGACTGAGTTCTTCACAATTCAACGTTATCAACAGGTGGACGTGTGCAAAACAGCCGTGTTTTAGACAGGTTCACAATGGCTTATCATCGGACAATTTTGTTGAGAAAAGTTTTCGACAAATACACATCAGCTTGTCTAGATAAATGTGGAAAACTGCCTAAATCGCTGTTTATAGGCTGTTTTAGTGTTAATAACCTGACTAATACAGTGGATAACCAGCAAAAGTTGTTCACAGTGTTTTCAGTACAAAGTGGATAACTGAGTTGTTCACTTATGCACAGCGCTAATAACTCTAATAGTTTGTTTTAATAAACCTTCTTATAAAATGAAAAATAGGGCTTGTGGATTAGTGTTGGCTGGGTTGCTGCTTCTGACCAAGTTGGTGCAGGCCCAATCTGAAGAGGCATTGGCCGATGAGTATTTTCAAAAGGGCGAGTTTGAAAAGGCCGCTGCCGAATACAGCAAACGAATGCGCCGGGCAGATGAAGAAATAAGCATAGCCTGGCCGTTGATGAATAGATACATCACTAGCTTGACAAAAGCTAAAAGGAGTGATGAGGCTGATAAGCAGTTGAAAAAATGGGCTAAAGTAAACGGTCCTGTACGGGCGCAGGCTTTAGTGTTGTTGGCAAGTCGCATCCGTGAGACCAGCAGCGATACCACGGCCAGCAACAAGCTCTATGAACAGGCATATGAATACAGCAAGAATGATCCCGTGCGTGTAGCCCGCCTTGGAGAGTTACTTGTAGACGTTGGAGCAACTGATCAGGCTATACAGGCACTACAACGAGCGCAAACTGTTACGAACGACCGTTCGGTTATGGCTGAAGAGTTAGCGACGCTCTATCGCTCTAAAAACAACCTTACTGCTTGGATAGAGACATTACTACCGTTAGCTGAACGCAATGATCAACGTGAACGGGTACAGGGCGCTTTTCAGACAGTTATCAACACTAAAGATGAGCCACTGTTGGAAAAAGTACTCTATGCTGAAGTTCAGAAGTCGCCTGAGTCGATGGCTATGAACGATATGCTTACATGGTACTATCTCCAAAAGCAGAAGTTTAGCCGGGCACTGCTTCAGGAAAAGGCCATGGACAAGCGGATGAAACTGGCTGGTGCGAAAGTGTTTGAATTGGCGGGCCTGGCCATGACCAACAAAGAATATAAGACGGCTGTAGATGCCTACGAGTACATTATTGCTAATCATCCACAGGGAGCCTTTTATCCCTATGCCCGACGTATGCTGGTGAATGCACGCGAAGAGCAGGTGAAAAACACATACCCCGTCGAAAAGACAGAGATAAGGCAACTCATACGAGCCTATCAGCGTGTGTTGACCGAAGTGGGTGTGACACCTAAAACACTCGACGCCCTTCGCAGTTCGGCGAACCTGTATGCCAACTACCTTGACGAAAAAGACTCGGCTATCGTCATGCTTGATCAGGCTATCACGATGGGGAAGAGTGACCAGCAATTTGTGGATAAGTGCAAGTTAGATAAAGGCGATGTATACCTGTTGAAGAACGAACCTTGGGAATCAACGTTGCTATATTCACAAGTGGAAAAGTCGCAGAAAGACGATTTACTAGGCTACGAAGCCAAATTACGTAATGCTAAACTCCACTATTATAAAGGTGATTTCACATTAGCCAAATCTGTTTTGGATGTGTTGAAAATGGCTACTACCCGCGAAATTGCCAATGACGCTGAGCAACTGAGTATGCTGATTCTGGATAATACAGGCCTGGACAGTACCGAAAACGCAATGCGAGACTACGCAGCGATTGACCTACTGCTATTTCAAAACAAACTGGATGAAGCATCCGCGCAAGTTGATGTGATGCTAAAGAAATACGAGCAACATACACTAGCTGATGAATTGCGGTGGCTTCAGGCGAAAGTGCAGTTGAAGCAAAACAAAGTGGATGAAGCCTTGCTCAACCTGAAAACCATTGTAGAGAAATATCCGATGGATATCCTGGCTGATGACGCGCTCTACGAAGAAGCTAAAATTGTCGATGAACGAAAAAAGGACAGTGCCACCGCATTGAAGTTATATGAGCAACTGCTCACTAGTTACCCAGGCAGCATTTTTGCCGCCGAGTCGCGTAAACGCATTCGGCAACTTCGCGGCGACGTTGTGAACTGATTGTTCAGGGGAAAGATTTTCCGTAAAACAAAGCCCCGGTTACCAACAGGTCCGGGGCTTTGTTGTGGATAAGTGGCTGTATCAGGCTAGACAACTTGGAGCAAAACTTCTTTGAAAGCCTCAAATGTGGCAGGTATAGTCGTTACCTGCTTCTGGCGTTCACTGAGAATAGCCAGCCGATCCGGCACCTCCACTGTCTGACCCAATATTTCATCAACAGCAGGGCTAAACTTGGCAGGATGGGCAGTTACCAACGCAATTCCGCAGTTATCCACACTGTTTTGTTGATAACTCTGTAAGCCTAACAAGCCCACCGCCGTGTGTGGACAAGCCAGGTAATTGTAGCGATCACGTAATAGAAGCATTTCGCTAACTGTCTCATCATCAGTGAAAAAATACCCCTTCACTTGTGAAGAAAGCGCACTAGTGTTATTGCTGAAAAGGTGCTGGAGCCGGACAAAGTTGCTGGGGTTTCCCACATCCATCGCATTTGATAGCGTAGCCAGTGAAGCCATTGGAACATACTGTCCTGTCTGCAAGTAACTGGGCACCACTTTATTTACGTTAGTCGATGCAATGAATGCCTGTGCAGGCATGCCCATTCGCCAGGCCAAAACTCCTGCGCTAAGATTACCAAAGTTGCCGCTAGGAACAGAGAAAGCCACTGGCAGATGATTTTTAGCTAACTGAGCTATAGCCCTCAGGTAATAGAAACTTTGAGGAATAAGCCGGAAAATGTTGATAGAGTTAGCCGAGGAAAGTGAATAAGCTTGTGATAGCTCCGGATCTAGAAAAGCCCGTTTGACTATAGTCTGGCAATCATCAAACGAACCGTCTACTTCATACGCTTGTATGTTTCCCCCCAGGGTAGTCAATTGTTTTTCTTGCAGCAAACTCACTCGCCCTTTTGGGTAGAGAATAGAGACCCGAACGCCAGAAACATTGTGAAAGCCCATCGCAACGGCTCCGCCAGTGTCTCCTGAAGTAGCCACCAGAATATGTATCTCACGCGAGAGTCTGTCAGCATAATGTGACATCAAACCCGCCATAAAACGGGCACCTATGTCTTTAAAAGCTAATGAAGGGCCATGAAACAGTTCAAGCGCATAGAGTCGATCTGCTTCAAGTTCAACCAAAGGTGTATCAAACGGAAAGGCACGTGTAACAAGCGTATCAATATCAGATGCAGTCAGTTCATCGCCCAGCCAAAGTGAAGTCAGGACAGAAGCTATCTCTGGCAACGACCGCCCCGACAAATCACTCAGAAACGAGGTGGGCAATACGGGAATAGATTCGGGCATATACAGACCACCATCGGCAGGAAGGCTTTGAAAAAGTGCCTCCTGTGACGAAACAAGCTGATTTGGTGAGTTCGTGCTGTAAAATTTCATGGGCAAAAAAGAGCGAAAAACTAGTTCGCAAGTTACGTAAACCCACTGGAACAGAACGACAAAACTCAGGCCCACAGACTACACAAATAGGTCACGCCGAACATACACAGGCAAACCGTTAACTTTGAAAGAAAAACTTCACAATGAACAATGGATTACTGAGCGTACCTCAGCCTGCAAATGAGCCAGTGAAAGAGTACCGTGTCGGCTCTGTTGAAAGGACCGCTCTACGGAATGCCCTACAGGCGGCCAAAGCTGAAACCCGCGAGCTTCCCATGTGGATAAACGGTCAATCAGTCTTCACAAAAAATAAGTTAAAAGTAACCCCACCTCACGAGCACGCTCATGTACTAGGGTACATTAACGAAGGAGACAAAGAGCACGTGCAGCAGGCAATTGACGCTGCACTGAGTGCCAGAGCAGCTTGGGGAGCCATGTCCTGGGAACACCGGGCGAGCATTTTCTTAAAAGCCGCTGAACTATTAGCAGGACCATACCGGGCAAAAATCAACGCAGCCACTATGCTGGGGCAGTCGAAAAATGTGTATCAGGCTGAAATTGATTCTGCTTGTGAACTCATTGATTTTCTGCGCTTTAATGTTCATTACGCAACAGAAATATATAAACAGCAACCCTACTCGCCAACGGGAGTATGGAATCGGGTAGAATACAGACCACTGGAAGGATTCGTTTTTGCTTTGACCCCATTCAACTTTACTGCTATTGCCGGCAACCTGCCAACATCAGCAGCGTTAATGGGCAATACAGTTGTTTGGAAACCAGCTTATACACAAGCCTACTCGGCACAGGTAATCGTAGAGGTCTTGCAGGAGAGTGGCCTGCCCGATGGCGTAATCAACCTGATCTATGTAGATGGTCCTGAAGCAGGAGAGGTTATTTTTAACCATCCCGATTTTGCTGGCATTCACTTTACAGGCAGCACAAGTGTGTTTCAGACTATTTGGCAAACAATTGGCCAAAACATTGCGAAATACAAATCGTATCCGAGGATTGTAGGCGAGACCGGAGGGAAGGACTTCATTTTCGTGCATAACACAGCTAATGTAGACGAAGCGGTAGTAGCTATGGTGCGGGGAGCATTTGAGTATCAGGGACAAAAATGCTCGGCTGCCTCACGAGCCTACATTCCTACCAGCTTATGGGCCGCCATTCGGGCTGGTGTACAAGAAACGCTCAAAAGTCAGAAGATGGGCCGTGTAGAAGAGTTCGAATGTTTATTCAACGCTGTCATTGACGAACGCGCCTTTAATAAGATCACGGGATACATCGATCAGGCCACTAAAGATGGGGCTACCATCATAGCGGGTGGTAACTACAGCAAAGAGACAGGCTATTTCATTGAACCTACTGTCATACAAGTAGCCGACCCTAAATACCGAACTATGTGTGACGAACTGTTTGGTCCTGTACTGACAGTATACGTATACGAAGACGACCAATTAGAAGATACGTTAACCATACTAGATCAAACATCACCCTATGCATTGACGGGCGCTATTCTGGCAAAAGACAGGGCTACTATTGACTATTTAACTAAACGACTGGTAAACAGTGCAGGTAACTTTTATATCAACGACAAGCCGACAGGGGCTGTGGTTGGTCAGCAACCGTTTGGGGGTGCAAGAGCCTCAGGAACCAATGATAAGGCTGGTTCGTCGTTGAATTTGCTGCGCTGGGTTTCTATGCGGACAATCAAAGAAACTTTATCATCGCCAAAATCAGTGAGTTACCCGTTCATGGAAAAAGATTTTTAAACTTTTTTCAAGCAAGGGCTTGCGCTGCCCTAAAAGTCGCCTTACCTTTGCAGTCCCAAATCGAGAGAAACAGACGAACAACGGTTCAAAAGTTTTCGAAGAGGGATCAGTTCTTTGGCGTATTGGCAGAAAAAGTAAGCACAATTCGTGCTAAAACACAGTAGTCGATTTATCGATTACACAATT
>NZ_JAFMYV010000016.1 GCF_017353185.1 Fibrella rubiginis | reverse complement strand
ATTAGATCTAGAAGGCAAAGGTAAGGCATTTTATACTGCCCCACTATTTTTGCATAGAACTGCCTACTTATTAGCAGTCCATATGTCTTCACTTTTGAGTTGGAGACCTTGGCCTTGGTTTATGCATGAACCTTTTTATGAACAATCACAAAATATTTTGACATCGTCTGGTAGTATTCGTTTTCAAAATATTCCAATATTAAAAGAGCATATTGTTATTCCACCACACACAAAAGTAGTTACATATAAGCATAAATATAGCTATTTAGAAACAGGAAAGGAGGTTTGCTTTCATGAACCGACTAATCTTGAAAACCAATCAACACTTGGACAGACTATCTATGACTTTTTGAAATTCCGCGAAGGTCAGCCAACGACAGAGATGATAAATCTTTCTGAGTCTTCAGCGTTGTTAGATAATTTGCAAAATGGCCTATTCGACGAAGCCCAAGAAGGCCGAATTCAAAACATAATCAGCAGGTGGATTGAGTTTGGAGATAGGCTGAGAGCAGATTTCAATATCTATCAATTTATGTTATTGAAACTAAAAAACGAATAAAACAAATGCTGATAATGTGCTAGTGCATACAGAGTTGACAAAAGCTTTTCGGTCGACACCGCAACGTACCTGCGAAAGAACGCTAATCTAGAACAGCCTCGTCTAATAGTTTCGGCCTCTCTCTGTGAGTTTGGTTGTGTACGTTAATGGTTGGCTTCGCTTGGGTGCGCCTCGTTGGACAGGAGTGTGGTTGAGTGCTGGGTGCAGCACCCAACCACACAAGGGTGAAAAAGCCAGTAGCCGCGTCGCGTTTCCGGGTCAATCTTGTGCTACTCCATCAGCCCTCGCGGGCGTTGGGTGATTATATATTCTCCGCAATGATAGCAAGTACCTGATCGAGGGAGAGTTTGGTTAGTTTGCTCAATTGCTCTGGTGAGAAACCTTCCTGGTGCCCGGTCAAGATGATGTCTATCTGTGTCTGTTCCCGGCCTTCTTCCCGGCCTGCCTCGCGTCCTGTTTCGATGCCCTCCATGTTGGCCGTGTCGATGACGTTGTTAAGATCTCAGTAGTATTTCCGGCTTTGCACGTAGGCTTCCTGTTCTTCGCGGCTATAACGCGCTACCTCAGCCACCTGAAACAGCCTGTCAAAAACGCGCTCCTGCAACCGGGCGGGGCGGGCTTGTGGCATGGGTAGTTGCTTGAATACAAATAGCCATTTGTCGAGCAGCGTTTCCAATTCTTCCTCTCTCTTGTTGAAGTTGGGCATCGACAGGTAGATGAACGTCAGCTTTTCATAAAATACCCGGCAATCCTGGTCTTTGAGTTGCACTGTGTGGATGACCGATTGTCATTCTTTTCGTCATCAAACAGGAAGTCAAGAATGCCTACCGTATATATCGGTGCTAATTTGTAGTTCCAGGTTGAACCAACGATACCTTGCTCCTGAATGGGGAATGAGGCATAGTATACGCTCCGGTCACGAAAGAAATTCTGGCGAACGTCGCACCGTTTGCTTTCTGTAGTTCAACAATGAACCGTTCGCCGCTGGGGCTGACGCAATAAAGGTCAAAAATTGCTTTCCGGTCAATGGGCGTGTTGCTAAGCTGCTCCGTTTTGGTGAACGACAAATCGGCCACCTGATGCTTCTGGGGCAATAATTGATTCAAAAAACTCACAAGCAACTCCTTATTCGGTTCTTCGCTAAACAGCTTTTTGAACCCGAAATCGGTAAACGGATTGATGTACTTTTCGGTAGTCACAGTGCAAGGAATTGGGCGTTAAACGATGTGTGAATATACACCGTTTTAGTGCCTCACCCCCCCGTTGAGAAGCCCTCGAAGACGGTCATGCCGCCGTCGATGAAGATGCTGGCGCCGGTGATGTAGTCTGAGTCGTCGGAGGCAAGGAAGACGGCGAGGTTACCGATGTCATCGGGTTGGCCGATGCGGTTGTAGGGCACCAGCGTCATCAGCGAATTATAGGCTTCGGGGGTGCTCCAGGCGGCGGTGTTGATGGGTGTTTGGATGGCACCAGGGCAGATGCTGTTCACGCGGATCTTGCGGTCGCCGTACTCCTGCGCCAGCGACTGCATCAGCATTTTAATGGCCCCCTTGGTGGAGGCGTAGTTGGCATGGCCCGCCCAGGGAATCAGCTCATGCACCGAACTCATGCAGATAATTTTGCCCGTGGCTTTCGACACCTCCGGGCGGGGACCACGGCGCAAAAACTCGCGGATGGCCTCGCGGGCGCATAAAAACTGCCCCGTCAGGTTCACGTCGATCACCAGTTGCCATTGCGCCAGGGTCATTTCGTGGAATTTGGCGTCGCGTTGCAGCCCGGCGTTGTTCACCAGAATGTCGAGCGTGCCGAAGTGGTCAATGGCCTGTTTGAACATGGCCTGCACCTGATCTTCTTTCGACACGTCGGCCATAAGAGCCAGTGCATCAACGCCGTAGCCTTTGATCTCGGCAACAACGGCTTCGGCATCTTCGGGTTTGGACACGTAGTTGACAATGACGTTGGCACCCGCCTGTCCGAGTGATTTGGCTACTCCGGCACCAATGCCTGAGTTAGCGCCTGTGACGAGGGCGGTTTGCCCCGTAAGTTTTTTATCTGCCATGAGGAAAATGCCGTTGTGCGGTCTGCTACGCTATCTACTCCCAAAGGGCTTGTTTGGTTAACGCAGGTCCTCGATTTAATCGCTTCTTAAACTTTTGGGCGGGGCGGGTGTTCAACCCCAAACAACCAACGTTAGCCATGATTGAACGCCCTGAATCGGAACAGTCGCCCAGCGACAAAGACCCTAAGCCCGGCACTTTTTTGAAAGAAGTAGACGAAGACACTGACGTGGATGCCGACGAGATAAACGACAAATCGAACGGGATGGAGGAGACGGACTACCTCGGTAAAAGCAACCTCCGCAACCGCGATATCGAGTCGGAAGAAGACAAACCTTAAGCAGAGAGGCAGACCCTACCAACGTAGGATTAGTGCCGCCTGCTGGCTGTCAAATCATCTCGATTCTGTGCTGAGAAAATCTCATTTATCGTTGAGGTATGTACACTCGTAAACGAATTGCATTCCGGCATTTCTGGCCGTTCGCCTGGCGGACGGTCCTTTTTTTTGGGCTGTATGCCACGGCCATCGTGACGCTCTACGTAACTACGCACTGGCCCTACCTCACGGTGCCTTTTGTTCCCATTGCGACTATCGGCACCGCCGTAGCATTCTACGTCGGTTTTAAGAACAACTCGGCCTATGACCGCCTCTGGGAAGGTCGCCGGGTGTGGGGTAGCCTGACCAACGCCAGCCGGTCGTGGGGCATGATGGTGCAGGACTACATCACGAATCTGAGCGCCACCAACTCAGTAACTACTGCTTACTTACCGGCTCATCATCGATTGTTGGTCTACCGACATCTGGCGTACCTGAATGTACTGCGGCTACAGCTACGGAGCCGTCCGGTCTGGCAGGAACACCACGGCACCGAACTGCAGCTTATTGATCATATAAGTGCCTTCCAACAGGAAAAAATAGAGGATGAGCTACTGCTTTTTCTGCCAAAAGAAGAAGCCGCAACCTATCAGGGCAAAGCCAACGTGGCCACGCAGCTTATCCGTCGTCAGTCGGCGCATCTGCGCGAGTTGCGAGCGCAGGGGCTGCTTTCCGATATTTACCACAACGAGCTGGAACGGATGCTGGTGGAGTTTTACAACCAGCAGGGAGCCGCCGAACGCATCAAGTCGTTTCCGTTTCCGAGGCAGTACGCGTTCTTCAGCTATGTGTTTGTGTGGCTGTTTATTCTGCTGCTGCCCTTCGGGCTAATCACCGAGATGGCCAAAATAGGCGGCTGGCACGTCTGGCTTACCATCCCGTTTTACGTAATCATCGCCTGGGTATTCAACACGATGGAAGTAGTAGGCGACACGAGCGAGAATCCCTTTGAAAACGCCATCAACGACGTACCCATGTCGGCCATATGCCGCAATATCGAAATCGACCTGCGCGAAATGCTGGGCGAGACCAACCTGCCCCCCAAACTACAGGCCGTTGACAATATCCTGATGTAAACGCCAGTTATTTACCAACAAAAAAGGCCTCTGCTAATCAGCAGAGGCCTTTTTTGTTGGTAAATTCTGAATTATTACGGCCGTGTTTTAGGCTCGTCCTTGTTACTGCTGCTGGCGGCACCGGCTTTGTTGGCGGGGGCCAGGGAGTTGATCCACGCGGCAATCTTCAGGGCGTCGGCTTTGGGAACCTGGGGCATGGGGGGCATCTCGGTAGCGTAGTCGGGCCAGTTGGCGGGCTTGGGGTTATAGATCAACTCCACGAGCTGGTCGTTGGTGTAGCCCCGCTTGGCCACTTCCTTGTAGGCCGGACCCACCTGCCGTTTGTCGGCGTTGTGGCAGGCCAGACAGGTGTTTTTCGCCAGAATACCGCGCACCTCTTCGTAGGTTGGCGCTTTCGCTACACTCACCGCCTGCCCCAACTGAAGGGCGTTTTTGGTCTTCGCATTAGCCTTTGCCAGTTCCTGCTTCGTCATTGGCTTGCCGGTTTTAGCATTCACCGTACCTGGTTTAACGGTGGCTGCCGGGGCGGCGTCGGTTTTGGCAGCAACGTTGGCCGAGTTTTTCGTGCTTACCTCGTTCATCGCCAGCTTCTGCCCGTCGGGAATATTGTGGAGCGTGTAATAGGCAATGGGATGCACCAGCGAATACGACCCGTCCTGCGACCGCACACCGTCGATGGTGAGCTGGTGGATGTAGTGCTGCCGGAGATTGTCTACGATTATGCGCGCTTTCAGACCGTCGTCCGATAGTTTCACGCCTTTGATCGCGTGGCGTTCCTTGTTGATCGTGGGCGAGCCATAGACGGGGTGGTATTTATAGATAAAGCTATCGACCGAGTACGACGCCAGGTCTTCTGCCGACGCTTTGGAAACGGGCTTCGTAAACTCCACTTCAAAACCGTCGGGCATGGCCTTCACCATGCGCATCTCGAAGGGCGTGTTGCCGTTGTAGACCAGCCGTTGCAGGCCCTCGTTGGCGTCGCCGGCTGATCCCCAGCCCCGGTTGGTTTCGCCCACAAACAGCGACCCATCCGGTGCGAACGCCAAGCGCATCACCCCCGACCGGAAGCCCGACCGGAACATGATAGACGCCCCCTGGTATTCGCCCTTCACTTTTTCGAGCATAATCCGTGAGATAATGCTCATGCCCTGATCACCAACCAGCAGCTGCCCGGCAAACGGCCCAAACGTTCCCTGCGGGATGTTCACGATCTCGGAATTGGAAATGCCCAGAATGCCGTGGGGTAGGTAAACAGCGGGCATCTGAATTTCCGGGAAGGTCTCCTTCACCTTGTAGAGCAGGTCCGGCGTTTCGTTAATCACGTTTTCGGGCTTGATCATCCGGCCGTTGGCGTCGCGCTTTTGCCGAATGTCGATCTTGGCGTAGAACTGATCGGCGGTCAGTTTCAGGGGTGAGTTGGGCATACCCGTCCATTTCAAACCTGCCGGGTGGCCCGTGAAGGCACCTTTGGGTACGTGCACAAGCCCGCCCGAACCCTGCCAGTCGCCCTGGTTGTCGGCGTAGAACAGTTCGCCGTCGATCATGCCGAGGCCCGCCGGCGAGCGCATACCGGTGGCCCAGGGCTGCATTTGGCCGTTTTCCGAAATCTTCATTGTCCAGCCGCGCCAGGGTACGCGACTTTCGCCCCGCCACCATTCTTCGTCGCCAAACGCCACGTTGCCCGTCACGAACATAGTACCGTCGGGGGCCAGTTTGGGACCGAAGCTATACTCGTGGTAGTGCCCCGACAGCGGCCAGGCGTAGACCGTTTCAAACAGGTCGGCTTTGCCGTCGTTGTTGGTGTCGGTCATCTTGGTCAGCTCACCGCGCTGAGCGCAATAGAGCGAACCGTCTTTGTAGACCAGGCCCAGTACTTCGTGCAGCCCCGACGCGAACTTGCGGAAATAGGGCCGCTTGCTTGTGGGGTTTTGCACGATGAAAATATCACCGCGGCGGGTCGAAATGCCCAGGTCGCCGTTGGGTAGCATCGTGAGGCCGCCTACTTCCAGCAGTGTGCCTTCGGGTGCCGACACCTTGGTAATTTTGAAGAAGTCTTCCTCTTTGGGCGACTCCTGGGCCTGTGCCAGCGTGACCACCGAAAGGGCAGCGAGGAGGAGGGAATTGTGGATGAATTTCATAGTCTGTAGGGTGGTTCAAGGTTTAACGTCTAAGGTCTACCGTTGCTTCGCCTATGTCTGACGAAGCGTTGCTCCGTTTTTACGCCGGAACAAACGGAGCAACGCTTCGTCAGACATAGGCGAAGCAACGGTAGACTTTAGACGTTAAACCTTGAACCCCTTTTAAAAAAGGATCGAATACGTGAGTTTGCCTGCAACGGGTACAATCAATTCCTGCCGGCCACTGGCCCCGTTACGGACCAGGGGTTTACTCCCCGCCGCATCGTCGAGCTGGATGTAGTAAGCCTTGCCGTCAACGAGATACATGTTGTTGGGCATAGCCTCAATGGTTTGTCCGTCGACGAGGCGGGCATACAAGCCGGTGCCGGGCTGGGCCACGGTCAGTTCGCGACGAAGGCCGTGGCCTTCGGGCAGCACGCGGATCTGGTCTTCCACGGCGGTGTTGCCCACCATATAGCGGAAAGTAGGCCGGCCGCTCTCATCCAGGGCGTAGCCCTTTGGCCGGAACCCGCTGTTGGTGGTGTCGGCAGGCCATGCCGCCTGCGCCGAAGCCAGCCGGGCCAGCATCAACTGCGGTTTCTGAACCAGGTACTGTACCGCGCCCATGGGCCGCGACGAGCCATCGCCCCGGTTTTCCCACATTGGCGTGGCGTTGAGGAACATACCCCGCCACACCTGCACGATCGAGCCATTGTCGGCATCATAGGTATAGTGCACCTGCTCCGGGCTACCCACCGAGATGCCGTGGGTGACGCGGTAGTTGCGACCCCGGTCGTTTTTGGCCGTGGGCAAATCCATGAAGCTGCGCAGGAGGGTGTTCGTTTCAGCCGTTACCAGAATCGGGTCGGCTACTTCTTCATCGTCGGTGGCGGGGGTAAGCATAAACTGCCGAATGCCCGGACCCGACACCATCAGTTGCAGGTTGGCTTTGTTCCATTCCACATACTTGCTGTAGGTGGCCTCAAACGGCAGGTCGCCTGCGGGTAGCGTAACCTTACTCCGATGGTTGTTGTCCGACCATTTGCTCAGCGGCTGGTTGTTGATCTTCAACTGCCCGGAACCGCCCGCCGTGTTCAGCGCGAAGGTGTACTCGCCGGGTTGTTCGATGTGCATTTTGCCGGTATACTGCACCACAAAATCATTGGGCAGCCGGTTCACGCCCGCGGTCAGTATAGGCGTTGTGCCTTTCGATTCGGGGGCCATGCCGCCAAACGAGGGCTCATTTTTGTACTGACCTTTGTACACCGAATAGCTCAGATCGGTCAGGCGAGGTTTGGTGCCGTCGAAGAGTGTGTACTGAATATTGCGAAAGGCCACCGCGCCGTGGTCGCCCTGGAACATCAGCGGCCCGCGGGCTTTTTCGTCCATAAACTGCGCTGAGCGGGTAGGGCCGGTTACGTCTACGTCTTCGTGCAACACAACCCCGTTCAACTCAACGCGCAGGAAGCGGGCGTTCTCCGTTTTTTTGCCCGACGCGTCGAAGCGAGGGGCCTGGAATGAAATCTTCAAATGTTGCCACAGGCCGGGTGCCTTGCCCGCATTCTGCCGGGCGGGGTGGCCTTCGTAACCCTTCTTGCCGTCGGGCTTGCTGTCGTCCCAGCGTTCATAAATAGACCCCACGTCCGACGCTTTAGGCGTGGTAACGCCCCAGCTGTCAAAGAGTTGCACTTCATACCGCCCCTGCAGGTAGACGCCTGAGTTAGCTCCCTTAGCCATCATGAAATCCAGTTCCAGATCGGCATCGCCGTGTTCGAGGGTGGTGAGCAGATTGTACTGCGCCCCATACTGCCCGTTGGGCTGGCAAACCAGTATGCCGGTGCCGGGCTTGGTAGTAAAGGCGTTGTTTTTGGTCAACGTGGCGTTGACGTCAGAAACGGTTTTCCAGTTGGCGGAAATGGGCTGACGAAAGGCGCTGAGATCGTTGAGTGGTAGGGCGGTTAGCCCCTGACTAAAGGCGAACTGACTGCTTAGCCAGCCTCCGGTTAGAAGTAAAACGTGTCGAATTGATTGACGCATGAACGTGGTTGGTAAATGCTATTAATTAGCTCAAAAATAGCCCATTTTCGGGTATAAAGGCCTGGATTTGGCACTTTGCCCTATCGAACGGGCATTATTGGATGCCGGATGCCGGACGTTGGTTATTGCATCGGTTCGCCGCTGTGGTCGTCCGGCAGCTAATAGCCAACGTCTGGCATCCAACGTCCGCTACTGACCATTTTGCGTTTATCTTTGGCCCCTATACGTTTACTCGTCCTCATGAAAAAAATAACCTTACCCCTCGCATTCGTTGCCCTATCCGCTGGCCTGGCCCTGGCTCAGGTTCAACCCAGCAAACAAACCCCCGAATCGACCGAAATTTGGGAACCGGTGCCGCCTGTGGTAACGCCCGGCGTTTACTCAGCCAACACTGCCGGTACCACGCCCCCTTCTGATGCCATTGTGCTCTTCGACGGTAAAAACGCCGACAACTGGGTAGCCAACAAAGGCTACAACCCCACCAACAGTACCGACCCGTTGCAGTGGCTGGTGAAAGACGGGGTGCTTTATTCGGGCAAAACATCGTCAGCAATGACTAAGCAGCAGTTTGGCGACATGCAGTTGCACATCGAGTTCCAGACGCCGCCGAAGGTAGAAGGCAACGGGCAGGGTCGCGGCAACAGCGGTATCTTCCTCCAGGGCCGCTATGAGGTGCAGGTGCTCGACAACTACCAGAACCCGACCTACGTAAACGGCATGGTTGGCTCGATCTACAAACAGGCGATCCCACTGGCAAACCCCAGCCGCAAACCCGGCGAATGGCAGAGCTACGACATCATCTACCTGGCCCCGAAATTCAATAAAGCTGGTTTGATGATTGAGCCCGGTTACGTCACGGTGCTGCTCAACGGCGTGCTGGTACAAAACCGCGCCGCTATCCGGGGCACCACCGAATACATCGGATACCCCAAAGTGCAAGCCCACGGCAAAGGCCCGCTGATTCTGCAGGACCACGGCAACCCCGTTGGCTTCCGTAACATTTGGGTAAGGGAGATTTAAACAGAATGTACAATGCATAATGGACAATGGTTGACTAGATATTAGGCTTGCGCCAGCCATTGTACATTGTTCATTATGCATTGTACATTCAAAAAGATATGAAACGCACTCTCTATATCGTGCGGCACGCCAAGGCCGAAGACCGGTCTGCTTTTATGAGCGACCACGACCGCGATTTAGTGCCGGAAGGCATCATGGCCTCCGCACGAATGGGCCGGTACCTGCATGAGCAGGGTATTCACGCAGGGGTGCTGGTGAGTAGTACGGCCAACCGCGCCCGCGACACCGCCAAAGTTATTGCCGAACAGATGGGCATTGATCCACAGGCGATTGTGCTCGACGAAAAGCTGTATGAAGGCGGACCAAAAGCGTATCTCGCTGCCGTCAATAGCTTGCCCGGCGATTGCGAATCGGCGATGATTTTTGGGCATAACCCCGACGTATCCTACTTCGCCGAGTACCTGACGCACCAGGACGTAGGGTCGATGAGCAAGGGCAGCGTTGCGGCCATTACGTTCGACAACCTGAACTGGAATGAGGTGTCGGGTCGAACGGGTTTTCTGGCGTTTTATGTTACGCCTAAAGAACTCCTGAAACAATGAACCGCAACAAGCGCATTTTCATCGGTGTCTTTATAACCTTCACCCTCATCGTGATCCTGCTTACCATCGACATGGCGCGGCACACCACAGCCCCCTGGAACCGCAAGAAGCAGGCCGTCCGCGCCCTCCCCGGCGACCGCGTGGATGCCAAAGTCATGCAACTAGACACAACGGGGCTGGATTCACTGAAATGATTTACGATGTACGACTTACGAATTACGATTTAGGGCTGACGCCTGACTATGCTTGTTTTAGCCTGCTCGCGTCAGCCCTAAATCGTAATTCGTAAGTCGTACATCGTAAATCACCGCAACGCTTCCACCAACGCCTGCACATCCTCCGGTGAATTGTACACGTGGGGCGACACGCGAATGGCTCGTCCCCTGGCCGATACCGACACGTTGCGGGCCAGCAGGGCTCTGGTAATGGCCATCGGGTCGGCGTGATCGGGCACCCAAACGCCGAGCAGATGATGTCCCCGTCCTGATTCAGGCTCGATCCGGTACCCCAGCGATACTAGTTCGGGCAGGGCGTCGGCCATCAGGTTTTTGCAATAGGCCTGAATGCGGTCGGGCTGATAATGAAGCAGTTGTTTTAACGAAGCCTCCAGCATGGGCATCTGGGTGAAGTTGCTGTGTTCGCCCATATTGTAGCGGTAAGCGCCCGGACGGTAAGCCGGCTGGTACTCGGCCAGGCGGTGAAACTGGTTGCTGTCGAGGCGATTCATCCAGGCTTCTTCCAGCGGAATGCCCCCGTCGAAGGCCGGGCCAAAACAGGCAACACCCAGTGAATACGGTCCCATCAGCCACTTATAACCCGCACAAACCAGCGCGTCGGGTCGGATGCGCTGCCAGTTGAACGGCATGGCACCTATGCTCTGGGTACCATCAACGGCCAGCCACGCCCCAACTGCCCGGCACCGTTCGCCAATGGCCTCCAGATCGAATTTGGTGCCATACATCCAGTGAATCATGGGCACGACCACCAGGGCCGTTTCGGGCGTGATCCGGGCCAGGATAGCCTCATTCCAGGCATCGGCAGCGGGCAGTTGGGCGGGCATCTCGACCGTAACAATCGTTAGCTCCTGTTCCTGCTTTACCCCGTCCCAGGCCAGCACGTCGCTCGGAAATTCGCCGGTAGCCAGTACAATTGTCTGGCCCTTTCGAAACCCCGGCTTATAGGGCAGGTTTTGCGCTACCACCGCCATGCCGTAGGAGATTGAGGGAATAATGGCAATACGCTCCGGGTCGGGTTGATTAATGAGTTGCGCAAACAATTGCCGGACCGTTACGCCACCGCTGAAAAAGTCGTCGGGCGTAAGCCCCATTGGGTTAAGCTGCCGCTGTATGGCGTCGATACCGGCCTGGGCAACGGCTTTGCTGAGGGGTGCCCGCGTGGCGCAGTTCAGGTAGTGCGCATCGGCAGGGTAGGGGTACTGGTCTCGTTGACAAACCAGCGCTTTATTTTCCATAGTCATGCCCCTAAACTACGGAATCGGCCTGTTTTTAGTAAGCCGGTAGGTGAATTGAGCAGTGGAAGGGTTGGTGGCTACGGGCTGATGTTGTGTTGTGGCTACGGGCTGGTGGTGTCTGATGCTGGTGGGGGCTACGCGTTAAGGGTTGCTGTCGCTTGGCCCTTCGACAAGCTCAGGGTGACAGGGAAGTTGAATCAAATCCACTAAACTGCATTAGATGGGCTGTCACCCTGAGCTTGTCGAAGGGCCAAGCGTCAGCAACCCTTAACGCGTAGCCACAACACACCACCAGCACCAGACACCACCTTACTGCCTCTACTTCCCTCTCGGATGGAAATCGGTCAGCGTTTGGGTCAGGTAGGCCCGGTCGAGGTGGGTGTATATTTCGGTAGTGGTAATGGATTCGTGGCCCAGCATCTGCTGCACAGCCCGGAGGTCGGCCCCGCCTTCGATGAGGTGGGTGGCAAACGAATGCCGGAACGTATGGGGGCTGATGGTTTTGCGAATACCGGCTGTCTGCGCTAGGGTTTTGATCGTGGTGAAGACCGTGATGCGCGAAAGCTGGGTGCCACGCCGGTTCAGAAACAGGGTGTCTTCGTCGCCTTTCTGAATGTCATACTGGCTGCGGGTGTGGGTGATGTAGAGCGTCGTGTAATGAATGGCATCGCCCCCCACAGGCACCAGACGGGCTTTGTTACCCTTCCCCAGCACCCGCACAAAGCCCGAATCGAAATAACAGTCGGTCAGTTTCAGGTCCAGCAACTCCGACACCCGCAGCCCCGAACTATACAGTAATTCCAGGATAGCCCGGTCGCGCGGTCCGGCTGGCGACGAGAGGTCGATGGCGGCCAGCATCTGCTCAATTTCGGGGAAACTGAGCGTGTCGGGCAGTTTACGGCCCAGTTTGGGGCCTTCCACGTGCTGGGCGGGGTCGTGCTGAATCAGGTTTTCGAGCAGCAGGTACTTGAAAAAAGCTTTCAGCCCCGACAGCATCCGCGCCTGACTGTGCGCTACCAGTCCCAACTCGCCGAGGTGCTGCAAAAAGCCCGAAATATGCCCTTCATGCACCTGCAACGGCCCCACGTCGGGGTGCGCCTGTTCCAGGTATTGCGACAGGCTGTTTACATCATGCAGATACGCTTCGATGGAATGTTCCGACAATGACCGTTCCAGCCGGAGGTAGTTCTTAAACGCGATACTATACCTTTGCCACACGCTATTGATTTACGATTTACGAGGTACGATTTACGACTTGGCCCATCAGCGCACCACTGCGCCTCTCGGTGTGCCTAGCCGCAGCACGCAGACAGTGTATGAAACAGATACTCATTATTAACGGGCCGAACCTGAACCTGCTGGGCAAGCGCGAACCGGACATCTACGGCAACCGATCCTTTGTCGACTACCTGAAAACGGTTGAGGCGCTGTTTCCCGACGTGCAACTTCGCTATTTTCAGTCGAACCACGAAGGCGAGTTGATCGATAAAATCCATGAACTTGGTTTCGACGCGGATGGCATCGTGATCAACGCGGGGGCCTATACCCACACGTCTATTGCCATTGCCGACGCGCTCGCCGCCGTAACGGCTCCGGCGGTGGAAGTCCACATCAGCAACGTCCACGCCCGCGAAACCTTCCGCCACCACAGCTACCTCTCCGCCAAGTGCAAAGGCGTCGTTGTGGGGCTGGGATTAATGGGTTACGAACTGGCCATCAGAAGCTTATCAGAGGAACGATGAATGGTAGATGATGAATGATGAATTTGCTTCCGCAAGCATAATACTCTGACGGAAGCCTATTCATCATTCATCATTCATCATTTATCATTCATCACCCCCTTATGACAACCTTCTACCCTGGTCCGTCGAAAGTATATCCGCAGGTGGCTGACTGGGCGGCGGAAGCCTGCCGGTCGGGTATAGTGAGCATGAACCACCGTAGTCCGGAGTTTATGACCGTGACCGAGTCGGCCATTCGTGGATTGCATGAAAAATTAGTCCTGCCTGCTGATTATCATATTGCGCTGGTGTCGTCGGCAACGGAGTGCTGGGAAATTGTGGCGCAGTCGCTGACTGAACAGCATAGCTTTCACCCGTATCGGGGGGCATTTGGTCAGAAATGGATGGACTATGCCCAGCGAATAAAGCCTGTTTCTGATGCCCAACGGCCTGATGTTGTGTGCGTTGTGCAAAACGAAACCTCCAACGGTACGCAGGTAAGCATGGCGGCTTTGGCTCAGTACAGGCAGGATTACCCCGACGCCATCATTGCCGTAGACGCGGTGTCGTCGATGGCGGGCATCACCTTCAACTGGCCCCTGGCCGACGTTTGGTTTGCCTCCGTGCAAAAGTGTTTTGGCCTGCCTGCCGGGCTGGCGGTGTTGATTTATTCACCCCGCGCCCTAGCCCGCGCTGAGGCTATCGGCGATCGAAATCATTATAACAGCCTGCTCTTTTTGCACGAAAACTTCAGCAAGTTTCAAACGCCTTATACACCCAATGGCCTCGGCATCTACCTCCTTGATCAGGTACTGAAACAGGTGCCGCCCATCGCCGAAGTCGATGCCGTAACCAAACGTCGCGCCGCCAACTGGTACGCGTTTTTCGAACAGGATATGGCCGGTTCGCCCTTCTCACTGCTGATTGCCGATGCCGAACAACGTTCTGATACGGTCATTGCCGTGACGGGTTCGGAGGCTGATATCAAAGCCGTCAAAACCGCTGCCAAACAGGCTGGTCTACTGCTCGGCAACGGCTATGGCGATTGGAAAAATACCACCTTCCGCATCGCTAACTTCCCCGCTATTTCAGAAGAAGAAATGGATTTACTGAAACGATTTTTGATGGGGTATGTAAGGTAGCTTCGCGCTGAGTTGGCTTCGGGCTGAGGGTTGCTGTCGCTTGGCCCTTCGACAGGCTCAGGGTGACAACGATGTTGATTCAAGTGGAGATGATTGCTTATTGGCCTGTCACCCTGAGCTTGTCGAAGGGCCAAGCGACAGCAACCCTTAACGCGTAGCCACTACTACGCGAAGCCACACTACTACACAAAATCATTACCTACTAACTAATTATGTTCGTTTTCAAAGAAATAATCTCCGTCACGCTGATCTTATTTTCGGTGATTGATATACTTGGTTCATTGCCGGTGTTGATAGATTTACGAAAAAAAGTAGGCAAGATCGAAGCAGAACGCGCCACGTTTGCGTCGGGATTACTGATGATTATTTTTCTTTTCCTGGGCGAACGGATTCTGAAATTATTTGGCGTCGACGTGGCTTCTTTCGCGGTGGCAGGGGCATTAATTATTTTTTTGATTGGTCTTGAAATGATTTTGGGCCGTACGATTTTCAAATCGGAACTCGAAGCTGACGGGGCTGCGCACATTGTTCCCATTGCGTTTCCGCTTATTGCCGGGGCTGGCACACTTACCACGTTGATCTCGTTACGTGCTGAATACCAAACGGTTAATATTCTGATTGGTATTGTCTTGAACCTCATTCTGATCTACGCTGTCCTGAAATCGTCGGAGTGGCTCGAAGACCGAATTGGCCCCGGTGGACTGAATGTTCTGCGCAAAATATTTGGTATTATCCTGCTGGCTATTGCCATTAAACTCATTAAGACAAATCTCTTACCTGCTAATTTTTAACAGGATTTTTTAGTTATGACTTCACCAGATTCACTCAATGCGGTAGCTGAATTTCACCGCACGTTTCACGCCCCCATACTCGACAAACCACAAATTCCATCGGCAACCCGCTGCGGTTTGCGCGTGGCGCTGTTAACCGAAGAGCTGGAAGAACTTCGCGTAGCCATTGCCGATAATAACCTGGTCGAAATTGCCGACGCACTCTGCGATTTGCAATATGTTTTATCAGGTGCCGTGCTCGAATTTGGCCTCGGTGATTCGTTCAAAACGCTCTTCGACGAAGTGCAGCGGTCGAACATGAGCAAAGCGTGCCTAACCATCGAAGAAGCTGAAGCGACCGTAGCCCTGTACACCGAAAAAGGCGTGCCTTGTCACTATGTCGAATCGGAAGGTAAGTACCTCGTCTTCCGCGACGCCGACCACAAGACCCTCAAAAGCGTCAATTATTCCCCCGCTGATTTGGCAGGTATTTTAACGTTTAAAGTTTAACGTTGGCTGACCGGTCCGCCGCTCGCCGAATCGGTTAGCCAACGTTAAACCTTAGACTTTGGACGTTAGACTCACTTCACCCCACCTGTTCCCACATCGCGTCAACACTGGTGACGGGCAGGCGGCAGGCGCGGTTGTAACAGACGTAAAGCGCGGTCCGGCCATCGATGGGCGTTCGTAAGTTTAGCAGGGGTAAACCGCTTTTGCCTTCGGTGCCCGCCAGCACTTTGTTCGGGAAAAAACGAGCGTCGATCTCCCGACGGAATGCCTGCACATCAGGTCCGACAAGGGCAATTTCGGCGGTGGGGCGCACGCGGATGGCGTAGAGCGCGGCCCAGTTGGTTAGGTAATTGGCCTCACCTTCCAGCAACGATTGCATTTGCCCCAGCAGCTGGTCAACACGCTTAGCATACTGCGGGCGGTCGAGTAACAGGCTGAGGGTGTACAGGTTATGCGCCATCATCGAGTTCGACGCGGGGATCACATTGTCGAACACCTCTTTTTTACGGGCAATTAGTTCTTCGCCCGATTTGTCGGTGAAAAAGAACAGCGGGTCGTGGGGGGCGTCGCTGTTTTCGGTTTTCACATCGTCGAACTGGTTGAACACATACTGCGCCAGCCGGTCGGCTTCGGTGAGCCAGTCCTCGTTGAACGTGGCCTGGTAGAGCGCCAGATAGCCGTCGATCACGGCGGCGTAATCTTCCAGAAAACCGAGTTGCTTGGCCCGACCCGGCATACTGTTTGGAGCCATTTTGTAGCTATGCCACAGGCGCCCGCCGTTCCGCGAATCGGTTAGTTTTTGCCGGATAAAAAAAGCCAGCCGCAGGGCCGTTTGCAAAAAATCGGGTTCGTTGAAAACGCGATAGGCTGTTACCAATCCTTTCAGAGCCAGTCCATTCCATGAGCAAAGCATCTTATCGTCCAGGCCCGGACGGATGCGCTTGTCGCGCTCAGCCATGAGTTTCTGATGGGTGTAGGCCAGTTTGGTTTCCAGCTTTTCGGCCGTCCACCCCATCTGATCGGCAAAGGCGGGGTTGGTCTCGGTGCGGTGCAAGATATTCGTCCGGCCCTCTTCCCAGTTGCCCTCATCCGTGATTGTGTAGAGCTTTTCAAACCACTCGAAATCATCGCCCAGCATGGTTTGCAACTCCTCAGCTGACCAGGTATAGAATTTGCCCTCAACGCCCTCACTGTCAGCGTCTAAAGCCGAATAAAAGCCACCTTCGGGGCTGAGCAGTTCGCGCTCCATAAACCGGATCGTGCCGTAGACGGTGTCGCGGTAAAGGGCGTTGCCCGTCAGGGTGTATGCTTCGCTGTAGAGGGTCAGCAACTGCGCATTATCGTAGAGCATCTTCTCGAAATGCGGCGCAAACCAGTGCCGATCTGTGGAATACCGCGCAAAACCACCCCCGATTTGGTCATAAATTCCCCCCAGCGCCATGCGGTTGAGCGTGAGCGTCAGTTGATTATAGGCCGATGCGTCGCCGGTGAGGTCGGCGTAGCGGAGCAGGAAGCCGTAGAGCGCGGGCATCGGAAATTTGGGTGCCCGCCCCGTGCCGCCGTCTTCGGTATCGAAGCGCGTGGCCAGTTTGCGATACATCGTCTCGACGGTCTCCAGCGCAAAAATGGGGTCGCCTTCCGTCAGGTTAAACCGCGCCAGTTCCGACGTGTTCAGGTGCTCGGCAAACCCCTCCGCCGACTGCCGGAGTTGCTCGCGGTTGGTGTCGAAGGCCTCGCGCACGCCCCCCAGCAGGTTGTACCAGTTTTGGGCAGGGGCGTAGGTGAGGCCGTAGAATGGTTTGGCGTCGGGCATCAAAAACACGTTGAGGGGCCAGCCCCCCTGTACGCCCATTGCCTGCACGGCTTCCATGTAGATGGCATCGACGTCGGGGCGTTCTTCGCGGTCGACCTTAATGCACACAAACAACTCGTTCATGCGCCGGGCAATGGTCTCATTTTCAAACGATTCACGCTCCATTACGTGGCACCAGTGGCAGGCCGAATAGCCAATACTGACCAAAATGGGCTTGTCTTCGTCGCAGGCTTTTTGCAGGGCTTCGTCACCCCAGGCATACCAGTCGACGGGGTTATGGGCGTGTTGCAGCAGGTACGGGCTGGTTTCGTTGGCGAGTCTGTTCATGGGGGAAGGGGAGAACGCGGATTGGGTAAGATTTTTTCTGGACAGGATTAGCAGGATTTCAGGATTCACAGGATTTCTTTTTGCTGTGCCAAACAAATCAGAGTAGAAAAATCCTGTGAATCCTGAAATCCTGCTAATCCTGTCCAGAAAAAATCTTACCCAATCCGCGTTCCCCTTTATTTCTCTACGACAATCTGTTTCGTTATACCCCCGTTGCGGATCAGGTACAGCCCGGCGGGGAGGGTGCTTATATCAAGGCGAAGCGGCCCCGAAATGTTCGGAATCTGACGTAAAACCCGTCCCTGCAAGTCGATCAACTGGACCGCGTCGGGTTGCGGCGCTATGATGGTAAGCTCGTGCCGGGCGGGGTTTGGGTAGACGTTCAGGTCGGGGAGGGCCAAGTTTTCGGTGGCCAGCAGGCTCAAATCGTACTGACAAATGGCTATTTCGCGGCCCGTGAGGGTGATGCTACCCTGCCAGCCTTTGTACGAAATCGGAATTGTAGTGGTCTGACCATCAGTTGCATACGGATTGTGGGCGGCTACGAGCAACTGATTTTGGTTGAAAATGCCCCGCCAAACCGGCTTGCGGCCATCCATCAAATCGCGGGCATTTGTTTCGATCACCAGTTCGTAGTTGCCCGTAAACTGCTGTTTGAATTGCGAGAGCCGGTAAAGTCCGTGAATAAAGTATTCATAAGCGGCATGAACGTCCTGCCGGGTGGTCGACAGACTGAGTTGATCCCAAAACCAGAGACCTTTTGCCCCCGAAAAAAACGGAAAAATCGCCGTGGCCTCCGCCATGTTGGCCGGTATGAAATTGGGGTTGTTGCCGCAGCATTCGTGGAAACGCATCCAGACAAACGGCAGCACCGGCTTGTTGCTCCAGGCCCGGTTGGCTTCGACCTGAAACAGCGAATAGGCCAGGAAATCGGGAGCCAGCGGGTTAGGATAGTCGTAGTAATAATAGCTCGACGGGCTTAGAAAATCGAGTTGGTCGTAGAACGCCCCCCCCAGGCGCAGACCGGTGCTGTCGGTGGTCAAAAAACTCAGCCGGGTGGGGTTGGTGGTCCAGTCGGTCCAGGAGTTGGCGACCACGTTGGCGTAGGCGTTTCGGATAGGCACGTCGCTGTAGGTACTCAGTTTGGTGCGGGAGAGGTCGGCTTTTTCGCGCAGAAACCGCAGTCCGGTAGCGTAGAGGGCAGTCATGTCGCGTTTGTATTGCCGCAGAAAATCAGTGTCGGCCAGGTTTCGGTAGGGGGCGGGCGTAGCGGTGTTTTGCTTGAGCCGTAGGATGGCCGCATCCGTTTCCAGCACCCGTTCAATATCCACCATCAGCACTTCGGCGGGTAGCACAAACTGCCCTGCGGCGTTGACCTGCCCCCCCGACTGATCGCGTAGCCAGGCTGTCCACTTCGACCGGTAAACGCCTAAGTCATTGCCCCAGGGGCTTTCGAGCGTCTCCCACGGCTGGTTCAGGCCATACGCAAATCCGGAGTATTCCAGTGCCCGTTGTCGGGGCTGGGCGTTCTCTTCGGGTCGTGGCCGAACCAGGTGCGTGAACCCGTGGGTAAGCGGCCCATTCGCATCGCCCGCCAGCCGTGGCCCGCCGTAGATCAGCGTAAACGAGTCAGGCAGTGAAAACGACGAAAACTTACTCCACTCTACCCGGTTGGGCACGCTCACGGGCGTAAATGGTAATTGCTCGGCGCATTTCGTTTGTGCCAGCGCGCCGATGGGAAGCAGGAGAAAAGGGAGTAGGGCAGAGTTCAAAGGCTATAATCTAATGCTCAAAGTTACTGCATTGGCATAACCCAGACGCGGACCCGCCAATGCAATAGCGTTGAGCAGTAGACTCTATGTGGGTAGCAAAATCTGCTACGTGGTTCAGTTCCTATGTGTCTATCTCAATCATGGCCTTTATCACCCCATTGGCCGGGTCGAGCCAGCCGGAAAATTGATCCACAACCTGATCAAACCGAACGCGGTGGGTGATAAACGGCTTCGGGTCGATGAGGCCGGTTTTGAGGGCATGAATCACAGTGTGAAAGTCAGCGCAGGTGGCATTGCGGCTGCTCATGAGTGTGGCTTCGCGCTTATGAAATTCGGGGTGATCGACTTTAATAACCCCCTTTTGCAGGCCCACCAGCACATACCGCCCGCCGTGCGCCAGGAATGAAAACGCGCCGTTGATCGCCCCTAAACTCCCCGTCGCGTCGATGACCACCGTGGGCATGTTGCCGTCCGTAAGCTGCCGAATTTGCGCCAAAACGTCGGCGTCGCGGGCGTTCACGGTGTGGTCGATGCCCAGCGACTGTTGGCAAAAGGCCAGCCGGTTGGTATTGATATCCAGCGCAATAACCTGACCACCGGCCAATTTGGCAAAGGCCATCACGCCCAGCCCGATTGGCCCGGCACCCACCACTAGCACAAACTCACCAGGTTGTACCTGCGCTCGCCGAACGCCATGCGCCCCAATCGCCAGCGGCTCCACCAGTGCCAGTTCGTCGTAGCTCAGTCCGTCGCCCCGCACCAGCGCATTGGTAGGCACCGACAAGTACTCGACCATGCCCCCGTCGATGTGCACGCCTACCGTCTGCAACTGCACACAGGCATTGGGCTTCCCCGCCCCACAGGCTACACAGTGTCCACAGGCATAATAAGGAATGATGGTGACTGCTTCGCCCACGGCAAAACCCGATGCAGCATCAACCTCGACCACCTCGCCGGCCAGTTCATGCCCCAGAATGCGCGGGTAACTGAAATAAGGTTGTGTACCCTCAAAAGCATGCAGATCGGTGCCGCAAACGCCCACCCGCCGAATCTGAAGAATGGCCCGTCCGGGTTGCAAAGTCGGTTTTTCGGCAGTTTGGTAGCTAAGCTGACCGGGCGTGGTGCAGACGATGATTTGCATTTAAAAAAAGTAATTTTTGTTGAATTACCACAAAAAAAGCCCCACCAACAAGGTCAGCGGGGCTAGGAAAACCGTGAGACAGGAAAGGCCTAAACGTTTCGGTGAACACTATGGAGGAGCGCTGCATAATTGTCTGGCTTATAAAGCCTAATCCCCGCTACTCGTTCAAAATGCTTAGGATTAAGCGTGAAAACAGGCACGTCAAAAACAAGTGCTGTAGCAACTGTGTAACAATCTCCCACACCTGTATCGGGCCAACGTTGTGCAATACGGATTGCCTGCTCACTGACGCTGTCGCTGTTTAAGATTAGATATGAGTCAAGGACTTTTCTGAATTGATCATAGTCAGTCCGGCTGATGGGGTCTTGGCGAAGACCGCGTTATAATAGCAGCCAATGCTGAAGCTCAATGTAAATAGCCGTGCTGATGACAGGCTGATAAACTGTAGTAATGGTTAGATAAGCCTCCAGGAAAGGTTGCTTCCTGCTGATAACCCGGCTCAATAAACCCGAATTACAAAGAATTGGCGGCAACAGATTTGCCGTCATTTAGCTATTGGAGTTGGTTCTAATGCTTTGTATTTATCGCCCATTTCACGCGCTAAAATTAGGGTCGGGTCTTCATCAGGCAGTTTGCCCGCCAAAATAATGCCCTGAATGGGTTCGCCTTTTGCGTTGAGAAGCGTTACAACCAACGGCTTTCTGTGCGCCTTCTTTGTCGTGGCCATATCAATTGTCTTGGTGGCTTAAATATACAAAAAAAGCCCCGCCAATAGGGTTAGCGGGGTTAGGAAAACCGTTCGTTAGTACCGTCGAACATTATCGAGCAATAGTGGATAGTTTTCAGTTTTATACAGTGTTACGCCTGTTACCCGCTCAAAATGCTTTGGGTTCAACGTGAAAATTGGCACATCAAATACCAGGGCTGTAGCAATCGTGTAACAATCTCCTACACCCGTGTCGGGCCATCGTCGGGCGATTTGCATAGCCTCGTAGCTTACACCATCATTGTTTAATACAATTGCCTTGTCTAAACGGTGTCTGTGGCGATCATATTCTGACCTAGAAATAGGCTCTTTTAGTCCCCGCTGAAGCACCAGCCAATGTTGCAGTTCTATGAAAACGGCAGTGCTTATAACAGGGCTATGTTGTTGCATAGCCTCATCGTAAGCTTCTGAAAACATAGGTTGACCCAGAAAATAGCGGCTCAGCAATCCTGTATCGAGTAATAAGGCAGATTTATGATCGGCCATCGTAGGGTACTGCTGAGGGAACTAACCGGCTGTGCTTGCTTAGCTCGCCTGCTATTTCGCGAAAAGGATCTTTGACAGGTAGTTCGCCACCGGGAATAATGCCCTGAATGGGTTCGCCTTTTGCGTTGAGAAGCGTTACAACCAAAGGCTTCTTGTGCGCCTTCTTTGTCGTGGCCATATCAATTGTATTGGTGGCTTAAATATACAAAAAAAAGCCCCGCCAACAGGGTTAGCGGGGCTGGGGCAGAGAGAGAGGGATTCGAACCCCCGGACCTGTTACAGTCAGCGGTTTTCAAGACCGCCGCAATCGACCACTCTGCCATCTCTCTGGGTGATTGATGATGCAAAAGTAGGCCGATTTCTGACAATTGTCAAGCCTATTCGGGAAAAAATGGCCCGAAACGGGCTGAAAACCGTATTTTTGCGCTCGAAAACAGACCCGCTGCCTGCGTAAACAATTGATTACGAATGGGTCAGCGGGGTTATCTTCCGGCTTCGTATACTCCCCAATTCTGTACTCTTGGAACTCCTCGATCCCCTGCCCACCGTAGAAACCGCCCGCAAACTGGGTGTGCTGCCCGACGAATTCGACCGTATCGTGACCATCCTGGGCCGTCAGCCCAACTTCACCGAACTGAGCATCTTTTCGGTGATGTGGTCGGAACACTGTTCCTACAAGAACTCCATCATCTGGCTTAAAACCCTCCCCCGCGACTCAGACCGGATGCTGGCCAAAGCGGGTGAAGAAAACGCCGGACTGGTCGACATTGGCGATGGGCTGGCCTGCTCGTTCAAGATCGAATCGCACAACCACCCCTCGGCACTGGAACCCTATCAGGGCGCAGCAACGGGTGTGGGCGGCATCAACCGCGATATTTTCACGATGGGTGCCCGGCCCATTGCGCAGCTTAACTCGCTCCGGTTCGGCGATCTCAGCCTGCCCAAGACCCGTCGGCTACTGCGCGGCGTGACCAAGGGCATCGGCGATTACGGCAATGCCTTCGGTATTCCGACGGTGGGCGGCGAAATCTATTTCGACGAGTGCTACAACACTAACCCGTTGGTGAACGCCTTCTCGGCGGGCATCGTAGAGATTGGCAAAGTAGCCAAGGCAACGTCGTATGGCGTGGGTAATCCGGTGTTTATTGTTGGGTCGGCCACAGGCAAAGACGGTATTCACGGGGCCACGTTTGCCTCGGAAGATATTTCGGCGGCCTCGACCGACAAACTCCCGGCGGTGCAGGTGGGCGATCCGTTCATGGAAAAACTTCTGCTCGAAGCCACGCTGGAAATCATCGCCACGGGCTATGTGATCGGTATTCAGGACATGGGCGCGGCAGGCATTATCTGCTCGACGTCGGAAATGAGCGCGAAGGGCGAACACGGTATGGTCATCGACCTCGACAAAGTACCCACCCGTCAACCCAACATGGCTCCATTCGAAATCCTGCTGTCGGAGTCGCAGGAGCGGATGCTGGTGGTGATCGAGAAGGGCAAAGAGGGCATCATTCAGGGCATTTTCGACAAGTGGGATCTGCACTGCGCCCAGATTGGCGAGGTGACGGCCGCCCCCGCCGACGGCATGGGTCGGCTGCACTTCTACCGCTACGGTCAGCTTGTGGCCGATGTACCCGCGCATGACCTGGTGCTGGGTGGCGGCGCTCCCCAATACCGCCGTGACTACAAGGAACCGGCTTACATCAAGGAGTTCGCCAAATTCCGCATCAACACCGTGCCCGACGTAACGCCCGCTGACCTCGGCGACGTGGCGCGGCATTTGCTTAGCCACCCCAATATCTGTTCGCGGCGGTGGGTCTATGAGCAGTACGACTCGATGGTGGGCACGGCCAACCGCAGCACCAACGCCCCGTCTGATGCCGCCGTGGTGCGCGTGAAGGGCGCCGGCATCCCGAAGACAGACAAATCCATCGTGATCACCGTCGACTGCAACAGCCGCTATGTGAACGCGAATCCGTTTACGGGGGCGCAGATTGCCGTGGCCGAAGCCGCCCGCAACATTGTCTGTACCGGCGGCGAACCGCTGGCCGTAACCAACAACCTGAACTTCGGTAACCCCTACGTGCCCGAAGTGTACTGGCATTTTGTGGAGGCCGTTAAAGGCATGGGTGAAGCCTGTGCGCGCTTTGCCACCCCCGTCACGGGTGGTAACGTGAGCTTCTACAACCAATCGTCGGACGATGGACCGGTATTCCCCACGCCGACCATCGGTATGCTCGGTTTGATGGAAAACCCTGACAACCGAATGACGCTGAACTTCCAGAACGAAGGGGACACCATTTATCTGATCGGCTCACCGCAGAACGACGTTGCCTCGTCAGAATACCTGTATTCGTACCGGAAGGTGAAGGCGTCGCCCGCCCCGGCGTTTGATATGGAGCAGGAACTAGCTGTGCAAACCATTGTAAAGCAGTTGATTACGAAGAAGCTTATCCGGTCAGCCCATGACATCTCCGACGGTGGCCTGTTTGTGGCTGTGGCTGAATCAGCAATGGCAGGCGGTAGGGGTTTTGCCATCAACACCGATGGGGAATACCGCAGGGATGCTTACCTCTTCGGCGAAAGCCAGAGCCGCGTAATCGTGTCTGTTTCGGCAGAGCAACAGGCTGGTTTCGAGCAGTTCATGCAGAAAGCCCATGTGTCGTACAGCCAGATTGGTAGTGTTACTGCCAGCGATTATGTTGTAGATGGGCAGGTCGTAATCGCGTCGGATACGGCTACGTCGTTGTATAATAATGCATTGGGTGAGATTATGGCTTAACAGCCTACACAAATGCAGCGTTATTTCATTGAACTGAGCTATAAGGGAACCGATTTTCACGGGTGGCAGATACAGCCCAACGGCATCAGTGTGCAGCAGGTGCTCGACGAAACCCTAACCCAGCGCCTTAGCCGACCGATTTACGTGACGGGCAGTGGCCGGACCGACGCGGGCGTTCATGCGTCGCAGCAGTTTGCCCATTTTGATACGGAGGGCGAGTTGCCGGAGATAGACATGCTGGTTTATTCGCTCAACAACATGCTGCCTGATGGCATTGCCATTCACCATATTTTTCCCGTTGAAGCCACCACCCACGCCCGTTTTTCGGCCACAGCGCGGTATTATCAGTACCACATCAGGCGGCAGAAAAGCCCGTTTCTAGCTGGCCTGAGCTATATTTTTCGGCCTGAACTCGATGTTGCGCTGATGAATGCTGCCGCCGCGAAACTGTTGGAACACAGTAATTTCCGCAGTTTTAGTAAGGTGCGTACCAACGTGAATCATTACCATTGCCGAATCATGCGGGCCGAATGGGAACAACGCGCCGATGAACTCGTTTTCCATATTAAAGCCGACCGGTTTCTCTACGGCATGGTACGTTGTCTGGTGGGTACCCTGCTCGACGTGGGGCAGGGCCGAATGACCGTCGACCAGTTTGTGGACGTCATTCGTGCCGAAGACCGGACCGCCGCCAGCCGGGCCGTACCGGCCAGTGGCCTTTTTTTAACTGAAGTAAGTTACCCTGACGGATTGCTTGAGGGTAGTTCAACGTCCACTGTCTGATGGTCAAGGCCAGACGGTTAAGGCTGCTTCCTTGTGGTTGCTTTAGACTTTAAACAGTACACTCATTTTGCTCACAGGTATTATAGTTCTTGCGGCGGGCTCGTCGAAACGGTTTGGTGGCATTAGCAAGCAATTGCTGAGTATCAATGGCACGTCGCTCGTACGTCATGCGGCGGAGGTGGCCCTGGCAGCTAACCTGGGCGGGCCGGTGGTGGTGGTGCTTGGTGACCGCCGCGACCTGGTAGCCCCCGAACTCGACGGGCTGGCCGTGACGCTGATCGACAACCCAACTCATACAGATGGCATTGCCTCGTCGGTGAAGATTGGACTGGCGGGGTTGTTTCTAATGGAACCGCGCATTGACAAGTTTATTATCATGCCCTGCGACCAGCCCTATGTTTCGGCAGCGTTACTTCAGCAACTGGTGGTTACGCAAACAGAAACCGACAAGGGGATGGTAGCCACCCGCTACGCCGATCAGGTGCATATGCCCGCCTTATTTGCCCGTCGCTATGCCGAACCACTGGCTGCACTCACCGGCGACAAAGCACCTAAATGGGTGCTTATCAGGCATAAGGACGATCTCGCCGAAGTCGGTTTTGAACTGGCCGCCATTGATCTGGACTTATGGCCGCAGGTTGAGGCGCTGGAAAAGAAATAATCCTACATAAACAAGCGTGAAGCGTGCTTTGCATACGGTATACACCCTTGCAAAGCACGCTTCACGCTTGTTTATGTAGGATGATGATTACATCAATTTCTTCACGAGCGTCTCGACCGTGATACCTTCGGCTTCGGCTTTGAAGTTGCGCACCATGCGGTGACGGAGAATGGGCAGGGCCACGGCGCGAACGTCTTCAATATCCGGCGAGTATTTGCCGTTGAGGAGAGCATTGCATTTGGCGGCCAGAATCAGCGCCTGCGAGGCCCGCGGGCCAGCGCCCCACTCAATATACTGATTCGTCTCGTTAGCGGCCATCGTGGTGTTGGGGCGCGTTTTATGCACCAGTCGCACGGCGTAATCGATTACGTTATCGGCCACGGGAACACGCCGTACCAGGTGCTGAAACTCCAGAATCTGCTCGCCGGAAATAACCTGCTTTACCTGATACTTCTCGTCGGAGGTGGTGCTTTTCACGATAGCCAGTTCCGACTCAAACGAGGGGTAGTCGAGCCAGATATTGAACATGAATCGGTCTAGTTGGGCTTCGGGCAGGGGGTAGGTACCTTCCTGTTCAATGGGGTTCTGCGTAGCCAGTACAAAAAACGGGCGACCCAGGCTGTAGTTTTCGCCGGCAATGGTCACCTTATATTCCTGCATGGCTTCTAGGAGTGCCGACTGTGTTTTGGGCGGCGTCCGGTTGATCTCATCGGCCAGGATGATATTGGCGAAAATGGGGCCTTTGATAAACTTAAAATTCCGCGACTGATCCAGCGTTTCCGATCCCAGAATGTCGGAAGGCATCAGGTCAGGCGTGAACTGAATACGGTTAAAATCAAGGTCCAGCGCGCCCGCAATGGTTTGAATCAACAGCGTTTTGGCCAGGCCAGGTACGCCCACGAGCAGGCAGTGTCCCTGACAGAAAATGGCCGTCAGCAGCAGCCGGACCGTTTCGTCCTGACCAATGATGACCTTGCCAATTTCGGCCCGTAATTTTTCGTACGACTCTTTCAGGGCTTCCGCCGCAGCTACATCCGATGAGTAAGGCACTAGGAAAAGGGTTTAGAGTTTGAAGTTTAATGTTCAACGTTTAAAGTCCAAACGCCGCTACGAGGTTAAGCTGTGCGTTAATGTTGTTGGGGTACCTGATACCGTTGGCAACATTGAACGTTGGACTTTAAACGTTGAACTCAGTTTGACGCTTGCGCCCCGCCCGCCTGGGTAGTGCCAAAAATTTTGCAGCCGCTGTATTCAGGCTCGACGGTAATATACACGTCGCTGACCGATTTGCGGAACCACTCATCGATGGCCCGGTTCTTTTTGTTTTGCAGGACAATGTTCTGCAGCTTTTCAAAGTCGAGCTTATAGTCGGCCGTGTGGGGGTCCACTTTGGTGCGGTAGTACAAAATCCGTACTCCGGTTTTGCCATCGTCGGAACGATACGGTAACACTGGCGTCATTTTCCCGACCGTCATCGTGTCCAGCGTTGAGAAGAGGGCATAATCCATTGTCCCATCCATGGCCAGTCGGCTGCTGCCCGACTGCGGGTCGCGGAGCAGGCCACCGGCATCGGCAGTGGCTTTATCTTCAGAATACAGTTTGGCCGCTTTTTCAAACTTCAGGCTGTCAATCACAATCAGGTTGCGCAGGCTGTCCAGGAAATGCGTAGCGTCGGTTACGTCGAGGCGGGCATATTCGGGGCGGAGCAGGATATGGCGGGCATGGTATTCGGCACCGCGCGTTTCGATCAACTGAATCAGGTGGAAACCAAAATCAGACTCTACAATGTCTGACATTTCGCCGGGTTTTAGCTTCAGGGCGGCTCCTTCAAAAGGTGCCACCATCATGCCGCGCTTAGCGTAGCCCAGGTCACCCCCGTTTGGTGCCGAACCAACATCTTCGGAATTGGCTTTGGCCACAGCCGCAAAATCAGCGCCCTTTGCAATGCTGTCGCGGAGGGTGATGAGCCGCTGCCGCAATGTTTCTTTCTGCGCCCTGGTCACTTTGGCGAAACGTACGATCTGCGCAATTTCAACCTCAGCAGGCATGTAGGGCAGGCTGTCGCGCGGGATGCTGTTATAAAACTTGAGCACGTCGCGGGGCGTCACCTTCGTTTTTTCGGTGATCTTGCGCTGCATCTCACGCGTCACAAGCTGGTCCTTCACCTGCGAACGTACCTCACTTTTCAGCATCTCCAGGCTCTTGCCAAACTGCTCGACAATGTTTTTCTCCGAGCCATACTGCTGCACCATGTAGGACATCCGGCTGTCGAGCTGGCCGTCGATGTCTTTTTCGGGCACTACAATCGAGTCAATTTCTGCTTTGGCGAGCATCATCTTGCTGATCACCAGGCTTTCCAGCAACTGGCAGTCTTTCGGGGCCTTCTGACCACTACCCGCATACTGCTGCATCGATTCGTCGAGGTCCGATTTCAGCACATAGTAGTTATCCACTTTGGCGATGATCTTGTTGAGCAGCACACCCTCTGCCGACGTATCGACCTGGGCGGGTTTTCTCACAAACACGGCCGAGCCGGGCTTTGCAGGGCCAGACAGGCCGTGCGCCAGCGCGAGGGTGGTGCCAAGCAGGCCGAGCGATATGGTTTGTACTAGATTCATGGTCTGTCTTATATCTTGTTGTTGACCGGCGGGCTTTATTTCACCAGCCGTTTTAATTCATTCTCATTCACCTGAACGGGATACTTCTCCCGCAGGGTGGCTAACAACTGCTTTTCTAACTGGGCCTGATAATCATTAATCACGGCTCCCCGTGCTTCAGTAAACGTCTTGGGCCGGGCGGGTTCGATGCGGCTGATCTGCACCTGCGCCACGCGGTTGCCCACGGTTTTTGTTTGGGTACCCACCTGCCACGACACAGCGTCGACATACGGGTTCTGCCCTTTGGCAAACAGTCCTTCCGTCAGCGTAAGGGCATCGGTGGCTGTGCCGCTGATAACCCGCGCCAGGTCCATCTTGTCTGTTGACGCATAGGTGAACGTAACGCGCCGGGCCAACTGTGCTGCCCCTGCCGAAGCGGGAGCCGACGCCGGACGGAAGGCACGCAGGTCTTTTTCGGTGATTCTCGATAAAGATATACCGTTGGTGGTCAGGTATTTAACCACGTTTCGGATACGATTGGCCGAGACACTATCCGCCTCGGTTGCCTCCCGCGAACCAGTTACCTCCAGTACGTAAGCCGGGTTTTTCACCATCGCCACCAGCACGTCGAACAGCTGATCGCGGGCGGCTGTACTCAGGATGGCCTGGTTTTTTTCATAGCGCAACTCCGGGGCCGACCGGCGCAGGGCGTAGGGCGTGTTACCTGCCAGGCGGGTTTGAAGCTGATCAAGCAGGGCTTTGTTCTGTGCCACGGCCACTGTAGCAGCCACGCGTTCGGGGTAGTTATAGTTGGCCCGGTGGGCTTCATAATACGCTTTCTGCCCCACCGAATCGGTCATTGACCGTTCCCAAACCTGCTCTTCCATCACCTGCGACAGCAACACCCCATCGCGGACTTCGGCCAGCAAATTTCTGAACTCAGGGTATTTCCGCTCCAGGTTAGCTTCTTCCGTCGCCAGCAACTGGTCGCCTACAAAGCGGGTGTATAGTTTTTCCAGTACGGCACTCGGAGCCACGGCGGGGGCACCCTCGCG
This sequence comes from Fibrella rubiginis, assembly GCF_017353185.1. Lineage (GTDB taxonomy): Bacteria > Bacteroidota > Bacteroidia > Cytophagales > Spirosomataceae > Fibrella > Fibrella rubiginis. Next base: position 112,217 of record NZ_JAFMYV010000016.1, on the reverse strand, counting down.
GTGGGGTGCCTGCTTTTGCCGGGCATAGGTCAGGAACGCGCTGATGGGTACTGTTTTCCCGTCAATGGTAAACAGCGGCTGGCTGGCGGCTCCTGTGATAGCCGGTTTCCATTTACCCTGTAACAGCGACGAATCGGCAGTGGCGAAAACGGCCTGTTTCACGGCGGCGTATTCGGTGATGGGGTAGTCGCGGCTGAGGCGATGCAGCGTAGCTTGCCGGAGCACCTCGGCACGGGTATCGGTTACTACCTTTTGCCGAAGCGCGGGGGCTAGTTCGGCAAACGATTCCATGGGCTTGCGCTCGATCAGTTTCAGAATATGCCAGCCGTAGTTGGTTTGAATAGGTGCGCTAAGGCTACCGGGAGACGGCAGGGCAAAAGCAGCGGCCTCCAGCGCAGGTACCACCTGTCCCGTGGCAAAAGGCGGCAGTTTTCCGCCCGCGTTCTTGCTCTGCACATCGTCGGAATAGGCACGGCAAACGGCATCGAACGATTCGCCTGCTTTCAGCTTCGCGTACGCTTCGTCAATTTTGGCCTTAGCCTCAATGGGGGCGTTGGGGGTAGATGAGGGCGACACCCGCACCAGGATATGCGCCACCTGCACTTTTCCACGCGACGCCCGCCGTTCATTCACCCGCACCAGATGATACCCAAACTTCGACCGAACGGGCGTGGATATGGTGCCCACGGGCGTGGTGTAGGCCGCCGTTTCGACGGGGTACACCATCTGGAAGGCAGTGAACCAGCCCAGATTACCGCCGTTCTGGCGGGCCGTGGGATCGGCCGAAAACTGGTCGGCCAAGGTGTTGAATGCTTCCCCTTTCAGAAGACGATTGCGTAAATCGACAGCTAGTTGGTAAGCCTTCAGGGTATCGGCGGGAAGGGCTTCTTCGGCCACACCAATGAGAATATGCGACGCGTTGACCTCCTGCTGCATCCGCTGGTAAGCTTCGGTGGCAAGTTGCTCTACCTGCGACTTGTCGGTCAGGTAGGGCTGGGCCAACTGCTTGCGGTAGGTGGCCATTTCTTCCCGAAACGCCTCGGTCGTATCACGCCCGGCCTGCTCAGCCGCCAGTACTTTCAGTTTCAGGTTGGTATACAACTCCAGGTACCCGCGCAGGTCTGTACGCTGGGTGGTGTCGGACGAGAGTTGATTTTTGGTAAACGAATCGAAAAATTCGTCGCTGGTAATGGTCCGGTTCTGGCCCAGCGTGAGCACCACCGGTTTGGCAACGGGTGGCGGCGGGGCCGTGACAGCAACGGGTGCCGAGGTCTTGCAACCCGAAAACAAGGTTACGCAGAGGGCAACGGCAGCCAGCTTCGGGCCAAAAAAGACTGCTTTTTGAGGAGAAATCAAGGAGGTATGAGTGGGTATTTGCGGGCGCATATCGCTACAAAACAAACAGTCCGACAGGCGTTTAAATTCCGGTGGGTGAACCATCAAAGGTAGTCATTATTGGCCAGAAGGCCCCATTTTAAGGGTTTTTAACGCCACATCGTAGGTCAGTTCATAGTCGAACGAATCGCGTAGATGCTGCCCCGTAAAGCGGGCCGGAACGTGCATGAAGGACTTTCTGGATTTGCGCCAGTCGGCTTCACTGATGGTTACGCTGCTTTGTCCCAGTACGTCGTCATCGTCAAGCTGATTGGCGAATTGCAGGCCCAGCCCCGCCGCTGCCAGCCCTGCCGATACGTATTTGAGGGGCGTAAGCACTTCCGTTGCCGTGAGCAGGATGCCCGCTGGCACCGCCACCATGTTGTTTATTTTTTGAATCTGACCGATCAACGTGCTTGCTGCTTTATAGTCGTCTACTTCCACCAGCACCACCGAGGCCACAATTTTGCCTCCGCGTGGCATGGGCAACTGCACCGGAATGGGCTGTCCCAAATTGGCTGACTGTCCTTTTTTTATGGATTCTACGCCCCAGCCACCGTTAGTGACCCCAATGGCCTTATTATGGTTGTCATAGCTCACCAAAGAATAGGCCAGCATGACTTCGTCGCGGCGGCTGATGGTTTCTTCGAGGTTATTGGCCCGGAGGCTGCGGGGCGTCAGTTCGGCGGTCAACGATTTTGGCGCAGCGCAGGCAGTGAGGAGTAGGAGGGGGAAGACCAGGGTGGAGTAAATGGATAAGCGCATAGGAGTTAAGTAGCAACAGCCGTGACAGGGCCGTTGAATGAGTAACGGTTTACGACCCAAAAATCGTTGAATCGCGTTTAAGATTCGATCTTTGCCGGCCTATGCGACTACTCACCTACAACGTCAATGGTATTCGGGCGGCCATCAAAAACGGCCTGATCGACTGGCTCCGCGAGCAACCCGTCGACGTGCTTTGTCTCCAGGAAGTGAAGGCTACCCACGACGTGGTCGACCTGGCACCGTTTGAAGCCCTGGGCTATAGCTACCACTGGCATGCCGCCGAGAAGAAAGGGTATTCGGGCGTGGCCACGTTCTCCAAAATTCCCGCCGATCATGCCGTATTGGGTTGTGGGTTAGCTCATTACGATTGCGAAGGCCGGATTTTGCGCACCGATTTCGGCGACGTCACTGTGCTGAACTGTTACTTCCCGTCGGGCACTACGGGTGAATTGCGGCAGGGGGTGAAGATGGGGTTCCTGGCCGACTTTTACGATTACGTGCAGAACCTGCGGCAGGAGCGACCCAACCTGATCGTGGTGGGCGACTATAACATTGCCCATACCGAGCTAGACATCCATGACCCGGTACGCAACAAATACACCACCGGATTTTTGCCCGAAGAGCGGGCCTGGATGGATCGTTGGTTTGCCGCTGGCTTTATTGATGCCTTCCGCGCTACCCACCCCGATGCGGTAGAGTACAGTTGGTGGAGCTACCGCGCCGGGGCACGTGCCAACAACAAAGGCTGGCGGATTGATTACATCTCGTTGTCAGAATCCCTGCGCTCCCGCCTGCTGGCGGCTGGCCACCACCCCGAAGCGGTCCATTCTGACCACGGGGCGGTGTGGGTTGAACTTCGGTCGTAAAGGACCTAAACAAAAAAAGGAGACACCATCGCTGGCGTCTCCTTCCTATTAATTAGCTAATGATCAGAACCTTAGTTCTTCATTTCTTTAGCTTCTTTCTTCATTTGTTTGGCTTCTTTCTTTTCCATTTTGGCTTCTTTCTTAGCCGCTGGATCGTCCATCTTGCCAGCCTCGTGCTTCATATGGCGGGCATCTTTCTTCATCTGCTTAGCTTCTTTCTTAGCCATTTTAGCAACGTCATCCTGAGCAAATGAAGCAGATGTACCAATAAAGAGAAGGGCAGCGAACAGCATTAACTTTTTCATGATTGTAGAATTTGTTTTAGTTCTACCACTACCAACGATTAGAGGTGGACAATGGCGCTGAAAATTGCGTGAGTGGCCAACTTTTTAACCACATTTTCACACAATCAGCTACACCATCTCGGTCTTGAACTCCGACGTTTTATGAAACGTAATGTCCGGGTTGTTGTCCTGGTTCATGCGCAACATCCAGTCTGATTCGGCCAGGAAAACCGGATTCTGGTCTTTGTCGTAGCCAATCTGGTTACCCTTCAGGCGAATAAACTCATTCAGCTTGGCCTTGTCGTCGGACGTGATCCAGCAGGCGCGGCTGGTATTCATGGGCACCCACCGGCACTTGGCTCCGTATTCGTGTTCGAGGCGGTACTGGATTACCTCAAATTGCAGTTCGCCCACCGTACCCACAATTTTCCGGTTGCCGAGCGCCAGGGTAAACAACTGAGCCACGCCCTCGTCGGTTAGCTGCTGAATACCTTTCTCCAACTGCTTGGATTTCATAGGGTCAAGGTTAATCAACTCCTTAAACAGTTCTGGCGAAAAACTCGGAATGCCCTGGTACTGGAAGTCTTCGCCCTCGGTCAGCGTGTCGCCAATTTTAAACGTACCGGTGTCATAAAGGCCAATTACATCGCCGGGAAAGCCTTCTTCGACCACGGCTTTGGCGTCGGCCATGAAGCTGAAGGGGCTGGAGAAGCGCACGTCTTTATCGAGGCGGGTGTGGTGATAGAACTTACCCCGCTCAAACAAGCCCGAACATACGCGCAGAAACGCAATGCGGTCGCGGTGACGGGGGTCGAGGTTGGCGTGGATTTTGAAAACAAAGCCACTGAACTTGTTTTCCTCTGGCTCCACAATGCGTTTGTCGGTAGGGCGGGCAATGGGTTCGGGTGATACCTGGCAGAAACCGTCGAGCAGTTCCTTCACGCCAAAGTTGTTTACCGCCGACCCAAAGAACACCGGCGCAATTTGCCCGGCACGGTAGGCTTCTACGTCAAACGGATCATACACCCCCTCAATCAGTTCTACATCTTCACGGAGTTGCGCCGCGTCCCGCGCGCCGACTTTCTCGTCGAGCACGGGCGTGTCGATGTCAATGGGCAGCACGTCGTCTTCCACCTTCGTTTTGTTGACGCGGAAGAAATATAACTTTTTCTCGTAGAGGCTATACACGCCTTTGAAGTCGGACCCCATGTTGACGGGCCACGTCAGGGGCCGAACGCGGATGTTCAGCTTCTCTTCCAGCTCATCCAGGAGGTCGAACGGATTGCGGCCCTCGCGGTCCATTTTATTCACAAAAATGATGACCGGCGTATCGCGCATGCGGCACACTTCCATGAGCCGTTCGGTCTGTTCTTCCACGCCCTTTACGCAGTCGATCACCAGGATAACGGAGTCAACGGCGGTGAGGGTACGGTACGTGTCTTCGGCAAAATCTTTGTGGCCGGGCGTGTCGAGGATGTTTATCTTCTTGCCGTCGTAGTCAAAGGTCATCACCGACGTGGCCACAGAAATGCCCCGTTGCTTTTCTATTTCCATAAAATCGGAGGTGGCCGACTTCTTGATTTTATTGGATTTTACGGCCCCGGCGGTTTGAATGGCCCCGCCGAAGAGCAGCAGTTTTTCGGTCAGTGTGGTTTTGCCGGCGTCGGGGTGGCTGATAATGGCAAACGTACGCCGACGGGCTATTTCCTGCTCTCTGTTCATTTGGTACTTTTCTAAGAATCAGACTGCAAAGGTACGAAAAAAGAGGGAGGGAGGGAGCAAAGGGACGAGGGGCGCTGTAGGAGTGATGCCATCGCTTTGAGCGATGGCATCAATTATGAACTTACCAGCCAAGTGCTTCAGGGGCCTGAGCAAATAATGTAGCTAGTTCAGGTATCTTGTTATGCTGCCGTTTCATTTCCTGCCAGACAGTCTGGTGATGTGCTCGTTGAATGACCTGTTGAATTTTTACAAGTTGATGTTGTGGACCATTAGCGTTTTTCAACGAAACATAATTTTCTAGTGCTGTTCTGAATGACGTGTAAGCTGCCTCCCGCGCCTGATATAAGGCTGGTCTATTGAGCCTGAGTGTGTTGCGCGTGTATTCAGCACGTTCATAAGCGGACGTACCTGGCTGGACAAAAATGGAGAACTCAAACCGCCCCTGAATATCCAGAAATAGATAGTCGAGTGGGTTATCAATGCGAGGGTTTAATAGTACAGGAACACCGGCAGGTGGCGGAGCCAATTGCTCGCCATCCGACTTGCGGGGGTGGCCTGGCACATGAATAACCGCCGACGTAATCGCATCAAAAACAGCGTATTGAGTGCGCTTTGGTCGATTACAGGACGTGCATGCATATAAAAAATTGTCCCAATCGAAACACAAGTTGGGATACAAGCTTTTGGGCGCATGGTGTTCTACTGAATCGCCCTCGCTGTCTTCGCAATAATGACAGCGAATAGCTCCGCAACACATATCTACGAGCCGCGCTCTTACCTCGCTGAAAGCTGCATTTGTTCGCGTGTTGTATTTGTTAAATTTAGCCTCTACCGACCTAACCTGAGCTGTATAATCGCCCACCGCAGTTAGCTCCTGCTGGTATTGCTTGAGTAAGTCGATTGTGCCGGGTTGTAGCGTTGGTACCGTAAGTCGAATCATCCGGCAGTGGGCAGTTTAGCTTTCAACTTGTCTAATTCGGCCTCTTCTTCGGCTGTGATTAGACCCTGAAACGAGCGCATGTTCAAGTAGGCTAATCGCTCCCCCATTTTCACGCCCTCCTGCGACTGACTGACGTCTTCGCCAAAGGCTTCAGTACCATAAGCCTCCAGCACGTTACCATAAATAAGCCGGTCACGCTGTGTTCCTGTGATCTCGCCAGATTGTTCATCACTGCCCGGTGCGGCCAACCGCCAGATGGAGCCTCGCTTTTCTGCACCCCGACAGATTAGCGGGCTGTGGGTAGTGACGATAAATTGAATATTCGGAAAATGCTCTACAAACCATTGTCCGATCCGCGTTTGCCAGGTAGGATGCAAATGCGCGTCGGCTTCGTCAATTAATACGACACCTTCAATGTCAATTATCATTTTGCCTTTTTCAATATTTGCGAACACTTTCTCTGCACCAAAAAGACGAACCATTTCACGGAACATTTCAAACGTTAGGCTAAGTATTGATCTGTAACCATCACTTAACTGAGTAGCTGGAACTGTGTTTCCATTGGCATCACAAAAGAAAATACCGGTTGAATCAATTTTCTCTATTATTACTCCCGGTTGAAGCAAATTAGATTCGTTGACAAACTGCTGAATACCTGCTAATTCTCTCCCGTCAGACTTATTGTCTATTTTTTGAATATATAGTTCACGAATGAAGGTAAGAGCCTCTGTTAAAGCAACATCTTCTCCAAAGGCACTTAGGTGCGCACCGGCTTTAGGATATGATTTATACACATTTTCCCACCCCGTGCTTCCCCCTGCAAATCGACGAAAAGGACCAAAAGCCGCTGTATAATATCGTAATAGGCGCTCATCCCCTTTTTCAAATAAAGCAGTTGGAGTATCTCTATACGACTGCTCCTCAAATAGTTGAGCTACTCCATGCTCGTCGTTGTAAAAAGTCCAAAGACCATATTTTGCAATACCTATTTTTAAAGTTGGTAGATTGTCATTTAATGTTACTTCGACTTCAGATGAGCCAGATTCGTTTCCTGCAAAGTTTGTCCAATCAACTCTTAACGCTCCTACTTCATCACCTACTAGGCGAATTGATACGGCCCTTATAAAGGACGATTTTCCCGCACCATTATCACCGATTAATACGTGCCAACCAGCATGTTGGCTGAACGTCATTTCGAAATGTTTAATGGCACCGATATTCGTAATTTCTATTTTATCGATGTACATCTGAATGGATAGTGTTGTCTTGTCTGGGTGGTCAGTGGCTCATGATGCAGAACCTTTGTCCGTAGCCAAAGTTAGTAGGAAAGGCGGGTTTGGCGGTCAACATATACTGGCTCAATCTGCCAACGTACTAACTCATAACGTTATGAAAAAGCTGACCTACATGGCCGCTATGATGGCCTTAGCGCTGGGCATTACCCTGTCTGGCTGTGAATCGAAGACAAAAAACAAGGCCGATGACGTGGCCGAGGCGAAACAGGAAGTAGCCGAAGCCGAACGCGATGGCGACACCAAAGAAGAGGTGATGGACAAACAGGCGGATCTTGACTCGGCCCGGAAAGACTTTAAAAAGGCCTGGGACAAAGACCGCGACGACATGCGAAAGGAGATAAACCGGGAGCTTGAAGACATCGACGAGAAAACAGCCTCGTTTGAGCGTGACATGAAAACCGCCGCTGGCGAAGCCAAAACGAAGCTCACTACGGGTGTTGCCACCTTAAAGAAAGAACGGGCTACCCTCACGGGTCTGCTGAAAGAACTTGACCAGGTAACCGCGGCCAGTTGGGACAAAACCAAGAAGGCCATCGAAACCGTGAAAGACGGTGTGGATGACCGGGTAGATGCTCTGGATAAGAAATAAATCCGGCGGGCGGCACCAACGGCTAGTGCCAGCATAAGCAGCTAGCATACATCCCAATTTTGACCATATCCCCGACCTTCCACAGTCGGGGATATTTATGTTGAGTAATCTGTAGAAAAAACGCTACAGCCCTGATCGGCAGGCCATTCCACCAACATTGCGTAATAGAATTATTAGGATGATAAATTGTTGAAAATGAATAGGTTGATCGAATTAAAAAGTAGCTTACTCGTTTAGTTTCCGGAGTTGGCATAATTATTCTAGCGTAGTGTTTGAACAGGGTAAAAGCAACAACCACACCTATGAACTGGACTCCTACTCATTTTCCGGCGGCCATGCGCTCACTTAGTCCCAGCACAAGAGCCAAGGCCATCGAAATTGCCAATACACTGCTGTTGGGTGGTGAGAGCGACCGCCAGCAGGTAATTGAACAAAGCATTGCTGAAGCCCGTGTTTGGGCACGTACTACTCAGCGTGAGCCAGTTGCACGGCCTGCTTTTGTTTTTCCCCAACACTAATTCACTCACGCCCAAACACACTAACCCAATGATCTGGAACAAAGCTGTATACGACACCCTGACAAGCTGCGCTGCCCTTTGCGACGAAACGGCCACTGAGTCCTCGCGGTCTGTTGATATCGAAAACTGGTATCGGTTTATTTTCCTGAACCTCGACTGTGCAGACCTCTGTCGGCAAGTGGCTATGCTGTACGTGCGCGGCTCAGAAAATACCCGCTTATTGGCTGAGGCCTGCATTGAAGTGTGTGAAAAATGTGCCAGCGAAGCCAGAGAGTTCAATCACGAGAAAGCCCAGCAGGTGTATGCCATGTGTCAGCAGACTATCATGAGTTGCATCACCATTCTGAATATGGCTCCCCATATGGATATTGACAAGGCGCCCAAGAACACGCCAACGTCGCTGTTCTACGGCATTGATCTCCGCGACGCGCTGTATAACTAGATACACCGTCGCCCATAGACAAAAAACCGCGTCCAGCTTCGGCCGACGCGGTTTTTTGTTTGTATATACTGTCACTTTTTAACTATGCTGGTATAGGCGCGCGTGGAGTCGCGCAGGATCAGGCTTTTGTTACGCGCAGGCAATCCCGCCAGCATGTCGGTGTAGGGGCCGGGTTGCTGAAAGGCCAGATAAAGCTTTCTGGCCTGTTCCTGAATGCGGGCCTCAGCCTGTTTAGATAAGTCCCAGCCCAGCGGAATTACGCCCACTCGTCGATTTAAGTTGATGCTGTTTAGTTGCTCGCTGATCAGTTTTCTGTTGGTCGAATCTTTGGGACAGCCGTAGAAGCGAAAACCACGGGCATACTCTTTCACGGCATAACGGCGATAATCGCTGCTGTTATCCCACGAGCCAAAAAAAGCCAGCAGCGGTGCTTTCACTTCATATAGCCCGGTCAGGCTTTTCACCTGTTGATTTGGGGCTGTTTCCACCGAATTGTTCATTGAAATAATCCGGAAGACCACTTTGTTGGCGACCATCTTGGCCACGAGCGAATCGTTGCTCGTGATGCTGCTGAGAATAGACATCAGCGTGGTTGTTCCTGAATTATCCAGATAGCCCCCGTCAACGAAATTAGAAGCATCGACGGCCGGTTCATTTACCACCCGGATGGTGGCCGGTGGCGTCACAAGCGGAAAGCGGGCGCTGATGGAAGCAGCTGTCTTCAGGGCAATATGCCGATAGACATCCTCCTGAATATCAATGACGTTGTCGAAATGGGTATCGTTTTGAATAACCAGTGGCGTCAATAGCCCTTTGCGGCCCGTTTCGGCCTGTGTGGCGTTCAGAAACAGCACGGGTATTCGGTAGCGCGTAGCGGGGTTGGCCCACAGGCTAATGAAGGAACTGTCCATAGTTCGGGACGCTCCAACAACGACCTGACCCTGGCGCGGAGATGGCGCGCTGACCTGCTGCACGTCTTCGTAGGCGTCGGCCCAGCCGTCTTCCAGATACTGCGCCCGGTCGACACTGTTGATGGCTACCGGTGAAAACTTCTGAAGCATGTCGGGAATGAGCATGGCCGTTACCAGTGGTGAGAGGTAATCCCGCGCGAAGAATTTATCGAGGTCAAATGAAAACGTGGTAGCGTCGTTTTTTTGCCTGGCCAGCAATTTATCGCGGTACTGAGCAGTAAAGACTGTGGCCCCCACGCTGCCGCCCGAAACGCCGCTGATGGCAAACACATGCCTGAAAAAATTGGGCCGTGCACTATCCAGTTGTTGGAGTGCCGTTGCTGTCCAGTATGCCGACCGGATGCCGCCCCCCTCCGTCGAGATCAGATAAACGGGGATAGGCTCATCGCCGTAGTTTGCCTTCTCCCTTTTCCTGTCGGCCAGTAATTGATCCAGCCAGGTATTGAAATAAGCCGGGATGCTGTGCGTGGTGGCATCTTTTGAAAAGTAGCTGGTTTTGTCGTTGCTGATGGTGCGTATCTGATGGTTGTTGTTGTTCATAAACATCATAATCAGCAGGCAGATCAGCGTGAAGGGTGCTTTGTAGCGATAGTCGAGGTAGGTGAAAAAACTGGCAATGAGCGCCCACATCGTCAAGGCCAGAAACACAATGGCTATTGGTCCCAAAAATCGGCTGAGAAACAGGTTGGTCCAGCCAAGTGAAGCCAGGACAACCAGGGCAATGCCACCAATCAGCGCCTTGCCCAGCATGCTCCGGTGTATGGGTAACAGATCACGAACCGGGTGCGGATGAATATTGCAATCGTCGGCGTCGAGGCCTTCTACGTAGTTTTTTACCTGGTAGGCAATGCCAACATACACCAGTATCTCAACAACCAGGGCCAGCTGATGAAGCATAGTCTGCTCTAGCTGGCTTAGGGCCGCCATGAAGGCAAAAAACGGCACCATGCCCAACATAACGGGAGTCCAGCGGGTAAACGCCCGTAGCGTGTGCGAGTCAATGATCCGGTGAGCCGGCAGACTATGCATCCAGTTGGTGCTTTCGTCTTTTTTAGCGGTGAGCATCGCAGTCAGTTCATCCGCATCGGGGTCTGCATCGCTAACCTGCTCGATCAAATGCCGCTGATCCCGAAGAATGAAAATGATGCGGGTCGAGTACCAGACCACAATGGCATAGAGCAGCAGGCAGGCAAAGACGCAGATTGAATAGATCAGGTCGTTGATGAGCGAATAGAGCAGGTCGCGGGCCTGATCCATCACGTTCAGAAAAAGGTACGTAATGATCAGGACGATACAGACGGGCCATACCGTGCGGAGCATGGCAACCCCACAGCGGATGTATTTATTCAGGGTAATGGCCTTGAACACATACCATAGGTTACGGGATATGTCGGCGACGAACTGGATAACCAGTGCCGACATCAGAAACCGCAGGGTAATGTAACCAGCCACCAGGTAGATAAAGTCGAGCTTAACAGCCCTGATCAGATACATAACCGGCTGCGTGACGGGCATCGTCTGTTTGCTGACCCAATACGTCAGGCAACTATTCTCTGCCACATCGGCGAGGGCACTTAGTCCAATGATTGGGGGCAACCAGTGAGCTACCTGGTTCAAGACCCACAGGTACCAGCGCTGGTGCGTGGTGGTCGCTCGCTTAGGGGTGAAATCGTCTGCATAAACCAGCAACGACAGCGCGTACAACGGAATCAGGAGCGTGTCGAAGCCGAGTTCTGTTACCTGTAGCCACAACGCTGCCCTGAGCGGTGTTCCGTCAGCAACCTGTTGAACCGTTTCCGGATCGCCAGCCGCAAACAGGTGAGCCAGGTTATGCAAGCTCTCGCCCTGCATGCACTTTAGCAAAATGTAATTGTAGATGCAGGCCAACGAAACGGTTGTTGCCAGCAACGCGACGCGAAAGCGGCTGACCCTGGCCAGCAGCCAGTCAGACCAGGTAGTGAACAGTTCCATGATGCAGGTGTGAACAGATGGTATAGGCTGCAATATTAGCCAGCTAACCCGCTGAACGGCAAGGTTATATGAGTGTGCGTAGGCCGAATTGACTAAGTGGCGGAAATAGATTTTTAAACCATCCGTCGGTTCCCCGTTGTTTACATCTCTAGCAAACAATACGTCATGGAAACGCAGACACAACACAACCCCCAACTGGAAAAAGTGAAAGATATGGTAGAAGACATCCGCATTGCGATGATGACAACTACCGACGAGCAGGGCAACCTGGTTAGCCGTCCAATGGCCTGCATGCAGATGGACGCCGACGGTACGCTCTGGTTCTTTACCAAAAAATCGTCGCCCAAAGTAGGGCAGGTCGAGCAGCACGATAATAAGGTTAACCTCAGCTTTGCCGACGCCGGCGACTCCGACTTTGTCTCTATTTCAGGTACGGCTCAGGAGCTTGATGACCGCGCCAAAATCGACGAACTCTGGTCGGATATGGCCAAGCCGTGGTTCCCGAAGGGTAAAGACGACCCGGAACTGACGCTGCTGAAAGTGCATACCGACATGGCCGAATACTGGGATTCCAACGACAGCCGCATGGTCCGTTTCTTCGAAATGGCCCGCTCTATCGTGACCGGTAGCACCTACAAGGAGGGAGAAAACGTGAAGGTTACCAACTGATGTAAGGTTTATAGCCTAAGGTCTACCATCTGGGCGACCCCGTCTGAGGCACAGTATCATCCCGACGAGAGGAGGGATCTGGCTTCCTACAAATGAATTATGCAGCAGGAAGCTAGATCCCTCCTCTTGTCGGGATGATACTGTGCCTCAGCCAATGTTAACCCTTAGACTATAAGCGCCCTCCTCTATGATTGTTAAACTCGCCGATACTGGTTGGGAGATTATTCACCAACCGGCGCATGGACTACTTGCATTTCAGTTGGGGCAAGGCTGGAAAACCGCTAAAAGACCCCTGTACTGGCCCGAAACGCTCATTGCGCTCACCGAACACGACGACGGGCAGGACCCCTACGAAGGGCGCAATCACCTCACCGAACTGGGGGCACCGCTCAATTTTCAGGAACTCGAATTTTCCGTTGAGCAGGCCCGCAATATGATCAGCATCGCCCTGCAAAAAAGCCGCTGGAACGCGCTGATGGTGTCGATGCACAGCACGTTTTTGTACGAAGAAAAACGGGGTACCGATGCGGCGCTGGACGAGTTTCTGGATCAGCAAAAAGGGAATCAGCAATCGTGGCGGCGGCAATATGGCGTAACCAAAGCCGAGGCTACCTACGCCTATGATTTTGTGCAGTGGTGCGATGCTTTCTCACTCATCCTGTGCATGAATCAGGTGCCCCCCGAAGGTCGCCGGTTGGAGATCAGCAAAGGGCCCGAAGGTGAGTCTTACTTCGTTTTTCAACGCCCCGACAACACCGTGGGCGTAGACCCCTGGCCCTACGAGCCAGGGGAATTTTCGGTCAGCTTAGAGCACTATGCCGTGCCTCAACTGGTTTTCAACGACGACAGAGAACTGTATAATGCCCTTCAGAAAGCGCCTGTCGAACGGAAGTCATGGGTACTCAAAAAGTAGCCGTCACCGGTAGTCATAAACCAGATGGAGACGCAGCCACCGCATAGTAAATAGACCGGAATGAGGTTATCACTGCAGCCGTATCAGCGGCCGTATTCCATTAAGTTTACAGATGAAGTATACATGATTGTCGGTTCGATAATCATGTGTGCTGTATTGTTCATCTGTAATTATTAGAAAAACGGCCTCTCTATGAAAAAACGGTTACTACGCTATCCACATACATTGTTTGGTGTCTTCGGGCTGATTGGTCTGTTGGGAAACTCCCTCAGCGCAACGGCACAGACGACTTACTATGTTGCCAGTTCGGGCAACGACAACAACAACGGCCTTTCGGCCGCTGCACCCTTTCAATCCCTTAGCAAGGTCAACAGCTTACCCCTGCAAGCGGGTGATCAGGTCCTGTTTCGGCGGGGCGACACCTTCCGGGGCACGTTGCTGCTCACGCGGGCGGGCAGTGCGGCACAACCTGTGGTGTTCGATGCCTTCGGGTCGGGCAGCAAACCCGTGCTGGCGGGGTCACTGCCCATTGGCAACTGGACCAGCCTGGGCAACAATATCTGGCAGGCCAGCGCGTCGGTGCTGGGTGGGCAGGTAACGGGCGTCTACAGCAATGGCACGGCTCTGCCCCTGGGGCGCTATCCTAACCTGAATGCTGCCAACCGGGGCTACATCACCATTCAGTCGCATATGGGTAATGCGCAGTTGACCAGCCGCGACGCCCTGCCCGGCGACTTTACAGGAGGTGAAGCCGTTATACGCAGCACCCAGTGGATTCTGGACCGGGCCTACATTACCGGGCAAAGTGGCAATACGCTGACCCTCAACAGCAGCAGCACGTACAACATTGCCGACGGATTTGGGTTCTTCGTGCAAAACCACCCCGCCACCCTCGACCAGACCGGCGAGTGGTACTATAACCCCGGCAACAAAACGTTGCGGCTGTATAGCGAAAGCGATCCGAACACGCAGGTGATCACGGCCACGGCCTTTGCCGAAGGTATTCGCGTACAGAACACGAGCAACATCACGGTGCGCAACGTAGCTGTCACGCAGATGCTGAACACGGGTGTAATGATCGACAACGGATCAGCTATCACGCTATCGGGCGTAGACGTTATCAATGCGGGCGAAAATGGCGTGGTGATGCAGGGTGGCGGCAATACGATTCTGATCGAAAATGGCCTCTTCGATGGCATCAACAACAACGGCGTTAGCATCTCGGGCTACCAGCATGTTACGTTTCAGGGTAACACGCTGCGACGGGTAGGACTGTTGCCGGGGCGGGGCAAAAGCGGCGACGGGACCTACATTGGCTTCATCACCGCCAACACCAGCGACGTCACGATTGACAATAACGTGGTAGATCAGATTGGCTACAACGGCATCAACTTCACGTCGGGCACGGTGCTGCGCCGCAACCGGGTGTCGAACTACTGCCTCACCAAAAGCGACGGTGGGGGACTCTATATCTGGAACGGTAACCGCGACAGCATGAGTGGTGTGCGTATCCAGAATAACATTGTCTTCAACGGCATTGGTGCGCCGGAGGGAACACCCGGCGGGGCCTATTCGGGAGCCAACGGCATCTTTCTCGACGACTGTACTACGGCCGTTGAGGTGTCGGACAATACGGTCTTCAACTGCCCCGGACTGGGCTTTTTTCTGCACGGATCTATCGGGGCGCAGTTCATGGGAAACACGTCCTACAACAACGGGGAAGCCCAATTTGCCCTCAATAGCCGCAACGGCGGGTGCTCACCACGCGACAACCTGGTGCAAAACAATATCCTGGTCAGCAAGCAGGTGGGTCAACTGGTTACCAAATATGAGTCGCACCTCAACGACCTGACCAGCTACGGACAGTTCGATAATAACGTGTATGCCCGGCCCTTCGACGATAAGTTCGATATGCGGGCGGTGTACAACAACGGCTCATACATTACCGGGGCCGATCTGTCCCTGTCTGAATGGCAGGGCCGGTATGGCAAAGACCCCAATTCAACCACCAGTCCGGTGACATACAAGCCGTTTTCGGCCACTGCCACTGGGGTGGTGAAGCTCAACGATACCTTTGGCAGCACCAACGACGGCTGGGACGCCTGGAGCCCAAATGCACACGCCATTGGTGTTTGGGATAATACCGGCCGCCTCGACGGCGGAAGCCTGCGCGTGGGATTTTCGGCCAGCGATCCCTACGTGCTGGCTTCGAAAGGCATTGGGTCCGTCAATCAGAATCAGGGATACCTGCTCACCTTCGATGCCGTGGCGTCGGGCAATAACAAGCGGGTAGAGGTGTTTCTCCGGCAGCGAAACGGGTCTTATCGCGAACTGGACAGCCGCGCCACCGTACTGGTCAGCGGCACCCGGCAGCATTACGAACTGTCTTATTCGGCCAACGCCAGCGAGGGAGATGCCGTTGTGATCTTTCAGATTTCCGACGACGGGCAAACGGTCTGGCTCGACAACGTGAACATGCAGGAAGCTACCCGCACGGCGCAGAACCCCGATGACTTTATCCGGCTGGAATACAACGACACCAACAGCGATAAGACCATTCTACTGGGTGGCACCTACCGCGACGGCCACAACACGCTCTATACCGATCAGATTACGCTGACTCCGTTCACGTCGGCAATACTGTTCAAGTATACCGCCAATACCCCGCCGCCCCCACCGCCGGTGGTGCTGCGTGACCCGGAGAACCCGGCCAATGCCGTAGCGGGACTCGACTATAGTTATTACGAAGGAGCCTGGAGCCAACTCCCCGATTTCAACGCCCTCACCCCCGTTAAGTCGGGCCAGACGGGGCAGCCCGACCTGAGCCAGCGCAACCGGGAAGATAATTTTGGCCTGCGGTTTACGGGTTACATCAACGTGCCCACCGACGGGCAATACACCTTCTACACCTATTCCGACGACGGTAGTAAGCTCTACATCGGCAGTACGCCGGTGGTCGATAATGACGGGGGCCATGCCGAGCAGGAGCGTGCGGGTACGATCGGTCTGAAGGCGGGCAAACACGCCATCACCATTCCCTACCAGCAGGGGGGCGGGGGCAAGGCCCTGAGCGTGAGTTACAGCGGTCCCGGCGTGGGCAAGCAGGTCATCCCGGCAGCATCGTTTTTTAGACTGAACACCCCACCGCCACCCCCGCCGACGGTTACCCTGCGCGATCCGGAAAACCCGGCTAACACGGTGGGCGGACTTGACTATGGCTATTATGAAGGTAACTGGACGGTGCTCCCCAACTTCGGTGCGCTCACGCCCATACGGTCGGCTACGGCCGCGGTACCAGACCTGAATCTGGCCCGCCGGGAAGACAACTTTGGCCTGCAGTTTACGGGGTTTATCAACGTGCCTACCGACGGTGTCTACACGTTTTTTACGAATTCGGATGATGGTAGCAAACTGCTGATTGGTACGACCGAAGTGGTAAATAACGACGGCGGGCACGGTGAGCAGGAACGCGCCGGTACGATTGGATTGAAGGCCGGTAAACACGCCATTACTATCCCCTACTTCGAGTGGTATGCCGGTCAGGCCCTCAGCGTAAGCTATAGCGGACCGGGCGTGGGCAAGCAGGTGATTCCCGCTTCGGCTTTCTTCAGACTAAACACCCCGCCACCGCCGCCACCGGCCGTTACCCTGCGCGATCCAGAAAATCCGGCCACGACCGTAGCGGGACTCGACTATGGTTATTTTGAGGGTAACTGGAGTCAGCTACCTGATTTCAATAGTCTCACGCCAGTGTATTCGGCTACAACCACAGCGGCTAACCTGGCTGTTCAGCACCGCGAAGACAACTTCGGCCTGTGGTTCACCGGATTTATCAACGTACCGACCGACGGGGTCTATACCTTCTATACCAGTTCCGACGATGGCAGCAAACTCTATATTGGCAGTACGCAGGTGGTGAATAACGACGGGGGGCATGCCGAACAGGAACGGTCGGGCACCATTGGGCTGAAAGCGGGCAGGCACGCCATCAGTATTCCTTATTTTGAAGGTGGCGGCGGCCAGGTGCTCACCGTCAGCTACAGTGGCCCCGGTATCGGTAAACAGGTCATTCCGGCGTCTGCTTTCTTCCGAATCCCAGTCATCGTGACGCCACCGCCGGTGGGTACGGGCACGGGCTTGCTGGGCAGCTATTTCAACAACAAGACCCTGACGGCCCCCAGTGTGCTCACCCGCACCGACCCCACCATCGACTTCGACTGGGGCCTGGGCTCCCCCGCCCCCAGCGTCAACGTCGACAACTTCTCGGTCCGCTGGAGTGGGCAGGTCGAAGCCCCGGTGACGGGCAGCTACTTCTTCACCACCACAGCCGACGATGGGGTACGGCTGTGGGTGAACAACGTCCTGGTGATCGACAACTGGAACGACCACCCGCCCACCAGCAACACGAGTGGGGGGCTGGCCCTGGTGGGTGGTCAGAAGTACAGCATCCGCCTGGAGTACTATGAGAGTGGGGTGGGGGCTCTGGCGCGGTTGCAGTGGAGCTATGGGGGCCAGGGCCAGCAGCTGGTGCCCCAGAGCCGGCTCTACCCCGCCTCGAGTGCCCGCCTGGCCTCCATTGAGCTAAACGCACTGCCCCAGCCAGTGGTCTTTCCTGTGCCGGCCCGCAGTGAACTACAGCTACGCTATTATAGTGCTACGGGTGGCAAGGCTACGCTACAGCTCACCAACGTTGCTGCCCAACCCGTACTAGAGGCTACTTATGATCTGGTGGCAGGCGAAAACCTGATCAGTATGCCTGTGCAAAACCTGATGCGGGGAGTATACCTGCTGAGGCTCGTTGACAGCAACAAACGCCTTACCTGGAAGGTAGTCTTAAGCGATTAATGCCAATAGATGCGATTGCAGCCGTTTCAGATCCGGCTCAGGTCACAAAAAGAGAAGCCACTGCTATCAGCAGTGGCTTCTCTTTTTGTGACCTGTATGGCCCGTCTTATTCATCGCCACCAGCGTGTAACCAAACCACTAGTGTACAACCTGTTAACCGGATAGGAACATTAGCAAACTGATCCATTCAGGCCTGACATAAGTGTAAATAGGGATATAATTATTGTAGGTTATACTGTAAATATTTTGACATAACACAAAGTTAACATTAAAACTGCGCTGATTTTTCGTGTGTCTGTTACGGTTAAAAACTGCGTGCAACCTGTTAATGGGCATTGATTGCCAAACGGTTAGTGCTGACATAAGCTAACCGCGTCTGCTGGTTCCTGCTAAAAGGCAGCTTGATCGGCTGGAGATAAGTTACTATGTTTATAGGAATAATAGAGTATTATTGCTCAATCCGTAACGTCCATAAGTGTCCAACTAAACATCCATCTGATTCAAGTGTATCACAATCAGCAACTCCGTCATCGAAAAAACTGTACCTCATTTTTTTTCGTAGTAGCTGCCATGCTGCTTGTTTGTAGCTCAGCTGCTCTTGGTCAAACGACCTACTACGTAGCCAGCAACGGCAGCGATAATAACGATGGCCGCTCGGCAGGCTCGCCGTTTCAATCCATCGGCAAAGTAAACGGCCTGACATTGCAGGCGGGCGATCAGGTCCTGTTTCGGCGGGGCGACACCTTCCGGGGCACCTTGCAGATTCGTCAGTCGGGCAGTTCGGCTCAGCCCATTGTCATTGATGCTTTCGGGTCGGGCAACAAACCCGTGCTGGCGGGGTCGTTGCCCGTGAGTAGCTGGAACAGCGTAGGGAGTAATCTTTGGCAGGCCAGCGTACCCTTTCTGGGTGGCCAGGTAACGGGTGTGTACCGAAACGGTACGACCCTGCCGCTGGGACGTTACCCCAACCTGAACGCACCCAACCGGGGTTACCTCACCATTCAGTCGCATAGCGGCACCTCGCAGTTCACGAGCGTTGAAAACGTGCCAGCCAACTTTACGGGTGGTGAAGTGGTAGACCGGCCGGTGCAGTGGATTATGAATCGGAGCGTAATTAACAGCCAGAACGGGAATACGTTTTATGCCAACGAATCGGGCTCTTATAATTTCAGCGACGGATGGGGCTACTTTATTCAGAACCACCCCGCTACCCTCGACCAGACCGGTGAGTGGTACTACAACCCCGGCAACAAAACCCTGCTACTGTACAGTGATTCAGATCCCAACGGACAAACCATTACGGCTACGGCCTATACGGAGAGTGTTCGTATCAACAGCGTCAGCAACGTGACAGTACGAAACGTGGCCGTTACGCAGGCGATCAACACCAATATGCTGATCGAAAACGGCACGGGCATCACCATTTCAGGCGTCGATATCACCCAGGCGGGCGAAGACGGACTGACGGCGCGGGGCAGTGGAAACACGGTTCTGGTGGAGGGTAGCTTTATTGATGAAGTCAACAACAACGGGGTCAACATCAGCGGTTATCAAAACTTTACGTTTCGGAACAATACCCTTCAGCGCGTAGGGCTGGTGCCGGGCCGCGGCAAAACCGGCGATGGTACATACATAGGGTTCAACGCTGTCTCGACCAACAACGTGACCGTGGAAAACAACGTGGTGGATCAGATTGGTTATAACGGCATCAATTTCACGGAAGGGACCACATTACGGCGCAACCGGGTATCGAATTTCTGCCTCACCAAAAGCGACGGCGGTGGTTTCTACATCTGGAATGGTACCCGGCAGCCCATGAACAATGTGCATATTCTGAACAACATCTCGTTCAATGGCATTGGGGCACCAGAGGGCACGCCGGGTGGCAACTATTCGGGAGCCAACGGTTTCTTCCTCGACGACTGCACCACCAACGTAGATATCCGCGACAATACGGCCTTCAACTGCCGGGGGCTGGGTTTTTTCCTGCACGGGGCCATCACCGCGCAGTTTTTCAACAACACGGCCTACAACAACGGCGAGGCGCAACTAGCCGTCAACAGCCGTAGCGATGGGTGTTCACCGAGCAACAACAACATTCAGAACAACATTCTGGTGAGCCGCCTGCCAAGCCAGTTTGTCACCAAGTTCGAGTCGCACCTCAACGACCTGCGCAACTACGGACAGTTCGACAACAACGTGTATGCCCGACCATTCGACGACCAGTTCAAACTCCGGATTGCGTATAATGCCGGATCGGGTGTTACCGGCGCCGACTTATCGTTGGGGCAGTGGCAAAGTCAGTACGGTAAAGATCCTAATTCGCTCAACAGCCCAATCACCTACAAACCTTTTGTGGTAACGGGAAGCGGCCAGCTTAAACTGAACAGCACCTTTGGTGGCAACAACGAAGGCTGGGACGTGTGGAGCCCCTATGGCAACGGACGGGTCAATTGGGATAACGGCAATCGCCTCGACGGAGGTAGCTTGAGTATTGGTTTTCCGACTGGTTCAGGCCAGGCCAACTCATACCTGCTGGCTTCAAAAAGCGTTGGGTCGATCAGCCAGAACCAGGTTTATCTGCTGACGTTCGACGCCGTCGCGTCGGGAAGCGCTAAGCGGGTGGAGGTGTTCCTCCGGCAAAAAACCGGCTCATACAACGACCTGGATGCCCGGTCGGTGGTTCTGGTGAGCAACACCCGGCAGCACTACGAACTCTCGTACACGGGTAATGCCAACGAAGCCGACGCCATTGTGGCGATGCAGGTGACCGAAGATGGCCAGACACTGTGGGTCGACAACGTACAACTGCAGCCCGCCACGCGCACGGCCCAAAATCCTGACGATTTCATTCGGCTGGAATACAACGACACCAACAGCGATAAGACCGTTTCGCTGGGCGGTACTTACCGCGACGGTCGTAACAAGGTGTACGCCAACCAGGTCACGCTAACGCCTTTCACGTCGGTAGTGCTGTTCAAAGACAACAGCGCTACACCCCCGCCGCCGCCCCCCGTGACTATCCTGCGCGACCCGGAGAACCCGGCCAACGCCGTAGTAGGCTTGGATTACAGCTATTATGAAGGGGCCTGGAGCCAGGTCTCTGAGTTGACCGGGGTTACTCCTGTCAAGTCAGGGCAGACAGCTCAGCCCGACCTGAGCCAGCGCAACCGGGAGGACAACTTTGGCCTCAAGTTCACGGGCTACATCAACGTGCCCGCCGACGGGCAATATACCTTCTACACCTACTCGGACGATGGCAGCAAGCTCTACATCGGTACGACCGAAGTGGTCAACAATGATTTTGGTCATGCCGAGCAGGAGCGTTCAGGCACGATTGGATTGAAGGCGGGCAGGCACGCCATCAGCATCCCGTATTTGCAGGGGGGCGGGGGCAAGGCCCTGAGCGTGAGCTACAGCGGCCCCGGCATCGGCAAGCAGGTCATTCCGGCAGCATCGTTCTATCGGGTTGGCAGCAGCACCCCGCCGCCCCCACCACCCGTGGCTACGCTCCGGGATCCAGAAAATCCGGCTAATGCTGTCGTAGGCTTAGATTACAGCTACTACGAAGGGGTTTGGGGTCAACTGCCTGATTTCAACAGCCTTACGCCCATAAAAGTAGGACAAACAAGTCAGGCAGACCTGAGTCCGCGTAACCGCGACAGTAATTATGGGCTGCGTTTTCAGGGTTATGTGGCTGTGCCCGCCGATGGTCAGTACACCTTCTATACCAACTCCGACGATGGCAGCAAGCTCTATATCGGTACTACGCAGGTAGTCGATAACGACGGTGGACATGCTGAGCAGGAGCGCTCAGGCACCATTGGCCTGAAAGCCGGTAAGCACGCTATCACCATTCCTTATGTGCAGGGAGCTGGTGGTCAGGCGTTGAGCGTGAGCTTCAGTGGTCCCGGAGTGAATAAGCAGGTTATTCCCGCCTCGGCTTTCTACCGTGTGGGTATCAACACGCCGCCCCCGCCGCCACCCGTGGCTACCCTGCGCGACCCGGAAAATCCGGTTAATGCGACAAATGGGCTCGACTATAGCTACTACGAAGGCTCATGGGGGCAGGTCTCTGAGTTGACCGGGGTTACTCCTGTCAAGTCAGGCCAGACGGGCCAGCCCGACCTGAGCCAGCGCAATCGGGAGGACAACTTTGGCCTCAAGTTCACGGGCTACATCAACGTGCCCGCCGACGGGCAATATACCTTCTACACCTACTCGGATGATGGCAGCAAGCTCTACATCGGCACGACCGAAGTAGTCAACAATGATTTTGGTCATGCCGAGCAGGAGCGTTCAGGCACGATTGGATTGAAAGCGGGCAGGCACGCCATCAGCATCCCGTATTTGCAGGGGGGCGGGGGCAAGGCCCTGAGCGTAAGCTACAGCGGTCCCGGCATCGGCAAGCAGGTCATACCCGCCTCGGCCTTTTACCGGGTGGGTACCGGCACTACACCCACGACGCCTGCAACAGGCCTGGGCACGGGCCTGCTGGGCAGCTATTTCAACAACAAGACCCTGACGGCCCCCAGTGTGCTCACCCGCACCGACCCCACCATCGACTTCGACTGGGGCCTGGGCTCCCCCGCCCCCAGCGTCAACGTCGACAACTTCTCGGTCCGCTGGAGTGGGCAGGTCGAGGCCCCGGTGACGGGCAGCTACTTCTTCACCACCACAGCCGACGATGGGGTGCGGCTGTGGGTGAACAACGTCCTGGTGATCGACAACTGGAACGACCACCCGCCCACCAGCAACACGAGTGGGGGGCTGGCCCTGGTGGGTGGTCAGAAGTACAGCATCCGCCTGGAGTACTACGAGAGTGGGGTGGGGGCCCTGGCGCGGTTGCAGTGGAGCTATGGGGGCCAGGGCCAGCAGCTGGTGCCCCAGAGCCGGCTCTACCCCGCCTCGAGTGCCCGCCTGGCTGCTCCTGAGGTGAGCTATCAACCCGAGCCGGTGGTGTATCCCGTGCCGGCCCAGGATAAGCTTCATGTGCGCTACTATAGTGCTACGGGTGGTCAGGTTGTGCTGCAACTGGTATCGGTTGGTGCGTTGCCTGTGTTTCAGTCTACGTATGATGTTACACCCGGCGAAAACCTGATTACGCTCCCCGTCCGTACGCTCATGCGGGATGTGTACTTACTTAATGGCGTTGAGGGTACCAAACGGTTCACCAGTAAAGTGCTGCTGACTGATTAGAGCGATTGCCCTTATAAATACAACCGGTTCGTTTCCTGATGCCGCCACGTTGAGTGGCGGCATTCTTTTTTGTAGCCGTGCCTGTCGTGCCAAACTGTATAGGATTAATCTGGCCTTGAGCAAACACGAATAAATAAGCCTAAAAAGATTGATTTATTGTAACAAAACAGGCCATACAACATACTTAAGGTCTGCTTAAAATCACTTTACTGACCCACAAGTTGGTAGCTGATATGTTGAAAGTTTGATCATATTAACGTAAACAGTATCAGGTACTTAACTATAATTATTATTAGTTTAGATATGAGTATTTTAGCTCAACGCGAAATCGCTGTTAAAATTGCCTGAACTTTTTTTTGGCCTTTTTTTTCGGCTGAAAACTGGTACGCAAATTGCCACTATTGGCTGATTACCAATCCTTTTTGAACGCTAAAAAAATTGACCTTCCATTCAGTCAATTAAAAAGGCAATTTGATCAAACAGGATTAGCGTACTAAGTTTACCGAAATGGTAGAGTACTAATACTTATCCATTTTCCACCGAAACTTAAATGTCCAACCAAAAGCTTCTTTGATCCAAGTGCAACGTAATCAGCATCTCTGCCATCGAAAAATCAGCCCCTTCGTCTTTGCCATGTTTGCTGCACTGCTACTCGTTAGTAGCGTAGCCACACAGGCCCAGACTACCTATTACGTGGCCAACTCAGGTAACGACGGTAACGGGGGGCGCTCTGCCGACAACCCGTTTCAGTCGCTCAACAAGGTGAACAGCCTGACGCTGCAGCCCGGTGATCAGGTTTTATTTCGGCGGGGCGACACCTTCCGGGGTACGTTGCTGATCCGTCAGTCGGGCAATGCTGGTCAGCCCATTGTCATTGATGCGTTTGGGTCGGGTAA
Source organism: Fibrella rubiginis (assembly GCF_017353185.1). GTDB lineage: Bacteria > Bacteroidota > Bacteroidia > Cytophagales > Spirosomataceae > Fibrella > Fibrella rubiginis. Next base: position 87,958 of record NZ_JAFMYV010000016.1, on the reverse strand, counting down.
GAAGCCTGTGCTGGCGGGGTCTGTATCGGTAAGCAACTGGACCAATATTGGAAACAATACCTGGCAAGCCAATATCGATCTGGGTAGCCGCACCACGGGCGTATATAAAAACGGCTCAGCTCTTCCACTGGGACGTTACCCAAACCTAGACGCTCCTAACCGTGGCTACCTCACCGTACAGGGGCACAATGGCAAGGTGAGGCTGGATAGCAAGGACGAACTGGGCGGTATAGACTGGACCGGGGGCGAGGCTGTAGTGCGGCCTGTGCAATGGATTCTGGACCGGGCCACCATTACCAAACAGAACGGTAAAAGCCTGACCCTCAACAATAACAGTGGGTACGACATAGCTGACGGGTTCGGGTTTTTCATTCAGAATCACCCCGCCACCCTCGATCAACCGGGTGAGTGGTACTATAACCCCAACAACAAGACGCTGCGGATTTATGACGGCAGCAACCCCAACGGGCAGACCATTACGGCCACGACCAATAATGAGGCCGTAAACCTCAACAACGTGTCGAACATCACGCTTCGCAACCTGGAGATAACGCAGGCCCTGAGCACGAACCTACTGATCAACAATGGATCGAACATCACTGTGTCGGGTGTCGAGGTGACCAACGCGGGTGAAGATGGCGTGCTAATTCAGGGAGGGGGCAACACCATTCTGATGGAAAACGGCCTGATTCAGGACGTTAACAATAACGGGTTTGCCATTGGCGGCTACCAGAATCTCACTTTCCGGGGTAACACAGTGCAGCGCATTGGCCTGGTGCCGGGACGAGGTAAGAGCGGTGATGGCACCTACACCGGGTTTCAGTCTGCCTCCTACGCCAACACGCTGATCGAGAACAACGTGGTTGATCAGATTGGTTATAATGGCGTCAACTTCGCCAACAACACCACGATTCAGCGCAACCGGGTGTCGAACTTCTGCGTGACCAAAAGCGATGGGGGTGGCCTATACATATGGAACGGTAATCATCAGGGAATGAGCGGCGTACGCCTGCTGAATAATATCGTCTTCAATGGCATTGGCACGGCAGAAGGTACGCCCGGTGGGGCCTATTCAGGTGCCAATGGTATTTATCTCGACGACTGCACTACCAATATTGAGTTGTCGGGAAACTCGGTCTTTAACTGTAAGGGGCTGGGTATCTATTTGCACGGATCGTCGTCGGTGCAGGTGAAAAACAACACCTCCTACAACAACGGAGAGGCGCAACTGTCTATGACGAGCATCACCAATTCATGTTCGCCCAACAACAACGTCATCCAGAATAATATCCTCTTCAGCCGCACTACCGATCAGTTGGTAGCTAAGTATGAGTCGCACCTGAACGACCTGAACAATTACGGGCAGTACAGCAGCAACGTATATGCCCGTCCGTTTGAGGATAACAACAAAATTCGCATCGTCTACGGCGTAAATGGTAACCTAGTTGGTGCCGACCGCCCGCTGGCCGACTGGCAGAGTCGTTCCGGGCAGGATGGTGGCTCGTCAAACAGCCCTATCACGTACAATCCCAGTACGCAGAACCCCAATGATTACATTCGGTTTGAGTACAACGACACGGGTAGCGATAAAACGATTAGGCTAAACGGCAACTACCGCGATGCCCGTAATACGTTCTATGCTGATCAGATCACGCTGGCCCCGTTTACGTCGGTGGTGTTGCTGAAAGATGGTGGGTCCCCCCCGCCCGCCGCCCCACTTCGCGACCCAGAAAACCCAGCCAACGCCGTAGTGGGGCTTGATTTCAACTATTACGAGGGCTCGTGGGGGCAGGTCTCTCAACTGAATGGGGTTACTCCTGTCAAGTCGGGCCAAACAGGGCAGCCCGACCTGAGCCAGCGCAACCGGGAGGACAACTTTGGCCTCAAGTTCACCGGCTACATCAACGTGCCCACTGATGGGCAGTACACCTTCTATACCAACTCTGATGATGGCAGCAAGCTTTACATCGGCACGACCGAAGTAGTCAACAACGATTTTGGTCATGCCGAGCAGGAGCGTTCAGGTACGATTGGATTGAAAGCGGGCAGGCACGCCATCAGCATCCCGTATTTGCAGGGGGGCGGGGGCAAGGCCCTGAGCGTAAGCTACAGCGGCCCCGGCATCGGCAAGCAGGTCATACCCGCCTCGGCTTTCTTCCGCGTGGGCAGCAGCACCCCGCCGCCACCACCGCCACCCGTGGCTACCCTGCGCGACCCGGAGAACCCGGCTAATGCGACAAACGGACTCGACTATAGCTACTACGAAGGCTCGTGGGGGCAGGTCTCTCAGTTGAACGGGGTTAGTCCTGTCAAGTCAGGGCAAACAGCTCAGCCCGACCTGAGCCAGCGCAATCGGGAGGACAACTTTGGCCTCAAGTTCACGGGCTACATCAACGTGCCCGCCGACGGGCAATATACCTTCTACACCTACTCGGACGATGGCAGCAAGCTCTACATCGGCACGACCGAAGTAGTCAACAATGACTTTGGTCATGCCGAGCAGGAGCGGGCAGGCACGATTGGTCTGAAAGCGGGCAGGCACGCCATCAGCATCCCGTATTTGCAGGGGGGTGGGGGCAAGGCCCTAAGCGTGAGCTACAGTGGCCCGGGTATCGGCAAGCAGGTCATACCCGCCTCGGCTTTCTTCCGCGTAGGTGCCAGTACACCGGTGGCTTTAGTAGCCAACCTGCGCAATCCGGAGAATCCGGCCAATGTTGTAAATGGCCTCGATTATGGCTATTATGAAGGTAGCTGGGGTAATAATCTGCCCGATTTCGGCAACCTCGCGCCTGTTCGCATGGGCACAACAGACCAGGCTAACCTAAGCACGCCCCACCGGGAAGATAGTTTTGGCATGCAGTTTCGGGGCTATGTGTCGGTGCCCACCGATGGTCAGTATACGTTTTATACGTTTTCAGATGATGGCAGTAAACTCTACATCGGCACCACGCAGGTAGTAGACAATGATGGTGGGCACCCCGAGCAGGAGCGGTCAGGCACTATTGGTCTGAAAGCAGGCAAGCATGCTATCATGGTGCCCTATTATGAGGGCGGCGGCGGCCAAAACCTGGTGGTAAGTTATAGCGGGCCGGGCATTACCAGGCAGGTCATTCCCGCCTCGGCCTACTACCGCGTGGGTACTGCCAACTCTACTCCAACCGTGATTACCAATTCGGGTACGGGTTTACTGGGCAGCTATTTCAACAACAAGTCCCTGACTGGCTCCCCCGTACTTAACCGCACCGACGCCGTTGTGGACTTCGACTGGGGTACGGGTTCACCTGCCGCTACTGTGAACGTGGATAATTTTTCGGTCCGCTGGAGTGGGCAGGTTGAAGCCCCGGTAACGGCCAACTACGTTTTCACTACCATCGCCGATGATGGGGTACGGCTGTGGGTAAACAACAACCTGGTCATTGATAACTGGACCGATCACCCACCTGTTACAGACAATAGCGCTGGTATCGCCCTGACGGCCGGTCAGCGGTACAACATCCGCCTGGAATACTATGAGAATGGCATAGGGGCTGTAGCGCGGCTAGGCTGGTCATACCCAGGTGTCAGTACGTCTATTATTCCAAAGACGCGGCTGTATCCGGCAACGGCTGGCGCACGGGTGGCGTCGACGGACGAACCATCGGTTGAGCTGTTGACGCAGGAAGCGACCAATCGGGTGCAGGTTTACCCAATTCCTGCCCAGCACGAACTGACGGTGAAATTTTCGGCCACCGAGGCCGGAGATGCCAGCATACAGCTGACTAATCTGGCAGGCCTGTCGGTATTAAAACTCACGAAGCCCCATACCACAGGCCAACAGTTGCTGACTGTTCCCGTCCGCGAGGTGCCTCGTGGCTACTACCTGCTCACCCTCCTGCACAACGGTCAACGCACTACGCAGAAGGTGTTATTAGTCGAATAGAAGGGCACATAGATATAAGAGACAAGAGCCAAGAAATAAGACTGCTGACGCAAGCGTATCTGTGCGTCAGCAGTCTTATTTCTTGGCTCTTATCTCTTATATCTATGCTATCAACTTACACCATCCTCAGCAGTATCGAGCTACGGCCAGGTACGACAAAGGGCGTTTTCACATCGACACGTTTGCCGGACTCGATTTCGCCGACGGCGGTATCTACGATTACTTCATAGTGCGTCCGCGATTTGTGGGGAGCTGGCAGCTGGAAGGGTATCTCTTCCCAGTAGCTGTTCATGATCCACAGTAGCTTGCTCTTACCTTCGTCGGTATCGCTGATTTGCTGTCCCATCTCATCCTGTTCTTCTACCCGTGCGCCATCAATCCAAAGGGCCAGGCAACGGGTGTCGGGGTTCGCGTAGTCTTCGGGCGTAAAGGCATGACCATCGGGACGTAGCCAGTCAATTTCTTCCTGTAGGTAGAACTTCCGGCGGTTCAGCAGTGGGTATTTTTGGCGCAGGGCAATAAGCTGACTGGTATAATCGAACAGGGCCTGATTTTTCTCGTCCCAGTTCCAGTTAAACCAGCTTATCTCGCTGTCTTGGTTGTAGCCGTTGTTGTTGCCGTGCTGCGTACGGCCATATTCGTCGCCCATCATAAACATGGGAGCGCCCTGGCTGAGCAGCAGCGTCGACAGGAAATTGCGCTTTTGCTGTTCACGGGCCTGGTTAATGGCGGCATCGTCGGTAGGGCCTTCGGCACCCATGTTCCAGCTTTCGTTGTTGCTTTCGCCGTCGTTGTTGTTTTCGCCATTGGCCTCGTTGTGCTTCTCATTATAGCTCACCAGATCGTTGAGCGTAAAGCCATCGTGGGCAATAATAAAGTTGACGCTGTTGCCTGGTCCGCGTCCATCGGCGTAGAGGTCGGGGCTACCCAGGGTGCGCAGGGTCATCTCGTGGGCAAGGCCCTCATCGCCTTTCCAGAACTTCCGTACACAGTCGCGGTATTTGCCGTTCCATTCCGACCAGCGCACCGGGAACTGCCCTACATGATATGAGCCAATATCCCAGGGTTCGGCAATGAGCTTCACCTGACTTAGAATGGGGTCCTGGTTGGCCGTATCCAGAAACGACGATACGTTGTCGCCAAGGTTACGAATCAACGCCGATGCCAGGTCGAACCGGAATCCATCAACGTGCATTTCCTGTACCCAATAACGCAGACTGTCCATCACCAGGCGCAGCGTTTGGGCATGCGTCAGGTTGAAGGTGTTGCCCGTGCCCGTGTGGTTCATGTAATACTGCGGGTCGTCGGGTACAGTGTGGTAATACACCCGGTTGTCGATGCCCTTAAACGATAGGGTAGGGCCAAACTGGTTGCCTTCGGCAGTATGGTTATAGACTACGTCGAGGATTACCTCAATGCCTGCTTCGTGCAGGTTTTTTACCATCTGCTTGAACTCATGCACCACATTATCGCTGGACGCGTAGCCGTTGTGGGGAGCAAAAAAACCGATGGTGTTGTAGCCCCAGTAGCTTTCGTTACTGAATTGATGCACGGGCAATAACTCCACGGATGTGATGCCCAGCTTTTTAAAATAATCAATGGCTTCGGGTGTGCCCAGCGCAGCATAGCTACCCCGAATGGCTTCGTCGATGGTGGGGTGCTGGAAGGTGAATCCCTTCACGTGCATCTCATACACCACCGATTTGTGCATGGGGGTGCGGGGCGCTTTGTCGTCCTCCCAGTCAAACGCGGCTGAGTCGATGACCACACTTTTGGGGGCCACTTTACCGCTGTCTGCGTCGCTCATTTCCATGAAACGATCGTCGGCATCACTCTCAAAATTATAGCCAAGTGTATGGGTTTCGCCACCCACGGTGCCATGAATTTCGCGGGCGTAGGGGTCAAGCAGCAGCTTGTTGGCGTTGAAGTAGTGACCCTCTTCGGGGGCATACGGCCCGTCGACGCGGTAGCCGTAAAGTTGACCGGCCTTGAGGCCTTCGAGGTAGATATGCCAGACGTTCTCGGTCTTCTCGGTCAGCTCGATGCGGTGGGTTTCGCGCTCCCCGCGCTTCGACGAAAACAGGCATAGCGATACGCCTGTGGCATTTTCAGAATAGATAGAGAAATTAACGCCCTGGTCGTCAACGGTAGCCCCAAGTGGATAGGGTTGTCCTGGCCGCGACGGGATTGTAGCCGACGAGGCGCTTTGTACAGTGTTCATAACGGTTGATATAAATGGTATAGAGTACCACCTGATAAACCGTCAGGCAAAAGGAATGTTTACTACTCAACCGTAGCGGTCTAGTGACGTAATACGGTATATATACTGAAGTCGATCGCTATACTTTCGGCTGAATTGTTTTGATGATGGTGATAACTTCGGCCTGCACCTCACTGTCGAATTGGGCATTGAGCGATTCTTTGAACACCCCCCTGTCGAGCAGATACAACACGCCAACTGCCTTAGGCGCTTCTGAATAATAGAAGATGCCATTGATGGTGTTACCCTGCGTTAGCACAACAGATTTGGTCAGTGTTTGCCCACCATAGGCCATTGTGACCGGTGTTTTTCCACCGAGTGGATCACCGCCAAACAGCGGATTGCCGTATTCATTGCAGAGAAGTGGACCACAGAAACTGTAGCTCAGCATAGCCCGTTTGTCAACCCGGTTCTTGCCAAAGCTGAGTCCTTCAAACCCAACGGCTCCCGGTCCTTCATAACCGGCGGGAAATTTGATGGTGTAGGCCGTATTGAGTTGAATGGACGTCCAGCTTGTGGGGTCAGTATAAATGGGATCACCTGTGTTGGTGACGGCTGGCTGGATGGTGTTGTTTTTGCTGGCGCAGGCTCCAAGAAGCAGAACAGCCAGTATAATTACGTAACGCATAAGTCTTTATCTGTTAGGCAATTAACGCAATAGGTACTATAATAGTGCAAACCCAACTGGCAAACAAACTTCTTTAGTGGGCGGCGGCTGACGGCTGGCCGCAGTATGCTTTTACCTACTTTTTCTTTTTTCGCACCACCAGTTCTTTGTAGCCGAAAGTGGGGTCAGGTTCACGGGTAAAAACAAGGTCTGGCAGCAGACCAACAACGATTTCGGCGGTGGTGTAAATTTTGCAACCGGCCATCAGGTGTCCGCCCAACGTTCGTCCGGTAGAATCAGATACAGCCAGGTGAATATGGCTACCGTTGGTAGACAGCGTACCCACCAGCGAGACAATCTCGAAATGCCCCTGATATACCGTAGGGCCGTCCTGGTTGGCCAGGCGAAGGGCCACATCGGTAAGGATGCCCACGCAGGTAAGCAGAGTGCCTGCGGCAACATGGTGTTTCTGCGCCAGTTCGTCCAGGACAGCTTTCAAATCCTGACCTGGCCCAAGCCGGAACGAAAGCGTGGTCATAGGCGACGATTGGGCCGAAACGGTGGGTTGAGCAGTGGCAGTTTCCATAGTGGCGAAGAGCAGGTAGAGGGTAAACAATAAAATGGCGGGCATAGCGGTTAATCTGATGTGTGATTGAACTGAGGTATGCGAAAATACACCCTCCCTGCCATTCTTGCCGCCTTCCTTATAACGGGAAGCACGGCCCTCTCTCCCAAAGGGGCCGAACCGAAACATGTAGCTGTCAACCTTGCCGCCAACGCGGCCCGGTTTGACGTGATTGACACCTATGCCCGCAACACGCCGGAAGCCTACGCAAAGAACCTGCAAAGCCTAAGCACCTACCTGACGTCGCCGGCCCGCACTGATCTGGCCAAAGCCCGGTCGGTATACGCCTGGATTATGTCGCACGTGCGCTACGATATGAGCACCTACACGGGGGCTTCCTACGCGTCGGAGATAGCCTACGCGAACCGTGCCCTGCAAACGCGGCGTACGGTCTGTACGGGTTTCTCATTAATATTTAAGCAATTGCTTGTCCGGGCGGGTGTTCAGGCGGTAACGGTCAAAGGCTACTCGCGCCACAGCGACGCGCAGGCCGGACTGCCCACGGGCGGCATCGACCATGAGTGGAACGCTGTTTACCTAGACGGCGACTGGTATCTTTTTGATCTGACCTGGGCCAGTGCTACGGCGCAGAGCGGCAAGCCCAACGACTTCTATTTCATGACCGACCCGCAGGCGTTTATCGCGCAGCACCTGCCGCTCGACAGTCGCTGGCAATTGTTGAACCGGCCGGTAAGCAAACCCGACTTCGACCGGTTTCCTAAATATTACGATGCCTATTTCACAATGGGCTTCACACCCTATTTCCCGAAGCAGGGGCTGCTCCGGGCTGCTGATGGGGTGACGCTGAACCTGACTAACGAAGGCGACGTAGGGTTCTGGTGTTCGGTGGGGCCGCGCGGTAGTTCTTCTGCCTCGGCTGTGCCGGTCAACATTGCCCGTAACGGAGACTCATATCAGCTGCAGGTGAAGATGCCCCGCCGGGGTCCACAAACGCTTCACGTGTTTGCCAAGCCCAAGACCAATTCCCGCGAACGATACCAGCAATACACGGCTATTGCCTCGTTTACGGTTCAGTAGCAAGAAGTGATAGAGAGGCAGGAAGTGATGCGTGGTAAACGGTAAGTGGTGAGTTTGCTTACACACCTGGGTTACTCCAGCGTAAGCAAACTCACCACTTACCGTTTACCACACATCACTTCCTGTTTCGTTTATACATGCAAAAAGGGCCGGATCATCAGATCCGGCCCTTTTTGCATGTATAAACGAAACAGGCGGCTTACTTATTCACTTCGTCGATGCCGAAGCTCATGTCGCGGCGACCGCTGTTGCCACTCCGGCGAGCCTTTTTGCGTGGGGCTGGCGGCGTGATCAGTTTCTGGTACTGGTCGGCGTTTAGTGGCTTCAGGTCGGTGATCGAGTACGTGTTATCGCTGATCACGGTGTTGAAGCTACCTACGCTACGCTCTGGCTGGCCATTGCATGGGAGTTGCGTTACGCTGAACACAGCACGGAAGTACTGCACCTGCGGACGAACGCGACGACCTTTGAAGCGGATGGCTTTGCCACTTTCGATCTGCGACTTCTCCTGCTGCAGCGTACGGGCCAGATCGCCTGGCAGTTCGCGGATGTTCAGGATCAGTGCCGTAGTGTCGAACTCGAACGGCTGGGTTGCCAGACGACGGTTCAGCGTACGGTAACGCAGACGGGTAGTTGTATCACCCACCGACGTAACCTGACCGTTACAGTAGCAGATGTTGGCTACCTCACGTGTGTATGGGTTGCGGTAGTATACCTCCAGGCGCTCCAGACGGTGACGGAACTCGCATGGCTTGCCGACTGTGTCTAGCGGTGACCGCTGGCTACCCAGTATCGCGAAGCTTGTAGTGGCCACTTCGCTCATACAATCACCACAGGGTGCTGTCTGATGGTTGTGTACCGTTACATAGTAGAAACCACGGGTTGGCTTGCCGTTTTGCAGGTACTGCGTGGGGAATGCCAGCGTCGTGTCTTTCGTATCAACCACCTGTGCAATGATCTGGTCACCCGTTGCCTGCGTACCTACACTGTCTGGGCGGAAGTACAAACGAGCCGTAAAGGTTTCGTTCTTGGGGTTGATCGTCGTTGAACGCCAGCTGATGGTTGGCGCCGTAACGTTGTCAGGGATACTATCGGCTGCCAGCGTGAGGCCATTAAGCGGCGCGTTGCGGAAGTTCAGCGTCAGCCTTGGAATCGAATCGCAGGTTGGGCAGAACGTTGGTGCTTTCGGAATCAGACGCTTCTGGATGAAAGTTCTGCGAACCCCCAAACCAGCCGAGAAACCACCGTGCTTACGGGTGAATTCAAACAGGTTATTGGGCAGGTTTGTCTGACCCCCATCAATAATGAGGTAGTTCAAATCTGTGTAGTAACCCTGTACCTGAGGCCCCAGGAGCCAGCTATTGCCAATAGGGAAGAACACGCCCACCGATGCGTTGGCACCAAAATGCAGCAACCGGTTGCTTGGTTCAACAATCCGAACGATCTGCTCGGCGGTTGTGCCAGCGCTTGGTACTGAGGCTCCGTTAAAGGCTGACTCTGTCCGGTAAAGACCACCACGAGCGGCAGCTTCAATAAACGTTGCCGTGCGGAATGGGTTTTTCCGGCGACCAATCTCCCAGGATAAAATTGGACCAACAGTCAGGAAAAAGTCTTCCTGTGGTTTGTTCCTGAGCGTTACCCGGTCGCTTTGAATACCGCGGGTATTGGCGATGGCCAAAAAGTCGGTTTTCCAGTCGTCGCGGGTGTAGAAATTCTGATAGCCCAAAGCGGCACTCAGACCTAGTTTAAATTTCTTCTCTGGTTTGGTGAAGAAGTAGTCGGCGCTGAACGTCGTGTTAATCCCGGTGCCGTTATAGAGCGAATTATCACGTTTTGTTGGGCCAAACGTGTTAGCCCATGATCCGCAGTACGCAAAAGCTGGTCCAGCATAGAAGCCTATTCGCCAGGGCGATATACGCCGGGCCAGTGCGAAAGTCTGCAAGGTTGTGTCGCAGTCCTGCAACTCGGTAAGATTGGGGTACTGGCTCTTGAAGCTGGCCCGATTAACGGTGTCAGCAAAGCCTCCCTTACCAAGATTGAAGATGCGTTCACGGGGGGCATAGCGATCCGTCGCCTGGTTACGGCGTAACGTGTCGCCCTGCTGTGCATGGGTGGCCGTCGTACCCGCATAGAGGAACGTGAGGCCCGCCATGAGTCGGATAAGTCTGTGCATACGTACAGTTATTTTTGATTCGTTGGCAAAATACAACTTCACTAACTTAAATCAAGAAACGCTCCTGTAAAGAATTTAGGCAACGGTCCGTTCATTAAGTCGCTTTTAACCAGTCTCCGCTGCCATAAAGGGCTGGTTATAGGCCTAATACTGGTGTAGTTCTGAACCCTAAAAAGTAGTAGGTCTGAACGTAGGCAAAAGTAGCTCAGAATTGTACAGAAACGGTTTTTTATCCATACTTCTGGCTAAAATCGCTTTTACGGCTTCATTACTGTGTAAGAAATTGGTTACAACGGCATACCTTCTGGTTATCCTGCTGACAGGGAAAGCCGTCGCTACTGCACAAAAGTCACGCCAGATGCCATTTTTAGGGGTAGCTGTTTCAACAACTACCACCTTGCTGACAGACGCTGTTGCTCATGCCGTAACCTGGGTAAATAACCTGTTAAATGCCTGATCTGCCAACTGTCGCGACGACTATGTGATTAGCCCTCAATGGGGCTTCTACTGCCCTTTTCCAAACGAAACCCATAAGCAACACGCACTGTTCTGCTGATATGTCAAGTGTAACTACAGCCAGTAACGCGCAAAAAATTAAGGATAAAGCGCGCGAGTTGGGTTTCGATTTCTGTGGTATTGCCCGGGCCGACTTTTTGGAAAAGGAGGCCCCCCGGCTTGAAAACTGGCTCACTCAGCATATGCACGGTCAGATGGGCTACATGGCTAACCATTTCGATAAGCGACTTGACCCCCGACTGTTGGTTGATGGAGCTAAGTCGGTAGTATCGGTATTGCTGAATTATTTCCCCGGTCACGACCCGGAAATGCGCCTGCCGGAAGGGGATGATGACTACAAAATTGCGAAATATGCCTATGGTACAGATTACCACTTCATTTTAAAAGACAAGCTGAAGTCATTGCTTCAGTTTATTCACACAGATATTGGTGAAGTAGGGGGGAGGGCCTTCGTTGATTCGGCTCCGGTAATGGACAAAGCGTGGGCGGCTAAGTCAGGATTGGGGTGGGTAGGCAAGCACACAAATCTGCTGAATCGACAGATGGGCAGCTTCTTTTTCATCGGCGAACTTATCCTCGACCTGGCCCTTGAGCCTGATGGCCCCACCACTGATCACTGCGGTACCTGTACCCGCTGCATCGACGCCTGCCCAACCGATGCCATTGTGGCTCCTTATGTGGTAGATGGAAGCCGTTGTATTTCTTACTTCACGATTGAACTGAAGGAAGCTATACCACAGGAGGTGAAGGGCAAGTTTGAGAACTGGATTTTTGGCTGCGACATCTGCCAGGACGTATGCCCCTGGAATCGCTTTGCCAAACCCCACCAAACGCCTGAATTCTCGCTATCACCCGAATTAGCCAGCTTTAATCAGTCAGACTGGGAAGAGATTACAGAAGAATTATTCAAGAACCTGTTTCGCCGTTCGGCTATAAAGCGGACAAAACTGGAAGGGATTCGGAAAAACGTCCGTTTTATAAAAAAATAAATAAACTTTAGCAAAATTATTATAGCTTTATCGCTAATGCCTACTTGAACGTATTGGCGAATAGGTCATTACTTTGCAAAAACGTTAACTCAAAAGTAAGTTACATACTATTAAACTTATATACTGTAATCTAGTTTGTTAACATTAATTAGTAAACAGTATCATAAAAACAAAGCGTTATTAACGCTGTTTGTTTTCAATTCAGCATTCATCAAACAAGCCACACCTTTCTAATCGGATGACTCGAGACCGTATACAAACCGAAAACAGACTAATTGACGCCATTCATGAACTACTAACCGAAGAGGGCCTCGACCAGATCAAAATAAATAAAGTAGCTCAACACGCCAAGGTAAATAAGATACTGATATACCGTTATTTCGGCGGTATCGACGGACTGATCAACGCCTATTATAACAAGTATAAACCCGTTGTTGATACGCCACCCATCGACGTTGATCGGCTTCGAGGGGCGCCCATCGACGAGTTTTTCCAGGCCTGCTGCGATTACGTTATCACAGAGTTCAGACTCCTGCGCGAGAATCCGCAGGCGCAGAGCTTTCTGAAAAACGATCTTATGGCTTATCAACCGGGCGTAGCTAATCCCTATGCTGATGAAAAAGAATCGCAGCTTCGCAATACGATTGATGAACTGAGCAGCCTGATTCAGACCGACTATGGCAGGCCTTTTTCTGCGATTATTCTGAGCGGTATGACGTTACTCACGTTTATGGCGCAAGACAAACGTACCGTCTTCGGCATCGATTTAGGCACTGACGAAGGCTGGATCGAGATTGAGAAAACACTACAACGAATTTATTATGCGCTGGCTGAATTGAACAAAAGCCGCATTGGAGGCAATGTAATGTTGCCATCTTCACCGCCTTCGGGCAAGGATGTCGCGTAGTGTATGGCCCAATTGCCATACGTCCTCAAACGACGTATAGAGGGGTGCGGGCGCTAACCTGATACAATCCGGTTCGCGCCAATCGCCGATGATACCTGCCGCAGTAAGCTGGTCAAACACCTGTCTGCCCTGTTCAGGTAACAGCAATGACAACTGACAGCCGCGTTGTGCCGGGTCGCTGGGCGTGATGATATGCACAAGGTCGTTTAGCAGGTAATAGAGGTACCCAGTCAGGCGTTCGCTTTTTTGCCGCAGGTTGTTCATGCCGGCCTCGGCAGTGATCTGCACGGCGGCATCATGGGTGGCCATGGCCAGTACGGTGGGCGTACTTACCTGCCAACCATCGGCGCCGGGCATCGGCATAAACCCCTTCGTCATGGCAAACCGTTGCGGCTGGTCATACCCCCACCACCCAGCCAAACGGGGTAACGTAGCCGAGTCGGCGTGATGACGCTCATGGACAAAAATGCCCGACACGCCCCCCGGTCCGGCATTGAGGTATTTATAGGAACACCAATAGGCAAAATCAACCTGCCACTGGTGCAGTTGCAGGAGCACGTTGCCTACCCCATGTGCCAGGTCGAACCCCACCAGTGCGCCGGCGTTGTGGGCGGCCCGGGCAATGGCAGCCATGTCGAAAACCTGCCCTGTATAATAGTGCACGCCGCTAAAGAGCACCAGCGCCAGTGTGTCGGCATACTGGTCAATGGCGGTCAGCAGATCAGCGGGTTGCCAGGTATCGTGACCGGGTTGAGGAAACACTTCAATTAATACCTCATCGGGGTTTAAGCCACGGGCGCGGAGGTGTGTTTCAAAAGCATACATATCTGACGGAAAATCGCCGCCGATGGTCAGAATTTTAGTGCGTTGGCCCGCCGGGCGGTAGAACGAGGTCAACAGCAGATGCATGTTGATTGTCAGGTTGTTCATGGCGCAGACTTCCGTTTCCAGTGCGCCCACAATATGGGCCAGGGCGGGTTTACTGCGTTCATGAATCGTGAGCCAGGGCTGGTTGCGTACCACTTCATCCTGCTCAAACCAGCCTTCTACTGCCAGATTTTGCCAAACGGCCAGTTCATGGTCTACTGCTGCCCGAACTGATTTTGGCTGAAGGCCCAATGAATTTCCGCAGAAGTAACGCAGGCGCTGCCCATTGCGCTGCGGTATGTGAAAACGGTCCTGGTAGGCGCGTAGGGGGTCATTCTGATCGAGTTGACGGGCGAAGTCGAGTTCGTTGATGAAGTTCATGGGCGAAAGTTAGCGCAGAATTCAACCCCAACTGTGTAATTTGGGCGGCGTATAATCCCCCCGTAACACACATGTATAAAGCTCTTGCCCTTCAATTAACCTGCCAAACCGTTAATGCTGCTACCAACCGCGATGAGGCCGAAGCCATAATGCTGGCGTCTATTGACCGGATCGACAAACAGATTGAAGCCTCTATTGCTCATACCGGCCGTGACACCCTGCTGGTGGTGGTGCCCGAATACTTTCTGACGGGTTTTCCGGTGAGTGAAAGCCTGGTAGAATGGCGCGAGAAAGCCGCTATCGAAATCGACGGTCGTATTTATGAGGCCCTAGGTGCGCTGGCCCAGAAGCACAAAATTTACTTTTCCGGCAACGCCTACGAACTGGACCCACACCTGACGGAACTCTATTTCCAGACCAGTTTTATCATTGGCCCTGGTGGCGATGTAATCCTGCGCTACCGTCGGCTAAACGCGCTCAACACGCCCACTCCCCACGACGTTTGGGCGTATTACCTGGAAGCCTACGGCTACGAGTCAATTTTTCCGGTGGTGAAAACAAACATCGGTAATCTGGCCTGCATCGCATCTGAAGAGATCCTATACCCCGAAGTGGCCCGTTGCCTGGCTATGCGTGGTGCCGAAATTTTTCTGCACTCAACGTCCGAAATTGGCTCACCCATGCAGACCCAGAAAAATGTGGGTAAGCTGGCGCGGGCCATTGAAAACATGGGCTATGTGGTGTCGGCCAACTCGGCAGGGATAACCGGCATGGCCCTCCCCATGGGGTCGGTAGACGCTGGCTCGAAGATTGTTGATTACCGCGGTCTGGTACTCGCCGAGGCAGGTTATGGCGAAAGCATGGTAGCCAACGCCGACATTGACCTGGCTGCACTGCGCCAGTTTCGGCAGCGACCCGGCGTGACCAACCTGCTTTCGCGCCAACGGTTTGAGCTATACGCCGACAGCTACGCCCAGCACAGCTACTACCCACCCAACACCCTCCTCGCTGAATCACCCGATCGCGCCATCTTCGCCAAAAACCAGCAGGACGTGATCAGGCGGCTGTTTGAGAAATAATGCGTGAACAGGCAGGAACGCTTCGCGCCTAGTAAAGCACATACGTGAAGCGTTTCAGCCTATTCACTTTATTACAGCCAGCAACTCGGCGATCATCATGGCGGTGGCACCCCACACGCGATGACCTTCGATGGCATAATAGGGGGCGTCGACCGTAATGCCGCGCACCTCAATCTGGCTATCGCCCACGATGGTTTCGTCGAGAAGGGTATTGAGGTTTACTTCCACAACGGCGTCTACTTCGCGGGGGTCGGGATAAAAGTCGGGGCGGCCTGTGAGCATGCCCACTACGGGCTGCACGTAGAAATTGCTGGGCGGAATAAACAGCTCTGAGAGTTGCCCCAGCACCGTGACGTCCTGCACCCGGATGCCGATTTCCTCCTGCGCCTCGCGGAGGGCTGTTTGCGTGAGGTCGCGGTCGGTGCGTTCCATCCGCCCACCCGGAAACGCCATTTGCCCGGCATGTACACCGTCGTATTGGGGCCGCAGGATCAGCGGCAGAAAGATCGAATCCTGATAAGGATAGAACAGGATCAGTACGGCACTGCGCCGGGTACGTTCATTAGGGCGAATACCGAGTTTGGTCCGGGCCGACGAGGCCATCAATTGGTGTGCTGCCTCGCCCGGTAGAGGTTGCTGTAAACGATGCCTCAGGTGGTTGATCAGATCGGGAAACGGCTTAGGTAGCATTGGTCAAATGTAAGAATTACTACGGAACCGCTACGGCTGTTGACCCGCATTTCCTCGAAATAGGTAGACTGACTGTGACTTATTTGTGCGGTTTGTGCGCGATACAGCCCTGTTTGAAACTGGCATGTGATGGACCTCAACCCCGATCTGTACATAGGCTACCGCATCATGTTTCTGACGTTGTTCTATGGTGCGCTTGCTGTTGGTGACCTGGGGCCGTTGGTCATTTCAGTGCACTGGCAATGATTGCGCTGACCGGTCAGTTGGGGCTGGTACTTGCCTACATTAGCCGCCATTCGGGCAACCGCCTCACCGCCAACATCCTTGACTACCTTGGGCACCTCGGCGTAAGCATGCTGGCAGGGGGCGTAATTAAAGCCGCAGGCGTCCTGCTCGATTTGCCTGCCCTGCGCTTACTTGGCAATGCTATTATGATCTGGCAACTTGCCCGCCGCCAAAACAGCATGCAATTGCCTTACTATCTGATTATGCCGTTCGCGCTTTTCGTGTGTATGACCGTTTAGTTGAACAAGGGAAATGCTCTCATAACTTATCCAAGTTCAATCACCCAGTCGTCTTGCTCAACGGTGGTGTTTTCGGGCAAAAGTACCTGCTTGACAGTGCCGGGCTGCTGGGCGGCCACAATGCTTTCCATCTTCATGGCCTCGATGACAAACAAGGGCTGATTTTTCTTTACTACGTCGCCGGGCTTAACCATAATCCGTGTGAGGCGACCCTGCAACGGTGCCCCCACGTCGCCGGGTTTTCCTACTTTCTGGTTGCGGGCTTTCTCCACTTTTAGTGCCTTGTCACGTACCCGTACCTGCCGGCCCTGGCCGTTCAGTTCAAACGTGATGGTGCGCATGCCGTACTCATCGGCTTCGGCCATGAACAGGAGGCGGACAAGGATATTTTTGCCCTCGGCAATGGGCACCAGAATCTCTTCGTTGGGCTTCAGGCCATAGAAAAAGGCGGGTGTAGGAATGATGCTTACGTCGCCGTACTGCTCTACCGCTTTGTGGTATTCCTCGTACACCTTGGGGTACATTTTGTACGACAAATAGTCCAGGAAGCCGTCATTGAGCGGAAAAGCGGTCTGGAACTGGGCAAAGTCCGCGTCGAAATCAATAGGGGCGAGGTGTTCGTTGGGGCGACCGGTGATGGGCTCTTCGCCTTTTAAAACCGCTTTCTGGATGTTTTCCGGGAAACCGCCGTATGGCTGACCCAGGATGCCTTTCATCAGCTCTTTCACCGATTCAGGAAATGACAACTCCTCGCCGCGCTCCAGTACGTCGTCGGCGGTGAGGTTATTGGCGGTCATGAAAATGGCCATATCGCCCACCACTTTTGACGAGGGCGTCACCTTCACGATGTTACCAAAGAGCTGATTGGCAACGGAATAGTTCTTCTTCAGCAACTCAAACCTATCGCCGAGCCCGGTGGCGATGGCCTGTGGTTTGAGGTTGGAATACTGCCCACCGGGAATCTCGTTTTCGTAGACTTCTGCGCTGCCTGCTTTCATGCCGCTTTCAAACGGATAGTAGTACTCACGCACATCTTCCCAATAGTTGGAATAGGCATTGAGCGACGGCAGATCAACGGGGCATTCGCGCTCATGACCCTGCATCATCGCCACTACCGAATTAAAGTTTGGCTGCGATGTCAGACCCGATAACGCTCCCAACGCACAGTCTACAATGTCAACGCCCGCATCAATAGCTTTCAGGTACGTAGCCGCCTGAATACCAGCCGTGTCGTGCGTATGCAGGTGAACGGGAATGCTCAGCGCCATTTTCAACTCGTCCACTAGCAAGCTGGCATCCAGTGGTTTAAGTAGGCCCGCCATGTCTTTGATACACAGCAGGTGCGACCCTTCGTCTTCCAGCTGCCGGGCCATGTCGAGGTAATATTGGAGGGTATATTTCTCGTCGATGCCGGTGTAACAAATGGCGGCTTCGGCAATGGCGCTGGTACGTTCACGCACGGCGCGGATGCTCACTTTCATGGCTTCAACCCAGTTGAGCGAGTCGAAGATGCGGAATACGTCGATGCCCGTTTCGGCCGATTTCTCCACAAATTTCTCGATCAGGTTGTCCGGGTAGGCTGAGTAACCCACCGCGTTGGACCCCCGAAACAGCATCTGCAAGAGCATATTGGGCATGGCTTCGCGCAGGGCTTCCAGTCGTTTCCAGGGACTTTCGTACAAAAACCGCATCGACACGTCGAATGTCGCGCCGCCCCAGACTTCCATTGAAAACAGTTCGGGATGCGCCTTAGCGAAGCCTTCGGCCACGCGCTGCAAATCCTGGGTTCGCACCCGCGTAGCCAGCAACGATTGGTGGCCGTCGCGGAAGGTGGTGTCGGTATAGAGTACCTGCTTTTGTTCCTTCACCCAGGCGGCAAATCCCTCGCGACCCAGGTCGCTCAAACGGTTACGGTTGCCATAGGGGTAGGGGGCATAAGGATCGAAAACGGGTACGACAGGTGTACGGAATACCTTGCTGTTGTCCGTCTTTTTTACTTCCGGGTTGCCGTTTACGATCACCTCGCCGAGGTAGCGCAGTACTTTTGTGGAGCGGTCCTGCGGCTTGCGGAGTTTGAAAAGTTCGGGGTGGCTTTCAATGAATGACACCCGCGCCTCACCCCGCTTAAATACGGGGTGGTCGATGACGTTCATCAAAAACGGAATGTTGGTTTTTACGCCCCGGATGCGGAACTCAACCAGCGCCCGCTGCAGTCGTTGGGTGGCTCCACGCAGCGTACGCCCCCGCGCCGATACCTTCACGATCATAGAATCGAAATAGGGCGAAATTTTCACGCCGGGATAGCTGCTGCCTTCGTCGAGGCGAATACCGAAACCGGCAGCGTTGCGGTAGGCGATAATGGTGCCAAAATCGGGTTTGAAGCCGTTGGCGGGGTCCTCGGTGGTGATCCGGCATTGAATGGCGTAGCCGTTGAGCGGCACCTCATCCTGATGGTTGATGTAAATGCCGTTGTCGGAGAGCTTATAGCCCATGGCAATCAGAATCTGCGTCCGCACCAGGTCAATGCCCGTTACTTCCTCCGTGATCGTGTGCTCGACCTGAATGCGGGGGTTCACTTCGATGAAGTAAATTTTCTCTTCCTTGTCGACCAAAAACTCTACAGTCCCCGCATTGCTGTAGCCCGCGGCCTTACCAATTTTCAGGGCGTAGGCATAAAGTTGTTCGCGGGTTTCCTGCCGTAGCCCAAACGACGGGGCCACTTCTACTACCTTCTGAAACCGCCGCTGCACCGAGCAATCGCGTTCGTAGAGGTGAATCAGGTTGCCATGGGTGTCGCCAAGTAACTGAACTTCAATGTGTTTTGGATTTTCGACGAATTTTTCGAGAAAGATTGTATCATCGCCGAAGGCATTCTTGGCTTCATTTTTGGCTTCGGTGAAGGCCTTCTCAAACGCCTCGGCTTCGCGCACTACGCGCATACCCCGGCCACCTCCACCGGCAGCGGCTTTCACCATAACCGGAAAACCAATGCGGGCTGCTTCCTGTGCGGCAAATTCCGGCGACATGTTCTCTTCCCGCGAGTCGGGGATGAGGGGGACGCCTGCT
The DNA here is from genome assembly GCF_017353185.1 of Fibrella rubiginis. Lineage (GTDB taxonomy): Bacteria > Bacteroidota > Bacteroidia > Cytophagales > Spirosomataceae > Fibrella > Fibrella rubiginis. The sequence continues at coordinate 68,317 of NZ_JAFMYV010000016.1, read as the reverse complement.
GTCGTAGCCAGGTTTTTAGCCCGTACTTTATCGCCCAGCGCCTCCATGGCTTCGGGGGTGGGGCCAACGAAGATGATGTTCTCCTCACGGCAGCGGCGGGCCAGGGTCACGTTCTCCGACAGGAACCCGTAGCCCGGATGGATCGCGTCGATCTTTTTGCTTTTGGCCAGCAGAATCAGCCCTTCAATGTCCAGATATGGTTTTAGTGGTTCATCGTCGCGCCCAATCTGGTAGGCTTCGTCGGCCTTATACCGGTGCAGCGAATAGCGGTCTTCGTAGGTGTAGACGGCCACGGTAGTGATGCCCAACTCGGTGGCAGCCCGCATGATACGGATGGCAATTTCGCCCCGGTTAGCTACCAGCAGGCGTTGGATAGGACGGATGTAATCTTTCATAAGTTGGCAACAAAAACAGCCTTTGGTTGTATGAACGGGCAACGACAGGGCAAAAATGTTGAAAAATCGGCAAAGGCCATGGCAGAAAGAGCCTAAATACTGACTACCTGGTACTATTCATTCTGGCCAATTGTACTTTACCAGTAAATTCATTGGTAATGCAGTAACGACCCTCTTGTTCTGACTAAAAAAGACAACATACCACCCAGGAAAAGAAGCGTCTCAGTTACAAGCGACATGGCCGCAATGCACATCAATATAAAGATGATCTGTGTCAATTGTGATTCAGTTGTTGGCCAACTTCTTGCTTTACTATGGTCTGAAAGTCAGTAGCGCAGCCGGATATCATCAACGGATTCGTAGATAGACACCACGAAAAAAGCCGCTGATGAAGCGGCTTTTTTCGTGGGTACCCGAAGAGATTAGCAGAGAGTCCGGGTTGCTAACTCAGGTCCTTGGTGCGTCAGCAATTCTGGCTCTCGTTATCCGACTATTTCAGACTCAGCAAGTAGCCAATCGTGAAGTTGGCATCCCAGTCGAAGACGAACTGCTGGCAGCCGGTAGCGTCGGCAACAGCTTTATAGATGTTTAAACCAGCTTTCTGTTTGGCATTTTCACTTTTGTAATCGGCGGGCATTTTCAGGACCGTATACCGCTCCTTGCCGTTGCGTACTTGCTTGGCCAATTCGAAGGGAATGCCACCGATGATAAAGCACGTTTTACGGTGGCTACCGGGCACCCCCTTTGCTTTGCTTTGCACTTCGCTGTAGACCTTAGCGTCGTCGTCGCCATTTTGGAAATACTTGGCACCGTACGTTTCGACGGCTGACACGTTGCCGCCGTTTTTCCAAGAAATCTTGGTGTTGCCCGAGCCAATATCCACCACAAACGCGTTATCGTCGAACTCAGGTGGCAGCACTGCCCGCAAACCCAGTCGGCCTTCCTGTTCGGGCGTTACGGTGTTAACCACGTAGTTCAGTGCTTTCAGGTTTTTGATGATTTTCTGGGTGGTTTCGGCCTTCAATGCACCCGAACTAACCACAAACTGGATCTCACGACCATTGACGCCGAAGTTGAGCATATTGCTGATGTACTGCTTCAAACCCGACCGGATATCGAGGTCAGAGGCCATATTTTCCAGCACAAGGCTATTGCCAAAATCAGCTTTTTCCAGCTTCCAGCGTTTTTGATCGTCGATGCGCACAATGAACGAGTTGAAGCCACTGGCCCCAAGCTCTACTACCCCCTTTAGCTTGCCGCCAACGGGTTCTGCTGCCTGAAAATTAAACGCCGGACGAGCGCCATTGCTGCTCGCCTCGCTCGACGTACCCGACGATTTGTCATCAGACGTAGCCGTGGCTTCACTACTGGCCTCGCTACTGGCCGAACCGGTGGCATCGGGTGCGGTATGGTCTTCGTTGGAAGGCAGCGTAGACGAGGTAGTCTGCTCGGTTTTGTTGCCCGCCCGGAATTTCTGGATCAGGTCAATCCCGGCTACGTATTTTAGTCCTAAATAAATAAGGCCAATGATAAGGGCCGTAATCAGCAGGCGACCTGCGGTGGTTAAGCGTTGCATGAAAATGGGTGTTCAAAGTTTAAAGTTCAAGGTCCAACGTCCAAGGTTCAACGTTCAATATTGCTTCACCCTGGTATTCTGAGCGCGAAGCAACTTTACACATTGTACTTTAGACGTTGAAGGCATGTTAATCCAACAGGCTCCGGTAATTTTCGTCTTTGGGTGGGTTGATCACGCGAGCCTGAACGGGGGCATCGAGTTGGTTGGCAGACGCAGGGTTGAGCTGTACCATCGAAAACTCGCCTTTATTGTAGGCTTCCAGCAGTTGTTGGCCCTTGTCGGAGAGCATGCCGTTCTGGATGTCTACACCGTTGATGAAGTCCATCGACAGGTCCATGGCCCGCTTCATTTCGCCCAGCTTCTTGCTCATATCATCCTGGATGTACTCCATCGACTCGTCGAAATAAAACTTCTTGTCGGGGTTGCCTTTGAAGATGCTGACGGCGGTTTTCAGGGCGTTTGAGCTTTCCTTAACAATCTGGTATTCAGTTTCTTTCAGCTTTACCTTGATGTCGGTTTCCTTGATCAGGTAATCGGCAGATTTGTTCACCTTCTCCATAAAGTCGAGTACGAGCTTCATGTTGCGTTGAAGGGGCAGCAGCTTTTCGTTCATTTCCTGCAGGCCCGCACCTTCCATAGTGGCCAGGGTGGCGGCTTCCTTCATGCCGGGGCGGGTGGCAGCCAGCTCGTTGGCTTTGTTGGCCTCGTTAAATTTGGCCTTGATGTTGTCGTTGTTCTCGTTGATCTTCTTGTTCAGTTTCACCAACTGCCCCGCCAGCGTATCAATCTGTCCCTGCATTTTCTCGCGCTTTTCGCGGAGGTCCTGCACGTAGATTTTCATGATGGCGATGGGGTCGAGCTGAACCACCACGCCGGTGATTTTGCGCATGAACGTTTTGAAGAGGAAAAACACCGCCGTGCGCACGTCGCGGCTGGTGAACAGGAAGATGAGCAGAGCCAGCACACCCAGCAAACCCGCCAGGTAGAGCGTATTTTCGGTGGCGCGGATCAGAAATTCCATGATCCGGTTGAAATAAACCAGGCCCAGTGCGCCAATACCGGCCAGTGCCAGCATGCCCGCAATGCCTTCGGGACGGCTCCAGAAGGAGCCTTTGCTGGTTCCCTCCGAAGAGTTGCCGCCAGCGAGTTGTGAAAAATCAGGAGAAGCCATGTGTTTTATGATTTACGAGTAGGGATTTACGATGTACGAATTACGACTTACGATTTATTGCTTACGCCAGAGTAAACCTGCGCTGGCGTAAGCAATAAATCGTAAGTCGTAATTCGTACATCGTAATTCATTTAAGATAAGAGCCAATCTTAGCCACGTCGGCTTTGATCTGTTCGGTGAAGTTGGTGTAGGTAGCCTCGAAGTTGGCCCGGTTCTGGTTGATCTTGGTGCTTTGCTCCGTCACTTCACCACCAATCTGGGCCAGCCGTTCGTTGTTTTTTCCTAGTCGCTGTTGCAATTCGGCAATCTGTTTGCCAATGGCGTCATTATCGGCCTGGAGTTTTTTTTGCTCGGCCTGCAAACCACCCACACGGTCCTGAATAGCCGTTTCTACGCTTTTTAGAAACGCGTCGCGGTCAGCCGTCAGCGCCGTCAGATACTGGTTGGCGGCTACGGCAAGTGTTTGCGGATCTGCAGTTCCGGCCATAGCTTTGAAACTGGCCCAGGCGGCCTGAAACTGCTTGTCTTCGGGCAAACCCAGACTGCTGAGGTTGCGCAGAATTTCGCGGAACTCGAAGTAGTCCGGCCCTTGTAAATTGGCCTTACTTAGAACCGAGGCAAAGTGGTCCACAAACTTCGTATCGATGCTGCCTGTTCCGGCTGCCGTTGCTCCCGAAGTGCGCGGAGAATACGATGACACGGGTGGCCCGGTAGGGGTCGGTGGCATCTGTCCGGGTCGCGGCGTAGCCCCTGGTGGGCTACTCTGCTGCGCGTTGGGGTCTTCTTTAATGAAGAATCCCATTAATTTTTCACCAAGACTTTTGTCTGTGTCTGCCATACCGATTGGTTCGTGATTGACGGGGCAATACTACAATCTTACCCCTAATGTACAACAGCGTACTCTGACAAACGGTTGTAGAACTGTGCGGATGTACACGGGAGTAGATGGACGAAAAAACCACGTTTCTGCTATCAAGTATCCTGTTCTCAACGGCACCTTCACCCGCAGAAACCTCTTTTTACTCTTGACTGCTCCCGTTATTGTCTCTGTTCCTGGCCGAATCTGTTTGTTCGGCGACCACCAGGACTACCTGGGCCTGCCAATCATTACGGCTGCCCTGTCGGTAGGACTAAAGCTAACCGCCTGGCGACATGGTCCTCCGGGCTTTCGTTTCCGCTTAACCAATCCCGAGAGTCGCCTAAGCGTTCCGTTCGACGGTGTGCCACTGCTATACGAACACAGCCGCGACTATCTGCGGGCCTGTGCCAATGTGCTGCTGCGCGAGGGGTTTACGTTCAGCCAGGGTATCGAGGGCAGCTTTCAGGGTGAACTGTCGGCTGATCTGGGTGGCGCGTCTGCCATGATTCTTGACTGGATTGGCGTCCTTAGCCAACTGGCCGATCAACCTAAGCAACTGGAGAGTAAGGCATTGGTTGAATTGGCGCACGCGGCTGAAGTGCGTGAGTTTGGGGAGTCGGCCAGTATGGCCAATCAGTATGCCATGGCCCTTGGCGGGGTGCTTTGCCTAACTACCAGCCCAACCCTCTCCGTGCAGCCATTGCCTGTTGCGTTGGGCAGTTTTGTGGTGGCCGAGACGCCCGATTCAGTGCCGGAGGTAAACTCGCTGGCTAGTCCGGTGACGCGCAACCGACTGATCATGAACGACGTGCTGGAACGGGTTGGACAGATGAACCCCGCCTTTTCGCTGCACACGGCTACGGTTACCGAGGCCACCGAATACAAAGACCAGCTGGGTAAAGACGAATACCTGTTACTGAAGGCCACGCTCGCCAGCCGCGACCTCACCGCCGACGCCCTGTCGCTGTTTCATTCGCCCCACCTCAACCACGCCCGGCTAGGCCAACTGCTTACCCAACACCACACTTACCTGCGCGACGCCTGCCATTATTCGTCGGCCCGGGTAGACCGGCTTCTTGACGTGGCCCTGCGGGCTGGCGCGCTGGGTGGTAAGATCAACACGTCGGGTGGGGGAGGGTCGCTGTTTGTTTATGCCCCCGACAATGCCCGGTCTGTTGCTGAAGCTATCGAACGCGCCGGGGGCAAGGCCACGGTAGTAAGGGTAGCGTAGCCGAACAGGCTTGCAAGCGATTTTGTTACCTTTGTGGCGCTATACAATGCCACGCTCATGCTCGATTTTCTGACCAATGCCTTTACCAGCCAGGACGCCGAAGCGCCCGCCCTTTATGCGCCTTCGCTGACCGACTACCGCCGTCGCAAGACCATTACGGTCAACATTGGCGACGTGCCGATGGGCTCCGATTACCCAATTCGGGTGCAGTCGATGACCACCATCGACACAATGGATACAAAAGGGTCGGTAGAGCAGAGCATCCGCATGATCGAGGCGGGCTGCGAATACGTACGTATTACGGCACCAAGCGTGAAAGAGGCGCAGAACCTCGAAAACATCCGCAAAGAACTCCGGGCGCGGGGCTATACCACCCCCCTCGTTGCCGATATTCACTTCACGCCCAACGCCGCCGAACTGGCTGCCCGTGTGGTAGAAAAGGTACGTATCAACCCCGGTAACTACGCCGACCGGAAGCGGTTCGAACATATCGACTACACCGAGGCGAGCTATGCCGCCGAGCTGGAGCGCATCCGCGAAAAATTCCTGCCTCTGATTCGTATCTGTAAAGAATACGGAACGGCCATGCGCATTGGTACCAACCACGGTTCGCTTTCTGACCGGATACTGAGCCGCTACGGCGACACGCCCATCGGCATGGTGGAGTCGGCACTGGAATTTCTGCGCATCTGCGAAGAAGAAAACTACTATAATACAGTGCTCTCGATGAAGTCGAGCAACCCGCAGGTGATGGTGCAGGCCTACCGACTGCTGGTGCAACGACTTGGCGAGGAGGGTCTTAAACCGTATCCGCTGCATCTGGGCGTGACCGAAGCGGGCGAGGCCGAAGATGGTCGAATCAAATCGGCACTGGGTATTGGCACGTTGCTGGAAGACGGCCTGGGCGATACCGTGCGTGTGTCGTTGACCGAAGATCCGGAATTTGAAGCTCCCGTGGCGAAGGCGCTGATTGACCGCTATACCCACCGTGCCGAAACGGCCAAACCCATTCCGGCTCTTACCGAACTGCCCTATGACCCGTTTACGTATGCCCGCCGGCAAACGCAGGAGGTAGCTAATTTTGGTGGTAGCAACGTACCCCGCGTGCTGGCCGACTACAGCCAGACACCAGTGCAGGAAGTAGACGTGCTGAAGGCGGTAGGTCATTTCTACCTGCCCCTGCCCGATAAGTGGCGTATGAACGATCTGGGGGCCGATTACCTCTACACGGGTGCGCAAACGGCCGGTTTCATGCTGCCCAACGGTCTGAAAGAAATAGTCGATTATAGCATCTGGCGCAGCCATCCCGACCTGTTGAACGTGCTGCCTATGCTTACCGTCGACCAGTATTTGCTGGCCCGGCAACAGCAACAGGGACTTCATATTCGGCTTAACTTTGTACGGTTTACCCTGGCCGATCTGACCGATGAACTGGCGGCGGCGTTCAAAAATGACCGGAACATCGTGGGCGTTGTCTTCACCGATAACAGCCACGCCATGCCTGAACTGCGGCGGCTGTTTGTCGAACTGGTCAATCGTGAACTGACCCTGCCGGTAGTTGTTCAACGTCGTTATACCGATCTGCCCACCGCCGAATTACCCCTCTATGCGGCCACTGACGTAGGCGGACTGCTCATTGACGGGTTTGGCGACGGCATTTTGCTGGAAGCAACCCGGCCCGGACCGAGCGGCGGTCCTGCCGCTGACCTCGAGGAGCAGAAGCAACTCAACGGCCTGGCGTTTGGTATTTTGCAGGCCGCCCGGACGCGCATCACCAAAACCGAATACATCTCCTGTCCATCGTGCGGACGTACCCTGTTCGATTTGCAGGAAACCACCGCCCAGATCAGGCAGCGGACCGAACACCTCAAGGGCGTTAAGATTGGCATCATGGGCTGCATCGTTAACGGCCCCGGCGAAATGGCCGATGCCGATTACGGCTACGTAGGCATTGGCCGCGACAAAATTGCACTATACCGCGGGCAGCAGGTGATCAAAAAATCGGTCCCCGCTGCCAATGCCGTAGACGAATTGATCGAACTGATCAGAGAAGACAACCGCTGGATTGAGCCGGGAATCGAGGTGGACGAATAGTGAAAAAGAGGTCAAATACAGGCCGTTTGGTAAACCTTTTCGGGGCAAAAATGGCTATATGATAGGAGGGCGTTTAAGGTCTAATGGTCAATGTCCAACGCAGGACTATGAAGGCGTAAGCCAAGATCGGCACAACGTTGGACATTGACCATTAGACCTTAAACGCCCTTCATCACACGTCAAAACAACTTTATTGTGAGCCGTTTAGCCGATTATTTCAAAATTGGGCCTGTGTTCAGCTACTTCCTGAACGTGTTTCGTAAGCCAGACCCCAGCAAGCCCTCCAACGTGAACCTGCGCATGATGCACGGAATCAATCGTATTTCGATCGTTATGTTCCTCATTTGCGTACTGGTGATGATCTACCGAGCCTTTGTTCGATGACCTTCGACGAACTGCGAACCTATTGCCTGGGCAAACCCGCCACAACTGAGTCGACGCCGTTCGACGAAACGACACTGGTGTTTAAAGTGGCGGGTAAAATGTTTGCGCTCAGTGATATAGACACTCGTCCGGTGCGGGTTAGCCTGAAGTGCGACCCCGAGCGGGCCGCCGAACTGCGCGAAGAGCACGATGCCATTGAGGCGGCTTTCCACATGAACAAGCGCCATTGGAACACCGTTACCATCAATGGCTCCCTGCGTGATGCTATGATCCGTGAACTGATCGACCATTCGTATGAACTGGTGGTGAGCGGGTTACCCAAAGCCACTCGCCTTTTGCTTAGCCACTCGCCCGCCGAATAGTAGCCAATGGCAGTTCGGTTGGATCGAAATTCGTAAATTAGCCTTCTCAAAAACGACGAGTCAACGGTATGGAAGTCGCAGCACTGGGATTCCTGTTTGTTATCTATCTGGTTCTCCGCTATTACCTGATCGATCACGAGACGGCGACGGATAAAGACACCCGTCGGTTTCAGACAGGTATTCAGCAGATCAAAGCCCGGCAGATTAATGAGGCCTTTGACTATTTCAACGACGCGGTCAAACAACACCCGAATTCGGCGGTGGCGTATGCCTTCCGGGGGAAATGCCAGTTGTTGCTTGACAACCATTACTCGGCCATCTACGACCTTACCCAGGCCCTCAACCGTGACAACACCATCGCCGACTGTTACCTCGACCGGGGGATGGCGTTCTATAAAACGGAGCAGTATACAGAAGCTTTCCGCGAGTTTGACAAAGCCGTTTGGCATATCCGCGATGAACGCCCCGATGCCTACCGGTGGCGTGCCCGCGCCCGCATTGAACTCCGGCAAATTAGCCAGGCCGAAAACGACCTGCGTCGGGCGGTTATGCTGGGCGACGAAGATGCCTTTCAACTCCTACGACAACCGCCCTTCACCCGTCCCCAAACCGTAAGCAAGCGGCGTTAAATAATAGACAATCAACAGAAAAGCCACCTTTCTCAAGGTGGCTTTTCTGCTGATATCAGATTAGGTGGTTACCTCATAAGGTGATCCTGGTTAGATCATAATCTGTCTGATTAACTATATGTTAATCAGCATTTTAAAGAACAATAAAACGCGGATGACAATATGGTTGACGGAATGTCTGATAGTGAAGCGTAGTTAACCGCAACGGCAGACCGTCGCTGAATTAGCCAAGGCAATTCCTTTCGATAATAGCCAAAGAGATTGTGAAAGGCATCTTTGTCTTCTTGCCGGAGCCGGACTACTAATGCCGTTTCAGTAGGTCGTCTGATCTTGAAGCGAAGGCTGTAAACTACGCTGCACTTTAGGCACTGGCTTACCTAGAGAATTGCGGAAACTCTTCGGTTCAGCGACAATTCGGGCACCCGTCCAGGTGGAAGCAATAACCATACCCGCTGCCACCAAAATAATATCTTTAATGATATACTGGGCAGCTAGAGTTGGGGCTGGAAAAGGACTATGAAACAATTCATAGGGAAACAATACCAGCGGAGACATAGCCCCGATCATTTGAGCCGCCATCAGCCAGACGCCGACCCGTAAGAACCGGCCCGTCAGAAAACTAAGCCCGATGAGGCATTCAAGCCCAGCAACAAAATTCATGGCACTATGACCTGACAAGATGCCAAACGTAAGTACTTGGGTGGTACGGGTGGCTAAATCTTCGATGGGGCTAATGCCCGGAAAAAACTTTAAGGCACCAAAAACCAAAAAGACGATGCCCATTCCGATACGGAGCAAGGGGATACTATGGGCGACCAGCCAATGATTCATACGCGTATCAAGGCGGTCGAAACGATCAAATAAATTGACGAAAAGATTCATACAACTAAGTGGTTAAAGCGTTCAGTAAACGAATACAAACGCAATTGCCCCTAAGCTAGATTCATACGAATCTGACAACCCCCACTGTTCCATCGAATGAACTAACTACTGACTATTGTAGCAATACACGGTAATAACGAGCGTGGACACGGGGGCTTTAAGCAGACATTTAATGTCGGCTACCTATGCGTTTTTTACAGTCAGTGAAAGTTAATTCGCTTTTATCCGGAGATACAATAAACCGCGTCAGTTGATTAACGTTTTACTTTATGAATCTTTTCCGGTTCTGAATCATAAAAAAAGGCTAATCTGTTGATTTTGAGCATGTCGTCTCAAATCATGATTAGCCTAATAGTACAAAATGTGATCCCGGTTGGATTCGAACCAACGACCGCCTTCTTAGCTTACCCACTACAATTTTCATTGCATAACGATATACGTTACTTTGGGGTCTGGACTCTGTCTTTACCTTACCAATTCAGATTTAGGTAGTTGCCGTCGAGTCTCTACACCTTCCCTTTCGGGCTTGGCTCGGCGTTACCATCTGTCTGCTCTCGTTTTGTAATGAAAACCTGCTCGTAAGCCTACAAGCAAATTGTCACTGTATCCGACATGCAAAACAGGAAGGGTTCGCCGAATTTGACAACATCCCATTGGCCGTTTCCAAACCAATGGCTCCTAACTTAAAGGAAGATGCTCTATCCAACTGAGCTACGGGACCAAAAAAAATGAGCTTAAAGTTTCAAGCTTAATGTTTGACGTTTCGGGAAAAACATCAAACCTTAGACGTTAAACTTTAAACTCATTTTGGTCGGGGTGGCAGGATTCGAACCTACGACCTCCTGCTCCCAAAGCAGGCGCGATACCGGGCTACGCTACACCCCGAAAAACAAATTTACGCTACTAACTAAAAAAACGGGCACTTACACTGTGGCGGAGAGAGCGGGATTCGAACCCGCGGTACCCTTGCGGGTACGGCAGTTTAGCAAACTGCTGGTTTCAGCCACTCACCCATCTCTCCACTCGGCTGATAATCGCCCGTTTCCGTTTGATTAGGGTGCAAATATAGGATGCCTTACAGCACCACGCAACCCAAAAAGCCGTTTTTCTTTTGCATTGACCTATTTTCGCAACAACACAGGCTGGCTGTTTTGGTGGCAAAAAAACGTCAAAGGGTTGGCACTGAGTAAGCTAATAGCCAAAATCAGGTTGTGCAAAAAAAGAACGAATGAGCTGGTTATATCCATTTTCGTCGACAGAGTGGGGTATCGTGGGCGTGTTTGGCTTGCTCTATGTCTATTATTTCGTGCGTTCGTTTCGACTGGCGAGGCTGCTGAACGTGACTCCCTGGGCTGTGGTACCCAAATTTGTGCTGCGTTCCGGTGCGCTGGCCATGTTGCTCATTGCCCTGCTCGGTCCGCTCTTCGGCGAAACGACGCACAGCGTCTCCGCGCAGGGACGCGACGTATTTGTGGTGCTCGATGTGTCGCGGTCGATGGATGCCGCTGACGTGGCCCCTACCCGGCTCGAGCGGGCAAAATTCGCCGTTGGGCAACTGCTCGATTCGCTGTCCAGAGACCGTTTTGGCCTTATACTGGTGTCGGACGATGCGTTTTTGCTCTCGCCGCTCACCACCGACCGTGCCGCCCTCGGTCAGTTGTTGCGGGCTGTTCAGGCCGAACCAACGGGTGGCAGCAGCCTTTGCGCTGCTCTTGAACTGGCCCGACAGAAATTGCTGACCGACTCGACCACGCAAACCCATACGCAGGCGGTGGTGCTGGTGAGCGATGGCGAAAACTTTGGCCCCTGTGCGCCAACGATGCTCACTCAGTTCAGGCAATACGGCGTCGCGCTGCTGGCTGTTGGTATGGGTACCGACGCCGGTGGACCTATACGCGAAGGTAGCGCTTACGTTAAAGACGAGCAGGGACAAATTGCCCATACCCGCCTCAACCGCGACTGGCTGCGTGCGCTGGTTCGGAACACGCCGGGCTATTATTTCGATGGCACCGACGGCGTGGCCGATCAGGTGGCATCGGCACTGCGATCCTTGCCGGGCCGCACCATCGACCAACGGCGACTGGCAGTTTCGACCAATAAGTACTACTATTTTCTGGGCGTGGCATTGGTGCTCATTGCCCTCGACGTGCTCATCACCGTGCGTACATTTCGGCTGTAGCCTCACCCTTTTTCCGTAATTTTGGCCAGTATGGTCCTTCTCGTTCGCCTAGCCCTGTTTTTCGTCCTGCTTCCTTCACTGGGGAGTGCCGTTGTGGGCGACAGTGTGCTGAGTGGTACGTTCCTGGCCGAGTCGAAGCTGGGCTTGATTTCGCGGCGTAATCAGGCGCGCAAGCAGGCCAACATCGCCTATCGTCAGGGGCGGTATGAGCAGGCGCTGGCGCAGTTTCGGACGGTACTCGAAACCGGACAACCTGTGTCGGCAGTTGAACACCTGGCCGTGGCTCACATGTATTTCCGGCTGCATCGGTTCCGGCCCGCTTCCTACCATTATGGGTTAGTCAGTGGCTCGGTGACACCCGCTGTTTTCAGCATCGCGTCGGCCCAACTGGGCGTGCTTGCCTGTTACCGCCGCGACACGGCCACGGCCCTTTCGCAGTTTCAGCGGGCCCTGCTCAGCGACCCGGAGAATAAGGCCGCCCGCCTGAATTATGAGTGGCTAAAACCACGCTATTCGGGTAAAAAACGGCAGCCGAAACCTCAAAAAAAAGCAGCTACAGCCCAACAGGAGGTGTCGCAGCAGGTGGAAAAGACGGAACAGCAACAGGCAAAGCTGAATCCATTTCGGAACGTGAACATGACCGAAGAACAGGCTCGTCGGTTGCTCGACGCCCTACAAAACGACGACCTCCCTTACGCCTTGGCTCGTCGGCGGCAGCTTCATCGCAGCAGCGCCGGAACGGCCGGACGCTGGTAAATAGTCATCAACAAACAGTAATCATCTAGTATGCAGGAAGTCGTTATTATTGCCGCCGTGCGCACACCTATCGGTAGTTTTGGTGGAACGTTATCTACGCTGTCGGCCACCGATTTGGGCGCGGCGGCTATCAAGGGAGCGCTGGCGAAAGCTGGTGTTGCACCCGAACTGGTCGAGGAAGTGTACATGGGTAATGTGGTGTCGGCCAACGTGGGTCAGGCACCGGCCAAGCAGGCCGCCCTGAAGGCTGGTCTGCCCGCCAATATTCCCTGTACCACCATCAACAAAGTCTGTGCATCGGGCACCAAAGCCATTATGCTGGCCGCCCAGACAATCCAGCTTGGCCTGGCCGACGTAATCGTTGCCGGGGGTATGGAAAGCATGTCGAATGTGCCGTATTACGTGCCCAAAGCCCGTTTCGGCTATAAATATGGCAACGCCGAACTAGTCGACGGTCTGGCCAAAGATGGCTTGCTGGACGCCTACGACGAGTGCGCCATGGGTGTCTTTGCCGATGCCACTGCCGAGCGTTACCACATCAGCCGCGAAACGCAGGATGCCTACGCCGTACAGTCGTATCGCCGTGCGGAAGCCGCCACCGAATCGGGGGTTTTCAAAGAAGAAATTGTGCCGGTAGAAGTGCCAGGCAAAAAAGGAGTGGTGATGGTGTCGGAAGATGAGGAGTTCAAAAATGTGTTTTACGACAAAATTCCGGCCCTAAAACCAGCCTTTACCAAAACCGGAACCGTGACAGCAGCCAACGCGTCGACCATCAACGATGGGGCCGCCGCGCTCGTGCTCATGAGTGCCACCAAAGCCGCTGAGTTGGGCCTGCAACCGCTGGCTCGTATTCTGGCCTTTGCCGATGCCGAGCAGGAGCCGCAGTGGTTCACCACCGCCCCAACCAAAGCCGTACCCAAGGCGCTGGAACGGGCAGGTCTGACCGCCGACCAAATTGATTTTTACGAAGTGAATGAAGCCTTCGCGGTGGTGCCACTTGCATTCAGCGAGGTGTTGGGCGTGCCGCAGGAAAAAATGAATGTGTTCGGCGGGGCCGTGTCTATTGGTCATCCACTGGGTGCATCGGGTGCGCGTATCGTGACCACACTGACCAACGTGCTGCACCAAAAAAAGGGTCGCTACGGTGCTGTAGGCATCTGCAATGGCGGCGGTGGTGCCTCCGCCATAATTATTGAACGAATGTGAAAACTAGTTGTGCGTGCTTCGCCGGCGAAGCCCAGAGCGTGAAGCTTCTCCACACGTACAATTGAAAAGACGCCCTTTTTTCTATGCCCAACCAACCTTTCACCTTCCCCGGACAAACCGGATTTTACCGGGGGAAAGTCCGCGATGTATATTCGTTTGCCAATCATCCGGCGGGGCCGCGGCTGGTGATGGTAGCCTCGGATCGGATTTCGGCGTTTGACGTGGTGCTGCCCCGGCCCGTGCCGCATAAGGGACAGGTGCTCAACCAAACGGCTGCTCATTTCCTCCGCGCCACCGCCGACATTGTGCCCAACTGGCTGCTGGCCGTGCCTGACCCCGCCGTGAGCGCGGGCCTTCGGTGTGAGCCTTATGCCGTGGAAATGGTGGTGCGGGGCTACCTGGCGGGTCATGCCTGGCGCACCTACCGCGCCGGTGGGCGAGTGCTGTGTGGTATCACCCTGCCCGACGGGTTGCGCGAAAACGACCGGCTGCCCAACCCCATCCTGACGCCCACCACCAAAGCCCACGAAGGCCACGACGAAGATATTTCGCGCGAGGAAATCCTGGCGCGACGCATCGTTAGCGAAGAAGAATACGTACAGCTGGAAAACTACGCGCTGGCCCTGTTCCAACGGGGAACCGAGATGGCTGCCCAACGGGGTTTAATTTTGGTCGATACCAAGTATGAGTTTGGGCGGGTGGGTAACGTTATCTATCTGATCGACGAAGTACATACGCCTGATTCGAGTCGCTATTTTTACACCGACGGGTATGCCGAACGCCTGGCTGCCAATGAGCCACAGCGCCAGCTCTCGAAGGAGTTTGTGCGGGAATGGTTAATGGAAAACGGGTTCCAGGGGAAAGAAGGACAGTCCGTACCTGCCATGTCAGACGAGTGGTTAGCCCAGATTTCGACCCGCTACATCGAGCTTTACGAGACCGTAACGGGACAGTCGTTTCAGCCGGCTCCGGCCCAGAACCGGGATGCAGAAATAGAGAAGGCCATTTTAGCTTATTTGCAAACAAACGAATAGCCGCGACGTTACACAGCAGAACCAGCTCGTTTCACTACCTGCGGTTTGTTGCCTGTTCCGGTCTGTAGACAAAACTGAACGCTATTCGCAACAGGAGTATACACATGGAATTTACCACTGAAAAAACAGAACGCTACGCCCTGCTGCGGCTGAGCGAAACCGAGTTTGCCAACACCGTACCTGCTGATTTTGAAGGCGCATGCCGGGGGCTGCTTCGAGAAGGATTTAGCCGCCTGATTGTTGACCTGGCCACCGTGCAAACCGTGGATGACGCGGGGCTGATGGCCATTCGAAAGATAAATCGCCAATGCAGTAATGAGCTTGGTTTACTGGTGTTGGTAACAAAGAATGACGAGCTGACTGATTTCCTGGAAGACGCCCGCATTACCGACCTGACCATATTGCCCACCGTGGAAGAAGCCATCGACGCGGTGTTTATGAACGAACTGGAAAACGACTTCGGCAGCGGAGCCGATGATGAATATGACGGAGAGTTGGATGAAGGATTTGAGCCCGAACGGTAACGTATCTACTACCGAGCCTGTATCCACGATTCCGTTTGCGATTACCATGTTGGGGTCCGGCTCGGCAACGCCTACGCTGGACCGCCACCAAACGGCTCAATTGCTCAACTATAACGGTGACTATTTCCTGATCGATTGCGGCGAGGCTACCCAATACCGGCTTATTGAGCAGCGCGCCCGGCCCAGTCGGCTAAAGTATATTTTCATCAGCCACCTCCACGGCGACCACTACTTTGGGCTGATGCCCCTGTTGTCGAGCCTGAACATGGGCGGACGTACCGAGCCCTTGTACCTGTTTGGCCCGCGCGGCCTGGATGAAGTCATCACCACCACGTTCAGGGTCTCTAACGGAAAGTTTTTCTTTCCTCTTCATTTTCAATCAATTAATCCCGACGTGCCCACGCTGCTGCTCGACTTGCCGGGCCTGACTGTTGAGAGTATTCCGCTGGATCATGGGATAGAGTGCACGGGATTTTTGTTCCGCGAAAAGCCCTACAAACCCCGCCTCCTGCGCGAGCGGCTCCCCGCAGAGGTGTCTATTGAAGCCCTGAAAACGTTGAAAGAGGGCCATGACGTGCTCAACGACACGGGTCAGGTGCAGTATGCCGCTGCTGATTATACAACGCCCGGCCCGGCGGCCCGGTCTTATGCTTATTGCTCAGACACCCGCTACAACGAGCGTATTCTCCACCAGATTCAGGGGATCGACCTGCTCTATCACGAGGCCACATTTCGCGATGACAATGCCGGTCGGGCGTCGGAAGTACACCATACTACCGCCCGGCAGGCGGCAGCGCTGGCCCAAAAGGCGGGCGTTGGGCGGCTGCTGATTGGCCACTTCTCCTCGCGCTACAAAACGTATGATGGGTTCCTGGCTGAAGCGCAGGAGGTTTTTGCAAATACTGAACTGGCTATTGAAGGGCAGCAATTTCCCGTGTAGCCCAACGGCTGACCAAGGCTTTGGCTCGGTTTTGTTCGGCAGAGTGCAGTTGGCGTTGTATCTTGCCCGCCAACGAAATGCATTGCCCACTGCCCCACACTATGTTTCTGATTCGCCTTGGTTTTCTTGATATTGGCTGGCTCGACGTGCTGGATATTACGTTGGTAGCCATCCTGATTTACCAAATATATACCCTGGTGCGGGGCAGCGTTGCCAGCCGGGTTTTTGTGGGCTACCTCTTCGTTTATCTTTTCTATCTGGTTGTTAAAGCACTGGGGCTGAACTTATTAACAACCATTTTAGAGTATTTTATTAGTGTTGGTGCACTGGCTTTGATCATTATTTTTCAGCAAGAGATAAGGCGATTTTTGCTGCTCATTGGTAAGTCGACCAACATTGGTAATAACCCCTGGATTAGAAAATGGCTGCTGCGCCAACCCGACCTGACCGAGCCAACCACACCGCTGAAGCCGATTCTGGATGCGTGCAAAATGCTCGCGGCCGAGTTCTCTGGCGCGTTGCTGGTGATTCAGCACAACGACGACCTGACTAAAATTGCCGATTCGGGTGAGCTGTTGAATGCTGAGTTGTCGAAGCCATTGCTGTTGGCTATTTTCAACCAATACAGCCCGCTGCATGACGGGGCGGTGTTGATAGCAGACGGCCACATCCGGGCGGCACGGTGCATACTGCCCGTGTCTGATGATGCCGAATTGCCCGCTACGATGGGCTTCAGGCACCGGGCTGCTGTGGGCATGAGTGAGGCTACTGATGCTGCCGTCATCACAATCTCTGAAGAAACCGGCCGACTATCGTTGGCCTTGAACGGTGAGCTGATCATTGGTATCACCATCCACGAGCTCGAAGAACGACTGAGTCAATACCTGAGCAAGCCCCGGAATTGATGATAGAAACGAAAAAGTGATGGGCTTACACAGCAGAAAAACAGCTTGTGCAAACCCATCACTCAATCACTCTTCCTGTCTGTCATTAAACCAATCCTAATATTCCAGCATAGCGGGCAGGCCTTTAGCCTGATCAACGAATCCTGCCACCTGATCGGCCGAGGGTGGACGTTGCGTTAGCTGACGTACACTGTTGATTTCCACCAGTTTAGCGTGTAGGTTAGCCGGTACGCGCTTTGATAATTCTTTAACGGTATCTACGCCTGCTTCTTCCATCAGGTCGCTATAAACCCGACCAATGCCTTTGATGCGGGCAAGGTCGGCACGGTTGGCCAGCTCAAGGAGCATGGCTGCATCAACGCCAATTGTACTGGCCAACTCCTTGCGGCCTTTTGGCGTACGTGTTGCTTCAAGCAGGGTGTCTGAATCGACTAAGCCCTGTGCTTTAAGTAGATTGATGAGGGCGTCGTTAATACCTTTCAATTCGCCAAGTGTGAGGCTCATACGCATTTGGGGTAGGGGATAAGTTTTGTCTAACTGGTCTTTTACCAGCCTTTCAACTATAAATTAACGCATTAAGTATTTACGTCTGGTAAGGTTAAGTAGAAATTTTTTTTGAACGGTAAAACTTTCTACGCTCACTTGGTCGAATAAACGAGACCATTCGTCGAAAATAACGGGGTCTTCGGCGGCAAAACGAACCGCATCAATCTTCTTGGTAGCTAAGTATTCTTCGAATGTCATCGCTGTAATAGCCGACCTGACAGGCTGGCGGTCGAACATAATTTTTTGAGTATTGGTATGGGCTTTGCCGGGTGCATCTGCTTCAACAAATACACTCTACCATGTCCTACTATTCAGTAAGTGGCCCCGACCTGGGGGCGGCGTCAGCCAGTTCGGCAGACAACGATGCGAAACTGCTTGACGCATATTCGTCAACGGTTGTAAATGTAGCGAAAAAGGTAAGTCCATCGGTCGTGCAGATCAAGGTGGCGGCAACCCGTCCGGCCCGGTCCCGCTCCGCCAATCAGCGGCCTAATCAACCCGGCGAGGGGGGCAGTACCGGCTCTGGTTTTGTTATTTCGTCAGACGGATATATTGTTACCAACAATCACGTTGTGGCTGGTGCTGACCGCATTACCGTAGCGCTGCCCGACCGTGACGCACTGACCGCCACGCTCATTGGCCGTGATCCTGCCACGGATATCGCCGTGTTAAAAGTATATGCCGATGGGTTGCGGGCCATTCGCTTTGCCGACTCAAAGCAGGTGCAAGTGGGCCAGATTGCCATTGCCCTGGGCAACCCGTATGGCTTTCAGTATTCGCTCACGGCGGGGGTGATTAGTGCGCTGGGCCGTACGCTTCGCTCTGAATCGGGCCGGTTGATCGACGACGTTTTGCAGACCGACGCAACCCTGAACCCGGGAAATTCGGGTGGGCCGCTGGTGAATTCGCAGGGCGATGTGATTGGTGTAAACACGGCCGTGATCCTGCCTGCGCAGGGTATTTGCTTCGCTGTTTCGTCGAACCTGGCCAACCTGGTGGCGGGCAAGCTCATCACCGAAGGGCGTGTGCGGCGGGGGTACCTGGGCATTGCCGGGCAACTGATTAATCTTACCGAACGCATCCGCCAGTACAACCAGCTTTCGGTTCGCACGGGGGTAATCGTGGCTAGTGTAGAGCCCGACGGCGTGGCCAACAACAGTGACCTGCAACAGGGCGACATCATTGTGGCTTATAACGACCGCCCCGTGGCCACCGTCGACGATCTGCACCTGATCCTTACCGACGTGACCATCGGCCGCCCCGCACAAATAACCATCCTGCGAAACGGCCGCAAACAGATCGCGACGGTTACGCCGGGCGAGTTGAAGTGATTTACGAGTAGGGATTTACGATGTACGAATTACGATTTACGATTTGTTGCTTTCGCCAGAGTAATCATGCTCTGGCGAAAGCAACAAATCGTAAATCGTAATTCGTACATCGTAATTCGTACATCGTAAATCCCTACTCGTAAATCGTAAGTCGTAATTCACCCGCCCTACCTTTGCCCTATGAAAAACACGTTTCTGTTTGTTGGCCTGCTGGGGCTGCTGGCTACCTGTACGCCGAAGATTTCCAGAACAACTTCCGCTGACCTTTCGGCCGATAGATTTCGGTTTAAAGCAGGGCAGCCTCCCCTGATCTCGGTGCATCGGGGTGGGGGCGATCTGAAAGGATACCCAGAAAACTGCCTCGAATCGTTTGCTTATGTGGCCCGGCAGATCGGGCGGCCCGGTGCCCCGGCGGTGATTGAGTGCGACATTGACCTGACCAAAGACAGTGTGCTGGTGATGATGCACGACGCCACCCTGGAACGTACTACTACCGGCACGGGAAAGCTCATTGACCGGACCTACGCCGACGTAAAAACCCTGAAGCTGGAGGATAACATGGGCAACCCAACGGCATTCCGGGTGCCCACGCTGAACCAGATTCTGACCTGGGGCCGTGCCCACGTGCTGTTCACGCTCGACGTGAAACGCAACGTGTCGTTTGCCAGCGTGATTGATCAGGTGCGGCAAACAAAGACCGAAAACAACGTAGCTATCATTACCTACAATGCACAGGACGCAGCCCTGGTGCACAAACTGGCTCCCGACCTCATGATCTCGGTTACGATCCGCAACCCCGCCGAATATGATCGGCTGCACGAGTTGGGCATTCCCGACAACCGTATGCTGGCCTTTGTCGGTGTGAAAACGCCGGAAGCCAGCCTATACTCGTTTTTGCACGGAAAAGGTATATCAACCATCTTGGGTACGCTGGGCAACCTCGACAAGCAGGCTGCCGCCAAAGGAGACGGACTATATAAGGAGTGGACCTCCGCCGGAGCCGATATGCTCTCCACAGACCGCCCGCTGGAGGTGAACCGGGTATTGAAGTAGGCTGGCCTGCATGAACAGAAACCGGGTTTTGTATGGGGGCATCACGGTGATTGTTATGGTGCTGGGTTTGCTATCGAGGCAATTTTCCGACGGGTTACCGTTTATCCGTGCCTTCGTAGGTGACGTGCTCTGGGCACTGATGGTGTTCTTTGGTTTGGCACTTGTGTTTAATAAACAGCCAACAGCGATTATCACGATCATAGCCGTACTGGTTTCATTCGGTGTTGAACTCAGTCAGCTGTATCATGCGCCTTGGATCGATTCACTACGGGCAACAAGGCTGGGTGGGTTGGTGCTGGGTTTCAGCTTTGTGTGGAGCGACCTGCTCTGCTACAGCGTAGGCGTCCTGATCGGTTCAGTGCTAGACAGACTAATCAACGGCCATTCGACTTAACCACACCGTACAGCAACAGCCCGTACCAGTGACTACTGGTACGGGCTGTTGCTGTAAGAACCCTTTGCTGATTAACGTGATTATTGAGCATTGCTCTAGTGTATGGCTGACGCAAAGCCCTTCGACTAGGCGTCAGCCATACACTAGAGCAATGCTCAATAATCACGTTAATCAATTGTCGTTGCTGTCGAGGATCTTCTTTTTCTCGGCCTCATACTCCTTTTCAGTCAGTACTTTTTCGTCAAAGAGCCGCTTGTTTTCGCGGAGGCGGTCGGCTTTTGATTTTGCGCCGGTTGTCTGCGCCGCAGTGGGTGCCGGGCTAGTGGTGGTGGGGGCTACGAATGACGCCGGCGGTGTGGTCATGGGTTGGCCATTGTCGCCGGGAGTGCGGAGTTCGTAGGTGTGCTCAGGATCATATTTCATGGTCCAGAGAAAAGGGAAGAGCAGGAAAATGCCACCTATAATGGCCCCACCGTCGGCCCGTTCGTTGCGCACCAGGGGTACGCGCAGAGGCTCATAACCGTCTTTTTCGAGCCTCAAATCGGTAGTCGAGCCAACAATTTTTGTGTCGCTATACTGGTAAGGGGTTACCCCTGCGTACTGCCCGTTGACGTAAAGTTTCGCCCCAGTAGGCTGGCTGTTGATGAGGGTTGAACTGGTACAACTGCTGATCAGGATAGTGCCCGAAAGGAGCAGGGGAATGGCTTTGCCGGGGTTCCGGAAATAATCAGTAATCATGTTCTATAAGCATTAAGTGGAACTGTCGAGACACCGTTGTTCGACTATGTACCTGTATAGATTACAAACGTACATAAAGGATTAGCGCCAGGCACAAAAAAAGCCATCACCACACAAACTGCGTGTAGTAATGGCTTTACGATTGTATGAATTATGTATTAGTCGGCAACCACGATCACCGGGGCCACCTGTTCGGGGTCGTTATCGGGCGAGGCTTTCTTGGCCGACCGGCGCGAGGGACGCTTCAGGGTCACCTCATACAAATCGGTGCGGCGGTCTTTGGCGTTTTGCACCGAGCCATATTCACGCAGTTCTTTCAACAGCGACACGTCGACGTCGGCGAAGAGCACCATCTCGGTGTTGGTCGTAGCTTCGGCTTTGATGGCGTTGTTGGGAAACTGGAAATCAGACGGGGTAAATACCGCCGACTGAGCATAGTGAATATCAGTGTTGGGCACGTTGGGGAGGTTGCCCACGCAGCCCGAAATAGCCACGTAGCACTCGTTTTCAATGGCCCGCGCCTGCGCGCAGTTCCGCACGCGGTAATAGCCGTTCTGGGTGTCGGTGAGGAAGGGCACAAAGATAATTTGGGCGCCCTGCGCGGACAGAATCCGGCCCAATTCGGGGAACTCCACGTCATAGCAGATCATCATGCCCACTTTGCCGCAGTCGGTGTCGATGGCTTTAATCTCGTAGCCGCCTACCATGCCATAGAATTTGACTTCGTTGGGCGTAATATGAATCTTCCGGTACTCTTCATACGACCCGTCGCGGCGACAGAGGTAAGCAACGTTGTAGAGCTTGCCATCGTCGATGAGGGGCATCGACCCGCCCACAATGTTCACGTTATACGAAATGGCAAACTCGGCCAGCTTGTCGCGTACCTCTTCCGTGTACTTCGCCAGTTCACGAATAGCCTGCGGTTCGGGCATATCGCGAAACTCGGCCATGAGCGGCGTGTTGAAGAATTCGGGCAGCACCAGAAAGTCGGCTTTGTAGTCGGCCACCACGTCGACGAAGAATTCGACCTGATCAAAAAACGATTTCAGGTCCGGGAAATGGCGCATCTGCCACTGCACCACGCCGAGCCGGATGATAGAGTCGGTGTGGGGCTTACGGTTTTTTTCGTCCACGTAGTAAATGTTATTCCACTCCAGCAGCGTGGCATACTCCTTCGATTCGGTGTCGCCGGGCAGATAACCGCGCAATACTTTCTTGACGTGGAAGTCGTTCGATAGCTGGAAGGTGAGCGTGGGATCATAAATCTCTTTCTGCTTCACTTTCGCGATAAACTCGCGCGGCGACAATTCGTCGGCAAATTTGCGGTAGTTGGGTATACGCCCTCCCGCCAGAATGCCCTTCAGATTCAGCTGTTCGCAAAGCTCTTTGCGCGCGTCATAAAGGCGTCGGCCCAGGCGCAGGCCCCGGTAGTCGGGGTGCACAAACACCTCGATACCATAGAGCCAGTCGCCTTTGGGGGTGTGCGTATCAAACGTGTATTCGCCGGTAATTTCTTCGTAAGTGTGGCTGTCGCCGAAGTCGGCATATTTCACGCGGATGGCCAGCGCACAGGCCACCACAGTATCGTCGACTTCCACACAAAGCTGGCCTTCGGGAAAGATCGTGACGAGCTTGTCGACCAGATTTTTCTCCCAATAATCGCCGCCGATACCGCTATACGACTCGATCATGGCCTCTTTCAGGTCGACGTAATCACTCTTTTTTAAATTTCTGGTTGCAATACGCATAGTGGCGTGGTTCTCTTTAATTCTGTCTGTCTATACTTAACAGTGGTGCGAACGGGCTTGGTTTCGTTTAGCTAAAAAACGTCCATTTTAGCCCAAAAATGGCGTTTTGCCCATATAGCCGTTCGATCACTCATCGAAAATGTCGATGAGCAGGCGAAACAATAGATCCCGATTTTCGTGTTGCTACATTGAATTCAGTAACGAACGCTGACTCAAAATTCTCATGGCACAATCAAAACGTAGAGCATCGGCAACCTGGGAAGGTGGCCTGCAAGATGGTAAAGGTTCACTGTCGGCCACCGGCGGTGTACTGAATAACACACCCTTCTCCTTTAAAACCCGTTTCCTGAGCGAAGACGGCAGCGCGGGTACTAACCCCGAAGAGCTGCTGGCTGCTGCCCACGCGGGTTGTTTTACCATGGCCACTGGTGCCACGATGGGTCAGCAGGGCATTGTGCCTACTCGTCTGGAAACGAAATCAGTGCTGACGATGGACATGGACACGCTCACTATCACGGCCATTGATCTTAACATTACGGGTACCGTGCCGGGCATTGACCAGGCCAAGTTTGAGGAGATCGCCAATGAGGCCAAAAAGAACTGCATCATCTCGCGCGCCCTCTCGCCTGACATCACCCTGACCCTGACGGCAACGCTGGTGTAAATAGAGTTTAAGGTCTAAGGCTCAAGGTTTAATGTTGCTTCGCGCTATAGAGGCTCAGAGCGCGAAGCAACATTAAACCTTGAACCTTAGACCTTAAACCCCTTTATTTCCAGTAATCATACTGCATGTACCGGGCTGTTTCGCGGGCTACGTCGGCACCCAGCAGCCGCCCCACTACATACAGCGACATATCTATACCGGCCGATATGCCCGCCGAGGTAACGATCCTGCCGTTGTCTACCCAGCGCTCATCGGGGCAGAGCGTTATCTGCGGAAACTGCTCGGCCATACCGGGCAAGGCTGATACGTGCGTCGTGGCCGATAGCCCATCGAGCAGGCCTGTGTTGGCCAAAATCAGCGACCCGGTACAGACCGACAATACCAGTTCGACCCGTTCGGCGTGGCGCTTTATCCAGTTCAAAACCACCGGGTTATTCATCTCCCGCCGCGAACCCGCCGGGGTGCCGTCGGCCAAATAACTACCCCCGCCCGGAATCAGGATCAGGTCCGGTTTTGGGTGATCATTCAAGGTATAAGTTGGTGTGATAATCAGACCGTTGCGGGCATAGACAGGGCCACGTTCGGCTACAGTGAAGACATGAAATGGCGGTTCCGAAAAGCGCGTCTGCTTCGACTGCCGCCCCGTCACGCCAAACACTTCAAACGGCCCGGCAAAGTCCAGCACCTCAATTTCGTTGAATAAAAGAATGGCTACGTTGCGCATGGGAAGGAGTGAATTAATGAACAATGAATAATGTACAATGTACAATGGTTGCTGACGCAGGAGCAGTACTCACGCGTCAGCAACCATTGTACATTGTACATTATTCATTGTTCATTAATTCACCGGCTTAACAACCCCGCATCCAGCACAAACTGAGCGCCGGTGATGTAGCGGGCACCGTCGGAGACGAGGTAGAGCACCATCGCCGATACGTCGCTTGGTTCGACCCACGGCACGGGCAGCAGATTCCCCGCCGACCGTTCGGCAATGGCCTGCGTGGTGGTGCCTTCCAGTTCGGCGAGGCCGTCGTTCATGGGGGTATTCACGCCGGTGGGGTGGATGGAATTGACCCGGATGTTGTGCGGAGCCAGTTCAATGGCCCACGATTTTGTCAGGCCTACCAGTCCCCATTTCGAGGCGGCGTAATGACTCAGGCGACCCATACCCCGCATGCCGGCTATACTCGAATTATTCAGAATCACGCCCGACTTCTGGGCCATCATCACCGGAATTACGCGCCGCGTTACCAGCCAGGCACCTTTCAAATTAATGTCGAGCATGTCGTCCCACTCGGTTTCGGTCAGTTCATGAGCCAGCCCGTAGGCGCAGATACCGGCGTTGTTGAACAGGATGTCGATCCGCCCGAACTGCGCCATCGCGCCATCAACGGCCCGGCTAATGGCGGCATCATCGCGCACGTCACCGGCCACGGTCAGGCAACCCACGCCGAGGGCTTCCACGTCACGTTTCAGGGTATCCAGGTCCGATGCAGAGCCGAACGCATAAGCCGGGTAGGTCAGGTTTTTGGCCACGTCGAACGCCACGATATGGGCACCCTCCGCCGCCAGCGCGAGCGCTACGGCCCGGCCTTGTCCGTGGGCAGCACCGGTGATAAAGGCTACTTGATCGGTAAGTGAAGCCATTGTTAGTCAGTGGGTTGTGTGAGTGGTAGGTAAGGCGCCAGGTAATCGTCGACGGTCACGCTGAGCGCATTGTTAAACAGATTCGTAGCCACCATCTGACCAGCAAAGGCCACCAGCATCACGATTTCAGCGGGTTGAAAATGGTCGTTTATGGGCTGGTAAATGGCATCGGGTACTTCACCCTGCTGCCGGGCAATGGCTGCCCCGAAATCGAGCAGTTGCTGCTCTGCCTCAGACAAGATCAGGTCTTCGGGACGTTCGCCGTTTTGGATAATGATCTTTCGAAAAAACGTGGTGCAAACCGGGCAGTTCGACGCCTCGGAAATGGCATGGGCAAACAAATACGCCGCCCGTTCGCCCACAATGCCGATTACGGCGTGGTAGAGTGGATACCACTGCATATACACCGAAAACGCCAGCGGCGCATGGCTTAGCGTGGCTTTCATATTGGTTATCCGCGAACCAGGATAATCGGCAATATGCTGCGCCCAGGCCGCCAGCAAATCGGGCGAGGCGTCTTGTTCGGAAAGGGGATCAATGCGGGGCAAGGGAGTTTAAGGTTTAAGGTTTTTAATTGTAGTAGGTGGCTTCGTACTTGGTGGCTTCGCGCTCTAGGCTACGCGCCGCGGGCCCTTCGACAGGCTCAGGGTGACAGCCCATCTGAGGCTGTTTCCTGACATGATTCTAGTTGCCTGTCACCCTGAGCCTGTCGAAGGGCCCGCGGCGCGTAGCCTAGAGCGCGAAGCCTCGCAACGATAATTACAGTTAAACAACACCTAACCCTCCGCCTTACTCCATTTCGTCAGTCGGGCACCGGCTTCGAGGAGAATGTTGTCGTCTTTGGCGAAGCAGAAACGGAGGATGTGGTGGTCGGTTTTCTGGTGGTAAAAGACCGACACCGGAATAGACGCCACGCCAATCTCATGCGTCAGGCGAATGGCTAGTTGGGCATCAGGCTCGCGGGTGATGGGAACGTAGGATACGTTTTGAAAAAAGGTGCCTTCTGATGGAGTAAATACGAACCTTGAGCCAGCAATGGCTTCCAGAAAAACATCACGTTTTCGCTCGTAAAAAGATGATAACGAGGCGTATGGTTCTGAATCGCGCAGGTACCCGGCCAGGGCGTACTGCATGGGCGTTGATACGCTGAAGGTCAGGAACTGGTGTATTTTCCGGAAGGCGTCGGTTAGGGGTTTGGGGGCCAGGCAATAGCCGATTTTCCAGCCCGTGATGTGGAATGTCTTGCCAAACGAGCCAATTACAAACGTACGTTCCCGCAACACGGGGTGCTGCATCAGCGAATGATGCGTGCGCCCGTCGAATGTGATGTGTTCGTAAACTTCATCGGCTACCACAAACAGATTATGGGCCTCGGCCAGCCGGGCCAGTTCGTTTACATCGCTGGCTGTCCAGACATGGCCGCTGGGGTTGTGCGGTGTGTTCATCACAACGAGCCGGGTGCGGTCGGTAATCTTCGCGGCTACGTCGGCCCAGTCAATGGCGTAATCGGGTGGGGAGAGCGAGACGTAAACAGGCCGACCACCGGCCAGCTCAATAGCGGGTACGTAGCTGTCGTAGGCGGGTTCAAACACGATGACCTCGTCTGGTTCCTGACCCTGGCTTGTGCCCGACTGTACTACCGCCGTGATTGCGGCAAAAAGAGCCTCCGTAGCCCCCGACGTGACGGTTATGTCGGTGTCTGGGTCATAGCTAACCCCGTAGCAATCAACCATTTTCCTGGCAATGGCTTTACGCAGGACGGGCACCCCGGCCATTGGGGCGTACTGATTGTGGTTGGCCCGCATAGCCTGGTTCACCAGATCGAGCAGGGCGGGGTCGGCACCAAAGCTGGGAAAGCCCTGCGCCAGATTCAACGCCCCCACGTCGGCCGCTAATTTCGACATCACCGTGAAAATCGTTGTACCCACGTTGGGCAGTTTATCGGGAATGATGGGCATAGGGAGATAAAGAGAATGAACAATGTACAATGGCTTTGCGCACTACATATCAATAGGCGAAGCCATTGTACATTGTTCATTATACATTGTACATTATACGTTATTTTAATCGTGGCATTCCATAATCAGCAGGTCACCGGATTGGGCCTGGACGCGGACAAAACCATCAGTGGCGGCTTCGTTGCTGCTGCTGGTTCGGTAGCCAAGGGTTAGGGTTTCGTTATAGAGGTTGTAGGCAAGTCCTTCTGTTTCAACACCTTCCACAACGCCAACGGGCATCAGAGAAATGGGCGTGCCGGCAGCCAGCCACTTCTCGAAACGGCCTACCAGCGGGTATACCACCGAATAATCGTCGATGATTGTGATCTTGATCTGGTCTTTATACCGCACAATGCCCGTCAGGTTGTTGAGCGTGTGATCCATCCGCCGACCGGTAGCCCAGACAATATTGACGCCCGGAAAGCCGCGTTCAATCAGAAACTCGATGCCTTTTTCCAGGTCGGTCTTGTTCTGATCGGGTGCATGGACCACCTCAATAGGGTACTGCGCCGACTGCACCGCCGCCACGTCGAGGTGCCTGTCGAAATCGCCGAGAAGCACATCGGCCTTGATGCCGAGGTCCATTACGCGCCAGATGGCGTTGTCGAGGACCACCACAAACGGGCTCCATTCCAGCAGCTGGCCCAGGCATTCTGAGCCGCAGGACTCGCCATTGGCGATGAGCAGGGCCGGTTCCTGTTTCTCGCGGACAATATGATGGGAAGACAAATGAGTTTTCAGTTTAGCGTTTTTCAGTTTTCAGTTGGCTGGCCGCAGCGGCAGACCGGCCAGACCACGCTAGCGTCAGTCAACTGAAAACGCTAAACTGAAAACTGAAAACTATTTTTCGTGGTTGACCTTTCATACAAAAAACTGAGCAAGCATGCACATTACAAAACATAAGGTGGCTGCCATTCACTACACCCTCCGCGATGAGACGGGTAAAGTGATCGATTCGAGCGTGGGTAGTGAACCACTCTACTACCTCCACGGCGAAGGTAACCTGATTCCGGGCATGGAGGAAGGCCTCGAAGGTCGTCAGGCGGGCGACAAGCTGCAACTGAACATTCCACCCGAAAAGGGCTATGGCGTTCGCAACGACGACATGATCGAAGAAGTGCCCAAGAGCGCGTTCGGTGGTCAGCCCGTGGAAGTGGGTATGCAGTTTAACGCCGGTCAGGGACAGATTGTAACCGTGGTGGCCGTTGGGCCTGACACCGTAACCGTAGACGCCAACCACGAACTCGCTGGTCAGAACCTGAACTTCGACATTGAGGTGGTCAACGTCCGCGACGCCTCCGCCGACGAACTCTCACACGGCCACGTCCACGGCCCAGGGGGAGCGCACTGAAGGGAGCAATGAGTGATAAATGATGAACGATGAATTTGCTTTCGCCTAATCAGATACGCGGGCGAAAGCAAATTCACCGTTCATCATTTATCACTCATCATTCCGTTAATACTCTTTCCTATCTGCCTTCGCGGCCCATTCGGTGAACACCGGCTGGGCTTCGTGTTGTAGGGCCTGTTGGGTGGGAATGCTGCGGTGAGTGTATGGTTTGGCGAGTTCGGCGTAAATGAATGAATCGTCGAAGCCCGCTACGGCGGCGTCGGTGTGGGCAGCGGCGTAGACCACACGGGCGGGTCTGGCCCAGTAGATGGCTCCCAGACACATGGGGCAGGGTTCGCAGGAGGTATAGAGCGTGCAACCGTCGAGCTGATGACTGTTGAGGTGTTGACACGCCGCCCGAATGGCCATTACTTCGGCATGGGCGGTGGGGTCGTTGGTGGAGGTAACCTTGTTGGCACTCTGACCCACCACCTGCCCGTCTTTTACGATAATGCAGCCAAACGGCCCGCCCTGTCCGGTGGTCATGCCCTCGCGTGAGAGGGCAATAGCCTGCCGCAAAAAGTGTTTATCCTGTTCAGAAAGCATACATGCCGTGTTGCCGGAAAATGGGGGCATAGCTGTTACGACGTGGCTTGTTCGTTCTCCAGGCTCAACCGTACGGGCTGTTCCAGCCAGGGCGCAAACGTGGTCTGGATGTGGTGAACCAATTCGTCCATGCTTGAGGGTTTTACCAGGTAATCGTTGGCGCCCAGCGCTTTCAGGTCTGCGGCCTGACTGCTGCCTTCCTGACCCGATAACACAATGACTGGCACCTGACTCCAGATGGGCCGTTGCTGCATGGCTTTCAGAATTGCTTTCCCGTCCATGTCGGGCAGGTTCAGGTCCAGAATAACCAGCCACAGCACTTTTTCACCCCCTTTTTCATCTAATTCCTGCTGCAGGTATGCCAGGAATTCAGCGCCCGTAGCGAATTCTTCCACGCGGTAGGTACTACCCGACCGTTCTACCGCTTCGCGCATGAAAAAACGGTCGTCGGCATCGTCATCAACCAGCACAAAAGCCGGTGTGTTATTCGCGTCCATAAGATTAGTTGGTTAATGGTTATTTCAACTGATTTATCTGCTGTTGAAGCCAGGGTTCAAACGTGGTTTTGATGCTGTTAACCAGCCCTGAATACGATTTGGGCTTCACTACATACGATTTAGCGCCCAGATCGATCAACTGCTGAACAAGTTGAGGGTCGTCGGAGGTAGACATCATCATCACCGGAATTCGCCGCCACAACGGGTGTTGCTGAAGTTTCCGCAGGGCATCTGGCCCCGACATGATTGGCATGTTGATGTCCATGATAATAAGCCAGTGTATCTGGTTATCTGCATGGTTTTTTATGTCGCTTTCGAGATAATCAATCAGTTCAGCACCATTGGTAAACTCCTGAACCGGAAACTGGGAATTGGTTTCGGCCAGGGCCATGCGCATCAGCAGTCGGTCGTCTTCGTCGTCGTCAACCAGCACAAACGAGGGCACAGTCATTTCATTGTTCATTAACAAACAGGCTTAAAAATTATTGAAAAGAGTACATAATATCGGCAACTACGGCTATAGGCTAACAGACAAACTAAAAAACAAGCGGTACGGTTGCCGGGTATCAGCCCGGGTTCACCGCCAGAAAAACGTTGAACGTAGCTCCGTTGCCGGGTGTGCTGCGCACCGAAACCGTACCCCCATGACGTTCGGCCACTTTTTTTACCACCGCCAGCCCAATGCCCGTACCCGCAAACTGGTCTTTGCCGTGCAGACGCTGAAACGTGCCAAAGATGCGCTCGCCATACTGGCTGGCATCAAAACCGATGCCCTCGTCGGTTACCGACAAACAATAAAATGCGTCGTTTTCGGTCAGCGACGGGGGTAACTCCGCCACAGAGGCCAGTCTGAATGTAATGGTAACCAGGGGCGCTTGCCCTGGCTTGGCAAATTTGAGGGCGTTGGTCAGGAGGTTCTGAATCAACTGCCGCAACTGACTGGCGTCGCCCTGCACCGTGCCAAGTTGGTCAACAGCAACCACGGCCTTTCGCTCCTGTATCACCACGTAGAGATCGTTGAGCACGTCAGACACCAACTGCGTCAGGTCAACCGGCTTGAGGGGTTGCTGCTGCGTGCTGAGTCGCGAGAATGCCAGCAGATCCCGAATAAGCGTGCTCATGCGATCGGCGGCTTTTTGCATCCGCATGACCAGGTCGGCCCCTGTTTCGCCAATCTGTTGGCCATAGCGGTCCTGAACAATATCACCAAACTGCTGAATTTTGCGGAGGGGCTCCTGCAGATCGTGACTGGCCACGTAGGCAAACGACTGGAGATTCTCGTTTGACTGTTGCAGGTTTTTGTTGATCGCCTCCAGCGACTGCCGGTAGCGCCGGTCGGCGGTTACGTCAACGGAGGTAAGCACAATGCCCGTGTCGGCTTTGGCAATAGTGAGGTTATAGTGGTGGTCCTGAAAACCCATATCAAACGATTCAGGTTGCCCCGATTCCACCACGCGTACATACCGGTTGAAATTCTCACTATCCTTTTCCCCGGGGAAAATGGTCAGGTACGATTTTGTCAGGAAATCCTGGGCCTGCTCCCCCCAGTTCTGAATAGCCTGTTGGTTGGCAGTAACTACCTGAAAGTCGATGATCTCGCCCTGCTTGTTTCGGATGGCTGTATGCAGCGATATGGCCGTTTGTGAATGGTCCAGGATGACCTGAAGCAACTGTGCCTGGCGTTGCTGAGCCAGACTGGCTTCCTTGCTGGTTGTTACGTTGTTGAACGTAAGCATCACATGGTCGGGCGATGACCGGGCCACCGACACGTCGAACCATCCGGTGAAGCCGTTGTCGTCCTGGTAAAAATATTCGGCCGACTCGGCTACGCCCGTGTTGGCTACGCGGGCGTAGAGCGCAAAAAAACCGCCCTCTACATTGCCCGGAAATACGCTGAGCAGCGTCTTGCCAACCAGTGCTTCGGGTTCGCGAAACAGGCTTTTACGAACGGCTTTGTTGGCCGTCAGCATTAAAAAGTCAACAATGTTTTCAGCCTCATCGCGGATGGCCCGCATCAGCAATATGCTGTTGGTCGAGGCGTTGAAGGTAGCTTCCAGTTGATCGGCCTGCTGCCGCGCCTGTAGTTCGGCCTGCTTGCGGACGGTAACATCAAGAAATGAGACCACCAGTCCTTCGCCCAGGGGTTGGGCGGTGATCATATACCACCCGTTTAAACCATCCGTCTGGTAGTGTTCTTCAATGGTGGCCGCCTGCCCCGACTCAACCACGGCGATGTATCTGCTTAAAATGCCCGCGGCATGTACACCCGGAAAGAGGGTTGTTAGCTTCAGGCCCAGCAGCTGTTCATACTTACCCTGATCCAGCCTGCTCTGAACCATGCTGGCAAAGCGGTCATTCACCAGCCGGAACGTAAAATCAATGATGGCGTGTGGTTCGGCCGTGTCGCGCACCACATCGAAATAGGCAATGTAGCTCTGTGAGGCGTTGATGATGCCCATCAGCAGGGCCGTTGATGACTCGCTAGGGGCCTGACTGGTCAATGGCCCAGAAACCCCGTTGAGGTGTGTATGGTCAGCAGTCAAGAAGGATGTTGTTGAGTAGTGGGAAATACAAAGGTAAGTAGGATTTTGATTAGGGTAAAAGGCTACACCGCGCCTGCTACCAGACGCCCGTTGAGTCATCGTAGCGGGGGAGGGGGCGCCAGTCTGTTGGCCGTTGAATGGAAATAAGCAGCCACAGCGGCTAACAAGTCGTTGGTTATAGCGTTAGGGCATTTTCCGCCGGGGAAACGCCATAAACCAATTCACCAACGTCATGAACAAGAAATGGCTTTTGAGCATCGGACTGATGCTCACACTAGCAGCAGGGGCTTTCGCACAGGATACCACGCGCCGTAGTGCTGAACAAAAAGTAGATAATGCGGCCGCTACTGTAGGCCGGGCCACCGAGACAGGCACCCGTGCTGTGGGCGATGCTGCCGTCACCACGGGCCGGGCGGTGGGCAAGGCAGGAAAAGCAACGGGAAGAGCCGTTGGTAATGCAACCAAAGCCACGGGTCGGGCGGTAACAAAAGCGACCAAGGCCACCGGGCGGGGTGTAACCAAAGCGGTGAAGGCTACCGGGCGTGCCATCAGCGGTGAGCCTAAGCGTGATTCGCTATAGGCGACAGCAACCAGTTAAGCCCGTTTGTTGGTGTATGTAGCCCGTAAGATTGGCTATTTAGCCAAATTGAAAACAAATAGGTTATAGTGTTTTAGGTGTTTAGCCAGCAAAGGTTGGCTGTTCCTGCCCATTACTTACATCAAACCAATTTACCATCGTTATGAATACGAAATGGCTTTTGAGCTTCGGACTAGTGCTCACCTTGTCAGCAGGGGCTTTTGCCCAAAGTGCAGAACAAAAAGTAAACAATACGGCTCAGGACGTGGGTAACGCCGCCGAAAAAGGCACGCGTGCCACGGGACGTGCCGCCGTGAAAACAGGCCGCGCAGTTGGACAGGCAGGCAAGGCTACTGGCCGCGCCGTGACCAGAGCAACCAAAGCCACAGGCCGGGGCGTGACCAAGGCAGTGAAAGCCACGGGTCGTGCTATCAGTGGTGAGCCGAAAAAAGACTAACCCAAAAGGCGTAAACCAGACATGTAAATGCCAGCTATGGACCACGCAAAACTGCGGGCCATAGCTGGCATTTGTGCGTTCAGGCGGTGCGTCGGCTACTGCTTAATACGATTCATATGTGTAGCGTAAAACTTCCGTTGTGAGTTGCTGCGTGCCGTTTACCACGTTGGTTGTGCGGCTTGTGGGCAACCCAACCGCGTTGTAGGAGTAACTGTATCGGGTATCTGTGGTGCCGGTTCCGGATACAATCAGGGCTGTCTCTACATTCCTTGGGCTTAAATTAAACGGGTTGTCAATGCCTCCATACAAGGTGTAGAATGGACCAAATAAGGATGTAGAGCCCGCAGGAAGAAACACGCCCGGTGCCGGAATGATGAAGTTGCCATAAAACGGATTTATGCCCGAAACATCGTAGGTATAGGTCACCTGCAATGCCCTGCTATACACGGGAGGCACCCCGCTGGGTTCGCCTGCGCGGAACACCGAAAAGGTCTCGGAGACAGCCGTCAGGTTGCCCCCCGTAAAGGTAAATGAACCGCCACCAGTAGACACAAGCCCTCCCAGACCAACTAGTTTAGTATAGTCTGGCCGGGGCGGCGCACTGCCTGTATTATAATTACGGATGACAACAAACCCGGAAGGCGAGTTTGTTACCTGCTACAACTGACCGGCTGTATTATAGGTCAGGGTGTAGGTCTCGGTCCTTGACCCCCGTCTGACTTCCGAGTGCTGAACCTGGATCAGTCGATTTTGCGTGTCGTATTGGTAGAAGGTTTTCTCAACAGGAAACGCCGTACTATCGGGTGTTCTATAACTTGTAATTGAGCTGAGCCGGTTCTGTCCGTCATACGCAAAGTCCATCATCGTTGTGCCTGTGGTTACCTGCTCTATGGTCTTCACCCGTAACCGATCTGCGCCGGGCGTAACAATAAATGACCGGTGATCGACACAACTTAACAACGCGCCTACCAGAAGTAGGCCAATAAATCCAGTTAATAACCGATTGGTGTTCATGGCTAATCTGATTAAGGGTAGTATTTTTATTTAAGTAGTAAAATGAGTAGTTGCGTCTTCAACTTTTGACGGTTATGCGTTTATTGTTTTTAAAGTACTGAGCCTTGTTAATTGATTAGAGAATATATAGTACAGCCACTATTTTTTGTACAAAAACTTTATTTATAGTCGGCCCAATTTATAAAACGGTAGTATAGGTCATATTCGCAGACTGGGCGCAGATAGTGGGATACCGTGATATGGGTTTCACTGCAGAAACCGTTTTGATCAGCCGTAAGCAGGCCCTTGGAAAAAAAGTCAGTATAGTTTCGAAATGGGCTGGGAAACAAATTAGTGTTTGATAATGAGATCGTTACGGATTAATTAATTTGCTAGTGAGTCTGTGTTGGGGTAGTGGCTACGGGTACTTACTTTATAGAATGTATGCATCGTTTATGTAACTGCCAAATGCGCTACAAATCACGCGTAGGCTTATTGTTTAAGCATAGATATAAATAAATTATTGATTATATGACTGTTATAGTATGCAGATAAGATCATAGGATTTCTTCGGTTATTATCTTGACAAAGTTAGTTGAATATAAAATCAAATTATGCCGGTTTTATACGGGAGTAGTGACCGTGTTTATACGTCAGCCAACTATTATATAAATGAGTACTTGCACGCTTTTTTGTGTCAAACAATCAGTGGAGCTTTGTAGCACGCTGACCTGCAAAAAGCAGGGCTATAAAATCAGCAATTAGCACACCAGCAAATAGCTACTACAATGACTAAATCCGAAAAACAACTGCGCGATGCGCTCGCCAAAATCGCCGACGTGGCGAGTCAGGCTGTGGGGGGAGGTAACACTTCGGGTAACAACGACAACAATGAAGAGCCGAAGGAAGGAGAAACCGAATTTGACCCCAATGCGGGCTGTAGCATAAAAACGCTGCCTACCCGCCTGCTGGCCAAGGCGGCCCAAACCGCCATTGCCATCAACCCGGTTAATGCGCCAACGTTGGGAGCAATGGCCAACCTGGAAAACGCCGACGTGATAACGCCCGAATTCCTGACCCTGCTGGTTAGCAAATACTGGGGTCCCACGCCGCGCCGACTGACGGTGAGTTTTATGGAAGCCACCTCGCAGGCGCTGAAAAACAAAATTCTTAGCCACATGAACGCCTGGGCCACACGGGAATGTATCTCGTTTGTGCTGACCAACGGAACGGGTCAGGTCAGAATATCGCGCGGGCCGGGCGGCTATTATTCGTATCTGGGTACGGACATTCTTCATATTCCGGCCAACAAACAAACCATGAACCTGCAGGGCTTTACGCTGGCCACGCCCGATTCGGAATACAGGCGCGTCATTCGGCACGAGACGGGCCATACGCTGGGCTTTCCTCACGAGCACATGCGGCAGGAACTGGTTAACCGGATTGATCCGCAGAAAGCATATGCCTATTTCCTGCAGACGCAGGGGTGGAACAAAGCAATGGTCGACGCCCAGGTGCTTACTCCGCTTAACCAGGCATCTATCTTTGGTACCGCTGCTGACCAGACGTCCATTATGTGTTACCACCTGCCCGGTTCGATCACCAAAAACGGGCAGCCAATCATCGGGGGGCTGGATATCAATGCTACCGACTATGCATTCGCCGCGCGGATATACCCCATACCGGGTCATACGCCTGTTATTGCCGGAGCAACGTCAGATGATGACTGGGATGCCTCAGACGACGTAGACAACCAAACGCTCGAAGAAGCCATCCGGGCCACCATCATGCAACACAACAGCCCGACGGATCGGGATAGCGAGAACGTTCTGGCAGGTGCCGACATGCACACCGCCTAGTGCTTGATGAGCATTACTTTTTTCAGGTTGCCAACGAGCGTTGCCGCGACACTACTGTCAGGGCAACGCTCGTTGGCACTATAGATGTGCGTGGCTCTCTGCAAAATTATTTTTGCATTTTTCAGTCATCTTGCTGACAATTGCGGCCAGCAAGTCGTTACCCCAGTGATGAAAGTCGCATTAATCCGTTTTCTGCACGTGTTCATGGCCGTGGTCGTGTTGCTTAGCAGCATGGGCTTCGGGCTGGTAGACCATACGTGCCAGATGCGGGGTAAACGGACGTATCTGATCCATGAGCACGGTAAGGCCTGCAAAATGTGTTCGGCCCATGTTTCTGAGCAGGAATCCGGTCCGGTGGTGAAACGGTCGGCCTGTTGTCAGGAGACAGTTCGGTACGAGAAAGTCGACGTTGGCTCGTCGCTTGGTCATGTGCTGATCAAGTTCGTCAAGGCTGTTTCTGAGGTGTTTGATGCATCTGTTGCGGCAATGTTTACAGCCTTGTTCGGCTTGTTTTTTCTTCACCCGGCCACGCACTATGCGGCCGCTCCCGACCCACCCGCCCCGCCTGCCGGCCGCGATTTATTGGTGCTGGTCCAGTCATTCCTGATATAGCCCTAGGCGTAACCTCCCTTGCCCTGTCGAGTTCGACGAGGGCTTTTGGTGCTTACTTTAGTTGGCTTATTTTATGCGAATAACTCTCATTATCAGTTGCTTATGCGTTGCTTTCGCGGCAAACGCACAAACCCTGTCGGGGCGGGTACAAACGCTTGAGAAGGGTAAAACGACACCACTGTTTGGGGCAAACGTCTATTGGGACGGACTGCTCAAACCCACCACGACCGACCCGAACGGACAGTTTCAGATAGACACCGTTGCGGCTACCAATCGGCTCATTGTCAGCTATGTTGGTTACCAGACCGATACCCTCACCGTAACTGATGTTACCGTGCCTCTGGTGGTTTCGCTCCGGGCCACGCAGCAGCTAGATGAGGTGGTGGTTACGGCAGGAAACACCCAGATCGACCGGATGAATCCGGTTCAGACGGAGGTGCTGACCAAGCGCACCCTGGCTAAAGCCGCCTGCTGCAACCTGTCGGAGAGTTTCGAGACCAATGCCTCGGTCAGCGTGTCGTATGCCGATGCCGTAACGGGCGCTAAACAGATTCAGTTTCTGGGCCTCGGCGGACAATACGTGCAAACCAACGTCGAAAATATTCCGACCATCCGGGGGCTGGCTACCACGTTCGGGCTGAATTACATTCCCGGCACCTGGATATCCAGCATCGACATTGGCAAGGGCGCGGGGTCGGTGGTAAACGGCTACGAAGCCATGAGCGGGCAGATCAACGTAGAACTTCAGAAGCCGGAATACCGCGCCGAAACCCGGCTGCCCAATTTGCTGCTGAATGGCTACATAAACAGTTTTGGCCGGCTGGAGGGCAATGTTAACTACTCCCACACGCTGTCTGACAAGTGGAGCATTGGCGCCTTGGGACACGTGAGCACCCTGCAAACGGAGATAGACCAGAACCGCGATCGCTTTCGTGACCTGCCGCTTTATACCCAATACAATGGCGTGGCGCGGGCCAGATACAGTTCCGACCGCTGGATGGCTCAGTTTGGTATTAAAGCGTTGTCGGAAAGCCGCGACGGTGGGCAACTTGCCGAGGTGGGTGCATTCCGCTATGGGTTCTCTAACCAGACCCGCCGAACGGAGGTGTTCAGCAAAACGGCCCGGCTCTATCCCGATAAACCCTATCGTGGTTTGGGCCTGATCCTCAACGCCAGCTGGTTCGACCAGCAGTCGCTGTTTGGTGGCCGGGACTATATCGGCAATCAGCAAACGGTATACGGCAATCTGATTTATCAGACGATCATTGGCAACACCAACCACACGGTGAAAACAGGAATCAGCTACCTGCTCGATTCGTACCGCGAGCGCTTTGTGCTTCAGCAGCTTAACCGCGACGAATCGGTGCCGGGCGCATTCTTCGAATATGCGTATACCTATCCCGAAAAGCTGGCCCTCGTGATCGGTAACCGCATCGATTTCCATAACCTCTATGGTGTGCAGTGGACCCCCCGGCTGCATCTGAAGTATCACATCAATAGCCAGTTGACGGCGCGGGCCTCGGCGGGGCGGGGCTGGCGTACACCCAACCAACTGGCCGAAAACTACGGCTACCTGGTGTCGTCGCGGCAGGTGTTTCTGAACTACAACGTTCGCCCTGAAGTGGCCTGGACCTACACAGCGGGCCTCTCCAACGAGTTTCTGCTGTTTGGCAAGAAGGCCACCTTTACGCTCGACGCCAGCCGGACCGACTTCCAGAATGCTCTGATCGTGGACGCCGATCAGCCCAATCAACTCCTGTTTTACAACCTGCAGGGTGTGTCGTTTGCCAACAGCCTGCAGGCCGAACTGACGGTGACCCCTGTTAAACGCGCCGAAATCAAACTTGCTTACCGCCTCTTCGATGCCCGCCAGAGCATGGGTGCCCCCCTGGGCGAAAGCGTGTTGATGCCCCGCATGATGGTAAGCCGCGACCGGTTGCTGTTCAACGCCGCCTACGCCCTGCCCTACGATAAGTGGAAATTTGATGCGACGCTGCAATGGAACGGCCCCAAACGCCTGCCCGACGAAAGAGAGACCCACACGCACACCACCTATTCGGCCATGACGTGGTATTACTCACCCTCATTCGTGAACCTCAACGCCCAGATCACCCGGACGTTCCGTACGTTTCAGGTGTACCTCGGCGGCGAAAACCTGACAGGCTTCCGGCAGGCAAACCCCATCATTGGCGCGGCAAACCCGTTTGGTACCAACTTCGATGCCGCCGGGCAAAACTGGGGACCCGTAACGGGCGCCATGGTCTACGCCGGTTTCCGTTATACCCTCGAACCCTGAGCGCCATGACCGAACTACGCATCAAAAACATGGTCTGTGACCGGTGTCTGCGCACCACCCGTCGGCTACTCGAAGACCTGGGGTTAACCATCGGCACTGTAGAGCTGGGCCGGGTTACGGTAACGCACTGGCCCGAATCGGTGAGCCGAAAAGCCGTGGAAGCTGCCCTGCACACGGAAGGTTTTGCCTTGATCGACGACCCCAAGCAGGCCCTGGTTGAACAAATTAAGGCCCTGTTGGTCAAGGAGGTGCATTACGAGTCGGTGCGGCCGGCGCACCAGAACGTCTCGGATTACCTGAGTCAGAAACTGGGCTACGATTACACCTACCTGAGCCACCTGTTTTCGTCGACGGAGGGCACCACGATTGAGCGGTACCTGATTGCCCAAAAGGTAGAGCGGGCTAAAGAACTGCTGCAGGATGGCCAACGAAGTATTGCCGACATTGCTTTCATGCTAGGCTACAGCAGCGTGCCTCACTTCACCAATCAGTTCAAGGCGGTGGTGGGTCAAACGCCGGGTCAGTTTAAGAAAGAGCCAGTGGGAAGACAAACAATTGACGGGGTCTGATGAAGTTTCGGGCCCAGTTGCTTTTAGGTGAATAAAGATGTTTCCATGAACCGCACCTACCTCATCACTGCCCTGCTCGTCGCGGGCCTGTTTAGTATCGGCTTCCAGCGCCAGAACCGCTCCCGGTTGCTCTTTGACGGACGAACGTTTGCGGGCTGGGAAGGAGACACGGCGCAAACGTGGCAGGTCCGGGACAGGGCTTTGGTAGGTGGGTCTAGGGAGCGCTTAGTACCCCACAATGAGTTTCTGTGTACCACCCGTTCCTACGCCAATTTTGACCTGAAACTGCAATTCAGGCTCATAGGCACGGGTTTTGTCAACGCGGGTGTACAGTTTCGCAGTCAGCGGGCCACAAAGCCTGCCTATGAAATGGTGGGCTATCAGGCCGACCTGGGCAAGGGCTACTGGGCCAGCCTCTACGACGAATCGCGGCGCGACAAAACCCTGGCTCAGGCCGACTCAGCCCTGATCCGCCGGATACTGCGGCCCAACGACTGGAATGACTACCGCATCCGCTGCGAAGGGCGCCGTATTCAAATCTACCTCAACGGCAAGCAAACCGTCGACTACACGGAGCCGGACCTCAGCATTCCGCAGTCGGGTCTTATTGGCCTGCAGATTCACGGTGGTGGCAAAGCCGAAGCAGCGTACAGGGCCATTGAACTGACGGAGTTGAAGTGATGAGCGAACCTGTGGTGCCGCCCGCCGAAACCCTGTAAGTCCCAATCATAATTCTGTAAAACACGCCCCTGTCTACCGGTGTACCTTTGTGCTGTCGATTACCTATATCGACTACAGCTACAACTAATCATGATTCATACGTATAAACTCGATGGTATGCATTGCGGCTCCTGTGTGGGCCGGGTGCAGGAAGCCCTCGAAGCCGTTGAGGGTGTTAAAAAGGTGGCCGTTTCGCTTAACCCGCAGGAGGCTGTCGTGAGCATGAACGGCCATATTGATACGACGGTGCTGGACCGGGCCGTAAAAAAAGCAGGGGCTTATTCGCTCACTGATGAGGTTCAGGTGATCGATACAATGGGTGGCCATACCCACCCTAAAGCCGACGTGCTCACCGCGCCAGCCGTGGCGTCGACTACGATTGCCGACGACCTCGCTGAGCCATCGGCAACGACCTACAAACCCCTGCTGATTATTCTGGCGTTTATTGTGGGGGTCACGGCGCTGGTTGAAATTCGGATGGGTGGGTTCGACTGGATGCGGGCTATGAACACCTTTATGGCAGGCTTTTTCTTGATCTTCTCGTTCTTTAAGCTGCTCGATATCAGCGGTTTTGCCAGTAGCTACCGCATGTATGACATTGTAGCGAAGGCAGTGCCGGGTTATGGTTTCGTGTATCCGTTTATCGAGCTGGCTCTGGGGGTGGCTTACCTAACAAACGTTAACCCATTGATTACAAATGTAGTTACAGTAGCAGTCATGGGTGTTAGCCTGGTGGGTGTGGTGCAGTCGGTGATGAACAAGCGCAAAATCCGCTGTGCCTGTCTGGGGTCGGTGTTTAATCTGCCTATGACCACGGTCACCATTGTAGAAGACAGCCTGATGATTGGCATGGCCGCCGTAATGCTGGCCGTGCTGTAATTACATTACCATACTCAACAACCTATGAAAAAAGTATTCTTCGTGTTGTGCCTGGGCGCTTTTTCGGCGACCGCACAACATATGGACCATTCTATGCCCATGGCCGCCGACACCACCAAGCCTATGAAGGGTATGGACCATTCCAAAATGGACCACTCCAAGATGGATCACGGTAAGATGGACCACTCCAAAATGGACCACTCCAAAATGGACCGCGGTAAGATGGACCATTCCAAGATGAATCACGGCATGACGATGCATCAGGGTGGTATGCATGCGTATGAAGGTGACACAGCCAGCACCATGATGATGCCCATGGGCGCGATGTCGCACACGTTGTCGCGGAACCTGCCGATGAATCGAAACGGCTCCGGCACATCCTGGATGCCCGACCAAACGCCCATGTATGCTTACATGAAGCATAGCGAAGGTGGCTGGATGTACATGCTTCACTACAGCGTTTTTCTGCGGCACACACACCAAAATTTTAACAATACGACCCGTCGGGGCTACGAGTCCCGGATTGACGCGCCCAACTGGGCGATGGGCATGGCCCAGCATACGGTGGGCAAGCGGGGGTTGTTTACTGCCAAGCTGATGATGTCGCTCGATCCGCTCGCGGTGGGCAACGGGGGTTATCCGCTGCTGTTTCAAACCGGCGAAAGCTACAGGGGGCAACCCCTGGTAGACCGGCAGCATCCGCACGACCTGTTTTCGGAGCTGTCGGTTTCCTACGCCCACGCCATCAACCGCGACATGGATGCTTATGTCTATGTAGGCTACCCCGGCGAACCGGCCCTGGGTGCCCCCGCGTTCATGCACCGCATTTCGTCATTCAACATCTCCGATGCGCCGCTAAGCCACCACTGGATCGATGCTACACACATTACGTTTGGCGTAGCCACGGCGGGGTTCCGGTATAAATGGGCTAAAGTGGAGGTGTCGAGCTTTACGGGCCGCGAACCCGACGAATACCGCTACAATTTTGATAAGCCCCGTTTCGATAGCTACTCGTACCGACTCTCCATCAATCCTTCGCCGGGCCTGGCCCTACAGGTGTCGCAGGGGCTGATCAAAAATCCGGAGGGCATTGGTGCTAACCACAACGATGTACGGCGCACAACCGCTTCGCTGCTGCACAGCAAGTCACTGGGCGGGGGTGACCACTACGTAACCTCATCGCTGATATGGGGTATGAACAGCCACGACGGCGTAAACGAAAACGCATACCTGGCCGAAACGAGCTTACAACTGGGTAAGCTAGCCCTGTATGGACGTTACGAAAACGTGACCAAATCACTGGCTGAACTGGTGCTGCCATCAACCGGCGACGCCGAAAAGACCCTGGCCAACGTCGATAACCTGACCCTCGGCGGCAACTGGCGGTTGCTGCGCCGGGCCAACACCGACCTGGCCGTGGGCGCACAACTTACTGCCAGCGTA
Organism: Fibrella rubiginis; assembly: GCF_017353185.1. Classification (GTDB taxonomy): domain Bacteria; phylum Bacteroidota; class Bacteroidia; order Cytophagales; family Spirosomataceae; genus Fibrella; species Fibrella rubiginis. Next base: position 25,691 of record NZ_JAFMYV010000016.1, on the reverse strand, counting down.
CCCAGCAGCGAACTGAAACCGTATTACGGCAACGTGCCCCTGTCCGGTCAGCTTTATTTCCGGCTAACTCCCGCGCTGATGGTGATGCGGTGAGGTTGACTGGTTTTTTAGATAAGAATTGTTGAATCGTTGTCGCTTAGCTGGGTGCCCCCGGCCCTCGTTGTCGCTTGGCTGCAGCCAAGTGACCTATATCAAAGGGCCTCCGGCCCGTAGCTTGAACTTGACGTAGTTAGGATAATATGAGTCAACGTCGTACTACGGGCCGGAGGCCCTTTGATATAGGTCACTCGGCTGCAGCCAAGCGACAACGGGGCTGATGGTCATGCGGTGAGGTTGTCCAAAAAAATCTGCGCCAATAATTTTTTAGTTAATCCAATTAAACCAACGTCTACTATGGAAACCATGACTCATGCCCACGGCCACGCCGACACTTGTTTTGAGTGCGCCGAAGCCTGCGAACGCTGTGCCACCGCCTGCCTCGACATGGGCGATCAGGACAGCAAGCATCACGACATGACGCTTTGCATTAAACTTTGCCGTGACTGCGCCGATATTTGTACACTTTGCGGACGGCTGGAAGCGCGCGGGTCGCAGTTTATGCAACAGTACATGCAGCTTTGCGCCGACGTGTGTGCTGCCTGCGCCGCTGAGTGCGAAAAACACGCCGACCACGTAGCTCACTGCAAAGCCTGCGCCGAAGCCTGCCGCCGTTGCGAAGCCGAATGCCGCCAAATGGCGAACCAGATGTAGCAGTACATTTGTTTGATCAAGAGACTATCCATTAAACGATTAGCTCCCAGGCTTGTCTAAAACCTACAAACCAATTCTATGAACAGAAGCATGTTTCTGAGTGGCTTATTAGCCCTTTCACTGGTGGGCACATCGGTGTTTGCCGACGATAAAGACAAAGAAGTCAAGATAAAGACGTCGGCTATTTGCGAGATGTGCAAGGCTCGTATTGAGCGGAATCTGGCCTTCGAGAAAGGCGTGAAAGAAGCTACCCTCGACGTTGACACGAAGGTGGTGACGATTAAATACAACCCCGCTAAAACCGACGTGGCGAAGCTGAAAGCCAACATTACCAAAACCGGCTACGACGCCGATGAGGTAGCTGCCGATCCCAAAGGTTACGACAAGCTGCCCAAATGCTGCAAAAAAGGCGGCATGGGACATTAAAAAAGGGGTTTAAAGTTCAAAGTCTAACGTTTAAAGTTGGCTGACGCAAGAGTATGTTCGCGTCAGCCAACTTTAAACGTTAGACTTTGAACTTTAAACCCCTTTTTTAATTCACTCTCAGCTTCTGTCCTGCGCGGATGCGAGAACGTGACGAAAGACGGTTCTTTTCGGCTAGTGAACTGGTAGACAGGCCGTAACGACTGGCAATGGATGACAGCGTTTCGCCGTGACGAACCTTGTGTAACACCGTGCGCTTAAAGCGGGGTTTAAACGAAAGCTCGCTCGACCGGGTGCTGCCGCGCGTGTAGTCCCAGACGGAGGGGGTAAGCAGAAAATGATCTGAGTTGATCGTGTTGGCCGGAAATGTATAGAGGTTGAGCGGATCGAAGGGGTTGCCTTCGTAGCGGGTTTCGTAGTGCAGGTGAGCTCCGTAGCTGCGGCCTGTGTTGCCGCCCAGACCAAGCTGATCCCCCGCTTTTACTAACTGCCCCGACTCAACCAGTTGCTTCGACATGTGGCCGTAGAGCGTTTCGAGGCCGTTGTAGTGCCGCACCAGCACGTAGCGGCCGTAGCCGTTGCCATCCCAGCCTACCACCCGCACAATACCGTCGAAGGCGGCGTAGACCGGATCGCCGGTTTCCAGATCGAGGTCAACGCCTGTGTGCCGCCGTCCCCAGCGGAAGCCAAACTGCGAGGTCATTTTGCCTTCGTCGAGGGGAGCCGACCAGAACCGGTTGGCTTTGGGGTCGTAGAGTTTCAGGTCTACCACCTGATCGAACTCGCGGGGGTCAATGTTGTAGGGGTCGATATTGCGCGAATCCCAGACCGAATAGTAGTCCGCAATTTTAATCCACTCGTCGCCAACCAGCACCGAGTCGATCACCTCCACCACGCTGGTTTCGCCCTGATCAATGCTGCTGGTGTCTTCGCTGACAACCGGATTCAGTTCTTTTTTTGGCTCAAACTGGTTGTTGAAACGAAGCTGGGTGGTCTCCTGCTCGAAGATATCTTCGGCCTTTTGCTGGTTGCTTGAGGGCGAAGCAGACGAACTGTTTTTGGGTGTAAACTTGGTGTCGTTCTTAAACCGGCCCCGTTCCTGCGCCTGTGTGGTTACGGTTGCACACAGGCAGCCGACAGCCACCAGCCACGATACTACAGTTATGTTCATGTACTGAACGAAACGAACAAAAACGCAGGCAACGGGGCTGGTGGTCTTGGTAGTGGTCCGGCCCGGGTGTCTGCGTTTGGGTTTGGTTCCGCATTTTAGGTTAACTCATCATCGCTTCCTGCATCTCCAGCGTGACCAGATAGCGTTCGGCATCGAGCGCGGCCATGCAGCCGGTGCCCGCGGCCGTTACGGCCTGCCGATAAACGTTATCCTGGGCATCGCCGCAGGCAAATACGCCGGGAATGTTGGTGTGGGTACTGCCCTTTTCGGTCAGGATGTAGCCGTGATCGTCGAGGTCGAGGTAGTCACTAAACAAACTGGTGTTCGGCGTGTGGCCAATGGCCACAAAGAAACCAGTCACGTCAAGAACGCTTTCCTGACCTGTTTCCGTATTCCTCACCCGCGCACCCGTTACGCCATCGTCGCCCAGGATTTCAACGGTTTCGGTATGCCACAGAATTTCGATGTTTTCTTTCGCTTTAATGCGCTGCTGCATAAAGCGCGACGCCCGCATTTCGCCCCGGCGCACGATCATGTAAACCTTGCGGCAGATGTTCGACAGGTACGATGCTTCTTCGGCGGCGGTGTCGCCCGCGCCCACAATGGCCACATCCTGGTTTTTGAAAAAGAAACCGTCACAGACGGCACAGGCCGACACACCATGACCGTTCAGGCGCATTTCGGAGGGTAGTCCCAGCCACTTGGCCGAAGCACCCGTGGAAATAATAACACTGTCGGCGGTGATCTCATGCTCATCGTCTACCCACACGCGGTGGGGTGAGCCGGGACCGGGGTTTTCGTTGAATTCCACTTTCGTGACCAGCCCGTAGCGAATCTGGGTACCAAACCGCGTAGCCTGCCGCTCCAGGTCCTGCATCATTTGTGGCCCCTGTACGCCCTCCGGATAACCCGGAAAATTGTCTACTTCGGTGGTGATGGTGAGCTGACCACCGGGCTGACCACCCTGATACAGGACTGGTTTGAGGTTAGCGCGAGCAGCGTAAATGGCAGCGGTATAGCCCGCCGGGCCGGAGCCGATAATCAAACAATGAACGTGTTCGGGAGTCATAAGTGCGAAAGTAGCTTGTCGAAAAAACGGCCTCAGTTAGTCAGAAAATAAACAAAAGCCGTTAACTAGACAACACCTACAAAGGTCGAAAAAATTCGCTATGAAACCAATGCAGGCACCAGAGGCGACCATTCATAGCCGCCTCTGATGCCTGCCGTACACGCATTACAGACTGGTTTTGAACGCTACTGTTTCTTTTTGTCGTCGGTGCCCCAGACCACATTGAAGGTGCCGTTGGTAATCACAATATCATCTGTCTTGTCGCCCTTCTTGGTATTGCTGTGGTCGTGGGGATCACCCTTCACAAACATGCCGCCGCCCGCCGCGGTGATGGCTTTGTCTTCCAGGTTCTGCCGCAGGCCAAAGCCCCCAAGGGTGGCCATGACGCGTTTTTTGTAGGTCTGCCCCCGCAACGTACCCGAAAATGTGCCCTCGATGCTGGTGTCCGTCACCTTCGTGATCGTCACCGTGCCCTCGCGTGACTCGCCATCCTGAAAGGCGTGCCCCATGCCTTTGGTTTCTTCGGTGTAGTCGAGCAGGGCATAAACAGGGTTGGATCCATCAGCTACGTTGTTTTTATTGAACGTCTCCCGCACCGATCTGTCGCTCTCGTCCAGAATCTTGTAGGTGCCGGGCTTGAGATCGTTGAGGTAAAAGAACCGGAGCCAAAGCTGCACGTCGGGGTTGACGTTCATGCCCGCGATGGCCAGGTAGCGCATAGTGCCGGGCAGGGGTAATTTCAGGCGCTGGCCTTTGGCTTCAAACGGTTTGCCGTTGACAGTGGCCGTGAATGTCGACGTGGTCTGGGCCATGGCTGATGACCCTACAAGCAGAGTGAGGATTAGGATACGAAGCGTGCGCATGGTTTTCTGTGTTTTTCGGGCAAGCTACGCGCTGTACCAGAGACAGATATGCACCATTGCGTTTCCGGTCAGGTATTGAGCAAACGGGGGTAAAGTTGTTGGCTTCGCGCATTGTGGCTTCGCGCTCTAGGCCCTTCGATAGGCTCAGGGTGACAGCCCATTTGAAGCAATTCGAGGAGCTGATTCTAGTTTTCTGTCACCCTGAGCTTGTCGAAGGGCTATGCGTCAGCCATCTTCAGCACGCCAAGCCATAACGCGCGAAGCAACACTACCCCAAAAACTCAACCACTAACTCATTCACCCCCCCAGCTTCTTCGTGTTGCACCCAGTGCGTGGCGTTTTCAAAAAAAACCAGTTGACCGGTGTCGCACAGGTCAATGCTGGGCTGGGCCATGTCGCGGATGAGGAAATCGTCTTTTACACCCCAGATGAGCAGGGTAGGCACCGTAATGCGCTCGTTGATAGGCAGTGCAGGACGGTGCTGCGCAAAGGCCCGGTACCAGTTGATCATGGTGCGCAGGGCCGGAACGCCCGTTGGCCCCGGCTGTGACCAGGCTGTTTGGTAGGCGTTAAGATCGGCGGCGGAAAAGGTGCCGGGGCGGCTGCTCTGCCGGAGTGTTCGGGTCATGCCCCAGTACCGCCCTAACCCCGATAGCCATTCGGGCAAAAACGGAATCTGGAAAAAAGCGGTATACCAGCTTTTCAGGAGCTGACGGGGACTTTTGCGCAAAAAACGGAGCATCACGGCGTAGTGCGGCACGTTCATACATACCAGCTTGTCGACGCGTTCGGGGTGTGAAGCCGCCAGCCACCAGGCTACCACCGCGCCCCAGTCGTGCCCAATGATGATGGCCTTGTCCACCCCCGCCGCATCAATAAGACCCAGCACATCGGCCACCAGTTTGTCGATACTGTACTGCCGGATGCCAACGGGTTTGTCGCTGAGGTTATAGCCCCGCTGATCGGGCACCCAGACGCGAAAACCTGCCGCCACCAACGCCGGAATCTGCGCCCGCCAACTGTACCAAAACTCCGGAAAACCATGCAATAAAATAACCAGCGGCCCATTTTCGGGGCCGTCCTGCATGACGTGAAGGGTGATGCCGTTGGTCTGTATGTAGGTGGATGTCAATTGAATTTTTCGGTTAGCAGTTATAGGCAGCTTCGCGTTGTGCGATGGCTTCAAGTAAGCCACCCCGACAGGCTCAGGGTGAGAAAGGAGCTTTCTTTGTCATCCCGACGACAGGAGGGATCTAGCGTCCTATCACTCAATTCTGCTTGTAGGACGCTAGATCCCTCCTGTCGTCGGGATGACAAAGAAAGCTCCTTTCTCACCCTGAGCCTGTCAAGGAGGCCTGTTCGAAGGGCCAGGCGATAGCAACCTAGACCACCAACCTCATCTAGCGTAGCCACCTATTTCCCATTTCCCCAAAATTACCCATACAGCGCCACCAACTCATTGGCGCAGCGTTCACCGTCCATGGCCGCCGAGACAATGCCACCGGCATAGCCTGCACCTTCACCGCAGGGAAACAGGCGGCGGGTGGTGAGGTGTTCGCAGGTGTCGCGGTCGCGGGGGATGCGGACGGGGGAGGAAGTACGACTTTCGATGCCGATAAGTTGGCCTTCGTTGCTGAGGTATCCCCGCATTTTCTGGCCGAAGTCACGCAGTCCCTGCCGCAACGGCTGGGCAATGTGAGTGGGCAGCACCTCGCGCATGTCCACCGAGAGCAGGCCCGGCTGGTACGACGTGTCCAGCAAAGATGACGACACGCGACCATCCACAAAATCAGCAATACGTTGCGCCGGGGCCGTCTGCGACAGGTTACCCGCAGGACTGGCCACCCGACAGGCCCGCTGCTCGATGTCCTGCTGCAACAGCAATCCAGCCAGCGGTCCGTGGTGGGCGTAGGGCTTGAGGTCGGCGTCGGTGATGGCCACAACCAGGCCCGAATTGGCCCATTTTGAGTCGCGCCGGGAGGGCGACATGCCATTGACAACCAGTTCGCCGGGGGCGGTGGCCGAGGGGACAATGAACCCGCCGGGGCACATGCAAAACGAGAATACGCCCCGCTCCACGCCGCCGAACCTGGTTTGCGTTACCAGACTATACGACGCGGCGGGCAGGTACTCCCCACGCCCCAGATTGGGCGACTGTGTGCTGTGGCGGGGTGCCAGGTGATATTGCAGCGTGTCGATGAGCGACTGCTGATGCTCGATCCGGACGCCCATCGCGAAGGCTTTGGCCTCGATCAATACATTCCGCTGGTGCAACAGATGAAACACGTCCCGCGCCGAATGGCCCGTGGCCAGAATCACGCCCAGTCCCGTGTATTCCTGACCGTCGGCGGCAACGACCCCCCGGATCTGGTCTCCCGTGAGCAGCAGGTCCACCACTTTGGTGTTGAAATGCACCTCGCCGCCTGCGTTCAAAATTTGCTCACGCAGGGCAGCCACCACGGTGGGTAGTTTGTTCGTGCCGATGTGCGGGTGAGCGTCGACCAGAATCTGCTCGGTGGCACCGTGAGCGACGAAAATCTCCAGAATCCGCCGAATGTCGCCGCGCTTGCTGGAACGGGTGTAGAGCTTACCGTCGGAATAAGTACCCGCGCCGCCTTCGCCAAAACAATAGTTCGATTCGGGGTTGACGACGTGGTCTTTGTTGATGGCCGCCAGATCGCGCCGCCGCGCCCGCACGTCGCCGCCGCGTTCTAGCACAACGGGTTTCAGGCCCAGTTCAATCAGCCGCAGGGCCGCAAATAACCCCGCCGGGCCAGCCCCTACAATGACCACCGGGCGGGCATTTGTCACGTTGGGGTAGGCCAGTCCGTGTTGAATGAGTGGGGGAGGGGTTTCGCCTGCGTATACGTCGGCGTCGATATGCACTTTGGTCTGCCGCCCGCGCGAGTCGATGGATTGGCGGCGCTTGCGTACGACCACGTCGGGGGTGTCGGGCAGGTTGAGGTATTGGAGGACGTGGGCGCGAAAGACCGCTTCGTCCAGGCCCTGTTCGGGCAACAGGGTCAGTGACAGTGACTGCATCATACGGAAAAATGGGCCGGTGTTTATCCGGCAACGCAAGCGCAAATTTACCAATTTTACGCCTGAACTTTCGCTGAACGTATATGACAACCGCCTATTTCACCGATTACCTTGCGAAACAGCAAGCGCTTTATCAGACTATTCCTATTGACACGGTGACCCGTTGGGCGGCTATGCTGCATCAGGCTTGGGTCGATGAGCGGCAGTTGTTTGTTTTCGGCAACGGCGGCAGCGCCATGAACGCCTCGCATTTTGTGACGGACCTGGGTAAAAGTGCCTCAGATCGTATGGGGAAGCGGTTTCGGTGCCTTTGTCTGAACGAAAGCATCTCCTGGATAACGGCCCTGGGCAATGATTATGCCTACGAAGACGTGTACGCCGGACAGCTTCAAAATTACGCCCGCCCCGGCGATCTGGTGCTGGCCCTGAGCGTGAGTGGGTCGTCGCCCAACGTGGTGAAGGCGGTGGAGTGGGCCAACGACCATGCCCTAACCACGCTGGCCCTGGTGGGTGGCAACGGCGGCAAACTGGCCGACATAGCCACCGAGCACATCCGCCTGCCCGACACCCATTTCGGCCGCGTCGAAGACGCCCAAATGACCATCTGTCACCTGCTTTGTTACTGCTTTATTGAAGGGGAAGTGGAGAGCTAAGAAGTAGGTAGCTATGCGCTCTGGTGGCTCCGCGTTTCAAGCCCTGCGGCTGGCTCAGGGTGAGTGGGGGGCTTTCTTTGTCATCCCGACGCAGGAGGGATCTACTTTCCTAACTCAGAATCTGCTTGAAGGAGACTAGATCCCTCCTGCGTCGGGATGACAAAGAAAGCCCCCCACTCACCCTGAGCCGGACGAAGGGCACGATGCGCAGAGTCACGCCAGCGGTCACCTCACTTCTCACCTCCTAGCATTGCCAGTGCGCCAACGGGTACTACGTCGGTACCTAGTTGGGCCAGCCGGACGGCGGGTGGTGGTTGAAAAGCGGCCATGACCAATGGTGGAAGGGCCGTCTCCACAGCCTGCCGCAACGGTTCGCCGATGAGCGACAGGCCGCCGCCGAGTACCAGCACGTCTGGGTGAAACAGATGAACCACGTGTGATAACCCCAGCGCAATCATGCGGCCAAGCTGTTGCACTAGCTGCTGCGCGGCGGGGTCATGGTCGGCCAGGGCAGGAGCCAGCCAACGGGCCTCGCCGCCGGGCTGACCGGCCATATCAACATAGCGTCGCAGGGGTGAATGGGGCGGAAGTTGGGGTAGCCGGTTGCGAATTTGCCGGTCAACGGCCCAACCCGATGTGGCCTGTTCCAGCGTTTGTCCGGGCGACTGCTCGGTGGGTGGCGTAACCCATACGTGGCCAATTTCGGCTTCGCCGGGTCGGGCACCCCGGTACAGTTGCCCGTCGATGACCATGCCGCCGCCCACGCCACTGCCCAGCGTCACGTAGAACACATGCCGGTAGCCTTGTCCTGCACCGCGCAAAGCTTCACCCAGCGCAGCCACGTTCGCATCATTTTCGACGCATACCCGCGTGACCCCCGTGCGCTCCCGAAGCCAGTTGGTCAGGTTCACCCCCGACCAGCCCGACACCTGATGCGAGGTGATGATCTGTCCCGTTTCGGCATCGACCGGCCCGCCAAAACCCACGCCAATGGCACTGGGCGGCGTGGCTAACTGGCTCATTGCCTGCTCAATCCAGGCCAGAATAGCCGTAGCGTTAGTGCCCGGTTCAATAGCCCGGTGGAACCGTTGACGGATCGGCCCCTGAGGGTCGGCCACCACAAGCTGAAGCTTGGTGCCCCCAATTTCGATGCCTACATGCATGATTGTCAGTGGGTTTGCTGACCTAGCCACGGAAGCAGGGCGGGGTCAGCGAAGTGGTCGATGATGAGGTTGGCACCGGCATTGGCGAGTTCGGCGCGGGTGTGGGTTGTAGCCAGCGCCACCACGCGCATGTTGGCCCGCAGGCCCGCTTCGATGCCCGAAAAGGCATCTTCAAACACCACACACTGACCCGGCTCAGCCCCCATCCGACTGGCCGCAGTCAGGTAAATCTCCGGGTCGGGCTTACCGCGGCTGATCATCGACGCATCCACCAGCGTCTGGAAAGCGGAGCGGATCGAGAGGCCATCCAGTACGAAGTCAATGTTTCCGGCGGGGCCGAGCTGCCCACCGCGCACAGGACGTGCTGGGTTTTCAGGTAAGCCAGAAACGTTTTCAGGCCCGTAGTGGGCGTCAGGTGCGGGGCGTACAACTGTCGGTAGCTACCATCCAGCGCGGTGGCGAGTGGCGTCAGTTCGTCGGTGTGCAGATCGCGGCCCAGCACGTAGGGAATGGAAGCCGCCGCTACCCGGCCGTTGATAAACTGATCGTACTGTTCGTGGGTAATGGGTCGCCCGTGACGCTCGGCGAAGGCAAACCAGTTTTGCCGGTGGAAGTGGGCGTTGTCGATCAGCACACCGTCCATGTCGAACAAGGCGGCTTTGATGGGTTGGGGCATATACTGAATTACCGCAGCCTCTGGCGAGTGGGCACCGGGGCTGATTATGTTTATGGCCAAAGCCGTATTTTGTGGCAGAATACTTTGTGTGGCACCAACAAGCCCGCGCTAATTCTTGTTTTGGCCCTATGCAAGCTCAACCCACAGTAACCTCGCCCCGCCTGAAAACCGACCAGTTTGAGTCGCCGGATTTTTACCAGATCGACGATTTGCTCACGGCTGAACAGAAGCTCGTGCGGTCGGCGATGCGCGATTTCGTGAAGCGCGAAATTACCCCCACCATCGACGACTACGCTCAGCGGGCTGAATTTCCGGAGGGCATTTTAGCCAAATTCGGGCAAATTGGTGCGTTTGGCTCCACCATCCCGGTTGCGTATGGCGGTGGTGGTCTAGACCAGATCAGCTACGGACTGATGATGCAGGAGATTGAACGGGGCGACTCAGGCATGCGCTCAACGGTGTCGGTGCAAAGCTCACTGGTGATGTACCCGATCTACGCGTTTGGCTCCAACGACCAGAAAGCCAAGTACCTGCCCCGGCTGGCCAAGGGTGAACTGGTAGGCTGCTTTGGCCTCACCGAAGCCAACCACGGGTCGGACCCCGGTGGTATGACAACGGCCTTTATTGAGCGCTCTGACTACTTTTTGCTCAACGGGTCGAAGCTCTGGATCACCAACGCGCCCATTGCCGACATCGCCGTGGTATGGGCCAAAAACGAGCAGGGTAAAATTCGCGGTCTCATCGTAGAACGCGGTATGGAGGGTTTCTCCGCCAACGAGATCGAGCGGAAATGGTCGCTCCGCGCCAGCCGCACGGGCGAGTTGACTTTTACCGACGTGAAGGTGCCCAAAGAAAACCTGTTGCCTGAAGCGGCTGGCCTGAAAGCACCATTGCAATGCCTCGATCAGGCCCGCTACGGTATTGCCTGGGGGGCGGTGGGTGCCGCTATGGACTGCTACGAGGCCGCCCGGAAATATGCGCTCGAACGCATCCAGTTCGACAAACCAATTGCGTCGTTTCAGTTGATACAGAAGAAGTTAGCCGAAATGCTGACCGATATTACCAAGGCGCAGTTGCTTTGCTGGCGGTTGGGTATGCTCAAGAACGCGGGTACGGCCACCACAGCCCAGATATCCCTCGCCAAGCGCGATAACGTCGATATGGCCCTGCGCGTGGCCCGCACCAGCCGCCAACTCCTCGGTGGCATGGGCATCACCGGGGATTACCCCATCATGCGCCACCTGATGAACCTCGAATCAGTCGTGACCTACGAGGGCACCCACGACATTCACCTGTTGATTCTGGGGGCCGAGATCACGGGTATTTCGGCGTTTAAATAGGGTAGGGTAAGGAAGTTTAAGGTGAAGCGGTTTTGGGTGTTTTGTCATCCCGACGCCAGGAGGGATCTACTTTCCTGTCTCACAACAGGCTTGAAGGAAAGTAGATCCCTCCTGGCGTCGGGATGATAAAACACCCAAAACCGCTTCACCTTAAACTTCCTTATCCTACTACCTCTTCTACCTTACTTTTGGCACCATTGTAGGCGCTTTTGACCGTATCGGCTACCGTGTCAGCGATGTCTGAGAGGGCACTTTTGGCTTTATACTGGGCTTTTTTGCCTTTGTAGTAATACTTGGCCTTATTGTAGTTGCTGATACCAAAATCGTCGCGTTTGCGGGATAGCAACCACAGGCCACCAATAATACCGATGCCTACGGCAAGGGCCACCGCAATCGTTTGCTTCTGATTTTCTTCGGCTTCTTCTTTTGGCGTCATATCGCTACGTACTCCTTTTGCCAGCAGTGGGTCGGGCAGGATGTGGGCCATCGCCACGCGGGCTTTGTTCATCCAGCCGGCCACCACATGGTCCTTGCCACTCATCAGGGCCTCGTAGCCTTCTTTAGCCACGGCGGCGGGGTCGGCGGTTTTGTTGGGGTCGGCACCCTTCACATTTTCGGCCCCAGCGGTTTTAAAGAAATTCGTGTTGGTCGCACCCGGCATCAGCACCGTCACGGTCACGTTGGTGTCTTTCAGTTCATTACGGATAGCCTCCGAAAACGACTTGATAAACGCCTTCGTCGCCCCGTAAACGGCCATCAGCGGGTTGGGAAATACCGACACTTCCGAGCCGAGCATCAGAATTTTACCCTCGTTGTGGGCTACCATGTCTTTCAGATACAGCTTGGTCAGGTGCACCAGCGCCACCGCATTGACCTGTACCATGTCCAGTTCCCGTTGCAGATCGGTTTCGGTGGCAAACATGCCATATTCGCCGAAACCGGCATCGTTCACCAGCACGTCGATCTGCTTGCCGCTCGTCTCGGCATAGATTTCGTCGGGGGCTTTCGGGTCCGACAGGTCTTTGCTGATAACGGTCGTTTCGGTGCCGTATTGATTGTAAAACATGCCCGCTATCTGATTCAGACCTTCTTCGTCGCGCCCCACGAGCACGAGGTTGTAGCCATCCTTGGCGAAAAGACGAGTGAGTTCACGGCCAATGCCGCTCGATGCGCCCGTGATCAGGGCTGTTTTTCCGTTTTGTTGGGTTTCCATGTGTTGTGTATTTGAACGTAAGGATTTACGATGTACGACTTACGATGTACGATTTGTTGCTGACGCATGAGCAGGGTGGCGTAAGCAATAAATCGTACATCGTAAGTCGTACATCGTAAATCCTTAAAATGGTTTCAGAATCACCTTCGTGCAGTCGTCTTCTTTCTTCTTGAAAATGTCGTAGGCGCGTGAGATTTCCGTTAGGGGCAGCACGTGCGATACGATGTCGTCGAGGACAACTTTGCCCTGTACAACCAGGTCGAGCAGGTGGTCGATGTTCTTATGAACAAACGACTGGCCCTGCTTAATGGTAATCCCTTTGTCGAAAATTCGACCCACCGGGAAATTGTCGAACATAGCGCCGTATACGCCTACTACCGACACGATGCCACCCCGGCGTACGGCCTGAAAACATTGCTCCAGCACGCTCACGGTGCCTTTTTCGAGGTTGATAACGGCTTTGGCTTTATCCAGAATAGACCGCTCGGCTTCCATACCCACGGCATCAACGCAAAGGTCGGCTCCACGCCCGTCGGTCATGTTGCGGATGGCTTCGATCACATCGACCTCGTGTGGATTCAGCGTTTCCACCTTGTTGACACGCCGTGCCCGCTCCAGCCGGTAATTGACCGGGTCGATGGCAATAACACGACCGGCACCCTGTATCCAGGCCGATTTCTGAGCCATCAGCCCCACCGGTCCCGACCCGAAAATGGCTACCGTTTCGCCGCCTTTCAACTCGCCCCACTCAATAGAACTCCAGCCCGTCGGGAAGATGTCGGACAAAAACAGCACCTGCTCGTCTTTCAACTCTTCGGGCACGTGGCGCAGGCCATAATCGGCGTAGGGCACGCGGACGTACTGCGCCTGACCGCCGTTGTAGCCGCCGTAGAGGTCGGAGTAGCCGAACAGGCCGCCGCCTTTTTCGGTCAGTACACCACCGTCGGGACCGTAGAATTCGGGGTTCGAGTTCTCGCAGTGCATTTCGTGGTGATTCTGGCAGAAAAAGCACTTCCCACAGGCTATGGTGAAGGGAACTACCACGCGGTCGCCTTTTTTAAGGTTGGTCACGTCTTTGCCCACTTCCTCTACGATGCCCATGAACTCGTGGCCCAGCACCTCGTTGCGAAGCTGGGGCAGAAAGCCGTCGTAGATGTGGAGGTCAGAGCCGCAGATGGCCGTTGACGTAACGCGCAGGACGACATCGCGTGACTGCTCAATTTTGGGATCATCCATCGTTTCGTAACGGATGTCGCCGACTTTGTGGAAGACTGCTGCTTTCATAAATCGTTTGGGTAAGAAACTGTACCGACAAGCGGACACAGGCCTAAACGCGGGCAGGCAGTCATGGTTTAAGAAACCAACTTAACCGGCTAATTTGGTAGGGTATGGCTGTGGCAGTATCTCGTGCTTAAAGTAGGCACAAACAACACCAATGTTACAGCAGCAGCGGCCAACTACCCCTGTGCCTGAAACACCCCAAGCTAGGAATGCACACGCTTAACAAGTATAGTTGGCAATAGAGGTAGCGTTATATATATTGTCAACACATTCGCTTGGTTGTTACGCTAAAACCAAATCGCGGAATTACAACGTACTAACAATCAAGCTAATGTAGTTCCGCGACTTTGCGTACTTTAACTTGTTGGGTGAAAAGTCCATAAAGTGCTTGTGGGGCGAGTTTCGGTTGACAGTCCGTACCTCCCGCAAGGCGGGTTTTTTACTTCCATTTCGGGGCCACGGGTGACAAGCTAAATGCCCCAATTAGAAAGGTTAAAGAATTGTTTGCCCATCAACTAAACAGCTACTGACATGCACCTACTTCGTTGCTCCGTTCTCGTGTTATCTGTTGCCCTATTGTTCAATGCGTGTAAGAAGGAGGAGGCACAACCTCAGGCTCCACTTGTTACGAACGGGGATATAGAGCAAAAATATCAAGGCTGGTTTTTCAACTTTAGTACACCAAACCAAGCTAATCCGAACGGATATGACCAGGGCTTCACCGCAGAGAGTGCGGCTTCCCCTCAGTACTCGTTAAAAATCAACTGTAACACAGTTAAAAACGATTCTGCATTCTGCTATTATGGTCAGCAGAACATACCAATTAAAGATATTCCAGTGGCAGCTAAGTTGACATTAAAGGCCAAAATAAAGACGGTCAACATGAAGGGTAGTGGCGTGTCTTTGGTGATTCGGGGTGATAAAGATGGTAAAACAGCTTTCTTTATGACTACCCAAGGCAAAATGTCAATTAACGATGTAAAAGAATTTACAGAGTACAGTGTAACAGTAGATTCGTTTCCGGGTAACGTCGATAATTTATTATTTTTTCTGGTCTATTTGCCCAAAACGACTGGAAGTGTTTATTTCGATGATGTATCTCTAACAGTAAATTGAAAAGGCTTGGACGGTGGGTTGTGATGCGCTCCACGTGGGCAGGTCACTTCTGACAAGATGCTCGCCAGTGAGAACGGTTTTCAGCCCAACCGAACAGGTATATAAGGGTTCAAGTACGTGTGTTCAGTTGAGTTATTCGCCCACCATCAGTACCTGTTGGCGTTGGGTGAAGAGAGAGTTCATCACTATTGGCAATCCCTTACAACACATGCCACTCGATACAGCGGTTGCGCTGGCGGGCTTCCTCGGAGGTGTTGGGGAGTGCTATTTATCAGTCACCGCCCTGTCAATCAGTTGCATGAGGGCTTTATCTGTGACTGTCGACTGCTCAGACTTATCGTATATTGAAAGCAGGTATAATTCATTATCAGCGGTCAGGTAATAGGTGATCACACGGGCACCGCCACTTTTTCCTTTATTTTTCGAGCTGATTGCCAACCGAATTTTGTAAGCGTTTTGCCCTAATGGCGTGCCCATCGAGGGGTTTTCCTGAAGATACGTTATCAGTGCCTGAAAATCAGCGTTGAGGGAGGCGTGTTTCTTGGCCATCCGTTTATACTCACGTTTGAACTCAGGAGTGAACGTTATCAACAGGTCACTCATTGTGGGCAAACAGTTCGGCAACTGATGGTTTGGGAAGCTTCCCTTCACGCATGGCCTTCATCTGGTCGAGGCTACGTTCCAGACCTTCTAACACAGGGGAAGCCGTCGTTTCTTTAATGTTAACGAAATCGAATTTTCCGAGTAACTCCATCAAAAAAGGCGCATCGGCATCGCGCACCTGAATATGTAAGTCCATTGAATTACAGAACGTTATGGATGAGTTATACTGGTTTGGCTTTGCCTAAACGTTTAAGCTTTGGCTTCAAAACTTAATCTAAAGTAGTGAAGTTCCTGCGTTACAACACGCGCCACGCTGTAGACTGCAGATGACGCTGATTGGGCGGATCAACGCTGACCTGTTTTATCTGCCGATGTCCCGTTATCCTCCCGTTGTCGCTTGGCTGAAGCCGAGTGACGGGTATCTGAGGGCCTCCGGCCCGTAGTGTAATATTGAGCCATGTTGGCCTAACTATGTCAAGTTCAAGCTACGGGCCGGAGGCCCTTTGATACTGGTCACTCGGCTGGAGCCAAGCGACAACGGGAGACAACGAGCGAAGTATGAGGTCAGGTTATTTTGGACAGGATTATCAGGATGGCGGGATTCACAGGATTTTTTCTTCGTTTCGACTATTGATTTCAGAACGAAACGAGGAAAAAATCCTGTTCATCCCGTCATCCTGCTAATCCTGTCCAAAAAAATCACAATACACGCCACTCGATGCGGCGGTTGCGCTGGCGGGCTTCGTCGGAGGTGTTGGGCACGGCGGGGCGGGTTTTGCCATAGCCAACGGCTTTCAGGCGGGTAGGGGCCACGCCCAATTTGGCCAGATAACCCACGACCGCCTGCGCCCGCCGCTTCGATAGTTCGAGGTTGGCCGCCGGGTCGCCCCGGTCGTCGGTGTGGCCCGCAATCTCGATTTGGGTGCTGGCGTTGGTCTTCAAAAACTCGGCGAGGCGTTCAAGCTCCGTGCGCGATTTGCCCGTCAGCTCATACCGACCCGACTCGAAAAAGAGGTTATTCAGCGTCTCTTTGCCCGCGTTGCCAAGCGGCTCCAGGGCCGCGTCGAGCGCCACGCCTTTGCCCATGCCCGTTTCGGTAGAGGTCTTGTCGGTGTAGTTGAACGACAGGCTTTTGAAGAGGTAGCCCGGCGCACTCACATACAGGGCATAATCGCCCCCGGCGGGCAGCACGGCCACATAATTGCCCGTTTCGGCATCGGATGCAATCCGCGAAACAGGTTGGTTGGTGCGCAGATCAATCAGGTCGAGGCTGGCGGTGAGGGGCTTTTTGGTGCGGGCGTCGGTGACAATGCCTTTGAGGTAATTGACGGGCTTTACCTGTTGCCGGAGCACGTCGGGCAGGTCGAAGGTGTAGATGCGCGACTTCTGCGAGAGACCTTCCTTTTGCTCTTCAAACGAATAATAAGCCCGGTTGCCGTTGGCCGCTACAAACAGCGACGCCTGATCTTCCGACGTATTGATGGGGTAGCCCAGGTTGCCCGGCTCGCCCCACTTGTGGTTGGTACTATCGGGCGTTAACCGGCTCATAAACAAATCATAACCCCCCAAACCCAAATGTCCTTCCGACGCGAAAAATAAGACCTGTCCGTTGGCGTGCAAAAACGGAGACGCCTCGTCGAAGGGGGTATTTACGGGCGTTCCCACGTTGGCGGGTTCACTCCAATCGCCGTTAGCAGAGCGGGTGCTGCGCCAGAGGTCGCGCTTGCCGAGGCCACCGGGGCGGTCGGAGATGAAGTATAGCTGCCGTCCGTCGGCCGAGAGGCTGGGCTGCGATTCGTAGTAACGGGTATTGACCGATGGCCCCAGATTTTCGGGTTTCGACCAGGTGTCGCCGGTTTTCTGGCTGCTGAACAGATCGCAGCCGCCGAAGCCACCCCGCTTGCTCTGGCAGGCCGTAAACACCACTAGTCGCCCATCGGCGGAGAGGCTGGCCGTGCCTTCATTTTCGGCCGTATTGATGTTGGTCGACAGGGGCACCGGCGTTTGCCAGCCCCCTTCCGCTGTCTGCGTGGCCGTCATCAGATCTTCGTCGCCATCGGGTTTCAGCATCGTGAACACGATGGTCTGCTCATCGGCGGTGAGCACCGGAAAATACTGAGAATCACCTACTTTAAGGCTCTCTGACAGCGGCTTCGGCTTCACCGACAGGGGGTGCAATACGGCCTCCTGTCCGTAGCGGGCGGTCGCCAGTAGCCGTTGCACCTGCTTGGCTTTCGACGATTGGGCCGGGAAGTTTTTGGCGAACGTTTCCAGCACCGGAACGGCGTCGGCGTAGCGCCCAAGCTTGAGCAGAATCTGCGATGCCCCCTGATAGGCGAGGGCCAGCGCGGCAGGGTCGGCGGGGAGTTTAATGGCGGCCTGATAGGTGCTTAGGGCCAGCTCGGGCTTGCGGACAAACTCATACAACTGCCCCAGCCGGATGTGCGCCTCCACAAAATTCGGCGACTCTTTTATCGCCTGTTGCAAAAACGGGATCGCCTCCGCTGCTTTCCGTTCGGCAAACAGCGACATCCCCTTCGTATACAGATCAACCGCCTGTTTGGATTGGGAGAAGGCGGGGAGGGAATGCACAATGCACAATGCACAATGTACAATGACCAGCATCGCCTTGAACCAGTGTAAGCCCGAACCGGTACGCCGGAGCGGCGGGACCGTCATTGTACCGCATCGGCGGACCGATTGTTCATTGTACATTGTACATTCCCTTACGGTATCTGCATGAACTTGTGTGTTTGTAACGAGACTTGCCACTGCGGATGTGCTTTTACATAGTCAACGATGCGGGGCAGCATTTCGTCTGACCGGCTCCATTCGGGTTGCAGCAATAAGCGGCAGTCGGGCCGGAGGTGGGGCACGAATGATTCGGCAAAAGCGAAGTCAGAGGCGTTGTAGATGATGACTTTCAGCTCATCGGCCTTCTGATAAATAGCCGGGTTGGGTTGCTTAAATTTCTTCGGCGAAAAGCAAATCCAGTCCCACGACCCCGTCACGGTCTGGCATACGCCTGATGTTTCGATATTGGTCTGGAAGCCAGCCGCTTGTAGCGCATTAGTCAGCGTGGTAAGGTCATGCATCAGCGGCTCGCCGCCGGTGATTACCACCATCCTGCCGGGGTATTGCCCGGCACCCGCTACCAGTTCGTCGACCGTTTGGCGCGGGTGGGCGTTCACGTCCCACGATTCTTTCACGTCGCACCAGTGGCACCCTACGTCGCAGCCACCGAGCCGGATAAAATACGCCGCCCGCCCCGCAAAAGCCCCTTCACCCTGAAGCGTATAAAACGCCTCCATCACGGGCAGGGATGTTGTTTCTGTTTGTTGTTGTACCTGTTCACTAAGCATAACACAAAGATACAACGCGACCATCGAACGGGTAAGCTGGTGGGAACGCACGAGCTTACCCGTTCAACGCACTCAACTTTTTTGATAACTTTTTACAACGCATTGGCCCCGTTTTAACTCTACACCAGTATACAAACCTGACAACGAACAATGAAAAAACTACTTGTTGCTGTGGTGGGGCTGATAGCCCTGGGCTGCGAAAAAGAAACTGTGTCGAGTGACTGTGTCGAGAAAATCAACCCCAACGTGGTCTGTACGCAGCAGTACGATCCCGTTTGTGGCTGTAACAACAAAACCTATGGCAACGCCTGCGTGGCCGGGGCGGCGGGTATTCGGGTTGTATCGAAGGGCGAGTGCAACAGCGCGGGTAAATAAACGCATGATAGTTGCCTGCTCATTCGCAAGTGACAAATAATCAGGCAGTCACGTTTATATTGTTCCGAAAAGTAATGACATGAAAAAGCACATTGGAATCAGCCGTGCGATGGTGGCTGTTTTGGTTGTGGCAATGTCCTGTCAATCAAACTCAACGGAAATGAAAAGCAAGTCAACCGAAACAACGGGCACAACAGCCAGTCGGGCGGTGAAGCCAGCAGAAAGCGGCTATGCCGATGTCAACGGGCTGAAGCTGTATTACGAAGTGTATGGCAGTGGTAAACCCATCGTACTGATCCACGGCTCTTTTATGACCATTCCCTTAAACTGGTCGCCATTCATTCCTCTTCTGGCCAAAGATCGGAAAGTCATTGTAGCAGAAATGCAGGGCCACGGCCGCACGAGCGACATACCCCGTGCGCTCAGCTATGAAAGCATGGCAGACGATGTAGCAGGCTTGCTCAGGCATTTAAAAATAGACAGTACAGATTTGCTGGGATATAGTATGGGCGGTGGCGTCGCTTTTCAGTTTGCCGTCCGCCATCCAAAGCAGCTACGCAGGCTCGTTATCTTATCAGGCGCCTATGCGCATGACGGATGGTGGCCCGATGCGGAGGCCGGTTTTGCTACGGCCACCGCCGATCAGTTTAAGGGCACGGCCATAAAAAAACAATACGACAGTCTTGGAAACGATCCGGCTCACTTCCCGGAATTTGTCAAGAAAGTTATCAGCATAGACCTGAAGCCGTATGACTGGTCGAAGGAGGTAAAGAAAATAACCGCCCCGCTGTTCATGGCCATTGGCGATGTTGACGGGGTACGGTATGAGCATGCGCTGGAACTCTTTCGGGCCAGGGGAGGCGGAAAAATGGGCGATCTGCACGGGCTGCCAAAATCCCGGCTAGCCATTATTCCGGGCACAACTCACATCGGTATGACGAAGCGGGCGGATTGGCTGGTACCGATGATTACTGATTTTCTGGATTCCGACCTGAACGCCACACCGCCCACGTTTTAGCCGGGCCTGGGTTCCCAAATGAAATACCATTCCCGCCTGATCAACTTATTTGCTCATCGTAGCCCGGCCCAGATAAATCTCGTCGGCGTTGAGGCGGACGGTGGTGTAGAACCGGTAGCCCTTGTCTACGTAGCGGACCATGAGGCTCGTTTTCTGGCCCGGTTTAGCATAGGGCATCGAGGCCGCAACCAGGATCTGATCCCCTTTCACCATAGCGCGGGCAAAAGGTAAGCCCCTGGTTTTGATCTGGTTTGCGTTGTATTTATACCAGTTTTGTCCCCCGTCATACGAGCATTCCGTTTCCTGGTTTAGAAACACGGCATCGTTGGTGAACATGTCGCCGTGGTGTTTGAAGATGCGCCACAGGCCATGAATATAATGTTCGTAGCAGGCGTAGTTTCGGTCACTGTCGAGGCCCTGCCGTTCGGGGTCTTTGGGCGTGGGCTGGTCGGGTTTTAGCTCTACCAGGTCGTCCCAGAAAACGCAGCCGTAGGCACCGGTCATCCAGTAGAAAATGCCCGTTCCCTCGGCCACCATCGGCGGCGCTGGGTTCGATGCTTTCTGACTGCGGTTAAACGGGGCCTGGGTGTTAAACATCCACACGTACCCCAGCCGCGGCTTATCTGACAGCCGCATGTTGTACTCCTGTTCCGCCAGCAAGCCCGCCAGCCAGTGCCGGTCGGCGTCGCCGGTGTGGGGAATGGTATAATCAAAATCGGGATAGACAAAGTAGGTGCCAGCCATCTGAAAATCAACGTAGTCGGAGAACGATTTGCCCACGATGTCGTTGGGCATGCCGCGCTGCCGGGAGGTGGCCGTCTGTTTGGCTTTCATATTCCAGAGCGGAAACGGCGTAGCCGAGTAGTCCATGGCCCGTGAGTAACCGAAGCCGCTATGGGGAATTGGGCCAATAGACCCGATCATGGTGCGGGGGTCGGCAATGTCGCGGGTGGCTTTCATAAAGTAGGTGTACAGGTTGGCTTGCTCCTGCAAAACCTCGTCTTTAACGCCCTCATTCTCAATGTCGAAGAAGATTTTGCCGTAGCCGCTTTTATCACGTCCGTTGGGACAATCGTTGTACAGCTGGCATGACCCTGCCAGCCCCTGAATAGCCGAATAGATGTTGTTGAGTTTGTCGCGGTTGCCGGGCATAGGCCGGAAGTACGTTTCGGCGGCCAGGTTGCCGTTGCCCGCCCACGGAATGTTATACGGGCCCAGCCGGAAATGATGCTGCCCTACGCCGTCGGTGCGTTGTTCGAAGGTGAGTCGGCTTGTCCAGCCGGGCCTGATCCGGTTGGGGTCGCGGGCAACCTCTTCGTCCCATACCATCCGCGTCCGGTCTATCGACGAAAAACCACGCCGGAACAGCTTGTCCCATTCGCGGCCCAGGTGCAGGTTTCGCCCTGCCGCGCAAAACGTGATGGAACGGGTACTGGGCAGCACAAAATCGTCGACCACGTCGAGACTCCAGTAGCCCTTCCGGGTGGTGGGCGTGAAATTGCTCCGGGGCGTGGGCGTCAGCGGCGTTTCGGCGGGTAGTTTCCCCGTCACCGTTGCCCCCGCCGAATGCACCATCCGGTCGGAACTGGTGAAGAATACGCTGCCCGAAACAGCCGTGAGCAAGATCAGTAATAAACGCATGGTGGTTTTGGACATGGTTAACGAGAGTGAATTAATGTACAATGTATAATGAACAATGTACAATGGCTTCGCGCTTAGCAGGTGCCGAATGCGAAGTCATTGTACATTGTTCATTATTCATTGTACATTAATTCACTCATCTATATATCGTTTGGTAATGGGCTGGTAGGAGTCGATGCGGCGGTCGCGGAGGTAGGGCCAGGTGGTGCGGTACTTGTCGGTTTGGGCCAAATCGATTTCCTGCACATGCACAACCTCCTGATCGTGAGGGGCTAGATACAGCAATGACCCAAACGGATTAGCCACAAATGACCCACCCCAGAACTGCTGATCGGCCTCGCGACCAACGCGGTTCACCGATACAACATGTACACCGTTGGCAATCGCGTGGCTCCGCTGAATCGTTTGCCAGGCATTATACTGTTCGGTGTTCTGCGCAGGGTCTACTTCGTTGGTGTCCCAGCCAATGGCCGTGGGGTAGACCAGCAGTTCGGCCCCCATCAGCGCCGTAATGCGGGCAGCTTCGGGGTACCACTGATCCCAGCAGATGAGCACGCCCACGCGGGCAAACTTAGTGTCGAACACCTTGTAGCCGAGGTCGCCGGGGGTGAAATAGAATTTCTCGTAATAGCCGGGGTCGTCGGGGATGTGCATCTTCCGGTACTTGCCCAGGTACGTGCCGTCGGCGTCGAGTACGGCGGTGGTGTTGTGGTACAGCCCCTGTGCCCGTTTCTCGAACAAAGAGGCTACAATCACCACGCCCAACTCCCCCGCCAGCGCGGCCATACGGTCGGTAGTGGGGCCGGGAATGGCTTCGGCCAGACTAAAATTATGATGGTCTTCCACGTCGCAGAAATACAGCGACGTAAACAGTTCCTGCAAACAGACAATCTGCGCTCCCTGCGCAGCGGCCTCCCGGATGCGCGCTTCAGCTTTGTCCACGTTGGTGGCCACGTCGGCCTCGCACGACATTTGGACCAGACCGATTTTTACTTTTTTAGACAATGGAATAGTGTTTGACGTTTGATGATAAAGATGTCTATGTCCTGACGGCTTTTTTGTCCTTCCGGCGGTTTTTGTCATCCCGACGTCAGGAGGGATCTAGTCTCCTAGTGCAGAATTTGATTGGAGGAGACTGGATCCCTCCTGACGTCGGGATGACAAAAAAAGCGCCGGAAGGACAAAAAAGCCGCCAGCAGGATAAAAACACCCCTGAGATGACAAAGCAACACCGGGGAGGACAAAATCCTAACACAAAAACCCCATTCTACCCCTCCCTGTTCCGACTTACCCCACCAGCGCCTTTTCAGCGGCCAGGGCTTTCTCGGCGCCGAAACCGGCCATCGCGGCATTCATGGCTTCGGTGATGACCTCGTTCATCAGGTTGCCGATGCTGCCTTCGTGGGTGTGGTGGAGCGTGCGCGGAGGCGTGTATGTATGCTCGGCAATCTCTTTACCCACGCGCCCATACGCCTCGCGGAAGGGTACGCCGCTCAACACCAGTTCGTTAACCCGCTCCACGCTGAAAAGCAGATCGTATTTGTGGTCGTCGAGCAGGTTGGGTTTTACCTGAATGTGTTCGAGCATGAAATCGGCGATGTGCAGGCAGTCGAGGATATCGTCGAAGGCGGGCATGAGCACTTCTTTCAATAGCTGCATGTCGCGGTGGTAGCCGGAGGGGAGGTTGCTCATCACCAGCGTTACTTCCATGGGCAGGGCTTTCAGGCGGTTACACTTGCCCCGCAGCAGTTCGGCCACGTCGGGGTTTTTTTTGTGCGGCATGATGCTGCTGCCCGTCGTGAGGGCGTCGGGGAGGGTCAGAAAGCCGAAGTTCTGGCTGTTGTAGAGGCAGATATCCATTGCCAGCCGGGCCAGGGTAGTAGCCACAGCCGCCAGAGCATTCAACGCTGTCTGCTCGGTCTTGCCCCGGCTCATCTGGGCATACACCACATTGACGTGAAGCCCCTCAAAACCAAGTAGTTCGGTAGTCAGCGTGCGGTTCAGCGGAAACGACGAGCCGTAGCCCGCGCCCGATCCCAGCGGGTTGCGGTTGGCGAAGCGGTAGGCTATTTGTAGCGTCAGCATATCATCGGAAAGGGCTTCGGCATAAGCACCGAACCATAAGCCGAACGACGATGGCATGGCAATTTGCAGGTGCGTGTAACCCGGCAGCAGGTCGTCCTTGTGTTGCTCAGAACGGGCAATGAGCCTGTCGAATACCCGCCGCGTAGCCCCGGCTACTTCCCAGAGCCGTGACCGGGTAAACAGTTTAAGGTCTACCAGCACTTGATCGTTGCGCGACCGGCCTGAATGGATTTTCTTGCCCACGTCGCCCAGGGCCTGCGTCAGCAATAACTCCACCTGCGAATGCACGTCTTCTACGCCGTCTTCGATCACAAACTGCCCCGACAGCGTCTGGGGATATAATTTCCGAAGTTCGGCGGCCAGCAACTCGTATTCATCGGGGGTGAGCAGGCCAATGGTGCTGAGCATGTGGGCATGGGCCAGGTTGCCGAGCACATCGAACGGGGCCAGGTACAGGTCCATGTCGCGGTCGCGGCCCACGGTAAAGCGGTCTATTTCGTCAGACACTACGGTGCCTTCTTTTTGCCAGAGCTTACTCAATGAGTGAATGAGCGATTGAGTGATTGAATATCGCCTGGAGCAAAATTATTCACTCATTCGCCTAATCGCTCATTTACTCAATAATAACATCCCCCGTAACTTGCCGGTTGTTCAGATAGGAAGTGACGGATAGGGTTTTTTTGGACAGGATTAGCAGGATTTCGGGATGAACAGGATTTTCTTGTTCGCCCTACCGATTTGCTCGGAAGTAAATAGAAAATCCTGTTCATCCCGAAATCCTGCTAATCCTGTCCAAAAAAAACTGTCCGTCACCATCAAAAAAATACAATCACGCAACCTGCCATGCTATATCCGCTTACGTTTACGCCCATTTTCAAAGACAAAATCTGGGGCGGTCACAAGATCAAATCCATCTTAGGCAAAGACTTCTCATCCCTTCCTAACTGCGGCGAAACCTGGGAGGTGTCGGGTGTACCGGGCAATATTTCGGTGGTGAAAGAAGGCGCGCTGGTAGGGGAGACCCTGCAGGCTGTGCTGGAGAAATACAAAGAGCAGTTGGTCGGGAAACATGTCTACGAGAAGTACGGCAACGAATTTCCGCTGCTGGTGAAGTTTATCGACGCCAACGATGACCTCAGTATTCAGGTGCACCCCAATGACGAACTGGCCAAGAAACGGCATAACTCGTTCGGCAAAACCGAGATGTGGTACATCATGCAGGCCGATCCTGGGGCAAAACTCAACGCTGGTTTCAACCGCGAGGTGACCAAAGACGAGTACGTGAAGGCGGTGTCCGACAACACCATTACCGACATCCTGAACATTGAGGAAGCCCACCCCGGCGACGTGTTTTTTCTCCCCGCCGGACGGGTACACTATATCGGGAAAGGGTTGCTATTGGCCGAGATTCAGCAGACGTCGGATATCACTTACCGCATTTATGATTTCGACCGGAAAGACGACAAAGGCCAAACCCGCGAACTGCATACCGAGCAGGCCGTCGACGCCATCGACTACCACTACTACGGCGATTATAAAACGCACTACGACAAGAAGTTAAACGAAAGTGTGAACGCCGTTACGAGCGATTATTTCGTTACCAACGTACTCCATTTCGACCAGGAAGTGATGCACGATTACACCCACCTCGACTCCTTTGTGATCCTGGTTTGCGTGGAAGGTGCCCTTACCGCCCAGACCGTTGGTGGCTATTCATTTGATTTAAAAATGGGCGAATGCGCCCTGATTCCCGCCTCCGTGTCCTCTGTTACGCTCATCCCCGAAGGGACCATGACCGTGCTGGAATCGTATGTACCTTGAGGGGGAGTTTCAGGTTTAACGTCCAA
>NZ_JAFMYV010000015.1 GCF_017353185.1 Fibrella rubiginis | reverse complement strand
CATCAAATCTTGAACTAACTTTTATGGCCCAACATAACGACACCGGCAAACAGGGCGAAGCGGCTGCAATGCAGTATTTACAGACGCAGGGCTACCAGATTCTGGAGGCCAATTACCGGCATCAACACGCCGAGATTGACCTGATTGTGCAGAAAGGCAAGATGATCATTTTCATCGAGGTGAAAACGCGTTCGAACGTCAGCTTCGGTGAGCCCGAAACATTTGTAACCTACACCAAAGCCAACCTGGTTATGCGCGCCGCCGACCACTACATCTATGCCCGCGACTGGCAGCATGACATTCGTTTCGACGTGGTAGCCGTGACTATCCGGCCTGATGGCGAGGTTAAGATCAGGCACATCGAAGATGCGTTTTGTTAAAAAAGAAAGGGTTGTATAAATCTGTGCGTCCTCTGTGCAGCTCTGGGTCACAACCCTTTCTTTTTTAACTTTCTTAAATACCCCACCAGCCCAGTCAGTGCCTTGGCTCGGTGGCTGATTTTGCTTTTCTCGGCAAGGGACATTTGGGCAAAAGTCTGGGTGTAGCCGTCGGGCATAAAAACCGGGTCGTAGCCGAATCCTCCGGTGCCGTGTGGTTCGGTCAGGATAGTGCCGGCAACAATGCCTTCAAACTGATGTTCAACAGGCGCGCCCGTGTCGTCAGCTTCTACCAGTGTAATTACAGTACGGAATCGAGCCCGACGGTTTAGGGTATCACCCATGTTTTTCAGCAACAGAGCTATATTGGCGGCGTGGCTGCGGATTTCGCCGGGCTTGTTGCCACCGGCATAAAAGGCCGAATCCACACCGGGTTCGCCATTGAGGGCATCTACTTCTAAACCAGAGTCATCGGCGAAGCACGCCACGCCGAAGTGATCGAATACGTAGCGTGCTTTCTGGGCCGAATTGCCAGGGATAGTACCGGTGGTTTCGGGCAGTTCATCCGTGCAGCCAATATCGGCAAGGGTCTGGATAGTGAATGAGTCGCCCAGCACATCGGCTACTTCTTCCAGCTTGTGGGCGTTGTTGGAGGCAAAACAGAGCGTCTTCTTCATAAAAAAAGCCGCTCAGGTACATACCCGAACGGCTTTACGAAGATACTACTTATCGTTATTTCACCCGGAGAACGGCCATTTCAAAAGCCAGGGGCTTAAACGGGGTAATGATCGTGCCGCTACCTGTTGTGCCGTATCCCAGTGCAGACGGGAAGATGAGAAAAAATCTTTCGCCACGCCGTACCTGCTGAATACCAAGATCCCAGCCCTGCACAACCTGCGAACGGCCCACCTCGAAACCAAACGTAGTGTCGGCCTTGGCTCTACTGTTATCAAATACAGTCCCATCGGTAAGACGTCCCGTGTAAGCCACCGTTACCGATTGGCCGGGGGTAATTAGCGCCGAATCAGGTTTAGCCAGTGTGGTAGCAATGCGAATACCGTTGTCCAGTTTCTTGGTCACGTTGATTTTATTGGCGGCAATGTAGTCCTCGATCTGCTGATCTTCCGTACGGATGGACTTAACGCGGAGATCGTAGCGGATGGGTGAGTACTGCGGCAAAGTCAGTGACCCTGAACGGCCATCATCGAGATAGGAAGGGACAAGCAGGGTCAGGTTTTCGCCCTTGCGCGCTACCGATAAGCCCAAAAACATACCGTTGGTGATGTTTTTGTACAAGAACGAGTTGTTAATCAGCGTATTAACACGCTGTGGCGACGTGCCGTAGGTATAAAAAATTGGGTTCTTACCATCGGTGCTGTCCAACACAGTACCATCGAGACGGCGCGAAACAGCGAAAAACTGTACTTCATCACCAACGTTGGCTGTCTGGTTGGCCGGAGCCGATACGTTTTTGATGTAGTACAGCCCCGTAGTGCCCAGTTGGGTGGCCTGTAGCTTGTTGGCAGTCAGGTACTGTTGAATCTCCTGCTCATTCTCCCGCCGTTTCCGGTCGGTGAGGGCTTCACCATCCTGTTGACAGCCCGTTAGCCAGAGACCAGCAAGCAGGGTTAGGAGGGGCAAGAAGGCCCGAATTAGTATGCTACGCATGACAAAGTGTTGTCGGTTCATCTGGTATACAACGAAGCCGGGCGACAAAAAATGCCGCCCGGCTTCGCGTTTAACTAATCTTAACGGCCAGCGCCGCCTGGTGCCGCACCGCCTGGAACGCTACCCGGAGCACCAGGCATCATGGGTGCCTGTTTGGGTGCTGGGCCAAAGCCAACCACGTCAACGTCGAACATCAATACAGCATTGGGCGGAATGGTAGGCGGACCACCCTGCTGCCCGTAGGCCAGGCTCGAGGGAATCAGGATGGTTGCTTTTGTGCCTTTGGGGAACAGAATGATCGACTCGTCCCAGCCCGGAATGATCGTACCCGTACCGATCTGGAATTTCAGCGGCTGGCCACCACCCTGTGGGTTGTTGAGTGAGCTGTCAAATACCTTTCCGTCGAGGAGCTTACCCGTATAATGCACCTGCACTTCATCGCCCTTCTTGGGTGTAGGGCCTACGCCTGCCTGCTTGATGATGTAATACACGCCGTTGGTGGTACGCTGTGCACCCGTCATGTTGTTTTTGGCCAGGTAAGCCGTGATAACTTTCTCGTCGATAGCCTTTTGCTTATCGCGGAATTCGATCTGAGCTTTCTGAAATTCCTGCTCGTTCTGTACGTTCAGCAGTTTTACGATAAACTCGATGTCGCCGCCTTTGGCAAAACCGGGAGGGGCCGACTGACCGGCCCGTGTGAAGAGCGAATCGGATTTCACGAAAAACGTGGCACTGTCGCCTTTGCCCATCATGGCCAGTCCCTCTTCAAATGATCCTTTGAAGGTGGGCACCTGCAACATAAACTGCGGAGCGGTTGGCTCCTTGTGGGTGTCGCGCAGGGTTGAGTCTTTTCCGTTGACTTTGGCTTTCAGGATCAGTTGAACGGTGACCATCTCGCCCACCTTGGGTTTGCGTGCGCCTTCGTTTTGTTGGTGCATCTGGTAGCGCAGGCCGCTTTCGGAAACCTGAACGCGATTTTGGTTGCAGGCAGCCAGTCCGGCTACGGTGAGAGCAACTACGCCGAGCGTTTTAATGTACATGTTGGAGAGTATTCGGTTATGAAAAAAAATACGTTTAAAGTCTACCGTTCAAGGTCAACGTTGCTGACGCGAAAGCAATGTTGAACCTTGAGCGTTAAGCTTTGAATAAGAGACGTTGGACGTTGAACATTAAACTTTAGACATGATACCTTGAACTAATTCTTCCTGGTAATGAGGCAATAAGGCCAGCAATTTGGCTTCAACTTCGGCCAGTGGCAACTTCGAGCGGCCACCCGCCGCATTTTTGTGCCCCCCTCCGTTGAAATGAGCACTCACCAGATCACGCACCGAAAATGACCCCACCGACCGGAATGACAGCCGGATTTCGTCGCCCCGGTCAATCAGGATGGCCGCCGCCCGGACGCCCTCTACCGATAACGCATAGTTGACAAGTCCTTCCGTATCACCCGTTTTCGAGCGGTACTGACGTAGCTCATCCGCACTGAGTGTGATGTAGGCAAACTGGTATTCGGGCAACACACGCAGCTTTTCGTTTAGCACATAGCCCAGCAGGCGCAGTTTGTCAATCGATACGCCATCAAAAATGGCACGGTGAATAGCGCTTACGTCGATACCCCGCTCCAGGAGTCCGGCGGCAATGCGGTGCACGTCGGGGGTGGTATTTGAATGCCGAAATGAGCCAGTGTCGGTCATCAAACCCGCATACAGGCATGAGGCCACATCGGCGTTGATAAGATCACCTTCGTGCAGGGCTACGATTAACTGGTAAATCAGTTGCGTGGTTGAAGCAGCTGTGTGGTCCCAATAGGCCAGATCAGCAAAGGCTTCGGGTTCCAGGTGGTGGTCAATCAGAACCTTTCGGCCCGGTGCCTGCCGTACCATGGGAGCCATGTCGCGAATGCGGTCGAGGGCCGAAAAATCGAGGCAAAAAATAGTGTCGGCTTCGTTAACAAACTGCTCTACCTGCACCCGATTTTTTTCGTCAAAGGCAATCACATCGTCGTTGCCGGGCATCCAGTAGAGGTTATGTGGGTAGGCGGTTGGGGTGATTACCTGCACCGAATGCCCTTTTTGCCGCAAGTACCCCGCCAGCCCCAGCGACGACCCCATGGCGTCGGCATCGGGGTTCTGATGCGTGGTAATAATGATTCGGTGGGGGTGCCGCAGCAATTCGCCGATGGCCTCAATATCTTGCATATACCTAACGGAGCAACGCGCCGTTAACGGAGAAAACAGAGTGCTACCCCTGTGGAACGGTCAAAAACGAACGGCGAAATTACGAAGAAAATAGCAAACATGCGGAGGCGAACAAATGGCATAGCGTTTAATGTTCAATGTCTAAAGTTTAAAGTTGCTCCGCACGATAGCGGGAGGCGGAGCAACTTTAAACTTTAGACATTGAACATTAAACGCTCACCCTATGAAAGGCTTCAACTTCGCCGAATTCGTGCCACCCGAACAAAACGGAGGCAGCAAATTCGATCAGTTGCTGAATATTTTCCAGCAACTGTTACTCATTACCTCCGGCGACGTTGAGCAGGCGATGGCCTGGATGAATCAGCTCGACCGGCAGCACGGCCTTACCGATGATAAATATGGCATGGGCAATTTCTTCGACGAGTTGAAGGAACGCGGCTACCTGACGGAAGAAAACCAGGAGGGTAAGATCTCGATTACACCCAAAACCGAGCAGACTATCCGCAAATCGGCACTGGAAGAAATTTTTGGTAAGTTAAAACGGTCAAAATCAGGCGGTAATCATAACACGCCCTACACCGGCTCTGGCGACGAGCTAAGCAGCGACCTGCGTACCTATCAGTTTGGTGACACGCTGGAGCAGATCTCGATGACCGAATCCATCAAGAACGCGCAGATCAACAGCGGTGTGGAGGAGTTTACGCTCATGGAGCGCGACTTGGAGGTGACCGAAAAAGAACAAAAAACACAGACGAGCACAGTGCTGATGATCGACATCAGTCACTCGATGATTCTGTATGGCGAAGACCGGATTACACCCGCTAAAAAAGTAGCCCTGGCGCTGGTGGAGCTGATCAAGCAGAAATACCCCAAAGACACACTCGACATTGTGGTATTTGGCAACGACGCCTGGCAAATTCAGGCCAAAGACCTTCCTTATCTGGAAGTGGGCCCCTACCACACTAACACGGTGGCCGGTCTGGAGTTGGCCATGGATTTGTTACGCCGCCGCAAAAACAAGAACAAGCAGATTTTCATGATCACCGACGGCAAGCCCACCTGTTTGAAAGAAGGCATTCGGTACTATAAAAACTCGTTTGGCCTTGACCGTAAGGTAGTTAGCAAGACACTGACCCTCGCCGCGCAAGCCCGCCGCCTCGATATTCCGATCACGACGTTCATGATTGCTACGGATTCGTACCTGAAGCAATTTGTACAGGAATTCACCAAAGTCAACAACGGACGGGCCTATTACAGCGGCCTGCAGGGCCTCGGTAACATGATGTTTGAAGACTTCCAGCGGAATAGACGGAAGAATATAAAGTAAGTGATGAGTGCTAAACGATGAGTGGTAAGTTTGCTTATGCCAGTATAACTACGTTGGCGTAAGCAAACTTACCACTCATCGTTTAGCACTCATCACTAGTCGACCAGCCCCCGGCAAATGTTACTCGCCAAAGCGGGGCCTTCGTAGATGAAGCCGGTGTAGATCTGGACGAGGCTGGCTCCGGCGTCGAGTTTTTCTTTCGCGTCAGCGGCGGTTTGGATACCACCCACGCCAATGATAGGAAATGCGCCGTTCGAGCGGGTGTGCAGGTAGCGGATTACTTCAGTTGAGCGGCCCTGCAGGGGTTTACCACTGACACCGCCCGCCCCCATCTGCGCTACTGTTTCGGGGGGTGTTTGCAGGCCGTCGCGGCTGATGGTGGTGTTGGTGGCAATAACTCCCGCAATGCCCGTTTCGGCTACAATGGCAATAATATCATCGAGTTGACTATCCGTAAGATCGGGGGCTATTTTCAGCAAAACAGGCTTAGGCTTGTTTTTGAGGCTATTTTCACCCTGTAATCGGCCCAGCAAGGCGGTGAGCGGCGCACGTTCCTGCAACTCTCGGAGGCCGGGCGTATTAGGCGACGACACATTGACCACGAAATAATCGACGCTCTCAAACAGGTCGCGGAAGCAGCGCAGGTAATCGTCGGTAGCCTGTTCGTTAGGGGTGTCTTTGTTCTTGCCGATATTACCACCGATGAGCACGTTCGGCCCGCGGTGGTTAGCCCTGAAAAATTGCAGCCGACCCGCCGCCGGGCCAGCCCCTTTGTTGTTAAATCCCAGCCGGTTGATGAGTCCGCGATCAGCTTTGAGGCGGAAGAGACGGGGCTTGTCGTTGCCGGGTTGCGGACGGGGCGTAACGGTACCGATCTCGATAAAGCCAAAGCCCAGGTTGCTCAGTTCTTCCACCCATTCGCCGTTCTTGTCGAATCCTGCCGCCAGCCCGACCGGGTTAGGAAAGCGCAGGCCGAAAACGGTGCGTTCGAGGCTGGGGTGCCGGTAGGTGAAAAGCCACCGTAATAAGGCCGCCATTCCCGGAATTTTGTGGGCAATCTGCAGAGCGCTGGTAGCGAAATAATGGACTTTTTCGGCGTCAAACCGGAAAAGTATGGGCAACAGAATACGCTTATACATGGCCACAAAGGTACAACCGCTTGCTGCTCACCTCTTCTCTCTAAGCAAACAACCCCGACGATAGATACCGGTCGCCGCGGTCGCAGATGATGCAGACGATGGTGGCTGACTCAACGCCCTGTTCGGCCAGTTCGTCGATGAGGCGGAGGGCGGCATGGACACCGCCGCCGCTACTCATGCCCGCAAAAACACCCTCGACACGGGCCAACTCACGGGTCATGTGGGTGGCCTGCTCCTGCGATACCTCCATGACGCGGTCTACCCGGCTGGGATCGAAGATTTGGGGCAGGTATTCCACCGGCCATTTGCGGATACCGGGTATAGACGACCCGTCAGTGGGCTGACAACCAATGATTTGCACGTCGGGGTTCTGCTCTTTCAAATACCGCGACGTACCCATAATGGTGCCGGTGGTACCCATCGACGACACAAAGTGCGTAACCTGCCCCGCGGTGTCGCGCCATATTTCGGGGCCGGTAGTGCGGTAGTGGGCCAGGTAATTGTCGGGGTTGGCAAACTGGTTCACCAGCAAAAATTCACCGGTGGCGGCCTTCGCTTCCACATAGTCGCGGCCCGCTTCGATGGTTTCGGTCAGGGTTACTTTCGCACCGAAGGCCTCCATGGTCTGTACCCGTTCTTTGGTGGAGTTAGCGGGCAGTGCCAGCTCAATTTCGATCCCAAATAAACTGGCGATCATAGCCAGGGCAATGCCTGTGTTACCGCTTGTGGCTTCGATCAGTTTCATACCGGGCTTCCACTCACCCCGGTCAATGTAGCCGCGAATCATGCTGTAGGCGGCACGGTCTTTCACGCTCCCGCCGGGGTTGTTACCCTCTAGCTTACCGTAGAGCTTATATTGACTGTGCGCGTTGAGACGGTTAAGTTCAACCAGCGGCGTGTTACCAACGAGTTCAAGGAGGGTTGCCATGTTTAGAGGATATTGGATACTAGATAGTGGACAGTAGGCAATGGGTCGTTTTTGTTGCTTTTGTGGTCCGTGTCCAATGTCCAACAGCCAAAGGCCAATATCCATTCTACATTTTACATTAATTCCACTATCACCTTGTAATGTTTCGCCGGCGTTGTCGTCTTTGCTACTGAAATGGATCTACAAGCCTTCAAGCAACGCATTCTTCCGGTTCAGGGACGGCTCTTTCGGCTGGCTCAGCTGTTTCTGCGCAATCGCGAAGAAGCCGAAGATGCTTTGCAGGACGTACTGATGAGGCTGTGGTCGAATCGGCAGCAACTGGATGCCTACCATAGTGTGGAAGCGCTTGCTGTGCAGATGACCAAAAATCTGTGTCTGGATCGGCTAAAGGCTCATCGCCGACAACCCGTAACAGCCACCGACGATTACCAGAACGTACTGGCCACCGACGATTCGCCCTACCGGCAAGTAGAGCTACTGGATAGTGCCAGCCAAATGCAACGCCTGATTGATGCCCTGCCTGATCAGCAAAAACTGCTTATCCATCTGCGTGAGGTGGAAGACTATTCTTTTGACGAAATAGAACAAATAACGGGTCTGACCACCAACAATATCCGGGTGATTTTATCCCGCACCCGTCAACGGCTGCGCGACGACTATTTAAAGGTAAACAACAATGAAACAGGCTATTGATGAACTGCTGGAACGCTATTACGAAGGTGAGACTACGCTGGCTGAAGAAAAGCGGCTACGGGAATTCTTCCAGCAGGAAACCATCCCACCCCATCTGCAATCGCACGCCGAACAGTTCCGCTATTTTGCGGCCACACGAGAGCAGCAGCCCTCCGCAGCCTTCACTCAACAGCTGGCAACGAAACTGACCAGGCCCGAACCAACCCGCCTACTTGGCCTGACGCCCTGGACCCTCCGGCTGGCTGCCAGCGTGGCGCTGTTACTGCTGGGCTTTGTGGGAGGAATCTTCTACAATCAGCATCAGAATCCTGTTGCCGACGCGCCCCTCCCCTCGGCGGTTTCTCCTGCCGCCGAGATGAAAAAAGTACTGGCGTTTTCGTCGCTGTCCGAAACGTCGGCCAGCGAACGGATTCAGGCTGTGAACCAGAGTTTCGAGATGACTCAGGCTGACCAGGCCACCACACAGTTGCTCATCAACACGCTCAATTTCGACGCCAACGTAAACGTGCGACAAGCTGCCTGTCAGGCACTTACACACTTTGAGCACGAGCCTGGTGTTCGTGAAGCCCTGATCCAGTCGCTTTCTATTCAGACGGACCCAAACGTGCAGATTACGCTGATTGAAATGCTGGTGGCCATTAAAGAGAAACGTGCCGTGCAGGAAATGCAGCGGCTGGCTAAACGTCCGCAGGTAATGGATGTGGTGCGCCAGAAAGCCCAGGAAGGCATCAACAGCTTAGCTCAATTATCTTAAAGTCAGTTCTTCCCATGAAAAATCACCTGATAGTATGCGCCTGTTTACTGGGCTGCCTGTCCAGCGCCTATGCGCAGGAATTCAAAGCCAGTCTGGCTAATTCCAGAGACCACAAAGTGACCATCGACATGGACGGTGGCAATGTTAGACTGGAAGGCCATAACGGCGATGGGGTGATCATATCAGCCACGTCGGGCTATGAGGCACCGCCCGAACGTGCCAGAGGGCTGAAGCCATTGTATAACTCGGCTGTCGACAATACAGGCATTGGGTTGAACGTGACGGCAGCCAACGGCGGGTTAACGATCGAAAAAGCAACGCGTAAATCAATTGCCTACGTTATTCGGCTACCTAAAAATGTCGCCGTTTTATACCAGCAGATGAACTGGCAGGGGGCCAAGGTTACTATCAGCAACATGGACGGCGATCTGGAAGTGCGCACCAACAACGCCAACATTGACCTTAACCGGGTGACGGGGCCGGTGGTGGCAAATACCATCAGTGGTGAGGTCAACGTGGTGTATTCGGGACTTAGCCAGGAAAAACCCACGGCCATTTCCACCATCAGTGGCGTGATTGATATTACGTTGCCCCCCACCGCCAAGTCGAACCTGAAACTGCGGACCATCAGTGGCGAGGTCTACACCGATTTTGATCTGGGCGTGAAACACAAAGACGGTATGGCTAAAGTGGGTGGTAGCAGTAATGTGGACGGCACAACTAATGGCGGTGGGGTCGAGATGCAGCTCAAAACCATCAGCAGCAATATCTACATCCGGAAACAGAAGTAATCATCATTCGTCAAGATCACTATGAAAACGCTTTTACTTCCCCTGCTGCTGCTTGTAGTGGCTCCGGCTTTTAGTCAGAAAATCATCCAGAAAACGCTCCCCTACACCTCGGGTCAACTGGTAGACCTAAACCTTCGGTACGGCGATAGTATCCAGGTGCGCTACTGGGATAAGCCCGACGTGTCGATCCGTGTTTCGGTACTGATCAACAACGGCAAACTCAACGATGCTCTGCTGGTGGAGACCAGCAGCACCGATCAGGCGCTGAAAGTCAGCACAGACTTCGATCAGAAACTTCTGAAACAAGCCAACGACGACGATTGCCCATATCAGTCTGGCGTTGCACAGAACCGATACAATGGCAACCATAACTCAGTGTGTCTGGACATTGATTATCAAGTGATTTTGCCAAGAAATGCCCGACTCAAGATCGAAACCATCAGTGGCAACATCGACATAAAGGGCGCGTCGGAAGCGGTATCGGCAAAGACAATCAGCGGTTATGTTGATATGAGCTGGCCAACAGCCAAGGGCGTAAATCTGGCCATGAAAACGATTACGGGTGAAGTGTATTCAGACCTTGACATTGATTTTAAGGGCAAAAAACAGAAGAACCCCATTGTGGGCTACCTACTGGAAGGTGCCGCCAACGGGGGCGGGCCAACCGTGCGCCTCGAATCGATCAGTAACAACATTTATTTGCGGAAAGCAAAATAAGAAAAGCGGGAATCAGGGCCTATTCCCGTCTATAGAATGGAAGCGTAATGCGCTATGGCCGCAACCTTGCTGACGCGTTGAAACATCTGCCCGCTAACACCACCAAAGCTGTAGATGTACTTATTAGTCCTATCCTGGATTCTTAAGCGCTTGGTGCTGTTTTACCTTAATAACTACACTGGTTATCAAGGCGTTCGTCAACGACGGCTCTCTTCCTCACCCATACCATTTGCGTTGAATCTGACTTTGCCGGTTGGTATACTATTCAGGCCAGTAATCGCCAATCAGAGACAGTAGTTCGGGTTGGAGGGCGCAACCGGCAATAATGTCGCCGCCGAAAAGCATGGTGTCTTGTCCCTGGAAATCGGTGACGATACCCCCGGCTTCGCGCACGAGGCAGATGCCCGCCGCCATATCCCACGACTTGAGGTTATATTCGTAAAACGCCTCGAACCGCCCTGCCGCTACGTATGCCAGGTCAATGGCCGCCGACCCCATCCGCCGCAGTCCGTGGCTCCGCTGCATGAGTTGCTCCAGGATGTGGAGATACGGCTGCATCTGCTCGAACCGATAATACGGGAAACCCGTAGCAATTAGCCCGTCGGCAAGGCGTTGGGCAGGGCTTACGTGCATGGGCTGCTCGGTGGCCCCGCCCACACTTAGCCAGGCACCCTGACCCTCAGCGGCCGAGAAACATTCGTCACGGTTGGGGTCATACACTACCCCCGCAATGGGCCTGTTGCCCTGTGCCAGCCCAATGCTAACCGCATAGACAGGCAGACCGTGGATGAAGTTAGTGGTTCCATCCAGCGGGTCAATAATCCAGTTAATTCCTTGTCGGTCAGCCTGTTCGGTAGTACCTTCTTCGGTGATGAATCCAGCTTCGGGCAGTAGCGCGTGGAGCTTGGGTACAATTAGTTTCTCGCACTCCTTATCCACGTAAGAAACAAGGTCGTTAAGACCCTTGTATTCAACGGCGTCGCGGCTGAATTTCTGCCGTTCGGCCAGTAAAAAGGCCCCGGCATCGCGGGCAATGGCGTTAAGATCGGCGCGGAAAGTTGGTGGGAAAATCATGGAGGCGATTGATAAAATACGGACGACTAGCCGGTGAAGCATCGTCGGGATGACAAAGCACCGCCGGGAGAACAAAAAATCACACTTCTTCCTGCCGCGCCACCAGTTGTGTGCTGGCGGTTCTTACCCACGACCGGTACAACGCCCGGACTAGCAGGGTGCCGATAAACAGTTCGTCGGCGAAGCCGGGGGCAGGAGAAAGAAAGAGCGAAACGAACAAGAGCACGGCAGTGATACGAAAATACATGCCTGCCTGGTAGGGGTGCCGGTTGGTTGAAGTGGCCCAGAAAACGCCGGGGATATGCAGGGGCATTAGCCAGAGCAGGGTAGAGTTCCAGGTGGTCACGCCGTGGTCGGTGGCGAACCAGAGCAGAAATAAAAACCAGCCCCAGATGCCCGCAAAACCAAACAACAGCCGGTCGAGCCAGCGGCCTTTGCTTACCAGCCCAAGCCGATTACTGTTCCACTGCTGCCATGTCAGAAACGCAACAAGCGCAAACAGCACCAGAAACACAAAGTCGGGATAGACCACAATGGGCAGGGTGTCTTTGAAAACAGATTGCCCCTCAAACAGGGTTTGCGTCTGCGTCACCACCGGTAAAAGTTTACCGTTGGCGGTGCGCACCTGTGCCCGCGTGAGTTCATTGAAGACGTTATTGGGCAGGTACATAGCCTCCCAACCCGTCGTGATTTTATCGGCCGGGCGACCGATGGCCAGGTTCATACCCAGCCGTTCCCAGGGTTTGGCACCCAGGTAGTCGTTCATCCAGGCCCGGTACGACTTAGTGGGCTGCTTTACGGTCGGTGCCCAAACCAGGCTGTCACCCATTGCGGCGGAGATCATGTCGCGGGGGCGGGTTGAGCAGTTATCGTAGTAGAATTTGTAGCGGTATTCGCGGTTTTGGGGCAGCAGGTTGGTTTCCAGCGCCTCATAAAGCCGCTGCTTCTGTGGCCCCGACAGGCTCAATGTCTGCTCCCTGATGCTGCGGTTGTTTTGCTGATAATACCACGCCACCTGCCCAATCTGATGCGACGAAATGCGGTACGGCAACGTGCCCCGCAGGAATTTCAGCACAAATGAATCCGCGTTGTAGTCGAATCCGCCGTAGCTATAATCACGGTCGAGGCCCATCATGGGATCAACAATGCGTATCTCAGTATGCCCAAATACCGACGAAATATCATCCTGTCCGGGGCCATAGGTAATCAGGCTTACACGGGCAGCGGGAGAGAGTACTTGCGCTTCGCTGGAATGAAAAATGAACAATGAAAGATGAAAAATGAGGAATAACACCCCACCCGGACGCCGAACCGCACATAGCTGGTCAGCATTTGCAAATGCTGACCAGCTACTCCTCATCATCCGCTTCATCATCTGCAACCCGCTGTTTATAATAGTCTTCACCTTTTTTATTTCGTTTCTCACGCTCTTCTGGTTCTGGTTTCCCTCCTACGCAGACCACAATTTCGCCCTTGATGGGCTTATCGGCAAAATACGCATGCACGTCGGCTAGGGTTCCGCGGGCGGTTTCTTCAAAGAGCTTGGTCAATTCGCGCGAAACACTCACAGGGCGTTCAGGGCCAAGCACCTCGATCAGTTGCTCCAGAAACTTCAGCAGCCGGTGTGGCGATTCGTAGAAAATCATCGTTCGCGTTTCGTCAGCAAGGGCCTGCAGGCGTGTTTGGCGTCCTTTTTTGTGGGGTAAAAATCCCTCGAACGTGAAGCGATCATTCGGCAAACCGGAATTTACCAGCGCCGGCACGAAGGCCGTGGCACCAGGCAGACATTCCACTGCAATGCCCGCTTCGATGCAGGCACGTACCAATAAAAAACCGGGATCGGAGATGGCGGGCGTACCGGCGTCAGACACCAGGGCCAGCGTTTTCCCCGTTTTCAACTGGGCTATTACCTTCTGAATGGTACCGTGTTCGTTGAAGATGTGGTAGCTGTGCAGGGGCTTACTAATGCCGAGGTGCTTGAGCAAAAACCCCGACGTACGGGTGTCTTCGGCCAGAATCCCATCTACGCTTTGCAGCACCTTCACCGCCCGCAACGTGATGTCATCCAGATTACCAATCGGTGTGGGGACGAGGAAGAGTTTCATGTTAAGAGAATGAGTGAATGAGCGAATGAGTGATTGAGTGAATGGTTGGAAGCCGGTTCGCGGAAGTATTTATAAATGCTCCGCGAAGCGGCTTCCAACCATTCACTCAATCACTCATTCGCTCATTCACTCATTAAAGAATCTATCGCCTTTGCCAGCTTCCGGTCTTTTTCCGTTACAATGTCGCCGGCGTCGTGGGTGTTGAGTTCGATGGTCACTTTGTTATAGACATTAGTCCAGAACGGGTGGTGATCCATTTTTTCGGCTAGCAGGGCCACGCGGGTCATGAAGGCAAATGCCTCCGAGAAATCGGCAAACGTAAACTGCCGGGTGAGCTTGTTATCTTTTTCTTGCCACATAAGAAAGGAGAAAAGGTAGGAACGGAGGAAAGGTAGGAACGGGAAGCTGACGCGTCAGCGTTGCGGGCGAAAACAATTTCTTTCCTCCCTTTCCTTCGTTCTTACCTTTCCTCCTTTTTTTACGCTTTATAAAAAATCCATTTTGACAACTCTCTGTACGTTGGCTTCTTGCCATACATCAGAATGCCCACGCGATAGATGCGGGCGGCAAGCCAGGTGGTGCCGATGAACCCCAGTACCAGCAGAGCCATAGAAAGGGCTATCTCCCAGGCTGGTACACCAAAAGGAATCCGCACCATCATAATGATGGGCGACGTAAACGGAATCATCGACATCCAGAATGCTAGCGGGCCGTCGGGGTCACGGATGATAAACTGAGCCAGCGTAGCACACGCAATGATGGGTAGGGTAACCGGCAGCATAAACTGTTGGGTATCCGTCTCGCTATCCACCGCCGCGCCAATGGCTCCGTAAAGCGAACTATAGAGCAGGTAACCGCCCAGGAAATAGAACAGAAAGCAGGTGATGATCAGTGTCAGGTTCAGAGTCTTCAGGGCCGCCGAGAACTCAGTCATCATACCGGGGTCTTCCGACGCTTTGGCAATTGCCTTGGCTTTCTCGGCACTCATGGTAGTCGACATACGGGCGGTGGCGGCATCGCGAGCCATCTTAGCCCCAAAAATGGCCGATCCACCCCAGATCAGGCTGGTAGTGAGCATGATCCAGAGCATAAATTGGGTCAGTCCCACCAGCCCCACACCTACAATTTTGCCCATCATAAGCTGAAACGGCTTTACCGACGAAATAATGACTTCAATGATGCGGCTCGTTTTCTCTTCCAGCACCCCGCGCATCACCTGCGTACCGTAGAGCAACACCGAGATGTAGATCAGAAATGCACACAATCCGCCAATGATGCTGGTCATAACGGTGCTGGTTTTCTTTTCGCCCTGGTCGCTAAGGCTGATTGTTTCGGCGTCAACATTCACCTTGGCGTCTTCAATAATCTGCTGCGTAATGCCCGACCGGCTCAGTTTGATCACTTCAATCTGCTTGGAAACTGCCCGCTCGATGTTGTTTTTAAGCGAACCACCCACGCTTTTTTCGGCGTATATCTGCACCGTCTTGGGTTGCTCGATGACCGCCTTCGGAATCACCACGAGGGCATCGTAGCCGTCTTCCACAAAGTGTGTTTTGGCCTGCGTGGGTGCCGTGGTCAGGTACGTGTATTTGGTTTCTTCATCGGGTTTGAATTTGCCCGTAAACTGCCCGTTCTGATCAATGACGGCCACGTTTTTTTGTGAAATAGAGCCTATAGCCGCCCAGCCAATGAGGCCATAAAACGCCGTCATCAACAACGGCCCCAGCAGCGTCATCACAACAAATGACTTCTTGCGTACGCGCACCAGGTACTCACGCTTGATAATGGTCAGAATAATGCTCATAACTCAATC
The DNA here is from genome assembly GCF_017353185.1 of Fibrella rubiginis. Taxonomy (GTDB): domain Bacteria; phylum Bacteroidota; class Bacteroidia; order Cytophagales; family Spirosomataceae; genus Fibrella; species Fibrella rubiginis. Next base: position 139,412 of record NZ_JAFMYV010000015.1, on the reverse strand, counting down.
GTTGGCCTTGCCAACGGCTTTAATAAAGATGTCGTTCATACTGGGAATGTTCTCGCCGAAAGACCGGATAGACACGCGGTCGAGCAGGAGGCGGATAAGGTCATTGACGGCGGCGTCGGGCGGAATGTTGATGTCCATGCGGTCGAAGCCATCGTCGGTAACGCCCACCGCCGTCGTGGCAAAAGCAGCGGGTAACTCACCCATATTACCCTGGTATTCGACCCGATACGTATGTGTTTTAAACTGCTCCTTAATGGCCCGCTTCGACCCGTCGAGTACTTTGTGCGACTGGTGGATGAGCGCAATATGGTCGCAGAGTTCTTCTACGGTTTCCATGCGGTGGGTCGAGAAGATAATGGTTGTGCCTTGCTGGCGTAGCTCCAGGATCTCGTCGCGGATGAGGTTGGCGTTGATGGGGTCGAAGCCCGAAAAAGGCTCATCCAGAATCAGCAGGGCGGGTTGGTGAAGCACCGTAGCCACAAACTGAATCTTCTGTTGCATGCCTTTGGAGAGGTCCTCCACGTTTTTAGACCACCAGGTCTTGATGTCGAATTTCTCAAACCAGATCTTCAGCTTGTCCATGGCCTGCCGTTCGTTCAGCCCTTTTAGCTGCGCCAGATACAGCAGTTGTTCACCCACTTTCATTTTCTTGTACAGCCCCCGCTCTTCGGGCAGGTAGCCGATGTGGCGGATGTGTTCGGGGCCCAGCGGCTTACCATCGAACAGCACCTCGCCTGAATCAGGACCCGTAATCTGGTTGATGATGCGGATGAGCGAGGTTTTGCCTGCGCCATTTGGACCCAGCAACCCAAAAATCTGACCTGTTGGCACCGACAGGCTCACGTCATCTAAGGCCCGGTGCTGGGCATACTGTTTTATAATGTGTCGGGTTTCAAGAATAGCCATGCGAACAGAAAAGAGTGATGCCCTAAAAGTAGCAACGGGCGGGCAACCAGGGCCAAAATTAGGACTAACAGCCCCCCAGCCCGACAAACGGCAAAAAAAAGAGCCACCCTCGGCACCGGGGTGACTCACGACCGGCCCTCGGAAACAGCCAGCCGTATTTAGTTGACGTATTTGGGCCGAATCTGGAACAGCAGAAACAGCCCGACAGCCAGCGAAAAAAGACCCGATATAAACCCGCTGATGGTGAGCGTGACGAGGCTGGCCAGCACAAACAGCAACTGCGCCTGATACATTTTTACCCAGCTCTCGCGCGTGCGTTTAAATGACCCCGGCAGGGCCAGCATGCCAATGATGGCTCCCGCCAAACTAATAAGGGCTGAGATACTGTAGAGCAGATTGGCCGAAAACGCCGCCAGAATAACCGAGCCGCCACCCAGCATACTTAGCACAAAAAACACGATCTGAACGATGATCAGGTACGGGATAATTTTAACGATGATCTCCCGGATGTCGTCGGGGAGCTGGAAAGGAGCTTTTTCGGTGAACACCGGGGCAAGTTCCTGTTCAAGAAAGGTGGGTTTTTCCATTGGAGAGCGGTTTTGACGTGAGCTATTGCCGGTGTAAGCTAGACAAAAAATGCCTGTCGGCTAGCCGACAGGCATTTTCGTATGCATGAACGAACGGCGCTTAGCTGTTAGGCTTTCACCACAATAGTTTTGGCCCATTCATCACCGAAGCGCTTCGAGTTATCCCGGAAGATAACCAGGGCATCCACCAGGTTTAGGAGCGGAATCACCTGCGGTATAGCCCGTACTACGCCCGTTCCATAGTCGCCCATAATACCCGCACCGGTATCTTCCTTAATCACTTTAATCCCCATGAGCTTTTTGCCAATGCTTTGTCCGTTCAGAAAAGGCAAGCTGTCGCGGGTGAGCATATAGCCCAGGCTGATCAGGTACCCTAGTGTGGCTAGTTTGTACGAAATGATGCCCAGCAGAAGCATAGGCACATAGCCCGCAATCCCGTCGATAAACAGGGCAACAAAGCGGATAATCGGACTGGCTTTTTCGCGGGTAACAGGACTGGGCGTGTACTGCGTCGGTTCCATAAAGAGAAGGTGCTGTTTAGAGTAAAGGACTGGCTTTCAGGAAACAAGGTAATCGTAGCAGCGTATGAAGGCAATTGTGGGCAACTATTTATTTTAAACGGCCAAATACTGCTCTATAGATAGGTTTCCTATAGACAAACTGCGCCCACATCAACGGATAGAACAGGTAATCGAGCAGTCGGTTAGGCGTTTGAAACGTGATCTCGTCGGCGATGATGGTGCCGGATCCTTCCCGGATAAGCCGGTGTTTGTGGTGCCACGCTCGCAGGAAAAAAGGCAGTTTTGTGCCCTGATCAATGAAATAGATTTCATTGCTGGTGGTTTGCTGATCAATGATATCGCTGTTCCAGACTTGCTTGAACAGGATAAAATTCAACTCGAGCGAAACCACGTCGCCTTTCAGGCAGCCATCAAAGCGGAGTACGTTTACCGGGGGGAATGGCGGGCTGAGTCGGTCGAATAGTTGCCGGTCGAAACCAGCCCAAACGGCCTCAAGCGGCGACTGCACGAGGGTGCGGATCGTGATTTTCATTCGGGTAAGTTAAACGTTGACAACCAGAATGGCTCTAATAGATTAAAAAGGTAGGGTGATCGCTTATCTTTGCCATCTGTCTTAATTCATAATTTAACTCCCTTTAACACAACCTATGGCTGTTTCACGCTTTATGCTGCCCCTGTTGCTGCTGGCTTTCCTGTCTTCATCATTCACTACACTCACTAAATCAGCCGAAAACCCCGACGCGGTAGTAGGCACCTGGCTCAACGGCACCAAAAAAGGCCACATCCAGATTTATAAGCAGGGATCCAAATACTTCGGTAAACTGGTTTTCCTGACCGAACCCAACGATCCGGCCACCGGCAAACCAAAAGTCGACAGCAAAAACCCGGATGCTAAGCTCCGCAGCCGCGCCCTGCTGAACCTGAACCTGATGAACGACTTCGTTTTCGACGGCGATAGTCAGTGGGAAGATGGCAAAATATACAACCCCGAAGACGGCAAAACGTATAGCTGCTACATGAAGCTAAACAACCCCAACACGCTCACTGTCAGAGGATACGTAGGCATTAAGATGCTGGGTAAATCACAAACCTGGACGCGGATAAAGTAGAGATTGAAAAGTGGGTAATAGATAATGCACAATGTACATTATCTATTACCCATTGTTCATTTTTCATCTCATGCGAACAATCATCATCGGAGCGGGGCCGGCAGGGTTGGCGATGGCGGGGCGGCTGACAAAGCTGGGGCAACCCTTTACGCTGCTCGAGGCGGCCCCCAACGTAGGCGCGGCCTGGCGCAATCACTACGACCGGCTGCACCTGCACACCATTAAGTCGGAGTCATACCTGCCCCACCTGCCCTACCCCGCCCATTACCCTACCTACGTCTCACGCGATGAATTTGTAGCCTATCTGGAGCAGTATGTGGCTCACTTCGGCATAAAACCAGTATTCAACGAACTGGTGACGGGGGTTCGTCGGGCCGACAAAGGGCACTGGCTGGTGCGCACCAACACCGATACGTTCATTGCCGAAAACGTGGTGATCTGTACTGGTTATAATCGTGTTCCCCACCAGCCCAACCTGCCAGGGCTGGACTCCTTCACGGGCACGGTGCTCCACAGCCGGGCCTACCGTAGCGGCGCGGCTTTTGCCGGGCAGCGGGTACTGGTAATCGGCATGGGCAACACAGGGGCCGAAATTGCGCTCGATTTGCAGGAGCACGGAGCCAAACCCACCATTTCGGTGCGTGGACCGGTCAGCATTGTGAAGCGGGAGGTATTTGGCCGTCCGGCGCAGCCGCTGGCCATTTTTCTGAATAAATTCCCGAACTGGTTCTACGATTATATGGCCGGGCTGTCGCAGAAAATGAACACGGACAACCTCTCGGCCTACGGGATCGAAACGCCGAAACATCCCCCTTCCTACCAGATTCGGGTGCTGGGCAAGATCCCGGTTATTGACCAGGGCACGGTGGCACAGATAAAAGCGGGTACCATTGCCGTGCGCCCCGGCATCGACCAGATTCATGAGTTGGGTGTCACCTTCACCGACGGTCGACACGACGTGTTCGACGCCATCGTATTGGCCACTGGCTACCGCAGCGGGCTGTCTGACATTCTTGGTGATACCCTCAGCCGCAAAATTCTGAATGAGAAAGGACATCCCCGTGGCCTCTGGGATACCAATCCTGCCCTGAAAGGTCTTTACTTCCTCGGCTTCGCCACCCCCCTCACCGGCATCCTCCGCGGTATCCGGCTTGATTCAGAGCGAGTGGTGAGAGAAATTAATGGACAATGAACAAGGCATAATGTACAATGAACAATGGCTTCGCATGAGAAGGTTTGAGCGCGAAGCCATTGTTCATTGTACATTATGCATTGTACATTATACCTTGTTCATTGTCCATTAATCACCTCTTCAATTTCTATTCCATACGCGCAGCGGAAGTGGCCTAGCGGGCAGGCGGGGCGACCGTGGAGGTTGCACGGTTTGCAGGTGAGTAGCTCGCGGGCTTCCACAACCCGTGAATTGTCGGCGAGAGGGCCGAAACCAAAGGCGGGCGTCGTAGAGCAGAAAATAGCCGTGGTGGGTGCGTTCATGGCCGAACACAGATGCAGTGGGGCCGAGTCGTTGACATAGTTCATCAGCGCCCCCTGCATCAGCGCCGCCGACTGTAACAGGCTCAGTTTGCCCGCCAGATTTATTACCCGTTCACCGTCCGACTGCTGCCGGATCGCTTCGCAGGCATCGGAATCAGCTGGTGCTCCGAGCAGATAAACTGGGCCGGCATGGTTCAACTGGGCAATAACCTTTACCCAGCCTTTGGCCGGAAACTGCTTTGTATACCACACCGACGTAGGGGCTATGCACACGTAAGGAGCCCCTTGAAAGGGCTTCACGGCGGCATAATCGGCGGGACCTGGATAGAGCTTTGGGCGGGGCTGGCGGGTACCGAAGTTACCAAGCGGTCTTAGCAAAGCAGCATTTCGGTCTACCTCGTGGCGGTTTATACCATTATTATCGTCAGGATTGCCGCCAATCTGATGCGGTACGCGGTGGGTAAACCAGGCCGAAAATGGATTTTTGTCGAAGCCTATCGTAGTGCCTGCCCCAGACAAAGCAGTGAGCAAACCGGTGGCTCCAAAGCGTTGCAGGTTAATGACCACGTCGTAACGGGCAGCCCTGATTTGTTCGCTCAACTTCCATAAACTTCGGTACTTTTGCTTCTTTTTTTGCCAGATAAGCACCTGATTCAGAAAGGGATGGCCTGTGAACAGCGATTCGTTACCCTGCCGCACCAGCAGGTCAAGCGTGGCGCTGGGATAGTGGTCGTGCAATTGTTCGAGCAGGGCACTAGCCAGGATAACGTCGCCGATAAAAGCGGTTTGAATGATGAGGAACCGGCCCGGCATGGATAAGGTTATTTTAACAAGTTACACGCGCAAAGTTAGTTGCGTACTCATACCATTTGCCTTTGGACGATTATCAATTGCATACGCTGCCCAATGGCATCCGTATTGCTCATAAGCAGGTTCCTCATACTCAGATAGCTCACGTCGGTCTGATGCTCGACATGGGTAGCCGCGACGAACTGCCCCACCAGCAGGGTCTTGCCCATTTTTGGGAACACATGGCGTTTAAAGGAACCGAGCACCGGCAGGCTCACCACATCATCAACCGCCTCGAAAATGTGGGCGGTGAACTGAACGCCTATACCACCAAAGAAAAGATCTGTTTCCACGCCTCGCTCCTGGGCGTTCATGTCGAAAAAGCAATTGAACTGCTGGCCGACATCACCTTTCATTCCACGTTTCCCGAACGGCAGATCGAGCGGGAACGAGGCGTGATTCTGGAGGAAATGGCGATGTATTACGATTCGCCCGAAGACGCCATCCAGGACGATTTCGACCGACTTGTGTTCCCCAACCACCCTTTGGGCTATAACATCCTCGGCACCGCCGACACCGTCAACTCCTTTACCAAAGACAGCCTCCGTCAATTCATCAACGAAAACATAGATACCGAGCGGATTGTGTTTGCGTCGGTGAGCAATATGCCATTTCAGAAAGTAGTGAAGCTGACGGAGAAGTACCTCCGCGACATCCCCGCCAAACGGTCGGGACGGGTGCGGCAGGTTCCTACGGGCTACGTCCCGCTGACCGAACAGATGAAGCGGCCTATTACCCAGGCCCAGTGCGCCTTTGGCCGTACAGCCTACGCCCTCACCGATCCAAAACGGCTACCGTTTTTCATGCTCGTAAACCTGTTGGGTGGTCCCGGTATGAACTCGCGGCTGAACATGAACCTGCGCGAACGTTACGGCCTTGTTTACTCTATCGATGCCAGTTACACACCTTTTCTGGATACCGGCTATCTCGGCATCTACTTTGGTACCGACTCTAAACAGATTGACCGGAGCCTGACGCTTATTCAGCGGGAGTTCAAGTTGCTGCGCGAAAAACCATTGACAACCAGCCAGTTGCATAACACCAAAGAACAATTGATGGGTCAACTGGCTATGGCCGAAGAAGGCAACAATAGCTTTATGCTGATGATGGCCAAGAGCCTGCTCGACATCAACCGCGTGGAACCTCTTACCGACATTTTCAACGAAATCAAGGCCGTCACGGCCACCGAGTTGCAGGACCTTGCCGTGGAAATGCTCAACGAGCAGGACTTCAGCACCCTGCTGTTTATGCCTGAAAACTAAGTTTAAGGTTTAACGTCTAAGGTCTAAAGTTGCGGTTCCGGTCCGCCATCCGCCGAATTAGTGCGGCAAAAACAGACTCGCGTAAGCCTAAACCGGAACCGCAACTTTAGACCTTAGACATTGGACCTGCAACTCCCCTAAAAAATGACGCTTCGCAACGCACAAGACACGGTCGATGAATGGATTAAGACCGTTGGCGTTCGCTACTTCGGCGAGCTGACCAACATGGCGATCCTGACCGAAGAAGTAGGCGAACTGGCCCGGATTATAGCGCGCCGCTACGGCGAACAATCTGAAAAGGAATCGGACAAAAACCGCGATCTCGGCGACGAAATGGCCGATGTGCTGTGGGTGCTGATCTGCCTGGCTAACCAAACGGGCATCGACCTCACCGAAGCTTTCGCCAAGAACCTGGACAAGAAAAACACCCGCGACGCCACCCGGCATCTGGATAATGAGAAGCTGCGGTGAGAAGCAAGACATGAGAGACAAGAGGTGAGAGATGAGAAGCAAGAAGCAGGAGACAAGAAATAAGAGACAAGAAGTGAGATCGTAACACCCGGCTTCTCGTTTCTCATTTCTTGTCTCCTGCTTCTTGCCTCTCATTTCTTGTTTCTCATTTCTTACCTCTCACCTCACTATTGCGAAACCGTAAACTTGGTACCTGATTTGGTGAGGGTCACGTTGTTGCCCCGCGTAGAACCAAAGAAGTTGGCACCCGTGGCAGTAGCAAGACTGGCAGCGAAGGAGCCAGTTATGGTATATACCTTTTTATCACTAATTCCTTTAAACGTCAGCGTATACGGCTTGGCGATTGTACCCGTTTTGTATGCCACCACCACGGTATAATCTTCGTCGGGTGCCGAAGCCATGATGTCTGTTGCCACTGTACCATTGTCATTAGGCCCAATGGTGGCCCCTTGTGGATTGGAGGCAGCGCTGTAGGTGTTCTTCCGATAGATATACAGGTCGAGGTCGGTGGTGGTGGGGGTTTTATCGTACGTCACCGTCAGGTTGATTCCCCCTGCGTCGGTGATCACATTGTCGGGAACGGCGGGGTCTGTTGTCTTTTTACAACCCAGAAAAAGCATAGCCGGTAAAGCAACCACGAGCAAGGTGTGCGATGTATTGTTGCGCAGCATAATAAGCAATGATTTTGTGTGAAACATCTGACTATCCAATTCCCACATATGTCGGGGCATTGAAGTCAGGTGCAACCTATTCATTGCTCCATCAAACCAGCCAAGTCACTTACCTATCGGTTACTGCCTACGACATAAACTACTGAGCGGTAGGTAACATAGACGAGGCAAGGCCATTATGGCGAAACCATTACGCTGCCTGTTCATAATTAAAGTAGGTTACCTGTGGGCAGGCGTGACAGGCCATAGGCCCTTCCTGCATAAACCACCGGCAAGACGGGCGAATACCGCAAGTGGGTAGAATAGCTTCCTGTGCAGCCGTTTCTATCCGGGCTATTGCTCCCGCTACCACGCTACACCCCCCCGCGCCCCATTTGGCACACCCTTTTTCTACACACTTGTTTACAAACCGGAATCGTTCTTCGGCTGGTCCGTGAGCGGTGGCGGTTTCCACAAATTCGGGCGTGACAGGAATCGGTTGGGCCAACAGACTAATACCTCCCCCTTGCTTAACTATCCCCAAGAGCTGCGACCCCTCATAGAGCGGGGCCGACGGGCATAACGGCCGTGCATCAGCCGTCAGAGGCCCGTTTTGCGGCCGCGTGCTCATCCGACCAGTCGTTGCTGATGACTGAGCGTTTCGATGCCTGCGCTTAACACGTTCACGTTTTCCAGGTTTTTCTGAAACACGTTGCCAAAATCGCGGCGGTTAAGTAATCGCATGATTTCACCACCGTCGATACGGATGATCCGACCAAAAATGTTGCCGCCGGGGGCTTCATGAACGGCTGCTCCGGCAGCATGGCCCGCTAAATCAACTTCACCCAGCTTGCGCATGAGCGTGGCATTGAGGGCTAAACTGATGTCTTCCCGAACGCTATCGGGCAACGTAAGGCCTTTCACTTCAAGGGTGAAGGTGGCTGGTTTCATATCCATGATGGTTGTGGTTGAGGATATGGGTCCTACTCGCTTATAGGATTTTCGGAACGTCCTTGTCAGTCGACTACAAAGGCCACCGACGCCACAAACGTACCGGCTTCATCAGCCCCGTTTTAGCGTAAAACAACGCGCTCGTGTAAGCGGTATTCCCGCGTAGTTTATGAAGCAGGAGGGACGCGTATTTATCCCCGGCCCTCTATCTTCCGCTTGCTCCAGTAAAAATAGAATGGCACACCCGTGGCCATAAGCAACAGGCCGATGCCTGCTTCGTAGGGGCGGTTGATGAGCGTGTTGACGATCAGGTAGGCGCAGAAAAGGAGGAACAGGCCGGGCACCACGGGGTAACCGATGACCTTGTAGGGGCGGGGGGCGTCGGGCATACGGCGGCGGAGCAGAAAGACACCTACGGTGGTAGCGCCGTAGAAAATGAACGACGCAAAAATGAGCATGTCGGTGAGCGCATCGAAGGAGCCGGATACGACCAGGAGCGTGGTCCAGGCACCCTGTAGCCGGAGCGACCGCGACGGTGTGTTAAACGTGGGGTGCAGGTGGTTGACGCGGTTGAAAAACATGCCGTCTTTCGCCATCGCATAAAACAGCCGCGACGACATCAGCAAACTGCTGCTGCAACAGTTGAACGTAGAGACCAGCAACAAGCCCGAAATTACCAGCGCCCCTACCCTGCCGGCCATCGTGCCCGCCACCTCAATAGCGGCAATGCTGTTGGGCTTCTGGGTCAGCGCGGCCAGATCGCCCACGGGCATCACGTAGAGGTAAGCCACGTTCATAAGCAGATACAGCGCCATGATAATCAGCGTGCCAACGGCTAGTGCCAGGGGCAGGTTGCGCGAGGGCTTTTCTATCTCGCCGCCAATGTAGCCCAGGTTGCTCCACCCTTCATACGACCAGAATGCACTTAGGCAAGCCAACGCCAGTGCACTCGCCAGCGCATTACCCGACAGCCCCGTTTCCACTGGTTTTAGGTGGTCAACACTGCCCGCCGACGAGAAAAAGGCGGTGAACATAAACAGCAACATGACCACAACCAGCACTACTACCAGAAACCGGCTGATCGCCTCACCCGTTCGTAAACCTCTGATATTGAACAGGGTAAGTGACCAGACCAGCACAATAGCCAGCAATTTCACGCTCAGATTGTCGAGTGGATGCAGCCCCAGCAATGAGATGTTGGCCAGGGAAGCGGGTGTGGCAGGCAGCGGTATCAGGCTATTGACCGACTGCGCAAAGACGTAGGCAATGGACGCAATAGACGACGTGCGCACTACGGCGAAGTTGGTCCAGCCGAAGAGGAACGCGAAAAAACGGTTGTAGATGGTGCGGAAGTAAGCGTACTCTCCACCGTCGCTGGCAAGCATACTGGCTACTTCGGCGTTGCTGAGCGTACCGGCCAGACTCACCAGCCCCGCCAGCAACCAGGCCGCCAGCACCAGCGTGGGCGATCCCAGCTCAGCCGACATGGGCACCACTTTCTTAAAAACACCCGTACCAATAACGGCACTAATAACAAAAATGATGGCCGAAACCAGACCAATCTTAGGCCGGTCTGCCACGGCATTGGCATTCGTTGAGGTAGCTGGGGTCATACGTGGGGGCGACCCATCGTGGCCGCCCGTCTGGCGTCAGCAATACGCTAACGAACAAATATAGCCAGCCTATTACTGACGTTAGACGGGGCTTATTAATTCAGGCACTATTGCTACTGCCAAACAGGCGACCATGATGGTGCCCGAAAGCGGGCGGCCACGACCGCTTCGGGCCGCCCCTATCCGTTAATTCACCGCGTTTAACACCGACTCTTTCAATTCTTCGATGCCGTCTATGGCGCGCGATTTCAGGCGGTTGGCTTTGTACCGGAGTTTACCTTCTTCGTAAGTGCTTTCTACTGGGTTACGCTTACTCCAGGCAGAGAGCACAACCAAACCCGCCACGGCCAATGCCGCAATACCAAGGCTCAGGGCTATACTGTGCGACTCTTCTTCGGCGTCAACTTCGTTTCTGTCGCGCATGTCTTTGTGGGCATTACTGGCCACGGTGCTGTCGGGCAGGAAATGGGCCATGGCTACAGCGGCTTTGTTGCCTGCTCCGTGAATCACTTTGTCTTTGCCACTCATCAGAGCATCATAACCGGTCTTGGCCACGTCGGCGGCGGGTGTCTCGCGGGCTTTCTCCTGGGCTTTGGTGTTCATGGCCCCAGCTTTGTTGAAGAAATCGGTGTCAGTAGCCCCCGGCATCAGCACAGTCAGGGTAACGTTGGTATCCTTGATCTCGTCGCGGAGGGCTTCTGAGAAAGAGTAGATAAACGACTTTGTAGCCCCGTAAACGGCCATCAGCGGGTTTGGGATCACCGAGGCTACTGATCCCAGCATCAGTATTTTGCCTTCGTTACGGGCCACCATGTCTTTTAAAAATAACTTGGTCAGGCTCACCAAAGACACCACATTGATCTGGATAATGTCCTGCTCTTTTTGCAAGTCGGTCTCAGTAGCAAACTTGCCGTATTCGCCCCGACCCGCGTTGTTCACCAGCACGTCGATCTGCAGACCGCGGCTTTTCACTTCATCATAAATCTCCTGAGCCGCGCTGGCCTGCGCCAGGTCTTTATTGATGGGCGTCACGCTAACGCCAAACTGATGTTCGTAGGCATCGGCCACACGGATAAGGTCCTCGTCGCTCCGGGCAATAAGCACGAGATTGTAGCCGTCTTTAGCGAAAAGGTTAGCGAGTTCACGGCCAATGCCGCTGGTAGCACCCGTTACGAGGGCAGTTTTCCCCAAATTGGGACTGGTCTTAGTTTCCATAGTTGAGCTTGTTTTGTTACTCAACTAAAACAACAGACTAAACAGGCAATGGTTTACCCGGCTGTCAATCCGGCCCAATGTCGCCACCAGCCACCAGTACCGTTTCGCCGGGATTCAAATGGCGAAGCTGGCGATGGCCCAACAGCAGATTCAGCGTACCGTCGAGCAAGGTCACGCGCGTTTGTCCATTCTGGCTGTCTACCGAAAATTGGGTGCCCGTGGCTTCAGCAGTAAGGTTGTCGGTATGCACCCGAAAGGCGTTGGCGGCCCCGTGACCAGTGGGGTTCACAATGCGGAACTCAGCCGCACCATCAAGCCAGACAGCGCGGGTCAGTTCGGTATGTGTGTCACCGTCGGCGGCGCTTTCGCGGGCAAAACCACGCGGCGTGTAGCGCAGACTGCTGTGGGGCAGCAGCTTCACCGACGACCCATCGGGCAGTTCAATTTGGCGGGCGGCCGTTGTGGTCGTGATCAGTCGCGACGTTTCGGAGGTGTACTGTTTAAAAACAGTCCAGCCCACCAGCAGGATCATGCCCAGGCTGGCGGCAATGGCCCGTCCAAAATACCACCACCCCACCACCGACCGTACGGCGGGTTGCAGGGGGCGCACATCGTCGAGATCCTGCAATGACCCTCTGATACGGCCCCACACGCTGTGCACTTCGTCGGTGTGCAGAGCAGGCAGAGTAGCGGGCGGCAGGCTAATCTGTTGCACCAGTTGCCGGGCTTCGTCAACCAGGGTCTCGCATTGGGGCTGGTGCTCCAGAAAACCTTCCCAGTGGGCAGACAATTCGTCGTCGTCGGGCGTTTGTACCCACCGCACGAACATATCGTCCATGGCTAGCTCAATCGCCGAATAATGTGCGTAGGGCTTCATGCGGGGGATACTGGCTAATAGACGCTGGTTATCAGATGCTGGACATTAAATCTTGGCTACTGGAAAACCCGGTTTCTTTAGCCTTCAGGATCCGACGTCCAGCGTTCAACGTCTTATCCTGCAAAGGCCTTGCCAACTGGCTTCTACTGGAACGATTAATAAAGTGAAAACACCTTTTCCGGTCAACTAAAAAACGCGTACTTAGGCCATTACCCCGTCTATTTTTTTATTCATCAGGTACTTATGCTCTCTCGTCGCAGTCTGCTTAAAACGGCCCTGCTGGCCCCTATTGTTCCCCAAACTGGCTTTACCGAAGTTCCGGCATTAGTGAAACCACCCCGCCTGAAAACTGGCGATACGGTGGGTCTGTTTTGCCCCGCCGCCCCCGCCTACAGCCGGGAGGCAGTACAAATAACCATCGAATCGCTACAGGCACTGGGCCTGAAAACAAAGCTGTCGACGCACTTCTACGACCGCTACGGCTACTTGGGGGGCCGCGACGAAGACCGCGCTGCCGACCTCAACGCCCTTTTCGCCGACAGGTCGGTGCAGGCAGTAATGGCTATGCACGGCGGTTGGGGCTGCGCTCGTATCCTGCCTCTGCTGGATTATGAACAGATGCGGCGCACACCCAAAATCATCATCGGCTACAGCGACATCACAGCCCTGCTGCTGGGTATCAACGCCAAAACGGGCTTGGTCACCATGCACGGGCCTGAAGGTGCCGCTACCTGGAATTCGTTTACCGTCAACTGGTTAAAGCGCGTACTGATGGATGGCGAAGCCGTTACGCTGCAAAACCCGACTACCAAAGGTGACACCCTGGCCCAAACCACCGACCGTATCACCACATTGCAACCCGGTACTGCCCGCGGCCGGTTGGTAGGCGGCAACCTCACTGTGCTGAGCCATTTGGTAGGCACCCCCTATCTGCCTGATTTCAGAGGAGCTATCCTGTTTCTGGAAGATGTGCACGAAGACGTATACCGCATGGACCGGATGTTGGCCCAGCTCAAGCTGGCGGGCCTGTTAAGCCAGATTTCAGGATTTGTTTTCGGCAAATGCACCCGTTGCGAACCCGATAGCGGCGGTTACGGGTCGCTGACACTGGAAGAAATTCTGGATACCTATATCAAGCCTCTGAACGTACCTGCCTATTCGGGGGCGATGATTGGCCACATTGTCGACAAGTTCACGGTGCCGGTAGGCCTCCCCGCCGAAATCGACGCCAGCCGGGGCACGCTCCGGCTGCTGGAGCCGGCCGTGCGCTAACCGCAATGCCCTGGACGGGCACCTGGCCCGATGGGTAGGGTGTCGTTGCATCTTTGGGGGCATATGGCGTTCTTTCGGACCTAAAAAGTTAAATCAGACAAGACCATGCGTTGGTTAGGAGGACGAGAAAGTGATAATGTAGACGACCGTCGCGGAAGTGGCGGGGGTATGATCGTGGGCGGGGGTATTGGCACCCTTGTGATTGCCCTGGTCGTGTACTTACTGGGCGGCGACCCCTCGCAGGTGCTGCAAAACACCCCCGATCAGCAACAAACCACGGCTTCGGCACCCGACGGACCACAACCCGACGATGCGGCGGCCAGTTTTACCCGGAAAGTGCTGGCGAGTACAGAAGATGTCTGGACCAAGATTTTCGCTGAACAGAACGCACAGTACCCTACTCCCACGCTGGTTATGTTTCGGCAGCAAACGTCGTCGGGATGCGGGGGTGCGTCGGCGGCGTCAGGCCCGTTCTATTGCCCCGCCGACCAGAAAGTGTACATCGATTTATCTTTTTACGATGAAATGGCCCAACGCTTTAAAGCACCCGGCGACTTTGCGATGGCCTACGTGATTGCCCACGAAATTGGGCATCATATCCAAAAGCAAATGGGCACCATGGACAAGATAGACGCCGCCCGGCAACGCCTCGGCGAGGTGCAAAACAACCGCCTGTCGGTCCGGCTCGAACTCCAGGCCGATTTTCTGGCCGGCGTGTGGGCTCACCACGCACAGGGGCAAAGCATTGCGCTGGATGAAAGCGACGTAGAAGCTGCACTCCGGGCTGCCAACGCTATTGGTGATGACCGAATTCAGCAGGAAACCCAGGGGCAGGTGGTACCAGACGCCTTCACGCACGGTACCTCAGCCCAACGGGTATACTGGTTTAAAAAAGGGCTGAAAACCGGCGATATCAGCCAGGGTGATACCTTCAACAGCCGCGAAGACGCCAACCTGCAGTAAGGTTTTTGAGCGCAGCACCACACAAAAAATGCTCTTACTGGATCAGTAAGAGCATTTTTTGTGTGGTGCTGTGTGCGGGGCCAATGCCAATACCTTGACTAGTACTCCACAAAAAAAGCAGGCTTGCGGCCTGCTTTCACTTGATGTATGACGGTGGGAACGGACTACTGTATACGGTTAATGTTGTGCTGAAATGGGCCGATGCATCACTGGAGCAGGAGCCATACCTCCGTAGATCAACGCCTTAAGACGGTCGAACACGTGACTCATACGGCGGGGTTGTTCAAAGAGGCTGTCTGGCGTAAGATTGCCCGCTTTGAAGAAGATGATCTGCTCATCGGACACCTGAATGATAGACAATGAATCGCTGGCCAGTATGTTATTGTTTGTCAGTAGATCAGCGGCATAGGCACGAGCTTCAGCAACGGTGTCTGCGTAAGCAAAATGCGTTTGCTGGCCATAATTGTAGGTGATCAAGTACGGTTTCATCTGCGTTTCTCTTTAGGTAAGGCAATAGTACGGGACCGCCTCGAGAAAACAAATTACATCATAAGAAAAAAGGAATTAAATCTATGAATTAACTGTGAAAATAAGTATATATACTTGGAATTTCTTTCCCCAAACGTGGAAATAGTACCCACTGCACAAGCCTGATGCCAAAAGTTAAGCCAGCCGTTTCTATTTGATATACCATAACGCCTATTTACTAAACGTAGCTGTTTATTCCTCGCCAAACCCGCCCTGAATCTCCTGTGCAGAACACCGCCACTGGGCTGAGTACGGTGCCGCCTTCTGCCTATGCTGACCCTGGATGGCGACGTAGACCAATGAGTAAGCCGAACCAGCGTAACCCTGACATTTGATCTTTTTGATGGCTCCAGCGGCGTAAAAAATGGCGCTGATCTACTTCTGTTAACATATCCCACCACGCCTTCTTACCAGCTCCATTTATTTTGCAACACTTTCGCCCATCAACGGCAATTATGCAAGTACAAGCCGCCATTGCCACCGGAGACGGAACATTCGTTATCGACACGCTCAACGTGAGCGAACCACAGGGCGATGAGGTTCTGGTTGACATGAAGGCGGCCGGCATCTGCCATACCGATTTCGACTCGTTGTCGTGGGGAAAATCCATTGTTATGGGCCACGAAGGCGCAGGCGTGGTGCGGGCCGTGGGGCCATTGGTCGGCAGCGTACAGCCCGGCGACGCGGTTATTCTGAACTGGGCCATCCCCTGCGGGTACTGTTTTCAGTGTCTGGAAGGCAATCAGCACATTTGCGAAATTAATTCGCCGGTGACGGCGGGCAACCGGGTTAGCGGTGGGCACGCCGCGCTGGAACGCACTACCTACCAGGGTAATCCCATCGAACGCTCATTTAGCCTGGGGACTCTTTCAGAAGCTACCGTGGTGCGTGAAGCCGCCGTAGTGAAGACTACCGTGCCCATTTCATTTCCGGCAGCGGCCATTGTGGGGTGCGGCGTCATGACGGGCGTGGGGTCGGTGATCAACGCGGCGCAGGTGAAAGCAGGGCGGTCGGTGGTCGTGGTGGGCACGGGGGGTGTGGGGCTGAACGTGATTCAGGGCGCGCGCATTGCCGGAGCCGGAATGGTTATTGCCGTCGATGTGAACCCCAACCGGCTGGCGATGGCTACCCATTACGGAGCTACCCACACAATCCTGGCCGACCGCGCCGACCATCTGCTGCAACAGGCCGTGACGCAGGTAAAGGGCCTTACTGGTGGTCGTGGAGCCGATTATGCCTTCGAGTGCACCGCCATTCCCGAACTGGGGGCCGTGCCGCTGGCAATGGTCCGTAACGCGGGCGTGGCCTGCCAGGTGAGCGGCATCGAACAGGAAATCACCATCGATATGCGGCTATTTGAGTGGGACAAAGTTTACATCAACCCCCTCTACGGCAAATGCCGCCCCAACGTCGACATCCCCATCTTGCTGAACCTGTACCAAAAAGGCGACCTTCTTCTCGACGACCTTATCACCCGCACCTATGCCCTTTCGCAACTCGGCGAAGCCTTCGACGACATGCTCAACGGCCGCAATGCAAAGGGAGTCGTGCTGATGAACTGACCAACAACATGCCCTTTCGAACCATCGAACTGTCTGACCCTCGTTTTGAGCACGACGGGTTACGCCACATCACCGTCAAAACGCCAAATCTGGCAGGACGAGGCGATATAACCGTTTGGTTACCAGGTAATTTTGATCAGAAAAAGCCGCTGCCGATGGTATTGCTTCTGCATGGCGTGTATGGCAGCCATTGGGCGTGGGCACACAAAGGCGGTGCTCACCTAACGGCGGCGCGACTGATTCAGGAGGGACGAATACGGCCCCTGGCGCTGGTTATGCCGTCGGATGGATTGTGGGGCGATGGCAGCGGCTACCTGCCCCATCACCAACGCCGGTTCGACCGCTGGATCACCGACGATGTGCCTCAGGCCGTGTCCGAAGCCCTGGGCAGCGACGTCCGGTTTTCGCCCGATCTGTTCATTGCCGGGCTGTCGATGGGCGGCTTTGGGGCGTTGCGGCTGGCGGCGCGTTATTCGCAGCGGTTTCGGGCAGCGTATGGCCTGTCGTCGATTACACACCTGGATCAACTGCCACTCTTTGTGGAAGAACCCCGTAGCGACTATGCTCAGGTCGACCCCACAGACGAGTCGGTATTGGCGCTGATGATGAAAAACCGCGATCACCTCCCACCCTTCTGCTTCGATTGCGGGACCGACGATTTACTGATTGAGCACAACCGGTTGTTACATCAGGAACTCGTCAAGGCTCAGATTCCACATGGCTACGCCGAACACCCGGGTGGTCACGAATGGCCGTATTGGGAAGAACACCTCACCGATGTACTACTTTTTTTCGACCAACACCGAAGCTGACAGCAACAACAAAAAGCCCTGACCGCTTTGCTGCGGTCAGGGCTTGGTCTATAATCTCGAAACTGATCAAGTGTTAACTGGTGAGCTAGCTATTTTCTTCCAGCAAGACCAGAAATTCATCGGCGTTAACAACGCCAATACGAGGGAAGGCGTTTTCTTTAACTACATTAAAGTCGGTGTCGTACGTAATAATGTAATCGGCTCCAGCAATCAATCCTGCATCAACAAATTTGTTGTCATCAAAATCTTCAGTAATAAGACCCCAAGTGAATGGCGTTCCTACACGAATCACGTGAGGCATCTTGGTTAGGAATTCCAGAAAATTAGTAGCGACATGGCTGTTCGTTTTCTGAGTTAAGATTTCCTGATATTCCAACAGAATGGCCGTACTAACCACCAATTCAATGCGTCCAGTAGCTATAGCGTTAACAATTGGCCTATAACGCGATAGTTTAGGCAAAGCTGCCAGCAATACGTTTGTATCAACCAAAACCCGCATGGTCATGGTTTGTACACTGTGCGTTCATGGCCTTTCGCCCAGGCATCGAATGTAGACTGATCCCAACCGTTTTCGTTAACGAGACGGTCCATTTCTGCATCTGTCTTATCCAGAAAGTATTGCGCCAACAGTGTACGAATCTCAACTAACTGCTCATCGGGCAATGAATAAGCAAACGTTTGTAACAACTCCAGTTGCAGGTTAGTCAGTTTAGTTGGGGCGACCATAACATCGGGTGTTAGCAAGAAATGATGTACTAAACAAAGATAACAAAAAGCCCCGACCGCTTTGCTGCGGTCGGGGCTTGGTTTATAAGCTCGAAACTGATCAAATCTCGATCTCGCCATCCACGTTTTCAAACGTCACTCCACCATCGGCGTCAACGTCCATTAATACGATGCCGTCTTCGGTGAGATCAACGTTTTTTATAAACTTCTTTTCGGTCAGCGACTTCCACTACCGAAATAGTCAGCACACTATCGTTAATCTCATAGATCACCCTATAATTACCAACTCGAATACGATAGGCTTCAACGTTGGTTAATTTGATGTGATTGTGCGGGCGGGGTTCGTACATTAGATCGGCAATAGCTTCCTTAATTTTCGTAACCACTTGAGGACTAAGCTTTTTTAACTGACGAATGGCGTATTCTGTGATGACAACCGTATACATTCAGAACATCTGTTTATCATGATGCGCTTCTACCTCGGCAAAAGCTTCAGCAAACGGAACGGCCTTACCGGGGTTCTTTTTCGCCCTTTTGTAAGCGGCAATGTCGGCAAGCTCTTCGGCATCGGCCAACAATTTCTCGTATTCCTTAATGGGTACTTGCACATACAGCGGCTTGCCATTGGTGTCGGTAACGTATTGTACGTGTGGCATAAATTGGCTTAGTTAATGCACGCAAATTTAACAAAAAGCCCCAACCGCTCTAGCAGCAGCCGGGGCTTGATTGATGAAGTTGGTGTCAATCAAATCTCGATCTCGCCACCCACGTTTTCGAAGGTTACTTCACCATCAGAGTCAACGTCCATCAGCACAATGCTGTCTTTCTTAACATGACCCGATAAAATCTCTTTCGAGAGCGCATTCAGAACGCGGCGTTGCAAGACGCGCTTCAGCGGACGGGCACCAAACGTGGGGTCGAAACCTTCCTCGCCCAATTTGTCCAAGGCCTCATCGGTGGCGTCGAGTTGAATACCGCTCTCAGCCAGGCGTTGCTGGATCTGCTTAAACTGGATGCTCACAATCTGCCGGATGTTGGCTTTCGTCAGCGGTTCGAACAGCACGATCTCGTCAATCCGGTTCAGGAATTCGGGGCGGATGGTTTGCTTCAGCAGGTCCATCACCTCGTTTTTGGCTTCCTCTACCACCAGCGTGTGATTCCAGCCTTCATCTTCGGCAAACTTAGCCTGAATAATGTGGCTCCCCAGGTTCGAGGTCATGATGATGATCGTGTTCTTGAAGTTTGCTGTGCGGCCTTTGTTATCCGTCAACCGACCTTCGTCAAGCACCTGCAACAGAATGTTCCAGACGTCGGGGTGGGCCTTTTCGATCTCGTCGAGCAGGATCACGCTGTAGGGTTTGCGGCGTACGGCCTCGGTTAGCTGACCACCTTCATCGTAGCCCACATAGCCCGGAGGCGCACCAATCAATCGGCTCACAGCGTGGCGTTCCTGATACTCACTCATGTCGATCCGCACCATGGCGGTTTCGTCGTTAAACAGGTATTCGGCAAGGGTGCGCGCCACTTCGGTCTTACCTACACCGGTGGTACCCAAGAAAATAAACGAGCCGATGGGCCGCTTGGGGTCCTGCATACCGGCCCGGCTGCGGCGTACGGCGTCGGCTACCACTTCGATGGCTTCGGCCTGACCAGCCACGCGCTTACCGAGTTCTTTTTCTAGGTTCAGCAGCTTATCGCGGTCACTCTGCAGCATTTTCTGCATCGGAATACCCGTCCACTTGGCCACCACCTCAGCAATGTCTTCGGCGGTAACTTCTTCCTGCAGCATACGGTCGGTAGTGGGTTCGTCGGTTTCGGCGGTGGCGAGGTTGTTGAGTTTGCCTTCCAGTTCGGGAATGCGTCCGTAACGAATTTCGGCTACTTTACCGTAGTCGCCGGCGCGTTCGGCCTGTTCGGCTTCAAACCGCAGTTGGTCGAGTTGCTCTTTCAGCGTCCGGCCTTCGTTCACCGATTCTTTTTCGGTTTCCCATTTGGCTTTCAGCTCGTTACGTTGTTCGCTCAGGTCGGCAATGATCCGGTTTAGCGACGATTCTTTCTCTTTGTCGTTTTCCCGACGAATGGCTTCGCGCTCAATTTCGAGCTGCATGATGCGCCGGTTCAGTTCGTCGAGTTCTTCGGGTACCGAGTCCATTTCGAGGCGTAGTTTGGCGGCGGCTTCGTCCATCAGGTCGATGGCTTTGTCGGGCAAAAAACGGTCGGAAATGTAGCGGTTCGACAGCTCCACGGCGGCAATGACGGCATCGTCTTTGATGCGCACCCCGTGGTGAAGTTCATATTTTTCCTTGATGCCCCGCAGGATCGAAATAGCATCGGGAACGCTGGGTTCATCGACCATAACGGCCTGGAAACGACGTTCCAGTGCCTTGTCTTTCTCGATGTACTTCTGGTATTCTTTCAGCGTGGTAGCCCCGATGGTGTGGAGTTCACCCCGCGAAAGGGCCGGCTTCAGCAGGTTGGCAGCATCCATGGCCCCTTCACCATTGCCTCCCGCGCCAATCAGCGTGTGGATTTCGTCGATGAACAACACGATCTGGCCTTCCGAATCAGTCACTTCTTTGATGACCGCTTTGAGGCGTTCTTCAAACTCACCTTTATACTTGGCCCCGGCAATGAGCAGACCCATATCGAGCGACACGATGGTCTTCGATTTCAGGTTCTCAGGCACGTCGCCCGACACAATGCGCTGGGCTAGACCTTCCACAATGGCGGTTTTACCCACGCCCGGTTCGCCGAGCAAAATGGGGTTGTTTTTGGTGCGGCGGCTCAAAATTTGCAGCACGCGCCGAATTTCTTCATCGCGACCAATGACCGGGTCAATTTTACCGGTCCGGGCCCGTTCGTTCAGGTTAATAGAGTAGCGTTCCAGCGACTGATACGTCGCTTCGGCGTTCGGGTTTTTCACGGCGTTGTTTTTGCCCCGAAGGGTCTTGATAGCGTCTTTGAGGTTCTTTTCGGTAAAGCCCACGTCTTTCAACAGGGTGGCTACGGCGTCCTTTCCACCCAGCAAACCCAGCAACAATAGCTCCACACTTACGTATTCGTCGCCAAAGTCTTTGAGCGCGTTGGTAGCTCGCTGCATAGCCGCGTTAAGGTCGTTGCTGAGGTAGATACCTTGCTGATCTCCACTGACGACCACTTTGGGATAGCCCTTCACGATGGCGTCCAGCGCCAGGTTGATGCGGCTGGCATCGGTACCTATGGCTTTGGCCAGAAAGCCGGTGGCATTGGGGTCTTCTTCTAAAATGGCTTTCAACACATGGCCGGTTTCAACGGTTTGCTGCTGGTTGCCCTGCGCCAGTTGGGCGGCATACTGTACCACCTCCTGCGCCTTTACGGTATATTGGTTGAGATTCATGGTTCAGGTTGTGTGTCCGGTGTTTGGTACACAACCCTATCTAAACAAATCTCGATCCGTAGCTGTTTTCAGGCCAAAATGGCAGTTTTTTGGCGTTTTGAGTTATTTTTTGAGCCAAAATGGCAAGATCATTACTAAGTATAAGTTCGCTAATCTACCCGTAATAAAATATGTCGTGCAGTATATAAGCCCTCCTTTACGCCAACTAACTGGACAATATGGTAACCAAAATCTGTCTTGAACGGCCTCGATATGCCGTCTTTCGTTAAAGCTAAAACGGCACTCCTGAATTCAGGAACATAGTCATCCGTTGTAGATGGTTTTAATGTACCACCACTTTTATAAGAACCGGGGTCTTGTGAATACTTTACGGCAAGATCATGAAAATTATAGCCGTTTTTTAACATCCTGTAAAGCGATTGAATTTCTAGTATAGCGGTCGAATCGGTGTAGACTACATTATTATTTGTTACCCGGCTGTACATGAGCACAAGCGTAGCATTTCCGCCAACATCAATGATGGTTTCGCTTGAGTCGATTTCATGAATCGTCCCGTCAGGGAGGTACACGACCGATCCCTGATGGGACGATACATGGACCTCAACTCTTTATCTATTGATGGAAGATTCCTACCAGAGCTTGCATGGATTTTAGCTCATTATCTCACACCAATCCCAATTCCTGCCGGATGATTTTGGCACCTGCCACCATATTCGTGAGCTTTTGTTTGGTGGCCCAGCGGGCAGTCTGGCTCATGCCGCAGTCGGGGGCCACAGCGAGTTTATTAGCAGGTACGTAGGGCAGGCATTTACGAATTCGCTCGGCTACATCGTCGGGGGTTTCGATGTAATAACTTTTCACGTCGATGACGCCCACCGCCACATCGAATTTTTCGGCGAAGCGTTCCAATAAATGCACTTCCGAAAAATTAAGAATCGTCATTTCCGAATGCAGTTCATCGACGGTCATATCCAGAAAATCGGGCAGCATGGGCGCGATACTTTTTCTTCCCACCGACCGGCCTTTGTAATTCCCAAAACAGAGGTGCATGGATAGCCGCGTTTTGCCCACGCCGGGCGCCACCGTGCGGTTGAAAATATCGACAAACCGTTTGGTGTCTTCGCGGTAGGCGTAACAACTCATGGATGGCTCATCGACGCAGATTTCTTCCACACCCAAGGCGACCAGGTCTTCTATCTCTTTGCGCACCATCGGCAACAGTGCCTCGGTTACCTCCCAGCGGTCTTTGTAGAACTCACCTGGCAATAATCGTCCACTAAGGGTGTAGGGACCGGGGATCGACATTTTCAGGTGTTGATCGGCCGGGGCCAGCCGTTTTAGACGTTGATATTCCTCTACTACGCCCAGCCCGCGCGGAGCCGTGAGGGGCTGTGTGATGGTATGCTTGCCGCGCTGATCGTGAGCAGGCGGACCAAATTTGCGCAGTTCGGTGTCGTTGTTTTCGATGCCCTTGATGTAGCCATAGAACGACAGATTGAAATCGAACCGGGTTTGTTCACCGTCGGTGATCACGTCGAGACCCGCCGTGGTTTGGTCATGGATGGCCGTTATGACAGCGTCTTCGATCATCTCGTTGACGTCGGCGGGGCCAAACTGATCGAGGTGTTGGGTGGCGTGTTCGAGCCAGCCGGGAAAAGGCATCGAGCCAACAACGGTGGTTTTAATAGGTACGGGCTGCACAGGGATTAGGTTTTGGCTTAATGTTTAGATAAGATTTTTTGGACAGGATTAGCAGGATTTCAAGACGAACAGGATTTTTCTTTGCTCTACTGATTGTATCCAGCGTAAAAAGGAAATCCTGTTCATCTTGAAATCCTGCTAATCCTGTCCAAAAAACCATTAATCTATCAAACGACGTTATAGCCAAATTTACCCGTGCCGCGCCGAAGCTGCCAGTCGCATGATACTCAGAAAATGATGGGCTTCGTGGAGGAGAAAGAACTCGGTCCATCCCTCAATGTCCATCGCGCCAAACGTAGGGTGAGTGCCCGTCCGGCGCAACTGCCCACCGGTCAGGGCAGCCAGTTTGTTGTTGATCTCGGCCCGATCCTGTTGCAGTTGGGTTAGTAGCTCGTCGGGCAAACGGGTCAGCCAGGGGGCAAAGTCGGGATCATCATCAGCCATGTACCGGTCGAAATGGGGTTGGTCGGTTTGGCAGATGAGGTCGATGCGCTGCCGAAACACAACCTGATAACGGGCCAGGTGCGCTAGCTGCTCAGCAATCGACCATTTGCCCGGCTGAACTCGCCGTTGCCACTGTGCCACCGATAAGCCGGCCAGCAGATCAGACAGGGCATCGGGTTGGCTCTGAAGTCGGACAAGGCGGGACTGGTTCATGACGGATTGGTAGTGAAAAAATTAGCTCAACGATGAACCCGCCAAGACAGGCTACATCAAAGTTGCGTTGCTGAATTACGCAAAAAGTTTAGGATCCAGTGGTTAATTAGTGTGGTTAATGAGGTTGTGGGCTGGCGTAGCTGCGCCAACCCACAACTTCATCAACCACTATCGCCCCTTTCTTATGCCTACCTCTCCCCGCTCCGTCCGCCATTCGCAGACTACATTGACTGAACTGATGATTCCGGCTTATGCCAACTTTGGCGGCAAGATTCACGGCGGCACGCTGCTATCACTCATGGACAAGGTAGCTTATGCCTGTGCCGCCAAACACGCGGGCGAATACTGCGTGACGGTATCGGTAGACGGAGTCAATTTCCGGCAACCGGTTGAGGTTGGCGAACTGGTGTCGCTGATGGGGTCGGTCAACTACGTGGGGCGAACGTCGCTGGTGGTGGGTATCAAGGTTATTGCCGAAAACGTGAAGACGGGCGTGGTGAAGCACACCAATACGTCTTACTTCACGATGGTGGCCAAAAACGAAGCCGGCGAACCAACCGAAGTGCCGCCCCTCCTGCTGGAAACCCCCGACGATGCCCGTCGTTTTCTGGAAGCCATGAAACGCAAAGAACTCCGCGCTGCCTACAGCGAACATTTCGACAACGCCCGCACAGCCATGCTCTTACAGGAAAACATGGCCGCACTGGCCGGTGAGCGGTGTGTGGTGGGGTTTTAGATTTACGATGTACGATTTACGAATTACGATTTGTTGCTGACGCATGCCTTGCGGAGTATTGCCGGGCGGCGTTCCGCTCTGCTGGACAGGGGCGTCAGCAACAAATCGTAATTCGTAAATCGTACATCGTAAATCAGATCGCTTTCGCCAGTTTCTGCCCGTCGACCACGCCGAGGCCGGTGGCGGCGTCCCAGCCGGGTTGGGCTTTATAGCCTTTGTTGCCCGCCACGGTGATGTTGTCGCCCTGCGTGATGTCGCGGCAAACGGCGGGGTTGGCATAAAGCACAGGGTTCAGGAAGCCCACTGGCTTGGCGCGCTGCTGATTGAGCAACGCCACCAACCCCGCCATCAACGGCGATACTGCGCTCGTACCGCCGATAACCAGGTTCTGCCCATCCACCCGGACGTTATACCCCGTTGATGGGTCAGCCACGGCCGATACGTCGGGCAGGCCCCGGCCAATGCGTTTGCCGTCGTTGACGGAGGGCGGTACCCCGGCTTTTTGCTGATAATCGGGTAGGTCGAATACGTCGCTAATGCCGCCGCCGGTGGCGCTGTCGTTGCTCACGTGCCATACCGTCTCAGAAGTGATCATGTTGCCGTTGGTTTTCAAATTCGTGCCCCCGCAGGCCAGCACAAAGGGACTCGACGCCGGGAAATCGACATGGGCTTTACCGTCGCCTACGCCGTCACCGGAGCCGGTATCGCCCGCGGCAGCGCAAACGGTAATGCCCAGCGCAGCCGCTCCCTGAAACGCTTGGTTGAACGTGGTCAGTGACTGCGGTGTCCAGTTCTTCTCGGCGGCACCCCAGCTAATGGAAATTACCGATGGCTTGTTGACCGTGTCGTGCAGGGCGGTAGTGATGGCATCCAGAAACCCTTTATCAGTGTTGGGCGCGAAATAGACAATCAGCTGAGCACCAGGCGCTACGGCCCCGGCTACTTCAATATCAAGCATCACCTCCCCATCGGCGCTATTAGCATTACTGGGGCTGTTGACCCCACCATCAACCGATACCGCTTTGACCACGGGAGCTTTCAGACCAAGGCTTTTGAAATAGGCTGTAATGTCGGCCTGCCGGAACCCGCCACCCAGTTCAATAATGGCAATGCGCTGCCCTTTGCCCGTTACGCCGGTGGGGTAGTTGTAGATTTTGGCCAGCTGATTCGGATTGAACGACGTAGTCACGGCGCGGGGATCAGCAATGCCGCCCGACCCTTTCCGCAACACCTGAAAATGAGCCGTCGCGATTGGCCGGTCATCAAGACCAAAAACACCTTCGATCAAATCGACCAGTTCGGCGGGCACCTGAATTGGGCCGCTACGCCCCCGAAAAACCGTGCCATCGGGCGCTTTGTAGTTGGCTAAGGATACGCCAAAGGCCGTGCTAAACTGGTCAACCGTTCCCCGCACAATTACACTGCGCCGGGGGGCACTGATGAGCACCGTGCTCAACCCCTGCGAATGCAGGTAGTCTTCAACCGTTCGCAACGTGGCTGGATCGCCACCAAACTGGGTGGTGTATTGGTTCTGCGTGAGCGGCTGCGCCACTGGCGCCTCCGTAGTAACGAGTGATTCAATGGGTTGGCGGCGGTTTACGCGCACCGTCACCTCAAATACGTCGGTGGATTTTAAGGTCTTGAGTTGGGTGCCTTCCGGAGCAGACTTTTCGCTGCCGGGCAGGGGCACCAGGGTGTCGTAACGGGCCATGTGTACAGTTGTTTTACTACTAATGTTGGCCCATCAAGATGCAACGATTTGGGCAAAAATGGGCGTATGTTTGGTAGAATTAATGAAGTTTAATAATCAACCCACCCTCCTCTTTTATGGTCCGTAAACTACTCCGCTTCGTTCTTTTTACTGCCCTGGCACTGGCCTTGCTCATGGGTGGCTTTGTCCTCTTTGCCATGTACTCAATCCGGAAATTGCCGTGGCAGCACCCCGTTTTCGACACCACGCGCCCCGCTGACCCCGGCCCCGTTGGCGACAAGGGTGTGCTGGTTTTTTCCAAGACAAACGGCTTCCGGCACGAGAGCATCGAGCCCGGTGTGGTGGCCTTGAAAACGCTGGGTGCCCAACGCGGCTGGACGGTGGTCGGCACCGAAAACGGCGCATTTTTCAACGACGATTATCTCCAGAAATTCAAGGTAGTAGTCTGGCTGTCAACCACCGGCGATGTGCTTACCCCCGACCAGCAGGCCGCGTTTGAGCGGTTTATTGAGCGCGGCGGTGGCTACGTAGGTATTCATGCCGCCTGCGACACCGAATACGACTGGCTTTGGTACGACCAATTGCTGGGTACGCACTTCCGCGACCATAGCCTTTTCCCGCACACGCCCGAAGCCACGCTGACCATAGAAGACAAAACTCACCCCAGCACCACCGGCCTGCCCGCCACGTGGCGCCATGCCGACGAATGGTACAATTTCAGGAAGAACCCCCGCACTGTGCCGAACATCCATGTGCTGCTAAACGTCGATGAAAAAACGTATGACGTGGGCGAAACCAAAGGCATGGGTGGCGATCACCCCATTTCGTGGACGCACAACGTTGGTCAGGGTCGTATGTTCTACACCGCCCTGGGCCATACGGCAGAGACGTTTACGGAGAAAAATGCCCTGCAACACATCGAAGGCGGCATTGTTTGGGCGGGAGGATTTTGACATCTGTCAGTTATTAATGTACAATGCATAATGTACAATGAACAATGGCTTCGCGCATCGAATGTAGAGCGCGAAGCCATTGTTCATTGTACATTATGCATTGTACATTAATAACTGCTTCTAACATGTGGTATTTTATCCTGAAACAAGACGACCTGCGGCCTGAGCCGTACCGGGCGTTGCAAAAACAGGCCAGTCTTACTGAGGTTGAGCCGTTTAACGAACCCTTCGACAACCTCGTTGTCTTTACCGTCGAAAATTACGCCACCTTCGTGGACACACTGGACCTTGAAGGCCTGCGCTACGACGTAGTCAATGACCGCCCCACCCGCGACGATCTTCTTGACCAACTACGGTCGGCTTAATTGACCAAAATCAAACCTATGACTTATTCAAACACCCGCGTAAAACTGGCATCGCGGCCAGTAGGCATGCCCCAGCCAGCCAATCTAACCATCGAAACCGCTGAGATACCAGCACTGGAAGACGGGCAGATTTTGGTAAAAAACCTGTTCATTTCTCTTGACCCCGCTATGCGCGGCTGGATGAACGAAGGTAAATCCTACATCCCCCCCATCGGCATCGGCGACGTGTTTCGGGCGGGAGCAGCCGGGCAGATTGTGGAGTCGAAGCACCCCGCCTTTGCCGTGGGCGACTATGTAACGGGTGGGCTAAACGTGCAGCAATACGCCCTTCGCGATGGTGCTGCCGCCAGTGACCCCGCCAACCCGGCGTACCTGCTGAAAGTAGACACGAAGCTAGCTCCACTGGAAACGTACCTGGCTACACTGGGCATGCCCGGCATGACGGCCTATTTCGGATTAATCAACTCTGGCCAGCCCAAAGCGGGCGAAACCGTGGTGGTATCGGGGGCAGCCGGGGCGGTAGGTAGCGTGGTGGGACAAATTGCCAAAATCAAAGGATGCCGCGTGGTCGGTATCGCTGGTGATGAGGAAAAGTGCAACTACTGCGTCAATGAGCTCGGCTTCGACGCCTGCATCAATTACAAAACGCAAAACGTACGCGCCGCCCTCCGTGAAGCTTGTCCCAAAGGTATCGACGTGTATTTCGACAATGTAGGCGGCGATATTCTGGACGATGTGCTGACCCAAATCCGGCTCCGGGCGCGAATCGTTATCTGCGGTGCCATTTCCCAATACAATAACACGGCACCCATAAAAGGCCCGTCGAACTACCTGGCGCTGCTGGTAAACCGAGCCCGCATGGAGGGCATCGTGGTATTCGACAATGCGCCCCACTATGGCATTGCCGCGCAGGAAATGGCCGGCTGGCTACAGGAAGGCAAGCTGAAAACGCCAAAGGTGCATGTAGAGCACGGCATCGAAAACTTCCTTCCCACGCTGCTAAAGCTGTTTTCAGGCGAAAATTTCGGCAAGCTGGTATTAGTGCCGTAGCTAATGATAAGTGGTAAACGAGCGAAAGGGTGGCTGGGTGCTCTCGGCTTGCCGTTATCGTCGTTATTGTCGTTATCTCGTTATCGCTTGGCTCCAGCCGAGTGATGGTTATTTGAGGGCCTCCGGCCCGTAGTGCGACCTTGAATCATGTTGGCCTAACAGTTCTAAAGTCAACCTACGGGCCAGAGGCCCTCAGATACCCGTCACTCGGCTGGAGCCAAGCGACAACGATGACAACGACAATAACGACGATAACGGCAAGCCGAGAGCACTCAGCCACTCTTTCGCGCTTTCACCACTCACTCTTTCACCCTTTCTGCCAACTGGAAAAACCGCACTGTTAGTAATACTGCCGCCACGCTGAGGCCCACCAGGAGACCGAGCCATACCCCCACGGCGTCGTAGCCAAAGGTAAAACCAAGCAGATAGCTGGTAGGCAGGGCCACGAGCCAATAAGAAAACAGGGTAATTAGCGTGGGTACGTTCACGTCGGAAAGGCCGCGCAGGGTGCCAATGCCTACTGCCTGAATGCCGTCGGAGAGTTGGAAAAAGCCCGCCAGAAAGACCAGCGTAGCCGCAATACGGATCACGTCGGCGGTCCCGCGTCCGGGTGCATCGCTGATATAAAGATTAACCAGCGTAGTGTTGAACAAGATAAACACCAGTCCGGCTGTACCCATCAGCATAGCCGACAATAGAAACGCTGCCAGCCCAGCCCGCCGAACCCCATCGCGGTCGCCGCGGCCCAACGCCGCCCCCACCCGGATAGCTGCCGCCGACGAAATGCCCGTAGCCATCATATAGGTGCTCGAGGCCATGTTAATGGCAATTTGGTGCGCCGCCAGCCGGTCGGCACCGAGCCAGCCGATGATGACCATGGCGGCGGTGAAGAGGGCTATTTCGAAGAAAAACGTCAGCCCGCTGGGTAATCCCAGACGCAGAATATCGCGCACGAACTCCCTGACGGGTAACGCCGAAAAGGCTGGCTGCACATACTCCCGAAACAGACCCGACCGGTGAATATAGGTCAGCATCGCCACCGCCATAAACACGCGAGACAGCAGCGTAGCCACCGCCGACCCCTGCACGCCGAGCTTCGGAAATGGACCGATCCCCAAAATAAAGAGGTAGTTGAACAGGGCATTGAGTGCCAGCGCGGCAATGGTGATGGTCATGGACACCCGCGGAAAACGCAGGCCGTCGCCCAGTTGGCGGGCGGCAATAAACACAAACAACGGCACGTTGGAGGCGCTGAGAATCAGCATAAACGGCCGGGCAATGGCGTTGACCTCAGCGGTTTGACCTAGCCAGTCGAAGTTCAGCGCTACCACAGCGACCACCAGCCCCAGGGCCAGACTCAGCAGCAGTGCCACCCGTAACCCCGCCCGGTACAACTGGTTGATTTTGGCGGCATTGTTTCGCCCGCCCGCCTGCGCCACCAGCGCCGCCACCACCGGCAGCCCGCCAATGCCAATGCTCGACAGCAGGAACGACATGGAGTTGGCCAGCCCCGCCGCGCCCAGTGGCACCGCCCCCAGCAGCCGCCCCACGAAGAGATTATCCGTCAACCCCATCAGCGTGGTGCTGAGTTGGGCAATCACGATGGGTATACTCAATCGAAGGGTATCAGTCAGGTTGGCGCGGAGGGTCATGAAGAAAGCAGGAAAGGAAGAATGGAGAAAAGGAGGAGGGGGAAGGGTACCGGGCTGCAAAGGTAGACAGTCCCTTTCCTCCCCTTCTTCCCCCTCCTCCTTTTCTCCATTCTTCCTTTCCTCCCTTTTTCCCTACCTTTGTTTTTTACAGTTAAGCCACTCATCGCTTGAAAGAATACGGCAGTAGTATCCAGAAGATGGTTAATTACCTGTTGACCATCGAAGACCGGACCACGCGCACCCGTCAGGCGCACATCCTGGTCGAACTGATGCGGCAACTTCATCCAGCCATGAAAGACGGGCAGGACTACTATAATAAACTCTGGGATGACCTCTACATCATGTCCGGGTTTAAGCTCGACGTAGACAGCCCTTATCCGCCACCTTCACCCGATGTGCTGGGGAAGAAACCTCAAAAGGTTGGCTATCAATACCATAACCTGAAATATAAGCACTTCGGGCAGAACATTAATCTGCTTATCGACCGGGCGTTCAACACCGAAGATGCCGACGAACGGCGTGGGTTTGTGTCGTACCTGGTTCGGCTAATGCGCACCTTCTACACGGCCTGGAATAAGGAAAATGTAGAAGACGAAACCATCTACCAAAGCATACTCGACATATCGAAAGGCAAGCTGGCCCCGGATATTGCCCTTATCCGTAGTGAGGGACTGGTAGAGAGTTCGCCTATTGAACGCGCCGATGAACAGCCGCAACGCATCACGGCGCAGAAAAACAACCGGTTTAGCAACAACTACGGCCAACAGCGCAACCGGCAGGACCGCAACAACGGCGGCGGCAATAACAACCGTTCCCAGTTCCGGGGTGGCAACAATGCCAATAACAACAACCGCAACCCATTCCGGGGCGGCGGAAACAACCCCGGCAACGGCGGCGGTAACAACCGGCGGCGGGGACGTTGAAAAGTAATGTACAATGTATAATGAACAATGTACAATGCCTTCGCCGGGCTAATTCATTGTCGCTGAGCATTGTACATTGTTCATTATACATTGTACATTCAAAAAAATGGCTTCTTTTAAAATAACGGGTGGTCGGCGGCTGTCGGGCGAATTAGTGCCGCAGGGGGCCAAAAACGAGGCATTGCAGATTCTGTGTGCCGTTTTGCTGACCAAAGAACCCGTCACCATTCACAACATCCCGAATATCCGCGACGTCAACCAACTCATCGACCTGCTGGGCGACATGGGCGTTTGGGTCACCAAAATCGGTGAAGGGTCATACCGGTTTGTAGCGTCGGATGTGAACCTGGACTACCTCGACACGCCCGCCTACAAGAGTAAAGCGGCGGCCCTGCGGGGTTCGGTGATGCTGCTGGGACCGATGCTGGCGCGGTATAAAAAAGGCCGCATTCCACGCCCCGGTGGCGACAAAATCGGCCGTCGCCGACTGGATACGCACTTTCTGGGTTTCGAAAAGCTCGGTGCTACATTCCATTACGACGGTGATTTTTACCGCGTTGAAGGCGACCAGCTTAAGGGTGCCTATATGCTGCTGGACGAAGCATCGGTGACGGGTACGGCCAACGTGCTTATGGCTGCGGTTATGGCCGAAGGCACCACCACGATCTACAACGCCGCCTGCGAACCGTACCTTCAGCAACTGAGCAAGATGCTCAACCGCATGGGGGCCAAAATTTCGGGCGTCGGCTCGAACATGCTCATTATTGAGGGCGTATCGGAACTGCACGGAACGGACCACACCATGCTGCCCGACATGATCGAGATCGGCTCGTTTATTGGCCTGGCAGCCATGACACAGTCGGAAGTGACGATCAAAAACTGCCGCATTCCGGAGCTGGGCATCATTCCCGACGTGTTCAAACGGCTGGGTATCCAGATGGAATTCCGGGGCGATGATATTCACATCCCCTCGCAGGAATTGTACCAGATCGAAACGTTTCTGGATGGCGGCATGATGACCGTAGCTGATTCTCCCTGGCCCGGTTTCACCCCCGATTTGCTCAGCATCGTGCTCGTCACGGCCATTCAGGCCAGCGGTACGGTACTCATTCACCAGAAAATGTTTGAAAGCCGCCTGTTCTTTGTGGATAAACTTATCGAAATGGGCGCGCAGATCATCCTGTGCGATCCCCACCGCGCCACAGTGGTTGGGTTGGGTCGGCACATGCAACTACGCGGCATCCGCATGTCATCACCCGACATCCGGGCGGGGGTATCATTGCTCATCGCGGCACTGTCGGCCAACGGCACCAGCATCATCGACAACATTGAACAGATCGACCGCGGTTACCAACACATCGACACCCGCCTGAATGCCATCGGCGCCGAGATTGTGCGGTTGTAGGGTTTACGGATAAAATTTTACGGGCGCGGCTGAGCAATCGGTCGCGCCCGTTTTTGTAGTAGCAAGACGATGAGGCCGGTTGTTGCCAGGCCTAACAGAAACCAGATCCAGGGTGATGTATGGGCTTTGGGCACTTCGGTAATCGTGAGCAATGCATTGATTTTCTGGTTGGTCAGCACCTGCCGGTTGCCGCCCGTCCAGGTCACAATGATCGAATCGACAACGGTGGCCGCGCCCAGACCGAAATGGGCAATGGTAGAGCTTTGCGAGATGTGGCTCGACGCGCCGCCGTCTATTTCGCGGATCATATGCCGACCACCCGCCACCACCTCAATGCGTGAGCCAATGCCGTGCATTTCGGCCTCCAGGCCGTGTAGGGTCACTTTCAGCCAGTTACCATGGGCGGCATCGTTGCGATACAGGTGCGTGACAGAAGCCGTTGGGTACGACAGCACGGGTTTCTGATTCACCACCAGCAAATCCAGATCACCGTCATTGTCGTAATCAAACACCACCGACCCTCGGCCAATGCCGTAGTCGTTCAGGCCCATCGCGCGGGCATTGTCGGTGAAGTGGCCGCTGTTGTTGTCGAAATAGAAGTCGGCCATGGGTACGCAGTTAGGGTTCAGATCGCCGTTGGCAACAAACAGGTCCAGGTCGCCGTCATGGTCAAAATCGGCAAAGTTGGCACCCCAGCTAATGGCAAAATTCATCAGCCCTGCCTGCTGTGTCTGGTTGGCAAACGGCTTACCTGCCCCCCCGTTGACCATGAACTGGTTGAACCGGATGTTGGTGAAATAGTAGTCCATCCAGCCATCGTTGTTGTAGTCACCCACGGCGGTACCCATCGAGTTAATGCCCAGGTCCATCTTCCGGGCTTCGGCCACGTCCACGAATTTTTTCGACGAATACTGATTCTCCAGCAGCAGGTTTGGCGTGCGTTTATACCCAAAATCGTGGTTGATGATCAGGTCCTGATCACCGTCGTTGTCCATATCGGTAAAGACGCCGCCGAAACCAAACCCCTTGTATGTCAGGCCATAATCGTCGTAAGCGTCTACAAACGACTTGCCTTTTTGATTAATCAGCAAATATCCCTTGGCAATCTGGTTGGCCCCCACTACGGTGGCGTCGTTGATTACGCTCAGTTCGCCCCGAAACTCCTGGAAGTAATTGCCCACGTACAGGTCGGGATAACCATCGGCGTTGACGTCGCCGAAACTGGCGCCGGTACTGAAAGATTGTAGTTGGTCCAACCCGTACTCCCTGGTGGCGTCGCGAAAGATCGGTCCGCCGTTGCGGCTGTTGCCGTTGTTCAGGTACAGCAGGTTCATGGCGCGGGGAATGGACGGTCCGCCGCGCGGCTGCCGTTTGTTTTTGGTGGTAATGGTGGTGATAAACAAATCCACCCAGCCATCGCGGTTCACGTCGGCGGCGGTGACTCCCTGCGTGACGAAATTGCGGGTACCGGTCAGGCCCGATTTGGCGTAGACGTTGGTAAACGTTGTTTTCCTGCCAGTACCGTTACGGTTGTTGTGGTAGAGTATGTCATCATTCATGCCGCCGGTTAGGAAGACGTCCTCGTAACCGTCATTATCGAAGTCGAGCACGCAGGCACCACCACCAAACATCCCCTCAAACACCCGAAACTGATGGTTGATGCCCGCCGCCTGCGTCACGTCGATAAATGGGGTTTGCGCTTTGGTAAGGGTCGTGAAAAGGCACAGGATTGTGAGTAATCGTTTCAGGTGCATATACGGTGGGGGGTGCAGGAAGTGAGGTGGCTGGTGCGCTGGTGTGTTGAAAACTAGAGTAGCCACGCGTTGGTCGGCTACGCGAGTCGTGCCCTTCGACAGGCTCAGGGTGACACAGAACTTGAATCAAGCTCACTGAGCTGCTTTAGATAGGCTGTCACCCTGAGCCTGTCGAAGGGCATGACTCGCGTAGCCGACCAACGCGTAGCCAAACTCATCAACAACACGCTATTACTTTTTCCAATTCAACGCATTGACAGCCAATCCAATAGCATCACCTTTTGC
Organism: Fibrella rubiginis; assembly: GCF_017353185.1. GTDB lineage: Bacteria > Bacteroidota > Bacteroidia > Cytophagales > Spirosomataceae > Fibrella > Fibrella rubiginis. Next base: position 104,476 of record NZ_JAFMYV010000015.1, on the reverse strand, counting down.
CAAGCCCGCCTGGTTATCCTGCGGGGTGTGGATGCCCCCGTAAAACCGCGAATCGGCGATTTCCTGGGCGGCCTCGCGGAACGAATGAAACTGTCGGGGTTTGAAGTCGGTATGGCGCAGGCGGTCGGGTTTGCGGCCTGCGTGGGCACTATCGGTAAAGGCAAACGCGGGGCCGTACAGGTCGGTGAGCACGGTGGCGGCGGCACCGGCCTGTATGGCGTGGCCCGACGGAAAAGCGGGGAAAGGTGGGTCGGGCCAAAACGATTCCCACTGCTGGTCAATGTGTTGCGGCACAAAGGTGTTGGGGCGTTCGGTGAAAAACTGAAACTTCCATTTCCAGCAATTGATAAACGCATCGGCCACGGCCATGCCTACGCGGGCGTAGGTTTCGGCACAACGAATTAGGCTTGGTTTCGCTTGTCTGACCGCCAGCGTAGCCAGGTAGTATGAGTGGCCGGGCGGCGTGAAGGTCTCGTCGGGGTCGTCGCTCCACCAGATGGCAATTTCCTTTTCGGTCTGGGTAAGCGTTTGCTGTTTGTGGTAAACCTGCAAAAACTGCTTGAAATAGGGTGATCCTTTGTCAGTGCTGTAGGGAATGAGCGTCGGCGGGGCCAACTGGGCATCCTGCGCTAAAAAAGGTCGGTTTTGGCCCCAGTGCGGATGCAGCGGATAATGGCTGAATGATTGCGCGTAGAGTGGTGGTTTCCAGCAGCCAAGGTGCGCCGGGTACGTCATTGTCTTGTCGAAATTCCGCAGGTAACCCCGGTGCCCACCATCCGTTTTCGACCAGTCGAAGATGCGTTCGGCCACCGCCCGACCATAGGCAACAGACCGATTAACCACCTCACTATCAACAGTATCTGCCATTTGATGCGCAACCAGTTGCTCCAGTGAATCAACGCGCTGTTTGTTGGCGTCGGACGTTTGGTTATAGAGTCGTTTCAGGATGCGGGCCTGCCCGGCATTCAGTGCCAGTAGCCAGTGATAGGTTTTCCCCGGTTCAGGCTGAGGCAGGCTCTTGAGGCCATTCAGTTGCCCCGCCAGCGACCGATAATCGGGATATCCTGGCACAACAGACTCATACATGGTGAGGCCGATGTAGCCCAGACACCGCGAGGCGTAAGTAGGCGTGTTGGCGGGGGTAGTTTTCGTAAGCCAGAGGGTCATGTCGGCCCAGGCCGTTGCCACCCCAACGTCGGACAGGGGTGGCCTATCAGACTGACAGCCAACAGCCAGCAACAGTCCCAGCAAGAGCAACAAACCCGATAATGGCTTCATGGTCAGCTACTTTTTGAGTTTATAAGCTACCATTTTTCGCTCATTAATGCCAAACAGCAGCAGGTCATTCAGTTGTGTCACACTGCGCACATCGCCGGTCAGGCCAAAGCCCGACTGCGGCTGCTCCACATAGCTAAACCCACCCCGACCGTCGCCGCGAAGCAGCACACCGTAGTTGGCATCCATCTTACCCAGCCTGATTTTAACGTGGCTATCGTTGCCGCAAAGAAGCACGTCCTGCCGCCCGTCGTGGTCAGCGTCAAGGAGCGTGATCGTATGAACGGGGGCATACTGCGCCTGCACCGGCAACGTACCCAACGTGTACCGGCCCGACGGGTTGCTTAAAAAACAAGTAGTTTGCAGGTGGTTTGCTTTCAGATGACCCGCCGCCGACAGGGTTTCGCTGTCAAATACCTGCTTCACCGTCGCGTCGGCGTAGCTCGCGTAGGTGGGGTAGCGGGTGCGGTAGCCGCCAATCTGGTTCAGCAGTTCGTCGCGGGTGAGGAACAAATGACTTTTGCCCTGTATATAGCAGCACAGAATGGGTTCGACAGTGCCGTTTTTGTCGAAATCAGCAAAATAAAGGTCAGTCGGCTGACTGGGGCTGGCCCGCACCTGCGAGTTCTCGCCCCAGTTACCCACCAGCAGGTCGGGTTTCTTGTCGCCGTTGACATCACCAACGGTAATCTTATTCCACCAGCCCACGTAGGCTTTACCCAAAAGGGCGTTGGTTTTGTTGACGAACCGCCCGCCCGCCTGACCAAAAATTGATACTGGCATCCATTCACCCGCCACCACCAGTTCGGCTTTTCCATTGCCGTCCATATCTACCCATGCGGCATCGGTAACCATGCCTACTCGCTGTAAATCAGGCGCTAACTGAGCTGTTTGATCGGTGAATTTTCCCTTTCCATCGTTAACAAGCAGGTAGCTCGCGGGCGTTTCTGGATAACTACCCGGCACCACGCGGCCACCCACAAACAAATCGGGATGACCGTCGGCATTTGCATCACCCACCGCCACGCAGCCCTTGCTGGTGGGCATGGGGGGCAGCGCGTCGGGGCTTTTGGAGAAATGGCCTTTGCCGTCGTTGAGGTACAACCGGTCCTGTAGCCGGGGATCGGTAGCGGCCAGGTTGTGGTAGCCGCCACTGGCCACGTAGAGGTCCGTAGAGCCGTCGCCGTTGGCATCGAAAAAGGCCGCAGCGGCATCGTGCGCGGCCTTATCGGCGTCAAACGCGGGTACAGATTGGCGGGCAAACCGGCCACCTTTCTGTTGCAGGTACAGCCCCGCCGACTGGCCCATGGCGCCCCCCACAAACAGGTCGGGCAGGCCGTCGGCGTTTACATCACCCACGGCCTGACAGGGACCGTTGTGCGACAGTTCACGGGTGAGCAGGGGCTGCCGGTCGAAGTCATTAATCGCCTGAACCGGGTCAGCATAGTCGACGGGCGAGGGTACCTGCGTGAAAAAAGCGGCTGGCGTTGCTGGTCGGGTTCGCCCATCGGTAGCCTGCTTTTCGTTCACGTCAATCACCTGGTTAGCCTTCACCTGGCGCAGGGTTTGCCGCTTGCCCGCCGCCCAGGTCACCACCACCGAGTCGACAGTGGCCGCGCTGCCCAAACCGAACTGCATCACCGGCGATACCGACGATAGATACCCTCGCGTCAGGGTCTGCATCTGGCTCTGTTGCAGCCCGTTGGCAAACACGTTTACCCTGGTGCCGATGCCCTGCGTATTGCCCGCTGCCCCTGTCAACCGGACCTGTAGAAAGTGCCGTTGCGAACTTTTTTCGGCGTCGTTGCGGTACACAAACGCGGGCTGATTAATGTTGTTGACCAGCAGATCCAGGTCACCGTCGTTGTCCAGGTCGGCATAGGCAGCCCCGTTACTGTTCGAAGGTGTGTTTATGCCCCACGACTGCGTCCGGTTCGCGAACGAGGCCCCTTTCTGGTTCTGAAACACATAGTTGACCACGTTCGAGGCGGGCATGTGGCCAATGATCTCCAATACGTCTTCGCGCTGCAGCCGACCTTTGCGCTGGGCATAGTCGTCCATGTATTTGATAAAATCCAGGTTGGTGTAATCGCGGAAATAGCCATTCGTCACGAAAAGGTCTTTCCAGCCGTCGTTGTCAAAATCGGCTAGTAGTGCCGCCCAACTCCAGTCGGTATTGGACACGCCCGCCAACTGGCCCACTTCGGAAAACAGAGGGATTGACGTGCCCTCCCCTGTCTTTCCTGCGTTCAGTTGCAGCATGTTCCGCATGTACTGGTAATAGAACCCACTCCGCACGTTGAGGTCGAACTTGGCGAAATTGTCGGGGGCTAACAGCAATTTCTGCCGGTGGTTGTCTTCGGGCAGCATGTCGAGCGTGAAGATATCGGCCCGCCCGTCGTTGTTCACGTCGGCCACGTCGTTGCCCATCGAAAACTGGCTGGTGTGCCCCAGGCTGCGTTGTACCTCATTGCGAAACGTGCCGTTCTGCTGGTTGATGTAGAGGTAGTCGGGCACGGCATAGTCGTTGGAGACGTAGAAATCGAGCCAGCCATCGTCGTTCACATCGGCAATCCCCAACCCCAGGCCGTAGCTCAGCGCCGACCCGTTTACGCCTGCCTGCTGGGTCACGTCGGCAAAGTGCCCGGCAGTTTGTTTCAGCACGCGTAACCCCCGTTCAGGATCATCAAGCCGTAGCATCTCTGCCGTGCTGGCTTCGTTCAGGATGGGCAGGTTTTTGGGGTTATGGTTCAGCAGCAGCATGTCCAGGTCACCGTCACGGTCATAATCCAGGAAATAAGCCTGATTACTAAAACCGGGGTGGTCCAGACCGTAGGTGGCCGCCTGATCCACAAAATGAGGTACGCCGCCAGTGTCATTACCCTGGTTGACAAAGAGTTGGTTGGTGCGTTTTTCGGGAGGCAACGCGCCCGAATAACACACGTAGAGGTCCAGCTTACCATCGGCATTGATGTCGACAGTGGTTACGCCAGTTTTCCAGGGTCCGGATCGTCCGCCTGCGCCCGACGCCTCGGTCACGTCCTGAAACTGGATGGATTCGCCTGACTTGTGGCCCTTGTTGAGATACAGTTTATTGTCGCTCAGGTTGGCGGTGAAGTAGGCATCGATCCAGCCATCGCCGTTGAAATCGCCGGTAGCTACCCCGCCGCCATTGTAGAAATATTCGTACAGCAGAATGTTGGTGTTCAACCCTTCGGTAAGGGTGTTCTGAAAACCAATACCCGTTTGTTCGGCAGATAATGCGGTGAAGAGAGGCGGTCCATCGGGCAATGAACTGCCGGGTAAGGTATCATCGCCGGTTTCGGGTTTGTCCTGGCAGGCTAGCAAGCTTGCCAACACGCAAAGCGTCGAAACCAGACGCATTAATTTAAACGGGAAGGGCATAGTACAAGAAAAAAAGACGCTACCCCCCAATATCGGGAAATAGCGTCTTCTAAAGAAAAAGAGTTTTCTGTTTTCCGTTGCTTCGCGACGGATCACTAAACGAGCGAAACAACAGAAAACAGTAAACTTCCTTTAATATCCCGGATTTTGAATCAGCTTGGTATTGCGCTTCATCTCATCACGGCTGATGGGGCGGTAGTACATCTTGTCTTTCCACACACGGGTTTCGTTTTCAGTATTGTTCACGACCGTGTAGGTGTACGTGTACTTCGACTTGTCATACTTATAAGGCTTGTTTGCCGTAGCCCCCGCCTTCAGCTTCGCATCAACGTTGATGGCTTTAATACCCCGGCCCACCGTTTTTTCGGGAATGAGCCAGCGCCGGGCGTCGTGGTAACGGTGCTCTTCGTAGGCAAGCTCAATCCGCCGTTCGTTTTGGTAACGGGCTTTCAATGCGGCACCGGCGTCAGCAACGGCGGGCATCCCCGCCCGGAACCGAATTTTGTTCAGCCACTGCTTGGCCGACGCTTCGTCGCCGGTTTCGATAGCTGCCTCAACGTAGTTCAGCACAACCTCGGTGTAGCGAATAAACGGCCACGGCACCACCTGCGCGCTCGACTGGTTGTCGGCCACACCAGGGTCAGCGTCAATAAACTTACGGGTGTAGTAGTGCGTACGGCTACCGTTCCAGTTTTCTACTGCCGACTCGCGGGTGTCAATACCATTGATCTTACCACCGCTGCCATCGTCGTAATAACCCGTTTGTACCTGGTTGACCGGATCGAGCGTTGCCACGTCCGACGGGCGGGGCTTCCAGGTGGCTCCGTCATACAAAACCGTTGAGTAGAAGCGCGGGTCACGGTTGGCATAGGGGTCGGCTTTGTGTTCGGCTTTTGTCCAGTCAAACTTCGACCCGTCCATCATCTCGTAATCATCCACCAGGTTCTGGATCGGCGTATTACCCGCCCAGTTGTGGTAGCCGTTCGGGCCGTTGTTAATGCCGTAGTGGATACCACCGAGCGGCCAGTTGTCCTCCTGCGTATACAAGGCGGTGTGCGTCCGTTGCAGAATCAGTTCAACTGCCGCGCTGGGGTCGGCCGCCGCACTCTTACCGCCCATGGCAATAGCGTTGTAATTTGCTCTACCTTCAGCCGCCGACACAGGTGCGGCCAGGTTCAGCTTGTAGCCCGCACCAGCGTCCAGTACGGCCTTTGCCGCTGTTTTGGCCGCCTGCCAGCGGGCAGCCCGGTCGCCAGATGGGTAGGCAATCAGGTCCAGGTTGGCATAACTGCCCAGATCGCCCCCTTTGGCCTTGACCGTTGGGCCGTCGTGCGAATCGCTGGCGGCGTAGAGTAACACACGTGATTTCAGGGCCAGGGCAGCCAGTTTCGATACGCGTCCATCGGCTATTTTTTTGCCATCGAGCAACGTAGCGGCTTTATCCAGATCGGCCACAATAAACTTAATGCAGTCGTCGAACGTGCTCCGGGCCACACTATAATCTTCGTTCAGGCCGTAGGGCTTGCTGATGAGCGGCACCCCGCCATAGAACCGTACTAGCTGATGGTAATAATAAGCCCTCAGAAAATACGATTCGCCCAGTAGCTGATCTTTCAGCACTTTGTCTGTAAAGGTGGCTGTGGGCAGTTTCTCCAGGGCTACGTTCGCTTCACGAATGGCCAGATACATGCGGCCCCACTCATAGGTAGGGCTGATCCAGGCCATGGTGCCGGGCGTTTCGGCTCCTTCGGTAAAGGAGTTGATGTTGCGGCCCGCGTGGGTAAACATGGCCTCGTCGGTGTAGGCCGCCAGCGCCTGCTCTTCAAAACCGCCATACCCCAAAAAGGAATACACGTTAAACACAAACGCTTCAGACAGCGGTCCATCGGACCAGACGGCATCGCTCGAAATTTTGTCCAGTGGTTTGGTGTTCAGGAACTCATCCTTGCAGGACAGCCCCAGTGCCATGCTCAGCGACAGCACACCAATTGACAGAAGAATACGTTTCATATCTGTATGTTGTTTAAAATGAGAGACTTACACCTGTGTTAATCACGCGTGACTGTGGGTAGAAAACCCCACCCTGTGCGGTGGCTTCCGGATCGTAAACCTTCATTTTGTCGATGGTGAACAGGTTCAGGCCATTCACGTATACCCGCACGTTGCTCAGGCCCGTGCGCTGAACCAGACGCGCAGGAATGGTGTAGCCCAGTTCCAGATTTTTCAGGCGGATATAGTCTTTGCTGAACAGGTAATACGTGTTGTTGCCGAAGTTGCCACCCGTGAAATATGTGTCGCCGCGACTGGCCAGGCGGGGGTCTACGCTGCTGGGGTTGTCGATAGACCAGCGGTGGTCGTAGCTGTATTTCAGGAAGTTGCCAATATCACCCGATTCGGTCTGAATGCGCAGGGCGGCACCGGTAGCCCCCTGAAAGAGGATGTTCAGGTCAAAACCCCGGAAACGCAAATCCAGCGTTGCGCCGAAGTTGAGGGTTGGCGTAAGGCTCTTGTCCAGCCGAACAGCATCGTCAGCGGTAATCTTTCCATCACCGTTTACGTCCTCAAACTTCATGTCGCCAGGAATCAACTTCGACGTTACGCCGCTGTAGTCTACCTTGTTGGCATCGATCTCGGCGGCATCACGGAACACCCCGGCGGATTTGTAGGCGAGGTAGGCACCAATGGGTTTACCCTCCTGCAACTGATAGTCGGGGGCACCGGGCACTTCGTCCATAAACACAACCTTGTTCTGCGCATAGCCACCGTTGATGCCCGCCCGGAATTGCAGCGGACCAGCCGCCTTGCCGTTGTACATCAGCGTGAACTCGAAGCCCCGGTTATCAACCCGCCCGGCGTTGACGGGTGGTAACAGCGAGTTAATTCCTGATGAAGCCGGCGTTGACCCCGTCTTCTGAATCAGGATCTGATCGCGCTTATTGTAGAAATATTCCAGCGTCAGGTCCAGCCGGTTGTTGAACAAACCAGCGTCGACACCGAAGTTGAAGTTGTTGGCCCGCTCCCAGGTGAAGTTGGGATTTGCCAGCACCGTCTCGTTCAGCGTAGTCACCACGGCACTGTTGATGGGGTACTGCCCAAACCCGAACGTTTGCAGGTAAGCGTACTCCTGCAACTGGTTGTTGTAGAACACCTGGTCGTTGCCCATCTGCCCGTACGAGGCCCGGAGCTTCATGTAGTTGACCGCCGGGAGCTTGAAGAAACTCTCGTTCGAGATGTTCCAGCCCAGCAGCAGACCGGGGAAGAACCCGAACCGTTTGGCCTGCGGGAAGATGTAGGAGCCATCGTAGCGGAACAGCACTTCGGCCAGGTACTTCTCTTTGAAGTTGTATTGCACCCGGCCATAATAGCCCAAGCGCGCCCGCTCATAGGCACTACCACCCGTATTTTGCTGTAGCGAACCACCCGCAAACAACTGGTCGACCGCCGACGAGATATAGTTGCGGCGGAAAGCGAGGAAGTTGTCGCCCTGGAAGTTTTCTTTCGTCACGCCTCCCATCAGGTTCAGGGAGTGACCGCCCGGCAGTTGTTTGTCGTAGTTCAGAATGGCCGTCAGGTTCGTGTTCAGAATTGACCCATACGTCTGCGTCAGACGCGGGTCTTTGAAGTTCGACCGGATGGCCCCTTCCAGCTTGGGCGTCACGCCGTCGGCTTCAAAGGTTTTCTTGTCCCAGTAATACAGCGACCAGGGCGTTTGCCAGGTTTTGGTGGTGGTGCTGGTTCTGTCAACGGCACCCGACAGCGTCAACCTCAGCCCTTTCACCCACGGGTTCGTGATGTCGATGCTGGCGTTCGTTTGTAGGTAATCCGTTGGGTTGTCCGTGTAGCCCGTGGCGTTGGTGGTGATCACGTACGGGTTCTGTCCGTTTTCAATATCGGGGCCGGGCAGGCCATTGGGCCATACTTCCGGCTCGGTAGGCCGCCCGCGCATCAGCATCCGGAAAATAGCACCGGCACTTTCGGTGGGGTAACGCCGCGTTTCACGCCGGGCCATAATACCCAGATTGGCACTGATGTAGGGCGTGATTTTGGCGTCCAGATTCATCCGAAAATTGTACTGCTGGTAACTGGTTGCCGAGTTCTTGTAATAGCCATCCTGGTTCACGTAGCCCAGCGAGGCCATGTACTTGACGTTGTCGGTTCCGCCCAGCAGTTGCAGATTATGGCGCGACTGGGGCGACCACGTTTTAAACGCATCGCCAAACCAGTCGGTGTTTGGGTAGCGCCAGGGGTCTGAACCGTCGGCAAACTTTTTAACGGCTTCCGGGCTGTAGTTGGCACTCAGCGGACTAACACCCGGCGTGGGCGACGTGTAGGCACCAGTGGTTTGAATGCTCTTCCAGGCCGCTGCCCACTCGCCCGACGGAATGGTTTTATAGATCGGCAGTTCATTCATGATGTTGGCATACTCAAACGCATTGGCCATTTGGGGCACCCGCGTTGGCTGCGCAAAACCCTGATTGAAGTCGTAGGAAATGGTGGGCTTGCCGGTCTTGCCCCGTTTGGTCGTAATCAGGATGGCCCCGTTGGCTGCCCGCGCCCCATAAATGGCCGCCGAGGCGTCTTTCAGCACCGAAATGCTCTCGATGTCGCGCGGCGACAAACGCCCTAACCCGCCATCGCGATCCGGAATACCGTCGATCACCACCAGCGGGCTGCTGTTGCCCAGCGTATTGGTACCCCGAATGCGGAGCAAGGCACCGTCATTGCCCGGTTCGCCGCTCTGCTGAATCACCACCAAACCCGGCAGGCGGCCCGCCAGCGAATTGGTCATGTCTACGGCGGGCGATTTAATCAGCTTGTCGCCTTGCACCGCCGCTACGGCTCCCGTCAACGTCGCTTTTTTCTGCGTGCCATACGCCACCACAATCACTTCGTCGAGCGTGGCGGTGCCGGGTTGCAGCGACACATTGAGGGTTGTTTCGGTGCCCACAGTCACCTCCTGTGCTTTGTAGCCAACGAACGAAAATACCAGTATTGATCTGGTACTCCGCACGTTGATCGTAAACTGCCCGTCGCCATTGGTGTTGGCACCGTTGGTTGTGCCCTTTTCCACCACGCTGACACCAGGCAGTGTAGCCCCCGATTCATCCGTTACTCTGCCTTTGATGGTGATATCAACCGGCCTTGCCGATAGCGGCAGTGTACATACGACAGCAAAAACCAGAAGTGCCAACCAATGAAGCAGAGGTCGTCCTCTCCCATTGATTGACAATCCACAGCAAGTAGTAACTTGAGGTAGATTTTTCATAGGTGCATTAGAGTTTTATAGTTAAGTATTAACCGAGCATAAGCCCGACTATTTACATAAAATAACTAAGAAAAGTACTGTAAATTTTATTTTTCACTAAAAACCGGGCGATACATCTGCTGTCTTGTCTGCATAATTTATGTTTACTTTATGAACTATTTCGTATATATGGGCGTGTACTCCGGCAGTTGCGCATACAGTGGATGATTGCTGTCAGCGCCCATTACGGTTAATCAATTTGATTTAGTTGCCAACTAAAATGGGTTACATTGCCTGCCCACACCCTGACCTCTCCCATCAACCCTATGAAGAATCGTATACTGTTTTGGCTGCTGATCAGCATGGCCTGTGCGGCGAATGCACAGGCCCAGAAAAGGCCCTATCAACTCTTGATGACCGACCCCAACGTGCGGTACGTCGACGTTAAAAAAGCGTTCGAGAAAGAGCATGCGGCAGAAGAAAAAGCCCAGGAAAAAGCTATTCGTAGAGCATTACGCAAAGGACTGCCCGAACCAGAATTTGAGGAGAATGAAGACGAGGCCAAGTTCTATCGCTGGGAGCAGTGGATGCTCCGACATCTGGGTCCCGACGGTCGTTTCGACCCCGCCCGCGAACCGCAGGAACTGGCTCGTTTTGCTAAAAGTCAGCCGGTAGCACAGGCCGTACAACCGGCTAATGCCCGGCGTGCCAACCCCCGCTGGAAAGAGCTAGGGCCATTTTTGACCCAAACCACGGCCACCGGCAACAACAGCAACTACCTCTACGGCTATAACGTGGGGCGGCTGGGGGCCGTGGCCTTCCACCCCACCGACGCCAACACGATCTACACCATTGCCACAGGCCGGGGCGGCAGCAATGCCGGGGGAATCTGGCGCACCACTGACGCGGGGCAGACCTGGACGCCCCTCTTCGACGAGGGCAAAAACATGGTGTTGACCGACATAGCCGTTTCGTCCAAAAACCCACAGACGATCTACGCGACGGGCAACTACTTCGGCACTTCGACCAACGATGTTGGGGCCAGTGGCTACGGCGTGTTTAAATCGACCAATGGTGGGGCGAACTGGGCATTTACGTCGTTCAAACTACAATACGAAACCAACGCCACGGGCAGCAAAGCGGGCGTACCCCGTGCCACCAACATCATCATTGATCCCGTCGATGACCAGCACCTGATTGCCCTCTGCTCACGCGCCATCATGTACTCGACCGATGGCGGGCAGGTGTGGCAAAAATCCGTTAGCTCCACCGTTGACAGGCTGGCCGACTACTGGGACGTGGAGTTCAAACCCAACGACCCTTCGGTAGTCTACGTAGGCGGTTCGGGGAAAGATCAGGTTTTGCGCTCGACCGATGGCGGCAGGACATTTACGCAACTCGTTCTGCCCGATGCCGTTGAGGTGGGCACGGTGGGTCGCGTAGAACTGGCCGTGTCGGCGGCGGCACCCGATTTTCTGTACCTGCTCACCACCATGGGTACCGAGCGCCACGGGGGGCTGTACCGCCTCAACACCGCCACCAACGACCTGCGCGTGATGGTAGCCAGGGGTAAAAACTTCGCCACCAGCCAGCAAACCCGCGACGACACTCAGTTATACTATTGCCTCACGATGAATGTGTCGCCCGCCGACACCAACGAAATTCACGTCGGTATGGTCCCGCTTATGTCAAGCCACGACGGGGGCAAAAGCTGGGAATACCGCCATGGCTGGGCCACCAACCGGACGGGCGACGTGCACTCCGACGTGAGCAGTATTGAGTTTCAGCCTGGCACCAACCGCCTGTTTGTCACCTCCGACGGGGGGCTGAGTGGAGCCACGGGCAAGAAAGGGGCGGCCTTTCGATTCTACAACAACATCGCTGTATCGCAGATTTATTTCGTAGCGCAATCGGCGAGCATGTCAGACCGGATGGTGATTGGCTTGCAGGATAACGGCACCAAACTGTTTAACGGCACTGAATGGCAGCAGGTGGGCGGCGGTGATGGCATCAGCTGCCTTATCGACGATACCAACCCAAACGTGTTCTACGTAACGTCGCAAAATGGTTACCTGCTCCGTACCGCCAATGGCTTGCAGAACTACATTACCCCCAGCGGCGTCACAGCGGACAACACCAGTTTCTTCAGCCCGCTTGACTACCATCAGGCCACAAAAACGCTGTTTCTAGGCTCGAATAGCCTTTGGCGGAAAGATGAAAGCAGCTACTCGTCTACTTGGGAAAAGGTTTACACTTTCGACGATAAGGAAATTATTCAGGATGTTTGGGTGGCACCGTCCGACGTAAAAACGATGTACGTGCGGACCTATCAGTTCAAAAATTCGGTCAATAACTACCGGGTGTATGCCTCAACAGATGGCGGTGCTAACTGGGAGAAACTGCTCGGCGACGGCTTCGACGGTTATGTAACGGCCCTGGTCATCCACCCCGCCGACGCCAAAACGCTGTGGGCCTGCCGCTACGACGTGACTGATTTTTATTACTACATCATGAAGTCGGCCGATGGTGGGCATACCTGGACCAAAGTAAATGCCAACCTCCCCCGCCTTGCCAGCAACGCAATGGCCTATCAGGAAGGCACCGACGACGGGCTGTATGTAGCACTGGATCAAGGAGTTTACTACAAAGACAACGGTATGTCGCAGTGGATTCGGCACGGCACGGCTTTGCCCAACGCCCCCGTTTATGACCTGCGCCTCGACTATACCGGGGGCAAAGTGAAAGCCGCCACGCAGGGCCGGGGCGTGTGGGAGGCCGACCTCGCCGTGCCTGTGGGTCAGGTGTCAGCGCTGGCTACCAACCGGACTGAGGTATGCGCCGGGGCAACAGTAGGCATTAGTTTTCAGATCTCGAAAGGCACCAGTGGCGCTAATAATTACAGCGTTCAACTCTCCGATGCCGTCGGGTCATTCGCGGCTCCGCAGACCCTCACCACCGTCACGGCAACGGCGGCATCAGTAACCATTCCGGCTAGTCAGTCGGCGGGGAAGGGCTATCTGATTCGGGTGTTGCGCAACAACAACATCGCCACCGCCGACACCTCCGCCGCGTTTTCGGTGCTGACCTTACCCGTCGCTCAGCTTAATGGCCCTGCCGAGGTTGTTTTTGGTCAGCCCGCCAGCCTGACTATTGCGTTTGGTGGTTCCGGTCCGTGGGCGTATAGCCTCAATGGCGACAGCCTGCGCACCGCGACAACCAGCCCCGTTGTGCGGTCGGTGGCACTTACTAAGGGGACTTCCTATTCGCTTACCAGCCTCAGCAACGTGTGTGGCAACGGCACCGCCACAGGTAGTGTGCGGGTAGTGGTCATTCCTACCCTGGCTATTTCGGGTTTTACCACATCGGCTGTTTGTGCCGGGCAAACGGGGTCGCTGTCTGCTGTGCAGGGTGGTTCGTTCAACGGGTCAACGGGCTATGTGGTGCAGCTCTCCGATGCCACGGGCAACTTTTCGGCCCCGCTGACGGTAGGAACGGGTAGCCAGAGTCCCCTCTCGTTTTCCATTGCCGAAACCCAGAGCGCGGGCAGTGGCTACCGGCTGCGGCTGGTGGGCAACACCGCCGAACGGGTAGAGACCACGCCCGGATCAGCCTTCGCCATCAACGTAAAACCCACGGCTACCCTGGCGGCGGTGGGCGATTCGAGCATTCTGCAAACCAGCACAGCCCGCCTTCGGCTCACCTTCACGGGCACAGCTCCGTTTCAATACACACTTACCAACGGCACGTCGGGCACGGCCAGCGCCACTACCGACGAGTTGACCGTGAAACCGGACCAAACTACCACCTACGCCATAGCGACAGTAGCCAACGGATGTGGCATTGGCACGGTGTCGGGAAAGCAAACCATCACGGTCATTCCCCTGCTGGCCGTTGACCCCAGCAAAGGCCCGGTTGTAACGCTGTTGCCCAATCCGGCGAGCGAAACCGTGCGGGTAGAAACCAGCCTGACCGGCCCCCACGACGTGATTTTGTATGATGTACTTGGCCGCGAACGCCTCCGCCGCCCCTTCCAGCAACAGGCCGACGTAAGCCTGCAATCGCTAACCAAAGGCCTCTACGTCTACCGCATCATCACCCCCAAAGGCGCGGTGGAAGGGCGGTTGTTAGTGGAGTGATTTACGAATTACGAGGTACGAATTACGATTGTTGCTTTCGCCAGAGCGATCCTACTTTGGCGTCAGCAACAATCGTAATTCGTACCTCGTAATTCGTAAATCACCTCACTTGCCCATTCCCTTCCACTACCCATTTTTCCGTGACCAGTTTTTCGAGCGCAAACGGGCCGCGGGCGTGGAGTTTTTGGGTGGAAATACCGATTTCAGCACCCAACCCAAAACAGCCGCCGTCGGTGAAGCGAGTCGAGGCATTGGCATAGACGGCAGCGGCATCAACCTCGTTCAAAAACTGCCCGATCAACGCAGGGTTGGCCGAAACGATGGCTTCGGAATGTTTCGACGAATAGGCCTGAATATGCGACAGGGCTTCGTCAAGGCCATTTACGACCTTAACGGCACATTTGTAATCCAGAAATTCGCGCCCAAAATCGGCGGGTTCAGCGGGAAACAGACGGGCGTATCCGGCTCGCTGCAAAACACCGAACGCCGTTTCGTCGGCATACACCTCAACGTTCCACTGAGTGAAGTCGGGGATTAATTTGGGCAGGAAATCGTCCGCTACAGCCGCATCCACCAGTACACAATCGAGTGAATTACAAACCGCTGGGCGCGACACTTTGGCGTTGACCACAATCCGAGCGGCCATGTCCAGGTCTGCCGAGCTTTCCACGTACGTATGGCAAACACCCGCGCCGGTTTCGATGGTTGGAATCAGCGAATGAGTGCGCACGTACTGAATTAAGGACTCCGACCCGCGCGGAATCAGTATATCAACGTAGCGGGTGGCCGTCAGGAGTTCATTCACTACAGCGCGGTCGGGTGGCAGCAACATCACCGCCTGCTTGGGCACGTCAAATTCGGCCAGCACCTGCTGAATCAGGCCTACTAATGCCCTGTTCGAGTGGTCAGCTTCTTTACCGCCTTTAAGCACACACGCATTTCCCGACCGCAAACAGAGCGCGGCCACATCGACCGTAACGTTGGGTCTCGATTCGTAGATTACCCCTACCACGCCCAGTGGCACAGCCAGTTTTTTCAGCGTCAGGCCCGGCTCGATCTCACGTTGTAACAGCAACACCCCCGCCGGGTCGGGCAGCACCGCCACTTGCCGCAGGCTGTTGGCCAGGTCAGCCACGCGGGCAGGCGTCAGGCGCAACCGGTCCTTTTTCGGGTCGACATGGCCCGAATCGGCAGGTATCTGATCCAGGTCCATTTGGTTCGCCGCCAGCACCGCGTCGCTTCCTGCCGAAAGTAAATCAGCGAGGCGATTCAGCAGGGCCGTTTTCTGGTCGTTATTCAGTCGGCGAACGGCGGCGGCAGCTTGTTTGGTAGCTTGCAGGAGGGGCGTAATGGGCGTCATACTCACAAAAGTACAATATCGTTGGCGTTGGCGACCTCCACGTTTTGTCGACTGCTCAGTGCGCTCAGATCAAACGACGACAGTTTAGCCCGCGCCACCGCCACCGCTATGTCGGTTTCGTCGACAATCTCGAAGACCTCGCCCGCCGAAAATTCGCCTAAGATTTCGGCCACCCCTACGGCCAGCAGGCTACTCCGTCGCAACAGGGCCGCTGCTGCGCCCGCATCCACCCGCACACGCCCCACCACCAGACTACCACTGCCCAGCCACCGGCTTCGCGCCGACATCGTGATGGGCTGCGGTTCAATCTGCGTACCCACCTCACCATCAAGGGCTTTGCGAATACTATCTGGTTCGGCAAGGCCGAAAATGACTACCCGGATACCCATACGGGTAGCCAGTTTGGCGAAGGTCAGTTTAGACGCCATCCCCCCTAACCCCATCGACGATTTGTCGGTGCGGACTACGGCAAAAACGGCCTCGGTCAGGCGGGGTACGTAGCGGATCAGGTTGCCGTCGGGGTCGAGCAGGCCACCAACAGACGTGCAGAGCATGAGCACCTCGGCCCCAAAACCCACCGCCAGCAGCGTGGCCAGCTCGTCATTGTCCGAAAACTTCAGTTCGCGGTTACTCACCACGTCGTTTTCATTCACAATAGGGATGATGCCGTTGGCCCAAAGCTCTTCGTAGGTGTCTTTCAGTTGCAGAAACTGGTCGCGGTTGGCAAAGTGATGGCGTTCGCACAGGCTCTGCGCGATGGTGACGCCATACACGCCAAAAAAACGGCTATACACATTGAGTAACAGCAGATTACCCACCGCCGCCGCCGCTTTTCGCTGACTGATTTCGCCCCGATAATCGCGGATGGTGCCCCGCCCCGCCCCCACCGCTCCCGATGAGACAAGCACCACGTTATACCGGTCACGCAGGGCCGCCACCTGCCGGGCAATGTCAACCAGCACTGGTTCGTGAAGTTCACCAGTAGGCTTGGTAATAGAGGCAGTACCAAATTTGAGCACAAGAACAGGGCGGGCCATGAATGGGGAAGGTTAATTCAGGTCCAAAAATAGGTTCAATGTTTAAAGTCTAAGGTGTAAAGTTGCTTCGCCGGTCCACCGGTGCGGTCCGACACAGATAGTACAACACCGGCGGACTGGCGAAGCAACTTTACACCTTAGACTTTAAACATTGAACCTATTTCAGTCGCCCGCGTGACTACGGAACAGGTGCTCTACGGCGGCTTCGGTGAAGCGAGCCTTCTGTTTGAGTGCCCGTTTAAGCTGGTCGGCGTATTCACGTTTGCTAATTTCAATAGCCCCGAATCGCTTCACATTGTCATTAATAAACTGGGTATCAAGCAGAGAAAATTGCTGCTCACGGAGAATCATGATGAGGTGATGAAAGGCCACTTTCGACGCGTTAGACACGTGGTGAAACATTGATTCACCAAAAAATGCCCCGCCAATGGCTACACCGTATAGCCCGCCAACCAACCGGTTATCTATATACGTCTCCACGCTGTGGGCCAGGCCCATTTGGTGCAAATCGGTGTAGGCATCAATAATTTCGGCGGATATCCAGGTACTGTCATCAATAGACCGGGGGGTGGCACAACAGCGCATCACCTGCTCAAAATCGGCGTTTATACGAATATCAAATTGTTGTTTATTTAACGTTGGCCGCAGTGATCTCGATGGTTTGTAGCCGGCAATTGGAATTACGGCGCGGGGATCTGGCGAGTACCAGTATAGCGTACCGTCTGCGTCAGCCATCGGGAAGATGCCATTGATATATCCGTAGATTAAATCGTCGGCGGTCAACTTATTCATGGTTATCCGAAAGGGATGCGTTGAAACACAAATATATAGAAAACAACTACCGGACAGGCAAGCGTCTGTTAACGAATTGATAAGGTTAAAAGCTACCTATCAGCCTGGGAGCGCAACAACGGTGGCTACCATTTGTTCTATCTGCCAAACAGGCTTTCTGCCCGTTAACACCTTCAGTTTGCTGAACGATTCCGATTTTATTCTGTTAATTGATTGCACAGACGGGGCAATTTGTCGAATATTGCCCGCGTTAATTTCAGCATATGAACCAGTTCGTCTACATACAGGCAATGTGCCACACGACGCCCTTCCGGTTCAGGTCCGTGAGGACCCTATAACGCTGTCCTGCCCTCGTAGCAGGCCCCTCTCGACACCCCTCTCATAGCTCATCTTTTTTTTCACCGGATAAAAAACGTCTCCGTTTGAGGCCGCTACCGACCGTTGTCGGGCGTTCAATAAATGACGATGATCACGCACGAAGTAGTCAACGACGAATACATTGTTCAGGTAGCCAATAAAGACCACATTGGCCTGGCCGACACCATCTGCAAGCAAATGGCCGAAAGTGCCAAAGCCCGCGGTACGGGTATTGCCAAACGATCGCCACTGTACCTGATCGAAAAAATGCTGGAAGGAAAAGCCATCATTGCCCAAACCCTGGCCGGTGAGTGGGTTGGTTTTTGCTACATCGAAACCTGGAGCCACGGCAAATTTGTAGCCAACTCCGGGCTGATCGTTCATCCCGATTACCGCCAGAGTGGCATTGCCACACGCATCAAGGCTAAGGCTTTCGAACTGTCGCGCACGAAATACCCCGACGCCAAAATCATTGGCCTGACCACCAGCCTCGCCGTGATGAAGATCAACAGTGACCTGGGCTACCAACCCGTGACCCTCAACCAGTTACCTGGCGACGAGGCTTTCTGGAAAGGGTGTCAAACCTGCGTTAACTACGACATACTGACCCGCACTGAGCGCAAACATTGCCTGTGTACGGGCATGCTCTACGACCCCGACGAGCAGAAAAAGCCGGAGAAAAAGCCGCACTGGAATTTCCTGAAAGAATCGAAGCTGTACGAACGCTGGCAGCGACTGAAAGAGCGTGTTCTGCTCCGCTTTTCAGACCGACCAGCCCCAAAAAAGAGCAATCGCGAACTGGAAGCGGCGTAACCAAACCGACTGTTGTACAGGAAACCCCGCCTCCGTTTAATGCCGGATGCGGGGTTTTTCATACTGTCGGTTCCATGATTCGCTGGCCCATTACGCACGAATGCCTACCCTGTAAACCCAATTTACCCCAATAAACCCGATATTTGCAGCCGATTTGGGCTTGCTGACTTGGCCCCCTATGTTGACAAATGGCGGATAAACAAAAAGTTGTACTGGCGTTTAGTGGAGGTCTTGATACCTCGTTTTGTGTTAAATACCTCACCGAAGACCGGGGCATGGATGTTTATTCTGTGCTGGTTGATACAGGCGGCTTCTCAGCCGAAGACCTGGCTGCCATCGAAGCACGGGCCTATTCGCTGGGGGTTGTATCGCACGCAGTGGTGACCAAAACGGATGATTATTACCAGGAGTGCCTCAAATTTCTGGTCTTTGGCAACGTCCTGAAAAACAATACATACCCACTCTGCGTCTCGGCTGAGCGGATATTCCAGGCCATTGCCGCCGCTGAGTATGCCCGGCAGATTGGCGCGTCGGCCATTGCGCACGGCAGCACCGGCGCGGGCAATGATCAGGTGCGGTTCGACATGGCGTTTCGGATTATCATGCCCGAAGCCGAGATCATTACCCCCATCCGCGACATGCGCCTTTCGCGCGAGGCTGAAATCGAATACCTGAAAAATAAAGGTGTGGATCAGGAATGGCATAAAGCGGCCTATTCCATCAACAAAGGCCTGTGGGGTACGTCGGTGGGTGGCAAAGAAACGCTCACGTCCAGCCAGTACCTGCCTGAATCGGCCTGGCCAACACCCGTGACCAAGTCAGGTGAGGAAACAATTACGCTGACCTTTACGCATGGCGAACTGAAAGGGATTAAAAGTGCTGCCTACGGTGACGAAGCATTCAAGAATCCAGTAGCCGCTATCCAACGCCTGACCGAGCTGGCGGGTCCATACGGTATCGGGCGCGACATCCACGTGGGCGATACCATCATTGGTATTAAGGGCCGCGTGGGCTTCGAAGCACCGGCACCGTTGATCATTATAAAGGCTCACCACACGTTGGAAAAGCACGTTTTGACCAAAAACCAGCTGGCCTGGAAAGACCAACTGGCCAACTTCTACGGCACCACCCTGCACGAAGGTCAGTTTATGGACCCCGTCATGCGCAACATCGAAACGTTTCTGGCCGATACGCAGGCCCACGTAACGGGCGAGGTGCACGTGCAACTGGCTCCCTACCGGTTCACGGTGCTGGGTATCGAGTCACCCTACGACCTGATGTCGGCGAAATTCGGTTCGTATGGCGAAATGAATAACGCCTGGACCGGCGACGACGTGCGGGGCTTTTCGAAGGTGGCGTCGAATCAGGTAATGATCTACGAACGGGTAAAAGCCGGTCAGTAGGAATAAATTGGGCTGATTGACTATCAACCCAATTTTCCCTGCTTGTTCTTATCTTGTCAGGACAGGCAATAAATACAGTTGGTTGCCCCCTTATCATCCACCCGATCCTGCGTCTGACGTAACGAGTAGTCAATGTCAAGAAAGTATTGTGCGCCCCGGCGAGTAGCTTATCCACTTCGTCTGCTCGACTGGTTTGTCGATGCACTCGCTCAACCGACACGTCGGGTGAACGAAGCACCGTCTGCACAGCAGCCGCGTATCCTGATGATGTCGTCGGGGCATCTGGGCGACACACTCATTCTGACGTTTCTGTTTCCGCTTATTATTAAGCGCTACCCCCAGGCCAAAATTGATGTGCTGGCGGGCGACTGGTGTGACCCTGTGCTGGTCCATAATCCGTTTGTACGTCGGATCATTCACTGGAATCACATTGGCACTAATCGCCGCAAGGTGAGTGGCTTACAGAAGGTGGCCGAACACGTTGGAGGCCTGCGACGGGCTATTGCGGCACTGTCTGGTGAGGTCTATGATTATTCCGTCGACGTTCGGTTTTCCGACTCGCCCATGCATCAGATTCTGCCGTTTATCCGGGTAAAGCATAGTATTGGCTTTGGCACGCGGGGTCTGGGGGGGTTATTGGACGATGAACTGTTTTTACCCGATGGTGAATTTCATCACCTCGAACTGATACTCAACCTGCTGAGCCGGATGGATGTACACGCGACCCTGCGCGACATTCGCCCGTATTTTCCGCATGGCAGCACGGCCAAGAGCACGCTGGCTCAGAAACTGCCGCAGCTTCAGGCATCTCGCCAGCCCATCATCGCCATTTTCCCCGAAAGTGGAGCCGATAGCCGTTTCCTGCCCGATGCCTTTTGGCAACAGTTGCTGGGCGAACTACTGAACCAGACCGAGGCCATTATGGTGGGTTGTGGTCAACGCCCCGGCACCACCCAGCTGATGCACAAAGTAATTGCCGACAACCCTTCCCAGGGCCATCGCGTGCTGGATGCCACCGGTCAACTAACCATTGACGAACTGGCCGAACTGTCGGCACAGGCCTCGCTGGCGTTTACGCTCGAATCATTTCCAGCGCATTTGTGCGGCATCTTCTGTCCGCTTATCGCCTATTATGTCAACGGCACAGGGCTCCAATTTTTTCCCATCGCCAACTTCGATACGCTGCTGTTTCATAACCACCAAAACAGCCGTGATTTAACGCTGGACCGCCCCCATTACCAAAGCCTGTTTGTCGATACCTTCGATTCGGCCGTGGTGCAGCAGTCGGTGCAGAAAGCAACGGAGTTAGTCAATCGCGTAACGCTACGACCATGACCATTCACGCAGGTATTATTGGTGGAGCGGGCTACACCGGGGGCGAACTGCTCCGTATTCTGCTCAACCACCCCTTTGTTTCTATTGCCTTTATTCATAGCCAAAGCCAGGCCGGTAAACCCGTCTGGACTACCCACACCGACCTGCTGGGCGACACCGATCTGACGTTTGCGGGGGGGGGCGTACAACCGCTTCTGAACGGCGAACTCGACGTGCTGTTTCTCTGCGCTGGCCACGGACAGTCGGCGGCGTTTCTGGCCGAAAACGAGGTACCTGATGGGGTTGCGATCATTGACCTCAGTGCCGATTTCCGCGATGAGCAAAATGATTTCATCTACGGCCTGCCCGAACTCCAGCGTGAGCGTATCCAACAGGCCGAACGTATAGCTAATCCCGGCTGCTTTGCCACCGCTATTCAATTGGCCCTGTTACCCCTGGCCAATGCCGGGCGGCTGATTGATGCAGTGCATGTGAGCGCCGTAACGGGCAGCACGGGTGCCGGGCAGGCGCTGGTGCCCACTACGGGCTTCACCTGGCGCAACAATAATTTGTCTATTTACAAGGCGTTTACCCATCAGCACCTCGCCGAAATCCGACAGAGCCTGAGCAGTTTACAGCCCTTCGGCGAAGCCATCAACTTCGTGCCTTACCGGGGCGATTTTACGCGGGGCATCATGGCCAATGTGTATACCCCTTTTTCCGGTGCGCTGGAGGAGGCCAAACAACTCTACCGCGATTACTACGCCACCCACCCGTTCACGCACGTTAGCGATACGCCGGTGGACCTGAAGCAGGTTGTGAACACCAACAAATGCCTGCTGAGCCTGGAACACCATGATGGCCAGCTGCTCATCAGCAGCGTTATCGACAACCTCACCAAAGGAGCGTCGGGGCAGGCGGTGCAGAATATGAACCTTGTTTTCGGCCTGCCCGAAGAGTCCGGCCTTCGCCTAAAAGCAGCAGCATTTTGATAAAATAACGGGCTGACTATCGCTGATTTATATAATTTTTCTGATCGAATTTACTGACCCACATACCTGTGGCAACGAGCACACACTGAATAATGCCAAGTAGCTCAGCCATTGTTAAAAATAGACCATATGTTTGATCAGACGTTTTGGTCGCATCCAATAAATAATCGGTAAATAACGATGTCATGAATGTACCCATACCATAAATTAAAAAGCCTGAGCTAATCCAAAACATAGGGTGATAGATCGTTCTGAGAACGCGGTTTTCAGATAATATTTTATTGAAATAAGTAAGAGAAAAGACAATTAGCAGCAACCTGAACAACGTTGCTCCGATAAAAGCAAAGGAATTATATTGAAAATCGATCAGTAAGACTATGCCTATCAATAAGCACGTTATCAAGCCAATGCGACGCAGTTTAACACTATTTCTGTATGATATATAAAACAACCGGGCAATAATGATTGTATAGAATATTAAAAATCCTTTTTGTACACCAATGGTTTTTTTATCATAAATGACATAATAAAGCAGCAGACACTGTTCAATAAAATGTATCGCAAAATAAATAACAACGAAAACGAGCACGCTATTGAGGTACTCCCGCCTGAGTATACCAAATACAACAGGCAGGAGTAGCATAATATGACCCAGGGTTACCACTGGATATTTAGCTAAAAGCGAAATTAATTGGTCAAACATAGTATCATGGCTGACACATTCTTGGGCAACTCCAGCCATCGCCGAGCGCATCGCCGTCGCCGCTGTCTTTGAGGCCCGTGGCATCGTCGAAAATATCGGAGCCATCAGCCCGGACGCCCACGATCACCATACGCGATTTGAGTTCGCCCTCGCCCTCGCCAACGGGGTTTTCGTCGGCGTCTTCGTGGCGTTTGCCGTAGTAAATTCGAATACCTACGCAGTCTTTACGGCCCAGCAAGTGATTGATGCGATTGCTGCCAAAAAACTCGGCTTGGGTGAAGCTACCGGGTTTGTAGCCTTGTTCCTCTTTTCTCTTCTTGAAGCGGGTAGTGCGGGCACGGGCATCATGGCTTGTAATAAAGCTGCCCACATCGCCGTGGAACCTGTCTTTTCTGTCTGTCATTGGTAGGCAATTGAATGATTTAGGCGGCAAGCTACCTAAACACACTCAATCCCAATAATGACCATTCGATGGATTGACTATTCGGTCAGATTATTGCCCGTTAACTAACCGGTTACGTAGAACTACGTGTTCGACTACGGGTAAACCCGCATTATTTACAATTGTAGAAAAATGGGTAATAATGCGCTGCCGCTGCCCGCCTGGGCTACTTACCTTTGCTTCACAATCAGCGGATACTTAATCCGGCTGCATCTACACCAACAATAGTTTCCTCTACGCGTACAAGTTTTCTCATCTCATAGGTTAGGTAGCTTATCCCCTGCTAACGTTCTGATTGGCAGGGGATAGTTGTTTCCAGACGGTTCCGTTTCAGGCAATACCGAGCAGATATTGCCCATAACCGCTTTTCACCAGCGGTTGAGCAATGTCATGAAGTTGTTCTCTGGTAATGAACTTCATCCGGTACGCAATCTCTTCAATGCACCCAATCTTCAGCCCCTGCCGTTCTTCGATAACCTGCACAAACTGCCCCGCCTGCATTAGCGACGCAAACGTACCCGTATCGAGCCAGGCTGTGCCCCGGTCCAGTACGCCTACTTTCAGCTTGCCGCGCTCCAGATAAACCCGGTTTACATCGGTGATTTCGTATTCGCCGCGTGGTGATGGGGCAATGTTCCGAGCAATCTCAACTACGTCGTTATCATAGAAATACAGCCCCGGCACGGCATAGTGCGACTTGGGTTTCTCTGGTTTCTCTTCCACCGACAACACGTTGAAATCGGCGTCGAACTCAACTACACCGTACCGCTCGGGGTCCTGTACCTGATAAGCGTAGACCACGCCACCGTCGGGGTCATTATTAGCCTGCAACAATTTCGACAGGCCCGACCCGTAGAAAATATTGTCGCCCAGCACCAGCGCTACTTTGTCAGTGCCAATAAAATCGGCCCCGATCACGAACGCCTGCGCCAGTCCGTTGGGCTCGGGCTGCACGGCGTAGGTGAACGTACACCCAATTCGCGACCCATCGCCGAGGAGCTTCTCGAAATGCGGCAGGTCGTGGGGGGTCGAGATAATGAGGATGTCTTTAATGCCCGCCAGCATCAGAATCGAGAGCGGGTAGTAGATCATCGGTTTATCGTAAACCGGCATCAGCTGCTTCGATACAGCCAATGTAAGCGGATGGAGACGGGTTCCGGATCCCCCGGCGAGTATGATTCCTTTCATGAGAAGGCTGTTTAATTGTATGTCTGTTCGTCTGTTTGTTTGTTAGGACCGGACGAATTGGACAACTTCTGATACTTTACACCCTTTATGTCCGAGGATTTTAGATGATTCATGAGTTTAGTAAGCTGGTTTCTGATCTGAACCGCATCTTGGTATACTTCCTGAAAATCCTGTTCTGAGCTATACCCCCGGTCCAAGGCACGATAACCCTGCGAGCGCACTTCACCAGCCGAGCCTTTGGCTATGCTTAGGAATTGGATAAATTCTTTATTTCCTTCCCGGTCAAACCCTTCCGCGATGTTATCCATTACAGAACCACTCGCGCCTAGCCACTGACCAATCAGCCGGAAATCGCGCTTCATTACCTCCTGTTGAGTCAATCGGAATATTTTCTGATCGAGTAGGCGAGCATTCTGCCAAACACGTAGGTCTTCAAATCGCTGAATGGTGGGCATGAATTGTTTGGTTGTATACTTGTTTGTCGGTTAGTTTCGGTCCGGCGTCCCGGTTGCTGACTGTGACTAGCAGAGCAACCGGGACGCCGGACCGAAACTAACCGACAAACAAGTATACAACCAAACACCTACCTGTTTGCGTACATGCCTTCGTAATACCCCTGATACGCCCCTGAGGTGACGTTGTTGAGCCACTCCTGGTTGGCCAGAAACCAGTCGACGGTTTTGGCGAGTCCCTCTTCAAACTGGAGCGAAGGCTGCCAGCCGAGTTCGTTCATAATCTTGTGCGCGTCGATGGCGTAACGCAGGTCGTGGCCGGCGCGGTCGGTGACATAGGTGATCAGTTGAGCCGAGGTGCCTTCGGGCCGACCAAGCTTCTGGTCCATAATGCGGCACAACAGGTGCACAAGGTCGATGTTTTTCCACTCGTTGAAGCCACCAATATTATACGTCTCACCCAGCCGGCCGTTATGGAAAATGACGTCGATGGCGCGGGCGTGATCCACTACATACAGCCAGTCGCGGACGTTCTCGCCTTTGCCGTAAACGGGCAGGGGCTTGTTGGTCTGGATGTTGTGAATCATAAGCGGAATCAGCTTTTCGGGAAAGTGATTCGGGCCGTAGTTGTTCGAGCAGTTGCTCAGCACCACCGGCAGTTTGTAGGTGTTGCCATAAGCCCGCACGAAGTGATCTGACGCTGCTTTCGACGCCGAGTACGGCGACTGTGGGTCGTAGGCAGTCTCTTCCGTGAAGAACTCGTTGTCGTTATGCAGCGAACCATACACCTCATCCGTTGAGACATGGTAGAACCGCTTTCCCTCGAAACCGCCAGCGTTGGCCTGCCAGCAGGCTTTAGCGGCATTGAGCAGGTTGACGGTACCCACCACGTTGGTCATCACAAACGACATGGGGTCGGTGATAGACCGGTCTACGTGGCTCTCGGCAGCCAGGTGAATAACCCCGTCAGGCTGGTATTGAGCAAACAAATCGGTCAAAAAAGCCGCATCGGTGATGTCGCCGCGCACAAACATATAGTTGGGCGCATTCTCGATGTCGCTCAGGTTGGCCAGGTTACCCGCGTAGGTGAGCGCGTCAAGGTTGACGATACGGTAGTCGGGGTACTTATTCACAAACAGCCGCACCACATGCGACCCAATAAACCCGGCCCCGCCGGTTATGATGATTGTTTTCATAGCTTGCTGTTCAACGTCTGAAGTCTAAGGTTAAAGGTTGCTTCGCGCCCTACTGTAACGCACGAAGCAACCTTTAACCTTAGACTTTAGACGTTGAACTGATTTTTTGCTGCCAGCGCCAGGCGTCGGTGAGGGCTTCGGCGAGGGTACGTTTGGTGGTGAAACCTAGTCCGGTAGCTGCTTTGGCAACATCAGCATAGATCTGCTCAATGTCGCCCGCCCGGCGTGGACCGAGGGTATACGGCAGGTTTATGCCCGTCACGGATTCAAAGGTGTTGATCAGTTCCAGCACCGACGCACCCCGGCCCGTGCCAATGTTGAAAATGTCATAAACCGACGATTCGGTACGGCGACCCAGCAGTTGCAGGGCACTGACGTGGGCTTCGGCCAGGTCCATCACGTGGATATAGTCGCGGATGGCCGTACCGTCGGGCGTGTTGTAGTCGTTGCCGTGGATGGTAAGGCTAGCGCGTTGCCCGGCGGCTACCTGAAGCAGGTAAGGCACCAAATTGGCGGGCACACCCCGCGGCAGTTCACCAATAAGCGCCGACGGGTGTGCGCCAATGGGGTTGAAATACCGTAGGGCAATGGCCTTAACGGGCATTTTCGCCGTAACCGCATCCCGGATTATATCTTCGCCAATAGCTTTTGTATTGCCGTAGGGCGACATAGCAGGCAGGCGGGGCGTTTGTTCCGTCACGGGCAGTTTTTCGGGTTGACCGTACACCGTGCATGACGACGAAAACACCAGGCTGGGTACGTTGTACTGCGGCATCAACTCCAGCAGTAACATCAATGTATCGAGGTTATTGCGGTAATACATCAGCGGCTTTTCAACCGATTCACCCACGGCTTTGGAGGCCGCAAAGTGGATAACGCCCGCTACCTGCTGCTGCTCGAACACCTGCGTCATAGCCGCACGGTCGTTGCAATCAATTTGGTAGGTAGTCAGTTCGCGACCCACAATGGTTTTCAGTCCGTTGAGTACCGATTGCTCGGAGTTGGAAAAATTATCGACGATAATCGGCTCAAAACCGGCTTCGACAAGGGCCACCGCAGTGTGTGACCCGATGAATCCGGCTCCGCCGGTTACGATAATTTTAGGGATGGTAGTGGCTTGGGAATCCAAATCGTTTTTGTAATTTTCTGTTGTTACTTGCAACGGGCAGGCCTCGAAAAGTGGGGCAAAACTAACCAAAACGCAACGATTGGAAAACCTTAATTTCGTGTAAGGCCTTCTCACCTTGTGCGCAATACGAATGAACGACAACGAAATAAAAGCCCTCGTCTCACTGCTCGACGATGACGATCAGGAAGTGACCCAACATGTGGAAGGCCGTATTCGCCAGCTTGGCAACTCGGCTATTCCGTTTCTGGAAACCGAGTGGGAAACTAATTTTAATCCCTTTTTGCAAAAGCGTATTGAAGAACTGATTCACGACCTGCAATACACCACCGTACTGGAACGGCTGCTGACCTGGAAAGAAACCGGCGGTATGGATCTGCTGGAAGGTCTTTGGATCGTGGCCACTTACCAATACCCTGATTTGTCGCTCGATAAACTTCGGCAAAGCCTGGAGCAGCTTTATTATGATGCCTGGCTCGTGGTACGCACCGATGTGCATCCGGCCGATCAGGTGAAGGGGCTGAACAACGTGTTTTATAACGAAATGAAGTTTTCGCCCAACACCAAAAACTTCCATTCGCCGGCCAACTCGATGATCAATCAGGTGCTGGAAACGCGGAAAGGCAACACCATTTCGCTCTGCCTGATCTACATGATGATTGCTCAGAAACTGGGTCTGCCCATCTATGGGGTCAACCTGCCCAACCTGTTTGTGCTGACCTACAAGGCCCCCACGGGTGTACAGTTTTATATCAATGTGTTTAACAGGGGCCTGGTGTTTTCAACCAAAGACATCGACCATTACATTGCCCAGCTGAACCTGAAACCGGCTCCTATCTTCTACCAGCCCTGTTCCAACGTCGACATCATCCGCCGTACCCTGCGCAACCTGATGCTCTCATTTGACCGCAACGGCGACAAAGTGCGCATGCAGGAAGTAGAACGCATGCTCGACGCCCTCAACGAAGACGCCGATTCTATGCCTTTGTCGGATTATACGCAGCGGTAAGGTAGTCTGGAAAGTCCTCTGCATGCTGCTGACGCAAACGAAAAAATAAGATGATAGCCATTCCGAAAAAGAAATACACGTTTGATGAATATCTCGCACTGGAACGCGCAGAAGGTATTCGCTATGAATTTTGGAATGGTGACGTTGTCGCCATGGCCGGGGCCACCAAACGCCATAATGTATTAGTGCAAAATACCACGTTTAGTCTTCGTGCATTCACCCGCAAAAATGGCTGTCAAGTCTTTTCCGAGAACGTACGAATGAGGCTACCTGCCAGCGAGAAGTATGTTTACCCCGACGTGGTTTACACCTGCGAACCGGACGATTTGAAAGATGATCAGGGCATTTACGTGACAAGCCCCTGCCTCCTAATCGAAGTATTATCAGATTCGACGGGGGCCGACGATGATCATAAAAAGCGGTTGCACTACTTTAAAATTCCTTCCCTTCAATACTACCTGCTGGTTCATCAGGATGCATACAAAGTGGAAGTCTACGAACGCTCAGCCGACTTCTGGGCGTACCGGCTTTACGAAGGGATAAACACGCAGATCCCGTTGAACAACATTAACGTAACGCTTTCGATGATAGCCATTTACGAGGGGATCGAGGTAGAGGAAGAGTTGTAAACCCCTACACATACACCACCTCATACCGCTTGCCCGGCAGGGTGCGGACATAACCGCGGAATTCGAGGCTGAGAAGTAGCGAGGCCAGTTGCCCCATCGGAATCTGCGATTGCCAGCTTAGCTCGTCGACGTGGATAGCGGGGTTTTGGCGAAGCAACGACACCACCTGTGTTTCCTGGGTTGTGAAATCAAGCGGTAGGGGCGCAGAGGCCGACGATTTAGCAGCAACCTGCTTGGCGGGGTCCACATCCCAGTTTAGGGTTTCGATCAGGTCGGCTGGGCTGGTATAGATCTGGGCTTTGTTTTCGCGGAGGAGCTTGTTGCAGCCCGCCGAAAACTGCTGCGTCACCTGCCCCGGTACGGCAAACACCTCCCGATTATAATTGTTGGCGTATTCGGCGGTGATTAGTGCGCCCCCTTTGGCGGCGGCTTCAACAATCACCACGGCGTCACTGAGGCCCGCGATGATGCGGTTGCGGGCGGGGAAAAAGCGCGGGTCGGGTTTCACACCGGGCAGGTGTTCGGTGAGCAGCGCGCCCAGTTCCTGCATGTCGTGGGCGGTGCGGGCGTGAGCAGACGGGTAGATGATGTCGATGCCACTGGCCATGACTCCTACCGTAGGCAAGCCCGCTGCGAGGCTCGCGCGGTGAGCAGCAATGTCGATGCCATAGGCCAGGCCGCTGATGATGGAGACGCCGTAGGGCTGCATCGTCTGCACAATCTCTTCCGTAATCCGTCGGCCATAGTCGGTGGCCTGCCGGGTACCCACCAGGGCCAGGGTGCGCGTGGCGTTCAGGTCGGCGTTACCCAATTTATAGAGCAGGGCCGGGGCGTCGTAAAGCGTTTTGAGGCGGGTAGGGTAGTTTGCGTCGGTATAGAACAGGACCGACGTACCCGTTTTTTCGAGCAGCCGAACGGCCTTCTCTGCGTCGGGGAGCAGGTTTGGCTGACGGATGGCGCGGGCCGTGACTTCGCCGATGCCGGGAATTTTCATCAGCCGGGCCGGAGGCATGGCCAATATGGCTTCGGCTGAGCCGCCGTAACTAATGAGTTGCCGGATGAGTACGCCGCCCACGCCGGGTACCAGCGAGAGCGCAATCTGATGAACGTTATAGGTAGGCACGAGTGATGTTACGGTGGAAAATCCTGAGCCACAATCATATGCATTTCCACCCTGAATTGCTAAAAGAATTGGACGCTGGATACTGGACACTGGATGTTGGACACTGGACCAGATCACCAATGTCCAGCATCCAATATCCGGCATCCAGCGTCCAGCCTCCACTTATTTAGCGGTATACTTTAAAAGCGGGAAGGCTGTTTTTAGGATAAGACGATATTGTTGATAGGATTAAACTACTTCTCCGATGAAAAAGAAACTAAAGCCTATTCTCCTGCTGGCTTTTCTGGCGGTGGCAGGTGGCGCCCATGCCCAAACAGACACCATCAGGCAATCAGCAGGTGCTGCTAGTAAGTCGTTGAGCGCCAAGGCGACGAACAAAGACCTGGCGGGTAGCCTGGCCGGTGCCACTGATTTTTCAACGCTGCAATCGGCGCTAACAGCCTCTGGATTAGCCGACAAGGCCAAGGAACAGGGCCCTTACACGGTATTTGCCCCGTCGAACGACGCGTTTGCCAAACTACCCACCGGTACGCTGGAAACACTGACGGCACCAGCCAGCAAAGACAAACTCGCCGCTATTCTGGCAAACCATGTGGTGTCGGGCAGTTTTTCGGCGGCCGATTTAAAGGATGGTCAAACGCTGAAAACCGTGGGCGGTGGTACGCTGACGGTACGCAAACAGGGTAACTCCGTCATGCTGACCGACGCCAAAGGCGGTTCGGCGATGGTTACTACCGCCGATATCCAGGCTACCAACGGTATGGTTCATGCCGTAGACAGTGTGTTAATGCCCAAGTGAGTCCCGATTCTGTACCCCGACCCGTAACGCCACCGCCTGCTTTTCTGCCCAGTCAGAAAGCGGCGGTGGTTTTTTTGTGGGCAAAAGTAACCTGATACAAACCGATCCTTTGTCTGCCAACAACGTCAAGCAATAAACCGACGTCAACCGGCATCGATTCTATACGTATGAAAACACTATACACACGATTTTTCCTTGCGCTGATTGCCTGTTCTGTAAGCAACTACAAACCAGCATCAGCTCAGGCAACAACCCCCACGCCCCGGTACGCGTTTGCCGAACCGGCCCTGTCGCCCGACGGGGGTGAGATAGCGTTTGTGGCCGGGGGCGATATCTGGACCGTGTCCGCCGCCGGGGGTGAAGCCCGGTTGCTGGTGGCCCATGCCGACAACGAATCGCGTCCGCTGTACTCGCCCGACGGCAAATACCTGGCGTTTGGCTCAACCCGTTCCGGCAACGGCGACATCTACCTGCTCACCCTCGCCACGGGCGACCTGCGTCGCCTGACGTTCGATGATGGATCAGAGAGCCTGACGGGCTGGTCGCACGATGGGAAGATGGTGTATTTTCAACTGACCAGCCGCGACATCTCCGGCATGAATGATATTTATCGCGTAGCCATGGGTGGCGGCACACCCATGCCCGTCACCGCCGACCGGTATGCCAGCGAGTTCTTCGGTACGCCCTCCCCCGACGGCAGCACGCTGGCATTTTCGGCACGGGGTATTGCGGCCGCGCAATGGTGGCGCAAAGGCAGCAGCCACCTCGACCAAACCGAAATCTGGACCTGCGCCATTGGCACTAAAAAGAGCGACAAGCCTGCTTATGAGCGACTTACCGAAGGTGGCGCCAAAGAACTCTGGCCGCTTTGGAGTGCCGATGGCAAGACGCTCTACTACATGTCGGACCGGAACGGCAACCAGAACCTCTGGTCGAAACCGCTTAAGGGTCAACCCGTTATGCTGACCAACTTCACCAACGGCCGGGTGCTGTGGCCGTCGATGAGTGCGAACGGGAAAGCCATTGTGTTCGAGCGGGATTTTGGAATCTGGATGTATGACATGGCAGGCAAACAGGCCGCGCCGGTAGCCATCCGGTTGCGAGGCGCGGCGGCGGGCCTGGCCGTTGACCACCAGAAACTGACAACCCAGTTTCGAGATCTGGTGGTATCACCCGATGGCAAAAAAGTGGCGTTTACGGCTCATGGAGAGGTATTTGCGGCCTCGGCCAAAGATGGCGGCGATGCCATTCGGGTGAGCAACAGCCCGGCGGTGGAGTCGCAGGTGGCGTGGACCCCCAACAGTCGCAGCCTGATTTATTCCAGTACCCGCCACGGCATGGCCAACCTGTTTCAGTACGACTTTTCGACCCACGCCGAAACCCGCCTCACCGACTCGCCCCTCGATGACAGCTCACCGGTGGTATCGCCCGACGGGCTTTCGGTGGCGTACATGCGCAACGGGCAGGAACTGCGGGTGATGGAACTGAGCACGAAAAAAGACCGGCTGCTCTACAAAGGCTATCTGGGTCGGCCACCGTTTGTGGGTTCGGGCACGGTAACGTGGTCGCCCGATGGCAAGTGGCTGGCGTTTCTGGCTTATGGAACCAAAACGTTCCGTAACGTATGGGTGGTGCCTGCTGCCGGGGGTGACAGCAAACCGGTAAGCTTTTTGGCCAATACCTTTGGCGGCAACGTAAACTGGAGCCCGGACGGCAAGTACATCCTGTTTGGCACCAACCAGCGAACCGAAACAGCGCAGATTGCCCGCGTAGACCTGGTGCTCAAGGCGCCGAAATTCCGGGAAGACCAGTTTCGGGACTTGTTCAACGAAGAGGTGCCCAAGAATTTAAAGCCCACCACAACCCCTGCAACACCCGAAAAACAGGCCCCACGCGACACAGCAGCGGTTTCTTCGCCTAAATCAAAATCAGCCACAACCATTGCCTTCGACGGTATCCGGCAGCGGTTGAGTATGTTGCCGGTGGGTGTTGATGTTGATCAGCAGTCGATCAGCAAAGACGGAAAAACGCTGTTACTGGTGGCTACCGTGGCGGGTCGGCAGAATTTGTACACGTATTCGCTCGACGAAACCAGCGCCGAACGCCCTGTGGCCCGGCAACTGACTACCACGCCCGGACAAAAAAGCAACGCCCAGTTTACGGCCGACGGCAAGGATGTTTTCTACCTGGAGCAGGGCAAGATTCAGTCTGTTTCTCTCGAAAAACGGGAGCCAAAACTCCTGGCCGTCACGGCTGAACTTGACGTTGATTTCGCCGCTGAAAAACTCCAGATGTTCGCTCAGGCGTGGGATGTGCAGAACAAAGGCTTCTACGACCCCGCCTTCCACGGTGCCGACTGGAACGCCATACGCACGCAGTATGAGCCACTGGCGGCCGGTGCCCGCACGCCCGACGAGCTTCGTCGACTGCTGAACCTGATGGTGGGCGAACTAAACGCGTCGCACTCCGGTGTGGCGGCACCGGCCGGTACCGCCGACGTAACAACCGGGCGGCTGGGCCTGCGTTTCGACCGGATCACGTATGAAAACACCGGCAAATTGCTCATTACCGAAGTAGTTACACTGGGTCCGGCGGCGCTGCCCGGCACGATCAAACCCGGCGATTATCTGCTGGGCGTAGACGGCACCACCATCGACGGTACGATCAATCTGGAGCAGTTGCTGAACAACAAAATCAACCGCCAAACGACCCTGATGGTGGCAGCGGGCCCTTCGGCACCCCCGCGCGAGGTAAGCGTGATGCCCGTAAATCTGGTTACCGAAAAAGGCTTGCTCTACAAACAGTGGGTAGAACAGCAGCGGGCGTACGTCGAAAAAGCCAGCGGCGGCCGACTCGGCTACGTGCACATGTTCGACATGTCGGCGGAGTCGCTGAATCAGCTTTACATTGATCTGGATGCCGACAACCATGCCCGCGATGGCGTCGTGGTCGACGTGCGCAACAACAACGGCGGTTTTGTGAACCCCTACGCCATCGACGTGTTTGCCCGGAAAGGTTACCTCACCATGACCTCGCGGGGGTTGCCCTCGGCCCCGGCCCGGTCGCAGCTGGGTCAGCGCGCGCTGGAAACACCCACGATTCTGGTAACGAATCAGCACTCACTGTCCGACGCCGAAGATTTCACGGAAGGCTACCGGACCCTGAAGCTGGGCAAGGTAGTGGGCGAACCCACGGCGGGCTGGATCATCTTCACCTCGGCGGCACAACTCATCGACGGCTCGTCGATCCGGCTGCCGTTCTCCAAAATCACCGACAACACCGGTAAGGACATGGAACTGGCCCCGCGCCCCGTAGACATACCCGTATCGCGCCCTATCGGTGAAAGCTACACCGACCAGAATACGCAATTGGGCGTGGCCGTAAAGGAACTCATCAAACAGTTGGACGATGCCAAACCGGGCAAACTAAGTAGTGGTAAATGACAGATAATTTGTTGGTTAACGGCGTTTTACAGCAACATAAACTGTACATTATCCTGGCGTCATTAACTTGACAATCTGGTAACCTGGCATTAAAATCCGGTTAACACGTAGGGGCGTACTTTGGGCGCAAAACTCATACGCCCCCTACATGAACAACCGCCACATCTCCCTTTACGGAGTCACTGCCACTGCGCTCCTGCTCTCGCTGCAAGGCTGCGATCACCTCGATAAACCCCAGACACCTAACCTGGATATCAAGCTGGTCAATCAGTCGGTGAACCCAGTGCTAGCCCAGACAATGCCCGGTTTTGAATCGGCGAACGTGTACTCGCTCATCAGCAGCGACGATAAGCTACCCCAGTCGCCAAACTTCGTCTTCGGTGGATCAGCCGACGGATCGGGCTTACTGAAAAATGCCGACGGCACGTTTACGATGTTGGTGAACCACGAAGACAATTTCTCCGTGTCGCGCCTCACGTTCGACAAAACGCTGAAGCCCGTCAAAGGTGACTATATCCTGAATTCGGATGGAGGTCAATGGCGGCTTTGCTCAGCCACGATGGCCACCCCCGCCGAACACGGTTTTGGTCCGCTTTACCTCACCTGCGGTGAAAGTGGGCAGGAATCACGTACCCACGCGGTGAACCCCTACGGCGACGCCAGCCAGAACGCCATCAGCCGGGAACTGGAAGGGCTGGGCCGATGGAGTGCCGAAAACGCCGTTCCGCTGAACAAAAATGCCTTCCCTGGCAAAACAGCTATCCTGATCGGCGACGATGACAGCGGCACAAACGGCGGCCAATTGGCCTTGTACCTAACCAACACGGTAGGTGATTTGCAAAATGGATCGCTCTATATGCTACGGCGCAGAGACGGCAACGCCCGCGAGATGGACATGAAAACGGGGGCCAAGTTCGACGTTGAGTTTGTGCAGATAGCCAACCACAAAACACTCACGGGTGCCCAGATCAACGCGGCCGTCAACGACCTTAAAGGCCTTAAGTTTGGCCGGGTGGAAGATATCGATTACCGGAAAGGGAGCGCCGCCAACAATCGGCAGGTATTTTTCAACGTAACGGGGCAGGCCAACACGGGTGTAAACGCTGATTATTCACGCTCAAAATATGGCCGTACCTATCGCCTCACGATGGATGCCAACGACCCACTGAAGGGTTCGCTGGAGGTAATTCTGGATGGCGACGACCGCAATGGTATTGCCAAAACGTTTCAGAACGTCGATAATATCTACGTTGGCACCAACTACCTCTACGTGCAGGAAGACCCCAACAGCTATGGCGATGAAACCCACGATTCATACATCTACCAGTATAATCTGGCTACAGGTGCGTTGAAACCCGCCCTAATTCTGGATCACCGCCGCACCGCCACCGATGCCGCCAAATACAACGTAGGAGGGTTGTCGAAGTTTGGTACTTGGGAATACGGGGCCATGATCGACGTGTCGGAGACAATCGGCATACCCGACGCCTTTATTATTTCGCTTCAGCCCCACACCTGGATCGGCGATCAATACCTGGGTCCAGACGGCGGTAAGTTGCGCTCGGTCAAAAGCACCAGCGATGTATCGAATCAGCAAGCCAGCCAATTGATTCTGGTACGCGGTCTGCCCCGCTAAACAGGCCAGTCAGCTCACTAACAAGCTTTTCCAGCAAGTTATGGCACAAACGTTTCCGCTGATGGAGGCGAGACGGATTCAGCGCACCCAGTCATGGTGGTTTCGGGTTAGTTTACTCGTGGCCGCTGTGGCTGGGTTATACCGCTACACGAATCCAACCCTCACCCCACTTCAGCAAGTACGGCAGCAGTATATAGCCGACATTGTTGCCCTCGATTCGGCCACGACGCGGCTGCACCACCTGCTGGCTACCAACCAATCAGCCCCTGCGTTACAACGGTCTTTCAGGCAAACCCGGCTGGCCTGGAAACGGGTCGAATGGCTGGCCGAGTTGTATAACCCCGAAACATCAAAGGCCATCAACGGACCAGCCCTGGCTGAAGTGGAGGAAGACGACGCCCTGCAAAACGAGATACAAGGCAATGGCTTACAGGCACTTGAAGAAGTCCTTTTTCCCTACGATCCGGCAAATCGGGCCGGGTTGGTGCAGCAGGCGGGCGTACTGCAATCGGCGGTGCGGCGGCTGCACAAGGTGTCGGTGAGCAACCCCATGACGGATAGTCACGTGTTCGATGCACTGCGGCTGGAGGTTTTCCGGCTTATTACGCTGGGTATCACGGGCTTCGACGCACCCATTGCCAACACGTCGCTGCCCGAAACCGCCGAAGCACTGGCCAGTATGCAGCGACACCTGTCGTTCTACCCCCTACCCGACCATGCCAGTGTGCTGGCTCGCCAACTCGATGAGGCCTTTGCCGGGGCCATCCATTACCTGAACCAATCAGGCTCATTTGCCAATTTTGACCGGCTGACGTTTATCCAGCAACACGCCAACATACTGAGCAGCAACCTATTGGATGCTCAGAAAGCCCTGTCTATCCCCGTATTTCAGGAAAGCAGGCTCTTATCTCCGGCAGCCCGCACCCTCAACGAACCCGACGCGTTTGACCCCAGCTATTTTGTTGATGCCACGGCCCACCGCGCCACCCCCAGCCGGATTTACCTGGGCAGGCAGTTATTCTACGATCCGATTTTGTCGGGTGCCCCGAACCGTAGTTGTGCCACCTGCCACCAGCCCGATAACGCGTTTACCGATGGGGAAACCAAAAACAGGGCCGTAGGTGGTTCGGCGGTTGGTCGAAGGGTACGGCGCAACACGCCAACGGTGCTCAACGCGGCGTTTCAGGCCGCTCAGTTTGCCGACTCGCGGGTGGCATTTCTGGAAGATCAGGCCAGCGATGTGATCCAGAATAAAGATGAAATGCACGGTTCGTTGCCCAACGCCGTGACCGCGCTGAGTAGCAACGCCGCCTACCGGGCTGCCTTTATGCGGGCCTACCCCGATGGCGTAACGGAGCGAAACCTGAAAAATGCCGTTGCCAGCTATATCCGGTCGCTTGTCAGCCTCGACACCCGCCTTGACCGGGCCATGCGCACCACCGACAAAGACGAACAGGAAACGTTGCTGTCGGCAGAGGAACGGCTTGGTTTTAACCTGTTTATGGGTAAAGCCAAATGTGCCACCTGCCACTTCTACCCGCTGTTTAACGGCACGGCCCCCCCCCACGTTTCAGAAAACGGAAAGCGAAGTGCTGGGCACACCCGCCACGGCTAACAAGAAGGCCTTGGATACTGATTTGGGGAAATTCAACACCACCCGCATCAACCTGCACCGGCATTCGTTCAAAACACCAACCGTGCGATTCAGTGCCAAAACAGCCCCCTACATGCACAATGGTGTGTTTGCAACGCTGGCCGAAGTAGTCGATTTTTATGACCGGGGTGGAGGGTCAGGGCTTGGTTTCGACCTACCCAACCAGACGTTACCCGCCGATGCCCTGCACCTGACCGTGGCCGAAAAAAAGGCGCTCATTGCCTTTCTCAAGGCATTATAAATAGAATCACCTACCGCCGCTTCATCGTGACGGTGTAGGTGGTTTTCACGGCCTGTCCGCTTAGATCCTGGTCGTTCACAAATTGAAGCGATATTAATTGATCCGTACCTGATTTAGTGACGGGTATCGACGTGGTTTTATTCTGGCTGTACAGAACAGCCGTGGTGTTGGTTTCGGTGAATGTTCGTCCGTCACCGAAGAGATAATCCAGAATAACCTTCGATTCAGGGACATTGCCGCAGGCGGGCAGGCTTGCCGAATTGGTGGTGTATGCCCCCGTTGCCGTAAAGGAAATTGTCAGGTCGGTCAGGCAGGTTTGGCCTTTCGCAGCCAGATAAGGAATGTAATCAGGGATGGGGGTAGCGCCGGTATACTGCACCCAGCCTGGGCTAAACGTAATCGCCGTGATACCCCAGTTGCCTACCAACGTAGGCGTAATGGTGGTGGTTATTACCGGATCGTCTTTCTTCTTACAGCCTGCCAACATAATGGCGTAGAATATTCCCAAAAACAGCCATGATCTAACGTGTGAGCGCATACAAAATTCTTGTTTGTATATAGAATTAGTTGTAGCCAAAGGTAAACGAAACAGGATACACATCCGGGACTATTGATTCAACGACGTGTTTAGCTAGGCCACAACAAACCTGCCGCCTGAAAAAAGATGGCAAACATTCTTCTAAATGAGCGAGTTGTATTTGTAGTATTTAAAATCAATAGAATTAATAGATAACCATCTCATGAAAAAGCACCTGAAGATTGTAGCCCTCTCGGCTATCACGTTTGTGGCAGGATCGGCCTACGCCCAGACCAACACCAACACCATGAACCGCCCAACGCCGGTGGGCTCTGCTCCATCGACAACCATGTCTGATTCGGCGAACAGGCCAACGCAGTCGGGTGTGGGATCGAAAGCAACGGGCACTGACCTGGCGGGTAGCCTGGCCAGCGCAACCGATTTTTCAACGCTGCAGACCGCCCTGGTAGCTGCTGGTTTGGCCGATAAGGCTAAAGAAGCCGGCCCCTTTACCGTTTTTGCTCCATCGAACGCCGCTTTTGATAAGTTGCCCGCCGGCACGCTTCAGAGCCTGACGCAGCCCGCCAGCAAAACGAAATTGCAGGGTATCTTGGCCTACCACGTGGTGCCGGGTAACGTAATGGCCGCCGATTTGAAAGACGGTCAGAAGATCAAGACGGTATCGGGTGGCACATTGACCGTGCGCAAAAAAGGCTCGGCTGTTATGCTGGTCGACGCCAAAGGTGGTTCGGCGATGGTTACCACCGCCGACATTCAGGCTACCAACGGCACCGTACACGCTATTGACAGTGTGCTGATGCCCAAGTAGTTGGTTCAGTTCAACGATTGAATCCACGCCCGGATCAGGGCAACACCTTCGCGGTGGGTCACCTTGCGCGACACCTCAGGCATCATGATGCCGGGATCGGTCGATTCGAGGCGGTAGAGCAAAATAGATTGGTCGGGTTGGCCGGGCACAATGTCGTAACGACGATTGCCCGACCCACGCCCCGCCGCCACGGGTGTCTTCAGGAGACCCAGGGCGGCGGGGCTTTTTTCATGTATAGACAGGTTCAATCCGCTGGTGCCGGCCGGGCCTTCGGGGCGGTGACAGTGTGCACAATTGATGTCGAGCCAGATGCGGGCGCGGTCATTGAGCGACCCCGTAGCGGGATCATTCCAGACGGGGGCTTTGGGCACGGTGTTTATATCGGGCACATCGGTTAACATGCCTTGTTTCTGCCAGGCTACTAACTGATTTGCAGCCCCCTGACCATAATCCAGTAGCCCATTTAGTTGCCGTGCCGAGGGGCCAATGGGCGTCATTACCTCGTTGCGGTTGTGGCAGCTTTTGCACTGATTCAGGTTGGGCATTACGTATTCCTGCTCGTGTTTCCGGCCCTCAGCGTCTACATACGCTACCATCTTGCGGTCGCCCGCCACTTCCAGAATGGCATCTGTCTGGTCCTCATTCCAGACGTATTCCAACGCTTTCCAACCCGACGTTTCCCGCAGCAGTAACCGCGTTTCCATGAGCTTTCGACCTTTGGCAGCATCACGGAAATCGACGGGAAAATAAAACGTCTTGATCAGCGTGGTGCCCACCGGAAAATCCATGACCTCGGCGGCATTATACTGCGCGGCCTGCCCGGCGGGAAGTTTGACGAAGCGCAGCTTTTCGGCATAGTCTGAAAACAACGGCGTGTTGAGTCGGTAGGGCATTACCCCTTCGGCGGGCTTCTGTTCGGCGATGTTACCCGCAAAAAAACCGTAAGCCGACAGCCGTTCGGGTACCGCTGTTGGCACCGATTTGTAAGTGGCGGAGAGCAGGCCAACAAGTGCGAAAAGGCCTAGAGAAACTAGAAATAGGTTTTTTTTGGTTGGCATTAGTTCATGTGTAGTTGGTGGCTTCGCGCTCTGTGGCTACGCGAAGCCTGCACACCCCCTGTCATTTCCCCACCGCTGCCACGGGGGGCAGATCACAGGTGTAGGGCGTGGCATCGCGCGAGATGGCTTTGAAATTATTGCCCGCGTCGATGTTGGCGAAGGTGGCGTTTTTGTTGTTTTTCAAACAGATTGTGCGCTGACTGGCCGGGGCCTTATCATTGGTGACGCCATCCCAGATAATGTCGGGCACATTTTTACCAAAACGCAATTTGAACCGGAACATCAGCCCCATGCGCCCCTTGCGGGTGGGGTAGCCCGGCAATCGGCTGTAGGTATTGTCGTGAATGGCAATGTTCGTGGGGTACGGATTGTAGAGGCTGTCGCGGATGGGTTCTTCGGTCATGAAATAACTGATGACACCCGTCCCCAGCGATTTATTGTCGATGATCCGGTTGTTGAAAATCTCAACGTCGTTGGTAGCCAGAATCATCATGCCTGTTCCGGCCGGGACCCTGGCTACAATGTTACCTTTCGGCGCAAAATTGTCGAGGTTGTTGTGCTCAATCAGGTTGTTGAATACCCGCACCTGCCCGCCTTTCTTCTGCACCAGATCGGGCAGGTCGAATACCAGAATGCCTCCTGTGTTGGCATAGGCGTGGTTTTCGGACACGTCGGCCCCAACGGAATTTTCAATTTCAATGCCCGCCACGTTATGGTAGGCCGTGCAGTTGCGCACCACAATCTGCCGCGACTGCCCCACGTAGATACCCGCGTCGGAAGCCCCTACGGCGGTGCAGCTGAGAATCTGTACGTTCTGGCACTGTACCGGATACAGGCCGTAGGAGCCGTTGGTCGCTTTAGGGTCGCCGGTCCATTCCACCAGCAGGTTGCGGAAGGTGATGCCATCTACGTTCATGGTCTTGATGCAGTCGCCTTTAGAGTCCTGCAACGTCATGTTTTCGATGGTAATGTTGGTGCCGTTAGTCACGCGCAAGCCCTCGGCGCCTTCGGTTTGCCCCCGAAACGACAATACGGTTTTGCCCACGCCCGCGCCCCTAATCGTTACGTTCTTTTTGTCCTGCAAGGATAAGCTGCCAGCCAGCGAAAACGTCCCGGCGGGCAATTGAACGGTAGTACCATCTTCGGCCAGAATCAGGTCGGTCTGAATTTTCTTTTGCACGTCGGGTTGAGCAACAGCCGTTGTGGTGACCAGCAAGCTCATCAGCCACCAGAGATATAGATGCAGATATGATTTCATAACAAGGTAAAGAATTGGTTATCAGGCCAAAAAGAGTGAAGGGCGTGTACTATTGCTGTTTTGCAAGTTAGTGAAATTCAAGGCAAGAGCGCCTCGCTTCCTGCGGTTTCAGACCTGGCTTAACTGGTCTGCCCACCCCGGCCACTCACTCATTTTTCAGGATACTGCCCAACATTTCACGTTATTCATGCACCAAAACGTTTTGGTATCCTTCACTAAACCTTATTATATCATGGGCTTCTTGTATTCGATTATCATTGGCGGCATCGCCGGTTACTTGGCCAGCCGCTTCATGGGCAGCCACAATTCAGCGCTGGTTAACATCATTCTTGGCATTGTGGGCGGCCTGGTAGGTGGCTTTATTGCCAGACGCCTGGGCAACGACCCAGACAACGATGGGCTGTTGATGAATCTGCTCATTGCCTTTGGTGGTGCGGTCGTGCTCATTTTTATTGGAAGACTATTCTAACCTCCGGCTATCCTATCAGATAGCTCCATTTAACACAAAAATGCCCCAGACATGTGTCTGGGGCATTTTTATTGGCTATACCCTACTGTTTACTGTTTGCTTTTACCTCCTGCCCGTTGCCACCCTCACTACCCAGACCATCGCGCAGGGTAGTCATAAACTGTTTGATTTCCCTGAGCTTATCGAGCACGGCGGCTGTCTCGTTGAGGGTGCCTTGTTTCTTGTTCAGGTACTCGCGGGCGCCCTGGAGTTTGAAGCCCCGGTTTTCGACCAGATCGAGGATTTCGCGCAGGTGGTCTATGTCTGTTTTGGTGTAAACGCGGTCGCCGGAGCGGTTTTTTTTGGGGCTGAGTGTCGGAAATTCTTTTTCATAATACCGCAACCGCGAAATGTTCACGTCGAACATGTCGGCCACTTCCCGGATGCTGTAATACCGCTTATCGCCCGATTCCATACCTGCGTTACGTTGTGATTTGACCGCCCCACGGCCTGTAGATGCCAATCTGAAGACGAAAATAGCGTAATTTTGTGGTACCCCACCCCCAGCCCTTCCCCTTAAACAGAGGGGAGGGGAGCCGCTCTACAAGAGCTTCGCGCTGTCGACTCTTTGCTCAGAATACTAGGGTAGTACGGCTCCCCTCCCCTTGTTTTAAGGGGAAGGGCTGGGGGTGGGGTCACTTTCTTCGCACATGACTTCTTCTGAAATACGCCGTCAGTTTCTCGATTTCTTTCGCTCGAAACAACACCTCATTGTCCCTTCGGCCCCGCTTGTAGCTAAAAACGACCCCACTCTGATGTTCAATAACTCAGGGATGGCGCAGTTTAAAGACTTCTTTCTAGGCAAC
This sequence comes from Fibrella rubiginis, assembly GCF_017353185.1. Lineage (GTDB taxonomy): Bacteria > Bacteroidota > Bacteroidia > Cytophagales > Spirosomataceae > Fibrella > Fibrella rubiginis. The sequence goes on along the minus strand of NZ_JAFMYV010000015.1, from coordinate 61,730 downwards.
GGTACCCCCCCGGCCAAACGCGTGGCCGACACCCAGAAATGCCTTCGCGTGAGTGGCAAACACAATGACCTGGAAGACGTTGGCTTTGACACCTATCACCACACCATGTTCGAGATGCTGGGCAACTGGTCGTTTGGTGATTACTTCAAAAAAGAAGCCCTGGAGTGGTCGTGGGAGCTGCTGACGGAAGTATTCAAACTCCCGAAAGACCGCATCTACGTATCTGTGTTCAAAGGTGATGAGGCCGACGGTGTGCCTTTTGATCAGGAGTCCTGGAACATTTGGAAAGGCATCGTTGGAGATGAGAGCCGGATCATTCTGGGCAACAAAAAAGATAACTTCTGGGAGATGGGCGCCACCGGTCCCTGCGGTCCCTGCTCGGAAATACACATCGACCTGCGTTCTGCGGAGGAAGTCGCCAAACAGTCGGGCCGTGACCTGGTGAATGCCGATCATCCGCAGGTGGTGGAGATCTGGAACAACGTGTTTATGCAGTTCAACCGCAAGGCCGATGGCTCGCTGGAAGAGCTGCCCGCCCGCCACGTCGATACGGGCATGGGCTTCGAGCGGCTGTGCATGGCCATTCAGGGCAAGCAGAGCAACTACGATACCGACGTGTTTTCGGGCACGATAGGCCTGATTGAAGAACTGTCGGGCCGTACGTATACGGGCCAAATGGAAAAATCCGACGTGGCCATGCGCGTCATTGCCGACCACATCCGGGCGGTGAGCTTTGCCATCGGCGACGGGCTGGTGCCGAGCAACGCCAAAGCCGGCTACGTGATTCGCCGGATTCTGCGCCGCGCCATCCGCTACGGCTATTCGTACCTGGGTTTTACCGAGCCGTTTATGTGTAAGCTGGTGCCTCACCTGGCTAACCAATTTGCTGACGTATTCCCCGAATTGACAGCGCAGCAGGAGTTTGTGGCTACGGTCATCCGTGAAGAAGAAATCGCGTTCCTGCGCACGCTGGGTACGGGTCTGACGCGATTGGACCAGATCATAGAACAGCTTGGCACCGACAAAACGATACCTGGCGAAACGGTTTTCGAACTGAACGACACCTTCGGTTTTCCTGCCGACCTGACCGCGCTGATTGCCCGCGAGAAAGGCCTTCAAATTGACGAAGCGAGCTTCGAAACAGCCTTGCAGGCTCAAAAACAGCGTTCCCGCAAAGATGCCTCTTATTCAGCAGGTGACTGGATTGAGCTTCAGGATGTGGATAAAGTGGAATTTGTAGGCTACGATAACACGGAGACATACGCCCAGGTGGTGAAGTATCGGCGTGTGCAGAACAAACAGGGAACGCAGGTGCAGATTGTGCTGGACCGTACGCCCTTCTACGCCGAATCGGGTGGTCAGATTGGCGACACCGGTACGCTGGAATTGATGCACCATAACGTACCGAAGGCCACGCTGACCGTACTCGATACCCGCAAGGAAAATGACCTCACAATCCACCTCGTAGCCGACCGTCCCGACATGGACGAACTGCTTGAATCGGCTGATCTCGTTTTTGCCAAAATCGACACGCACCGTCGCGAACTGACGGAAGACAACCACTCGGCTACGCACCTGATGCACTCGGCCCTGCGCGAGGTACTCGGTACGCACGTGGCGCAAAAAGGCTCCTATGTGGGTCCCGATGCCCTCCGGTTCGACTTTAGCCACTTCGGCAAAATGACCGACGACGAAATTGGGCGCGTGGAAACGATTGTCAACGAACGCATCCGGCAGAATATCCCGCTGGACGAAAAGCGCAACGTGCCCATCGAGCAAGCCCGCGCCATGGGTGCTACGGCCCTGTTCGGCGAAAAATACGGCGACTTTGTGCGCGTCATTACCTTCGACCCTACCTACTCCGTTGAGCTTTGCGGGGGTACACACGTGCCGGCTACGGGTCAGATTGGCCTGTTCAAAATCACGTCGGAGGGATCCGTGTCAACCGGCGTTCGGCGGATCGAGGCCAAAACATCGGAAAGTGCCCTGGCGCTGCTGAACGAGCAGGAAGCGACATTGACTGCGTTGAAAGACCTGTTGAAAGCCCCAAAAGATGTAGTGAAGGCCGTTCAAACCCTCCTCGACGAGCGCAACACCCTGCAAAGGCAGGTGGAAGCGCTGGAAAATGAAAAGGTGCAACAGCTTAAAAACGAGCTACTTGGTAAAATAACCAACGCCGCTGAGTACAGCCTGCTGGTCGAACGTGTAGCCGTTCCCAACGCCGACGCGCTGAAGCAATTAGCCTACGACCTGAAAGCCAAAGTAGATAACCTTGCCCTGGTGCTGGGCGCCGACATCAACGGTAAACCCCAACTTGCCGTCATGCTGCCCGACAGCCTCATCAAGGGGCGCGGTCTCAACGCCGGGCAGGTCGTAAAAGACCTTGCCAAACACATCAAAGGTGGGGGTGGCGGTCAGCCCTTTTTTGCCACGGCGGGTGGTTCCGATGCCGCTGGTTTGGATGCCGCGCTAGCACAGGGACGGGCGTTGCTGAACCTATAAAGCTTCCTTCGGCGGGAACGCCTTGTCCTTATACTACATCGTCAGGCAGCACCAGTCATCCAGGCGCCTGGGCTTGTGAAGACACAGATTAGGCTTCCATAAACTACGGTAAACTAAAATAAGCGTATAGGTGTGGGCGTACCCGGCCTCATAAGTCGTTGTCATTACCCGCTCTTTTGTCAATTGCCGTTAAGGCGATCCTGATCCTTCCGGACTGGTCGCTTTAACGGCAATTTCGTTTACCAGCCTATCGCAATAGTCCATTGCAGATTGCCCATGCCTGAGTACTACGGATACAGATGTCAGCCAGTGGATCCGGCGCCACAAGTCAACCGCTTATAAGACAAATGTGGCGTATTGAATTCGGGTACAAAAACACCTTCGCTTTGCATTAAATGAAGAGTAGACGACTATTATTAATTCCTTTTTAAACTATATACTTAACAGGCTTCTAAGTATTTTTTGCACTAATTTTTCAAATTTCTACTCAATCGAATGTACCATTAACACTTAGCTTCATGAAGAACGTCAACTTAACGCTAAAGTCAACGGGTATTGCCCTGGCTTTGCTTATTGGTAGCCATCCCCCCGGCCACGCGCAGACGCTGGCTCGCTCTGCCAGCCTGCCCAATGGCAGTGGGCTACCACAGCTTAAGAACACACCGGCTTTCGTCCCCATCAAAGGGCGCGTGGTTAGCCAAACCGGCGAAGGCCTGCCAGGGGTAAGTATCGTGGTAAAAGGCACCTCTACCGGAACAGTCACCAGCAGCAGCGGCGATTTTACCCTTAACGTGCAGGACGCCAACGCCACGCTGGTGTTTTCCTTCATCGGCTATGTACCGCAGGAGGTAGCCCTGAAAGGGCAAAGCACCATTAGCATAACCATGCTCGAAGATGAAAAATCGCTGAACGAGGTGGTGGTAGTAGGTTACGGTACGCAACGGAAAGAAACTGTAACGGGATCAGTAGTAGCTGTTAAGGGCGACGAACTGGTTAAATCACCAACCACCAACCTGTCGAACTCCATTGCCGGGCGGCTGGCAGGCGTTACGGCCGTGAACCGCAGCGGTGAACCAGGCTACGATGGCTCGGCCATCCGGATTCGGGGTACCAATACCCTGGGCAACAACAACGCCCTGATCGTAGTGGACGGTATCCCCGACCGGGCGGGTGGTCTGGACCGTATCAACCCTGCTGATATCGAAACCATTTCGGTGTTGAAAGACGCCTCGGCGGCCATCTACGGGTCGCGGGCGGCCAACGGGGTTATCCTGATTACCACCAAACGGGGTAAGTCGGGTAAGCCACAGTTGTCATACTCGTTCAATCAGGGCTTTGCGCAGCCTACGGTGGTACCCAAACTGGCCAACGCGGCCCAGTACGCCACCATGCTCAACGACCTGAATATTTACGAGTTACCGACGGCTGAATGGGCTGCTGCCACCAAAGCCTATCAGACCACGGGCACCTACACCCGTCCCGACGGCAGTGTGCGCACGGCTCCTTATTCGCCCGCCGACATTGCCAAGTACAACGACGGGTCGGATCCCTGGGGCCACCCCAACACCGACTGGTATAAGTCGACGCTGAAGACATGGTCACCTCAGTCGCGCCATAACCTGCAACTGCAGGGTGGTACGGATGATTTCAAGTACATCGCGTCGCTGGGGTATCAGAATCAGGATGCCTTCTATAAGAACTCGGCTACGGGTTACCAGCAGTATGACCTGCGCATCAACCTGGACGGTAACATCAACAAATACCTCCACGTGGCAATGGGCATATTGGGCCGCGAAGAATACCGGTATTATCCTACGCGGGGTGCTGGGGCCATTTTCAGGATGCAGATGCGCGGCAAGCCGAATCAGCCTGCTTTCTGGCCCGACGGCCGGCCTGGTCCGGATATTGAAAACGGCGAAAACCCGGTGGTCATCACCACCAACGCCACGGGCTATGACCGCGACAAGCGCGACTACATTCAGACCAATGGACAACTGGACCTGAAGATTCCGGGTGTGGAAGGCCTTAAGATTTCGGCTACGGCGGCCATTGACAAGCTAAACCAGAACAACAAACGCTGGGAAACACCCTGGACGCTCTACGAACGCGGCACGGGCGTAGATGCCAACGGCAATCCCAACCTGGTGGCCAGTGTACGCGGCCCGGCCGAACCCCGCCTCACCTTGGGCAACAATACACAACTCAACATTTTGCTGGGGGCCGTGGGTACCTACGAGCGCAAAATTGGTGATCATGGCCTGACCGTACTGGCGGGGGTAAACCGCGAGACCATCACGGGCGACAACTTTAATGCGTTCCGTCGGTATTTCATCTCGCCTGCTATTGATCAGTTGTTTGCCGGGGGTGACCTGAGCAAAGACAACGGCGGCGGGGCCTACAACCGGGCGCGTCTGAACTACTTTGGCCGACTTGCCTACAACTACAAAGACAAGTACCTGGTTGAGTTGCTGGGTCGCTACGATGGCTCCGACATTTTCCCGGCGGCTACGCGCTACGGTTTCTTCCCCGGCATCATGGCGGGTTGGGTTATTTCCGAAGAAAACTTCTACAAAGGGGCTACGCCAGTGGTCAATTTCCTGAAGCTGCGGGCATCGTATGGGCAGTTGGGTAATGACCAGATCTATTTCCCCGGTACCACCACCCTGGCCACCTACCAGTACCTGGCCACCTACGGGTTCAACACCTACATCATTAACGATGCGCAGCAGAAGACGCTATCGGAGAGCCGGATTCCTAACACCAGCATTACCTGGGAAGTGGCCAACAACGCCGACATCGGTCTGGAAGGGCAGTTGTTTAACGGCAAAATCAGCTTTGAATTCGACTACTTCAACAACCTGCGGACGTCGATTCTGTATCCCCGTAACGCCTCGGTACCCCGCACCACAGGGTTGACCCTGCCCCCGGAGAACATCGGCAAAGTGCGTAACAGCGGCTTCGACGGACAGATCAATTACAACGGTCAGGCCGGCGGCGTCAAGTTTACGGTAGGCATCAACGGCGGCTACGCCCAGAACAAGATCATCTTCTGGGATGAGGCCCCCGGCGCGCCTGAGTGGCAGCGCACCACAGGTCGTCCCATCAACTCGTATCAGGCCTACCAGTACGACGGCGTATTTGCTACCCAGGCCGACATCGACGCCAAAACGCTCGACTATTCAGCTATTGTGAAAACGCTCCGCCCCGGCGATATGAAGTATAAGGACATCAACGGCGACGGTAAGATCACACCCGACGATCAGGTACGTGGTAACCGCACCAACCTGCCCCTGTTCCAGGGTGGGGTCAACCTGCGGGCCACCTACAGCAACTTCGACCTGTCAATCCTGTTCCAAGGGTCGGCAGGGGCGCAGCAGTATATCAGCCTGGGTGAGTCGGGCAACATCGGCAACTACCTCCAGGAGATCTATTTCGACCGCTGGACGGTAGACAACCCCAGCAGTGTACACCCCCGCATTGCCAACCGCAGTGACCAGTATTTCTCTAGCAACAATACCTACTGGCTGCGTTCGGCAGACTACATCCGGCTCAAAAACTTCGAATTGGGCTACACCATCCCGGAAGCCATTGGCCGGAAAGTGGGCGTCAGCAGTCTGCGGCTCTACGTCAGCGCGCTCAACGCCCTGACGCTGGTAAACAAACTCGGTTCGTATGACCCCGAAGCCGACAACGCCACCGGCCAATATTACCCGCAGTCGCGTATCGTAAACGGTGGTTTGTCACTTCGTTTTTAATTCAGCACTCAACATGACACGAAATTTTAAAACCGTCAGCCTTACCCTTCTTTTTGCCTCGGCAATTGTGATGAGTTGTAAGGACGAATTTGTGAATACCCAGCCGCTGGATCAGGTGGCGGGCACGGCCGTCTGGTCAGATGCCTCCCTGGCCGAGGCGTTTGTCACGGGCATCTATGCCGGTTTGGGGCAGGGTGGTTTCAACGAGCAGCAGCTTGCTTCGCTCACCGACGAAACCATCTTTACCCACCCTGGCCGGGGTATCACCACCATTACAGAATCGCGCTCAAACCCGGCCGACCCCGGCTGGATCAACGAGACGATCAACTGGAATAACATGTACCTGCGTATCCGGGCGGCCAACGTGGCGCTGGATAACCTGGCCAAACCGGGCTTCACCAACACCAAGAACATGGTGGAAAAGCTGACAGGCGAAACCAAATTTCTGCGCGCCTATTATTACCAGCAGTTGATCCGCTACTACGGGGGGGTACCCATCGTCGATAAGTCCTACAACCTGGGCGAGGCCGATTATACCCTGCCGCGCAACACCATGGAGCAGTGCATCAACTTTATCGTGAAAGACTGCGACGAAGCCGCTGCGCTGCTCAAGGGCATGTCGATGCCAAAAGGCAGGGCTACGGAAGCCGCTGCCCTGGCCCTGAAATCGCGGGTGCTGACCTATGCCGCCAGTGATTTGTATGACGTGCCTACGGCCAAAGCCAAGTCGACAACCCATGCAGCCTTTGCTAACCCCGAACTACTGGGCTACGTGAGCGGCAGCCGGACAGACCGTTGGCAAAAGGCCAAAGACGCGGCCAAAGCCGTGCTGGATCTGACGAACTACGGTTCGCAGTTGAACCTGTCGGCCCCGGTGGCCCCGGCGGCAGGCACCCAGAACTACATGAACATTGCCCTGGCCCGTAACGGTGGGGAGAAAGACCTGATTTTCACCCGGTCGTTTATCAACGGCAAGCAGGAAGCGGGTGGACAGCAGGGCCTGTTCAACGGTCCCAACGGTTACCACAACTGGGCGGGCAACACGCCTATTTCGCTGCTGGTAGATGACTACGAAATGATGGACGGGTCGAAGTTTAGCTGGAGTGATCCGGCCAAAGCCACCACGCCCTACGCCAACCGCGATCCTCGGCTGTACGGTTCTATTCTGTATGACGGTGCCCCCTGGAAACCCCGCACGGCCGACGTGGCCGCCAAAGACCCCGTCAACCAGATCCAGACGGGTCAGTATGAAGTAACAGGCGCTAACGGCAAGGTATCGGTAGCGGGTCTGGACACCCGTAAGAGCACGGTAGAAGACTGGAACGGTAGCTACACGGGCTATTACATGCGCAAATTTGTTGACCCAGACCCAGCTATTGTAGACCAGAACACGTACCAGCAGATTCCCTGGCCGTTCTTGCGCTATACCGAGGCTGTGTTCAACTATGCCGAGGCGTGCATTGAGTTGGGGCAGGATGCCGAAGCTAAAGCCTGGCTGAACAAAATCCGTTTCCGCGCCGGCATGCCCGCCCTCACCGAAACCGGAGCCGCCCTGCGCGAACGCTATCGCAACGAACGGCGGATTGAGATGGTGTTTGAAGAGCAGCGTTACCACGATGCCCGCCGCTGGATGATTGCCCCCGCCACGCTGGGTCGTCAGGCCAACACCATCAGCATCACGGGCACGCTGAAACCTGGCAAGTCGGTATCGCTCTACCGCTATGACCCCACCAGCTACGATTACACCTACCGGGTGGTGAACATCGATCCCGGCAAGGAAAACCGCGCCTGGCTCGACAAGATGTATTACCTGCCCATCAGCCGCGACGAGATCAACCGTAACGCCAAGCTGATTCAGAATCCGGGCTATTAAGGCGTTTAGTGTTTACAGTTTATAAGTTGGGGTTGGTTGATGCAAGCATGATGCTTGCATCAACCAACCCCAACTTATAAATACCAGCTGAACAATTACTTCCCCGTTACGCGCCAGATGCGGTTACCCGAATCATCGGCCACGAGCAGCGAGCCGTCGGGGAGCATAGTCGTGCCAACGGGACGCCCGTAGACGTCGTTGTCGCCCGTTTTAGCGACGAACCCCGTCAGAAAATCTTCAGGTTTGCCGGGCTTGCCGTTGGCGAAAGGCACAAAAACAACTTTGTAGCCAGCCAATTGCGACCGGTTCCACGAGCCATGCTGCCCCACAAAAGCGCCACTGCGATAACGTTCCGGAAAGCCTTTGCCTCCCGCCTTCTGGTCATAAAAAGCCAGACCCAATGAGGCCGTATGCGCACCCAGCGGCACGTCGGGAATGATGGCTTTGGCTACCGACGAGGGGCTTTCGCCGGCGCGGCGCGGGTCTTCGTTTTGGCCGTAATAGCTGTAAGGCCAGCCGTAGAAACCGCCTTCTTTCACGCTCGTCAGGTAGTCGGGCACAAGGCCATCACCGAGTTCATCGCGCTCATTCACCGCCGTGTACAATGTCTGTGTGCCCGGCAGCCAGGCCATGCCCACAGGATTACGCAGGCCGCTGGCATAGACGCGTTCGCCCGTACCATCGGGGTTGATCTCCAAGATGTTAGCCCGACGCTTTTCGTGTTCGATACCATGTTCGGCCACGTTACTGCCCGACCCCACCGACACATAGATCTTTTTGCCATCGGGGCTAGCCAGCAGGTTGCGTGTCCAGTGGTTGTTGTAGCCACCAGCGGGGAGTTTCAGGATCGTGTCGGCCCCAGCGCGGAGCTTGGTGTCGCCGGTTTTGTAGGGGAAACGCAGCAGTGCATCGGTGTCGCCCACATAGAAGTAATCGCCTAAGACGAGCATACCAAAGGGCTGATTCAGGTTTTCGACCAGCACCGTACGTACGTCGGGTTTGCCGTCGGCGTTGGTGTCGCGCAGGAGCGTAATGCGGTTGGCACTAGCGTCGAACCGTTGCGAACCCGCCTGCCCGATCACCTTCGTTATGGCTTTGGCAACCCCTTTTTTCTCCGTGTTTGATTCAGCAACCAACACGTCGCCGTTAGGAGCCACGTAGGCCCAGCGGGGGTTAATCAGGTCGCGGGCGTACTCGCTCACCACAAAACCAGCCGGGGCTGTGGGCATTTGCCCGTCGGACCAACCCACCACTTTGCTGAATTTTACCGCCGATTTAGTACTGTAGGGCGCAGGTAAATCCAGCTCACCAATGGCAGTCTGCACCCTGGCAGGGCGACTATTTGTATTCTGTTTTTTCGAGCAACCCAGCAGCGAAAGGCCACAAAGGCTCATTAGGGCTATTTTTTGGATGTTCATGGATACCGCGTTTACCGTTTTCTATACGCTATAAAACGCATAGCATCGCCTTTGGTTAACATGAATTGAGTGGCGGATTGCTAGAGTGAAGTTGGCTTGGTCGCTTTGGTGGCTTCGCGCTCTAGGCCCTTCGACTAGGCGTCCCCGACAGGCTCAGGGTGACAGGAAACTAGAATTAACTTACCTGAATTGAATTAGGTGGGCTGTCACCCTGAGCCTGTCGAAGGGCACGTAGCGCGAAGCCAACAAAGCGCGAAGCCAACAAAGCGCGAAGCTACACCCACCTCATTCCCCACTACTTCAACACCAGCCTCGACCAGGTATAGGGCGCCAGATCGCGATTGCCGGAAATAGATTCGGTATACGTGGTGGAAGCGTCATCGTTGGTCAGGCCCAGGGTGTAGCCAATGCGGACGCCGGAAGCGGGTTTGCCACCCAGCAGCTTCCACGGAATAGCCATTTCTACATCATAACCATCGGCGCGTTTTTTCGTGGCTTTCCTGATACCGTCGGTGGTGCCGTCGTAGGCTACCCAGCTCCCTTTTGAGCCTTCCTGCACCAGCAACCGCCCGTCTGACGTCACATGAACGGCAAAGATCGAACGCGTCAACGCCTCCGCCGATTTGTTGGTGGCATCGAGAGCTACCCAGATGCCGTCGTCGTCCAGCGGCGAAGGCGAGTTGGCCACCATGGTTTTGTCGTTGACGGTGGCACCCACAAACAGGAATTCGTCACTGTAGGCAAAGCCGCCCCGGAGTTGCGCCGGGCCTTTACCACCCACAAAAACGGGCAACGTAGCTGGCCAGTTGTCATTGCTGAGGTCGCCGTCCACGGCCACGGTACGTACCGGAGCGGTTTGGTCGGGGATGACGTAGCCCTTAATCATCCATACTTCAGTGCTGGTATCAGCGTAGGAGTTGGTGGTCGTGAGGGCAATGACGGTGTTGTCGGTCAACACACTCAGCGAGTTCCAGAGGCCGCTTTTGTTTGCTTTTATGGTAAACGGTTCAGACCCCCGGCTGAAATTCCGGGCCTCAGTATCGCCCACGTACACCAGCATCCGCGACACGCCAATGTCGTTACTGACCCGCCCTTCGGTGCTTTGGCAACTCAGGATTGTTTCCCCACCCGTAAGCTGACGCAGGTAGGGCGCTCCGGCATAAATCGGGTCGGCAATAACCTCGCTCAGGGCGTAGTTGCGGTTGGTGCCGTTACCACTGACGGGGCCACTTTTCCAGTTGTCGGCCAGCGCATTACGGATGATGTAGGGTTTGAACGTCGTCTGGAAATTGTCTTCAATGGAAAAAGCAACCTCACCCTTGTCTTTCAGCAACACCGGCACGGGCATACCGTCGCGCCGACCGGCCCGGAACGACACGATTTCAGGCGTGGTGGTCCACGTCAGGCCCCCGTCCGTTGAGCGCATGAGCGAAATATTCTGCTCGTCGGAGGTGGTGTAGATGCCCTCATTGGAGAAGTAAAGGCCGATTTCGCCCGATGGCAACTGGATGGCGGCAGGTTCCCAGCAGCCGTTCTCGAAGGTGTTTCCTGCTTCATAAACGAGCCGGGCATCTTTCCAGGTCAGGCCGCCATCGTAGCTTTTGATGGTTCTGATACCAAACCGGTTGGCCCCATTGTTGGCCTTAGGGCGGGGATTATACGACACCAGCAGCGAATGGTCGGCCAGTTCCAGGATGTCGGGTACGGTCATGGCTACGCCCGGCTCGGCCCGCGCCACCACTACCCGTCCACCCCATGACTGCCCGCCGTCGGTGCTGCTAACAGCCTCAATGGTGCCGTTGGCTTCATAGACGCAGATCAGCGACTTGTCGAACCGCTGAATGAGCCGGGCATAGCCGTTGTAGCCTACTACTCCACCCGACACGGGTGCAATTTTCCGCAGGGTGCTGTAATCCCAGGCAATACGGCTACCATCTACGGCGGGTTTAGCCCGGAACGTCTCGGTAGTATCGACTACGGCGATCACGGGATCAGCTTTGGAGCAAGCCAACAGTGTCAGCAGCGAGGCCACACACAGGATAAGAGTTCGATTCATAACAACAGAGTCTACACCCATAAAGTAGAACCCTGCGATTTATAGCCCTTACTAGTGCGTATTTATTAAACCGGTTTTTATGCTATTGGAATTACCTCAGTCTGACAAACTGCATAATTCAATCGCCGGACTGTCTGCGTAGCCGGGCCGCGTAGCGGTCAGATGTTTGTAGCAAGGTGAGGTTTGGAAGAATCATAGCGTGCCGTAGGTACGCGACCGCAGAACATCGTTGTGGCGTACCTACGGTACGCTGTGATTCTTCCAAGCCTCACCTTGCTACAAACATTTGACCGCTACGCGGCCTGCCGGGCGAACGAAAATCCGTAGTATTGCGCCACAACCGACTGCCAACCAACCATGCTCAAGCGCGTTTCGATCCAGAACTTCAAGAGCCTTAAAGACGTCACGCTCGACCTCCAGAAAGTCAATCTCCTCATCGGTCCCAATAACTCCGGCAAGACGAATTTTTTGAAGGCGTTAGAGTTTTTCAATAAAGTTGTTTTACAAAATCCTTCACTGTCAGAACACCAAACCTTAAGCTATAGCTTTTTACGATCTTCAAGCTACATTTCTTTGGAGCTCACGTATAGTAGAGACAATGAGTCTATTCTTTTTGGTCGCAGAATATCTTTTCAGAATAACGATGATAAGCAGTCCTACCAAACAATAATAAAAGACGGAATTGAAATTAGTAGAGACAACAACGGGTATCCTGGTATCAGCTATCTACGAAGACAATTTGGGAATTTTTTGATTTATAAACCAGATCCAAATAAATTAACTGTTCCAGGTCCCGTCGGGAAAGAAACAGAAACAGTTAATTATGATGCTTCTGATCTTGTGAATTTTTTAGATTTAATGCTTGGAAAATATCGTCGTACTACATTTAGCCAAATTGAAAAAGATTTACAGAAATGCATTCCAGAATTCACCGAAATTAACTTAGATAATAGTAATGTAACAGAAGACTTAATAAAATTTCATGGAAAAGACAAAGCATTTAAGCGAATTGGGCTTACAAATGAGAAGCAAAATGTAACATACTGGGCTGACGAACTCTCAGAAGGGACACTGTACTTTCTTGCCCTACTTTGCATCATCAACCAACCCAATCCACCTAAACTGCTTCTGCTTGAAGAGCCAGAAAAAGGCATTCACCCACGCCGGATTGAAGAGATCATCAACTTTATTTTTGGGTTGGCCGAAGAAAAAGACATTCAGGTAATTATGACCACGCACAGCCCTATTGTGGTCGATATGTTCAAGGACATGCCCGAATCAGTGTTCGTGTTTGATAAAGATGACGAGGGTGCCACTCATGTCAAGAACCTACAAAAAGATATTATTGAGCCGGAAACCGCTGAAAGCGAACGGTTAGGCATCGACCCACCACAGTACCTTAATGGCTTGGGGCAGGCGTGGAAAGTTGGATTAATTGGCGGCGTTCCCCGATGAATAAATTAGTCATCTTTGGCATTCTGTGTGAAGACAAAGCACATCGTAATTTTATTCATCATTATCTAACCGCTTGCTTTCCAGACACATTCCTGGAAAACGAAGCGTTTGGTTGGCAAATTCGTGCTTCTAATGCAAAGGAAGTTGATGATTCAATCTCTGATGCCACCCGTCTTGGCTTTACTAAATATCAACTCGACGTATTGATTGTTGGACGTGATGCTGACACAACTCAGCCCAAGCGTATTGACGAGTTGAAAATAAAACACGATGCAGCTTGTGGAGGGCATCCAAAAGTTGTGTTTATGATACCCGTTCAATGTATAGAGCATTGGTTACTGTACATAAAGAATCATCAGGAAAATCCTTCTTCTACTAAGAATCAAACGTTAGAGACAATCATCAGAAGAGAATGTAAAAGGCTGGTATATGGTGAAATAAAAAAGCCAGATCATCAGGTAGAAATAGCCAGTAGCTTATTAATCGGCTTTGATTCTGATTGGCTGGAACAACGCTCTGAAAGTTTCAAGAAATTTCACAATCAGGTAAAGGCCTTTCTCGCCAGCTACGCCGATTCAAACCTATAAGGTTGAAAGAAACCTTATAGGTTTACCCCCTTCATAGCCCACTCCTGAGTATTTTTCTGTACGCAAGCAACCTGTCAGCCTTTGTGGCCGTACTGGGTTTGACCCTGGAAAACGCGTCGTTTTCCAAACCTTCTCAAACCACTTACTACCATGAAAAAAGTACACTTGATTGGTGCGGCAGCGGCACTCCTACTGCTCAACGGCTGTAGCAACACCGACGTGGCTCCCCCCGCTCAATACGGCACCATCGGCGATAAAGTATGGATCGATGCCAACGGCAATGGACAGCAGGATGCGGGAGAGCAGGGCGCTACGGGCGTAAAAGTGATCCTCTACGATGGCAGCGGCACCCGCAAATTAGACAGTACCACTACGTCGGCGGCGGGCCTCTACACCTACGACAAGCTGACTTCTGGCAACTATAAATTACAGTTTGTGACCCCTTCAGGCATGGTGTCGACCCTGGCAGGTACGGGTAGCGGCCTCACCGACAGTGACGCCGATAAGCTGGGCTGGACCCGCACCGTCACCATCGACGTATCGAAGTCCCTTACCGACACGCTGCATGTGAACACAGCGCTGGATGCCGGGTTCCGGCCGCAGACCAGTTATGCAAAAGATGTAAACCCTATTCTGGTGGCTAGTTGCTCATTCTGCCATTCTGCAACCAGCGGTCCGGCCTATGCCGCACGGGTGAAACACGTGAACAATTACGCCAATGCCAAAGCCATTGGCCCGTTTATCCTAAATCGGGTTAGCCGGGCGCAGGGGGCAGCGGGCATGATGCCATTCAATGGTACCCGCCTGTCGGAAGAGAAGATTGCCGTGATAAAACGATGGGTTGATGACGGGCTGGGCGAATAGCTGTAGCTGAAAGATCGGGTGTAGAAAACGCTCCTTACTGCGGTGAGGGGCGTTTTTTTATGCACTATCGGTCAGGTTTCTTCACTGGTTGTATACTGTTTTTTTGATACCCTCCACCTCCAGAAACAACAGAAACTAACTATAATATAGTCTCTCAACTAAGTATACTTACCCCTCAGTAAATACTATTGAATTACCCATAACAATGCCCGAACATTATAGCCGCACTTAGCCCGAGTAATTGGCTGATAACGTATTATCAACTAGTCGCTACACCCAACCACTGCATGCAGAGACGTTTATTTATCACAAAAACACTCGCGGGTTTATTGCTCCCTCTACTGCCAGGTTCGGTATTGGGTAAGCCACACCCGGAGACTGTCCCGGCAGCGGCTCAGGCTCAGCTTGTCCGGGTAGTAGATCAGCTCGGTACGCTGGAGCAGCTTCAACTCGACTACGTATACAGCCCCGGACACACGTCACTGGCCACACTTGCCAATCTGGTCCAGGCCGATTTTACTCAGCTGACCAGCGCTGCCAGTATACCTGTCGTATTCGATACCGAGAAACTCTTTACCGATTCACCCTCAGCCCGGTTTGGGTCGTTTGCCCATACTTTCCTGCTGGGTGAGTTAGTAGTACGTTGCCGCGTAATGGCTCGTGTGGGCCTGCCCGATGCGCCGCTCCAACGCCGTAGCCAACTGCTGGGTACGTTGGGCGTAGTAACCATCCACGACGACGCGCTGACCCACCAGAACCTGGCGGGCAAGGTGCTGCACGAAACCGTTCTCACCACCCACCAATCCGCCTGAATCATGGAGAATACGTTTTCAGGAGCCACCCCCTACGTAGGTGAAATTCGGCTTGTGGGCCTCAATTTCGCTATTAACGGCTGGGCCATCTGCAACGGTCAGCTGCTACCCATTTCCGAATACGAAACCCTGTTTAACCTCATCGGCACCACCTACGGCGGCGACGGGCAAAACACCTTCGGTATTCCCGATTTGCAGGGGCGTGTACCCATCCACATGGGGCAGGGGGCGGGTTTACCCAACTACACCATTGGCGAGATGAGCGGAACGTTCGAGCGAACGCTGACGACACAGCAACTGCCTGCCCATACACATTCATACACCTACCAACCGCTGGCGCAACTGGGGGCAGGCACAACCAACAACCCCGAAAACGGCTTCTTCGCGGCGGGCGCGGGTCGGGGCGGGCAGTTCTACCAACCACTCGCCAACGCCAATACGCAGATGGCCAACGTCACAACGCTCGCCCAATCAACAAGCGTGGGCGGCAATCAGCCCATCCAGATTGCCCAGCCCTATCTGGTGATGAACTACGTCATTTCGCTGTTTGGCATCTTCCCATCACCAACCTAACCCTGCACCTCTATGGAACCTTTTGTTAGCGAAATTGGCCTGTTTGGCTTCAACTTTGCTCCCACAGGCTGGGCGCGGTGCTTCGGGCAACTGCTGCCTATTTCGCAAAATACAGCCCTGTTCTCGCTGCTCGGTACGAACTACGGCGGCGACGGCAAATCGACTTTTGGCCTGCCCGATTTACAGGGGCGTATACCCATCGGGTATGGGCAGGGGCCGGGCCTTCCCGATTTCTTTCTTGGCGAAGAAGGTGGTTCGGAAACCATCACACTGCTCGAATCACAGATGCCTGCCCATACGCACGGCGGCGGCCCTACACTCACGCAGGCCGCCTCGACTACCAACGCCTCCACCGGCGACCCCACCGGGGCCGTACCAGCCGCCGCAGCCGCCAACCGCTACGCCACCACCACCGACGCACTCATGGCGCAATATCCGTTAACGCTTCAGGCAGCGGGTGGGACCCAACCCGTCAGCGTAATGCAGCCGTATCTGACCATTAACTATTGTATCGCCCTGCAGGGCATTTTCCCGCCTCGCAGTTAACTCTACCATTTACTATGGCAGCTTTATTCGGACAGACCCCCCTCTTAGCTGAAATGATGTGGTTCTCGTTCAACTTCGCCCCCAAAAATTGGGCGCAGTGCAACGGGCAGTTGCTACCCATCGCGCAGAATCAGGCTTTGTTCTCGCTGTTGGGCACGACCTACGGCGGCAATGGTACAGTCAACTTCGCCCTGCCCGACCTGCGCGGGCGGGCAGCGATGGGCGAAGGCAACGGACACACCCTGGGCGAACGGGCAGGTTCCGCCACGCAGACACTATCGGTGCAACAGATCCCGCAACACACGCATCAGCTCACGTTCAGGCCACCGGCAAATAAAACCGCCGCCAACAGCAACAGCCCCACCAACAACTACCCGGCCCCCGGTGGCAGCTACGGCACGAGCGGGAACACTAATATGGGTGTCAGCGCGACCAATACCCAAACGGCCAGTGCCGGAGGTAGCCAACCGTTCCCGGTCATGCAACCGTACCTCGTCCTCAACTGCTGCATCGCGTTATCAGGCGTTTTCCCAAGTAGAACTTAAAAAAGTAGGCAGTGTGCAGTGGCAGTAGGCAGTGCGCTGCCAAACAATAACCTTGTGCCTTAGCAGCGCACTGCCTACTGCCACTGCACACTGCCTATTACACACTGCCTACTCAAACTATGACCATCGGCCTTCTTCTTCCTCAATCATCGCTCTACCCCACGTTGCCATTCGACCTTGTGGAGGGGTTGCGGGCGGGCTTAGATGAGGTTAGTTTGGCCGATACGAAACTGGTATTGGAAGGCATCGACTACGGCACCAACCCCGCCAATGTGCAGACGAAAGCGCAGAAGCTCCTGCTACAGGAAGGGGCCGACGTCGTGGTTGGGATGGTGAGCAAACGGGTGGGCGACGCGCTGGCACCGATGTTCGCAACGGCCAACCGGCTGCTATTGGTACTGGATGTGATCGGCGAATTCTTTTCGGGGCAGCCTTCCGCGAGCGAAGCGCCCACGTCGCATGTCTATTACCACTCCTTGCAGACCTGCGCGGGTACGTGGCTCGCCGGACGTGATGCCGCCGCACTGGGACCGGTGATTCAGACTGCTTCGTACTATGATTCCGGGTACTTGCAGGGCTATGCGGTGTCGCAGGGCGTGGCAGCGGGGGGCAGCACAATGGGGCAGTGGGCTATTTCACCACTGAAGACCGCCGATTTCACGCTGGCGCAACTTCAAACGGGGCTTGAGCAGGACGCGGGCAACAGCATCGTGGCCCTTTACACCGCCGATATGGCCGAGCAATTTTTTGCCGGGTACGTGGCTCTGCCGCCGCACCGGGACGTACCCATATGGGGGGGGCCATTGCTGCTGGAAGAGCAGACCCTGGCGAAGGTGCCTTACCAGACCGAGGGCATTCGTGGGTATGTTGCCTGGTCGCAGACGCTGGACAATCCACTCAATCAGCGGTTTCAGGAAGCTCTTCGCCGACGCGGACGGCACCCGAACCTATTCTCGCTGCTGGCTTATGAAGCCGCTTCTATCCTGCTGACCTATCTGGCTGACCTCTCGGCCATTGACCAACTCGCTACCAGTTCGTTCGATAGCCCACGCGGCACTATCACCATGAACGCAACCACCCACTACACAAGCGGCCCGCTATACGAAGCCACTGTTTTGGCCTCCGACACGGGTCATTGCCGCTTACACCCCGGCGCACCAGTCTCAACAAACGACCCTATCGACCACCTGCTCGCACAGGGGCAACTCAACACCTACGCCAACTGGTTCAACACGTATTTGTGCATTTAAGGATATGAAACAGCTATACAAACTCTTCCTTCTTACCCTGACGCTTAGCCCACTGCTCAGCTGGGGGCAAACTACGCTGGGGCCGGGCGACGTGGTGTTCGTGGCCTTCAACATCTCCGACGACCGGGGACTGGGGCCAACCAACCCGGTCGGGCCGACGAGCGTGCCCATTACGCCAGGGTCGATACAGGACGATCAGTTTCAGTTTATGCTGCTGAAGAAGGTCACGGCCAATACCAAAATATACTTCACCGACTACGGCTGGAAAACCAGTGGCGGATTCCAGCCTTCGTGGACAGCCGGTCCGCAAAACAACGGTAGTGGCACCGGCTCGGCCGACGACGGTATCATTAGCTGGACGACCTCGACGAGCCTCGCGGCGGGAACGGTAGTGCGTATCACCTGCAAATACACCCTCTCGGCCAGCATCGGGACGGTTACGGGCGAAGAAAAAATTACGCCCTTCAACACCTCGCCCGCTGGTACGGGGCCGTACTGGCTAAACATGACCGAGTCACCTGACCCGGCACCTGGCACCGTCACCAACGGCGATGAACTGTTTGCCTACCAGGCAACCTCGGCGCGGGCGGCGAACCCCATCGTTTTGACGGGCGTGCGATTTATCGGGCTGTGGGCACCCACGACGGGTACCGAATTTAACCCGGCAGTGTCGGATTTCCCTACTTCGCTGACGGCCAACGGCATGAACGCCGCCATCGAGGTAAACCACTACCAATACCCGGCGGCGGCCAAATATGACTGCGCCGCACCGGGCAACATTTCGACGGGCTTCCCGCGCCCGCTTCGCAACGCCATCATGACGAAAGCCAAGTGGACGGTGCCGAACCTGGGTACGTCGTGCGAAGGCTTTTTTTACGACCCCACAACCAACTACGGTTGCCCACAAACATCGCTGGCGGGCTTCCTGCCCAGCACCTGCACCTTCACGGTATTGGAACTGATCATTGTGCAGCAACCTGTTAGTAAAGTGGTTTGCGCCGACCAGACGGCGACGTTCTCGGTGTCGGCGACCAACGCGACCAACTACCAATGGCAATCGTCGCCCACCGGCAGCACGTGGACGAACGTGAGCAACGGGCCGGTGTATAGCGGCGCCACGTCGGCCACGCTGACGGTGCTAAACCCGACAGGCCTGAACGGCACGTTTTACCGGGTAATCGCCTCCGAAACCACCGAACCGGCCTCGGCCACCTCCAACGGCGCGGCTACCCTGACCGTAAACCCCCTGCCGACCGTTACACTTCAGGCCCCGAACGTGTGTACGCCTGCCTCGGCCACGCTCACGGCCACCAGCGGGCTGGTTAGCTACACTTACACCGGGTCAAATGGATTCAGCAGCACCGGTACATCGAACACGACACAGGTAGCGGGGCTTACGGCGGGTCCGTATAGCTTTACGGTAAAGGCCGTCAACAGCAACGGGTGCAGCAACACGGCAACGGCTTCGCTAACAGTTAGCGACCCACTACCCCTGACGCTTGCCACTCCGGCAGTCTGTGAAGGCAGCGCACTTACGCTCACGGCGTCGAGCGGTTTTAGCAGCTACACCTACACTGGTTCAAACGGGTTTACCAGCACCGGAACGGCGAGCAGCACACAGGTAACGGGGCTGGCGGCGAATACATATAGCTTCTCGGTAGCGGGTACGTCGCCCGGTGGTTGCCGCAGCACGGCCACCGCGTCGGCTACGGTGAACCCTTTGCCAACGGTCACGCTGGCGGGTACAGTTGTGTGTGGCACGGGCGTAAGTTTGACGGCGACGGGCGGGCTGTCAAGTTACACCTTTGTCGGGCCGGGCGGGATTACGGCTGTGGGTACGTCGAATACCACTACGCTGACAGGCATTCCGTCGGGTACGTACACCTTCACGGTCATTGCGGCCAATAGTAGTGGCTGCATATCGAGCGCGACGGTCTCGATCAATGCCCAGATTCCCACTCCCAGCATTACGACCAATCCCAATACGACCACGCTCTGCGCGGGTGCCAACCTCCGGCTGATCGGGGCGGGGGGGCTGGCTTCAGGTGGTCGGGGCCGAACGGTTTTAGCAGCGCCGTGTCGAACCCCCTGCTGGTCAACTTACAACCCGTTGACAGCGGGATCTATTCGCTCACCGTGACGGCCACCAGCGGCTGTACATCAACAACCAGCGTGGCTATCACGGTCGAATCGGTAACGGCCACCGTCTCGGCCAGTCCTTCTACCACGCTGACCTGCAACGTACCTAGTTTGACGCTCACGGCCTCCGGAGCTAGCAGCTACAGCTTTGCCGGGCCGGGTGGATTCAGCCAGACGAACGCAACAGGTATTGTAGCGGTAAACGTGGCGGGGACGTATTCGGTGACGGTCGCCAACGCAGCGGGTTGCTTCAGCGTCACGACCATTGTCATCAGCAGCGACCAGACCGCCCCAGCCAGTGTGGCCCTCACGTCGAGCCTGTCGGGTGTTGTTGGACCTAACATCATCAACTGCGCCATACCCAGCTTGACGCTCACCGCCTCGGCTACGCCCACCAGCACACAATCGGCGAGCCTGACGTATGTATTCAAAGGTCCGTCTGGTACGCTGCCCGGTACGGGTACTGAGCGCATCATCTCAGCAGGGGGTGTTTATTCGGTTATCGTGACGGGGGCGAATGGCTGCACGGCGATGGCCACCAAAACGATTTTTGAAAGTACAACCGCCCCAACGGGTGTAACCTTAACACCCACCCCAAGCAGTACGTTGACGTGTGCGCAAACTAGCCTGACACTTAACGCCTCGGCCACCGGCGATGGACTAACCTATTTCATTTATGGCACGACCACGTTTCCTGCTACGAACGGTCCTCAGCGCGTCATCACCGTGCCCGAAACCTATACGGTGATTGTGTACGGCAGTAATGGCTGCTCAGCGTTTGCTACGACGACAATTAGCCAGAACACCATCACACCCACGGCCAGCCTAATCTCTTCGACAGGTAGCCTGACCTTCTGCGCTAACTCGTCGCTGACGCTTGTGGCCGGCACCGGAGCTACCTACCGCTTCAGCAGCGGGGCTACCCAACTCGGCGGCAGCACGGGCAACACCGCCACGGTCAACACGACAGGTACGTATTCGGTGACGGTGACAGCGACCAACGGTTGCACAAACACGGCCAGCATCTCGGTGAGCACAGTGGCCGTAACGAGTGTGACCAACTCGCTACCCGCTTCGGTCAGCGTCTGCGAAGGCAGCACACCCTCGGGCCTGACAATCACCGCCACGGGAGCTAATCTGACCTACCAGTGGTTCAAAAACAGCTCCGCTTTAACAGGCCAAACCACGCCCGTACTGACCTTCACCGCGGCCACCCCCGCCGACGCAGGTAGCTACTACCTGGTTGTATCAGGAGCCTGCGGTACGGTCAGCAGCAATACGATGGTACTCACCGTTCGGCCCCGCCCGGCGGCCCCGGCCCTCTCGCCTGTCAGCCGCACGGCCGTAGCTGCGCCCGCCGCTACCATTCCGCTGCCGCAGTTTGTGATAGCTACGGGTACGCTGAGTTTCTCAGGCGCTAATGGCCTGCTCAACCCACCCAATGCCGACATTTCGGTGGTCGGTGTGTTCAGTTTCTCGGTGACGCAGACCGACGGGTTCGGCTGCACCAGCCCGGCTACGCTCTTCAGCCTGACGGTGCTCTCGCCCCTGCCCCCCGCCAGCCAGACCCTTTGCCGGGGTAACCGCGTGGTGATGAACGTCTTCCCGACAGGGACGCGCTATGAGTGGTACAAAAACGGCCAGACGGCCGCCAACAAACTCACAGACGTGGCAGGGGTACAACTGGGCACCACCACAGCCAGCCTCACGCTGGTGAGTGTGCAGACCAACGCCACCTACTATGCCAAGACCTTCGCCGCCAACGGCTCTTTCACCTGGTCGGGTCCATTTGCCGTGGTACTGGGTAACTGCCCGAACGGGCGGGTGGGGACTACTGAACCCGTGCTAGCCATACAGGTACGTGTGGCGCCCAACCCCCTGGTGGCTAATACCCTACGGGCCACCATCACCGGTGCGGGCGGCCAAGCCCTGACCCTGCGCCTTCTTGATGTGCAGGGCAAAGCGGTGATGCAGCAGCAGTGGCAAGAAGCCGCTGACGAGCAGTTTGTTGAGTGGAACGTGAGTCAGCAGCCGGCCGGTACGTTCCTACTGCGGGCCACTACGGATCGCCAAAGCCAGACTGTTAAGGTGATGAAAGAGTAAGGTTGGCAGGCGTGTGTGGAGTCCAATAACCAACACAGCCGTCTAGCCAATCAACTGCCCCACTAAAAAAGGCGTTGAGGTAAGCCATTCACTTACCTCAACGCCTTTTTTAGTGGGGCAGCGGCTTTCGGCATTAACTTGCCTGCCACTGCCGTAACTTCTTCATGCTACCATCCGTTCGTGCCCGGCTTCGCCAGTCGTTTCAGCGACATTGTGCTGAGTTGCCGGTTCCCAATTACAAACGCTACATCGACTCCATCGAGCAAATCCTGTCGCTGCCGGGGCTGGATCAGGTAGTGTACATGGTCTGCGATAACCTGAACTATCAGATACTTTATGCCAGCGACAGTACGAACCTCTTCGGGTTTGCTACCAACGGCGAAGCGTCGCCCGGCCCCGCCGACGTAGCCCGCTACCATTCTCTGCTGACTACCGATCACGCCGACTACTCCTTTTTGGCCGATTCGTGGCATTTATCCCTCCACGACCGCCTGCCGCAGGAGCAACGCGTGAACAGTCAGGCGGTCCATTGCGGCATGAAATTCAGCCGCCCCGACGGTCGAACGGGTCGATTGCTGGCCGTGTCACATTTCGTGGAGCCCGATGCCAACAACCTGCCGCGCATTGTGCTGGTGATTATGCAGGACGTGGCGCACCTCATTAAAGGCGATCACTACTGGATGCGGGCGACCTTCGGCGAGCAGAACGAACGGGTGTTCTGTTACTTGTCGCATCAACGCGAAGCTTTGGAAATTGACATTCTATCTGTTCGGGAAAAAGAGGTATTGCGGTGCCTGCACAAGGGAAAGGACTCAAAAGAGATTGCTCAACAGCTTGGCATCACCGTCGAGACTGTGCAGAAGCACCGCCGCAACATGCTCGCCCGCACGGGTGCCCGCGACACTACGGCCTTGCTGCAACTGGCGATCTGGTGCTCGTTGTTATGAGTAAATGACCAAGTATTTATTGGATGGTATTCGACTACCCATGCCGGGTATTGACTAAGGGGTAGGTGCTAATTTCCTTTGTTTTCGTAACCTACTCATTCACTGAATGCCATCATTCTTTACCCTCCTGCCAGGCAGTCGGTTCAGCCTGCGTTTTTGTTTCTCATTTCTCTTCGGTGTCGCCGGCTGGTTATGGCCTTCACTGGCGAACGGACAAACAATCCGGTACGTCTCGACGACCGGCACCCACACGGACCCTGCTTCGGCCACAACCTCGTGGGCGAGCAGCACCACTGATTTACAGGGAGCGATCGACGCCAGTTTGGCGGGCGATGCCGTCTGGGTGGCAGCCGGTACGTACAAGCCCGGTGGCTCGGCCAATCTCGACAAGACCATCAGTTTCGCGCTGAAAAACGGTGTAATGGTGCTGGGAGGTTTTCCAGCCACGGGGTCACCCACGCTGGCGCAGCGCAACCCGCGCACTCACCTGACGACCCTCAGCGGGGACCTCGACAACGACGGTACGTTGGCGGGCAACAGCTACCATATATTCTTCCTGCCAGGTAGTCTGGGGCTGAATACTTCGGCTCAACTCGATGGGTTCGAGTTGACGGGCGGCAACGCGGCCAACCTTGCCCTCATTAACACCGAGATTCAGGCAGTACAGGGCGGAGCTGTGTACATAGAGTCTGGCAGCCCAGTGTTTCAAAACTGCGTGTTTCGGGGCAACAGCGCGGGGGGCTGCGGTATATACGGTTGCTACGGCTATGGCGGAGCCATCAGTAACGATGGCGGTTCGCCGGGCTTCATCAACTGCAGCTTCACGGGCAACAGCGCATTCGGCAACGGTGGGCAGGGCGGAGTCGTGTATTCGGTGAACGGCTCGCCGGGCTTCACCAACTGTTCGTTCCAAGGCAATTCGGCCGGCAATGCTGGCGGGGTATACTACGAATCGAGCGTACCAATTCGGTTCATGAACTGCTCGTTTCAGGGTAACAGCTCGGTGAACGATGGATTTGTGGGCGTGACCAACTCCATGAACTGGCCCAACAACGGGGCCTCAATCACCAACAGCGTGTTCTGGAACAACGGCGGGAGCCGGGCTTTCACGTATTACGATGCCGCCCAGCCGGTGTTGAGCCACAGCCTGCTCGAAGCGTGGTCGGATGTCTTTTTCGGCCCCGGCATTCGCTACGCGCCCGTTTCGCCGTTTGTCAGCACCACGGCGACCTCGTTGAATCCCTGTTCGGAAGCCATCAACAACGCCGACGTTGCCTCCTACACGGCCCTTTTTGGCAGTATGGCCAACGCCCCTCAAACCGATGAATTGGGCAACGCACGCTTCCGTAGCGGCACACTCGACATGGGTGCGCGGCAGTACGACGGCTCATTGACCGACCTGCTCACCCTCGTGAGTCAGCCACCCGCCAGTACAGTCGTGACGGTGAACACCGCCGTCACGGCAACCTTCAGCGTGACGAGTGCGGGGGCGATTAGTTTTCAATGGTATAAAGACAACGTACCGATAGCTGGTCAAACGTCGGGTACGTTAGCGTTGTCGAGCGCAGCTCTTGCCGATGCGGGCCGGTACGTCGCTGTGGCCAGTTCCAGTGGTGGCTGTAGCCTCACCAGCACGGCGTTTCAGCTAAGCGTATTACCGGTTTATTCCCTTACGGTGAACGTCACGGCCAACCCCTCGCTGACCGTTACGCAGGGCGCGACCACCACGCTCACGGCTTCCGGCGCAGGCAGTTATGTATGGAGTACGGGCTTTGTGGGTAATCCGTTAATTGTGCCAGTCAACGCCACCACGGTCTTCTCGGTGTCGGGCCTGACGGGTATTAACGGCGGCATCACAAGCGTGACAATCACGACGGTGCCGGTGGTCTGCCGCCCAACCCTTTACGTAACCGAGAACGGGGCCGGTGCACAGACCGGGGCCGATTGGAACAATGCCCTCGCCGGGCGCAACCTGCAATTGGCCATCAATACGGCGCAGGGGTGCGGTGGGCAGGTGTGGGTGGCATCGGGGACGTATAAACCCACGCAGGACGCTAACCGAGCCGTTAGCTTTTCGATGAAACCCGGCGTGGCGATTTATGGTGGCTTTGCAGGGAATGAAACATCGCTATTGCAACGACCAGTACCCAACCCCAACTCTGGACAACCGTCCAGTTCGACGCTGTCGGGCGATATCGGTACGGTGGGTACGTCAGCAGACAATAGTTTCCACGTCATTTACAATACCCCCGGCCTTACTGCTTCGTCGCTGCTCGACGGATTTGTCGTGACGGGGGGGCAGGCCGACGTATTTGGCGGGGGTATGTTCAACAATGGTGTTGGCGCAGGGCAAATGTGTAGCCCGATGGTGCGGAACTGTTCGTTCGTCGACAACCGGGCCACCTATGGCGGCGGGGTCTGGAATCAGGGCAGCAACGGCGGTACGTCGAGTCCGCGGTTCGAGAACACGTCCTTCGAGCGGAACGTGGCCACGGCTCTCGGCGGGGCGTTTTACAACCAGCCCGACCCCAATGGCACTACGAGCGGCACGTTGGTCAACTGCGGCTTTGTGGGCAACTCGGCACCCGATGGCGGAGCCATCTACAACAACGGATACGGCGGCGGACGAGCCCTGCCGCTGCTCGTCAACTGTGCGTTTATTAACAACACCGCCACGCGGGGCGCGGCTATGTTCAACATCGGCTTCACCAATGGGCGGGCTGTGCCCACGGTGGTGAACGGCTCCTTCTACGGCAATACGGCGACGGGCAGCGGCGGGGCTATTTTCAACAACCCGATTAGCGGAATCGCCGGTACGGTGCTGACCAACTGCGTGTTTTGGAACAACGGGGCGGGGACAGCCCTTACGCCGGCTTCGACGTTTACGGCCAACACCTCATTGCTCGAAGCGAACATAGCGGGCGGTGCAGGCAATCTAGTGGCGGGTACGTCACCGTTTTCCGGCACAGGAACCGGAACGTCGGCTACCGTCGCGCTCAACCCCTGCTCTCCAGCCATCGGAACGGGTGATGTAGCGTCTTACAACGCGGCCGGTGGCCCCGGCACTGATCTGGTAGGGGCGGCCCGGCTTCGCGGCGGCGTGCTCGACATGGGTGCGCAGCAGTTTGCCGGTACGTTAGGTACGTTGGTGACGATCACGAGTCAGCCGCCTAGTAGCCTGACGCTCAATGCGGGCGACGACGTGAGCGTCCCCGTCAGCGCGACGAGCAGCGCGGCCCTCACATACCAGTGGTACAGGAATGGGGCTGTGCTATCTGGTCAATTGTCGGCAACGCTGTCGATTCCCAATGCCCAAACGGCCGATTCGGGTACGTATGTGGTGAGCGTGTCGGCCACGGATGGGTGCAGCACCACCAGTACGGCCCTGCAACTGACCGTCGCCCCCTCCGACCGACCAGTGCTGTCTATCATGGCCACACCCTCGGCCATCGTTACGGCGGGCGTGACAGTCACGCTCACGGCGTCGGGGGCTACGAGCTACACCTGGGCCAACGGTACGCAGGGCAACACAGTGGTGTTCACGCCTACGGCCACCACGGTCATTTCGGTAACGGGCACCAACGCCCTCGGCTTTACGGGTACGCGGAGTGTTACAGTGACGGTGACGGCCATTCCCTGCCAGTCGGTGCTGTACGTGACCCAAACCGGCGCGGGGGCGCAAACGGGTAACAGCTGGGGTAACGCCGTCGCCGGGCGTAATCTGCAACTGGCAATTAACGCGGGAATCGGTTGCGGGGCGCAGGTATGGGTAGCGGCGGGCCGGTACGTTCCTACGCAGGACGGCAACCGGGCCCTCAGTTTCTCGATGCAACCCGGCGTGAAGATCTACGGCGGCTTCGTGGGAAACGAAACGACGCTCAGCCAACGGCCCGCCCTGAACCCGACACTGGGTCAGGTGAGCAGCAGTACATTATCCGGAGAAATTGGCGATCCCGAGAGCACCACCGACAACAGCTACCACGTCATTCTGAACGGCAACGGCATCACCAATACGGACATCCTCGACGGGTTTGTGGTAAGTGGCGGCTACGCGACCGATGCAGGCGGGGGCATGTATAACAACGCCAACCAGGTTACACTCAGCAATGCGCGGTGGGTATGCAGCCCAACAATACGCAATGTACTGTTTACTAACAACTTCGCGCCGCTTGGCGGGGCCATCTACAACGATTCGCGGGTACAGGGGCGTACCAATCCGTACCTCGAAAACACGGCGTTCGTGAGCAATACGGCCACGCTTGGCGGAGCGATTATGAACCACACCTTCAACTATGGCAACGCTAACTGGCGGGCCGTTAACTGTCGTTTTGAGCGAAATACGGCGTCACAGGGTGGGGCTATCTACAGCAACGGCGACGCGGGTGGAGAGGCTAACTTCATGGTTGCCAATGGCGTTTTCGTGAGCAATAGTGCCACACAGGGTGGTGTGGCCTACAACTACGCCCGGCTCGTAGGTGGAGTGTCGCCATCGTTCGTGAACTGTTCGTTTTGGGGCAATAGCAGCGTGAATTTTAACGACCAGTCGGTGCCGCCGTTCTTTACGCCGGGCACAACGTTGCCTGTTTTCAGCAATAGCGTTTTTTGGGGAAATGCAGCAGCTGGTACGTTCGTCTCATTGGGGCAGGCCCCTACCGTCAACAACTGCGCACTCGAACCGGGCACAAACGGCTTCAACGGTACGGGCAACGTGTTTGAAACTAGCAACCCATTCAGGAGCAGTACCAGCCTTCAGCTCAACCCCTGCGCCCAGGCCATCGACCTCGCCGACCCCAACGCGTACACCCTTGTTGGTGGACCAGCAACCGACGCAGCAGGCCAGCCGCGCACGTTTGGTAGCGGCCTCGATGCCGGGGCGGTCGAGTTGCAACTGCCCGCCAGCGTAACGGCCACTCTGACCGCCTCGAGCACAGTTGTTTGCGTTGGGCAGTCTGTCACGCTCACGGCCACGGGTGCGGGTGGAATCAGTCCATACCAGTATAATTTCAGTACGGGTAGTTCGGCCACCAGCACGACCGTTGTGATGCCGGCAGTGGGTGCGAATCCCTACTCGGTCACCGTGACGGATACCAACGGGTGCCGGGCTACGGCTCAAACGAGCGTGTCGGCGGTGACTAGTCCGGCCGTCAGCCTGAGCGCGTCGGGTACGTTGACCTGCGGCCAAACGTCGGTGACGCTTACGGCCACAGCATCGGGCGTAACGGGCTATAGGTTGAGCAACGGGCAAACCAACAGCACGGGTACGTTCGTAGTGAGTGCGCCGGGTACGTATACCGTCACGGTATCGGGCGTGGGTGGTTGCACCAGCACGGCGGTTACGACGGTCGAAAGCAACACCACCGCTCCCACAAATGTTAGCCTCACAGCTATGCCATCCGGTACGTTGACCTGCGCGCAAACGAGTTTAACGCTCTCGGCTACACCAACGGGCAGCTTCACCTATGCCTTCAGCAACGGGGCTACGCAGATTGGCGGCAGCGCAGGCAACACCGCCACGGTAAACGCCACAGGTACGTATTCGGTCACGGTGACGGGGGCAAATGGCTGCACGAGTACGGCTTCGATCTCTGTTAGCACCGTTGCGGTAACAACCCTAACCAACGCCCTGCCCGCTTCGGTCAGCGTTTGCGAAGGCAGCACGCCATCGGCCCTGCCCGTTGCAGCAACGGGGACGAACCTAACCTACCAGTGGTACAAAGGTGCTTCGGCCTTAACCGGCAAAACGAGTAACGTCCTCACCTTCACCGCCGCCAACCCTGCCGACGCGGGCAACTACTACGCCGTGGTGTCGGGGGCTTGTGGCAGTGTCAGCAGCAACACGATGGTACTGACCGTACGGCCCCGGCCCGCCGCGCCCGCCTTGGCTCCCGTGAGCCGCACGGTAGCGGCGGCACCTGCCCCAGCAACGGTTTCGCTGACGCAGTATGTCGTAGCCACGGGTACGTTGAGTTTCTCCAACGCGAGCGGTTGGCTCAATCCGCCGAATGCGTCGATTGCCTCAGCGGGTATGTTCAGTTTCTCGGTGACGCAGACCGACGGGTTCGGCTGCACCAGCCCGGCTACGCCCTTCAGCCTGACGGTGCTCTCACCCCTGCCCCCCACCAGCCAGACCCTCTGCCGGGGTAGTCAGCTAGTGCTGAGTGTGCCGCCCAATGGGGTGCGCTATGAGTGGTACAAAAACGGGCAGACGGCGGCCAACAAGCTCCTCGACGTAGTCGGCGTACAGCGGGGCACCACCACGGCCAGCCTCACGCTGGTGAGTGTGCAGACCAATGCCAGCTTCTACTGCAAAGTCTTCGCCGCCGACGGCAGCTTCACCTGGTCAGGGCCGTTTGCCGTGGTACTGGGCAACTGCGGCGGTCGGGTGGGAAGGGCGGAAGACACCCCGCCATTAGCTATCATCTTAGCCCCTAACCCGCTGGAGAATAACCAGTTACGCGCCACAGTGGGGGGCGCAGGCGGCCAACCGCTGACAGTACAACTCTTTGACGGGCAGGGCCTTGAGGTGGACCACCAAAGCTGGTCAAGTGCCGCTGCCGAGCAGGGTGTTGACTGGAGCCTGGCCAGCCAGCCCGCTGGCCTCTATCTGCTGCGGGCGGTGAGCAATGGCCGGCAACAGAGCGTTAAGGTGATTAAGCCCTAGGTATAACGAGCCACCGCTAAGTAAAAATTCCAGGTAACAGACTAATAAGTAGGTAGGTTGTAAGTTTAATGTTACCCACGCTGTGATCGTACAACTGATTCGAGTCTGTTAACAACCTAATGACCACTTCCGACAACGGAAATGATCACCGACAATACCTTACTGAACCGGTTCAACCACCGGCTCGACCAACAACTCGACAAGGCCACGCTCTCTATCGACGGGCTGTGCCACGACCTGGGCGTGAGCCGCTCCACGCTGGCACGGGTCGTGAAAGAGCAAACGGGTCTTTCGCTGGCGATATACATCCGGCAATACCGCCTCCAAACGGCCCAAACGCTGCTGGAGACGACCGACCTGCGCGTGACCGAAATCGCCGACCGGGTGGGCTTCGCTACCTCGCAGGACCTCAGCCGCTACTTCGCTAACTGGCAGGGCAGCACACCCACCGAGTACCGAAAGCAGCGGCTGTTAGCTACTCCTGCGCCCACACCGGAGCCGGTTCTGTCGACGCCGCTCACGACGCCTGCCCCCACCGTCCCGGTGCCGGTGTCTCACCGCTGGCCGAAGCGATGGCTGGCCCTGGGGGTGCTGGTGCTGGGGTTGGCGGGCGCGGGCAGTTGGTGGGCCACCCGCCCGTCACAAGCGACGCAGCCTGTGGCGGTAGCCGTGCTACCGTTTGAGAACCTCGGCCCGGTCAGCAGCCAATATTATACCGAGGGGGTGATGGAGCAGATTCATGGCCTACTGACCTACGTGGACGGGCTGCGGGTCATTTCGCGCACCTCGGCATCCCGCTTCACGCCCAACAGCCAGCCCCTCGACCAGATTGCGCGCCAGTTGGGTGTAACGTATCTGCTCACGGGGCAGGTGCACCAGCAGACACAGCGCGTGAAGGTGTCGGTGGAACTGGTGCTGGCCGCCGACAACCGAACCGTGTGGAGCAACAGCTACGAGGGGCAACCCCACGACTTGTTTGGGTTTATGAGCCAGACCGCCCACCAGATTGCCGCCGAATTGGGCCAACAGTTGAGCCAGCATACCCGCCAGAAAATAACGCAGGCCCCCACTCAGCATACCGAAGCCTACAACCAGTACCTGAAAGGGCAGTATTTGCTGCGCGACCGTACCGAACCCGGTCTGCGCGAGAGCGTTCGCCGGTTCGATAAGGCGATTGCGCTCGACAGCACCTTTGCCGAGGCCTGGGCCAGCCGGGGAGAAGCCTACTATTTGTATGGCATAGAAGGGTACGGGCCTACGCCGGTCTATTGGAAAAAGGCAGAAAAGGACGTGCTTACGGCTATCCGGTTTAATGCCGAAAGTGGTATGGCGTATGCTATCTTAGCCAACCTCTACCACGACCAGAACAAGTGGGAACAATCCCTGACGACGTATCGTATCGCGTTGAAATACCAACCCAGCGACGCGCTCATCAACTATTGGTATAGCCTTAGTCTGCGGTCGATAGGGCAAACCGAAAACGCCTTACAGTACAGCACCAAAGCCATCGATGTAGACCCGCTGCACCCGGTGATTCTGATGGGCCACATTGGCAACCTGGTGGCCGCTCACCGCATGACCGAAGCGCGGGCCGCTCTGGCCGAAGGGCAACGGTTGCACAGCCGGTTTGCCGCCCTATACTGGATGAGGGGTGTCTACTACATCAACCTGCGGCAATATGGTCCCGCCCTTCATGCTTTCGAGCAGGGGCATCAGCTTAATTCGGCCACCACTGCTTACCCATCCATGATCGCCTATTGCTATGGGCGGCTGGGCCAATCGGCACGGGCGCAGGCTTGCCTGGATAGCCTGCCCGATACGCCCGACGAGTACGCCAATCGGGCCACCACCTACGCTGGGCTGGGCGACACCGACCGATGTTTGGCCTACCTCGAACGCGGAGCCAACGGCGGCCAGCTGCCTTACTACCTCAAGGTGTCGCCCCTGTTCGCGTTTCTGCACGGCAACCCCCGTTTCGAGGCGGTGTTGCGGCGCGTCGGGCTGCTTTGACCAAATACTACACAAGTTGACCAGCTATTACACAAGATTGACCAACTATCACACAGCCGTTGGCAGGCTGCTGTAGAGCTTTGCCCCACCCCCAACGCCCCATGAACCTTTCACACCTATGCGCCCCCTTCGTTACCTCCTCCGCTGGCTGGCCCCTGCGCTATTCCTGTTGCTGACCTCGCCTGTAGTCCTGGCTGGCCCAACCCCGGCCCCGCCCGCGCCGCACAGCCCCCTGCGCCAGCACATCATCGACAAATTAAGGACGCAGCCTACGCTCAACGTCGAGTTGTTTGTGATGAGCCAATGTCCCTTTGGCGTGCAGGCCGAAACCGCCCTGATACCCCTGCTCGACGAATTTGGCAGCCGCCTCCATTTCCAGCTTTACTACATCGTGGCCCCGGCGGCACCAAGCAGCTTGCAACCCTACCGCAGTTTGCACGGGCCAACGGAGGTGGCCGAAAACGTACGGCAGTTAGTGATTGCCGACCGATTCCCAGCCCGGTGGCTGGCTTACCTCGCGGCGCGGGCCACCAACTACCAGACCGACGACTGGCAACAGGCCGCCCGGCAAGTGGGCCTCGACGTGGCCGAGGTAACGCAGTTGACCCAACAGGAGACGGCGCAGGACCGGCTGGCGAGGCACAGCCAGCAAACCCAGGCCCGGCAGGTACGTAGTTCGCCCAGCCTGTTTCTGGATGGCGAACGCTACGACGGCAACCTGCTGCCCCCCACAAACCGGCAACTCACCCAAACCGGTCTGGCCTGCACCACTGATGCCAATTGCGACGACAGCAACGCCTGTACGACCGACCAATGCACCAACGGCCAATGCGTCAATACGCCCCGCACCTGCGACGACAACAACCGCTGTACCACTGACTATTGCGACAGGGCTGCGGGGGGATGTGTATATGTACCGAAAAACTGCGATGACAATAACCCCGGCACGCTCGATGCCTGCGCCCCGGCGAGTGGCGGCTGTATCAACACGCCCATTACCCGGGTGCACGTCAATCAGGCAGTGGGGAGCAGTGGTGACGGCAGCACCTGGGGGCAGGCGTTCAAAACGCTGACCGAAGGCCTCGCGGCGGCCAACACCTACGCCAGCATCACCGAAATCTGGGTGGCCGCCGGGACCTACAAACCCACCACCACGACCGGCCCCGACAGCCGTACCATCAGCTTTTCGATGAAAAACGGCGTAGCCATCTACGGCGGCTTCGTAGGCAACGAAACGGCCCTGAGCCAACGCCCCGCGATAAACCCTGTTTTGGGAAACCCCAGCAGCAGCACGCTCAGTGGCGACATCGGCACGGCGGGCAACAACACCGACAACTCCTACCACGTCATCAGCAACCCGGCGGGGCTGACCAATACGGCCCTGCTCGATGGTTTTGTGGTTACGGGGGGGAACGCCAATGGGGGTGGGAACACTAACGGCGGTGGGGTCTATAACGACGACGGCTATAGGTCGGTGTGCAGCCCCAGTTTCCAAAACTGCTCGCTGATCGGCAATACGGCTTTATCAGGCGGGGCGATGTTCAACAATGGGTTTTCCGGCGTATCGAGTCCGGTACTGACCAACTGTGTGCTGCAAAGCAATACGGCTACCAGCGAAGGCGGGGCTATGTTCAACGATGGGTTTTTCGGCGTATCGAGTCCGGTGCTGATTAACTGCTCACTGCAAGACAATACGGCAAGATTATGCGGGGCGATGCTCAACAATGGGACTTGGGGCGTATCGAGTCCGGTGCTGACCAACTGCGCCTTCCAAGCCAATTCGGCGACCCAACGAGGCGGCGCACTCTACAACGTTGGGACTGATGGTCAATCGTATCCAGTGCTGACCAACTGCTCGTTGCAAAGCAATACGGCTCCCACCGGCGGGGCGATGTACAACGTTGCGAGTGGTGGTCAATCGAGACCGGTGCTGACCAACTGTATCCTGTGGAACAACGGAGGTGGCAACACGGTCTTCAATGATAATGCTGTAGGAGCCTCGGCCACCTACAGTCTGTTCGATAACGCGACCAACGTGAACATCAGCGGGCCGGGTAACCTCACTACAGCTACCTCGCCCTTTGCCAGCACCGCCACGGTGGCTCTGGCTGTCGTCTCCCCAGCCATCAACGCAGGCAACCCCGCCAGCCAGACGGCGGCCACTGGCCCCTACTCAGCTGCGGCCCTGCCTGCTACCGATTTGGCGGGCAACCCCCGCATCGCGCAAGGGCGTGTAGACATGGGCGCGGTAGAATACCAATGCACCTTCCCTACGCGCTTGTACGTGGCCGCCAGCCAGACGACCCCCGATGGCGACGGGCTAACGTGGGCGACGGCCTTCAAAGACCTCCAAAACGCGCTGACCTATCCCTGCTCGCAAAGCCTGACCGAAATCTGGGTGGCGGCCGGGACGTACAAGCCCACCACCACAACCGGCCCCGACAGCCGTACCATCAGCTTTTCGATGAAAAACGGCGTAGCCATCTACGGCGGCTTCGTAGGCAACGAAACGGCTCTGAGCCAACGCCCCGCGATAAACCCTGTTTCGGGAAATCCCAGCAGCAGCACGCTCAGTGGCGACATCGGCACGGCGGGCAACAACACCGACAACTCCTACCACGTCATCAACAACAGCAATAGCGGCCTGACTAGTACCGCCGTGCTGGATGGCTTTGTCATTACGGGCGGTGCGGCTACCTCCCGCATTATTCCAGGCGTCAACGGTGTGGGAGGAAGTAATTCTGGTGGTGGGCTTTTGTTGAATAATGCTGGCTCCCCGGTTGTGACGAACTGCCTGTTCACTGCTAATAATGCAGAAAATGGAGGGGGTATATATACTTATGCCTCCTCTCCTTCTATCAATAACTGTAGCTTCCTGACTAATGCGGCTTCTTTATTTGGCGGGGTCATCTTTAACCTTGGCAACCTCACGCTGACCAACTGTAGCTTTCAGGGCAATTCGACCTCTCGACATGGCGGGGCCATTTTCAATCAGAGTAACACCATCCTCACGCTGACCAACTGTAGCTTCCTCAGCAATATAGCTTCTTCTGACGGCGGGGCCATTTTCAATCAGAGTAGCAGCAGCCCCGCGCTGACCAACTGTAGCTTTCAGAGCAATTCGGCTTCTTCCAACGGCGGGGCCATCTACAACACCAGCAGCATCGGAACGCCGACCGGCCCCACGCTGACCAACTGTATGCTATGGGGCAATGGGGGCAGCAACACCATCTTCAACAACAACAACAGTACCCTCACGGCCAGCTACTCACTGTTTGACAACACCGTCACGGGCTATACTGGCTCTAACAATTTGACAACCAGCACGTCGCCCTTTGCCAGCACGGCAACGGTCGCCTTAGCGGTAGGTTCACCAGCCATCAACGCGGGCAACCCCGCCAGCCAGACTGTCGCTACCGGCCCCTACTCAGCTACGGCCCTGCCTGCTACCGATTTGGCAGGCAACCCCCGCATCGTCCGGGGTCAGGTCGATATGGGCGCGGTGGAGTATCAGGGGCCGTTTAGCCTCACGCTGCTCACAAGTGCTGCGCCCAACCCCGTTTGCGCGGGTAGCTCGGTGGGGCTGTCCGTAACGGCTTCGGGCGGAGTTTCGCCTTATAGCTACACCTGGGTGGCCCCGGCGGGCATAACCCTGTCAGGTACGTCTACCTCGGCGGTGTCAGCCTCGGCGGGAGCAGGCGTGTCGGGGGTGCAGACGCTGACCATCACGGTGGCCGATGCCCTCAGTCCCATGCCGATAGTCAGTACCAGTCTGGTGAGTGTGACGGTCAATACTCCGCCTGCGGCTACGCTCAGCCCGGCCAGTGTGTCGGTCTGCTCCCCCAACAACGTCACGCTCACGGCGGCAGCGGGTGGCACCACCTACGCCTTCAGCGGGCCGGGCCTGAGCCAGAGCGGCAGCAGCAACACGGCGTTTGTCTCGCGGTCAGGTACATATACGGTGGTGGTCACGGGCAGCAATGGCTGCACGGCCACGGGTACATCGTCGGTGACGATCAACCCCCTGCCATCGGCACCCACGCTTGCGCCGGGGGCTTCCTTCACCACGCTGGTCAACAACACACCCTTCAATCTGACGAGCCTGGTCGTGGCCGCTACGCCACCCAACACGCTCACCTTCCGGGGGGCGTTGGGCCTGGTCAGCCCGCCACTGGCCGATATCAGCACTGTCGGGGTGCAAACCTTCTCGGCCATCCAGACCTCGCCACAAGGCTGTGCCAGCCCGGCGGTGGTCTTCAGCCTGACGGTGCTCTCACCCCTACCCCCCACCAGCCAGACCCTTTGCCGGGGCAGTCAGGTGGTGATGAACGTCTTTCCGACAGGCACCCGCTACGAGTGGTACAAAAACGGGCAGACGGCGGCCAACAAGCTCCTCGACGTAGTCGGCGTACAGCGGGGCACCGCCACGGCCAGCCTCACGCTGGTGAGTGCGCAGACCAATGCCAGCTTCTACTGCAAAGTCTTCGCCGCCGACGGCAGCTTCACCTGGTCAGGGCCGTTTGCCGTGGTACTGGGCAACTGCGGCGGTCGGGTGGGAAGGGCGGAAGACACCCCGCCATTAACTATCATTCTGACTCCTAACCCACTGGAAGACAACCAACTACAGGCTACCATCACCGGTGCGGAAGGACAAGCACTAACCGTGCAGTTAGTAGATATGCAAGGCCGAACAGTTCGTCAGCAGGCATGGCAACATACCGCTCAGAAACAATCGGTTGTATGGATGGTCAGCGACCTCACTACCGGAGTATATTTACTTCAAGCAACCACTAGCAAGCAGTCTCAACGTGCTAGAGTACTTAAACCCTGATCTCACTATTCGTCTCTATGAAACGTACTATTCTCACAGGTCTGGCACTGGTTGCTTTTGCGGCTACGTTGCAGGCTCAGAATACATCGACAGTTAGTCAAAACGGTAATGGTCAGTCGAACGCTATTACGCAGACAGGCAGCAATAACGAGAGCATTGTCCGGCAGCTAACCGGCACGGGCAGCCCCGCCAACACGGGCAACGTGGCCACGGTGACGCAAAACGCCACCTCTACCCTACCGACCAAAAACCAGGCCTTCATCGACCAGATCAACGGAGCCGACTATAACCAGGCCATAATTAGTCAAACGGTCGGATCGGGCAACAGAGCCACCATTGAGCAGAAGGGGGGCAACGGTTTCCGTAGCGGCGGTACCAGTCTCTATGTACCTGGTTCGCCGGTGCCTACGGCTGGTAACTATGCTACCATCACCGAAACGGGTGCGGGGAATAACCAGACGAGCATCCAACAAAACGCAGGTGCACTGGGTGGCAGTGGCGCCAACTACGCCAATATCAGACAGATAGGGAATGCCAATTTGGGCACAGCCATTGAGCAGTCGAACAAGTCAATGGGCAACCAGGCATCCATTGTGCAGGGGGGTTCGGCAGGCGGGGCCACAGGCAACACAGCCGTTGTGCTGCAAAACAACGATAGCCAGAATAACCTGGCTCGTGTTGCTCAGGAGGGTGCCAACAAAAACGCCGACGTACAACAGGCTTTCATTAGTAGTAACAACGTGATTCAGGTAGATCAGTTGGGCGCTAATGGCTTTGCCACCGTCTATCAAACTGACAACGCCGATCATAATCAGGCCACGGTTAGCCAGGTAAGTACGTCTAATGGCGGAAGCAGCGCTACTATCTATCAAACCAACGTCAGCGCCTATAACATCGCTTCTGTTGAACAACAGGGCACGACCGACGCTGCGTTGATCAATCAGTCGGAACAGTCGAAAAATAACACCGCCGCCATTACGCAGGGGGCAACTGGCAACAACAACGTAGGCGTAATTACGCAAACCTACGCCTATGACGGAGCGGGGAGCACCATGACCACGGGGTCGGGTAGCACGGCCACCATTAACCAAAACCTGACAACAGGTAGCACCATTGGCAATCAGGCCGAAGTGACGCAGGGCTTCGCGGGCGGCATCTCGACGGTGTCGGGCAACCCGGTTATCAGCGATGACAACGTAGCAACCGTCGGGCAGGAAAATGATGTAAACGTGGCGAAACTACAGCAGGGCGGCGTAGGCAACACGGCCACCGTAACGCAACGTGGCTATAGCACACTCAAAGGCGTTAACGCCGGTATGGTTGTCAATGATGTGGCCGGGCAGCTGGGCAACATCAACACGCTGACCGTTAACCAAACAGGTACATTACTCAATCCCGCCACTGCAAATGCCACCCAAATCGGCATCGGCAACAACGGCACCATCACACAGACGTCAAATTAAAGTTTAAGGTCTAAGGTTTAAAGTCCAAGGTTGCTTCGCGCTCGGATACACCGCACACGAAGCAACCTTGGACTTTAAGCGTTAGACCTTAAACTTTAAACCTTAGACTCTAACCCGTCCGGCTTCTTGCCGAGCACGTCGTTGATGGCCTGTTCGGCGTTGGGGAAGTTGGCTTTTAACAGATCGGCCAGTTGTGATTTCAGCTTCTCAAAATATTCCGGAGCATTGTCCATGGCGCCTTCGGCTTCGGTCTTGAACTGATTACCCTTCTCTTTCAGGTCGGTCATCAGCTTTTCACCCTCTTCGGTTTGCAGGTATTTATTGAGCGCCACCCCGGCAGCAGCACCAAGTATAAACGTGGCTAAGTGTTTTGCATTGACAGCCATTGTAGTATGTCGTTTAGTGAAGCACGAACGTACGGAAAAAGAATGAGTGAATGAGCGAATTAGTAAATGGGCACCTGGCTTGGACCGGGGCGCACAGGCTGCTGCGCGGGCGTTATTTGTGCCGCTTCCAAGCTAGTCGCTTATTCACCCATTAAATTCGCCGCCATGAAACGGCGAATCTTTCTGGGGTTATTGGTGGTGTTAGTGGGTATAGGGATTTGGCAGCGCGATGTGGTCAGCTACGGCTATATGCTGGTGAAAGGGCAGTTTACTATGCTCTACGAAGCCCGCCCCGTACCGGATGTACTGGCTGACAAAACCGTGCCCGACTCCGTGAAAACGCGTATCCGGCTCATACAGGCCATTAAACAGTATGCCGTCGATTCGCTGGGGCTAAACCAGTTCAAGAATTTCACGACATATTACGACCAGACCGGCAAGCCACTAACCTACATGCTCATTGCCTCGGACCGGTACGCGCTCAGGCCCCTGATGCACAACTACCCCATTGTTGGGGCTTTTCCCTATCAGGGCTTTTTTGGCCTCGACAACGCCAAACGGGCCGACTCCCTGTTGCGGCTGCAGGGCTACGACACCCAGATTCACCTGGGCGCGGCCTACTCTACACTGGGCTTTTTTAAGGACCCAATCCTGTCGAGCTTCCTGAAATACAGTGAGGGGCGGCTGGCCGAACTGATCATTCACGAAATGACCCACGGTACGCTGTTCATAAAAAGTAGCCTCGAGTACAACGAAAACCTGGCAAATTTCGTAGGTGACTACGGCGCCGACCGTTACATGGCCCAGAAGTATGGTCGCGGGTCGGAACAGTACCGCGACTATGTGGCGAGTAACGTGTACTACGAACACTATAACGATCATATCTTGCGGGGCACCAAAAAACTCGACTCGCTCTATTCGTCGTTTAAACCCTCTATGGCGGCCGCTGTCAAAGATTCATTGAAATGGACACTGGTTGGTCAGATTATTGCCTCGGAAGATACACTGTCGGGCTCACCTGCCAACGGTAAAGCGGCAAAGCGGGTCCTGCCTAAAAAAGACTTACCAAACAATGCCTATTTCGTTGGGTTTCTGACGTATAATAAACAGCAGAACCGGTTTAAAACAGAGTTTGTTAACCAATTTGGCAGTGATTTCCCGCGTTATCTGGCGCATCTTAAACAAACCTATCCTTCTCTGTAACGGATTGATTGCCATGAAAAAAGCTGGTATCGTTCTGAGTATCGTTCTCACGCTGGTCGGTTTTCGGGCCGCTGATTCGTACCGACGGGTGGTCAACACCAGTTTCGGTCCGGGTGAGCATATTGAGTACCGCGTCCATTACGGATTCATCAACGCTGCCGAAGCCCGCGTCGACGTGGCGCCATCCTTATACACCGTCAACGGCAGACCCTGTTACCAGGTTAATGTATTTGGCCGCACCACCGGCGCTTTCGACATGGTAAAGCGCGTACGCGACACCTGGCGGTCATACATCGACACCGCGGCCATTTTACCGCAGAAGTTCTATACGAATATTCAGGAAAGCAGCTACCGGAAGGAGGAAAATATGACCTTCAACCACGCCAACAACACAGTGAAGGCCGAAGAGCGCACGGAAAAAGACCTTTTCAAAGTGCCCGACAATGTGCACGACTTTGTGAGCAGCTACTATTTTCTGCGCACGGTTGATTTCAACCGCATGGGCATGGGACAGATCATTGAGCTACCCACTTTCTACGACGACACGGTCTACAACCTGAAAGTACAGTACCGGGGCAAGGAGAAAATCAAGACCAAGTTTGGTCAGGTAAACGCCATTAAGCTGAGCCCTATTATGGCCACCAACAATTTCTTCAAAGGGCAGGACGCCCTGCTGGTCTGGGTATCAGACGATATGAACAAGGTACCCCTCAAAGTGCAGGTCGAGCTTACCATTGGTTCGCTCGATATGGACATTAAGTCTGTTTCAGGCCTGAAACAGCCGATCCGAGCCAACTGAGCAGTTGTTGAATCCGTCGCTCCAGCCACGTTAACCGGTTCCAATTCAAGACTATGTAGGCTTGTGGTAGGGCACCGAAACTTTCATAGAACGATACTACACCCGGTTTTTCCGGACTTTCGAAATCGAAGAGCAACGGCTGACCCGTTGCTTTTTTTATGGCTCTGGCCACAGCCTCATCCAGCAAAATAGTGCGCGCATTAAGGCGACGGCCCTCGTGGTTGGCAGCGTTGAAGAGATAAATGACCCGCCCGTTTGCCTGCACAAATATGGCGCCTGCCACGGGCTTGCCCGCCACGCAGGTATAGCGCAAGGTTATTAATCCACGCTGCTGGAGTTCGGCAAATACTCCGCGAAACAACTCATAGGCCCACTCACCCACCCCAATCGATTCGGCGTGATTTTTTCGGAACAAATCCAGTAACGGCTCTATATTTTCGGAGTCAATTACCTGCCAGTCAGCCACTTCACCTGTCCTTTTTGCTGCTCGGCGCAGGTTCATTTGCCGGTCAGGGGTATAGCGGGCGTGTAGATGAGTGTAGGCCCTGGGTTGGTGCGGCGGCAGGCTCAGCGCATCGGTCAGGGGCAACACGTGGGTAACTAAGGCACGCTGGTTGATCCAGCCTGGCAGCGTAGGCACCGGTTCTGTCAGCAGCAAATTCAGGCTCGACGCATACCGGTATCGCTTACCCAATGCTGCCAGAAAGGGTGTGGGATCGAGCGCCTGGGGAGAGAAAATGGCCAGAAACTGGCAAAACAGCGGTTGGTAGATTACCCACCGGCCCCATCGTTTGCGCAACGGCACAGGCAGCACAGCAGCGTAGTTGTCGCTCAATTCATGCTCAACTACCAATCCTACCCAGCGCCAGCCCGGTGCATGGGTCACAGCATCCAGATACCAGGTGTGCCCGTATACTAAGGCGTTGTGTGCTCCATCTATGCAACGGTTCCAGGCAGCGTCGTTAATCTGTTGGCGGGTTAAAAAGCGCAGCATTGGAGGTCGAGGGCTGGGCGCCTGAGTGGCCGCGTCGCTGGCCGTGTGCTTACTTGAAATAGCCCTTCAGCTTGGCTATCTCTTCACGGATTTCAGCCTTTTCCTTAATCAGGTCGTTGACCAGTTGAATGGCGTGGATAACGGTGCTGTGGTCGCGCCCGCCGAAGTGGTAGCCGATGGATTTCAACGATAGCTCGGTCATTTCTTTGGCCAGATACATGGCCACCTGACGCGGATGCACTACCTCGCGTTTCCGGCTTTTCGACTTTAAATCGGCAATGGTAACGTTGTAGAAATCGGCTACCATCTCCTGCACCGTGTCGATGGTGATTTCCTTTTCGTCATTCACCACAATGTTGCGCAGGGTCATCTTGGCCAGTTCGAGGTCAATGTCGCGGCGGTTGAGCGAGGCCTGCGCCATAAGCGATACCACCACGCCCTCCAGCTCGCGCACGTTGGTGTTGATGCTGTGGGCCAGGTACTCGATCACGCTGTCGTCGATATACACGCCTTCGGCCACTAATTTTTTCTGAATAATGGCGATACGCGTCTCTAAGTCAGGCGTTTGCAGGTCGGTGGTGAGGCCCCACTTGAAGCGCGACAACAGCCGGTCATCCAGGCCGCCAAGGGCGGTGGGCGGCCTGTCGGAGGTCATGATGATCTGCTTACCTGACTGATGGAGGTGATTGAAGATGTGGAAGAAGATATCCTGCGTCTTCTCTTTTTTCTGCAAAAACTGCACGTCGTCGATCACCAGCACATCGACCTGCATGTAGAACTGGTTGAAATCGCGGAGCGAATCGGACTTGATGGCGTTCAGAAACTGGTTGGTAAACTTCTCCGACGTTACGTACAGGACGAATTTGTCCTGGTTGTTATTCTTAACGAAGTTGCCAATAGCCTGCACCAGGTGGGTCTTGCCCAGGCCCACGCCGCCGTAAATCATCAACGGGTTGAACGAGGTTAGCCCCGGCCGCGATGCCACCGCATGACCGGCGTTGCGGGCCAACCGGTTGCAATCGCCTTCCACGTAGTTGTCGAAGGTGTATGACGGGTTGAGGTACGAATCGAGGGTGAGCGAATCGAGATCTTTTAACTGAAACGGCGACCGCAAAATATCGGGGCTGACGTTGTCCGGTTTCGACGATTGTGGATTTTTGGTAGTGGGCATATTTACCGCGATAGGGCGGTTCTGGGCATTACCCTGGTCCACTACAATAGAGTATTCAAGCTGCCCGTCGCGGCCAATGGCATAGTCGAGGGCTTTACGCAGCGCGTGCACAAAATTCTCTTCGAGCCACTCATAAAAGAACTCACTGGGCACCTGAATGGTGAGCACACTACCCTGCATCCGAACAGGCACAATTGGCTCGAACCAGGTTTTATAACTGGCTTCGGGCACAATTTCCTGAAGAACGCGGAGGCAGTTATTCCAAACGGTCTGTACTTCGCGTTGCATGGAGCCTATGGGTGCAGAGGGGGTCACTTTATTCAGGTCAAGAGCGGCTACGGTTGCCAAAAAGGGAGACAAAAGTAGCATAATTTATGAATTGTGAGCTGAGAAAAAAGAGGTTGTACCTTTAACCGGTCAACGATGCTTTATTACCCATGCCCACCTCTTTTTCAGCCCAGTTTTCTTCCGCCACCTACGCCGATTGGCGGGCTCAGGTTCAGAAAGACCTGAAAGACGCCAACGTCTACGAAAGCCTGCGCTGGTACACGCCCGAAGGCTTCGCCGCCGAACCGTATTACACCGCCGAGCAGGTTTCCAATCTACCCCTGGCCCAGATTCAGGCCGCTCAAAAAAGCACCCCTGGCTGGCTTAACGCGCCTTTTTACACTATTACAGACGAAAAAACGGATAACGCTACCCTACACGATGCCCTGACTGGAGGGGCCGAAGCGCTGATGCTCCAACTCCCGGCCAACGCTAATCTGGCGCACCTGCTGGCGGGTATAAAGCTAAGCGACACGCCCGTTTTTTTTCACGTCGACGGTGACGTACTGGTGTTCCTCGAGCGGCTGCGGCAACTGGCTCCCTACAAGCTTCGGGGCGGCATTATGAGCCACCATGCCAGCCTGACCCAGGCTATCCACCTCACCGCCGACTCGCCCCTGTTCCGCACCATCACAATCGATGGTGGACTATTCCATAACGCCGGCGCTACCGCTACGCAGGAGCTGGCGTTTACACTGGCCCAACTCGCCGACGTGTATGATACACTGACAGGCAGCGGGTTATCAATCGATCAGGTCGCCTCAAAAACAACGGTTTCGATGGCCGTTGGTACCAGCTATTTCATGGAAATCGCCAAACTTCGCGCCCTGCGGGTGTTGTGGCAGCAGTTTATAGAACACTATCCAACGGTTAACTATCCTGGTAAGCCTGCCCAGCACCTCTTTCTTCACACTACTACGTCTCCTTTCCACGAATCGACAGCCACGCTCTATACAAACCTGCTCCGGGCTACAACCGAGGCTATGGCGGCAGTCGTTGGCGGTTGCCACGCACTGACAGTCAGACCGTACGATGCCGTTATGGATTCACAGAGCGAATTCAGTCAACGCATTGCCCGCAACGTATCGGTGTTACTGAAAGCCGAAAGCTACCTCGACAAAGTAGCCGACCCGTCGGCGGGAAGTTATTACGTCGAGAGCCTGACCCACCAACTTACCGAAGCCGCCTGGGCGTTGTTTTTGCAGGTGGAAAGCCTGGGAGGCTACGCCAATGCAGAGGCCTTTATTCGCGCCGAACTGGCCGCATCTTACCAGGCTACCATTCAGTCTGTTACCGATGGCAAAGTATTGGTTGGCGTGACCAGATTCAGGCACGATGAAGCCGGTGAAACGAAACCCATAAGTCGGAATGCCGGCCAGTCTGAAGGAGAACTTACAGGGTTAGCCGCTCATCGGCTGGCGGAGTCATTTGAATAAAGAGCCTAACCATTCCGTTCACCTTCATCAACTTACCTCAGCCAGCTTGTC
The DNA here is from genome assembly GCF_017353185.1 of Fibrella rubiginis. Taxonomy (GTDB): domain Bacteria; phylum Bacteroidota; class Bacteroidia; order Cytophagales; family Spirosomataceae; genus Fibrella; species Fibrella rubiginis. The sequence continues at coordinate 16,973 of NZ_JAFMYV010000015.1, read as the reverse complement.
GGGTATGCTTCACAGCCGCAGCCCCACTGATACGTAGCCGGTGCGGCCGTCGGCGGGGAGGATGCCAGGGCCGGGGTAACCACCCGCCCGGCGGGTGAAGTACCGTTCGTCGGTGAGGTTATTGACACCAGTCCGAAGGGTATAGCGTTTCCACAACGTCAGCGAAGCCGATACATCGAAGACGCGGTAGGCGGGAATAACACCCGTTTGGGCGTTGGCCGAAGGTGTTTCGGTGTTGTTGGCATCGCTGTAAGCCCGACCAACGCGGTTCATCAGGGCCGTAAATGTAAAGGTCTTCCGGGTGTAGTTCAGGCCAAATCGACCAATGAACGTGGGGGCGTTTTCAACGTACTTGTCTCGGAGGTTGGTTTCGCTGGCCTGCCCGTTGCTTACGGTCGCCACGCGGAAATCACGGTAGCGGGCATCGGTGAAGCCTAGCGAGCTAAACAGGCTTACATGACCAAACCCGGCCCGACTAACCCGCGATTGACCCAAAATAGCCAGCAGTGGGTCGAACTCCACATAGGCTTCCACACCCTGACTTACGCTCCGGCCAATATTGGTGCGGAGTTGATAGACCCGCCCAGCTTCGTTGAGCAATGAGAGCGTGCCGATGCGGTCGTTGTAGTTGACCCGGAAATAGTTGACATCAAAATTGAGGTAGTTACGTACCCGGCCGCGCAGACCCAGGTCGAAGCTGTAGCCGCGTGCGTCGCGCAGGGTTGGGTCAACCACAAAGTCGGTGACAGCAGCGGGTGTCAGATCCGAGAACAGCACGGGGCGGTAGGCCTGCGACGCGTTAGCGTAAAGCGCAATCGTCTCGCTGAATTTGTATTCGGTGCCAATGCCCGCCAGCACAAACCGGCGCGTACTTTGCTGCGACACCAGGCCAGGTACGTTGCTGGCCGACAGGCTCAGCCGTCCATCGATGGCGTTGCTGAGTGTTTCGATCCGCAGGCCGGGCGTCATTGTCCAGCGGGGGCTCAGGCGGAACAGGTTCTCGGCAAAGGCGGCTACGTTTGTCACCCGCAGACTTAAGTCGCGGGGGAAGGCGTCAGCTTGCAGGTTAAGATTGAACTCAGTGCCAGTGTCACCCCGGCCTTGTTGTTGGCGTTGGGTATGGCCGTTGAAGTATTTGAGACCTGTTGCCAGCGTATGTTCCTGCCCAAATAACCGGTAGCGCGACAGCAGGCGCAGTTCACTACCCCAGTTTCGGTAGGTGTCGCGGTCAATTTGGCGTGGTTGGCCACTGCCAGCAGCCGTCAGGTTGTCGGGTGTGGTAATGGCCTGTGTAAAACCGATGCTGTTACGCTCGCTCACAAGGCCATGAACGGTGGCCGTGAGACGGGTTTTATCAGAGAAAGCGTATTCGGCAGTGAATGTCGGCACGGTCCAGGGGGTACTCAACCAGTTGCGGGAGCGGCTACTTTGGCGGGCATTTTGGGCAAACTGCACGTCGGTGAGGCCGCCCGGCTGTTGGCTTTCGTTATAGAGCCGCGACACCTCCAGCCCCAGTTTTAGCCGGTTCGTAACGGCATACGACAGGGCTGCATACCCATTGAAAATGGAATAACGGCTGTTGTCACGCCAGCCATCGGCACGGCGATAGTGGGCGTAGGCGTTGTATTGCCACCGCCCCACGGTGCCGCTTACCCGATTATAGGTCGAAAACAGCCCGTAGGTACCCACCGACTGCTGCGTCTCGAACCGGATTGGCTTGTCGGTCGCGGGGCCTTTCAACTCGTAATTCAGCAGCCCACCAAACTGCGGACCATATTGCAGTGAGGCCCCGCCCCGCACCAGTTCAATGCGCTCAACGGCCTCCATCGGCGGGTTGTAGTAGGCTTCGGGATAGCCAAACGGATCGGAACTGATATCGACGCCGTTTTGCCGCACGTTGAATTCCCACGACCGGTTTGGACTTAATCCCCGCACCGACACGCCCACCTGCATGCCCGAGCCGTCGTTTTCCCACACCATTACGCCCGGCGTTTTGCTGAACACCTGCCGACTGTTGTTCGTCACCAGGTTCGCGTCGAGGGCATCCAGGTTAATTACGTCTGTTTTCTTTCCGGCATAAATGGCAGTAGCGCCAACGTCGGGCAGGGTTTCGCGTTCGCGCAGGCCTTTTGCCGCCACGATGCTGACTTCAGCCAACTGCTGCACGTCTTCCTGAACAGTCAGCGTCAGCGTGGCCGTTTCGGCCCGGCGAACACTCACCGTCTGTGTCTGCGGTTGCACGCCTATACCCGACGCTTCCACCACATACTCACCGGAAGGCAGGTCCCGAAAGGCAAAATAACCTCGTTCGTCGGTGGTCAGGCGGCGCACCGTACCGCGTAAACGTACCTGCAGGCCACCGGCGGGCTTTCCGTTCGCATCGACCACGTAGCCTTGCAAACCGCCTTTATCGAGTGGGTCAGTGTCATCAAGGACCCATGTACGCATTGTATGTACCGGTTTGGCAAGCAATGCGGGTTGTTGCATGAACAGCACCAATAGAAGCAGGAGAGCGGCAGTCGAACGTTGTTGCATTATTTAGATTCTTTTTAAACAGCGCAAAAGTAATGACCACAAGCATAGCACAATCACTCTATTTAGATTTTTTCTAAACAATCATATTTGCGTCCTATTCTGTTATTTTGATATGCGGGCGCAGCTAGTCTATTCGTGCGTCAGCCAACAACATGCGTCCCAACTTCTCCACTGTACCTGCCTACCCAACCCCGACGGCCCCTGTTGCCCAACCAGGTAAGTCCTACACCACCTCGGAAGGCATCCGGCTAAAACCGCGTTTTTCGGAGGCAGATATACCTGTCAGTCTGGCTGGTTCGCAGGCGGGTATTCCGCCGTATCTGCGTGGGCCGTATTCGAGCATGTATGTGCGCCAACCGTGGACAATCCGGCAATATGCGGGGTTCTCCACGGCCGAGGCATCAAACGCGTTCTACCGGCGCAACCTGGCCGGTGGTCAGAAAGGACTATCGGTGGCGTTTGATCTGGCCACGCACCGGGGCTACGATTCCGACCATCCGCGTGTGGTAGGCGACGTAGGCAAGGCCGGTGTAGCCATCGACTCAGTGGAGGATATGAAGATCCTGTTCGACCAGATTCCGCTCGATCAGATGTCGGTATCCATGACCATGAACGGGGCCGTATTGCCTATCATGGCGTTCTACATCGTAGCGGCTGAAGAACAGGGTGTTTCACCGGAGAAGCTATCTGGCACGATCCAGAACGACATTCTGAAGGAGTTCATGGTGCGCAACACCTACATCTACCCCCCTGCCCCGTCGATGCGGATTATTGGGGATATTTTCGCGTACACCAGCCAGCACATGCCGAAGTTTAACAGCATCAGCATCAGCGGCTATCACATGCACGAGGCTGGTGCACCCGCCCACCTCGAACTGGCCTACACCCTTGCCGACGGGCTGGAATACATCCGTACGGGGCTGGCAGCGGGTATGACTATTGATCAGTTTGCACCGCGCCTGTCGTTTTTCTGGGGTATTGGCATGAACCACTTCATGGAGATTGCCAAGCTGCGGGCGGGGCGGCAGCTTTGGGCTACACTGGTACAACAGTTTAGCCCAAAGAACGCCAAATCACTGGCCCTGCGCACCCATTGCCAAACGTCGGGCTATAGCTTAACTGAGCAGGACCCATTCAACAACGTGGCCCGCACCACCATCGAGGCCCTGGCGGCGGTGCTGGGCGGTACCCAAAGCCTCCACACCAATTCCCTCGACGAAGCCATTGCCCTCCCCACCGATTTTTCGGCCCGTATTGCCCGTAATACCCAGTTATATCTACAACATGAAACCAACGTTACCCGCGCCATTGACCCCTGGGGCGGCTCCTACTACGTGGAATACCTGACGCAGGAACTTGTCGAAAAAGCCACTGCACTGATTGACGAAGTGGAAGCACTCGGTGGCATGACAAAGGCCATTGACACGGGTCTTCCCAAGCTCCGTATTGAAGAAGCCGCCGCCCGCAAGCAGGCCCGCATAGACGGGGGGAAAGACGTGGTTGTGGGCGTAAACCGCTACACACTGGCTACACCCACCGAGATTGAGCTGCTCGAAGTAGACAATCAGGCTGTGCGCGAAAGCCAGGTTCAGCGACTGGCGCAGATAAAGCAAACACGCGATCAGGCAGCGGTAGAGAAGGCATTACAGGCGTTGACGGCAGCGGCGCAGTACCCCACCGAAACGTCAAACCTCCTTGCCCTCGCTATCACGGCTGCCCGGCACCGTGCCACGCTGGGCGAAATTTCAGATGCTATGGAAAAAGCCTTTGGCCGCCACAAAGCCACTATCCGGTCTGTATCGGGGGTGTATTCGGCGGAGGTATCGGATGATGAAAACTTCCGTATTGCCCGCGAAATGACCAATCGGTTTGCCGCTGAAGAAGGTCGCCGTCCCCGAATTCTGGTGGCCAAGATGGGGCAGGACGGCCACGACCGGGGCGCCAAAATCATTGCTACGAGCTTTGCCGACCTGGGTTTCGATGTCGATATGGGTCCGCTGTTTCAGACCCCCGCCGAAGTGGCCCGGCAGGCAGCCGAAAACGACGTGCACATCGTGGGCGTGTCGAGCCTGGCGGCGGGTCATAAAACGCTGGTACCGCAGTTAATTCAGGAATTAAGAGCCATCGGCCGCGACGACATCATGGTCATTGCCGGCGGTGTGATACCCGCCGCCGACTACCAGTATCTCTTCGACGCGGGCGTAAAAGGCGTTTTCGGCCCCGGCACGGTTATTTCCATTGCCGCCCAGAAAATCCTGGCCGAGTTGATGGCAGAAGGAGTGTAGCCTCGGCTACTGATAACTACTCGGTAATGGCCAAACCAACAAACGAATCGGCGGTGCCGTAGTAGAGAAACCACTTGTTTTTGAAATAGACCAGACCCTCAGCAAAGGTGGTGCCTGCTCGGTACTGACCCGTTACTTCGTGAAACAGCGTTGGCCGTACAAACGGCGTCTCTGAACGGGTAACCACATTGCGGAGATTACGGGGGTCAAACACCACGTGGCCTACTGAATACGTACCCTGTGGCAGGTCTTTGCTGCTCGTACCGGCGCGGTCACTGTTTTTACCGTTGTACAGCAGCGTCACGCCCTCATCCGTGATAATAGCTGGCGGACCACATTCGGTCAGACTACTATCAAATTTACCAGATCGGGGTTGAATTAAATAGCTCAACTTTTTCGACGAATCTATTTCAGGATACCAGTCATATAAATTTTCAGACCAGGCTAGATTTACGCCCAGTTCGCCCCAATACATCCAATATTTACCCTTTATTTTTGCCGCTACGAAACTATTACCAACTCGTTTCGTAATAATTGAACCTGACTTACTATTTGTATTTTTAAATAGCCCATCATAGGCTTTATAAAAAGCGGGTCCTTTTTTGGTCCAGTGCAACAGATCGCGGGAAAAGGCGATAGAAAGGCGCGGATTTTTGTAGTTCCAGGCGGTATAGGCCATTACATACGTGCCGTCTTCGGTTACCACCACGCGTGGGTCTTCGCAACCACCCGGCGTATCAAATTGGGCAAAATCGTCCTTGTCAGGATAAAGAACGGGGGTCGGGTATTTTTTGAAGTGAATGCCATCGGTGCTTTCGGCAAGGCCAATCCGTGACGTTCGGCCACCCAGATGCGCTTTTGGATTGTCTTCACACCGATACAGCAGCATCACTTTACCGTCTTTCACAATGGCCGCCGGATTAAATACATCGGCTTTCTGCCAGCGCACCAGTTGATTCGTGGTTGGCGAAATAAACGTGAAGCTTGAATCAGCTTGTAGTATTGGGTTTTCAGCCGGTTTCACAAATTTCTCGTATTGAATAGCAGGAAATTTACCGGTCTTACAACTGACCGATAAACAAATAAGCAAAAGAATAAATGATTGCTTCATACCACGTATACTAGTCAGGGAAGATCGCATTTAATGAATAAAATTAGGTTGGTGAGAGAAGGAATGCAGAAAATAGAATTACTCAAACTTCAGTGTTATTTTTGACGAGCGAATCATAAATCCACTATGGAATCTCTTACGCCTGGTGCAGGCCTCATCTTTTGGCAAATTATTATTGTTGCCTTCGCGCTGTTTATACTGGGAGCCGTGGTAAAATGGGCAATTCGGCAATACAGATCCTAGCCTTAATCAGGCTCTAATCCACGCTTAACGGGCTTCTAATGCAACGTGTGGTGCATTGGCACATCTTTACGGCATTACTAACCAGGATGCACTAATGAACCCGAAACGAATACTGGGTGGCCTGCTATTGACCGCCGCAACCCTTTCAACAACCAGTCTGCTGGCCCAGACAGCGCCTGCGGCTACCCCACCCGCCTCTACCGCTCCCGCCGATCAGGGTCGGGTAAATCGCATGAACCGGCGGGGCAACATGAATGCTATGGGCGGCATGAAAGGCAATTATAAAGCGGCCGACCCCGCCACCCGCGCCCAACGAATGACCGACCGCCTCACTAGGCAATTGGGCCTCGACGATGCCACTTCAAAGAAAGTATATGAAGCAGCACTGAGCCGTGATCAGCAGGTGGATGCCATTCAGAAAAGCACCGACGACAACCGCACTAAAAACCAAAAGTTGAAAGCCAACGCCGACCAGTTTAAAACGATTATGCAGGGCATCCTGACCGCCGATCAGTTCACGAAATTTCAGGCCATGCGCCAGCACGGTGGCCGTGGTAAGGGTGGCAATAAACACGATGACGACCCAGGAACGAATCAGACTAACTAAACAGGTTGTTCTCTTTCTTCATCAAAACGCCCCGGCTAACAGTAGCCGGGGCGTTTTGATGAAGAAAGAAGCCAGTTAAGGTTACCGGATTGGCCAACGCATGATGAAGGTGGCCCCTTCGCCGGGTTTACCGTGGGCCTCAATGGTGCCACTGTGGTTTTGCATTACGCGCTGACAAATAGCCAAGCCAATACCCGTCCCCGAGTAGGTAGTGCGCCCATGAAGTCGCTGAAAAAGACCCAGTACCCGCTTATTGTATACCGGGTCGAACCCGATGCCATTGTCGCTGATGGTTAGCTGATGCATGGGATCTTCGCCAACCGTGACCTGTTCGTAGTTCAGCTGAATCAGAGGCGGTTTGGCCGCATCACTGTATTTCAGAGCATTGTTAAGCATGTTTTCAAACAACTGCCGGAACATGAAGCCTACAACGGGTAAAGTGGGTAGCGGACCAGACTCGATAACGGCCTGTTTTTGGGTAATTTCATCACGCAAATCGCCTGTTACGTCGGTTAGTAACTGCGCCAGATCGGTGGGTTGCGGCGGGTTAACGTCCTCATTCAGATGCGCGAAGGCAATCAGGTCGCGAATGAGGGCCTGCATACGTTCGGTAGCCACCACCGAACGGCGGAAAAACTCCCGCCCCTGTTCGGTCAGGTTATCAGCCTGACCAGCCAGGATCATTTCGTTGAATGTCTTGATCTTCCGCAACGGCTCCTGAAGATCATGACTAGCCATGTACGTAAATGCATTCAGTTCGTTGTTGCGCCGCTCCAGTTCACGATTTTTGGCTTCCAGCTGCCGGTTCAACGTTAGCAATTCGGCCTCCTGCTGTTGCTGCTTGGTGATGTTCATGTCGATGCCGAACACCCCAACAGGCTGCTCCTGCTCATTCCGGATGATACGCCCGATGGTATGAATAAAAATCTCACGGCCAAACTTGTCATACCGCCGGTATTTCATCTCCACATTCTCACCAGCCAGCGCCTGATTAATAGCCGATTGTAGGATTGGCAGATCGTCGAGGTGAGTCGATTGAGCTACGCTGTCCAGGTTTACTTCCATCTCGTCGGGTTCGTAGCCCCAGAACACGTACATCTCCGGACTCCAGTGAATCGTAGTGTCGCCAAAATACCATTCCCAACTGGCCATACCTGCCATGCGTTGTGCCTGACTCAGCTGGGCTTCTCGTAAAAGCAACCGCTCCCGAACCGACCGCTGCCTACCCGGCCGGGGTAACAATATACCGTTTCGATCAACAGAAGGCAATTGATTATCAGCGGATTGGCTCATCGAGAAGACAGTTGTGAAGAAGTACAAATGTGCGGATAGGCACACGTAAAAGTAGACATTCTCAATGGATTGTATGTAAAAACAAGAAGGCCGCTTTATAAAGCGGCCTTCTCATTAGTATGTAACGCGGTGACAATCAGTTTTTCGTAATTACCGAGTCGGGTAGGAACCGGACATCCAGACCGGTTGCTTTTTTCAACGCGGCGAAGTTATTCTTGCCATCCTGATAAGCCGGGTTCACTTCCATCGACTTATTGTAATAGTACGACGCCAGTGGGTATTTGCCTTCGTTCTGATAGATCACACCAAGGTTGTTATAAGCCGGCGCGTAGGACGATGCCGCCCGAATGGTCTGCTTGTAGTAATACTTGGCCGAGTCGACGTTGGGGGTAATGCGCTGAAACACATAGGCCATCGAGAAATACGATTCCCCGAAGTTGGGGTATATCCGGCACGACTCCTGCAGGTGATCCAGGGCCCAGCGGGCATATTTTCCGGCCTCCTTGTTGTATTCGGGTAACATGGCCTGGTATTTCTTCACCGAATCGGGTTTGGTACGGTAGCGGGCCATACGCGTATTGGCCGTGTCGATAAGGGCGCGCTCCTTCAGGCCTTTTTCAATCCACTCATTCGCTACGTGGCGCTGCACCTGACAACTCGTACCCGCGTAGGGCAGTGCCGAATTAAAGAGCACAAAATTATTTTCCCAGTCAGGGTTACGCGTCACGGTTTTGAACGAATACAGTCCCGTTGTGATACCAATCACCAGGGCCAGGGGAGCGTAGTTCATTACCCGCGCCAACACCGGTTTTGGCGTTAGTAGCGACGTGCCTGTTGCTGGCGTTTCAGTTTCCTGGTCAGTGAGCTTACCAGTTGCTTCTTTCGACCAGCCCATGCGTTCGGCCAGTGCCTGCACGGCCCAAACCAGCACGAAGGCAAAGCCCATGACCGAGGCATACAGGAACCGTTCGGCCAGAATACCGCCCCGACTGGCAATAAAGCCCAAGCCCGGCATCATGGTAACAAAGAACCAGAACAAGCCAAAACCCCAGAGCGAACGACGACGGAAGCCAATCCACGACAGTATAACCATACCCACCAGGGCCACAAAGCCCAGCCACGTCATCACATCGCCGGTGCCGCCAGTAGGAATCACATTGTACGAATAGTCATACACCAGGGGATGCGGGAACACCAGAAGCCGCAGGTAATACAGGAAGAACTTGAACATAGTCGAGGTCTTCGTATTCAGGATGGCATAGGGGTAGTTGGCCCAGTCGGTGGGAGGATTGCCACCCAGTGTGCCAATCATCTGCTTCTTCTGGTAGAAAAAGAGGGCCGTAATGATCAGCAAGGGCCACAGGCTCACCAGCGACCGAAACACGTTGCGCTTGCCGAACCAGTACTGCATAGCCGGAATCAGGGCCAGACTCACCAGCGATGACTCTTTCGACAGAAAGGCAAAATACAGCGCCGCGCATGACAGGCCCACCCATGTTGTAGACAAGGCGCCCATCACCAGCACGCCAATGATACCCCCCACCGTTGGGCCAAACGAGTTGACCAGCAGGCTGCTGCCAATGACCCAGCCACCCACCACGTTGAACACCGTGAGCAGACCGCCCAGGGCCCAGTCGGTTTTGCGGCCTTCGTACCAGAACTTCGTGTTCGATTCCAGCTGCTTCCAGTAGGTAAGCAGCATAAGCGAGATAAACAGGAAGCTCAGCAGCTCGTCGCGGCCTTTGATATTGGCCACAATCTCGGTATGTACGGGATGGGTGATAAAGACCAATCCCACTAAAAATGCCACTACAACCTTACCGGGCAGCCATTTTTGCAACAACGCCCCTATGCTCACGCCAGTAAGGCCGTAGAGTACAGCGTTGATCATGTGGCTATATTCCGGGTGTTTATCGCCGAAATATTCTTGCTCCAGCGCAAACGTAATCAGCGATAGTGGCCTGTAGTAGCCCAGCGAAATGTTGCTGAAGTGCCAGAATTCAGTGCGCATGAGGTCATTGATACCCTTCAGCCCCTGTTTCACAAACAAATTTTGTCCAATAGCGGCAATGTCGTCAAGCGCGTACTGATGGCCGAAGGTGTTCACATACAGCAGTAAGCCAATGGCCCCCAGCGCAACCAAGGGCCACCAGGCAGTGGGTGTGTAGGGTAGTGGCAGATCTGACTCTGCGGGGGTAGCGGGCCGGGCGGATGACGGAAGTGGCTGACTACGAGCAGGCTGTGACCGAACAGGCGAAGTTGCGGTGGGGCGTTGGCCTGCCACGGGTGCCGTGGGCTGCGCAAGGCCATAGCCAGGGCGTTGCGGCACCGGCGGTTTTTTCTTACTCATACGATATGGGTCGTATTATGGGTTTTCGGCCAACTAAAGCCATTTTTGGGTATTCGGTACGTTTTACGGGTAAAGAAAATCAGGGTACACTTATTCTAAAGTAAAGTTCTACAAGTATGGCAACAAAATCAACGTTCGTTCATGGCTGGTTGACCCGGCTACCCCTCACGGTGCTGTTGGTAGGTGCACTCAGCGGGTGCTTACGGCCACCAATGCCCAGCAAGCCACCGGTCGAAGCGGGTAAATCAATCTCATTCGTTAGCGAACACCTGACCCTGGGCAATCCCAGTGAGGCGGCACAAACTGACCCTAACAACTACCTGCTCACCAAGCCGCAATTTGCGCTTTGTTTCAACAAAAGCCGGGGCATTGCCAACTGGGTGAGCTGGCATTTGAGCCTCGACTGGCGGGGCAACGCCGCCCGCACCAAAAGCTTCCGACCCGACCCCGACCTGCCCGCTGGTTTCTCTACCATCAAAACAGCTGACTATGAGCGAACTGGCTTCGACCGGGGGCACCTCTGTCCATCTGACGACCGCGACAAGAGCCCAACCGATAACGCCGCCACGTTCGTTCTATCAAACGTCGTGCCGCAAGCACCGCTCCACAACCGCGAAACCTGGAAATACTTAGAAGAATACGCCCGTAAACTGGTTGATCAGGGCAACGAAGTCTACATCACAGCAGGAGCAACGGGCGTAGGCGGCACAGGCGAACAAGGCGACGCCACCAGCATTGCCGGCGGACGGGTAACAGTGCCCGCCGCCCTCTGGAAAGTATTGCTGGTGCTACCCAATGGTACCGACGACATCAACCGTATTGGCCCCAATACTCAGGTGATAGCTGTTTATATCCCCAACACTCAGGCAGCGGCCAGCCAACCCTGGCAGAGTTATAAGCTCACCGTCAATGACCTGGAGCAAAAAACAGGTTACCGTTTTTTCACCAACCTCTCCCCCGATCTACAGCGGGCTCTGAAAAATCAGGGCATTGGCAGCAACTAGCGTATGCCTGTTAGAGAACCTATAAAAAAGCCTGTTCCGGTACCGGAACAGGCTTTTTTATGCGCTGAAACGCCAGGTTTTATAACGCAGGAATGCGCAGCACCTGACCAGGATAGATCAGATCGGGGCTTTTCAGCATTGGTTTGTTCGCTTCGAAAATGACGCCGTACTTCATAGGGTCACCATATACTTTCTTCGAGATGGCCGACAGCGTGTCACCCGACTCCACGGTATGGTAGGTGGCTTCTGGCTCTGGATTGTCCACTACCAGTTGGTTGTCTACTACGGTTACGCCTTCCACATTACCCACGGCAAGGGCAATTTTCTCGGCATCTTCCTGCCTGGCCACCTGCCCCTCCAGCGTTACGGTGTCGCCTTTGGTTTTAATGGTCAGCTTCTGGAACGCCAGGCCCAGTTGCTTCACGTGGTTGAGCAGCGCACTGGCTTTCAGCGGTTCAGGATCGGCGGCGGGTGTGTTGGCGGCAGGCGCATCGTCCTTGCCGAAAATCTTTTCACCAACGCCTTTGAAAAAGTTTAGTAGGCCCATGTTTTGAAACAAGTTGTTTAGTTGTGCATCATATACTGACAATGCAAGCAAAGTGTTTTTACGATTGAAACCAAACGGAATCTTTAGAACACCTGGTCCAACCCCGCATTTGCACCAGTAGATAGCATTGTGGGTAGTAGATAACTAAATCTCAATATTATCTAGTCTTACTATGGTTAACCATATCAGCATACCTTTGTGCGTTTTTTCATTTTGTAAAATCTAACTATGCAATCTAAACAGTACTCTATCTATCGGTGGAGCATCCTGGTGAGCCTGTTGGTGGGTACAGCGGGCTGCTTCAACAACGAAGAAGCTCAACGTGTTGATCCAATCTCGCCTGGCACCGCCGATTTCACGCGTTACGTGGCCGTCGGTAATTCGCTCACCGCTGGCTTCATGGATGGTGGCCTCTACCGCGACGGCCAGTTGAATTCATACCCTTACATATTGTCGCAACAGTTTCGGCTGGTGGGAGGACGCGGCTTTATCCAGCCGCTGTTCAGCACTGATCAGGCTAATGGTACGGGCTATTTAAAGCTGACGTCGTTACCAACGGCTACCAACCCACTGCCTACTATCGTACCAGTGGCCCCGCAGGCCGTACGCGGGCTGTTGAACAACCGGCCCCTATACACCAAGTTTACGGGCACTAACAACAACCTCGGCGTACCGGGTATTCGCATGGGCGATATTCAGACACCGGGCTACGGCTCCCCACAGGGCAACCCCTACTTCGAGCGGCTACTTCCCGACGGTACCCCCCTCCGCACTTACCTGCAATATGTGAGCGACAACCTGACGGGGGCTACATTTTTCTCGTGCTTCATGGGTAATAATGATGCCCTGGGCTATGCTACTTCGGGTGGGGTGGTACCCTTTACGCCAACGCCGCTTTTTACCACAAACTACAACGCCCTGCTCGACGTGCTTACTGCCAGCGGTCGCAAGGGTGTGGTCATTGGTATTCCTAAAGTTACTACCGCCCCGTTCTTCCAGGTGGTTACACTTGCGCAGGTACTGGCAGGTGTGAATGCAGCTGTACAGAAGGCCAACCCTGGCGCACCGGCCATTCCGGCGCTGGTGATTGAGTCTCCACTGGCTACTGGTGGTATTCGGGCTACTAAAGCAGGTGATCTGCTGCTGCTCAGCCAACAGGCAGATTACGCCACTATCGGCAGCACGGCCGTGGGTACTAAAAAAGGTCCCTACGGTCTTTCGGCCCTGAATCCCTTGAGCAACGCTTCGGTACTGGACGCTGAAGAAGTAGCCGCCCTGAGCGCTAAGATTGATGAGTACAACGCTATCCTGAAAGCGCAGGCCGACAGCCGTACGCTGGCTTACGTTGATCTGACCGCGCTCAATACACAGCTTTCAGCAACGGGCGGTTATGTACAGAATGGCCTGGCGTTCTCGTCCAACTACGTTTCGGGCGGTGTATTTGGCCTTGATGGCATTCACTTTACCGCTGCTGGCTACGCCTTGCTGGCCAACGAAATTCTAAAGAGCATCGGCACAACATACAAGGCCAGCATCCCCGCTGTGGATCCCACACGCTACCGCAAAGTGCTTGTTCAACCTTAAAACAGACACTGGACGTTGGATGCCAGATCTTGGATAAGACTGGTCTGAATGCAATTTTTTGTCCAAAATCTGGCGTCCATTCTTCAGCACCCCTATACACATGAATCAAAAATCATACATACTGGCCGGGTTGTTACTGGTTTCTGGTGCCGCAATGGCTCAGCTGCCCACCCGCCTTACGGAGTTTGGCCTGAAAGGCGGTGTCACTTTCGTAAACGGCTACACCACCATTCCAGCGCAGCCGACAAGTATTGTCGGCGTTCAGGTGCCGCAACTTGATAACAAGAACAACGGCATTGGCACGGGCTATTCGGTGGGCGCATTTGTGCGGTTTAACAAGTACAACCGCAAAGGCTACGTACAGGTCGAGCTAACCTACAACCGATACCTGTTGAAGCAGAAGACAAACCTTACGCTCGACGTAAATGCTAATCCGGCCCTGGCCGCCCGCCTGCCGCTGACCTTTGCACCCGGCCTGCTCAACGCCACTGTCGACGCCACGTCGGAGTCGGTGATTGAATCGTACAACGTACCCGTGCTTTTTGGTCGCCGGCTGTTCAACAATAAGCTCCGGGCCTATATTGGACCTACGCTGCTGTTTGTAAACAAATCATCGGCCACACGCACCACGCAAGGACAGATTAACCCCAATACGGCCATTGGTTTCAGCGCGGCGGTGCCCATCCCGGCCACTACCGAAACCACTAATCTGCTTAGCCCACGCGAGGCTGCCAATTTGCAGGTAAAACGGGTTACCTGGGCCCTGGAAGCTGGTTTGGGCATTTCGCCACTGCCATTTCTGGATGTTGACATCCGCTACGCTGTACCAGCTGGCGGCGTTTACAAAGACACCAATATCAAAGGTTACCTCGGTATTGCCACACTGACCGCCGGCGTCAAGCTGCCGTAGAACAGGATTGTAAAGTGGGCCATAAAAAAAGCCGCTCCTGATCTCAGGAGCGGCTTTTTTTATGGCCCACTTTACAATCCTGTTGCCTCACATTAACGCTTCATCCCCCCTAATTGCCGGTTGATGGGCTGTTTGTGCATTTTCGGCGTGTGGTAGGTTTCGGAGACATAAGGGTGTCGATAGCTTTACAACATCGTCTTGCTAAACAGCTACCCCGATTATGATCTACGCTTGCTACGCCCCCATTGCCTCGCCGCAGCCTGTTCGGCCCACCGTTAGCCCGGTTATCAGGCAGCAGTTGGAACTCCCCTTCCGCAACCGGACCATCACCATCGCCACCGCCGATATTGTCTGGCTGGAAGGGGCCAGTAACTACACGTTTATTCATACACGTGACAAGCAGCGGTATCTGGTCTCAAAGAACCTGAAGCGCCTCGAAGAAGCTTTAATAGACCCCGCCTTTTGCCGCGTTCACAAATCGGCAGTAGTAAATCTGGCCTACCTCTACTACGCCAATTATGGCCTGGAGGCACATCTACGTCTGAAAAACGATGAGTTGATCACGATTTCGCGCCGACGTATTTCGTCCGTACGTCGGCACGTACACACTCATCAACGGTTAGTCGCCACCAGCGACTCAAATTAACGTAACGACCTAGGGATTTTTTAGCATGTCATCTTCTAGGGACACGATCACGGCGTTATTGCCTCCACCGCTGTTCGCTTTATTGTAGTAGTTACCCGAGAATTCACCATCCTGATACGATTTTCCAATGGCAAGCTTAAAGCTCAAACGTACTGGGTTACCCACATTTACCGGTGTACGACGCACTGGTACCTGATCAAGGGGATACGCATTTCGGATGGCTGCAATTACGTTGGTGAGTTTATTAATCCCCTTCCTGTTTTCGGCTTCATCACTGCCGTCGCCAGCTACCATGGGCTGAGCCATAAGGAAGACGGTACCATCGTACTTGAAGAAATTCAAACCGTGACCAATGCAATCCTGCTCTGTTTGAGAATTGATGCCCACTTCCTGTGCGGCCCATTTATCAGCAGCTCGATCGCCAAGGGTTAGGTTCACCGTAAGGTTGTGGTCAAAGTTGGCATCATCGTTTAGCTTCATTCCTTTTATCCATTCTGGCAGTAGCAGCCGAGCTCCGGTGGTGCCGCATGCTGGTGAATTGGCAACATGTACATGTGGAAACTCACCCATCAAATTCCAGAGCGGATTAACATCGTGAGCGGCCCAGTATGCTTTTTCTATAAACTCTTTCAGGCTCAAATGACGATGATAATACCATAATCGCCAAGCTGGGAAAGGGTAACCCATGGGAGGGGAACTAGCTTGAGGAGTGGGAGGCATAATGGCATCCCATGATGACCATGAACTGGCAGCATAGTTATTATAGGCTGGCAAGCTATTATTAAACCAAACCTTAAGGCGCTCACGGTATTTAATTAGGGAAGGTAGAGACCAGTCAAACTCTACATCACGCTCACCACTCGAGGCATCCACTCCAATATAGTTTCGGGTGCCGTAATTGGTTTCTACCTGTTTAGAATTCGCTAAACTAAAACCGATGAGATTATTGCGATAACTGGCATTGTCGTTGAGGTGATTAGCCACTACCCGAATAAACGCTACAGCTCTATTGACACTTTCTTGATGGTCTAACGAGAAGCATACTTTCTGATCCTGATAATAAGGATGACCATAATTATCAACCACATAACCTGCCTCTGGAAACCAGATTTTGTTGCCGATCCGGTTACCATCCAGTCCAACACGCACCATGAGTTTCATGTTTTTGGCAAGTGCGTAGTTAAGTTCTGTATCTAGTCGAGTCCAGTCATAAGACCCATCTGACCGCTGAACATCCGCCCAATCGATAGTAACTTGTACGCAGTTAAGACCGGCCCCGATAGCAGCGTCCAAATACCGTTTGCCTAACGGATCGCTGCTGTTGGCCTGCCCAATGCTCTGTATACCCAACCAGCGACTTGTGGCCAGATTATACGTCGGTTGGTCTGCACTGGGAGGTGTAATATCCCTTTGTGATACGTTAATGGTCCAGGTTATCCCTCCCCCACTCACCGTTACCGTAGCCGCCCGGCTAGCGCTACTGCTGTTGGCGGTGGCCGTAAGGATGAAACTGCCATTGCCACTACCCCCCGCAGCACTGGCCGTTAGCCAGCCACTAGCGGGCAGCCCGCTTACACTCCAGCTCACGTTGCTGCCCACACTAATCACCTGGCTGTTGGCACTGCTGCTCCAGCTAAGCTGACTGGGGGTGACCTCCAGCTGTGCCGACGGCGGCGGAAGGGGCGTAACGGTGAGCGTGACCTGCACCGCCGTGCAACTGCCACAGCTGGTGCACTCCACCTGGTAGGTTGTCGTGGTCGCTGGGCTCACACTCAGGCTGCTCCCTGTGCCCACCACGCTGCCCCCGGTCTTCCAAGTGTACACCGCCCCGCTGCCCCCACCACTGACTGCCAGTGTA
>NZ_JAFMYV010000014.1 GCF_017353185.1 Fibrella rubiginis | reverse complement strand
GTTATTAGATCATCGATATTATAATGGCGCTTTCAGAATTACTATCCTTAAGGCCCTTGATCGACTTAGTAAGCCTGATAATATTAAAGATTTTAGAAAGGAAAATGAGCATTTTAAACATGATATTGATAGCCTAAGCCGAATAAATACGCAAAATAAATCCCTCCTCAGTTCATTTAATGACGACGTTTCAGATGACTTACAAAAGTCGCTTCTTAGTAAAACAGTTTCCGCCTCTGGTACTACGACTGACAAAGACCTCTGCGCTGCATTTATCACTTATTCACAGATTGTATTTAAGCGATTCATTCGAGCTAGTCTTGACGGTCAGCGACGTCGCGACCAAGTACTCGAACTAGCCTATCAATTGTCTGATGAAATCAAAAATGTCGAACATGACGTTGATCAGACCTTTGGCGATGCCGACGGAGGGTATCATGCTCAAAATGCCATTATTTTAGGTCGATACCGAATTACTGATGAGCATATGCACAGTGTCGGCATATTGATCCGGAAACGTGCGTTTAATTTTGAAAATGACCCGCCCACACTTGTCGACACCGACAACCGTATCTATGGTAAAATAAACATTCGCAGTTCCCAGACGTTCATTCCAGAGTTTTCATTAGGTGTGTATTTTACCAATTTCTTTTACCCCATCTTTGGCACAAAAACGCTGACTGCTGAGCAAGCTAACATACTAAATGCGGTGCCCACCACGCCTAAATCAGTTTCGTATATAGCTGGGCAAACCGTGGTTGATGACGTTGTAAATCAGCAGGTGCCTGTTGTGGCTGCCGGTATGCTGAACCTAACCTTGAACGCATTCAATGGACTGGCGCACCCTTTTTTGCAGGTAGGCGTTGGCACGGGGAAAGCGTTGCCCTCCTTTTTGGCAGGCGGTGGCATCCGGCTGCGGTCGAAGGTGCCAATCATGTTGTCGCTAGGTGCAATCTGGAATTGGAAGAAGCAGTTCACTACGTTGGCCGTTAATCAAATCATTGCTGGACAAGCCGAACTGGAACGCGATTTACAAACTATTCTCGACCCAAAGCCCCGCTTCTATATTGGCATACAGATGCACTTATGAGACTAAGTTAAGGCCCCAAATAGTGTCACGCTTACGATAGATAACCGAGACTTTAGAACACTATCTTGTATGGTCAGCAAAATTGGTATCTTGCTTTATGCACCAATCAATATGTTCCTTCCGATTTTTACTGATCTGCCTCCTCCTGTTGTCCATTGCGGCCTGCCAACGGGCATACAAAGCCCCAATCGAGCAACTCCAAAAAAGTACCGCTGCGGCTACCACAGCTATTAGTACGTACTACAATGCGTTGAATCAGCAGGAGCGCGATTTGTATTTTTTAACCTTGCTGCTCAACCCTGGTCAGCGGGTGGAGGAGGTAAATGCGCAGGGAAAGGAAACGCCGCTGATGGCCGATGCCTTCGACCCCGCCGCTGTGCAGGCGCGCATTGCTTTGCTGGCACAGCTGTCCCTCTATGCTGATAACCTCTCGGCCTTGGCTGGCAACGAAGCACCCAAGCAACTCCGTACGAATATGGCCGCGCTGGGTAGCAGTTTGGGGGCTATCCAGACCACCTTTGCCGACTTGCAACGCCAACGCGCCGACGAGCAGGCCGCCGCCTATGTTTCACCTATCGGCACGTTGATTGGTATTGTTGGCGAAGCCGCCCTGGCCAATCAGCGTGATAAGGCTGTACGGCAAGCCATTTTGCAGGGTGAAGCACCCATTAACCAGCTCCTTGACTTTCTGACGAAAGATCTGGATCGCTACGTATTTCTGGCTCAGAAAACCGGCGACGACCAAAAACTGACGCAGCTGATGGTGGCCTACAACAACCTGGCCAACCGTAAAGCTATGCCCCACGAAGAGCTAAAGAAACGCCTTGCAGAGATTCAGCGCGCCGCCGAGCAACTGCGCCTCACCCGCACTAACCACCCCTCTGACGTGCTGCGTGCTCTGAAAAAAGCGCATGTCGCTCTGATCGGCGTGGCCAAGCAGACCAGCACGTTCGAGCAGTTTCAATCTACAGTATTCGCTTACGAAGCGCAGGTTGACACTTTTTTGAAAGCCGCCCAGCGCATCAACGAACTCCGCAAAGCTGATCACCCTTAAGGCCCTTTCCACATGAAAAAAATTGATACCGAGCAGTTAGCCGGGGCAGCGCAAAAGAGCTTTTCAATGGCCCGCGACGGGCGCCTCACGACGGTTCAGCAGACCAACATGCTCACACAGGGCATGCGACTGCGGGCGTCGCTCATTAGCGCCCTCTCGGCTGAATTTGCGGATAGTGTGAAGCAGGTAGATGAAGCCAATCAACAGTTGGCCGACCTCAACACCTGGCTCACCGAAACTAACACCGCCATTACCAAAATCGCCGACACAATAAAGCAAGCCACCACAACCGCTTCGCTGGTCGAGAAGTTATTGAAGAAAGCAGTATCGGTGTTGTAGTAACCCCAAGCGCGGTGTCGACCTAAAGACCTTGTGCGTTCTCGGCAACTTGCTTAATAAGGGAATTACGTTGGCGCAACAGGTTGGTCATGTACCGCTTCAGAAATAGCCAGTCGGCCAATAAGCCCAGAGGACCCAAAGGGGAGGTATAATCGAACATATCAATCATACGGGTGCCAGCACTGTGCGGCTCGAACAGATGCGTATGGTGCATACTGGCAAACGCCCCGCTAAGCATTTGATCTACAAACCGAACGGGTGATTCTATTGCCGTGATCTGCACCGTAAGGGTCTGATAAATACCAAAATACCTAGCCCGCCACGTTACGGTTTCTCCCAAGCTAATCAAACCCGACGTTCGCCCGGCAATCGCTTTCTCGTTCGTATAATGGTATAAGTACCCATCGCCACGCCCCCCGAAAGCATATAAGGAATACCATGCCGCTCCAATGAAGAACAGACATAGGCAAGCAAATCGCCAACACGCATTCTCTGGTCTTCCATTTTTCAAAAGTGTCAATACGCCAGCACCGGGGCGAGCCAGCGTTCGGCATCTTCGAGGGACATGTCTTTGCGGTGGGCGTAGTCGATGAGTTGGTCCTTGTTGAGCTTGCCCGTGGCGAAATACTTGGCTTCGGGGTGACTGAAATAGAACCCACTCACCGACGAAGCCGGGTACATCGCGAAGCTCTCCGTCAGCACAATACCCGCCCGGCCCGCGTCTAGCAGGTCAAAGAGCGTGGCTTTTTCGGTGTGGTCGGGGCAGGCGGGGTAGCCCGGCGCGGGACGGATGCCCTGGTACTTCTCACGGATCAATTCGTCGTTGCTCAGTTGCTCAGACGGCGCGTAGGGCCAGAACTCGGTTCGTACCCGTTTGTGCATCAGTTCGGTAAACGCCTCGGCTAGCCTATCAGCTAAGGCCTTGACCATGATGCTGTTATAGTCGTCATGATCCCGGTCAAACTTCTCCACTAAGGATTCGATGCCGATACCCGCCGTGACGGCAAATGCGCCAATGTAGTCTTCGCGGCCACTCTCCAGCGGGGCTACAAAGTCGGCGAGGCAGAGATTGGGCAGGCCCGCCGCCTTCATGTTTTGCTGCCGTAGGAAGTGGAGCACCGTCTTCGTGTCAAACAGCAACTCCCCCGCGGGCGTCACTGACGATTGCGATTGCGCTCTACTGATCTTGTATTCCGTGTGCAAGTGACTGCCGTGGCGTTCGCAGGGAATCTCACGCGCGAGTTCTTCGTATTCGTGAATGAGTACGTCGTCGTCGGTGGCGTTGGCGGGGAAGAAACCAATGACGGCCTTTGCACCCAGCGACTTGTCGCGGATGATTTCCTGTAAGAGCACGTTGGCATCGTCGTAGAGTTTTTTGGCCTCACTGCCCACCGTGGCATCCTCGAATATGGTGGGGTACTTGCCGCTTAGTTGCCATGTCTGGAAAAACGGTGTCCAGTCAATGAACTTCGCGATCTCATCCAGTGGGTAATCGTCGAAAACCCGGGTGCCGAGGAACGTTGGCCTGGTGGCCTCAAACGCCGACCAGTCGATGGCGACGCGGTTCTTGCGGGCCTGCTCAATTGTCAAGAGGTTTTTCTCTTTCTGCCGCTTGGCGTGGTCGTCGCGGAGCTTGGCGTACTCGGTTTTGATTTCCCCAAAAATCAGGTCGCGCGTTTCAACTTCGTTGCTCGTCAGTCGACCGGCCACAGGTACGCTCCGGCTGGCGTCGAGCACGTGAATCACTGGTCCCGAGTAATGCGGGTCGATCTTCACAGCGGTGTGAATGCGTGAGGTGGTGGCCCCGCCAATCAGCAGCGGAATGGTGAAGCCCTGCCGTTCCATCTCTTTTGCCACACCCACCATTTCATCCAGCGACGGCGTAATCAGGCCGCTGAGGCCAATAATGTCTACGTTGTGTTCGCGGGCGGCGTCCAGGATTTTCTGGGTGGGCACCATCACGCCGAGGTCAATGATCTCGTAGTTGTTGCAACCCAGTACCACACCCACTATGTTTTTGCCAATGTCGTGCACATCGCCTTTCACTGTCGCCAGCAGGATCTTCCCCGCCCCGGCGGCTTCGCCGACGGCCTTTTCAGCCTCAATGTATGGCGTCAGAATAGCGACGGCTTTCTTCATGACCCGCGCCGATTTTACCACCTGGGGCAGAAACATTTTGCCTTCGCCAAAGAGGTCACCCACCACGTTCATGCCATCCATGAGCGGGCCTTCAATCACGTGCAGGGGGCGCTCTACCTGTTGGCGGGCTTCTTCTACGTCCTCGTCAATGAACTCAGTAATGCCTTTGATCAGAGCGTGTTTCAGGCGTTCGCCCACGGTGCCACTGCGCCAGGCGTCGTCCACAACCACTTCCTTTCCTTTGCTTTTCACCGTTTCGGCAAAAGCCACCATGCGTTCGGTGGCGTCGTCGCGGCGGTTCAGCAGCACGTCTTCCACGTGTTCGAGCAGATCTTTCGGAATATCGTCGTAAATGGCGAGTTGACCCGCGTTCACGATACCCATGTCCATGCCGGCACGGATGGCGTGGTACAAAAACGCCGAATGAAACGCCTCGCGCACAGGTTCATTACCCCGAAACGAGAATGACACGTTACTCACGCCCCCGCTTACTTTTGCCAGCGGCAGGTTTTCCTTGATCCAGCGCGTAGCGTTGATGAAGTCGACCGCGTAATTGTTGTGCTCGTCAATACCGGTGGCAACGGTCAGAATATTCGGGTCGAAAATGATATCCTGCGGGTTGAACTGGACCTTATCGACCAGAATCCGGTAAGCGCGTTCACAGATTTCGATGCGCCGTTCGAACGAGTCGGCTTGCCCGACTTCGTCAAACGCCATTACCACCGTAGCCGCGCCGTAGCGTTTCACCAGGTTGGCCCGCTCGATGAAAGCGTCCTCCCCTTCTTTGAGCGAAATCGAGTTCACGATGGCCTTGCCCTGTACGCATTTAAGGCCTGCCTCGATCACCTCCCACTTCGAGGAGTCGATCATGACGGGCACGCGGGCAATGTCGGGTTCGGCAGCAATCAGGTTCAGGAAGGTGGTCATCACCTCCGCCGAATCAAGCATACCCTCGTCGAGGTTGACGTCGATGATTTGCGCACCGTTTTCCACCTGCTGACGTGCCACGGCCAGGGCCGCCTCGTAATCACCCGATTTAATCAGCCGGGCAAAGGCTTTTGAGCCGGTCACGTTGGTCCGTTCACCCACGTTTACGAAGTTGGTTAACTCCGTGATTTTCAACGGCTCCAGCCCGCTTAACTTCTGGTAGGGTTCCTGCTTTGGCTTAGGCCGGGGCTTATACTGCTTCGCCTTCTGGGCAATAGCGCGGATGTGGTCAGGTGTGGAGCCACAACAGCCGCCGATGATGTTGATGAAGCCGTCACGCATAAACCCGTCCACCTGGGCGGCCATCATTTCGGGCGTTTCATCATATTCACCAAATTCGTTGGGCAGGCCCGCGTTGGGGTAGGCCGACACAAAAAACGGAGCTTCCTTCGCTAATGTCTGAATGTAGGGCCGCATGGGTTCTGCGCCCAGAGCGCAGTTCAGGCCTACGCTCAGCAGCGGCAGGTGCGACACCGAATACAAAAACGCCTCGGTCGTTTGCCCCGACAATGTCCGCCCCGACGCATCGGTGATGGTGCCGGAGATCATTATAGGCAAGGAGGAAGGGGGGAAAGAAGGAACGGAGGAAAGGGTAATCGGCTGGTCAGCTCCTGTGGAGCTACCCGTTCCTCCGTTCCTTCTTTCCCCCCTTCCTCCTTCCTTAAAATACTTATCAATAGCAAACAGGGCCGCCTTCGCGTTCAGCGTGTCAAAAATCGTTTCGACCAGCAGAATATCCGAGCCACCATCAACGAGGCCCTCAATCTGTTCGTAGTAGGCATCCACAAGTTCGTCGAAGGTGACGGCGCGGTAGCCAGGGTTGTTCACATCGGGGCTGAGGCTTGCGGTACGGTTGGTGGGTCCCATTGCGCCGGCCACAAACCGGGGCTTGTCGGGGTTGGCACGCGTAAACTCATCGGCCACCTCGCGGGCAATCCGGGCCGACTCGTAATTAAGCTCATACACCAGGTCCTCCATGTGGTAATCGGCCATGGCGATGCGCGTACCGCTAAAGGTATTCGTCTCCACGATGTCGGAACCAGCCTCGAAATATTGCCGGTGAATGTCGGCGATAATGTCGGGGCGGGTCAGCGACAGCAGGTCGTTGTTGCCTTTTACGTCGTGCGGAAAATCGCGGAAGCGCTCGCCCCGGTAATCATCCTCGGTGAGGTTATACCGTTGGATCATGGTGCCCATGGCCCCGTCGAGGACAAGGATGCGCTGCTGGAGAAGGTCGGTGAGCTGTTGCAAAACGAGCCAATTTTTTCGTGGAAAAAGCTAATGACAAAAGGCCATCAACCCGGAAAAATACAAATTTAACGGTTAGCTGGTTGAATAGCTACCAACGCGCAGCCAGTGAGGAAGAATAAGCGTTTCGCTGTAGTTTTGCGCCTTGTTTAACGGAACGTTGCTGTTGCTCCGTTCCGATTTTAACCTCGCTTAGAACGAAGCAACGCTTCGTTGACCATTTATGAAACTTGCCGCTATCGACATCGGTTCCAACGCCGCCCGCCTGCAAATTTCGACTGTGCTGACCAACGACAGTGTGGTGAGTTTCAAGCGCGTAGAATACGTCCGGTTTCCGCTTCGGCTGGGACACGATGTCTTTACGCATGGTGCTTTAACTACCGAAAGTGTGCAGCGGACGGTGAAATTAATGCAGGCCTACAAGTTGCTGATGGAACTGCATGAGGTAGAAGGCTTTATGGCCTGCGCTACCTCTGCCATGCGCGAAGCTACCAACGGCCGCGAAGTAGTTGAATTGGTAAAGGCGCGTTCAGGTATACCGATTCAGATCATCGACGGGCAAAAAGAGGCTCAACTCATCAACAACGTGGTAGTTTTGGCCCTCGATGAGCGGCAAACCATCCACATTGACGTAGGAGGCGGCAGCACCGAACTGAACCTCTACAAGAACCGTATCAAGCTGAATTCCAGATCGTTCAAAATTGGATCGGTACGGCTATTGGAAGGAAAAGAGACCAGGGGAGCCTGGAAGAAAATGGAAGATTGGGTCGAAGAAAACGTCGATCCGTCGCAGCCGATTGTAGCCGTAGGCACAGGCGGCAACATTAGCAAGCTCTTTAACCTGGTGGCCAAAACGTCGGATACCACCACCACGCTGGCCGAAATTCAGCGAATGCACGACTACATTGCGGGTTTCAGCCTCGAGGACCGAATCAACAAACTTCGCCTCAACGCCGACCGTGCCGACGTGATCGTGCCCGCCGCTGAAATCTATCTTTCCGTGATGCACTGGGCGGGTGCCACCGAGATCGCCGTACCCGACCTGGGCCTCAAAGACGGCATCCTGCAAACGGTGTATCAGCAACTAAAAAAATAGCCACCAGAGGGTGGCTATTTCGGGCTAGTCCTGAATGTCGACGTCGTGTTTTTTCGCTGCTTTCCGAATGCGGTCTTTAATGACATCCACTTCGTCGGCGTCGTATTTGGCCGCGTTGTCTTTGTGATTGATATAACTCCACGCGGCCCGAACGTGCTCTGGCGTATCAATCGGGTACTTCTTGTTGGTGGGGTCGGCAAATTCTACATTGCCATATTTATGTTCACCCTCGGCGGGGGTCACGTCGTCGCGCTGGTCAATTTTTGGGTCCGTTTTCATGGTCTTTGAGTAGGTATAACGTGTATACTATTCGATTGGATAACGACTAACCGTAGGTAAGGTTTTCTCCTGTCTAGGCAGCGGGTCAAGGTGTTTTACTGCCTGCTTCCAGGGTTGATTGCCACCTGAAATGCGACGTGCCAATAACCATAAAGAAGCCCCAGCAGCGCTGCTGGGGCTTCTTTATGGTTTATCATTTACCGTTTCCGTCTAAGCACCAAAATTGGCACGCACTTGGGCGGTGGGCATACGCAGGGCGCGTTGGTGAACGAGATTACCTTATCGGCAAAACACCCCGACGCGTTGAATACCCGCACGACGTACGTTTTGGCCGCCCCACGGTCGATGTTCTGGATGATCTTGAGCAGGCCACCGCTGGCAGGTGGTAAAGGCGAGGCGGTCGCATAGCTGAGTGCGCCGGCGTAGATGGCTCCTTCTGTGTAATCGTACCGGTCCGTTAGTGCCACGCCAGCAATGCTCACAAAGCCATTTCCCTGCGAGACGATGCCGACACATTGCGCTTCCTGCACTGATAATGTCCAGGCGTTGGGTAAGGCATATACCGTTCCCTGCACCGAAGTGGTACTGTAGCAGCCTGTTTTGGTGTTGGTGACAGTTACGCTGTAAACGCCGCCGTTGGCCGTTACTGCGGCCGGCATAGTAACCGTTGCCTGCGTACTGGTGAACCCCTGCGGGCCGCTCCAGGCGTAGGTAACCGAACCGGTTTGTGAGTTGGCAATCAACGTCAGGGTTTGCCCCACGCAGGCACTACCCGACTGCGTCATAACGTCGGGCGGGGTAGTGTCGAGCAGCACTTCTGTGGTGGCGACCGATGAGCAGCTATTGCCCTGACTGGTAACGATCAGGGTATAAATGCCTGGCAGACTGACCACTGGATTCTGCTGATTTTTGCTACCCCCGGCAATGCCTGGACCCGACCACGTAAAGGCTACATTGGCGGAGGTCGACGCGCCCAGTAGCGTAACGGTTGGTTGCGAACAGGTAAGGGTGCCCCCAATGGCCGAAGCTCCCGGCAGCCCCTGGTCCTGCGAAACAGCCGCTATGGCCGTGGCCAGACAGCCATTATCATCATTCGTTAGCACCACTGTATACGCACCCGCCAGACCCACCGTTGGGCTGTTTTCGGTTGAACTGTAGTTGTTTGGACCCGTCCACAAGGCCGAATAGGCACCGGCTAAGCTGGGAGTAGCGGTCAGTTTTACGCTCCCGCTGGCGCAGGAAATGGTACCGCCCGTGGCTGTAACCGAAAACGAAGTAACGGTTTGTTGCACCAGCGCCGTAGCCGACTGTACACATCCGTTCGCCGCCGTGATACTCAGCACGTAGGAACCCGGCCCGTTGCTGGGGAAGGTCTGCGTAGCAGCACTCGTCGTGGCTGACTGCGGCCCACCGTTCAGGGCATAGCGATAGGAAGCACCAAACGCTGTCACCGTAGCCGTGAGCATAGCCGCTGGCTGCAGGCAGGTGATCGGTCCGCTATTAGTCAGCGTGACCTGTGGGGCAGCCGTGTTGGTTTCTACCACCGCGCTGGCAATGGCCGAACAGCCCGGTGGCGCATTGAATATATTGACTGTAAGGCTGTATATACCCGCCACCGAGGCGGAAAACGGAATGCTCAACTGCGACGATTTGCCAACTTCGCCCGTACTCCACTGGTAACTATAGGCAGCATTCACGTTGCTGAGCGATGCCGTCAGGCTCACCGTTGGGTCGCTGCAAGTGATAGGGCCGCTGGCTGAAACCGAAATAACAGGAGCCGTAAGCGTTTGCGACACTATGGTTGAGGCCGTAGCAGAGCAACCGTTGGGGGCCGTGACCGTGAGGCTGTAAGGGCCTGGTGTCAGCACCGATTTATAGAAGATACTGGATTCTGTCGTACCAGTCTCACCCGTGCTCCACCGATACTCGTGCATCATGTTCAAATGGCTGTTAATCGTAGCCGTAATCGTGACAAACGTTTGGTCGCAGGTGATGGGCCCGTCGTTGTCGAGCAAGAGTCCGGGAGCCATGGTATCATTTTCCAGCAGGGTAGCGGCCACAGCTGAACAACCGTTGGGGGCCACAATGGTGAGGCTGTACAGCCCCGCCGTGGTCGCAGGCAAGGTCAGCGCCGTAGCCGACGCCGTACCCGTGGTTGCCGTACCCACGGGACTGGTCCACTGGTACGCATAGCTGCCCACAGTACCCACCGTGGCCGACACTACCGCCGACAGCTTCACACAGGTAAGCGGCCCGTTGTTGGCCAGCAGCGCAGTGGGCGTAGTCAGATCATTTGTTACCGTGACCGCGGCCGTGGCCGTACAGCCATTGAGCGAGGTTACCACTACCGAATAGGTCCCTATGGTGCCTACGCTGAGGGTTGACCCAGTTGCGCCCGTACCTGTCGGGCCAGTCCAGCGGTAGGTTGTGCCGGCAGGGCTGGCCGTAGCCGTAAGCGTCGCCTGTGGGCGAGCGCAGGTAATTGGCCCGTTTAGGCTAACTGAAACCGTTGGAGCCACTGTGTTACTGAGTACTGACGTTGTGGCGGTGGCATAGCATCCATTGCTGTTCGTCACTGTGACAGAGTACGTGCCGGCAGCATCAACGGCTGTTGCCTGGGTTGGCGCGCTGCTGTTTCCGGCAAAGCCTGTGCTCCAGCGGTAGCTATAATTGCTTCCCGATATGTTGGTTGGTGCAGCCATCAGGGTCACCATTGTTTTGGTACACGTCAGCGGCCCGTCGCTGCTCAGGCTTACCGTAGGCGTGGTGGTATTGCTCAGCACCGTCGTGACACCGGTGGTTGAGCAACCATTGCTGCCCGTCACAGTGAGTGAATACGTCCCTGCCGCCGCCGTGAACGAGGCAACCGTTTGGCCGCTCGACCAGCGGAAGGTCACCGCCGTTGAGCTGGCCGCTGCCGAAATCAGCACAACTGGGTCGGCACAGCTAACAGGACCGTCGTTGTTGATTGTGATTTGAGGCACATTGGTATCCTGTATAACCGTGGCAGCATCCAATGCCGTACAGCCATTGGGCGCTGTGGCGGTCAGAATATAGGTACCTGCGGCACTTACCGTAGCCGT
Source organism: Fibrella rubiginis (assembly GCF_017353185.1). Classification (GTDB taxonomy): domain Bacteria; phylum Bacteroidota; class Bacteroidia; order Cytophagales; family Spirosomataceae; genus Fibrella; species Fibrella rubiginis. Next base: position 146,869 of record NZ_JAFMYV010000014.1, on the reverse strand, counting down.
GGCCGTGTTGGCACCCGATACAATAATACCCCCGTTGTTGGCGGTCCACAAGTAGGTTACGCCTGGTGTACTGCTAGTACCTGTTAACGCGACGGTTGCCAGCGTACAGCTTAGCACTTTGTCAATACTGGCGCTAACATTCGGTATTGCATTATTCAGCGAAACACTCACCACATCCGTGGCTGTGCAGCCGTTGGGCGCTGTCACCGTCAGCAGGTAGGTACCTCCCGCGCTCACAGTGGGACTAGCCGTGTTGCCGCCCGACACAATGACCCCTCCACTGGTAGCACTCCACAGGTAGGTGGCACCGGGGGTGGTGCTACTGCCGTTGAGCTCCACGCTCGTCAGCGTGCAGTTGAGCACCTTGTCAGGGCCGGCATTGGCGTTGGGTAGGGTCAGGTCGCTGTCCACCACCACACTCGCTACCGCCACGCAGCCATTGGGGGCGGTTACACTCACACTGTAGCTCCCCGCCACGCTCACCGACAGGGGCACACTGCCCGGCTGCCCGGCGTTTAGGTTCACTGTGCCGCTGGCCCCGCCCGTCCAGGTATAGCCATAACTGCCCGTGCCGCTGCTGGCCGTGAGGCTGGCCGTCACTGTAGCCGTGGGGCTGGCGCAGCTAATGAGCCGATCGACTGAAGCGGTTGCCACGGGTACCAGCGTGTTGCTGTTGAGGGTTGCTGAGCCTACCACTGAACAGCCATTAGGCCCCGTCACGGTCAGCTGATAAGTACCCGACACGCTCACCACCTGACTCACCACCTGCGAGCCGGCCACACCCAAAGCCAGCGCAGATGTTGAGGTCAGGTTACTCCATTGGTAGACGTAACTGCCGCCCGCTGCCCCCGCCGTAACCGTGGCAGACAGAATAGCCGTGGCTTTGGCGCAAGTTAACGGGCCCGCTTGGCTCATGGTTACTGCAGGCAAACTCAGGTCCTGGCCTACGCTGGTACTAGCCGTGGTCACACACCCATTAGGAGCCGTGACCGTGACGCTAAACGTTCCCGCCGACTGTACAGTCAAACTCAGGCTGGTTACCTGGCTCGCCGTGAGCACTGTGTTTCCGGTGGTGCCAGTGCTCCACTGATACGTATACGTACCTGCCCCACTGCTGCCGGTCAGACTGGCGGCCAAAGTTGCGCTGCCACGGCTACACGTCAGGTCTCCGTTGTTGGTCAAAGACAAGACGGGGGCAACAATACGCTGGTCTACCACCACTGATGCACTGCTGCTGCAGCCATTAGCCGCCGTGATGGTCAGACTGTACGTACCTGAAGCGCTGACGGGGAGCGTCAATGTGCTGGCATTACCGGTACCCGTAACACCCGTGCTCCACCTGTATGTGTAGCTGCCTACATAGCTACTCACTAACGCCGACAAGATCACGCTGGTGCGCGAGCAACTCAGTGGACTGTTGCTCGACAGCGACAAAGCAGGCGTCAGTATGTCCTGGCCGACGGGGGTGCTGGCCTGAGCCGTACAGCCGTTGGGTGCCGTAACAACCAGCGTATAGGTTCCCGGCGTGGTCACACTCAGCGTAGCGCTGCTCGCCCCCCCACTCCAGCGGTAACTCACCGAGCCGGGGCTGGTTGTAGCACTCAACAACACACTGGTCCTGGCACATGTCAGCGGCCCGTCGTTGCTGACCGTCACCGTGGGCAAGCTGTTATCCAGGGTGACCAGGGCCGCATCCGTGGCCACACAGCCGTTAGGACCCGTTACTGTCAGCAGATAGGTACCCTCCGCGCTCACAGTGGGGCTGGGGGTGCCTCCGCCAGAAAGGATCACCCCGTTGGCTGTGCTCCACAGGTAGGTGGCACCGGGGGTAGTACTGCTGCCGTTGAGCACCACACTCGTCAACGTGCAGCTAAGCACTTTATCTACTCCCGCGTTGGCATTAGGGGGGGTGTTATTTAGTGTCACCACCATCACGTCCGTAGCGACACAACCGTTGGCGGCCGTCACCTGAAGCGTATACGTACCCGCCGCGTTGATGGTGGGCGTGGCTGTATTGGCGCCGTTCACAATGATACCCCCGTTGGAGGCCGTCCATGAATACGACACGTTGGACGTGGTGCTGCCACCCGCCAGTTGAATCAGCGTGATGGCGCAGGTCAGTTCACGGTCCGGCCCGGCATTGGCATTGGGTGGGGTATTGTCGGCCTGTATCGTGGTGGTGGTCACTGCGGTACAGCCATTGCTGGCCGCTGTAACCGTCAGGGTGTATATGCCCGCCGTAGTGGTTGTAAAATTCGACGCATTAGAAACGAACCCACCCGGTCCCGTCCAGGTCCAGCTTTGTAGCACCGGCACTGTTTTCGACACCGTCACGGCAGGTTTTAAGCAGGTAATTGGCCCGTCGTTTTGGGCCGAAATAACGGGGGTGATCGTATTTGCATTCACCGACGCCGTAACCCCCAGACTCAAACAACCATTGGCAGTAACCACCAGGGTATACGTACCCGGCGTGCTCACGGCAGGGTTTGCACCCGTCAGCACATTACCACCGGGCGCCGTCCAGCTATAGGTTGGGGTAGGCGAGGTTACTGACGAGGTACCCGTGAGCGATACCGTTGGCGAGGCACAGGTGATGGTTGCACCGGTAGCCGTGGCCACCGGAATGGGCTTCACCGTGACCTGATACACCACCGACGGGCGGCACGATGGGTCAGCAGCCGCGGGGTTCAGTAGCGCATAGATATAATATGTAGTGGGTGTCGTGCCCGCGTTAACTGGTAGCGAATAGCTGCCACCTGCCACAGTAAGGCTGTTGCTCGTGGGCGTACCGGTGCCAACGAGTGTCGTTGTGCCTGTGGGTGCATATGGATTGACCTGCACCACGTCAGACCGGTAAAACGTGATAGACGAAGTGCCGTTAGACGTTAAAGACAAGGTAGGTGTAAGCTGTCCCGAGCAGATCGAGAGGGATGTATTGCTGGTTTGCACCAGCGTGGGGCAGAATGTAAAGCCCACATCAAACGTGTGGTTATTCTGCCCGTATGCACCTGTAGTCAGGTTAATGATGGCATTGCCGCCCGAAATAGTGGCGTCAGAATCGATGTTATCAGTACCGTTGCTGCTCACGTTGGCCGTCGTCAGCGTCAGGTTTGTCAGGCCGGTTTGTACTATCGGAATACGAATCTGGTAGGCTGTAGCTGATGATAGCGGCAGCGTATATTGCGCACTGGGCGACGAATCACGAACCAGCGAACTAAAATAATATTGGCCGTTGGCATTGGTGGTTGCGGTAGCCACCAGGGTACTGCCCTGAAAGAGTTGTACCGTTATACCCGACAGAGCTGGTTCGCAGGGGTCCTGCCTGCCGTTGCCGTTGGTGTCGCGCCAAAGGTAGTTACCAATCTCAATAGGCGGAATAGCACAGAATAACTCCATGTCGCCCAGTCCCGTAGCCTTACCCGACGTGCCTTCCGACTGGCTATATATCTGAAATACACCCGTTTGCCCACCCGTGGTATTGCTCAGGTAAAGCATACCGTTGTTGAAGCAACACTGATACGAGTCCGTTGCTACCGTAATCACATTGCCCGAACCCGGTAGCAAGGCCAATGCACCCTGCGTGGCCTGGTCGTGGTCAATGGTTACGTCGCCCAGGTAGTATTCACCACCACCCGGCCCCTGCGTATTGCTGGCCCCCGCCGTTGTAATCAGTCCCGACGTGCCGTTGTTTTCCAGGGTCCAGTTGGTGAAACTGGCGTTAGGTGCCGACCGCAGAATGTCGCCGTTGGCGTAGCCATTGAAGAGGTCGTTATACCGGGCACCGTAGGTAGCATTGGCGGGGTTGGAGAAATAATAGTTCTGGTATCCCGACTGAAACCCGTTTCGGTCAATGAAGCCCATCAGCAGCGACCCGTCAACGTCGAACTCAATATCACCCAAAATGGGCTGCGACATAATCACTTGATTATTAGCCGCGTTGATCAGGAAATTTTGTTCAGGTGTTGTTTTCCACGAGTACCAGTCGGCCACTTCCGTGGGGTCGCTGTTGCTGCGCCCCCGGGTAAACGTTAAGCTGAACGGTTGCACCACCAGTGTTGGGTTCCCGCCAGCCACCGCCGGGTCGAGGGCATACACGAAGGCCCGTAGGTTAACCCGACTCTGCGACGCCTGCGCGTCACAAACCCAGCCTGAATACAACTTACCCCGCCAGCTTTTCAGACCCCACGGGCGGGCCACCCCCGTTCCGGCGGGGCAGTTGGCATCGGCGTTGATCGAAAACGACTGGTAATTGGCCGACGTAGGATTGATGGTCGGAATCGAATAGATCTTCCGGTCGAAAAGGTTGGTCACAAACAGCCGCGACCCATCGTCGGAAATATCAATATCGCCAAACGACGTTTTGCCGACAGCATCAAAGGCTGTTTCGTCGCGGTAGGTAAGGGTTTTACTGGCCGGGGCACTCGCCGCGTGCGGGTCGGTGCCCACGCTGATGCCAAGGTTGGCAAACTCAACAAACGTCGCGGTAGGGGTAGCTGCACTGGCAAAGTCAGTGACGTAGATGCCGTCAATACCCGCCGGGCCATAGGTAGAATGCCGTTTGGTAACCGACGCCGTGTACAGCTTTTTGCTAAACTTATTATAAGCCACGCCCCATGTTGCCCCAATCTGACTGGCCACGGCAATTTTGGTGGGGCCCGTGTCGGCGTTTCGGGCCAGGGCAGGAAACGTAACCAGGGCAGGTTCGGTACCGGCGGTGCCTCCACCCAGCGCATCGCCGTTTACGTAGCACGGGATAGCCATAATGGGGTTGGGACCACAGTATTCACCAGGGTCGTTCAGCGCCAGATTGGCACAATTGCCCGGCGTTATAAACTGCACCGTGGTACCATTATCGGCCCCCACCACACTAGGCGAGAGGTAAGCAGGAATGCTCGAAAACTCAATCCGGTATTGGGTGCCCGTGGTAAGGCCCGTCAATGTATACGACCCTACGTCAGTGGTGCTGGTGGTGGCTACGGCGGTGCCGTTACAGTCATAGGCCGTTACGGTAACACCCGCTATTCCCACTTCGCCAATGCTCACATTGGCTCCCGAACTGTTGCGCAGCCCGTCTTCACTAAAGTCACGGTACACCTGCCCCGATACCTGCCCGGCGGCCACGGCAGCACAAAGCGGCTGCACGATAGCGCATTTGCCGGCGTTGAAATTCTGACTTACCTCTGCGGCCGAAATGCCCCGGTTGTAGATCGCTGCCAGATAGAGCGTTCCCGACCAGGGGCGGTCATACGATACTTCATTACCAATTGTGAGCAGGTCATCTTCCCAGTTGCTGAATGAGCCGGGGCGTGTACCCGTATAGACCGACACCCCATTCAGGTAAACGGCTTCATTACCCGCCGCATCGCGCGTGAACACCAGGTGCTGCGGCGACGTTGTTGATGCCCCACCCACGTTGATTTGCGGCGAGGTGCCGTTCAGGTCCGGTGACGTGGTGTTAGGGGCAGCATCGGTACGGACCCGGACCACATAGTTACCGTCTTCCTGCGCCAGCATGAAATCACGAACGCCCACGCTCGACGACATGGTCATGATGCGGGCCGGCAGCCCCGGACCTACGTTGGTGATAGCGGCGGGCTGCAGCCAGGCTTCGAGGGTCAGGCCGGTACCCAGCACTGTCGATTTGGTTGCCAGTGCTTTGGCCGTTGATTGAATCGCCACACCCGAAAAATTCTGCACGTTGGTGGCTGTATTGTTGATCGTTAAACCGCACCCCGACGGTACCCAGCTTGTCAGGCCAGGGTTATAAATCTTCAGGTCAAGTGGCTGGCCTGCCCGCGATACATCATAAACCGTATTACCGCTGCCTTCCTGAAAATTGTACAACATAACCTGCCCCGACGTGACCCGTTGCTGCGCCTGAACAGCCACAACAACTAATACAACAGGCAGTATTGCCAGCAGAAAGCGCCGTTTTAATGCCTTCCACGCCAATGAGGTACTGGCATAGTTATTGTCACGCAGAAGGCAACACTTGTCATTATAGTTGGCGAGGAGAGGTATTATCATGGCTGGGCGGGTGTGCGGTTATTTTTACTCAATTCAGCGCCTGTATCTACTCAACTTTTCGGCGCAAAAGGAACACGCTCATACACGGCGATTGCGTTTCCATCAAAGGCAACGAAAATAAACAAATGACTGACGGTCAATGGCTTATCCAGAGAGTGTGTGTAGCTATAGCATAGCCTGTACTAAGCTATGCGTACTGACCAGCCATCAACGTAGTTTACTTACTGTCGTTTGTGTTTATTTGCTCCTTTTTATGGTCTGCTCGAGTGTTTCAGTTAATACTTAGGCAACGGCAAAATTTGTACCCGTTTTTGTACTCATACATTTAACTCAGTCTATTCTCATGGTATGAGCTAATTTTTTGGTGTTTACGAACTACCCCTAACGCAGCAAGGCCCGATGGTTTTCCATCGGGCCTTGCTGCGTTAGGGGTAGTGAAGCTATTATTTAATTCGTCGGCTGCTGATTGGCAGACAGGCAGTACTCTCCCAGCATGGCCCGGTGTCCTGCGCGCCAATGTCGAGCGTGTTGATGATCTGACCGGGTACAGTAAGCACAAAGGGCATCACCGCCAGCCCGTCGAGCGGGGTATTTGTGCCCGACAACAAGAAAGCATCTGAGTCATTGGCAGTTGCATTAGGACCTACACCCAGATTCCAGCCGGTGAGGCCATACATTCGGGCACCCACAACGAGGGACTTCCTGGCTAGCTGAAATTGCAGATTGGCCTGGCCATAACCCGCCACAATGTAGTAGGGCGTATTAAGGGCCAGCGAAAGGCCGTTGCCCGTCTTGAACCGATAAAGGCCATTTTGATCGGTGGTGGTGCTCGCCACCCACTGTCCGCCAGCGGTGTAGATTGCCACCGCCAATCCCGGCAGCGGAGCTTCGCTGGGATCCTGAACACCGTTGCCGTTGGCATCGGTCCAGGCCCGATTACCAATCTCCGACGACGGCGCATCGCACAGAGGTGTCAGCTGACCGGTGCCATTGGCCGTGCCAAACGTAGACCGTGGATGGGTGTACTGCGGCGAATCGGTGGTGGAGGTAGGGTCACTGTATACTTCATAACGGCGGGTACCCTGGCCCGTGTACAGGTCGAAAACAGCCGTCCCCCCCGACCAGGTTGCCAGTGGATTATAGAGCGTCACATAGAGATCGCCCAGGCTGGCGTTACTCATGAGTGAGCCGGTAAATGTCTCTTCGTTCTGCGTCGAATAATTGTCATTGCCGTAGAATTCGCCGCCCATGTCGGCCGGAAAAGCGGGGTCACCAGGGCCTTGTCCGTTCATGCTGCCAGAGCCGGTATTGGCACCTGCCGAACCGTCCATTTCCAGATAATACGTGTCGTTGACCAAAGCAGCCCGCAACAGATCGCCACCGGGGTAGCCGCTGTATACGGTCAACGGCGTGGGTGCAGTCTCGGTGGGTGCGGGCTGGTTACGGCCGGTCTGGTGCCCGGTGCGGTCCATAAAACCCAGGATCATGGCTCCTTCGGCATCGAAACTGATCGACGACAGCATGGGCTGCGGACGAGCCACCCGATGCAGGGCCGGGGTTGTGTTGACATTTAGGGAATTGGTAGCAAAATCGGCCCAATTGTCGCTCCACGGTTCCCAATATTCGCCCAGCGACGGAGTCCCCACTGTAGCCCAGCCTTTGCGATAGGTAAGCGGCACGGTGATAACCGGCGTTGGATCGAAGCTGTTGGTGGTCAGATCAAAAGCATACACGCAGGCCTGAAGATCGGCCCGGAGGTGGCTTTTCGAGGCGTCGTTGACTATACCTACATACAGTTTGCCCTGGTGATAAGTCACAGCCCAGGGCCTGTTTTCGCCTTTGTCGGTGTTTGTTTGAGGTATGGGATAGCTGGTAAATAAGGCCGGCGTAATCAGTGCCGCCGACTTTAGCGGCGAACCCACCGCGATGCTCACCAGCGTTTTTTCGTAGGCGTTGATCACCCAAAGTCGGTCTTCGCGCGGGGTGAATGTGGCCCCACCAAAACCAACTTTGCCCACGCGCGAAAACGCCGCGGCATCTACGCTCGTGGTGCTGTAGGATTGCGGCAACGTGCGTCCCGACAGTATCGACAGATCGGCCGGTGACGCCAGGGTAAGGTATTGCCCCGCGTCGAAGTAAGCGGTTGACGTGGCCGTGCTGGGGTTGGTCAGATAAACACCTCCCAAACCAAGTGGTCCCAGGGCGGCGTGGCGTTTCAGCAGCGAAAACGAAATGAGCTGACTCGACTGCCGCTGCCAGGCCGATCCCCAGACGGCTCCTATATCTGTACCTTTACCGATGGGCTTAGGCTGTTCGGCAGACAAAGTAGGTTGACCTGACGACGTTGCCGCAAATGTGACAAGGGCATTGCTGGTGGGTTGAACACTGCCCTGATAGTAGATGGGTAACGCGAGTTGAGGTACGGCCTGACAATAATCGGCGGGGTCGCTGACCCCGTATAGCACCGTGCTGGTAGGTGCCTGTACAAACTGCACCGACGAACCCGTTGTGGCGGAGGCGTCGTAGACAAATAGCGTAGTTTCAGGGGTAAATTCGAGGCGGACTTTTTTGCCGTAAGCAATTGTACTGGCGGCAAAAATGAAGTTACCATCCCCATCGGTGTTGGTTGACAGGGGCTGGCTCACGCCGTCTACATAAGCCAGCACAACCATGCCCGGCACGCCCGGTTCCTTAGCCGATCCGGTGGCCTGCTGACCGTCGCGGTTATAGTCACGAAAGACAGTACCACTTACCTGAGCCATTGACGCAGAGGCACTTAAGAGTAAGCACAAAATCAATGGATTTAGTAGCTTATGTACGCCGGGCAATGAATTTCCTGGCCGCCGGGTACACCTATACCGGGCAGAACCAACGGGGTCCTGAATCATGGGGATCACATTTACGGGGCTGCACTTGCCCTCAAACGAAAACCGTGCCAACTTGCTAACATATGGGCATTTACACATGTTAACTAATACTCTATCGACTTACCATTTTGAACCAGTATGCATCAATTCGTCACTTATCCATCGCCACTACCAGCATCGCTGCCGCCCTTCAGCGAAGCCGGTTTTTTGGTCAATCAGCCAGCGCAGTTGATGGCTCAGTCGAAGGAGGATTGCTGGCTGGTTTGTGCTGTAAATGAACAGGGTATGGCCGATATCCGTTGCGCCCTGTTTTCCGACAACAACCTGGCTATCAGCCCTTTGCGGCATTCATTCGGTTCTGTCGAATTCATCAATAACCTGCCCGACGACCTACTCACCGACTTTCTGGATGCCTTGGAGCAAGCCGTCAGGAGGGCTGGGCTAATGGGTTTACGGCTGGTGCATTATCCACGTGCCTATGCGCCCCGGCAAACCGATCAATTACTGAGGCAGCTTATTGACCGGGGGTACCGAGTCGTAGACGAACAATGTAATTTTCACCTAGAAATTTCCGGTAAATCGTTTCGCGAAGGACTGCACAGTTCGGCCCGTCGACGACTTGCCAAAAGTCAGCGAGCCGATTTGGTAGCCCGACACTGGCCTACGCCCGACATTGACAGGGTCGTTTCTTTCCTCGAAGCCAGCCGCCGGGCGCAGGGATACGCCCTTACAATGCCTACCGACGCGTTACGCCACTGGCTCAGCACGGCCCCCGAAGATTACCTGGTCTTCGGCGTTTTTGACCAGGACGATACCCCGGCTGCCCTGACGGTGGCCGTGCGCATGCGCACCGATATTCTTTATAATTTCCTCCCCGCCGACAACGCTGATTACCGCCCGCTGAGTCCCGCCATTCTGCTCACCGAGTGTCTCTATCATTACTGTCAGCAACACCAGTTTCGCCTTCTCGACCTCGGCATCTGCGTCGACGAAAACCGCAATCCCAAACCCGATCTCATGCGCTTCAAACGCAACCTCGGCGCCGAAGAATCGGAGAAGGTAACGCTGGAGAAGGTGGAGCAACGTACTAACGAGATAACTTAGCATCTTAAAAAGAAGCAACATCCTGTTCTGATCGTTTTACTGGTGCATATGCGAATCATTCTTACGGGCAGTTCTGGGCGGGTCGGTCGCGCTATTGTCAACGCGCTGGCTCCTCAACATGAGGTAATAGGTATTGATCGGTCACCTTTCTCAACCACCCGGATAACTGCCGATTTCGCCGATGTTGCGTTGCTAACCAAAGCGATGGATGGCGCAGACGCAGTGATACACACAGCAGCCCTTCATGCGCCTCATGTGGGCGTTGTACCAGATAGTGAGTTTAACAGAATCAATGTAGAAGGCACCCGACTGATTATCGAGGCGGCCCAGGCGGCAAAGGTTCGTCGCCTTGTTTTTACCAGCACAACGGCTCTTTTCGGTAAAAGTGTAGAGGACGGTACAGCTGCCTGGGTGACAGACGACACCGTTCCGCAGCCACGTAGTATTTATCACCACACCAAATTAGCCGCCGAAGCATTACTTCAGCAGGCAGCCAATGACGAGCTTGCGGTGCGCGTTATCCGTATGTCGCGCTGTTTTCCAGAAGAAGCAAACCTGATGGCACTTTATCGTATGGCGCGGGGCATAGACGTACGGGATGTGGCCAGCGCGCACATGGCTGCGCTGACCAACAGGGGGCCAGCCTACCAACGGTACATCATATCGGGAGTAACACCCTTTAAGCCCGACGATTGCCAACGCCTCGTCAGTGATCCTGGAGCCGTATTATGGGAGCGTGCGCCTACCTTGATGCGTGCTTTTCAAGATCGTGGCTGGCCGTTGCCGACGTCAATTGATCGGGTTTACGCTGGAACCGAAGCGAGAATACACCTCGGCTGGCAGCCTCATTACGGGTTTGAAGAAGTGTTGGCACAACTAGACCGTGGTAGCTTAGAGGTGCTTCCGGTTGGTGCAATAACCATGCAACGGAACGAATAACAGCTACTTCCCCTACCCTATCGCTACTTTTTTCAGGATCGAATCGATGATCTGGAGGGAAGAGATACCGTCGGCTTCGGCTTCGTAGTTGAGCAGTACGCGGTGATTGAACACATCGGGGGCCACTTCTTTGATGTCGTCGGGCAGGACATAATCGCGCTGATCGAAGTAGGCAATGGCTTTGGCAGCCAGATTCAAATGGATACTGGCCCGGGGCGACACGCCGTACTGAATGTAGCGGGCTTCGTCGCGGAGGCCGTAGTCGAGGGGGCGGCGCGTGGCAAAAACCAGCTCGATGATGTAGCGTTCGAGGCTTTCGGAAATGGCCACCTGGTTGATTTCGTTGCGGATATTGGCAATATCGTCCTTATCGAGCATGGGCTGCACCTCGTAGTCGAAGTTCAGGTTCGACATCCGCCGCATCACCTCCAGTTCTTCATCTTTGGTGAGGTAGTCCACGAACACCTTCATCATAAACCGGTCTACCTGCGCTTCGGGCAGCGGGTAGGTTCCCTCCTGTTCAACGGGGTTTTGGGTGGCTAGTACCAGAAAAGGCCTGTCGAGCACAAAGGTCTCTTCGCCAATGGTCACCTGCTTTTCCTGCATCGCCTCCAGCAACGCCGACTGCACCTTGGCCGGCGACCGGTTGATCTCGTCGGCCAGGATCAGGTTGGCGAAAACGGGGCCTTGTTTCACTTCAAAATCAGACGTGCGCTGATTGAAAATCATGGTCCCGATCAAGTCAGCGGGAAGCAGGTCGGGCGTGAACTGGATACGCTGAAAATCGAGTTGCAGGACCTTCGCCAGCGTATTGATGGTCAGTGTTTTGGCCAGACCGGGCACGCCTTCAAGCAGGATGTGACCACCCGTAAAGAGGCCAATCAGTAACCGGTTTAGCAGCCGGTCCTGCCCCACCACTACGTTGCCGATTTCGGCCCGTACCTGCTTTATCTGGGTATGATACATGGGTGACGTGATCATCGGCTGGCGCGAACGGTACGGTCTTTTCCGTGAATATCTTTATACACCTGCACCTGCGAAAAACCCCGTTCGCTGAACACCGCCTTGGTATCGTCGCCGAAGCGTTCGTTGATTTCTACGTAACACATTCCCTTGTCAGACAAGTGTTTAGCGGCAAAATCGGCCACGGCTTTATAGAAAATCAGCGGATCGGCATCGTCCACAAACAGGGCCATGTCGGGTTCGTAGTCCAGTACATTGCGGTCCATCTGGGCGGCTTCGGAGCGGGTTACGTAAGGGGGGTTGCTCACCACGCAGTCGAACTGCCCCACGCCCCCGGCAGGTACGTTGAGAATATCCTGAATCTGAAAATTCACGTCGGCATTAAGCTTATCGGCGTTGCGGCGAGCCAGGGTCAACGCCTCTTCCGACACGTCCCAGCCCGTCACATCCGACTGCGGCAGGAATCGCGCCAGGGTCACGGCCAGGCAACCGCTACCCGTACCGATGTCCAATACGCTGACGGGCCGTTCCATTTCGTCGCCAAAATCGTGCATGATCAGGCGGATGAGGTCTTCGGTTTCGGGGCGGGGAATGAGCACGTCGGGCGACACTTCAAATTCCAGTCCGCAAAAAATGGTGGTGCCAATGACATGCTGAATAGGCTCCTGCCGGTTCAGCCGTTCAATGACCCGAAACCAATCGGGTTCGGTGCGGTTGGCGGGCAGAGGTTTGTCGGAAAGCACGTCGGCTTTGCGGAGGCCGAAATAATGGTCAAGCAGCATAAAGGCCATTTCCCGCGCCTCTTCGGGCGGGTAGGCGGTGATGTTACGGCTGAGTTGCTGGTAAAGCGGTCGGGCGGTACTGGCCATACGACGAAAAGGAGTTTCGCCAAAAGTAGGGAAAATATGGGGGACGCTGGATGTTGGATGTTGGGTACTGGATGTTAGATATTGGACGCTGGCAAAGCTTGGAGCGAGAAGTCGGCATCCAACCAGCGTCCAGTATCCAGCATCCAACGTCCTTATTTAACCCACAAAAAAAACCTTTCTAGCTTAAATCGTATTTTTGCTGGATAACGTACACTGATTTGGGATTTAGGATTGCGGATTTGGGATTGGATGCTTAGGTCGGAGTACGTTTTCTTCAGCGTAAGCAACCAATCCCAAATCCGCAATCCCAAATCTCAAATCCCTTCTCCATGAACTCACCAACACAAACCCGCCCCTGGACCAAATTCTATCCACAGGGTGTACCTACCGAGATAAACCCCGACGCCTATCCGTCGCTGGCCGCGCTGATTGAAGACGGTTGCCGCCGGTTTGCCAGCCGCCCGGCCTACGCCTGTCTGGGGAAACAGATCACCTTCGCCGAACTTGATGAGCAGTCGAAGCAGTTCGCGTCGTTTTTGCAAAACGACCTCGGCATGCAACCCGGCGACCGGATCGTGATTCAGATGCCTAACCTGCTGCAATACCCCATTGCCATGTTTGGGGCCTTGCGGGCGGGCATGGTGGTGGTGAACACCAACCCACTCTACACGCCGCGCGAGATGCAGCATCAGTTTAAGGATTCGGGTGCGAAGGCCATCGTGATTCTGGCCAACTTCGCCCATAACCTTGAAAAAATCATTGCCCAAACCGACATCAAGCACGTCGTGGTGACAGAACTCGGCGACCGGCTGGGTTTTCCGAAGAAGCAGATCGTGAATGCGGTGGTGAAGTATGTGCGGAAGCTGGTGCCCGCCTACAGCCTGTTTGGCACCGTTTCGTTCAACGACGCCCTAAGCCGGGGCAGCCGCAAACCGATGAAGCCGGTGACGATAAAAAACACCGACCTGGCTTTTGTACAGTACACGGGGGGCACCACGGGGGTATCGAAAGGAGCCGCGTTGACACACCGGAATATCCTGGCCAACGTAGAAGGACAAAATGTCTGGATGGCCCCGGCGGGTGTACCGGCGGGCGAGGGCATCATTGTGGCGGCCCTGCCCCTGTATCACGTCTATGCACTGACAACCAACGCCATGGCCGCCCTGAAGAGTGGCGACATGAACCTGCTCATCACCAACCCCCGCGACCTTGACGCCTTCATTGACGATCTTAAAAAGTATAAGATTACGGCTTTCACGGGCCTCAACACGCTCTACAACGGCCTGCTGAATCATCCCCGCATTAATGAAGTGGACTGGAGTCATCTGAAAGTGACCTCGGCGGGGGGTATGGCGCTGCAAACAAGCGTGGCCGACCGCTGGCAGAAAATGACCGGTAACATCCCTGCTGAAGGCTACGGCCTGTCGGAAACCTCGCCCGTGCTGTGTTCAAATCCCGTTGACGGCACTTCCCGCGTGGGCACCATTGGCGTTCCCTGGCCCAGCACCGACATGAAGTGCATGCAGGAAGACGGCACGGAAGCCCCCATTGGTCAGCCCGGCGAAATCTGGGCGCGTGGCCCGCAGGTGTTCGGCGGCTATTACAATCGCCCCGACGAAACCGCCAACGTGATGGCAGGCGAGTGGTTCAAAACCGGCGACATTGGTGTGGAAGATGCCGACGGTTTCTTCAAAATCGTAGACCGCAAAAAGGACATGATCCTGGTCTCGGGCTTCAACGTGTACCCCAACGAAATTGAAGACGTGGTGTCGCAATGCCCCGGCGTGCTGGAGGTGGCCTGCGTTGGCGTACCGAACGAAAAATCGGGCGAGACGGTGAAAGTGTTCGTGGTCAAAAAAGACCCGTCGCTCACCGAGGAACAGATCCGGAATTACGCCAAGGAGAACCTGACCGCCTATAAAGTGCCCAAATTGGTCGAATTCCGCACCGAACTCCCCAAATCCAACGTCGGCAAAATTTTAAGAAAACCGTTGAGGGATGAGGGGTTGAAGAAAAGTTAATGTACAATGCATAATGGACAATGTACAATGGGCTGACGCGAAAGAGCCTGTGCGTCAGCCCATTGTACATTGTCCATTATGCATTGTACATTAATTCACCAGTTCCTGCACTTTTTGCTGGAAGCCTTCTACCTGCCGGAAGAAGTTGCTGGCTTTGCGGCGCGAGACGTCGATGCGGTCACCGTTGGCCAGCTGCACCGAAAGCTGATGGCGGCTGGGGTGCAGATCTTCCAGATAGAGCATGTTGACAATATTTTTCTTGTGGGGCCGCGCAAATACCGCCGCCGACAACCGGCTCTGCATGGTCTTCAGCGTGAGTGACACAATCAGGCGAGTGCCGTCGGCGAAGTGGAAAATGGTGTAGTTTCCCTCCCCTTCCAGGCGCACGATTTTGTGCATGGGCATGGCCTTCCGGTAGCCCCAGAAAGGCAGCGTCAGGTCCGACATATTGAAGCAGCGGGTAAGGTCTTCCGGTGCGATACCCGCACAGGGAAGAGCAAAGGCATTGGTAGCCATGATACGGTATGATTGATGTGGATGGATAGTTTACTGACCGCTAAGTTGGCGGATAATCAATCATGAGTCAATACCATGATTGCGGTATATTAACCGAATAAGAAAAATACAATGACTTGATAAACAGATAATTACTGGTTCATATGAGGAGACTAGAGCGTGGTAACTACTGTATAAGACGCGAATGCTCATCATAACACAACATACTCGTAGCCAGCCCACTTTTTTAAGATGCACCCCGCCAAGCAAACGCCTTACCACCTTTTACACCGGGCCTTCGTTGAGGTGCGTTATCACGCTCATCAGGCTGACCACCAAGCTGCTTTTGCTCACGCCATGCATAATCTACCCCTACGGTTGCTGTGTATCGAAGCCGATGCAGACTATGAGGCTCTCCTAGCGGAGATAGAGACTGACTGACGAGATGATGCTGGCCTGAGTCGGATGTTAGAGCATGTCAAAAAGAAGCATGGCTGTTAGTGAAGACTTATTGATTTACCTGTGCTATAGTCGGTGTTTTAAACAGCGATAGCGAACTGAGTATCTGTAGACGTTCGGTACAGAATGCACCCAAAAAGGGCACGATCTCATAGCCGTAGGTGCAGCGGCGGTTGCCTATCATCAATACGCCTTTTTGGCCCGCCGGGCTGGTGTATACCTCGAAGCGGTAAGCATTCCATTCAATGACCGGGTTAGTGTCGTCACTGTTGGCACGCCAGACAAAATCGAGGGTGCCGGTTAGGGTGTCTTTCCGCATGCGGTAGTGCACCGTCAGGTCATCCTGCTGAATAGCCATCAGGCGCTTCACCTGCGTCGTCATGGTCTCGTCAACGGATTGGCCGTTGACGATCACCGATCATACAAACAGATTATGGTACCCTTCTATGGGTTCGTCGGCGGGCAAATCCTCCTGCCGGCCGTAGGTGGGAGTGGGCTGTGCTGTGGTGCTAAGCCGAAATGTCTGTCCGTTGAACGCTATCGGACCGGGCAGATGCAGGTGATCAACTGGTTGCGCCGGTGGCACAATTTCGGGGAAATGACCGAAAATAAAGGGCAACAAGAGGCCGAAAAGGAGCGTTTTCATACGTGATTGTGTGCGTTGAGTGGTAACACGGCTCCGGCAAAAGGCCATCCGGACCAGACTCAACACGCAGCAAAGGGATTGCCTTACCAAGCTTATGGTCTGATAATGTGCCTGTTAGCTATTAACTGGCGGCACATGTAACACCCCCGCAAGCTCAGGATTAACGCCATCACCGCTTAATAAACACTACTTGATCTAAAGACTAACTAAATTATGAATACCATCGAAGCCAGAGCTACGGCGCAGATTGCCCTCCAGAAAGCCGTCGAAAAAATTGGTCGTTACCTCGGCGCTGACCGCTGCTTTCTCTACGTCCGTCAACCGAGCCTGCAACAGGGCCGCACGGCGTTTCAGTGGCGGCGCAACGAGACCATTCCCGACGTGATTCAGCCCGACTGGCAACCCGATACCATTAACCTACCTAAAGAAGATCCCCTCATTCGTGCGGGATTGGCCATGCAGCCATCTGTCTACATCTCGGACGTAAACACGGCCAGCCCCGACGTGCTGAACCGCGATTTCGAGCGCCGGACGTTCGGTCACAGCGCATTAGTCCACGCGCATGTCCAGGCCGACGGTGAGCTTTGGGGCATTCTGCAGCCCTGCGTCTTTGGCCGCCCCCGCCAATGGTCGCCCAGCGAGCGGGCCTACATCGAAAAGCAACTCCCCGGCCTGGTGGGACCAATCCGGGCATTTGTAGGGGAATGAAGGGGAGTCCAATGTTTAAAGTACAAGGTTTAACGATGCTTCGCTAGCTGGGCCGGACCGCTTTCGACAGGCTTAGGGTGACAGGCTCAGGATGTTTTTTGTCATCCCGACGACAGGATGGATCTAGCGTCCTAATAGAGAATTGAGTGCCAGGAAGGTAGATCCCTCCTGTCGTCGGGATGACAAAAAACACCCTGAGCCTGTCGAAGGGCACCACGCGCGAAGCCAATCAGCGCGAAGCAACGTTAAACATTGAACGTTAAACTTGAAACTCAACTGTACCGGTCATTGCGCCAGGGGTAGGCGGTGTCGGAGTAGCCGCGTTCTTCCCAGAAGCCCAGCCGGTTGCCCGCCATAAACTCAATCCGCTTGATCCATTTCGAGCCTTTCCAGGCGTAAAGCTGCGGCGTAATCATACGCAACGGACCACCGTGTTCACGGGTGAGTGGCTGACCGTCAGCGGTGTGTACCAACAGTACGTCGGGTTTCAGGGCTTCTTCCAGCGAAACGTTGGTGGCGTAGCCGTCGTAGCCGTAGCACATCACGTGGGTGGCCGTACCCTTGGGGTCGACCAGGGCAGCGAGGTCCATGAAGCGTACACCCACCCACGGCACGTCGAGGCGTGACCAGGTGGTAACGCAGTGAAAATCGCTGGTATCTTCTACCTGTGGCAGGGCCATGAGGTCTTCCCATTTCAGGCGCATGGGGTGGTTCACCTCACCGTCGATGTTTAGTTGCCACTTATCGAGCGGGATATCGGGCTGGTAGCCCAGGTCCAGCACCGGCCATTTGGTGGTAACGGTTTGTCCAATAGGCACCTGCGGCATACCATGGCGGTTGGCCGGGCCTTTGCCACGTGGTTTTTCGTCGGAAAGAGACGGGCTGCTGGCCATTTTTTCGTCGAAACGGCGTTTGAGCTTCATCCGCGCTTCTACGATCCGGTCGAGTTTATCGTTGGCTTCCATAAGGTTGTACTTTACTGACTAACCACATGGCTTCGCTGCTTGTTCAGTTGGGAGCATGCGTATAGTCAGGACAATGTAAAGGCATTGTTACGGGCCAAGGGAGCAAGCGTTCTGGTTGTACCTTTGCGGCCAGCAAAACGCCCCTTTATTACTCCTTTATGAGCGACCACAAACCGCTGATTTTAGTAACCAACGACGACGGCATCACTGCCCGCGGCATCGCTTTTCTGGTCGAATGCATGCAGGAAATTGGCCATGTGGTGGTGGTAGCCCCTAACAGTCCACAGTCGGGCATGGGGCACGCCATTACCATTTCAACGCCCCTGCGGCTTTACCCGACCACTATTTTCCCTGAACTACCGGCCTATGAATGCTCGGGTACTCCCGCCGACTGCGTGAAGCTGGGCAAGCACCACGTGCTGAAAGACCGCGCCCCTGACCTGGTGGTGAGCGGTGTCAACCACGGCAGCAACACGGCCATCAGCGTACTGTATTCGGGCACCATGTCGGCGGCTATCGAAGCAGCCATAGAAGGTATTCCGGCCATCGGTTTTTCGCTGGGCGATTTCAGCCGTGAACCCGATTTTTCGCACATCCGCGCCCATGTGCTCAGCATCACGCGCAATGTGCTGGAGCGGGGCATGCCGAAAGGCGTGGCCCTGAACGTAAACTTCCCCATAAAGGCCGCCGAACCGCTGAAAGGCATCAAAATCTGCCGACAGGCCAACGCCAAATGGCAGGAGATCTTCGACGAACGCCGCGACCCACACGGCCGCCGGTACTTTTGGCTCGACGGTGAATTTGTTAATAACGACGCTGGCACAGACACCGACGAGTATGCGCTTGCCCAAAATTATACTTCCATTGTCCCCTGCCAGTTCGACCTCACCGCGTACAAGGTGATGGACGAGATGGAAAGATGGAACCTTTAAACGTTTACGAATGACGATGTACGAATTACGATTTGTTGCTTGCGCATGAGCAGGCCAGAGTAAGCGTACTCATGCGTCAGCAACAAATCGTAATTCGTACATCGTCATTCGTAAATCAAACCATGGCAATCCTAGGCTCACTACTAAAAAGAGGTATCCGGCTGACGAATGCGGTGCAGCGGCGGAAGAAACTCAACCCGTTTAAGTCGCAGAAAAAGACGCTGCTGAAACTGATTGAAAAGGCTCGGTATACGCAGTTTGGGGTCAAATATGGCTTCGACGAGGTGCTGCGCGAAGGTCATTTTGGGGGTGAACGGGGTGTGTATGAAGCCTACAAACGCCATGTACCCATCTACGATTACAACAAGATCTTTGCCGAGTGGTGGCACCGGTCGCTGGAGGGCGAGAAGAACGTGACCTGGCCGGGGCGGGTAACGTATTTCGCCCTCAGTTCGGGCACCTCGGAGGCGGCGTCGAAGTACATTCCGGTGACGAAGGCTATGAGTAAGGCCATCCAGAAGACAAGCATCCGGCAGATCATCACGCTCGGCAAATACCGCCACCTGCCCGCGTCGCTCTACGAGAAAGGATACCTCATGCTGGGTGGCAGCACACAGCTCAACGCCCGCGAAGGCCATTTCGAGGGTGATTTAAGCGGGATTACGGCGAGTCAGATTCCGTTCTGGTTTCAGCGGTTCTATAAGCCCGGCCCCGAAATTGCCTCCGAGCGCGACTGGGGCACCAAACTCGACGAGATCACGCAGCAGGCCGCCGGCTGGGACATTGGTTACGTGGTGGGCGTACCGGCCTGGATTCAGTTGCTGATGGAAAAGATCATTGCCCACTATAAGGTCAAAACCATCCACGACATCTGGCCCAACCTGGCCGTTTTCTGCCACGGTGGCGTATCGTTCGAGCCCTATAAACACGGGTTTGAGAAACTGCTGGCCCACCCCATCACCTACATCGAAACGTACCTGGCGTCGGAGGGCTTCATTGCCTACCAGACCCACCCCGAAGCCGAGGGCATGCAACTGGTGCTCAACAACGGCATCTTCCACGAGTTTATCCCCTTTACCGAGGCCAATTTCGATGCCGACGGTGTGATGGCAGCCCAGCCCGAAACACTGATGATCGACGAAGTAGAGGAAGGCAAAGAGTACGCCCCGCTGCTCTCTACCTGCTCCGGCGCATGGCGGTACCTGATTGGCGACACGATCAAATTTGTCTCGAAGAAAAAAGCTGAAATTGTCATTACGGGCCGCACGAAGCACTTTTTGAGCCTCTGCGGCGAACACCTCTCCGTCGATAACATGAACAAAGCGGTGGAGCTGTCGGCGCGGGATCTGAACATCGACGTCCGCGAATTTACCGTGGCGGGCATCAACCACGACCCCCTGTTTGCGCACCACTGGTATATCGGCACCGACAACGAATCTGTTGACGCCGACAACCTCCGCGACCACATCGACGCTCATTTAAAAGAGCTAAATGACGACTACGCCACCGAACGTGCCCACGCTTTGAAGAACGTGTTTCTAACCGTACTTCCCGCCCAGCGCTTTTATGACTGGATGGCGGCTAAGGGTAAGATGGGTGGCCAGCATAAATTCCCCCGCGTGTTGAAAAAAGATCAGATTAAGGAATGGGAGGCGTTTGTAGGGGGAAGTCAGGTTTAAGGTTTAAAGTCTAATGTTGCTTCGCGTGCCACCCCACCGCACGCGAAGCAACATTAGACTTTAAACCTTAAACCTGACTTCCATCAGTGCGCTTCAGACATGGCTTTGGCGGCCAGGGCTACTTCTTCGGCTGATTTCTTTTTCGACCGCAAAAACCAGACAAGGGGCAGAATGACGAGGAAAAAGATTCCCACCAACCGAAACGTGTCCAGGTACGACAGCAGGTAAGCCTGTTTATCAACGCTCAGGTCGAGGAGCTTGTAGGCGCGGTCTGTAGCACCGCCCAACTGGTTGAGTCGCTCGGTCAAGAGCGGGTTTTCGGGGGTAAGGTTGCTCACGAGGTCATAGCGGTGCTGGGCATAATCGCGGGTAACAAACGTGTTGGCCAGGGCAATGCCAAACGCCCCGCCCAACTGCCGAATCATGTTATTGAGCGCAATGGCCGACGGAAAATCGTTGGGCGACAATCCTGCAACCGCCTGATTGATAAGGGGTAATTGCAACATCGTGACGCCGAAGACACGCATAATTTGTGCCCAGAAAAAATCCCACTGGTTGGCCTGCCCGTTGAGGGTGCCACTGTAAAAGCCAAATACCACAAACGTACACATGCCGATAATGATAAACGGCAGCGGCGAGGCACCCGCCGACAGGCGTCGGCCAATAAGCGGGAACAACGGAATACCAACCAGCGTGGGCCAGAGCAACGAAATACCCGTCATGGTGGGTGTGAAGCCGTTGATGCGCTGCACCAGTACGGGATACACAAACACCGACGTGAACAGCCCCACCCCCGCCACAAAGCTGAAAATGGTGGTTACGCCGAGTGTGCCCTTGCCCAGCACCCGTAGGTTCACCACGGGGTGGTCGGTGGTGAACTGCCGCCAGATGAAGCCCGCCAGTCCAGCCACTGCCGTGATGGTAAGAACCAGAATGATTTTTGATTCAAACCAATCGTCAGACTGGCCTTTTTCAAGCACGTATTGCAGCGACCCAACCCCCACGGCCAGCAGCCCAATGCCAGCATAATCAATCTTGATCTGGCTTTTACGGGTGCCTTCGCCCGGTTTTTTGGCGATATAGAGTATCGACAGTATCGTGGCCAGAATACCGATGGGCACGTTGACGTAGAAGATGTAGGACCAGTGGTAATTATCGACGATGACGCCACCCAAAAAGGGTCCCAGCGTGGGGCCGAGAATGATGCCCATACCAAAAATGCCGGAGGCAACACCCCGCTTGTCGGGCGGAAAAGCGTCGAAAATGATGCCCTGCGACGTAGACAGCAACGCCCCGCCGCCCATGCCCTGGATGAACCGCCAGAAAACCAGTTGCCACAAACTAGTGGAACTGGCGCAGAAGTAAGAAGCGACGGTGAACAGAATGATGGAAGCGACATAATACTTTTTCCGACCAAAATAATCGGCCAAAAAACCCGTCATGGGAATAATGATAACGTTGGCGATGGCGTAGGACGTAACTACCCAGGCTACGTCTTCGATGGTGGCACCGAGGGCACCGGCAATTTCGTTGAGCGCTACGTTGACGATAGTCACGTCGATCAGTTCCATCACGGCGGCTGAGATGGCCGTGACAACAATAATAGTGCGAATCAGCCCCGTGGGCGTGGGCACGGATACGGCACTGGCGGGAAGAGTAGCCTGCATGGATACGTTAACGGTGAGCAGAAAAGCAGTTGAGTTGATGGGAGAACCGGCAATTAGTCAAGTTAGTTTACTAGTTTCCGCTAAAACGGGAAAGTCGCCTGCCGACGGGGCGCAACTGTGGGGGCGGGGGGTTAAGTTTGCCCGTGGCTAGTCTTAGTACTTACAACATCTTGTCAACCCTTTACCAACCCCTCAATGCGCCCCGTAGTCCTGCTGCTGCTTTGCCTGTTTTCTCTAACCAGCCACGCCCAGAATGGGTCGAAACCGTTGACACTGACATGGGAACTGGTCGATAATAATCATCAGAATCAAGGGCGGTCGCGGTCGGTGCTCACGCTCACCAACACCGGCACTTCAGACCTACCCGCGTCGGGCTGGAAGCTTTTTTTCAACGGCGGTTCCTACGAAAGCGCCGATCCCGCCAAAGCGGGCGTAAACCACTACAACGGCGACTTGTGGTACCTCAGCCCCGGTACCGGTTTTGCGGCGGTGCCTGCCGGGCAATCAGCCCCCCTCACGGTGCTGTCGCGGCGGCTGCGCAACCGAACCGACTTTCCACGTGGCTTCTACATCGTGTTTGACAAAGACCCGGCACGGGCGTTTCCCGTGGCGGTGACTACCCGTTCCGGCACCCTCTTCGACAAATCGGACCGGGCGTTGGCCGAGCGTTTTTTCGTCGAAAATGAACGTATTAAACCCGTTGCGGCCAATGCATTGCCCGCCGTATTTCCTACGCCTGCTACGTACCGGGCCACCGGAAATTCGTTTGTGCTGGATGCCAGCGTCGTGATTGTGTCGCCGGGCGAGTTTGCCAACGAAGCCGGTCTGTTGTCGGCGGGGCTGATGCCGGTAGTGGGCAAAAAACTAACGGTGGCGGCGCAGCATTCGGGCAAAGCCATCACGCTCAAAAAGAACCCGGCCCTGGCGGCAGAGGGGTACGAGCTGGTGGTGAATCAAAACGGCATTCAAGTATCGGCGGCAACCGGGGCGGGTGTTTTTTACGGCATCCAGTCGTTACAAACCATGATTCCGGGGGCGGCGTTGGCGGGCAAAGCCGGGTCGGTGACCCTGCCGGGCGTGGTTGTAACGGACGCCCCCCGCTTTGGCTACCGGGCGTTTATGATGGACATGGCCCGGAATTTCCAGCCCAAGTCGGAAGTGCTTAAAGTGCTGGACGTGATGGCGTTATACAAGCTGAACACCTTTCATTTTCACTTCAGCGAAGACGAAGGCTGGCGGCTCGACATACCATCGCTGCCCGAACTGACCGAGGTGGGTGCCAAACGTGCTCATGCCGTTGATGAATCGAAAAACCTGGTGCCCGCCTACGGGTCCGGCCCCTCAACTGACAACCCCGCCGGTACGGGTTTCTACACCAAAGCCGACTTTATCGAAATCCTGAAATACGCCCACGACCGGCATATCGAGGTGATCCCGGAGATCGAATCGCCGGGGCACGCTCGTGCGGCCATCAAGGCCATGGACGCCCGCTATGCCCGCTTGCTGAAAGCCGGTAACAAGGCCGACGCCGAACGGTATTTGCTCCACGACCTGGCTGACAAGTCGGTCTACCGGTCGGTGCAGGGGTTCAATGACAACGTAATGGACGTGTCGATGCCGTCGGTTTACGCGTTCATGGAGCGCGTTGTCGACGACATTCGAGCAATGTATAAAGAGGCGGGAGTGCCCCTGAAAACGATTCATTTTGGGGGCGATGAAGTGCCCGGTGGTGTGTGGCAAAAATCGCCCTCGGTACAGCAGTTAATGGCGAAAGACCCGGCGGTAAAAACCATCGACGACCTTTGGCCCTATTATTTTGGCAAGGTCAACCAACTGCTGAAAACGCGTGGGCTGTTCCTATCGGCCTGGGAAGAAGTGGGCCAGCGAAAAGTAAAACGCGACGGTCGGTCGGTATGGGTGCCGAACGAACAGCTTGTGGCAGAAGGGTTCCGGCTCAACGTCTGGAACAACACCGCCGGGGCCGAAGACCTGGCTTATCGGCTGGCCAATGCGGGCTACAAGGTTATTTTCAGCGGCGTTACCCATCTGTATCTGGACCTTGCCTACACGCCCGAATACCAGGAACCTGGTCAGTATTGGGGGGGCTATATCGACACCGAAAAGCCGTTTTCGCTCATTCCCTACGACTTTCTGCGCAATATGAAAGACAACAATGGCCAACCCATTAGCCCGTCCATTGCCAAAAGCAAGGTCTCGCTAACTAGCAAAAGCCGGGCCAACATCGTGGGTATCGAGGGCCACCTCTGGTCAGAAACGAACCTGACTCCTACCGATTTCGAGTATAAAATGTTGCCCAAGCTGCTGGCTGTTGCTGAGCGGGCCTGGGCCAAAAGCCCCGCCTGGGCTACGGAAACCGACGCCGCCAAAAGCAATCAACTCTACAACGTGGCCCTGTCTGAGTTCATGAGCACCGTTGGCCGCGAACTACCCCGCCTCGACGTGCTGTCGGGTGGTTTTGCCTACCGGGTATCACCGCCGGGTGCCAAGGTGATCAGCGGCAAGGTAGCCGCCAATGTACCCTTGCCCGGCCTCACCATCCACTACACCACCGACGGCAGCGAACCCACTATCAACAGCCCGGTGTATACCGCCCCGGTTCCGGCGGCGGGTACGGTTAAATTGAAAACTTTCAACGCCACTGGTCGGTCAAGTCACACAATAACAATGGTGAACTGACAGGTTGGGAGGCTCTGCGCAATTTCTTGATTAGGTGAGTAGTTGAGCTACGCGCTTTAGGCCCTTCGACTCACCTAATTAAACAATAAATTGTCTTATCCATTACCCCAATAAATCATAAAAAAGATACAGGTTAAATAAGCCCAGTAACTGGCAAATACAATGTGCATGACTGTCTCAAATGGTTTGCCGCGCCAGAGAGCTGGCGAATAGACAACGAACTGAAAGACAAGGCGAACGCCCCAAAAAATGGCGAGTCCTAATGCCAGTTGTTTGCCGATGCGGGTATGGATAATATCATCCGTTGACGTCAGGCAGAAAATACCCATCAGCAGCACAGTAAATGCCACAAAAAACGTGTGTACGTGCATCATCTGGCGGTTTACCAAGCTCAGCGGTGCCAGATCAGTTTTCCAGTTGAAATAGCGCGGAAAAATGGCATGAACCAGCGCCAGAAGTACAAGCGTTGTGCCAATTAATTCAAGGTGTAATTCCATCATTTTGCAACACAAATACCGAAATAAAAGGCGTTAGTTTCTGCGCTGATTTTACCGAAAGACGAGCACGATTAAATGTACGCAGCCACGTCTTTTTGGCATGAAAATGCAGAAAACCAACCGTATATGCTCCGAAATTGGGCAGGTCGCGGAGTTGCTCAACCACTAGTACCCGGCCATCGGGTTTTAGCGTTCGGCGCACTTCGTTGAAGAACAAAATGCGCTCGGTTTCGTCGCGGATTTCGTGGGCGGCCAGGATCAGGAAAACCACGTCGGCCCAGCCGTCGGGTGTGGGGATATGAGCTGTGGTAATGGCCTCGGTGCCGGGGTAGGCCGGGTAGGCGTTACGGGCGCGTTCGATAGAGATTTCGGTATGTTTGGTGGGGTCGTAAAAGTCATACACGCGCAGGGTAGCCTGTGGAAAACGCCGGGCCAATAAACCACTCGTTTCGTCGAAGCCCGCGTGGATGGTCAGCAGATGCCCGTTTTCGGGAATAGCTAACGCTTCGAGCCAGTCGAGCGCGTACAGCGGCGAGTAATCATAGACGTAATACGATACCCCCAGCGAAATCAGTGTGGGCACCAGAATAGCCGCAACCGCCAGCAAGGCCAACGCGCCAAACGGGGCGGGGGCAAGTACGAAAACAAGCAGTAAGATCACTACCGATAGCCCCGCCAGCGCGTAGAAATGCCAGTTGAACCGCACGATATTGGTCACGCCCTGAAACGGCGTACGGCCTAGGGTTTCCACGGATCGAGACGGCCTTTTTTCCACGAGTAAGGGATGTTTTGCACGGTGAACGCACTGGCCAGGAGGGGCGTTTCTAGACCCGATTCAGCCCAAAAGCTGGTTTTGTGCTGTTGCACCACAACGGGATGGGGTGTCCAGTTTTCGCGCCGCCCTTCAATAATCAGCACCTCCTGGGTGGTGGGGTAATACGTGAATGTAAACGGCAGCGGACCAGCGTAGCGGCGGGCGGTTTTCCAATCGGTAAAGGTTGAACCGGCGGGCAACGGCACTTCGCCGATGGGTTGTTCAACGCTGATGTCGAGGCCAGACCGACGGGATACGATATGATGCGACGAACCGTTGTCACTTACCGATAGGTCGATGTGGGTATAGTTGTAGTGCGTAAAAATGTTGCCTAACAAACTCATTGTCAGCTTATCGGTTTCCGATTTCAGAATATACAGTCCCCGCAAACGCTTGCCCATGCTGGTGGTGTAGGTGACAAAAATGCGGTAGCCGACCAGGAAAAAATCGTTGCCCAGCCAGGCGGGAAAACCGGCTGGCCGGAGGTGGTTGGTCTGCACCATCGCCACCGCCACAAACGCCCAGTCGCGTCCCTGCGCATCACGAAACGTATCGAGCTGCAGACAGGGCGGAATGCGGTCGGCGAGTTGGTTTGCCGGGAAAGCGTAGGTCAGCACGGTTGACCGGCTGAAAAAAGCGGTAACGGCAAAAGGATGGTTTTTCAGGCTAAAGGCCATGCGGTTACACGCTAAAACGAAGGCAGGTAGGTCTTTGCCGGGATACGGTCGGCAAGGTAAACCACCGTCACGAATACCAGGGCAACCAGCAGATTGATTCGCCCAAAAAGCAGCAGGTCGGGGGTCAGCGTAAACTCGATCAGGTTCATCAGCAGCACCACACCAATCTGGCACCAGTCGCACCAGCGGGGTTTGATCCCGCTAATAATCCAGACAGCCATCCCAATTTCGGCCAGGCCAATTAGGGTCGTAAGGGAAGCGACGTGGGGCGCACCCAATATGCGGGCCACAATTTGGCGGTGGCGGGGTACACCGTTCAATACCTTGCAATACAGGCCATTGATTAGCCAAACCAGCGTAAATAGAACCGTGAAAATGGTTTTGGTCAGGCGCATAAATCACCCGTTCATACCGCGCAACAGGGTCTGGCATTTCATCTCGGTTTCGAGCCATTCTTTTTGCGGGTCCGAGTCTTCCGTAAGGCCCGCGCCGGCGTAGAGCGTGGCCCGCTGTCCTTCCAGTTTCAGGCAGCGGATATGCACAAACAGGCTACTGGCCGAGTCGATATTGACGGGGCCGAGGAAACCCGCATAGAACCCGCGATTGTGGCGCTCGTGGGTTTGAATAAACGACAGGGCTTCGGGGCGGGGCATGCCACACACCGCCGATGTAGGATGCAACAGCCGCAGCATAACCGTGCCCAACTGCGGGAAATTAACCGCCTTCGTGTCGACGCTATACTGCGTACAAAGGTGCATCAGATTGCCCGCCTGTGCCGTTTTTGGCCCTTCTTCGAGGTATTCGCGCAACCGGATTTTCTTGAAACAGCCAATGATATACCGGCTCACAATGGCCTGCTCTTCAATCTCTTTCTGCGACCAAAGCGCGTCGGCGGTGCGTTTCAGCGTGCCGTCGGGGTAATAGGCCGACTGGGTTCCGGCCAGTGCTACGGTCTTGAACAGGCCGTTGCCATCTACGCTCACGAGGCGTTCGGGCGTGGCCGACAGCCAGATTTGCGCGGGAGCATTGTTGGTACCTTCGGGCAAAAACACTGCCGACACAAACGCCGCCGGGTAAGCCGCGCAAAGCCGGTCGAAGAGAACGGTAACGTCGGGTTGTTGACTAAAGTCGAGGGTTTTTGTGCGCGAAATGACTACTTTCCAGAAGTTACCCGCCTGCATTTCTCTGGTAGCTTCGGCCACGGTTGCCTCAAAATTGGCCCGCGCATCGGGGTCGGGAACTTCGGTAAACGAAATAACCGCCGGGGTGGTCTGGCGCCGCTGCATCACCTGCTGCACGGCCTGTTCAAAGGCCTCATCCTGTACAGCATGACGAAGCTGTACCGCGTCTGATGCGTCGTCACCCTGTCCGAAAACATAATGCTGATCTGCCTGCAGGTAGTAGGCGCAGGCTTCATTATGGATAGCGCTGGCCGAATTAAACAGGCCAATAGCGAACCCAGGGGGACGCTCGTCGAGGTCGGTGGGTTGTTCAACGAGCGTATCGCCGAGGTGAACGATCAGGTGCTTTTCGGTTTGGTGGGGCAACCGCCACAGGGCCGCCGGATGGCCCGTTTCGTGGGCAGTCTGCCAAACCTGGCTGGGTGACGGAGCAAATAAACGGACAGCAGTGGTTAGTTCGGATGAAGCGGTCATGGCGGAAAGCACCTTGTTCATCTGAATAACATGGCTGGGGGGGTAAAGAGTTTTTTACTGGCAAATGGTCTCGTATACTTTCGTCAGACGCAGCCAGGTTTTTTGATTAGGACCAAAAGGATTTCGTTGTCGTTTGGCCGTCGTTGTGGCTTGGCTGGTGCTGTTGTCGTTGTCGCTTGGCTCCAGCCGAGTGACAACGACAACAGCACCAGCCAAGCCACAACGACGGCCAAACGACAACGGTTTTACGCCTTCGCCAGCCGCCACCGCCGAATGCCGAACTTGGCGAGAACAAACACCAGCAGGCTAAACAACAGCAAACCCCAGCCTCTGAGCAAAAACAGGACAAAGCCTTCCAGTACGCCGGCCCCGGCAGCAAGTGCATCAGCAGCCTGCGTGAAGAAACCCGGCTCATACACCCGCACGTCGGTAGTGTTGGGTAGCATCGTGCGCAGGATGGTCTGACGCTGGTAGAGATTCAACGTGACAGTGCTATACTGAATCTGGTCGGCCAGCGAGAAGTCGTTAATTTGGGCTTCGTCGCTTTCGCGCTGACCGTTGAGGCGCGATTCTTCCGCTTCGGTCGTCTCACCCAGCTTGCGGCCCCGCCCGTCGATGGCCCGGCGCAGGCGGGCATCGTGCGCGGCAATGCGGCGGCGGGCCTGGCCGGCGGCAAGGCGTTGCAGGGCCACGTCGTCGGACTTTATTTCGCGGATATCCAGGTAGTTACCCAGCGACGCAATAGCCTGGAGTGTGGTGTCGAGGCGGGCGTTGGGTACGCGCAGGGTCATGGTGTTGCTGACGGTGTAGCGCGTCGTTTCAAGCAGCGAGTCGGCGCTGATCGGCACCGTTTCTTTGTCGTCGATCTGGCTGTCGAGCTTCGTAAAGGTCACAAAACCAACCTGTTGCTTCGTAATTGTTTCAATCTGACTGGTGGCCTTAGCTACATTATCGACCTGGAATTTTACATTGGCAGTGCGGATAAACTGGCGGGCAGGCAGTGTGGCTTGCTCGTCGGGCGAAAACGAGGCTGGGGCAGCCTGGGGGGTTATTGCCTCGGCCTCCGATTGGTCAGCCGTTGCTATTGCCGTTGCGGCTGGTTGCGCCTGTTCTGATTGGGCATGTTCAGTCTGAATTTCGTCGGCTGAGGTTTGCTTTGCTTCGTGTCTGGCATCGCAGGCACCAAGCCAAAGAACAGATAGACAGAGGGCTACGCGGATAAGTTGCATGACGAATAGGGTTTTGGGCTGTTGATGACATGGACCTGGGGAATGCATAAAAGGACACTGGATACTGGACGCTGGCTATTGGACATTGGGTACAGGATGTCCAATAGCCAACGTCAAACATCCCTACCGCCCGTTTACGGCTGCTTTTTCGCCGGCCACAACTTCGCCTTTGAACACCAGCGACACCATACCGCCGTCGGCGTTAGATTCAACGGTTACGGTTTTGTTGAACGCCCCCAGGGCAGCGGCGTTGAACGTGGCTTTGATCTCGCCGGTGGCACCGGGCAGGATGGCTTCTTTGGGCCACTCAACGCCCGTGCAGCCACACGAACCTTTGGCGTAGGTCACCACCAGCGGGGTTTCGCCCTTGTTGGTAAAGGTGTAATGGATACTGACCGGCCTACCCTGCCGGATGCGGCCCAGGTCCTGAGTGGTGTTAGCCCAGCCAAACGCGGCGGCAAGGGCGTGGGCGAAAACAGTACCGGCCAGCAACAGCAGGGCCATGAGTGAAAGCAGTGTCCGTTTCATCGGAAACAAAGGATTTTGGTTTATTACGAACCCGACGGGCCTTCCGCCAGAAGTCGACACAAACGTACCCGCAGCCTTCGCCTACCCTTGTTAATGACTAGTTATCAGTTGTTAATGATATGTTAAAGAGGGGGAGTAACGGGGAAAGGGAAGAAAGAAGGAAAGGGAAAGGCCGTATTTTTAGACCAACAAAATGGTTGAATTGCTACCGTTATATCGATGCCATCACTTCGAGTGATGGCATCGCGACCCTTCTTTTCTCCATTCCTCCCTCCTCCTTTTCTCCTTTGAAAATGTCCCGCTCCCTTATTCGCGTCCTGGTCGTGCTCTCTGTTATTGCCATCGTGGGCATTCTCACGGTGCAGGCGGTATGGTTGCGGCGGGCCTATGCGCTGGGTGAACGGCAGTTTCGGCAAACGGCTTTCGTGGCCTTGCAGGAGGTGGCCGACGCGGTGGCGCGGCTGAACAAAATCAGGCAGACGCGCTCGGCCGTGACTCAGCTCTCGCCCGATTATTTCGTGGTCCGCACCGACGCGCCCATCGACCCAATTTTGCTGGAACACTACCTCCAGGATGCCTTCCGGCGACACCGACTACTAACCGATTTTGAGTACGGCATCTACAATTGCGACAACGAGCAAATGGTGTACGGGGCCTATGTAAGCACACAGGTGACGCAGCCGGGTAAGGCCACGGGCAAGCGGGTGAGTAAAGCGCGAACGCACCCCAAGTTTCCGGGCTATACGTATTACTTCGAAATACGCTTTCCGGGGCAGGGTAGCCTGGTGGCCGGGCAACTCGACGGCTGGATCGTGTCGACGGCGGCGGTGGGGCTGGTGGTGCTGCTTTTTGGCTACACACTCTGGGTCGTATTGCGGCAACGGCGACTCACCGAAATTCAGCGCGATTTTATCAATAACATCACCCACGAGCTGCAAACGCCCGTTTCTACCCTCCGCATTGCCGCCGACGTGCTGCAGCAACCCAACATCGGCGTGCAGCCCGACCGGCTACGGCAGTATGCCCGCGTGGTAGATGAAGAGAGCAAACGCCTGCAAAAGCAGGTCCAAAGCGTGTTGCAGGTGGCCCGCAATCCCCGCACCAGCCTTGCCAGCAACCGCACCGTGGTAGACCTCAACGCCATTATGACTGACCTTGCTGACGTGCATGCGCCGCACATTCGGCTGAATCTGCAAGCTGACCCTGCCTTACTGCTCGCAGATAAGTATGCGCTGGAAACGATGCTCAACAACCTCATCGACAATGCCCGGAAGTACTGCCAAACTACGCCCTGCATCACGCTAAGCACCCGTACCGAGGGTCAAAAGTTAATCTGGTCGGTAGCCGATAATGGCGTTGGCATGGCCCCTGAGCATCACAGGGTTATTTTTCGGCAGTTTTACCGCATCCCCACCGGCGACGTCCATAATGTGAAAGGCTTTGGCCTGGGACTGTATTACGTTGGGCAGGTGGTCTGCGCCCACGGCTGGAAAATCAAGCTGGCCAGTGCCGTTGGGGAAGGGAGTACATTTACGATAACGAGTGAAAGAGTGGCTTCTTGTATGGTCCCGGACGTGGGACTGCCTTCGGTAGGCTCAGGGTGACAGAAAACACCGTTGTCGCTTGGCTCCCGCCGAGTGACTAGTATTCAAAGGGCCTCCGGCCCGTACTCGAACTTGGCAGGAGTTAGTCATTTGTCTCAACGTCATGCTACGGGCCGGAGGCCCTTTGAATACTAGTCACTCGGCAGGAGCCAAGCGACAACGGCGGACCTTTTCGCTCTTTCACCCCACCCCACACCACACCTATGCCCACCCTTCTCTACGTCGAAGATGATATCAACCTGAGCTTCGTCACGCGCGACAACCTCAGCGCGGCAGGGTTTGCGGTGGTGCATTGTGCCTCAGGTGCCGAAGCGTGGACGTTGTTTCAAACACACAATCAGTCGTTTGATCTTTGTTTACTCGACGTCATGCTGCCCGAAACGGACGGTTTTACCCTGGCCCGAAACATCCGCGCTGCTGATCCCGACATTCCTATTCTCTTCCTAAGTGCCCGCGCCGACCATACCGACCGGCTTACGGGTCTGCGCCTCGGCGGCGACGATTACCTCACGAAGCCCTACCGTATGGATGAACTGCTGCTGAAAATTGAGGTGTTTCTAAAGCGCAGCAAAATCAACCGGCACGACCCGAAACTGCCTGTTTCAGCCCCAACCCGTTTCGTAATTGGTCACTATCAGTTCGACCCGGCCAACCTCAGTCTGCACTCGGCAAACCAAACGCATGCCCTCACCCAGCGCGAAGCTGACGTGCTGGCTTACCTGCTGACCCGCGCCAACACCGTGGTTCGCCGCGACGAGTTGCTCCGTAGTCTCTGGGGCGACGACGATTATTTCATGGGCCGCAGCCTCGACGTGTTTATTTCGCGCCTCCGCAAACGCCTGGCCGATGACCCGACCATTCGCATTGACGGGGTGCATGGCGTGGGGTTTCGGTTACAGCTTGAGCGCTAAAAAAGTGGCCGTATGCGCATTAAAGAGCGATACCACCTGCCCGGGTCGGTTCGTTAGGTTATCTGACCACGCGGTTTATCTTTGTGGAGTATCCCTAAAAAACCAATCCATTTTCCGCTTACCCCATGAAAAAAAGCACCTTTCTGGCCGCTTGGCTGATGCTGTCTGGCACTGCCTTCGCCCAGGCCCCAATTACCTTCAATGCCAAAGGTTTAGTAGCTATTTCTGACGCTGACCTGTCGGCCTCAGCCATGGTCGATGGCAACCGGTATACCACCCCCGGCACCCGTGACCAGCTTACCTACGTGATGTTCCCACTGAACCGTAACGGCCAAAGCATCGGCACCGCCAACCTGTCAAACTCGATGGCGCTGACCGACAAAGTACTGGCGGTCAACAACAACGGTCGACTGGGTTTTGTGATCGAAGGCCGCGGCCAGCTGTCAGACAGCCTCGGCACCATCAAAGGCATGGCTGATTTCCCCGTTACCAACACCATGTTCATTCTGGACATGAGCAACCCGCAAAAGCCCGCTGTGAAATACAAATTTCCAACCGGCACGGGTGGCCTTTCGGCTGTTACCATAGCCCCCAACGGCACCAGCCTGATTCTGGCTTCGAGCGAGGCGGGTAAGGAACTGAAACTGATTGACATCGACGCCACGGGCAAACCGACGCGTGTGCTGACAGCCGCTTCACCCGTGCCGGGCGTAGGCATTACCGACGTGACCTTCCACCCCGGCGGACAATTTGCCGCCTATACCACGGCGGCGGGTGAAGTGGGTTTGATGAAGTACGTGATCGACGAAAAATCGAAGAAGCCCTATGTCGTGGCGCACGGCAAGCCTGTGAAAGTAGGCACCATGCCCGGCTCAGGCAAGTTCACCGCAGACGGTAAGTACTATATCATTGCCGATGGCAAAAAGGCCCCCGGTACCGGGGGTGCGGGTGCCGGTGAGGTGTTTGTCATCCAGTTCAGCACGGACGACACCCCCGCCGACGCCAAAATTGTGTCGCAGCTAGCCACGGGCGAAAGCCCCGAAGCCGTGGCTATTAGCCCCGATGGGTCGATGGTGGCGGTGGTAAATGCCGGGCAGTCATACCAGCCGTTTACCAATGCGGCGGCTGGCAAAAGTGAGGTAGCCCTGTTTGGCCTGAAAGATGGTAAACTGACTGCTGGCGGCAAAGCCACGATCGACGGTATCGCCCCCCAGGCCGTTGAGTTCGACCGCACAGGCGATAACCTGGCCGTGGGTGTGGCCGAGTACCTCGACTATGGTATCCGCACGGGCGGTATCGAATTCTACAAAGTCACCAAAGGCGACCAGCCCAGCCTCGCCAAACAGCCGGGCCGCATCAGCGTTACGCGTGGCGTCCACGCTATGCGCGTTGTGAACTAATTGGTTTCGATCAACTTGTTTTCCACGAAAAAGGGGCAACGCCAATGGCGTTGCCCCTTTTTCGTATAGATTGATCTGGCCAGGTTATGAGGTTAGCTGTAAGCAGATATAGGTCAAGCGCTTTACTAGGATAACCGAACATTCGGACGGGGGAATGGTTCGGTGAGTAGTCAATCACGTACTCAACGAATCCCGATTATGGCACAGTCTTATCCGCAGACGATTCTGCAAAATACCCTCCACACACTGGCAAAAAGTGACGCGCAACCCAGCAGTGGGGCCGATTTAATCAAAGAATGGCAGTCAGCACTGAAAAACGCTGACGGTGCCGATGAGGTAAACAAGCAACTCGCCGACCTCTACGACGAACTGCTGAACCCCACGCCCGACGCCCATCGCGTGAAGAATTTCCTGAACCAGTTGGCGGGACAAACCCAGACCATTGCCCGCGGCGTGGAAGGCGAAACCGGCGAAAACCTCACCAAACTGGCTGACTCACTACGCTCGTTCGCTACAGATATCAACCGCGTTGGTGATGACAGCCAATTGGCCGAAAACCAACCCTCTGAAGGCACCATCTACGACCTTTATAACCCCGCCGATCGTGCCCAGATGATGTTTAACAACACGCTGGAAACGCTGGCCGGTGGTACCTCAGCCGCCTCACCCGAACAGGGTGCCGTAATGGTGGAAGACTGGATCACCGTGGTTCGTTCGGAGGTGAGCACGCAATGGCTCGAAGCCTCGCTGATGCAACTCCGCGACGCGCTCAACGAGGGCGACATGCGCACCACCGAGCGCCTCATGCGCGAACTGGCCGGCACCGTGCAGGACTACGCCAACAACACCCCCGACGGCCCCTTCAGCACCGACCTAACCAACCTCGCCACTGCCCTGACCAGCTTCGCCGGGCCATTGAGCTGAAGTTTGTTAAGGTAGTTTTTAGAACGTACTTATAGGAAGGGCGGGCCAATGTTAATCATTGATGCCCGCCCTTTTTAATGCATAATCATTCGTATATTCGTCTGACTTCAATAACCCTGTAGCGAGTATTTATAGTCCTCAATTAACTGAATGCATGACATACAACGTTAATGTGATTTACGAGAAAGACGAAAATGGCTATTATGTCTACTGTCCACAATTAAAAGGCTGTCAGTCGCAGGGCGACACCTTTGAAGAAGCTCGTGACAATATTCAGGAGGCGATTGAATTGTATTTAGAAACGATGCCACCCGATGACGTTGTTGAGCTGCTTGGACATGAGATTATCACCTCAACTATTGAAGTAGCCCTTGCCTAAGCTACCCGTCATGGAGGCCAAAGAAGCCGAGCGGCTTCTCCTCCAACATGGTTTCGTACTGATCCGTACTAAAGGAAGCCATCGCATCTACCTGAAAGATAAGACGAGAATTGTCATTCCATTTCACAGTGGTAAAAGCCTGCACCCCAAAGTTGTAAAAGAGGTGCTCGACGCCGTGGGACAACTATAAGCCGACAGATTTATCAAGGGCAACATCACAAAAATGGCTCCGCAAGATTAGTCTCGCGGAGCCATTCTTCATTTTACATTTTTCATTCTCTATCCCTTCCACCTCACAAACGCTTCCATGGCTTCGTATTCGGCCAGGCCGAGGCGGTTGTAGCGGCTGGCGGTGGTGCGGTTGCGCTCTTCGGCGCGTTGCCAGAACTCGCGGGCATCCGTACCCTGGTATACTACCCCGTCTTTCTGCGACTGGTGCTTGAAAATGCCCAGCCGCTTCTTCATCACCTGATCGGGCGACATCGGTACGGCCATCTCGATCTCGTGGATGTCCCACTCGGCCCAGGCACCCCGGTAGAGCCACACCCAGCAGTCATTCATGAAGTTGGCGGGCGTGGGGTCGGCGCGGCGCAGGCGTTTCACAGCCTCCAGAACAGCGTCCAGACACACTTTATGCGTACCGTGCGGATCAGCCAGATCGCCAGCAGCGTAGATCTGGTGCGGCTTGATTTTCTCGATTAGCTCCATCGTGATCCGGATATCGTCTTCGCCCAGCGGCTTCTTTTCCACCTTGCCTGTTTCATAGAACGGCAGGTTCATAAAGTGCGCGTTTTCCACGGGAATACCCACGAACCGGCAGGTTGACTTGGCCTCGCCCCGCCGAATTACGCCTTTCACGTAGCGTAGTTCGTCGATGTCCATATCCGAGTCTTTTTTGGTCCGCAAGAAGGCCGCTGCATCCTGGAAAACATGCGTGGCTTCGGGACTTTCGATGCCGAACTGTTTGTTGAAATCGACCACAAAGTCCGTGAAGCGTAGCGCTTCATCATCGGCCACGGCAATGTTGCCGGAAGTCTGATAGCCCACGTGCACGTCGTGTCCCTGATCAACAAGACGCTGGAACGTACCCCCCATCGAGATGATGTCATCATCGGGGTGGGGGCTAAAGATGAGTACCCGTTTCCGTTCGGGCAGGGCGCGTTCGGGACGGTTGGTGTCGTCGGCGTTGGGTTTGCCACCAGGCCAGCCCGTAATGGTGTGCTGAAGCTGGTTGAACACGTCGATATTGATATCGTAGGCCTGACCGTATTGCGCCAGTAAATCGCTGACACCGTTGTCGTTATAATCGCGGTCGGTCAGTTTCAGAATCGGCTTTTGTAACGTCATCGACAGGTACGTGACCGCCTTTTTCTTCATCGCATTGTCCCACGTCACCGAATCTACCAGCCAGGGCGTACGCATCCGGGTTAGGTCCGACGCCGCCGCTTCGTCGATCACGAACAGGGCGTTGGGGTGCGTTTGCAGATACGAGGCGGGGTTCGTCTCGGTTACGGTGCCTTCCACAGCACTGGCAATAACGGGGGCTTTGCGCTCACCCCATGCCAATAATACTATCCGTTTGGCCGCCAAAATACTGGCTACACCCATCGTGATCGCCTTGCGCGGGGTGCGGGGCAACCCACCAAAATCGACCGACGCGGCAGCCCGCGTCGAGTGGTCAAGCATCATCAGGCGCGTGTGGCTGTTGATAAGCGAACCCGGTTCGTTGAAACCGATATGACCGTTGCCGCCAATGCCTAATAGTTGAAAATCAAGCCCGCCTGCGTCAGTAATTTGCTGATCATATTGCTTGGCAAACTGAGCTACTTTGTCGGGCGGCAAAGTACCATCAGGTACATGATAATTACCCGCCGGAATATCGACGTGGTCAAACAGTTGCTCCCGCATGAACCGCCAATAGCTTTGCAGCGAGTCGGGTTCCATCGGGAAATATTCGTCGAGGTTGAACGACACCACGTTCCGAAAGCTCAGCCCCTCCTCGCGGTGCATCCTGATCAGTTCGGCATACACCGTTTTCGGCGACGACCCCGTGGCAAGGCCTAGGATGCAGGGTTTGCCTTCGCCCTGCTTCTGCCGGATAAGGTCAGCAATCTCGTGGGCTACTGCCCGTGATGCTGCCTTGGCGTCGGCGTAGATGTTGGTGGGAATTTTTTCATACGTTATTGCCGACTGGAGGGGGCCACTGAAGGGCGCGTCGGTATGAGCAGGCTCAGCAATCATACTGTGTTGGCGGTTGATTGAGCCGCAAAGGTAGATTGAAGGGAGGAAGGAGGAAAGGAAGAGTGGAGGAAAGGGGCGGTTTGTGAGGCAGTTATTACCTGTTTGTGCCAACGTTAGCGCAGTAGGGGCGGCCCATAACCGAATCGGTCGTGGCCGCCCCTACATGCGCGCCATCTGATCGGCAACAAACGCCGTTTCCAGGCTGCTGAGGCCGTTTTCCTCCGAAATAATGCGGTGCACGCCGGGTTGTTTGATGGCCGCTACCTGATCGCGGAACATAAGCCGGAGTAGTTCACTATAGCGGTGTTGCTTCTCCACATCGAAGCCAAATTTGATCTCAATTTGTTGGTAAACGGAGAACGTTTTGTGGCGTCCGCCAATGGGTTTCCTGGGGTCGATGTTGGCGGTCACGTTTAGTTGGGCATCGGGGAAAAGGTCCATTAGAGCGCGGGTGGTGGCCTCGTCGGCTACGCAGCGGAGCACCATACGGGTGGGTACCCATTCATAGAGCGTAATGTCGCCCCGCTCAAAAACGAGTCTCATTTCCTGCCGGTCCATGCGCCCGGTTTGGGTGAATCCGTGGTAGAAATTGACCAGTTTATGGCCCGTCTCTTCCGTGCCATACCGTACTGTGGCCTGCACCTGATCTTCTATATCCGCGCTGTTGGGACGCTTGATTACCTGTGCTGAAACAACCTCACCTTTGCCAAGCCACCCGGCAAAAAGGTCGAAAAAATGGACGCCGTGTTCAATGAAAATACCGCCCGACTGCTCCCTGTTCCAGAACCAGTGTTCCGGTTTCAGGCCCTCGTCGCCGGCGTAGTTTTCGAAGTAGCCGTGCAGAAAATCGCCCAGCAGGTTTTTGTCGATGAGCGTTTTGATTCGGGCAAAGAGGGGGTTGTAACGCTGCATCAGGTTCGTCACCATCAGTAAGCCTTTCTCTTCGGCTTTCGCCAGCATTTCGCGGCCCTGCTCGGGGTTCATGGCCAGCGGCTTTTCGCAGATAACGTGCTTCCCAGCCTCCAGAGCGAGCATTGCCTGTTCGTAATGCAAAAACGGCGGAGTAGCAATATAGACCAGGTCCACAGCGGGATGGGCTACCAATTCGTCGATGGTAGCCAGTTGATCGGCTCCAAAACGCTCGGCCGTACGGATGGCCTCTTCACGCCGTGACCCGGCAATGGCCACTAATCTGGTGTGGGGATGTTGCAAGAATTGCTGCACGGCAAACAGCCCGAAGCCGCCCATGCCAATCACGCCAATACCCAGTTCTTTATCTTCCATAACAGTTTACAGCGAGTATGCCCATTGATAAAACAGGCGGCTGTACGTGTTAGGATAACACCAAACGGAGGGCGATGTTAGAATCGACTAATGTGTCGGCTCACGTTAAGCTGACAGCATAGCAACCCTTAGACAGTCACCAATGCCGCCTTTGGCCTTGGAATATGACCGTGGCGGTCGTTTTGCAGGAGCAATTCAAATAGTTTCACGGTAGCAGCGGCATCGCCATAGGCGCGATGGCGGGCCGAGACGGGGATATCCAATGACCGGCAAAGCTTACCAAGGCTGTAGGACGGAAGACCTGGAATGATCTTGCGGCTGGAACGTACCGTACACAAGGTGCGCCGGTGAAAATCACGGTCGAGCCACCGCATCTCTTTTTGCAGGAAGCCAAAGTCGAACATCACGTTGTGGGCCACAAAAATGGCACCCTCGGTGATTTCATAAACCCGGTCGGCTACCTGATCGAAGGTAGGCGCACTGGCCACCATCGCATCGGTAATACGGGTGAGTTGGCTAATAAAAGGGGGAATGGGATGGCCCGGATTAAGCAGCGTCTGAAATTCGTCCACAATTTGATGGCCGTCATGACGAATCAGGGCAATTTCGGTAAGGCGGGCGGGACCTTTTACGCCCCCGGTCGTTTCAACATCGACGATACAATACACGCAGTCAATAGCAGTTGGATGGCAACCGAATTGGCTGCGATTATGGATAGATAAAGATACAACGTTTCGTGGAAGCGGCCAATTCCCGAAGCACCCGTACTTTTACATATATGACACGCTACGGACTCATTGGCCACCCACTCACGCATTCATTTTCTCAGAAATATTTCTCCGAAAAATTCGCCCGCGAAGGCATCACCAATGCCCGCTATGATTTGTTCGACATGCCCGACATTGCGCAGGCGCTACCTGCTCTGTTTACCCTGGCGGGATTGCAGGGATTGAACGTAACCATTCCCCACAAAACGGCAGTCCTGCCTTTCTTAGACCAGCTCGATAGTTCAGCCAAAAAAGTAGGTGCCGTCAACGTTATTCGGCTTGAAAAAGACGGCACCAAAACTGGATTTAATTCAGATTATTACGGTTTCCGGCAATCGTTGGAGGAGGCCTGGAGCAAAGCGCGAAGCCTAACAGATTTGGCAACGATGAAGGCGTTAGTACTGGGTACGGGCGGGGCCTCGAAAGCGGTGGTAGCCGCGCTGGATGACCTGGGCATTTCTTACAAAATAGTATCGCGCAAGCCCGATGCCAACGGAATTGTATACGCTGATATCTCCACGCTGATTTCTGACTATTATTTGGTTATCAATTGCTCACCAGTAGGTATGTATCCTGCTGTAAACGCTGCACCTGATCTACCCTACGAATTAATAACGGCCCACCACTTTTTGTATGACCTGATCTACAACCCCGCCGAGACCGAGTTTATGCGTCGCGGGCAGGCACAGGGAGCTACCGTTATGAATGGCTATCAAATGCTGGTTCTGCAAGCCGAAAAAGCCTGGGCTATCTGGCAGGAAAAATAAAGTCAAGGTCTAACGGTCAAGGTTTGACGTCATTTTGTCGTGATTTTTGCCTCAGTTAAGTAGCAAACTGGTTGTCTGGCATTAATCAGTAGCAACAGAAAACATTAAACGTTAACCATTGAACCTTGGACTCACATCAGCTTCTTTTCAAAAACGCTACGGTCTTCACCGGCGGTAGTCTCCAGCCCAATACCGATGTACTCGTCAACGAAGGGCTCATTTCGGCCGTTGGGCAGGGATTAGTGAATAATTCAGCCACGGTCATCGATTTTGGCGGCGACTACCTGATACCGGGTCTTATCGATCTCCAGCTATACGGAGGGGTACAGGAGTTTCTGAACGAAAACCCCACCCCTGAGGCTGTAAGGCACATCTGGCTTAGTCATGCCCGTCGCGGTAGCACAACCATATTGCCTACCATGCATTCCACATCGCTGGAGGAAATGCAGCGGGCAATGGCCGCGGTGAAAGTGGTTCGTGACGAACAACCGCTGCAGGTACCAGGCATTCATCTGGAAGGCCCGTATTTCAACCCAATCAAACGCGGGGCGCATCGGGCGGCTTTTGTGAGACCGCCTGCCGAGGGCGAACTGGAAGCCCTGTTTAGTACCAACGCCGACGTGATTTCAATTCTTACGCTGGCCCCCGAAATACTGTCTTCTGCACAGCGGGAAGCGCTTTACAGACTCAAACACCCTCGCACACGCCTGTCGCTTGGGCACAGCAATGCCACTTACGCCGAAGCGATGCAGGCTTTTGATGAAGCCGACGTTACGGGCGCAGGATTTCCACTGGCCACGCATCTGTATAACGCCATGCGAGGCTTTGAAAGCCGCGAACCCGGTATTGTAGGGGCTATTTTTGATCATGCCACTGCCATCACCAGTATGGTGGCCGACGGCTACCACTGCGACCCGGCCGCGATCCGGCTCGCGCATCGTGTGCTGGGGCCAGACCGCCTTTTTCTGATATCAGACGCGCTTTTTGTTCCTCCTGCGGGTGTTACAACGGGGCCACGGGCCAGGTTTGCACTCGGCGAATTTGTTGTCCAGTATTTGCGCGGTACGGGTGAACCGGGTCAGCCAGCGTATGGACGATACGGAAATGACGAAGGAAAATTGGCCGGCACAGCCATTTCCCTTTCCGACTGCCTTCAGTTTTGCGTAAAAACAGTGGGCTTACCATTGCTGGATGTATTACGAATGACAACCGAAATACCCGCAAAACAAATTGGTCTATCGCACGAGATTGGTAAAATTGACGTAGGATACACGGCTAATTTAGTACGACTTAATAGTCCATTAAGTGTGCAGAGTGTATGGGTAAATGGCAAGCCTTTGGTCTGATTAATAATTTATTTCAATTATTTCTATTGATAATTGACATGGAATATTCTCAAATTAATAGATTTGCAATATGTATATGATAAACCGGTATTTTTCACCTGTGTTCATCTGGTACATAAACACAAGACAGACCGCAAAACATTGAAGCACATGAAAGAGAAAAGCATTCGTTTTTTTACGTCTCAGGACAATCAGAAGGCCCGAAAGAAATCGGACAAGCCCAGAAAATCGAAAAAACAGCCTACGCTGACGGGTACTATCTCGGCTAAGGGAATCATTGTGTTCCCCGTAAAAACAGCGGCGGCTCTTGACCTGGGGTCTTCGCCAATGCGCTTTAAAGTAGGTGTTCAGGAAGGCAAGCGGAAGATATCTTCCCTATACTTGGTGCAAACAGATGCACAGGCCGATGGTTTTGATCTGGTAAAAGCCGGACGTAGCTATGGCATCGAATTAGCCGGTGTATTAACTAATAATGGCTTGGATTATAAAGGAGCCAAGCATGCTTTTGTTGTGAAAGAATTTAGCCAGGATGGAATGAATGGCTACGAGTTGCAACTGAAAGACAGCGAACCAAAAGTAAAGGCTGCCGTTTCAGCAACGGGTAAAAAACGTGGTCGGCCCAGAAAAACAGAAGTCGCCGCCTAATACATAACGCGGCAAGTCGAGTGCGAATAATTTATCTAGTAGTATTGTTCTAATCGACTTATTTTAAAAACCGGTTTATAGCTACCAAACATGTTTGGTAGCTATAAACCGGTTTTTTAGTGAAAAGCTCATGTTCACTAATCTAGTTTACGTGAAGTAAAAACAACTCACTTAAACTGGTCGATTATCGTGTAGACGGGACAGGTAGTAATAAAGTTGATCATTGCCAACCCAGTTGGTCGAATAATCAGACTGAATGTGGTTCGGCAACAACGGGGCAGTTGTACCAGTATTTACTAGTTGAGTGCTTTTAAATTGCCTTATTTCGTCCCATAATCCCTGATTTAAGAAGCTGGAAT
Organism: Fibrella rubiginis; assembly: GCF_017353185.1. GTDB lineage: Bacteria > Bacteroidota > Bacteroidia > Cytophagales > Spirosomataceae > Fibrella > Fibrella rubiginis. The sequence continues at coordinate 103,804 of NZ_JAFMYV010000014.1, read as the reverse complement.
GCACCCGGTTACCTCCTTCAACCAGCACAGACTGTATGCTGCGCCCATGTAGATCGTGCAACATAGCCTGTATGCTCAGACCCGAAGAACAAGCTGTATTTTCAGTTGATTCTTCAGGCAGCGGGGCGAAGGTCAAGTTTGTCCCATCAGGAGGCGAAGGCATTGTGTTGGTGTGATACACAAGCGTAGGTTGTGATCCATCAAAGAGGTGCAAGTGCCGGGGCAGCGTCAGCATACGGTCCAGCACAATACGCAGGGGTTGTCGCACGAGCCGTTTTGCATCATGGTAGAGACGCACATTAAGTCGGGGGTTATCATGTCGGGCGGTACCGCTACCCACCAGAATTGCCGGTTCCTCGGCTCGCCAGCGGTGGACCAGTGCATTGGCCTCAGGACCGGTGATGGCCATTGGCGCTCCCGCCGGCCCACTGATGAAGCCATTGGCGGTTTCGGCCCATTTCAGTATGATATAGGGCCTTTTCTGTTCCATAAACGTAAAGAACCGTGCATTCAGCAAGCGGCCTTCCGGAGCCAGCACGCCCGTCTCTACCTGAATACCGGCTTCGCGAAGCATCTGGAAGCCCCGCCCCGACACCAGCGGATTAGGGTCATCATTGCAGCACACCACCCGGCCAATCTGCCGCTCAATCAGCAACTTGGCGCAGGGAGGTGTTTTACCCCAGTGTGAGCAAGGTTCCAGCGTCACATAGGCCGTAGACTGGGGCAGTAGCGCTTCATCGGCGGGGGCAACGGCGCGGATGGCGTTTACCTCAGCGTGGGGGCCGCCATATTGTTCGTGCCAGCCTTCGGCCAGTACGCGCCCGGTAGCATCTGGTCCCAGGTCATGGACAATTACGCAGCCCACCATGGGGTTGGGGCTAACATGCCCCCTCCCCCGTTCGGCCAGTTCCAACGCCCGGCGCATGTGATTTTCGGCGGGTGAGCTGTTCATTTCGTCAGTTCCCAAATCAAATTTGTGTAGTAGAAACCGCCCACTAGCGGGCCGCCAATGAAGCTGTAGTACGGACGGTTCAGCACGTTGGTACCGCCCAGCTTAAGTAGTAATCCCGCTTTTACAAAGCGGTAGCTCACCTGCGCATCGACGTTATTAATGGGCTGCACTGTGCCCGTAGCCAGTTCCGACTGCCACAGAAACGCACTCTGGTACTTGTAATTGACCGAAAAGCCAATGCCGTTCCAGACGTCAGCGTTTGATACGCTGGCGTTGGTAATCCAGGTTGGGGTATTGAAGGCACTCTCGAGGCCGTCACCGTTTTCGGCACGGTCCAGCCGGGCAAATGAGGCATTACCCCCCACCGACCAATGGCGCGTGAGACCGTAACGCAGGCCAAGGCTAGCTCCATAGTTGTACACGCGCGACTGTGAATTGGTCCAGAGCCGGTAGCGGTTTTGCCCGTTGCTGTTGGCAAAATAATAACCCAGCGAATCAGGATTGGTGCCTTTAGGCACGTTGGCGTTAACCTGCGCTATAAAGTTTCGGTAGGCTGTGTAATAAAAATCAACGTCGACGAAGAGCCGTTGTTGCACCAGCAACCCCTTATAACCCAACTCAATACTGTTTACCTGCTCTGGTTGCAGGTAGGTATAGGGGCTGGCTTTCAGGAGTCCTTTGTTCTTCTGAATGGCCTGATTGGTGGTGAGTTTATTAAGGTTTACGTCGACGTTGATAGCCGCCTGAAATGCGTCGATAGACGTGCGGAGGTAAGCCCGCTCGAAGATTCGCTGATTCTGCGACAATACCGGCAGCCCGCCCACCCGCTTTACCCCGCCCGAATTGACATTGGAAAACGCCTCGAACAACGACGGAAACCGGTAACCGTTCTGATAGGATAGCCGAAAATTATGCGCTTCGGTGGGCGAATACACCACCGCCAGCCGGGGATTCAGCCGGGCGGCGAAATAGTCGTTTTTGTCGAGTCGTAGTGAGCCGGTCAGTTTTAGTTTATCGTCGAAGAATTGGCGGGTAACCTGTAAAAAGCCTCCTATTTTGCCATAGATGAGGTTTTGGCCCGGTTCGGTGGGATTAACAAAGTAGTTGCCGTCGGGGAAAACCACGTACCGGCGCATGTCGAAACCAGCCAGGATATCAACGCCGGTACGCTGGCGAAACCCTGCCCACAGCGCCTTGGTGGGTTCTACCTGTGCCTCGGCATGATACAGCCACGATTGCACTCGCAGGGCCGCACCAATATCCCAGTTGTTAATGGCGCGGAGCTTCGCAACCTGCTCAGCAAAGGCTGCCGATCCCGGCACCGGGCGGCCCTTGTCGGCGGTAGCGCGGGCATCGCGGAGGGCGTCGGTTACAGAGCGACTGGCCTGTATATCGGCGTTAAACTGGTTCGTAAAATCACTGTACCACTGACTGTCCGACTTAAAACCCTTGTCTATGTTCTCGGCCATCGACCGGATGTTGTACGAATCGCCGGTGGTTTCGTGGGTACGGTAGGCCCGCGCCTGCACCGACGGTGAAGAAAACGAGAGGCTATGCTGATCGAGATAGTAATTGTCGAGCCGGAAGCGGTTGGTGCGCTGATACACATTGTCGAGCGTGGCCCCCTGGTAGGTATAAGCCAGTTCGGTGTTTGGGCGAAACCGGTAATGGACCGACAGGTCGCCACGCAGGTTCTGGAGGCGATAGTCGGTGGCGTCAGCTTCGTAATAACCCGTGCGGGCCACCACATAGTTGGAGCCGCCCAGCGTGAGGGTGCGGCGGTTGGCGGCTTCGTTACCATAGCCATTGACGGCGTCGATAGCGGGGTTTTCGGCCCCAAACAGGCCCAATGAAGCGTTGGCATTGGGTGTAAGATCGGTTCGGTTTCCAGCTATCCAATCATAGCCGCGCTGATAGACCACGTTGAGTTTAACGGCCCACCGCTGCCCCAGTCGCCGGGCGTAGCGCAGGCTGCTCTCGGAATACAGCCTGGGAGCAGCATTAGTCATGCCCACGTAATTAGTACCCTCTGCCAACGGTTGGGCCAGTGATCCCGGCCAGGTCAAACCCGTCTTTTGCCCAATGCTCAGGCCCGGCGAATCGAACGGGTTGCGGGTGATCAGGGTGACGAGGCCGTTGAGCGCATTGAGTCCGTAGAGTGCCGACGCCACACCAGGCACTACCTCAACGCGCTCGATATCAAGGTCTGAGGGGGCCAGCGCGTTGGCAATGGGGGCGCCAATATGGGGAGCCTGGTTGTCACGCCCATCTACCAGTTGCACAAACCGCACGTTGGTGGTATTGGCAAAACCCCGCGTGTTATAGACTTTAAACCCCAGGCTCGATGTAAGCAACTGCACTCCTTTGAGGTTCTCGATAGCATCGAAATAGGACGGTTGGGCCGACTGCCGAATACGTCTGGCGTCGATAACTTCCACGCTCACGGGCGATCGCAGCACCGATTCGGCCACCCGCGAAGCCGACACTACGATGCCCGGCAACTGTACGGCCCGGAGCGAATCGGGCCTGGGCAGGCTATCGGCACGGCAGGTTAACGTAGCTACTAGCAGGTACACATTGAGCATGGGACAAAAATAAGGGTTTCACGGGGAGCATAGCCCCATGAAACCCTATCCTTATACCCAGATTACCTCTTACCAATTCCACGACAACGTAGCCGATACCTGACGCGGTGCAATGGGGTTGATGCTGTTGTCGTCGTGAACATTGTAGCTCAGCACATCAAACAGGTTAGTCATATTAGCCCGAATGGCATACCGGGGTCGTACATACCCCACCGAGGCGTTTAATTGGGAATAGGCAGGCAGCGGGATCAGGCGAAACGCGTCGTTAGCCACGGTAGTACGGGTAGACCGCCCCGCCATGCGTTCGCCCATGTAGAAGGCGGTGAGGCCCAGTTGCACCCCCTGACCAAAGCCCGACCGCTGCACGGTGTAGAACACGCTGGCGTTGGCGGTATGGTTAGGGTTGTAGCGTAGCAGGCTACCTACTATATACGTGTTGCTTTGGGTATAGCGCGTTTCGTTGTAGCTGTAGCCCGCCAGAAACGAGATACCACGCATAGTCTTGCTTTTCACATCGACCTCCACACCCCGGCTGGTCACCTCTCCGGCCAGTTCCTTAATGTTTGTGTTGGTATTGCCGTTCTGGAGGCTGGTTTGAGCCAGATTGCTGTTTTTGATCTGGTAGACCGTGGCGTTGGCCGACAAAAAGCCGTTGAACAAATCGTTCTTGATACCGGCTTCATACTGGTTGATAAACGAAGGCGGCAGGGCATTACCCGCCACGTCGACACCCGTGTTGACAGCAAACGAGTTGGCGTAGCTCACAAACAGAGCCGTGGTCTGCCGGGGCTGATATACCAGTCCCAAACGCGGTGTGAAAGCGTCATCGAACGTAGTAACGGTGCTGGCCTTACTGTCGGCCAGGGTAGTGACGGTGCTGCCCGTTTGCTGGTAGCTCCAGCGCAGGCCGGCCAGCACTTTCCATTTTTCAGACAGCGCAATCAGGTCCTGTACATATACCCCGGCGCGGTTGATCGGTGCCTGTGTGAGTTGGCGGGCTGTCAGCGTGGGGATGTCGTTGCGAAGGCGGAATTTGGCAGGGTTAAACACATTAATCGTGTCATACACGGCCAGGTTGGTGTAGGCTGTGGTATTGGTGCGGTACTGATCGGCGTCGGCACCAATCAGGAGCGTGTGCTTGATGCCACCCGTGCTGAAAATCCCCGTTAGGTCAACCTGACCAATCCAGTAAGTTTCGTTGATGCCGGTCCGTTGCAGGCCCCGCACCCAATCGCCATTGGTTTTAATAAACTGATTGTTGCCGTTAGGCCGTAGAATACCGAAGAGATCACTGGTAAAATTTTGCATCCCGCCCGTGGCCCGCACCTGCCAAACGTCGTTCAGGCGGTGGGTTAGCGTGGCGGTAGTGCTCGCCTGTTCAATGCGATTGTAGCCCCAGGACGTACCAAGAAAGCGGTCTCTGGGTATATTGGGTATAGTGTAATTAATAGCGCCGATGCCAAAATCAAGCGTACGGCTGTCTTTCAGATAGTCAGCCTCGAGCAACAATTCGGTGCGGTTGCCCAGCTTCACCAACAGCGACGGGTTCACGTAGATACGTTCGCCTTTTACCTCATCGCGGAAGCTGCGGCTGTTCTCGTAGGTACCATTCAGCCGGAGCGCCACGTTCTGGCTGATGCCACCATACACGTCGAACGAGGGTTTGTAGAAACCGAAACTGCCTACCCGCATAGCCACCTGCCCCCCCGACTCGAAACGGGGCTTTTTGGTAACCAGATTCAAAATCCCACCCGCTGCCACATTGCCAAATAAAATAGCTGCCGACCCCTTCAGTACCTCTACGCGCTCCAGCGACGAGATTTCGGGCATGACACCGTTGTTATACCGAACGCCATTTTTGAAGGTGTTGCTGCTGTTGAAGGCAAATCCGCGCCCGGCAATTTCTTCCTGATAGCCGCCCGTAGCCCCCATTACATAGACCCCATTGGTGTTCATCAGCACGTCGCTAAGCCGCAACGTCTGCTGCCGATCCAGCACGTCGCGATCAATGACGGCCACGCTTTGGGGCAGATCCAGGGGTTTTATAGCCACTTTACCTACGCTCACCGGCACCTGGTTGGCCGATTTATAGCCTCTTACCTGCACCTCGCCCAACTGCTGGGCAGTTTCCTGGAGCGTGAGGTCAAGTTGCGTGGTCTGTCCGGGTTGAACCGTAACGGTTTGCTTCTGCGTCTGTAACCCAACAAATGACATGACCAAGGTGTGTTCACCAATGGTCAGGTGGCGAAGCTGGTAGCTGCCATCGTCGGATGTGGTCGTGCCTTTGGCGGTGCCTTTCACCGAGATAGTCACAAATGCCGCTGGCTGTCCGTCCTGCGTAATGATGCGTCCTTTTACAGAGCCATGCTGCTGGTCGTCATCATCGTTGTCGACAAAAAAGGAGCCGCATGTGGAAGAGGAAGCAATGTTACTGGCAAAGGTGACGCCGGATGAAGCGAAGAAAAGCGCGAAAAGAGGTGCTATCAGGTGTATGCGTTGGTTCATGGCACTGCGATTCTTTGTTTAGAATCTTTATTGATAACACAAAGGTTGTCCTTATTTAGATTAAATCAAAATTAGCTGTCCTATTTTATTCCAACCTTATCGGCTGCTTGTGCTGCCGCCCAATAAACAACAGGAAATAAACCCGCTCGGCCACGCATCCAATTGGAACTGTTCGTCGTAGTTGGCTGTGGTGCACACAAGGATGTTCCACCCGTTTACATGTAATGTGTCTGCCCTTGCCTACAGACATAGTGGGTTCTTATCCCTCAGACGGTCAACTTTTTAACAAATCCCAATAGTCAATTATGTCACTACGATCTATCTACCTTACTGCCGTGGCCGCTGCCGCCATTGGTTCATTGCTCACCGCCTGCGACCACCGGGAAATATCTGCCGGGCTGGCGTCTGACGCGAAAGTCATGCTGGTATCGACCCTGAGCGGTTCGGCTGAACGCCCAACGCCCGTTTCATCGCCCGGTACGGGTACGTTTGTTGGTATGTTCGACCGTTCTACGCGCGTGCTAAGCTATACGGTCACCTACTCAGGCATTACACCCGTGGCGGGTCACCTGCACCGGATCACGCCTAACTCAGCTACAGGCACCGGACCGGTTGAGATTCCGTTCGCGGCACTTGGTTCGCCTATCATTGGCACGGCTACACTGGCTTCACAGGGCCGGGCCGACAGTCTGATCAACGGATTCTATTATGCTAACCTGCACACAACAGCTAATCCTGGCGGTGAGATTCGGGGCAACATTCGCCTGGCAGGACCTGTTCGGTTACGGGCTACCATGAATGGTGCTTCTGAGCGGCCTGCTACGCCATCGCTGGCTACGGGTACGTTTGCGGGTGTAGTTGATCCGGCCACGCGCGTGTTGAGCTATACGGTAACGTATTCGGGACTATCACCCACGGCGGGTCACCTGCACCGGATCAACAACGCAACCACGGGCAATGGCCCCGTTGAAATACCGTTCGCCGCACTGGCATCGCCCATCATCGGTACGGCTACGCTGACCACGGCCACCCGCGTCGATAGTTTGCTGAACGGGTTCTACTATTCTAACCTGCATACTCCGGCTTATCCCGGCGGCGAAATCCGGGGCGACATCAGGCCCTACTAACTTTGTTTTGCTCTAACAAAAAAGCGCCCTCGGCATGGCTGAGGGCGCTTTTTTGTTGCTGACAGGACCAATAAGAGCAGCAGACGTGCAGCCTAGAAGCCTTCTTTCTCGTCCTCCTTGTCTTTCTTTTCTTCTTTCTTGACGGGTTCTTTCTTCGCTACTTTAGCAGGCTCCCCTTTAGCTGGTTTTCCTTTGGCGGCTTTTGCTTTGGTCGTTTCTTTCGCAACAGGGGTCGTTTCGGCCGATACAGATTCCGTTTCTTCGGGCGTGGTTTCGGCAGCGCTCGTTAGGCGTTCGGGCTTGGTTTTGGCCGACTTACCCTTTCCTTTTGTGGGTTTGACGGGGGCAGCTTCTTCCGCACCAAAGCCCGAATCAGCCGCAGCCGGTTCGGCTTCTTTCGCAATGGTTGGTTCGGCTTTTGGCGCTGGTTTTGCCTTCGGCGCGGTCTTGGTTGGGCGAACCCGCACGCGGTATTGCGCCTCGTACCGTTCCACAAACAGCGACTTCTCATCTTCCGTACCCGGCACTACTTCCAGTGGCGACTTACCCTTGTTGTTGCTTAGCAGAGCTGTGATGCGGTCATTGATGTCCTGCTCAGACGTCACAATGGCCAGTTGACCGCCACCTTTGCCGCCGGGTTTGTAATCATAGAATGCCCACACTTCGGGCGACGACTCGATATAGACGCTTAACTCATCGCCGTTACCACTTTTGCGAATTTCCAGCAGACCGGTCATCTGCGCGTTGATATCCGTGGCCTGAATGTTCGACACGCCCAGTTTGCCTACCGTGTAGAATGCGCTGAATTTCTCTGACCAACGCAGATTAGTGTTGGCGAGCACCAGGGTGGTATTCAGCTTTGGCGACGCCAGCGCCAGCGACACATGCTGGTTTTGCGCCTTGTTGCGGTAGTCATCCACCGCTTTCTGACCAATCAGCGGCAGCAGCTTATCCGAGAGGCGGTTCAGGTCATCGTCGGCAGGCTCATCGTTTTTCTCCTCCAGATTCCCTTCTACCAACTTGGTGGCAATAGCCTGATTGATTGGTTCGGGCAACGCAAACGTGAGAGCCAGCAAGGCGTTGATCCGGTATTGTGCGCTATCGACGTTGACACGGGCCGACCCGCTGGCCAGCATATACTGATTAGGGCGAGCGTTGAGCAGGTTCATCGCCCCCCGGAAGGTCATGATGCCTTTGTCGTCGTTAAACAGAAAATTACCTTCAAACGCATCACTCAACCCTTCTGAACCAACTTTCGGACCAATGACAAAGGTTTTTTCTTTCTCATCATAGTGCATGACGCCCGAAGCCCGGAAGATATCATCGTCGCGGCTGTCTTCTTTCGGCGACAAAAACGAGGGGTAAATGCCGGGGCTACCATAGCGTGAGTGGATACCTGCCACCAGTATCTGATCACCTTCATTTTTGAGCTTGTCGTTAACGGGTACTTCAATGGTTTCGAGTACTTTTTCCTTGAATGGAATCCAGCCGCTTACCAGATCAGGCCGTTTTTTCAGCAGGGGTTTAATGAACCCATCCAGTGACAGGTCTTTCTCCGGTGCTTTCATCAATACGTCACCCTTAAATTGAATTTTGGGGGCTAGCATCAGCCGGTCAGCTTCTTGAATATCAGCGCGGGCTACCGTATAATAGGTGGCCAGAGGCTGCGACGTTACAGATGCCCCACCCCGCTTTTTGCGATCACGACTGGCCACGGCACGGGTAGGCGTAGCGGCGGTTTTTTCGGCTTCTTTCAGCTCAAAACTGCCCATTTTGATGGCCGACGTATCGCCTTTAGCCGTGGTAAACAGGTACGTAGCATCACCTGAAAAGCGGGTTCGTGACTGAACCTGAATATTACCATTACGCAGACGGTGGTGCAGGCTTGTTGTGTCCAGTTCCAGCCGTGCGTTTGTAAAGGGCAGCATATCACCATTCCGACGAACCGTTACCAGCCCCTTGTTAGGATAGATTCGGGCATCGGCAGCCGTTACGTAAGGAACGCCGCTGATGTTGAGCGTCATCTTGTCGATGTCATACAGGGCTGCCCCCGCGTTGAAGGTCAACCCCTCCTGCTCGTCGGCGGTGGCGGTGAAATTGGATGTTTTTACGTCGCCTTTCATGGCAATCGTCTTGCCCTTCATGTTCCAGGTAGCCCGGTTGATGTTCGTTTTGTAGGCCGCATACGGAAACTCCATGCTTGAACTGAGCGTGTCGTCTACGCTCCGGTTGTCGCGGTTTATCGACAGGTCAACAATGCCTTTAGCCTGGTCAAAATCAACATCGATATCGGTTCCCAGCAGTACAGGCTTGTTAGCCACCCCGCGCACTTCGCCCGCTGACAACACCTTCAGCTTGGCATTATCAGCCAAGAAACCGTCTTTATTAAATTTGATGCTCCCCGATTCCACTTCGGCATCGCTGCGGGTAAGCATCCCATTGCCATACAAACCCGATGCCCGCACCAGCAGATTGCCTTCCAGTTTGGTGGTGCCGTTGAAAAAATTAAAGCTGTTTTTCTGGGTGGCAATTACCATGCTATCGGCCTGCGGCCACCACTTCATGGTGTAATTGTTCAGCGCCACGTTGGGGTAGTAGGTCGCCGTAGTGGCAGCAGCCCGTTGCCCTTTTTTAGTTGGTGTTGTAGCCACTTTGGTGGCCTGCGATTCCAGGATCTGCCCGGTTTCACCCGAAGCCATCACCGAATCGGGCATAAACGTTAACTGTTTGGCGTTGAGCGTAGCGGCCAGATGGGTCAGCGTGCCGGTGGTATGCAGGCCGGTTTTGTCCATCACCAGCTCGCTCGTGGTCTTTACCGTTGATTTACTGTTATAAACCGGATAGGTTCCCGACGTGGGCGGCGTGTGGGTGAAGCCCAGCGTATGATCGGGCATTGTTTTCAACTCAGCCTTGAACGGCGGGAAGATGCCGTCGGAGTGGAACGTGCCGATGAATGAGATGTCGCCTTTACCTACACTATCATTGTCAATGGCCGGAATCTTGAAATATACCTTCCGGTTGTAGCGATAGCTACCGCGCTCCTGCTGGTCGAAATACACCGTCATGCCTTCGGGCATCACCAGCCGCTGGGTGGTCTTCTTGCCTTTTACTTTGCCCGACCGGTTATCGGCGGTGGCAAAGAGCACCGAACCGGGCTTCTCGTATTTGATATCGCCGCCAATTTCATCGGTACGACCCTGAGCAGCCAGTTTTTCGGGCGTGAACGTGATCGACTCAATCTTGTTCATGTTCAGCGCAAACTTGTCGTAATCGAAGGCCAGGTCGGCACCATTGTAGCGCATATTGCCCGACTTCATCTGCCCCGTAAATACCAGCGAACGCCCCTTACCAATGTAGATCGTTTTGTTGGTCGGCAGCCCAAAAATCTTGAGCGAGTCGCTGATCACAAACCGGTCTACACCTCTTACAATCAGTACTTTACCTTTGTTGTTCAGGTCAATCGTGGCATTTTTGGTTGAATCGTTGCTTCCGAAGTACGAGTTGATCTGGAAGTTATCAAAGTCCTTTTTCTCGTTGTACGCCAGCACATACAGAATACCTTTCCGGCTTAGACGCATCTGCTGCGTGCGATCGTCCCGGTCAATGTAGCCCTCCAGAACCATCCGGCTCAGGGCCCCGCGCAATACCTGCGGATTTATGTTGGGCGCAAACCGTGTGATATCGTCATCGAGAAACGACTGTTGTTTGGTTTTGGTGATGTAGTTACCGATGATCTGCAAGGGGTGGAAACCATAGTCGGTGGCAATGTCGGAGTAACGTTGGGGCTGGAAATAATCAAACGACTCCATCCGTACGGGCACCTCACGCTTGGCCCCAATCTGGTAAAAATCAATCTTTTTGCGGGGCACATCCCAGCGAGCTACTTCGGGCTGGATATAGAATTTGTGGTAGGTATCGGAGAAGGGCACCCGGCCATACTCAAGCCGGTCTACCTTGTTGAACCAGGCCACCCGCGTTTCCTTGTCAAACTTAAATTGCACCGCAGGGTGCGTGATCGAATCGGCCACGTCGATATAGCCCGTGAACTGCGCTACTGGGGCCGTAATGAGTGAATCACGGAACTCAAACTTGCGGCTCTTCACCCGAAACACCGTTTTACCCTCACGGTCGGCCACAGTTAGCAGGGCTGGCTGCCCACTCGCCGAGGCGCCAATCAATTGTTTCCCCGCCAGCGCCAGGCCACCCCGATAGGTCAGCCCGCTACCTAATCCCGGAATGGATTCGGCATTTTGGTACGAGGCAAACCGCGGATATTGATCAGGCACGTTGCTGAACCGCTTTTTGCTTTGGTACTCGAAGATCCCGCGAATAGGCTTGGCTCCCTTCTGCATTGTCAGGGTTACGTCGTCGGCCAGCAGGCGCGGGTTCATAACCGCCATACTGTAGTCGGTCAGCGTTACGTAGCGGTCGGCCAGACCCTGCAACGCCCACGAAAACGTGCCGCCTTTACCTACCCAAATGCCATCGCGCAGCAGAAAATCACCCGCCGTATTGTCGACCATAACCGAATCGCCATTAGCCACAATAGCCAGGATAGCGTTGGTGATGGTGATAACAGGCCCTGACACAGTAGGAATAGGCCGACGAATGATGGGCCTGTTAGCAACGCCAATTTCTCTGGGCTGCGTTGTGTCAATGCCAACGGGCGCGTCCCACCCATCAAAATTCGACTTCGATGGAGCGGCCACGGCCGTAGCACTCGTAGCCGACGTCGATTCTGTAGCCGTAGTTGTCTGCCCGTTTTCTACGTAGCGGAAAGCAAAGGTGCCGCCCAGCAGATAGGTTTTGTTGAATTTGGCACCGTATAATTCGCGCTGCTCCAGAAACGCCCGTGCAGCGTCCATAGTCCGGGCAAAGGCTTTGGCGTCATTGGTCTCGAACTGTTTTTCGGCAATTAACAGCAGGTTGTCAATGTCGGGGGCCGTTACGGCGGGCTTGGCCGTATAAATAGCATGGTACAGGGACTCGAACAGCGGGGCGAAATGCGCGACGGGCTGGTAACGTTTCTGATTCATTTTCCGGCAAAGCACCATCAGCCGCTCGCGCTGCCTGGCCTCTAACCGCGACTCGGCCAGTACAGCCGTAAGGTCGTTGGCAGCTTTCACAGCCACCGGCCCACCCGTTGCCATTAGCTTCTGCACATCAGCCGTAAACTGCTCCGGATTGTCGGACAGCTTCACCACCTGACCCATTGCCAACGACACCGCCAGCAGACTCATCACCAAACTACTCAGTATATACCTCATTATCAGTTGACTGAAAAGCAATTCATCTATTTCTGATACACCACCGACGCCCATTGGTTGCGCGTCAGGTAGCCTACTTTTGTTAATCCCACCGCCCCGGCTGTTTGCTGAATATCAGGCGAATCGGTCTCATAGAAGCCACTCACCAGCAGTTGTCCACCCGGTTTCAGATGACGCACATACGTTGGAATTTCGGCCAGCAGTACGTTCCGGTTAATGTTCGCCAGGATAATATCAAACTGTTCGGCAGCGTCGACGCCTGCGATGGTACCCTGAAAAACACGCATCTGCTGGCAGTCATTCAGGGAGGCGTTTTCAATTGCGTTTTCCACGGCCCACTCCTCAATATCAAACGCCAGCGCGTTGGCAGCACCTAGTTTCAACCCCAAAATAGCCAGGATCCCGGTGCCACTGCCCACGTCGAGAATGGCTTTTCCTACATGGTCCAGTCCCAGTTGGTGCTGCATCATCATGTGGGTCGTTTCGTGGTGCCCCGTCCCAAACGACATCTTCGGATTAATTACCAGATCATAGGTAAATGCTCCGTCGGGTGCGTGAAACGAAGCACGCACCCGTGCTGACATACCGCCTTCCGTAACTACCTCAATAGGTTGATAATTCTGTTCCCACTCGGCGTTCCAGTTCGTCTTTTCTAACGAATTGACGACATACCCTATTGCCGTTTGCCCGGAATATCGAGCCACCACCTCGGCCACGGCTTCCGCGTCAAAATCGGGTTCTGGAATATAGGCGTTGATACCTTCGTCGGTTTCGGTAAACGATTCAAAACCAAGCTCCGCCAGCTCGGCGGTGAGGATATCCGCAAAGTCAGGATCAAGCGTGAGTTGCAGTTCGGTGTAATTCATGTAGCAAAGGTACGACACACGAAAAACCCGTAAGACTTTAACGGGTCCGCCCAGGCATTGTAGGTTTAGTGTCAGCTTATAACAAAAAAGGCAGACCCATCGCTGAGCCTGCCTTTTGCAAAAATCTATTGGTCTGCTAAGCTGCCAAAACAGCTTCGGCCAAAACCAGCACCTTGTTGCGGAGCACTTCCACCACGCCTCCATCCACGGTAAACATTTGCTGACCCGTTGCTGTAACAACAGTTACCGGCCCGCGAGCCAGCGTACTCACCAGCGGAGCATGGTCATTGAGCACCTGAAATTGCCCTTCTGAACCCGGAAACGTCACCGACGAAGCCTCGCCAGAGAACACTTTCCGATCTGGGGTAATGATGTCGAGTTGCATTACGATTTTGGATTTGGGATTGCGGATTTCGGATTGGCCGACGCCGGAGTAGGCTCGCGTCAGCCAATCCGAAATCCGCAATCCCAAATCCGAAATCCGTTTACTGTCCTGCTTCTTTAATCAGACGTTCGCCCTTCACGACGGCATCGTCAATAGTGCCAACGAGGTTGAAGGCAGCTTCGGGCAGGTGGTCATACTTGCCGTCGATGATCTCGTTGAAGCCTTTAATCGTGTCTTCAATGTCAACCAGTACCCCCTTCAAACCAGTAAACTGCTCGGCCACGAAGAACGGCTGCGACAGGAAACGCTGCACCCGGCGGGCACGGCTTACTACCAGTTTGTCATCTTCCGAGAGTTCTTCCAGACCCAAAATGGCAATGATATCCTGCAGTTCTTTGTAACGTTGCAGAATCTCTTTCACGCGCTGGGCCGTGCCATAGTGCTTCTCGCCAAGCACTTCAGCGCTCAGGATACGCGAGGTAGAGTCGAGCGGGTCAACGGCGGGGTAGATACCTAACTCAGCCACTTTCCGGCTCAATACTGTTGTGGCATCAAGGTGAGCAAACGTTGTGGCAGGGGCGGGGTCAGTCAAGTCATCGGCAGGTACGTAAACGGCTTGTACCGAGGTAATTGACCCGCGTTTGGTTGACGTGATACGCTCCTGCATGGCACCCATTTCGGTAGCCAGCGTGGGCTGGTAACCTACCGCCGATGGCATCCGGCCCAACAGGGCGGACACTTCAGAACCGGCCTGGGTGAACCGGAAAATGTTGTCAATAAAGAACAGGATATCGCGACCCTGACCTTCGGCATCATCACCACCGTCGCGGAAATATTCGGCAATCGTCAGCCCCGACAGGGCTACACGGGCACGTGCTCCGGGCGGCTCGTTCATCTGACCGAACACAAACGTAGCCTGCGATTTCTTTAGCTCTTCAAAGTCTACTTTGCTCAGATCCCAGCCGCCTTCTTCCATGCTGTGCTTGAAGTCGTCGCCGTATTTGATGATACCGGCTTCGATCATTTCGCGCATCAGGTCATTGCCTTCGCGGGTACGCTCGCCCACTCCGGCAAACACCGACAGCCCTTCGTAGGCCTTAGCGATGTTGTTGATGAGTTCCTGAATCAATACAGTTTTACCTACACCAGCACCACCAAAGAGACCAATCTTACCTCCTTTTACGTAAGGAGCCAGCAGGTCAATTACCTTGATACCCGTGTAGAGTACTTCCGTTGAGGTAGCGAGGTCTTCAAAACGGGGGGCAGCCCGGTGAATAGACGAACGGCTGGCGTTGGGCAGGGCACCCAGGCCATCGATAGCCTCACCCACCACATTGAACAGACGGCCTTTAATACCGTCGCCGATGGGCATGGTGATGGGGCCGCCGAGGTCAACGACGTCCATGCCCCGTTGCAGGCCTTCAGTAGAATCCATGGCGATGGCGCGAACGCGGTCTTCGCCAAGGTGCTGCTGGCACTCCATAATAACAACCTGGCCATTGGCGCGGGTTACTTGCAGGGCATCGAGAATGGCCGGGATGCGAGAGCCTTCGGCCTCGAAACTCACGTCCACCACTGGTCCAATCACCTGGGTGATTTTACCTGTATTGACTGCCGTTTCCGTAATCATTTTATATGACGAGCTAAGAAATTGTGTACTTATTTAGGCCGCAAAAGTAGGAATAAAACCGCGAAAATACAACCGCTTCAAAAAGGTTATCAGGACCACTTATGCCCTAAACCGCTTGTGTGCAAGGTTTTTAGCCTACGACAGGCCAATCAACAGAACCGGGGCATTTTGGACAAAACGTAGAGACCGATCTATCGGTACGGCAATCCTTTGCATCTCAGCCTAGGAAGCAACCATACCCCACAGTGCTTATTAACCTGTTTTGATACTAACGTGATTGTGCGCACAAGAGGCACAAAGGTTTGTATGGATTGAGATGCAAGGGCTCACGTCTCTACATTTGCCGAATGGGAATTCGTTCGATATTCAATAAACCGCTGGCGCGGTGAGTACGGATGCGGCAGCAAGAGGATTGCCATACGGGCAGTTGTTGTAAACGAATGGGCGCGTAGAGCAAGGACAGGTGTGGGATAGAGTAATGTTTTTGTTATACAGATTTTATAGTACTTTTAATAGATCGTGTCTATAATTTACAAAAAATCGCAACTGTCTTTATGCAATTCGGTATAAGAACTATACACCCTTTTCCGGCTCGGATGGCCCCTGAAATTGCTTTTCAGCATCTAGAGCGTATTCCTAAAAACTCCCTCGTCTTGGATCCTATGGTTGGTTCTGGGACTACCATGAAGGTTGCGGGTTCGTTAGGATGCAGGGGTATTGGCTTCGACGTAGATCCGATGGCTTTACTGATAGCAACCGTTTGGAACAGAAAGGTTGACCTGACTGAAGTTATAAAAACAGGATATAAAGTACTCGACTGTGCTGTTCAAGTAGACATTCCGGGCTTGCCTTGGATTGACACAGACACAGAGACGCTGGCTTTCATCAAATTCTGGTTTGCCGAAGAGCAAGAGATGCAGCTCAGAAAATTAAGTTATTTATTAGCTCAGTACGAAAATGAGATTGGTGACGTACTAAGGGTAGCACTCAGCCGGATTATTATTACTAAGAACAGGGGGGCATCTCTAGGGAGAGACATTTCACATAGTCGTCCTCATAAAGTGAATAACGTCAATGATTTTAACGTGTTCGCTGGTTTTGAACGTTCATTTCAACAGGTATGTAAAATACTTAAAACCTGCCCAGGCAATAATTTATCAGATATTCGATTAGGTGATGCTAAAGATATAGAACATTTGAGAGACGAAACAGTTGACTATATTTTAACATCGCCTCCGTATCTAACGGCTGTAGATTACTTTCGAGGACATCGGATATCATTAGTTTGGTTAGGCTACACATTGAAAGAGTTACGAGGCCTACGAAGCGCGAGTGTAGGTTTAGATAAAAAACCTGATTCAACTCCAGACAATAAACTTCTATATCAATTACTTAAAGGAGTAGGCGAAACAGAACAATTTACACCTTCTATTCAAAAAGCTTTACCGCGTTACGCCTTGGATTTGTACGATATTTCTAAAGAATATTTCCGAGTCTTGAAGCCAGGTCAAAAGGCTACCGTTGTATTGGCCGACTCTTACTCGAATGGTAAATTAGTTAGCAGTACTCAACTGTTTGAAAACGCGGCCATGATGAATGGTTTCAAATTGCTTCAAACAATTGAACGTCCCATCTTAGCATCTAAACGCTATCTGCCCCCCCCCATGTCAACGGCTAACAATAGCTTGGACAAGCGTATGAAAACTGAGGCAATCATGACCTTTCTTAAACCTTAAGAAGAGATAGTATGAAGGCGACCGTCGAAGAGTTGACGCTGCTCAGGCAGTTAGCAGCTGAACAGACAGACCCAACAACATCAGCTATTCTATTTGAAAAGTACTATCCAGTGACAGTAGATAAGCTGCGTAAAAAGTACAGAGATGTTGACGAGGACGTGGTGCGAGATGTAGTGTTTGAGGTTTTAACTGGTTTGATTGAGAACCCATCCAAGTATGATCCTGAACGTGCTACTCTAGCTGCTTATTTGGCAATGGACGCTCAAGGAGATCTACTCAACAAGCTTAAAAAGGGTGACCAAGAAAAAAAATCTGTCAAGTTTGTCGAAGATTGGGAGTTATACGGGAATATAATAGAGGAAGTCGCAACAAATAGCGACGAAAAACAAGTGTTGAGCCTCATACAGGAGAAGCTCCAAGAAATATTTTGGGAGCCACGAGATGCTGATTTAGCCAAAATGATTATCCGTGGGGATAGAAACACTGCTGATTACGTAGGTTTATTAGGGCTAAGTGAACGGCCCTTTGATGAACAACAAGCCCTTGTGAAACAGCACAAAGATCGTATCAAACGAGTTTTGGAACGTAAGGGTTGGTACACATTCGAGGAAAAATTGAAGCAGCGTTTCTTATGAATACTTTATCGGAATACCAAGACTTCCTGTTGAAACGGGCTAGCCAGAATCACACATATATAGCGTACTCGCTGATGTCATTCGTCGTAAAGAATAACATGAAAGTGAATAATTTACAGGATGAATTAGCTTGCGACAGTGATAGCCTGCTTAAACTTGCTCTATGTCGTCGGCTTGCTTTTGGTGATTCTAATTTTCAACAGGGTATACAACAAATTGCTGGTTACACGGGCATTGATGCGACTAAACTTGCTTCTTTGCTTAAGCGTATTGCTATGCAGTCGTCTTTCTCTCAGGTTAGCAAAGGCTCTACCCTAACTCTATACAGTTTTGTGGCAGCAGCGCGTGAGAGGAAAGCGCCTACGGACTCTTCCCAACTATCGGATGACAAATGACAGTTTCTCTTGTTCCTTTACTGCTTGAAGAAACGGCATCTAACTTTTGGGGGCCATTACTTGCATACAAAGTATTTCCCATTGATATTGATCGTGTTGTAGCGTTTAGTGATCTGCCAATCATCATTGTTCAACTTTCCAACCTGACAATCAGAGGGATTCAACTGTGGATTGTTCAAAATAATTACCCTGTTACATTCTCCGCTGAAGATAGATTACTACACGGTTTCCTCTTGGCCTATGAGGGAAGAGGGGTAATTTTTGTTAATGGAACTGATCCGCCGGAGGAACGGCGTTATACTGTTGCGCACGAGGTTGCTCATTTCTTGCTTGATCACCAGATACCTCGTCAGCGGATGATTCGTGCCTTCGGCCAATCAATTATAGAGGTGTTAGATGGAAAAAGACCACCCAGTCTTTCCGAGCGAATTCAATTTGTTACGACTGATCTGCCCTCATTATTTTCGGCTCATCATCTTGATAATAGTAGCCTTACTGCTTACGACAGACACTTAGTTTGGCAGGCTGAACAGCGCGTTGACGCTTTAGCTACCGAAATATTGGCACCTCACAAAGAAGTAGTACGAAGGCTTCATTTAGAAGATGGCGCTCAATGGGGGCCCTGTCTTGCCCCAATACGTAAATTATTGTCTGAAACATTCGGATTGCCGCAGCTTGTCAGTCAATCATACGCCAAACACATTGATAAGCACATCACGGGCGGCAATGGATTAGCAAAAGAATGGGGTATGAATTGACCAAGACAGCACAAAAAATTTTACAAAAAAGCTGTCGAACTTTTGCCTTTGAGCTGGAAATAGTAGTAAAAGCTTGACTAATATGAACGCATCTAATCAAAAGCTCACTGACCTTATCACCGCTCCCACAAGCGGGCAACAAGAGTTCGAGAATGCTATCTTGGCTTCTTTAGATATGAGAGCTTGGGAAATTGATTTAGATCAGTCCGGCTTTTACGAACAGATTGGTCAGCGGGTATATGACGCTGTCAAGCAAGAGGTCGACATATCATCCACAATACGAGACAGAATTTTACCTGAACTTAATTGTGATAAACTTCCATTTACCGGCGTAAAGGAGTTTGCCATTGAGCAGATTCGCAAAGCGCATAACGGTTTGCTTTTTAATGGTGGAGTGACTGCTGTTGACGGGACCAGAATCACGCACGACACTTTGCCGATGACTATTACTCAGATCGGAATCTGCCTCGTCAATTATAACGGCAACTACGGGTCATACATGCATCGGGTATTCCAGCGCGATCTACAATTCAAAGGAGACGACCCGGTTGAGGAGTTAATGGATATGCTTCAGATTCGTAAGAAGCGTTCAGGGCAAGGAATTGACGATGACATGGGCAGGTTCAGTGAAATGGCTCAGCGCGGTCTTATGGCTTACGCGGAACGGAAAATATTAATGGAACGAGCGGGTTCACTCTGGCGAATTGGGCACGGAAATCCTTTTCCGTATGAGATGTTAGTCAACTTTTGGGCTAGCAAGCCCGAAGTAGTTAAAGAAGCATTAAATCTGTTTACTCAAATCGCCAAATATGAGAGGTTTGTCTTTGTACCCAGCAGCCCTGGCAGGCATCTGATTACA
Source organism: Fibrella rubiginis (assembly GCF_017353185.1). Classification (GTDB taxonomy): domain Bacteria; phylum Bacteroidota; class Bacteroidia; order Cytophagales; family Spirosomataceae; genus Fibrella; species Fibrella rubiginis. The sequence goes on along the minus strand of NZ_JAFMYV010000014.1, from coordinate 84,104 downwards.
ATTGGCAATGCGCTTCAGCCTCGAGAATATGTACTAATCGATACGGTTAGAACCGGACTAACAGAAGTAATCGATTACGGTCACGCCAGTATCGCGACCAAGGCGTTGCAAAAGCAATTTGTTGAAGAGTATGGCGATCAAGTGGTTATTGGCTTATTCAAATGTTCCGACATGTCCCCTGCGCATGTCTTCTACGCTCATCGGGATCATGCCCATACGGCAGCCCTCATCGCAATCGCTGACGGTATTCTCCAAGAGCACCGTGGCTTTCCCATGCTTATCGATTTGGCTGATCAAATCTGCCATTCAACATTTCACCCCGAAACCTTCTTCGCCAGTGTTCGTCAAGCATACGCGGACGCTGGGCAACCGTTCCGATTCTTAGGTGAGCGCGAAACTCGCAACCGATAATCATGAATGTTTCTTTACATGAACAGTAACTGACAAATACTTTTACAATGATACCGCAACACAACCAAAACGGTAAACAAATCTCTTTCGACTCGCATCTCGAAGATGAAATCGCCAAAGCAGGTGGGGCTTTTGAGTCGCCTGCGGACGCCGACGGACGAGTAGGCGTAACAATGTTCGATGTGTTAGGCAGTGAGGATAACTTGGTTGCCGTTGTCGTTCCTAAACACCGTTTGAAGGATTTACCTGCTCAAGCTTTGGTAAAAATTAATAGTACTGAAGACAAACGGGTGTACCAAGGCATTGTTGTAAAAGGTCCACTTTATGAGCCGGACGGAATCCGTGCGGATTCAGCAGTGATTGTGACTACTGCCTCGAATGGAGTAATGTTTATGCCCAAATATCATGGGCGAGTTTGGGTCGAAATTTTAGGTGAACTAATCGACGATGCATTAATACCTCCCCGTTATAGACCATTACCAAATAGCCCCGTCTTTCCGCTCAGTTCTGAAGAATCAAAAACAGTGCTAAACCTTACTGGAAACATTGTTTTGGGACGAGCTATAGGTCATGAGGATATGGAAGTGAAAGTACCCGCTGACAGCAAGTCGGTGCTACCACGTCATTTAGGTGTTCTTGGTACCACTGGTGGGGGGAAATCAACTACAGTCTCTGGTTTAGTTAATCAATTTCAAAAGAATAAACTGGCAACTATTCTCATTGATACAGAAGGAGAGTACACTCATATTAATGAGCCTACAACAGCGCACAACATGATAAATGCTTTGGAGCGTCGTGGTTTATCTCCTGAAGGGGTTAACGAGACACACGTTTATAGACTAGTCGGTAGAGAGACATCAAACCCTAAGCATCCTCGTGTACAAAATTTTACGTTAAAATTTGACCAGTTGTCACCATACGCAGTGATGGAGATTTTGAGTTTTTCAGAAGCTCAACAGCAGCGGTATCTTAAGGCAGTTGACATTGGCCGAATAGTGCTGCGTAAGCTTAAAATCTTTCCTGTCACAAAAGATCAGGAGGAGCAACTTTACGAACTGGATGAGTTAGTCTCAGGCTATCCAAAGCTTACATTAGAAATAATGTACGATATAGTGAGTCTATGCGCAAAGAGAGTAGGAAAGGAAAAACTTCATGATGAAGATGGGAAACCAACCTACTTTTTAAGATCTCAGATTCTTCGCAATAACGATGAGGAGTTTTTGAAAATAATTAATACTCAAGAAGATATACCTACCAGTGTAGCGAGTTGGAGGGCAGTACAAGGTTTATTAAGCTAGTTGCTAAGGCTTAAAATTTTTGACAATTCTACTGCTAAAGAATTTGATTTTGGTGAGCTAACTACACCCGGAAGAGTGTCAATCATTGATATGAGTGATACAGAAAGCCCTAAAATTCGCAATTTAGTAATTGCGGAACTGCTCAAAGGCTTAATGGAAAAGCAAAATGATTACTACGGTGCAACTAAGACGGTTACTGATGACACTCCACGGGTTATGGTAGTAATAGAAGAAGCACATGAGTTTCTGTCTTCTCAGCGTATAGCCCAGATGCCAGTTTTGTATGATCAAGTTGCTCGTATAGCCAAAAGAGGTCGTAAACGTTGGTTGGGCTTAACATTCGTCACACAGCTACCACAGCATTTACCTGATGAGGTGTTAGCATTGCTCAACAACTACATTCTCCATAAGATTAGCGACGCCAATGTCGTTGCCCGTCTAAAGAGAACCATTGGTAGTGTTGACGAGGGACTGTGGAGTAAGCTGAAAAATCTTTCCGCTGGCCAGGCCGTTGTTTCCTTTTCTCATATGCGTCGAGGTATGCTGGTCGCAATTGATCCTACACCATGTAAATTATTGATGATTGATTAACTTTTTTCTTCGAGAGAGTAACGGAATTCTGTTATTCCCTCGAAGACGATCTTTTCGTCTGTGTTCGACCTACTTGCTTACATGCAGGAAACGGTTAGCTTGGTAGGTAGCGAGCAGGCGCATAACCAACAGAGGTTGGCGGACATTGCTGCATGCCGGAATCTAACCGACAATTGGGACGAAGACGGAGCTAAAGCCCCCGACCATCAAACCATTGTTGTCACCCTCGATATTGCTTTTTTGCTCATTGCTCACGGACAGACTATCTTTCTGAGTGCTGGACATGGCCGAAAAAGCTGCCTATTTGAGATCCGAAATTGGACAAAAAGGACCGGTTTCGAGCCTGATTTTGACCCCAATTTTGAGCCATGTCCAGCAATCAGACTATCCATCATACGTCGCCGAGACCTGTCGGCGAGATTATGATAAACCTGCGGCAGGGTGATCGTTCGGTTGAATTTTTGATTTACCCGAACGATATACGGAAGATCGTGCAGATTGGTGCCCCAGATGTTCCGTGGCAGGGATCACTTACGCCCGAAACGCTTTGGGAAACCTTGCAATGGCTTACTTCATAATGTACCTATGCCTGTATCCTCCGCCCCTTCCAATCTCATCGGTTGGTATAAGACGTACCTGCGCCATCTCATTTGAAACTTCCTGTACGTATCTTATCTTTAGGTAGTAAAGTAGACAGTTATGGCAACGGCACGTAGAACCCGCTCGGACAAAAAGGTAGGCACCATTGAGAAAGAACTGGGCATCCAGATCTATGGTGCCAATGGCCGCAAAATCAGGAAAGACAAAACGCTGGGTGAGGTTCGCAAACAACAAGGCGTTTCCCTAACCAACGACCAGAAAATAGCAGCTAAGATCGAGATAAAGATTCCCCCCAAGGCCAACCTGAAACGGGTAAATAGCGTATCGAAGGTAGTGAAGAAGCTAAACCAGAAATGACCGAATCTGCCGAATACCAAGATAACGTCTTTATCAACTGCCCATTCGACAAGCACTATCAGCCCTTATTCAGGGCTGTTGTTTTTACTATACAGCACTGCGGTTTCAATGCACGTTGTGCACTCGAAGAAGACAGCACCGGCGACATTCGCATCAACAAGATCATCAGCATCATCAACGAGTGCCAGTACGGTGTACACGACATCTCGAAAGCTGACTTAGATGAGCAGTCTGGGTTAGCCCGTTTCAATATCCATTGGAGTTAGGCATCTTCATCGGTGCCCATCGATTTGCGCCAAGCAAAAGCCATAATAGCCGCAAGAAGTACATTGTGATGGATTCTGAACCATACCGCTATCAACGATTTATATCTGATCTGGGTGGGCAGGATATTAGAGCTTACGGAACAAATAAAGACGGACAAGTAGAAGCCGTTATTCAGCAGGTCCGTGACTTTCTGCGAACGAGTTCACGACGCAAACTGCCCGGTCCTGATTTTTTTCATTCACGCTATATTGATTTTATGACTGAGTTACCTATTATCTGTGATGCGGAACATCTCGATATACAAAAGCTTACGTACCGAGACTACCTTGATTGTGTACTTGGTTGGTTAGTAGGTAGTGGTGAATAAGTCATACGATACCTCCTGTAAATACTGACTCTATCGGTAACGGCACGCGGCGTGTACCTTTGCCCATATGGGAATCCGTTCGATTTTTAGCAAACCGCTGGCCCGGTGGGTGCGGCAACGGCAGCAGCCCTGGCGCGAACAGCCCGGCGAGGCGCAACAACGCTGGCTGCACCACCTGGTGAGCCGCGCTAAAAACACGCAGTTTAGCCGCGATCATCACTTCGCCGACATCCAGACCGTGGCCGATTTTCGGCAGGCCGTGCCCATCCGGGATTATGAACTGCTGAAGCCCTACGTGGAGCGCGTAGTGCATGGCGAACCCGACATTCTCTGGCCAGGTAAGCCCGCTTATTTTGCCAAAACGTCGGGCACTACGTCGGGCACTAAATACATTCCACTGACGAAAGAATCACTGCCCAACCATATCAACTCGGCCCGCGACGCGCTACTGTGCTACATCGATGAAACAGGCAAATCGGCCTTTCTGGACCAGAAACTGATCTTTTTGTCGGGTAGTCCCGAACTGGAACAGAAAGCGGGCATCTACACTGGCCGACTCTCTGGCATTGTGAATCACCACGTCCCGGCCTATCTGCGCTCGAACCAGCTACCGAGCTACGAGACCAACACGATTGACGACTGGGAGACTAAACTCGACCGTATCATCGACGAAACCATCGACCAGCCGATGTCGCTCATTTCAGGGATTCCACCCTGGGTGCAGATGTATTTCGACCGGATCCAGGCGCGGACGGGCAAAGCCATCAAAGACGTGTTTCCGCAATTTTCGCTATTCGTGTATGGCGGTGTGAATTTCGAGCCTTACCGGGCGCGGCTGTTCGAGAGCATCGGCAAGCGCATCGACAGCATCGAAACCTACCCCGCCTCCGAAGGCTTCATTGCCTACCAGGATTCGCAGGAAGCCAAGGGACTGCTCTTATTGGTAGACAGCGGCATCTTTTTCGAGTTCATCCCTGCCGAGCAGTATTTCTCCGAAAACCCGTCTCGCCTCACCGTCGATGAGGTGGAACTGGGCGTGAACTACGCCGTCGTCATCAACAACAACGCGGGTCTCTGGGGTTACTCCCTGGGCGATACTGTGAAGTTTGTCAGTCGAAACCCGCACCGGATTGTGGTAACGGGTCGCATCAAGCATTTTATCTCGGCCTTTGGCGAACATGTCATTGGCGAAGAAGTGGAGAAAGCGTTGCAATACGCCATGCAGCAGCAGCCCGGCACCGAAGTAATCGAATTTACCGTGGCCCCGATGGTGTCGCCCACCGAAGGCCTCCCCTACCACGAGTGGCTGATTGAGTTTGCCCAGCCCCCCACCGATGCCGCCCGTTTTGCCCACGACCTCAACAGCCACCTCGCCAAACTGAACGTGTATTACGACGACCTCATGCAGGGTAACATCCTGCGCCCACTAGTCATGACCCCCCTGCCACGCGGCGCTTTCCAGCAGTACATGAAAGCGCAGGGTAAACTGGGCGGCCAAAACAAAGTCCCCCGCCTCAGCAACGACCGCGCCCTGGCCGACGGGTTGTTGGCTGTAATGCGTTAGCTTTGAGTTATAGAAGCGCAGCTTGCCTTTATCAAAATGGAAACGACCGCAATTGATTCGGACTTTATTCTGACTACACTTAAAAGTCTCAACCAACGGCTTCGTGACGAGTTTGCGATTAGCCAGATCGGACTTTATGGCAGCTTCGCCCGCAATGAGCAAACACCCAGCAGCGACATCGATCTGGTCTTTTCTGTTGCAGACAGCCATTTTTTATCTATTTCCGAGCGGGAGCGGTTACAGCGAATTCTTCGTCGTCGGTTAGGGCGCAAGTTAGATCTGGCCAACGAAAAGATGATGAATCCATTCGTCAAGTACGCAATGCAAAAAGACGTGATTTATGTACAGTAGTAAAAATCTGACTTACATCTGTACTATACTAGAATGTATTGAGAAGATAAGCATCTATACGCAAGACTATTATACTGCTGACGACTTTGCCTGGGCAAATGACCAACTCAATTATAATGCAACCTGGAGTTTACTCTTGGTAATAGGCGAAGAGGCAAAAAAGATTGATAAAGACCTTAAAGCTACTTACCCCGTCATCCCTTGGCGACAGCTAGCAGGAATGCGTAATTACTTGGCGCATGACTACAGAGGAGTCGATGCCGAACTTGTTTTCAATATCAGTAAACACGAACTCCAACTCCTTAAGTCTGTATTACTATTGATGCTGAACGATGTTGAGTACGAATCAGATGCGCTAAGAACAGCCTTGGACTCACCTTACTATAGTCATATTCAGTATTTGCGTGAACGACTAAATGACAAATAATCCTAAACGCCGCATTGCCATTTTGGGGTCTACGGGTTCCATTGGGACGCAGGCCATTGACGTGGTGCTGGCGCATCCCGATCAGTTTCAGATCGAGGTGCTGACGGCCAACCAAAACGCCGATTTGCTAATTGAACAGGCGCGGCTAGTACAGCCCAACGTGGTCGTTATCTGCGACGAATCCCGCTACGACCAGGTGTTTGCGGCTCTTGACCCGCTGGATATCAAAGTCTACGCCGGGCTGGCTTCTATCGCGTCGGTGGTGCAGATGGACAGTATCGACATGGTGCTCACGGCGATGGTGGGCTATGCGGGGCTGCTGCCAACGATTAAGGCCATTGAAGCGGGCAAGCACATTGCGCTGGCTAACAAAGAGACGCTGGTGGTGGCGGGCGAGCTGATTACGCAGATGGCCGCCGCCAAAGGCGTGAACATCTACCCCGTCGATTCCGAACATTCGGCTATTTTTCAGTGCCTGGTGGGCGAGTTTCATAACCCCATCGAGAAGATCATCCTGACCGCGTCGGGGGGGCCATTTCGGGGGAAAGACCGGGCGTTTCTGGCGGGCGTGACCAAAGCGCAGGCCCTGAAACACCCCAACTGGACCATGGGCGCGAAGATTACCATCGACTCGGCCACGCTGATGAACAAGGGGCTGGAGGTAATCGAAGCCAAATGGCTCTTTGCGCTCCGGCCCGATCAGATCGATGTGGTGGTGCATCCGCAGAGCATTGTGCATTCGCTGGTGCAGTTTGAAGATGGTAGCCTGAAAGCGCAGATGGGCCTGCCCGACATGAAATTGCCTATCCAGTTTGCCCTCGGCTACCCCAACCGGCTCAAATCAGATTTTCCGCGATTTAACTTCGCTAACTATCCCTCGCTGACCTTCGAGCAGCCCGACCCAAAGACATTTCGGAACCTGCAACTGGCTTACGACGCGCTGGAACAGGGAGGAAACATGCCGTGCATCGTGAACGCGGCCAACGAAATAGCCGTCGACGCCTTCCTGCATGACCGCGTTAGCTTCCTTGGCATTTCCGATGTGATTGACGATGCCATGCAGCGGGCCACGTTTGTAGCCAAGCCTACGTATGACGATTACGTGGCTACGGATAGAGAAACCCGTCGGTTGGCGACCGAAAAGATTGGTACTTTTGTTGTAAAGTAGACGTTAGACACTGGATGTTGAATGCCGGATCTTGGTCTTCGCCCGTTGGCATGGTAGGCTAAAGCCCAGTGTTTATTATCTAAATACCTTTAGATGGAAACAGTAATCATGGTTGGTCAGCTGTTGCTGGCTTTGTCAATTTTAGTAGGTCTCCACGAGTTGGGGCACCTGGTAGCCGCCCGGATGTTTGGCATGCGGGTGGAGCAGTATTTCATTGGCTTCCCGCCGAAGGTATTCAGCTTCCGCAAAGGCGAAACCGAATACGGCCTCGGCGCTATCCCATTGGGGGGGTTCGTGAAAATATCGGGCATGATCGACGAGTCGCTGGATACCGAGGCGATGGCTCAGGAACCGAAGCCTTATGAATTCCGGGCTAAGCCCGCCTGGCAACGCCTGGTGGTTATGATGGGTGGCATCATTGTCAACATCGTCACGGGTATTGTCATCTTCGTGTCGCTGATGTACAGCCTTGGCAGCACCTACATTGCTTCACGCGATGCCAAATTTGGTATTGTGGCCTTGGAATATGGCAAGCAGATTGGCTTGAAAACCGGCGACCGGATTGTGGAAATCAACGGTAAGCCGTTTGATAATATCGCCGATGTAACGAGTCCCGATGTGCTGCTGGGCAACAACAGCTACTATACGGTGGAACGGCCAACGGCCAGCGGCAGCCTGGAACGTGTGCGGGTCGACGTGCCCAACGACATGGCTGAGAAGTTCTCGAGTAAAGAAAGTGCCGGTCAGTTCATCCAACCCATTTTTCCGTTTAACATTGGCGAGGTGCAGCCCGGATCACCTGCCGAAAAAGCGGGCCTGAAAGCCGGGGACCGCATTACGAGTGTGAACGGACAACCCACCGCGTTTTTCCATGAAGTGCAGGAGGCAGTGCGGGCCAACAAGGGTAAGCCCATAACGGTTAGCATTCAACGGGGCAATCAAACGCTGACGATCCGCCCTACGGTTACCAGCGAGGGAACTATTGGCTTCTTTCCAAACTCGTTATTGAAAGAAACCCACGTCGACTACACGTTTGATGAGGCCCTGAGCAAAGGAACCGAACGGGCTTTCGGCGTGATTTACGACAACATCCGCGGGTTTGGTAAGATCTTCAAGGGCGAAGTGTCGGCCTCGAAAGCAATCAGTGGCCCCGTGGGCATCGCCAAAATGTTTGGCGGCGTCTGGGACTGGACCCGGTTCTGGTCTTTGGCCGGATTACTATCGATGGCCCTTGCGTTTATGAACGCTTTGCCAATCCCGGCTCTCGACGGTGGACACGCCACCATGTTGCTTTATGAAATGGTATCAGGTCGTAAGCCGTCCGACAAGTTTGTGGAGGGTGCTCAACGCGTGGGTATGGTGCTGTTGCTGGGGCTGATGGCGTTTGCCTTCCTGAATGATATTTTCTTTAAATAAGGAGAGGAATGGAGCAATGGAAGAAAGGAGGAAAGAGATATGCCAGCTGCCTGGCTGAATGGCTAATCGATTTAGCGAAGACAGCACGGTTAAGTCCGTTGTATCGCGTCGGCAGGCCCGTTCTGTTTTGGTTACTGTTTGTTCTTCCTTTCTTTCTTTTCTCCTTTTCACCCTCCATTATTCACCCCTTTCACACCAGTCTGACGCAGATGGAGTTTGATCCCCAACGCCAGACGTTTGAGATCAGCCTACGCCTGTTTACGGATGATTTCGAGACAGCTCTGACCAAAGAAAACGGGGGCAAATCGGTCCACCTTAATACGAGTCAGAAGCAGGATAAACTTGTGGAGCAGTATGTACGAAAGCATTTTGCCGTAGCCAACGCCGACCGTAAGCTTAACCCGATAACCTACGTTGGCTACGAGCAGGAGGCCGATGCACAATGGATTTATCTGGAAATGCCCTATTCGGCCAAAACGCAAAACATATTTATAAAGCAAGATATACTCATAGAACTATTCACGGATCAGGTTAACTTGGTGACGATTCAACTTAATCAAGTCAAGAAAACAGTTGTGTTCCGAAACAATCAGCCCGTTCAGGCAGTAACGATTTAATGTTACCTTTCACTACATACATTCGTCAATAAACGCGGTAAGCTTATTTCTTTGGTCTTGTCAGCCATATCTTGGTCTGGCACGCTCCTTGACGGTCTTACCTATCCTTGCCCTCTCATCACAATTTTCCTCTCTCAATGTATTTACACTGCCAACTTGGCAGTCGTACCATGACGTTCCCCCAAAATTTGGCTTCAGATTTATTTCTGGCCGAGAATGATTTAGATAGTATTGAAATGATTCCGCTTGGTGGCCCTGAAGGCGATGATGCGGATTACGAAATACCTGAAAACCTGCCCATTCTGCCAGTTCGTAATACCGTACTGTTTCCCGGTATGGTTGTGCCCGTTACCGTTGGTCGGCAGAAGTCGGTTCGCCTGGTGAAAAAAGCGTACAAAGGCAACCGCATTATTGGCGTGGTAGCCCAGGCCAATCAGCAAAAAGACGAACCTACGCCCGACGACCTGTATCGGTTGGGTACAGTGGCCTACATTATTAAAATGATCACCCTGCCCGACGGCAACATCACGATTATTATACAGGGCAAAAAGCGGTTCGAAATTGGCAAGATTACGCAGGAAGACCCGTTTATGACGGCCAACGTGCGGCCCATCGACGATGTGTTTCTGAACTCAGGCAAGAAAGAAGGCAAAGCCCTGATTCAGACGCTGAAAGAAGCTGCCTATAAGATTCTGCGGCTTAATCCGGAGATTCCGCAGGAGGCCCGCATTGCGCTTGATAACATCGAAAGCCCCATGTTTCTGGTGCATTTCCTGTCGTCGAACATTAATGCCGACGTGGCCGACAAACAGCGGCTGCTTGAAAAAACCGAGGGTGCGCAACAGGCACAACTGCTGCTTGAATACATGCTGAAGGAAGTGCAGTTGCTTGAACTGAAACGTGAGATTCAGAGCAAAGCCAGCCTCGATCTGGATCAGCAACAGCGCGACTATTACCTGCGGCAGCAGATGAAAGTGCTGCAGGATGAGCTTGGCATGGACACGCCCGACCGTGAACTGGATGAACTCCGGGCCAAAGCCGCCAAGAAAAACTGGTCGAAGCCCATCCGCGATCATTTCGATAAAGAGCTGGCCAAGTTGCAGCGCAGTAACCCCATGGCTCCTGATTACCCCATCACGATGAACTACATCGAACTGATGGTTGACCTGCCCTGGAACGAGTACACGAAAGATAATTTCGACCTGAAGCGGGCGCAGAAAATTCTGGACGGTGATCATTTCGGGCTGGAGAAAGTAAAAGAGCGCATTATTGAATACCTCGCTGTGCTAAAGCTCAAGACAGAGCGTATAGCCGAGGCAACGGCTGCTCAGGAAGCCGCCCACGAAGCCGCTGGCACCGTTGCATTGAACGGACGCAGCCGGGATGCTAAAAACAAAGCACATTCGTCGGAAGCTATGAAAGCACCAATTCTGTGTCTGTATGGTCCTCCGGGGGTAGGCAAAACGTCGCTGGGGCGCTCAATAGCCAAAGCGCTGGGTCGCAAGTACAGCCGGATGGCTCTGGGGGGCGTACATGACGAAGCCGAAATTCGCGGGCACCGCAAGACATACATCGGCGCTATGCCGGGTAAAATTATCCAGAACATCCGCAAAACGGGTGCGTCGAACCCCGTATTTATTCTGGACGAAATTGACAAAGTAAGCAGCGATTTCCGAGGCGACCCCTCGTCGGCGTTGCTGGAAGTGCTTGATCCTGAGCAGAATTCAACGTTTGTGGATAACTACCTCGATGTGGAGTTTGACCTTTCGAAGGTGCTGTTTATTGCTACTGCCAATTCGCTCGACACCATCCACCCCGCCCTGCGCGACCGGATGGAGATCATCGACATCACGGGCTACACCGTAGAGGAGAAAGTGCAGATTGCCAAGAAGTACCTGGTACCCAAACAGCGCAAAGAGCACGGCCTGAAAACGAAAGATCTGCAGATCGACGATAAGGCGGTGGTGAAGATTGTGGAGGGCTACACGCGGGAATCGGGTGTGCGGAATCTGGAGCAGAAGATTGGTGCCATGGTACGGAAAATTGCCAAATCCATTGCCATGGATGAGCCCTACGAGCACCACATTCGCCCAACCGACGTAACGCGCCTGCTGGGTACGGAAATTTTCGACAAAGACATCTATTCCGACGACGACATTGCGGGCATCGTAACAGGCCTTGCCTGGACGCAGGTGGGTGGCGAAATTCTGCTCATCGAAAGCAGCCTGAGCCGGGGCAAAGGTGCCCTAACGCTTTCTGGCCAACTCGGCGACGTGATGAAGGAGTCGGCGATGACGGCTCTCTCCTACCTCAAAGCCCATGCCGATGACCTGGGCATCGACTACCGGATCTTCAACCACTATGACCTGCACGTACACGTACCCGCGGGAGCCGTACCCAAAGATGGCCCCTCGGCGGGTATCACGATGGTGACGTCGATGGCGTCGATCTTCACGCAACGCAAGATCCGTCCTTTCCTGGCTATGACCGGCGAGGTAACGTTGCGTGGTAAGGTATTGCCCGTAGGTGGTATCAAAGAGAAGATTCTGGCGGCCAACCGGGCGGGGGTGAAAGAGATTATTCTCTGCACCAAGAACCGCAAGGACATCGAAGAAATTAATTCGGCCTACATCAAAGATTTAACCTTCCATTACGCCGATACGGTAGGTCAGGTGTTGGACATAGCCCTGCTTCCCCAAACTGTCAGCCGCCCCCTAAAATTCATCTTACCCGAAGAAAAACAAGAGGCAGAGAAGGTGTATTGAATGGCAGTTGTTAGTCACTAAAACTAAAAGGAGACCGGCTCATAAGTCGGTCTCCTTTTTATTGGAAGAGGATATATTTATATCACCTGATGAACACTAGTAAAGGAACAAGTAACCATTATTAGATGTACATCAGTGGCTATGCGACTATTTATAGCCCTTAAAAACCTGGACCTACAGCGAAGCCACGAAAAACAGTAAACTGGTTGTTACCAAAACCAAAACCAGGAAGCAGGCTGGCCTTTCCAGTACTAAGGTTAATGGTTTGCAGATTTGACAGGCCGTTTGCACGCAGTATTGCATAGCTTGTTCCAGTTACGCCGCCAATGTCAAAATCGGCGGCAGATTCAAAATTCGGTATACCCAAAGAACCGACCAGTGTCTGCGTACCATTGTTTGGTGGGTTCTGGATGTATAAACTGCCTGTTGAACTATCAATGTTATATAACGAAGTAGAAAAAGCTCCCAAGAAGTTATTTGTATAAGCAGACGCTGTAGCCTTATTTGTAGCACCATTCAAGGGAGTATCAACCGTAACAGTCGCATCGTTTGGATTAACTCGCAAATTTTGCCCTGTGTTACTTACAATACGGATACGGTCAGCGATAGGGTTAAAATCGAAACCAAAGCTAGTACCATCGAGTGGTACATTCAAAGTGCCAACGAGAGTTACTAGCGGTTGTGAAGGTACATATTCAAGTCCTAGGTTGACCGTATATAGGTGACTTTTGCTTCCTAATGCGTATAACCGCCCATCAACCGGTCGGAAATCAATGCCTACCAATATTTCGCCGGGTTCTGTACCAATAACACCTTGCACAATACAATTGAAACAGCCACCTTGCGTTGGATCATCAAGGAATGGATTTGGACTAATTGATCTATTAAAATTGTTATCGTCAATTGAATAAGCTACAAACCACGTAGGTATAGCTAGCCCCATTATATTACCCGGCAAATCACCTAATTTTTGCATCCGGCCCGTTCGTACATTAACCTGTTGCAATTCGGAACGGCCTGCATAAGTTACGGCTGCTATACCTGAGAGCCTCTGGTCATAGCTTGGAGCAATATCAAATCCGCTTACAGCAGAGATATCCAAACCTAGTGGTCCAACATCACTAACCTTTCCATCGCTAACCCTACCATCAATAGGTGAGTTTTGAATATATAACCGGTCTGAAACAGGGTCAATATCGTACAACTTAGTTTCTGCGCTACCCACCACATTATTGGAATAAGCAATTGCCGTAACTGTCGGATTACTGATATTTGAGCTATTTATCTTACCATCGATAGCCTGAACAACACCCGTCTCTGGGTTAATACGCAGGTTTTGCCCTTTGTTAGTCACAACACGAATACGGTCACCAAAAGGACTGAAATCAATACCGATAGCGGTACCATCTAAGCCGGGTGAAAACGAACTACCCACTGCCTTGACGCTCCCGGTCTTTATGTTGATGAAATATATGCGGCTTTGATTGGAAATGCCATACAGTTGCCCAGTGGCTGGCCGAAAGTCAATATCCAGTATTTTTTCGCCTACCTGCAAACCAGCTAGGCCGACAGTGGCGGTTTGGGTACTAGGATTACGGGCATTCGTCTGAATAAGTTGGTTCTGATCATTCAACAGATAAATTGTTACGTCGGGAACAAGAGCAGGATTTGGGACTTCACGATGGTCGCAAGCATTTAATGTTACAAGCATTCCTGCCAAAAACAAGCCGACTATTTTGCGTAAGAATGGAGCGTTGAGCATGTTGAAATATTTTATTTTCCGACAATCAACTTTTGATTGCACATTTGTTTACTAAAGAAGGAGAAGTTTAGGCTTGAAAGTAATTATAATAAATTCAGTGATTCAAAAAATTGAGTGTATGGTATGGATAACCCTCATACCACATTTACAACACAAGTATTACAGTCGCTTGCCTCGCCTATGGCATAAAAAGAACTGATACACATCGCTTGTTTTTTCACCGCCGCCCTACGGCCCGCGCCACAATCCGTGCATGATTCCATAGTGTAGGAAGCAACCCAAAATGCGTTGCCAGCACCCTGAAGCGGTCCATTAATGAACGGCGGTGTTGCTGCACAGAGAGGCCACCGACAAGGTATTTGCACAACGCAAACGGCAGATATTGAACATATTGCGCGGCTTTGAGGCAGCGAATTTCCCAGTCGAGGTCGGCGCTGAGGTTGGTGATGGCGTAGTCGGGGGCGATGGCGCGGCGGGCTACGAAGGCCTGATGACTCACCTTCATGCCCAGGGCCATGTCCTGCCAGCGGAGGTTTGTTGGCAATGTGTGCGGCGTGACTTCGCTGCGTAGGCCCACGGGCGGGCCGGAGTGGGTGGTGCCGTTGTCGCTTACAAACAGAGCATCGCTGTAATAGATGTCGGCGTGGGTGGTCCGTATGGCCGTCAGCAGTTTCGACAGCACGGCAGGGTCGTGGATTTCGTCGCCGGCGTTCATGAACCAGACATAGTCACCGGTGGCCAGGTACAGGCCTTTGTTCATGGCGTCGTAGAGACCGCGGTCGGGTTCAGACACCCAGCGCGTGAGCTGTTTTTCGTGCTGCCGAATGATGCTCAGCGTGCTGTCTTTCGAGGCTCCGTCTACTATAATATACTCATAATCAACCCCCAACACACACCTCTCCTGCCCCGCGATGCTGCTGATCGTGCGTTCCAGAAATCGTTCGGCGTTATAGGTGATAGTGATGATGGAAATCATTCGCTCTTTAACAGTTGCTCATACAAACTCGCATACTGCCCCGCCACCACGGCTTCGTCGTAGTGGGTGAGCACGTGCTGGCGGGCGGCGTGAGCAATGGCGGCGTAGTCGTTGGGGGGGAGTTGCAGGAGCCACTGCATGCCCGCGCTCAGGTCCTCAGCCGATTTGTATTGCGCCAGATACCCCGATTCGCGGTGCTGTATCATTTCGGGAATCCCCCCCACCGAAAACCCCACGGCGGGCGTACCACAAGTCATCGCCTCCATGATGGTGTTTGGCAGGTTTTCGGCCAGCGACGGGATCACAAACATATCCGCGGCATTGTAGGCCTGACTAATCCTGGTCATATCGCTCAGCGGACCGAGGAAATGGTACTGAAACGGCAGTTCGTGCAACAGCCCCTTATCACCCGCCCCGAAGATGAGCAGTTCCACCTCGCGGGGGTTTTCCAGCTGGCTATGTAGCTGATGCAGCGCCCGTTGGAAGTAGACAAACCCCTTGCCCGCCGTGCTTACTTTGGCCGCCGCAAACAGAATCAGCCGCTTGTTGGTGGGCAAACCCAGCGCCTGCCGCGCTTCGGCTTTATCTACGGGCCTAAACTGGTTGGTATCAATGGCATTGGGAATGCTCAGCACCGAAAACGGCTGGAACAACCGGCTTTGGCGGGCGCGGTGCGTAAGCCAGTCGCTGCACCCCACCGGCACCAGATGCGCCATTTCGTAGGCCTTCTGCTTCCGTTGCCATACCGAATGCGACAGGTCGTTGGGGCCGGGATTGCGCAGAAAGGGGACGCAATTGCCGCATTCGCGCTGATAATTCTCACAGGTGCCGCTATGATGACAGCCACCAGTAAAGGGCCACATGTCGTGCATGGTCCAGACCACAGGCTTGCCCAGGCGCATAAGACTACCCAGCCCTTCCACCGAAAAAAAGCCGAAGTTGACCCAGTGCAGGTGTATGACGTCGGCCTGCATGATGAGCGAGTTGTAAGTAAGGTCGACACCCGTCACGGCGGGCGAAAACTGGAACCGTACGGCCTTGTCTTTCTCGAACGGCAGGAACGCCAGTCGCTCGGCACCGAAGCGGGCAAAGGCCATCTTTTTGGCCAAAAAGCTTGTCGCCAGCGCTTCTACGCCCGCTTCAGGGAGCATCCACTCCGGACGATTTTCTTCCTGCACGAGCAATGTGCTTTCCACACCCTGTTTTTGCAACGCCCGGTTCAATCGCCCGGCCGCAACAGCCGCCCCGCCGGTAGTATGGTAAGTATTTAGATGAACAACGCGCATGAACGATTGGCAGTAAGCAGCAGTTGGCAGTGGCTTTGGCGTAGTGCCGCAACTAGTTGCGGTACTTGCCAACCATCAAATTTAAGTCAGGATAAATGCGGAAGGCGAAGACAAGACCCATGTAAAGGGCCACAATGCCCGCCGACCGGATAGCCATATCGGCCAGGGTAGCGAGCTTGGTGCCCGTGGCATAGGGCGGCAAAACGGCGAGGCCCCACACCAGCAATGCAATGCCTATCACGGCCAGATTTCGCCAGGTAAAGGGCTGTAAACCAAACCGATACCAAACAAATAATGTGCGCGACAGGTTGAACAGGCCAATGGTAATAGCCGCGCCAATGGCCGCGCCTTCCAGTCCGTAGATGCGTAGCAGCACAGGTGTGATTACAATGGTCAGCACTACCATGATCAGGTTGAAGAGCGAATCCCAGGCGTAGTGCTTCGAGGTGGTGATGATCTGCCCGTTTACGCCCGTGGCCATGTCGAACAGTTTACTCAGGCCTACCCACAAAATGACGTTGTATCCTGCCTCATACCCTTTTGGCAAAAAGGTAAACACGCCGGGTAAGTTGGCTGCGATACCCACAAACACCAGCGCGCCAATGATAAGCTGGCTCAGGCAGCTTTTTTCGTAAACCAGTTGAATGTTAGCCAGATCGTTATTTTTCCACGAATCGGCAATGACGATACCAGACACTTTGTAGAGAATCAGGGCTGGTGCCACAATAACCGCCCCAAAATTGGCACTGATGCCGTAGATACCGGTATTGTCGAGGTTGGTGGCCTTGAACACCAGCAGTTTGTCGATGTGCAAAATCAGTTGAGTCGATAAACCCGTTAGCAAAGTCAGGCCGGCGTACCGGGCCATAGATCGGCGCAAATCGGGCGAGATGGCGAGATTAACGGGGTTGAGCGTGAAATGTCCCTGCCGGGCAATGCTGCCGATCATCAGTAACATAGCCAGTAAATAGGACCCTAACCAGCCGCACAGCAGTCCGTAGAAACCAATATAGCCCAGATAATAGGCAACGACCGCCGCCAGGAAAAAGACCCGCTGTCCCACATCGCGCAGGAACGTGCCAGTTACGCTATCATAAAGCAGGCGTGCATATGTGTCGAAAAGGTTAAAGAAGAGCGTGAACAGAGTTAAGGGCAGCAGCAGATAAAAATACCGCTCGAACAGGCCGGAACGGTCGTTGTTTTGGGCTACCAGCCAGTCATGGGCAACCCACAGGAGGCCCGCACAGCCCAGAAAGCCAATACCAGCCACCGAAACGGCCACCAGCAGAAACCCGCTGTGGCCTCGTTCGTAGTCGCGGAAGTACGGGAAAAACCGCCCCCCAGCCCCGTTAATGCCCAGATTGGCAAACTGCGTCAGAATAATAGACAGACTTCCCAGCAACTGAATCAACCCAATCTGATCTTTGAACAGCAAATTAGGCAATAGAAAACCCGTCGTCAGCAGCCCGATAATAATACCGACATACGTAACTACCGTGCCCTGAAGTGTCTGTTTCTGAATAAGGCCCATGGAAAAGAAAGGGAGAAAGGAGAAAAGAATAAGGGAGGAAAGGGATTGTTTGCACATGGTGCTCTAGCGTCAGCAAACCCTTTTCTCCATTCTCCCTTTCCTCCCTTTCTCCTTAGTTGATTAGCTCCCACGCCAAGGCCGTACCCGCCTGAATGGGTCGGGTGGCGGTTTTGGTGAGGATTTCGTCGTAATGGCGGGTGTGGAGACCGTTAGCGGGTCGGATACTGCGAACGTTTTCGGGCGTGAACGGTTCGCCCGCCGCCATGTCCTTCACAACATAGAGTGACCGCTTGAATTGCAGGCTTTTCATTTCTTTGGGCGTGGGTGTGTAGCTCACCTGGCCCAACGCCAAAAACGCCCGTTCCGACTCCACAACGAGGTTTTTAAGCTCGTCGGGTTCCAGCGAAAAGGCCGAATCGACGCCGCCATCGGCCCGGCGGAGGGTGAAATGTTTTTCCAGCACCACCGCCCCCAACGCCGTAGCCGCCACCGACGCGCCAATGCCCATGGTATGATCAGAGAGGCCCACGGGCACGTTGAAGAGCGTACTCATGTGCGGAATCGTCAGCAGATTGGTGCTTTCGGGCGTGGCGGGGTACGTACTGGTGCATTTAAGCAAAATCAACTGTTCACAGCCATGATCCCGCAGCACCTTCACTGACTCGGCAATGTCGGCCACGGTAGCCACGCCGGTGCTCATAATGACGGGCTTACCCGTTCGGGCTACCTTTTTGAGCAGGATGTGATCGGTGTTTTCAAACGAAGCAATCTTGTAGAGCGGCACGTTTAGCGACTCCAGAAAATCGACCGCGGTGGTATCGAACGGGGAGCTAAAGGCAACCATACCGTGTGCTGATGCCCGGTTGAAAATGGGGCCGTGCCATTCCCAGGGTGTATAGGCATCCTGGTAGAGTTTGTACAGGTTCTTGTCGGCCCACAGCGATTGGTTGTCGCGAATAAAAAACTCGTCGCTTTGCCCATTAAAGGTAATCGTGTCGGGTGTATAAGTCTGGAGCTTCAGGGCATGGGCACCAGCCTCTGCCGCCGCATCAACCAGCGCCAGCGCCCGGTCGAGCGACTGATTATGATTCCCCGACATCTCGGCGATGACGAAGGGTTTATGCTGCGGGGAAATTATATGGTTGGCAACCTGAATGGGTTGGAACATGCTAATCTAAATCTGTTCAATGTTGAACGTCAAACACAGTGCGTTTACCCCAAATTTACGGCTTTCGTGGTCGAAATGGAATCCGGCCCGCTCGAAGGCACGGATGGAGGCCACGTTTTCAGGCTTGATATAGGCTGATATAGGGATAGCATGCCCCGCCGTGGCGGGGCTACCCCAACGCTCCCGACATACGCCCACTCCTGCCCGGATCAGGGTTGACGCCAGCCCTTTTCCCCGAAAAAACGCGTCGAGCGAAATGCCGATGATGACTTCACCATCAGGCCGTTTCTCAAACCGTACCTGTCCGATTGGATCACCACTTGGCACCTCAAACACCAGCAACAGGGCATTGGGATCGGCTAGTTTTCGGGTGAACCAGGTCACATGGTTTTCCCATGTAATGGGCTCCGAATTGAACGATTGCTGGCGGGTGGCGGGGTCATTAGCCCACTCAAAGTAGAGTTGCGCATCGTCGGCAGTAGCTAACCGGGCGTGATAATCGGGCGGATTTACGGTGGCCAAAAACCCATCGATAAACGGTTGGCTAGCTCCGCGTAAGGTCATTCGTTCAAGCAGTTTTTCTGTAACATACTTATGCTCAGTCTGTTCTATTTCAGTTAGCTTCCGTTCGCGGTAGTTTTTGAGCCTGACTAACGCCTCCGGTTGGGCCTGCCATTCGCCAGCTATGCCTGTGTTGCTGTAAAGCTCTTCTGGTACGCCACTCCCTTTCGGGCGGGCATAAAGATGAATCTGGTCAACCACTAACTGTTGTTGAAACAAGGCTAGATTTTGGGGGATTTCGTTAAAAACACGGTTGTGCGTTTCCATACCTACCCACCGGCCGGCCCCCTTGATAGTCAGTTGGTCTTCGTACCGTCTGTATATACCCAACCGACTTTGTTCAGCAGGCACGGCCAACACGCTCACCTGGATGGTATATCCTGCGCTACGAAGCCGTTTCATCGTAGCCAAAATTGGTGCCGGATTTCCCCCCAACGTGCCGTCTAACAACAAGTTACGTTTGTTACCAACAGCTGCATTAATCAGTTTCTGTTGCCAGATGACCGTGTCGGGATTAACCAAAAAAGACGCCCGGTCGGCGTCTGTTCGTTGTAAATTCGCAAAAGCCGGGTGGTATTCCCGGAGAGCATCCGAGTTGATTAATACCACCCCACCCCTATCGGCAAACTGTTTCAACTGATACTGCGCTAACCCTGACTTTCCGCTACCCGGCTGACCACCCAGAAATAAAGCTGTTGGATTCGTGACGGAAGTGGAATTGCGTAATGAGCGGGGACTAATGTACCGGTCAAATATGATCTGATTATCAATTTCAGATAGCAGAAACTGGTCTTGGGTTAGCTGAGGCATTCGTGGTTTGGCCGTTTGATTCCAGACTGGTGTTGGCTCTGTATTCCGCAGTCAGGTCGCTGATGAGCTGTTCAAGAAAAGCGAGGTCGCTCCAATCGTTTGTATGGATTATTTCCTGTAGATGATCTGCTCTGTTGTTCCACTCGGCTATGGCAGCTACATCTGGCTCAGGGCTCTTTTCTTCTGAAAAACTTAATCGGGCATAGATACCCGTAAGGCTGGTAATGAGGTCATAAGCCGACTCAGTCAGCGCGAATCGTTGATAGCCCAGCGGGTCATTGGTGGCGGGATCGGGTGCTGCGTTCATCATAGCTTCGTTGCGGTTGCTTATTAAAGGTACAAAAAATGTACCCAGTTGGTTTACGCGCACAACTGCGTGAACACCTGCCTATAACGGTCGGCGGCCTTACCGTCGAAGACGAGACGCTGCTTAAAAACGGAGGGCGTGAGACGGGCTTTTTTCACAGCCAGAGCTAATTGTTCAGCATTGATCGGCAACGTCAGGGCACCCACCGCCAAATGCCGATCACGCATGAACGAAATCATACGACCTTGATTATCAGCCGTCTGAACAACAATCATTGGACGGCTAATTGATGCCACTTCATACGCTATCGTGCTGGCGGCTACTACGCTGAGGCCACTGCCGCCAATAGCACGGGCCATTTGCTTGGCACTCAAGTTTTGCTGTATACTCAACTGCTCTTTCGGAAAATCGGCGAACGTGTCGGCGTGTGGGTTGGCCGCACCCAGGGCCAGCGTAATCCGCAGGTTAGGGTTAATGCTCAGCAGCAGGTCAACCACCTGATGACTGACGTTGTGTAGATCAGCCCCCCCCATGTTCACAAACGCCTTGTTTTCGCCGTCTTTCGGCTGCGTTTTTTGCACAAATGCAGGGTTGACCAGTGCGTAATGCGTACCAAGCAGCAGGGTTGTGTAAGGTTCAGTCTCATACTCGGTGGCAGTGACGTCGCCAGCATGATTGATAACTACATCGGCCACCTGATGTCCCTGTATTAGGTCGTCGATAAAGACAAGCTTATGGGCTTTTTCGCGCACGGCCCGTTGGAAGGCCTCATCAAAATCATACCCGTCCAGCACCACAACATCGTTGTCTGAAACGTGTGTCAGCAGTTCGGCTATGTTATTTGACCCAAGCGCAATCACCGGTAAACTCTGCTTAGCCAGCAACTTCAGCACGGCATCAGACGGGTTCTGTATGGCAAACCGCCGGTCAAAAGATTCGCCGAGCATTTCGGCGAGGGCCAAGCTACGCATAATGTGGCCCAGGCCGGTTTGGGTGGTGCCGTCGGCGCGGAAGAGTAACTTTTTCATGAGGAGGCTGGAAGTAACGGTGTCGATACAATAAAGCGTATGGACAAAGCTACTACAGGAACGGTGTTCTACTCACCAGCGTGTAGACTTGTGATAAACCGGTCTACTTACTGGTCCGTTGCTGCCACAAAAGGCGGTATTTCAGTTCGGCCAGGTCCCAATCAGCAGGGGTATCAATGTCCTGCGCCTCCAATTCCGACAGTTCAACGCCACCCGTGTTGGCTGTAATGAGTTGACCGTTTTCCAAAAACCGGGGTACGTTGAAGAAATAAAACTGCCCCGCATCGTGGAAAACGGGCTGCAAATCCTGCGAACGGGTCAGGGCGTGTTCAGGCTGTAACCAGGTGAGTCGATCCTGTTGGAACGTAACAGCACGCTGCACCGGAAAGCCGTAGCGCACCACTGGAAATACGGTATCGAACCCGCCCGTTTCCAGTTTGCCGAATGCTTCACGAAGCCGCTCAGTTGTCACGAGCGGGGCAGTAGCATAGAGGCAGCAGGCCCGGTCGAAGGTGTGGCCGTGATGGGCATAGGTGGTTAGCACTTCGGTCAGCACGGCGGCGGTGGTGGCGTGATCAGTAGCCGCATCGGCAGAACGGACAAACGGCACCGAAGCACCGTAGAACTGCGCCATCTGCGCAATTTCGGCATCATCGGTTGACACCATAACTTCATCAAACAAACCCGATTCCTGTGCCGCCCGAATGGAATAGGCAATGATAGGGGTACCCAAAAACGCCCGAATATTCTTCCGGGGAATGCGCTTGCTGCCCCCACGGGCAGGAATAATGCAGATGGTTGGCATATAAATTGACCGCAGATTGAGCGGATTTTTTGGACAGGATCGGCAGGATTTCAGGATGCACAGGATTCGTCTGATCCATTTTCAGGAAAAAGCAGGAAGATCCTGTGCGTCCTGAAAACCCCTCTGATCCTGCCCGAAAAAGGCCTGCCAATCCCTTATTGTTTTATCAATCTCCCCGCCGAAAAACGGCCTGATTTCACGAATAGGGACATTTTAGGCGTTTTACTCTGATAGGAAATAATGGCTATAAAGCCGGTGTCTTTGTCGTTGGCCGAATCCGCTTTCTCAAGGCGTTGGTGGAACAGCGTGGTGTAATACTGCCAGCCATTGGGGGTTTCTATACCAACGAAGGTGTCATTAAAATTCGCCTTTCGTCGGGCCACTTTCGCCCATCCGCTGATCACTACAAATCCGTCGCGCTCAACGTATTGATCAATCCCGTATTGCAGCGAATCGCCGGGTGTATTGACGGGCGTGACGGAAACAGGTCGACTCTGCAACGCTGCCAGTGACTCTTCTTTTGGTTTGAACGTCATCCGTTCCGCCATAATACCCAATTGTTGCACCGGGTTATACTGCGGCGCACTACCCCGTACCTGCCCTACTTGCCGCCAGAGTAGATTATCAGTCTGTTTCAACTCCCGGAACCGGACAATTTTGCTGTGATACGTCCAGTTCGAAACAAGCCAAAGTCCAGCCGTAGCAACGGTAGCCAGGCGGATAACGATGGTTTGCATGTCTGGCGGAGCGTTGCTCCGCCGTATTAATCGCCCACGGCGGAGCAACGCTCCGCTAGACAGTGCCTCAACCACTGTCAGATAAACCGCAGCTATATGCAGGGCCGTGATGTTGCGGTAGCGCGAAGCAAAGACAATGCTGGTGTCATTCTGGATGCGGTTTACGGCCAGCATGAGGCCCGACAAATGCAGGAAAACAAGCAACCAAAACAAGGTGGGATTGGTCTGATCGTAGCGGATCAGCAGCAAATAAAAAGTCCAGCCGATAGTGAAACTGCCGAGCAAAACAGGTAACCAGGGAACGGCGGGATGGTACACCAGCGCACCCAGAAACGCGGTATCCAACGCCAGCAGATGGCCTACTGTCGACGGGCTTAAACGTGCTGAAACAGCCCCCCCTGAAGGGTTTTGGTAGTTTTGAAAATAGAAAGCAAGTGCCACAACGGCCACGGCAACTGTGCTCAACATCCACCGCCAGCGTTGTTGAAACGCCCAGCAAAGTACCAGCAAGGGCAGCACGACAATACCATTTCCGTTGGTGAACAGGGCTACAAGCCCCATCAGGATAGCCCAGCCTTCGCGTTGCCGATTAGCCAGATAAAACGCCAGCAATGCCAACGCCGGAGCACCCACGTTTGACACCGCCACAATGCTCCAAAACGCAATGTTCCAACCCTGAAACTGGAAGAGAAGAAAGAGGACGGGCAGGAAAAGTAGGGCAGACAGCATACCATCTTCTTTGTCAGCAACTTCGTCAAGTGGCGTTTGACTTCGTGCCGGTCGCCCTTTAACTCCAGTTTGCCAAAGCACCCAGGCCGTAAGCAGCAGAAAAAATAGCCCCACGTACTGCAACACGCGAAAGTCGACGGAGCCAGTGAGGAGCACATTGGCCCAGGCAATACCCTTAGCCAGCACAAGCCGGTGGAAATTGTTCTGCTCCATCAGCAGGGCCACCTTCTCTCCCACTGTTGTGGCAGCGGGCAGTTTATTCAGAAAATCGACCACCACGGGGTAGTCGTCCATGTACGGAAAATCATAGGCGTACCAAAGCACTGTACCAATGTAATACAGCACCGGCAGGGCCATCAGAGCCAGACTGAGCCAGCGCAGGCCCCGTTTCATCGACCCACGAATGCCAACACGGCATCGATCACATACTGCTGCTCGTCGTCGGTGAGTGTGGGGTACATGGGCAAGCTTAGACAACGACTGTAGTAGCATTCGGCCAGCGGGAAATCGCCGGGACGGTTGCCCTGCTGTTGGTAATAAGGCATGGTATGCACTGGAATGTAATGCACCTGCGCAAAGATGTTTTTGGCCCGCAGGTGATCGTACAGCCCTTTCCGATTGTCGGTTTGAATCACATACAGATGATAAGCGTGGCCCACGTTTTGGGTTGGACGTATAGTTGCCACGGCTGTTCCGGCAAAGGCGTTGTCATAACGAGCGGCGATCTCACGACGACGGGCCAGCATGGCGTCGGCGCGTTGTAACTGGCTAAGGCCCAGTGCCGCCTGCATGTCGGTAAGGCGGTAATTGTAGCCTAGTTCCCGCAACTGCATATACCAGCCGCCGCGTTCGGGTTCGCCGTCGTAGGGGGGCGTAAAATCACCGGGTTTGTTCGTGATACCGTGGGTACGCAGGCGCATCAGGTGATTGTACAGCGCTTCGGTGCCTGCCGTAATCATGCCCCCTTCGCCGCAGGCAATGTGCTTCACCGGGTGAAAACTAAAGATGGCCAGATCAGCCAGTGACGAGTCGCCACAACGGTGTGAACCACCGTTGGCATCTACGAATGACCCGCCCGGCGAGTGGCAGCTGTCTTCCAGCAGCCACAGTCCATGCTCATCGGCCAGGGCACGGAACGCGGCCATATCGACGGGATACCCGGCGAAATCGACGGGGATTATTCCCGAAAAATAGCCACGTGGGTGCGCTTCGATCAGTTTACGGACGGCGTTGATGTCCAGCAAAACCGTGTCGGGATCAATGTCGGCAAAGACCACTTCACCACCGCAATAACGTATGCAGTTGGCTGATGCAGAGAAGGTTATAGATGTCGTGATCACCCGTGTACCTGGCCCAACGCCCAATGCCATAGCGCACAAATGCAGGGCAGCAGTACCATTGGAAACGGCCACGGCATAGGGTGCGCCAATGTATTCGGCAAACGCTTTTTCAAACGCACCAATGCTGGGGCCCTGCGTGAGCATGGGTCCGCGCAGCACATGAGCCACGGCGGCAATGTCTTCCTCCGTGATGTGCTGCCTGCCGTAGGGGATGGGGTTGTTCATAGAAGACATTAGCTATTGGACGTTGGACATTGGACATTGGATACTAGACATTTGGTGGTCCAACATCCAATGTCCAATATCATTTACGCAGTAAACTCAGCATCTACATGCTCCCGAATCTGTTCGCGGATCTGTTCCACGTTGAGCCATTCGTCGTTGGTGCCGGAGTTGTATTTGAAGCCCTCGACCACGCGCTTGCCATTAAACGCCTTCAGGTAATCATCCACATCCCAGGTGGGGGTTGAGGGCGTAATGACGTAATACCGATCCGTCTCGACGGTGTTGAGTGAATCGGTTTCAGTGATCATTTCCTCATGAAGTTTCTCGCCGGGACGAACGCCCACCAGTTTCTGTTCGCAATTGGGGCCAATGGCCGTAGCGAGTTCGGTAATGCGGTACGACGGAATTTTGGGTACGTATATCTCACCACCCCAGGCATGTTCCAACGCATAGAGCACCATCTCAACGCCATCTTCGAGCGAGATGTTGAAACGCGTCATGTCGGGGTGAGTGATGGGCAGCACACCTTCTTTACGCTTTTCCAGAAAAAACGGCACCACCGATCCCCGCGAACCAATGACGTTACCGTAACGCACTACCGAGAAGGTCAGGTTACGGCTGCCTTTCATATTGTTGGCGGCCACAAAAAGCTTATCTGAGCACAGCTTGGTGGCACCGTAGAGGTTGATGGGGGCGGCAGCTTTGTCGGTCGAGAGTGCCACCACGCGTTGTACACCATTGTCGAGAGCGGCGTTGATCACGTTTTCAGCCCCGAAAACGTTGGTCTTGATGCACTCCATCGGGTTGTATTCGGCAGCGGGCACCTGTTTCAGTGCGGCGGCATGAATAATGACGTCGATACCCTCGCAGGCCCGTTTCAGGCGTTCTCCGTCGCGCACGTCGCCGATGAAGTAGCGCATGGCTTTGTACTTACTGGTCGGAAACGTCTGACTCATTTCAAACTGCTTCAGTTCATCGCGCGAGTAGACGACAAGGCGTTTGATGTTCGGGTGGCGGGCAAGCACCATCTCAACGAACTTCTTGCCAAACGAGCCGGTCCCGCCGGTAATGAGGATGGATTTATTGGTTAAATCAAGCATGCTATGGTAATGTACAATGAACCGCAGCGGCGGACCGCAATGTATAATGTACAGTGATCCCTGCTAATGGCAAGTGCTCAACCTACATCAGGCGTCATTGTACATTATACATTGCGGTCCGCCGCTGCGGTTCATTGTACATTAAATTTTTATTCGTGTAAACGCATCAACGTAGCTTTTGGCACTGGCGTTCAGGACGCGGACGTTCATATACTGGGCGTAATCGCGGAGGATTTCGTAGCTATAAAAGGCTTTTGACAGCGACGCAAACTGCGCTGACATCCGCGACGTTTCCTTTTTTACAACGTCGTAGATCGGAATGTGCGTAGCATCGCCGGGTTTGTCGTAGAAATGTTCCTGCTTCATCAGCAGTTCATTAGCATCCGAAACACGGATTTCTTCATGCCACGAATGATCAGCACCGAAGAGGTAGATATCGGTAAACCGGCGCGTAATGGCAAGGTAGAGCGAGGCTGCCAGAATATTCTGCGACTGTGGCATACCCCACCCTTTTCGGAATACGAAATGTCGGAACCAGGCGTAACCGCGCACTACGGTATAGTTGTAAAAAACGGTCTTAACCTGGTGGCTTATGCCATTGGGGTGTTTCCCAGTCAGTTGCTGCACCAAATAGCACCCCCGGGCCGACTGCGGCACAAACAAGTTCATGGGCCAGGTGGTCATGTTGACTAAGCACCGGATAGTCTTCTCTACGTCTTTCCGGTCGTTATTCTGTTCGCTATAGAGGAAAAACGCCGGGTCGAGCAGGGCGTAGTTCATGGGTTGCAGCAGGGCATATTCAGGCGAAGAAGCGAAGTTATTGACGCAATAAAGCTCTGCTTCGCGGATAAAGGCCAGGTCGTTTTCCAGCGACTGTCGCAATGACGGGCCATTGCCCAAAATAGCGCAGACCGGCCGCTGTGGAGCCGGTATATCAACCGAAAAGCGCGATTTAATGAGAATTTTCAGCAAAGAAGCCAGTGTACTGATGAACGTAGTTATTTGTCCACTAACCGCATTGACAAGATTTTCTAACATGAATGGAATATAATACTGCACCGAATGCGCAGTGGTGAACCGTTGGCTCGGCAGGCGAAATTACTTCATCGCTTTGGCAGCTTCAGCAGCAATTACCTCTGCAAGCGAGAGATAAGGTCCCTTATGGTCAGCCCACCGATCACCCGATTCTGCCAGTTCAGCCGCTGTATGGTTATTCTGGATCACCCGAACTTTCCGGGGTTGGGTTTTCGATTCCTTTTTGTTCGCAGATCTGAGCATAACGATCTTGTTCTTTTCGGCTGGCTGGTCGGCAACTGAATGGTCGAATTTGGCCA
Organism: Fibrella rubiginis; assembly: GCF_017353185.1. GTDB lineage: Bacteria > Bacteroidota > Bacteroidia > Cytophagales > Spirosomataceae > Fibrella > Fibrella rubiginis. Next base: position 56,206 of record NZ_JAFMYV010000014.1, on the reverse strand, counting down.
TTCCTAATCGAAAAAGCAACATACAGCAACCTGTTTTGGTTGCTTCGGCCTACGGCATGGTACTGCTGTTCACCCCGATTGTCTACCCGGTCCGGTAATGCACTAAAGGCAGGATCAGTAAATAGGCTCTCTAGTTCATCAATCGTATTTCCTCTTTCTGGATAGTCACTGATAATATGGCGGGTATTGCCATTGTCCCATTGAAACTGCATAGGCGTGCTGGTTTACCTATACTGCTGCTCTAACCGCCAGGTGAGCCGCGATGCTCACCTGGCTACAAAGTCAGAATTGGAAATAGATAAATTGATTCGACGTAAACACGCCGAATAGGTAGGTTAGGAAGGCGATAACTCCAAACAGGGCAAAAAACCGGGGCGTACTATGCGTGGGGATCACTAGGTAACGCCATTCTTTGACCAACAGCAACCCAATCAACGCCAGGCTAAACCACATTTCGGTGGTATTTAAGGGCGATTTGATCGGATCGAATAGCGACAACGTACCAATTTTTTTCAGAATCAATAATGCCGACCGTACGCTGGTAGCCCGGAAAAAGACCCACGTCAACATCACCAACACAAACGTTATCAGCACGTTGCCGATGCGCCATACATGGCCTGTGCTATTTACCGATGCCACATTCGTTCTTCCGTCCCTGCGGCCCCCCTTTCCTTCCCCCAACCATTTATCCCGCAAGCCTGCTGCCACCTGATACACGCCGTGCAGGCCGCCCCAGATCACATAGGTCCAGTTGGCACCGTGCCAGAGTCCGCTGGCCAGAAACACCAAAATCTGGTTGACATTACGCCGCGCTTCGCCCTTGCGGTTGCCACCCAGGGGTATGTAGAGGTAATCGCGGAACCAGGTCGAAAGCGAAATGTGCCACCGCCGCCAGAACTCCGTGATGGACCAGGCCATATAGGGCGCTCGGAAGTTTTCCATCAGGTTGAAGCCCATCACCCGCGCCGCGCCAATGGCAATGTCGGAGTAGCCCGAAAAGTCGCAGTAGATCTGGAACGTGAAAAAGAACGTGGCCACCAGTAGGCTCAGGCCGTTGTGGGCGGCGGGGTCGCCATAGGCTTGCCCTACCACCACAGCCAGCCGGTCGGCAATGACACATTTCTTAAAAAAGCCGAATGCCATGCGCATCAGGCCTGCCTTAATGTTCTCGAAATCGTAGGCAAAATGGGCATGAAACTGGTGCAATACGTTCTGCGGACGTTCGATGGGGCCGGCTACGAGTTGTGGGTAGAACATAACATAGAGCGCGTAGATGCCAAAATGCCGTTCGGCCTTCTGATTCCCCCGATACACCTCAATGGTGTAGCTCATGGCCTGGAATGTGTGGAAGGACAGACCAATGGGCAGGATGTTCATGTTGTCTTTAAAGCCAGCAATACCACTCTGCCCGAAAACAGCAATCACCTTCAAAAACAGCCGGTTAGCCAGTGATGTTACCTGCTCAGCCAGATGAGGCTGGTCTACTAATCGGAATAGTCCGGCGATGTTTTCGGTGAAAAAGCCGAGATATTTAAAGAACGCAAGAATACCGACATTAGAGAGTAATGATATGATTAACAACCACTTACGCCGTGGCCCTATTGGTGTTTTTTCTAACCAGATGCCCGCGATATAGTCGATCACGATGGTCAGAAAGAGAATGAATATGTAGGTAGGCTGAAAAACGGCGTAGAAGTAGCACGAGGCAATCAGTAACAGAGACCACCGCCCATTGCCCTTTGGCAGGCTGTAGTAGGTGAGGGTAACGGCCGTGAAGAAAAGTAAAAACTGGAGCGAATTAAACAGCATAAGTGGCGGGCAGGAACCAGGGGGCGGGCAAACTAAGCAATTGGCGCAACGCTGTTGACAGCGTAGATGACATCAACGCGTTCGACAAAATCACGGTATTGCTTGGCTGGCAAAAAGAACTGTTGCGTCCGATAATTCAGTACGATAAAAATCAGCAGCAGTGATATCAGAAAAGCTTGCGCAAGGACAATGAAGAAGGAGAAAATAAGGTAACTCGCCCAGGTTGCCACTACCAGTTGAGTGAATATGCGCAGGTATGCCACCACGCCAATACCCACAAATGAGATGCCTATAGACAGGACACTGAACAGAGCCAGACGCACGGCCGTGGTATCCATGAGTACCGAAACCGTACTAAGCCCATGCAACACCAGTGAGACAAAATTCATTTTTGACGTACCCGCCAGTCGGCTTCCTCGTTCAATGGGAATAGCGGTGTAGGGTAGCCGCGACCGGATTATACCACCTGGGTAATTGTTCCAGATTTCGGAGACATGCGCGAGTTTTCGCACAAGCTGGGCCGGAACCAGACTGAAATTACCGAAAGTAATGACCTTACCCGTGAGCAGCCGAAAAATAGCTTTATAGAACAGATAAAAGAATCGAAAAGCAGGCCCTTCATGGCGTTTGGACCGGTGCGCAAACACGATTTTATCGGGCTGTTCTACAGATGCATTAACCAGCTGAATAATATCAACGGGCAGGTCTTCACCATCACCATCCATCACCACGGTGGCGTACTGTTCTGGCTGGTCGGCCAGATAAGCAAGCCCCAACGCAATGGCTTTCTGATGCCCAACATTGCGGTACAGACGAAGAATAGACAGCGACGATCCTGATGGTTTTGGGCAGCTGAATTCATCACTGGCTGAGCAGTCGTCGATTATCAAAAAAGCAAAACGAGACAACAAAGCGGGAGGTACAGTCTGATCAAATTTTTGCAATAATAGCGTGAGTGCTTCCCAATCATTGAAAAGCGGAATGACGATATTGATAGACAACGGCAGTTTCGGCGAATGGATCGACACGGCATGCAGGTTAAACTGACGTAAAAATAGGCGATTATGCGACGCAACACAGGCTGGCACCGTTTTGCCTTGAAGAACATTCTGTATGTTCCCCTGTTATCTTTGCGCGCGTTTAATCAAACTGACGAGGGTCGTTTGATAGCCATTTTATGGAAGACAAAAAACATATAGATACCGTGTCGGCAGCTGGTTTGCTGGTAGCCCTCGGTATTATCTACGGCGACATCGGTACGTCACCGCTCTACACACTTCGGGCAATCGTTGGCCCAACAAATGTTATCAATGCTGACGTGGTGAAAGGTGCTCTTTCCTGCATCTTCTGGACCCTCACGCTACAAACAACCGTTAAATATGTAATTCTCATTCTGCGTGCAGACAACCGGGGTGAAGGCGGCATTTTTGCCCTGTATGCGCTTGTACGTCGTCACGCCCGCTGGCTTACATTGCCCGCCATCATTGGCGGTTCAGCCCTGCTTGCCGATGGCATTATCACACCACCCATTTCCGTTACGTCGGCAGTAGAAGGGCTTCGGCAACTTTACCCCATGATCACCGAATGGGAGATCATCACAATCGTGATTGCGATCCTGTCGATGCTGTTTCTGATTCAGGCGTTTGGTACCAGCGTGGTGGGTACGGCTTTTGGTCCAATCATGATCGTCTGGTTTGGCATGTTGGCTGTACTAGGCATTGGTAGTGTGGTAACAGACCCTACCATTCTGACGGCACTGAACCCCTACTATGCGTATGAATTGCTGGTAGAATATCCGGGCGGTTTCTGGTTGTTGGGCTCGGTTTTCCTTTGTACTACCGGCGCAGAGGCACTCTACTCTGACATGGGCCACTGTGGTCGGGCCAACATTCGGGTAAGCTGGGTATTTGTCAAAATTTGTCTGATCCTCAACTATTTCGGGCAAGGCGTATGGTTGCTGAAGCACGCTGGCGAGAATTTGAACGAGCGCATACCGTTCTATCAACTCATGCCATCGTGGTTTCTAACCGTCGGTATCGTCATTGCCACCTCAGCCACGGTAATTGCATCGCAGGCGTTGATTAGTGGTTCGTTTACGCTGATTAGCGAAGCCATCCGGCTCAATTTCTGGCCTAAGGTGCGGTTGCGCTACCCGTCAGTACAAAAAGGGCAAATCTATGTACCCAGCGTAAACGGCCTGCTCTGGATGGGGTGCGTAGGCATTGTGTTGTGGTTTCGCGAGTCGAGCAATATGGAAGCAGCCTATGGGTTAGCCATCACCCTGACGATGCTGATGACCACTATGCTTATGGCTTATTACCTCTACAGCAAAAAATATCAGGCCTGGGGAGTAGTGCTGTTTCTATCCGTTTACCTGGCTATTGAAGGGTCGTTTCTGGTAGCGAATATGATCAAGTTCACGCATGGCGGTTATGTGTCGTTGCTGTTGGGAGCTACCATTGCGGGCGTGATGTACATCTGGCTACAGGCATTCCAGATCAAGCTACGCCTCACCGAATACGTCCGCATCGACCACTATCTGCAGTCTTTGAAAGAGTTGAGCCGCGACATTAGTATTCCTAAATACGCGACTCATATTGTATTTATGAGCAACGCAGCGCGGCAGTCGGAGATCGAGTCGAAGATTATTTATTCCATTTTCCAGAAACGCCCCAAACGAGCAGACATCTACTGGTTCGTTCATGTCGATACCACCGACGATCCCTACACGATGGAATATAAAGTGAACACCATCGCCCCGGATGATGCCTACAAGATCACGTTTAAGCTTGGTTTCCGGGTCGAACAGCGGATCAATCTGTTTCTGCGAAAGGTGATTGAAGATATGGTGCGCAACAAAGAAGTAGACATTACAAGCCGCTATGAGTCGCTGAACCGGCAGAATGTGATTGGCGATTTCCGATTTGTAGTACTCGAGAAGTTTCTTTCGTTCGAAAACGACCTGCCTACGTTCGAGCGCATTATTATGAACGCGTACTTTTCAATCAAAAATTTTACTACGCCCGAAGACCGCTGGTTTGGCCTCGACAGCAGTTCAGTCAAAGTCGAAAAAGTACCTCTTGTTATTCGCCCCGTCGAAAACATTTCTCTTAAACGTATACCATCTTGAGTTTGCTGTTTTCAGTTACGCTGATATTGAGCAGGGTTACTTTGATAAGCAACGCAACTGAAAACGGTAAACTGAAAACTGTAAACTATGAAACTCCTGATTACCGGCGGTGCCGGATTTGTTGGTTCTGCGCTGGCTATGTCGCTCAAGCGCAACTACCCCGATTACACGATTTATGCCCTCGATAACCTGAAACGGCGTGGTTCTGAACTAAATATCACCCGTTTACGGCAGGCAGGCGTCGAATTCGTCCACGGCGATATCCGCAGTAAAGAAGATTTCGATGTCATTCCCGCCGTTGATGCTGTAATCGAGGCCTCAGCCGAGCCTTCTGTATTAGCTGGTTTAGATGGTACACCCGACTACCTCATTAATACCAACCTCTTCGGTACGGTTAATTGCCTCAACTTCGCGCTGAAGCACAAAGCCGCGTTTATCTTTCTGTCTACCAGCCGGATTTACCCCATTAAGGCACTTGAAAACCTGAACTTCAGGGAAGGAGCAACCCGCTTTGAACTGACGGATGACCAACCCGTTCCAGGCGTTTCGAGCAAAGGCATCGCTGAGAATTTCCCCCTAGACGGAGCACGGTCGCTGTATGGCACTACCAAACTGGCGTCGGAGCTGCTGATTCAGGAATACAATGAGTTCTACGGCCTGAAAACTGTTATCAACCGTTGTGGCGTGATTACCGGCCCCTGGCAGATGGGCAAGATCGATCAGGGCGTGATGGTGCTTTGGGTGGCTAAACACTATTTCGAGCAGCAATTAGCCTACATTGGCTACGGCGGTACTGGCAAGCAAACCCGCGACATGCTTCATGTAGACGACCTTTATCGGCTTATCGACTGGCAACTGCACAACCTCGACAAGGTGAACGGCGAGATCCTGAATGCGGGTGGTGGCGTAGACAGCAGCGCATCGTTGCAGGAGCTAACTAAAATTTGTCAGGAGGTAACGGGCAAAACTATTCCGATCCGTGAGGTACCCGAAAACCGCACCGCCGACATTCGCCTCTACATTACCGACAACACCAAGGTGACAGCCCTCACTGGCTGGAAACCCGAAAAAGGGATGCGCGAAATTGTGGCCGACATCCACGCCTGGCTCGACGAAAACCGCGCTGCTCTGGAGCCAATTTTGAAGTAAAAACTAACCTTTATGTTTAATAAAAAGGTCAATCCATTCCGGATTGACCTTTTTGTATAACTGATATAGTAAAGAGCAATCATGGGTTCGCACTAATGCCCGTCACTCTACCAGACTTTTTGTCAACATAGACACTCATATTATCTGGAACAAGCCAATATGATTGACGATACAGATATATGGAATCATCTCGACCATCTGGAGAATTTAGGGAAGGAGGCATAGCCAATCGCTGCCTTGGTAAGCCCATTATATGTATCACTGTTTCTTTACTCATACCAACTTGCACACGCTTTATACGCTCTTCGGGTGTCTCTGAACTACAACCCAAAACACAGAAGACGAAAACAAGTGCCAAATAAGTTTGCGTAGATATCCTTTGGTTGACCCTCATCAGTACTGCTTCTAAATTTTACCAAAAAGTGCAAAATTCAACTAATGGTAGTGTGCTAAGACTTTACCTGAAACTCTTTGTCTGGTTAGGCTGTCAAACGGCGCAATAATGGCAACAATTACTTATTTTAGGGTATTGCCATGTCGTTAATGGCTCTTCTTTTAACCGGAAAACAGGATAAAACATGAAAATAATCTCACTACTCGTTTACGAAGATGCGGTACTATCGTCAGTTTCGGGGGCTGTTGACTTGCTGACTGCTGCCAATGCTTACCTGCAACAAATGGGCGAACCCGCTGCATTCTCTATAGAATTGGTAAGTGAGAAAGAGCGAAACATTCAGCTAAATGTACCTGCGCAGTTTGTCTGCACCAAAACGCTCGATGAAGTCACAGCCACTTCACTAGTCTTGGTACCTGCCTTTTATACTAGCCCCGACGATACGCTAGCCAAAAACGGGGCCATTATTGACTGGATTAGGCGTAGGCATGCAGAAGGCATTGAGATAGCCAGCCTATGCAAAGGCAGTTATTTCTTGGCCGAAGCCGGCATTTTGTCGGGTAAAACCTGTACGTCACACTGGATGTCGCTCGACGATATGCAACGCCGTTACGCCGATGTACAAGTATTAAAAGACAGCGTCATGACCGACCATGACGGGATTTATACCAGTGGTGGTGCCCTTCTTTCGTGGAATTTAATTCTCTACATTATTGAAAAATTTTGCGGTCGTGACGTTAGCATTGGCGTCAGCCGAATGTTCAATATTGACCTGGACAGGGCTAGTCAGGCGCATTTCGTTGTTTTTCAGGGCCAACGGCAACATGACGACGGCGACATTCTAAAGGCGCAAACATTCATCGAGCAGAATTTTCACCTGCCCATTTCTGTCGAGCAGATTGCCGAGCGGAGCAATATGAGCAAACGCAATTTCATCCGGCGGTTTAAGAGTGCTACGCAAAATACACCCCTTGAGTACCTGCAACGGGTAAAAGTAGAATCGGCCAAAAAAGCGCTCGAAAGAAACACGGACGATGTAGCTTCTGTCATGTATAACGCGGGCTATAATGATACCAAGACCTTCCGTAAGGTGTTTAAACAAGTCACAGGACTGACACCTCAGGCATACAGAAAAAAATATAGTCGCGACGGTATCCCGTCGCGATAATGGACTAACAGCTTACAGCAAAAAAGGCCAACCCAGTTCTGGGTTGGCCTTTTTTACACTATCGACTGCCCTAACGGACTATCTATGTTACGTTAAACGGTTGCCCGTTTTTTGCTCTTGGCTGTAGTGAACTGCTCTTTCGATTCAGTGATCACGTCAAGCTCTTCCTGTGATCCAACAATGGTTTGCAGGTACCTGCGTGTACCCGTACCAGCCGGAATCAGGTGACCCACAATCACGTTCTCTTTCAGGCCCTCCAGATGATCCTGCTTACCCCGAATCGAGGCTTCGCTAAGCACCTTAGTGGTTTCCTGGAACGAGGCAGCCGAGATGAAGCTGTCTGTGCCGAGCGACGCCTGCGTAATACCCTGCAACACCGGCTGCGAAACCGCCGTCATAGCATCACGTACCGTTACCGTTTTCAGGTCGCGGCGTTTCAGACTTGAGTTCTCATCGCGCAGACGACGAGCCGACACGATCTGACCAGGCTTCAGGTTTTCCGAATCACCGGCCTCCATGACCACTTTGGCGTCCATCATCTTGTCGTTCTCCTGGCGGAACAACCACTTATCAACTACCTGCCCCTCCAGGAAGTTAGTGTCGCCAGAGTCGGTGATTTCAACCTTCTGCATCATCTGCCGAACAATCGACTCGATGTGCTTATCATTGATTTTCACCCCTTGCAGGCGGTACACTTCCTGAATCTCATTCACCAGGTACTCCTGAACGGCCGTCGGGCCCTTAATGGCCAGAATGTCGCTCGGTGTGATGGCCCCATCCGACAGCGGTGCACCCGCCCGAACAAAGTCATTGTCCTGTACCAGAATGAACTTGGCCAGTGGTACAAAGTATTTCTTCTTCGTACCGTCTTTCGACTCGATAAAGATTTCGCGGTTACCACGCTTGATCGTGCCATACGTAACAACGCCGTCGATTTCCGAAACGACCGCCGGGTTCGACGGGTTACGGGCTTCAAACAGTTCTGTTACCCGTGGCAGACCGCCCGTAATGTCGCGGGTCTTACCTACGTTACGTGGAATCTTCGCCAGTGGCTGACCAGCCATAATCTTTTGACCGCTCTTCACTACCAGACGAGCCCCTACAGGCAGGTTATACCCTTTTTCGGTCACATCATCCAGCAACGTTGTCGTACCATTAACAACAATCGATGGGTTCTTGGCTTTGTCACGGGTTTCAATGATCACCATCTCCTGGAAGCCCGTCTGTTCGTCGAACTCTTCCCGGTAGGTAATACCGTCTTCAATGGCATCAAATGAAACCGAACCGGTCAACTCCGATAGGATCACGGCGTTATAAGGATCCCAAACGCAAAGCTCGTCGCCCTTTTTCACCATGTCACCCTCTTTCACCCGCAGGAAGGCACCATAAGGCACGTTATTGCTGATAAAGACCAGGTTAGGATCGGTTGGCGAGACGATTTTTACTTCGCCCGAACGGCCCATAACAACCGTTTGTGCATTGCCTTCGCTGTCCTGAGAGGCCACCGTCCGCATTTCCTCGAACTGCACCACCCCATCAAACTTGGCTTTTATAGAGGCATCAACCGCAATGTTCGACGCCGTACCACCTACGTGGAAAGTACGAAGCGTTAGCTGTGTACCTGGCTCACCAATTGACTGCGAAGCAATTACGCCCACAGCCTCACCGATGTCGACCATGCGGCCCGTAGCGAGGTTACGGCCATAACATTTGGCGCATACACCCACCTTAGCTTCGCAGGTAAGTACCGAACGGATTTCCACCATTTCAATGCTGGTTTCGTCGATCTGAGCGGCAATTTCTTCCGAGATCAATTCACCGGCACCAATAATGAGCAACGGCTCACCGTTCTCATCTTTATTCAGCGGATCGTAGATATTGTGCACCGACGTACGGCCCAGAATACGCTCCGACAGTGGCTCAACAATATCTTCATTGTCTTTCAGCGCTAATGTCTGAATACCCCGCAGCGTACCACAGTCGTTTTCGCTCACGATCACATCCTGCGCTACGTCGTGCAGACGACGGGTCAGGTAACCAGCATCAGCCGTTTTCAAGGCGGTGTCGGCAAGACCTTTCCGGGCACCGTGCGTTGAGATAAAGTACTCCAACACGTCGAGACCTTCTTTGAAGTTCGACAAAATCGGGTTTTCAATAATCTCACCCACAGAGCCTTGCAGGTTCTTTTGTGGTTTGGCCATCAGACCCCGCATACCACCCAACTGACGAATCTGCTCGCGCGAACCACGTGCGCCAGAGTGCATCATCATGTAGATTGAGTTGAACCCTTGCTGGTCTGCCTCAAGCTGCTTCATTAGCGTCTCCGTTACCCGTGAGTTCACACGTGTCCAGATGTCAATCACCTGGTTGTAGCGTTCGTTCTCAGTAATGAGACCCATCAGGTAGTTATCCCAAACGCCCTGTACGTCGTTCTTTGCTTCGTCGACCAACCCCTGCTTTGCTTCAGGGATCTTCACATCACTCAGACCAATTGACAGACCACCTTTGAAGGCCTGCTGAAAACCGAGTTCTTTAATATCGTCAAGGAACGCCGCCGTTTTGGCCACACCCGCAATCTTAAAGATCAGGGCAATGATTTGTTGCAGCTTTTTCTTGGTCAACAGTTCGTTGATGAAGCCAACTTCGGCAGGCACCCGCTGATTGAACAGCAGACGACCAGCTACGGTCTCAATAATCTTCGACTCCAACTCGCCCTGCTCGTTCCGCACGTTCACGCGGCACTTAATGTTGGCGTGCTTCGAAACTTTGCCTTCATTAATGGCGATCACCACCTCCTCTGCACCATAGAAAGTCATGCCCTCACCAGCAATGGGATATTCCGGTGTTGACTTCCGACCCTTGGTCACATAGTATAGACCTAACACCATGTCCTGCGACGGTACCGTAATTGGGGCGCCGTTGGCAGGGTTCAGGATGTTGTGCGAAGCCAGCATCAATAACGACGCTTCCAGAACGGCTTCCTGGCCCAGTGGCACGTGAACGGCCATCTGGTCACCATCAAAGTCAGCGTTGAAGGCCGTCGTTACCAACGGATGTAGCTGAATCGCTTTACCTTCGATCAACTTCGGCTGGAACGCCTGAATACCCAATCGGTGCAGGGTTGGCGCCCGGTTCAGAAGTACAGGATGTCCTTTCAGCACGTTCTCCAGAATGTCCCAGATAACAGGGTCCTTCCGATCAACGATCTTCTTCGCCGACTTCACCGTTTTCACAATACCCCGCTCAATGAGCTTACGAATGATAAACGGCTTGAACAACTCAGCGGCCATGTCTTTTGGCAGACCGCATTCGTGCATTTTCAGTTCAGGACCTACCACAATAACCGAACGACCAGAGTAGTCGACACGCTTACCAAGCAGGTTTTGCCGGAAACGCCCCTGCTTGCCTTTCAGCATGTCAGACAGCGATTTCAGGGCACGGTTACCTTCCGAACGCACGGCGTTTACTTTCCGCGAGTTGTCGAAGAGCGAGTCAACGGCTTCCTGAAGCATTCGCTTCTCGTTGCGCAGAATTACTTCGGGTGCCTTGATCTCGATCAGGCGCTTCAACCGGTTATTCCGGATAATTACCCGACGATACAAATCGTTCAAATCGGACGTGGCAAAACGGCCACCATCCAGGGGCACGAGCGGACGCAGTTCGGGTGGAATAACCGGCACCATACGGATCACCATCCACTCAGGGCGGTTCTCCACACGGGTATTGGCTTCACGGAACGCTTCAACTACCTTTAACCGCTTCAGGGCCTCGGCCTTACGCTGTTGCGACGTGTCGGTGGCGGCAGCATGACGCAGGTTATACGACAGTTCGTCGAGTTGTACACGCGACAACAGCATCTCCAGCGCATCAGCCCCCATCTTGGCAATAAACTTATTGGGGTCTTTGTCGTCGAGGTGTTGATTGGTAGCCGGCAGTTTGTCGATGATATCGAGGTACTCATCTTCCGTCAGGAAATCGAGTTCATTGATGCCATCAGCGGCTTTAACACCTGCCTGAACTACCACATAGCGTTCGTAGTAAATAATTTGGTCAAGCTTCTTGGTCGACATGCCAAGCAGATAACCGATTTTATTGGGTAGGCTACGGAAGTACCAGATATGCGCAACGGGCACCACCAGTTCGATGTGACCCATACGCTCACGGCGTACCTTCTTCTCGGTTACTTCCACCCCGCAGCGATCACAGATAATGCCTTTATAGCGAATACGCTTGTATTTACCACAGTGGCACTCCCAGTCTTTCACCGGCCCGAAAATCCGTTCGCAGAACAGCCCGCCCATTTCAGGCTTGTATGTCCGGTAGTTGATAGTTTCGGGCTGGGTAACTTCGCCGTATGAACTCTCCAGAATTGACTCGGGCGATGCCAGGCTAATGATAACGCTGGAGAAATCGCTGTTGAGTTTCTTGTTCTTCTTAAAAGACATCTGTTGGAGATTATATAGTTGAAAAGTGTCCAAAGCCTAACCGCACCGGCTGACCGGTCCAATGTCTAAAGTTGCGTTACACACGGGCAACGCAACTTTAGACTTTAGGCATTGGCCATTGAACTTTACTCTAGAGTAATTTCAAGTGCCAGACCACGCAACTCGTGAACGAGTACGTTGAACGACTCAGGAATGTTTGGTTTCGGCATATTCTCGCCTTTCACAATGGCTTCGTATGCCTTGGCACGGCCCACCACGTCATCTGATTTTACGGTTAGGATTTCCTGCAGAATGTTGGCTGCACCAAAAGCTTCCAACGCCCACACCTCCATCTCGCCAAACCGCTGACCACCAAACTGCGCTTTACCACCCAGCGGCTGCTGTGTAATGAGCGAGTAGGGTCCAATTGACCGGGCGTGCATTTTATCGTCCACCAGGTGGCCAAGCTTCAGCATGTAGATGATACCTACCGTTACCTTCTGGTCGAAACGCTCACCCGACAAACCGTCGTAGAGGTACGTCCGGCCAAACTCGGGCAGACCAGCAGCCGTCAACTCATCAGATACCTGTTGCTCAGTAGCGCCGTCGAAAATCGGCGTGGCATACTTGCGACCCAGTTTCTGACCAGCCCAGGCTAATACAGTCTCGTAAATCTGGCCAAGGTTCATCCGGGAAGGTACACCCAGTGGGTTCAATACGATATCAACCGGCGTACCGTCTTCCAGGAAGGGCATATCTTCATCACGAACGATCCGGGCAACAACGCCCTTGTTACCGTGGCGACCAGCCATCTTATCACCTACTTTCAGCTTACGCTTCTTGGCGATATATACTTTAGCCAGCTTCACAATACCCGCAGGTAATTCGTCGCCCACTTCAAGCGTGAACCGTTCCCGCTTAAAGCGACCCGTAATCTCGTTGCGACGTGTGTTGTAGTTTTTCACCAACTTCACCAGCAACTGATTCGTGTGCTCGTCTTCAGTCCAGTTGTCCAGAATCAAATCCGACAGTAGGTTCACCTCTTCGGGCACCGCATAGCCACTTTCGTCGCGGTATGGGTTCTTGTCGGGAAACAAATTCTCGGTAATGTTTTTCCGCGTGAACTTGGTACCCTTGCTGAAGATTTCGTCGCCGAAACGATGCTTGACACTGTTACTAGTTTTGCCGTCCAGCAATTCCACCAGTTTGTCAATACCCCGCGTACGGAATGCATTCAGATCACGACCGTACTTCTTCATCAACGTCTTCAACTCCTCCTTGTGCTTACCGCGATCTTCTTTCGACGGGCGGGCAAACAGTTTGGTATCGATAACAACGCCTTTCAACGATGGTGGTGCTTTTTTAGAAGCATCCTTCACATCACCAGCCTTGTCGCCGAAGATGGCACGGAGCAGTTTCTCTTCCGGCGTCGGATCGCTTTCTCCTTTTGGTGTAATCTTACCAATCAGGATATCGCCTTCCTTCACCTCCGTACCTACACGCACAATACCGTTCTCGTCGAGGTTACGAACCGTCTCTTCCGATACGTTCGGGATTTCTGAGGTCAGCTCCTCTTCGCCTCGCTTCGTGTCGCGCACTTCCAGCTCGAACTCTTCGATGTGAATCGACGTGAAAATATCTTCGCGCACTACCCGCTCCGAGATCACAATGGCATCTTCGAAGTTATACCCCTGCCAGGGCATGAAGGCCACTTTCATGTTCCGACCCAGGGCCAGTTCACCCGTTTGCGTAGCATAGCCTTCGCAAAGCACATCACCTTTTTTCACCTTCTGGCCTTTCAGCACAATCGGTTTCAGGTTAATGCAGGTATCCTGGTTGGTACGGCGGAACTTGATGAGGTTGTAGGTCTTCACATCTTCATCAAACGTGACCGAGTCGGTGTCTTTGTCCAGAATGTAGCGAACCACAATCTTGGTCGAATCCACAAAGTCAATTGATCCGTCGTTTTCAGCAATTACCAGCGCACGTGAGTCAGTAGCCACCCGACCTTCCAGACCAGTACCCACAATGGGTGCTTCCGGACGCAGCAGCGGAACTGCCTGACGTTGCATGTTCGAACCCATCAGGGCACGGTTGGCATCATCGTGCTCCAGGAACGGGATCATAGACGCGGCCACCGACACAATCTGGTTCGGGGCAATGTCCATAAACGTTACACTGGCTGGCTCCGATATAGGGAAGTCACCCTCAAAGCGAGCCTTCAGTTTGTCGACTTTAAAGTTGCCTTTTGGGTCAAGGGCCGAGCTGGCCTGCGCAATGTAGTGTGTGTCTTCTTCTTCAGCCGTCAAATACATCACCGGCTTGTCGGGTACTTTACCATTTTCAACAACCCGGTAGGGCGTTTCGATAAAGCCCATGCTGTTTACTTTCGCAAACACACACAATGATGAAATCAGACCAATGTTTGGTCCCTCAGGCGTCTCAATAGTACACAACCGACCGTAGTGCGTATAGTGTACGTCACGTACCTCGAAGCCCGCCCGCTCACGCGAAAGACCACCTGGTCCGAGCGCCGACATCCGACGCTTGTGCGTCACTTCGGCCAGCGGATTCGTTTGGTCCATGAACTGCGAAAGCTGATTGGTACCGAAGAACGAGTTGATTACTGACGACAGCGTCCGGGCATTGATCAGGTCAACCGGCTTGAAATCTTCGTTGTCCCGCACGTTCATCCGCTCTTTGATCGTCCGGGCCATACGAGCCAGACCAACACCAAATTGCGCATACAACTGCTCACCCACCGTGCGGACACGACGGTTGCTCAAATGGTCAATATCATCAACAACCGCCTTCGCGTTAATCAGCCCGATCAGGTACTTTACAATCGAGACGATGTCACGGGTAGTCAGCACTTTGGTATCTGACGCCACGTCCAGACCCAGCTTTTTGTTGATCCGGTACCGGCCAACATCACCTAGGTCATAGCGTTTGTCTGAGAAAAACAGGCTCTGAATCACCTCCCGTGCCGCCTGCTCATCAGGCGCTTCGGTGTTGCGCAGTTGCCGGTAAATCTGCTCAACAGCCTCCTTCTCCGAGTTTGAACTGTCTTTCTGGAGGGTGTTGTATATAATGTTGTAATCGGCCATGTTCATATCTTCCTTGTGCAGGATGATCGACTTCTGACCTGATTCTGTAATCGTATCAATGTCGCTGGCAGCAACCACCGAGTCGCGCTCCAGGAGCACTTCATTCCGACTGATCGATACCACCTCGCCCGTATCTTCATCAACGAAGTCTTCCGTCCACGTACGCAATACCCGTGCTGCCAACCGACGACCAATAGCTTTTTTCAATGTAGCTGGCGTAGCGGCTATCTCTTCCGAAAGGCCAAACAGATCCAGAATATCTTTGTCTGAACCAAAGCCGATGGCCCGCAACAGTGTCGTTACCGGGAATTTCTTTTTCCGATCGATGTAGGCATACATGACGTTGTTCACGTCAGTAGAAAACTCAATCCAAGATCCCTTAAATGGAATAATCCGGGCTGAGTAAAGCTTTGTACCATTGGTATGTTTGCTCATCGAGAAAAACACACCAGGTGAGCGGTGCAACTGCGAAACAATGACCCGTTCGGCTCCGTTTATGACAAACGACGCCTTTCCAGTCATGTAGGGAATGTTGCCGAGGAACACTTCCTGCTCAATAGTTTCAAAGTCTTCGTTATCCTGATCATTATTGATCAGACGTAGCTTTGCTTTGAGAGGAACTGAATAAGTGAGGCCCCGGTCAATACACTCGTCGACCGAGTACTTTGGTGGATCTACTGAGTAATCGATAAACTCCAGAACGAAGTTTTCGCGTGAATCAGAGATGGGGAAGTTCTCCTGAAACACCTTGTACAGACCTTCCTGCGAACGGCTGTCTGAAGGGGTATCAAGTTGAAAGAAGTCACGGAATGACTTAAGCTGAATATCCAGGAAATCAGGATAGTCAACTACAGGCTGAATCGTCGCAAAGTTTTTGCGAGTGTTGTTGTTTTTAGCGTTTGTAGCCAAGGCTCGTCTGCGTTTAGTTGAGCGACTGATTCCTAATCAAATAGGCCCTATCCAAAAAATAACCGAACGAATAGTGAAAAGGGCGTAAAAAAGCAACACTGTCGCCAAAAAATAAGTTTTTCGGGACGACGTATATAGATAAAAAAGTCTCCAAGCAGAAAAAGACCTGACGTTTGCCAGGCCCTTCTCTGCTTGGAGTACCAGGGTAAGTGCTATTCCTTACTTAACCTCTACTTCAGCACCAGCTTCTTCCAATTGCTTGCGCAGGGCTTCAGCTTCGTCTTTAGCAACACCTTCTTTCACTGGCTTAGGAGCCGTGTCAACTAGTTCTTTTGCTTCTTTCAAGCCCAGACCAGTCAGGTCTTTCACCAGTTTCACAACTGCCAGTTTGCTGGCACCTGCAGCCTTCAGGATCACATCGAATGAAGTTTTCTCAGCAGCGGCTGGAGCAGCTTCGCCGCCGCCACCACCACCGGCCATCATCACAGGTGCCGCAGCAGCTGGCTCGATGCCATACTCATCTTTCAGGATAGCAGCCAGCTCGTTTACTTCTTTAACGGTAAGGTTGACAAGCTGCTCAGCGAATGCTTTCAAATCTGCCATTTCAGTATTGAAAATTAGTTGTTACAAGATTGATTGAAAATTGAACGTCGGGCTTAGTTTTCTTCGCGCTCCGACAGCGTTTTCAGGATACCAGCCAGTTTGCCACCGCCGCTCGTCAACGCAGATACCACGTTTTTCGCAGGTGATTGCAGCAAGCCAATGATTTCGCCGATCAGCTCGTTTTTGCTCTTCAGATTGATGAGCGTATCGAGTTGGTCTGCCCCAATAAACAGGCTGTAGTTAACCGAAGCACCCTTCAGTTTCAGCTTGTCATTGGTTCTACGGAATTCTTTGATCAACTGAGCAGCAGCTTTACCGTTCTCAGGATGAAACATCACCCCTGAAAAACCGGTCAGTACTGTATCGTCGAATGAAGAATAATCCGTATCGTTTACTGTCTCAAGAGCCTTTCTGATGAGGGTGTTCTTTACTACCACATACTCGATACCCCGCTCGAAGCACAAACGACGGAGCTGATTAGTTTCAGCAACCGACATGCCGTTGGCATCGGTGATGTAGAAGTATGGAATGGTTTGGAACTTCTGGCTCAGTTCGTCGATAATCGCGCCTTTCTCTTCCCTTGTCATAATTACAGGCCCGCAACGGTGGCTTTATCGATGTTCACACTTGGACTCATCGTGCTTGACAAATAGATCGTCTGCACGTAAGTTCCTTTAGATGAAGAAGGCTTCAGCCGAACCAGCGTAGCAATCACCTCCTGGGCGTTCTCGGCTAGTTTTTCCGGAGTGAAAGACACTTTACCAATACTGGTGTGAATAATGCCGGTCTTATCAACTTTAAAATCGATTTTACCAGCCTTCACCTCCGTCACGGCTTTGCCAACTTCTGGCGTTACTGTACCCGATTTCGGGTTTGGCATCAAACCACGGGGACCAAGCACCCGACCCAAACGACCAACTTTGGCCATTACACTGGGCATGGTAATGATCACGTCTACATCCGTCCAACCCTGTTCGATTTTCTGGATGTAATCGTCGAGGCCAACATAGTCAGCACCCGCTTCTTTTGCCTCGTTCTCTTTGTCGGGGGTGCAAAGCACCAACACCCGAACATTCTTGCCCGTACCGTGGGGTAGAGTAGCCACGCCGCGAACCATTTGGTCTGCTTTGCGAGGATCAACACCTAACCGCACGTCGATGTCTACAGAAGCGTCAAACTTGGTGTACGAAATTTCTTTCAAAACTTCGGCCGCCTGCTGCAACGAGTATACTTTCGTCGCGTCAAACTTTGACTGCGCTTCTTTTTGTTTTTTTGTCAACTTTGCCATGATTCGTTAAGATGCCTTCGGCAAGTTTACTAATTGTCCCAGGGGGCTGCGCCTGATACGGTGATACCCATGCTACGAGCCGTACCCGCAATCATCTTCATGGCTGACTCAACCGTGAAGCAATTCAAATCGGGCATTTTCGTTTCAGCAATAACACGTACCTGATCCCAGTCAACCGAACCTACTTTGTTCCGGTTTGGCTGAGCCGATCCACCTTTCAGTTTAGCAGCTTCCATTAACATGATTGGAGCAGGCGGCGTTTTGATAACAAAATCAAACGACTTATCCTTGTAGTACGTGATCAGTACCGGCAAGACCATGCCCATTTTATCCTGCGTACGGCCATTAAACTGCTTGCAGAATTCCATGATATTCAAACCCTTGGAACCCAGCGCAGGACCGATTGGAGGAGAGGGATTGGCTTGACCGCCCTTTACCTGCAACTTAACGTAGCCAGCTACTTCTTTTGCCATTGTTCGTACTTGTTTTACGACTCTTGCCTGGTATCTTACTCGGTTATGCGTGTCATACCAACACAACCGCCGATTACCTAACTAAAGTCACTTTGTGTGTCGGCCACGTCTGTAGGAAGCATCGGTGGCCAACGTGAGCACTAACGATATGTTAGTCCTCTTTATCAACTTGTGCGTAACTCAATTCAACTGGGGTACTACGCCCGAAGATTTTAACGACCACGTTCAATTTTTTGCGATCATCAAACACTTCTTCAACCGTGCCAATGAAGCCGCTAAACGGCCCGTCTACAACCTTCACTGACTCGCCCCGCAGATAACCAACCACAGGGGCAGCTGCCTCCTGGGTTTCCTCATCTACTTTACCCAAAATTCGTTTTACTTCTGCCTCGCGCAGGGGCACTGGAATTTTAGAATTGCCTGACCCCGTATTGCCCAGAAACCCAATAACACCAGGCATGTTGGTAATCAGAGCCAAAGCACGCGCATTACTTAGATCAGCAGAGATTAATATATACCCGGGAAAGAATGACTTTTCACGAACACGCTTCTTGCCATTACGCATCTCATATACCTTCTCTGATGGAATGAGCACCTGGGGGATGACCTCAGACAGTTGTTGCCGATGAATTTCGTTATCCAGGTAAGACTTCACCTTCTTTTCCTGACCCGAAACAGCCCGAATAACATACCAATTGATGCCTGTTGTCATCTGCGTAGAGCGATTTTATGCCTCACAAATCGTTTCTTAACACTAATCAGTGTTTCAAAACAATTTGTCGGGCAACGTGTTAGAATGACCGGTAGAAGAAGTTCAACGCGTTTTCAAACACGTAGTCAATCATTCCAACCAGCAAAGCAAAAATCAGCGATGCTATCAAGACCAGCGATGAACTAGCTTGTAGATCACTGAACTTTGGCCAGGTCACGTTATGCTGAACCTCTTCCCAAGAGTGTTTCAGGAAGGTAGTAACTTTCTCCATGTCTGTAAGGATTGGCACGGGTGGAGAGATTCGAACTCCCATCAACGGTTTTGGAGACCGCTATTCTACCCTTGAACTACACCCGTGTATATTCTTTAGAAACAAGCAATAGGAAACGAAAACCAAGATTCACTGAACTGAACTACCTGGGTTCTTATCTCTTCTGCCTTTTTCCTATTGTTGATCTATTTCCGATTTCGGACTGCAAAGATCCGAAAATATTGACAAAAAACAAGTGCACCCCTTTTCAGAAATGCACTTGCCTTAATAATCAGACTAATTAGTCGAGGATTTCAGTTACCTGACCAGCACCTACGGTACGACCACCTTCACGAATAGCGAAGCGAAGACCTTTCTCCATAGCAATTTTGTTGATCAGTGTCACCTCAATAGTGATGTTATCACCAGGCATGACCATTTCAACGCCAGCTGGCAATACAATCTCACCCGTTACGTCTGTGGTACGGAAATAAAACTGTGGGCGGTACTTGTTAAAGAATGGTGTGTGACGACCACCTTCTTCTTTCGACAGTACATACACCTCAGCCTTGAATTTAGCGTGTGGAGTTACCGAACCTGGCTTACAAATAACCATACCACGACGGATATCGGTTTTTTCAATACCACGGAGCAGCAAACCTACGTTGTCACCGGCTTCGCCACGGTCCAGAATTTTCCGGAACATTTCAACGCCTGTTACAACTGATTTCAGGTTTTCAGCACCCATACCCAGGATCTCAACAGGCTCACCTGAGTTGATCACGCCGCGCTCAATACGACCAGTGGCAACTGTACCACGACCAGTGATTGAGAACACGTCTTCTACCGGCATCAGGAACGGAAGGTCCGTCTGACGAGGAGGCAGGGGAATGAATGAGTCAACTGAATCCATCAGCTCTTCGATGGTAGTAACCCACTTGGCTTCGCCATTCAGGCCACCCAGAGCAGAACCCTGGATAACGGGGATATTGTCGCCGTCAAATTTGTAGAAGCTCAACAACTCACGGATTTCCATCTCAACGAGTTCGAGCAATTCTGGATCGTCTACCATATCCACCTTGTTCATAAACACAACAAGTTGGGGTACACCTACCTGGCGGGCGAGCAGGATGTGCTCACGTGTTTGGGGCATAGGACCGTCGGTGGCAGCAACTACCAGGATGGCACCGTCCATTTGGGCAGCACCTGTTACCATGTTTTTCACATAGTCGGCGTGACCTGGGCAGTCAACGTGTGCATAGTGACGGTTCTCCGTAGCGTATTCCACGTGTGAGGTGTTGATCGTGATACCACGCTCTTTTTCCTCAGGGGCATTGTCAATCGACGAGAAGTCCCGCATTGCAGCAAGGCCCTTGCCGGCGAGTACTTTCGTAATGGCTGCCGTCAGCGTCGTCTTGCCGTGGTCAACGTGACCAATCGTACCGATGTTGACGTGCGGTTTCGAGCGGTCAAAATTCTCTTTTGCCATGTCTTAAAAACGCTTTAGTTAACTATAGTTAGTGTTAGTTGATTTGCCCTTACACAAAAGGTGCCCAAACAGAGCACCTCCTAAAAAGCCACCTCAACAGAGCAACATTTGGCAGCTTAGAGCCTTCTATCGGATTTGAACCGACGACCTCTTCCTTACCAAGGAAGTGCTCTACCACTGAGCTAAGAAGGCAGGTAACGAGTAATAATCAATTAGTGGAGCGGGAGACGAGGTTCGAACTCGCGACCTATAGCTTGGAAGGCTATCGCTCTACCAACTGAGCTACTCCCGCAAAATAAGCCAGCAGTGAGGCTTAACAAACTGCAACGTTTTCATTACAAATTGTTACTGCTCCACTGCAAACTTTGGTGGGGAGTGGAGGATTCGAACCTCCGAAGGCGTACGCCAGCAGATTTACAGTCTGATCCATTTGGCCACTCTGGAAACTCCCCAAGAACACATGCAAAGAACACTTTCCGCCCCGTATCTCAGTTTGGAGTTGCAAAATTACGCTGTTTTTGTCCGTTGTCAACAGCAGAGCTAAAAAATTCTTGCCTTTTAACCAAAAGAGGCCCTTGCCAATGTAGCAAGGGCCTCTTTTGGTTAAAAGATTAGCTGATTCGCTCGTCCAGCCTTAGATGGTGATACCAAAACTAAGAGGCCTTATGGCAGGACCTCTGCCTTCTTGGAAACTGTTATTCAGGTTGTATTTAACAAAGAAATTCAGATTGGCTATACCTACATTACCCTGTAAACCGTATTGGAGGTTGTTCAGATAAAAACTGCCGTGGTCGTGAAACTTGTCACCATTGTCCTGCTTAATCTTGGTATAACTGTCGAGACGGTAACCTACAAATCCACCCAAGCCGATGTTAAAAGCCCGTTTGCGGCTGTTATTATAAATTGAAAATTGAGGAACCACGGGCAGTTCGAGGTTACAGACAGTGAGTTTGCTCTTGGTTAGATGGGTGGGGTACGTGGAGAACGTCACAGCGTCGGGGCCACGCTCAGCTTTGACATTTTCCTGAAACATGAAATTGTTCCATGCCACCTGCAAGCCATAGCGGATGCTTACTTTCAATTTGTTGTTACGTATGATGGCGGGGTTTTGTGTGAAGCTAAACGCAGCGTAACGCGACCCAAGTGGGTCAAGCTCATACGAAGCTCCGTTGTATTTTGGCGTAGTTGGGCCGCCAACCCATGTATTTAAGCCGAAGTGAAAGTCAGTACTTACCCGCCAATTGCTGCTCGACATACTTCTGTTTCTGTTTCTGCGGGACTTGTAAATGCGCCGTTCATTGCTGTAGCTATTTGTCGAATCTGATGGTTCGTTATTTTTTACGGTGACGGTCACGCTGCCGCCCGACTTCTCCACCACGATCAGGGTATCGCGGAGATAACGTTTGCCGTTTTGTTCATTGACTGCATACACCTGTCCTTCGGGTACCGAATCAAGCTTCGAGACCATATCGTTGACAATGCGGTTTAGATCATACTTGGCAATCTCTTTAAGCCGGTCTTTCGTTGGTGCATAGATAGCAACACGTGAGGCTTTTCCGAAGCGAATGATAAGTGAATCAGCAGGAGTACTCGTGGCCTTTGCCACTTGGGCACTCAGTAGACAGATGAGGATAGTCAGCGTTTTCATTACTCAAGGGTGGTTTCGTTTTTAAGACTTTCTTTCATGCCTTCAAACACGCGGCTAATACGGCTCCGCGAATCGACAGGGCGTTTTGCAGGGGTGACGCGGGCCAAGGCATCACCATTTTTCAACTGCTTTACTTTAGCCAACAAGCCTGCCAGACTTCCTGATTGTACCTGTGAGGTAGATTCCACCTGGGCAGGCTGTAGCGCCACAATTGGTGCGGCAGCTTTTGGCTCTTCAATAGTCATCACAACTACGCGTTGCTGATCTGATTGGTGGGCTGCTGTGGGGGATGTCTGTATTCCCTCAATAGGTTTTGACAAATTGGTCGACGAAGGGATAGACCCGTTTTTTGCTAATTCAACTTGAGGAACGGGTGAGACAGGAACAGGACTTATGACTTCATGGGTATTATTTCCAGGATAAGGCATACTTGACCTTATCTCATTTTTGCCAGCTTCCAGCTTTGCAGCCATAGCTATTATGGGCTTACTCTGCTCATGTGCTGCTTCGGTGACTGGTTTAGTCGTACTGATTCTGGATGGATTTGCGTGCTTTCCGGCATTAGTTACAAGTGGTGCTGATTGAGCATCATTGGCTGGCACGGCGGCTTGGCTTGCTTTTATTTGTGCTAGCGGTTGCTTTTTCGCTACAGGATCAGGCAGTAGACTATTTCGGTAATAAAACAGCGTAACCAGCAGTAAGCTTGCCACGGCGGCACCATACCACCAGATGGCAACCCGCCGTCTGGTAACGGGCAATGGGGCAGTACTCATCCGGCTCTGCAATCGGCTGAATGCGTCCGGACTGGGAGGCAGTTCGGCTTCGCGCAATTTCCGGGCAAAAAGGTCATCTATTGGCTGCTTTTCCATAGTGGCTAGCTGTCTTATATCCTGTTTCCATGTTGCGGACCTTTTGCTGAAGCAAGGCCCTGGCACGTGATAATTGTGATTTTGAGGTGCCTTCACTGATGCCAGTCAACTCGGCAATTTCGGCGTGATTATATCCCTCAATAGCGTAGAGATTAAATACGGTGCGGTAGCCGTCGGGGAGCTGCGCTACCAACCTGATCAGATCTTCGCTTTGCAGATTAGCGTCGGCCCATTCATAATCGGGTTCAACGGTGATGGTGTCAAGCGGTTGTTCCTGTCGCCAGGCTTTGTTTTTCCTTAAGTACATCAGCGATTCGGTTACCATTACCCGCCGCATCCAGCCTTCAAAACTACCGTCACCCCTGAACTGACCGATCCGGTTGTAGACGCGCATAAATCCGTCAATAAGCACTTCTTCTGCGTCGTCATGATTGCCTACATACCGCATGCAAACGGCCAGCATCCGACTCCCATACCGTTCATATACCACACGCTGTGCACGGGCCTCCTGCTGTTGCAGGGCGGCAACCAATCGGCTTTCCGTCAGATAATGTGGTATAGTGAGTGCCATTCAGCGAAGCATTTGGTATGAAGATGCGGCTACTTTGCTTCTAGGTTGCACAGCACAAAAAAAATCCTGACGTAACCGTCAGGATTTTCATAACTGTAAGGCAGCCTTCAGATCGCTGGATCGTAGGGAATACCCGCCACATAGTGCAGCCAAATAACCCGCGACAATCTAAAATTGATGGTTGAAATGACTATCACACCAATGGATACAACCAACGCATATACCCAACCCGGCGGATTGTTAAACAGGTAAAAAAGAGCGAAGCCTAATATAAGCGCCAGCCCACCTGAAAACGCATAGCTGACATACATTGCACCAATGAAATAACCCGGTTCTATCTCGAACCGTAGTCCACAGTGTGGACAGAATTCGTTCATCTCACCAAACCCAACAGGATTGTAGAGCGCCGTTTTAAATATTTTGCCCTGCCGACATCTAGGACATAGCCCCGCGGACACGGCTTGCAATTTTGAGACGTTGGCCATGTTCTTTTTTGCTGGTACGATACCACAGATAACTAACCGTAGCCACGATCAGATACGGTGCGGCCAAAAGGTACAGAATACCAAAATTTAAGTTTGAAGCAACTACACTACGGCCATTGCTGACGGTGCTTTCTACTACACCACGGCACATAGCGCATTGTGCGAAAACATCAGGGCCTGCCAACAGAAGTAGTCCTACTACTGCGGCCCAAGTCCACTTTTTCATAGCCTGTTGTGATTTATTAATGATTGTAATATGGTCTGATCATCAGATAAACGATCACGCCGGTTGTGCTGACATATAGCCAAATCGGTAAGGCCCAGCGTGTCATTTTCTTATGCAACACGAATTGCTTCGTCAGCGCGAAGTACACGGCCCTCAATACAAACCAGAGCACCACTACCGACAACGTAATGTGGGAAATAAGCAGGAAGTAGTACACTGGCCGAATCCATCCCTGACCACCAAACGACGTAGACGGATTTGAGATGTGGTACAAAACATAACCAATGAGAAAGAAGGCCCCTAGTGTAAACGCAGCCAGCATCGTAGCACGGTGAGCAGCTACGTTCTTTTGCCGAATAAAGTAATAACCAACAACGAGCAGTACGGAAGTGATAGAATTGATTACCCCGTTGATGTGGGGCAGATACGTAGTCCAACTACCCAGATCGAACTTCTGCCGGATACCAAGCATTAACGCAACAACTACCGGCACAGCAATGGAAACGATGTTGATGAATCGATTAGCATTGCGGTCACTTTTTACTAACTCGGCAGTTTCCATACGTTAAGCCTGCTTGTTATAGCCGTCAATCAATACCCTGATTTCCAACGTCAGACGTTCAATGTCTTTCTTGTCAGTACCGTCGTAGAAGCCACGGATAATACCTTCCTTGTCTACTAAAACTAACTTTTCGCTGTGGATAAAAGTTTCGTCGGGTGAGCCGTAGCTGACCCCATGATCAACTACGGGCAGGAAATACCCGTGTTGTCCTAAGTTATAAATCTGAGCTTTATCGCCGGTCAAAAAATACCATTTACCGGGCAGCGCATGCATTCGTTTAGCGTAGGCGGTCAATTCGGCGGGTTTGTCATTGATGGGATCTACGCTGAATGACAAGAACACCAGATCGTTTCGGTCTTTAAAGATATCCTGCACCCGCGAGAGGTTAGTGTTCATCTTAGGACAGATAGTGCCGCAACGGGTAAAGAAGAAATTGGCAACATGGATCTTGCCTTTTCTTAAAGCCTCTGTAGCGGGTTTGCCGTCCTGGTCGGTCAGCTTAAAGCCCGGCACTTTCCGAAACAAGGTGTCAGTTCGTTCACCAAATTGATCTGTCACCTTATGCATGACAGGTTCATTTGTAGTCGAATCGATGACTGGAATAAAGCGAGGCAGTGTGTAGTAATTGGTCGTACCAAACCGGTAGATTATGTACGACAAAGCCGGGACCATCAACACGAAGAAGAGGATCCCGGCCTTTCGAAATGAAGCCATATTTATCTGCTCATGAAAATGGAGCCACCTTCATACATTAACGCTAGTAACAACCACATAACAAAGATGACTGGCAAAAGGATAAACCATATCAGGCTTTTCACTTCGTGCTTCAGGTGCATAAACTCACCAACAATGTAGAATGCCTTGATAATGGTCATTCCCACAAAGATGGACACCCGGAGGTAGCCAGCCTTCATCGTAAAGGCAATCAGGAACTCAAACGCGGTTATTATGCACAGGATGATAAATGTGCGCCAGATTATTTTGGTATTGGCAGGTGGTGGAGCAACGTCTGTTCCGCCGTGATTATCAGTGTATGGGGTATTGGCCATGACGACAAATGAATTAAACCAGATAGAAGAAGGTAAACACAAAGACCCAGACTAGGTCAACAAAGTGCCAGTATAACCCAACCTTCTCAACCATTTCGTAGCTACCCCGACGGTCATACATGCCCGTCGACGTTCGGTAGAAGATCAGAATATTCAGCAGCACACCGGAGAAAACGTGTGTACCGTGGAAACCAGTTATAAAAAAGAACAGGTCGGCAAATGCAGGCGGGCCATACTGATTCTCGGCCAGGTTAGCACCGAAAATAGTGTGCTGTACCCATTGGCCAGCCACCAGCTCGCGAATAGTGCTACCTTCCTCCGTTCCATGAATAAAGTGTGACCATTCCCAAGCTTGGCTACTCAGGAAAGCAAACCCGCCAAGAATAGTCCAAAGCATGTATTTTTCCACATCCCGCCGGTCACGCCGGTGTCCAGCCTCAACGGCAAGTACCATTGTAACAGATGAGAAAATCAGGATGAACGTCATCAGGCCCACAAAAATCAGTGGCGCGTTGAGGCCATGCAGGAACGGAAGCGCATTAAACACATGATCAGGTACAGGCCAGTATGTGTTCGAGAAATGAAAAGGAACCCCGTTGATTTCTGGCGAATAGGCCGGATAGCTATACCGAATAAGGCCATAAGTCACCAATAAGGCAGAAAAAGTGAACGTATCTGAGATTAGGAAGAACCACATCATCAGCTTACCATAGCTGGCGTTCATCGGTTCAACGCCGCCCATCCACGCTTTCTTGTCAAATACTACTGACTCGTCAGTTGTTGCTGCTGTAGCCGCCATGCGATTTTAAACGTATTAATGGAAATAGAGTAAAAAGAAAAACAAGTAAAGCCAGAGCACGTCCAAAAAATGCCAGTAAACGGTTGCAATGTGTATCTGGTCGAGTGACTTAGCGTGTATTCGTAAACGAAACGCGGCCACCAAAGCAAAGACAAGCACAATCAGTCCGGATATAAGGTGGAACGCGTGCATACCCGTAAACACATAGATGAATGAACCGGCCGGGTTACCAACGAAATAAACGTCGTTCCTTACTAATTCAACCCATCCCTGGAACTGCATGTACAGGAATATCATTCCAAGCACAAAAGTAATGGTAATCGCTATCCTGAGCGCATTGAAATTGTCTTTTTTGGCAGCCAGATAGGCCCAGTGCATTGTAATGCTGCTGACAATCAAAACACCTGTACTGTAGGCAAACACGGATGGCATAACAAAGTCGAGCCAGTTTCCCTCTGCTCTACGCACCAGATAGGCACTGGTAAAGGAAGCAAACAGCATCAGTATGCTCACAATAAACAACCACAGTATAAACCGCTTGGGGTTTACTGAAAGTGTTTCTTCCGGCTCTTCTTCGAGCCATTTTATTTCTTCTGTTTCCTCTTTCATGTCAGACGCGATCTATAACAAACGCGATTTGAACAATCGGTAAATAGGCAAATGCTGAAAACATAAGTCGCTTAGCGGTGGCAACTGTTGGGTTTCGTACCAAGGCTATGTTGAATACTACTAAAACAACGGCCATCACAGTTGCAATGATACTAGACACAACCCCTGTATAACCCATTTCATAGGGTACTAAAGCTAGTGGTAATAGCCATATTGTAAACAATAGAATCACCCATGCCGTGCGACTAGATGGAGGTCTTTTTAGAGGTAAAAGCTTGAAACCAGCTTTCGCGTAATCATTATCCAACACCCAGGCAACAGCCCAGAAGTGGGTAAACTGCCAGACGAATTGCAAAGCGAAAAGCCACCATGCTTCACCATTGACGGTACCCGTCGCTGCAATCCAGCCAATCAGTGGAGGCAGTCCACCAGGTATTGCCCCTACATAGACTGCAATTGAACCAACGCGCTTGAGCGGCGTGTATACAAACCCATACAGCAAAAAGGAAACGAACGAAACACCTGCTGTAAGCGGGTTGAAGCTGTTCGTTTGAATAAACAGTCCAATAAACAAGGTTACAGCAACAAAGATCAGGGCTTTCTGTTTGCTTAGCCGTCCAGATGGCAAAGGACGGTCTCCTGTACGTTGCATGAGCCGGTCGAATTCTACTTCAAGCACTTGATTCACAGCATTAGCGGCGCCTGTTACTAGTAGCCCGCTGATACTAAATAACGCCATTAACCAAAGTGAGTAAGGTCGTTCTGCACCCATCATGTAGCCTAACACGCCAGAGAACGCAACCAGAAACGATAGCCTGAATTTGAGCAACTCAAAGTACGTATACCACCAGGGCCTAAGCACAGGTTTAGGGCGCTGCTCAGTAGCTACTTCCAGGGGTGTGCTCATAACGTAGGTGTGTTTGCACGTAGCATCTCGCTCGTGTCTTTATATGAATCAGGCAAAAGCCGATTCGCATAAAGCAACAGAATGACTAAAAACTGGAATCCAAGTACAGTTACCGCTAGTGTAAGGTGTACAGGCTGTGCCCAGGCTGGAATAGCGAAATAGCCCATGATTGCTCCCGTTGCTATTTCTATTAAGATGAGACCAACAACAAAGGATGCTAGTGTTGTCGCGGCCCCTTTTGCAGTATTATTTCGCAAAAACGGGAGAATCCAGGCTAGTTGACTAGCCAAAACCACCAGCGAGAAAGTTCGGTGAACATAGAATCTTATCCCGAGCTCACTCACCCACATGTATCGCTGTTGCTGACCCAACTGGCTGGCCACTTCATCAACCATTTCTCTGACCTGGGTACCGAGTAGTATCTGAAACAGTAATAGACCACTACTAATCCATATCCACCGATACACACTAGGTTTAGCCGTTGTCTGCCCGAATCGATATATGTGAGCCTGACTCCTGGTTGCTACATATAGCAAAACACCAACAATGATGATGGCCAACAGCATGTGTAGCGTAATTAGCCAACCCGATAATACACTGGACACTACTTTTGCGCCCAGCCACCCCTGAAAGCCAACTAACAGAAAAGCCAAAAAACTAAAGCCTACAATGGGGCGATCCCGCCGCCAGTAGGCTTTAATAGAAGCTGCAAAAGTTAGAAAGATGAATACGCCTATCAGGGCGCCCAATAATCTGTTCAAATACTCTGTCCAAGTCTTTGCGACGTTGAACTGGACGTCCTTATAACCCCGATGGGCGTATATCTGCTGGTAATTAGCTGGCAGCTCAGAGACATCAGTTGGGGGAACCCATTGCCCAAAACACTTAGGCCAATCTGGGCAACCCATTCCAGACCCTGTACTCCTAACTATTCCGCCTACCAAAATCAATAAGAAAACAGACAGAACAGTTAGGAGCGCCAGGCGCCTGAACGAACGCTCATTAATGAGGTTGCTTAAACTGGTCATTATAGTTTTGTGCTTCGATCGCTTTTTCCAGCGAAATCAACTCATTCTCATGCGGAAGATTTGATTCTGGCGTAGCAGAGTAAGGCACGTTCTGAGGAATAAAGTCATCTTTGGCGCCCGGCTTGCTGTAATCATAAGGCCAACGATATACAGCGGGAATCTCGCCCGGCCAGTTACCATGACCTGGTACAACTGGCGTCGTCCACTCCAGGGTGTTTGAGTGCCAAGGATTCTGTGTTGCTTTTTTGCCTTTGATCAAGCTATACACAAAGTTGTACAAGAACAGGAACTGAGCAGAGAACGTAATCACAGCCATGATGCTAATGAACGAGTTCATGTCCTGGAAGATATTCTTTGTGAAGTCATTCGACGTGAAAGCGTAATAACGACGAGGGAAACCAGCTATACCGATATAATGCATTGGAAAGAAAATGCAGTAAATACCGATAAACGTCATCCAGAAGTGAACATAGCCCATCTTCTCATTCATCATACGGCCAAACATCTTCGGGAACCAGTGGTAAACACCAGCCAACAAGCCAAACGCCGATGAAGCACCCATTACCAGGTGGAAGTGAGCGACAACGAAGTATGTGTCATGCAGTTGAATGTCAAGTGCTGAGTTACCGAGAATAAGACCTGTTACACCTCCTGAGATAAAGAATGACACCAGTCCAATCGAGAATAGCATAGCCGGCGTAAACCGGATATTACCCCGCCAAAGCGTAGTGATGTAGTTAAACGCCTTCACAGCAGAGGGCACAGCGATAATCAATGTCAGGAACATGAAAACCGATCCGAGGAAGGGGTTCATTCCTGTCACGAACATGTGGTGCGCCCATACTATAAACGCCAGGAAAGCGATACCCATCATGGATGCAATCATAGCCCGATAACCAAAGATTGGCTTACGAGAATTCGTGGCAATGATTTCTGAGGTGATTCCCAGAGCTGGCAACATAACAATGTAAACCTCAGGGTGACCCAAGAACCAAAACAGGTGTTGGAACAAAATTGGGCTACCTCCAACGTTCGGTAACGCCTCACCAGCTACATAGATCTCAGAGAGGAAGAAACTGGTACCGAAGCTACGGTCGAAAATCAGCAGCAACGCTGCCGACAAGAGCACTGGAAACGAAATCAAACCAAGGATCGCCGTTAGGAAAAATGCCCAAATTGTCAGCGGCAATTTGCTAAACGACATACCACGGGTACGTAGGTTGATAACTGTAGTGATGTAGTTAATACCACCTAGCAACTGCGACACGATAAACAGGGCCATACTGGACAACCACAATGTCATACCCATTTGCGAACCCATGTGTGCCTGTGGCAGTGCACTCAATGGCGGATACACTACCCAACCACCCGCGGCAGGACCCGTCTCAAGAAACAGAGATACGAACATGAGCATACTGGCCAAGAAGAAAAACCAGTAAGATAGCATGTTCAGGAAGCCTGATGCCATATCACGAGCACCTACCTGCAACGGAATCAAGAAGTTACTGAATGTACCACTTAGACCGGCAGTCAGCACAAAAAACACCATGATGGTGCCGTGCATTGTCACTAGAGCTAGGTAAAAGTCTGGCGAGAGTTTACCCGTCTCGTCAATCCAGTTGCCGATAAGTGGGCGCAGAAACTCCAGCTTTAATTGGGGAAAGCCTAACTGAAGCCGGAAGATAACCGAAAAAGATATACCAATGATTGCCCAAATGATACCAGAAATCAAGTACTGCTTGGCAATTGTTTTGTGATCTTCTGCGAAAACATACTTCCGCAAGAAGCTTAATTCTTCATGATGGTCATGCTCGGCGTCATGAACCGATAGAGTCGAGACAGCGCTTTCAGTTGCCATAATTAGTGTTGTTGTCTTTAGTTGGACCGTTAACGAAGAGAAGCATTTCCAGCGGTAGCAGCACCACCCGCCGAAGCTGTAGCCGTACTATCTGCTGCTGGCAAATATTTTGCAGCTTTGGCTCTCAGATTAGAAGGGATTCGTGATGCATATTCAGGATATGATGTCAACAAAGGCTTTTGCTCTGCACACCATTTTTTCCATGAATCTTCGTCTTCAACAACTAAATTCATTTTCATTGAAAAGTGTCCACGACCGCATACTTCCGTGCAAGCAATCTCGTACTTAAACGCCTGGTTGCCTGTCTCGTTGCGCATCTGCTCCGTAGTTTTCTCAGGTTTAAACCAGAAACGCGTTGGCATACCTGGTACCGCATCCATCTTCACACGCATATGCGGAATAAACACACTGTGCAACACATCACGTGCCCGGATACGAATCAGCACAGGCTTGCCAACTGGAATATGTAATTCAGTTGTATTCGTAAAATCGTCGAAGGCATTCTCATCAGAGAAGTCAATTCCAGTATCGTTGTTATTGTCAATTAGCTTGTAGTTGTAGTTGCCAAGCTTGTTGTTATCAATACCAGGGTAACGGGCAATCCAGTTAAATTGCTTCCCTATCAGTTCAACCTCCTGTGCACCAGCAGGCGCCTCCGACATGATGTCGCGCCATGCCTGCCAGCCAGTAAACACCATCAAAGCCATAACAACGGCTGGCGTAACAGTCCAATACAGTTCCAGCTTGTGGTTCTCTGGATAGTATGTTGCCCGCCTACCGTTCTTGTACTGGTACTTAAACGCAAAGTAGAACAGGAAAATATTTGTCAGAAGAGCCGACCCTGTTACAATGGCCATAGACACCCAAAACAGAGTGTCTGTACGACGACCGTGTTCAGAAGAAGCTTCTGGTAAAAAGTACTGGGTCGAGTGAACAAACGACCAGGTGGCAGCAATAACTCCCAATACAAGGAAGACCATAAACATGGCTCCGTTGAGTTTGTTGCTTGTAGTGCCATACTGCTCTTCACCCACTTCAGGGGTGCTTACACCCTTCATTACGTTGGTCAGCCGACCGAACACCATAAAGGCAAGAGCGAGAAAGACAATCGAGAGAAGTCCTACGATGTATACCATGTGATAACGTGATTTAGATAAAGTCTAAATGTCGTGGTGCAATGCTTCTTCAAGCAGCGGATGGTTCTTAGCAATCAAATTTGCTTTGGTCAACTGTGTCGATACAGACCAGATAAATGCACAAGCAAAAATCAGGATCATACCGAACTCAATAGGACCAAATCCCCCATGCTCGCCAACCGTTCCTGGCATGATGTTCGTGTAGAAATCGAAATAGTGACCAACAAGAACACCCCAGCAAGCTACCTTCAACAGAACAGTCGTGCGTTTCGCATCCCTTGTCATGAGAACGAGGAACGGAAAGACAAAGTTTAAGAATAGATTAACAAAAAATGGTGCTAGGTAGATACCCCCATAACCGCTGAAACGCTCACGGTAGTAGATGGTTTCCTCGGGCAAATTGGCGTAGTAAATCAGCATAAACTGAGCAAACCACACGTATGTCCAAAAGATGCTGAATGCAAAGATAAATTTACCCAAGTCATGCAAATGGCTTTGGTTCACAGCCTGTAGGTAACCTTGCTCTTTCAGCATTACCACTACCAGTGTCATTGTAGCCAGGCCTGCTACGTGCCAGCTGGCTAGCGTATACCAACCAAACATAGTGCTAAACCAATGCGTGTCGATAGACATGATCAAGTCCCAGGCAGCAGTCGATGAGGTCACAGCAAATATCACAAGGAATACCACGCCAAATTTCATGCTTTTGTAGTAGTATTCTGTACCGCCGTTTAGGTCTTCCTGAAGTGAATAGTTACGCAGGATGCGCCAGAGGAAGTACCAAGAGACGAAATAAAAGATCATTCTTCCTAAAAAGAACGGCGTATTCAGAAAGCCTTTCTTTCCAGCAATGATTGGGTCATACCCTTCGCCACCTTTTACATACAGCTCTGCATGTGTCCAATGAAATAAATCATGGCCAGCAATAAGGAAAGTGGCGAGCATGATAATACCCATCACGGGCAAGAATGCAGGCATCGCTTCTGGTATACGCTTGATCACTGACGACCAGCCAGCTTGCGCCAGATAGTTATACGACAGGAAAAACATGCCAGCAACAGCTATACCCGTAAAGTACACGCTGTTTACCCACACATTAGCCCAAAAGCGAGTCATCCAGGTGTAATGGCCATGCGCGCCTTCATGACCTTCGCTCAGACCATGACCTTGTACAGCTTCATGAGCGTGTTCGCCCACACCCGATGCGAGTAAGAATGATCCAATTGCAACCAAAGCGACGCCAACAACGCCTCCGATAATCAACCGCCGCTTTGCTTCGGCTGTGAATTCGTATTGTTCATCTAAAGAAGGTATCGCGTGTACTGATGCCATTACCGACAATTTTAACTGTTGAAAAAAGCCCCAATATGCTTGAACAGATTGAGGCTGTTTGACTTGATCTTTTAACCCTGTTGAAGTTTGTGAACATACAGCACAATCTTCCAGCGTTCCTCAGGGGTCATCTGTGAACCGTGTGGCCACATCCGCCCTTTACCATGTGTAATGACGTGGAAAATATGCCCGTCATTCATCGTCTTATAGTCTCCTACCGAGTAGTTGGGAACACCTTTATATTCCTTACCTACTAAGCCATCACCTTTGCCATTTTCGCCATGGCAATGGATGCAATAGCGACCGTACAGTACTTTACCTTCGTCGAGGCTGGCATCTGTTAACGCTATAGGATTCACCAGTGTGCGTTCTGCAATGGCAATGCTGTCTTTGGGGATATTGTAGATCATTAAATCCCTTGTTACGCTATCACCCTTACCAAAGCTTGTGTGATAATTTGGCCGCGCTACAGTACCACGGGCTGGGTCACGCATATTCAATCCATAAGGATTGATAGTATTTGCTCTTACCTGCCTATATGGTTCATAACCAACAGCATCATACATCTGGGGTGCATATTGCGTCCCAGTGTCATTGTGGCTATCTCCACATGAGCTTACCAGCAACGTACCGAAAGCACTTATCGCTAAAAGAGCTATGTGATTAAACTTCATGATCTTTTCTTAAAACTGCTTAACGTTTACTTCAGCGGCGCCTGACTGCTTCAAAATAGACTCGATTGCTGTTTCCTGCAGTGAGTTCTTTTCCAGATCAATGGCCATAGCAAACTTATTGTCGGTAGTCCGCAGGTCAAACATCAACGGCTTAACCGTAGGACCCATGTTGTTTGAGATGATAAACGTTGCCACCATTCCTAAAGCGGTGAACAACACTGTTAGCTCGAACGTAATCGGGATGTAAATCGGAAATGAAAACGAGTCTTTACCACCCACAACCATTGGCCAGTCAAACTTTTCGGTGTATGACATCAGCAATAATGCAGTAATACACCCTGTTAACCCGAACATGAAGGCAGCAATACCCAGGCGTGAACGAGGGTGACCCAATGCTACGTCCAACCCGTGAATTGGAAACGGCGTGTACACCTCATGAATCCGAACGCCAGATTCCCGAACTTCCCGTACCGCTTTAAGCACTACATCGTCGTCATCGAAAATGCCGACCAAAAACTTACTATTTACTGGCGTTGCCATATAGTCTAAAAATTAATCGACGTTTTTGTTGAACGTTGGGTTTGTCACGCGCTCTCCTTTAGCCACACCAGACACCGATTGTGGCAGCTTTTCTGATGATGACTTGATGATGGCTTTCACTTCAGCCATATTGACTACAGGCAGGAACTTGGCAAATAGCAGGAAGAGCGTGAAAAATAAACCAAACGAGAAAATGTAGTCGCTGATGTCGAACAGAGTTGGGTGGAACATAGCCCAACTCGATGGCAGGTAATCGCGGTGTAGCGATGTTACAATAATTACAAACCGCTCAAACCACATACCGATGTTCACAACCACAGACAGCACAAACGTCCAAACAACAGAAGTACGGATTGTCTTTGACCAGAATAGCTGTGGCGAGATAACGTTGCACGTCATCATAGCCCAGTAAGCCCACCAGTACGGACCTGATGCCCGGTTGATGAATGCGTAGCTTTCAAACTCGCTGCCTGAATACCAGGCAATGAAGAACTCGGTGATGTAAGCCACACCCACAATTGAACCTGTGAGGGTGATGATCTTATTCATCGACTCGATGTGTTCAGTTGTAATGTAATCTTCTAATTTGAACACGACCCGGATGATCAGCATCAGGTTTTGCACCATCGCGAAGCCAGAGAAAATAGCACCAGCTACAAAATATGGAGGGAAGATGGTAGTATGCCAACCCGGAATTACCGACGTGGCAAAGTCCATACTTACGATAGTGTGCACCGAAAGCACCAATGGCGTAGAGATACCAGCCAGAATCAGGCTCATGTACTCATAACGAGCCCAGGTTTTGGCTGATCCATTCCATCCGAGCGATAACGCCCCGTAAATGTATCGGCTCACTTTGCTACGGGCACGGTCACGGATCGTAGCCAAATCAGGCACAAGACCCATGTACCAGAACACAAGTGATACCGTGAAATAAGTGCTGATAGCAAACACGTCCCATACCAGTGGCGATTTGAAGTTCACCCATAATGAGCCGAAGGTATTTGGTAGTGGCAGCGCCCAATAAGCCATCCACGGACGGCCCATGTGCATGAAGATGAACATGGCCGCGCATACTACCGCGAAAATGGTCATTGCTTCTGCAGCCCGGTTAACTGAGGTCCGCCATTTTTGACGGAACAGCAACAGAATAGCTGAGATGAGTGTGCCAGCGTGACCGATACCTACCCACCATACGAAGTTGGTAATATCCCAGGCCCAACCAACCGTTTTGTTCAGCCCCCAAACGCCGAGACCTTCCCACCATGTGTAGAAGACACAGGCAGAGCCATAAACCAGTACCAAAGCAGAGATCGTAAAAGCAATCGTCCACTCACGAGTGGGCTTGCCTTCTACCTGCCTGCAGACGTCCTCAGTAACGTCGGCATATGTCTTACCGCCAGATACCAGCGGTGTACGTACGGCTGAAGTGATATGCATTTTATTGTCTTTTAATCAGTTAGTACGTTGATGCTTACGAAACTGTTTCCTGAGTGCTTTCCTGCTTAGGCCCTTCGTCTTTGTTACGAATCTTTGTCAGGTAAGCGATTTGTGGCCGAACGTTAATTTCTTCCAGCACGTGGAAGGCTCGCTCGTTTAGCTCTGTACTCAATACCTTCGAGATTGTGCTCTCCGGGTTGTTCATATCACCAAAAATGATAGCGTCTGTTGGGCAAGCCTGGGCACAAGCCGATTGAATTTCGTCTGGCAAAGGACGACGACGTTCTTTCTTAGCTGTCAACTTGCCTTCCTGAATACGCTGTACGCAAAACGAACACTTTTCAATCACACCACGCGACCGAACCGTAACGTCAGGGTTGATGACCATTTTACCCAGATCATTATTGAACTGGTAATCAAACTTGTCTTCATCATGGTACTTGAACCAGTTGAAACGACGCACTTTGTAGGGGCAGTTGTTGGCGCAGTAACGTGTACCAATACACCTGTTGTACGTCATCTGGTTTAGCCCTTCCGTGCTATGCGTCGTTGCCAAAACAGGGCAAACTGTTTCACAGGGAGCGTTGCTGCAGTGCTGGCATAGCATAGGCTGGAACGTCACCTCTGGATTAGCAGAAGCTACTTCCAGCGCTTTATATCCAGCAATGGCACCCATTTTTTCTGGTTCGGCGTCGCTGCTGTAATAACGGTCAATCCGCATCCAGTGCATTTCGCGCCGGGCAAGCACTTCTTCACGGCCAACAGTAGGTGTATTATTTTCTGATATACAACCCACTACACAGGCGCCACAACCAATACACGAGTTAAGGTCAATGACCATACCCCACGAGTGGTTAGGTTTACCATAGCCGTGCCAGAGTGTAATGTCGGTGGCGTGCACCGGACCTTTTGATGTTTCTACTTCTGGTTCATAGCGACCTTCGCGGGGGTTCTTCTGATAACGAGCCAGTATACCCTCCTGAAGCACTGCCTTGCGGCCCATTACCGTTTCGTGCGTCTGCGTCTGAGCAATTTCATGCCGACCACTACGCTTGGCTACGGTTGCGTTGACCGCGCTCATCGATACAAAGCCACCAGCCAGACTAGCCAACGGGTAAACGTTTTGACCAACTCCGTCAGAGCAACGTCCCGACTTTGTGCGGCCATAGCCAATCGCGACAGCTACCGTCTGATCCGCCTGACCTGGTTGAATTAAGACGGGTAACTCAACTGTTTTACCAGCTACGTCGATACTCACCATCTCGCTTTGCTCAACGCCCAAATCAGCCGCGGTCTTTTGCGAAACGGCAGCGTAGTTATCCCAGCAAGCTTTAGAGACTGGATCTGGAAACTCCTGTAACCAGGGGTTATTAGCCTGCGAGCCTGTGCCAATGCCTACTTTCTCATATAAAGCCACTTCCATACCGGTAGTTGGCTTATACCGCTGAGCAATAGCATTTCCAGCAGTTGCTACGTCACCAGCAAAGCTAGCGGCAACGGGAGCTGGCATTGCTGTAGGTTCAAAGACACCATCATGGAGAGCCTTGATCCAAAAAGCGTCAAAACTGGCGAAACCGGTTGCCTTTGGAAACTGGTTCGCTTTCCACTGACGCTTCACATACTCTTGGTAATCATTCGGCAAACCAGCCCACGTCAGTAAACTTGTCTGCATTTGACGAGTCTTGAAAATATGGGTAATCGCTGGTTGTGTCAGACTATAATGGCCAGTTACAGGCTCTGCATCATTCCAACACTCCAAGAAGTGAGGAGTTGGGGTGATGTACTTTGTTAATGAACCTGTTTCGTCTGCGCGATCGCCAAAGTAGATAGACAGAGGCACTTTAGCCAATGCCTGAGCTATCTCAGCACCACGTGGATGGTCATAAACCGGGTTAGCAGCAAAGAACATGACGCCTTGCACCTGACCCGCTTTCAGCTCATTCACAAAAGCGTTCATTTGCTGGTCGTTCCCTTGACGGGTATTGACTGCCACGGCCAGATTAATTGTTGACGTATAGCTACCCAACAAGTTGTTAAGCGCATTAACGACTACCTGAACGTTTGGGTCGTTTGAGCCGGCTACGACCAGTGATCGGCCACGTGAGGCAATCAAGTCAGCGGCAGCTTTGTCCAGATACTGTATTGTTACGGCTGGTGCGCTGATAGGCGCAGCACCCAACTTGGCAGCTACCTTATTATACAGGCTGGCAACAACCAATCCCTCCTGCGAAGGTTTGTATGTTCCACGGTAGTCTGCGTTCGAGCCAGTCATCGACAGAATTGTCTCAAACTGATAATGACGCGACATTTGTTTATTGCCTCCTCCTACAGCACCAATCTTACGCGTCTTGGCGTAATCTTTCATGTAGTTTAATGGCGCAATCCAGGTACCGAGGAAATCGGCGCCGATACTGACAATGGTTTTTGCCTTGCTGAAATCGTAGCTAGGCACAACCGGACGACCAAACGAAAGCTGATTGGCCTGCATTATACCTGACACCGAATTTGCATCATACATAATGTGCCTTACAGTAGGGTACTTCGCGGCAAAGTCAGCAATAACTGCTTTGGTTGATGGGCTGATAATGGTTGACGTTACCAGCCGGATCGCACCA
Source organism: Fibrella rubiginis (assembly GCF_017353185.1). GTDB lineage: Bacteria > Bacteroidota > Bacteroidia > Cytophagales > Spirosomataceae > Fibrella > Fibrella rubiginis. The sequence goes on along the minus strand of NZ_JAFMYV010000014.1, from coordinate 16,953 downwards.
CCTTTAGCTGCAATTGCAGCCAATTGGTTTGTAATCTCTTTATCGGCAGTTTCCCACGTAATATCATTGCCACCACGCTTAGCGCCTTTCAGCTTGTCGATGTCATACAACGATAATACAGCAGCTTGCACACGAGCTGTTGTTCCACCCTTTGTTACACTAGATAATGGGTTACCTTCAATCTTGATAGGGCGACCTTCTCGTGTTTCTACCAAAATGCTGGCGTATTCACCTCCGTCTGTATACGTCGATGCGTAATAATCTGAGATAGACGGAAATGTACCCTCCGGTTTGTTAAGATACGGAATGGCTTTATGTACAGGCGTTTCGCAGGCGGCCAATGACACAGCAGCCATACCGAAACCAATCGTTTTCAAAAAATCACGGCGGGGAGCGTTTGAACCGTCGAAAATGCTTTGCAGGTCGTTGGCCGACGGCTCAACAAACTCTGACTGTGCATGCTTCACGTAGGTTGCGTCGTTGCGCAGTTCCTCAACACCCTTCCAGTACCGCTTGGTTACTTGTTCCATATAGCAATTGTTCCAACCAGAAAATCACTGTGGTTGGGCTGAGAGATTAATAGTGGCATTTCGAACACTCAAGACCGCCAATATTGGCCACCTTTAGCGGTTCTTTCGACTCTTTGCGGTGCAGAGCAACAAGCTTATCGTAGTAGGCATTGTCTTTAGAATTAACCTCCGTTTTGCGGTGGCAATCAATACACCAGCCCATGGTCAGAGATGACCGCTGCTCAACTACTTCCATCTTCTGGATCTCACCATGACAGCTTTGGCATTGAACGTTACCCACATTTACGTGCTGAGCGTGGTTGAAGTAAGCCAGATCTGGCAAGTTGTGCACCCGAATCCATTCAATAGGCTGATTGTTCTCAATGGCCGCGTATATCTTCTGAATCTCGGGAGACTCTTTCTTGATCACACCGTGGCAGTTCATACAGATGTTGGCTGCCGGAATCGTGGCTGATTTGCCCTTGTTCACACCCGTGTGGCAATAATTACAGTCAATCTTATACTGACCGGCGTGTAATTTGTGCGAGTAAGCAATCGGCTGCTTCGGGGCGTAACCTTGCTGAATACCAATTGAATACAAGCCATCAATCGACATCTTGGTTGCAACAAACAGGAAGAGCCAAATAGCCACCGAACGAACTGTTGAGTTGTTAACCGTATTGGTCAGACCCTGACGTAAACGCTGTACCAGCGGGGTTGTCGTTACTGTCTGATCAATGCCAACGGCCTGCGGACTAACAGCCTTAGACAGAATGTTTACGATAACAAACAACACGCCTAAGACGAGGAGCATGACAACGAGTAGGGCAACCAGTACCAGCGTGAACAACTCAGAAGGTCCTGACGAAGCAGAAGGTGTGCTATCGCCGTTTGTTTGTGCGCCTGGGGTGGTCTTATTATCGCCTCCTGTAGCAGCTGCCTTCGGCCCGGCATTTTCCGAATCGATGTAATCCAGAATGCCATCGATGTCCTTATCCGTCAGATTCGGAAAAGAAGACATCTGCGTTTTGTTGAACTGATTGTAGATCTTAACGGCGTATTGGTCGCCAGAGGCGATGACCGTCGACGAATTACGGATCCACTTGTGAAGCCATTCGGCTCCAGGGGTCCGTTGACGAACTCCTTTTAGACCTGGTCCTACCAAGGCTACTTCATTAGTGTTGTGACACTGCTGGCAGTTATTAGTAAAGAGTTCTTTTCCCTTTGCTATGTCACCTCCACCTCCGGCGGCGGGTGCTGCTGCGGCCACTGCTGGCCCGCCCCCACCTTGTGCTGCCGACGAGTCCTGCGCATTAGCTTGACCTCCGTTGACTAACAGAGTCGTCGCCAGAGCAAATGCTCCGCAAAACCTACCTAAACGGCTCATAACGAATGATTTATGATCTTTATTTACTTGCATGATGTGCCTCCGTAAAGCATTGGCCCACAAAAGTAAGCCACGATTGCCACAATACAAAAGCCGCTTCAAAGCTATTTTAAAGGGGTTTTTGTTTTGGCTATAGCCTACTTGGGTAGTAAACAATATCGACTTGTAATAGGCTAAAAAGTTCCCGGAATTTTATCTAAAAAAAGAGCCGCCATCGCAAAACAGACGATGACGGCTTCTGAAAACAGGGAGGTTCCGAGCGGATTCGAACCGCTGTAGCAGCTTTTGCAGAGCTGAGCCTAGCCACTCGGCCACGGAACCTTTCGTTAACAGGACAAAGGTAGTCCATTACCCCTTAACGACAAAAGCGTTTCCCAACTTTATGCCGGGAAACGCTCCTATCAAATTCGCTTATATGTAAGCTTCAGCAACTTAATTGCGGCCTTCCATCTGCTCTTTCAACGCGGCCAGCGCATCGAGATCACCAAGGGTAGCACCACGCTGATCACCCTGTGCGGCCGGAGCAGCAGGAGCTTTGTCAGTTTTAGCTGCTTTTGGCTTTGCTTCTTTGTTGGCCGATGCAGGCTCGCTTCTCTCCTGCCAGGTACGAGTGTGCGACAGCATAATCCGCTTGTCTTCTTTTGAGAACTCAGTTACGCGGAAGTCAAGTGATTCGCCCACTTCGGCAAACGTGCCGTCTTCCTTAGCCAGGTTCCGCAGAGTACAGAAGCCCTCGATACCGTAAGGTAGTTCCAGCGTGGCCATCTTGTCGTTTTTCGACAAGACAGTGCAACGGTGAACAGAACCAACGGTAAAGGTATCTTCAAACGTATCCCATGGATTTTCCTCAAGCTGCTTGTGGCCTAAAGCCAAACGACGGTTGTCAACGTCCAGCTCAAGCACAACCACGTCGAGGTTTTCACCTGCTTTGGTGAAGTCTGATGGGTGCTTGATCTTCTTGGTCCATGACAAATCTGACACGTGTACCAGACCGTCGATGCCCTCTTCCAGTTCAAGGAACAGACCAAAGTTGGTCAGGTTACGTACAATACCCGTATGGCGACTACCTACCGCATATTTAGTGGTCAGGTCTGGGCGCGTCCAGGGGTCAGCCGAGAGTTGCTTAATGCCCAATGACATTTTCCGGTCCTGACGGTCGAGTGTCAACACCACTGCTTCCACTTCGTCGCCCACTTTCAAAAATTCCTGTGGATTACGCAGGTGCTGCGACCATGACATTTCCGATACGTGGATCAGACCTTCTACACCCGGCATGATTTCGAGGAAAGCACCGTAATCGGCAACGTTCACAATGCGGCCTTTCACACGTGAGCCAACCTGAATGTCTTCGGTGAGAGCATCCCAAGGGTGAGCCTGAAGTTGCTTCATGCCCAGCGAAATACGCTTCTTCTCTTCGTCGAAATCCAACACCACCACGTTTACACGCTGATCGAGGTTGAGCACTTCTGACGGGTGGCTGATACGGCCCCACGAGATATCGGTAATGTGCAACAGACCATCTACACCACCCAGGTCGATGAATACACCGAAATTGGTCATGTTTTTGATCACGCCTTCCAGCACCTGCCCTTTTTCGAGGTTGTTCAGGATCTGCGCGCGTTGTGCCTCCAGATCTTTTTCGATCAGGACTTTGTGCGAAACTACTACGTTGTCATTGGCGTAGTTGATTTTCACCACTTTCACTTCCATCTTCTTGCCCACATAGATGTCGAAGTCACGGATAGGCTTCACATCAATTTGCGAACCGGGCAGGAAGGCTTCGACACCATAGATGTCAACGATCAGACCACCTTTGGTACGACGCTTCACGAATCCGTCAATGACCAGATCGTCGTCGAGGGCTTTCTGGATATTTTTCCAGGCAGTAATTACTTTGGCTTTCTTGCGCGACAGCACCAGTTGCCCGTTGGGGTCTTCCTGATTTTCAACGTACACGTCGACCTGATCGCCAACTTTCAGGTCAGGCAGATCCCGGAATTCGGATGAGGGCACCAGGCCGTCCGATTTAAAGCCGATGTTAAGCAGGATTTCGCGGTCTGTAATCCCTACAACCGTTCCTAACACAACATCCTTCTCATTTACTTCGGTCAGTGTACCATCGTACATCTGCTCCATGCTCTCCCGCTCTGCGGCGGAATAGCCGCTACCGAACCCTTTGTTGTCTGCCCGATCCCAATCAAATTCGGGCAAGTTTGCAGTCTGCTGCGATTTGCTCATAAAATAGTTTTACCTGACCCACTCATACATCCACCTGCCGGGTCATGACAAATAGACTTTAGGTTAAAAATGAATAGGCTTTTAGTAACTATGCCGGTCACTGAAGGCCTCCTTTACAAAAAGGACTGCAAAGATAGCAATTGTGTGGCAAAAAAAAGCCCGGCACTTGGGCCGGGGCGGGAGGTTAATCGTAGATTCGTTCTCGTTTGGTGGTCAGAAACGGCATCCAGCTATCATCGAGTACACCAGAAAATTCTCGAAGGAATACGATAAACGAAGGCTTAAATGGTTTGTGCCGCATTTTCATGTTTGCCTCTTCCGGAGTGAAATCTCCTTTACGCGAATTGCAGCGTTTGCAGGCGGTGAGCAGGTTATCCCAGTTTGTTTTGCCGCCACGCGATTTAGGCATTACGTGATCGAGGGTGAGATCATCAGTCGTGCCGCAATACTGACAATGGTGTCCATCTCGTTTGAAGACATTCTGCCGGGTAAGCATGACGCCTTTGTAAGGCAAATGAACGTAGCGATGTAGCCGGATAACAGTTGGCATTGGGTACTCTTTGTCGATTGTCCGAAGGGCGAGTGCTTCGGCTTCGGCCACCAGTTCTGCTTTGCTCAGGTAAACCAGCAAAAATGCTTTAGGAACAGAACAGATGCTCAGTGCACTGTAATCTTGATTTAAGACTAATACTTTCCTGCCCATATAGTGGTTGTAGGTCCTCTGTTTCGTAGCAATTTACTCACTTTTCAACATTTCCACAAGCCAGCCAAACGCGCTTGAAAGTCAACCTTGTCAGGCGGCTTTAGTCCTCGTATTGACCGCGTTGCATAGACCGCGTTGCATCCCGTTCCTTAATGCTGTCGCGTTTGTCATACAGTTTCTTACCCTTAGCCAGTGCGATGTCGATCTTGGCAAATCCACGCGGGTTAGTGTACAGGCGGATAGGCACAATGGTGAGGCCCTGATCTTTCAGATTCTCTGTTAACCGGCGTAGTTCGCGCTTTGTTAACAACAGCTTTCGATCACGTAGCGGGTCATGGTTGTTGTAGGTGCCCTCTGTATACGTAGATATACTCATTTGCCGGATGTACAGTTCCGAACCTAGAAATAAGCAGTAGGCATCCTGCAGATTCACTTTTCCCTGACGAATCGATTTTATTTCCGTGCCGGTCAGCACCAGACCGGCGGTGAACGTGTCTACGAACGCGTATTCAAAAGAGGCCCGCCGATTACGAATATCGACTTGCTTAACAATAGAGGCTGAAGCCATTTTCAAAAGTACATTAAGGGTAATAACTGCCTACCGAGGTGCTCGGTCGTACGAGCGAGATAGGCTGTATAAACAAAAACCCCAGCCGGAGGGCCAGGGTTCTGGAAGTTAATCAATAAACAGACTATTCGATTGGAGAGTCGCCTAACTGGCCAACGTTTCATAAACAAACTTGCGCTTGTTTATGGCATTGAAGCCACAGCCTCAGGACCCAATACGGCATTGACCAGTCAGAGCGATGTTGACGACGAAAGTTGAGTGGTTAACTCATCTAACATCGTGAGGCACCAAATAATGGGCAAAAACAGTGCCTAACCGTGCTAGTAAGGGCGGGTGCGCAGTAAAATCATCAAAAAAATAACCTTCCGGTGAGCAATGAAGACTTTTAGTTACTGCTTAATTCAATAAGCTCACTACCGCAAATAGTGTGCCAACAGAAAAAGCCAGCTTATCTATAGGCTGGCTTCTTCTCGAATGGCTTTGGCACGATTATTTCTTGGTAGCAGCCTGTTTCTCTTTGTAGGCTTTGTTCAAACCATCAATGACACGTTTAGTGACATCATTGCCGCCATCAGCATAGAGGATACTACCGCCTTTCTGATAGCCCAGCACAAACTCGTATTTATTCTGCGCATTTGCTTTCTTGAGGTAATCGAAGATTTGGTTGTAGAGCGCCTCTTCTTCTTTGGCTTTCTCAACTGCCAGTCCCTGAGCAGCACGTTCGCGGTAAGCCATCAGGTCCTGCTGTTTCTTTTGCAACGACGCCTCCGTGGCGCGGCCCTGTTCCATTGTCATGGTTTGAGCACGCTGTTGAAAAAACGCGGCTTCGTTCTGCAGTGACCGGGCACGGTTTTGCAGATCGTTTTGCAACTGGAACTCCTTACTCTCCAATACCTTCCGGGTGTCTTTGAAATACTCATAATTCGTCACTAACGAATCGACATTTACATACACCACTTTGCGGCCTTCAATCACGGTTGGGGCAGCTTTGGTAGGCTCGGCGGGGGTAGCACTCTTAAAATGGAGGTAGTACAATACGGCAACGGCGACGGCCAGGACGGCGTTGATCGCCAGGGATGCATTCTTCACGAGAAACTTGGTTATTGATTGATTTTGTAACAAAGCTACGACTTTACGGTTACGGTCGGCATCAGAGCCTGCCGGGTGAAGTAGCCCGCCAGACCCGCCAAGCCGGCCACCAGGCCACCTACCAGCGGTGTGATGACCAGTAGAAAGATTGGATTGGCGGGCAACTTCAGCACTTCACTGATGCGGCTGGTAAGTATACCATTGGTTTGACTATGCTGCAGTATCGCATAACCAAACCAGACCAGCGCAACACCCACGAAACTGTATAGAAACGCCCGGCCACTACCCTGCGGACGACCAAAGCAAAATGCAAAAGCCACGAGGGCAATACTCCACCAGGGCAACACCAGTTGAGCCACCGCGCTAAGCAGGGCGATTAATAAAATCGAGATCATAGGGTTAGTTTAATTTCCACCGTACGTAGGTACCAGGTGCCTGCGGTGAGGTAAGATACTGTAGCTTAGTAAGTTGCCCTTTTCGCCAGGTTTCCAGCATATTTAGGTAATAATGGCTACCCGGATTACCCGACTGTCCGCCAGGCAGGGCAGCGTAGCCTGTAGGCATTGGCCCCAGCTCAACCACCAGACGCCACGAAGGACCGGTACGGCTGGTAATGGCATTGACTACAGTGGCCCCTCCCCCAACCTGCACATTAAGCGCACTAAGCGCATCGAGGCGGGCCAGGTGGCTGATTTTAGTAGCCTTGGTAGTGGCCCATTGCCAGCCTGCTCCTTGTGGTCCATGGCGCTTAGTGAGCGTGTCGACGGTGGCGCGGAAACTCTGGGTTACAATGTCGGCAACGGTTTCTTTAACGGGGGTACGTACATCGTCGAACCAGCGGGCATTGGGGTTTTCTTCGAGCAGGCGAATGGTGCGATCAGCGCTGGGTTTGCGTAGGGGCAACGAGTCAGAATCGGGTAACTCATCGCCCCACAAAGCCTCCATAAACCGCTTTTCCCATTCCACAAAAATGGTTGGACCAAGTTCGGCAGTCGTTTGGTTATAGGTCCACTGTTGCAGTGTGTTCAGTGCCTGTTTCTGCGCCGCCGACAGGTTACCCGACTGCAAGTGGCTAAGCAATTTCGGCAGCAGTTCGGCAGCCCGTATGTTATAGGTGTCGAACTGCAAGTTCCGAATGCTGTCAACGGTGGCGCGTTGCATGGCCGTGAGCCGCTGATTGATGCGTGAACCGCGCTCATGAGGGGCGAACTGCCAGTTCAGGTAATAAGGATACGTAGGGTCGGTAGACGATTGGTTGGCTGAACTGACAAAGCCACGCGGTGGGTTTTTGACATGTGGATTTTGGTCGGCGGGGATGTATGCCCGCCAGTCGTCGTTGGGGTCGGTACCGTCGAGCAGAAACTTACCCTGCTGCTTCTTTTTCAACGGAAAACGGCCATTGGGCGCAATAGCGATGTCTTTATTAACGTCGGCGAAGACAAAGTTCTGCGCCGGAGCACCGTAGTACGTGAGGGCTTCGCGGTAATCGGCGTGATTTTTGGCCCGGTTTAGCAGGTAAAAGCACTTTAGTTCGTTGGCCGGGTCATGCGCCACCCACCGCACGGCGTAACCCACGGGAAAGTTCTTGGCGAATGACTTCTGCCCCGGCTCATACATTACCGGTCCGTGGTGGGTATACAGCACGGTATCGACCAGATCGGGCCTGCCCTTGATCTTGACCACCTCAACGCGCCGGGTTACGGGCTTCCACTTGTTATCGTGCCAGTATTCGCGGCGGGTATTGTCTTTGAACTTGATCTTGTAGAAATCGAGCACGTCGGACCCCACGTTGGTTTCGCCCCAGGCAATGTGCTGGTTAAATCCGCCAATGACCCCCGGCGATCCGGGCATCGACGCGCCCATGACGTTGAGCGTGGGGGTGTGCAACTGAATCAGGTACCAGATAGAGGGTAGGCTAAGATTCAGGTGCGGGTCGTTGGCCAGAATAGGATAGCCTGTGGCCGATTTGGTAGCGGCCACAGCCCAGTTATTCGACCCGATGGCCGGGTCATGACGGGGCCAGTTTAAGGCGAAGCCGTTCTTGCCCGGCACCGGGTTCGACGGTGATTTCAGGTAATAAACGGGCAAGAAATCCCATTTCGTACCCGGCGGAATAATTGGGTCTTCGTGCTTTGGGTAGTTGGGAAACAGGTCATTGGTTACTTCGGGACCGTACTTTGCCAGAATATTGGTCATCGCTACGTCGTCGGCACCCAGGGCCAGCACACCCGACATATACTTCAGGAAGTAGGCGCACTTAATAGGTGTCCAGGGCTCAGGCGCGTAGCCTAACAACTTGTACTCCAGCGGATATTGCGCGGGCTTGAGCTGATTTATGTAGGCGTTGATCCCCGCCGAATACGCTTCGAGCGTTTCACGGATGGCCGGATCGTCCATCATGAGCTTAACCGACTGTTCGGCAGCGAAGCCCATACCGAGGCGACGGTTGTAGCGATCCAGTTCGGTGGCACGGTCACCTACGATTTCAGCAACCCGGCCAGCAGCGGCGTGGGTCTGAAATTCCATTTGCCAGAGCCGGTCGCGAGCCGTGAGGTAGCCCTGTGCAAAGTAGGCGTCGTGGTCATTTTGGGCGAAAACGTGGGGAATATGCAGGCTGTCGAACAGCACCTCGACGGGCTGTTTGGTGCCACCAATGGTCAGACTCTGCGCCTGAAGCTGATCGGGTTTTTCGGCATTTTGCCAGAACCCCGTAAAGGGGCTAATAAACGAACCAAGGGCAGGCACAACACCCCAACTTCGATTGAGGGCGTAGACAAGGGCAACCGCAATGACGGTAGACAGCAATGCTTTAAGTAGGCGCATGAAGCAGACGTTTAGGAAGCCCCGAAATTGCGCAAAACTTACAACAGTTTGCTGTTTTCAGTTTGCTGTCTTCTGTTGGCTGCCGCAAGCATACGTTCGCGGCAGCCAACAGAAGACAGCAAACTCCCTTTTATGCTGTTTGCACCCGGCCCGCACGGCGCGACGATTTACTTGGCTTCGGGTTCGCAGCGCGATGAAGGGCGGCCAGAAACATACCGCTAACCCGCCCCTGCCAGTCGTGGAAGCGGATTTGGGTGATGGGGTTGTAGGTGGGCAGGTAGTGCATAAACCCGCTCAGATCGAACGATTCGGCGGCGAGGCCAGCTCCGGCGCGCTGACCATCCTGTGCATTGCAGGCTTGTTCGTAATGGTTGGGCTGTGGCATCATCAGCACGGGTTTGCCCAGATACATCGCCTCACAGACCGATTCAAACCCAGCCGTAGTCACCATTGCCGAGCAACGGGCCATATCAGACAGGTAGCGTTGCCCATCCAGCTTACATTCCGTAAAGGTTTCATCAACAGCTTGTTCCGTTTCGGTTGCACCGGCATGGTAGTAACGGAGGGGCTGATCGGGATGCTGTTTGTGTACCGCTAACACCTGCGAACGAAGGCCCGGCTGTGTGGTATAGGCTAAAAAATATGGTTCTCTCGTGGCTACCAGTTTGCTGATCTCCTGCCGAAGCAAGGGCGGCACTACCCGCAAGCGTTGCTCTGGAGCGTCGGCTTGTTGATCAAACGAGAGACCAAGCAATTCTGACGAGCCAATGCCGTTGAGACGTACCAGAGCCAGAAAACTCCATTTATCGAGCCGCTTTTTGGCCGGAAAGGGAAAATCGGGGTGCAGCGCCATAAACTGATGCGCTACACTGACCACCGGGGCCGAAGGGTCATAGAACGCGTAGGTCAATCCGCAGAGTAGTTCGAAGAAGTTGACCACTACGTCGGGCCGATGCGCTTCGATGGCCTCGTGCAACTGCTGCATACTCCGCCGGAACGTACCCAGCTTACCCAATGCCTGCCGTACGGTAGCTCCCACGTTGAGCCGGTTGGTTTTCGGGCAGTAGACCATCGCGGGCGTGGTCAGCGTGGTGTGCGGTGCGGGAAATTGTTCGGCGAAAAACGCCGGAATAGGCCGACCGGGGGCCAAACCCACCATGGCCATAACCACCTCATGACCAGCGTTCTGTACAATCTGCGCCAGCGAAATTGCCTGCGTCAGATGACCGCGTCCTTCACCCTGAATGACAAATAAGAACCGCATAACCTATTTCGTTGACGTAAGCAAGTCAGTCATAATCGTTTGCGAGATGGTCTGCCCAGCGGGTATCGTTACCTCTTCTTCAGACACATCCAATTCATTATCAGGCGTTTCCGAAGCCATGACGTCTGAATAATAAAGCAAATGCCATTGCCCTTTGTGGTCTTCTACCAGCGCACTCATAGACTCCACCCAGTCGCCGGAGTTCATGTAGGTGATGCCATTGATGTCTCGGATAGCCGGTTGGTGAATATGGCCGCAGATGATGCCATCGCAGCCGCGGGCGCGGGCCAGCTCGGTCAGTTTTTCTTCAAAATCAGAGATGTAGCTGACGGCCGTTTTGATTCGTTGCTTCACCACCTGCGATAGTGAATAATAGCTTAGCCCACGCCAGGCGCGGTATTGGTTATAACCTTTATTAACCCACAATAAAAATGTGTAGCCTACGTCGCCAAGATGGGCCAGCCACTTCATGTGCGATGTGATGGAATCAAACACATCACCGTGGGTGACGTAGAAGGTCTTTTTGTCGGATTTGAGCAGGTAATCGCGCTGAATTCGAAAGTTCTTGCCTACCTGCAGGGGTAATACCTGATCGAGAAAGTCATCGTGATTACCGCGCAGGTAAATCACTTTGGTATCGTGGTGAACGATTTGCTTTAAAACGACCTTAAAAAAGGCGGTGTGCTTTTTTTTCCAGACGCCCTGCTGCCGCAATTGCCAGCCGTCGATGATGTCACCATTCAGGATGAGCTTCTGGCAGGAGTGGTATTTGAGAAAATCGGTAGCCTCTTTGGCCCGCGAACCCGCCGTACCTAAGTGCAGGTCTGAAAGTATGATGGTTCTGAACAGCGTTGCCTGTTTCATAACCCAAAGGTGCAGTCTACGTATGACGTAAGTTTTATGCACTGATTACCAAATCAAGACGATACAATCATCAATATTGCCTACTTATTAATTGTTTGTGTGCTTGTTGGTTTGTCTGTTGCTGATTGCCTACCACACTCACAGAGAAACAGACAGACACACGAACACACAAACAACTCTTCCCAGTATGGAGAACCCTGTAATGATTTTTGGCGCCGGCAGCTTAGGGCTGACTGCCTTGGATATCTTTCAACGTAATGAGGTAGTCGTCTACGGTTTTCTGGACGATGAAAAAGCATTTCACGGCCAGGAGTTTGGCGATGTAAGTGTATTAGGAGAAACCGACGATGACGGATTTCTGAAGATCATTGGCCCTAAAACAGAAGCCTTTATCGCCATCGGCGACGGACGGGTACGGAAGCAGTTGGTAAAGCTGCTGAATGAACGGCGCAAAACGCAGCCCGTCAATGCTATTCATGACACAGCCGTAGTGTCTAAACTAGCTACAATCGGCCATGGCAACCTGATTGCCGCCCGTGCCGTCATTAACCCGATGGTCACAGTCGGGCAACATTGCCTGATTCTGACCGGGGCTGTCATTGACACCCGCGCTGCCCTTGGCGACTTTGTGCAGGTGGGTCCGGGGGCTATTGTAAACAGTGGCGTTACAATTGACGAGAGTGCCTATATCGGCGCAGGAGCCGTGTTAGTGGCGGGGATTACCGTTGGTAAAGGTGCCCGCATTGGGGCCGGTTCAGTCGTTGTTGAGAATGTGGCCGCAGGCAGTACGGTCTTCGGCAACCCGGCGAAGGGAATTTAATTGAGTTCAATGTTTAACGTCCCATGTCTAATGTTGGCTGACGCGAGAGCATCACGCTTGCGCCAGCCAACATTAGACATGGGACGTTAAACATTGAACTCGCTTTTACACTGCGTAAACCTCCTCGTTTTGCAGGAAATCCTGGTACGTGTGTTCCAGACCCTGACGAAGTTCGATGCTGTGTTTCCAGCCCATTCCGTGCAGTTTCGACACGTCCATCAGCTTGCGAGGGGTGCCGTCGGGTTTATCGGTATTCCAGACAAGGTCGCCCTGGAAGCCAACGACGTCTTTCACCAACTCGGCCAGTTCTTTAATCGTGACGTCTTCGCCGGTGCCTACGTTCACGAACTGCTCGCCGTCGTAGTTATTCATCAGGAAAATACAGGCCTCGGCCAGGTCATCGGCGTGCAGAAACTCGCGCATGGGTGAGCCGGTGCCCCAAATCTCCACCGTAGGCTGGTTGTTGATTTTCGCCTCGTGAAACTTGCGGATTAGCGCAGGCAACACGTGCGAACCCTGCAGGTTGTAGTTATCGTTGGGGCCGTAAAGGTTGGTAGGCATTACCGAAATGTAATTATCACCGTATTGGCTCCGGTAGGCCTCACACAGCTTGATACCGGCGATTTTGGCAATAGCATAAGGCTCGTTGGTTGGCTCCAGAAAACCGCTGAGCAGGTATTCTTCCTTCAACGGCTGCGGGGCCATTTTGGGGTAAATGCACGACGACCCTAGGAAAAGCAATTTCTTTACCCCGTTCTGGTGAGCGCTATGGATGATGTTGGCTTCGATAACCAGATTTTCGTACAGAAATTCGGCACGGTAGATGTTGTTGGCCAAGATACCGCCTACTTTGGCAGCCGCCAGAAATACGTAATCGGGCTTCTCTTCGGCGAAGAAATCGGCCACGGCCGCCTGGTTACGCAGATCAAGCTCTGACGATGTGCGGGCCACGATGTTGGTGTAGCCGATGGTTTTCAAATGGCGAACCAGCGCGGAACCGACCATTCCCCGGTGTCCGGCAACATAAATTTTAGCGTCTTTTTCCACTGTGTTGACAGGAACAGCCGCCACCCTATTGGGCCAGGCGTTCGTTTGTATACTTTTCAGACTTTACAAGCGTTGCAAAACTAACAAAGTTCGTCCGTCTGTTTGTCCCGCCTAATCATTGGTTGGCAGGACGTTCCATCTTTTACATACCTATGCGTTCGCTGTTGATTATAAGTTTTTTGATTTCCACCAGCCTCCAGGCGTTGGCGCAGACGGCCCCCTCTGCCCTTACCACAGCGGCAGGCCCTCCCGTAGCCATTCCGAAGAAGCAGAAAGGTAGTTTCCTGAAAAAGGTGGCTGAACAGGCTGGCATTCCTTCGGCCATTGCCAGCAATCCACTCTCTACCACGTCCTACGGCCTCCCCGGCAGCCTGCCCAGGCCCGACTCACTAAAGGGTATGATGAGCGATATGCTGGGTTCAAGCATTCCTGATCTGGGCCTGAAAATCAAATCATTTGTTAAGAAAAGCGACAAGCGTGGAAGGAAAAAGGAGTCTAAAACAGACTACGAAGGCTTACCCATGATTCGGCAGTTTACCAAAATCGGCAGCGGCGACCGGGCCATCGTGGAGGAGTTTCACGTGCTGAAAAACTGGCAGGACCCCAGCCCGTATGTACGTGAGGTATGGTCATACAGTGCCAAAGAGGGTCGGATTAAGCCTATGCCGAAGGATATGTCGGGTGTTTACCTGTTGCATGGCCCTTACAAGCGCTACCAAAATGGTGAACTGATGGAAGAGGGCTACTATTACGCCGGTACGCGTGATGGTCGCTGGGAAAAGTATGATGCCAAATTTATGTTGATCGACAAAACGCGTTACCATCGTGGTTTCCCCGCCGACTCGCGCATTGTGTATTACGATTCCACGCACACCAAGATCAAGGAAGTGTATCCCTACACCTACGGTAAGCTAACGGGCACTTATGTGGCGTTTCACCCTAACGGCCAGATTGCCGAGGAGGGAAAGTATGACAATGGTGTGAAAATTGGCCGCTGGACAGAATGGTATCCCAACACCACCCGCCGGTTTCGCAAGCGCGTGACCCAATATGCTACTGACCGCTGGGACGAAGCTGCCGAGCCTATCATCCTCTCTGAATGGGACGAGCGGGGCAAACAAACCTTCGACCGCCCAAAGGAGAAAGCAGACGTAGCCGAAGAAGAGGAAAGTCAGTAAAGTTTATTGGTCGAACAGGCCCACTGGGCCTTCAATGGCTCAACCTTTCTTATTTGAACAACCCAATTGGGTCAGGCTGTTTGGCGAGTAGCTCGTGGACGTAGTCCAGGTCAACCGATGTGATGCTTGTGGTATACGCCTTGTGAAGATACAGCCAGGCATCGCCGTATTTAGCCTCCAGGTAATTGGCCAATGACAGTTTCATGTAGGCCGTGGCGTGGTCGGGGCGAAGGAAAATGGCCCTGGCAAGGTGCTCACGGGCATTGACCATACTGGCTGTGTCCTGTTTGGCCTGATACTGCTCCAATTCAACAGTGGCGAGGTCGGTTAGCAGCACAGCATTGGTGTCGGCCAGACTCGCACCGCGCTGGAGCATCTTGATAGCCGTACCGAGTTGATTACGCTGGTAGCTCACTACCCCCAACCCCCAGAAAGCATCGGCGTTTTTATCGTCGAGCAGGTTAGCCAGGTTGAAGCGATAGGCAGCCGTATCTAGCTGAGCCTCGGCAATGTACTCCCAACCGCGGGCCGCAAAAAACTGACTGGCTTCGTGGCGACTGGTGAAGTTCTGGTCACAGTCGTTTAGAAAACGAATTTCGTCTTCAATCTGTAAAGGTGACTTCGACCGTTCGCCGAAGAGGGGCAGAATTTTGACATCAATAACCCGCTCTACTACTGCGTTTGTGACTACGTCGGCCGTTTTAGCCGTTTCCTTCGGTGCAGTAACAGTTTTGGCATTAGCTGCTGCCTTGGCTGCCCGCGACGCCGACACCATAACCGGTGTTTGTGCCTGCCCAACTGCCAGTACCGGCAACAGCAACAGCCCCCACATCAGTTGGTGAGGTGTTAATAGCGTGCGTGTGGTAACGTAGCGAGAAAGGTGGCCGTTGATATGCATGATTACCGTAAAAACGATAGGGGCAACCAAGTTAGTACATCATCGGCAATTACCGCTTGCTCGATCCCCGCTTGCCCGTGTTTTTGGGGCCTGCTCCTGAGCGGTTTACGGGCTTCCGCCCTGTATTGGCAGGCTTCTTTTTTAATCCGCTGGCCGCTGCCGCCGCCTGACCTGCCCGACTATGACGTGCTGCCCCGCCAAGACGTTCCTGTTGCGCACGTGCCGCCGCTTTTGGGTCCTTCTTTTCGTGGAAAGCCCCTTTGAATGTTGGGTCTTCTTTGCGCCGCTGTTCGTCTATCTCACGCAGCATATCCTGCTGCTCTTCTTTCGGCGTCTCAACCTGCTCAACCTCCCTTGGAATTGGCAGTCGATTAATCTTCTGACGGATGATACCTTCGATCTTACCAACGTGATACGCCTCGGCAATGGTGACGAACGTGATGGCTTCGCCCGCATGGTTGGCCCGACCCGTGCGGCCAATGCGGTGAACGTAGTCTTCGTAGATAATAGGTACGTCGAAATTAATCACGTGCGACACCTCGGCTACGTCGATACCGCGCGCGGCCACATCCGTAGCAACCAACACCCGAATGTTGCCTTCCTTAAACGCCTCCATCGAGTTGATGCGCGTATTCTGCCCTTTGTTGGCGTGGATGACCCGGATGTTTCTGTCGTCTACCACCTTACGGGCCAAAAACTTATAAATGTTCTCAGCGGTCTGTTTCGTACGGGTAAACACAATTACGCGCTGGGCGTCTTCCCGCGTGACGAGGTAGGCCAGCAGGTTGATCTTAGTGCGGAAATTGGGTACCTCATAAATTACCTGATCCACCATTTCGGCGGTCATGTTCTGCGGTGTTACCTCGATGCGGATGGGGGCCTCCAGAAACTCCGCCGAGAACCGTTCTACTTTGTCGGGGAAAGTGGCCGAGAAGAGCAGGTTTTGCCGCTTGCGGGGAATAACCTCCAGAATGGCCCGAATTTGGGGCATAAAGCCCATGTCGAGCATTTTATCGGCCTCATCCAAAATCATAGTCTTGAGGTCCTTCGTCACGATCTCGCCCGCCCGGTAGAGGTCATTGAACCGACCCGGCGTAGCCACAATGATGTCGACGCCCGCCTGTAATTTCTCTATCTGCGCCTTCGGGCCAAGCCCGCCGTATACGGCTACGTGCCGGATGTCGGTATAGGTGGCAAACTGTGCGATGGCTTTATCAATCTGCATGGCCAGTTCACGGGTGGGGGCCAGGATCAGGGCGCGGGGGTTGGTACCCTGCGCGTATTTTACTTTCATCAGCAACGGCAACACATACGCCGCCGTTTTGCCAGTACCCGTCTGCGCAATACCCAGCACATCGTGGTTGCCGAGCACCACCGGGATGGCTTTTTCCTGAATGGGTGTCGGTTCAGTGTACCCCGCCTCGGCTACCGCGTTGAGCAACTGCCGGTTCAGCGCAAAGGCTTCAAAGGATTTTTCTTCCATACCGCAAAGGTAGGGGTAAAGAAAAGGAGTCTGGAAAGTTGATAGTCGTAAGTCGGCTGACGCGTCATGCTTCGCGCTTGGT
>NZ_JAFMYV010000013.1 GCF_017353185.1 Fibrella rubiginis | reverse complement strand
ATCAAGGTGTTGAATCAGCCGGTATACCAACTGAATTACCGAATGCAGCACGTGAAAGGTCACGCCATGAAGCATACCCAGTTGGCCGATGCAAAGACGGGACAACTACGGAGCGAACTCACACGGGCGGAGGCAACTGCGTTAGCTCAGCAATGCTTTGCCGGATCATCGGCTGTTGAACGGGTCGAGTATCTGACGACAACCAACGGCCACCACGAGTACCGCGAAAAGCCTCTGCCTGCCTACGCGGTGACGTTTCAACAACCAGCCCATGCGACGGTTTACGTGGCATCCCAATTGGGCACCGTACAAAGTATCCGCACTGATCCCTGGCGTTTGTTTGATCTGCTCTGGATGCTACACACAATGGATTACGAAGGCCGGGATGACATCAATAATGGGTTGTTGCGAGCCTTTTCGGTGCTGGGATTACTCACCATTTCGTCTGGATTTGCCCTCTATTTCGTGTCCTCACCTCGCACCCGCTCTAAACCCAGTCAAGGGTAACGAAATCCTGTTCCAACTACCTAATTCACGCGCTTCGGCCAGTACCAGCCTGTCTGGGACCAGTGCGGTTCCAATTTCACCTAAACAATTCTGTACAACCAATGAAAACGCTTCAAGTAACTATCGCTGCCCTGAGCCTGTCGCTTTGCTCACTCGTCGCTTCGGCACAGACTACGGCTCCAGTACTCATTGCCTACTACCAGGTAAAGGACGCCTTGGTCGGTACAGACGCACCCAAAGCCAAGCAGCGTGCGGCTACGCTGGTGGCGGCCCTGACTAAAGTAAACGCGGGTAAACTGTCTACGGCCGACAAAAAGGCCCTTTCTACAGCTAAACTGAGGGCAACGGCTATTACCAAAACGACCGATATTGCTGTGCAACGCGAACAGTTTGATGGTTTGTCGACAAGTATGATCGCCTTGGCAAAAGCCACCAAGCCTGCCAAGGGGGAGGCCGCTCCAGCGTACGTACAGTTCTGTCCGATGGCTGCTGAGGGGAAGGGGGCCTCGTGGCTCAGCGACAAGAAGGAGGTTCGCAACCCTTATTATGGTAATAAGATGCTTACGTGCGGTTCGGAGAAGAAAGAGATCCTGTAGCTGAGGGGTACAGGTGGTCAGATACCGGCCACCTGGATAAGGCACTTAACGCGGTAAGCAATGGCAGTTCAGGAATTAGCAATCAAAAACATGGTGTGTAGCCGCTGCATCTGGGCCGTGCAGCAGGAGCTTCAGCGGCAAGGCTACCAGGTACATCACATTGAACTGGGCCGGGCACAGGTTGAAGGCGCGGTTATCGACCTAGTGACTATTGCCGCTGGGCTGACCACGCAGGGATTCGAACTACTCTCCGAGCGGAATGCCCGCTTGGTCAATCAGGTCAAGACGTTGATTAGATCGCTCATTCAAAGTGGCGAAGCCGCCCAGTTACGGACCACCTTGTCGGATTACTTGGCCGATGAAATCGGGATGGACTATCCGCACCTAAGCCATTTGTTTTCGACGACGGAGCACCTGACGATTGAAAAGTTCTGGATTCTTCAGCGCGTTGAACGGGCCAAAGAGCTACTGAGTTATAACGAACTGTCAATCAGTGACATCGCACAGGCGCTGGGTTACAGTAGCACTGCTTACTTGACCAACCAGTTTAAACAGATCACGGGGTTGACACCAGCCGCCTACCGAAACCAGAGTAGCTCGGACCGGAACCCCTTAGACTGGATCTAATCATGATTGAGAGGCTAATAAAATTCTCGCTTCAAAACCGGTTTCTGGTTTTGCTAATGGCGGGGGGGCTGTTCGTGTGGGGCATCTATTCGGTGCGGACCAGCAAGATCGATGCTATTCCCGACCTGTCAGAGAATCAGGTCATCGTTTTCACCGAATGGATGGGGCGATCTCCCCAGATCATCGAGGACCAGATCACGTACCCGCTTGTGACCAATCTTCAGGGCCTGCCGCAGGTGAAGTACGTCCGGGGTACGTCGATGTTTGGGATGAGCTTCGTCTACGTCATCTTCAACGACGATACGGACGTATACTGGGCCAGAGAACGGGTGCTGGAGCGATTGAACTACGCGGCCCGGCTGCTACCCAGTGGCGTATCGCCCACGCTCGGCCCTGATGGCACAGGGGTAGGCCACATTCTCTGGTACACGCTCGACGCGCCGGGCATGGACCTGGGTGAGCAACGGGCGGTGCAGGACTGGTACGTAAAATTTGGCCTTCAGAACGTACCCGGCGTGGCGGAGATTGCCTCGTTCGGCGGTTTCCAGAAGCAATATCAGGTCACGCTCGACCCCAACAAGCTGATGTACTATGGGCTATCGGTACCCCAGGTCATCGGCGCGATTCGGGCCAACAACAACGAAGCCGGTGGTCGCAAGTTCGAGCTAAGTGGCATCGGCTACATTATCAAGACAACGGGCTACCTGCAATCTATCGAGCAGATTGGGAACATTCCGCTCAAAACCCTGAGTAGCGTTCCCGTGCGGGTAGCCGACGTGGCTACCGTGCAGATGACGGGGGAAACGCGGCTGGGCATTTTCGATCTAAACGGGGCGGGGGAAGCCGTTGGCGGCATCGTCGTCATGCGCTATGGTGAAAACGCAGACGAGGTCATCACTAACGTCAAGAAAAAGATGGAAGAGGTCGCTCGTGGGCTGCCCGAAGGGGTCAAGTTCAACATCGTCTATGATCGGAGCGGATTGATTCAGGAGTCGGTGGCTTCCATCAGCCACACGCTGGTGGAAGAGATGCTCGTCGTCTCGCTGGTCGTTATCCTGTTTCTGTTGCACTGGCGGTCGGCTATCAGCATCGTCATTCAGATACCGATCACCATCGCCACCAGCTTTATCCTGCTGAACGCCTTCGACATCTCATCCAACATCATGTCGTTGACCGGGATTGCGCTGGCCATCGGGGTAATCGTTGATAACGGCATCATCATGGCCGAAAACGCCTATAAAAACCTGGCGATCCGGCAGGCCGAACTGACCGCCCAACGGGATAGCCAATCACTGACAGATCAGGCAACGCATGCAAGTCAACCCAAACCAAATGGGCAAGTCCGCCAACCTGTCACCCCCCAATCTACCGGATCGTATGGAAACGAACGTACCTAAAAAGCACTGGGAGACTATCTACCAAACCAAGCAAGCCGATCAGGTTAGCTGGACGCAGGCTATTCCGGCTACCTCGCTGGCATTTATACAGCAGGCTCAACTACCCAAGTCAGCTCGCATCATCGACATAGGTGGGGGTGATAGCCATCTGGTGGACTTCCTGTTAGACGAAGGCTACGAGCACATTAGTGTGCTGGACATTAGCGAAGCGGCCTTGAGCCGGGCTAAAAAGCGATTGGGCAACTGGGCAGATCGGGTTGAGTGGATTGTCAGCGACATCACGGAATACAGGCCGGAAAGCCTTTTCGACTTTTGGCATGACCGGGCGGCTTTCCACTTCATGAACACCGCCGACCAAATCAGTCGGTATCTGGCAACGGCCCGCCTGGGCGTAGTTCCGAATGGGTACGTAACCATCGGCACTTTTTCCGAATCCGGTCCAGAAAAATGCAGCGGGTTACCTGTACGACGCTACAGCGAAGAAACCTTGACAAAGGAACTGCTCCGAGGGTTTCGAAAAATCCACTGCATCACCGAAGATCACATTACGCCCTTCCAGACTAGCCAGAACTTTTTGTTCTGCTCGTTTCAGCGATCAGGGCTAAACTGACATAGAAACCATGTGGAAAACGATAAAGCAAGCGTTGGGCTTCGGCCCTAAGAACTACGCGAAGCGTCGCCCGGTCGAGATACCGGACGAAGAACGGCTGGCGATCATCGAAAAATCCAGCGTGCAGGTGTCGCGGGGCGTGTTCTATTCGACCGTCATCATCATTACTTCGTTTTTGCCCGTGTTTCTGCTGACGGGGCAGGAAGGCAAGCTGTTTCACCCCCTGGCCTGGACCAAGACGTTTATTCTGCTGGTCGATGCCGTGCTGGTCATTACGCTGGCTCCGGTGATGCTCTCGCTGTTCATGAAAGGCCGCTTCAAGGATGACCACGCCAACCCCATCAACCGGTTTCTCGAGCGGATCTACGAACCCCTAATCCGCTGGGTAATGCGTTGGCCGAAGACAACCCTCGGCATCAATCTGCTGGCCTTAGCCATCAGCGTACCTATGCTGCTGAGTCTGGGGTCAGAATTTATGCCCCCCCTCGATGAGCAAAGTATCCTGTTCATGCCCGTCACCCTGCCCGACGTGTCGAACGCCGAGGCCAAGCGGATCTTGCAGGTGCAGGACAAGCTCATCAAGTCCGTGCCGGAAGTAGACAAGGTGCTGGGAAAGTCAGGCCGGGCCTCGACGGCCACCGACAATTCACCCATCAGCATGATCGAGACCATCATCATGCTCAAACCCAAGGCACAATGGCGGGCGGGCCTCACCAAAAAAGACCTTATCAACGAACTGGATGCCAAGCTTCAGATTCCGGGGGTCGTCAACGGGTGGACGCAGCCGATCATCAACCGCATCAACATGCTCTCCACCGGCATCCGTACCGACGTGGGCATCAAGGTACACGGGCAATCGCTCGACAGCATCTATACGGTTTCCGAGCAGGTGAAGGCCGCGCTCGAAGGCATACCGGGCGTGAAAGACCTCTACGTCGAACCCGTTACCGGGGGCAAATACCTGACCGTCGACGTAAACCGCGAGGCCCTGGGCCGCTACGGGTTAAGCGTCGATAATGTGAACGAGGTAGTCGAATCGGCCATCGGGGGTGCCCCCATCGGGCAGACCATCGAAGGGCGCAGGCGGTTTTCGATCAACGTGCGGCTGGCCCAGGATTACCGCAACAGCGTGGAGCGTATTCGGCGCATTCCTATTGCTACGCCCGCCTTCGGCACCATCCCCCTCTCGACGGTGGCCACCATTAAATTCGAGGATGGACCACCCATGATTACCTCCGACAATGCGCTGCTGCGCGGAGCGGTCATGTTTAACGTGCGCGACCGGGATCTGGGCAGCACCGTCGAAGCCGCCATTGCCAAGGTGAACAAGGACCTGCGGCTACCCAACGGTTATTTTCTGGAATGGAGCGGGCAGTACGAAAACCTGATCCGGGGCAAGCAAACGTTGCTCCTCATCGCGCCGGTCGTGCTGATCGTTATTTTCCTCTCACTCTACCTGGCCTTCGGCTCGGCGCGGGAAGCCTTTCTAAGCCTGATCACTATTCCCTTCGCGCTCATCGGCGGGGCGTACATGGTGTATTTCTACGGGGTGAACCTGTCGGTGGCGGTGGCGGTGGGCTTCATTGCCCTCTTCGGCATTGCCGTCGAAACGGGCGTGGTCATGGTCATTTACCTCAACGATGCGATGCGGCAGTTGGTGGCCAAACGGGGCAACTCCCGCGAAACCATCAATCGGGACGAACTGCGCGAATACGTTATCAACGGAGCCGCCAAGCGGCTTCGGCCCAAGATCATGACCGTATCGGTGGCCTTGTTCGGGCTGGTTCCCGTACTCTGGGCCAACGGCGTGGGGAGCGATGTCATGCTGCCCATCGTGTTGCCCATGATCGGGGGCGTGCTGACCTCCTCGACGCACATTCTGCTGGTCACGCCCCTGATTTTCTTCCTGACGAAAGAATACGAACTCCGCAAGTTCGGCAAACTCGACGTACTCAATGCTTCGCATTAATCAAGGTCTGTATACCGGTTTCCTGACAAGCACCCTGCTGGTCGGCTTCCTAACGGGAAGGCCGGTCGTCGCCCAACAGGCATCCCGGCCCGACACCCTGCGCACGGTACTACCGGTGCTGTCATTGGATACCATCTTGCTGCGCATCGACGAGCGGAACCCCCTGTTGCGCCCCTTCGGTAGCCGGGCCGCAGCCGCCCGTGCTTACGCCGAGGGTGCCCGAAGCTGGATGGCCCCGATGGTGGGCGTGGGTACGTTCATGGCTCCGTATCCGGGTCAGATGATTATGGAAGATCGGGATAAAGGCTACGGGATGGTGTCGGTTGAGCAGGACATTCCCAACCCGGTCAAACAACGGGCTAACCAGGTCTATCAACAGTCGAAAGCTGCCGTGGAGGAAGCCGGGCGGGGCATCACCCTCAACCAGTTGCGGGCCGATGCCAAAGGGTTGTTCTTCGACTGGCTGGTGCTGACCAAACGGCGGGGGGTGGTGCTGGAAAACCGGCGCATCCTGCAAACCATGAAAAAGCTGGCCGACATCCGCTACCCCTACAATCAAGGCAGCTTAGGCAACATCTACAAGGCCGACGGACGGTTAGCCGAACTGGAAAACATGCTGACCATGACCGATGCCGAGATCGCTCGTCGGCGGATCGGCCTCAACACCCTGATGAACCGGCCCAAGACCGATGTCTTCGGCATCGACACGACGTACCGACCCACCGAACCCGTACCGACGATCCCTTCAACGGATGAGCTGGCTACCCGTCGCTCCGACGTGCTCCAGATGGATCGGCAGATTCTGAGCATGCAGGCGGGTATCGAAGCGCAACGGACCCAACGGCGACCCGACTTCCGGGTACGCTTCGACCACATGCAGCCCTTTTCGGGGCCAAGCGGCATGATGCCGACTCAGTTTACGCTAATGGGCATGGTGTCGATACCGATTGTGCCGTGGGCCTCGCGGATGTACAAAGCCGAAATCAAGGGCATGGAAGCCGACATCCAGGCGATGCGCTACCAACGGGAAGGGATGCTTAACGAAGCGCAGGGCATGGTGGCTCAGATGCTCACCGACCTACGGAGCCTCCGGCAACAACTCGCCAACTACGAAACGCGCGTGCTGCCCACGTTGCGCCGGAACTACGACGCGCAGTTGATCGCCTACGAGCAGAACAAGGGCGAGCTGCCCGTCGTGATCGATGCCTGGGAAACCCTCAACATGACCCAGATGGACTACCTGACCCGGCTGGGTGACTACTACCGAATGCTGGTAAGCTATGAGAAAGAACTGGAAAAATAAGGGGATTTGGGCCGGGCTGCTGACGCTCATTTGGCTGGTCGGTTGCTCATCCGACGGCAAACAGCAAAAGCAAGGCCCGGCCAATCCCAACGACCACGCGGGTCACGACCACGCGGCTGTCGGTAAGGACGGTCAGGCCACCGAATACACCTGCCCGATGCACCCGCAGATCGTGCAAAGCGAGCCGGGCAGTTGCCCCATTTGCGGCATGGACCTGGTCAAAAAAGCGCAGCCGGGCGCGGGTGACAGCGTTGTGGTAGATGCCGATCTGAATGCATTGCTGAAACCGACGAATGCCCTGGTGGTCGCCAATGTGGCTACCGTCCAACCCGAACGACGGAGCGAATCGGTAACGCTGACGGCCAACGGCATCGTTACCTACGATACCCGGCGACTCTACACGATTCCAGCCCGCTATGGCGGGCGGATCGAGAAGCTGTACGTTCGGTACGCCTACCAGCCGATTCGCAAGGGGCAGAAATTGCTCGAACTCTACAGTCCCGACCTCGTTACGGCGCAACGCGAACTACTTTACCTGCTGGAAGCCGATGGGACAAACACCCCGCTGATTACCGCAGCCAGACAGAAACTTCGGCTGTTGGGGCTTACCGATGGGCAAATCGAGGAGACAATCAAGCGTCGTCAGTCGAGCTATTCGCTGGCCGTCTTTAGTCCCTACGACGGGTACGTGGTCGAGGGTTCGTCGTCGGCACCCGCCCCGGCCATGCCCGCGCCGAGCGGTGGGGGTACGTCGGCAGGCGGCATGACGGGGGGCGGTATGGGGGGCAGCGGTACCGACGAGGTCGTGTTTTCAGCCGCGCCATCGGCCCCGGCTTCGTCGGCGGTGGCGGACGGGGCCTTGCCAATTCGGGAAGGGCAGTATGTACAGACGGGGCAGACCCTATTCCAGGTCGTCAACCCGACGCGGCTTTGGGCCGAGTTTCGACTCTATGCCCAGGATGCCGCCCGGCTCAAGCCAGGTACGCCCCTGACCATTTCCTTTACCGGTAGCGGCACCCCCACCCAACGGTCCAGGGTCGATTTTGTGTTGCCCTTCTTTGCGTCTGGGAGTACGGATGCCGCGTCGCAATTCGTCACCATTCGGGCGTACTTGTCGGGGGCGAACGGACCGCGCGTTGGGCAATTAGCGAAGGCTACCCTGCGCCAACCGGTGCCAAACGCCCTGTGGATACCCGCCACCGCCGTACTGGAGTTAGGCACGGAGCGCGTTGCCTTCGTGAAGGAAGGGGGAGCCTTCCGTCCCGTGCGGGTGCAAACGGGAGCGCAATCAGGTACGTTGGTCGCCGTCACGCGGGGGCTGACCGAAGGGCAGGCCATCGCCCGAAACGCGCAGTTTCTGATCGACTCCGAAAGCTTTGTCAACGTTACGCCAACCACGCCATGAACGCCACTTGCCAAACCCTGTTGCTGGGTGTAGGACTCCTGCTGACCGCCTGCCAGTCCGTTGACTCGGACACCCGCTCGACCGACTCGACGCAGGTTGCTGCTCGCTCGGAACACGACGGTCATGACCACGCTGGAGGAAAGGAGGGACAGAAGACCTACACCTGCCCGATGCACCCGCAGATCGTACAGGATGGCCCCGGAAGCTGCCCGATTTGCGGCATGGACCTGGTGCCGGTGTCGAAAAAGGGCGAACAGGCCACGGAACTGCAACTGAGTACAAGCCAGCTCCAGTTAGCCAATGTGGCCGTGCGGCCCGTCGGCAGCGGAGCCATCGGCAACGCTACTGTCTTGAACGCCCGTTTAGCGGCTGATCCCAACCGGACCGACGTGATCAGCAGCCGGGTTGCCGGTCGGATCGAGCGATTATTGGTCAAAGAAACGGGTCAACCCGTTCGCAAAGGGCAGGTGCTGTATGAAATCTACAGCGAACCGCTGCTCACCCAGCAGCAAGAATTTCTGATTGCCCTCCGGCAGGAACAGGAACTGGGTAGTTCCGAACCGCGCTACCGACAGTTCAGGCAGGGAGCGGAACAAAAGCTACGGCTGTACGGGATGACCCCGGCGCAAATCGACCAGTTGGCCCGTACTCGGCAGGTGCTGCCCCGGATTCCGTTTGTGGCCCCCGCGTCGGGTACGGTGACGGAGATCGTCGCCAGCGAGGGGCAATACATCGCTGAAGGGGCCTTGTTGTACCGCTTGGCTGATTTTACTCAGCTATGGGTCGAGGCTGAGTTGTATGCGGGGGAAACGAGGCTGGTGAAGGTCGGCGATCAGGTGCCCGTTGAAGTCGTCGGCTACGAAGGCGGTCGCCCGCTGACGGCCCGCGTGGCTCTTATCAACCCGGAGTATCGGGCTGGTAGTCAGGTGCTGGTCATGCGGGCGGTCATGGCTAACCAGGGAGGGCGTTTTCAGCCGGGGCAACAGGCGCGGGTACGTATCCGTCAGGGGGTACGGCGCGGCCTGACGCTACCCGTCGATGCCGTCGTTCGGGGTGGGGCCGGGGCGGTCGTTTTCGTGCAGACCAAGCCGGGTTTTTTCCGACCCCGGCGCGTACAAACCGGCACTGAAACAGATCAGCAAGTGGCCATTACGGGCGGCTTAGACGGCACCGAGCAGATCGCCATGTCGGGAGCCTATTTGCTCTACAGTGAACTGATCCTGAAAAAAGGCATCAATCCCTTCACGGCGAAGCCGGATGAGGAAGGGGTAAAATCGACGCCCAACACGGAGGCCAACCCAACGCCGGTGGCTGCGTCAGGGGCTACGAGCAATCAGGCATCGTCAGGTATGTCCTCGACCAACGTACCCCCCGCCTTCCGCCAGCAATTGACTAAGGTGTATGAAGCCTCGCTCAAACTGACGGAAGCACTCGTGGCTTCCGATGGGAGCCGCACCAAAGCCTCAGCGGGCGACGTGCAAAAAGCCCTGACGGGGGTAGACATGACCCTTCTCTCTGGCACCGCGCATAAGGACTGGATGAACCAGTTAACGCCCATGAGCCAGGCTCTGAACGTGATGACAACCACGACCGACGTAGTCCGGCAGCGCACCGCCTACGCCCAATTCGAGGACGCGCTGTACCGTAGTGTCAAGGCGTTTGGGGTGGGCGACAAACCCGTTTATCGGCAATACTGCCCGATGGCGCAAGGCAACAAGGGGGCTTACTGGCTCAGCGACAAAAAGCCCATCCGCAACCCCTACTTCGGCAATCAGATGCTGACCTGCGGGGAAACGAAAGAAGAAATTAACTGACCATTAACACCTATTCAACCGATCAGCGTCTATGAATTTACCTGTACCCGTCCGTCCAACCTGGCTCCAGGCCATCAGCCGAAAAATTCGACGCTTTCCCGCCAAGATGGGCTATTTGCTGGTCGGTAAAGGCTCCCGTTGGTTGTATCGGCGGCTGGGCGTTCAGTTTCTGGATAAGCCCCAAACAGCCGCTTTGCTGGCCCCCAATGAGCGGAGTACGTACCCGGCCAACCGGTTTTCGCTATCGCAGGTTGCCGACTTAGCTAACCCGTCGAAGATCTATTTTAAACCCACGCAGGATGAGAGCGAGCCGGTATCGGTTTGGGTAGTCGGTAACGCCGATGGAGCGTTCTGGCAACTACCCTACGGGAGTGTTCGGGACAGCCGACACGTACTTTGCACCGACATCAATACGGATGATTTTTACCGAAACGTGCTGCACCGAACGTCGCGCAAGCAACGAAATACCAAGACTCTGCTGGCACCCTGGAGTCATTACCTCGATGGGGTCGTTTGGGGCGGCTATTTCGACTTTGTGCTGTTAGTGCTGGGGAAACTGTGCCGGATGAAGGAAGTACTGTCGGCGGCTGAATTCAACGACGCACTCGTAGCCTACCCGCTGTTCGACACGCCCTACGAGCGGGAGTTCTTATGGCTGTTGGGGATCAGCGTGGATCGGGTGGTCGATAGCCGAAAAACACACGTACAGTTCGAGCAGTGTGTGCTGGCCAATACGGGACACTGGTTTTATCCCAACAAAGCCGACATCGATGCCCTTCGTCGGCAGATTATGCCCAAGCTACCCGCACCCGTTGGCAAGCGCAATCGGGTGTATATCAGCCGGGTAGGTCGTCGCCGGGTTATAAATGAGTCGGCCTTGATTGAGTTGCTACGCAGCTATGACATCGAGATTATCGAAGATAAGCCGCGCACGGTTGCCGAGCAGATCGCCATCTATCAAAACGCAGAATTCATCATCGGCCCACACGGGGCTTCCTTCGTCAATATTATCTGGTGTCAGCCTGGTACGCACCTGTTCGAGTTGTTCGCACCAACATACTACCCCGATTTTTACCGCAACATGGCCGAGCAGCTTGGATTACAGTACTCCGCCTATTTTTATGGTCCGGCAGGCACCGGCGACTGGGCCAAAGGATTGGAGGATGATATCTATGTCTCAGTCGATGAGCTGGAGCAGTGTCTGAGGAAGGTGTTTGTAAATACTTTACCTTTAGAAAACTGATTTTTGGACGTAGTTCCAAACTAACTGTCAATTTATGGAGACCGGCTTACAAACGGGTGTTTGCGCATACATTGATCTTTTGGGATTTTCCAATCATGTCAAAAATGACCCAGAAGCCGCCTTGCAGCTTTTGCAGAATTATCAGGCGATTTTGACGATGGCATCATCGGATTTGCCTACTCATGAATCGTTAATTCCCTACCATCAGGACAGCTTCAACTATTTCATTCCGTTCAGTGACTCCGTTTTTATTTACTCAGAAAGTCCAAAAACTTTTGCGGAGCAACTGTCTAACTTTTTACATAGCTGCTTCTCATTTACGTCTAATCAATATTGTGAGCCGGAGGATGCCAATCATCCTCATCGCGTTACGGTGACGGCTGTCGAGATAGAAGATGGCAAACCTGTTACCAAGAAATACATTGAGAATTGGCACCCGTTGTTTTTCAGGGGCGGTATTGGTTTTGGTACTGTTAAAGTCATCGAACTGAATGCCGTCTACGATGGTAAAAAAAGTCGGGCACCTGTCGTATTTGGTCACTCAGTAGTGGAAGCCGTAAAGCTTGAACAAGCCGGGGTAAAGGGGCCGCGATTGTTGTGCGGGCAGAATTTCTACGATCAACTTGATAATCGAACCAAACGAATCGCCTACGCTTCTGATCAGGTAAAGGGGGCATACGAAATTAATTGGACGGCAATCCATTATCTGGCTTCAGAAGAGCCAATATTTTTTCCTGAAGATCCGAACGATTCGCAGTGGTATGTCGATCAGTTACTGCAAAATGACTTCTATTCGTCGATGCTTGTACCAGCGGCAAACTTGTGGAAAGCTTATAATCATCTGGACGTAGCGGCTCACTACTTTAATTTCCTGCGGATGGTTGTGGTCGGGGTGATCCGTTTTTTTGAGGAAAGCCCTTTTCAAGACTATGTGAAAGAGCAAGTAATTGACTATTTGACTAAAGTTGGCATTGACAATAAAGCCGACGATCTTATGAGATAGGTAGCATCTGTACCTTGTCATTAAAGCTGTACAAATTTTACAATCTTCTACTGATAATCTTACAACACGTTGATTTTGAGTAGTCTCTAATTTTGGAGATTGCAAAATCTCAACCGTATGCGACCATTAGTCGAGTTGATATCTGTACCGGATACAGAATTTGATGCTACGATTAGAAAGTTATTAGAAACAGAAGATTTTTCAGTTGAGGATAAAGCGTGGCAACAGCTCAGTAGGAAATTAGATGTGTACTGCGAACGGCTGAAGGTCCACTGTCTAACTAACAATTAGGCAAATTAGAACGGCATCAAATTCGTAAACTCTGCTTCAACAACTGTGCATTCAGGGCTGCGATTACTGTGCCCGCGCTTGTCAGTACGGCACTGATGGCGGGGCTAATACTGTTGGTAACTCGGCCAAACTACCCAGCAATAACGCTCTTGCCAAAGTGGACGCCTTACCGGGTGACAGGGGTAAATCCGCTTCTAACCAGCTACGAAGCAGCCCCACTAGCATCGACGCTATTGCCTGACTCACCAACCGTTTCGCTGAAGTATCCTGATTAGACTGGTTGGCCTGGAGGGTCTGATTGATGCTGGTATAAACCAACTCGTGCAGATGATTAATGATCAGTTCTCCACCTTTCTTGCCCAGCATGGCCTTTGCCAGCCGATGATTATCAGCAGCGTGTTGAAACAATATTCCCAAGTTGATGCCAAGTGTGAGGTCAGCACTTGGCTCGTTGCGGTTGCCAAATAATGATTCGGTCAGCCAGCCGTGACCACTGAATAGGAGTTGCTCCTTATTCTCAAAATGGGCGTAGAAGGTGGAGCGGCCTACATTGGCGCGGTCAATGATGTCCTGCACCGCTACGGCTTCGTAACCTTTTTCCAGAACTAACTCAATCAGGCTGTCTAACAACAGTTTGCGGGTGCGTTGAATTCGGCGGTCAAGGGGCTTACTGGAGGTCATGTTCCTGTACTTTTTGGGCGTTTTGTTTCATACTGAACAGTCGCTGGTTTTTGTAACTGGTACGTTTGGGCGGGCAGTTGCACTTTTGCAGTGAAGATACACACTGTTCAATAACAGACAATGTGTTCAATAAAAACCGCCCGCTTATGCGCTATACATTGCTGACCGTCTGGCTGGTCGGAAGCCTGTTCCCCGTGACCCTTCCTGCCCAATCCCTTTCCCCGTCTCAACTCGTCGCCAGAGCCTATGACAACCAAAACGGAGCCGCATCCATGACCACCGTGTCGATGCAGGTGATTCGTCCAACCTGGACGCGAGCCATGAGCTTTACGTCTTGGAGCAAAAACCGGGATCTAGGCCTGATGCGAATTACGGCACCGGCCAAAGACAAAGGCGTGGCCTTTCTCAAAATCAAATCCGAAGGCTGGAACTGGCTACCAACCATCGAACGGGTCGTGAAGATTTCGCCCGCTCAAATGGCTCAGTCGTGGATGGGGTCTGACTTTACCAATGAAGACGTACTCAAGGAAGCGTCAATTATCAATGACTACACCCACACCTTGCTGGGCGAAGAACCCGTTGATGGAGTCGTCTGCTACAGGATTGAAGCCATTCCTAAACCCAACGCCCCAGTGGTTTGGGGAAAGGTGCTGCTCTGGATCGGAAAGGCCGACATCATTCAGCGCAAAGCCGAGTACCGCGACGAAGACGGAGCACTGGTCAATACGCTGTTTTACCGCAACGTCCGGCCCCTGGGCGGACGCACCATCCCGACGACCTGGGAGATGGTCCCGGCCCGGAAAACTGGGCAAAAATCAGTGGTGACTATCCACTCAGCCGATTTTTCGGCGCGGCAACCGGATAGCTTTTTCTCCCAGCAAACCCTGCGCGTCAGTCAAAAACATGAACCAACTTCTTAGGTTAGCCTGGCGCAACATCGGGCGAAAGCGTCGCCGGTCGCTCATCGCCATCTCCAGCGTGGCCTTTGCCCTACTGGTGTCTATCAGCCTGCGGTCGCTAATGCTGGGCAACTACGACAAAATGATCGAAGCGGGTACCAAAAACGTAGGCCATCTGCAAATCCATTCAGCGGGTTACTGGACTGGTAAATCCATCAACGAGTTGATGACCGATAGCCCAGCCCGACGGCAACAACTGGCACAGGCCGTAGGAATAACGCACGTCCTAGCCCGGTTGCAAAACGGCGCATTAGCTTCAGGCGAGAAGACGACGAAAGCCGTACAGGTGAATGGCATTGACCCTGATATAGAAGACGGATTCACCAACCTGAGCGGGCGACTCAGCAAGGGTAGCTTCATTAAAAATCAGTCAACCGGGGTGGTAATGGCCGAAGGACTGGCTCGCTACCTTAAACTGGGCGTGGGCGATACGGTGGTGCTAATCGGGCAGGGTTATCAGGCCAACATCGCTGCTGGAAAATATCCAATTCAGGGGATGGTTCGGTTGGGGAATCCGCAATTGAATCTTAGCCAGGTGTATATGCCCCTGCCGTTGGCACAAGCGTTCTTTTCCGCCGATGGACTAGCTTCAGCTTATCTGCTGACACTGGTCGATGCAAATCAAACAGACCCGGTCAAAAATCGAATACAGGCTACGTTGGGCAATGGGTTTGAGGTGATGACCTGGAACGAACTGCTGCCCGAAATCAAAAACTCCCAGCGCATCGACACGACGATCTTTACCCTGCTTTCGTCGTGTCTATATCTGATTATCGGCATGGGTCTCATCGGTACCGTACTGATGATGACGCTCGAACGACGACGGGAGTTTGGCATCCTACAAGCCATCGGACTTCAAAAAAGCCAGATTCGGTTGTTAATCATACTGGAAAGCCTGCTACTGGGCTTCGTTGGGGTAGTTGTGGGCCTGGCCCTTGCACTGCCGTTCGTCTTGTACATGAACGCTCACCCAATTCCGCTGACTGGCGAAAGCGGCAAATCCTTTGAAGCGATGGGAGTAGAACCCGTGCTGCAACTCGGCCTGAAACCCCACCTCTTTGCCCTGATGGGAAGCATCGTACTGGCCATTATGGGACTGGCTACCCTGGTGCCGATGGGGATTGTCAGCCGATTAAAAACTAGCGAAGCGATTAAATGATGAACCGGACACTCAACCAAATGGCCTGGCGCAATATCTGGCGCAACAAAACCCGGAGCCTTGTGTTCATGGGGGCGGCCCTGCTGGGATTTGCGGTGGCCCTCTTCACGCTCAACACCATGAAGGCCATTGCCGCCCAGCGACTGCGCGATGCCATCAACGTGCAGACAAGCGACGTGCAGGTGCATCGGAAAGGGTTCGTCGATGACCACGAACTGACCTACACCCTGCCCCAGGCCGACGCGCTGATTACCCGGCTACGCCAAACATCGGGGGTAGCAGTCGTTGCTAAACGGTTAGTCGTAAACGGAGTTGTCACCGCCCCCGATAATAACTTGGTTGGTGAGATAAAAGGTGTGGTTCCCCGCGATGAAAACCGGCTTAGCGTGCTGGGTGATTTTCTGGTAGAAGGCGGGCCGCTCACCGACGACGGGCGAAGCCCAATACTAATCAGCCGCCGAACGGCGGACAAACTCCATGTTCGGCTTAAATCGAAACTGGTTATCACGGTCAAAGCGGCCAACGGCGATCTGGCTGGTGGAGTGTTTCGGGTTGTTGGCATTTTTGCCACGCCCTCTACGCCCTTCGATGAGAACACGGTGCTGGTACGCTATAACGATTTGGCTGCGTTGACCGGCGTAACGGCTCCCCACGAATTGGCGGTTAAGCTAACCAACCCAAGTCAGCTTGCCGAGGTAAAAGCCGCCATCAACGCGGGTATGCCCGCAGGCACACAGCTCGATGACTGGAAAGTCCTGCTGCCCGAACTCTTTGCCTTTGACGGATTTATCAACATGGTAGGAATTCTTTTCACCCTCATTATCAGCTTAGGGCTGGGATTCAGCTTGATGAATACCATGAATATGATCGTGGCCGAACGTACCCGCGAACTGGGGATGTTGCGGGCCATCGGCCAAAGCCGCTGGAGTGTGTTTCGGATGCTGATTGCCGAATGCGTGCTGATGATGTTGATCGGGGCCATCGGTGGGGTGTTACTGGGTACGGTTTTTATTGGGCTGGCTGCCCGGTATGGCATTCGCATCAGCGAAGGGCTGGGAATGCTGGGCATCCGGCCCGTCATGTATCCCACGCTCGACCCAGCCTTACTGTTTGTCATTCTGGGGTTGGCTACCCTGCTGACCCTACTAATTTCCCTGGTTCCCGCGTCCCGTATCCTCCGCTTAAATCTGGCGCAAGCCCTCAAACAATGATCGTTACGACAATGCCTGTTATTGATATTCAAAACCTATCCAAAGTACATGCCGCCGATGGTCTGTCGGTCAACGCCGTCAACGGGGTGAATCTACAAATCGGAGCGGGCGAGTTCACGGCCATTGTGGGTGCGTCGGGATCAGGTAAAACGACCTTACTCAACCTAATTGGGGGGATCGACACGCCTTCCGGGGGCGAGGTGTTGATCGGGGGCCGCTCGATTGGCCGGATGAGCGAAACCGAACGCACCGCCTTCCGGCGCGACCACATCGGCTTCGTGTTCCAGAATTATAACCTGCTGCCGGTGCTGACGGCCTTAGAGAACGTCGAGTTCGTGATGGAACTACAGGGCCAGCCGGTTACCGACCGGAGAAACCGAGCCGAGACATTACTGCGGCAGATCGGTTTGGGTGATAAACTAAACGTGCGACCCGGCAAACTGTCGGGCGGGCAGCAACAGCGGGTAGCCGTGGCACGGGCGTTGGCGCACCGCCCTCAGTTCGTCATCGCCGACGAACCTACTGCCAACTTAGACTCCAAATCTACCGCCGACCTCCTGACATTAATGGAGCAGTTGAACCGGCAGGAAGGCATTACCTTTCTGTTTTCGACCCACGATAGCCGGGTGATGGAAAAGGCCCGGCGGGTAATCGTCTTCAACGACGGTATGATCCAATCCGATACTGATCAATGAACCGGGTTCTGTGGTCAGTATGGGTAATGGCAAGCCTGATAAGCCTCACGGTTCAGGCACAAACCGATAGCCTGGCAATGGATACAACGGCCCGGACACCGCCCAAAGCCAAAACTCCGGTGTTCGCCGTATCAGGCTACGTCAAGTACCTGAACACTATTTCGATACCGGGCTTATCAGACGAGTGGACGTTTGACAATCAGGTGCATAACCGACTCAAGCTACGCTATCAGCCGATCGCCGGACTTACAGTCTCGATAGCGATGCGGAACCGGCTATTTTTTGGCCAGAGCGTTAGCCGGAACCCCCTGTTCGTGGCTCAGACGACTCGAACGCTGGATTATGTCAACCTCGGTGGGGTACTCTTTCGTGAACAATCGGTGCTGTTACACAGCGTTTTCGACCGGGCCAATGTAGATTTTCAGCACGGCCACTGGCAAGTCACGGTGGGAAAACAGCGAGTCAACTGGGGCAAAAGCTACGTCTGGAACCCAAACGACATTTTCAACGCCTACTCGTTCTTTGACTTCGACTACGAAGAACGCCCCGGCACTGATGCCGGGCTAATCCGTCGCTACCTCGGTACGCAATCGTCTATTGAAGTGGTGGGCAGTTTGGGCAAGCGGGGCGGGCGCGGTACGGTGGCTGCATTGTATAAGTTCAACCGGCAGGGGACTGACGGGCAAGTGTTGATCGGAAAAATGGACAGTAGCTGGGTGGTGGGCGCGGGGTGGGCCGGGCAACTTCGGGATGCCGGTCTCAAGGGGGAGGTAAGCTACTTCGGTCCGTCTGGCAATAGTCCCGGAACGTTTGTGGGCGATGTCTCAGTAGATTACACGATGCCCAACACGCTGACGTTTCGGCTCGAAGGATTAGTCAACAGCCATCCGCTCCGCGCTGATGCGCTGGCGTTTCTAACCCAGCCCGTTACGGCCCGAACCCTGATTAATAACTCAGTTTCAGTATTTGGCGCGGTCGGCTATGAGATTACCCCCTTGGTCGTCGCTAACCTCAACAGCATCTGGAATATTGACGATAGGTCTTACTATCTGAATCCTTCAGTTACTATCAACCTGAAAGACAACACCGAACTGCTTGTCACAGCGCAGGTTCTGTCGGGCCGGACGGGGAGTTTATTTTCTGGTATTGGGAGTTTTGTCTTCACGCGGTTGAAATGGAGTTTTTAGGCACCTGTCTCGTCTGTCAAGATACCAGGACCTAAACTTCGTTTCAGCAGTTGCGCGTTAAGGGCTACGATTACCGTACTTGCGCTCATGAGTACGGCACCGATAGCCGGGCTGAGTACGAAATTGGGATAGAGAACCCCGGCGGCTAAGGGAATGGCGATGACGTTATAGCCCGTGGCCCAAAACAGATTCTGAATCATTTTCCGGTACGTTGCTCGTCCAAACTCTACCAGATTCGTGATGTCGGTGGGCTTACTATTGACCAAGATGATGTCGGCGGTCTCAGCAGCTACGTCGGTGCCAGACCCCACGGCGATACCGACGTTCGCCTGCGCCAGAGCCGGGGCATCATTGACTCCGTCGCCGGTCATGGCCACAAACTTACCCTGTTGCTGCAAGTCTTTCACGATAGATACCTTCTGATCAGGTAGCACTTCGGCATACACGCCATTCAAGCCTAACTCTTTGGCGACCGCATCAGCCACTTGTTGGTTATCCCCGGTCGCCATGTACACGTCGATGCCCGCCTGCTGCAATCGTTGGACCGCTTCTTTCGAGTCAGCGCGTATCTTATCGGCCAACGCAACGTACCCGGCCAGCGCGTCGTCGATCAGGACGAAAACGACGGTTTCGGCTCCGTTACTTTTGTCATCTGCGGGTTGCGGGATGCCTTTCTCCTTCAGATAACCGGGACTGACGACCAGCACGTTTTGTCCGTCAACAGTCGCGGATATGCCTTTGCCGGTGATGGACTGAAAATTGGTGATGCCGGGTAAATCAAGTTGTCGGTTCTTGGCTTCCCGAACGATTCCCTGCGCGATAGGGTGTTGCGATTGTTGCTCAAGAGCCGCTACGATGCGTAGCAGACCCGTTTCATCGAGCGTGGGAGATACGATTTGCACACGGGTAACGCCAAATTCACCCTCCGTCAACGTACCCGTCTTGTCGAAGACCATCGCTGTAATTTTTCGCGCTTCCTCGAACGCCGTGCGGTTGCGGATCAACAACCCTCGCTGCGCCGAAATCGCGGTCGAGATGGCGACGACCAGCGGAATGGCGACACCCAGCGCGTGCGGGCAGGCCGTCACCATGACTGTCACCATCCGCTCGACGGCAAAAGCCACATCCTTACCCGCCCACAACCAGGCAACAAGCGTGAGCAACCCTACAGATAAGGAGATGAGGGTCAGCCAACCAGCTGCCCGGTCGGCCAGGGTCTGCGTCTGCGACTTGGCGTTTTGGGCTTCCTGGACCATCTTAACCACTTTGTTGAGGTAGCTGTCTTCGCCCCGGTGCGTGACCCGGACCTGCAACGCGCCTTCTCCATTTACCGCACCGGCTATAACGGTATCCCCTTTCGCTTTCTGTGCGGGTACACTCTCGCCGGTTAGCATGCTTTCGTTCACGCTGCTCTTGCCTTCGACAACTTCCCCGTCAGTAGGTATCCGTTCGCCGGGACGTACCTGAACCAGATCACCTGTTGCCAACGTGTTCACCTTGACATCGGAAAGCGTGATACCACCCCCGCTATGAGCTTCCACTTTGTGGGCTTCGTCGGGCAGCATTTGTACGATTAGCTCCAGGGAACGCGACGCACCGGCCACTGACTTCATTTCGAGGTAGTGCCCCAACAGCATGATGTCGATCAGGGTAGCCAGTTCCCAGAAGAAATCCATCGGGCCGCGTTCGGTACCCCTAAGCCAGCCTACCGAAACGGCTACACTGTATACGTAGGCTGCCGTGATCGCTACGGCGACAAGCGTCATCATACCAGGCTTTCGGGTACGTAACTCGCCGATCATGCCTGACAAAAAGGGCCATCCCCCGTAGAAATAGATCAGCGTAGCCAGGGCAATGACGAGGGGTTCCCGGAAGGGAAAGTCAAGGGTGTAGCCAGCCAACTCCTGAAACATCATCGACAGGGCTACCACCGGTACCGATAGCACCAGGCACACCCAGAACCGGCGCAGGAAATCGGCAATCATTGCCCCGTGGTCGTGTCCTGTCCCGTGATTGGAATGACCCATCGCCCCGTGATCCATCCCCGCATGGTCCATCTCGGCATGGCGATGATGTCCACGATCAGGACCGCTATGCTTGTCATGACCGATATGTTGTGCCCAGTCGACGCTTCGCTGTTGTTCGGCTGGTAACGCTGCATCAGATTGATGATGCGTGTGAGCCACGGGTACGTTTTGTTCAGCAGGCATCGAGTGATAGCCGTGATGGTGGTTCACGTTAACTTGTTTCTCCATCAGGTGAAACGCACCGACTTGGGCTACCGCCTGTTGCAAGGTGTCCATCGACGGATGCGAATCGACGGTCAGATGCACTTCGGGCGGCTGCACCGACACGTGGGCATCCTGAACACCCGGTTGCAGAAGTAAAGCCTGCTGCACCGCCTGCGCCTGTTCTTGAGTTTGAAGGCCGTGGAGAATGTATTGATGTTGATGCTTCTTCATAACGCACGGGAACTATCGGTTGAGTTGGCGATCCTTTTCACTGGGGGTAAAGGTTCGTTTAGTAGTAACACGTAGCGCGTTGAAAAAGGATACGTTTTAGAAATTCTGTAAGACTCGTGGGGAAATTTTGCAAGCGTTGACGCTGTTCCGAGGGATAGCTTTGTCTATGCCTTTTGTTATCATCAGGTAGTGGGCTATCGTAACCGGCTTTCCCTGTGTACACTGCTTCAATGAATCCCGACGTTCTAACCGATCAAACCACCACCTTTCGCATCCGGGGGATGGTCTGTGCCCGTTGCGTAGAGGCCGTGCAGACTGTATTTGAGCAATTTAAATTACCCGTTTTGTCGGTTTCGTTGGGGCATGTCGTGGTACAAGGAATTGTCTCGCCCGAACAGGAAACGTTACTGCGCTCGGCATTAGAAGTACAGGGCTTTACTGTGTTGACCGACCCGAAAACAGCGTTAGTGCAACGTATTAAAGAGGCCGTAGAGGATGTACTAAGTCGTGATGACCTTGGTGAACAAACGACTCGGTATTCTGAACAGATTTCTAAGAGGCTTGGTATGAGTTATGACACGCTGAGTGCGCTATTTTCTGCTCAGGAAGGCATTACCCTTGAAAAATACGTAATCAGTCGGCGGTTGGATAAGATCAAAGAACTCCTCGTCTATACCGATCTTACGTTGGCTGACATTGCCTATTGCACGGGTTTTAGCAGTGTGCCGCACTTGTCCAATCAATTCAAAAAGCTGACTGGTTTTTCGCCCAGTCACTTCCGTGACATCAGGCGCGACAAGCAGCAATTGCAACGCAGCATAGTGGAACCTGCCCATTGATTGAAGGGGATTCATTAGCCGCTTGAATCTTACAAACGACGGAAGAGAATTGTGTAACGTACCCCCAGACCCGCCTGCCGACCTTTGTGGTATCAACTTATTTATCCACTTATGGAAGCGCAAATCACCCAACAAGCCCGCCGAACCAACGGTAACGATGGGCTGATGACAAAGCAGACGTTTCCCGTATTGGAGATGACCTGCGCAGCTTGTGCCGTCAGCGTCGAATCCATGCTAACCAATACGCCGGGGGTGCTTGGCGCAGCCGTCAACTACGCCAACCAATCGGCAACCGTCGAATACGATCCCAAAGTCATCGACCAGCAGGGTCTGCAACAGGCGATCCGCTCGATTGGCTATGATTTTATACTCGATACGGTAGACCCCCAGGCGGTGCAGGCCGAAGCCCAGCAACGACAGTACGCATCACTCAAAAAGCGTACGCTCTGGGCGGGCCTCTTATCCGTACCCGTTGTCATATTGGGGATGTTTTTCATGGACGCTCCTTACGCCAATTACGTCATGATGGCCCTGTCGGCTCCGGTTGTTTTTTGGCTGGGCCGGTCCTACTTCGTCAACGCCTGGAAACAAGCGCGGCATGTCAAGGCCAACATGGATACGCTGGTGGCCCTCAGTACGGGTATTGCCTTTCTATTTAGTACGTTTAACACCCTGAATCCTGATTTTTGGCATCGCCGGGGGCTGCACCCACACGTTTACTTCGAGGCCGCTGCGGTGGTGATCGCCTTCATCTCGCTCGGCAAGCTGCTCGAAGAGAAAGCCAAGTCGAATACGTCGTCGGCTCTCAAGAAGCTGATGGGGCTACAACCCAAAACCGTTCGCATCATAAATGGTAACGAGGAGCAGGACATTCCTATCGCGCAGGTACGGGTCGGGCAGGTAATCGCGGTTCGTCCAGGCGAGAAGATTCCCGTCGATGGGGTAGTCGAATCGGGCACCTCCTTCGTCGATGAAAGCATGATTTCGGGGGAGCCGGTACCCGTCGAGAAACGGGTTGGGGAGTCGGTCTTTGCCGGCACTATCAACCAGAAAGGGGCGTTTCGCTTCACCGCGCAGAAAGTGGGCGGTGACACCATACTGGCGCAGATCATTCGGATGGTGCAGGAAGCCCAGGGCAGTAAAGCACCCGTTCAAAAATTAGTCGACAAGATCGCAGGGATCTTCGTACCCGTCGTCATTGGCATCGCCATCCTGACGTTTGCGATCTGGATGCTCGTAGGTGGCGACAACGGCTTTACCCACGCCCTACTGACTTCCGTAACCGTGTTGGTCATTGCCTGCCCCTGTGCGCTGGGACTCGCTACACCCACGGCCATTATGGTCGGCGTGGGCAAGGGGGCCGACAACAACATCCTCATCAAAGATGCCGAGAGCTTGGAATTAGGCTACAAGGTCAATGCGATCATCCTGGACAAGACCGGCACGATTACGGAAGGAAAGCCCACGGTGACGGATTTGACCTGGGTTACTAAACCGGTCAACGAATCCACTCTCCCACAGGTACTATTCGCGCTCGAAAGCCAGTCGGAACATCCTCTGGCCGAAGCCGTGGTAGCGCGGTTAAGGACGGAAGGTGTTTCGGGCCTTCGGCTTGATGGCTTCGAGAGTTTGACGGGCCGGGGGGTGACGGGATGCTACGACGGACAAACCTACCTGATCGGCAACCGCCGACTGCTGGCCGAACGGGGTCTTGCCAATCAACAGGCGAAGCTGCACGGTTTGGTGAGCCGCTGGCAGGACGAAGCTAAAACCGTCGTGTATTTTGCCGACGAGCAGCAGATTCTGGCGACCATCGCGATTGCTGACCCGGTCAAACAAACCTCGCGGGAGGCCATTCACACCTTGAAAACGAGAGGCATCACCGTGTACATGATGACGGGTGATAACCGCCAAACTGCCGAAGCCGTGGCGAAAGCCGTTGGCATCAGCGATTTTCGGGCGGAGGCATTACCCGCCGACAAGGCCGCTTTGGTGCAGGAATTACAGGCAAAAGGAAAGGTGGTCGCGATGGTCGGCGATGGCATCAACGACTCGCAGGCCCTGGCGCAGGCGGATGTCAGCATCGCGATGGGTCGAGGGTCCGATATTGCGATGGACGTGGCCAAGATGACGCTCATCACGTCTGATCTGAATAGCGTACCTAAAGCCCTCTACCTGTCCCGGCGAACGGTGCAAACGATCCGCCAAAACCTGTTTTGGGCCTTCATTTATAACCTCATCGGTATCCCGATAGCTGCCGGGGTACTGTATCCCATCAACGGATTTCTGCTGAATCCGATGATCGCCGGGGCCGCGATGGCTCTCAGTTCCGTGTCGGTTGTGAGCAATAGCTTGCGGCTACGCAGCACGAAGCTGTAGTTGGCTCCATCTGATTGTTTAACCGAGTATCAAATAAGGCTCCTATGGAAACGCTGAATTTCAAAACCAACATCAAGTGTGGCGGCTGCG
Source organism: Fibrella rubiginis (assembly GCF_017353185.1). Lineage (GTDB taxonomy): Bacteria > Bacteroidota > Bacteroidia > Cytophagales > Spirosomataceae > Fibrella > Fibrella rubiginis. The sequence goes on along the minus strand of NZ_JAFMYV010000013.1, from coordinate 171,407 downwards.
TAGCGGCTGTAACGCCCTTTCTCAACGCCATTGAACAAGTGGACGGCTGGAACGTCGATACAGGCAATCCCGACAAAATTTTGACCGTGCAAACGACGGATAACCGCGTCGGCGAGGCCGTGCGCAAGGCAGTCGAGCAGGCGGGCTATAGAGCCGAACCAATACCCCGCCCGTAATGGCGGTTCGAGCTGGTTACCAAAAGTTTTGCAACGGAATCCCCTGAATCTTGTAAGCTGCCTGGCCACCCGGTCAGGCAGCTTATTTGTTTGATTACTAGACAACAACTCAAGTTATGGAAACACACAAGCAGCACACGGACAAATCTCGACTTAACGAATCGGGCCATACCATGCCCCATTCGGGAGCTACGCACGAAGGGCACTACGGCAAACTGGCCCTAATGGCTATCCTGTCATTCGCGTCGATGTACGTACTGATGTATTCGATGGTTGATCGGTTCGCCAACGTAGTACCCAACGTCAATCAGTTTTATATGGCGGGTCTGATGACCATGCCTATGCTCATTATTGAAGTCCTGTTGATGTCGGCGATGTACCCCGACAAACGGCGCAATGGCCTTATCATCGCGGTGAGTACGTTGGCCCTCGTGGGCTTTTTCTGGTTCATCCGGCAGCAAACGGCAGTGTCGGATCGGCAGTTCGTCAAGTCGATGATTCCTCACCACGCTGCGGCCATTTTGATGGCGAAAGAAGCCAAACTGAATGACCCTGAACTGGTCAAGTTAAAAGACGACATCATCACCGCTCAGGAAAAAGAAATAGCACAGATGAAAGCGAAACTGGCCCAGCTAGATAGTGAGTAGCCGATTCGCCCAGCCGCTCTGAACCAATCCCACCAGCCTAGTAGGCGGTTCTTCCGTTTGGTAAGACCGCTTTTGTTTTAACCAGATATATGCATCCTATCCAACGATGAGAAACACGTTTTTTACAGCCGTTTGCCTGCTGCTATGGAGCACCGGGTATGCTCAGCATGAGCACCACCAATCCCCCATGGCGAACCAGACCGATGCTCGGCATTACAGCCCCGACAAGTCGAACTTTCCAGTGGTTCCTACCTCGCTACCCGTGTCGCGCCCACAGGCTTTGGCGAAGGTGAAACCGACCGGCAAGCGGGTGACGTATGATCTGGTTATCGATGAGCAGACCGTCACAATTACGGGCAAGCCGAAGCGGGCCATGACGATTAACGGGGGTATTCCAGGCCCGACAATGCGGTTCAAGGAAGGTGATGTCGCCGTCATACGGGTTCATAATAAGTTGAAGACGGAAACCTCATTGCACTGGCACGGCATTTTGCTACCCAACAAACAAGATGGTGTTTCTTATCTAAACACACCACCCATTCATGCGGGCGACACCTACACATTTGAGTACCCACTGGTACAGTCAGGTACGTACTGGTTCCACTCGCACACGCGTTATCAGGAGCAGGTTGGTGTGTACGGTTCCATCGCTATTCAGCCCCAGAAATCTGTGTACAAGGTTGACCATGATTTGGTCTTGTTGCTCTCCGACTGGACAGATGAGAATCCGGCCTACATCCTTAAAAATCTGAAACGGCGCAACGAATGGTATTCGATCAAGAAAGGCAATGTCCAGTCGCTCAATCGTATTATTCAACATAAGGCGGTAGGGGCGTACCTGCGGCAGTCGATGATGAAGATGGCTCCAATGGATATTTCGGATGTCTATTATGATCGGTTTCTGATTAACGGCAAAGACACCATACGCTACCCGGACATCAAGGCTGGTCAAACGGTTCGGCTGCGCGTGATCAATGCCAGTGCGTCCACCTATTTTCACCTTAATTACGCAGGTGGTCCCATGAAACTCATCGCTGCTGACGGCCTGGATGTACAGCCAGTAGACGTTAACCGGCGGTTGATCGCCATTGCCGAGACCTACGACTTTGTTATTACTGTACCTCAAGGGGGTGCCTTCGAAGTGCGAGCCTCCGCGCAGGACGGATCGGGTTATGCAACAGCCCTGCTGGGCACTGGTCCGGCCCGTTATGCGCCAACTATTCCCCGTCCTGATCTATACAAGCTTACCGCTAACATGAGCCGGATGGGCGGCATGGGCATGGGTACGATGAACATGGGCAAAACCGACACGACGGCCCAGGCCAACATGGATATGAACGGCCCTATGATGCACAATATGGCAGGAATGAATCATGATGCTAGTCCCAAGCCAACAAATCCGACGAAGCCGAGCCCGAAAGAATCGGCTATGGGCAATATGGACCATAGTCAGATGCCGATGGGGCAATCCAAGCCAACCCAAGCTACACCTGCCAAACCGAAAAAGCAGGACGACATGGCCGGAATGGATCATACCCAGATGGATATGAGCGGAAAGCCGACGGCAAATAAGCCCGCCCCGGCAAAAAAAGCCGCTAAACCAACAAAACCGGCTGGATCAATGGGTGGCATGGACCATAGTGGTATGAACATGGGGGGTATGAACACGACCAAAGATGGTAAGATGGATACGTCGAGCATGAACCACGGGCAAATGGATCACTCATCCATGGCCGGTATGGATCACGGCCAGATGAACATGGGCAACAAGCCGGGTGACATGGTTGGAATGAAGGGCATGAACAGTGGAGGGATGGCCGAAATGTCGGACCGAGGCATGAGCATGATGGATGAGCAGAATACTATCGATTACAGTATTCTTAAATCGCCTGAACCGATTGTTTTTCCGGCCAATCACCCTATCCGCGAGATACCGCTGACCTTGACGGGTAATATGTTTCGCTACATTTGGGGTTTCAACGGGCAGCCTTTGTCACGGGCGGACATGATTCAGATTCGACGGGGTGAGATCGTGCGGATGCGGCTCATGAACAACACCATGATGATGCACCCCATCCACCTGCATGGTCATTACTTCCGGGTCCTCAACGGACAGGGGCAGTATTCACCGCTCAAGCATACGGTGAATGTATCGCCGATGGAAAACGTCACGATTGAGTTTATGGCCGACGATGACAAGGACTGGTTTTTTCATTGCCACCTGCTCTACCATATGCTCAGTGGCATGGCGCGCGTAGTCAGTTATGGCGACAAACCTGATTCGTCCATCGCCAATATTCAGAAGCTGCACCTGCGCGACATGCGCGACAACCAACCGTTTGTCTGGGGGTATCTGCAACCAGGCTACCCGCTTAATTACTTCGCCTTAAATGTGTCCAACAACAAAAACGCCATTGTTGCGGGTGGAGACCACGACTGGCGCACGAATCGCTTCGAGTTTGACCTCGATTATGAACGCTACCTCGGCGACTGGTTTCGGGTGTTTGCCGGCATTGATGGAGGAAACGAAGAGTTCCTGCGCCGGGTACGTTCCGAAGACGGTGGAACGCCTGTTGGGGGTCGGCGTATTATCCGGCCAGTAGCGGGTATTCGGTATATGTTGCCGTTTTTGATTCAATCGGAAGTTAAGCTCGACACACGGGGTAATGTCCGCTTTCAACTGAGTGGCCAACAAATGCTATTTCCACGCTTAGACTTTCAGTATCAGACGCAATGGTTGGTAGGGGGCTACGTGCGAGCACATGTAGAACTGCAATATACCGTCACGAAAAATCTGTTTCTTCATACGGATTATGACACCCGATACAAAACGGTTGCCGGCGGATTGGGGTATAACTTTTGACTATAGTAAGACCACAAAAAAAGGGCCGCTACTCTACGTAGCAGCCCTTTTTACTAGTTAAAGGTTAGCTTTTGAGGCTGCTCTCAAGCTTCTTGAGTTCGGCCATTTCTTTCGTCTGCATCTTAATGACGTTGTTAGCCATCTTCTTCATCGTTGATATCTTACCTTCCTTCAGATACGCACGGGCCATCTCTACACCCTGCTGATGATGCTGGGCCATCATGCTGGCGAAATCGTGGTCCACATTGCCGTTCATCGAATGGTTGCCACCGTGCATAATTTCCATGCCCTTTTGGCCCAATTTGGACGAGGATGACTGAGGCTTATGGCTACTCATAAACTGGTCGAGTTCGCGTATCTCCTTTTGGTTGCTGGCTTTGATCTTACTGGCCAATGCCTTTACCTGTGCGTTTTTGCCTTGTTTTACCTCCATGTCGGCCATCTCGACTGCCGATTGGTGATGCATCTTGAGCATCATGGCAAAGTCACGATCGGGGTCACCGGTCAACTTCATGCTCATCATCTGGGTCATACCCGATTGCATGGACTTCATCATGGCATTGCTGGTTGATTGCTGCGCTATTGTTGGTTGCGAGAGGAGCAGAGTTGCACTTAGGCTGGCTACTGATAACAAACTGGTTTTCATTGGTTGTACTGGTTTACTGGTTGTCTGATTATGAATTCGTGTGGCCTGACTAACCCATATGGGTTAGATCAGTAGGGCTTGTTTTTAATCAGCCAATCCTGAAACTGGCTGATCTCAGTCTTTTGCTCATCAATAATCATCTGAGCCATTTGACGCATCGAATCCACCTTGCCATATGTCAATTCATGCTGAGCCATTTCCAAGGCACTTTGGTGATGGTCGATCATCAAGGATGAAAAATCAACGTCGGACGTACCCGTGAGGAAGCGGGTATCCTGCGCTTTCATCATTTTGTCCATTACCTGCATCGCTATCATGTCAAATGACTGTCCGATAGTCGATGCAGCGGCCTGATGACTGCTTAGGAATTGAGCAAATTGTGCTTTTTCCTTCGTTTGGGACGTAACAATGGTTTGCGCCATTGTCTTAATGGTCTGATCGGTACCATTTTTTAGCTCTTGATTCGCCATGTCGATAGCCCCCTGGTGGTGCATCGACATCATCATCGCAAAATCATGATCCGCGTCGCCTGTCATTTTCATGGCGTTCATCTGGGTCATGTTCGTGTGCATGATTTGCTGATAGACGTTCGCATCATGCGCCTGGGGTTTGATCCCGTCGTTGCTTTTAGTACAGGCTGTAATGGTCCATGCTAGTGAAGCGACTAATGCCATTCGGCCAGCTAGTTTGTTTTTCATTTTGTTGAGAACTGTTTGTACACGTTATCAACTGCTTACCGCATAGCCTGGTTGTTACAAGATTCACAGGTGGAGTTACAGAATTTTAGAGACATCCAGTTGGCACTACCCGTTGCGATAGCCAACTTAGTTGTTAAATTGACTGCTTACCCAATATGCTATGCCTACTGATAGTCTAACTAATTTGATTAACGAATACAAGCAAAGTAGTGACCTCACGTATCACTCCTGGTTTTTGCACAATGAAGATCGGCTGAAGGCGTTTCGCTCCATACGGCGGGGCGTGTTGCAGGTGATTAGTGATATCAAAGACGGATCGTTTCCGAATGATTTTAAGGGAAGCTCACTGGAATTTGTGCTCACCTGCATTACAGAGCAGAAACAGGTATTCGAGGGGGCATCCCACCCGTTTTATTGGAAACCCAAGCTGCGCATCCCTGACATTTACGAAAATCAGGACCACAAGCGATACTTCGGGCAGTTTTTGGAGTCCTGTCTAAAAGCCACTAAACCAGAGACAGTAATAGCCGAGATTAGACGATTGGACAGCTATCAAATTAAAGGGCTTGGCCCTGCCGTAGCCAGCATTCTCTATTTTTTGCACCCAACTTGGATGCCTCCATTCAATACCGCGATCATAAACGGGTATAATCGATTGTTCAACGAGCGCAGAAAGCTCGGCTCGTGGTCGGAGTATCTGGCAATCCGGGAGAAACTGATAACCGTCAACAATGAATACCGGCAATTGCTATCCAACGATTTAGGTGCATTCGCCGGATTATTGTTTGAGATTGGGGCTGGCAATCTACTGGTTCCGGGCATTGGGGAGCAGCCGGAGGGCGAACGCGAGAAAGTACAAAAGCAACTATCGAAACGGCACAAGGAAGTCATCAGTGATCAGCAGGAAGAGCAAACGCATTCGGAGATGCAACACCATTTGTTGACGATTGGCCGGGCGTTGGGCTATGATGTCGCCGTAGCGCGAAATGACCTGTCCCGCCAGTACAATGGTCACGCGTTTTCGTTTGTGAGCTTGCCTAGCTTACCCGCATTACCCGTTGCGCCCGAAACCGCCCAAACGATTGCGCTGATTGATGTGGTTTGGCTGGAGAAGGGCACTGGTCGCCTTGTGTGCGCTTTTGAAGTGGAAAAAAGTACGTCAATTTACTCGGGCATCCTGCGCCTAACCGATCTAACCTGCTCGCTGCCAGACCATGCAACAACACTTTATCTAGTCGTTCCAGACAGCCGACGCAAAGAGGTTGAGATGCAATTAACTCGTCCTTCCATCCGGCAAACCAATACGCCAATCCGCTATGTATTGATGTCCGAGCTACGTACCCACTGCGACGCATTATGTCGATTCGGCGACGATCACAGGGTACTTGAGAAGATCGCCAGGACGGTTTAATTGTTAATGGCCTATACAAAGCAATTACAGGCTAGATAATCTTGTGTTACGTATGCGTTATGAAATTATTAGTAATTGAAGATGAACCGAAGCTAAGTTCCTTCATACAGAAGGGTCTGACTGAAGAAGGGTACCGCGCCGACACCGCTTTTGATGGGCGGCTTGGTCTGTCGATGGCCCTGAACGATGACTACGACATCGTCATTCTGGACGTGAGCTTGCCCTTATTGAATGGATTTGACGTTTGTCAGCGACTGCGGGCCGAGAAACCACACGTACCGGTTATCATGCTTACGGCTTTGGGTGGCATAGCTCACAAAAAAGAAGGGTTTGGAGCGGGAGCCGACGATTATCTGGTGAAGCCCTTTGAATTCGATGAACTGCTGCTACGGGTGCAGGCTCTTTACAAACGCTACCGGGAAGTAGGCACCAACCGAATACTACGTGTGGCCGACCTTGAACTAAACGTGGGCACCAAGCAAGTACAACGGGATGGCAAAACGCTCGACCTAACTGCGCGCGAATACGCCCTGCTGGAATACCTCATGCTCAATAAGAGCCGGATTGTTTCGCGCGTAGACATTGCCGAGAAAGTATGGGAGCTCAATTTTGATACCAACACGAATGTCATCGACGTGTATATCAATTACTTACGTCGGAAAGTGGATAAAGCCTTTGGCGTGAAACTCATTCATACTGTCGTGGGTATGGGCTATGTTATGAAAGACCCGGACACGAACTGACATGCTGATCCGTACTCGCCTGACTTTATTTTTTGCTGGTCTGATGCTGGGCCTGCTGCTGTTGGTGTCGGTGGGTGTGTATGTGTTTGATTTGCAAAGCGAACGAAATCTGTTCTACCGGCGGCTACAGCGAAAAGCCGAAGCGACCGCCGAGGTGTATGCCCGTAAGCACCGGCAGTTGGAAGAAACCGATGCCATCTTGTTGTTGACCCAGGAAAAGCAGCACGAAGCGATTTACGACGAAGCGAACTTGTTGGTTTATTCAGGCGGCAGTTACGCGTACTATCCGGTTACTGCTCGTTTTTTAAACCAGATTCGCTTAGAAAAAAAGGTAGAATTCGCGTTTGGCGAGAAACAGGGGGTCAGTATGTTCTTTCAGAAGGGGCCTGACCGATTCATTATTATTGTTACGGCGGAAGACACGTTCGGCAAAGAGCGGCTAGATACGCTCAAAAACAATTTACTGTTAGTCAACATCATTGGGCTTGGGTTGGTGATCGCGCTGGCGTGGCTGTTTTCGGGACGGGCACTCCAGCCGGCGCAGCACCTCATCGACGACATCGGTCAACTCTCCACCGACCGGTTAAACGAACGACTGCCGGTCGGCAACGGACAGGATGAAATGGCTAAACTGAGCATTCAGTTTAACCACTTACTAAGCCGACTGGAAAAAACCGTTCGACAGAACCGAGCCTTCGTGACCAACGCGTCTCACGAATTACGTACCCCCCTGGCGAACCTGTTGGGTACGTTGCAAGTATCGCTAACCTACGATCAGCGGCCCGACAAACTACGGGCGACCTTGCAATCAGCCATCGAGGAAGTTCAGTCGATCATCAGTTTGGCTAACAGCTTGCTGCTGCTGGCTGAATTAGGGATCGAAAACCAATCGTTGACACTGGCCTTCGAGGATGTGTTGCTGACCGAACCCTTGCTGGATGCCGTACAGGCTATTGGTAAGAAGCATCCGCTTCATTCTGTTGCTATTGATCTGCCCGACGACATGGACTGTTGCCAAGCAAGCGGCCACGCCGATCTGCTGACTATCGCGCTCAGTAACCTGCTCGACAATGCCTGCAAATATTCCAACGTCGATCAGCCGGTTCGCGTCGCTTTGCGCGCCCTGCCCGATGGGGCAGAATATTCGATTCAGGATCAGGGAATCGGTATACCTTCCGAGGCTTTGCCACAGGTATTTGCGCCACTTTATCGCGCCGAGAACGCCCGGCAGGCCCAGAAAGGTAACGGAGTCGGTTTGGCGTTGGTGCAGCGTATAGCTCATCTGCACGGCGGAAAAGTTAGCGTTGAATCCGCGTTGGGGGAAGGGACGACATTTACGTTTTGGCTACCAAACCATCAAACGATGGTGCTGTGAACTATTGATTTTGTAAGGATGGTTTTCAATCTATGAAATTTGATAGACCATGAATCATCCCAAACAAGATCAACATAAAATACCTCAAGTCTATTTGAAGAAATTCGGTTATGTAGATACCAATATGCAATGGAAAGTTACCGTCAGTAGGCGGGGAGAAGCGTTCACTCGCCAGAAAAGTATTAAGAGTTTTACGGCCGTGACCAACGTTTTTGATATTGAGAGCTACGATCCGATAATTCGTCGAATTTTTGAAAAACTGAATTGCGACTTAGAGACTGGTTATCATGACATTATCAACGACTTGGATACCACAGGTGAGTTGACAGACAAGTCGTATGCGTTTCTGCTTCAATTAGTTGCTAATCTAATTACCCGCTCTGATTATTGGCGAGACCTCACCTTGTCGTTATTGAATAGCCCCGGTAAGGCTCGTTTTTTACAATTCATTACCGGGCATCATTGCCAAAATGAAGCCGAGTACAATACCATTGATCAACAGTCATTTTATAGAGTTCTTAATGAAAGCAGCCCAGGCGATGCGCTGAACCGGGCAATGCTGTACTTCATGGATCATTTGATGTTACGGCTTTGGAATTACGAGATCGTTATTATCCGCTCGCAAGACGGCAAGGAGTGGTGGACATCAACCAACCCGGTTGTTGCTCACAACAAAATCGAAGGCATGGAAATCTTTGCCAAGGAAAGTGAATTCTATTTCCCGATTTCGCCTACATACCTTGCCTATCTGCATTTCAAAGGGTCGGACGATCAGACTAATCCGCTACGAGCACTGGCGACTAATCAAATTTATGAAGCGGATGATGCCCAAAACGCTGCTTTGCAACAGTTGATTTTAGAAAACCCTTCAGACTGCGTAATCATTGCAGGGGAATTTAGGTGCCGTATTGAGTAGTGAAACTATAACTCAATAACTGCCAGAAGACACCTCCAGATCGTAAATCGATATGAAACATTGACATTTTTCATTCTTAATTGACGTGCTTAGTTAGGGAGCTAAAAAATCATATTTTTTATAAATCGCCTGGGCGGGTGCACTGTTCAGAAAATTGGCAAAGTCGGCCCCGGCCTTCGGGTGGGGGGCGTTTTTCATCTGCCCAATCCAATATTCGCCGTATCGGTTGGTGGATTCGGGAATTTCAATCAAGTCCACCGGGTGTTTCAGGCGTTGTTGGTAGAGCACCTCGGTAACCCAGACCGGCCCGGCATCCGATTCGTCGTACAGCACCCGAAACGGCGTTTGCCGGTGGTGAATCTGAGTCAGGAACGTACTGCCGTCTTTCACCTTTTGGGTCATAATTGTATCCCGCAGAGCCTTACCCCCGGCCAGTTCATACGCCTGCTCGATCTGCCGACCGATGCCTTCCGTTTTAGGGTCCGGCATACTCACCCGCACGTCGGCCCGCCCCAGGTCGGCCAGCGACCTGATGCCTTTGGGGTTACCTTTCTGAACCATGATTGCCAGCTTGTTGCGGGCGTATAAACTCGTTTTGGTAAACCACTCGCTGCTTTCTTCCATTCGGCCTTTCCCTGCCAGATACACGTCTGGGCGGAGTGTGATTCGCATGTTGCCGATCACGACCGAACCCGTTTTAATTTGTTCGGCCAGAATGCCGGGGGGCAGCGTTTCCACGAAAATGCGTTCGTATTGGGGGTGTTGTTTCCGAAAAGCTGCCAGCAATTCATCAACCACCATAAACTGATTACCGCCCATAAACACGATCAATTGGGGGTCGTTGATGTCGCCGTACAGATCAGGTACGTTGTCGATGCCGGGTACGGTGAAAGCCACGCCCCCGCTGATCGGAGCATTCCACGGTGGGTCGTAGCGATACGAGCGGGATGTGGCTTGGGCGTGTGTCAGTTGGGTTGATAGGCTCATCAGGGTGAAAAAAAGAAGTGTCGATTTCATACGGTGTCGAGTGATTAAGGATGCATATAGGCCCAGCCCTGTTGCTGCCGGATAATCAGTTCACCGTTGCCGCTGGGTACGTAGCTGATGAACGGAAAGAGTGCATCCCTGCTGATTTTTCGTTCGCGCAGGGTGTTTTCGCACATCGCCAGAATCACCCCTCGGTTTTGCAGGTTTTTCACCAGCTCTTCGTAGGGTTTGTCTTTCTGGAACAGGGCTACCCCCGCGCCGTGAACCACCAGCTCAACGGTGAGCTTGCCCTTCAGGCGGGGATCATCAAGCGCGTTCTGGATGTTTTTCAGTGTGGCTTTGATCTTGCCATCCTCATCATTGTTCAGTTGGTAGACAACCTGATACGCCGACTTGGTGGTGTTGGCCCCGCGAAAATCGGCAGGGTTGGTTGGGGTTTGAGCCTGTGCCATTGGCATCGAGCCAAGTAGGAACAGGGCAATTAAAACGTGTTTCGTTTGCATGTATTTGAGTTAGTTAGTGCCACTAACTGGTTGGTTTATTGGTTCAATGAGGCTGGTTTTTCCACGGGTAGTTTGGCTGCCTGCCAAGCCGTCCAGGAGCCGGGTACGTTGGTGACGCTGGTGAAACCGTTCTGTTGCAGGATACTGGCCGCGATGGAAGCCCGGTAGCCCGACCCGCAATACACCACCGTGGGCCGGGTGGGGTCCAGGCCGGTCAGGTTCTCCCGCAGGTGCGCCACGTACCGGTGTTGCGAGTGGGGTACGTAGCCCTCGCTTCGTTCTTGGTCGCTCCGCACGTCGAGAATCGTCAGGTCGGAATCGTTCAGGTGTTCGTGCAGTGTTTGCACCGTCCATTCGCCGATTGCCTGTAGGGGCAGGGCCGCATTTTGCCAGCTTGTCATGCCCTGATGCAGGTAACCCACCACTTGGTCGCAGCCGACCCGGAACAGGTGCTCGCTCGCCAGGGTAATATCCCGTTCGCTTTCCACCACGAGCAGCATCGGGGCTTCCCGGTCGATCATCCAGCCGACCCAGGTCGGGAATTCGGCCAGCAGGGCGACGTTGAGCGCGCCGGGGATGTGTCCGCCCCCAAACGCCAGAATCGACCGCGCATCCAGCACCACCACGCCGTCAACCTGCTGCCTCTGCTCATTGAACGCTTTGGGCGGCAGGGGCGGGATAACGGGCGGCTGACCGATCAGGGGAGCACCCACCGCATTCAGTTTCTTCAAAATCGGGTAATGCCGGGGTGGTTCGGGCATCGCGTCGAGCAGCCAGCGTACAAAATCGGCTTTGTCGGGGTGCTGAAAAACGGGACTGTGGAGCCGCTCGTTACCGATGGTACTTTGTCGCCGGTCGCCGATGGATTTGCCACAGGCCGACCCCGCCCCGTGACCCGGATACACCTCGACGTGGTCGCCCAGCGGCAACAGCGTTTCGTAGAGGGAGTGGTAGAGCGCGTCGGCCAGTTGCCGGGTTTCGGCCTCGCCCAGCAGATCGGGCCGACCGGCATCCTGATTGAAGAGCGTGTCGCCCGTAAAAACGGCAATGGGATCATCGCCCTGCTTTTTGTCGAAAAGCAGTAGCGAGATGTGTTCGGGGGTGTGGCCCGGCGTGTGCAGCGCGCGGATCGTGACGTTACCCAGCGCAATGGCCTCGCTGTCAGGCATCTGGGTTAGCTCGAACTGGTAGGCTTCGCTGATGCCCCCGTAGATCGTGGCCCCGGTGCGGGCCTGTAGCTCGTGCGCCCCCGACACGAAATCGGCGTGGATGTGGGTTTCGATGATGGCCGAGATACGTACCCCCAGTTCGCGGGCGCGGGTCAGGTACGTCTCCACATCCCGGCGCGGGTCGATTACGGCCACCAGACCGGCTTTGTCGTCGCCGACCATATAACTTAGTTGCGCCAGCCCTTCGCTGACGATTTGTTCCAATACGAGTGCCATACCGTTGATAGTTAATGCGTTAAACAGGAATAAACGTACCCGTCGGAGACAGGCTGATCGGCGAATGGTGTTTCAGATAGGCTACCATCGCAGCCACAGCGTGGGTGTCGGTGTCCTGCCGGTTCGTACCCAGTTTGGGAGGAACGCCCTGCACGGTCACGAAAGCCGCTCGGTAGCTACGGTCGGGTTCAACGGGTTGATCCCCCACGAAAAGCCCCAGGATGCGCGCCCCTTTCGGGTTTTCCATCTTCACAAAAGCAGTTAGCCCAGCCACGCGCTTCACGTAGCCGCCCGCCTGCTCGTAGGCATCGCCCGAAAACGTCCGCTCCAGGTTCATCTCCAGCATGTCGTTGATCTCGCGTCCCGTCAGATCGACGGTAGAGATGGGCGGGTTCATCGGGATGATGTTGTAGAGGTGGCCCAGCGTGATTGGCCCGGCGGGGATGGGGGCACCGTACCGCCAGCCGTTGGAAAAGACCACCTCCGCCCCGGTTGCCTCCTGAATAGACGCGAGCAGCAGGTTGTCCATCGTCGATTCCAGGCAGGTGCTCCGGTCGAGCGGCAGGGTAGTTTCCCCAACGACCCGCGCCAGTTCGTCGCGGTAGGGCGTCATGGCCCGGTCGATCTGCAACTGCATGGCCGGGTTGGGTTCTACCGACTCTGCCACCTCGGTCAACTGGTGTTGGTAGTCCACGATGCGCCCGTTTTCGAGCGTCAGCAGCAGTTCCCCCAGGAACACGCCGTGACAGCCCGACTCGATCAGGATCGTGCCGTTGGGATGCAGGGGCTGGGTGATGCGGTCGTGGGTATGGGCGCACAGACATACGTCGACACCCGGTACTTCCGTGAGCAGTTTGTGGGTCTGCGGCAGGCCGAGGTGGGACAGCAGAACGACCAGATCGACCTGTTCATCGTGGCGGAGCGTCTCGATCACCGGGGCCAGTTCGTCGCGCCCCAGCGTGAACCGGATGCCCTCGCTGAAATGGGGCGGCATCATCGTATCGACAATGTTGCAGGCGATGCCAATCACGCCAATTCGGACCCCGCCCCGGTCGAGCACCCGGTAGGCTGGGAAAACCGGCTCGTTTGAGTCCTTGTGGAATACATTGGTGGCTAACACGGGGTACGTTAGCGCGTCGGCTAACTCGATCAGGCGTTTGGGGCCGTAGGCAAAATCCCAATGGACGGTCATCGCATCGAAGCCCAACTGGTTCAGGATCGGCACCAGCAACTCGCCCTTCGTCTGAATAACCGGGTACGTGCCGTGGAACGTGTCGCCCCCGTCGAGCAGCACTGTAGCATCGGGATACTGCCGTCGACGGGCCTCGATCAACGTCGCCAATCGGGCGTACCCACCCGCCGGGCGATAGACCGTCCGGCCCTGTTCCCAGAACCAGTCGGTGTGCAGGTCCACGTACCCATGCACGTCGTTGAGCTGCATCAGCAGCAGTTGGCTTTGTTTTTTGGGTGAATTGGTCATCTCGTCGTGTGGTTTAGCGGTGTCATTTGGTGGCCGTGTAGAGCGAGGTCAGGTACTGCCGGAACTCGTCCGTGTCGTAATTCGCCATGCCTTCGATGCGCTGGGCAATCTGCCCGTCGGGGCCTAAAATCAGCGTCGTCGGGATCGCCTGCGAGGCAAACGCGTCGGGCATGGGGCCTGCCGGTACGTACACCGGAAACGTAAAGCCTTTCTCCTGAACAAACCGCACGGCCTTTTGGGGGGCGTCATCGAGCGACAGCATCACGAAAGCCACCTTATTTTTATCGACCGACCCATACAGTTTCTCAATGGCGGGCATTTCGGCCCGGCAGGGCGGGCACCAGGTCGCCCACTGGTTCAGAAAGACGACCTTCCCCTTCAGCGAACTCAATGCCACCGGCTTGCCATCGAGCGTGTTCAGCGTCAGTTGATGCGGGTAATCAGCGTTCGGTTGCTGCGCGCCCACGGGTGCCGACGTAGCGGTGGTCGGGGCATCCTTGAGGCCGGTTTTCAGCAGTAATTGCTGGATACCCCCGCGAATGGACGTACCCAGGTCGGTGAAAAATAAGACCAGGATCAGGGCTGCGAAGCCGACGTACCCAACCCAGTTGGTTTGTTTTTTGGTTGTTGCGTTCATGATATCGTTTGTTTAAAAGACTGAATCAGGGTCGAACGGCGGCTACCTGTTTGCCTTTCGGTGCGCCGTCTGTTGCCACTACCCGCACCGGTTGCCCATCTTTAAGTTGCTCCGTAGGCCGGGCCACCAGCCGGTCGCCTGCCTGAATGGGGCCAAAAATCTCCACAGAATCGTTGGTCAGCAGCCGCCCCCGGCTAACGGCCACCCACTCCGCGCGCCCCCCGGCCACCCGGACTACAAATGCCTGACTCGCCCGGTTTACTACGCCGGTTACGGGTACGGCAGCGGTGGCCTGCCGGGGCTGCATGGCAAACGCAATGTTAGCATACATGCCCGATTGAAGGCGATTGTCGGCGTTATCGACATCCATCTCGATCAGTTCGGCCCGCGTATCGTTCTGCATGGCCCCGGCTTTTCGCTTGAAAATGGCCGTGAACGTTTCGCCCGGATACGCCTGCACCGTGAACGGAACGCGGGTGCGGGGGGCAATCAACTGCCCCGTATACTTCTCCGGGATTGCTACGACCAACCGCAGCCGCCGACCGTTCTCCAACTCGAACAGGGGTTTGCCGCCCGTGCCGCCCCCGGCTCCGACCAGTGCGCCCACCGATACGTTGCGGGTGCTGATGACCCCATCGAACGGAGCCGTCACGACCAAGTACTGATTGAGTTGCTGGGCGGCCTGAATCTCGGATTGAGTGGCCTGCAAGGTGGCCTCAGCCGCCTGCATAGCCCCCCGCGCCCGGTCCAGGTCGTTGAGCGAGATGGTACCGGCATCGGCCTGACTGGTACGCTCCAGCCGCTCGAAGTTTGTTTTGGCCGTTACGTAGTTGGCGCGGGCTACCTGCCCCTGCGAGCGGGCGCGGGCCAGTTGCGCGGCCAGTTCGGGGGCTTCCAGCAGGGCCAGCCGCTGCCCTTTTCGGACCACCGTCCCCCGGTCGGCGTAGAGGGCCTTGACGTAGGCATTCACTTTGGCAAAAAGCTGAGCCTCGTCGTAGGGCTTCAGATCGCCGGGCAGGCTCACCGTCGTTACCCGGCGGCTAAAGTCAACGGGGAACGTGTTGACCGTTGGCACTGTCGGCGGGGTGGGTTGTTGCTGCGTTTCGGTTGGCTTTGACCCGCAGCCCGTCAGCAGCAACCCACCCAGCGCAACCGCCCCATAGGTTTTCAGAATCGTTTTCATAGGCAATTAATGAACGGCGGCAGGTACGTCGGCGGCCAGTTCGGGAAAGAGTGAAACGGATTGGTAAGCGGCTTTTTTCTGCGTCCAGGCAAACAGCGCGGGCAGAATCAGCAGTGAGGTAACGGTCGAGGCCAGCAGCCCCCCAATGACGGCCTGCCCCAGCGGAGCCACCTGCTCACCGCCCTCCCCCAGGCCGAGGGCCATCGGGACCATACCCGCGATCATGGCGATGCTCGTCATCAGGATGGGCCGGATGCGGGAGCCTGCCGCTTCGATAGCAGCACGTCGGGCGTTGTGGTGCGACAGGCGAAGCCCTTCGGCACTGGTAATGAGCAAAATGGCGTTGGACACCGACACACCTACCGACATGATGATTCCCATATACGATTGCAGGTTGAGCGTCGCGCCACTGAGCAGCAGCATCCCCAACGCCCCCGCCAGCACGGCGGGGGTGATGCCCAAAATGACAGCCGCCAGTTTGAACGACTGAAAGTTGGCCGCCAGCAGCAGGAAAATAACCACGATGGCAACCCCCAACCCCGTTTGCAGACTGCTCAGGGTCTCGCCCAGAAGCTGACTCTGACCAACCAGATTGACGACAACCCCTTTGGGGGGTGTACCGGCTTCTTGGATAATCCGCCGAACGGCGTTGGTGGCCGTACCCAGGTCTTTGTTCTGGATGTTGGCCGTGATGCTGACCAGGCGGTACGGCCCCAGTCGGTCAATTTCGCCGGGTACGTAGCTGGGCGACACCGTTGCCACGTCCATGATCGTGGGGCGACTCTGGCCGGGTTTCACGGGGATGTTCTCCATGTCCTGCACCTGGGTCAACTGGTTTTCGGGTACCTGCACCTGTACCTGATAGCCTAAGCCCGATACCGGATCGAGCCACAGGTTTTTGTTGGTGAACCGGCTCGACGAGGTCGTGGCAACCATCGACCGCGTAATGTCCTGGCTGGTAACGCCAAACTGAGCCGCCCGCTCCCGGTCAATGTCGAGTTGCATGACCGGGTAGCGCAGGGGCTGGGCAATCTGGATGTCGCGCAGGTAGGACACCTGCCGCAGCGAATCCATGAGCTTTTGGGCAAACCCGTTGGCCTGCTGGAGGTTCCGGGCACCCACATTGATCTGAATCGGCGTGGAAGCTCCGTCGCTCATTACTTTCTCAACAAGTTCGATGGGTTCAAACGAAATCGCCAGATCAGGCCGTTTTTGGGCGATAGCCCGGCGCAGCGAGTCTTTAAGTGCCAGCACGTTGCCCAAAAAATGCTCCGTCATCGCCACCTGCAACAGGGCTTCGTGGGGGCCGCTGGTGAAAACGAAAATGGAGTTGACGGCGTAGCTGGCCGGTTGCGTCCCCACAAACGCCGACGTGATTTCGATGTTTTTGGGACCAACCTGCTGGTTGATGATGTCCGTTACCTCGGCCAGCGTTTTTTCGGTCTGCTCGAAGCGGGTGCCCGTTGTTTCCCGGATGCGAAGCTGAAACTGGGGCGAGTTGGAGAGCGGAAAAATGTCGGTTCCGATCAGCATGAAGCCAAGCATCGACAGCCCGACCGTACCCACGAAGTAGACCCCAATGACCCGTTTCGGACGACTAACGAGCTGGCCCAGCCACTGCTGATGCCGGTGCTTGAACCGCTCAAACCCTTTCGTTTCGGTGGGGTCAACCTGGTCGTCGTGCCCATTGGCCCCGTGAACGACCGGGTGGGCCTTGAGGAGCCAGTTCGCCAGCACCGGCACAAACGTTTGCGACAGCAGAAACGAAGCCACCATCGCGAAGCCGACCGACAGCGACAAGGGTAAAAACATGGCCTTCGGCACCCCTTCCATCACCAGAGCCGGGGCAAATACGGCCAGAATACTCAACAGAATCAGCAGCTTAGGCAGGGCGATCTCGCGGCAGGCATCCCAGATCGCCAACGACTTAGGCTTGCCCATTTCCAGGTGCTGGTGAATGTTTTCGATGGTTACCGTCGCTTCGTCTACCAGCACACCGATGGCTAAGGCCAGCCCCGACAGGGTCATGATGTTGATGGTTTGCCCAACCAGATTGAGCAGAATCACCGCCGTCAGGATGGAGAGGGGGATGGTCAGCACCACGATGATTACACTCCGCCAGTCGCGCAGGAACAGCAGCACCATCAGGCCCGTCAGCAACGCGCCTAGGATGCCCTCGGTGGTCAGGTTGGTTAACGAATTGGTCACGTATACCGACTGATCGAAGGCGTAGGTGAGCTTCACGTCGTCGGGCAGTAACGCACGTAGTTCCGGCAGTTTCGCCTTGACGCTGTTGACCACGTCGAGCGTGGAGGCACTGGTTTTTTTAATGACCGGCATATAGACCGCCCGCTTGCCGTTGATGACCGCGTAGCCCGTCGTGATGTCGGCCCCGTCCTGCACCGTACCGATGTCGCGCACGTACACGTTCGGCCCCGCGCCGGTGCGGATAGGTACGTCCAGAAAATCGGCGGGCGTTTTCAGCAGCGAATTCACCGGAGCCATGTAGGAGAGCTGCCCCATCTTGATGTTGCCCGCTGCCGAGGGCTGGTTGTTGTTGACGATGGCGGTCACGATATCGTCGGGTGTGAGGTTGTAGCTCCGCATCCGCTGGGGGTCGGCGTTGACGACGATGGAGCGGATGTTGCCACCGAACGGGGCGGTAGAGGTAACGCCGGGGATGCTGGTGAACAGGGGGCGGAGCCGGGCCGAGGCAAAATCTTGTAGCTCGGTCAGGCTGCTTTTGTCGCTTTCCAGCACCAATTGACCCACGGGCAGCGAACTGGCATCGAACCGGACCACCTGGGGCGGCAGCGTTCCCTGGGGCATAAACGCCGTGGCGCGGGAGACCTGCGTGGCTACTTCCGCAGCCGCCTGGGCCATGTTGGTGCCGGGATAGAACGACAGCTTGATTAGGGTCAGGCCCTGAATGCTCTTGGTTTCGATTTTGCGAACCCCCGATACGAACAGGAAATTATTCTGAAACTGATTGGCGATGAACCCGTCGAGCTGATCGGGCGAAAGGCCGCCGTAGGGTTCGGCTACGTAGATCGCGGGCGTGTCGATAGCTGGAAAAATATCGACGGCGATGTTGCGGACGGCGACGACCGAGAAAAACAGAATAGCCAGAATACCGACGACGACCGTGATGGGCCGGGTAAGGGCCGAGCGAATGAGTGAATACATATCAGGGGCGCAGTGCGTTGAAAAATGGGGCGAAATCACCCGTGGCGGCTGTCTTACTAAGCAGCGTTTGCCACGCCTGATTTGTGATGAGCAGTTGATCGGTTTCGGCTTTACGCAGGTTATACAGGGCCTGCGTCAGGGCCGTCAGGTCGCCGAGGCCACCGTCGTAGAGCAGCGTTTGCTGGCGGTAGGCGCGTGCAGCCGCCCGCAACTGAACGGGGGCCTGTTCGGCCTGTTGCTGCGCCAGTTGCAGCCGCTGATCGGCCAGACTGACCTGGTTGTCAAGTTCCAGCCTCGCCTGCCGAAAATCGTCCTGCTGCTGTTGAGAGCGTATCGACTCCTGCCGAACCTGCGAGCGGATGCGGGCATAGTCGAGGATGTTGAACGTCAACCCGATGCCCAGGGCGTAGTTGAGCCGGTTGGGTGGCAACCCGCCCACGCCCCAGTTGATGTCGCCGTTGGCCCCAATCCCCGACCCTCTGGCCCAGGTGCCGCCCAGCAGCGCGACCTGAGGGCGGTAACTTTTGCGGAGCGTACTGGTGCGGGCGTCAGTTAGCCGGATAGCCTGTTGCAACAGACCAAGTTGCGGGTGCAGCGTCGCGCTTGAGTCGAGATAAACAGAGCTGGGTAGCCGGGTGATGTATGCCGAGTCGAGTTGCCAGTTCTGCGCCGACGTACCCAAGAGGGTAGCCAATTGGGTACGTAGCCGGGCCTCCCGATCCTGTGCGGCAAACAGGGCCAATTTGGCTTTAGCCACTTCGGCGTTGGCAAATTCGGTGTCTACGCCGGGGCGCAGGCCATTTTTGGTGAGCCGACCAACGATTTGCCCAAGCGTCGTAACCCGGTCGACATCCTGCCGTTGCACCTGCCGGTAGCGTTCGATAGCCAGCAGTTCGAGGTACGTCTGCGTCACCCGCACCTGTTGGGTGAAGGCATCATTAGCCAGATCGGCCACCGCTACGTTGACGGCCTGTTGCGCTTCGTCGAGCCGGGCCTGGTACTGCCCGAACGTAATGGGTGCCCATTCGCTGTACAGCGTAGTGATGCTGCCGAACGTACCCCGGTAGCTGGCCTCGTTGGCGAACGTACCGGTTGTCGGAATCACGGTACCGAATGGAAGCAAAATGCCCGCCGTAGCGTTGGTGGTGCCGTAGTTAAGCTGTTCACTCACTTTTAGGGAGGGGAGCCGCTGTGTACGTGTCTGGGCAACGCCTTCACGGGCAACATCGACGGCTTTTTCTTTCGCTTTCAGAGCGGGGTAATTCTGGCGGGCTAGGCGCAGAGCTTCCTGTAGGGTCAGCGGGTTGGGTTGGGCCATAGCTGCCGTGCTTAATAAGCAACCACACAGCCATAGCAGGACTCGCTGAAACGAAGCCTCTCCCAACCGCCAACGAATAGGTTGAGCGGTCATAATCAAGAAAATACGATAGATAGAATTACTACCGACAGGCAATCGGCTTCGGGAAAGGCATAGCGTGAATCGGTCGGCGCGTGCCGATGGAGTGGACCCTGCCTGTCGCTGCGATCAGCGAAGGAGTCCTGCTAGGCCAGTACTGCGCGTGGGGGAGCTTTGTTCGGGTTAGCCCGATGAAGAGCCGCCGACCAGTGGTTCGACGGGCAAGCGTACAGCCCGGCAGTCAGTGACGCGGGTTGCAGCGAAGCAATCAGGTAGCAAACGAATTGGCCCAAGTAACCTGAGCCGAGGGGCTGAGGGGGGCGTTTCTGGTCGGTCTTACCCGCCGTAGCCGCACTCACTTTCTGTTGATCGTCAATCAGCTTTTTCTTGCAGAATCCTTTTTTAGGCTCCTGCGACTGTGACGATTGCGTGCGTTGAGCAGAGACCGCACTCACCGCCTGACACTGGAAGAACATCCCCCAGAAAGCGATAAATACTAGTTTTGCGATTGCCCTATTCAACATCATGCTACTTGCTACGTTGTCAGGTTCTAACGTTAATGCTGGTTTTATTGTTACACCTGAGTACTTTATTTTAACGATAATTAATTGACTGCTTACCAAAATCAGTTGTCCATTGGTAAATGATTGCAAGCGTTAAAAACAGGCAATATATAACGTCGTATAGAGATGCCGTAGTCCAAAGCGCCTGAGGGTCAGGGTAATTAAATTACACCTTCGTCAATTCATCGGAAATTTGCCTATAAATGCGATAGTGTGTGTCACTCCAGATTAGAATTTTCTAATCTGTAACAAATTTGGCTCTAATGCTCTAATACTGCTAAGCGACATTTGATGTACTTAACGCATCAAACGCATCGCTATGAGCACAACTCCTCAAGTTAATTTATGCCACTCACGGCGATTGACAGGAGACTATAATTCAGCCAACGAATCAGGACGTGCTAAACGAAAAAATCAGCGTCTCTTACACTGGCTCCTATGCTGGTTTTTTATTCCAAACGGCTTGTTGGTTGCGCAGCCTGCACGTCAGGACCAGGACTCGGTATTGACCTTAGCGCACGCGCTAGACATAACCGCCCAATTCTACCCATCTATCAAAAGTAAGCGCATCGAAACCGAAGCAACCAGGGCGGATTATAGTGCTCGTAAAGCTAGCTTTCTGCCCGCCGGAGCCATACAGGCACAAGCGCTATATGGCACTTCCAACAATGTACGAGGTGCTTACTTTCCGAACGAAGGAACGACTAACTCCGTATCGAGTGGCATCAAGAATAATGGTCCAACTACTGATGCCGTCTGGACCAGTCTGAGTTCACTCAATGTTAATTGGCGAGCTATCACCTTTGGGCGAAACAAAGCAGAATTAGCCCTGTTCCAGTCTGCCACCGGACGGGCCGAGGCCGATTACCGGCAGGAACTGTTCGTGCAACAGGTACGCGTAGCGGACGCTTACCTGATGGCCCTCATCATGGATCAGGCGGTACGGGTGCAGGAGGCTAATCTGAACCGGGTGCGGGCGTTTCGACGGGTCATGCAGGCTAATGCCCGCTCTGGGCTGCGTCCGGGAGTGGATAGCTCGTTGGCGGATGCCGAGCTGGCCAAAGCTCAATTGCTGTTGCTCGATAGCCGCCGGATGGCACAGCAACAGCGGGTGCAGTTGGGACAGCTTACCGGTTTGCCGACCGTGGCGATTCGATTGGATACGACCACGTTTCAGCAGGCTATACCGCCCGATTTCGCCTTTTCTGAAGCGAAACTGGCGACTCATCCCGTGCTGACCTACTACCAACGTCAAATTGATCTGGATCAGGCGCAGACGCAGGCCATTCGAAAATCGATGTTACCCGCCATTTCCCTCAATGGTTCATTCTGGGCCCGGGGGTCGGGCATCAGCGACAATTTATCACCGGAAGGTAATTTTATTTATAGCCCCTCGTTGGGGGCCGGACTGCCGTTTCGGGTTGCCAACTACTTTGTTGGAGTGAGCACTGTCTGGCGGTTTACCGACCTGGTCCGTATCCAACGGGAAACGCGGGCACAGTCGCTCCGTACGCTGGCCGATCAGGCCCGCTATGACGAACAACTCCTGACACTGCGCGGGCAGCAGCAGACGGCTGATCTTCAAATTCGGAATGCAATTGAAGCAGCCCGGCAGTCGCCTATTCAATTGGGTGCGGCTCAGGCGGCTTATGGGCAAGCTCAGGCTCGTTACGGAACTGGCCTTGCCAACATTTATGAATTCACCCAGGCTTACACACTGCTAAACCGAGCGGAAATCGATCAGGCTGTGGCAGTTAATAATGTCTGGCGGGCACTTTTACTGAAGTCTGCAGCAGAAGGCGACTTAGCCGATTTTACTAGACTGATCACCAAATAACCCCAGATTCGGATGAACAAACTCATTGCGTCTGCCCTCTCCAGGCCCGTCACTATCATGGTAGTCGTACTGGGCCTGCTGGTTTTCTCGGTGATGGCCGTGCTAAATATCCCGGTCGACATTTTTCCCAAACTGAACGCACCTACCATCTACATAGCCCAGTCGTATGGTGGCATGATGCCCTCCCAAATGGAAGGATTTATGGCCACACGCTACCAGAACCAGATGCTCTACGTATCGGGCGTCAAAGACGTAGACGTCAAGAACGTACAGGGGCTGACGCTGGTGAAGTGTTCTTTCTACGAAAATACTAACATGGCGCAGGCGGCTGGCGAGGTAGCCAACCAGGTCAGTCGGGTAATGGCCTACCTGCCCCCTGGCTCGCAACCACCCGTCGTAGTACGTTTCGATGCCTCCACGCTACCGGTAGGGCAGTTGGTGTTCAACTCCAAAACCCGGTCGCTGTCGCAGATACAGGATTTGGCTTCGACCAAGATCCGTCCGCTGCTGGCCAAGATTCCAGGCGCATCGTCTCCCCCGCCGTTTGGGGGCAACGAGCGAACCATCGTCATCAAGGTGGACCCGCAGAAGATGCAGTCCTACGCTTTGACACCCGATCAGGTAGTGCAGTCAGTCATTAAGGCTAATCAGATTTCGCCTGCTGGGACGGTGCGTCTGAAAGATTATACGTACTTAACCCCCTCTAACGCGACCATTGAGAAGGTAGATGAATTTGCTAAAATTCCTCTGAAGCTGGGAAGCGGCCCAACCGTTTTCCTAGGCGACGTAGCCACCGTATCCGACGCGGCCGACCAGACGGTGGGCTACGCCCTGGTCAATGGCAAACGGGCGGTGTATATCCCCGTCACCAAAACGGGCGACGCGTCGACCATGTCGGTGGTGAACGCCCTGAAAGGCAGGCTGGCCGAGATGCAGAGCCTGCTGCCCGACGACGTACGGCTGAGCTACGAGTTCGATCAGTCGGTGTACGTATCGAATGCCGTGAAAGGACTGATGAGCGAAGGTATCACGGGTGCCATTCTAACGGGGCTGGTTGTGCTGCTGTTCCTGCGCGACTGGCGGTCTTCGCTCATTGTGGTGCTTACCATCCCGGTAGCGGTGCTGGCAGCCGTCATGCTCCTGAACGCGGCAGGTCAGACCATCAACATCATGACCCTGTCGGGGCTGGCCCTGGCCATCGGGATTCTGGTCGATATGGCCACGGTGACGATTGAGAACATCCACCAGCACCTCGAGATGGGCAAGGCCAAGGCCCGTGCCATCTATGATGCCTGTCTGGAGATTGCTTTCCCTGAATTTTTGATTCTGATCTGTATCCTAGCCGTATTTGCCCCTTCGTTTCTGATGACGGGTATCCCTAGAGCTATGTTTTTGCCTCTGTCACTCAGTATTGGCTTCGCCATGATCGTGGCCTTTTTACTGGCCCTGACGCTGGTGCCGGTGTTGAGTAACTGGTGGATGAAGGTGCACCCCCACAGTATAGAACATGCCCCCGCCGTGCAAGCCCTGAATGATCAGGAATTAGAGCAGGTGGAGCACGACAAACGCAGTTTAGCGCATAAAAAGAAACTGACGGGTTTTGATCGTATAAGAGCCGGGTATGTCAACACGGTACGTCGACTGATGAAGCATCGAACGCTGGTCATGGGGAGCTACGTCCTGCTGACGTTCGGTCTGGCCGCTTTGCTATTTATGACTATCGGACAGGACATGCTACCCAAAAGCAATGCCCGACAGTTTCAGGTACGCGTCATTGGGCCTCAGGGATTGCGCATTGAGCGGACCGAAGACCGCGTCCGGCAAGTGCTAGCTATCATTGGAAATCTGGCTGGAAAAGACAATGTGGAAATCAGTTCTGCTTTCGTTGGCATGACGCCATCCACATACGGCACCAGCAATCTGTACGTCTTCAATGCCGGGCCGCACGAAGCGACCCTGCAAGTCGCATTGGGCGAGGGTTTTGAGGGAAATATGGATGCGTTTCGCGACAAGTTGCGGCAAGAGGTACACGATAAAGTGCCAGGCGTGAGCATATCTTACGAACCCATTGAGTTAACAGATAAAATTATGAGCCAGGGAGCCAGTACGCCCATCGAGGTGCAGGTCGGGGGCAAAAATCTGGAGGATGGACAGGCGTACGCCAAACGATTGGTGAACGGACTGAAAGAAATCCCTTATCTGCGCGATATTCGCATCAAGCAACCCCTGAACTACCCCACGCTCGATATCCAGATCAACCGCGAGCGGGCCGCGCAGTTTGGCCTGACCGCTGACGATGTGGCCAAAAGTCTCGTGGCGGCTACCTCATCGAGCCGCTTCACGGCCAAAAATCTCTGGCTCGACCAGAAAAGCGGCTATGCATATCAGGTGCAGGTACAACTGCCCGAATACGAAATGGGGTCGCCCGAAGACATGGAAGCCATTCCGCTGGTGAAGGGGCAACTCCGACCAACGCTCGGCGACGTAGCGACCATCCGGCGCACAACAGTACCAGGCGAGTTCGACCGCTCAGGCCCGCGTCGGCTGGTGACGGTATCGGCCAACATTTTTCGCAATGACCTGGGTACTGCTTCCCGCGATGTACAGCAGGTCATTGCTGGACTGGGTACGCCCCCCAAAGGCACGACGGTTGAACTGCTGGGCATGGCCCAATTGCTTACCGAAACGCTGGGAAGTTTGCAGACAGGGCTGGGGCTGGCCGTCGTGGTTATTCTGCTGGTACTGACGGCCAACTTCCAGTCGTTCAAGGTGGCCTTCGTGGTGCTTTCGACAGTGCCAGCCGTACTGGCCGGGTCGTTGGGGCTGCTTGTTCTGACGGGCAGTACACTCAACCTGCAATCCTACATGGGCATCATCATGTCGGTGGGAGTATCGGTCGCCAACGCGATTCTGCTAATCACCAACGCCGAACAGTTGCGGCTGGAATACGACGACGCGGGCAAAGCCGCCCTGACGGCAGGAGGGATGCGACTCCGGCCTATTCTGATGACGACCATTGCCATGATCGTGGGCATGATTCCGATGGCCCTGGGTATCGGCGAAGCGGGCGATCAGTCGGCACCACTGGGCCGGGCGGTCATCGGCGGCCTGTTCTTCTCGGCCATTGCGGCCCTGTTGGTCTTACCAGTCATCTTCGCCACGGTGCAGTCTAAAACGACCATCAAGTCGCCCTCGCTTAACCCCGAAGACCCCGAAAGTGAATACTATGACGGCGTAAATCCGCTTAAAAAGGAACTGTTAACAACCAACCCGAACTAATAACCTGCCCAACGCCCGGCTCCTGCCACTGCCGCCAAACCGGTCCCCGACGGCAGTACACCCAGGAGTCGGGCGGGCACCAACTTTCTCCCTATCATGAAAATTCTGCTGTATAGTCTCCTGATTTTGGGTAGCGGGGGTCTGCTATTACCCGCTTGTTCGTCAGAGAAGCACAACAAGAAAGAACCGGCTACTGCCGAGGTACGGGATGCGTCCTATGAGACGGTACCCGTCGTTGCGGAGCAGCGGAGCAAGTCACTCCAACTGCCGGGTGAGTTCCTGCCCCGCTACGATGTGGCGCTGTATGCTAAGGTGAATGGGTTCATCAAAACACTCGGCGTGGATGTGGGTGACCGGGTTCGGCGCGGACAAGTGCTGGCTGTCATGGAAGCTCCGGAACTGGATGCCGACTTGAACCGGGCCTTAGCTGACCAACAGGCCGCTCAGGGGCAAATGGCCGTTAGCAAGATCACGTACCATCGGATCGTGCAAACTTCTAAAACGGCGGGGGCCGTTGCTCCGCAGGAAATTGATTTGGCAAAAGGCAAAATGATGGCTGATAGTTCAGCCTTGATCAGCAAAAGCCAGCTCGTATCGGCCGCTCGCCAGATGAAGCAGTATTTAGTCCTGACGGCCCCCTTCGACGGGGTGGTCACGGATCGGATCTTGAGTCCGGGGGCTTTTGTGGGGCCGGGTCAGAAAGACCCTCAGCCGGTGCTTAAGCTCAAACAAGTGGGCTGGTTACGGTTGCAGGTGACGGTCCCCGAAGTCTACGCCGGGCAACTGCGGCAGCACACGCCCGTCACGTTTTCGGTTAACGCCTTTCCGGGGGAGACGTTCCGGGGGCAGGTGAATCGTATTTCGTACAACGTCGAACGGGCGGTGCGGGCTGAACTGATTGAGATAGAAGTAAACAACGGCAGCATGAAACTGATGCCGGGCATGTACGCCAGTGTTGGCTTTCCGGTGCAACGGCGCGACAAAAGTCTTTACGTACCCAAGACCGCCGTAGTGACATCGATGGAAGGCACCTATGTCATTGCCGTGCAGGGCGGCAAAACACACTATATACCAGTACAGACGGGTAACGAATCCGACGACCGTGTGGAGGTGATTGGAAAACTTAAACCCAATGATCTGGTGCTGGCCAGTGCCTCCGACGATATTCGGGATAATATAGCTATTCGAACGACAACGATTAAACCCACTGAGAAGGTGGTTGCTCGATAGATGCCCGTCAAGTGTCGCGAAATTCAGTTAACATAATCCGAAATAGTAATCAACAAACGCCCATGCGACCCAAATACTGATTGCCGTTGCTGATAGCCCGTATGCGTCCCAGGTTGCCCGACAGGGCTTTGCGCTTGCACGGGAACTGGAAGATATCGTCTGCTTATTCTGCGTTGTGGACGACGCAGGCGTAATCGGTGAGGGCCCTTACACCACGCAGGAAGTCCGACAGTCGATGTTTGAAAGTGCTGAAAAAACTCTGCTGAAAATACAAGACGAAGCGAGTGATGTCGAATGTCAGACCATACTGCTGCCAGGTGATCCTGTTCAAACCTTGGGACGTATCTGTGAGCAGCAGCAACCCAGCTATGTGGTCATTGGCGCGCATAGGCACGAGGGGTTTGTTCACCGACTAACAAGTCGGATCGCCGAGCATTTAATCGATACATTGCCCTGTCCACTAATACTCGTACCCTCCTAAAGGGGGATCAGACTGCTTTTTGGAATAGAAGTGTGTTGAGCATCAGGATTTTTATCTATGCGACAGTCCCTTCGTTCTCTGTGTACAACAGCCCTTTGGCTTGGCGGTTGGTTGGCTACTAGCTCATGTGGATTTGGACAATCGACGTTGAAAGCATTGCTGGCAGCCGTCGATCTAAACAACGTCTACATCAAAGCTGGGCGTCGCTGCTTAGATTCCTGCCGGACGGTGAAGGTAGGCATTCAACAGGCACCATCGACTTTGTTGATTAGACAAAACCGCCGACTACTCGAACAGGAGTTTACTGTGCTACGTCAGAAGATTCACCGGCAAGTTAGTCTAACGTGTATCGACTTGATTTACCAAAGAAAGCGGGAGCGGGAATTAATGTGTCGGCAAGGTCAAACCCGTCAGCTTGCTCATGATTTAGTATTACGGAGCTTGACTAAAAATGAGGATTTGTACTCGGCAGCGTTGAGCAGTTTTGTCCGGGAAACAGCCGTTAAGCTTTTGCAGAAGCAGGCCTTAATCGATCAGCACCGAAGTATGTTAGTCATGCTTACGGGCAATCAGAATGTCGCTTTTACGGATACGATTTATCCACCCATTCTCAGCAAGAAAATGCGGTTAAAGCACGCAAAGCATTTGGGCCGCTTCGATGCTGAATATGGTGGTTGGTGGAGTCGATTTGTGCTACTACGACAACTGATGGATGTCGACTCAACTGCTATTGAAAGAACAAAATCTTTTCGGGTACTGTACCGGGAATTCAAAAACGGTCAGTACACAACCGGCGAATTCATGTCTCAGTTAGTAAACCGGTATCGATTGATCGACGCTCAGATGCGAACGGAGCGTGACCTGTATGTGGCCGCTATTCATTTGATGTCGTACACGAAAGAAATAGCTCGTTAATGTCGATTATGCAATGTTAATGGTCAAAGAGCAGATTCTTTACAGGAACTATACTATTTGTCAACGTTATGAAAACGCTTGAAACAGCATTTAAATAAATAAGATGGCTAACCCATATGTTCATCGTCCTAAATACATTTCTTGTTTTGGGGTGCTCACAACGGTCAGTGCAACTCATACATTCAGCCGATGAGTTGCCCGATCAAGTGGGGCAAGTTGGGTACGTACAGTTTGGGGAAAGCCATGCTTGCACCAGGTGGTGGTAGTCAGCCGAGTCGGGCATAAACAAGCGGTAGCGGCTTCGCTGGTATAGGGGTATTATAATACTCCCCAAAAACTGGACAGGTAGGATAACTTGAAACAATTAACTTCATTCCTACAAAATGTCCAACAATGGCCAACCCCGTTCGGCGCATTCACGATGCCCACTTCAAAACCAAGGTCGTTCTCGAAGCTTTAAAAGGACAAAAGACGCTCGCCCAACTCAGCAGCGAATTTGGCATTCACGCCCAGATGATTACCGATTGGAAACGACAGGCGCTGGATGGTCTACCCTCCCTTTTCGAGACGACACCCAGCAAGCAAACACTATCAGTCGAGCAACGCGAGCAAATCGAATCTCCTTTGTTTCAACAGATTGGACAGCTAAAAGTCGAAAACGACTACCTCAAAAAAAAATTACGGACGAGTTAAGTGCCGATCTGCGTTTGCTGATCGACCCAACCTATACCCATCTGTCGGTCAACCAACAGTGTGGTTTACTGGGGCTGGCCCGCTCGACATACTACTATCAGCCGGTGGGTGAATCCGCTCAAAATCTGGCTCTGATGGAGCGGATTGATAAGCTCTTTATGGCTCGGCCCGAGTTGGGTGTGGAGAGAATGTGTCAGGAACTGACCAATTCTGAGCAGCCCGTCAATGTCAAGCGGGTACGCCGACTGATGCGGTTGATGGGTCTGGAGGCCGTTGGCCCTAAACCCAACCTCTCCAAGCCCCACCCCGGCCACACGATCTACCCCTATCTGCTGCGCGGGGTGGTGATTGAACGGCCCAATCAGGTTTGGTCCACGGACATTACTTACGTGCCGATGGCCAATGGGTTCTTGTATCTGTGTGCAATTATTGACTGGTTCAGCCGCTTCATTTTGAGTTGGCGGTTGAGTAATACGCTGTTAGCGGATTTTTGTGTCGATGCGCTGGAAGAGTCGTTGAGCAAGTGGGGCAAACCCGAAATCTTTAACACTGACCAGGGAAGCCAATTCACCAGCCACGATTTTCTTAAGCCACTGATAGGCAATGAAATAAGGATAAGCATGGATTCTAAAGGCCGAGCTTTAGATAATATTTTCATTGAGCGGTTTTGGCGCACGATCAAACACGAACATCTTTACTTGACGGCTTACGCGGATGGTCGTAGTTTGCATCAGGGGTTGGGTACGTATTTTCAGTTCTACAACCAGGAACGCAAACATCAATCGTTAGGCTACCAGACGCCTGCGGAGTGGTACGAAAGGGGGAAGGAAAGCGGAAAAGTACAACTTCTACCCCCGCTACCAGCAAGCTTAATTTAGCCTAAAACCTGTCCAGTATTTAGGGAGTAGTATATATCATACCAATCACAACGAGCTATATCAGCTTTACCGAGATAAGTTTCATGAAGTATTGCGTATTGGACCGAAGATTATCTATTGAATTGACAAATGGACCGGTGACTCACGTTGGATGAGCTACTATTTCAGCCTAACTCCAAACGGTGACATCTACGACCTGAGTTGGCGGACCACTATGGAGATTTTTTAGGGACGACGAGCGTATGCAACAGCTGTTAACCCAAATGCGTAACCAGCAACTGCTTCATATGGACAGTAGGGGGTCTTATGGCTTAGCTAACGCCTATTCATTTTGCCACTGCCAAGACACGGTCAGGCGATAACGCTCCATATTCATTTAGCTATTAGATTATGAACAATGCACAGACT
Source organism: Fibrella rubiginis (assembly GCF_017353185.1). Lineage (GTDB taxonomy): Bacteria > Bacteroidota > Bacteroidia > Cytophagales > Spirosomataceae > Fibrella > Fibrella rubiginis. The sequence goes on along the minus strand of NZ_JAFMYV010000013.1, from coordinate 140,831 downwards.
GATGAGTCAATAATTTATTCGGATTTCGTCCGGCGTGTGTGCGTCGTCGTAGGCATCACGCTGGCTTTTTTACTAATACTTGGGCTACTGGGCGCGGTTATCGATATCCTGATGCTGGTCTTAGCTGCCGTATTGATTGCGTTGCCCCTGCGGGCGGGAGCGCGTTGGCTAAGCCGGAAGACTAACTGGAAAGAAGGCATTTGCTTAACGGTGGTGTCGCTGTTCACGCTGGCTTTGCTGGCAAGCCTGATCTGGGCGTTGTCTTCATCCATTAGTGGCCAAATGAATGGCCTGACAGAGCAGCTACCCGGCGCAATCAAACAAGCCCGCGACAGGCTTACCGGTTCGGAGTGGGGGCAGCGGCTTGTTGACGCTGTACCCTCGATGGCTAAATTAGTTGAGGGACGTAGTCGGTCGCTGAGCCGGGTATTCGGTGCCGTATCTTCCACCGTTGGCATACTGGCCGACGTGTACGTGATCTTTTTTCTGGCGGCTTTTCTGGCGGCTCAACCTAATCTGTACTGGGAAGGAATACTTTTGCTCATACCCAAATCAGGACGGGAGCGGGTAAGGAAACACTCGATAAAGTAGGGGAGACCCTGTTGAACTGGTTGATTGGTAAGCTCTTCTCGATGATAGTGGTCGGCGTACTAAGTTTTCTGGGGCTGTGGCTGCTGGGTGTAAAACTGGCCGCAGCACTGGCTCTCTTTGCCGGTCTGATTACGTTTATTCCAAATTTTGGTCCCATTCTGGCCCTGGTTCCAGCGGTTTTGTTTGCCTTCTCTGACGGGCCGCAGCAGGTGCTTTATGTGGTATTGCTGTATACTGGTATTCAGTTAATAGAGAGCAATCTGCTGACTCCGCTGGTGCAGAACAAAATGATTTCGATGCCGCCCGCGTTAGTGCTGATTTCGCAGCTAATTATGGGGGTTTTTGTGGGAGGCATTGGCCTTATTTTGGCTACCCCAGTCATGGCAGTTGTGCTCATACTGGTGAAGATGCTGTACGTACAGGATGTATTGGATGACAAATCAGTAAAAGTCTGAGCAGCCCAGGTACCTTTACCGGGCTGCTCAGACTTTGTCATCTACCTCAAGGGCTTACCTGACATATCAAACATCAGGTCCTTACCGTCCACCTCGGCTTCGTATTTCTTGTTACCGTTGGCATCCACGATCTCGGCGGCCTCCTTAATCTTCTTTCCTGGCATCTTCTTGGCTACGTAGTCGCGAACGGAAGCAGGCAATGTGCTAACTGGAATTTCGGTTTCGGTTTCCTTCACCATTCCTTTAGCATCAAGCACCACCGACATTGACTTGCCGTTGTGTTTGAAGCCCGCTTCATAATCGCCGTTCTCTTTATCAAACTTCACGTTCTTCACGGTCGGGTACAGCCGGGCGATGGTCGCTTTCACAGCGGCTGGCGTTTCGTCGGCCAAGCCAACAACACGTGCGGTGGTGAGAGCAGGACGGGCATTAGTCGGTAGAGCGACCGAGAGCGCGAACCCACTCAGCAGGCCCGCAAACAGGATGGTTTTCATATGCTTGGTTGGTTAGTTGATTGCTTAACCGACTCAAACCTACCACACGATTCTGAAGAGATTTTGAGGTTACTGCTCATTAACTATAACTTAGTGCTGCGTTTGGTAGTGGGCTGGGTTGACAGCCAATTCCAGAATGTAGTAAAAAACATCTTCGCGGATACCACACTAACTAAGTATTGGGTGGTGATACGTGGTAAATCGTGAATTATTCAGAATATTTATACGCACTCGTTTTTAAATCTATCTTACCGACATCATGACAACGAACGGTCAAACTAACGACAAGTTCTTTTTGGAGCAACTTAAGTCTGTTAAATCAGACTCTGGGGAATATTACAAAAATATAGGTTTTATTGGTAAAGGTGGAAACGGAGTTGCCTATGTAGTACTTTGTACAAGTGGTGCTTTACGAGGACAAATATTCGTTTTGAAGGTTCTCTATAAAATATCATCTGCTGAAAGGATTCAGCGGTTTTGGGATGAGGTCGCCTTCTTGGAAGATCAAAGTAATCCATCTATTATGAGATTTTTTGATAAGGGAACCTTCGCTGGTAGACCATTCATGATAACAAGTTACCTGCCAAATACGTTAGCTGATGAGTTAAAAAAGGGAATTACATTGGGTAATGCGCTCCTATATACTACCCAACTACTCTCCGCACTGAATTTTCTACATCAGAAGCAGGTGGTTCATAGAGATATAAAACCGCAGAATATATTCATCAATAACACACGTGCAATACTTGGTGACTTTGGTTTGATAAAGCATGTGGGGGATGAGGGCATCGTTCAAGATGACGTGGATTATATGAATGAAAGTTCAGCAATAGGTGGTAGTGAATTACAAGGTTACGTTGCTATGCCTTTCTTTTACCGTACCCCAGAATTAGTTGCCTACGCAAATAGAGAAACAAATTTGACAACGGCGTCCGATATCTTTCAATTAGGATTAGTAATTGCTGAAATGTTTTGCGGTAAAAACCCCCTACAAAGGGCAAATAATATTAAGGATCCGGTTGTGCTGAATCCAATAGGGAAAATTAACGGCAAGTTCGGGGCCAGGATTGTTAGAATATTAGAAGGCATGCTAAAATATAATCCCACTGAAAGACCATCTGTGAGCAAATTGTTAGACGATTTTACTGGACTTTACGGCGATTACGCGCGAGACAAATTCAGCCTCGATGGTTCTATTTTCTAAAACATGAAAGTTGGGCAAAGTAGACTTATTGCAATCTATCGCCACACCAACACCAGTAACCCCAGCAGTATAAGCCCTCCGCCGACGAATAATTTTGGCGTTACTGGCTCGCGCAGCAGCGTGATAGATAACAGGATGGTGATAATGATGCTCCCTTTATCGATTAGGGCAACATCGGATACACGGCCAATCTGGATCGCCTTGTAGTAGAAGATCCACGAGAGGGAGGTCGTCAGGCCCGATACGGCCAAAAAACCCACCGTGCGAGCGTTTAGCTGACCTACCTCCCGGACGTTCTGGAAAACGACGAAGTTGAGCAGCACCAGCCCGAAGACGACCGTCGTCCGCACGGCCAGCCCCAGATTAGCACTAATGTCTTTTAGGCCCAGCTTGGCGATTACCGAAGTTAGCCCGGCGAAGAGCATAGAAATCAGGCTGTAGAGTACCCACGTTGGCATGTGTCTGTCAGGTTGGAAATGAAACAGTAAAGGTGTGCAGCCTTCCCCGTTCGTCGTACTTGTACTCGACAGTCATGCCGTAGCGTTGGGCGATCTGCTGAACCAAGGCCAACCCCAAACCAGTTGACTCCGGGCGGGCGGGGTTTTTCACAAAACGGTCGAAGAGTTGCCCCGCCGGGAAGGGGAGGGGCGGGCCAACGTTCAGCGAAACGAATTTTGCTTTCGTCAGACTCATCTTGGCAAACGTGTGGGGTAACGCGTGGGTCAGTGCGTTTATTATGAGGTTGCTAAACAGTACCTCCGCCAAATGGGGGTTCATCAACCGAACAACGTCAGGGTCAATATGAATAGCCCAGCTCAGCCCCCGGTGTTCGGCGTAGGCGGTAAAGTTGCGGTGCAGCCGGTCCAGCAATTCGCTCAGATTCACGCGTTGTTGGTCAGCAAACTGGTTGTTTTCAATCTTGGTCAACAATAGCAGACTCTTGTTGAGCTGCGTTAACCGCCGAATGGAGGCCTGCGCCTGTTCCATCAAATTGACCTGCTCTTCAGTAAGGGGTTCAGTGGTGAGCAATCGGTCTAACTGAGTCGTCATAACAGCCAGCGGTGTCTGCATCTCGTGGGCAGCGTGGTCGGTAAACTCTTTCTGCACAATGTACTGATGATGCAGGGTCAGGCTCATGTCGTTCAGTGCAACGCTTAACTGGTCGAACTCCGCGATGCTGCTTTTATCAAATGTGGTCGGAGTATGTTCATCAAGTCGGTACGCCCGTAACTGGTCGATGAGTTGGTAAAAGGGTTGCCATAACCGGCGCGACACCCAGCCATTGAGTACGGTCAGAAAAATAACCAATGCCAGAAAGGCTACGATTACACTCATCGAAAGCATCTGTGCGACTTCCTCAAACTCGCCCATCGCCTGTTTTACAACGATTAGGTACGTCTGCTTACCAACCTGAACTGTGGTCGTCAGCCGACGAACAGGTACGGGTTCATTTTCGCGCCGGTCAAACTCAGTAGAGTCCGAAAAGGTAGGGGGTACGGTGCGCCCCGATGGCAGCAACGAGATATGCGGGTTGTTCAACAGGTATTGCCCCCGGTTCAGGGGCGTTCGGGCCGTTTGAAGTTGCTGCTGAATATACCCCAAATCACTGCTGAGTTGTTCGTCGACTTCATAGCGAATGACGCGGTTAACGAGCGCATCAAAGACCCATACGCCAGTCAGCGCGACAGGGATAGCCGCTAACAACAGGTACAGCAACGTTTTGCGGAGCAGGCTCATGGCGTTGTAAATAAGTATCCGGCCCCGTAACGGGTTTTGATATAATCCGGACAACCCGCATCAATGAGTTTGCGCCGGAGGTTTTTGATGTGCGTATACAGAAAATCATGGGAATCGGCCATGTCCATGTGATCGCCCCAGACATACTCGGCTATAGCTGATTTGGTCAGTAGCCTGTTAACGTTGGCCAAGAAAAACAGCAGCAAATGATACTCTTTTTCGGTCAGGTCAAGCGGTTGATCGGTAACTGTTACCTGATGCGAGAGTGGGTCAGCGACAATTTCTCCGTAACAGATCAAGTTATTGCCCCCAAAAAAACGTCGCCGTAGTACGGACTTGATGCGCGCATTGAGTTCGGGCAGGTGAAAGGGTTTGGTGATGTAATCGTCAGACCCCAGTTCCAGGCCTATTAACTTATCGTCGAGCGAATCTTTGGCGGAAATAATAATCAGCCCGCTGCCTTTCTCAGCGGCTTTCAGTTGGCGGATTAGGTTCAGGCCGTTTCCGTCAGGCAGGCCAATGTCCACAACGACACAATCATAGTCGTAATCATTGAGGGCCATTGATGCCTTGGCGAACGTAGCAGCCGTTGTCACGACATAGCCGTCCACTTCAAGGTATTGCCTTATTGCTTGCAGCAGGCTTGGTTCATCTTCCACCAACAGGATCTTCATAGACATAGGATTTAACTAAACGTACTGCCTAATGCTGAAGCAATTCTGTACTAATTGGCTTTGAAGTAATACCGCAGCCACTTCCATATGGATTCAAGCGGATTATTCACTTCGGTACCACGTACATTGGGCAACGCTCCGATTTCCTGCCCGACTTGGTCAGGCAATCCCCGTGACTTCTGCACAGCCAGCACCTGAGCGGTGTATAAGCTCTGGTGGCCCGACATCAGGAAGCTGATGACGCATGAAACAGCTGCGTAGGGCGCAACCGTGGCGCCGAACAATTCAATCGCCAGTATGCTCGTGGCAATTGGGGTGTTAGTGGCCCCGGCCAGTACGCTCACAAACCCAATGGCGGCAAATGTGGCCCTATCTGCTCCCATTACCTCGGCGTAAACGCTACCCGCTGTAGCCCCAATGAATAGAATGGGCGTGATTACACTGCCGCTGCGACTAATGCTCAAGGTAATAATGGTAAACAGGGCCTTTAGCAAAAAAGCGTACCCAAGCACCGGAATCCCCTTAATACAGGACTCCATCAGGTTCAGGCCCAGACCGAGGTAGTCCCGGCCAAAAAGCAGGGTCAGCCCCACCAGGATCAAACCGCCGATTAACCCTTTAAGGGGTCGCCAGATTGGGATGCCGGTTGTGAAGGCGGTACTGGCCCGTACAGCCCGAATGAAAGCATAAGCGCACAGCCCAAAGAAAATACCACTCAGCAGCAGCCGAATGAAAAAGCCTTGCTCAAAGGCGGGTACGAATTGCAGTGGATAGTAGAAAAACGTGATTCCCAGGGCCGAAGAAACTTGATAGGCAGTGATGGAGGCTACAAATGCAGGCAATAGTACGTCGTAGAGAATAATGCCAGCAGCCAGCACCTCAATGCCGAACAGTGCTCCAGCGATGGGTGCGCCGAAAACGCAGGAGAATCCGGCGCAGAAACCACAAAGTACCATCTTCCGGCGGTCAACGTCGTCTACCCTAAACAGGTTTGCGAACATACTACCGATGCCTGCTCCAATTTGCGCGCAGGGACTCTCTTTACCCGCCGAGCCGCCCGTCGCCAAAATGAGCACAACGTTTACGATCTTGGTCGGTATAAGACTACCTTCAACCCGACCGTAATTTTTATTAATAGCGGCAATTAATGTATCTGTGCCCAGATGCTGTTTCAACACGAATTGACTCAGCACGTTGGCCAGAAAAAAACTTAGTGGTAATAAATAAAAGACGTGCTCGTAGCGATTACCTTCCTCAATAACGTAGTGGATAAATTTGATAAAGCTTGACGCAGCCAAACCAACTGCACAGCCGGTCAGAGTGGAGAGTAACAGCCATTTCAGGACTGTGAAAAACAGAATGATCTCTTCGTTGACGCGCATAAAAAGCCTAAGTTGACCAAGTAGTTATAGCGAGTTTTCATATATAAACAGCCATCTCTACAAACGATTCACTATGATTCGGTTGACGATTGACGTTTTGTTAAAAGCTCAATCATCTGTGTTTGAATTTGTTGCAGTTCTAACAGGCGTCTGTTTTGATAAATTAATACGTGGTCTATTTTCTTGTGTAATAACGTAATTTCTAATTCTGCCTTGAGATTAATCTTATACTCATGTTCGCTGCGTTGTCTGTCTTTGTCAGCTTGCCGGTTTTGACTCATCATGATAATAGGAGCCTGAATAGCAGCCAAACACGACAGGATGAGGTTGAGCAGTATAAAGGGATAGGGATCGAAACCTCGCTCACGAAAAGTAAAGGCATTGGTCGCCATCCACACCACCAAAAACGTAAAGAATATTCCGATGAATATCCAGCTCCCACCAAACGCAGCCACACGGTCAGCGATGTGTTCTCCAAGAGTGAGTTCGTGCTCAATTACATCCTCAATGTCAGTATTGAGAATTTCGTTGTTATTGACAGTGTCCAGAATCTCACGCTCTAACTCATTAAGTTTGCCAGCTTCGTCGGACAACAACCACTGTACGTAGCCGCTTTGAAGCGCGATCAATTGTTCTTGCCCAATATAGCCATCGGCCGATAAATTTGGATATCTTCCATGAACGTATGTTCGAAACCGTTTATCAATTGTAGACACGGGTACGGCGTACTTAATCGGAATTTGATTTCCAGAAACGCCACACACAATAAATCTGTTTTTCATGATGTTGACTATTTTTTTAGCTAGATCAGATTGTTTGCTACGATAGGGCAAAGCGGTTATTCGTCGCTGTCAAATTACCCGCCGAATAGCCGGGCCACACCAAAGGCAGCTGTAGCCGCTGCTGCACCAATCAGCATAACTTTAACAGCTCCGCTAACGGGCGGTTGCCCAGTGACTTTTGCTTTGAAATAACCGAAGATAAACAAGCAAATGAGGGTGATTCCGCTGGAATAGAGGAGGGCCTGATGCGGGTTGCCGACCAGAAAATAGGGCGTTAACGGCACTAACCCACCCACTACGTAGGCCAAGCCAATCGTCAGTGCGCTCTTTGTCGCGCGATTTGGATCTGGTTCGTCAAGTCCCAGCTCGTACTTCATCATAAAGTCTACCCATTTGGTCTTGTCTTTGGCTAGCTCGTCGGCAATGGTGGTTTGCAACGCTGGACTCAGACCCATGTCGGCAAACACTTCACGGACTTCTTCTTTCTCGCGCTCCGGCACGGCTTCAACCTCGGCAGCCTCACGCCGACGTTCGGAATCGTAGTGATCAGCCTCGGTGCGGCCCGCTAAATAGCCGCCGAGTCCCATGGCGATAGACCCCGCTACAACCTCAGCAATACCAGCCGTCACGACGAGCGACGAACTGGCAACGGCTCCGCTCAGGCCTGCTGCCAGCGCAAATGGTACCGTTAATCCATCCGACATACCAATGACAATGTCAGAAATAAAATCTGAACTACGGAGGTGTTCCTCCCGGTGTAAATACCCAACGTCAGCCATCTTCGTAAAAAGAGAATGTATTAAAAGTGTAAGTCATGTAGTGCGTCTGAGTGCTACAGTTGCTACTAACCAACAGGTCATCGCGATGAGTCCCCCGATCCAGAACGTTTGTGGGGTAAAGCGACTACCTAACCAGCCTGCCAGCGGGTAGCCAATGGCCCACCAGGTGTGTGACCAGGCGAAATGGGCACCGTACACGCGACCCTGTTCAGCAGGTGGTATCCGCTCGGCAATAAGGAATTGGTTAGGCATCTCGGCCAAACTCTGCCCCATACCGGCTACGGCCCAAAGGATTAGTAAGCCTGTTAATGATACTTCCTGAGCGGGTAAAATAGCCAAAGATGCTATGAGCGCACCAAACAGAGCAATCATTGGCAAGCGAAACCGTTGCGTTAGCCGCGAAACGCCAAAGGCGGCCAGGGTCGCTCCAACGCCAAAGCCAGACATAACCCATCCATAGTGCTGATCATCCTGGCCCATAGTCCCTTTTACCAACCCCACCGTATTAACCAAAATCTGGGCACCCGCCAGCGCGGCTATGAATTCCATCAGTAGCGAGAACCGTATGGCCGGTTGCCTGAAAAGCCATTGCGTACCGTTGCGAATACCCTGCCAGGTTGTTGTTTGGGCTGACCCTGTCAGTAGCGGTAACCGGGTCCAGGCTGACCGGGGTAGGGTAGCGATTAAGATACCCGCCAGCAAAAATGAAATGGCATCCAACCAGAAAATTTGTTGAACCCCAAGTAGTCCTGCCAGTGCCCCGGCCAAACCTGGCCCCAAAACGCCCAATAATTGGTACGTTGCATTTGACAAAGCAATAGCCTGCTTAGAATCAGTTCCGCCGGTCACGAACTGAGGAATGGTCGCTTTATAGGCTGGCGTGAAGAATGCGTTGAAGATGTTCAGCCCGATAATCAATCCATACACATGCCACGTCTCCGTAACGAACGGAAACAAGCTAACCACGACCATTCGGCCCAGGTGAGTAACAATGAGAATGGTCCGGCGGGGGTAGCGATCTGCCCACACGCCTGCCAGCGGGGCAAACACGATAAATGCTGATACGCGCAATGTTAACGCTATAGCCAGTATAGAAGCCGCCTGTTGTTTGGCTAAGTCATAGGCTAACAGGGCGATACCGACCCACGTAAATGCATCGCCCAGCAGACTAATTGTCTCAGCAGTGTATAGCCGGGCAAACGGCTTGTTCCTTAAACTTGAAAAAGGAGTTGATACTGTCTGCATTCTGAATGGTTAAAATTAACCTTATTCCTCCTCACTGTTATTCAACTTTGAGAGCAAGCTGTATGCCCCATTCATCACGATAGGTGTCTGCTGCGGGTTCACATCGGAGGGGAGCGTAACAGCCACATAGCCGTTCTCGCGGACTCCCGTTTTTATTGATACCTGCCGAAACTGATAGGTGGCTGGGCTTCCCCGCTTTCCCTCCAGTACGTAAATCAGCGACTGCCCCCCGTAGTTGACTACTGCTGACTCTGGGAGAGCAGGTAGAGGTTGTGTCTTCACGTCAACCTGAGCCGATACGTACCCACCCGGAATGAAATCTTCAGCGTGCCCCTTGGGATGCGCCAGAACCGGGATGGTCCGGTCAGCGGCAATGGACTTGCCAATCAGAAAGATTTGGCCCCGATGAGCCAGCGTTGCGTCGCCACCCATCCCGAAGCGAATAGTTTGCCCCGTGCGAATGCGGCTGACGTCTTTCTCAAAGATGCTTAATCGAACGTGCAAATGGCTCACGTCGGTGATCTCAGCCAGCACGTCAGCCGGGTTCACGAACCGTCCATTGTTGACGGGTACGTTGGTAATGAAGCCCGACACCGGTGAGGGAATGCTGATGGTTCGCGTCAGTTGCCCCGCCGTTAGTTTGGCCGGGTTAATGCGTAGGATCGCCAGCCGTTGCGCCGTACCAGCCAGTTGCGCCTGTAGGCTTTGCCGGTTCGAGCGGGTTTGCTGGAACACCTTCAGCGCGTTGACGTTGTCGCGGCTCAACTCCTGTTGGCGGGCAAATTCGAGGTCAGCGTAGTCAAGCTTGGCTTTTGTGTCTAAGTAGTCCTGCTGTAGCTGGATGTAGTCGGGGTTTTCGAGCACGACCAGCGTTTGACCTTTGCGTACCCGCATCCCTGGCTCTAACCGAATCTGTCGAATGTACCCACCGAACGGCACCGATACGGATACCATGTTTTGCGCCGGTACGTCAACTACGCCGTTGACTTTAAGCGTGGTGCTGAGTGTCCGGGGCGTAGGTTGGCCCATCTTTATGGCCGCTACGTCATACTGCGCCTGGGTCAGGGATACCCGCACCGGGCCAGTCGCTGAGTCCCGTTTCGATCCGCTTGAATCCGCGCTTGCTGACGATTTGGCCTCTTCGGTAGGACTGTTGGTCTTATCGGAATTACAACCCGATGTCCAGCCCATGACACCTGAAAGACCCATCATTAGGTACAAGCCTCGGGTAAGTTGTTGCTTCTTATTAATCACGTGTAGGAACATGGTTATGGATTACCCAGCAGGTAATTGATGTAAAGGATAGATTGATTGAACTGATTGAGCAGATCCAAGTAGTTCGACCGGATGGTCAATGCCTGTTGGATCGCCAGCGAAAACTCCACATACCCGATGTCGCCACTGCTGAATGCCCGCCGGGCGTTGGTTTGGATCAGCGTTGCCTGAGGCAGTCCGTTGGTTTCGTAGTACGTGAGCGCATCACGATATTGCTCGTATTGGCGAATAGCCTGCTGTAGTTGCTGCTCCAGCGCAAATTGTTGATTCTGTAAATCAGCCTGTGCGATCTGTTCGCCCACGCGGGCTGCGTTGATGCGGGCTTTCTGTGCTTTACCCAGCAAAGGCAACGTGACACCCACCTGCCCCCCGTTGAAACGGTAACCCGGACCAAAGTAGAGTTCGTTGCCGTTGATAAGCTGGCTACCAATTAGCGTCTGACTAAACAAGCCGACGATAAAATCAGGCTTGAGCCGCGCCTGCTCGACCAGCCGATTTTGCTCGGCTACTCGAATTTGTTGCGCTAACTGGCTCAACAGCGGGTTGCGCGCTAGCGACGCGCTATCGGTTGCCATCGTTAGGGTCAATTTGGGTAGCGGCTGCGAGACGGCTTCAACAGGTTGAGGACTGTATAGCAGTGTTTGTAAGCGGGTGCGGCTGGCCGTTACGTTGGCTTCATTCTGTGCCAGTCGAACGCGTTGATCCGCTAACTGGCTTTCGGCAGTAGCTTTCTCTAAACTTCCCGTTTCGCCCACTTTATAGCGCAGGTTGGCGGCTTTAACAAACTCGGTTAATACCGTGTCCTGCTGTTGGAATAGGATGCTCTTCTGGTACAGGTAATTCAACTCGTAGTAGGCTGATTTTACCTGATACTGCACGTCGTTGCGTGTTACTATTACCCCCACTTCCCGCGCACTAACGGCCCGGTCGTTGAGATCGCCCAATCGTCGCATCAACGTGGGGTTAGGTATTGTTTGGGTGACCGTCAGGTTATTGTCGAACCGACGGGTGTTGTACTGCCCCAGCATCGCTACTGCCGACAGCCGCCCGGCATCGTAGGCCGTTCGCCGGAGTGCCTGCTGCTGGGTGACACCCAACCCGGCTATCTGTACCTGCGCATTTCGACTGGAAGCCTGCTGAAGGGCCTGATCCAATGTAATGGATTGCATCGGAGCCACCTGCGCCCAGCTACTGTTTGCGATCAGCAGGAATAAAACAGTGGAGACGACCGTGCTGATAGGCTTGGAAGTCGACGCAGCGGCCTGTGCTTCTTTTGCCAATGCTTTTTTCTCCATCAGCGAATACAGGATAGGAAGCACGATCAGGGTTAGCAGGGTGGCCGTCAGCAAACCACCAATGACGACTGTAGCTAGTGGTTTCTGAACCTCGGCACCGGCTGAGTTGGAAATGGCCATCGGGATAAAGCCGAATGAAGCCACCAAAGCCGTCATCACAACGGGCCGCAGCCGGACCTCAGCCCCTTGCCGGATGATCTCGGTCATGTCGGTTAGGCCCTCTTCGTGTCGCAGGCGGTTAAATTCGGCAATCAGCACGATTCCGTTAAGAACGGCTACCCCGAACAGCGCAATGAACCCGACCCCGGCTGAGATACTGAACGGCATTCCGCGCAGGAGCAAGGCAAACACGCCCCCGATGGCAGCCATTGGTATTGCCATGAAAATGAGCAGACTCTGACGTACCGAGCCAAAGGTGAAAAACAACAGGGCGAAGATCAATGCCAAGGCAATGGGCACAGCAATACTCAGACGCTTCTTGGCATCCACCAAATTCTCAAACGTACCGCCGTAGGTGATGTAGTAACCCGATGGAAATTTGAGACGTTGTCCAATCTTCTGCTGCAACTCCGCCACGATGCTTTCTACGTCGCGACCCCTCACGTTGAAGCCCAGCGTGATCCGGCGATGGGTGTTATCGCGCTGAATCTGGTTCGGGGCTTGTTCGACCGAAATTTGAGCAATCTGGCTTAAGGGGATCTGCTGACCTGTAGGCGTAGCTATGTACACATTACCGATATCGTCCACACTTTGTCGCTTGTCGGCGGCTAATCGAACGACTAAGTCGTAGCGTTTTTCACCTTCAAACACCTGTCCGGCAGACTGCCCGGCAAATGCTGTGTTAATGACCCGATTTACGTCGGCAATGTTCAGGCCGTATTTAGCAATCTGCGCCCGATTGAGGTTAATCAATATCTGTGATAGCCCACCTACCTGCTCGGTATACAGATCCTGAGCACCTTGAATACTTCGCACGGTATTGCCGACCTCGGATGCCAATTTCTGGAGTTGCTTCAGGTCATCACCGTATATCTTGAGGGCCACGTCCTGCCGGGCACCGGTCATCAATTCATTAAAGCGCATCTGAACGGGTTGCTGGAAACCAAACGTCACCCCCGGAATCACTGACAGAGCTTTTGCCATCTTACCAGCCAGTTCGTCGCGGTTTGCGGCCGATGTCCATTGGTCTCTCGGTTTAAGAATGACCATCAGGTCGGAGGCCTCAATCGGCATAGGATCCGTGGGGATTTCGCCAGAGCCAATCTTACCCACTACCTGCTCAACTTCGGGAAACTGTCGAAGCAAAATTTGCTGGGCTTTAGTCGTTGCATCTACGGTTTCCGACAGCGAGCTGCCCGTTAGGGTGCGGGTGTCGACGGCAAAATCACCTTCATCTAATTGTGGGATGAACTCCCCCCCCATACGGGAGAATAGAAATACGGCTACTACCAGCAGAGCTACAGCACTTACTAATATAACCAGCCTATGCTTGAGTGCGCCCAACAACAGGGGTTCATAAACCCGTTGAATGCGCTTCATGATTTTGTCGGAGAACGTCTCTTTGTGGACAATCTTTTTACTAAGGAACAGGGCCGACACCATCGGTACGTAGGTCAGTGAGAGAATAAACGCGCCCAGAATGGCAAAGGCTACCGTCAGGGCCATTGGCCGAAACATCTTGCCCTCAATGCCCGACAAAGCCAGAATGGGCAGATACACGATGAGAATGATAATCTCGCCGAAAGCCGCCGAAGAACGGATGCGGCTGGCCGACTGAAAGACCTCTTCATCCATCTCGTCCTGCGTCAGCGTCTTGTCTTTATTTCGGAGTGTAATATGGTGCAGGGTGGCCTCTACGATAATGACGGCCCCGTCCACGATCAACCCAAAGTCGATAGCTCCCAGACTCATCAGGTTGCCCGATACGCCGAAGAGGTTCATCATGGAAATGGCGAATAGCAGGGCCAGCGGAATCACCGAAGCCACCACAAACCCCGCCCGGAAGTTGCCCAGTAGCAACACCAGTACGAAAATGACAATGATGGCCCCTTCCAATAGGTTGTGCTCAACCGTACCGATGGCACTGTTGACCATTTTGGTGCGGTCCAGAAATGGCACGATTTGTACACCCTCTGGCAGCGTCTTCTGAATTTCGGCGATCTTGTCTTTGACCCGCTTGATGACCGCCGACGAATTCTCGCCTTTAATCATCATCACCAACGCGCCTACCGTTTCACCCTGTCCGTTACGAGTAACGGCCCCGTAACGAACCGCCGATCCGATGCCTACCTGCGCCACGTCGCGTACCCGCACGGGAAGCCCCTGGTTGTTTAGCTTGACGACAATATCAGCAATGTCATTTGTGGACGTAATCAGGCCGTTTGAGCGGATGAAATAGGCATTTGGCTTTTTATCAATATAGGCCCCTCCCGTATTTTGATTATTCTGTTGCAGCGCCGTGAAAATGTCTGTAATCGTCACCCCCACGCTCCGTAACCGGTCGGGGTCAACGGCAATCTCGTATTGCTTTAGTAACCCCCCAAAGCCGCTGACATCGGCCACGCCGGGCGTACCCAGGAGTCCCCGGCGAATCGTCCAATCCTGGATCGTTCGTAGATCAGTGAGCGAATACTTGGCTTCATATCCTTTTTTGGGTACGACTGTGTATTGGAAGATTTCGCCCAAGCCCGTCGTCACCGGGGCCATTGTGGGCGTACCCACGCCAGGCGGAATCTGACCCGCCAGGTTTTGTAGCCGTTCGGCGATTTGCTGTCTGGCCCAGTATACATCCGTCGCATCGGTGAAAACGACCGTAACGATGGACAGGCCAAAGCGAGAGAAAGACCGAATTTCGTTCAGGCCAGGAATGTTAGATAACCCAACTTCAATAGGAAACGTGACTAACCGCTCGATGTCTTCGGCAGCCAGTGAGGGACTTTGGGTGATGACCTGCACCTGATTGTTGGTGATGTCCGGCACAGCGTCAATCGGTAACTGCGTTACTGACCAAACGCCCCAACCGATTAGGGCCAGCGTGAACAAGCCAATAATTAGCTTATTGCGGATGGAAAAATTGATAATGGCGTTTAGCATCAGGTATAAAAAGCAAAATGGCTATGTACAACTGGCGTTGAAAAAGGCGGGGCAAAGTCCCTAAATGTGGGATTTGCGAATTTGCCCCGCCAAATAGTTTATTAGGCAGCTACGTGTTCTAAGTCAGGGCGATTCCAGTGCCGAGTGCCTACGATATCCACAAACTGTTTTATGGCCTGCTGCTGATGGGCCGCGTGTTGCTCAGCGATGACCCCCAGCTTGTGATGAAAGGCTTCCGTTGGCAGCGCAGCCGTTAGCAGGTCTACCCCCTCACCTGTAGCAGCGACGGGTTTACCATGCTTGTAAGCCTGCGCCACAAAAACGTGGGCATCACCCTTGTGCTGTAGAGCTGCTGCGCCCGGACCGCCCACAACAAACACCGCGTCGTAGAGGACAGAACTACTATTAGCCAAGGTTTTGGTAACCTCCAGTGTACCCCCGTGTCCCTGAATTCTGCCTATGTGCAGACCTACCAGATCACTTTTCGACCCAGCCCGTTGTAGCGCTTCCTGTAGCGTGGCTACCTGCCAGCTATCGACATCGTTCGCTACCAAAATGGCTACCTTACGCCCTTTGGCACTGGTCGGCTGATCTTGCATACTCAGTGCTTTCGATTGTTGAACGCCACCCGATGCCGTTGTTTCTGATGTTGCACCCGCTAGCAGATGCACCCCAGCTATTGAGTCAGCGGTACCCCGTGATTGAGCCGGATTGTGTCCATCCGCAACCAGTTCACCTAGGGCTGATGCGACTTGTTCCGCCAGCACGTGATTGATCTGGAGCAGGTGTTTCAGCATTCGTTGCCGGACCGTGCGGGTTTCAACCATACTCAGCTCAAATTGTAGAGCCTTGACGATGTGTTCCTTTTCGGAACCGCTCATGCTGTTCCAAAACAACTTTGCCTGCCCGTAATGGTCATCAAACGATTGACTGCGCGCCCGCACTTTGGGGCCATTGACCGACGCGGGATAACTAACAAACCCGCCCCGCGCTGGGGTAACTTCATCGGGCGAATGCCCGTCGAGCGAGGCCGGGGCGTAGGAGACGCGGCCTTTATCAATTGTATGCCGCATCTGGGCATCACGCTGATTATTGGAGACCGGGCATCTTGGGCGGTTGATGGGCAACTCGGTAAAATTGGGGCTACCGAGCCGACTCAGTTGCGTATCCAGATAGGAGAAGTTACGGCCCTGTAGCAATGGGTCATTGCTGAAGTCGATGCCCGGCACCACGTTGGTGGTATTGAAGGCGACCTGCTCGGTTTCGGCAAAGTAGTTATCCGGATTGCGGTTGAGCGTCATTTTGCCCACCCGCCGAACCGGCAATAACTCTTCGGGCCACAGCTTGGTGGCATCCAGAATGTCGAAATCGTATTTCTGCTCGTCGGCTTCGGGCAGGGTTTGAATGCCCAGTTCCCATTCCAGGAAATTGCCCGCTTTGATGGAGTCCCACATGCTTCGCCGGTGAAAGTCGGCATCTTTACCCGCAATTTGTTGCGCTTCATCCCAGACCAGCGAATGCACACCCAGCAGCGGTTTCCAGTGAAATTTGACAAACGTGGATTCCCCCTTGGCGTTAACTAAGCGGAACGTGTGAACGCCGAACCCTTCCATCATCCCGAAGCTACGGGGAAGCGTCCGGTCGCTCATGATCCACATCACCATGTGCATGGATTCGGGCGTTAGCGAGATGAAATCCCAGAATGTATCATGCGCCGTTGCCGCTTGCGGAATCTCGCGATCCGGTTCTGGTTTGGCCGCGTGAATCAGGTCAGGAAATTTAATGGCGTCCTGAATAAAGAACACTGGTATGTTGTTACCCACAATGTCCCAGTTTCCTTCTGTCGTGTACATTTTTACGGCGAAACCACGCACGTCGCGGGCAGTGTCTGCTGATCCCCTTGATCCGGCAACGGTCGAAAATCGGACAAATACCGGTGTCTGTGCGGATGTATCGGTCAGCACTTTGGCCGTAGTCAGGTCTTCCAGCGAATCGTAAAGCTGGAAGAAACCGTGGGCAGCCGCCCCGCGCGCATGAACGATCCGTTCGGGTATCCGCTCGTGGTCGAAGTGCTGAAGTTTCTCGCGCAATACGTAGTCTTCGAGCAGGGTCGGACCGCGTTCGCCAGCCCGAAGCGAATTTTGGTCGGTGGCAATGGGCTGGCCTACGTTAGTAGTCAGCGGTTCGTGATTCGACGTTTTTAGCGGGTGTTCCGCTGGTATGGTAACCGCTGGCTCAGGAGTTGACTGACCATTTGTTGCGGAATGAAGCTGATGCTCTGATTGTTGGGTCGTTTCCATGATGAATCGTTGATTGAAAAGGAAATTGGTTGGGTGGGGGCATGTGCCTCCACCCACCGAAATTTATTGCATGTGTACTCGTAACTGCCACACCTGCTTATCGAGGGCGTAGCTGAGTTCCTGAAGCAGGTTTGAAGTCGTTTCATCGACCTGACTAAGCTGCTCGATTCGTTGACGGACCCGCGTTGCCACCTTATAAATCCGCTCCGTCATTAGCTCAAGTACGTGATGGTCGGCCAGGTAACCGGCTGGGAATTCGCCCAAGTTTGCGGTTTGAGCTATCACGCCGGTACGTCCGTCGATGGGCGCTCCGATGTGCAAGGCCCGTTCAGCAATCCGATCAGTAAATTCGAGTTGAATCGTTGCGTACTCGTCCAAATTTTCGTGCAAGGGGAAGTAGAGCGGCCCCCGCAGATTCCAGTGACTTTGTTTCGTGCTGTGGTAGAGTTCAAGCAGTTCTACTACCGTCGCCTGAAGCAGGCCGGTGACCATCTCTTTTCGCTCGGCTTTATCAGCCTCGAAAGGTACCCACTTGTCCGCTTTCTCATTGCGGTAATTCCCGAGTTGAGCCGGGGCCTGTTGCGCCAGCGTTTTCTGTTGGTTTTCCATGATTTATTTTGCGTGTAGTTCTGTGAAAATGAATTGTTTAAGCAGGGCGAGTTAGTGCAAACCAACTCGACCCACCAATCCCTGCTACTGCATGTGGACACGGAACTGCCAGACCTGCTTGTCCAACTCGTAACTCAAGTCCTGAAACTTGTTCGACGTTACTTCGTCGCCATTTTTAGCCGTGCTCTCCACGCGTGAACGTACCCGTTTGGCAATGGTGAAAATGCGCTCGGTCATGATGTCGAGCACCTGTCGGTCCGATAGGAAACCAGCCGGAAACTTGGGCAAGTTGGCCGTTTCAACAATGGTACTCGTGCGGCCATCTGTGGGGATGCCAATCTGCAATTGGCGTTCAGCAAGCAGGTCGGCGTACTTGCGGTACGTGTCGGCGTACTCCTGTAGCTGTTCGTGCAGGGGCAAATACAGCGGCCCGCGCAGGTTCCAATGCGACTGCTTGGCATCGTGAAAAAGCTCCAACAACTCTACTACCGTTGCCTGCAAATCGGCGTTGATGGCCTGTCGCTTTTCCTGCTCCAGCGGAATCCAGGCATCGGCCCGCTCATTGCGGTAGTTGCCCAACTGTGAGCCTGACGGTGTACCCGGCTCGGTTGTCGCCCCGGCGCGGGGTTGATTGGTATCGCCCGCCCGGCGGTTTTGAGCCAGCACGGGCTGGGCCATCAGAGCCAGAGCACACAGGCCACCGGCGACACACATTTTCAGTGTTTTACGCGTCTCAACGCTTGACTGAATTTTCATAAAATTGAGTGTTGAAAAATGAAACTGAACTTGAACTGTTTATAAAAAGGTACTCGGTACTCGCAAGGATGGGGCTACCGCGTAGCCGGGGTGACCGATTGTTCGGTACGTAGTTCCTGGTGCATAATCAGCCCACCTAAACGGCCTACATTAGCCATCAGGCCGAAGGTGACAAGCGACGTCAGGAAGATGAGGGCTGGTAACCAGGCCAGTTGTTTGGCCCGTTGCCAGACTAAAGCCAGTAGTGACAGTCCACCCGTCAGGTACATGCCAATGTTGGCCCAGTCAGCCGCCTGTTCATGAGCATGCAAACGCTGTTTGTCGAGCGCGTTGATGGACTCCAGATAATGCTCGGCACTTTCACCGGTTTGGTTCGTGATGGCCGTAGCAATGCTCATCAACACGAAGAGGCCAAATCCGAGCTTGATCACCATTTCGTTACGTCGAAACAGCCCGTAGCCCAGCACGAGGGTAGCCATCAGGCCACCAATAATGGGTAAATGATTCACCAGCAGGTGCCAGTGTGCTCCATTGATTGTCATAAATAATTGTAGGATTGAATTGGTTGTACAGCAGGGGGTAGGCTCAAAAGCCTACGTGGGTGCGTTTCGTTGCCGGGGCAAAAGCCGCAACGATACAGACTGGTATAGCCCATTGGGTGCTAACGAACGTAGCACGACGGAACAAAGCGCAGGATGAATCCTCAGCTAAATCGCTGTTTTAATGGCAAACCAGTACACCGATTGAAAGTGGGGCCTACGAGGATGTGTGCTCACGTTAAAATCGTGAGGACGCACGTAGGCCAGGGGCGGCAGGAGACTACCGTCGGGGGGGATTAATCAACGCGAAAACCGCGAGGAACGAGTACAGGTCTGCCTTACGGAAGAACACCGCAGTGGAGGGCATCAGAACCTGCATCAGATTGGGGGCAGCCAGACGCAGCGTAGTTGGCGCGTAAACAGGCACCGAATGACCGCTTGACGGTAGATTGTGGTGACTGTGGCTGGGGTGTTTCTGGTGTTCAGAATCGGCCCCGTAATGCATCTTCAGAAAATTAGCGAACGACAGGGTAGCGTCGGCTTTTCGGTGTTGCTGGTAGTGTTGCACCAGATCGCCCCAGTGGGCCGACTGGTCAATGCCAAAGCCGGGTAGTAAACTGCCTCCCAGCATCCAGCACGCCAACACAAATGCAACAATCGATTTCATGATTCTCTACTATGTTACAGGACTAACGATCCTAGAGAGACAAAGTTTCCCATCTGTCTCGTATTTCTCTAATTTAGAAATAATCTAATGCTATACTAAAACTGTTCGTTATAACGCACTAACTATCAGTTGCATTACTGATACATAATTATTGATTTTGCAGGGCCGCCTTGTTGTAAGCTAACGAGAATTTGATCATGAACGATTCCTCCGTTAGCACCATCATCAGCGACGGTCTTTCTACGTTATTATCGCTCATCTTAATCGAAAACTCGCCGGTAACCACTAACCAATCGCCTTTGTCAGCCCGGATGCCGTCTATTATGATTAGCTTAGTCACGCCGTGAAAGAAAAGATTACCCCGGATACTGAGCTTATCGCCCGCCTGATCGATACGCGTACTGGTAAACGTAACACGGGGGTACTTGATGCCTTCTACAATCTCAATGGTGTGCGAATCCCGGTTCGCATTTTGGCTGTCGAAGGAGGCAATCTTTGCCGCGACAGCTACGGCCTCGATGCGGTCTGTCGCGTCGTTATAAACCACTGCACTTTGCACGTCGTGGCTTACGCCATCCCAGGTATGCATGGGATGGCGCATCGTGTAGGTCATGACGGATTTGGCTTTGTCAGCAATGAGTTTGCGCGACGTCATTGGTGCAGTAAAGGCCAGCAGAAACAGTATTCCGACACCAAGCAAGGGAGCAAAACTTGAGCGATTCATACGTGAGCGTCAGATTTTAATGGCGATGATTGACAGCGCGAAAGCCCCGAACGTCGTGTAGGCCGCTGCCCGATGATAGGGCTTCAGTTCAGGATGCTGTTGGAGCGAACCGGCCAGTACATTCGTCGCTATCATACCGGCGATGTGAACCATTGCCAGGTATTTATGTAACTTGATCGAACTTAACCCCCGCCGTTCATCAAGCATTTTGGGAGGAGCGGTTAGAGACAGAAGGGCAGTAGTCGTATATGTAACGTTAACTCCCGTTGCCAAGGCACTATGTACGTTGAGCAATCGGCTGTATTGATCGCCGGTCGCATTGTACAGCTTGGCCCCAACAATGCCCTGTGCCACAAAACCGGCCAGCGTCACGAAGCCCATCACCTGATGACCGACCAACATGGTACGCCGGATTTTCAACTCTTTAGCCCGGCCTTCTGCCGTGAGTGGAGCCAGATCAGTAACACGTAGTAACCCTTTTGGCCCCCAAAACACCCGTTGCGTAAAAATCATTTTATGCGGTAGCAATGGCTGTTGTTCGGTGCTATCGACCAAGTCAGCGAGCAGATTGTTCGTCGCCGTGACGGGCGCAGCCGTGTCGGCTGGAATAGCCACCGGTGCAGTTTGGGCGTAGCTTCGGATCAGTGCAAAACACCCGATCAGTAGTAATGTGAAAAAGATGCGCATAAATCAATTGGATAGGTAAAAGCGCAAAACGCATCGCCCGACCACAGACGGGCGATGCCATTCATCAGGAAATTGTTAGAACGTTACCGGATTGAGTAACTTTATAGACCGTCAGGCCCCGGCTCCCATTGGCGTTGAGACCTTTGCCCGATAGGTCGAAGCGGGCACCATGAGCTGTGCAGTAGAATTCATTATTTTGCAATTGAACCTGCCGCTGACCCTCATGGCTGCACACGACCGTAGCCGCTACGTACCCCTGCGTCGTGTTAGCTACCACAATGTTGTTGGTGATAACATACCCGCCGACGTTCTTAAGGGCGGCATTGGACGCACTGGTTAGATCAACAGTCACCGGACTGTTTAGCGGTGTGGGGGTTACGTTGGCACCCGCACTACACGAAGTGAGTGACTGTCCGGCGCAGTAAACAGCCATCAGGGCTGCCCCCTGAAAACCTAATTGGCGAAGAAAATCATGACGGCTCAGTGCGTCGGTCTTGCTTACTTGTGACATACAGATAGCGTTTAAGCGGAATACGCCATTTCTCTCTCGTACCGTTGCCTGCTGCTTCAAAATTTATAGCCGCATCTTAAGGCGATACTTGTTTCTGTTTCCGTTGCCATACCGTTCGCGTCAAGTACCACCGACATTGACTTACCATCTTATTTTAAATCCGCTCCGTAATCGCCGTTTTCGCTACGACCTCCTCAATCTCACTCATGTCGTCTATGATGTAGGCTGGTCGGCCCTTCACCTCAACGAACGTTTTGCCTAAATAGACCCCGATGATACCGATCATAATGAACTGAGCCCCGCCGATGAGCGATACCAGCACGACCAGCGTTGTCCAGCCGGAGACGGTGGCATTGGTAAAAAAGTATTCGTACAGCACCTCCATGCCAAATAACGCAGCAAACCCCGACATGCTAAAGCCGAGCAGGACGGACAGGTAGAGCGGCCTGGTGGAAAACGAGGTGATGCCCATAGCGGCTAATTTCAACATCTTGCCGAACGAGTATTCAGAGCGACCGGCGTAGCGGGTAGCTGGCTGATAAAGGATGCGGCACTGTCGGAAACCAACCCACGAGATAGCCCCGCGCAGGAACAGATCGTTCTCCTTAAACTGATTGATGGTATCGACTATTTTACGGTCGAGCAGCCGGAAATCTGCTACTCCATCTTCAAGTTGCAGGTTTGAAACCCAACGCAATAGGCTATAGAACGTTTTTGAGGTGGTGCGCTTGAACCACGAAAGCGACGGGTCAGACTGCCGAACGGTGTAGACAATCTCAGCTCCTTCGAGCCATTTTGCAATCAGGGCCGGGATCAATTCGGGCGGGTGTTGCAGATCAGCGTCGAGACAGATAACAGCCTCGCCACGAGCGTGTTCATACCCAGCTCGCAGAGCCATCTGGTGACCGAAGTTGCGCGAGAACGACAGGAACCGGACGACCGGATAGGCCGCAGTTAGTTGCCGCAATACGACCCGAGACTGATCGGTACTGCCATCGTCAATGATCAGAATCTCGTAAGTCCCGTGCGGTTCCATTATGGCCATAAGACGGTGGATCACAACGGGCAGCGTCTCCGCTTCGTTAAACGCCGGTACGACTAAGCTGATCATGTGTCATTATAATAAGAATGTGCTCGTATGGTCAATGTCGGGTAATAACACTACTGAGATCGAATGAACTGGTTGCCACTTCCGGTAGGGTGGTTATAATTGAACTCAACGGCGGATGATAGTACTGGGTGACGTAGTAACGAATCTGTGTTTCGACAATTCGCATGGCATTCACCGGCTTATGGTAGCCATAACAGGCAAGTGGCCCAGCATAGGCCGAATAGTCGATCCGTCGAACAAACGGTTGGCATCAGCCGATGATGCGGACTCCCGAGCATTGGCAGATGGGTTTTTTACATTGGCAAAAGAGCCGTTAGTGATGTAGTGCAGGGCCGTAGCCAGACATGCTTCGTTGGGATCGCCCCAGTCGCTGCTCGGACCATCAACAACACTCACATCTACCGGAAGGCCGTTAAAATAATCGCCCACATTTTTCGCATTAACTGTTCGGAAAGCAATAGGGGCCAGTACATAGTCCATGACATTAAAGCCGTACATGCCAACCGGCTTGCCGTGGGTAACAGACCCGATGGTTTTCACATCTAAATACGGCTTCAGGTTATTAATCAGCAACTCGCTGGCCGAGGCCGTCCCCGAGGTAGTAATAAAAAAAACGCGGGATAAATTAAGGCTACCTGTTTTAGCAAAGTTCACCGTTTTGTTCCAACCGCTCAGTTTAGCGTTATGAAAGGTCGAATACATGGGTGAGGAACCAACCGACACGGGAGCCAACCGGTTTGCCAGGTACTCCTGTGTGCTAACGTCACCTCCGCCATTGTACCGCAAGTCAACAATCAGGTCGCTGACGCCTGCTGACTCAAATCGGTTCAGGGCCGTAGCTAACTCCTGCTGGGAGGGCGTTCCCGTAAAGCTATTGAAGACTAAGTACCCAACCGTCTTGCCGTTAACAGAGTAGGTATTGCTATACAGCACCGTGTTGAGGGTGTAGTTGGTCACCGTCAGCGGCATGCTTGTCACGGTGATTCCGTCTGGCTTGTCAAAACCAAATGTTGTAGAGGTTGCCGTACCGTAGAAAGCATCAACAATGGCGGTGCTCGTCATCGTCTTCACATCCTGACCGTTAATGGTCGTTAGTTTCCAACCGCGTTTAACGCCCGCTAAACCCGCTGGTGATTGGGCGTACACGTAACGTACCCGCAGGTCGTTGTTTGCGTCATACTTAATCCAGAAGCCATAGTCACCGGTTTGCCCGTTGGCAAAATAACTGTTGAAGGTAGCCGCTTTCTCGACGAATGACCAGCGGTCGAGCGGCTGCACGGTCCGTAAGGTATCCATTTCAATGGTTGGGTCTGTGAAAGCCCGTGTATTGAACGTAGCGGGCAACTTGTCGTACCACAGATACATGTCCTTCATGTACAGGTATAACGAGTCGCGAATATCGGGGGTCGTCGTAGCGACTGTGGTTACAGGTGTTACTGCGTCAAGAGCCGCTTTATGGCAGCCGCCTAGCGACAACAGCCCCCCGACGATGAGCAGAATAAGGATTCGGTTCATGCACGTAGTTGAAATTGGGTAAACGAATCTCTGTAAAGAAGTAAAAACTACTGAGCCTTACGGCCCGTGATCCAATTATGATACACCGTACTGGTTGCAGGGTCTGTTTGCTGTTCATCAATGTTGAGCGTGGTGCCATCGGCAGTACCAATCTTCTGGTTGCTCAAATACATATCGTAGCCACTGCCATTGGCCTGCAAGCGTGCCGACCCAATAACCGAGGTTTGATCGCTGTAACCCGTCACTTTGATCGTCTGCGTCAGGAAGATCACGGCGGCTGAGTCGCGCCGGGCGGTCATGGTACCCGACAGGGTGTTCGAGCCAGCCGTGTAGGGCAGGGTATACTCATACAATTTAACGCCCGCCGAATCGCTTCGGACATAGGTGAGCGGATACGTGCCCGCGACGGTACTTGCCGGATCAGGCGTTACGTCCTGCTTTTTAGCACAGGCAGCCAGCAAGAGCGTGGCTAAGAGAATAAGTGCATATTTCATAGGCTAAATAAAATAGGTGCCGTTCCATTTTGGGAACGGCACCCCGCTGTCTGGGTTAATCAATAAATGAGTCTTAATCAAGTTTCAAAAACTTGCCGGTAGAATCGAACTCCGCTTCGTAGGTCTTACCATTGAGGGTGAATTTCACCTCATACTTAGTCACGGTTCCAGCACTGTCTTTATCGACCGTAGCTGCCCCAAACGTATAGCCCGCGTAATTGGTGGTTAGGTATGTCGTGACGGTCGCGGGCAGGTCGGCCTGCGCGATGGTCGTTTCGCTGCCGTCATGTCCGTCGCCACCCGATCCTTTGCCCTTGTCACCACCGCCCTGCCCTTCAGCGTGGGCGCTCGTGAATGCCCCGGTTCCGTCGAAAAGTACGTCGTAGTTTGCGCCATTATACGTAATGTCCACCATGTAGGATGTCACGGCCCCATTGGTACTGCGGCTGCTGGCCTGCACAAATGCATAGCCGGGATAGGTCGTGCTTAGATACGTCCTGATAGTAGCGGGCAAGGCCGATTGAGCAACGGCAGTGCCCTGCTGATGCCCATCTTCGGTTTCCTGTTTGAGGAACTTACCAGTCGCATCAAACTCCAGTTCGTACTGCACATTATTAATGAGAATAATCACTTCGTACTGCGTGATGGCCCCGGCACTATCTGTTTGAGTACCGGCTCGTACCAACGTTGCCCCGGCGTAGTTGGCCGTGATGTAGTCGATAATTGTTTTAGGAAGGGTTGCCGGATCGACAACTCCGTAAGCAGCTATGAACGTACCCGTTGCGCTTATGTTGGCCAGGCGAGCCTTATTGTTCGCCGTAAAACTGGCCTGGTATGTTTGCAACGATACTTTCGACCAGCTCACCAAAGTGGCCGTCGGAAAATTTTGCTGCAACGATGCCAACACTAAAGAAGGCACCGAACTGGCTACCACCGTTGTACCGGTCGTGGGGGTAATCGACGCATTTTGTTGAGAGCAGGAAGCCAGCAACAAGAGTCCGCCAAGAATGGCGAAGAGTGTGTTTCTCATTTGATTGTACAAAACTGATGGTTGTTAAAAAAAGGTTACGGTGGGCGACTCGTTCGATGCGAGTCAACCCCTGTATGTTCGCGAAGCACACAGCGACGTTTAAACTTCACTGCCCGACGCAAACAGGCAGTCAGCAGTAATAAAGGAGATCACCTTCAAGACATATTACGGACAATGAATCCGTGACCGTTGCCTGAGCGTTGTTATTTTTTCGCCGAAAGTTCGCCTGGTTGCTTCTCCCCAGGTGCTATCCGATGAAACTGCATATTTCGCCCAAACAGGGGCGTTTTCCAGAACCCTCTAACAATAAGTCGGTCGGGGTTTGTCAGCCTGACGGTGGCTTCAAACGTGTGGCCGGAGTTGGGATCATAGACTTTGCCACCGCTCCATTCATCATGCCCTGTGTAGGTTAGCTGTTCAACAATGTTCATCCCCAGCCAAGGGCGACTACGGAGGGCAGGGTTCGGGTTTTCCGTATCGAGTTGCGCGGCCATCGGCGGGTCGTCATCCGCACACAGAAACCAGGCTAAGCGACCGTTGTATTGCCCATTATGAGCGTACATCTCAACGCGTAGGTCATTATCCACCGACTGCCAGATACCCACTATGCGGTTTTCGACCGCAGTACTCGTAAAGCTGGTAAGAATTGATAATCCGCTCAACAAGAGGGCTATCATTACGATACGTTGCCTACGCATAGTTTCATTAAAATTGAAGTTTAAGACCAGTATAAATGCCAAATCGGGTGC
Source organism: Fibrella rubiginis (assembly GCF_017353185.1). Lineage (GTDB taxonomy): Bacteria > Bacteroidota > Bacteroidia > Cytophagales > Spirosomataceae > Fibrella > Fibrella rubiginis. The sequence goes on along the minus strand of NZ_JAFMYV010000013.1, from coordinate 114,133 downwards.
TACGGGCCGCGTCTGCGCCATTGAGGTAGTTGAGTCGCCAGATGGCATCAATGGAAAAAAGGTTCAGGATGTTTTCAATGCCTACGCCCGCTTCCGCATAGGGCACGGAGCCGGTAGTACGGAAGGTGTTTATCTTATTGAAATCGCGGTTAGCTCCGCTTAGACTACCCCAGAACAGATTCGCCGTTACCCGCTCCCGAAGGCCGAGTTTGTTAATAAGCGGAATGCGGTCTAAGATCAACCCGCCGAGGGAATAGCGCGTGAGCAGGCTTACGTAACGGTCGGCGGCAAATTCGTAGGGACTCATGCTGTAGAATGCGTACTTGTCAGCCACGTAGTTTGGGTTGCCGCGCGGGATGTGCAATAGCAGTAATGGAACCGTGCCCAGAACAACGCCACCCGTCAGGTTGTAGTAAAATGAACCTTTAAGCGGAGCAGGCATTTCCTGCGACAGGCTGGTGCTCAGTTTCCAGTAATCGAAATAGGTGTTCCGGTAAAGGGGCACGCCTGCCGCTGCGTGAAACTGCCAGACCGGGAAGCGGGTGTACAGCCGCAACTTATCATAGTTCACGATGGCGGTTCGCTCGTTACGGGCATAGCGAAACGTAACACCTACTTCTGAATTATAGAGGGTATTCAGCAACGACACCGATGAGTCAGCCACGTTGACGATCTCGTCAGACGGGGCGTAACTGAATTTAAACGTAGGGGTCATAGACCCGTAGCTGTAATAAGTCTTTACCGACCACAACGGACTAAGGTCCCGTTCGTGCGCGAAACGTACCTGACGCAGAAAATTCTGGTATACCGGGATCGGTTTGCGGAGGGCCAGCGTGAACAGGTTGTCGTTGTCCAACATGTCATCATTAGCTGTCAGGGCATCGTAGTCATTCTTTAGCGTCAGTTCATACTTCTGATAGGGGCTTCGATTGGCTACGTACTTGATACCAACCGTTTCTTTGAACCGTCGGTCGCGGGTGCCATAGGCTACGTACCCCCACAAGCACCAGCGCGGATCAAAACCTTCCATCGTCCAGAGTCCCGTCCGAATCCGTAACCCTTCGGTCAGGTTAGAGCTGAATAGGGAACTGTAAGGACCGAACCGAACCTTGTTACGAACATCCCAGTAGCCAGTGGTAATAAAAGCCGCCATCCGGGTTGTGTTGCGAAACTGCCGGTTGTTCTTAAGCGAATCAACCGCCTGATAGATGGCCCGCTCCCGGGTGGTCAACGGACTGAGCCGGTAGGCATCCGTGAACGTAGCGACTGAGGGCGTGGTTTGTTCGGCGAGCGCGAAGTTGGTGGCCGTAACGCCTTCCGGATTAATCTTGTAATTTCCATACACGCTTGTGCTCTGGATGGTAACCGTGCGGCTTGTCGAGTCAATGCGGGTAGGCAATCCCAATAGCCCAAGCCCGTTTTCAAATCCGTAGCGAAGCGCATTTTTAGTCAACACCCAGACGGTTCCGCGCTCTGAATCGTCAATGGGCAGGTACGTCTGTTGAATAGAGAGGGAACGAATAAAATTGAGGTTCGCCCCCGCATTGGTGCGAATGTTCACCTCCCGGATGGCATAAGATCCATCGTCAATTAGCAAGCTGCCTACGAATCCATTCTCGGTGGTGCTGCGGGGCCGAAAGGTTAATCGGTAGCTATATTTCCCGGCATCAATCAGCGTGTCGGGTTTATCGAACTGATACACGGCGAGACCAATATCCGACGCGGGTCCAACAAAGGACGTTTTCTGGATCGGAATAATACCGTCGTATGGATTAAGCGGTTCATTGAATCGGTCAAGTCGTTGCCCTATCTCATCCGTTTGCAGCCCCAGATTTTGCTCAGAAACCAGATAGGCTGCATCGCTTTGGGGAGAGCGGATGTGGTATTCTTTCCGGTACTGTTCGCGGAAAAAGATGGGAAGCGAGGTACGTGCCGACGAATCATTTTGAAACTGCTGATACACCTTCAGCATGGTGGTGAGCAGCTTACGCTTCTGATTCGCCGACAGGTTTTCTATATCCACCTCCGTGCGGAGGTAATTGTTGCGCGTCCAGCGGGTCAGCCGTTGTGGGTCGTTGGTTCGCTTGTTAGCAATAACCTTCTTCATCAAAGCTTTACCCGGATCGCGGTAACCCGTTACCACCACCTCATCTAACTGACCCGTTACTGTCCGCATGTTGATAATCAGGGTATCAGTAGGCTGGGTAGCAATTGGTACCGTAACCGGTTCATACCCTACTTCAGAAAGCAGCAACGTGTCGGGTAGTTGCTTGATAGACAGAGATAGTAGCCCGTTTTCGTCGGCGGTATTGCCGTTGCGTCCGCGTTTCAGATAGCCGCTGACGAAGGAGACCGGCTTGCCCGTTCCGGCTTCAGTGATGCGTACCGACAGGGTAGGCGCGCTGGGTGCAGTTGTCTGCGCCCAGGTAAAACCCGGCCAGAAGATCCAGCTTATCAGGCAGCACCAAAGGATGTTTTTCATGCGTCAATGTTGGTTGTACCGGCCATCGAATGTGCCGAAGCAGGCTGTGAAATGGGTATGTTGGCGGGTAACTTTGGCGTAGGTCGTCCTTGAAAAGGCTGCATGAGCAGGTGACCGAAGGATACGCCCTCCACTGGCTCGTTGACGGTATCCAGCCCAAACACAATCTGTTCGGCCCGCATCCGGCGGAAGGTGCCGAACAATCGGTCCCAGATGCTCAGTACATCGCCGTAGTTGCTATCGGTGTAGGGCTGCTTTTCGTGATGATGCACGTGATGCATGTTGGGCGTCACCAGCACCCAGCTTAGTACTCGGTCGAGCTGTTCGGGCAAGCGAAGGTGTGCATGAGCCGCTACGTTCGAGACGATTTGAATAAACTGCCGAGCCATAAGTGCCCAAAACGTAATGCCACTGATGAACACCCAAACCGTCAGGAAGGCAAGCCGGATGGCCGTTTCACCGGGGTGCTCCCGCAGGACCGTCGATACGTCTATTGCCGGGTCGGCGTGGTGAACGGCGTGAAACCGCCATAGGTAGCTGTACCGGTGCATGAATACGTGGTAGACGTATTCCAGCAGATCAAGCAGCAGAAATGACAGCGCGAAATCCAACACAGGGTGTTGGTCTACCGGTAGGAGACGTACCAGGCCCCAATGGTGATGGGCTGTCCAGTTAAGCGTATTTAGCAGCGCATAGCCAAAGAAAAGCTGGACGACAGCCCCGGTGAAAACAAACGTAGCGTTGGTTAGGGCATGGTGCCAGGAACGGCCAGTCGCTACGAGCGATTTGGCATGTTCTAACCACCAGAAGAAGGCGATGGATACAGTCAGCAACAGCACTCGGTGTACATCAGGTACGTTGGCAAAATAGCGGATCAGCGATTGCATTGAATTGGGGCTTGGCCTCCGCAAAGGTGGAAGGCGTTTCTGTGGGCAATCTGAACTTGAGCCAGGGCCTCAAGCGTGTTTGCCTTCCCAATTGCATACGGGCAAAATGCCCTCAACCGCTGCCTTCATCAAGGATAAAACTGACACCAAAAAAACGGGGGCTGTCTTCACCATCCGGCATTTGCCGGATGGTGAAGACAGCCCCGCTTGAGCAATGGGGTGCCGTTTAGTTGCTAAAATCAACGTCGGGGCGTTCGAGTTTGCGCCCATTGCGCCGGGAGGTTGCGCCCGGTCGGCCCAACGGCATCTGGAGCGTCACTTTGTAGAACCGCACTTCGCGTCGGTTCATCGACGATTGGAAGATGGTCGGCTGTTCGTAGGTAGTAATAAACCGGCGTGAATTAAACACGTCGTTGACGGTGAAGACTACGCTGGCCCGGTTTTGCATAAAGCTCTTGCGCAGGGCCGCGTCCATCGAGTTGACCGCCTGCCGATAGCCCTGTAGCGACACACCCCGGCTGTCGCGAAAAGCACCTACCTGCGCCGTGATGTTGGCGGGGAACCGGTACGTCAGATTCAGCTTGGCATTATAGACCCACAATTGATTCTGGAGTGTCTCCGACTGAATAGTGAAGTTGCGCAGATTCACGTTACCAATCAGGCTCAACCGACGACCCAGATCGAGCTTGAGCGTTTGGTCAAGACCGTATTGAATATCGGCTTTTACGTTGATGAACGTCGTAACCAGGATCGTTGAATCAGTCGCTGAGGGCTGCGTAAATGGCTTAATGGTGTGATCTTCGTAGATGTAGTAAGCCGTGGCCAGCCATTGCAGTGGCCCCTTCGTGTGCGTGTAGGTCAGTTCGGCGGTATTGACAAACTCAGGCCGCACGGCTGGATTACCAATGGTAATGTTCTGCCGATCATTAGCCTGGATACCAATGAATACGTGTCGGAAGTTGGGACGACCTACCTTACGACTGAGACTCAGGCCCAATTCGGAAGTCTCATTGAGTTTTTTGGTCGCTGAGAAGGAAGGAAAAAATGACTGAAAGAAATTTTGCCCCGTTCGGGATGGGTAATCGTAACCAAAGCGAGTACCATCAAAACGCGAAAGGCCGTGCAGACTCGAATGTTCCAGCCGCAGACCCGCCTGAATGTTGATGCCACTCCGAAGCGTTCGGGTATAGAGAGCATAGGCGGCATTGACAATCTCACGGATATCGGCGTTCTGGGAGTAGGTAGGCAAGAGGGCATACGTACTGTTGCCATCAAGCAACTGATTGAAAAAGTACTGGGTATCACGATTGTAGGTGAAGCTACGTACCCCAAACTCCCACTTGGCCGAGTCGCTCACTGGATGGACGTAATCCAACTGAACCAGGTATTGATTCCCGATGGTACGTCCGTCGATGCGGTCTCGTTCAGGGTACGTAGGCTGACTCGTGCCATCCGCGTTGTAGGAAGTCGTCAGCCAATTGGCCGCGTTCGATACCCGGTTTCGAGTCAACGAGGTCATGAGGGTAAGCTCTTGTCCTTTGCGGGCAAAGCTGTGCTTCCAGTCAAACTCGGCCCCCAGGTTCGTAAAATTGTTCTGTGGGTCAAGGTCACGACTCCCGTAGCCGGTGCGGTTGCCAGCCGCATCCCGGTAGGTGTACTGCTGGGCCGAGACGGTGTTGAATGCCCCGCCCGCCAACGTACCAGCCAGCGAAAAAACGTTCCGTTTGTCGGCGGCATAGTCTATCGCCACGCGGCTGTTCTGGAACTGGTTGTTCAGGTTGATCAGCGTATTCTGGTCGAAATGACTGGTTGGTACTCCCGAACCAGCCAGCCGATTGACGCGGTTCACATAGCCGGTCAGGGGATTCTGCGTAGCGTTCAGACTGTAAAGGGCCGTCACGTTCCACTTGCCTTCGTGCCAGTCGATGTTAGCCGTAGCATCGTACCGGTGGTTGTTGCCAATCCCGACACTGACCATTCCGTTGTACCCCGGCTCACGGTTTTTCTTCAAAATAAGGTTGACGATCCCGCCCGACGTAGAGGCATCGTACCGGGCGGAAGGATTCGTAATCAACTCCACCGACTCAATCTGATTGGCCGGAATCTGGGCAAGAGTTAATTGAGTAGGTTTGCCGTTGACGTAGATGGTTGTGGCCAGGCCGCGCAGGCTGGGATTGCCGCCCTCATCCAGATTGATTGAGGGAACGTTACGTAGCAGCGACTCGGCGGTTCCGCCTAAGCTGGTGAGGTTCTTGCCAACGTTGAACACCCGCTTTTCGGCGTTCATGGTCAGGCCGGCTTTCTCGCCCATCACTTTCACCTCATTCAACAGATGAGCATCAGCGCGAAGAGTAACCATACCCAAATCGGCCCGACCCGGTGTACCCGATAGTACTACCCGCTGGTGAATGGCCTGGTAGCCTACGAATGAAATGTTGGCCCATACGGGCGAAGCGGGCAGGTTGGTCACTACGAAACGGCCCGACGTATCGGTCTGACTACCACCCAGCAGCGTACTATCCCGGCCGGTTTTTTGCCAGACCGCAACAGAAGCAAAGGGCATGGGTTGCTGTGTGCTGGCATCAAGCACTTGTCCGGTTAGCTGCGCCCAGGCCGGACAGAGCGATACAACAAATACGTTGAGTAGAAGTAAAAAACGAGTATTCATCAAAATAGCATATGGGCAGGCGAGATCAAACAGGTTGACCACCAAGATGCCACAAAGGTTCTGTCGAAATCTGAAGCAAATCTGGCATCTATGCACAAACGTAACAGGCTATAGGTTGAATGATTAAATCAACCAGGCCGAATGCCTTCTTTCACCCGTCGAACCGACTGTTTCTTGGAATGAATGCCAGTGCTTATTGCTTTGAAAAACTGTATCAGTGAGGTAAAGATTTTCTAAACTGATACAACAGGTGACCACCTTGATTGACAAAAGATACTTGCAGACTATCGGTATTAGCAGAAATAACGGCAAACCCACCGCTGGCCCGGCTGAAAGCACAACGTGATGAATCTGCTATACTTCCCAATGGCGCACCTCCGCCCCCCGAAATTACGAAGTCAGTCACTCCGCCATTCGATAAATGTTGCAATGTATGAGAGTGACCACTCAGGTAAAGGGGCACTTTATGTTTCTGAAGCAAAGGTAAAAGCTGGTTGATCAGCTCGGGCTGATCGCCATGGTCGGCACCTGCTGAATAAATAGGATGGTGACCAACCACAATGGTACACATTTCGGTGGAATGGGTTAGCACGCTGTCGGCCCACTGTAGTTGACGATCTGTATTTTGTAGAATATCTGGATAAGCCGTCGGAGTCTGACGATACGCGTTGATAAAAGGGCTGGTGTCGAGAATTAGTAGGCGGACAGTTACGCCGTTGCTAACAAAAACCTTTGTGTAATAACGTGCCGGCAACTGCCAGCGCGGATGTTTCAATGCATAATCAAGCTGAGCCTGAACGTTACCCTGATAGTCATGATTACCCAAGGCAATCTCGAACGCTTGGGGCAGACGGCTACCAGAATAGACCTGCTCAAAGCTCAATTGCCATTTAGGATCATTAACGCTCTGTACTCCATTCGTATAGAAATTGTCCCCGGCTAAGACAAGAAATGAAGGCGACAAACTACCCGCGTACTGGTTCAATTGGTCAGCGACGGCCTGTTGGTGAAACAAGCCACCCACGCCCCAGTCGGCAAGTGCGAAAAAAGTTACACTGTTGGGCAGCACCCGTATAGGTAAGGCAGGTGTTGCCAGTTCAGCAGATGGAGATCGGCAGGTAGTGGTTACCAAACCAACCAGTATCAGCCAGCCAAAAATGCTACTCCGACCACGCATACAGATTAGTCTTAAACCGTTCACTTAAACAAATCCAGCCAGACCGATGCTTTGATGCCTACGTTGTTGCCCGCCGGTGTGTTAGCGATGCTTCTGAAATCGTAGAGGTAATAGGGGCTTAATTGAGCCGAGATGCGCGGACGACGATACTGCACCCCAGCCCCAAACATGAAGTTGTGGAAGAAGCGTGGCTGGGCATCCATCTCAAACGAATGGAACTGCTCGTTTCCCTGATAATAACTTTCGTACCGCACCTGCTGATAAGCGGCTACGTCGAAACTGGTTCCAGTCTGAAAAAGCAGCGACCAGTTTCGACGCAGGGGTACGTAGTATTTCAAACTCACGGGCAGACTAACCAATGAGGTACGTACTGATATATCCTTTATCTGATCATACTGGGCGGGCAAGAAGGCGCGGTACTTCTCAACAAACTCTGCCCCCGTTGCCGCATTGAAATCCCTTAATTCTTTGTGCTCTTCGAGCTGTAACTGCGAAGCCTGCACACCTATAGATATGCCAAGGTTTTCCGTCGGGAAGAACTCAATGGCTGGCCCAACGCCCACGCCGTCTAAGGTGGCTCCCGTCTCAACGCCAACACGCGGCTGTAACGACGACAGCCGGAACGGAGGACGGCTTTGCTTGGCCGGTTGTGCTGCCAAAGGGATGACTTCGGGTTTGGCCGGTTTCTGCGTTGCCGAATCGACTTTGGTCAACGTGGGCCTGTCTTTTAGGACCTGGTTTGAATCAATCGGAATGGCCGCTGTGGCTTCGGTACTAACTCGGTTCACCGAATCAGCTACGGTCCCCTTTGTGGGCGATGGTGTAATTTGACGCATCTGATTACTCGTGACTACGTCGCTTGGGCTTGGCTTATCTGGCCTGTGCCCGCTGGTATTATTCCGGCTTAGTTGATCCGGTTTGTGCGTATTGCTGGCCGTTGGACGTGGAGCTACCAGAGATTTTGACTCTCCTGGAGTTCCGCCTAACCGTGTGCTATCACCTTGCCGTTCAGACCGACTTAAGCGACGATTTGCCGGTTCGTTGGTGGGACGTGCCTGACTGATTAGCTGGTTACTGCTAGTCCGTATGTTAGCTTCCCGTTCATGTATGTATCGATGCTCGACCACCGTGCGCTGTACAACGTACACCGTATCAATCCGATGGGTTGATACGGTCGGTACTGGAGGAGCCGGGTTCATTTTAACCGGGTCTGTTCGTACAGTCAGCGTTTTGGTCAGCCGTTTAATCACCTGCTGATTCGTATGCAGTGTGTACAACGTAGTCATCCAGCCTGTCAGCATCAGAGCACTGAGTAGCCAGCCCCCGTAGGGTAACAGGCTAGCCCAAAAGCCCAAAGGCAGGCGTTTCCGAAAACGAGTCCAGGCACTCGGTTGATAGCCTGGCCTGACCGATTCCAGGTTTTGTTTTATCAGTCGGTCGAAACGTTCGTTAGACATAGTTTCGTCGGTTTACTGAGCGTGTAGTGGTCCAATCCATAAGCAATTCCTGTAGTTTCTGGCGCGCTTTAGCCAGATTTGAGCGCGATGTACCTTCGTGGATACCCAGCATCTGGGCGATTTCGGGATGGGAATACCCATCCACTACGTGCAATGAAAAAACGGTACGGTAAGCTGGCGGTAACTGCTGAACCACAGCCATAATTTCGTCGGCGGCCAACTGTTCGAGTAAGTTGTCAGCTTCCCCCACGTCATAAGCTTCGTCGATGTCCGTATAGGTTAGTGGGGATTTGTTGCGCCGGTAGTGGTCAATAGCCGAATGCACCATGACTGTCCGAAACCAGGCATCAAACGGCTGCTCCGGGTCGTAATATAATATCTTGTTGAGCACTCGCAGAAAGCCATCGTCAAACATCTCCTCGGCCTCTTCCCGACTGCTGGCGTAACGAAGACAAATACTTACGCCGAAGCTGTAGTAGGCCTCAAACAACTGCTTTTGAGCCGCCGGTTTTTCGCGACGACAACCGTCAAGAATGTCGGGCAAAGCGAGGTTTTTACTTCGTCGAAAAATCACAGGCATCACAGGGATTACGTACCGTAGTATCCTACGGAACTATTGTCAGTCGCCGTTGCCTCCAAAAAAAATAAATTTTTGAGATCCCGCTCAGGCAACGGCGTAGGTCCACAATGCCGTATGCCATTCTGTTAATCAATTACGAGCATTTAATTAATAAATCCATGCGTGTACTTACCACCCTGGTGGCCACCTTCCTGACGGCCACATTTGTTTACGCCCAAGACAATATCGTTCTCCGAAATGGCGAGGAAATTTCAGCCAAAGTGATGGAAGTTAATCAAACGGATTTAAAATACCGTAAGTCTTCTAATCCCGAAGGCCCTGTTTATACGGCTCCGCTCCGCGACGTACTGCTTATCAAGTATGCCAATGGCAGTAAAGATTCATTTGGCACTAACAGTGGGCTATTGTTGACCAAACCGTCACACATGTTCAAGCCAGATGCGGCTTCGATGGCAACTGAGCCGATACCTATAGGCACTGAGGGATTGCGGTATAAGAGTGGTTTGTTTAGCCACTTTTACGCGGCTAACGGACAGCGACTGGGTAACTCAGAGGTCAAGTCTTTACTGTACAACCAGCCTGACGCGATCACAAGCTTTGAAAAAGGTTGTTCACTACGTACCTGGTCAGTCGTCACGGCTATTCCTGCTGTGGCTTTGATTGGAACGGGTGTGGGGCTACTGATTGCCGGTGAAGGCGGAGGTGGTCATGACGGCATGGGCAACGCGTACCAAGGCCGGGATAATGACCCGACCGATACAAACACCTCGGGCGAGAATAGCAGTGATGGACATGATGATGCGGTCCTGGTCGGTGCTGTCCTAACGGGGAGCGGGGTATTACTGGGTGCTACGTCACTTTGGCTAAACCACCGGGCAGGGGTACAGTTCCGCCGGGCGGCTGATCGCTATAACGGTCGGGCCGCTACAACCTTACGGTTCGTACCCAGCCGCCGGGGTGTTGGGCTTGGAGCCGTATTGACGTTCTAACCAGATTCAGGAACCGATTCGCTCTCGACGGATTGGTTCCTGCTATTTTCCTCACGCTACGTGTAGATCGGCCATGACATTCAGCATCCAAACCTTACGGCGCATCCTGCACAAAAAAACAGGACTTGCGCCCTGGCAAGTCAACATCTTCAGCGACTTTCGTCGGGATCTTGGCCTAACCGATTGGCAGATTGAATTAGTGCTGGTCGATATTTCTCTGATTACAGGCCTGTCGTTTCCTCCTGATACTACTCAGCATCTGACCGATGTATTTGACCTGCTCATTCACGTCATACTTCGGTTGCCGGAAGTTTACGACAATGAGGCCTATTATGGTCCACTCCCCACCCAGTTAGCCGAGAAGTTGCCACCGACCAACTACGCCCCAACGCTCATTGTTTTTGGTGCTGTCCACTTGAACTAATCGCTCATGCGTTGTCTATTTTTAAGCCTCTGGCTGCTGCCTTCGCTGCTGTTGGCCCAGTCGCGTATTACTGTAAGCGGGTACGTTCGCGATGCCCGAACCGGCGAAGCGCTGATTGGTGCTACTGTGTATGCCCCGCTGCAAAAGGTCGGCGTACAGGCCAACGCTTATGGGTACTATTCGCTCAGCTTACCCCAGACTGCCGACACCATTCGGGTTCAGGCCAGCTTTATCGGCTACACAACCCGCGTCGAGAAGCTAACCGCTCAGACGACTCAGAACCTTACCCTTGCGTTAACAGCCGAGAACCAACAGTTGAATGAAGTGATGGTGCAGGCGACGGCCAGTGACGATCATGTGCAACGCCCTCAACTGTCGGCCATCAACGTATCCATGAAGCAGATTCGTACCCTGCCCATGATTGCCGGGGAACGCGATGTGCTGAAGGTCATCCAGTTTCTGCCGGGGGTTCAGTCGGGGAACGAAGGAACAACGGGTTTCTTCGTGCGCGGGGGCAACATCGACCAGAATTTAGTGCTGCTTGACGAGGCCACCGTTTACAACCCCAACCACTTATTCGGCCTGTTCAGTACGTTCAACGTCAACGCGCTCAACAGTGTCAACCTCATTAAGGGTGGTTTCCCGGCTCAGTACGGAGGGCGGCTTTCGTCGGTGCTCGATATCACCATGCGCGAAGGAAACCGCTATAAATTCAGCGGGGAAGGAGGAATCGGCTTAATTTCATCTAACCTGACCCTCGAAGGTCCGCTGCAACGGGGTAAATCCTCGTTTATCGTGTCCGCCCGGCGCAGTTATTTAGATCTGCTGCTCAAACCGTTTCAAAGCGGGGGCAATAGTACCAACTATTCTCTTTCCGATCTAAACGCCAAACTTAATTACGAGCTTAGTAAGCGCGATCATCTATTCGTCAGCCTGTTCAACGGACAAGACCGGGCTGCCTTCACCGGGGCCAGTAGTCTCAATTATGGTATCGGCTTCGGCAACCGCACAGCCACCTTCCGCTGGAATCACCTGCTGGGTCAGAAGATATTCATCAATACGTCTCTGCTCTACAACGACTACCACCTGTCGTTATCCACCACGCAGGGTAACTATTACGCACTGCTTTACACGGGTATTCGAGATTGGTCGGCCAAGTCGACACTGGAATGGTATCCTTCACCCACTCATCAGATTAAAGCGGGCCTTCAGTGGACCGAACACCGGTTTGCTCCCTCATCGTATTCAGCCAAAGTGCCCAGGAAGGGTAATTCACTGACGTTACAACCCGACAGCCTACGCTACAACTACGCACAGGAATCGGCTTTTTTCGTCAATGATGAGTGGCGGCTGTCCGACAAGGTAGCCGTAAGCGTTGGTTTGCGCGTACCGGTTTATTCGGCAGGTGGCACCACTTATGCCCGGCTCGAACCTCGCCTGACCGCTAAATATGCTTTCTCACCCCAACTATCGATGAAGGCTGCCTATACGGAGATGAACCAGTTTCTGCATCTGGTACCTAATAGCACGGCTTCGCTGCCCACCGACATTTGGGTGAGCAGCAGCCCCGTCGTGAAGCCCCAATTTAGCCGACAGGTAGCTCTGGGTTTGTTTCGTAGCGTTGAAGGTAACCGCTATGAACTAAGTCTGGAAGCCTACTACAAAACCATGCAGAATCAGGTACTTTTCAAACAGGGGACGCAACTGCTTTTCGATACAAACATTGATACGCAACTTACCTTTGGCCGGGGCGAATCATATGGCCTGGAAGCGTTTGTCCGCAAGAACACAGGACGGCTAACCGGCTGGTTGGCCTACACCCTCTCGAAGACCACGCAGACATTTGCTGACCTCAACTACGGGCAACTATTTCCGTTCACCTACGACCGTCGGCATGTATTGTCGGTAGTCGGTACGTATGAACTGAGTCCCCGCTGGGTCTTGTCGGCCAACTTTGTCTTTAATAGCGGTGGGGCTTATACGCTGCCTGCAGGGCGGGTGCCGGTATATAGCGATGGAAGTCTATACGATGGTACATACTACGATTATACAAGCCGCAATAATACCCGCTTCCGGGCCTACAACCGGCTCGACGTAAGCGCGATTTACCGCAAAAAACGCCATTTATGGAAAAGGGCGTATGAGTCGGAGTGGGTATTTAGTATCTACAATGTGTACAGTCGGCTCAATCCATATTTCATCTATCTGACCACCGACCCAACCACCAAACAGCCGCAGGCGCGGCAGGTGTCGTTGCTGCCTATCATCCCCGGCGTTAGCTATAATTTTAAATTCTGAGATGAAATCGATCCAACTTTCCTTATTGCTTACCTGTCTGGCCCTGCTGGCCGGCTGTGACCGCGTTATCACGGTGGCTCCGGTGGCTTACGATGGTGTAGTTAGCATCCAGAGTCTGATTACACCGGGACAGATTGCTACGGCTTACGTCTTTCGGACAGTTCCTTATTTCGATGCGAGTGTATCAAGCAATCAATTGGTGATTCGCACCGCTACCGTTATCCTCATTGATGGAGAAAACCGCGAAACTCTCCGTTTAGATTCTACCTTCAACGCGGTTCGTTGTGAATATGACTATTATTTTAAAGGACAGCGGCTCGTGCGGCCGGGACAGGCTTATACGCTGACGGTACAAGTCAATGGGCAGACATTTACTGCATCAGCTTCGACGAATCAACGTAAAGCAACTATCGACAGTATTGGCTATACATCCTCATACCGCGATGTGTATGGCGAACATGAGGGCGTACTGGTCACTTTTACCGATCCAGTCGGCGTGGGCGACTATTACCGGTATCAAATGAACCGAGTCATTCCTGACACCGTCATCCGGGCCGAAACGGTGATTAGTCCTTGCTCGATTGGTAAAACTACGTACGTGCAGGAAGTAGGCCGTTCGGTATATGAGGACCGCAATACGGATGGCACCCGGCAGCAAATTGCGGTAGAACCAGCCTTCAAACACAAGCGGGGACAGGAGGCCTACATTAAGCTCCTGACTGTTGATCGCAACACCTTCCAGTTTTACGACAATCTTGACCGCCAGAAACTGGCGCAGTTTAACCCCTTTGTTGAACCTGTGTATATAAGCAAGCCCGGCCAGTTTGGGGCGGGGGCAATTGGTGTCTTTGGCGCGTATGCCATTTCGGACTCTGTGCGGTTTGTGTACCATGAATAAGCCCACCGGTTCAACTTTCCTACAGAATCACGGCCTATCCTTGCCTGCTTTTCTATCTGTTCAACGCTATGAATTTTTCGCTAAGGGATAAGTCAGGGCAACGCTGGTACCCACTATTACTGTGGTTACTCGTTTTCACCGGCTGGACACTCCAGAGTTCAGCTCAGTCCGATTCACTGCCAAACAGGTTGCCGGATCACCCGCCCCGGCTGTCCGTTACCCGCTTAGTTGTTCCCTCGGTTTTCATCGGCACGGGCCTGTATACGCTTTCGGATAACCACCCGTTCAATCGGTTTCGGGTACGGGGCGAAATTCAGGACCATATTAATGGCTATCGTACCCACCTCGACGATTATCTGGCGTATGGTCCCAGCGCGTTACTGGCCGGGCTGACGGCTGCGGGTGTCAAAGGCCGCTCTACCCCGTTCGACCGGGCGGGTTTGTGGTTAACGGCTAATGCCATTGCGGGGGCTGTAACATTCGGGCTAAAACGCACCACCGGCTACGTTCGGCCCGACGGCTCCAACAACCAGTCGTTCCCTTCGGGCCATACGTCGTTTGCGTTTGCCGGGGCGGGCATACTCGACCATGAGTTTGGACAGACCAACGTGCTCATTCCGATAGCCGGGTACGCAATGGCCGGTTCGACGGGGTACCTCCGCATGGTGAATGATAAACATTGGATTTCGGATGTACTGGTTGGAGCCGGTATTGGCTTATTATCTGCCGAAGCTGCCTACCACGTGTATCCCTGGGTCAAACGAAAACTGACCCGGCGTCGAAATAGACATGCCTTGACCAATTAAGTGCTGACCGGTTAGCACCGGTTTTTTTCTACCAACGTTATGACGCTATTTGCGGTAATTGATAAATGTCGACTTGCCATTTTAGGGGGATGTTTGCTATGGACGGGTAGTTTATACGCTCAGTAAGTACCGGTACTATGGCGGACCAACAAACGCTGGTTCGGCAAACTCTACAGGCAATTTATAATAACAATACGGGTAAGGCAGACGGGCTAATCAATCAGTTGGATCGGCAAACGGCCCATCATCCCGCCGTGGATTTGCTTCGGGCCGTTCGGCTGCACTGGCAATGGTTCCCCGCCCGCACCGACGACCGGTTACGGGGGCAGTTGGTGAACCTGCTCGAAAAAACGGCTGACGAAACGCAAACGCAACTCGACAGGCATCCTAACGACCCTGAATTGATATTCACTTATTTCACTACGGAGGCCATGTTAACGCGTATGGCGTATTTTGATCACCAAACGCTCAAATCAGTAGGATACGCTAAAAAAGCGTATAGCTATCTTCAGAAAGGACGGGCTTACCGGCAGCAGTACCCTGACTTCAGCTTGTCGTCGGGACTATATGATTATTACCGCGAAGAATATCCGGAGCTACATCCCGTCTATAAGCCTATGGTTTGGTTCATGCAATCTGGTGACAAGAAGAACGGATTGGCCCAATTGGGCGTAGCATCGCGCCAATCATTGTTTTCACAGGTAGAAGCCACGCTCTATCTGACCCACATTCTGGCTGATTATGAAAACCGCGCCCCCGAAGCCTTGCCTTACCTGGCGCAGTTAGTTAAACAGTACCCGGATAATCTCTTTTTTGCCGGTCGTTACGCCGAGGTACTACTTCATGCCGGGCGGTTGGCGCAAGCGGCTCCCCTAATCGATAGCTTGTTGACCAGTCGATTCGCCTTTTACCAGCAGTTAGGCCAGTTGTTGACTGCACGGCTCAAACTGGCGCAGGGTTCCCTAAAAGAAGCGGATGCACTGGCTCAGACTGTATTACAGAGACCACCTAAAGATGAGGCTTATCAGGCATGGGCCTACGCCGTGCGGGCGCGGGTAGCGGCTCAGACGAATCAACCCAAGCAGGCACGGGTATTTTATAAAAAAGTCCTTGACTTGGCTGAATACCCAATTCTGAGTAGCGAAGCAAAGCAGTATTTGAAACAGTGATGACGACCTATCAAATTATCCAACGGTTGCACGACCGGTTTGGCCGGTTAGCCAGTCGGTATCCTGCTGCTGTCCGCTGGCTGGCTGCCCGACTGACGACTGATCAGTTTAGTGGTTTACCCCTTACAGTCCTGGCTGGTTTGCTATTGGTCAACGTGATGATCTTATCCGAAGTGGCCGAGAATATTGTTAATACCGAGCCAATGGTTCAGATAGATTTATGGTTTACTAAAACGCTTTTCCAGGCCCGTGCCACGAATTTGAGTACTTTTTTTTACGGAGTCACCTGGCTCGGTTCTTTACCGGCAACGATTGGGTTTGCTGTGTTAGGATCGATTCTGTTACTCCGTCAGCACAAACGACGGAATGTTTTTATTCTCTGGGCACTAATCGGTGGGGTAGCCACTTTTGTGCAGGTCGGTAAACGTACTTTCGTACGGGAACGCCCCTTACAGGTGGCTTACTACCCTGAGACGGGTTATTCATTCCCCAGTGGTCATTCCGCAACGGCAATGATCTTGTATGGTTTGCTGGCGTACTGGCTGATTCGTGGGCAACGATCCGTTAGATGGAAGACTGGAACAGGAGTAACAGCCGTTAGTTTAATTCTAATGGTCGGGTTTAGTCGGATATACTTAGGGGTTCATTTTTTGAGTGACGTGATGGGCGGTTACTTACTGGGCGTTTGCTGGCTGATTGTCGGCATCGTGTTAACCGAATGGCAACGGTCCACTCATCCAGCCTGACCGATAAAGGACCCCTTTAAACAAACATGCATGGTTATATCCGGTCTATTATTATTTGGCTGCGCCCTGTTGGCCTTCTCGCTTAGTGCTGTTTGTGGCGGAGGGGCCGGTCTTTTACTATTACCCGTTTTAGGCTCTATCGTACCGGGTGCACAGGTACCGGCTGCCCTGTCAATCGGCACAGTTTCCAGCTCGGCCTCCCGGATTGTCGCTTTTTGGCCGCGTATCCGGTGGGATGTCGTGATCTGGTTTGTGCCACCGGCCCTACCCGCCGTGTGGTTGGGTGCCCGGCTACTTAGCTATATCAATCCCTTGTACCTCGAACTGCTGATGGGTTTGTTCCTGATGGCTAACCTACCCTTGATATTTCGCTCAACCGCCGAACTGGAGACTACGCATCCGCTTCCCAAAGGGTACCTGGCAATCATCGGGACTGCTGCGGGTTTCGTTTCCGGGTTAACGGGAGCCGTTGGTCTATTATTCAATCGGTTTTACCTGCGCTACGGGTTACAGAAGGAAGAGATTGTCGCCACACGGGCCGCGAACGAAGTCTTACTGCACATAGTAAAATTAGCGTTGTACGCTTCGTTTGGCCTGTTGACGGGCAAAGCGTTGACGTTTGGTGCCGTGATTGCCGTAGCCGCTTTTGTGTCTTCCTGGGGCATGAAGTGGCTGCTCCCCCGGCTGAGTGAGAGTCTCTTCCGTCGGGTCGGCTATGCCGCTATGGTCGTGTCGGGACTCAGTTTGTTTACCGAAGCATCGGCGCAGGTTGTCAACAAGAACGGTGTTGACATTGATTACGCGCCTTTCTCTGATGGTCTTGAAACTCAACTTCAATGGCGTAAACAATTATTCGCTCTGGAGTTTGAATACGATGAGGGATTCGAGTTTGAGCGTAGCATTAAACTCTCCGAACTGCCGCCCGATAAGCAGGCTCACGTGAATGCACTTAGTCGAGGGATAGATAAAGTGTTCCTCGAAGAAGTATATGGCATTGATCGACACAGTTATGAGGCTTATGTCTTTCGTGGGGGAAAATTAGAAAAGTTTGATTTTTAGTGAGTTAGGTAGGTTTCTAGATCAGGTATTGTTCATAGGGGTTAGCTCATTGAGTTGACCCGGCCCATTTCAGGCCAACAATACCAACGATGATAACCAACCCGAAAAACAATTCGGTAAATGACCAGTCTGCCTTTAGCCACAGCACATCCGTTGCTTTGAGGATGATGAGCGACGTAGCCATCCATACGGCAAAAGCCGTCGCCGTTGGGATGGTTCGCATGGCAATAGCCAGCAATACCGAGTTAACGACACCAAACACGACGTAGGCAATCCAGGGCCATAGCACTGCCATGCCGCCGTCGGAGCGGTACAGGGTTGCCCACCGGAGTGTTTTAAGAGCAGGCAGATCAATGTATTTCAGCGAGTACGTCCAGGCCATCTCACAAAAAGCAGCACCGAGCAGACATAACCACGACAGGAGGGATGTTTTCATAGATCAGTTGAGTTGTGTCGGTTCTAGCACCTGTTGGCTCAGGTGGCCGAGTTGGTCGGCGGAATAAGACGTTGTAGGGCAATCACGAAACGCCATTCGCCACTGGCATACCAGTTCTTAAACCGATTGCTCACCGAGTGGTCATGCGTGGGCAGGTACGTCAGCAGTCGACGCAGGTCAAAGCGATTTGCCGCCAACCCCGCGCCTACCCGCTGCCCGTCGAGTGCGTTGCAAGCCTGTTCGTAGTGATTAGGTTGCGGCATCATCAGCACGGGCTTGCCTAAGTAAAGGGCTTCACAAACGGATTCAAATCCGGCTGTAGTTACTACTGCTTCGCAGTGCTGCATGTACTTCAGGTAGCGAATGCCGTCGATGCGGTGAAAAAAGAGGTGGTTGTCCACCTGCTCTTGGGTTTCCTGCGTCGTGGCGTTGAAGTAATGGACAACCATCTCCGGGCATTGTCGGTGTGCTTCCAGCACCTCGCTCACCAAGCCGGGTTGCGTGGTGTAAGCCAGTACGTAGGGGCAGCAGTCCGTTCTGTCATCTTGGATACGGCAGGCGGTAAGCTCTCGTCGCAGCAGGAGAGGCATTACACGCAACCGACGTCTGGGTACGTCGGTTTGCTGGTCGAACGACAGGCCGAAAAGCTCGGTTGCGCCCCAACTGTTCAGACGGACCAATGCTTTGAATAACAGTTTGTCGAACCAACTGCCTTTTGGAAACGTGAACGAATCGTGAAACGCCAGGCATTGATGCCCTACGCAGACCATTGGCGTGGAGGGCCGGTACAGCCCATAAGTGAGGCCACCAAGTAGTTCAAAAAAGTTGACGACAATATCCGGCTTCTCGGTCAGGATAGCCATTCTGAGTTGACGAACACTTTGACGGAACGTTGGCAGTTGTCGAATAATACCCCGTATGGTCGTTTTCAGATCGAGGGCGTTGGTTTGCGGATCATAAACAAGTGCCGGTCCGGGCAGGGAGATGATCGGGGCGGTGAACTGCTCGACGAAAAAGGGTGGCACGGGCCGTCCTGTTGCCACGTTGACCCAGGCACCTATAACCTCATGACCAGCTTCCTGAAGCAATTGCGCCAGCGAAATAGCCTGTGTCAAATGACCTCGACCTTCGCCCTGCACGATGAATAAAAGGCGCATAGAATACGAATCTTGTCTGGTATTGGGCTACCAACAGGTGTGAATTGCCGATGCATGTAGGTGAATGAAAAACGGGCCGGTTTCTATGCCGGCCCGTTCGGGAATAGATAACTACAGCTTCTTTTTGACGACAGCCGCGTCTTTTTTAACCTCGTCTTTCAGCAGCTTTTTGTCGGCCTTGAACGTGCGTTTCCGATCTGCTTTCAACGCCTGTCGGTCTCCACGCAGTTTGTCATCCTTGCGATCCGACTTTAACTCCTTCAGCGTAGCCTTATCACTGGCTACGGTGGCTTTGGCTTCAGTGACAGCCTCTTTTTTGTGTGCTTTGCCACTCTGGGCCTGGGCATTTCCGGCGAAAAGAGCAGCAACCATGATTGCTGCCAGCATTGTGTTTTTCATAACGATTTTGTTTTAAAACGTTGACTGTTAATTCAATTAACCGCTCTACTTCTGCCCCCGGCTGGGCGGTTTTGCTGACTGTGTATTCGTGCTGACGGATCAGAGGTATACAAAAAGCCATACGGAGATTTTGATATCCGCCGTTGCCTGATCGAATCGAATTTTTCCAAAAGCGAAGCGAGTGCGGCTGAAAATTACATCAAACGTACAGGGAGATTCTGAGGCAAATCTGAAGCAATAGATTCCGTGCAGTAAGGATCAATCGGTCTATCAGAAGCTGATTCGTTTGCGCTAACGCTTCATAAACAGCATCAGTACCAGGTACAGATTTACTTCAAGATTGACCACGACGTTTGCATTACCCAAACCGAATTGGATTTGGGCGTGGTGCTTTTTTATCAGGGCATCAAGAGAATCACTGATGGACAGCGTATGCAAACGAAACAACCAGAGGACAGCAAGCTGAGGGTAGTGCTGTTGTTGACTGGACTGTATCTGGTTTCGGCAGTCGGCGTATTGGCTCAATCCGGCCAGCCCCAACGGACATTAGACTATTATCTGGAAAATGCCCGTCAAACCAGTCCACTTGTTCGTGATAACCAAAACCAGCTGCAGGCTAATGCGCTGGAGGCTCAGCGTCTTCAGGCATTCTACACAAAACCGCTGGTGCAGGTGACGGGCAACGCACAGTTCTCTCCGATCTTCTCAACCGATAAAGGCGGCTTTCATCCAGAACTTAATTCGTCGGGAGCAACCAACTACTTCGGGTACGATTTGGCGGTGTCCAACGGTGGCTTGTATCAGGGACTGGTTTCAGCCACGCAACCCATTTCTAATTTATTTCGGGCAAAAGCATTTGCCGCGCCGTTTGTGCTGGCTTCTCAGGTTGGTCAGACGGTGATCCGGCTGGGTCAGCACGACGTTGAAAAGATTGTTACCGATCAGTACATTCTGTGTTTGCAGGACCGCTTGCAGGTGCAGTATACCGATAGCCTGTTGCGGGTGCTACGCGAACAGCGGCAGATTGTCCAGAAGTTTGTCGAGTCTTCGCTGCTCAAGCAATCGGACCTAACGCTGGTTGACATCGAAGCCCAAACCCAGCAGAATCTGCGCGTTGGCTACCAAACGGCCTACCGACGGGATGTACTCGAGTTGAATGCGTTAAGCGGCATCGCCGATACCACGTTAGTCAATTTGGCTCCACTGTACTTGGTCATAGCTCCCGACATCGGCTCAGTACCCTCTGGATTCACGCAACGATACGCTTTGGATAGCGTAGCCCTAACTGCCCAGCAAACCATTTTCGATTTGCGTTACCGACCTCAATGGATTGCGTTCGGTAACGCCGGGCTAAATACGTCCTACATCCCCGACATCCCCCGTCGCTTTGGGTTTAGTGCGGGCGTTTCCCTGGTCTGGACACTCTTCGACGGGCACCAGAAGCGTATCAACGCGCAACGCACCAGTATCCTACAACAGAGCCTGGGCAACTACCGCCGGTTCATCGACACGCAGAATGCGGTGCGTCGGGAGCGGATACGGGGTGAGTTGAGAGGACTTGACGAACGACTCGCCGTGTTCCGGCAGCAGATAGCGGGCTACGAAGCCGTGCTGGCTTCTTACCGGCGCGAACTGCTACAGGGTCAGCTTTCCATTATCAATTACATCACCGTTCTGAAAAACATGGTCGCCGTTCGGCGCGATGCCTTACTGATTCAATCGAATCGTCAACTGCTTGTCAATGCGTACAATTATTATAACTGGTAGTGAACGGCTTAGTCTTCAGCTATCTACAGGCGTGCTGCTGCTGATGGGCTTGTTTGCCTGCAACAAGCCGCAGGCTACCGATGCGTCCCAGCAGCAAACCCGCACCGCCCGAACGCCCGTTACCGTGCAGGCCGTTGGTCGGGGCGGCATCAGCAATAGCCTGACGCTGTTCGGGACGACGCTGTATCTGCGCCGAAATGCCATTACGGCACCCGTGGCCGCCTTCGTCACAAAAGTGTACGTTAGCCTGGGCGCACAGGTACGTGCCGGCCAGCCGCTCTACCAATTAGAAACTAAGGAGCGACGCGCCCTAGGAAAATTGGCTATTTCGGGCGATACAGCCATTATTGGCTTAGTCACGGTGCGGGCCTCGTCGGGGGGCGTGATCAGTACGTTCGATAAGCAGCAAACGGGCGACTACGTGCTGGAGGGCACCCAGCTTTGCACCATCGCAGAAAATAGTGCCTTGGCCGTGCAGGTCAACGTGCCTTACGAATATGAGGCTCTGGCCCGGCCCGGTCGAACCTGCCGGGTACGTTTGCCCGATGGCCGCGCCCTGACTGCTACGTTCACCACCCCCTTAACGACGGTCAACGCGCTGGCTCAAACTCAGAGTGTATTAGCGCGCATTACTCGCCCCATTCCACTCCCCGAAAACCTAACCGTACAGGTTGACGTGACCAGCCAGGCCAACGCTCAGGCCCAGTTGCTGCCCAAAGCTGCCATACTCAGCGACGAGATGCTCCAACACTTCTGGGTTATGCGGCTGCTGAATGATAGCACGGCGATCAAAGTACCCGTCCAGCTTGGTGAACGAACGACCACGGCGGTTGAGGTACGTTCCCCCCTCTTCGGAATTGGTGACCGCATCGTCACCGAAGGCAATTACGGCCTGCCCGACACAGCCCGTGTACTGGTAACTCCGGCAAAGCGATGAACAACCAGACACCAGCTACCGATACGACTACGCCGATGGATGAACCGGTTCGTCGTTCTTATTTTGAGGTGTTTAGTCGCCCCATTCTGTTCACGGGTGTGTTGCTGCTGATCGCCGGTATTTACGCCTATACCCGGATGCAGACTAATCTGTTTCCCGAAGTGTTGTTCCCGCGTGTATCTATCATTGTCGACAACGGCCAGCAGCCCATCGACCGGATGATGATTACCGTCACCAAGCCGCTGGAGAGCGCGGTTAAGAAAGTCAATGGCGTAACGATTGTTAAGTCCAGCACTAGCCGGGGTAGCTGCACCATCGACGTGTTTTTCAAGTGGGGGCAGGATATTTACACCCAGAAGACGCAGGTCGAGAGCCGGATCAATGAGATTCGCAACTTCCTGCCGCCGGGCGTGAACCTCTCCATTGAGGCCATGAACCAGTCGCTGTTTCCGGTCTATGGCTATACGTTGGAAAGCGACCAGCACGGATTAGTTGCGTTGCGAGATCGTGCCAACTTGCTGGTACGTCCTCTGTTTTCGCAGGTGCCTGGTATCGCTAACGTCGTGGTGCGGGGTGGAAAGGCCAAAGAGATTGTGGTCATACCCGATGCGGTGAAACTGGCTTCGGTGAACTTGCCCATCTCGGCTCTGATAGCCTCTATCAATGCCAACAACAACGTACTGTCCAACGGCTACGTAGCCAACTACCGACGGCTTTATCTGACGCTGACCGACACACGAGTGCTCGACGTGGACGCACTGAATGCGTTGATTGTCAAAAACGACGGTACCCGGATGGTAACGCTCGGCGAAGTTGCCCGTGTTGAGGTGCAGGAACAGCAACAGGAATTTTTAGTGATCAACGCCAATGGTCACCAAGCGGTGCAAATCGATTTGGTCAAACAGCCGGGCGTGAACCTGATTGACTTTGCTAAAAACGCTGAGGCCAAAGCGGTTGAGGTTCGTAAGATCCTGCCCCGTGGTATGCGGCTCAAACCCTACTATGACCAGTCGGCGTTCGTGGGCGATAGCGTTCACAGTGTCATCAAGACCATTTACGAAGGGTTGCTGCTGGCTATCTTGGTCATAATCGTCTTTCTACGGTCGTGGCGGGCTTCCACGGTGGTGTTGCTGACGATTCCCGTTACGCTGGCCTTTACGATTTTAGTGCTTTACGTGGTGGGCATTAGCATTAATATTATGTCGTTGGGGGCAATTGCTGCTTCTATCGGGCTGATCATCGACGATGCCATCGTTATCATCGAACAGATCTACCGCGTCCATGAAGAGGAACCGGAGAAAAACCGGTTTGCCGTGGTGCAGGAGGCCATTCATAACCTGTTTCCGGCGATGGTTGGCTCCTCGCTTTCTACCATCGTCATTCACTTTCCATTTCGACTGATGAGCGGGCTGGCTGGTAGCTTCTTTCGGGAGCTATCCGATACCATGCAGATCACGATGGTCTGTTCTTTTTTAGTAACGTGGCTGTTACTGCCGGTACTGCACCTATTAATTGGTTTCAAAGCTTCCAAGAACGCTCATGCTGTCGATGAATTCGCTCAGGTACGTCGGCTGCACTGGTTAACGCAGCTCTTCACCAAGCCGGTTGTGTCATTACTTTTAGTGGGGCTGCTGGGTTTTGGAGCATGGTTCTCATACGGTCGTTTAGAAACTGGCTTTCTGCCCGACCTCGACGAGGGGACTATCGTGCTGGATTACTTCACGCCACCGGGTACGTCTATCCAGGAAACGGATCGGATTCTGCGCCAAGCGGAAAAGATTATTGTGGCCGATTCCAACGTGGCGACCTATTCCCGACGAACGGGCATCAGCATGGGGTTCCGGGGGGTGCCGCCCAATTTCGGCGACTATTCGATTCAGCTAAAAACAAACCGAACCAAAACGACCGTCGAAGTCATTGACGATCTGCGGACACGTATCAATGCCGCTCAACCGGTGCTGAGTATTTCGTTCGGTCAGCGTATCGCCGATCTGTTAGGTGATCTCATGAGTACCCCCCAGCCAATCGAGATCAAGCTGTTCGGTGATAATTACATCCTGTTACAAACGCTTTCCAAACAGGCATCGGGCATTCTGGAGACGATACCGGGGGTGGTCGACGTAAACGACGGGTTGGTTGAAGCGGGGCCGTCGCTGGTTTTCGAGCCGGATCAGGCTAAGTTGAGTCAGTACAAGATTGGCTTGATCGACTTTCAGACTCAACTTACGGCCTACACGGGGGGCGTATCCCTCGGCCCCAACGCGGCACAGCCCGTACCCTCGCCCGCGCAGGCGGCCCTCACGGCGGGGATTCAAGTCGGCTCGTTTCAGGATGGCGAGCAGATGCGCCGGATGGTGTTGCGCTTTGCCAACTTTGACCAAAACGATTTAGATAAGCTAAGGAACGTACTGATCTTCCTACCTGACGGCACCACCCGACCGCTATCCTTCTTCTGCCGGGTAACGGTGCTGGGCGGAGAGATTGAGCAACGACGTGAAGATCTTAAATCCTCCGTGGTGCTGACTGCCCGGCTGAACGGGCGGGACTTAGGCAGCACAATCCGCGATATACAAACGCAGTTTGCTCAAAAGTTGCCTCTACCCCAGGGCTACACGGTTGGCTACGGCGGAGCGTACGCGCAGCAACAACAGTCGTTTGGTGAATTACTGCTCATTCTGACACTGGCCTCGTTATTGGTATTGGCCGTGCTGATGTTCCTATTCAAAGACTGGTGGCTATCGGTGCTGGAGTTACTGCTCTCGCTGCTGGGCATCACCGGTTGTATTACTGCACTGTACCTAACCGGCATCCCGCTGAACGTGAGCAGCTATACGGGTATCATCATGATTGTGGGTATCATCGCTGAGAACGCCATTTTCACGGTCAATCAGTTTGAACACACGCTGGCCCGAACCGGTGATGTGGACGAGTCGGTCAACTATGCCATTGCCCTGCGGCTACGCCCCAAACTAATGACGGCCATCGGGGCCATTCTTGCCCTGATGCCCCTGGCACTGGGTTTTGGGCTGGGGGCGCAAATGCAACAGCCGCTGGCAGTCGCGGTAATTGGCGGCTTCGTTGCCGGATTACCCCTGCTGCTGTTAGTTCTTCCCACTGCGCTTCGGGCTTTGTTCCATAGGCGCGTAATCCATCCATCATGAAAAAAGTACCTGAAATCACCCTGCTGTTCTGGGTCATGAAAATCTGCGCCACTACGCTGGGTGAAACGGCAGGTGACCTATTGGCGCAGACGCTGAACGTAGGCTACGGCCTTAGTTCGCTAATACTGATTGGTTTTTTTGTGGTTGTTCTACTGCTACAACTCCGCGCCAAACGCTACGTACCTGCCCTTTACTGGTCGGTTATTTTAGCGACTAGCACCGCCGGGACAACGATGTCGGACTATATGGACCGAACGCTTGGGCTTGGCTATGCAACCGGCTCGGCCATTTTGGTGGTACTGCTGGGAGTTGTTCTGGCGGTGTGGTATCGGTCGGAGAAAAGTTTGTCGGTGACAGACATCAAAACAGCCCGACCCGAAAGTTTTTACTGGACCGCTATTCTCGTTTCCAATACGCTGGGAACAGCCTTGGGTGATTACCTGGCTGATGATTCGGGATTGGGCTTCGGCGGTGGTGCGCTGCTGATTGGCTCGTTAATCGGTTTGGTTATTCTGGCGCACTATTTCAGCCGAATTTCTTCAGTTGTACTGTTCTGGATTGCCTTCGTGCTGACTCGTCCGTTTGGGGCCACCTTTGGTGACCTGCTCACTAAATCGACTGACAAAGGGGGTCTTGGTTTTGGTACCCAAGGATCATCGCTGATTCTGTTTGGTTTGTTGATTGTTCTTGTCGCATTCACATCGTTTCAGCGAAAAGAACACCGGCTGAGTTGAGTAAGCAAAACGCGGAGGCATCTGTATCCTGCCGCGTTCCATCGTCATCAGCCTTTCTTAGTAGTGACGATGGAACGCGACACGTTTATCAATTGAACTTGAGATTTTGCACCCGCACGGCGTTCAAAATAGCCAGCATTGCCACACCCACATCGGCGAAGACTGCTTCCCACATCGTGGCCAGGCCACCAGCCCCCAATACCAGTACGATGCCTTTTACTACCAGCGAGAGGGTAATGTTTTGCCACACAATTCGCCGTGTGGCCCGGCCAATCTCAATAGCGGTGGCAATCTTGGACGGCTCGTCGTTTTGAATAATTACATCGGCGGTTTCGATGGTCGCATCGGAGCCTAAGCCCCCCATCGCCATGCCTACGTCGGCCAAGGCCACCACCGGTGCGTCGTTCACGCCGTCACCCACGAACGCCAGCTTTGCCTTTGTATTACCGGCCAATTCGGCTTTGAGCCGCTCGACCTGCGTTACTTTATCTTCGGGCAACAGATCGCCGTGCCATTCGTCTACCCCCACTTGTTTAGCGACCGCTTCGACTACTGCGCTTTTATCACCCGACAGCATCACGGTGCGGATGCCTTCGGCTTTCAGGCGAGCTACTGCCTTTATGGCATCGGGCTTGGCTTCGTCGGCAATGGTGAAGTAGCCCGCAAATTGGCCATCGATGGCCGTCATCACGATGGTGTAGGGAATCTTGGTTAGGGCCTCGTCGAACGCTACGTTGAACTTCCGAAGCAGCTTGGCGTTACCGGCCAACATCTCTTTACCGTCAACCCGGCCTTTCAGCCCATGACCGGCTATTTCTTCAACCTCATCAACTGACACCGCATCGTATCCAGTTTCTACATAGTCTAAAATTGCGGTGGCTACCGGGTGGGTCGATTTACTTTCCAAAGCCGCCGTCAGCCGAGCCAATTGGACTGACTCTATGCCCACTGCCTTCACTTCCTGTACCTTGAACACTCCTTTGGTCAACGTACCCGTTTTATCCATAACGACCGTTTTAAGCTGGGTCATCAGGTCTAAAAATACCGAGCCTTTGAATAGTATACCTTGCCGCGACCCGGCTCCGATACCGCCGAAGTAGCCGAGCGGTATAGAGATAACCAATGCACAGGGGCAACCAATGACCAAAAACACCAAACCCCGGTAGAGCCAGTCGGCAAAGCGGTAATCGGCCACGAAGAAATAGGGTACGACGGTGATTAATACCGCTAGTAAACAGATAATGGGCGTGTAAACTTTAGCGAAGCGGGCAATGAATTCCTGCGTCTGGGCTTTGCGACCCGTTGCCTGCTGCACTAACTTTAGAATACGGGACAGCTTGGAGTCTTGATAAGGAGTCGTTACGTCCATCTCGATCAGCGATTGGCGGTTAATCATGCCGGCCAAAACGGCTTCTCCTTTTTCGATAGTGCGCGGAACGCTTTCACCCGTTAGGGCTGCCGTATCGAACGTACCGGCACTGGAACGCATGGTTCCGTCCAGCCCGACCTTCTCGCCCGGCTTGATCTGTACGACATCCCCCACCGCTACGGTCGCAGCCTTCACTACCTGCGCTTTCCCCTCTTTGAGCACCGTCACTTCATCGGGCCGCACGTCGAGCAGGGCCTTGATCGACCGACGCGCCCGCAGCACGGCGGCATCCTGAAACAACTCGCCGATGGTGTAAAACAGCATTACGGCTACCCCTTCTGGGTATTCGCGAATGGCAAACGCGCCGAGGGTGGCTACGCTCATCAGGAAAAATTCGGTGAAGACATCACCCCGGATACTGCTGCTCCACGCCCTACGTAGCACCGGCCAGCCAACGGGCAGATACGCTACAATGTACCAGATAAGCCGTACAGGGTCTTTGAACCAACCGGTAGCGTACTTATCCAGGGCGATACCGCTCAGCAGCAACACCAAACTACTAATAGCCGGGGCATAGGTGCGCCAGGTTTGTTCTGGGCCTTTTTTTGCCGGAGCAGCATCCGCAGCCGGGGTAGTGCCCTCCTCGATCAGCTCCACATCGTCGTGGTCGTGATCGTGGTCATGCCCATCGGCATCGTGGTCGCGCCGAAACGCCGGATCGTTATGATTTTGTGCCATGTTATTGGTCAGAATTCGATGAAAAAATTGACTAGTGCCAGCCCGACTAGGGTCAGGCCGGTAATCAGGTTCTCGTTGTGCTCGAACCGGGCCGCGCCAGGCCAGTGCGCGTTGACTTGCTGCAAACCCCGTCGTCCGAGCATGACCATCAGGAGCATTCCCGATAGCGTGATGGTGTTATAGATGAGGGCCACCAGCCACACCGCTGCCCAGCCCTTCGCACCTGCGCTGAGGAAGTAGGTTTCGATCTCCAGACAGGGTGACAGAAACATCGCCAGTACCAGCGACAACAGCAGGGCTGAGAAGGAACGGTGCTTACGGACCGACCCAGCATCAATGTGATCGTGAACATGCCGGTGCCGCAGGTGTTGCATCAAATACCAGATACCTAACGCCAACAGAAGCAGTGGAATAGCCCGCTCCGACAGGTCGTGATAATTCTCGGCCAGTTGCCACCCCGCCAGACTCACCAGTACGCCCAGCAGGGTGGTACTGACGGTATGAGCCAGTCCCGCAATAGCCGTGACGGTGAGCGTCTGCCGCAGACTCCACCGCTCGGTTTGCCCGATAGTTACGAAGGGCAGCCAATGGCTGGGTATTAGGGCGTGCAACAGGCTTAGTGTCAGGCTTCCGATAAAGATCGCATCCATCGTTTAGTTGGGTTGTACGTCATAACAGACCGGACAGCGTATTGATTGTCAACGCGATAATGAGCGTGTTGAAGGCAAAAGACAGAACGCTATGCAACAGGGTCAGCCGCCGAATTGGTTTGGCCGTAATGGCTACGTCCGATACCTGAAACGTCATGCCGATCACAAACGAGTAGTAGGCAAAATCAAGGTAATCGGGTGGTTCATCTCCCGGAAAGTCCAGACCACCAACTCGTTCCGTCTTGTCAGGATCATAGTATAAACGGGCATAGTGCAGCGTAAAGATGCTGTGCGTCAATACCCACGAACTAACCACGGTTATTCCCGACAGGATTACGTGTCGCGTGGCTTCGGAGGACGACAAGCCCTTGACTGTGCCCAATAGAATGATTACGGCCACCAGGCTTACCAAAGCCCCACCAACCGTGAAAAGAAAAATAGCCGGTCGGCTTTCGTCTTCCCGCTGAGCCGTCTCTTTGGCATCAGCCCGCATAATAATCAGCCAGATCAATACCAGCACGGTCACCGCGTAGGCTACCCATCCCAACAGCAATCGTGTTTGCCAACCCAACCGACCTGCTGTCAGTAGCCACACTGAACCACCAACGGCAAGGGCAATCAGCGACCGGGATAAGGCGGTTAATCTGGGTTTATAAGCTTTTTTGTGGCTCATTAGATGTCGCGTTAGAAACTGGGATTAGGCTACCATGCCCAGAATTAGAAACAAAAGAAATCCAGCGAAAAACGTAGCGGTCATCCACGGTTTTTCGTCCGTTTCATGGGCCTCAACCAGCAGTTCTTCCGTGACTAAAAACAAGAGGGCAGCTAGCCCGAACGACAGCACCACATCTAAGCCCGTTTCAGGCAGGTTGTAAAGTAACGTCGCTCCAACTACCGTGCTAATGAAGAATAAAAGTGACAAACCCAACAACAGCCAAACGATTCGGGAACGTGGTACGCCGTCCCCGGATAAGGAAGTAGCCGTGGCTAGTCCCAGCGAAAGCACCTCGACCGCCAGTGCAAATGCCAACAAAATACCTTCTTTGGCCCCGGCTGCGAAGCCAATACCGAGCAGTAGTCCGTCAATGAGGATATCTATGCCAATTGCCAGCAGAAACGCTATTGAGAAAGCACCCGGCGATACCATATCCGGCGTGGCTTCGCCTGACTGCTTATCTGTTGAATTTGTATGCCCCGTTGCCGCTTCCAACTTAGTTGGGGCTTCTTTCGGCGATTGGGCCAATCGCCGAATCAGTAGCATGAGACCAATACCTGCGCCAAAGCCAACGGCCGTCAGTAGAGGGTCATGCAACCGCACCACATCGGGCAGGATTTCGACCGCCACCACTGAAAAAACGACACCTGCCGCAAAGTGCAGGATAGCCGAACGTACCTGCGCGCTAAAGCGAATGAACAGAGCAACCACCCCCCCACCGGTCAGGGCAACGGTCGGTAGCAGCGCATAGGTGATGATTTGCTGGAATAAGGGGGTCATGTCTAATTCATATTGATTAAATAAAAGCACTTAATGGCCGTGACCTTCCTCTTCGCCACCGGCGGCCTGGAGTTGCGAGAGGACAGCAAACGCGCCTTTCACCACCACCTTTACCTTGCTCAAATCGAGCGTGCCGGGTAGTGTCACCTGCGAATAGCCGCCTTCTGTCACGCCCCGGCGCACCGGAATTTGCTTAAATGTTGTACCGTGCTGCTCCATTTGACCTTCCTTGTGCTGAGTCGCCGAACCGTCGTGGCGTTCGGATGCCCGTTTGTCGGTGGCAATGAAAATGTAATCCTTGCCTTCTGCCGATACAATGGCCCCTTCGGGCAGGGCCGTTACCCGGCTGTCGCCTAGATCCAAGGTAGCTTTCAAAAAGGTATTAGGAGCCAAACGAGTATCCGGCTGATCGAGCCGGGCCACGACCCGGACTGACCGGTCGGCTTCGATGGTTCGGTTGATGTAAGTGATGCGCCCACTCCGCTCCCGACCACCTTCGTTGTTGAGCCGGAGGCTAACCCGCTGGCCCTCCCGTAGCTGGGGCAAGTCTTTTTCAAATACCGTTAATTCAGCGTACAGACCCTGACTACTGGTAAGCCGGGCCATGATATCGGCGGGCTGCACATACTGGCCTACTGTGGCAGGTACGTCGGTCACGATGCCCGATACCGGTGCTATGACGACGTAGGTAGCACTAAATTTACCATCCAACGCGGCTTGGGGCGATAACCCTACCAGCCGCAACCGCTGCGCCAGGCCACCCAGGCGGGAACGTACCTGATTGCGCTCCGAGGCTGTTTGCTGAAACACTTTCAGCGCACTCACGTTTTGCTCACTCAGTTCTTTTTGGCGGGCGTACTCGGCATCCAGGTACGTCAGGCGGCTATGGTTTTCAGCGTAGTCCTGCTGAAACTGCACTAGGTCTGGGTTCTCGATGCGAGCCAGCACCTGCCCTTTGCGAACCGGTTGACCGGGTAATAGCGGTAGGCTCCGCACAAAACCTCCTTGCAGGGCGGTAATGGCTACCTGGCTCTGGGCGGGAGCGGCCAATCGGCCATTGACTTGTAGAAGCTGACCCAGGTTGCGGTACTCGATCTGGCCTGTGCTGATAGCCCCGATGCGGATCTGATCATCGGTCAGTTCCACGATGTCTGTTGGGGCTTCTTCATGGGCTTTTTCAGCCGCCGATTTTGCCTCCGCCGTTGTCTCACTTTCTTTTTGGGCGGTATCACCGCACCCGGTAAGCAGCCACAACAGGCTGATACTATACAAAATTCGTTTCATGATTGGAACGCCGAAGCGGTTGTCTTAGGGTAAGCCCAGCAGTTGTTCTAAGCGAATGACAGTTTGATTGTACGCCCCCAGTACGTCGACGTAACTGGCGCGCGTTTGATAAGCCTGCGTGATGGCCTGCGAATACTGGAGGTAGCCAATTTCACCCGCCCGAAAGGCCACACCGGCTTTGTCGGCCAGCAGCCGGGCGGTTGGCAATCCCGTTTGTTCATAGTACGTGAGCGAACTTTGCAGCTTCCAAATTTCCTGGATGGTGGCCCTTAGCTCACCCTGCAAATTGCGTTGGGTCAGAGCCAGTGTGGCTTCGCCGACCTGCTGCCCCAGCCGGGCGGCTTCCACGCGAGCCTGCTGCGGTTTTCGGAAGATTGGAATAGCTACGCCCGCCGTCAACCCTTGGAATCGCCGACCTCCTCCATAGTACACCTCCTGCTGACCAACCAGGTACGTACCGATGAGCGACTGATTGAAATAACCCACTGAGAAGGAGGGAAGCAGCCGGGCCTGCTCGACATCGGTTTGGCGGGCCGCTATGTCGATCTGCTGCCGCAACAAAGTCAGTTCGGGCGTTTGAGCCAGCGTAGCCGAGTCGGTCAGGGCGGGTAACGTCCGGCGCGTGAGCGTTGAGTCGGATAAACTGACGGGGCCGTCGGTGTTGAGCAACGTTTGTAGCCGACTCAGGGCAATTTGTCGGTCGGCTTCGGTTTGCGCCAGTGCATTACGAATCTCGCCCAGCTGGTTGGTCGCCGTGGCAACTTCCACCGCCGTGCCTTCACCGGTACGTTGCCGCAGCTCCGTAGCCGACCGAAATGCTACCAGCAGGCTGTCCTGCGCCCACAGCAACCGCCGTCGTTCGGCCAGGTACAATAAATCGAAGTAGGCCGCTTTCACCTGCGCTCGTAAGCCGTTCTGCGTGAGCCGCCCCTGTGCTTCCGCGCCCGTGACGTTCGCATCGGCGAGTCGGCCTAGTTGGCGCACCAGTTTTGGATTCGGCAGGGTTTGAGTAACGGTAAAGTTGTTGTCGAAGTTGATGCTGTTGTACTGCCCACCGGTCCATCCGAAACTGGTAGCCCCGATTTCGCGGGCCGCCCGGCGACCGGTTTGCTGCTGCGCAACGCCCAGCGTACTGATGCGACTTGTACCGTTGTTGGCGATAGCCTGTTGTAAAGCCGCGTCGAGCGTTAGAGGGCTTGTAGCTAATTGGGGTATCTGCGCTTTCGCCGTATTTATTTCCACCACAATCAGCGTTCCGATCAACAGTAAACTAACTAGTTTACTCGCCATAGCGGGTGTCCTGCCAACTTTGCGTTTCCCGAAACCAGTTTGCTCCCACCAGTACAGACACGGCAATACCAGCAAGGTTAGGAGCGTAGCTGATACCAACCCGCCGATCACGACAGTTGCTAAAGGACGTTGCACCTCCGCACCGGCGGTGGTTGCCAAAGCCATCGGCAAAAAGCCGAGTGAGGCCACCAGGGCGGTCATCATCACGGGGCGTAGCCGGGTGGCCGTGCCCTGCAAAATTCGGTCACGCAGGTCCAACTCCGACTCAGCCTTGAGGTGGTTAAACTCACCAATCAGTACGATGCCGTTCAACACCGCCACCCCAAAGAGGGCGATAAAGCCTACCCCCGCCGAGATACTAAACGGCATATCGCGGAGCCAGAGCGCGATCACGCCCCCGATAGCCGATAGCGGAATGGCGGAGAAGATGAGCAGGCTTTGCCGCACCGAACCGAACGTGAAGAAGAGCAGGAGGAAAATCAGCCCCAACGCCACCGGCACGGCGATACTGAGCCGGTCTTTAGCTTCCTGAAGATTCTGAAACTGCCCCCCGTAAGTAACGTAATACCCGACTGGCAGCTTAATCTGAGCATCCAGCTTGCGTTGCAGTTCGTTGACGACGCTCTCCACGTCGCGGCCCCTGACATTGAAGGCCACGATGATGCGCCGTTTGGCATCTTCGCGTTGAATCTGGTTGACGCTATTCTGAAACGAGACATACGCAAGTTGACCCAACGGGACAGCTTGACCGTCTACCGTCGTCACCAACAGATTCTGTACGTCTTCGAGCCGTTGACGGCTCTGCTGCTGTAGGCGCACCACCAAATCATACCGCCGTTCGCCCTCATACACTAACCCCGCCGACGAGCCAGCAAACGCGGCCTGTAGATATCGGTTGGCATCCTCGATGGAAAGACCAAATCGGGCCAGTGCATCGCGGTCGTAGTTGACAACGATCTGGGATAGTCCAGACACCTGCTCCACGTAGAGGTCTTCGGCTCCAGGCACCGCACTAACTACTCGACCAATGCGGGCCGCGTAATCGGCTAAGACATTGAGGTCTTCGCCATAGAGCTTGATGGCAATGTCCTGCTTCACGCCGGATATCAACTCGCTGAAGCGCATCTGGATCGGTTGCAGAAAACCAAAACTTACCCCCGGAATCTGGTTCAACTTCTCCTGCATCTTCTCCGCCAGTTCCTCTCGGCTGCTAGCTGAGGTCCACTCACTTCGGTCTTTGAGGATCACCATGACGTCAATGGCTTCTATTGGCATAGGGTCAGTTGGAATTTCTCCTGCGCCGACCTTGCCAATGACCTCAACCACTTCAGGGAAGTTTTCTTTCAGTATGTTTCCTGCCTGAAGCGAAGCATCAATAGTCTGACCTAATGAGGCCCCGGTCATCAGCCGGGTTTCGACGGCAAAATCTCCCTCGTCCAACTGCGGGATGAACTCTCCGCCCAATCGACTGAAGATGAACAGCGCGACGGCAAACAGGCCAACGGATAAACCAACCACCAGCCCTCTATGGCCCAGTGTCCAGCGGATAGCCGGGTCATAAAGTCGGTGGAAAACCCCCATGATGCGGTCGGAGATGGTACGCGTTCCCTCCTTGACCGGTTTCTTGCTCAGCAGCAGGGCCGAGGCCATCGGTACGTAGGTCAGCGAGAGGATGAACGCCCCCAGAATGGCAAACGCGACCGTTTGGGCCATCGGTCGAAACATCTTGCCTTCCACACCTTCTAAGGCCAGAATGGGCAGATACACGATCAGGATGATGATTTCGCCGAAAGCCGCCGACGAACGGATGCGACTGGCCGACTCGTACACCTCCTCGTCCATTTGGGCCTGGGAAAGACTATGTCGGTAGTTCTTCAGGGCTATGTGGTGCAGGGTTGCTTCCACGATAATGACCGCCCCGTCGACGATCAACCCGAAGTCGATGGCCCCCAGGCTCATCAGGTTGCCCGACACGCCGAACAGATTCATCAGCGATACGGCAAAAAGCATGGCCAGCGGAATCACCGAGGCCACCACCAAGCCCGCCCGCCAGTTACCCAATAGCAGCACCAGTACGAAAATGACGATAAGTGCCCCCTCGATGAGGTTCTTTTGCACCGTGCCAATGGCGCGGTTAACAAGTTTGGTGCGGTCAAGGAAAGCGTGAATTTCTACGCCTTCGGGCAGCGACTTCTTGATTTGCTCGATGCGCTGCTTGACGTTACCGATTACCTGGGAGGAATTGGCACCTTTGAGCATCAATACAATGGCCCCAACCACTTCGCCCTCGCCGTTGCGGGTCATCGCCCCGTAGCGAACCGCCGACCCCAGCCCCACCTGAGCAACATCACGTACTAGTACGGGTGTGCCGTTGGGGTTCCGACGCACCATGATTTTGCCAATGTCCGCCATGGTACTAATCAGCCCTTCCGAGCGAATAAAATAGGCATTGGGCCGACGGTCGATGTAGGCTCCGCCGGTATTCCGATTGTTCTTTTGAAGTGCCGTGAACAGATCGTCCATCGTTACCCCAGAGGCCCGTAGCCGTTGAGGATCGACGGCTACTTCATACTGCTTGAGAAAACCGCCGAAGCTGTTCACATCGGCCACGCCCTTGGTGCCCAGCAGTTGCCGCCGAACAATCCAGTCCTGAATCGAGCGCAGCTCCATCGCCGGGTAGCGTTTTTCGTAGCCGGGTTTGGCCCTTAAAACGTATTGATATATTTCGCCAAGACCCGTCGTGACCGGGGCAAGTTCGGGATTGCCCGCATCAGCAGGAATTTGAGATCGAGCCTGTTGAAGCCGTTCGAAAACCTGCTGACGGGCCAAATAGATGTCAACGTTATCCTGAAGGACGATGGTGACGACTGACAGGCCAAAGCGGGATATGGAACGTACCTCGACTAAGTCCGGCAGAGTGGCCATCGTCTGCTCGATGGGAAAGCTAATAAGCCGTTCCACGTCGGGGGCCGACAGGGCCGGGCTTTGGGTAATGACCTGCACCTGATTGTTAGTGATGTCGGGCAGAGCATCGATGGGTAGCCGACTCAGTGAGTAGCTGCCCCAGATCACCAGGGCCAGCGTAAAGAGACCAATGATGAGCTTGTTCTGAATTGAAAAATGAATGATACGATCCAGCATGATCGGGTCTGAACAAATGGACAATGAGAAAATGCCGGACGCGTATAGACAGCCTTACTACCGTCCGAGAGGACGTAGCACTAGCAGCCAACGCGACCGGCGAGGGTGTTCAGGCCCGAAGTTGAGGGGGTTGCCAGATGGCAGAGAGCGGAGATGCCCAGTGGAGGGGGACATACTGGAAAATGGCTGTCGCTATCGGTACAAGCTCAACCATTGGCATTACGCTGTAACTAAAGTGCGGAGTGATACTAATCGTAGCCGTACAACAGGCACAGGTGCAGAAGGGTGTGCAGGCATCATGGTTGTCATGCACAGGGGCTGATGCTGCGATCAGGACAGCTCCCTGCTCTTGCCGATTTGCCGGCAGGGCTGCATCCGCACAGGGCCACACAGAAAGGCCAAGTACGTAGAGGGCTAAAATGATCGTCATCCACTTCACGAACGCAAAGGTACGGCAAACCTTTATGCAACAGGTAGTCAAAAGCAGGTTTGTGTACTGGTGAATAGACCAGCTTGTCATTGATGAAACCGCCACCCAACCGAGAACAGGGTATGAAACGGCTGAACGGTTGACTTGGGTTGCCAGCGTTGCCGAACGCTGAATACGATTGGCGACCACTCCAACTCTAAGCCAACGTCGCCCCCCAACAGGAATCGGGACGTGCCTGTAGTCGATTGAAGTGTATCAGAAAGGGTCTTCTGCGGATTGCTGACCGTCTCGTAGAAAACTGCCGGCTGCACTACCCCCCGGATAAATCGGGTGCGTGTTGCATTTCGCCACAGGTTAAACTCATAACCCCAACCAACGCTGAATTGACGTAGCGTTTGGTTACCGCCCGTATCAGCAAGGGCGTCTTGTTTGTGTACGTAGCTTACGGTCAGTTTCCAGGCGTTGTACTGTCGGTTGTACCGACCCGTACTGATTAGGGCGTTGATGCCCAGTTGGTTTTTGGTCAGGTGGAAATCATCCGTCAGGCCCGCTTGTACCTCGACAAACCGTTGCCCTTTTAAATGTACCTGAGCGAGCGCGGGCAATAGCGATGGAAAACTCACTAATAGAAAAAACAAAATACGGCGCATGATTTACAGGGGTTTGGCTAACAGTACTACGTCCGCTTCAATCTGATAGCGCATGTGCCGCCCGCCGTTTTTCTCGTACAGCTCCACGTCGATGATTTTGTCTTCGGTAATCGTTGTTAGCGGCAGTGCGTACACGACGGTACGTTCCGCTTTGGCGCGAAGCAGCGTAAACGATTCGGGATAGTGGGCGTGAGGTTTTAGCTCGACCTCCTGCGCAGCCATACGCTTGAGTACGTCCTTGTCACGGACGTAAAACTTAACGAAATCGACCTCGTAGTCAATCTGACTGTCGTTGCGAATGGTGAACTGCATATACATCACCTTGTCAGCTACATAGATGCCCGTCAGTAGGTTGCTGATTCGCATGGTCGAGGCACCAATGTTGCGAATGAATGCCTTGCGATCCGCGATACGCTGACACTGGTAGAGTAAGTCGCTCACCGGTGGAGTTCCGTTGGTCGCTGTTGCCGAAGCGGTCAGAGTAATGGTGGTGGCCCGATTGATGCCCAGCGTCCGGCTGGTATATTCGTCCGCCGACAGGTTGTTGGCCATGTTGATGTTCAGCACCTCCGGCTCGTCCTGATAGCGAACCAGAAACGAATAAAAACCACCATCCTCCGTCATCACCGTCATGTTTGTTTCGCGGCCTGAATCGGCCCGGCAAAAAGCGGTTGCCTTCGGATTGGCTTTGATGCGTAGTACGTTCCTTACTGTTTCGGGGATCTGAGCTAATACGTAATCCGTACCAGCATCAAACTCCTGAATTCGGGCCGGAAAGATGATGTGGGTTGTCTTTCGATCCGAAATGCCCAACGGATACGACCCTTTGACCGCAGCCCGATCAATGGGGAGTAGGTACGGTTTAGTACGGATGGACCCCACCAGTGCCGGATTCGCAACGTTGACGGTTGGATTGGCTGGATTAAGCGTTTTCTCATCGCGTTGTTTTGACGATGTCTGAACCACCATTGGCGTAGTCACTGCCGAAGGGATGCTGGGAACGGACGAGGAAATTCCCTTCACGGCCAACGGCTGAATAGCCGCATACAGGGGCGTTTTAGTACGTACCGGTTTACCCAAAGATGAGAATGCCCGCGTCGCCTTCGTGGCTTTCACGGACTGGGCGTGGGCCGTCCACGCGCTAAAGGCAAGAAAATAGAGTAGGATAAAGCGTGTCATGTAAGTTGAAAGAAAACTTGTTATTCAGTTGCCATTGAATTGGCTCCTTCGGGGCGGAGGAAAACCCGGTAGTTGGGCTTGACGGTCACTTTAACCGCGTTCAGTTTAGTCTGTAGCAGTGAGCGGATACCCTGGAAGGCCGTGTTCGTGACCTGCATGGCCATCTGGCTACCCACCTGCTGCCCGAATGACCCCTGTGGCACGAAATAATACGGTGACGATACCGCCTGACCCGCCGAACGGGCCGCGCCCTGTGCGAGTTGATTCTTTTGAGACAGGTTAGGTACCGACAACCCGGCTCGACCGTCTAAATCGAAGACGTTGAGGCCAATCGGATAAATCTCCGACCCTATTCGTAGACTCGTAACGGTGATATTGAGCCGGTCCTGCCCAATGGAACACGTACCCGTCAAGAGCGTATGAGCGGGTAGTGTTACCCACTTGCCAGCCATCCGCAGGGGCGTTTCGTTGAGGAGCCGGATCTTGACAGAACTGCCCTGTTGTACTGTTATGGCCTCACCGTCACCGTGGATGACTGCCGGAATGGATTGACCAGAGCCAGCTTTAGGAACGGGATCTGTACGGGTTTGGCTACTCAGTCCGTAAAAGCCAACGTTACTTAAATTTATTGCCTTTCGCGCTGGTAAGTCAGCTTCGTCGCTTAGGGGGTTGGCAACAGAAGCATCACGTTCGCCTGTTTTTGCCCCATTTTCGGCTTCAATTTCCCGTTTGAAGTAGGCTCGGTAGGAGGGGGGCAACTCGCCGTTATGCAGTTGCTTCAACTGCTGGTACTCATTCATGTTGAGCGACGTACCTGATGCGGCTCCCTGACCGCCTGCCGACGTACCGGCAAACCGCTGATTAGCCGTTTCCATTTGCTTAAGCAGCGCGTCGGCAGTCTGCCGATCAAGATCGCGTTCGCGCCGGGCAATCCGTTCTTCGGCTACCTGTTCTTTTCCTTTAGGCGAACGGTGCATGGTTCGGTAAATAGCCTCCCGCTCGGCTTGCTGATGACCAAATTGTCGGTTTAATTGCCGCTGTCGCAGTGTTTTACGCTCAGTGGCCGTTTGATAGGGCGCGGTAGTTGGGCCGTTTTTCCGACTCATTACCTGTAAGTCCGACTCGCTCAGGGACTCATTTGATCCGCGCAAGGCCGAAGGGTCTTTCCCCGTGAGCAGTTGAGTACCTGCTGCGGCCTGCCGGTCCATCGCCCCCGATGTAGTGGGACTAAGCGAAGCTCCGTCAAAGCCGTACTTATCGTACTTTTCGCGGTAGTCAAGGCCATGCGGGCGGGCTTCGGGCGGAGCCAGCGACGAGGCTCCGGCATCGTTGGGAATACTCGATTCAGTAGGCGAATCGGATTGGATGAACCCGCCCAGAAAACCGAAGATGGCAACCCCCAGGAGAAACACAAAGCCACCCAACAGCAGGAAAATCTGTTTGCGGCCCAGCTTGCCTTTTTGCAGGGTTTCGTTGCCCGGCGCAGGTGTTTGGTCCGACGTTGTATCAAATAAAGGGTCTTGTTCGGGTTGATTGTACTCCATGATTAGGTTAGTAAGGCAATGAAATAGAGTAAAAAAAACAGGCCAATCAGTCCTAAGAGGGCATTTCGTAACTGAAAGCTGATCCGGTGTTGCGCCTGATTGAGCCAGTTAGCCAGGCGTTGTTCACGAGCCGTTAGCCAACCGCCAAGGATCGTACCCAGCCGGAAGGCCGGATGCCCTTCGACTATCGGCTCGTCGTTGTTCGTGTCTGTTGATCGACGGGAATGGAAGCGAAACATCTTATTTGCTGTATTCCTGCGTAACGCGGGATGATAGAATATGAAAATTCCGCATCAGCAGACCATTGGGCGAATTATCCGAACGGTTCACGTCGACCAGAGTGGTTTCCGTGACCAGGTTACGGTGGACGATAGCCGTTGCCCGTTCTTGTACGAGCCGGGCGTAGGTGACTGCCCGGTAGGGGTAGTGCCGTAGGTCGGCTACGACTGAGTCGATCTGCACCCGTTGCGTGACGTTACCCTGCACCATATCGCGGTAAAAATTCTGCTCCGACAGGTTGTTGTAGAGTCGTTTAGCCGATTCGTCACAGAGGAACATCGCCCGTCGGATGTTGTCGTCGATGGATTTCGGGTCGGGCGACACGGTGAAGAATAACTCGTGGAAACGACCAACGTGATGCCGCAGTTCTGCCGGGCGGTTGTCCGTTACATTGCCGCACGTTACCTGAATGGCTTCGCCCCGATTCACGAGGTAAATGCGCTTGCTGAACTCATTGCTGTATTTGAAAGCCAGCACCACCGCCGTAAGCGAGATAATCAGGCTGAAGCCAAACGCGGCCACCAGCAGCCAGCGGCCCCGCTGAAAGTCTTTTTCCAGTTGCAAAAGCTGTTTCATCGGGTACGTTGGTAAGGGTTACTCGCTACTGATTTGACTAACAGCGGATTACTTCGCTGGTCATAGATAGAAATAGCCGCTCCTTTGTCATGAAAGACGAAGGTGTTTCGCGTAGCCTGCCGATACCGACCAAAGCTCCAGACAATGCAGGTCAGTACGGTCAACGCACAAAGGGTCATACCGCTGACGGTTAGCCACACAAGTTGTTTATGGCTGTTTAACAAGTGGTTATGATGATAATTAATCGAGTTCATGACGTGAAAAGCAATAGATCAGAGTCGTAAAGGCAATAGATTAGAGTTGATTTTTCTTGTTGGGAAAAGTCTTTCGGTACGCCCCGCGCGTAGCTCCTTCGGCAGCAGCGACGGCCCCCGCTCCGCTACCAATGACAGCCCCGACAATCCCCCCGGCTACCCCCTTTACGCCCCGGCTTAGGACGTTGCCACCCGACGAGGCCCCGGCCCGTGCACCCCGTGCCGCCCCGCCTGCCACATGAGCAGCCATCGTGAAGGGTGCTTTCGCCACCCCACCGGCTACATTGCCGCCTAATCGGGCTACGTTGGTGATACCTCCGCCAACCCGTGCCGCCACCGAATGCCCGGCAGCTCTAAGCGGTTTGGTAACGGGAGCCGCTACCGTACCTGCCCCCGACCGGGCCATTCGGGTCGCTCCCTGTACCATTGCCCCCACGCCCCCAACCGTCACCAGCATGTTGGTCATCGACGGCACCTGGCAGTAGCCAATCAGGCACATGACCAAGATGCCGATAAAGGCCAGTCCCATGTATTCAGGCGTGTGGGCTTCGGCCCCGCCCGCATTGCCAAGCACAATCGTCTTGGGGTCGTAGTAGCTGAGGTATTTGAGCGTGACCTTGAAAGCGATAGACGAGTACACAGCCGCGACCGCAGGCAGTAGCGTGTAGTTGATGTACTTGCCAAACCACTCGGCAATGTTGCCCGTCATGCCGGGGAACACGGCCAACGCAATGGCAATCGGCGCACCCATCCGCAGTATCAGGCGGTACGTGAATGAGATCAGAAACAGAATACACTCGGCCAGTTGCATCAGAGCCAGCAAAATGTCCTGCGTGTAGGAGAGCAAT
This sequence comes from Fibrella rubiginis, assembly GCF_017353185.1. Taxonomy (GTDB): domain Bacteria; phylum Bacteroidota; class Bacteroidia; order Cytophagales; family Spirosomataceae; genus Fibrella; species Fibrella rubiginis. The sequence goes on along the minus strand of NZ_JAFMYV010000013.1, from coordinate 72,175 downwards.
TCGTACTTGAACTTCTCGGAATATTCGGCGAAGCTCAGTTTCAGGCTGGAGCCGAACGCATCCGGGTCAAAGTTGGGGTCAACCTGCCGGAACAATTCGGGGTGCTCACCAATCTCCTGCCACTTGGCATCGACTGTTTGTTGGAGCAGCTTGGTCTGTTCGGCAATCTTCTCGTACAACGTACCGTTCTGCCGCTCGACCGCCGTGCGGATGCTTTCCCCCAGCTTGTCGATGCCGTTGCAAATGCGGGGTGACAGGCCGATCAGCACCATCAGCATGAATGGACGCAGGTACGGGAAAAAGTTAATCGTGCCGTTCTGCATCACGTCGGGAATCAGCCGGGAGAAGATGTACACCAATGCCCCAATGCCGGCAACGGCCCGAATCTTCGACTCGATCAGGGCGGTGATGTCCATCGTGGAGGCCGTCATGTCGGCGTAGAGGCCCAGCAAGGTTTTGTAAGCGTCGAAAAGCATAAGATGTAAGCGGATTGGTACGTATTACGGTTCTGTATCAGACGTTTAGCCTCCACTACTGCTCATCTTCTCCTGGCATTCACGCTGAATAGCTGACCGCTTTTCGGTGGCAATCTGTCGGCCCCGGATGCGTACCAAGATGCCAAACTCTTCGTCCGAAATGATATGGCCGTCGTAGGGGTCTACGTACCCGTTGGGCTTGCCCTTTTTCTCCGGGTCGAAGTAAGGCGGGTAGATGAACTTCATCTCGGCGTATGCCTGTTGCTCCCCCTGCAAATCGGCAATCTGTAGCCGGTCCTGGCATTCCTGCATCAGGGCGGTTTTCCGGTCGATTTCGGCCTGCTTTTCCCGTTGTTGCCGGGCAATGGTTTCTTCGTCGAGGGCCGACTTCGTGCGGTCGGTGTAATCATCGTCGTAGCCTTTTTCGCCCAGCATGAACTGCACTTCTTGGTAGCTACCGGTTTTGTTCAGCGTCGGCTCGGCGATGGCGTACAGGCGGCTGGTCATCATCCAGTCTTTTTGCGACCGTACCCGGCGCAACGACATAGCCCGCACTTTGTAGTAGTAGTTGTTGACCAGCCCTTGAAACTTCTTCGCACTCTCGTAGGCCCGGAAAATCCACTCGATCCGGCCCTGATCGTTTATCTCGAAGAGGTTCTGCGACGTACCCTGCCGCATATCTTTCAGGATGTCGTTGGCGTGAGTGCCCATCGCGCTCAGATCGTCGGCGATGAGCGAATATTCCGCTGGGTAAATGTGGCCGTCTTTGCTGATGACCGTCGAGATGCTTTGCAGCGTGCGCGTGGTCTGCTGCACGGTCTGAATCAACTGCTGCCCCCGGTGATAGCTCTGCACAGCTCCCTTCACTTTTTTGAGCTTTTCGACGGCATCGACCATCGTTTTGAACGACGGTTTTTGAATCAACTGCATCAGGTTCGATACCGCCGTGTGGATCGGGTCGGAGACCACAAACTGAGCTTGCAGGGTGGGGGTGACCAGCAACAGGCACAGCAGTAGCCAGACCACCCAGAGTAAACGTATGGTTTTCATAAACGAAATGGATTGTCTGATTGGCGTTACGTTTGGCTGCTGCCATTCAATGCTTTTGGCGGCTGACCGTTTGGATGAAGCAGCGGTACGCCTGCCGAGTTGACTGGTAGGTAGCCCCCGGCCCGTTCGCCCCGCGCCCAGCCTTTCACCGCCGACTCTAATTCATTGCCGTAATGTGCTTTAGCGAGGTCGTTAATGGCTTCCACTTCCTGCCGTTCGGTTGTAAACGTACCATAGGCCGTGCGGCTCACCTCCACACCGTAGACCTTGCAATAATCGCCCAAGAGCAACGCGAGGTCATTGTAGGGTGGCCGGTTAGGGTCTTTGCCTTTGTTTATACTCAGGATGATGTTGGCCTGCTTTTCCGACAGCGACAACGTCTGCATCACTTCGGCAAATCGCTTTTCGTAGTTGTGCTGATCAAGCAGAAATTTGATGGGCGAGTTGTTGATGATCGCGTCTTTCACAATCGCGTTACCCACCAGATCGTCCACCTCCTGCGTCACTACGCCCAACGATCCCCAGTGTTTTCGCACCGTTTTGGAACACCATTTCAGAAACTGAGCAAAGTTCTCCTTCGCCAGTGCCTTCCAGGCTTCTTCGATAATAAGCATCTTCAATACACCCTTCACGCTGAACAGCTTCCGCACGTACGTATTCATAATCATGATCGTCGTGATCGGAAACAGCACCGGGTGGTCCTTGATATTATCCAATTCGTAGATCACGAACGGCAACTCCATCAGATCGATGTTCCGGCGCGAATTGAGCAGATACCCGTACTGATTGTCGGCATGAAAGGGACGCAGTACGTACAGGAAGTTATTCAGGTTGAACTCCTTCTCCGACCCCATGTTCCGCTCGAAAATAGCGGGGTACGTATCACGGGTGAACTCATAGAAGCTGTCGAAACAGGGGAATGACTCGTCCCCGGTCTGACGCGCCCGGCGCATGGCCCCGTAGTACTCGTGTACGATGTTGGCCACCGTCACCTCCTCGGCTTTGGACGTTGGCTCCCCATCTTTTTTCCAGAGGGCCATCAGCAGGTTCGCCAGGGCATCTTTAGTTTCTTCGTCGGGGTCGAGGTCGGCACTGTAAAACGGGTTAAATTCAATCGGGTTGTCCGGCTCGTAGGTAATGTAGCGGCCCCCCATCAGCGAGCACAACCGTTTGTAGGAGCCTCCTACATCAACCAAGCTCACGTGAATACCGTGACTGAGTAGGTAGTAAACCATGTTGTTCATGGTGAACGACTTACCCGACCCCGATGGTCCCACAACCATGAAATTCCGGTTAGCGATAATACCGCGCTGCATCGGCTCGAAGAAGGGGTCCACCATGCAGGGCCGACCAAAGCGGTCGGTTAACAGCAGGCCATTTTTGCAGAAAAAACCGTCTCGGTAATTGGTCTCCGTATTCCAAAGGGCGGTGGCTTCTTCCAGAAAACAGGTGGCCAGGTTATCGGCCCCAATTTCGGCGATGTTACCCGGTATGCACGACCAGAACAACGTTTCGGCATCGTGACTGGCCAACTTCGGCTTGAAGCCCAGCTTGGAAATGGCTGCTGCTGCTTGCGACCGGTACGTATCGGCAACGTCGGGGTCGCGGTGAAAAACCAGTACGTTGTAATGCGCCCGCACCACCCGCCGGTTTCGGTCTTTGACCTCTTCCATGAACGCGTCTTTGGAGCGGATACTGACCTCGTTCTCCTTCGACCAGGCCGCGAACGAATGATGTCGTTTCACTTCCCGCACCAACTGATTCGTCAGCGCATCGCCATCGTCGATCAACAACACCTGATTGTAGATGTGATTGAAGGGCAACAACATACCCAGGGCCGACCCCGTCGAAATGGGGAAGTGACTGCTGTCGGTGGAGAACTGCTCCAGCCGGGCTGAGTTATAGACCTCGTTCGGAAAATCACCCAGTTCTGAAATGGCATAGGTATAGGTCTGCTGACCGGCCACTTTCAGACTATCGGTTAACTCCACGTCATGCAGCGTTAGATCGTCGAGCGAAAGCGAGAAGTACCGTTGATACAGCCCCGTTTGCTCGCCATTGTCGAGCAGCTCGTCCGGCCCCAGCCGGTGCAGTTTGATTTTTCCTGAATCCTTGTAAATGGCCGCAAACTGATTAACCACATCAACAAACTCCGCCCAGGTACGTGAGTCTAATAACTCTTTGGGCACCAGATGCCGTTTCAGCAGTGACGACTGACTGCTTGTCCGTTTAAGCGGGGGCGATGCCGGGCGCGTTACGTACAGATAGCACCGGTGCCGCAGGTAGGGGCGGTCAGCAAAATGCCGCTCGTTTTCCCACGCTACATAATTTGAGGTTCTCAGAAATTCACTACCGAACTGGGGTGTATATACGTCTTCGATAAAGAAGTCTTGTTTATGCACCATGTAGCCCGTCGGCAACACCTTAGTCGCCCGGATCAGGATGTCATGCAACGTATCGTACTCCCCGTCGGACACCGCAAAAATCTCAGGGGCCTGCACCTCGAACGCAGCCGTGATATCGGCGTTTTTAGAGACGACACAATGCGTGGTCTCATCAATGCAGAGAATTGGAAACAAATCAGCCAGCGTTTTAGACTTTTTCATCGGACTTTGCGATTAGCGACTGCCCGAACAGGCAATAGCCGGTTAAACGACTGGTACTGACACACGAACGAGGGTTTTAGCTGACGTACCTGCTGCTTGACAGACCCCCAGCGTCCGTACCGGGTGTTGCGGGTGTAGCACCAGCCCAACGTACCACCGGCACCAACGACCAGTAGCAGAATAGCCAGTAGGATGGGCGCGCCCAGTACGTACCCCAGCAACGTAGCAAAGACCGACGCAATCAGCCCACCGGCTGCGTAGTAGAAGTATTGGCCCCGGAGGCCCCGAAATTCGATTTCGTTGTCGGCTCCCCGGTGGATGGGAAAGGATTTCATAGCATCGCGGAAATTATTGTACTCATCAAAAACAGGAAGGCCAGCGAGCCAAACCACTTGAAGAGAAAGTCGTAGAGATCGTCGTCACCCCGGCGGAACTTCTGAAAAACCCGAATCAACCCGATAATGGCCATTACGATGCCCAGTAGCAGCGCAGCCCGGCTACTCTCGACTGCCATCGACTGCGTGTAGGTTTGGGCGAGGTAGTCGCTGCCCCCGAACGAAGAGGAAAAGGCCCCGCTCAGAATGAAGCGATCAACCAGAAACACCATGCCCCCGCAGAACGCAATGCCTGTGAGCCATAGCACAACTGGCCCTTCTACCTCTTCACCCCGGTTCCACTGCTGATAGATGCGGAAACCAGCCACGATAGCCCCGAACGCGCACAGCCACAACCCAATTGATTTGACCTGCCCGTAAGCCTGAAATTCGTCATAGAGCAGAATCATCGAGTCAGTCGGGTGTGTTGACGCAGAGAGTCAGATGCCGTGCGGTAGTAGTTCCGAATTGAATCGACGCGGGCATCCGTGCCGGGTCGATACGGCGTAGCGGCCACATCGCCGGGCGACGAGTCAGCGATTTCGGATTCATCCTCACTGCCCCGGTAGATGAGCCTGTCTGATCCAAACCGGGCCGCTGTTACGGCGGGCATTCGGTAGCTCACCCAGCCTTGCAGGAACGAGGCAATGATCGCCAAACCGATGACGGCTGAGGCTAATCGCCAGGTTTCCACAGCAAATTCACCCGTTCCGGCCTGTACGCGGGCATAGATACGTAGCCCGCCGATTAAGGCACTGAGGCCACATACTGCCCAGACAAACTTTAAAAAGGTCGGCAACCGACTCAAGATCGGATTCGTAAACTGACCATCAATGCCGACTGAAGCAGCGGGGTTGCCACTCAGGTCAACGTTCTGCGCGGTTGCTGTTAGCGCGACTAACAGACAGCCCATAATGAGCAAAGTTTTCACCGGGAACATTAGTGGGTGCTGGTTAAGGTGTCTGGAAAAAGACGGCTTCCAGAATGGCTGCAAAAGCCAGCAAGAAGAGCACTGAACCGCCCCAGTTAACCGCCGATTTCTGCACGTCTTGATCGCCCGCCTGCATCTTCGAGTAGATGCGGAACGCCCCGAAGATGCCGACGATAGCGGCTATGACGTACATCACTGTCGTCATGGGCCGGAAGTAATCTTGTAAATCTTTGGTTGTTTGGGTAAGTACCTGTACTCCGGCACCTATGCCTTTAGTTTGATCGACATTTTGGGCAACCGCCATGCCATTTGTCAGCGCAAGCAGCAACAGCCCTCGCCCGACGGTGTACACTCGTTTCATAGAAAAGTTGGAATAAAGCGTTACGTCTCCGGCCAGATGACAATGCAAAGATGCCACAAATGTTTAAAATATTAAATATTAATAGGTAAAAAATTATTGAATTATTTTGATGAAGTTAGATGTATACTGATAACCAATGAGTTGGTTTATCAACTCATTGACTACATTTTAGAACGTGCAGGTGACCATATAGGCGTTGCTTTTCTGAGTGATTAGGTACCCATATCTTTGCTATACGTTTTATCCTTTTTGATCGCTATGTTTACTATAGTTGAGAAAACCGTACTCGTCTTTCTTATCGGTGTCATTAGTTTTTACGTTTTAATTGGTTGTTCGGGTAGCCAACAGGAAGTGCCTTTATCCCTTGAGCAACAGAACGAGCAATCGAGCAAATCGTCAGTTCGGCTCAGTGGTACGTACATCTGCATTAAGCTTGCCCTAGCAAATGGCTACACTGAGGAGCGCGGGCAGATAAAAGGACAGGGGTACAAAGTAGAGACGGTGGCGAAAGAAGATTCTGTCTGCTTCGTGCTGTCGGGACAGGGTACGGCGGGTACGTATACCGCTCTCGATTTGGGTACCTACGCCGTTAATTATACCGCGACCGGCACGACGAACGGCGGGTATTTCACCATTAAAAAAGACATCCTTACTGATTACAATGCCGTCACGGTAGTCAACAGGACAATTGCCGGAACCAGTGGTGCGCGCCAGGTGACATACACCTTTCCCATTACGTTATATCAGTTTGTGAATGGCACTCCGCGTAGTGGTCAGATAACAGTGGTTAAAGCCTCAGACATTTTTTCGACCACGCAACAGATTGTCGGCATCTTCACATTTGAACGTACTGTCTCGCTGACAAACTGAATTATTCGTAGTCGGTGTGTACGGGTAAAGCTTGAAAACTTCATTAATAATCAATTGGTTATTTAAATAGTTTTATAGTTAATTAGTTTATAAATAGTTGACTATTTTTTTAGATAGATAAATTTTGCTACTTGCCTAAGCAAAACCTGTAAGCTGACCGCCGATCATGAAGATTATTACTGTGGCTCACCAGAAAGGGGGTGTCGGTAAAACGACACTCGCGCTGAATCTGGCTTTCTATCTAAAAGACATCAAACGCGTAGGTATAGTTGATACCGACTTGCAGGGCAGTGTGCAGGGCCTTGATACGTTGCTGGACGGTATTACGCTGGTGAGCTACGAAGCTTTGCAGGAGGGAACGTACCCGGAACTGGATATTATCATCATTGATACGCCCCCGTACCTGACCAACCGACTGAATGACCTGTTTTCTATCTCGGACTTCGTGCTCGTACCCACTAAAGTAAGCTACCTGGATGCAATGGCCCTGAAAGCAACAATGGCTATGCTTAAGCAGAGTCAGCAGGAACGGGCCGATCTAAAAGCTGGGATTGTGCTGAATATGGTGAAACCGCGTACGTCGATGAACCGAGAAATTAAAGAGATTCTTGATGCGTACCCTATACCGACCCTAAACACACGAATTCACGAACGGGTGAGCTACATCCGGTCCGTGGTGGCCGGTGGCATCGTACAGCTAGAAGATACCAAAGCACACGAAGAAATGGCTGACCTGGCCGAAGAGATCATCGACCAACTGTAAACGAACACCAACATGGCAGAGACCCTTGCAGAACGAAAAGCCCGATTGGCCGATAAATTGAAGAACGAGCCGTCAATGGCACCCATTCAGGAAGTGAATCCGGTCTCTGAGGTGGACAAGCCTGCGACCAAATGGGCAATCAACAAAGACGATGAATTAGTCCAATTGAATGTTAAAGTACCCAGGAACATGTCTAAGGCCATAAAGCAGATCGCCCTTGACGATGAAGTCGACATACGCGAGGTTGTGTGGGAGGCTATCTCACAGTATCTGAAGAAACGGAAGTCATCGTAGCGGACTAATGTCGGAACAGGATCGGGCCGAAGTCCCTCGATCATTGCCTATCGGAGCTTTTAAGCGAAAGGCTGACTTACAGTAACGATCCACCTGTATTTACCACACCATGACTTTTCGGGCTACGTTCATTGGCGTTGATAAGCACGCCAGTTCATTCATAAGTGACCTTGCTGGAGCCACAAGAGATGCAACAGCCATGTATTCGCTCTTTGTCGACTCCATGCCTGCTCTTGAGGCCAAACTGTTGATAAACGAGGAGGCCACTACAGCTAATATTCGTCAGGCACTAAACGAAACATTGGTGGCAGCGGAAATGGACGATGTTGCACTGTTCTATTTCGCTGGACATGGAACAGAAGCTCATCAGTTGGTACCACATGATGCCGATGTCGCAACCATCGACACGTCAACCATTCCAATGGATGAGTTGGCAACCCATCTGGCTGACTCAAAAGCCCGAATTGTTATTGTTATTCTGGACTGTTGTTTTAGCGGAGGGGCGACCGCCCGTGTGCTTGCTGATCTGCCAGTTCCTCGGAGCAATTTGACGACAGTCGCTGACCTGCAAGGTAAAGGGCGCGTTATCATAGCTGCATCAAAAGATGATCAGCCAGCTTATGAATGGAAAGGACACGGTTTATTCACTCATGCCCTTCTACAAACGTTTATCAATTCTGCCGAAGGAATTAGTATCGGGCAGTTGATGGATGATTCGGCTAAACGAGTACGCGCTGTAACATCTCAATACGGGTGGGAACAGACCCCTATTTATTTCAACCTCATTGAAGGAGGGTTAAACTTTCCCCCCTTAGTGCCAGGCCCGACTTACTTACGGGCGTTTCCCGAAACAAACAACGTAAAGGTAAGTGCGACGATCAGTCAACTAGCTAACTTTGGCTTGTCTCTGCCCTTGCTTGAGCAATGGACCAATCGGTTTCCGAACGGGTTGAATGAGCTACAGTTAGAAGCGGTCAATGAACTACGCATCTTGGATGGTAAATCAGCCGTAATTGTAGCTCCTACCAGTTCCGGCAAGACGTTTGTTGGCGAAATGGCAGCCGCAAAAGCCATTACTCAAGGGCGTAAAGCCGTGTTCCTTTTACCCTACCGAGCCATCGTCGGTGAGAAATTTGATGACTTTTCCGACTTCTATGGCACCCTACTAAACCAACGAGTCATTCGGTGTACAGGCGATTACACCGATGATACCACTTCGTTCATCAAGGGCAAATATGACATAGCCCTGCTTACGTATGAAATGTTCCTCAATCTCTCCGTCGGCGTCCCAGCGTTGCTTAGTAAGATAGGATTGATTGTGTTAGACGAGGCACAATTTATCACTGATACGAACCGGGGTATCACGGTCGAGTTGATTTTAACGAATCTGCTGACAGCAAGGGAGCAAGGCGTTGATTGCCAAATCGTAACGCTATCCGCAGTAATTGGCAGCATTAATTATTTCAATGAATGGCTCGATTGTCAACTTCTATTTACTAAGAAAAGACCCATCCCATTAATTGAGGGCGTACTTGACCGGTCGGGGGTGTTTCAGTATATAGACCTAACCGGTCAGGAACGGGCCGAGCAATTGCTACCTGCATACCGAATCGTTCGGCGGAAGGATAAACCGGGGAGTCAGGATGTAATTGTGCCATTAGTCAGCGATTTGGTGGCTCGTCAGGAACAGATACTGATCTTTAGAAATCAAAAAGGCTCGACGGTAGGCTGTTCTATTTATCTGGCTAACGCCCTGGGTTTACCGCCTGCTAACGATGCGTTGTCCAAACTGGTTGACTCGGACCCGTCATCTGCCTCTTCCGACTTAAAAAAGGCTTTGGTGGGGGGCACCGCTTTTCACAACTCGGACCTCAACCGTCAGGAACGTACCGTTGTTGAGCAGACATTTAGAGCGACTAACAGTCCGGTTCGAGTGTTAGTCGCAACGACGACGGTAGCTGCTGGTATTAACACGCCGGCATCGACGGTCATAATTGTTGAGAACTTCTTTTACGGAGAGACGCGGCAATCTTTTACCGTCGCTGAATATAAGAACATGGCTGGTCGGGCTGGTCGGTTGGGATTGTCCGAGCAGGGTCGCAGCATTATGTTGGCCGAAACTCCTGATGAGCGGCAACGCCTATTTAATCGCTATGTCAGAGGACAACCCGAACCAATTCGTTCGTCGTTCGAACCTGAGCAGACCGACACTTGGATACTGCGTCTGCTGTCACAAGTAAAAGAAATTCCTAAGGATCAAATTATTCGGCTTTTGTCGAGGACATACGGTGGTTATCTGGCTGGTCGGCAACGATTGAATTGGCAGGACGAGATACAAACTCGCCTGTCGGTTGTGCTACATCAAATGGAAGCCTACGGGTTCATTGAAGAAGAGCTGGGTATGCTTCGATTGAGCTTGTTAGGCAAAGCTTGCGGTCGATCTAACCTTGCCTTTTCAACTGCTTTAAAGTTGGTGATGCTTCTAAAACGTATTTCGGGGGGCCTCACAGCCGAGACGTTGATAGCACATCTACAAGTGCTGGAAGAGGTTGGGGGCTATACGCCTATCGCGAAGAAAGCAACAAAGGAAGGAACTTGGGCTGTCGAAGTTGATAGGCGCTACGGTCGTCCAGTAGTACAAGCCCTTCAGTGGGGTGCCAAAGATGCACCCGATTATAACGGACGTTGTAAACGAGCGGCCATCTTGTGGGTTTGGATAAACGGGCACCCTATCGCGCAAATAGAAAGCCATTACTCGGTTACACCATATGCCGGCAACATTGGAGCTGGAGACGTTCGGGGTATTGCGGACCGGACACGGCTCTACCTTCGGGCAGCTTACGAGATCGCCAATATTATGCTGATTCCGATGCCTGATGAGATGGCGCAGGATGTTGACATCTTGCTCAAACAACTGGAAACGGGACTACCCAAAGCTGCTCTTGGTTTATTGTCACTGCCTATCCGTCTTAACCGGGGTGATTACTTGCGGCTTTATGAAGCAAATTTATTTTCAACTGAAGCTGTATTGAAGGCTTCAAGAGAGACTTTATTGCAATATCTCCGTGCTGACCAAGTGGATCGACTTATTGAACTCACTTCGGGAGAGATATAAAAATTAAAGCAGATGCTACAAAGGCAGCAAACAACTCTTTCCAACTATCGGGCTTCACAACAATCAGCGATAAACAGCCAATGCAAATTGATAAGACCGCTCTGGCCTGACTGATTTTATCGGCAGAAATAAACTGCTCGTATAATGAGGATGGTAGTTGCCAAACAACGGTAACCAAACCGAGAAACAACAAGGCAAACAGGCAAAGTCAAAAATATGGAACGTCCTTTTTATTATGAATTTCCTGTTCTGCTTTGGCTTCTTCTTCCGAAACGATGTTACTCAACAATGAAATAATTTCTCTTTTCCCTTCTTGCCAGTATTTATTGTGATTTACATTGAACGTATTCATCACAAACCCTTTGTTTTCCGAAGTGAATCCTATTTTGTGAATCCATCTAAAGTATTCACTATCAATACCGTAGACAGCTTTTATAAAGCTGCGTGTTTCAAGCATTAACTCTTGAACCTCGTATAACAAGCTTACACGTTTTCGCTCATATTGCCCTTCGGCTAACTGTCGATCCATCACTTCACTATGTGAGAAATCCTCGTCATCAATAATTCGATTGGGCAAGTTCACGGCCCTTTGTAACAGCTTTTTACTTTTCAATACATTGAATTTCATTGACATAAATTTATTCTTCCTCAATGTCACCCGACCGCTTCTTAGTTGCGGTAAAAAATTCAGAGATTAAGCTGCTTTTGAATAATAACCCGATCAGAAGGCTGATTATTGGAGCCAATTTGTCAAATACTCCAAATTGAGAGCCTGTTTAAAAATGGGCTTATGGGCCTAAAAAAGTAGAATCAGCCTATCTTGTGGGTTAATCCGACCGCTCCGGCCTTTAGGTTTGAGGGCCGGTAAGATTCCATGATTAGGGGGCTTTCGGATATGATAAAACAGAGTGGGCTACCCTATCGCTCGGCAAGGCTCGCGACCTATGGGCCGATTTAGGACCCACTCTGTTCTGACTTGCAAAGGTTCGAATAGAAATGTGGGACTCCAGGCCCGTTAGCAAGGTATTGAACAGCAAGGCAAGTCGTTTTATACACCCTAAATTAACACTCGTCATGGACATTCGCTATTTCGTTGGCATTGACATCGCTAAGGCTACTTTGGATTGGGCCGTCTATGACGGCAAGAAAATGGTTCGCCAAACCAGCACACCTAACACCATTGCGGGCATCAAAACCGCCCTGCGGCTCTTGAAAACCCTACCTGACTGGAACCCCCAGCAAGCGATATTCTGCATGGAACATACGGGCATTTATAATGCTCATCTACTTGATTTTCTTCATAAACTTCACTTCCCCATTTGGTTAGAGAGCAGTCTGCAAATCAAAAAAGCGGGTGGCCTGCAACGGGGCAAGACCGACTCGATTGATGCCCAGCGGATTGCTGAGTATGGCTTCCGCTTTCGTGATCAGCTTCGCCTGTGGGAGCCACCTCGTCAGGTGGTTCAAAAACTGGCTCTCTTAAGTGCTGCTCGTCAGCGACTTATCAACGTCTATAATCAACTCGCCGGTCCATTGGCTGAACACCAAGGCTTCATTGATCCCACTCTACACAAGCAGCTCAATAAAAGTTGTCAAGCCTCTCTGGCCGCTCTGGAGAAAGATCGGAAGGCAGTCGACAAAGCTATTGATGCGCTTATCGAAGCCGATCCGCGGTTGTGCCAACTCTTTGAGTTGGTGATGTCAGTTCCGGGCATCGGCACGACTACGGCTACTGAGGTCGTTATTGCCACCAATGAAATGAAGACAATTACCGACCCTAAAAAGATGGCCTGCCATGCCGGGGTAGCCCCCTTTAACTACCAGTCGGGTAGCAGCGTCCGGGGCCGCCCTAGTGTGAGTCAACATGCTCGTAAGCGGCTTAAATCGTTGTTTCACCTGGGTGCTATGTCGGCCATCCGAGCGAAGGGTGAGTTGCAGGATTATTACCAGCGCAAAGTCAAGGAGGGTAAGAACAAAATGCTCGTTCTCAACGCGGTTCGCAACAAACTCATCCATCGGGTTTACGCGGTGGTGGCACGGGGCGAAAAATATGACAAAAATTATGTGTCACCACTTGCGTAAACCATAGAAATCGGCCCGGCAAAGATGTACCCCACAGACCTGACTGATTCTGCTTGGCAAGTTATTGAAGAAATCCTGGCTGACAAGCGCAAACGCAAGTATTCACTTCGTGCGATTCTCAATGCGTTGTTATACTTGACCAAAACCGGTTGCCAATGGCGACAGATGCCTAACGATTTGCCACCCTGGCCCTTGTGCTACTACTACTTCTGGAAGTGGCGCAACGATGGGACTTGGGAAGGGCTCAACAAAGCATTAGTCGAACGTAGGCGACGAAAAGCAAAACGGCCCGCTTCACCCAGCGTCGGTGTGATTGATTCACAGAGTATTAAGTGCAGTGAGTGGGGTGTCGTAGCCAAAGGCTATGACGGGTATAAAAAGGTTAACGGGCGTAAGAGGCACATCATTGTCGATACCTTAGGCTTAGTTTTAGTAGTCGTTGTTCATGCCGCCAATCAGCATGATAGTCCAGCGGCCAGGGCGGTACTAACCCGCTTATCGAACCTGGGCTATGAGCGGATGAGTAAGATCTTAGCCGATAGTGCCTACGGCAAGAAGTTAGCTAGTTGGCTCAAAAAGTCATATGGGCTAATCCTGGAGGTAGTTAAGGTGAGCGAGTTAGCTGGTTTTCAAGTCGTGCCCATGCGGTGGAAGGTAGAGCGGACTTTTGCTTGGATGAATTGGTCCCGGCGATTAAGCAAAGACTATGAGTGTGGGGTCAGTTCCCACGAGTCGTTCGTTTATTTGTCCAATATCAACCGCATGCTTAAACATTTTTAAACAGGCTCTGAGTGGAGCCGAGTAAAGAGGCAATCAGAAAAACGAGCATTAGCCCTTTATAAATTTTATCTCTGAAATCGAGCCGCTCAACCGTTTCTAGTTCTTTGTACTGATACTCCGCCTGTTTCTCAGCAAGGAAACGCTCTGTATTAGCTTTATTTTTGAGGTACGTGTCTAACAGTTCGGACCCCATTTTAAGCAGCTTTTCCTGGCTATCGTTCTGCTGAACGGTAACCTGCTGATTAGCAACATGAAGTTTTTGCATCAATGCCGCATTCTGTCTTTTAAGCTCCTCATTGGTGGCATGGTTCGGTGGATTCTCGTTCATAAGTTTTGAATGATACAGTTGCAAAACTATCAAATTTACCGTCTTCACACCATTGCCGACAACAGATACCGCATCCCTTCGGAGAGCTTATCGAACTGTAGCGTTTAACCAGATTCTGATTTCCTGACCTCCACCCATATCAATCGAATAAGACATCTATACCATTCGGACTGCGGAAAATATTATTTTCAACGTTTCGTACAAAGACTAATTTGTACAATGTTGAAGAATTTTGAAAAATGCATTCAAGGCCGCTGTTGCATATTGCCGGGGCGTGATATGACGATTGAGCCAACAACACGATTTAGGCGGCTAACACCACGTTTAAAAACATCATGTTCGATATCCCGACGTGAGTCATCCCACACGAATGCTAACAGATGTTGATAGCGGTTTACGTACTCGCTATTAGATGCAAAGTACAAACTATTATCAGCCGCAATCTCCTCTATCATATCCGCAAACCTAACTGTACTTCTTAAGAACTTTACTTCAATAATTAGTGATAAGGAAGGAATGCCCAGATCGGCACGAGCATTCTTTTGTCCAATAGGTTCTAAATAAAACTCATCCTCTAAATCTCTAAAAACTGGTGATAGTAATAAATAAAGGAGATTCTGAACGTGATATTCGTTTTGGATGTCCCAATTTTGAATTGTACTAGTAGAGGTCTTCGGTTTTTCTTCCCATGTCCAGCGTCTGAAAGCAGCAGGAATACGCTCGAGAAAATGTATTAAATCGGCGACAGACGGTTTATTTAGTGAAATAGTTGGAGAGGAATCTAAAATATAATATAAAGCTCTGTATCGTAATGCTGCCAAACAAGGATCTTGCTCCGTTTCTTCAATAACATCTTTGAGTAAGTTATTATAGATAGTTTGATCATCTATTTCCTCAAAAATCTGCCCCATCCCAATTTGATTTAAGGCAATACCAACCACTGAGTTATCTCCAATTGGAATTATTGAACATACATGGTTTGGTGAAAGCATCTGAACAGTTGCACATGCTATACAACGTTTCCAGCTAACTAAGTCTTTACAAGTATCTTGAATGAAACTGATAAGCCATTCCGTCATACTAGCCAGAACACTACCACCAATTACTTTCGCACCAGTAGCTAAACCAATTAAAGCTATAACGTCCGTAGCGAACGGAGCGCGAGAACCACCCATTACTATCGAGGTACGCCCTAACATTCTTGTGAGGCCACCTGCTAAATCATTGTACCGATCTGACAAGACATCGGGGTACATTTGAGCCATAAACCCAAGCTGTGCCACATGATGGTAATCCAAGGACGACCAATCAGCAGGTAATTGAGCGTTTACTGTGTTTCTTAACGTTGGACATACCCAAGCGATAAAAGTGGCCTCTAGACAACTATTATCTACTTTAGTTATTTCAGTAAGCAACGTTCGACGTATGTCGTTTAGGAAAGGGTTATTATTCGGGCTCATAAAAACCAGCGAGTTGTACCGATTCGATTCAATATAGCATCAGGGTTCCACTGCGGAACACTCGAAAGCTGTCCAAGCATTTGAGCTACTAATTGAGAATAGAAAACAGTTACTGGCATTGGAGCTGGTTGAAAACTTCGCCACGAATGAGCCGCGAAATTTACCACTTGTTTGGCCAAATAAGTTAGGTCTTTAAAAGTGGAATCTTTGTGTAAAATAAGTTGAACAGGAGTTGGTAAACCATCAGTTGGTTGCTTGAGTTCAGCCCCTCCAGTAAGCATAACAAGCATGATTCTTCTTGTGAGTTGAACATACTGACCGCGTTCCGGCGACAATCTGCCTTTTTTATAATAGCCAATTCCATCTTTTTTTGATTTATCAAAAAGTAAGAATGGGTGGTCTTGAGCTACATGTACGAAGGCAAATTCAACGTTATAATCACCTAATTCACTCATAACCTGCTTAACAGCTTCAGCCTCCGCATTCTTAAATACTTTAAAAGCATGGAATATTAGCCGGACGGTGTCTCGTGGTTGCCAGTTTAAGTCATGTTTAACGTTCTGCATAGTTGTTCGTAAACTATCAAGAAGCGTTTCAAAGTAATCTTCTTCAGGTACAGCAGATGAAACGTTTGAGACGAAATAATTGCCGTCGCCGGTGAAAACAGTTGTTACACCAATCATCCTTTCTCCCCCACCATATCGACCCTCCTTTATTGTAGCGGAACCAATGCCGAAAACAACCTCGTGAGCAATAGGGCGATCAGCTTTCAAAAGCCAAGGAACGCCGTTCAGTTTAGCATAAGTAGCTAAACTCATATTGTTTAAGGTCCAAACCACTCGCTTGTCTGGTAATCCAAGGGCTTCAAGCGTAAATTCTTGTACAGGAACCTGCTGACCAATCAATCGAGCTTTTGTAGTCAGATATGGATTGTTGTGATCGGTCCGATCACGGAATGACCGATCAATCTGGATCAATGCTAAGTTCCAAGCACCTTGTCCTGTACCATGTACTCTCAAAGCGTCACTGGTAGTTCGATTGTAAGCTTCAACAGAGTCATCTGTTGTCGTGAAAAATTCAATGTGGCAACCCAATAAATGGTATTTAGCTTTTAAGCCAGTATATTCAAACGACCTGCCTGCTGCGTATTCGACAGGAGGAATACCGTCAAGAAATTTTTTAACTATTTGCTCCACCTGCCCCTTTTTGGAAGCCTGGCAGATAACGCAAATGCGGGGACGAGAAGGTGAAAATCCTTCGCGGGAATAGGGCCCATATTTTTGTAAACCATTATCATTATACAAACTGACTTTTTGACCGCCGTAGGCAAATACAAACGTAGGTTTATCTGCTATGCCTATAGTTGTCAAATCGTCATTATTAATGTCATTTGTTAAAAACTGATCGATTGTGAAAGGAATTCCTTCGATCAATTCTAAAGAAAATGCTTGAAAAGACTCAAGTGCACTTGCAAGACGTTTGAGTTTTTCTGGGCCTGTATGAAAAGCAGAAACACGCTTATCAAGCCTTTCAAGAATTCCTAATGCGTGTTCTCCGTAAATATGTTTAATACAGTGAGCTAATACATCCTCTCTCGGCTCAAGATATAGTTTTGATGCTAGTGAAGGTGAATCTTCTCCTGGACGAAGATCATCTAGTTGTAACAAATCACCGTCTTCGATCCCTGTTACTTTTCCGACGGTTGTAAAACGAGGCTTCAATTCGGGATTGCGTCCCAAATTAGCTCGACCTACATAATAACCAGTTAGCGGAACGCCAAATTGGAGTAGCTTATCACAACTATATGAAATACGAGGGGCTGTACCAACATTGATGCTTAAAGCAACGTATGGGTTTTCACCAGTAGGATTTTGAATACGAAAGTCTATTTCCCAACGAGCAAACATACTCAATCCCTTTCTAAGAGAAGTTCCTTCTGGTAAACAGTCTTCAATTAAATTTCGACCACTCACCAAATAGGTAATAGGCTTTTTTCCCGTTATCCAGCAAGAACGCTCAAGCAATCGACGATATAAAGCCTCATTCGCTAACGAAGCCACAACATTTAAATTTTCGGAAAGTATTAGACTGCCTTTGCGACCCCCTGCGGTCTTAGCATCTTTGCGAATAGGAATAGCCTGTATTCGGTCCTCGATACGTTGAATAAGGTGTGTTTTGCGATACTCATTATGCAACTGATTAAATCTGTCCTCTGAATACCGAAATTCTTCAATATCAATACTCGCATCGTTAAAACTGATGGGAGCAACGTTTAAGGTAATTGCCATTAAAAACTAATTTGTTAATGATACGCCAATATACCTAAAAGGTTTACAATGCCCGCATCACGCCTAAAAACTCGTCCAGCGTGTACGTACCCTCGAACTCTTTTTTCTCGAAGACCATAAAGTAGCGGTACGTTTCGCCAGCTTTCTGCCGCCAATAATCACCCAGCTTACGCTTGGCTTCGCTGTCGGAGTTGTCGCGGTCGTCGCCTTTGGTTTCCAGCAAGACGATCTTGCCACGTTTGGTGACGACGATGAAGTCGGGGTAGTGATTGAGGTAGCCGTTGAGCCAGAAGCCCCGGCCCCGCTCGCCGTTGCGCGTCCAGAAGGCGACGTTTTCTAAATTTGCCACCTCCAGAATAACCCGCTCCTCGAAACCATTCATGCGCTCCTCCTTGCTGTAAAGCGACTTGGTGATATCCTTGGCCGTTTCTTTCGGGGCTTTGGTGGCGGGCAAAGAGTAGGCCGGTTTTACAAACACCTCGTCGGTGTCGAGTAGCTTGCGGAACCGTTCAGCAGCAAAATCAGTGGTTAGCGTCGTGATATGGCGTTTGATCCGTTCGGCGTAGGTGTGTTCGTGAGCAATCAGGTCGCGGAACTGCTCTTCGCCCATCTCGTCGAGGATACGCTTAACGTACTTACGCACGTCGGCATCGGAGATGGGCCGGAAGTCGCCGAGTAAGCGCATCAGGCGACCCGTCATACTGTTGAGTTGTGTGTCGCGGCTTTGCTGTGCCAGTATGTTACTCAGCAGGGCTTCCTTGGTCTTCCCGTCGATCCGGGCGATGGCGGGGGTGTACTGACCTTTTTCGGTTTGCTCCAGATCAACTTTGTAGAGGTCGGCCTGTACGTTGTCGAATTTGATGTCGGTGCTTTGTTTGCCCAGCGGAAACCCGCCCAGCAGGTGCGTCCGGTCTAACCGCTCTTCGCCGTCGGTGCTGAACAGACCCGTTGGTACCCGCATATAAAACTGAGGCAGCCGTATCGCTTTGGCCTGTTCGCTGAAGTGATCGCGCATGGCGTATCGGCCCACCGACTGCTGCGCGTCGTCGGCTTTTTGCCCGTTATCTCTCATATCCGCAAGCTGTTGCTCAAAGGCTTTAGCTTCTTCCTCAGCCTGTCGTTGAATGTCTTGTATAACGGGTGAATCGACTACGCCAGTCGGCATGTCGGACGTATCACCGGCACCGCTCCCGGTTAGTGGGTGAGCCGAATCAGCAGATGCTGTATCCGTTGTTGCCTCACGGGTTGCGGTTTGGGGTGGGTACGTTATTTGGTCGGGGTCGATGTCTTCGGTGGCCGTTGGTGCAGGCTGGTCCGTAGCTGGATTGTTTGGCTTGGGGTCGAACAGAGCCGCCAACGGATTAGGTACGTCCGGCATAGGTGCCGTGCTTGGCTTTACTTCATCGGAGACAACCCGGTAATCTTTGCTACTGAAGCCGGCTTTGTTTAGTCCGTTAACGACGTGCTGCAACGTTTCGCGAAACTTGGAGGAGGCCGTCAGTACGTAGCTCAGGTTTAACAGGGGCGATTGGTGCTGCCGGACGTATGGCTGACGCAGCACCCGCCCCAGAATCTGCTCAACATCCACCGCCGAGGAACGGTCGGCAAGCGAAGCCAGGATATAGGCATAGGGACAGTCCCAGCCTTCCTTAAGCGCATTGACGGTGATGATGTAGCGCACGGGGCAGTCATCGGCCATCAGGTCAACCCCCTTCAATTCGTCAACAGATGCGGTTTTGATTTTTATCTGAGCTGAGGGGATGCCCGCTTTGACCAGAATGTCCTTGATCCGCTGAAAGGTGTGATTATCTGCTGCTGTTTGCGATTGTGCCTGAAACAGCACGATGGGACGGATTAGCCGCCCACCCACTTGCTTCTGCTCGGCTCGTGCCTGAAGCTCCAGTTTGCGCTGTAGTTCCAGAGCCGCGTTGATGACATCGGTTTTGTCTTTCTGGTTATAGACAATCACCGGCAGTTTCACCATGTTTTCGCCCTTGAGAGCGAGTGCATCTACAAAGCTGATGATGTTGCTGTTTCGGCGCGGGGTGGCCGTTAGATCCAGAATAAAACTGGGATTCAGGTTGGCCAGCATCTCCACGCTCAACTCGCTTTCGGCGTTGTGGCTTTCATCGACCACTAACACCGGCTGCAACGACCGGATGACGTTGATCACCGCTGTTTCGTCCGTGCCTTCTAGTATGTGGTCGGGCTGCTCCCGGTTTGCTGCGGCAGAACCGGCCACGAAACTGAGGTTGTTGCCGTTTTCCTGAAACAGTTTACGGTCCTCCTTATTCCTGGCCCGGAGCGAATCGAAGCTCATCACGATGATGCTCAGTTGACCCTGCACCGCGGTCGCGTTGAACCCCGATCCGGCCAGCAAAGCGGCCTTGTCGAATACTTCGACGCGGTGGTTGAAATGCGCGTTTAGTTTCTGCCGGTACGGGTGGTTCGAATCGCGCAGGTTCTTGATGGTCTGGTCGAGAATAGAAATCGACGGCACCAACCAGACAATGGCTTTAGGTACGTCGGGCGGCCCGTCGTTGGGCGAGATGAGTCCAAAAATGGGTTGCAGGGCGTTGCAGGCTATAAATGTTTTGCCACCCGCCGTGGGCACCTTCACGCACAAGTGCGGAACGGGCAGGCCCTTCGCGTCGCGAACGTTGTTTTTGTAGGGTTCAATAGTATGGCCCGTCATCGGTCGAAAACCCCGGTCGGTCCAGTAGTCCTGAAACGAATGGCGGATGTCGGGTACCCGGATCAGGTAGTCCAGGAACAGGCTGAGGTCGGCAATAACCTGCTGTTGATACGGTTTGAGTTCCATAACGTTGGTGGTTACAGGCGGGCGATGTCGCGCGGAATCTTTTTGAAGATGATGTGGTGTTGCTGCAAAAAGGTGTCCGGCAACGTGCAGACATCAGCGTAGATGATGTACTGCTCCGCCTGCTCCTGAACGTGGCCCAGCAGGGTAAAATCGAGTGTTGTCTGTTCGTCGGGTACGTAGCAGAAATAATAGGCCGTGCCACCATACGTACCTAAGTGGTATGTACCGGTTTCGGACTCCGCCGAAGGAGTGAGCTGGGCGTTGGGGTACGTGGTCCGGGTTTCGGTAAACCAGATGTATTCCCGAATCTTGTCGATGCTCACCACCGGGTTCAAATTGCCCTCGTCGTCGAACAGCCGTTCGCCTAATGTATAGTACGTAAAGTTACCGTTATGCGCTTGATTGTCAGTTATTTGTAACTGTAAGGGGGGGGGGGGTAAAGTTACTTTTCATCACCCGTTTTACTCGCTCTGCCGTAATCGTTTCGGCGTAGTCTTCCATCTCCACTAAGATAAACTTGCGCTTTCCACCATCCTGCCGGTTTAGGTTCTCGACCGCATGTGCCGTAGTGCCGGAACCCGCAAACGAGTCAAGAATGATCGCGTCAGCAGAAAGTTGTAACATGGATAGTAACTTTTCGATCAGCTCGACAGGTTTGGGAAACTGGAAAACGTTTTGACCTCGGTCAGCAAACAATTCTCTCAAAGCAGCACTGCCTACCTGATTATAAATGCCGTCAATTATTGAAAACGGCTTACTACGTCGTTCCTCACCAGTATCATCACGGAGATACTGCTTATAAGATATTGACCACGCACCGTCTTTAGCTTTAATAAAATACAAATCATTATTCTCAACTGCCGAATAAGCTCGCTCTTTGGCCCACCACCATTGCCGCTTGGGCCATACTTCTGTTCCGTCGGGAGCAGGAATTGGATAGATCAAGTTCTCTCGGCGATCCATACTTTTTGTCGCTTCAAGTGGCTTTATACGGAATGGTCCCCTTATTGCTAATTTTTCGTGCGTCAGTTTGTAGTACCGGGCCTCTGCGTCAGGATCAGGAGGGAGAGTCAATTCACTGATTTTGTCTTTGCTTTTAGCATACATCAGTACGTACTCGTGCACAGTGACGGCATACCGTTCTTTGGCCCCTCCACCGTAGCTTTTCTTCCAAATGAACTGTTCTATACGATTCTGTCCTCCGAAGATTTCATCCAAAATAGGTCGAAGATTCTGAACTTCATTATCATCAATCGAGATGAAAATAACCCCATCTTCAGCCAGCAACTTGTGCAATAGCTTCAGCCGGGGGTACATCATACATAGCCATTTGTCGTGGCGGCTGAGGTCTTCGCCTTCTTTACCGACGACGCTGTTCAGCCACCGTTTAATTTTGGGATCGTTGACATTGTCGTTGTAGACCCAGCCCTCATTGCCCGTGTTATAAGGCGGGTCGATATAGATGCACCTCACCTGCCCTTCGTAGCGTGGTAGCAGGGCTTTTAGGGCTTCGAGGTTGTCGCCGTGAATAATTAGGTTGTCGGAAAGAGCCGTAGCCGCAGACTCTTTGGCCTGACGTGGCCCGGCCTGAAAAGTGTACTGCGCGTCGAGCGTCCGAAACGGTACGTCGAGGTGGTGATTGATGACTTTGTCTTTGCCAATCCAGTTCAGCGTGGGCATACGAATACGTAAAACGGAAAATCAAAAGTAGCAATTTTAGCCACAACCGTCAGCGTGATGAATACTATATTGGAATAATAAAAATAGTTTTTGCGTTATTTGTGCAAAAGTCGTCTGTATTTTATCATGCTCGTTCAATTCTCGGTTAAGAACTATAAGTCCTTTCGCGATGAAGCCAAGCTGTCGCTGGTGGCTTCTCGTTACGACAAAGACCCGGCTACGGAAACGCATTGGCTGAACGTACCTGCCCTCGACCGGGACAGCGGACCGTTCCGGCTGCTGAAAAGCGTAGCGATTTACGGGGCCAATGCCTCCGGCAAAAGCAAGTTGGTTGAGGCAGTGAGCTTCATGCGGCACTTCATGCTTCGCTCGTCGGGCGGTACGCAGTTGAACGACAAAATTCCGACGGTCCCGTTTCGGCTCAACCCGGACGCGGAGCAAGCCCCGTCGGAGTTTGAGCTGGTGTTTCTGCACGAGGATGAATTGTTCCGGTATGGCTTCGAGGTGACGACCGAGAAAGTGGTGTCGGAGTGGCTCTATCACCGCCCAAAGACCAAAGAGATTGAAGTGTTCTACCGCGACGAGCAAACGTTCGACGTCATCAATCCCCGGCAGTTCAAAACGGGCCTGAGGCTGGCCAAAGACGACATGATTCGGCCCAACGCGCTGATGCTGTCGGTAGCGGCTCAGTTCAATGATCCGCTTGCCAGGCGCGTGTTTGCTTGGCTGGCCAAGTTGAACGTCATTTCGGGCTTGCAGGAAGAAGGGTACGAAGGCTTTACTGTCAGTCGCGTCATGCACACTGAGGGCAAATCGGCGGTCATGAATTTCCTGGCCGGGGCTGATCTGGGTATCGCCGACGTGCGCGTACAGCCCATCGAGCACGAAAGCGACCTGCCGGGCAACCTGCCGTCGGGCCTGCGCGAACGTCTGGCCGAAGCCCTGACGGAAAAAGACGGGGTTATTCTGGGCGGTACCAAAACCCTGCACCGACGCTACGACTCCGACGGCAACCCGTTGGGTACGGTCGAGTTCGATATGGACGATGAGTCGTCGGGTACGCAGAAATACTTCGCCCTTTCCGGCCCCATTCTGGAGACGCTGCAACAAGGCGATACGTTGGTGGTAGATGAACTGGAATCGAAGCTACACCCCAACCTGGTCCGTAAGATCGTCGGGCTGTTTCATTCGCCGGAGACCAACCCGCACAACGCCCAGTTGATTTTCAACACTCATGACAGCAACCTGCTTAGTGGGGGTGGACTAGCCGAACGTGGCCCGACTCAACCCTTGCTCCGGCGTGATCAGATCTGGTTTGTCAGCAAAGACCGTTACGGGGCTTCGTCGCTTTATGCGCTGTCGGATTTCAAAACCGACACCGTCCGCAAAGGTGACGACTACCGCGAGAAGTACCTGCAAGGCCGCTTCGGGGCGGTGCCGTATCTGAACGACTATGACGAAACCGTGAGTCAAACGCTGCAACCTGTCGCCAATGAAGAGTAGGCAGAAAAGCATCCGCGAGGCTGAGGAACGCGACGAAAAACGGGCTGCTAAACGGGCAAAACGAGCCGCTGCCCTCGCTATTGATCGGGCGGAGCCAACGGCTACGGAGTTCATTCGGTTGTTAGTCGTGACGGAAGGTGTCAACACGGAAGTAAGCTACTTCCGGCAATTCCAGATGCCCAATGTGCAGGTACGTACTGTGGGCACCGGATATAACACATTGTCACTGGTACGTCGGGCCGAACAGGTGCGGGATGAAGAACGGCTGAAGGGCAGCGAGTACGATCAAGTCTGGTGCGTTTTCGACAGAGACGACTTTGATGCTGAAGATTTTAACGAAGCGGTGCGGCTAGCTCAACATCTGTTTGGTGACGGACGGGTGGCCTATTCCAATCAATCGTTTGAATACTGGCTGCTACTCCATTTCTTAGACCATCAAGGCGGAGCTATGCACCGCCAACAGTATGATGCTCGACTCAATGAGTGCCTGGCACCGTATGGTGTGCAGTATGAGGGCCGTAAAAGCAAACGTATCAGCACCGACTTTTTCGATCTGATGCTGGCCATTGACCCGCAAACCCGTCGCCGACGCATCGATCAAGCCATTACTCGCGCCGAGCGGGTGTTTGACCAGTACGACCACCGCAGCCCGGCTATTGAGGAGTCATCTACCACAGTGTTTCGGGTGGTAAAGGAAATTATGGGCGACAGAGAGTAGCGCGTCAATTGCAATACTCATTGCTTATTTCACAAAAAATGGGGCTACCTCTCCGCCTGGTTAAAATTTAGGAACGTGGCGACGTCCAAAATCGATTATGAATGGTGTGACCGATGACTGACCGGATGCGAGAAGGCTAAAACCGAGTTGATTTATCAGTATAATTTTATGAAACTATGCGCTATGCCATGCTCAACTATTCTCTGATTGATCGCTATCTGTTTTTGTTAGCAGGAATGCCGTTTTTAACCGTGTTCTGGACAGCTCAGGCCCAACCTCTACGCGATTATAACGTTGTTTGGACGACACCCAGCCGCCATTCCGGGGAGTCGATGCCCTGTGGCGGAGGGGATGTGGGCCTCAACGTCTGGGTGGAAGGGGGCGATCTGTTGCTATACGTGTCGCGGAGCGGTACGTTCGATGAAAACAACGCCATGCTTAAACTGGGGCGGCTACGGCTGACACTCAGCCCAAATCCGTTTAGTAGTTCAACCACGTTCCGGCAGGAACTGCACCTTCGGGAGGGATACGTGAGCGTGACGGGCGGGCGGGGGACACGACAGGTACGTATCAACGTTTGGGTAGACGTGTTCCGGCCCGTCGTGCGTGTTGATTTGAGCAGCCCTCATCCGGTAACCGCGCAGGTCAGTTATGAGAACTGGCGTATCCAGGACCGCCTGTTAACGACCAAAGAAGGGACAACAACGTCTTACAAAACGCTGCCCAATCTGCCGGTGGTACAACGACGCGATGAGGTCGCGTTTACGGATAAGAGCGTTCGCTTTTACCACCGTAACCAGGATTCGACCGTGTTTGATTACACAGTGCGTCAGCAGGGCATGGCCTCGGTAAAAGACAGCCTGTGGAACCCCCTGCGTAATCTGACCTTCGGGGGTGAACTGCGGGGTACAGGTATGCAACCCGCCGGAATAACACAGGGTACGTACCAGAACACCCCGTTCACCGCCTGGAGCCTGAAGAGCCGCAAGCCGGTCCGTACCGCTCAGGTTACGCTGGTGCTGCATCAGGCACAATCGGCCAGCGTTGGGGCCTGGCAGCAGGCTCTTGATGGGGCCATCAGCGAGGCCGACGAAGCTCTCAACACCGCTCAGGTACGTAGCCGACAGTGGTGGGGGCAGTTCTGGGAACGCAGCTACATCTACATCCAGCCCGACCAGCCCGACAGCAGCGCGGCCCCCTGGCAGGTGGGCCGCAACTACCAGTTGTTTCGCTACCTGCTCGGCTGCAACGCCTTCGGCACGTACCCCACCAAGTTCAACGGGGGCCTGTTTACCTACGACCCGGTGTTTGTGAATCCTGATCTGGCCTTTTCGCCCGATTTTCGGCTGTGGGGTGGTGGTACGTTCACGGCCCAGAACCAGCGGCTGATATACTGGCCCCTGCTGAAAAGTGGGGATGTGGACCTGATGAAGTCGCAGTTTAAGTTCTACCGGCAGGCATTACCCAATGCCGAACGGCGAAGCCGCTTTTACTGGGGACACGGCGGGGCCTGCTTCACCGAGCAACTTGAAAACTTCGGGTTGCCCCAAGCGTTCGAATACTTGGCGAATCAGCACATTTTCAACACCACACGGTCAGGTACGTATGATAAAGGAGTTGAATACAATAACTGGGTGGCCTACACCTGGGACACGGTGCTGGAGTTTTGCCTGATGATTCTCGACGCAGAGCGATTCACCGGGCAGGATGTCAGTACGTACATGCCTCTGATTGAAAGCAGCCTGACGTTTTTCGATGAACACTACCAGCAGGAACAGCTTCGACGTAGTCCCAAACCCCTCGATGAGCAGGGCCACCTGGTGCTTTATCCGGGCAGTGCCGCCGAGACCTACAAAACGGCCTACAACGCCGTTACGACGGTGGCGGGCCTTCGGGCGGTGCTGACCCGGCTACTAGAATTGCCCAACCGGTACTTGCCCGCCGACAAGCGAACACGCTTTCAGGCCATGCTTACCCGTATCCCGCCCATCCCGACGCGGGTGATGCAAGGCCGCGCAACCATTGCCCCCGCCGTGACGTGGGATCGAATCAACAACACGGAGATTCCGCAGTTATACCCCCTATTTCCCTACAACCTCTACGGGCTGGGCAAACCCGACTTTGATTTGGCTTTGAATACGTGGCGGTACGATACCGAAGCCGCCAAAGTCAAGGATTATATAGGCTGGAAGCAGGACAACATCTTCTGTGCTCGGCTCGGCCTGACCGACGAGGCCGCCCGGCTGACGACGCTCAAACTGCAAAATTCGGGGCGGCGTTTCCCTGCTTTCTGGGGGCCGGGCTTCGACTGGACACCCGATCATAACTGGGGTGGGTCGGGCATGATCGGCTTGCAGGAGATGCTGATGCAGACCGACGGCAGAACTATCCGACTGCTACCCGCCTGGCCCCGCAACTGGAACGTCACGTTCAAACTGCACGCCCCCTACCAAACAGTCGTTGAAGGCCGGGTCGTAGGGGGCAAGATTGAGCAGTTGCGCGTCAGTCCGGCAGAGCGGGCGAAAGATGTTGTCTTACCCAACAAATAAGGTATAAGCAATCCGGTGGATGAGCCGCAACACAACGCTCAATCTAAGAGTGTTGGTTACGGCTCACTTCTGGTCAAGAATATGGCATTGAATAAACTGCCAGCTACGTACCAATATCAAAGGCTTGGATGAAATCCGTCTGGAGCAAGTCTCACGCTTGCTAATTAATATGACCTATACCATCACAGAGGTAGCCTACATATGCGGGTTTAACAGTATTTCGTATTTCAATCGTGTGTTCCGCAGCAAGCACGGCTGCACTTCTCGCGAGTTCCGCCAGAATTATCCGGGTATGCGGGTGTTTGCGCAAGAGTTGTACCAAATTACATGTCTCGACAGTTAGTTTAGGTTTCGCTTAAACAGATCGTTTGGCCACCACCCGTTTCCTGAATGGTTTGAGCTGTGATGCATCTACCTGAAGCCATTGACACAAAGCCATTAGCAGATCAGGAGTCGGTTGGTAGCCATTTTCAGCACTAAGGATTGTACTGGGTTTCGCTACTCCGTTGAGAACATGGCTGTTTACTTCATCCGCCACCGCACTGACACCTCGTTTGGCTCGCTTCGCGCGTATTAAGTCGGCTAAATGATACGTTGGTGGTTTCAGTGTCTCGTTGACTTTGCGAATGGTGTTTATCGAAAAACTGGTTTGTCGTTCGATCTCGCGCAGCGAATGACCAGCCCGTAAAAGTTGCACGATAAGTTGCGATTTTGCTTTCTGCAAAAAGGCACCGGTACGTTCGGGTGCTTTGGGTCGCCCCAACGTTTTGCCCGACGCTTTTGCCCGGCGCATGCCCGCCCGTACTCGTTCGGATCGAGTCGTTGGTTCGGCTGGAGTAGCGTTGTCTTGCATCAACGATTGCAAGGCAGTTACAATCGCCCCTACCTCATCCGGTGGTAAGTCAAAATATTCCGTTAGCGGACCGCTTGCTGTGTTCAACGGATGCTGGTAGGATACATACTTTCGCTTAAAATAGGCTTCCAGATACCCGACCTGCTTAACAAGGGCCAACGGCACAATAGTGACCGGCCCCAAAGGGCGCAGGTCGCGCTCAATCTCGGCTGTTCGCTCTGGTAACGGACGACTCGTTACGCCGGACTTGTACAACGTACCTGAAGGCAGGTCAATGCGTAGGAAATAGAAGTTGAAGGTAACGAACCGCGTCAGCGTTCGCTCAAACGCATCATGCTCTGTCGTCAAATCGGCTAGTTCATTGTACGTGCGGTGATACCTGATCAGGGCATCGTAGTGTTTACGCAGCTTCGACGGGATCAGGTATGCCGTACCAGATAGCTCTTCCTGCCAGAGCTGACCCGGAGAAACTGAATAGCCCCATTCTGAAACACTTCCCCATTTCTTGGGCTTCAGATCCAAATTCCAATAGCTACTAAACTGGCTGTGGCGCACCTTGTGCAGGGCGGGTACCGGTCCCCGGTCAGAAGAAGAACTTTCCAAAAACGCCTGTACGTCGGTCAGTACCTCCTGATTAACCTGCCGGTTCGCGGGTCGGGTTCCGGTTTTGTAAGGCTGTGATACATCGTCAAGGATATTGAGCAGCTCAGTCATTAAGATTTTAATGGTCTGCCAGTTGGTTTGGAGTTTCGTGAGTTGTTCGTTCAGCCGTTGTTGTTCAGCCAAAAGCTGCTGGGCATGACGCTGGGCAAACTCGTCCAGCGGCCAACTCGTCTCATCGACGTTCGTTGCCCAGAAATCGAAGTGGGGGATCAGGGGCCGACAACTATTCGCCAGGTGCGCGTAGTGATGCACCTTGATGCGGCCTTTTTTGGCCGTTAAAGGCCCATGACAATGAGGACACACCAACGCACAAGCCTCCCCGCGTGGCGACTCGCTGATGTGAATCAACTGCTCCTGCCGGTTGAGCCCTACCTGCAACCAGGCTTGATACAGTCCGGCATCGGGGTTATGCATCCTTTTTTTGATACAAGATAAATCGAAATGATGCCCCTGTCAACCTTTTTTTTGATACACCCTTGGGATCATTTGGAATTCTACGTAGGTTAGCTTTATTAAACCCGAACAATGGCAACAGATAAATTAGTTGGAACCTACCGTCTGGAACTGACCACGATTAATGCGCTCAACAAGCTGGTGCATAATTACAGCCGGGAGGATGTGGCTTACTTACGGCGGAATCGCTCCTTCGACCATGCCTGGACGTACTATTGGAACGGCGATCAGGACGGACTGACGATTGAACAGTTTTGGGCTACATGGACTGATAAGTTTGAGTTAGAAACGCAGGCATTCTTGCTGGACTACGCCATGCAGCGGTACGGAGAGGAAGCCTATCGCAACATCGACCAAGCGATGGGTTGGAAAGAACGATTGAGCCAGCTTCTGAAAGACCAGCATCCTGAAGCTTCCGACGATCATGACTAACATACCGACCTTGATCCCAATTGAGACCGTGCTGCATTTCATCCGTTGTTACCGGCAACTTGAACAACTACCGCTGGAAGACGGTTTTGCCGAGTTGGCCTGTGTATCAACAGACCCTGACGAAGCGTCTGAGCAGCAACTCCGAAAACATTTCCGCGCGCATTGGTACAGCAAGGAACGGGCGTTTGGCCGGTTCTATCTGAATTTGCCCCATTACCGGCAACTTTATCTGCTTCACCACTGGGAAATTGTCCATTATGAGGACGCTACCTACTTGTGGGAATGCCAGCGAGATGGTCGGTATGCCCTAGTGGGGCCACCGCCCCTATTGGTACGTCAACTTCACGAATTGGTGCTGTATTTCGAAAATCACGGTATCAGTTTACAGCCCTCGTTAGATGTTACCTTGCCGTCGGTACCACAGAACTTTGCCCTCCGATTTGGTAACACAGCGAACTGGGGTGATTATCTTCTTTCTTTGCCAGAATCGGAGGCTGAAGCAGTGATCAGTCAACTGTTAAACCGCGACAGCCGTGCCTAACTAACTTCTCAATTGAGCGACATTACCACCTATATCGTTGGCGAGCCGTTACCTTTTCCGGCACCTCCGAGCATTGCCCCCGACAGCCCGGTGATTCTGACAAATACGTATTTTTTGGACATCATCCTGTATTCATCGCAGGCCAAGGCCGACCGATTGATGTGGCAGCGGGAATCTGCTCAACTTGGACTGTTTCACCGCAACGCCCTGCCTTACCTATTGGTCCATTTTCCGTTGAGCCGGATGACGTTTGATTGTCCTTACAACGCCTGGCGCGTAGATGCCACCATTAGGCAGGCCTGGTTTTTGTCTGGGAAGGCCATGTTAAACCTGATTCTGGCCCAGCACGGGACGAATGAGTTTTATGGGTTGCAACGGCATTCCATACCCTGGGCTGATCAGTTACGGCAAGTTTGTGAGCAGCAGATGCAGCAGTATACGTCAGTGGCTGAAGTCGACGCTTTGGGCCACCGCTTGGAGACCCAGGTAGGCGTGGCGCAAATGTGGCAACAGAAGGTATCCGTTTCTTAAACAAACCACTATGTACACCATTGGCTTTATCAAAACCGAACGGCCCGACGTGCTCATCAACCCCGACATGTGTCGGTCGGTGAACGAGTTACATAATTGGCTGACTGCTTTTCTCAACAAAGATGATTTCAGCCTGTCTCCAGCGATTACGCAGAAGGGTTTGGTAACGGCCCTACAACCGGGGAAGCCAGTTCAGATGAACATTACCGGATATCAGGTGGCTCTACTGTTTGGAAAGGATGAGGTAATTCAGGATGCGACATCTCGCTTCATTCACCTTGTACCACGCCAAAAAGGGCATTATCCAGTTCAGCGTGTTGATGCAATGAGCATCCCGGACTAATACAGACAATGGCACGATCACTACCGGCAACCACGAATCCCCCCGCTACGGCCATCGTCGCCGGACCGGCTGGTCATGCGCGAGTTACGGTGAGCCAGCTTATCAACCAGTTTACGGCCTGGTTGGAAAAACCGGGTAACTACCCTCGGTTGGCGCGACAGTTCGTACTGTATTGCTTAGAGAACAAACTGCCGCTCGACGGCGGCAGCCTACGTATCTATGCAGGTGGCAAAGCAGGCAATCAGGTTTCGCCGGTTAAGAAGTTTATCCTCTTCTATCAAACGCAGGGTTGTCCAACGGTCGTAGCTGATCCTCCCAAACATCGACGAGTGCCGCCGGCAGCCAACGAGTTGATCCTAGGTTATCTGGCCGATGCCACACACCTCCGGGGTGATAAATCGAAAGAAAACTATACTCAAGCCCTCAATGCGTTCTTTACCTATATTTTCGAGGAGCAAGAAGCTGGTCGGCACGCCACGTACTGCGCACAAACGATTGGGCAGTACGTCAATGACTTAAAGCAACGCGGTCTCTCGGCGTTTACCGTCAATTTTTATTTGTCGACCATCAAGCAGTTAACCGAATGGGTCATCAAACACCGGACTCGACTTGGATTAAGTGATGAGCAGGCAGACGGCCTGCGCGACGTGGCCCTAATTCGGGGACTGACCATCGAACGCGGTTTTTACAAGGACAGTCTCGATGAAGCCGAGCGTGATGCCTTGCTGGTCAGCATTAACGACCTGACTGACAAAGCCATCGTGGCCCTGTTGGTAATAGAGGGCCTACGTACCGTCGAAGTAACTCGCCTGACGCTGGGTGATGTTGAGTTTAGCAAGGGATTACTACAGGTGCGTGGGAAAGGTAAGAGCACCAAAAAAGCTATCAAGCTTTTTGATAGCTGCTCGGCTATCCTTCGGCAATATATCCAATCAGGGGAAGGCATTCCTCTGACGGCTTCTGCCTCGGCTGCCCTTTTCCCCGATTTGGAAACAGCCCAGATTCGCTACCGGGTTGATAAGTACTTTAAAGCCCTTGACTTGAAGCGGAAAGGCATGTCTGCGCACAGCCTGCGCCATACGGCGGGTCAACTGTTAATCGACAAAGGTGTGGAACCGGTTTGGGTGCAGCGGCATCTGCGTCATGAACTCTTTGAGACGACCCAATTCTACATTAAGAAAAAAACGGAGCGCGACTACTTTGAAAAAATGCCTGGATCAGTCTGACTTGGCCGTTTTTTAGATTTTGGGCCAGATTTATCCCTGAAAAGAATACCCGCAATGTACCGGGTGGGTGTCGTGGCTACCGTGACCGCCCCATGCGTAACCATGCTGTCTAATCGCAAAAACTCGTTGAGGTACTGCTCGTTTTGTACGATCGTTTTCTTCTGGCTGTCAGTAAATTGATAGTTGTACAAAAACTCGGCGGCTTTCTTCTGCTTTTCGGCGAGGGAAAGTTCGCTGGCTTTCTGCAAGTCGTTATTGACCAACGCGTAGTATCGGGCTTTAGGGTTAGCGTTACCCTGACGGCGTATAATGAAGTTAATCCACTTGACCGACCTTCCCTCCTTCTGTTCAACGATCTGAACATCCAGATACGTTTTCCGATTGATCTCCGCTACAGCGTTCGACAGGACCATCTGCTTAAAGTTAGAGTAACGGACGTACTTCTGAGCATTCATGGTCTCGCGCAGCTCTGTTACATCAACGCGCCACAAACCAGTATCGATAAAACGAGTGAGCCGTGGAAACAGAACTTGTGAATATTCACTACTTAACGATACAGCCGCACTCAACTCGTATTGCGAGTAACCTTTACTCAAGTCAATAAAAAACGGGAGCACAACCGAGTTGATATTGATATCGAAATATCCTTTGTTCGCTTCGTAGTGAATATAGGGAATGGGTACGATGAAGGTGTATTTACCCTTGTCTTGGTCAAATATCTTGATTTTCCGCGAAGTGACCTTGTCTAAGATTTTCAGAATGACGTTGGTTTGAGCGTGCGAATTTTCGCCGATAAACACGTCTGAGTAGTGAATGCGGAACTGACGATCCTCAACCCGGTATGACTTGACATCAAATGTCTGCTCACCCTTAAGTGCCTTCAGAATATTCCAGTAAAGACGTCGCTCATACAGAGAAAACTCAGACCGACCCAATAGCAGCGTGAGCGGTTCACGAATCACCAGTTCATCGTTCATGCACTTAAAGTACCTAGTTTCGTCAGTTAAAAGCAAAGCCACCAGGACAATGTTTGCTCAATTTACTTTTGTAGAGCACCATTTATGACTTAAATTTCTTGCCTTTAAATTTATAATGTACTGATTATCAATATATTAAGGTTAATTCACAATATTTAAATTTTTAAAGGTTTTTGCCGTTTTTTTATTGCCTGACTTCATAATCCACCTTGAGATGGCGAACAACTGTATGATTTACTCTAATCTATTGCCTAACTACTCTAATTCATTGCCCATCTTACTCTAACTTATTGCCTGTGCTACTCTAATGCCTTGCCTTTAAGCCTAAATGTTAACTCTTTTTTATTGCCTAACTACTCTGAACCATTGCCTAACTACTCTGATCTATTGCCGAAGGGGTACTTATCCACATTGCTGATTATTGATAATCAACCGTTTAGCAATCGTTTATCCACACCTACTATTATCAATCTCAGAACAATAAAAAATAAACAACTTTTGATTTTGAAGGCGGCATCGAGAGGTTACGCTAAAATCAGCGATCAAAAAATAGTAGAAAATCAACGGATAGATTGGCAAAGGGAGTACTAAGTTTCCTTTTAAAGGAAACTTAGACTATTTTTATTATATTTGCTAAAATTCATTCACAATGGAGAAGGCATCCCGCAAACGCAAAAGCTATACCCCTGAAGATTACGCTCTGAAACTGCGGGGACTGACTCGTCTGATGAACGCCGTTGATAAGTTGCATCCTGATCGTAACGAGTGGGACATTGAAGGCGAATGGAATGGAACCGGTATTATCCATTTTGTTGATGGGCGGCTCCAGTCACTCTTTGCTGACTATGCAGACTTTGATTGCCGAACCATCAAGTTAGTGAATTTTGATAAGCCGGCTGTCCGATTGACGTTTTTCAAAAAGCATCGGTATTGGGTATTAAAAAACGCTGATTTACCCAGAGAGGACAAGATCGTTCGGATTACGAACTACATCAATGAACTCATCGTCAAACGAGAGATTCTGTTAGACAAAGTCGATCAGTTGTCAGGGGCCGCATTGTCGGACGGAAAAGGACAGGTTGGATTTATGCAGCAAGAAATTCAAACTTGGCAACAGGTACTTGAGCACCTTGATGAGTATGACTTAGCCGTATCGAACTACCAACGTGATTATCACTACGTAACTCTGAATTATAAGTACCGATCACCCAATGGGGAGCAAGAATATGAAAACGGGCAGCAGCATCTACTAAATCCGCAACGGGACAAGCAGGGAGTCATTACGCAACCCCGGTACAACATCATTTTCATTGATGTTCGGGAGATTCATCGGGAACACCCGCATCAGCATAAGGAGATCGAAAACTTCCTGAATAATTTTTCGATTGTTAGTCAGGCAGGTAAGCAGCAACTGTATGCCCGACCAAGGCCAGAGGACTCTCTTGAAGCGTTTGAAAAAGGTATTGCCTCACCGGCGACGACATCAATTCCTACCAATACGCCGACGTTGTTTGACTAACAAAAACCAGTGAGCCTAACACACTGATAGTCAGAAATATCTAAAAACAGATAAAAAATTAAATATTATTCGCACTATTTGACGCTCAATTGACGTTAAACTATCGAATCTACCTAATTAATAGACAATTAATAACCCGTAATATTGAGTTATGCTTTCGTCAGTTTATGAACTGGTGGTGGCAGCAGGTATCTATGCTTCCACCGTTTTAAGTACATATCCATTTAGTACCTATCCGGGTCAATTCCCATCAGGACACCCACTGCCTGATTCAACCATTACTGTCCCGATTTACGCTGAAAACAAGGACGGACGGCCAACCGTAATTGTTGAAAAGACGGTAACAATTCCTAACGGATACACGTATGTTGGGCATCGTCTCGACCTACAAGAAGCCTTTCCGATAGAAGGCGCAGAAAGTTCAGCAAGCTGGATTGAAGGACCAAACCGCATTTGGAGCATTTACAGCCAAGCAACGCCTGATAAGGGTCAGAATGTGAAGCAGGTACTGGTTCGCGCTACCGCTTCTCCTGGTCGGAAAAATATGGAGATTGGAGCCAAGGCTACATTACTCGTCGATCTCCTCAAGGTAAAGAGGGCTAATTAAGCAATAATCTCATTTTCTGTAACCGTCTATGTCTTCGCTTCAGAACGACAGTGGGATTGTCATGCCTTTTCAACGTCCTGTTACTTGGGGTCGTATTGTCTGCCACATAGTGTATTGGGGAATCATGTTCGCCGTCACGTACAGTCAGTTTGTGCGCGCCTTTCAAGATAAGCCCAATTCCACGTTGCTACACATTGTCAACACGCATCAGTTTCTGACGACAGTGCTGTCGTTTGCTGCACTTGGCTACTGTGCGATGCCTTATGTCCTCTACGAGTCGGTACCAACCTGGAAGCGAGGGGTGCGTTTGATCGGGGTGCTGTTACTGTACTACGGGTGTTTGTGCATCAATACATACGTGCTGTTAAGCTATGCGCAAACACACTTTACCGCATTACCTATGTACCTCGAACGGCGGGTTGAGCTATTTATGACCGCACCCTGGTACGCCTATCTGTTTAACCCGGTTATTCTCTTTTTCATATACGGGCAGTTTATCTCCTATGTAATCTCTCCACTATTGATCAAAGCAGTGCGGGATGGATACGCTCGAAATCAGGCCCGGCTGGCCATCGAACAGGAACGTCGTCGCCTGGAAGTAGATAATCTGGCCTTAGAGAAAGAGAATGTGATGAAAGACCTGCTGTTTCTACGACAACAGATCAACCCGCATTTTCTGTTGAATGCCTTTAACAACATCTACGCGCTCATCTACCGAAAAGACAACCGAGCTGCCGATACATTGGCAAATCTCTCGACGTTGATGCGTTACACTTTGTACCGAACAGGACAAGATTTTGTACCCCTAACTGACGAGTTGGAGTTCATCTACGGGTACATCGATATGGAACGTATCCGCCATAATAAGCCCGGTGTGATTACGTGTCAATTACCAGCGATAGAGCCTGAGATGGCCAACTGGAAGATCCCTCCCCTGCTACTGGTAACGTTTATCGAGAATGCATTTAAACACGGCCTGAACGCTGTTTACAGTGATGGATGGGTTCGGATCGCGCTGACAACAGAACTTAACGAGTCGGGTTGGCTAACCCTGACCGTTGTCAACAACCGAACGGATACCCCAAAGCAAACGACACCAGATGGAGGGATTGGTCTGCAAAATGTCAAACGGCGGCTGGCGTTACTGTTCCCTCAACATACTTACGAACTCGTCTTGGCTGAACAACCCGATCAGTTTGCGGTCCGGTTAGCGATCCCACTCAAGGGGAATAAAGACACCACAATGTACCATGACAAAGCCCATACGATGTCTTCTTGTTGACGACGAACCGCTGGCACAGGAACTCATCCTCGACCACACGGCCCAACTTCCTATGCTGGATGTAGTAGGGGTTGCCGGTAACGCGCTTCAAGCTATTGAGTTATACACAAACCTAAAACCCGATTTGCTATTACTGGACATAAACCTGCCGCGCATGAACGGCTACGAGTTGCTGAAAAGCTTACCTGGTAAAGCCCCTTGGGTAGTAGTAACCTCTGGTTATCAGGAATTTGCTTTTGAAGGATTCGAAAATAATGTGGTGGATTTTCTCCTGAAACCCATCACATTCAGTCGATTCGTGCGAGCGATCACGAAAGTACAGGAGCGAATGCAGGCTGCGGATGAACTTCCGGCTGCACCCTCTTTGGCCTACCCAACAGTTAGCCCAACAGGGCAATTATCGGTGAAAGACGGCAACAAACTCATTAATGTTTCGTGTCAAGACATTATCCTGATCGAAGCCATGAGCGACTACGTAAAAATTCAACTGCCTGAGCAGGTGGTGGTAAGCCATCAGCGAGTATCGGCATTGGAAAAACTATTACCCACTCCTCTATTCGTCCGGGTGAATCGGTCCTTCATTGTCAACACGGCCAAAATTCGCCAAACCAACGGTAAGCAGATTGAAATGCAAAACGGCCACACCGTTCGGGTTGGCTCGACGTACCGGGGTGTTGTCGGCAGTATGATTCGGAGTGGTCTTTAACGAAGCGAGTACCTGTTTTTTTAATAAATCTGTTTCATCAATTAATCATTAATGCAATGACTGCTAACAAAGCAAACCGCCTGAAGAGTAAATCAATTGGCTCACGAATGCCGCAAACGAACCCCCGGCCAATTAAGTACCCAACGACGATTGATCTAACCATCATCTTCACCCTCTAATTGCGAAGGCCGTCAACTCTCAAGCTGACGGCCTTTTGCTTTGCGCTTTATCTGAATGAACGCTTTGCCACAGCCTTACCGGTTCGCACTGCTGCGCTCTCCGTTATTTTCGATTGATCAACTGATCACCCAGTGGGAACACCTGGCTGATTTCGGCGACGATGCTCTCCGTTGGTGGTTGGAACAGCCACTGGCAGAAAAAGCCCTGTACATAGCATCGCCAGCTTTGCATCAGGTATGGCAGGATTGGCGGAATAATCCAGGATGTATCCCCTCTGAAGCGGCCCGGTTGGCTTTGTGGCGGTACGTTGTTCGCATGAGCAGCCGATGTACGCCATTTGGATTGTTCGCTGGAGTGAGTTCCATTTTCCTTTCTGACCAGACTTCAGGTGTCCTTGTATCAGGCAATAGTACGCTACGTACCCGGCCCGATATGGCCTGGCTGACTAGGCTGATAGCGTCATTGGAGCAGCATCGGGCAATACAGAGTGAGCTTCGATATTGTCTCAATAATAGCCTGTATCAACTGGGGGGGCAATACCGGTACTCCGCCTATCGACTAATCGACGGGCAACGTTCTTTCTATATCAATTCCGTTGAGCGTGACGAACTGCTTGAGGCCCTGCTGAACCACGTAAAGCAGATACCCAAGGGCGTAACGGCTCGGGCATTGATCGAGATGGTTCAGCAATGCACAGATGACACCGAAGAGGAGGCCGCTACGTACGTCGATGCGTTGATCAACGAACACGTACTCATCACTGAGCTGGAGCCGGGTGTAACAGGGCCACTTGCGTTCGAGCAAGTACTGAAACGGCTGCGGTCAATTCCTGCTGCCAGTTCCGTTGTCCAGTCATTAACCACGTTACAGGGTAGGTTGTGTCAGCCTGACTTGTCGGTAGCCGAACTGGTAAACCTTGACAAACAGATGCGGGCCATGTTGGGCGAAGACGATCTGCCCGGCGACGTGCTGCAAACGGATATGATACGTCTATCGGCAACCGTTACCGTCGATGAACCAGTAGTTGAGAAAATTAACCAGCAGCTTACCCGGCTGATGCCGCTTCGAACACACTACGTACCGGAAGCATTAGGTACGTTTGCCCGGCGTTTCTTTGTCCGGTACGGTAGTGAACCCAAACCGTTGCTGGTGGCCTTGGACCACGAATCTGGGATCGGATACGGTCCGAAGGGATTGGCGGGTGCATCAGGGCATTCAGCCTTACTTCAGCAACTTACTATCCCGGCAAGCACCCCAAAAAGGCCCGTCTCTGATCGGCTTGATGCCTTCCGACTAGCAAAACTGACGGACTTTCTCCAAACCGGGCAACTAGCGCAGACGATCACGGATGCCGAACTAACCCAATTAGCAAAAGAGCAAACGCCTGGGTCGACAACGGCACGAAGCTGGGCCGTTCTGGGTGATTTGCTCGGAGTGGATACTGAAGCTATCGACAACGGTCAGTTTCAATTTGTCTTGAAAAGCGCGACCGGCCCGACTGCCGCTTCACTGATGACTCGTTTTAGCACGCTGGATGATGCGCTAACACGACAGGTGCAGGAACTAACCAATTGGGAAGCCAAACAATACCCGGATTGTTTACTGGCGGAAATCGTGCATTTGCCCACGGGCCGGGTTGGCAATGTGGTGTGTCGGCCAAGCCTGCGGGCGTATGAAATCCCGTATCTAACGCCTGGCGGGGTCGGTGACGACCATATACTATCGTTGTCGGATTTGTGGATTCGGGTGCCTGACGGCAAAACTGTTGAACTGTGGTCTAAGAAACACGACAAACGCGTGTTACCCCGCAACACGACGGCTCACAACTATCTCGGTTCCGACGACATCTACCGTTTCCTGAGCGATCTGAGCCATCAGGATGAGTCACTGCATCTGCGTTGGTCGTGGGGAGCGCTGGCTGATCAACCGGCCCTACCCCGGCTAACGTACCAGAACATCGTTGTGGCCCGTGCTCAATGGCAACTCAACTGGCAAACAAACTGGGTTTCTGCCAACGCGATGGTCGATCAAGTACAACAATCGTTGACGCTACCCCGGTACGTTGCTCTGGCAGAAGCTGACAACGAATTATTGCTCGACTTGACCGTAGCACCGTGCCGGCAAATTCTGTTTACGGAATTGCGAAAACGCAAAACGGTACGTCTTGTAGAGTGGCTGGCCACGCCGGAAGCATGCTGGCTGATGGGCGAAGGCGGGCGGTTTACGGGGGAGCTGGTGATACCGTTCAAGCAAACCGCTGCTCCCCTCCCCCATCGACAATCACCGTTTACTGAGCCTACCCAAACTGTCCAGCGCACGTTTCTACCAGGCAGTGAGTGGTTGTATGTAAAAGTGTACGTGGGAGAGCAAACGGCTGACGAACTATTGACGAGTGTCATAGCTCCGTTCACGGACGAAGCCATTGGGCAGGGGCATATTCAACAATGGTTTTTCGTTCGTTACTACGACCCGGAACCACACCTCCGACTTCGGTTTTTTGGCCAGCCTGAAACGAATGCCCGAGTATTGGCCACCTTAATGGCAAGTCTGCAAGGATGGATCGATCAGGACCGGGTTCAATCGGTGCAGATTGATACGTATGAACGGGAAGTAGAGCGGTACGGAACAACAACCATCGAACAGTGCGAACAGCTATTTGGCCTTGATAGCCAATGGATTATTGACTGGATCATCCGGCGAGATGAGCTGGAGGAGGACGAGCATTGGTGGGTAGCCTGTCAGCAGGCCGATCAGATGCTGGGTGGGTTTGGCTTTACACTCATGCAGAAAGAAAGGTTGATGAACACCCTTCAAGAACGGTTCCTTGCCGAACACGGCCACAACCCTGCGATGAGAAAACAACTGAACGAACAGTATCGGGTGTGGCATACGCGCTGTTTGTGTCGCGAAGAAGCATACAGAACACGATTGCAGGTCATGCCTTCGGAAATGAATCACCTCATTGGCCAACTACGAGCGGTACGTGCCGCAGAATCGACCGCGCAACTACCTGAAGTAGATTTCATCGCGTCACTGTTGCATATGCATTTCAATCGGTTTTTCAGCAGCGATCAGCGGTTGAGTGAAGGTGTAGTGTACCACTTTTTAGCTAGGCGGTACGCTTCTGAGCAAGCCAGGCAAAGCAGTCAGATGTTACGTTTGCCAACGTAGTTCACCGAACATAAATGCCCCTTTATGGATTGGCCGAATATGGATTTAGGTTGATCGAAAAGAGGTTGGAGCCATCCGCTTCAACCTCTTTTTTTGATATGTGGCTGGACCCAGAAGTCCTTTAAATCGCCACATATCCGCCGTATGTGTACGCTCTTTTCAATTTCATCAAAAGAAATCTGGTTTGTAGGGCCTTCCATCCAACAACGTCAAATCGAGAGATCTCCCACCACTTTAACCGAGAAGCGGGCAGGGTGTCTTATCAAAATAGCAGCCGATTGGCCAGCGTTTCGACAAGCCGCTACGTTACGTTCTACATTATGTCGAAGTCGCTTGATTGTTCTCTTCGATAGTAGTCAGCTTTCGCACGAAGAGTTGATCGAGATTCGGATCATGCGGGAAAAGCATAGCTGGTTTGCTCCGATTGTCTATTTCGATCAGCCAGATCTGGGCAAGGTCATTCACGCCTTCAATGCAGACTTGGCTGGTTACTGCGCAAGTGCGGACACCATTGTCGATCTGATGACTATGGTGCAGGCGGTTAATGGGGGGAAACTGTCCTACACAAAGGGATTCTGCGACCTGCTACGGAAATACGGTTTCCCAGTAGTCGAAAACAGTCAGATAAAAAATTAAACAAAAAGTCAATAAAATTTACAGTGTTGTTAGGAGATATTCCATTTTTTGCTGAAATTACAGCGTCAATACATCCGAATTCATCATATGTCTTGACGCTATTATCTCAGCAAAAAATGGAAGAGAAACCCAAATTACTGTACGAAGACATCGTTGGCCTCATTGATTTCCGAGGCATAAAACAGGCAAAAATTGCCGAGGTGATGAAGATGTCGTACAACAACTGGTACAAAACCAGGCAAAACAATCTTCGCAACATCACCATCAACGAAGTTGACGAACTGGCTATGTTTCTTGAGCTTCCCCCAGAACAGGTATTCAGTCTATGTTACGCGGTTTACAAGCGCGCTTGGATTGAACAGCAGCAAGCCGCTAAAGATGTTGAACCCAAACCGCAGCCTATGACTGAATAATACAAATTGCAATTGGTTGTTTCACCCGCCCGTAAGCGGGTTTTTTTATGTATAAATCAAGGGGAATCGAAAAGCAAGCTACGTAGTAATCAAGAGGATTTGAAAGCATAAAACACTGACTATCAGTATTTTAAAATATAATATTAGGCTGTAAATTTATATTGAGTTCAGCGCGAGGCAATAGATAATACGCTGACTCAACGGCCTTTTATGCATTGCTTTATCAGCCCCGCCCGCATCCGGTTAGCCATCGACAGCCGAATTAACCGCGACCTTGGCGCCACTGCCCGGCAGCACGGATTTGTGTTTAGTAACCCCGCCGATGATTTCCCGATATGGGAGAGCATCGCTGAAGCTGATTTGGAAAACCCGACTCAAATGTGTTCGCCCGACGTTGCCCATTGGCTCGTGGGCAAGGCTATTGAAGCTACCCTGTTTCAACTGTATTTATCCCGGCGAATGGCTTGTATGCAACGTACCTATGACCAGAACTAACAGTGTATAACCCAATATAAAGTACCGCAATGGCAAAGACGATGAACCCTTATCTGCAAACCCTCTACGACCAGATTGGTCGAATGGCCTTCTTTATGATGGGAGCCAAAAACATCACGTTTGACAACGCATCGAACGTACTGCAATGGCGCATAGCCAATTCTAAGTTCAACTCTGTTCAGGTACGTTACGACATCGGCGAAGATCTATATCAATTAACATTTTCGACTGAAACAAAGCAGACGATCACAGAAGTCGTCATGGAGCAGGTCGAAGCCAGTGACCTACACGCCACTATTGAGCGCATGACGGGTTTACGGCTCTCATTGGCTCGCGTGTATGCCTGAGCTGTAAACAGGATAGTTAATTGGCTAATTCTGAGGTGTCGGCGGGCCGCTGGTAGCACTGACCGCAAATTGTAGTATCTGGTTCAGTTGCTCGCCACTTAGGTTGGCCGATTTAACGTCCACTTCAAGCCCTTTGATAGGGTGTTGCTTCAGCGTGATGCTGATCCAGGCTTCCGCGTCGATCATGAGCTGGACGGTTTGTTGCAGGTGCTTCTCCGGGTCCGCTTGGCCTTCGATAAAAAACACAGATTGGGGCGATTCCATAACGATTCTGATCGACAGTTAGCAAAAATACCTTTAATACGAATACCCCTTTTGCAAAAGGGGTATTCGTGCGCTGAAAATAATCAAGGGGTATTGGAAAAATCAGTGAACAGTAGTGGGCTATAAAGACATATATACCTGTTTTTCAATTAGTTATGATCTATTGAATTAGCTATTTTTATATCAGCAAAAGGCCTGAAAGACAGGCCGGATTTTCAAACTCTTTACTTGCTGATCGCCATGAAAAAGGCCAATGTTAACAACCAACTGCTTACCACTACGTCATGGGATACCATCTGTTTCCCGGTTAAGTCCGTTCCCGCCCGCGACGTGCTGCCCGAACCCTACCGGATGGTTCCGACCGACCGGCAACACTTCATAGTCGGCACAATGCCAAACGAGGAACGGCAGGTTTTTGCCGCGCAGTCGCCCCGGTACTCGCTCGTTCCGAATACCATTATCCGCGATGCTGTAACGGAGGTGGCCGGAATAGAGCAGCCGGTTCATATCCGCTATAGCCGAAACGGCGAATACGCTATCAACGTACTACTGCCCGACGAAACGACCGTTGGCCCCAACGACATCATTCAGCGGCAATTAACGTTTACTAATTCGTACACGGGTAAGTCGCAGTTCACCATCCAGGGTACAGAGATGAAGCGGGTACGACAGCAAAAAGTACGCGTTGCTTACTACCGGCAAATTTGCTCTAACGGCATGATGGGTTGGGCGGATGAATTTATTAGCCTTGACCAGTACCTCGATTGGCTCGTAACGGGTCAAACACCGGAGAAAGCTAAGGTGAAGGGGCTGGAATGGGTGTACGAAAGCGCGGAAACGCTCCGGGCCTATCAGCACATCTTTACGCACCGAGGTATTAAC
The DNA here is from genome assembly GCF_017353185.1 of Fibrella rubiginis. Lineage (GTDB taxonomy): Bacteria > Bacteroidota > Bacteroidia > Cytophagales > Spirosomataceae > Fibrella > Fibrella rubiginis. Next base: position 28,605 of record NZ_JAFMYV010000013.1, on the reverse strand, counting down.
CTTAATCAGTTTAAGGCGTTCCTTGTCAATTTCCTGCGCAATTTTATGCAGTACGCACAGCAGGCTCCCAGCCCCACGCACGAGGTCTTTAAACTAATGCATGACACAGCCGTAACCGACCGACAAGAAGCCGCTAAACTAGTTCGTAAAGTGGGTATCTCGCAAAAGCTGGTTGATGCTGCAATGGAGCGCATGGCTATTGAAGAAAGCGTTTTGGGTACGGGGCCAAATGCCTGGCTATTGTACAACGGAGTGAACCACGCCCTATTCAATGGCAACACCGGGCTGAACTTACCCGCCCGCTACGCCCTCGATGAGAAGGCATTCCACGCTATCGCAGCAAACTACGTTTTGTAACAAGTAAGCTGACTGCCCTTAAAGGCAGTCAGAAAGGAACAAAGGGGTATTTTTGTAAGCTTTACACAAAGTGCGAAGAACCAATTTATTATTTGAAATGACCATACAACATAAGAGTGTTTATGAACCAACGTCGGGACTTTCTTACGAAGGGCTCACTTTTTTAAAATAACTATGATGCCTGAAAAGATACCAAACTACGCACGTAGACGACTCCTACTTATGATCGTGCTGATTGCTTTATGAACTGCGACTGGGTTTATATGGGGACAACAGTACGGGTACCGTCAAGGTACGAACGACATGATAAGGCATATAGAACAGCGACTAAACTCCCCTCCTGCTGCTCATCCCGTTCAGGTTACTGTAGCACTCTTTTGCAACTAAACTATAAGTTAAATAGGTAAGCTTACCGAGCAGACTACGTTGCTTTTCTCTCCTTAAACACAATCCCAAACTCAGCCACCTCATAATCGACCAGTAGCTGAATGTCTTCTTTTACCCGCCGGTAGTTATCCTGAAGCAACTGGGTTTTGTAGTGCTGTCGTTCGGTAGGCGTTAACGTACCTGGATTACCACCGTATACGTCACGAATGATGCCGTCAAGGTCGAGCATGGGGGGCAATTTGTGAGGCTTTTTTAGCTGCTCACTGTCTACACTGATCAGGCACTTAAAGGTTTTCAGGTCCAGTTCTTCGCCGAAGTTATCAACGAATTGCCCGACGAACTCCCCCTGTTTGAGCCGGGAGATTTTAGCCGCTGGAATCATCTCGGTTAGTTGCTGCGATACGTTGATTGTGGTGTCGTTCTTTGAGTAGGTAATCGACTCTTTGGCCTGGTTCGTTTTGCCGAATCGGCGCGACAGTTTCTCGGCGGTCTCATAGACCACCGTACCTGAAAACACGTTGGCTCCGAGGTTCATAATCACCTTTGCTTCTTTCTCGCCGTAGTCCCGCGTGAGCTGCTCGAAATCTTGAATACCCAACCAAGTGGCGACCTTATTCGAGCGGGCCGTTGCGATCAGCATATCGAGACCTTTGAGGAACATCGTTGGTAGCTCGTCCCAGAACAGGGCCGATTTAAGTCGGCCTTTCCGATTTACCGATTTCATCAGCCGGGCCGTGTAGAGCGAGAAGGCCGTCCCGTAAATGGCTGTCCGGTCAGGGTTGTTACCGGTGCACAGGATTTTAGGATCATTGGGATTGTTGATGTCGAGCGAGAAATCGTGGCCTGTCATGACCCAGTATAACGTTGGGGAGGAGAGCCGAGCCATCGGGATACGTACCGACGAGATTTGCCCTTCCAACTGCTCCATCGCCCCACCGTCGCGGGCATCGATGAAGGGCCGCACGTAGATTTCTACTTCGGGGTATCGTTCCATCAAGGCGAACGTTTCGTCGTAGCGTCGGTTCGTGAATTCCAGCGTATGCGGGAAGGTGCAGCAGTTGGCCAACCTCTGGTAAGCCGCCAGCCGATCCGGGTCTTGCGCCGATTCGGGTTTGGCCCGTTCTGCTTCCAATAGCGCACGATACTTCAGGCTGACCGTCCGCAGGTACCAGAATACCGATGTTAGAAAATTGATCGCCGACTCCGGGAAGAATTCCCCCTGTTTCTGCGCCCAGGTTTTGTTCAAGTTGAGCATCACTGTTTGGGCGGCTTCATAGGCATCCATCACGTCGGTCATACCGTCGGCGTGGATGGGGTTGCAGCGGTGCGAAAACTCGATGTCGTCGAAATTCAGGACGTAGAACTTTGGAATCAGCGGTTGTCGGTTTCGTTTGCGCTCGGCCAATTGATCGGCGGGTGTCCAGGCGTAGGTGTTCTCGGCCAGGGTCTTGCGATAGGCGTTGTAGGCTTCTTCCGTCAGGTCAGGAAATTTGAAATCATAGACGTAAGCCGTATAGCCTTTGTAAAGACTTTGCCAAAGTGCCTGAATCAGCACGGCAAAGGTTTTCCCCGACCCCTGCAAACCCAGCACCATGTTGGAGCGGAATGGATTCACGATATTAATCAGCCCCTGCCGCCATTGGCCTTTGAAGAAATACTGCGTTTGAAAATGGATCGAGAACTCATTCTGCACGAAGGTTTCGTTCTGCGGAAACTCTTCGTTGGTATCGTTGAAAATATCGTTCGGCGACCGCGTAAAGAGGATGCGCGACAGGTACTGCCCTCCTTTGATTAATTGCATGGTACCGCCTACCGTTAGGCCAATATACAGTATATCGACTGCCAGTGGAGCCACGAGTGCTTTAGCATACAACAGCGGTATCGAACCCAGAAACAGCAGCAGGCCTGCGCCCGTGTGCCGCAGTACCTGATGCCGCCCAATGCCCGGATCAATCTTGCCTTTCGAGCCGATGGCGTACAGGAAGAGCAACAACAGCACAAACGCTTTACTAGTGAACGGATTTCGGAACAGGCCCAGCCGATTGTTAAGCGTGGATAAAAAACTATATAGATAGCTACGTAGCCAAATAGCCGGCTCAATAAGCTCATGACAAAACCACAGGCAATGGAGCAATAGCATCCCTACGGCAGCGATAATAAATAACTCAACGGTCTGGGTATGGCCCTCGCGTTCTTTGCTGGTCATTTCCGGCATAGTAATAAAATAAGTTAAGGATTAGACCCGGTCTGTCGGCGGGCCTGTTGCTGATAGGTACGTACCACATCCATTGCCAGCGTGAGGTATGGCACCGGATCGACAGGTACGTTCTGTTTCGTAATGCTGTAATGGAGATGCACGCCCGTGGCCCGGCCCGACTGACCCGTGATACCCAGCGTTTCACCAATTTGCAATGTCTGGCCTACCCGCACCAACGTCAGCGAAAGGTGGCCATAGACGGTACGATACGAGTTCAGGTGGTCGATGCAGACGAAGTGGCCCAAGGTTTTGCTGTAGCCGACCGTACTCACTTGACCCATTGCGGCTGCACGCACGTACTGATGCGGACCGGCAATGTCGATACCGTCATGGTGTCGGACGGTGCGAAGCATCGGATGGTTTCGCCAGCCAAACCCTGATGAGATGTAGTTGCCCGACCAGTCGCCGAGGGGTGGCAGGCAGGGGATAGTTTGCGCCAATGCAGGCGATTGCCAGAACAGCGCGACGAACTGAGCTGTAATCTGGTCTGGTAATGCCGTGGCTATCCACGCCCGGCTGAATGGGTCACTCGAAATTGGTACAGCGTCAAATCTCTCTGTTCGTCCAGCTATCGGGCATCGTTGAGCTATTGAATCTTGACTCTGATCTCTTGCCTTTAGTGAGGGGGTAACTTCTAAGCAACAGCTCAGTACCAGCCAGTTTAGCCAAAATAGAGGGTGTACTATCATTATATGCGTTCGCTTCCACAAGACAAAAATAAGCCGTGTATCAATTGGATATTTAAAATATTACCTAGTTTTAGATAAAATATTAAACAAAAGCAATGAATAAGAGCAACGGAGAACCGATTGAACTCAGTGATGCACAGGCTAACCGACTTATACACCTATTCAGACCTTCATTTGAAAGTCCTGTGAACCAAACTACCGGAGTTGTACAGGCCAGCGCAATGATCTGGCACCCGATGTTGACAGACATTCACCAGCAGATAGTGCATTCGATCAGCCCGGTCTTGATTCAACAAACTGTATCAGCGGAGACCCACTCTCCTACCCTATCGCTGACGTTGTTGCCCGCTGCAGCCGATCATTCAGCCCGTGGGATTGACCCTGTCCAGCACAACAGGCCAGTCGACGAACTGGCCGTAGTCCCCAAGCCAACGCTTTAATTCTGACGTATGCTTTATCTGACTTCCCTTGAAGAACAATGGGGCCGCGACCGCATTCACCAGGCGATTCAGCCCCTTTTCATTGGTGACGGCGAAGAACCCGGCGACCCACCCATAACCGTACTCAATGCCGCCGTCAACGACCCTGATCTCTGGCAGGTACTCACCCCCGACGAGCGGGAACGCTTGTTTTTGGCCTTCACAGAACTTCAGCATGATCTAACCGTCTTGGCCGGGGATCTCCACCGGATACACGAACCGACCCTCGGCGGCTTCGAGTTGAACGTACCTGACCAACCGAACTAACCCAGCGCAACGTATGAAACAGAAAGCCCAAAACCGCGCTACCCGTGAGCAGTTGGCCATTCTGCGCCACCTCAACAAAGCGGGGGTACGTTACCTGGCGTTTGGCGACTACGCTATGAATGCCATCGACCCGGCCCGTGCCATTGGGAATGTGCAACTCTGGATCGAGCCGACCCGCGCCAATTTCGAACGACTCGATACAGCCATCCAGGCGATGTACGGCCCCCGCGTCCTGACCCGGACGAACCCTGACCTGACTGACAATCCGCAACCGAAAAAGATGCTTACCCTCGGTGATGGCCCACAACGGGTGGGCCTGTACCCGGCCATCAATGGCTTCCAGGCCAATGACTTTGGCGACTTGTTCACCCGCGCCCAAACGAACCGGGCCGCGCTAATCACCAACCGGGGCAAATTGGATGGGTCCGTCGCCTATCGTCAGTTGGCCGTGCCGGACCTCTACCAGAATGTCCGCGAGTCGACGGCTTATCATAAGGCGTGGAATGTCCAGACGCTGGAGAAATACGCCGACGACAGGCGAATTGACTTGTCGCCCAACGGCACTCAACGTACTGCGTCAACCGGTATGAAGGAGGAAACCGAGGTTTCCAAAGCCACCAAACCCAATCAGCCCACTGACGCGAAAACGACAGAGGGTGATACCACCACCAAACCACGTACCGAAAAGCTGGTGCGTGATTTCGAGGCCATTAAGCGCGATCTTGATCTGGAGGTAGTATTGCAAGACTACGGGTTTCAACTCGACACCAAGAAATCGAAACCGAGCGACGAGTGGCTTATCTACGAACGGGGCGAGAAGAACGCGAAGGAACGACTGGCCGTGTACACCGGCGACAAGTACGGTCAGAAGATGTTCGTGGACATGAACGATCAGCGCGGCTGGCGGGGCGACGTGATCAAGTTTCTGGAACGGGTCGAGAACGGTATCTACCGCAACGTGTTCAAAGCTGTTGATCGCATTATGGCTTCAGCCGACTACACGCTGCAAAAAACCGTTACGGCCCCGCTGAAGCAAGTGAAAGACGCGCTCATCGACACCAAACTCCGCGAGAAAGACCTGCACAGTCGATACACCATTGCACCCCTGACCGATACGCGCTACCTCGAAGGGCGGTCACTGCACAATGACGTACTGTTTTCGCCGGAGTTTGACGGTCGCATCAAGAACATCTCGTATACCTCCGACAAAGGCGCGACCTATCACAACACGGCCTTCCCCATGTACGCGCAGGACGGGCATCTGGTATCGATGGATATTCGTAATGAGCGATTTAAGTCGTTTCCATCGGGCGAGCGGGGTGAGGCCATGTGGCATTCGAACCGGTTTTACGAATTAACCATGCCCTTGGCCATGCATGGCCGCAATGACTTACCTGTCGGGACCATCGGTACGGTTCACCGACCCCGCGCTGATACGATCTCATTCGATTTCGTGGAAGAAGGCGTTGCCCGGCAGGTTCAATTACCAATTGAGTCGGCCCGAAACGCCTTTAAGGAAGTGCAGGCGCAACGAATTTTGGTGGCCGAATCAGCCATCGACGCGCTATCGTTCAAACAACTGAATCCCGAAGCGGAAGGCGAACGACGGTTCTACATGGCAACGGGTGGCCAACCAGGAAGCCGACAGATGGGGTTCATCCAAAAGGTACTCGACCGCAACCCGGAAGCCCAGTTTGTCATCGCGCAGGATGGGGATAATGCCGGCCTGCGGTTTGCTATCAACTACCTCGGCCTGACTCATCCGGCGGCTGATCCGGCCCTGCGCGTTAAACCGGAGATTGCCTATTCGGGACCAAACCTCCCTCCTAACCCACTGGCGAACGTACTGGGGCCAAAATTTGCCTTCGACCCGGAAGTCAAAACGTTTAGCGACGTACTGAAACGGTTCGATGTTGCTGACGGTACGTTGTCGGAAGGTCATAAACTGGCGATTAACCACCAGGCTCGTTTTAAGGAAATCATGCCCAACGATTATGTGAAGGTGTCGGTCGAGATGGTGCAGTCGGTGATTCCGGCCTTTACGTATGCCAAAGCTTTCGGTGTGCCCTTGCCTAACGACATATCGAAGCTGGCACAGTCGGAGTACATGACCGGCAAGGTGGGTAATGAATTCCGGTTCGCGCGGGAGCGAGCCATGATCTCCGGGAATGAGTTTGACAACCGACTGCAACTGCACAAAGATGCCAAGCTCGAGAAAGACCTGTATTCGGGTGTCAACAAGCTTGACCTTGAACTCCGCCAACCCCTCACGCCCGGCACAACCGGACCCGGCGAGGCTCAACAGCGTAATGAAGCGTTTTTAGGGCGATTTCTCGACGAGATGAACCGCTTCACGAAGCAGTTTCATTACAATGGCGACGCGAATGATAAAGAGAATAAGGTGCAGGAGTTTCAGCGCGAGACGTTGCTCGATTCACAACAAAATCAGGCCGTGACTCGCACCCGTATTCACTTCCCCAACGATGGTCGTTTACTTGTTAAGGCCCTGACGATGTTATCGGATGAAATCAATCAACGGCAGGGTCAGGCATTGTACCAGGTGGTACGCCCCACCCGGCAGCAGAAAGATCTTAACGACGTACTCCAGAATCGGCAGGGTGAACCGCTGCCGGATTCCAGTCCGCTAAAAGTCGGCGCACCGCCTACGATCCGGCCCCATACTGAGTTGAAATCAGAGCAGACCGCGAAGCAAACAACGGCAGAACCGGCTGCTGAAGCCGTCCGGGCCTATCGAACCACACTCTAACTGTATTCTCCCCTGCCGACCGGTGAAACGGGTCGGCAGGGAAATTTTTGTCCATGAATCCAGCCCCCTCTCCTACTCACCCCGAACAGGACATGATCGGTCAGCAACGACCGCTGCCTACCCAGCCAAACTCTGGTCAGACCTACCCAACTAATCCCTACTGGAAGCAATCGCCCCAACCGTCAACTCCTCTCCTACCCGTGCCCCCTCAACCCGAATTGGCCACCACCCCGGATGCTCCGCTTTTCGATCCCCACTTGATTGGCGCGCTGGTTTCTGCCCTGCAAGATGCCGGTGAGCAGCAACGTACCGAATTAGTGCAACGGCTCACCAATTGGCTTCCGCAGCTCTCGGATCAGCTCATCCCGACCGTGGAAGCTTGTTTGGAGAAACTCGTCCCCAAGCTGGTTAAGGTCGAGCAGCCTGGGCAGTCGTTGCTTCGACTGGTACGCTATCTGACTGCTGGAGTGGTGTTGGCCGGACTGGCTATGGGTGGTCTGTTCTATGGTTGGTTACAGGCCGCTCACGAGCGGGATAGGTTTGCCGCTGGCTACTGGCAACATCGCTACGTAGCGGCCAAGGCAACCCTGGATGGTTCACCGATTTTGCGGAAGTTGCTTGCCGAGGCTGATACGCTTGCCGAATCGCCTTCCTTTCAACATGAACTGAACCGACTCGAAGGCATACTCGATACCCGCCGTCAACGCTACTTGCTGCAACAACGCGAACAGGAATTACTGGCTTCACCCAAGCGTAGTAAGAACTGATTAGTTGAATAAAAAGATAGCTAACTATTCACCTATATAGTATTTTTTATAATAGAATAGTTCGCTAGGAATCAAGGGGTATCTCAAAAGGAGCAGAATCAGATTGGGTTCACAAAACACTGATTATCAATTGGTTGTCTTGAAAATAGCCAAATATACAGCTATCTTTATAGTGTTGAAACCGGAACGTCTGGCCGGTGAAGCCCAGACTAGTTAACTCCTTTTTTCGCTATACCGATTATGAAATCGTACCAGCATGAAATTACCAACACGCAAGGTGAAGTTATCATTGCTAACCGCTTCCGCTACATCGAGGGCGACCCAAAACAGTACCGCTACAACTCCCAAACCGGGCAGTTCAATATCGACGGTGACACGGTTGTACTGGATAGTAATGGCAAAGCAGTAAAAGAGTTTTCGTTTCAGCCGTTTGTGTTCCGTGTGTTTGAGGACGGACTATTCAATCGCACCCGCGAACCCTGGGCAGAACTGTTCTTTATCGACGCGCTCAACTGCGTATCAAGCATCATGTTCAATGGCACCACGCTTGCCGAGTTGCGTGGCATCTTTAAAAAGCTTCTTTACGAAGGTAACGAGCCAAAAACGCTCTGTGATGTGGTGCTGACGGTTCGCCCGGAAAAAGTGACGAGCAAAAATGACCCGACGAAATCATGGTTCATCGGGCGATTCAGCTACACCCTCGCCGATCCGCAAACGGTGCAGGCATTGGCCGAGTACGCGGCTGATTGTCCGATCTACCGGCGCGATACGTTGAAGCAAACGGCCAACTACCTCAGCTTCTCCGAAACTTTCGCCCTGCCAGCTACAGACTCAATCGCGCTGCCTGTTGGTGAGTCTACTGAACAGGCTGTACAAGAGGCCGAGGTAATAACCGTATAGTTTTTTATTTGGGTAGCCGACTATTTAAATAGTCGGCTACCCAAATAATTTTTTATCTCCTTAATTAGCTATCCGTCTATCATGCTATTTCAGCCCGCAACTTATCGTGCCTATCCCGCTATCTCTAATTCAGACTTAACCGAGTTTGAGCGGTTTCTTACGGCAACGCCTAATAAAACCCCCGTCGCTGCCTATGCTGAGGGATCGGCATTTCATCAATTGGTTTTGGAACCGCGTTGCGGGCGACCAATTCCCGCTGACATTGACCGGGAGCGATTAACCAAAATGGCTACGGCTGTGCGAGCCACCCGCTTTGGCCGGTGGGCGTTGCAATGGGGTCAGAAAGAACAGCCGCACCTGTTCCGCGACCCGGAAACCGGGTTGCTCTGCAAATGTCAAACAGATCTTCGGCTACGGCACGGCCTGATAGTAGACATCAAAACGACCCGCGCCCGCACGTACCAGCAGTTTTTAGAATGCTGCGAATTGTATCAATACGACCGGCAAACGGCCTTCTATCTGGACGGACTTAATGCTAAACGGTTCGTCTTGCTTGGTGTGCAGAAAACGGCTCCGTTTCAGGTATTTTATTTTGAACCAACCGCCGACGCAATGGGTAATGCGTTTATAGAACAGGGACGTGAACGATACAAACGGTTGTTGGCTCTCCTGGCGAAGTCATCGTTTCAGCCCTCGTCTTGGGCAACTGCGGCAGCGAGCACGCCAAGATACAGGAACGCGATAGTTGACAACGTCGTACCTAATCGAGTATATGTATAGTCGATTAGTGAAATAGCTGAATAAAAAACTATTCAGCTATTTCACTTTTTACAAAGAATAGTCCGTTGTGGGCTATTCAGCTAGTTTGCTACATGGATAGACAGCTATATACACCACCAGATGAAGGTTGGCAGCGGGTCAAGTTGACACAACGAGTAGGGCCAACACTGCCGGTAGGGCAGGAGGGCTGGGCTATAAGTGATTCACAGGTATCAAGAGCAAGCCCACAAACAGACACGCCGTACCGGTTTGTTACGCTAACCAATCATGAAGTCGAGTTTCGGGTATATAGCACCGAAATCGAAATACGCTGAGCTAAAAAGAATCAAGGGGTAATTGGTAAAAGTGGTCTGAATCAAGCGGGTTGTAAAAGCCTGAGTAGTAGCTATATAGATATTTAAATAGCTGAATATTTGACTATCTTTATAGTGTTAAACTAGTCAGCTAATTATGACCCATTACCCAACGCCACGCACCCGCACGGCCACCGTTCGGCCTGTTGTCCTAATTGCCAATCAATACGCGCTGTTTGGTCAGCCCGGCTTAGTACCACCTACCCGCCCCAAACCAGCCCCATCGACACGGACCAGCCAGCCGCCAGCCATTGAGCCAATAGACGTACCTGCAACGGAGCAGCAAACCGGCTTTACGCTGAATGCAGATTCGTTTGTCATACCAATTGGCAACACGGCCAAACTACAGACTAATCTTGCCGCGCTGGAAACACTCAAACAACTACAGCAAGTCCAACGACCCGCAACACCAGCCGAGCAAGAAATTTTGTCTTTATATACGGGTTGGGGCGGTCTATCATCCATTTGGAAAGCGGATGCGTTCGAGACGTGGCAGCGGGGCCAGACGGACAAAACGGTTTTTGTCGATGATGCCGTAAGCCGGTGGGGGAGCCAATACGGACGTACCCGGCAGCGATTGAGCGACCTGCTAACCCCCGCCGAGCAGACAGCCGCCGAAGCCTCCACGTTGAATGCTTTTTATACGGCCCCCCAAGTGGTAACGGCCATGTGGCAGGCCGTTGAGCAGTTCGGGTTTACGGGCGGTCGCATCTTGGAGCCAGCCGCAGGGATTGGCTATTTTATCGGACTGATGCCCCCAACGTTGCGCGTACGGTCGGCGTGGGTAGCGGTGGAAAAAGATAGCCTATCGGGGCAGTTGCTGCAAACGCTGTACCCGGAGGTTGACACCCACGTTTGCGGTCTGGAGCAGACCGGGTTTGAAGCCGGTAGCTTTGACCTGGTAATTGGTAACGTACCCTTTGGCAGTTACACGGTGTACGACCGCAACCACCCCGAACTAAACCAATTTGCCATTCATAATTATTTCATTGGGCGGTCGGTGCAGTTGGTTAAGCCGGGCGGCATTGTGGCCCTGATTACGTCGGCGGGTACGCTTGATGCAGCCGGTACAGAGTTTCGCCAATTCCTGACGAACGAAGCCGAGGCAGAACTATTGGGAGCCATCCGGCTACCGTCGAATGCATTTGAAGCCAACGCCGGAACGCAGGTAACGACCGACGTACTGTTTTTGCGGAAGCGGTCGGGCAGTGCGCGACCCTTTGCGGCCAATGCGTTTGAGCGGACAATCACCATACGCGCCGAATTAACGGACGCGAAAGGCAATGAATTAGAGTCGGCAAGAACATTGGCGGTTAATGAGTATTACCATAGCCGGGCGGCTATGATGCTGGGAACCATGCACTTTGCCGATGAGGTAGGTAAAGGCGGCTTGTACCGGGCCGATCAGCCGACCTTACACCAGCCAAACCCCGACCAGTTGCCGCAGTTACTAAGCGCGGCCATTTCTGAACTACCAGCCAACGTTTACGAAGAAGGCCCACGGACCGCAGCCCGGCCAGCCACCCAATCAGCGCGGTTTACGGAATCGGTAACGATTCGGGGCAAACGCTATAGCCAAACGCTCGTTGTTGCTCAATACGAGCGGGTAAAGAAAGCCTTTACGGAATTGCGACGCGCCGAGCAGGAGGGTAGGGGAGAGGCCATCACCGACGAGTTACGGATGGAGTTAAACCACGCCTATTCACTGTTCACGCGCTATTTCGGAACGCTCAACCGGAACCGGGCCGTTACGTTCCTGGAGGAATACGACCCGCAATTTGCTACCGTTCAGGCGTTGGAAGTGGTGAGCCGTACCGAGAAGGGCCATATTATTAACAAAGCCGATATTTTCCGGCAGTGCGTACACCCCGCCACCCATTGCCCCGAACGGGTGGAAACGTTGACCGATGCGTTACGCTTATCTATTGCCTTAACGGGCCGGGTCGATGTGGGGCAGATCAGCCGGTGGATGCAAAAACCCGTCGATGCAGTCAAGAGCGAACTGGTAACGAGTGAATTAGCGTACCCAAATCCGGTTTCGGGGCAGTTGGACGACCGCGATACGTACCTGTCGGGTAACGTGCGAAAAAAGTTAGCGCAGGCTACCGAAGCTGCCAACACAGATGCCCGGTACGCCGTGAATGTTAGGGCGTTAGCCGCCGTAGTACCGGCTACCATACCCGCCCCGCTTATTCAGTTTCGGTTGGGGTCGGCCTGGATTCCTACGTACATCATTGAACAATTTATCGGCCAAACCGTGCAGACCAGCAGCGTAACGGTCGGGTATAATCAGCGAGTAGGGCAGTATGAAGTAACGGGAGCGGGGAACGTTTCATCGGTGCAAAATCGCTCGTTGGGTACGTCGCGCCGAACGGCTATTCAACTCATCGAAGCGGCTTTACAGGGACGTACCGTTGTCGTTACCAAAACGATTATTGACCCAGAGGGTAAGGAAAAAACGGTAAAGGATATTGAAGCCACCAGCCAGGCGGTACAAGCGCAGGAGGCTCTAAACGATTTGTTTATTGACTTTGTACGGGACCACCACAGCGCGGCCATCGAACCCGTGTACAATGAGCTTTACAACAGCTACGTACACAAAATGTACCGCGAACCCGCCCTAAAACAGTACCCCGGCGCGTCGCCCGCGATTCAGTTACGCTTGCACCAGTTTCGGGGCGTGGAGCGAATTAAGGAGCAGGATACCTTGTTGGCGCACGTCGTCGGGTCGGGTAAGTCGTTTACCATGATTTCGGCGGCTATGGAATTGAAGCGGTTAGGCGTAGCCCACAAGCCTATGATTGTGGTGCAAAATTCAACCCTCAACGACTTTGCCCGTGCGTGGCGGACGCTCTATCCATCGGCCATCATCTACGTACCGCAGCCCGCCGACTTAGAAGCCAGTAACCGCAAACGATTCTTACAGCGAATTGCGACGAACAATTTTGACGGGGTGCTGATTCCGCAAAGTTTCCTGAAACTGATACCCGACGACCCCGCCAGTGAGGAAGCGTTTATTCAGGAAGAAATTGACCGGGTGGCCTACACCATAGCCGCAGCAGCCCGGCAGGGACGCGACCGGCCTATGAGTGTAAAGCGGTTGAACGAATTAAAACTACGACTGGCAAACCGACGCATCCGGCAGGCCGACCGCAAAAAAGACGAGATGCTGACGTTTGACCAATTAGGCATCGACGCGCTGTTTTTGGACGAGGCCCACCGCTACAAACGGCTTGGTTTTTTCACGGCCCGACAGAACGTCAAAGGGATTGATACGGCGGGTTCGGAGGATGCACTAAGCGCGTTGTTTAAGTGCCGCACGGTGCAGGCACGGCGGGGCCGGGTTGTGTTGGCGACGGGTACGCCCATCAGCAACACAATGGCCGAAGCGTGGACGACTTTACGGTTTATTGCCCCTGACCGGCTGAACAAGGCTATGCTGTCCACATTTGACCAGTTCGCCGGAGCGTTCGGCACCGTGATTCAGTCGTTTGAACTGACCGCAACGGGCAACTTTAAGGCGGTAGAGCGGTTTGCGAAGTTTGTTAACGTGCAGCAATTATCGGAGTTGTACCGCGCTCACGTTGACGTGGTGCTGAACGAAGACGTGATCGAGTTTCAGCGCGACAGTACGTTACCGGTACTGAAAGACGGGCAGCATACGCGCATTATTCTGCCACAGACCGAGGGCGTAGCCGACGAGTTGGACCGCATCAAGCAAACGCTACGTTGGTTTGAGAACCTGAGCGGGGCCGAGAAGCGTGATAACTCACACATTCCGTTGGTGTGCTTCGGGCAGGCCCGCAAAGCCACCATTGATTTACGGCTATTGGATGCTGAGAATCCCGACGAAACCGGGTCGAAGTGTAACCAGTTGGTAACGGAAGTGTTGCGGCTCTATCAAAAATCCGCTACGTACCTGGGAACGCAGTTGGTCTTTGCCGACAACTACCAAAGTCCATCGGTTCGCGGGTGGTTTGACGAGGAAGGAGCCACGCAGACCGTGCAACGATTCAACTTGTTTGAGGATATAAGGGCCAAGCTGATCGCGCAGGGTATACCAGAAACTGAAATTGCCATTGTTCCCGCCGAGGCCGACAAGCGCGAACCGCTGTTTGCCAAAGTTCGCACGGGCGAGGTACGTATCTTGCTGGGTACGTCGGAGCGGGCGGGCGTGGGCGTAAACGTGCAGGAACGCTTGGTGGCCGTTCACCACCTAGACGCGCCGAATAGACCGACTGATTTTGAGCAACGGAATGGGCGGCTGATTCGGCAGGGCAACTTACATGCCGTTTGGAACTTGCCGGTAGAGGTGTTGACCTACGGCGTTGACCGGACGCTCGACGCTACGGCTTACGGGCGGTTAGCCATCAAGCAAAAGTTTATCAACCAGGTCTTGAAAGGTCATATTGCCGACGACCAAATGGCCGACATCAGCGCGGACGATGATTTTGCCGCTATGTCGTTCGACCAAATGATGGCGACGCTGTCAGGCTCTCAACACGCCCTATTGTACACGACAAAGCAGCTTGAACTATCGCGGGTAATGCAGGCCCGTAAAAACTGGCAACGCGGGGTAATGGATGCCCAATGGCAGGTCGAGAATGCCCAACGGTTCATCCGACAGCAAGGCCCAACGTTGGCCAAGTTGGAGCAGGAAACGGCGACCTTACAAACACATTTCGGCCAGCTCTACGCCGTAACGAACGTGACGGTAAACGGCACGACTTATACCGAAAAATGGGGTGAACCAGTGCAACACCTGATTGAGCAGGTTAAGGGATTGGCAAAACGCCGGGCGCAGGAATCCAGAACAATACTAGTTAATGGCTTGCCGCTGACTCTGACTGGGGAGCGATCACAGGAATTGATTGGCGACTTTTTGCCCGGTCAGGCGGTAGTACGCTATCAGTGGGGCCGGGAAGTGTCGGGCGTGGTCGGGTCGGCCAACGGGTTGTTTTCCTCGCTGAAAGCCGCCGTTGCCCGCGCTTGTGAAGCCCCCGCCCAACTCATCCGCGAACTGGAACGCGCCCGGCTCATCGAGCAGGAGTTTAGCCGCAAACTCGCTCAACCTTTCCGGCAGGAAACCGAGTTGCACCGCTTAGAAACCGAAGTCGCCGACCTGAAACGGAAAATGGAAACGGAGGGCGAACCCATAGAAACCGAAGTCGCCGAGTTGGTAGCCTGACCCGCTCACCTGCGCCGATGCTTGAAGGCATCGGCGCAGGTGAAAAAAATCAAAGGGGTAGCTCACGCAATGCTTACCGAGCCTCTTCCATTTTCTCAAGAATGCAGACAGGTACGTCGCCAACATGCACAAGTACAATTTCTCGTCCGCCAACGATGTGCTTGACATTCATCTCGCTTGGAAAGGCAGCAATCAAATGATTTTCAACCTCATCAATTGTAAAGACATCATCAGTGGTGATCTGACCAAGGTACAATGAGGCTCCGTGTCTCAAACAGCCCTCTATCCAATGTTTGTACCCAGCATTGTATCGACCACTCGCCCGAAAGCCTTCACGGGTTCGCATATGCCCACCAAAGAAGATATTGTGGATTTTGCCCCAGTAAAACGGTTTGCCGCCCCATTCGTGCAGGTAAATGCAGTTTCGGAAGTGCCGGGCTTCCTCGTAGGTTTGGCACTGCTTCCAGTTAACGACCATGAGTGGGGAAGATCATTTTAGCGAATGAGCTTCCTCAACCAGTTCCTGTATTCGGGCTAACTTTTCGCGGGGCAGCTTGCTCCAGTACCAGTTGATGAAGTAGGAACTGTTCAAGGTACACCGGGGCTGTGCAGGTCTATGATTTTTGACATTTGCCAGTCCGACAGAGAAGGCAATCGGTTTATCGGCGTAGTCTCTATATAACTCAGAAGCTAGGTACTCTTCTTTCAAGAAACGTCCGAAATCTCGGATTGCTTGGGTTTCCTTACCACTAAGTTCATAGGCAGTTTTTGTCGTTGACATCTTAACCTGAATCATTACCAGGTGCCAGAAATAGCCACACCACTTTATGCCAATTACGTCAACCGGGGTTTGGCTAGCAGGTGTAAACACAACTGAATAACCGTGTTTGCTTTCAAGCGTACGCTTGATGTAGGTTTCACCTTCATCACCAACCTGTTTAGAAAATAAACCGGCCAGACTTCGGTTTGCTTTGCGCCACTTCGTGTGTACCTCATGAACAAACTGACTCAGCCGTTCGGTCTGAGTTAGCTGCGCTGAAACATCAGTGGCTACTAACGATGCTTTTTGATCTTTCGCTATTTTTTTTTCTGATTGATTTGTAGTCGTTTCCGTTGTTGCTGAAGCTGTTGGCAGCGTAGCGGCAGTAGCAGCGCGAAGTTTCCTGCCTTCAAAGCAGGCCGGTTGATTTAGGTCGAGGGCATGACAAACTTTTTCTTTGATTATGACTACGGCTTCGTTAAAACCAATTTTAAAGTACTCGTTTTTATACTTATACGGCTTTAATACCATGTGCGCGATTTTCTCAGCAGCATGTGAATCTGGTACTTCCATGTACCATTCCAGCACATGCTTACTCGGTTGACCATTAGAGAGGGTTTTTACGCGATCTTTCGGCGAGTTGCTGCGCCCAACCTTAACCAGCTCAACATTATGAATAGGATTTGTAGTTACGTAGATATACTCCTTGACCATGAGTAATAGAATTAGTGATTGATGTATATGCAAATAGCTAAATAGCTCATAAATAATCAAGGGGTACGGCGGGGAACGCCCTTCGGGCCAGCCCCGCCGGGTGCGCGGGGCAGCATCTTTCGGGTCGCGCCCTCACCACTGCGTGGCCGGTTGCGCCCCAAAAGACCCTGCCCGGTTCGCGCACGAATCAAGGGGTGAGCAGGAAAGGCAATAAATAAATCAGATTGGGCGGTCAAAGCGCACTTAAGCATAATCGGACGTTGCGTAATCGTAGTCGTTGGCTTCTTCCTCGTCGAGCAAATTGAGGAGCATCGCCTGCACGTCG
This sequence comes from Fibrella rubiginis, assembly GCF_017353185.1. Classification (GTDB taxonomy): domain Bacteria; phylum Bacteroidota; class Bacteroidia; order Cytophagales; family Spirosomataceae; genus Fibrella; species Fibrella rubiginis. Next base: position 11,615 of record NZ_JAFMYV010000013.1, on the reverse strand, counting down.
GCGGGCTTGTCGGCTACGGCTTCGCGGAATAGGCTGGCGTAAGAGCGGCCCGTGTCGCGTTGTCGGTCGAGGGTCAGGGCGCGAACGGCTTCGAACTCTTGGCAGAGCGAATCATCACTGAGCAGTCGGCTCAACAACTGCCGGTCGAGCGAGAGCCGGAAACCGGTAGGGGAGGGGTTGATCGTGTCGGTGGAGTACGTGAGTACGTTCGTGGTTTCCAATACCGATGCTGTGTCGGGTGCTGCATCCGATGTCGTCTCTTCATCTGGGTCTGCGGGTGCAAAAGCCGGATCGTCCAATACCGGTGGTATAGACTCTGATGAAGAGGCTGAAGCTGTGGGGGTTTCTGGGGCTAAAGTAGGCTCAGCCGTACTGGTTGAGGCTTTAGGGCGCAACGGTATTAGCTCCGTGCGGTCATACGAAGCCATCGGGAAGGGTACGTCCACCGCAATCTTTCCGGCAATTGGCTGGAAAAACGATTGGATAGCGGGCGCGGGACGGGTATGTTTTTTCGCTTTGGAACGACCCGTAAAGACCAGTACTAACCCCGCCCATACGATCAGGGCGAGCGTAGCCAAGGCGAGAAACGTACCGGTGGAAATCAGTAGGAACATAGACTTAGGGACGGGGTTGGGTAAACTGAGCTAGGGCGTTCAGGAAGGTTTGGTCGGACTGCTGCGCGACGGCCTGTTCGTGCAGGAAGCAGAAGTAAGCCGTCATGGTCAGCTTCACGCCGTAGTTTAGCATAACATAGCCCGCTATCTGAATATACTGCTTCCGCATGGCCTCGTCGATAAAGACAATCTTAACGCCAGACAGGGAAGCGGGTTCTTGATTGGTAAGCCGTTTTGGCGCGGGCAAAGGGCGTTTATTCGACTTATATTTATTGCCTTTCGTACTTGATGACTCACCAGCATCAATCTCTGTTTTCGATACTTGGTCAGCCGAAGAGGTCGACGCTGTTGTCTCAGTGGTCGGGACTGACTCAGTGGGTACGTTGTCGGCAACAAAGTCGTGATACCGATTGGCTTTCTGCCGTAACGTTTCGCCTGAACTGCCAAGCGTTGGGGCCGGATCAGTGGGGGTAGCCGGGGTACGTCGGTATTTGTCGAGATCCATTAGCGAGTGGATTTAGTCAGTTCAGGGAAAAGTGCATTTACCTCGGCGACCAGGCTAACGATGTCCTGTAAGTACTGTGCCTCGCGCCACTCAGCGGGTTTGGGCGGTCGGCTGCTGCCGTCGTCCTTGCGCCGAACGTACCGGCCCGCAGGCAGCACCACCGGCGACGACACCGTCGTTAGCATCTTCGCCCGGTCGAATCCGGCATCGGCATCGTTCAGGCGAGTCTCCAGAAAACTGATCGGGAGTGAGTCGTTGCGGAAGAGGTTAGCGAAATACGTCTCCAGTACGTCTGCCCGGCGGGCAAAGGTGAACTTGTACTTGTTCCAGAAGCAGCGGATAGTCAAATAGTCAGGTAGCTGGCTACGCATGACCCGGTCTAGAATGGCTCCGACGTACTGAATGGAGGCCGCCACGTCAACCTGCTGCGTGGTGAAAGGAACCAGCAATACGTCGGTTTCAGCCAGGGCGCGAAGAATACCAGCGTTGAACTGCCCGCCCATATCGAGGAAAATGTAGTCGAAATCGGCACGTACCCGGTCCATATCCAGTTCGCTCAGAGCCTGGAAGGGGAGGGGGTGAATGGGGTAATAGGCACTGATGCCCTGTTGCCGGTTGTACCGGTATCGCTCGAAAGCCGCTTGATCGTTGACACTGGTATAGGGCTGACCTTTCGCGGCCAATTCAGCATCGGTCAATCCATCAAACGCCTGAGCCAGCATGGCCTGCCCCGCCTGTTCGTCTTCCCGCAAATCAACGACCGAATGTTGGGGTGGATCGCAATCGAATACGACAACCCGTTTCCCGGCTGCATAAGCCAGATAAGAGGCCATAACCACTGTCAGCGTGGATTTTCCCATGCCACCCTTCGATGTATGTATAGTAATGATCTTTCCACTCATAAGTATAATAGATAATTAATTAAACAAAAATAGATAATAAAATATAGTTTTACAACTTAATTGCCCGTTGCACCATAAGCAACTGAGTTGAATAGATAGCAATGGACAACTCATACAACACAGTTGCTTGATGCAACTCAAGCAACCAAGGCAACCCGCGCAATTTGCACTACCGACGTACCTGCCGAACCTAAGTTGCATCAGGCAACCGGCTCTTTGGTGTGCAGCAAGCTATGTTTTTGTATATACAAAATGAGGGAGGGAACCACAAAATCGACTACTGACCAATTGGGTAAGAAGTCAGAAAAAGAGCCGCAAAAACGCTCGACGGGCGTTTACGTTCGGTTGAGTGAAGCCGAAAAAAAGAAGTTGAAAGCGATTAGTCAGCAAGTAGGCATCAGCGTGTCGCAACTGCTACGGTCGGGTGCATTGGACAATCTGCACCGGCTCCCCCGCTTTCGGAAGCTACCGGTTGAGGTGATGGCAGAACTGGCTAAACTGGACCGGCTCACAACCGCCCTGTTGTATCTCAGCCAACGGGCCGAGTCGGATGCACTTTACGCACAGGACATCCGAGAGATGATGTATGGTGTCGGCGAAGTCATTGGCGAGGTGAAACGATTCTGCGCTGACAACAAGACCGATTGGGGTACGATCCAACAGTTGGATGCGCTCATCGACGCACTGCAACACGCCGATGATACTGCGGTCAAGATGCCTGATCTAACAAAGATATTGCAGAGCATTCGGGCCGGTTACTAAACCGACAAACGATTATGATTGGCAAAGTAGCCCGCTTTGGCTCCAGCTTCCTGGGTGCCATTCAATATTGCTATTACGAAACCCGTACCAACCGGAGCCTCGACCGGACCCGCCTGCGCGGTGAGTTGCTGTACGCGCAACACGTCGGCGTATCGGTTGTAACGGACCAACGGCTTCGACAAGACGTGAAGCAGCGGCTAAACATAGAGGATATGGCTGACAGCATGAAGTCGGTAGCCGCCCTGAACGACCGCATCCGCAAACCCGTCTGGCACCAGAGTTTTTCATTTCCAATTGGCGAATGCCTGCCCGCCGAGGTGATGCTCCGTATCTGCCAGTCGTTCGCCCGAACGTTTGGCATGGAGAACAACCCGATGGTCGCGTTTCGGCACCGGGACTGTGACCACGAGCATTTTCACATCGTAGCCAGCCGGGTTGATCTGGACGGTAAAAACACGGCCAAAACAAGCTTTAACTATCGAGAGATCGGTCGTTTTTGTCGGGCGATGGAAAAGCGGCACGGTTTGATGCCGGGTACTCCGATGAACATCGATAATCCAGTGAAGCAATCCGATGCAACGACGAATCCTGCCAGGTCAGAACAGGCGCATACTGAACAGCGATCGATTACCGACCAAACCAAGACCGTTCAGAACCCCAAAGTACGACAACCTCGACCAACGTTGTAAATTCCATTCAGTGAAGAGATATCTAACGGAATAGTTGTATATTTGACTATCCAATTATTTATCTATTCAGCTATGGAAGAGCACATTAATAACCCTTGCAACAAGCGTGTGGATGGGAGGGAGCACGACGACGTGCAGTTAGTTTTTATAGATCAGGAGTCTGTGTCGGTTTATGAGATACGCGATAGTGTAGGCGACGTAGTGAACGTGGTGATTGCTGAAGGCATTGACGACCCGGAACGGTTTCGGGCGCGATCAGACGCGGAGCGAGACTCGATGAAAATGCTTGCCCTGGATGAATACTACAAAGGAACCGAGTGGGAGGGACCAGCCGTATGACAAAGCCGCTTTTTCAACTCACTAAAACGACCTTCCATATCCGGGGTACGTATCACGCTGGTGATGCTGAACGAGGTGAGGATGAGCAATGCCGCCTGTTCGTGGATGGGCAGGAGGTATTGCTGGCCGAGAGCCTGACAGTACGGAACCATTCGCCATCAGGCCTTAATTGGGGATACGGTGGGTCGGGACCGGCGCAGGCGGCTCTGGCAATTTGCCTGCACATCTTCCAGAATCGCTACGTAGCCGAAGTGCTGTATCAAGATTTCAAGTGGGCGTTTGTGGCCAAGTGGCAACCGCAGAAAGAGGGCTTCGAGCGAACGATTGACATTGCTGATTTCCTGATCGATCATCGGGCAGACCTAGCCCGTGCCGCCGATTACGAGGCCGAAGAGGACGAGTTAATGGGCTGGGGTTTACTCGAAGAGGCTGAACAGTTGCTGAATCCGGTAGCTGCTGAAACCACGGTACGTACACGCGTACCTGTACAAATGCAACAGAGGAAGCCGCTGTTCACCGTGGGTGACGTAGTGCAAACCCAGGCCACTTTCTTAGACAGTCCAGCCGGATGCCGTGCCGTAGTGTATGAGTGTTACGAAGGCGGTGGTGTAAGCATCATCACCGAAGCAGGCGACGATCTGGGCGGGTTCAGCGTCGACGAACAGCAGCAATACCTGACGTTCCTTTACCACGCCGACTTTACCTATGAGTTTCGCTCTGTAAGCTAACTTACATCGGGACTGGCGGGCGGGGGTATTTCTGGGCGTTTTCAGGTGAACTGCGGGAAATTTTTACGACGATCTAGGCGATAACGTAACTTTTTAGTAGTCTTGCTCTACTGTATAAATAGATACGTCAAGACTTATAATTCTCTTTCATGTCCGTACTTCTATCCGCTCTACTGCTTGTTGCCTTGATCCTGCTATTCACTCAACGAAAGAAGTTGAAGGCGAAAGAACAGGAAGTCGATCAGGCGAAACAGGCCGCTGCAAGCCGTGAAACCCAGCTTCAGCAGGAACTTGATTTACTGAGCCAGTACCGGCCTATCGTTGATGCGCAACAGTATGCCGATGAGATACGCCAGAATGCCGAGCGCGAAGCAAACCGCGTCTTGGCGGAAGCACAGCAGGAAGCCGAACGGTTAAGGGTACTGGCAGATGAGGAGCTGCGGCAGGCCCGTTCGCAGGCAAAAGACATCCGTGAACAGGCGGGTTTCAAAGCCCGTGCTCTCCAGACACAGGCCGAAACCGTGCTGCTCAACGCCACTAAAGAAGCCAATCGGATTGTAAGCAATGCCAACGTGCGGGCGGAGGAGATTGCCGGTGAAGCCCTGGCTGCTACCCGTAACGCGGCTGATCTGGAACGTACCATTCAGGCCCTGAAGAATGTCATCAACGGCTATGGAGACCAGTACTTGGTGCCGTCGTTTACCCTGCTGGACGAGTTGGCCGATGCGTTTGGTTTTACGGAAGCTGGCGTGGAGTTGAAAAAAGCTCGCGAACGTACCCGTCTGCTGATGACAACGCGGGCTGCTGCCCGATGCGACTACGTAGAAGCGGTACGGAAAACGAGTGCTGAAAACTTCGTTACCGATGCCTTCAACGGCAAAGTTGATTCGATCCTGGCGAACGTGAAACACGATAATTACGGTACGTTGGCGCAGCAGATCAACGATGCCTACGCGCTGGTCAATAACCTGGGTAAACCTTTCAAGGATGCTCGGATCACGCCCGAATATTTGCAGGCTCGGCTGGAAGAACTGCGTTGGGCGGTGGTTGCCCACGAGTTGAAGCTGAAAGAGCGCGACGAACAACGACTCATCCGGGAGCAGATCCGGGAAGAAGAGAAGGCCCGTCGTGAGTACGAAAAAGCGCAACGCGATGCCGCCAAACAGGAAGAGACCATTCAGAAAGCTATTGACAAAGTGCAGCAGCAGGCAGCGAAAGCCTCAGAGGAACAACGTACCGCTTTCGAAGCCCAACTACTGGAATTGACCGCTAAACTACAGGCGGCCCAGGAGAAAAATCAGCGGGCCTTGTCGATGGCTCAACAGACCAAATCGGGTCACGTCTATATCATCTCCAACATCGGCTCGTTCGGTGAACAGGTCTATAAGATTGGCATGACCCGTCGGCTTGAACCACTTGACCGGGTGCGCGAACTGGGCGATGCGTCCGTGCCCTTCGAGTTCGACGTTCACGCGCTATTATTCAGCGACGATGCCCCCGCGCTGGAACGAAGTCTACACCGGCATTTCCTGAATAATCAGGTGAACAAGGTCAACCCACGCAAGGAGTTTTTCCGGGTTGAGTTGGCCGACATCAAAACGGAGATCGAACGACTGGGTATTGACACTAAGTGGACCATTGCCTCCGAAGCGCGACAATACCGCGAGAGTCTGGCGGTCGAAAAAGCACTGGCCAATAACACCCTCGACCGGGCTGAGTGGGAGAAATTCCAATTAGAAAACGAAGCCGTCGAACTGGAAGTCGAGGAGCAGGAACTGTAACATACCACTCAGAGTCAGTCAACGAATCATACCTGAACCGAAATGAGTTTACGAGGAGCAGTCCGTGTTATCACCACAACGGCCCGGCGCGTAGAGCGTAGTCAACAGCGACGCGCCCGCTTGGCCGCCCGACAGTACAAAGAATTTCAGAAACACCAGGCCATCGTCGATGCCGCTCAGGCAGTTGCCGAATACAACGAATATGTCAGCGTGCTCAAAACCGTGCATTGCGATTGCAGCGACGTAGTGGATTGGGCCGCTATGCAACAGGAAGCCCCGCCCATAATGCCGGTACGTACCGACGAACAGGAACGTATTGCGCAGGCGAAGTTTGATATATATCAGCCTTCTTTTCTGGATAAGTTATTCAGGTCGGGACCCAAAAAGAGTCAGCGATTGCAAGAAGCTATTGGCCAGGCTAAACAGCAGGACGACCAATTGTTCAGGGATAAGCAGGGCGAATACAACCGCCAGCACGAAGAGTGGCAGGATCGCCAGGAGTTGGCCCGTCAGGTGCTGGCAAAGAACAGTGACGTGTATGGGCAGGTTATTGAGGCATTTGCACCATTTGAGGACATCGCCGAGTTAGGGAGCCGACTGGAGTTTACATTTACCAGTGACCACATTGAAGTGGATCTGCTTGTGAATGCTACCGATGTGGTCCCTGATTTTACCGTGTCCCAATTAGCCAGCGGAAAGCTTTCCCGTAAACCCTTATCGGCCAGTAAATTCAACGAATTGTATCAAGACTATGTCTGTAGTTGCCTGCTGCGGATATGCCGTGAAGTACAGGCCCACTTACCCGTTAGCCAAGTGGTCGTTCACGCCCTCGTCAGAAACTTAAACACGGCAACGGGTTTTGTCGAGAAGCAAGTTATCCTGTCAGTTGCCATGCCCCGTTCTACGCTCGACGGCATCAACATGATGACGATTGACCCATCTGACTCCATGCGGAATTTCAGCCACACCATGAAGTTTACCAAAACAGGTGGGTTTAGTCCGGTTGAGCGCGTCGGTTTAGCTGCCCCAATTCCGTTTCCGAAACGGCGGTGAGCCACCGATGGGCATAACCAAACAAGCAGGTTAAATTTTCGACTTGAGAATTAGAAGCAACTACTAAAAATTTTATAACTGAGGGGCTGAATCCTGTAATTCGTCAACACAAAAGGGCTTGTACCTTTGTTGGTGTAAAAAAATCGATTGTGAAAACGCCACTTTATACCCGTGTATTCTGCTGTCTGATGGCCCTCTGGGTCCTGATGGGTAGCGTTGGCGTGGGTATGGTGGAACATTGGTGTCAGATGCGGGGGCATTCCAAAACGCTCCTCATGGCTCAAGAAGGCTGTAAAAAGACGTGTACGTTGTACGACACGCCACAGCCCGTTTCAGAGGCAGCAGGGGTCAAGCGGACGCCCTGCTGCAAGACAAATCTTACCTACGAGCATTTAGATGTCAGCCGTTTTGTAGTTGATGGACATGCCGTCTCAGCTCCTCAACCTGCCGAATTTATTTCCAATCCGCAGTTTCAGCTTTTGCTGGCCGCGCTGCTGCCGTCCCCTTCGACGGAGCCACTTCTTCCCTTTTCTCAGCCCTCGCTTCCGCGAACCGGACGTTTTCGGCTGATAGCCAACTGTATCTGGCTTATTTAGGCTGACAGGTAACGTACTTACTCGCTGACTGGGATGCTATTGTCCCGGTAGCGGGCAATCGGCGTTTATCTCCTTGACGACGTGCTGTCTGTTTCACAGCCTTTTAGTCTACTGTTACCCACTGGCCTATCTGGTCAAGTGACACCCACTATATTTTAGTTAACAAACCCCCTTCGACCATGAAAAACCGGTTGCCCTGGGCGGCTATGCTGCCCCTTTTTTTCCTGTCAGGATGCATGAACATGAACCACATGAATGATATGCAACCCGCACTTAACATTATATATCCGGCCGCATATGTCGTCAATGCAGAAGGCAACAGCGTATCCGTCATCGATCTGGCTACCCAGCAAGTGAAGGAGACCATTTCGTTTGGTGATGCGTCCATGCCGGGAATGAACATGAGTGGCATGTCCATGCCGGGAATGATTATGTGGCCACATCATATCTATCTCTCACCGGACGGCAGCAAGTTGAGCGTAGGCGTACCGGGTATGGACCTAAGTGCTGGGCATACGGGCGGTACGACGGGTATGGCTGGTCGGGTCGTCGTATTGGATGCCAAAACGGGAGCCACGACTCAGAATCAGCAAACACCGGTGATGAACCACAATGCCGTGTTCTCCCCCGATGGCACTGAGTTGTGGACCTCTCAGATGGACGACGTAGGTAAAGTGCTGGTGTATGAGGCAAGCACAATGACCCTGAAAAAGACGATAGCCGTCGGTATGGAACCGGCAGAGGTGACCATGGCCACCAACGGCCAATACGCTTTTGTCGCCAACGGCATGAGCAACACGGTTACGGTGATACGGGTAAGCGACAAGTCTGTCGTTAAGACCATCCCGGTGGGCGATGATCCGGTGGGCGCGTGGCCAGGTTCCGACGGCAACATGTACGTGGATAATGAGAAGGGAAAAAGTATAAGCGTGATTGACGTGGCGACACTATCGGTCGTGGAAACGGTGCCGCTGGGTTTCACGCCCGGCTATGCAGCGTACAACAGTGTACGCAATGAACTATGGGTCAGCCAAGCCGGCACGGGGAATAAGGTTGTCATTTTCGAGCGCATGAACAACGTCTGGATGAAGATGAGCGAAATACAGACGGGCTTAGATGCCCACGCTATCGCTTTCGCCAAGGATGGCCTGACGGCCTACGTCACTAATCAGGGGGCAGCTACCGTATCGGTCGTTGATGTCAAAAATCGCACGAAGACCAAAGACATCGCTGTGGGCAAGAAACCAAATGGCATTGTTCTCAAACAATAAGTGCATCAGACTATGATTATGCAACTAAACGCACTGGGCCGACTGGCATTGGGACTGGGTTTACTCCTTCTTTCCTGGCCTGTTAAGGCGCAGTTAAGTCTGCCCGAACCCAGCCCACCCGCTACCATCCAGCAGAAAATTGGGTTCACCGACTTGACGATCACCTACTCTCGCCCGGCGGTAAAGGGCCGTACTGTCTTTGGCGGGCTGGTTCCCTTCGGTAAACTCTGGCGTACAGGAGCCTCGGACGCAACCATTCTCAAGACTACTGACCCGGTGGTATTGGGTGGCAAACCGCTTTCCGCAGGCAGCTATTCTCTCTTTACGATTCCGACCCAAAGCGCGTGGACCATCATCCTGAACAGGCATGTGGGCGGCCACGGATTGGATGGATACGACGAGAAAAATGATGTCCTGCGCTTCACGGTGAAACCCGACTCATCAGCTCGTTTCTACGAATCCTTCACGATTGAGGTGCAGGATATGGTCCGCAATCGGGGGATGATTTACCTCAACTGGGCTAACACGTCGGTGCATTTTCCCATCGTCAGCAATGCCGACGAGCGGATCACGGCGGAGATCCTGGAACGGATCAACGGCAAAAAAGAAGACAAACCCGGCCTGTATTACCAGGCAGCCCTGTACTACTTCGACAATGAGAAGGACACGAAACAAGCGTTAGGCTGGGCGACAAAGGCCGTAGCCCTGAAACCGGCCTTCAATTACCTGCACCTGCAAGCCAAGCTTCTGGCCCGCTCAGGCGACTACAAGGGGGCCATTGCAGCCGCTCGCCATTCGGCAGCAGTAGCGCAACAAGAGAAGTTTACTGACTACGTAACGCTGAACAACCAGCTTATTGCTGAGTGGGAAAAGAGATAATTGCCAATGAGTTAACGATTAACACTATGAAAACCAACCTGTTGTTTTTTGCTCTGTTCGCCTTGTGGCTGGGAACGCCCTCATTACTATTGGCCCAGTCAGCTAATTACAAAACCCCTATACGTATCAACGCTAGTGGACACATCAACGATGCCACCGGCACGGCGATTGGTACGGTTTCCAAAGATCAAATGATCATGGACGCTAAAGGGAAGAAAATCGCTTTTGTAGACGGGCAGGGCAATTTAGTTGATGCCCAAACGGGCAAAAAGATGGGCCGCGTCGGGAAGAACAACGATACCTATATGGATGTCAACGGAGACCTAATGTATACCGTCAAAGACAACGCCGACAACACCTGCGACATTTTCGACGCGAAGGGCAATAGAATTGGCAATGTGCATGACAGCTACAAAGGGACGGCCTGTGCATTACACTGCTTTCAGGCTGGACACACGCATAAGCAATAAGTTGGATGGCAAGGCCCCTTCTGTGAGGGCTAATTGTCTGATAGATAAACAATTATGAACCAACGACATATCGTTTGGGTGCTGATCCTGCTGGTTGCGTCGGTCCAGATCAGTTTTGGGCATGGTGGCCACAAAAAGAAGAAAGCGCCGACGGACTCGGTTCGTCACGATTCGGTTATGATCTCTGCCCAGCCAATGACTTACGCAAGTGCGGCTGACCATAGTATGACCAGGGACGAAAGTCAGGTTATGGCTCCCATGACTGCCCCGGTAGCGGACTACCCAACCTATCACCCAATGGTTGTTCATGCACCCATCATCCTGTTACTATTGGCTGCGCTGTTGCAATTGGTTGCCCTGATCAACCCGTCCAGTCCGCTGAACTGGTTAACCCTTCTGATTGCACTTGGTGGAACGGTAGGGGCTTATATAGCCGGTACGTTGGTGCATCCCCATACCGATGGGCTAAGCGATGCCGCTCAGGTAGCTCTGGAAACCCATGAGACCTACGCTGATTATACCCTCTGGTTGGGGCTGGCCGGTACGTTGCTGAAAGGCGCAACGCTCTGGCGACCGCTGAAGTGGCTGGAAGGCGTCACGGCAATTGTACTTGTCGGGGCGGGTATTGCCGTAGGGCTAGCCGGGCATCAGGGCGGAGCATTGACGTACCTCTATGGCATTGGGCCACGCGGGGCTTACCTCGAACAGCACGATGAAGGCACTGCGGATGGCAATCGCCACGAACACAACCATTCAGATGAAGCTAAGTAACTGAAAATGAAACGTACTTGGCACCTTCGCATTCGTAAGATCCACCGATACCTGGGACTATTCATCGGCGTTCAGTTTCTGCTCTGGGCAGTCGGTGGCCTGTATTTCAGTTGGTCGAACCTCGACAACATCCACGGCGATCACCTCAAACGCCCAGTTAGTGGTATTTCGGTTTCCCAATCGCTGGTCTCGCCGTCGATTCCTTTACAGGCATTACAGCAGAAGGGGGTTGATTCCGTACTAAGCATCAACATC
>NZ_JAFMYV010000012.1 GCF_017353185.1 Fibrella rubiginis | reverse complement strand
CTGAGCCTGTCGGGGACGCCTAGTCGAAGGGCCTCGCGACAGCAACCTTCAGTCCCTGGCCACCAGCGTCAGCAAAAATCGTTATTCGTACATTTCCAACATGGCCAATCCAGGAAAACCGCCGGGACAGCGTTTAGTCAACCGGATGAGTGCACGTACCAAATGGCTCTTGCTGGCCCCCGCCGGGCTGTTGCTCATTGGCGCGGGGCTATGTGTGCTGGTGGGCGCGGGCTACGAAATGAACGCCGGGGTACCGTTTATGCGCTGGTTTATCAAAGGCACCTATAGCCTGATCCTGGTCAATGGGGGTATCTCCATCTTTGGTACGGCTATCCGGTTTCGTGTCATGATCGACACCCGGCAGATCATTCGGCAAGAGCTAAAACGCAACTACAAAAAATACGACAAGCACAAAAAAGCCCCGTCGCAGAAGAGAGACGGAGCTTAAAAGAGGTTTACCGTTCAATGTCTGAGGTTTAACGTTGGCTGACGCAAGCGTATTCTAGCGTCAGCCAACGTTAAACCTTAGACATTGAACGGTAAACTTATGTTTACGCTGCTTTTTTCTCAGCGAAAGAGGCTTTGATGGCTTCTACGTCAACATTTTTGAGCGTTGGCTTCAGCGTCAGTTGCTTGATGGCGTTCACCTTGTTGGTGGCAATGGCGCGGTTGCGGCGGCCTTTACGAAGTAGTTTGGTAACTCCCATTGTGGTATGTCGTTAATTGTCGGTTCTTTTTCGGAACGCAAAAGTAGTGATTTCCGGCCAAAAAGGGAATCCTGTCCATTCTGAAATCCTGTCTAAGCGCCTCTTTGTCCGTAATTTTGCGGCATGAAACCATCCGTTGTTAAGGGTACGCGTGATTTTGGGCCGGAGCAGATGAGCAAACGCCTGTTTATTTTCGACACCATCCGGCAGACCTTCCGCCGGTTTGGTTTTCAGCCCCTCGAAACGCCCAGCCTGGAAAACCTCTCGACGCTGACGGGTAAGTACGGCGACGAGGGCGACCAACTGCTCTTCAAAATTTTGAATTCCGGCGATTTTGCGGGTGGCCTTACCGAGGCTGATCTGGCCGAAGGCAGCAAGAAACTGACCCCAAGAATTGCCGAAAAAGGGCTACGGTATGACCTTACGGTGCCATTTGCCCGCTATGTGGTCATGAATCGGCACGCCCTGCCCATGCCCTTCAAGCGGTATCAGATGCAGCCCGTTTGGCGCGCCGACCGCCCCCAGAAAGGTCGCTACCGTGAGTTTTACCAGTGCGATGCCGACGTGGTGGGTACCGATTCGCTGCTGTGCGAAGCCGAAATTGTGCTGATGGTACACGAGGTCATGCGCAACCTGGGTATCGAAAATTTCACGCTGAAAATCAATAACCGAAAAATTCTGGCGGGCATCGCCGAAGCCATTGGCCGCGCCGGTGATGAAGGTGCGTTGGCCGTAGCCATCGACAAACTCGACAAGATCGGTCCCGAAAAAGTAGCCGACGAGCTCCGCGAGCGCGGCTTTTCGGACGAAAATCTGGCCGCGCTGCAACCGTTGTTCACCATCAATGGCGCACCCAATGAGGTGCTGGCAAGCCTGAAAACATGGCTTTCCGGCTCAGAAACGGCGCAAAAGGGTATTGCTGAATTGGAAGAAACGCTGACGCTGGTGGAGCAGCTGGGCCTCGAAAAGCCGCAACTGGAACTCGACGTGACCCTGGCGCGGGGGCTGTCGTATTACACCGGGGCTATTTTCGAGGTAAAAGCAGATGGCGTCAGTATTGGCAGCATCAGCGGCGGTGGTCGCTACGATAACCTCACGGGCGCGTTTGGTATGCCGGGCCTGTCGGGGGTGGGTATCTCGTTTGGCGTCGACCGGATTTACGATGTCATGGACGAGTTGAACCTGTTTCCTGCGTCGGCAGGGCAGGGAACACAAGTACTCCTTGCTTGTTTCGACGCCGACGGACGGGCCGTAGCCTTGCCCTTGCTGAGTCAATTGAGGGCCGCCGGCGTACCCGCCGAGTTGTATCCCGATCTGACCAAAGTGAAGAAGCAACTCGACTACGCCAACGCCCGGCAGATTCCGTATGTCGTGCTGATTGGTTCGGATGAAGTGCAGTCGGGGCAGTTATCAGTAAAGAACATGGTGACAGGAGAACAGCAAAAGCAGACTGCCGACGAGGTGGTAGCGATGCTAACAAACCTGTAACACTAATTTAACTGCGTGTTAGTGCCTTAAAAATCAATCGCTTATGAAATATACGCTCATTCTGTTCCTGCTTTTTCTTGCCGCCATTAGCTACGCTCAAAACCCGTATGCGGCGGTGATCCGGCAGCAGGCTACGGAACTGGCCGAAGCGCTGCCCAGGGGGCAATATCAGAAGGTGCCGCTGTATACGCACCCAAAAATCGTGGGGTTGATGGGTGGTCCGGCTAAGATGGTAGCCCGCATGACCGAACAAACCACGACCATGAAACAACAGGGCATCCGGTTTGTGAGTGCTAGCATCGGGCAACCGTCGGCGGTGGTAACGGTAGGGAAGGAACTACAATGCGTGGTACCGCAAACCGTAGTGCTGCAAATGCCGCAGCAGCGCATTGCCCAACGCTCGTCGCTTATCGCGTTTTCCGAAGACGGCGGCAAACGGTGGGTCTTTATCGACACGCAGCCGGGTATGGAAAAGGTGCGGCTGGTACTACCTACCATAAGTAGTAAACTGATTATCCCCGCCCGGCAGGAACCGCAGGTATTGAAGTAGCGGAAAGAAGGACGTCAGATAGGCTGGTTTTCAGCTGCTACATACAGAAAACAAAACAAGTTGGCCACTTGTGGGTATAAGTGAAGACCGTTTCTTTAGACTATCTATCCTATCTAAAAAGATTATTATACCCGACGCTGCTGATGATTACCGAGGCCATTTTTGTCGTCGATGATTCGGATGACTACCGCTTCTTGTTACAGCAAATTTTTGCCCGTTTTCTCCCTGCCTATCGCGTCCATTTCTTTACCAGCGGCAGCGAGCTATGCGACTATATGATGGCGCAAATCGACGGCCCGCTACCGTTGAAAACCCCACCCCAGCTTATTTTAATGGATTTGAATATGCCGGGCTTTAGTGGCCAGCAAACCCTGTCGTTCGTCAAAAAATCGGTTTGGCAGGCCGTACCTGTTGTCATGATTACCAATGAAGGCTCGGAGCAGGAGCGGGCGGCCTGTTATAAGGCGGGTGCCAACTCGTTTCTGACAAAGCCAATTGGGCTGGAAGCCACCAAAGACATGCTAACGCAACTCTGCCACTATTGGGTCGATCTCAACCAGACCTAGCTTAGTCACTCAGGAAGTTAGATAAACCAACTGCCCGCTGCCACCAGTTTGGTGTGGCCACCTACATTGAGTTCGTACCGATCATGCTGGAAACGACCGTTGATGTAGACGTATGACTTTCGGTTGATCTGAAATCCCTGTTCAACCGTAGCATTGATAACGTCGCCCGGCCGCAGATTACGCTGATAGCGAAGCAGGTAGGCCAGAAAACAGCCATTGGCACTACCCGTTGCGGCATCTTCCGACACCACCTCATTCTCGATCAGTCGCATTCGCGTGTTAAACGAACTGGCTGGCTCGTAGGTCTCGGTTGTGAAAAAGAAGAGCGACGTTGAATGACCTGTGCTGCTGTTGGTCCGGTACTTATTTCTTTTCTCTAAAAACCCCCGAAACGACGTGTAGTCGAGGGTCAGTTCATTCATAGCCGCCAAATTTTTGAGGGGAATAATAATGTAGGGTAACCCTGTGCTTATTTCCTGAACAGGCCATGATTCATCCAGTTGGTCGAGGCTGATGCCCAGCTCGTCGGCCACGACGGCATGTGGTAATTGCTCCCTAAATTCGGGCTGCGCCTGCCGCATAAACAAAACACTGTCGTCGATAGCGTTGGGCTGTAAAATAGTGATGTCAATCTGGCTATGAGCTAATTCCAGTACCAGTCTGACAGGTACGTCTGGCAGCAGAAATTTGGCAATAACGTAACTGGTACCAATAGACGGATGCCCCGCAAAAGGCACCTCATGCTCCGGCGTGAAAATTTTGACCACGAAACGACCGCCTCCGTTATCGGCTTTGACAAACGTCGTTTCGGCAAAATTGATCTCCCGCGCTATTGCCTGCATTCGATCATCGGCTAGCTCATCAGCCAGGTCTACAAACACGGCCAGCTGATTGCCTTCATACCGGCTGGATGCAAACACATCGACTATATAAAACGGTAGAGTCGTCACGCAACTGGTGTTAGTTGATTTGCTGCCAATCAGAGAAGGCACACCTACTTATCAAGGCAACTTATTCGTTGCCCAACGCTCTCAGTACGGCTAATTTAATCGAGCTCAGTTTTTTGTCTCCCGGATTTTGAGCTGTCATCACGTCGAGCATTTTCTCAACGTTAACACGATTCATGTAATTGTAGCCCATCTTGCCGGGCTTTTTATCGTTCGGCAAGAACTTGGTGGCTTCTGTATGGTCGCTTAGATTAATGGGATTTGGCAGCAGATGAATGTGCTTGGCCAGCGACTTTATATTGGTTTCAACGTCATGCGTTATTGCATCGGTTGGCGATTGAACACGCTCCTTTTTGAAAATAGGAAAGGCATAGAAGCCAACCAGGTAGGTTTTGCCGTCATGCCAGTCTTTCGACTTAATAAAGACGATGGCAACATGCCTGGACTTTTCGGCGTCCGGCGATTTTGTGAACAGGTGTGGCAAAAAACCCCGATAGTATCCAGACTCGTCGGCTGGAAAGAGCAGGTGCCCAAAATTCAACGACGTGTAGGTGATGTCTTGTTCTTTGACAAAATTGAAATTGGCATTAGCCAGGTCTTCGGGCGTAGAGGGGCCTTGCCAACCCTGTGAATTCCAGTCGACCGCTGCCAGAACACCGTAAAACGCATCTTTTGTCATAATAACATCTTTTAAAAACTACGTAGAATAGCTGCGTTGAGTTCTGTAAAGCAAAGTCAACAAGCGTGAAAAAGGCCAGTCCCTCCCAGAGACTGGCCTTTGCATTGGCAATTTTACCCAAAAAAAACGGGATTTACTTCTTTGTCACGCGAATAGCGATGCGGCGGTTTTGAGCGCGACCTTCTTCCGTATCATTCGATGCCACAGGGTGTTCCTGACCGTAGCCTTCCGATTCCAGGCGGCTGGCGGCAATACCAAGGCTCTGGAGTTCGGCTTTTACTGAGGCGGCCCGTTCGGCTGAGAGCTTCATGTTGGCCGCCGCGTTGCCCGTATTATCAGTGTAGCCACCAATTTTAACGTTCACATTTGGATAGGCCTTCAGCACCTCCGCTACGTTTTTCAACTGCTCCTGCGATTCGGGTTTCAGCGTAGCCTTGCCTGTATTGAAGGTTAGCCGGTCGAAATCGAACCAGGTGTTTTTGTCAACGGCCTTGTCTGACTTGATAAAGTTTACCAGGTTCGACTCGATGCCTTTCACGTCTACCCCTTTCAGCAACGCGCCACCGGCCAGTGTAAGATCGGTAGGCGTGAAGTCCCGGTTGGGGGTGCTGACGTCGTTATTGTCGGCAGCCGTTGACTTTTCCAGATCAACGCCCTGCATGCCACCCGCCGCCGTGATGTTCTCTTTGGCATGTGCGCCCTGATCCGTTGACTTGATAGCGATGTATGGCGCGATTACCAGCGACACAATTGACATCAGCTTGATCAAAATATTCATCGACGGACCCGACGTGTCTTTGAACGGGTCGCCCACGGTGTCGCCCGTTACCGAGGCTTTGTGCGGCTCCGATTTTTTGTAAAACATCTCGCCGTTGATCAGCACACCCTTCTCGAACGACTTCTTGGCGTTGTCCCAGGCACCACCGGCGTTGTTCTGGAAAATACCCATCAACACACCCGATACTGTAACGCCCGCCAGCAAACCGCCCAGCACTTCGGGACCAAAAATGAAGCCGACAATGATGGGCACACTCAGGGCAATGGCCCCCGGCAAAATCATTTCGCGGATGGATGCCTGCGTCGAAATGGCCACGCATTTTTCATATTCAGGCTTACCCGTACCCTCCAGAATGCCGGGAATCTCGCGGAACTGACGACGTACTTCTTCTACCATCGCCATCGCCGCACGACCCACGGCAGCAATGGCCAGTGATGAGAAAATGAACGGGATCATGGCCCCCACAAACAAACCCGACAGCACATCGGCCTTGTAGATATCAATAGCCGAAATACCCGAAATGCCCACAAATGCGGCAAACAGGGCCAGGGCCGTCAGGGCAGCCGATGCAATGGCGAAACCTTTACCCGACGCGGCGGTGGTGTTACCCACGGCGTCGAGGATGTCGGTACGACCACGAACCTCTTCGGGGAGGTAGCTCATTTCGGCAATACCACCGGCGTTGTCGGCGATGGGACCGAAGGCGTCGATGGCCAGTTGCATGGCCGTAGTAGCCATCATACCCGCCGCCGAAATAGCCACCCCATAGAGGCCGGCAAATTTGTAGGACATCATGATACCCGCGGCCAGCACCAGAATGGGCAGCACGGTCGATTCCATACCCACCGACAACCCGCCGATGATGTTGGTGGCTGCTCCCGTTGCCGACTGCCGGATGATCGACAGCACCGGCCGCCGACCCATGGCCGTATAATATTCGGTGATCACGCTCATCAGCGCCCCCACAATAGAGCCGGTTACGATAGCGTAGAACACGTCCATACGGGTGAATTCGATGCCCCGAATTTGCATTGGGCCTTCTGGCAACACCGCGTTAACGAGAAAGAACGAGGCCACTACCGTCATAATAATAGACCCCCAGTTGCCCAGGTTCAGGGCTCCCTGTACGTTACCGTTGTCGTCTTTTACGCGCACCAGGTAGCAGGCAAGAATCGAGAAGATCAGACCCATGCCAGCAATCAGTACGGGTAGT
The DNA here is from genome assembly GCF_017353185.1 of Fibrella rubiginis. GTDB lineage: Bacteria > Bacteroidota > Bacteroidia > Cytophagales > Spirosomataceae > Fibrella > Fibrella rubiginis. The sequence continues at coordinate 204,145 of NZ_JAFMYV010000012.1, read as the reverse complement.
ACAATGGGCGCGTGGCCCACAATGGGGTCGTTCTGGATCACGATCTCGCGGCCCAACACCATCGTGGCCAGGATCGTGGCAACGTATGAACCAAACAAGTCGGCACCCATACCGGCCACGTCACCTACGTTGTCGCCCACGTTATCGGCAATAGTAGCGGGGTTACGCGGGTCATCTTCTGGAATACCGGCTTCTACTTTACCCACTAAATCGGCCCCCACGTCGGCGGCTTTGGTGTAGATACCGCCCCCCACACGGGCAAACAGGGCAATGGATTCGGCACCCAGCGAAAAGCCCGCCAGCACCTCCAGCGCCCGTTCCATGGGTACGCCATTGACGGCCAGCTCACCATCTGCCGAGGCCACGCCCGCTACAAAGTAATTGTACAGCAAAATAAACAGCACACTCAGGCCCAATACGGCCAGACCAGCCACGCCAATGCCCATCACCGAGCCGCCCGTAAACGACACGTCGAGGGCGCGGGTGAGGCTGGTGCGGGCGGCATGCGCCGTGCGTACGTTGGCTTTGGTGGCCACCTTCATGCCAATGTAGCCCGCAAAGGCCGAGGTGAAAGCACCGATGGCGAAGGCCACGCCAATGAACCAGTGTGAATTGGCCACTTGTGACCCGGCAAAAGCCAGGATGGCAGCCACTACCACGCCAAAAACGATGAGTACGCGCCATTCAGCCTTAAGGAAGGCAATGGCGCCGTCGGCGATGTAGCCGGCGATTTCCTGCATGCGGGCATCACCGGCGTCCTGACGGTTCACCCAGCTAAACTTGGCGATCATGACCGCCAATCCCACCAAACCCAGCAAGGGGACGATGTAAAGACTATTCTGCATACTACGTAAAAAAAGGTTGGTTGAATGGCCGCAAAGATAGAATTTGCCGTAGCATAACCATGCGCAGCTAAGGCTATTCTTGACTTTTTACATGGTTATTTTGCCCGTTTTCGGGATAAATCGTCACCATTTGGCGCAGTCTGTAACCTGTTTACCGGCTAACCCGATCAATAAACACGACAATGTATGAAGGCCTCTTTACTCGTATGTATCGGTTGGCTGCTGACAGTCAGCGTGGTAGCACAGGTGCCGAAGGAAACGGAAACGCGCAGCCTGACCGTACAGCCCAATCAACCAATCCAGGTGGCGTATGAGCAGCCTTTTTCCAGCGCCATTTTGCTGCTTCAACCGGGGCAGTCGCTAACCAATTCGTACCTGATTGCCGGTGCCGACACGCTGCGCCTTTACCCCGAACCGCACCCCGAACGCGGCCCGTCATCGGCGTTGTGTGTGTTTCGGAAGCCCGTTTCCCGCCTGACGCTGCTGACGGGTGAACTGAGGGGTATTGTTTCGCTGGTGAGTTTATATGCTCCCCCCTTACCAGCGGGCTACGTCGATAACGCCATGCGGTCGGCGGCACGGCAGGACTGCGGCAAGCCCCCTGTAGTACCGGCTGCGATATGGCGAACGGGCCTGGCCCCGCCCAAAGAGGCTCCTGTTGCCACAAAGGTGCAGTTTGTCATCGTCCATCATTCGGCGGGGGGGAACACCGTGGCTGATTATGCCGAAGAGGTGCGCAATATTTATTTGCTGCACACCCAGAACAACGGCTGGAACGACGTGGGCTATAATTTCCTGGTCGGTCAGAACGGCGTGGTCTACGAAGGCCGCGATGGGCAGGGCGTTATAGATGGCGATAATGTACTGGGCGCACACTTTTGCAGCCAGAATTCGGGTACAATGGGCATTTGCCTGATGGGTAATTTCAACGACGTGCCACCCAATGCTGCCTCGTTAGCCGTGCTGGAGCAGTGGATTGGCTGGAAGCTGAAAAAAGAAGGCATTGCCGACCTCAATGCCCGTGCCATCCATGCCAGTTCGGGCAAGCTGCTTGGCTTGGTTTCGGGCCACCGCGACGGCTCCTGTGCTACCGAATGCCCCGGCGAAAATCTCTACGCGGCCTTGCCCGCTGTTCGGCAACGCGTAACCCAGACGTGCTCCTTTACCATGGCCGTGAGCCCAATGCCCCTGGCTACTGAACCTCTTGCTGGAGCAACGTGGACGGTATACCCCAATCCCAGTAACGGACCAGTCACCGTTTACCATCATGCCGCTGACCCCGCCCAGGTTCACTTCACATTACTGGACGCGCTGGGGCGGTCAGTAGCCATAACAGCGCATCAGTCAACCGCCGATACGTGGGTGCTGGAACCGGCGGGGCGTTTGTCGGGCCTGTACTGGCTAAGGGCGCGCGACAAGACAGACGTGGTGGTGAAACCTGTACTGATTGGGCAGTAATGGACTAATTAGTTATTAATCGGCTTGATTGAACCAACAAATGACCAAATTATCGTTGGCTGACGTTGCGCTGACAGCGGGCAACCTGTTTCTTTGCTCCATAACCCATAATGACAGCCATCGTGATTCGACGTATCCTCTTGTTAACCTGTTTGCTGAGCCATTGGCTTACTACCACTACCTACGCTCAAGTTCCCTTCGGTAAACCCCGCCCCGCCACGTCTGGCGACATTCAACAGGGTATTCGTCGGCTTAACGTGCTGGGTAGTGTGCTCTACATTGCCGCTCACCCCGACGATGAGAATACCCTGCTGCTAACCTACCTGCACAACGAGCGTAACCTGCGCACGGCCTACCTCTCGCTTACACGCGGTGACGGTGGTCAGAACCTGATCGGCTCGGAGCAAGGCGAAGCCGTTGGCGTGATACGTACCCAAGAATTGCTCGCCGCCCGCCGCATCGACGGTCCCGAACAGTTCTTCAGCCGCGCCTATGATTTCGGCTTTTCGAAATCGACGGAAGAGGCCGTGAAAAACTGGGGACGCGAACAGGTGCTGGCCGATATGGTCTGGCTCATCCGCAGCTACCAGCCCGACGTTATCGTGACGCGTTTCCCCCCCGACAGCCGGGCCGGGCATGGGCACCATAGCGCGTCGGGTGCGTTGGCCGAAGAAGCCTTCAAGCTGTCGAATGATCCGAAAGCCTACCCTGAGCAACTAAAGCTGGTGAAACCCTGGCAGGCCCGGCGGCTATTCTGGAACGTCTTTATTCCGGGGCAGTTTCTGAGTAATAAAAAGCCCGAAGAGGCCGGCACGATTCTGGGCATCGAAACGGGGTTGTACAACCCCCTGTTAGGTAAATCATACGGCGAAATTGCTGCCGAAAGCCGCAGTCAGCACAAAAGCCAGGGCTTCGGGGTGGCCGCCAACCGGGGTGCCAAGATCGATTACCTCCTTCTGAAAGCAGGTGATACACCGCAGGTGGATTTGATTGAGGGCATCGACATGACCTGGAACCGGGTGCCTAACTCTGAGCGTATTCAGGAACTGATCTACCAGCTCAACACGCAGTTTGTGCCCACCCAGCCCGCCAGCATTGTGCCTGCGCTGGTGACGCTGCACCGCGAAATCAGCCAGCTCGATACCAGCCAGATCTACGTCAGAACCAAGCGGCAGGAAGTAGAAAACCTGATTCAGCAGTGCCTGGGCCTGGTTTTTGAAGCGCTCCCCGCCGACTACGCCAGCACTCCGGGTGGACGCATGGACGTGCGCCTAACGGCTATCAACCGCGTTAATTTCCCGGTGAAACTCACCCGGCTCCGGTTGCCACAAATAGGCCGAGATACCACGTTTACGCTGCCCCTGAAAGCCAATGAACAGGCGTCGTTCACGTTTTCGGCCCTGCTGCCGAAGAGCCTGAAACCCACGCAGCCGTACTGGCTCGAAAACCCGCGCAACAAGGGTCTGTTTACCGTGCCCGATCAGCGGCTCATTGGCAAGCCCGTAAACCCGCCCGCCCTCACTGCCGAGTTTACCGTGGAACTTGAAGGCCTTTCGTTCACCTTCACCCGTCCGTGGTTCTACAAATACACCGACCCCGTAGACGGCGAGTTATACCGCAACTTCGAGGTTCGCCCCGACGTAACGGCCACGCTCACCGAACCCGTATACGCCTTTGCCGACAACCTGAGCAAAACAGTAGACGTAATCGTGAAAGGCAACCGCCCCAATGCCACCGGCTCCGTGTGGTTGGAGGTGCCCGCCGGCTGGCGCGTAAGCCCCTCAACGGAAGCATTCACGTTCACGGATAAGTTTCAGGAACAGCGGTTCACCTTTACGCTCATGCCCCTCAGCAGCACCGCACCGGAAGGTAAATTAACCGCCGTAGTCATGAGCAACGGCGGGCGGTTCAGTAGTGGTCTGCGCACCATCAGCTACCCTCACATTCCTCCCCAAACGTTGTTTCCCCCCGCCGAAGCCAAAGTAGAACGGCTGAACATCACGGTGAAAGCTAAAAACGTGGGTTACATTGCCGGGGCAGGCGACGAAGTACCTGCTGCCCTGCGGCAAATGGGTTGCACCGTCACTATGCTCGACGAGGGTGAACTGACCAAAGATCTGTCGCGCTACGACGCCATTGTGGTGGGTATCAGGGCCTACAACACCGAAGACCGCCTGAAGTTTTACCAGGAGAAACTGCTCAGCTACGTCCAGAAAGGCGGGACTATGGTAGTGCAATACGCCACGCCGGGTGGTGGGGGCATTAGTCAGTCGGGGTTGAAAGTAAGCCAGATAGGACCGTATCCGTTTACCATTGGCCGCGACCGTGTGGCCGAAGAAGACGCCCCCATCTCGATTCTGAACCCAAATCACGTGCTGCTCAACAAGCCTAATAAAATCACCGACGAAGACTTTAAAGGCTGGGTGCAGGAGCGGGGCATCTACTACGCTGTTGACTACGGGCAGGCCTACGAATCGCTGTTTGCCATGAACGACACCGGCGAAGCGCCCAAGCTGGGTAGTCTGATTTACACCCCCTACGGCAGAGGCCATTTCATCTACACAGGCCTGTCGTTCTTCCGTCAGTTACCCAACGGTGTGGCTGGCGCCTACCGCCTCTTTGCCAACCTCATATCGGTTGGGGCAGGGACATCTGGCGCTCGGAATTAGGTCACTGGTTGTTTTGGATGACAGGGATCATCCAAAACAACCAACAATCCGTGAGCGCATAGCGGGTACCCAATTCGTATCTTGCCAGCCCATTGTCGACTGGCTTTATGAAACACGCGTACCTCCTCTTTTCACTACTGACTACCCTTACCTACGCCCAAACCGATACCGTCCGGCTTAACACCGTTACCGTGTCGGCCACGCGGTTTGTGCAACCTGCCCGCCTGTCGCCCTACCAGATCGAGACGGTTTCGCGGGAACGTATTGCTTTCCTGAATCAGCAAAATACCGCCGACCTGCTGCAACAAACGGGTAATGTGTTTGTGCAGCGAAGTCAGGGTGGGGGTGGTAGCCCGGTGTTGCGCGGATTCGAGGCCAGCCGGGTGTTGCTGGTGGTGGATGGAATAAGGCTGAACAACGCCATTTTCCGGGCGGGGCACCTGCAAAACGTGCTGCGCATTGACCCCGCCATGCTGGAACGGGCCGAAGTGCTGTTTGGTCCCGGCTCTACACTCTACGGCTCCGATGCGCTGGGCGGGGTGCTCTATTTCCAGACGCGCAATCCTGACTTGTCGGCGGGCGGCACCACCTTCCGGCCCAACGCCTACGTGCGGGCCGCCTCGGCCACCGGCGAACGTACCGCCCATGTAGACCTGAGCATTGGCACGCGGCGGCTGGGGTTTCTGACGGGCGTGACGGCGGCAAGCTACGGTGACGTGCTTCAGGGGGCTAACCGCAGCGCGGCTTATCCTAATTTTGGTAAGCTATTACAGTATGTCGACAATGCGTCGGCACCGGATCAGATCGTGGTCAACCCCGACCCAAACCGGCAGGTGGGCACCGCCTACCAGCAGTTGGATTTATTGCAAAAAGTGCTCTTCCAGCCGGCAGAGGGTATTCGGCACACGCTGAACGTTCAGTATTCGACCACCGGCAACGTACCCCGCTACGACCGGCTGAGTGAAGTAACAGCCGGCAGGCCCAGCTATGCCGACTGGTATTATGGCCCTGAAAAACGACTGCTCACCGCCTACCAACTGGCCGTCACCCGGCCCACAACGGCGTATGATCAGTTGCAGGTATCGGCGGGATATCAGGCCATTGAAGAAAGCCGCAACAGCCGCCGCCTGGGTGCCGCCACCTTGAAACGGCAGGTGGAAAACGTAGGTGTCTGGTCGCTGAACGCCGATGCCCAGAAACAACTGGGCAGCCATGCGTTTCAGTATGGGCTTGAGCTGACCCACAACAACGTTGCCAGCACCGCCACCCGCCTGAACGTGAAAACGGGGGCTATTACGCCTGCCGACACCCGCTACCCCGACGGGGGCAGCACCCTGCAAACGGTGGCGCTCTACCTCAGCGACCGGCTGACGATCTCGCCTGTTTTGAATTTACAGGCAGGGCTGCGCTTCACACTTACCAACCTGAAAGCCACATTCCGCGACAAAACGTTTTTCCCCTTTCCGTATAACGACATACAGCAGTCGCCCACGGGGTTGGCGGGATCACTGGGCGCGGTGTTTACGCCAACGACAGCTTCCAAAATCAGTTTGCTGGGATCAACGGGTTTCCGCGCGCCCAACGTAGACGACCTGACGAAAGTGTTTGAATCGTCGCCGGGAACGCTCATCGTACCCAACCCAACCATCAAGCCAGAATACACCTACAACGTCGAACTGTCGGCTAGTCAGTGGTTGGGCGATCTGCTTCAACTCAGTGGAACGGTTTATCACACCTGGTTCGAAAATGCCATTGTGGTCGACGCCTTCACGTTCAACGGTGCGTCAACGGTGGTGTATGACGGGAAAGACAGCCGGGTGCTGGCCCCCCAAAACAAACGTCGGGCCGCTCTGTCCGGCTATAACCTCGGCGCTACACTACGCCTGGGTAACGCGCTGACTGTCAGCGGTTCGGTAAACGGAACAACGGGTAGGATTAGCGATGACAAGAACACACCACTCGACCATATTCCCCCCACCTACGGCCGGGCGTCGGTTAGCTACCGCCGGGCGGGCGTGCAGCTTGAGGCGTTCACCCTGTTCAGTGGATGGAAACGCATTGCCGATTACAGCCCCGATGGGGAAGACAACGGAGCCTACGCCACCCCCGACGGCATGCCCGCCTGGGCTACGGCCAACCTGCGCGGCAGTGTGCGTATTGGTCGCATCGGCAGCATTCAGGCCGCCTGCGAAAACCTTTTTGATACCAATTATCGCACCTTTGCCAGCGGTTTCAGTGCCCCCGGCCGCAACTTCATGCTCACTCTTCGGCTAGGGAAATAAAGTTGTCGGGTTGACGTAGTAATGGGATTGCACCCCGCTCCGCCAAACTGCCCACTGGTACTCATATGCGTCGCTTTTCTTTCTCATTCTACCTCAGCTGGGCCACCATCGGCCTTGCGTTAGGCACCCTGCTGGGGCAATTGGCTGGCAGTTATTTCTTTCTTTTTGAGCTGCTAAGCCACTTTTCGGTGCAGTATGCCGTGCTTGGCCTGGGGCTGGCCGTGGCCTGGTTGTGGCAGCGGCAGTGGCTATGGGCCACATTGGCAGCAGCCTGCCTAAGCTGGCACATAGCCTTGATTATCCCCTGGGTACTGGCCGAAAAACCGGTATCAGCCGGGCAGCAAGCCGACCTGCGGGTACTCCATGCCAACGTGCTTTTTACCCGGTCAGACCTAAGCAAAACAATCCGGTTTGTGCAGGAGCAACGGGCTGATATTGTGGTGTTGCAGGAAGTAACGGTAGTGCATATTCCGCAGGTCTGGGCAGCCATGCGGGGCGAATTCCCGTACCGCGATACGATCCGGTCGAAGGGGCCGTGTCATATACTGGTCCTGAGCCGAACGCCGATACAGACCGACTCGGCGGCGCGGTCCCTAAAAGTCATTCACCTGACTACCTCTGTTCGGGGGCATTCATTCGATCTGTTTACGGTGCATCCGCGCACGCCGATCTGGTACCCCTGGTTTCGGGAGCGCAACAAACAGCTTGCCTTTGTAGCTGCTGGCCTAACCCAAACCAAAGGCCCCGCCCTGCTCACCGGCGACTTCAACATCAGCGTGTTTTCACCCATTTACCGCTCCCTGTTTGCCGCGAAAACGCCCGTCACAGCCTGCCGACGTGGTTTTGGGCTGCAACCTACCTGGCCCCGTTTTCTTCCCCCAGCCTACCTGCCCATCGACCATACGTTTATCAACGAGGGCTTTGTCACCACCCGGTTCACCACCCTCGATCAGCCTGGCTCAGACCACAAAGCCGTGCGCGTTGATCTACGATTCCGATGAGTAGCCGACGGTAAGTGTATCTTTGAGAAGTACAATGCAGTACGCACATGTATTCACCCGTTAAACCGGCTCAACCCATGAAAAAAGTAGTCGCCGCCTCGCTCATTAGCTTCATTATCAGTACGCCGTTGTTTGTCCAGGCACAAACCGTTAACCTAAAACCGGTCTGGGAGACCGATACAACGCTGCGAACGCCCGAATCGGTGCTGGTAGTCCCTGGCTCGAAGGTGATGTACGTGGCCTGCATCAATGGCAGTCCGAAACTGGAAAACAAAAGCAGCTACATCGCCAAACTTGGCATGGATGGTAAAGTGATCCAGCCAAAATTCACCGAAAACCTGAATTCAACCAAAGGCATGGGTATTTTGGGCGACAGGCTCTACGTGACCGAGATGGATCAGGTGGCCGAAATTTCGCTCGCTACCGGCAAGATCCTGAACCGGTACCCCATTGCCGGTGCCAAGTTCCTGAATGACATTGCCGTTGACACAAAGAAGGGAATCGTGTACGTCACTGATTCGGGCGATAGCAAAGTGTGGTCATTGACCAAAGGAAAAACGGGTCTTGTGCGTGATGGCGCACCCATCAAAGGACCCAACGGCCTTTTGTTTGAAGACGGACAATTGCTTATCGGCAACGGTGATGGCTCGTTGCTTACCATGGACCCCGCCACGAAGCAGGTAAATACAGTTGCCAAAGTATCGGGCGGTATCGACGGCATTGTGGCGCTGGGTGGTAAGCAGTACATCGTAACTGAGTGGGGAGGTAAGGTATGGCACGTCCGTTCCGATGGCACCACCGAACTGAAAATGGACACCTCGGCCGAGAAAATCAACTCGGCAGACATTGGTTATGACCCAACCACCAACAGGCTGTTTGTACCTACCTTTTTTCATAACACCGTTAAGGCCTACTCCCTGAATTGAACCAGAGGTACTTTTCGGTCTTTTCAAGCAAAAGACGATTACTTACCAAAACACCCCACTAGATAAATGGGTTAAGTTGGTCAGTCAATTCAACTGAATCAACGTTATGGCAACCAAAAACAGCAAGACCCTGGAGGTCGTTGAAGAGGAGTACAAAGACCAGCATGCTGGCGGCAAAGAAGACAACGGCGCAGGCCATGGCAGCAGTGGTGCAGGCCGCAACAGCACCTCGCACAAGAGCAGCAAAAAGAGCAAGGGTGGCAGCAGTGCCGGTAGCTCAACGGGTGGTTCTAAAGGTGGCCACAGTAACTAAATAAGCAGAAGCAAGAAGTGAGAGTTAAGACGCAAGAACTTGTGCAATGGAAATACTCCTGCGTAAGCGCTTGCTTCTCAACTCTCACTTCTTGTCTCTCCCTTAAAAAATATACCGAATCCCACACCAGGGAATCTCTTCGGCGACCATGCGTTCAAAAACAGCCACCATTTTGCCCTTAAGCTGATGGTCGTAACGGATGTTCCAGCCGCCAAACTGACTCTGTTTGTTTTCCTGAAGTTCTGGTACCCACAGTAGCTCTTCGGCTTTGGGGTTGATAGCCAGATTAGCCTGATGCTGCGCCTGGTTGTGCGTCAGAAAAATCACCTCGCTTTGCAATTGCGCCTTCACGTCGGGCCGCACCGCCGCATCAAGCTGACGGAACAGGTCGCGGTAATCTTCGCGCCATTGCTTACGATCTCCGTTAGGACTACTATAGACAATCACGGGCGAAAAGTTAACGTGCACATCATAGCCCGCATCATAAAAATCATTGATGGCGGCAATACGCTTCTCGATACTATCTGTCCGTACGTCGACAAGCTTGCTGACGTGAGCAGGCATAAGGCTAAACCGGATACGCACCTTCCGTTTCGGGTCGAAATCAAGCATAGCCCGGTTCACAAATTTGGTAGCAAACGTAGCCTTTGCGCGGGGATGATCGCGGTAGAAGGCAAACACATCGCGAATGCCATCGTTCAGGTCATAATCAACTGAAATGTCTGAATTACAGCCAATGTCATATGTCCAGTAGGTAGGGTCGGTCTGGTTGGCAGGCTTGGGCCAAGGCAGCGTGTGCACGTGCTGATCAACGGCGGTGGTGATCTCGCCGACGTTGGTAAAAAGCGTGATGGGGTTCACCGTTTTGTGCCGGTCTACATAGCAGTAAGCGCAGCCTGCAAAGCAACCGTTCGCCAGGCTCGGTGCGATGTAGTCTGAGCTACGGCCACTCCACTTACAGGTGGTGGTCTTCAGTTTACCCAGCACCAGCACATCTGATTTCACTTTGAAATGCGACATGCCCAACTCAGGAAGGCGGTTGTGCTGACCCACCTGCAGCGTTTCGGCATCAGGGTACTGCGCTAAAATAGCCTCACCCTGCTCGTTCATAGCATCGGCGGTATAGAGAACAATAGATGGCTTGAAGTCAGGCATAGAAACGTGTTGAGTACTGCACTTTAATAACGTGCCCGTTGCGTCAATAGTTCATACATTAATACAGGTAATACATTGACTATAAGGTAGTTAAAAAGTGAAAAGCACTTAATTGTGGATGGTTATCCTGCACGCTAAGCCTTCATTTTGTTTCCAGTATAGCGGCGCTTTCAGGTCTTGTTAATTGATTATAGCGGTTAGCTGTCTACGCCATTCGATTATTTTTTTCGTCAATTCCTTTGTATGCATTAAACGACTTAATATCTTGCTGACGATCAATCGTATGATCATATATAACAAACCTTATCTAACTTTTGTATGAAAAAACTTGTATGTGTTCTGGGCTTCAGCACTGTGCTGTTTGCCGCCTGTCAGCAACCCTCGTCCGACTTAGCGCCGGTTACTCCCGATGCTGCCCGTGCGGAGGCTACACCCACCAAATGCAGCTCGCCACTGTCGGTTAAAATCAAAAGTTCGTATAAAGACTACGACCGGCTGTATCTGTTCGAGGCGATGTATGTGGGCCGCAATGGCAAGGATTCTACGTTGGCCGCGTCGGTGTATCAGGATCTGATTAATGGTGACGAGGTAACCTTCGCTGATTTGGCTTACAATAAGCCGGTGCGGGTGCGCTTTTACGAAAATGAGCAGGATAAAACCAAATTTATCAGCTCGGGCATATTCTCCTCATGTGGGCAGGGTGGGGCTGATTTCGACTTTAAGTCGTTCAAACCAGCGGTGACAGCCTCCCCGGTTACGTTTCAGGTAAAATTCCCCTGCACAGATGTCGACAACAAGAAATTGCCTGCAACAGTGGCCGTTGAGTTCCGTCAAACCGGCACGAGCCAGTGGTTACCGCTTACGACGCTTAACCGCAATGATGTAAAGAAAAATCTACTGGAAACTTCGACATACCGGGTTATCAAAGGCAAATCGTATGACGTTCGGATGCTCGTATTCTCATCCCTGTTGACGCAGAATGCAACGCTGCTTAACAAGGATGTTTGGGAGGTTCCGGTCAAGTCAACAAACTTCTGCAAGTAAGCAGGCCACGTCAATCGTTCTTTGAAAACCGCTTCCGGCCCTGCTGGAAGCGGTTTTTTGCGTTTATCGACGTTAATCTGATCGGGAGAAAATTATGGATTGACCGGTGGTCAGGTTCATGTCAGCGCACCTGTTAGCCAGCCCTGAGGGTTGCCAAACCGGCCCAATGGGCGTAATTTTGACCTTTTCCCGACGCGACAACCTGAGCGCATTATGACATCACCTGCCAATGAATCACCAACCGAACACAGCCATGCTGAACGGTCGCTGAACTTTATAGAACAAATCGTTGAGGAAGATATTTCGGCGGGCCTCCACGAGGGGCGTGTGCTAACCCGCTTCCCACCCGAGCCCAACGGCTACCTGCACCTGGGTCACGCCAAATCCATCTGCCTGAATTTTGGCCTCGCTCAACGCTACGGCGGACAGACCAACCTGCGCTTCGACGATACCAACCCCGTCACAGAAGACACCGAATACGTGGATTCCATCAAGGACGATGTACGCTGGCTGGGCTTCGAGTGGGCGCAGGAACTGTACGCATCCGATTACTTCGATCAGCTTTATGCATTTGCTGAAACACTGATAGAGAAGGGGTTAGCTTATGTAGATGATTCTACGGCCGCAGAAATTGCGGCCCTGAAAGGCACGCCTACTACGCCGGGCCAGCCCAGCCCATTCCGCGACCGGACCGTGGCCGAAAATCTGGACTTATTCCGCCAAATGAAAGCAGGCGCCTACCCCGACGGGGCCAAAGTGCTACGAGCCAAAATTGACATGGCCTCGCCGAACATGCACTTCCGCGACCCCATCATCTACCGCATCAAGCATGCGCACCACCATCGTACGGGCGATACCTGGTGCATCTACCCGATGTACGATTTTGCGCACGGACAGTCGGACGCGATTGAGCAGATTACGCACTCGATCTGTACGCTGGAGTTTATTCCGCACCGCCCGCTGTATGACTGGTTTATTGAACAACTGGGCATTTTTCCCTCTAAACAGTACGAGTTTGCCCGCCTGAACCTGACCTACACGGTGATGAGCAAGCGCAAATTGAAACGGTTGGTAGAAGGCGGGCACGTAACGGGCTGGGACGACCCCCGCATGCCCACGCTGGCGGGTATCCGTCGCCGCGGCTACACCCCCGACAGCCTCCGCGAGTTCTGCGAGCGCATCGGCGTAGCCAAGCGCGATAACCTCATCGACGTGGGTTTGCTGGAATTCTGTATCCGCGAAGAGCTGAACCGTACTACCCACCGCGTGATGGCCGTAGTCGACGATAAACCGATCAAGCTGGTGCTGACCAACTACCCGGAAGGGCAGGAAGAGATCATGCACATCGAAAACAACCCTGAAGATCCTGATTCAGGCACGCGTGAGGTGCCTTTTGGTCGTGAGGTGTATGTGGAGCGCGACGACTTCATGGAGATACCGCCGAAGAAATATTTCCGGCTCGCACCGGGCCAGATGGTCCGGTTGAAGGGTGCCTATATTGTGCGTTGCGACGAGGTGATCAAAAACGAAGCGGGCGAGGTGACGGAATTGCATTGCACCTATATTCCCGAAAGCCGCAGCGGTTCCGACACGTCAGGCATTAGCGTCAAAGGCACCATTCACTGGGTGTCGGTGGCGCACGCCATTCGGGCCGAGGTGCGGTTATATGACCGGTTGTTTGCAGCCGAAAACCCGGCTATGGAGGAGAAAGAAATGGAGTCGGAAGACGACAATGCGTTTCTGAGCCTGCTCAACCCCAACTCGCTGGTGGTGGTGCAGGCGCTGGTCGAGCCGAATCTGGCGCACCGACCCGTTGGCGACCGGGTGCAGTTTATGCGTAAAGGATACTTCACCGTCGACGCCGATTCAACCACCGACCAACTCGTTTTCAACCGCACTGTAACGCTCAAAGACACCTGGGCGAAGGAGACGAAGAAGGGGTGAAAGGAATGAACAATGAACAATGTACAATGTACAATGGCTTCGCGCACTACACTCAATGCGCGAAGCCATTGTACATTATACATTGTACATTGTTCATTCTTTTCCCTTTTATCACTATTTAATTCCCTGAATACAACCTTCTTAGCAAATTTGTACTCGTTCGTTTATTAAACTCCGGCATGTCCGGTTTGTCTTACGGGCAACCAACTCTGTTTGCTATGAAAAACAAGGCTCTACCTATTCGTTTTGGCATTTTGCCACTAATTTTTCTCTTCTTCCTAAGCAACTGCGCCACGCAGTATTACCAGCTTCGACCGGTATCGGGTGAGGTGGCGCAGATTGACGGTCGGTCGGTGACGAAAGCCACTGCTGATAGCCTGGAAGTGGTGGCGTCATTCGAGCGCGAAGACATGGAATACATGGCTCTCGACATTGAACTCAAAAACCGCACTGACCGGCCCCTCGATATTGATCCCTCGAATTTCCGCATGGTGGCCCTCGATGCCAACAAGCAGCCTATTGTAACGCCGGGCATGGTCGATTTCAAACAAGCCGCTGACCCCGACTATGAGGCGGGCAAGATGGGTTATAAGATTCAGCGCGAAGAAACCCGCCTGAAACGGGCTAAGATCATGAACACGGTGCTGGCCGTGGCGGTGGTAGCTGCTTCTGTGGCAGCAGCCACGTCATCGTCGCCCCGGAGCCGCAATGGTCGCGACATTGCCAATTATTACAACACGCAGAATAACCTGTCGTTGGCCTATAGCGCACTGCAGATGAAGCGGGTGATTGACTACGGCACCTTCGCCGACCGTATGCAGCGCCTTGATTTCGAGGCGTACCGCTGGCGCCAGTTGGCCCTGAAACGGTCGGTAGTACAGCCAGGACAATCGGTCCGTGGGTTTGTGTACCTGCCCAAAGCGGCTAAAGAAGCGGCTTTCCTGAACCTGACCTACCCCATGCCCAGCGGCTCAGCAGTCGAGATCCTCTTCCAGCAAAACCTGACGAAGCAGCGGCCGCAATAGGGGAGGCGAGTTTAAAGTCTACTGTTGCTCCGTCAGACACTGGCGAAGCAATAGTAGACTTCACTTCCTCAATACCCTCCGTTATACTTCCGAAGTGCCCACTCGGCTCCGGCCAGGGTCAGGATGATGAAGAAAATCCAGCGCCAGTTGATGATCTCATTCAGGGATTCGGTACTGCTGAGGCGGGCGGGCGTGGCGCGTTTGGTGAGGTCGTTGACAATGGCTCCGGCGTCGGCTCCTTTGTAGAACGTGCCGCCGCTTTGCGCTGCCAACTGCCGCAACAAACCATGATCGGCGGTAGTGTTAACGGCTTCCAGTTGAATATCGCGGACAATAAACTGCCCTGCCGACTGCTCCGCGCGGTTGTTGAGCGTAGCCGTGGCTTTGAATCGGTACACGCCTTCGGGCAGGCGGCTCACGTCGAATCGGCTGTTGGCTTCGGTGGGGGTATAGTTGAAGGTGCGGGTTACGTCGCGCTCATCAACCAGGTCGAGTCGGATGGGCACACCGTATTGGCGTTCGTAGATGTCGTTGTAGAGTTCAGTTTCAAACGACACGGCTTCTCCCGCCAGAAACTCGTTGCGAACAGGGTAGACGCGCAGCTTACGGCGGTCTTCTTTCACCGAAATAAGCTGCAACACCTTCTGCATCAGCTCGTCCACGATCTCCTGTTTGCCGGTGAGTGCGTATTCCTCCAGCCGCCACTGCCAAAATCCTTCGCCCAGCAACACCGCTGTTTTGCGGGTACCGGTGGTATTGATGGCCAGCAGGGGTTTGGTGGTACGCACTGTGCCAATCTGTTGCCAGAGTACCGTTTCTGATCCCGGCAACAGCTTGTATTCGCCGTAGGGGGTCGTGAGCGGGGGTAGTTTGTCGAGCAGGTCGAGCCGGGTCTGGTCGAGGTTAAGCTGCTTGAAATCGGGGTTAAAGTAGGCAGCGGCTTTATCTGATTGGTTGGGCGGCCCCAGCACACTGATCACCGGGTTGAGTGGATTCAACGCCGCTACGGATGACTGCACACCCACCACAAACAGGGTCGGCGTGTTTTTTGCCAGCAGCTTAGCCACCGCCGCGTTGCCGATGTTGGTGATGTCGGGCAGTTGGTGCAGAATCAGCAGGTCATACGTCTTGTCAATCGGGATGCTCGTGCCTTCGGCGGTGCTGAGCGTGCGCACGTCGACGTCGTAGTTCTGATTTTTCTCCAGAATAGCCCGGAACGCTTTCAGGTCGGGGTGGGGGGAGAGGCCCAGCAGCAGTACTTTTTCGCGCCCGTCGATCACCTCGATATACACGTCCTGCCGGTTGTTGACCTTGCTGAATTCGCCCTCCTGCGGCAGCACGTCGACCGTGAACCGCTGCACCCCTTTTTGCGTAGCCGTAGTCTTGAATTCGACGGATGAAAAGGTGTCGTTTTTGTCGAAACGCACCGTTTGCCGCCCCACCTCGCGGGTGCCTTGCCGCAGCACCACCACTGCACTCCGCCCGGCGAATCCGTTGCTGGTAATTTCGGCTTTTACGGGAAATGAATTGTTGAGATACGCCACGCGGTTAGCCACTACGGCCTTCAGCAGCACATCCTTTTTGGGCACGGTGTCGCCCACCCCCACGGCCCGGATAGCAAACGGATAGGTGCCAAACGTAGGCGAAAGGCCCTGATTACTAAGGCCATCGGTCAACAGAATAACGTCGGTCAGGTGCCGCCCTTCGTAGTCCGACCGGATGCCGTCGAGCAGTTTCGACAAGTCGGTGGTGCGCTGCCGGAAGGCCAGTTGCGTCAGCTCTGCGGGGGCAGCGGTGTCTGAGAGGGTGCGCACCGACACGTCATAACCTTTGTCGGTCAGTTGCTGCCGTACGGTTTGCAGCATCGTCAGCGTCTGATTCAGCGCGGGCCGCCCGGCGGCGGTCATCGACTCAGAATTGTCGATGGCCAGCACCACTTTTGGCGCTTCGGTGCGGGTTTGCAGGCTGCGAATGAGCGGGTTGAGCAGGAGCAGGGCCAGCAGGGTCACGGCCAGAAACCGCAGAGCCGCCAGGCCATAGTTTAATCCCCGGCTCCAGCCTTCGGCCACAGCCTTTCCCGGCAGCGGCTGATACAGCAACGCTGCATAGCCCACCCCCGCCAACAAACACACCAGCACCCACCAGGGCGACGTTTGGAAGATTAGAGACATACTTGAATGAACAATGTACAATGAACAATGTACAATGAACTGACTGGTCCAACAGGGTATGCTTGCGCAAGCCCATTGTACATTATTCATTGTACATTGTTCATTCGTTAAGTCAACATCCCCCCATCTACCTGCAGCACCTGGCCGGTGATGTAGCGCGAGAGGTCAGAGGCAAGGAACAGGCAGGCGTCGGCTACTTCGTCGGGTTGGCCACCACGCCGGAGGGGAATGGACTGTTTCCACCCTTCGACCGCTTTTTCGTCTAGTTCGCCCGTCATTTCGGTTTCAATAAAACCTGGCGCGATGGCGTTCGACCGGATATTCCGCGACCCCAACTCCAGGGCCACCGACTTGGTAAAGCCAATGATGCCCGCTTTGGAGGCCGCATAGTTAGCCTGCCCTGCATTACCTCGTATACCCACCACCGACGTCAGGTTGATAATAGAGCCTGATTTGGCTTTCATCATGGGCTTGATAACGGCTTTGGTCAGGTTAAACACCGACTTCAGATTAACCGTAATCACCGCGTCCCACTGCTCTTCCGACATCCGCATCAGGAGGCCGTCGCGGGTGATCCCGGCGTTATTGATCAGGATGTCGAGCGACCCGAAATCGGCAAGGACCTGGGTAGCGAGGTCTTCGGCAGCTTTGAAGTCGGAGGCATCGGAGCGGTAGCCTTTGGCGGTGATGCCGTAGGCGGCCAACTCGGCGGCGAGGGCCTCCCCTTTTTCGACGCTTGAGAGATAGGTGAAGGCCACGTTGGCACCTTCCTGGGCAAAACGGTGGGCAATGGCCCGCCCAATTCCGCGTGATGCCCCCGTGATGAGGGCGACTTTTCCGGCAACTAGATTCATGAACGAAATGAATTGTCAAACTGAACGGCTGGCCTTCCAACGCTCAAGCAGGCCAACGGGTCTTGTTGGCAGGTGAGCGGTGACGGCACAAAAAAACCGTAATTACGAACCGTTCGGGCTGGTCTGGCAATACGTGCCTAGCCAACCCGAACGACCAAAATTACGGCTTTACGACGGATGACAACTACTTTTTTGTGCCCGTCATGGTCGTGACTTTTTTGATCTGCGTGTATTCGGATACGCCCGTCAGGATAAACTCATTTTTGGCCGTAATCTGTCCTGAACCTGTGTACTGACCTACAAATGACTGTCCGTTAATGTAGATTGGCTCTGTTTTTTTGTCGATGATCGTATAGTTTGTATCATCTTTCAAGGCTGCCGTTACGCGTTCTTTCCCGTTGGGTAGCTCAAAATCGAAGTACAGTTCTCCCGCGTTGGGTGCTTTAGAAAGGGTTACCGAGCCGGTTGAGCTTTCTGGCTGCAATTCGATATTACTGATGGTAATCCGCATGTTGAAGCCAATGGCGTAGCTACCGAGCATCCGGTCGCGGGGATCAACGGGGGCAATAATGTCTCCGCCAGTTTTCTTGCAGGAAGAGGCAAAACCTGCTACGAAGAGCAGAAGAAGAGCAATGCGTTTCATAAGTTCTTTTTATGGGGTAAGCAAAACGAACGGGTTCAAAAACCGTGCCTGTCTTAGACCCCGAAGTGTGTCGATGGATTAACGCAGAATACACCAAAATTGAGGTTGAATAACTTCATTACTTTTACTAAACCTGACTGACCGTTCATGATCCGCCTTCTTTTACTCTCGTTTTGCCTGCTGTGGCCCATGTTTGTATCCGCTCAGAACCGAACCATTCGTGGCCGCGTGGTTGACGACGATAACGGCGATCCATTGGCCGGCGTTACTATTCAGCTTAGAAAGCCGGTCCGTTCGGTTACGTCGGGTGCCAACGGGTGGTTTAGCCTCGTCAGCCCGCCGGGTGCGGCTACATTGCTGGTTGGATTCCTGGGTTATGCGCGTCAAACGGTGGTGATCAAACCAGGACATGACACGCTCACGATCCGGCTGCGTCCCTTTGCAGAGGTGCTGAATGAGGTGGTCGTAACAGGTTATGGATCAAGCCATAAACGAGATTATACCGGAAGTGTAGCTGTCCTATCAGCGGCAGAATCAGGCGCGCCGCGTGCTACTTTTAGGTCATCAGCCACACCGGGCGTAGCTTCCTCATCGCGCACGGTCGCCTATACGCCCGGTGACTGGCAGCAACAGGCGGGGCAGCTGACGGCGGGGGAAATTTATGACTACAGCAAATGGACGCTCTGGCAGGACATCACCAAACGCGATCTGAGCCAGTATCGGTCGTTATGGCGGCAGTCTCCCGCCGAACGCTACTCGGTTCAACTCGTTACGCCCGATGGTTTTCCGGTGATCGACGCGCCCATGCGTCTGCTCAACAGTGGGCGGCAGGTGGTCTGGGAAACCCGCACGGATAACACCGGCCGGGGTGAACTCTGGGCCAATATGTTCCGGGATGAGCTTGACTCAATCAATATAGGGAGGGAGAAATATACCGTAGAAGCCACCGTGGCGGGCAAGTCGTTTACGCTCAAAAAACCAGTGCTATTCGGGCGGGGCAGTAATACGCTCACTGTTGAGCAACCCTGTCAGGGTGCCTCGCTGCTGGTTGATGTGGCGTTTGTGGTCGATGCTACCGGCTCGATGGGCGACGAAATCGCGTACCTGAAAACCGAATTGACCGATGTCATCAACCGCGCTTCCGAGGCCGCGCCGGGTAGCAAAATCAGATTGGGCACGGTGTTCTACCGCGACCATCAGGACAACTACCTCACCCGCCACCACGACTTTTCGGAGCAGGCTGACTCCACGATTTCGTTCATCAAACGGCAAAAAGCCGAAGGTGGCGGCGACTTCCCCGAAGCGGTCGATACGGCCCTGGCAGTAGCCCTGACGCAGTTGTCGTGGAGTAAAGTGGCCAAAACGCGGCTGTTGTTTCTGGTGCTCGACGCCCCGCCGCACGATGATGAGGCGTCAAAGGCGTCGTTGCAGCGGTCGGTGGCCAAGGCGGCGACGATGGGCATCCGCATTATCCCGATTGCGGCCAGCGGCATCAACAAAAGCACCGAATACCTCCTGCGGGCTATGGCCCTGGCCACCAACGGTACCTACGTATTCCTCACCGACGACAGCGGCATTGGCGACACCCACATCAAACCCACCACCGACCAATACACGGTCGAAAAGCTGAATGCGCTGTTGGTGCGGCTCATCAGCAAATTTACCCAAACGCCCGACTGCCGCCCCGTAGCCAACGCCAAACCCACCGAACGCTATACCGAGCAGGGGACTTCCGCTGATACGATGGCTGTCAAGCTACCCGTACCTGATGAGATCAAGTTCCGTTTCTTTCCCAACCCCACCCGCGATTACCTGACCATCGAAAACCCAGATACCATCCGCGAACTCTACGTCATGGATATCACCGGCAAACTGCTCATGCGCGAAGCCCCCGCCCAAACGTCTGTCCGCCTGGATATGCAGCCATACCCCACCGGCACCTACCTCTTCCGTTTCGAAGCGGCCAATGCCTGGCAAGCCGGGCGGTTTCTGGTAAACAAGTGAAAGGAGGCGGAGAAGAAGTAGCAGTGGGCAGTGGCTTCGCGCAGGTCGCCCTTCGACAGGCTCAGGGTGACAGTCCATCTGATACAGTTCAGTGAACATGATTCTAGTTTCCTGTCACCCTGAGCCTGTCGAAGGGCGACCTGCGCGAAGCCACTGCCCACTGCTACTTCTTCTCCGCTTCCACCACATACCGCTCAAAGCCCGGCGCGGCGTAGATGACGTAGTTGTTGAGGGGGAAGGCCCGATAGGTTTTGGGCATGGCGGCGGTTTTGGCCAGACCCTGAAAATCGGTGACGGGCAGTATGGCTACGTCGGCGGGTTGGTAGTGGTTGCCTGTGGGCCAGATGCCGTAGTGCTTATGGAAAATGGGTACTACATAGTCGAACGCCAATACGCTGCTGTGAGCTGGCAGGGTAATGGCCAGTTTCCGTAGCACGGCCATGTCGGTGGGGAGTACAAGCTGGGTCTGCTTGTCGGCGGCGGGGCGTAACCGGGCCAGGTTTTTCCAGTCGGCCAGCGTAGGCAGATCAGACCGGACAAAGTAGACAATGGGTATCTGGATCAGGGACAAACCCACCATCAGGGCCAGCGAACGCGTTTTTGGTATAAACAACAGGCTGTTGGCGGGTGCCGTGAGCAGATAAAGAACGCAGAATGACGTGGCAAATGACCACACCAGCACAAAGCGAGGTGGCCACGTGAGGGCTACCTGCATAAACGCCGACTGTCCAAAATAAAACGCACTCTGTACCGTATTAAGGGCCGTGAGCACACCCACGCCCAGCGCGAACACGAACCAGATCAGGCGTTTCCTGTCCGTCGAAACGGTCCGCAGCAGGAGAAACAAAAAGATGACCACGCCCAGCAGCAACAGCAGCGATTGTCCAATCAGCGAACCCATTTGCCCCAAAAAAATGCCCGTAGCCCCGGATTGACTCAAAATGGCTAGTGTGTTCTTGAGCCGGGGTTCGCCCGCCTCGTTTTTGGCCGATAGCCACACCATGCCCAGCAGGAATACCAGTACCCATCCGCCCAGCGACAGCCATAACCGGCGTGAGCGCAGCAACGGCCAAAGAGAGGGTTTGTCTTCCTGTTGTAACGTGGTCAGCGCCAGCCAGGCCATGTAGATCAACGCGGCCAGAATGGCTCCATCTTCTTTCACCAGAACCACCAGCGCACCCGTCAGCCAGATCCAGATTCGCTTGCCGTCGGCGAGGGCCAGGGCAAATAGCAGGGAAAAGGGCAGATATGACAGTTCGGTATGCCAGCCAATGTTGGGGTGGTCGTTGAGCCAGAGGGACACTGGCCCGATCAGTATGGCTCCCAGCAAGCCCCACCGCGCCCAACTTGGTGACGACTGCCGGATGAGTCGCTCGCCCACCAGCCCGTAGGCCAGCATTAGCAGCAACACCTGCGCCACAAACAGCCCGTAGGCCCCGCCTAGGCGGATAAACGGTGCCCAGAGCAGTACCGTATAGTAATTATGAATGCGGTGGTGATAGCTCCAGATATTGTCATACATGAACGGCCGCCCATCCAGCCAGCTTACCGACATCTGGAGGAACGCGTACATGTCGTTGAAAATGTAATTGAGTGTATAAAACCGTGCCCATTTGAACAGGCAAAAGGCTATAAGACAGACCAGAATGGCCCCGGTGGAACGGTGCATAGTAGGGAAAAACAGCGGCGAAAGGCGGGAGAACTGGTTCAAATGTAGGTATGTCGGCGGAGTAACCTATCAGGAAATGGGTGAATTAAGCCCGTTAAGCCCTATTTTTGGCCTATATTTTAGCTACTCTACATTCAGGCCCACGCTACATGATAGCACTAACCGATAGTCAAGTAAGTGCCCAGGCGGGTCAGGAGCGGCAACGCTGGATCAACCGAAATAACTACTATTATAAGAGCCTGACGCGCTTTTTGCAGTATAATGTACCCGCCGGAAAGTCGGTTTTGGAGGTGGGTTGCGGTACGGGTTACATGCTCAACGCTCTCCAGCCCAGCCGAGGCATGGGCATTGATATCCGCGCCGATTTGATCGAATTTGCCCGCACCACGTATCCAGATTTGATTTTTAAACAGCAGGACGCCAACCAGCCCGATTTCGACGGCGAAACCTTCGACTACATTATCCTTTCCGACACTATCGGCTACCTCGACGATGTTCAACAGGTGCTTGTGCAACTTCACGCCGCCTGCCACGCCGACACCCGCCTGATCATCACCTACCAGAACGCGCTGTGGTGGCCGGTGTTGGAGGTTGCTGAGTCGATAGGCCTGAAAATGCCCGAAAAGCGCCAGAACTGGCTCGACAAAGGCGATATTGCCAACCTGCTTACCATCTCCGATTTTGATACCGTACGAACCGGAAAGCGGATGCTGATGCCGCGCTACATCCCCCTTTTCTCTGGCTTTATGAACCGCTACGTAGCCAACCTGCCGCTGTTCAACCGGCTGGGCCTGTTTACATTTGTGGTGGCCCGGAGCCTGCGCCATGCCGTACCCGCCACTGTGCCCAGCGTAACGGTGGTGGTACCTGCTCGCAACGAGGCTGGTAACATCGACGACATTGTGCGCCGTACACCACAGATGGGCTCGCACACGCAATTGATTTTTGTGGAAGGTAACTCAACCGATAATACCTGGGCCGAGGTGCAGCGCGTGTGTGCCACCTACACCGATACGCTGGAACTGAGTTGCATGCAGCAGCCGGGAAAAGGCAAAGGCGATGCCGTGCGCAAAGGCTACAGCCACGCTACCGGCGATATTCTGATGATTCTGGATGCCGACATGACCGTGCCGCCCGAAGACCTGCCAAAGTTCTACGAGGCCATTGCCAGCGGTCGGGGCGAATACATCAACGGTTCGCGGTTGGTGTATCCTATGGAAGATCAGGCCATGCGTACGCTAAACATAATGGGCAACAAGTTCTTTTCGATGGCCTTTTCGTGGTTGCTCAGCCAACAGATTAAAGACACGCTCTGCGGCACCAAAGTGATGACGCAGGCCAATTACAAACGGTTGGCAGCCGGTCGTGGCTATTTCGGCGAATTCGACCCCTTCGGCGATTTTGATCTCATTTTCGGCTCGGCGAAGTTGAACCTGAAGTTCGTGGAAATACCAATCCGCTACCGGGCACGCACCTATGGCGAAACCAATATCTCGCGCTTCAAGCACGGCTGGCTCCTGCTTAAAATGACCTTCTTCGCCCTGAATAAGATCAAGTTTGTGTAAAAGGGGCTTGGGCACAGAGTTTTTGTTCTTTTCCGCGAAAACAAAAACTCTGTGCCCAAGCCCCTTTATACGAAGAACTCCGGGTTGAAATTCATCAGGAAGGCCTCGTCGGTGGCACGGGTGAGGGCGGTGTAGAGCCAGCGGATGAACTCCTGGTTGGTCTGGCCTTCGGGCAGGTAGCCTTGGTCGATAAAGACGGCGCTCCACTGGCCACCCTGCGCTTTATGAGTGGTGAGGGCATAGGCGAACTTCACCTGCAACGCACTCAGGTAAGGGTCGCGGCGGATGGCTTCGGCCCGTTCTTTCTTGTTGGTGATGTACATGTAATCTTTCGCCACGCTCTCGTACAGGGCTTTGTTCTGCTCCTGACTCAGCGACGGCGTAGCCGAATGCAGTGTGTCGAGAATGATTTTGGCCTCGAAATCGGGCTGCTCTTCATAATCAATCATGTGCAGCACCACCGTGGCAAACCGGAAGCCGTGCATCTCTTCCTGCCGCCTAATGCGCTGCACTTCCACAAACTCACCGTTGGCCAGAAAACCCGCGGGCGAATCGTCGCCCAGAACGGTGTAGTTGTTGCGGGCAATCATCAGCATATCACCTGCGTCGAGCTCCTCTTCACGCTGATCAATCATGCGGCGCACAAACTGATTATACTGCACAGCCGTCTTGTTCGACCGGCACAGAATAGCCGTGTTTTCGCGTCCGTATTTGTCGTAGGCATACCTAACCCCATCTTCCAGCTTCATCAGGGGCATTTTGTACAAGTCGTTGAAGGGCCGCGTGGCAATCTGAATTTTCACCTCCGGAGCGGGTGGCGCGGCGGGGTTGTCGCTCATCAGGTGCTCGAAGGAGACCGGCTTGGGTGGCGTGCCGGGGTTCAGAATCTCGTCGGCCAGAAGGCGGCGGAGTTCAGTGGCATTATACAGAATGCCCGACTCTTCGTCCTGCCGCATTACCTCGGTCAGTTCCTGTTCAATGACCGTCATGTCGAACGACCGGGCCAGAAAACCCCGGTCCAGGGCGGGACTGCCATCGCGGCCTACGGGGGGGAGCTGGGCGGTGTCGCCCACGAGCATAAGCTTGTTGCCTTTGTTCTCGAAGACAAAGTGGATCAGGTCGCTGAGCAGGCCCTTGCCGCCAAATTCGGCCTCGTCGGAGATCATTGAGGCCTCATCGACAATGAAAAGCGTGTCTTCGTGGTAATTTTTTTGCCGCTCAAACGCCAGCGTCCCCGACCCCTGTTCGGCCACCTGCCGGTATATTTTGCGGTGGATGGTCTGGGCGGGTTTTTTGGCGTAGTTACTCATCACCTTCGCCGCGCGGCCCGTAGGGGCCAGCAGTACCGATTTATAGCCAAAGCGGGGCAGCACTTTAATGAGCGTACTAATCAGGGTGGTCTTGCCGGTACCGGCGTAGCCGCGCAGTAGAAAACAGTCGCGGTATTTGTCAAACTCTTCGCGGGTGATAAACTCGCCGATTTTCCCGAAAAACGCTAACTGACCGTCGGTAGGCTTATAGGGGAACCGTTTGGTCAGCAATTGAGCCGCCGTTTGCGTTTCATTCATACCCCTAATTTACGAAAATTTGGCCAGTCGTGGAAGCCCGTCACCCCAGCTTTTGCGTCACCGATCCCTGTAGTTCGTTGGTCGGCACCGACTAATGAAAACCCGCACTTTTTTGTTGGTGTCGCTTGCCTTCGATCAGACTAATGTGCAACTTAGACCCTCTCATAACCCCTTCATAGCCATGAACATCCGTCAGGTTCTACAGCGTAAAACGATCAATACCATCTATTCCGTCGTGCCCGACGAAACCGTTTACCAGGCCCTGGAACTGATGGCCGACAAAAACATCGGTGCTGTGCTGGTGCTGGAAGGCGACAAGCTCGTCGGGATCTTTTCTGAGCGCGACTATGCCCGCAAGGGTATTTTGCAGGGGCGGGCCTCCAAAGACACCCTCATCCGCGATGTGATGACGGGCAACGTGATCACCATCACGCCCGAACAGTCGCTAGAATCGTGCATGGTCACCATGGCCGACAGGCACATTCGTCACCTGCCCGTAATGGATGCCGACAGGCTGGTGGGCATCATCTCTATCAATGACGTGGTCAATACGATCATCCACGACCAGAAAGCCCGCATCAGTTCGCTGGAAAGCTACATTTCGGGAAGCGCATACTAAAGCAGTGGTGAGTGGTAAGTGGTGAACGATGAGTTTACCACTGCCTTCATCTTATCTTTGCGTCTCTTTTTGATCGAAACAATACCATACCGTGACGCAAATCGTTGATGCACCCCGACAGCAAGTGGTGAAATTATATGGCAACCGGCTTCGTACCCGCGTGTGTGGCCTGTATCGTGATGGTGACCGTTTGTTGATGGTGCGCCATCGGGGCATCAGTAAAACCGATACTTTCTGGTGCCCGCCCGGTGGGGGAGCACAGTTTGGTGAAACAGCCACCGACGCCCTCAAACGCGAATTCGATGAGGAAACGGGGCTGATTATCGACGTAGGTAAACTACTGTTTGTCAACGAGTTTCTGGAGCCACCCCTGCACGCGCTCGAACTGTTTTTTGCCGTCGATGCCATCGGTGGCGAACTACGCCTGGGGTCTGACCCCGAAATGGACGCCGCCGGACAGATTATTTCTGAAGTGCGCTGGATGACGTTCGACGAAATAAAAGCCTACCCACCCGCCGAAGTCCATACCTTGTTTAGCCGTTGCCAGTCGCTCGATGATGTGTACCGGCTGTCGGGATACCTGAACTGATTCCGTAACCGTTACCTGTATATGCGTGCTACCTCTACGCTTGACGCCACCCTGTCGGTTCGCCCTGAAGTGTTCACGGCGGGTCAGGCTGAAAAGTCTATTTTGTGTTTGGAGATGGCCCCGCAACGCCTGCGCCTAACCCTGCTCGACCCACAGCGGCGCATGGTGTGGCTCGACGAATTTACGCAGCCATCGTTGCTCAACGAGCCGCTGCTCACCGACCAGTTGCCCCAGTTGTTTAGCCAGCATCCACTGCTTAGCTACGAACGCTTCGAGGCCATCTGGGTGTCGGTGAATAGCCCGGCGTTCACGCTGGTTCCGGGCGAATTATACCGTAAAGAATATGCCACCAGCTACCTGTCGCTGATGCGGGGCTATCCACAGCCGCCTACCGAGCAGGCTTTTGGCTTTGCGCATAACGAAGGATTTGTAGCCGTGTTTAGCCTGGAACGTGCCCTGATCGAGTTCATGGGTGGGCAGTATCCGTTGCAACCCGTCACCTACGTACATCAGAGCAGCGCGCTGATTCAGGCTACCTACGCCAGTGACCGGCAGATGTTGTCGCCCAAAAATCTGTTTCTGTTTTTTGAAGATGAATACGTCACGATCCTGTTTCGGGAGGGTCACGCCCTGCGCTATTGCAACCGCTTTGGTGTGAAAAGTGCCCAGGATCTAGCCTATTACGTACTTTATGTTCTCGACGAGCTACAGACCCACCCTGCCGACTGTAACCCGGTTGTCTACGGTGAAATTACGCCGTTTGCTGAAGGCTACATTGCGCTGCGACGGTTTCTGCCTACGCTTAGTATCGGCACAATGCCGCCCGGACTACATCTTTCCTCAGACCTCGATGAACTGCCCGAACACCGTTTTTTAAGCCTTCAGGGCCTGTGTTTGCTGGCGTAAATTTTTGGAGAAGGTTTGTTTTGACAGGCTTATTAGGATTTCATCGGACGCCGCGTGGGATTGACAGTATTTTTTAGCTGCTCGTTGTCGCTTGGCTCCTGCCGAGTGACCCATATCAAAGGGCCTCCGGCCCGTACTTGGACATAGGAGCTGTTTGCCTGACATGACTCAACGTCGCACTACGGGCCGGAGGCCCTTTGATATGGGTCACTCGGCTGGAGCCAAGCGACAACGAGCAGCTAAAAAAGCCTGTTCATCCGCAACGTTGATATCCTGTTAAGCCTGTCCATCCTGCAATCCTGTCCAAAAAAACCTTATCCAAAACCCCTTACCTAATGGCCAATATTGCGCTCTTCCCCGGTTCGTTTGATCCCTTCACTAAAGGACACGAAGACATTGTGCGGCGGGGCTTGCAACTCTTCGATGAGGTCATCATCGGCATTGGCCGCAATGCCAGCAAGCAGCGGTACTTTGCGCTGGAACAAATGACCGCCTGGATCGAAGAAACTTTCCGGGATACCCCGCAGGTGCGCGTAGTGGCCTACGATGACCTCACGGCCAATGTGGCCCGCAAGCTGGGCGCCCGTTTCCTGCTCCGGGGCCTGCGCAACACCACCGATTTTGAATACGAAAACGGCATTGCCCAGGTGAACCGCTACGTCTACGAAGAAGTGGAAACGGTATTTCTGATCACCTCGCCCCACCTCGCGCCCATCAGCAGCAGCATCATCCGCGACCTGCACCGCTACGGGCAGCCAGTAGAGGCGTTTTTGCCCTATAGCATAGAGCTAAGAGATGAGAGCAAAGAGTCAAGAACCACTACCTGAGGGTAATGCAACGATTCTTATCTCTTGCTTCTCACCTCTTATTTCCTACTCCTTAAAAAACCCCCCATTCACCGTTTTCAGGTACGCCTCAAACGGAATATCTTCCTGTTTCAGGAAACCCTGTTGGGGCAGGGCGCCGTCGGCAACCATTTCTACCACGGCGGCAACGGAACCGGCGGTGGTCCAGGAGATGGCCCGCCATGATTGGCCGTCGATGAGGCGGGGGTGGTAGGCGCGGTAGAACTCTTCGCGGGCGAGCTGACCGTTGCGCCAGCCTTCCACCACCGCATACACATAGACCACGTCGTCCTGCACGGGCGGTTTGGCTTCGGTCAGGATTTGTTCTACCAGTTCGCGTTTGTCTTTGAGGATCAGTTCATAAAGCAAAAAGCGCATCAGCTTGCAATGGCCGGGGTAGCGGATGGTCTTGTAGTTGAGCGTGTCGACCTGACCCGCGTAGGTTTCGCAGAGGGTACCCAGCCCGCCCGACGTGCTAAAAGCCTCGAACTCCTGTCCTTCGATGTTGATCACTTCAATGCCGTCTAGTGCTGGCACGAGTTTGCGCTGCCCGTTGGCAATTACTTCGCAGTCGTTGATGTATTCGTTAATAACCCCCGCCGGCGACCAGGTAAACGAGTAACCCAGCAGCCCATTTGGGTAGCGGGGCAGGGCTCCCACGCGTAGTTCGATGTCGCGCAGCCGGTCGAACCGTTTGGCCAGGTGCGAACCCACAATGCCGATCAGGCCGGGGGCCAGGCCACACTGCGGTGCCATGACGCCCTTCGCCGTGATAGCCATCAGCCGGATCGCGTCGGTGGTGGGTACGTCTTCGGTGAGGTCGAAATAGTGAATGCCCAGGTCGTAGGCTACGCGGGCAATGGGCAGGTTCAGGTTGTAGGGTAAACAGGAAACCACCCCGTCGGCTCCCTGAAGGGCTTTTTTAAGCGCAGCCGTGTCGGCTACGTCGCCATGACTGACGGGGAAGGGAAGGAGGGTGGCGGGGGCTTGCCGGTCGAAACCGGTGACCGAAAACCGTTTACTGAGCAACAGCCCAACCAGCGAGCCAACTTTGCCCAAACCAACCACAACTAAGGTATGCATACGAGGTAGTGTTATGTTGATGAAGCGGGCAAGATACACAAAAAGCCAGCCCTGAAGAGGGCCGGCTTTTCTGTAATCTATTAGCAAAATGAGTTACAGGTTTAACGTCTAAAGTTTAACGTTGCTTCGCGCTACGGTGGCTACGCACGGAGTCATTTCAGCGCGAAGTAACGTTAAACTTTAGACGTTAAACCTGTAACTTACTTATTTGGCTACCGTACCACGCAGGGCGCGTGGGATTTCGATGCCGGCAACGGGGTTAGCCGCCTGCTCCAGCACCTCAATACCGTCGACTTTGATCTCGCCAACCCGAACAACTTTGCCCAGGTCAAGTTTCGACACGTCGACGTCGATGTATTCGGGGATGCTGTCAATAGGCCCCCGAACGCGCAGTTTGCGAATGCGCGTCACTAATTTACCACCCTTCTGAACGCCGGGAGCCGTACCCAGCAACCGAACAGGAACCGCAACGGATACCGGTTTGTCGGTCACTTGCAGAAAGTCGGCGTGGATCAGCGCGTCGCTGACGGGGTGGAACTGAGTAGCCTGCAATACAGCGCGGTACTCATCGCCTTCAATGTTCAACGTGATGTCGAACACGTCGGGCGTAAACAATAACGGGCGGAACAAAATACCAGGCACGGTGAAGTGTACCTGTTCGGCGCCACCATACAACACACAGGGTACATTACCTTCGGCGCGTATGGCTTGTGATTCCGTCCGGCCGAGATTCGCTCGTTGATACCCTACAATCTCGATTTTTTTCATAAAAGTAAAATTTAATGAGTGAATTAGTGAATGAGCGAATGAGTGAATGTTTGGACCGCTACGCGGCACGACTTTGTGAAATGCGCCGCATAGCGGTCCAAACATTCACTCATTCGCTCATTCACTAATTCACTCATTCCTAATATCGTATAAAAAGTGAACTAATAGATTCATGGTCACGGATGCGGCCGATGGCTTTGGCGAAAAGCTCGGCAACCGACAGCACCCTGATTTTCGGGTTGGCCTGACTTAGTGGCAGCGTGTCGGCTATCACCAGTTCCTCCAACACCGAGTTGGCAATGTTTTCGTGCGCCTTCCCCGACATAATGGGGTGGGTACACACCGCCCGCACCGACTTGGCCCCTTTGTCGAGCAAAATCTGCGCGGCTTTGCAGAGCGTGCCGCCGGTGTCGATGAGGTCATCGACGAGCACCACGTTCATACCTTCCACATCGCCGATTACCTGCATGGAGGCAATCTCGTTGGCCCGTTTCCGGTGTTTGTCGCACAGCACGATTTCGGCGTTGAAGTGCTTGGCAAACGTCCGGGCGCGACCCGCACCACCCACGTCGGGCGAGGCGATGATCAGGTTCTCAAGGGCCAGGCTCTTGATGTAGGGAACAAACACCGAGGTGCCTTCGAGATGGTCGACAGGGAAATCGAAAAAGCCCTGAATCTGCCCCGCATGAAGGTCAATCGTCATCAGACGGTCAACGCCCGCTGCCTGTAGCATGTTGGCTACCAGCTTGGCGGCAATGGCTACGCGGGGCTTGTCTTTCCGGTCCTGCCGGGCATAGCCGAAGTAGGGAATCACCACCGTCACGTAGTGGGCCGAGGCCCGCCGCGCCGCATCCACCATCAGCAGCAGTTCCATCAGGTTGTCGCCCGGTGGGGGAGTAGACTGAATCAGAAACACATCGCACCCTCGCACTGACTCCTCAAAACTGGGCGACATTTCCCCGTCGCTAAACCGGCGACAGGTGTACCCGCCGAGGTCTTTTCCGTAATAGTGGGCAATTTTCTCTGCCAGGTAGGTAGACTGACTGCCGGAAAAAATCTTGACGGGATTAAACGAAGCCATGCGGTGAGGTGCCTGAATTTCCCGCAAAGGTATGGATTTTGAGGCAGGAAAGCGAAGGGATATTACACAACCATTGTTATAACAGTCCCCTTCCGATCAACTTTGCCCGTAGCTGTCTCACTGAAGCGGTCGACCGTGAACCACGCTTTCGGCACGGCGTATGGCCCTACCGCGTCGCGCACGGCGGTTTGAATCGCTATCCACTCGTCAGTGGCAAGGGGTTGGTTTTCCAGGAAAAGCACCACCCGTTGGCCCAGCCGTTCATCCGGCAGGCCTGTGATGAACAGGCGCGGTGCGAGATGCCATTGAAGCAGCTGCTGCTGAATAATGGCCTCTACGGCTTCGGGCTGCACCTTTACGCCGCCCGTGTTGATGATCGAATCGGCCCGGCCCAGCAGACGGAAACGGACCGTATCTTCTGTGTCAATCAATTCGACATCGTCGTTGGTCTGAATGCGCTCGTGGTTGGTGGCGGCGGCGGTGATGTGCAGGCAACCCCGCTCATCGGTGCCCACCCTCACGCCGGGCAGCACGGTAAATAAGTCGCTTTTTTGAGGGCCATTTAGCCGTCGGATGGCAATGTGCGAAACGGTTTCGGTCATGCCGTAGGTGGCATAAACGGGTGATTCAATCACCTGAAGGGCATTTTCAAGGGCCGCACTAGTGGCCGCACCGCCAATGAGGATGGCCTTCATCCGGTTCAATAATGGCAATGAAACAGGTACGTTGTCCGGGCCAGCATCGGCCAGAATAGTTTGCAGCTGCAGGGGTACAAAGGCCGCAAAATCGAACTGCGTAGTGGCCGGGTCGAAGCCCACAAGCGGGTTACCGGCCGGGGGTACGATGGTCAGTTCCAGGCCCAGCACCTCGCCGCGCACCAGCATCATCACTCCGGCAATATAGCTGGTGTTGAGGCATACCAGCGCCCGGTCGCCGGGGTGCAGCCCGAAGGTCTGGCCCGTGAGCCGGGCGCTGGCTTCCATCTGTGCCCGCGTCAGGGTGATGGGTTTCGGGGCACCCGTTGAACCCGACGTTTGAAGGGTAAACTGCGTATTGCCCGCCCGCCAGGCTGTCAGAAAATCGGTTGTTGTCATGCGTTAACATTGGCAGTCGGTTTCGGGTGGGTGCCATCCACCTGCTTTAACAAAGAAAAGCGGCAGTACCCAGCAAGTAAACGCCTTTCAGGCTGCACTTTTGCAACCGAAGAAGGCATTTTTACCCTTGTACTCCAGCTACCATTGAAACAAATACTCTACGTTTTATCGCTAGTTCTGTTTTCCCTGACTGCCTTCGCGCAGAAGAAAAACGACGCATACCAATATCATATTCAACGTACTACATCGCCCATTGTTCTCGATGGCAAGGTAGATGAACCGGCCTGGCAGACAACCCAACTGGCGCAGTCGTTCTGGATGGTGCTGCCCATGGATACCTCCCGCGCCCGTGTCCCGACCGACGTGCGGATGGCCTATGACGACCAATATATTTACCTCAGTGCGGTCTGTTACCTCGACACGGTTAGTCGGGCGCAGCAGGCCAATTACATGGTCGAATCGCTGCGCCGCGACTGGAATTTTGGCCGAAATGACAACTTCATTTTCTTCATTGACTCATTTGATGATCAAACCAATGGCTTTGCCTTTGGCACCAACGCGGTTGGGGCGCAGTGGGACGGGCTGATGTATGAGGGCGGCAAAGTAAACCTAAGCTGGGACAACAAATGGACGTCGGTGGTGCGCAACTACCCTGACCGGTACGTGCTCGAACTGGCTATTCCGTTTAAAACCATCCGCTACAAGGCGGGCATCACACGGTGGGGCATCAACTTCAGTCGGCAGGACCTGAACTCGACCGAAAAATCGGCCTGGGCACCCGTACCCCGGCAGTTCCCAACGGCTTCGCTGGCTTATGCCGGTATTTTGGTCTGGGATCAGGCACCACCCGTACCGGGGCCAAATATCTCGCTTATTCCCTACGCCCTCAGCGGTTTGTCGAGCAATTATCAGGCAAAGACGCCGACCCAAACACGCTTCGACGCGGGCCTCGATGCCAAGGTAGCCGTGACCACATCGCTCAACCTCGACCTAACGGTAAACCCCGATTTCTCGCAGGTGGACGTTGATCAGCAGGTAACCAACCTGGACCGGTTCGAACTGTTCTTCCCCGAAAAACGGCAGTTTTTCCTTGAAAACGGCGACCAGTTTGCCAACTTCGGGTACACCAACATCCGTCCGTTTTTCAGTCGGCGCATTGGCCTGGGCGGGGTGCCCATCCGGTTTGGTGCACGGCTCAGTGGCAAGCTTAACAAAGACTGGCGGCTGGGCATTATGGACATGCAAACCGGGTCTACCGATGGAGCCGGGCCAGGTGGGGCACCGTTGCCTGCCCAGAATTTTGCCATTATGGCCCTGCAACGGCGGGTCTTTGCCCGGTCGAACATCGGTGTACTCTTTGTGAACAAAGAGACGCTCGACAATGTGGTGGTCAATGACAAGCCGCTCTACAACCGCTATAACCGCAACCTGGGGTTCGAGTACAACCTGGCGTCGGCCAATAATCTATGGTCGGGTAAGTTGTTGTATATCAAGTCGTTTACGCCAAATCAAACCATAGACAACGCGGTGTATGCGGGTAATCTACAGTTTACGGACCGCCGCTGGCTGTTGCTCGGGCAGTGGGAAACCGTTGAGCGTAACTACACCGCCGAAGCCGGGTACGTGCCGCGCCGGGGCTATGGCCGGGCCACAGGGTCAATAGGGTACACGTTTCTGCCTAAAGAGGGGTCTATTCTTTCGCACGGGCCGCTGGCACAGTCCAGTTATGTGTTCGACCCGGCTGGTCGGGAGACAGACAACACCAGCTACATCAGCTACAGCTTCACCACCCGGAGCCGGAGCGTGTTTACGGCCTGGACGGCCACCGATTTTGTGCGTTTGCTGCAACCCTTTGATCCAACTAATTCGGGCCGCGAAACCCTGGCTACGGGCACCGAACATAGCTGGAAATCGTGGGGAACGGTGTTTGTTTCGAAGCCACAGCGGCTGTTTACCTACGGCTTCACCACGCGCTACGGCGGTTACTACGCCAACGGCACCCGCCTGAACCTGACCGCCGACGTAGGCTACCGGTTTCAGCCCTATGTGAGTCTGGCGGCCAGTGCCAGCTACAATGACATCCGGCTGCCTGCCCCCTGGAACCGTACAACGTTCTGGCTCGTCGGGCCGCGTTTCGACCTTACGCTGACCAACACGCTCTACCTGACCACGTTCGTCCAGTATAATGAGCAGGTAAAAAACATGAACGTTAACGCCCGCATCCAGTGGCGCTACAAACCCGCCTCTGACCTCTTTATTGTCTACACCGACAACTACCTGCCCACAGTAGGTCAGCCAAACAACGACGTAATTCCCTTTGCCATCAAAAACCGCGCCCTGGTCCTGAAATGGACGTATTGGTGGAACATTTGATTTACGACTTACGATGGACGATTTACGATTTGTTGCTGACGCATATCTTCTCATGCGTCAGCAACAAATCGTAAATCGTCCATCGTAAGTCGTAATTCGTAAATCACCCTTTCACTCTCACATCGCCCGTGGTTTGGTCAACGCTGACGGTATATTGTTTCAGGTTCGATGCTGCCGGGCCGTTTTGCAGGGCGCCTGTTGTGCTGAAGGCAGATTGGTGGAGGGGGCAATAGAACCGATTGTTGTTATTCTGGAATACTAACGTAGTGCCCTGGTGGGGACATGTGGCCTCAACGGCGACAAACGCGCCCGCCTGCGTTTGGGCTACAATCACCCCTTTCTCCACGAAATAGCCTCCTTTCGTTTTCAGGTTGCTGTAGGGACTCTGGTTCCAGTTTACGGTGAAATCGACAGCATCGGGTGCCTTCTCGATGGCCTCTCTGATGCAGCCCGACGCACAGTTGGCCATGGCTATTACGCCTAGGCTGGTGCCCATAAGCCGTAGGAAATCGGTACGTGTCAGGGCAGGTGGGCTGGTAGGGATGGGGGTATTTTCCATGGCAGAGCTGATTGAGACTGCCCCAAATAAACTACTTTTGCGCCATAATTCAGTGACCAGTTCTGCCTGACTTTATCAGCAAAACTACCCGGACAACCAGGCCAAACAATCCCTTTGAACGGGTAGTTACCAACTCTATGGAAGAAGCCCAAATCGTCAACCCGATCTCACCCGACAAGGTGACGGACCGGCCCGGCCTACTCGAATATGCCCATACAGCGGGCGGTGCTGTCATCCGGCCGGAAGACAAAGGCAAGATCACCGGGCGAGCCGTGTCGGCCATGCGTGAGCAAACCGATATGCAGATTGCACAGCTCTATAAGCAGATGCAACTACTGGCCGAACAGGCCACGGCCATCCGCAACCGCGTCGACGTGTCGGAGCGGATTTATAGTGCGCAGATGAGCTTCGAACCCATTGTGGGCCATACGTATTACTTCTATCTGCGCAAAAATGGCACCGATGCCCTGTCTATGATTGCCCCCAACGAGTGGGGTCGCAAGTTCCCCTTCGAGCGTTGCGTGGCTACGGTCCGCATGCTTGCCGACCACACCTGGGATGTTTTTTATCACGAAACTCCAATGAGCGAATGAGTGAATGAGTGAATGAGCGAATAGGTTGGTCGCTGCGCGGCTGTTTATTTTTATAAATAAAAGACGTCGCGCAGCGACCAACCTATTCGCTCATTCACTCATTCACTCATTCGCTCATTCACTTACATGAGCAACTACAACTGGCAATCCATCCGCGAGTACCGCGAGATTAAGTTTGAGTTTTTTGAAGGGATCGCGAAGATCACCATCAACCGGCCCCACAAGCGTAATGCGTTTACCCCACTGACCGTACAGGAGATGTCGGAGGCAATGGAGATTGCCCGGCAGGACCCGGCGGTGGGTGTGGTGATCCTCACCGGCGAAGGTCCCGATGCGTTTTGCAGCGGTGGCGATCAGTCGGTGCGGGGGCATGGCGGCTACGTTGGCGAAGATGCTGTGCCGCGCCTGAACGTGCTTGATTTCCAGATGCAGATTCGGCGCATTCCCAAGCCCGTGGTGGCCATGGTGGCGGGCTACGCCATCGGCGGTGGGCACGTATTGCACGTGGTCTGCGACATTTCCATTGCTGCTGATAACGCCCGTTTTGGCCAAACCGGACCCGTTGTTGGTTCGTTCGATGGCGGCTTCGGGGCGTCGTATCTGGCGCGGGTGGTGGGTCAGAAAAAGGCCCGCGAAATCTGGTTTCTCTGCGACCAGTACAACGCCCAGGAAGCCCTCGACATGGGTCTGGTAAACAAAGTGGTGCCGCTGGACAAGCTCGAAGACGAAACCATTGCCTGGTGCCGCAAGATGCTCGCGAAAAGCCCCATTGCCCTCCGTATGCTCAAAGCCGCCTTCAACGCCGAACTCGACGGACAGGCTGGTATTCAGCAACTTGCCGGTGATGCCACGCTGCTTTACTACCTCTCTGAAGAGGCCAAAGAAGGCAAAAACGCGTTCCTCGAAAAGCGCAAACCCGATTTCAGCAAGTTTCCCAAGTTTCCTTAAATGAGTTCAATGTTTAACGTTTAAGGTTTAACGTTGCTTCGCGCATGGATCAAGCAGAGCGCCAAGCAACGTTAAACCTTAAACGTTAGACATTGAACTTCCCTTCCCATGAACGTAGACGTACTTTGCATTGCGGCGCATCCCGACGATGTTGAAATGACCAGCGCAGGCACGGTACTGTCGCTGATTGACCAGGGTAAAACGGTGGCCGTTATTGACCTCACGCGGGGTGAACTCGGCACACGCGGAACGCCCGACATTCGGGAGCAGGAAGCCGCTGAGGGCGCCCGCGTGATGCGGCTGTCGGCGCGGCACAACATGGGTTTCAAGGACGGGTTTTTTAAAAACGACGAGGAACACCAAAAGGCGCTCATTGCCTGGATTCGGCATTTCAAGCCCCAAATTGTACTGACCAATACCGTCGATGACCGGCACCCCGATCACGGGCGGGCGGCACAACTGGTAACCGATGCCTGTTTCTACAGCGGTCTGCGCATGCTGGAAACGACCGATCCCGAAACCGGCGAGGTTCAGGAAGCGCACCGGCCCACATACGTCTATTATTTCATCCAGGACCGATCACTAAAACCCGATTTTGTGGTCGATGTGTCGCCGTACTGGAACCAGAAACTGGATGCCATCAAGGCGTATAAAAGCCAGTTTTTCAATCCTGAGAGTGACGAACCGCAGAGCTACATTTCGGGTGAGGCGTTCATGAAATTTCTGGAGTCGCGTACCCGCGAACATGGCCACATGATCAACGTCGAGTTTGGCGAAGGCTTTATCAGCAAACGCATGTTGGGCGTACAGGATCTGTTCGCGCTGAAATAACAGATTTGACGTTATACTAGAAAGGGTATAAATTGGCCTGAAATGGGTCAATTTATACCCTTTCTGGTATAGCTATGCCAACAATACTGAGTGAATTTGTGAAGCAACGCCGCCGGGTCAATAAGTTGACGCAGGAAGACTTAGCCTATAAAGCGGGCGTGGGTTTGCGATTTATACGTGATCTGGAACAGGGAAAAGCCTCGTTGCGCCTCGATAAAGTGAATCAGGTGCTAGGCTTATTCGGTCACGAAGCCGGGCCAATACGTAAACCAAACAAACCCGATGAGCCGACAAGCTGATGTATGGGTTGATGACCGAAAAGCGGGGCTTTTGGCAGAAACCGACGAAGGGTACACGTTCCAATATGATCCCGTATACCTTGACAATGTTGATTCGTTACCGGTCAGTTTGACGATGCCATTACGCGAACAACTGTATCAAAGCGCAGTGCTTTTTCCTTTTTTCGACGGGCTTATCCCCGAAGGTTGGCTGCTGCAAATAGCAGAAGACAATTGGAAACTGGCTGCCAAAGATCGCTTTGGGCTGCTGTTGGCCTGTTGCCGTGACTGTATTGGAAATGTGTCTATCATGGAGCGAATCTCATGAACCGTTGTTTAGCCTGTTACCAGCCATTGCCAAAAGACGAGATTGATTTTCACGAACGGTGTAGTCTGGCGTTTTTTGGGCAAAAAAAGCCGCCGATCTTACCCTATACGCTGGACACCATGCATCGGCTAGCCGAGCAACTGGTGCGACAGCAAATTTCTGTTACAGGTGTGCAACCTAAACTGTCTCTTACGCTGGAAGGAGGCATGGGGCAGTCGAGGCTAACGTTTGTAGGCTTATGGGGGAATTTTATCTTGAAGCCCCCCTATGCGTTGTACCCGGAAATGCCCGAAGTGGAAGATCTGACGATGCATTTAGCACAGTTGTTTGGTATTCAAACCGTTCCGCACACACTCATTCGGCTCGAAAGTGGCGAATTGGCCTACCTTACAAAGCGTATTGACCGCACGGATGATAGAAAAAAACGGTCGATGGAAGATTTTTGCCAGTTGGCTGGTCGGGTAACTGCCGACAAGTACAAAGGGTCAATGGAAACGGTGGCCAAGTTGATAAAACAGTACAGTCAGCAACCTCAGCTTGATGCCGTGACCCTGTTTGAACTGACGCTTTTTTGCTTTTTAACTGGCAACGCAGATATGCACCTGAAGAATTTTTCGTTGTGGCGTAGCGAAGCAGGAATCGCCCTGACACCTGCTTATGACCTGCTGGCCACCAAGCTGCTACTGCCAACAGATACAGAAGAACTGGCCCTGCCGCTCAATGGAAAGAAGAGTCGTTTTCGTAGCACCGACTGGGCCGCTTTTGGTAGTTACCTTCAACTCACTGAACGGCAACAGGCAAATATATTTGGCCGAATTATGGATCGGGCAAAGAAGGTTCAGCCATTTGTGGGGCGTAGTTTTTTGACGTTAACTATGAAACAGGCTTATGGTGAACTGTTTCTTGAGCGCTATGATCGCCTGTTTTACCAGCACTAATTCCGGCGAAATACACTATGCTCACTGCACACAACCTCACCAGATCATTTGATGACCTGACTGCCGTTCGGAACGTGACGTTATCGCTGGCGGCGGGGCAGCTAGTGGCGTTGGTGGGAGCAAGCGGGTCGGGGAAGAGCACGTTGCTGAACCTGCTGGCGGGGCTGCTGGATGCTGATAAAGGCACTATTGCGCTGAACGGGCAACCCGTGGCCGGGCCGAAAGACCGGCTCGTGGCGGGGCATCCGCAAATACGGGTGGTGCATCAGGAATACCAGCTAATGCCCAATGTGAGTATCCGCGACAATATCGCATACGCCCTGCGCTATTACGAACGCGCCTACCGCGACCAACGGGTAAATGAACTCCTGCGGTTATGCAGACTGGAGGCGGTGCAGCATCACAAACCCCGCGAAACGTCGGGCGGCGAAAAGCAGCGCACCGCCATTGCCCGCGCCATTGCCGAACCCGCCCGCGTACTGCTGCTGGACGAGCCGTTCAGCCACCTCGACCTGCCCAACCGACTTCTCATCCGCGACGTACTGATCGACCTGGTCCGCGGCACTGACAGCGCCACCAACCCCGGTTCGGGCACGGCCTGCCTGTTTGTGACCCACGACGCCTCCGATGCGCTGTCTATTTCCGATCAGATCGGACTGTTGCAACGCGGGCGACTCATCCAGCTCGATACGCCGCGCCGGGTGTATAGCCAGCCCAAAAACGCCTACGCGGCCAGCCTCACCGGCCCCATTAACCTTATCCGGGGGAAGCACCTGCCCGCGCTGGGGTTGCCCGCCGTAACCAACGGCGACACAGAATACGGCATCCGGCCCGAACACATACAAATCGACCCTACCGGACCGGTGTCGGGCCGGGTGGAGGGGGTGTTTTTTCAGGGGCGCGACACCGAACTGCTGGTGCGCATCAACCGGTTTGTGTGCCTGCGGGTGCTGACCTCGCAGCCTGATGTAGCCGTTGGTGATGAAATCAGGCTGCGCATCGTGGCGAAGAATCTGTTGACGTTCAGTTGATGCTGTGTAGGCACACGTTTTTGCTCTTAGGTAGCAAAAAAAGCACTACGTACTTCACAAACGTGCTTATCTAAGTTGGTTTTGACGCAAAACCCCGTCCGGCATATCCTATTTATTGACAGGATACTCCAGACGGGGTTTTGGTTGCAAGAGGCAAATTAAATAAGCTATATAACTTATGTATTCGCCGTATCTGTTGCGGTAGCGCTGGTGGCTACGCGCATCGTGCCCTTCGACAGGCTCAGGGTGACAAGCCACCAGAACAATCCTCCTGTGTTGATTCAAGCTCGTCGTCACCCTGAGCTTGTCGAAGGGCATCACGCGCGAAGCCTGAACGAACTTAACCTAACCATCAGTCGGCCAAAATTTTCACGACCTGTTGCGCCGTGCCGATGGTACCTTCCAGCAGGTAGAGACCCGCGCTGACGGGCTGACCCAGTTGCAGTTCAACCAGACGGTCGTTCTGGTTCGTTACCGTAGTCCGAATCGTCTGCCCCGTAATGGTGCGAAGCTGGTAGGTAGCTCCGGCCATGTTGCGCACGGCGAGCCTGATTTTGCCGTCAGTAATGGGATTTCCCGTCACGGTCATCACGGGCGTCACGTCGTCGATGGTGGCGGCCACCACTTTGCTTAGCTGACTGGTACCGTCCTGGTCTACGGTGCGAAGGCGGTAGTAGTTGGTGCCGGGGCGGGGGGCCTTGTCAACCAGCGTGTAGGTTTGGCGCGTGGTTGAATTGCCTACGGGCTTTAGCTGCCCAATAGCGCCAAATTCGTTTAGGTCTGCACTCCGCTCCACCACAAACTGAGCCGCGTCTTTCTCCATCGCTGTTTCCCAGCCCAGCGACACCTGATCACCAACTACCGTGGCCCGGAAATCGACCAACTGCACGGGTAGGGCACTCGCCAGGTTGAATTTGGCGTAGATCGGGTAGTGGTCGGTGGTGGTGTTGCCGTAGTTACTGATGTTGGGCGTGATCCGCGTTACCGAGTTGGCGACGTAGGCTGGGGCCATTTCGTTCGACACGATGATGTGGTCGATGATGTCGGGGTAGCTGACCGTTGAGGCACAACCCGCGTCACTCAGGGCTTTGGTGATGGCCACAAAATTGGCATTCGGCCGGGTGCCGTTGATGTTCGTTTCGTTCGGATCGGTGTAGAGAAACGGCTTGTAGCTGCTGATGGCGGCCACGTTATTGGTTGGGTCGGTCAGGTAAATAGACTTGTCTACGTCATCGTTGATATCGCCCGCGTAGATGATCAGGTCGTTGGGGTATTGGGCCACCAAGGTATCGTAGAGGGCCTTTGTGTCATACACCCGGCGATTATAGGACGTCTGGTCAGACCCCGACTTGGCATGGATACCTATGAAACGAACCGTTTTGCTATCACTGTTGATCGTGACCTGACCCGTAAACATAAATGGCAGTCGGCCTGAAGCGTAGAATTGCGATGGATTGCCTGTGGGGTAGCCCGTCACAGTAGCACCCGTCAGCAGTGGGCGGCTGGCCACTTTGGTCACTAGGGCAGATTTGTAGATGATGCACACCCGCTGTGGGTTGGCATCGGGCACACTACCCGACACTGCCGGTGAGCATTCGCCCGCGTAGGTGCCAGCGCCATATTGGCTGTTGAGTCCGTTGATCAGCTGACCAAACGCGGTGCTGTTGTCGGTTGGGTTGGCAGCGTTATACTGACACACCTCTTCGAGCATAAACACATCGGCGTTGAGGTTTTTGAGCACGGTGGTCACGTTGGCAATCTGCGTAGCATCGCCCGCGCCGCTCTGGCTGGGACCGTTGGCGGGGTTGCCCAGCCACTCTACGTTCCAGATGATCACATCCAGTGCGTTGGGGTCAGGCGTAATGGTTGGCACACCACATACCGCCCCCGAATTGGCTACCGCCCCGTCAACGTCGGAAATAAAGCGGGGGAAAATCTGGCAGGTCGAGTTGAACACGCCTACTACGCCCGTGATGCTGGTGGTGCCGGTTGGGCGCAGTGAACTGACAAGGTTGGTGGTATTGTATATCCGTACCTGACCGGGGAGGCCGGTGAGCGCGTAGTTGGTGCTGCCCACAAACGTTGTTCCGGCAGCAGCGGCAAACGATACGTTCGAGATAGACACCAGTTGCCCCTGGTAATTGCAGAGGTCAGCAGCGGCAATTGGGGTAGGCGTTACGGGTACATTGTCCGTACCGATCCGGCCAAAGCAGGTGATGGTTTTCAGCTGTTTGTCTGAATTA
Source organism: Fibrella rubiginis (assembly GCF_017353185.1). Classification (GTDB taxonomy): domain Bacteria; phylum Bacteroidota; class Bacteroidia; order Cytophagales; family Spirosomataceae; genus Fibrella; species Fibrella rubiginis. The sequence goes on along the minus strand of NZ_JAFMYV010000012.1, from coordinate 161,902 downwards.
AACGCATCTGTGGTGCCCGTTACCTGAATAAAATCGCCAAGGGCGTAGTCGATGCCCCGGTTATCGGGCGAATCGAAAATGGCGATGCCTCCCCCTGCATCCTGCAGGTAATAGTTCCGCCCATTGGCAAACTGCCCGGACACCGTCAGTCGACCCGAAATAGTGACCACCTGACCCGTACCGAGTTGCCGTGCCGAGAGGATAGACTGGCTCGTGCCGCAGGGGCCAACCTGCCCGCCGCCCGTGTCGACCAGACCGCTCACGCTGACCGACGCCACTGCCGTAGTACCCGTGGTGTGGGTGATGGTACCGCTCACCGTGCCTGCCCCTGCCCCCGACAACCGCACATCGACGGGCTGACTAATCGTGCCGCTGGTGGTTGGCAGGGAAAGAGTCGACGCGAAGGACGTGGTGCCGCTAACGGCCAGTTCGTAGCCCGTTGGGGCTGTAGCCACTACGTTGCCCGCTCCCAGATTGGACCCTGTCAGCGTATAGGATTTAACCGCCGATGGAGTGCCCTGCAGGGTGAAAAAGCCCGTTAACGTGGCCGGGTTAGCAAACAGCGAAGGGGCTGTTGCCGAAACCGTAGAGTAGGTAAGGGTAAAATCGTCAATACCCGTTGAGGCACGGGTACCGCTGCCGGTTGTCGCGGCTAATGCCACTATACGTATCCAGACTGGCCCGGGCTGGTTGTCTAACACGTTGCTAAAATTGACTGTAACGGTCTGGTTGGCAAAGGTGCCATAGGTGGTTGTGAGCGGTGTAGGCGTGGTGGCAATGGCTGTGTAGACGGTGGGTGATGCGCCAAAACCGTAGTCTACGCGCCAGGTTGTTTGCCGACCTACGGCCGTGGCGTCCAGGCTTTGAAGTTTAAACGTCAGGTTAAATGCCTGATAGCCGGTTGTGTTGGCCAACTGAAGCGCAAAAGCAGCGCCGGGATCGCCAAAGGCACCCGTTTGCCGCAAGCCCAGGGCCCGGTCAGTTGCCGAGGCTTGTGTACCCGACGCGCCAATATCACCCGATGCGAAGTTTTTGAACGCTCCCGCCGTGTTGTTCCACGAAGTGGTTGCTGTAGTTAGCACAACGGCATTACCCAATGATGTGGCCGTTGCCCCTGTGTAACTGGTCCAGCCCGTGGGGTAGCCAGTGCCAATACCATCAAACGTTTCCGTGTAATTTCCGGAATTGTTCAGGGTGACTTGCCCAACAGAAACCTGGGCAACCATAAAAAAAGCTCCCGTAATAAGGAGCCAGAGAAACCGTAGTGGTTGGTGCATAAACAGCGGGAAGAACGTTGATGGGTCTATTTTTCCTCCAAGATAATTGCCTATAGTGATCAGACTATTACCACGAAATTATCTCTGGGTTTTGGTCTGCAAAATAGTGCATTAGTACATGAAGCTGCCCACTTATACAGGGTAAAGTGAGTTATCGGTATGTAGCCGCTGCCCTGAAGCGTTACCCGAATTCATTGAGTATTACCCGAGCCGGCTGCCCTGTTTTCTACTGATCGTTTTGCTGATCGAGACGTTGCCGAATCAACTGCCGGATGGCCTGATGGGGGCGGGGCATCAGCGCGTTGATTTCGTCCTGACTATAGCGTGATTGAGGCAGGTCGCGGGCGGCTTCTCCTTTGGCATAGCCGTCGTTATAGTGGGCAATGCGCCTGTCGGTAATGGCGAGCCGGAGTTCGTTAGCCAGACCCTCTGTTTCTGTGATTAACGCCTGCCTCTGCTGATGCAATTCGGCACCCACGGGTAGTTGGGCTAGCTGTTCAGCCAGTGCCAGCCGGTGTGCATCATGCTCACTGTACGTTGCTTCCAATGGCGTCAGTTCACGCAGCAGCGCCTTTTCCCGCTTGCGCAACACGGCCCGTCGGCGGTCAATTTGTAGCCAGCGTGTCCAGAACAGGGCCAAGACGGGCAAACCAATACCCAGACAAACAGCACCCGCCAGCGCAAACAGCAGTCCGCTCAGCACAAACGACAGCATGGCCCACGGGCTGCTCACCAGTGCCATGTTCATCGCGCCGGACTGCTGCAACTTTACGTCTATCTGGGCCAACATAGCCGGGTCAACCCCCACCGAAACGGCGCTGTCGTCGGTAGGTTGTGCGTTTTGCTGCAACTGCCGGATGCTGCGGTTGATGGCCGCTTTAAGCTGATCGGTGCGGTAGGCTTCGTACCGAAACCAGCCGAGTACCATCAGGGTAATGAGGGCAAAACCGGCCATCATGAGCTTGAAACGGCTATACCGCGCGCCATACCGGGCGGGGTCCGTTTGGTAGGGGCGTTCAAGCAGTCGGTCATAAGCAGGTTTCAGCAGCACCGTTACCATGGCCAGCCCGGCAGCAAAGGCCCAGGCTTCTACGTTATCGCGGATGTTGAGCGCATAGGCCACAATCTCGTGCGAGATTACCAGGTCGCCCAGCAAAAACGACAGGCCCGCCACAAAGAAAAATAGCCCGCCCACTACGGAATATTCTGGGGTACTGGCGGCGCGACGAGCCAGTAGCTGAGCCTGTTCGGCCTGAATAGCAGCGTGTTGCTCACGTATTTGTTGGAGAGGTGCTGTAGCCGCCGCCAGTGAGCTGATCAGCGGAAGAATTTGTTGCTGAAGATTTTCCCGTTGGGTCGTAGTCCGCTCGATCTGCGCATCCAGCCACTGAATGTCGGCTTCGCGCCGGGCAATTTGTTTGACCAGAAAAACCTCGTGCTCCTGGCTGGAAACCAGGCTTTCAAACGAATCGCGGGGTGCTCCGTCGCGACCACTGTCGTAGCCATGCTGGTAGTCAGACATAGGGGGCGTCATCGGGTTTGAGGCTGTAGCGCAGGCTGCGGGCCAGATCGAACTCACTCTCGAACAGGCGAATCAGCCGGTCGCGGTGGGCGTATTGCGCGTCACGATGGGCCTCAGCCTGGTACAGACTGCTGATTACTTGTTGCTTAGCCAACTGAAGATCAGCCACTTCGGCGCGTGCCTTGGTCGTTTGTTCGTCATGATGCAACCGGTCGGCCCGCTGTTGCTCCAGGCGGGCTTTCTGGTCGAAACGGTAGCGAATCAGGGCCACGCCAACGCCAGCCATACCCAGTAGGGCACCCATCAACAAACCTACTGATGTGGCCGGAAACAACGTATCTACACTCCAGAAAGCCCCGGCGCTAATCAGCAGCGACACGACCAACCAAAGCAGGAACCGTTGCCCCGCCACCGAAAACAAACGTTCGGCACGGGGCGGTTGTGGGCCTGATCGACGCTCATGTAGTTGGGCATGGGCTGTTTCGATAGCCAGGTTAAGGTCGCCAACCTGCTCCTGTGCCTGCTCGATCTGCTTTTCCAGCCATACCGTTCGTTCCGCAAAGGCCAGTCTGATTTGGGCTACGCGCTCCTCAGGCCGGGCTTCTGATAGGCCAAACAGCACCGCTTCGTCGGCCAGGCTAGCCTCGTCGGCAAGCCAGCCAGGCAACGGAGGTAATACCCGCGACAAAGCGACGGGCGCGTATGGGAAAGACGATGCAATCATAATGAGGCAAGCATAATCGGCTAGTCGAGCACATTGACCTTGACAGGAACAGCCCGACGGCCCACCAGCCGGAATAGTAACAGCGACAGTCCGCCAAGGCCAGCGAATAAGCCGCTAAGCCAGGGATTGAAGTAGATGATGGCAAGTAAGCAAATTAGGGACAGAAAGAGGGCTAAGAGCGGCAAAAACGGATAAAATGGCGTTTTAAAGGGTCTTTCCAGGTTGGGCTCCTGTTTCCGAAGGGCCAACAGACTAAGCAGACTGATCGTATACATAGCCATGGCCCCCAGTACCGAAAGCACAATAATCTGGTTGGTGCTGCCCGAAAAAAGGGCCACCAGGCCAATGCCCCCGCCCGTGACGAGTGCCCAGTGCGGCGTACGAAACCGCTCGTTTACCTGCGCCAGAAACGCAGGCAGGTAGCCGTTGCGGGCCAATACGTAAATCTGCCGTGAGTAGCCCAGCGTGTTGCAGTGAAACGACGCAATCAGCCCAAACAAACCAATACTGGCAAACAGCTTTGTCCAGACGCTGTTGTGGCCCAGCACCATCGACAAGGTTTCGGGCAGGGGGTAGTCGATGGTGGCGAGGCGCCGCCAGTCACCCGCCCCGGCGCAGAGCAGCATGGTACCCACCGCCAGCAACACCAGCGTGCCGATACTGAGCAGGTAGGCGCGGGGGATGGTACGGCGGGGGTCGCGTACTTCTTCGGCCACCATCGCCACCCCCTCGATAGCCAGGTAGAACCAGATGGCAAACGGCAGGGCCGCAAAAACACCCGTCCAATGAAAATCTTCGGTATGCGCCACCACGTTACTAACGTTGAACGCCGGAGCCACCAGAATCATGAACACCAGCAGTTCAACGACCGCGAGGATGGTCACGACAAGCGAAAAATTAGCCGAGTCGCGTACACCGAGCATATTGATGCCCACAAAGACGACGTACGAAACAACGCTCACCCACAGCGACGACAGGGCCGGGTTCAGAAAGTGGGCGTAGGCACCCAGGGCGGCAGCGATGGCGGGCGGGGCCAGCAAAAAATCGACCAGCGTAGCAAACCCGGCCAGGAATCCGCCGGTGGGGCCGAAGGCGCGGTAGGCGTAGGCAAATGGCCCACCCGCATCAGGAATGGCCGCCGTCAGTTCGGTGTAGCTGAAAACGAAGGCGATGTAAAACACCGTGACAATGGCCGTGGCTATTCCGAAACCAATGGTGCCCGCTACAGACCAGCCATAATTCCAGCCGAAATACTCACCAGAGATGACCAGCCCCACTGCGATGCCCCAAAGTTGCGCGGTGGTCAATACGCGACGTAGGGGTGGGCTATCAGGATGGTTAGGCATCGGTTGTTGAGTTGTTTGTGTGTTTGTCCGTTGGGTTGTTGACTTCAGGCTGGCACGTTAAAACGACAGATAAACGCACAAACAACCCAACAGACAAACAATCACCCCCTGGTCATCGCCACAGAAAAATCTTCTTCAACGCTTCCCAGAGCTTCTTTTTCAGGGCCACGTCGGTTTCAATGGCGGGCAGCGAATCGGCCATGAGGAACGTAATCCCATCGAAGCGGACGGGCTGATAGCGATCCATCAGGATGTCGAGGTTGATGCGGCTGAAGGGGACGCCGAAGGTGAAAAAGTGATGAATGTACTTGCCCTTCAACAGTTCGCTGAAATTGACGTTGCTCGTACCATGCACGTTCAGCAGATCAACACCGTCGATGTCGAGATGCACTGCTTTCAGGATTTTTTCGAGGAAGAGCAAATCGCTCGCCTGCATCTCCTCATCCACCAGAATCAGCACTTTCTGGCTTATCTGCGGCGATACCGGCTTTCGCGAAACGGGTGGTTTAGAATCGTTTGGCTGACCAGTAGATTGAGTCGGTGGCGTTGCTGCCGGTGCCGCAGGCGCAACCGGAGCAGGCTCAACAAGGATCGCCGCCGTTTCAACAACGGCTGGTTGCACTAGCCCCGCTGGCTCAGTTACCGCAACGTCGGCTACCTCGGTTTTTGCCGGTACAGGTGGAAGAACAGGGTCGCTGATGGCAATGACAATGGGTTCAATATCAACGGATTCTGCGTCAACAAGCAGCGATTCTGTAGTGACTGCCGGGCTGAGCTGCTCGTCAGGCGTGTTGTGCAGGGCTGGAAAAGACAGGGCATCGTCGGCACGCCGAAAAAGTTGTTCGGTCTGGAAAAACGTCTGGTAAAAAGCTTTGGCAGACATACGGCGGGTGGAAAAAGCGGTGTGGTAGGAGCAATACTGACGAACAAAAATAAGGCTAGTTCATGGCATGCCAGCGGTCGGTGCGCAGGGGCAGCCGCCGACCATCGAACGGCTTGTCGTCGGGGCCGTAGTATTTGGTCAGGTAGTCGAGTACGGCGGGTTCTGCTTCGCCCAGGTCCCAGAGCTTCTGGGTGCGTTGCATCCAGCGAATCTTTTGTTTCCAGCCGTCGCGGGTAAAGCGGTTTTGCCGAATTAGCTTCGTCGAATGGCAGCCTGTGCAATGCGTCCGGACCAGGGCCAGGTTGTTATCAACGGCCAGCCCGGTTTCGGGATCGGTCTTCACCGTATCAGCCACCGAAGTCGGCGCTCCGGACGCTCCTGACAAAGCCGGGGGCGTACCGGTCTGCAGCGACAAAAAGCCGATGGCTACCAGCGTGAGAAAGAGAATAGACTTCATAATCAGTTGGTTAAGCGCCTACCTTTACCGCTACCCGGTGGCAGGCATTGTTGCAATAGCCTTCCGGGTTCCACTGGGGCATCACCATCGGCTGCGACACGCCCGCGTCGTCGGTAGCGCGTGCCCAAAGTTCGTAATAGCCCGGCTGGGGCAGCGTAATTTTTGCCGACCAGTGTTGCCACGCCAGCCGGTTTCGGGCGGGCTTCAGGTCGGCCCGTTGCCAGGTTGCGCCAAAATCGTGCGATACCTGCACCTCACGTACGGTCCGGTCGCCTGCCCAGGCATGACCTCGCAACGACACCGTGCGCCCGTCGGCAGGTAGTTGCAGGCCCGTTTGCGGAAACGTGATCACCGATTTCACCGGCATCGACTCGATAATTTTGAACTGATCTTCGGGCGGGTCTACTCCCGGTGCGGTGGGGTTGATGGGTACTTTGTAGCTCTTACCGGTCATTTTGGTCCCATCATGAACCTTGTTCCGCACCGCGATAGTGTGGAGCCACTTGCCCGACACCGACGCGGGCCAGCCACCGATTACCAGCCGCAACGGTGCGCCGTGCGCCGCCGGGATGGGTTGCCCGTTCATGGCCCAGGCAATGAGCGTTTCGTCTTCCAGGGCCTTCTTCATAGGCACCCCCCGTGAGATGGGCGACTTGGTCGGGTCGAGGCTAAGGTGCTGATCGCGACCATAGTAGCCAATGTAAACTGCGTCGGCTTTCAGGCCCACGTCGGCCAGCAGGTCTTTGAGGCGGACACCCGTCCACTCGGCGCAGCTTACGGCCCCCTCAGTCCACTGGTTGCCCGCCGTTTTCGGGAAATACCCCGCCCGCCCGTTGCCCGCGCACTCCAGCACAAGTTGGTAGGTGTAGGTTTTGAAACGCTTTTTCAGGTCGGCCAGTGAATATGTCTTCGTTTGCTTCACCGATTCACCATTAACGGTGAGCGTCCAGTTGGCCAGGGTTTTCTCGGAAAGGTCGGCGGGATAGAGGCCATTATTACGGACAAACATCCGGCTGGCGGGGGTCACCGCATCGTCGAGCAGGTGAGGGGGCGTCTCCACGTTCCAGGGCTTGTCGTTGAGCACGATCATAGCCTTGTCTTTGTCGAGCAGCGGATTGGGGTCAGGTTCCAGAACCAGTGGCAAATAGTGCGCGGGCAGGTTTCTGGCATAGACGATGGGTGCGCCCAGCAATCCTGTTATACTGGCCAGCGCACTTTGGCGCAGGAAACCACGCCGGTTGAAAAGAGAAGAGGAAGCCATAACCAAAGATAGGGTCTTCTACGCGAAAGCGCCCCGCTTATGGTCTATAAACGGGGCGCTTTCGCGTAGAAGACTGGAGGCTATGTTACGGTTCGGTACGTTGGCGGGTGTTGATGCCTAGTAGCGAGTAAATAAAACAGCTACCCAAAACGCCGGTGATGGCGGCATAGGTGGCGATGAGTAAAGCGAGGGTAACAGGCGGCCCAATAAGGAAACCTGCCAGCCAGAGAGCCAGTAAATCGATGGCTAGCAATCCACGTACCAGTCGGTCGATAAAGCCGACGTTCAAGTTGTTAGGGATCATCCGAGAGAAGGTTAGACGACCAATATAAAGGAGGAAAAGGGCAGTTTAGTACGTGCCTTTGGAAAAAAGAACCAAAAAATGACGTAAGGCAACACTGCTTTAGCGGTTTGTTAACCCTATTGTAACTGATAAGTATAAATTGCTATAGATTATTTTTATTGCGTATTTTTTGTTAAGTCTTGTCTAACTAATTAGTAAGCTGCTCATGCAATGTCAACTACCCAGACTCTGGCTGAAAGGCCAAACGACACTACTTACCGCCGCCGTTTCAATAAGGAATCGTTGATTTAGCTGACCCTCCAGCCTACTTATTGTTTCACCAGCAGGCTCATCAGGCGGGCATGTTTGGGGCGGAACGCTACTTTATTCGGTATCGACCGGATGCGGGCCACCCGAACGCCCGACAGCCGTTTGTTGCCGAGCAGGTAATCGGCCAGGGGTTGTGGGGTGATCACGACTTTGTGATAGTCAGATGAAGCGTGGAGCAGGTACACACGACCATTGCGCCAGGTAGCATAGCCCACGTGGCGGGTGTCGAGGCCGGGGCGGGCCGCCGTGAGCAGGATAATGTCGCCTTCACGGAGTTTGGATTCGATGGCCCGAAACTGATCTTTCCGGATAAACCAGAACGGCTGCTGACTAATGTCGGTCTGTACCTGCGTGATCTGCTTGTACACCGCAGGATCGCTCATGTGCGGGTATTTATGCACGGCAGTGGTCATGTAGTTCACCGCCTTCTGCACCTGTACGCCACCAATGTCGTGCGTTACGTCCTGCACAAATCCCTTGCGTTCATTATCGCGGAGCCAGTCTGAGAGGTAATGCAACCGGCTGGCGTAGCCGTCGATCTGTCCGTTGCGATACCGAATTTTAGTCAGGTATTTCCGGAAAACAGGTTCAGCCTGGGCGGGGCTGTAACTGGCACCTAACTCCTGGTCGGTGAAGGCCAGCGCCAGTGTGGTTTCGATAAACGTGGTACAGTCGAACTGCTGCAGGTTTACCACTAACTGCTCGGTGGCATTGCCTTCCAGCGTATAATGTACGTAGGGCCTGCCCAAAAACGATTCACCAGTACGCACCGCCGTTTCGGCCGCTGTTTTGCCGGGCACAATAGTTACGTACTTAAGATCGTCGGCGGTTTGCGCGGTTGCTGGTAGGGCAAAAACGGCCAGTAAGAGGCAGAGAAGACGTGCATTCATACGTATCAGACGGCGCTAGTTCGATAAAGATACCTGTGAGAACGGTTATTTTAACGGACGTCGAGCTGATATACGCGTACTCCAAACGAGGGGATTTGCACGCTAAAACCGGTATTTCCGTTGCCGGTGACAGCCTCGGTGGTTAAAAACTGATCGACCCACCGAAGCGACTGCCCCATCGATCTGCCCAATAACAGCAAGGCGTGTTCGGGGATGATGAGGTTGACCGACAACGAGTTATGTGGGTCAAAGTTACACACAATCAGCAGTGTTTGGTGTTCGGTGTAGCGAAGGTAGCTGTAGGTCAGGTGCAGCTTGTAGCCCGGTGTGGTCCCATTGGCCCATTGTAGATCATAAAAACCACCCTCCCGAATAGCGGGTGACCCATTTACCAACTGGCCCAAATTCGCGTAAACGGCCCGAAGGTCACGTTGGGTTTCGGCAAGGCCCGCCCCGTCATAGCGGTGACCGTTCAGGTGCCCCTGCCAGTCGGTGAGGCCCCAGTAATCGAAGATGGTGGTGCGACCATCGTGTCCGCTGAATCCTTCGGCATCTTCGCCCCGCACGCCCACTTCCTGCCCGAAGTAGACCAGGTATGGCCCCGTATGCATGGTGGCTGTGATCACCATAGCCGGAATAGCCCGCCGGGGGTCAGCCGCGAAAAAGGACGACGCAATGCGCTGCTCGTCGTGGGTTTCCAGAAAGCGCAGCATGTGTTCGGCAAAATCGCCGGATTCCTCCTGCCACACCCGCGTGAGGTCGTAACATGACCCGTGGCCCTCTACAAGCCGACGAAGCGAATCGTAGAGGCCTACTTTGTCGTACAAATAATCAAAGCCGCCCTCGAAAATATAGGTCCGGTACAGGCCAGGGTCATAAATTTCGGCAATGAAAATCAGATCGGGATGCACTGACCGCACACTGGCCGTTACCCACTTCCAGAATGCTACCGGTACCAGATGCGCCATGTCGCACCGGAACCCATCGACGCCCTTTGCAGCCCAAAACAGCAGGATATCGCGCATTTTGATCCACGTGTTGGGCGCAGGATCGGTATGTAGCGTACCGTCGAATACGTTGTAGCCGTAGTTTAGTTTGATGGTTTCGTACCAGTCGTCGATGTGTGGGGCCTCAGAAATGGAACCGGAGCCGGTAACGCGGGCGGGCACTTCGTGAATGGGCGGGGCCGAGTTGGTGAGCGGAGTATGGGCGTCGATGCTGCCGGGTACAAACGGGGGAACAAACTGTGTACCAGGCAGGTAGTAAAAATTGTTTTCGGTTGAAAAAGGCTGCCGCACGTCGTCGCCTTCGCCCAGGTCCTGTACGTTGGCCGGTTTGGCATCAGACCCATATTGCCGGGCTACGTGGTTGGGTACAAAATCAATGATCACCCTCAGGCCGTGCGCGTGTGTGCGGGCTACCAATGCTTCGAACTCCGCCATTCGATCGGGCACCGAAACGGCCAGGTCGGGGTCAACGTCGTAGTAATCTTTCACGGCGTAGGGTGACCCGGCGCGACCCTTTACCACGGCGGGGTCATCAGGCCGGATGCCCTGCGCCGCATAATCGGTCATGGTGGCGTGTTCGGGTAGGCCCGTATACCAGACGTGGGTGGTGCCCAGGGTTTTTATACGTTCCAGTGCCGCATCATTAATGTCGGCCAGCTTACCCGACCCGTTTTCGGCCAGGGTGCCCCAGGGGCGATTGGTGGTATTGGTATTGCCAAACAGCCGGGGAAGCAGTTGGTAAATAATCAGTTTGTGCGAAGCCATAAGGCCGCAAAAGTAACGGGCGAATAAACAATGAACTACGCAGTGGCACCTGTCCGGGCTCAAATCAGTATCAAACGGCTTCATCTGATGCTTCCTGACCGGTTGTTGTCACAAAGGCGATGGACCTGATTGACGGCAAGTGGAAACCCATTATTTTGTGAGCCGTTTGTGGGGGTATCAACCGCTTTGGTGCCTTGCAACGGGCTATACCGGGCGTATCGAAAAAAGATGCTGACCAGTCAGCTTCGTGAGATGGAAGACGACAGTCTTGGTCAGCGGGTGATCTATCCGGTCGTGCCGCCCAAAGTTGACTACTTCATAACCGATCTGGGCAAACGAGTGGTGCCCGTTTGCCTGGCCCTGCGCGATCTGGGGCTGTCGCTGTAACGCACCACACTTACCTCCCCGCCTATGAATGCGCTGACGTTTTCCGCCTTCGGCGATGCTTCTGTACTGATCTATCAGGTGGTGCCCGATCCGGTGCTGAAACCCGGTCAAGTGCTGGTGTCCATGAAAGCCATCGGCCTGAATTTTGCCGATATCTACCGCCGCAAGGGAAATTATCACCTTACGGGCCAACCACCCTACATGGCGGGCTACGAAGGGGCGGGGGTGGTGGTCGATGCCAACAATGTACCTGCCGTACGGGTAGGTGACCGGGTGGGCTTCGCCGACGTACCCCTGGCCAACGCTGAGTTGGTGGCTGTACCCGCCGACCGCCTGATTCCCTTGCCCGACGTGGTGTCGTTCGAGACGGCAGCCGCGGTGCTGTTGCAGGGGTTGACAGCCCATTACCTGGTCACCGACAGTCACCCAGTGCAACCGGGTGAGGTGCTGTTGGTGCACGCGGCCGCGGGGGGTGTGGGGCAGTTACTGGTGCAGATGGGTAAACGAAAAGGCGCTACCGTTCTGGGGCTAAGTACCTCGGTGGCCAAATTGCCCATCATTGAACAGGCGGGGGCCGATGCCGCGTTTGTGCTCTCGCCGGGCTGGACAGAGGCCGTTAGGCGCTGGCCCGCGCCCATCGATGTGGTGTACGATTCAGTTGGCGCTACCCTGAGCGATAGCCTGGCGGTGGTGCGGGATGGTGGCCGGGTGGTCTTCTATGGCATGAGCGGCGGCAATCCTGCTCCGGTAGACCCGCGCTACCTGATGGACACCAGCAAAACCCTGACCGGAGGTGATCTGTGGAGCTATCTGACGTCAAAGCACGAACGCGTCCGGCGTAGCGCTCAACTCTTCGACTGGCTGCAGTCGGGGGCGATAAGACTAGCCGAGCCAACCCGCTTTGCCCTGGCAGACGGGGCTGCGGCCCACCGATTTCTGGAATCAGGACAGAGCGCGGGCAAGGTATTGCTTATTCCCTCATACCCTTCAACGACGTACCCAGCACTTTCTGCGCGATACCGTCCAACTGGGCCTCGTTACCCATGAGGTGCAACACGGTATGGCTATGCGTCAGGCCCTGCCCCGGCTGAAGAAAGGCTGCGGGCGAGACACTTTCGAGTTCGTAGAACGGTCCCATCTGGGTGCCGTCGGGTAGCGGGCCGTCGTTATAAGCATTCACGGCATCACCGTTGAAGGGGTCGGGCACCAGCTTCCAGGCCTGATTCAAGTAGGTCCCTTTTTTATCAACGTCGAACAGGGTGATGGTTAGGGTGTGCCGGTCTGGATCGTAACTGCCCGCTACGCCTTTGGCCCGTTGGGGCGTCAGTCCAAGCTTGCCCCGGCTGTTGCCATCGGCGCTGAACGTGAGCACCCCATGCTGGTAACGTACCCGGTCGGGCGGAATGGGACCAAAATAATCGGTGGTAGCAACGGGCCCCGTTCCGGTAGTCTGATAAGGAATCAGGATGGTGGTGTGGTTACCCGGTACAAGCATGTCGAGAACCCACAGGCAGGGCGCGCCGGTTTGGCGGGTCCACGCAGCCGGGCCGGTGTTGGTCAGGGTGTTGCGGGTCTGGTAGCCCACCACCTGCACCGAGTCGGGCAGGGGCGTACCCAGTCCTTCGCTGATGACGGCCCGATTCAGCAGGTTCACCGCCCGGTCGACGCGCAGGTTCAGGCGGGTACCCGCGTAGTTGGTGAGCGCCATGGCTTTTTCCAGCGCCACAGACTCCCCCGTTTTCGAGACCACAGTCCACGGTTCGGTATCGAAGGCGGCGGGGGTTTGCCAGTTGGCAAAGTCCATCCGGCTGCCTGGTTTAAAGAACAGGCTGAACTGCGCCCCTTCCGGCCCCAACCATAGCCGATTTTCGCCTCCATAGGCATTGAAATGGGGTTGCGGTTTTTCGCTCAGGGCCTTGTAATTAATCCAGCCAAAGCTGCTGCCGTTCAGCCCGTTGGCCGTGGAGGTAAAGACTTTGCCCTGATACTTCGCCGACACGATCACCCGCGCCGAACTATCGGCACTGCTCAAAACGGCCAGGGCCGAATCGTGCCGCAGGAGAAAGGCCAGATCGTAGCCGAACGTACCCGCAGCCCGGCTGGTTTCGGCGGCGTTGTTGCCCGGCGAGCAGGCGTTGAGTACAAGCAACAGCAGGGCGGGAAAGCAACGCTTCATAGACGGGTCGACAAGGTTCAGTAAACCGTAGAGTCGCCGGGGGGCTGACATTTACTCAATTGACGCCACAAACGATTATCAGGCCAGTTGACTTCCAGAAAATCCTTGCCAGGCAGCAGCAGAAACGAATCATGGGGTTCGACACCCCCCTGACCAGTTCGGGTTTCAGCCTTTTTCAGACAGCTGCGACTACAACCGCATCAACCAGGTCTATCAGTCCATATTTACCAATGTCAGGGTCCGCAGTAGGCACGCCTGTAAACAGCTCATGGAAACTGACCGGAGCCTAGCGGACATCGGCATACCAGTGACTACAAAAACCTCCCGAATGTCTGTAAATCACTATAGTGTCTACTTCTCACCCCATCGTGGAACGGTATCCTTTCTCGACGACACGCTTCACGATGCCGTGAAACCACGTGAGCGGCAACAGGCGCCGCAGCAACAGTAGCATACCCGTCTGGCTATTACCGCTCACGTAGCGCATGCGGTCAGAAGGGTCATTGGCGGCCTTAAAAAGTGTTTTGGCAACCACCTCCGGTCCAGGCGCGTTGGCACCCGCTTTCTGCGAGTTAGCCATCGCCACCCGAACATACTCGTCGTAGTCGGTTAAGCCGGGCTTGGTGAGCACATCCTGCGAGCGGTCATAAAAGTCGGTTTTGATGGCCCCCGGCTCAATATTTTTGATGCGGATGTTAAACGGTTTCAACTCAAATGACAGCGCTTCGGTAAAGCCTTCAACGGCCCATTTCGTGCCGTGGTAAATGCTATAGATGGGAAAAGTAATCAGCCCACCCATCGACGTGACGGTTAAAATGGTGCCCTCTCGCTTCTGGCGGAAGTAAGGCAGAATGGCACGGATTACGTTCATCACGCCAAAAACATTGGTGTCGAATTGTCGCTGCACCTGTTCGGATGTGGCTGCTTCAAACGGGCCCACGGCCCCATAGCCCGCGTTGTTAATAAGAACGTCGATACCCCCAAAGGCGGAGATAGCGTCTGCCACGGTTTGCCGAATGGAGTCGGCGTCCATCACGTCGAGCCGAAATAGTTTCACATTGGGCAGCGCGGTCAGCGAAGCGCTACCCAGTTCACTTTCTTTTTGTGGCGAACGCATCGTGGCGGCAACGTTCCAGCCCTGCTGAGCGAAATAAGTGGCGGTTGCCCGGCCAATGCCCGACGATGTGCCGGTGATTAAAACAGTTTTAGTCATGGCTAAAGTGATTATTTATTCATTTAAAAGGTAAAAAAAGGGCTACAAGTAGTCAGTTCCCCCAAACGCATTATCGTTTAATCCCGTCCCAGAGGACCGAAAATGTGGCTTCCCAATCTGCCTTGGTAAAGGCTTCCCCCGTATACAGCGATAGTTTGGCTGCCTCATTGAGCATCCCGCAAACAAGCGTGACCAGTAGGTCGGGTGCCACGTCTTTGATGACTGTCTCGGCCTGGCCGCGGGCAATCACGTCGTAGATTGGTTGCAGCGCGGTGTTTTCCTCGGTCAGTATATTATCGGCTTTTGTGTAGAAGGGAGATCGGTAGTATTGTTCAAAAAAAGCACCAATTTCGGGTCTCTCTATATTCTCTGTCAGGTAGTTGTGAGCAATCTTCTGCACTTGAATACGCACCGGGTCGCTTGCCGCTACACCGGACGTAAGATCACGCCAGGCGGTGCGTATCAGGTAAATATACAAACGGCTGATCAGCGCGGTTTTGTCGATGAAGTAGATGTATACCGTGCCGGTAGCTACGCCTGCCTCCCTGGCTAAATCAGCCATTTTCAGGCCTGCCAGTCCAGTTTGAGTAATAAGCCGTAGGGCCGCTTCCAGGATCTGACTTTCTTTCCCTTCGTCTTTCGTCCGCATTCGTATTCTTGATTGATGGGACAAAGGTAAGTGAATAAAAATTCATTTAGAAAAGAAAAATGACTATTTTTTCAGTAATGAGTGGTCAAGCTGGATGATCCGCCGGATACTTGCTGCTGACATCCTGGCACTATAGCGTCAGCAATCTATACCCGGCGAACCATCCCATGACTATCGCTTAAGGCTAATAGCGAATACTCCAATACGGGTTTTGCTGTTCTTTCATCTGCTCGGCGATGTGGTTTTTCAGCAGTTTGTCGAACTCAGCCTGAGTGGTACGCTTGGTTTTTGCCTTCACCTTGGGTGGCTTCAGCACGTCGGCTACCGGTTTGGCGTCGATGCTCATGGCTTCAATGATCACGTCGCCGTCGTTGATGTCCAGTTCCAGAATGAGTCCCGGCAATCCGCAATACTTTTCGGGACCGGCGGGTACGGGAATGTCCTGCGCAAACCAGGCTGTAATCGACTGACTGCGGATGGGATCTGAGGTGGTGGCCTTCATGCACAGGTGCCCGGCAATCTCACGTATCTGGTTGCCGATTTTCCAGGAGGGAAGCCGTAATGAGTCAGACACAATGTACGTTTTGCCCAGGGTCTCTTCAATGTCGAGCAGGCGTTCTTTATCAAAGTCACGGTAAAAAACTAGTTCTTCATTACGCCCCTTAAAATCAAAATCTTCGTACTCCGCCGATTCCGAGCCGTGGGTATACAGGCTCTGCGTACCCGAAAACGTCAGGTTCATCTTGATCTTTTGCTGCGTGAAATTGCGAGTCAGGTTGGCAATCCGGTCTTTCTGTTCCTGGCTCAGGTACGTCATCCGGGCATAGATTTTGGGCCAGAAAGCCCGCCGTTCGTAGTGCACCACCCCCTCGGTGATCGGGGCGGCATTGGCCGCCGGCGGCACGGCGGTAGTGGCAGCGGGGGGTGTTTGTGCCAGGGCCGACAGCGTCAGCAGGCAGCTTAGGAGGATGTGTTGAGCAAATAGACGCATGAGCATAAAAGGAAAGTCGATTAGTCTTAAATCAGAGGTGAAACGCACTGACTACCAGCCATCATTCCGGCGCACTTTGGCCGTTACCCCCCGCATGTTGTAAGTGAAGCTAAGCAAAAAATACCGGGCCAGGGTGCGGGTGCGTTGCTGCGAGACGTAGTTCTGCCCCGCATCGAGGTTGACGCCTACGTTGCGGTTAAGCAGATCGAAGGATGATAACCGTACCTCCATTTTCTTCGCCTTACCAACAACCCGGTAGATGGCCGAATTGAGGATGGGAACGCCCTGGTTGAACGCAAAGCGGCTGTTTCGGTACAGCTGGTAGTTGAACGACGAGCTGATAAATACCTGACCGGGCAGCTTAACGGTGGCTTCGGCATTGTAATTATTGGTCACGAGTTGTTGGTTTTGCCCTGAACTCAGTGAGTAACGCGTATTGCCAATACCAATGTTGGTGCCACCGTAGAACGCCAGCCACTCGGCGGGCGTCAGGGCTATTGACAACCGGACGTTGTAGTTGGTGGCGTTGGTCTGGTTCAGGATGCCGTTGATAGGCGTAAACGACCGCCCTAAGTTCAGGTTACCGCCAACGTCCATGGTCAGCTTGGTCTTTTTGATCGGAAAACTCACGTTGGCACTGAAACCACCGTTTTGTCCACCCGTAATGTTTTGCGGTATGGTGTTGGTAATCAGCGTTTGGGGGTCAACGGTCTGGGCGTAAACCACTTCGTTAATGTTGTACGAATAATTGAACCCGCCATACATGCTCAAAAACGAGCCGGGGTTGAAGTAATTGAAGCCCGTGTAAACACTATGCGACAGGGCGGGCAGCAGATTGGGATTACCCCGCGAAATGTAGAGCGGATTACTATTGTCAACAATGGGCTGCAGTTCCTGCGGTGAAGGTAGCCGAACATCCATGTTATAGCCCAGGTAGGCATACTTGTTGTTTTTCAGGTCCAGGTTAACACTCACGTTGGGGATCACCGTGGTAAACACCCGGTTCAGGCGTTGACGGTTTAAACTGGCCTTATCCGTGGCATATTCGCCGTTCAGTTCAAAGCGCTGCACCGCCCCACCTACGCCAACGTTGATGCCCTTATACGCGTAGCGGAGGCCCGTGCCCACCCGGTTGTAGGTGTAGTTATTGGTGTAGTACCGGCTCAGCGAGTCCACCCGCAGGAGTTGATCAGTCGATTTGTCCAGCACGGCGCGGTCGGCTTCGTCGTAGCGCAGGCTGAAATTGTAGAACGATTCCAGCGACAGTTTCTTCGACAATGGTTCGGTGTACTGTGCGCTGGCTTTGAACTGGGCCACGGTACTGTTGGTGGTTTGGCGCTGGCGCAAAAGCCGCAGTTGCTCGTTGACGGTGGTGGCATCGAAAAAGCGCAAATCGGCCTGTAGGTTCAGCAGGGCATCATTCTGGTTGTAGTTATAGCCCGCGCTAAGCGCAAAACTACGGCCTTTGGTCTTGAACTTGTGGCGGTAGAGGGCTGTATTGGCCATAGCAAAGGCCTGGTTGTTGCCATTATTATTGGTCAGCCTGAACGTGCTGCGGATGAGGTCGTTACGCAGCAGTTCGCTGGTGTTGAGCAGATTCTGAGTGCCGTTGTTAAGGCGGCTGTTGTGAATGACCACGAGTGTGTTGAGCGAGTCGAGTTTTTTCTCATACCGCAGGCTCAGTCGGTGGCTGTTGCTGCCCGTTCGCTGGTTAGTCGTGTCGCGGGTGGTGAACGAGCCGGTTTGCAGGAAGTTCTTTCGCTCGGCCAGCGTTTCGGTTATAAACGTGGAACTGCTACCGTAATAGCTGGTGCTGAATTTAGTCTTTGGCGTGTCGAAATTGTAGTTGACACCCGCGGCCATGTTGTTCGACAGTCCACCCCCCCGGCTACCCCAGTTGACCGGAATAGACAAACCCTCGTCGCCATTGCTGGAGAAATAATAGCCCCCACCACCGCCAAAACCAAAATCAGCATCTTCGTTGCGCGTAAACGAGTTGCTACCTCTAAAGTCTTGATAGTCAGCCCATGATAAGCCCGTCTGGTTGGTGTTGTTGGCCAGCCCAATGGCCGATAGTTGCTGTTTCTGGTCGAATTTATTGTAGTTACCCCGTACTTCGCCGCGGGCGCTGAGGTTGGTGGCCGGCCCGGCCCCGGCGGTTATTTTGCCAAAACCACCCTTCTTGAATTCTTCCTTCAGTTCCAGGTTCATGGTTTTCTCTTTCTTGCCATCGTCGACGCCCGTGAGCTTGGCTTTTTCGCTCTGCCCGCTGAACACCTGTACCTTCGAAATGGCTTCGGCCTGCAAATTTTTGGTGGCCATTTTCGGGTCGTCGCCAAAGAACTGCTTGCCGTCGACCGTTACGCGTTTCACCTCCTGCCCCTGCGCCCGGATATTGCCTTCCCGGTCTACCAGCACGCCCGGCAGCTTACGCAATAAATCCTCGACGGTAGATCCCGGCGGCACCTTAAACGAAGCCGCATTATACTCAACGGTGTCACCCCGGATTGTGAGCGGTGCCCGCGCCGTACGGATCACCACTTCGTAGAGTTCCTTCGCAATGGGCTTCAGCTTAATCGTGCCGAGGTCTACATTAGCCTCGGTCTCCAGCGTTACGCTCTGGTTGATGGGCATCATCCCCACATACGTCACTTTCAGGATATAGTTACCCCGCCGAATACCTTTCAGCGTAAATTGACCGGTTTCGTTGGTACGTCCGTAGTTGCTTAATACAGAGTCTTTTACGGTCTGTAGCATCACTGTAGCGCCGTTGAGTTTAGCGCCCAGCGTGTCGGTGACGGTGGCCTGCAACTGGAAGCGGGAGGGGGCCGTCTGGGCCAAAACTGATCCTGACAGAAAGCACCAGATCAGCAGTTGGAGTAAGCGATGTTTCATACAAAAAGGGAATAGGAGTTGAGTTGCGTGTCTAAATGTACTGACGTAACTATTTCTGGATTGTTGCTTAACAAAATTTAACTAACTCAATAGTTATTAAGCGGTAGTTACACCCCCACGATGCAAAAAGGCCTCACATTCCATACGGATTGTGAGGCCTTTTTTGATTTGGGATTTGGGCGGTCCGCCGCGGTTGGGGATTTCGGATTGGTTGCTTACGCCAGTATCTGCTCTGGCGTAAGCAACCAATCCGAAATCCCAAATCCACAATCCCAAATCATACTGCTTTACTCCGCTGCCGGCTTCTGTAACCCTGTTCTGGCGTGTAGCCAACGGGCTTTTTGCTGTAGTAGCCGGTACCGTCGTAGGGGCGGAGGAGGGGGTCGGCTTTGCAGGCGTCGGTACAAGTGCCCGCGTGGGCGTCACCGCAGGCTTCGCAGAGGGCCAGGTGGTTGTTGCAGGCGGGCGAGGCGCAGTTGATCATGCGCGTGCTGGGTGTACCGCAGCGGTGGCAGGTGGAAATGACAGTGGGGTTGACCTTATTCACGTCAACAGCCAGCCGATTGTCGAACACGTAGCACTGCCCGTCGAACCCTTCGCCCTCGGCTTCAATACCGTATTTGATGATGCCGCCGTGTAGCTGGTATACGTTCTCAAACCCCTGTGAGAGCAGGTACGCCGAGGCCTTTTCGCACTTGATGCCCCCCGTGCAATAGGTGATAACTTTCTTGTCTTTCAGGTGCGCAATTTCGGCCACGTGGTCGGGCAGTTCGCGCAGGTTTTCCATATCAAAGGTAACTGCCCCGGTAAACTTGCCCATGCCATGTTCATAGTTCGACCGCATGTCGACGAGCACTACATCGGGGTCGTTTTTCAACGCCCGGAATTCGGCGGGTTCGAGGTGAATACCCGTCTGCACCAGCGGGTCTACGGGTAATTCAGAATGAACAATTTCGGGCTTCACCCGCACGTGCAGTTTCTGAAACGCGTGCTCTTCGGCGGTGTCGATTTTAAACTCCAGTGCATCAAAACGTGGGTCGGCTTTGACGGCGGCCATATAGGCGTCGCAGTCGTCGGCCAGGCCCGAAACAGTGCCGTTGAGGCCTTCGGGCGCCACGATGATACGCCCCAGCAGATTCAGCCGCAGGCAAAGCTGATGGTGCTTCTCCCGAAACGCTTCGGGGTCAGCAATGGGTGTGTAGCAGTAATAAAGAAGAACGCGGTACATATAGCCCCCTAACCCCCGAAGGGGGAATTTTAGTTTGGTTAGAAGGGCAAATTTACGAAAAACGGGCTGTTTTTGGGGTAAAGCCACCTCAATGTCCCGGCTGTAATCCGGTGGGTAAAAGGTCATAGCCATCCCCTGAGAGGCGGTCTGCAATGACCGTTTGCTTTACCTGTAAGCCGTTTACTCGGCTCGACAGCGCAAAAATTGGAAGTGTTTCGGCTTCCTGTCTTCCTTAGTTGTCAGAATCAGGAATTCGACACTAGCCATGATAACCTCCCACCCATTCCGGCCCTACTACTGGCTCGTGCTGGTCAGTATGTTAGTTGGATCCCAATCCTGTAAGCAGGATGTTACGGCACCAATTGAGCGATTTCAGAAAAGCACATCAGTTGCCACAGCGGCCATTGCTACGTTGTACAATGATCTAAACGCTTTTGAGCGTCGGCTATATTTTCAGGAATTAGCGTATGATACCACAAAACGATTAAGCAGAAAACACGATGGCCAATTAACACCATTTATGGATGACCCCTTCAGTATGAGCGCTGTTCAAGCCCGACTGGGGCTTCTCCGTCAGCTTGGCACATACGCCGAACGGTTGTCAACCTTGTCGGGTAATAAAGCGCCTGAGCAGTTTCAGACCAATACTGCATCGTTGGCCAACAGTTTAAAAGCCCTACAGGGGACGTTTGTCAGCTTAAGTGCTATCAATGGCACCAACGACGCGGCTCGCTACGTTGGTCCGCTTGGCACCATAGTGGGCATCGTTGGTAAACTCGCACTGGATCAGAAGCGAGACGAAGCCCTGCGAAAAGCCATTATTGATGGCGAACAACCAGTTAACCAATTGCTTGATTTTCTGAAAGAAGACCTGGACAAATACGTAGCGACGACCCGGCTGGCGGGCATGGCCCAGCAACTCAGTACAGCAAGTCTCTTTTACAACGGTGAAAAAAATAGTCTGACCCGCGAACAGCGACAGCTACGCCTTGCTGAAATTGCCCAATTAGCCGAAGCGTATAAGCTACTTCAGACAGCCAGTCCGTCCAGTGTGGTTAGGCAAATGAAAATTACGCACCAGACATTAGTGCAGGCCACAAAGGAGAATAGTCCACTTTCGGCGGGCTTAGTCCTAGGCACCATCGACGAATACGAATCCAGCGTAGCAGGCCTGCTGGATGCCATTCAACAGTTACACGCAATAAACCAAACTAAACAATGAAAACTGTCGATTCAGAAAAAATAGCTTCATGCGTTCAGGAGTGCTTTATGCTCTCACTCGATGACCGCCTGACCATTGATGAGCAGAAACAGATGAATGTGTTGGGTAAGCGACTACGCGGGCATTTGATCAACCTGCTCTCGGCCACGTTCGATGATGGTGTGAAGGAGGTGGAGGCAGCTAACAAACAGCTCCAGGCCGTTAATCAGCAGCTTTCAGATACGAACGAGGTCATCAACAAGGTAGCAGCAACGGTAAAGACAGTCACGAAATTGGTTCAAACGCTGGATAACCTACTAACGATGGTTGCCAGGTTTGTCTAATGCGCTTGTTGTCTAACTACTATATAAACCTTGTCATCGAGGATTCGTCACCCGCACATACTTCTCCATATTGATCCGATTGATTCCCGCTTTTTCAACGACTTCAACGCCCTGCTGCGTGAGTGTGTCGTTTTTGATGCTAACGGTGAAATTGAATAGGTGGTTTTCCCATTCGCGTTCGGTGCAATAATCCAGCTTTTCGGTGTACAGGCTGTCTTTCAGGGTGTAGCGTCCACCGCCCGAATCATACGTAGTGGTTTTGCCTTTTCCACCAGCCAGGTCGTGTTTCAAAAATGCAAAATGTGTGTCATTAATGATTTTGATAAATGACTGGTCTTTGGTGTAATCCGTCACCGTAGTATCGCCTTTGTCAATGGTCGTTCCTGAAATAAGCTGCCAGGTGCCAACAAGGGGAATGCCTTGTTTTCTTGCGGTTGCCTGATCTGTGTTTTTTGTGCCACAGGCTAGTAACAAACAGGCAATAATTAATACCATTTTTTTCATGAGTCAAGACAGCAGGTAAGGTCGCGTCATTTACTGAAAAACACGGATATAGTCTACTTTCAGTTGCTGTGGAAATACAGTAGCTGAGTTGGGTTTGCCGGGCCAGTCGCCACCAACAGCGAGGTTGACAAGCAGGAAATACTCTTCCTGAAATTCGCTCAACCCGGCGGGTGTTGTATCAATGATATGAAACTGTTTATCGTCTACGTACCAGACAATTTTCTTAGCATCCCAGACGATGGAAAATACGTGAAATTCATCGGCGAAGATGCCAGAGGCTAGTTTTGTGTTGCCGCCGTACTGCGCATGGCTGTTGTTATTGTCCCAGTGGGCCGTGCCATAAACGGTGTTGTCTTTGTCGGTGCCGCCAATCAATTCCATAATGTCGATTTCACCGCATTTGGGCCAGCTTACCTGCTTGATGTTTT
Source organism: Fibrella rubiginis (assembly GCF_017353185.1). Taxonomy (GTDB): domain Bacteria; phylum Bacteroidota; class Bacteroidia; order Cytophagales; family Spirosomataceae; genus Fibrella; species Fibrella rubiginis. The sequence continues at coordinate 139,141 of NZ_JAFMYV010000012.1, read as the reverse complement.
TGCCCAGCATCCACAAAGCAGGCCAGATGCCCTGTCCCTTCGGCAGCAGCGCCCGAATATCAACGCGCCCGTATTTAAAATTGAATTTATCCTGCGTCGTTAATCGCGATGAGGTATAATTACTGGCACCATTACTCTCTACTCTGGCTTCAATAGTCAGATAGCCATCTTTAACGGTGGTGTTTTCTTTTTTATAATATTCTAATTCGTTATTTCCCCAGCCGTTATTATTGCCAATTTCGTAATTCCAGTATTTATCATTTAAACTGGTGCCATCAAATTCATCAGCCCAGACCAACGTTAAATTTTGGTAAGATGTAGGCGTTTTGTAGCCCTTATCAACAAAAGGAGCGGGGGCCACTACGTCGTTGTCATCGTCGGCATTATCAACGTAGCCAACGTATTTTTCGCACGACTGGATACTGACGTTTTTGTCTCCCTTGCCGTCGCCATCGGCATCTTTATACCACGTCTTTTTAACGCAGGGCGTATCTTCTTTTTTGCAGGAAGCAACGAAGGTGGTTGCTATAAAGAGCAACGACAGCAGGGTAAACCGGTAGCGTTTCATGACGAGCAGTTGTTGTGTGATGATTAATACCCAACGCCTGCGTAGACTTACTTACAGGTGTTCTGGTTGCCAAACATACAACACCGCCGCTCGTAGCCAATAGGTCATCCGTACTTTATTGCGTCAGGCCATTGGCCGACGTCTGCTGAACTATGTCCGTCAGATTAGCCAGGGTAGCCACCGCCCCAACCACAATCACGGCGGGGTTTTCGATGCCAGTGCGGGCTACCTCGGCTACGATGTTTCCCACGGTAGCCACCACCACGCGCTGTTCGGGTGTGGTGCCGTTCTGGACAATGGCAATGGGTGTGTCGGCTTTGCCCAGCCCGATGAACAAATCAGCAATGAGCGGCAACTTATGCATGCCCATCAGGATCACGACCGTGGCCGATGACTGCGCGGCCAGTTGCAGGTCTTTCGAGAGCTGACCTTCTTTGGTGGTGCCCGTTACCACCCAAAAACTTTCCGATAACCCCCTGGTTGTGAGTGGGATGCCCGCCGCCGCCGGTACGGCATAGCTGCTGGAAATGCCGGGAATCACGGCCACCGAAATACCGTGTTGCGCGGCGTAGTCCATCTCTTCCCAACCCCGACCAAACACAAACGAGTCGCCGCCCTTAAGCCGCACTACGTGACCGTACTGCTGCGCATAATGCACGATCAGCGGGTTAATGTCTTCCTGTACACACGAGTACGCACCGCGCCGTTTGCCTACGTATACCTTCAGCGCGTCGGGGCGGCAATAGTCGAGCAGTTCAGGAGCCACGAGCGCGTCATACATGATCACGTCGGCTTCCCGAAGTACCTTAATCGCCTTTACGGTAATGAGGTCAGGATCACCCGGCCCCGCACCAATGAGTGTGAGCTTCATAAGGGATTGGGGATTGGGGATTTCGGATTTTGGATTGGGCTGGCGCAAGCGTATTCGTGCGTCAGCCCAATCCAAAATCCGAAATCCCCAATCCAAAATCTGTTTAGCTGTCTTGCGCTTGGGTCAGTTCCTGGAGTTCGGGTAGGCCTTCCAGAGCAATTTGCTGCTGGCGGTGGGCCTGGGCGGCGGCGAGGAACGTGGTGGCTTCGGTGATGAACTCGCGGGCGAAAGCCTCCGATGGTTCGCGCTTGTTGATGCTGTATACCAACGACTTAAACTGTCCTTCGGCAGCATGGAAACCGTGGGGCCGGTCTCCCGGTTGCCCGGCAAACTCGCGGTCGAAATCAGTGACAATGCCGTGGTGCGTGTTTGTGTTGATGCCGCTGCCCATGAGCATGGCTTTGGCACCCGTGATCAGCACGTTATACGCATGGTAGAGCGCATCACTCCAGCGGCTTTCGCCCAGGGCTTCGTTGGCCCAGGCCAGCTTTTCGGCGGCCTCATCCAGCGTAGTTGCAACCAGATCGATCATCACGCCGGCGCACTCACCCACACCCACTTCCGTCACATAGGCATCGGTATGATCCCAGTCGATGTAATCGCTGTTTTGGAGCGTCTTCAGGTCGGCCAGAGGTTTTAGCAGTGTGTAGAAGTAGTTTTTGCCCTGCCGGTTGTAGTAGTCGTTGTAATACTCCCCGTCGATGCTATTGGCTTCGTAATCGGTGAACAACGCCCGCAACGCCTCTGGTCCGCGCTTGGCGGGAATCTTAATCACCTTATCGCCAATCTGCCCCTCGCCACGCTGTTCACCAGCCCCGTTGAAGCCGCCACCGAGCAGCACCTGCAACGCGGGCAATACGTAGGCCCCGTTCTTGAGCGACGCCCCGTGGAAACCGATGTTGGCCGCCGAATGCTGGCCGCAGCCGTTCATGCAGCCGCTGATTTTGATCTTGATGTCGTTGTTGTAAATGATGTCGGGAAACTCCGCTTTCATTACTTCTTCGAGTGCCCGCGTGATGCCGTAGCTGCTGGTAATGGCCAGGTTACAGGTGTCGGTGCCGGGGCAGGTGGTAATATCGGCGGTGGTGTCGAAGCCGGGTTCGGCCAGGCCCAGCGCGTCGAGGGCGTCAAACACGGCGGGCAGGTCTTCGGGTTTGATGAACCGCAGCAGATAACCCTGATTTACCGTTACCCGAATATCGTCGGCGGCGTACTGCTTCACGATCTGGGCCAGCGCCCGCGCCGTATCCGACGACATGTCGCCCAGCAATACCCGCAACTGTACGGCATACCAACCCGCCTGTTTTTGTTCAAAGACGTTGGTGGCAAGCCAGGTTTGGAAGTTGGATGCTGAATGTTGGACGTTGGATAAAAAAGTAGCGGCTTCGGGGCGTGGCTCCGGCAGTATGTCCGGCGTCCGGGATCCAACAGCCAGCGTCTTGTTTGGCAGTGCCGTCCACTCTTCGTTTACCCGGTTCAGGAATTCGGCCAGACCGAGGTCATTGAGGAGGTATTTCATGCGGGCTTTGTGGCGCTTGGTGCGTTCACCATAGCGGTCAAACACCCGTATTACGGCCTCGATGAAGGGGATAACGCGCTCTTCTTCAATGAATTCAGCGGCGGTTTGGGCCGCAAAGGGTTGCGCCCCCAGGCCGCCGCCCAACAGCACTTTGAAGCCCCGTTTCTCCGTTCCTCCCGCCTCTGTACTCCTTACTCTTGGAATCAGGCCAATGTCATGCATGAATCCGTAGGCTGTGTCGGCTTCGGAAGAAGACAGCGCGATCTTGAACTTTCGGCCCATTTCCTGGCAAATGGCGTTGCGCAGGAAGTACTCAAAAACGGCCTGTGCGTAGCCCGAAATATCGAACGGCTCGTTGGGGTCGATGCCCGCGCGGGCCGAACCCGTCACGTTGCGTACGGTGTTGCCGCAGGCTTCTTTGAGCGTAATGCCCGCGTCTTCGAGGTCAGCCCAAAGCTGGGGCGAATCGGCGAGTTTGACGAAGTGAAGTTGAATATCCTGCCGGGTGGTGGCGTGGAGGTTGCCCGTAGCGTAGCGGTCCGACACATCGGCAATGCGGATGAGCTGATCGGCGGTGATGCGTCCGTAGGGAAGTTTAATCCGAATCATCTGCACCCCCGCCTGCCGTTGACCGTACACCCCCCGCGCCAGCCGGAACTTGCGGAATTGCTCATCGGTCATCTGACCGGAAGCAAAGGCCGTTACTTTCTTGTCGAGGTCGAGGATGTCGCGCTGGGCCGCGGCTTTAACGTTGGTAGTGAAAGCGATAGACATAATAGTATTAGTCTATAGAGTTTATATACTGCTTATGTAAAACAAATGCCGACAGATGAGGTCGGCGAAAGTGCTGATGAAGGAGGTACAAAGGTAATGCCAAAGTGGGGCAAATCGTTCCTGCACGGCTGCCGATGCGGTTTGAGTAGTGATGTTGCGTAACTGTTAACTTTTCTACAAGTGTATACATGCCTGTCAGCATCAATTGATTCTATTGAACAGCTGGATTAACTTGCGTACTCAACAAAAACGGTATGAAACACGTCATTTACTGCCTGATGATCCTGTTTGTCATGGCCTGTCGACCTACTTCTATAGACATCGTGGCTCCGGAATACCCAGACTGGACGGTAATTCGAGCCCCCGAAAACAAAACCATCATGGGCGTTTGGGGTGACCTGGATAACACACTGCTGATTTCGACCCTGTCTGCTATCTATCGCTCAACAGACAGGGGTGCCAACTGGCAACTCGTACTTAAACAGTCGATCGGTATGTTTAATGTGAAGGCTTATCGGGACACGCTCTTTACCCTGACTAGCCTGGTCAATGGACGATATTTAACCTCGGCAGACAATTATAGTATCGATGACGGGAAAACATGGCTGCCCTACCGGCGTTATAATCCCATGTTTGAGTTGACGAACGTGGTTGATAACTCCCCTGCGTTCCTGTCCATTAATCCGGTTACGACTACCTCCGGCGAAACCTACCGTATTCGCCGTCAGTTTTTTCCTGACTCAACGGCCACGCTGGGTTCATTTAGAACGCCTGGTGTCATCACGACTACCAACCGGCGAATCAACCTGCCCGTGTCGCATCAGCTGGAGAGCCTATACATTGACGGCAAGAACCGGTTATATATTACTGGTTCGGATAATGTTTGTGAGGAACAGCCAACCTTTCGCTTCTGTAACGGTGGCCGCGGGGTGGTCTACATCTCGAAAAAACCGATTCCTTAATCTGTACTGCGCCACGGAGCCAGGTCTTCGACCAGGTTGCGGAGGCTATCGTTTAGCTGGTCGAGGCGTTGGGTTTGCTGGGTAGCCAGTTGCTGTTGCCGGGCAACAAGGCGGTCTGCGGTGGTAGGGGGGAGGTCGTTGTCGGTAGCAATAAATGCCTCCAGCTGCTGTAGAAGCACTATTTTATCGTGCCACGTACCAATCTGCGTTTGGAGCTGCTTAGCCGTAGTCAGTACTTTGGCCAGCGCATCATCGGGAGTGTGCTGAATGAGCAGGGTGCCAATTTCGAGTAGGGCTTTCAGGTGTTTCCGGGCCTGATGCGTGCTTTCCGGCGTTCGTTCGGCCCGTTGCAGGGCGTCGATGGCCAGGGCTTCGCGGTCGATGAACGCCCGCAGCCGCCCGTCAATTTTGGCCGGGGTGGTTTTTTTGCCCAGCCGCCTGACGAGCCTGGCGGCGGGCTTAAGGTCCTTTTTATGAAACTGTCCCAGGGCTTTCTTCAGCTTCTTCCGGGCTTTATGTTCGCGCTTTGCCAGAAAAAGGCGGTACTGTTTTTTCACGTCGGCGGGTACCGACAAGTGAGGCAGAGCATCCTGACTTACCTGCAGTTCGCGCACCCGCCCGGCCTGTTTAAAGAGCTTTCGCAACGCCCGTTCGTGTCGACGGCTTTTGAACCGATGAGGCCGGATTAGCTCGATCAGCCGAAACAGGGAACGCAGGCGTTTGATGCCCACCCGTACCCGACGGATGCGCTCGTCGGTGGGGTGATGGCGAGCGTCACCAATGCGTTCCACGAGCGAGTGGGCACGGTGCCTGAAGAAGTCGTGGAGCGTGTTGGTTGTTTCCATTATCTCTACAACAAATGGCCCGGTGGGGTGTTCAGGCCGTTTTTTGCAATAGGAGGTCAACCTTTTGCTGAAGTAAACGGATTTCGCTCTCGGCTTTCAGGTTTACTTCATAATCCTGCCGGGCGCGTTCGCGGTCGCGTTCTTCCTGCCGGTTCTGGCTCATCATAATCACCGGTGCCTGCAAAGCGGCCAGGCACGACAGCACCAGGTTAAGCAGGATAAACGGATAGGGATCGAACCCCCGGTTGGCAAACACCCAGACGTTGAGGCCTATCCAGGAGATCATAAGACCCAGAAACGTGAGAATAAACGTCCAGCTGCCACCAAAATCGGCAATACGGTCAGCCAGCCGCTGCCCCAGCGTGAGGTTGGCATCCACGTCGGGCGGGGCACTGAGCAACTGGCCTTTTGGCATGAGCTGTACCCTGTCGACGGCCCGGTTCACGTAGGTCAACAACCGATTCAGCGAGATGTAGCTTCCAGGCTGAAACTGAGGAAAATCGTTCCTGATTTCGGCAAACACACGTGGGTGGAGCTGACTGCCCGGTACGGCTGCTTCCATGGCCACCTGCTCACCCGATACGTCGCAAAGTACATACAGTGTGTTGTCCATGACTAAGGATAGGCCCCGAATTGCCGCTATTTTTCTTTGACTGCGCTCAGTTCCTGGCCTTGTGCGGCCAGGGTGAGGCCGGTAACCGCCTTGGTGGTGGCATCGCGGATGAACGTGATGATGGAGCCGTACGAACTAGTCGACTGGAAGGTGTCGGCTTTAGGTTGTTTCACCAGTTTGAAATTTCCCATGCCTGCGTCGCCAGACAGGCTGCCGTCTTTGACCACTACGGTGTAGGAACTGATGGGGCTACCGCTGGCAAACGTATAGGTACCAGCGTAAGCCGCCAGGTTAGTGGTGTCGGTACGGGCGGGAGCGGGCGTCTGGGCGAAAGATGGGCTGGCTATGAGGCCAAAAACAAGGAGCAGGGGCAGCATAAATTTCATTGGTAACAGGGGTTTGTTTCCGGAAAGATCGAAAAAAACGGCGCGTTATCAAGCCTTCACTGTACAGATGGTAAGTCGCAGGCACCGTTTTAATCTTATTTTAAAACATAGGGCTACTAGGGTGGTTGAGTTGGGAATTGGATTAAGTCATTCTTCGCTATGATTGCCGAAACCCGTTCCAAACCCGCAGGCCGCTCGCCGCTACAGACCGCTGCGCCCGCCAAACCTTTACCTGGCGTTGAACCTGGATCCGTTACACTGACGGTAAATGGTCAGGCCAAAACCATTCAGATTGCCCCCTGGACTACGTTGCTGGATGCGTTGCGCGAATACATGAACCTGACGGGCACCAAAAAAGGCTGTGACCACGGCCAGTGCGGTGCCTGCACAGTGCTGGTTGATGGCAAGCGGATCAACGCCTGCCTCACCCTGGCCGTGATGCACGACGACCACGCCATCACCACTATTGAAGGGCTCGCCAGCCCCGACGGCGGGCTGCACCCCGTCCAACAGGCGTTTATTGACCACGACGCCTTTCAGTGCGGCTACTGTACCCCCGGTCAGATCTGCTCGGCGGTGGGCATGCTCCACGAAGGCCACGCCAAAAATAAAGCCGACGTCCGCGAAGGCATGAGTGGCAACATCTGCCGTTGCGGTGCCTACCCGCACATTGTGGATGCTGTCTTGGAGGTCATTAATAAAGCAGAAAAGCAGCCATGAACCCATTCACCTACGCACGGCCCGATTCGGTCGACAGCGCACTTGACGAGTTGAAAGCCCAGCCCAACGCCAGGTTGATCGGTGGTGGCACGAACCTCATCGACCTGATGAAGGAGAATATCGAACACCCCACGCGGCTGGTCGATGTAAACCGGTTGCCCCTGGGCGGAATCAGCGAATTGCCCGATGGTGGCCTGCGGCTGGGCGCTACCGTGACCAACGCCGAAACGGCTTATAATGCATTAGTTACGGCGCGGTACCCGTTGCTGTCGGAGACGATTCTGGCGGGAGCCTCGCCGCAACTGCGCAACATGGCCACCAACGGCGGCAACCTGTTTCAGCGCACCCGCTGTTATTACTTCTACGATACGGCCATGCCCTGCAACAAGCGCGAACCAGGCTCAGGCTGTGCGGCAATCGGCGGCTACAACCGCATCCACGCTATTCTGGGCACTGAAGGCTCGGAGAACCAGCCAACGGCCTGCATCGCTACGTACCCATCTGACATGGCGGTAGCATTGGCCGCGCTCGAAGCGGTAGTACAGGTGACCGGTTCCAACGGAGAACGCAGCATTGCTTTCGCCGATTTCCATCGCCTGCCCGGCAACGAACCCTGGCGCGACAATACACTGGAACCCGGTGAGATTGTGACCAGTATTGACCTGCCCGCCAAGGGATTCAATCAGCACCACACCTACCTGAAACTCCGCGACCGGGCCTCCTACGCCTTCGCGCTGGTATCTGTGGCGGTAGGGTTGGAGATGGAGGGCAATAGCGTAACGGACGCCCGTATTGCCCTGGGCGGCGTGGCGCACAAACCCTGGCGGAAGCCCGAAGCTGAGCAACTACTAATTGGCAGGGAAGCCACACCCGACAACTTCCGGCTCGTGGCCGAGAACCTGCTGGCAGGCGCGAAAGGCTACGGTCACAACACCTTCAAAATTGACCTCGCCAAACGGGCCATAATCCGGGCGTTGGGAGAGGCAATGAGGTCCAAGGTTTAAGGTTCAAGGTCTAAAGTTGCTTCGCACTATGCTTATCATGCGGAGCAACTTTAGACCTTGAACCTTAAACCCTGGACTTCTTCTAAACACTCCAAGATATGACCTACATTGGACAGCCCGTCAAGCGCGTTGACGGCAGAGATAAAGTGACTGGCAAGGCGAAATACGCCGCCGAGTTCAACGTGCCTGACCTGACCTACGGGTATGTGATATCGGGTACGATTGCCAAGGGAAAAATCACCCGCATCGACTCGTCGAAGGCGCTGGCCCTGCCCGGCGTGCTGACGGTGTTTACGCACGAAAACCGGCCCCACACCGCTTGGTTTGACATGAGCTACAAGGATCAGGATGCCCCGCCGGGGTCACCGTTTCGGCCTTTGCACGATGCGAAAATCAAGTACAGCGGCCAGCCTGTGGCCCTGGTCGTGGCCGAAACGTTTGAACTGGCCCGCTACGCCGCGTCGCTGGTTGAGGTGAGTTATGACGAAGAGACCCACGAAACGGACCTGGAAGCTCATTTATCGGAAGGCCGTGAACCGAGTATTGGCATGGCGACGCTCATAAAGCCATTGCCACCCAAGCCCCGCGGTGATGCCGACGCGGCGATGGCACAGGCCCCGGTCTCGATTAAAGCGCACCACGTACACGGCCCACAGCACCACAACCCTATGGAGATGTTTGGCACAACGGTGGTGTATGAGGGAGAAAAAAAGGGCAAACCGTACTTCACGATTTACGACAAAACACAGGGTGCGCCCAACAGTCAACTCTATGTGAAACAAATCTTTGGCCTTTCGCTCGACCAGGTCAGGGTCATCTCTCCCTACGTGGGCGGCGGCTTTGGATCGGGGCTACGCCCTCAGTACCAGCTGTTTCTGGCTGTGATGGCGGCGAAAGAACTGAAGCGGTCGGTGCGGGTTACGCTCACCCGGCAGCAGATGTTTACCTTCGGCCACCGCCCCCAGACGGTGCAGGACGTTGAATTGGGCGCTGCTGCTGATGGTACCATCACGGCCCTGAAACATGGAGCCATTGCCGCTACGTCGCAGTTTGAAGATTACACCGAAGTGGTGGTCAACTGGTCGGGTATGCTCTACGACGTGCCGGACGCTACGCTGGAATACAAACTGAAATCGCTCGACCTGTATTCGCCCCTCGACATGCGCGCTCCCGGCGGCGTCACCGGCGACCATGCCATTGAAACGGCGATGGATGCCCTGGCCTACGAACTGAACATGGACCCGGTGGAATTACGGCTGAAAAATTACTCGGAGAAAGACTGGACGGAGGATGATAAGCCGTTTTCGAGCAAAGAACTCCGTGAATGTTTCCGGCAGGGGGCTGAGCGTTTTGGCTGGGCCAGTCGCAATCCCGAACCCCGCGCTACCAAGCGTGGCGATGTGCTGGTGGGCTGGGGCATGGCCACCGGCATCTGGGATGCCAGCCGGATGTTTGCCCGCGCCGAAGCATTGCTGACCGTCAACGGAAAGCTCCGTGTCAGCAGTGCCACCGCCGACATTGGCACGGGTACCTACACGATCATGACGCAGATTGCCGCTGATACCATGGGCATGCCCATTGAGGATGTGATCTTCAGGCTTGGCGACACGGACATGCCCATGGCCCCCATTCAGGGCGGCTCCTGGACGGCCTCAACGGTAGGGTCTGCTGTGAAGCAGGTGTGCGAGGATTTGAAAAAGACACTCTTTAAGCTGGCCCGAAAAAGTAGCCAGTCGCCTTTTCACAATGCTGATTTCAAGGAGGTTATCTTCAGAAACGGACAGATGGCCCTGAGAGAAAATCCATCGATTGCCATGTCGCTTACCGACATCGTAAGCCTGAACGGAGGTCGGGCTGTAAGTGAAACGTCGACGTCGATGCCTAATCCTCTGGAGTTGAAAAAATACTCGCGCCATACCCACTCGGCGGCGTTTGTGGAGGTGGAAGTAGACGAGGACCTGGGCACGGTAACGGTGACGCGGGCGGTGAGTGCCATTGCCGCGGGTAAAATTCTAAACCCACGCACGGCCCGCAGTCAGATCATCGGGGGTATGGTGTGGGGCATCAGTCACGCCTTGCAGGAAGACAGCAAAATGGACCATCGCTATGGCCGGTTTATGAACCACAACCTCGCCGAATACCACATGCCCGTTTGCGCTGATATTCACGATCTCGACGTAATTTTCGTGGAAGAGCACGACGAGATCGTAAACCCGCTGGGTGCCAAAGGCATTGGTGAAATTGGTCTTGTTGCCATGCCCGCCGCTATCGCCAACGCCGTTTTCCATGCCACCGGCAAACGCATCTACGACCTGCCCATCACGATTGACCGGGTGTTGTATTAAAGCAACGCAAGTGCACAAACGCGCAAGGCCCGGATCGTCATGTCCGGGCCTTGCGCGTTTGGCATAGCTGTGTGCCTGGCTTAGAAACAGGTCATTTCTACTACTTCATAGTCGATTTTTGGACTACCTGATGCGCTGCCAGTACGTCCCGCGCGGTTGTCCACTTAATACCCGGGTAGCGGTTGTTGTCGAGGGTCTTCATTTCGGCGCGGCCATCGAGCATGTCGCGCATGTATTGCATGCCCTGCCAGGCGGGGTAGAGGTCATTACCACCGGGAGCCACGGTGCGGGCGATCTTGATCAGCATACTGAGCAAACCCAGGCCACCGGGACGGAGCAGGCTGAATTTGGTACCGGTCACCTCACCAGCAACGGGCACCAGTTGGCGGGCACTGATCTGATCACCGGCAATGTGCAGGTAGCGCGGTGTAGTAGGATCGAGGGCGGCGTTGGCGGTAAACGTGGCTACGTTGTCCATGGTGGTGAAGTCCATGCGCTGATCGGCGTTGCCCCAGTAGAGAATCTGCTTTAGTTTAAACAGAACAAGCGGCATGTCGCCCGTCAGCAATTCGGCAAAGGCACCGTTGAAAATGGTCGTAGCCGCAATGGGGGCCTTGTCCAGGTACGTGTGGAACTCGCGACGGAGGTCCAGGTTGCGGTTTCGGCCAGCGGGGAGCCGGGTAAAATCAATCGAAAAGTCGGATGGAATAAAGCGGAGTACGTTTGCGTTGACAGCGGCATCGAGCAACACCTTCTGCGCATCGACAACCACGTCGTGCAAGCCCGACAGCGCCGACACAATACAGGCTGCACCCCGGCAGGCTTCCGTCAGTTCAGCTACATTCCAGCTGCGGATGGTGATCACCACCGCCCCTTCTTTTTGCAGATTGGCTACCCTTTCCCGGTCACTACCCGGCCGGACCAGCACGCGTACATTAGCCTCTTTTTTGAGCAGTTCGCGCACAATGCGTCCGCCGAGATTACCCGTTGCTCCGGCTACTACAATTGGTTGTTTCATTACGCCCAAGGTAGTGGTTTATTGTTCCTCCCGCCATTTCGCCACGTCTTCTGGCGTGTCCAGGTCAATAGCACCCTCCTCGAATGGCACAGTAGCAACATCGTCGGGGTGGTTTTGGACGAGTTTACGGGCACCAGTATCGCCGGTGAGGGATTTCAGGGCCTCGAAATAAGCGGGTCGGAAAAGGATGGGCACGCCATGCACGTCGCCGTATTGACTGGCAATAATCGCTTTGTGGGTTGACGTAGCCTGTTCAACGAGTCGCTCCAGCAGCGCGCGGGTAACGTAGGGTTGATCCGTCAGCAGCACCAGGATGGCCTCTGGCCTGGTCTTTTCCAGCAATTCCACGCCAACCCTGATCGAGCTTGCCATGCCTGTTTCCCAGTCGGGATTCAGCAAATGACGAACCCGGAGGTCATGCAGGGCCTCGGTCACGGCGTCGGCATTGGCCCCTACCACCACGACCACCGGTCCGGCATTAAGGTCAATAGCCATTTGGGCCATGCGGCGCACAAGGGGCTGCCCGTTTTCGAGCAGTAATTGTTTGGGCTCGCCCAGGCGGGAGGATGCCCCGGCGGCGAGAATGATCGTGGCGATTTGCATAACTAGTGGACTTAGTTTGCCAGCATCAGCGCACCTACTGTCACGTTGCTGGTTTCGTCGATGAGAATGGCCCCACCGTTGGCGCGGTTTTGGGTGTAGGGATCAAAGGCGATGGGCTGGGCGGTACGGAGCACCACACGGGCCAAGTCGTTGAGCTTTAACGTATCTACGTCTTCAATTTGCTCATACGTTTCAATGTTGAGCTGGTAGGGGATGGCCCGTACCGAGCAGCGTGTGCGGGCCGTGCCTACCTGCAACACGTATTTGCTGCCCACGGAAAACGCCTTGGTGTCCATCCAGCAGAGCATGGCTTCTACGTCCTGCGACACCACCGGCTGGCCCACCGAGGGCACAATCAGATCACCCCGACTGACGTCAATGTTGTCGGCCAAGTGCAAAATGACAGACTGGTTGATATGCGCTTCCGCCACGTTGGTTTCATTGCTTTCAATGCGCGAAACCGTGGACGTCTCGCCGGATGGCAGCACTGTAACGGCCTCGCCCACGCGAAACGATCCGCAGGTGATTTTGCCCGCATAGCCCCGGTAATCGGGCAGTTCGGCCGTTTGGGGCCGAATCACCAGTTGCACCGGCAGGCGCCCATGCAGCAGACTTTCGTCTTCATTGATCGTTACGGTTTCGAGGTGATGGAGCAACGTCGTGCCCGTATACCACAGCATATTCGTCGACGCATCGACTACATTATCGCCGTTGAGGGCGCTCAGCGGAATGTAGGTAATGTTGGGGATGGTCAGCTTCCGGGCCAATTCGGCATATTGAATGCAGATATTGCTGAACACGTCTTCCGAAAAGCCAACCAGGTCCATCTTGTTCACGGCCACCACCACGTGCTTGATGCCCAGCAGCGAGGCAATCAGCGAGTGCCGCCGCGTCTGCTCTACCACGCCATGCCGTGCGTCGATGAGCACAATGGCCAACTGGCAGTTCGACGCGCCCGTAACCATGTTGCGGGTGTATTGAATGTGCCCCGGCGCATCCACAATGATAAACTTCCGGGCCGTGGTCTGGAAATACCGGTAAGCCACGTCGATAGTGATACCCTGTTCGCGTTCTGAGCGCAGGCCGTCGGTCAACAGCGCCAGGTCAACTTTCCCGTCCGCACCGGCGTTCCGGTCGCGACTTTTGGAGGCTTTTTCCACGGCCTCCAGTTGGTCGGCCAGGATTGATTTTGAATCATAGAGCAGTCGGCCAATGAGGGTGCTTTTCCCATCATCAACGCTACCGCAGGTAATAAAGCGTAAGAGGTCCATCAGGCGATTTTGTCAAATTCGATATGCCGATAATAGCTGCTGTCTTTCGACAGGGTGTAATCCATTTTGTCGAAAGTACCTTGCTGAAGTTCTGTTCGAATAATATGTTCGAGGTATTGCTTTAGTGCGGGAAGTTGCTGCTGGAGTAGATCAAAAACTATGAGTCGGTCAACGCCAACATAACCGTGCGCGATCAGATTGCGAAAGCCTTTGATTGCTTGCCAGGGTAACTGCTCGTACGTGCGTTTCAGCAACTCACTAATTTTGTTAACCTGTTCGCCAATGTGAAGCAGCATCAACAGACAGGCGTTAAAATCCTTCTGATCATTCGCCTCGAAAAATGCATATGGTTCCGAATAGCCTGATGCGTATAGCTCAATCTTGCCTACAGCTTCCCGTATACGCAGGCAATAAACAAGGTCTGTTTTAGGCATTGACTGCATATTGAATATCCCTCAGCGCACTTCGTAGAATGATTGGTTCGGCGTAACGGCGAATCATCAAATCAACGGGGACTGTCAGGTCGGTCTGCAATTCGTCGCGGAGGGCAATTAACTGCTTGTATGGAATGTCATCGTCAATCAGCAGGTCAATATCCCGGAATTGCTCACCCCTGACAAACGACCCAAACACACCGATTCGACTTAGGCCGAATCGACCAAAGATGTTGTGTTCTCTCAGGTAGGCCTGCAATGTCTGAAAGTCGCTGATACTGATAGTCATAGAATAAAGATAATGGGTTACTCCGTTTAAAAATAACCGCCTTTCTTCCGGTCTTCCATGGCGGCTTCGGAGAGTTGGTCATCCATGCGGGTTTCGCCGCGTTCGGAAATGCGGGTAGCCTGAATTTCGGCGATTACATCGTCCAGACTTTCGGCTCCTGACTCGGAAGCGGCGGTGCAGGAAATGTCGCCTACGGTGCGGAAACGCACTTTCCGGGTCACGCGCTCGTCATCGGCTTCGGGCTGAATTACATTGCCGGCGGTCGCCATCAGCTTGCCATCGCGTAGCAGCAACTCGCGGTCATGGGCGAAATACAGGCTCGGCAGAGCGATGTTTTCGCGGCGGATGTAATTCCAGACGTCGAGTTCGGTCCAGTTTGAGATGGGGAACACACGCACGTTCTCGCCCTTGTGAATGCGCCCGTTGTAGAGGTTCCAGAGTTCGGGCCGCTGCCGTTTGGGATCCCACGAGCCAAACTCATCGCGCACTGAAAACACCCGCTCTTTGGCCCGCGCTTTTTCTTCGTCGCGTCGTGCCCCGCCAATGCAGGCGTCGAACTCAAACTCTTCGATGGTGTCGAGCAGGGTGAATGTTTGCAGACCATTGCGGGTGGCGTTGCGGCCCGTTGGTTCCTTCAGCTTTTTGGTCCTGATCGTGTCTTCCACATACCGGACAATGAGCCGTTCGCCCAGACTGTCGGCCAGCCAGTCGCGAAAATCGAGGGCTTCCTGAAAGTTATGCCCTGTGTCGATGTGCACAAGCGGAAACGGAAATTTGCCGGGACGAAACGCCTTCCGGGCCAGGTGCACGAGCGTAATCGAGTCTTTCCCGCCCGAAAACAGCAGCGCAGGCCGTTCAAACTGCCCGGCCACTTCCCGCATAATGTGAATCGCTTCCGATTCGAGTTGATCGAGGTAATCCATAGGTCAATGAGTGAATGAGTGAATGAGTGATTGAGTGAATGTCTGGAAGCCGCTACGCGGAGCGTTTATATGTACATCCGCGTAGCGGCTTCCAGACATTCACTCAATCACTCATTCACTCATTCGCCAATTATTTTGCATGTAGTCCGCATTCCTTTTTTGAGTTGTCTTCCCACCACCAGCGGCCCGC
Source organism: Fibrella rubiginis (assembly GCF_017353185.1). Taxonomy (GTDB): domain Bacteria; phylum Bacteroidota; class Bacteroidia; order Cytophagales; family Spirosomataceae; genus Fibrella; species Fibrella rubiginis. The sequence goes on along the minus strand of NZ_JAFMYV010000012.1, from coordinate 123,806 downwards.
GCGGAAGTCTTCGCCGGGTTGGATGGCGCGGGTACAGGGCTGGCAGCCAATGCTCACAAAGCCCCGGTCATGCAGCGGATTGTAGGGCACGTTATGCTGCTTTACGTAAGCTTTTACGTCGTCGAACGTCCAGCGCATAAGGGGGTGGAATTTGAACAATTGATGTGCTTCGTCCCACTCCAGTTGCGGCATGTCGTGTCGGTTGTTCGACTGCTCGGCGCGGATGCCCGTGATCCAGATTTTCTGCCCCGCCAACGCTCGGTTTAGTGGCTCTACTTTGCGGATACCGCAGCACTCCTTCCGGTTCTCGACCGATTCGTACATGCTGTACGGCCCTTTGGTGGTCATCATGGCTTCTACCTTCGCCGCGTCGGGGTACATCGTGTCGATGGTGATGGCGTAACGGCCGAGGGTTTTGTTCCAGACCGAATACGTCTCGCCAAACATCCGACCGGTGTCCAGCGTGAAAAAACGAACAGGTACATTGTTAGTCGCAATCAGGTCGGTGATCACCTGATCTTCGTAGCCCAGACTGGTCGAGAAAACAACCTGGCCGGGAAACAGATCGGTCAGCTTCCGCAGAGCGTCTACTTCGTTGAGACCAGTTAGCTCAGCGGTGAGGGAATCGAGAGTATGTGAGGTGGTTGTGGTCATGGTTATTTCAGCATCACCGCCCGTCCCGTTTTGGCAGACTCGCGGGCGGCATCTAATATTTGAACGACAATCAGGTTGTTTTCGAGCGATGTCAGGGCGTCGGGTTTGATTTCGTTGTGCAGGAGCTTGCTCAGGTACGTAAACGGGTCGGTGGCGGGAGCTTCGGATTGGGGTACTTCAACCGCCTTTTCTGCCTTCTCGCCCTTCAGCCGAATCCGCATCCGCGTACCGTCGATGGTATTGACATAGCCGGTTTGGCCATACACTTCCATGTCTTTGCGCGAAAAAGGCCAGTTCCACGACGCCTGAATGATGGATTGTGCTTTGGGGTAGTTCAGCAGGATCGTGGCGTCATCATCCACTTTCGGGTACACGTCGGGCTTGATTTGCTTCGTCACCGCCTCCACCGACAGGGGCTTTTGACCCTGCATCAGCCACGTCGACAGGTTAGCCCCGTAGCAGCCGAAATCGAACAGGGCACCCGCGCCATTGCCCACGGGGTCGGTGAGCCACGCCAGAAATTCAGGATTGCAGCCAATCTCTTTCGGGCCTTCGTGGCCATCATGCACTACAATCTTGCGAATGTCGCCGATGGCTTTGTCGGTATGGGCCACGGCGTAGGCGTGGTGATTGCTGCCGTACCAGGTGGTTTCGTAGTTGGTCAATAACTGTACCTTGTGCTTCCGCGCCAGCGCCGCCATGTCTACAGCGTCCGTGTATTTTGTAGCCAGTGGTTTCTCTACCATGATGTTGATACCCATCGGCGCGGCCACCTTTACGGTGGTCACATGGGTATTGATCGGACCGAAATCCAGCACAGCTTCGGGTTTGGTTTTCTCCAGCATAGCCTTCAAATCAGGCGAGACCAGCGCCATGTCGAAGCCATATTGTTTCGACAGCGTAGCCGCGCGGTTGCGGTCGGTTTCGTAAATGCCCACCAGTTCCAGACCGGGCCGTTTCAGCCGATTCAGAATCTCATGCACGTGCGCGTGCGACAACCCCGCAATGGCCACCCGCAGTGGTTTCTGGGTCGTTTGCGCGATGGCAATTTGGGCGAAAAGCAGAGATAAGAGGATGAGAGAACGGATGAGCATGATGGATAGGTAATAGCTTGTATAGTTTGTTTTGGCAGTGGTTGGGGCGGTTTTTTGTCATCCCGACGACAGGAGGGATCTACTTTCCTGATTCACAGTTACGCGTTAAGAAAGTAGATCCCTCCTGTCGTCGGGATGACAAAAAAGACATTACACCCGCTCCTTCACCGCGTCTGCGCTCACCGTAACAGCCTGCTCAAAATCGGCGATCAGGTCGTCGATGTGTTCGAGGCCGACGGAGATGCGGATTAGGCCCGGCGTGATGCCCAGTGCGGCTTTTTCGTCGGGTTTCAGCTTCGCGTGGGTGGTCGTGTTGGGGTTGGTCACGATAGTGCGCGAATCGCCGAGGTTAGACGAAAGCGTCGGGATTTCCAGGGCTTCCATAAACGCCTGTACCCGCTCGAAACCGCCTTCCAGTTCAATCGTCACGATGGCCCCACCCGCGCTCATCTGATCTTTTGCCAGCTCATACTGCGGGTGCGACGGTAAAAACGGGTACTTCACTACGGCCACGTCGGGGTGACTGTCGAGGCTTTCGGCCAGCGCCAGCGCGTTGGAACAATGCCGTTCCATCCGTAATTCAAGCGTCTCCAGGCTCTTCGACAAGGTCCAGGCATTGAACGGCGAGAGCGACGGACCTGTGTGCCGGGCAAAGAAACGGATGGGGGCAATCAACTCGGCGCGGCCCACCACAATGCCCCCAAGCACCCGGCCCTGTCCGTCCATGAACTTAGTAGCCGAATGGACCGACAGGTCGGCTCCGAAGTCCAATGGGGTTTGCAGAATTGGCGTGGCAAAGCAGTTGTCGACGTTGAGAATGAAACCGTGTTTTTCCTTCAACCGCCCCAGCATGGCCAGATCAACCAGTTCCAGACCGGGATTCGAGGGCGTTTCCAGGTACACCATCCGCGTATTAGGCTGCATGGCGGCATCCCATTCGGCTTCCGTGGCGGTGGCATCGACGTACGTATGGGTGATGCCCCACTTGGGCAGAATCTGCGTGATGATCTGGTGCGCCGAGCCAAACAGGGCACGACAAGCCACCATATGGTCGCCCGATTTCAGCAGCGCGGCCATACTGGCAAACACCGCCGCCATGCCCGTTGCCGTGGCGATGCCCTCTTCGGCCCCCTCCAGCATACATACCTTGTCGACAAACTCGGTGACGTTGGGGTTGGAAAAACGGCTGTAGATATTACCCTCGATGCTTTCTTCAAACAATTCCTTACCCTGTTCGGCACTCTCGAACGTGAAGCTCGACGTCAGAAACAGCGGTGTTGAATGTTCGCGGTACTGCGTCTGCCGCGTTTGGGTACGAATAGCTTTGGTCTGTTTTTTCATAGGGAGAAGCAAGGTTTTTTGGACAGGATTATCAGGATGGCAGGATGAACAGGATTTCTCTTTTACTTCTGAGATGTCGGAAGCGCAAACTAAAAATCCTGTTCATCCTGCCATCCTGATAATCCTGTCCAAAAAACCTTTAAAAGAATAAGATAATCTTCCGCAAACTTACAATGATGACAACGATGCCCACGAGCACCATCATGGTTTTTACGGGCAACCGCTGAGCCAGATGGGCGGCAATGGGCGCGGCAATACTACCGCCCAGAATCAGGCCAAGGATCACCAGTCCGTAGTTGTCGAGACCCACATACAGGGCAAATACCACCGACGAAGCGAACGAGACAAAGAACTCGGCCAGGTTCACCGACCCAATCGTATAGCGTGGATGTCGGCCGCTGGCAATGAGCGTAGAATTAACGATGGGTCCCCAGCCACCACCGCCGATAGAGTCGAGGAAACCGCCCGTCCAGGCCAGCAGACCAATGCGGCGAATTGGCTTTTTCTTGATGCGTTTGATCAACGCTTTGCGGATAATCAGGATACCCAGAAAGGCGGTATATACCGAAATGACAGGTTGCAATAGCTTGGCGTATTGCTCAAAAGCAGACAGTTCAGAGATAAGCCAGGCGCCCAGTGCGGCTCCGATGACACCCGGAATGAGCACGGCTTTGAACAGACGACTATTGATGTTGCCGAACTTCAAATGCATATAGCCCGATACGCCCGACGTAAAAATTTCGGAACTGTGCACACTGGCCGTGGCATGCAACGGGCTGATGCCCACACTCATCAGAAACGTAGTGGCCGTTACACCGTAGGCCATGCCCAGCGCACCGTCGATCATCTGCGCCACGAAACCGGCCATCAGAAAATAAAAAAACTCCGGCTCTACCCGCACCGACGTGGCCAGCAATGTGAGCCGGTCGAGGGTGAAATAGCTGAAGAGCAGATGACCCACTACCATCAGCGACAGGGCGGCTGTGGCGTAGATGGCAATCTCTTTGCGGGTGCGCCTGCGCCACAGCGGCGGGTCGAGGTCGGTGCGCACCTGGGCGGTGGGGAAGGCCGCCCTGATGGCGTTGGCCTGCCGGTCAGCGTTAACGCCCTGCACCGTTACCGTAAAGCCGTTCAAGTCGAATGGTAACGGATTTTGTTGGATCGAGTCCGCAGATGAATCGGGCAGTGTAGCCGAGTCTGATTGCATAACGTATTATGTATATCGACTTTGTAGAGTATTGTTCTTATGAAAAACGCCACAACAGTTGTGGCGTTTTTTTGGGTGATGTGGGCAAAGGTAAAAGAAAAAGTCAGACGTAAAGGTTCACATTATCTGTCGGCCGGAAAATTGGCCCGCTTGCCCAGCGCCGCCAACCGGACCGTTTCGGCAATGCGGCTGGCTCTGGTTTCGGGCCGTTTTGCGGCGCCAATCCAGGACAAAATGATTTTGCGCGAACCCGGCGAAAATCGATTGAAGTTGGCCGCTGCTACACCATCAGCAGCCAGAGCCCTGTCAAGATCAGCAGGCATCAGCAGGGCGTCGCTGTCGTTGAGCGCATCCCAGGAGCCATCCTGTTTAGCCCGCTCAATTTTAGTCAGGCCGGTTGGGGTCATCAGGCCGTTGGCAACCAGTCTTTCCACGCGATCCTTGTTTGGCTTCGACCACACGCTTTTGGGTTTGCGGGGCGAGAATTTCAGGGCATGGCGCTCCTCATCCACCTTTTTGGGCAGACTGTCGACCCAACCGTAGCATAGGGCTTCCTCTACGGCCTCATCATACGTGAGGCTGGGTGTACCCGTCTTTTTCTTGTAAAAGACAAACCAAACGCCCGGTGCCGAATCGTGATGATCGGCCAGCCACTGCCGCCAAACCTGACGGTCGGGCGTGTAGAAAAAGGCGAGTTCAGCAGGCATAGCACTAAGGCGGTGATAGATCTTTACTTCTTTAGTTGCTCGAACAGCCAGGCGTTCATTCGTTCGCTTTGTTCAGGGTACGTCCAGTGCCCCTGATCGCGGAAAAGCTCAAGTGTTTTTGGGGCAGTGATAAGGTTGTAGGCCGCAAACATCGACGTGGGTGGGCAGGTTTCGTCGTTGAAGCCCCAGGTATACCGACCGGGCACCCGCACCCGCCGGGCGAAGTTGACCACGTCGTAATAACCCACCGTCTTCACCTTGTCGGCCTTATTGGTCCAGTTAGCGCTTTGACCCGTAAACAGATGAGGCCATCCGCCTGCTCGTCCGTGGAGGTAGCCCGTAACGTCGGAGAGGGCGGGGTAGTAGGCCCCCAGCCACTTCACGCGGCTATCCAGCCCTGCCGTGACTATGCTCAATGCGCCGCCCTGCGACCCGCCCGTTACGGCGATCCGGTCGGCGTTGCACTGCGGCAGGCTACTCAGGAAATCGACCGCCCGAACGCAGCCCAAATACACACGTTTGTAATAATACCGGTCGCGGTCATCGAGGTTAAAGGACGGATAATTTTGGATCGACCCGTTCGCCAGTGCTGTGTATACCGCCGGGTCCATATTAACCGGAACGCCGTGAATACCTATTTGCAGCGTGATCAGGCCCTTTTCGGCGTTGGCAATGTCGCCCTGATACGGCCTGACGCCCGCGCCAGGTACCTGTAACAGCGCCGGAAACCTGCCCTCTCCTTTGGGCACACACAGGATGCCATAGAAGCGTGACATAGCACCCGACGTGCCCCAGTTTTGCAGATTAACATGATACACGTTCACGGTCGCGGTGCAGCGTTCAGGCAGGAGCGTCATCTGGGCATCGACCGGAATTTTGGCCAGATCAGCTTTGGCGGCGGTCCAGAAGGCGTCAAAATCGGCGGGGTTGTCAACGGTGGGGGCAATAGCCGAGGGGTCGAAACCTGCCGTACCGAGATTGCGATAATCTTTGCCGTCGACGGTGGTAGTGGCCACACACCGCAAAAAACCAGGTGACGACAGGGTACCTCCGTCAACGGTCATTGTGCCGTTGGTAAGGGTAACGGTTTCCTTTCTGGTGGGGTCCATTTTTTCGGGACCAATCTCATAGCGGACCGTGGCACCCTTCACCGGGTTGCCGTCGTGCAGCACCATAAGGGTGAATTTAACGGGTTCGCCAACGCGGTAAGTCCAGTCGGTGTGGTCGGGAGCAACCACTACTTTGTAAAGGCGTTCGGCGGGTTGAGCCAGTAGAGTGGCGGGCAGCCAGATCAGGAACAGGAGTAGCTTTTTCATTGCGGATAAAAGCACCCGAAAGAAGATAAATACCTGATCCTTTGGCAGTCCGTCCGCACTATATCCGTTCCAGATCGGGCAGGGCCTCACTCAGCACCTGTAGGTAGGTATCAATATACTGATCAATAAATTTAGACCTGTATTGCAATATATAACGCGGATGGTCGAGGGAAACGATGCGGCCGAAAAAGCCCGTTTCGTCATTCAGCTTTTGGAGGAAACCCTCGTTTTTCCGACCAAAACAGATCACCGTGCGTCCATCGCAGCCAAAACTGATCTGCTCACGGAGGCCATTGATCATCACCGGCCAGAGCGTTTTGGTCGTGGCTTTGTCGTCGTAGAAATTGTAGTTCTTCCCTTCTTTGACCAGGGCCAGTGGGTAGAGCGATGACAGGAAAAAACGCCCATAAAAGGCTTCTACGCCTCCGAACGCTTCGATGACCCGGTACACAAACCGGCTCGACAGTTCGGGCGTAGGGGGCAGGTTGTTTGGGATGCCGCAATAGCGGGCCAGGTTCTGCGGCGTGGTAAAGGACAAGCCCGTCACGCCCGCCCCAAACCGGCCCGGATTGATGCCAAGGATGTAGACGCGGGGCCTGTTGTCGCTGTAAAATTTGGTGTAGAACTGCCGCACAATGTCCTGCACCGTGGGGTCAGCGTAGGGGTTCATGGCCGATACGCCCGCAGGCAGGCCGTCGGGTTCGTTCAGGCCAAGGTAATAGGCAATGGCGCGGTGGGCAAACGTCATGGTGGGGAATGTTGGCTATTGGACGTTGGACGTTAGACGCTGGATAGAGTTGTCCAACATCCAGTATCCAACGTCTAATATCCACTACCTATCGTTCAATTCGGTACTTAATCAAGGTCAGTTCCTGCCCCATGCCGCCGGTGCCGTCGAATTGGCTGATAATGGCGGCACCCAGCGATTCGGGAATTTTGCGACTCGATATATTGCGCGAATCGACGGGGTAGATGAGGTATTCGTAGGCCAGGTGTTCGTCGGCCCAGCGTTTCAGAGTGCGGATGGCCTCGCGTCCGTAGCCGTGCATGTGGGCCGACCCTTTCACCCAGATGCCAAACTCCGGTCGCGGAGCCAGCAGATCGTGCAGACCCACGCAGCCCAGAAACTCACCCGTGTCGCGGAGGGTGATCACCGTGTGCAGACTCTTGCCTTCTTTGTTTTCCCGTTCTGCCCAATGAACAAACGCCTCGCTGTCAGCCCGTTGATCGGCTGGTCGGGGGTACATGTACGTCGCTACGTCGGGCGTGAACTCAGTAAAAATAGCGTCGATATACGCGTCGGAAATAGACAGCAGCCGAAGCCGTTCCGAGTCGAGGGTAAGCGAAGTGAGGTTGGGGAGGCGTGTCATAGGCGGTCGACGGCGGCTTTCATACTATCAATCTGACGTTTTTTCTGCAAAAGGATGGGTTGCGCCACCCGCTCGCGGCAGTCGAAGATACCGCAGCGTTCGCAGGCTTCATTTACCGTCCGGCTCGGAATGCCCGCGTCGGGGTTATTGAGAAAACGCATCTTGCTCCGCAACGTATCATTCACCGCAAAGCACATCGACACGCTCATGTTCTGCCCTGCATTGCTCACTTTGTCGGACCGGTGGGGGTGGGCTACCGAGATAATCAGAAATTCGTTGCCCGTGTCGGCGTAGGTAGACCGCTGTGCCTGACAAAGTGAACCGCCAAAATCGCTGTGTACCTGCCGAAAACCCAGCTCCTGCAAGATGGTGAGCGCCACCCAGCGGCGGCAGAAGTGCTCGTCGACCATGCCGCGCGGACCCTGCTGCCGCGAGAGATGCATCTCTTTGGTCAGCGAAAAAATAGTTTGTCCGGGCGTGTTGTTGATCCGGTAGAAGAACAGCTGGTCGATGCCAAAATCGCGGGGCAGCACATTGCTGAGGCGATAGAAAAACCGTTCGGGCGTGGCCCCAAAATCGGCGATCAGGTCCAGGAATGCCTCATTGCTCCAGGTGTCTCTGGCAAATAGTTCGGTGAGCCGGTTCACGAGGGCATCGCGGCGGATGAGTACCGCCCCGGCAAAGTAGGAGGCCTTGAAATTGTTCAGAATCTGCTCAAACGAATCGGCTTCTACATAGGCATAGGTGAAGGGACGGTTTTTCAGGTTCAGAAAATGAAAACCGGCTTCACGCGCCAGGATGTAGGCTTTTTGCGCTTCCGACAAACTCACGTTCAGGTGTAGGGTGCGTGATTCGGGCTTATAGACGGAGCGTAGCTGGGCCAGATCCGGCTGCTGAATGGGGTCGAATAGGACCAGCGACACGTCGTAGCGTGTTTTGAGCAGGTTGGTCAATAGCCCGGCGTCAACGCGTTGACCGGCGGGGGCAAACTCGTCCAGGAACCGCACGGCATCGGCTTCGATATCCTCAAAATGGTTGTCGTTAATCTCCTGATACGACCGCAACATGGCGAGGTACAGCCGCTCCACGCTCATGTTGTAGCTCAGCGCAATGTCCATAAACGTGCGGATCATGGCGCTCACTTTATCGGGTGCTTCGGCCAGCAGTTCGATCAGATCCGACGGGTCGATGCCGAAGAGTTCAAGGGGTATTTCGGTCAGGAACTTCGAGCGGAGCAGGTCGGCGATGGGGGCCAGTTTCTTGTTGACTTTCAGCGACACCAGCGTGTCATAGTCTACGTTAAGGGCGTTGGCCAAGCCCGAAATCTTGTCCGCTTTGGGGTATTTACGGCCTTTTTCAATTTCAGATATATAGGAAATCGCCATGCCCGACCGCCCGGCCAGTTCACTCACAGAAAGGCCTTTCTCCAGGCGAAGTTGACGAAGTTTCAGCCCAAACAGCAGGCGAATGTGATCGGTGGGGTGTGTCACGCGGGTACGTTTAAATTACCCTAAAGATAGCAGTGCGCCGGTTTAGTAGTTGCAGGGTGGGTGCTGTTGCGCCCCAAAGCCCTACACGCTATGACTGTAACCGTTGTTAGGCCGTTTCCTCCTATTCGTTGAACAAAAACGTTCATCACGACTATATAGGATGGGGTTGCGGCACCTTTGACCGCCGTATGACCAGCCAACAATTGTTTAATGCTATGGAACAACAAGAAAATTATCCGCAGGCCGAGGAGCTTAAAAGTGACGTTCAGGAATTTCCGGCTATTCAGGCCAAAATGACGCCCGAACCCAACAGTGATTTGTCGAATTACAAAGCTGCGGGAAAGCTGGCTGGTAAAGTGGCCCTGATCACCGGTGGCGACAGCGGCATTGGTCGGGCGGTGGCGGTGGCGTTTGCCAAAGAAGGAGCCAACGTAGCCATCGTTTACCTCGATGCTGAGGAAGAAGACGCCCGGGAAACGAAGCGGCTGGCCGAACAGTTTGGTACGAAATGCCTGTTGCTGCCGTCGGATGTACGGAGTAAGGCGAAGTGTCAGGAGGCTGTAGACCAGACAGTTAATGAATTTGGTAAGCTGAATATCCTGGTGAATAACGCGGCGTATCAGCATATTCAGCAAAAGATTGCCGACATCACCGAAGAGCAGCTTCGGCGCACGTTCGATACCAATATTCTGGGGTATTTTTTCATGGTGCAGGCCGCCCTGCCACACCTGCACGAAGGTGATTCAATCATCAACACAGGCAGTATCGTAGGAAAGAAAGGCGAACCGCAGCTAGTCGATTACGCCTCTACGAAAGGGGCTATTCACGCATTTACCCTGTCGTTGGCCAATCAGCTTGGTGAACAAAAGATCCGGGTAAACGCCGTGTTGCCCGGCCCGATCTACACGCCATTTTTGCCCGGCGCCGGCATGGGTCCGGAAGGCGTAGTGAAAGCGTCGAGCAAGACAACGCTGCAACGTCCCGGTCAGCCCGAAGAACTGGCCCCCGCCTACGTGCTGCTTGCCTCAACCGATGGTTCCTACATCACGGGCAGCCTGCTGGATGTAAATGGTGGTAACGCGTAGGAACACGTTGTTAGCCATGAAGTTGTCCGTACAGGGCTACGTCTGCGCAGACGTAGCCCTGTACGGACAACTTCTTTTTTTACGTATTCGCTACAAAGGGCGATTTCCTGATAAACGCTTCACTGTCAAGTTGTTTTAGCAGAAATGTTGCCAGGTCGGCCACCGCTAACTGGCTTCCGGGCATATACCCCAGCTGTGTTTGAACGGTACCCACCACGGGAGACTGCACGAGGTAGGGAATACGCACGTACGTCCAGTCCAGATCACTGTTTTGCAGCAGTTGGTATTCACGAACACGGTCGGCCATGAAAGCCGGAAAATGCTGCTGCATAAACGCCGCCGACAGCCGGGTTTTTTCATCGGCTTGCTCTCCTTCCGTCGCATACAGACTAGTCAGGGTTATGTATCGACTGATGCCTTCTGCTTTCAGCGCAGGTAGTAGTTGCTCAGTTACCTGACTCAGTATAGGCGTGTTCTCGCCCCTGGGGTTGCCCAGCGTGCTGACCAGAGCAGCACTGCCTTTTACTACGTGTCTTATAGCCAGGGGGTCCCGTGCATCGCCGGTAATGATGGTGAGTCGGTTGTGACTAAGCTCAAACTGGCTGGGGTGACGCAGCAACGCCCGGACGGTATATCCCTGCCGCAACGCTTCTTCGATCAGCGGACGACCAGCCTTGCCCGCCCCGCCCAATACGGCGACAGTTGGTTTTATGGAGATTGACATTAACGTAATGGGTTGATTAACGATTGGTTAATTATGGATTCCATGTCTTGCTGGTGCTGGAGGTGGCCAGGGGCTAGTGTGGCTATGTGCTCTAGGTTGCTGCCGCCTGGCCCTTCGACAAGCTCAGGGTGACAGCCCATTTGAAACAATTCGAGGAGCTGATTCTAGTTTCCTGTCACCCTGAGCTTGTCGAAGGGCCAGGCGGCAGCAACCTAGAGCGTGTCAGCCACATTAGCCCCTAGCCACCTCCACCTCCAGCAAGACAGCAAAAAATAAATAGAAGTCAAAGACCGGAATCGATCTTCAAATAGGTTCCAAGGCGCAGTGCGTCAGTGCTTCCGCAGGTGAGAAGCAGGAACCGTGGGGCGATATATTAGCCGAGTAGAATAAGTCAAATGTACGGGAGGTAATTGACTTTTCATGACTGCCTACCCGTTGCTGTGGTCTTTCCGACCAGCCCAGACACCCAGCATCGGTCCCGGTAGGAGCAGGTAAAATAACCAGACCGACGGGCTATAGTGAGCTGTCAACCACGCCATGGTTTGAATGGAAAGCACGGTGATCAGGAAGCCGATGCTGACCACGAGCGTGATAACGCTGCCTTTGGTGGCTACCGGTGCCCCGTTCGCCACCAGCGTTGAAAACTGCGGTGAGTCGCCCGCTGCGGTCAGGCCCCAGATAAAGAGAAACAACCCAAACAAAAGCGGAGGGAGAGATAACAGCCAGGGAACAAGGGCGATGCAGGCTCCTGAAATGGCCAAGAACGTACGGGCTACGTGGCGGCTACCGCTCTGCAAGGCCCAAAATCCGCCCGCTACGCACCCAACTGCCCCTGCCGCAATAGTGCCAAATGACCAGATCGACACGTTTATCCGGGCCAGCGGGTGCTGCGTGGCATAGAGCGAAATCAGCATCGGTGCAAAGGCCCACAGGGTGTACAATTCCCACATGTGCCCGAAATAACCCAGCATGGCCGGTCGATAAGTTGATGGCCTGAACAACGCCGATAGCTGCGTGAACTGGAACCCGCCGGGCTGTTTAGTAGTGGGTTTCGACGGAATAAAAAGGGCCAACACCAAACCACCGATGACGGATAAGGCACTGACGAACAGCAGTATAGTACGGTAGGGGAGAGTAGCGCCTAGCCCACGGACAAGGTGCGGAAATGCCGTACCAACAACTAATGCGCCCACTAGAAATCCCATAGCCCGGCCCAATACCGGCCTGAACCAGTCGGCGGCGATTTTCATGCCTACAGGATACACTCCCGCCAGAAAGAAGCCCGTGAAAAAGCGGCTTGCCAGGATGTTATCGGCCCTGACCGGCCCCAGCAGCCAGGCTATGTTGGCCACCGCCGCCAGCGCCACCGAGACCACAAACACACGCGAAGCCGGGAACCGGTCGGGAATGGCCAGCAGGGCATACAGCAAGGTGCCGCACACAAAGCCAACCTGCACCGCCGAGGTAATCCAGCCCGTCAGGCCGGGCAGCGTCCGGACCAGATCAGGTAGTACGGCGTTGCCCGCAAACCAAAGCGACGTGCCGGCAAATTGCGCAAGGACTATGATGAGCAGATGACCATTGCTGAGGGCTCGGTGGGCGGGGGCAGTCGTTGTTTCCAAGGGAGCAAAGTAAGGCGCTTACCCCGCCCGCCGCACCAGTTGTTTCCGATTATTTGTCCGGTTAGCCTCCGGCCAGGCACCCGGCGGCTCAATAACCACGGTAGCCGCGTTGGCCGGGCGGGGGAGCCAGATTGCTTATGGACCAGTTGTTCGGTCCCGCCGTATTGAGCGTTATTTGCTTGCCGCAGATGAGGCGATTATTGGCATCGAGCAGGATAAACGGCTACCATAGCTCAAACCTGGTAATGCGTAATAAATCATGCATGGGGTTGAAAGGTTGAGTTACAGGAAATCGCTCATTTGCTTGAAAATAACGGCGTATTCGAGGATGAGATGACCTTTTTCCGGGTAATAGCGTATTGATTTGATGGCCTTCCTGAAGCATCGATGCGCCTTTTTGGCATTCTCCTCGTTGGCGTACAAGCCTTTCCAGGGCCTGTTTTCTTCGAAATTGGCCAGTCGCAGGGCACCGTTGTAAAAGCGGATAGGCATGCCCACAGCGGCCGGCTTGAACCGGTTGAGCTGATTGGCATAAATAGCCTTGAAATAAAGGGCATAAAAAGCCAGGCAGTTCTTTACCCGAACCCGAATCTGATCGTCTGTTTCAGGGCCTGAAGGATGGCTAAACACCGCCTCTGCCAGCGCCAGCAGCCGTTGCTTGTCATGGCCGAATTCAATCTTATGCAAGGCGCACCGCAGTCCGATGCTTCCGGAATCGACCGAAACGGGAATGGTCATGGTGAAGCCGGTTCCCGTTTGCCGCACGTTCTGGTATGATAGCCTGGGCGTGATTAATTGCTTTTCCTGAAGGCTGTAGCGGCTTTTTAACAGCCTGTTGCGCTGAATCAGGTCACAGGTGCCGTCTGGCGAAAACGCAAACAAACTAAACTCCATAGCCCCGATAACCGAATCGGCCTGTTGTTGCTCCGGCTGCGTTAAGGAGACGACGTAGGGCAGTGGCTCAACTGCCGTCACCAGATACGTACTGGCTGAATAACGGGGAGTCAGCCAGTCGGCCGTCATTTGCTGGGTAGGAGCATCGGATTGGCAAGACCAAAACAGGGGAAAAAGCCCAATGGCTGTAATAAAGAGGCAGCGCCGTGTCATTAACCAATACTACTAAAAAAAGCCGCCAGTCAGAAGACGGGCGGCTTGGTTACAAGTAGTTTATTAGCTTACGGCGGTATCCTTACTCGTCTTAGGCTATAGTCAGCATCGACACGGCTTTGGCTTCCAGGAACGATTCGCCCATGAGGTATTCGTCGGCGGCGCGGGCAGCTTCACGGCCTTCCGAAATAGCCCACACTACCAGCGACTGTCCCCGACGCATATCACCCGCCGCAAAGACGTTGGGATTGGTTACGGTCTGGTAGTTCATCGTTTTCACGTTGCCCCGCTCGTCGCGCTCCAGGTCGAGGTCGGTAAGCAGGCCTTCGTGTTGTGGGTGCAGGAAACCCGCCGCCAGCAGAGCCAGTTCGCAGGGAACGTCGCGTTCAGTGCCGGGAATTTCGACCATTTGCATCCGACCGTTTTCGCTTTTCCATTCCAGATCTACCAGCCGCAGGGCTTTCAGATGGCCGTTCTCATCGCCGATGAATGCTTTCGTGTTGATGCTCCAGTGGCGGTCGCAACCTTCTTCGTGGCTGGTGCTGGTGCGGAGCATCATGGGCCAATGCGGCCAGGGCGTGCTGGCGGCGCGTTCCACGGGGGGCATTGGCAGTAGTTCAATCTGCGTCACGCTTGCAGCGCCGTGCCGGTTCGAGGTGCCCACGCAGTCGGAACCCGTATCGCCGCCGCCAATTACCACCACATGTTTACCCGTTGCCAGTAGGTCGCCGTTGGCATAGGCCACGCCCCGGTGGTCGACGGTAACGGGTCGGTTGGCGTTGCGTTTGTTTTGCTGACTCAGGAATTCCATCGCCGGGTAAATACCCTTGAGGTCACGCCCCGGAATAGGCAGATCGCGCGGAACGGTGGCCCCACCCGTAAGCATGACGAGGTCGAAATCGGCCAGCAGTTCTTTGGCTTTGATGTCGACGCCTACGTTCACCCCCGTACGGAAAACAATGCCCTCGGCTTCCATCACGGCCAGCCGACGGTCGATAGTCCATTTTTCGAGCTTGAAATCGGGGATACCGTAGCGCAGCAGCCCACCAATCTGATCGGCCCGTTCAAAGAGCGTCACGCTGTGGCCTGCCTTGTTCAACTGCGTCGCGGCGGCCATGCCCGCGGGGCCGGAGCCTACCACGGCTACGGTTTTGCCGGTGCGTTTCACGGGCGGTTGTGGCGTCACGTAGCCATTGGCGAAAGCTACTTCGGCAATCGATTTTTCGATAAACTCAATCGCCACGGGCGGCTTGTTGATGCCCAACACGCAGGCCGACTCGCAGGGAGCCGGGCAGATACGCCCCGTAAACTCCGGAAAGTTGTTTGTCGACGACAGGATCTCCCAGGCATACTGCCAGTTCTGCTCATACACGGCGTCGTTAAACTCCGGGATGATGTTACCCAGCGGACAGCCACTATGGCAGAATGGCGTACCACAGTCCATACAGCGGGCGGCCTGTTTCTGGGTGATCTCCTCAGAATACGGCTGCTCAATTTCTTTGTAGTCGTGTACCCGCTCGGCAGCGTCGCGCTTCTTTGGCAGTTCGCGGGTAAATTCCAAAAATCCGGTAGGTTTGCCCATTTGGTGAAAGAGCGAAAGAGTTAATGAGTGAATCAAAAAAGGTTTTAGACAGGATTTCAGGATTTGCAGGATGAACAGGATCTTTAAATTCAATCAAATCAATCAATCCTGTTCATCCTGCAAATCCTGTCTAAAATTATTTTATAACTACCCCTGCACCACGTCAACCGTAATGTCTTGGTAAACAACACTTTTGTCGCGGATCTGGTCGGCGAGGGAGATGCCCCGGCTGGCGAGGGCGGCCTTGAAATCGGCGGGGAGCACCTTCACAAACTTGCTCAGTTGCGCGTCCCAGTCCTGCATCAGGGCCAGGGCTACGTTGCTGGTGGTGTGCTGAAAGTGCTTTTCTACAAAATCGCGCAGGATCGTCTGGTCTTCCTCGTTCAGCGGTTCCAGACTCACCATTTCGCGGTTGACATGGGTTGGGAAGGTGCCGTCGACGTCATACACATAGGCCACCCCACCACTCATACCCGCCGCGAAGTTGCGACCGGTTTTGCCCAGCACCACCGCCACGCCACCCGTCATGTATTCGAGGCCGTGGTCGCCCACACCTTCCACTACCACTTTCGCGCCGGAGTTACGCACGGCAAAGCGTTCGCCCGCCATGCCGCGGATGTAAGCCTCGCCCGAGGTGGCACCGTAGAATGACACATTGCCCACAATGCTGTTTTCTTCAGGCTTGAACGTAGCCGTGCGATCGGGGTAAACAATCAGTTCAGCACCGCAGAGGCCTTTTCCGAAGTAGTCGTTGGCATCGCCCTCCAGTTCGAGACGCACCCCGGCGGTATTGAACGCGCCGAAACTTTGGCCCGCCGTACCCCGGAATTTGATGTGAATCGTATTCGTCGGCAGGCCGGGACCACCGTAGTTTTTCGATATCTCGTTCGACAGCATGGTGCCAATAGCCCGGTTGATGTTCTGCACCGGAAATTCAGCGTAGACTGATTCTCCGTGTTGCAGCGCGGGTTGGGCCACCTCAATTAGTTGACGATCAAGGATATGGTCAATGCCGTGATCCTGATCTTCCTGCTTGTACAGGGCCACGTCGAGGTTAGCCGGTTCGCGGTAGAGCAGCGCCGACAGGTCCAGCGTTTTGTATTTCCAGTTGGTAATATCGGACCGCATGTCGAGCAACTGCGCCTGACCAATCATCTCAGCCACCGTGCGGAAACCCAGTTCAGCCATGATCTCGCGGAGTTCCTGCGCCATGAACGTAAACATATTCACCACGTGTTCGGGCTTGCCGGTAAACAGAGCGCGGAGTTCCTTGTTTTGCGTGGCTACGCCCACCGGGCAGGTGTTCAGGTGGCATTTGCGCATCATAATACAGCCAGCGGCCACCAGCGCGGCGGTGGCCACGCCAAATTCTTCGGCCCCCAGCATGGCCGCAATGGCAATGTCACGCCCGGTACGAATCTGCCCGTCGGCCTGCACCGTGACGCGGCCCCGGAGCTTGTTTTTCACCAGCGTCTGGTGTGTTTCGGCCAGACCCAGTTCCCAGGGGAGACCCGCGTGACGAATACTCGACAGCGGCGATGCACCCGTGCCACCGTCGTGGCCCGACACCAGGATATGGTCGGCGTGGGCTTTGGCAACACCTGCCGCAATGGTGCCCACGCCTGCTTCCGACACCAGCTTCACGCTGATGCGGGCGGCCCGGTTGGCGTTTTTCAGGTCGAAAATAAGCTGCGCTAAATCCTCAATAGAATAGATGTCGTGGTGGGGTGGGGGCGAAATCAGGCCCACGCCGGGAGTGCTGTGGCGGGTACGGCCAATCCAGTCGTCGACCTTGTGGCCGGGCAGCTGTCCACCCTCGCCGGGTTTGGCACCCTGCGCCATTTTGATCTGCAACTCGCGGGCGTTGCTCAGGTAGTGGCTCGTAACCCCAAACCGGCCCGACGCCACCTGCTTGATGGCCGAGTTCATGTTGTCGCCGTTGGGCAGCGGGCTGAACCGAAGCTCGTCCTCACCGCCTTCGCCCGAGTTGCTTTTGCCGCCAATGCGGTTCATGGCAATGGCCAGCGTGGTATGCGCCTCCCACGAAATAGACCCAAACGACATGGCTCCCGTGGCAAACCGTTTAAAGATCGCCTCGACTGGTTCAACCTCTTCGATAGGCACCGGTGTGGCTTTCTTGAATGTTAGTAAGCCACGCAGGGTAAGTGCATTTTTGGTTTGATCGTCAATGAGTTGGCTGTATTTTTTGAACAGTTTATAATCACCTTTTTGTGTCGACTGCTGCAGCAGGTGGATGGTGTCGGGGTTGAAAATATGCCGTTCGCCGCGCTGTTTCCACTGGTAGATACCACCTACTTCGAGCCGCCGCGTCGCCACCGAAGGCACCGGCGGGAAGGCCGTGTGGTGCCGCACCAGCACCTCGCGGGCAATTTCGGCAAGACCCATGCCCCCAATGCGTGACACTGTGCCCGTGAAATAGCGGTCAACCACCGATTTGTTAAGCCCAAGGCACTCGAAAATCATGGAACCCTGATACGACTGCAAGGTCGAGATGCCCATCTTCGAGAAAATCTTCAGCAACTCGCCGTTGACCGCCTTGATGTAGTTCTTGTTCAGCTTATCAACGTCATACTCAACCTGTAGCTGGTTCTTCTCCTTTAAACTGGCAATCGTTTCAAACGCCATGTAGGGGTTCACCGCCGAGGCACCGTAACCAATCAACGTAGTTACGTGGTGCGTTTCCCAGACGTCGCCCGCCTCTACCAGAATACCCACCTTACCCCGCAGGCCTTCCCGGATCAGGTAGTGATGCACCGCCGACGTAGCCAGCAAGGACGGAATGGGCGCGTGGCAGGAGTCGATGGCGCGATCGGAGAGGATCACGATGGTGTAGCCGTCTTCAATGGCGTCTTTGGCGTAGCGGCATACCCGATCCAGCGCCCGTTCGAGCGATTCGCCCTTGCCGTCGGCCAGAAACAGGGTGTTGATGGTCTTGGCCTGAAACTTACGGCGGTCGATGAACCGCAGCTTGTCGAATTCCTGGATGGTCAACACCGGCTGATCCAGTTCCACCTGCCGGCAGTGTTCGGGTGACTCAGACAGCAGGTTGCTGGTGGCTCCCACGAATGAGATCAGCGACATGATGGCCCGCTCCCGGATCGAGTCGATAGGCGGGTTGGTGACCTGGGCAAAAAGCTGTTTGAAGTAGTGGCTCAGGTGCTGACTCTGCTCCGATAAGATAGCCAGTGGCACGTCGGTACCCATCGAGCCGAGGGCTTCTTTGCCGGTCTCGACCATCGGAGCCAGTATCATGCGGAGGTCTTCGGAGGTGAAGCCAAAGGCCTGTTGCAGTTTCAGGAGCGTGTTTTCGTCGTAACGGCTGTAGGTTCGGGCGGGAGCGGTGAGGTCGGCAATCTTCACCTTGTTCTCATCCAGCCACTGCTGATAGGGCTGCGCTGAACAGATGGTATGCTTGATTTCTTCGTCGGCGATGATGCGGCCCTGCTCCATGTCGACAACAAACATTTTGCCCGGCTGCAACCGCCCTTTGCTCACCACGTTGGCCTGGTCCACGTCGATCACCCCGGCTTCGGAAGCCATAATTACCACGTCGTCATTGGTGACCCAAAAACGCGAAGGACGCAGGCCGTTACGGTCGAGGGTGGCCCCCACGATGCGGCCGTCGGTAAACGAAATGGAGGCGGGGCCATCCCAGGGTTCAATCAGGGCGGCGTGGTATTCGTAGAATGCGTGACGCTCAGGGTCCATGTCGGCGTTGCCGTCCCAGGCTTCGGGAATGAGCATCATCATCACGTGCGGCAACGACCGGCCGCTCATCACCAGCAACTCAATGGCATTGTCAAGGTTGGCCGAATCAGACTGACTATGGTCGCAGATGGGCAGGAGCATGTCCATCTCTTCGCGGGTAAACTGACTCGACTCCAGCAGTGCTTCGGCAGCCTTCATCCAGTTTACGTTGCCTTTCACGGTGTTGATTTCACCATTATGGGCAATGTAGCGGAATGGCTGTGCCAGTTTCCACGAGGGAAACGTATTTGTCGAGAACCGCGAATGCACCACGCCCAGGGCCGATACAACAGCGTCGTTTTCCAGGTCAGGGAAATATGGCTCGAGTTGTTCGGTAGTCAGTTGGCCCTTGTAGGTGATGGTACGGCACGACAGCGACGAGAAATAAAAGTTCTCCACGCCCGCCACAGTCTCGTTGACCATGCGGGTGCTGACGTTGCGCAGAATGTATAGTTTTCGCTCGAAATCGTCGGTGGTTAACACCGTTGCGGGACGCCGGACGAAGAGTTGCTCCATCTGTGGCTCTGCCGAGCGTGAGGTCTCGCCCAGGTCGCTGTTGTTGACCGGTACCACACGGTAGCAGAGCAGTTCGAGGCCCAGCTTCTTCATTTTCCGGTTCAGCACGGCGCGGCACTCTTCGCGCAGCCACACATCTTTCGGGAAATAGACCATGCCCACGCCATACTGACCGGCGGCGGGCAGGTGAACACCCAGTTTGCGGCATTCGTCCACGAAGAATTCGTGTGGTAACTGAATCAGCAGACCGGCTCCGTCGCCCGAATTGCCTTCGGCACCTACCGCACCCCGGTGTTCCATCCGCCGCAGCATCGACAGCGCATTGGCCACGATGGTGTGCGACTTACGGCCCTTGATGTGGGCAACAAAGCCAATGCCACAGTTATCGTGTTCAAATTCGGGATGATACAGGCCCGCCTGCGTAGCAGAAAACGGGTCGCTGGGTTGGTCGACTTGATCAGACATGAACAGTTGAACGGGTTAGCAGGTTGGCGTATCCGAATAGATGGATCAGCCCACGCTGGATGACGACATTGACAAGGAACGGGTCAGCTACATTAGTCGCAGAGACGCTCTGAACAGGTTGACTAACGAGTGATAATGATGAAGGCTATGCAATATAATAGGTGTTTTGTATGGAGAAAAGAAGGTTTGCCCAAATTTCATTCGTTAAAAGGGCACATATTGCTACGATTATAAAAGTTCATGGAAAATGAATAGTACATAAGGATAAGGGCCGGCGATTGCCGTATTTGTAACAGATGGATACATTTGTTGACGCTTTACTAAAAATAGACGGTGGTTACTGCAATATGTGTTATATGTATAAATTAGTAGTTTAACGAATTTTATAAAAGCTACTGTCGCTGACCTGCTAACAGCAGGTCAGCGACAGTTTATTGATTATCCATTGGTCACAAACGGGAATTTACCCTTCCATTGGCCCGTTTCCCATTCCTTTAGAATAAAAGCAGCCAGATCAGCGCGGGTTAGTTTGATGCCCTTAACCGTACCGACATACCCTACCTGATAAATGCCTTTGGTGGGTTCATCGGTGAGCATAGGCCCACGCACAATGGTCCAGTCGAGGCCACTTTGACGAATAAGCTCTGCATGGCTGATGCCATCCATAAGGGCATTGCGTGCACCGGCACCGGCCACGTTTTTCATGATAAAAACGATCAGGTTATCCACAAAGCCGGGCTTGTCATGCGCCTGGTCGCGTACTCCGCCGCCCGTCAGGCTAATAAGCCGACGAAGGTTATGCTGCTTTAAACTGTGGATGATCAACTGAGTAGCCCGGGTTTGCAGATCGGGCTGACTGGCTTTATCCTGCCCCAGTAGACTCACCACGCCGTTGCTGCCCCTGATCGTTCTGTCAACGTCTGCCGGGTTAAGCGCGTCGCCTTTTATGAGCTTAAGCTGGGGGTGAGCCATGGGCATCTTGGTGGGATTTCGCACCAATGCCTGAATGGAGTGTCCGGCATCAAGCGCCTGCCTGACAAAATGAATGCCGGTGCGCCCTGTACCGCCAAAGACAGCAATAGTTGCCATAGAATAGATAGATTGTGTTTGTACATACAAACAAGATTTGCGTTCTTTTGTCTACCAATCTTCTTTGTTTTTATTACCGGCAGCCAGCGGCGTATTC
This sequence comes from Fibrella rubiginis, assembly GCF_017353185.1. Taxonomy (GTDB): domain Bacteria; phylum Bacteroidota; class Bacteroidia; order Cytophagales; family Spirosomataceae; genus Fibrella; species Fibrella rubiginis. Next base: position 102,572 of record NZ_JAFMYV010000012.1, on the reverse strand, counting down.
TAAAATACGGTTGTCCGGTTAGGGTCGTAGTTGGCCTGGTCGGGCGTATCGTTCATGGAGAACGTCGATTTAGCCACACTATCGATGGTGAAACGCAGGATGGTGCTTCCCGCCATGATGAGGTCGTTGGGTTCGAGGCAAATGCCGTCCAAGGCCTGCTTGTTATCTTTTTCAGCGTAGAGTTGAATGTTGCTCACTCCGTTCATGCCCTGCCGCGAGAGGCGGGTACCGTGAACGCTGCCCAGGTCCGAAATAATGTAGGACGGCTGACGGTTGTGCAGCCGCGTTTCGATCTGAAAGTGCAGCCGGCTCATCTTTTTGTCGTCGGTTTGAATTGGGTGATCGCTCAGGTCAAAGTCCGACTTGCGACCGTAGGTCTGCACCATCCCTTCGCCAATGGCCAGTCGTAGAATGCCCCCATCCATGCTCTGCATTTCCAGATACGCTACGCGCCTGGTGGGCATGTCTGGCTCCTCAAGCTGAATGGTGGGAGTAGACGAAGGAGGGGGGGGCGGGGTAGTGGCTTTGGGGGGTGTGTCCTGCTTCGGTGGGGCGGTGCTGGCGGCAGGCGGTGTGGCTGGTGGTGCCGTGGTGCGCGGGTCGGCAGGGGGAGGCACTTCCGCAATGGACTGCTGAAGTGCCTCCGATAATCCCAGACACACAACGGTACACTTCGGCTGCTTACCCGACAGGCAATTCACCGACGCTTTCTGGTCGGCCTGCCAGTTGATATCGCTGTCGACGTCGAACTGTTTAAGGCAATCGGGGCAGCTGAATTTATAAATTCCCATGGTGGTGAACGAGTGGATAGCAGATGCTAAATATTGGACATCAGATAGTCAGTTTTTGGCTTCAGACGTCCAGCATCCAACGCCCAAGATCCAGTATCTATATTGTCCAGATAGCTCCACAACCGGCCAGGCAATGGCCCTGTTTCTGGTTAATCGACCGTTGCATGAGCATCTGATAACTCGAGTCGCGGGTGAGGGGAAAGGGCGTGCCGCATTTGGGGCAGGCATATACCTGGGTCATGTGCGCTTCCAGGTCGGCCAGTTCGCGGCGTTTACGGGCACTGCGCTCGGCACCTACCAACCGGCCCAGTGCCAAGCCTATGAGCGGGACACCCACGGCCAGGTCCGCAATCTGATCGGAAATGCCCCGGTTTTCCAGTTGCGCCTTCAGGGCTACGTATTCATTCCAGACGCCCTCCAACTCGGCAAATTCGCGGGTGTAATCATCTGGGTTGCGTGAGAACGCCTTAATCAACCGGCGGTAGGTGATCGGCTGGTTACCAATCCGCACCTGATCGTCGGGTTGAAGGCGTCGTTTCAGAATCCGAAACTCGTTGACGTAGGTACCATTGGAACTGTTGTTATCTTCCAGCCAGTATTCGTTACCCACCTTCGTCACCCGCGCGTGCAGATCGGTAACGGAGAGCGTCGGCACCACAATATGGTTTGTTTTCCCCCGTCCAATGGTGATGTACTTGGCGTTTTCGGTTGCTTGCATGGCAGATAGGTTACAGGTCAATGGGTAAGGTCCAACCGCTGAAGCTGACTGACGCAAGCGTGTTAGTGCGTAAGTGAACTTCAGCGGTTGGACCTTAAACGTTAGACGCTATTACTCAGTGTCCAAAATGATGGGCATCGGCCAGCGGATCACCATCGGTATAGTGGTTGGCATCATGCGCCACCTGCTCGTGCATATCCACCGATTCGATGGGCGTACCGTCGATAGTGCCGTTATGGTTGGCGGCGAAGTCGTCGTGGTGCACGGGCTGCGGCGTCGATTCGGGCGCGGGTAGCTGATCGGGCGTGTGGGCCAGCGGCACCAGCGTAGGGGCAGTAGCGGCCATGGGTACCACCGTCAGCGTGGGCTCTGGCGTAGTTTTTGGCTCTGCAGGTTCCTGCTCGGCCACCACCTCATGCGGCGCTTCGGCCGCCTTGTGGCTATGGTGTACTCCTTTATGAGCAGCCATCCGGGGGGCATCATCCGGCGTGCTGTCGGGTGTTTTGACCCCGCCCATGTTGGGTAACGTGGCCAGAAACGCCAGCCTGTCGGCCCGGCTGAGGCCATCCAGTTCTGGCTCGTAGTAGGTGTTGTAGAGGCCGTTATGCCAGGTAAAATGATGTCCGGCGCCAAGCTGATGCCGGGCAGCCGCAAAGGCTTCGTCGAACGTGAGGCTGTCCAGATCATCCAGCGACGTGTTCAGGTTGTTGTCACCCACCGGCGTTACCAGCGGCAGGGCCGATGCCTGGGCCCGCGCGTCGGCGGCTGCTGCCGCGGCCTGCGCGGAGGAATTGTCTTCAACAGGTTCGCTGTCGCCCTCATCGAGCATACTTAACCCATAGGCGGCTGCCCCCAGCACAACCGTACCGGCGGTGGCAGTGGCAACGGCTCGCTTCTGGTCTGCCGGTTGCTCAATAGTTGACGGATCGGGCGTCACTTCTGGATATTCGGCACTGTTGGGGTTGTTTTCGTACATGGATATGAGCGTTTAAACGAGTCAAACAGGCTGAAAACAGACTAGCCCGCACGGTATAAGTGATAAGTCTACTAAACTAATGAATAACTCCGATATAACAACGTATGCCTATCGGCCTACCGTATTTTGCAGATCTGAAAAATACGGTAGGTCAGTGCAACACCTCAGGCTGCCCGTTTAGTGTACCGTACCCACCAAGAATGTGCCCACAAACCAATAATATGCCTGCACGTTCGTATCAACTATATACACATGTTAGTTTTGTCTGATCCGCTATACCATGAAAGCTATCCTGTTCATAATAAGCCTGGTGGCCCTCGTAACGGGTGCCTGCCGGAAACCTACCGATGACGTGGCCAGTAACCCTGGTCAGTCAGACTCCGATACGCTCAGCGGGGCACGCCTGGCCACCCTTGTTCGTCGCGAGGGGCGCGGACTGGTGGTCAACGGGCAGCCTATCCAGCTTAACGGCGTGGCCTTTGGCAACTGGGTGTGGGACAACAGCCCCGTTCCTCCCACGCTACACCACAATGAGCAGGACTTTGCGCGCCTTCAGCAGAGCGGCCTCAACTGCGTACGGTTCTACCTGAACTACCGCTATTTTGAAGAAGACAGTCAGCCCTACGTGTACAAACAAACCGGTTGGGATTGGCTGAATCAGAACATAGCCTGGGCCAAAAAATACGGCGTCTACCTTATCCTCAACATGCACGTGCCGCAGGGTGGCTACCAGTCGCAGGGGAAGGGTGGGGCTTTGTGGGACGTGGTGGAAAACCAGAACCGCCTCACCAGACTCTGGCGCGAAATTGCCCGTCGTTACCGAACCGAGCCAGCCATTGCCGGGTTCGATCTGGTCAACGAACCCGTAACCACCCAATCCATTGACCAGTGGAAAAACCTGGCTCAGCGCCTCACAACGGCCATTCGGGAGGTCGACAAGGGGCATCTGGTGGTGGTGGAGCGGCTCAACGCCGTGGCTGGCAACTGGAAAGATTACAACGGTGAACACAACCTGTTTCTGGTCAACGACGCCAACGTGATGTACCAGTTTCATACCTACGACCCCTTCGAGTTTACCCACCAGACGTTTAGTTGGGCGGGCCGTTCGCCCACCGATTTTGAGCGGTATCCCGACGAGACCAAACTATCCGTTCCGGGCGATGCTACCTGGTACTCGGCCGTCTTCTCCAACCCCGCCCTGCCTGCCGGCACCTCCGGCTGGACCTATTACGAAGGCGTGAAATTTACGGCCAATGACCCGAAAATGAAGCTGGGCCAGGCTGTTTGTCAGGCGTCGGCGCTGGGCGCGGGCAAGGCGTATTTTGATGAACTGGTGGTGCGCGAATATGCCCCCGACGGCTCACTGGCGCGCACTGTGCTTACCGCCGACATGAGCAGCAACAATGGCTGGTATTTCTGGAGTAAAGCCAACACGGGCACCGCCACCACCATCGACGCCGGGCAAACGGGTAAGGCCCTGCAAATCACCCAAACCACCGACGACGCCAACAACGGCAATGGCAGCCAGCCGTTTTTGATCCGCCCCGGCTACAGTTACCAAATCAGCGGCTGGATGAAAGGCGAGGGTATTCCGGCCACGGCCACCGTTCGGTTGCGCATTGATTTTCAGACTACCCAACAGCCTATTCTGGCCCGCAACAAAGAATACCTGCGTCAGTCGCTGGCGTTCTATGCCGACTGGGGCAGGAAAAACAACGTACCGATCTACCTGGGCGAATACGGAGCCGGAGCACCCTGCTTCAACGACGGCCGGGGCGGACTGGCCTGGACCGCCGATATGATTGACCTGAACCGGGAGTTTGGCTTCCACACGACTTACCACGCCTACCATGAAGATTCGTTTGGCTGGTATTTCGGCTATAACAGCCTGCCCGACCCGGCCAACGCCAATACAGCGCTGATTGACCTTTTCAGGCAGAAGTTTGGTAAATAACGGCCCTGTTTACCACATCTTGCGAATGCCCAGATACCCACCCACGGCGTTGGTGAGCAGGTTGCCCTGGTCAAGCGCGACGCTGGCCGACAGGCTGGTGTTACCAAGCCGGGGCAGGGGGACCCTGGCCTGAAGCATGGCCGAAAACTGACCAACCGGGCTGCTGTATGGGTAGGTAAACAGGCCGTAGTTCCGGCTGTATGAAAACCGCCCCTGCACCGTGGCCCGCCCACCTGCCAGGGCCTCGAAAGCACCGTAGAAAGCTGTAACCCGGTTATTTGGGTAAAAGAGCGGGGCATTGGGCAGGGCTATGTCACGGGCGGGCATAATAAAGGGGGTGCCAATAGTGCGCCGGAAGTACGAATACCCCTCAATGTACTGGCCGTGGTTGTAGTAATTGTCGTCGCCCTTATAGTACTGCCCCGGCACGTTGAATTCGCTGCCCGACTGGTTCATTGTCGACAGAAACTCGCCCAGTACGCGCTGCCATATCCAGAACCGACCGGCCGTGGCGACTGGCTTTGCCCGTTGCCAGCGCAACCCGTACAAGCCATCCGGGGCATTCTGAAAAATCAGGCCGCTGGCATCGTCGTAGGGATGTTGCAGGTACAGCAGCCAGTTGGCCCTGGGCCGTTTCAGCGTAAAACCCAGGTCGATACTGCCCACGTGGTTCCCCACGCGGTTGGCCCCGTCGAAACTGGTGAACCGGCTGTTGTCCCAGTCATTGGGAATGAAGCCGAGAAACACGCTTCTGAAGAAGTCGCCGAAATCGCTGGTCAGGTAACCATTGATGGCATAGGGTGTGCCCACCAGATACGGCGCGTAGCCGCCCCACTGCACCATGTGGTTGATGCCCAGCACCCCGTGCAGCGGTGATTGTGGCCTGCCAAAACGCAGGAACAGGGTTTTCTGATGCACATACGCGTTTTGCACGTAGGGCACGTTAAACCAGATATGCGCCAGCTGGCCTTTGAACGCGACGGCTTTCCCCAAAAAACCAATGGGCACGTAGTTGGGAATGGCAAGCTGCACCTGCGGCATGGGGAGCGCATTGTCAGACACCGAGTAGGACCCCGACGATAGCAGTGTATCGACCAGGCCCAGGATCTGCCGCCGTCGGCCAGCCCAAAGCTCCAGCTGACCAAACCGGACCTTGGCGTAGGCTTCGGGCAGGAGCACCTGTTGCTGGCCAAACCGGGCCTGATCCTGGTTCAGGTTGCCCACCGCCTCCAGCCCAAACCCCCAGCCAAACCGGCGGCGCGGATGGAGGGTATCGGTGGGTGTGTAGTCCCGAAAAATGCCCGCCCTGAGGGTGGCTGCCGGCGTCGACAGCGGGGCCGTACCCCAGGAATTGGTGCGTTGCCAGAACGGCGTACGGTCGGAGGTGGAGCCATAAGCACCCACTTCGGCAGTAGCATGTAGCTGACCGTCAGAAGATTGAGAAAACGCCGATGGTGCGATCAGGGAACAGACCAGCAGGCTGGCGTAGCGTAGTTGTTTTGGCATATGGGGCATTGCGATACCCTACTTACGCAAAAGGAAAGACAAAAGGATGCGTAAGGCCCAAAATTGACAATACGGCCCATAAATCAGCCATGATCTGAAAAGTGGGTAAGGCATACTTTATAGATTAAGATAAGAACAGGTGTAATTAATTCTAGATAAACAGAGAGTCTGTTAATTGAGTATTAATTTTAACCCCCGTAGTTAACCTAATCAACACAACTATGCTACGGGTATTTTTATTAAGTATAGCGGCACTCTTTTTGTGCCTGACCGCTGCCATCGGGCAGGTCACTACGGCCTCTATTGCAGGCCAGATCATAGACGCTGAAACTAATCAGCCGTTGTTGGGAGCCACTGTTCAGGCTACGCATCAACCTACGGGTACACAGTATGGCGGTGTCACCCGCGAAGAGGGACGGTTCACCATTCCAAACATGCGCGTGGGCGGACCTTATCTGGTCACTATTACTTACGTAGGTTACAAGACCGAGACCATCGACAATGTGTCGCTAGTGTTGGGGCAGCGGTTGCCGCTCAACGTCTCGCTGCGTAGTGAATCATCGACCCTGCAAACGGTGACCGTTCGGGCTGCCTCTGGTGACGTGATGAGCAGCAACCGTACCGGGGCCAGCACCAACATTGGCTCAGAACAGTTGCGTACACTGCCTACCATCAAGCGGTCGGTGTTCGACTACACCCGCCTGACGCCCATGTCGGGTGGCGACGGGTCGTTTGGGGGGCGCAACAGCCGGTTTAACAACTTTGCGCTGAACGGGGCCATTTTCGTCAACCCCTTTGGCCTCGACGCTGCCACGCCGGGTGGGCAGGCTGATGCGCAACCCGTTTCGCTCGACGCCATTGAGCAGGTGCAGGTGGCCCTCTCGCCCTACGACGTGACGCAGGCGGGCTTCACCGGTGCGGGTATCAACGCCGTGACAAAATCGGGCACCAACCAACTGCACGGTACGGCCTTTGTCTTCTCCCGAAATCAGGACCTGACGGGCAAACGTATAAAGGGTACCGACATCACCGTGCCCAGTTCCAGCCAGGACCAGTTTGGCTTTAGTGTGGGCGGGCCGATCATCAAAAACAAACTGTTTTTCTTTGTCAACGCCGAGTTCGACCGGCGGTCTGACCTGGGTACGGCGGGTTGGGTGGCTAGTCGCCCTGGCCTGACGGGCGCCAACGTGTCGCGGGTAGCGGCGGCTGATCTCGATCTGGTGGCCAATACGCTGAAAACACTCTATGGCTACGATCCGGGTGCCTACGAAAACTTTACTCACAAGACGCAGAACAGCAAGGGCATTCTGAAACTGGACTGGAACATCAACCGGGTGCACAAGCTGTCGTTCATGTACAACTTCCTCGACGCCAGCCGCGATCTGCCCGCCAACCCCTCGGCCATTGGTCGGCGCGGGCCGGACTTCCTGACGCTGCAATATTACACGTCGGGCTACCGGATCAACAACAAGCTGAACGGCGGCATTCTGGAACTGAACTCGAACTTCAACGGGCGCTACGCCAACAAGTTGCAGGTGGGCTATACGGCCTTCCGCGACACCCGCGACCCGTTTTCGTCGCCGTTTCCGACCATCAACATTGGTAAAGACGGCGTGCGGTACATCGTGGCCGGGCACGAGCCGTTTTCGATCAACAACCGCCTTACGCAGGATGTAACGCAGATTACCGACAACTTTAACATCTACGCGGGCAAGCACACGCTGACGCTGGGCGGCAGCTTCGAGAAATTCAGCTTCGGCAACTCGTTTAACCTAGGGGCCTATGCGGGCGTGTTTGGGCCTGAGTTTGCTTCCGTTGCCGATTTTATTAAAACGGCCAACAACACGGTTCCTTACGGCCAGGATTTCAATGGCAAAGACACTTACTTCAAAGACGCGGTGGCCGGGGCCCAAGCCACCTTCGCGGCGGGCAAGTGGGCACTGGCCGAAACAAACGTGGGTCAGCTGGGCCTGTATGCGCAGGACGAATGGCAGGCCACGCAGAAACTGGTTTTGACCTACGGCCTAAAAGTAGACCTGCCGATGTATTTCAACACCCAGGACAAGATTCGGGAAAATATTAGCCCAGACCGTAACTGTTGCTACTTCCCCGACCGGACGTACTTCAACGAAAACGGTCAGACTGTCAAGCTTAACTCGCTCGAATTACCCACCACGGCACCGTTGTTCTCGCCTCGTGTGGGCTTCAACTATGACCTGAAAGGCGACGGCAAACAAAAACTGCGCGGTGGCACGGGCGTGTTTACGGGCCGCTTCCCATTTGTGTGGATCGGCAACCAGGTAGCCAACCCCAACTTCTTCTTCTACTGCACCACCTCGCCCGATTTCCGGTTCCCGCAGGTGTGGAAAAGCAGCCTGGGCTACGACCACAAGTTCGCCAACGGCTGGACTACCTCTGTCGATGTGCTGTATAACAAGGACATAAACGCCATGATTGTGCGCAACTACGGTCTGAACAAACCCACCGGCAAACTGAACACGCCCGACAGTCGTCCGTACTATCAGGCTAGCGACAAAGCGCAGAATGATGCCTACGTGTTCACCAATACCAGCCTGGGCTACACCTTCAACGCCAGTATTCAGGTGCAGCGGTCGTTTCAGAACGGCTTCTTTTTCAGCGGGGCCTACAACTACCTGAACGCGCAGGATGCCTCGTCGCTGAGCGCCGAAATCTCATCGGATGCCTACGCCCGCAACCCCGCCTACGGCAACGTGAATCAGGCTGTGGCCGGGCCGTCGTACTACGGCAACCGCCACCGGTTTGTGGGGTCGCTCTCGAAGCGGTTTGTCTATGGCAACGGCGGCCGTTGGGCCACCACGGTGTCGGGCGTGGCCGAATACGCCGAAGGGAGCCGGTTTAGCTTCACCTACGGTGGCGACATCAACAACGACGGAGCCTTCGACAATGACCTGATGTACATACCAACCGCCGCGCAGGTAGGGCAGATGAAGTTTTCGGGCGATGATGCCGCGCAGGCTGCCCAGCGGGCCGGCCTGGAACAATACATTCAGCAAGACGATTACCTCAGTAGCCACCGCGGCGAAGTGGCGGGCAAATTTGCCTCAACGACCCCCTGGTTCTCAACCCTCGACCTGCGCCTGATGCAGGACCTACGCCTGAAAAATGCCCACGCCATCCAGTTCAGCCTCGACGTACTCAACTTCGGCAACCTGCTCAACAGCAACTGGGGTGTGCGGCAGATTGCCTCCTACACCGGCCTGGCCCAGCCGCTGGGTGCGGCCACCGATGTCAAGACGGGTGCCGTGGTCTACAGCTTCGATGCTAACCAGAAAAGCACGTTCTTCAACGACACCCAACTCATCTCGCGCTGGCGGATGCAGTTTGGCATGCGCTATTCATTCTGAGTCGAACACCTTTTCTTCACACAAAAGGGGCCGCTGCATCGTGTAGCGGCCCCTTTTGTGTGAAGAAGGCGCCGGTGGAGTGAAAACGTTGCTTCGGAAACGCGCTTCTTGTTGCCCGGCAGCCTTACTCAATACGTGTAAATGTCTGATTCAAATCGCTTTTCCATGTTGTGCCATCGTCACACAGTTCACCTTTGCTGATTATGGTTTTACCATTGTCTGTAATGGTCAAGGAGTAGCGTTGCGAAAAATCGGGTGTATTTCGCCACCACCTCACAACGTTATTATCAATGGCAACCTCGTACTTTCTTGAAATTTTCCGCTCGTCAAAGTAGAGCATGAACTGTGCTCCGGTGGCATCGTCACTGCCGAAGATGGCAATACCAGCCGGAAAACCATCCTCATCCATTTCTGAGTACCAGCGCAGGAAAGCACCACCCTCGATCCAACTGAATGATGATTTTCCGGTTAACGTTTTGTTCGGAAGTGAGGGATGGGTACCAACGGTTTTCCACTCGCCAACAAGTTGGCTAAGCTCACGTAGCGCAGGATTCGGAATTTGTGCCTTGTGCATAGCTTGACCCTGTTTTCTATTTCTTGTCAAATAACATTTCTCTCGAACCTGCCCAACTTGGGGGTTTAACCAATTGCCCACTTATGAGCGAAATACGGAAGTCCTGGCAGTTCCGCCCTCAGCTTTGACAGGCAACATAACTAATTGACCAGCAACAAATTAAGGCTAACAGTGATCGTGAGAAAACGGAGCTACAGCTCATCGTTCTCTTTACGGTAGCCCTCAAAATAATAGGACTGTTCAATGCCTTTGAAACTAATCTCGCGATTGTTGATCTCATCGGTTAAATGCGCGGCTGGTAGCGTTCTCAACTCCAGATAGATGGTAGCGCGGAGCGACTTCTACTTTATCTCTGACCTAACTTTAATCACATCTGTAAAATTAGTGGCCTTTTCCTCATTTAGGGAAGGTGTGAAACATATAATTGGCCTCAGAGTAGATCAGATTCACTTGAACTAACTCCTTTGTACAGAAATTTACCGTCATTTTTTACATCCTTGGTCAAATAATTTAGCTGAAATGAAATATTTGGTTCAATAATGCCAAACTGAATCACGTTATCCAACTGCTCAATAAAATGGGTTTTGTCATGTTTAAGCAAGTAGTAATTTAGATTGTGAAGCAGTAATTCGTTACTTGCTATGTCGGCCCTGTATCGATTGGGCTTGTCTGTATCGCCTACTCTAAAACTCTCCTCAATACTGCAAATTGTAAAATCCAACTCCGCTAAAGTTTTCAATCGTACGATTGCAATGGAATATCCCGCTTTCAGGTCATCTAAATACCTTGTCCTATAAGCTTCTGAAGTGAATTTTATAAACTCCCAGTTGATAAGACTGTACAATCTTCTATAGTGGCTTTTTATCGTGTTACCGTACTTTTTTGTTGAAATATCGTGTCTACGGGGTACAGGAACGTTAACTGCGGTTAACATGCCTTTGAAATATTTTTCTATTGAGGTATTTGCTAATACAGCTCCTTGTAAGAGCAATCCATTTACTAAAAGGGTTCTTGCCCCCAAATAATCCGCGTATCCGTTGATAAAGTAGGAGATTACCAGTTGACCTTGTCTTGCTGACAAACTCAACGTTTTCAGCTTACGATTTTCCATTGTTAAACTTTGTCATTTATCAAATTAACAGCCTTTTTCCTCATCTCGGCGTGCGTACTGTCAACGAAGTGATGGACTTTGAAGCCCTCAATTTGACCCACTCAGGCGTGCGAACCGTCAGCCGGAACTGCACTAACGGACCACCCAACGGCTCCACAGGCGTGCAACCTGTCGCGCGAAAGCTAGAACACACTCAAGCCCTTTTGATTGCTAGCTCCGCCCAACACCCACAGGGGTTGATGGATGATGACGCAAACTCACTGAACGCGAGAGGCTTGCAACCTTTACACCCCTGTTTTCGTTGGGTTGAAACTCAACTTCGGGACGTGCGGCCTGTCGCCGGAAGCCCGCCCACGCGGAGCGGACAATAACGCAGTGCCAAACTTTTTTACCGATTGGCGAAGCTCAATAACGCAAGGTCAATCTTTTGTACCGAGCCTTGTCAAACCTCGGCTGTCGAGACGTGCACCCTGTCGCTGGGACGCTGGCCCATAAACCTAAACTTGGCCTGTCCGGGCGTTCAAACTGTCACATGGAATCCGGAAATGGAAGCCTAAAACCTAATCTTCGAGAAGTCTAACCTGCCGACCCCAACGATTTGCACATAAGTGCTTCCCGTCCAACCATGCTATTGCAAATGACTTGTTGTGCGTCCATATTTCTCAATGTCAATGTTTATCCGATGAATTATGAGGTGAAACGATTTGGTTAATAAGCGTAAGCTGTGCGGCAGTGACTCTCCATTCATTGTTTGTCTTAACAAAAACATCTGTCACCATCTTGTAATCTGTTTCTCCTTTTTTATAATGGCGGAATGGCACATCATAGTCTCTATCAGCTATAAGTGTTTCTTCAATATAAACCACGGCAATGTTTGGTGTAAGAAACTTGGCACTCTTAAATTCAAACTTTAAGGAAGTAGGGGACAGGCAACAATCACCCAGAAGCTTGAAATGTTCAACGATGTCATTCCTGCCTTTCCAAAATTGCCCCACAAAATTTATCAACGTCCCATCATCCGTAAAATAACCGCTGAACGCTTCCCAATCATGCCTGTTCCAGGCGGCTTCTTGTTGCTTGATGACCTGTTTAATGGCCGCTTCATCGGTTCTGTTGTTTTGGGCAAACAGCTTGGTTGCCAAAAGAACATACATACAAACTATTAGCAGATGTTTCATACTTGATCGAGGTTTGATTAGCACAAACATACCCGGTTCCGGTAGCTAATAGGGGTACAAAAACGACATGTTTATCGCTAAAAATTGTGGGACGTGTAAGGCCGAACGATCGTATGGGTTTCTTGCTGCAAGAGAAGGGTTGGGGTAGCACCCGCAAACTTGGTAAAGTCCCGACGCATATGGGACAGATCATAGTAACCACAGCACAGAGCCACCTCCAACCAGTCCATGTCTGGATGCTGTTCTTTTAAGCGAACGGCTTTGCTAAAGCGCACCTGTCGCGTGAAGGTTTTGAGACCCAGCCCCAAGCGCTCATAGAATTTTCGCTCAAACTGTCGAGGGCTTAGACAGGCTTGACTTGCCAAATAATCCAGGGATGCGGGACGAGTTGGATCTTCCAACATCCGGAATGCCGCATCAATAGGGTGCTTCTCGACCTGTTTTTGCTGTAGTCGACGGACTAAAAAAGCTTCGACAATCTGCTGCATCTGATTGTAGTCGGTCGTTTCTCGCAGTTGTTGATCGACTTGGCGAATCTGGGCGTTCCAAAGCAGAGAGGCATCTAAGGCTTGATCCAGGAGTTCATACATGGGAATACCGAGCAGTCGGTGTAAGCCACCGGGTTCAAAAAAGGTAGCTATGATTAACAAGTCTGGTCCCATCGTCAGGTCAACTCGCGAAATCTGTGGACCAACAATGACGCAACTGGGCGCGGTGGCTGTCTGACGGGTGCCGTAATGAAAGACTTCGATTGGATTGCGTGGATAGAACGATAGGTTCTGTACCGCATGAGGAGGAAATGGATGCGTTGGCAAAGACAAGCCAGCGGGAGACTGGACATGCACAATTTGATAGCCTTTTATAAAGCTGGCGAGAAAGGGTTTAGGTGGATAGAACCGAATGAACATCGTCCTCAAGTTAGATGAAAAGCTGTACTTTATCGAAGATACTTTATATCCGTTTATGCAACCCGTACACGGGCGAAACAGTAAACACCGTAACAAAACCGCTTTGTCTAACCTGCCTAACCGGGGCGTTCGGCTTGTCGACCGAAAGTTGGAAATGGAAGCTAAACCCCGACCTCTGTGGGACGTACGGCCTGTCGCACAGACCCACCCCGAAAGCACTTATTGAATTTCCGCCCAACGACCCGGGGGGCTGATGGCGACGAAGGAGCCTTTACACCCCCCGACGGTTGGGAGCCAAGTCTTCGCTTCGCAGGCGAGCAACCTGTCAACGGAACGATGGCAGCGCGGAGCGAAAAACGGCTCTACCAAGCTACATCTTTATTGTGAACCAAAACACAATCTAAAGCCACATGCCTCGATTTCAAATAAGGTTCATTTATTTCTTCAAAGCATAGGTTGGCAGCGTTTTCCAACCCTCTTTAGGTATGAAACTCACACTATCGGGTACTCGATAATCCCATAGGAGCTTATGCGTCTTGGGATCACCACAATCCAACTGTACCCAAAAACGACGATGTCGCAGACTGTCAGGTTTTTGACTTAACCAATCACCTGTATCGTTAGGACCGGTACGGTCGTCATATTCAATTTGCTTCTCATTAATGGAAAACGAATAAATAATTTCATAACGGAGTTTACGGTACTTCAAACGATCCACTTTGGCAATCGTAAAGCGACTACACTGTGCAAATTCCTTTTCCCTGCTTTGCTTTTTAACGTATTCAAAAGTTAAGAAAAATGCGATCACACAAAGCAGAAAAAATGCGACTTGTGATTTAGTAGCAAGCTCTTTTTCCCACCATTTAGTCTTCATGTAAGTTTTGATTTATTGAGGGCTTTCTGAGCTATTAGAAAGCACAGCGTCAATCCCTAGTTCAATACTTTCAACCCTCTATTTAAGGCTGTACCCTTTGTCACGCGAAACCCGGTTTTTAAGCCCAACTTGCCCAAATCAGGCCTACCCTCTGTCAACGGAGCGATGGACCTGGAAGCCCTCCACTTGCCTTACTCAGGCGTGCGCTTTGTCACACGGAAGCGGGCAACGGACCAACCCGACGTCTCCACAGGCGTACGGCCAGTCACACGCCTGAGGCCCACGCCCAAGCCCTTTTCTGGCTGGCCCCGCCCAACACCCACAGGGGTTGATGGATGAGGAAGCTACTCGACTGAAAAACAGCAACTTGAAACCTTTACACCCCTGTTTGAGTTGGGCTGAAACTCGACTTCGGGACGTGCGGCCTGTCGCCCGAACGACGGCAGCGCGGAGCGGGCAACAACGCACTTTCCGCTTTGTGAGCAGCACCTAATTATCGCTTTCCTAACTGAGCTTTGAGGCCATCCACGTCAACGACCTCCCATTCTTCAGTTATCTTGTCGTTGGCAAACCGAAAGAAGAACATTTGTTTGAAGCGAACTTTCTTTTCAGCGGCTGGAAACCCAAACATTTCACTCTTGGCAGTACCTGTAACACTTGAATTAACGGCAACCATATCGCCTTCGGCTACTACATTATCAATTGTGTAATGAATGTCAGGGATGGCTTTGTACAGGAATCTTAACATAGAAATATGCGAACTATCCTGGCTGCTACGAACGTCGGTTCCGTTCATGCGATGCCAAATGTAGTCTGATGCAAAGAACTCCCTGATGCGGTTCATCTTTTGGGGATTGATACCCTCGTCAAAATACGTGGCAATTGTTTTCTTATTGGCATTTGGCAATGTGGCATCTTGTCCAAAAGTAGGTAAATACAAAAAGTAACCTAATACGACAGCGATAAGTCTGAAAGTCAGAACCTGAAAGATAGTTGCCATAGAAAGTGTTTTTGTTAGTTATTGTTGTATGCTTCTTTTACCGAGTCTTGTCCCAACCTACCTAACGGGGGCGTTCGCCTTGTCGCCAGAGCCGCCGAAATGGAAGCCCAAACTTGCCTAATCCGGCGTTTGGCTTGTCGAACGCGACTGCCCTGACGGACCACCGGACGGCTGCGGGACGTGCAACCTGTCACACACGCGACGGAACACGCACAAGCCAAACGGCATTGACAGCACCCAACATATTATTGTACGTCAACTCAATTAATGACACTGTGTTGATAATGAGCTTGTTATCATTAATTGAGCGTAGCTTTGTCGGGACAAACGCTCCACAAGCGGTTAGCTGCCGAGCCAGTCTGCAAGCATACTCATACCACCGAACTTTTGCAACTACTATGAGTCAACATATCAGCCTACACAATCAGCTACTGCGTGTGTGGGACATTGAGGGGTACCCAGACTATTTTTTTGCCAATGACAGTAACCTGTATCGCTATGACTCAAGGGGAACAGTTCGGCACAACAAGCTTACCGTGATTGGCTATACGAAAGGCTACGTATTGAAAAGCAAGTTTTTTAGCCAAACGAAACTGCGGACTATGCTACGGAGGCATGTGCCGACTACAGATCGTCTAATGGACTCTTGAGGGTACTAATCTTATGAGCCGTCACATGGGTGTAGCGCATCGTGGTCAGGATACTGCTATGGCCGAGCAACTGCTGAATGTAGCGAATGTCGTAGCCTGCCTCCAGCATGTGCGTGGCAAAACTGTGGCGTAAGGCATGAATACCACCTCGTTTCTGAATCCCCGCCGTGTGTGTGGCAAGACTGTAGGCCCGTTGAATTGTTCGTTCCCAAAGTGGCTCTGCCACGTTACCGTGGCGGGGTTCATTGTTTTCAAACAAATACACCTGCGGGTCATAAATAATCAGATACACATTAATCGTGGCCTCCAATTTTTCCGTAAGCATGACTACGCGGTCTTTTTTGCCTTTACCGCTGCGTACCATAATGAGCCGCCGGACGCGGTCGATGTCAACAAGGCGCAGGTGGGCTACTTCGCTCAGGCGCAGGCCGGTGGCGTAGACGAGCTTGAACAATGTCCGGTATTTCAAGCTGGTGGTGGCGGCGAAAATGGCCTTTACTTCGCCCACGCTGTAGACCGTGGGGAGCTTAGTGGGGAGGCGTGGGTACTGCACATCGTAATAGGTCTTATCGCGGCCAAGCACTTTCTCTTGATAGAATTTCCACGCATTGATATGCACGTTGATAGTGGATGGGCTGAAGCGTTTTTTCTGGATCAGGAAGAGCAGGTACGTCTGAAAAGCAGCTTTATCGAGCGTATCGACGGGTTTCGAGTCGGTATACCGGATCAGCGCGATCAGGGCCTGCCGGTAGTTTTTGATCGTTTTATAGCTGTAGGTCAGCCGTACCAGCGTCTCGCAAAGGGCTACGATGACCGGGTGCTGATTGAACGCGCTGTCGGGCGGAACGTGGCGAAAGGGTTTCGGTTTGGTCGGTGGAACGTGGGCAGGGGGCCATGTGGGGTTGGTGGCCTGTTCCAGTTCGGTGGGGGTGGCATCGGGTTTGTAGAGCCGCACCACGGCTTCGTCGAATCGGCAGTAGTATCTGCCAAACAGTTGGCCGATCTTCACGATGCTCTCGCGGGTGTTGGGTACGGTCCAGCAACGGCGGCTGTAACTCCATTGGCGACCCGGTACCTGCCCAATGAGGTCGTTGCCAACGGGGTCGGTCGGGAAAGTAACAGTGAGCAGGGCGGGGTCGCGGTGGTCCAGAGAAATGGTGAGCATGTACTATAGAAGCAAGAAATAAGAGGCAAGAAACAAGAAAATGGTATAGCTCACCTCATCTTGGTTCTTGCCTATTACTTCTCACTCACCTACAACTCAAACGTGATGCCCTGCGCCAGCGGCATGGTGGTGCCGTAATTGATGGTGTTGGTTTGGCGGCGCATGTAGGCTTTCCAGGCGTCGGAGCCCGATTCGCGGCCACCGCCGGTTTCTTTTTCGCCGCCAAACGCGCCGCCAATTTCGGCCCCCGACGTGCCGATGTTCACGTTGGCAATGCCACAGTCGGACCCGGCCACGCACAAAAACTGCTCGGCTTCGCGGAGGTTCAGCGTGAAGATCGCCGACGACAGGCCCTGAGGTACGCCGTTTTGCAGAGCAATGGCCTCGTCGATGGTGGTGTATGGCATGACGTAGAGGATGGGGGCGAAGGTTTCGCGCTGCACCACCGGCCACTGATTTTGTGCCTCAGCCACGCAGGGCTTCACATAACAGCCTGACTCATAGCCAACTCCTTCCAGTACGCCCGGCTCGACAATGAATTTGCCGCCCGCCGCTTTGATCTCCGTCACCGCTTTCTGGTAACTCGACACCGCGTCTTTGTCGATCAGCGGACCCACGTGGATACCCATTTCCAGCGGGTCACCGATGTGGAGTTGGGCGTAGGCGCGGGCCAGTCGGGTGCGCAGTTCGGGCAGGATGCTTTCGTGCACGATCAGGCGGCGGGTGGTGGTGCAGCGTTGCCCGGCGGTGCCTACCGCGCCGAAGACAATGGCCGGAATGGCAATGTCGAGGTCGGCATGGGGCGACACGATAATGGCGTTGTTGCCACCCAGTTCAAGCAAGCTCCGGCCCATGCGTTCGGCCACCGCCACGCCCACCGCCTTGCCCATGCGGGTGCTGCCCGTAGCCGACACCAGTGCCACGCGCGGGTCGCGGGCCAGCCACTCGCCTGCGTCACGCCCCCCCGAAACGAGGCACGAGACGCCTTCGGGCACGTCGTTGTTGCGCAGCACATCCTGGATAATCTGCTGACAGGCGAGGGCCGTCAGCGGTGTTTTCTCCGACGGTTTCCAGATACACACGTCGCCGCACACGAAGGCCAGCATGGCGTTCCACGACCAGACCGCGACGGGAAAGTTGAACGCCGAAATGATGCCGACAATGCCCAGCGGGTGGTACTGTTCATACATCCGGTGGGCGGGCCGCTCGGAGTGCATGGTGAGGCCATATAACTGCCGCGACTGCCCCACGGCGAAATCGCAGATATCGATGATCTCCTGCACTTCGCCCAGACCCTCTTGTAAGGATTTACCCATTTCGTAGCTCACCAGGCGACCCAGGTCGTTTTTGTACTGCCGAAACTGGTCGCCCATCTGCCGCACAATGTCGCCGCGTTTGGGGGCGGGCACCAGTCGCCATTGCCTGAACGCCGCCTGTGCCGTTTCCACCACGCGGTCATAATCGGCGCGGGTAGTGGCATAGACACGGGCAATAAACTTGCCATCGACGGGCGAATACGAGTCGATGGTTTTGTCAGATGAATGCCAGAACTGCTGACCGGTGCTGGTGCCGGGCTTGGAGCTTTGCTGAGGTACGGGGAGGATGTTGTTCATAAAAGGGCGGAGGAATGGAGGAAGGAGGAAAGGAGGAACGGTTGCTGACGCGAAAGCAATACTGACTCGTCAGCAACCGTTCCTCCTTTCCTCCTTCCTCCATTCCTCCTTTTAACTTAATCGATCTTTAAAACTGTCGTAGCCATATTCCCTAACCAGGTTAAACGACCCGTCTTCTTTGTGGATACCAATGGCGGGGAGGCCCACGCCGTTGAAGGTGGTTGTTTTCACCATCGTGTAGTGAATCATATCCTCAAACACAATGCGGTCGCCCACCTTCAGGGGTTCGTCGAAGGAGTAGTCGCCCATGAAATCGCCGGCGAGGCAGGTCATGCCGCCGAGACGGTAGGTGGGTTTGCCCGCTACAGGTTCCTGGTAGGCGTCGCGGATGATGGGTTTGTAGGGCATCTCCAGCGTATCGGGCATGTGGGCGGCAAACGAGGTATCCAGAATAGCCACGTCAATGCCCTGACTGTCGAACACATCGAGCACGGTGCTGACCAGCACACCCGTCTGCCACGCAATAGCCGAACCGGGCTCCATGATGATGTCGACGTTGTATTTTTCGCGGAATGCTTTCAGCAAGCCAATCAGGTGTTGCGTATCGTAGCCTTCGCGGGTCATGAGGTGTCCGCCGCCCATATTCACCCATTTGGCCTGGTGCAGTAGGTCGCCGAAACGTTCTTCCAGCGCCGTGAGGGTGCGCTCCAGCGTGTACGAATCGTTTTCGCAGAGGGTATGAAAATGCAATCCTTCCAACCCCTCCGGCAACTGATCGGGCAGTTTATCGCGCGTAACACCCAACCGCGACCCCGGCACGCAGGGGTTATACATATCCGTAGCCACCTCCGAATACTGCGGATTCACGCGGATACCGAAAGAGGGGGAGGAGAGGTTTAATGGAGGAAAGGAGGAAGGGGAGAGAGATTCACGCGAAGCCCCCTTTCCTCCTTTCCGCATCGGCGGACCGCTCCTCTCCTCATTTCCTCCATTAAACCGTTCCCATTGACTCCACGAGTTGAAGGTGACGTGGCTGCTGCGGGCCAGGATCTCGTCGAACTCATCGTCGCGGTAGGCGGGTACGTAGGCGTGGGCGGGTACGTGCATGTACTCGTTCACCAGCTTGATCTCGTTGAGGCTGCTGGCCGTGGCCCCGCTTAGGTATTCGCGCACAAGGGGAAAGGCGCTGAACATGGAAAAGCCTTTCAGGGCCAGAATAATGGTAACCCCGGCTTCGCGCTGAACGGCGTCAATCAACGCTAAATTCTTCCGGAGTTTGGCCTCGTCGAGCACAAAACAGGGCGAGGGCACGGCATGTATATCAAAAGGCCGCGTCTGTGGGGCGGCATGCGTCGTTGTCATGGAGCAAAGTTAATGAGTGAATGAGCGATTGAGTGAATGAGTGAATAGTCTGGACTGCTGCGCGAGCGTTTCTTTAATTTATTCTGACGTAACGACAATAGAAAGAAACGCTCGCGCAGCAGTCCAGACTATTCACTCAATCGCTCATTCACTCATTAAAAGTATTTCACCAGCCAGCCCATGATCGTCTTTACCCGGTTGGTGTATGGGGGGAAGAGGAATTTCATCGTGCCGAAGTCGCGGCGGAGGACGCCCCGGCGGTGCGAGAGTTCCTGGAAACCGAAGTAGCCGTGGTAGCTGCCAATACCGCTGTTGTTAACCCCGCCAAAGGGCAGCTCGGCGTGAGTGAAGTGGATCAGCGCATCGTTAATGACTGTGTCGCCCGCCGAGGTGCGGTCCATGACGTAGTCGATGTTTTTTTGTTTGCGGCTGTGCAGGTAAAGCGCCAGTGGTTTCTCGCGGCTGTTGATGTGGCGCAGGGCTTCGTCCAGGTTTTTCACGCTCACCACGGGCAGGAGAGGACCAAAGATCTCGTCCTGCATAATCGTCATCTCGTCGGTTACGCCGTCGATCATGGTGGGTTCAATGTAATTGTCGTCGGCGTTGGTGCGTCCGCCCATGCGCACGGTGGCACCCTTGGCTACGGCGTTTTCAATCAGGCCTTTCACCCGTTGAAAATGCCGTGGGTTCACAATCCGGGCGTAGCTCTCTGAAGCAGCGCGGGTGGCCGCATCGGGTCCATACATGCGGTCAACGGCGTTTTTGACTTCGTTAATCAGCGGAATCTTCACCGACTCATGCACCAGCAGGTAGTCAGGCGCAATGCAGGTCTGGCCGTTGTTGAAGAACTTGGCCCACGCCAGGATCTCGGCGGCCTTCACGATGTTGGCTGTCTCGTCGACCACAAACGGTGATTTGCCGCCCAATTCCAGCGTCACCGAAGCGAGGTGTTTAGCCGCGGCGGTCATCACGATCTTGCCCAGGGCGGGACTGCCCGTAAAGAAAATGTGGTTAAACGGCAGTTCCAGCATGGCCTGCGCCGTGTCGGCATCGCCTTCAAACAGCACCACTTCGTCGGGCGAAAATAGGTCGGCAATCATCTGTTTCATCACAGCCGATGTGTGGGGCGTTAGCTCGGAAGGTTTTAGCATGCAGACGTTTCCCGCCGCAATGGCCGTGGCCAGAGGGCCAATCAGCAGATCAAACGGGTAGTTCCAGGGGGCAATGATGAGGACCACGCCTTTGGGTTCGTATTTCAAATAGCCGCTTGTGCCCACCATCGATAGGGGCGTGGGTACGCGTTGGGGCCGCATCCACTGTTTCAGGTGCTTGATCATGTAGCGCAGTTCGCTCATCAGGCCCACCATTTCACCCAGATCCACTTCGGCCGACGGCTTCCGAAAATCGGCATACATGGCTTTGTAAAGCGTGATTTTGTTTGCCTCAATCCAGGTTTGGAGACGTTTCAGGCGCTCGATGCGTTCGGCGGCGGTGGTAAGTGCCATTGCCTGCGCACCTTGCCGGAGGCGGTCAAAGGCCGCTCGTATGGTTGCTTTCTGGTCGGTTTGAGGATCCTGCGCGATCATATATGTTAGCTATTTTTTAGGAAAAATACGAAAAAAGAAAGAGAAAGGGGGCCGCGGATTTTTATGATTGATACGGACTATTTTGGACAGGATTTGCAGGATTTCAGGATGGACAGGATTTCTTTTAATCCAACCATTTACTGTAGAGTGAAAGGAAAATCCTGTCCATCCTGAAATCCTGCAAATCCTGTCCAAAATAGTCCGTATCAATCCCGCACCGGCGGACCGGCCCAATCATAAAAATCCGCGTTCTATTGCTCTTGTTTGAAACGAAAAAATCAGTTGTTTTACTAAAAATTTTGTCAGAACCTACTCCCAACCATGACGCTCGTCAGCACCAACATCAAATACCTCCGAAAGCTCAATGGCTTAACGCAGGAGCAGTTTTCGCAGCGCATTGGCATTAAACGGTCATTGTTGGGGGCGTATGAAGAGGCCCGCGCCAACCCCAACTGGAACACGCTGATCACGATTGCTAAACTGTTCAACACCTCCGTCGACCAACTGCTGAAACAGGATCTGCGCAAAATTCGCGAAACGCCCGACCTCAGCCTGCCGATGGGCAAGAATGGTCCCGCCCCCCGAGCGGCCAATACACCCGCGCCCATTTTCAGCGATGATGCCGAGGATGAAGAAGCCGACTTCACCACGGCCCCGCTCATCAGCGACCCCGTACTGCCTGGCGCTGTTCCCGAACCGCAACCACTCTCGAACGTGCTGGAAAAATATTACCGCCCCCCCGGCGAACAGCGCCCCACTGAGCGTACTGAAATACGTGAGTCGCGCCCGGTACAGGCGGGGCCAACGCCTGTAGAGCGCAGCCCAACCATGACGGGTGCCAGCACCGTGGTAGACCGGGGCGTGCCCATCCAGCGCAACCCGCCACTAGCCGACGAACCCTTGCCCACGAATCGGGGTACTATGCCGCCGCAACAACCCGCCTTCACGGCCAGTTATGGCAACGAACCCGTCCCCGCCTTCAATAATCACTATTCAAACCCGCCTCAGGCGGGAGCTGCTGCCCCCATTGCCATGACCAATGACCAGTCGGCGCAGACGATTCATTATGTACAGCGGGGGCAGTATGACGAGTACCAGCAGCGGTTTCAGCAGCCGGATTACCTTACGCGCCTGCCTACCATGCGCCTGCCCATGCTGCCCGTGGGCCAGTACCGCGCCTTTGAGGCCGACGGCGATTTTCTGTTTCCCGGCGCGTGGCTCATCGGACAGTTTGTGCGCAATTGGTTCGACATCACCGACGGACAGTTTTACGTGCTCCTGATTCAGCATCAGGGTATTCTGGCGCGGCGGGTGGTGAACCAGGTGAAAAACAAAGGCACACTGCTCCTCACCGCCGACCGCCCCAACGTGCCCAGCCGCGAGGTGGCCCTGAAAGACGTGCTGGAAGTCTGGGATGTGAAAGCTTTCGTGAGCCAGCAACTTCCCCCGCCCGCTCCCAGCTACGACCGTATCCGCCAGCTCGCCGACGAATTACGCTTTGAGGTAGACAGACTGAAATGATTTGGGATTTTGGATTGGGGATACATGATTTCGGATTGGGGATTGCGGATTGCGGATTATTGCTGACGCCAGCGCAGGCTTACTCGGGAACAAACCCATGCGTCAGCAATAATCCGCAATCCGCAATCCCCAATCCGAAATCATGTATCCCCAATCCAAAATCCCAAATCATTTCCTTACCTTTGCGGCTCTTTAAACAAATGTTGTAAACAAAAAGCTGTCTGACGATGTATTTACCATCTGAAAAAAAACAGGAAATTTTCGCCACGCAGGGTGCCCAGAAGACTCCGGGGGACACTGGTTCGGCAGAATCTCAGATCGCGTTGTTTACGTACCGGATCAATCATTTGACTGAGCACCTCAAAGCGCACAAGCATGATTACAGCACCCGTCAGGGATTGCTGAAACTGGTAGGTAAGCGGCGTCGCATGTTGGATTACCTCCAGCAAAAAGATATTACCCGCTACCGGGCCATTCTAGCAGCACTAAACATTCGTAAGTAAGCGGATGCAGCTGCACCAAACAGGGAACTCATTACCGGGTTCCCTGTTTTCTTATAGACCCCTTTAGGTGGTTCGAAGGCCAATCTACGTAACGACGAATAGGGTGACTTTTGCCCCTGTTCAAACTCTTAACTTTAAATCGAAGACCTTGTGGGTGTACCCCCAGCCATCGTTAGTTGTATGCGTTGGGTTGAAAATCATTAACGGTGCTTCTTTTTGTGGTGAAAGCGGTAGGAGTAGGATAAACCGATGTTTTTAAAGCTGTTGTAGCGAGAATCAAAACCTGTAGTATGTTTCAAATCACCACGCAAACTGTTGCGCTGCCCGATGGTCGGGAGATCACCATCGAAACCGGAAAATTGGCCCGCCAGGCTGATGGAGCCGTTGTTGTTCGCCTCGGCGACACCATGCTGCTAGCCACCGTAGTGGCCAGCAAAGATGCCCGCGAAGGCATTGATTTTTTGCCCCTTTCGGTCGATTATCAGGAAAAATTTGCTTCTGCCGGTAAAATCCCCGGTAGCTTCCAGCGCCGCGAAGGTCGGCTGTCAGATTATGAGATCCTGATCTCCCGTCTGGTAGACCGTGCGCTGCGCCCCACCTTCCCCGAAGATTTTCACGGCGATACCCAGGTCATGATCACCATGATCTCAGCTGACCCCGAAGTACAGCCCGATCAACTTGCCGCCCTGGCCGCCTCGGCTGCCCTTGCCGTTTCTGACATTCCCTTCAACGGGCCGATTTCGGAGGTGCGCGTGGCCAAGATTGATGGTCAGTACAAAATCAACCCGCTTACTTCTGAACTGGAACGCGCTACACTCGACCTGATCGTAGCCGCCAACGCCAATGACATCAACATGGTGGAAGGCGAAATGAAAGAATGTTCGGAAGAAGAAGTAGTTGAGGCCCTGAAAATAGCCCATGACGCTATTAAGGTGCAGGTAGCTGCGCAGAAAGAACTGGAAGCCAAAGTAGGCAAGACCGAAAAGCGGACGTACAACCACGAAACGCACGACGAAGACCTGCGCAAAGCCGTTCACGCCGCTACGTATGATAAGGTATATGAGGTAGCGCTGAAAGGCCAGGCAAGCAAAAAAGCGCGTTCGGAAGGCTTCAAGGCCGTTCGTGAAGAATACATTGCTTCATTGCCCGAAGGCACGGAAGTAAATACTGGTCTGATCAAAACATATTTCAGCGACGTGGTGTGGGAAGCCTCACGGAACCTGGTACTCAACGAACGTTACCGCCTTGATAGCCGCAAGCTCGACGAGATCCGGCCTATTCAGTGCGAAGTCGATTACCTGCCCCGTGCTCACGGTTCGGCGGTGTTTACCCGCGGCGAAACGCAGTCGATGACGACCGTAACGCTGGGAACCAAGCTCGATGAGCAGATTGTGGATCAGGCCTTGCAGCAGGGTTACAACAAATTCCTGTTGCACTATAACTTCCCCGGCTTCTCAACGGGTGAGGTGAAACCTAACCGGGGGGCATCCCGCCGCGAAATTGGTCACGGTAATCTGGCCCACCGCGCCCTGAAAGGCATGTTGCCCGAAGGTCAGGATAACCCGTATACCATCCGTATCGTATCCGACATTCTGGAGTCGAACGGGTCGTCGTCAATGGCAACGGTATGCGCTGGTACGCTGGCCCTGATGGACGCCGGTATCAAAATCAAAGCACCCGTAGCCGGTATTGCCATGGGCCTGATTACCGACGAAGCCACCGGCAAGTACGCTGTGCTGTCGGACATCCTGGGTGATGAAGATCACCTCGGCGACATGGACTTCAAGGTAACGGGTAGTGAAAAAGGAATCACCGCCGTGCAGATGGACATGAAAGTGAATGGGCTTTCGTACGAAATCCTGACCGAAGCCCTGCATCAGGCGAAGGCTGGCCGGCTGCACATCCTGGGCGAAATGATGAAGGGTCTGTCTGCGGTGAAGCCCGACCTGAAACCGTTTGCTCCCCGTGCCTACGTGATCAAGATTGCGCAGGACCAGATCGGCTCGGTTATCGGACCCGGCGGCAAGGTGGTACAGGAAATTCAGCGCGAATCGGGGGCTACGGTCAACATTGAAGAGCGCGATGGTGCTGGCTTTGTGAGCATTTATGCTACCAACAAAGAAAGCATGGATAAGGCCGTTAGCCGCGTAAAAGGCATCACGGCCACTGCCGAAGTAGGCGAAATCTACGACGGCAAAGTGAAAACGATTCAGCCATTTGGTGCCTTTGTGGAGTTCCTACCGGGAAAAGACGGACTATTACACATTTCTGAAGTGAAATGGGAACGTCTCGAAACGATGGATGGTGTTTTCCAGGTGGGTGAAACCGTGCGGGTTAAATTAGTTGAAATCGACAAAAAGACGGGCAAATATCGTTTATCTCGTAAGGCATTGCTGCCCCGCCCGGAGAACAATACCAAGGCGTAACTTGTTGAAAATATAGGTAGTAGGTAGGCAACGCGCCTATTTACTACCTGTGCATACCATCCTCAGCACATCATGAGACAGCTAAAGATTTCAAAACAGATTACCAACCGCGAAAGCCAGTCGCTGGATAAGTACCTCCAGGAGATTGGTAAGGTTGACCTGCTGACGCCCGACGAGGAGGTTACGCTGGCCCAGAAGATCCGGGAAGGCGACCAACTGTCGCTGGAGCGACTCACCAAGGCCAACTTGCGTTTCGTAGTATCTGTTGCCAAGCAATACCAGAACCAGGGTTTGTCACTGGGCGATTTGATCAACGAGGGCAACCTCGGCCTGATCAAAGCCGCGCAGCGTTTCGACGAAACCCGCGGTTTTAAATTCATTTCGTACGCCGTTTGGTGGATCCGTCAGTCTATTTTGCAAGCCCTTGCTGAACAGTCACGTATTGTGCGGCTGCCCCTGAACCGGGTAGGTTCGCTGAACAAAATATCGAAGACGTTCTCTGACCTGGAGCAGAAATTCGAGCGGGAGCCGTCGCCGGAAGAACTGGCTGCAGTGCTTGATATTTCGCCTGCTGAAGTAGTCGATACGCTGAAAATTTCGGGTCGCCACGTGTCGATGGATGCGCCGTTTGTGCAGGGTGAAGAAAACAGCCTGCTCGACGTGCTCGAAAACGATGGCGAAGACAAGCCTGATTCGGGCCTTATCAACGACTCGCTGCGCAAGGAAGTACAACGTGCCCTCTCGACGCTCACCCAGCGCGAAGCCGACGTGATCACGCTCTACTTCGGCCTCAACGGCGAACACGCTATGACGCTGGAAGAGATCGGGGAGAAGTTTAACCTCACCCGCGAGCGCGTTCGGCAGATCAAGGAGAAAGCCATCCGCCGCCTGCGCCATACGTCAAGGTCAAAAGCCTTGAAGACGTATTTGGGATAAGGTATTCAAGTTGAACCTTACAAAAAAAGCCCGCTAGAGCGGGCTTTTTTTGTAAGGTAGTGAATTCTGTAGTCAACTTACCTCACCAGCACGGCACTGTTGGCCATGCGTTGGCCGTTGCTGGCATAAGAGGTGTTCGGCATTTGTTTCAGGTTACGACCCGTGGTTTTTTGCCAGAGTGTAATGATGAGCGAGATTTCTTTGGCGAAGGTATTGGGCACGCTGGGGTCGAAAAGGGCGTTAATATTCGCTGGATCATCGTAATAACCTTCTTCCATGAGTCGCAGGAAAATGGCCAGCAGTGGAGCCAATTCAAATAGATCGCGTGATTTAGAATGGGGCGTAATACCAACTAATTTACCGAGAATAGCCAACCGTTCGTGCGGCATGACGGCTTCTGCGTTCAACTCCCTCACCAGATCGGTGTTGGAGGCAATAACCTGGTAAAACCACTCGAGCATGATGACCGAGAAAAACTCCTCTTTCGAGAGGCTGCTGGTTTCGTAAAGCGAGAGGTCTAAGCTGGCGTTACGGCGAGACAGGAGCAGGTCTTTGAGCAACCGGGCCGAATCAGCCAGTGCAACCACGTCTGTGGTGTTAGCACCGCTGGTGTTGCGATGGTTGATAATACCCTGCCAGATCTCGCGTAATAAGTTTTCCAGCAGTGGTACAAAGCTCTGGTTGAAGCTGGATGGTTTCACAAACGGTACCGGCGAGTTATCCTGGTTACCGTGGCTCAGCTCTAGGCCAAACAAACGGTAATACGCGTTACGTCGGCTGGCGTCGAAACTGGGTAAAAGGGATGAAATCAACGGCCGGAAATTCGGAATATGCATGTCTTTGTAGAACAGACTCTGCGTATTGCGAATCCAGTGAGCGGTAAACTCGCTGGCATGCCCAAAATCTTCGCTCGTCATGAATTTTTGAATGAGCCGCTCGAATATGGGAATGATGCGGGTGTTTTCGATCAGATAAGCGAAGATCAGGTGATAAGGTGGAAATTGTTTTTCAGGTTGCGCTCCAAGGGCAAGTCCATTAACGCGTCTGGGATCGTTGAAACTGATGTTAAACATTAAATCATACCAATGGAAGCCAATGCAGTTTTCGATAACACCGGCGTCAGGCATTGAGATGAACTGGTTGATGCTCGCTTCGCTTTCCACCTCATCAATTTTCCCCGGACCTAAGGCTGGTGGCCCAGGGAAAGTCCATCGGGAAATGATTGGCCCCATCGTGTTTCTGTAGTTAGGCAGCGAGGCTGGAGGGGGATTGGCCGGCGAAATTTCGTTGACATACAACGCATTATAGGCTTTGATGAGGTTCAGGGTAGCTGACATGACGAGGAGATGATTAAGAGGGAAGGGGTATGTGAGGGGCTAAATCAGGGTGTTAGGGTAATTGGTGCGCAGCACCTCCAGCCGTTTTTTGAGGTTGTCGGTTGGCTGGTTGTTTTGTCTGCCAGGTAAGTCATCCGTTAGTTTGTGTATTGCCTGGACAAGCGCCTGCGTTAAACTCTCCGATGTCTGCTTGGTTAATGCATCTACCTTTTTGCTCAGGTCGTTATAGTTCTGCGTTAACCAGGCATTTCGTTTTATAACCTCTTCAATGTCAGCCTCATTATGCACCTGTGGGTACAACGAAGACGTATTGCCGGTTTTCGTTGCGGTAGCTTCCGGCGTGTCTGTGGCTGGCTGGTCTTCAGCGTTTTTCGTTTGCTCCTGTGTCGTTTCCATGTTTGTATTGGTTGATTGGGTTGGACCACTTTTTTTAGATGAGGTTGCCATGATCGGAACTTGGTTAGGGGGTTAGTTAAGATTCACAGACCAGCCGAGTTTCTGCATCCAGTCTTCCTGTTGCTTATATTCCTCGGCAGGATTATCGCTGATGGCAATTTTATAGCCGCTAAGTGCCAATAGGCGAAGGGCCTCTTTCCAAATCCAGCCGTGGTTGGTAAACAGCCCCGGTCCGGCAATACGCTCCAGCTTTAACAACTCCTCAGGCTTGACCCTCAATGGGTTAATGATATCTGACAACGCTCGCTGACCAAACGCTTTATACCGTTGTTTAAGAATGATACCAACGGCCTGGGGTAGTAGCGGCACACAGCTGTCAATGACCTGCGCCCCGTGGCCTGCCCGGTTGCGGGGTTGATAAAAACCCGTCCACGACGTTTCCAGATCATCCCACGGGCCAAGTCCAAACCATTGTCGACACATTTCGAGGCCAAGCAGCACCCGCAGGTAGGAGATGGGGTGCGGATCGCCGATGTTGTATTGCGTTACGGCACCCGCCGAACCCGCTACTACGTCGTGCAGGGCAGCCACGGCGGCATAGCCCGTGTGTACAAAGGCAAACGCATCGGCGGCAATCTCCGACGCCCAGCCCGCAAACTCGTCGGCCGCCAACGCTGACCGTTCACGTAAGCCTGCCCGCAGGGCGTGTGACAGTTCACGGTTCCAGTCGAGTATGTGCGCCACCTGGTGACCCGTTTCGTGGATGGCCGCCGTGGGTCGGAACAGGTTATGCTGCGTTATCTTGACTACCGCCACAGGACTGGTAGACTGGTCCCAGAGCCGGAGCCCCGCTTTCAGAATAGACGCGCCGAGACCTTTATCGATGTAGGTCATCACGGGTGGCGGCGGTGTGTTGTTTATTCGCGACAGTAATTCCTGCATGCTTTGCATACAGAGTACGTCGCAGGCTCGCATCAGCGCCGCGATGTAGGCTGTGGTGCGCGAATTGATCGCATCAGTGTAGAGATGAACCGTTGTTTCGCACTGCACATAGTGCTGACGAAACTGAATCAGATCGCTTCGGATAGCAGTTAGGTCGGCTTCAGATTTAGCGTTGCCCAGCCGGGTCTCCAACTGCTGTCCATTTAGTTTCAGATTGGTAATAGCCTGAGTCAGGAACTGCCGGATATTAACACTCAGCGTATGGTCAATTCCCTGCCAGGCACCCGGCGAGGCCAGTTGCTCGAACGCCGCCAGCCGGCGGGTGGCCTGTAGCCAGTGTTCCAGTTGGCGCCGCACCAGTTGCCGTGACCGGGCCAACGTGAGCGGAGCGAGGGTTGCTGTGGTCATAGCCTTGATCAGTCAAAACGGCGGCCACCCACAATGATGATCGCAGGCGAAGGCAGCGAAGGCAGCGTAAAGTCAGTGAGGTCGCCGAGGCTGGCTTTGCCTTTCATGGCGTTGATGATCAGCCTTATTTTTGCCATCACCGGCACGTTGGTGAAACTCACTTTCACGGTAACCCCATCCTGATGAGTGGCGGCGCTGATGAACTCCTGCTTCCGGTTGCGCAGGTAGGTAACCACCGCATTGCGCACCACCTCGGCAAATTTCTCGATCAGCTTCTCAACCAGTTTGGTCAATGCTGCTTTCCCATATTTCACCACGGCCCCGCCAATGGCACGCCCCACGCCCCCCAGAAATTGCTCTTGGGCGGGCTCAAAGTTTTCAAGATACAGCTCTGGAACAGCCTCGTGAATGATTTTCACTTTGCTGGGTACGTTGCGAAGAAGGGTATTAGTTAGGATGTCACGCACCACTTCGCGCACTGTGCCTGCCGCGGAGAGGTAGTCTCCACCAGCCAGCTTCTGTCCAATGATACGGGCATCTTCGTTGCTGAAAAAGAAGTTGAAATGTATATCGCTCTTCAGGAAATTCAGCACCGCCTGCGCATCGCTTGACCGGGGAATGGGCATTTGCACCTTTGGCGACGGCATTATACTTCCCGGACTACTCGGTAGTTGTGGCCGCACCACATGGCCAGCTCCGAGCGGTATTTGGACGCGGGCTCCAGGAACTTCGAGGAAATAGAACCGTTGCCCAGTGCTGATGCGGCTCCGTGACTGTAGGAACTTGGCATCGACGTCTTTGCCCAGTAGGGGTTCGTGTAGCAAAAGTGAAGCTGCCTCAACGGTCAGCGGGTGGAACTGACAGTAAGCCGACCAGTGTGAACTATTCAGACCCGGTAGTTTTTCGGCGCGGGCAATAAGGGGTAGCTTAGTAAGGTGAATTGCCTCATACACGTGTACAGTGGCCTTAATGGGCTGGTTGATGGGCAACCCCAGTTTATCTTTCAAAAAACTCGCCAGCGACTGTCCCTTGAACGTTTTGATAAGATGGGCCACCCGCGGCGCGATGGTGACAGGAAACGGGTGCGAAAACTTGCGGTAGGTTTTCTGGGCCCCCCGGCTGCGTGGCATCCGCATCCACATGCCTTTCACCGATACCTGCCGAAGCGTGGGCTTCACCATACCGGTCGGAAAATTATTTGCGGCAGCCCGCTCAAAGGCTTCAGCCACTAGGTTTTGCACCGTTTCGGAGTCGGCAGTGTAGTTTTCGGGTTTCGAGCCAATCTCAGTCAAAATCTCTTCTACAGTCGAGGCATAGGCTTCGTAGCTCACCGTTTCTTGGGTTTGTCCAGGCGTTTCGAGCGTCAATAGTTTCAGACCAATATCGGCTACGGCGTTGCCCAGCGCACCATGATATTGCTTCAGGGTATTGCCCAACAGCTTACCAATAAGTTGCGATACCAGCCCCCCCAGGAAGTTGACTACTTTGTCGCGCCCAATGATTCTGAGGGCGATACGCAAAACGGGTAATATCGCCGGCAGGAACCGCTGAATGGCGGGTGTAGGGTCTTCGCCGTCTTTTAGCTCGCTTAGTTCACGCACAAACTGCTCGCGTGCCAAGGCCAGCGTGTCGGCTTCGTCTTCCTGCTGCGGCTGTTCGTTTTCCTGCACGTACTGTTGCACCGTAACCTCGTTTTCCTGCTCATTGGCCGAAAACAGCAGATTGGCCACGCGGGCATTAAATTCCTGCTGTATCTCGTTGATTTCGTAGGTGGTAGATTGCTCACCCTCAGATTCATCGGTGTAGTTTTCCAGTTCATACGTCGACTGGGTCTCGAACGATTCGCGGTTCATGAGCTTGTTCACAAACTGCCGGGCTACAGGCTGCAACGGTGCTGGAATCTTGTTGATGGCAAAGTTGATAACCTTGTTTACCAGAGGCATCACCAGCTTTTTGAGCTGATTCAGCAGCGTACCGATAGGCAGGAATTTTCCGGCAAACTCAACCCCCTTTTTTACGACGTTAACCACCGTTGAGCCTACCTTTCTAGCCGCGTCGACCGCCCGTCTCGCTACACTTTTCACTGCCCGAAAGACTTTGCCAAAAAACAGTTCGAAGCGCGGTGAGAAGCCTTCGTGTTCGGTGAGGTATTTGTCGAAAAACTGTTCCAGTTCGGCTTCGCTCTTGCTGGCCAGATCAGTAGTTTCGGCTTCGTCGGCCATCTTACCAATCATGGTTTCAAGCTCGTAGATGAGCGGGGCGGCGTGGTTACGCAACTCACTGACCGTGCGAAGCGAATAACCCCCACCTGCTTCGTTCACTACCCGGCTCATGGCAACGTCTTCAAACTCGGTAGCCAGTTCAAACAGCGCTTCATTCATTTCGTGGTCGTGCAACTCGGCCAGCAGGCTCACCATCTGCTCGGCCATTGGGTTAGGAGCCGTCCTGCTATCGCCATTACTTTCGAACTCCGATATGAATGGGCTTTCGGGCTCTATCGAAAACGACTGCGACTGTTCGTATCCTACCTCTTCGTAGGCGGGCTCGAAGGCTTCTAGGATTACCTCGTCGACGAAGGGGTTGTTGGGTAGCAGGTGGTCGGTGTGTTCACCGGCGTAGCCATTAGAGTAGGTTGGAGACGGGTTCATGGGCGAAAAAGAAAGAGGTTTAGTAGGAAAAGTAGGGGGCATATTAATCAACTAAAAGACTGGCAATGAGTTGATAGTATCAAATTCGGTGGTGAACACTAGTTACTATGTATAGTATTGATTTATCGGTCTCCCCTTCATGTAAGCGGTTTTATATCTACAAAAAATACGTCCGGCAGACTAAAAAGAAAGCCATCCACCGCCTGCGTCACACCGCCCGATCGAAAGTGTTGAAGACGCACCTGGGGCAGTCTCCACTCTATGGCGTTTTGAAAGCAATACAGGTTTTTTCACACAAAAACGCCTCGACCAGCAACGGTCGAGGCGTTTTTACATGGAATGTTTGACCGCTTACTGCAATGTTACTGTGCGATTCTCCTGAATTACTTTGGTGGCGATTTTGATCTCGCGGGTGATCGTGTCGAGGCCGTTGGTAACGTTCAGGATGTAATTATTGTCGGTGAGGTGGCTGAGGTCCAGGCTAAGGCGGAGGACATCTTCATCGGCGCGAAGCGTTTGGTTGAAGTAAAGGTTGCCGCCACGGTCTGTCAGTTGCACATAGACCAGTCCGCCCAGTTGCTTGTCGACGTTGAGGCGGAGCTTGGTTCCGTTGGCGGCAATGTAGGCCCCAATATCGAAGTGGACAAGCCTGGTAGGGCGGCCGTGTTTACCTTCCTGTTGAATAGGGTCAGCAGGGGCGGTTGCGTTCATTGAGCAGAAAAGAAGGAGAGAGCAGACCAGGGTGTTCATCGTTGATAATTAGTTAAGGGTCAAGGAACTGCGTGAGCCCATTCTCACACAGACACCCCAAAGATGAAAGCATCCCCGGCAGAGTTGCACGGGTGGTACAAACGGTTAATCAACTACATGAATGGATTTTGTGGTCTACCCTAAAAACCGTTTCAGGTACGTTGCCGTGCGGCTTTTTTCTGATTCTGCCAAAGCCAGCGGTGGCCCCGCCGCCACTACCTGCCCACCGGCTTCGCCCGCTCCGGGGCCAATATCAATCACCCAGTCGCTGCCCGCCACCACACGCATATCATGCTCTACCACAATCACCGTGTTTCTGGCTTCAACCAGGCCGTTGAGTTGGGTAACGAGCCGTTCCACGTCGGCAGGATGTAGTCCGGTGGTGGGTTCGTCGAGGATGTAGAGCGTGTTGCCATGACCGCTGCGTTGTAGTTCAGTTGCCAGCTTGATGCGTTGTGCCTCGCCGCCCGACAGTTCGGTGGCGGGCTGTCCCAGCCGCAGGTAGCCCAGGCCTACTTCGCGCAGCACATGCAGCGACCGGCGAACGGGGGGCTCCTCACCGAAAAAATCGTAGGCTTCATCAACGGTTAGCCTCAGTACATCGGCGATGGTTTTGTCGCGGTACGTAATCTCCAGTGTTTGGGCGTTGTAGCGTGCCCCCTGGCAAACCGGGCAGGGTGTGTAGACGCTGGGCAGGAACAGCAGCTCGACCATGACGAAACCCTCGCCCTGGCATTTTTCGCAACGGCCTTTTGGCACGTTAAACGAGAAACGTCCGGCATCGTAGCGGCGGGATTTAGCCAGTTTAGTGCTTGCAAACAGCTTCCTGACGTGATCAAACAGGCCGGTATAGGTTGCTAAGTTGGAACGTGGTGTGCGGCCAATGGGCTTCTGGTCTACCTGTACCAGTCGTTTGATACCGGCCATCCCCGACGCGATACGACCACCCAGTGTAACCGGGGCAACATCCTGCAGGGGGTCGGCTTCGTCTTCATCGGGTAAGGCATCGCCCAGGGCGTCGGCCACCAATTCAACCAGTACCTGACTGACCAAACTCGATTTGCCGGAGCCGGATATGCCCGTTACGCTGGTTAGTACACCAAGTGGAAAAGCTACGTCGAGGTTGTCAAGGTTGTTCCGGCTTACGCCTTCCAGCCGCAACCAGCCGTTGGCAGGCCGTGGCTCGGGGCTGGTAAATGAATGATTGTCAAAAAGATACTGGCGCGTTTTGGACTGGGCCACATGAGCCAGGCCAGCAGGTGGCCCGCTATATAGAATGTGACCACCCTGCTCGCCTGCGGCTGGACCAACATCAACGATCCAGTCGGCCTGCCGGACAACGTCGAGTTCATGTTCCACCACAAACAGTGAATTGCCCGACGCTTTTAGCCGGTCGAGCGCCCGCAGTAAGGCTTCGGTGTCGGCGGGGTGGAGGCCCGCCGAAGGTTCATCGAGCACGTAGACCACTCCAAACAGATTAGACCGTACCTGCGTGGCCAGACGCAAGCGCTGATGTTCACCGGGTGAGAGTGTGGGTGTGCTGCGTTCGAGCGACAGGTAACCCAGGCCAAGATCAAGCAGCACATCGAGCCGACCCACCAGATCGGCAGCAATGCGTTGCACCACCAGGGCTTTTTCGGGCGCTTCCCGTTTCATTTGGTCCACGTTGCCGGTCGTTTGGTCGGCGTAGGGGCGCATGATGTCGGCTAGTTTGCTAAGCGAAATCCGGGATATGTCGGTGATGTCAAGACCGGCAAAGGTGATCGAGAGCGACTCGCGGCGCAGCCGTTTGCCATGGCAAAGCGGGCATTCGGTGCTCAGCATGTATTGCGACACCCGTTTTTTCATCAGTGGGCTGGTGGTGTTGGCAAAGGTTTGCACCACGTATTTGCGCACGCCGGTGAAGGTGCCCATGTAGCTGGGCGTAAGGTTGCGTTTTATGGCTCGTTGCACCTGTTCGCGTTCCCAGCCCGAATATACCGGCACGACGGGTTGCTCATCGGTAAACAGAATCCAGTCGCGGTCTTTTTTGGGTAGGTCGCGCCAGGGGGTGTCGATGTCGTAACCCAGCGTGATCAGAATTTCGCGCAGGTTCTGGCCGTGCCAGGCGGTGGGCCATGCCGCAATGGCCCGTTCGCGGATGGTCAGCGAATCGTCGGGAACCATCGTTCGTTCAGTGACTTCATAAACCCGCCCCAACCCGTGGCATTGCGGGCAGGCTCCTTCGGGCGTGTTGGCCGAAAAGGATTCGGCGTAGAGAATCGACTGCCCGTCCGGGTACGTGCCCGCCCGCGAATACAACATGCGGAGGAGGTTGGAGAGGGTGGTGACACTGCCCACCGATGAACGCGTGGTGGGTGCCCCCCGCTGCTGTTGCAGGGCCACGGCGGGTGGCAACCCGTCGATCTCGTCCACCTCCGGTACGGCCATCTGGTTGAAGAGCCGCCGCGCGTAGGGCGACACCGATTCGAGGTAACGCCGTTGGGCTTCAGCATATAAGGTGCCAAACGCCAGCGACGATTTGCCCGACCCCGACACGCCGGTAAACACAACAAGTGCGTTACGCGGAATGGTAAGCGATACGTTTTTGAGGTTATTTTCCCGTGCTCCCGTTACCCGGACAAAGCCCGTTTCGGTAGCCAATTCGGGCTGGTCAACTACAGTCTGCATGCAGTAAAGCTGGATATACTGCTGCTGTAACCCCAAGCAGCCCCAACCCGGTAGATTACGCTACCAGAAGATTAGGCTACGGGCATTGGTGCTACCCCATCACAAACCCGTCGCCGAGTTTATAAATAGCTTTCAGGCACTGCGCCGTCAGGATCGCATCTTCCAGGGCATTATGAAAACTGTCTTCGCGCTCAAAACCGAAGTAGGCCGCAATAGCCGTGAGGCTAAGGCCTTTAGGCGTGGACTTACCGTTTTTACGGAGGATGCGGAACACAAAATAACTGAGCGTGTGCAGGTCGACGAGGGTACGCGAGAAGGGCCATTTCATTTTCTCGTTGAGGTAGGCCTCTTTCAGAAAGTTAATGTCGTGCATCACGCTTTGACCGCAGATGACCACGTCGCGCAGGAGGGGTGTCTTATCCACCTGGTTGGGCGGCACGCGGATATTGAGTTTCTCGCAGATCCAGGTTTCCATGGCAGGCAGCACATCGTAGATCATCGGCGCATCGTCGAGGTCAGCGAGGGA
Organism: Fibrella rubiginis; assembly: GCF_017353185.1. GTDB lineage: Bacteria > Bacteroidota > Bacteroidia > Cytophagales > Spirosomataceae > Fibrella > Fibrella rubiginis. Next base: position 66,157 of record NZ_JAFMYV010000012.1, on the reverse strand, counting down.
GAGGTTATGGACTTTCTCGGCAGAGGCGGTAAAGGCATCGGCATTTTCGGGGTAGACGTTGGTGAGATATTGGCCTTTTTCAACCCAGTCGTCATCGAAGAGAACGGCACCAACCTGAATAATTTCGTTGTAGCCTGGATCGGGGCCAGACATTTCAAGATCAAGGACTAAGAAAGGCATAGATGGCTGTTGGCTGCTGGATACCAGACGAGAAGTTGGAAAACGCTGTCTGACAGCCAATGGTCAATAGCCATTGTCCTGTTCATGCACCGTCCAGACAAAAATAAGGGGAATGCTGCGCGATTGCGAACTATTCAGTCAGCTTATCACTTCATTTGTATGTACAAATATCACGCACAACTAACCAATCAATTACCATGCATTACGTCATAACCGGTTCACTGGGCCATACCGGAAAACCCATTACAGCAGGATTAGTCAAAGCGGGTCATACCGTAACGTTAGTGACGAGCAAGGCCGAAAATGTGGCCAGGATTGAAGCGTTGGGCGCTCAAGCGGCTGTGGGTGATGTAGAAGATGCCGCGTTCGTCTCAGAGGCTTTTGCCAACGCCGATGCCGTGTACCTGATGATTCCGCCGAAGTGGGGAGTAACTAACTGGCGTGCCTATCAGAACGGTGTTGCCGATAACTACGTTGCCGCCCTCCGGGCCAACGACGTGCGGTTTGTGGTCATGCTCAGCAGTGTGGGAGCGCACCTGCCGCAGGGGGTTGGGCCGGTAACGGGTCTCCACGACCTGGAAGAGAAATTGAAGACCGTTGAGGGGCTGAATGTAAAGGTGTTACGTCCGTCATACTTCATGCAAAACCTGTTCAGCATGACGGGCATGGTCAAAGGCATGGGCATCATGGGCAGCAACTTCGGCGACGACAAGGTAGTGCTGGTGCATACCAACGACATCGCCGAAGCCGCCCTGCAGGAACTGCTGAACCTCGACTTCACGGGTACACAAATCCGCTACGTGGCCGGTGACGAAAAAACGGGGGCTGAAATCGCCAAAATATTAGGTGAAGCCATTGGCAAACCCGAAACGCCCTGGGTAGTATTCTCCGACGAGCAAAATAAACAGGGCATGCTACAGGCCGGGCTAAACGAGGAAATGGCCAATAACTATACGGAGATGGGCGTGGCCCTGCGCGACGGCTCAATGCAGGCCGACTACATGGAAAACCGCCCTACGCCGAGCAAAACCAAGCTCGAAGACTTCGCCAAAAACGAATTTGCCGCGGCGTATCAGGGGTGAAATGGGTTTAACGTTTAAGGTCTAAAGTCCAAGGTTGGCTGACGCACACGCTTTTGCGTCAGCCAACCTTGGACTTTAGACCTTAAACGTTAAACTCGTTTATATCTTCTTCACGTCGACTGCGTTGGGCCCTTTGGGGGTCTGCGTGGTCGAGAACGTCACTTTGTCCTGCTCGTTGAGCGGCTCGGTGAGGGCGTTGACGTGGACGAAAATGCTTTCCTGCGTTTGCAGGTCTTTAATGAAACCGTATCCTTTCGAGGCGTTGAAGAACGTAACTACACCATTCCGGACCAGCACCTCTGCCGGTACGTCGGATTGCCGGGGTACGCCAATCTGGATGCTCGCCTCGTTGACGGAGCGGATACGACGGGGGTCGGGTGGAGTAGTAGAAATGTTGCCGTTTTCATCAACGTAGGCCAGCATTTGATCAAGTGACTGACCTTTCTGGGCATTGGCTTTCCGGTCTTCCTTCTTCTCCTGCTTATCTTTCCGCTTCTTTTGTCTTAACTTTTCTTTCTCTTTTTTACTGAACGTCTCCATAGTGTGCGTTTAATCTCGCGGGCAGGTCGGGCGCATGAGCGGCCTGATTTAAGGCGAGGATGATGCCCTGTCAACAGTGAATGGTTTGATTGTAGGTAACTGTGAATCAGGCCATCAATGAATCAACCGTATATCGACCAAATAAGTTGATTATTGGAGGGCGTTTCGACCGATTAATTGGATAATACCAGTATGCTTCCCCATTACAACACCATCAACGAGTTTCTGGAAGCGGCGGGGTTCGCCGGGCGCACCACCAATCCGTATTTCTACATGGTGCGGCTGGAAGACACCTACCCCCATGTGCGGGCGGTGATGCCCCCGTTTCGGAAGGATTTTTATCTGGTAGCGCTCGTTTACAACCCCGGTGCACGATCCATCTTTCAAATTGACGGTGCCGGACGCTCGCAACTGCCTTATTATCTGGTGTTTCAGTCGCCGGGGCACGTGCTGGCCTGGCAGCGGCAGCCGGGTTTGGCGGGGTACCTGATCTATTTCAAGGCCGAGTGCTTCACGTTTATGCGCTCTGTGCTGGCCGACGAGTTTCCGTTTTTCGATCTGCTGCACACCAATTTTTTTCAGATCAGCGCCAACCTCTTCACCGATTTATCCGTCGATTTTGACGGGTTGCTGCAGGAGCAGGAGGGCAAGCATCTGTTTAGTGAACAGGTGCTTTATGCCCGGTTGCTGGCGGTGCTCTACCGGTGCCGGGCGGCCTACCAGACGTTTCAGGAAAGTCAGCTGAACCAATCGGCAGCCACTCTGCTCACCACCCGGTTCGTTGGTCTGGTGCAGGCCAACTACCTCCAGAAACGCACCGTAGAGGCGTATGCCAGTCTGCTGGCCGTCACGCCCAACCACCTCAACGATTCGGTGCGCAAGGCTACGGGCCACAATGCCTATTGGTTTATTACCAGCAAACTGGCGCAGGAAGCCCAGAGCCTGATCCGCTTCACCACCGCCGATATCAGCGAGATTGCCTATCAGCTTAACTTCTCTGGTCCGGCGCACTTCGCCAAATTCTTCAAGAAGCACACGGGGCAAACACCCGGCGATTTTCGGCGGGAAGCTGAATCGGTGAAATAGACAAGTGGTTCCCCGAATGGGAGTAACGCCCCGGCGTATGGCGGCTGCACCTTTGTGGCGTTCAAAAACGAATCACGTAAACACGCACAAGCCATGCATATTGCTGTATTAGGAACCGGAATGGTAGGCGAAACCATCGCCAGCCGATTACTCGAAGTAGGTCATACCGTTGTGATGGGGTCGCGCTCGGCCACCAACGAAAAAGCCGCCGCCTGGGTGGATAAAGCAGGAGCAGGGGCCAGTCAGGGCACATTTGCCGATGCCATTGCGGCGGGCGAACTGATTATGCTGGCCACCAAAGGCGAAACCGGCATTGAGGCTATTGCGTCGGCTCCCGCCCAGGCCGTTGCCGGAAAAACAATCATCGACATCTCGAATCCGCTTGATTTCTCGAAGGGTATGCCCCCCACGCTGTCGACTGTGAACGATGATTCATTCGGCGAAAAGCTGCAACGGGCGTTTCCCGATGCCCACGTGGTAAAAACCCTCAATACCATGTGGTGTGGCCTGATGGTCAACCCCGCGATGCTGGCCGACGGTGATCACACGGTATTTATGAGTGGCAATGATGCTGGTGCCAAAACGCAAGCCAAGCGCATCCTGACGCAGTTTGGCTGGCAAGACAGCGCCGTTCTGGACCTGGGCGACATTACTACGGCGCGGGGTACCGAAATGCTGCTACCACTCTGGCTGCGCATATACGGCGCGCTGGGTATTGGTGCCTTCAATTTCAAGGTGGTGAAACCATGAAGACAGCGCTGATTACGGGGGCCAACTCAGGCATTGGGTTGGCCACAGCCAAAGCCCTGGCTGCACAGGGCTTCGGGCTTATACTGCTGTGCCGTTCTGCCAAAAAAGGAGAAGCCGCCGTTGCCGACATCAGGGCCAATACGCCAGGTGCCTCTGTCGATCTGGTAGTGGCGGCGCTGGACGATGCGGCTTCGGTCAGGGCGGCGGCAGCGGCGGTGTTGGCTCGGCATACGGCATTGGATGTGCTGATCAACAATGCCGGTTATTCGCCCGACCAGATCGAGTTCACCAAAGAAGGCGTTGAGCGGTCGTTCTACGCCAACCACCTGGGCCACTTTATCCTGACCCGTGAGCTGGCTCCGCTGCTGCTCGGTACGCCTGATGCGCGGGTCATCAACGTATCGTCATCGGCGCTGAACCTGGGGAAGGCCAGCCGCTTTTTTCAGACCGACAGAAAGCTGGGTACGTTAGCGGCCTATGGCGACGGAAAACTAGCCAACGTGCTGTTTACGATGGGCTTAGCTGCTGGTAGGTTGGGTAAGCCAGTCATAGCCTATGCCGTGCACCCTGGTGTGGTAAACAGCAATTTCGGCAGCAACTTCACCGGTATCAGTAAGGTGCTGGTCACGCTGTTTCGCCCCCTGATGCGGTCGGTAGAGAAAGGCGCAGCCACCTCTGTTTTTTTGGCCACAAGCCCCACCCGCCAGATCGACGGTGGTCGCAACGGCGGGTTTTTTGCCGACAGCAAGCCCAAAAAACTAACCCACAAAGACCTGACCGATGCCAACGTGAAGGCGTTGTGGGAGAAGAGTTCAGCCTACTAAAAATCGAGGTGGCAGTTGGTCCAGCCATCGTCGAAGCGGGTACCGAACTGTTCGTAGAAGCCAATGGCGGGCTTATTCCAGTCCAGCACCTGCCACATCATACCCGTACAATGGGTCTCTTTGGCTTTGGCAATGGTGGCGTCGAGCAGTTCTTTGCCGAGGCCCATACCGCGGTGCGTTTCGGTCACGATGATGTCTTCCAGATAGAGCCGCTTGCCTTTCCAGGTCGAATAGCGGTAGTAATAAAGCGCAATACCGACGAGCTTGTGGGTCGATTCGTCTTCCGCTACCAGAATGCCGTAGAGCGGATTAGGTCCGAAACCATCTTCCAATAGTTGCTCAACGGTGTTGGTGACCTGATCGGGTGCTTCTTCGTAAACAGCCAGTTCAACAATTAAATCGAATACCTGCGGAACATCGTTGCGGGTGCCGGGGCGGATGGTCATAATTAATGAGCGAATGAGTGATTGAGTGAATGAGCGAATGTTGCTTACGCACGGGTTTATTTTGGCCACACCGGCGGACCGGTAAGCAACATTCGCTCATTCACTCAATCACTCATTCGCTCATTAGAATTCACTCATTCGCAATTTTTTTGCGCCACCGGTCCAGGGCGGCCTGGAAATCGGGGGGGAGGGGAGAGTCGAATTGGAGCCACTCACCGGTGCGGGGGTGGGTAAAGCCCAGTGATTTGGCGTGCAGGGCCTGTCGGGGTAGCATGGCAAACGTGTTGTCGACGAATGATTTGAACGAGCCATTGACCGCTCCGCGTAGTACCCGGTTGCCGCCATACATTTCGTCGTTGAAGAGGGGGTGGCCAATGTGCCTAAAGTGCGCCCGAATCTGGTGGGTACGACCCGTTTCGAGGTTGCATTGCACAAGCGTTACGAAATTAAGCGGCTCCAGCGTCTTGTAGTGCGTCACCGACCACTTGCCCTTGCTCTCGTCGTCATAGATCGTCATTACCTTCCGGTCGGCGGCTGACCGGCCAATATAGCCTGTGATGGTGCCGTCTTCGGGTTTGGGCTGCCCCCACACCAGCGCGTTGTAGGTCCGTTCGATGGTATGCTCGAAAAACTGCCGGGCCAGGTGGCTCATGGCAAATTCGGTTTTGGCAATGACCATCAGGCCCGACGTGTCTTTGTCAATCCGGTGAACCAGTCCCGGGCGCCCCTCTCCGTTGCGGGTGGTGGGCAGGTTTTGCAGGTAGTAGACCAGCGCATTCACCAGCGTGCCATCCCAGTTGCCGTGGGCGGGATGGACCACCATGCCGGCGGGCTTGTTCAGCACGATCAACTCGTCGTCCTCAAAAATAATGTCGAGCGGAATGTGCTGCGGCACAATGTCGGTGTTGCGCGGCGGGTGGGGTAGGGAGACCGTGATCAGATCGCCGGGCTTTACTTTATAGCTGGCCTTGATAGGCTGCTCATTGACTCGGATACCCCCCGCGTCGATGGCCGACTGAAGCTTCGTTCGCGACGTGTGCGCTAATTTTGTATCCAGAAACCGGTCGATCCGCACCAGCGCCTGCCCCTGATCTACAACCAGGCGGTGGTGTTCATAGAGGTCGTCTTCATCGTTTTCGTCGGGGGTGGGGTGGAGAGAGTCGAGCATATGTTAGGTCAAGGTCTGATGTCTACAGTTTACGGTCTACTGTCTAAGGTTAAAGACGCCCCCTCTCGAAGAAGCCGAGTGCGCAGCAACTTTGAACCTTAGATAGTAGACCGTAAACTTATCTTGTCTTGCAAAATTACGACCCCGCCCCTGATTTAGCCGTTCGCATCGACCAGATTGTCGGGCCGTCGCCGCTAACGTATCTGCCCGATCCGTTTCCGCAGCCTGTGCCTGTTCGGCTGTATCTGAAACGCGACGAACTGCTGCACCCTACGGTGTCGGGTAATAAATGGCGGAAGTTGAAGTACAATCTGATTGAAGCTAACCGGTTGGGATTTAAGCGCATAGTGACGTTTGGTGGGGCGTATTCCAACCATCTGTATGCCACGGCGGCAGCGGGTCATCTGTTTGGTTTCGAGACTGTTGGCGTTGTGCGGGGCGACGAACTGGCCGGATCGCCCGACTGCAACAAACCGCTGAACGCCACTCTGCAATTTTGCCGCGACCACGGCATGACCCTCCACTTCGTATCCCGCACCGATTACCGCCGCGCCGCCGAACCCGCTTATCTGGCTCAGCTACAGGAGCAGTTCGGCCCCTGCTATATCCTGCCCGAAGGCGGCACCAATAACCTGGCCATTCACGGCACCGCCGAGATCATGCCCGAAATCGTTGCCCAGATGGGTCATAACCCCGACGTGGTGGCGTGTGCGGTTGGTACGGGTGGTACGTTGGCGGGCATGGTTGAAAGCACGTCGCCCACGGTGTCTGTTGTGGGTGTTCTGGCCATTAAACTGGCCGATGGTGAGCCGCTACACTTGCCCGGATTGCCCCAGTCACTCCCGCCGAACGTGACGATTCAGCGCAATTATAGCTTTCGTGGCTACGCACGCACCACACCAGAATTGCTGGATTTCATGCAGGCCTTCGAAGCAAAAAACAGCATCCTGCTCGATCCGGTGTATACCGCCAAGCTGCTCTTTGCTATCTACGATTTAGCGCAAAAGGGAGGCTTCCCTGATGAGGCTACCGTCGTGGCTGTGCATACCGGCGGGTTGCAGGGGCGGGTTTCTGAATGATGAGCGATGAATGATGAATTTGCTTACGCCAGCCAACTACTCTGGCGTAAGCAAATTCATCATTCATCGCTCATCATTCAGAAACCCGCCAGCAATTCCCTCACCGACGTGTTCAATTGCGACCGTTTCAAACCCAAAAACTGCTCCAGCGCGGCGTAATAAGCCGTATCGGTCTGGCCCGACTGCATGAATTGTTTTAGCAGTGGCAGGCCACCTTTCTTGAAGACAGCCCGGGCAAATAACCCGCCGAGGGCGTAGCGGTAGTCGGTGAACTCGTCGAGCGTAACGAGCGATAGCATGGAGGTGAGGTCGATAGTAGGGTAGGTGCGGAGATGGGCTGCCACGCGGGCAAGGTGCCAGTCGAGCGATTCGCCGCGGCTGCCGCCCAGAAACGTAGCTACGCCCTCGGTCACCCACGGGTGCTTATTGAGGTAGTGCGGATCAACGTAGACGTGCACCAGTTCGTGGGGGTAGAACTCGTCGAGGCCAGAGCAAAACACCCGGTTGTCGATGGCCCTTCCTGTAGGTTTCAGCAGACCGCTGCCCGTGATCTGGTAGTCGAACCCGCGCAGTTGACGCAATTCATCGGGTGTGTCGGCAAGGTAGTATTCAACGGGTTTGGCCGGTACACCAAACTGCTGGCAAAGGTTGTCGATAAAGCCGTTTAACTGCCTGGCTTTCTGTTTATTGAACGTATGGTATGGCGGAAAATAATAGGTTACGGCGCCCAGTTGCTGGCTATTCCAAAACCGCGACCGGTTAATGGGCAGGGCGTTGTAGAGCAACCACCGGCCATTGGAATCGGGCCGGGCGTAGACGTTGGCAATGCAGAAAACGATGGGGCTACGGCTCTTCGGGTTGTTGCCCCCGAAGAGTGATTTGATCTGGTAAAACCCGTCAGGGTAGCCCACCACACTCAGTATTTGCACAGGATAACCCCGGTAGAGCGTCGGCTCAAATTCGCGTTCGAGTAGGTCGAACCGGGGTGATTGTGCCTGTTCGGCTTCGTTCCAGAACGGACTGTGCCGGATGCTGTCGGGCCGCGTCCGGTCGGGCCGCGTTCGGTCGGGCTGCGTTCGCAAATACGCCGACCACACGGCCACCGCCTGCCGGATGTCCGTCCGCGAGGTATCGACCAGTGGATGCACCGAAATGACTGATTGTGCGTGTGACGCGGCGACAAGAAAAACGAGCAAAATGCCGCTGACAAAAATCCTGAAAGCTGGCGTCATCGAACGGTATCCCGTTTGTTAAACCCTTTGATGACGGTGTCTTTGGGCGGAGCAGGCCGTTGCCGGTAGTAGCGTGGACTGGGCATGGGTTTGGCGGTTCCGCGGCCCCGGCGCGTGGGCATATTTTCCTGCATGCGCTGGGTTGGTTTTTTCACCGAAATAGAATCCTGCGCCCTACCCACCAGGGTCGATAACAGCATAATGCCGATGATGAGAAACGATTTCATAGTCAGGTTATGGATTTGTTTAACAGGTAACGAACGTGAGGAGAAAATGCTTGTTTGTTGGCTCTGTCCAGGCTAGAAATCAACCTTTTTAATTTGCAATATGTTATGTCTATAGATTAACAAGACTCAGCAAATACCATGAAGAACATACTCATCGCCGCCGCCCTTTTGGTTGGCATAGCGGCCTGTGCACCACGGGTAGCCGTTGACAAAGCGCAGAACATAGATTTCACCAAGTACCGCACGTTTGCCTGGATGCAGTCGGACGTGGCCGGTAGTAAAAACCCCGTGTATTACAACCAGCTAGCCACGGACCAGGTGGAAAGTACGGTTAATGCCGAACTGGCTAAAAAAGGGTTGAAGGAAACGACCCGTAAGCCTGATCTGCTGATTGGCTACCACTTTTTCGTGGAGGAAAAGACCCGCACCGTTGCTAATAACAACTACGGTGCCTACCCCTTGTATGGCCCTTACTACGGTTGGGGACGCTGGGGATATGCCGGTTGGGGACCAGCCTGGTACGGTGGCAACTTCGGTCCGTCATACACCCAGGAAAAGTATGAAGCCGGTACGGTCGTGGTCGATATGGTCGACAACCGGACGAAGCGCCTGATCTGGCGTGGTTCAGTACAAAACGCCGTTGGTGACCCTACCAAAATCAGCAACAAGCTTGCCCGTGAGGTAGAGCGCATCGTCGAGAAATTTCCGCAGGTGAGTGCCGCTGTAACCGTGAGCAACCCACGGGGCTAACCTCACCTTAGCGTAACGTAATGAAGCCTGCAAACCCCGCCCATTGTGGCGGGGTTTTGCGTTTATCGGGCTGTTGGGCATACCTTGCAGCGGTTGTAACTACATACGGTTTGAATCTTCCAGTTTTCATTGCCAGTCGGGTGCGGAACGCGCCGTTGGGCAGTTTCTCGGCTACCGTCACACGGGTAGGCATTGGCAGCGTGGCCGTTGGACTGGCGGTGCTTATCATTGCCTTTGCGGTGCTGTTTGGCTTTAAGCGCACTATCCAGCAAAAGATTTTTGCCTTTGGGGCACACCTGCAGGTGGTCAAGTTTTCTAATAACCAGTCCTACGACGCGCCGCCTATTTCTCTACGGGACCCTGCCTTTGCGCGGATCAAAAAACTGCCGGGTATCCGGCATGTACAGGGCACCGCCAACAAAGCGGGTATTCTGCAAACCGATTCCGACCTGGCGGGGGTGGTGCTCAAAGGCGTTGGCCCTGACTACGACTGGCAGCTTTTACGCGAAGCGCTGATTGCAGGTAAACTGCCCCGCTATGATTCGGTAACCGCGTCGGGTTATTCAACAGATCTACTGATCAGTCAGACCATTGCAAGCCAGTTGAAACTAAGCGTGGGGCAATCGGCGATCCTGTACTTCACCGAACAGGCCCCGCCGCGCCCCAACGAACTGGCTCCACCCTCCGCCGCAACGGGGTTACGTCCCCGCAAGATGACGGTGGTGGGGATTTACGAAACAGGTCTGGAAGAAGGCGACAAAGCGTTTGTGGTGGGTGACCTTCGGCTGGTGCAGCGCCTTAACAAATGGACACCCGATCTGATCGGTACGGGTGAAGTGTTCGTTCGTGATTTTGCCGAACTGAGCCCTAACTACAAAGCCGTTATTGAACAAACGCCACCCGACATGCGCGTGACACGGGTAGACGATCAGTACCGTGATCTGTTCGACTGGATGCTGTTACTGGATCGCAACACAGCCGTGTTTATTGTGCTGATTCTGTTCGTGGCCTGTTTCAATATGGTGTCGGTGCTGCTGGTGCTGATGATGGAACGTACCCCCATGATTGGCCTGCTGAAGGCCCTAGGTAGTCCGAATTCGTTGCTGAGGCGATTGTTTGTGGTGGTGGGCCTGAATATCGTAGCCTGGGGGCTGGTACTGGGCAATGGTCTGGGGCTGGGTCTCTGCTGGCTGCAATCGCGCTTCCAGTTCATTCCCCTCGACCGCAAAAACTACTTCATGGACTACGTCCCCATTGCCTGGGACTGGCCCGTTATTGCACTCCTCAACGTAGCCATAATTGCCTTAATTGCGCTGGCCCTCTGGCTCCCCACCCTCGTCATCAACCGCATCGACCCGGTAAAGGCGTTAGTGTTTAAGAAATGATGAATGATAAATGGTGAGCGGCGGCGGACCGCTCACCATTTATCATTCATCACTCATCCTTTCTTAATTCACCGCTTTTACCGAATAGCCCTGCTTTTTCAGTAGGGCGATTACGCCTTTGTCGCCGATGAGGTGGCCGGCACCGAAGGCGAAGAACGTGGGCGTGGTTTTGGCCGCTTTTTCAATGACCGGAATCCAGTTGGCATTGCGTTCGTTGAGCAAAGGCCCTTCCATTTCGGCAAACTCACCGGCGGTGCTGCTCTTCTTCATGACCTCTTTCATCTGATTCAGATTTTTGGCTTTGTAAGCGGCCAGTAGGTCAGCAAATTCCTTCTGGGCTTTTTCGGGGTCACGGGCCAGGTCGGCGAGTTCTTTGAATTGTTTTTCCAGCGGCTTTTTATCCAGCACGGCCAGTTGCGACTCCATCGTTTCCAGACCCAGCACCTCTTTTTTGTCTTTTGCCGCCATCTGGGCAAAGGTCATGTCGTAGGAGGCGGGTTGACAGTGAAGCATACCCATTACCAGAAACGAAGTCAGCCCGATAGGCCGAAACGTATTGACCAGATCGAGCTTTACGCTCATGGTTTTGGTCATGTAATCGTTCAACAGCTTATAGTCGTCGGCAGAGAGGTAGTCTTTGGCGGTTTTGCCCTGGGGAAGCACCATGGCCTTCTGCATGTTGGCCATCAGCGAGGGATCGTCCATATCTACTTCCAGATAAACCTGCCTGGTGTCGGCCATTGCTTTTTTCATCGCGTCGGTAATGACCAGGTCGTTGGGGCAGACCAGGTGAAACGTGCCGTAGAGGTAGGAGGGGGCTGTTAGTCCGTTGCCCGTCACTTCATAAAGCAGGGCATTGTCGGTTTGCGCAATTGCGCTGGTTGTCAGTAAGGAAAGGCCTATAAGGGCTGATTTGAATCTGTTCATGAAGCAATGTCTGAATAATGATATGTATAAAGCAAAGGTAACCTGCCCATGGCGATGCTTCAATGTAAGCAACGAGCTTACCCTCAGATTTGGGATAAACGGCGGAAACGATGGGACAAAACGGGTATATTTGACCTATGACTACTTCATCTCAACAAGCCCTCACGCCACCCGTTCTGCCGACGCCGTCTACAGCCCGGATTCGGCTTGTCACGGCGGCTTCGCTCTTCGACGGGCATGATGCGGCCATCAACCTCATGCGGCGGCTGTTGCAGTCGTCGGGGGCCGAGGTTATTCACCTGGGGCACAACCGGTCAGTGGCCGAAATCGTGGACTGCGCCATTCAGGAAGATGTACAGGGCATCGCCATCACCAGCTATCAGGGCGGCCATATCGAGTTCTTCAAATACATGTATGACCTGCTCCATGAACGCGGCGCGGGGCACATCAACATCTTCGGTGGGGGCGGTGGCACCATTTTGCCCCGCGAGATCGACGAGTTACACGCCTACGGTATTACCCGCCTCTACAGCCCCGACGATGGCCGCACGCTGGGCCTCCAGGGTATGATCGACGATTTGCTGAACCACTGCCGCGACGTGGTTTTACCCACAACCCTGCCCCAGGACGACACGGTTTTGCGCGTAGCCAGAATGATTACGCAGGCGGAGAGTGGCAACATGCCGGACAGGCAAACAGCCAACCAGCCAAACAGGCAAGCCCCCCCTGTACTGGGTATCACCGGCACGGGTGGCGCGGGCAAATCGTCGTTGGTCGATGAGTTGATATTAAGGTATCTGCGCACCTTCCCCGACAAAACGATGGCCATTATTTCGGTCGATCCGTCGAAGCGGAAAACGGGCGGGGCGTTGCTGGGCGACCGGATACGGATGAATACACTGAACCCATCGGTGAGTCAGGGACGGGTCTACATGCGGTCGCTGGCCACGCGGCAGGCGAACCTTGCCCTGAGCCGTCACGTGCAGGACGCCATTGATATCTGTAAGTCGGCAGGGTTCGACCTGATCATCGTGGAAACGTCGGGCATTGGGCAGTCGGATACCGAGATCACCGAACACGCCGACAAGACACTGTACGTAATGACCGCCGAGTATGGCGCGGCAACGCAGCTGGAGAAAATCGACATGCTCGATTTCGCCGATCTCATTGCCATCAATAAGTTCGACAAGCGCGGTTCGCTCGACGCCCTCCGCGACGTGCGGAAGCAGTACCGCCGCAACCACAACGACTGGGATACCCCCGACGAAGCCCTGCCAATTGTCGGCACGATGGCGGCTCAGTTCAACGATGAGGGCATGAATGGCTTGTTCGACCGGGTGATGAAGAATTTGGGATTTGGGATTGGGGATGTCGGATTTGTTGCTGACGCCAGCGCAAACCCTCGCGTCAGCAACAAATCCGACATCCCCAATCCCAAATCCCAAATCATACCTGGTGATCGGGTGCGGTATCTGGCCGAGATCGTGGAAGAGAGCCGCCGCTACGATGCCTTTGTGAATGAGCAGGTTACGTTAGCGCGCAAGCTGTATCAACTGGATGGGGTGCTTAAGATGGGGGTGGAGGAAGTTCGCCCGCTTTATGAAAAGGCTGAGGCTCAACTGCACCCCACCACTCGCGCATTGCTAGCGCAGTGGCCGGAAATGCAACGGCGCTACACGGCTGATTTTTACGAGTTTACTGTGCGCGATAAGGTAATCCGGCAGCCGTTATATACCGAAACGCTGTCGCATTTACGGGTACCGAAAGTGTCGCTGCCGAAATATTCCGACTGGGGCGACGTGCTGCGGTGGCTGCTGACCGAAAACGTACCGGGCGAGTTTCCGTATGCGGCGGGTGTGTTTCCGCTCAAGCGCGAAGGCGAAGACCCCACCCGCATGTTCGCGGGCGAAGGGGGGCCAGAGCGCACGAATCGCCGGTTCCATTACGTCTCGAAAGGAATGCCCGCCAAACGCCTCAGCACGGCTTTCGATTCTGTCACGCTCTATGGTGAAGACCCCGCCATGCGCCCCGATATTTTCGGGAAAGTGGGCAACTCCGGCGTGAGCATCGCCACCCTCGACGACGCCAAAAAACTTTATTCCGGTTTTGACCTCTGCGACCCCAGCACGAGCGTTTCCATGACCATCAACGGGCCTGCCCCTATGCTGCTCGCCTTCTTTCTCAACACGGCGATTGATCAGCAGGTGGAGAAGTGGTTGGCGAGTGAAAATGGTCAGAAAATGCCCGATTCTGGCATCCAATACCAAGGTGACCTTCCTGAAGGTAACAACGGCCTTGGCCTCGCGTTGCTAGGCACGACCGGCGACAAAGTGGTACCTGCTGACGTGTATGAGCAGATCAAAAAAGATACCCTGCGGAAAGTACGCGGCACGGTGCAGGCCGATATTCTGAAGGAAGACCAGGCGCAGAACACCTGTATTTTCTCCACCGAATTTGCCCTGCGCATGATGGGCGATATTCAGCAGTATTTCACCACCAACCGCGTTCAGAACTTCTATTCGGTTTCTATTTCGGGCTATCACATTGCCGAGGCGGGCGCAAACCCCATCAGCCAGCTGGCGTTTACGCTCTCCAACGGCTTCACGTTCGTGGAGTACTACCTGAGCCGGGGCCTGAAAATCGATGACTTCGCGCCCAACCTGTCGTTCTTTTTCTCGAACGGGATGGACGCCGAATATACGGTATTGGGCCGGGTGGCGCGACGCATCTGGGCCAAGGCCATGAAGCATAAGTACGGTGCCAACGACCGGAGTCAGAAACTGAAATACCATATCCAGACATCGGGGCGGAGCCTGCACGCACAGGAAATTGCCTTCAACGACATTCGCACCACGTTGCAGGCCCTACTGGCGATCTACGACAACACCAACTCACTGCATACCAACGCCTATGACGAGGCCATCACGACCCCCACGGAAGAGTCGGTACGGCGGGCGATGGCTATTCAACTCGTTATCAACCGCGAGTTTGGCCTGACCAAGAATGAGAATCCGTTACAGGGTGCGTTTGTGGTGGAAGAGCTGACGGAACTAGTGGAACAGGCTGTTTATCAGGAATTCATTGCCATAAACGAGCGTGGCGGTGTGCTGGGTGCGATGGAACGGATGTATCAGCGCAGCAAGATTCAGGAAGAGTCGATGTATTACGAAACGCTGAAACACAACGGTGAACTGCCTATCGTGGGCGTCAACACCTTCCTCGACCCCAATGGCTCACCCACGATCACGCCCGCCGAAGTGATTCGCAGTACAGACGATGAAAAACGGGCGCAGGTGGAGAGCGTGCGGGCATTCCAGGAGCGGCATAAAGACAAATCGGAAGCTGCTTTGGCGTACCTGCAGCAAACGGCTTTGACGGGTGGAAATATCTTTGAGAGTTTAATGGAGGCCGCCAAGGTCTGTTCACTGGGACAAATGAGTCAGGCCCTGTATGCCGTTGGCGGGCAGTACCGGCGGAATATGTAACAAATTGCCAGGTTCAAAAGAATGGAAAGAGCAGGTCAGATGTAATTGACCTGCTCTTTCTTTTTATACAGTAGCACGTCTGGAATAAGTCCCGTATAAATACTCGATACTAGTAATAGTAAATACTACGCTGAATTAGTATGAAGGTGAGGCGAATTAAATAGCGTCGACGGTTTAAATTATATTTTATATAAAAAAAATTATCTTACATTGTTCCGCTAAATGCCATCCCAGAAAGGTCTACCAACATCGTAACTCTCTTTATTGGACCACATGAATCATCTTCAGGAAGAAGCCTGTTCAGTATGCGTTGGGGGCGCACCAGCACACAAGCAATTGGTAAAGCCTTGGTATACAGGGATTTCGGCTATACTATTGTTGCTTTTGCCTAAATGTCCGTTTTGCATAGTGGCTTACACCACCTCAATGACGCTCTGTGGAGCACCGGCTGTGGTAGAGCATCACACCAGTTGGGGCACCTGGCTGGTGTCTATACTCGCCACGGTATGCTTAAGTAGTATTCTGATAAACTACCGGGGTCGTGGTACGAGGCGGGCAATTTTTATTGCTTCTGTAGGTATTTTTCTAATTGCCACGGGGCTGTATGCTCCCAATGCGATGGTCTGCTATTATATAGGTTCAGTGCTGCTCTTGCTGGGCAGCCTCTATAATGGCCGGGGGTATCGATGGCTGAGTTCTATTCATTAACCATTCATAAACAAGCGTATTCACTTAAACCTAAACGTGCTACTGTTACCATGATTGCAGCTGATTTCAATTACGAAGCCCCCACCTCGCTGGACGAAGCGTTTACGCTCCTCCGAAAGTATGGCGACGAGGCTAAAATTCTGTCGGGGGGGCATAGCCTCATCCCCATGATGAAACTTCGGTTTGCCTCGCCGGAGTGCATCATCGACATCAACAATATTCCGGGGTTGTCGGACATCACCCGCGAAGGTGACATCATGAAAATTGGGGCACTGGTGCGCGAGGCGCAGGTAGAGCATGCTGCCGAACTGCTGGAGCACTTCCCCATTTTTGCTGATGTGACTAAACTCATTGCCGACCCTCAGGTGCGGAACATGGGTACTGTGGGGGGGAATCTGGCTCATGGCGACGCCGCCAATGACCACCCGGCCGTGATGATGGCCCTGCGTGCCAGCGTGGTCATTGCGGGAGCCGATGGCACCCGTGTAGTGCCCATCGACGAGTTCTTCTTCGGATTCTACAGCACAGCCATTCAGCCCGATGAGATCCTGACGGAGATTCAAATTCCAATGCCCTCACCCTATACGGGTAGCGCCTATCACAAGCTGGAGCGCAAAGTGGGCGACTACGCCACCGCCGGTGTGGCCGTTCAGCTAACCATCGACGCCAATGGCATCTGCACCTATGCGGGCATTGGTCTCACCAACGTAAATCCCCTGCCCATGCGGGCGGCCCGGTCTGAGGAGGCCCTGGTGGGTAAAAAAATCACCGACGAAACAATTGCCGAAGCCGCCCGATACGCATCGGACGATTGCAATCCTTCAGCCGACCTGCGTGGTGATGTCGAGTACAAACGCGCAATGGTGGGTGTACTGACCAAACGCATGATTCACAAAGCCGCCCAACGCGCCGTAGCTTAAAAACAGCCCAATCCTATTCCTATGAAACAAATAACTGTTACCGTAAACGGCCAACCCCATTCGGCGGAGGTTGAGCCTCGTCTGTTGCTGGTCCACCTGATCCGCGAAAACCTGAATCTGACCGGCACCCACATTGGCTGTGATACCAGTAGCTGCGGCGCCTGCACCGTTCTGCTGGATGGCAAATCGGTGAAATCCTGCACCGTGCTCGCCGTACAGGCCAATGGTAAGTCTGTCTCCACGGTAGAGGGCCTCTGTGCGCCGGGTGCCGCCCTGAATCCACTGCAGGAAGGATTCAAAGAAAACCACGGTCTGCACTGCGGATTCTGCACCCCCGGCATGATGATGCGCGCCACTGAACTGCTGGAACACAACCCCGATCCCACCGAAGACGAAATCCGCTGGGGCATTTCGGGCAACCTCTGCCGCTGCACGGGCTATAACAATATTGTGAAGGCCATTCTCTACGCCGGTGCCAAGATGCGCGGGGAGGAGCCCGCCTCTACCGAACCCCAATTTGTCTAAAACCACTAAAAATGAGGAAAGTAGACTGAAGAATGTAACAGGTAAAATGAGCTAACGCAACAGCTGTCCGTGTGTTGGCCCAGAGGCGCCAGCTCATTTTACCTGCTACATTCTTCAGTCTACTTTCTCTACCACTATGACACAAGTATGTAAAACATCAAAGGCTATCGGCGGCATGGGTCACTCCATGAAGCGGAAAGAAGATGGCCGTTTTCTGCAGGGTAAAGGCAACTACGTCGATGACATCAAGCTCGACGGCATGCTTTACATGGACATTGTCAGGAGTCCGTATGCCTATGCCAAAATCAAGAAAATCGACAGTGAAGCAGCGCTGAAAGTGCCTGGCGTACTGGCCGTGATAACAGGGCGCGACCTGGAGCAGTATAACCTTCACTGGATGCCCACCCTAATGTCGGATACGCAGATGGTACTGCCTACCGATACGGTGATGTACCAGGCGCAGGAAGTAGCCGCCATCATTGCCACAAGTCGCTATGCCGCCCGCGACGGTCGTGAAGCCGTGCGGGTTGAGTATGAGGTGATGAAGCCCGTGATCGACCCGTTTAAGGCACTCGACCCGTCGGCACCCGTGTTGCGGACCGATAAACCCGGCAAAACCGATAACCACATCTGGCACTGGGAGGTAGGTGACAAAGCCAGGACAGAGGCCGTTTTCGCCAGTGCCGACGTGGTGGTGAAGGAGCAGATGCACATTCCGCGTATCCATGTGGCCTCTATTGAAACCTGCGGCTGCGTGGCCGACTACAGCAAGGTCAACAACCACCTCACCATGTACATGACCACGCAGGCACCCCACGCCATCCGCACGGTGATTGCCCTGGTGGCGGGTCATGTGGGCCTGACAGAAGAAAAAGTCCGCGTTATCTCGCCCGATATAGGGGGTGGGTTTGGCGGTAAAGTGCCGGTGTATCCAGGCTACGTAATAGCCATTGCTGCCTCGTTTCTCATTGGCAAGCCCGTGAAGTGGATCGAAGACCGGAGCGAAAACCTGCAGGCCGATTCGTTCGCCCGCGACTACCACATTACCGCCGAAATGGCTGGTACCAAAGACGGCAAAATCCTGGCCACCCGCTTCAAAGTGCTGGCCGACCACGGCTACACCGATGCCTCGGCTAACCCGTCGAAATTCCCGACAGGTATGTTTTCCATTGCCACCGGGTCGTATGATTATGGCACCACGTTTATGGAAGCCGACGCCATTTACACTAACAAACCACCGGGCGGCGTGGCCTACCGCTGCTCGTTCCGTGTGACGGAGGCCGTGCACGCCATTGAGCGTATGACCGATCGCTACGCACTGGAAATTGGCAAAGACCCCGCTCAATTGCGTTTCGACAATTTTATTCCGAAGGAAGCTTTCCCCTGGCATTCGCCTACCGGCTGGATTTACGACAGCGGCGACTATGAAGCGGGCCTCCGCAAAGCGATGGACGCCATTGACTACGAAGGTCTCCGCAAAGAACAGACGGAGAAGCGGGCCAAAGGCGAGCTGATGGGTATCGGCATTTCCACGTTTACCGAAGTGGTAGGGGCGGGGCCATCCAAAGATTTCGACATCCTGGGCATCAAAATGTTCGACAGTGCCGAGATCCGGGTTCACCCAACCGGCAAAGCCATCGCCCGCTTTGGCACCAAATCGCAGGGGCAGGGTCACGAAACCACGTACGCACAAATCATCGCCGAGGAACTGGGCATCCCTGCTGAAAACATTCAGATTGAGGAAGGAGACACCGACACGGCCCCTTACGGGCTGGGTACGTATGCCAGCCGAAGCACCCCAACAGCCGGTGCCGCCGCCGCTGTGGCCGCCCGCAAACTCCGCGACAAGGCCCGCAAAATTGCGGCGTATTTGCTGGAGGTAAGCGAAGACGACCTGGAGTGGGAGCCGGGTAAGTTCTTCGTGAAAGGTGCCCCCGAAAAGTCAAAAACGATTCAGGAACTGGTCTTTGCGGCCTATACCAACCATCCGCAGGGTATGGAAGCCGGTTTTGAAGCGACACACTACTACGATCCGCCGAACCTCACGTTCCCCTCAGGTGCCTATATCTGCGTGGTCGACATTGACAAGGAGACGGGCGAAATCAAGGTGCGCCGGTTTGTGGCCATCGACGACTGCGGCAATATTATCAACCCGATGATTGTGCAGGGGCAGGTGCATGGCGGACTCACTCAGGGTATTGCCCCCGCCATGTACGAATCGCTGATTTACGACGACGATGGTAACATTCTGAACGGTACGCTAATGGATTACCTCGTGCCCACGGCGGTTGAGTCGCCCAACTGGGAAACAGGCCATACCATCACGCCGTCGCCGCACCACCCCATTGGGGCCAAGGGCGTGGGCGAATCGCCAACGGTTGGGGCACCCCCCGCCATTGCCAACGCCATCGTGGATGCTCTCTCGCCCTACGGCATCACCCACCTCGACATTCCCATCACGCCCTTCAAAGTCTGGAAGGCCCTGAAAGAGAAAGGAGCCATCTGATTTGGGATTGGGGATTTCGGATTGCTTGCTGCGGTCCAAAATCCGCAATCCCCAATCCGCAATCCCCAATCCATTATGACAACCAACCTTACAAAATCATTTGATGTCGAGCAGCCCATCGACCTGGTCTGGGCCACGCTGACCAACCCGCCCCAAATCGTGGATTGCGTGCCGGGTGCTTCGCTCACCGAGCAGGTTGACGCCGACAATTACAAGGGCTACGTGGGCCTGAAATTCGGCCCGGTCAAAGCGGGCTACGATGGCCTCGTCACGTTTGTGGAGCGCGATGAGGTTAACAAGAAAATGTCGCTCAAAGGCCTGGGGCTGGATAGCAAAGGCAAAGGCAGCGCCGAAATGCTCATGAACGCTACCCTCTCGGAAGTGAACGGCCAAACCCACGTTGACGCCACAATGGACATCAGCATTACGGGCATGCTGGCCCAATTTGGTGCCCGGCTCATCAACGACGTCTCGAATCAGGTATTCGACCAGTTTGTGGCCAATTTCAAGAAAAAGTTAGCCAGCGCGGGTGCCTCTGAGGTCGATGCTACCGCCGACAGTACAACCGAAGAATCAACGTCTGGCATTGGTGGATTCCTTAAAAAACTCTTCTGAGATCCTGGCGGCCTTAGCTGACCATAAGTACGTCGCCGATGATGAATTGGCGACGGCACTTTTTCTGATGCTGAGGCTCGGTAAGCCCCTGCTGCTGGAAGGCCCACCGGGGGTGGGTAAAACCGAGATAGCGTTGGTTATGAGTGAGTTGCTTCAGGCGCCGCTCATCCGGTTGCAGTGCTACGAAGGGCTCGATGTGAACGCGGCGGTGTATGAGTGGAACTACCAGAAACAACTGCTTGGCATCAAATTGCAGGAGGGCAGCGGGCTGTCGGTGGCCGAAAAAGAGAAGCATATTTTCGGGCCAGACTACCTGCTCAAACGGCCTTTGTTACAGTCGATTATGCACGAGACCAAATCGCCGGTATTGTTGATTGATGAACTGGACCGGTCGGATGAAGAGTTTGAGGCGTTCCTGCTCGAACTGCTGTCGGCGTTTCAGATCAGCATTCCCGAAATTGGCACGATCCGGGCCACGCACAGGCCCTATATTATCCTGACTTCCAACCGGACGCGCGAGCTAAGCGATGCCCTGAAACGGCGGTGCCTCTATCACTGGATTGACTACCCGTCATTGGAAAAGGAAATGGCTATCGTGCAGAAACGGTTGCCGCACATCGACGCGCAGTTGCTGACGCAGGTGGTTGATTTTGTGCAGGACATCCGGCAAAAAAAGCTTCTGAAAACGCCGGGTATTTCCGAGACCATCGATTGGGCCGAGTCGCTGCTGGCGCTGGGCTATCGAAACGTACACCAACAGGCCATTCAGCGAACTTTGGGCAGCCTGCTCAAATCAGTGGATGACATACGCCTCGTAACCGATGAAACGGCAAGCGTTCGCGACCACTAGCCTGACTGAGGCTATTGTTGGGTTCGCACAATTTGTGCGGAGCCACGGCCTCAACGTGGGTATTCAGGAAACCCAGGATGCACTGACGGCTGCCAATAAGTTGCTGTTAACCAACAAGTTGTTGCTTAAGCACTCACTAAAGGTTCTTTTCTGTATATCACCCGAAGAGCGAGGTTTGTTCGACCGGCTCTTTAGTTTGTACTGGGACACGAACCCGATTGACCTAGGCGAAACCAAGAACAAAACCACGCTTCAGGGGTCGGTCAACAAAAAGGCAAACAGCCACCTGGTTATGCTGGGGCAGGGCAATACCACCGCCACTGTAGAAGAAGCCAAAAACGTGTCGGGGGCTAACGGGGCTGAGCGGTTACAGCAAACCGATTTTGCGAAAGTAGACGAAGTAAATGCCCGCAAGCTGGACGAACTGGCACAACGGTTGTTTCACGAAATTGCCCTGCGCCTGCGTCGACGGATGAAAGCAAGCCGAACTGACGGCCACATCAACCTGCGCCGAACGATCCGCCGGAGCCTGTGCTACGGTGGCGAACCGCTGGATTTGTACCGGCGGGCGCGGAAACCGAAAAAACAACGCTTGATTGTCCTGCTCGACGTGAGCGGCTCGATGGACAAGTACAGTTTCTTTTTGCTCCGGTTTATTGTGGCCCTGCGTGCGCATTTCCGCCAACTCGAAGCCTTTGTGTTCAGTACGTCGCTTATCCGGATCAGCAGGGCCATTCAGGCCAACCGGATCGAAACGGTGCTGACCATGCTGTCGCAGCAGGCCAACAACTGGTCGAGCGGTACCAAAATTGGCGAGTGCCTGGAAACTTTCGTCGACACCTATGGCAAGCGTACGCTGAACGGTTCGCCTACGGTGATTATCCTGAGCGACGGCCTGGAAACGGGTAGCGCCGACCACCTGGCCCACCAGATGCGGCGCATTCACCGACGGGCAAAAAAAGTGATCTGGCTCAACCCGTTGAAGGGCATGCGAGGCTACGAACCCATTGCCAAAGGCATGGCCGCCGCGCTGCCCTCGGTCGACGAGTTCAGGCCCGCCCACACATTGCAGAGTTTAATAGACCTTGAAACCATCTTAGCCCATGCTTGACGATTTTTTAGCCCAATATAATCGCCGTCGCCAGCGAAACGAATTGTTTGCGACGGCCACCGTGGTGTGGCGCGAAGCGCCCAGTTCGGGCAAAGCGGGCGACCGGGCCATCATCGATCCCCACGGCGACGTGTGGGGCTGGGTGGGCGGCGGCTGTACAAGGGGCATTGTGCTGAAAGAAGCCAGTGCGGCCATGCAGGAAGGTAAATCGCGTCTGGTGCGGGTCAGCCCCGACCCTGCTACCGTAGCGCAACAGGGAATCAACCAATATAAAATGACCTGCCAAAGCGGCGGTAGCGTCGATATATTTATCGAACCGGTGATGCCGAAAATACACCTGATCATCCTGGGGAAATCGGCTATTGCGCAGGCGCTGGCGTCAATGGCCAAACTGCTCGATTACCGCATTACCGTGATGGCGATGGGCGTGACGGAAGGTATGTTCAGAGAGGCCGACGAGGTGAAAATGGCCTTCAGCTTCTCAAAAACGCCCGTTGGCAAACATACGTTTGTGGTGGTAGCCACGCAGGGTGAACAGGACGAAATGGCCCTGAAATCGGCTTTGAAGGTTAACCTGGGCTACCTGGCGTTTGTGGCCAGCCGCAAAAAGCGCGACGCCGTTTTTGACTATCTTCGCTTATCGGGCGTGGATGAGCGCGAACTGGCCAGGGTGAAAACACCGGCGGGTCTCGACATCAAAGCGGCCACGCCACACGAAGTAGCGATTAGTATTTTGGCCGAAATTATTCAAACCGCCCGTACTGAAGTGGCCGCCCCCACCGCTCCCCTGAACCTGGTTGGCACCGATAAATTTTATATCAATCCCGTTTGCGGCGTTCCCGTAGACAAGACGGCACCCAAACACATCGTTGCCTACAAAGACGAAGCGGTTTATTTCTGCTGTGACGGCTGTAAGGTAAAGTTTGAGGCCCAACCAGAGAAGTACATGACCATGACTACGACCACCAACTCATGAACGAAATAAAAGCCATCATTGACGCCTACGACCACATCGACTGGGCCACCACGCAGGCCGCCCTGGCTACGGTGGTACGGGTGGAAGGGTCTTCGTACCGGCGAACGGGTGCCCGGATGCTCGTTATGAGCAATGGCGTCTGGATCGGCGGTATCAGCGGCGGCTGTCTGGAAGGCGACGCCCTCAACCGCGCCCGGCTGGCCATTGCCAAAGCCAGTCCGTCGAAGATAACGTACGATACCACCACCGACGATGAACATCAGATCGGCGTGGGCCTGGGCTGTAATGGCATCATCGACGTGCTGTTTACGCCGCTCATTGCCCATGATGCTGCCAACCCTGTTAACGTGCTTAAAGCCTGCATGAACGAACCCCGCCAAACCCATGTACTCATCACCGTTACGGGCTTGAGAGGCAACTGGTCCACCATTAAAGAGGGCGACGTGATTCGCTATCACGCTGCCGACAGCCTGAACGTGCTGGACAACGCCGCCATTCAGGCGCAGGTAGACGAGCAGGTACACCGCCGTATGGCCCGGAAGATGTCGGCCCCATTGCGGTTTGAGGGGCTGGCGGGTGAGGTGCTGGACGCCTTTATTGAGATTCTGCCGCCCGAAATTCACCTCGTGCTGTGGGGCCACCAATACGATGTTTACCCCCTGTCGAGGCTGGTCAAGCAACTGGGCTGGCGCGTGACACTGGTAGCTAACCCCTTAAAAGTCAACGCAAAAATTGTGGCCCTGGTTGATGCCATTGTGCCGCCCGACCAGTTCGATACCCTTGTCTTTGACGAACATACGGCCCTGGTTTTGATGTCGCACGATTACAAGACCGACAAAACCAACCTGCCCAGGGTACTGGCTACGCCGGTATCGTATGTGGGCATGTTGGGGCCGCGGGTGCGTTCGGAGCGTATCTGGGCCGAACTTGCCGACGAAGGCCAGCCCATTGCCGATGCCGACATGGTCCGGATTCACGCCCCCGTTGGCCTGGACATTGGCGCGGTGTCGCCCGAAGAAATTGCGCTGTCGCTGGCTGCCGAAATTCGGGCCGATTTTTCGGGGCGCGACGGTTCGTACCTACGACTCCGGCAAAGCAGCATCCACGTTCGGGAGACCAGTTAGCCCGTCAGGCAGTGGGTACGTACCTCAACCGGATGCGGTTTATTATTCGGCTTTCATGCCCATTTTTGCACCATGACTCTCGAATCCCTCCGCAACGGCATCGACGCCCTTGATGATCAACTGCTGGACCTCCTCAACCAGCGCATGGAACTGGTGCGCAAAGTGGGCGAGGTGAAGCGCACGGCCAACACTGTCATCTACCGCCCCGAACGGGAAAAGCAGATCCTGGACCGCCTGCACAATCAGAACAGTGGGTTGCTGAACCGGTCGGCCATCGAGGCCATTTTTCTGGAGATCTTTGCCGTATCGCGTAACCTCGAACTGCCCGAACGGGTGGCGTACCTGGGGCCGGAGGGCAGCTTCACCCACCAGGCCGCCGAAAGCCGGTTTGGGGCCATGAGCGCCTATATGGCCCTGCCCACGATCCGGTCGGTGTTTGAAAGCGTGGAAACGGGTCGGGTGCGGTTTGGGGTAGTGCCCATTGAAAACAATCAGGAAGGTGTGGTAAGCGAGGCCATTGACCTGCTGCTGGAAAAAGACCTGCGCATTGCCGCCGAAGCTCAGATTCCGGTGCATTTTACCTTCGCCACCCAGGCCGAAAACCTCGCCGACATCACCCATATCTATTCCAAAGACATTGCCTTCCGGCAGTGCAGTCGGTTTCTGGCCGATTCGTTCGACGGTCTCAAAGCCGAGTTTGTCCCCGTTGAATCGACGTCGAAAGCGGCGAAGATGGCGGCACAAAACCCCAAAACGGCGGCTCTGTGTTCGCACATTGCGGCCAAACTGTTCGACGTGCCGGTGCTGTTCGACAACATTGAAGACAGCGACCTGAACCGGACGCGCTTCCTGATTCTGGCCAAAGATTTTGCGAATCAGCCTAGTGGTCAGGACAAAACCACGCTCATTGCCAAGCTACCCAACACCGAATCGCCGGGGGTACTCGCCGAGTTTTTGCAGGAATTCAACGCCCGACGCATCAACATCACCAAGATCGAGAGTCGCCCGCTGCGCAACGGGGCCACGTTTCAGTACTGGTTTCTCCTCGAATGCGAAGGCCACGCCGACGAACCACAACTGCAGGAAATCCTGAATCATCACACCGCCGATGTGAAACTGCTGGGCAGCTACGTGCGGGTGTCGTAGGGGATAAGTTAACTGTTGCTTGTGGCTTGGCGCTGAAGGTTGCTGACGCGAGGCCCTTCGACAGGCTCAGGGTGACAGGCAAATAAGAAAGTATCCTAATTTGATTCAGTGTCGTTGTCACCCTGAGCCTGTCGAAGGGCCTCGCGTCAGCAACCTTCAGCGCCAAGCCACAAGCAACAGTTAACCTAGACGCCGTCCGCTACTGCTTTTCGGTATGGCTTCAGCCCATATGCATAAGCGCAGAAAGCAAGCAGTCCACTAGCAAACACCACAATAGACAGCGAGTAGCGTACTGCTTTTTCGTCGTGGAAAACATAATCGGTGAGCAGGGCAACGGCCGTGGGGCCAAAGCCAAGGGCGATGATGTTCAAAATGAATAAATACACCGCCGAAGCCAGCGCACGGGCCTGATTGGGCATGATAGACTGGATGGCCGCCGAGGATGCGCCAAATGGAAACGCCACAAAAAAGCAGGGAACAGGCAGCAGGACCATAGCCAGCGTGGGGTTGGTGATCAACGGAAAACACGCCCCCAGCGCTACGCCAACAGCTGAATACAAACCAATCCTGAGTTTACCGTCGGTGATGCCCCGGCGCGTGAGGTGGTCGGCATAACGACCGCCCAGCAAAATGCCCGACGTGGAGAAAATGGCCACCAGCGTACCATAGAAGCCGCCCGCTTTGCCAATGCTCCAGCCAAACGTGCGGACAAAATAAGTGGGCGTCCAGGCCGACGAAGCATAGGCCGCCAGCGACAGAAACGTGATGCCGAGGGTGACCGACAAAAACGCCGCCTGCTTCTGGCGAATTAATGCCAGCACATCGCCTACCGACAGGTGTTGCACCTGCCCCCCTGCGGTGGTGAGCATACCGCGCCGGAGTGGCTCTTTCACCGTCAGTACCAGCAGTGAAATAAGCAGTCCTGGCAGGCCGATGTAGAAGAACAGTGTCTGCCAGCCAAATACCTCGCCGATGACGGGCAGCGTAACAATGTGCGGGGCGGTGCCACCACTGCTCACGAGCCATGCCCCCAGCAACACCGCAATACCCGACCCAATATAGATTCCCGCCGAATAAACGCTGATGGCCGTGGCCAGTTTTTCTTTCGGGAAATAGTCGGCCAGCATCGAGTAGGCCGCGGGCGAAAGGGTTGCTTCGCCCACGCCAACACCCACGCGGGCCAGAAAAAACTGCCCGTAGCCCCGCGCCACCCCACACAGGGCGGTCATCAGGCTCCAGACGGCAATACCGCCTACCACCAGGTTTCGGCGGTTGCGTCGGTCTGCCCAGCGGCCAACGGGAATACCCAGCAGGGTGTAGAAAAGGGCAAAGCTGAGACCCATAAGCAGGCTCACCTGTGTGTCGGAGAGGTGGAAATCGCGCTTGATGGGGGCTACCAGCAGGCTTAGGATCTGGCGGTCAATGAATGATGAAATGTAGGCCAGCAACAGAATAATAACGGTGTACCAGCCGGCGCGAAGTGAGGGGGGCGTGGCCGTGAGCGGGGTAGCAGCAGGGGTCATGAAGCGGTAGGTTTAGGAGTTGGCAACGTTATAGCAAGCACTGATACTGCTGGTATGGAATAGGCCCTTTGTAGAAAACGTCGCCAAGGGGTTGCATTCCCCGACGAGCGTAAAAAGAGGCCGCAATCAGCCGTGCATCGCAACATAACCGATTGGCGTTCAATTGCTTTGCTTTATCAATTACGTGGTTTAGCAGCAACGAACCAATACCCTGCCCCTGAAAATTGGGATGCGTGGCAAACTTGCGAAACTGCGCCCGCTCGCCCTCCACAAACAGCGAGATAACAGCTATCAACTGCCCATCTACAAAGGCCCCTATATGATGCCCTTCGCCGTCATTCGGTAGCCGAACGGCTTCAATTGGTTTGTCGGGCCAAAGCACTGATTGGCGCAAAGCAAGGGTATCGTCGGCAGTGATGGGGGCAATTATGAGTTGCATACCGGGCCATTATCCGAACAGCTTTTCCAGGTCGATGATCAGGTCTGGGAAAAGGCTTGATGTGAGGGTCTCGGTCATGGGGCGCAGGCCAATGTACTGCCCATGCTCATTTAGCACGTAGACAAAGACCACTTCATCGGCTGGCTCAACCAACCAATACTCCTGCACGCCTGCCTCCTGATAGAGGTCAAATTTCTGGTTCATTTCGCGCTTGGTATTCCCCGGCGAAAGCACTTCAACGACAATGTCGGGTGCTCCATTACAACCCTGTTCATCAAGCTTAGTGCTGTCGCAAATAACGCAGAGATCAGGCTGTACAACGGTGTAAATGTCCTTACTAGCCTTGATCGACTTCTTCCGGTTATAGAGCCGCACATCAAAAGGGGCAATAAAAAGCTGATAGGGCTCACCAGTAAAATAGGTAAAAAGATTGCCGTGAATCATGCCTACGATTCGTTGATGGCGGACACTAGGTGCCGGCGACATTTCGAAAAGTTTGCCCCGAAGTAGTTCCACGCGTTGCTCAAATTGCCATTTTATATAGTCGGCGTAGGAATAGGTGCCCGATGGGTCTAACTGACTCAGATCGGTAATTACGGTTGTCATGACAGCTTCTTTTGGGCTAATGTACGCGTTTCGCTAGTTACTCTCCCCGCCCCACTCTGCCAACGGCTACAGCCCACGGCGGCTACTTCCTGTCAACTCGGCCCGTTGAGTATGAAGATGCTGCCAATCTGTCACAATTTCAAACAAAAAACAGGGCTGGCATTTTGCTTGATAGATAGTGCTCAAGTGATCGAATCAAACTTAAATCAGCATACAACTTAACCAATTATGGGAAAGATTATTGGCATTGACCTGGGTACCACCAACTCTTGCGTGGCCGTTATGGAAGGTAACGAGCCTGTGGTAATCCCCAACAGCGAAGGTCGGCGGACAACGCCTTCCGTGGTCGCTTTTATGGACAACGGCAACGGCGAACGCAAAGTGGGTGACCCAGCTAAACGTCAGGCAATCACCAACCCACAGAACACGATCTCGTCGATCAAGCGGTTCATGGGTAAACGCTTTAATGAAGTAGCCAACGAAATCGGTCAGATGTCGTACAAAGTGGAGAAGGGTCCGAATGACACCCCCCGCGTACGTATCGGCGACCGTCAGTATACGCCACAGGAGATTTCGGCGCTGATTCTGCAAAAGATGAAGCAAACCGCCGAAGACTACCTTGGCCAAACCGTAACCGAAGCCGTGATCACGGTGCCCGCTTACTTTAATGATGCCGAACGTCAGGCCACTAAAGAGGCTGGTCAGATTGCCGGTCTCGACGTGAAGCGGATCATCAACGAGCCTACCGCAGCGGCCCTGGCCTACGGTCTCGACAAGGTTCACAAAGACATGAAGATCGCCGTGTTTGACCTCGGCGGTGGTACGTTCGATATTTCGATTCTGGAACTGGGCGACGGTGTGTTTGAAGTAAAATCAACCGACGGTGATACCCACCTCGGCGGTGACGACTTCGACCAGGTGATCATCGGCTGGCTGGCCCAGGAGTTCATCAACGACGAAAACATTGACCTGCGCAAAGACCCGATGGCCTTGCAGCGCCTGAAGGAAGCCGCCGAGAAGGCTAAGATCGAGCTGTCAAGCTCATCGTCGACGGAGATCAACCTGCCCTATATCATGCCGGTTGATGGTATTCCCAAGCACTTAGTCCGCACCCTGACCCGCGCCAAGTTCGAGCAACTCGCCGACTCGCTGATTCAGCGGAGCCTGGAGCCTTGCCGCCGTGCCCTGAAAAATTCAGGTCTGAGCGCCAGCCAGATCGACGAAGTCATTCTGGTGGGTGGTTCAACCCGGATTCCGAAAGTGCAGGAAGAAGTAGAAAAGCTGTTTGGCCGCAAGCCTTCGAAAGCCGTTAACCCCGACGAAGCTGTAGCCATTGGTGCTGCTATTCAGGGTGGCGTGCTGACGGGTGAAGTGAAAGACGTACTCCTTCTCGACGTGATACCCCTGTCATTGGGTATCGAAACGATGGGTGGCGTATTCACCAAGATGGTGGAATCGAACACGACCATCCCAAGCAAGAAAACGGAGGTGTACTCAACTGCGTCAGACAACCAGCCGAGCGTAGAAATCAATGTGTTGCAGGGTGAGCGGCCCATGGCAGCGCAGAACCGTCAGCTAGGCCGGTTTATCCTCGCCGACATCCCGCCCGCACCGCGCGGTGTGCCCCAGATTGAAGTGACCTTCGACGTGGATGCCAATGGTATTCTGAACGTGACGGCCCGCGACAAAGGCACCGGCAAGGAGCAGAAGATTCGTATCGAAGCCAGCAGCGGCCTTACCGAAGCCGAGATCACCCGGATGCGTGAAGAAGCCAAAGCCAACGAGGCGTCGGATAAAGCCGAGAAGGAAAAAGTAGAGAAAGTCAATCAGGCCGACTCGATGATTTTCCAGACCGAGAAGCAGTTGAAAGACTACGGCGACAAGCTCTCTGCCGGTAACAAAACGGCCATTGAAGACGCCCTCGGTAAGTTGCGTACGGCCCACGGCTCACGCGACGCCGCCTCGATTGACACGGCCCTCGAAGCCCTGACTGCCGCTTGGAATGCTGCCTCGCAGGAAATCTACGCCGCCACCCAAGGCGGCGCTGACGGAGCCAACCCAATGGACGGTTTCGGTGGTCAGCCCGGCGGCAACGGCCAGCCTAACGGCAACGCCAACCAACCCACTGACGGCGACGTGTCAGACGTACCGTATGAAGAGGTGAAGTAAAATAGTAAACCTATAAGGCTTCCGAAACCTTATAGGTTCTTAATAAAAAAATGCCCTACTGGTCACAGTAGGGCATTTTTTTGTAGGGTTAGCAAGTTAATGTATCATTGTGATATGAACCACCCATCCTATGCGTTCACTCTGTCTGACGATTTGTTAACCTTCCGTTTTGAGAGTATCAGTGACCAGAAACGTATCACGAAATTGATTGTATACACGCCTATTCCGGGGCTTAACGGCGTGTACAACTTAGCTTTGCTTGACTTTTTATCGGATGGCACGACAGATGACCTTACTGTTAGCAACAACGGAGATATGCCACAAATACTAGCGACTGTGGCTCAAACTATGTTACAGTTTCTAAGACAGCATCCGGGGGCTACGATAGCGTTTGCGGGAAGTACACCAGTGAGAACTCGCTTATACCGCGTTGCCATTTCGCAAAATATACAGTTGATTGAACCGATGTTACTTATAGAAGGTTTTGTGGGTGGCGTATTCGAACCCTTCCGACCAAACCGACCATACGACGCTTTCTTTATTCGTTTGAAATAGAGTCACTATATGATTGCGCATGGCTATGAACACGACAGCAACAAAGAAATCAGATACTTCTACGAAGCGGGGGCGTTACCAATCCGTTGAGGATGCCGTTCGGCAAAAGCAAGCGGCTTTGGTGCAGATATTGGCGGGGGCTGATCTCACGCGGTTCACTGGCCAACCCAACGGCAACCAACCCACCGACGGCGACGTGTCAGACGTACCGTATGAGGTGAAGTAATAACAAAACTAAAAAGCCCCGCCAGAGAAATTTGGCGGGGCTTCATAATAATTAGTGTCTTTGGTGTACGGATTCTAATAAATATATATACCCTCGATCTAGTGTTGCTCACCAAAATAACTATTTGAATAAATGGAAACGAAGGTTGTAAGAGAAGGGGTATGTAGAGCATTTGGTATTGTACAGGATGATAGAGGACTTGTAGATGCCTTCGAGGTTAACCCAGCCACTGGAGAAATGAGTATATACGCGATACGAGTAGGTTGGTTTAGGGACTTGGCAGACCCAGCAGTATGGGCCAAAATGGAAAAGAAATTAGCTAGCCTTATTTAACCAAAACTTTACCACAAAAGCAAACGCCAAAATCTGCAAAAATACACGATTAATTCATCTACTCAGACTATTCACCACAAATTATGAGCTGACGCCAAACATCTTTTATTATTAATACCGGCGAATCCATATCTTATTATTTCTGTGCAGTTACGTTCACATGTATATTTGTAAAATGATCAAACATCTAATTGAAGATTTAGCTTATGACAAAATAACACTTAGTCAGGGGCTGACAAGGGCAAAACTAATTGCAGGGAGGACACAAGCTTCCAATTTAAGAGAGTGGGTCAACCAAGAACTCCAAGGTTATAAAGATGATTTGCACTTACCTGACTATAGAGTTATACCGTGCCAAACCTACTTGGTCATTAGGTTACCATTTGGTGGACAGGATGTTGTACCTGTCTATATGGGTAAAGATAGCTTGTCCAAATACTATGACACACATCAGTTATATGACTCTGTAAATATTATCGAATCCTTACTGAGTAGCCTTAAAGATGAACTCGTCATTACATTGTCATTGCCTGCTAATTTGACTCTCCCGATGGCTAAACCGTTCGAACAAGATATACAAGATAGGATGGGAGCTGTAAGGTCAGTGATAAAAAAGATTAGTAGAAGTCAATATGAAAGAGTCGTCGATCTAACTAAGCATAAGTTATTAGATACTCTGCTCGAACTATACGCGCAATTTCCTAATTTAGAAAATGATTTTAATCCAACCGAAGAAAATCTTAATAAAGTGGAAAACATTGTAAACAACCATATCTGGGGTAACAACAATCCCATTACTGTAGCTGCAGGGCAGAACGTAGTACAGAAGGACATTACGAACAATGTAGGTTTGACTGACTATTCTAAGCTCGAAGCTCTTGGTGTTGAGAAAGCTGAGGTAGAAGAGCTACAGACCATTCTGACGACACATCAAGGCGACAAACAGGTTCTGAAAGAGAAAGTTATGAAGTGGGTCATGCCAGTGATGACGGGAGCGATGGCCCGAGGTTTGTATGAGCAAGCTCCGAAGATTATGGAGTTCGTTACAAAGCTTATAGAATAATTCTATTGTTAAATCGCATTCGTTGTTCAGAAACTTTGACCCCTGTCACTTCTCCCAACTGGGGTCTTAGCCGATAGCTGAGGCAGGACGATAGCGACGTGTGCGGTGGAAGCGGAGAATCTGTTGAGGCTCACGCACGAGTGCGCGAACCAGTAGTGTATAGAATCGCTGAATTTGAATATCAAGCAACGAAGCCAAGACAATGACAACTGGAGAACTAAGACAAGGTATTCACCAATTGGTTGACAGCGTTCAGAATGAAGTGACGCTCATTGATATTCACCGCGTGATTGCCTTGCACGTTGAACAGCAGGATATGCCATTGGATGATGACGAGCCGATTCTGCGGGAACGGATGAGCCGCCTTACGGGGCAACTAGAGCGGGGTGAGTACATCACCAACGAGGCTATGAAGTAACGAGTACAACAGTGGCTCGGCAAATAATCTGGACGCCTGAAGCGCAGGAAGATTACCGTGATGTTGTTTCCTACTTGCTTGATCGATATGATGATGAAGATGCCTTATATCGGTAGAGCACATCCTGAATTTAGTGCGGTTCGTCAGCAACTTGTTCGGCCCTACAATAAGATCAGTTACGTCGTTTTGCCTGATTTTTTGGTAGTTGTCAATCTGAAAGATTCCCGCAGTGGAAACGAAAAATGACTCGATGAACGAATAAAGATGGTAGCAAAAATGCCCCTGCTGATGCTAGTTGGGGTATTTTTATGCATCAATAGGATTGACCTTGTTGCCCCCGACGGGGCAACAAGGCCAAACACCTGAACCCGGCCCGGCGTTACTGATTGATAGCATGTTTCCGACGAGACTGCGCGAAACCAGCAACGACATGAAAGCAGCAATTATCAACCAATATGGCCCGGCAAGCGAACTGCACGTGGCCGATGTGCCCAAGCCCGAACCCGATACCCACGAGGTGCTCATTCGCGTACACGCCACCTGCGTAAACCCGTTTGAGACGCATCAGCGTGCGGGTGATATGAAACTGATGATGTCGAGCGATTTTCCGAAGATTTTGGGGGCCGACGTGGCGGGGGTAGTGGAAGCTGTGGGCCTGATGATCACCGATTTCCAGCCCGGCGACCGCGTCGTGGCTACATTGGGCATGAGTGGTGGTGCCTATGCCGAGTATGCCGTGGCTAAGGAAACCAACCTGGTGAAGCTCCCCGACACGATCACGTTCGAGCAGGCCGCCGCCATGCCCGTTGCTGCCGGAACGGCCCTGCAAGCCATGCGCGACAAAGGCCACCTGCGACCCATGGACCGGGTGCTTATCAACGGAGCTGCCGGAGGCGTAGGTCATTATGCCGTGCAACTGGCCAAGATTCTGGGAGCTACCGTTACGGCGGTGTGTGGTCCCGACGCGGTAACGATGGTGAAAGAACTGGGTGCCGACCGGGTGATTAATTATCGTGAAATTGACTTCACGAAAGAAGATGAGACCTATGACCTGGTATTCGATGCCGTGGCCAAAAGCTCGTTTGATGAATGCCACGCAATCCTGACCCCAACGGGCACCTACGTGACAACCAGGCCCTCGCCGAAAGGGGTGCTGGAAAAAGTAACGAGCCTGTTCGCCGACCAGAAGGCTGATTTCATCCTGTTTAGCTTCACCCAGACAGATATGAACTGGATGCTGAAGCACACAGCCGAAGGTCGGCTAAAATCAGTGATTCAGCATACCTATCCGTTGGCCGAGATAGCGCAGGCGCATACCGAAAGGGAAGCTGGACATGTAAAAGGAAAACTGGTCGTAACGATTGACTAAGGTGGGCAGGGCACATGCATAAAAAAAGCTCAGCAACCATTGCTGAGCTTTTTTTATGTGTTGCAGAAAGCCTAGGTATTGCTATTACCGCCGCCGCCGAAGAGCTTGGAGATAAGCCAGATGACCAGGGCAATTCCCACGATCACGAACAGAGCACCCGTCCAGGCACCGGCTTTGAATATATCGCCGATGGCGGCGCAGCTGCTCATCGAGAACAGCAGAAAAAACATGAAAGAGAGAATGACGTAGCGTTGTACTGGCGTTTTCATGGCGTTGAGTGATTTATAGGATGCAATCACTTCTGCAAACACGCTGCCCGCCGCGTTGTTGCTATTTCTGAGCTAACGCACTCATTTTAACCAAGATTCAATCCTGATCGACCAGTTCCGACGCTGATGAAACCACTCTTTTGTTCCGATAGGCCGAGTCGGTATGCACTGGTCTCGACCGGCGATTCAACTGGGAAGAAGCCCACCCCACGCCAAGTACGGTGGCGATCAGGGCCAGGTCGCTCAGAATTATTTCAGCAACGGGGGCTTCGCGGAAAAGAGTGAGCCCGGCGATGAACAGAAGTATGACCAAAAATGTGGCCGAATAGAGCAAGTGACGAGTGAGCGTTTTCATAGGTTAAGTTGATTTTTGCCCGGCAGCTATCAACTACAGAACGCATGCCGACACCAAAAGATGACGTCACAGTTGGGGTGAGTGGCAACTTTAATAGCATTTAAATCAGGCTTCGGGGGCTGTATTCAGCCTTTCGATACTTCACCCATCGACCGCGCCAGCGGCTCTATTGAGTCAATGGGCAGGGTATCTGGGTTGTGGGTTTGTATCTTTGCACCTCACCCAAACAGGTCAACGTTGCTCGCTCGCCAACCCACTGTCGGCTCATCTCGTCCTACCCTTTATACGCTGCCGTTCTGGTTGCTGTGTATCAGTAACTTCTTGTTTTCGGCCAGTTTTTCGATGATGATCCCTGAACTGCCCGGCTACCTGAAGCAGATCGGTGGGCAGGACTATCTGGGTTGGGTTATTGCACTGTTTACCCTGACGGCGGGGCTGTCGCGGCCATTCAGCGGCAAAATAACCGACACCGTGGGCCGGGTGCCCGTGATGGCGTTTGGGTCTGTCGTTTGCTTCATCTGCGGTTTGCTCTACCCATTTCTGATTACCGTGGCGGGGTTCCTCACCCTGCGCCTCGTTCACGGCTTTTCCACGGGCACCAAACCCACGGGTACGTCAGCCTACGTGGCCGATGTGGTTCCTGCCGACCGTCGGGGTGAGGCCATGGGTGCGCTGGGATTATTCACGGCCACGGGCATGTCGCTGGGGCCGGTTATTGGCTCGTTTCTGGTAAACAACGCCTCAATGAATACCATGTTTTATACCTCGTCGGGCTTTGCGTTACTGTCTATCGGTATTTTGCTGCGCCTGCCCGAAACGTTGGAAAACCCGCAGCCATTCCGGTTCAACCTGCTTCGCCTCCAGAAAGATGAGTGGTTTGACTGGGGCGTGCGGTGGCCGTTTTTTGTGCAGCTACTGGCCTCATTCGCGTCGGGGGCGGTGATCACGCTGGCCCCGGCTCTGAGCGAATCAGTAGGGGTGGCCAACAAAGGCTGGTTTTTTGCGGTCTACACGCTGGCTTCATTGCTGGTGCGGCTCACGCTGTCAAAATCCTCGGACCGTTACGGGCGGGTGCCCGTACTGATCGGGGCTAACGTCATTTTGGCGGTTTCGCTGGTGATGTTGTCCATGACCGATTCCATTGCGCTCTTCTATGCCTCGGCCATTCTCTATGGTATGGCGTGGGGTATGAATTCGCCAACGGTACAAGCCTGGACAGTGGACCTGAGCGACGATGCTACGCGGGGCCGGGCCGTGGCTACCACGTATATTGCGCTGGAGGCGGGCATTGGTATTGGGGCCCTGGCGGCGGGCTGGTTCTATACGCATATGCCCGACAGCGCACTGCAAACCGCTTTTGGGTTATCAGCCGCCCTGGCAACGGTGGGCGTGATTTTTTTGTTCTGGGTGAAAGGAAAGACGTTTAATGTCTAAAGTTCAAAGTTCAACGTTCAACCTTGCTTCGCGCGTTGCGGTAGGGCGCGAAGCAACTTTAGACATTGAACGTTAAACCTTGAACTCATACTATGATTCGCATATTTCAGCAGGACGAAACGGCGGTGCGGAAAGTCCGCGACATGGACTCGTTTCAGGATACCGAACGCACTCTTTGGGTTGATCTACAAAATCCCACGTCCGACGAGATTCGGAGTGTAGAAGAAAAATTTGACATCAGCTTCCAGAGTCAGCAGGAGCAGGCCGAGATTGAAAGCAGTTCGCGTTTTATTGAGGAAGATGAGGTGCTGGTGGCCAACTCCAATTTCATGGTGCCCGACCGTGAGCAACAGTATCGCACGGTGCCAGTCAACTTTTTGCTCAAAGACGACGTACTCTTTACCTATCGCAACGCTGATTTGCGCTCCTTTGCCGACATGGTAAAGAAGATCAAATCGAAGCGTGCGGCCTTTAGTGATGGCGCGCAAATCCTGATTTCCATCTTCGAATCGCGCATCGACTACGACGCGGATATTTTGGAGGGGTTGTCGTCGGCGGTGAAAGCGATCAATAAGCAGATGGACCTGGACGCCAAGCTGGAACGGCAAATGCTCTTGCAAATAAATGATTACCAAGAGCTGACAATGTCAATTCGGGAAAATGTGGTGGATAAGCAGCGCGTTATATCGGCCATGATCCGGTCCGACGGCTGGTTTACCTCGGAAGAACAGCAGCGTCTGCGAACGCTGATAAAAGACATCAACTCACTGGTTGATCACACGAATTTCGTGTTTGAGCGCCTGGAATTTCTGCAGAATACCTTTCTGGGTCTGGTTAATCTGGAGCAAAACAACATCATCAAGATATTTACCGTACTCTCGCTGGTACTGTTGCCGCCCACGCTCATTGCCAGTGTCTACGGCATGAATTTTCCTAACATGCCGGAAGTAAACTGGCGCTATGGTTACGCCTTTGCCATCGCCCTCATGGTGCTCTCCTCTGGCGCAACGTACTATTTCTTCAAGAAAAAGAATTGGCTGTGAAATTAGTGGTAAGTGATAAACGGTGAGTGGTAAGTGGGCTGACGCATAACTGAAAGCGCGTCAGCCCACTTACCACTCACCGTTTATCACTTACCACTAAAAAATCTATCCCCGCTCGTCGCTCAGGTATTTGCGGAGCATCCAGGCCATTTTCTCATGGGCTTCCATCAGGCCCGTCAGGAAGTCGGCGGTACCGGCGTCTTTCAAATCGTCGGTGCAGGTGTCTACATCTTCGCGAAGTTCACGGATCACCTGCTCGTGGTCACCCAACAGCCGCTTGAACATCTCCTGCGTATGAATGTGACCATCGTGGTCTTCCTTAAGACTCGATGTCGACAGGAAATCTTTCATGGTGGCAATCGGGCGACCGCCCAACTGGCGAATACGTTCGGCTACCTGATCAATTTCTTCTTCCAGCGCTTCATACTGCTCCTGGAAAAATTCGTGGTATTCCTTGAAGCTTGGACCCGACACATCCCAGTGGAACTTGCGGGTTTTGATGTAAAGCACGTGAAGGTCGGCTAAAAAGCCATTCAGCAATTCGTTGTCTTGTTGGAGGACTTCCTTGTCAAGGCCAATGTTGGGTTGCATAGCGCGTTGAGTGTGTTGTTAAAAAATGGACTCGCTGATCGAGTTATTCCACTAATTAACTGGAAGGGACGAAAAGAGTTTGTCGTTCGGAGTTAGTGGTTCGAAATTTGGATATGCTGGTCGTTAACGAAAATTGAGGTATACCTCAACACCATAGTAGCGGGGGCGGCTCCAGGCAATCTGGTCACCAAATTCATATTCCCAACCGTGCTGAATGTAGAGTTTGTTGGTCAGATTTTTCCCCCAGAAAGCAACGCTCCATTTCCCATTGGCAGGTACAATAGCCACCCGTCCGTTGACAATACTGGCCGGTACACGGGCAAGGATCTCCGAGTTCGATATGTCGTTGTAGGCTTTGCCCGTGTGATTTATGTTTAGCCCCATATACATCCGCAGCTTGTCGTTCAACTGTATGTTGTATTCAGGGGCAACCGAAAATGTCCAGTCGGGAGCCTTCAGCAGCCGGTTACCTGCGTAGTTAACCGGGTTGCCATTGTCGTCGGTGCCGAAGGGGAAATCAACAAATCTCAGGTTCAGATAGCCCGCCGACACGTCGATCCGAAATCGCTTAAGCATAGCCAAAAACTCGACTTCGGCCCCGTAGCCCCGCGTCAGGGGGGCGTTGGCTACCCGCACCCGTGTGCCCTGGTCGAGCAGTTCCTGTTTGTCTTTGTAGTCGGTATAAAAAACGGCACCATTCACCTGAATTCGCTCGGTGGGTTTGGCTTTCAGCCCAATTTCATAATTGTTTACGTATTCTGGTCGAAAAACCAGTCCCCCGCTTTCGCTGTCTTTGATCGGGGCTGTATTGAATCCTGCTCCTTTGAAGCCCCGTACAAATTTGGCGTATCCCATCAAGTTCGACGTGAACCGGTAGTCAAGTCCCATATCGTACGATAGGGCTACGTTGGAGGTTTGGCGCGTTTCAGGGTTGGTCTTACTGCCTATGTTAGCGGCGTATAGGTTTATGATATTGAAGGATTTGCCATTTACCACCTGATTCCGGATCTTCTGGTAATAAGCCAGTTCACGGGTTTCTGCCGTGAGTCGCAATCCACCGCTCAGTCGAAGTTTAGGTGTAAGTTCTAAAGCGCCAGATATAAATCCGGCGGCGCTCTGTGACCGAATGACTGCGTTTGTGGTGTAGCCCTCACTGATAAACTTGCTGGCGTTGGCAATGGGCGCGCCCAGTAATCTGGCCGCAACGGGCACAAAGTCTTTATTGAGCGTGAAAGTATCTGTGACACTTATGCGTTCATTGAGGTAGTACAGCCCGGCCACGTAGGCAAATTTCTGGTCGCGGGGCGAGTTGATGCGGAGTTCCTGACTAAACGTCCGCAGGCCCTGAGCCCGGCCCCAGCGCGACGCGTCGGCAGCCGATATGTCGTTGTCGCTGAAGTAGCTGTCTGTCGAGCTATTGAGTGCTGAAATGGCCGTGAGCGTGTTTCGCCCCAGTTTGACTTCCAGCTTACCCATGCCTCCGTACTGGTCGCGGTTAAACTCGACCGGGACGTTCTGATTGGTAGTCAGGCCTTCGTCAGCCCGAACACCTACTGGGTTGTAATCGGGCTTGCTAAGATACACAAAGGTGTTTTCGGCTTTGCCATCGCGCCCGTAGTTGCCTCGCAGTGTCAGCGTTAAGCGGTTGGATGGGGTGTAGAGCAGCGAACCGCGAAACCCGAAAAAGTCGGTTTTATTGAGAGCTTCGTTGGCTGCTACGCGGTCAGTAACGTAGCCATCACGCAGGCTCAGCGCACCCGTCAGCCGGACGGCCAGTTTATTTTTGATAAGCTGCCGGTTGAGTTTAGCCCTGATTTGCCGGAAGTTATAGTTACCGTAGTTGAGTTCAATCTGCCCGGAGTTGTTCATGTCGGGCTTTTCGGAGATGACGTGAATCACCCCACCAATGGTGTTTTTGCCAAACAGCGTTCCCTGCGGGCCGCGCAACACCTCTACGCGGTCAATGTCCATGAGGGTTTGGTTGTAGGCAAAACTGCGCGAGAAATACACGTCGTCGATATACAGCGCCACCGTCGATTCAAATCCCACGTTATCGAATACAGTTGACAGCCCCCGAATTGAAAACGACACCTGCGAATTCAGCCACGAATCGGTCATGAGGTTGGGCGTGTTGTTCAGGGCTTCCATGGTGTTGTAGATGCTACGCCGTTCGAGGTCGCGCCGACCCACTACCGAAGCCGCTACAGGCACTTGCTGCAGGTATTCGTCCTGCCGGTTAGCAGCTACCAGTACATCGGCCAGTTGCGTCTCGTTGCTGACCAGTTCGAAGTTCTGCTCAATAGATTTGCCAGTTGGCTCTAACGGGATTTCTATATCACGAAAGCCTACAAAGCGAACGACAACGGTTACGGGTTCGGTGAAAGCGAGCCGGTAGCGGCCTAGCCGGTTCGTGATCGTTCCACGCTTGGTTCCTTTCACAAATACCGACGCGCCCACCAACGGGTCGCCGTTGGAAGCCCGCGTAATACGCCCGGATAGCACGGTAGATTGACTCTGTGCCTGAACCGGGCCGACACACCACCACAAGGCCAGCCCAAAGGCCAGCCATAAACGTATACTTGATCTCATGCCAGCAGGGGTTATTTGTCAGAAAATCTGCGGAGATTGCCCTCCAGCAGTTTCAGGGTTTTGTCGCGATAAAGGGCGATTTTTTCGCTATCGGTCTGCTCCTCAAACGGCTTGTTGCTGTAGCGGGTCTTTTGCAACAGACGCGAATTGGCAAACACCAGCGTACGCTTCCGGTCGAATCGATCACGTTTGAACTGCAGAGTCAGTTCAAGTATGGTATCTACCGTTTTGTCGAACACCCACCAGGCTTCGGTCTGACCGTCGAAGTGGCGGATAATTTTGAGTTCGCTGGCCGTGGAATCGACACTATACTGGAATTCTGATTCAGCCTGATTGAGGTTTCGAATCAGAACGGCCTGCGTTTCGGCAGGAGTAACCCGGTAAATCCGAATCAGGTCGGGGATGGTCAGCAGATTGCGCTCGTAGGTGAGCCGAGCGACTTTGGCCAGGGCTGTATCGCGGATCACTTCGATACGGGTGCGGGCTGCTTCGGCCTCGCGCTGGGCAAGCTGCATTTGTGAGAGCCGCCCGTTCAGATCGCTTATCACCTGAATGTACCGGCCGATGGAGTCGTTACGGCTTTCGATGGTTTTCTCCGTTACCACCAGCCGTTCCTCGGCCTGTCGGCTTCGGCGTTCTTCCTGTCGTAGCCGGTTGCGCAGCGCGGTCTGTTGCTGTTGCAACGTGTTAATGCGCTCCCGTTGCGACTCGATAAGTTTGGCATCAGCTTCCGATTGGTCTGGGGTGGGTGATTGAGCAAAAAGGGGTAGGGTAGCCAGTTGCAACAAGATAACTGTCACCCATCTAATTTGCATAAGGTGCATACAAAAAGGATTTATACTTATACAAAAGTAGTAATTTATACGATAGGACAAAGAAAATACGGCTACATCCATCCCCGCAAATATCCGTATAAACACGTAATTCGAGCAATTATCCTGCCAAATTCCGAATGATAAACCGCCCCGGCAAGGCCCTGTCGGCAGACCGTTACAAACGCTTTCCGCCGTACCTTGCGATTTTCCAACGTACCCAACATATGCTTGCCCAGGACATCCCCGTTGCTATTAACCAGATTCACGTTTCGTCCGAAATCGGTACGCTCCGCCGCCTGCTCATTCACAGCCCCGACCGGGGGTTAGGCAAAGTGGTCCCTTCCAAAGCTCAGGACTGGCTCTTCGAAGATATCGTGAACCTCGACATGATGCGGCGTGACGAGTATGATTTCTACGTGAAACTGCTGCTCTATTTTCTTGACCCTGACAAAATAAAGGGACGTGTAGAAGCCCTGGCACCCGGCACCGACAGGGGCTTCTTCAAACCCGACCATGCTGATTATTTTGCTTCTGATAAAGTAGTTGATATTCAGTGCCTTCTGTCTGATATTTTAACCAGCGAAAGCATTCGTACCAAGCTCATTGCCGTTATCTGCGGGATTGAACGAACCTCATTTCAGACCCAGTTCAACATCAATCAGTTTAGCCCTACAGAACTGGCCAAGATCCTGATTTCGGGTTCATTACCCGACAAGACAATGCTGTTTGCCCCCCTGCCTAACTTCATTTTCACGCGAGACATCGGCATTGTCATCAACGACCATATTCTGCTCAACAAACCTGCCAAACAGGCCCGGACCCGCGAGGCGCTGCTGGCCCAGTATATCTTTTTCAACCACCCGATATTTGCTGATTATCGCGACAAAATCATCGAGATTCCCGACAACGAACATAGCTTTCTCCTGCCCGACAGCGAGGTGGCACATGACCTCACCCGCGCCACACTGGAAGGCGGCGACGTGATGATGATTGCGCCCCGGCACCTGATCATTGGCTGTAGCGAACGCACTACACTCTATGCCGCGCAGCAGGTGATGCGGCTGGTATTTGAGAAAGGCGTAGTTGACAAGCTGACGATTGTGAAGATTCCAAAAAAGCGCGATTATATGCACATAGACACAATTTTTACGCAGGTAAAGCGCAATGTCTGGGTGCTGCTGGGCTCATTGGCCCGCACCGGCGATGAGGCAAAAAAGCGTGACGTAATGCATTTTTTCGCGCCCAAAGATTTGTCGGAAGACCTAAAAATCCTTCAGTTCACAAAGGGGCAGGAACAGAAACCTGTCACTATCGACAATCTCGAAGACCTGCTAACTGACATCAGCCAGCATGAATTGGGCGCCACTGAACCTGTGCAGTTTATTTATTCAGGTAACAACGAATTTCCCTTTGGAGCCCGCGAACAGTGGACAGACTCCTGCAACCTCCTGGCCCTGAAAGATGGCGTGGTAGTGGGCTATGACCGCAACGACAAAACGGCGCAGGCTTTCCGCGAAGCCGGTTTTGAGGTCATCACCGCTGCCGCCATTCTGGATCGCTTCGAGCGGGGCGAATCGTGGCCGGACACGGTTGAAAATACCTTCATCATGCTGCCTTCGGCGGAACTGAGCCGGGCAAGAGGCGGTAGTCACTGCATGAGTTTGCCCCTGCTAAGGGATACCGTAAAGTCGTAACGCAGACTTCGGCCTGTGTTACGCCACTCTTTAGTTTTTGTATTTTTAAGCACAAGATTACAACCGATATGCAATCACAAACTACCTCACGCATTCTCATGATTCGGCCCGTGCGGTTTGGGTTCAACGACCAGACCGCCGCTTCGAACGCGTTCCAGGATACCACACTGGCCGGGCAACCGTCTGAACTAGCGCAGGCCGAAGCGCAGCGCGAGTTCGACGAAATGGTACGCCAACTGCGGGCGTCGGGGGTAGATGTCATGGTCTACGATGACACCGCTGATCCGCACACGCCCGACTCTATTTTTCCCAACAACTGGGTGTCGTTTCACTACAGCGGCACGGTGGTACTGTATCCTATGCAGGCCGAAAATCGCCGTCTGGAACGTCGACAGGACATTATTGATGATTTGGCGCAACGCTTTCACGTATCGAAGGTGGTAGACCTGACTCACTTTGAAAATGAGGGAAAATACCTTGAAGGCACGGGCAGCATGGTTCTCGACCGGATGCACCGCATTGCCTTCGCCTGCCTCTCGCCCCGCACTGATATTGACGCACTGGCCGAGTTTCGGCAGCGAACGGGCTACCAGACGGTGGCCTTCCGGGCAGTAGACCAGACCGGCAAGGCGGTGTACCACACCAACGTGCTCATGTCCATCGGCGACACGTTTGTGGTGATCTGCCTGCAGGCTATCACCGACCTCGATGAGCGCCTCATGGTTCGTCAGGCGCTGGAAGGGTTGAACAAACGCATCGTGGAGATCACGCTGGAACAGATGAACGCCTTTGCCGGAAACATGCTGCAGGTGCAGACTACGCGCGGGCAAAAGCTGCTTGTGATGTCAAAACGGGCACTCAACTCACTGACAGAAAAACAGATTGACGTACTCGATGATTACGCTACCTTGCAGGCCTTCGACCTGTCGGCCATTGAAGCGAATGGGGGAGGATCGGCCCGGTGTATGATGGCCGAAGTTCACCTACCGCTTAAGTAGCGTAGTGCAACTACAACGCCAGTCGGCTTGTTAATTGACCATGGAAACTGCCAACCCCCTTGTTTCACCTGCTGCATCTACCTCGCGCTATGGGGCCTGTTTGCTCTTTGCGGCCAATGCACTGGCACGGGCGGTAACGGTCATTGGTGATGCCGAATTTGCCAAGCTGGGGCTGTCTTATTCACACGCGTATTTGCTCAACGAAGTAGCCGAACAGCCGGGGCAAACGCCAACGGCACTCAGCGAAACGCTGTTTTTGTCGCCATCGACGATTACAAGGCTGATTGAAAAGCTGGAAGGAAAGGGGCTGGTGCGCCGACAACCAGAAGGCAAGCGCACACTGGTGTTTGCCACCGACGCCGGGCAGGTGCTGGCACCGGCTGTAGCTACGGCCTGGCAGGAAAACTGGGCTAAATTTGCCAACAGTCTCGGCGAAGAGGAAGCTATTCAGTTAACCAGACAGATTATCGCCGCCGCTGAAAAATTTAGCGCAGCGGAATAGGGAGTTTAAGGTTCAATGGCCAGGGTCTAGGCGACCCCTTCTAAAGTTGGCTATTAAACCTTAAACTTCC
Source organism: Fibrella rubiginis (assembly GCF_017353185.1). Taxonomy (GTDB): domain Bacteria; phylum Bacteroidota; class Bacteroidia; order Cytophagales; family Spirosomataceae; genus Fibrella; species Fibrella rubiginis. The sequence goes on along the minus strand of NZ_JAFMYV010000012.1, from coordinate 21,454 downwards.
TTAGTTCTCCGGATTCTCGATGTGCATATCGGTTACGCGCCAGAAGCTGAGCGTGGAGGTATCTTCGCCTTCATAGAGAGCAAATTCTTCTATACCGGGTGTCAATCGCTCGAAGTAAAGCACAAATTTCACTTTATCATTCGCCTCTACTTTGCGGCTCTCCGGTGAAAGCGGTATGCCTTCAGCCTTTACGAATGCAAACGTACTTTTGCCGTCGGGGGCGAGCAGCTTCGCTTTTGGATCAATGGAGATTTCGGTGCCCGCGTTGTTACCAAACCCTGCCGCCGTGTGGTCGAAGGTGAGGTAAAGCACAGTATACTGCGCTGTGAGCCGCATGTCCGTCACGCGCAACTGCGGGTCGTTGCTGTGGCCAAGCCCACCGATGGGGTCGGGCAGAATACGGCGATTGATGATGTCGTCGGGAACAGCCTGCACGTAATATTCCGAGTCATCGGCGGCGCGGTGGGTATGAACGGGAGCAGTTGGTGCGCAGGCGTTTAGCCACGCACCCACGCCCAGCAACAGCCAGCGCGTTGGACGGAAGGGCCACTGACGAAGCGACCGGTTGGGGTAGTTCAGGCGTGCCATAAAGTGAATATACAACCAAAGCGTTGTTAATTCGTTTTCTACAACAAACGCTCAACCCATGCGCACGCTACTTTTTCTGGCCTTTTTTTGTTTCGCAGGTCTGGCCGCCTGCAAAAAGGACGACACCATTCAGACCCCCTCCGCTGCCCGCGCCGATGTGCTGGTAGCTAATAAATGGCGCATGGAACGCATCACCAGAGCCGATGACGGCACGGTTGTACCCGTAAATCAGCTTGGTGTGTCGGCCCTGGCGCTCAACTTTATCGACATCCAGTTTACCGAGGCTAACATTGCCCGCGCTATCGACCGTAACACCAAGCAGATCATTAACGCGGGTAGCTGGAAACTGACCCAGGACTACCAGGGCCTCGACGTTGACGTGACGGGTTTCAAAGGCATCTTCCCCATCATCGAGTTGAGCCGTACCAAACTGATTCTCCGTCAGAACACCACGATTAATAATGTCAAAACCGACGTTAATCTGGAGTTTGTCCCATCGGTGTAAGAACAAAGTTTACTGTATACCGTTTTCTGTTGCTTAACCCTGGAACAGTCTACGCTAATGAAGTAACGGAAAACGGTAAACTAATAATAGCAAACTACTTCCCGTGCCTGCCAATATCAAAGATTTGTTCGAAGTGTTTCCGCGCATTGGAAAGCTCGATTACATCAGTATCAGACCTGCTCGTAATGAAGCCGTTAGCTCATTGTCGGAAGTAAAGGTTGAGTTGGATGGAGGATTAGCGGGCGACCATTACAGCGGCCAAAATGGCAAGCGTCACGTCACACTGCTCCAGGCCGAACACCTACCCGTCATTGCCTCCTTCATGGGCTGGCCCTCTCTGGACCCGGCCCTTACGCGGCGTAATCTGGTAGTATCGGGCCTGAATCTGCTGGCACTCAAAGGCCAGACAGTTCAGATCGGCGACGAAGTGCAACTGGAATATACCGGCGAATGCTACCCCTGCTCGAAAATGGAAACGGCCTTCGGTGCAGGTGGCTACAACGCCCTGCGCGGCCACGGCGGCATCACCGCACGGGTGATCCGCGGGGGAGTCATTCGCGTAGGTGATGCAGTGAGGGTAGTCTAAGGTTTTACTCTTGGACCTTAAACTGCCTTTGACACTCGCTCCCAGGTCATTTCGGTAAAATCAACGATAGCGTCATTTGTAAATACCTCTAACTCGCTGATGCTGTGAGTAGTAGCCACGCCAATGACGCGTGCACCGGCTGCACGGGCGGCTTGCAAACCTGTCATGGAATCTTCGAAAATGACCGACTCTGCTGCCGACACCCCCAACATTGCCATGGCCTTGAGGTAAATCTCCGGATCAGGTTTGGGTCGGGTAACGAGTTTTTCGTGCAGTAACTCGTCGAAGAGGGAGCGCAATTGCAGGGTGTCTATCACGAAATCAAGGTTTTCGACAGGGGCCGATGTAGCCACAGCGGTCTTGATGCCGTGTGCTTTCAGCATGCTCAAAAACGCGGGTAATCCAGGTACGGGCTTGATATCGGGCGCATAGATTTCGCGGAAAAGGGCTTCTTTTTCGTAGCCCAGCCGGTGTATATCGTCGGGGGGAAGAACTTGTCCGGGAAACAGATGGCCTACAATGGCGTTGTTGTGTTTGCCCGCAATGTGTTCCACAAACTCAGCGTCGGAGAGCGTCCGGCCGTGTTGTTCGTAGTAGGCCCGCCAGGCAATCTGGTGGTGCGCGTTGGTGTCGGCAATGACACCATCCATATCGAAAATAACCGCTTTAAGCATAAGAAAGGGAGTCGATTGCCGATGCAAGCGTGATCACGCAACAACTATCGACTTGTATTAAAATAAATTCACAAACCGGCTCACGATAGCCGAACCGAGCAACATCAGGGCGACGAACAGCAAACCCCACGGCAGTCCGAAGGCATCGGCAATAAACCCGATGAGCGGCGGACCGGCGAGGAAACCCACAAAACTGAATGTAGCGAAGGTAGCCAGCCCCGCGGCGGGGGCAATGCCCGGCACCCGCAACGCTGCCGAATACAGAATGGGTGCGCCCAGTGAACTGCCCGCCCCCAGTAGCGCAAAACCCAGCAGGGCCACTGGTGCGTAGGGAACAACCACCGCCAGCACCAACCCCGATGCGGCAATCAGTCCACCCAGCAACAGCCAGCGTTTGGCCCCGATGCGCGGAATAATGGCGTCGCCAAGAAACCGGCCCAGGGTCATGGTTAGCGAAAAAGCACCAAAGCCCAGTGCCGCCACCTGACTGCTGGTTTTGAGCGTGTCGCGGAGGTAGATACCGCTCCAGTCAAACGCCAGCCCTTCGCCCATAGCCACCGCCAGACCAATAAAAATCATCAGGAGCAGATCGAGGTTTGGCCTCACGAAGGCCGCCGACTTTTCGGGCGGTACCACTTTGATGGATTGCAAAACGGGCCGGACTAAAAATGTGCAGAGCAGCACAAATGCCGATATACTCGCCACGTGCAGGGCAGGGGGGACGTGGTTGGCAATGGCAATGCCCGCGATGACCGAACTGATGATGCCGCCTACGCTCCACATGCCGTGGCACGACGACATGATCACAATGTTGCGAGCCTTTTCTACGTCGGTAGCCAGGGTGTTCATCGCCACGTTGATTAGGGCGCTACACAGGCCCACCACATACAAACCAGCCACGAGGACGTAGACGTTGGGTGCCGTGACAGGTATGAGCAACGCTGCACAAAAGGCTATTGCGGCCCAGAAACAGGCATTTACCTGTCCCATCTTACCCACAAGCCAGCCCGTTAGCGGGTTCATGGTGATCAGGCCGGCGGGGAGTGCAAAGAGCGTCATGCCCAGTTGGGCGTCGGTGAGTTGCAGCGTGTCTTTTACGTGGGGAATGTGTGCTACCCAACTACCGAACAGCATACTTTCAGTGGCAAACACCAACCCCACCGCCCGCGCCTGGGCATCGCCGAAGAACACGGCAAGATGTCGGGTGAGGGAATGAACAGGTTGCAGGGATGTATTCATGGCACAAAGATACGGGCCGACAATTGGCCGAAGTTTGAACCCATTTACCAGTACTAATGCTGTATTGACAACAAATAGGATCAAACAGTGCAGGTTCAGGTAATGAGCGCGTAATTTGAGCAATAGTTAACCGAAAAATGATGCGCTTACAGTTCGAGAAAATAGAGCCGGAGTCGGGCAGTTCGTTTCGGGTGGTGCATCTCACCGACCCGCAGACATGCTGGGTCTACTGGCATTACCATCCTGAATATGAGATTGTGTACATTCCTGAAGGCAGCGGGCGGCGGCACGTAGGGCAAAACATATCGGCCTATGATGGGGGCGAACTGGTGTTTATTGGCCCCAATGTACCGCACCTCAATTTCAGCCATGGTAAAGAAGGTCCCTACGAAGAAGTGGTAGTGCAGATGCGGTCCGATTTTCTGGGTGAGGCCTTTCTGCAAACCCCCGAAATGGCGGCCGTCCAACGCCTGTTTGAGCGGGCCGGACAGGGACTGGCTTTCGGAAAAGCGACGAAGGAAGCTCTGGGGCCACGCTTACTCCAACTTCCGCACCAGACAGGCTTCGACAGGCTATTGAGTTTACTCACTATTTTTCAGTACCTCGCCCTCGCACCTGACGTGCAGCCCCTGCAAGCCGATGGTATCCGGTTCGAGCTAAACCCGAAAGAAGAGGGTCGCATCAACCGGATATACGCCTACGTGGCGGCTCATTATGCGGAAGCCATTGAACTGCCCACCGTGGCTGATTTGGCCAACCTGACGGTACCCGCGTTCTGCCGCTATTTCAAGCGCATGACGCAGCTCACCTTCTCCGATTTTGTGAACGAATACCGAGTGAGTCAGGCCCGCCGCCTGCTCCATACCGATCAGCCCGTTGCCACCATCGGCAGCAGCGTGGGCTATACTAACCTGTCGCATTTTAACAAGACGTTTAAAGCAATAGCCGGTCAGACCCCAACCGCCTACCGGAAAGCACTGGTGGGGTGAAGGCTAAATCAGTGTAGCAATTTTGCCAATTGATCAGGCAGATCAACTACGGAACAGACCGTGACGTTTTGCCGAAGCTGATAGGTTACCGATGAGGGCGTGACGACCAACAAAGGTGGATTGCCAAGATCCTGCAACGCTACAGTAACACCCTTTGACAGCGTTGGCGTGTCGGATAATTTAATCTCAACGGCCAACTGAATTTTTCCCTGACTTTCAACCACAAGATCAAGCTCGGCACCATCGGCTGTGCGGTAGAAAAAAGGCAGTTGATCATAGCGCAACAGCGGAATAATCTGTTCCAGTACATACCCTTCCCACGACCCCCCTACCACGGGATGACCAAACAACGATGATGTATCGTAGAGGCGGAGTAACTGATGCAACAGGCCACTATCGCGCAGGTAAAGTTTAGGTGCTTTGGTCAGTCGTTTGCCAACGTTTGTGTAGTAGGGTTGAAGCCGCCTAACTAAAAATGCCTGTTCCAAAAAACTCAGGTACGAGGTCATGACCGGATTGCGCACTTGCAGCGCATTAGCCAACGCCGACTGATTGAGTAAACCACCCTGCTGATTGGCCAGCAGGGTCAGCAATCGTTGCGATTGGGTAGGGCTGGCCGGCAACCCCAGCTGAGGCAAGTCTCGCTCCACATAATTTCGGATGAAATCTTCGCGCCATATGACCGATATATCAGTGGTGGGAGCCAGCATACTGTTTGGAAAACCGCCCCGAAGCCAGTGAGTCTGGTAATCGGCAACGGGTAATTCACGCAGTAGAAACGGCGTTAGCTCAACGTAAGCAATTCGGCCGGTCAGCGATTCTGAGGTGTTTTTTAGCAAGTCAGGTGAAGCGGACCCCAGCAGTATAAAGCGGCCTGGTAGCCTGTTGCGGTCAATCAGCCCGCGCAAATCAGGAAAGAGGTTAGGCAACCGGTGGATCTCGTCGAGGATAACGGTCTGATTGGCAAACTGCTCCAGAAACAGAACGGGGTCATGCTGAAACTTGGCTAAATCGCTGCTACGCTCTAAATCAAAATAGACAGAAGGCCGTCCAACATTAATCTGAACCAGTTGCGCTAAGGTGGTTTTGCCTGCTTGCCGAGGGCCAAGCAAGGCCACAGCAGGAAAATAAGCCAGCCGTTGCAACAAGTCACTTTGGGCAAGACGTGGGATCATAACCGTAATTATTCCCGCAAATTTATCAGAGAAAAACAAATTTGCGGGAATAATGAATTATTTACGGCCAAAGTCGGCGGGGTTTTCGCCCCATTGAGTGGTTTCCCATTTCAGAATCGCGTTGGCAAACCGGTGGGTATTGAGCCAGGTTTCGGCGCGTTCAATCAACTCAAAAAGCTCGGCGTTGCGGGGCGTAGGGTCTAGCTTGGTATTGGCCTTTTTCTTTTTCACCCAGCTAATAGCCGTGCGCGAGTCAGAGTAGACAGGCAGGTTCGAGTCGCGCTGATGAAGCAGGGCCAGGGCATGAACCACCGCCAGAAACTCACCGATGTTGTTGGTGCCGTCATGGTAGGGGCCGCGGTGAAAAATTTTCTCGCGCGTGGGCAGGTAAATGCCCTGATATTCCATGTCGCCGGTGGCGGTGTTCCAGGCGGCATCTACCACTACGCTATCTTCGATGGGTGGGCGGTGCAGGTCGGTGAGCTTTAGTTGCGGGGCGGTCTTCCCCTTGCTACCCATATACCGCGATGGCTTGTCGGTATAGGCCTTCAGGGCTTCTACTTTGCTATCGAAGGATTTAAAAACGGCCTTGTCGAAGCCCTCCACCTGTTTTTTGCACGTATCCCAGCTATCGAACACGCCCGTTTGCCGCCCGCTCCAGACCACATAATATTTCTGCTTCTTCGCCATATCGAGGGCAAAAATAGTTTTTTGTCTTTTGTTGCGGACTGGCTAGTTGCTGTGGCAGTCGCGCTGGGCCAAGCGACAGCCACAGCAACTAGCTGGGTGAAACACTAAACTCACTTCGTGTACTGGTACGCCCACCAGATCAATAAACCCTGAACGGGCAATCGACCCCACCGAATCCAGGGCGACATAGCCTGAAATTTTTCGCCAATAGCCATGTAATAATTGGCCGGGAAAACGGCGATGAGCAAGGCAATCAGGCCCCACGCCGCCCAAACACGAGTGGCCGGAAACAGCAGACCGATACCCAGCGCCAGTTCGGCCACGCCGCTCCAGAACACCAGTGCTGTATGGGCGGGCAGGTAAGGCGGCATGATGTAGAGGTAAAATTTTGGCCGGACAAAGTGCCAGATGCCCGCCAGCATGTAGAGCGCGGCCATTACGTACATAGAGATTTTCATCGCGGTAAGGTAACGACGAGACTGTTGGTTGCCACTATTGCCACCTGCCTAACGACGGCTTTTTTCTGCGGAAGGTTTTGCCAGTAGTCTGTAAAAAAAGCGATGTTGGGGTTCGATTGAGTAAAAATTTGACAAGCTAGAGCCAAGACCTTCCGGATCATGGTTATCACTGATCTGTGGGTTTCCAAATGAACCGATGCCGTCACGAATGGTCGGTTTTGCCGTAAGGGCCGGTGCTTTGGTTAATAGCCATGCTGGTGTGATCCATGAAATACCTAGTACCAGTACGGTCAGCATAAGTGCTAAGCTAAAACCGTTCTTTTTGTAAGCATCCAGCATTGCTTTGCCCATCAAAACAGCCAATATAGTTAAGCAGGGAATGGACCCTCTGGAGGCAAAGTCACGCCATACACCAAATTCCCAAAAAGGAATGAAAAGCAGTAACCAAAAGCAGATCCAGTAACTGATTTTGTTATCCCGATAAACGGAACGAGACAACAAGGGAATAAGCAAAAAATAAAAACCTGTTTCAACCAGACATGTCAGTAAGTAATTTATGACCAGCTTAAGCTGGTCTGACAATGCCAGTCCAACAAGGCGTTGCCCAATAAATTGGCTAAACAGGCCAGGAAGATGCGCCTTATAAAAAGCCAAATAGGGCGCTCCAAGGACAAATACAGCAACGGCTGTGCCAACCCAATCTAGTTGTAGCCAAGCTTGATTTATAACCGTCGCCCAGGTAGTTCCGTATTTTTGTTGATACAGACTAATCAACACATAAATGCCGTAGAACAACGCCAGTCCGATAAATGGCAACGGTCCGTAGGCAAACAGAATCGCAATAGGAAAAAGAGAAATTGTTTTTTTATTATTCAGTAGCCAGAGCGTAATTAACCAGGTTGGTATGACTTGATTAAAGACGTTGTATAAATCAGTTGTGAATGATGTGTACGAAAAATAAGAATATATTTCGATAGATGCCTTGTAGTTGGCCAATGCGTGGTGAATCAATAAATGACCGATACTGTCAAGGCCACTCCACAACCCGAAAAGTAACGTTACGAAAATAATATGCCTGGCATGTATCAACCTAACAAGCTGAAACAAAATTAGTAAGAGACCTAAATATGACCAGCCTAGCAAGCACAAGTCGCCGATACCGCGGCCAAAGTACGAGCCTACCAGTGCCGCTGGTAGCCAAAAGGTAAAATAATAATTTAATGCTGCTTTATGTCCTGCCAGAAAGCCGATATGATAGCCAGGGGAGAAATTATAGTAAACAGGCCATTTGTAAGTAATCAGGTCAGTGAAGATGGCGTTTCGGCAATGATGATCCCAATCTTGGTTTGCATAACCGCCAATACCTGAAAAATAAACCCAAATAAATAATAGTAGTACGCTAACTACCGTTGGCAAAACCGGTAAAGTAGTCCAAGACGCCTCCTTGTTTATTCGTTTTAAGTAGAAAAAGACACCCAATACCAAACCAATTGTCAATAAGATTGAGTAAACTAGTTGCAGCCAGCCCAGAAAAAAAAGTATGATGGGTAGACACAAATAACCGGCTGTTAACCAGTTCAACAGTTTATTATTCAGGCGCATAAACAGGAGATAAGCAGAAAACGTGAGTATTGACCAACAAGATAAACATACAGGATTACAAACCAACCGTACACAGCAACCTGCCTGCTACATAAGGTCAGTTTAATTATTAACGACCAATCCTGCGCGGTGATGTTGGATACAGCAATACAAGTGTATTCAGTAGGTTAAACCGATGACCTAGCTGGATAGTATTTGTCACGAATATTCAGAAAAAAAGTTTCTATATACGTGGTCATAAATATACCTGTAATTGAACTTATTACTAATGACAAAGTGAAATTAACAATGTTGCTTTCTATATCAAAGCGGTCAATGATGTTATTTATAAATACATGTATGATATATATTGAATAAGAAGAAAATCCGATTTTACTTATTATAGACGAGCCTGTTTTCGTAAAGAGCAAATCTAATTTTTTGTTTATAGTATCGTCTAATAAGAAGTAGGTTAGTAATAAACCAAAAGCAATGTAAAGAAGCGAGAAACCAAAAGTTTTTACAAAATAAGAAAAGACCGGATCGATGAAGGGCGTAAACGATAAACACGCGATAATTATCGGAAAGATGTATGATTTGTAACGAGCGAACAGAGATTCTAGCCAAGTTAGTCTGAACGTATAGAAGTAAGAAATCAGCACGCCCATTAATAACGAATCTATTCTAAGGTGCGTCATCGTAAACGTCCGGGCAATATCAAGATTTGAGGATGCTATTAAGTTGGCCACTAGTCGAAGGCATAAACAGAAGGCTAAAATGATCAGCACACCCGTTTCGAACGACCTAAATCTGAACGGTAAGCGGTTGTCGTTCAATACAATAACCTTTTTAGTCAGGCCGAGCCAGAGTAGTAACGAAAAACCAATATAAAAATGCTCTTCAATGGCTAATGACCAGGTAGACTCGTTGGCATAACCCCACCCATACACATAATTCTGAATAAAAAATAGATCGGGCAGTAACTTGCTTAAGCTTGTATCTTTTTCTACGGGTGCAATCAATAAATAAACCGGATAAAAAAGATAATAGATGGGGTATATTTTAAACCCACGCCTAATCAAAAACCTTGATGGTTTTATATTGCCAAATTTTATGTATTCTTTAAAAAGTAGTCCTGAAACTAAAAAACCACTAAGTACAAAAAATAAATCAACTCCGATCCAGCCGAATCGGGATGTGTATTCAACTAATTCCTGATGTCTTAGCAACACAAGTAGAATAGCTATGCCTCTGAGAAAATCTAATTGTTTAAGCCTGTTAACGCGTTGATTCATTCGGTACTGATCTAATTAGAGAGCACTAAAAAACAAATATATACCTTTTGCCGGTCTTCAGTTAGCCTTATGCCTGGTAAATGAGATCAAGGCTGTAAGCGCCAGAAAGAAGCCATGGCACATGCTATGGTTGCCAGTTCAAAGCTCGACTTTCTGGGCCTCAACCGCTTCGCCCCAGAACAGGCTGGCCTGGCGGCTAAAATCATGGGCCGAATCGGTCGTCAGAAAACGGCGATGCCCTTGTGTATTAATCGGCATTGGTGCTGGCGAAAGTGCAAATTCGGGGTGACGAGCCAGATACTGGACCAGGCTGGCGGCCACAATCGGCCCCTGGCTGAGCAATGTGATCCCCGTAGGCAACACCGCCCGTATTTTGTTGGTCAGCAGCGGATAGTGCGTACAGGCCAGCAGCAGCGTATCGATGAGCGGGTCGCGGGAGAGCAGCCGGTCAATGTGTTGCTTCACAAAATAATCGGCTCCGGCAAAACGATGTTCACCGTTTTCAATCAGCGGCACCCACATGGGGCAGGCCTCCTGGGTGACCGTTAATTCGGGGAAGAAATTGCCGATTTCCACCAGGTACGACTCCGACGTGACGGTGCCTTTGGTAGCCAGTACACCTACGTGCCCCGACGCCGAATACTGCCCGATTACCTCTGCCGTGGGCCGAATCACGCCCAGCACCCGCCGTGTAGGTCCCGAATCAGGCGTTGGTCCGGGATAGAGCCGGGGCAGGTCGAGTTGCTGAATATTGCGCAGAGCCTTGGCTGAGGCCGTATTGCAGGCCAGTACTACTAACTCGCAGCCTTGCGAGAACAGGTATTGCACACATTCAAGCGTGTAATCATACACGGTTTCGAACGAGCGGGTACCGTAGGGCGTACGGGCGTTGTCGCCGAGGTAAATGTAGTCGTACTGTGGCAGTGCCAGCACGATTTCGCGCATCACGGTCAGCCCGCCGTAGCCCGAATCAAAGATGCCAATGGGGGAAGGAGTGTCCAAAGTTTAAAGTCTAAAGTTCAACGTTGCGCTACTATAGTACGACAAGGTCGTTAGAGCGAAGCAACATTAGACTTTGAACGTTAAACGTTGAACTTTCTACACATGCGTTCACAGGAATGGTTTGGCCGCACCGGCAAAGATGGCTTCATATACCGGGCCTGGATGAAAAATCAGGGTTTCCCCCACCACGAATTTGAGGGCAAACCCGTCATTGGCATCTGTAACACCTGGTCGGAACTGACACCCTGCAACGCGCACTTCCGCGAGCTGGCCGAGGCCGTGAAGCGCGGCGTTTGGGAGGCGGGCGGCTTTCCGCTCGAATTTCCGGTGATGTCGCTGGGCGAATGCCAGATCAAACCCACGGCCATGCTGTTTCGGAATCTGGCCAGTATGGACGTGGAAGAAAGCATCCGGGGCAATTCCATCGACGGGGTGATCCTGCTCTGCGGCTGCGACAAAACCACGCCCTCGCTCGTGATGGGGGCTTGCTCGGTCGATATTCCCACGATGGTAGTATCGGGCGGACCCATGTTGGCGGGGCGTTTTCAGGGGCGTAAAATTGGCACGTCGGACCTCTGGCGGTTTGCCGAAGACTTCAAAATGGGCCGCATGACCCAGGCCGAATTTACCGCCGCCGAAGCCGCCATGGCCCGCAGTCAGGGACATTGCGCCGTGATGGGCACGGCCAGCACGATGGCCGCGATGGTGGAAAGTCTGGGCCTCGCCCTGCCCGACAACGCCACAATTCCCGCCGCCGATTCACGCCGAAAAGTACTGGCCCACATGACGGGCGTGCGGGCGGTAGAACTGGTGCGGGAAGGCATCACACCCTCGAAGATTCTGACCCGACAGGCGTTTGAAAATGCTATCATGGTTAATGCCGCTTTGGGTGGCTCAACCAATTTTATCCTGCACCTGATTGCCATTGCCGGACGCATCGGGGTGGATTTGTCGCTCGATGATTTTGATGCCTTGTCCGACAAGATTCCGCTGCTGGCTAACCTGCAACCGTCTGGTGAGCATTTCGTGGAAGATTTATTCTACGCTGGTGGCCTGCCCGCTATCATCCGCGAACTATTGCCGCACCTAAATGGTAACACCTTGACGGTCAACGGAAAAACGCTGGCCGACAACTGCGCCGAGGCTCAGAATTATGATCCGGCGGTGATTGCGTCGTTGGACAAACCGTTTAAACCGGAGTCGGGTATTGCCGTGCTGCGGGGAAATCTCTGTCCCGACGGGGCGGTGCTCAAACCCTCGGCTGCCACGCCCGCGCTGATGCAGCATACGGGCCGGGCGGTGGTGTTCGAGAATATAGACGATTACAAAGCCCGCATCGACGACCCCGACCTCGACGTGGATGCCGACTGTGTGCTGGTGCTGAAAAACGTGGGGCCGCGCGGCTACCCCGGCATGCCCGAAGTAGGCAACATGACCCTGCCCGCTAAAGTGCTGGCGCAGGGTGTTCACGACATGGTCCGCATCTCCGACGGGCGCATGAGTGGCACCGGCTTCGGCACCGTCGTCCTGCACGTCTCGCCCGAATCGGCGGTGGGGGGAAACCTCGCCTTCGTACAAAACGGCGACCTCATCACCCTCGACGTACCGAACCGTAGCCTACACCTGCACGTGTCGGACGAAGAACTGGCCGGGCGGCTGGTGCATTTCAAACCCCTCGATTTGGGCTATGACCGGGGCTACGTGAACCTATTCATCCGCCACGTTACGCAAGCCCACGAAGGCGTCGATTTCGATTTCTTAAAGGGGGGGTCAGGGAGTGTAGTCAAGCGCGATTCGCACTAGGTTATTCTTTAAATCTAATGAATTTACGGCTGTTGGTGTGGGTCTGGGTAAGCGGTGGGAGGGTGGCTCTTTGGCTTTCAGACTACATTTGTCTATGACCTTTCATAACCAAACCGCCATCATTACCGGGGCCGGGCAGGGCATTGGCTTTGCCATGGCAAGCGAATTGGCCCGGCAGGGGGCCAACGTGTTGCTCAATGACTTCGATCCAGAACTGGCCCGGCAGGCCGCAGCGGCCATTCAGCAGGCGGGCGGGCGGTGTGCGGCCCTACCCGGCGATGCATCAGACGTGACGTTTATTCGGCAGATGGTGGCTACGGCGGTGGACCTGTTCGGGCGGCTCGATATGGCCATTGCTAACGCGGGCATCACTGTCTTCGGCGACGTGTTTACCACCACGCCCGAAGCGTTTCAGACCATCGTGGATCTGAATTTGCGGGGCAGCTTTTTTCTGGTGCAGGCGGCGGCCACGCAGATGCGGGCGCAGCCACGGTCGTTGGTGGGCAATGAACAGGGCATCGCCGGGCGAATTTTACTTATGTCGTCGGTAGTGGGGCAGTTGGGGCATCCGGGCTTGCCCGTCTATAGCATGACCAAAGCAGGGTTGCAGATGCTGGCCCGGCAGTCGGTGATCGACCTATCGCCAGCGGGCATCACCATCAACGCCGTGGCCCCCGGCGCTACCCTCACCGAACGTACCACCGACGATCCCGATTATATTCCGATCTGGTCGCGGATTACGCCGATGGGTCGCCCCGCTACGGTGGCCGATATCACCGCCGCCGCACTCTTTCTGCTCTCGCCGCAGGCCAGCCACATCACCGGCCAAACCCTCACCATCGACGGCGGATGGACCAGCGTGGGGGTGCCACCGGAATGAATTGGGATTGGGGATTGGGGATTTCGGATTGTTGCTGACGCGTCAGCTACGCCAGAGCAAGCTGACGCGTCAGCAACAATCCGAAATCCCCAATCCCCAATCCCAAATCCTTATGCTAGCGTCACGTTCACGGCGTGTTGAACGGGGAGGCCCTGCTTGTTCATTTGCTCGATGAAGGGGTCTGGGTCGAGTTCTTCGCAGTTCCAGACGCCGGGTTTCAACCACGTTCCATTTACTAAAAGCATGGCCCCAATCATGGCGGGTACGCCGGTGGTGTAGCTCACGGCCTGTCCGCGTACCTCTTTGTAGGTCTCGGCGTGGTCGCAGTTATTCCAGATAAAATAGGTCTTCTCCTCGCCGTCTTTGATACCCCGAATCTGGCAGCCAATGCTGGTCTGGCCCGTATAGTTTTCGCCCAAGCTGTCGGGAGCGGGGAGTACGGCTTTCAGAAATTCGAGCGGAATAATGTCCATGCCGTTGAATTTGACGGGGTCGATGCGGGTCATACCCACGTTCTGGAGCACCTCCAGGTGTGTCAGATACGCCTGTCCGAAGGTCATCCAGAACCGCGCCCGTTTCAGCGTAGGGAAGTTTTTTACCAGCGATTCCAGTTCTTCGTGATACAATACGTACGACTCTTTAGGGCCAATGCCGGGGTATTCGATGGCTTTGTGGATGCTCATGGCCGGAATCTCGATCCACTCGCCGTTTTCCCAGTAACGGCCCGGCTGTGTGATCTCGCGGATATTGATCTCGGGGTTGAAGTTGGTGGCGAAGGCCTTGCCGTGGTTGCCCGCGTTGCAGTCGATGATGTCGAGGTAGTGCATCTCATCGAACTGATGTTTGGCGGCGTATGCCGTAAACACCTGCGTGGCACCGGGGTCGAACCCGCAGCCGAGCAGAGCCATGATACCGGCTTCCTCAAAACGCTGTTTGTAGGCCCATTGCCAGCTGTACTCAAATTTGGCTACATCTTTCGGCTCATAATTGGCCGTGTCCATGTAGTGTGTTTTGGTGGCCAAGCAAGCATCCATGATCGGAAGGTCCTGATAGGGCAGGGCTACGTTAATGACCAGGAAAGGCTTAACCCGTCCAATTAATGCTACCATATCGGCCACTACATCGGCATCGACCTGGGCGGTTTCTATTTCAACGCCATGCATCTGGGCTACTTCGGCGGCAATTTTATCACACTTAGCAAGGGTTCGGCTGGCAAGAGTGATGCGCGTGAAAACGCTGGCGTTAAGGGCACATTTATGCGCCACGACACTGCCCACTCCACCGGCTCCAATAATCAGCACATTGGCCATAATTAGGTTGACTGGTTGGTTTCAAAATGATGGCCGCAAAGATACGAAGCAAGCGAATGTGGCATGGCTTGGGTTCAGAATAGGACCTTGTCGCTTTCTAATTGACTGGAAAACAGCTTGTAGGGATTTTTATTGAACGGTTACAGCCAATTTTGTTATACTTTCTTTTATGTAAGTAGCTGACCGTCAACTCATTTTAACATACCGTTGACTATATATATCTACGTTTGTCACATGAATTTGTACTAATATAAATGAATTTTTCACGTTACCAGTTGGTAACAATAAGCTAATTCTACAGCTTTGCAGGAGAAGCGTATCAATTAGTCCAGTAACCCTTTTAAAACATGACAGTAATATGAAAATTGTAAAACGTAGAAACCGGGCAATGACCATGGAGCGCATCCTACGCGCTATGGGCGACGTGATGGCCGAGAAAGGTACCAAGAAAGCGGGTATCAATGCGGTCGCCGAGAAGGCAGGTGTAAATAAGGTGTTGATCTACCGTTACTTTGGTGGTTGGAATGGGTTACTGGAAGCCTATGTGCAACGAGGCTTTTTCCTGTCGATGTTTAATGAACGGTTCCTGGACACGGTTCCCTCAAATCCGGGACCCGAAGAGCGGAGCAAAGTTTGGTCGGAATACGTAATCAAGCTGGCCCGCGAATTCCGGGATCGTAAATCGTCGCAGGAACTGATTCGTTGGGAGATGCAAAACGGCGAAACGGAGTTAGCCCGTCGTCTGTCGGCATTCCGTAACGAATCATACAAGAAGATTATCGATAAGCTGGCTCCCTTCCCTAGTTATGATCCAACAGCCCTCACGGCGGTGGTACTTGGTGGCGTAACCTACCTAACGTTGATTAGCGATAATCGGAATAAAATTGTGGATATTGACGTGAGTACCCCCGAAGGTTGGGAGCGCATCGAAACCGCTATTCGACGTATTTTCAGTAGCCTCAATACTGCATTAAGTGCCCAAGAGACGATGGCCAAGTAGTAAAGCAGCCGTCCTACACAAACAGAAAATTTAATGAACAATGTACAATGATTGGCTCTTAGTCATGCTCGGTTAGCCATCATTGTACATTGTTCATTGTACATTGTTCATTCTCTTTAATTCATCAACGCCTCAATCTCATCGGGGTCAAGGGGGATGTCCTTCATCAAATCGAGGTTGCCGGTTTCGGTGATCAGAATGTTGTTTTCGAGCCGAATACCCAGTCCTTCTTCGGGAATGTAGATGCCCGGCTCACAGGTAAACACCATGCCCGGCTCAAACCGGCGGTATTTGTTGCCCACATCGTGCACATCGAGGCCCAGAAAATGGGATGTGCCATGCATGAAGTATTTCTTGTAGAGCGGTGCGTCAGGATCCTGTTTCGCCACTGCCTCACGATCCAGCAGGCCCAGCCCAATTAGCTCCGATTCCATGATCCTGCCCACTTCACGGTGGTATTCGTCCCAGACGTTGCCCGTGACGAGCAGGGCGGTGGCTTCTTTCATCACGCGCAGAACTGCATCATACACGGCCCGTTGCCGGGGGGTAAACCGACCGCTAACGGGAATAGAGCGGGTCATGTCGGCGTTGTAATTGGCATATTCAGCCCCCAAATCCAGCAGAATCACATCGCCCGCCTGGCACTGCGCCGAATTGTCGATGTAGTGCAGAATGCAGGCGTTCTTCCCCGACGCAATGATGGGCGTGTAGGCCGCCCGCCGCGACCGGTTGCGGATGAATTCGTGCATCATTTCGGCCTCGATTTCATATTCCCATACACCCGGTTTCACAAACCCCAGCAGCCGCCGGAACATGCCGTTGGTGATGTCAATGGCGCGTTGGAGTAGCGCTACTTCCTGTGGCAACTTAATGGCCCGCAACTGATGCATAAGTGGGGCCAGCCGCCCCAACCTGTGCAGGGGATACAGCCGCCTGATCTCATCAATAAACCGGTCTTCGCGGGTTTGCACCCCACCGCTGAAACGGGTATGTTCATTAGTATTCAGGTAGATAGCGTCGGCTTCAAACACCATCTGGGTAAAAATGGTCTCAAACTGATGCGTCCAGTACATCTGTTTGGCGGGAATACCCGATGTGGTTTCGGCTTCGGTTTTGGTCAGCTTATGACCTTCCCAGACGGCAATCAAGTCCGACGTTTCGCGCAGGAACAGCACCTGCCTGAACTTCGGGTCGGGATGGTCGGGGAAGAGCACCAGCCGGGTTTCTTCCTGGTCAACCCCCGTGAGGTAGAACAGATCCGTATTTTGGACAAACGGCAGGGTGCCGTCGGCGTTGGTGGGCAGGACGTCATTGGCGTTGAGTACGACCAGCGATTTGGGTGGTAGTAACTGGGTAAGCCGCTCCCGATTTTGCACAAACAGGGCGTTGTCGATGGGCAAATAGCGCATGTAGAAATAGATTTACGAATTACGAGGTACGATTTACGATTTTTGCTGGCGCAAGCCCGCTTTCGCATCAGCAAAAATCGTGACCGGGGCGGACGGCTCGTACCTCATATTTCGTAAATCTATTTCTACATGCGCTATTTATCCAGTCTGGTTCTGGTGAAACTACTGCTGGCGGCTTCCGGGTCATTGCTGGCACAGCCACTTGCGTTGCCATCGGTAGCTAAATACTGGATCTATCTCGCCGACAAAGACCCGTTGGTGGCTCCGTCCCTTTCCCCTCAGGCATTGGCAAATCGGCAGGCCCGGCATCTGCCTGTCGATGAGACAGACAAACCCGTTTCGGCGGCGTACATAGCGCAGCTGCGGGCGCTGGGCATTGCGCCGACAGGGCAGTCGCGGTGGTTCAATGCGGTGTCGGCTCCGCTCACGGCGGCGCAGCGGCAGCAGGTGGCCCGGTTACCGTTTGTGCGTGATGTGCAGGCACTCAATCCGGGGCTAATCATTACCAGCATTCCCCACGCCAGTGCGCCAAAGCTGGCGGCTGTGATGACGCAGATGCAGGCCGATTCGTTTGCGGCGGCGGGTCTGACGGGTCGTTTCGTGCAGATCGGCGTAATCGACGCGGGCTTTTTTGGGGCCGATTCTATGTCGTGGCTAAAGCCTATTGCCCAGCGCGGCGGGTTTCGGCAAATCCGCGATTTTGTCAACCGGGCCGGTACGCATAACGATCTGATTCACACCCGCGAAACCCGCTCCGACGACCACGGCACGGAGGTACTGGGGGCCATTGGCGGCTATGATCCCGTGGGTGGTCTGCAACTTGGCCTGGGCTACGATGCCAGCTTCTACCTGGCCCGTACCGATGCCGGTAACCGCGAATTCCGGGGTGAAGAAGATAACTGGGTGCAGGCTATCGAGTGGATGGACAGCCTCGGTGTGCGGCTCATCAACACGTCGCTGGGTTATGCCAAGGGCTTTACCAATCCCCGCGAAAACTACGCCCCCGCCCAGATGGATGGCCACACCAGCCTCATCAGCCGCGCTGCCCAAATGGCCGTCGATAAGAAAGGGATGCTCGTGATTGTGTCGGCGGGCAACGAGGGCGACGACCACACCTGGCGCGTGATCAGCACCCCCGCCGACGCCGAGGGTGTGCTGGCTGTGGGGGCCACCAACAACCGCCTCTGGAACCGCATTGGCTACAGTAGCATTGGTCCCGAAGCGCTGCCGTACCTGAAGCCCAACATCTCGTGCTTTTCATTGTATGGAACCTCGCTGGCGGCCCCGGCCATTACGGGTTTTGCGGCCTGTCTGATGCAGGCTAACCCCAAACTGACCAACAAACAACTGCGCGACATTATTCAGCAATCGGCTCATCTGTATCCATACGGCAACAATTATGTAGGCTATGGTGTGCCGCAGGCTTCACGGGCGTTGCTGCTGTTACGTGGTCAGCCTTTGCCCAATACTACCCGACTGGTGAAAGCAACGGGCAAACAGATTGACGTGGACCTATCCGCCAGCGTGGAACAAACAGTTTCGGTTTTTCGGAAGAAAAGTGCCCGGCATGTGCTCCGGCAGGAAGCCCTGCGTGCCAACAAGGGTAAGCTTGTGCTGCGGCGGCTAACGGGCGAAACCCATACGACCGTCGACATGAAAGACGCGGTGATTGAAGTAGTCTGGGAGTAGACTAGTTGTAGATGCCCTCGAAAAAGGCCGTTCGGGTGCGGGTACCTTCATAGTGAAAGAAAATTTCGCCGGGTAGTCCCGCCGCCCGGTTGGCGTTGATCTGCTGGCGCAGCAGGGTGTCGGGGGCCACGTAGCTACCAACTTTCAGCAACATACCCGGCACAACGAGTGCCTTTTGCGCGGGCGACACCTGCGTGTTTACAATCTTGTTTAACTCGTTCTGGTAGGCCGTCAAATCGCGGCGGTAGATCTGAGGGGCCACCATATCGACCGAGCCGTTTTTAACCCAGCTGGGCCAGTCCTGCAAATAATTGGCGAGGCTGAATGGATAGACGCTGGGGGCCATCGACACCTGGCAAGCTGGTTTGGTGCGTTTGACGAGGGCCGTAAGCCGACGCAGAAAATCGGTTAGCTGATTTGCCCGCCACGCCACCCAGGCGGTGTCCTGCGCATTGGTCGGCACATTGTTGCCCGTTTCCTGCGTGTAGCGGTTTTTGGTCTCCACATCGTAGCCTCCCTCGGTAGGCATGGCGGGCAGGCGGTCGTCGCCCTGAATACCATCTACATCATACTTACTGACCACCTCGGTGATCATATCGAGCATGAACGATTGAACGGCCGGGTTGAGTGCGTTCATCCAGCGGAAGCCGTTTTTGGTGGTCACCGACCCATCGGCAGAGCGGGCGGCCCAGTCTGGTTTTTGGGTCAGTATGTGGGCGTTAATACCACTGTAGTCGGCCGCAAAACCAAATTCAAACCAGGCATATACCTTGATGTTCCGTTTGTGCGCTTCCTCAATAACTTCTTGTAGCGGATCACGCCCGGCAAAACGTGGGTCAATGAGTTTGCCAAACGTACGCTGCATAACCGCGCTGGGATATTGCGTGAAACCACCCGTCCAGGTGACCACAAACAGGTGGTTGATGCCGTGACGGGCGCAGTCGTCGACCATGCGGCGGATATTATCGCGGGAGAAAAGTGCGTCTGAATCGCTGGCGGGAAGCCATACGCCGCGGATAGGAGTGGGGTTGGCGGGCGGCGTGAGTTGGCTGGCAGTGGTCGCGTTTTTACAGCCGAGGGTGGGTACTGCCAGCAAACAAGCTGCGAACAGAAGGGTGTTAATGGTCATAATCAATCATGATGTTGAGCACCTAAAGATGCACCCGGCTTCTTGGAACGCCCCATATTTCCTGTACTTTCGGGCCTTATTCACCGTAATTCGTTGACTAGTATGCGCTACCGTTTATTGATTTTTTGCCTGCTAACAGGTTCACTTTGTAGCTGTGTAGACCCATTTCCGCGCACTGGTGGCTCTTCGGGTGGCGGTAGCACCGGCGATGGTCGGGGTAATTACCCCAACGGCGACGACACCTACGGACAACCCACCTCGACCGGACCGTCGCAATCAGCCGAGAAGGGTGTTAGGGTTGATGACATTCAACTCACCCGCGACTATACCATACTTTACCTGACGTATACGGATACCAATAAGCCTCAGTTTGATCAAAATCGGAGGCAGATTCCCACGGGGGTTATGGCGTTTCAGCCTCAGGGGCGGCTCGTGGCAGCTAATGGCGCCCGAATTTTTAAGTTCGTAAAAGCCGACAACATTCCTATCGAACCCAAACGGCAGTCTACGTATGGCGGGCAGTCTTACTCGTTTACTGTCTATTTCGAGCGGCTTGACAAAGGCCTGGAAAACTTCGATCTCTTTGAATGCAATGACTACGACCACCTTATCTGCTGGAACATTTATAATCTGTATGTGCGAAATCCGGCCAGCCCGGTAGTCAATCAGCCGTTGCCCCCGGCCCCGACGCCAACGAACCCCAGCAGGTTGCCCGGCGAAACGCCAATACCTGCCCCAGCTCCCAAGCCCGTTGAATCACCCGCTGTGCAGACGGTCATGATATCGGGGGTGGTGAGCAACTCGCTAACCAACAAGCCCATCACGGCCACGATAGATTACCAGTTGTCGAATAAATCGACGCCGGTAGATTCGGTGCAAAGCTTTGCCTCTGACGGGTCGTACCGGATGCAGTTGTTGCGGAATCAGGTGTACACCTATGTGGCTTCGGCGAAGGGTTATTTGCCTGCCAGCGGCACCATTGATCTGATGAAAGCGTCTAACAATCAGAAGATTACGCGAAATATTCAGCTGAAGCCTCTGGCGGTGGGTACCAAAATTACGTTGCAGAACATCTACTTCGCCATGTCGAAATCAGACCTGCTGCCGGCGTCTTTTGCCGAACTCGACCGGCTGGTGACGCTAATGAATGACAACCCGCAGGCCCGCATCCGGCTGGAAGGACATACCGACATCATCGGCGATAAAGAGGCTAACCTGCAACTCTCGCGCGACCGGGTGCTGGCCTGCCAGCGCTACCTCGTCGGCAAGCGCATCGACGTAGACCGGATCGAAACCGTTGGCTATGGCGACACCCGCCCGATCTTGACCAAAGGCACCGACGAAGAACGCAAAGTAAACCGACGGGTGGAGTTTGTGATCCTTTCTTTGTGATGGAGTAGGATTAATGTACAATGCAGAATGTACAATGAACAATGGCTTCGCGAACGTACC
>NZ_JAFMYV010000011.1 GCF_017353185.1 Fibrella rubiginis | reverse complement strand
GTTTAGACGTTAGACATCAAACCTTGAACTCATTAAAGAATAATCGTCCTGTTCTGGTGAATGAAGACGCGGTCGTTAAAAACGAGCTTCAGGGCCTGTGAGAGCACTATTTTCTCCACATCGTGGCCCATCGTAGCCATGTCGGCGGCGGTATGGCGATGATCTACTTCCTGCGTTTCCTGGGCAATGATGGGTCCCTCGTCGAGGTTGTTATTGACGAAATGGGCCGTAGCACCAATGATTTTTACGCCCCGTTCATAGGCCTGCCGGTAGGGGTTGGCTCCCACAAAAGCAGGCAAAAACGAATGGTGAATATTCACAATCCGGTTGTCGTAGTGGGCTACAAAATCGGGGGTCAGTACACGCATGTATTTGGCCAGAACGAGGTAGTCAGGCTGGTAGATAGCCAGGGTGCGTAATATGGCGGCTTCGTGTTCTTCGCGTGTTTTTCCTTCGTGCGAAATATGGTGAAACGGAATGCCGAATTTGCTCACCAGCGGTTGCAGCGTGGCATAGTTGCTCACTACAGCCAGAATATCGGCACCTAACTCATTGAACCCGTACCGGATTAATAACTCACCCAGGCAGTGGTGTTCTTTGGTAACGAACACGACTACATTCTTTTTCTGTTTTGGATTCAGTCGCAGGCTCACTCCGTCGGGCAGGGTTTGACGCAGCTCTTCCAGAATTTGTTGTGGGTCAGGTTCGCCGAGCGTGCCTTCGGCCTGTCGTGGCCCGGCTTCAAACTCAGTGCGCATAAAAAATTGTCCGTCAGGGCTAACGTATTCGTCGTTGCGGATGATGTTAAGGCCATGCCGGAACAGCACACCCGTGACATAGTGAATCAGGCCCGGCCCGTCGGGGCCATCCATCAGCAGAATGTGTTTGGTCATAGGTAAGGTAGGTGTGTAGGCAGAATGTGGAGCGTAAAAACGCTGTTTGTGGATGCAGGGCCGCTCGTGCAAGATAAATTGAATCGAGTAAACTTACATAAGCACCGATTTTCATGCCTGTAAACTGCTTACTTGCACAGTGAAATCTCCTTACTGACAAAACCACCCCAACCTAACCTCCGCCGTGGAATCACTCTTCTCAACGTCCAAACGCAAACTCTTACTCGAAATCGCCTGGGAAGTCTGTAATCAGGTGGGCGGCATTTATACCGTTATCCGCTCGAAAGTGCCGGCAATGGTCGAGAAGTGGGACGATAATTACGTACTGCTGGGGCCCTATTTCCCCCAAAAAGCTGCCGCCGAATACGAGCCCATCACCGATCCTGACGAGACTGAGATTGGCCAGACCGTGCGTAAGATGCGCCAGATGGGCTACGACGTTGAATACGGCTACTGGCTGGTGACGGGTCGCCCACGGGTGGTTATGTTTAATGTGCAAAGCCTTGCCCGTCAGGTAGATGCCTTAAAAGCGGGCCTGTGGGAGCGGCATCAGATCCCCACCCTCAACGTAGAGGAACTGGTGAACCAGACGTTACTGTTTGGTGAGATGGTGCGCGTATTTATTACCCTGCTGGCCGCCGACCATGCCCGGCGTGTTGATCTCGTCGCGCATTTCCACGAATGGATGGCCGCCTCTGGTCTGCCCGACCTGCGTCGCGACAATGTGCGTGTAGCCACCACGTTCACCACCCACGCTACCATGCTGGGACGGTATCTGGCCCAGAATGAAGAAGGGTTTTACCAGAAGTTGCCTACTTTCAACTGGCAGGCAGAAGCTCGTCATTATGGCATTGAAGCGCAGGCCACTGTTGAACGGCTGGCCGCTCAGCAATGCCATGTATTCACCACCGTAAGCGACGTAACCGCTCGCGAATGTGAGGTGTTTTTGGGCCGAAATCCTGATTTGGTCCTGCCCAACGGCCTCAACGTGACGCGTTTTGCCGCTGCCCACGAGTTTCAGAACTTACACGTGAAGTTCAAAGAGCGCATCCATGAGTTTGTGATGGGCCATTTCTTCCAAAACTATTCCTTCGACCTCGACAAGACGCTGTACTTTTTCACGTCGGGGCGGTTTGAGTTTACCAATAAAGGCTACGACCTCACCCTGGAGGCCCTGGCGCGGTTGAACTGGCGGATGCGCGAGGCCAACATGGACACCACCGTGGTCATGTTTATGGTCACTAAACAGCCCTACCGGTCCATCAACCCCGAAGTACTCCACACACGCGCGCTCCTCGACGAGATCCGCGAGACAAGTCAGGCCATTGAAAAACAGGTTGGCGACCGGCTCTTTCTGGCCTCAGCATCGGGGCAGGAAACCAACCTACCCGACCTCAATAAGTTTGTAGACGAATACTGGCGGCTACGGCTACGACGGACCATTCAAAGCTGGCGAACGAAGCAGTTACCCCGCTTTGTTACGCACGACCTCTTACAGGAAGACGACATGACGCGGTTTATTCGGCAGGCAAACCTGGTCAACAACGAATATGACCGCGTGAAAATCGTGTACCACCCCGACTTTATCGCGTCGACCAATCCGCTGTTTGGCCTTGATTATAGCCAGTTTGTTCGGGGGTGCCACCTCGGCGTGTTTCCCAGCTACTACGAGCCCTGGGGATACACGCCATTGGAATGCGTGGTACGGGGTATTCCCACCGTCACGAGCGACCAATCGGGCTTCGGCGATTTTATTATGCAAATCATGCGCGACTACGAAAACCGGGGCATCTACGTCGTAAACCGTAAAACGCAAACCTTCGACGAGGCCGCCAATCAACTCGCCGACATTCTGTTTCGCTTCGTACGGATGAACATGCGCGACCGAATTCAGCAGCGAAATCGCGTAGAGAGCATCGCCGAAGTTTTCGACTGGACCAACCTCCGTTCTTATTACGACACCGCCCATGACCTGTCGTTGAAACGGCGGAAACCATGACGCATACCATCACCGAAGAACTCATTTATTTTATTTGGCAGTTTCAATACGTTGCCAATCAGCCCCTTATTACTACCGACGGAGAAACTGTTGACGTGCTGCATCCCGGCTTTCGGAATGGCAATGCCGGGCCTGATTTTCTGAATGCCCGGTTACGTATTGCGGGGGTAGAATGGGTAGGTACGGTAGAAGCGCATGTTAAAACATCAGACTGGCTGGTACATCGGCATCAGAGCGATAAGGCCTACGACAACGTCATTTTGCACATTGTCTGGCACCATGACCGGCCCGTACCCCGCCCCGACGGTACCCGGTTGCCAACGCTTGAACTTGCCCCACTTACGTCTGACAACCTCTTGAGTCGATATGGCAGCCTGACTACCAACGCCGATGTTATTCCCTGTGCCGGGCAGTTTCGGATGGTGAAGCCCCTACGTCAGACCGCCATGCTCGACAAGGCGCTGCTGGAACGCCTCGAACGGAAAGCAACTGATGTTCAGTCTCTTTACGAGGCAACCGGGCAGGATTGGGAAGAAACCGCCTATCGACTGCTGGCTATGCACCTGGGCAGCAAAGTCAACGCCGACCCGATGGAGCAACTGACCCGGATGGTGCCGCTTCGACTACTACACAAGCACCGCAACAACCTCGCCCAACTGGAAGCACTGCTTTTTGGGACGGCGGGGCTGCTGGAGGCAACAGATGCCGAAGCTGATGAATACCTGACGGTTCTTCGCCGTGAGAACCAATTTCTGGCCACAAAATATGCCCTGACAACTGGCCAGCTACCAACTCACATCTGGAAATGGGGAAAACTTCGGCCTGCCGCATTTCCCACCATGCGGATAGCGCAGTTAGCCCGGTTGATACATGATCACGGTAGCCTGTTTTCACTCTTGGTAGGCACCGCCGACGCCCCTTCGTTGCTGGCTCTGTTGCAAATAATGCCCTCTGCATATTGGCAAACGCACTACCGGTTTGGGAAAGCCGGTGCCAAAGTATCATCCTCGCTGGGCGAAGCCACCGCCACGGGTTTACTGATCAACGTGGCTGTTCCCTTACTGGCGGCCTATGCCAAACGCAAAGACCAACCCGATCTGCTGGACCGGGCCATTAGTCTGCTGGAGCAACTCCCCGCTGAAGACAACCGCATTATTCGTCTCTGGGATAGCGTTGGCCTGAACGTCAGAACTGCTTTTGATTCACAGGCATCCATCGAACTCTACACTAATTTCTGCACGCCCAAACGCTGTTTAAACTGCCAGATCGGCATGGCGCTGGTGCGGGAGTGAAGGGATTTACGATTTACGATGGACGAATTACGATTTGTTGCTGACGCCAGAGTAAACCTGCGCTGGCGTCAGCAACAAATCGTAATTCGTCCATCGTAAATCGTAAATCCCTTCACTTTTCTGTCAGATCCTGCTGCGTTACGCGCACTTCGCTGATGCGTTTATCATCGGCGGCAAGGACGTGGAAGGTAAATGATTCGACGTTTACTTCGTCGCCGGGGCGGGGGAGGCGGCTGAAGAGTTCAAGCAGCAGACCACCTAGTGACTCGCTGTCGCCGCGTACATCGTCGAAGGTAGTCGGGTCTACGTCGAGCACCCGGCAAACGTCGGTGAGTGGGGTGCGACCTTCAAAAATGACCGTGTGGTCGTCTATTCGCTGATAGCCCGTCGGCGTTTCCTCGTCGAACTCATCGTTGATATCGCCAAATATTTCTTCGATAATATCTTCCAGCGTAACTAGGCCCCGCGTACCGCCATATTCGTCGATGACGATGGCCATGTGCACCCGCTTTTTCTGAAAATCCTGGAGCAGATCGTCTACTTTTTTGGTTTCAGGAATGAAAAAAACGGGCCGTTGAAGCGATTTCCAATCGAATGAATCGTCAGCGTTGAGGTGAGGCAACAGGTCTTTCAGGTACAAAATACCGTCAATCTGATCAATGGTTTCGGTGTAGACAGGTACCCGCGAGTAGCCCGCTTCGTTAATTTGGGCCAGCAGTTCCGTAAACGTCAGATCGTTCGGAAACGCCGTAATGTCCATTCGGGCCCGCATTACTTGCCGGGCCGCAAGGTTACTGAAATTCACAATTCCTTTCAGGATTTCCTTTTCTTCTTCGGTGGCATCGGACCCTGTTAGTTCAACGGCCTCACTCAATTCTTCAGCCGACAGTTTGTAGCCCCGCCGATGAATCCGCTTGTCGATTTGATTGCTCATATTAACCAGCAGAACTGCCAATGGCGCAAATACGACCAAAGCAGTTTGAGCCAGCCACTGCGTACGCTTACTGATGGCTAGTGCATGCTGTGAGGCATAAATTTTAGGCACCATTTCACCAAAAAGCACAATCATAAGCGTGGTTGCCAGCGTGACGCCCGTCAGCAGCCAACCAGAGCCATGCGCCCAGCCCGATACCATCCAGGTCACATAGGTGACGATGAGGACAATGGCAATATTGAATAAGTTGTTGAGAATGACCAGCGAAGCCAGTAAACGCTTAGGCCGGTCAAGCAGCGCCGCAATGCGTTGCTCAGCGGGGTTTTCGCTGTCGCGACACCGTAGTCTATCCTGCGCCGATAGGGAGAAAAAAGCAGCTTCGGCGGCAGAGGCCAGCGCGGCCAGAATAAGCAAAAGCAACACTACAGCCACATAGGGGCCATAAAAACTAAAATAGGTGCCCCAATCGTTGCCGACTGGGAGCACCTGTGTGGAAGACGGGTCGCCTGGGTCCATAAGTTAAAAGGGCAGATCATCATCGGCACCGTTGCTATCAAACGAAGCTGCAGGTGCCGGAGCAGGTTTGGCGGCGGGCCGGGTTGCCGCGGCAGGTTGGGCTGCCTGTGGCCGGGGGGGCTGCGCCGGAGCAGCCTGTTGCTGCTGACGGGGAGCCGCCTCCTGATTAGCGTTGGCCTCGTCATTACGGCTACCCAGCAACTGCATCGTGCTGGCCCGAACCCGAAGAGAAAAACGCTCTTTCCCTTCCTTATCTGTCCAGGTTTCGGTCCGCAACCGACCTTCTATGTAGACGGGGTTTCCCTTACGCAAGTACTGCTCGGCAACCTTGGCCTGTTCATTCCACAGCTCCACCCGAAACCATTCGGTTTGTTCAACACGCTCACCATTGCGATTGGTATATTTTTCGGTGGTTGCCACGTTGAATTGGGCGACAACACCGCCGCCGTCCAGATAGCGAACTTCAGGATCGGCACCCAGATTACCAATCAGCGTTACTTTGTTCAAACTTGCCATTTTTGCTGTGTTTAGAAAGCGTTTTGTTAGGTGGTTTAGAGATTAAATTTACTAAAATCTGTCGATTTATCCAAGCCCTTTCTCGAAATAGTCAGCAATCAGTACTGGTTTCGGTAAGTGGCTGATCTGCTGCCTCGTATACCAGCTGTAACCCTCTGGGAGGTCATTTTTGACACTTTCTGGCAGGTCTATCCGGTAAAAAAACGCTTTAATTCGCTGGTGCGAGAGCAACTGATTACTGGCTACTGGTGAGGTAGTCAAAACGCCCTGTTCTACCAAATCGTTCAGCGGTTTGTCCAGATCTAAATCGCGGAAATCAGCCTTAGGCTCGTCGGTTTCTATGAGGTAAAACTCGTGCAGATTCTGCCAGATATCGCGCCCCGTTCGCTCGTGCATCGCAACTACTGCTTCTCCATTATGCTGGGTGCAAAAAACCAGATAATGAAAGAAACGATCCCGAACGGCTGCCTTCTTCTTCTTCACAGGTAACTCTCGCTGCCGTCCTGTCTGACAGGCCACACACTGCTGCTGAACAGGACAGATAAGGCAGTCAGGAGCCACGGGCGTACATTGAATAGCTCCAAATTCCATGATTGCCTGATTGTAGGTAGCTGGATCAACCGCGTGCGCCATGAGTCGCGCGGCCAGGGCGGCAAACGTTTTTTTTGCCCCGGTACTCATGATGTCTTCATCGACCCCGAACACCCTTGCCAGTACCCTGTATACGTTACCATCCACTACCGGTACCCGCTCACCATAAGCAAATGAAGCCACTGCCGCCGCCGTATAAGTGCCAATGCCCTTCAGCGCCAGTAACGCCAGATAGGTGGTGGGAAATAGCCCGTTTAATTCAGAGTGTATATATTTGGCGGTCTGGTGGAGGTTTCGGGCGCGAGAGTAATAACCCAATCCCTGCCAAAGCCGGAGCAGTGCCTGCTCGTCAGCCAGTGCCAGATCAGACAGGGTAGGATAGGCCTCAACAAAGCGGAGGTAGTAAGGCATTCCCTGGGCTACGCGGGTCTGTTGAAGTATGATTTCCGATAGCCAGATGCGGTACGGATCGGTAGTATGTCGCCAGGGCAGGTCGCGCCGGTGATGATCATACCAACGTTCAAGGGTGGGGGCAAAGTGGGTGAGGGCTTCGGAGGTTTCCGATGCGTTTGTGTCTGATTGCCAGTTCAAAATAAAGCGCTGAGTTTTGGCGTTAGCTGTGAATAAAGGAGCGAAGGGTTTCATTTTCAATTGAAAAGCCTTACCTTTGTACTCCTTTTTGGGTGCCAGAAAATCAACATTTAAGTAAACGCTAAAGTTTAGTAAAGTCGTGACGAAAGCAGACGTAATCGCCGAGATTTCAGATAAAACCGGAATTGACAAGGCAGATGTAACTTCTACCCTGGAGACATTCTTCGCGGTCATCAAAAATTCGCTGTCCGAAGGAGAGAACATCTATGTGAGGGGCTTCGGCAGCTTCATCAATAAGAAACGAGCAAAGAAGGTTGCCCGGAACATCTCGAAGAATACCGCTATGGTAATCGACGAACATTTTATCCCCAGCTTTAAGCCGGCTAAAATCTTCGTAGAGCAGGTAAAAACCAGCGACAAGGCCAAGGTATCGGCTGAGTAACTATCAATTAGTTGGTTGGGCAACGGTTTCTGTCAGCCCAACCAACTAATTTTAAGCTGAAAGCCAGGCTAGAGGTATGAGAGCATCCACACTGTATGTGCTGGTAGCTACGGTTGGCTTAACTACTGGTCTGTATAGCCTGCCCCGCTGGGTAGTGCAGAACAAAACCAAGCAGATAGGCAATGCACCAGGCGGACATTCAACTGGTACGCCCGTGGCCGATTCTATGAACGTGGTAGCCAATACGGGTACCAAAGATGAATCGTCTATTGAGCACAATCAGCCGCTCACACCTGTTCAACAGAAGCAGGTAGAAGGGTTGCAACAGGCTTATGCCACCGCAACGCCCAATGTTCGTCAGGGCGCTGCCCAACGCTTAGTCGCTTTTTTTCGGTCAGTTAGCCGGTTCGATAGTGCCGCTCATTACACAGACGTTATCGCGCAGCTAGCACCTACTGAACAGAACCTTCTGCGCGCTGGGGATCAGTACTTCGAAGCATACGGGTTTGCGGTAGACGAGAAGAAAGTAGCTTATCTGGGTCAGAAAACGCGGGAGCTTTACCAAAAAGCCCTTGAGAAGAACCCAAATCTGCTGGCGGCAAAAGCCAATATGGCAATGACCTATGTGAACACGCAAACGCCGATGCAGGGTATTATGCTGCTACGCGAAGTGCTTCAACAGGACCCAACCAATGAACTGGCTTTATTTAACCTGGGTATGCTATCCATGCGCTCAGGACAATACAGTAAAGCCATTGATCGGTTTCGACAAATTTTGGTTAATGATCCTGCCAATCGGCGAGCCCAGTTTTATTTGGGCGTAAGCCTGGTAGAAACAAATCAAAAGGAGGAGGCCAGGAAAGTATTAGCCGACGTAAAAGCCAACGAAAAGGATCCGCAAATTCAGGCGGCAATCAAGGAGTTGGAAGAACGGGTAAAATAGAGTTTTTGATTTTCCAGTTTGGCGTTTATAGTTGGCTTGCGTAGGAGCCTGCTTGCGCAAGCCAAATACAAACGCCAAACTGGAAAATCAAAAACTCAAAAAAATAGGGCTTGCCGAGTGGCTGGCCGACACCTAGTTTAACATATTAACCCCACAGCATTATGCCTTGCGGAAAGAAACGGAAGCGGCACAAGATTGCCACTCACAAGCGGAAGAAACGGCTAAGAAAAAATCGGCACAAGAAGAAGTAGTTTACAGTTTTCAGTTTAGCGTTTTCAGCGGTCCACCGCTGTAGTTGCTTCGCTGAGGTAAGCACTGTCCTCAGGCGGAGCAACCGCAGCGGTGGACCGCTGAAAACGCTGAACTGAAAACTGTAAACTCCCTTTTAAGAAGCCCCGCCGTCTTTTGCGTGCGTGGCTTCTTTGTTTTATTATACGCCATTCTAACCGTGCCATCAGCTTGTGAGCAACGAAATAGTTATCAGTTCGACTCAAAAAGGGGATCGGATTGCTCTGTTGCAGGATAAGCGCCTGCTGGAGTACCACCTCGATGAGTCGGAAAGCAGTTTTACGGTTGGCGATCTATATTTAGGTACCGTTAAGAAGTTGTCATCAGGCCTCAACGCGGCATTTGTCGACGTGGGCCACGAAAAAGACGGGTTCCTGCATTATCAGGATCTTGGTCAGCACATCAACTCCCTAAACAAGTTAACTAAAGACGTAATCGCCAAACGTGTCAATACGGGTCGGCTGTCGGGTTTCGACATGGAGCCGGACATTGAAAAGATCGGAAAGATCGATAAAGTATTGACCAAAGGGCAGCCCATTTTGGTGCAGGTGGTAAAAGAACCCATCTCAACCAAAGGACCACGCCTCTCATGCGACATTTCCATTGCCGGTCGGTATCTGGTTCTGGTGCCTTTTTCAAACGGGGTAAACCTCTCTAAGAAAATAACCGACCGGGGCGAACGAAACCGCCTTTTGCGACTGATGTCGTCTATCAAACCCCAAAATTTCGGTGTCATCGTGCGAACGGTGGCGCAGGGAAAAGAGGTGGAGGAACTCGATAGCGACCTTCAGAATTCGATTGACAAGTGGGACCGCGCCATGCAGACCCTCCGCGACGCTAAACCCCGTGACCGGGTGTTGAGCGAAATGAACCGCGCCTCGTCGATCCTGCGTGACATGCTGAACGAATCCTTTGACAGTATCACCGTTGATACGCAGGAGAGCTTCAATCAAACGCGCGAGTTCATCCATACAATTGCCCCGGAGAAAGAGAAAATTGTCAAACTCTTTACGGGCAAGACAAAAATGTTTGAGGCCCTTGGGCTGGAAAAACAAATCAAGTCGCTCTTCGGCCGGTCGGTTAGTTTGCCGGGTGGTGGGTACCTGATCATCGAGCATACCGAAGCGCTGCACGTTATCGACGTCAACAGCGGTAATAAATCCAACTCGGAAGAAGATCAGGAGGCTACTGCTATCAGCGTGAACCGCGAAGCCGCCCGCGAAATTGCCCGTCAGCTTCGGTTGCGCGATATGGGAGGGATCATTGTTATCGACTTCATCGACATGAAGAAAGCCGATAACAAGAAGATGATCTTCGACATTATGCGCGAAGAGATGAAAGGCGATCGGTCGAAGTTTACGATTCTGCCCCTAACCAAATTTGGTTTGATGCAGATCACCCGGCAGCGGGTGCGGCCCGAAATGAACATTGTGACGCGGGAGGTGTGCCCCACCTGTGGCGGTACAGGTACCATTCAGGCCAGTGTACTCATTACGGATGTAATTGAGGGTAACCTGGACTATATCCTGACTAAACAAAACGAGCGGGGCATTCAGATCGTCCTGCACCCTTTCCTACACGCCTATTTCACCAAAGGGTTGCTTTCAAAACAGCGGCAATGGTTTTTAAAATACAAAACCTGGGTTACGCTTGTTAAGGACAGTTCGCTGGGAATCACCGAATTTAAGTTCCAGAATAAATCTGGCGACGAGATTGAATTGGCAGGTACGGCTGTTCCTGCTCCTATGACGTCTGCACCAGCGCAGGTGGACGCCTAAAAAGGCGATAACAAAAAAAGGAATCCTAACCAGATTCCTTTTTTTGTGTGAAAAAGCCTGCCTATCACTGCGGGCTTACCGCTACCTCAAAACGGAGTGCCGCCGTTGGTGCTTCAACGAGTATTTTGTATCTTTGTTACCATACTTGATATATCAAGTATTTTTCATGTGAAAACAATGGTTGTGCTCTGGCCTTCCTTGTTTATAGTTTCAACCTTCCCCACTTGTAAAGGTCAGCCCTGACACCCCTGGTGTCAGGGTTATTTTATTGCCGGTATTTATACCTTATTTTTGACTGATGGAACAGCAGAATTTTAACAACGACGGTTCAATCGACGTTGAGCTAAGCGAAGAAATTGCCGAAGGCGTTTATGCCAATTTGGCCATGATTGCCCATTCAAATAGCGAATTCATTGTCGATTTTATACGGCTGATGCCCGGCGTACCGAAGGCTAAAGTAAAATCACGCATTATTCTGACGCCCGAACACGCTAAACGCTTGCTCTTGGCGCTGAAAGAAAATATTCGTAAGTACGAAGAAAGTTTCGGCAATATCAGCCAGCCCGACGATACATTTCGTTTTCCCAGCGGCGGCTTCGGGGGGCCGGTAGGGGAAGCGTAAAAAGTTGGCAATAGGTAGTAACAGTGGGCAGAAAAGATCTATGCATGCGTGAATTGGCTTGCGTCAGCTTTTCTGCTTATTGCCGCTGCCTACTGCCAACTTTTTTTGCTACCTTTGCAGTCCGATTTTTCGGGATAGGCGCAAGGGGTTGCGTCTGGCAAGTCTTATAAACAAACAGTAATGCCTACCATACAACAGTTAGTCCGCAAGGGCCGCGAAAAGCTGGATTTCAAATCGAAATCACCAGCCTTGGACGCCTGCCCACAGCGCCGGGGTGTATGCACGCGCGTGTACACCACCACCCCAAAGAAGCCAAACTCGGCTCTTCGGAAAGTTGCCCGTGTTCGTTTGTCGAACGGGAAAGAAGTTAACGCCTACATTCCGGGTGAAGGCCACAACCTGCAGGAGCACTCGATCGTGCTGATTCGCGGTGGCCGGGTGAAAGACCTTCCGGGTGTTCGTTACCACATTGTTCGGGGTGCCCTGGATACGGCTGGCGTGAGCGGCCGTCTGCAAAGCCGCTCGAAGTACGGTGCCAAACGGCCCAAGCCAGGTCAGGCTCCGGTTGCCAAAAAAGGCGCTCCAGCTAAGAAGAAGAAGTAAAGGGATTTACGACTTACGATGTACGAATTACGATTTGTTGCTTACGCAAGTAAGCTCAGGCGTAAGCAACAAATCGTAATTCGTACATCGTAAGTCGTAAATTTTTCCACTGCCCGTTGCAAGAGTACGGCAGAGTAAGAGCAATCTGAAGACATACAAATGAGAAAGTCAAAACCACCCAAGCGTTACGTATTGCCCGATCCTAAATACAAGGAGGTGCTGGTAACCAAATTTGTTAACAACTTAATGTACGAAGGCAAGAAGTCGCTGTCGTATGCAATCTTCTATGATGCCCTGGAAGTGGTGGGGAAACGCACCAGCGAAAACGGCCTCGACGTGTGGAAGAAAGCATTGAACAACGTAATGCCCTCGGTTGAAGTAAAGAGCCGTCGTGTTGGTGGAGCTACCTTCCAGGTACCTACCGAAGTACGCGCTGACCGGAAAGTCTCGGTAGGCATGAAATGGCTGATCCGTTTTGCGCGTTCACGCGGTGAAAAGACAATGGTTGATCGGCTCGCTGCCGAAATCGTTGCCGCTGCCAAGGGCGAAGGTGCTGCCGTTAAAAAGAAAGACGATACGCACCGTATGGCCGAAGCTAACAAAGCGTTCTCACACTTCCGGTTCTAGTCAATACACTGGCCCAAAGACATGGCAGTCAGCTAGTTATCTGTTGCTAATGTCTTACCCCTTGGCCACGTACTTGAACCAAAGCAGTGTATCATTTCAAAAAGGCCTCTCGTTATGAACGAGAGGCCTTTTTTCATACCGGCCAAATCGCATCTGCCCGAAACGCCGTACCTTTGAAACAGTTTTCAGTTTGTAGTTTTACAGTTTTCAGTTCGTTTGCAGCCAGGCAAAAATAGTCGATATGGCAAACTGAAAATGGCAAACTGAAAACTGTAAACTCATGCAAAAGATGACAACCACTACCTCTCGTACCCGCGACACCCAGATTTTTGATCTGATTGCCAAAGAACAGCACCGGCAGGAGTCGGGTATTGAACTGATCGCCTCCGAAAACTTTGTATCACCACAAGTGATGGAAGCCGCCGGCAGTGTGTTGACCAATAAATACGCCGAGGGGCTACCGGGTAAGCGGTACTATGGTGGCTGCGAAGTAGTTGACGAGGTAGAACAGGTTGCTATTGATCGGGTGAAAGAACTGTTTGGCGCTTCGTGGGCTAACGTGCAACCGCACTCTGGTGCCAACGCCAACACGGCCGTTTTTCTGGCTGCTCTCAAGCCAGGTGATACCATTCTGGGCTTCGACCTAAGCCACGGTGGGCACCTGACCCATGGGTCGCCGGTGAACATTTCGGGTAAATATTTCCGGCCAACGTTCTACGGTGTAGAGCGTGAAACAGGAGTTATCAATTACGATGTGGTGGAAGAAACCGCCCACCGCGAAAAGCCCAAAATGCTCATTTGTGGTGCTTCGGCTTATAGTCGTGACTGGGATTACGAACGTCTGCGTGCTATTGCCGATTCAGTAGGGGCACTTATGCTGGCCGACGTAAGCCACCCGGCGGGGCTGATTGCCAAAGGGCTTCTGAACGACCCGCTGGCTCATGCGCACATTGTAACTACTACCACGCACAAAACGTTGCGCGGTACGCGGGGTGGCCTGATTATGTTACGCAACGATTTCGAAAACCCGTTTGGCATCAAAACGCCTAAAGGTGAGTTGCGGATGATGTCGTCGCTGCTCGATTCAGGGGTGTTTCCGGGCACGCAGGGTGGTCCACTGGAACACATTATTGCGGCGAAAGCTATTGCGTTTGGTGAGGCCCTGACCGACGAGTTTTACGAGTATGCTGTTCAGGTGAAAGCCAACGCTCAGGCCATGGCGAGTGCATTTGTGGAGAAAGGCTACCAGATTATTTCGGGTGGAACAGACAACCACCTGATGCTGATCGACCTGCGAACGAAAGGCGGACAAGCTACGAACCTGACGGGCAAACTGGCCGAAAACACGCTGATCAAAGCCGACATAACGATCAACAAAAACATGGTGCCGTTTGACGACAAATCGCCCATGGTTACATCGGGAATGCGGGTTGGCACGGCGGCCATGACTACACGGGGCATGAAAGAAACCGACATGACCCAAATTGTGCATTATATTGATGAGGTACTGACTAACCACGATAACGAGGCCAAAATCAGTACCATTAAGACAGAAATTAATGCCTGGATGAAGGCATTTCCGTTATACGCGTAATAATTGCGAATGAGTGAATGAGCGAATGAGTGAATAAAAAAGGCTCGCGCAGCAGACCGAACTATTCACTCATTCACTCATTCACTCAATCACTCATTAGTTATGGCATTAGATCAGGCATTTGACCAACGGGGTTACGACGAGGACGAAGACGAGGCGGGCGAAAGCAGCGATGGTACCGAAATGACGTTCCTTGAACATTTGGAGGAACTTCGGTGGAATCTGATTCGTGCATTTGCGTCCATTTTCGTTTTTGCTATCATCGCGTTTATTTATATCCACGAGATTTTTGATAAAGTCATCCTGGCCCCGTCGCGGCCCGACTTTTGGGCGTATCGCCAACTTTGCCGCCTGTCTGATTTGACAGGTTATGCTGATCTGTGCGTGAAAAAACTGGACTTCCAGTTGCAGGCGTTGGGTATGTCTGACAACTTCACGATGGGCATCACAATCTCGTTTATCATTGGTCTGGCATTTGCTTTTCCGTATGCCTTCTGGGAAATCTGGCGATTTATTAAGCCGGGATTGCGTATCACCGAAAAACGCGCTGCTCGTGGTGCTGTTTTCTATGTATCCTTTCTGTTTCTGACGGGCCTTCTCTTCGGTTATTTCGTTGCTTCGCCACTGGCAATCAATTTTTTGGCCAACTGGCAACTATCGCCGGAGATCAAAAATCAGTACGATATCACGTCTTACATTTCTATTCTGGCTACGCTATCGCTGGGTTGTGCTCTGATGTTTCAGATGCCCATGATTGCTTTTGTGCTGTCGAAAGTGGGTGTGTTGACGCCGGCGTTCATGCGCACATTCCGCAAACATGCCTGGATCGTTATCCTAATCGTGGCGGGCATCATCACCCCATCGCCCGACGTGTATAGCCAATTGTTGGTTGCTTTCCCGCTGGTCATTCTTTACGAAATAAGCATTCTGGTGTCAGCCTCTATTCAGCGGGCACGGCTGAAAGAATCACAAGAGTTGATGAACAGCTAGTCGGCAACTTATTTGTTTCCGAGGGTCAGCAAACGGAGTTTGCTGACCCTTTTTTTGTTCTGGCGAAACCCATTATCAGTCGATAATGAACGAGCGGCAAGTTTCGTTTTTACTATACGGGTACGTATACCCGACGAAAAAACGTTCATTCATGAAGTATACCTTGTTGATATTGCTGACACTGGTTAACAGTCTACTTGTGGCGCAACCCAATAAGCCGCAACCCACCGTTTTCGTCTGTAATTATACGGGTGTGCGAACCCCGTCAATTGAATGCAGCTATGATCCGCAAGCGACCAGCATTGCCCATGCCGGACGGGTGGTAGACCGTATTTTGAAGCCTATCGGGCTGATGCGCAATTTCAAAGTCATGGAATGTGCCAATACGCAAAACTGCTTTGCCGCCGTGCAAAACGGTCAGCGCTACATCATCTATGATGCTGCGTTTATGCAGCAACTGGAAGACGCCACCGAAACCGACTGGACTGCTACCAGCGTGATGGCGCATGAGATTGGACACCATTTGCAGGGCCACACCCTCACCACAGGCGGCAGCACGCACCAGAAAGAACTGGAGGCAGACCGGTTTTCGGGCTTTGTTCTGCACCAGCTTGGCGCCACGCTCGACGAATCGCTGGTAGCTATCCGGGCCATTGGTGCTGTATATGCATCAGCTACACACCCTGCCCGTGCCACACGACTGGAGGCCATCCAGAAAGGGTGGGCAGAGGCCGATGCCATTTATCCACGTACCAAACCAGTGACGCCCAGTCGCCTGGCAGCACCGGCAACTGCCAAAGAATCATCAGAACCAAGAAAAAGCGGTGCTGAATCCGTGGCCGGCATTGTGCCCACACTGGTAACGCAACGGTATGAAAATGGTCAGGTTAAATACAAGGGTGGGGTGCTTATGAACCTAAGAACGGGTTATGGCACCTATTACTACCCCAACGGCGACCGCTACGCTGGGCAATTTGCCTATGATCAGCCTCATGGTAAGGGCACTTATTACTTTGCCGATGGCGACCGGTTTGTAGGTACGTTTCGCAATGGCAAACGCACCGGCTTCGGTACGCTGTTTACCGCCGATGGTGACGTAGAGGAAGAAGGAAATTACGTGAATGACGTAGTGGTTACCGCTTCCAGCGAAAAGCGTTGATGTTGTGGCCGATTTTGGTGCCTTCGGCCAGTCCTACTTCATTGTCGTGGCGAGTGTGTATACCGCCTAGCAGTCTTGAGTAGGCACATTCTTTGGCTGCCTCCCAAAAGGAGGTGTAATGACGTGCTTCGTAGGTGACAAACCTCTGGTTGTAAGTTGGGTAATACGGGTTCTCAGTCAGTGATCGAAGGACGTAGTAGTCAGTTGGGGGCCGATTTGCGTGTGTATCGTCGGTAAACGAAAATGATTTTCCATAAAGCGCAGTAAGCACAGCGGCGGTAGCAGCCGACTGAACCGCATGGCCTGAATAAAAAGAAGGAAAGGGCGGTTCCAAAAAGAACGGAAGCCACTTACCTGTCAGCTGATTGAGGTGCAGATTAGCCTGAATAAACGAGGAGGGCCGCTCAACCATATAATGGAACTTTGTTTTCCAGCAGCATACAAATGCATCCGCCACGGCCATGCCCACACGGGCATAGGTTTCGGTTGCTTTTACCAAATCGGCCTTACCATTCCGGATGGCTATCGTTGCCAGATTATATGAATGGCCTGGAGGGGTGCAGGTCTGGGTAGGGTCATCACCCCACCACATCACCATGCTTCGTTCACTCTCTGTCAACGTATTGTGGCAGGTATATACCTCTTTATACTGACGGTAATAGGCACTGCTACTGTCGGTTGAGTAGGTGAGGGGTTTAGGCAATGGCAACAGGCTGTTGCGCCGGGAAAAGGTGCGGTTATTGCCCCAGTCAGGATGCATGGGTATTTTGGTATTCGACTGGCCTATGATTGGAGGCACCCATAAGCCTGTTCCAGTTGGGCGGTTATAGGTGGTGGGGAAGTTTCTGTCACATCCCTGATGGCCGCCATCACTCACTGACCATGCATAAATTCGGGCGGCCACGGCCTGTCCGAACTGCTCTGACCGCGCTACCACGTCGGGTGGCAATGAGGCTGCATACTGCTCATGAATTACGCCGGCCAGGGAGTCAATGAGTGGGGCTCTTCTGGTGTAGGCATACATTGATTTAAGCATAAATGCCTGACCGGCATTTAGGGCCAGTTCCCAGCAGTAGTCTTTGCTCAAGTTTGGTTTGGGGAGCGCCAGCGTGTCTACTACGCTCCGGATGACCGACTGATGGGTTGCTGACGAATACACGACGGTTTCGTACATAGTC
Organism: Fibrella rubiginis; assembly: GCF_017353185.1. Classification (GTDB taxonomy): domain Bacteria; phylum Bacteroidota; class Bacteroidia; order Cytophagales; family Spirosomataceae; genus Fibrella; species Fibrella rubiginis. The sequence goes on along the minus strand of NZ_JAFMYV010000011.1, from coordinate 257,020 downwards.
AGCCCCAGATACCCCAGCGCCCGTGAGCAGTAGGTAGGCGTATTTTGGGGCGCCTTCGTGACCACCTGTATTGTCAGGTCGGCCCACCTTGTAGCCACTGACGCGTCGGAAAGGATGCGGGTGGCGCTGGGCTTCGGTGATGTTGCACTGGCAAGGTACCAGCCAAAACAAATGGCAATAAGTCCAATCTGGCGAGTATACGTTGACATACTATACCATAAACGAATACGTGTGTTCAACGTTAAACAGCAAAAATTTTGCCAGTAAAGGTGTTACACTGCCTCACTCTAGGCTAAAATCCCTTTACTGTCTTCTCAATGATGTCACACGCTTCATTCATTTGTGCTTCGGTAATCACCAGGGGAGGAGCGAAGCGAATCTTGTCGCCGTGGGTAGGTTTGCAGAGCAGGCCATTGTCGCGGAAGCGCAGGCACAATTCCCAGGCGGTTTCTTCGCCATATTCGGGGCGTTCCTTAATCACAACGGCATTGAGCAGTCCTTTGCCACGCACTAGTTGAATCAGATCGGTGTCGGCGCGAAGCGCGTTCATGCGGTGACGGAAAAGCTGCCCCATGGCTTCGGCGTTTTCAGCCAGTTGCTCATCCTGTACGACATCGAGTGCGGCACGGGCCACAGCACAGCCCAACGGATTACCGCCAAACGTGCTGCCGTGTTCGCCGGGGCGGATCGTGAGCATGATTTCATCTGAAGCCAGTACCGCCGAAACGGGCATGACACCCCCGGAAAGGGCTTTTCCGAGCACCAATATATCGGGCTTTACCTCTTCATGATCACACGCCAGGCGGCGACCGGTGCGGCCAATACCAGTCTGTACTTCGTCGGCAATAAAGAGCACGTTGTAACGGGTGCATAGATCACGTACGCCACGCAGATAGCCCTCGTCGGGAACTAGTACCCCTGCTTCGCCCTGGATGGGTTCGACCATGAAACCCGCAATATTGGGGTTAGCCTGAAAGGCTTTTTCCAGCGAGGCAAGGTCATTATAGGGTACAAGCTGATAGCCAGGCAGCAGCGGACCATAGTCGTTGGTGCTGCTGGGATCGGTAGATGACGAGATGGCAGCCAGGGTACGGCCCCAGAAATTGCCTTCTGCAAAGACCATAACGGCCTGGTCCTGCGCAATGCCTTTCACTTTGTAAGCCCACTTACGAGTCAGTTTCAAGGCCGTTTCGCCCGCTTCCACGCCCGAATTCATCAGCAATGTTTTGTCATAGCCGAAATACTGGCAGAGGTACTGCTCGGTTTGCCCAAGCTGGTCGTTATGAAAGGCCCGTGAGGTAAGCGTAAGGCGTTGAGCCTGCTGCATGAGGGCCGCAATAATGCGCGGATGGCAATGTCCCTGACTGACAGCACTATAGGCCGACAGAAAGTCGAAATAACGTTTCTCGTCAACATCCCAGACAAAGACACCTTCACCCCGCGCAAGCACAACGGGCAGTGGATGATAATTGTGTGCACCGTACTGGTCTTCAAGTTGAATAGCCTGTTCGGCCACGGAAGTGGGCGTGAATAACGTCATACTAAAAATTTCTTGAGGGGAAATGCCGGGTGTAGCCAATTTGTCAAAACCATTGTCATAAACAGCCTGTTGACTGGTTGAAATTACCCAATTTAACGTAACCGTACAAGATGACCAAATCGCAGCAGAAGAAGCAAAAACTGCCCGGGTTAGCCGATGAGGACTATTATTTCACTGAAGCGGGCTTTGTGGTGTTCACAGCAGCTTACCACACCAAGCGTGGCTATTGCTGTAAGAACGGGTGCCGTCATTGTCCGTACGGCTTTAAAAGGGAAAAATAGTTTGCACATTTACAGCCTTTTCCGCAATTTTGCACCCTCATAAGGAAAACGAGTACAGTTATGGCCAGAGTTTGTCAAATCACCGGAAAGCGGACGCAGGTTGGAAACAACGTGTCGCACGCCAACAACAGAACGCGGCGTAAATTTTTCCCCAACCTTCAAAAGAAGCGGTTCTTCGTTGAATCGACTGGGGAGTGGATCACGCTGAAAGTTGCGACGTCGGCCATCAAGACTATCAACAAGAAAGGTCTGGAAGCAACGCTCGTAGATGCCTACAAAAAGGGCACATTGTCGCTCTAAGCGACCGTAGCACCGGCATGGTGCACGTCCAATAAGGCCTCTTTCCTAATCAGAAAGGGGCTTTTTTAATGGCTAAGGTTTAGCGTTTGAAGTTGGCTAGCGCGAGGATACGCCTGCGCAAGCCAACTTCAAACGCTAAACCTTAGCCATTAATCATTAGATAATGCGTTTCAGGGCAAAATTGGCCACCACAATCCGGCCCGAACGGCGCACCACCATGGTTACTTCCTTGCCTTCGCCCCGTTGCAGGGTCTTGTAGATATCGCTGATGCTCAGTGTAGCGGCTAAGTCGCTGTTTACAAACAATAGTTCATCGCCTGCCTGCAGACCAGCCAGTTCGGCGGGTGATTGACTGGCAATCTTTTCAATGACGTATGTGCGAAGATCATTGCCGCGGGCCTTTAGCTCCAGTCCACTCATGTCGTGTTCAAACCGTTCGCGTAGCAGGCTCCTGACGGGTTTTAGCACGATGTATTGTTCGGGGTAATTGAACGTAACCCGGAAACGCCGTAACAGCTCGCAGCCAATGTTACCCTGCCGGTCGGTCGTGTTCACGAGCTTCATACCAAAAGAAGCACTGTCGGGAAACGACGCAATGACATCGACCAGTTGATGTCGGCCTAGTTTCAGTCCTTCAATGCGTCCCAGGCTCCCGTTGATAACCCCGTTGAGTCCCCGGCCCAGTTGCGCCCGGATCACTTTTTCGGGGCGGGGCAAGGCACATTCCCGCTGTTGGCCGTCGAGCATAAGGGCGTGGCCTGCGCCAGTATCCAGGACCACACGCAGAGGCACGGTGCGGTCGCCGCTGAGCTGAGCGGTAATGTCGAGGTAGGGTTTGGTATTTTGAACGAGGATAGGGTAGCGGTCGCCGAAGCGTTTTTTGTAGCTGTATTTTTTGGGTTCAGTCAATGTCAGCTCGCGGGTTCGGAAATCGATGGTGACCACAAACTGACTGAAAAGTTCATAGCCAAAAATGCCGTGAATAGGAATGCCCACGTACTCCGACAGTCGCAACACATCGTCGTTGAGAATAACCAGGTTCTGATGGGCGGCCCGCAGGATGCCCATACTCAACCGGTTGTCGATAGAGACAGAGGCTGTAAGCTGGACACCTTCGCCTACACCGCTGAGCTTTACCTGCCGGGTCAACTTCAAAGGTTGGCGGCGTAGGGCAAGGGGGTCGGTAATGATGGTGTTGCTGACACCGGTATCAAGAATGAAGTTGAGCGTGTCTGAATCGTTGACCCGCATTTTCAGGATAATCAGGTTAGAGTGTAATTCGAATGGTAGCCGAACTACTGAATGGCCTTTGGCGAGGTAGTACCCAAATCGCTCAACGTCGGGATCGGGGCGGTCTTTGCGGGGAGCAAATGAGTGCCTGCCTGCCTGGGCTATTCCCCAGACGACCAGCATCATCAGCAGCAAACCGACCCGTTTCATGATTCCTTTATATATACCAGAAATTTACTATTAAAAATCAGATTAATCTACAAAAAGTTGCACTGTATTCTACTGATTTAGATGGCTTTATCAGGTTCGGACTAAAACACGTATTTTCGCCCACCCCAGGCCCTTTTGCCGGGCGAATGAACTACAGATTTACTTAGCTTTTTTAGCCACATGCGGAAGAAAATTGTTGCCGGTAACTGGAAAATGAACAAAACAGCCGACGAAGGTTTGGCCTTGGTGTCGGAAGTGGTAAATATGGTCAGCGCTGAAGTGACCGCCCCGGTTACGGTGGTCGTGTGTCCACCAGCCCTGTACCTAACTACCTTCAAATCGTACCTGACCGGCGACAAACTGGCTCTTGGTGCCCAAAACTGCCACGAAAAAGCAGCGGGCGCGTATACGGGCGAAATTTCGGCACCCATGCTGAAATCGGTGGGGGTACAATACGTAATTCTGGGCCACAGCGAGCGGCGGCAGTATTTCGGCGAAACCAATGCACAACTGGCCGAGAAAGTAAACATAGCGCTGGAAAACGGCCTGATACCCATCTTCTGCTGCGGTGAGTCGCGGGAGATGCGCGAAACGGGTGATTATGTGGGCTTTGTAAAAAACCAACTTACCGAAAGCCTGTTCCACCTCTCGGCCGAGCAGATGGCCAACGTCGTGATTGCTTACGAACCCATTTGGGCCATTGGAACAGGGTTAACGGCCTCATCGGCGCAGGCGCAGGATATGCACTTTGCGCTTCGGCAGCACCTAGCAGGCCAATTTGGTGATGAGGTAGCCCAAAACACCAGCATCCTTTACGGCGGTAGCGCCAACGCCCAAAACGCCCAGGAACTGTTTGGTCAACCCGATGTGGATGGAGGCCTTATTGGCGGGGCGTCGCTGAAATCGCGTGATTTTCTGACGGTAGTGAAGGCCGCCTGATGACTGCGGCCGGTTATATCGCCGCGCTAAACCTGCAACCGCATCCGGAAGGCGGCTACTACGCGCAAACGTATCAGGCTACTGAACAGATGGCGCGTGAGGCCCTGCCCCGTCGGTTTGGTGGTGACCGCGCGTTCAGTACGGCGATTTATTTTCTGCTCGAAAACCATAACCGGTCTACCCTGCACCGAATTCAGAGCGACGAGGTGTGGCATTTCTATGCCGGTGGTCCGTTACAGATTTATGTCATTACCCCCAAAACGGGTGAGCTAAACACGATCCGGCTGGGCAATCGGATGGACCGGGGCGAGGTGTTTCAGGCTGTAGTACCGGCAGGTTGCTGGTTTGGTTCGAAACCCATTGGTGACGTCGATGCGCCGCCATTTTCTTTGGTGGGCTGCACAGTAGCCCCCGGCTTCGATTTCGCCGATTTTGAGTTGGCTGAGCCAGAGGTTATGCTGGCGCAGTATCCGCAACATAGTGGGGTGATCCAGTTACTCCGGTAATATAAAGGTGTGAGCCTCGCGCTGGTGTGGGCTGACGCGAGGCCCTTCAACAAGCTCAGGGTGACAGGTCACTAGGACAATCCTCTTGAGTTGATTCAAAGTCGGTGTCACCCTGAGCTTGTCGAAGGGCCTCGCGTCAGCCCACACCAGCGCGAGGCTCACCGCAGTAGTTAACTCACCTACTTCACCGCATCATCAAAACGCAATATCCGTGTTGTTCTGCTTCAGGTCCAGCGGTTTGATCCAGATGTTGCGGTACATTACATCATGCCCTTCGGCCTGTAGCTTAAGGCCTGCTGGTGCGTCGGTGATGCCTTTGCCACCGTCATTACCCCCATCAACACCCGATTTTGGTCCTCCCCATACCTGGTTGATGGTCTGTTTGGTGTGTACTTTCTTGCCGTTAAAATACATCGTCACCTGCGCCGGTTCGGTGCGTTTACCATCGGTGAAGCGGGCGGCACGGAATACGATGTCATAGGCATTCCACTTGCCTATACCAGCGTAGGCGTAGTAGGGTGAGGGCGATTCATTAATTACCGCGCCAAGACCATGGGTGGTGGTGTCACCATCAAAAATCTGAATTTCGTAGCGGTTCTGGAGGTATACGCCGCTGTTGCCGCCTGCCTTGGGCACCAGGAATTCAACGTGGATGCGGGCGTCTTTAAACTCGTCTTTCGTGACAATATCGGCTGAGCCATATTTGCCGCCCGCCGAGGTTGGGTCATTACTGCTCATGGCCGAACCACCATCAACGGGGTCTTTCACGATCTGCCATTTAATGGGCATAGCGGCGGCAAAACCCGGCCCCTGCCAATACATCCAGTTTTTGTCGAGGCTTTGGCGCGTGCCGTCGAAGTAAACTTTAGCACCTTTTGGGGCCTTGGTACCAAGGCCAACCTGGGCGTTGGCGGTGAGTGTCACCGTGAGGGCAAGGGCAGTGGCGAATAATGAGGAAACAGTGGCTTTTTTCATATGCGAAAAGGCGTTGGTAAACGGATCTATAGCTGGCCTGTGTGGCTAGTTTATGAAGGTGAAAGTAACGACTAAAGCATTTATAATACGCTGACTTAAATTCATTACAACGTTTACGTGGTTAACCCCAGCGTTTTCGCCATCACTTGCGTCTTAGTCAGCAGCAAATTAAGAAGGCTGTGTTATGAACAGGGAGAAGCAATCACTAATTGATATTCAGCGGGTTATATTGTTTGTGTGCGTCATTGGTCTGGGTAGCCAGTGCACACAACAAACAGTAGATAAGAAAGCCGACGGGCTGTGTCGAATAAAAATGGTAGACGAGTTGGAAACGATCACCGAAGGCGCAGCAACGCTCCAGACAAACACCCGCCGCACCACCTATGCATACACGGCCAACGGCGATCTTGCTCAGCAGTTGATCAATTATGAGCAGCGCGACAGCAAGAAGGTGATCAACACCTACTCGTATGACGAGAGCTATGCCTATGATGCGGAGGGGTATGCCATCACCCAGTTGTCGAAATCACAGTGGAAAACGGAGTACGATAGCGGAGAAATTATTGAACGCACAACGTATGTGTATGAAGCCGGTCGATTGAGCCAATCGGTACGGATGGTTACGGCACCCAACAATTCACAAGCGAAGATAACGCGTCAGTACAACTACGATGCTAGTGGTCAGCTTACCCAACTGCTTGAGCAGACTACCTACCCGAACCTGCCCGATTCGCTGCGAAAACAAACGCTCTATCCCGACGGCTATAGCACGACCTGGACTTACAAAGACGGCAAGGCCGCCGACTACGTATTGAAGACCAGTGGGATTGAAAAGCGGCCCTATACGCTACAGAACGGCCTGATTACACGGGCAGAAAACGACTTGTCGGGTTCCGCCAGCGTATATACCTACGACAGCCAACGGCGGGTTATCAAAGACGAATACTGGCAAAATGGCAAGCTGAAATATTACACCGAATACGTTCCGTCGGCAGCGAAATTGACGACGCAGTCGTTGCCCGTTATGAAAGGATTTCCGATCATAACAAATCCAAACGGGGAAAGAGCAGCATGGGCTAGTTATAAAACATACTGGCGTTATGATCTGAATACCTCTACCTTCTACCTAACCAGCGATGCCCAGACGCAGTATAAGCTGACGGGAGCAGGATATACGCAGTTGGCAGAAACAACGGATACCCAGCGTAACAGCTACCCCGTGCCACCAACACCCCGCATTCGCAAGAACACGCAGACCTATACTTACGACGGCGCTTGTGACTAACGCAACCACATCCAGCCTGATTGAAGGGTGTCGCCGTCGGCAGGAGGCGGCTATGAGTGCGTTCTACGCCCGGTTCTACGGGTACGCGCTGTCGGTTTGCCTGGCCTATGCCAACGACCGCGAAGATGCCCGCGAACTACTCAACGACGGTTTCCTGAAGGCTTTTGGTCGAATAAGCGACCTTAAAAATGAAGCGTCAGTGAAGCCGTGGCTGCGAAAAATCATGGTCAACACGGCTATTGACCATTACCGAAAAAAGAAGCTTCCTACCACCGTGTCGACCGAACAGATTGAACAAACGGTGGCCGAGCCGTATCAGAACGACGAGGCTATTTTGGCGCAATTATCTGCCGATCATATCCTGGCGGTGCTGCACACGCTGCCCCCGGCCTACCGCATGGTGTTCAGCCTGAACGTGCTGGACGGCTACGCCCACCGTGACATTGCCGAACAACTCCACATCACCGAAAGCACCTCCCGCGCCCACCTCACCGAAGCCAACCGACTGCTACGCCGCGCCCTGGCTTCTCAAACGAACCTAAGCCATGAACGAGCTAAACGATAAGCCCCTTAACGACCGGATGCGGCGGTTGCTCGACGACTACGAACCCAACATTGATATCGACGAGCTAACCGTTGACTGGCGGCTGCTTCGTCCCCGACTGTTTCCGCACCGACAACGGCCCCTGGTCTGGTTCTGGACACTGGTATTGATTGGGCTGCTGGGTGGCCTGGGTTGGTATGGGTTAATTGGCAAACGGCCGGAAATAAGCCCTGTAGTCCTGAAAAAGCCCGTTTCGGTTCCTGAACGAACATTAATTCCTGACCATTCACTACCTGTAGCAACAGTCAGTGTGCCTCAAAAAGTACCGGTATCAAAGGCCGTTGTGATCCGTCGCCAAACGGTGAGGCGCGTAGTTGATACCGATGTTTCGGTACAGCCTGAACAACCCAATCTGCCCGAAAAAATAGCGGTAAAAGAAACCTACGTTGCAGCCGACGTTGGGCAGATAACTGGTGTTCGGATGGTGAAAACGGCAGCACACGAATGGCCAACTGTAGCTCACCGAACCTTGTCGCCGCCTGAACAGGCGCTGGAAGACAAATTGCTTTCCGGGGTTATTGAAGCCGATTCGACGGTGTTTGCTGCGTTGTCGCGTAACCTTCGGCAATGGCCCAACTCGGTTATTGTCTGCGACTTAACTACTAGTATGGACCCCTACGCCGCCCAGATTTATGCCTGGTTTCGGCGCAACGCCAAAAACCCGCAGGTACGGGGTGTGGTCTTCTTCACCGACTGCGACAGCCTGGGGCAGGAAACCCGCCTCAATGGCCCACCGGGTGCGTTTTTCACCACTCGTGAACGGGACCCCCGTGCGGCGCTGCCCACTCTGCTGGCGGCAGCCCGCAACACGCAGAACAACCGCAACAGCGACGAGAACGTAGTTGAAGCGCTACGCTATGCGCAACGCACCTTTCCCGAAAGCAGACACCTGATCTTGCTGGCCGACAATGGCAGCGGCGTGAAAGATATGCCCCTGCTGCCCGGCCTGACCAAGCCTGTTCACGTCATTGCCTGTGGCCCGCCCCTCAATAATGCTCATGCTTTCCAGGACGATCAATACCAGATAGCCCGACAAACCGGTGGTTCGGTGCATACGCTGGACGACGATGTCGAACCCAGCCAGGTCTCCAGGGGCACATTCGTCCGCGTCGGCAAGTATTATTACCGCTACAGCCCCCGCAAAAACCGCTTCGTGAAAACCCATTTCGAACGCAGACCAATCCGGGTGCTGGGGGTGAGGCTGTGAAAAGGGATTTTGGATTGCGGATTTGGGATTTCGGATTGTTGCTGGCGCGAACGTATGTAGCGCAGGTTCCAGTCGGGGGCGTAAGCAACAATCCGAAATCCCAAATCCGCAATCCAAAATCCCTTTTATTCCACCGCTCTCCGGTCTGGCTTGGGGGCGGGGAGTCCGGCCACAGGGGCTTTCTGGAGTTGGGCCTGCACTACCTCGATGGCTTTTTCCAGTTGGGGGTCGGCACCGTTCTGGCTTAGTTTGGGCAACATCTCCACCTCAATGTCGGGAGCCACGCCGGCGTTTTCAATTTCCCATTTTCCGTCGGGGCTGTAGATACCAAAGCTCGGTGACGTCACCGAGCCGCCGTCCATTAGTGTAGGGTAACCCGAAATGCCCACCAGACCGCCCCAGGTGCGTTTGCCGATGATCGTGCCCAAACCCCGGCGGCGGAAAAACGCAGGTAGCGCATCACCACCCGACCCGGCATATTCGTTCACCAGCATCACTTTCGGCCCGTAGATTGACGCGGCAGGGCTGGTAAATGGCTTGCCTTCCCGCGACGACCAGTAGCTGAGCAGTGGCCGGTTTAGCATATCGACCACGTAGTCGGCCACAAAGCCGCCGCCGTTGAACCGCTCGTCGACAATCACGGCCTGCTTATCGACCTGACTGAAATAGTAGCGGTTGAAGTAGTCATAGCCCTGCTGACCTGTGTTGGGCAAATACACATAGGCTACTTTGCCACCCGTGGCCGCGCTCACCTTGCGGCGGTTGCCCTCCACCCAATCCATCAACCGGAGGCCAGTTTCTTCGGCAATAGGTACTACCGTCACCTGCCGACTGCCCACCCCGGTGGGGTTGGATCCAACGGTCAGCGTCATTTGCCGATCTACGGTGTTTTCGAGAAATTGATACACATTGTCGGTGGCCGACAGGGGCCGCCCGTTGATGGCCAGCAGGTAGTCGCCTGCCTGTACGCCCACACCCGGTTCGGTGAGGGGCGCACGGAGGGAGGGGTTCCAGTTTTCGCCGTTAAACACTTTTTTGAACCGGTATTTTCCGTTAACCAATTCATAGTCAGCACCCAGCATGCCAACGGGAACGGGTTTGCTGTCGGGAATGTCGCCGCCGCGCACGTAGTTATGCCCCACCACCATTTCGCCCATCATCTCGCCGATAAGGTAGTTCAGGTCGGCGCGGTGCGCTACGTGGGGCAGGAAGGGAGCATATTTGGTTTTCACCGCCTGCCAGTCGGCCCCGTGGTAGTTGGGCATGTAGAAATAATCGCGCTCAATGCGCCAGAACTCGTTCACCATCTGCGCCCATTCGTGGCGGGGGTCAATAAGGGCCTGCAACGACGTCATGTCTACTTTGCCGTCGCCGGGAGCGGGTTTACCCGTCACGTCGATGATGCCGTATTTGTCTGTGCCGGCCATGTAGAGCAGTTTTTTGCCATCGGCAGAGACCACATAATCAGCCACTTCGGGCATCAGCAGCTCGTTTTTGCGCTCTTTAAAATCGAACCGGTAGAGGCTCGGTTTGGCGGCGGCGGGGGTGTAGCCAACGTAGAAGAGTTTGCTACCGTCGGCGGCCGTCAGTTTGCCCATACTGCCTGCTGGCACCGGCAGGGCCACAATCCGCTGACCAATATTGGGTAGATCGATCACCGTGCGGGGCACGTTTACCACCGCACTGGTTGTGGCCGAGGTGGGTGCCGCAAGGGTAGCGGTTTTGGCTTTCGATGCTTTCAGCGTGGTGTCGCCGGCGGGTTTGGCGGGGGTATCGCTTCCCTTTTCCTCGTCCGATTCGGGCGAAAACGGGCTGGGGTCTTTGGCGTTGAGCACCACGGCATAAATACTCTGCGTAACCAGGCCGCGCCGGTCAAGCCCAGCCATATCGAGCCACGCAAAAGAAGCACCTACGTTGGTACTGGCCGTGAACATCAGGTACTTACCGTCGCGACTAAACGCCAGACCGTCGGTATGGCTGGCCCCGTCGGTTACGGGCGTGGTGGTACCCGACGCCAGTTCATAGAGGTGAACGCGGTTGAGGTAGTTATCCATTTTCCGCGAAAAAGCTACCCATTTCGAGTCCGGCGACCAATCGGCTTCGATGCTTGAATTGGGACCATAGGTATCGGTGGTGATTTTAACGGGCTTGCGCGTGGTCATGTCCATGTACCAGAGGTTCAGCTTCTTGTCCTGATAAAGCAGCTTCTTTCCGTCGGGCGACCATTTGTCGAGGGTATAAAACGAGGGGTCGCCCAGCGAAATGGCTTCAGACGGTTTGTCGCCTTTGGCATCGCGGAGCATCAACTGGTATTCGCCCGATTGGTCAGACACGTAGGCAATGCGGCTACCGTCGGGCGACCACAGCGGGTTGCGGTCGTGGGCACCATCGCTGCCGGTAAGATTGCGCCAATCGCCTTTTTTCGAGGGTAGCGTATAAATGTCGCCGCGGGCTTCCACCACCGCCCGCACGCCCGTGGGTGAGAGGTGCATGGCCCGAACCATGCTGCCAACGGGCTTCCAGCTGGGCCGCATCGTGAGCATATCGGGCTGAATGGCAATGCGCAGGGTCTGTGTTTGCCCGGTTGCAGGCTCCAGCATGTGCAGCCGCCCGGCCTGTTCATAGACCAGTTGCTGCCCGTCTGTGCCCAGGTTTTTTACGTCGAAATCATCGTGCTTTGTCACCTGTCGTACCTGTTTAGTGGCGCGGTCGTAGGCAAAGACGTTCATGGTCCGGTTACGGTCTGAGAGAAAATAGACCGTGTTGCCTACGTACACAGGCTGCACATCCGACGCGTTCTCGTGCGGAATAAGCTCAAAATCAAGTGTTTGTAGGTTCAGCAGCCGGATAGGCGTGGTCATGCCGCCCCGGTAGCGCTTCCAGGTACCGAAAGCGTCGGTGATGATGCTGTAGGCCAGTTCCTTGCCGTCGGGCGATAGTTTGGCCCAGTTGCCCGTCATCGGCACAGGGAGGGCCTGTGGTAGTTCGGCGTTGAGCGACACGGTAAACAGCTTGGGCGACCGCGCCACCGCCGACTGCGCATTGGACACAAACAAGACCCGCTGCCCATCGGCCGACCAGCCCTTGACTGCGTCGGCGCTGGGGTGGAACGTCAGGCGACGAGGCATGCCGCCATTCAGGCCAACCACATACACGTCGGTATTGCCGTCGTAGGTAGCAGTGAAGGCAATCTGCTGCCCATCGGGCGAAAACAAGGGACCGGTTTCGGGACCGGGGGCCACCGTGAGGCGGCGGGGCTGCGACCCGTCGCGGTTGGCTACCCAGAGGTCGCCACCGTAGCTAAAGGCTATGTGGGTTTTAGACAGGCTGGGTTGCCGTAGCAACAGGGTCTCATCAGTGGCCTGAGCTACAGCGTAACCTGATAGCAAAACGCCAAGAAGCAGCGTCAGAGATCGACGGGCAAAAGAAGCTAAAGTGGGGGTCATACACACGGAGGGAGAAGTGCATTATCAGGAAAAACGAAAATACACCATCTTCCGCAATCGTGGTTTGCTTATAGTATCAGCGGTAGAAGGCGCTCACTCATTCCAGGCATGCTGCCCATTCAGGGGCATACAGGGTATGTAGGTACCCGGAACCGGATCATAGGCCAGGATGGTCTTACCCACTTTCTCGCTGGTGTAATAACCCATCAGCGTCAGGCTTTTGAGGCGGCGGAAGAAGGCGGGCGGACCAGACGGTTTCAGCGTGATGCCCCACAAAGAGGGTGGCAGGGGCGGGGCCTCCTGGTCCAGTTTCAGCAAAAATGCCTCACGCTGGGCGGGGGTGCACTCCACAAAGGATTTGCCGTTTTCAGCTTCGCAACGGTCTTCCATTGCGGCCAGGCCGGTCAGGAAATCAGCCTGGTCTTTCTCGCCGAGCAAATCATGTAACATCTTGTCGACGAACTGCGGCACGCCCAGCTCTTTGGCGCCTGGCGTGGTCGTTTTGGGTAAAATCGTTTCTGTGATTTCGGCAATCGTGTTTGCCTGACTGTCGGACAAAAAAATAGGTTTCCAGGTCAGGTGGGCCGTTTTCGAGCACGCCACAAATGTCTCTGTCAAGGCCGAGGCTGACACGGTATAGCCCATAAACAGGGCTGCGTTTTTAAGGGCGAGGCGGCGGTTCATAGGTCGGTTTTGTTTAAGGCTTTGGTGGCGAAATCAACAGCGCGGGCAGTGAGAGCCATGTAGGTAATAGATGGATTCACGCACGATGATGACGTCATGCACGACCCGTCGGTTACGAAGACGTTGGGTACGCCGTGGACCTGGTTGTTGCCATTCAGCACCGACGTTTTCGGGTCGCGGCCCATGCGGGCAGTGCCCATCTCGTGAACGCCCACGCCAATACCGCCTGAATAATCAAAGGTGCTGATATTCCGGAATCCCGACGCCTCCAGCATTTCGGCAGCATCGGCCATGATCTGCTTGCGCATGGCCAGTTCGTTCTGCTTGAACTCGGCATCGAAAACCAGCGTGGGCAGGCCCCATTGGTCTTTTTGGGTAGGGTGCAGCGTCACTTTGTTGTCGTGGTAAGGTAGCACTTCGCCGAAACCCATCAGGCCCATACCCCAGCCGCCCGGCTTAAACAAGGACTCTTTAAACGCTGCTCCCACGCCGGGTGTGTTCACGCCGCTGCCCCAGTTGCCCCGGCCTGCGCCAGCCCCCTGGTAGTCGTAGCCCCGCAAAAAATTCGGATTTTTCGATTGTTCATCCAGATTCACGTAGCGGGGAATAAACAGCCCCGCCGGCTTGCGACCTTTGTAATACTGATCCTCGAAGCCGTCGTAGCTGCCCATGGCCCCCACGTGGTAGTGGTGATCCATGATGTTATGGCCCAATTCGCCACTGTCGTTGCCCAACCCATTGGGGTAACGCGTAGAGGTGGAATTGAGCAAAATCTGCGTTGTCGCCATCGACGAGGCACAGCAGAAAATGAGGTTGGCGTAGAACTCGGTCATTTCTTTCGTCTCCGAATCAACCACCCGCACACCCGTAGCCCTGTTGGTTTTCTCGTCGTAGATGAGCGAATGCACCACCGAATGCGGCCGGATGGCAAAGTTGCCCGTGCGGTTGGCCGCAGGCAGCGTGGCCGCATTGCTGCTGAAATAGGCCCCGTACGGGCACCCCCGCGAACAGCGATTCCGATTTTGGCACTGTCCCCGGCCCAGTTCCAGGTGCCAGGGTTGCGGGTCGGTCAGGTGGGCTACCCGGCCCGGCGTAACGTGCCGATTACCGTATTTCTTTACCATGGCCTGTTTAAAGTGCGTTTCCAGGCAGTTAAGGGGGATCGGCGGCAGAAACACGCCGTCGGGCAGGTGATCGAGGCCAAGTTTTTCGCCGCTGATGCCCACGAATTTCTCTACATAACTATACCAGGGGGCAATGTCTTTATAACGAATGGGCCAGTCTACGGCGATGCCTTCACAGGCGTTGGCGGTGAAGTCGAGGTCGCTCCAGCGGTAGCAGTGCTTGCCCCACGTCAGCGACCGCCCGCCGGTGTGGTTGCCCCGAATCCAGTCGAAGCGCTTGGTCTCGATATAGGGGTCTTCAAGATCGTTGGTGAAAAAATGTTTGGTGCCTTCACCCACAAAACCAATGCGGGTCTGGATATGGTATTTCTGCTGGTCGTCATGGCTGAGGGCACCCCGGTGTTCGAACTCCCAGTGGTCTTTCATCATGGTGGGGTAGTCTTCCACGTGATTGACCATGCGGCCTTTTTCCAGCACGAGTGTTTTCAGCCCTTTTTCGCAAAGTTCTTTCGCCGCCCAGCCCCCACTCATGCCTGAGCCAATGACGATGGCATCGTAACGGTGGGTTTTGTTGACGGTTGTGTTCAGGTTAGCCATTTGATTCGGTAGGAGATTACGTACTCAGAAGGGAAAGTACGGTGGTTTCTACGGATAGGCTTCCTGTTTACCCCAAAGTCGTGCTATTCGTCCCTTCGGTTTGGCTGGCGTGGGGGGCAGGTCTATTTTTGAACCATACCAAAAAACGCACGTATTGCCATGAAAACGCTCCTTTACATCCTTAGTTGCCTGCTATCACTGCTGTTAACAAAGCCCGTTCAGGCCCAGACAAAAACCCATACGTTGACATTCACCATAAAAAATCTGGAGCAACGACAGGGTACGATTCATGTAGGCCTGGTAACGAAAGCCGAAAATTTTATGGGTAAATCGGAGATAGATACCATAGTGGCCGTACCGGCCAGCGGGCCGGTGACGATCACGTTTGCTAACCTCCCCACCGGAACCTACGCCGCCCAGCTTTATCAGGACGTTAACAACAATAAACAAATGGATATGGCGGGCAGCAGGCCAACGGAGCCGTTTGGCTTCTCGAAAATCGCGATGCTGATGGGGCCGCCCAGTTTTGAGGCCGCCTCCTTCGCGCTGGCCGAAGATACCGAGCTGAAAATTGTGCTGTTGAGTTTGTAATGTTTAGCGGGTGGCAACGGGCTGTGCGCCCACTCCGCTAAACACGTCCCGAACCAATGTCCCTTGCCCCGTCGTTTCCCGCATATGGAAGCAGACGTTATCATCAATCGGGTAGCCAGCAGTGGACTGGTCACGCTTGATCTGGAAGACTATTATCATCCCGGCGAGCGGGTGGTCTATGACCTGAAAGACAACCTCTTTATGGGGCTTATTTTAAAGGAAAAAGATTTCCGGGCCTTTCTGAAAGAGCATGACTGGAGCCAGTATGCGGGCAAAAACGTGGCGATCACCTGCACCGAAGACGCCATCATTCCTACCTGGGCCTATATGCTGCTGACCCTGCAACTGCAACCCCATGCCCATACTGTTGTCTACGGGACATTGGATGACCTGGCCGAAAAGCTTTATTTCGATGCCATTGCAACCATTGATCCCGAGGCGTACCGGGGCGCGAAAGTAGTCGTAAAAGGCTGTAGCAAAGTACCCGTACCTACAGCCGCCTACGTCGAAATCACGCGGATACTGGCCCCCGTAGTGCAGAGCCTATTATTTGGGGAGCCGTGTAGTACGGTGCCGCTTTTTAAGAGAAGCAAGAGCTAAGAGCTAAGAGCCAAGAAACAAGAGGGGCTTCGCCATTGGACAATTATGTCTCATGGCGAGGCCCCTCTTGTTTCTTGGCTCTTAGCTCTTAGCTCTTGCTTCTTAACCTCTCTAAAACTCCCAAACCGTAGGATTAGCGTTGCGGCGTATGTGTGTGCGCATTTCGAGCCAGAAAGCGGCGATCAGGTAGAGGATCACCGGCGAGCCGAGCGTGAGGCAGGAGGTATAAATAAAATATAGACGGATGCTGCTGGCGGAAATGTTCATCCGCGCACCCAGCCGGGCGCAAACACCGAAGGCCTGCTGCTCGACGAAATAACGAAGCTTATTGATTCCCTGATCCATTGTCTGTGGTATGCTGATGTTGGCTTGCCAAACCGATTGTGTACAAAAATAGCGCTTGGTGGCCGCTTATTAGGACCGTATGCTCATTTGGCCAACGGTGCTTCGCCTAAACTACTCATTTTCGGCGAGCTTTCGTTTTGTCACTTGAACTAATTTTTTATGTTTGTGTTTCGTCAACGTGAATAAACCGAAGGGTTTTTGACACGTTTTCTCTACAAAGTTCAGTGCGTTTTACCCGGTACGCCGTCTTGCGTGTGCATTGGTTCCTGTTTCGCGTGCTTTGTTAGTCGTTATGTTGACAATTTTTACCAATTTAATTTCTACCAATTATCATGCAAACAGGTGTGGTTAAATTCTTCAACGAAAGTAAAGGCTTCGGCTTTATCGTTGACGACGCTGATGGCCGTGACATTTTCGTTCACATTACCGGGTTGAACGGTGCCACTATCCGCGAAAAAGACCGGGTTGAGTTTGATGTCGTTGAAGGCAAAAAAGGCCTCAACGCCGTTAAGGTGCGTAAGGTTGACTAAGCAGCCCTAAACGTAAAAAGCCCCCAACCGCAAGGTAGGGGGCTTTTTGCTTTTAAAAGGGTTTAAGGTTTAACGTCTAAGGTTGCTTCGCCCATGTCAGACGGAGCGTTGCTCCGTTTTTACGCTGGAATAAACGGAGCAACGCTCCGTCTGACATGGGCGAAGCAACCTTAGACGTTAAACCTTAAACCCCCCTTCAATGCCCCGTCCATTGATGTACCTCCGTCATACTTGGCATGGGTACGTCGGTCATTTTTAGCTTCTTACGCACCCCACCGAGGTCGTTGAAGAGCTTATTGGGGCTGGCTGTGTGGAGTTGCGCTACGGTCTGGTAACCCAACTTCTGCAGGGCCGGCACCCACGCTTCGGGAACGCCCGCCGCCACGAAATCGGCTTCGGTCGAGATGTCTTCTTTCTTTTCGGGGCGCATCTGCGGGAAAAACAGTACTTCCTGAATGCTGGCCTGATTGGTCATAATCATCGCCAGCCGATCAATACCCAGGCCGACACCCGCCGTGGGAGGCATACCATATTCCAGCGCCCGCAAAAAGTCTTCATCCATCGCCATCGCTTCGTCGTCGCCGCGTTTGGCCAGTTCAAGCTGCTCTTCAAACCGTGCCCGCTGATCAATGGGGTCGTTCAACTCAGAATAGGCGTTGGCGATTTCTTTGCCATTGCAGATAGCCTCAAACCGTTCCACCAGCCCCGGTTTGCTACGGTGCTTTTTGGTCAGCGGCGACATCTCGACGGGGTAATCCGTAATGAACGTGGGCTGAATCATGTTCGGCTCACAAGCCTCGCCAAACAACTCATCAATCAGCTTCGATTTACCCATCGACGCGTCGGTTTTGATGCCACGGCTTTCGGCGGTTTGGCGCAGTTCGGCTTCATTCATCGCCGACACATCCACGCCGGTATATGCCTGAATGGCCTCGAACATGGTGTATCGTTTCCAGGGACGTTTGAAGTCGATGACGTTATCGCCGACGGTCACCTGGGTGGTGCCCGCTACGTCGATGGCCACTTTTTCCACCATCTCTTCAATGGTGTCCATCATCCAGTTGTAGTCTTTATAGGCTACGTAAAACTCCACCTGCGTAAACTCCGGGTTGTGGGTCCGGTCCATACCCTCATTACGGAAGTCTTTGGCAAATTCGAATACACCGTCGTAGCCGCCTACAATCAACCGCTTAAGGTACAGCTCGTTGGCAATGCGCAGGTACAGCGTCATGTCGAGCGTATTATGGTGCGTCTGGAACGGCCGCGCCGTAGCTCCGCCGTGGATGGGCTGCAAAATGGGGGTTTCCACTTCCAGATACCCTTTGCCGCTTAGGTACTGCCGGATTGAGTTGACCAGCTTTGAGCGTTTGATGAACACCTCGCGCACCTGCGGATTCACGATCAGGTCTACGTAGCGTTGGCGGTAGCGCAGCTCAGGATCGGTGAAGGCGTCGTAGGTTTCTTTCTCGCCGGTGTCTTCATTCACTACTTCTTTCACCACCGGCAGGGGCCGCAGTGACTTGGTCAGCACCTTAAACGACCGCACATAAATAGACAGCTCGCCAGTTTGGGTAGTAAACACATTGCCTTCCACGCCAATGATATCACCGATGTCGAGAAGCTTCTTGAACACCGTGTTGTACATCGATTTGTCGTCGCCGGGGCAAATGTCGTCGCGCTTGAAATAGAGCTGCATCCGACTGGTGCTATCCTGCATTTCGGCGAAGGCTGCCGCGCCCATGATGCGGAATCCCATAAGCCGACCGGCCAGCCGCACGGTCCCCCAGGTAGAGTCTCCGGCAAAGTCGAGGTGTGATTCGTAGCCGCCCTGTGTTTCCTGTCCGGCTTTGTCGGCAAAGGCGTCGCGGATTTGGGTAATGGTATGGGTCACGTCGAAGAGGTCGGCGGGGTAGGGGTCAATACCCATCCGCATCAGTTCTTCGCGTTTGTTTCGTCTGTTTACTTCTTGTTCGCTTAGCATCAAAAGATACCGG
This sequence comes from Fibrella rubiginis, assembly GCF_017353185.1. Lineage (GTDB taxonomy): Bacteria > Bacteroidota > Bacteroidia > Cytophagales > Spirosomataceae > Fibrella > Fibrella rubiginis. The sequence goes on along the minus strand of NZ_JAFMYV010000011.1, from coordinate 238,032 downwards.
CACCCCGGCAATAGTATCGAAAAATCAGGGTGCAAAAGTACGTTAGCTACCCCCGATTTCCGAAAAAGCACTTATTTCCTGAAGTAACTCTCCTGTTACCGTCCAACAACAAACTAACCCGCTGGTCTAAAAATCAGCGGGTTAGTTTGTTGTTAAGCAATACTATTGTGCTATCCTTTTGATAACACATCTGAACCATGACTGAAAAATCGATTACCTCTGCTTCGGGTTATTTATTTTTGGCAGCGGCCCTCCTCTGCCTCTTGCTGGGCATATACCTGTTCACCCAACTCGAAAGCGTCATTTTAGCGGGCCTGCTAACGCTACTGGCCCTTTTTCTGTTTAAAGGTCTCTGCATCATTTATCCCAATCAGGGTGTAGCCGCCACGTTCTTCGGCGATTACGTGGGGACGTTGAAAGAAACGGGCCTGCGCTGGATCAACCCGCTTTACAAAGCAGAAGCCATTAGTCTGCGGGCGCGCAACCTGAACGGGCAAACGCTGAAAGTGAACGACAAAATGGGCAATCCCATCGAGATTGCCGCCGTGGTGGTATGGCGCGTGGTTGATACGGCGCGGGCACTTTACGACGTAGACAACTACGTGCAGTATGTGCAGATTCAGGCCGAAGCGGCGGTGCGCAGCCTGGCAGGTTCTTACGCCTACGACCACATGGAAGATGAAACATCGTCGGTAACGCTACGCGACAGTACGGGACAGATCAACGAATACCTGGAACAGGAGCTGAATGAACGCCTGGCCCGCGCCGGAGTGGAGGTTCACGAAGCCCGCATTAGCCACCTGGCATACTCGCCCGAAATTGCGGGGGCTATGTTGCAGCGGCAGCAGGCGTCGGCGGTGGTATCGGCCCGGCGGCTGATTGTGGAAGGGGCCGTGGGCATGGTAGAAATGGCCCTGGCCCGGCTGGCCGAAAAGAATGTGGTGGAACTCGATGAAGAGCGCAAAGCCGCCATGGTCAGCAACCTGCTGGTGGTGCTCTGCGGCGAAAAGAATGTTAATCCTGTGGTGAATGCAGGATCGCTTTATTAGTGGTAAGTGGTGAGTGATGAACGGTGAGTTTGCTTACGCCTACATAATTGCTTTGGCGTAAGCAAACTCACCGTTCATCACTCACCGCTTACCACTCTTTTACTTATGGCTGAAAAGAAAGGATTTCTGTTGCGGATTAGCCCCGAAACGCTGGCTGAACTGGAACGCTGGGCGCAGGCCGAGTTCAGGAGTGTGAACGGACAAATCGAATACCTGCTGGCTGAGGCCCTACGGAAGCGCAAAAAGAGTTTGCCGAAAGACACGAGAGATACCGAAAAAGACGAACCCGCCAGTTGACGTGGGGGGCTATTCCTGTGCGCTGTTAATACCTGCCGCTGGCTCTACCGATCCACTTTCCGGAGTTTCTTCCTCTGTGGCTACTGCATTTTCATCGGCCTTGATTTTCAGGTAATTGTACTGATTGATGAGCATTAGCTTTGCCACAGTAGACGTAATGTCCAGTTGGCGTGTTTTAACGTAATCGCCGAGAGGCCCACTAAACTCACTTTGCATTTGAGGCCAAAGGTCCGTGCTAAAATGCTGGAGGTCTGTTACTTGCGTATCATCCAGGACTATATAGTCAAAATTGTCATAATCCTTGATCATCTCCCGGTCGCTGCCGAACAGAGACGGGCGGCCCATCTTGATAAATTCGTGCGCGTGGTGCAACCGACGATACACCGATAGCTTACCAACGGTACATTCTTCCATAAATACAAACCGCCGCGTATCGTCGGGACCAGCGAAAGCTATGGCGCTGAATCGCCGCAGGAGGTTCTGCTCGTCATCGAAGTAAGCAAATGAACGAACGCGACTGGCCGAGTAGGCTTTGGCTGTGCCGTCGGAGATTTTTACCCGCAATACCTCGGCCTTCCAGTTGTAGTTGAGCTGACCTTCTATTCTCTGGCCATCCGGCAAGGTTACGTAGCCGTTGTTCCAGACATCATTACTGCCCCATGCAGCAGTCAGCGACAGGCTCCAGATCAGGAGCAGAAGAAAAACATGTTTCATAGTTGTTGAGCGTTTTTATATACCGATACCGCCAGAGGTAGTATCGTATCAGGTGTACGTCAACAGGGATAAAGAAAGTCGTGCCAGCAAAAAGGCACCTTATTGTATGGCCTGCTACTCTGTGCCAACAAGTTTGTGAACGTGCGGCAAAAAGGGCCTCTATGGCTTAAAATTCTGCTTTTAGTGCGGCCTGAGCCAGTTGATTAACCAGGCAGAAATAAAGCTGCTATGCGCAAAATAAATTTACTAAACACTTGTCTATCATGTAGTTGGGGAGCGATCTCTACGATGTAGTAGAATAACAAACGAGGTGATGATGCCTCAGACCCGATGTCCCTCGGCGGGTACGTAGTCGCCGATGAGCCGTATGCCGTCGAGGGTAAGTGAGGGCACTACGGCCACAAACTCATTGTGCAGACTTGGAATGGCCTGCGAAAGCCCGCCCGTAGCCACGGCAATGCAGTCGCCATTTAGCTCAGCGCGGATGCGGGCAATCATGCCACGCACCAGACTTTCGTAGCCCATGACTACCCCTGCCTGAATCGCCAGCACGGTATTGGTGCCCAACGCTGAGGCGGGCATTTCAATGGGTACTTCGGGCAGTTGCGCCGTGTTGGCAAACAACGACCGAATAGCCGTTTTCAGGCCGGGTGTGATGGCAATGCCCAGCATTTTGCCCGTAGCCGACACCGTTGTAAATGTTAATGCCGTGCCAAAATCGACCACCACACAGTTCTGTTTAAACTGCGACAGTGCAGCCACGGCGTTGGCTACCAGATCGGTGCCAACTTCCTGCGGGCGCACCACCTCAACGGGTAGGTATGGATACACGCCAGGTCCCACCACCACGGGCATCACCGCAAACAGTTCGGCCACAGCTTCGCGCACGTTGCTGGTGAGGGCTGGCACTACGCTGCTAATCACCGACCGGTGAACACTGCTTAGGGGCAGGTCGGCCTCCAGCAGCCACATACGTAGTTGGCGCTGATAAAACGCGGCCGACTGAGCCGGGCGGCTGGGTACGCGCCAAACGTGTTGCCAGGCATCATCGGCATAATAGCCAACCACAATATCCGAATTACCGATGTCGATGGTGAGGGTCATTGGAAGGAGGAACAAGAAACAAGAAGTGAGAGACAAGAGGGTTGAACGAAAGCCTTGGCTCTTCTATCTTGCTTCTTACTTCTTTTTACCGGTGAAAACTCTTGCCAATGAAGTCCAGCGCGTCGGGGAGGCCAGTGCGCCAGTAGCTCCAGGTGTGGGCACCGTCGCGAACGCGGTATTCATGGGGAATTTTGCGGTCCAGCAGCGTCATGTGCAATTGCGCATTGGCGGCAGACAGGAAATCGTCGTCGCCACAGTCGAGGTACCAGCGCACTTTCTTAAGATCACCCTCTGGTGCCGAGGCTGCCAGCACCATGGGGCTGTTGCGTTTGTAGTGTGCTGTCAGTCGGGCTTCGCCCGTAACGGGACCGCTAAACAGAAAGCTAAATACGTTGTTGTACCGGTCTTCAGGCGTGTTCACGATGTCTTTATCCGTAAACACTGCCGCGCTCAGGGCCGCACATGACCCAAACAGATCGGGGTGGTGCATAGCCAGCAGCAGCGACCCGTGGCCCCCCATCGACAGGCCCGATATACCCCGAAATTCGCGCTTCGTGCGGGTGCGGTACGTTGAGTCGATATGCGGGATGAACTCGGTCACAAACATGTCTTCGTAGCGGGTCTTGTTCTGGTAGTCGTTCATGTACCAGGTTACGCCGGCGTCGGGCATGACCACAATCATGGAAGGCAGGGTCCCCTTGCGCACACCTTCGTCGATGATGTGGTCGGCTTCGCCAAACTGCGTCCAGCCGGTTTCATCATCCGAATAGCCGTGGAGAAGATAAACCACCGGGTAACGGCGGTTGGAAGTGTAGTAGTCTGGGGGTAGAATGACCGAATAGCGCACGCCCCGGTTCAGCAGGGAGCTATTGAGTGTAACGCCTTCCAGCAGGTGTGGCTGCGGAGCCGTCATCACCGGCACAGGGGCATTGGTCGTAACGGTAGGCATGGCGTTTAACCGCCGCCGTGATTGCGCCAGGCCACTCAGGCTATAGGCCGTCAACAGGCATAGGAACAGGTATCGTAGCATCGTGCAAAAGCAGGTTAGGGATAACGTAGAGCGCGAATTAAGGCCTTTTCGTTGTATTTTCTTTTACCGGGTCCAAGAGAAAAGGCGCAGAAGGTCAGTCTGCTTTTGGCCTCGTTTTTGCTAAATAGTTGACTGACTGTATCCTGCCGATGAACACAGGCAACGTACAAACTCTTTTTATGACGCAACAACCACCTTTCCCTTTACGGCCATCTGCTCAGTCAGTTGCCCGAAAAAAACGCGCACTGCCCGTCATACTTATGGCTGTGGTAGTGCTTCAGGCGTGTCGTCCGGGTGAAATCACAACGCCAGTGACGCCCCAGGTAACGAACGCTACCACCTATAGCAATCAGGTGCCCCTTGGCTGGAGCGATATGCACCTGAAACTGATTCGCAACAGCCCCGGCTTTACGCCACCTGTGGCTTCGCGTACGTTTGGGTATGCGGGTATTGCCATGTACGAAGCCGTGGTGGCCGGCATGCCGGCCAACCAGTCATTGGCCCGGCAACTGCAGGGCCTGACCAGTTTGCCCGTTACTGAAGCTAACAAGACCTACAACTGGGCACTGAGTGCCAACGCCGCCCAGGCCGAGGTGCTGCGCGGGCTGTTCGCAAACACGAGCGCTGCCTACAAAAAGCGTATCGACTCGCTGGAAACGCTCTATACCGACCAGTTCAAAAGCTCTGATACGGAACAGGATGCCCGCTCGTTGGCCTATGGGAAAGCCGTTGGTGCCGCTGTGTTCGACTGGTCGAAAACGGACGGTGGTCACGAAGGCTACAGCCGCAATTTCCCCACCGACTATGTAGTACCGACAGATCCGGGTGCCTGGCAACCAACCGAGAATGGCCGTAAAATACCGATGCAGCCCTACTGGGGTAAGAACCGGACATTTCTGAGCAGCACTCAAACGCTGCCTATGCCCATACCGCTGCCCATGTCTACACTAACTACGTCGAGCTATTTTGCGCAGTATCTGGAGGTATATGCCAAGAATACGAGCCTGACACAGGAGGAAAAAGAGATTGCCGTTTGGTGGGCCGACGACCCCAGCGAGACCTTCACACCACCCGGCCATTCATACAACCTGGCCCGCATTGCCGTTCTGGCCGACAAGGCCAATCTGGCCAAAACGGCCGAAACATTTGCCCGCGTAGGTATTGCCGTTTCTGATGCGTTTGTGGCCTGCTGGAAGTGCAAATTTGCCTACAACAACGAACGGCCCTACACCTTTGTGCGCCGCACCATCGACCCCAACTGGGTGCCGTTTTGGCCAGCTCCACCATTTCCGGGATTCTCGTCCGGCCATTCAACGCAGTCAGCCGCTACGGCTATTGTGCTTACCGACCTATATGGCTCTGCGTTCTCCTTCACCGACGATTCGCACGTAGGTCGGATGCGGGATGCCAAACGGAACACCGATTTTAAAGCACGGTCTTACCGGTCATTCTGGGAAGCCGCCGAAGAGTCGGGTTGGTCGCGCATTCTGGGTGGCATTCACACCCGGCAGGACAACGAAGCCGGCCTGAAAGAAGGACGCCTTATTGGGCAGAACATCAACGCCCTGCGCTGGAAGGCGATGCAATGAATTAGTTTAACGTTTAACGTTTAATGTCTAACGTCTAGGCGACCCCGTCTAAAGTTGGCTGACGCCAGAGTACAGGTGCGTGCGTCAGCCAACTTTAGACGGGGTCGCCTAGACGTTAGACATTAAACGTTAAACTAATTCGTCACCCCAAATGCCTCCAGCGTACAGATCGTGCCGGCGGGGGTGGTGAGGCAAACGGTGCCGGTGGTAGCGTCGGGAGGTAGCGTGGCAACCAGGGTGTTACCTACCAGTCGGAACGTAGCGGGAGATGAGTTGCCCGCCCCGAAACGTACCTCTGTCACGTCGGACAGGTGTTGGCCGGTGAAGGTTATTTCTGTACCTGTTTTGCCGGTTTTTGGCGTAAAGGCCAGCCCGCTTACCAACTGATACACGTTGAATTTAGCTACCGAGCAGGCAATCCCGGCCGGGTTTGTAAGGCAGATGGTGCCGTCGGTGGCGTTGGCGGGAATGATCACCCGCAGTGACGTAGCTTCTTTGCGGAACGACGCAGATAGTGAAGCCCCGCCCCCAAACCGGACGTCGGTCACGTCGTCGATCACCTGACCCGTCACCACGATTTCGGCCCCTGCTTTGCCGCTTGCGGGCGTGAAGGCAATATTTGTCACGGGCCGGATGGGGGTAAACAACTCAGACGGAAACACTTCGGGCGCGTCGGTGGTAACAGTAAACTGACCCGTCTGTGCGTCGTTGGGCACGATCACCCATAGTTCGGTATCCTCGTTGCGGCCATCGTTGACGGCAGGGGCGGCGGCACCGGCAAACTGCACTACCCCATCTTTCAGGTTCTGCCCTTTCAGCACCATCCGCCGCCCCACGGCCGCCCGTCGGGGGTAATCGGTGACCACAGGTGTTTGCACCACGGTGAGCGACTTGGTCGAGGTGGTGGTGCCCGCACGATTCGTTACGGCAATGGGACCGGAAGTGGCATCTGTTGGCACAAAAAATTGAAGATCAGTGCCTTCTGTGCGTGTGTGAACGCTCACAGGCTTGCCGTTGAGCGTTACCTGGGTGATGCGTGTGAGGTTTTGCCCTGTCACCGACACCAGCTTGTTTTTACCACGGCGCAGTGGTGAAAACGTCAGGTTAGCTGGTGGCAAAATATACAGGAACGGCTGGCTGCTCACCGAGCCACCCAATCCGCTAAGCGTGATGGCTACTTCGCCGGGTAGCGTGCGGGCAGGCACTGTCACCTCCACCTGGGTGTCGCTCACTACGCGGAACGTAGCCGCTGTCGTGCCGAAGGTCACGCTCGTTACGTCGAGGAAGCTCAGGCCCGTAATGAGAAATTTATCGCCCACAATGCCCTCCGTTTGCCCCAGACCGCCAGTAGTGATGGTTGGCTGGTTAGCGATGTACATACTGTCGGCGCTGGTGCCAATGAGCTTGTCGAACGTAGTGACCGAGATGCGGCCTGTGCTGGCTTCTTTGGGAATGACACCTTTAATCTCAGTGTCGGTAATGCGGATGGTGGCGGGGTCTACCAGCGCACGATTGATCCGCACGGTGCCGTCGGTAAAGTATCGGCCCGTGATGACAACCTCCTGCCCGGCGCGGCCCCGTTTGGGGGTAAAGCCCGTGATCTCGGGTGTGCCTGCCACCAGGTAGGGAAACCGAAACTGGCCACCTTCGGTCGTGATCACCAGGGTAGACTGCCCTCTGTTTAGCCTGGTCGGGATGATGACCTGCACTTCAGAGGGCGACACCACCGTAAACGAGGTGGCGCTGGTGGTATCGAATTTAACGCTTTGAATACGGTCCAGGTTTTCGCCCAACACACGAATTGTGGCACCGGGAGGGGCATTGGCCGGTGATACGTTGCCCAATGCGGGCTGTGGCTGCAATACCGTAAACGACAGCGGCGGCGTCATCCCCTGGCTGTTGGCTACCTGAATCTGAGTAGCACCGGTGGCCACGCGGGGCACGATAACAATGAGTGACTGGTCTGTCTTCGACTGAATAGCGGCTTCTACGGCGGCTTCGGCCTGACCAAACGTAACGCGGGGGGAATCGCCAAACTGAGCGCCTTTAAGTTCAACGGGTCGGCCAATTTCGTACCGGTTTGGTGATACGGCCCAGAGTTCGGGTGGGTACTGTTCTACCTTGCAGCCCCAGGCTACATACACTAAAAGAAGACACCAAAAGAAACCAGGTAACTCGTTTTTCATTAAGATCAGGACTAGCTAAGCGTAACCAAATTTAGCCCATTTACGTGGGGGTGCCAAATGCCCCCGCCCCCAAACCATTTGCCGGAAAAGGCTGTTTCGTTTAATGAACAATGTATAATGAACAATGTACAATGGCTTCGCGTCAGCCTACTCTCACGTGAGCAACCATTGTACATTGTTCATTATACATTGTTCATTAAGAAACTCCCCCAACGAATGAGTTACCACAACCTGAAAGCAAAGGAATTATTGGCCATAAAAACCCTTGGCGAGCTGAAAGCGGCCGGGTATCAGCCCAGGGCAATCAAACAGGAACTTCGCGAGAATCTGATTCAAAAGATCAGGGCAAAAGAAACGGTGTTTCCCGGTATCTGGGGCTACGAGGAAACGGTTATCCCCGATGTGGAACGGGCTATTTTGTCCATGCACCACATCAACCTGCTGGGGCTGCGCGGACAAGCCAAAACCCGAATTGCCCGTCTGATGGTCAACCTGCTGGATGAATACATTCCGGTGGTGTCAGGCTCTGAGCTGAATGATGATCCCATGCAGCCCCTTTCGCGGTTTGCCATTGATCTCATTGCCGAACATGGCGACGCTACGCCTGTTTCGTGGATGCACCGCGCTGACCGCTACACCGAAAAACTGGCTACGCCCGATGTATCAGTCGCTGACCTTGTGGGCGACGTTGACCCCATCAAAGCGGCCACGTTGAAACTGCCTTATTCTGATGAGCGCACCATTCACTTCGGCCTTATTCCCCGTTCGCACCGGTGTATTTTCGTGATCAACGAATTGCCCGATTTACAGGCCCGTATTCAGGTGTCTTTGTTCAATATTTTGCAGGAAGGCGATATTCAGATTCGAGGCTTTAAGCTGCGCCTGCCGCTCGATATTCAGTTTGTGTTTACGGCTAACCCTGAGGACTATACGAACCGGGGCAGCATTGTAACGCCGCTGAAAGACCGGATTGACAGCCAGATTGTGACGCACTACCCTAAGAGCATCGAGACGGGGCGGAAGATTACCCAGCAAGAGGCCGTAGTGAAGACCGAGCAGAAAGGCCTGGTGAAAACCAACGACCTGGTAGCTGACCTGATCGAGCAAATTGCCGTGGAAGCCCGTGAGAGTGAATACGTCGATGCCAAGAGTGGCGTGTCGGCGCGGATGACCATTTCGGCCTACGAAAATCTGCTGTCTTCGGCCGAACGCCGCACGTTGCTCAACAGCGAAAAAGAGACCTACGTGCGCATTGCCGACCTGTACGGCGTGGTTCCGGCCATTTGCGGTAAAGTGGAACTGGTCTATGAAGGCGAGGTAGAAGGCCCCGTCATTGTGGCCCAAAACCTGATCGGTAAGGCCATCCGTACCCAGTTTCTGAACTTCTTCCCCAACCCGGAAAAGGCCAAGAAAGACAAGCGCGGTAACCCGTACAAAAAGATCACCGACTGGTTTGGCGACGGCAACACGATGGACATCCTGAACGACCTGCCCAACCGCGACTACGAAAGCCGCCTCCGCACCATCGACGGGCTGGACGATCTGGTGGATCAGTTTCATCCGCGTTTGAGCAAGCAGGAACGGTTGTTTATGATGGAATTTGCCCTCCATGGCATTGCCGAATACTCACTCGTAGGCAAGAAAGCTTTAGACACCGGTCTGCAATTCAAAGACTTAGTCGGCTCCATGTTCGACCCCACCAAGCATTTTGGCGAGGAAGAAGATGAGGATGACGACGACCGGTATTAAGAGATAATAGACCCCAGATTAAGCTGCTTAATCTGGGGTCTATTCGTTTATATCCCATTTTTGATCGCAAATTGAACCAGCTCGGTCACTTTGCTGATACCCAGTTTGAAGTGAATATTCTTCCGGTGCGTTTTCACCGTTTCGGGGCTGAGGTGAATCTTGTCGGCGATCTGTTCGTTGCTGAGGCCCTCCCGGATCAGGGCTATAATTTCAACTTCCCGGAAAGTTAAATGCAGTCGGCTGGCAAACTGATCACCAAAAGGGTCTTCCGGCGGCGACGTGAGGTTAGGTACGTTTGCATCGAATGACGTGCCGCCGTTCAGTACGTTTCTGATGGCCCGCAGCAAATCGTTGGTGCTGGCATCCTTCAGCAAATACCCCTGTAGCCCCACCCGGCGAGCCTCGTCAAGTAGTTTAGGCTGATTATACATTGTCAGCATCAGAATCCGCACCAGCGGAAAGTCACTCAGAATGGCCCTGCCGAGGTCAATGCCGTTAACACCCTGCAGGTTGATGTCCAGTAAAATCAGATGTGGACTGGTACGCTGAACGGCATGGATTGCCTCACTCGCCTTAGACACCTGCCCACAGACCGTCAGGTCGGGCTGCTCATTGAGCAAACTTTTCAACGCATCGTTGAAAACGCGATGGTCATCAATTAGGAGAATGCGGGAGACTGGTTCGGGCGGCATACATCGGCGACGGATAGGGAATATCCAGAACGACGAGTGTACCGGCTTCGCTCACTTCACGCCATAACGTTGCGCCGATATACTCGGCCCGTAAACTACTATTTTTCAGTCCAATACCTGTAGACTGAGTAGATTTTGTAACTGAGCGGTTGCCCAGCCCGTCGTCTTCCACCGTAATGGTCAGTTTATCGGTATGGTAAAGCAATTGCACCGCGGCCCGCTGGGCCTGGGCGTGTTTATGGATGTTCTGCACCAACTCCGACACAATGCGATAGGCGTTTAACTCGATCTCCAGCGGTAGCCTCGTTTCCTGCCCCGAGAGTACAAAACTGAACTGGGTGGGTTGCGGCGGCTGGTTGCGTACGAGTTGCTCCAGAGCGGGGGCCAGGCCCAGACGGGCAAATTCGGGGGGCATGAGGTTGTGGGAAATACGCCGCAGATCGTGACCGCTTTTTTGGATGAGGGGTTCGAGGTCGTCGAGGTCTTGGGCAACTTTGGGGTCATGGAGATGCTGCCGGATGTCGGCCAGGCGTCGGCGGATGGTGGCGAGTGTACCACCTAGATCGTCGTGAAGGTCGGCGGCAATGCGCTGACGTTCAGCATCCTGCGTATCAATGATGCGCGTGTTGGTATCGCGTTTTTGCTGCATCAGCGCCAGTTGGGTGGCAATAGCCTGTTTACGGAGCCGACCTGAGTAGAGTAGCAGGCCAACCAGGCAGATGAAAAACGCGAACCCACTGCCTAAAAACAGCAGCCAGGCCCGTTGCGTCTGGTTCTGTTCCTGGAGGGCACGGTTCTGCAACGCCCGAATCTGGTTTTGCTGTCGTTGGCTGGCCAACTGCGCCTCAATGTCACTAAGCCGACGGCTGGTGTCATCTATCTTCAGCGAGTCGCGAACGGCCAGATACCGTTGCTGATAGGCGTAGGCTTTGGCGTAGTTTCCCAGCCCGGCGTAAATCTGACTCATAGCCTCATAATGGCCAATGTGGTCGAAGAGCGTTCGTTCGCGCAGGTTGGTTTCGTACTGACGTTGATACACCAGTGCCTGCCGGTAGTTCCTTTTTCGCAGATAAAACACGCCAAGCTCGTAGATCACCACGTAATGCAGGTAGGTGGCGTATGTGCCCTGATCTGTGTTGCTGATGCTGAAAAACTGGTTCAGGTAGGGCCACGCTTTGTGTGCCTGATTGGTTTGCAGATAGCAAATGCCGAGATAGGCCAGATTGGTCCGGTAACCACTGAGGTGTTGGTGCTTGGCCATCAGCGGCTGTTCGGCCTCATAAAAAGGCAGGGCTTCGGCGTACTGTTTGCGGATGACGTAGTAGTCGCCCATCAGGTTGTAATACTGATGGATGTTTTCAATGTCGTTATACCTGCGGGCAAGGCCAAGTGCCTCCTTCATATAGGTTGTGGTCTGTTGCCAGTCGGTCCGGGTCACGTTCTTTCGGTAAGCAAAACAGGCCGCCAGATTAATCAGGGCTATCCCCTGTTCATGGGGCAGGGGATGAAGCTGGCACCGCCCAATGGCTTCTTTGTAAAGTCTGATAGCCGCCACTTTATCACCGAGGTAGGATATAGCATCGGCCCGCCGAACGGCGGCTATAATCAGCCCGGCTGCCCAGTTATGCCGTGCGGCCACCCGGTACATCGAATCGGGCAGGATGAGCATCGTTTGGGTTAGCTCGGTAAATGGTCTGTTCAACGAAAAGTAGTGGTACCGATACCGGTCGAGGGCAAAGAACAGGGCCGTGTCGCGTTGGAAACTGGCTGGCTGTGCCTGCAGGTGTTGAGCTGTGGCACGCAGCGAATCAATCAGGACTAGCCGACGGGCATTGGGTATGAACATATACTGGGCCTGCGCCGCAGTAAGCCCAAGGCTCAACAGGCACCCGAAATAGCACAGGCGGTTCATGAAATAGACGAGCTAATGTACTAGTGATCAGTACAAAAGAAGCCGATAGTGTAGTCAATAAAAATACCCCAAAGGCGGTATGGTGGGAGACAAATGAGGAAGCAACCTTTGTCAGGTCCTATAAACACCACTGTCATGAATCGTACTATGTTTATTACGCTCGTCAGCCTCTACGGCATTCTGATCGTCTTGGGAATGCTGATTGCACCTCAGGCCATGCTTCAGGTCTATGGCATTCCGGCACTGGACAAGTTTCACATCGCCCTGTTTCAATTGATGGGCATGCCTATTCTCGGCCTGAACGTTATTGGCCTGCTGATTCGCAACGCCGAAACGGGTCAGGGGGTGCGGGCCTATATGACCGGCCAGGCCGTCAACCTGATTGGCTTTAGCCTGCTGAGTATCTATCACGTAATTGTTCATGGAATACCCAGTTCCACTTTTTTCGTGGTTGACACCGGTTGGCGGGTGGTGTTGGGTTTAGGCATGGTCTATTACCTGATGCGCCTCAAGCCGGTGGCTAATCTGGCTTAAAGGGCTTTTAGATCAAAAGAGGGATAGCCATGAAATGCCAGCGCTACTTTTTATTGCTCATGTTGCTCGTGAGTAGCACGATTGGGTTTGCTCAGCGAAAAACAGATGAACTGGCTATTCGGGCCGTTTTGGAAGGCCATTCAGTAGCCTGTTTGGATGCGGACGCTGACAAAGCGGTGAGCTACTACGCGCACTCTCCCTACGTGGCTACTGCGTTCAGCGAGCCGGGTTACCACCGAGGCTATGATGCCGTAGCGGCTGCCTACCGGAAAGAGTTTGCCAACGGCCAAAAAAGCCCGGATAAACTCACAACAAAGGCGTATCGCTACCGAATTGTGGGGAAGGCGGCGTTCGTTACGTACATCGAAACCTACACGAAACCAGATGGAACCAGCCGAACGTCGCACAAAGCAGGCTATTTGGAGAAAGAAAATGGCCGGTGGAAGCTGATTGGTAATTTCTGGATACCTGAACAAGCCCTCTGACAAATAAGGTCTACCAAGTAGTCAACCTTAATCAATTGCACTTTCAAATCCTGTCCACTCATGAAACGCTCTGCGCTGCTGGTGTTGCTTGTTGTATCTATACAAGCCTTTGGTCAATCAAAATCCCCTGCCCGCCCGATGGCCCGCTCCGGCGAAGGTGTGTGGGTGTGTCTCGACCCCATAAAAAAAGACAAGCGTGCCCAGTATGAACGCTTTCTGCACGATATTTTCTGGGCCGGCGCGTCTAAACTCAGCCCCGCCGACCAACGGGTGTTTCGTCAGACCCGCATTCTGCATCCCACTAAGGCCGAAGCCGACGGCACCTATTCCTATTTTTTTGTGATGGACCCGGTTATCAAAGGCGCTAATTACGACATCGAGAGCATGCCCACCAAGATGTATGGAAAGGATAAAGCCACTCAGTACTTCAAACTCTACACAACGGCTCATGCCCGCCCACAAGTGTTTTACGAAGTAACTCAATCGAAAGATTAACCCATTTTAATCTCCTCATGAGCATACTATTCTTTCAACCCTTACCCTGAAAACAGCTCTGGTCGCTCTATTCCTGCTTTTTACTTTATCGGTAACAGCCGTTGTGGGGCAGGCTAACCCGTCCAAAAAGATGACAATGCTCATACACATCACCTGCGGCCCTACCGATGCTACCCGCGCCGCGCTGGGTTTTCTGGTTGCCAGAACCGCCCTGGCCGAAGGGCATACCGTTACGCTCTTTTTGGCGGGCGATGCCGTCGTGCTGCTCCGCAATGCTGATTTAGACAAGGTGGAAGGCCTTGGTACGGGAAAGCTCCGCGAACACTACGAAGCCATCGCGAAAGGAGGCGGGCGGTTCTACCTGTCGGGTATGTCGTCGAAAGCGCGGGGCATTACCGAAGCTGATCTGCTGGGCAAACCCGCCGAATTTGCTATGCCCACGAAACTAGTGCAATTGGCCGCCGCCAGCGACCGGATGTTCACCTATTAATCTTAAAAAAAACCAATTGCTATGAAAACTCTGAAATGCCGCGACGCCGGTTTTGACTGTGACGCCCAGATTCACGCCGAAACCGACGAGGAAGTCCTCGCCCAGGCCGCCCAACACGCCAGCACGGTACATGGCGTAACCGTCACCCCCGAACTGGCCGGCAGCCTTAGGCCCCTAATTCGAGAAGCGGTGTAAGCACTGATTGGCGGCCTATGCTGTAATACTGTACCTTCGCGGCCTTATGAACCGCTTCGATCAACACGTTGAATACATCGTTACGCAGGCCAATTATCAGGTCGCGCTGAATAGCTTGCCTGCCACCGGTACGGATGGTCAACTCACCCACTCGGTGTCGGTGATGACCTACGAATATCGGCAGAACGTGAGTCAGACAATCAACGCAGGTAAATGGACCATGTGGGCGGTTAAACCTATGCCTATTGCTTTTTCGTGGCAAAATAATGCCTGGCAACCGCCCGCTAATCTGGTCGTGCGGCAAGATTGACACCGGGCCGCTCCTCAGTTAGGCGAATTTGGAAGGCTGGTTCGGGCGGCATACATGGGTGAAGGGTATGGGATGTCCAGCACGACGAGTGTACCGGCTTCACTTACGTCGCGCCATAGGGTTGCGCCAATATAATCGGCGCGCAGTTTGCTGTTTTTCAGCCCAATACCCGTAGACTGGGTAGGTTTTGTAACAGAATGGTTGCCCAGCCCGTCGTCTTCCACCGTAATGGTCAGTTTATCGGTATGGTAAAGCAATTGCACCGCGGCCCGCTGGGCCTGGGCGTGTTTATGGATGTTCTGCACCAGTTCCGACACAATGCGATAGGCATTAAGCTCCACGTCTAACGGAAGCTTTATTTCCTTCCCTGACTTAACAAAGCTAAACTGCGTAGGCTGCGGCGGCTGGTTACGTGCCAGTTGCTCCAGGGCGGGGGCCAGGCCCAGACGGGCAAATTCGGGGGGCATGAGGTTGTGCGAAATGCGGCGGAGGTCATCGCTGCTTTTCTGAATGAGGGGCTCTGCCTCAGCAAAGGCGCGTTGCGTGTCGGCATCGGTGGTGTGTTGACTGATGTCGGCCAGGCGTCGGCGGAGGGTAGCCAGGGTACCACCCAAGTCGTCGTGAAGGTCGGCGGCAATGCGCTGGCGTTCGGCTTCCTGCGTCTGTATCACGTCCGACTGCAACTGATGATTCTGGATTTCGAGCTGTTGCCGGGCGTTTTGCAGCAACTTTCGGCGGTAGAGCCAGCCTACGGAAAGAATCGTGAATTCAACCAGCAGCGCAATGCGCAGGGCCACCATATCGGGCAGGGGATTCTGAATAAGGCCGAAGTTGATAAGCACCGCGTTGATGGCAAAAAAGCCCAGCACCGCCGACACCGCCCCGACCAGCAGCCACGCCAGCGCGTATTTTCGGCGAAACGCATCGGCCAGGTACGTTGCCCATATAACGGCATAACCCCCAAAACAAACAAAGCCCACTGCATACAGCAGCCGCGCAAGCAGGTCATTATCCGTAATGTGTGCCCACTCGACCCAAAAAATAAGGCCGCAAATAACGATCATGGGAATGCCTTCGGGCCAGCGGACTATGAGTGCTTTTTTGGCGCTGGCCGATACCGTCAAAAACCGCCTGCTGAACATGACGAAGGCCCCGAAACCCAGGTTGAGCCAATGCACGATGGTGGTGATCCGATCGAACCAGGCCAGTGAATCGGGCAGGAAAGCCCCCCAGCCGTCGTTGAGCAGGGCGTAGGCCGACAGGCAGACAACGTAGCCTGCGTAGAGGATGTAGATCGTCCGTTGGGAGAAAACAAAGGCGATAGTAACGCCCCCCAGAATGGCCAGGACTACGCCCGCAAACATGGCCCAGCCCCATAGATCGCGCTGTTGCACAGCCAGGAAACGGTTAGGTGTGTAGAGCCGTACCCCAAACTTCAGCGCGTCGCCGGGAATAACCCAGCCCCGCACCCAGACGGTAGTGGTTTGACGGGCAGGCAGGGGTAGGGCATACAGAAAATAGTGGTGGTTGACGGGCGCCAGCAGCGTGGCCTGATCGCGGTGAGAAGCAGGCCCCCGCAGCCGTTGCAGTGGGCCATTGTCGGCCCGTACCCATACCCCCACCGAATCCATAAAGTGGGTGGTCAGTTCGAGCCACAGCGTCCGGGCTTGTTCGGACCGGACCGAAAACCGCGCCCAGCCCGTAGCTGACCCCCGCCCGTAGTTGATGCTCTCTGCCGATTGCCAGTAAGCCAGGTCGGCGGGAAGCGCATCTGCCGACGTGAGCCGGTCGGCGGGCCGAACAAGTTGGTAGAGAAACGGCTTTTCAACGCTAACGCTTTCAAAATCAGCCGGCAACGGCAAGATTGTCTGGGCACGACTGACCAGCGACAGTAGTAGAAACCAACCAATATGCCAGCCTGATTTCATGAGCAACAAACCGTATGTACGTGGGTATGAACAAAGTACGGCGATAAACCGGTTTTGAAAAATACCCCGAAGGCGGTATGGTGGGGGAGTTGGTTGGTGGGCAACTTTGTGTTGTTCTATTCACACCTTGTTACTCTTTTTGCCATGAAAACGCGCTCTATTACTTTCCTGCTTTTGGTATTTATCTCGGCTCAGACAATTGCTCAGACGGTAGACCCCGCCATTGTGGCGGCCAACAAAACGTTTATGCAGGCCTTCGGGCAGGGGGCCACCACCATGGGCACCTTCTACGCCACCGACGCCCAACTATTTCCACCCAATGGAGCCGTCATCACCGGTAATACCGCCATCGAATCGTTCTTTAAAGGGGCGTTTGAGTCAGGCATAAAGAAATCCACGCTGGAAACCACCTCGACGGAAAAAGCTGGTGACCGCATCATCGAAACGGGGCAATATACTCTGGCCGGTGCCGATGGCAACACGATGGATACGGGTAAGTATATCGTGGTCTGGAAAAAAGAAGGCAGCAACTGGAAGCTCTATCGCGACATCTGGAACACAAGCCAGGCAGCGAAGTGAGGTCAACCCTGACTACAGCGTACCCTCCTTCATTTTCCGCAACGACGTTTCCAGCGAGGCAGCCAACGGCGAACCAGTTCGCGCCTGTTCTGCTTTCACAGCTTTCTCCTGCCAGTCCAGAGCTTCTTCTTTGCGGCCCAGGCGGTAGAGTAGATGGGCGTAGGTGTCCATCAAACTAGGCTCTTCGCGAAATTCCAGTGATCGTTTCGACCAGGTGAGCGCCTTTTTCAAATAGGTAGTATCGCGGGTCATCTGGTAAAAATCCCAGGCACCGGTGTTTAACGCACTCACAAAACGTTGCGTGTTTGGGAAAGGTGTAAACGCCACACCCCCGCCCGGAATGCTATTCTGGGATGTTGGCGGTGGCATAACCCCACGCATCCGGCGCTGGTTGTCGAGGTTATCCAGATTCTGGATTGAGTCGACTTTGGCATTCATCAGATACTCGTCGTAATATGACGAAGCCCTTTGCAGGTAGGCCAACGTGTCTTTAACGCCCCGGAGATAGCGCAGATACACCCAGTCGGCATTTTGCCGCCCATTTTTTATGTCTGAACCGTACGTAGCCCGCCGGAAAGATGCGGTTCGGAGGGCCAGCCTCGTGTTCTTTTCCTTGATTGCCTTCTTAAGCGAGTTGTTGACAATCAGATTGTTATTGTTGATGGCGTTTTGCAGACCGACAGCACGGTAAAGGCTGTCGTAGCGGAACCGATTGCTCTGAAACACCGAATCGGCTGTACTGCCTACCACTGGCCCCTGCTCAAAGATGAAACGCAACAAGGCCGCCGACTGTAGCGAATCGGCGGGGAGCGCCCTGACGTATTCGTTTAATAAGTCGTTGGTTGTGAGTCCCATCTGTCGGCGTCGGACAATATATTGGCGCATTAGCGCCGACGACCGATCTCCTTTGCCGTAAGCGTCTATGATTGATTTCATGGGCCGCTCACGCTGGTTGGTCAGGGCCTCTTCGGCTTTTTCCAGGTAGGCCCGGTCGAAGCTGGTGCTGCCACAAAACCGCGCCAGTGGGTTTTCGTCCGTGTCGAGATAAATGGACGATGGCAGGCATTCTACCTCATACAGGTCGACGAGTTCTTTGCCAATGCCCGTGGTGCCGTCTATACGGTAGCTGATAAAATTCTGACCAAATTTTTCGCGGGTGAGGGGGCTGTTAAACGCCATAGAGGCTACGTCGGCGCAGCCATCACAAGCCCTGGTGTCGAAGTGCAGAAAGAGCAGTTTTTTCTGTTTACGAGCCTTCTTAACGGCGTCGGCCCATGTACCGGTTTCAAACACAATGCCTTGCGCGAGGCTAACCGTGGTCGTCAGCAGTAGTGCAAGTATCAACGAAAAGGAAAGACAACATTTCATACGTTGCATAGTATGGTTTAGTGATGCCAAGCTAGCTATTTTTAATTACTTCTGTTCGTAGTTCAAGCTACCGGTCAAGGTGAGGTGTTCGTGTGCTTTTTTTGCCCATACAATCAGTTCACACCCTTGCGCCGCCGCCGAAACAGTTAGCTTAGTAAACCAATGGTTGAACCCGTTACCCAATGGGGCGGGTTACATTACCAATATGAATTTGTTTGATGAAGAAGTACGTGCCCTGGAAACCAAGGCGCGGCAAAGTATGCCGGGGGGGACCGTTTTCTACGGAAGCTCGTCGATCCGGCTATGGACTACCCTACAGGCCGATTTTGGCCCGTTGCATCCTCTCAATCTGGGTTTTGGCGGGGCCACGCTGGCTGCCTGTGCCTGGCATTTTGAGCGGCTGGTGTTGCCCGCCCGTCCGGCTGCGCTGGTGCTCTATGCTGGTGACAATGACCTTGGCGAAGACCGTCAGCCCGAAGAAGTATGTCTGTTTTTTTGTGCCCTGGCCGAAAAAATTCAGGAGCACCTGCCCCACGTTCCGGTCACGTTTTTATCCATCAAGCCCAGCCCGGCCCGGTGGCATATTGTTGAGCCTATCCGGTTGGCAAACGCATTCATTGCCGATGCTATCAGCCGACGGCCTCAGTTTCAGTTTGTCGATGCCACCGCCGCCATGCTTACCCCCGATGGTAAACCCGACATGACCCTTTATGAAGCCGACGGATTGCACCTCAGCCCCGCTGGCTACACCCGATGGTATCAGCAGTTAGCCGGCAGGCTGAGCGCAGAGCAACGAGTCTAGTAACCAGCGCAGATAGATGAGCCTAAGCGTTACTGACGCAGTGTGCAGGCGTGGCACAACTCGTTATCCAGCAACGCTTAGGATTTATCTTTCACCGCTCTGCTTTTTGCTCTCTGATAGCCAGCAACGCTTCGCGGCCGGTGTTCCAGCGACGGATTATGTTGATCTCCCGCACTGTGGTAGGTGATTTGGCTATGTTGGCTTCCACAAAATAGTCGGGCATACGGGAGGTCATTTCATGCACAATGGCATCGATAGAACCACTTGTAATCAGATCTGGAAACTGCACCGCCAATTGAATAAGCGCGCGGGCAATAGACGCACTGTAAAATGCACAATCGATGTCCTGATGCCGAACAGGCACACCATCATGTAACCGTTGCAGGTTCAGCCCGCCGTCTTCGAGCTTGTCAGATACTGGTCTAGCGCCCTCTTCCTGGGGAAAAACCGCGTCGACCGTATTTCGGAACGTGTTCCACCAGGGCGGCTGACCATTTGGGGTAAGGGTATCGCAAAAAATAATGCGGAGGGGATTATTAGGCTGGCTGGGATGCATCACGAGCAGGGCAGCCCCCAGGTGGCGGTCGTTGGCGGCGTGACGGCGTTGCACCACAAAGCAGTGGAATTGTTCGTTACCAGCAGTTTGCAGCGTCTCCGTAGCCGTTTTTATGGCTTGCAGCGATTCGTGCATGTAGCCTTCTGTAACAGCGTATACAGGCATACCGTCTGCCAGTTCGGCTTCACGATGCAGTTGCCGGGCTAGGATATTCAGCGCCGTTTCGTCGGAACGCCGGGTGCCAAAATAATAGCCGATGTCTTCCCGAACAGTATGATCGAGGGGCAGGTCAGTCCAGCCAATCGAGTCGCCGTGAGCACCCTGCCGGCTGGTGGGACTATAGCGAAACGGAACTTCAAGGTGTTCGCGGTGGGCAGCGAGGTTGTAGATGCGCCGCTCGAATTTGGCCAGCAAGGGCTCGTAGGCATCCGGCTCAAAATAGACGTCAGTGCCCGACCGGAGCAGGTGTTTGGCAATGCCTTCGTGGGCCAGCAAGAGGGCCAGGGCATCGTCGTGGTGTTTGAAAAAGCTGCGCAGGGCACCTGTTTCAACAAATTCGTCCAGATCATGCGCAGCGTCACCGCTGGACAATTCATCGGGTAAGCTCGTTACCGTACCGTGACCGATCCAATCGCGGAGGTATTGTTTCACCAGTTCGTCGAAGTAGTCATTAGCCACTTCGGCGCGTTGTTTTGTATCTGTAGTGTAGCAAATGGGTTTACTCTCCATCGGTTCCTCCCCTTCGGAACTGATCGGAATGGGTACGTGCATAGTTGGGTAAAACGGTGGCTTAAGGTGATGAATTTGGTTTCCGGTGCAGGGTGTGTGGGCGGGAAGTTCCTACAAAGAAAACAGGTAATAAGGCTACAAAATTCATCGGCCTGAAAGACTTTTATGAAAGTCCGCTAACCCTCAACGACCACTGCTGTGCCGTTGGCCGAAACCATCAGCATAGTACCGTTAAGTGATTCATAATCAAGGTCTACGCCAATGATGGCATTGGCACCCAGCCGCGTGGCCTGATCAATCATTTCTTTAATAGCAATGCTTTTGGCCTCGCGTAGCCCCTGTTCATAAGCCCCGGCCCGTCCGCCTACGATGTCGGTGATACCGGCGAAGAAATCCTTGACCAGGTTGGCGCCAATAATGGCCTCGCCATTAACCAGGCCGATGTAGTTGACAATACGTTTGCCTTCGAGATTTGACGTAGTAGTAACGAGCATGGAATTGCGGTTGATGCAGGGCCAAATATATCAGTTACGTCAACGTATCATGCAACGCCGACCGTATGAGGTAGGTTACGGCTACGTCGTTGCTGGTGAATGCCCGCATAAACCAGTCTTCACGCATCCTCAGACGACGCACAATGGCTCTTTCAGACAATCCCTTTCGTTGCCCGTCGAGCGATTCATCCGCGATGCCTTGCAGGTAGTCCATCTTACGCCGAACGGCTGCTTTGCCGTTGGTAAGCGTGGGTCTATGGCCGCAAAAGAGCGTGTCGAAATCGAGGGTTAACACCTGCCGGGCGGCTTCGATCTGCTGATAAATGTTTTCGCCCCGCCGGAATACGCGCAGGTTGCCCACATAGAAATCGCCCGAGAATAGCCAACCTTCATTAGGTTCGAGCAACACATGATGATCGTCTGAGTGCCCCAGCGTAGAGATAGGTATAAAGCGATAGCGTTCCGTCTCAAGCGGGACTGGAAACGTGGGCCGCACGTCGATGCCCACGGCAGCAGAACAAGCCTCAATGGGGCCAAACCAGTAGTGTTCGTAGGGCAGCAGATGATACGACTTTGTAATGAGTTGAGCCGTCAGCGGCCCGCACCATACCGGGCATTTATGTTGCCGGGCCAGAGCGGCAGCATTGGCAGCATGATCTTCGTGGAAGTGCGTCAGCGCAATTTGCTCAATCGGGTGTTGGGCATAGTGGGTTAACATCTCGCGCTGCATGTGTCGCGACCCTGTGTCGATCAGCAGGCCATCCACATAGTACGTCCAGACTGGAATGGGCTTCGGCCACGGCAATCGCGAATACCCAACCTGAAACCCTTCGACGGGGCCGTGTTGCAACGAATTGGTAACGCGGATGGAAATGGGCACGTGAGTGAGTTAGATAGGCAGCAAAGCTACTGCCTGAATAACCGTGCGTCGAACTGATAAGGTTTATTCTCACTGATCATTACCTCATCCGTACAGCGCAGGGTGGACATCCTGGCTTTTGAAAGGGTGGTTGAGACGTTGCGCGATCATAGGTTTAGCGCCACTTGGCGAAGAAGCACACCATCGTCGCACTGCCTAGCTGACTCCCTCTATAACTCAGCCAGCAAAAAATCGGCAATGAGAAAATAAACGCCAATGCCAATGAGGTCATTGGCAGTGGTAATAAATGGCCCCGATGCTACCGCCGGGTTAATACCTATTTTGCTGAGCAACAAGGGCGTGACCGTGCCCATAAATGAGGCCAGCATAACCACTGCCAACAGCGAGAGGCCCACAACCGGAAACAGGCGAGGTTCGCCGATGAGCAGGGTGTAGCAACCCGCTATGAGACCTACCACTGCCCCGTTGAGCAGGGCCAGCACCAGCGTGCGAAGCAGCCGTTGTCCCAGCGTGGCGGTCAGGCCGGAGGTATCGGCCAGGCTCTGCACAATGAGTGAGGCCGTTTGGATACCTACGTTACCGCCTGTTGAGCCAATAATGGGAATGAACGCGGCAAGGGCGGCCACCTTGCTCAGCTCATGCTGAAAACCGTTGATTACCGTGGCCGCCATCAGGCTGCCCATAGCCCCGGCAATAAGCCAGGGAAGCTGTGCTTTGGCGCGCACCCAGATCGTGTCATCTTCCTCAACCTCGCCAGACAGACCCGAAATGGCCTGCAAATCGTCTTCGGCCTGCTCGGTGATCACGTCCACCACGTCGTCAATGGTAATACGGCCCAACAACCGGCCTTGCACATTAACTACCGGTACAGCGTCGAGGTCGTATTTGCGCATAATTTCGGCCACTTCCGTTACGGGGCGGTACGTCTCTACCGACACCACGTCGTCTTCATAGATGTCGGCGATCTTGGCATATTTCCGGGCCAGCACGATCTTCTTCAGCGATACAAACCCCAGCAACTTCCCCGCCTCGTCAACCACGTACACGGCGTAAACTTTCTCCACGTTTTCGGCTTGCTGCCGAATTTCTTCAATGCATTGGTTAACGTTGGTGTTGACATTAATCTTCACCAACTCCTTCTGCATCAGGCCACCCGCCACGTCTTCGTCGTAATGCAACAGGTCGAGAATAAAACGGGCTTGTTCACGGTCTTCCAGCAGGCCAATCACTTCTTCGCGCACCTGAATGGACTGTTCATTGAGCAAATCCACGGCATCATCAGAATCCATCTGATCGACAAACGGAGCGAGATCTTTAGAGGTAAAAGACGCAATGAATTTGCCCCGGTCCGACTCATCCAGATTAGCCAGAATTTCGGCACCCACGCCCCGGTCGAGCAGGCTAAGCAGATACCGCGCTGAGTCTGTTTCAAGCTCGTAAAGAATCCCCGATATGTCAGCCGGATATAATTCATCCATCTCGGCGCGAAGCGTCTGTTCGTCGCCTATGTCAATAGCCGTCTGAATCCGGTCGAGATAATCTTTAGTTAGCTCAAAAGTCATAGCGAGGAACAGGTAGATGCCGTACGGTGGTTGGGCTGGAGCTGGTATACAGAAGCCTGGAGTTGTAACGCCTGTTTAGCGGTCCCTGTTCCGTTACGCTGCCACCGGTTGCCTAACACGGCGTTGCCGAAACTTTTCGATGGGCGCCGCAACAAACCGGTTTAAAAAGTAAGAAAATATAATGGTAACCAAGGCAACAAACCATTCCTGATTAAAAAAAGGCGTCATAGCCTTTTGAACGAATAAGATAACAAACATATGCGAAATGTAAATTGGATAGGATAACTCGCCGATCTGATTATCAAAACTGTATTGATTGGAGATCTTAAATAAATAAGGAAGAGAAACAAAAATCAAGGAGAAATATACAATCTCTCTATAGGAAAAAGGCATGACAGTCAATTTGCCTGAAGGTAACAGGCCGTAAAAAACTGTAGTTAAAATAACGATACAAAAAATAGCTATTTGAATATACACAGGCAGCAATTTATGGCGAATTTGCCTGTAGGATTTGTAAGCTAGTGTACCCAGTAAAAAGAACATAATTTCACTTGGAAAAAAACGGTATGTCCAAGGGTCTTTGGTAAGCGACAATTGATTGTATAAAAATATTCTAATAACTAAAGATAAAACAATGAATAAAATTATTATTCGAGTGCTTCGGCGTACAAGGAGAGGCGCGACGAAATAGAAAAGCAACTCAAGAGCCAGCGTCCAGGCTTGAGGTATGAGCAAAAAATGATGAAGCTCAGGCTTTGTCTGCCAAAAGTCAGAGGTAAAAAAAAATGTGCCTGTTTCCGGGTTTATCCCCATGAACATTACAGCGTCCTGACCCAGCAAAAAAAGATTGGTAATGACCAGATAGCAAAATGTGAATGGTGTAAAATTAACCGTCGAGTATACATCAAAAGCTAATCGAGAATGACTATGCGAAATATAAGAAAAGGCAACAGAGAATGAAGCTACTCCCAACAGGACAACCCAATAAATTGGAAATAATCGCAATAGTCTATTTGTTAAAAATAGCGAGTAAGCATTAGGTTGATTTACATATTTTTCATTTAAAATTAATGACATGTAAAAGCCAGATATAATATAAAACGTTTGCACTGCTGTTTGGCCTGTCATGAATTGAAAAGCAGAATTGTTGCTACTGTGTCCAGCTAATACAGCGATGGCCAGTAAAAATCTCAATAAGCCCATTAATTAGTAGTAGTAGTGTTTTCCCAATAGTTGGTGTCTACTTTCAGCAGACAAAGATGGTTAACCTGGTGAAGTGGTGCAACAACAAACTAGACTAGCCGCGATCCATTAAGAGCGTCAATGTCACAAATTCTGTTACGGATAGTTGCTCGGCACGTTTGTCCATAAATGGGCTGTTGGCGGCAGCTTCGGTTATACCAAGGGGTTTGAGCGCATTACGCAGTGTTTTACGGCGCTGATTGAAACCGGCTTTCACTACCATCGTGAATCCCCGTTCGTTACAGCCTAAATCGGTTTTCGCGTTTCGGCGGCACCGGATCACCCCCGAATGCACTTTCGGCGGCGGGTTGAATACCTCCGGGCCAACCGTAAATTCATACGTAACATCATACCAGGCTTGTAGAAAAACGCTCAGGATACCATAGTCACGGCTGCCGGGACCAGAGGCGAGGCGCTCGGCCACTTCGCGCTGTAACATGCCCACCACTTCGGGCACGCGATCACGCATTTCGAGCACTTTAAAGAAAATCTGACTGGATATATTATACGGGAAATTGCCAATTACCGCAAACTTCTCCTGGGTACCACCATATAGCTGGGCTGATTCCATTTGCAGGAAATCACCCTCAATGATATGCCCGCTGAGGGCAGGAACATTTTTTTTCAGGTATGCTACCGATTCGGCATCAATCTCCACCACGTCGAGGTCTATCTGGTCATTCTGAAGCAAAAATTGCGTCAGAACGCCCGTTCCGGGGCCAATTTCCAGGACTTTGCGGTAGCCGCCATGTCCACTAAGCAGCCCGGCAATGCGGGCCGACACACTCATGTCAGTCAAAAAATGCTGGCCCAGGTGTTTCTTGGGCTTAACGTAGTTGGCATCGCCAGGACGGTGGGACTTCATGGCGCAAAGGTACGCAGAAGGGCGAGCCAGCCTGCTGCTGAATGTGTGCCTAGCACTGTTGACTTACGACTGAATCACAAGTTCCGAATATATTTTTGTCCACCTAAGGCCCGCATCTGCCGGGCAATCTGCCGGGTACGGCGCTGAATGTAGCTAGACGGACGTCGGATCGAGAATTGGTTGGGGTTGGGCAAAACAGCGGCGATACGAGCGGCTTCATCGCGGCTGAGCGTGTAGGCACTGTGGCCGTAGAATCGCTCGGAGGCGGCCTCTATACCAAAGGTCATTGGTCCGGTTTCGGCCACATTCAGGTACACTTCCAGAATGCGTTTTTTGCCCCAGATCAGTTCAATCAATACCGTAAAATACACTTCGAGCCCTTTACGGATGTAGCTTCGGCCAGTCCAGAGAAATACGTTTTTGGCCACCTGTTGTGAAATGGTGCTGGCACCGCGCGGGCGTTTGCGCGTCTGGTTTTCCTTAATGGCATCCTGAATTTCGTCGAAATCAAAGCCCCAG
The DNA here is from genome assembly GCF_017353185.1 of Fibrella rubiginis. Classification (GTDB taxonomy): domain Bacteria; phylum Bacteroidota; class Bacteroidia; order Cytophagales; family Spirosomataceae; genus Fibrella; species Fibrella rubiginis. The sequence continues at coordinate 211,677 of NZ_JAFMYV010000011.1, read as the reverse complement.
TGATAAGGAAATTGCTGATCTTCAGAAGCTACCACCGCCAGCGCGGCTTCTTTGTTAATCTCCTCAAAGGGCCGCCAGGTTTTATAAATCGTGCTCGAATTGTCAGTACCAATGGTATCCCATTTGCGGCTGATGGTGAGGGGCGTGAACCAGACGGGTAGGTATTTGAGCGCCACTACCCACGCAATAGAACCTAGAAACAATACGAGAATTGTGCGGGCAATCAGCAACGAAACCATTTTCAGCCACGGGTGCTGCCGAACATAGGCCCGTCCCTGTTGCCATTGCTTTCGCAGGAGCATATTCATCGCCGATTTTTTTGCCGATGGCCGCCCCGACGAAGTCGTGCGTGGCGACGACGATGGCGACGTAGTTCGTCCAGAATTGGGGCGATTGGTTGGCGGCATCGGTGAGCTGGGCCGGGGGTCGGGTGGGGGCGGGGTGCGTAGCCGGTTAACGCGCTTTTCGGGCTGCATAGTACACAAACTTACTCCACGAATAACTCACTCGCCACGCGGTCGGCGAAGAGTTTACCCGATTCTGTGAGTTTAAGGTCGTTTTCGGCGCAGATCAGCCAGCCAGTCTGTTGTAGTTTACTAATCGTTGGCGCTTGTTTGCTCAGAAACGATTCGCCAAGCATGGCGTCCAGCTCACTTAGCCGACAGCCCCAGATTGTACGCAAACCTGTGAGCAGGTATTCATTTACCTGATCGGCAGCGGTGAGGATTTCGCGTTCCGCAATAGTGGTTCCAGTATTGATACCTTTACTATATAGGCTATTGTTAGCTACGTTGTGTTGCCTGCTGACACCGTCATAGGAGTGAGCCGAAGGCCCTATGCCGAGGTAAGGGCGCCGTTGCCAGTAGGCAGAGTTGTGTTGGGCATACTGGTCTGGCTTCGCAAAATTCGAAATTTCGTAATGAACGTAGCCTGCGTCGACCAATGTAGAAGACAGTTGGGTAAACTGTCTGGCCGACAGGCTTTCATCTACAGCTGTAAGTTTACCTTTAGCCAACCACCGACCGAAGGCCGTATCGGGTTCGATAGTCAGGTTGTAGGCCGAAATATGCGGGACATTCAGCGTGAGAGCTTGCTCCAGATCGCGCGACCATATGCTGTCTGATACACCGTAGATCAGGTCAATACTAAGGTTATCAAAACCAGCCTCGCGGGCGCGGTAAACGGCCAATTTTGCTTCGTTGGCATTGTGAGCGCGGTTCATCCAGCGCAGCGTTGACTCGTCAAACGTCTGAATACCAATGCTCAGTCTGTTTGCGTAACGGCGTAGCATGGCCAGGCGGACTGGGTCCGCAAGATCGTCTGGGTTGGCTTCCAGTGTTATTTCGGGCGGTTGTCCATTGAAGCCATCCACAAGCGTGAAGTGTTGGTGAATGCTGTTAACCAATAAATCCAATTCTGCCTCAGTAAGTAGCGATGGCGTACCACCACCGAAATAAATGGTCTGTAATTTGTTGGTAGGTAAGTAGGCGTGTCGTTGCTCGATCTCCCGGACCATTGCCTCTACCAAGGGGCGCTTCTGACTTAGATTGGTGCTGAAATGGAAATCGCAGTAGTGACAGGCCTGTTTACAAAACGGAATGTGCAGATACAAATGCATAATAAAGAGATGACGCAGGCCAGGGTCTTGAAGTTCCTATATTGTAGTCCAAGAGCCAAAGGACAAAGTATCTGGTTGAATAGCTATGAATTCCGTGGAGTTTACGAATCTTTGTACGACCTGTAATACCCCTGTTGCCACCATAATTAACCGTTTTTACTACTGGCCATGCACGAGCCGCTTACCTGCTATTTGGTAGACGATGAACCACCCGCCCACCATATTTTATCTAAATTTATTGGCCGGGTACCTTATCTGAAACTTCTGGGTCAGAGTCTCGACCCGTTTGAGGGGCTTGAGCAGGTGCAGACGCTCAAACCCGACGTGTTATTTCTCGACGTAGAAATGCCTGACCTTAGTGGGGTGGCATTTTTGAAAACTATGCCCCTGCCGCATCCCGTGGTGGTTATGGTAACGGCATCGCCCCAATTTGCCGCAGAGACCTACAATTTTGAGTCAGTGACACACTATTTGCTCAAGCCCGTAGGTTTTGATAAATTCACTGAGGCTGTTAACCGCATCACCAAGCGACTCGGCTATGCGCCCGACGGAGCTGGAGCCGAGCCCCCAACTTCTAATAATCCCGTTCAGCCTCAAGCGGCAGTAGATCCCCGCGAGAAAGTGCCGTATTTTCTGGTGAAGGAAGATAAAAAGTTAATTCGTGTAGCACCTGAAGATATTGTCTTTGCCGAGGGTATGAAAGATTACCTGAAACTTCACCTGACCACTCGGACGCTGGTAACACACATGACCATGACCAAGCTGGAAGATATGCTACCACCCACGCAGTTTCTGCGCGTAAGTCGGTCGTATATAGTTCGGCGTCAGGCCATAAAAGAAATTGATGGCAATCAGATCACAACGCTCGACGGTCGTAAGTTGGGGATTGGCGTCACCTACCGCGACGCCGTCATGAAGGAGTTGAAGAAGAACATGATCTGAGGATGAAACGCCATTGGCTTTTTGAACGCCTTCGCTCCGTTTTTCCGCGCAGCAGTCCATCCACCGTGTATTGGGTTGGTCGTTTAATGCTATGGAGCCTCTGCGGTTATGTGATCCGCTATGTTTACTACGGTAATTTCTTCAGGGCCGATACTGGTATCTTGTGGGCACTTTCGATTGTGTTGCTCTCGCAAACTATACTATTATACTACGCATTTGCCTACTACATCTTTCCTGAAACACTCTATAAGCGGCGTATTGGCCTGTTTCTGTTATGGCTATTGCTTTGGCACGTTGTCATCTATCAAAGTAATTACTGGCTTCTATATTGGCTACACCGTAGCGACGGGTCAAGTACCGTAGCTGATTACATGAAGCTGCTGGAATCCTGGGGTGGCCCATGGGGATTCGTTACCAGTGGTGCCACCGTATTCTGGAATTTCTTCTGGAGTTTCGTCATTGCCAGCGTACTGCTCACCGTGAAAGCCATTACCGACTCGATCACGTTGCGTACCCGAACTATTCAACTCGAAAAAGACAAGCTTGCGCTCGAGCTTGATTTTCTGAAATCACAGGTCAATCCGCATTTTCTGTTTAATACGCTCAATAGCATCTATGCACGTGTATTCGATATCGACGAGCAGGCAGCCGATTTGCTGTTACGCTTATCTGAATTAATGCGCTACAACCTTTACGAGACCAACCAACCTCTCATTTGTCTTTCAAAAGAGCTCGCCTACATTGGCAACTACCTGGATTTAGAACGAAACCGCCTGTCTGGGCAGAGCGTAAGCATCGACTATAACCAATCGGGGGGAGCAGATTCGTTTCAGATCGCTCCGCTTTTACTGATTGCATTTGTTGAAAATGCTTTTAAGCACGGTGTCAGGGGGGCATCAAAAAAGGCCTTTGTACGTGTACAGGCGGCTATTGTTAACGAGCAACTTGTGTTTGTAGTGGAAAATAGCGTTTTCCCCAAACGGCAGATACCCAATGACCCCATCAAGCGAGCCGGCGGCATAGGACTGGCCAATGTGCGGCGCAGGCTGGATTCTATCTATCCAGACCGGTATGAACTGACTGTTTCTGCCAATGAAGTTCTTTACAGTGTAAAGATCATGATCCAGCTCTAATAGGGGGCCTCTGGTGTCTTACTGGCAAGGTTACTGATCTAAATCAGCAATATAGGTTTTTCATTCATCGATGAAATAGGGGTATTGGTCGAAATTGTACCAGCCGATGGTCGAAAGTAATTGAGTAGGTTTATGGTAAGGGCTAAGTTTGAACTGTCTGTCATTAGGCACATTCCTAATCCCCTAACCATTTCGTTTTCTTTCAACTATACAGTTAACCAATCAAGACCATGAAAAACCAATCAGCATCTGCCAACACCCGTTTGACCGTGAAAAAATCACGTATTGTTTGTCTGAATGTTAATCAGGATGCGTCTAAAGGAAACGGACGTACTTACACTATTTTCGGTATCACACGCACCAAGTAGCTTGCAAACTTGCCATCTACTCAACTATACGGCAGCTTCGCAAAAACAACTCGCTGCTTACCTCCGACGCACAGGCTGGCTTACTGAAAGTCAGGCTGTTGCGTATTCGGAGGGTGAAGATCCTTTAGTCTTCATGCACCTCACTCACCCTTCGGAATATATCCCGGAACCCTTTTGGGAGGTGCTCGGTCAGTATCCGGCCGTTATCATAACGTCGCCGTACCCGCAGAACCAGTTCAAACATTTGCCATTACCGCCCTTCGCGTTTTTGACAGAGCCATTTTCTTTTGAACAGTTCGCAGTTTGTTTAGAACGATACGTGTCTATCTACGGTTGATGACGCGTACGAAAATTTTTTTTGTTATTAAATTTTCCGGCCGTAGAGGTAGTTTATTGATTTAATGGTAGATAGTATTTGTTATTTCGGAAATTTGATTTTCCAGAAATAAATACTATCAGTTATGATTCAATCAAGCAGCTTCTTCGTTCTTCGTCGCCCTACGTATTCGCTACAAAAACTGGCTCAGTTCTACAGCCACTTAGCCACCCGTTCGCTCGACGACGCCCTCCGACTACATTATCAGGACCCGCTGGCGCAGGAGGCGCTCTTCGCGGCCTCTCCTGCGCTCTACGAACGGTTTAAGTGCTGGCTAGCTGGGGAACAGCTGCCGGAGCAGAAAAAGCTGCTGACGACTCTACACAAGTACCTGATACGCATGTGTAGTCGCCCAACGCCCTACGGCCTTTTCGCTGGATGTGCAATGGGCACCTTCGCCGATCAATCGCAACTGCGGGCAGGAACAACCGCCGCGCTGCAACCGCATACACGTGTTGACACAGACTGCCTACAAGCCATTTGTACATGGCTGACCGATCAGCCCGCGATCCGGGCGCAGCTAAGCCTGCATCCAAACTCGTCACTTTATCCTGTTGGTTCGGCACTGCGCTATGTAGAACAACAGCGCGGGAATGGCAAGCGGGATTATTTTATCAGTGCCGTAGAAACCGATGATTACCTGAACCTGGTGCTGGAAGCCGCTCAGCACGGGGCTACCATTGGTGAATTAGCCGGACTCATCACAGACGTACCGCTTGATGAAGCCACAGCGTTTGTCGAGCAACTCATCGATAGTCAAATTCTTTGTTTCGACATCGAGCCCACGGTGACGGGAATAAACTACCTGGAGCGGCTAACCAACCGTATTTCTTCGCTGCCGGGTGCCACTGAAGCCACTCAGGCCCTACGCGATCTGGCTGGCTACCTTCAACAGCCTGATCGTCTGGTTGCATACGCACAAACACGGGAGTGGTTTTCAGCGCGAAACCTTGAAGCAGCCACGGCTGACGTGGTACAGGTCGACTCGTTTTTCGAGATGCCTAACCTGGCCATTGGCCATTCGGCCATGCGACTGTTGCAACACGATCTGGAAAAACTGCTTGTGCTCAACCAGCCAGCCGTTAATCCTGATCTCGATGTGTTTAAGCGGCGGTTCGATAATCGTTATGAAGAGGAAGAAATACCCCTGTCGCTGGCTCTCGATAGTGAATTTGGCGTAGGCTATGGCAATACTTCCATGCAGGGAGTTGGCTATGCACCGCTTATCGATGATCTTACGTTTGGCACTACGTCTGCGCCCACGACCACCTCCTGGGATTGGTGGCAGACGCTGGTAATGGATAAATATGCGGATGCGCTTCGGACACGGCAACAGGAGATTGTGCTGACAGACGAGGATTTGGCATTTATTCGTCGGCAGCAGAAAAGCCACGACGTGCCATTGCCCGACAGTTTCTACGCGTTTGGGTCAGTGCTGACCCGATCAGAAAAAACGCTTGATGAAGGTGATTTTCAATTCAACCTAATGGCCTGTAGCGGGCCGTCGGCGGTGAATTTGCTCAGTCGTTTTGGCGAAGGTAATGCCCAGTTAGCCGAGCGCATTCGGGCTTGCGCTATGGCTGAAGAACTTCACCACCCGGATGTAATCATTGCTGAAATTGTTCATCTACCCGAGAACAGAGTTGGCAACATTCTCACCCGACCCATGATTCATCAGTACGAGATTCCGTATCTGGGCCAGGCGTCGGTAGATCCGGAATTTCAGATACCACTCTCCGACCTGATGGTGTCGGTGCATGACAACAAAGTGATTCTCCGTTCGAAGCGGCTCAATAAACGTGTCATTCCCCGGCTTACTACGGCCCACAACTTTACGCAGGGGCTACCTATTTATCGGTTTCTGTGTGACCTGCAGCGGCAGGATGCCCAATTGAACGTAGCCTGGAACTGGGGTGTACTACATCGTCAAACTTACCTGCCCCGCGTACGGTATCGTCGGGTGATCATCAGCCGTGCCACCTGGCAGCTTCAGTGCAATACCCTTACGCCCGATAATCCGCTGAAACTGGTGGCCGAGCTGACGGCTGCCGGTGTACCCGATCAGTTTGCGGTGGCTCAGGCCGATAATGAATTATTGATTTCGATGCATGTACCTGCGTCGCTTGACCTGTTGATTCAAGAAATTAAGAAAAATGACCGTATCCGACTGGTTGAGTTACTCAATCAGCCTGAGAACTGCCCCCTCATGCACCAGCGCGAGGCATACGCTCATGAAGTAGTTATTCCGTTCTATAATGACAAAGCGCAGGTGCTGCCTGGCATCACGCAGCCCGATGTAGAGTTGCCTCAACGCCGGTTTTCGGTAGGTAGCGAATGGTTCTACCTGAAAATTTATACTGGCGAGAAAGCCTCTGACGAATTGCTGACACAATCTATTTATCCAACAGTGCAACAACTGCTACAGACACAAATTATTCAGGCGTTTTTCTTTATACGCTATCAAGATACTGATCCACACCTGCGCCTGCGCTTCCGGGGCAATCCCCACGTTGAATTTTACCAGTATGTGGTGCGGGCTGTTGAACAGGCATTTCACAAGGCCGTTACGTCGGGGGTGGTTAACCGGGTGCAGGTTGATACGTATCAACGAGAACTGGAACGGTATGGCATGGACCAGATTGACCGTTGTGAGACGTTATTCCATTACGACAGCCTGTCGACTATGACGTTTCTGGCCCAGGCAGACGGTGTATTCGACGAAGACATGCGGTTTGCCGTTGCCATTGCCAAGATTGACCGGCTGCTGGCTGGTTTAAAACTACCCATCGGTGAATGCCGGCAGTTGCTGAGCCAATTAAAAGAGCAATTTTTCGAGGAGTTCGGCGGCGAATCATCGTTACGTCATCAGCTCAATGACAAATATCGGTTCTACCGCCCTTTGATTAATGAGGCCCTCATGCCCGACTTTGAGCCTGCTGAGGGCATCTGGCAGTGGGAGAAGCAACAGGCCGACGTGCTTCAGCAGGTGGCTACAGCACTGGCTGGGACAGACAAGCTGTTTGGTATTGCTAGCAGCCTGATTCACATGATTGTAAACCGGCTGTTTCCGTCGAAACAGCGGGTGTATGAACTGGTGCTTTATCATTGCCTGGCCAAGCACTACGATTCGGCAGCAGCCAAGCAGATGATGCCGGTTAAACAGTTGGCGGTAGCGTCAGGGAAATAAATAGCGGGCAGTGGGTAGTTGCATGGGTCAGCATTTTGCGCTGGGCAGGTAACTCACCCGCTGCTTATTTTTTTGGGCAGCTTTTGCATCGCTTACCCTTTTTGTACTTCTTACAGCAGGTCTTGAGCAGGCAACCTGGCGCGTTTGTCAGCGCAGTGCGATTAATGACCGGCAGTGCCATAAACAAGGCAGGTCCCGATTGGGTAGTGTCAACGTCGGTGAAAAGATCCATACTGTTCGTTGGTAAAGCAGTTCGAAGGTACGCATTATTTAGATTGCTTCAAAATAATGCAGGCTTGCATCGCATTACCAGGCCCTGTGGTTTGGCGGTTCATACGCTAAACAGAAGCCCATCGTTTTCTTATAAAGACGTACTTTTACTTCTATCACCACCGCCAGGCACCTTTCATGGATTTTCTTCCTGCCGACTTAGCTGCCTATGCCGACGTCCACACGACGTCAGAATCGGATACGCTTCGTCGTCTTAACCGCGATACACATGCGCACGTGCTGTGGCCCCGAATGCTGTCGGGCCATGTGCAGGGGCGACTGCTGGCTTTCATTTCGCAGATGGTACGGCCCCGGCGCATTCTTGAAATTGGCACCTATACCGGCTATTCGGCGCTTTGTCTGGCCGAAGGACTGACCCCCGATGGGCGGCTGATCACCATCGATAAGAACGAGGAACTGGAAACAATGGCCCGACAGTACTGGGCTGAGTCGCCTTATGCACACCAGATTGATCTTCGGGTAGGAAATGCGCCAGACGTAATCAAAACCCTAACTGATGAGGTGTTTGATCTGGTGTTTATTGATGCCGACAAAGAAAACTACGCGCTTTACTACGACATGATTTTTGACCACGTTCGTTCTGGTGGCTTTATCATGGCCGACAACGTGCTTTGGAGCGGTAAAGTAATTGACCCTACACAGGCAGGCGATCCCGTTACGCAGGCGGTAATGGCCTTTAACCAGAAAATTCACGACGATCCACGCGTCGAAAATATATTATTACCCGTTCGAGACGGGATTATGATTGCCCGAAAACGCTAACCCTACTCTATGAAACGTCTGTTCACCCTGCTGTTTAGTCTGGTAAGTTTGCTGGCCATGGCCCAGCCTGCGCCCGTTGTCGACCGCCCTACGGTGCCCGATCAGGTTACTTTTGCCGATTTAACCGTTCGTTTCGACGACGATGCCCGCCGCCTGATTCAACAGGATGTTAACTCGCTGATGGCCAACCGCGGTTACTGGTACGCCAAACTGGATCGGGCACTGTTGTATTTTCCGTTGATGGAAAACGCGCTGCTCACCGACCAGATGCCCACCGATTTCAAATACCTGGCCATGCAGGAAAGCTCGCTCACGCCCGATGCCGTTTCGTCGTCGCAGGCGGTGGGCTTTTGGCAGTTTAAGCGCGAAACGGCTAATGACTATGGGCTGACGGTAAACGATCAGGTCGATGAGCGGAAGCACATTCTGTCCTCGACCCACGCCGCTGCCCGTTACCTGCGCCGCAGCAACGGGATGTATAGCAACTGGGTGTCGGCCCTGTTTTCGTTTTATTTAGGTACGGGTGGTATTAGCAAGATTATTTCACCCGACTGGGCCAGTGCCAAAGACATCACCCTCAGCGGTAGTACTGACCGCTATGTGCTGCGCTTTTTTGCCCACAAACTGGCCATTGAACATGCCGTGAAAACCTACCAGCCCAGCCTGCCTTTTGCGCTGGTAGAGTACCCCGGTGGCGGTGGTAAGAACGTGAATGACATTGCCACTGAATTGAACATCCCCGTTGCCGACATTCGCAGCTATAACCGCTGGCTACTTACTGATCAGGTCCCCGTCGACAAAGCCTATATTCTGACTGTACCTATTCCAAATGGCCAGATCAACGACGTTCGGCAGCGGATAGTAGCTACTACCGACACCAAACTCAAGAATATCCCCACCGATGACATTGGTTTTCCTGTGCTGAAACAGGTGACAATGGCGACCAAATCAGACAATGAGCCTATCTTGTATGAGATAAACGGCTTGCCGGGCGTGCAGGCACAGGCCAATGATAATTCGGCATCGTTGGCCCGGAAATCGAAGATCAGCCTGTCCAGCTTTTTACGGTTCAATGAGTTGAGCGAGCGCGATCTGCTGGTGCCGGGCGAGGTGTATTACCTGGCCAAAAAGCGCAAAAAAGCCTTGGTTCCTTTCCACACGGCCCGCCCCGACGAGAGTATGCGGAGTATTTCGCAACGGTATGGCATACGGCTGAAAAAGCTGGTGCGCTACAACCGGATGGACCGGGTGCAGAAACTGCAGGTAGGCCGGGTGCTCTGGTTACGCGAAAAACGTCCTAGCAAAACACCCGTTGAGGTGATCAACGCGCCAACGCCGCCGGTGTATGATCCGTCGCCCGCCACACCCAGCAACCGCCCCGTGGTAGATAAAAGCGCCGGCGACGCCCGCACGGCCATTAACAACATTCCGCGCAATGCGTCGGAACGGAAACGGTACCAGCCCAAACTGGTGGGCAGCGCCACGCCCGACGCTGAGCTGACGCCAGCTAAGCAAAACCAGCAACGTAACGACCCCAGCCCATTGCCGCCAATGACCCGCCCAGCCGGCAATCCTGCGGCCGCCAATACCCCGCCCGTAAACGTACCTGCGCCAAGCCCAACACCGTCCGTTACGGTGCCTGCTCCCGACATGACCGCTACTACGCCTATCCCACGCGATGCCGGCTCGCCACAACGTACTATAATAGTTCGGGCCGAGGGCGAACCGGAACGTCAGCATACCACCCCCGCCCGTTCAGGAACCGGTGGCCGTGAGGTAGTAGCACGCAATCAGCAACGTAATGACCCCGATCCGCTGCCGCCCATGACCCGCCCGGTAGCCACTGCCACCACTACCTATCCTACTACGCCTGATCCTACGGCCAGTCAGCCTGGCAAGCGGTCGGCGTCGGGACGCAGGACGGTAGACATGGGCGAAGAACAGCCCCCGGTAACGAAAAAAGGGCAGGAGACGCCCATGCGCAACCAGCCCTATACCGACCCTAATCCGTTGCCGCCCATGACCCGCCCGGCCACCCCCGCCGACAATGTGCCCAACAGCCGTACGGCCACTGCTCCCCGGACAGAGGCCCCCCGGTCAACCACGCCCGGCAGCCGCACAGTTGCCAGTCCCGGCAATAGCCGGTCTGTGAGCCATACCGTTGAAGCAGGGCAGACGTTCTACAGCTTGTCGCGGTACTATGGTGTTCGGGTAGAGGACCTGCTGGAAGCGAATGCGTTAACGCTGGACGACAAGCTGGCTGTTGGGCAAAAGCTGACGGTGCCAAACGTGCCAATCGGGTATCCCACAGGCCAGCCCACTACGTCGAAACCGGTGGTAGCGGCCGGGCAACCCGACGAGCCGACCCCGGCACCACAGGCAGTATCGACCCCTGCTAACGGTAGCGGACCTACTTACCACACAGTTGTCAAGGGTGAAACGTTGTATCGGGTATCGAAGCAGTATGAGGTAACCGTTGAGCAACTGATGGAATGGAACAAATTGCACGACATGGGCGTAAAAGAAGGCCAGAAACTGCGCGTAAGTCAGTAAACTGGTTTTGGTAGAAAGACTATGATTCTCATCGACAATACCGTCATCAGCGATGACATCGCCGAACAATTTTTTGTCTGCAACCTCGATAAGTGCAAAGGGGCCTGCTGCGTAGAGGGTGACGCCGGTGCTCCACTGGAGCGTGACGAACTGGCAAAACTGGAAGAAATATACCCGGCTGTGAAGCCTTATCTGTCGGCGGCAGGTATTGCGGCCATCGAAGCACAAGGCCTGTATGAACAGGATATTGACGCCGAAGGCGACGGCGATTACGTGACGACTACGGTAGGTGGCCGCGAGTGCGTCTACGCTATCTACGACGAAAAGAATATTCTGAAATGTGGCATCGAAGCGGCCTACAACGATGGCAAAATCGATTGGAAAAAGCCTATTTCATGCCATTTGTACCCCATCCGCGTTACCAAATACGAGCAATACCACGCCCTGAACTACGACCGTTGGCCAATTTGCAGCCCTGCCTGTGGTTTTGGCAAACAGCTTGGCGTGCCGGTCTACAAATTCGTCAGCAACGCCCTCGTCCGTGCCTACGGCCAAGCCTGGTACGACCAGCTAGTTCGGGAAATTGAAGAAAAAGGCTAGTGGCAGTAAGCAGTGGCTGATGTATTCTCGGCCTCAGCCAATGCTTACCGCTACTGCCTATTGCCACTGGCCTTTTCCGCTTTCTTTGCCTTCTCTTTCTCGTACTGTTCGCGTTGGCGTTTGTCTGAAGAAAGGTTGCGGTAGAGGCCATTCAGGACGTAGAGATCGTCTACTTCGTCGATGAGCAGGTGCAGTTGCTCGCGTACTTGTTCAATGTTCATGATTTGTGGCCGGTTGGCGGGTTGCCCGAAAGAGGCTGATCAAGTTAGACTGGCATAACGTGCCGACTAGTAAAACGGTTACTGAATTACACTGATTTTTTGGTGTTTAGTAAACATTTTGTACTAAAAATGGGTAAACTTGTCGTATCGACCGGCTAAACCGGTTTTGCTTATGAAACAGACGCTACTCTCCCTATCATTTTGTTTGGTTGTTATGGCAGCCACCGCGCAGGATGTTGACCAACAGGCCGTCGTTAGCCAGTCGGTGCGGGCCAATATCCGGTATGATCTGAAAGCCGTGCAACACATTTCGGCAACGAACGTAGTTGAGCAACAGGCCACCGCCACCTATACTGCCGGTAAGTCCATTATGCTGAACCCGGGTTTCGAGGCCCGCGCCGGTTCTGTGTTTAAGGCTACTATTGCGCCTGTGTCGGCCCGGTCGGCTGAGCCTGGTTCGGGGCTGCTGGTGTCAGCATCGCCCAATCCGTTCCAGGATTTGACCACGGTTGAGTATACGCTACCCACAGCCACTACAGTGAAACATACATTGACCGACGCCCGCGGCGGCATTATCCGGCACTCGGAATCAGACGGTGTGCAGGCAGCGGGTACGTATAAGCTGGGTGTAGAAGGCGGCAATTTGCCGACTGGCGTATACCTCTATCAGGTAAAAACGGATAATCAGACCAAAGTAATTCGGTTGCTGAAGCAATAGCGGTGTTCACTGCCTTATACCCCCGCACAGTTTATTGATATACAGATTCTTAAGTACGCAATAGCGCTGTAGCATACAGGCATTGCCAAAGCCCATTCGCAGGAGTGGGCTTTTTGTCTATGTGCCGTTCTGTAAATAGTGCAAACTATACAGGCGTAAATGTGTTATGTGAGTGCCTGCTTACGTGCTGATATACAGTGCTTTTGCTTTACAGGGTAGGCAACTCAACGCCATGAACACCTCAACCCAAACCCCGCCGAGCCTTTTTGTTCAACCCAAAAATGTAGCCTTCGTTGGCGACTATTTGCCTCGTCAGTGCGGTATTGCCACATTTACGGCCGATTTGTACAAGTCATACTCCACATTTATTCCCAATGCCCGCCCCTGGGTAGTGTCTGTTAACGACACCACAGAGGGTTATGATTATCCCGACGAAGTGCGTTACGAGTTTTTTCAGCACGACTTGGAATCGTACAAGAAAGCCGCCGAATTTTTAAACTCCCGAAACGTTGATGTGGTGTGTCTTCAACATGAATATGGTATTTACGGAGGCACGGCGGGCAACTATATTCTGACGTTGCTGCGTAATCTGAAGATGCCGATTGTGAGCACGTTTCATACCATTCTGAAAACCCCCGATCAGGATCAACTGCTAACATTGAAAGCAATTGCTGACCTGTCGGCGCGGGTGGTATGCATGAGCGAAAAGGGGCGGCAGTTTCTGACGTCGATCTACGAAATTCCCGATGAGAAAATCGACGTTATCGCTCACGGTATTCCCGATATGCCCTTTGTAGATCCTCATTTCTACAAAGACCGGTTTGAGATGGAGGGCAAGCAGGTACTGCTCACCTTTGGGCTATTGTCGCCGAATAAAGGAATCGAGAACGTGATCAACGCCCTGCCCCGCATTGTAGAGCAGTTTCCGAATGTGGTGTATATGGTGCTTGGCGCTACACACCCGCATCTGATCCGGCACGAGGGCGAGGCTTACCGCGACAGCCTGAAAAAGCTGGCGCAGGATAATGGGGTAGCCGACCACATAAAATTTTACGATCAGTTTGTTGAGCTTGATGATCTGCTGGAGTTTTTAGGTGCTGCCGATATTTACATCACGCCCTACCTTAACCCCGCACAGATCACGTCGGGTACGCTGGCCTACTCGGTAGGCGTGGGTAAGGCCGTTATCTCAACGCCCTACTGGCACGCCGAAGAACTGCTGGCCGACGGCCGTGGTATTCTTGTGCCCTTTGGCGACAGCGAAGCCATTGCCGATCAGGTCATCAATCTGCTTACGGATGAACCCATGCGCCACGCTATGCGCAAACGGGGCTATCTGATGGGCCGCGAGATGATCTGGGAAAACGTGATCAAACAGTATGCTGAGTCATTTGGTCAGGCCCGGCTGGAACGGATGCGGGCATCGCAAAGCTTGTTTCCGGGTAGCAACAACGGTAATCTGCAACTGCCTACCCTGAAGCTGGATCACCTGTATCGTCTCAGCGATTCAACCGGAATTATTCAGCACGCCCGTTACCATTTGCCTTTTTACGAAGAAGGCTATTGTACCGATGATAATGCCCGTGCCCTGATTTTAACCATGTGGTTGAAGGAGACGGGACAGCATGACCGCCGGATTGACCAGCTCGCCGACACGTACATGGCTTTCCTGAATTATGCCTTTTCGCCCGAAAAGCGGCGGTTTAGGAATTTCATGAGCTACGACCGCCAATGGCTGGAAGAAGTAGGTTCGGAAGACAGCACCGGGCGGGCTATCTGGGCATTGGGTACCTGCATTGGCCGGTCTGACGAACAGAACACATTAACCTGGGCCATGACCCTGATCGAGAACGTACTACCCGGCACCGTCGATATGGAGTCGCCGCGGTCCTGGGCCTTTGCGTTGCTGGGCATTCACGAATACCTCAAGCGGTTCAGTGATGACCGGCTGGCCAAGTCGATTCAGCAGAAATTGGTTAACAAGCTTATTTTCCGGTATCACGAAACCGCCTCTGATGACTGGCGCTGGTTTGAGAATACGCTCGCTTACGATAACGCCGTGATGGCCCACGCGCTACTGGTCTCCGATAACCGGGAGGGAATCAATATTGGCTTTACCGCTTTGGAATGGCTGATCGAACAGCAGACCGCCACGCCACTACCTGATAATGGCAAAACCGGTAAGGGACATTTTCAACCGATCGGGTCGGACGGATTTTATAGTAAAGGCCTTCTGCGTGCGTATTTCGATCAGCAGCCACTGGAAGCGCAGAGCACCATCAGCGCGTGTCTTACGGCCTGGCAGTACAGCAGCGACCCTGAGTGGCACCGCCGCGCATTACGCGTATTCCGTTGGTTTACAGGTCATAATGACTTAGGATTGCCCCTTTATGACTCCATGACGGGCGGTTGCCGCGATGGATTACACATTGACCGTGTCAACCAGAATCAGGGTGCTGAATCAACATTGTCTTATCTGCTGGCTCTTACTGAGTTGCAGGTAGCGGTGAAGCCACTACTCGAAAAATCGTTTGTGCGGGCGGTAACCAGTAGCTTATCTTAGCAGGGTAAACCTATAGAGTCAACAGTTCATTAGTGAAGGTCTAAAGTCTACTGTCTAAAGTCCAAAGTTGGCTGACGCCCGTGTACGCTTGCGTCAGCCAACTTTGGACTTTAGACAGTAGACTTTAGACCTTCACTAACGAACCTCCTCCTTATGCCGATCAAAGCCACCCGCACGGGCATAGTTTTGCGCCCAGATCCTGCCCGCGTTCTCTATCGCCCGTTTGATCTGGGCAACAGTAACCGCATTTTGAAAATCATTGCCCGCGTTAGTTCTCTTACCGATGACGAGGTAGAGGTGAAACTAGAAGAGGTAATCCGCGAATTTGGCGGACGGCATTATCGGCTCGAACGCTTTTTTCTGAACCGATTTGAACAGGTGAAGGAGCATCTGCTCACCGACGAGCCGCTGTTGATGGAGCGCAAGCTATTGCTGGGGGCTTACTTTACCATGGAATACTCGCTGGAGTCGGCGGCCTTGTTCAACCCGTCGATGATCTGGCATCCCGATCAGACCAACCTGCCAGCGGGATACAAGCGGTTTATTCTCAGTCTGCGGGCCACCGGCGAAGGCCACATCTCGTCGATCTCGTTCCGTACGGGCTACGTAGACAAGGAGGGCGACATTGTCTTGCAGAAACCCTCACGGCACGTAACGTCGCCGGAACTGATTGTCAGTCAGCAGTTTAAGAAGGATATCTTTGTTAAGAAGCTGTACGAACTGCGGTTGATCAACAGTATTTCGGAAGGTATTTTGGCGGGCCTCAGCGACGAATTCACCCTACCCGATCTGGAGGCGCAGGTAAAACGTGTGATGAGCCAATTCCGCCACAACGCCGAGTACGACACCATCACGAGCGGATTGCTGGCCCTGGCCCGGTCGAACTACGAAATGCACTTCGACGATGATCAGAGCCTCGACGAGCGGTGCATTTTTCCGTATTCGCCCAACGAAACAAATGGTATTGAAGATGCCCGGTTTGTGGAGTTTTGCGACGACGATGGCAAAATAACCTATTACGCTACCTATACAGCCTATAACGGCCGGGTTACGTTTCCGCAGTTGCTGGAAACTACCGATTTTACCCATTTCTCGGCCAGTACGCTCAATGGGGCAGAAGTGCAGAATAAGGGCATGGCCTTGTTTCCGCGTAAAATCAACGGTCGTTACGCTACGCTGTCGCGGCAGGATGGCGAAAATGTGTACCTGATGTACTCCGACGACCTGTATTTCTGGCAGACCAAAGAACTGATTGCCAAACCAACCTACCCCTGGGAATACGTACAACTGGGCAACTGCGGGTCGCCGATCGAGACCGAGGCGGGCTGGCTGGTGCTGACCCACGGCGTAGGGCCGATGCGGAAATATGCCATCGGTGCATTTCTGCTGGATCTCAATGACCCCTCGAAAGTGATTGGTCGTATGAGCGAACCACTGCTCAGTCCAGACGCCAATGAGCGTGAAGGATACGTGCCCAATGTGGTCTACAGCTGTGGGGGACAGGTGTACCAGAACAAGCTGATCATTCCCTACGCGATGTCTGACTACGCCAGCAGTTTTGCCACGGTTAACCTCGACGAACTGTTGGCTGAATTAAAAGCCGGACAGGTAGTTCCCCAGACGGTGTTAAATGAAGTTAATTAGCAGTACTGAGTATTGGTACTTAAGTGGATGCCCAATGCAGAAAGCGTTGGGCATTTTTTATTTTGAGTATTTACTTTTTAGTTGGGGTATGGCAAAATATTATGTAGGTAAAAAGAACATTTGGCCGAATGATATGCTGATGATTGTACAAATAATATTTTGTTGGCATGCTAACTAACCGTTAATTTTGAGTTACTAGTAATACGTTTTGTTAGCTTTTTCACCAAACTACTCATCTCCAATGAGAAAACTTTTAATGTTGGCGCAGCTAGTGCTGTGCCTGCTAAGTCTGCCCGCTTTGGCGCAAAACCGGACGATTACCGGGCGCGTCACCTCCGGCGAAGACAACTCAGTACTGCCCGGTGTGAGTGTAACGTTGAAGGGAACCAGCCGGGGTACTACCACCGACGCCAACGGGCAGTATTCGCTTTCGGTACCATCAGGCACTGTTACGGTGGTTTACTCGTTTATCGGTTTCACTTCACAGGAAGTGGTGACGGGAAACCAAACCAAAATTGACGTTACGCTGAAGCCAGATGCCACCAGCCTTAACGAAGTAGTAGTTACGGCGTTTGGTATTCAGCGTACGGAGCGTGAGTTAGGTACGTCTATCGCTAAGGTTAACAGTGCCCAAATCAACCAGGCTGCTCCGGTTAACATTGCCAACGGGCTCACAGGCAAGGTATCGGGTTTACAGATCAGCACCACCAACAACGGTGTGGGTGCGGGTGCCCGGATTACGTTACGTGGTAACCGATCATTTTTGGGTAATAACCAGCCTCTGTTGGTAGTTGACGGGGTGGTATCGGATATCAGCTTTCTGAATTCGATTAACCCGAACGACGTTGACCAGACCAACGTACTGAAAGGACCTAGTGCGGCGGCCCTTTACGGATCAGACGCTTCTAACGGCGTACTGATTATTACGACCAAAAAAGGCACGAAAAACGCCAAGCCACAGATCTCCTACAGCAACAACACGCAGTTTGAGAGCATCTCATACATGCCGGGTCTGCAAACGCAGTTTGGGGGTAACGGTGGTGAGGGTCAACCCTTCTACGACCGTAACTACCGCCGGCTCTACGTTCCCTACGAAAACCAGAGTTTCGGTGATCCTTATGATGGCTCGCTCCGTCCACTGGGCTATGGCGTTGAAATCCGCGATGCCAATGGTAATGTACGCCTCGACACGTTGAAAGTGCCTTATTCATCACCGACTACTGATCCACGGCGAGCTTTCTTCAAGACGGGGGTTACTTCACAGCATGACCTGTCATACCGCATAGGCGATGCGCAGAATTTCTTTGGTCTGAGCCTGCAACGTGTTGATCAAAAAGGTATCGTTCCTAACGATAAGTACCAGCGAACCGCAATCAGCATCAACGGTGGCCGGTCAGTCGATAGGTTGACGGTGACAGGTGCTGTAAAATTCGCCTACCAGAACACGAACACGGAAAACGGCGATTTTAATCAGAACCGGCCTGTTTACTGGAACGTGCTGAATCAGCAGGCACATGCCCCCATCAACAGCTACCCGCTCAACGACATCAACTCGCCGTATGGTGACGTAAATGGCTATTACAACGCTTATTACCCTAACCCGTACTGGCAGATTACCGGCGACAATTCGCGGCAGGTAAACGATATATATACCATACAAGGTTCTACCGACGTAGCCTACCAGTTTACGCCCTGGCTGAGAGCACTATATCGTATTGGTGGTCAGGTTAATGCTTCGCAGTACAAGTCGCACATCGCTGACGTAACGTTTTCTGAATACGCGCTAGGCGACCCCTGGGAAGCTGGTAATATTGCCTCGTCAACGGGTCATGTCAATGCGCAGGTGCGTGATAATTCCTTTTTCTTCACGCGTTTTACCGGTGACCTACTGTTGACAATGAATCCCAAGTTTGGCGATTTTACCACGACACTGATTTTGGGTCAACAAACCCGGCAGGAGTTTCGGCGTAACATGTCAGACTTCGCCTCTGCTTTAGTGGTGCCTGGTGTATATAATGTGGCTAACCGTCTAGGTAATCCTGTGTTGTCTGAATACAACGGTAACAACCGTCTTATTGGCTTCTTCGGTGATTTTACGGTGGGCTACAAAGACTTTGCGTTTATTCACGCCACCGGTCGGCAGGATTACACCTCGTTACTGGCTCCGTCGAACCGGACGTTCTTCTACCCCAGCATAGACGCTTCTCTTATTGTTAGCGATCTGGTACCGTCGTTAAAAGATAGCCGAGCTATTTCTTATCTAAAAGTACGGGGTGGTATATCCAAAGTAGGCCAAGTAAACGTGGGGCCTTACCAGTTGCAGAACGTGTTTAACCCTGGCGTTGGATTTCCCTTTGGCGGGCAGGCTGGTTTTGAGTTGGGCAACACCCAGAATGACCCGCTGCTGAAGCCAGAGTTCACGACTAACAAGGAGGTAGGCATTGAAATGAGTCTGTTTGACCGGTTCTTGCTGGAAGCTGTGTATTACAACACGATTACAACAAACCAGACAGTACCTATCGACGTGTCGCGGGCCACGGGTTACACACGGGCGCTCATTAATACGGGTTCGATGACAAACAGCGGTATTGAACTGGATCTGCGTACCCAAAAGCCACTGGTGTCAGTTGGTAATTTCAACTGGGATGCTAGCGTGAACTTCACTTTCCTGAAGAGCAACGTCGATGACATTTATAAAGACTTGCCCCGGGGTAATGTGCCATATGCTAATGGAGTAGGTTCAGATATTTATTTTGCCAAGGGGTATCCTTATCCCGCCCTGTTTGTTAATGACATTCAGCGGATACAGAATGCCGACCCCAAAGCCGCTAACTACGACCCAACGGGGCAGTATGTTGGTCGGCCGGTGGTGAGTGCCACAACGGGTTACCCCATTCTGGACCCGAACCTCAAATACGCAGGTACTACGCAGCCAACTACTCGTTTTGGTTGGACAAACACCTTCCGCTACAAGGGCCTGTCGCTAAACGCCGTGGTCGAATATCGTGGTGGTGCTGTCATCTACAACGCCCTGGGCAATGCGCTTGAGTTTACGGGTGCGGGTATTCGGTCTACCTATGCTGGTCGGCAGAACTTCGTGTTCCCGAACTCAGTAACAGTGGGTCCTAACAATGCTGACGGTACTACGGGGACTATCACGCCAAACACGAACATCACGACCAAAGACGGTAACCTGACGTTCTGGACTAACTCGGCCTACCACAATGCGGGCTACAGCTACGTAACGAGCGCCGACTTCTGGAAACTGCGTGAAGCCGCCATTGGCTATGATATTCCGGCCAATATCCTAGGCTATACCAAGTTCATCCGTTCGGTTAACATTGCCTTCACGGGTCGTAACCTGCTGATGCTGCGCCCTAAGACCAACGTCTTCACTGATCCTGAGTTCTCAGGTGGTAACAATGCCAACGATACCAGCAACGCCGTAGGGGTAACAACCGAGTACCAGGCACCGCCAACGCGTTTCTATGGATTCCGGGTAACGGTTGGTTTTTAATTTTTAACTCGACAAACAATGAAGTCTATAAAGAATGTCACTGCCGGGCTGCTGGCTGTCTTACTCATGGCGCAGGCCGGGTGTAAGCAGGAGTTTCTCGACATCAACAATAACCCCAACCAGGTAACGGCGGCCACGCCCGAACTGGTACTGCCCGACGCCCTGGCCAACACCGGGGCTTACATGACCACGAGCTTCTATTTTCTGAATCTCTGGATGGGCTACTGGAACTGGAGTGGTAACTATTCGATCAACCTGTCGGATAAGAACTACCAGTTTACGAACAGTTTCAATCAGGGTATCTGGACAAACGGATACATCAACCTGAAGAACTACAACTACATCGATCAGCAGGGTGCCGCGCTGAATCAGCCGTTGTTGCAGGGTATGGGCAAGATCATGAAGGCCTATCACTTTCAGATACTGGTCGATACCTACGGCGATATTCCTTACACGCAGGCGTTGCAGGGTACGGGTGCCATTACGCCTTCCTACGATAAGGCGCAGGATATTTATGACGATTTGATCAAACAGATCGACGCTGGTTTAGCCCTGCTGGCAAAGGGAAGTGGTACGCGCAACCCCGGCACCAACGACATTATGTTTGGTGGCGACATTGCTAAATGGCAGCGGTTTGCCAACACGCTGAAATTGAGAATCCTGCTTCGCCAGACAGAGAAGGCAGATCGTGCTGCTTACCTTCAAACGCAGTTCGCTGCGATCAAAGCATCGGGTTATGGCTTCCTGGGCGCGGGCGAAAATGCACAGGTAAATCCGGGCTATACTAATTCACAAAATCAGCAGAATCCGCTCTACGGTGCTTTCTATGCCGTGAATGGTTCGCCCACAACGACCAACAACCAGTACAAGGCCAACGCCTATGCTTTGTCGGTATTGAAGCAGACCAAAGACCCCCGCATTGCTGCTTACTACCGGCCTGTGGGAGGTACGGGTACCAATTTCAACGGCACTAATTTCGGTACTGTCGACGTACAGGTGAACAGCCTGGTATCTGACATTGGCCCGGGTGTGCTGACGGGGGTAGACAAACCTGCAGTTATTTTGTCGTCGCACGAGAGTCTGTTTATGCAAGCCGAAGCGGCGCAGCGTGGTTACATTACGGGCACACCTAAGGCACTCTATCAGGCCGCGGTAACGGAGTCGTTTGTCAATTCGGGCCGTAGCGCTGCCGAAGCTACTACGTACCTGGCTCAGGCGGGGGTTGCCAACGTTGATTTTGATGCGTCGACCAACAAAATTGCGACGATCATCACCCAGAAATGGATTTCAGAAAATGGTCTGGCTCCCTTCGAAGCCTGGTCTGATTACCGCCGCCTGGGGTTGCCTGCTGACCTTCCGATTTCGCAGGAGCCTAGTACGTCGGTAAGACAGATTCCGGTTCGGCTGTTCTATCCGCAAACGGAGTATAGCACCAATGCCACCGTGGTGAATGCACAGGGCACAATCAACCAGTTTACGAGCAAGATCTTCTGGATCAAATAACCAGCTAACACCATCACCATGAATAAGTTATTTAAAGTCGTTTTGGCTGCGAGTGTTGCCCTCAGCATGACCTCGTGCCTGAAAGACGATGAGCATTTCGTTGATTTTGCCGCCTCAGGCTACGTCGCCGAGATCCCTTACGTGGCTAACCGGAGCATCTTAAAAGCTGTAACGGTAGCTGCCGGCACTACGCCAACCGTAGCTCCCGTTGACATCAATATTGCGTCGCCTAATCCGCCAACCACGGATGTTCAGATAGGCGTTGGTCCGGATCAGGCAGCATTAGATGCGTATAACAAGGCTAACAACAGAGCTTATAAGCTGTTGCCGGCAACGGCTTATCAACTGTCTCCAGCGACAGTCACTGTAGCATCGGGTAATCGAATTGGCACGGTCAATGTGTCGTTTATTGGTAGTCAGGTGCCTACCACGGGTGGCCCTTACGCGCTGGCTCTGAGCATACAGACAGTGCCCAGCAATGTTACCATCAGCGCCAATTACCGTACCCAAATTTTGGCTATAACGGTAAAATAGGGTTTGGTTTTTAGTAACGCAAAAGGCCCCTGCCAGTACTGGCAGGGGCCTTTTGCGTTACTAAAAACCAGTCTGGGTTATTTCTTCTTGATCGTTTCGGTAATTACCCTGTCGCCGCCCGCACCTGGGTATGAGTAGTTCAGGGTGAATGTTTTGGTGGCTGGATCGTATTTATTTACGCCTGCCTGCTTAGCACTTGCATTAGCATTTCCCGTTGGAATCAGCGTAACCGTGTTGTCGGCATTTATTCTTAGCTGCATCGTCCAGCCGCTACCGCCTAAATCAGCAAATTCCGTTTCGCTGGTAGTAGCATCAATGGTGCTCAATGTTTTTGAACGATTGATGTCGCGGGAACTAGTCGCTACAGGGTGTTCAAATCGACCCGTTGATTGGTAATTTCCTGCGTAGACGTTATTTACTTTAATGGCATACACCACGCTCTTCAGGTTTGAGGCAATGATGGCACCACTAGCCGCCGTAATAGTTAGGGGTAGTGCAAACGATTTTTTCAGGTCAATCTTCGACGAGTTAATGTTCACCACAAACGGTACGTCGCGCTGACCGGCCTTAATGGTTACCTGCGTGCTCGGAATCGAATAGGTGTCGGCGGGTAGCAACTCAAGACCAGTGCCCGTTAGCAGGGTTGGGTCTACGCTTACGGTGGCCGTCACATCAGACGTGAGCACCGCTGGCGACCCCAGGTTGACCGAAAACAACTCAGTGGCTACGGGTGTCGTCTTGAAATCGACGCCCAGCACTTTGTTGCCGCTGCCGCTGCCAAAGATGCTCACGATGGGCTGTGCACCCACGGCGTTAATAATGTCGGTATAGCCTTTGTCCTGTAGGCAACCGCTGGTCGTTACCAGCAGACTCAATGCCGAAAGGCCCGTTAGAATGTATTTTTTCATGATTGATGATTCAGTTTAGGCATGAATTACTTCATCCAGAAAATCTTGGTGTCGAACTGGCTGATGGTACCTTGTGCTTTCACGTTGGCCTCATTGGTGCCTAGCTCCTGGTTAGGATACAGGAACCGGGCGGGCTGTTTGGTGCCCACGGCGCGGGTCGAGATCGGCACTTTAGGGAAACCCGTGCGGCGGTATTCGGTCCAGGCCTCGAAGCCTTCAAAGGCACCCAACGCCACCCATTTTTGGGTAATAATGGCCTCCAGCTTATTGGGCGACGCATCGAAGTTGCGGATTGGTACAGCGTCGGCCGCGTAGGCAGCTGCGGCTTTGACGGCGTCGGGTACTTCCAGAAATTTGAACGATTCGGTAACACCGCTCTCAAACAGTGTCTTGGCCGATCCGGTCAGGTAGCCACGCTGGGCGGCCTCTGCTTGCAGGAAAAAGCTCTCTGCCGACTGCATCAGCACCTGCTTTTGGTCAAACCCTTTCAGGATAGCTGGGCCAAAGCCCGACGTTTTAGCGTACAGATACGCGTCGTTGCCATCACCAAACGGTACGCCTACATATTTCCCGGCGTTGTTGAGTGTAGCAAAGCGGGGTAACCGGGGGTCAACGTTATTCGACAGGAACGTGATGAAGAAATCAGCGTTGGTGTAAAAATCGTGGTTGCCCGATAGCGTACCGGCAGCCGTGAAACCGTAGTTCTCGTAGAAGGGGTTCTGTTTTCCTGCAGTCTTCAGGTAACCCGGCGATGCCAGCGCGTTTTCACCTGCTGCCAGAAAACCACCGTTACCTGCTGCTTTGGTAATTTCAGCTTTAATAGTGGCCTCTTTTGCTGCAATGTTGGTTTGACGGAGCATCAGGCGCAGCTTCAGCGTATTGGCAAAACGCACCCACTTACCCATGTCGCCAGCAAACACGATGTCGCTGGCCCCTGGTGATGGGTTTTCAGCGGTCAACGGTGTCTTCAGGTTGGTTACAGCTGCATCAAGTTGCTTCGACAAGTCGTCGTAAATAGCCTGGGCGTCGTCATACTTTGGACGAAGAATAGCCGTGCCTTTCAGCGCTTCTGTGTAGGGTACGTTGCCATAAGTATCGACAAGGCGCTGAAACACAAACGCCTTCATCACCTTAGCAATGCCTACAAAGGCAGGCTGCTTGCTGGTGGTGGCAGCCTGCTCAATCACGTCATAGTCAGACAGATTATCATAGGCCTGGGTCCAAACACCGGTACGGAAGTTCGATGGCAAGTCATATGTTTTCTCGGGGTTAAAACCCGATACGCTGCCCGACGGTGACCACTGACCGGCCCAGAAGTGGCCGATTTCGTTTGGGTTAATCATACCCGCCGCCGTGGCGTTCAACGCCGCCGAGAGGATCAGATCGGGCGTTGAGCTGGTGGCATCATTAGGGTTCTTGTTAATGTCGAGGTAACCCTCTTTGCAGCTACTGACCGTCAGCAGGGCAACGAACAGAGCTACTATTTTTACTGTATGCTTCATGATTGTGATGTCAGGAAAATGATTAGAAACCGAGCTGCACCGTGAAACCGTATGTCCGCGTAGGTGGCGTAATGGCGTTGGTGTTTACCCCTACGGCGTTGGTCGTAGTGTTGTTGAATTCGGGATCGGTATAGATATTCTCTTTGGGCAGAAGCGTGACCAGGTTTCGGCCTACCAAGCCTACTGACGCGTTCTTAATAAAGCGCGTTTTTTGCAACAACGCCGGTGAAACGGTGTAATTGATGGCCAGTTCGCGGAGTTTCCAGAAGGCACCGTTTGTTACGAAGTTCTCGCCGAAGTTACGCAGGTTGCTGTCGAACGCCCCCAAGCCACCATCTTTTACGGCAATGCTGGTATTGGCGGTATAGGTACCGTCAGCGTTTTTGGTAACCGAGTTAGGGAACACAAACCGCTCACGACCGTAGGTGGTGGTGGCATAGGCTGCACCGGTAAACCACATGGTTTCGGCCAGGCCGTGGGCAATTACGTTACCACCCCGGTACTCAGCTGTGCCCGACAGTGAAAACCCTTTATAGCGCAACGTCGTGTTGATACCCAGCCGGTCGCGGGGGTTGGTGCGGCCAAGGTTGATGAGTTCATTCGATTTGAGCGGATAGCCCGATGCGGGATCGACCACCACCCGGCCACCAGGAATAATGTTGCCCTGAGCGTCGCGTTCGCGTTCATAACCCACCACTTTCACCACCGGGAACTGCTGCCCTTCTACGGCGAAGATTTGGTACAAACCAGAGTTGACCACACCGTAGTAAGAACTGAGGTTAATCTCTTTCAGTCCATCGACAATAGAGACCACGTTGGTATTCACCTGCGAATAGTTGATACCCAAATCCCAACGGAAGCCGTTGTCTAGCCGAACAGGCGTCGTTTTTAGATCAACTTCAAAACCATTGTTGTCCAGGCGACCTGTGTTAATGAGTGCACCGGAATAGCCCGTAGCCGGCGACACGTCAATGCGCACGGTTTGGTTCGTATTCTGCTGTGTGTAATACGACATATCCAGCGTGATGCGGTCGCCCAGGAAAGCAAGCTCAGCACCCACCTCATACGAGTCGAGGAATTCAGGCTGGATATTGGGGTTGTTGGCTGTGTTGCCCAGCGTGAAGCCAGCCAATCCACCATAAGGGAAACCACCACCCGGCGTATAGACTGTTTCGAGTTGATAAGCCCCAAACGTGCCTGGCAGGTTGATCTGACCCACCCGCGTAGCTGCTGCCCGCAATTTGGCTGAACTCAGAATATTGCCATTTTTTAGTGAGGGAACAGCGTCGGTTATTACAAACGACAGATCGGCCCCAGGGTAGAAGAACGAGCGGTTGTTAGCCCCCAGAATAGAGCTCCAGTCGTTTCGACCTGACATATGCAGGAAGAGAAAGTCTTTAAACCCTACTGTTAGGTCGCCATATGCCCCTAATAAGCGTGCTTTGGCGTTGAATTCTGAGGCTCCCGGTTCACCCACTCGATTACTGACGTTGTACAAATCAGGAATAACCAGAGCGCTGGCGCTGGTCACAACCTGCTTGTATTTACGTTCCTGAAGGTTAAAACCCCCGATGAGCGTGGCTTTAAACGGCCCTGCACTTTTGTTGGCGGTAAAAAAGAAGTCCTGATTAATCCGCTGCTCATAACCTGAAAAGTCAGTCACACCGCCAGGAAGATCTTTAGCCCGGTATATATGTTGCTTGGCGTAAGCACTATAAGCATATTTTGCTGATGTGCTCTTTGATTCAAAGTTCTGGTTAGTTACGCCTACCCGATACAAAAACTGTAGCCACTCAGCCGCTTTGTAACGTAATTCCACATTGCCCGTCAGATAGCGGTCCACGCGGTTCTGCCGGTTGATGTCCTTGCTGAAGAATGGGTTGTCGAAGTAATCGTTGAAATAGTTGTTCGGGTTGGCGGGGTTCAGTTGGCCATTATCTAGGCGCAGGGGCTGCCAGTTCCGATATTGATTCAGATCGATATTGCCCGCCGTATTCAGAATGTTATTGTAAAAACCAGAGGTTGACCGGTCTACATCTTTGATACGGTAATCAACGTTGAACGTACCACTAAACCGGCCGTAATTACGCGTAGCGCTTAGGTGACCACCCGTCCGACGCGACAGATCGCCCGGCACCACACCCCGTGAGTTTACATCCTGCAATGAAATCAAGAAACTACCGTTTTGATCACCGGAAGTCAGCGAGAGGTCATTCTGCTGCACCAGCCCCTGATCAAAAGCGCTAAGCTTTCCGTTGGGATTGTACGAATAGGCGGCTTTGGCAATGGTGCCATCTTCCAACGTCTGGCCGAGGTCTTTGGTAGAACCGTCGTATTCTGGACCATAGCTTTGGTTCTCGAACGGAATATACTCCCGGCTATAGCTTTCAGTACCAGCACCAAACCGGTCATTGAACTTGGGCAGGAAACTAATTTGCTCAATGGAGGTGGTATTGCTATAGTTGATGCGCGGAGCGGTAACCGAGCCCTTTTTGGTTGTAATGAGTAAGGCTCCGTTCGACGCATCGGAACCATACAGAGCGGCTGCATTAGCCCCTTTTAACACAGACACATTCTCGATGTCGTTGGGGTTTAGGTAATTAATGGCGTCTTGAGGAACCTGCGTTCCATCGATAACAACCAGCGCTTGGTTGTTACCTAATAACGACCGGTTGCCACGCAACACAATCCTTGTCTGAGGGTCAACCCCGTTGTTGATCGTGTTGATCTGCAGGCCTGCCACTTTACCCGACAGCGCTTGGGCAATGTTGGTAGCGCGTGCCTGAACTAGCTTGTCGGCCTTCACGACTTCTGTGGCAGAACCCAACTCTTTTTGCTGACGTACTACACCCAGAGCCGTTACAACTACTTCGTTGAGCGAAGAGGCGTCGGGTTCTAGTTTCACATCGACCGTATTACGATTGCCTACCGTTACGGTGACGGTTTTGAAGCCCACGTAGGAAAAGGTCAATTGGGCGTTGTTTGCCGCCGTTACCTGGAATGCACCGTTGGCGTCGGTGGTTGTTCCGCGCGTAGTACCCTTGATAACTACGCTTACGCCGGGGATGGCCGAGCCATCATCTGATGAAGTGACCTTGCCTGTAACCGTTTGATTCTGAGCTAGTACAGGCACAGAAAACAACAGCAACAGCCATAGTTTGAGTAAATTTCTCATCATGTTAATTGAGAAGAAGTTTGTGATTGGTTAGACGCACCGGTACTTTACCGGCTAGGCAAATTTCACAATTTTTTAATGTATTTCTAGGTAATAGACTTTGTAAGGCTCATATTTTTACTTGCCATGCCCGGCTATACTTATGAGTAATGGTAGAAAGGTTCGCTGACAACTAAGTACAAATAGTATATTCTGCAATCTTTATCATATACAAGGCATACTATAGATAGACCGAAAACAAAAAAGCGAACTGGCAGTGCCGGTTCGCTTTTCAATTACGCTTTATCCAACTATTAAGACGGTAGAATCAATCTTAGAGGGTAACCTAACCCCGCTGCCACACAGTAGAAACCATACACTAAGTTTGGCTACGCAGGCGTTTCAGGCGGTTACGATGTCAAATATGGGAGTTTAGTTTGGGAATCAGCAAAGGGAAAAATCCTTATTTATTAAAAGGCCTGCCGGTTCACTGCCTCAGATGAGCCAACTTTTTGTCGTTTAGCTGGTTTCAGGTATAGTACCAACACAACTTAGTAACGTTATGGAACCCGACGAAAAAACCGTTCTGCGCGATGGTGCACAGATAAACGGCCGAACTGAAGCCCCACGTGGTAGTGATAATTCAGAGCCAGATGCACGTGCCAAAGATAACCTGAATACCGACGTCCAGGAAAACTCGGCCAATGGACTAGATAGTGAAGCGGTGCGCGGCGGACAGGATGGCCGTAACAACCGGGGCATGGGTAGCCAGGATATGGATAGTAAGAACGGTGTGCTGCGCATGGGCGACCAGGATAACAGCACGATGGAAGTAACCGATGCCGCTATCAGCAACGCCGCCGCCAGTGAAGGTAAAACCAATACCAGCACTGTAAGCGTGACCACTGCCGGCCCCGATGATTACGCCTCTGATGCAGAAGTAAAAACGCCCAATGCACAGGAAGAAGCTAAAAAAAGTGCCGAATCGACCTCAGTCGATGAGAACAAAGAGGGTGATTCGACGCAGGACAAAGAAGATAGAGACATTGCCGAAACCGGCACATCACTGGATAATCAGCCAACTTACTAGCGGACGTTGGATGCTGGCTATCGGACATTGGATACTGAATACAAGCCAACGTCCACTATCCGGCATCCAACGTCTACCATTCATTTTCCAATAACCAAACCAACCAACGTCATGAGCGTATCAAGCAACATCCGTAAAGAAAGCACCGAGTCGAACGCGGCTCAAATGATGCACAGCACCATGGGTACCCACCCTGATCTGGCGCAACTCAATGATAAAGATTTGACCAACGAACTGCCCTCAAAGCTAAACAGCGAAGGCGTAGCCGACAGCGTGGCCGACGATGTGGAGAGTGCCGATGAGATGGTAGCCGAAACCGACGCCAATGGACCTTCACAGGCTGAAATCGACGAAAACACGCGTGCCTCGTGGGGGCAGGCCCCCGTTGAAGGCACCCATGTTCAGGATGCCGACTGGAATACGAGCACCGAGGAGAAATAGTCTGAAAAGTGGTGGAGCGGAGTGCTGATAGTCAGGAAAGTCAATAACCAAAGCGACTTTCCCGACTATCAGCACTCCGCTCCACCACTTTTCAGACTATTCGTACTTTATTCTGCGTTACTTTCGTAGATAGAATCAATTATCTGACCGAACAGCAACCGTATGATCCGCCTAGCCAGTCTTTGCCTCCTTGTTCTTTTCACCGCCACTTCATTTGCTCCCGCTACCGACGACACAAAAGCGGGCATTCAGTTTACCGAAGCCCGTTGGGCCGATATATTGAAACAGGCTAAGGCCCAGAAGAAAGTTATTTTTCTCGATGCCTATGCCAGTTGGTGCGGTCCATGTAAGTTGTTACAAAAAAATACGTTCACTCAGAAAGCTGTGGGTGACCTGTTCAATAAGAAATTCATCAATGTAAAGATGGACATGGAAAAGGGCGAAGGACCGGCTCTTTCGCAGGTCTATCCGCTGGAAGGATATCCTACTTTGCTGTTTATTGACGGCAATGGCCGCGTGGTAAAGCGCGTGATGGGCTACATGGGCGCCGACGACCTGCTTGACGTAGCGAAAAGCGTTAAATAAGGTAATAAGTGGTAAACGATGAGGGGTGAGTTTGCTGACGCAGCTAAAGACGCGTCAGCAAACTCACCCCTCATCGTTTACCACTTATCGGTAAAATAGAACCCCCACCCTCAGACCAATGTTATGAGGTAGGCCCGCTAACGAGAGGCCCGCACCCCCGAATGCTTTACCCCAATACCCTCGAACAAAAACTTGGTTTCGATAAAATCCGTGAACTGTTGCGGCAGGCCTGTATCTCGCCGCTGGGCCAGGATTACGTAGACAAAATTCGCTTTTCCGACAATCACCAACTGATTGATAAACTGCTGCGGCAGACCTACGAGTTTACGCAGATAGTTCAGTACGAGCCAGACTTCCCGCAAAGCAATTACCTCGACGTGCGGCCTCAACTCCAGAAGGCCCGCGTAGAAGGAATAACGTTGATGGAAGACGAGTTTTTCGATCTGAAACTAGCCCTGAAAACGATTCAGGATTGCCTGCGTTTTCTGGCTAATCAGGAAGAAGATCAGTACCCCTTCCTGGCCGAACTGGCAGCGCCCGTGACCGTCGACAAAGCCTTGCTGGCGGCGCTGGAACGCGTTATCGACGACCGGGGTCATGTGCGCGACAACGCCTCGCCTGAACTGGCCAGTATCCGGCGGCGCATTATTTCGGAGCAGGCTAACCTGCGCAAGCGCCTCGACAGCATGTTGCGCACCGCCCGCCAACAGGGCTGGATTCCTGATGATCTGGGCCTGACTATTCGCGGGGGGCGGCTGGTGATTCCGCTGGCGGCCGAACATAAACGCAAGATTCGCGGCTTCATCCATGACGAATCAGATACCGGCAAAACAGTGTATGTAGAACCCGCCGAGGTCTTCGATGGCAACAACGAAGTGCGGGAACTGGAATATGAAGAACGCCGTGAAGTGTACCGTATTCTGCTGGCCCTCACCGACCAGATACGGCCTTTTCTGCCCGACCTCAACAAGGCCATCAACTTTCTGGCGCAGATAGATTTCATCCGGGCGAAGGCCAAACTGGCAGGGCAGTTGCAGGCCGGTATGCCCCAGGTAATGAACCGTCCGGTGCTGAACTGGACGGCCGCCCGCCACCCGCTGCTATACCTTTCGCACCAGAAACAGGGCAAGCCTGTAGTACCGCTGGCTATTCAGCTCGACGAGCAGCAGCGCATCCTGATTATCTCCGGACCCAATGCAGGGGGCAAGTCTATTGCACTGAAAACCATTGGCTTACTACAGTATATGATGCAGTGCGGCCTGCTGGTACCCATGGCCGAATTCTCGGATATGGGTGTGTTTCAGAACCTGTTTATCGACATCGGCGATGAGCAGTCGCTGGAAAACGACCTCAGCACCTATTCGTCGCACCTGACTAACATGCGGCAGTTTCTGGTGGGAGCCAACAAGCGCACGCTCTTCCTCATCGACGAGTTCGGTACCGGTACCGAACCGGGCCAGGGCGGGGCTATTGCCGAGGCTATTCTGGAAGAACTAAACAAGTCGGGAGCGTTTGGCGTGATCAACACCCACTACACTAACCTGAAGGTATTCGCCGACAAAACGCCGGGCCTTATCAACGGCGCCATGCGGTTCGATGGCGAAAAGCTGGAACCGCTATACGAACTGGAAATGGGCCGGCCTGGCTCGTCGTTTGCGTTTGAGATTGCGGGTAAGATCAACCTGCCCAACATCGTGATCAACCGGGCAAAAGAAAAACTCGGTAGTCAGCAGGTTAATTTTGAAAAGCTGCTGAAGGAACTAGACATCGAGAAGCGCGTTTTCGCCGAAAAAAACCTCGATATCAGCATCAATCAGCGCAAGGTGGCCCAGCAACTGGCTGAATACACCGCCCTGAAAACCCGGCTCGACAATGAGCAGAAGCAACTGATCAATACTGCCAAAGCGAAGGCCAAAACGCTGGTACAGGAAGCCAACCAGAAGATCGAGCAGACCATACGTGAGATCAAAGAGTCGAAAGCTGAAAAAGATACCACAAAGCAATTGCGGGCTGATCTCCAGCAGTTCGAGCAAAAAGAATTGAAGCCGGAGGTAATTGTGGAACCCGCTGCGCCGAAAGCCCCCGAAGAAGAATTCGAAGCCGACGGCAGCCCTATTTCGGTGGGTAGCTACGTGCGCATTCAGGGACAGACGGCCATTGGTGAGGTGCTGGCCCTGCGGGGTAAAGACGCCGAAGTCCGCATTGGCGACCTGAAGTCGAACATTAAGTTGAATCGGCTCGAAAAGGTAAGTCGCAAGACCTACCGCGAGGCCGTGGGCATTCGCGAAACGCCTCGTAGCCAGGGGGTGGACATCAACGAAAAGATGCTCAACTTCTCGTTCAACCTCGACATCCGGGGCAGGCGGGGAGAAGAAGCGCTGGGCGAAGTAGACAAGTTTATGGACAGTGCGCTTATGCTGGGCTACCCCGAACTGCGCATCGTACACGGCAAAGGCGACGGTATTCTGCGGCAGCTAGTTCGTAACCATCTGCGTTCTTATAAGCAGGTAGGCAGCATGGCCGACGAGCACGCTGACCGTGGCGGAGCGGGAGTGACACTGGTGCGCATGAAGTAACACAAGCCAATGCGGGATAAGTGGGTCATTCGGTAAAAATCACGCTATTGCAAAAACGCTCAATAAATTAGCTAACTAGACTGATAGGGATGTGTGTAGGTTTAATAAATAAACAGTAATACAGCCCATTATGATTGCCTTTCTGTGTATCAGTATCGCCGGTGTTAATGTATTGCTCGTCTTTGGGCATTTGATTCGCCTATATCGGCACAGACATGACACCTCCATCGCCGAAGCAACCGACACGATTGCTTCCGTTTTGTTCTCGTCTATCAACGCCAGCGTGTTGGCAATGGCTTATCATGCGTTGGTGTAGCCCGCAAGCGAACGGATGAACTACTGTGTGCCTCTAAACCCGTGTAACCCCAGGGCCGAGCACCTCTACATCATTCGCTGCGCCGCTGGTCAGTTGTGTAGATGCATCTGTCTGATGCACGATGCAGACAGGATGTTTGCTGATAGTACTGGTGCAAAATGCTGACCATGTCGGCGAAGACACGGGAGGCTGTTAGTCATGAACGATAAACGTTTCGTTATCAAGCTCAATAAACGTATGTTTTTCGAACAGGGCGTCTATTGCGTCAATGTTGCTTTTAATCAAATCGAGCAACTGCCGATTTTTGATATTACCTGTCGAGATTAATAACAGCTTGGGTGGGCTTTTCTGTAATAAATAGCTATTCTGAAAATCAGCATCTTTTGTAATAAGAATGCGATCTTCTATCAACGCAATGTTACGAATTTGATTATCGCCAGTTCTGTTTTGGTCTGGTAGATCGCGTGTGTGAATGGCATCAAGGTGACGTTGCCGCAATATGTCGGCCAGCAGATACGGCAGTTGCGCGTCAATAATATAGGTCACGCTATAACCCGGTGAATGCTTTTCACATCAGCTAACCGGGCAGCGTAGGCCAAGCATGCCCGAATATCAGCCTCTTCTAAGTCGGGGTAATCGCCTAAGATGTCCTCGCTGGTCATACCTGCTGCCAGTAGATCGAGTACCATCGTCACGGGGTATCGCATGTTACGGACGGTTGGTTTACCGTGGCAGATATCAGGATTTAACGTTATGCGGCTCAGCAGGTTCTCGCTCATAATCAATACGTTATATCATACTCTTCCTGACAAAGATAACTGATTTTCAGCCTAGATAGCTGCCGATGCTGACCATGTCGGCAAAGACACCGGAGGCTGTTACTTCGGCACCGGCACCGGGTCCCTTGATCACCAGGGGGCGCTCTTTGTAGCGTTCGGTGGTGAACGATATGATATTATCGGCACCGGTAAGCTGGTAGAAGGGGTGCTCCGGACCCACGCCGC
This sequence comes from Fibrella rubiginis, assembly GCF_017353185.1. Classification (GTDB taxonomy): domain Bacteria; phylum Bacteroidota; class Bacteroidia; order Cytophagales; family Spirosomataceae; genus Fibrella; species Fibrella rubiginis. The sequence continues at coordinate 177,571 of NZ_JAFMYV010000011.1, read as the reverse complement.
GCAGGCCAATTACGGCTTTGCCATTCTCGAACGTGGCAATCATCCGCAGCTTCTCGCCCCGCGCGTCGGCGGTGGCAAGCAGGTTGTCGAAATAGCCATTCTCCGCTTTTAGTGCGTCGAAGAAGGTGGGAATCGTGGGGGCATCGAGGCAGGAGGGAGGCAGGATTTTTTCAACCGAAACATCATCCGGCTCCAGCGCGAACCCGGCCTCACGGGCCAGAATCAGTATTTTCCTGGCTACGTCCTGTCCGCTGAGGTCATCGCGGGGGTCAGGCTCGGTATAGCCCTTTTCCTTTGCTTCGCGCACCACATCGACAAACTGAGTACCCGGTTTGAAGGTGTTGAAAATAAATGACAACGTGCCCGACAAGATCGCCTCAATCTTCAGAAACCGGTCGCCGGAAGTGAGCAGCCCCTGCAAGGTGTTAATGATGGGCAGACCCGCGCCCACGTTGGTTTCGTAGAGGAACTTCACGCCCCGGTTCAGCGCCGTGCGTTGTAGGCGGCGGTATTCGGCGTAGGAGCCGGAGTTGGCTACCTTGTTGGGCGTCACCACCGAAATGTTCGCGTCGAGCAGCGACTCATAGTGCTGCACAATGTCTTTGTCAGACGTGCAGTCGATGAAGACCGAGTTGGGCAGGTTGTAGGACTTTATTTTCTCGACAAAAGCGGGCAGCGAGGTCGTAACACCCTCCGTTTTGCGACGGGTTTCCCAGTCGGTCAAATCGAGCCCTTTGGTATCGAGTACCATCTTTTTGGTATTGGCCAAACCCACCACGCAAATCTTCAGGAGCTTCTCCTGCCGGAGAAATTCCGACTGCGCGTGGATCTGCCGCAGCAGGGCCTGACCAATCAGGCCGGTACCCACCAGAAATACGTTCAGCACCCGCGCTTCCGACTGGAAAAACACGTTATGCAGCGCGTTAAGGGCTTTTGAGAGGTTATTTTTGGTAATCACCACCGAGATGTTGATCTCCGACGACCCCTGCGCCACAGCCACAATATTGACCCCGTTTTTGCCCAGCACCGAAAATAATTTCCCCGCTATGCCCGACGATTTCCGCATCCCTTCACCTACGGTAGCGATGATACTGAGGTCGCGCTCGATGCTGATATTGTCGATATGACCACTGGCTACGTCAGCGGCAAATTCCTCATCCAGAATAGTCTTCACCCGGTCGGCACCTTTGGGGTCGATGGCAAAGCAAATCGAGTGTTCCGACGAAGCCTGCGAGATGAGAATGACGCTGATTTTGTGCTGGGCCAGAATGCCGAACAGCTTGGCCGATACCCCCGCTACGCCGATCATGCCCGACCCCTGCACGTTGACCAGCGCCACGTCGTCGATGCTCGAAATACCCGTGATCGTATACTGCCGACGGTCGGCGGTGCGGCTCACGAGGGTGCCCGCGTGGTCAGCGTTGAAGGTGTTGAGCACCCGGATCGGGATGTTGCGGGCAAAGGCGGGCTGCAGGCTGGGCGGGTAGATGACCTTGGCCCCAAAATGGCTCAGCTCCATCGCCTCGGCGTAGGTGATGGTGGGGATGTTGAAGGCATTGGGCACCTTGCGCGGGTCGGCAGTCATCATCCCGTCCACGTCGGTCCAGATGTCAATGATATCAGCGTTGAGGGCCGCCCCCAGAATGCTGGCCGTGTAGTCGGAACCACCCCGGCCGAGGGTAGTTGTTTCCCCCTTTTCGGTCGAACCGATAAAGCCCGTCACAAACGGTATGGGTGCCGAAAAGCCGTTGTTTTGGGCGAAATAGGCCTGAACAAGCGGGTTGGTCTGGGTGTAGTTTACTTCGGCATGACCAAACTGCGCGTCGGTTTTGATCAGCTCACGGGCATCGCAGAAAACGGCGGGCAGACCACTGGCCTTTACGCATTCAGCCACCACGAGGTTCGACAGCCGTTCGCCGAAGCTCATGATCAGGTCCATGGTACGGGGGGTCAACTCCCGAATCAGGGACACGCCCCGGAGTAAGTCTTCGAGTTCATTCACCGTTCCGCGAATGGCCGCCACGATTTTTCCCTGTTCTTTTACGGGCACCAGCGCCTTCACCACGTTGAAATGGCGGTCTTCAATGCGCCGCACCAGTTCCATATAATCGGTCTGGCCGTCGGTAGCCATCCGCCCAATTTCGATAAGTTGGTTGGTGACGCCGCTCATGGCCGAGAGGACCACCGCAAGGGGCGTTTCTTGTTGACGGTGGGTCGTAACGATGCGGATTACCTGCCGGATGCTCTCCACCGAGCCAACCGACGTGCCGCCGAATTTGAGGATATGCATTTTGGGAATTAGCGAACGGGCGATTGAGTGAATTAGCGAATGTCCCTGACAGATCAAGTCATCTACCTGATTGCTCATTAGCTACTGGCAAATATAGGGCCGCGACCTTTCTAGGTGGGACAGACCGGGTATGTCGTGGATGTGGTTTATATCACGGTGACAATCTCCAAGCATGCACCGGCCACCTGCTAAGTTACCGGACGGTGATGGTCAGAAAGCAGGTTAACAACCTGACCGATTGTTACTACCACACAATAGGCTGCTCATTATGACCATACAACCCACGCAGACGCTGCCTATCACCACCCTGTTTGTCGATATTGGCGGCGTTCTGCTGACCAACGGCTGGAGCCGGAAATCACGTGCGCTGGCTTCCACCGCATTCGGCCTAAACCTGGCTGAACTGGAAGAGCGTCATCACCTCACGTTTGATACCTACGAAGTGGGAAAATTAACGCTGACGGAATACCTCGACCGGATTGTGTTTTATCAGCCCCGTTCCTTTACGGAAGACACGTTTCGCCAGTTTATATACAGCCAGTCTGCGGCGTTCCCGGATATGATCGACCTGATTCGGCAGCTAAAAGCCGCCTACGGATTGAAAGTAGCGGTGATTAGCAACGAAGGGCGCGAACTGAATCAGTACCGCATCGACACGTTTCGGCTCAGTGAATTTATCGACTTTTTCGTGTCGTCGTCGTTTGTTCATTTCCGTAAACCCGACGCCGACATTTTCAAAGTGGCCCTTGACATTGCCCAGGCGCCCATTGAACAAATCGTTTACATCGACGACCGGGCGTTGTTTGTGTCCGTAGCCGAAGGGCTGGGTGTGCGGGGCATTCGCCACGTCGATTACGAAACCACCCGCGCCGAACTGGCTGCCCTGGGGTTGCGGGTGTAAAGTAGGGCCGGTTTACGGAAAAATATGTTAAAGCCAGTAGCCTTTCGCTCTATGCCTTTTCTTTCTCATAGCCGCCCGCTTCGATACGCAACCTTTGGCTACCTCTACATTATGCAGGGGCTGCCGTCGGGTTTCGCGCTTATTGCCGTTACCAACTACCTCGCCTCTGAAGGCGTCACCCCGCCGGTAATCGCTACGTTTGGAGCGGTGGTGGGGCTGCCCTGGGGGGTGAAGTTTATGTGGGGGCCGCTGGTCGACCGGTTTCAGGGGCTGGCGATGGGTCGCCGCCGACCGTGGGTACTGCTGGCGCAGGTGCTGGCGTTTGGGGCCTCGCTGGGGGTGTTGCTCACCACCGACCCTATGGCTGGTTTCAACCAACTTATGTGGGCTTTTGCGCTGCACGGCGTGTTTGCCTCGCTACAGGATGTCAGCGTTGATGCAATGGCCATCACCGTTACGCCCGAAGCTGAACGGGGCCGCGTTAATGCGCTGATGAAAATTGGCATGGCTACGGGACAAGCTATCGGCGGGGCGGGGCTGGCGTACCTGCTGCGCCACGGCGGCTTTCAGCTGGCCGCGCTGGTGCAATCGGCGGTGCTGCTGGGGTTTACCTTCGTCACGCTGTTCATCCGCGAATCGCCGGGCGACGCAGTGTTTTCGTTTCGGTATATATCCAGTAACACTATTCCCGCCGTGACCACTGCGTTCGGGCCGCTGCTGCGCGAACTGGGGCGGGCTTTGCTGTCGCCCCGGAGTATGCTGCTGTTTTTGGGCGTGGCTATCCTGTTTGTGGGCGAACGGTTGTTTCAGCGGGTCTATTCGCTGCACCTGATTCAGAAAGAAGGCTGGACCGACACGGCGGTGTCTGTCCTCAGCGGCACCTATGGTACGTTGGTGGCGGTGAGTCTGGCCCTTGTGGGTGGGTGGCTTTCCGATTATTTTGGCGCCCGCCGGATGTTGCTGTGTGTGGGAGCGGGCATGGCCCTGCTGCACGTTGGGTTTGGCCTGCTGGGAACATCCACTCTGGGTACCTATTGGGCTGATACAGGCGTGGCCACGGCGGGACTAATAGTCCGCCAAACGATGGACCCCGTGCTGAGTATTGCCGCCTTGCCCGTGCTGATGGCCCTTTGCCGACCGGGTGTGGCCGGGGCACAATTTGCCGTATACATGGCCCTCAGCAACCAGGCCGACGTGCTGGGCATCTGGCTGTCGGGGCAACTGTTTCCGTTGTTTTCCGCCCCTGTCTTGGCCGTTGCCTGCGGGTTGAGTATGGCGCTGGCTACGGCAGTTGTTGGCCTGGCCATCGGATGGAACCGCCAGCGCAGCGCATATTGGTCAGCACGGTAGCGATATTATTCCTGCAATACATCTGACAGTGCTGGTGGACTATTTTAGACTAAACCCGATTATTTATCGGAGCCATACCCGTTTATAATTTTGACGAATTCAGCCGCTATTTGAGATGCATACGGGTTTGTTCGCTTAAAGATTAGGCTCATGGGGTAAACTAGGCCTGCTGAGTCGCGCACACCACCGTCAATCTTTGTGTAATCATCACGGTCAAAATAGTCAAACCAGCGATGAAAAAGCCGTTGACGGAGCAACTGTCGCCCGTCAGATGAAGCACAGATATAAAGGGTGACGGTTTCATCACTGCGCACGTAAAAGTCTTTAAAAATGGCAGCTAATGTACGGGCTGTTAATCTGTTGAACGGTGGCTGTTGTTCTGTTGGGTTAAGGCCAATCAGTAGAGATAGTTCAAACGTATGTTGCGAAAACGGTGCTTGGGCACCAAAGAGATAGGGGGTCGGCGTAAACGTTACATTGTAAACAATACCCACGTCCGTTGTGAATAAATAAGCGTTGTATTCGCCACCCACAAAAGTAAAATCATACCTTAACCGTTCGTGAGCCACGGGCTATACGTCGTTTGTCAAGTTCAGCCAGGGCGGCTTGATATTCAGGAGAAGAGAACTGTGTCTGGCTGTGCTGCTCAAGCTCCTTTTTTCGGTTTTTCCAGGCCATAATCATATGGTCGATATTGGCTTGTTGCTCTTCAGGAGTGGGGCCAGTCTTTTTTTTATCGTTCATAGCCGTACAATTTAACAGTTACTTCCACTACAATTTTAGGCAAAAAGTAGTTTGTCAATACCCCTGCAACACGTCTGACTCGAAAATATGCTTGCCGGTAAGGCCCTGCCCGCTGGTTTGCAGCATGGCGTTGGCCACCTGACTGGCGTCAATGGCCTTGTATTTGGCGGGTATCAGCGGGGCAAACAGGCTCATAAAGACACTGCCGATGCGTTCGCCGAGGCGGGTTTCGGTGCGGTTGCCCAGCAGGAGGGAAGGACGAAAAATAAGCAGCGTAGGGTAGTTCAGGGCCGTCAGGTCGCGCTCGATCTCGCCTTTAACCTGGTTGTAAAAGATCGACGATGTGGGGTCGGCACCCATAGCCGTCACGATAGCAAATTGGGTAGCCCCATTGGATAGGCCGAGCCGGGCGATGTCGAGCGGGTATTGATAGTCTACTTTACGAAACGCGTCTCTTGAGCCCGCTTTTTTGATGGTCGTGCCCAGGCAGCAAAAGATCGTGTCGGCCTGGAGGAGGAGGCTATTGGGATGATCGAAATCGAAGAGAATTTCCTGCAAACGAGGGTGTTGCCAGGTCAACGCCTTTCTGGTCAGTACCTTGACCCGGTCAAAGGCCGCCGACTCGACCAGCTGGTGGGTGAGTAAGTCGCCGATGAGGCCGGTAGCACCGGCTACCAACGCCGTTTTTAGGGGTGATGTCATCATCAGGGAACGTCATTTTTTTGCTAATTTACCGGGCCGTGGCGTACACAGAAGGCCCTTTAGTTGAAAACTTACCCCCGTTCCATGCGTAAACAGATGCTTGTTTTTGGTCGATATACGGCCTTGCTCCTGGCCGTTACCATGACCCTACTGGCCCTGCGCCGCCCCACCGACGACGATAACGCCCTGGGCCGGGTGCTGGCGCAACTAGCCGCTTATGGGCAGCAGTACCCCCACGAAAAAGTGTATCTCCACACCGACCGGCGCGCTTACCTGCCCGGCGAAACGATGTGGATGAAAGGCTATCTCTTCTACGGCAACACCCGCACCGTCGACTCGGCCAGCGGGGCCATTTTTGTGGACCTGGTGAGTGCCAACGGGCGCAAAATACTGCTCGACACCCGCCTGCGCAGCACGGCCGGCTACGCCGAAGGTTACCTCACGCTGCCCGACACCCTGTCTACAGGTCGCTACACCCTGCGGGCCTACACAAGCTGGATGCGCAATTTCTCGGAAGAGTTTTACCACAATCAGCCCATCGACGTCTTTAAACCCGACGCCCCGCCCGCCGAACGGACCGGCAACGCGTCGCTGCCGCCCGACGTGCAGTTTATGCCCGAAGGAGGACACTGGGTGGCAGGTTTGCCCAGTCGCATCGCGTTTAAATCACTCAACAAATCGGGTGTGGGTATGGACGTACAGGGGTTTGTGCTTGACAGCAAGAAAGACACCGTTATGGGCTTCAGCAGTCAGCATTTGGGTATGGGCTATTTTTCGCTCACGCCCGAAGTCGGACAAACCTACACGGCTTACGCACGGGCACCCGGCACCACCCCCTACACGTCGTATACGTTACCCGCCGTGCAAACCACCGGCTACACCATCCAGGTCGATAACCTGAGCAACAAAGACAATATCCGGGTGTTTGTCTCGCACAACATGCCCACTCCACCCGATGCGTCTACCCTTGCCAGCCCTGGCTCGGCCACTGCGGCGGCAGCTTCGCAACCTAAACTGTCGTTGCTGGCGCAGATGAACGGGGTACCGGTACATGCCGTGCAGGCCCCCCTCAGCCGCAACCGGTTTATGGTGCCCATTCCACGAAGCAAATGCACGGAAGGCATTGTACATATTACGCTCTTCGACGAAAAGGGCCGTCCCGTGGCTGAGCGGCTGGCGTATTCAGCCAAAAACGAAATCATCAACGTGGCCGTGGCGCCCGCCAAACCCAAAACTGGTATCCGGCAGCGGGTCGACCTGGGCGTGACCACCACCGACGCCGAGGGTAAGCCCGTAGCGGCTAATCTCTCGCTGGCGGTGACCGACACCAAACAGCAACCCGTCGAACGCCCCTACGGCCCCTCGCTGATGTCGTACCTGCTGCTCACCTCCGACCTGACGGGCTACGTAGAGCAACCGGGTTATTATTTCGACGAAAAGAATAAAGACCGGCTCACCAAGCTCGACATCCTGATGATGACGCAGGGCTGGCGGCGGTTTACCTGGGAAAAAGTGATGGCCAAAACCTTCCAGCCCACCACCTATTTTGTCGACCCCGGCCTCACCCTAAGCGGAACCGTATTTATGGGTACGTCGCGGATGCCGGTCAATGGCGTGTCGCTGACGGTAATGCTGACGCGCAAAGATTCCACCCGCGACATGCTTTCGCTGGTGAGCGACGAGCAGGGACGCTTTTTCCTAAACGGTGTTGACCTGGTCGATACCAATACCGTTTTTGTGCAGGCCATGCGGGGGCAGAGCCGCAATTTCAACGTGGTGCTCGACAAGCTCTATTCGCCACGGGTACGGCTGGTACGCCCCCCGGCGGTGCCGCTCGATATTGACTTTGCTGAACTGGCCGAACTGCTGAAGCGGCAAAAAGAATACCTCGACATTGAACGGCAGATTAGGGCCAACCGCGAATTTCAGCTACAGGCTGTGGTGGTAAAAGCGAAACGCGCCGACCCCTATTCCAGCCAGCGCAGTATGTATGGCACCCCCGACAATACGCTCGTGGTGGATGATGTAATGGCGTCGGGGCAATCGTCGGTGTTTGACCTGATTCGGCGGTTACCAGGCGTGATCGTGTCGGGCGGTGGGGCCACGCCTACCGTTCAAATCCGGGGAGGGACGCCTTTGTTCATGATCGATGGAATGCGGTCTGATGCGCAGGCCGTGGCCAGTATATCGCCTCAGACGGTGGCTAACATAGACGTGGTAAAGGGGGCGGGTGCGTCTATTATGGGGGCCAGCAGTGTCATCAACGTGATTACCAAGCGCGGTGGTGGAGTCAATAACAACCAGAATTTGTCGGCCATTAAAAGCCCCGGTGTGATTGTGGAAAAAGTGGTGGGTTACGCTCCCAAACGGGAGTTCTATGCCCCCCGCTACGACGCCCCCACCCCCGAAGAACGCTACCGCCCCGACTACCGGGCCACGCTGCACTGGGCACCCACCATCCGCACCGACGCCACCGGCAAAGCCACCACCTCGTTCTACACCTCCGACGCCAAAACCACACTCCGCATCGTCGCCAACGGTGCCACCGCCAGCGGCTACCCCGGCTACGCAGAGACGACGATGAAGGTGGAGTAAGGGAGTTTAAAGTTTAATGTCTAACGTTCAATGTCTGACCCTCTCGACCAACTCACCCCCGACGAATCGCTTCGAGCTGACAATGAAATTAAGCTACTAAAGCTCGGTCTGGAGCACAATGTGCAGTTTAGTGCCTTCGATAGCGACGCTCCACCTGAAATGGTTGGGCAGTTTTTTGATAGCATCCTGGCGTTGGAAGAGATGCACAAAAATCCGCAGCAGCAAACCGTATACGATATCATTGGCCAGCCTTCTTTTCAACCCGCTACCTTGCTGACTAATGAAGAGTTGTCGACAGCGTTGGATAGTCTGATGAAGCAAATGACCAGCCACAACTTGTTTCTAGACATTCTTGCCCCTGATGACTATGATGACCGGACCATTTATCGCTTTCTAACCGAGGAGTTGTTTCAACATGAAACCACGCACATGGGCGGGGGGTGGAACACGAATTTTATTTACGAGGAATTTCATCAAAATCATTTGTACGACCTCAAACGGCAGAGCGATGACTTCATTAACGTACTGACCGAATCTCATTTTGACCGGCTTGATTATTATCTGTCTGACAGCTTGCTAGATAAACAACCGGACGTACTAAGTAGGCGAGTTAAGCAGGTAGTACTTGACCGCCTAACGGACTTGGTAGAGAGTTGGTGGCCAAGACTCCTACAGGGTGGTTCTATTTCTGATCTTGTCGTGGCCGACGACACAGAGACTGCACAGGCAGTCCTGCACCTGCAACTTGGCACTGATGAGCACACTGATCAGACTACGCTGGAGGGGATAATACAGTTTAGCCGCTGGGATCAGTGGTGGTCTATCGAGCAAGTACGCCTTGGTAACTGGTCGCTACAGCCCTGAGCAAGGGTTAGTCAACCCAGCAGTTTTTTAAGCGTCTCAGGGTCAGGCAATACATTTTTGAGGTGGTCGGGCAGGTCAGGGCTGAGTTGATACGTGGCAACGCCCATTGGGTTTTGCATGGCCTGAAAGGCATACTCAACCACTTTATCGCTCTTCTCTTTGCAAAGCACAATGCCCACAGCGGAGTTTTCGTCAGGCATCCGTTCCTGGTCGTTCAGCACGTTGAGATAGAAGTTGAGCTGACCGGCATAAGCGGGCTTGAAACTGCCTTTTTTCAACTCAATGGCAACCAGGCAGCGGAGTTGCCGATTATAGAATAGCAGGTCTACAAAGAACTCTTGGTCATCCACTAGCAGCCGGTGCTGGTTGCCGATGAAGGCAAATCCTTTACCTGCCTTCAGGATGAAATCTTTCACATTCTGCACAATACCCTTTTCTACCACGCGCTCGTCGTCAGTTTCGGCATTGATAAAGTCAAGCAGGTATTCGTCTTTGAAGGCTTGCAGTGCCGTATCGCGGATCGTATCGGGTAACGTGTTGGCAAAGTTATTAGGCAGCGTTTGATCCCGTTTCTGATAAGCTTTGGCCCGAATCTGCCAGTCGAGCATCTCGACAGTCCACTGGCTGTTAAACGCTTGCTGGATATAGTACCAGCGTTCATCCCAACCCGAACAGCGATTTAAGAGTAAGATATGGTGGGTGAAACTGATCCCCGAAAAGGCAGCAAAATTAGTATCGCCAAATTGGGCAGTTATCAACTGCCCAATTTGAGAGCGCTGTAAGCCTCTGCGAACTGACGCATATTTTTTAGATTACGAAGCGAAAAACCCCTAAGTCCGGGTAAATGCTTTTGTATATCAGCAGCCAATTGCTCAAGCACTTTCATTCCCCATTCTTGAGCAGCTACTTTTTTAGATAACCCTCTGCCAACGGAAAAATAAAGCAGTAACATTTCACGATTGGCTAGTCTGGCTGCCCGGTAACGGCTTTGCTTGATCTGGCTGATGATGTCCGTCAGGAGCAGGCTGTACTGGTCATCGGAATGGGGTTCAGTAGTATTGTTAATCGGCATAGTCGGTGGGTTTAAGTATCTTTTATTGCAAAATAGTGTAGCAATATACATATGGATGCGTCTTCGGCAAACGTGCAGCCAACCCCGCCAAACCCCTACCTTTGCCTCTTTACTAACGCACTCCCCCTTGCTCATCGCCCTGCCCATCTGCCTGCTTCTTGCCACTGGTTTTGTGGTAGTGGGCGTGTATACCGAACGGAAAGTGTCAGCGTTTATGCAGGACCGGCTGGGGCCTATGGAAGTGGGCAAGTGGGGCCTGCTCCAACTCTTCGCCGACCTGCTGAAGCTGCTTCAGAAAGAAGACATTGTGCCCCGCGCCGCCGACCGTAAGCTGTTTCTGCTGGCCCCGGCGGTGATCTTTGCCTCCGTCTTTGCGGGCTATGCCGTGCTGCCCCTCACACCCGATTTCCAGGCTTCCGGGGCCGCCGTGGGCATTTTTTACCTCATGGCCATCCTCTCCTTCGACGTGGTGGGCATCCTGATGGCGGGCTGGGCGTCGAACAACAAATACTCGCTGTTTGGGGCGATCCGGTCGGTGGCGCAGATGGTGTCGTACGAAATTCCGTTGGGGCTTACCATTCTCTGCGCCGTGCTGGTGGGCCAAACGCTGAACCTCCAGGAACTGAGCTTTCAGCAGGGTATTTACTCGTCGCAGACTAACTACCTGTTTGGCCTTAAAGCCACCGGCATCGATGTGTCGGACTGGGGGGGCATCTTCACCTGGAACATTCTGCGCAACCCGTTCCTGCTGTTCGTTTACGTCATTTTCTTTATCTGCACCCTCGCTGAGAGCAACCGCGCCCCGTTTGATCTGCCCGAAGGCGAGTCGGAGATCGTGTCGGGTTTCCAGACCGAATATTCGGGGATGCGATGGGCACTGCTGTTCTTGTCGGAGTACGCCATGATGCTGCTGGTGTCGTTTCTGGGGGCCATTCTTTTTCTGGGAAGCTGGAATACGCCCCTCCCCAACATCGGCCCCGTGCGCCTGGCCGACTGGACTAGCGGCGAACCCGGCACCGTCTGGGGCAACGTAACGGGTGCGTTCTGGCTATTTGGCAAGGCGTTTTTAGCCGTGCTGGTGCAGATGTGGGTACGCTGGACCCTGCCCCGCATCCGCATCGACCAGATGATGTACCTCTGCTGGAAGGTGCTCACCCCCGCCGGGCTCGTGCTGCTTCTGATTTCGGCCGTCTGGCGGTTGCTGATGGTGTAGTCATTCCGGGCATCTGACCGTTGGCTAACGGATAGCCTTTTTGGTCGATGGGGTATGCATGTGTTACCGCTAGCTTTACGTTATCTTTGGTAATAGCGACAACGAGCGAAGACGTATGGCATCCTTTTCGGCTTTTCTGGAAGTGGGAGGCAGCAGGTATCCGCTGACCTATTACGACCTCTACCTACACCAGCAAACCGATGAGCTAGGTCGCCCATCGTCGCACACTCAAGGCGGCACGCTCACCTGCGAACTCCACACACCAGGCCAGAACGACCCTGTACTCACCGACTGGATGGTGTCGCCCACCCGGCAGTACGACGGCTTTGTGCATCTGTATCGGGAGGATACCAAAGCCAAGCTCAAAACCATTTCCTTTTTCAATGCCTACTGCCTAAACATGGGCGGTCATTTCTCGGCCACCGGTAGAGGGCCTATGCTAACGAGCCTGGTCATCTCTCCCCAGCGGGTGGCGGTCGGGGCGGTGGTGCATGACAACAACTGGCCGGTGGAGAGCCACGGGGCAGGCATCACCCACACTCCACCCACCCTGCCCAAAGAACCCAGTGCGCTCAGTGAGGGGCTGCACACGGTGCTCGACGCAGCCGGTGTAATTCCTGGTCTTGGCCTATTGCCTGATTTGATTAATGCAGCGATCTATGCTGCGGAAGGTGATTTGGCTAGTGCCGCCTTGAGTGGTTTTGCCGCTATTCCCTTAATAGGTGATGCAGCGGGAGTGGCCAAGTTGGGTAAACGAGCCTTGAAAGTACTCTCCTTCAAACGAGTGCAACAACTCAAAAAGTTTGGGAAGTTGGACTTGATGGAAGTAGGCAACAAATGGGCGGGTAAATTGCAGCGGGGCAGTACAGGCTTCTTGGGTAGCCCACGCTTAAACCGTCGTCAGCTTCAGGCATTTAAGAAGCAGGCTAAAGCGTTGGGTGCTGAGCTGGAAGTAGTAAAAGACAAGGCAATGCTGCGAATGATGGATATGAAACAGGGACAGGCTGCCTTTTCTGCTGCTAACCGAAAATTGTATGTGCGTAAAGGAGCTACGGCATATGAAGTATCTCACGAGATGACTCACGCTAAACACTGGGCTGACGTAGGCCATGAAGCTTACAACAAGATGAATAAGCTAGAAAAAGAGGCACATGTTTATGAACAGTTAATGAAAAAACGAGATAAATTAACAACCCAAGAAATTGAACATGCAACTAGGTACATTGATCGTGTGAGAGATAGTTTTGGTTTGGGACCAATAAAGTAATAATAAGATGCCACAACATTCAGAAGAGATAATACGCCAAACCGCTGAGCAAGCCTTCAGCGAACGATCTATTGAATATGATCGCTCAGTAGGCTTAAAAATAAAATTTGGAGGTTTGATGAAGTTACCAAATAGTGATATAGAGAAAGCTACTTGGATAGTTTCCTATTTAACACCTGTCAATCCTGTGTTTGACCAAGACTTACACTTTGCTCATATTGATGACAGTACGAATCAATTTCTTTACATAATTACGCCGACTACTTATATAATGTAGCAAACACACTGTTTTTGCTTCGAAAAGGTAATTATTAGCTAAATCATCTCCCCCAGCGAGTGGCCGTGGGGCCATCGTCCATGACAACAACTGGCCGGTAGAGAGCCACGGTTCCGGCCTCACCCATACCCCACCTACTCCACCGAAGGCACCCAGCGCTCTCAGCGAAGGCCTGCACACAATGCTCGACGTGGTAGGCATGATTCCCGTGGTGGGTAAACTGGCCGACGGAGCCAACGCCCTGATGTACGCTGCCGAGGGCGACTATGCCAGTGCGGCCATGAGCGCGGCCTCTATGATTCCCTTGGCGGGCAACGTAGTGGGAGCGGCCAAGTTAGGTAAGCGGGCCTTGAAGGTGCTTTCTTTCAAGCGAGTGCAACAACTCAAAAAGTTTGGGAAGTTGGACTTGATGGAAGTAGGCCATAAATGGGCAGGTAAATTGCAACGGGGTAGTACTGGTTTTTTGGGTAGCCCACGCTTAAGCCGTCGTCAGCTTCTGGCGTTTAAAAAACAGGCTAAAGCGTTAGGTGCAGAGTTAGAGGTAGTGAAAGACAAGGCAATGCTGCGAATGATGGATGCAGCTAGTGCTCAGGCTGGCTTTCAGGCGCACATAAACAGATTATTTGTGCGTAAAGGAGCTACGGTATACGAAGTCACTTATGAACTTACTCATGCTAAACATTGTGCCGAGCTTGGCAAAGATGCTTATGGAAAATTGAGTAGGTTAGAGAAGGAAACTCATGTCTTTGAACAATTAATGAAGCAGAAAGACAAATTAACAAAACGTGAGCTTGAACATGCCACGGATTACATAAATGATATTCGCAGCAAACTAGGTCTCGAACAAGTTGCTAAACTATAGCCATGCCACAATTAACAGAACAGGAGGTCATCAAAATGGCAGCACAGGCTCTTCAAACCCATAAAATGGGGTTCGATCCGTTGGAAGGGTTTCAAGCCAGATACGTAGAAAACAAATCGCTCAGAGATGGTCAAATCGATTCTGTATGGATTGTATCGTATGTCACCCCACCAAGTTCCTTCGACCAGCATGACCATTTTATGTACATCAGCGACTCTAGAGGTGAAATTTTATATATAATAACACAAAGTGGCTACGTAGGATAGTATCACGACCTCCACATCCACCAGCAAACCGATCAGTTGGGGTCGCCCCGCCTCGCTCACACAGGGGGGCACCATCACCTGCGAGTTGCATGCTCCGCCCCAGACCGATACAGTCCTTACCCAGTGGATACTCTCGTCCACCCGCCAACACGACGGCTTTGTGCATCTGTATCGGGAAGACACCCAAGCCAAGCTCAAGACCGTCTCCTTCTTCAAGGCACATGCTGTCAACATGGGGGTGCACTTCTCAGCGTCTGGCAGCGGCCCCCACCGCCAGCCGAAAAGGAGCCGGGTTTGTTGAGTGCTATGGCGCATACCGTATTGGATGTGGCCGGATCGGTACCTGTCGGTGGTGAACTGGTTGATGGCGCTAATGCATTATTCTATCTAGCTGAAGGCAACAAAACTGATGCAGCCCTGAGCGCAGTTGCTATGATCCCCGTAGTTGGCATGGCGGCTACTGGCGGCAAATTGGCTCGAAAGGATATAAATACGTCAGCAAGGCCAGTCAACTTAAGAAGATCAAACTGAACCGAGTAGAGAATGTCTTGTCTGCTACTAAACAAAAGGCAGAACCATTGGCCGAACGTATACCTGAACATGTAGTTGATCCGCCCTTTAAGCGAAATCTTGAAGAAAGCAGGGCTCCGAAAGGAACTCTTGCTCAAAAACAAGCTCGTGAGAAAGCACTCGGGGATAAGCAAGCAGACTCAAGAAGGGGAGGGAAAAGAAGATGCGAAAGAGGAGGCCCAAAGGTGACTCGACTTACAGAATGCGTTGCATAATCTTGATCAGATTGCAGGGGGCAGCAGCTGATCTTGTCGCTGGGCGTGACCGGCAGCCACGGCCACGAGCCGAAAGTGGCCTGTCCGTTTCACAAAAAAACGTTTTCGCTTAAAACCGGTGCCTGCCTCAGTGGAGATGATTACCAGATATATACCTTCGCGGTAAGGATCGAAAACGGGCTGGTGTATATTGGCTTGCCATGACCCTGGAGCCACTTCAGGCATAAAACAACAGACGTTAAACTTACTTGTCAACGCTATGCCAATTCGAATACTTGTTGCTGACGATCATGCGGTGGTGCGCAAAGGCGTGTCGACCCTGCTGGAAGATGCCGACGACCTGGAACTCGTGGGCGAGGCCACCGATGGCGATCAGGCCATGACCATGACCTCGTCTATGCTGCCCGATGTGCTGTTGCTCGACGTGACCATGCCGAAGATGTCGGGGCTCGACGTAGCCAGGCAGGTAGCGGCAGCATATCCATCGGTGCGGATTCTGATGTTCAGTATGCACAACAACCCCGCCTATATTCTCAATTCGGTGAAAAACGGCGCGTCGGGCTACCTGCTTAAAGACAGCGACCACGACGAAATCCTGAAGGCACTGCGCACCGTAGCCCTGGGTGATTTATATTATCCACCGTCGGCTTCGTCGGTGATTATCAGGCATTTGATGGATGCAAAACCCATGCGTCCCGTTTCTGTAGAGGCGGTTGTTGAGGAGGCACCAGCCCAATCCGTTTGGGGAAAACTTACGAGCCGCGAAACGCAGATTCTGACCTGCCTCATTGACGGCCTCAGCAGCCGTGACATTGCCGAACGCTTTGGCAGCAGCCCCAACACTGTGGCTAACCAACGTGCCAGCCTGATTCGGAAAGTGGGCGTGAACAACACAGCAGAGCTTATCAGTATGGCCCTCCGGCAACGGCTATAGAAAAAAAGCTGGTTATTACGTATTCAAATAGTTACATCAATAATTTAATTACTACAAAAATTTGGGTAAGTATGGGAAAGTGATAGAGTAGTGGCGGATAATATTTGAGGGCTGGTGATAGGGACTCCTATCATGTTTACTCAACCCAAAACCAGAACAGCAACGCCATGGAAAAGCTCTGCCAGTTCGTATTACTCTGTTTAGTAGCCAGTTGCTTTACAAATTTCACGCAGCATTCTGATCCGAATTTAGCAACCCGAAATTTACCCCTTCCTGATCGGCCACTCGCGCTGGTGACCCCAAAACTAAACACCCCCCGACAGGCTACGCCCCCCGCCGACGTACCCGTTACGGGGAGAGTAACCGATGAAAAAGGTAGCGGACTGCCCGGTGTGAGCGTGATCGTGAAAGGCTCTACTCAGGGCACTACCACCGACGGCGACGGCAATTTTCGCATCACAGCCCCTAATGCTAACGCCACGCTGGTATTCAGTTTTGTAGGATACCGCCGGCAGGAAGTGGTGGTCGGCACTCAAACTACCCTGGCTATTACGCTGGAACCTGATGACCAGTCGCTGAACGAAATTGTGGTAGTAGGCTACGGTAGCCAACTCAAAAAAGAAGTAACGGGAGCCGTGCAAACGGTTAGTGCGCAAGAGATTAAGGACGTGCCCGTATCGCAGATTGGCCAGAAGTTGCAGGGTCGGCTGGCAGGGGTACAGATCAACCAGACTACCGGCAAGCCCGGTCAGGGCATCTCTATCCGCATCCGGGGGCAGGTGTCGGTATCGGCAGGTAGTGATCCGCTCTACGTCATCGACGGGTTCCCCATCACGGGCAACATTGCCCAGTTGAACCCCGACGAAATTGATGACCTCTCAATTCTCAAAGATGCAGCGTCTACCTCGCTCTACGGGTCACGGGCGGCCAACGGCGTGGTGCTCATTACCACCAAGAAGGGTAAAACTGGCCAGACCAACATCAGCCTCAGCGCTTATGCAGGCCTGCAGCAGGTGCCGCAACGGGGCCTGGTGAAAATGCTGAATGCGGTGGAGTTTGCCCAGTTTAAAAAAGAATATTACCAAGATAAAGGTGACCCTGTGCCAGCCGAATTTCAGAATCCGGCTCAGTATGAAGGCAAGAACAATGATTGGTATGGCGCACTGCTGCGGACCGCCCCCATCCAGAGCTACAACCTAAGCATTTCATCGAACAAAGAGCGGTCGAATACCTCGCTTGTAGCGGGCGTGTTCAATCAGGATGGTGTGGTGCTCAACAACACCTACAAGCGGTATTCGCTCCGAATGAACTCGAACTATATGATCTCCGACAAGATCAACATCGGGTTCAATGTGGCACCGTCCTACGTCTTCGACAACACCCCCCGCACCGACGGCGACCGGGGCACGGGCATTCTGTTCAACGCCCTGCATACCTGGCCGGTGATGCCCATCTACGACGTCAATGGTGAACTGACCAAGTTCAACCAGTTTCCGGGCAGCACGGGCAACATTTTTGCTTATCCCAACTGGGTGCGGGCGGCCAATGAACTGATCAACGAGACCAAAAATACCAACCTGCTCTCGAACGCCTACATCCAGTACAAACCCATCAGCGGTCTGACGCTGCGCTCAACAATCAACGTAGAATACCTGAACTCGAAGTTCTTTTTCTTTAACCCCTCTACGGCTACTAACTTCATCAACGTACCTATTCCAACCACTGCTGTGTCGATCCGGCAGAGTACGGAAAACGTATCATGGCTGAACGAAAACCTGGCTACGTATACCCGGAGCGTTGGCGACCATAACTTCGAGTTGCTGGCGGGCTTTACGAATCAGAGCTTCCGGCAGGAGTTCAGCCGTATTCAGGCCGACACCTACGCCGACGACCGGCTGCCTACCATTCAGGGGGCGCTGAACATTAACCGGGGCGGCACGTTCAACGGCATCAACCAGTGGGCGCTGACCTCGCTGCTGTCGCGGCTGACCTACAACTACAAAGGCAAATACCTGTTCACGGCGGCTATCCGGCGCGACGGGTCATCGCGGTTTGGGTCAGACAATCGGTACGGTACGTTTCCTTCGGCTTCAGTGGGCTGGGTGGTGTCGGACGAAAAATTTCTGGATAGATTTCGCAGCATTTCGTTCGCCAAAATCCGGGCCAGCTACGGAGTTATCGGCAACAACAACATTGGTAACTACACCCAGTATGCCCTGGTGAATAATACCGTTAACGCTGTTTTTGGCAACAACGTAGCAACGGGCGCAGCAGTCACTACGTTGCCCAACAGCAACTTAGGGTGGGAAACAACCAAGCAGTTCGACGTAGGACTGGACCTGGGCCTGTTCAATGACCGGGTGCAGTTCATTTATGATTTCTACACGAAACGCACCACCAACCTGCTCTATAATGTGCAGATTCCGCAGGAGGCCGGCTTCACCAATTTCAGCGATAACATCGGTGAGATCAAGTTTTGGGGCCACGAGTTTTCGCTTACTACCCGCAACACCGTGGGTCGGTTGAAATGGACAACTAACGCCAACATATCCTTTAACCGCAACCTCGTTGTTGCCCTGGCGCCGGGCATCGACCGGGTCTACGGCAGTTTCCACATCACGCAGGTAGGCCAGCCCTTTGGGCAGTTCTACGGGCTGGTGAAGCTGGGGTATTATCAGAGCGCGGAAGACCTCAAAAACTCGCCGATCATTCCGGGCCGCTCTGCGGTGGGTACCATCAAGCTGAAAGACGTAAACGGCGATGGGGTAATTACCAACGGTGGTGATAACGACGACCGCACCATCATTGGCAACCCGTTTCCCAAGTTTACCTACGGCATCACCAACACGCTGACCTACGGCAACTTCGATTTTTCGGTAACGGGTTCAGGCTCGTATGGTAATCAGCTCTGGGTGAGGCACCTATACAGCACCGCTAACCTCGATGGCGTATTTAACATGGTGGCGGGCGTGAAAGACCGTTTCCGGGTTGGTCCCGACGGTAAGGTAATTACACCCGGTGCCGGCCAGTTTGGGGTTACCAACGGCGGCGGCAATTTTACGGGCATCGAACGCGACTGGAACAGTACGCAGTTCCTGGCCGATGCCTCCTACTTTACCATCAAAAACGTGACCCTCGGCTACACGTTTGGTGCGCTGAACCGATTGTTCAAGTCGGCCCGGGTCTATACGTCCATTCAGCAACTGTATGTCTTCACAAAGTATTGGGGTGGCCCAAATCCTGAAACCAGCGCACAAGGCGACGGTAACGGCGACGGTGGCAACCTGAGTCAGGGCGTCGACCTGTCGAACTACCCTGTGCCCCGCACCTATACACTGGGTGTGAACCTCAATTTCTGATCACTGGCCATTGGATTCTGAACTTTAGACACAAGACATCATCATGAAAAAGAAATTGATTTTCACCTGGCTGCTGGGTGTTGCGCTCACCGGGTGTACCAAAGATTTCCTCACTGTGGCCCCCGAAACAAACCTGAGTTCGGCCACTTTTTTCACCAAAGAAGCCGACTTCCAGCAGGCAGTCAACGGGGCTTATGTACCGCTGCGCACAATTTTCAACGACCGGGCCTGGGCACTGGGCGAGATGCACTCCGACAATACCTACTACGCCCGCAATATCCTCTTCGGCGCGGTTGACCCTACCGAAAATATCGCCGACTTTGCTATTCCGGTGGCCAACGGCGTTACGGCCAATGATTATGTACTGCAGCAATTCAGGCTTGATTACCAAATAATTGCCCGTGCCAATCAGATTCTCGCGCTGATTGACAAGGTCGATTTCAACGCAGCCTCAAAGGCAAATCTGAAAGGACAAGCCTTATTCCTACGGGCGTTTGCCTACTTTGAATTGGGGCGTTATTTCGGTAAAGTACCCCTGCATCTGGTGCCCGTCACCAGCCGGGAAGACGCAGCTCTGCCGCTGTCGTCGGTCGATGAAGTGTATGCACAGATCATCAAGGATGCAGCCGAAGCGGCCAAACTGCTACCCAATAAAGCCAAGCAGGAAGCCGGGCGGGTTACGTCGGGTACGGCCAAGGTGATGCTGGCCAACGCGTACATCGTGCAGAAAAAATGGGCCGAAGCCGAAGCGCTACTTAAAGATGTAGTGGCCAATGATGGCTACATACTCATGCCTGATTACAACGACGCATTTTCAACGTCGACGGGTAACAAAAACAACCAGGAATCGGTCTTCGAGATACAGTATTTGGAAGGCTCAGCGGGGTACAACGGCAATTTTATTTACCGGGTTATTCCAACGCCCATCACAGCCGCCGAGTTGCAGCCTATTACAGGAACGGCCAATCCGCAGTCGATTTCGGGCGAAAACAACAACATTCCCACACCCGACATCATTGCCGCCTATGAACCCGGCGACAAGCGAAAAGACATTTCTATCGGCTACGTGACGTTGAGCCAGAGTGCGCGGGAAAATAAGGTATACCCCTACATTAAGAAGTTTGCCAAACCCCACGCACAGCACAACAATACGGGTAACAACTGGCCGGTATATCGCCATGCCGAGACGCTGCTGTTCCTGGCCGAAGTGCTCAACGAGCAGGGTAAACCCGCTGATGCAGCTCCTTATCTGAACCAGGTGCGTGCTCGCGCCGGGCTAGCGCCTACGAAAGCCACCTCACAAACTGACATGCGTGACGCTATTTATCAGGAGAGACGCGTTGAACTTGCCTTTGAGAATAAACGCTGGTTTGATCTGGTCAGAACCGGGCGGGTGCAGTCGGTGATTACGGCCTATGGCAACCGGGTAAAGGCAAATCCGGAGGCCTATTATTTTCCGAAAGGAGCTGTGCCACCACCTAACGCCTTCACCAACTTGGATCCGTTTTATGCCCTCCCCGCCGTAGAATCAGCGTTAAGTCCGTTCTTTTAACGTTTTCCGTTTTCCGTTTACTGTTGTCAGTGGCTACGCGCTCTCTGCCCTTCGACAAGCTCAGGGTGACAGGCAAGTTGAATCAGGTTTACTGAACAGCTTTAGGTAGCGTGTCACCCTGAGCTTGTCGAAGGGCAGAGAGCGCGTAGCCACAGACAACAGTAAACGGAAAACCCTAAACCGACCAAATACTATAGACGTCTCCTTTTTAAACTGCCCAACGAATTATGCGCTCAACACGTAAACAAGTTAAAATAGGAATAGCCCTTTCGGCACTCCTGATCATCGGCACCTCCTGGGTTACGCTACAAAACCAGGCAGGCCCGGATAACCCCAAACTCGACAAACTGAAAGTGCTGCCAGGCTATAAGGCCGAGCATATTTACAGCCCGTCGGATAACAAACAAGGGTCTTGGGTGGCTATGACATTCGACGATAAGGGCCGGATGATCACCTCCGATCAGTACGGCTTCTTATACCGGCTCACGATCCCCCCGGCGGGGTCGGGGCAGCAAACGCCCACCGTTGAGAAACTGGCCATCAGCCTGAAATCCCCATCCGACACCACCAAAACGAAGGTGGGCATGGGCTACGCGCAGGGGCTGCTCTGGGCGTTTAATAGCCTGTATGTAATGGTGAACCACAACAAAGACACCACCTTTTCAAAAGGCAGTGGCCTTTACCGGTTGCAGGACACCAACGGCGACGATGAACTGGATAAGATCACGCTCCTCAAGAGCCTGAAAGGGGAGGGAGAACACGGCCCCCACAGCATGGTGCTCTCGCCCGACAAGCAGTCGATCTACCTCATGTGCGGCAACTTCACCGACGTTCCGAAGATGGACGCCTACCGGTTGCCGCCCGTTTGGCAGGAAGACAACCTGTTTCCGGCCATCCGCGACCCGCGCGGCCACGCCGTAGACCGGATGGCCCCCGGTGGCTGGCTTGCCAAAATAGACCCCGAAGGCAAAAACTGGGAGTTTATGGGCGGTGGCTTCCGCAACACCTTCGATTTCGCTTTCAACGACGCGGGTGATATTTTCGGGTATGACTCAGATATGGAGTGGGATTTCGGTCTGCCCTGGTACAAGCCTACGCGCATCTGCCATATCACGAGCGGGGCCGAATTTGGCTGGCGCACGTCGGCCTCCAACTGGTCGCCCTCCTTTGCCGACTGTCTGCCCGCGGTGCTGAACATGGGTCAGGGGTCACCCACGGGCGTTTTTGCGGGTCGCGGGTCGCGGTTTCCGGCCAAATACCAGAAAGCCATTTTTGCCTTCGACTGGAGCTTCGGTATTGTCTACGCCGTGCACCTGCAACCTAAAGGCTCAACCTACAGCGCCACCGCCGAGGAGTTCATTTCCGGCTCGCCGCTACCCCTCACCGACGGGCTGATTGGCCCCGATGGCGCCATGTATTTCCTTACGGGTGGCCGCCGGCTGGGGTCTGATCTGTACCGGATTACCTACGTCGGTAACGAATCGACCACCCCCGCCACGCAGGCTCCTAAGCTCACCGCCGAACACCAGCTCAGAACCAAACTGGAACAGTATCATGGCGAACCAATGGCTGGTGCCGTGGAAGCAGCATGGCCGTATCTGAACCACCCCGACCGGTTCGTGCGCTACGCCGCCCGGTTGGCCGTTGAGCATCAGCCGGTGGCGCAATGGCAGGCGAAAGCGCTGGCCGAAACCGACCCCGTGCGCCTGACGCAGGCCATGTTTGCGCTGGCCCATCAGAGTAAGGTCACGTCGGCCACGGCCGTGGAGGCGCCCGCCCAGCGAACCGCTATGCTCACACCCCTGCTTAACGTGAAACTCGACCCGCTGTCTGAAGAGCAGCAACTGGGCGTTTTACGGGCCATGGAAGTGGTTTTTGCCCGAATGGGAGTACCCACCGGTGCTGAGCGCGACAAGGCCATCGCCTTGCTGAATCCGCGTTATCCGGCCAAAACAGCCACGCTGAACCGGTTCTACAGCAAGCTGCTGATTTCGCTGGAAGCACCGGGTGTGATTGAGAAAACGCTACCGCTGCTGGCCCTGAAAAACGAAGACGGCCCCGGCCCCATCGGCGGCGAAACTGTGACGGCATCGAGCGACTTAATCCTGCGCAATCCGCAGTACGGTCTCGACATTGCCGACATGCTGAAAAAGATGCCCCCGGCCCAGCAGACATACTATGCCGTGATGCTGAGCAAACAGAAAACAGGCTGGACCCCCGCCCTGCGCGACCAGTATTTTGCCTGGTTCGCCAACGCGTTTGGCTACAAAGGTGGCCGCAGCTACGTGGGCTTCATCGACAAAGCCCGTAAGCTGGCGCTGGCCAACGTGCCGAAAGAGCAATTCGACAAGTACAATAAATTGTCGGGGGCCGATCTGCTGGCAAAATCGGGTAATGACCTGGCTACCGACTACGTACCCAAAGGCCCTTACAAAGCCTGGAAACTGGATACTGCCCTGGCCGTTATCGACAGCGGTTTGGTAGCCAGCAACTTCGACCGGGGACGGAAAATCTATTCGGCCGTGCTGTGCAGCCGGTGCCACTCGATGCGCGGTGAAGGCGGCGACATTGGCCCCGACCTGACGCAGTTGGGCACCCGTTTCTCGAACCGCGACATGCTGGAAGCGATTATGATGCCCAACAAAACCATCTCGGATCAATACGCCTCGACGGTGTTTATTCTGAAAAACGGTCAATCAGTGTTGGGCCGGCTCACAAACGAAGACAAGGGCAGCTATTACATTTCGCAGAACCCCTTTGCGCCGGAAGATATTCGGAAGATTTCGAAGAAAACGGTAGTATCGAAAAAGGTATCTACGGAGTCAATTATGCTGCCGGGCCTGATCAACAGCCTGGGCAACAGCGAATTGAAGGACTTAATTGCTTACCTGAAATCGGGCGGTAACCCCAACGCCGAGGTATACAAAGCAGCCGATGGGGGGAAAGGAAAATAGCGGGTAGTATGTGGTGTTGCTGACGCATGTGTTTTTATCATCCCGACCGGTCCGCCGGTGCGGCAGGAGGGATCTACTTTCCTAATGCATAATTGAGTGCTATGAAAGTAGATCCCTCCTGCCGCACCGGCGGACCGGTCGGGATGACAAAACACCCCCATGACAAACCTGCGTCAGTGGCATTGCACACTTAAAAACATCATTCCGATGCACGTAAAAACAATAAACTCCCGCCCTCACTGGGTACTGTTGCTACTTTTGGTCGGCATCGCTATTCCCGGCTTTGCGCAGAAAAAAGCCGCCAAAAACGATGGCTTCGTCTCCATTTTCGACGGAAAAACGCTCAAGGGCTGGGACGGTGATCCGACGTATTGGCGGGTAGAAAACGGCGCACTGGTGGGCGAGATCACGCCGACGACGTTGCTGAAGACTAACTCGTTTATTATCTGGCGCGGTGGCGAACCGGCTGATTTTGAGTTCAAAGGCGAATTCAACATCACCGCCAACGGCAACTCAGGTATCAACTACCGCAGCGACCAGCTCACCGACCCACCCTTTGCCCTGCGCGGCTATCAGGCCGACATCGACGGGCAGAATCGCTACACGGGTCAGAACTACGAAGAGCGCCGCCGAACTACGCTGGCCTATCGCGGGCAGAAAACCACCATTGCCCCCTTCACTGGCGAATCCACGCGGGGAGCCGACACCCCGGAGGCCGTGCGGGCGGGCGTGAAAAACAACGCCTGGACCGGCCTCAACGTTACTGGTTCGCTCGGCAGTTCTGATTCGCTGAAGACGCTGATCAAACCCGAAAACTGGAACACCTTCCGACTGGTGATCAAGGGCAATCACCTCCAGCATTACATCAACGACGTGCTCATGAGCGACGTCACCGACAACGACACCGTCAATGGCCGCACCAAAGGCCTGCTCGGTGTGCAGGTCCACGTTGGCCCACCCATGAAAGTGCAGTATCGGAATCTGATGTTGAAAACCTTGTAGGGGCGGGCCATCGTGCCCGCCCGCACTCGGACACGCAGTGGCCGCCTATCTCGCGAAAGCAACACGCGGAGATACTGTAACTACACTATTGCTGACGCAAGCCGGGCGGGCACGATGGCCCGCCCCTACACAAAATATGAATCCCTGGACAGATAAAATAGGCCACCGTGCACAAATTGGCGGTATTGAAACATCGGTGCTGGACAACGGCGCGGGGCGGGGTGTGCGCGTGGCCTGGATCAATACCGGTACAGGGTTGCGCTACAAAGTGGTGCTGGACCGGGCGATGGACATTGCCGAGGCGTTTTTCAACGGGCACAGTCTGGCGTGGCTGAGCCATTCGGGCATTACGCCGCCGCAACCATTTACGGATCGGGGATTGCAATGGCTTCGCACCTTCAACGGCGGACTGCTGGTGACGTGTGGCCTCTCGCACGTGGGTGGGCCCGAAGAAGATGCCTATGGGCAACGGGGTTTGCACGGCCTGATCAGCAACATCCCCGCCGAAATTGAGTCGATCATCCAGCCTGACCCAGTGGCGGGGAAGCTCGATTTCAGCATCACCGGCCTCATGCGCGAAACCACTGTTTTCGGCCCCAGCCTGGAGCTACGCCGCACCATTTCGGGTACGCTGGGGCAGGCTCAAATCCGCATCCACGACGAAGTAACGAACCGGGCCAACACCCCCGCGCCGCACATGTTGCTCTACCACCTCAACTTCGGCTGGCCGCTGGTAAACGAGGGAACCAGACTGCTTTGGGAAGGTAGCTGGCAGGCCCGCGAAGGCGGCATCAACGCTGACACATTCAACGATGAGAACGACTTCAAAACCTGTCCTGCGCCGCTGGAAACCCATTCAGGCACCGGTGAGGCCGTTACCATCATCGACCCTGTCGCTACTGATACGGGCCATTGCCGGGCGGGTTTGCACAACGCAACGCTGGGACTGACAGTGTCAATTTCGTTCAGGAAGGCGCAGTTGCCGTGGCTCATCAACTGGCAGCACTGGGGCAAAGGCGAGTACGTGACGGGCCTTGAACCCAGCACCCACCCGCTGGTCGGTCAGGCTCAGGCACGTGCTGATAATACATTGATTTTTATTCAACCGGGTACCAGTAAAACATATGATTTGGTGATTGATGTAATGCACCCCACCCCCAGCCCCTACCCCTGAAAAACAGGGGAGGGGAGCCGCTTCAGCGTAGCTACGCATATCGGCGAAGCTGCTCTAGAGCGGCTCCCCTCCCCTCTATTTGAGGGGTAGGGGCTGGGGGTGGGGTAAACCCTTCAACTATGGAAACAACAACACAAACCCTTGCCCGGCAGGCCCTTGAACAGGGTCGCGGCATTCTCCGATTGGCCCCTACCTGGGTGCCGCGTTCGTTTTGCGTACCCGGTCGGCGCATTAAACTCCACCCGGATGATTATTATGTGCTCGGCGGTGTCCGGGGCGGTATCGACGAACGCTGGCTATCGTCGACGACGCCCGCGAAAAACGGGCCGCTGACGGGTGAGAACGAAGGTCTGAGCATGGTCGTTTTTGGTGAAAACGGACAGGAAACGCCTTTTTTGCTCAAGGATGCCGTTGACGAACTACAAGGTGACCTGATTGGCGACCGGCTCTGGAATGAGCACAAAAGCTGGCCCATGTACTCGAAGTTTTTCGACAATATGGGGCCGCTGCCGCACCACCTGCACCACAACGACGAGCAGGCCGCGCTCATCGGGCAACTGGGCAAGCCAGAGGCCTATTATTTCCCGCCACAACTAAATAACCACGGCGGCGATTTCCCCTACACGTTCATCGGCATCGCGCCCGGTACTACCAAAGAGCAGATCCGCGAGTGCCTGATGAACTTCACCAAGGGCGACAACAAGATCACGAACTACTCGATGGCGTACCGCCTCGAACCCGGCACCGGCTGGGATGTGCCCCCCGGCCTGCTCCACGCGCCGGGCAGCCTGTGTACCTACGAGCCACAAAAAGCGTCGGACGTGTTTGCCATGTACCAGTCGCTGGTGAACGAGGCCATTGTGCCCGAAGAACTGCTCTGGAACGGTACGCCCAAAGACCGTATCGGCGATTTTGACCTGCTCATGGAGGCCATCGACTGGGACTTGAACGTAGACCCCAACATGATGGCTAACCGCTACATGGTGCCCAAACCGGTGCGCGACCAAGCCGGGATGGAAGCCGCCGGGTACATTGAAAACTGGGTGTGCTATCTCTCCAACGACTTCAGCGCCAAAGAGTTGACAGTGATGCCGGGGCAGACCGTAACGATCAAAGACAGTGCCGCCTACGGCCTGATCGTGATGCAGGGCCACGGCAAAATGGGCGTTTGGGATATTGAAACCCCCGCCCTGATCCGCTACGGTCAACTCACCAACGACGAGTTTTTCGTGAGCGAGAAAGCGGCCATGGACGGTGTGGTCATCACCAACCCCTCCACCACCGACCCCATCGTGATGCTCAAACATTTCGGACCCAATAACCCAGATTTAATTATGTAGACAAGATTTTTTTAGGACAGGATTATCAGGATTTCAGGATTGACAGGATTTTTTACTCCAACTGTTTGCTATACAGCAAAGAAGAAAATCCTGTTCATCCTGAAATCCTGATAATCCTGTCCTAAAAAATAATCCTGTCTAAAAATCCTGTCTAAACCTCATGAACGATAACAATTATCCTAAACTCCACAACGCCACTTGGCCCGGTCTGGTAGGTAAAGGGCCTGATTCAGAGCCGCCTATCTCGTTTGACGACATGCTGAAAATGACCGCTGCCGCTGAGGTGGACGGTGCCAAATTCGACGGTGTCGACATTGGGTTGATGGACCCGCATATCAGTATCAACGGGTCGGACGATGACATTAAACGGTTGGCCGACAAAGTATCGGGGTATGGCCTCGAAATTGGTTCGCTGGTGGCTCCGATCTGGGGTAACCCCGCAATGGGGACTAAGGAAGAGCGGGCGCAGTTTGTCGAGATGGTACGCAAAGCCTGTCACTTCGGGCAACGGCTGCGCGAGTTGGGGGTACGTCCCAGCGGCGTAGTCAGGATCGATTCGTCCAGCTCGCCGCAAGACTGGGATGCCGATCCGGCAGGTAACACTAAACTCATTGCCCAGACCTTCCGCGAAGCCTGCGACGTGGCGGCGGGGTACGGCGAAAAGCTAGCCGCCGAGGGTGAAATCTGCTGGGGTGGCATGCAAAGCTGGCGCACCATGATCGACACCCTCGAAGCCGTTGACCGCCCGAACATGGGTTTCCAGGCCGATATGTCGCACACATTGCTCTACACGATGGGCTACAACCGCGAACAGGACCGGATTCTGCCCGAAAACTACGACTGGCAGGACCGCGCCGTGCTGACCGACGCGCTCAAAACCCTCACCGCCGCCCTACGCCCCTGGACAATTGATTTTCACGTCGCCCAAAACGACGGGACCGTCTTCGGCTCGGGTTCGCACGACAAAACGGGGCGGCACTGTCAGGCGCTGGACCCCAACGGCAAACTCGACGTGGCGCACGACGCAGGCTACTGGCTCCGCGACGAAAACGGTGTACTGACCAAGGCGTTCCGACACATCTGCTGGGATGGCTGCATGTTTCCCAACGCCGTGATGACCAACCCTCAAACCTGGAACGATATTCTGGCCACGATGCTCAAGGTCAGGGAGTTGCATGGGTGGAAAGAATGACCCTTAACTATTATGTCTACAAAAAAACCAATCCGCATCGGAATGATTGGCACGGGCCTGATGGGCCGGATTCATTCCAACGGCTATAACCAGGTGCCACACTTTTTCCCTGAACAACAGCACACACCCGTGTTGCAGGTGGTCTGTTCGCGCAACGAGGCAAGCGTAAAAGCCTTTGCCGAACAATGGGGCTATGCCGCCTACGAGACCGACTGGCGGGCGGTCATTGCCCGCGACGATGTTGATGCCATCGACATCTGTACGCCCAACGACACCCACGCCGAAATCGCCATCGCGGCGGCGGAAGCGGGCAAGATGATCTTGTGCGAAAAGCCCCTGGCCCGTACTGTAGCCGAGGGAATGCGCATGGTCGAGGCGGTGGAAAAAGCAGGCGTGGCCAATACCGTCTGGTATAACTATCGCCGTGTGCCCGCGGTAACGCTGGCGAAGCAAATCGTCGATTCGGGCAAGCTGGGCAAGATTTTTCACTACCGGGCCAACTTCCTGCAGGACTGGACCATCAACGCCGACCTGCCCCAGGGTGGCACCGCCCTCTGGCGCCTCGACGCCGACGCGGCCGGTTCGGGCGTGACGGGCGATCTGCTGGCTCACTGCATCGACACGGCCATGTGGCTCAATGGCAGCATCATCGACGTGTCGGCCATGACGGAAACGTTTGTGAAAGAGCGGATGCATCAGCTTACCGGTAAAGTGCAGCCCGTGGGTATCGACGATGCCTGTCTGTTTCACTGCCATTTTGAAAATGGCTCCCTAGGCCTGTTCGAAGCCACGCGTTACGCCCGCGGGCACAAGGCACTATACACCTTTGAAATCAACGGTGAACACGCGTCTATCCGCTGGGATTTGCACGACATGAACCGAATGGAGTATTTCGACCATACCGACGAATCGACGGTGCGCGGGTGGCGGTCCATTCTGGTGACCGACGGTGACCAACCCTACATGAACCGCTGGTGGATTCCCGGCACCAGCATTGGCTACGAACACACGTTCACGCACCAGGTGGCCGATTTTATGAAGAGTCTGGACGACGGTACCCCCTGCGCCCCTACCTTCCGCGACGCGCTGGAAACCCAAAAAGTATGCGAAGCCGTGCTGAAATCGGCCCGGTCCCGTAGCTGGCAGGACACCGGTGCCGAAGCGATGGGTGGGTAAAAGTGGGGATATGCTACGTTTGTAGCTAGTGGGACGGTCCGCCGCCGCGGTGGGGAGTTTGTTTCCAGACGAGGAGCCACCCCAACCAAAAACCAATCTCTATGAAAACATCCCGCCAAACGTTCCTTAAAGTAGCAGCCGGTTTATTGGTAGCCAGCCAATTATCAACACCACTGATAGCGCAGGCCAAAAAACCACTGGTGGTGTTCGTCACCGGCGACCATGAATACAGTGGTGAGCTAACCCTGCCCCTGATTGCTGCCGAGTTGGAGAAAAACTACGGTATTCGCACGAAGGTGCTTAAAACGGTGCCCGATTATAATGGCGAAAAAGACCTGCCCGGTCTGGAAGCGCTACGCGACGCCGATCTGGCTGTGTTCTTTCTGCGTTGGCGGCAACTGCCTCAGGATCAATTGGACTACATCGACGCTTACCTGAAATCGGGGAAGCCGGTGATGGGATTTCGTACCACTACCCACGCCTTCAATTACCCCGCTGGCGACCCGCGCGTTCGCTGGAATTCGTTTGGTGAGTTTGCATTTGGTGCCCCGCCGGGTTGGGGGGGTAAGGCGCAGCACACGCACTACGGCCACATGAGTACCACCGACGTGACGGTCATTCCAGAAGCAGCCAAAAACCCCATCCTTACGGGCGTGGCGCCGTTTCATGCGGCCTCGTGGCTCTACCGTGTGCTACCCGACTACCCCGCCAAAGGGGCCGTGCCGCTGCTGATGGGCAAATCGGTGAACCCCGACAAAGCGGCCATTGACAATCCCGTAGCCTGGACCTGGAAAAACGAGTGGGGCGGCAAGACGTTTCTGACCACGCTGGGTCACCCCGAAGATTTCCGGCAGGAATCATTTCAGCGGCTGGTCATCAACGCGATCCATACCGAATTGGGTATGCCTGTTCCGAAAACCTGGAAAGGGAAAATTGACATCAATGTGCCGTATGGACATCCGAAGTGAGTGATTTGCTTAGGCTGATGGACCGCTGATTTTTATGATTCAAAAATAAAGATCATAAGAATCATAAAAATCAGCGGTCCATCAGCAAATTATAAAACGCACTATTTGCCATGATCAGCTATAAATTAAGTAATCCAATCGGCTACCTTTTTGTAGCACTAATCCTGTTTATATCAGCTACGGCTTTTCAATTAGCTGATACGGCGACTATACCAATAAAAAAGGGTGAACATATCGTATTACTGGGCAACAACCTGGGGTCACGAATGATGAACTATGATCATTTCGAGACCGAGATGCAGGTGCGTTACCCAGACAGTTTGCTCTTCATTCGCAACATGTGCGACGGCGGCGACACCCCCGGCTTTCGTCCCAATGCCAACCGAAACCTACCCTGGGCGTTTCCCGGAGCCGAAAAATTTCAGACGGAATACGCCACCAACTCCAACAGCGAAGGTCATTTCGATACACCCGACCAATGGCTGACTCATTTAAAAGCAGATTTAATTATTGCGTTTTTTGGATATAATGAATCATTTCAAGGTCAGGCTGGACTGGCAAACTATAAAGCTGAACTAGACGCTTTTGTTAAATGGACGCTGGCACAAAAATATAATGGAGTCGCTGCGCCCAAACTAGTACTGGTGTCGCCTATCGCGTTTGAAGATTTGTCAAAACTATATGACTTACCAAATGGAATTAACGAAAACAAAAATATCGCTCTTTATACCCAAGCCATGCGTGATGTGGCATTAGCCAATAATCTGCTCTTTGTTGATGCATTCACGCCATCACAAAAATGGTATGCCGATAATGTTGAACCGCTTACAATTGACGGTTGCCAGTTGAATGAATCGGGCTATAAACTATTCGGCAAACTCTTAACCGACCAGATTTTTGGCCGGAAAACAGCCCCTGCTGAAGCCAACCGGAAACTGGTGTACGATGCCGTTATCGAGAAAAACTGGATGTGGCATAACGACATCAAAGTACCCAACGGTGTACACGTCTACGGACGGCGCTACAATCCGTTTGGGCCAGACAATTACCCCGCCGAAATTGAGAAAGTGCGCGAGATGACGGCTGTGCGTGATACGGCAATCTGGATGGCCAACCAGGGGAAAACCATGGATGTGGTCGCCGCTGATAAACACACCCGGACGCTGCCGCCTGTGCAGACCAATTTTAACCCGGAGAAAAATGGCAGCCTTACCTACCTGTCCGGGCAGGATGCGTTGGGCAAGCTGAAAATGGCTCCCGGCTACAAAATTGAGCTGTTTGCTTCGGAGGAAACGTTTCCTGATCTGGCCAAACCCATGCAGATGTCGTTCGACAACAAAGGTCGGTTGTGGGTGGCGGTGATGCCCAGCTACCCGCACTACCGCCCCGGCGACCCTAAGCCGAACGATAAAATCCTGATTCTGGAAGACACCAATAATGATGGCAAGGCCGACAAGCAAACCATTTTTGCGCAGGGCTTGCACCTGCCGCTGGGTTTCGAAATGGCCCCCGAAGGCGTGTATATTTCGCAGGGAACGAACCTGAAATTGTTTACCGATACGGACGGCGACGACCGGGCCGACAAGAGCGTGATTCTGCTCAGCGGCTTCGACGACCACGACACCCACCACAATAGCCATGCCTTCTGTGCCGACCCATCCGGGGCCATCTACACCGGCGAGGGGGTATTTTTGCACACCAACGTGGAAACGCCATATGGGCCTGTACGGGCTACAAACGGCGGTTTCTATCGCTACAGCCCCCAACTACACAAACTGGAACGCACCGCCCAGCTATCTATCCCAAACCCCTGGGGCATTGCGTTTGACGATTGGGGACAGCCGTTTTTCGCCGAAACATCCAGCCCCGACGTGCGCTGGATGCTGCCCGGCACGGTGCTGCCGCGCTACGGCGAGTTCACGCATAAGTCGGTGCAGTTGATCGAGAAAGACCACATGGTGCGCCCCACGTCGGGCCTCGAATTTGTGTCGAGCCGCCACTTCCCCGACGAGATACAGGGCGATTTTCTGATCAACAACACCATCGGCTTTTTAGGTACGAAAGAACATACACTGGTGGATGATGGCACGGGATACAAGAGCAAACACCGCGCTGATCTGGTTGTGAGCGAAGACCGCAACTTCCGGCCCGTCGATATGGAGTTCGCCCCGGACGGCTCGCTGTATTTGATCGACTGGCACAACATCCTGATTGGGCACATGCAGCACAACGCCCGCGACCCTCTGCGCGACCATTCGCACGGGCGTGTGTACCGGATTACCTATCCGTCGCGCCCGCTGGTAAAGCCAGCTAACGTAGCCGGTGCCAGTATTGACGAGCTTTTCGAGAACCTGAAACTGCCCGAATACCGCACTCGCTACCGCACCCGCCGCGAACTCCGGGGCCGCCCGGCCAATGAGGTGTTGGCCAAGCTAGCCACCTGGACGGCGGGACTGAACAAAGCCGATCCGCGCTACGAACATCATCTGCTGGAAGGCTTGTGGGTAAGCTGGGGATTGAATAAAGTGGATCAGAATTTATTGCGTAAACTGTTGAAAGCCAATGATTACCACGCCCGAGCTGCCGCTGTGGAGGTAGTACGCTACACGGGCCATCAACTGCGTGATCAGGCCGATTTGCTCATGCAGGCTGCCCGCGACGATAATAGCCGGGTGCGGCTGATGGCCATTGTGGCGGCATCATGGATTGGCAAAGAAAAGGGATTGCCCATCCTCGCCGAAGCGGCCAAAAAGCCGCTGGACGACTGGATGGTGCATACCCACGAAACGGCCGTGGCGCACCTGAACGGGGTGGGTGTGAATAAGGTAAAAGACGACCTGGTGAAGACGAAACTGAAAGGTGAGGCGCTGGCTTTGTTTAATCAGGGTAGCCAGATTTATGCCAAAGAAGGTTACTGCACCACTTGTCATCAGACCGACGGTAAAGGGCTTTCGGCCTCGCAGTTTCCGCCGTTGGCCGGCACCAACTGGGTGACGGGCAGCGAAGACCGGCTAATCAAACTCGCTTTGAAAGGCCTGATGGGCCCCATTGACGTGGTGGGCCGAACCTACCCTGGTCAGGTGCCAATGACTCCTTTTGGTGGGTTGCTGAATGATACCGAGGTAGCCGCCGTGCTGACCTATGTCCGCAACTCATTTGGCAACGAAGCCTCGCCCATTTCGCCCGCTAAAGTGAAACTCATCCGCGCCGCTACAGAGCACAAGAAAGATTTTTACTCGCCTACACAACTCCTGAAAGAACATCCAATGGAGAAGTAGCCCCCTTTGGAGGCTTTTAACCAATTTCCCAACTCCTCAGTGGAAGTCGTTGTCGCTTGGCTCCAGCCGAGTGACGTATATCTGAGGGCCTCCGGCCCGTATCTTGAACTTAAGACAACTAGGCAAGCCCTTTCAACGTCAAGCTGCAGGCCGGAGGCCCTCAGATATGGGTCACTCGGCTAGGCGCCCCCGGCTAGAGCCAAGCGACAACAACCTCTACAAAGGCTGCCCGCTGCCAACTACATAACACCTCAACCCCCATGCCTTCCCCCATTGGATTCAACTTACTCGCCTGGTCGGCACCGATTTCGGAGAAAATGGTGCCGATTGCCGAACGACTAAAAACCATCGGCTATGATGGAATCGAGTGCTTTATTGATGATCAGAGCGTAGCCGCTTATACGCGATTTGGCGCTGAATTACAGCAACTTAACCTGCGCAGTACCTGCGTTACAGTAGTTGGTCCCGATGCCAATCCGGCAAGTGAATCGGCAGCGGTGCGGGCAGCGGCAGTTGATTTTTTAAAAGGAACCATCGACCGTGCACACGCGATGGGGGCCACCGTTATCTGCGGACCCACCCATTCGGCCTTTGCCACGTTCAGCAAGCGTGAACCCCAACCCGACGAGTACGCGCATAGTGCCGAGGTGCTTCATGCCGTGGGTGACTACGCCAAACAAGCGGGCATCGTGTTGGCCGTAGAAGCCCTGAACCGATTTGAGTGTTACCTCTGCAACACGATGGACCAACTGGCGGGTCTGGTTCAAAAAGCCGATCATCCCAACATCCGGGCTATGTTCGACACGCACCACGCCAACATCGAAGAAAAACGTTTCCCCGACGCCATCCGTACCATTGCGCCGGTGCTGGCCCACGTGCACATCAGCGAAAACGACCGTGGCACCCCCGGCGACG
Source organism: Fibrella rubiginis (assembly GCF_017353185.1). Taxonomy (GTDB): domain Bacteria; phylum Bacteroidota; class Bacteroidia; order Cytophagales; family Spirosomataceae; genus Fibrella; species Fibrella rubiginis. The sequence goes on along the minus strand of NZ_JAFMYV010000011.1, from coordinate 142,539 downwards.
GTAACGTACGCTGGGATGACACGTTCCGCACCCTGGCCGAACTGAACTACTCCGGCTGGATGACCATCGAAGCCTTTACGAGAAATGACGTCGACTTTGCCAACTCCATCAACGTCTGGCGCGAATACGACGACCCCTGGGCTATCGCTGAAAAGGGCTTTGCGTTCATTAAGGCAATGCAGGAGAAGTACGCTGGCTAATTTTTAAATGGTTGGCACTGTAGCTTCGCGCTGTAGTGGCTGACGCCTGGCCCTTCGACAGGCTCAGGGTGACAACGAACTTGAATTCACTCAAGAAGCTTTCAGAGTTCGTTGTCACCCTGAGCCTGTCGAAGGGCCAGGCGTCAGCCACTACAGCGCGAAGCCATGGCACTTCCAAAAAAACCAACACTATGAATTTCCGCTTTGGTGCCGAGGCTTATACCTGGTTTATGAATAACAACGGTCAGACCCACGCCAACCGCCTGGGCCACATGATCGACGTAACGGCGCAGGCGGGTTTTGCCGGTATCGAACCCATTTTCAACTGGATGGGCGACCTGCCCGACGCCGAACGCCTGGCTCCGAAGCTGGCCGAAAAAAAGGTTGAACTGGCTGCCATTGCCCTCGCGCTGGACTGGAACGGTTCCGACGAAACCGATGACGAACGGCGCATTGCCGATGAGGCTATCGCGTTGCTGAAAGCATTTCCGGGGGCATTACTTTGTACGGTGCAGAAACCCACGGGGCGGCATGAACTGGAAACGCGGCGGCGCAATCTGGTCAATATTGTGAACCGGGTGTCGCGGCGGGCGGTGGAGCAAGGGGTGCCCTGTACATTCCATCCCAACTCGCCGCACTCATCTATTACGCGCACTGAGGACGATTATCGGGTCATTCTGGAAAGCCTCGATGCATCCGTGACGGGCTGGACGCCCGACGTGGGACACCTGATCAACGGTGGCATGGACCCGCTGACGATGATGAAAAAATACGCTTCGCTTATCAACCTGGTGCATTACAAAGACTGGAACGGTGACCCTGAATTTGCCCTGCTGGGCACCGGCAAGGTCGATTTCGTGGGCATCACCAACTGGCTTATCGACCAGCAATACAGCGGCTGGATCATCTGCGAAGATGAAGGTCCCGAAGCCATGGACAACCCCGACGGCGTGACCCTCCACGATGGCCGCTGGGTTTACGAAACGCTGCTGCCGCGGGTGAAAGAACGACTGGCGAAAGAGTGAAATAGTTACTATCGAGGCAGGTCCTGGCATAATTACTCTTTTGCACATTCACTCTTTCACTCATGCCCCACGTCACCACCAACGGAATCAGCCTGTATTATGACGAGCGTGGCGCGGGCGAACCGCTGCTGCTGATTATGGGCATCACGGCCCCCGGCTCGGTCTGGCAAAAACACGCCGATTATTGGCAACAAAATTTCCGCTGCATTATGCCCGACAACCGGGGCGTGGGCCGATCCGACAAACCCGCCGGGCCGTATACCACCGCCCAGATGGCAGACGATTATGCCGGACTGATTGATCAGCTGGGGTTAGGAAAAGTCCGCGTTGTTGGGGTGTCGATGGGAAGCACCATTGCCCAACAGCTGGCTCTGCGGCATGCTGACAAGGTACATTCACTGGTGCTGATGTGCCCGTGGGCGCGGTGTGACCGTACTGCCGAAGCCATTTTCCGGCACATGGCTACGATCAAAGCCCGGCTTCGTCCGGAAGAGTTTGCCAATTACATTCAACTGCTCATCTACGCCAAGCGAAGCTGGGATGATGAGGCCACCTACGCCGATTTGCTGGCTGGACGAACAGCGGCGGCGACGGACGAAAGTCCTCAACCGCTACACGGACTGGAGGCACAAGCCGAAGCCTGTATCACCCACAATACCCTTGCTGATCTGCCCCAAATCACGCAGCCCTGCCTGGTTATTGGTGGTCGGCAGGATATGTTCACGCCTGTCTGGATGGCCGAAGAAGTGGCCGGGGCTATCCCCAATGCTCAGTTACATCTCTACGATAACGCCGGTCACGCCTTCCATTGGGAATGTATCGACGATTTTAATTCGAGAGTAATGGACTGGTTATTAACGAATTGAACTACACGCTCAGGATTTTCACCATGCGCAGCAGGTCCTCGCTGATGGGCTTGGGCAGGCGGATGGTATCGCGGAAGGGGGTGTAGACCAGTTCGTTGTTGATTACGCCCGCCATCACGTTTTTCTCGCCGTTCATGAGGCCCTCCAGGGCACCCAAACCGAGGCGGCTGGCCAGAATCCGGTCGTAGGCTGTGGGGATGCCGCCGCGCTGAATGTGGCCTAATGTGGTCACGCGCATGTCGAGTTCTTCGTCGATGAGCTTGCTGATCTTCTCGGCAACTTCAACGGCGCTGCCTTCTTCTTCGCCCTCAGCCACGACCACGATTGACGATGATTTGCTCCGCACAAAGCCCTGTTTCAAGGTATTCACTACCTCCGATATGGGCGTGAGCACTTCGGGCACCATCACCATTTCGGCCCCACCCGCAATACCCGACTGGATGGCGATGTATCCTGAGTCGCGGCCCATTACTTCGATGATGAAAATGCGGTCGTGCGAATCGGCGGTGTCGCGGATCTTGTCGATGGCTTCAAGGGCCGTGTTTACCGCCGTGTCGAAACCAATGGTGTAGTCGGTGCCGTAGAGGTCGTTATCAATGGTGCCGGGAGCGCCTACGGTGGGAATACCGTACTCATCATAGAAGAGGGTAGCACCCGTGAAGGTACCGTTGCCACCAATGGCTACAAGGCCTTCAATGCCAAATTTCTGGAGCTGTTCGTGTGCTTTGGCGCGACCTTCAGGGGTCATGAATTCTTTGCTGCGGGCTGACTTCAATATGGTGCCTCCCCGCTGAACAATGTTGCTCACTGAGTGCGACGTCATCTGAAAAATATCGCCGTTGATCATCCCGTTATACCCCCTTCGGATGCCAAAAACCTCGATTCCGTGGTAGACCGCCCCGCGCACAACGGCCCGGATACAGGCGTTCATACCCGGAGCATCGCCACCGGAAGTAAACACAGCAATACGTTTCATTGAGTCAACTTAAATTTTCCGTAAAATACAACAACCTGCCCGACTGGGTGTGTGACCGGGTGGCCAGAATCGGGCTGAACTGAACACGCAAAATTACCCGCATTTTCAGATTTTAAGCCATGCTATCCCGATTTAAAGGGGTTTTTCGCGAAAAGGTAAAAATGGAATAGGGGGCCGTGGATGGAGGAGATTGGGCGGATCGGCACGTTAAACCCACCCGCCATAGGTGTGTTTGCCGCCCTCTCAGCCGTAGCTGTCCGTTGGGTTGGCATAGAGACGAGCAAACCCAAAAGGCGGGCGTGTCGGCCTTTTGGGTAAACAGGTTCGTTAGTATTTCAGTATCGTACTGACTTTCGGCGGTTGCGTGGGGTCATCTACTACCTGCACAAGAAACGTACCGGCGGGCAGGGCACTCACGTCGAGCGTGGCGCGCCAACCCGTTAGCCAGCGGTCCATACGCTGCTGCCCAAGCTGTCTGCCCCGCGCGTCGTAGAGCGAAACGGTGGGCTGCATCGTGCTGGATGACCCATCCAGATCAACCGTCAGGCGTTGTTGTACTGGGTTCGGATACACCCGGAATGTAGCGTTGGCGGGTTCGGTGGCCAAAATCACGATATATACTTCGTCGGAAAGAGCATCACCGCAGCCGTTTACGTTGGCCCGCACGGAATACCGGCCCGTCTGGGGAGCCGTGAATGTTGGCCCAGTAGCCCCCGGTATGGGTACCCCCGCCGTAAACCATTGGTTACCCGTTGCCGCACTAGACATCAGCATAATACCGCTTTGCGCAATAGTAGGCGCCGTTGCCGGTCGCGCCGTGACCACAATCGCTGATGATGATACCGGCGAACAACTGCCAAGTACCTGAACTGAGTAACTGCCTGACTGAGTGGCGTTGTAAATCAGGTTGGTAGCACCCGCTATGGCCTGCCCGTTGAGCAACCATTGGTAGCTAAGTACCTCGCCCGATACGGCTGTGGTGGCTGATCCCCGCAACGACACCGTACCCCCCTGACAGAAAGATGTTGATCCGTCGGCACTGATGGATGCTGTTGGCGAAGGCCGAGTCTGCACCGACACCGCCGTACGCTGGCCAGCGGCGCAGGCTAATGGCCGAATCTGCATGTCGTAGAGGTAATACCAGGCCGTTTTCAGCGTGTCGGGAACACCCGTAGTAGCATTATTAAACAATGACCCTTTACTGCTCACCAGCACATCACCCGACTGGCTTTTCAGTTCGAACGGGAAACCGGATACAAGCGAGTTGCTGCGGAAAATGGTCACGCCGTCTTCGTAGTCAATAGCGATTTTGTAGTCGCCTGCATCAGGAATAGCCAGGTTGAGGGGATAAACGGCTCCCTGGTCGGCGGGGTCGTCGAGTTGCTGACCGCCTGCGTTTGTCAGTGAGGCGGGCGTTGTCCGGGTAGCGATTACGTCGATGGTGGCCGACGAGATCACGGTTTCATCGAAACGGCGTACCGAGAATGTCAGCCGCCCCGGTGCGCCGGTGTAGATTCGTGCCCGCTCGATGCGCAGGGGCACTTTGGTGCTGATGAGCGGTTGCGGCCCGAAGTTGCCGTAATACGTACCGCCCCCAAAATCGCTCTTACTGGCTGGTCCCAGCCGCCCGCTGAAATCATTTGTGGCTACGTAATACACCGATCTGCTGGCACTGGTGGTCTGATTGCCGGCGGCTAATAAGGTGCCTTTGGTGGGTAAATCATACCAGAAAGCTGTGCCCGTACCTGCATTGCGCAGAGTCACACTGGGGTCGCTGCCACAGGCTGCTGCCGAAAAAATGCCCGTCTCCGTACCGTTGCCTACCACCCGCGTTTCGGTCAGGGTATTGTTGGTCGTATCCTGATCGCCAGACAATGTCACCCGGCTACGGAATACATAAGCCTGACCGGTTGTCAGCACGACCGACGTGGGCAGTGTGAACGTCACCAAGGCATCGCGGTAAGCGCGCAGAAGTGGAACGGTGCTGGTAAGTGAGGCCACTACTGTACCCGTGGCGGTGCTGATTTGCAGCGATACCGGCACGTTGCTCTGGTCGGAACCGGCGGTGTTGCGCACCCGCACGGTTTGGGTCTGGCTGTTGGCGCAGAGGGGGCCAGCCAGGGTACCCAACACGGCCAGGGCAACGTCTGTGGTGGGGCGGATTGTACGGAGCAGGTAGTCCTGGGTTTCGCCGTTGCCGTAGGTGCCGCAACCCTGCACGGCGTTAGGGTCGGTGGTTTCAACAACTACCAGCCGCAGCCGAACCAGACTTCCCGCCGTTATGGACGAGGGCGGGGTGATAGTGGTGACAAACTGGCCCGGCCCGTTCAGCACGCCCGACGTAGCCAGCAACTCACTGGCGTCGGTAAAATTGCCGTTGCCGTTCCAGTCGGCAAACACCTTGACAATGGCGTTGCGGCTGGCCCCACAGGTACCCGTGGTTACGGTGAGTGGTATGGGCTGACCGGGTTGTACGTCTGTTACGGGTGCGCTACTCATAAAATCGGAGTAGGTAGTGCAGCCCGCCGCGCCTGCCTGGTTTACACCGGCAAACTGCACCCGGCTGATTTTGGTGTCGGCAGACGACGTAGGAGCCGAGGCACAGTAGGCCGTGCCGCCAACGCCGCTCAGCAGCAGGGCGTAGTCCTGCTTGGTACCGGTCAGTGTGCCTTTGTGGTTAATGGTCAGCGTGTAGGTGCGGCCGGGTATGGGGTTGGCAATGTAAACCTGCTCCACATTGTCGCGGATATTGTCGCCGGGGGTGGCGGGTTGGTTGGGCTGGTCGGGGTCAAGCGTCCAGGGCTGGGTGGTGGTGGTGCCGTCGTTTAGGCGGGCGTCGAGATCATTGACCAGTTTGGGTGTGCGGTTATTGAATCGACTGTTGCCGGGCGCCGGAGCACCTTCGGGATCACTCCAGCAGATGGTAGCTACCAGTGGCCCCCGACCCGACGCCACCACTTGCAGCGTGTAGGTCTGCCCTTGGTTTAGCGTCCGCTCGTCGATGAGGTAATTCTTGTCGCTGTTCTGAATGGCCCGGGCCGCCCGTTCAATGTTCAGTAAGCCCCAGCCCGCCTGATAGTCGGGGCCGGGGGTGGTGCCCGCTTCGTCGGCGGTGTGGAGGGCCAGCCCTTTCAGCGTACTGGCCCGCATGAGCTTACCCCCGTTTAACTGGCTGTAGTATTCCTGCAACAGTAACAGCGACCCCGATACGTTGGGAGACGACATCGACGTGCCACTCAACGCCCCGTAGGCCGATGTTGCCGACGAATTCGTTGAAATAACATTGACACCTACCCCCACAATATCGGGCTTTATGCGGCCGTCATCGGTTGGTCCCCAGCTACTAAAATCGGCCAGGTTGACGTCCTGTGGCCGGTTATAACCATTCGAGATTGCCGACATAGCCCCTACCGACAGGATGTTCTTGGCTGTACCATAGGTGGTAATCTGGTCGTAGCCGTTCTGTGGATCGCGGGGGGTAGTGCTGAGGCGGTTGCCGTGCTGCACCAGGTAATAGGGTGTGCCGGCGGAGGGGCCGCCGGCGTTATGGTCATTTCCTGCCGATTTCACGATCAGGTAGTAGGGGGCGTTGTTGGCCACCCGGTCCCAGCTTTGCGCGTCTTCGTTATACAAACCAAACTTGTAGTCCTGCGTGGCACTGAGGGTTGTGTCGCCCCACCATTCCCATTTGTTGGTGGTGGTGCGGCTGCTGTTGAAACGCCAGCCCGCAATGGAGCCATAGGAGTGGTTCGACACCAGCAGACCCGCCGCTGCGCCGGTCATTTCGGCCACGTCGTTGCTGAAATCGTAGGCCTGTAGGTTCGCCCCATACGACATGCCGCGTACCAGTGGGTTAAGGCCGGCCGCCATCATCGTGCCCGACACGTGGGTGGCATGGTACACATCTTCGTTTTCGCGGTCGGTGCGGGTGGCTACGTCTTTTTGGGTTACGCGCCCGCTAAACTCCGGATGTCCGGCGTAGACCTGCCCTCCATCCCAGACGCCGAGCCGGTTTTTCACAACGTCGCTGCTACCGTTGAGGCTCACCCCAATGCTGCCACCAGCATAGAGACTGGTTGTACGGGTGGTAGCGGCGGCACGGGCGTTATAGTCCACCACGTCGTAGAGCAGGTTGCCGGTAGCCACGTCGATACCCCGCAGGCGACGTGTAAGCCCTTTTCCGGCGGCCTCTTCCAGCGGGCGACCCTGCCGATTGGCCACATCAACGGCCAGCGTATAGTTGGCGGCCTGTTGCTGCGAAATAAGTTGTTGAAGCGTACTCAGGCGCGCGCGCTGATCAGCACTGTATTGAGTTAGGGGTTGGGCGGCTACTGGTTGTAGCAAAAAAAGGACAGCCGAAAGGGCCAGAAGCCGGTAAAGAACAGTCATGTAACAGGGGTTGATGCAAAGCGTTCGTATACATACAAATCTACAGTCAAATATGCCTTCGCGAACCAGGTCGAAATCGTTGCACGAAGAATAATGGTGATTGAGCGAATGAGTGATTGAGTGAATAGTCGAGACGTTCACTCATTTGCTCATTCACCATTATTCTTCGTGTCGATGACAATCGTAACCGGGCCGTCGTTGATGAGCGAAACCTGCATGTCGGCGCCAAACGTACCTGTCTCAATGGGGTGACCCAGTTCGGTGGTGAGTTGGGCAATGAATTGTTCGTAGAGGGGAATAGCCTGTTCGGGGCGGGCGGCATCAATGAAGCTGGGACGGTTGCCCTTTTTGGTAGCGGCATGAAGGGTAAACTGACTCACCAGCAATACGTTGCCGTCTACCGCGGCCAGGTCGAGGTTCATTTTACCGTTGGCATCATTGAAAATGCGCATGCCGGCAATTTTCTTTGCCAGCCACGCTCCATCGGCGGTGGTGTCGGTGTGGGTGATGCCCAGCAGCACCAGAAACCCGGTCTGAATCTGCCCCTTCACCTGTCCGTCGATGCGGACCGTGGCTTCCCTAACGCGTTGGATAACGGCAATCATGAGTAGGTGGACAAGGGGTCAAATGTGTAGCTCATTGCGCGTTCCTTTACCGCAAAAAACCTCCCCAGATAAAACCCTCGAAAATACGAAGCGGATGCCGACCAACCACATAATGCTGAGTCAGAGCCAGGTTTTTGCCCAAGCTTTCCACTTGGCGTAGATCACCCTCAGCGGCTGTCTCTTTCACCTCTAAGCCAATGTGCTGATTGACAACAAAGTCGATTTCGCGACCGCTTTTCAACTGATAATAGGCAACTGCCCCTCGATGAAGCAATTGGTTGAACACTGCATTCTCAAACCGTGCCCCGCTGCCTAGATCCCCAGCCAAAGCCGCTAGGCCGTTATCTAGGAAATAGAGTTTACGGGCTTTAACGATCTCCCGATCAGGGCTTTTAGCCAGCACGGGGATTGTACGGATCAGGTAGCTTTGCTCCAGCAAGTCCATATAGTTCTCCACCGTTTGCCGGGCCATACCGGCGAAACTTGTCAGTTTGGCGATGTCAAGTTTAGTGCCTACCCGCACGGCCAGGAGTTTGATGAGTTTGTAGAGATTGGTGGGATCACGAATATCAGACAGGGTCAGGATATCAAAATTGATGTATGAACTTAAAATATCGCTGAGCAGATCCTGCTTATCGGAGATCGCATCGGCCAGTACTACTTCGGGAAAGCCACCGAACTGGATGTAGTCTTCGTAGTAGCTCTTGAGCCGTTCGTATTCGGCCTGTACAAACCGGGGGGCTTCCTCCCAATTCAATGCCCTGGCGGTTACGCCCCGGAACGTGAGTAGTTCGCCGAACGTGAGGGGATAAATCTCGAAGATTTTTTTGCGACCCGCGAGTGACTCCGTAAACCGGTTCTTGAGGTAATAAGCGCTTGACCCTGTGACGATGAATTTGATGGTATAGGTATCATACAGATATTTTAACACGCTGGGCAGGTTAGGTACCAACTGAATCTCATCCAAGGCCAATAATACGGGCTGGTCAAACCGCAGTCCACGCTGCGTGAGGGCCAGAACAATAGTTTCGTAGTTGGTTTCTGTCCAAAGAACGCGATTGTCGATCCGTTCAAGGTCGATGTACATTTTCTGACTGATGGGCGAGTCGGCCATCAACTGTTTGACCAGTGTGGTCTTACCGGTGCGGCGCATTCCTGTCAGCACAGTGATTTGTGGTCGGTCAAGATGATGCTTTAAGTCGGTATAAACGACTCTTTCCATATACATAGTTATACTATTCTACAATTGTGCTGTAAAAATAGTATTACTATTGTTATGTAACATCACACACCAATATCGATACGAACACCCAGCAGCACCAGAAACCCAGTCTGAATCTGCCTCTTCACCTGTCCGTCGATGCGGACTGTGGCTTCCCTAACGCGTTGAATAACGGCAATCATAATTGTTCAACAGATGAATACCTGCGCTTGTGCGGGCTGAATCTTCGTTTCAGCGCCTGGCTTAAAGGCTGTTCTATATATACATGCAGCCCGTAAGCCGCCGCCAGCATTAGCAGTGTGATGCCCACCAGGAGTACATAGTTATTTAGAAAAGGGCCAAGACGCTGATAAATAACATAGCCGATGTTGTGGTGAATCAGGTAGAGGGGGTACGTCAGAGCGCCCGCCCAATATAGCCACTGCCGTTCTTTCATCCTGATGCGCGCAGTGCTGATGCACCAGAACACAACGTAGAACGAACTGATCAGCCCCACAACCACGACCGCTGAAAAAGGCGTTTTGTAATAGTCGGCCTGAAGTTGAGCGTAGCTGAGTCCGTTGCGCAGAGATAGCCCCCAAGACGCCAGCAGCAGCAGGTAAAGCTGCCACCGAACGGCGAGGTGATCATGCAACAGGAAAAAACACATGCCCGCTATAAACAGGGGGCTGTAGGCCGGAAACAGCAGTATGGTGAGTGGGTTACGATAAGCGAAAAACGGTGCTACCGCCGTGTAGATCAACCAGCCGGCCATCAGCAGGGGCAGGTGGCGTAACCAGTTGACCAGCAGCAGTGTAGCAATCAGGAAATAAAACTGAATTTCGTAGGTGAGTGTCCAGTAGACACCGTCCAGATCACGTACACCCATCAACTTGTGCACCATCGTCATGTTACACAGGTATTGCCACAGCGACACATCCATCAACGCTGACCAATGTTTGCTGCCTCTACCAGGGCCAAGACAATACGTTGCGATAAAGGCGGCTGTGCAGGCCACCCAAAACGCAGGATAGAGCCTGATGGCCCGTGAGAGAATGAACTCCCTGACCGTTTTTTTGTAAGCCGATAGCAGGACAACATAGCCGCTGATGATGAAAAATAGCTCAACGCCCAGATACCCATATTGAGTATAGCCAGACAGGCCCGGATACGGTACAGGGCTGAGATTGTCGGCGGCAAATCCCCGAAATGTGTAGTGGAAAAGGAGGACAGCAAGAGCGGCTTTAAACCGCAGCAAATCAATAGTGAAGTAGCGGGCAGTGGGCTGTGGGTATCGAGCATCCATGGGAGATGCGAGTGACGGACCGCTGATAACTGAATGCTACCTTATTAATCCATCATCTTCGCTACCTCCAAGTTAGCGACCATCAAGCTAATTAGCGCCCAGCACATCGACATAAATACTCAGCTAGTTATGCTGAGTAAGCAGAACGCCCGGCGAATTTAAGCCAATCAATCACATATGCCGTAGAAAGGCCCTGATCATTGCAGGATAGACCGTACCTCAATTTTGCTCTGGTGATACACCAGCGAATACGGTTCTACACTTTCGGTAAGCCACACGTTGCCGCCAATGACCGAGTCGTGACCTACCACCGTGTGCCCGCCCAGAATGGTAGCGTTGGCGTAGATGATCACATTGTCTTCGATGGTTGGGTGTCGTTTTTTCTGGGCCAGGGTCTTCGCCACGTGGGTAGCCCCCAGTGTAACCCCCTGATAAACACGCACATTTTCGCCAATGATGGTGGTCTCGCCGATGACGACGCCTGTGCCGTGGTCGATGAAAAAAGAGGGGCCAATCTGTGCGCCGGGATGAATGTCAATCCCCGTTTGGCCGTGGGCATATTCGGTCAGCATCCGGGGCAGCAGGGGTACGTCGGCCTGCAGGAGCACATGGGCAATGCGATAAACGGCAATGGCGTAGAAACCTGGATATACGGCAATCACTTCTTCCAGACTGATGGCGGCGGGGTCATTTTCAGCAATGGCGCGGGCATCGAGCAGGAGGTCGGCGTGGATACCGGGCAGGGCGTCGAAAAAGCGGAGCGCAACGGCTTCGGGCAGCGTGTCGAGGTTAGGTTGCAGCGGACGCAGCAAGCACAGAAGCTGGCTATTGAGCCGCTGGTAGGTTTCTCCCACATTGGCCGCGGCCGACTGACAGTCCTGCGTAACAGGGAACAGCAACCGCATCAGCTGGTCGATAAACTGCCCGGCGTCGGGACGCGAAGGAAGGCGATATTGGTACTGACCCCGTTGGGCGGCTAGCTGGTCGAGGAACTGAATGAGCGGGGTGGCCATGTGTGTGAGTGATGCGTTCCCCAAACTGGGGTGTTCTGCCAACAGCGTCTAAAGCGTACGTAATTGGGTGTAGGTAAGCAAAGTACCTTATGCCGGGTAATTTCCGAACAAAAGGAGTACCAAATAGTTCGGCGAATGGGGTTGGCGCGGCTTTTGCCAATCTTAAGTGTCCAACTACTTCATACAACCATGTTATATAAGACTGTTTTTACCCTGCTCTATTCCCTGGCGGCAACCTCCGGCTTTTCGCTGTTGTTGTCGTGGGCCTGTGCAAAAGAGGAGGCGCCCCACAAGGTCACATCGGCTGTTGTGGCACCGGCCCCCGTTCGGGTGGTCGATGCCCATCCAAGCCTCAAATTCGATGCGCCTGTACTTTACACGTACGCGCCCGATGGTACCAACCGCATGTTTGTGTTAGAACAACCGGGCCGTATCAAACTGGTTAACCAGACGACCAACGCAGCTACCGCAACCACGTATCTTGACATCAAAAAGCAGGTGGCGTATGGTGGCGAGATGGGTTTGCTGGGACTGGCCTTTCACCCGAACTTCAAGCAAAACGGCTTTTTCTACGTTAACTACACCCGCGAAGGCAATGGGCACCCACGCGAAACGGTGATCAGCCGGTTTAAGGCATCATCGGCCAGCGCTACGCAGGTTGACCCCGCTACGGAGACAATTTTGTTTACGTTCCGGCAGCCTTACGCCAACCACAATGGGGGAGGCACCATGTTTGGGCCAGATGGATTCCTTTATATCAGCACCGGCGACGGCGGCAGCGGCGGTGACCCGCAAAACAACGCGCAGAACCGTGCTTCACTGCTGGGTAAAATGCTGCGGATCGACGTAAATGGCACCGACAAGGGCAATTATGGTATTCCCAAGGATAACCCCTACGTAGGTAATAAAGACGGCTTCCGCGAGGAGATATATGCCTATGGCCTGCGCAACCCCTGGCGGTTTAGTTTCGACAAGAAAGGGCAGCTTTGGGTAGGTGACGTGGGCCAGAACAAAATTGAAGAGGTCGATGTGGTTACCAAAGGCGGCAATTACGGCTGGCGCATTCGGGAGGCGATGGATCCCTACAAGGGCGATGAAAAATCAGGCGATCCCCTTATCAACCCTATTCACGAGTACAGCCATGCCAATGGTGATCTGTCAGTTACAGGCGGTGTTGTCTACGAAGGAAAAGCCTTGCCGGAGCTGACCAATAAATATATTTTTGCTGATTATGTGAGCGGCAAAGTATGGGCGCTTACGCCGACAGGTCAAAACAAGGCCACTAATCAGGTACTCATCGACCGGGCGGGCACGATTTCGTCATTTGGTGAAGATCGCGCTGGCGAAGTTTACCTCTGCGACCATGCCGAGGGCAAGATTTTGAAACTGGTGAAATAGAGGGAGTCTACCCTATAATGGCTAAGGGCCACAGTTGGCTGACGCAACAACACGCTTGCGTCAGCCAACTGTGGCCCTTAGCCATTATAGGGTAGACTCCCTTTTGTGTATGTTTGGGCAAACCATTTATATGCTGGTCTATGGAAATATCATCTACGCGCAATCTGCTTGATCCTAGTGAGTTAATTGAAATTGAACACATCCCTGCCTCACGTGGCAAAAGGCTGGCTACTTACCTGCTCGACTTTGTTATTTGGCTTTTTAGCCTGTTCGTACTGGTGTTTATCTGGGCTATGTTTATTGAGGTGACCGAGAACGACACCCTTCTCAACGTCATTGTCTATGGTAGTTTCGTGTTCTACACCACCTTATTTGAATGGCTGCTGGGCCAAACGCCCGGTAAAATGATTACGGGCACGTTAGTTATCAACGAGCAAGGGCAACCCATCTCGTTCTGGCAGGCGCTAGGCCGGTCGTTTGCCCGCCTCATCCCATTCGATGCCCTTACGTACATCAGTCGTGAAAGACCCCGTGGTTTGCACGATAAAGTGTCGGGTACGTGGGTGGTCAACAAAATCACCCCATCAGTATTTCAGGGTAAGGACAGTCTGATCGACAGTACTAGCCATACTGCTGATTAAGCTGTTTATTTATACGTATTGCGAAAATTGGTTTAGGGTGCTTGTGAGTAAAATACTTACGTATATTGCCTCACTTACCTAAACCATTTTTTATGCTTCAACAGTCGCAAGACAACCTGCTCCGAGCCGATGAGCTGGTTGAGTATCAGTACGAACCGGCCTCTAAAGCCAGCCGGTTTGTCAATAATTTTATTGACCGCATCGTTGCCATTTTCGTGACCCTTACTCTTGGCGGCATGTTCTCCTATGTTGGGCGGCTGTTTTCCGGCAGTGAGCAGATAAGCGGTCTCACCGTACTGGCGGGTGTACTGGTGTTTCCGGCCTATTACATCATCCTGGAATGGAAACTGGGAAAGACCGTTGGCAAAATGATTACCAAAACGCGGGTCATCAATGACGACGGTGGCCCGATTTCGCTGGGGCAGGCCATTGGCCGGTTTCTATGCCGGTTCATTCCCTTCGACTCGTGGGTGGTCTTGTTCAGCTCATCGGGACGGGGTCTGCACGATAGCATTGCGGACACGTGGGTGGTCAACGATTTGCCTTATAATCCGTTACAGGTGGCTGCTCAGCAAGAGTCCACTTAACAGGGTGTACGGAAAACACAATGGTCAACAGAGCCGGAAACAGTTGTTTCTGGCTTTTTTATGCACCTTGTGGCTGTAATCTATTGCCGTACACTAAACCTATTGCACCAATGCACATCCGAGTTTTCTGCCTCTGGGTGCTGTGCTTACCCGGCCTGGCACAAACGCAACGTAAGCAGCCACAGCCATTCACCATTGATAATGTACTGTCGGCACCGTACTCGTCGAATCTGACAGGGGCGGGTAGCTGGGTGGCGTGGCTGGTAACGGAAAAAGGCGTACGTAACGTCTGGACGGCCACGTTCCCCAACCCCAAGCCTCGTCAGCTAACCAGGCAACGCACCGACGATGGGCAGGACATAGGTGACCTGACGCTTTCGCCCGACGGACGTTGGCTGGCCTACGTACGGGGTGGGGGTAAAAACAAAGAGGGCCTTAGTCCCAACCCAACCAGTAGTGCCGCCCCCGCCGAGCAGGCCATCTATGTATTGTCGACCGATGGGCTGACTCAACCCATTCGGGTAGGGGTGGGAAGTCGCCCTGTATGGTCGCCGGAGGGCGGGCGGTTACTATTTGGCCATGGTGGGCAACTGTATCTGGCTACGCTTGGCGGCCTTGCAAATGCCAAAGCCCGCCGGGAGCCGACGAGGCTATTTGCGGCGGGGGGCAGTCAGTCCGATTATTCCTTTTCGCCCGACGGGCAGCGTATTCTGTTTACATCGTATCGGGGTTACCACAATTTGATCGGCATCTATTCACTTGGCAATCAACAGATAAGCTGGATGGCGGCGGGTGTAGATCGGGATCAGTTTCCGGTATGGTCGCCAGATGGAAAGCAGGTGGCGTTTGAGCGGGTACCGGGTGGACGGCATGGTGAACTGGAGAATATTCAGGGCGGACAGCCCTTCGCAATCTGGGTGGCCGACGTTCAAACTGGAGTAGGGCGCGAGATCTGGCACTCGCCCACCGACGATGGTGGCTTTGCCCAGTATTACCCCGCCGCGCCGCTACGCTGGACTCGCAAAAATCGGCTGCTATTTTTCTCGGAACATACTGGGTGGATGCATGTTTTCAGCGCCGATCCTGCCCGCCCAAATGAACCCGTCGACCTCATGCCCGGCGCCTTCGAGGTAGAAGAAACGTTTGTGCCTGCCGACGGTCAATACCTCTATTATGCCAGCAACGAGTCCGACTCAGACCGGCGGCACCTATGGCGGGTGGATATTGAAACGGCTCGGCGTGAGCAACTTACGTCGGGTAAAGGCATTGATACCGATCCGGTGTTGGCGGGGCAAACACTGGTGTACCGTACCGCCTCCTGGAATGAGCCCACGGGCCTTGCTTACCGGACTTTGACCAGTGACAAGGTTACGGCGCTGTTCCCGGCAAAATGGCCCGCTTCATTTCCAAAAGCTGCCCTCACCGAACCGCAGGCCGTTACCTTTGCTGCCGCCGATGGGCTGGTGGTGCATGGGCAGTTGTTTTTGCCGCCGGTTACGGCTGTAACGCCCAAACGACATCCTGCGCTGTTGTTTTTTCATGGTGGTCCCATGCGGCAAATGCTCCTGGGCTGGCATTATCGGGGTGCCTATTATGCCAATGCCTACGCCTTGAATCAATACCTGGCGCAACGGGGCTATGTGGTGCTGGCGGTCAACTACCGGGCGGGCATTGGCTACGGCAGGGCGTTTCGGCGGGCCGAAAAACAGGGTCCACGCGGGGCATCGGAATACCAGGACGTGCTGGCCGGAGCCAGCTTTCTGCAAAACCACGCGGCTGTAGATCCCAAACGTCTGGGCCTTTGGGGTGGGTCGTATGGTGGTTACCTGACGGCGCTGGGCCTGGCCCGGAACTCCGATCTGTTTGCCTGTGGCATTGACCTGCACGGGGTGCACGACTGGTCGTGGCGGGGCAATATGTTTTCGCCGGGGGGCGACTGGGGTATTGGCGAGGCTGAAAGTAAAGAAGCACTGGCTTCGTCGCCCAACGCCGACCTGAGCGCGTGGCGGTCGCCCTGCCTGTTTATTCACGGCGACGATGACCGGAATGTTGCCTTCGCCGAAACCGTCGATTTGGTGCAAAAGCTACGCAGCCAGCACGTGCCGACCGACGTACTGATACTGCCCGACGAGGTACATGGCTTTCTGTTACATAAGAACTGGTTACTGGTTTATGGCGCAATGGATAGATTTTTGCGGGACTATTTGCCTGTGTCTGGTTTATTAGATGAAAATCCCCCGAGAATGAGGTAATCTGGCAGTGAGTGGGGCTAGTTTCAGTCAACGTATGAGATCATGAAAAAGCAGATTAAGTGTATTATGTTGGTCGATGACGACCCGGATGACAATTATATCCACCAATTAGTAATTGACGAATGGGGCCATTGCGATGCCGTGCGTGTGGCCGAAAACGGAGTAGACGCCTTGGCATACCTGTCCGATACCCAGTCACCCGATTATATTCGCCCCGAAGTGATTCTGCTGGACATCAATATGCCCGGTATGAATGGATTTGAGTTTCTCGAAGAGTACCATAAACTGGCCGATAATCTGAAGAGCCATGTAGTGGTGATGATGCTGACAACCTCGCTCAACCCCGCTGATGCCCAACGCGCCGGGCAGTTTAATGAGGTAACCGGCTACCGCAACAAACCACTTACCAAAGCCATGCTCGATGATGTATTGCGGCAATATTTTACCTAACTTGTGGAATACGTTGCTGGGCTGAAGCGACCCGTTTTGGCCCGGCCCAACCACTTGTTCTATGGTTTCGTATCTTACCTCACCCCTCGGTACTATCCGCATTACGGGCGACAAGTCGGGTGTGCTGGCGATCAGTTGCCTGGATGATCCCATGCCCGACCTGCCTTTGCCGGTTGGTTTGCCTGCTCCGTTGCAGGCTGCCCACGAACAGCTCACCGCCTATTTCAACGGCGAACGCCATACCTTCGATTTTGCCATTAACCCCATCGGCACCGAGTTTCAGCGGCGGGTATGGACCGCCCTGCTGACGGTGCCCTTTGGCAAAACATTCTCCTACCTCGAACTCTCGCGCCAGCTTGGCGATGAAAAGGCTATTCGTGCTGTGGCCGCCGCCAATGGCCGCAACCCACTGGCTATCGTGATTCCCTGCCACCGCATCATTGGCTCGAACGGCAGCCTGACAGGCTACGCCGGGGGGCTGTGGCGCAAGCAGTGGCTGCTGGAACACGAAGGATCACGGAGGAGGTCGCCGGAGGGGCAATTGGCGCTGTTTTAGTGTTTGAATGTCGGAGTGGCTTCGCGGGGGTGACGCCGACGCCACTCTAAACAGTATTTTTGCCCCATATGCAACAATCACTCAGCCAGATCGGGACGTTAGTAGCGAAGGAGTTTCGGCTGGAATGGCGGCAGCGGTATGCGCTCAATGGCATGCTTCTGTATATAGTGGGGGCCGTTTTTGTCTGTTACCTGAGCTTCAACGCCCGTCGCGGTCAACTGCTGCCCATTGTCTGGAATACCCTGTTCTGGATCATCCAGCTATTTTCGGCCATTAATGCCATTGCCAAAACCTTCGTGCAGGAACGGGCCGGGCGACAACTCTACTACTATACGCTGGCCAGTCCGCAGCAGATTATCATTGCCAAAATCATATATAACATCGGGCTGATGCTGGTGCTATCGCTGCTGGGGTTTGCCGTGTATGCGTTTGTGCTGGGTAACCTGGCGCAGGACTGGCAACTGTATCTGGGTGGCCTGTTGCTGGGGGCGGTAGGGTTCGCGGCTTCACTCACGCTGGTGGCGGGCATCGCGGCCAAAGCCGAAAACTCGGCCACACTCATGGCTATCCTGAGTTTTCCGGTCATTTTGCCCCTGCTGCTGCTGCTACTGCGTGTTTCGAAGAACGCAATGGACGGGTTGGAACGCTCGGCCAGCCGCGACGAATTGTTGTCTATTTTAGCCATCGACGCCATCGTTCTGGCACTTTCCGTACTGCTATTTCCGTTCATTTGGAAGAGCTAAAGATGTTGTTTGTCTGTTTGTGCGTTCGTCGGTTTGGTTGTTGCAACCACAATAGAACTTCCTAAAAACAGACAAATACTCAAACAGACAAACAATGAAAAAACACTGGTGGAAGGCCCTGGCGGTCCTGATTCTGACGTATACTGTTTTCTGGGGATTGCTGGGACCCACGCCCCGCCAACCCATTCTGAACGAGAGCATCCGCAACGTGTATTTCCACGTGCCGCTTTGGTTTGCCATGATCACGCTCATGCTCACGTCTATGATCTTCGCGATCCGATACCTGCGTAGTGGTAAACTGGCGCATGATGCTGTTTCGGTGCAGTTTGCCAACACGGCCATTGTATTTGGCTTGCTGGGTTGTGCCACCGGGGCCGTTTGGGCCAATTATACCTGGGGCGAACCCTGGCCAAATGATCCTAAGCTGAATAGTGTCGCTGTGAGTATGCTACTGTACTTGGCCTATTTGGTATTGCGGGGAGCTTTTGATGATGAACAGCGCCGCGCCCGCATTTCGGCAGTTTATAATATTCTGGCGTTTGCAGTCTTCATTCCATTAATTTTTATCATTCCCCGCATGACCGATTCACTGCATCCTGGCAACGGTGGCAACCCCGCTTTTGGCAAGTATGACATGGACAATCAGATGCGGATGGTGTTCTACCCCGCCATTATTGGCTTCACGCTGCTTGGCGTTTGGATAACGCAACTGCGGGTACGTCTGCGGCGGCTACAGATGGTGATGGAAGAGTAAACACAACATACGTTTAGGCGAATGAAACGGGCCGTATCTTTGTTGAAAAATAAAGGGATAGCCCGTTTCTTTTTGCCCCAGACACCACGTATGAACCGATCATTTTTGCCAAGCCGGTGCGCCGGAGCGACGGCCCGGATTCGTTTTTTTTCGGTATTTGCCCTGCTTCTGATTAGTCAGAGCCTGATGGCACAACAGCCCGTTGAAATGGCTGATCAGCTTCGGGCCGATGGTAAGATATGGGTAGTTGTCGCGGTGATTGCCACGGTCTTCTTCGGCATCATCATCTACCTGGTCACCCTCGACCGGAAGATCGGTAAACTGGAACGCGACATAGACGAGCAGAAGTTACAGCCCAGCCAACGTCCAACATCCAAGGTCTAACATCCATTGTCTGCCTATTAGTTATGAAACTCTCGCACATCATCGGCATTATCGTTATCGCGATAGCCATCGGTATTGTTGCCACCGCCACCGGCGATGCCAGCACGTATGTCACCTTCGGCAAGGCCATGTCCCTGGCTAAAGATGGCGACGCAGACCTGGTTCATGTAGTAGGTAAGGTAAAAAAAGGGGCCGACGGCAAAGCGGAAGGCATTTTGTATCAGCCCCAGATAGACCCCAACCACTTTGAGTTTACCCTTGTCGACAACGAAAATAAGGTGCAGAGATGCGTCTACAACAGCCCCAAGCCCCAGGATTTTGACCGGTCAGAACAAATTGTGGTGATTGGAGCCATGCAGGGCGACCATTTCCAGGCGCAGAAAATCCTGCTCAAATGCCCATCCAAATACCAGGACGGCAAGCTGGACGTAACCGAACACGAAGCTAAAACGGCGAAATTGTAGAGGCTTTTTTGTCATCCCGACCGCACCGGGATGCCGGACCACGGCGGACCGGTGCGGTCGGGATGACAAAAAAGCTTGATTGGGCCAACTCACCAACTCACCTCTCGACTCTACCCAATGACCGTCTCAGAAATCAAGTCAGCTATCAGACAGCTTCGTCCTCAAGAAATTACGCACTTAGCAAGCTGGTTAGCCGACTATGATCATGCACTTTGGGACAAGCAGATAGCGAAAGACTTTGAGGCTGGCCGCTTGGATAATCTCCTCAGAGAGGTAGACATCGCCGTAAAACAAGGGCGAACCAGACCTTTATAACAGCAGTATCAACAACATGGATTTTACCGTTGGAAACCTTGGGCACCTGTTCGTCATCCTGTCGTTTGTGACGGCGATGGTGGCCACGTTTGCTTACCTGAAAACAACCCTCGCCACCCAACCCGCCGATGAGGCGCACTGGAAAGGACTGGCCCGGTCGGCGTTTTATGTCCACGGGGCCACCATCGTGGGGGTGGTGGCGTCGCTGTTTTTTATCATCTATAACCACCGGTTCGAGTACCAGTATGCTTGGAGCCACTCGTCGCGGGCGTTGCCGGTGCACTTCATGATCTCCTGTTTCTGGGAAGGGCAGGAGGGTAGCTTCCTGCTGTGGCTGTTCTGGAACGCTGTACTTGGCGCCATCCTGACGCGTACCGCCGGGTCGCGCTGGGAAGGTCCACTGATGACCGTGTTTGCTTCAGTGCAGGTGTTTCTGGCGTCGATGATTCTGGGTGTGGCCGTGGGTGATCTGAAAATTGGTTCGTCGCCGTTCATGCTGCTCAAGGAAGCCATGCCCGACGCCCCGGTGTTTACCATGGACCCCAACTTTATTCCTGCCGATGGCAAAGGCCTGAACCCGCTGCTACAGAACTACTGGATGGTGATCCACCCGCCCACGCTGTTTTTGGGCTTTGCGCTTACGCTGGTGCCGTTTGCCTACTGTATTGCCGGTCTCTGGCAAAACAAACCCATCGACTGGGTGCGTGCCGCGCAACCCTGGATGCTGGTAGGTGCCGTGGTGTTGGGCGTAGGTATTATGATGGGTGGCTACTGGGCCTATGAGACGCTGAACTTCGGCGGTTACTGGAACTGGGACCCCGTAGAGAATGCCGTGTTTGTACCCTGGCTTATTATGATTGCCGCCATCCACATGATGCTGATTGCCAAACGGTCGTCGGCGGGGGTGAAAGCGGCCATTATCCTCACCGTAGCGCAGTTTCTGCTTATTCTCTATTCAACCTTCCTGGCGCGGAGTGGTATCCTGGGCAACGCTTCGGTTCACTCATTCACCGACCTGGGTTTATCCGGGCAACTGCTGGTATACCTGCTGGCGTTTCTCGTGTTGGCCGTCGGGCTGATGGCGGCCAAATGGCACCTGATTGTCAGCGATGAAAAAGAACTGTCGACCTATAACAAAGAAACCTGGCTGCTGATTGGGGCGCTGGTGCTGTGTCTGGCTGGTTTTCAGATCATCTTCACCACCTCGTTTCCGGTGTTCAACAAGATTGCCGAGGTGTTTGGCAAAACCGCCAACATTGCCCCTCCCGGTGATCAGGTGGCCCACTACAACAAATTCCAGATCTGGTTTTTCAGCCTCATTGCCCTACTTACGGGGGTAGGTCAGTACATGTGGTGGCGCAAAATCGGTAAGGGCAACATGGACGGTCTTACCGCACCCGCCGTGCTGACGCTGCTGGCCTCGGCGGCGTTCATTTACTTCGGCGACGTGAAGAACCCTATTTTTATGGTGCTGCTGACCACGTCGATGTTTGCGCTGATGGCCAATGGTGCCATTCTGCTGGGTATTGCGCAGGGGAATTACCGGGTGTCGGGTGGCGCGGTGACGCACATGGGAGTGGCCCTGATGCTGCTGGGTATTCTGTTTTCGTCGGGCTACTCAAAAGTGGTGTCGATCAATAACAGTGGCCTGATGATTTCGAAAAATGCCGAGTTTACCAAAGACGACAACAAAGGCAATAAGGAGAACGTACTGCTGTGGCTGAATCAGGCCGAGCGTATGGGCGATTACCAGATGACCTACCGGGGGCAGCGCATTGAAGTGCGCGATATGCCCGGCTACCAGCCTCGCAAAGCCGTGACGGTGATCGAGGGCGATTACCACGGCATTGCAGAGCAGGATCTGGCTTATAACGGCAAAGTGTATCACCAGAAAGGCGACACCGTGGCCCTGTATCCTGAGAACACTTACTACGAAGTGGAATACCGCGATCAGAAAGGCAAAGTCTTTTCGCTATACCCACGCGCACAGGTCAACGACCGGATGGGCCTGCTGGCTTCGCCCGACATTAAGCGCAAGGCTGGTCGCGACCTCTATACGTTCGTCTCGTCGGTGCCGGACCCCAACGCCGAAAGCCGCTGGGAGAAGACAGAAAAATATAGCGTAGCCATCCGCGACACGTTTTTCCTGAATGACTACGTGGCTATTCTGGATGATGTGAAGAAAGTGGATGAGGTGCCGGGCATGACCATGAAACCCAATGACATTGCGGTGCAGGCCAGCGTGCGGGTACTCTACAAAGACCACGTAGTTACCTTACGCCCAGCTTTTGTGGTGCGTGACAAAGCCTTCGCCAGCCCACCCGACATCAGCGACGAGATTGGCGTACGTATTCAACTCGCCATGATCGACCCAAAAACGGGCCTGTTCACCTTCAACGTGAACCGCACGCAGCGCGACTACATCGTCATGAAAGCCTCGGAAAAGCCGCTGATCAACCTGCTCTGGATCGGTACGCTGGTGCTGGTTGTTGGCTTTACCATGTCGTCGGTGCGGCGTTATCGCGAAAGTGGCAGGATGACCGAAAAAGACGAAGTAGACCTGGCGAAAGACCGGGTCGTTGCGGCTCCTAAGCGCAAAGTGCCTACGTACAAAAATCCCGCAAAAACGGTATGAAACTGCGCGATACGGCCCTGCTTTCGCTGTTTATCGGTAGCCTGTTTATCTGGGCGCTGGAGGTACGTCGGGCCGGTTTTCTGGAAAGCTACCCGGCCCTGATGATGGCGCTGGTCTTTCTGTTTGCTTACCAGTTTTTTCGTTACCGCGACCGTCAGGTTCAGAAAGACGTGTCGCCCACGATCAAGCAGATGATCGAAACCCGCAAAAAAACAGCGGCTAAGAAGAGTAATAAAGAAGAGACAAGAAATAAGAAGTGAGAGCCAGGAAGCAAGAAATAAGAGGCGAGACCTCCTGTTTCTCACTTCTTATTTCTTGTCTCTTCTCCTTTCTCGCCTCTCAACATCTATGACTTATATCTTGCTGGGTGCCCTTCTTGCGTTGATTGCCACCGGTTTTTTTGCGGCGGTCGAGACAGCCTACAGTTCGGTAAACCGGCTCTATTTCGACCTGCACAGCAAGCAGGGGCCACTGGGCGAGAAGCTGGTGACCAAGTTCCTGAAGAACCCCATCCTGTTTATTGGCACTACACTCACCGGCAACACGCTGTTTCTGGTACTCTATGCTGTGCTGGGTGTTACGGCGCTGAACCCCCTGCTGGAACGGCTGCTGCCTGCTGCGTTCGACAGCCCAATGGCACTGCTGGCCATTGAAACCGTTATCCTGACGCTGATTTTCCTGCCGTTCGCCGATTACCTGCCCAAGAGCCTGGCGCTCATTCACCCCGATGCGTTTATAGAACGGCTGGCCGTACCGCTTTGGGTTATCTACCAGGCTATTGCGCCGCTGGTTCGGGTGTTGGTAAGCCTTGCCCGGATGGTTAACAAATACATTCTGCGCCAGCGTGTTGATGAAATCCGCCCTGTTTTTGGCCTTACCGACCTCAATAACTACCTCCAGCAACTTAACCAGAACCCTACCGAAAGCGAGCAGGATGTAGAAGTAGACACGCGTATTTTTAACAATGCCATCGAGTTTCGCGACGTGCGGGTGCGCGACTGCCTCGTGCCGCGCACTGAAATTGCCGCCGTTGACGTAGATGATTCGATTGACGAACTGCGCGAGACGTTTCAGCAGAGTGGCCATTCGAAGATTCTGGTTTACCGCGAAAGTATCGACGACATCATTGGCTATTGCCACGCCACGGCCCTGTTCAAAAAACCACAGCGCATCGATGCCATCCTGTCGCCCTTGATCACCGTGCCTGAAACCATGCCCGCCAATGATCTGCTATTGCGGTTTCTGTCGGAACGGAAAAGCCTGGCTCTGGTGGTCGACGAGTTTGGCGGCACAGCGGGTATCATCACCGTTGAGGATATTGTGGAGCAGATATTTGGCGAAATCCAGGATGAATACGACAACAACGAAGACTGGATTGAACAGCAGATTGACGAGAATACCTACCGGCTGTCGGCTCGCCACGAGATCGACGACTTAAACGAAAAGTACGGCTGGAGCCTTCCCGAAGGAGACTACGACACGCTTAGTGGTCTCATCCTTTCCATTAATGAAGACCTGCCCAATGTAGGTGATGTGTTTCAGGTGCCGCCCTACACTATTGTGGTTGAGGCCGTAAAGGGCACCCGCATCGAGTCCGTCCGGGTGTCGGTAGGGAAGGGGTAAGTTGCCGCCTACTTGGTGTCGGTTAACCCCGCCGCTGTTGAGGGTGGCGGAATGGCCAGTGGCTGAGTGCCCGTGGTGGGTGGGGCAGGTGCCGTTTCGTTAGGCAGCGTAATACCGGGTTTTGCCGCTTTACTGTTGAAAAAACGGTTGAACGACTTGGTATATAGCACACTAAGTCCGCCGCTGGTAGTCAGGGTAGCCGAGTTATAAATCGACTGGCCCAGGGCGCTTTGCTGGTTGCGGTTATACATTTTAAGCCGTAGTTGACCGTTGGGCGTAAGCCAGTACTCCAGCGTCCACTCACCCAGCAAACTGGCCGCGCTGGCCTGACTTTGGCCATACGTGAATCCTCCGTCGCGGCTTACGCGCAGACGGTCGTTAAGCAACCGATACGAAAACCGCAGCTGTAGGTTGTTCAGCAGGTTGTCATTGGCCGACAGGGTGTTGGTTGAATTAGTCGCTAACAGATTACCCAGCGACACCCCAATGTCGAGCTTGTCGTTCACGTTGGAAAATACCCGGTTTACCAGGTTGGAAGCGATCTCTCCCGCCGCACTGCCAATACCATCCTGACTGAACAGGTTCGACCCCTCAGGAATCAGCTGGTTAAACAACAACAGACTGGATACCTGCCGGGTTAGCTCCTGGTCATTGCTCTGAATCCGGTTTTCAAACGCAGTTACTGCCTGCCGGAACTCGCCGGAAGCGGGATATTCCTTCACTTTCAGGTCAAACGATACGTCGGGGGTAGTGAGCAGGCCTGTCAGCCGAATCAGCACGTCGACGGGGTAACGGCGGTTGCGGTCGGGTGAGTTACTGTTTGACGAGGTGTTAGCCAGCAACGCACCCAGGGCCGTAGACTGAGTATAGGCGGCGGTTACGTCCATTACAGCACCATAAGGGTCTCCGGTCCAGGTGAGGCGGCTGCCGGGCCGGATCTGAAACTTTTTGTTAATCAGGTTCTGGAACGTAAATGTGTAGTCGCCCTGGGTGATACCATAGGACCCGGTCATGCTGAAATCGCCTTTCGTGTCAATTTTCATGGCAATCCGGCCTTCGCCATTGGTACGGATAATATCGCCGGTTTGCCGGTCGAGCTGCACTTCGCAATAGGCGTCGGGCGTGATGTCGAATTTGAAATCGAGGGTCAGACCCGACAGGTCAACTGTGGGGGTGGTCTTCACCGTGTCTTTGATTGCTCCCTGCCGGCGGCTCACAAACTGAACCGAGTTCTGCTCGGCCACGCTGGCGGCACCGTCCATCGGAATATAGATCCGCGTGCCCTTATTGCTGCGCATGTCGGCCTGCACGGTGAGGTTGTTGAGGGGGCCATATAGCTGCGCTTTCCCGGTCACAACAGCCTGCCCATAGAACATATCGCTGTTTTTATCCTTGGGCGTGGTGTTCAAAATCTTAAACCGATCCAGTTCTGCATCAAAATTGAGCTGGAAGTACTTGAAGTTGTCGTGATAAACGCCCCCCCGAATAACAGCGGTGTTGCCGTCAGCATCGCGGAGCACCATGCGGCGAGTGATGATCTCGTTTTCGCCGAAATAGATTTTGTTGTCGAAAAACAGATCCGCTTTCAGGTAGTCAAACGTAGTACGACCTTTCACCACATCAATGGCGCCACTCAGCAGTGGTGCTTTCGGCGTACCCTTAATATCGACCTGCCCCAGCAGGGTTCCCCCGAAGTTTGAGAAGATGTCTTTGGTGAAGGGAGCCACTAGTCGTAGTTCAGCATTATTGAATACAGCCTTGAGTGCTAGGGAGTTGGCTGTCAGGCCAGGCGTGTAACTGCCTGTCAACGTCAGCACGTCGACCCGGTCGCGGATCAGCCGGGTGTCTACGTTTACGCGTTGCGCTGCCGGATCGTAGGTACCCTGCCCAACTACGTCGCCAATTTCAGCACCGTCATATGCCAGCTTCGATACGTTGAACTGGCTTTCCAGAATGGCCGCGCTGTAGAGGCTTCGCAGCAAAACAGTGCCGTTGAGCACCCCACCGATGTTGGTGTTCAACACCGGATTGAGCGAGCTAAGCTGGAAGTCGCGCGCGGCCAGGTCCAGCCGTTGGGTGCTGTCTGTCGATATTTTTCCGTTGGCGGTAATAAACTGATTTTCGTGAGATAAGGTCAGGTTCCGTAACGTAAACTCATTGCCCACAATGCGTACCAGACTTTCCGGGTTCAGCGTCCAGTCAGTGTCCAGCAACCGTAGCCGTGACTTACGGAAAGAAAGGTCTACTGCATCACCTTTGAACTGCAAGGCCCCATTCAGGTCGGCCTGATTGGTGGTACCTGCCTGCTGCACGCTGCTCGTAAATTCGATATGGTCCTGATCCCACGATGCCTCCACTTCCAGCCCTTCCGTGGGGGCCAGCTTACCCAGCTTCTGCCGCGTCGATGACAAAATAGCTGATGCCAGCACGGCTTCACCGTTGGTGAATTTTGACGTGTTCAGGTCCAGTTCGGTATGACCGAAATGATAACCGAGATAGCTGATAGAATCGGTAGCCACGTTGGTGGTCAGAAACTGCGTGTGGTCAGCATTAAACCGGCCTGCCACACGCGTTCCCGTTGCCACATAGGCCTGTGGCCCCAGGAAAGCCAGCAACGGACGGGCATTCCGTACCGTAAGCAGGTAATCGACATGGTAGGGCAGCGGGTTTGTTTTGAGCGCAGTGGCTGTTTTCCGGGCATAGTAGTCTGCCCGGCCCGTGGCATCACCCCCAAAATATAATTTGTATTCGTTTACCAGTTGCTTCAGGTCGGCCAGGGTGCGTTTTGGTTGGTAATTGCCTTGCAGACGGGCCGCGAAGAAGTCAGAATCGATGTTTAGATACCGGCTTTGGTTGCCCTCAATTGTCGAAACCAGCGCCAGCGTGTCGATAGCCAGGTTCCGTCCGTTCAACGTCAGAAACGCATCCCGTAAGTTGGCCGTGCCCGTTAGCTGATCCAGCGAGTTGCCTTCCAGTTCGGCATTTAAGTAGGTGCTAACCGTTAGAGAGTCGGTGACGTAACCCAACGCCCGGAGGTCTGCCTGCTGTATGGTGCCCCGCACGTCGAAGCGGTTGCGGGGGCCACGCAGGTCAAACTGACCGTCGAGGTTCAGCTTGGCGTTGGGGTCGCGCAGGGCCACGTGCCCATCGAAATAGGCTTTCTGGAGATTGCCCTGTAAGCTTAGATTTTTGTACGAATAGCCGTCGAAACCAAGCCGTGCAAATTGCCCGTCTACATCGGCCGAGGCTTTGCCCAGGTCAGTGCCCCGCCCCTGTAGCCGCCCGTGCCCGTCAATGGTCTCGATAGTGCCGGGTTGGTCGATCAGTTCTCCCACGCGGAAATTTTCGGCGGTCAGGTCTGCGTCGTAAGTCGTCTGATCGGGGTTATCGGCCAGCTTCAGTTTCAGGCTGCCCGCCACCCGGCCCAGCGCGGTGTTAAACTGTCCTTTAGTGTCAAAATTGTCGAACGTTCCGGCGAAGTTGGCATTGAACGCCAGCACATTAATCTTGTTGGCCAGTTTGGTAAAGGCCAGGTCGGGGTAATACTGGTGCACGTCGGCCATGACCACCGTCGACGGCCTGAACCGCCAGTCTACCCGTAGATGGTCCATGTCGGGCAGCCCCACAAAGGCCAGATCGCCCGTCAGTCGGCTGCGGCTTTGCTGACCAAACCGCAGATCGGTGTTCACCAGCGACAGATCAACCACCCGCCCGCGCAAATTGCCCGACAGCGTCCAGGTCTCTTTCAAACCGCGGACGTAGTCTGAAAACGCCCCCAAATCAGCCGAATGGATTATGCTGTTGGCAAAATTGGCGCGGATGGCCACCTTCGTGTTGAAGTCGCCCATATCGCCGGGGCGGTTGAACGAGAAAGCTACGTAGTCGCGAATGATGGAATTGTTGACGGCCATGTAAAGCTGGTCGAATTCCATCTTTTTGGCTGAATACAGAAACTTTGTATCCATGCGCTTCACCGTCAGCCCGGTTTTGATGTCGGTGGTGCGGAGCTTGTTTACGTCCAGTGCAATGGTGTCGCCCAGCACCAGAAAGTTTTTTACATTGCCCTGGATAGCCGACAGCCGGATATGGTTATAGTCGAAATCCTTGGGATTTGTCATGTACTTTTCCCGTGGATCGTCTATCGAAAAGGCCCCATCTACCACCGACACCCGCCCGATTGTAAACGGCGTGTGTACGTCGCTGGCGGGAGCTTTCGGGTCGGAAGTAAGCCGTTCAATGGCGGCAATGAAATCGTCGAAGTTGAGGTCGCCCGATTTTTCATTGTAAATGAACTGCACGTTGGGCTGGTAAAGCACCACTTCGTCCAGGTGGGTGTCGGTACGACGGGGGTCTGTCTCGCGGCGTTTGGTGATTAGGTTGCCCAGCCAGATCGGCAGGCCCGACAAGTCGGCGAGGTTGCCGAGGTCGTAGTTTACTTCCAGCCGCCCCACCTGAATCATAGGCCGCCCCTGAAAATCGCGGACGCCGACTTCTTCCAGTGTGAGCGTGTCGAACCATTTGATGGATGCCCCGCCAATGGTAACCTGCATGCCGAGACGTTCAGTGGCCCATTTGGCGGCCCGCTGCACCATGTAGGTTTGAATAGGTGGCAACTGTAGCAACACCAACACCGAAACCAATACCAGCAGTAAAAGCAGGATGGTTTTGAGTAGTATGTTGACAAATTGCCGCATTCAGGAGCAGGGTGGGAGCGTAGTGGAGCTGAACCAGGGCTGATTCACTCCTTAGAGCAAGCCAGTGAGTAAACGTTTAGCGTTGCACCCTCTAAACGGTAAAAATCGCTATTTCGTTACACAGGGGCAACTTTTGTATAGCAAGCGGTCGTCCTGAGACCGCCGCCTGAGCTGGTCCACTATTTCGGCTGGATCAGGTCCCACAGATTTCCGTAGAGATCTGCGAAGACGGCTACGGTGCCATAGGGCTCTTCAACGGGTTCGCGCACAAAGCGGACGCCGTTTTGCTGGTAGAGGGTATAGTCACGCCAGAAATCGTCGGTGTTCAGGAAAAGAAATACCCGCCCGCCAGTTTGGTTGCCTATGCGGGTTTGCTGCTCGTCGCCGTCGGCCTTAGCCAGCAAGAGGCAGCATCCGTCTCCAGCCGACGGGGCCACGCGTACCCAGCGTTTGGTAGGAGAGAGGACTGTGTCTTCGACTAACACAAAATTCAGCTTGTGGGTGTAGAACGCAATAGCTTCATCGTAGTCGGCAACAACGAGCGCGAGATGGGCAAGGTGGCGAGGCATAAGGGAAAGGTCGTAATTTTGCAGAAATGAATGTACTAGCTATTGAGTCGTCCTGCGACGAAACATCGGCGGCGGTGCTGACCGACGGACAAATCCGCTCGAATATTATTGCCACCCAACTTATCCACGAACAATATGGCGGTGTAGTGCCGGAACTTGCCTCACGGGCGCATCAGCAGCATATTGTGCGGGTGGTGGATCAGGCTCTTGCCGCCGCAAAAATAGCCAAAACAGACTTGTCGGCCGTGGCGTTCACGCGGGGGCCGGGGCTATTGGGGGCCTTGCTGGTGGGTGCTTCGTTTGCCAAAGCGCTGGCCCTTGGGTTGAATATCCCGCTTATTGAAGTAAACCACATGCAGGCCCACGTACTGGCCCATTTCATTGCCGACGCCGAAAATCCCAACGCGAAAGGTCCCGGCTTTCCGTTTATATGCCTCACCGTCAGTGGTGGACACACGCAGCTGGTGCGGGTGGATGCGCCGCTGGCTATGCACGTGATTGGCCAAACGCAGGACGACGCCGTGGGCGAAGCCTTCGACAAATCGGCCAAACTGCTGGGGTTGCCCTACCCCGGCGGGCCGCTTATCGACCGGTATGCCAAGACGGGTAATCCACTGGCGTTTAAATTTCCTACCACCGAGATGCCCGGCCTGGATTTCTCCTTCAGCGGCATCAAAACGGCCATTATGTACTTCCTGCGCGACAGGACAAAGCACAACCCCACTTTTGTAGCCGACAATCTGGCCGACGTTTGTGCCAGCATTCAGCACACACTGGTGCAGATGCTGCTGACCAAGCTAAAGCGGGCTATGCAGGAAACGGGCATTAAACAGGTGGCCATTGCTGGGGGTGTTTCGGCCAACAGTGGCCTGCGCAATGCCCTCGATCAGTTGGGGCAGGAGCAGGGCTGGGACGTGTTTATTCCGAAATTTGAGTACTGTACCGACAACGCCGCCATGATTGCCATGGCGGGCTATTTCAAATACCAGCAGGGCGACTTCGTTGGTCAGGACGTTAGCCCTCTGCCCAGGATGGCGATGTAACTACTATGCTTCTAAAATCCATCCACATTTACCCCATCAAATCGCTTGGCGGCATCTCGGTGCCAGCAGCGGTTCTTGATGAGCGCGGCCTGCGCTACGACCGGCGGTATATGCTCGTGACGCCATCGGGCGATTTTATTACCCAGCGCACCTGCCACCAGATGGCCCTCATCGACGTGGCTATGAACGAAGCCGCCAACGAACTCCGCGTCTGGCACCGCCATGACCCCGCCAATGTGCTGACCCTGCCGCTGGTGCCCAACCCATCCGATGGACCTACCCATTCGGTCAACATCTGGGATAGCGAAGGCGTGTCGGCGCAACCCGTTGACCGAGAGGCTGATGACTGGTTTACAAACGCTCTCGGCAAGGCGTGCCGGCTGGTGTATATGCCCGAGAGCACCCAGCGCACAATCACGAGCAGCCACCTCCGGCCCGAAACCGTCACGGAAGAAGTAGTGAGTTTTGCCGATGGTTTCCCGATGCTCATTGCCACCGAATCATCATTGAATGAATTGAATCGGCGTCTGGACGAAAAAGCTGAAAGGCAGATGGCGATGGCTCGTTTTCGGCCCAATATGGTTGTGGAGGGCCTTTGCTGGCCACATGACGAAGACACCTGGGGTACGTTTCAGATCGGCGAAGCCACGTTATACGGTGTGAAACCGTGCAGCCGGTGCGTGCTTACCACCATTGATCCGGCCACGGGCGAAACCGGCAAAGAACCCCTGCAGACGCTGGCCCGGTACCGGTCGGCCCGCAACAAAATTCTCTTTGGCGAAAACGTAATGGTCCACCCGGCCTCCGCAGGCCAAACCATCCGCGTGGGCGACGTCATCCACATCATTGAGCGAAAAGAACCCTGGCTTCCAACTAGTTTATAGTTTTCAGTTCCACCGGTGCGGCTGAATTGAAAACTGCCTTCTATGCTTCGTCCATTTATCTACCTGAGTTTGCCCGTCGTGCTGGGCGCTGTTTTTTCCAACCGCTTTGCCGCTCGCCTGTCCGACGTTGACCCGGTTCATTGGGCCACTACGCCGCTGCTGGCCATTGTAGTCTGGGCCATCTACACCGCCGACCGCCTGCTCGACGTGCGTAAGCCACAGGCGCCTACAACGGGTCGCCATCGGTTTCACGCCGCCAACGCCGAACTGCTTTGGGGTGTGGTAGGTGGGGCGCTGGCAGTAGGGGCTATTCTGGTGTTTTTTCTGCCCGGCACCGTCGTCAGGTTCGGGGCCGTGCTGGGTGCAATCTGCGTTGTCTACGTGTTGGGCGTATCGCAAGTGCCGAACCGGAGCAATGTTTTGGTGCTGAAAGAGCCACTCGTAGCTGTGCTGTTTACGGCGGGTATCTGGGGCAGTGTGTGGGTACAGCGGGCTGAACTGGGCTGGCCTTTCAAAGCTGAAGCGGCCCTGTTTCTGGGCATCGCGTTTCAGAATATCCTGCTTTTTTCGGTTTACGAACAGCGCGAAAGCGCAGTAAATGTCGGCCCATCGCTGGCTACTTACTGGGGAGCAGCCCGTTGCGAAGCCATCCTGCGCTGGCTGGCATTTGTGATCGTGGCTGGTGCGCTTATGGTCTGTTTCACTGCCGACGATTCGGGCGGTGGGGCGCGGTTTACGCAACGGTCATCGCTGATGCTGGCCATCATGGGCCTGGTGCTCTACGCTATTCAGCGCTACCCCGGCTACTTCGGTCGCCAGGGCCGGTACCGCTTCTTCGCCGATGCCGTTTTCTGGCTACCGGTCTTGGTGCTTTAAGGGGTAGTTTAATGTTTGAGGTTTAAGGTCTAACGTTGCTTCGCGCTTGCATCCCTTCGACTAGGCGTCCCCAACAGGCTCAGGGCACGTAACGCGAAGCCATAAAGCGCGAAGCAACGTTAGACCTTAAACCTCAAACATTAAACTATTTTAGCGTAAGGTTTACCGCCTCTACGCGGGTCACTTCGGGGACGGCGCGGAGGATGGCTTCTTCCAGACCACCTTTGAACGTCATGGCCGACATGGGGCAACTGCCGCACGAGCCGAGCAGTTCGAGCCGTACCACGCCCTCATCAGACACATCAAGAACTTTCACATTGCCGCCGTCGGTAGCCAAATAGGGCCTCATGCTGTCGAGGGCCTTGTCGACGCGGTCAATCAGCGGGAGTGAGTTGGCAACAAGCATAAATAGAGTTGGGAGAGCTAGCTCTAGTAAAGATACAAAAAATCGTGACCAGCCCTACACCCGTGTGAACTCAACGCGTTTGGTCTGGTCCTGCGTAGCATTACGAATGGCCACGCGACGGGCCAGCGATTCTGCCGCCCCCCGGAAGGCTTCTGCCGCAATGGGCTCGCCCGATACAATGGCCGGTTTACCTTCGTCGCCCGCCTCGCGGATGCTTTGCACCAGCGGAATCTGACCCAGCAGCGGCACGTCGAACCGTTCAGATAGCTGCTGCGCACCGCCACTGCCGAAAATAAAATATTGATGATCAGGCAGTTCGGCGGGTGTGAAATAAGCCATGTTCTCCACAATGCCCAGCACCGGCACGTTGATCTGCGGCTGCCGGAACATGGTCAGTCCTTTAATGGCGTCGGCAATGGCCACTTTCTGCGGCGTCGTCACAATGATTGCCCCTGTTACCGGCACGGTCTGCACCAATGACAAATGGATGTCGCCGGTGCCGGGGGGGAGGTCAATGAGCAGGTAGTCTAGTTCGCCCCATTCGGTGTCGGAGAAAAACTGTTGCAACGCCCGGCTAGCCACCGGTCCGCGCCAGAGCATGGCCTGATCGGGTGGCACCAGAAAACCAATTGACATCAGCTTAATGCCAAACTGCTGGATGGGTTGCAGCCGGTTTTGCCCGTCAATCTGAACAATCTGCGGCTGCATGTCTTCGGCCCCGAACATGACCGGGATGGATGGCCCGTAGATGTCGGCGTCGATGATGCCCACTTTCGCGCCCGATTTGTGGAGCGCAATAGCCAGGTTAGCCGTTACCGTCGACTTACCCACGCCGCCTTTACCAGACGCCACAGCAATGATGTTTTTCACCCCCGGCAGCAACGGTGCGCTGTCACGGGTCGAGGTCACGTTGGCCGTCATGTCGATCTGCACGGTCACTTCGGGGCCAATATGCTCATGGATGGCCGCCTCGCAACGTTGCCGGATCAGCTCTTTCAATGGGCAGGCGGGCGTAGTGAGTACCACCGTAAACCGCACTGAATCGACGCCCAGCACAATATTGTTTACCATCCCCAGCGACACGATGTCGCGTTTGAGGTCGGGTTCTTCCACATGCCCCAGGGCTGCCAGAACCGTTTGTTCGGTGAGTTTATAGCTTGACATAAGGAGAGATTAATGTTTAATGGTCAAGGTTTAAGGTTGCTTCGTTGGGTGGTCGGGAAGTCCCTCGCCCGCCGTACACCGATCAGCGAAGCAGCCTTAAACTTTGACTATTAAACATTGGACTTATTTTCCAAACGCGATTGCACTTCAGCCCGTTCGGTGGTGGTGTCAATAGCGGCGGGTAAAGCCTGAATTTTAGCCAGGAGATTAGTTAAAAACTGACGATATGCTGCCGTGTTTCCGTGCAAAGGCCGGTGCGCCAGCCCTTGCCGTATCTGACTCCACTCCTTAACAAAAGCACGGAGCTCCTGGGAGAAAGCTGACTCGGCAAACTTCCCGAACACGTAGTCATGCGCCTGCACGTTGGGATGAATCAGGTCGGCTTCGTAGAAACGGTAGTCGCGCAGATCGTCGAGCACGAGTTCGTAAGCCGGGAAATAATACGTCTGGGAAGCTGGCAGGGAGACTTCAGCGCAGATTGTACGCAGCAGGGCCTTGCTGGCACCGTTGAGCGTAAGCCCGTCGCGCACGTGCCGAACCGGGCTTACCGTCAGCACCACCCGCAGATTGGGATTATGGGTCCGTAGCAGAGTCAGCAATTGGGTCAGGCTATCCCGTACCTCGTTAATCGGGCAAAGAAACTTGTCGAAATTAACCTGTGGCATTTTATGGCAGTTGGCTACTACCTGTCCCGATTCCTTATGCCGATACACCACCGCCGACCCCAGCGTGAGCAATAGCCAGTTGGCCTTACGCAATGCCCGGGCTACCTCAACCAGTATGCCCGACAGCCTGTCTGTCAATTCGTTACGGGACTTCGCCCAGAACGATGAATGAAAATCGTAATGAAACCACAGCCCATCACGCTCCACATACAGCAACTCGTCGGGTGCGCCATCCGTCAGCGCCAGTGTCAGCAACTTACTGATCGAGAGCGGGTTGAACAACGTGCCCAGCGGGTTAACCGCCGTAGCCAGTTTGCTGTCGGCCAGACGTTGCCCCATTACCTCCGCAAAACACGACCCGATGGTCACAATCCGGTCGGTCAGTTGCAGGGCAACGGGCAGTTCGTCGGGCGTTAGTTCGGTATGAAAGAGCATGGGCGATCAAACAAAAAGCCAACTCAGAGTTACCTAAGCTGGCTTTTTGCTAAAAATAAGGGTCGCAGACTATTCAGCCGCCACCACGTCTACCGTTACCTGGTGCTTCACTTCTTTGTGAAGGTCGATGGTAGCCTGGTATTCGCCGAGGGTTTTCACGTCGTCGATGGTGATTTTCTTCCGGTCGATGTCGAAGCCTTTCTCGCGAAGCGCATCGGCAATCTGCGTGTTGGTTACGCGGCCGAAGATTTTGCCACTCTCACCGGCTTTCGCCATGATGGTGATTTTGGTATCGCCCAACTGTTCGGCCAACGCAACGGCGTCGTTCTTCAGTTTTTCCACTTTGTGAGCGGCCTGACGAATGTTTTCGGCAACAATCTTCTTATTTGACGGCGTTGCCATCATGGCAAAGCCCTGCGGGATCAGGTAGTTACGACCATAGCCGGGTTTCACCTCGACCGTATCGTTCTTATAGCCCAACCCGGTAATATCGGTTTTGAGAATGATTTCCATTGGGAAAACAAGGTTTGTTTGTTCAATGGTTTGCTTGCTTGTCTGCTACAACCTTAGTTGAACAAACGAACAGACAAACGAACGAACAATTATTTAAGTGAATCGGCTACGAATGGGAGCAAAGCCAGGTGACGGGCGCGTTTTACGGCCACGGCCACTTTGCGCTGATACTTCAGGCTGGTGCCCGTCAAACGCCGGGGCAGAATGCGGCCCTGGTCGTTGAGCAACTTCAGCAGGAAGTTAGGGTCTTTGTAGTCGATGTACTTAATCCCCGCTTTCTTAAAACGGCAGTACTTCTTGCGGACTTCGCCGCTATTCATTGATTCGTTCTGGAGGCTCATGGTTGTTTTGCGCCGGTTACCGGGCGTCTGCTGTTTCTGTTTTTTTCTTACCGACCAAACCGTTCTTCTTGCGGTCGTTGTAATCGATGGCGTGTTTGTCTAACACCGTCGTCAAATCGCGCAGGATACGCTCGTCACGGAGATACTCGATGTTGAGTTTCGCGATCAGCGTAGGATCACATTTAAACTCGAATACCTGATAGTAGCCCGTATTCTTGTTTTTGATCGGGTAAGCCAGTTTGCGCAAACCCATGCTGTATTCGTGAACAAGCTCGGCCCCGTTATCAGTAAGCAGGGTGCGATACTTGTCGACGGCGTCCTTTATCTGTTGTTCAGATAAAACGGGTGTCAGGATGAACACCGTCTCGTAGTTCTTTTGGAACATGATAAACTAATTTGTTTTAAAATGAGGGCGCAAAGGTAGGAAAAAAGGTTTAAAGTTAAAAGTCCAAGGTTTAACGTTGCTCCGCGTGCGGTACTCATCGCGGAGCAACGTTAAACCTTGGACTTTTAACTTTAAACCTTTTTTCCTATTTCACTGTAAACTCGCCTTGCCCGATGCGGAAGCCTTCGGAATAGATCTCGATGGTGTGGCGGCCTTCGTTGAAACGCTGCCCGCCCCGGCCATAAATAAACGACACCTGCTGGCCCGTATTGTCGTAGTCAATGCGCTGCATGGCCGTGTAAACCATGTCTTTGTTGGCATACGTAAACTCACCCGACCCCGTAGCCATGTCGGAGATAACGGCACCGGAGGGGTCTAGAATGCGGAGGTAGATGTCTTTGGCGTTTTGCTCGGTGAGGGGGTTCTGCGGCAGGCGGAACGTTACTTTTATTTTGTCGAGCCGCTTGGCTTTGTAGCTGCCACCATCTTTTTCCTTGCCTCTGGCGTTAAGGGCCGTTACCATAATATCGTCGGCATGGAGAGCGGCGGCTACGGTAACTTTGTCGGCGAGTTCACGGTTCTGGGCTTTCACCTGCCGGGTTTGGCTGGCATAGCTCTCTACCGTGTCGACAAGGGTTTTTCGCTCGGTTCGCAACGTGGTATTCTCGTTTTTAAGAATGGCGTTGTCTTCGTTCAGAATACCGTTTTCCTCGCGTAATCGGGCTATTTCGGCGTCTTTTTCGGCCAGCAGGTTTTGATACCGGTTAATCTTTTGCTGATAAGCCCGTCCGTCGAAATTCGATACATCGCGGAGCTTGATGCGATCACTTTCAATCTGTTCCTTTACTTTCAATAGTGAGTCGATACTACCGCCAAGCTGCTGAATTTCGGCAATTTTGGCATCGAGCTGACCGGCAATGGAATCGAGTTTCATTTTTGTCACCAGCACCTCTTCGGTCTTGGCGGCAATGGTGGCGTCTTTGGTTTTATTGTTTTCTTTTTCCTGGTACCAGAAATACAACAACATCACGTTGAGAGCGGCCAGGGCCAGTAAGGCGATGATGAGAAAATTACGGCTACTATTTTGTTTTACGGGTCTTTGTTCCATAACAGGATACGTGGAGATGCGGTTAGACTGGAAACGGTAACCCGCTCAAATTGGTATAAAACCGTGCTGGTTTGGCCCGTTGGTGCTGAAAAACTACGCCATTCTGCCTATAACTCAAACCCTACTGCCCACATTCTTCCCAAACGGCAAATGTCCATTTCTGAATCCATTGCCCACATTGAGGCGCAACTGGCTGGTCGCGCTACGTTGACTGCCGTCACTAAAACCAAACCCATACCGCTGCTGCAGGAGGCCTATGCTGCCGGATGCCGCCATTTCGGTGAAAACAGGGTGCAGGAAATGGCCGAGAAACAGCCGCTGCTTCCCGCCGATGTGCAATGGCACCAGATTGGTCACCTGCAAACCAACAAAGTCAAATACATTGCCCCGTTTGTGGCCCTGATCGAGTCGGTCGACAGCCTGAAATTGCTGGAAGAGATTGACAAACAGGCCCGCAAACAGGCCCGGGTCATTGAGTGCCTGCTCCAGATCTTCATAGCCCAGGAAGAGACCAAGTTTGGTTTTTCGCCCGAAGAGGCCATTGACCTGCTCCAGTCGCCCGCCCTCGACGCGCTGCAGCATATTCGTATTGTGGGCCTGATGGGCATCGCCACCAACACCGATGATCAGGCGCAGATCAGGTATGAATTCAGTGGGCTAAAGCAACTCTACGATGCGCTCAAGCCTGTTCAGCGACCTAATGTGGCCTTCCGCGAACTGTCGATGGGTATGAGCAGCGATTACCTCATCGCCCTAGAAGAAGGCAGCACCATGGTGCGCGTGGGCAGTGCTATCTTCGGCAGTAGAAACTAAATTAGTGATGAGTGGTTAGCGGTAAGTGATGAGTTTGCTTCTGCCTGTTTAGTGCCCTCGCGCAAGCAAACTCATTACTTACCACTAACCACTCATTGCTACGTTTTATGTACAAATTCTTTCTTCAGGCCGGGGCGTTGCTGGGCCTTATCGGGGTGGCCATTGGTGCATTTGGCGCTCATGGGCTGCGGGCCAAACTCACGGCAGCGGGCCGGATGGATACGTTCGAAACGGCAGTCAAATACCAGTTCTACCACGCGCTGGCACTGGTGCTGGTGGGTATCCTCATGCAGCAACTGGCCAATAATCCCGATGCGGTAAAATACCTCGGCTGGTCGGGGTACGGCTTCCTTATAGGTGTGCTCATTTTTTCAGGTTCCTTATATGTACTGTGCCTAACTGGCGTTACGTGGCTGGGAGCCATCACACCCCTTGGTGGCCTGTTTATGATTGCCGGCTGGGCGTTGCTGTTTTGGGCGGTGAAGGGATAGGGAATGTGATTGCCCTTACGTCAGCCCTATTACCCATCCTTCACTGCCCTCTCCCCGGCAGGAAAATGTTAAACCCAACGCCGAGGGTGAACGAGTTACCGCCCAAGCTGCCGAGGATATTGGCATTGCTCGAACCAAGGAGCATGGCGGGATTACTCTTATCGAAGTCACCACTATACATGCCAGCCACGTCCAGGCTGATATGGCGATTTAGAAAAAAAGCTACCCCCAGACTGAGGTTATAGCCAATACCGCTGTTGTTGCTGTCGCTAAATGTCTGTGTGCCTGATTTGCTGCTGACGCTGGTAGTAGCATACGTCAGTCCACCGCCGAGGTAAGGGCGCGTCATGCCACTGTTGAGGTATTGCCGGATGAATGGTGCCAGGCCAAGCTGAAAAATAGATGTCTTCGTGCTGTTAGTACCGCCGAGTTGAGGGCCACTGGTGTAGCTTAGTAGGTAGATAGGTACGCCAATGCCCACTACAGTCCTGTCGCTCACCAACCAGCCTACCGTAGGCGATAGCTGCCCGGATACTAAATCGCCTCCGCTGGCCGAGCGAAAATTGATATTTGCCACT
Organism: Fibrella rubiginis; assembly: GCF_017353185.1. Classification (GTDB taxonomy): domain Bacteria; phylum Bacteroidota; class Bacteroidia; order Cytophagales; family Spirosomataceae; genus Fibrella; species Fibrella rubiginis. The sequence goes on along the minus strand of NZ_JAFMYV010000011.1, from coordinate 103,191 downwards.
TGCGCCCCTACCAGCCGGTCGCCTTTCATAGCTTGACTGTACCCTGCCAGACTTAAGGCGCAAAAGGCCATGGTTACTATGCCATTCTTCATAAAATGATAGTTTAGATGAATTGACAAGTAACGACAAAGTTGACATGTATCTCATCAACTATCTATTGAGCGTAGAGCAGCTACTAATTGCTCTACCAGCACTTCATTAATGCGAACATAGCTTTCGTGGGTCCAGCCGGCGATGTGGGGGGTCATGATAACCCGATCCGACTGGCGGAGGTAGTCGAAGTTGGCCTGCTGAGTGGGGGTAAGCGTCTTGAGCTTCTCATTCTCCTGCACATCCAGACAGGCCCCGCGTACCTTACCCGATTGCAGTCCTGCCACCACCGCCGACAGCGAAACCACCTCACCCCGGGAAGCATTGACCAGAAAAAATGGGTTGCCCATCTGTGCCACAAAATCGGGGTTGATCCACTGCCGCGTATCGTCGGTAAGGGGTATATGGAGGCTGAGCACATCGGCTTCGGCCATGATCTGGGCTACGGTGGATTCCTGAGCGTATGAATCGGAATAGTTGGTGCGAAACTTGTCGTAGGCCAGCACCCGGCAACCAAAACCACTTAGGCGGCGGGCGGTGGCCTGCCCGTTGTTGCCGTAGCCAAACAGACCCACGGTTTTGCCCATCAGCTCGATGCCCCGGTTGCCTTCACGGTCCCAAACGCCCTGCCGCACTTCACGGTCGGCTTTCACAATGTTGTTAAACAGGGCCAGCAACATACCCAGCACATGTTCAGCTACGGCGTCGCGGTTGCCGGTGCCCGCGTGAAACACCCGAATGCCCCGGCTGTCGGCGGCCTCCATGTCGATCAGGTCGAGCCCGGCCCCGGCCCGGCCAATGTAGTGTAGGTTGGGGGCGGCGGCCAGCATTTGCGCATCTACGGTGGTTTTGCTGCGAATAATCAGGCCTTCGTAGGGGGCGAGAGTGCTCAGCAAGCCCGCCCGGTCAATAGTGGGCTGGTAGGTGTATGTAAACCCCGCTTTGTCGAGCATGGCGAAGAGCGAGGGGTGCATTTCATCAGCAATCAGAATAGCGGCTGGCGGCGTGTGCATGGGTGGAAGTTTGTAACTTGCAACGACAAGTAGAAGAATCGATACGTAATAACCAAGCCGCATTGCCAGAATTCAGGAATGGCCACAAGCGCTATTCTATCCACTGGTTTTGCACCCGCAGCCAGCCCCACCCGCGTGGTTGTTGCGCAATACAGGTAATGGAAGAACAAACAAACCCAACAAGCCGTCCGGGCGGTGATGGCCCCGACAAGCGTGCTGAGAATAGGGAAGAACGGCCCGGAGGCGAGCGGACGGGCAGTGGGCGAAACCGCAATCGTAACCGAAACCGGGGCCGCGACCGTAACCGCGACCGGCAGCCACAGGCCGAACGGGCCGATGGTGGAAGCGCCGAAGCCACTGACAACGTAGACGGTTTAGCCGATGCCCTCATCGCTCCGGCTCCCCGCCCGCCCCGTGATAACGCCGCCCGGCCAGATCGTCCACCTCGTGACAATACTGAGCGTGGTGACCGCCCGCCCCGCGACAACGCTGAACGGCAGGAACGCCCGCCCCGCGAACCCCGCCAGCCGCAAGGTGAGCGTGGTGGTCAGGATCGGCCACCGGCTGACCGGCAGCGCGATGGCCGTAACGAACGTGGCGGACAAGAACGTAACCGCGACCGTGACCGGCAATTCGCTGATCGTCAGCGCGACAACCGGAACGAACGTTCGGCTCCGGAACGTCCCGTGCGCGTGGCCTCGCCTGATTTCTATATCGACAAAGACGATGACATCGACCCCGCTGACGGTCGGCCGCTTGGCCGGGTGCAGGGCGGTTCGGTGTTTGAGCAGTATGACGACGAGCCTGCCCGCATGACCCCTGCGCCCCTGCCTGCCTTGTCGGAGCAGGAGCGGCTGGTGATCGGCATTACCCTTGGCGACTACAATGGCGTAGGGCCTGAGGTGATTCTTAAAGCCCTGCAAAACAACCAGTTGCTGCGTATCTGTACGCCCATCATCTACGGGTCTATGCGCGTGCTGAACCGGTACCGGAACCTGCTGAACATGAAAGACTGGACGCTCAACGGCATTCAGCAGGCGTCGCAGGCGAGCCATAAGCACACCAATGTGATCACTTGCTTCAGCGAAACAATTCCCGTTCCGGTACCCGTTGTGGCTGCTAAGACAGCCCCCGCGGCTGTGGCTGAACCTGTTGCGGCTACCGAAACAACCGCACCAGAAACGGAGGCTGTGGAGGCAGCTGAGCCAGATAAGCCAGCAGACGCTGTTGCCGAAAACGAACCTGTTTCAACGGCTGCACCCACGCCAACACCAGCCGCAACACCACAGCCAATTGATATTCAGCCGGGTAAGGTAACCCCCGAAGCCGGTGCCGCTGCGTTGGCCTGCCTGAACCGGGCTGTAGAGGATCTGAAAGCCGGACACCTGCACGCCATTGTAACAGCACCCATCAACAAGCATAATATTCAGTCGGCAGCGTTTACGTTTCCGGGGCATACCGAATACCTGGCCAACGCCTTTGGTGTACCCGACGACCTGATGTTTATGGTCAGCGAAAACCTTAAAATCGGGGTGGTTACAGGCCATGTGCCGTTGGGTAAAGTGCGGCAGTACATCACCAAACCGGCTATTCAAACCAAACTCGATTTCATGTTTCAGTCGCTGAAGCAGGATTTTGGCATTGGCCGGCCGAAGATTGCGGTACTGGGACTAAACCCCCACGCGGGCGAAAACGGGCTGATAGGTCACGAAGAAAAAGACATCATCACTCCCCTGATCAATGAGATGCGCAAGAAAGGCGAACTGCTCTACGGCCCTTTCCCCGCCGACGGTTTCTTTGGCACGCGCTCTTACCGGAAATACGACGCCGTACTGGCCATGTACCACGATCAGGGCCTGATTCCGTTCAAAGCCATTGCCTTTGAAGAGGGCGTCAACTTCACGGCGGGGTTACCCATTGTGCGTACCTCGCCCGACCACGGCACCGCCTACGATATTGCCGGTAAAGGCCTTGCCGACGAAACATCCATGATTCAGGCCATCTATACCGCCGTCGACGTGGCCCGTCGCCGCAAAGAATACCAGGAACTAGCCGCAAACGCACTTAAAAAATAAGTCGATAGTCGTCAGTCGATAGCCAAGAGTCGGCTTCCGCACAAATAGGCTTGCAGAAGCCGACTCTTGACTATCGACTGACGACTATCGACTATCGACTCTCTTTTATGCTAACATCAATGACCGGCTTCGGCACGGCAACAGTTGAGGCGAACGGCCTGTCGGCCACCGCTGAAGTAAAAACACTGAATTCCAAGTTTTTAGACATTTTCTGTCGCCTGCCACGCGGGTTTTCCGACCGTGAAATCGAGGTGCGTAACCTGCTGACGCAACGCCTGGAGCGCGGCAAAGTTGAGTTCAACCTGAGCGTAACCCGCACCGCCGACGTGCGCCCCACCGTGACCGTGAACCGGCCGTTGATTCAGGCCTACATTCGGGATCTTGACCAGAGTGCAACTGAGTCAGGGATGGTTGTGTCGGCAGAAACGATTTTTAAAATGGCCCTTGGCATGCCCAATGCGTATCTGAGCGAAAGCAACAGCCAAACAGACACCGCGCAGGAAGACTGGGCCGCTGTACAGGAGGCTATCAACCAGGCCATTGCTGGTTGCCAGGAGTTTCGGCGGCAGGAGGGTGCTTCGCTGGAAAGCAAGCTTACTGAATACATTCAAAACATCACCGCCCGCCTCGCCGACGTGGAGACGCAGGATGCCGAACGTATTCCCGCCGTGCGTGAACGGATGCGCGCTGGCGTGACGGAACTGCTTGGCAACGAAGATTTCGACCGTAACCGGTTTGAGCAGGAGCTAGTCTATTACGTGGAAAAACTGGACATCTCGGAAGAAAAAGTGCGGCTGAAGAACCACCTGGGCTACTTCATGGAAGTGCTGGAATCGGCGGAGGCAAACGGAAAGAAACTGAACTTCATTGCCCAGGAAATTGGCCGCGAGATCAACACCATCGGCTCCAAAGCCAATGACGCCACCGTGCAGCGGTTTGTGGTGCAGATGAAAGACGAACTGGAGAAGATTAAAGAGCAGACCATGAACGTGATCTAGGCTTTTTGAGAAACAGTAGGATAAAACAAACGTGTCAGCTCAGCAATGGTGCACCATTGCTGAGCTGACACGTTTGTTTTCTGTAGCTGGCGGCCTTACCTATTTCAACTGCACCATAATGCTCGTTAACCGCACATTCCGGGCCTTGTAAGCGTCCATCGGTACGTCGGTCGGGCCGGGATGGCTGATCTGTGTTTTGTCGGCCAGCAGTTCGCCGCTGAACAGAACCGGCAGGCCATCGCGATTGGTAGCCCCATAGTCAAACGCCTGCTTCTGCATTGCCTCTGTCAGGTTGATGGGGTATAAGACTGAATCGGCGGCGGTGGTGGGCAGAGCGAGCACATACTGATAGCAACCCCGTGAACACACCTCAACCCTTAGTTTTGCCGATTGGCTGGTTAAACTGGGCGTCACGTCGGGAGTAGCGCAACGGGCAAGGAGGGCTACGGCGGCAAGGAGACTGATTATCGTTTTCATACGGCTAGCTGGTTGGTACAACAAAGACTCTCGGATAAGTCGAGTGGTTGGAAAATACGGTTATTTCCCCAACCTGCCGTTTCTTTCATTGCCTTTTAATGGCCGTGATCTGCACGTTCTGGGCCTGATAATGGGCTTCAGGCACGTCGGCAGCGCCGGGTTTTTTAACCTGGGTCTTCTGCTTCATCAACTTCCCGCTGAACAGGACGGGCAAACCGGCCGGGTTGTTCATGCCAAAATTCAGGGCCTGCTGCTGCATATCGTCGGACAGGTTGGTGGGGTACAAAACGGCGTTTGGAGCTGGTTTGGGCAGTTTCAGCACATACTGGTAGCACCCCCGGCCACACACTTCCACCACCAGCAGGGCGGGTTTATTCACAAAATCGGGTTTGGGTTTCGGCGTGGCCGCGAGCGGGCCAATGGTAGCGGCAAGCAACAATGTCAGTATCATTTTCATGCTTTTTAAGGTTAATAGTCTCTATGACGCCTAAACAAACTGTACGGTTGACCAATGACCGCCTGCCCCTCGACTTCTACGAAAAACATGATACCCTGACGCTGGCGCAACTGCTGCTGGGCTGTGAACTGGTGCACGAAACCCCGGAAGGTCGCGCGGCGGGCATCATTGTCGAAACCGAAGGCTACATTACCGGCGACCCGGCCTGCCATGCCTACCGCCGCGCCACCACCCGCAACGCGGCCATGTTTGGTCCGGCGGGGACACTCTACGTTTACCAAATCTACAACCATTACAATTGCATCAACGTCGTCACCGGCCCCGAAGGCGTGGGCGAGGCGGTGCTTATTCGCGCCCTGGAGCCTACCGACGGCACCGAATTAATGGCCCTGCGCCGCAACGAAGCCTTCAAAACAGGTTTTGAACGCTACCGCCAAAACACCATTGATCCCACCACTGCCGATGGCTTTCGTAACCTCTGCAACGGACCGGGTAAGCTGGTTATCTCGCTGGGAATCAGCCGGCAGGCCGATAATTTCTCGTCGCTGGTAACGGGGCCGACGCACATAAGTCCGCCCGTGCTGGTCGATTTTGAGCTGGTGACAACCACCCGCATTGGTATTACGCAGGGCGTTGAGTTACCGTATCGGTATTATATAAAGGGCAACCGCTTTGTCAGCAAAAAATAGCTTTGGCGCATTTTTTATCTGACGGACGGGCCATTGGCTGACCGGGGTAGTTTATCTGTTCATGGACCCGTCACTTTCTGCCGTTCCGGTTCGGTCACCGCGCTTTCCGCTGGTGCTGAGCCAAAACCGACCTTTACGGTTTGTTACGTTTTTCTACCTCTATGTCATGCAGGGCGTTCCGGCAGGCTTCGCCACAACGGCGCTGGCCAACTACATTGCCGACGCGGGTATTTCGTCTGACCGGGTAGGTACATTTGTGGCCATGCAGGGCCTGCCGTGGTCGTTCCAGTTTATCTGGGGGCCGTTTATCGACAAGTACCAGAGTAGCCCAATGGGGCGTCGACGGCCCTGGGTACTTGGCGCGCAACTGCTGGCCGTGGTGGCTTCACTTGGTATGCTCACCATCAGCGATCCGCTCAGCAACGTGTATTTATTGGGTCTGACGTTTTTGATCCACAGCACGGTGGCTTCGGTGCAGGATGCGAGCGTAGACGCCATGGCCATTTCCACCATCCCCGATCAGGAGCGCGGGCGAATCAACGCGTTTATGCGGGGCGGCTTTCTGGCCGGCACGGCGCTTGGTGCGGCGGGGCTGGCTGTGGTGCTGAAGCTCCACGGATTTCACGTGGCCGTGCTGGTTCAGTCAGCTTTTTTGCTGACGCTTACCGTCATTACCTTTTTCATTCGTGAGCAACCCCAGCATACACTGTTGCCCGTTGGCAGGCAGTTGGTCACCACCAGACAGGAGCAGCATGAGCACAGCCTCCGCTGGCTTTTCAGCGAACTGTTTCGGGGGCTTTTTGCGCGCGAAAGCCTGCGCTGGTTCCTGCCCATCCTGCTGTTGTATTCCTGCCAGAACGCCTTTATCCGGGCCTACAATATTCACCTGGTGCAGCAACTGAACTGGGACCCCACCGAACTCTCGCAGCTAACGGGCAGCTATGGTATCCTGATCGTGGTGGCTATTCTGCTACTGGGGGGCTGGGCAGCCGACCGGTACGGGGCTAAGCGGCTGTTGCCGTGGATCATGGGAATGAATTTTCTGATCCTGCTCACCTTCAGTCTGGCTGCTCCCTACTGGACCGACCACCGGGTAGCATCGGCGGTGGCGGTGGTCTGGAACATGCTCGACCCCAGCCTGAGCATGATGGCTATCCCGATCCTGATGGCCCTCTGCCGACGCGATGTGGAAGGGTCGCAGTTCACAACCTACATGGCTTTCGTCAATCTGTCAGACATCATTGGCGCCTTTGTATCGGGCCACGCACAGCAGTACATCACGGCCCCCACCATTGGCCTTTGCACAGCTGCCGCCGCAGGCCTTGGACTGGTGTGGATCCTGATCACAACGCGAAAAACGGCTCAGGCTGCCTAATTTCGCCCAGATGATGCCTGACCTGTCTACTCTGCTTACCATTTGCGCGTGTTCTTTCCTGGCCGGTTTCATCGACTCCATTGTGGGTGGGGGGGGACTGATACAAACCCCGGCTTTGCTCATTAACCTGCCCACCTACCCGCTGCCTACGCTACTGGGCACCTCCAAATTTCCCAGCTTGGCGGGAACACTGGTAGGTGCCGTGCAATATACCCGCCGGGTGGTGGTACAATGGAAGCAGCTGTGGCCCATGGCAGCCGTTGCATTTTTAGCCTCCGCCGCGGGGTCATTCACGCTCACCCGCGTGCCCAATGTATTCATGAAGCCGCTGGCGCTGTTGATTCTGATCGGTGTGTTTATCTATACACTGTTGAACCGCAATTTTGGTCAGCAGGTAGTTATTCAATTAACAGACAGACAGTTGCGCACGCGTATGCTGGCGCTGGGTGGGGTCCTGGGGTTCTACGATGGCTTTTTTGGACCGGGTACGGGCAGCTTTCTGGTACTGGGTTTTGTGGGTTGGCTGGGTTTCGATTTTCTGCGGGCCTCTGCCCACGCCAAGTGGGTAAACGTAGCTACAAACCTGGCGAGCCTGCTCTTTTTTGCGTCAAATGGGCATATTCTCTACGCCGTTGCCTTGCCTATGGCTGTGGCCAACCTGTCTGGGGCTACACTAGGTGTTCGGTTGGCGCTATTGCGGGGCAATGGGTTTATCCGTGTATTTTTCCTTTGCGTGATTGCCGCCACTATCCTGCGCTTTTCCTACGATGTTTGGCGTAACTAGCTCACCTACCGCTTAATAAAAAGGTGATGGAGGTATTACCCAATCAATATCACGTAATCTGTAGACTGAATAGGAAGTCTACGTCGCAAATTTGGATTATACCGAGATTATCGACTATGGATAAACTGTACATATGTCATTAATTATCATTTAAAATCACAATCCGTCCCGATTGTACTTATTTATCATATTTTATAACTACACCTATCACCTATTTGGCCCATATTAGATAAAATAGTACTCTGGAATGATATAATACCCGTTTTCCGTATTTTGTAAATTAAACGTTACAACGTTAAAAAGGCCATTTAAACAGTTTTAAGCTATTTTTTGGAAAAGATCGAGCGTTTTTCGGCCTGTTACAGTTTACTCTATACGAAAGATGAAGTTTGTACTTTTCACGGTTGGCCATACCATAGGTTTTACATAAAAGCCGGACTTGAGCCAATCTAAAATTGTTACATTCGCGTATACAATGCTACGTCTACTCAATTGACAGAGTAGATAGAGCGTTGCAGGATTGCAACTCGACTATTGACTTTTTTCCATACTCACGTGCCGTTATGACTAACGACGTTTCGTTTCCCACACCTCATCAGCCCAATCAGTCGTATCAGATTGTTGAAGCCGAATCACCCAGTGTGCGGCCTGTACTGATGCGCTATTTGCGCCAATGGCCCTGGTTCGTGCTATCGGTGGCATTAGGCCTGGCTGGTGCTTATGTGTATCTACTTTATAAGCAACCTACCTACCGCTCTCAGGCCAGCCTGCTCATCATGGATGAGAAGAAAGGTAGTGATCAGGGCAGCATGCTCCGCGAATTGCAGGTGACATCGCCCAAGAAGGTGGTTGAAAACGAGATCGAGATTCTCAAGTCATCTACGCTCATGACGCGGGTGGTCAATAAACTTCACCTCGACAAACAGTATTTCGTCCAGGTGAAATACGGAAAGCGCGAAGTGTTTGGTCCTGAATCGCCTGCTCAGCTGGTGGTAGAAAAAGCCACCCCAGCCTTATACGAAAAACCCCTTACGCTGACGTTTGCCAACGCCAAAACGGTTAGCATCAACGGGCAGTCGTACCCAACCAATCAACTGGTAGAAACGCCATTTGGCTCGTTGCGCGTCAACGCTAAAGACACAGTGTCGGCCAGAACGCCGGTAGTAACCGTACAGGTAGCAAAAGTGGATGACATGGCGCAGGGCTATGCCGAACGCCTGAAAGCCGAACCTACCAGCAAGACGTCGTCGGTGGTGGTGTTGACGCTCGAAGATGCCGTTCCGGCTAAAGGAGAGGCTATCCTGAACGAAGTGATTCGCGAATACAACGAGGCAGCTATCATTGATAAAAATAAAGTAGCCCGCAACACGATCAAGTTTATTCAGGAGCGTTTGAGTGCGGTTGGCAGTGAGCTGTCGGGGGTTGAACGGAAAGTAGAATCGTACAAAACCAGCCGGGGTATCACCGATCTGAGCTCACAGGCGCAGACTTTCCTGCTATCATCGAAAGAGAATGACGCCAAACTGAACGAGGTAAACATTCAGTTGGCTGCCCTCAACGACGTGCAGCGCTACATCAACAGCCAACCCGAAAACCGGGGAGGCACACCCGCTACGGTCGGTTTGAACGATCCTACGCTGTTGAACCAGATCTCAAAGATGTCGGACCTGGAGAACAAGCGTGAGGAAACGGCTCGTACCATGAACGATGGCAGTCCGGCTTTGCAGGCACTGGATGCACAGATCAGGAAAACGAAAAATAACATCAGCGAAACGGTGTCGACTATGAAGTCGATGCTGACATCATCAAAGCAGGGGTATGCAGCCAAGAACAGCGAGATAGAAGGTAAAATCCGGTCTATTCCTGAGCAGGAGCGTGCCCTGATGGACATCTCGCGTCAGCAGGCTATTCAAAGCAATCTGTACACGTATCTCCTGCAGAAGCGCGAAGAAACAGCTGTGGCTTTTGCCGCCGCCATTTCCGACAGCCGCACCGTAGACGAAGCCAAAAGCAGTGGCACACCGGTGAAGCCCGTGAAACCAATGATGTATATGCTCTTTGGCCTGATTGGTTTTCTGCTGCCAATGGGTGCCATCGCCGGGCGTGACCTGATGAATACCCGGGTGAAAAACCGCAACGAAATTGAAGAAACGACGCAGATTCCCATTCTGGGCGAAATCAGCCGCAATCAGGAGCGCAAGCCGCTGGTGATCACTGCCAAAAGCCGCACCATGATTGCTGAACAGATCCGGTCGTTGCGGGCTAACCTCCAGTTTTTGCGTGGCACTAATTCAACCGAAAGCCAGGTAGTGCTGGTTACGTCGAGCATCAGCGGCGAGGGCAAAACGTTTGTGTCGCTTAACCTGGGTGCCTCACTGGCGCTGGTTGACCGGCCAACGGTGATCCTGGAAATGGACCTGCGGTTGTCGAAGCTGCACACGGCCTTCCAGGTAGACAACACGGTAGGCATGAGCAACTACCTGGCTGGCGAGGCTACGCTGGATGAGGTGCTGATGCCTATGCCGGGTCAGGCTAACTACTCGATCATCAGCAGCGGCACCATCAGCGACGACTACAACCCCGCCGAGTTGCTTAGCAGCCCCCGCCTGGGCGAACTGATTGCCGATCTGCGGAAACGCTTCGAATACATCATCATCGACACGCCGCCAATTGGTTTTGTGTCTGATGCTCAGGTTGTTGCGCCCTACGCCGATACCACGCTGTTTGTCGTACGGCACGACGTGACCCCCAAAAATTACCTGAAAATGGTAAACGCGTTGAATCGTGAACAGCGGTTCAACAAGTTGAATATTGTGTTGAATGCAGTAGGTGGCAATGAGTCGTACTACACCAACAACACAAGTAAGAGTGCCTATTACGGTAAGTCAGGGAAAGCCAGAAAGTATTGGCTGTCTTAATGAGCGTGCCTCTTTTGTTTACTAACCCATAAAAATTATCCACACACGTTATGCTAAGCGCAACCAGCCTTGAGCCGGTTCGAGCCAGATTCGAACGTGGCGTTACGTCTAATCAACCGCTTTACCGGGACATCGCCAAGCGCGGGTTTGACCTGGCAGTAGCCGGTGTGGTTACGTTAACGGTCCTTTCCTGGCTGTTACCCCTATTGGCTCTGCTGATTCGACTATCGTCGCGGGGACCTGCTTTGTTTGTGCAGGTTCGGTCGGGACGGAATGGACGGCAATTTCCATGTCTCAAATTTCGTACCATGACCTACAACCCAGGGGCTGAATTCAAACAAGCTGAGCAGGGTGACTCGCGGGTAACGCCCATTGGTCGTATTCTGCGGAAAACGAACCTCGACGAGATGCCCCAGTTTCTGAACGTACTGGCTGGTCACATGAGCGTGGTAGGTCCGCGCCCACACCCGCTACCACTCGACGCCAAGTTCTGGCACGTGATGCCCGGCTATAAGGACCGTTATAAAGTGAAACCCGGTATCACGGGGTTGGCACAGTCGCGGGGGGCACGTGGTGAAACCCGCGAAGACCACCAGATGAAGCTCCGTATTCGTTACGACCGCATGTATATCCATCGGCAGTCGCTGTCGCTCGACGCCCGCATCTGCTGGTGGACGGTGAAGGCCGTATTCATGGGCAATAAAAACGCATGGTAGGAGCCAGTCCCGATGTAGAAACCCGGCCTCTGGTAACAGGTACGGCTGCCGAAGTACCCCCGCAGGAAACGCCGGAGGGGCAGCCCATGCTGTCGAAGCCCACGCTGCGCCGGTTTGCAGTCAACGTAGCGTCGCTGTTCAGCGTGCAGGTAGCCAACTTTCTGCTGCCCATTCTGACGGTACCCTACGTAGTGCGCATCATCGGGCCGGATAAGCTGGGGCTGCTCAACTTCTCGCTGGCCTACATTGCCTACTTCACGCTGCTGATCAACTACGGCTTTGAGATGGCGGCGGTCAGGGCCATTGCCTCCAACCGCTACAACAAGGCTGTTGTCGACAAAATTTTTAGTGAAGTCATTGCTGGTAAAGTAGTGCTGTGGGTGTTGTCGTCGGTGATTTTCGGGTTTGTTACCTACCTGAACCCGCAATTCAGGGAACACGCTTGGCTGCACATCTGCACCTACATCACAACCATTGCCATGGTGCTGTCGCCGTTTTGGGTGTACCAGGCCATGGAAGATCTGAGCCGGGTGGCGGTGTTTAACCTGGTGGTGAAAGTGCTGGTGACCGCGTCGGTGTTTTTATTCATCCGCGAAGCCAACGACTACATCTATCAGAACCTGTCACTGAGCGTATCGCAGGTGGCCATCAATGTAGTGGCGCTCGGTATTGCGGTGAAGCGGTTCAAGATCACGTTTGCGTGGCCATCGGTGGCGCGGCTCATCAATCGGTTCAAGGAAGACAGCACGCTGTTTTTCTCGTCGGTTATGATCACGATCTACGCCAGCTCGACGGTGTTTTTTCTGGGGCTGCTCAGCACATCGTATCAGGTCGGGATATTCTCGGCGGGCACGCGGCTGGAGGGCATCGCCCGGTCATTTGTTGCCCTGGCCCTGAACCAGGCGTTTTTCCCCATTGTGGCTAATGCTTTTGGGAAAGGACGCGAAAACGGCCTCCGGTTGGTGCAAACGGCGTTTCTGCCCCTGGTGGGGTTGATGGTGCTGATCACGATTGGCCTCTGGATCATTGCACCTTATTTCGTGAATCTGTTCTACGGCGCGGCCTTTGCCGATGCCATTCCGGTGTTGCGGATTGTGGCGTTTCTGCCCATCATCATCGGAGCCAGCAACCTGCTGGGCATGCACACGATGCTGAACCTACGCATGGACAAGGCGTTTTTCGGGATCACGGCCATTGGGTCGGTGGTGGGGCTGGTACTCAACGTATGGCTCATCAAAAGCTACGGCTACACCGGCGCGGCCTACGCTTGGGTGCTGGCCGAACTGTACATTATGCTGGCCATGTTTGGCTACCTGTATTACAAAGGCGTAAGAATTATTCAACGTGAAACCATCCAGGAAGCCATTGCCTTTGGCAAAGCGCGGCTGGGGAGAAAGAAGTTCAAGGTTTAATGGTTAAGGTCTAACGTTGCTTCGCGGGGGGGGCGTCGCACGCGAAGCAACGTTAGACCTTAACCATTAAACCTTGATACTCAATAAAGTTATGGAAACAGTAGCAGCAGTGGTGGTGACGTTCAACCGCCTGAATGACCTGAAAATTTGCATCGACACCTTGCGGGCGCAGACCCGGAAGCTCGACGTGATTTACGTCATCAACAACGGTAGCACCGACGGCACCGACGAGTGGCTGGCCACCCAACCTGATCTAACCGTGACGACGCAGGCCAACCTGGGTGGCGCCGGTGGCTTTGCCACGGGTATTCAGACGGCCTACAACGGCGGGTCTACCTGGCTCTGGTGCATGGACGACGATTGTGTGGCGGCACCCGATGCGCTGCAAAAATTGCTCGAATCGCCCAACCTGGGGCCATGCATCAAGAATTCAATGTCGGTAAGCGCCAAAGATCATAGTGAGCTGGCGTTTTACGTAGACCGGCCAAACCGGACCTACCGCACCGTGAGCGACATGACGCAGTTTGACCTGATCTACGGTGTGGCATCGTTCTTCAACGGCACGCTGATCCACTCGGAGGTGGTGAAAACGGTGGGCACTCCCGATGTGAAACTGTTTATCTGGGGTGACGAAGTTGAGTACATGACGCGGACGATCAAAAACGGTTTCCCCGTGGTCACTGTGCCGGCTTCGATCTTTTATCACCCACCCTCGTTCGACCGCAATGGTATTCCCTGGCCCGGTGCCTGGAAGCAGTACTATGCCGTGCGCAACCAGCGGCGGGTGTTCCAGAACGTGCACGGCGACGCCTACGGTATGGCGGTTTTTGCCAAATGGGCACTGGGTCAGACCATGGAACAGGCGCGCACCAAACGCACCAACCGCCTCTACAACTTCCTCATTTTCGGCGAAGCGGCCATTGATAGCCTGATCAACAATTTCCGCAAACGTCCCGATAACATTCTCACGCTGAGGCTGTATAAGTACATGCATAAATGAGTTTAAGGTCTGACCCTTGAACTCCCTTCAAAAATGAACGTTCTGATCGTCACTTTCTTAGCGACTTATTCTCCGTCGGGCGTGGTTACGTATTACCGCACCCTGTCGCAGGATCTGGTGCGCCGTGGCCATCAGGTAACGGTGGTGGAAACAACCGATACGCCGCCGTTCTGGAATAAACTGCTCAATATTATCGGCCATGTTTTCAACCGGTTAGGTACCGTGAGCCGGGTGATCTGGTTTGAGCTGTCCTACTTCGTGCGGTTGTATCTGGGTGCACGGGCGCGGCGGACCGAAGCGTTCGACGTGATCCACGCGCAGGATGTGCGGTCGGGGGTGGCGGCGTGGCTGGCGCTGGGTAAGAAAGTGCCGGTGGTGCTGACCTGCCATTTCAACGATGACCCTGTTACTGAGCTTACTACCGCCAACAAGCTGCCCGGCTGGCTTCAGAAACAGCTTACGCGCTGGTATGGCTACCTGTTTTCGCAGGTGAGAAACTACGTGTTCGTTTCGGATTACGCTTATCAGAAATCGAAGCATCTGTTGCCCGCCGATGTCAACAAGGTGATTCTGTACAACACGGTTTCGGCGGAAATCGCTACGGCTACCATCACGCACGAAGCGAGCGAAGAGGGACTCACCATCAGCAACGTGGGTTATGTCGATGAGCGAAAAAATCAGAAACTTCTGATCGAAGTTGGTGACGAATTGAGACGGCGGGGTGTCGAAAAGTTCAACATCTGGCTTATCGGCGATGGCCCAAAACGAACGGAATATGAGCAACTGGTGGCTGAGTTGAAGTTAACAGACCACGTCACGTTCTATGGTCGGCAGGCGGCCCCGTGGCGGCTGGTGGCCCAAACGGATCTGTACGTACACACGGCCCTTAACGACAACTGCCCCTACAGCATCATTGAGGCCATGGCCGTACAGACACCAGTACTAGCCCTGCCTGTAGGGGGTATTCCCGAAATGGTACCGGGCCACGACGGGCTCTTGAAAAGTACTGATGCCGAAGGGGTTACGGATGAGATACTCCATTACTTCGATCCGGCCGAACGCAAGACGCTGGCCATTCGGCAGGCCGATTTTGCGGCAGTCCATTTCGACCACGAAACGGCATTAACGCGCCTGATTACGTTTTACGACCAGGCGCTCAACGAACCATTATCTGTTCTCAACGCATGATCAACGCACTCTGGCTGGCCCCGGCTCCGCACCCGGCCAAACCTGGCCACCCCATGCCCTGGATGACTGCTCTGGCTGCCCGGCTGGTCGCTACGGGACAGGTGCGGATTACGGTGGTGAGCTATAACCACGCCATTGAGCAGGACGAAGAGACCGTACGCGACGGGGTCCGGTACATTTTTTTGAAAGTCCCCGACGACAAGATCGATCTGCTCACAGGCTATGCGCGGCGCGTGCGGCGGGTACGTGAATACGTCAACGAAATCGGGTCGCAGTATGATCTGGTGCATATTCACGGCACCGAACAGCAGTACGCCGCCATGGGGTCTGGCCTCACGGTACCGAAGGTGCTGAGCGCACAGGGTTTTGTAACGGAATACTACAAGTACCTGCCCAAAAAGCCCGAATACCGGCATGCGTCGTGGGCGGTGGCCAGCTATTACGAGAAGAAGTACGCGCCCAGCGTTCGCCACTACATTGGCCGCACGCACTGGGATAAGGCCATTATTAAGCAACTACAACCCGACGCCATCATTCACCACAACTGGGAACTGATGCGTCCGGAATTCTACGAGCCCATCGACGCGACGGCCAATGCCAACGCCGATGCCATGCTGTTTGTGGGTGGCCTCAACGACATCAAAGGCATTCGGGAAGCCCTGAAAGCCCTGAATATCCTGCGGCAGAAGTTGCCCATCCGCCTGATAGTGACCGGCTATGGCGATACCGCTATGCTGGTCGACCTGGCCCAGTCGCTCGATCTGCCCAATGTACCGGCGTCGGCGCTGGAACACCGGGGGATGCTGTCGGCCCCGCAACTGTGGTCAGCGTATCACGAAGCGTTTTGCCTGCTACACCCGTCCTACATCGACAATAGCCCCAACAGCGTGTCGGAGGCCCAGCTGGCGGGTTTGCCGGTAGTAGCCAGTGACGTAGGCGGCGTATCGTCGATGATCGATTCGGGCGAAACGGGCATCCTGACTTCGCTTGAGCCGGTCGACATTGCCCGGGGTGTAGAGCAGCTCTGGGAAAGCAAAGACCTGCGGCAGCGCATCGCCCGGCAGGCCCGGCACATTGCGCTGGAGCGTTTCGACGCCAAGCACATCACCGATGAGACGAAGGCCATTTATGAACGCGTGTTGAGCAACCCGTAAATGAAGATCTGGATTCACCGTATTGCCCTGTTCATCCTGCTCTTCGGAGTCAGTTCGATGACGTATGGCTTTAACCAGCTTAGCCCCGTCCTCACCGCTATGGTGAACCTGGGTGGGGTGGTGGGTGCCGCCGGGCTTATGTTTTTCTACTTCACCTACCCCGGCCCCTATAAGCTGGTGGCCTGGGTGATCACGCTGAGCGTCATTGCGCTGGTGATCGAGTCGCTGCACCTCTACAACCAGTATGTGTACTCGTTTTTTGTCATTAAACGCTTGGCCTACTGTGGTCTGGCTCTGGTCACGTTTTATGTGGCCCCCCGTGCGGGTGAGGTCAAGATGAAGTGGGTGGTCAACGCCATTTTGGTCATGTATGTGGTAGGTCAGGTTTTCACAGGCCGCATTCTGGAGTACGGTTTTACGTCTGAATCGCGCACCACGGCGGCCTTCGAGGCGCTGTACCTGGTGATTCCGTTCCTGTATTTCCTGCTCGAATACATGCAGCATGGTCGCCGGGTTGACCTGCTGAAAACGCTGGCCGTGTTTGGGGTCATCTTTATTCTGTTGCACCGCTCGGTCATTTCCACGGCCCTGTTTGCCATGCTGGTTGTTTTCGGTTTAAGTGCCATTGGTAAGGTGGCCACCGCCAACCTGCGCCTGGGCAATATGCTTTCTACACTGCTGGTGCTGGCCCTGATCGGGTTGCCATTTGCGGGAATTTTGTCGCCGAAGAAAACGGCAGCGTTTTTCGAGAACATCGGCGGCATTGCCAAACCGTCGGAAGACGAAACCGGTAGCTGGCGGCTCGAACAGTCGACCTACTATTGGAAAGGCATTGTGCAACGGCCCATGCTGGGCTGGCGTTACGAAGGTTACGACAAAGGCGAGATCATGGAAAACGAAGATTTTGCCTCGAAAGGCACCGTTATCCACTCGCAATACATCGATATGCTCTACAATTACGGCATTGCGGGCTTGCTGCTGAACCTGTTCATTGTCGTCACTACGCTCTGGATCATGTACCAGCGCAACCGGAAGATGTCGTCTGAACAGACGTTGCTCTTCGCATTCATTATCAGCGGATTGCTGTTTGGCGTGTCGTATCAGTTGCCGCTCTTTTTTTGGTCCTTTACCGGGCTGGGCATGTTCTACGGCATCTACCAGCGCCGGGTAACCACGGTGCCGCAACAGAAGCCAGCGGTGAAGGCATACGCATCGACTTAAGTTTTTCAGTTTACGTTATGATCACAATCGTTATTCCTGTTCACAACCGAAAAACCCTGACACAGCAGTGCCTGGGCTATTTGGCCGCGCAGACGTACCGCAACTTCCGCGTGATCGTCGTCGATGACGGGTCGACGGATGGAACAAGTCAGATGATTCAGGACGAATTTCCCGACACGCTGATTATTCGCGGCACGGGCAATTTGTGGTGGACCGAGGCCACCAACTGGGGTATCCGTTTCGCACAGGAACACCCCGCGCCGGGCTATGAGGAGCACTTTATCCTGACCCTCAACGACGACACGGTGGTGCGTCCCGACTACCTGCAAACGCTGCTGGACACCTACGAACAGCACAAACCCTGTCTGGTAGGCTCGCCCAGCGCCGACGTGAATTCGCCCGAAAAACTGCGCTTTGCCGGCACCCATATGGAACTGTGGTTTGCTTCGGGCCGTGATGCCGCCGCCGACTACAACTACGACTACAACGAACTGCTGCGGCGCACTGACTTTGTCCAGTCCGATTCGTTGCCGGGGCGGGGTACGCTGATTCCGATGAGCGTTTTCGACAAGATCGGCCTGTATGATTCCAAGCGGTTTTCGCACTACATGTCCGACATCGAGTTTTCGGTACGGGCCAAGAAAGCTGGTTTTCCGCTGATTATCAGCACAAAAAGCATGGTGCTGGAATATACCGATGCCACGGGGCTGTTTCTGAGCGCAAAAGAGAAGGAGACCTGGAAAGATTTCGTTACCAGCTTCACGTCTATCCGCTCGCCAACAAACCTGACCGTGCGCTACAACTTTGCCCTGGCTCACGGCAAGACCAAACACCTCTACTTCCTCGTCGACGTGCTGCGCATTTCGATGGGCTTTCTGAAGCGTAAATACCTGATGGCGAAGTGAATACTATGGGCCGCAGATTTTTATGATGCTTACGATTATTTAAGATCATAAGCCATCATAAAGATCATAACCATCAGCGGTCCATCAGCACATAACGAAGATGAAAACAATCCTGCTCTCAGCTTATGCCTGTTTGCCCAACCACGGATCGGAGGAGGGCAACGGCTGGAACTACGCCACGCTGCTGAGCGAGGCCGGATTGCGCGTGCACTGCATTACGCAGGAAAACTTCCGGGACCGGATTGAACCGGCCCTGGCGGCGGGGCATTACCCCAACCTGACGATGCATTACGTGGCCCTGCCCAACTGGCTCAACAAGGCCTATGGCAACATGGTGGGGCTGTATATGCACTATCTGTACTGGCAGTGGAAAGCCGCCGCCAAAGCCCGTAAACTGGACGCCGAACATGATTTTGCCTTGGTACATCACGTTACCTACAGCAGCATTCAGCTGGGTAGTTTCATGTACCGTGTGGGCAAGCCGTTTTTGTTTGGTCCGGTGGGCGGTGGGCAGCAGGCGCCGGTGGCCTTCAGGCGGTATTTCGGGCCGTATTGGTCGCGCGAGAAAATCCGCGACGTGGTCAGTCAGGTGTTGTCGTTTATCAATCCGGGCTTTTTCCATACCGTCAACGTGGCCGATCAGGTGCTGATTTCCAACGAAGACACTATGGAGATGGCCCGCGTGCTGCGGAAAGACAAACCCCTGGGCCGCATGCTCGACGCGGGGCTAACCACCTCGTTCATGCCCACGGAGGCCATCAGGCGACAGCCGGGACCAACCATGAATCTGCTGTGGGTAGGTCGGATGCTACCGCGGAAGGGCATTGAACTGACCATCGAGGCGTTTAGCAAAGTCGACAAAACGCTGCCCATCAGGCTCACCATTGTGGGCGGACAGGGCGAGATGGCTGAGTTTGTACCTGGCTATCTGGAAACATACGACGTGGCCGACCGCGTAGACTGGGTGGGGCACGTACCCTATGACCGCGTGAAGGAATATTTTCGTGAGTCGGACGTGTTCTTCTTTACGAGCCTCCGCGATTCGTGCCCCATGCAGGTGATGGAAGCCATGGCCTACTCTATGCCGGTGGTAACGCTGGCCCTGCACGGGCAAAACGAGCTTGTCAGCGAACAGACGGGTATAAAAGTGCCCGTACAGACCCCGGAACAGGTGGTGAACGACCTGGCGCGGGGTATTGAGTGGCTATATCACCACCCCGCCGAACGGCAGCAAATGGGCCAGACGGCCTACGAAACGGCGCAGCAGCAGGTGTGGTCGAACAAAATAAAACGCTTCACCGACGAGATCTATCCAAGCCTGGTGGGGGAGAAGGTTATGAACAATGTATAGTGTACGTTATACATTAACACAATATGAAACACGTTGACACACAGCCTCAAACACGCCGACGGGTGGTTAGCCTTGACCTCACGCTGATGCCGTATGCCGATTTTCGGGACGACATTCTGGCGGCGGCGGCACGGGGCGAATCGCGGACGGTTTGCTTTGCCAACGTGCACATGGTGATCGAAGCGAGCCAGAACCCAACGCTGGCCCGCGACGTGAATGGAGCCGATTGGGTAGCTGCCGATGGCATGCCGCTGGTGTGGTCACTGAAGAAACTGTATGGTATTGAGCAGGATCGATTAGCCGGCATGGACCTGATGCCCAGCCTGCTGGAAGGGGCCGCCGCACAACAGTTGCCCGTTTATTTCTACGGCTCCACCGACGACGAACTGGCGCGGGCCGTGGCCGTCTGCGCCGAACGGTACCCCCGTTTGCAGGTGGCTGGTACCTATTCGCCGCCGTTTCGCCCGCTGGCTGACCAGGAAGAGCGGGACATAACGGCTCGTATCAGCGCATCGGGTGCCAAACTGGTGTTTGTGGCGCTGGGCTGTCCCAAGCAGGAGCGCTGGATAGCCCGGATGCGCGGTCAGATACCGGCGGTGCTGTTGGGTATTGGCGGGGCCTTGCCGGTGCTGACAGGGTCGGTGAACCGTGCGCCCGCCTGGGTGCGCAACGCCGGCCTGGAGTGGGGTTACCGCCTGATGCAGGAGCCACGCCGCTTGTTCAAACGCTATTTCACCACCAACTCCCTGTTCATCTGGGCGTTGACGAAACAATTACTAAAACAGAAACAACCATGAACGCACCAATCATCCTATTCGCCTTCAAGCGGGTCGACGATCTGGCCGCTACGGTAACTGCCCTGAAAGCCAATTACCTGGCCGCCGAAAGTGAACTGTACATTTTTCAGGATGCACCCAAGCCCGATAAAATGGAGATCGACGGTCCCAAGGTGGCTGAGGTACGCGCCCTGCTGGACAGCATTACGGGTTTCAAGAAAATTCACCGCGACTACGCCGAAGCCAACATTGGCTGTGCCGATTCCATTATCCGGGGTATCACCCACGTGCTGAACAGGCACGAAACGGCCATTATTGTGGAAGATGACCTGATCACGTCGCCCAATTTTCTGGACTACATGAACCAGTGCCTGAAGCAGTACAAAACAAACAAGCGGGTTTATTCTATTGCGGGCTACACATTTCCCTTCCAACGCCCTGCCGACTATAAGTTTGATGCGTATTTCGTGCCGCGCCACAGCCCCTGGGGTTGGGCTACCTGGGCCGACCGCTGGCATTCCATTGACTGGGACGTAGCAGATTACAACGAGTTCAAGCAGGACCGGGAGTTGGTGAAAGCTTTTGAACAGGGTGGCGCTGATCTGGGCCGGATGCTGCGGCGGCAGATGGAAGGCGAAATCGACGCCTGGGATATCCGCTATTGCTACAGCCGGTTCAAAGCCAACGGCCTCACGATCTACCCCACGCAGTCGAAGGTGCAGAACATTGGTTTTGGCGCCGACGCCACGCATACCGACATTTTTAACCGGTACAAAACGGAACTGGATGCGGGCACCCAACGCCAGTTCATACTACCCCCCGTGGTGGAAACCACACCGTATTACCACAAAAAAACGCTGCAACGCTACAGCTTCGCCACCCGGCTCTACAACCGGCTCAAGACCTACGCAGGCATGCGGTAGACAGCATGTTTTTTGGACAAGAGTTCTTTTGACAGGATTATCAGGATGGCAGGATGAACAGGATTTTCTTGTTCGTTTCTGAGAATGGATTGAAAAAATCCCGTTCATCCCGCCATCCTGATAATCCTGTCAAAAAAAATACTACTCAACATAATACTATGAAAATCAATCACTTAATGCATCTCATTCTGCTGCTGACGATGCCGTTGCTGCTAAGCTACTGCAAGCCGGCGGAGGTAGACCCCGACACGCTGATTCGGACTACGGCTACCGACACGCTCACCATTGCGGGCGTGCGCGGCATGACCAAGCTCGACGTTCCGGGTACGATTCAGATTACCGACGCCGGACGACAGGGTACGTTTCGGCTCATGCCGTCTGACAAAACATCGGCCGACAACATGGGCACGGTGCTGGTAACGGCCAACGGACGTCGCTACGTGCGGCAGTACATGGGCGCAGCCAACGCATTCTGGTTTGGCATCACCCCCGCCGACGATGACATTGGTCCCGAACTACAGGCCGCCGTCGATGCCGCCGTTGAGCTGGTTATTCCCGACGGTGTTTATACCCAACGCACCACGGTACGCCTGCCCGGCAACCGTATTCTGCGGGCTAATCCGGGGAAGGTAACCATCAAGTTGCCCGCTACGTACGTGTCGCTGGCCAGTCCGGTCAGCAGTAGCCTTGCCTTTGACAACGTTACCCTCGACGGGCTGGGCTGGGCGGTATCCTCGCAGGAAAAGGGCACCTATGGGGTAATTACCATCGACGGTCCGTCGGTGAATAACCTGACCATTCAGAACTGCACGAGCACAGACGCCGCCGCCAAAGACAGCACCAACTTCCTGACGCTGAAAATTCAGACGGGCAAAAAGGCTAACAACGTGGTAATTCAGAACAACACGATTGGCGCGAAGCGCATGGCCTTCGAGATTTTCAACCACGACAACTTTAACGTTTACGCCGGTACCAACATCCGGGTAGCGGGCAACGTGATTCACGACTGCCGTTTTGGCATCTCACTATCGGGTCCTCTGGATGGTAACACGGTGGTTGATAACGAGTTGCGCAACTGTAGTTTGTACGGTATCGAGATTGCCGGTGCCCTGCGTAACGTAGTCATCACAAACAACCGATTTGCTGGTAAGTTTGACAAGCTCATCATCGGGTCGAATGACGGGCAGGGTAACGGCACCTTGCAGGGCGGCATGGAAGTGTCGGGCAACCGTACGCTGGGCACCTGCGTGGGCGGTGTACAACTATTCAACGCCGGTACGGCCAACGTAAACCGTAACAGCCTGTCGCTGACGGGGCGGCTGGAGATTATTTCACCGTCGAGCAACGGGGGTACGTATAGCCAAAACGTAATCGAAACCACCGGCGACAATGCAGTGATCTGTGACAACGCCCCCAACAATAAATTTGTGAATAACACCTTCTCGAACCGCACAAACGGAGCCAATATTGCCACCTTCCGCGCCTATGGTGCTGGTGCCCAAAATGTTACGCTGTCGGGCAACCGCATCATCAAAGGCACTGGTGGCGTGGCTTTCGACGCCGTGAATGGGGCTGTGCTGACGGCTACTGACAACATCAACGAAGTCGGCACGCTGATTCCGTAACCGCGTTCATGTATCGGAGCACTTTTCATCACCAATGACACGTAAGCCAACCCAACCAACTGTTCTGAGCGTTTGCCTGTTTTTACTGCTGGCTGTGCCGGTGGCGGCATCGCTGTTTTTTCGGGAACCGTGGCTCTGGATGGATGAAGTGATCAGCTACACCCTACTTACCGACCCGTCGCTGGGGCATGTGAACAAGGCCGTAGTGAGTGGTATGGATGCCAACCCGCCCCTGTTCGTCAATATGTACTGGCTGCTGGGGCACGGTATATCGGTCAACCTGTTTTTTTTGAAAAGCATTTCCATTGGGCTGTTTGCCCTTACGGGAGTGCTTTTCTTCCGGTACACTACCCGGCTGATTGGTACGCCGGTGCTCAATTTTGTGCTGCTGACTGCCATAATGAGCCTGACGTTTCTGAATTATGTGCTGGCCACGCAGATCAGAACCTATGCCCTGTATTTGCTGCTGACGGTGGGTTTTGTGCTTTCGGCGCACCGGCTCATTCACGCACCCAACAGTGGCAAATGGCTGCTGGCGCACGTGGGCATTGGCTTTTTGATGCTCATGAGCCACAACGTGGGCCTGTTCTACATGGCCTCGTCGATGGGTTTTTTCGGGCTGTTGTGGCTGGTGTCGGGGCAGCGTAGGTATGGATTGATTACGGCCGCCCACCTGGTTTGTTTTGGGTTATGGTACGTTAGCTGGTACCCGCAGTTTGCCATTCAGGCTGAGGCGGGCAAGCCCCACTCCTGGATTCCGGTGCCCACGTTTCTGTCTTCTTTCAACACCGTCGGCGAACTGCTGCCGAGCCCTTCGTCGCAGCTGGAGCATAGCCCGCTTTTTAGCTGGCTTCCGGTGGCGCGGGTAGGCTTTGTACTGGCGTTGTTGGTTTATGTGGCCATTCCCAAACTTCGTGGCGGCTGGCGGGGGGTGGTGGCTGATCCGGCGTTTTCGTTTTTCCTGCTGTCGTGTGTGGTCACGCTGGGCACCTTGGCAATTGCGCTGGTGGTGTCGCTGGTGCATACGTCTGTGTTCCTGAGCCGATATTTCTGGCCGAGTCACCTGCTGCTGGCCTATGGGCTGCTCTATGCCATATATACGCTGGCACCCCAGGTTCAGCATTGGCTGCGCAGTTGGCCCCGGTTGGGTACAGTCTTCCAGACAGGGTCGGCGTCGATGGCCTTCCTGACCGTGTATGGGCTATTGCTGATTGGGTTTGTGTTTTATCAAAGCCGGAAGGTGCGGCAATTTCCCAGCGGTATTGTGCCGTACCTATCGCAGCTGAACCCCCGTTATCCCGTCTTTTTCGAGTCGGCAGATTATTTCCTGCCCGTCTGGCATTACCACCTCGCCCCCGCCCGTTACCTCCTCGACTGGCCATCGGCCAATGCAACGGGCAACTTACCCAACGCCACCGTCGACTATAACATCATCAACGGCCTGCGGACCTACTATGGCGTTCATTCCATAATGCCTACGCAGGAACTGATGGGTGTTGCTGGTCGTAACGGTGTTGATTCGGCCGCTGATGGGCACTTTTATGTAGTCGACGAGGCAAGCCGGTATCAGTTCGAGCGGCTCATCCGGGCCAACTACGTGCGCGTCATTCGTCGGCTACCAGTCAACATTGCCGGGCATCAGATCCTGGAATGCACCCTGACAAAAGGGTAAGAGCAGAGGCCTGATACCCTCGTAATGCGCTTTACCGGACCCAACGCTAATTCTATAAAGGTGCGAATAAAAGGTCTGGAAACAGGCAATGGTATCAGCGGAGCGGGTACCATTGCCCGCAATATGGGCAAATATGACCTCTGGGTTGCAGCCATCGCCTTGTATCTCGACATGGAATTGCATACGGCTGACCATGACTTCGATAACCTGATTCACAGTGGAATAAGGCTGATTAAGCACAACGTTACACCGTAGCCAGCAGAACGTCGAGGTGCTGCGTTAGCTCGTCGGGGTCAACGGCCACGTTCTGATCGACGTTGCTATGGTGGCTTTCCAGCACCGGGCCGTAGCAATAGGCGGCATAGGGCATGCTGAGTTTGGGAGCCAGATACCGGAAATATTCGGGCATGTATCCCGTTGGGAACAACTCAAACAGACGGGTACCGGGTCGGCACCAGAGAATATTGGCAAACGAGGCACCATGCGGTCCCACAATGACCGACGCGCTGTTATACAGGGCATACTGCTCAGCCACCGTACGCGGGGTGTCATCGATGATCTCGAAGTCGTAGGCCCGCAGCCGGGTCAGCAGCGCCTCCTCGTCAATCACGTGCCGTCGTCCCGCCCGCCGGATATACAGTCGCCGGTCGGCGGTTGGCATAGCGGGCATGTATGCGTCGGCGTTGCGTTTGAGGCATTGCACATCGGCAAAGCTGGGGTAAAACCAACTGCTGTTATTAGCCACCACGCACTCGTCAAACTGCACGTCGACCTTGCGCGTATCGAAAATACGGTCGTCGCTGAAACCAATCATGTGCAGTAATTCCCGCTCAAACGACGTGCGGAAGAGGGGATACGCCACCACAGCCCGCGCAAACACGTCGGGTGGAAGCGCCTGCTTGATGCGGCAAAGTTTGGCGGCAATAAAGAGCAGATAATCGAAGTAGCCACCCCAATAGTGGCTCCAGGGGGCAATAAGCACCTGGACCTGCACCACCTGCCGCCGACCCGGACGCAGGCGGTCCTGCAGCACCACGCTGTTGCCGAAGTCGGTGTTCAGAATGGCCTGTCCAATGCGCAGGGCACCACAGCGCAGCTGACCCGCCTGCCGGTCGGTGTTGGGGTAACGCCACACAAAGTCGGGAGCCGTCACCTCTCGCTTGTGGTCGAACATGACTTTGTCGGGCAGCACCAGGTCAACTACGGCATCGAGGTTGGTAACGACCTTGGGTATGGCGTAGATCTGGTAGGGCATCATCCGGGCCTCGGTCTCCTCTTTCGTCAGCAACCGACGACCCAACAGGCGTAATAATCGCCCGGACTGACTTTTCAGGGCCTCCCGAAGGTAATTGGCTACCTGAGGTAGTCGTGCCATACGATGAAGCGGAACCGAAGCCATACGGGTGTAAAGATAAGCTATAAAGCGAAGTCTCCCTAGCGGATTGGTCGAGTAAGAATAATGGCAACAATAGACAAAACACCCAGCACAATGGGCGAAATCTGGTAGAGCCGGTCAGTACTGGCGATGCGCGATTTGTTCGGCTCTACGTATACTACGTCATTGGGATGCAGAAAATAATAGGGCGACCGGAACGCATTGCGGCTGGTCAGATCGAGCCGGGCAAACGTGCGTTTGCTGCCTTGCTCCCTGATAATCAGCACGTTGTCACGTCGGCCGTAGATGGTCAAATCACCAGCCAGGCCCAGTGCTTCGGGCAGGGTCAGCTGCTCATTCGGGATCGTAAACAGCGACGGGCGGGCTACTTCGCCCAGCACCGATACGCGGAAGTTTTGGTTTCGTACGCTCACGGTAGGCTCCTTCAGGTAGTTGCGCAACTTTATCCGGATCAGCTCGGCGGCGCGGCTGTTGGTGAGTCCTTCCAGTTTCACCTGTCCTATCAGTGGCAGGGCCACCGTGCCACTGTCGCTCACCAGATAGCCCGACGTTTGTGGCAGCGAGGTGTTGGCACCCCGTACCGTGTTACCATCGCTCACTGAAATACTCGAATACGGATTGAAAATAGCTGATGCCTCAGCATTAAGGCTGCTGACCTGAATAGACAGCACGTCGCCCCGTTTAATGGGTGGCACAAAGCGGTCGCCCAGGGCCAGGGTGTCTTCGGCAGAAGTGGTTGTCTGGAAATAAGCCAATTGCCGGGAGTTTACACAACTACCCATGAGCAAGGGTAACAGAGCAAAAGACACTAAAAAAAGATGGGAGATGTAGTGATACTGGCGTGCGTTCATTATAGGATACAATTTTTCATTAGCTGAGTGTAAAAACGAGTTATAAACCATAATAACCGCGTTTTCCCCTAGACTAAATTACGCTATTAACCTGCTTTTAGATGCTGACTTTGTACTAATCCGAGGAAGTGGCCGGTAGGAAAAGGCCCGTTGGCGGGTAGCAAAACAGGGTTCCCAACGGCCGGGCCACAGGCTAAGATTATAAATGAAACCGGAAAATAGACCATCTGTTTTCTGTTGTTAATCGTATATCTCTGTCTTATGTCGTTACAACTCAACACCACCATACCGAACCTGTTAGTCAGTCAGTCATCGCTACAGTTTCCGTCGACCGATGTGGGCGATGAGCAATTTCTGCTGGTAAAAATTGGGCAGGACGGTACCAACGCCCCCGTGCGGGTTTCCTGCGAAGCGTCGCCTTATTTTCAGGTAGCGGTACAAGGTACGCCCCTCCGGTTTAGTACTGAGGTCACGTTTATACCCGAACCCGGCGGCACGTTCGTTCACGTTCGTTATGCACCCAAACATGGCGGACGGCACAAAAGCGAACTGGTCATTGAAACAGAACAGACAACTCAATCGGTGGCTTTGTCGGGCCATACGGCAGGTTTGCTGGTGCGGTCACTGGCCCCTTCAAGCCCGGGGCAGTCTCGCCTGGGTCTGAAAATTGCCCTCACACTGGCATTACTTGGCGGTGCCACTGCGGTTTACTGGACGGCTTTTCGCCCCGGCAGTCAGTCGTCAACAATGCGTCCGGTAATGGAATCTCCGGTTACCGAATCAGCCAGACCGGCATCGGCTCAGCGGAGATCGACCCGGTCAGCATCGCGACCAGTTGACTTGCCCGTTGTCTTGTCTGCCAAGGAAAGAAAATTGAGAAACAAGCGCGACGAAGCACCCCGTACGGCCATGGTACAGCGGGAAAGCGAACCGGAAAAAATGGAGACCCCCCCGGTGCGTGAGACCCCCGTACGCGCAACTCCTGTACGCGAAACTCGTACCCGGTCCGCGGTAAATGAACCGGCCGTTGTGACGGCTGAACCACCGCGTCCGGCTACCCCGCGCCCCACTGCCGACCGTGCCGCCATTGATGCAACCAAAAAACGCCCCGTTCCCGCTAAAGCCAAACCCACTCAGGTGCCATCCTCTGAGTCGGATCTGGAACGCGAACTGAACGGCAACCAATAACCCTGTTTAGCGACGGGATACTTCGCTAAGCAGGGCTTTAGTGCTTTGACAACCCTACGTTATGAGAAAACCCGTCCTGCTGGCCTTAATGGCCTTTATTTCGATCAGTACCTACGCTCAGAAAGCACGAAGTGCCGTGCAGGCGTTGCAATTTATCAAGCTGGCGAACACCCTGCGCGCCCTCGACAAACCCCGCGAGGCCACGGCCCTGCTGCTGCGGGCAATGCCTGCCGTTCGGGGCAAAGATGCCTACCTGGAAGCCGTTGCCAACGAACTGCTGGGGCTGACGTATCACGAACAAAACAACAACGCCAGTGCTATCGTCTACCTCGAAAAGGCCCGTGCTCAGTATGGTGCACTTAAGTATGTGGCCAGTGCCTGGGGCGTAAACGAACTGGTGCGCGAGATCAGCGGCAAAAACGTCTACGCCGGAGTCCAGATTGGCACCTCGTCGATTAAAGTAGCCATTTTCAAGACCGACTACGAAAGCGATTTCTACGAAAAAGACATTCGCTCGCGCATCGAAATTCCGACGAAGGCGCAGCTGGCCGATGCCTCGCCGGGGGCTATCAAAGCTGAGCAGAGTGCCCTCCGGGCCTGTATTGACTCCATTCGGCGCTACAACGTACCTAACGAACGGGTGTTTGTGGTGTTGAGCAACGACGTGCGCGAACGGCTGGCCACCCAGCCAGCGTATCGCCGCAATTTTTACAATCAGCTGGCGCAGGTATTGCCCGTGGCCAGCATGAAGATAGACACGACACTCACCGCCAGCCGTGAAGCCGAACTCTTCACGGTAGGCACCATTCCGCGTAAAGTATGGCCGAGCACCTCGGCCCTGAGCATCGACGACAACCGCATCATCGGCGGTTACTTCGAGGCTAATAAAACATTTACGCCGCTGGTGATCCCCGTGGGACCGGCTACGGTGATTGCGCAGGCGGAACGTAAGAAATCGCTGAATATGGAAGCCTTTCGGCGCGAGGCGCAACGCGTTGTCGATGCGCTCGCCGACTCGGCCCTGGCTACCCGAATCAGCACGAACGACCGGGGATTGCAACAGCGCCGAACGGTGGGTGTGGGGGGTGATGTGGCGCTGGCAATGGTGTCGTACCTCTATCCGGAGCGCGCCGATATCGACGCCATTCCGCTGTCGATGGATGACATCGACCGGTTTAAAGACAGGGCGCTGAATCATTACAAAGACCTTGTTACGCCCAACCTGAGCGCCATTACCGACCCGGCCCTCCGCGCCCGCGCCGAGCAAAACCTGACCACGGTAAAAAGCCGACTGAACGAAAAGCAACTGGTGGCCGGAGCCCTGCTGCTCGACGCCCTCTCGCGAACCTATTCGGGAAAGCTGGGTGCCAAGCGGTTTGTTTTCGTCCGCGATTCGGAGATTGGTTGGGTAACGGGTAAATTCCTGGAAACCATCAGCGGCGAGTACGAAGCTGCTATTGCCAAAGGAGCATTGTACACCCGCTGAAGAGTGGGTGTATAACGCGCTGTTTATGGAAAAGCGAAGCAGAAAAGGCAGCCGCCATCCAGGCCACGCTGCCCTTTCTGCTTCGCTTTTTATGTCACTGAATTGATTAAACGTTACGGCTGTTTTCAACCAAACAGGATTGATATACAGAATAAATACTTAGCTATCCAGTAGAGTATTTACTGTAGAATTTGTAGGTAGTTGCCTGTAAGTCAGCTAGTTGATTTAAGTCTACCTGCTCTGCGTATAGTATAAATGATAGTTTATTTATATTTATAATTTTACTTAGAAAATACTGTACATTTAAATGAACATATCTAATTTTTATTGAAATAATATTAATTTATTGGGCGGCAATTTCACTTATCCAAGTGTATGTTACTTTTGACTTACTAATCAGAACCGGCTGTATTACATCTTATAGAAGGTAATAACTGGCAGGTAATTTTTAAGTCAACCACACTATCCACATCCATTATGTCAGTTTTCGCTCAATTGGACGTTTCCTCCTCTCAATCCGCATTAACAGCTACGCTCGTGCAAACCGGCAAATTCGCCTGGTTTTATTCCCGTAGTTAACCAGCTCACTGGGCTGGGCTCTTCCCCCTCACATACTGCTTTTTCTGGAATCGTATAGAGCGAGGCTGGCTACTGCCATGCTTGCTCAAACGAAGCGACATCGTTTTAAACGACTTTGTCGATAGTTCAACACGTGTGTAAACGCACCAGCGTATGTACACATGTGAATGAACTGCCGTATGCTCTTCCGAACGACGTAGCTGCCTGATCAACAGCACGTTACTTATGTTTATGCCCTTGCAGAACGGCACTTCTGCCGGACTTCCCAGCCGGGATACCGCACGCATTTATACCACATCCATTTACAAATGCTTATTTCTATCTAATACCATGAAAAAAGTACTTCTTACTGGCGTAGCACTGATGGCCTTCGCCGCCGCAAGCTTCGCCCAAAACACCACATCATACACCGGTACTGGTGCCGGCCAGACCAGCACCCAGAACCAGCTAGGTAACGGTCTGCAATCAACTGTAAAACAAGGTAGCAGCTATAGCTCAGATCAGGGTAACTCGTCACTTACTGACCAGAAGGGCAAAGACAACTCTGCGAAAGTGAGCCAGGATCTAGGCTCAAAAAACAACCGGGCTGGCGTAACGCAAACCGGTGGAAGCGCTACTGTTGGCGGCGGTAACGGCAATACTGCAACCATTACTCAGGAAACGAGTAGTGGCGGTACAGCCACACGTACGGGCGTTTTCGGTAAAGATGCTACGGCAGGCGAGGGTAACTGGGCAGGTATACTTCAGGGTCAGCAGAGCAACAAGTCGACCATCTCCCAGAGTAATGGCAGTTCGAGCAATTTCGGCGAGATCTACCAGACCGGTAGTAACAACGGACAAGGTGCAGCAAGCGGTTTCTCTGGTGGATTACCTATTACTACTGCTGCCCCCAGCCCAGCATTGAAAACGGCTATCGTTCAGGATAATAACTCAGTTGGTAATGCAGCCCTGATTAAACAAGCTGGTAACAATGGTGGAGCAGTAGTGAACCAGTCGAATGGTAGTTCGCAAAACGAAGCTACCGTTGACCAGCAGGCAGGCGGTGATGGTAACAAGGCAGCAGTGTCACAAGATGGAACTGGGGGTAATAGTGCGCTTAATACGGCGAAGGTCACGCAGAGCGGTAATTTCGGCGAGGCTAACATTGTACAGAGCAAAAACAGCTTTGATAACCAGGCTACAATTAGTCAAAATGAGAGTAACGTACCGGGTTCTTCGTCGACAGCTGAAATCGAGCAGTTTAACAATGCATATGGAAACATCGCCACCATAAGTCAGACGGGATTATATGAAGCTGCCGCCATTTACCAACGGGATAACAGTCACGACAACACAGCGACGATTAATCAGACGGGCACCTATGCTACCTTATTTAACGCCTATGCGGAAATTAATCAGGTGACGGAGGTGGCCAACACCGAAGCAACCATCAACCAAGCCGGTACCGATAATCGAGCTACTGTCACTCAGACTTATGCCTACAATATGGCGGGAGGCACAGCTCGTGGTGCTGCTTCAGGTGGCAACACGGTTTTGGTAAACCAAAATCAAACCAGCACTGGCGACAACAACATCGTGAAGGTGCTGCAAGGCGGCGACGTATCGGTAGGTGGCGGCAGCGGTAACATTACTGCAGGCAGCAAGGTGACTATCGACCAGGCCAACAGCCATAACAGCGCGTACCTGCAACAAACAGGACAATCATTAACGGCTAAGGTTAGTCAGGACGGCAACTATAACCTGCTGGCTAAAGAGCCGTCAAGCCCAGCGAGCAATGCATTACAACTGGGTAGCAACTACACACTATCAGTCACGCAGTCGGCTCCAGGTGCTATATCAGGCGCGAGTAACTCGGCGTTTGTCAACTCAAACAATATTGGAGGTGGAGGTATCACCATCAATCAGACGTTGACCAATAACTAAACGAGTTAGTGACGTGACCAATCGGTGCAAGGCTTGGTAAAGAATGCCTCGTGCAGATTGGTCACTTCTCTATATTGATTAGTTGTCATGTGCTTTCTGTCCATACCCATATGAAAAAGTTATTCCTTACCGGCACAGCCCTCATGGCTTTCGCCGCCACAAGTTTTGCTCAGAATACGGCTACGCTGAACCAGAACGGTACGGGCCAAACCAGCAACCAAAACCAGGTTGGCAACACGCTAACATCGGTGGTGACGCAAGGCACCAGTTCCGATTCGCCAATCAGCAAGGGCAATGCTGCCTTCACCGATCAGCGGCAAAATCACAACACCACTACCATCACCCAAACCGCGTCTCAATACAACCAGGGGTTTGTTTACCAGAATACCTTCAGCAATAAAACCGCTGGTGGTGCTACCAATGAAGCCACCATCCAACAAATCGGCAGCGGAAGCACATCCGGTCTGTACCCGGGCGATCCGAATAACACGCCTGCAGCGAACATAAATCCGGCGGCAACGGGCAACGTAGCCCGAATTGGTCAGGAAGATGCCGGTAACCATGCCGCCATTGAGCAGAACGGGGTCGGCAACGGGACCAATTACAGCAACTATGGCCGCATAGATCAGTTTCACGGCAACAACGGGGCCACAACCAGCGACGTCTACATTCACCAGAATGGTAAATCGCACGGCAACGTGGCCAGTATTCAGGAGAGAACCAGCGGGGCAGGCAAAGCCACTATTGAGCAAAATGGACTGGGGGCGTCGGGGGTAAGCGCGGGTAACACCGGCACCATCAACCAATCGTCGCCGGTAGCGGGCGTAAGGGCCTCGATTCAGCAGAACTCGGGTGCCGGAACCGCCACATCTTATACCGGAGGTAGCGTAGGTAACACGGCGACAATAAATCAGACGGGTGGTATGGGCAACGTGACTAGTCAACAAAACAATGGATCGGGCGATTATCTGGTAAATACGATCACTGTAACGCAAACGGCTGGTAATCATACGGCCGCTGTTGATCAGAACGATGATAGCCAAGGGAATACGGCCACCGTGGTACAGGAAGGCTTTGGTGCTGACGACGCGCAGGTTCATCAGTCTGGCTTTTCGGGCAATGGTACGGCCAGTATTCACCAGGGCACGGGCAACACAGGTACCAGCATTGCTTTTATCAATATGAAAAACCAGGCTGGAGCCAACTCGTCGGCTACGATCAATCAGAACGTGGGTACGGGTACTGGTGGTAACAATACGGCCCGGATCCATCAGGGCCTTGCCGGAAATTCAGCTGCCGAAATAGCCATAACGGCTTCGTATGGCAACCAGGCGCAGATAGACCAGCACGGTGCGTCTAATACGGCTCAGCAATACCAGCTTGGTACAAACAACCAGGCCGATATTATGCAAACAGGCAGCAACAACGTAGTGAAGGGTACGGCTTTGTTTCGCGACCCGAACTATTCAACGCAAATAGGTCAGGGCAATAGCATGAGCGTGATGCAACTGGGCATGGGTGGTAATACAGCTGCGCTTTATCAGCAGGGTATGAGCAACAGTGGCACCATTATGCAGCGCAATTAGCCAGATTAAGGCAACTATTTTTTTAGCTGGTGGAACAATGCATACCGACCTTTTGTCTCCTTAAAGTATAGGTACTGCCAGAAAATGAATAAGGTCAGTGCCCATATAGAGGTAAGTAATTGAGTGTGAATGTACTGATGGCAGATGGAGAGTAATGAATGGGCCGATGCGGGGGTAACACTCCGGCACCGGCCCATTTACTTTTTCACCCCATCGAACCGGACAATTAGGGCCGGATGGCGGTCGAACAGCATCACCGACCCGACCGATTCGACTTGTGCCCCCCCCAGACTGATTGAATCGGCAATGTAGAATGCACCGGGCAGCTGTTTGTCGGTACGGCGTAGAATGTCGCCCCGGGTGGCGGTGATGTGAAACGTGCTCACATCAGTGGCGTTGGTGGCCCCCACGGTGGTTTTGTAGCCATAGAGCGGGTGGCCCAGCGTGAGGCGAGCGGCAGCCACGGCACTGTCCTGATAAAATTGTCGTTTGGCCGCCCGGCCCGGCAGCACCAGCCAGTTGAACCCCAGCCGAATCACTACCAGCGTACCCACCAGCAGCAGCAGCCGGTGAGCAGGCTGCTGACACATGAGCCAGGCCAGTCCGCCCAACAAAGCCGAGACAAGGGCTGTTTTCCAAAACACGCCCGGAATAACGCGCGTGGTGGGATACAACAGAGATACCCAGCAGCCCAGGGCTACTACCACAGTCACCACTAGCCAGCTACGCTCAATCCAGTGCCGTGGACCGTCTGAAACGGGGGTGCAATCGAGATACAGATGGGCCAGTACCGTAAACAACAGTGGCACCAGACCGATGAGGTAGCGGCCATAGACTTCCGGCGACAGCCAGTAGACCAGCACGGTAAGACAAAACGTAAGCGCATTAAAGGCTACAAACGGGTTGGTGGTCAGCTGCTGGCGAAGCCCCCGCCGTATCAGCAGGCCCAGCAGCAGGGTGTATGGCACGAAGTGGTAAATGAATTCAAACGGAAACGTGACCAGGTGTAGCAGCGTGGCCCCCAGCCCCAGGTGCAGCCCTGTTCGTTTGGTACTTTCTGTCAGCAGCACACTCGCCACGTCCTGAAGCGGAATGGCATTGCGGCTGAAATAAGCTACGTAATAGCTACCCGTTATGAGCAAAAACAGGCCTAAGCCCAGCACATGGGCAGGGTGCAGCAGCCGTCGTAGCTGCCGGGTGTAGGCAAACCAGCCCAGCAGCGTGAAGGCCAGGAACACCAGGGGCGGTAGTCCTTTCAGCAAAAAGCCCGTAGCGGTAAGTGCATAAGCGGTGGTGTAGAGCAACCAATAGTTGCGCCGCTGGTCATAATGATAGATCAGCATCATGGTCAGGTAAGTGGTTAGCGCAAAGGTGATCTCGATCAGGCCCAGCGTGGCGTCGTAGAAGAGGACCCGGCCATTGGTGAGCATCATCAGTGCTGCCGCTGTTGCCACAGGCGCGTTTATATACCGCCGCACAAACGCAAACACCGCCGCCCCCAGCCCCAGCAGCGACAGAATCATGGGAAACCGCAACGCAAACGTGGAGTAGTTGCCGAAGAGCCGGTAGGAGCCAATGATGAGCCAGTTGTAGAGCGGTGGCTTGTTGAAATACCGTTCGCCGTGAAGGGTGGGGGTGAGGTAATCGCCGGAGATAATCATTTCCAGCGACACCAGTGCCCGACGGGCTTCGTCGCCGGTGTCGAGTGGCATGAAACCCAGGTGCGACAGCAGAACGACCAGCAAGCCTGCCGTCAGAACAAGCGGCCACGCCACCTCGCCAACCAGCGGTTGGCGGTTAACAAAAACACGTACGTTCATAGGTCACCGTCGTTAACGTTGAGAGTACAGCGTGCCCTTAACAAGTGGGTGTTATTTACCTGGCACGGGAGCCTTTATTTCACCACCAAAGTAGTCACTTGCTTACTATTTGTGTTAATGATGTAGCAACATGGAATTTTTATTGCCATTTTATATAAAAAAATTTTTTCGACGAATGAATTGATATTTTCGACGAATGGAAATACTGTTTTTTTAAAAAACTGGGCTGTCCGTTTTTTTTTAGCCTGGAAACAGGAACAAAATACCAAAATAGTAGTTAGATAGACTATTCATTTTTTCGTTACATAGGTTGTAACGTTATCCAAACAAATAGTTATACAGCTAAAGCGCTGATTATGAGTGCTTTAAACACATGAAAGAAGGTCAATATGCTATATGACTCAATCATCATACTTAAGTAATTTGCTACAGTATTTTAACTCCTGCTTAACGTAAAATCTGCTCATTTACCTAAACTATAGGTGTGGTGTAGTTTGATACTTACTAATAAGTTTGAAATGGATTTATTGTTTTTAGACGAAAGTCGTAAAGAAAAAAAAACTGAAAAAAAATTTTTTATTAGGCTTGTTATTATTCCAACTAAGCAGTTCTATATTTCGATCGGTTTTGAACATAAGTGATCGCCTTTGTGGCCCAATTATTGTTCACTACGCTTTATCCAACTTTACTATTTTAATGAATCACTTCTACCATTCAGAACGTGCTGGTACCATCGTGTTCAAGTATGTAGTCGGTCTACTAACTGGGCTATATAGTTTAACGGGATGCGTCAGTCCAAAACAGTTAGTTTATTTCCAGGACATAAACGGTCGGCCTGACACCTCCTTACCAAAACCGTTTGTTCCTACCATTCAACTGGGCGATTTGTTGTCTGTCCAGGTTAGTAGTCTGAACCCAGAGGCATCGGTCTTTTTCAATCCCTATGCCACGCAGGCCAACAGCCAGGCCAATGCCAACGTTAGTTCACCCACTACGCCATTGCCCGCCACACCGGGCTACTCGGTGGGCTCAGACAGCAGTATTTCATTGCCGCTCATTGGACGGGTCGTGGTGGCCGGGCAAACCAACGCGGTAGTGGCCGAACGTATCCGGGTAAAGCTGAAGCCATATTTGAAAGAGCCTACCGTGAGCGTACGGAACCTTAACTTCCGCGTTACGGTGCTGGGCGAAGTAGCCCGGCCGTCGTTGTTCAACGTGGCCAACGAACGCATTACCCTTCCCGAAGCAATTGGCCTGGCCGGTGACCTCACCATCTACGGTCGGCGTGAAAATATTTTGGTCATCCGCGAAGAAAACGGGCAGCGTAACTACGCCCGCCTCGACCTGACCAGCCGCGACGTGTTTCAGTCGCCTTACTATTACTTACACCCAAATGATGTGATATATGTTGAACCTGGCAAGTCGCGCGTAGCCTCAGCCGACCGGTTTTACCAAACTGTACCGGTTATTCTGAGTGCTCTGTCGCTTGTTGCCATTATTTTTTCGAATGCGCTTTTCCGTCGATGAATCAACCTATTATTCACCTCTGTTATGTCTGAGAAGAATTATTCTTACGTTCCCTACCAAGTAGTTGAGGGAGAAACAAAAAACCTGCGAACAGTGCTGTTGCGCTATGCCCGCAACTGGCCCTGGTTTCTGGTCAGCGTGATGGTAGCCCTGGGGGGCGCTTATGTGTATTTGCTCTTTCAAACACCCATTTACAAGGTGCAGGCCAGCCTGCTGGTGAAAGATGAAAAGAAAGGCATCGACGGCGACAATATGCTGAAGGAGCTGGAGATTTTTACGCCTAAAAAGGTGGTCGAGAATGAGATTGAGATCCTGAAGTCGTACACGCTGATGGACAAGATTGTGTCGCAGATGCAATTGGCTACCCGCTACTACGCCAGAACAAACTTCGGGCAGCGCGAAACGTTTACACCCCCCGTTCGGCTCGTTATTGAGCAGCCCCGGTCTGAATTGTATCAGGAATTGCTCACGATCACGTTTCCGGGTGGAGGCCGCGTAAAGATCAACGACGTTGCCTACCCCATGAACCAGAGCATTCGCACGCCCTATGGCCGGTTGCGGGTATTTAGCAGACAGCCGGTGAAGGCTGGTACCGATCCGATCTACGTAGACGTGATGCCTCAAAGCGACGCTGTGCGGGGTTTCTTGAAAAACCTGAAGGCCGAGCCTACCTCCAAGGCGTCGAGTGTGATCATGCTTACGCTCGAAGATGCCGTGCCACAGCGGGGTGAAGTTATTGTGAACCAGCTCATTAGCGAGTATAACCAGGCTGCCATTGCCGACAAAAACAAGATGGCTGCCAACACGCTGCACTTCATCGAAGAGCGTCTTGGGCTTATTTCCAGCGAACTGGCCACGGTTGAAAAAGACGTGG
Organism: Fibrella rubiginis; assembly: GCF_017353185.1. Taxonomy (GTDB): domain Bacteria; phylum Bacteroidota; class Bacteroidia; order Cytophagales; family Spirosomataceae; genus Fibrella; species Fibrella rubiginis. The sequence continues at coordinate 65,142 of NZ_JAFMYV010000011.1, read as the reverse complement.
AACACTATAAGTCAGCCCAGGGAATCACCGATTTGAGTGCTCAGGCGCAGAACTTCCTGTCGACGGTGCAGCAGAACGACGGTCAACTGAACCAGGTGAAAATTCAGCTGGGTGCCCTTAGTGATGTAGAACGCTACATCCGCAGCCAGTCTAAATCGCAGGGCATGGCTCCGGCCACGCTGGGTCTGGCCGATCCTGTTTTGCTGGGCATGGTCAACCGGCTGTCGGATCTGGAACTGAAGCGCGAACAGCTTGTGCGGACAACTTCTGAGGAGAACCCGCTGGTGCAAACCGTTGACAGTCAGATCGGCGAAACGCGCAACAACATCTCGGAGAACGTGGAGACCATGAAACGGCAGCTGCAGATTTCGCAGCAGCAGATGGTGGCGATCAACAACCGGATGGAAAACATGATCCGGTCTATTCCGAACAAGGAGCGCGCCCTGATGGACATTTCGCGGCAGCAGGCCATCAAAAACGGCCTCTACACGTACCTGCTCCAGAAGCGTGAAGAAACCGCGGTCTCGTTTGCCTCGGCTATTTCCGATAGCCGCACCATCGACGGGGCGCGCTACGACAACGTGCCGGTGAAGCCCGTGCGGCGGTTTTTCTTCCTGCTGTTTGGCCTGGTGGGCTTCCTGATTCCCATTGGTGCCATGGCCAGCCGCGACGCCCTCAACAACCGGATTCTGCGCCGTGTCGACGTGGAAGAGCAAACCAAAACGCCAATTATGGGCGAGTTGATGAAGAGCAAGCGCCCCGACGCGATCGTGATTAAAGCCCGCAGCCATTCGGTGCTGTCCGAGCAGATCAGAACGCTGCGTACCAACCTGCAGTTCATCAAAACCAATACCGGCGAAAGCCAGGTGCTGTTGTTCACGTCGAGCATCAGCGGCGAGGGTAAATCCTTTATTTCGCTCAACCTGGGGGCTAGTCTGGCCCTGACAGGCCGCCGGACGGTGATCCTGGAAATGGACCTTCGCAAACCCAAGCTCCATAAAAACCTGGGCTTATTGTCGGGCGTGGGTATCAGCAACTACCTCATCGGCGACGCGTCGATTGACGAAGTGGTGCAGGCCATTCCGGGCTACGAAAACTATTACATGATCACCAGCGGACCCATTCCGCCCAACCCGTCGGAACTGCTGAGCACCGAAAAACTGCCTGAGATGATTAACGCGCTCAAGAAGCAGTTTGACTACGTCATCATCGACTCGCCCCCAATTGGCCTGGTTACCGATGCGCAGGTGATTGCTCCCCTCGCCGACGCCACCATGTACATTGTCCGGCATGACCTCACGCCCAAGGTGTATCTGAAACAGCTGGATGTGTGGTACCGCGAAAACCGGTTCAACAAGCTTAACGTAATTCTGAACGCCATTGGCGAAGGTGAAGCCTACTACAATAGCTACGCTTACGGTGGCTATTATGACGAGGACAAGCCCGCCAAGAAGCTGAAAAAAGCCTGACGTTTATACGTGACCGTTCCTGACTGGATGGTGGCTGTTGTCCTGAGGTCAACAGCCCCATCCGGTCCCCACCGTAACTTCCTCATTACTGTTTGTTCGTTCAATGCCCACCGTAACGTTTAATGCCCACCGTAACTGCCTTTAACGTGCACCGTAACTGTTCTTAACCACCACCGTAACTTCATTTTAGCGCCCATCAACAGCCGGCTTGATTGCCCGTTGCGGCTCTCCGTGAATTTGATACACTGATTTACTTACGTCCCAGACCATTCTTAGTCATGTTGACATTTGACCTTGCTATCAAGCACAACACTACTTTTGTTGTTGCCAATGCCAACCAACTTGACGTAGTTCAACCCTCGGCCTACGTTCGGTATGGCAAACGCTGCTTCGACATCGTGGTATCTGCACTTGTTTGTGTATTTATCCTGTCGTGGCTGTACCCCATCCTGGCCATTCTTATCAAGCTCTCGTCGCCGGGGCCGGTGTTGTTTCAACAGCAGCGTACGGGCCGCAACGGCCGTGATTTTCGGTGCCTGAAATTCAGAACCATGCGTCACAAACCCAGAGCGGGTTTCAAACAGTGCGCCAAACACGACCCCCGCGTGACGACCATCGGCAAATTTTTGCGCCGGTCGAACCTCGACGAGATGCCCCAGTTTATCAACGTGCTCATGGGCGAAATGAGCGTGGTGGGGCCGCGCCCTCATGCCGTTGAGCATGACGACCGCTACTGGTTTGTGTTGCCTAACTATCACCTGCGCTATCTGGTGAAACCCGGCATTACGGGGTTGGCGCAGGTGCGGGGCGCACGGGGCGAAACCAGCGGTATGATCAAGATGAAGCACCGGGTGCAATATGACCTGCTCTACGCCAAACGCCAGTCGCTGGATCTGGATATTAAGCTATGCCTGGGCACGGTAACGGGCATGGTAAAAGGCAACGTCAATGCTTGGTAGATTAACCGCGGCGATGCCTGAGGGCCAATGGCGAAAGCTGTCGGTCAATATTGCCTCGCTGGTTAGCGTGCAGGTAGCCAACTACCTGTTGCCGCTGCTGACGGTGCCGTATGTATCGCGGTTAATTGGTCCTGAGCGGCTGGGTTTGCTCAATATTTCCCTTGGCTACAACCATTACTTCGTGCTGCTGATCAGTTTCGGATTCGACCTGTCGGTGGTGCGGCTGGTGGCTATTCACCGGCAGGACACCGTCTACATCAGCCGGCTGTTCAGCGAAGTCATCACGGCCAAGTTTATCCTGTTTTTTGTCAGCATCGGCCTGTTTGCGGGCCTGGCTGTCTGGTTGCCTGCGTTTCGGGAGCACCTGTGGCTCAACATGGTCACGTGTCTCTACTGCCTGGGTACGGTGCTGTTTCCGCAGTGGCTTTACCAGGGCATGGAAGACCTCAGCCGTATGGCTCTCTTCAACCTGATTGGCAAAACGATTTTTACCGTTGGGGTGCTTTTTCTGATCCGCACCGCCGACGACTACGCGTATCAGAACCTGGCTATGAGTAGCGGCCACGTCATTGTGGGGCTTATTTCCCTCACCATGGCCATGCACCGCTACCAGCTTGTGTACCGCCTGCCCAACTGGGGGGCGCTCTACAAACGGTACAAAGAAGGCATCACGCTGTTTTTTTCAACCGTGGTTGTCACGCTCTACAGTTCGTCGCATATTCTGCTGCTCAGTTTTGTGAGCACGGCCTATGCGGCGGGGGTGTTCTCGGCAGCGAGTAAGCTGGAAGCACTCATCCGCACGTTTATTTCGCTGGCGCTGAACCAGGCTCTTTTTCCGGTGATTGCCAAAGCCTTTGGCGAAGATACCGAACGGGGGCTGACTATGGTACGGCGCATTGGACCCATCCTGCTGGTGGGTACAGTGCTCATCAGCCTGTGTATACTGGTGACTGCCCCATTGCTGATAAAGATCATGTATGGTAACAAGTTTACCGACTCGGTGGTGGTGCTGCGTATTATTTCAATTTTACCTATTCTGCTGAGCCTCAACAGCTTGATGGGTATGCATACGCTGCTGAACCTGCGCATGGACCGGGCCTATTTCAGCCTTACGGCGGGTGTGTCGGTGGTTGGGTGTGGGCTGGCTTATCTGGCTACGTCGCGCTATGGGGCCATTGGGGCCTCGTCGGCCTGGGTAGCTACTGAACTGCTGGCCGTAATGGCTTTTTACGCGTACCTGAAATCACGCGGTGTCTGCGTGATTCGGATGATTGAGTTCCGCCGGTTATTTACCAGGCCTCTCGCCGTGTATTTATCCGACAAAACCGTGAGATAAACAAACTGAAAAAGTATGATCGTTTTAACATCTACGCTAAATCCTAGCTACTCCTCAGGAGTGGTTACGTACTATAAGAGGCTGCAGGACGACCTGCAGCGGGCCGGGTACGCGGTGCGGCTGGTTACGCACGATAATACCCCCAACCTGGCGCGCCGCTTTCTGGGCGGGCTGTCGAAGGTGTTCTGGTCAGCCGGCTGGGCCGGTGAGATCCTGCACAACCAGCTCGATCATGCCGCGAAACTTTATTTCGCGTTGCGGCAGATTCCAGCCAGTCAGGTAGAACTGGTTCACGCACAAGATCCCATTGCCGGGGCGATGGCCCGGCTGGCTTACGGCAAAAACGTGCCTATCATACTGACTTGCCATTTTCAGGAAAACCCGGTAGCCGAAATGCAGGCCATCAGGCCGCTTAGCCCGGTTGTTGAAGCCCGGCTGGTACGCTGGAACCGGTGGCTGTTCAGCAAGGTCGACCAGTTTGTGTTTGTGTCGCAGTATGCCTACCAGAAATCGGTTCACCTGTTGCCAGCAGCGCATCACTACACCATCATTCACGACACGGTGTCGCCGGCTCCGGCTGCACCTGCCGCTGCGCCACGGCCCCTGCGGATTACCAACGTTGGGTTTATTGAAGAACGCCGGAACCAGATTCACCTGATTCGCATAGCGCATGAACTGAAACAGCTAACCAATCAGCCCATTGAAATATGGCTCATCGGCGACGGACCAAAACGGGCCGAATGGCAACGACTGGCGCAAACGCTGGGCGTAGGCAGCATGGTGCAGTTTTTGGGTCGGCAACGCAAACCCTGGCAGCTATTGACGGAGTCGGACCTGTATGTACACCTGGCGCATAACGAAAACTGTCCCCACGCCATCATCGAAGCCATGGCGGCCAGCGTACCCGTAATGGCCATTCCGGTGGGGGGAGCTATTGAACTGTTACCCAACCCGAAGAGTCACCTGAGTCAGTCGCCCAAAGCCGATGCGGTGTCTATTCTGGCGGTACTGGAAGGAAAGAAACGCGCACAACTGCTGAAAGAGCAGCGGGCGTTTTTCCTGGAGCAACTAAACCCCGACGCTGCCCTGACTAAACTACTGGCAGTGTATGCCCGCTGCAAAACACGCTCAGCCCAGCAGGCCGTGCCCTACATCAACACAGAACTGGCTTACTCATGAACGTACTCTGGCTTGCTGCCTATCCGCATCCGGTCCGGAGAGAGATTAAGACTCATCCAGTGCCCTGGATGACTGCGCTAGCTCGCCGACTGGCCCAACGGGATGACATTAAGTTGACGATAGTCAGCGTATCACCTTCTATACCGTATACAGAGCGGTTTACCCATGAAGGCATCGACTATATCTATGTGAAAGTGCCTGTCGACAAATACGATTTGCTGACGGGTTATCAGCAGCGTATTCGGCGAGTACAGCAGGTATTGGAGGAGGCGGCCATTCCGGCCGATGTAGTGCACATCCATGGCTCTGAACTGCAATATCAGGTGATGGCAGCCAACCTGTCGGCCCCCAAACTATTGTCTGTTCAAGGCATCATGTCGGAGTGCATTAAAGTGCTGCCAACCTGGCCTGATTACAGGCACTTATCGTGGCGAATGGCTGAATATTATGAGCGTCAGTACCTCCCTAAAATCGATCATTTTATCTGCCGTACGCACTGGGATACGGCCATCATGCGAAGAAAGAGCGCTAACGCGGTCATCCATCAAAACTGGGAGATGATGCGTGAACCCTTCTACAGCCCTGTGGAACACGCCGAACATGCCACGAGCTTGCTTTACATGGGCGGTTTAAACACGCTGAAGGGCATTCGGGAATTGCTGATGATGTATGACCAGCTAGCTCAGGAAGAACCGTTTCTACGTCTGGTGGTAACAGGAACGGGCAACAAACAAGGCCTGGTATCTTTAATTGACCAGTTGAAATTGGTAAACATCCGGGCCGAGCAGATTGAACACAGAGGATTTCTGGACGCATCGCAGTTGTGGCAAGCTTACCATGAAGCCATGTGTTTGGTTCACCCGTCTCATGTCGACAACAGTCCTAACAGTATTTGTGAGGCGCAACTGGCCGGATTGCCCGTAGTAGCTACGAATGTAGGGGGTGTATCATCGTTGATTGAACACACCAAAACAGGGATCCTTAGCCCGCTCAACCCAACCGCTTTGGCTGATGCTGTTATGTACCTCTTCCGGCGACCGGAGGCTCGCAAGGCTATACGAATAGCTGCCCGACAGATTGCGCTGAAGCGTCACGATCCAGATACGATTGTAGACAACACCTGCGCTATTTATTCAACCATAACAAGGGGTCAAACTGCTCCTGCATCCCATGTATTCGTTTCGTAATTTATTGAAGCAGGTCCATTTGTACCTGTTTCTGTTTGCACTCTGTGAGATCGCCTACGGCGGTATGACACAGCAGACTATCATGCCTCAGGTCCGTAAGGTAGTGCTGGTTTTGGGCATAGTCTATAGTGCCTTTTACTTTGGAAGAATGCCCTTCTATATGCGTGTCATGCTGGCAAGCACGGCCGTACTGCTGCTGTACCTGGTTGGTGAGTCGTTGGATCGGTATGGTGTGTGGTTCGAGTCTGTCAATTTTACCTCGCAGATACTATATCCGGTGATAGCGGGTGGTGCCTTTGTCGCCTGCGTATGGATGGGTAATGTTCGGATGAACGTTATTATCGGGATTATCATCGCGCTTTTTTGCTTCAATCAGCTTGTTCTTGGCCGTATTACGGAACACCATTTTAATTCGGAAGAACGATCAATGACAGCCGCTGAAGCCTATTACTTGGTGCTGCCGCTTATCTACTCGTTAAATGTATATCTGCTACAGGGAAGAGTACGATTTCTATACTACGCACTGGCATTAGGCATAGGGATTCTGGCTTCCTTTCACCGAACAGTCTGGGTAACTTCATTAGCTGCAGTAGTCATGAACTGGTTCTTTATCCGGACATACATACAGATTAAGGCGTCGAATATATTGACACAATTAGCCCCCGTTCTGATGTGCGCAATCTTGTTTATCTGTTGTTTGTTTTATGTTAAGCCAGAATTGACAGATAACTTGATAAGCAGTTTTTCTGATATTCAGAATGCGAATAATCAAGGTACAGGCGGCTGGCGCAGCGAACAGCGAGACATCTATATGTCAATGGTTCCAGAGCATCCATTCTTAGGGTGGACATACGAAGGGTATGATAAAGGCGAAGTTATGGCCACTGCCGAAAACGAAGAGTGGCGTGCAGCAAAAGGTACGTTTATTCACTCTGGCTATATTTATTTCCTTTACAACTTTGGCCTGGTTGGCTTATTACTTCAGTACGGATTTATTCTGATCACATTAATTCAATTGCATCGCATTTTTGACCGACAGGATGCGGGGCAATGGGCTTTATTAATTTTTATCTGTAGCTCTTTTGTGTATGCCTGGTCTTATCAGTTGCCAGATTTTTTCTGGGGATTTGCAGGAATTGCTATTTACCTTATCTACCAGGCTAATCTGATGGCTCGCTGGCGTCAGCATCCCCTGAACATGGAAAATGTACAGCAACCTGAGTTAGAAGCTGAAATTGCATGATGTACCTGTTAGGCATAAAAGGGCAATTGTGTAATCAATTGTTTAGTCTTGCTCATCATGTAGCAAACAGTCTGCAGTACGACTACCAATTGAATTGCCCAATATTTCCGTACAGTGATTATTTCCCGAATTTGAACGTACATCCACAGCTCAGCGTCAGCGAACGTAAAGAAAAGTGGCAGCAGAAACTGGCTAAGATAATTGCTAAAGGATCAAGCGCTGAGGCAGCAAAATCATTAATGAAACTAGTAGGTGTGGGCGTAGTATCCAACCCTTATGTTTTCAATGATGCAGATCTAAGCTTTTTGCAAATGGTTAAAAAGCAACCTGTATTAGTGACTACATGGTTATTTCGTGACTACGCCAGCTTTAAGTTAAATGCTGATTCAATTCGTCATTTATTTGAGCCAGCTTCAGAATATACAAGTGTAGCAAAAACAATAGTCTCTCAGATTAAGCAAAATGACAAGCCTTTAGTTGGTGTACATATTAGACGCGGAGATTACAAAGAGTGGGAAAATGGTCGGTTTTATTTTGATGATGTTGTTTATCGCGGCCTTATCGAACATTTACTGACAGTCCCAGAATTAAAGAACGCGACTTTCTTTCTTAGCTCGAATGAACCCATTAACGAACGTGCCTACTTTGGCTTGCCAGTTACGCAGTCAACAGACAATCATTTTATGACTGATCTTACCGTGTTGTCGTATTGTGATTATCTGGTTGGTCCGCCCAGTACATTTTCTAGTTGGGCTTCATTTACAGGGCAAGCACCACTATATCACCTGGCCGCAGCTACTGACAGACCTAAACTATCGGATTTTGCCGTAGCGGCCGGTTAACATTGCTACCACACCTCATGATCTACATCATTATTCCGGTTCATAACCGCAAGTACTATACGCAGGGCTGCCTCGATTGTCTGGAGCAGCAAACGTATCGTGATTTCACAACCATCGTTGTTGATGATGGGTCGACAGACGGTACCGTCGCTATGATCGATACGTACTTCCCCGACGTCATTGTGTTACGCGGTGACGGTAACTTATGGTGGACAAAAGCCATCAACATGGGTGTGCAGTATGCACTTGACTGCACAGCAAACAGCGCTGCCGATGTAGTTCTGACACTGAATGACGACCTGGCCTTTGGCCCCAATTATCTGGCCTCTATCATGGCCAGCTATGAAGCCAACAAACCGTGTCTGATTGGCTCGGCAGTAGTTGATATCACCAATCCTGATTATCTCGAATACGCAGGAGTATCGTGCAATTACTTCACGGCCAAGTGGATACGTACATCAACTATATTTAAAAGCAGCTATCAGCAGCTTGCTGCCAAGCACGCCATTGTGCCTACCGACGATCTGCCGGGACGGGGTACCATCATTCCGCTGAATGTCTTCGAGGCCGTTGGACTCTATGATGAGCAAAACTTTCCCCACTACATGGCCGACGTTGAGTTGTCGGTGCGTGCCCGCCGAAAAGGGTACCGGCTGTTTGTGTCGGTGGGCAGCGTGATCCATAACTACACAGATGCCACCCGCAACAAAAAACAGTCGTGGCAATCGTTCTTAAAGGGTTTCTTCTCGTTTAAATCACCCAATTACCTTCGGTCGCGATACGCGTTTGCGGTCAGGCATGCTCCCCTGAAGCAGCTCTATTTCCTGCTGGATTTAGGTCGCATGACAACCGGGTTCCTGTTAAATCGGTAAGGTTTTCGTTGGGTTGGTTCGGCAAAAGGCGTCAGGACATCAAACAACCACGGGCTGTGCGTTCGGTATCAGGTCAGCATATACGCTAATCAGCCGCTCCAATACGGTTTGCTTCTCGTACTTGTTGCGATATACGTCGAAACCAGCCAGGGCGTGTTGGTTAAGCTGATCGGGACATAACCTGTTGATCAGGGAAACCAGCGACGTAGCGCTACCCGTCTCGAACAAATGACCCGTTTTGCCCTTAGTCACAATGCTGTTCAGGTTACCCTGATCTGAACAAATCACGGGGGTTCCCGTTGCAAAAGCCTCCAGAATAGTGGTGGGCAAACCCTCATACCAGATCGAGGGGAGAATCATGGCCCTGCATTTTTTCAGGCGTTCAATGCCTTCATTATGCGGTAGTTTACCCACATACCTGATGTTGGGTAGCTCAGCAGCGGCCTGTTCGACCAGGGGACGAAAAGGACCATCTCCCACAATCTCGATAGGAAACTTGCCTATGCGGGCGGCTTCAATCAGCACCCGAATGCCTTTCTCGAAAGACAGCCGGCCAACGAAAAGAAAAAAGTCTTCCCGTTCTTCCGGGTGCGCATAGCTCAACTCGTCGATTGAATTTGGTTTCACCACCACCTGATCGGGTCGCAACTGAAGCGATGATTGCAGAAATTTCTCACGGGCAAAATCCGTCAGCACAATAAACCGGTCTACGCTTTTCCAGATGCCCGACAGCTTATGCAGACTGGTGATGGCCGTTAGCTGAATAGACTGCACCCGCGAGTCGCGGAAACAGCTATGCCGAATGCCCGCCAACGGAATCGTTTTGGTCAGGCAGCGTTCGCAGGGCACCTGATCGGCCCGCGACAACATGCCGCTGTTGCATACGAGCCGGTAGTTGTGCAGGGTCATAACCACCGGAATACCCCGCCCTTTGGCCGCCCGGATCACCGAGGGAGATGCCGAGTAGAACAGGTTATGGATATGCACCACGTCGGGCTGGAAGGCGTCGATGGCCTGCTCCATACGCCGCGCCGATGCGTTGCTGTACATCGATTTGGCGGCTCCTACCAGGTTGCCCACCAATGACCCATCGAAACCGGCGTTGGTGAACTCGACTGTTTCGACCGTATGGCCGTTCTCGCGCAACAGACTTACTTCCTGCTCAAACACAGCGTCTTCGCCGCCGCGTTGCTGGTAATAGTTATGGACAAATAAGATACGCATAAACGGTTAGTTGGATAGGAGTGTGCGGAAGCTGAGCCAGCCACCAATGGAATTTGTCAGCCACTGCCCCTGATCGGCAGCTATTGTCAGGCGGATTTGTGATTGACCCAGCAGGTTAACTGGTACAACGCCTTCTACCATACCCGAAAACTGGGAACGTGGCAGGCGGGGGTCGCTCGTGATGGGACGGCCGTAATTCCTGCTGCCGGAAAGCAGCATACGTACCTGCACCCCCGAAGGCCAGCCACCCAGCAGCCCCAGGTGAAGCACCTCTACGCGGTTGTTGCTCAGGTACATAGTGCCAAATCCTCCTCTTACGTTGGCCAGGTCGGGCTGGGCGTCGGCGGTGCGGGTGATGAAGGGTGTACCAATAACCCGCTGCTGGTTCGACCAGCCCTCGCTATACTGGTAATTGTTGAAATAATCGTCGGCACCGTCGTAGAGGCGGCTGCCGATTTTGATATCGAACCCGCTTTGATTCAGCGTAGTCAGCAACTCGGCAGTGAGCTGATGCAGCCGGAAGCCCGATTTGGTCAACGCTGCTTTGTTGCGCCAGCGGATGCCATACAGCCCGTCGGGCATATTCTGAAACGCCACCCCCGACTTGTCTTCGTAAGGATGCTGGTAGTACAAATACCAGTCCGACCGGTCGCCCGATAGTTCAAGAGCCACATCCATTGACCCCAGGTGATTACCCACCCGGTTGAGCCGGTCAATCTCGGTATAGGATGCTGAGTCAGACCCGGGTGTTTGTGCCGCCGTGATAACGCGCCAGTAATCTTTCAGGGAATTGGGCAGTTGCCCGTCGATGGCCAGGGTACCTGCTTTCCGGCGACCACCCCACTGGGCAAGATGTGTAACGCCCGCGTATATACGCACCCGCCCGCGCAGCAAATTTAGCCGGCCGAACAAGGCCTTCTGGTGCAGAAAGGATCCCTGCACCGAGTCGGCGTTACCGAACCAGCCGTGGGCAAACAGGGCATTGATCGCCAAAACGCCCCTGGTGAAACCCACCGGCACAAATCCCCGTGTGCTCAGTTGCACCTTCGTGATGGGCAGCGCGTTGCCCGACCAGGCGTAGGAGCCTGTGCTGAGCAGGGTGTCGGCCAGGCCAACTACTTCGCGCCGACGACCTCCGTACAGCTCGAAACCGCCCAACCGCAGGCTGGCGTAGGCTTCGGGCAGTAAGAGTTGCGTGGCTGCTGATGTGGCGTTGGCTACTACCTCGGCTCCCAGCTTCAGGTGCACCCGGCGCGGGTTGGCCGGGTCGCCAAGGTAAGAAACACCCCCCACGCGAAACTGCCCGGCGGGACTGTTGAGAGGAACGATGCCGTATTGGCGCGACCGCAGCCAGAACGGCGTTCGACCAGACGAAGCTGCCATGCCGCCAACCTCGACAAACAGGCTTTTGGGGCGGCTGCTGGTATCCGGAATGGCCTGCGCAAACGCACCACCACCAGCCATCAGCAGCCAGCCGAAGAGTACAATTACTTTCATGAAAGGAGATATTGGATAAGCGTTTGGTACTTTTTTAGCGCAAAGACTGGATGCTGGATATCGGATGTTGAACAAAAACAGACGGTTAACTACAATGCGTAGTCTATTATCTAGCATCCAATATCCAGCACCACACTATCGCAGTCCAGCCACAGTTTTTAAGCGATTGAAAAGGCGTACACCCAGGCTGAACTGATGCTGAAACTGCCGGGTATACGTACTGTGTTCATCAACGCGTTCGGGCAGAATAAACCGCCGTCGCAGCCCATCATCGAGTTGGGTTTGGTAGCGGTTATAGACGTTAGTATTGGCACCATCATTGCTGTAGAAACCAATGTTCTCGACCTTGGAAATGGTGGGGTAGGCCGTTAACTTTTTCTGCTTGAACTGCTCATAGCACAGGCGGATGTCCCAGGTGTCAATTTCTTTCTCAACAGAGCGGCGCAACATCCTGACGCGGTCACTGCCGTAGTAGTTGAAGGCTTTTCGTCTCGCCGAATCTGCCATAAAAGCCTCAAAATCAGCAATTGACCAGTCGGTGGCAAACCACCTGTCGGCCCAGATACCCCAACCCCAGGCGCAGGTACGACCGTAGAAATAAACGTCGTCGACATAATTGGTTGGATGTTCGAACGGAAACGTGTAGCCGCCCACCGAAAACACTTTGGGGTGGCTGGCGTATTGCATCAGGCTCTGGTTGATGAAATCCAGAAAATTGGGCGTCGTCACGATGTCTTCTTCAAGCACCACCGCGTTGGGATGTTCGCGGAGCACCTGCGACACCCCGTTGATGATGGAGTTGGCGCAGCCCATGTTGGTTGTGCTGATGTGCAGGTAGACATTGCGAAAACCCGTTATTTGTTCCGCTATAGCCCGCACCTGCTCAACCTTGAGGGAGTCTGAGGGGTGTTTCGGGCCGTCAACGAACACATAGAGTTCGCTTTCGGTGGCCAGGAAATTGGCCTGAAGGGCAAGCAATGTCCGGCGCAGTTCGCTGGGACGCTTGTAGGCGAAAAGGATAATGGGTGCAGGCATGGGCTGTATCAATTTTTCTGGGTAAACCACCGTTGTGCCTTCTGCGCATGGGTAAACAGCCGGTTCACCGCACGTACGGTCAGGCTGAATTTCCATCGCATCTGGTTCAGGTAATAATCGGGTACAACGCTGTTCTGGGGTAGGTTAAATGTACGGCTTACCCCCGCGTCGAGGATGGTTCTGTAGCGGTTATAGCCGTGGGTGTTCGTTGATTCTTGAGAGAAACCAATATTGTCTACTTTTGAAACGGTAGGGTAGAGGGTTACACCGTTTACTTTGGCCTGCGCGTAGCACCAGCGAATGGCCCATGAGTCGATAAGACCCGCCTGCCAGCGCCTGAGCATCCTGAGCCGGTCACTGCCGTAGAAATCAAACAGTTCGCAACGATTTCTGTCGGCCATGAAATTATCATAATCGGTTAACTCCCAGTCAATGGAGGTCCATCTGTCGGCCCATGATGCCCACCCCCACGAACCCGTGCGGGGGTACACATACCCATCGGCGTCGTAGTTGGCCGGTTGATCAAACGGGAATGTATAGCCTGAAATCGAAAAAACCTGCTGATTTTCCCTGTACTGCCGGAGTGCCTGGTTCATGTAGTCGAGAAAATTGCGGGTGGTGAGCAGGTCATCTTCCAGCACAATGGCTCGTCCATGTTCGGCCATCACCTGCGATACACCCGCGATAATGGATTTTGCCAGGCCCATATTACGACCGGCATAGAAGCGGTGCACCGCCCGAAACCCACCGATGCTGTCGGCTACCCGGTGCACGGCCTCTACTTTCGGCAAATCAAACGGGTGCTTCGGGCCATCGACAAAAACATACAATTCACTTTCTGGCGCCAGATAGTTAGCGCGCAGAGCACTTACGGTTTGCGCCAGTTCGGCGGGTCGTTTATAGGCAAAAAGTACAATAGGTGCTAGTTCAGTAGAGTTGTTCATGGTTACACTAGGATGCATAGGAGGTGGGACCGCCAATGACGGGTATCAACAGCTTCAGGCAAAACGGTTCATATGGTACCTATAGCATGTATAGTGCCATACTGGACCCTACAGCAGCAATATTGTTCGCGTCGATTAACGAATCAAATATATAAAATTAAATTGCTGTCATATAATGGTATGTTTTTTTTAATGTAGTGCCTTAGCCGCGTAGTTTAACCTGGTAAATAAAGGGCGACATAATCTTCTTTTTAGACAAAATAATGCAGTGTATAACGGGCATTTTACCGTTTACCTGTTGACAACTATCAGTTGAGTTAGTTATACTATTACTAAGAGGCAATATTGAGGACTTACTTAATTAGCGATAAAGAAAATGTGGCTGGGCACCAGTCAATTAATTACTATGAGTAAAAAAGTAAGTAATTTTAACTAGTTTTATATGTTAGGGATTTGGCTGTGAGCGTTTTGGCCAGGATAGCGTCTGCAGGCAGCAAACCACTGGTACAGTTAGTTTATTCGGTCTGTTTCATACAAACAGGCGCAATATATTACGCACAACCGCGTGTTCTTTTTTATTTATTCCTGCAAAGTCAATTTATTGCTTTCAGCGACATTATTATTCCGGTTCGCTATAACCTACTACAAACAGTAGTCTTCATTATTTCATAAATAAATTCATTAGTTGCTGTGTGCAACAGATGCAGGCTTTGCTAAATAGTAACTCTACACAGCAAGAATCAGGCCTATATAGCTTTGGGGGTTTGTCGGTCGTAAAATTAGTTGTACCAACGCCCGGCAAAGGGGGTATTGATGGGACGTAACGGCTGCTTTCCAGAACGATACTGACCCTGTCAGTAGGCGTGCCAACAACTGCGCCGGTATTGCGGTTTACTGTATTGGTCGGTATGAGTCAGGCAGTTGATTATCTGACTCTTACAGATTAATTGATAAACTACAATTCACATGAAAAACGCACTACTAACTACCCTGCTGATGGCCTTTGCTGCCGTTGGTTTCGCCCAAAATACGGCTACACTCAATCAGATTGGCCAAAGCCAGATAAGCCTACAAAATCAACAGGGTAACCTGCTCACCTCTGAGGTGACGCAGGGTAATGGTATGATTTCTGCTAATACGGGCAACCGATCATTCACCGATCAGCGGCAGCAAACGAACACGGCCACCGTGCTGCAACTAACGGCGCAACACAATCAGGCAACTATTCTTCAGAACACAAACAGCCTGAAAGGAGCCGCGAGCGCTACCAACGAGGCTATCATTCTTCAAATCAACAGCGGGTCGGCGGGTTTGCCCACTGGCGACCCCAACGTGGTTCCAACGGCCTCTACCAGTCCGGGGGCCTGGGGCAACGTGGCGCGTATCACGCAGGAGCAGGAAGGCAACCACGCCACCGTTCAGCAAATCGGTAGCGGAACAGGTACAAACTATGCCAACTATGGCCGGATTGATCAGCTAAAAGCATCTAACGGTGCCTCTATATACGACGTCTATATTCATCAGAACGGTTTGTCGCGGGGCAATGTAGCCAGTATTCAGGAAACGCAGGCCGGTGCGGTCAGGGCCATCATCGAGCAGAAAGGGGAGGGCGCGTCGGGCGTGAGTGCGGGCAACACTGCTACCATCAACCAGGCATCGGCGGGAGTGACGGCGGCCATACAGCAAAATTCGGGTGCCGGCACCACCACGTCGTTGAGCGGCGGTAGTGAGGGTAATACCGCTACGGTAAACCAGACGGGCGGCACCGGCGACGTGGGTATTCAACAGAACAACGGGTCGGGCACCACCTTGGGTAACACCGCCCTGGTTACCCAGACGGCAGGCTTCCATACGGCCTGGATTGACCAGAACAACGACAGTCAGAACAACAGAGCCACCGTGACGCAGGAAGGCACCGGCACCGACAACGCCACGATTCATCAGAGTGGTAATTCGGGCAATGGCACGGCCAGTATTCATCAGGGCATGGGTAATTCAGGTAGCAACCTGGCGCTTATTGGTATGCAGAATCAGGCTGGCGACGCTTCGTCGGCCACCATCAATCAGAACGTGACGGGTGGAGCAGGCAGTAATAACAGCGCCACCATTTTCCAGGGCTACGTTCCCGGCTACGCCCAACCAGCCGAAATAGCCATCAACGGCGGCGTTTCTGGTAAAAACCGGGCCGTGGTTGACCAGAAAGGCAGTAATAACACCATGAAGCAGTACCAGGTGGGCACCAACAACCAGTCAGACATGGCCCAAACGGGCAGCAACAACCTGATCATGGGCACCACGTCGTTTCGTGATGTGTCGTTTGCCACGCAACTGGGTCAGAGCAATACACTCAGCGTGACCCAATCGGGCCTCGGTGGTAACACCGGCGCCGTCTTCCAGCAAGGCACCAGCAACGTAGGCAACGTAGTGCAAAGCAATAATTGAATGATGAATGATGAATTGGCTGACGCACGAGAAGTCAGACGGGCGTCAGCCAATTCATCACTTATCATTCATCACTTACTACTCACCACCCCCACCTCCTGCTTTGTTTTTTTGCAAACACAAACTTTAGCCCGTAAACTTGCGTTTGTTTAAATGAAGTCTAAATAAGGATACCATGAGCAACCGCACTGTAGCAGACCTGAAACCTGGCGAAAAAGCCCGGATCAAGTCGTTTAGTGATCAATGGGCTTCAATTAAGTTGCTCGAAATGGGTTGCCTACCCGGCGAAGAGATTTGCCTACACGGTAAAGCACCTATGGGCGATCCTATTTGCCTGAACGTGGCCGGCTATTGCCTGTCGATGCGCCGGGCAGAAGCCGCCACCATTTTACTCGAAGGGGAATAAGCGTTTTGGTGCACCCACCGTGCTCAACTGGGGCAATCTGCGCCAAACGCGGTAACTGTGTACATAAACCTTGGCATCGTCTTCCACACTGGCTCTGATTGGGAATCCCAACGCCGGTAAATCATCCCTGTTTAATCAGCTTACGGGCCTTCGTCAGAAAACGGGAAACTTCCCCGGTGTGACGATGGACAAAAAGTCGGGTACCTGCCAGCTTACGCCCACCACCGCTATCACCGTTGTCGACCTGCCGGGCGTTTATTCGATCTACCCCAAATCGCCCGACGAACAACTCGTTACCGATATCCTGGCCAACCCCAGCCACCCCGATTACCCCGACGTGGCCGTGGTCGTGCTCGACGCCTCAAACCTGCGCCGCAACATGCTGCTGTTTACGCAGATCATGGATCTGCACGTGCCGGTGGTGCTGGCGCTGAACATGCTCGACGTGGCCAAACAGCAGCAGCAGGAAGTCAACGCCGTGCGGCTGTCGATGCGGCTGGGCGTACCCGTAGTGCGCATCAACGCCCGCACCGGCGAAGGGGTCGATCTGGTGAAAAAAGCCGTTTTTCAGCAACTGGAGACGCCTATTGTGGCCGAAACGCTCTTCTTTGATCCTGATACTGACCCTGTTCTGGCCGATGACATCGCCGCTGGAAAGCCTGGTCTACTGGCCGAAACTAAAGCGCAGTATGGCCTCGACAACAGTTACCTGGCCCTGCAATACGTTATTCAGCACGACGGATTTACGTTCCTCAACCGGCAGCAGCGCGAAGGCCTCGACGTGCTGATTGCTAACTATCAGTTTAGCGAACCGGCCTTTCAGGTGCGCGAGACCATCCGCCGCTACGAGCTTATTGCGGGCATCATCACCGACGCTGTTACCAACAACCGGCCCGTGGGGCAGCCCACCTGGAGCCAGAAGCTCGACCGGTTTTTGCTGCATCCTATCTGGGGCTACGTCATTTTCGGGCTTATTCTGCTGCTGATTTTTCAAGCCATTTTTGCCTGGGCTACCCCCTTCCAGGACGCAATTGACGAGGGCATTGCCTGGATCAACGGGTCGCTGAAAGACAGCCTGCCGCCCGGCCCCTTGTCTGACTTGCTCACCGACGGTGTCATTGCGGGCGTTGGGGGTATTCTGGTGTTCATTCCGCAAATCGCGCTGCTCTTCCTGCTTGTTTCCCTGCTCGAAGAATCGGGCTACATGTCGCGGGTGATGGTCCTGATGGACCGTATTATGCGCAAGTTTGGGTTGAATGGCCGGAGCGTGGTACCGCTTATTTCGGGGGTTGCCTGTGCTGTGCCCGCCATTATGGCTACCCGGTCCATTGCTTCGCAACGCGACCGGCTTATTACCATTCTGGTTACGCCGCTGATGAGCTGCTCGGCCCGCCTGCCCATCTACACCATTCTCATTGCGCTGGTTGTGCCCGACCGGCGTGTGGGTGGGCTATTCAATTTGCAGGGGCTGGCCCTGATGAGCCTCTACCTGCTGGGGCTGGTGTCGGCTCTGGTGGCAGCATGGGTGTTTAAGAAAGTGCTGAAAACAAAGGAGCGAAGCTTGTTTGTGATGGAGTTGCCCACCTTTAAAATGCCCCGCTGGAACCACGTAGGCCTTACGGTCTGGGAAAGCGTGCGGTCGTTTGTCTGGGAAGCCGGGCGGGTCATTCTCGCCATCTCCATTATCCTGTGGGTGCTGGCCAGCTACGGCCCCGGCAACCAGATGGAGCAGGCAGAAGCCCGCGTTCGGCAGCAGCAACAGGGCAAACCCATGACAGACGAGACTGCCAATAGTATTGCCGCCCAACGCCTCGAAGCATCGTATGCAGGTCATTTCGGCCATTTTATCGAACCCGCTATTCGGCCCCTGGGCTACGACTGGAAAATTGGCGTGGCCCTGCTAGCCTCCTTTGCTGCCCGTGAGGTGTTTGTCGGCACCATGTCGACCATCTACAGCCTCGGCGCGGGTAATACCGAAGACAATACGACGATTCGTCAGCGGCTGCAAAACGAGCGCAACCCCGAAACGGGCGGGCCACGGTATACCCCTGCCGTAGCCTGGTCGCTGCTGGTGTTTTACGTCTTCGCTATGATGTGCATGAGCACCATTGCCACTACTTACCGCGAAACCAAAGGCTGGAAATGGCCAATGGTACAACTCGGCTACATGATGGTTCTGGCCTACGTGTCGGCGCTAGTGACGTATCAGCTATTAAGGTAAAAGAGAGAAGGAGCTATAACACGGAGCTACACCAAGAACCACAGAGTTGCACAGAGTTTTTGATTTCTTCCGTGCAACTCTGTGGTTCTTGGTGTAGCTCCGTGTTATAGCTCCTTCTCTCTTTTACTAACAAAAAAGCCCGCTCAGAAGAACGGGCTTTTCGCAGGAATGGAAAGTTGCAATAACAAACTATAGAATGCTTAGAAGAGTAGGCCTTTAGCAATAAGGGGGTACACAAAGTGGTACACGATATACGCAAACAAAGCTACCGTTGTTCCGCCTAGGGCGGCAGTCTGGCCTAAGTCGGCCCGCGATTTAGAAGGGGCTTGACTTAGCCGCCACTCACGCTGTGTGTAATTTCCCATGCTATTGCTCGTGATTGTTGTTAAGTGAGGCTGTTCAATCACAAGTCAAATTTGGTGCCTGTTTACCAGTAGCGTTAGCGTAGAACTACGCGATTCTATCAATAGGGGCTAACCTACTTGATTAAACGGTAGTTAGGGTAAAAACAGGGCCAAAAAATAGCATTATAAACACATGTATTAGTATCTATCTTAGGCTTATTGCGTTAACAAATGGGGAATTTCTTTCCCACTCTTGTGGAAAATTTCCACCCCATTACCACGACCAACGCAGGCTATCGGTTACGTCGGAGGCTATTAAACCAGTCTCACCACGCTGTTCAGCCGCCAGATCACCCGCATGTCCATGAGCAAATACACCCAATACGGCTGCCTCTACGGGGTCATATCCCTGCGCCAGTAGAGCGGTCAGTACGCCCGTGAGCACGTCGCCAGTGCCGCCGGTGCTCATACCGGGGTTGCCCGTTGAATTGAAATGTACGTCGCCGTTGGGGAGGGCTATGGCGGTGTGGGCACCCTTCAGCACTACAATTACCTGCTTACGCTGAGCAAAGTCGCGCAGGATCTCGAGCTTGTCATAGTCGTTTTGCCAGCGTTGAGTGAGCCGTTCAAATTCTTTGGGGTGGGGGGTCAGGATACTGTTTTCGGGCAATAAACCCATCAGGTCGCGCTGAGCGGCCAGCAGGTTGAGTGCGTCGGCATCGACTACGGCGGGCTTACGACAGTTGGTGAGCACTTCGCGGAGGAACCGGGCTGTTTCGGGTGCTTTACCAATACCAGGTCCAATACCTACGGCGGCGTAATCGGCCAGGGCAGGGCCCTCCACTTCACTGGGACCGGTGAGCAGACGCTCATGCACGTCGGGGCGGCAAATCACTTCGGGCACGGCCGTCTGCAGAATGCCGTAGCCGCAACGGGGCACCTGCACCGTAAGCAGCCCTACCCCCGACCGCAGGCAGGCCCGCGCCGCCAGTACCCCTGCCCCCACTTTGCCGTAGCTACCCACCAGCAGCAGTGCATGGCCGAAGGTGCCTTTGTTAGAAAACCGCTCGCGCCGCCGCAACAGCAGTCGGGCTTCATCACGAGTGGTGTAATAATAGGGAGTTGGCGACTGATCAATGAAGCGCTGATGCAGCCCAATGTCGACCACGTGCCACTCGCCAACGGATTTGGCATTGCCGGGTAGCAGCATGGCCAGTTTGGGCATTTCAAACGTAATCGTGTAATCGGGACAAATCGTAATCTCACCCGGCTCGGTGGCTGAATTGGCGTGTAGTCCGCTGGCAATGTCAACCGAGACAACGGTGGCAGGCGCGCGGTTGATCGCCTCAATCACCGACCGCACAATGCCCTCGGCGGGCCGTGAAATACCCGAACCAAGTATGGCGTCGATCACTACGTCGCTATGGCGCAGGGTAGGAATATCGCCGGGGTTTTCGATGTAAACGGGCGCGGTAAGTAGCTTCAGGCGGCGGTGATTGTGCGCAAAGTCGTCGGACTCGCGGGGAGCATAGCGCACCACAAACACGTCAACGTTATATTCGGCCTGAATGAGCAGGCGGGCAATGGCCAGACCGTCGCCGCCGTTATTGCCCAGTCCGCAGAAGACTTTAACGGCGGTTTTGCTGTCGAAACGGGCCGTAAACCAGTTGGTGAAAGCTTGTGACGCCCGCTCCATAAGCTGGATTGGGGCAATGGGTTCGTTGAGTATAGTGTACTGGTCAAGTTGCCGAATCTGGTCAACGTCAAGGATTTTCATGCGGGCTGTGTCAACTGTATTCGACAAAACTATTTTCTGTGACTGAATAAACTACTATCTTTGCGCCTCGATTTAGAAAATCTTACCTCCCGCAGCATCTGCGATATACGATTACGGTCATGAGTGAGCTCATTAAATTAGTAGAAGCCGATAACGCCCAGCGGCGCACCGCCCTGCCCGTATTCCGGGCCGGTGATACGGTCAATGTACACGTGAAGATCCGCGAGGGCGCCAAAGAGCGTATCCAGATTTTCACCGGAACAGTCATCCAGCGCCGTAACCCAAACACGGGTGGTGAGACGTTCACGGTACGTAAAATTTCAAACGGCATTGGTGTTGAGCGTATCTTCCCATTGCTGTCGCCAAACGTTGACAAAATTGATGTAGTGCGTTTGGGTAAAGTGCGCCGTGCCCGGTTGTTTTACCTCCGTGGTCGTCAGGGTAAAGCTGCCCGCGTGAAAGAGCGGATCGCGAAACCAACCCAAGTTGCCGTAGCAGCGTAATTCTTCTTTCACAGAGAACAGAAAAGGCTGCCCATGGGCAGCCTTTTCTGTTAGTAAGTAGTCCAAGGTCTAAAGTCTAATGTCCAACGTTGCTTCGCGTCAGCAATACGCATGCGAAGCAACGTTGGACATTAGACTTTAGACTTTGAACTAGTTTCCCCCTAAAACCACTTTATGCACTTCTTCAAATACCAGGGTACCGGCAATGATTTTGTCATGATCGACGACCGGGCAAGAACATTCCCGGCAGCTGATCAGGCGTTGGTGGCGCGGTTGTGCCATCGTCATTTCGGTATCGGTGCCGACGGATTGATTCTGCTACAGACCGACCCCGACGGTACGTTACGGATGGTCTATTTCAATGCCGATGGGGCTGAGGGCAGCATGTGTGGCAATGGCGGCCGGTGCTTTGTGCGCTTTGCTCATGACCTCGGCTTAATCACCAACCAGGTTCGGTTTATGGCCGTTGACGGGGAACACGAAGCGCAGGTGCAGGAGACGGACGTTCATCTGCGCATGGGCGATGTAGCTGATATAGAACACCAGGCCGCGTTTAGTTTTCTGAACACAGGTTCGCCCCACGTGGTGCAGTTTGAAGACGATGTAACGAGCCTCGACGTGGTGGCTGTGGGACGTCCGTTGCGGTATGCAGCCCAGTTTAGCCCCGGCGGCACCAATGTAAACTTTGTGGAAAGTGGGCCAGACCAGACCTTGTTTGTGCGCACCTACGAGCGGGGGGTGGAAGACGAAACCTATTCCTGCGGCACGGGTGTAACGGCCGCGGCGCTGGTAGCACATCAGCAACTGGGACTGGCTAGCCCTGTTGCCATCCGCACGTTGGGAGGCGCCCTTCGTGTGGCTTTTGAGGCACAGCTCAACGGTACATTTGGGTCAATTTACCTCATTGGCCCCGCTCAGCGCGTTTTTGAAGGAGACATAACCGTTTAGCAACTAGGCGAGTTAAATGAAAGAAACAAGCTGTAAGCGGTCAGATTGATCAATCTTGCGTCTTGTTTCCTGTCTCTTGCTTTTCTACGCTCAACGTGATCATTTACCAAAAAAACGATTGGTTTAAAGCCATCTGGCATTTCCATACGGGCCAAACGGCCTTGTCTATCCTTAAGCGCCTGGGCTGGGTATTTGCCTACCTGGTCGTTGTCACTATAGTAGAGTTGCGCTTTGCGGATCTACGTCTGAAGAATACCCCCACCGAGTTCTTGTCGGGTATGGGTATTCTGCTGAGCCTGATGCTGGTGTTTCGGACCAACACAGCCTATGACCGGTTTTACGAAGGGCGCCGAGCCTGGGGAACGCTGGTGAATACCAACCGGACTCTGGCTACCTACCTCAATGCGCTGTTGCCCGCCACCCGCCATGACGACCGGCTGTTTTTCGCCAAAATGCTGTCGAACTTCTCGTTTGCACTTAAAAACCACCTGCGTGGGTCGCGGGATCTGGCCGAGCTGGAAGACGCCGATGGTCATCAACTAAGCACCCTACAACACTATGACCACCTGCCCAACGGTATCATGGCGCAGGTTCAGGTGCGCAAACAAAGTCTTTATCAAGAAGGGCTAATCACCGATTCGCAGTTGATCGGCATCGATAACCTGTTAATGGCCTACCTCGACGTGTCGGGCATTTGCGAACGCATCAAAAGCACGCCTATCCCGTTTTCCTACAGCTTTTTTATCAAGCTATTTATCCTGCTTTACGTGGGCATCATGCCGTTTACGGTGATCGACGAATTTGGCTACCTGACCATTCCGGCGGTTATGGCGGTATCGTATGTACTGGTGGGGCTGGAGATCATCGGCGAAGAGATTCAGGAACCATTTGGTACCGAGCGTAACAACCTGCCGTTAAACCAGCTTTCGCGCATGATTCGGCTTAACGTGCACGAAATCATGCAGTTGTACTTGCCGCCCATGGAGAAAGATGCGGCTAAGCCCGGCTTCCTGATCATAGACTAGCTGTTTTCCTCGCTCTCAATGATGCCCCCTACCAGATGGTAGATTGTCTTATCGGCAAATTCAGCGTGGCGAAGTAAATCTTTGGCCGCCACGCGGCTACGTACGCCGTTGGTGCAAATGACCAGCAGTGGATTAGCTGGCAACAGTTCATGCCGTCGAGCGCGAATGTCGGGGAGGGGTATGTTGATGCCACCGAGATTAAATTCGTCAAATTCCCACTCATCACGCACATCGACAACCACAGCACCGGGTTGCTGACGCAGGGAGTCAAACTCGGCCATCGACACGTCGGTGAAGGCACTGGATGCGTGGGTAGATGCCATACCGATGTAACAGAGGGTAGCCCGTGCCGGTTTCAGGCGGCCGCACCAATGCCCACCAGAAATTGCCTGATAGCCGCATTAATGGCCGCCGGCTCTTCTATACTTGACGAATGGCCGGCCTTCGGGATGCGCATCAGCAGCGAACCTGTTATTTGCCTGTGAATTCGATAGGCTTTGGCGGGCGGGGTAGCCACGTCTTCATCGCCAACAATAATCAGCGTAGGACAGCTGATGGCTGCTAATTCACCGTATACACCCTTCCGGCTAATGACACCGTCGACGGCTTTGGTGATGGTAGGCCGATTTGTCCGCAACTCGTCTTTCCATTGTTTACGTTCGTCAATGCGGGCGGGGTCTCGCAGGAAGGTTCGGCTAAACATGATCTTCATCACGGGGTTGACCACCGCCCAAATCCCAAACCAGCGCACTACGGTATTCAGCAGCATGTACTTGGTCCGATTCTCTTCCGGTTCCGGGTCTGCCGATGTTTCGAGCAGGATCAGCGACCGCAGCAAATCGGGGCGGCGACTGGCCAGCCGCATACCCACAAACCCACCCATCGACAGCCCGGCAAAATGGCAGGGACCCAGCTGTAGCCCTTCGAGCAGTGCCACGCCGTCGGCAAAGACGGTGTCCATATCGTAGCCACTGTCTGGCGAACTGCTTTGCCCCTGACCGCGGTGGTCATACGTGACCACACGGTACCGATTTTTGAAGGCAGCTACCTGATGGGCAAACATACGGCCGCTCCATAGCAGCCCATGCGAGAAGACAATGGTTTCTGGATTGGCTACCGATGAACCGGGTTCATGAATCTCGTAGTAAAGATCAACGCCGGTTGGTGAAGTAAATAAAGACATTTCAAGGCTATGTTGGGGCTTGTTAAAAGTGTAAAATTTTCGCGAAACGACTTATATACGATTTTCCGTAGATCAGCGATTGGTAGTACGCATGAACCGATAAACCATTTTTTTCTGTCAATCTGACAGAGTCGTTCTGGTGTGGAACACCTTTTGGAGGCCCATGAACAGACATTAAGGAGCAAAGTCCAATTGCTCATTCACTCAATTGCTAATTCACTGATTAGATATGGAATCCGTACAAAACGAAAAAGGAGAGTCAACGCTAAGCGAATCTACGCGGGGCGAGTCCACGCGGGGACAGATTTCGATTCATACCGAGAATATCTTCCCGATCATTAAGAAATTTCTGTATTCCGACCACGAAATTTTTCTGCGTGAGTTGGTTAGTAATGCTGTTGATGCCAGCCAGAAACTGCAGAAACTGGCTTCATACGGTGAATACGGCGAAGAAATTGGTGAGCTTAAGATCACCGTGGCCCTCGACGAAGAGGCTAAAACGATCACCATCAGTGACCGGGGCATTGGCATGACCGCCGACGAGGTGAAGAAGTATATCAACCAAATTGCCTTTTCGGGAGCGACCGAGTTTATTGAAAAGTATAAAGACAAAGCCACCGGAGAAGAAACCAACATTATCGGCCATTTTGGCTTGGGGTTCTATTCGGCGTTTATGGTGGCTGAGAATGTCGAGATTATTACCAAATCATACCGCGAGGGTTCGCAGGCGGTACGGTGGGTGTGTGACGGGTCAACGGAATATGAACTGAGCGACGTTGACAAAGCTGAGCGTGGCACCGACATCATCCTGCACATTGCGCCCGATTCAGAAGAGTTTCTGGACAAAGGACGCATTCGGGGCATCCTGGAAAAATATGGCCGGTTTCTGCCTGTACCCGTTGAATTTGATGGGTCAGTCATTAATGATGCCACGCCGATCTGGACCAAAGCGCCCGCCGATCTGACGGACGAGGACTACCGGACGTTCTACCGGGAGTTGTACCCGATGAGTGAGGAACCGCTGTTCTGGATTCACCTCAACGTCGATTACCCCTTCAACCTCACGGGTGTGCTGTATTTCCCGAAACTGGCCAACGACAAGTTCCAGATGAAGCGGGAGAAAATTCAGCTCTACAGTCGGCAGGTATTCATCACCGACGAGGTGAAAGACGTGGTGCCCGATTTTCTGATGATGCTTCACGGCGTGATCGACTCGCCCGATATTCCGCTTAACGTGTCGCGGTCATTTTTGCAGGCTGATAGCAACGTGAAGAAAATCAACGGCTACATTACCCGCAAGGTGGCCGACAAGCTGAACGAGCTATTCCAGAGCGACCGCGCTGGTTTCGAGCAGAAATTCGACGACATCGGGCTGTTTATCAAGTACGGAGCCATCAGCGACGAGAAGTTTTACGAGAAAGCCAAAGACTTTGCGTTGGTGAAGAATACCGACGGTAAATATTTCACGATCAATGAATACCGCGAGCATGTTCAGGCCAATCAGACCGACAAAAACGAGCAGGTAGTGCTTCTTTACACTACCGACCGCAACCAGCAGGATGCCTACATCGACTCGGCCAAACGCCGGGGTTACGATGTGCTGTTGATGGACACTGTCATTGACCCGCACTTCATCAACGCGCTGGAATACAAGCTCGAAAAGACCACTTTCAAACGTGTGGACGCCGATACCCTCGACAAACTCATCGACGCGGGCATCAGCAGCGAAAGTGTACTCTCGGACGATGATAAAGCCAGGCTGAAAGAAGTGTTCGAGCAAACGCTGAATGACAAATCACTGAGTGTCAGTGTAGAATCGTTGCCTGCCGACGAACTGCCCGTGTCGATCACGATGCCGGAGTTTATGCGGCGTATGAAAGACATGTCGGCGCTGAGTGGCGAGGCCAATATGTTTGGCAATATGCCCGGCGGCTACAACGTGGCTGTCAACGCCAACCACCCGCTGGCGCAGAAGGTGCTTTCGCTGGACGGCGAGGCACAACAGAAGCTGGCCAAACAGCTTTATGATCTGGCCCTGCTGGCGCAAAACCGCCTCACCGGCCCCAGCCTCACGGCCTTTGTAAAGCGTACGGTAGAGGGGTTGTAAGAAAAGGAAGAACGGAGGAAGGGGAGAAAGGAATTGCCGACGCAGGTGGATACCGGTGTTCAACCGCTGGACCTGCCAGCAATTCCTTTCCTCCTTTCTCCCCTTCCTCCGTTCTTCCTTTTCTCATTACCTTTATCTACGAAAAGCACACCTCTTGCATGAAAGCAAAAATCCTTGTCGTAGATGACGAGCCGGACCTTGAGCTGCTGATCAAGCAGAAGTTTCGGAAACAGATTCGCGAACAGAAATACGAGTTCTCGTTTGCTCACAACGGTGTCGAAGCCCTCGCCGTGCTCCAGCAGGAACCCGATATCGACGTGGTTTTGGCCGACATCAACATGCCAGAAATGGACGGGCTGACCCTGCTGGTGAAAATGGCCGACCTAAACCCGCTGCTGAAAGCCGTGATGGTGTCGGCTTATGGCGATATGGAAAACATCCGTATGGCCATGAACAGGGGCGCTTATGATTTTGTCTGTAAGCCGGTCAATTTCGAGGATCTGGAGTTGACCATGCTCAAGACTATTCAGCATGTGCATGACCTGCGGCAAACGGTGCAGGCGGTGAAGGAAAACAACATCCTGCGCATGTATGTAGACGAGAGCGTACTGAAGTTCATGACCAAGTCGGGCTTTGAGCAGTCGCTGACGGCCTCCGAAACCACCACAGCCACCATCCTTTTCGTTGATATCTGCGGGTTTACGGCTATTGCCGAACGTGAAACCCCCGCTACGGTCGTAGGCCTGATTAACAAATACTTCGACGTGATGGTGAAAGAGATCATTGGGCAGGGTGGCTACGTCGACAAGTTCATGGGCGATGCCGTGATGGCCGTTTTCCAGGGTGAATACCACCTCGACAAGGCCATTGAAACGAGCCTCGCCATCCGGACCCAGATTCAAAGCATCAAAGAAGAATTATCGGGCAAACCCTACCAGCCCGAAGTGTCTATTGGCCTGCACAGCGGCGAAGTGGTGTCGGGAAATATTGGCTCGGTCACCCTGCGCCGCCTCGACTACACGGTTATCGGCGACGTGGTAAACACGGCCTCGCGGCTGCAATCAACGGCTCAGGGCGGGCAGATTCTGATCACCGAAGCCTGCTATGACATTGTGAAAGAATCCTTCCAGTGCGAGAGCGTAGGCGAACATAAGCTAAAAAACAAAAAAGCCCCTGCCAAGCTCTGGAACGTGATGGCATAAGGTTTGGCCCCTTCGCGCTGGGTAACGCCGGGGCCAAACCTTATTTCACTTTTACCAGTAGCGTGAGGCTGTTGGCCACCATGCCGGTGCTACGTACATAGTGGCCGTAGCGTAGCTCAAGGGCGTTCCAGGCGCGGATGCCAAACACACCACCGGGCGGGGCCATGCGAATGCCCGACCCCACAAAATGCGTGGTGATGTTGCCAATGTCGTAGTCGCTGGTGTGGTATACCAGCGTTGGGTCGTGCTGACCATAGGGCCGGAAAAACGACACGGCCGTTTGGGTATGAAACCGGTAGAACGGACTCACCGACAAAAATGGCGTCAATTTCACCGGCACTTCCAGGTTGGCGGTATGTGCTTTCATGCCCCAGTCGTCGACGTAGAACCGGTAGAATGAGCGAACAATAATGCGGTCGCCGTAGAAGTAGTTGGCTCGCAGGCCAACAGGCAGTTTCAGGCGCGTACCCGGCAGGCGTTCAACCCGTTCCGAGCCGTCGGTGAAGTAGATGCGGTGGAAAGGCGTGCTAAGTAACCCCTGCTGCAACGACGGCTCCAGGATCACCAGCAACTGCAGTCGTTTGTTCACTACCTGCGACAGTGACAGGGCCAGATTAAACGAGTTCCGCGGTTTGTAATCGACACCCACACGGTCATTTTCGGCCCCGGACCCGTAGTTCGCCGGGCGCAGTTCAGACGGTAATATGGCCTTCCAGGTATCGAAAAAGGCACTTCCACGAACGCTTATCTCCCGGTTATTGTCGGCCGATGTTTTCGCAATCTGCGCCGTGAACCCGTGCGACCGGTAGTCATATTCCCGCGAATAGGAATAGCCAATACTCTTCGAGATTCGGGTGCTAGGGTCGGTTACGCGCCAGGTGAGAGACGGATAAAAGTGAATGTCGCTCTTCGAGGCCGACGAGATGGTCAGCGGGTCAATCTTGTCGGATGATGCCGACGTGTAGTAATCAATATTGGCGTCGATACTGAAGGTGTGCAGCCGGTTGAACCGGTCGGTTTTGCTCAGCACCAGATCAAACGAGTTGGCGTAGTTGGTTAGTTTCTCGGTACCGATACCACCCGTCACCGCTGAGTTGTTGCCTTCCTGGTGGTAATAGTTCGACACAAAATTGATCTCTTCGACCTTTAGCTGCCGGGCTTCGTAGCCGGTTTCGGTGGCGGGTTGGGTCTGTGCCCGGCTGACTAAGCCAGCCAGCAGCAGGGCCACGGTGAGGGTAAATTTCTTCATCGCGCCGGCCTAGTTACACCCGCAGCCACCACTGCTTTTGCCGCCATTAGCCCCCGACGGACCTTCGCGGTAGAGATAGAAACCCGTCTCGAATTTCTCGGCTTTTCGCGCCGACAGCTCCATCTCCGAATCGTTGATCCGGCTTTTCTGGTACTCTTTTACCGTTACGCAGGAAGCAAGGCTCAGGCAGAGGAGAGCGGCTGAAACGATATGCTTAATAGTCATAGATGGTTAGTAATCAATACGTTAAATCAAATTTAGATTTTTCGATGTGAACAGCCGGTCGTGTTCATCTACGATCACGCAGCCAATATGGGGCAGTTGGTCAATCAGGTGCAGGCCCACGCGGGCACCCATAACCATCACGGGCGTGGCCAGGGCATCGGCGAGTTCGGCGTTGGGAGCCAGGATCGTTACACTCTTCAGACCCGAAATAGGGTAGCCCGTGCGCGGGTCGATGGTGTGGGCGTAGCGTTTGCCGCCAATGACCACAAACTTTTCATAGTTACCTGATGTGGCAACGGCGAGATTGCTGATACGCAAGTGCGAAAAGGCACGCGTAGCCGTATGACTGGTAGCGGGCGTGGGGTCGGCAATGCCGATGGTCCAGGGTTGGCCGTTGGGCTGCTGTCCCCAGGCTGTGAGGTCGCCCGCCGCGTTAACTACGCCATTGTCTACACCTTGCTGTTGCATAATGGCTTTGGCCCGTTCGGCGGCATATCCTTTACCGATTCCACCAAAACCAAGGCGCATACCCGTTTCGGTCAGAAACACGCTGCTGTCGGTGGGGTTGAGGCGCACGTTTCGGTAGTTGATAAGCCGCACCAGTTGCCGGGCCGTCTGGGCATCGGGCAGGGCGGTCAACTGGCTGTCGAAGTTCCAGAGCCGCTTGTCGATGCCGCCGTAAGTAATGTCGAACGCCCCCTGTGTGAGGGCCGACAGCCGTAGCGACCGCTCGATGAGTGCATACACTTCGGCGCTGACTACCACCGGGCCTATGCCGGCCCGCGCGTTGATACGGGCCGTTTCGCTGCCCTCATCAAACGTGGTTAGCAGGCGCTCAATCCGGCTTATTTCGGCTACGGCAGCGTCGATACGGGCTTCGGCCCAGGCGCTGTCACTGGTTGTTACTACGCTGATTTCAAAGCGGTTACCCATCAGTCGAAGTACGCGTCGGTGCAGCGTGGGTGCGTCAGTGAGCGGCGGAACGGGCAATGTCGAGGTCATCGCGCAGGGTTTGCAGGGTGAGCGAAGCCGGGTATCCGGTCCAGGTTTTCAGTACCTTTCCCTGGGCGGTGAGCAGTACCGTAAAAGGAAATTTGCCTTCGGGATTATAGCGTTCGGCCAGGCTCTCATTATGCGCCGTTTGGCGGGCGTCGAGCTGGTTTTTGGCGGCTCGTGGAAAGTCAGCCCGTACCAGTACCAGCTTATCGGTAGCATATTGCAGGAAAGCCTCGGAGTCCAGAATTTCTTTCTTCAGCTTAATGCACGGCCCGCACCAGTCTGAGCCGGAAAAATTGAGCATAATAAGCTTATGGGCCGTGGTAGCCTCGGTTTTGGCCTGCTCGAAATTAGTTAGCCAGGCGGGTGAACCTGTTGACAAATACAGACACACGGCAAGAAGGAGCGCTTTCATAGGTTAGTACACGACAAGGGTTTTACCGTCGGAAATGGTTTTATAGGCAGCGATACCCCGGCTACCGAGACTGTTTTTTCCCGTCCCGTTAAGGTTAAACCGTGCGCCATGGGCGGTGCAGTAGAACTCGTTGACGTTGAACGTCACCTGTTTTTTGGGCTCATGACTGCAGGTCTGCGTTACGGCGGCATACACTCCCGCCGACACCTGCGCTACCACAATGCTGTTTTTAACCAGGTACCCGCCCACAGACCGCAACGCCGCCGATGCCGTGGCGGTGAGGTCAATAGTGAGCAGCGGATTTTTGATGCCCAGTATATCGGCAGTGGTACCGGTGCTGCTGGCGGGTGGGGTAGTTACAACGGTGGTGGTCGATGTGGGGCCGCCGCTGGTAGTGCCGTCTTTGGCCAGTGTAAGTGCGTCTACGTAAGTATCTTCCGGCTTCACGCACGAGGCCATAACGGCCATCAGTGCTGCCCCCCGGAAACCCATTGCTTTCAGAAACGTATAGCGATTCATTAGTATCGCGGATTAGCGTGATTAACTCTATCAATACTACGCACAAAAGCTGCCTGGCGTTGCTACGACTGATGAAAACACTGCTTAGCCTAGTGAAACAGTATTTTATATCCGTATTTTTAATAGTGTTGGTTGTATATACTTGGTTGTTTATCTCCTAATAAGACGGTAGCTTGTAACCCGAATTTTATTCCTAAGACCGTAGCTGTTGCCTATGCGCTTTTCTACTTCCTCATGGCTGTTTGTCAGCCTGTTTGCCTGTTTATCTGCGTCTGCCTCTGCTCAGACTGAACCCACCTCCAGCACTTTCATTGATCCCCGCGACACCCTCCGTCGGCAATTGGACGATGAAAAACGTCGCACCATGGACCCGCTACTGGGTACCGTACCTTACGAACGGCTGGCCGCTGCTCGTGAAAAAATTCTCAAAGACCGCAGACAGGGCATCACCTCTCAGAGCGGTATTCCCAACGTCACCTGGCAGGAGCGCGGACCGAATAACTTTGCCGGACGTAGTAGAACGGCTCTTTTCGACCTAAGTGATGGTGCCCGCAAGCGCGTGTGGGTGGGGACACTGACAAGCGGTCTCTGGCAAACCAACGACATCACCGATGCCAATGCTGTCTGGACGCCCCAGAGTGATAACTGGGAAAACACGGTGGTTACAGCTATCGCCGCTGACCCATCTAATCCGCAAATCGTTTATGTGGCTACGGGAGACTATTATACTAGCAAAGCGGGCGGAGGGATCTGGAAAACAACCACTGGTGGAGCTAGCTGGACACGGCTGAGCAGTACTATTCCTGTTTCTACGGGCAGTTATCCATCGCTGGGCCGAGCGTTTACCTTCATACAACGCATGGTAGTGAACAGCAGCGGGCAGGTATTCGCGGCTACGCAGTATGGCGTAGTGCGGTCGGTAGATGGTGGTAGTACCTGGCAGTTTGTGCTGGAACCCAACATGGGTATCGGCTTCGGCACGTCCACGGGGCAGTATTATAATGACTTGGTCAACGACATCGAACTGGCTAGTGACGGTATACTCTACGCCAGCTTTAGCCCTAGCCGGGTGTTCAAATCAACTAGTGCGGCGGGCACTACCTGGACCGAGATAACCCCGGCCACGGGCGGCGAACGGACCGAACTGGCGGTGTCGCCTGCCACAAGCGGAGGCGGGCAGGTGCTGTATGCTGTATCAAGGGCCTATAATAATGTAAACTACAACCAGGACATCAAGTGGTTTAAGAAGAGCGTAAATGCAGGTGCTTCCTGGACCGACGTAACCATACCGGTTCCCTATTCTGATGCCCATTTCACGGCAGGGAACGGTTACACATACATGGATATTACAGCACACCCAACTGACCCTAACACAGTTTACGCTGGTGGCTATAATTTATTTCGAAGCGTTGATGGAGGCGCAGGCTGGACAAAGCTAACCGAGACAGGCAGTAACAGCACTCTCTACAACCAGACAGGGTTACAATGTACTCCCGGTGGCACTGGTTTCATTACCACGGTTGATCAGGGTATTTACTGGTCACCAGATGGTGCCGGCACAATCGCAGCAGTGCCTACCATTTTGTCGAGAACAACAGGCATCAAGGCAGGTGAGGCCTACACGGTGGCGATGAAAGGAAGTCCGGGCAGCAACTATTTCATGGCCAACGTGCAGCCACAGGGCATCATCACCATGACTGCACCAAATGGCGGAGTTGGCGTCAGTAGCGGAACCCTTTGGGGCACAGGCAGCACAAACACACCTTACATTGACACCAACGAACCAAACATCCAGATCTTCTCTGGCTACAATTCGGTCAATGTGTATAATGGCTCTTCCTATCAGCAAATTTTTACCATCAACAACAGCCCATTTACGGCTGATTACGACAGTCAGGCTAATACGCTGTATACCTACGATTATGTAAACAGCCAGCACATCATTCGTCGCACAACGGGCATTGGCACCTCACCGGTGAATACCACGATGGTATTGACGGGTGTTACCGACCAACTGACCTACCTCAAGCTGGGCACGGATCGCACGGCCCTGTTTGCTGGTAATGCTGCTGGTGTTCTGTATAAATTAACCAATCTGGCTCAAACTACACCCACCATTGTCCGGATTGATAACGGCGTGCTTGGTCAGGCAACCGTATCGTGCATCGATGTGGGGGCTACTGACAATGAACTGCTGGTGACGCTGTCGAACTACGGCGTTCAGTCGGTTTGGTACACGGCTGATGGCGGCGACTCCTGGGCGGGCAAAGATCAAACCAACTACGGCCTACCCGACGTACCCGTTCGTACGGCGCTGTTCAACCCCCAAAACCGACAACAGGTGTTGCTGGGTACAGACCTGGGTATTTGGTCAACTACCAATATTCTGGCCGGTAACCCTGGCTGGGGCGTAATGAGTGGCTCGCTGCCCTTGAATCGGGTAAACCAACTGCGCTACCGCGCCTCTGACGGACGCATCGCCGCCGCCACTGTTGGGCGGGGCATCTGGACCACCGACGCTTTTGCTATTCCTTATACCCTGCCTACGGTTACCCTCACGGGTGTTTCGACCACGTCACTTTGCGCGGGCAGCACCCTAACGGTTTCGTTCAATACTAGTGGGGCGTTTGGCGCCGGCAATCAGTTTGAGGTATGGCTTTCTGACGCTACCGGCAGTTTTGTCAATCAGAAACGAATCGGTTCTGGTAGTAGCAGCCCAGTATCGGCTGCACTGCCAGGTGGCTACAATGCACTGCCTTATGGTACAAATTATCTGCTAAAGGTGATCGCTTCAGACCCGGAGGTAGCGAGTGGTGCGAGTGCGGCGCTGAGCATCGGGAACCTGGATAATGCCACTGTCCTTGACCGAAATGGTAATTCGGGCAGTAGCCAGATATGCGTCGGTTCACAGGCAACACTTCAACTTCAGGGAAAAGATTATTACGGAAATAGCCTATCTTCTGATAGTTACCAATGGACTCGAAACGGGGTCGTTATCAGTGGTGCAGTAGCTCAAAGCTATGTTGCCACTCAATCAGGCACTTATTCTGCCAGTATTATTCAAGCTGGATGCGTTAAAAAGGCTTACGACTACACATTGACTTTAGGTAGTTCATTTTATGCTTCGATAGTCTATCCTACTGTGGAAGTACCACAATGTACTGGACAAACTATTGTGCTGAAAGCCCAGTGTTCTAGCGATAATGCATTTTATCAATGGAATAAAGATGGTACACCTATAAACGGAGCCACCGGAGTAGTTTACCCGGTTACACAGACCGGTAGATATACACTGTCAGTACAAGATGGCACCTGCTCATCGCTATCAAATCCGCTCACTTATGAGTTTGGCTCTTCCATTAATGCCACTATCCGCTACGGAAATCCAGCCGACTCACTCATTTGTGGCAACTATCTTACCAACTATGCATCAGCCAATATGTACGTTGAGGGTGGCGGTAATTATACCGCTTTGCAGTGGTACAAAGATGGTATTCCGATAAATGGGGCGACTGGTTCCAACTATTATGCGTCAGGGCCGGGCGTCTACCACACAAAAGTGCAAAAAGGAGCTTGCCAGACTATCTCCAATGCGCTGATACGGTCTGTTACCACACAGATGCCAGTCAAAATAACCTACAATGGAACAAAAACCCTGTGCCCCGGCGAGAGCCGTTATCTTTCGGCTCAGACACTATCTAATGCCGGATATCAGTGGCAAAAAGATGGTGATGACATTGTTGGTGCTATCTCATCGACCTACTCCGTGACCGCTGCGGGTACCTATTCTGTTCGGGTTGCTATAGGCAACAGTTGTACTACCTCATCAGATACGCGATCATTTTTGTACACCAATGCTATTGTCCCGAAAATAGTTAGCAGGTCGCCTGAGGCATGTAGTAGCCTATACATGTCTACTTATGAGACAAGTAGTGACTACTACGACCCACCGTCTGGTTTTACATACCAGTGGCAAAAAGATGGTGTCGATTTAGCTGGCGCGACGCAGTATTATAACCATGCCACTAGTACAGGGGTGTACACAGTTCGCCTGACAAAGGGAGCCTGTAGTGGTGTCTCTAAAGGCATCTATTACAACTATCCATCGCCACCCAAACCGGTGTTGAGCTACGTAGCCACAGACAAATGTGTCAACGGTGTTGCCAAGCTGTCAGTCATCAGCACCATCTATGGAACATACCAATGGAAACGGAATGGGGAAATTATAGCTAACCCAGCTTATTACTATGGTGACTATTATCCCAATAAGTCGGGGCGTTACACCTTTTCATTTTCCAACCCTGGATGTACATCCGTTGAGTCAGACCCGGTTGATGTGAAGATTGGGGAGCCTACGGCGGCAACCATTGTCGGTAATGCACTAGTGAATGCGGGGCAAACGGCGTACCTGCCCATCTCGTTCTCAGGGCCTGCCCCCTGGTCATTGACGCTCAGCAACGGGCAGTCGGCTACGGCTATTACGCAGAACCCGTACATGATGCCCGTGTCGCCAACAGCCACCACTACCTACTCCGTTTCGTCGGTGGTCAATGCCTGCGGAACGGGTACAACCAGCGGAAACGCCGTGGTGACGGTAGGTACTGGTAGCGCCGACGTGTCATTGGGCATGGCCGTCAACACCCGCACGCCCAGGGTAGGCGATGTGGTGAGCTATTCGCTGAACGTGGCCAACGCCGGGCCGACAGACGCGGCCGGACTGCAGCTTCAAAGCCTGTTGCCTACTGGCGTATCGTTTCTGGATGGGGTATCGCCGGGCATCACGCACAGTAATGGCGTGGTGAACGTGGCGGCAGGGTCGGTGCTGGCGGGCATGACCAGCTCATTTGTGTTCCGGGCCACCATCACTGAGCCGGGTACGTTTGCTACGGCAGCCCAGATCACCGCCTCACAAACCCCCGACCCCGACAGCCAGCCCAACTCCGGCACCGGCGATGGGCAGGACGATGCCGCGCAGGTTGATGTCCGTACCACAGATCGAAACGGACCCTATGTCATCTCGCCGAATCCTAATCAGGTACCGCTGCCTCGGCTACGGGGTAGTCAGCCACCCGTGAACCCATCGGCGGTGGAGCTTAGTCTGCAACTGGACCTCGACAAACTGGTGGCCAACGTGGCGCAGCAGGAAGTGATTACCGCCACGCTCACGGTGCGCAACCGCGGTGGTGTGCCGGCCACGGGTGTGGTGGTTCGGGTGCTGCTGCCCAATGGTGCGGCAACGCCCACGTCGGGCTGGCAGGTGATCGATACGCAGACGCTTGCTGGGTACTTCAACTCGATTCCGGCGGGTGGGTCAGCTACCTTGCAGTTGTTCTGGCGACCATCAGCAGCCGGTGATTTGAAAGCACAGGTGTTTGAGGTTACCGAACCGACCACCGGCTTTATTCCTGGCAACGGGTACGCACTGGGCGAAAAAGACGATGTGCAGACGCGCATCAGGGTTAGGTAGTATTCAACGTCTAATGTCCAAGGTCCAACGTTGCTTTGCGCATAGCTGTTTTGGGCGCGAAGCAACGTTGGACCTTGGACATTAAACGTTGAACTCTTTTAAAACACCTCGTTCAGGTTAAAATACAGTCCGCTTGAGCCGCCCGCACCAAGGCCATAGTCGATGGCCAGATTGGTGCGGGCGTTTTTATTGACCTTCACGCGGATGCCTCCACCAAAGCCCGGCCAGACCTTGACCAGACAGCCCTGAACCGACGAGTCGATGGGCAGTAGGGTGTTGCTGCCCAGCCAATTATGCACAGTTTGGGCGTTGGCAAAGAGTACCGCGCCAAACAGACCATTAGCCGTAAGCTGGGTGCGGTATTCGGCCTCGGCATAGAAGAAGGTAGGGCCGCGAAACCGCCCCAGCGTGTAGCCGCGACCGGTGTTGCCGAAACTGTCCCAGCCCGTGGCGGGCAGGTCGAGATAAGGGACTCTGCCCCCAAATGTGGCCCAATTGAAGCTCCAGAAGGCCATTTGTTTCTCCAGCCGACCACCCAGCGACACATACCGGCGGTAATCAAACCAAATGGCCTGCCAGTTGCTGCTACCACCCAGTGCTTTGGCAAAATAGCGGTACTGAACCAGCAGGTACGATCCGCCCGTAGGGTTGTTGGGATTGCCCCGCCGGTCGCGCAGCAGCCCCACCGCCACCCCCGACGACGTAGATTGGGCTGTGCGCCCGTAACGGTCAAAGTCGGTCGGCTGGCCGTCGGGTGCTACATTGGTGATGGAAAAATGGTGGTCCAGCAGGTAGCCTGCCCCAAGCATATAGTCGCGGCCAACAGCAGCGTAGATGGTTTGATAAAATCGGATGTGGTTATAATCAATTGCGCTGACGTTGGCTAGTTGGGTGTTGCTGCCGAGGCCGAAAGTGGTGGTCGGAAAATTATGAAACCGGTAGTCGCCCTGGATATTGAACCGGTGTTCCCGCGTCCAGATGTTGCTCAACGCCGACACAAACGTCTGATTATATTGAGAATAGCCCACATAGAGCTGCCCCGTCGACAGGCGGGTATGGGGTGTATGTTTCGGGTAAAAGGCAGTGGTGAGAATGCCACCCACCGCAACGCCGGTAGCGGGACTATAATTGAGCGAAGGCAAAACAGCCCATTGAGGTTTGTCGGGATGCAGCGAGTCGGCACCCGGCACTAATTTGACGTGAAACCACCGCTGACCCAAATCCGACAGGTCGAGTTGAGCCGGGCGGGTGGTATCGGGGAGCGTTTGCGCCTGTGCTCCACTACCTGCCAGCAAAAACCAGAAAAAGGTCAGACGTAGAAAATGAATCATTCGATAGAAAAGATAGTCAACTCGGTTAACTATATGCTACGCTGAATGATTCAGCTCTGTTGCAGGAATCATGTGAACGGACAAAGGGGACCGAACTGATTCGGTCCCCTTTAGTAGCATTGTGGTCTACTGTGTACGGCTTCGCGCATGGGGCCGCTATTTCTTCATGTCGGCCAGTGCCTTTTCGTAATCGGCGGTGTCTTCACCGGCGGCTTTGGCTTTGGTCAATGCGTCCTGCTCTACCACGGCAGCTTCGGCTTTGCGGCCCAGCTTGGCCAGCAGTTGCGCGTGGGTATCCAGCAGGGCCGGTTTTGGATCCAGTTCAACCATCCGTGTCGACCAGGTTAGTGCTTGCTTTAGGTCGGCAGGGTCGGTCATGTTTTGAAAATAGGCCCAGGCCAGACTATTTAATTTGCCAGATACCTGCTGCGTTTCGATAGCCTTCATCATGGTAGCATAGCGGGTGAAGTTTGGGCTGGCCTTCACTGAATCGGGTACGTTTTTGGCCTCATTCATAAACCGCTGGTAAGTGGCGGCATCTCTGGCCCGCAACGAGTCGGTCGAAATCGCCATCAATTTGGTCGCCGATACGGTGGCTAACTCACGGTATTTGGGCATGTTCTTAGTCCGCAGATAAAAATTCATCCGGCTATCGTTAGCCATCGTTTGTTGGTCGGCGGCAGAAACGGGTTTCGGCGACAAAGCGGTGCGTAGCTTCAGGGTGTTAGCAATAGCGCTCTCCAGTTCAGCCTCCGTTTTAGCCTGCCGCTCGTCGCGCCCCACGGCCTGACTTACCGCCTGCATCACCGTTTGCACTGTCTTCATCCGTGTCCTATCCATACGGATGCTCTTCACCTCATTTAGCAACGGTTCAAATGCCCGCGAATTGGCCGTAGTCAGGTTACCTGCCACGGCGTCGATGTTGGCTTGACTGGTCCATTCAACCTGTGGTACCGCAGTTAGAAAAGCTTCCAGTGCCGCCGGGTTAGGCATACCAAGTTGCGCCCGTTTAGCCAGGTATGTCCGTAGAAAATCGGCGTCGCGTTTGCCGCTTTCATACTGCCTGTCCATCACCGAGACAGGGTTAGGATCTTTGGCCGCCGCAATGGCCTTATCGGCTTCGGTGAGCATGCCCGGAATGCCACCGTAGCCAACCGCACGGTGTAGTAGTTCGCCATCACCCGATATGTAAAGTGAGGTGGGATAGGCCGTTACGGCATATTTTTTGGCCACGTCGATGCCTTCGCCTTTTTCAGCGTCGATCTGGTAGCTGATGAAGTTGGCGTTGAATTTCTCGCCCACCTTGGGATCGGGAAAGGCCTGCTTGGCCATCAGCTTGCAAGGGCCGCACCAGGTCGTGTAGATATCGACAAACACGGGCTTGTTCTGCTTTTTGGCTTCAGCCAATACCGCTGACCACGAGCCTTTGAAAAACTGGATGCCAACGGGGTCATCTACATGGCCTGGCGCCTTGGCATAGGTCATGAGCGTGGTGGTCCAAAGGGCCAGCAACAAAGCAAGCCGCAGGGGGCGAAAGAGAGAGGTTTTCATGCTGATTCGGTAAAAGGTTTATAAACTGATAAGATGCTGACTATGTAACGATTGCATAAAACTAATAATATAGTTGTTCTTATTTTATTTTTGTAGCCTGTCCAGTGTCAGCTCATAGGCGCGGGCGTCGACACCCGCACCCAGGGCCTGCGCAACAGCTTCCCGCTCCGTTTCAATAGCCTCCGCTTTGCGGCCCAGCCGGTAGAGTAACTGCGCGTGGGTATCGAGGTTCTCGGGTGAAGCTACCAATTCAACGGACCGTGCCGACCAGGTCAGAGCCTGTTTCAGATCAGCAGGATTCGTCATGTGCAGGAGCAGGTAAGCGGCCGCTAATTTGTGCAGCCATTGAGCATACTTCTGCGAATCGCGCATGTGTTTGGTGCGCTCGGCAACCAGACGGGCAGCCATAGCCTTGCCTGCTTCAGACTGGTCTTTATAATTAATGGGCTGCTGAAAATCGGCATCAATCGCCTGGCGTAGCCCCTCGGTCGAGGTCATGGCTTTGGCGCCCATCTGCAGGGCCAACTTGCGGTAGTTGACCGTGTTTTTAGTGCGCCCGTAATAACTCATGCGCTGCCCAATAGCCCGCTCTGCCGGACTGATATCGAATGCATATTGATCCGTAATCGGTTGAGCATAAGTCCCATAAGCAATAAGAATAAAAATTGGCACTAGCAGCAGCCGTTGGTAATGGAACAGGTTCATAGCGTTGATCGTCAAGAAGTCGTGTGGTCAAAAGGTCTTTTATACGCAACAATTATCCAAGTATTGACCATTAAAATAGACGAGAATGTCAGCGAAAGGAATGGCTGCTTTAAAACCCAGTATACCCAAACAGCGGGTTGAGAACCAAACGCCTATAGGACTTGTCTTTTTTATAGATGACTCCAACAACAATACGTACGCAGGGGCCGCCCAAAGGGGGGAGGGCCGCGGCGCAAAAAGAAGAACAAACCGATCAGGTCAGCTGGCGCGACCGCTTTGCCGCGCTGGGCAACCTACCCGCTTTTTTCCGGCTTGTCTGGGAAACCTCACCAGGGCTGTTTCTGGGCGACGCCCTCCTGCGACTGGTACAGGCGGCCATCCCGGCGGCCTCGCTCTACATAGGTAAACTCATTATCGATCAGGTCGTTAGCCTGACAAAAGCAGGGGGCCTAACCGACACGACGTTGCTCTGGCAACTGGTGGCGGCTGAGTTTGCCCTGGCTATCCTCTCCACAGCCATTGGACGGGCTATCTCGCTCATGGACGGTTTGCTGGGTGACAAGTTCGCCAATGCTACCTCCATCCGGTTGATGGAGCACGCCGCCGAACTGGATTTAGAACAATTCGAAGATGCCACCTTCTACGATAAGCTAGAACGTGCCCGCCGCCAAACCACAGGTCGGACGGTGCTACTAACGGGCGTTTTCGGGCAGGTGCAGCAATTGATCTCGGTAGGCTTTTTGGCGGCGGGGCTGGCGGTGTATAATCCGTGGCTGTTGCTGCTCATTGCCGTGGCCGTAACGCCCTCATTCATCGGCGACAATTACTTCAACAAAAAAAGTTACTCACTATCGAGAAGCTGGACCCCCGAACGCCGCGAACTGGATTACCTCCGCTACGTGGGTGCGAGCGATGAGACGGCCAAAGAAGTCAAAATCTTTGGCCTGTCGGGCTTTCTGGTCGACCGGTTTCGGACGTTGTCGAACGAGTATTTAGGTAAAAATCAGGCTATTGCCGTAAGCCGGGCGGGGTGGGGTACGCTGCTGACGGTGCTGGGTACGGCGGGCTATTACGGAGCCTACGTCTGGATTGTACGGCGTGCCGTGACGGGCGGTATTTCGCTGGGCGATCTGACATTTCTGGCAGGGTCGTTCCGGCAGGTGCGCGGGTCGCTGGAGGGGATTCTGTTGCAGTTCAGCAGCCTCACGCAGGAAGCCATCTATTTGCAGGATTTGTTTGATTACTTCGCCATTAAGCCGCTGATTCATTCACCCAGAACGCCGCTGCCGTTTCCGCGCCCTGTGCGGGAGGGGTTTACGTTCGAGAACGTCGGTTTCAAATACACTAACTCTGAACGGTGGGCCTTACGCGGGCTGTCGTTTACGCTGAAACCCGGCGAGAAACTAGCGCTGGTGGGTGAAAACGGGGCCGGCAAAACTACGCTGGTGAAGCTCTTGGCCCGCCTCTACGACCCCGCCGAAGGCCGCATCCTCCTCGACGGGCACGACATCCGCGACTATAGCCTCGACGACCTGCGGCGCAACATCGGCGTGATCTTCCAGGACTATATCCGTTTCAAAATGTCGGCGGGGACCAACATTGCCGTGGGCGACATCGACGAGCGAACCAACCAACCGCGTATTGAGAATTCGGCGCAGCGCAGCCTGGCCGACACGGTCATTGCCAAGCTGCCCGACGGTTATCAGCAGCAGTTGGGCAAGAGCTTCAACAAAGGCGTTGAACTGTCGGGAGGCGAATGGCAGAAAGTGGCGTTGGGTCGGGCGTATATGCGTGATGCTCAATTGATTATTCTCGATGAACCCACCGCCGCGCTCGACGCCCGCGCCGAATACGAGGTTTTTCAACGCTTCAACGCCCTCACCGAAGGTAAATCGTCGGTGATTATTTCGCACCGGTTCAGTACTGTCCGCATGGCCAACCGCATCCTGGTGTTGGAAGGCGGACGCCTGGTCGAAATTGGTTCGCACGAAGAGCTTTTGGCCCAAAACGGTCGCTATGCCGAGCTGTTTGCCCTCCAGGCGCGCGGGTATCAGTAGGTTTTTAATGAACAATGCATAATGTACAATGTACAATGGCTTTGTGCTAAAATACCTGAGCGCGAAGCCATTGTACATTGTACATTATGCATTGTTCATTAATCCTTACCCATGCAAAACCCCTTCGTTACCGCCCTTACCCAATTCTCTCTGCTGTCTGAGGTAAGTCAGCAGGATTTGGCGGCTGTGTCGCGGCGGTTGGTTTTAGAAAAAGGCCACGTGCTGGTACAGGCGGGTAAGGTCAGCGATTATATCTACTTTATTGAACAGGGGTTGTCACGTACGTACTACCTGAAAGAAGGCCGGGAAGTGACCGACTGGCTCAGCGCTGACGGCGAAATAGCTGGATCTATCGTCAGTTTCCTGAGTCGCCAACCCGATGGGCGAATCATTCATCTGCTGGAACCGTCGGTGGTGTGGGCGGTATCGTATCAGTCGCTGGAAATGCTCTATGCCCGGCACCACGACATGGAACGACTGGGGCGGTTGCTGGTGAGTCATGGCCTGTTGCAGTTGCAGCACCGGTTCGACGCCCTGCACATGGCTACTGCCCTGGAACGATACCAGGGCTTATTGGCCAATAAGCCTTCGTTGCTGCAACGGGTGCCACTGGGCATGCTGGCGTCGTACCTGGGCATGACTCCCGAAACGCTGAGCCGGATTCGGGCCCAGGTCTGACTTTTTTTGATAATTGTCAAAGGATCATAACCTGGCGGGCAGGACTTTCACGGCATAAAACAAACCGTGAAAATGACCTGCTATGAACACGATCCTCTGGTTGGTTCAGGTGTTGCTGAGCCTCCTATTTGGCTATTCGGGCGTTATGAAAGCTACCCAGTCGGCCCCGAAACTGGTAGCGATGGGACAGACTGGCGTCGAGCACCTGCCCCTGCCCCTAATCCGGTTTATTGGTCTGTCGGAACTGGCCGGGGTAGCAGGTCTGCTGCTGCCGGGCTTGTTGCATCAGTCCCCCACACTCACGCCACTGGCTGCGCTTTGTCTGGGACTGATTATGGTTCCCGCCGGTATAATTCACTATCAGCGCGGCGAGTACAAAACCATCTGGATCAACGTGATCACGCTGGCGCTGTGCCTGCTGGTGGCCTACGGGCGCTGGACCTGAGCTACCGGATCAACAACAACCGGCCCTGCATGGGCGGTATTTTGGGATCGGGTCGGATAAGGTACGTATACACACCGCCGGGTAGTTCGGTGCCGTTATGGCGCCCGTCGAATGGAGTCTGGTCGGGGCCGGTGGCATGAAAAACGGCCGTGCCCCAGCGGTTAAACACTGTCACGTCGACAGCCGGAAAGGCGGCAATATTGGTGACCTCCCACTGGTCGTTTTGTCCGTCGCCATTGGGTGTAAACGCATCCGGGGCAAAAAGGCGGCTCACTACATCGATATGGATGGAATCGGTAGCCGTACAGCGCCCGATATTCTCTACCCGAAGTGTGTAGACAATCGAACTTTGAATATTATCAATCTGAGCCACAGTAGTTTGACTATCTACCAGCGACGTTCCGGGCGACCACTGAAACCGGATGGGATCACCCGTCAACACAGGTTCCAGCGTGAGCGAATTACCCCTGAACGTAAGCAGTTCGTCGGGCAGACCGATGGTGGGAATGGGGTAGACAATGGCTGTTTGTTGAACCACCACGGCGGCGCATTCGGGGGCGGGCCGAAGGCTGTAGGTGAGCGTATGCGACCCAACTCCCGCACTGGCAGGCGAAAACACATTGGCCGACATACCCGGCCCGGCATAGGTACCACTGTCGGGGTGACCGAGCAGGGTAAAGGGGGCTGCTTTGGTGCCACAAAAGGGCGGCAGACTATCGAGGCTGGGAGAGACGGGGGCCACCGCACTGAGGGTAATGGGGGGTGCCACAGCCCGGCAACCGTTGGCGTCGGTGACGGTGAGGCTGTATATGCCTACGTCTTTGGCCGTATACTGTGCGCCGGTTTCGGCCGGAACAGGCTGCGCATTTTGTGCCCAGCGGTACAAAATACCCCCGTCGCCGGTAAGCAGC
Organism: Fibrella rubiginis; assembly: GCF_017353185.1. GTDB lineage: Bacteria > Bacteroidota > Bacteroidia > Cytophagales > Spirosomataceae > Fibrella > Fibrella rubiginis. The sequence continues at coordinate 20,648 of NZ_JAFMYV010000011.1, read as the reverse complement.
AGGGGCGTATCCGGGCATAAACGGGCGTACCCACTGGCCGTGCGCAGCTGGGCCACCACGGCGGGGGCGCGGGTAAGCAGGATAGAATCGCTTCGTACCTGACAACCCAGCGTTTGGTGCGTCAGCACAACCCGGTACAGACCCGGCTGCGTGGTCTGCAGTGAATCAGCTGTCTGCCCTGTCACAGCCTGCCCGTTACGAAGCCACTGGTACGTTACGTCGGGTGTCTCCGATACGTGCAAACTAGCCGAGCCGTCGGTGGCGCATAACTGACCGGTAGCTGTTAATGATGGCTTGGTATTCAGTGAATTAACCGTAAGACTTTGGGCGTTACCCACCTTGGCACAGGCGTTTTTGAGCGAAACCTGCACCGTGTATTCGCCCTGATCACGAACCGTAAGGCTATTGCTGGTAGCATTGGTTAGGTTAATGCCGTTGCGCTGCCATTGATAATTCCAGTTAGGGTCGGGGGTGGCCGAGAGAATGGCCGACTCGCCGGGGCAGAGCGTAGTTTTGGTGGCCGTAGCCGTTGAATTCAAAATCTGTGCGGCTGGGTTGGGCGTTTGCGCCGGTGGGCAATCGACCACCAGGAACTGAAAGTCGCGCCGTACTTCGCCTATTTTTTGGCCGTTGCGGTATTCTTCAATCAGTATGGCAAAGACAAACAGCCCCAACTGCGAGGCCGTCACCGACAGGTGGCCCGTTCGGGCGTCAATGTTGAGCGCAGGACTGCCTGGTACTGAGTTTGCAGCCGAATAGCCTGGTGCGTAGCTTACAGTAGGATAGGGGCCGGGCGCCGTGGTGCCTGTAGTGGCCACGTTGAGCGGCGTAGCCATGCTGTAGCGAAGCTCATCACCGTCGGGGTCGGTGCCACCAAACGAATAGGTAAACGGTTCGCCGAGACAGACATATTCGCCGTTGACAGGCGTGAACGTAGGCGACGAATTATTGATAAACTTACCGGTAATGTTTAGCGGCGGAAATTCGAGATAGAATGTAAAGCCAGTTTGCAGCGGATTAGTCAGGTTGTTAATGCCCCCGTTGCGATTACGGGTTTGGTAAGACAGATAATAACCCTGAGTGTCGGTGTATTGCGCGGGCGACAGCTGAAGATCGGCGGTAAACGTGACCGATATGAACTTCAGATTCCGCTGCGTGGAGCAAAAAGAGTTGGCATAGATAATAGACGACCGTTGCCCCGATTCATAGGCCGTAAAGGTGGTCATCAGCCTATTGTCGCGCTTGCGGTAAATGCCAAGCTGACCCGAATTGATGGTACCCGCCCGGGCATTATCTTCAAAATAATTCGTGACTGTCACCTTAAAATGCCCCGATACGTCGCCCACCGCCCGCATCTCCAGCTGCCCACCTGCCTGGTGGGTAGCCCACCCAGTGAGGGGTAAGAGCAGACTGACAACAAAAAACAGGCGGTATACCATTTTGGCCATATGCCTGTAAGTCAGCCTATAGATTGATTTACTTTAATGCCCGATTAAAGATAGAAAAGGATTGTATTACAGGCTATTAAGCTGCAAGACAACCCTTTTTATGCGCATACAGGTAGCCGCCAGTACCGTATAGATGACAGCGATAATACCGCCTCTACTACGCCCAACTAGTTGTTGGTTTGCGTAATTACGTTTGCATTGCCGTTGCCAATCTGCTCAATGTTGATCACCTGGCCCAGACTACCCGCCGCACTGGTTTGCGTGATAGTCAGCGTGTTGCCGTTGCCTACCTGTTTGGTCACGCCAGGCTGACCATAAGCGCTACCCGGCAGGCCCTGCACCACGTTGCCATCGCCGGTCTGCGTGAGGTTGAATGTGTTTAGATCGCCAAGCTGTAGCAACACCACCGCGTTGGCGTTTCCGTTCTGCCTGATCATGGCGTAGTTGTCGCTTGATGTGGCCGGACCCGCTGGATATGCATTCTGCACATTACCCTGAATGATAGTGGCCATGTTGTTGCTGCCTACGGTCATCTGGTCAATGTGTGCTTCGTTGCCCACGCTACTGGCATTAAGGTCGCTGCCCGCCGCCTGGGTAATCTGGCCGAAATTAGCTGTGCCACTCTGCTTGATATCGGCCAGCCCGGCTGTAGCACCGGCTGTCTGAATGATAATGGCCAGGTCGGTTGTGCCAGTTTGCGTTACAGTCGCGTCGTTGTTGGTTGCGTCGGCAACCTGCCTCACAAGCACCGTGTTTTGCGTATTCGACTGAATGATATTGGCGTAGTTGCCTTCGCTTTTGTCGGTTTGACTAACCGTGGCCGTCTGTCTGGTGTCTGTTTGTTTCACATAGGCCTCGTTGTTTTTGCTGAAGCCCATTGCCCCACCGCTCTGATCAATAGTGGCGACCTGGTTAATGTCGCGCTGATTAATACCGGCCTGATTGCCAATACTGTTGGTATTCTGGTTGATGGTAGCCGTGTTAAGTACCGTGCTGGTTTGGTAGGTGCCGGCCCAGTTGCCCTGGTTCGTGCCACTGCCCTGGTTTTGGGTAATCGTTGAGGCTTGGTTGGCCCCCGTCTGGCTCTGTATCGCCATCTGGTGAGAGCCGCTCTGGGTAAGTGTAACTGTATTCTGCGCCACCGAAGCAGTGGCAAAGGCCAGGAGGGCAGTACCCGAAAGGAAAATCTTCTTCATCGAGAAAAGGTCTATTTTGTGCAAGTAATGAACATATATCAAGAAGTTAAGTGGCGGAATAAAATTTATTAATTAGGCGGTACAAGTATGTACTATGCACTGATTTTATTTATTTGTTCTTACTCACCTATCCTGTAAATACAGATACAGTAGTCTGCCAGTTGAGGGAAGGCAACAAAAAGCCGGATACGCCAACGGCGTACCCGGCTTTTCATATTATCCAGGTTGTATTTAATCGTAAGCAACTGACTGACGCATAACGCGTTATTGCTCGTCTTCCTGCTGGCCGCCAGTATTGTTTTTCTTCCGCTTGCGGGTTTCAAACGTCATCTTGCCAATGCGGTAGTTGAGCGTCACTTTGATGTTCTGATTGTATAAATGATTGACGCCCGTTTGTTGCAGCGTGGGAGAAGCAAACGTCGACGTCATCATTACACCCCCAACAAAGTTTTCAGCGGCAAGGCCGATGCTGCCTGCCTTATTGGCAAAGTCGCGGCGCACACCCAGCGAGTACATATACATACCCCCCTGCTGCCCCTGCAACTGCACCCGTGGCCCACTCACGAAGGCGTTGGCCTGCGCGCCCCAGCCCTTGCCCAGCGTGAGTTGCGTCATCAACCGCCCGCCAATGATGAGGCCCGCGTTGGTCTGCGTTACCGACCGCCCGTCGAGACCCGTTACCTGCCCCTGCAAGGTGCGGTAATACAGATCAATGCCCCCGTTGACGCTCCATTTCTGGCTAAGCTGCACATTGCCGAACACGTTGCCCCCCAGCGTACGCTCGTAACCAATGTTGCTGAAGGTGGTGATGATACCGCCCGAAATAGTGTCGTTGGTGGTGCGTATCTGCGTGATTTCGTTGTTGGTTTGCCGCCCGAAGACGCTGAAATTCAGGTATGTCTTCTTGATGGTCGTGCTAAGGCCGAGTTCAATGTTATCGGTTAATTCGGGGCTGAGCGAGGGGTTGCCCCGGCTGATGTTCAACGGATTCGAGGCGTTCACGTTTGGGTTGAGTTGCTGCAAACCGGGCCGCTGAATCCGGCGATTATACCCCGCTTTCAGTGTCGTGTTTTTGCTGATCGGCTTCGACAGGTTGATACTGGGCACCAGGTTGCCGTAGTCGGGAATGGGTAGCAACTGGCCGTTGGTCCCGTAGGCGGTGATGTTTGTGTGTTCATAGCGGGCACCTACCTTCAGCGTGTATTTGCTCCGACTGGCGTAGGTATAGGAGAGGTAAGCCGCCTGAATACCCTGCTGGTAATCGAGCGAACCCGATGGGCTGCTGGGGTCCAGTATAAACGTGCTGCTGTTGCCGGTGGCATAGAGGTAGTTGAACTGGCTGTTTACCTGCCGCATAGTCAGCTTGGCGCCGGTCTCGATCAATTGCCGGGCACCCAGCGGCGTCTGGTAGTCGGCCTGGAAGATCAGTTCCTGGTTGGTGTTGTTGTTCAGGTTCTGCTGCTTGCGCAGAATCTCACTGCTGCCATTCAGCAGGTTGGCGGTGAAATCGTTGGTGACGTTGGCCCGGCTCATTTGCGCCGATACGCTTAATTCCTGCTGGGGTTTGTAGGTGTGCAGGTAGTCAATGCTGGCGTCGATACTGTTCGACAGGTTTTTGATCGCTACGTCGCGGTTGGTGCTGCTGGTGTAGAGACTATTGAGGTAGAAATCAGTAAGTTGCCGCTGTTGCTGCACAAAATTCCGGTTACCGAAACGGATGTTGGCGCTGATCGATTCGTTGGATTTCAGGTCGTAATCGCCGCCCAGGGTGTAGGTGCCAAACAAGGGATGGTCGCTCGCGCTGGCCTGTTGCAAACTCTGTTGCGTACCGGCGCTGGTCTGAGTGGTCTGGTTGAGCGTCGAGGCTGCCCGGTTGTACATGGCCCGCCCGAATGCGCCCAGCGTGAGGCCCAGTTTACCCTGCCGGTAGGAGCCGTTCAGGCCCAGGTTCGATCCTCGTGTGCCAGCGCCAATGTCGCCGTTAATAGTAATGCCATGAAGGGTGTTCTTCTTGGTAATGATGTTGATAATCCCCGCCGAACCTTCGGCGTCGTATTTGGCCGAAGGGCTGGTGATCACTTCCACGCTCTTGATCATGTCGGCGGGTAGCTGTTTCAGGGCGTCGGCTACGCTGGCAGCCACAATGGTGCTGGGCTTGTTGTTGATGAGCACCCGGATGTTGCTGCTACCCCGCAGACTCACGTTGCCGTCGAGGTCAATAGAGAGTAGCGGCACTTTTTTAAGAATATCCGACGCATCGCCACCCCGCGCCGTCAGGTCTTTTTCGGCGTTGTACACCAGCCGGTCCACTTTTTCTTCAATCATGGCCCGCTGGCCCGTCACGGTCACTTCGCCAAGCTGCCGCACGTCGGGGGCCAATATGACCGAGCCTAGGTTGAGGTCGGTTTTGTTTTCCAGTTTGATGGGCGCCGACGTGCGCGTCTGGTAACCAATAAACGAGTACTGAATGTTGTAGTCGCCGGCGGGCAGGTTTTTAAGCGAAAACCGTCCGCGCCCGTCGCTGACACTGCCATCTACGGGCTTGCCCGTAGCCACGCTGAGCAGGGCAACGGTAGCGTATTCAACAGGCTGGCCCGTCAGTGAATCGGTCAGGACACCGGCCAGTTTGGCATTGCCTTTGGGACCCTCGGGCGTATCGACACCCGGTACAAACTCCTTCTTTTTCTTTTCTTCCTGCCCGCGCCGGTCGCCGAAGCCACCGGGACCGCCCGGTCCACCAAAACCACCACCGCCCCCGCCGGGGGGACCAAATTGTGCCTGTGACAAAACCGGGATCAGTAGCAGTCCGGCGAAAAGAAGTGTGTGTAAGAAGCGGTTCATAGCCAGCGAGTTATATAATTGACGTTGGCAAAGGTTGACCCGTATGAATTATAATAAAAACAAGTGTAGAGACGTAGTAGGTATGTGTCGATGAAGGGGAGGAAAGGGAGGAGGGAAGAATGGAGGAAAGACGTTACTAACGCTAAAACACTTCACCAACGTTAGCAATGTCCTTCCTCTTTTCTTCCCTCCTCCCTTTCCTCTCCTTCATCGGCACACCTGCCTGCTTGGTCTACAGTTCATGATGAACTGTCTGGAAACCTGTAACTTCCGTTATGAAAATCCTCGAACGCTATCAGGGTTGGCTACATGCCCTGGGCTGGGCGCTCTTTGCCGGGCTACCGTTTTTAACGTTACCGCCGTTTCTCTGGAATCAGCAGGATTTGCTAAGCATCGGCATGGCGCAGCTACTGGTGGGAGGCACCATTGCTACCTGTTTTTATTATAACCTGCGCCGGCTCACGCCCGAATTCCTGGCTACGCAGCACCTCAATCGTTTTGTGCTTACCCTGCTGGGCATGCTGCTGGTGGTTGTGTTGGTGCGCATTGCCTGCTTTTACGGCTTCCCGCCGGGTGTGCATTACTCGCCCCGTGGCCGTCGGCGGCAGTTCACGCCCTGGCCCGGCACATTGAGCGCGTCGCTGTCGTTTGGGTTTGCCATGATTCTTAGCTCGTTGATTGCCCTCATCCGTCACCATGCCCGTCTGCGCGATCAACAGCAGCAGATGGCGCTGGGCAAAGTGTCGGCTGAACTGGCCATGCTGAAGCTGCAGGTTAGCCCCCATTTTTTATTCAACACGCTCAACAATATCCGCTGGCTGGCACGGCAGAAATCGCAAAAAACAGAAGATGCCGTGGTGAAGCTTTCGCAGCTACTACGCTACATGCTCTACCAGGCGCAGCGCGATCATGTGCCGCTAACCCAGGAGATTGAACACCTGCACCATTATATCGACCTGCAGCAGATGCGGCTGAATGACCGCCAAACCGTCGATTTCGCCGTAGAAGGACCGGTGGAACGGCTCCAGATCGAGCCGTTGCTGTTTATTCCGTTTGTGGAAAACGCGTTCAAATATGGACTACACGGCCAGGAAGCAGGCCATATTCAGATTCGGCTGGCTGTGCATGGCGACGAACTGCACTTTTCGGTTCAAAACCCTGATTTCGCCACCTCAGGTGCATCGTCCGAAGATTCAGGTATTGGCATTGCCAATGTAGCTCAGCGGTTATTGCTCCACTACCCCGGTCGGCATAATCTGCACTACGGCACCGAAAACGGTGTGTTTCGGGTTAACTTAATCCTGGAACAACTTAGCAGTGTGCAGTATGCCATGACAACGTAAGCGTATCATCCACTGCCCCTTGCTTTTTACTGCCTATTGTAACATGCGCTGCATCGCTATTGACGACGAACCTTTTGCGCTGGATTTGCTGGCCGACGATATTCAAAAAATACCGTTTCTTGACCTGGTGGGAAAATACAGCAATCCGCTGGAAGCCTATGAACCCATTCGGCGCGGGCAGGTCGATCTGCTGTTTCTGGACATTCAGATGCCCACGCTGACCGGACTGCAGTTTCTGCGTACCCTCAGCCAGCCGCCTATGGTCATCCTGACTACCGCCTATGATCAATACGCGCTGGACGGTTATACCTTCGATGTGGTCGACTATCTGCTTAAGCCCATCCCATTCGAGCGTTTTCTAAAGGCTGTTTCCAAAGCCTACGACCTGTTTCTGCTTCGACATAATCAGCCGGTGAACCCGCCGGTGACGCTGACGGAGCTGCCCGTTGCGCCCGCGCCGGTAGTGACGCTGCCCGCCGAACGAACGTTCTTTTTCGTCTTCGCCGAATACCAGGAAATACGCATTTACCACGACGAAGTGCTGTACGTGGAAGGGTTAAAGGATTACGTCAAAATTTTCGTTTCGGGCCAGCAAAGGCCTATTCTCAGCCGCCTGACCTTAAAATCCATCCACGCCAAACTGCCCGAATCGCGCTTTTGCCGGGTTCACAAATCGTATATCGTGGCCCTGGATAAGATCACGGCGTTTCAGCGAACCAACCTCACCATTGGCAAACAGGTCATTCCTGTGGGCAGTAGTTACGTCGACGAGTTTGAGCGGTGTTATGGCGTGAGCTAAAGGCAAAAAGCCAGCCTGCAAAAGCAGACTGGCCGGAGCTACGGTTGGGTATTGGGCACGGAATACAACTGGATGCGATACAGGCAGCAGTGTCGAAAATGTCGACTACATTTTTACGGTAAGCTGATCATGTAAGATCGGTTAATCTATTGTTAGTGAGTTTCTATACGTCGTCGGTAGGCGAGAGTCGCTCTACAGTGACTGCCTCGCGCCGGAGCGTAACCGTTTGATTGTCTACCGTCTGGAACTGCCGTTTTGTGACCCTGATTTCTTCCACCAGCACGTAGCGGATAGAGGTAACAACCTCTTCCCGAACCACCGGAATAATGTAGGTATCACCTTCGTAACGGGCCGCGGGTGCTTCAGGAACGACTTCGTTAAACGGTATGCGCTGCACGTCGATCTCCTCATGATTGAGCAGGGTATTCACCTGCTGCACATCGTCGAAAACCTGTTTGCTAATACGAATTCGTCCGGTTTCATCCGTTTCTTTGTGTACATGAACCTGCTCTTCGATCACGGGAATAACGACCGTTGACTCAGCCGGCATTGCCTGTGATGAGGTACTGGCCAACTCAGTTGGAGATGCAGAAGCGGGCTGTTCAGCCACAGAATTGTTCATATAACTACAAGGTCTATAGAATTATAGGCATAAGCGAAAAGTGATGGACATGGTTATTAAAAACCGTGTGTTAATGAACGAACAGTCATTATCTGCTATATAATATATTGACTGTCAACACATTGTTTTATCGTTAAATTTTTGCGTTTCATCCCCGGCTTTTTGTTTAGGCATCACAACCGCGTTGCTCACTACCAGTTTACATGACTTACTACGGCTACTTTAACGGCATTATACAACCTACAGATCAAATCGGCGTGGGCGTAACCGACCTGGGTTTGTTGCGTGGGTTTGGCCTGTTCGATTATTTCCTGACCTACAACGGGAAGCCCTTTCAGTGGGATTGGTATTGGGAGCGGTTCCGCCATTCGGCGGAGAAAATGACGTTGACGCTGCCCCTCTCGCGGGAAGAGACCTACGCCATTCTGCTGGATTTGTTGCGGCGGTCCGGCCAGCCCGGACCGGTACGCCGGAGCGGCGGGACCGCCGACGTAGCCTTCCGGCTGGTGATGACCGGTGGTTATTCGCCCGATAGTATCAGTATTGTAAAGCCTAACCTGCTGATCCTGAGTGAGCCTATCCACCCCGTTCCCGCCGAACAGTATGAGCACGGTATCCGCGTGATACTGGATGAATACGTTCGCCCGATGCCCGAAGTAAAAACTACCGACTATCGGCACGTGATGTTATTGTCGGGAAAGATCAGGGAAGCTGGGGCGCAGGACGTACTGTATCACCTGCACGGCGAACTCAGCGAACTAAGCCGGAGTAACCTGTTTCTGGTGAAGGGCAACCGCCTTATCACCCCCAGCCGACATATTTTGCGGGGCATTACTCGTCGCACCGTAATGGACCTGGCCCGCCCCGATTTCCAGATCGACGAACGCCCGGTTTTACTTTCAGACCTCTACGACGCCGACGAGGCCTTCACCACCAGCAGCAACAAAAAAGTGCTTCCAATTGTTAGGATCGGCGATCTTCCTGTCGGAAATGGTCATGTAGGCCCAGTGGCACGGGAGTTGCTGGATCGGTTCAGGAGCTTTACAAACTCGTGACACCCTGCCAGCCGACCACGGTAGCACCAGTGCGTTTCTGGTCTTCGCTGCCCGCATAAAGCAGATAATCATCGCCGGTTGTTTCAGTTAATTTTCTGAAGTGGATCAGGTTTTCAAGATGATCCGAGCTGACAGTCTGGCTGTACTTCATTTCATAGCTGGTAAAACCATTCGGCTGCTCTTCCAGCAGGTCTACCTCTACATGATTGCTGTCCTGCCAGAAATAGAAGTGGGGAGACTGCCCGGCATTTAGTCTGTTTTTCATTAATTCTGCAACCATCGCGTTTTCAAACAAGCTGCCCCGCTGATAATAGCTCTCTACCTGTTGAGCTTCTGTCATTGTAAGCAGACTGCAGGCCAGACCCGTATCGTAGAAGTACAGTTTTGGACTTTTAATAACTCGCTTGTTAAAATTTTGGTAGTAGGGCTGGAGCAAAAAAATGATTGAGAAAGACGTACTGGTAGTTGGGCAGCAGGTTCTGTAGCAGCGTTGTTTTGCCCAACTGCCGGGGCTAGTCAGAAACGCAATCGGGAATTTATTGACTAGATCTAGTACCTTCTCGGCTATTGTGAGTGACCCAGCACGGGGGGCTATTTTATGTAGATTTAAAGTTGAACTTTAAATCTACATAAAATAGCCCCCTAAACTGTCTGGAATCTCAAAAGGATAACACCTTGCTACTGTCGTTGGTGCGGATGTGCTTGCGGTAGTGAACAGCCAGGAGCAGTCACGCTCCCTTGTATGAAGATGGGTAACAACGCTTGCTAAAGCCACGTTGCCCAGTTGCCCTGTGCTTTCATGACCTGCTCGATCACGTCGCGCACGGCTCCGCGTCCACCCACCACAGGCGAGATATAGTCGCAAACGGCCTGAATCTCGTCGGCGGCATCGGCGGGACAAGTGCTCAACAGGGCCTGACGACTTAGAATAGCGTGATCGGGTAGATCGTCGCCCATGTAGAGCACCTGGTTTTCGGGGATACTGTCGCGGTTGAGATAGCCAAGGTAGGCGTTTACTTTCTGGTCGGTGGGGCCACCCATAAACACGTCTTTGATGCCCAAAAAGGCCAGCCGTTTCCGAACACCGTCCTGATTGCCCGCCGATACCACCGCCACGCGATAGCCCGCCTTGATAGCCTGTTCAATGCCATAACCGTCGCGGATATAAAAGGTGCGGTACATTTCGCCGGAAGCCAACGCGTTTACGGTGCCGTCAGTGAGCACGCCATCAACGTCAAAAATGAAGGTGGTAATCTGCTTGAAGCGGTCAGTCAATGTAGTTGTCATAAAGCAAAGGTAGAGGATGGCGGATATTGGACGTTGGACGTTAGATACTACTTATGAAAGCAGACTCGTGCGTAACCAATGTCCAGTAGCCAACGTCCAACATCTCCTACCTTTGTTCTCTATGCAAGTATTCAACCTGCCTGCGGCTTTCGAGGCGCAGATGCAGCAACAACTCGGTCCAGACTATCCTGCTTTTGTTGCCGCGCTGGCTACCCCGCCGCCCGTTAGCATTCGCCTCAATCCCCGCAAGCCGGGGTTCAATACGGCTGGCCTGACACCTGTGCCCTGGTGCGAAACAGGAGTCTATCTGTCCGAAAGGCCCGTTTTTACCCTCGATCCGCTTTTTCAGGCGGGGGCCTACTATGTGCAGGAAGCCTCGTCGATGCTGCTGGCCGAGGCCATTCGGCAAACGGTTGGACAGACCAGGGCGTATGTTGGTCGGCCACCTGTTCGAGCGCTGGACCTTTGTGCGGCGCCGGGTGGCAAAAGTACATTGATGGCCTCTACGCTGCCGCCCAACAGTGTGTTGGTGTGTAATGAAGTAATCCGGTCGCGGGTGCCGGTGCTTCGCGAAAACATCGACAAGTGGGGGTACGCCAACGTAGTGGTTAGTCATCACGACCCCGAAGATTTTGCGCCGCTGGCCGGATTTTTCGACCTCGTCATGATCGACGCGCCCTGTTCGGGTGAAGGATTATTCCGGAAAGACCCGAAGGCCGTGGGCGAATGGTCGCCGGAGCATGTGCAGTTGTGTTCGGCCCGGCAGGGACGCATTCTGGCTGCTTCGGCACCGCTCGTAGCCGAAGATGGCTGGCTTATCTACAGTACCTGTACCTACAACGACGCCGAGAATGGCCTGGCCGTGCAGTGGCTCTCCGACCATGGTTTTCAGAACCATCCCCTCAACCTCCCCCCCGATTCAGCCAGTGCATGGGGGATCACCGAACGCGTTTTTGGGAATAGTGTAGGTTACCAGTGCTACCCGCATCGGGTCAGGGGCGAAGGCTTCTTCATCAGTCTATTCCGCAAAACGGGTTCGGCGGCGTCGCCGGTGGCCAAAACGCGCGGGTTTAAGTCGGCCCGGCTAGTGCATCATAAGCAGGTGGGTGCGTTGAAACCTTTCCTGCGCCATGCCGATCAGTTTTCGTTCTGGCAAAAGCCCAACGACGAGATCCTGGCCGTGCCCATTGCGCTCGAAAAAGAACTCGTTATGCTCGACGGGGCACTACGCAGCAAAGGGTTTGGTATTGAGATGGGCCTGTTTAAAGGACAGGATTTTCTGCCCAACCATGCCCTAGCGCTCAGTACCGAACTTGCCCCTGACCTCCCCGGTGTTGACCTTACCCGCGAGGAATCCCTGCATTATTTCAAAAAGGAAAACCTTCTGTTGCCCGGTGCCCCCCGTGGTTGGTTACTGGCTCGCTATGAGGGACTGCCGCTGGGCTGGATGAAAAACCTCGGCAATCGCGTCAACAACTACCTGCCCAAAGACTGGCGTATCCGCATGGACATACCAGAATACACGTAGCCGGCAACACAACAAGAGTACCCCGTAACTTACTGTACCTGAGGCATATCAGACGGATCCATCAGCAGATACCCTGGATTGACCTTTTCGCTATGCCAGCGAACGCCAAAGTGAAGGTGTGGCCCCGTTGTGCGCCCAGTGTCGCCGGCAACGCCTATTTTTTCCCCCTTCGTTACCGTCTGATTTGGCTTTACCGCGATGGACTTGAGGTGAAAATATTCGGTTAGCAGGCCGTTACCATGATCTATGTACACCGAATTACCGCTGAAAAAGTGGTTAGCTGCCAGCACCACCCGACCATTGGCCACGCTCAGCACGGGCGCTCCGGCCCCAACCGGATAGTCGGTGCCGGTATGGCGGTCGGCTTTTTGTCCGGCAAATGAGCGGCAGTTGCCAAAGCCTTCACCCTTGCCGAGCTTAGCCGCGGGTTTGGCTACGGGTAGGTCGAACACGGCAGGTTTCTCTTCATTTTTATACATCAGAATGGGGTTCAGCTCGTCCATCTCTTTGCGGTGCCGGGCCAGATTGGCTGCTGAGACCTTGATGTACTCCATTTTTTTGAAGTTCTTGAGGTCTTCCTGCTTGCAGGGTTTCTCGGCTACGATCAGTTGGGCGCTTTCGAGTTTACCTCCCGTAGTCCGGCGTGAAATCGTGTAGGTGCCTGCTTTCTTCTCCATGTCAATAGGGTAGTAGCAGGTGCCGTTGACGGGGTTCCAGGCGCGGTCGTCAAAACTGCACCGCTGGCAGTTGCCCGTCCAGCGTACTACGGTTCCCTGTGCAGCCGAAACAGATCGAGAAGGTGTGGCGGTTTGTGCCCGAACGGTTGTTCCGGTAATGAGCAGTAAGCCGGCTAGTGTAAATCGGTTCATGGTCAGATGCGTTAATGAATCCTGTAGTCAACCAGGACTGGGCAGTAGTGGTTAGGCTCAGTAAACTTTTCATAGGCAATGGACCGTTCGTGAGCCCAACCCTTACCTGTCATTTACATTAACCATGAAACGACCTCTTCAAATCGCCGGTGGCTTGCTGCTGCTACTTGTCATCGTGTATATGCTGGGTCCACGACCGCAGTTCGAGCCGGTTCGGGCCGAGGCACCCGTGCTGAAAACGGCTTTGTCTGCCCTGGAGAAATCCATCATAGCTACCGAGCAACAGGCAGGCCTGAAACCCGACAACGATGCCCGTATTGTTTGGGCCGACAGCCTGCATAAGCAAAAAACAGCCGTCAGCATGGTCTATATCCCTGGTTTTGGCGCCTCCTGGGCCGAGGGTGACCCGGTGCATAAACGGCTGGCGAAGCATTTCGGCTGTAATCTCTACCTGGCCCGGCCCTATGAACATGGCCTGAAATCGCCTGACGCTTTTAAAAAACTAACCCCCGCCGCCTACGCTGCCTCTGCTGAGCAGGCACTGGCTGTTGGGCGGTTGCTGGGTAACCGGGTAGTTGTTGTGGGCACGTCGGCGGGGGGAATGCTGTCGCTGTATCTGGCGACCCATCATCCCGATCTGGCTGCCGTAGTACTGTATTCTCCCTGCGTGGCGGTAGCTAACCCGGCGTTGGCACTAGCCACGATGCCCTGGGGACGTGAAATCACGAACCTCGCCCTGGGCGATGAACACGTCAATATCACTCATTACAAGCCTGACCGTGCCCGCTACTGGCTCACGCGATACCATACCAATGGCCTCATTACGCTCCAGACCATGATAGACACGTATATGACGCCTGGCCAGTTTGCCCAGGTGAAGCAGCCCCTGTTTATGGGCTACTATTATAAAGATGAGGACCATCAGGACAAAGTCGTATCGGTGCCGGCTATGCTCACTATGTTTGACCAGTTGGGTACCCCGGCCGACAAAAAAGTGAAGACGGCTTTCCCCAGGGCGGGTGATCACGTCATTGCGTCGCACTTCACATCGGGTGAGCTGGAAGGCGTTTACCGGGCCACTGAGTTTTTCCTGAACCGAACCGTAGGTCTGGTGCCCGTATCGCAGGAGACATCCTTGGCGGTTCATTAGGGCAGACGTAGTTTTGCGCTTCAATCAATTCCGCTGTTAATGCCCACCCCTAACTCTGTCGACGTTGCCGTTAGTGTTTATGGCAAACCTTACATAACGGCGGTCACGCTGCTTTCGCTGCTGAAGCAGTCGGGACAATGGATCGACACCATCTATTTTATTGAAGAGCGTCAACAGCCCGAGGGCACCAGTCTGGCTTTCCTGAAACGCCTCCTGAAGCCCTATAATGTGGTTTACTACCGGCCCTGGATGAACTATGGCTACCGGAACATGCTCACCGACAAACGGCGTTATTTGTTGCCCATTCCCCTGTTCCGGCGGTCGGTACGCTATCAATATGCCTGGGAGAAGACCGATAAAGCCCACCTGTTTATCACGCACAACGATGTCCTGTACACCGACGATCTGGTGAAAGCTTACCTCGACCATATCGGCGACGGCCTCGGCATTGGCAAAGTGGGACAGTGCTGGAACTGCCCGGCCTACAAGGAAGGGCTTTGCAACGGTGATCGCTATACGCACTATCGGCCAGACGTGGCTGAGGTAGAATCCCTCTATGCAAAGCACGGCGACCCGCGTGGAGGTGGCTACAAGCGGCAGCTAGCCGCGCAAGGCGCCTGGCCGCTCCCCGAATGTCGCCTGAACGAGTATGCCTGTCTGATTGACATGACCAAAGCCCGGTCTATTACGCAGCCTGAAGGGGCCGCCCGTCCATTTGGCTTTTTCGGCAACATCGATACCGCCAGTGAGTGGTTTAAGGACATTAACCACATGGGCTATACCGTCACCAACTTCGACTACGACCCTTACGCCTCCCACAGTTGGGTCAACGCCATCAATAACGGCCATCGTGCTCTGTCTGACCGGTCGATCTACGAGGCCGAGGAGGCTATTGCCCGTCAGTATTTGCAAACAGAATTTGGGCTTACCGCCGCTCAACTGGCCTGAACAGGCTTATTAGGCTTACTTTTGCCTTTCCTCAATGAGTAAGTGCTGCAACCAACTGCATTATTCATTGTACATTATTCATTGTACATTATTCATTCAACCAATGGCTTACGGACTACTGAACGGAAAGCGCGGCATCATTTCAGGTGCCCTCAACGAGCAATCAATTGCCTGGAAAGTGGCCCTCAAGGCCAAAGAGGAGGGCGCTATTTTTACGCTGACTAACGCCCCCATTGCCATGCGCATGGGCGAAATCAATAAGCTTGCTGAGCAGTGTGACGCCCAAATTATTCCCGCCGACGCTACCTCAACCGAGGATATGGACAAGCTGTTCACCCAATCGCAGGAGGTGCTTGGCGGCAAGATCGACTTTGTGTTGCACAGCATCGGCATGAGCCCCAACATCCGCAAGGGTCGCGCCTACACCGACCTGAACTATGAGTGGTTCAAACAAAGCCTCGACGTGTCGGCCATGTCGCTGCACAAGATGTTGCAGGTAGCTTACAAACAGGATGCTATGGCCGAATGGGGTTCTGTGGTGGCACTAACCTACATGGCGGCCCAGCGTACCTTCCCTTTCTATACCGATATGGCTGAAGCCAAAGCCATGCTCGAATCGGTAGCCCGCAGCTTTGGTTACCACTACGGCAAGTTCCGCAAAGTGCGCGTGAACACGGTGTCGCAATCACCCACGGTTACTACGGCGGGTTCGGGCATCGGCGGCTTCGACAAGTTCTACAACTTCGCCGACAAGATTGCCCCCCTCGGCAACGCCTCCGCCGACCAGTGCGCCGACTACTGCCTCACCCTCTTCTCTGACTTCACCCGCATGGTAACCATGCAAAACCTTTTCCACGACGGTGGCTTCGTCTCAACGGGCGTATCGCAGGAAGTAATGGAAGGACTGTAGCAAGAGTTTTCAGCTTATTGTTTACCGTTTTCAGTTGGCTGACGCCAGCGTGCGTTCGCGTCAGCCAACTGAAAACGGTAAACTTCTTCAACTGACTAGATAGCACCGACTATTGCCATCGATGCCGCGCTCTACCTGAATTTGCACGGTGATGCGCTCTTTAATCTCATGCCGGTGTGAGATGATGCCAATGGTTTTCTGGCTATCCTGTTGCAGTTTTTCCAGCATCACAATGGCGGTATCCAGCGATTCGGGGTCGAGCGTACCAAATCCTTCGTCGATAAACAGGCTGTCGATCTGCACATTTTGCGAAGCTAGATCAGACAGCCCCAGGGCCAGGGCCAGGCTCAGCGTAAACGTTTCGCCACCCGACAAACTCGTGATTGTTCGTTCGGCCTGCCCCTGATAGAGGTCTACCACAAACAGCTCTTCCTGTTCATCGCGCGGCGAGAGAAGCAGGTACCGATCGGTCAGATCTTTCAAACGGCGGTTGGCCAGACCAATCAGCTGTGCCAGCGTCAGGCTCTGCGCAAACTTGCTGAAGTTATCCCCTTTAGCGCTGCCAATCAGCTTACTCAGTTCTTTCCAGGGCATCGCGTCGGCTTCCATCTGACCCAGCTCGGCAATGCTTTTCTGGTGAATACCAACCACTTTTTTGTTCCCATCCAGCGCCGACCGGGCATAGCCCGATTCAGACAAAATTCGGTCGTGTTCCCGCCTCGCAGCATCGAATGAGGCCTTTACATCGGCAGGAGAGAGATCTGTCTTGCGGGCTTTGTGGGCGTTTTCCAGACGGCGTTGTTCGTCGGCCATACGTTGATCCAACTCAATCCGGTCACGGTCCAGCTCGTCGCGCAGTTTGCGCAGCTTTTGCGTTGTGCCCGTGTCCAGCAGCCGTTCGCGGGCTGTTTCGGCCGTTTCAATGTTCAGCTTTTTCAGCAGCGGTTTCAGGGCCGTCACCACCCGGCGTTCATCGGCCAGCACCCGACGTTCGTCTTCGTCCAGACGGCGTTGTACCTCCGTCTGCGTAGCCATGCGGCCCTGCACATCGGCGAGTGATTTCAGCAATGTCCCCGCCCGAACAGCCCAGTCGTCACCTGGATACAGTCGTTGTTTTTCTGCTGTTACAACCTGAATTGTTTTGGCATACTCTTGTAAATCAGCAAGTTGATAGGTAATCTGTTGCAGGGTTCGTAACTGCTCCCAAAGTGAGCGGAGGACATTCAGATCGGCTTGTACTACGCCCAATGCCCTTTGTTCACTTCTGAATGCTTCAGGCCCCGCATCGGCATCGACCCCGTTTTTCTCGCGCAGGTCGTTGATTTCGTTCCGTTTTGCTTTGAACTGATCCTGTAACGCTTTGCGGGTACGTTCGGCCTCGCCAAGTTGGGCTTCCTGCCTAATGAGTGTGTCAGACAGTTGTTTCGTAACGGCCGCCGCCTGCCGCTGATCTTCTTTCGCCAGCAGTAATTGTGCCGCCACCGTGCCCAACTGATTCACAAAATGCGTGGCATAGGGGTGTTCCAATGACCCACATAATGGGCAGGGGTCACCGTCGGTCAGACCCTCGCGCAGGGCCGTTAGGTTCACCTCGTCACTCATGCGGCGCTGCGCTGCTTCAGCCTGCATAACGGCTTCATTGGCAAGCTGTTCACGTGCTTGAGCATCAGCAAGCAATGGTTTATTCGCCTCAATATCAGCCAGTAACGCACCAATAGGCTCGGCTATTTTCTGGCCTTTTAAAATCCGGTCCTGTTGCTCCTCTTCCAACAGAGCCAGTGTAGTCAGCAGTTTGTCGCGGTCGATAGCCTGCTGCAACCGTTCCGGTAACGTTGTTGGTGATACGTCAGAATAGGTAAGCTGAAGCAGGTCGATTTGTTGCTGCGTCTTTCCCTGCTCGGTAGCAACTCGCTCCTGCGCGGCCACTGAGTCGGCCAGGGTCAGATACCGCAGGTCGAGAGCTACCGGGGCTTGCTGCCGAATGGTCTGGAGCAGGGGGGCGGCAGCATTCTGGGCGCTGCTTACCCGATCCTGCAGCGCCTTTAGCTGGTCGCGGAACAGTTCTATGGCCCCGGCAGCGTCTTTCTGGGTCAGTTTTTTTTTGCCTACAAAAACTGCTGCTTCCACCAGCAGTTCATCCAGTTGGCTGGTCAATTGGGCGCTGTCAGCCAGGGTGGCGGTACGGCTCTGCTTTATGTTGGCCAGGGCGCGTTCACTGCCTGCCAGTTCAGTGAGCAAACCCGCCAGCGGCGTCACCAGGTCGTGTTGTTCCAGGCGCAGGCGGTCGGTGGCAAACTCTGCGAAACGCGCCTGTAGCTTTTCATCATCTTTAGCACAACGGGCCAAGGCAGTCTCGGCTTTTTCGGCATCATCGACGGCCTTTTTTTCGGCTTCAAGCAGCTTTGACTGCGTCTTTAGCTCATCGAGGCGCTCGTCAGCTTTGGTCAACTGGTCGGTGAGTTCAGCCACTTTTTCATCCGACAGCATCCGAATCGACGAAATGCTGATGCGCTTGTCGCTGATCTGCTGATCCAGCCATTTGCTGTGCTCAAACGCCCGGCGACTCAACTGCCGGTAGATTTCGGTGCCGGTCAGTTTCTCCAGCATCTTGCTCCGCTCCGACGCCCGCGATTTCAAAAACTGGTCGAACGCCCCCTGCGCCAGCACAATAGACTTGATAAACTGTTCGTAACTGAGGCCAATCAGTTCTTCGTTCTTCTTCGGAAAATCGAGCAGGTTTTTAATCGGAAACAGGTTACCCTCCGGCTTGTCGTCGGGCAGGTGCGCCACTTCCATGTCATAATTATTCCAGTTGTTGTTGCGGTTTTTCCGAATCGACCACCGCGACCGGTAGCGGTTGCCGTCTACCTCATATTCCACTTCGGCATAAGCCGCCGTGTTGGGTTCCGCCGCCGCCTGCCGGTTTACAATCAGTCCATCGTCGCTGATATTGGCTCCTGAAATGGCCCCACTAAGACGCGGAAGACGATTGAACAGGGCCAGTGTCATTACATCGAGCAGCGTTGACTTGCCCGCGCCCGTTGGGCCGGAAATGACAAACAGGCCCGTTTCGCCCAGCAGGCCATCGGCAAACTGAATAGGTTCATGTTCGCCGTAGAACGAGTTTATGTTACGAAACCGGATTTGGCGAATTTTCATAGTTCACAGGAGCCGCTTGCTCCGTAACCAGCTTGTAGAGCTGTTGGTAGGTATGAATAAGTCCCTCACGCTGTTGCTCATCAACGTCTGACTGCGACAGTCGCTGCTCAAACACATCCAGATAAGTGAGGTCAGCCAGGTAAGTTTCGGCGCCAAACAAAGACTCCAGGCTTTTACGTTTGTTGCGAAATAGCAGACGCGTTTTAGCCAGTATAAAGGGGGCTTCCTTATAATCGCGCTGCAACTGATCGAAGTGCATGCGCGTGCTCAGGCTCTCTGTAGGTTCATCAACCAGAACCTCCACCAGTGCAGGGAGGGTGTGGGTACGCTCCAGCCCGTTCAACTGTTCTCTAACGTCTTCCAGAGACCCCGTAACGTGGAGTAGCTGCCGCGATTGAGGCACCGCTACCGATTCAATAGCCGTTACCAGCCCATTATCGACCGTGATTTCCAGAAGTTGATGCGCATTGGTACGTTCGCTGAAGCTCAGTGGAATCGGCGATCCGCAATACCGCACAGAGTCACTACCGCCCACCCGTTGCGGTACATGTATATGACCCAGGGCTACGTAGGCGAACCCATCAGGAAAATGTTCGCTCGAAAACGCCGCCTGACCGCCTACCGCATGAATCTCACGCTCGCTCTCTGAAACTGAAGCACCGTTAACATACAGGTGCCCCATTGCCAGAGAAGGCACACCGGCAAAGTCAGTATGGCAGTGGTCGGCAATACGTTCGTAGTGATTCCGAATACCCATCCGCACGGCTTCAACCCGATCCTCGTAGCGCTGACCGGAGATCGACTGCCGCAAATCAGCATCGCGCAGATAAGGTACCGCTGCTACTAATATGTCGACAGACCCATTGGCTAACCGAATCACCTCATCATGGCAGTTGCCACTGGTGCAGCCCACCACATGAATATTCAGGTGTCGCAGCAATTCTTTCGGGGCATTGAGCTTGGTAGCCGAATCGTGGTTGCCGCCCGTAATGATGATCGTTACCGATAGCGGCAGTAACTGCGTTAGAAACTGGTAATACAACTGCATCGACCCATCATTAGGGTTTGTTGTATCGAACACATCGCCCGAAATAAGCAGCACGTCAACCTGCCGTTGCTGGACGGTGTCAATTAGCCAGTTCAGAAAATAAGCGTGATCGTCCCGAAGATCAGAACGGTACAATCGTTTACCCAGATGCCAGTCTGCCGTGTGTAAAATCTTCATGATGCGCCAGTGTACCAACTTTGTTTTATCCTATTTCGCACGTCCACAGTGAGTTAGCAGACTGACACAGGAGAAGTAGGTACGCTGTTTGTTGTTTACTCGTAGCTAAAGTACTATTTAACGCCGAAAAATCCTGTTTGTATGCCGAACTGAAGGTGCTTAAAAAAAAGTTTGACACTGGTAATACTGCTAATCAGGCGTTTAGAGGCTATTTCTGAAATTTATCAAACTATTTTCAAACAAGGACTTGACATGGGGAGATAAAGGT
>NZ_JAFMYV010000010.1 GCF_017353185.1 Fibrella rubiginis | reverse complement strand
AACCGCAGCGGCGGACCGCCCAAATCGTTTCACGCGCAAATCAGCCTGTGCCTGGTGACCGGCGAAGTTCTCGATGGCACAGAGGCGCGAGCAGTATTCACCGATCATGGCGCTGGCTTCGGGCGTTCTGATTTCCTGGTAGGTACAGGTTTTCAGGAACTTGCCCACCCACAGTCCTCCCGTGTAGCGGGCGGCTTCTTTGGTAGGGAGAGTATGGTTGGTGCCAATCACCTTGTCGCCGTAGGCCACGTTGGTTTTGTCGCCGAGAAACAGGCCGCCGTAGTTGGTCATGCGGTCCAGAAACAGGCGCGGATTTTTGGTCATCACCTGCACGTGCTCTGAGGCAATGCGGTCGGCTTCCGAAATCAGTTCATCTACCGTATCGACCAGGATCACCTGCCCGTAGTCGCGCCAGGCCACGCCCGCCACATCGGCGGTGGGCAGGCTCTGGAGTTGCCGGTCAATTTCGGCCTGAATACCGTGGGCAATGGTAGGGCTGGTGGTGAGCAGAATCGCGGGCGAAGTGGGTCCGTGTTCAGCTTGCCCCAGCAGGTCGGTAGCGCAGGTTTCGGCGTCGGTGGTGTCGTCGGCGATGATAAGCGTTTCGGTGGGCCCCGCAAAGAGGTCTATGCCCACTTTACCATAAAGCTGCCGTTTGGCTTCGGCCACGTAGGCGTTGCCCGGCCCCACGAGCATATCGACGCCCTGCACGGTTTCGGTACCGAGGGCCATCATCGCGACGGCCTGCACCCCGCCGAGCAGATAAATTTCATCGGCCCCAGCCAGGTGCATGGCCGCGACGGTTGCCGCCGGAATTTCGCCCTTGATGGGTGGTGTACAGGCAATGACCCGTTTCACCCCCGCCACCCTGGCCGTTAGTACGCTCATGTGCGCCGAGGCCACCATGGGGTAACGACCACCGGGTACATAGCAACCCACGCTGTTGACAGGTATGTTTTTATGCCCCAGTATAACCCCCGGCAGCGTCTCGACTTCCACATCCTGAATAGCCGCCCGCTGAATCTGCGCGAAGTTCCGTATCTGCGTTTGGGCGAACTGAATATCGTTGATCACCTGCTGCGGCAAGCTGGCCATAATGGCGTCAATCTGCGCAGCCGACAGCCGAAACCGTTCCGGCGACCAGCCATCGAGCCGGGCCGAGAGGTCGCGCACGGCGGCATCACCCCGCCTGGCAACGTCGGCCAGCATGCCTTCAACGGTGGCCCGTACCTGAGCATCGGCCTCGCCTGATTCGGCATAGGTGATGCCTTTTTTAAGTTGCTGTATCATAGAGGATTTGGGATTTGGGATGTTGGATTGCGGATTTATTGCTGTCGCATGGGTTTGCTCCCGCGTAAGCAACCGATCCGAAATCCGCAATCCCAAATCCGACATTTTATTAGTGGTACTGCCGCACACGCGCATCGTTGATCACACCTTTCCAGTTCATGCCAAAGCCGAAGTCGTAGGTGTGGCCTTCCGAGTCGCGGTGGCAGGGCAAATCAAACGGCACGTCTTCGGCCTGCTTTTCCACCACGCTCATGCTGGCAGGCATCTGCATGGGCAACAGGGCGGAGGGTTCAGCTTTGCCCGTCAGGATATCCAGCACCGCCTGGTCCTGCACGTTGAAGCTGACCAGCAATGCATTCACATCGCTCTCAAATTCACTAAATACCATTGGGTTAGATACATTCACGACCACCAGCACCGGCTTGCCGTTCATCTGCTGGCGGGTGTCTTTCACGAGTTGCACATCCGTGGCATTCCGCGTTTTTACGGATTTGCCCCTATACGACCGGTTGATGAACGTCTCCATCGGGTCGCCGCCGGCGAGGCTGGTTTCGCGGGCGTCGGTGGCGGTATAGTCGCCGTACTGGAGGCTGATGGGCACGTAGCCGTTGCCGCCGGTTTTCAGGTCTTCTTTGTCGTAACCAATACCGCTCTTCGGGTTCTCGATAAACACCAGTGCTACGTCGGCTTCAGCGGGGTTATCGGTCACGCGGACGTACTTCTTCAGCAGATCCATGTTCACCGGATAGTCGGTGGTGGCGGGGGTTTCCATACCCAAAAAGTTGCGGCTGGCAGCCACGTAGCGTTTGGGTACGTAGACGGTTTTAGTCGTCGCCAGCGGCAGCACGTTTGCCTTGTTTTTCAGCATCACCACCGATTTCACCTGCGCGTCGTAGCCCGCTTTCATAAAGTCGGCCCGACCCACGGTTTGGGTGGTTTCGGTGGGGTTCACATAAGGATTCTCGAACAGCCCCACCCGGAAGATATTCCGCAACAGCCGCACAGCCGACTGCTCCATCCGCGCCCGCATGGCCGCTTCGCCCTGTGCTTTCACGCCTATCTGGTAAGCTTCCAGTACGGGCAGTTTGTCGTTGTTGCCGCCAAACTGATCTATGCCCGCCATCAGGATTTTGTAATGCCGCTCGGCCAGCGACAGTTTTTCTACGCCCCACGATTTCCCGTCGACAAACACGTCCATCGCCTTGTGGTCGCCCGTAACGAGCCAGTCGGTGCAGACCACGCCGTCGTAGCCGTATTGGTTGCGGAGCAAATCGGTGATGATGTAGCGGTTGTAGTTGTTGGCGACGTTCTCGCCGTTTTTCGTGTCCTGATTCCACGAGATCGTGTAATAGGGCATCACTGCCGAGGCCATGCCCGTTTTGCCATTCAGCTTGAAGGCTCCGGTCGTGAACGGAATCATGTGCTGCGCGAAATTCTTGCCGGGGTAAACGGCATATTTCCCGTTGGCGTAGTGCGCATCACGTCCGGCCTCGCCCGCACCGCCACCCGGCCAGTGTTTCACCATCGCGTTGACCGACCCGAAGCCCCAGCCCCCGGCCACTTCATTGGCGCCGGTAGAAGTCTGAAATCCGTTGCAGTAGGCCCGCGCCATGGCCGCAGCCAAGGTTGGGCTTTCGCCAAATGTGCCTTCAAAACGACCCCAGCGTGGTTCCGTAGCCATATCAATCTGCGGCGAGAGTGCCGTGGTGATGCCCAGGGCGCGGTATTCAGCGGCGGCGGTTCGGCCAAATTGCTCCACCAACGCCGGGTTGAACGTGGCGGCCATGCCCAGCGACGACGGCCACATGGAGATACGCCCGCCTGCTGCCGCGTTGTATTCGGCGCGGGCTACGGTGCCGTGGCGCGGGTCCGAACTGTTGTTGGCCGGAATGCCTTTGCCCACGCCTTCGCAGTAGGCCTGTATTTTGTTGTTCCACTGCGCCGCAATAGCCGGTGTCTGCACCGACGTAATGAGCACGTGCCGCAGCTTGTCTTCTTTCAGGAATTTCTGCTGCTGATCGGTCAGGTCGCTGGGGTCGGTTTCTCCTTTGACGAACGGCTTGCCTTTGTAGGTACCCGCGAAATAGCCGTCGGGCCGCGCAGGCACAGACTGGTGTGACGAATAGAGCATCAGTCCGGCAATCTCTTCCACGCTCAGCTTACGGGCCAAATCAGCCGCCCGCTTACCAACCGGTAGCCGCCAGTCTTCATAAGGATCAAGCGCTCCATTACGGTTAAGGTCTTTAAACGCCAGTCCGTTGACGGTCAACAGCTTAACGCCCGATTCGGGTGAGTAACCCAGCGTTTGACCACCCGGATTGGTAATGATCCGATGCGTTCCCGCGGTAGTTTCGGTCCATTTTTGTTGGGCCAGGGCGGGCAGCAGGCTCAGGCAGGACAGGGTGGTAAGGAGGGTTGTCTTCATTTTATGTCGATGTGGATGGGCCGCAGATCTTTATGATTTTTATGATGTACTATGATTTTTAAAAAGAGATCATTTTAGATCATAAGGATCATAACAATCAGCGGCCCATCAGCCAGTTACGAGTTTAGCTTTTTAGCAATCCAGTCATACATGTTGAATGTCTTCGTGAAGTCGTCGATCTGGCAGTGCGCCGAGCCGCTTTCCTCTTTCGGGACAACTTCCAGCACGTGTTCGCAAGTCAGGGCGGCGTCCAGCTTGTAGGCGTTTTCAACAAAATTCTGCCGGTCGTCTTCTCCGTGAAGGATGTACGTCGGCATCGAAATTTGGCCGGCCACGTCATCGAGGGCAAATTGCTTGAGCCGTTCGCGGGCATCGGCCATGTTGTCGGCCCCCACGATGTGTTGCACAATTTCGGCCAGCGGGTGGGTGTCGGGGCGGTTTTTCCAGATGTCGTAATAGCTCCATACCGCGCCAAACACCATGCATACCTTAAACCGAGGCTCGAAGGCTGCGCAACGCGCCGCCATGTAGCCCCCCATCGACACCGCACCGATGCCGATCCGGGTGGTATCGACGTGGTCACCCAGGTTATTGATGGCCCAGTCCAGCACCGCCGTACCGGCCACGTTAAAATCGTAGCGCGTCAGGATGTGGTTGACGCGCAGGGCATAGCCTTGTCCGGGGCCATCCATCGCCAGCAGGGCAATGCCCCGTTCGTTGAGGTGCTGCGAGATGCCGAAGTAAAGCTCCTCGGCCAGGCTGTCAAGCCCACCGAACATGATCATCAGCGGCGGGTGCTGAATGCCCGCGGGGGCAAACAGGTAACCGGGCAGGAAAGAATCTTCAAACGGAACCTGTACTTGAACAGGCTTTTGGTCGAACTGGGCAATGGCCTGCAGAAACGCCTCCCGTGCCTTCAGGTACGTTGGCATTTTGCGGGGGTCGCTGGGCTTCAGGAAGAACTCGGCCGTACGGAGGTAGTTGAATGCGCGCAACATAGACCGCCGGGCCGTGATGGGGTTGCCGTTGGCCAGGGCCGTTTCGCCGATGGCAAATACCTTATTGCCCATGCTGACCCAGGCGGCGTGAAAACTCTCGTTATCACCGGGTGTAATCTGACTAGCCACTTCCAGGCATTCGGCAAATTCGCCACCGCCATAATGCGCCTGCGTCAACGCCCGGTTAACCTGATACGAGGGCATATACTGCCCCGGAAAATAATGCCACATTTTTGATTTCGGATTGGGGATTGCGGATTTTGGATTGTTGCTGACGCTGGAGCAGAGTGGCCGCACCGGCGGACTGGCGTCAGCCAATCCGAAATCTTTGATCATTTAAGTTTTCTTTTTGTTGCATTAATTGATCCGATAATGATTGACAGTAGTTCGTTGCCTTCCTTCCATAACGGGCCGACGCTGGTACGTTTCGTTTCATCAAGACCCACTGTAAATTCCAGCCAGAACATTGTTTCGTCCAGTTCTTCTTCCACAATTTCTAACTTATGTTTGAAATCAGCGGGTAATTTGCCGCGACAAGCGGCCCGATAGTTTGCCGCCGAAGATGGTCCACAGCAAACAATTTGATTACGTACAGTTCTAAACCCCGGCGATTCAGGTAAGCCTTCCGCAAAACGGACAATGTCAATGGCATATGATTTCAAGCGGTCTTGCAGTTCCTTCGGAGTCGTGAGGATTTTGGATTGTTCATTTCGTCGGAGCATGGTGACTGCACTGGCAGACCGGCGTCAGCAAAATCCGCAATCCCCAATCCGAAATCATCATATGTCAACTGGTTTTACCACGCCATCGGTGAGGCCGAGTGCTTTGCCTTTGCCCATTTCGGCGAAGGGGTTGGCCGTGCCCCAGGCGTCGTTGGGGTTGTCTTTGAGGTAATGGAGATCCGGGCCGTGGTCGGGGGCGAAGATGAGCCGGGCACAGGCGTAGAACTCAAACAGAATACCGCTGCCGGGGTCGGTGATGTAGATGAAAAACCCCTCATCGGCCTTGTGGCGGGTGGGTGCCCCCATCACGCTTTTGAACCCCTTTTCGGTGAAATAATCGAGGGCCAGCAGCACCTCCTCGCGGCTGTCGAAGTTGAAGGCGATGTGGTTAAATACGCCCTGCCCCGGCCCGTCGATGGTGGGGTCGGTGAAAACAGCGATGTCGTGCGAGAGGTTGCCAATGGTCCACAGGCCACCTACGGGCGGAATTTCGTCGGAGATACGTACTTCGTCGGGGTTTTTGAGGCCCATGCCCTGCCAGAAGGCCTTTTCCTTGCCGTACTGGAATTTGGCCACCATATACGTGATATGGTCGAACCGGCGGGGGTTCACACCGATGCGCCGGTTGCTGGCGTAGCGGTCGGCATAGATACTGCCCTTCTCGCCCGTTTCGCGCAGCCAGACCACCTCCCAGAACACCTCGTGCGTGTGCCCGTCGGGCGATAGAAACCGGTAGGCGCGCCCATGCCCCAGATCACCGTCGACCCAGCCCAAACCGGCTCCGATAGACTCCAGGTAAGCTACACAGTCATCGAGGGCTTCGGGGCTGTCGGCCCGCCAGCCCAGGTGGGCCAGGCCACCTGTTTCGCGGTACGTCACTTTCAGCGTATGGTGAAAATAGTCGCCCCAGGCGCGAAAATAAACAGACTGTTCGTCACGCCCGGTTTCGTCCAGCCCCACCACGTCGCGGAGAAACTGAACCGATTTGTCCACGTCGGGCGAATAAATTTCGATGTGGGCAAGCTGCGACAGGTAGTGGGGATTCCTGGCCATATACGTACGATTATTTGACTAATTTATAGTGCAAATCTAATGTCGTACCCCAACCAGGTTTTAGGCTAAAAGCGGCCAAAATTATGCATAATCCGGCCATTTACTCCCGAACAGCGGTCAAAACCAGCCTATCTGCTGTTACCTGGCGGCGGTCAGCTGTTTATACTGTTTTGGGGTAAGGCCCGTTTTCGCTTTGAAAAAGCGGCTGAAATCGCTCGGCGTTTTTTCGGTCAGTTTGTAGGCGATGTCGCCAATAGACAGCTGGGTTTGGGAAAGCAGCACCTTGGCCTCCAGCAGCAGCATTTCCATGAGCAGGTCCTGTGCCGACTTGCCCGTTGTGGTTCGTACACACTTGTTCAGGTGGTCGGGCGTCACCGACAGCAGTTCGGCATAGTCGGTAATGTGCTGTCGTTTATAGATATGCTGCGAGAGGGCATTTTTGTAGGCCTGCATGATACGGTACGCTGCATTACGGGCAACGGCCACCGATGCCTGTTTCATCTGTTTCAGTTCGGCAAAGAAGGCCGTCAGGTAAACCGCAATGACAGACAGATCAGCCCCGCTGGGCCGGGCGTACTCCTGTTCGAGCCGTTCCAGCAGGTAGATCAGAGAGGGCACTGAAGCCGCCTCGATCGATACCAGCGGGTTACCTTCGGGCTGTAGAAATAAGCACTCGTCAAACAGCCGGCTATGCGGAAACACCTGCTCGATCAGGCCCCAATCGAAGTGGCAAAAGAAGCCCCGCGCGTCTTCGCTCATCCATTCGTGGGTTGAAATCTGGTAGGCAGGCAGAAAAAATAGCGTATTAGCCTCAAACTGATAGTCGTTTAACCCTTTGCTCCGCCTCGATTGCCCCTGGGTCAGCAGCAGAAAATCGAAGAGCGTTTTGCGGTGGGGCAGAATCGGGAATTCAAGCTTTTCCCGGATTGCTTCGATGCGGTTGATGTGAAACAGGTCGTGCACGGCCGTACGCTCCACCTGCCATCCGGACGACCGAAAATGGTGTTCGTTCAGTTCAGCCGGGCGCAGGGTCTTGATCATGTGGGATGTTGGGTTGATAGAACGCTGATGGTTATGATTTTTATGATGGATTATGATCTTATCATAAAAATCATAACCATCAGCGTTCTATCAGCACGAGTCAGGATAGTTTTCTTCCGCCGTCAACAGGAATGATGCTGCCGGTAGTAAAGGTGAGCGTAGTGGCCAGGGCCAGCACTGCGTTCGCCACGTCGTCGGGTGTGGCGAGGCGGCCCATGGGAGTTAGGTCGGTCTGTGCCTGAATATAAGCCGGGTCGAACTGACGAGCGTAATCGCCCAATACCCAGCCCGGCGACACCGACACCACCCGAACGGCCGGTGCCAACGACCGCGCCAGCGACCGGGTCATGGAATCCATCGCCGCTTTAGACGCGCAATAGGCCACGTTGCTACCGATGCCCGTTTGCCCCGCCACCGACGATATGTTGACCACCAGACCACCAGCATCACGCATTAGTAATGATTTACACGCCCGAATCATGGCAAAGGCACCGCGCCAGTTGGTTTGAAAGATACGGTCAATCCACTCGTCGGTCAAGGCGTCGAGATCGTCGTGCGGCACGGGCGTGGTGATGCCCGCGTTGTTGACCAGAATGTCGAGCCGCCCGTACGTGTCAGTCAAAAACTGAGTCAGAGCCGTTAACTGATCGGGGTTAGTGACAGAGGCTGGGTACGTCGAATGACCGTTGCCGGGCAGCGTCTTCAGAAGCCGCCGGGCTTTGTCTGCATCACTATTATAGGTGATGACCACCGATGCACCTGCCGTGGCCAACTGTTGGCAAATGGCCGAGCCGATGCCGCCGGCGCCACCCGTAACGAGCGCTATTTTTCTGGCTAATACCATGCGCGATTCCATTGATAGACAAGTGATGCCTGAAGCTGGGCTGTACAACCCAACGCCTGCCATGACCAACGACGCCCACAAAAACACCGGGGGTCTGGTAGCACCAGGCAGGCGGATGTTGTTGCTGTTCGGATGTACCAAGGGCGGCCTGTTGCTCAACGGGCACACGCTCAATCAGGCATTTCTTTAACCTATTGCCCCTTTTGTGCCAATACCCGCACAGGTCCCAGCAAACCAGAGGGCAGCAGCGGTGCATTGGCCTGATAAAACGGCATGGTAGTAAACGTGATCTTGCTTGTGGCGCCGGCGGTCTCGCGTTCGGGTTGGGCATCGCCAATCAGCCGGTTTACCCACAGGTTTGTCACCCTGATTTGCACGGTATTGGCGCCTGGTTTCAGGGCGTCTGTAATGTCTACCCGGAATGGTTTTTTCCAGACGATACCTTCATTTTTGCCGTTAACGATCACCTCGGCCAGGTTCTTGACCGCGCCCAGATCGAGGATATACGTACCGTTTTTTGTCAGCTGAGGCATCGTAAACGTGTTGGTGTAGGCCGCCGTGCCCGAAAAATACTTGACGCCGGGGTCCGCATTGTCCGACAATGACGCCAGGGTACTGAACGAAGCTTGCGCGGGTGCCCCCCGGCCCTCCTGGAACGTCACGGTCCAGTTGCCACCCACCTGCGCAACCATCGACTCTGTTACGGCGGGTTTAGTGTAGGAAGCCACTGTCGTTTTGTCGCCGAAAACAATGAAATACGCATCCCAGGGGGCAAACCGCAGGGGTATGATCGTGCGCCCGTCTTTGATCTGGTACGACACCCGTTCGGTCTTTCCCGTCTGGGGGTTCCACAGCTGTGGCACTCGGCCCGCCACCCGGAAACTAACTTCTGCCGAGTTGGTGCTGTCGCTGCGGCTGTTGAGCCAGTAAATGTCGCTGTCGGCCTGGCGGTGAACGTAGAGCACCTCAGCCTGATTGTTCGAGACCACCACGTCTTTGCTGATGCCCATGCCGGTTAGCAGCGCCTCAATCGGCTTGTCCGATACGTTCGGGTTGCGCCATATTTCGTCGGCAATGGCGGTAAACTCGGCGGCGTTGTCGCTCAGGCTGGGCGACCGTTCGGGGCGGGTACCGGCTAGTTTAGCCCCCGCTTTCACCATATCCCGGATTTTTTTCAACACCGGCAGGGTCATATACCGGGCGGTGGGGTCCAATACCAACAGGCTATACTGCTGGCCGCTGGGAGTTACAATCTTGCCGTTTGCAACCCGCAACTCGTCGCGCAGGGTGGTTGCATTGACAAAATCATACTCGTATCCGGCCGGAACCGCGGGCAGCTTTTCGGTGCAGAGTGAGGTGATGTTCTGGTTTTCGCCGTAGTAATACAGCACGTCTACCACGGCCTTGCCCTGCTGCAGCAGATAGCAACTGCGCCCCAGGTAGTCAATCCAGGGTTTGGCCTGCTCGGCCCAGGTTTCCTGCCGACCGAAATACTGCCCGAAGGGCCCCAGCGAGAAGCCGGGTTTCTTGTCGTCGAGTGGCTGATGCACCGACGTGTGGATTACGAACCGGTTCAGGCCCGACGCCATTTCCAGGTCGGCGGTGCGCTTGAGTTTCTCCGGGTGGAAACTGAATGCGTTGCCAATGGATGTCATCGACTCAGCGGCGACCAGGTTTTGCCCGTAGATATGTGCCACCGACGCCGACTCGCGAATGTCGGCCCGGCTACGCACTTCTTCGTCGTTACCCCCGGCCAGGCTACCTGGCGTCCACATGGCCGACATCGGAATATCGGCGTGGCGTTTTACGTCCATACCGTCGGCCAGGTAAATTCGCTTGTTCTCGTGCGACTCGGTATAGCGTTTCATGCCCCGCGCGTGCAGGGCCTCGCCGATGACGTCGTAATGGTTTTCGGCGATCAGCTCGCCGATGGTTTTGCGGAAGTCCCACAGGAATTTTTCGCTCGCGTCGACGCTTTGCACCACCCGGCCCGTCAGCACGGGAATCCAGCGCTTGAGGTCATAGCCACGCCGTTTCATGAACTCATCGGGCATGGCCTTCGTCCAGGTCATGTGCCCCGCTTCGTAGCTGTCCAGGATCATGTATTGCAGTCCCTTAGCCCCCATCTGGCCTCCGGTGGCCTCTTTATACATGTCCAGGTACGTCTCGATGTACTTTTTAACCGCCACCTTATCCAGCTTGTCTACCTCCAGACCAGTGGCTTCGGGTGAGGCGGGATGGTTCTGCCGCCCCGTCAGCGAGTAGCCCAGCCGCAGCACCACCCAGTCACCGGCGGGGGGCGTCCACGTCAACGTACCATCGGTAGTCAGGTTAGCCGACAGATCAATGACGTCGTCGGTCGGGATGGCCTCTGCGGGTTCGCCGCCCGTTGCCAGTGGTTGTTCTTTCCAGGGATTAAAGCCTGCTTTGTCTTCAAATTGATCAACGCGGTCGGTGCTGTGCAACACCAGTTCGGCTATATTAACGCCCAGGGGCTTGCCGGGTTCGGCTTTCATACCCGCCATTGCCGCAAACACATTCACTTCGGGGGGCAGCGTCCTGAACGTGACCCGGAAATAGCGGGCCGTTGTGGGCGGAATACGAATGGTGTTCTGCGCCACAATGCTCCCCGGAATGGTGGCTACCTGCCGGAACGTAACGCCATCGTCGCTCACGCTGAAGGCCCGGTTTTTGGGCCCGCCGTTGAACTCTTCCAGACCAACATGGCTGGCTCCCGCTATCGAAAATGCCTTTACGGTTTGCGGACTGTCGAATTCATACTGTATCCACATGTCCTGCCCCACGGCCATGGGCGGCAACAGACGGGCGTTGGTCAAATCGCCATCTGTCAGTTCGTTCAGGCTGAACGCACCGCCACTCGAACTGATTTTGGGCGTAAGCTGCGCCAGGAATTTATCGGTTTTGGGCAGGCGGTACGCGATCACGGCGGCATCCTGATAATACGTTGGCAGTTCGCCCACGGCCCCACCCAGCAGACTCGTTCTGGGCATGGGTACTTGCTGAAAAGCACCCGTAGTAGCCGGTGGCTGAGGCAGTTTACCCGCGAATGCCGTGCCGCCCTTTACCCTTGTTTCGGTCCAGACGTACTTCTTCATAGCATCCTGAGGCTGCACCCACGGCCCGCCCGTTACGCTCCACCCCGGCGACCCGGCAATGGCCATTTCGAGCTGTAGCTTTTGGGCCAGTTCGGTGGTAAACCGGAAAGCGTCTTTCCAGTCGGGGGTCATGAACACCAGCTTTTTAGGCACCACCTGAGGCGTAAACAAACTGGCATCGAAATTCTGAAAGCCCCCAATGCCCACCCGTTTCATCCATTCAAGGTCCTTTTGAATTCCGTCTTTCGTGACGTTGCCGTTCATCCAGTGCCACCATACGCGGGGCTGGGCGGCGGCAGGCGGCGTCTGAAAATCGCGCTGCATGGCCGCAGGCTGAGCTACCGTTAAGGCTGGTAGCAGCAATAAGGGAATGAATAGTGGCTTCATATGGGAAAGGGGTTAGGCGCAAAGCAGGAGCAAAACACTGCTACAGGCAACCAGGGCGGCTAGCCGTTTTTTGACTAATTAACAGGAATTATTGAACAAATTTGCTAAAGAGTATCCTGATAAAATTGGCAGAAACCGGCTAATACTATGCAAAATCCGGCAATATTGACGCTCACCAAGCACCAATCCTGTCTATTTTGGGCAAAGTCAATCGACACAGGCATAAAAAAAGGCAAACCCCAAACGAGGCTTACCCAGGCAAACTGACGAGCTACCGGCGAAGCAGCCCGAACCAAAAATGACGCCGTTTAGCTGGCAAGGGCCAACCAATGAAACCTATCCCGCTTGGGAAACCTTAGTGGATTTATCGCTGTATTGAGTTTATAGAGCCTGATCTATGTCTTCCGAAGAACCACAAACCCGCCATAGCCAACGCCTGCCAACCCTGCTGTCGGCGTTGCACCTGCTTTATATGGGCCGGGCGTTGGCGGGCTTCGTTGCCGACAACCAAACTCCCGCCGAGCCGGTTGCCCTCGACGTGGTCGATGCCACAATTGAAGCCTTCACCGACGAAATCCGCGCCACCGAACTCCTCCACGAAGCAGCCGTATTAGTGGGCGATTTTTAGTCAGAAGAGCCGGTACGAAGCGAGTCCTGTTGGTCTGGAAAGTTGTTCTCTTATTGAGAACTTTCCAGACCAACAGGACTCGCTTCGTACCGGCTCTTCTGACTATTTATACGTCATTGCCAGCTCCACAGCTTCGGCCGCGTTGACAATACCGCCTGATTTGCTGAGGGTGCTGAATTTCACCAGCGAACCACCCGTGCGGCCGGGCAGACGCACCAGCATATCGGGCTTGTAGCTACTTTTCATCAGAATTTCTTTCACCTGCACCGCCGTCAGGTTGGGAAAGTAAGAACGCAGCAGGGCTGCCACCCCCGCCACGCAGGGAGCCGCCATACTTGTACCCGTCAGGCTCTGATAGCCATTGTGGGGCGTCGTATTATCAATGTCGGTGCCAGGCGCGAACAGGTCCACTTTCTGCTGACCGTAGTTCGACGATGAAGCGGGCAGGCCTTTGCCAAACCGCATGGTCGAGTTGCCCACCGAAATGAAATTTTTCGCTACGCGCCCATCTTCGTATTCGGGGCGGGGGTAATTGGCCAGCGAGTCTACGTTCTGACCGTCATTGCCAGCGGCGTGTACCAACAGCACATCTTTCTCTTCGGCATACCGGATGGCCGCGTCGACCGCGTCTTTGTAGGGCGAAAACCGCTTGCCGAAGCTCATATTGATCACTTTGGCTCCGTTGTCAACGGCGTATCGAATACCGTTGGCCACGTCTTTGTCGCGCTCGTCGCCACCGCTGGGCACTACACCCACCATCATCAGCCGCACGTTATCGGCCACGCCGTCTACACCAATGTTGTTACCGCGTTTGGCACCGATAATGCCCGCCACGTGCGAACCGTGCATGGCCAGTTCTTCCGACTCACCGATGATCAGTTTCGGACTGCCGTAGTACCGTTCGTTGGGGTTGGCCGGGTCGTCGCCCACGGCCTTGCGGGCATCCGAGCCAGGGTTATACGCTTTCTCTGCTTCTGACAGCAAAATAGGCTTCAGGCGCTGGAAAGAAGCTTTCAGCGCAAAAGCCATGTATTCAAACGACCCCAGATCAGGCGAGAATACCTCATCCAGGATCGATTTCGCACCCAGGGCGGCTGAGTCCGTACCCACCTCTGCCGCCGACAGGCTGGTGCGGGCAAAGGGCTTGCCTTTCAACGCCGCCACTACCTGACTAATGCCCCGGTTGAAGTTGGCCGTGTCGCGGATGGCTACCTTCCATAGCTCCGATTTCAGGCGGCTTTGGGCATACCGGGCCTTCGCTTTCTGGTAAATGTCGTACTCCTTTTTCTCCTTAGCCGATAATTTTTCGGGGTTGGCCTTATCATATTTAGGGCCCCAGATGGTGTAGATCTGGCCGAGTTCGTCCTGGTCGCTTTCGTAGGTCGTGCCGTCTTTGGCACCCATGAAATTCCAGCCGTTCACGTCGTCTACGTACCCGTTTTTATCGTCGTCGACGTTGTTGCCGGGTGTCTCTTTCGGGTTCACCCATACCACGTCGCGCAGGTCTTCATGGGCAATGTCAATCCCCGAATCGACCACGCCCACCGTAACGGGCACCGACTTGCGGCCCTGGAGCAATTTGTAGGCTTTATCGAGGCTGATGCCTGCAATAGAATCTGTGGCGGGGTCTTTATAAGCCCACTGGTTGAATTTGCCCTGTGGTTTTGGAGCCATCGGTTGAGCAAATCCCTGCCCAACTGCGGTGAAGCAGGCAAGCGCGGCCAACGAAAGGAGCCGCAGATGGTGTGTTTTTCTCATATAAGCAACTAACGTATTTGGTGGGCGTTTCTGCTCCAAATGGACACGCATTTAACCCTTTTTAAAGCAAAAGCAGGTTTGGAGATCAATCTACGAGAAAATGTAGCTCTACTGGTTGACGATCAGGCCGTGTGCCTATCCAGAAAAGGTCGTTTGGGTTGGGCATACAGGTCACGGGCCGGTACCGACACTAGTTCGCGTTCGGGATAGCGCAGGGCCGTAAGTCTGCCGCCAAATACGCAGCCTGTGTCAATGTCGATGGTATTATTCACCCATTGGGCTTCAGCAACGGGCGTGTGCCCATACACGACGGTAGCTTTTCCTTTGTAGTCAGCTGCCCAGTTGAGGCGAACAGGCAGGCCAAGCTCATCGGTCTGCCCGTTCGTGTCGCCATATAAACAGAATGCCCGCACGGCTCCGTCATTCCGACCCTGCAGGCTTTCTTTCAGACCCGCGTGTGCCACCAGCAGCCTGCCCTTATCGACTATGTAATAGACTACCAAACTGGTAATGAACGCTTTGACCTGTTGCTGAAATTCGGCAGGCTCCCTGTTCAGCTGGGCCACTGTTTCTGACAGACCGTGGCTGAGCGTCACCTTTCTCCCCGACAAGTACCGGCCTAGCTTGTCATCGTGGTTGCCCAACACACAAAGGGCGGTGTTGTCGGTTACCATCTGCATCACCAGCCGCAGCACCCCCACCGAATCGGGTCCCCGGTCGACGAGGTCACCCACAAAAAAGGCGTTGCGCCCTGCCGGATGCGCCACGCGTTCGGTGCCGTCGGGGTCTTTACTGATAAAGTAACCCAGCTTCACCAGCAACTCACGCAGTTCGGTCAGGCAGCCATGTACGTCGCCAATAATGTCGAATGGGCCATTTTCAGGGCTACTCATAGGCACTGACTTCGTGCGCCGAACGGTCACCGCCGCTATAGCTGCCGCTGATTCAAGCCTGAATACGTGCCCAAATCCTTCCTTGTGCAGGCCATTCAGCGACTTATGCAGATCACGCTGCTGATGGCTGATGACCTGGTCAGCAAAGTGGCGGTCAGGTCGGGCATGGTGGCGGTCGATAAGCAACCGATCTGGCAGATCGAACACAATGGCCACCGCGTTCATGTGATGCTCGCGGGCCAGTTGCAGCAGCGATTTACGGGCAAAATGCTGCACATTGGTGGCGTCGATCACCGTGAGCTTGCCCCGTTTCAGGCGCAGGGCCGTCCAGTAATGGAGCAGGTCGAAGGCGTCGCTGGTGACTGACTGATCGTTTTCGTCATCCGCTACATACGCCCGACACTGGTCAGACGAGATAATTTCGGTAGCCCTGAAATGCTGGCGCGCAAAGGTCGATTTACCCGAACTGGTAGCGCCAATCAGCAGAACAAGCGACTGTTCTGGAATGTCAATCGTCATACCTGGTTTACTTGCCAAAACGCGCTGCTTCCTGGGTCAATTGGCTCTCGTTCAGGGTACCGGGAGCAATAAGCAGACGGTGGCGGAAGGTGACAGACTGACCCGCTTTCAGGACATAGTTCATGGGCGCATCTTTACCCGACGACATCACACTCGGCGCCAGCGGATTAGCCGCAAAGAGACCATAACCCCTTGCGTGCCAGTAGGTTGGGTAGCCTATATTCTTCGGATTATCGAACAGCACAACCGAAACAGGTTCGTTGCCCGTGAGGGTGCCCGTTAGCGCCACCCAGGGGGCGCGGGTGCCCCAAACGGCGTCGCCTTCTTTGCCAACGGCACTGTGGTAGTGGCCCGTGATGCCCTCGTTGTTGAGCGATGCAACCGGCGTGGCCTTGCCGCTGGCGTCGGTGAAAATTTCGGCTTTGGTCGAGGGGTGTTCCAGTTGGCGGGCCACCCGAATAGCCACCAGGCCTTCTTTGTTGTCTTTAAACGTCACGTCGCCGGTCAAAGCCGTAAGCGTGGTCTGCCGGTCAATGCGGCGGGTTTGTCCGTCGGCTTCAAACGTG
Organism: Fibrella rubiginis; assembly: GCF_017353185.1. Taxonomy (GTDB): domain Bacteria; phylum Bacteroidota; class Bacteroidia; order Cytophagales; family Spirosomataceae; genus Fibrella; species Fibrella rubiginis. Next base: position 295,919 of record NZ_JAFMYV010000010.1, on the reverse strand, counting down.
TACAGGGTCGATTCTTTGAGCATCGGTTTTCCGGCGCTGTCCTGCCAGTCGGCCTCAACGGTCAGCTCGGCACGGTTGCCCTCTTCGTTCAGCCGGGCAATGTTGGTGGTTACGATGGTGCCCATCGGCCCTTTATGGTCAGGGCCCAGGTCGTTGGAGTTATTCCAGAAATCGTGGCCGTTCACGTCGCCGTAGTTGAACCACATACCCACATGGTGCGGATGGTCAACGCGCTCGCCGGGGCGGGGGTCCAGGGGCCAGCCGCGGGTAATGGGGTTGCCCGTAGCCGTCAGTATAGGGTACAGAGCAGGCTTTTTCAACACCGATGCGTCGGGATAAATAAAGGCCGTAAACAGCTTTCCATCCACCAGTACGGCTACGCGCTGCTTCTCGCGCTTAAGGGTAACGCGCTGCTTGGCGGGTGGCATGAAGGCAGTAAGTGCCAGGCCAATCAGCAACGAAAAGGCAATAGGAAGGCGCGTAGTCATAGGTTGGGGCGACGTTGTTTTTTGCCCGAAAAAGGAGGCAGGGGCCATGTTCTACTAGGCAAAATAGCTCTCGGCGGGATAGACCACGTGCGTCACGTCGGGCGTGGTGAGGGTGTATGAAAACCCTTTCTGCACAGCGTATGCCCCGATTTCACCCGATTTACTGATGGCGATGAAGCCCACCTGGAAGTCTTTGGCCCGCATCGGGTCACGCTTCACAATCCGTTCAATAGCCTGTTTGCAGGCTGCTTTAGGCGAAAGCCCCTGCCGCATCAGTTCGATAATCGTGTGTGCCCCACACATCCTGATCACCTCTTCACCCTGCCCCGAACCCGTTACGGCCCCCACTTCATTGTCTACATACAGCCCCGGCCCGATCAGCGGCGAGTCGCCCACGCGGCCCCGCATTTTAAACGCCATGCCACTGGTGGTACACATGCCCGACAGGTTGCCCGCCGCATCCATCGCCACCGTGCCCATGGTGTCGTGGTTGGGGGTGCCGTCGTCAAAATAATTCGGAGCAAACTCATCGACATAAGGCCCGCCACCTTTCTTTCTGGTCCCAGTTGCCTTACCCGACCCTGCGCCATTTTCGATGTTGATGATGGGCTTGTATTCCGATTTTTTCAGCCAGGTCTGGTAGGTCTTCTGCGCCTCGGCCGAGAGCACGTCCGGCTCCAGCGCGAAGCCGTTGGCCAGGGCAAATTGTTGCGCGCCCTCACCCACCAGCATGACGTGGGGCGTGCTGTCCATCACCTTCCGGGCCACCGAAACGGGATGTTTGATCCGCTCCAAAAACGCCACCGACCCGCAGTTAAACTTGTCGTCCATGATGCAGGCGTCGAGGGTCACGTGACCGTCGCGGTCGGGGTTACCACCGAGGCCCACGCAGCAGCTTTGCTCATTTTCGATGGCAATGCCCGCCTGTTCCATTGCGTCGATGGCCCGCCCGCCTTTCGTCAGCACCGACCAGGCACCTTTGTTGGCCGTTACGCCACTGTCCCAGGTCGAAAGCACAATGGGCTTGGGCAGTGCACGGATAGCCTTTGGTTTAGCCCATAAATCAGCCGTAGACAGGGTAGGCAACAAGGCAGTGAAACGAAGAAAATAGCGACGATTGAGCATGGGGGGGAGCGTGGTAAATGCTGAGTGGTAAATAGTAAGTTTGCTTCCGCAAGCATAATTCTCTTGCGGAAGCAAACTTACTATTTACTACTCAGCACTTACCACGCTCCCCCCATGCATCTCGAAATCTGTGCTTATTCCGTAGCTGATTGCCTGGCTGCCCAACGGGCCGGGGCACACCGGATTGAGTTGTGTAGTGGACGGGCAGAGGGAGGCATTACGCCCAGCATTGGCCTGATCAGGCAGGCACGGGCCGCGACAACCTTGCCCATTAGGGTGATGGTTCGGCCACGGGGTGGTGATTTTGTCTACGACGAAGCCGAACTCGCCGTGATGGAAGCCGACATTGCCGCTGCCCGCGATGCCGGGGCTGATGGACTTGTGTTCGGCGTACTTCTGCCCGATGGCCGCGTGGATGCCCATGCCACCCGTCGGTTAATTCAACTTGCCTCGCCCCTACCCGTCACGTTCCATCGCGCATTCGACCTTACCCGCGACCCCCACGAAGCTCTCGACGTGCTACTGTCGCTCGGTATCCAGAGCGTGCTCACATCGGGACAACAGGCACAGGCCGAAGCCGGTATTACCTTGCTCGAAGCCCTGGTAAAGCAGTCGGCGGGACGGATTGAGATCATGGCCGGGTCGGGCGTAAAACCTGAAAATGCCCGGCTGTTGGCTAACACAGGCGTTTCTCACCTGCACATGAGCGGCAGCAGCACCGAAATCAGCCCCATGATTTTCCGCCGCAATGGCGTTCCTATGGCCACCACTTCTCCTGGCGAATATGACCGCATCAGTACCAGCGAAGCCGCAGTACGGGCAGTGGTGAGCCTGATTAGCTAGGTCAGCGAAGATCGTACGCTTCGCTGCTCATTACATGCTACTATGCATTGCCAACTAACCATAAAAACACCCCTTTATCCAAACCCGTATCCGCTCTTACCAAGTCTATTTGCCGCTCATCACAACGACTGTAGGTTTGATGCAAGGAAAGGGGCTACTGGACGCTGACTAGTGGACGCCGCACATTGGGCGGCAGAAACAGTGAGCATTCAGCGTCCGGCATCCAACATCCAAATTCTAACCACTGACATGGAGAAACGCCTGGAACGTTACCTCGACGAAGCACAGATTGGGGGCGTAGCGGCCGGATTGGCCCACTATTTTGGTATTGACCGTACCTTGATTCGGGTACTGTTTGTGGCTGGTTTGTTCATACCGTCGGCACCCAGTCTTATCCTGTACATTATCTTGTGGATCGTACTGCCTGAACATCAATTTGGTGGTATGCCCCAACCGCAGTCTACTGTTTTTTCAACCCCCCTTTTTATGGCTAATCCTGAACAAAAACGAAACGGCAACCTCATTGGCGGTGCTATCCTCATTATCCTGGGCGTAATAGCCCTGCTGGAACGGTATACCGACATTGATTTCCGCGACATATGGCCTCTGCTGCTGATCGGCTTTGGCGTATGGCTGGTGGTACGCGACCGCAAACCAGGTGAAGACCTGTTCGGACGCTCAACGGGTTCTACCCCCCACGACGTCCCCGACAATCGCCCTACCCCCCCGTCAAACGACCCCTACGATCCAGACCGGACCATCAACCAACTCTAAACCAGTTTTCAGTTTGGAGTTTTCAGTTTACAGTTGCTTCGCCAGTTTAGTGTAGCTGGCGAAGCAACTGTAAACTCCAAACTCCAAACTGAAAACTCCCTTCCTATGTACACCCGACGCGGTTATTTCTGGGGCCTGCTTTGCATCACGCTCGGCGTGTTGTTTTTGGCCCGCAACTGGAACCTGTTCCCCATGCCCGACTGGTACTTTGTGCGCGGTTTGTGGCCCATACTGCTCATTTTGGCTGGTATTGCTCTCCTGTTTCGTCGGGAAGAACCAGGATCCGGGCGATCTGTCCTGTCTACGTTCTTCACCGTTATTCTCGCCATTGCCCTGCCTTTCTGGCTATTTAGCTACGTAGGCCGTCACCATCGTTACGGTCGTGACCTGTCGATGAATATCGACCCACCCTCGCCCCCGTCACCACCTTCGCCACCAGGTGCGTATGACTCAAATGACGAGGATAATGACGATGACTACACCGACGACAACGATGATTCGGACGATGGCGACGACAGTGACGACGAGGATAATACGGAATTGCGGAGTGGGAGTTACAGTGAAGACATGCCTGCCATCGCTCCTGCCGAAGCCAAATTTGTACTGGAAGGTGGTGCTGCCAAGTTCACCATCGACGAGCCGACCAGCCGCCTGATCGACGCGAAAACCCGGACGATCAACACCTATGGCATGAGCATTGACCGCAATGCCCAGACACCAACCATCCGGCTGGAACCGACGAAGAATTCAAGGGCGCATTTCAACTTTAACGACCATTCTGATTTCGGGACGGTGAAAGTGCAGCTCAACGAGAAGCCACTCTGGGACATGGTGCTCGATTTTGGGGCCGGTTCGGGCGATTTCGACCTAAGCCGTTACGCCGTGAAGTCGTTGAAAATCGACGCCGGCGCGGCGGGCATTGACCTGAAACTGGGCGACAAAGCCGCGCAGTCTGACGTGAAAATCTCATCGGGTATGACGTCGGTGAATATCCGGGTGCCGCAAAGCGCCGGGGTCAAAATCACCACCGACGGCGGCATGAACGCTACCGACATCGACGATGATTTCGAGCGGGTGGGCAACAACACCTACCTCAGCCCCGGTTACGACAAAGCCGCCAAAAAGATTACGATTCGCTACGACGGTGGCATGAGCCACTTTGAAGTGGATCGCTACTAATTAATGAGTCCTACACATCTGTTGAAAAAAGCCCCTGCCGGTTGGCGGGGGCTTTTTGTTTAGCAACCCTTATTGGCCCAGCACCAATTTGGCCCCGGCACCCATCCGAACCCGTCCACCTGTTTCATAGCCCACCCGCAGGGCACGCCCCGTTGACGCGTTAGGGATAAGCACAGTATGCCGAATAAGCACCTTATCGGTTGCGATTGGCACGCGACCACACGACCAGGTGGCCGCGTCGGTCCAGTCACCCTGTTGAACCGTGGTCATGGCCGTGCAGGATGGCCCCGCGCCTGTGGTGCGGAACGTGACAGGCCCACCGCCCGTAGCCGACGTGCCACCCGCACCGCAGTCATAGAGTACCTGCCACTCGTAGCTGGTTTGCGGGCTAAGGCCCGTCAGCGTGTAGCTCAGCACACTCGACAACGGCAGGCCGTTGAGGTTGCTGGTGGTCCAGGTTGTGCTGCCCAACGGGCGATAACGCAGCGTTCGGGGGTAGTTTCGGTTTACTACGTAGGGATCATACCGCCAGTTGAGGCGCACGGAGTTATCGGTTAGCTGGTCGGCAGATAACCGGGTGGGAATTGGGCAGGCGGTGGTGCCGTAGCGCGACGGTGACCAGCCCGACATAACCCCCGCACTACACACCGTTCGCAGTTGTAGTTCGTAGCGGGTGTTGACCGCCAGTCCGTTAAGGATGGCTGGCGAATCAGCAACCGACTGGGTAATCCAGGCCCCGTTTTCGGCCCGGTAACGTAACTCATAGGCTTGCCCGCCTGGCTGGCTAAAGAAGAACCAGATATTGTTGGCATCCACCGACAACCCATTGATGTCGGTGAATGGCGCGTCGCAGCGAGTTCGGAAGAACGATATGGGGCCAAAATCAGCCGGTCCGGCGCAACTGTTACGTACCTGCCATTCGTAGATAGTATTGACTGTAAGCCCGTTGAGCAGATAGCTGTTGGTGGTCGGTTGAACCGTGGTCCAGTTACCCCCGGCAGGCCGCCACCGCAACTCGGCTACGGGGCTATCTGATGACCAGGACAGGTATGCCAGCGTGCTGCTCACTGACTGACTGAGCACGGCCGGACTGCAGGGCGCACAGGTTAGCGTACTACCAGAATAGATGAATGAATAGTTAGAATAGTCGGTTCCACAACTGGCTTTAACCTGATAGTCGATATAAGCAGACGAAGTTAATCCGTTCAATACCAATGAGTTATTAGACGTGGTGTATTCAACCCATTCACCATAGCTGATGCGTACCCGAACGGTAAAGTTGTTGGTTGGCATGCAGCCTCCCTGCCAGCTTAGCACTGCCTGACCACAAGTACTGCCCGTGTAGATTGTCAGGCCGGTTGGCGCGCTACAGAACGTGCTGAAGGTAACCGGCCCCACAAAGTCCGTTGCCGACACGGGTGAACAGGCAGGCCTCACCCGCCATTCATAGCTGGTACCACTGGTTAAAGCAGCCAGGGAAGCCTGCGTACCCGTCACCGTCAGGCTCGACCAGGGCGCTGCCCCCGTCACCCGCCAGTTCACTTCATACGTACTGTTTTGCGGACCACTCCAACTCAGATTGGCCGTTGTTGGCGTGGTGCAACGGGTAGTCAGGTTGGCAGGGGGGCCACAGGAGGCCGTAAACGTTTGCAAGGGACCAAATGCCGTGGTCAGGCTGTTGGGGCATAACACCCGCACCTGCCATTCATAGGCCATGTTTTCGGTCAACCCCGTCAGGATCACGTTTGGGTAACCAATCTGCGATATTACGTTCCAGCCACCCGCCCCCACGGCCCGCCAGCGTAGTTCGGTTACGGCACCGGGTGTATAGGTCAACGTGGCCGACGTACTTTCTACGCTACTGGCGTAGGTGGTGATGAGGTCGGTCTGGCAGGCAGGAACGCTGAACGTCGGGCCACCCACAAAGGCCGATGTGGCCTCGTTTACACAAACCCGCCGTAGCTGCCATTCATAGGTGCCGGGCAAGAGCTGGGCGGCGAAATAGCCCGTTGTCGTATTCTCCCGAACAATCCAGTCGGCAGCCGGTTGGCCCGACGGCACTATGGGTCGCCAACGCAGGGTATAGCTACCACCAACGGCCTGATTCCAGAAAAACTGCCGTCCCTGTTCGGTCGTGTAGTAGTAGGCTGCAGTCGAGAGTGCCGTAGGTGCCGAACAACTTGCGCCAAACCCAACAGCTTGTGTATAAACCGATTGTGCATTACCGCATTGCGCCTGCACGCGCACAATGTAGGCATCATTGGTGTTCAGGCCGGTGAGCACATACGGCGACTGGGCAAGGTCGGTGATAACGTTCCAGGTAGGCGACCCAGCCGTTTTCCATTGCAGGTTATACCGCGCCACGGTTGAATTAGCTCCCCAGGCTACCGTGGCCCCATACGCGCTGATGTTCGAGACAGTGGGGGTGGCGGGGGCGCTGCAATACGTGCTAAAGGGCATGATGGCCGAAAAGTCAGATACAATACCCCCGCCGCAATCAGCCTGTATGCGCCATTCATACGCACCACGCAGCCCATTTAGTGTGTAATACGATGCGTTACCGGCTACGGTTACGGTTGTCCAGGCCGAGGTGTTTTGCTGCCGGTACTGTAGGGTATAAGCCGTTACGTTTTCATTGTAACTCCACGAGAATGACGCGTACGTTTCTCCCGAACTGGCATACAGACCGGTCGGTACGGCGCAGTCGGTAGCGAAAGTTTGGGTAGGCGAGAAGTCGCTGATGAAGTCGGCGCTGCATTGTACGGCCACCTGCCACTCGTAGGGGCTATAAGGCGTCAAACCCGTAAGTGTGTAATACGAGTTTGTCAGAGACGGAACGACGGTCCAGTTCGACGCGCCCACCAACCGGTAACGAAGCTGATAGGTCGAGCCATACGTATTGTCACTGAACGACAACCTGACCTTTGTTGCCGTAATAGAACTGGCACCGTAGTTATAGAGGGTGTTGCGGCATTCGGTTGTAAACGACGGACCTGCCGTATAGGTGCTACTGCTGCCTGCCGTACACTGCCGGGCCAGTTCCCAGTTATAGGTGGTGTTCTGTTGCAGGCCCGTTACGCTGAACACTGGGCTCGTCGTGGTCGAATTAATTGTCTGATCAACCCAATTCCCTCCCTGAGGCCGGTAACGAACAAGATACGTCTGGTTATAGTCTGAGGCGTTGCTATACCACGTCAATTGCCGGGCAGTGCCCCGATTGCCATTGGTCGACAACGAGTAGGCCGCCTGTCGGCAGGTGGTGGTAAACGGTTGTGGGGCGGTGAAGGAGAGCGACGTGGCCGTGCCGCTACATACCGGAGCTACCTGCCATTCGTAGGCGGTATTGTTGGTCAGGCCCGTCAGGGTAGCCATCTGACTGGATTGGGCCGAAAGCGTGGTATAGGAGCCGGCACCAGCCAGCCGATAACGCACAACATACTGGTAGGTAGCGGGGTATTGTTCCGTCCAGCTAACCGAAGCCGTGTTATGGTCGGGGGTGGTGCTGAAGTTGGCAAGGCGGCTACTAGAGCAGGCCGCTGTCGTAAACGACTGGATAGCCGTGGGCAACGCTGCCTGGGTGGGCGAACAGTACGTGACCACCTGCCACTCATACTTCGTACCTGGTTGTAGCCCCTGTATATAGGCCGAGGTATTGCCTGGATAGCTGGGCGGACCAACCTGAGTCCAGGGCAAGGTACCAGCAACCCGGTACTGAACGGCGTAGTAATTCTCATAGCTGCCAGACCAGTTGAAACTTACGGCGTTGACCGACTGAATGGAGCTATAGAGATTCGAGGCCGTACTGACGCAGCCGGTCGTGCTGAAACTAACCGGCGGGTCGGTAAATGCCGACGTTGTTGGACCGGGGCAGGTTGTCTGCACCCGTACCTCGTAGGGTGTGTCCGCATTCAGGCCACCAATCGAGGTATAGAAATCATAAGCGGCGTTAGTAGCCGTATTCGAATAATTGTTTCCTGCTGACCACGAACTGACGGGCGACGTTATTGGCCGGTACTGAACTGCATACGAAAAATCGTAGAAGCCCTTGTAGTTTCCTCGCCAGGTAATGGTGGCATTGGTTGCCGTAATAGCGCCCAGGCTCAGGGAGTTTGGGGCGTTGCACGAGGCGGTGAACGCGACCGGTGCCGACGGCGTACCCACAACGGTGCCACAGACGGGCTGCACCTGGTACTCGTAGACGGCATTGGGCGTAAGGCCGCTTAGCTGGTACTGCGCCGGGTAATTACCCACGGGGTTCGTCACCGTCGACCAGGTTCCGCCCTGCGGGCGCCAACGGAACGTAGCCGTGGCCCCGTTAACCGTTTGCCAGCGAAACTGGGCCGTCGTGGCCAATGGGGCTACCTGAGTATCCACCATTGAGCAGGCAGGCGTTGTGAAGGTGGCCACGCTCGAAAACGGTGAACAGGTGGCACGTACCCGCCATTCATACGTCGTTGAGGGCGTAAGATTGGTCAGGTAGCCGCTGTAATAATAGGGTGTGGCAAACGTAACGCTCGACCAGGACGTGACGCCCGTAGGCCTGAATTCAACGGTAGACACGTCGGTTGGCGTAGACGGATACGGCGATGACCACGACAGCTGCGCCGCCGTGGCCGAAAGGCTGACCGGGCTATATGTATATAGCACCGGGCAGGTGTAGGTGGTTGTGAACGTGGCGGGGCCGCCTAGCCAGACCGTTGCTCCTGCCGGTAGCAACTGCCACTCATAGGATTGCCCTGCTTCCAGGTCAGTCAGCAGAAAACTGGTTGCCTGAATATCTGACGTAGTAATCCACTGGGCAGCCCCCTGTTTGCGCCATCGAAGATCGAACCGGGTAGCCGGGCCACTACCCGACCAGCTCAGTTCGGCAGACGTACCTGATATAGACGACGTAGCGAGGGTATACGAATCAGCCTTGCCGGTCCATCCAGCAGCTTTGGTGTTGGTGGCATACAAAAAGGTAGAAGCAAACAAAAGCAGGTAAAGGAGTCTAGTCATAAATAGGCCATGGTGAGATTTGTGCTACTTAAAAGTGAGTCAATATAAGTGAACATATACAGTAGTTCGCTTAGTGACTGAAAACAAACTTGTTGCTGTGAATCAACAGCGTCAAATTGAGTCGTCAGATCAAAAAAACGCGGTGTTTATGGCCTATCTGTCTCCTGCGCGTTCTATCTTCGGAGGCAGTTGCGCACAAAAAAGTAGTGCCATCGTCATAGCCCTTGTCTATGCAGTACCCCATCTATCTCGATCATAACGCCACGACGCCCGTTGACCCACGGGTGCTGGAAACGATGTTGCCTTATTTCACCCAACACTTCGGCAACGCGGCCTCGCGAACGCACGTGTTTGGCCTGAAAGCGGAAGATGCCGTGGCCCACGCCCGCCAGCAACTGGCCGATCTGCTGGGAGCGTCTCCCGTCGAGCTTGTGTTCACGGGTGGGGCTACCGAAAGCATTAATCTGGCTCTGAAAGGCGTTTTCGAGGCCAACCAGCACCGGGGCAATCACATCATTACGGTCCAGACCGAACACAAGGCTGTACTCGACGTGTGCGAACACCTGGCCCAGCTTGGCGCCGACATCACCTACCTCCAGCCCGACGCCGATGGCCTCATCACGCCCGAACAGGTTACTGCCGCTATGACCCCCGCCACCGTACTGGTGTCGGTGATGTGGGCCAACAACGAAACCGGTACCATTCAACCCATTGCAGCCATTGCCGAACGGGTACATGACCAGGGCGCACTCTTCCACACCGACGCCACCCAGGCTGTGGGTAAACTGCCCATCGACCTGGGCCAAACCAAGATTGATTTGTTGAGTTTGTCGGGCCATAAATTGTATGCGCCCAAAGGCATCGGAGCCTTGTATGTCCGCAAAAAGACGCCTTTGATAGCCCAGCAGGATGGGGGTCGGCATGAACGCGGTCGCCGGTCAGGTACGTTGAACGTGCCGGGCATCGTGGCGCTGGGAAAAGCCGCCGAACTAGCTCAGGCAGCCATGGCTACCGAAGCCCCGCGCTTGGCGGTCCTCCGGGATCGCCTCGAAAGGGGTATTTTGGCCCATTTTCCTGATGTACGTATAAATGGCAGCCAGATGCACCGCTTGCCCAACACCACGAATCTGGCTTTCCCGAACGTCGACGGCGAAGCGTTGTTGATGAGCCTGAACGAGATTGCCGTGTCTAACGGCTCTGCCTGCACCGCCGCCTCCACCGACCCCTCGCACGTGCTCAAAGCCCTTGGCCTCTCCGACGATCTGGCCTACGCCTCCGTCCGCTTCAGCCTGGGCCGCCATACGACAGAGGCCGATATTGATAAGGCAATTCAGCATGTAATCAGTGTGGTAGAGCAGAGGAGTGTGAGCCTTCTTAAATAGCTTGGTGCTTTGGCGGCTACGCGCTCTGCTGCCCCTACCTGTACGCCGAAACCGGCACAATCGTCCCGTCGGGATTATACGTCAACTTTGCGACTTTAACGTTGCGCAAATGGGTCTTGCCCGACAGTTGTACATCGTGATAAAACAGGTACCACTTACCCTTGAACTCAACAATAGAATGATGGTTTGTCCAGCCTTGCACAGGAGGTAGCACTACACCTTTGTAGGTAAACGGGCCGTAGGGGCTGTCTCCGATGGCGTAGGCGATGTTGTGGGTGTCGCCGGTCGAATACGAGAAGTAGTATTTGCCCTTGTAGCGATGCACCCAGGCCGCTTCAAAAAAGCGCTTGGCGTTGTCTTTTTCCAAAAATGGCTTACCTGTTTCGTCGAGCAACTGCACTTCTCTAGGTGCTTCGGCCAGGTGTTTCATGTCGGCAGCCAGCCGGGCAACGCGGGGCAAAATAGCCGCTTCGTCGGGGGTACGCAGTTTGGCATCAGCCGTGTAGTGGTTGTTGTTCCAGCGTTGCAACTGACCGCCCCAAATCCCGCCGAAGTACATGTAATACTCGCCATTAACATCGGCGAAAACGCAGGGGTCAATGCTGTATGTACCCGCCATGGGCGCTTTTTCGGGAGTAAACGGTCCTTCAGGATGCTTGCTCGTCGCCACGCCTATCCTGAAAACATCCTCTTTGTCTTTTAACGGAAAGTACAGGTAGTAGGTCCCGTTTTTAACCGCCGCGTCGGGTGCCCAAAGTTGCCGCCCCGCCCACGGAATGTCTTTTACAGAAAGGGCCACGCCATGGTCTGTCACCTTGCCCGCGGGCGAATCCACGCCGGGCGAATCCATCGAGAGCACATGGTAGTCGCGCATATCGAAATGGGCGCCGTTATCATCTTCCTTCACCCCGGATTCGATATCATGTGAGGGATAGATATACAACTTTCCATTGAAGACATGCGCGGAGGGATCGGCGGTGTAGATGTTCGACACCAACGGTTGCGAAACGGGCTGGGTTTTAGGCTGGGCAACCGCGGCTAAGCTGCTCAGGCAGGAGAAAGCGATAGGGTAGAATTTCATTAGCAATTGGGTTTGACGGGTAAAAGTAAACACCATCCCTATTGTCAGATTACCAATCCGTTAAAAATAGATCCACATCGAAAAATGTAATTTTTTGTACGCATATTTATAGCCCGTACAACACCCTGTTGCGGAGCCTTCCCTTTCCTTTTATCCTATGGAATTAACCGGTTCGCATACCCTCGATGCACCTGTGTCCACTATCTGGACCATGCTCATGGACACCGACACACTGGCCCGTGTGGTGCCGGGGGTGACCAGGCTCGAAAAAACAGCCGAGAACGAATACCTCGCCATTGCCGAGATCAAGCTTGGTCCCGTCAGTGGTGCCTTCACCGGCACGTTGTCGCTGTCTGACATCCGCGAAAACGAGGGCTATACGCTGCACGTTAAGCAAAACAGCAAAATCGGTAACGCCGACGCCACCGTCAGCATCGCACTAAAACCGTTGAGCGATGCCCAAACCGAGATCTCCTTCGACGGCAACGCCCGCCTGTCAGGCCTGTTGGCCCGCACGGGGCAGCGCGTCATTTCGGGCGTGGCCACTACCCTGACCAAGCAGTTCTTCGCCAATGTCGAAAACGAACTAGCGGCAGACCCTACTACGCATTCATAACCCCTTTCTCCCCCTATGCAAGTTAACCTCACAGTAAACGGCAAAGTCCGACAAGCGGACCTGGAGGACCGGACCCTTTTGGTCGATTTCCTCCGCGACAACCTACGCCTCACCGGCACCCACGTGGGCTGCGATACTTCCTCGTGCGGGTCCTGCACCGTTCATGTCGATGGCGTGGCGGTAAAGTCCTGCACCCTGCTCGCCGCCCAGGCCGATGGCTGCACCGTGACCACCATCGAGGGCCTCGCGCAGTTTAATGCCAACGGCACCATCGGGCAGCTACACCCGCTTCAGGAAGGCTTCAAAGAGTGCCACGGTCTGCAATGCGGCTTCTGCACCCCCGGCATGATCATGACCGCCGCCGACCTGCTCAGCCGTCAACGCAACCCCTCGGAACACGATATCCGGGAGGCACTAGAAGGAAACATCTGCCGCTGCACGGGCTATCACAACATCGTGAAAGCCATTCAATGGGCCGCCGACCATACCCCTGCGCCCCTCCTCGCCGATCACCACGTCTGGACCAACGAACCCACCACAGAGCCTGCGGCAGTTTAGAAACTAGTTCAAGGTTTAATGTCTAAGGTTTAACGTTGCTTCGCGAAGTACAACCATCGCGAAGCAACGTTAAACCTTAGACATCAAACCTTGAACCCTCTTCCTTCAAAAAATGAGCAACAAATTCATTGGCCAGTCTATAAAGCGCGTTGAAGACAAGCGTTTTATCACCGGAAAAGGCCGTTATACCGACGATATTGTGCTGCCCGGCATGCTCCATGCCCACTTTGTCCGCAGCCCCTACGCCCACGCCCGCGTGGTAAGTATCGACATGACCGAGGCGAAAGCAATGCCCGGCGTAATCGCCATTTATACCGGCGACGATGTGGCCGACATCAACGGGGTTCCCTGCGGCTGGCAGGTGAATTTCCGCAATGGCGAGACCATGCGCGAACCCAAGCACCCCATGCTGATCCCTACGGGCAGCACCGCCAAACATGCCGGTGATGCCGTAGCCATTGTCATTGCCGAAACCAAAGCCATCGCCACCGACGCTGCCGAAAGCGTGATGGTGGAGTGGGACGAACTACCCGCGGTAGCCAATCCCGCCGAGGCCCTTAAACCCGGCGCACCCAAAGTGCACGAGCAGTTTCCCGATAACACGGCGTTCGACTGGTCGCTGGGCAACCCCATTGAGGAAGTAGACGCCGCCATGGCCGCTGCCGCGCACGTGACTACGTTGGAGTTTGTCAATCAGCGGGTTGTACCCAACGCGATGGAGCCACGGGCTTACATCGGTGCCTACGACGAGATGGCCGACAAGTACACGCTCTACACCTCAACGCAGAACCCGCACCTGATTCGGCTGCTCATGTGCGCTTTCGTGCTGGGCATCCCCGAACACAAAGTACGCGTAGTGGGCCCCGATGTGGGGGGCGGTTTTGGGTCGAAAATCTACCACTATACGGAAGAGGCCTTGGTAACCTGGGCCTCAAAACAGATCGGTCAGCCCGTAAAGTGGACCTCCGACCGGTCAGAGGCGTTCCTGCTGGATGCTCACGGCCGCGACCACGTGACCAAAGCCGAAATGGGTTTCGACGCCGACGGCAACGTGATGGGCCTGCGGATCAAAACCGTGGCCAACATGGGCGCCTACCTGTCAACCTTTGCCCCGGCAGTGCCTACCTATCTGCATGGCACGCTGTTACAGGGCCTGTACGTGACGCCGAAAATCAACATCGACATGACCTGCGTCTTCACGCACACGGTTGCCGTTGATGCCTACCGCGGTGCTGGTCGGCCCGAAGCGACGTACCTGCTGGAGCGCCTCATGGACCTCGCCGCGCTCGAAATGGGCATGGACCCCGCCGAACTGCGCTTCAAAAACTTCATTCCCAAATTCGACGGGGTAAACGAGCCGGGCTACCAAACGCAGGTGGCCTTACAATACGACTCCGGCGACTATGCCCCCGTGCTGGAACGCGGCCTGGAGATGTTAGGCTACAATGATTTCCGCGCGGCGCAGCAGGAAGCCGCTAAAACCAACAAATTGCTTGGCGTGGGCTTCTCCACCTACGTAGAAGCCTGCGGTATTGCCCCCTCAGCGGTGGTGGGTGCGCTGGGTGCCCGCGCCGGTCTGTATGAGTCAGCGCAGGTACGGGTCCAGCCCACGGGCAAGGTGAGCGTATTCACTGGCTCACACTCGCATGGGCAGGGACACGAGACCACCTTTGTGCAGGTCGTGGCCGACAAGCTGGGCATTCCGATGGAAGACGTTGAACTCGTTCACGGCGACTCCGACACGGTCGCGTTTGGCATGGGCACCTACGGCTCACGTTCGCTGGCAGTGGGCGGTTCGGCCATTATGAAAAGCATTGACAAAGTGCTGGAAAAAGGTGCCAAGATCGCCGCCCATAAACTGGAATGCGCCGAAGGTGACCTGACCTATGATGAAGGTAAATGGACCGTAAAAGGCACCGACAAGTCTATCGGTTTCGGCGACGTGGCCCTCACTGCCTACGTACCGCACGTATACCCCGCCGGCCTCGAACCCGGCCTCGATTTCTCCAGCTTCTATGACCCCGCCAACTTTACGTATCCCTTCGGCTGCCACATTGCGGTGGTGGAAGTGGATAAGGAAACGGGCAAAACAACGCTGAAACGCATGATTGCCGTAGATGACGTGGGCAACGTGATCAACCCCATGATTGTTGACGGGCAGATTCACGGCGGACTGGCGCAGGGTATCGGGCAGGCCATGTTCGAGGGCACGATCTACGACGAAAACGCGCAGCTCACCAACGGCACCTACATGGACTATTGCATGCCCCGCGCCGACGACCTGCCCCTGTTTGAGACCGACCGCCGCACCACGCCCTGCCCCCACAATCCGCTGGGTGTGAAAGGGGCCGGTGAGGCCGGGGCCATCGGTTCTACCCCCGCCGTAGTCAACGCCGTCATCGACGCCCTCTGGAGCGGCGGTCACCAGGTGAAAGACATCCTCATGCCCATGACACCAGAGCGTGTGTGGCGGGCAATGAATAACTGAGTTACATGTCCAATGTTCAAGGTCTAAAGTTGCTTCGCATTCGGACTCACCCATGCGGAGCAACTTTAGACGTTAAACCTTAAACGTTAAATCCCCTTGATAACCTACCCTTTCCAATATAAACGCGCCAGCAGCGTAGCCGATGCAGTCGGTATGCTGGCCGATGGTGGTAAAGCCCTCAGCGGCGGCCACAGCCTGATTCCGACCATGAAACTGCGCCTCAACGCGCCCGACGTGCTTGTTGACGTAGGTCGCTTGCCTGAACTCAAAGGTATCTCTGTCGATGGCAGCGAACTCGTGATCGGCGCGGGTGTTACCCACGGGGCCATAGCCGCTTCGGACCTGGTCAAAAAGCACCTGCCCATGTTTGCCACGGGCGCGAGCCAAATCGGCGACCCGTCGGTGCGCAACCGGGGTACCATTGGTGGGTCCATTGCCCACGCTGACCCCTCCGCCGACTGGCCCGCCATGATCATCGCCGCCGACGCCACCATTGTCATGCAGGGGCCATCGGGCACCCGTAAAGTAAAGGCAGAGCAGTTTTTTACGGGTCTGTTCAGCACGGCGTTGCATGAAAATGAGCTGATTACCCAGATTCGGGTGCCACTCCACGACGGGGCCAAAATGACCTACCAGAAGTTTTCGCAGCCCGCCTCGCGCTACGCCATTGTAGGCTGTGCCGTTGTGAAAAGCGCCGATGGTAAGCTGCGCGTAGCCTTTTCGGGCGTATCGGAGGCTCCCTTCCGCGACAAAAAGGCCGAAGAGCAACTTAGCAGCGGCCAACCCGCCGAAGCCGCCGCAGGCATGTCCATCCTGTCTGATCATTATGCCTCTGAAGAATACCGCAAGCACCTGGCCAACGTGTATTTAAACCGGGCGCTGGCGGCGGTAGCGTAAAAAAGGTTTGTCTGTTTGTTCGTTGATCTGTTTGTTGGTTGTCTGTGTCATTATTAATTGACGAAATAAAACGTTGGTTAACAACCAAACAGACAAACCCACAAACAGACAAACAACCCTTTCATGATCCAACACACCCGCGAATCCATTCAGGCGTTACTCGAAAATCAAGGCTACCAGACGGACCCACAGGTGGTAATGTCGGTGTTTCTGGCCCTGCAACTCAAAAAACCGCTACTCATCGAAGGCCCTGCCGGTGTGGGTAAAACCGAGATTGCCAAAGTGATGGCGCTGGCCCTCAATACGGACCTGATTCGGCTGCAAGGCTACGAAGGTCTTGACGCTAGCCACGCCCTCTACGAATGGAATTACCAACGGCAACTCCTGCACTTGAAAATGCTGGAGATTGGTGAGCGTGTTAATGCCAGCGATGCCATCACTAAGGCGGGCGGTCAGTCTGATAGCATCGCTGGCATTAACACACACTACGAGGAAACCCTTTTCTCTGATAAATTTCTCCTAAAACGGCCTCTGCTCCAAGCCATTACGCATCATAAATCGCCCGTTCTGCTGATCGACGAGATTGACCGCGCCGACGAAGAGTTTGAAAGTTTCCTGCTAGAAGTCCTGTCCGACTGGCAAATCACGATTCCCGAAATTGGCACCATCCAGGCCACACACATTCCGTATGTAGTAGTAACGGGCAACCGCGTCCGCGAACTGTCGGAGGCCCTGCGTCGTCGCTGCCTCTACCTCTACATAGACTACCCAGACTACGATAAAGAACTGGCCATTGTGCTGGCTAAAGTCCCCGATATCGACACCACCCTGGCCAAACAAATTTGCCTCTTTATGCAGGCACTGCGCCCGTTACGCCTTGAAAAAACACCCGGTATCGCCGAAACTCTCGACTGGGCAATGGCCCTCGCCGCCCTCCACATTGATCACCTCGAGAAAGACATCATCGAACAAACCCTCGGCGTAATCCTCAAAGACTGGAAAGACGTCCGCCACGTGCAGCTCTCCCTCAGCGAACTATACGACAAAACAGGCATCGTCTCGAAGTGGGACAGTTTGTGAAATTTGTATGTTTATATACCATCTGCCTTAGCAGATTAAACGCCTGTATAATCTTGATGATAAGCTATGGAAATCAAATTGAATATCCCTTTTCAGGAGTTGCTCATTCTTGTCAGGCAACTCAGTCCAGCGGAGAAAGCTATGCTCCAAAACGAATTATCGACGGAATCTCAGCCCAACGCTAGGGACAATAAGCTAACCAACCTCCTGTTAACCGGCCCTACGCTGACCGACGAACAGCTTACAACGTTGGAAGAAACCAGACAATCTATCAACCAATGGCGGACAAGATCCTAATGATTGATACCGGACTGCTGATTGATCATTTTCGAAAAACGGACAAGGCCAATTCAAGATTAGTCAGGCTAGCAGCACAGTACGATAGATTGGCAGTTTCAACAGTGACCTAATTTGAGATTTTCAGCGGAGCCACACCAGATCAACAACGATACTGGACAAATTTGTTTTCAGAGTTTGATATTTTATCATTTGATAGCAACGCTGCTCGTGTGGCTGTGCAAATAAGAAACGACTTAAAGAAGCTGCGTAAATCAATCGACACGGCTGATCTGTTTATTGCAGCAATAGCAGTTGCGAATAAGCTAACACTAGATACGCTAAATAGAAAACATTTTGAGCATATTCAATTACTAGATCTCCTCGAGAGATCGTAATTATTAATAAGTCAAATGAAAGATTTTTATTATATTCTGGGTGTGCACTCAGATTCTTCTGTCGAAGAAATTAAGAAAGCACACAAAAAGTTGTCAATGAAATTTCATCCTGATAAGAATGAGGGTGATGAGTTCTTCAGTGAGCGATTTAAAGAAATACAGGCGGCTTATGAAACCTTGATCAATCCATCAAAACGGGCTAAATACGATAGCGAACGAAGCAGGTATACCAACATAAAACAGGTTTATGCTGGGCAGGGGAGCAATTTCACACCAGAAATAGAGTTTTTTAGAGCAAGTAAAGCTTCATTTGAATATGACGAGGAAATAACGTTTAGCTGGAAGACTATCAACGCCGATAAAGTTAGCCTGAAGCCGTTCGGACCTGTTCCACCGATTGGCCAGAAAACATACAAGATTAAAGATTTTCAAAACCCTTTGCTCACTGTAGAGTTAACTGCTGAAAACTCAGCAATTAATAGATATATACGGTCTGTGGTAAATTTAAAGAATGAAACTTACGAAAAATTATATCAGTATTTTAAAAATAAAATAGAAAATGAGCCGAGAGTGGACAGTATTCCTAACAAAGCGAAAGAATCACAATACATTGAAGAAGCCAATGATAAGATGTTATGGATTCTCTATGCTATTGGTGCTCTTATGTTATTCATAATAATAATTCATGCCCTTCAATGAAAAGATGTAAACCCACACTAAAAAATTCAAAAATTAAGCCTGAATAATTAATTTATGATCACCCGCCGCACATCTCTTTCCCATAATATCGTGGCGTTTTGTCGGTTTTTGCGGGCGAATGGGATGGGCGTTGGGCCGGATGAAGAAGCTTCAGCGTTACTGGCGTTGGCGAGTATCGACATGGGTGATCGGGAAGGGTTTCGGCTGGCGCTGCGGACGGTGCTGTGTCGACGAGCATCGGATATGGACGCCTTCGATGAGTTGTTTGCGCAGTACTGGAAAGAATTGGAAAAGGCCGTTGATTCAAAACGGAAGGATGATCCGAAGCAGAAGCAGCGGAATCAACCTAAGCAGGGTCCTGATTTTAACCAGTTGAAATCGTGGCTCTACGGCAACAAACCCACCGAAGAAACCAGTCTCATCACTTATTCCACGCAACAGAACCTGTCGCAGCGGGACTTCGCCACCATCAGCGCCGACGACCTACAGGCGGTGATGCAATACATCCGCGAACTATCGCTTACGCTGGCCCGCCGCGCTAACCGCCGTCACCGAAAAACCACGTCGTCTCACCAGTTCGACCTGCCCCGTACCCTCCGCAAGAACCTCAGACGGGGGGGCGAGTTGATTGACTTAGCCTATCAGAAGCCGCAAAAAAACCGCCTTAACGTAGTCATTCTGGCCGATGTGAGCCAGTCGATGGATTTGTACAGTACGTTTTTGATCCAGTTTATGTACGCGTTCCAGTCAGTGTATCGGCGCATCGACACGTTTGTGTTCAGTACCGAACTGCACCGCATTACATCGGCACTGAAAAGCCGCCCCTTTGCCGATGCCCTGCAGCACGTGGCCGACACCGCGCCGGGCTGGGGTGGTGGCACCCGCATTGGAGCCTCACTGGAACAATTTGTGGATGAGCACCTAGCGCTGGTAAACAACCATACGCTCGTGCTTATTCTGAGCGACGGCTGGGATACCGATGATCCGCAACGCCTAACCGACAGCCTGATACGCATCAAGGCTAAAGCCAAAAAGTTGATCTGGTTGAATCCCCTTGCCGGTAGTCCTACCTTTCAGCCAACAACCGCCGCTATGCAGGCCGCTATGCCTCTACTCGATGGCTTCGCCGCCGTACATAACGTGGCGAGTTTGCGAGCGTTGGGAAAGTGGTTGTGAAAAAAGGGGTTTAATGTTTAAAGTCTAACGTTTAACGTTGCTCCGCACTCAGTTGGGTGGTGCGCGAAGCAACATTAAACGTTAGACTTTAAACGTTGAACCCCTTCCTCAATCCTGATTGGTATTGAGCTTCTCCAGCAATCGGCGATTGAAGTCACGCTCGGCTTTGTAGAGTTCCTGTAGTTGCGTGGGGCTTATCACTTTCAGAAAACGGGACATATACTCATCATCAAGTTCACCGATTTTCTGCTTTAACCCATTGATGTCCTTTAGCTTACCAAGTACATCAGAATCATTTAGGTTTACAGCTCCCTGCTTCGAATTTTCGCCCATCAACTGGCGAATTTTCCGATTCAGCTCCTTCTTCTTGCCGTTGTAGTCGTTATAAATAGCCCAAAACTGGGGAGCCTGTTCGGTGGTTAGGTTCAGCCGGTTGGTGATATACCCAATCTTTGCCGACTCAATTCGCTGGTTGTCGTTTTGAGCAAACACGCGCCCCGTCGATAAAGTGGTCAGCAGCAATAGGCTAACTAATAGATGCTTCATAAGTGTAGGTTGTAAAAATTAGCTCATGAATCGGTAGTAAGCTGTTCATGATCAACATTTTGCATGTCAAGGTACTGCCGGATAGCGTCGGGTTTCAACTCAAGGTACTTAATCGTAGTCGAATCGTCGGTCATCGAAGCGTCGGCGGAAGGGGTAGTCGCCAGGTCGTCGGGATTAAGACCCTGCTCGTCGAGGTAGGCCACGATAGCCGCGTCACTTACGCCACTCAGCGTTTCACGCCCGATAGAATCCTGCCGCTGAGGCCATGTCACGTAGACCAATGCTGCTACGAGGCCTGCTCCAGCCAGGCTTGCCATGGTGCGTCCCCACGACCAGCTTAACAACGGACCGGCATGCACCTCTTCATGACGACGCTGATCGGCAATACGAGCCTGCACCCGCGAGGCCAGCGAATCAAAATAATGTTCAGGTACGCCCTGCCCTGTTGCCTCAAAGGGATGCTGCCGCAACGGGTGCCCCGCGTCTAGTTCATCAAGCCGGAATGGTGGTTTCGTATTCATAACTATTGGATGTTCAGGCCATGTCGAAGTTTAACGGTTGGTTAAAAAATCCTCTATTTTTTTAACCGCCAGGTGGTACGATGCCTTCAACGCCCCCACCGACGTGCCGGTGATCTCTGAAATCTCTTCGTACTTCATGTCGTCGAAATATTTCATGTTAAACACCAATCGTTGTTTGTCGGGCAGTTTCAGCAGAGCCTTTTGTAGCGCCAGTTGCACCTCCTCACCGCTGGGGTCATCTCCACTGGTTACGTAATCGGAGTTGCTTTCCAGCTTCTCCATTAACTCTCCTTCTACATCGCCGATGGGCAGAAAAAAGCGGCGACGTTTCTTATTTAGGAAGTTAAGGCATTCGTTGGTAGCAATGCGATATATCCACGTATACAACTGACTGTCACCCCGAAAGTGTTCCAGGCTCGCCCACACCTTCACAAACGTATCCTGCACCAGGTCGTCGGCATCGTCGTGGTCGATTACCATCTTACGGATATGCCAATAGATCTTCTGCTGATACATTTTGACCAGCAGATTGAAGGCATAATTCCGGCTCGACGGATCGCGGTATTTTTCGAGTAATTCCTTGTCAGTCATTTGTAAGAGTGGTGAGTGGTAAGTGCTAAGTGGTAAGTGCTTTGCGTCAGCCAACTCACCACTTAGCACTTACCACTCACCACTTATTTCCTTGCCATCACCTTCTTAACGGCTTCAACAATATTGGCGGCTTTGAGGCCGTATTTTTCGAGTAGCTGGTCGGGGGTGCCGCTCTCGCCGAAAGTGTCTTTCGTGCCCACGAACTCCTGAGGACGCGGCAAATTTTGCGCCAATACGTGAGCGATACTCTCGCCAAGCCCACCCAGAATATTGTGTTCTTCCACAGAAACAGCGCAGCCCGTTTTCTTGACCGAATTCAAAATCGCCTCCGAATCCAGCGGCTTGATCGTGTGAATGTTAATCAGGTCGATTTCGATGCCTTCGGCGGCCAGTTGCTCGCCCGCCAGCACAGCTTCCCATACCAGGTTGCCCGTTACAAACACCGAGCAGGCATCGCCTTCGTTCATGTGCCAGGCCTTTCCGATCTCGAATTTCTGGTCGGCGGGGGTGAATACGGGCAGCACTGGACGGCCAAAACGCAGGTACACCGGGCCTACGTGTTCAGCAATAGCAAGAGTGGCGGCTTTTGTTTGATTATAGTCGCAGGTGCAGATGACCGTCATGTTGGGCAGCATCTTCATCATGCCCAGGTCTTCCAGAATCTGGTGCGTGGCCCCGTCTTCGCCCAGCGTAAGGCCAGAGTGCGACGCGCAGATTTTCACGTTCTTCTCCGAATAGGCCACCGACTGTCGGATCTGGTCGTACACCCGCCCCGTGGCGAAGTTGGCAAACGTGGTGGCAAACGGGATGTGCCCACCAATGGTCAACCCCGCCGACACGCCGATCATATTGGCCTCGGCAATACCGCACTGGATGAACCGGTCCGGAAAGTCCTTGATGAAGGCATCGAGTTTGAGCGATCCGGCCAAGTCGGCGGTGAGGGCCACCACATTCGGGTTGGTTTTGCCCAGTTCGTGCATCCCCGCGCCAAACCCCGACCGGGTATCTTTCTTGTCTGTGTAGTCGAATTTTTTCATGCTTATAGAAATGTCGCCGAAGCGATGGTCTGCAACTTAGTCAAAAAATACCGCGCCGACGGGCAGTTCGGATGCTCGGCAGCGCGTTCAATGGTGAAGCCGTTGTTAATCATTGCGCTGGCAAATCCTTTTTTGTCAGAAATACCTCTGCCTGTATAGTTTGTTCGTAATGCACTTAAATAGTTCGCAGGCTTATTAATAACCTGTGGCTGTTCACAATAGAATGAAGCATTAAATAGTAACGATAAAGTAACGGAGTCAGCCAGAAACCAAGCTTCCAGTTCTTGAATAGCCAGACAGGTTGATACATCCCCTGCTTGATACACTTCTGCTTTTATTCGATCTACTGACTCCAAGCTTTCTGCTTCGTCTAAATCACGCAAGACAACAACATGTTCAGCACCCAGATCGCGTAGCGCCTGCACCTGACTTGGCATCCGCTTGCTGCTTTGCTTCAAATTACCTTTACCACCAATATTGATCACATCATCAACAAGTTGAATTTGATGCATTTCTAAATAACGATAAAACGCAATTGATTTTAACACAATACGCTCACAATCACCTTCAACAATGATCCCAATTTTCACCACGGCAGGCCTCCTCCCAAAGCTCCAGTTAACCAAGCCTCATCAGTTGGAATATCATAAATGTTCCGTCCTTTGATTTGTTTAACCTGAGTAACTCCGTTTATTTTATTAACCAAGACAATCTCATCTGTAGTAAGCTTTCGGACTATAGCTTCTGAATGAGTATTCAACCAAATATAATGCCCTTTTTCTTCGCAGATTTTGCGAAAGAATTCTACCAACGACATCATTACCTGCGGATGTAAACCGTTCTCCGGCTCTTCAATACAAAGAAATTGGGGTTCGTCAGACTGGTATACAGCCGCCAAAAGGGTGAGAATATTCTTTGTACCGTCAGAGATCAACCTTTTCGTGAAAGGTTTTTCCGTAAAACGCTCATACCACAAGAGCGTATCACTACCGTCAAAGGAATTAGTAACAACATCAACTGATTTAAATTCAGAAATAAATAAATTCAGCCACTCAAACACCTCTTCTTTTAAAAGATTATTTGAAAGAACTCTCTTCAAAACTGGCTCAAGATTAGTCGCTGCTGTATTAAGAGTAGAACCATCTTGAAAGTCAATACGAGGTTTTTTTTCGTAAATAGCAATTCTACTAAATCCTTGTAAAAATTGATCATCTGGCACAGTATAGGTATATGTTGCTTCTCCAATATATCTAAGTCTAGGCTGATCATCTTTATTTATTATTACTTTGGATTCCTCAATCGGCAGTAAATTAAAAGCTTGCTCCAATTGCCAAGGTTCTTCGTCATACTCAAAAGCAATCCGAAAATTTGGACTAGATTTTTCCCCTCGCCTTACTAATAGATCAGTACCGCCAAATAATCTAAATGCTTCAGTATAATCATAACCAGATTTCGACAAACGATTCCCAAACTCCAACGCCTCAAAAATATTCGATTTGCCGGAACCGTTGGGTCCGACAAAGACCGTGAACGGATTCGGCTCAATAAGCTCGATCCGTTCAATGGACTTGAAATTTTCGATGACGAGGCGTTTGATGTTCATAGTGAAAGGATTATTAGGCTTCGCCGTCATTTAATTGTCATTCGTAGTCATTCATGAGAAATACAATAAATGACTACGAATGACAATTAAATGACGGCGAAGCCTAATGACGTTTTCCTCTAATAGTCTTCCATGCCTGCATAGACAGGCAGTTGGCCGAGGGCGTTGGCCATTTGTTCGGGGTTGAGGGCGGTGCCGTGCCACTTGTAGTTACCCGCCATAAAATCCACGCCATAGCCCATCAGAGTATGCATCAAGATCAAGGTCGGCACATCATGATCGTATTTGGCGTCTTTCAGGGTTTTGATGATATCGGCCATGTCGTTGCCTTGCATCTCTTTTACGTCCCAGCCAAATGCGCGGTATTTGGCGGCCAGATCGCGGTTGTCGTTTACGCCGGTAGTGGTACCATCAATCTGCGCGAGGTTGTAGTCGATGATGGCCGTAACGTTGCCGAGCTTTTTGTTTGGAATGAATTGCGCCGCTTCCCAAACCTGCCCTTCCTGCTGCTCACCATCGCCCATGAGTACGTACACTTGCTTGTCGTCCTTGTTCAGACGCTTGGCAAAGGCAGCACCCGCGGCTACCGATAGCCCCTGCCCCAGCGACCCCGACGCGATGCGCACACCCGGCAGGTGTTCGGCGGTGGTAGGATGGCCCTGTAACCGGCTGTCCAACTTACGAAACGTAGCCAGTTCAGCTACCGGGAAATAGCCCGACCGGGCCAGTACCGAATAGAAAACAGGCGAGATGTGGCCGTTCGACAAAAAGAAGAGGTCTTCGTCTTTTCCGTCCATGCTGAAAACGGGTTTGCCATCGGCATCCAGTTTCTTGCGCATCACCTCAAAATAGAGGGCCACAAACAAGTCGGTGCAGCCCAGTGAACCGCCGGGGTGACCCGAATTGACCGCCGAAACCATCCGCAATATGTCGCGCCGCACCTGCGAGGCGATTTGTTCAAGTTGTTGTATTTCCATAAAGTGTAAGAATGTACAATGTATAATGAACAATGTACAATGGCTTCGCAAGAGTAGCCCCAGTGCGAAGCCATTGTACATTGTTCATTATACATTGTACATTCATTTTAAAACCTGTTGTGCGTGATTTTTGGTGTCTATTTTTTCAATAATGTCGGTGATGATGCCGTTCTCATCAATCAGAAACGTGGTGCGTACCGTGCCCATGTAGGTCCGGCCGTACATCGATTTTTCCTGCCACACGCCATAGGCTTCTACCACCGATTTATCCGTATCAGCAGCCAGGGCAAAGGGCAGATCATATTTTTTGATGAACTTCTGATGCGATTTTTCGTCGTCAACGCTCACGCCTAACACCTCGTAACCCGCCTTTTTTAAGTCAGTGTAGTTGTCACGGAGGCTACAGGCCTGCGCCGTACAGCCGGGGGTATCGTCTTTCGGATAAAAATAGAGGACCACTTTTTTACCCCTAAAATCGGCCAGCCGCAACGGCTGTCCATGCTGATCGGTGGTAGCGAAATCGGGGGCGGGGTCGCCAACGGAGAGCGTCATAGTCAGGAATTTACTGCAAACATACGTTTTGAGCCTCGAAACTACCGCCTCTTCCTTGCCGAACTACGTGCCGGACGGGGGGCAGGCGGGGCAGCAATGGTTGTGATCACCTCGGCTACGTTACCCGCCTGGTCACGCACTTGAATTTTCACTTCCTGACCAGGCTCAAACAAGGCTGTCGGGTCCAGCTTGTCCGACCAGATCAGGGCGCGTTTGTAGTCGTACTGCATCAGCACCCATTCGCCGTTTACAAACGCCCGAAACTTATCGATACCCGACCGCTCGTCGGAGATGCGGGCTGAAATACCGTTTGGCGTGGCGCTTAGCACCCTGATGGCTGGGGGCGTTACGTCGGTAAGCAGACCAAATTTACCCAGCACCCGCGTGCGAAATTCGATCCGATTTTTGGTCCAGCGGCCACCCAGAAACGTTTCGCGGCCATTGTTAAGCGCATACATCTTCGTACGCATGGTGTCGATGCCAGCCGGGTAAGGCGGGGTAAATCGAACGTCAACATAATCGTTGAGTGGAATGGTATTCTGGTTGATTTCCAGACCGTTTGTTGGCGATACACGCGTTGCCAGATAGAGCGTATCAAACAGCGAAGCCGGGTTGAACCGCAGACTGACGGCCCCGGCATCAACGGTTTCGGTGCGGCCAGGCAATACCCGTTGTCTGAAGTTAAGCGGCACCCGTCCCCGGCCTACCTGCACCGAATCGGGCAGGGTTTTATTGAGGTCAAGGAGATACACGGCCCGGCCGCCGCGCACATAGGCTACGGGTAGTTCGGTGGTCTTTTTGCCGGTGAACAGGATCGCGTTGGGTGGTGTGCTGGGCAAGCCACGAATAGCCAGTTTCAGTACGTTATCGTCGGGCGTAACTGTAGCCGATGGCACACCAGCCACGTCGGGCGCTGTTATGGTGGCGGCGTTATCTGGTTCTGTTGGCACGGCAGTGGGTACCGTTGGTGTTGTTTCGGGCAGGAGTGTGAAACGCAGCACAGCGGCATGTTCGTAGCTATCAAACAGCGTGATCGTAACCTCATGGGGCTTACCATCCGTAAGGAGCAGTTTTCCCCGGTAGGCGTTGGTATGATACAGCGTAAGCAGATTGCCATCGGCCACGTAGCCGCGGTGGTAACGCTGGCCTGAAAGCTGTTCGGCCTCGTAGTTCATGTGGACGTTGATGAACCGCGTCTGTTCATGCGGAAACGAGTTCATGCTATAGGCAAACACTTCGGCCCCGTCGAGTCTGATCTCTACACAGTTAAGGCCATTTCGGTACGGCGATCCGTTGGCTTTGTCATAGGCCAGCAGTTCCAGCCCCAGCAATCCCGACGCCGAAATGGGTTGACTGATGGTATACGAACCGTCGGGTCGGCGCGTGGGCGCGAAAGTTTGCCGTTGAAACTCACCGTTGAGCCGCGACGTGGGCGAGAGCGTTCGGATGGCGATGCGCTCGAAATAGGGCGGTACATCGTCCGAGAGTTCCGGAAATGCGTAGAGCAATGGATTCAGCAGGTTATCCTGACTGTCTCGCACTTCGAAATGCAGGTGCGGCCCACCCGAACCACCCGTGTTACCCGACAGCGCAATGATATCGCCTTTAGCCACCGGAAACTGATTTGGGGTAAGTGGCAGGTCAATCTCAAACGTTTGTTTGGCGTACTGTGCCTTTCGTAGATAGCGCCCCAGGGTATCGTTAAGCACTTTTAAGTGGCCATAAACGGTGGTAAGGCCGTTGGGGTGTTTCAGAAAAAGCACGTTGCCATAGCCTCCCGTAAACACCGCAATCCGCGACACGTACCCATCGGCGGCGGCGTGAACGGGTAAGCCCTCCACCCCACCCGTGCGGATGTCGAGACCCGCATGGAAGTGATTACCCCGCAAATCGCCCATTCCCCCTGACAGCGACCCCGCCTGACCTGGATTAATGGGAAATAGTAGATAACCGGGCTGTATAACAGAGCTGAACGGTCGCCTGGTCTGGCCCCAACTAGGGAGTAATAAACACAAAAAAGAACTGACAAAAACGAGAAAACGGATCACTTTAATCATTCAGGCAATATACTGACAGCCGCTTGGCAACGGCGTGAGAAACATCATAAAACACTAGTCGAAGATAGGGATACTGCTTTACTTCACTTGATAAAGCCAGAACTGTTCGTCAAACACAATGCTACCTGTGAACACTCGCATGGGAACCAGGCCAAGTGAATCAACTTCGTGTCCATGCGGCTTGTAGGCCAATAACAGTACCGCAGGGCCAACCTGATGTTTTCGTATCGAATCGACCATTTGGGGCAGTGATAAAGACGAGTAGTTGTTATTCCATTTTACAAAACCACCCTGCCGGGCCGAACAGGGATAGTACATCCGATTGGCTGGCAGGTAGCTGGCAACCCCCTCAACCGATGAATCGGGAGCACCTGCCCGAAACCAGTTTCGATAAGCCGGCGACAGCAAAAAATCAGCCACTTGACGAGTCATTGTGAACGGACGGCGAATATCCTGGTAAGCTGCATACAGAAAAGTTGACAGTTGCACAGTAAGCACCACCGGCCAGGCCAGGACGGCTATCCGAACCAATCGTCCTGGGCGATTTACATTGTAATCACCCAGCGAAGGTTGTATCCAGAGAAAGCAGACAAAGCCTAAGAAAAAGTGCCCATGATGCCGCAATACACCTAAGTACTGCGTGAAAAACAGGGTTAGCATTAGCATACTGGCACCACTCCAGCCAAT
Organism: Fibrella rubiginis; assembly: GCF_017353185.1. Lineage (GTDB taxonomy): Bacteria > Bacteroidota > Bacteroidia > Cytophagales > Spirosomataceae > Fibrella > Fibrella rubiginis. Next base: position 267,290 of record NZ_JAFMYV010000010.1, on the reverse strand, counting down.
CAGCGCGAGCCGGCTTCGCAATAGCGGCAAGATCAGAAACACAACAATACCAACAGACAACACCGATTTCAACAGAGACTGTTTATAAGAATCAGCAATAAAGTCGAGCAGGTTGGCATTCCAGAAAAAAGGCGTTAGTGTTGGCACCGGTACAAACGCATTCCACAAAGCCGAGGTACTTTTGAGAAAATCGTTTATGGTTGGTTTAGCGCCTGTTAAACCGACCGTTCCATCGGTGGGTGGGTGGATCGATAAGTAGCATAGAGCCAAACCGCCCAGTACAATCAGAGAACCAAGCACATAGCGAGGCCATCGGGCTGCTAAGCTGGCAGCGTCGTGTAGCAACAAATCAAGCAATACGATCCCAAACAGTGCACAGCCCAACAAGGCGGCTAATGCCGACGCCTGACATAAGAGGGCAAGCGTAAGGCTTAGGCCTATATAACCCCAGGGGGTGCTTCGATAGGGTACCAGGCTACAACACAAGAAAAGCAAAAGAACCCCAATAGCGTAGTTACGGCTGATAATAGCATATTCAAAGCCAAAAAAGTAACCAAACAGCAAGAGTGCTTTTATGTATAATGGGAAGGGGGCGAACCGCACCAGGATGATCATGGCACCTATGCTCAATAACCAATGAGCTAGCTGCACATACACAAAATTGCTGGTGAACTGCTTGATGGCAAAAAGCAGCAGATACCAAAGATCTGGGTGACCCTCATACACTTTGTTGAGGTGTAATTCGCCAACCGAATGGCTTTGTAAAACGATGAGCCAGGTATGAAGTTCATCACGCCAAGGTTCATGCCTACTAATAAAAATTCCTGTGAATAAGCTGTAAAGACCGATCAGCACCCACATTTGCAGGCTTCTGGGTGGACCGTTGTAGGTCGTTGATAGGCTAAATGCAGGCACAGACATCTGGTTCATAATAAGAAGTAACGGATGCTGGCATCAATAACCGTTATACAGCAGCTTCAACGTATGACGATGGTCATTTCAGGATAGCATGCTTACCTAACCCCAAAATTGAGCATCTCACGGCCTTCCAGCGTGGCTACCAGCTGGTCGCCGATCTGAACGGGACCAACGCCCTTGGGTGTACCCGTGAAAATGATGTCGCCTTTTTGGAGTAAAAAGAAGCGCGATATAAACGCGATGAGGTAGTCTATTTTGAATAACATCAGGCTGGTGTTACCCTGCTGCCGCGTCTCGCCATTGACGGTCAGGGCGAAGTTCAAATGCTGCAAATCGGTGAACTCGCTCTTGGCTACAAACTCCGATACCGGGGCTGAGCCGTTAAATGCTTTGGCTAGTTCCCAGGGTAGCCCTTTTGCCTTCAGCTTACTCTGCAAGTCGCGGGCTGTGAAGTCTATGCCCAGGCCAATCTGGTCGTAATATTTATGGGCAAACCGCGGCTCAATGTTTTTCCCCACCCGGTTGATCTTCACCAGCACCTCTACTTCATGGTGTACGTCGGTGGAGAAATCAGGGTAGAAAAAAGGGGCATTTCGGTACAAAATGGCCGTTTCCGGCTTCAGAAAAATGACCGGGTCATCGGGTTGTTCATTGTTAAGCTCCTGAATATGGTCAACATAGTTGCGGCCAACGGCAATGATTTTCATGGACTCAGCAGATAGTAGAAACGCGTAATACTCCTGGTCAGGCGGCTACTTTGGAACAGCCATTAAACCTGATAGGGCGCTACAAATCTAAGCTATAAGCGCGGGCCAACCAGTTGAGCACGGTAAATGCCACAAACAAAAGCTCCGCCTCATGAGTACTAAGCCGTGGTGATGCTGATTGACGAATGCATGACAATACTTATTGCTTTTACGTATTGACATGACCTATTGACCAGCACAGAAAATTAATCACTGCCGTTCCAGACAACCAGTAGTCATCTTTCAGAACTATAATAACCATGAGAAAACTCATTCTGGGCGTATCCATCTGCGCCATTGCTTTTGCCTGTTCTAAAGTTCCCCTCACGGGCCGCAACCAGATTTTGCTGGTACCCAATGACCAGATGCTTGCGCTAAGTTCAACTCAGTACAAGCAGTTTCTGGATACCAGTCGTGTCATTAATAATGATGCCGATGCGGCCATGGTCAATCGGGTGGGTAACCGCCTGCGTCAGGCCGTAGAAACGTACATGAATCAGAACGGCTATGCCGCCCGCCTGCAGGGTTTCAACTGGGAATATCACCTTGTGCAGGATAAACAGGTAAACGCCTGGTGTATGCCTGGTGGTAAGATTGTGGTGTATTCGGGCATTCTGCCCTACACGCAGAATGAAGCAGGTTTGGCTACCGTTTTAGCCCACGAGATATCGCATGCGATTGCTCAGCACGGCAACGAACGTATGAGCGAAAGCCTGGTAGCCAATGGCTTATTGCAAGCCGGGCAGATAGCCACTGGGATTGCTTTGTCGAATAAAACCCGCCAAACGCAGGCTATTTTCCAGCAAGCTGTAGGTGTGGTAGGGCCGCTTGCCTACCAGTTTGGCGTGGGTCTCCCCCACAGCCGTCGCCAGGAGTCGGAGGCGGATCACCTGGGATTAATTTTCATGTCGATGGCCGGATATGACCCTAACGAAGCCATCACGTTTTGGAGCCGTATGGCCCAGGCAAGTGCTGGCAAAGCGCCCGCCGAGTTCCTGTCTGATCACCCATCGGATCAACGCCGCATTGCTGACCTTAAATCAGAGTTGCCCGAAGCCATGAAGTACGCCAAGGCAGCAAGGGGATAACAGTAAACGATAAGTGCTAAACGGTGAGCGGTGAGTTTGCTGACGCATGTAAAAGCGCGTCAGCAAACTCACCGCTCACCGTTTAGCACTTATCGTTTTATAAAGCGGCTACCACCTGCCGTACCTTTTCAGCAGCTTCTGATAGCGCCACCGCCGACTGCACCTTTATTCCTGATTCGTCAATGATGCGAGCACCTTCGGCGGCGTTGGTTCCCTAGAGGCGTACGATGATCGGCAGTTGCGAACATTGAGTACGCTCCGTAACTTGTGTAAAAAAAGATATGAGTGTTACAGACTTAAAATCGGGTTTACATCGCTTAGTAGATGTTGTGGCAGATGAGCATTTGTTAACGGCTGTTTATACTCTGCTAGACAATCAGGCAAGCGTAGAACGCGATTTCTGGCATGACCTTTCGCCTGCGCAACAAGCTGATATTCAGGCTGGATTAGCGGATTTAGATGCCGGGCGCATCCAACCAGCCAAGGCTGTTTTTGCTCGTTACCAATAATGGAAGAGGCTTATGAAGTCGTTTTCTCTGAGCGGGCAATAACTAAACTAGATGGCATAGTCGACTATTTGGCTAAGCATTGGTCGCAGCAGACCAAAACTGATTTCTTGTCGGTGGTATCAGACAAAATTCAACTGCTGTCTACCATGCCGTACATGTACCGGGCGTCGGACTACTTATCCGGCTGTCGTGAGTGCATTGTGAACCGGCAGGTCATTTTGTATTACCGAGTAAATGACGAGCGGAAACAGATAGAGATCATCACGTTTCAAAGTAGTCGCAGCAATAAATAGTAAGCCTTATTCCTCTCTACTAACAGAAATACCCCTCCTAACCCAAATACCGATGAGAACACCGCCAATGAGTGAAAAACAGGAAAAATTTATTAAATCTCTAATTGATCAATTAGGATACAAAGATTCACCTTTTAAAGAATACTTCATTAATAGAATTCACCTTGAAGATGCTAATGTAGTATATGCATCTAAATTGATTGAGGGTCTTTTAGACGAGAATAAAAAGAGAAAATACCCAGAGTATTGGGTAAAATTCTATGCCCTTTCAACTGTTCAAGATTTAACGCAATTTGCTTTTTGTCCTGCAAGTTATTCTGTAAAAGAGTCTTTTAAAATTGAATTCAGTAAAAAACAAGATGATGATTTCGAGGAAGATGAGGAAGAGTTAGAATCAGAAAGTTATCTTCTTCAACTTTTTTCTTATCTTAGAAAGATGAATAGTAATGATCAAGATGAATACTTAAGCAATAACAGAAATATTAAGTATTTGCTTGATAGCTTACTAACTTATAATGGTTATGATGAAAATAAACCTTTTTATAATGTACCATATAACATATCTGGCAAGCCGCACTTAATTTTTAAAGGTAGTTCGGGAGAACAAATACTAGTGGTTGAAAAAAATACTTTTAACGATAAATTACCAGAAGCAATTTGGCATAATCACCAAGTTCAGGTTTGGGCGTACATACATCTCTTCGCTGAACTTAGCATTTCCAAAGCTTACGTAATTTATTGGCACAAAGGGGCTGCATCCTACGTTCCTAGTAGGCGCAGTTTTAGAATTTATGAAGTGGATGTATCAGCATCTATAAAAGATAAATTCATATCAATACTTGATTCATTCGACAGTTTAAGATCTGAAACAGCTATCCCTTTTGATGTTAATTCAATCAATCCTGAAAAATGCTTTAAATGTATTTGTAGGACTATTTGTAATCACAAATCCGGTCTGATAGAAGTTTTATCATTCCCATATACTACTGATGAGTACTACAAAAAATATCCTCATTATTATACTTAGGCTGAGACTCAGGCATCTGCATCCGGTACAGATGTTGATTTGGAAGAAATATCCCTCATGATATCTATCACTCATTACGAATACGATGTGGAATTGCAAAAGCGTAACCATCACATACTTGAGCAGTTACTCACCAATTCTTATAAATTTGATAAAAAATCCGTCGGGGAGATTACAGGGGTTGAGAATTCTGATTTGGAAATCTCTAAATCTGGCGATATGTTTATAAAATTTGAAAATAAATTTATTTACGTTAAAAATTTCAAGAATATGTACAACGTTTATTCATTGTCGTTTGAACTGGCTAATGGAAATCGTGGATCTATATTAATTGGCGAATAAAATTCGTTAAGTTTTTGTATCTCTACACAAAACATAGTCAATAGTTTGACTTCTATTATGTACAAAAAAATGCTCCACCAGCGATCTGGCGGAGCATTTTTAAATTTGTGACGCAAGTACGTTACAAAGCCGCCACCACCGCCCGCACTTTTTCAGCAGCTTCTGATAGCGCCACCGCCGACTGCACCTTCAGCCCTGATTCGTCAATGATGCGGGCACCTTCGGCGGCGTTGGTACCCTGCAGACGTACGATGATCGGTACCGGGATGTTGCCGATGGCCTTATAGGCCTCTACCACACCCGTGGCTACACGGTCGCAGCGCACAATACCCCCGAAAATGTTGATCAGAATGGCTTTCACGTTCGGGTCTTTCAGGATGATGCGGAAACCTGCTTCTACGGTTTTGGCATTGGCTCCACCCCCAACATCGAGGAAGTTGGCCGGTTCACCACCCGACAGTTTGATGATATCCATCGTGGCCATGGCCAGACCAGCCCCATTCACCATGCAACCCACGTTACCGTCGAGTTTCACATAGTTGAGGTCATTCGCCGATGCTTCCACTTCGAGGGGATCTTCTTCCGTAACGTCGCGGTAGTTGGCCAGATCGGCGTGGCGGTAAAGGGCATTGTCATCAATGTTCACCTTCGCGTCGACGGCCATGATTTTGTTATCCGACGTTTTCAAGACCGGGTTAATCTCAAACATCGAGGCGTCGGTTTCCACATAGGCTTTATAGAGATTGGTCACGAATTTGACCATCTCCTTGAATGCCTCGCCGGTCATGCCCAGGCCGAAAGCGATCTTGCGGGCCTGGAACGGCTGCAATCCCACGGCAGGGTCGATCCACTCTTTCACGATTTTTTCAGGCGTGTGCTCCGCTACCTCTTCAATGTCCATGCCCCCTTCGGTGCTGGCCATGATTACATTGCAGGCCTTGGCACGGTCGAGCAGAATACCGATGTACATCTCTTTCACCTCACTTTCGCCGGGGTAATACACGTCCTGCGCTACCAGCACCTTATTCACTTTTTTACCTTCAGGGCCGGTCTGAATCGTTACCAGCACGTTGCCGATCAGGTTTTTGGCAATGTCACGCACGTCATCGACCGATTTGGCAAGGGCTACACCGCGTTGGGTACCTCCTTTGATCTGGCCTTTGCCACGGCCACCGGCGTGGATTTGCGATTTCACCACCACAAACTTCGAGTTGGTTTGGGCCATGATCAGCTTAGCCGCCTCCACCGCCTTTTCGGGCGATTCGGCCACGATGCCTTCCTGAATGCGAACGCCGTAGCGTTTCAATATTTCTTTACCCTGATATTCGTGGATGTTCATACAGACAGCAACAGCGTTAATTTTACCGCCGCAAGTTAACACCAGTTGGCAGTAGCAGTGAGCAGTAGGCACAAAAAACTACCCCATGCACCTGCCTTACAAGCTACCTCTGCCAACTGCTACTGCCTCCTGCCACTCGTTCATGCTCCTCACCGCTACCAATCTCCGCCGGGCCTACGGGCCTTTACCTGTTTTAAAAGACATCAGTTTAGCCATCCAGGCAGGCGAAGTGGTTTCTATCGTGGGCGCATCCGGGGCCGGCAAGAGCACCCTGCTCCACATTCTTGGTACGCTCGACCGGCCCGACGGCGGGGCTGTCTCGCTGGCTGGTCAGGACGTTTTCTCGCTCGACGATAAAGGGTTGGCCCGCTTTCGGAATGAGAAAATAGGTTTTGTCTTCCAGTTTCATAATCTGCTGCCTGAATTTACGGCCCTCGAAAACGTGTGCATGCCCGGCTTCATTGCCAACCGGCCTGAGCGCGATGTACGACAGCGTGCCGCCGAGTTACTAAACCGGCTTGGCCTCGCTGACCGGGCAGCTCATTTTCCTTCTCAGCTATCGGGAGGAGAGCAGCAACGGGTGGCCGTGGCGCGGGCGCTGGTTAATCAGCCCGCCGTGGTTTTCGCCGACGAACCCAGCGGCAACCTCGACTCGCGTAATGCCGAAGAACTCCATCAGCTCTTCTTCGACCTGCGCGACGAGTTTGGCCAGACGTTTATTATAGTCACCCATAACGAAGCCCTCGCGGCACTGGCCGACCGCACGATTACATTACTTGACGGACAAATCAAAATGGCGGAGTAGGCTCAACGAGTCACTTTGCTCCTTGTCGGTAAGTAGTACTCAGAGAATAACTACATAAGTCAACCGAATACTAACTAGGTACTGAATCGGTTGATGAGTATTTTTTTGAGGCATGTTGTATCTGATTATGAGCAAGTTACTCTACACTGTGAATTTTTTTTCACAGTGTAGAACATTTTATATGGCAAAATGCTTTATACTTGTATCGAAAAGAAAAGTTTTTCATAACGTTGAGTAAATCAGAAAGCCAAGGGGGTGTCTCGCTTGGCTTTTTTGTGTCTATACAAATAGGTTCAAGGTTCAACGTCTAAAGTCTAAAGCTGCTCCGCATGGGTGAGTCCGAACGCGGAGCAGCTTTAGACTTTAGACGTTGAACCTTGAACTCGTTTCATCTCCTGGCATAGTTCTACCAGAACGCCATTGGCTGTTTTGGGGTGAACAAAGCAAACCAGCTTATTGTCGGCACCCCGTTTAGGTACTTCATTAAGCAAGGTGAAGCCAGCCTCTTTCAGTCGTGCCATCTCGGCTACAATATCATCGACCTCGAAGGCGATATGATGGGTACCCTCACCCCGTTTCTCAATAAAAGTGGCAATGGCACTATCAGGGCGAGTAGCTGCCAGCAACTCAATTTTAGTTTGATTGACCAGAAAAAACGCCGTCAGTACCCCCTCTGAGGCTACTTCTTCCGACTTGTAGGATTCCCGGTTGAGCAGGGTGGCAAAAAGCTCGGAAGAAGCGGCCAGGTCGCGCACGGCAATACCGATGTGTTCAATGTTAGTGAACATAGTTGTGTTCTACGTTTAATTATCTGTTTAGGCGAAAGTAGCCTGGTAACCGCAAATCATGATCGTTGGGACTCAAACTCACAACTGAACTTTTCCCGGCAGTACACCCGTTTTGTTAGCAAACGTGCAGCATGTGCCTTTGGGCATTCTTTGATAAGGATATGGTTACGGTAACAGAAAAAGCGAAAGACAAGATTATTGAGCTGCGCCAGAAAGATGGCCTCAACGATGCATTTGCCATCCGGGTGGCGGTGCAAGGTGGCGGCTGTTCGGGGTTGATGTATGACCTTCAGTTCGATACGGCTCAGCAACCAACCGACCACATTGTCGAGGACAAAGGCATTCGTATTTACGTCGACAAGAAAAGCCTGCTGTACTTGGCCGGCACCGAACTAGACTTTTCTGACGGTCTGAACGGCAAGGGTTTTCAGTTCAAAAATCCCAACGCCAGCCGTACATGCGGCTGTGGTGAAAGCTTCGCCGTGTAGATTTGACGGTGACAAAACCGACCGTTTACACGCTATTTTGACCGAATACGCTCTGTGACCGCCCCAAAGTTGTGATCTTTTGGGCGGTTTTTTATTTTTAGCAGATTACTAGACACCACCTACATTTGGATCTGTACATGAAGTTATACATTGCCGTTGGGTCGGTGATGTTATTGATGATGACCCTGTTCATCATTCTCTTCGTGGCCTTTTACCAACACCGGCAGGCGCAGCATCTGCTGGCACTTAACGCCCTACGCGAAGCTTACCGTAAAGAACTGATGGCGGCAACGTTTCAGGGTCAGGAGCAGGAGCGCCGCCGTTTGGCCCGTGACCTGCACGATGAGATCGGCACAATGCTGTCTGTCACCAAATTGAACGTCAACCAACTGGATCGAAAAATTCCCGATGTTCATACCGGTGCCCTGCTGCTGGTGCAAAAAACCCGCGCGCTGCTCGACGAAACCATGAGCAACGTGCGGCGCATCAGTCGGGATCTGGTACCTACCACGCTCGAACGGTTTGGCCTGCTGGCGGCGATGGAAGAACTAACCGAAAAAGCTACCACCGGCGACGTAGTGGTTACGCTTGAATGCCCCGACATGGTAGACCGGCTGCCCGCGTCCACACAGTTGCTGTTTTACCGCATTGCCCAGGAACTACTCAACAATGCCATCAAACATGCGGCGGCCTCACAGGTAAACGTGCAGTTTGTCTACTTTCAGGATGCCATCCGCATGTCGGTAGAAGACAATGGGCAGGGATTCGATTATGACGAAGCGGTGAAAGATCGGCGGAGTGGGCTGGGGCTACGAAATATTGAAAGCCGCCTGACAGTGGTAGATGGTCATGTAACGTTTGATGTTGCACCCGGTCGTGGATCGCGGATCCATGTGCAGACCCAGTTGACCGAAGTAGTGAACGAAGAACTGCACATACCCGCCTAAATCGATCCTGCCATGATAAAGATAAAATTAGCCTTAGTAGACGACCACAACCTGTTTCGGCGGGGCATTGCCTCCATTCTGGGGCAGGTGGCCGACTTTGACCTGGTGCTCGAGGCCAGTAACGGCCAGGAATTTATTGACAAAATTCCGCGGAAAATGCCCGACGTGGTGCTGCTGGACCTCCAGATGCCCGTGCTCGACGGCACCGCTACGGCAGACTATCTCCGCGAACATTACCCCCTGATCAAGATTATTGTGCTGACCATGCACGACGAAGACCGGATGGTGCTGCACCTGCTGGAAAAGGGGGTGAGTGGATACTTACTCAAAGATTCGGACCCCGACGAAGTGGAACGGGCCATTCGGAAGGTAATGGACGAAGGCGTTTACCTAAACGAGTTTGTGTCAAGGGCCATGCTTCGGAAGATGACCAACAAAACAACCGTGGTGAAGCAACCTGCCCTGTATAACAGCAAGATCCTGCTGTCGGAACGGGAAAAGGAGGTGCTCAAACTTATCTGCGAGGGACTTTCAACCGCCGAAATCAGCGACAAAATATTCCTCAGCCCCCGCACTGTAGAAGGCCACCGGCTGCGCATTCTGGAAAAAACCGGCACAAAAAACACGGCGGGCATGGTGGCCTACGCGTTTAAGAATGACCTGGTGTAAAGGGGAGTTTAAGGTTTAAAGTCTAATGTCCAAAGTCTAAAGTTGCTTCGCGCATTACCTATTTAGTGCGCGAAGCAACTTTAGACTTTGGACATTAGACTTTAAACCTTAAACTCCCCCTTTCTTCAGACCTTTGCGCAAACCTACCGTTTTATGCTTCGCCTGTTTTCGCTGCTGACCTGCTTTTTGTGGACACTCCTGTTTTCCTGCCAACAAGCTGACGTAACGGTCACTGACCCTGGTACGGATTATGCCCCGCTGGAAACGGGCCGGTTTATCATTTATGACGTCACCGAACAACGTTATTCTCTCACGGCCCCGCCCGCCACGACTACCTATCAGCTAAAGGAAACAATCGGTAGCCCATATACCGACGTCACAGGGCAACCCGCCTACCGGCTACAGCGGTACCGGCGGGCCAACGCACAGGCAGCGTGGCAGACCGACTCGCTCTGGACGGCGCGAAGCAATACACAGGCGGCCATCCGTACCGAAAACGGAGCCGATTTCGTTAAGCTCATATTCCCCCTAACAGAGCGTGCCGAGTGGAATGGCAATGCTTATAACCAGTTTCAGAAAGACATCTACACGCTGCGTCAGGTACGCAAACCCTACACGGTAGGCACGCAAACGTTTGCTGAAACAGCCACAGTGGTGCAGCACAGCGATTCGAATCTGGTAGCGCAGGATAAACGGCTGGAAGTCTATGCCAAACAGATAGGTATGATCTACCGCGAAGTGGTTCAACTTCAGTTCTGCTCGTCGGGCACGTGCGTAGGCAAGGGGCAAATTGATTTCGGTGTGCGGCGGTATGTGCGACTAGCAAGCTATGGCAAAGAATAACTGGCTCATTATCTGCCTTTTACTAATAGGCGTCTGGTCCGCAGAATCAGCATGGGCGCAACGGCCGGGTTTGTATTTACTGCGCTTTCGCGATAAAACGGGCACACCCTTTCGTACCGATCAGCCAGAACGGTTCCTGTCGGCGCGGGCTATCAGTCGGCGGCAGCGGCAGGGTATTGCCATCACAGAACGCGACTTACCGGTGAATCCCGCCTACGTACGGGGGCTGCAACAGGCCGGCGCCAACGTGGTCTACACCTCGCGGTGGCTCAACGCGGCCCTTGTCGAGGTGGCCACTACTAGGCTGGCTCCGTTACTGGCGCTGCCCTATGTTGCTGGCCTGGAGACCAACCGGGTGCTTAACAACGTCCGCATTGGTGCAGAAGCCGGGACGCAGCAGACCACAAGCAAGTTTGGCCAGACCGATGCGATACCGGCCTACGGACCGGCAGCGGCGCAGCTTACGGCGCTGGGCGTCGACCAGATGCACGCACAGGGGTTTCGGGGCGAAGGCATGCTGGTGGCGATTCTGGATGCAGGTTTCCTGAAAGCCGACAAAGTACCTTTTCTGCAATCGCTGTTTACCGACAAACGGATCATCAGCACCTATGATTTTGCCGACCGCGAAGCCGATGTGTACGATGACGACAGCCACGGGCTAAACGTGCTGTCGATCATGGCTGCCGACGTACCCAATCAACTTTACGGCCCGGCTTACAAGGCCTCATATGTGCTGCTGCGCACGGAAGTGGCGGCCAGCGAAAACCCCGTTGAAGAGGCTTACTGGCTGCTGGGAGCCGAATATGCCGACAGCACCGGTGCCGACGTCATTAACTCATCCCTGGGCTACACCACGTTCGACAATCCCGCCGACAACCACACCGTCGCCGATCTGACAGGAACCAAAACCCTGGTCAGCCGGGCGGCAACCTGGGCAGCAGAAACGGGCATGGTGGTGGTCAATTCGGCAGGAAACGAAGGCGGCAGCATCTGGAATTATATAGCTGCTCCCGCCGATTCGCCAGCCATTCTAAGCATCGGTGCTATTGATCAGGCTGGGGCGCTGGCCCGGTTTAGTTCTATTGGCCCTACCGCCGACGGCCGCATCAAACCCGACCTGGTTGCCCTTGGGGTAAGCACGGTATTGGGCGTACCCAATGGCGCCATTACCCGCGGCAATGGTACTTCCTTTTCGTCGCCGCTGGTGGCGGGGCTGGCCACAGGCTTCTGGCAGGCGTTTCCACGCCTTACGGCCAGTCAGGTGCGCGACCTCCTGCGGCAGTCGGGTTCGCAGGCCGACCGGCCCGATAATCAGTTTGGCTATGGAATACCATCGTTCACTAAAGCGGCCCAGATTATGACCGGGCAACTGGCCTTTTCGGTCTATCCAAACCCGTTTACCAGTGCGGACCGGCTACAGATTCAGTGGCAGGAAGTCTCCAACAATACACCCGTAGACATCCGCCTGACTGATTTAAGCGGACGCGTGCTGACACAACAGCGATTTGGCCCCGGGCAAAGCCTCTCGCTGTCATCGCACCCCCTCAACCTGCAGGCGGGACTGTATTTGCTGACCCTATCGGCGGGCAACCAGCAACGAACCATTCGCGTATTGAAACAATAGTGCCGTAAGTTTGCGGGCGGTTTTGGTGGCCTATTCACTCACCGTGTTTCGCCGTTTTCATGCAGCAATCTCCTCCCCTCGTACATAGCCATTCACCCATCGAATCGCGTTTCCCACCCGTTATTTGGGCCTATCTGTGCATCGCGCTGGTCTTCGGTTTCCACCTGTTCGTTACGGTTATTCACCCCCCCGATGGTGGCTATTTCACGACCGATGAACAGTTTATCGCCGATTCGGGTGTGTTTATGCTCTACGGGGCTACCCCCCGCTGTCTCGACTGGCCCGGCATTCCAATGGTGGTGGTCTTTTACCTGCTTGGGCTTGGGCAATCAGCGCTCAACATCATCAGTGCGGCGGGCCACGGCGGACTGTCGGCGGTGGGCGTTTTTGGCATCATCGACCAAACGGCCAACGCCTACCTGCTCGACCGGATACCCCTGATCCGGGCGGGGCGTCTGGTGCAGCTGGTGCTGGTGGCGTGGCTGCTGGTCAACACCATCCGTACGATCTATCGCGCTGATTCACTGCGTCTTCCACCCGTATTGCGCTTACCACTGGCCATTATCCTTTGCCTGCAATACGACTGTCTGGTCTGGCCACCCGCCATCCGGCCCGAGGGGTTGGCCTACGCCTTGTTTACCTGTCTGGCTGTGCAACTGCTATTTGGTAGCCAGACACAGCGAGGCTGGCGAACGATCCTGCTGATCCTGACGGCCCTGTTGCTTAGTCAGCGGCTGCTGTTTGTGTTTACCATGCCGTTTATTCTGGGTTCGATGCTGGTACGAACAGGCCTGAACTGGCGTCAGGCTACGCGCATTGTGGTTGGGCTACTGGCCTGTTTACTGCTGACCATGCCGTTTTTGGTAACCGACACGCTGGTACTGCTGAAATCATTTTTCGGCGGGTTACTCATGAAAGTAAACGGCGGTGCGCAGGCGTCTTTTTTCAACTGGGACTATGTGCATACGATGGTGCTCCCCGCTCCCACCGCCTGGCTACCCCTGCTGACGTTGCTGGGCGGGGCGGCGTTCTGGAGGTTCTACCCCAACCGCATCATTGCGGCATTGCTAACGGGTAACCTGCTGTTGCTAACTATTTCCATTTTTCATTCATCGGTCATTTACATCACGCACACCCTGCCCCTGCGTACGCTGAGCGTGCTGCTGCTGGCCTACGGTGCCTACGGCCTCTACCGCTGGCTGGGCAGCCGGGCATGGGTGCTGTATGGCGCTACTGGCCTGATTGCACTTAGCAATCTGGCCGAGAGTGTGTTACTGGAAAAAGAGCTGTTACAGCCTTCCAACCTCATGCACGCCACCTCCTATGCCAACGCCCTGCCCGCCAATGCCCGCGTGCTGATCGACGCTACTTTCGACAATACCCTGGCCCGCAGCCGGAAAACGGCCCTGCGCGAACTTCAGGCCTTACAGGACCCAACGCTCACCCAGCAAAAATTTGCCCGGCAGTTTGGCAGTCAGACTAGTCTGAACGTACCTGTTTCCATGCAAACGACCCTGCTGGAAGACGACCGGCTAACCATGCTACAACGGCAGGTGCAGGCGCAGCAAACCCCGCCTAACCGCTTCCCCGATTTCTTCCTAATGGCCGACGTGAGCGGGTTCACCAACTACTTCATCGACAAAAAACAGGCCCTTGCTGATTTTAAAACAGGTCAGTATGATTACCTGGTTACCGAGTTGCCACTACCCTACGACCGGTTGAAAACGTTCGACGAACCATCACATTCAAAAACGTATTACGTCTACAAAAAGCCCCTTCAACCGGCCTTGCCATGACGTCTTTTCCCTACCAAAATGTTACGCTGGAGCTAGTTCAGGGCGATATTACCAAACTCGACGTAGATGCCATCGTGAATGCCGCCAACAGCAGTTTACTGGGCGGCGGGGGCGTTGACGGCGCTATCCACCGGGCGGCAGGTCCCGAACTACTGCAAGAATGCAGACTACTGCAGGGCTGCAAAACCGGCGACGCCAAGATGACCAAAGGCTACCGGCTACCCGCCCGGCATGTGATCCATGCGGTGGGTCCAGTCTGGCATGGGGGTCAGCAGAACGAACCTGCCTTGCTGGCTAGCTGCTACCAGCGGTCACTTACCCTGGTAACGGAGGCGAGCCTGACGAGCATTGCTTTCCCAAACATTAGTACGGGTATTTATGGCTACCCAAAAGACAAAGCCTGCCAGACTGCCGTAGCCGCCGTAACAGGCTTTGTGGGTGGAGATTCTGCGCTGAAACGAATTGTCTTTGCCTGCTTCGATTCCGAAAATTTTGCGCTCTATGAACGGGCCTTGTCGCTACTGCGCTGACATGCCCCCGTCGACGGTATACTGACCGCCGGTAATAAACGAGGCATCGTCTGATGCCAGAAACAGGGCTATGTTGGCCACGTCGGCCTCTTTAGCGTATCGTTTCAGCGGAATGGCGGCGGCAAACTGCTTCTGAGCGGCAGCTGACTGGCCCGGTGCAAACCCCTCTTCCAGTGACCGCATCATCCGATTGTCTACCGGCGAGGGATGTATCGTGTTCACCCGGATGTTGTGGGCGGCTCCTTCCAGCGCGGCAACTTTCATCAGCCCCACCACGCCGTGCTTGCTGGTCACGTAGGCCGACACATTGGGTGTACCACTCAACCCCGCCACCGACGAGGTGATGACAATGCTGCCGCCGCCGTTTTTCTCCATTACCGGCATCACGTATTTCAGTCCAAACCAAACGCCCATCACGTTGACGTCGAGAACTTTACGGAATAGCTCTTCGGGGTATTCAGTTAGGGGCATCACCTTGCCTTCAATACCCGCATTGTTGAAGAACACGTCGATGCCACCCAGTTTTTCCTGTGCTGCCTTCACGTAGGCGTCAACCTCGGTGGCCTGCGTAACGTCAGCTTTACAATAGGCGATGTTTCCGCCCAACTGGTCGGCAGCTTGTTTCAGTTTGGCTTCGTCGAGATCCACTAGCATAACACTAGCTCCTTCATCCAGAAACAGGCGGGCAGTAGCCATACCAATACCCCCTGAGCCGCCCGTGATCACGGCGCGTTTTCCCTGTAAGCGATTCATAGCGATTGTTTTTGGTCAATTACGCTGTAAACAAAAACGCCACCCGTTGGGCAGCGTTCTGACTTGTTTATTCGGCGGTTGTGTTGTCGGGCGCGTTACTCTTTGTGCGCTTCCGGGCGGTAGTGGTCGTCGCTTCAGATACCGGCGCCCCTTGCTGAGCTTTGTAGTTTCGGTTGGCCAGCTTTTCGTTTGGCGTGTGTTCTACAGTGATTCCACCCGACGGTATCTGGCCCGGTGACTGATTTTTATAGCTACTCAGCCGGTTAGCGGGGGCGTAGGGCGGGCGTACCTCCAGGCCGCTGCTGCCTTCCCAACTACGGGCCGTAGCCGCTTTGTTTGCCTGCTTGTAGTTGCGCGTAGAATAGGTTGGATCGTTTCGAAGCTTAACCGTTTCGTCTCCTACGGCACTTTGGGCATTTGCCGCCAAACTAACGGCAAACAGGGTAATGCCCGCCAGTAAGTTCAGTATCTGTTTCATAGCGTTTTGTCCATTCAGTACTCCCAGAACGCTAAAACGAACATAAGGATTACTGGCCCGTCTGGCGGGTCTTTCGTACCATTCGGCCAACGGATTCTGAATCAGACAATGCTTCGGCCTGATCCAGATTTAACCATCGAATCTCCTTCACCTCGCTGTTTTCGCCAATAATAATTTTTTCATCAGATTTTAATCTGAAGCGTATGTCGTAGTGCAGATGCGCTCCCACCTCACCCCTGGCTGGAATCGAATGCACGTCGACGTCGAAAATAGCGGGGCTGACAAGTTCAAGATCGGGCAGTCCGGTTTCTTCCTGTGCTTCGCGCAGCGCCACGGCCGCCACGTCGGGATCACCATCGGCATGACCACCCGGCTGAAACCAGCGGTCCAGCTTTCGGTGGTGAATGAGCACTACCCGTTGCTCGTTGGGCGAGCCGCTGGGCGAGGTAATCCAGGCCGACCCAGTTACATGCCCTTCGGCAAGCGACCGCTCAAAACAGGTGGGGTTGGCCTCGACAAAAGCAATGGTTTGTGCCGTCATAGCCGCCTCATTGGCGTCGGCTGGGGTGTGGTTTCGGAGGAGGGTAAGCAGGGATTGTCGGTGCATGGGGATTCTGTCTTCTAAACCCATAAGGTTTTGGAAACCTTACAGGTTTGGTCCAATTTCGCACCGAAACAATCTAGTAAACCATTTTTGTACCATGAAAAAAATAATGCTTTCGGCCGTTGGGCTGGTGCTGGTTGCGCAACTCGCTACGGCTCAGGTGAAACTGCCTTCGCCCAGCCCCAGTGCTACGGTCATGCAAACCATCGGCGTAACTGACGTAACCGTAAAATATTCACGTCCCAGTCTGAAAGGCCGCACGCCTTTCACGGGTGATTTTGTGCCTTATGGTAAAGTATGGCGTACGGGTGCCAACGGCGCCACCGCTTTTACAACGTCGACGGATATGATGGTGAACGGAAAGGCGCTGGCCGCCGGTACCTACGCCATTATGTCGATGCCCGCTGCTGATAAGTGGACGCTGATTTTCAGCAAAAACAACACGGTGACTGAACAGAGCTACAAACCCGAAGACGACGTACTGCGCGTAGACCTGACGCCCGCCAAGACCGCCGATAAAGCCGAAACGTTCACCATCGGCATCAACAACGTGACCGACAGCACTGCCACCATGGACATCATGTGGGCCGATGTGAAAGCGTCTGCTAACCTAGCCGTAAATACCAGCGCCATCACCATGGCCAATGTCGACAAAGCCGTGATGGAAAAGCCCGACGACGCCAATACGCTGATGGCCGCCGCCAGCTACAACTTCTCGAAAGGCCGTAACATGGAGCAGTCATTGTCGTATGTCGACAAGGCGATTGCGACGAAAGAGACCTTCCGTAACCTCTGGCTGAAGGCGCAGATTCTGGGTAAGATGGGCAAAACGGCCGAAGCGCTGCCCCTGGCACAGAAAGCCCTGACCATTGGCGAAACTTCTGGCGACGCCGCGTTCCCCTTCTTCAAAGATGCCATTGCCAAAGGCGTTGCCGACATGCAGGCCAAAATGCCCGTTGCTACCCCTTCTATGAAAGGCAAAGGCAAGAAGAAGGCGTAAAAAAGGGTTCAAGGTTTAACGTTTAACGTCCAAAGTTGCTCCGCGCTCTGTGTGATGTGCGGAGCAACTTTGGACGTTAAACGTTAAACCTTGAACCTTTTTTTACGAAACCCCTCCCCCATTCCAGACGGGTTTGCTGGGCGGCAGCATGGCGAGGGCACCATCGGCATCTTCGGCCATCAGGATCATGCCCTGCGATTCGTGGCCCATCATCTTGCGGGGGGCGAGGTTGGCCAGGAACGTAACCTGCTTGCCAATCAGCTCTTCGGGGGTGAAGTGTTTGGCAATGCCGCTCAAAATCTGCCGACCACCCAGGCCATCATCTACGCGGAGTTTCAGCAGCTTGTCGCTTTTTGGCACGCGCTCAGCTTCGGTGATGGTGCCGATGCGGATATCGAGCTTGGCAAAATCGTCGTAGGTAATCGTGTCTTTGATGGGGGCCACGGTCTTTAGCGCGGCTTCTTCCAGGGCTTCGGGCGTACCGTTGGTGGTTTCAGCAGCGGCGGCAGGTGCGCCCATATTTTCAGCATTATTCATCTCTTTGGTTTTGTTCAGTTTGTCAATTTGAATCTGAATAAAGTCATCGTCCAGCTTGGCGAAAAGCAGGGTAGCGGGGGCCAGTTGATGGCCTTCTACCAGCAGGTCAGTGCGGCCCGCGTTGGTCCAGTCCAGCTTGGTGGTCAGGCCGAGTTGGTCGTGGAGTTTCTGGGCGGTGAAGGGCAGAAATGGCTCACACAGGATGGCCAGATTCGCCGCTACCTGTAAGGCGTGATTCAGGATCGTATGCGCCCGCTGCGGGTTGGTCTTCACCACTTTCCACGGCTCGGTTTCGGCAAAATACTTGTTGCCCAGCCGGGCCACGTCCATCAACAAGGTCAGCGCTTCGCGGAAACGGTATTGCTCAATGGCCTGCCCGATACGATCGGGATACTGCGCCAGTTCGTCTTTTAAGGCTTGATCGAGCGCTAGTTGCGTCTCGTCATCAGGTGTGCACGTACCCGGCACCAGGCCGTCGTTGAACTTCTCGGTTAGCACCACAGCGCGGTTCACGAAGTTACCGAAGATGCCCACCAGTTCGGAGTTGTTGCGCGTCTGGAAATCTTTCCACGTAAACTCCGAATCCTTCGTTTCGGGCGCATTGGCCGTGAGCACATACCGCAGTACGTCTTCTTTGCCGGGCAACTCCTCCAGGTATTCATGCAACCAAACGGCCCAGTTGCGCGACGTGCTGATCTTGTCGCCTTCGAGGTTCATAAACTCATTAGCGGGTACGTTGTCGGCCAGGATTAAACTACCCTCGGCCATGAGCATAGCGGGGAAGATGATGCAGTGAAACACGATGTTGTCCTTGCCGATGAAATGCACCAGTTTGGTCTTGTCGTCTTTCCAATACAGCTCCCAGTCGCGACCCTGTTGCTCAGCCCACTCTTTTGTCATCGAGATGTAGCCAATGGGCGCGTCGAACCAGACGTAGAGCACCTTCCCCTCGGCGTCGGGCAGAGGTACGCTGATGCCCCAGTCGAGGTCACGGGTCATGGCGCGGGGACGCAGCCCTTCTTTCAACCACGACTGACACTGCCCAAACACGTTGGTTTTCCACTCGGTATGGCTATTCACATAGGCCTCAATCTGCGGTTGCAGCTTATCGAGCGGCAAATTCCAGTTTTTGGTCTGCCGCTTCACGGGCTGAGACCCCGACAAGGTCGAATGCGGCTGAATTAACTCGTTGGGGCTGAGGGCCGTACCACAGCGTTCACACTGATCGCCGTAGGCATTGGGGTTGGCGCAGACGGGACATGTACCTACGATGTAGCGGTCAGCCAGAAACTGATTGGCCACCTCGTCAAAATACTGCTCGGTCACTTCCTCATCGAAATAGCCTTTGTCATACAGCGTGGTAAAAAATTGCTGCGAAGTCTCGTGATGCACCTTGTTCGACGTCCGCGAGTAGATATCGAACGAGATACCAAACTGCTCAAACGAGTCCTTTATCTGCGTATAATACTTGTCGACGACCTGTTGCGGCGTGATACCCTCCTTTTTGGCTTTGATAGTGATGGGTACGCCGTGTTCGTCGGTGCCGGAGATAAAAGCCACATCGCGGCCCGTACCCTGGAGGTAGCGCACGTAAATATCGGCAGGGAGGTAACAGCCGGCTAAGTGACCAATATGAATAGGACCGTTGGCGTAGATAAGCGCCGCCGTAACGGTGTAGCGTTGTGGATTTTCGAGCATGGGGGTGAAGTTTAAAGTTCAATGTCTAACGTATAATGTTGCTTCGCATTCAGCCGGGTAGTGCGCGAAGCAACTTTGGACGTTAGACACTAGACTTTGAACTGTATGTTCTCCGCAAAATTAGCCATTCAGGGGCGATTGTTGTTAAGTTTACGACCAACGACAGAGCTATGGAACCCAACACCCCCGATACCAGCAACTTCTTAGACTGGGTTGAGATCAAAAATTTCAAGTCCATCAAAGACCTCCGCCTCGACTGCAAGCGGGTCAACATCTTCATCGGCAAACCCAACGTTGGTAAGTCCAATATTCTGGAGGCGCTAGGTATGTTGGGAGCGCAGATTAACTACAATCCATCAAAGTTATTCGAAGGATATATTCGGTATAGTAAATTGAAAAATTTATTTTATGACTCAGATATAAACAACAAAATAGAAATCAAAACTGATGGTACAGATATTAAATTATCAGTTGAAGAAAATGACTATTCAGAGATTTACAGATATGATCTGAAAATCGAACAATTTCCTTCATCTTCTCAGGAAGCGCCAACAATAAACATTACGTACAATGTGGGAGAGGATGGAAAAAAGATAAAACCTAAAAAGCCTAATTCAATAATAAAATCAATAAGAAAGTATGATTTTAAAGACTTACTTGTCTTTAATAATCAAAATAGCACCTCACTATTGGCGCCACATGGAAGTAATTTATTTGTAATATTACTAAAAAATACTACACTATGGAATGAATTTTCAAGATTATTTTCTGAGCAAGGATTAGAATTTGTATTGTCTATGGCTGAACAAACGTTTGTCCTCCAAAAAAAAGTGAAAGGGCAAATTTATTTATATCCATACTTTTCAATAGCTGATACCTTTCGGCGATTTATATTCTATATAACGGCAATTGAGTCGAATGCAAACTCAGTTATTGTTTTCGAGGAACCAGAGGTTCATTCGTTCCCGCCTTATACGCAGGACGTAGCCTATCGGATGATTTACAGTGAGACTAATCAGTTCTTTGTTTCTACGCACAGCCCCTATTTGTTGCAAACATTGGTCGAAAGCTTAGGGGATGATCAGCTTTCCGTGTTCGTTACTTATTATGAGAATTACGAAACGAAGGTAAAATCCCTGACAACTGAGGAATTGAGTTTTGTGCAGGAATACAGCACCGACGTGTTTTTCAATTTAGATCGTTTTATTCCAACATCCAATGCTGCAAGTGTATCCTGAATGCTACGCTGACACGGCATTGATTCAATTTCTTATTACCAATCCGCTCGATGTTGTTCATATCTACGGTATACCAAACGTGGCGAAAGAATTGAAAGAAGCGAATGACTTTAACAAGCCAGGTCGATTTATTGGTGTTGTCGATAAAGACAAACGTACCCCACCTTATTTATTGACGTTTGATACTGTTCATGAAACGAATAAAGTCTGTTTCAAGCGCAAGAATAGTCTGCCACATTATTTGATCGTTATTGATAAAGCCATCGAGTCGTTTTTATTGTGGAATGCTGCACAGGTTTCTATAAATATAATCGACTACGGTTTTCCTGACGAAGTAAAGACGCTTGGTAAGGTGTTAAAAACATCTGCCATTGGTTCAAATCCCGATTACCTCCGCCTGCTTGCTGATTTACACGCTAAACAAGCTCCTGGTATCCTCACGCTTGAACGCCTATTGAATGACCTCATCACTACCTAATACAACCCTCGTGACCGGGGCAACGGGGCTGATCGGCTCGCACGTGGTGCGCTACCTGCTGGCGCTGGGAAAGTCGGTGTCGGCGTTGTACCGGTCGGAAAACGGGCCTGGTTTGCTGGCCGACGTGGCCGATCAACTGACCTGGCACGAGGGTGATTTGCTCGACATTCCGTCGCTGGAAGACGCCATTAACCCCGGTTGCGATATCATTCATTGCGCCGCTATTGTATCGTTTGTGCCGAAAGATCGAGCGCGGATGGAGCAAGTCAATGTAGAGGGCACGGCCAACCTCGTTAACGTGTGTTTGCAGGCAGGTGTACGCAAGCTGGCCTACCTCAGCTCAGTGGCTGCGCTGGGTCGGCCCGACAGTAAACACGTTGACGGCAAAGGCGTTACGGTACTCACCGAAGACCAAAAATGGGAAGAATCGCCCCTGAACTCGGCTTATGCCAAGACCAAATACCGGGCCGAACTGGAGGTATGGCGGGGCAGTGCCGAAGGTCTGCCGGTGGTTATGGTGAACCCCACGGTGGTACTTGGTGAGGGCGACTGGACCCGTAGCAGCACCCAACTGATTAAATATGCCTACGACGAAAAGCCATTTTACACCGAAGGCGACATTAATTATGTCGATGTGCTCGACGTGGCCGAAGCTATTGTGAAGTTACTGCATAGCGAGATTGTCAATGAGCGCTTCATCCTGAACGCGGGCACCCTCCCCTATCATGACTTTCTGACCCAACTGGCGCAGGCATTGGGCAAGCGGCCACCTACCATTCGGGTTCCGCCGGGACTGGCGAGTGTATTGGCCCGCGTTGAGTCCGTACGGTCGTGGCTGACGGGCACTACCCCACTGATTACCCTGGAGACCGCCCGTGGTGCCAGCCACCACTACAGCTACCCCGGCGACCGCATTACGCAGGTAATTGATTTTCAGTACCGTGCGCTAAACGAGACATTGCAGCGGGTGGCGATGAGCCTAGGGGTGAAAGCAGAGAGGTGAGAGATAAGAAACAAGAGGCCAGCTATGATACTAGCAAGCAATCTTGTTTCTCACCTCTTGTTTCTTGTCTCTAACCCCTATGCTCCTTCAAAAACAATTTGAACCCCCTTGCTTGGGATTGCGTTTTTCTGTGTATATTTCATAACAACATCGGATAAATCGCGTCGGTGGCGCGTCCCCTATCCCGTGCGGTACGACAACGGCTTACGCATTCCGCTTTTAGGCAAATCGTGAGCGGTTGCTCGTGAATCGACACAGCTACATGGAGCAAGAGTTTGACGAACGGGCTGGCGACATCAAAGAGAGCATTCAGCGCTTTGAGCAGATGCTCGCCAGCGAAGAAAATTTTTACTTCGACCTGGACGTATATGAGCGTCTGGTTGAACATTATCTCAACGAGGCCGACCTCGACCGGGCCTTTCAAGCCGCCGAATCGGGTTTAGCCAATTTTCCCTACGCCCTTGAACTGATGCTTGACCGGGCGCAGATCCTGGCCAACTATCAACGTTTCGACGAAAGCTTAGACCAACTCGATAAAGCGGGTTTATTTAACCCCGGCGACCTCGACGTGCAGTATATGCGCGGCACGGTGCTCAATATGGCAGGCCGGTTTGAAGAGTCTATCGAGGTGCTCGAAGACATGCTGGACCGCACCGACGACAAAGACGACGTGTATTTTCAGATGGCCCAGAGCTATCAGAACTGGGGTAAATTCGACGAGGCCGTGGCCTACTACAAGAAGGCCATTGACCTGAATCCCAACAACGAAAGCGCTCTCTACGAATTGTCGTTCTGCCTCGACATCAACGGCGACCTTGAAGCCAATATTCCGTATTACGAGGGGCTGATCGATAAAGATCCGTACTCGTTCAATGCATGGTATAACCTGGGCATCGCCTACAGCAAACTGACCAAGTATGCCGAGGCGGCGGAAGCGTATGATTACGCCATCCTGATCAAGGACGATTTTGCGTCGGCGCATTTCAACCTGGGCAACACGTACATGAACCTGGGGCAGTTCGACAAGGCTGAAACGTCGTACCGCCTGACGCTGAAATACGAAGAGCCCACCGCCGACACCTACACCCACCTGGGCGCGAGCCTGGAGCGGCAGGACCGCCTGCCCGAAGCCATCAAAGAATACCGCGAAGCCACCAAGATTGATGCCCTCTGGGATGAGGCCTGGTATGGTATCGGGGTGTGTATGAGTGAGTTGGGCAAATGGTACGAGGCTATACCGTTTTTGCAAAAGGCCATTAAGCTCAACGACAACAACGCAGACTACTACGTTATTCTGGCCGAAACCGAATACAAGATCGGCAACGTCGTGTCGAGCGTGGAAGCATTCGAGAAGGCGGCGGAAGTGGATCCCTCCAACGCCGACGTCTACCTGATGTGGTCGCTGATTCCGTTTGATCAGGGGGATTACGAAAAAGCGTATGGCATCATTCAGATGGGCCTGGTTGAATTGCCGCAGGAAGCTGACCTGTATTACCGGGCCGTGGTTTACCAAATTTATGGCGGCAACTATCGCGATGCCCTGCTAAACCTGGAAACAGCCCTCACCCTCGACTACGATACCCACGTGCAGCTATTCGAATTCTTCCCCGAACTGGAAAAGCAAAAGGCGTTGTACAAGATTATTCAACAGTACCACGAGAAATAAAGGAGGAACGGAGGAGGGAAGAAAGGAGGAAGGGGTAGCTGACGCAAGCATCATCGTGCGTCAGCCACCCCTTCCTCCTTTCTTCCCTCCTCCGTTCCTCCTTTATTTCGCCTTATCCGTAAAATCAACTACGGTTACGTCGGCGAGCCAGGGGCCTACAATGCCACCGAAGGCTTTATGGGCGGGGTGCGGCAGGTAGGCGTCGCGGTCTTTTTCGTTGGCGAAGGTCAGGATGAAGGCGTGGGTAAGGCCCTTGTCGTGCTTTTCGGGACTGTTGTTGGTACCCCACTCAAAGCCTTTGATCTGACTAATTTTCGACGGTAGTGCTTCAAACGCGGCTAGGATCTCGTTCAGCTTTTCGGGCGTGGTTTCAGGTTTGAACTTAAACAGAACAATGTGCTTGACCATACCTTTAGCAGCTTGTTTTTTGGGTGGATTGGGTACGTTGGCCAGCAGTGGTTGTGCCAATAATGCCAGGGTGATTGTGAGTAACGTCAGAATTTTTTTCATGAGAATTAAGGGTCAAAAGGGGACCGCGGATTGGGCGGCTTTTTTGTCATCCCGACGACAGGAGCGGTCCGTTGGTTTATTAACTACGCCAGTTTGGCTTGCAACGCCTGATCGAGGGCGTCGAGGAAATCTTCGGTGTTCAGGTAGTGCTCATTGGCCATTAGCTTCGTGCCTTGTGGGTATACCGACAGGGCCAGGTCTTTGGTCATTTTACCGCTTTCCACCACCTCTACGCATACCGCCTCCAGCGCATTAGCGAAGTCGATAAGAGGCTGATTACCATCCAGTTTACCCCGGAACGCCAGGCCACGAGTCCAGGCGTAGATCGAGGCGATGGGGTTGGTACTGGTTTTGTTGCCCTTCTGGTATTCGCGGTAGTGGCGCGTTACGGTGCCGTGGGCGGCTTCGGCCTCCATCACGTTGCCATCGGGCGTAAGCAGCACCGAGGTCATCAGGCCAAGTGAGCCAAAACCCTGCGCAACGGTGTCCGACTGCACATCGCCGTCGTAGTTTTTGCAGGCCCACACAAAATTGCCGTTCCACTTCAGGGCCGAGGCCACCATATCGTCGATGAGGCGGTGTTCGTATTCGATCTTTCCGGCGAACTCTGCATCGTATACCTCCTGAAAAATGTCTTTGAACCGGCCGTCATACTTTTTCAGGATCGTGTTTTTGGTCGACAGGTACAGCGGCCAACCTTTGTCGAGGGCCACGTTCATGCAGGCGCGGGCAAAACCACGAATCGACTCATCGACGTTATACATACCCATGGCTACGCCGGGGCCTTTGAAGTTATACACCTCAAAATCCATCACCTGGCCATCTTCACCTTCAAATTTCATGGTCAGCTTGCCTTTGCCCGGCACCACAAAATCGGTGGCACGGTACTGATCGCCGAAGGCGTGACGGCCAATAATAATGGGGGCTGTCCAGTTGGTAACGAGGCGGGGCACGTTCTGCATCACGATCGGTTCGCGGAAGACGGTGCCGTCCAGGATATTGCGGATCGTGCCGTTGGGCGACTTCCACATCTGCTTGAGGTTGAACTCTTTAACGCGCTGCTCGTCGGGGGTGATGGTAGCGCATTTAATACCGACACCGTACTGCTGAATAGCATGAGCGGCGTCGATGGTTACCTGATCGTTGGTTTCGTCGCGGTATTCAATGCCAAGGTCATAGTATTTAATATCAACATCAACGTAGGGCAGAATCAGCTTGTCTTTGATAAACTTCCAGATGATGCGGGTCATTTCGTCGCCGTCCAGTTCGACAACCGGATTTGCCACTTTAATTTTTTCCATTTTGACAGGTATAAACGATTGAAAACGATACAAAAAAGTAGCCGCAAAAGTAGTGAATCTTCCTTTCTCCGACCCCAGTGTTTTGGCCGTTGGCCGGGTCATTGGGTAAGAAGCTACGGTCTATTTTAAACACCTTTACTTGGTTTGTGTTCTGTCTCCAGTTCATATAAACATTCACATAACTCACTCAACGTATGAATATCAAGCGCGTATTTGGCGTAATCCTGACCCTTCTGGGCCTTGTTGGTCTCATTATGGGCGGTAAGGATCTGATGAGCGGCGGCGTAGCGCAGGCCTCTATTGTCTACCTTGTTTTGGGTGGCATCTTCTTTTTCACCGGCATTAGCCTGATTCGTACTACGGGCGACACGGCGTAGAAGTTAGCCGGGACCAAGCGTAAATAGCTACGCGCTCTGGGGGCTGGCCCTTCGACAAGCTCAGGGTGACAGGGAAATGGATTCTGCTTCTTGAGTGGATCCAAGGTCGTTGTCACCCTAAGCTTGTCGAAGGGCCGTGCGCCAGCACCCAGAGCGCGTAGCTATTTACCCCCAAACCCCTGGTTACTGAAACTTCAAATACGTCAGGGACCGCCATAACCATTCCAGAGGACCATACTGGAACCTTGATAGCCAGAGTCGGCTAAACAGGATCTGCACCAGAAAAATGGGGACGGTTAAGAGTACGGCTTTGGCGGTGCCGATCTCACCGATCAGCCCCAAGCCATACCCGTAAAAAAGTAACGTGCCAATGACCGACTGACCCACGTAGTTGGTCAGGGCCATTTTACCCACCGATGCCAGTGGAGACGCTACCCACTGCCAGCTCACCCGGCTGAATAACAGGGTTAGGCTCGTGATGTAAAACACCGTCAGGGCGCTGTTGCCAAGGTCGAACAGCGCTGAGAAAATAAGCTCTACCGCCTTCGGAGGCTGGTTGTTTTGCCCAATGATGGCAATGGCCGCGGCAAACAAAGCGATGATGCCCAACACGGTGAAGCCAGTATAACGGGTCAGCTTTCCGAAAAGAGCACGATGGTCGGCCAGTTGTTGAAACAGACGCTTACGGCCCGCATACAGCCCCAGCAGGAAGAACCCCAGCGTGATGTAGAGGCGGCCACTGTTGATCTGGAAATCCATTTTTGTTTTGAATTCACTCAGATTTACCCGAATCATTTGCGCGTAGGTACCGTGCTTAATTACTTCATAATTAGCGGCTACCAGTTTTTCGTCGGCCTTTTGCGCGACATCTTGCTGCGCCATCGACGGTGGTGCAACGGCATAGGCCTGATAGGCATCGCGCAGTTTGGCGGGCACATTCAGTACCAGCAAAAGAGCGACTACCAGCACCAGCCGGGGGGGTGCATTACGGAACAATAACAGTGGAAAACCCAGCATGGCGTAAATGCTGAGGATGTCACCCCGCCAATGCAGGTGATGCAGAAATCCGATGCCACCCAAAATAAGCAGTCGCCAGGCAAAACGACGCAGAAACACCCCCGACGATTCGGATGAGCGGGTAAGCATCAGGGCAAAGCTGAGCCCGAAGAGAAAGGAGAAAAACGTGTAGAATTTGCCACTCACGAAGATGCCCACCAGGTTGCTCACAATAGCGTTGGCCACTCCCTGCCCGTTGACCTGATACACCGACCCCGGCAACGGCCCACCATCGAACCAGACCGACAGGTGTGCAACCAGGATGCCGAGCAACGCAAAGCCCCGCAGTGCGTCGACTACCTGAATACGTGTATGCTTAACCGTGTTGCCTGTCGGTAAGCTGGCTAGCTGTGATTCCATACGTTTTAACTGGGAGAGTAGTGGGCAATGGCCTGTTTGGCAAGCTATACAAGTGCTTCTGCATTGAAAGCGCAATCAGAGTTTTATAGAAGGGCTGTTTGGCTGACGAACTGCTGACCAAATGGCGTACGCTGGCTATCCCTGCCAACGAAACCTACCAACACAGCCTGATTAAGTATTTATTGAGTATAATTTACAGAATAATTGCTCATATATTCCTATTTCTGGCTGTACCTTTCGGCAAGTTTTACGTCTTATCTGCCTACCACCTGCTGCTACTCAGTGGCATATTACCACCGTAACCATGAACTTTCATTTACCCAGCTTACCGCCCTTCAGGCAGCGGTCTATTCTATTGGCAGTCAGTGCGTTTATAACGTTATGTTCGTATAACGCATGTGCCCAGGCTTGCTCCGGTACCTTGGGCGATCCCATTCTGAACATGACGTTTGGCAATGGCAGCAACCCCGGCCCGGCCATTGCCAGCCTGACCAACTATACATACGTAAGCAGCGGTTGCCCCGGCGACGGCTATTACACCCTTCGGAATAGTACGTATACAACGCCGACATCGTCGACGGCAGGCTGTTTCAGCAACAGCTGGCACGCCCTCACCAGCGATCATACCGGCGATGGTAACGGCTACATGATGATTATCAACGCCTCCTACACGGCAGGGCAATTTTATAACCAGACCGTAACGGGCCTCTGTGGCGGCACCACCTACGAGTTCTCGAGTTGGATCATCAACCTGCTTAAATCGACCGCCTGCACCAGCAACGCCAGCCGGTTTCCGAACATCACGTTTCGCATTGAAACCACTACCGGTAACCTGATCCAGAGTTTCTCAACAGGCAACGTACCGACAACGGGCGTCGGCAATGCAACACCAGCCTGGAGTCGCTACGCCACGTTTTTCACCACCCCGGCGGGTGTCAGTTCGGTGGTGCTGAAGCTCATCAATAACGCGCCCGGCGGCTGCGGTAACGACCTCGCCCTCGACGATATTCAATTCCGGGCGTGTGGTCCGTCGCTGACAATTTCGGGCAACGCCGGGGCGGGCAACAACCCTATCTGTTTTGGGCAGTCGGTCAACCTGACGTCGAGTATCACGGCGGGCTATACCTCACCAATGTATCAGTGGCAGCAAAGCACCGACAATGTTACGTTTACCGACATTGCCGGTGCCACCTCGGCTTCACTCACCAACACGCCGCCAGCATCGGGCACCCGTTATTACCGGCTGCTCTCGTCTGAATCGGGCAATATTGCCAACACCAAATGCCGGATCGCGTCCAATGTTATTTCACTGGTAGTCAATGCCCTGCCAGTTGCTCCTGCTGTAAATCAGATGAGCTATTGCCTTAATGCCAGCCCCAGCCAGCTGTCGGCTACGGGTAGCGGTTTGCTGTGGTATACGGCCCCTGCGGGTGGTTCGGGTAGTGGCACGGCGCCAACGCCATCGGCCAGTGCAGTGGGTACTACGGCCTATTACGTGAGCCAGATCGTCAACGGTTGTGAAGGCCCGCGGTCAACGCTCAACGTGACGATCAACCCTAAACCTACGCTGGTGCTGAGTGCCTCCACGGTGGGTTGCAGCATCGGTTCGGCGGGGTCATTGTTGGCGTCGGTGTCGGGCGGAACGCCGGGGTATACGTATTCGCTCAACGGCGGGGCGGCAGTCAGTACGGGGGCATTCAACAATCTGGCGGCGGGAGCCTACAACGTTGTCGCTACCGATACCAAAGGCTGTACCTCATCGGCCAGCACCACCATTGCCGCACCGAATCCACTGGCCCTTTCGCTTAAAGCGGGCACCAACTGCAACCTCACGGGCAACAACGGGCTGGTTTCGGCAGAAGCCGGCGGCGGCACCCCCGGCTACCAGTTCGACATCGATGGCACGGGCTACCAGGCAACGTCGACGTTTAATCTGGTCACACCCGGTGCGCATACCATCAGCCTGAAAGATGCCAACGGCTGTGTGCTGTCGGCCACGGCTACAGTGCCCAACGTGCAGGCACTGGCCGTGACGGTAGCCTCCTATAGTGCCTGCACACCCGCCGGGCAGGGCATTATTAACCTCACAGCCAGCAATGGAACCCCTGCCTACGAATACCAGATCAACAGCGGCAGCTACCAGCCCGGCAGTGCCTTTTCGGGTCTTTCGGCGGGCAGTTATACACTGGGCGTGCGCGATTCGCGGGGTTGTTTAAACACCACGTCGGTCACGATCAATGCCAAACCGGCTCCGCCCACGGTAGCGGCCAATCCACAGAATTTTTGTCAGGCACCCGGCACGGGTACGCTCTCAGCTACGGGAACGAGCCTGCTCTGGTACACAGCCTCTACGGGCGGGGCGGGCGTATCCACGCAAAGCATCGCTACAGGGGCGGCAGGCACCACCCCGTTCTACGTAAGCCAAACCCAGAACGGCTGCGAAAGTGACCGCCTTCCGGTATTTGCCACGGTGAACCCTACCGCTACACTGACGCTCGCCACCATTCCACCCTGCAACGCAGCGAGCAACGGGCGGGTGCTGGCCGCCACCACGGGCGGTTCGCCGGGGTTCCAGTTTGCCATCAACGGCGGCGCCGGGCAGGAAGCAAGCGAGTTTGCGGGCTTAAGCGCGGGTAACTACACCGTCACGGCTACCGACGCCAAAGGCTGCGTGGCTACGGGCAGTGTTACGGTGGCGGCACAAGTGAACATGAGCCTGCTGGCGGCTGGTAACGCGGCCTGCATTGTAGCGGGTCAGGGGCAGATCAACGCCACGGTGTCGGGCGGGTCGTCGCCCTGGGAGTTTAAACTGGGCGAAGGTAATTATGTCAGCAACGGAGCCAACGCCACCAAGAACTACAGCGGCATCAACCCCGGCACCTATACCCTCACCGCCCGCGACCTAAACGGCTGTACAGCAGCCACCAACGTTAGTTTCAACGCCACGCCCGTAGCCGGAGCCAGCGGGGGCTGCACCGGTACCGGCCCCAACGACGCCCTGATTGAACTCGTAGCTGCCGACGCAGGCGACGGAGCCGTCTACGCCTGGACAGGCCCATTGGGGTACACGGCGTCGGAAACCAGCATCACCAGCACCTTTGCCTACACCTCGGCTAACCAGAACGGGACCTACAGCCTGACTGTGACAAAAGACGGTTGCCAGGCCACCTCAACCGTAGCCGTGCAATGCAGTGCCGCCCTGCCTGTGCGGCTGGTTCGTTTCGCGGGGCAACAGGTAGAGAAAACGGTGGTACTCAACTGGGCCACCACCGAAGAGATCAACGCCTCCCACTTCGAGTTGCTGCACAGCACCGACGCGCGGTCGTTTGAGTCAATAGCACACGTGACAGCAACAGGAGGCACCAACCCGGTGAATGCCTACAACTGGATAGACAGCAACCCGCTTTCGGGCATTACGTACTACCAGCTCCGTGCGGTCGACCGTGACGGCAGCAGCCAGTTATCCAAGATCGTTTCGGTGCACTACTCGACGGATAACAAGACGTTTGTTGTAGTCAACCCTGCCGAGGCCGATGGGCGTGTTCTGGTCATTACCGACGTGGCCGAACCCCGTTTCAGCTTCACTGACCTGACCGGCCGCACCCTGGTGACGTCGGTGCTGGACCATGTCGATAACCGCATTTGGCTCTACATTCATAAAACGGATGCCGTACAGGTGGGCATTTTGCGCATGCAGTCGCTGAACGGGACTTTCAGCGAAAAAGTGAAGTTTAAGTAGCCACTAACACCCGGCGGGCCGGGAGCCGTTACGGACGGTATTGTGGCGAAAACAAGGGGGAAGGCGTATGTGCTTCGGCCATGTACGCCTTCATCCGGGCCACTATATCGGTGTGCTGGGAAGCCACGTTCGTGCGCTCGCCGGGGTCTTTGTCCAGATCAAAGAGGTAAACCGTTTCGCTGCCCGCCTTGGGCGCCAGGCTAACGGCTTTCCACTGACCACTCCGCACGGCCCGGCTGAACCCCCGTTCATAGAACTCCCAATACAGGTAGGGATGCACCGACTGGTTTTTCTGGTCCAGCAGCGTCGGCAGAAAGGAAATACCATCTACCGGGTTGGGGAGCGTTGCTCCCGCTACGCTGCTCAGGGTGGGCAGCACATCATAGAATGCCCCGATAAACCCATTAACGGCGCCTGCCTTCACCCGCCCGGGCCAGCGAACAATAAACGGTGTCCGGATTCCCCCGTCGAACAGGTCGCGTTTAATGCCCCGCAACGGCCCCGAACTGCCCATCAGCGCCACGTCGTCCAGGCTACGGCCACCTTCTATATGCGTCCCGTTGTCAGAAGCAAACAGCACCATCGTGTTGTTGGCGATACCCAGCGCGTCGAGTTTTTTCAGGACCTGCCCCACATAATCATCAAGCTGTGTCACCATGGCGGCGTAGGCTGCTTTGGGCGTGGCCTGCTCCCCGTAGTGATTACCCGCCGGAAAAGGAATTTCGGGCTGGAACCGACTCTGGCCGTTTTTATGCTTGTATTGATTAAGGTATTTGGCCGGCGTGTGCAGTTCGGCATGGGGAATCGTAAACGCCAGATACAGCAGAAAAGGCTGGGCTTTATGACGGGCCAAAAACGACAGGGCTTTCTGCGTGAAGGCCTCGTTGTTATAGGAACCGGCAGGCTGGTCTACCTTCACGGTTTCGCCCTTGCTGATCTCCCATAAAAACGGATGCTGCTGAAAGTGGGCCTCTACGTGGTTCACATGACCATAAAACTCGTCCCATCCTTTGCGGTGCGGGGCACCCTCCGTGTCGGGCATACCGAGTCCCCACTTGCCAAACATCCCCGTTGCGTATCCGGCTTTTTTAAGCACCTCCGGAATGATGACATCTTCCCGACGGAGGGGCTTTTCGCCATTACCCCGAATCTGTGCATGGCCCATGTGCATGCCGGTCATCAGGGCGCAACGTGAAGGAGCGCACACGGTATTGCCCGCGTAGAAGTCGGTGAACCGCATGCCCTGGGCCGCCAGCCGGTCGAGATTGGGCGTTCTGATGATGTTTATGCCGGCGCTGGCGGGTCGATAACAGCCCAGATCGCCGTAGCCCAGATCATCGGCCAGGATAAAAATGATGTTGGGGGGACCGTCTGCGGCAGCGCCAATGCCCGGCGACATGGTATCGGGACGACTGGTAAGGGAAACGGCCAACGCGCCTACGGCCAGCATCGGTAACAGCAGGTGTCTCTTTTTCATGGGGTTGAGATCATAAGCACCGGTGTCATCACCAACCGGAGCCAGGTGTTTTGGTTGGCAAACGGGCATCGACATCCCGGCACCACGGCTTCAGCTTACGCTGTAGCCATCACCCTGCAAAATGGTCGGGTTCACCTCTTTTACTGCTGTACTACCGGGAAACGAACCTGAACAGGCTGAGATGTATTGCAAGTGGCACAAAAAAAGCAGTCACGAATTAACGCAACTGCTTAATTTCCAATGCTCCCGAAGCTGGGGGCACTAAGATAAATTTATGTGCTGATAATGAGCACATTACAACCGCTGAATAAGTAAACTCACATTATCTGCACAGAAGTCAGAGCCATTTGGACTTACAACTTAACGTATCTTCTTGATAGTCAATAGTTTTTGTGTAACTAGATTTTGAGAATGTACTTGAGTTTGTTACCAGACAACTTCTTTACTATGCATACCTACGCATCATAATATGTTACTACAAGAGTATAAAAGGTCATCTTTAAGTAAACTTTTATTAATTATAGGTTCACTTATGTAGTAATTTGTGATGAGAATAGACTATATTTAAAAGTTCTTAGTATGTTTGATCTAATAATTGGCAATTAAGAGTGAGCTACTCCTTTAAAATAAATCTTAACATATCATCACTGTGGCCTCAGTAAAGAGAAAAAATTATAATCAGCTTTTGACTAATATACGTAATCGCAGAACAGAGTATGACTCAAACGGTAGATTAGAAAATTCAATTTTAACTCAGTCTTTTGAAAAAGCGGATATACCTGAAACTATAAAGTACGTGTATGAATCTATGGAATCAGTAGATAATGATTACACAAAAAAAACATATGAAGAAGCGGAACGTGTTCAGAGCCAAATTACCGCTGGTTTAATTTCCGCCAAAGGAGTTATTCAAGATGTGATTTACGACTATCAAGGTTCTGTACCCACTGACACGCACATTAAGATACACAGTGATCTTGACATACTAGTGATACATGATGTATTTTATCATGGCGTTTCACTTACTTCTCCATTTATACCTTACACGGGAGATCCAATAAAAGAGATGAAAGAGATGAGAACAAATATCTACAATAGGCTTACTAGTACATTTTATAAAGCTAAAGTCCGCAATGATAAGGCTAAAGCAATACAAATATCTGGGGGTTCACTAAAGCGTAAATTTGACATTCTTGTCTGTAGTAGATACAATACGCTAGAATACGTAAGTTCAAGGCAAGATCACCTGAGAGCTATCAAACTATACGATAATGAATTGGAGGATTTTCAAGAAGACCACCCCTTTTATCATATATATAAAGTAAATGAAAAGAATAACTCGTTGAAGGTTCGTGGAAATCTAAAAAGAATGATAAGGTTGTTAAAAAATATTAAGGCAGATTCAAACCTGAATATTGAAATATCAAGTTTCCTTATTACTAGCATTATGTACAACATGGATGAGCAGTATTACAATGTTGACAACATACGATTACATCAGTTACTTGTAAACGCAAGTTTACATTTGACAAAAATTTTAGAACAGGAAGCATTTAGAAAAAGCCTGATCTCTCCAAATGGAAAAGAACTACTGTTTACAAGCAAAAATCAAACTGTTGTATTAGAAATTATAAAACTAAAACGTGAACTTGATATTACAATTGCTGATTTAGCAGATGATTTCAAAGAAGTATATCCTTTTTTAGATAAACAAGAACTTCAGAAAGGAGACATTTTGATTGAAAATAATGCTAATTTGAATGAGTCTTATAAAGTCTTAAACCAAGCACCTTACTTTTATTCTCTCACATATTAATCTGAAACCCATGAAACCTAGGCTATTTATCGGCTCATCAAGTGAGAGTATCGCCTTTTTGAATGAAGTAAAGTTATACATCGAACCACATGTTGATGTAGTAGCTTGGACGCACAAAGATGTCTTTTCTCCGAACAAAGGAACTTTAGAAAGTTTAGTAAAGCAAACAAAGCTCTCTGATTTCTCAATACTAATAGCAACTAAAGACGATATAGTTGACATTCCATCAAGAGGAATAACGAAGCAAACAGCTCGTGACAATGTTATTTTTGAATTTGGCTTATTTTTAGGGGCAACTAGTTTAAATAGAGCTTTTCTACTAGCTGAAGAAGGAATTGATTTACCCTCAGACATGCTTGGAGTAAGTGTCTTAAATTTTTCTACTGATTCGACTAAATACAACTATTTTCAAAAAAAATGCGATGAGATATTGTCGATTGTAAATCAAATGAACGGTATTGGAGAGCTTGGTTTTGTACCTTCAACTGCTTTGGCAATTGGTTACTTTCATAGTTTTGTAAAACGAACTTGTGAAGAGATTAGTAGGCAAAAAAGGGTGACAGTTGAAAGAAATAATGTATCCATAAACTCTTTTCAATTGTATGTAATTATACCAGACGATTTAGATGAAAGCGGTGTAGATAGCTTTAAGGAGAATTTTAATATATCTCGCGATTTAGAACCAGCATCTACGGTCGAAATTAATCCAACAAAAAGAGGATATCCTTTTCACTTCAAGATAGACCCTCCAGGACAAGACTTATCGGGATCGATTGACGCCAAATTGTATGATGTTCCCACAACTCTAAATACAATTTTAGAGGCTTTAAAGCTATATTATCCTTCTTCACAAATTGGCACTGATCGAGAACGAGAAAATTTAGAAAAAAGAGAGTTAAAAAACTTCGGTAGTGTTCTTAAATATTTAATCAGTAAAAATTCTTGGACAAAGAATAATGTTCAAGTTCTTGAAGATGTTGTAATTTAGTTCAGTTTATTGTCAGGATTTGTGTGGAATACATTAATTCTGACAATAAATTAGTTATTCTTCTTCTAAAAATTCAAAAACTCCATTTACCCAATTTCTAGCTTCTGCAAGAGAAATTTTTTCTTTTCTTTCCCTTGATTTACGTTTGTAGGCATCGATAAACCATTTATCTGTAACAAATCCAGATGTTGCTATAAATTCATTCAGCAAAAAATCTGTTGCTTCGTAGCTGAAAAGATAATCTCCTATAATTTTCAATTCATCATCCGTAAACTTAAAATCGGTCAATTTCAGGTCGCTAACATCTATATCCTTGTTCTCCTCGAATTCTTCATTAATATCCCTAATGCCTAACGTCCTAGCAACGTGCAAGGAAGTAATGATTACTTGAGAAGCGAACTTATCCCTTGTCCATTCAATAAAGGACTTATACAGTGTGATGTAACATAAAAACCCCCAAATCAGACTGATTTGGGGGTTTTGCTCCCGAAGCTGGGCTCGAACCAGCGACCCTCTGATTAACAGTCGTAGTCGAAGGCTTTTTAGCCCCTCCCCGTAAGCTTATCGCTGTTATTCAACTATATTGATAAACAGCAAGTTAGTTCAATATTTCAAACGCTGTGTTATCGCTTTTTAGCGTTGATTATGTAGATTTGTATTGCAAGTTGTATTGCAACTAACAGCAAATTCTACCCACAATTAACCGTTATGATCAAGGTAACGTTCAGTCTGTTTTTTGACAAAAGGGCCAGTAAAGAAGGTGAAGGGGTGATCAAATGGCTTATCTGTCAAGACAGAAAACAACGCCT
Organism: Fibrella rubiginis; assembly: GCF_017353185.1. Lineage (GTDB taxonomy): Bacteria > Bacteroidota > Bacteroidia > Cytophagales > Spirosomataceae > Fibrella > Fibrella rubiginis. The sequence goes on along the minus strand of NZ_JAFMYV010000010.1, from coordinate 230,650 downwards.
GTTCTCAACTGGTCGTAAGATAACCCTTTCTGAATGGGCTTTCCTGCAAGACAGCAAAAACAAGCTCGACAACAGGATTAAGGATGAAAACAAAATTCGACTCTGGCATGAATGTTATGGAGATACCTATCTAGACGATTTTGGCAAAACTCATACTAGCTATCTGAAACGGGCGCAACTAGTCATTGGTCAGCTAGGCGACCGTTTTACATTTGATGCATTTGTTGAAGCTCTCACAAACTGGGGTAAAGAAGAAAGCAAGCCCGTCGAACAAACTGACCTTATAGCCTCCCTATTTGCCAAAGCTACCAGCATGATCAATAGCGGGCGTCTCGGTAATGCGATCAACTACGAACTGGCGGCAAAATCGTTGCGCCGGTTTGTCGACTCCTTCACCGATGAGGAACGTAAAGAGTTCTTAGGCATTCCAGTGCCCCGCCGATTAAGTCAGCCACGCCCAGCCGCATCTTTACAATTTAGCCATCTGACATCCCATTTTCTTGCAACGTATGAGCAATGGATGTTAAGCTGTGGTAAAGCTCCACAAAGCAAACTGAAATCAGCAACGGGAGCGAGCCTCACCACTGTAGGAATCTATTTGCGGCATGTTCGGGCCGTGGTAAATGATGCCATACAAGCTGGGATAATGAGCCATGAAACCTATCCGTTTGGGCGCAACCGCTACGTAATACCAGCCGGGGCTAACGTGAAGAAAGCGTTACCCAAAGCCGCCATTGAGCAGATTAAAGCATACAAGCCCATATTAGGCACTATGGAACACCGTAGTCATGATCTATGGCTATTCTCCTATTTCTGCAATGGTGCTAACCTAACTGACCTTTGTCACCTCACTTGGGGACGGGTTGATCTCAAAGGCAAGAAACTAACGTTTATACGGCAGAAGACTGCTCGAAGTAAGAAGCAGAATCAAACGCCTGTTGTAGCTCACCTACGTCCTGAAACTATTGCCATTATTGAGCGCTGGGGTACTTCGATTAGGCATGCGAACGGATACGTGTTCCCGTTTCTTAACACAGCGATGACTGATCATCAGAAGAGGCAGGCAGTACACCAAACCGTAAAAATGACAAACAAATGGATGAAGAAGATTGCTGAACAGTTAGGGATTGAAGGAGACGTAAACACTTACTCAGCCCGTCACTCATTCGCTACCAATTTGTTGAAAGGAAATGCCTCGCTCGCCTTCATTTCCAAATCATTGGGCCATACCAACATCAAGACAACGGAGAGCTACCTAGGGTCCTTCGATGACGACGAGGCCAAAGAGTTCCTAAGTGCTCTTTAAACCAGACTGATTGTTAACTGAATACAATTGTGAATTTTGACATCGTAAACAAGACCCAAACTTTGTTTGAGGAAATTGCTCTGCTGTATACTGCATTTGGACGTAACCCGCATGATGGTCTTTCTTTACTCCGAGGTGATGAGCATGCCATTGTCGATTTAAGCATAAAGTATGCCTCTGTTGATATGCCATCCTTGCCTCAACTACCTGCTAGCATAGTCTTTGAGAGGTTGCGGGCATTAGGGCAAACTTCGCCTAATGTTTGGCAGTGGTTATTCAGAGATCGGATTGAGGTGCTTCAACGGGAGCTAACTGCCTTTAAGAGTGAGGTAAGTATGCTGGAGACCAATGGGAAGGCACTTAAGTTTCTAGATCATTATAAGAGTACATTACAGATGGTGATCGAAGCCTTGACCGATTTTGCGGGTAAAGTGCCTGCTGATTTTTCAGACTTGGATGCAAATACTGACTGGCTCAACTTATTCAATGGACTCAATGGCTATGTAACTCATGCTATTAGAATCGCTAAACTTTACGAAAGTGTACTTACGATTTATGTGACCAGTTCCGAGGAGCGGACTACTGAGTCTGAAAGTTCGTTTAAACTATCCGACAGGACCGGGGCAAGGTCAGATCTAATTCGCATCCTAAATGTTCTGTATGATCTACGACTTGTTACAGAACAAAATGGTGATTTACCAACAAAGAAGGTGTTTGTACAGCGAGTAGGCGGCCTTTTGGGCATTGATGAAAAGAGTTATCATCAAGTCTTACAGCAGGCTCACAGGCAATCAGAAACAGTCAATCTGAGGGTGTTTAGCGAAATGAAAGAGATTGTTAAAAAACAGCTAGATAATAAGCAAAATGATAGAAGACAATAATGACTATATACAGAGTATATACACATGAAAGTATTAGCATTTGACATTTGCACTATCAATAAACAGACACAAATGTCATGGTGATCATTCAAATAGAGAGTACAGAGTTAAGCAATCTGATCCAGAATGCTGTTCGTGAGGCAATAAGCAATCAATCTGGTAACACAGCTCTCCAGACAGAACATCGGACTGGACCGGATGAGGAAAAGCCTCTAAACGTGGCCAAGGCAGCGGAGTTTCTGGATATATCAGAACAGACCGTCTACCAGAATATTAAAAAGATACCGCATAGGAAGCGGTTCGGGCGGCTCTATTTTTTGAAGAGTGAGTTAATCGCCTATCTGGAAGCTGGGGTACAAAACAGGAACTGAGCGGTGGCAATCGCCGCTCCACTTTCCATAAACAATCGCCTTACTACTGGTAGTGTTCTCCCTTAATAGGTCTGATTCGATCTAGGCGGTTACTGACGGGTAATAAGGTGGTTAGTCGCCAACTGTTCTGGCTATCTACAGCCTATACAGTTCCTTTTCGACAGGGGCACCCACATGTCTTGGTGGACATAAAACGCGCCGTGGGCTAGTCGACCCCCTCCCCTATCTATCACTTACTACTTAGTGTGTTTCGCCATGATTGATGGCCTGAAATTACTATGCCCAAATGTGGTGGTTAATCGCTGGGATAATGTTCCTGAGATAACTAATGCTATGCTGTCAGTACCAAGCAGCACTGCAGAAGTAGTGCAAAGAAAAGCAACTTACCACGGACTAACCTTCACCTCGACAACCTCACAGAAAACAGGCGCGCAGAAGCACATAGTGACTGGATCATTGCACCGTTACTACAACAAGGGCGGCGACAACTGCAACCAGTTTTTCATTCAGGATCTTATTACCGCCATTGATGACTTAACAGAACGCTTCAGTATTGACCCTACGAGTACGTTGATTCAGACGCTGGAAATTGGTATAAATCTTTCGCTGCCCTATTCCCCTACTAAAGTCATTGATTCAATGGTTGTATGCAGTAATAAGCCCTATAGCCGACAGGTAGACGAAAAAAGGCCCGGCTTAGGCTTAGCATGGGCTTTTGATGATCATGAAGTAAAAATTTATGACAAAGGCCGACTGTTTGGCTACTCTGACAAAAACCAGCTTCGAGTTGAGGTGAGAGTAAGGAAAATGCGCTTTCTGAAAGAGTACAATGTACAGACGCTTGATGACCTTCGTAATCCTGTTAACGTCGTTCCACTTGTAGCCAAGCTGGTAGAAGCTATAGAGCGCATCGAGTTTGTGGACCTACAACCTTCACGTCTCGATTTGTTAACAGATGCTGAACGTGTCGATTTTTACCGGCTCCAACGCCCACACGCCTGGAAACGGAAAAGAAGCGCGGTATTCGAGAAAGACGTTGCTTCGACACGATGGCAACGGCAGGACAACCGGGAACGGCTTGTTTACATCCTGGACAAATGCGAAGCCTTTGACTTTAAAAACGACTTGATACGGCGTATTATCATTGAATGGAATAGCCTTGTCGATCAATCACGACTAGCCCATGTTCATACAGCCATTGACACGGTTACAGAAATCAGCCAAGGCAGAGGTGAAGCACATGAAGCAGCTACGTTTACACCACTTGACTATCTAGGTGTAAACGTAGTTTTCCCCCAGACGGTGTCTCCGTCTATACAAACAGCTAACTCTATTATTGAACCGCCCCCCAATCTTATAGAAACTACCAGTTCTGTTCTTGAATTGGCTCCTGATCGAGTTTGTGTCTCCTGTGGCAAGACTTTAACTAGTCAGTTGTCCTCGTCGCGGTTTTGCTCGGAGAAATACAATGGTAGAGCCGCTGCCAGACGGTGCCGCAACATTATGAGTAACCAGAGACGGTCAAAAAAGAACCTGATTCTGAAGGCTCAGGGAAACAATCAGTACGTACGGATTCACTTCTGGGAAGATGGAATAAGGCGTACAGACGTACTTCATAGTTCAACTGTAAGTGTAACCGGTATCAGCCTCGACAAAATAATCTCTTTATCTGCTATAACTGAGGTGAACAGCAGCTAGGGCTATAATCTCAGAATGGAACCCCGAATCAAATAATTGATGAGAGCTGCCTGATGATAGGGGTGGTATCTATGCGTCTGCGGGCTTGAAAAAAGATTTTCTTTCCCTTAATGTGCCTGCCATATCTTTTGGTCACCTATTTACCAGATAACTCCGGTTATGTTCAACAGTAATCTTAAATCACTCTACTGTTTTAGTCTATTAGACAAATTAGACAATGATAAAAAGGGGAAACATCTTGTAACCATAAAGCTTACCGGAGCATGTAATCAATGAGAATCACGCTTAGCGATAACGATATTACTCTACTATTTGAGTGTACTGGACAAAATGGACGATAATAAAAAGAAGGGTTTTTGTGACCCAAAAGCCAGTTACGCATATAAAATCATGGTTTCTCAACTATTGGTAGCTCTCGCTGGGGCTGTCGACAAACTTTGTCCTTTTGGGGTGGCATCAACGACAAAAGTGAGAGACGCTGTCGAACCCGTGATCCACTTGTATCTTCGTTCATCCAGATTTAACCCATTCGCATTCGTCGTTGACAACTCCTATGGACAAGCTTCTCGCGGACCTACGGCTCATCATTCACCAATCGCGGGAAAGCGCAGCCCGCTCCGTCAATCACGCCCTCACCCTCATGTATTGGCAGATTGGCCGCCTCATCGTAGAGGACGAACAGCAGGGGGCTGAACGGGCCGTCTACGGCAAAGCGCTCATTAAAAACCTGTCGGCTCAACTTGTAGCTGATTATGGTGAAAATTTCTCCTCGCGCAACCTACAGTTGAGCCGACAGTTTTACTTGGCGTTTCCAATTGTGAACTCGTTGAGTTCACAATTGACCTGGACCCATTATAAAGTCCTTATCCGGTTGGATGACGCCACCAAACGGGCGTTCTACCTCGCCGAAGCCGAAAAGAATGCCTGGACGGTTCGCCAGTTGGAACGGCAGGTCAACAGCCTACTCTATGAACGGTTGCTGCTGAGTCAGGACAAAGAAAGTGTACTAGCCATTGCCCAGGCCAAGGAAAAGCCTACCCAGCCCAGCCAACTCATTAAAGACCCGATGGTGCTGGAGTTTTTGGGCCTAAAGCCTCAGGCGAGCTACTACGAACACGATCTTGAAAATGCCATCATCACCCACATTCAGGAATTTTTGCTGGAACTGGGCAACGGCTTTTCCTTCGTTGCCCGCCAAAAGCGACTTTTCATTGAGAGCGATGAGTTCAAAATTGATCTGGTATTTTATAATCGGCTCCTACAATGCTTCGTCTTGCTAGACCTCAAGATGGACAAGATCACCCATCAGGATCTGGGTCAACTTCAGATGTATGTCAACTACTACGACCGGGCCATTCGAGAGCCTCACGAGAATCCAACCATTGGCGTATTACTATGTGCCGACAAGAACGATGCAGTCGTGCGCTACACCCTGCCTGAACACAACACACAACTGTTTGCCAGCAAGTACCAGTTGCACCTGCCGACTGAAGAGCAATTAATCGCTGAAATTCAGAAAGAATTGAAGGGACAGGACGATCAAACGTCTGAAGACTAAATAACAGATAATCTACAAACCGAAAGTCAGTCGAAGGGGTAATTGCGACGACAGACATAATACGCCGTTCAAGCATAATAGCGTATGGCTAATTTCGGCAACCTTGGGGCGAACCGTCCAGTTCATCTCCACACGCGTGGAGAGTAAGTTACCCTTGGCGTAAACGTACTCCATCTCCTGCGGTTCATCCCCACAAGCGTGAGGAATAGTATAACTTATCGACGAAAATTGCCCGGAAGACCGGTTCATCCCCACGCTCGTGGGGAATAGTCGTCTAGCCCTTCCGCGTCCCAGTCCGCTATCGGTTCATCCCCACGCTCGTGGGGAATAGTCTGATAGTTAGGCCCAAAGGTCACAGTTACACGGTTCATCCCCACGCTCGTGGGGAATAGTCAGCCAAACCCGCCCGCAAATACTGGCTATCCGGTTCATCCCCACGCTTGTGGGGAATAGCTAACGCAGGCCGACGACGAAGAGACCGAGTTCGGTTCATCCCCACGCTTGTGGGGAATAGCACGCAATCTGTTTGCGACTGGTTAATGCCCACGGTTCATCCCCACGCTTGTGGGGAATAGACCACCCCTGTTTTCGGGGGTTGCGCCCGCGCCGGTTCATCCCCACGCTTGTGGGGAATAGGTCGCCACGTCAACCCAGCAGGCGGTTGGCGTCGGTTCATCCCCACGCTTGTGGGGAATAGGGCACCGGAGGGCTGGTCGATGTGCCGGAGGGCGGTTCATCCCCACGCTTGTGGGGAATAGAGCGGGTTCGCGGTGAAGATTGGCCTTGTATCCGGTTCATCCCCATGCTTGTGGGGAATAGTATTACAATCTGGAAAAGAAAACGAAGCGCGGCGGTTCATCCCCACACTTGTGGGGAATAGGATAAGCGTACCTTCGGTCGAGGCGCTTAGGCCGGTTCATCCCCACGCTTGTGGGGAATAGGTGGTCTTTCAAGTCTTCCAGCATCTTTACGCCGGTTCATCCCCACGCTTGTGGGGAATAGGCCACGTCAAAATCAGCCAGGGCGCTACTGATCGGTTCATCCCCACGCTTGTGGGGAATAGCAACACGGCATCAACTGCTGGCAAGTCCAAGCCGGTTCATCCCCACGCTTGTGGGGAATAGCCGCTATTGCCCAGTTCATGGAAGACAATGACCGGTTCATCCCCACGCTTGTGGGGAATAGCAAACCGGATTTTCACAAGGAACACTAAAGAACGGTTCATCCCCACGCTTGTGGGGAATAGGCTCGGACTATTGGCGGAACGCTCGGCATTGACGGTTCATCCCCACGCTTGTGGGGAATAGGGCGGTGTCGGAAATATCTGGCTGGCTACCTCCGGTTCATCCCCACGCTTGTGGGGAATAGGCACTGGAAAGACTTTCCGCGCCTTGGGTAGTCGGTTCATCCCCACGCTTGTGGGGAATAGTTTCTACCGATAACCTTAAGCCAAAATATCGTCGGTTCATCCCCACGCTTGTGGGGAATAGATAATGACGGGCAAATTAGACCCTACAGAGGTCGGTTCATCCCCACGCTTGTGGGGAATAGGTCCTGCCCTTCGTCGCTGAAAAGCCGGGCAACGGTTCATCCCCACGCTTGTGGGGAATAGACGGCCACCACCTTCGCATTTTTAGCCACGGCCGGTTCATCCCCACGCTTGTGGGGAATAGCCTTTGGTAAGGTTGTCTAGTTCCTGCTGGCTCGGTTCATCCCCACGCTTGTGGGGAATAGTCCTTGATGGAGGCCACGTGGGCGGCTTTGTGCGGTTCATCCCCACGCTTGTGGGGAATAGTAACGACTTGACGCAACCCAATAAACTACAGTCGGTTCATCCCCACGCTTGTGGGGAATAGATTACCGCCGTGGGGGCCAAGTACGCGATCTGCGGTTCATCCCCACGCTTGTGGGGAATAGGACACCTCGGGCATTGCCGGGAGCGACATCGCCGGTTCATCCCCACGCTTGTGGGGGATAGGGGTGGTTAGTTGGTGGCTAATCTTCGTATGCCGGTTCATCCCCACGCTTGTGGGGAATAGCCATGCCAAGGCGATGGCCCGGTAGATGGCGGCGGTTCATCCCCACGCTTGTGGGGAATAGGCCCGCCTGGCGCAGCTGCTGCTGACGGCTGTCGGTTCATCCCCACGCTTGTGGGGAATAGCACATAATCCACGTCGATCAACAGATCGACAACGGTTCATCCCCACGCTTGTGGGGAATAGACAAAACCATCGGCAAACGGGCTACCACCATTCGGTTCATCCCCACGCTTGTGGGGAATAGATTTCGTCATAAACACTAGGGTTATATGTGATCGGTTCATCCCCACGTTTGTGGGGAATAGGGTTTAAGCCCTTTTTTAAACAGCACGCTCACCGGTTCATCCCCACGCTTGTGGGGAATAGAGGCTGTATCGGAACAGCTACAGGAATGAATTCGGTTCATCCCCACGCTTGTGGGGAATAGTGCAGCCGTTAAAATGGCTTGCGGTATTGGCTCGGTTCATCCCCACGCTTGTGGGGAATAGGTAGCGGTCGGCCCCCACGATTTTATCCCAGCGGTTCATCCCCACGCTTGTGGGGAATAGGTTTTCAAAGGCGTTTTTAATGCCCGTCGTGGCGGTTCATCCCCACGCTTGTGGGGAATAGTGAACGAAACCTAAACTCTCGAAATGGACTGTCGGTTCATCCCCACGCTTGTGGGGAATAGGGGTCACCAGCTTGCCACATGGCCCTGCACCGCGGTTCATCCCCACGCTTGTGGGGAATAGTACTGGAAAGAAGACACTGTGTTCGATTCGTTCGGTTCATCCCCACGCTTGTGGGGAATAGGTGTAACGTATTGGCCTACAGGCCGTGTAATGCGGTTAATCCCCACGCTTGTGGGGAATAGTTGCGCTCATGTGTGGTATTTTGTCCTGTAATCGGTTCATCCCCACGCTTGTGGGGAATAGTGGATTTTATTCAAAAAAACAGGGAGCGATTGCGGTTCATCCCCACGCTTGTGGGGAATAGTTTGCATTACCGATTTGCTTTTGCTGATCGGACGGTTCATCCCCACGCTTGTGGGGAATAGCACCAGCCCGGCCGTGCCGTCTTCCAGGGTTACGGTTCATCCCCACGCTTGTGGGGAATAGAACAACAAGGCCGTACCAGGACAACCAACCACCGGTTCATCCCCACGCTTGTGGGGAATAGGCTTGGGTGGCTTGGTTTGGCACGGCTCAGGGCGGTTCATCCCCACGCTTGTGGGGAATAGGCCTGACTGTAGGTGGGGTGGGCCAGCAGCTGCGGTTCATCCCCACGCTTGTGGGGAATAGGCGTACGGAGTTGCCCAAAGCCTTTCGTAGAGCGGTTCATCCCCACGCTTGTGGGGAATAGATTCCGTTTCAGGTCCTAGTCTATCACAATTGCGGTTCATCCCCACGCTTGTGGGGAATAGATAGCAGTAATGATTAGGCCGATGCCCAACGCCGGTTCATCCCCACGCTTGTGGGGAATAGTCGGTGGCTGAGCCCGCCATGCGGATGCGGCACGGTTCATCCCCACGCTTGTGGGGAATAGGTGGCAAGATTTTGTTCAACGGTATGACCCGACGGTTCATCCCCACGCTTGTGGGGAATAGGCTCATCGGTGGCGTCGTGGCGAATGCAAATGCGGTTCATCCCCACGCTTGTGGGGAATAGAATCTCCCTCGAGCCCGCCGCCCGCAAATGGGCGGTTCATCCCCACGCTTGTGGGGAATAGGTGATAAAACAATCTGCTGGCTTGTCGCCTGTCGGTTCATCCCCACGCTTGTGGGGAATAGTAATCCGCCTCCTCGCCAAACTCGATTTCTGTCGGTTCATCCCCACGCTTGTGGGGAATAGCGAGTGGCACGATTGCCGAGCAGATCCTCACGCGGTTCATCCCCACGCTTGTGGGGAATAGTACTCAGGGCATCGCGCAGTACTTGGGTACATCGGTTCATCCCCACGCTTGTGGGGAATAGTTGTTCGTCGCGCCGACCGTTTGCGGGCCTATCGGTTCATCCCCACGCTTGTGGGGAATAGCTTTTTTGTTAAAAGACAGATTGTTGCCCATCCGGTTCATCCCCACGCTTGTGGGGAATAGATGTCTAGCCGCTGTTCGGCTAATTCGGCCTCCGGTTCATCCCCACGCTTGTGGGGAATAGGGGGTACAAAATCCGATCTATGTTCATAGGAACGGTTCATCCCCACGCTTGTGGGGAATAGATAAGTCCTCATCAGCCCAGGCATGCTCACAGCGGTTCATCCCCACGCTTGTGGGGAATAGACTGGAAATTTACGCAGAAACGCGGTTTTTAGATGTCAATGAACGGTTTAGTGTCGGTGCATTTTGGCACAACACAAGTGACCCGGCAGGAGGTCAGTACGTCCTGCCGGGGCATGTATATGTTTAACTAGCAGTACTATTGAGGACGAGCCACGGACAATAAACCGAATCCAAATGCTTTGGCTGGACCAATGCCTGTTGTTAATGCCTTAGTCAGTGTATCTGGGTTTGTTACCTGCAATAATCCGTCATAACGAACGCCATAATGAGGTAATTGCGGTTTACCACGTGCTCCATCTCCATTGGGTTCACCTAACCAGAATCCATCAGTTAGGGTATAAACCACCCGAAAACCGTGTTGCTCCGCTTTGCGCGTTAGCCATAGTCGGGCGGGCGTAGGTGTATCGGGATCAGCAGCGTCGGGATCGGGCAGGTCGTGCAGAGCTACACGTTTACCCTGCTCCCGGCCGTTAATCTTCTGTTTTTTGGTAGGGTTGGCTACTAACCTGAACACTAATGATTGCCCCGCCGCGAAGGTTGGGTCGTAAGGAGCCGACTGCTGTTGTAGACAATAGCCTTCGGGTAAACAGCTCCATTCAGGGGGCGATGCCGACTGCACCAGCACAGTTGGCATCGCGTTAGGGGTGGTCATGGGTTCTAACCGAAACAAAACGCCGTGCTGGGCGCGGTAGTTAATACCCGGTTCGGTTGGGAAAGCATGAGCCAAAGTGCGGTGAAGGTCATAAGGCGAACGCAGGTCACGCCAAACGTCGCGCCTACGCGGGTTCAAAACGAGTTTAGATAGGTGCATCATTGAGCTTGGGGGTGAAAATGGTCACTTCGCGGGGGGCAAACTGGCGGGAGGCAAACGATAGTGGCACGTCAGTACGTTGGGCGCGGCTTGTGCCCACATATCCCAATGCAAGAGCGGGGTAGACACCACTATCGGCAACAAGCCGGAGCATAGGATTTTCTGTTTCGCGCCGTCTCGACATAAAAAACGGGTCGATGGCCGTTAGTAATGCCTCCATCATAGGCAGAGCAGCAATGCTCGTGGTGGTTAAGTCAGGAAGAGTGTTAGCAAACCGGACAGGTGCAGTGGGCGCAAAGGCCTTGCGCCCCAGGCTTAGGGGCCAGAACGGCGCAGCCAGAGCTGCATCCAATGCTTCTAAGAATGGCAGGTCATCGCTTTCAAGGCCTACTAGAAAATGGGCATCGCTGAGGTAAAAACGTTCTGACAGGACGGTTCCCTGCAAATCACCCGCCGCAGTGGGTTTACCGGGGCGCAGTTTAGCTTTAGCCCGCAGCACGTTTTGCGCTGTGTGATAGTCACGGCGGATGGTACCCTCGCGCAACACCCGCACTGCCATGGGCAAATTAGCCAGTGTAGCCAGGGGGCGTTCACTTCCTGCGATGGGGTGCGTGGGTGCGGCCCGATCCCAACCCAATGCCGCGCAAAGTAACCCAACCACACCACTCTTTGAGGGTTCGGTAAGGGTTTCGCGTATTGAGAAACGGCTGCTCACGCCCCACGACTGCATGGGTCCGGCCAGCCGCATCAATAGTGTATATGGCATAACAGACCAAGATTAGGTGTGAAGGGTTTGCTTAAGCGTACTCAGCATGGCAGGTACGTTGTCGATGAGGGCAAATGGCGCGTTGGTTAGGCCATCTTCGGCGTCTAGTTGTACGCCAAACGCCTGTCCGTTCAGGCCATAGACTTTCTGGAGATTGGTGTAGTGTCTGGCCAAAGCAGTAATGGCACCACTGGTGAGACTCTGTGATTTAGTGGGCGAAATAGGCTTCTCAAATGCATTGGCGAGCGAAACAGGCTGGCCGTTTTCGCGCACCACCAGTAGCATGAAAGCTGGTAATGAATGAGCTGCGAAGGTATTTTGCTTGCCTGAAGGCCGCGCCTGAATGAACGCTTCGGCAAAAGCCATCACACCTTCGTGCGCCGCCTTGCTGTCGCCGCCGAGGTTACGCGTGAGTTGGTCTAAGTCGAGACATGCAAAGCGATAGAAACACGACGAAGCAAAGCCCACTGTGCCTAACATTGCCGCGCCAGCATTATCGTCAGGCGCTGGTATGTCATCAACTGCCGTGAAGTAGTCAAACTCCATGTTCATTCTGTTAACCGAAATAGCATGGCTAACTTGGCAGGCAGCATCTACGTTTTCGGTGGGATTATCAGCCAGCATCCGCCCAAACAAAGCAACATCGACCGCCCGCACGTGTTTGGGGTAGGTAGCCTTATACTGCTCGGCTAGGGCATTGAACAGCTTCGCCGCCTCGGTTATTTCTTTGGTTTTAACTTCCTTTTCCTTCTTAGCCAGCATAGCTTCCTCTATCCGCAACTGAGTGATTACCTCGGCTTTTGTGCGCAATTCGGCACCAGCGTTATAGAGCATAGTGGCTGCTCGTTTCAACTCTTCTTCACCCACATAGAGCAAGTAATCGGTGGTGCCTTTGTCATTTACACCATACAGTGCTTCAAAAAACTCCAGGGCCATTGCCTTTGCCTGTACGTCGGCGAGGCCCATGCCCACCAAGACTTCAGCTACTTTTTGAGGGGCGCGTTTGGTGCGAATACCCAACCGGTCGGTCATTTGCTGGCGAAATACATCCGACTGCCGCACCGACCGTTTCAGGCACTGCGAAGAAATGCGCTGCCGCCGGTAGCCGCCGAAATCACAGTCTTTGGGTGCGCCGCTGTCGTCGCGGTTCAGATTCGATGGTGGAAAATTTTGGAGGATGTGAAACTCAATCGTTTTCATAATCTTGTAAAATTGGGTGTTGAAAAAAGTTATTGGTTGTTGCTATTTGGGTCGCTGACCATAGGCGCGGTGTCTATATCTTCATCAGAGGTGTTGGGTTGCCAATAGTCACGCGCCCAACGGAGACGGGTATGTGTCTGCTGCCAATTGATCAAGTCGTTCAGGAGTTTATAGTAATCAATGGGTATTGGCCTTTTGGGGGCTGTGGCAATACGCTGCACCAGGTTTCGCAACGGCACGGCGATGTCTTCGGCGTTGGTGTCTAGCAGGGCACCTACGCGTAAGTCAAGGCTGTTTTCGCCGGTGCCCAACTGATATTTGAGTAGACGCAATGAGGCTCCGAATGACCGTCGGTTTTCACCTTCAGGAAAAGCGGGCATATCCAGCCGGTTGGCTTTAGTCCAGCGGGTGGCCCCATGAACGGCGAAGAGCATAGCCACCAGCAAATGGGCTTCAACAACCCAATCGTCCTCATCAGCGGGGCCGCTGGGGTCGGGCAGGCACTGACCAATCAGGCTAAACAAGCGCAAGTTGTTTCGTGGATCAGCGGCGGCCCGGCGGAGTTCAGCTAGCGTGGCACGGCCTTTGGCGTCTTTTTGGCGATATAAAAAGCCGATCAGGTCTTTTCTGTTGTCGATAGTGGGGTTCATGCAAGTTCAGGTTTGGTTGTTTTGGTTGATAGTGTTCCCCGGCTCAGGACGGTTTCGGCTTCGATCACAGCTTGAAATGCGCGGGCATCGGTAGCAAGTGATTCAATACTGTCCTGAAGGGCCTTGCGGGCCAATCGCCAGGCTGCTTTTTTCCAAGCGGTCAGGGTATCCCCTAGCATTTCCTGATTAGCCTGCGCGATTTGGGCTAGAAACGGCTCAAACTGTTGCCCCAGCCCGACCCAATAGCGGCTAGTAGTGCCCAACATTTGCACAAGATTATCACGGTCAGCGCGTTCAACATCGCCCAGTCGAGTGCCGTAGGACTTGTTGAGACGTACCCGCATGGCATAGGCACGGGTGGCTTCGCGGAGCCGGTCGGCTCGAAAATCCGCTTCTTTAATTAACTTATTCAATACATCCCACCGGCCTGGCTCCTGAATAATGTCAGGATATACCGTGACGCGTTCATGGCGCCACAACTCCACCTTCGCCTGATCGTTGACCATTCCAAATACGTCTGCCGAGAAGCGCGACTGCCCGGTTATTCCCTGTCCCAATTCGGCTAAATTATCAGGACGCGACAGCCAGTCGAACGTAGCGGGGGGCTTGCCAGCCGTGCCTTCTTTGGTCATCAGATAAATAGTCGAGTCCTGCCACAGAGCGCGGTCAGTACGGAATCGGAGCGGGTAAAAACCGTCTTTCCCTTCAACCTGAGCCAGATGTGGGTCATCGAATTGACGGTCGTCGATTTTACTGCCCTGGTTGTAAAACACCCCTACGGCTCGTTGTTCGCTGTCGAGCACTAAGTGGAGACGGCGACTCTGGAACGTAAATAGATCACGGATGCCGTGGACCCACCGCTTTTCAGCTACGGGAGGCTTGTCGGTTTCCCAGGTTGCGCCTCTGTCTTTTTGTTGGTTGCCCCAAACTGCTTCCGTGGGCGGCAGATTAAGCAGTAATGCCCGGAACAGCGACACGTCGCCCGCCGACGTGTCCCCACCTGCCAGCCCCCGCAGCCAGAAGAACGCCCCGCCCACCAGCGGGCCGTGGCAGAGGTTAAACGGTTTAGCTACCCCGCCACCCAACGCCGCTGCCTGTGTACAAACCAATGCCCGCGCCGCCTCGGCCAACGGCAGAGCCAACGGCACACTGTCGAGATCATGGCTGAACAGCAGGGCGTTATTACCGCTGGTGGCAGCGTGTTGCAACCGCGCCATGGGCGACAGTGCCTGCGTCTCGGTGTTTGGGTCACTGTAGAACGGGCGGGTGGGCGACAGTAGATCGAACTTGTCTGCGTAATTGGCTAGGTACGTATCGAGCACGGTGGGGTCAAATTGCGCCCGGTCCCAGACCGCAAACCACCCTTCAGGGGTAGCCATACTGGGGAAAGCCGAAGCAATGAGTGCGGCCAATAGCCGGTTCAACGCGATGGTTTCCAGCGGGTTATCTGTTGCCAGTTCCGTAATTTCGTGCGCCCTAATGAGGGTTTCGCGCAGCCCCACCGTCGAGGGTGGGGCACCACTGCACCACCGCACTGGCAGCCAGGGTTCGTAAAGTAAATTGTAATTGTGCATTGGGGTGTGTGAAAAATCAGTTAATGCTTTGTAGTTGCGGCTTGAATGAGTTTAAGTATAACTCGTTCAGCGCGCTTGCCCGAACGACTCATTAAGTCTTGTACTATTTTTTGCTCTTTTGGGTGCAGGATTTCAGCCAACCGCCCGTTAGTATCTTCCCTTGATATGCATAAAAACTTCCTGCCTTTACGGTATTGACTCAAAAGCGTGTATCCTGAATCATGAAGATGCCTGACAACATCCTGAGTGCGGCGCGGGCAGACATTCAGTTTGTCAGAAAGTTCAGTTACTGGCAACCAATGTCCTTTAAGGAGAATGGCTGCTAAATGGGCTAACTCATCGAGTCTGGTCATAGTTTTAAGTGAGAAGCTTATAAATATCACTGTCTTTACTTCTCAACAAATGTAATGGTGAACAATCGACCCATTCAAGAGATAGCCTAGTACAATAGGTGATCGGAATAATATTTTCGGGTTAAAGGCTGAACATGACATATATGGACCCTACCTAAATCAATGATTTTATGAAAAAAGCTGTTAGTTTGTATGTGCCTACGCTGGTGGGCATGATCCGTGAGAAGCTCACAATTACACTATTTTTCCCCACATTGGTGGGGAGGCTCTAGAGGCATAATTACTTGTTTTACAAGTAATTATGCCTCTCTTTTTGACAGATTTACATCTGTTTCGGATAACATACTCCCAGCCGATCATCGAGTATTAAGCGGGTAGTACCAATGGTTGCGGCGTAGTTGGTTAATTCGATCAAGTGAAAGCGTTTCAGTATGCGTGATTGATCCTGCTGCCACTGCCATTCTGGGTTGGGTTCCTTAAACAGCGTCGATACGATACCCGCATGGCTAATGCGCACCGCCGAGCCGAAGACCGCCTGGAGGCGTTCGGGGGTCAGGTAGGTAATTTTGCCGCGCCAGATGAGTGTTTCGCCGTTGGGATGCTGGCTCCAGCCATCGACGGTTCGATGTAGCAACAGCACCTCGGCGTTCAGGCCGTCGGGGTTGCGGGTAAAAGCTTGCAGGTGTTTGGGAAGTTTGCCATTGCTAGTCTCGTCTTCTTCGGCCAATTCAGGATCATCGGACGTAAACAGCTCCTGCAATGCGTTCGGCTTCGGTACTAACCTCTGGCGCGCTTCCTTCTCCTGGTCATCTTCTTTATCGGTCAATGCCCGGTCTGCTTCATCGTAGTGACGTTGGCATTCAGTCGAAAGCGGCGGGTCGAACGAAAACGTAGTGGTATATACATCGTCAATTAGTTGACGGTATCCGGGCAATTGTTCATGCCCACATGGCAAGGCCCAGCCTCCGTAGCGTTTCATTACGTTATAGGTTTGCCAAAGCAGTTTGCGGGCATAAATCTTACCTCCGCCCGATAACTCATCTACGTTTGGCAACTCGCCGGAGTCGGCTTCGGGGCAGGCAATCAGCAGCATTGGCTTTTTGAAGTCCGTCGGACGTTGATCATCGCGATTGTGCCGATGCAGCCGCCCGGCCCGTTGTAGCAACAAATCGACCGGGGCGAGGTCGGTGATCATGGCGTCGGCATCGAGGTCCAAGCTCTGTTCAATCACCTGCGTACCCACCAGCAAACCAGGTCGGTTTGGGCGGTCTTTACCGAAGCGGGTCAGGGCTGCGTCTTCTCGTATCTGTCGCCATGCCTGCGGCATCCGGGCGTGGAGCAAAATCCGGTCGTCGGCATGTAACAACTCATCCTTGTCTAGCAGAGCAAACAAGTCCTGCGCCCGCTCTACCTTGTTACAGATCACAATAACGGTTGCCCCATTCGCCAATAGATCACAGATTTTTTTAGCCAACACGCCGGTGTTGGGGTCACACCAGTCGAAGCGTAGCTGTTGCTTACGGTTAGGGTCAGGCAGAAAGTCGTGAGCCGTTACGTGCCCACCTGCTACATGCCACGCTATGGGGTAAGGAGCGGACGCTTTGTCAGCGAGTAGATTGCCACCCCACGCGGTTAGCATTCGCTGACGGGTCTCGGCAGGTAGTGTAGCCGATAGTACCACCACGTTCACGTTCAATGCCCGCAACCAGGCCAGCAACCGCTCGAAGATGGTGTTCATGTATGTATCGTAGGCGTGAACCTCATCAAAAATGACCGTCTTGCCGCAAAGGGAGAACAACCTTAGAAAGAAGTGTTTGGCATATAGCACTCCTAGAAACAACTGATCGACGGTACCAACGCCATAGGGCACCAGCAAGGCCCTTTTTTTCGGCATGAACCACGACAACATACGCCCCGCTGCCCCTGACGTGGATTTACGAATTTCGTCGTCATCGTCGATGGCGGGCGGGCGTTCATCAATTTTCAGCAGCGTGAGTGCGTCTTCGCGTAGCAAATCGTTGCCATGTACCAAGCGCAGGGCGGCTATTGGACCGTCGTGAGCCGCTGCTAACCCTCGTTCAGTGTCGCCCCCGACGAACGTGCAAAGCCGGGGGAAGATGCCATTCGAGGTAGCTTGAGAGGGCATAGCGGCATAGATACCTCCCCTAAACCGAGCAGCTAAATAAAAGGCAGCTTCGGTTTTGCCTTCACCGGTGGGAGCCTCCATAATTAGCAGATTCGGCTCGGTCGGGTGCAGGGATATATCGCGGGCAATCTCCTGTAGTGGGCGGGGATCGTTTTTGAAATATTCCTGAAAGGTTAGCTGCCTGAGTCGGGCTTGTTGGTCTAATCCGGCCAAGACGAAAGCCTTTTTTGCACCGATATGGCTACTGTCAAGGTACGCCCGCAGGTCGTCGCTGGGTTGGGTAGCCGTACTGAAACAGCCCTGCATCGACCCCAGCCAATCGGCGAGTGTGGCCCAGCCGGCAAACGCCATTAGCCAGTCGGGCCATCCTTTGCCCAGACGCGGGTTGGCAGCCCGACGGTGGCGGTCGGCGGGCCACTCAGTTCCCCAGGCCGCAAATACGGCATTAGCTAAGTCCTGCTGTGCTTGTCGCCACTGAGCGTTGCCCAACACAGCCTGAGAACGGTTGATATCGCGGGCTACGTTGACCCAGCAGATTTGTTTCGCCAACTTACCGTGGTGAATACCTACGCAGGCCGCTAGTGCATCGAGCAGGTAGCTTTTTGGGCTTTCAGGGCGCTGGGTGTCTAAATCGGAGTGCAGCCACCGAAGGGCAATGGCGATGGAGGCGTGACCGTGGTGCAACCGGTTGGCATTTGGGTCAATCACCAAACCAGCCTTGGCCAATTCAGCCACTACACGCGGCGCAGCACCCGGTATACCCTGGAAGCTTGGAATAGCTTTGCCAAGATCATGTAAACCAATCCAGACACTGAGGAATTTTCCAGCATCAGTAAGGTTCATGCCAATACCCTCAGCCATGTTTTGCTTAAGGGATGCTGGTAGAAACTGATCCCAAAGCACCTGTGCAGCACTACCTACGTCGATGAGGTGTGCCCACAGCGGGTGGGTCCAGTCTTCGGAAAGGCCCTCTATTTTTTCCCGGTTGGTTTTGGCCCAGAAAAGCCGCCATGCTTCCATGTATTGATGTGTTTGCTACTCTATCTGAGTAAGGGCCGAAAGGTAAGGCAATGGGTAAGCGAGACCGGACATTTCGTGTCCGTATATGACCTCTACACAGAACCTCTACGCCTGATAGCGTTTGACTAGCGCTTCGGCTTCCTCTCGCAGTCGTTGGCGGAGCGTTTCAGGTTCGAGTACGGTGATGCCTACGCCCCAACCCTGGCAAAATGAGCGCATCTCTTCAAAGCCTTCCAGTTCGTACGACACCACGAGACGTCCATCGGGGCGGTCTTCTTCAATCTGCTGTGTTGGGTGATAGAGCCGTTCGCGGAAATAAATGGCTTTGTCGGGTTCAATCAACAGGCGTAGTTCCTCACAAGCCCCAGAGTTGATAGCCCCTAAAGATGCCCGGAAATAGTCTTCCGGGATGAAGTCATCGGGAATGTCGAAGTATTCTTCAGAGCAGGCATCTACCCTACTGATGCGGGTCAGCGAAAAGTTACGGAGGGCGTTGCGTTCGTGGCACCAGGCAACCAGCAGCCAGGCTCGCCCACGCTTATGAAAGCCATATGGATCAATCTTGCGGGCTGTTGAATTACGCTGGTCTTGAGCAGTAAAATAATTGATGCGGATGCACTGCCGGTTGTCCATTGCCGTCTCAATACTGCTAAACAGATCGAGTGCGATCTGGTCAGTGGCGTTATCATCAAACTGCCATTCCTGCATCGAATCGTCGAGATCAAAGACGTAAGAAACTGGCCGCGCTTTGTCGAGAAGCTTCTCAAAAGCCCGGTTCAAGGCAACTGCATGAGGTGTCCCCGTCAGCACCGACCGGCTTGCTTTGGCGGCTATGGCCAAAGCCCGAAGTTCAGCGCTATCGAAACGGAGATCAGAAACGGCCGACTGCTGCCGTTCAGTGGGCAACGCATATACTTTACGATTGCCCTCAGGCCGTTCCAGAATTGGCAGGCCTTCATCGCGTAGTTGCCCAATGAGCCGACGTACATGCCGTTCACTGAGGTTTAGTTGATCCTGTAAGTGTTGTGAGGTGAGTTCAGCACCACTGTCGAGCAGTCGACGCAGGTATTCAATAGAAGTCATTTTGGGCATGAACGGGTTGGAATTGGCTGTTTTGAGCTGTGAAATAAGGAGCGAGGCAGGGCTAAAGCGGACATTATTTGTCCGGTCTGGATGACAGCCATTCCTACCTTTTCCCAAAATCGGTTAAAAGTAATGAAACACAAACACGCAATGCGCGACTTACCGAAGATTCGGGATTCGCTGTCTTTTTTGTACTTCGAGTATGGACACATCGAGCAATCAAAGCTCGGTGTCGAGTTCGTCAACAAGCAGGGTAGCATCCCGCTACCCGTTGCCAGTTTAAGTGCGCTGTTGTTGGGGCCGGGTACGTCGGTAACACATGCCGCCATCCGAACGCTGGCCGAAGCAGGCTGCTCAGTAGTTTGGTGCGGCGAGGGTGGTGTACGGTGTTATGCACAAGGAGTAGGCGAAACACACAAGGCTTATCGACTTATGAAACAAGCCGAACTATCAGCCTCTCCTGAACAGCGGTTGCAGGTGATTGAACGCATGTACAGGGCGCGTTTTCCTGACCCCTTGCCTGCTGGTTTGAAATTGGAGCAGATTCGTGGCCGTGAAGGCATTCGGGTGCGAGCTGCCTACGCTGAAGCTGCACAGAAGTACGGCGTTGGCTGGAACGGACGCAATTACAACCGCAACTCATGGGCCGACTCTGACCCCTTAAATCGCGCTTTATCGTCGGCCAATGCCTGTTTGCACGGTCTGGTTCACGTGGCATTACTGTCGTCGGGCTACTGCCCAGCCTTGGGGTTCATCCATCAAGGCAAACAGCTATCATTTGTCTATGATGTGGCCGACCTCTATAAGGTACAGCTTACGGTACCGGTGGCTTTTGCGGCAGTGGCGGAGGGGCTACCCAACCTCGAAACGCAAGTGCGTAAGCGGTGCCGCGACGCGTTTACAAACCTGCGCTTATTGCAGCGTATCGTGCCTGATGTGGATCGTCTACTGCGGCTGGATGTAGAGCCCGAAACTCCCGACGGCTTCGATCCTGACGAAGACCCGGCCTTACCAACGCCATGGTGGAGCAACCCTAAAACACAAAAATCATGACAATTTTAATTGTTGAGTGTGTGTCACCTTCCTTACGGGGCGATCTCAGCCGCTGGCTTGTGGAATTACAGGCAGGCGTTTTTGTAGGACGTGTTAGTGAAGTTGTACGCGAGGCACTTTGGGAACGAGCCACCAACCGCGCCGACGATGGGACAGTACTACTACTTTGGCGGACCAACAACGAGCAAGGCTTTGATATGCGTTCGTGGCAACCCAAGCAGTATGTGCCAATCAATGTTGAAGGACTGTGGTTAACCCGCCATCCTGCGTCAACACATACAGGATGATTTTATCAAAAAATCCTCGTTTCCATGTAAATTTCCAGTCTATTCCCTACATGTGTGGGGATGAACCGCAGGCCAAAAGCTTGACGGGCCTTGCCTCTAACTATTCCCTACATGTGTGGGGATGAACCGTTCATGCTGCGTGTTGTTGTGGCCCGGTCGTGCTATTCCCTACATGTGTGGGGATGAACCGTTCAGCGGGCGAAAGACAACTACGAAGCCGGACTATTCCCTACATGTGTGGGGATGAACCGTACAGCAGTCCCTTGCGTACCTCCACCCGGTCCTATTCCCTACATGTGTGGGGATGAACCGCGTTCAGCGTACCCACGGCCCCCTCCATGATCTATTCCCTACATGTGTGGGGATGAACCGAACTAGGGGTTCGGACGGAAGAAACCGTAGACCTATTCCCTACATGTGTGGGGATGAACCGATTGCTCCACGAAAACCGACCGTTATCGGTGTCTATTCCCTACATGTGTGGGGATGAACCGCGGTGCTGCGCCTCCACGGGCGTACCATCGGCCTATTCCCTACATGTGTGGGGATGAACCGTTTGCGGAGTTGGTACTTTTCGACGGCTCGTACTATTCCCTACATGTGTGGGGATGAACCGAACCTGGCCTCGGCGCTCATCAATCAGAATCACTATTCCCTACATGTGTGGGGATGAACCGCTACGCCAGCTATGTAGACGGTAGTAATCTCACTATTCCCTACATGTGTGGGGATGAACCGCCCCCGGTTAGTCGGGGTTGGGTGGTGGAGTGCTATTCCCTACATGTGTGGGGATGAACCGGTGACGTCGTTGGGAACGACGGTATCGTAGGGCTATTCCCTACATGTGTGGGGATGAACCGTCTCCATTCGTGCCAATGGACCCGTTGGGGGCCTATTCCCTACATGTGTGGGGATGAACCGGCATCGAAGTTATCTACCTGCTGATCGGTCTTCTATTCCCTACATGTGTGGGGATGAACCGCAGAACCACGTCTTGTTAAAGCCCGCCGTGGTCTATTCCCTACATGTGTGGGGATGAACCGCCCAAATCGTGACAGGCAATTAGCAGGCTACCCTATTCCCTACATGTGTGGGGATGAACCGGCCACAAACTGCTGATGCCGACCGACAAGCAGCTATTCCCTACATGTGTGGGGATGAACCGACCCCCTAAAGCCGGGCGTGATCCACGGCATTCTATTCCCTACATGTGTGGGGATGAACCGTAGACATTACGCCGCCGCCAAACGTGGGGCAACTATTCCCTACATGTGTGGGGATGAACCAGGCCAGCACAAACTACAAACACGTAGCCAGCCCCTATTCCCTACATGTGTGGGGATGAACCGCAATGGCAGCAATAGATTCAACAATGGATGTTCTATTCCCTACATGTGTGGGGATGAACCGATGGGCCGTTTACGCGGCCTTATTGGGTTCTACTATTCCCTACATGTGTGGGGATGAACCGTCCACCTGAATCAATAACCTGTATTATCCATTCTATTCCCTACATGTGTGGGGATGAACCGCTCAAAAACTTTGCTTTTGTGTTGCTCTATTTCTATTCCCTACATGTGTGGGGATGAACCGAACACGAAGATTTTGTTATGCTAAATGACTTACTATTCCCTACATGTGTGGGGATGAACCGAAGTCCCAACACATGCAGGGACAGGCAATAGACTATTCCCTACATGTGTGGGGATGAACCGAGTTAGTAACCGGCAGAGAAATCAATCTCTGGCTATTCCCTACATGTGTGGGGATGAACCGAAGCCCGCGCAAAGCCCGCCCGACCCCGTGACCTATTCCCTACATGTGTGGGGATGAACCGGCGGGTGGATATTTGTTAAGAAATTCATACCCCTATTCCCTACATGTGTGGGGATGAACCGGATGCGGCCAAACTGTTGTTAAAAGTCCAGAAACTATTCCCTACATGTGTGGGGATGAACCGTCGGGCAGGGAGAAGGTAAACAGGCTGCTTAACTATTCCCTACATGTGTGGGGATGAACCGTTGGTGTAGACGCGAACCATGTTGGCGTACTGCTATTCCCTACATGTGTGGGGATGAACCGCACCTGTCGGGCATATTTTTTCGGTCGGATGCCTATTCCCTACATGTGTGGGGATGAACCGACCGCCCCTTCTGCTTTTACCTTTTTGTCATACCTATTCCCTACATGTGTGGGGATGAACCGGCCCGGTCTTTGCAGTGCAGCTTCCAGCTACCCTATTCCCTACATGTGTGGGGATGAACCGCTGACCGGGGGTAGTGACAATTCGCCACCGCCCTATTCCCTACATGTGTGGGGATGAACCGTGAACACTGATCCTCTCCCGTTGATTATTCCGCTATTCCCTACATGTGTGGGGATGAACCGACATTCGTGATATTGCTGCTTATTGGGGTGTCTATTCCCTACATGTGTGGGGATGAACCGGGTTGGATACAGTTCACGCAGCAAGGAGGCGACTATTCCCTACATGTGTGGGGATGAACCGTGTATCAGCAGGGGCAGCCCGTCACACTGTTTCTATTCCCTACATGTGTGGGGATGAACCGGCACTGCGGGGTGATGTTCTCGCCCAGCAGAACTATTCCCTACATGTGTGGGGATGAACCGCAGGGAAATCGAGGAAGACGAATGGCTATCTGCTATTCCCTACATGTGTGGGGATGAACCGCCCGACATACCGTTAATGCCGGGGCCTTTGTAGCTATTCCCTACATGTGTGGGGATGAACCGTTGCCCCGCCCCGCCCGCGCGTTACCTATGCACTATTCCCTACATGTGTGGGGATGAACCGCACTACCGGCAGATGAAGGAGGAACAGGCCCGCCTATTCCCTACATGTGTGGGGATGAACCGATGATACGGAACGCCAAAGAGGGCGAACGGCACTATTCCCTACATGTGTGGGGATGAACCGAATCGACGCCCGTCACCACGCCGCCCGGCAGCCTATTCCCTACATGTGTGGGGATGAACCGTTTCAGGATACCAAGCGGGACATCGAGAAGAACTATTCCCTACATGTGTGGGGATGAACCGGATACGTATGATAGCCCCCTGCCGACCGACACCTATTTCCTACATGTGTGGGGATGAACCGCAAGGGTTACGTCACCATCGGCGCGATTGAAACTATTCCCTACATGTGTGGGGATGAACCGGCGTTGTTTTGACATAGTTGTAGAGTGTTAACCTATTCCCTACATGTGTGGGGATGAACCGGTCTACTGGCCGATTTGGCTCCTGGGTTTTCGCTATTCCCTACATGTGTGGGGATGAACCGACAAAAGCCCGCATAACGCTGTGCGCTATACGCTATTCCCTACATGTGTGGGGATGAACCGGATACCAGTGCCGCAAACGCGCCGGTTATCTTCCTATTCCCTACATGTGTGGGGATGAACCGGCCTTAATGCTAATTCGTTGCTTCGCTACCTCCTATTCCCTACATGTGTGGGGATGAACCGATCAAGCCGCCCAAGCATCCGGCGTCCTGGATCTATTCCCTACATGTGTGGGGATGAACCGAACTCAGGCGATGGCCGCGGCTTCATGATCTGTAACTATTCCCTACGCGTGTGGGAATGACCCGTCACCACGCCACAGAGGATGAACCAACGCTAGTTGGACCATATTTCGCATCGAGTAATGGATATGAGTTGTACTTATTAAAGTCTGATTCTACGGTCTATCATCTGTTTCATTTTTACTTATGTTTGTAATAGACCAATCAGTTCAACTATAGCAAAAGACTTCAAAAGACATACATAGTAGCGTTTAACGACACTTCCTGCCGTCGAAATCTGGTAAATTTTAGTGCAGGGGAGTGAGGTTAAATGCCCCGCGTCATGGCGCGGGGTGTTTGCTTCATTCTTGTACAAAGGTTTACCAGAACCTCGACGGCGGAATGATTGCAACCCCCGCGCTATTTTTTTGTGTCTGTTGAGGGCGTCACTCAACACATGAAAACATATTTTACAGGTTCAGGTACATCGTCCCTGTACAATCGCTCAACCACCGAATTTGGCTTTAGATATACCTCACGAGGTACTACACAAGGAAGCAATTCCGATGAGCTAGGATTAGGCTATTCTTTCCAACCTTCTAGACATCTGATGTAGTTATGCTTGGCACTATAGTCACCTGGTTCATTTTAAGCCTTTTTGTTGGCCTTATTGGCTCAAGTAGAAAAATTGGCTTTTGGTCTGCTTTTTTTCTCTCACTGTTTTTGAGTCCACTGCTTGGTCTGATTTTCACAATAGTGTCTAAATCACAAAGCCAGGAAGCGTTTGAGCAGCGAACGCTGGACCTTCATCATAAACAGCTTCAAACCATGCAACAAGGTAGCTTCGTACGCCCATCAGTGAGCGATGAGCTACGTAAGCTCAAGCAGTTAGCTGATGAAGGATTGCTTTCGTCTGCTGAGTATGAAGCACAACGTAGCAAAATTCTTGGTAATTGATTTCTCAGTGCAAATGCATCAATAAACAACACCCTTACTCACATTTAATATGATAGACTATCCCGAACCTAACTTTGCCCAGCAGTTAAGTAAAACTGTTAAATCTTTAGAAGATTTGCATAATGGCGTTATAAAGCAAATTCATTCATCCTGCTCACAGTTAGGTCAACTAATTAGATGTTACGGTTCGAGCAAGCTTTATGTAGTTGCAGGGCATGCTCAGATGGGTATGACGAAGCTTGTGGTCAGTGAAACGCTAAAAGCCTTAGACGATGGTCATGCTGTGTGCATATGCACGATAGGTGCTATCAACGGCAACCCCTACAAGGCTATGCAGGTGCAAATGCCGACAACCGATTCACGCTTGACCATCCACAATATGTCGCAGTTCTCTGTTGAACAACTTATCCAGAAGGCCAAAGCACTTAAGTACCAGGGCATGCTTGACATATTATTTATTGATAGCCTAAGCTTAGATGAGTTTGAAGTTTCCCAGGCTCAAGGTAAGGAGATCAATAGTATAGCTGTAAAACTCAAAAGGCTTGTTTACGAGTTGAAAATACCTGTAGTAGTGGTAGCTGAGCTAAGCGAAACTGTCGAAGGAAGTGATCGGGCAAATTGGCCTTCTATTGACGACTTTGGTAATTGTGATCCTCTATATATGCACGCCGACGTCGTGATGCTTTGCTACCGCTCTTTTGCACAGCTGGAGCAATCTCCGACAGCACCAACCCATGTGCAGGTTGTCAAAAACCGGACAGGCCCCGAAGGTGTTGCTGACCTCTATTAACACTTACGATTGCTAAAACTTAACTCTACCACAAAAGGGGCTTTTTATAGCCCCTTTGTTGTTTATAGGCACTTACACACATGCTAAGATGTATTGCAAGTTGTATTGCAACTGTCATAAAAAAAGCAGTCACGAATAAACGTAACTGCTTGATTATCAATGCTCCCGAAGCTGGGCTCGAACCAGCGACCCTCTGATTAACAGTCAGATGCTCTAACCGGCTGAGCTATTCGGGAAGGCGCCGGACGACTTCGTTGTTCTGAAATCGTGGTGCAAAAGTAGGGCCTGCGGGCATCCTGCGCAAGTGTTTGGACGAAAAATTTGGCTTTTTAGCCCTGCTGCCAATAGCGATTGGGCTATTTGCGCGCAGAACCTGGTGACTGCCAATGACTAAGGATAGCCTGATCGATGGTGGTGTAGCAGAAAACTTTTGCTACGGCCTGCCACGCCTTAGCTCAACGGCCAAACGCCGCCCGGTACCACTCCGCCAAACACTAACGTCCAAAGGTGTCGGGACGGTGGTCAGGGACGTTTTGCAGGATCAGCTCCTTCACGCGGCGGGCGTCGCCTTTGGTGAAGTTGTTCAGCACGATCTCAGGCCGGGCGCGGGGGATGACGCGGATGGTGGCGAAAAACAACCCGTTGTCGATCTCCACACCCGATATGTCGGAGTAGAAAACGAAGTTATCAACGCCGCCAATGAGCTTTTTGGCCCGGAAGGTTACGCCCTTGTCATTGAACTCGATCACGTCCTGCCGGATCGGGTCCTTAAAACTGCTGCTGCTAAATTTCTCGTTCATGGTAAGGAGAGTTCAAGGTTTAATGCTCAATGTTTAAAGTTGCTTCACGTTCGCAGAAGCTGGGCGCGAAGCAACTTTAAACATTGAGCATTAAACCTTAAACCTATTTTTTAACGTACACTACTTTTTTCGTTTCAAAGAATTCGCCCTCGAAGTAGTCCGAGAGGTTGTAGAGGCGGTGTTTTTCGGGAATCTCGGCGAGTTCCTCGGTGACGTCGCCGCCCTTGAGGTATAGAACACCGTTGTTGAGGTCGTTGTTGCCGCGTTTGGTGATCTTGTAGCGCACCCAGCCCATAAACGGCTGTAAGCGCGTGACGGCCCGGCTCACCACAAAGTCGTAGGTACCCTTAATCTGCTCAACCCGCGCCTGCTCGGCCCGCACGTTTTGCAGCCCCAGCGCGGTGGTCACTTCCTGCACTACCTTGATTTTCTTCCCAATGCTGTCGACAAGGTGAAATTTCACCTGCGGAAACAGAATAGCCAGCGGGATGCCGGGAAATCCCCCGCCCGTGCCCACGTCCAGAATTTCGGTGCCGGGCTTAAACTGAATCACTTTGGCAATACCCAGCGAATGCAAGACGTGCTTTTCGTAGAGCGCGTCGATGTCCTGCCGCGAGATCACGTTGATCTTGGCGTTCCAGTCGCGATACAGCCCGTCGAGCGCCGCAAACTGCGCCCGCTGCTCATCGGTAAGGTCGGGGAAGTAAGTGAGGAGTTGTTCCAAGGGGAGTTTAACGTTCAAAGTCCAGGGTTTAACGTTCAATGCCTAATACTCAAAGTCAAAAGTCACTCTGAAGCAGGCAAACTTTAGACATTAAACTTTAAACGTTGAACTAAATTTCACCAGCCCCCCTGTTTCCGTCGCCAGGTGAGGGCTACGCGCAGGGACGACAGGCAATAATAGATGGCCAGCGTGAGGTCGGTGAGAGGGATAGCGAAGGAGCCGATCTGTTTTCCCAGCCGGTTGCTGATGCGGCCGATGATGCCCCAAAATAAGCCAAAACGAACCACAAACAGACCCGTAGCCGTCAGCAGCAGTGGATTCAGCAAAGCCATTGTCTGCCCCGACAAGACCAGATACAGCACGTAGAAACCCACGGCGAGACCCAGTACCCACGTGAGCACGTGCGAGGCGGTGATAATGCCCAGCCAGGCTTTATCAACAGCTTTATAGCGCTTGCCCACGGCCAGGTGCCGCTGTTTCTGCCGTTGCCAGTCGGCCCAGGTCTCTTTCGGGGCCGAGGTCGTGAAGGTGTCGGGGTGCAGAGATACGGCCACGTTGTGGGGGGTGGCGGCCTCGTTCACAAACAGGTCGTCGTCGCCGCCCCAGACGCGCATGTGGCTATAAAACCCTTTGTGACGGAAAAAGACCTCGCGGCGGTAGAGCAGGTTGCGCCCTACCCCCATGTAGGCCCGCCCTACCAAGGCCAGCGACAGGTATTGCACGGCCGTAAACAGGGTTTCGGACCGGATCAGGAAGTTCAGGAAACCTGGCTTCCGCTCGTAGGGCGATACCCCCAGCACAATTTCGGTACCGGGTTGTTGCAGCGGCTCCACCATGCCCGTGAGCCAGGCGTCGGAGGCGGGGCGGCAGTCGGCGTCGGTAAGGAGTACGGTGGGGTACAGGGCCTTTTTGAGGGCAATGGTCAGGGCGTATTTTTTGGGCGTCACATGGTCTGGCTCCACGTCGATGCGGATTGTGCGGAGGTTAGGCAGCAGGTGCACCATTTCCTCCAGCAGCACGTCGGAGAGGTCGGTAGAGCGGTCGTCCATCACCAGCACTTCGTAGAGTGGGTAATTTTGTGCCGTCAGCAGGGGCAGCAACGCATAGAGGTTGTCGTGCTCGTTGTGGGCACATACCACCACCGTAACACCCATCACCGGAGCCACAGTGGCACTTTTGGGGGCAGAAACAGGCCGAAAGGCCAACCGCGAAAAGAGAAAGAGAAGGCAAAAAAGCTGAACCACCAGCACGAACAGCCAGCTTGCCAGAAGGATGAGAATCAACAGAACGGTAGCAGTTTTATCGAATAAGTAAGCCGATGTAGCAGTCCGCAAAGATAGACACAAACGGCGGCATCGTACCTTTGTGAAAGGGGGAATGGAGGAACGGTAGGAAAGGAGGAACGGGGATTTGTGACGCAAACAAGCTTGCACGCCCCCTTCAACTCCTTTCCTACCGTTCCTCCATTCCTCCTTTTCTCCGTTCTTTCATGACATTTACCATTGAGCAAAACGACCCGCAGTCGCAGGCCCGGACGGGATCGCTGACTACGGATCACGGCGTAATTCAGACGCCCATATTTATGCCCGTCGGCACGGCGGGAACAGTGAAAGCAGTTCATCAGCGTGAACTGGAAACCGACATCAAGGCCGACATCATTCTTGGCAACACCTACCACCTCTACCTCCGCCCCGGCCTCGACGTGATGCGGCAGGCAGGCGGGCTACACGCCTTCAACGGCTGGAAACGGCCTATCCTGACCGATTCCGGGGGGTATCAGGTCTATTCGCTGTCCAACACACGGAAGATCAAAGAAGAGGGTGTCACGTTCAAATCGCATATCGACGGGTCGAAACACACGTTCTCGCCGGAGGGGGTGATGGACATTCAGCGTACCATCGGGGCCGACATTATCATGGCGTTCGACGAGTGTACCCCCTACCCCTGCGACTACCCCTACGCCCGCGCCTCGATGGAGATGACTCACCGCTGGCTCGACCGGTGCATTACCCGTTTCGACGAAACCGAGGGTCACTACGGCTACACCCAATACCTGTTTCCCATTGTGCAGGGCAGCACCTACCCCGACCTGCGGCGACAGTCGGCGGAGGTGATTGCGAGCAAAGAACGGACGGGCAACGCTATTGGTGGCCTGGCCGTAGGCGAACCCGCCGAGGAAATGTACAAGACCATCGACATTGTCAACGAGATTCTGCCCAAGGACAAACCGCGCTACCTGATGGGCGTGGGCACACCCGCCAACATTCTGGAAGCCATCGGGTTAGGCGTCGATATGTTCGACTGTGTGATGCCCACCCGCAACGCGCGCCACGGTTTGTTATTCACCACGGAGGGCATTATGAACATGCGCAACGAGAAATGGAGCCGCGATTTCAGCCCCATCGACGCCACGCTCGGTGGCTACGCCAGCACGTTCTACAGCAAAGCCTACCTGCGCCACCTCTTCAAAGCCGAAGAACTTCTGGCCGGACAAATCGCCAGCCTCCACAACCTCACCTTCTACCTCTGGCTCGTCAGGCAGGCCCGGCAACATATCGCAGCGGGCGATTTCGTGTCGTGGAAAAATGAGATGGTTGTGCGGTTGATGCAGCGGATGTAAGGAGTGAATGAGTGGCGGCTGGTCGTTGTCGCGCGGTCGTTGTCGCTTGGCTCCTGCCGAGTGACCTCTATCTGAGGGCCTCCGGCCCGTACTTAGACTTTAGAATAGTTTGGCCTGTATGACTCAACGTCGCATTACGGGCCGGAGGCCCTCAAATACTAGTCACTCGGCTGGAGCCAAGCGACAACGACCGCGCGACAACGACCGCGCGACAACGACTCACAACGACCGCCCAGCCACTCGTTCACTGTTTCTCCGGTACCGGAAATACCATCGTAAAATCCTTTACTGCAATGGTTGCCAACCGTATACCCTGGGTAATGTCGGGGAAAAAAGCGGGGTCGATCTGGAGGTTATGAAGACGGGCAAGCTGGCCTTTACCGGTAGCCTTGGGCGCAGTTAACAACGTTGCGTTCCGGCGCTGTTGCGTCACCTGAAAACCAGGTAACAGCCTGGTGCTTACCGGAAACGACAATCCACCCGATGTAGCCCGCACCGAGAAGAACGGCTTTCCCTGCCGACTGACCACATACGTCGTTGAGCCGTCGGGTTCGTGGGTAATGTCGAAATCGGCCTGTTCTTTTGGGATACCCCAGTTTTCGATGCCGTTGTCAACGCTGACCTGGGTGGAAACGTAGATTTTCGAAATAGAAAACGTGGTGTTGCCGCCAATGGAAAACAGCCCCGGAATGAACAGCAGCTCCCGGTACGGCCCCACGTTCGACGTTTTATAGTCGACCAGCATCACCGTGCCTAGCCAACCCCGGTAGCCCGCTTGCTGAAAATCGGCCAGGAAACCGTGTTGGCGCACGAAGGCTTCGGGGAAGTGAGCCACCAGCACAAGGCCATCGCCGTGCAGGGTCCAGGGGGGCGGAGCGGTCATTATAAAAATAGATTAACGGGGTCGGCCTACCATCTGCGTAGTAATCACCGGCGGTCGTTCAATGGCAAAGCCGGTCAGCACAATGCTTTCAAACAAAAAAACGGTGGGCACCGGCTTATCCTGATATACCACCGGCACCCATTCGACCCCCTTAAACGCCATGTTCATCGCATCGCGAGCCGATTTTTTAAATTCATCAGCCGGATTCGACGCTATGACCCGGTAGCTGGTCCCCATTGGCGATACGGTAGCTACCACTTTGTACGACAGTTCTGTTATTCCTGACCGCAGTAACTGAACCGGAAAACGGACTTCTCGCCCCATGATCGTATACAGTTGAGCCGTACTGGCCAGGTAAACCGGGGCGGCATCGAGGTAAACGCTGGCTATTGTGTCGCCCTGCTGCACCTGCGCTAGCGAAGCCAGCTTCTGAGGGCGGTTCAGCGTCACTACTTGTCTAGTGGTATAGTCATATACCAGTTCGGTTTCTCCTTTCTGGTTGTAGAACGTCCACGGCCCCACGCGGCGACCAGTTTCATAGCGGCCCTCTTCCAACAGTTGCTTGTTACCAATAAGCATTTTCTTATAGTTGCCCGCCCGCATAGTGTCATTGTCGGTAAGCACTTCAAATTGCTCCAGCAGGTATTTCGACCGTTTCTTGACCGTTTTCAGGGTTTGTGCTTCGGTAAAGAGGGGCAGTAAAAGACATAGCAAAAGAAGCCGGTTGTTCATAGTTGGGTTAGTTTGATTACCCCAAATGTATTAATTCGTCCTAGCAAAATAGATTGATCAAGATCTAGTTTATCGTGGCACCTCCAACTCGTCTTTGGTGGGTAGCTTGGGGAACCGGGCGTGGGGTTCGCGCTGATACCAGTAGGCCACTGTGGCAATGTCAGATTGCTGCGGGT
The DNA here is from genome assembly GCF_017353185.1 of Fibrella rubiginis. GTDB lineage: Bacteria > Bacteroidota > Bacteroidia > Cytophagales > Spirosomataceae > Fibrella > Fibrella rubiginis. The sequence goes on along the minus strand of NZ_JAFMYV010000010.1, from coordinate 198,390 downwards.
AGTACCGCCCGCCACTACGCCAGCCCAGGTCCTGAATATTGATTTTCAAGTCTTTCTCAAACCGGATCGGATCCATGATATGCCAGCGATACATGCCAAACGCCTGCTGCGATTTATAGGTACCGTCGGGTTTGATCACCTGATGCAGCCCGGCGTAAGGGGTTGAAAACGGCACGTACTGCCCGCCCCGGTCGAAGTTGTAAGAACCGCAGAAATAGTCTTCCGTGCCCGTACCCGCAATGGTCGGGAAGGTAGTGTCGCCGTCGAGGAAGAATTTGATTTCGCCCTCACCCCACCAGCCGTTGTTGTTCACGCCGATAGCCATGTAGGTGCCCACGTACTGCCCTTTTCCCTGCACCCCGTCCAGAATTGTGTGCAAAGCTCCCTTCGTGGGGTTCGACCGGCGGAACTGCGCATGAAAGTAAGCCTCGTCTTCGGCCACCGGGGTCAGCGTATAGTTGATCTGGTAGTAGAGCCGCATCTGCTCGTCTCTGTTGAGATTCTCCAGGGTGACCTTACAGCGTTTGCGAAACGGCATTTTCCAGTAGCAGTTAAATGCGCTGCCGGGGTTCACCGTCACGGGCAATGAGTTCAGGTGCGCATATTCGCCCCAGCCCATGCCGAAGAAGTCGCCCACGGGCACCTCGATAGACGGCTCTTTTTCGTCGTCCCAGTAAAAACGCAGGATCGAGTAGCGCCAGTTGCCGGTGGGGGTCATCCAGATCTGCTGAATCGCGCCCGGCCCTTCCATCTCGGCAATGGTGATGGTTTCGCCCTTGTCGACAATAATAAACGGGTTTACTTTCCAGCCACGCCCCAGGTCGCGGGCTTCGTTGGCGGCGTTGGCTACGTTGCGCTGCCCCTTCTGCGCCACGGGATCAGCCATGGCACCCTGCCCCTTTCCACCGGTAAAATTTTCGGGACTGATCGATCTCGTTTTGGCGTCCGACAACCGCGACAGATTACCGAGGTTCATGTCCAGCCCATCAAATCCAGCAGAGCGCTGGGCATGGGTAGTAAGGGCAAAAAAGCAGCAGACGAGGCTAAGAAAGGCATTTTTCATAATCTTCCGGTAGCGTTTAGTACGGCTACGGAAGCTGGAATGGCAAGGAATTTACTAGCAGGTTGAATGATGGTGTGGGGGCCAAGGAAGCTTCCTTGGCCCCCACACCATCATTCAACCTGGTTATGTAGTGGCATACACCACTACAGTTCCTCAGCTATTTTGCTTTCTTCGCTTTTTCGGTATTGGCAACATTCTGCTTACCGGCTTTGGAACCGGCTACTTTTTTGGCGTTGGTAGCCTTCTTTTCGCTTGGCGAAAGTTTATCCCAGGCTTCTTTGGGCAAATAACGCGTAGTGCCACCTTCACGGTCGGCGGGTTTGCCATCCGACGTTTTCCAATCCTCGTCGGTCCACTTTTCTAAGTGCTTCTGCGAATCGGTTTTTTTATCGTCTTTGTAGCCCCCACCCTGCTTTTCATATTCATGAGAGAGTAACTGTGCCTTCCGGGCACTCCACTGGCCCGCTTTGCCACCCTTTTCTCCTTCCTTGATTTCGTTCTTCAACTTTTCACGAAGCTCAGGGTCCGTGTAGTTGTCGTCCTTCTTGGCCGATGTTTTTTTGGCAGCAGGCTTTTTCTCTGCTGTTTTTTTGGCGGCGGGTTTCTTTTCCGCTGTTTTCGTTGCGGCGCTGCCCTCCTTTTTGGCCGTAGTTGATTTGGCACCCGTTGTGCGTTTGTCGGTGGTGCCGTCTGCTTTCTTTTTGGTTGCTGTTGCCATCGTAATAAGTGTTCGTTGAGTAAAACGCCCTCGGCAAATCCTGCCAGATAACGTCACAGCTAAACCCATTAGCTACTATTTTGTTCGCCTCTTTATGTGTATGATTTTTTCCCTATTAAATTGTACTCGAAAGCTAAATGAGCCTCACTATCATGAACCTAGCTACGTCGCCCGCTACCCAAACTGCCCCTGCTACGCTAACCGATTTTTTTCTGAAGTGGGAAAAATCGCAGCCTGAAAAGATCTACCTGCGCCAGCCGGTTGGCGATGCCTTTATCGACTACACCTGGGCCGAAGTAGGTCAGCAGGCTCGCCGCATGGCCACCTACCTGCAATCGCTGGGGCTACCCCATGGCAGCAACATTGGGCTGGTTTCGAAAAACTGCGCCCACTGGCTCATTGCCGATTTAGCCATTTTTTTCAGCGGCCATGTATCGGTGCCCTTCTACGCCACGCTTAACGCCGGTCAGATTCAGCAGGTAATGGAACATAGCGGCTGCCAGGCCCTCTTTGTGGGTAAGCTCGACGACAACCCGAATCGGTGGGCTGGCATGAAACCGGGTGTGCCAGCAGGCGTCAACCTGATCGGTTTCCCCGACTACGCTGCCATAAATGATGCCGACCTGGTGCCCTGGGACCACATTATGGCTACCTGTGATCCCCTACAGGCCGTTTACCAACCCCAACCCGACGACCTGTATACCATCATTTACACCTCTGGTACAACCGGCAACCCCAAGGGCGTCATGATCGACTATCGGGCTGTGGCTGAGGCAGTCAGCCATACGTCGGTGATTATGAAGCACAACACGCCCAATGCCCGCTTCTTTTCCTACCTGCCGCTCTGTCACGTGGCCGAGCGCAACGTGGTGCAGGCCACGAGCCTGGCTACGGGTGGTACTGTCTATTTCGCCGAATCGCTGGAGACATTCGCCAAAAACCTGGCCGTAGCTAAGCCTACCCACTTCCTGGCGGTGCCCCGCATCTGGACAAAGTTCCAGTTGGGTATTCTGGCCAAAATGCCCCAGAAAAAGCTCGATCTGTTCCTGAAAATTCCGATCCTGTCGGGCATCGTGAAAAAGAAAATTCGCGAGGGGCTGGGCCTAAACGAAGCTGTGCTCATTCTGACGGGAGCCGCACCCATGCCCAAATCGCTGATTCTCTGGTTTCGGCGCCTGGGCATCATCATTCAGGAGGCCTATGGCATGACCGAAAACCTGGGCGCCGTCAGCATGATGCCTACCAATGACATTCGCGATGGGTCGGTGGGCAAGGTATACCCCGGCATGGCCGTGAAAATAGATCCGCAAACGGGCGAAATTCTGACCAAATCAGGCTGGCTTATGCGGGGCTATTATAAGGAACCAACCCTCACTGCCAGCGTCTTGCAGGACGGTTGGCTGGCCACCGGCGACGTAGGGACCCTCGATAAAGATGGTTACCTGACCATCACGGGCCGGGTGAAGGAGATGTACAAAACGGCCAAGGGCGAATACATTGCCCCGTCGCAGATTGAGTTTGGCTTTGCCGACAATATGTTTGTCGAACAGATCTGCGTAGCTGGTCAGCATCTGCCGCAGCCTCTGGCGCTTATCGTACTGTCGGACATGGGTCGTCAGGCCGAACGCATCGCCGTGGAACGAAGCCTGGAAGACACCATCAACGCGCTGAATCCAAAGCTGCACAACTACGAACGGGTGCGAAAAGTGGTGATCGTGCGTGACCCATGGACGGTAGATAACAACCTGATGACACCCACGATGAAAATAAAGCGAAACGTTATTGAAGCGCGTTATGACGCCCAGCTACAACCCTGGTATGAAAATGACGAAGTAATCATCTGGGAGTGAGTACTGGGAAGCAAGCGCTAAACAATTTTTTCTCAACATCGTTCTATTCATATGGCTCAGGGTGAGCCAACATTCATTACTCAACTAAACCAGTCAACGTCATGAACGAGACAACCGCCAGTGGTCTTTGGGACCAAATGAAAGGAAAAATAAAGCAGGCTTACGCCGACCTGACCGACGACGATCTAACCTACGAAGACGGTAAGGAAGACGAAATGTGGGGCCGGGTGAAAGAGAAAACAGGCAAGACGAAAGACGAAATTCACAAGTCTGTTGCCGATTTATAGGTGTACCCCGTACAAAAAAGCCAGATTCGCCCTGTTGGTGAATCTGGCTTTTTTGCGTTTTCCGGGCACATGCTACAGGCGCATTTTAGACTATATAAAGAATATGCATTTGTTCAACGTTCCACGAAACGACGTATATAGGTGTCAGTAAGGCCCAATGTGATCTTTATATGAACAAGTGCGTGAAACACGATTGCACATTTCGCCGGAAGGCTTGACTTGTATAGGCAGAAGAACAAACTTAGATAGTCCATTGGTATATGTTTCACTTTATAACCGCTTGGACCATATGAGAGTACAGATGCACGCCGTGCGCTTCACGGCCGATCAATCACTACTGGATTTCATCCAGAAGAAACTCAACAAATTAGACACCTTCCATGACCGCATTGTGAGCGCGGAGGTGTTTTTACGACTCGACGGAGCCGAAACCGCCAAAGTGAAAGACAAAATTGTCGAGGTGCGGCTCAATATCCCCGGAAAAGAACTCTTCGTTACTGAACGTAACAAATCATTTGAGGGCGCCGTTGAGCACCTCATGGACGTGATGAAAGATAAGCTCGTCCGCTGTAAAGAAAAACGTACCGATTTCTCCAGCCCCGCTATTGTGCAGGCCCAAGACCAGCAGGAGCAGGAAGCTGTTGAGCAGGATGAGTATTGATTAATGTACAATGCATAATGTACAATGCACAATGGGGCTGACGCAAGAGTAAGACGCGTCAGCCCCATTGTGCATTGTACATTATGCATTGTACATTCAAATCCCAAACGCTGCTTTGATCTGATCAACGAAGTCCAGCTTCTCCCAGGTGAACAGTTCCACTTCCATGGTTTTGGTGTGGCCGTTGCCGCCGAACGTTTTTGTAACGACTTCATTCTTGCGACCCATATGCCCATAGGCAGCCGTTTCCGAATAGATTGGGTTGCGCAGTTTCAGGCGCTGCTCAATGGCGTAGGGGCGCATATCGAAAATGCTGCCGATGGCTTCGGCGATAGCCCCGTCGTGGAGGTCGGTTTTGGCCGTGCCGTAGGTGTTGACGTATAGACCACAGGGTTTGGCCACGCCAATGGCATACGACACCTGCACCAGCACCTGACTGCACAGGCCCGCCGCCACCATATTTTTGGCAATGTGCCGCGTAGCATACGCCGCCGACCGGTCTACTTTCGAGGGGTCTTTGCCCGAAAACGCCCCGCCGCCGTGGGCACCCTTACCGCCGTAAGTATCCACAATGATTTTTCGGCCCGTGAGCCCCGTATCACCGTGAGGGCCACCGATAACAAACTTGCCCGTTGGGTTGATATAGTACGTGATGTCGTCGTTGAAAAGGCCCTGTAGCTCAGGTTTTAGTTTCGCCTTCACGCGGGGAATCACCAGATTGATGATGTCTTCACGGATTTTAGCCAGCATGGCCTCGTCGGCGTCGAAGTCATCATGCTGCGTTGAGACCACGATGGTATCAATGCGGATAGGCCGGTCATCGTCAGAATATTCAATTGTCACCTGCGATTTGGCGTCGGGGCGGAGGTAGCCAATGAGGCCAGGCTCGGTGTTGCGGATCAACGACATTTCGCGCAGGATAGCGTGGGCTAAATCCAGCGGCAGGGGCATGTAGTTGTCGGTTTCGTTGGTGGCGTAGCCAAACATCATGCCCTGATCACCAGCCCCCTGTGCATTAGCTTTCGATTCAAAATCGTCGGCTGCAGCAGCCCGGTCAACGCCCTGATTAATATCAGCCGACTGGTCATGCAGGGCCGAGAAAATACCGCATGAGTTGGCCTCGAACATGTATTCGCTCTTGGTGTAGCCAATCTTGCGGATCACTTCGCGCGTGATTTTCTGCACGTCCAGGTATGTCTCGGTCTTGATTTCGCCCGCCAGCACCACCTGCCCGGTCGTTACCAGCGTTTCGCAGGCTACTTTACTCGACGGATCAAAGGCTAGAAAGTTATCGATAAGGGCGTCGGAGATCTGATCGGCGACTTTGTCGGGGTGTCCTTCAGAAACTGACTCGGACGTAAATAGATAAGGCATTGCGACTCCGTTGGGACTTGGTTGAAGGTGCAAAACTAAGCAAAAAGAAACAGAGGGCGGTTGCTATTGTGGGGAGGCAAGCGATAAGAAGCAAGAAGCAAGAAGTAAGAGACAAGAGATAAGAACCAAGAGGCAAGAACCAAGAACACACTTGCTTCTCGCGCTTATATCTTACTTCCTGCTTCTTGCTTCTTGCCTCTTACTTCTTGCTTCTTATCTCTTACTTCTCGTCTCTTACTTCTTGCTTCTTATCGCTTGCCTCTACCCTTCAAAAGATCTTCTTCCGCATCACATCGATCGCTCCGGCGATAAATGGCGCAATGGGTACGCTGTTCATGATGCGGATATCTTCCCAGAAACTGGTGTCTTCGTCCAGGAACCGGAGAATATCTTCGGGTGGGTTGCGCTGGTAAAGGTGCGTAAAAATGTCGTCGGCGGGGTGGCGGTTGTTTTGTAATACGTTTAGCAACACGCTGTCTAACCAACCTTTAAAGGGCTTGGTAAACCACGATTTGCGCCGTTCGGGTCTGCCCGTAGCGGCCAACAGGTCGACCAGTTCGCGGAGGTAGCGCTGGGTACGTTGAAAGGTATAGCCGGTAGACGGTTTGGTATATCCACCCGACGTGCCAATCCGCACGATGTGTTCGGCGGGGTTTTCGGGAGCGGGTTCATCAGACATGGGAATGACGCCAAATTCGGTTTCGCTGATCTGGTACGCGCCGGCGTCGAGGTGGGTGGCGATGTAGGTACGCAGTGCAGCCTCATAATCGGCGGCCTCCAGCAAGTGGTCATTGAAGATGGTATATTCAACCATCGCCGTTTTTTCGTCAAATGGCAGCACATACAAAAACCGGCAGTCGCCCTCCTGTGCTACCCGGAAGTCCATGATCCGGGGGTGATTTACGTCGAAGCAGGGCTTTTCGGTGGTAATTACCCAGCCTTTAAAATGCTGTAACAGGTTATGGCGTTCGGGCTTGGTGAGGTTCAGCGCGTAGGTACTGTCAAAAACGTAGTTAGCCATAACCGGCTCATCGTCAACAATCAGGAAAGCGCCGTCGGGCGTGTCTTTCAGGCGGTTGATCGTTCCCTGTCGCCGTTCAACGTTGGGAAATTTAGCTAAGTGGGCCTGAACATATTCGTAGAAGTCGATGCCCCGCAGCATTTTGTATTGGTAGTCGCCGATGTTGAGCGGCCCAGACAAGGTCGTTCCAAAGAAGTCGACTGTGTTCCAGGTGCGAAACAGGATAGACTCGAACGGGCCATTACCACGCTCCCAAAAGCACCACGTGCGGTCATTCTTATTCTTAATTTCTTTATCAATAATCAATATTGACCGGTCTTTCAGGGGCGAGTGGGTGAGGTGGTAGGCTAAACTCAGACCAGCCATACCGCCACCGGCAATAATAAAATCGTATTTTTTCATACTCCTCCCAAAAACAGCTTGTGTTGATCATACCAACTAGCTGTATTCCACTAAGTACGTACATGGCCGAATTGTTTGCAATGAACGGCTACAGAGGCCTTATCAGTCTACTGACTTTGCCTCAGTCGCAGATCAGCCTGTGCCTCGTCGTCTTCACCATTGGTAAACCCGTTGCCGGGCCGGGAATCAGCGTCGGCCTTGTCGCTGCTAAGCACCTGTCCCCGTAACAAATAGACAGGCTGATTTGTGGTGGTGCCCGTTTTGAGCTTAACGGTTAGTGTCACGCGCCCGCCCACCGGCACCGCCACGGGACTGGCCGTCAGCAGCGCACCGTTGCTGCTCCAGCCCAATCCACTCAGAAACGAAACGCCTGCAGGCAACTGCAGCTGTATCCCTACCGCCGAAGCCGCAACGCCGCCCGCGTTGGCCAGGGTCACGTAGCCCGTGAGGGTATCGTTTGTTGCCACTATGCGTCGGCTCAGCGAGAGTTGTAGTTGTAGATCAGTCTTGTTGGGGTCAGCTGTCGGCTGATTCAATTGCACGGCGGGCAAGGGTAACTGATTGACATTGGGTGAATTAAAGACAGCCGTACTGGCCGGATCGCCTACCCTGAATGAGATCATAGCCGTATCATCTTCGCCGTCGCCCGTACCCGAATCGGGTCGGCTGTCGGGGTCGGTATTCAGGCCAAGCTTGATCTGCGCCGCCACGTTATACTGACCACTGGCGGTGGGCCGCAGCCGGATAGTAAAGGACGAGTCGATACCCATATGCTCAATAAAGGCCGAAAATCCACCCGGATCGATAGTCACGCCTGGGGGCGCTTCTATCAATTGCAGGTTGGGCGGCAGCTTACATGTCCATTGGGTATATATCAGGGGGGCAGTGGGGGTCTGGTTTTCGGCCTTTACGGTCACTAGTACGTCACCATTGAGGGGCACATACCGGCGGTTTGTTTTCATCATCAACCGCAGATCGGCAGGGGGCAGCGTGTCTTTGATCAGCACCACCGACTTAAACGGTGATAGGCGCAACGACCCTTTATAGTATTGATTTTTCACATCCCTGTAAGTGCCTGTTAGGCTTACGACGCTGTCGCGCAGAGTGGGATTATACACAATCCTGACGTACTCGTCGGGTGGCAGCCGTTTGTAGTTTCCCTGGTTCAGGCGGACGTTATCGACATAGATCGGGTTGGGGTCTTCCGGCATCTGAATGACAATGATGGCCTGCTGTTCGCTGTTGTTGGCCACAAAATTGAGCTTGTATGCGGACCGCGTGGTACTTATCGATACGGTATACCGTTGGCTGAGGTCCTGGTAGGGCGAAAATTTCTGCCGCAGGTACACCTCTACCGATTTTGGCCCGGCTGGCGCGATGGCATCAAACGAAAGGCCATAACTCTCGGCCTTGGTCAGTGTCCCCAGTTCAACCGTGGCGATCTGGTACGAATCGGCTTTGCCGGAGGGTGTCGGGAAATGAATTTTTAAACTACCTCCGTCCAGTTGACCCGACGGATTCCAGCTTACCCGCCCGTTGCCATACGGGCTGTAGGTATACCAATTGTCGACCGAAGCGTTGAAGAAGCTTGAAAAGATGGTGTAGCCATCGCCGCCTGAAGGTAAGTATTCGGGATAATGCATCGGTTCGGTTCGCGAGTGCACATCGTGGCCAAAACGTGCCTGCCAGGTTTCCAGCGGAATGCGGCTGTAGCCGTAGCTGTTGATCACGGCCTGAATATTATTGATGTTGATAAACGGCGATGCGTAATAGTTGTAATCAAAAAAGCCGTACTGCTGTAAATCGTCGGCATTTGATTCTATTTGGGCGGCGATCTGCACTGCCTCGCGCCCTACAAAGATGTTGTTCTGCACGGTATGCCCCCGCATCACACAAATACCGGCGTCATGGTACATGGTGAACTGTGACATCCCGTTGTTGAACGACGTATTGCCTCGCACCTGCACATTGCTTGTGGCATGGAGATAGATGCCCCACTGGTGCGTCTTGAAAATTGTGTTGTCGCTGATGTCAACCTGCTCCACGCAGTTGTCCAGAAAAATGCCGTTTGCCCCCGAATATTCTTTTTGAAATGAGCCCTCAGGCGCCCCCAATCCGTTGTAGATGATGTTGGAGGTCAACTTGACATTGGTCATCGGCTGCTTGCCGCCATTCCAGACGTAGAGCGCCCCGCCGTCGCTTTTGGTCATGCAAAAATTCGAGATCACATTCTGCCGAATGGTGGTATTGTTCCAGAACGTAATGCCGTTGTAGCCCACACTGTCGATGGTGTTGTTTTCCATCAACACAAACTCTGCTTTCGACTGAATGCCGTTGTACTGCCCATCGCCGCTTTTACCCCGCCCCGGTAAAGCTCCCACCTTACGGATAGTATTGTTACGCAGGATGACATCGCGGTAATTACTCTCGATAAGAATACCGTTGTTGTTGGTGTTCAATAACTTGCAACCATCTATTAGTAGATCGCGGCCACTACCGGTAATTGTAATCCCGTCTTCGCCTGAGTTAACCAGATCGACGCTGACGAACGAAAAACTGGATGAATTGCTCACCGCCACGGCTGTGGCCAGACTCTCGGCTACCTGCAGATTACGCAGTACTACGTTCGACGCATTTGACGCGTCGATACCCTTCTGACTCACCGCGGCCGTAATGGTCTGGCTGTTTGGGTTAGCCAGCGAATCGAACAGCGATATGGTTTTCGACGAACCCGTATAGCACCACTCCCCCTGCTGATCAAGCGTTTTGGGATGGTTCTGGATAAAGAACCCCCACCCGTCGGCCGGGAAATAGGTTGAGTTATTGATTAAGTTGAGGGTGTCTTTGTATTGAGCACTAATTACAGCCCGGTCAATGATCCACTGCGTTGGGCGCATGGCTACTTCACCCCCGGCAAAGCCCAGCGGCAGGGTTTCCAGGCTCACAATCCGGTATTTCTGGTCGTGACTGTTGATGGTCAGATACCCTTTGTTGGGTGCGGTGGGGTTGGGATACCGGCCCAGCGGCAGGGCTACTTCGCTTCGGTATACGCCCGTTAGGCGGTCGCCACAAGCCGAACAGTTGACTTGCCAGATGTTGGCATTAAAGCTTGACCGTGTCCAGCCGGTTACGGGGATTGAGCCACTCAGTACGGGCTTGTTACCTCTGTCATAAGCCGCAAACACAATGGGCCGCCCCGCCGCCCCCGACTGACTGATCTGCAACGTTCCCCGGAAGGTATCGCCCCGTTTAAACAATACTGAGTCACCCGCCTGTAGTGTCAGCGAACTTACTTTGCTCAGACTCTGATACGCCTGCGATGCCGACCGGCCTGTGTTGTTGTCGTTTCCCGTTGTTGATACGTAATAGGTTACCTGTGCCATGCCTGCCAAAGACACGAGGCTCAGGCACCAGCAAAGCAAAAACGTTAAGAAAAACCTACATGATTCATAAAAGGGAATAGCCCGTCGACAGGCCTTGGGGCCAGCAGGCGATTGGTGTTTCATTAGTTTGTTGAGTAGATGAAGAGCAACTGAAAGACGGCTTCAGCCGGGGCGATTGTAAAGTCGCACTAACCAAAGCTTTTCTTCCGCTACATAGTATAAATACGCATACAGCTACTAAGCGGATTGACCATACAGCTTATTGGAATTATATTATTTCTTCACAAAAAAAGCCCGGTAATTACCGGGCCTGGATTAAATTGATTCTTTGGTTGGTTAGTCGTTGATGACCATGATAACCTTATGACAGGTGAGCTAAATCAAACGTCACTATACATGCACATGGCGTTCGGCATGGTAGCTTGACCGAACCAGTGGGCCAGCTTCTACGTATTTGAGGCCACGTTGCTCACCCTGCTCTTTATACATGGCAAACGTGTCGGGGTGAATCCACTCGATTACTTCGTGGTGCATTTTAGTGGGCTGCAGGTATTGGCCCAGGGTGAGAATATCGCAGCCGTTTTCGACTAAATCATCCATTGCTTTGAGCACTTCGTCCTGGGTTTCGCCCAAGCCGAGCATAATGCCGGTTTTGGTGCGCTGGCCGTAGTCTTTGGTGCGCCGTATCTGCTCCAGACTACGTTCATACCGCGCCTGCGGACGAACACGCCGATAGAGCCGCTCCACGGTTTCCATATTGTGCGACACTACCTCCTGTCCACCTTCAATCATCCGGATTAACGCATCCCAATTGCCTTTGGTATCGGGAATGAGCGTTTCGATGGTCGTGGTGGGCGACGCTTCTTTCACCGCTCTCACCGTCTGATACCAGATTTCGGCACCCCGGTCTTTCAGCTCATCGCGATTTACCGAGGTGATCACGGCATGCTTCACTTTCATGAGCAAAATGGCCTCGGCCACACGGCGCGGTTCGTCGGTGTCGTATTCGTTGGGACGACCTGTGGCCACGGCACAAAACGTGCAGCTTCGGGTGCAGACGTTGCCCAGAATCATGAACGTGGCCGTGCCTGCGCCCCAGCACTCGCCCATGTTGGGGCAGTTACCGCTTTCGCAGATCGTATGCAGTTTATAGGTATCTACCAACTTCCGTACGCTGGCATATTCGGGGCCAATGGGCAGTTTCACCCGTAGCCAGTCGGGCCTCTTTGCACGCTGCTGCTGGGACGGAATTACCGGTAAATCAATCATGGTATATCTCCACTCGTTTCATGAAAAATGCGTTTGAGCGGGGTAAAGTTCTGTTGTAATGAACAATGTATAATGTACAATGAACAATGGGCTGGCGCGTCAACAGTACAGACGCGCCAGCCCATTGTTCATTGTACATTATACATTGTTCATTACAACTACTTTTTCGACCCGAAGAACAGCGTGACGTAGCCGGAGGTGAAAAAATTCCGGTTACCCACTTCGCGGCCACCCGCTGTAGGGTCCAGATTGGGGATGATGACGATGGTTTTGGGGAATATTTCCGATAAAAACCCGATCTCTACGCCAGTAGTGTTGTTACGGAATGCACTCAACTCAAAGCTGATAGCCGCCTTGGCGTGAATACCCACCGTCAGCGTCGATTCGCCCAGGCCCTTGAAAAAACTACCCGACCCTACAATGTTTTCAGCGGCGCTGTAGGCCTGCGCGTACGGAATCTGGCGGGTGGTGTTACCCGACGATACTTCGACGTAGTAGGGCTTAATGATGCCCAACGAAGGACCCGCGGCGAAGATGGCGTTGACGGAGATACCCTCGTCGGCATTGCGGCGGAACAGGGCAAGTTCGCGGCCATACTGAGGCCGGAGCACAAACAGGTAGTTCTCTTTACCTGGCGTAATCGATGAGGTACCGAAATTATTCTGGGGTGAGTACTCACGCGGACTTTTTACATTGACCAGCTCGAGACTCAGATAACGGTATTGCGGTTTGCCAAACAGGTCGCCATCCAGCCGCTGCGACTGCCGGAACACAAAACCACCCAGCAAACCGGCGTTGGTGTTGGTGGTGATGCCGAAGGTGGTAACCGTTTGGTAGTCATCCTCATCGCCATTGTCGGCGGCCGGTTTTGGTTGAGCCAGGGACCTTGTGCGTTTGGCTGTTGCGTTATTGTTGGCTGCGCCCACCGACGGCCGCGTCCGCAAAGGAGTTTCCCTTGGCGTTGTTTGCGCCAGCGCACTACCCGCCGCCAACCACAAGCTAGCGAGGCTTACCAACCCAACTGTATATATAGAGCGCATAGCGATTATCTTCTGAATATGAAAGTTACTGTTTTTCAGTAAAAACGCGCAGGTCAGGGTGGTTGTTTTATTGAGTGATTGAGCGAATGAGTGATTGAGTGAATGGGCTGACGCAAGGGGTTGCTCCGGCGCCAGCCCATTCACTCAATCACTCATTAAATCCTAGTGCCCTCCCTTGCTTGCAACGGCCTGGTCGAAGTCGATGCCTTGTTTGCGGAGTACGGTTTGTACGCGGATGCCAAAGAAGAACAGGTAGGCAAAGCAGGCCACCGCCACCAGGTAGGACTGCTGAATACCCACCACGTCGGCAAATTTGCCCTGCACAACCGGAATAATGGCCCCACCCAGAATCATCATGATCAGGAATGCAGCACCCTGATTGGTGTATTTACCCAGGCCGGCCGTGCCCAATGAGAAAATACTTGGCCATAGGATTGAGCAGAACAAACCCCCGCTGATAAGTGAAAACAAGGCGATTTTGCCCGTGGTAAACACGCCGATTAAAGCCAGGATAGCGCCCACCGCTGTGAAATAAAGCAGGATAGTAACGGGCTTTTCGCGGGCGGCCAGGAAGGTGGCAATCATTACCACCACGCAGATAGCGTAGGGTAGCAAGTCGGTAACGTCGCCGCTGTAGATGGCGTTAACACCCAACACAATGGCAAAGGCCACAAAGGGCACCACAAACACCAGAACGCGCTTCATGGCAGCCGACGGGTTAAAGTTACCGATAGAGGCCGTCCAGCGCCCGATCATCATGCTGCCCCAGAATAGCGATACATATTTCGACACCTGAGAGGCTTCGAGGTGCTCTACTTTTTTCAGGTATTCGCCCAGGTTTGAGCCAATCGTTACCTCCACGCCAACATACACAAAGATGGCAGTCATGCCCAGCACCAGCTGCGGATATTTCAGCACGCCCGTACCCACTTCCACCTTCTCATCGTTGGTGATGTGAGGCAGCTTCGAAAGCTTGAAAAAAGCAGCCAGGGCCAGAAAAAGGCCACCCAGAATCAGATAAGGCACTTTTACCGACTCAACAGTGGCAGCTTTGGCGGCTTCGGGCGAAATGGAACCGAAAATGGCAAAAGAAACCAATACGGGGCCGATAGTACCACCGAGGTTGTTGACTGCTCCACCCAGGTTGATCCGTTGCGCACCCGTTTCGGGTGGCCCCAGCGCAATCATGAATGGCTGGGTAGCAGTTTGTTGCAGCGAAAAACCAAGGCCCACAATAAACAGACCTGACAGCAACAGGGCATACGATTGCGTTTGCGCAGCCGGGTAAAACAGCAACGTACCCACCGCCGAAATCAACAGGCCATACACGATCCCGTTTTTGTAGCCGATCCGGTTGAGCACGTCGGTTTTCATGGATGCCGACACCAGCAGGTACAGAATAGACCCCACGAAATAGGCCGCGTAGAAGGCAAAGTCGATATACTGCGCCTGGGTTTGGGTCAGGTGAAATTTATCTTTGAAAAGAGGAATCAGGATACCATTTGAGGCCGCCACGAAGCTCCAGAAGAACCAGACGGTCATGAGCGTGTACAGAGCCGACTGGTTGTCGGACTGCTTGACAAGGGGTTGGCCCGACGAGGCAACAGGTTCATTCACCATGTGCGTTAAGATTTGGTTAAGGCAACAGAAAGGAATTTTTTATTGGCCCGAAAAGGCGCTTGAGCAACAAAACTAACTAGATTCCAGCAGATGTTTGCTCTTCCGGATTTTCAAGCCGGAAGTCTTTAACAGCGCGTTTGTAACGCGCCCGACCCACTGTTTTCTCTTACTTTTGCCGTTTACAAAGCAACTGCTTATATGGCAACCATCCAGATCAATTACCTCGGCGACCTCCGCACCGAAGACCTCCACCTCCAATCGGGCACGCGCATCCATACCGATGCCCCCAGCGACAATCAGGGTCGGGGTGAGGCCTTCTCCCCTACTGATCTGGTTGCCAACGCCCTGGGCACCTGTATTCTGACCACGATGGCCATTTTTGCCCGTCGCGACGGCATTGAACTGGCTGAAAGTAGCGCCGAGGTGACCAAAATCATGAGCACCGAACCCCCGCGCCGCATCGCCAGAATCGAGATCGACATCACCCTTCGCGCCCAAACCGGCTCTGGCGAACCCCTCACCGACGCCCAGAAAACCAAGCTGGAACGCATTGCCCAGACCTGCCCCGTAGCCATCAGCCTCCACCCCGATCTGGAGCAGGCCGTGACCATCCGTTGGGTTGGTTAACTGTTACACGAACAAGTTATTTGTTGCTCTTTGTATATGTCGCCGAGGTGGTGCAACGTGCTCAACCTGTCCACTTTTGATTATACCAACCCCTTGTCTGCGGTAGGCACCAGCATCAGGCAACAACTTAGCCATGAGTTGTTTATGCGCAGCCAGAAAGCTTTTTTCATCAGCAGGCTTATAGTCGCTTAGCCGGTCGTAAACGGCAATGGCGTTCATCACTTCCTGGATGTCTTTCCAGGGTCCCAAGACCCGTTTGTTTTCCAAGATGGCCGTGATCTGATCGGTTGAGAGTGTATTACCTTCAATTCCCAGCGAGGCTTGGATAGTCTGAATACGATTCTGTTTTCTAAGCTCCGGCGACTGTTTGGTCAAAAAATTCGCGTTTACTTCACCTATTTTCTCGGAGATGGTTGCTACTGCTTTCAGTATAGAGGTGGTGATGCTGTAGGGCGGGTTCATGATAGTATCATTTGATACGATCAAAAGTAGTTTTTTCAGATCCGAATAACACGCTAACCTACGCAAACAGCCGCTGGAATAAGCCTTTCTTTGCTTTCAGCTCAACCCCCATGCCGGGGTTTTCGGCGTTGAACTTGGCCAGGATAGTGGCTTCATGTTGGCGGAAGAATTCAGGGTCGAAGTTGGCCTGGGGGAGGTGCTCCAGGACGTGCTGAATGGGGCGGCTTTGCTCAATCCAGTTGGTCCAGACATCCTGGCGCTGACGGATGCCAAGGGCGTTCATGCCCGTCACGGCCCCACTGTCGGCGCGGCAGTTGATCCGCATGCCAATTTCGCCGTTGGGGTGTTCCCAATAGACTGTTTTCAGCGAACCATCGTCGGGAAGGTTGGCCGGGACGTCGCCGTAGGTTTGGTACTCGATGTCGAAGAATTTGGCGGAGTTGAAAAACACACCGGGGTTGTATACCGTCGGTTTGCCCAGCAGGGTTTTGGCCAGCGTTTCGCCCATGATGCGGCCCGTATACCAGATCTGTTCGGTGGGTCTGCGCACGGCCCCGTTGGTGCTGCGGGGCGGGTTGCGGTGCTGCACACAGTCGCCGATGGCATAGACGTCGGGGAGGTTGGTTTGAAGCATCTCGTCTACCAAAATGCCCCTGTCAACGTCCAAAGGCCCATTCCGAAGCCAGTCGATATTGGCTGATACACCCACCGATACGCCCACAAACTGCGCGTCGAGGCGGTTTCCTGCTTTGGTCGTTACGGCCCCTACCCGCCCGCTGCCGTCGTCATGCAGCTCGGTCACCTCTGTGTTCAGATGCAGGTCTACGTGATGGGCCCGAATGTGCCGCGTCACCAGCTGCGACTCCTCTTCGGGCAGCACCGACCGCCAGAAGCTGGGTTCGCGCACCAGAAACGACACGGGTATGTGGCGCGAGAGCAGCATTTCGCAGAGTTCAATGCCAATTAGCCCCCCGCCTACCACTACGGCCTTTTGGATGCCCTCGGCGGTAAGCTGCTCCATCTGATCGAGGTCGGGCTTGCCATAGAGGCCCTGCACCCCGCGCAGGCTGGTACCGAGGCTACCGGGCCGGTTTGGTTTCGACCCCAGGGCCAGCACCAGTACGTCGTAGGTCAAAACGGTGCCATTGTCGGTGGTGAGCTTTTTTTGTTCAAAATCGATCCGGTTCACGTGCGCCCGCAAAAGATCGATGCGGTTCTTAGCCCAGAAAAAGTCTTCATACGGCTTCGTATGCGCGTAGGTCATGTGGCCCATGTAGATGTACATGAGGGCTGTGCGCGAGAAGAAATGATCCGTTTCCGACGAGATAACGGTGATTTTATCATCGGCCCCTTTCCGCACCTCGCGCGCGGCGGTGATCCCGGCAATCCCATTTCCAATAATGACGACGTGACGCATGGTTTGATTTATGAATTACGAGGTACGATTTACGATTTTTGCTGACACCAGAGCAGACTAGCAGACTGAGGCAGCGTCAGCAAAAATCGTAAATCGTACCTCGTAACCGCAGCGGCGGACCGCTCGTAAATCATTTCTTTCCTCCCGGAATCGTGGGCCGGACTTCAATCTTGCTGGGCAGGGTGCGGGGGTGCATACTCAGCAGGTCGATCACGAGTTTGCCGATGTCTTCGGGCTGGATTTTCCAGGCGTCGGCGTCGCTGGGCGTGTGGTCGGCGAATTCAGTGGCTACCGAGCCGGGCATGATCGTGGATACTTTGATGCCCTCAGCGCGCAGATCGAGCATGATGGCCTGCGTGAAGCCCACCAAGCCGAACTTACTGGCATTGTAGGCTGATCCTTTTTCGAAGAAGTTCGTGCCCGCTAGGCTGGCAATACTGATGTAATAGCCTTCCGTCTTTTTCAATTCGGCAAGGGTCGCTTTAGCCGTGTTGAAGGCCCCCGTCAGGTTGATGTCGATGGTTTCGTGCCACTGCTCCGGGGTTAGCTCCTGGATGGGTGCAAAGTGTCCTATGCCCGCGTTGGCAATGACGTAATCCAATCGTTCCCACCGCTTAACTACTTCGTCGACAACCCGTTGCTGCGAGGCCAGATCGCGCACGTCGGCGGCCATGCCGAATGCGTAGCCTTCGTGAAGCTGATTCAAGTTTGCGGCGGCTTCGTCGGCTGCCTGCTGCGACCGGCTGGTAATAGCCACTTTCACGCCACTTTTAATGAGTGCTTCGGCCACGCCGTAGCCAATGCCTTTTGAGCCGCCCGTGATAAGGGCCGTTCTGATATGATCTGCCATGGTTAACTAATCGTTTTCAATCGTATAAGGTCTGGAAGGCCTCATATGTTTAACCGGAAAACGCGTTATACATAAAAACTATAGTAGCTGCATATCAATGCGACTCAACACATGAAAAATTCCCTGCTACTGATTACCTGCTGCCTGGGCATGTGGGCCTGTACCCGCACCGTCGACCCGGTCAATGCCCCTACGCCCCCAACGACCACCACGCCAACGGTACAGACAAAAACCCTGCTCACGGGTTACGAGATCATCTGGGGGATGGATTTTTTGCCCAACGGCGACCTGATCTTCGGTGAAAAGCGCGGCCGTATGTACCGCCGGTCAGGCGAGACCGTCACGGAATTGACGGGCCTGCCTACCGATATCAACACTAGCGGGCAGGGTGGTTTGCTCGATATTCGCGTTCATCCCAATTACGCCGCCAACGGCTGGATTTATGCCAGCTATGCTGCCTCAGCAGCAGGCACCACCAATACGCAGCTCAACCTGGTTCGTTTTAAACTGACCGAAAATCGCCTAACCGACCTGCAAACGATCTTTCGTGCCTCGGCCACCAACCAGTGGAAAGGCCACTACGGCAGCCGGATCGAATTCGACAAAAGCGGCCTGCTGTACCTGAGCATCGGCGAAGGCGGACCCAGCACCTACGGCGGGGTCAATTCGCCCAACAAAAACGCGCAGAATGTGCAGACCGAATGGGGCAAAGTGCACCGCATGACCGATAGTGGTGCCATACCTGCCGACAACCCCATCCTGCCCGGCAACACAGCCCCTACTACTGTGTTTTCGTATGGTCACCGCAACCCACAGGGACTGATTACTAACCCGTTAACCGGCGACATGTGGGAGAGTGAACACAGCGCCAAGGGTGGCGATGAAGTGAATATCCTGAAAAAAGGTAGTAACTACGGCTGGCCGCTGGTATCGTATGGCATCAATTACGACGGCACCACGATCTCGGCCAGCCCCACGATGGCGGGTGTCGAAAACCCCATCCACACCTGGACACCGTCTATCGGCCCCTGCGGTCTGGCGTTCGTCACCAGCGATTCGCTTAAAAGCTGGAAAGGTAATCTGCTGGTGGGCGGTCTGGCCCTTAATTACCTGAGCCGACTGGAACTGGACGGCAACAAGGTGGTTCGGGAGTCGAAGCTGCTGGATGGCAACCGCGTCCGCAATGTGAAGCAGGCCCCCGACGGCAGTATCTACGTGTCGGTTGAAAATCCGGGTCGTGTGTTGCGGCTGGTATTGCGGTAGGTTGACTACGCGTAGCAACTACCAGAATGACTTTACCCTTTTACCAGCGTCAGCAGGTCGCGGTAGATGATGTTGTGTTTCCAGAACAGTTGCTTCACCATGGGTACGTGTTTTTTACCCGGCAACACCTGGTATTTGTTCATAACGCCCACAGCATCAAGCTTTTCGTGAAACGCTTTGGTCCCGGCGGCAATGCTGGGGTACGTCTCGCCACCAGCAAAGAGCAGCATTGGCGGCAGGCCCGCCCGCACCTTGAACAGCGGCGATGCAGCCCGCCAGCCCTCAGGGTCGGTGCCGAATGAAACGAGGTACTGCTTATCGGCAGGGTTCTTGGTTTCTTTCAGGAAATCGTACATATCAATCCCGGCGGGGTCGTCCAGGATGGCGCCTTTTACGGGGTTCTTTGGCATCCCCAATGTCGTAAACAGGGCATCGTCAGTAGCCAGCAACGCCGCCAGTCCACCCCCGGCCGAGTGGCCCATGACGTAGATACGGTTGGGGTCGCCGCCATAGTCTGCGATGTGCTGCGAGATCCACTGCACGGCGCGGGCGCAATCGTTGCTCATGGCGGGCACCTGCACATTGGGCGCGAGGCGGTAGTTGATGACCACGGCCACAACGCCCTGTTTAGCCAGCCGCCGACCAATAAACCAGTAGATGTTTTTGTTGCCGCTGTTCCAGTTACCCCCGTGAATAAACACCACGACGGGCTTGGTCGTGGCTTTGTCGCGGTTGGGGCTATACACGTCGAGCAGATGCCGGACAGGATCAAAGCCGGGCGCGGTGGCAGGCAGGTAGGGTATGTTTCTGGTGCGGTGGCTGGTGAAACTAAGGGCCAGCGTTGACGAGGTAGTGCGGCAGATGAGCAGGCAAATCAGGACAAAAGCAAACAGATAACCGGGACGAATGTGCATGGCAGGTGATGATGGAACAAACAAAGGTGTCAGCAAACCTAACGCTTTGTAGCCCGAAAGGTTACTGACCTGCCATCGGGCCATTATAACGAAACTGCACCGGACAGAGTTATCTGATAACGCAAACAAAACGCACGATGAAAGCGATCTGGAACGGCCAAACCATTGCCGAAAGCAACAATACCGTTGTGGTTGAAAACAACCATTATTTTCCCAAAGAATCGGTGAAGGCCGAATACCTCACCGACAGCAGCACCCATACCACCTGCCCCTGGAAAGGCCTTGCCTCCTACTATTCGCTGACCGTCGACGGCAAAACCAACCCCGACGCCGCCTGGTACTATCCCGATCCAAAGGACGCCGCCAGCCAGATCAAAGACCACGTCGCTTTCTGGAAGGGCGTGAAAGTAGAAGCGTAGTATCAATCTGCGGCCCAATTCCCAATCAGGCCAGAACGACAACACGCGCCAATTCAGAACGAATACGTCAGGCTCAGCCGGGCGAAAAACGGGGTGCCGGGTGTGAAGCATATTTCCGTAATGGGGGCTGCTTCGCCCCGCAACCGGCTTTCGGTGGCAAACTGGGTTTCTTTCCAGCGCACGTTGAACAGGTTCTGCACCGACAGGCCCAGGGTATAGGCTTTCCGGCTATAATTGGCCTGCAAGTCGTTCACGAAATAGCCTTTCGCCACAATAGAATTGTCTTCGTTGGCGGGTCGGTCGGCAATATACCGGTAGCGCAGTGAGCCGCTGAATCCGGTTTCGGTTCGCAACGAAAGCCCGCCCGTAGAGGTGAAGGTTGGAGCCAGCGGGAGGTAGCTCTTGCCCGCTTCCACGCCAATGGCGCGGGGCGTAGCCGTATTCACATCAAGGTCGGCATAGAGGTGGTGAGTGAGTTGATACCGCGCCGACAGATCGAGACCGTACCGCCGCGACCGGCCGCTGGGCTCCACCACGTTCTCATCGCCAACGAAAACAAATTCCTGTGCCAGCCACAAATACCAGGCGGCAGCGTTGATAAGCAGTTTGGGTGACGGCTTCACAATGAGGCCCAGATCAGAGCCATAGGCCGCAGGCAGAATCTCTTTGCCACCCTGCGGCACCACCACCCGCGCATCGTTGGAATGGAAACCTTTGCCGGTGTTGAGGTACAGTTGCAAACGGGGACTGGCCGTGTAGTAGAGGTTCAGTTTAGGCGACACGATGGCCGCCGTGGCGTGCTGTTTGGTCAGGGGCTGGGCCAGCAGATCTTCATATTGACTCCGGAAATAATCGACCCGTACCCCGGCGTTGATCGTGACGCGCTCCGAGAGCTGCACCAGTTCATCGGCGTAGGCGGCGGCGTTGATTTCGTTGATGTTGCCGTAATTTTTCCGCTCCAGCGTAATCACCCGGTCTTTGGTGTGCGACAGTTCGGTGCCGTGGGTAATGTCCTGCCGATACTGCACGCCCACGGTGGTCGTCCAGGTGCTGCGGCCTACGGTGGTCTGGGTAGCATAGCTGCCGGTATAGCCAAATAGGTTCCGCTCTTCTTTCTGCCGAATCTGGTCGCCGTTGAGGGTATCTTCTTTGAAAAACGTGAAGTTGGAATACAGCTCGAAGTTGTAATTACTGTAGAACAACTGGTGCTTCATCACACGGTTACGGGGCGTCACAGTCACGAGTTGGGCATTCAGGTTGGTGCGGCTCGTTTCGCCGCCTTCGGTGGGGTCGATGGAGCCAAAGAAATCGGTCAGGCCCGCTGCCACGGCCCGGTCGGGGATTTGGCCGGAGTGGTTCCATTGGCTGTAGAACGTGGAGCCGGTCAGGGTCAGATTGGTGTTGGTGCCCACGTGCCCGTGGTACTTGCCTACCACGTTCAACCGCCTGAAATGCTGCGGGTTGTCGAAATACGAATTGGTGTAGGAATATTCCGACGCCAGGTAGGCCGACTGGTTATTATTCCGGCCTTTTTCGCCCAGCAGGTCAATACCCGCAACGGCCCGGTAGGTGTTGTACTGCCCCGTTTCGAGCTTCACAAAACTCTTGTCGAGGGCCGTACGGGTGCGAAAATCGACCCAGCCGGCCGTGGCCAAATTGCCCTTATCGGTCCGGTATGGCCCTTTTTTGAAGTCCACGCCCTCTACCAGTTCAGGAATGACAAAGTGCAGGTCGGCGTAGCCCTGCCCATGCGCATGCGACACCATATTGACCGGCATACCATCGACGGTCAGGCGAATGTCGGTGCCGTGGTCGAGGTCGAAACCGCGCAGGAAAATCTGTTCAGCCTTGCCCCCACCCGCGTGTTGCCCAATGAACAACCCTGGCACGAGCCGCAAAATCTCCTGCGAATTGGTGATGGGTCGGACCTTAATATCGAGGCTGCTAATGAGTTGCTGATCGTGCGCCCGCGCCGACGACACCACCACTTCGCTTAGTTCCAGGGGAGTACTGGTAAGCAACGTACTGACGGTAGTAGTCTGGTCGTCGTGAATGGAAACAACTACTGTTTGCGTGGCAAAACCTACGTGCGACAGCGTGAGGTGATACGACCCGGTGATGAGCTTATCGAAGTAATATTGCCCCAGTTCATTGGTATGGGTTGCTCTGCCGAGTTCGGTTAGTTGCACGGTTACCCCCACCAGCGGTAACCGGGTAACCGGGTCCTGAACCGTACCCGACAACTTGCCAAGGTGCGCAAAGGCACTAGTGCTGATCAGCAAAAAGAACAGGAAAAGTAGTTTCATACCGGTGTTGATAGACCGTAACAAGACCTTGACTCAGAGGCAGTTGTTTAGTTTTTTTGTCATCCCGACGCGTTTTTGTCATCCCGACGTCAGGAGGGATCTACTTCCCTACAAGTGAATTGTGCACTGGGGAAGTAGATCCCTCCTGACGTCGGGATGACAAAAAAACTAACCAAGCCAATAAACAAGCACGCCAAATACCCCACCTTACAACACAAACCTGGGGTTCGTTTTGCGGGCTTCGGCAATCAGCTTATTTCCCTGGTTCGCGTTGCCCAGAGCCAGTTCAATAGCCCCGGCGCGCTGGAGAAGTTCGGGGTCTTTCAGGCCCGTACGCAGGGCAACCTGCATGTGTTGCTCGGCTTTCTGCACGTTCTTCTGGTTGAAATACACCCAGGCCAGCGCATGGTTCACATCGATGTTTTTGGGGCGTTTGGCATATTCACGCAGGCCATACACCAGTGCCGAATCAAGCTGACCCGTTTTGGTATAGAGCTTGCACATTTCCAGGTCCACTACATGGCCTGACCGGGCATCATCGCCCAGCATCTTCACCACGTCGGCGTATTTGGCTTTGGCTTTTTCGGCCTTACCCTGTAGGGTATAGATGTCGGCCATCTCCTCGTGGAATGAAAATTCGGGCATAATCTTAGCCGCTTTGTCCAGTTCGGCCAGCGCCTTGTCATACTGTTTCTGCTCTTTGTATACCTGTGCTTTGCCCCTCAGCGCAAAGGCGTAGCTGGGTCGCATGCTTAGGATACCGGTGTACTGCTCGTCGGCTTTGGCAAGTTGACCCGTGGTTTCGTAGAGGTGGCCCAGCGTGTTTTTGCTCCAGCACTGGGGTTCTGAACTGGGCAAACCCGCCTGCACCGCCAGCTTCATAGCCGCAATGGAGCCGGGGTAATCGCCGTAGATTTCGCGGAGGTACGAAGCCCGCGAATACGACTCCAGCGAAGGCTTCAGCACCTGCATCTTGTCCGACATCGCCACGGCCTCTTCGTAGTTACCCAATTCCACGTTGGCGTCGACCAGTACACCATACACATACGCGTTGGCCGGATTGATTTTCTGCGCTGCCATGGCAATGGTCCGCGCTTCGGCAAACTGATGCTGCGACATTTTCACGGATGCTTTGAACGTCGTTGCCTCAAAGTTTTTCGGGTCGATGGCCAGCACCTTGTCCAGCATACTCAGGATGGCGGGGTAGTAGTACGGGTGTTCGCCGGTGATACGGGCTTCGGTCAAATAGATCACCACCATCTGCAACCGGGACTTCACGTCGCTGGGGTCTTTTTTAATCTTCTTTGTCAGCTCGGCAACTTTCTCTTTCGTGCGCGGCCACTCAATCGCTGCTGCCAGTTCACCCGTACGCTCAAACAGCGGGGGCATGTCGTAGCTGTGGGTAGCCTGCGCCGCAGTGTCTTTTTTCTGATTACAGCCTGACAAACAAATGGTTATGGCTAGTAAGAGGATAATGTGTTTCATGGGGGAAAGGTAAATTTTAGCGGTTTGAGGTAGTGTTGAGCCTCACACTACCTCAAACCGCTAACCTCTTTTTCTAATGCTTCAACAGCTTCACCGTTGTATACGGCTTGTCATTAACCGACAGCGTGGCCAGGCACAGTTGGGGAGCCAGATAGCTGCCGTTCCAATGCACGGTGTAGCTGCCGGCGGTCTGGTAGCCCTGATCGAGCAGGTCGATTTGTCGGCCATTGCCACCTACCAGCTTGATCACCACGTTGCCGTCGATGGTCAGTTTGTAACGCAGCGACACCGACGACTGGAACGGATTAGGGCCGGCCACCATTACGGCTTCCGGTGCTTTCAGGATCGTTGGTTCCACCGCTGTAATCACCGACGGACCTTCGTAGCCGGGGCCGTTGAAACCGCGCCAAGGGCTTTGCAGGTACGGGAAGTTCGCCTTGAACGTCGTGTCGTTTTTGGTCACGCCACCATTGAACGTCAGCGTACTCACCAGCTTCGGCGTAACCGGGCTGGGTGATGCGCTTGTGTAGTCATCATAAAACAGCCCGATAGCTGCCAACGCGACACCACCCACGGCCTGCAATTCGATGGTTGTTACGTCATCTTCCAGCCGACGACCATTCGGAAAACCGTCCATGTTCGGAATCATCTGAAGCGTCGTCGACCCGTTGTAGAGCGGATCAGTCAGCCCCAGCACCGCTGCCTGCACAATACCCAATGAACTAAACTTGGGATCGTTGCGGGGGGTAGCAGGCACGGCCATGTTCAACCGCAGCATGTCGCCCAGGGTGGGCAGGAAGTTGTTGATGAACGGCTTACCGGCGGCTAGTGGATTACCGTTTTTGCCCGTTGCTAATTGGTAGGGCCGCAGGTTAGGCACGCCTGTATAAAAGATCGGCAGAATGTCTACCGCACGGGGGCTGGTAGCGTTAGGCAGCAAAATAGTGCCAAAGACGGCATCATCTAGGGCCGTACCAGTCACGCCCGATGTGCCTTTCAGCGAAAACAGGCCTGACTTTGTGTTCCGGAAGTCGAACGAGCCGAGCGAGTTAGTCTGAACGCGTAGGGCCGATAGGCCCGGTACGGCGCCACCAAACTGCGAATCGTCCATGTACAGGGCCAGTTCGGGATTGCTGAAATACTGGGCAAACTGCACGTCGTCATACGGGTACGAGGCGTTCCACTTGTCTTTCATGCCAATGGGAATAATGGCTTCGTTGACCAGGGGCATACCCAACCGCGACACCTGAATCCAGTTGCCCGACACCAGCGAGGCCGTGCCGTCGGTGCTGAGCGTAGTAATGGCCGGGCGACTGGCCGAGGCCCACACGCCAATCACGTAGTCGGCATCCAGGATGTTGGCGGCCTGCGCCACAGTCTTGCCCGACTTCTGGAGCGTTGCCGTAGGCACTTCGATCACGATAGAGTGGCAGTTGTATTTTGCCAGTCCGTCACGAGCTGTTGCTGCCGAACGGAAACCACCCACGTCGAAGGCACCGCCGAGGTCAACGAAAAATGGATCGTCGGACGGGCCGCAGAAGATTTTCTCGCCCGTGCTGGCCGTGGTGATCGCCTGTTGCGCCAGGGCATCATACGACGCCGCACCCAGACCCACTGTCTTGTTCTCAATCGAGCGGGGGCCAATGTTATTGGCCGGTACTACACCGTTGGAAATGATGGCGGTGAAGGTGTTGCCCCCGTTGGTGCTCCGTTCGCAGGTATACGTGGTCTTCTGGTTTTGCTTACCCAGCCGGATATTGAAAAACGTGGTTGGGTCCTGGTTGGTTGTCGTAAACGTAAACCGGTAGATAATGTCGTCGCCTTTGGTGGCAGTGTTGTTATCGACGTGGATTTCGTAGCGGATGTTCTCACCGAACGTGTACCAGTTTGGGCCACCCGCCGGGTGTTCAAACGGAATGTAGTTGGCAATGAGCACGATGTTTTCCGCATTGACGGGGCTTTTGAAGGCGTAGACGTCGGTATTATCGG
Source organism: Fibrella rubiginis (assembly GCF_017353185.1). Lineage (GTDB taxonomy): Bacteria > Bacteroidota > Bacteroidia > Cytophagales > Spirosomataceae > Fibrella > Fibrella rubiginis. Next base: position 171,970 of record NZ_JAFMYV010000010.1, on the reverse strand, counting down.
CCAGGGGATCGTTGGAAATCAGGGGCGCTTCGCGGTGGCTCGACGCCAGGGTTGTTGACGGCCGCAGGCAACCAATTGCCACCACTGCCATCAGGTATAAAAGACGGTTCATCTTGTTCATAATTGTAACAGTGAGGGATCAGAATCTGGCTTTTTTCGTGTAGTTGGTACCCCTCCACGGAATTTGTACGTAGGGGAAACCAGCCCTGAAGGTGGTGTCATTTTTTGTCGGTCCGGCGTTGAAGCTCAGCACATTAACCAGCTTCGGCGACACCGGCTTCAGCGTTGTGGCGTCGTCGTAGAAGAGTCCGATAGCCGCCAGCACCACACCCGATACGGCCTGCAACTCGATGGTTGTCACATCATCTTCCAGCCGACGACCATTCGGAAAACCATCCATGTTCGGGATCATCTGGAGCGAAGTCGACCCGTTGTAGGCCGGATCGGTCAGGCCCAGCACCGCCGCACCCACCAGACCCAGCGAACTGAACTTGGGGTCGTTGCGGGGGGTAGCGGGTACAGCCATGTTTAGCCGCAGCATATCGCCCAGCGTGGGCAGGAAGTTGTTGATGAACGGCTTACCAGCGGCCAGCGGGTTATTGTTCTTACCCGTAGCCAGTTGATACGGAGCCAGATTGGGCACACCCGTGTAGAAAATGGGCAGAATATCTACCGCGCGGGGGCTGGTTCCGTTGGGGAGCAACACCCCGCCAAAAGCCGCTTCGGCCAGGGCCGTACCGGCTACTGCCGCCGAGCCTTTGAGGCCAAACAAGCCTGCTTTCTGATTCCGGAAATCGAACGAACCCAGCGAGTTCTGCTGAATGCGCAGGGCCTTCATCGAGGGCACGGCGCCACCAAACTGCGAATCGTCCATGTACAGCGCCAGTTCGGGGTTGGTGAAATACGACGCAAACTGAAGATCGTTGTTGGGTGTGGTGGCATTCCACTTGTCTTTCATGCCTACGGGAATAATAGCCTCGTTGACCAGGGGCATTCCTAACCGCGAAACCTGCACCCAATTGCCCGAAAACTGGGCGGCACCGTTGCCATCCAGCGTTTTGATCTGCCGCCGGCTCGCCGACGCCCACACGCCGATGACAAAATCGCCGTCGAGGATGTTAGCCGCCTGCGACACGGTTTTGCCGTCTTTTTGCAGGAGGTTTACCGGAATTTTCAAGGCGATCGAATGCACGTTATACCGCGCCAGCCCGTCTTTGGGGGCGTTGGTCACGTTACCCTCCGGACGGAAGTTGCCTACGTCGAACGCACCGGCGAGGTCCACAAAGAAGGGGTCGTCGGACGGGCCGCAAAACACTTTCTCACCACTTGTTGCCGTGGCAATGGCGGCCTGCGCGAGGGCATCATACGAGGCGGCTTTCAGTCCCAGCGTAGGGTCTTCAATAGAGCGCGGCCCGATGTTGGCCGGGGGTACCACACCCGTAGCCACGATGGTGGTGAACGAGACGCCACCGTCGGTGCTTTTTTCGCAGACGTAGGTGGTTTTCAGGTTCTGCTTACCCAGCCGGATATTAAAAAACGTGGTTGGGTCTTCGTTGGTGTTCGAGAACGTAAACCGGTACGTAATGTCGTCGCCGGTAGTTGTTGTCCTGTTTTTGATGTGAATTTCGTAGCGGATGTTTGGCCCGAAGCTGTAGTAGTTGGGGCCACCCTCGGGCAGTTCGAACGGGATGTAGTTCGCAATCAGGGTGATCATGTTCGGATCATCCGGGCTTTTGAAGGCGTAGACGTCGGTGTTGTCGGCCAGGGGATCGTTGGAGATCAGGGGGGCTTCCCGGTGGCTCGACGCATAGCTGAGGTTAGCCATGCACAGCAGGAGGACCAACACAAACAGTCCTCTTGGTGATAGGTATATTCGGTTCATGAGCAAACGAAGTTGAATGAGTTGAAAAACAACAAAGACGCTCTATTGAGCCGTCAGGGTATACCGGTTGGTAAGGCCACCCGTTTTCTGGCTGACCGTGGCTGTAGTGAGCACCAGTTCGGTAGCCGAAATGGAGTTGATCGTAAATTCAAGCGTTCCGTTCGATCCCGACGGTTGTGGTGTAAGGCCACTAAGGATCAGTCGCTTATCGTCAATAACCTGCCAGTTGCTCGCAATGAACGTGTTGGCGTCAAATTCGCGGTACGTAGCCATGGGCGGCTTGCTCAGGTCGAGCAGAAACTTGCTGTAGCCGGGCCTGATGTTGTTGGCGCTGCCCCGCGTGTAGACGGTCACGCCGTTTTCATCGACGGATCGTAATGTAAACGACCGGGCAATTTGCGCCAGCACCGACGGTGAGGCATTTCGGTGGTCGGTGCAGCCGGTTAGAAATCCTACCAGCAGAACCGAAACTAACGCCCACCCTAGAGTAGCGGTCTTTTTCATAAGTGACTATTGTTTGGTTAAAAATATAGTAAGTAATAACGCAACTATCTGAAATTCAACCATTTATCAGACATACTGTATGTACGCTTTTAACAAGTGGCCGGATGTAAGAAATTGTAGAAGTGCTTATTTATTTTTTATTAGGTATGTCCGTGGGGGGTTCAGAAACTAGATTTATGCCCTTCTTGATAGCACTGGGGCTGTTTTCGTTTATATAACTTCTATAAATTTTAATGTGGATGGCAGGTTGTTGTCGGGGGTGGGTCAGCGCCTCGTCCGATGACAACCCGTCCACCGCATCAACGCCCCACCGTAGCGGCAGACCGTCTCTACCGCATCAACAACAACGTTCCGCTGCCCGTAGCAGTAGACCCGTCGCTTACCGAATGAACCTGTAACTTGTAGATATAAAGACCATTAACGAGGCTAAGCCCACTACTTTCACGGCCATCCCAGCCGCTGATGACCAAGGGACTCGGACAGCCAGGGCACTGCCCCTGTTGCTCGCTTAGTAGCTTTCCCGTTGCGTCGAACACTACCAGTGACCAGTCGAGGTTGTCGCCGGGGCGGTTGTGGGTAGCGGTGATGGTAGTTTTGTCCGAAAACGGGTTGGGAAATGCCGTCATCGGCCGCAGTGACAATGGGGGTTTATCGGTCACCACAAACGTCAGTGTGGCGTCGGCGGCATTATTGCTCAGGTCATAGGCCCTAACGTGGGCAGTATACGTTCCATTGGTTAACCCGGTAATAGAATAGCGAACGCGCCCCTGCCGTCCGTCGGCGGTGGTGGCGGTGTAATAGGTGCTCAGCAGCACGGGGTCGCGCCCGTCGAGTTGCAGGGTCAACGCATGGTCTTTTACAGCCTGCGACAAGTTGATTCCTTCATTATCAGACAGATCAACTAACAGCGTAACGGTCGGCCCGGCAACGGTCAGGTACGGCACGGTAGCCAGGGTATCGGCCAGCGACAGGCGGATAACGGGTGGCTGCACGTCGGCTACCGGAGGCGTACGAGCAACACCACCAAGGGGTAAATCGGTGGCTCCACCCGCATCCGTCAGCCCATCGTCGCGCAGGGCGTAGGCGTAGAGGCGGCCCGGCCCAACGGTCAGGTCAAGGTCTTTGGGGAGGGTAAACTGCGCCTGAAACTGCCCGTTCTGCACCCGCACCTGCCCGGAATAGAGGCGATTGGTATAGGAACGAAAAGCCATCTTCGGGTTGCCCTCCAGACCCAGCGTAGTCAGGCTGGTTGGTTTATCGTAGAGCGTAAGCTGCGCCGTGCCCGAAAAATTGGCCAGCGCCTGCGCCATGCCCGGCAAACGAACCTCGCCCGTGAGTGTCACCTGTTGCAAGGCCCGCAACGTGTCGGGAACCGTTAGTGCATGGCCATTCAGCCCGGTGAGCACCACCTCGGCGCGGGGGTAGGCCAGCCGCATGGATGGGTCGCCGAGGAGGGTGAAATTCCGGTTTTGCACCCCCGCCAGGCTGCTGTCTTTGGTGGCCCGGATCACGTCGCCCAGCCGGGGCATCCGGCCTGCCCTGGGCTGAAAAACGGTTCGGTAAAATGCCTGATTCAGCAACAGGTTCTTATCCGCGAAAACGGGCCGGGTGGTGGTCAGCAGGCCAATTCCACCCCCCGTGGGGTTCAGGAGGGCTATTTCGGCTCCCGAACTACTCGTCGGGTCGTCGTAGCGGCCAAACTCGCAGGTGGCGGTGACGAACAGAGGCAGGCGCGGAACGGGCGTAGTCAGGATGTCTTTTAGGGTGAGAATCTGCTCCTGCGCCCATTCCCGAATGCCCCCGTGTCCGGTGTAGTTAATGATGAGCCGCCCGTCCTGCATAGCCTGCCGGATACGGGCGTTAACGGGCAGCGATTTTGGCACCACCTGCGTGCCCACGGTGTCGGCCGTTCGGGGAAAGAGGTCGATGAACAGGCGGTCGGGGTGATAGGCCGGGGCGTGGGTTTCTACGTATGTGGCCAGCTGATCGGCGTCGCGCTGATGGATATTATCGTCGCCATCGTCGGCCACGATCAGCAGTTGCGACCGCCAGTTGCCCGTTGTTTTATCGGTGGCGTAGCGGATGAGTTTGTCGACCACCGTTTTAGCCTCGTCAAGTGATTTCACGGGCAACCGACCTACCCCAATATCGAGCCGCTGGTCGCCCGTAAAATCTTCCGTCCACTCGCCATCCGTGTCTTTGAGAAACCCAAAATAATCATCCGACGAAAAGCTTAGCAGTGGGTGCAACGACTCGCGGCTTTCGTAGACCGGCACCATGCTGGCCTGTTCTGTGGGCGACAGAAACTGGTCGATATTGCGGTAATCGTAGGTTGCATCACCAAACAGCAGCAGGTAACGCAGCCCGGCGGATGGTGACCCGGATTGGCCATACTGGTAGAAATACCGGCACATATCACGAATGGCCGTGGGGTCGGGCTGCCCCGAACTGAACTCATTATACACCTGCTGCGTGGTCACCACCAGCACCGACAGGCTGTCATTGGTTCTCCGATACTGCGCTAAACGGTCGGCTTCAGCCCGCCAGGCCAGGGGCGTCACAATCAGCAGGTTAGGCGCTTGCTGACCGCGTATGTCCTGGTTGGCGATAACGTTGATGGAAGCAGGCAACCCGGTTGTGGCATCCGTAAAGAGCATATACTCGTGCCGGGCCAGACTGTCTGACGACCACGTTGCGGCCAAACCCGTCAGGCTATAGGCTTGCTGGGCGGGCCGTAGCGGGTTGGTCACGTCCCAGATGCGCAACGCCGCCGTGGCCTGTTTCGCCACGAACCGGCCGGCCGTGCTACGCACAAGGGTTGGCTGGTCATATTGGCGAAGCTCACGCTGGTACTGGGCGGACAAAAAATCGAGGTAGCCCGACGACCCCGCCCCACCCTTCCGGCTGGATGTCAACTGGATAGAAAGCCCCTCGCCCGCCCCCGTCGGCGTGGTGGTGAAGGTGCTGGTGTTCAGCATACCCCGCGTGGTATAGCGCGTGAGCGCATCGGCTACGGGTTCTACAGTCTGGCTCCCGATGTCGCTGCCGTTGACCTGCAAAAAATACGTGGTCTGTGCCGTCGATGAAGCCATCACCGCCGACCGAACCAGGACAGACGTGTTGGCAATTCGGCCCGGCGTGTTGAGCGTAACCGTCAGCCGTTGAGACAATTCACCCTGAAACGCTTCGCCCAGCCAGTACCGGCCCGATGCCAGCGGCTTCACCCGTTCGGCTTCGTGAAAAACATAATCGGTATAGGTCGTGATGGGCGTACCCGTGATCGTGTTGCCCGCCGCCCGATTCGCCACGCGCATCCCCAGACGTGGGACCGCTGCTGACGGACCGATGGTCAGAAAATAAAACGTCGTGTCGGCGTAGGGATTGAGTTGGTGCGAGACCGGTTTCCCGGCCGCGTCAACGGTGATTTTGGTGCTGCCCTGCCCGAAAAACAATAGCGCATCGGCTGGATCGAAACGGCCATCGGACTCGCCCGTTACCTGCACGGCGTTTTCGAGCAAATCAACGGGGCGCGCGGTGGCGTTGGGTTGGGGAAGCGCCGCGCCGCCGTTACCATAGAGCCGAAACAGGCGTGGGTCGGCGGTGGCGAAGGCGGGATTAGCTTTGGTAAGTGTAGCATAATCGAGCCGGACAATACCCGTTTCCGTCACGCCAATTTTAAGCCACTGTCCCGTTTGCAATACCGACCGGACAGTCTGCCCCCAACCGATTGTGCTGCCAAGCAGACCAATCAGTAAGAGTCCGCCACGCAGTCGTCGGTTGAGCCAGCACATGTATCAAAGGGGAAATAACACCGGGTATTGCTTACGTAAAAGGCTCATTACCAGATTCTGATTCTGTCAAATTTACTTTTTTCGGCCTTTCTGTCTGCTTTAAACAGACCTAAAAATTATACTGACTACAATATGGTAACACTCACATAATACCCTAGTAGATCAGTTCCACTCTCTTTGCGGTTTCAACAAGCAGCGCACTACTCCATGAAGAAAACCTTACTTTTCGCTCCGTTACTCATTCTGTTCATCTGCCTGTTTGGAGGCAAAACGGTCGCTCAGACCACGCAGGCCTCGATTTTGGGCGTTATTTCAGAAAAGGGGAAAACACCCCTGCCAGGAGCTACCGTTCGGGTAAGGAACGAATCAACGGGGTTTAGCACCGGCACGGTGACCAACGCACAGGGCGAATATGCCTTCAAAGAATTACCCCTTGGCGGGCCATACAGCGTGCAGGTTACGTTTGTGGGCTATGGCGAGCAAACCCGCAACGGATACATGCTCAACCAGGGCGATGCCATCCGGGTGAACCTCAGCATGGAAGAAAATGGCCAGACGCTCGACGTGGTGCAGGTGATGGCGTCGGGCCTGAAAAACAAGGTAGATAACCTCGGCGCGGCCACGGCTATTTCGGCCAAATCCATTGCCGCCCTGCCCGTTAATGGCCGCAACTTCACGTCTCTCACCGACTTGTCGCCATTGAGCCGGGGCGGTAGTATTTCGGGGCAGCTTGGCTCATCCACCAACTACACTATCGACGGCATGACGGCCAAAAACCCAACGTCGGCAGGGGCAACAACCAGCCGTAGCGGGGCGCCTTACTCCATTTCTATTGAAGCCGTCCGGGAGTTTAAAGTGGTTACGAACCAGTATGACGTGATCTATGGCCGCAGCGGTGGGGGCATTGTGAGTGCCGTAACCAAGGCGGGCACCAACCGGCTTACGGGCAGCGCCTTCAACTACACCCGCGCCAACTGGCTGTCGAGTTCCTACGACATTCGGGGTAACAAACGCGTGGCACCGTTCTCGACCAATCAGTTCGGGTTTTCGCTGGGCGGGCCAATCATTAAGGACAGGCTACACTTTTTCGTGGTCTGGGACCATCAGCAGGATTCGCGCCCGCTGCTCATTGCCGACGTGCAATCGCCCGCCGACGAAACCCGGTTCAACGTTACCCGCGCCACGCTCGACCGGTTTGTGGGTATTGCCCGTGCGCAGTACGGCACGGCCAATTCCCCGCAATATGGTTCGTTTGACAAGGTCCGCGGGTCTGATGCCGCCTTTGCCCGCATCGACTGGCAGCTCAACGCCAAGAACCTGCTCACGATCCGCGACAACTACACCAGCGACCGCAACAAGCTGGGCCTGGCCGACAATACGGCCATCAATATTTTCGAGTCGTATGGCAACGATTACAACGTAGACAACAGCTTTCTGGCCACGCTACGGACGTCGGTGAGTTCACGATTTACGAACGAACTGAAACTTCAGCACCTGTACACCTACCAGAAAAGCAGCCCCGGCGATCAGCTGCCGGAGGCCAACATTCCCCGCAACATCGTCGAAAACGTATCGTCGACCATCGACGGTGCCAACCGGTCGACCAATATTCAGATGGGGGGCCACCGCTTTGCTCAGGAGGGGTTCGACAACAACGTGCTTCAACTGATCAACAACGCCTATTACAATACCGACAAGGTGCAGTACACGTTTGGCGTTGACCTCATGTACACGCGGGCGCACTCGCTCTACGGCAGTGAAGTAAACGGCCGTTTCCACTACACCGTAGATGGGACGCAGACGGCCCTGGATAAATTCGAGAAACTACAGCCCTACCGCTATTACCGCGAGGTACCGCTGGTGGCCGATCCCAGTGTGGTGGGCCACACATTCAATGCAGGTATCTATGGCCAGATGACCACCAAACTGGCCCCTGGGCTGGAAGTAACGGGAGGACTGCGGTTCGACTACGCGCACTACCCATCGTCGCCGTTCAACCAACTGGTGTATGATGAATTGAAACTGCGCACCGACAATCAGCTAAAATCATTCGTGGCCCAGCCCCGCCTGCAACTTACCTGGGACATCGGCGACCACCACACCGATTACATCCGGTTTGGGGCGGGCATTTTTGCGTCGGATATCAACAACTACGCCATCATCAACAACCTCACTTTCGATGGTAAGCACCTGGCCACCGTCGACGTGCGGGGCGCCAACGTACCCACGCCCGATTTCGCGGCCTACCGCAGCAATTACGCCAGCATACCGTCGCTGGCGGCGTTTCAGCTACCCACCATCAACATGACCGGCCCCAATGCGCAGGTACCGGTGCTCTACAAAGCCAACCTGTCATATAGCCGCTACCTCACCGACAGGCTGAAAGTGGGTGTTGCCGGGTATGCTTCGCTGGCGCGCAATAACTACATGTACGTAGACCGTAACATGGTCGTCGACCCTTATTTCCGCCTGGCCAACGAAGACAACCGCGGGGTGTATGTACCCCTCAGCACCATGCCCACCAACGGCGCCGGCGACTGGCTGCAGGGCCGTATCAGCCAGAAGCTGGGGCGGGTGCTGGAGTTGAACAGCGATGGAAAGGTAAACCAGTTTGCCGTGGTGCTCGATGCCACGTACCAGTATTTCCGTGACGGCGAAATCTCGGCGAGCTACACCTGGAACGACACCCGCGACAACACGTCCTACAACGGCAACGTGGCCAATACGGCTACTCTCTCGCTGCCGGTGAAAGATGACCCGCGCAACCTGAGCAGCCTGTCGTATTCCGACAACCAGTTTCGCCATAAAGTGGTCGTTTTTGGCACGTTACCCACGTTTTATGGTGTCACAGTAGGCTTCCGGTTCTCGGGCATTGGCGGCACACGCTATTCGCTGCTGTCGGGCGCCAACAGCAACGCCGACTTCGTATCGGGCACCAACGACCTGGCCTTTGTTTTCGACAAAAACGCCGAGAGTGTGCCGGCCAACGTAAAAACGGGTTTGCAGGCCATCCTCGACAACCCCAACGCCAGCCAGAGTATCAAAGACTACATCACCCAGTATTCGGGTAAAATTGCCGAGCGAAATGGCGGCATCAACGGCTTCTACGGCGTTTTCGACCTAAGGGCCAGCAAGCGGTTCCAGCTCTACAAAACCCACAGCATCGACCTGTCTGTGGACGTGTTTAATCTGGCTAACCTGCTGAGCCGGACCGGCGGCACCAACCAGTCGCTGGGCACACAGGCCCTGTATGCACTGGGCATTCCGGCCACGGCTACCACACCCGCCGTAGCCAATTTCGACAAAGTAAACCAGCGGTTCGTGTACCGGGTCAACACGGCGGGAGTGGTGACGCCCTCCGGCGATCCTTTCCAGATTCAGCTGGGAATCCGATACGGGTTTTAGAGTCATCTAGGCGAAAAAAGGCTACCCTAAACGACCGGTGACTGCATGTCTGCCGGCCGTTTAGGGTAGCCTTTTTTCCTTGAGTACCCCTGCAGGCATGTTAGTAAAAGTAAAATAGGTGTCCGGCTAGCTTACTGATGCAACCTAACCGGATTTGTCTTCCTATGAAATTGCCGTGGTTCATTATGGGGCTGTACCTATGCACCCTCACCCCTGGTTCGGCGCAGTCGGCGCGACAACAGGCGGGCTGGCAGTCGCTGTTCAACGGCAGGAATCTGTCTGGTTGGGAAACCTACCTTGATAGCCCCTATACGGCCGACAAACAGGCCACTAAACCCGCGCCGCTGGGACTAAATAACGACCCCAGGCACGTTTTTTCCGTTGTCACGGTCGACGGCAAACCCGCCATCCGGGTGTCGGGCGAGACCTACGGCGGCATCAACACCCTGACCGACTTCGAGAATTACCACCTCCGGCTGGAGTTTAAATGGGGCACGCTCCAATGGCCACCCAAACTTGGTCAACCGCGTGATAGTGGCCTGCTCTACCACAGTGTGGGCAATCACGGCACATCCATGCTCTGGATGGAATCGTTTGAATTTCAGATTCAGGAAGGCGACTGCGGCGATTACTGGGGTGTTATGGACGTGCTGACCGACATTCGCGCCCGCAAAAACGACAAAGGCAAATACGTCTATCAGCCTGATGGTGAGTCAATTACATTTCAGGATAAAACCAATAATGGCCGAACGTGCATTAAAAACCCGAACGCCGAAAAACCATCGGGCCAGTGGAACGTGGTTGATTTATATTGTGTGGGCGACACCTGTGTGCACGTTATGAACGGCACCATAAACATGGTCCTCACCAACACCCGGCACCTCGTTGGCGGGCAGGCCGTACCGCTCACCAGAGGCAAAGTTCAATTGCAGTCGGAAGGAGCCGAAGTATTTTACCGGAACATTGGCGTTCAGCAAATAACGCAATTGCCCGCTTCGATCCGATTTTAGTCGTGCTTTGTACTAAGCCTAGCTTCGCGCCGCGGGCCCTTCGACTGGGCGTCCCCGACAAGCTCAGGGTGACAGGAAAATAGAACAATTCTCTTGAGTTGATTTAAGGTCGTTGTCACCCTGAGCTTGTCGGGGACGCCCAGTCGAAGGGCTTAGAGCGCGAAGCCAGTAATATTAATCAATGCACTTGTACCCTTTACCACTTCCTAAACCATGCGTCATCACATTACAACATTGCTTACCTGGGCTGGTCTGCTGACCAGCCTTAGCCAGCCCGTTTGGTCACAATCAAAACCCGTGGGCGTATTCGACGGACAAAACGACGTGGGCACCGTGCTTCATGCGGGGAAAAGTGTCTACGCACCCGCTACGCAGGAATACACCCTCAGCGGCTCAGGCACCAATATCTGGGGCACGTCCGACGAGTTTCATTTTCTATGGAAACGACTCAAAGGCGACTTCATCGTCTATACGCGGGGTAACCTGGTGGGCAAAGGTGTTGACCCGCACCGCAAAATAGGCTGGATGGCCCGCACCAGCCTGGAGGGCAATTCGGCGCAGGTGAACGCTGCGGTTCATGGCGATGGCCTCACCTCGCTGCAGTTCCGCAAAACCACCGGGGGCATCACCGAAGAAAACCGCGCCACCATGACCGGTGCCGATGTCATTCAGCTCGAACGCAAAGGCAACACCTTCACGATGCGGGTAGCCAAATTTGGCCAGCCGTTTGAGGTGCGCGACGTGGCCGACGTCAACCTCGGCGACGAGGTATACGTGGGCCTGTTTATTGGGTCGCACAACAAAGACGTGACCGAAACGGGTACGTTCCGCGATGTGCGTATCAGCATTCCCGACAAGCTCAACAACGGCAGCATGAAAATCGGTAGCCGACTGGAGATCCTGAACATTGCCAACGGCAACCGGGAGGTAGTCTATACCGCCCCCAACTCTATCCAGGCCCCCAACTGGACGCGCGACAACAAACTGATTTACAACAGCGAAGGCTTAATTTATGCCTTCAATACCACCACCCGGAAGCCCACCGTTCTGAACACTGGTGACGTAAAAAACAACAATAACGACCACGTGCTGGCCTTCGACGGCAAGACCCTCGGCCTCAGCAGCGGCGTTACGGCGCTCGGCGGGTCGATCATCTACACCGTTCCGGTATCGGGCGGGCAGCCCAAACAGGTTACGCCCAAAGGTCCCTCCTACCTGCATGGCTGGTCGCCGGACGGCAAAGACCTGGTGTTTTGCGGGTCGCGCAACGACGAGTACGACGTCTATAAGGTACCGGCAGCGGGTGGTCCCGAAACGCGCCTGACGGATGCCAAAGGACTGGACGATGGCCCGGAATATTCGCCCGATGGCAAATACATTTATTTCAACTCCAACCGCACGGGCACCATGCAAATCTGGCGCATGAAACCTGATGGCTCCGGGCAGGAGGCTGTTACCAATGGTGATTTGCACGACTGGTTTGCCCACGTTTCGCCCGACGGCAAATGGCTGGTGTTTTTGTCGTTCCTGAAAGATGAAGTTAAACCCGGCGACCACCCTCCCTATAAGCACGTTTACATCCGGCTTATGCCCGTAACGGGTGGCCAGCCCAAAGTAATTGCTTACCTCTATGGCGGTCAGGGGTCGATCAACACCCCTTCATGGTCGCCCGACAGTAAGCGCGTGGCCTTCGTGAGTAACACCGACGCGGCGGTTATCAGTCCTGTGGAAGTAGCCCGAAAGTAGCTTTTCACAAAGAAACATGACATAAACACCATACTGGATTGTAACCAAGCCACCGTGCTGCGGCAGGGAGCTACTGATTAATGAAACGGTGGACTTAATAATTTGGGCGCGTAAAACGGTAAAGTCATTTAGGATTGTGAGATGACACATAATGCGACATAATTCGCACAAAAAGAGGCTAGTTAGCCCTGTATTTTGTGCTGAAAACTGACTAATTTTTGTTCTTATTGTAGCGTATAAACAACCTACTCGACACAACGTGGAATCAGTCAGATTACTCCAGACAACGGGGCATGATGCCACCGCTACAGCGCCCTCAAAACGGCATAAGGCAGACGGAGCCGCCACGGCAGCCCTGCTCATTCAGTTGGCCAGCGAAATGCTGGAAACCTCGCCTACGCTGCGTAAACGCCTGGGCGTGACCTTATCCGACCTGATGGCGGCCGATAAAGTGCGCAAGGCACTAATCCGGCAAGCATTGCCCGCTTAACACATACTGCTTTTCTGCAATGTGCGTTGTAGCCACCAACCGCTGAGTTGGTAGTTACAACGCACATTGCGTTTTGGCTACCTGATCATGGCATTATGGCCAGCGCCAGTAGGGCCGTGCAGACAGATTTAACTTGTTGCCAGTTAAAATTGCCCCGTCATGCCCTTTAGCCATTAAACACACTGTCTTTCACAGCTATGACTCAGTCACGAATGAAACGGACTATCAGACACCGTACCGTCGCCGTCCTTACCGCTGGCGTCCTTACGGGTAGCCTGTTTATGGGGGCCTATCTCAACCGCGACCTTGGCCGGGCGTCGGCTCCGTTTCTGAATCGCTTTTTCGCCACCCTCTCCGACGACGACAAGCACGACCCTAAAAACGCCGTAGCCAGTCTTCAGGTAGCCCCCGATTTGCAGGCGTCGCTGTTTGCGGCTGAGCCGATGCTTAAGAACCCCACCAACATCGATGTTGACGCGCGGGGGCGAGTATGGGTGTGCGAGGCGTATAACTATCGCCCCGCCGTCAACGGTAATCCTACCCACACCGAAGGCGACCGTGTGGTGATTCTGGAAGACCAAAACGGCGACGGTAAAGCCGACGTGAGCAAGGTATTTTATCAGGGTCCCGAACTGCAATCGCCGCTGGGCATCTGGGTGCAGGGCAACAAAGTCATTATCTCCGACAGCCCCAATGTCTGGGTGTTTACGGATACCGACGGCGACGATAAGGCCGATAAAAAAGAGATCCTGTTTACCGGTCTCAGTGGCGATCAGCACGACCACGGCATGCACGCTTTTGTGTTTGGTCCCGACGGTAAGTGGTATTTTAACTTTGGCAACGAGGGTCGGCAAATTCAGGACAAAAACGGCAAGCCCATCTTCGACCGCAACACGGGCAAGGCCATCGACAAGAACAGCTACCGGCAGGGCATGGTGTTCCGCTGTAACCCCGACGGCAGTGAGATGGAGGTGCTGGGCCAGAATTTCCGCAATAATTTCGAGGTAGCCATTGACTCCTACGGCACCCTCTGGCAAAGCGACAACGACGACGACGGCAACAAGGGCGTACGCATCAACTACGTGATGGAGTATGGCAATTATGGCTACACCGATGAGATGACCGGCGCGGGCTGGAGCGCCAACCGAACCAACATGGAGAAAACCATTCCCCTGCGCCACTGGCACCTGAACGACCCCGGCGTAGTACCTAACCTGTTGCAAACGGGAGCCGGGTCGCCCACGGGCATCATCGTCTATGAAGGCAATTTGCTGCCCGCCCGTTACCAGAATCAGATTATCCACTGCGACGCCGGGCCAAACGTGGTGCGGTCGTACCCGGTGGAGAAATCAGGCGCGGGCTACACGGCCACGATCAATAACCTGGTGGAAGGGGTGCGCGATCAGTGGTTCCGTCCGTCAGACGTGTGCGTGGCACCAGACGGGTCACTGATGGTGGCCGACTGGTATGACCCCGGCGTGGGAGGGCATCAGGCGGGGGATCAGGATCGGGGTCGAATCTTCCGGCTTGCCCCACAAAACGCCGCCTGGTCGGTGCCCAAAACCGACGTCTCTACGGTCGATGGGGCCATCTCGGCGCTGCAAAGTCCCAACATGTCGGTGCGCTATATGGGCTGGACGGCCCTGCATAACCTGGGCGATAAGGCCGAGAAGCCATTAGCCAAACTTTATGAGTCAGCCACCAACCAGAACGCCGGATCGCCACGCATGAAAGCCCGCGCGTTGTGGCTGCTGAGCCAACTGCCAGGCGGGGGCAAAAAATACACCGATATGGCCTTAAAAGATGCCAACCCCGATATTCGGATCACGGCGCTTCGGGCTATCCGCGAGAATAAAGGCGAGGTGATCGGAGCGGTGAAGCAATTGGTTAATGACAAAGATCCGCAGGTACGTCGGGAATGTGCCATTGCTCTTCGCCGCAACACGTCGCCGGAGGCACCGGGCCTGTGGGCGCAGTTGGCTGCACAGCATGACGGCAAAGACCGCTGGTATCTGGAGGCTCTGGGCATTGGTGCCGACAATCAGTGGGATGCCTATTATGCCGCTTATCTCAAGCAGGTGAACAACGACCCCCTCGCCAACGCTGGTGGGCGCGATGTGGTTTGGCGGGCGCGTACTGCCGCCTCGGTACCCCTATTGGCCAAACTGGCGGGCGAAACAACGGTGCCACTGGACGACCGGCTCCGGTATTTTCGGGCCTTTGATTTTAACCCCGGCGGCGTCGAGAAGTCGAATGCCCTGCTGCAACTCATTAGCCAACAGCATAATGAGGCCATTACAAAACTCGCACTGCGCCACCTCGACCCGGCATTTGTTAAAAGCAGTCCCTCTGCTACGCAGGCGCTGCAACAGTTGCTTGACCAGTCATACGGCACTGCTGAATACATCGAGCTTGTGCAACGCTACGAACCCGCCACAGAAAACACGCGGCTGCGGCAACTGGCCATTCTTAAGCCCAACGACAACATTGGCCGCGAGGCGGCCAAACTGTTGATGCAGCAGAAAGGAGCCGATCTAGTTATGGAAACGATCAACGGACGGTCCGATGCCTCGGCTAACGCCGACGCGGCCATGAACATGATTGCGGCTCTGCGCCGGGTGGGTAGTGCCGCCTCGCTGGCTATCCTAAAATCGGTAGCCCTGGACGAAAATCGGCCCATGGCTATCCGGCGCGAGGCTACCCGATCGCTAGGTGGCAGTCAGGATGGGGAAGACATGGTGCTCGAACTGCTTAAGTCCGGCCAGCTAAAAGGCGAATTGAAAGTGGCAGCCAACCAGGGCGTGGCTTACGCCTGGCGGAAGAGCGTGAAAACCGAAGCCGCCAAATACCTCGATGTAGCCCCTACAGCGGCGGCGAAAAAACTACCTAGCGTGACTGAACTGCTTGCCATGAACGGTGATGCCAAGCGGGGGCAGTTGGTCTATAAAAACAACTGCTCAGTTTGCCACCAGGTCAACGGCGAAGGCATGGATTTCGGCCCGAAATTATCCGAAATTGGCTCAAAACTGGGTAAAGACGGGCAATATCTGGCCATCATTCACCCCGATGCAGGCATTAGCTTCGGCTACGAAGGCTATGAGGTGAAGTTCAAAGATGGCAGCACCATGACGGGCATTATTTCCAGCAAAACCGAGACCGACCTGCAAATGAAATTTCCCGGTGGCTTGGTGCAGAATTACAAAACCGCTAACGTGGTGTCGACGAAAAAGATAGAATCCTCTATGATGCCATCGGGCCTCCAGGAAGCCATGACCACCCCCGAATTGGTAGATCTGGTCGAATACCTGAGCACGTTGAAGAAAAAATAGGTTGCATGGCGAGGAAGACCAAGTCCTATGACCGGATTTTTCGAGAAAACATCGAGCAGTTGGTTGTGCCATTGGCCAACCGACTGCTTAACCTGACTATCCCAGCTTTGGAAGAAATTCCCGATGACCTGCATCAGACTATCGAGCGTAAACCGGACTTTCTCAAAAAGGTGATTCATCCAAACGAAGCGGACAATTATATCTTACACTTTGAGTTTCAGACAAAGGATGATGACGAAATGCAGGAGCGGATGTTGGAATACTATGCCATGCTTTACAGGAAATATCACCTGCCCGTAAAGCAGTACGTATTCTACATTGGCGAGGGGATGTCAATGATGAGATCACATCTCTTTCATGATACACTTTCGTTTAGATATGAGCTGATTAACGCGTCTGAAGTAGATTACCATCTGTTTCTAAACTCGTCAATTCCAGAAGAAGTGCTGCTAACTGTACTTGGCGATTTTAAGCAGGATAGAGCCGACTATGTCTTAGCGGCTGTTGTTATAAAGCTAGAGCAACTGGTACCTCGTTCACTGCGCTTAAAACGCTACATCAAGCAACTCGAAATACTTTCCAATCTGCGTAATTTGCAGGAACTGACAATCAAGATTTCCGAAAAGATGGCGCTGGTATATGATTTAGAAACTGATATTCGCTTTAAGCAGGGCATTGAGCGAGGCATTGAGCAGGGCAGAGGTGAAGAGAAAGATCTGCTCATTAAAAATCTTCTGCACAAAGGACTGCTTAATGATGAGCAAATTGCTGAAGTTGCTGAAGTGTCTGTAGAACACGTACAAGCTATTGCCCGGCAGCTTGCCAACACGTAATACCAAACCATCCTAAACCTTCTCCATGATGACCCAACGTCGTGATTTTTTAAAAACAGCCCTTGCCACCACGGGCGCAACCCTTGCGGGTGTATCGGCTGTGCAGGCGGCTAATCCAGCTTCAGCAGCCCCTGTCACCGTCGGCAAAAACAAGTTCAAGCTCGACTATGCTCCGCATATCGGGATGTTCGAGAACAGCGCGGGTAAAGACCCCATCGACCAGCTTAAATTCATGGCCGACCAGGGCTTCACGGCCTTTGAAGACAACGGCATGATGGGCCGCGACCCGGCGCTACAGGAAAAGATGGGCGCCGAAATGGCCCGCCTGGGCATCAAGATGGGCGTTTTTGTGGTCGATAAAGGGGGTAACGGTCAAAACACCCTGGCGGCTGGTAAGAAGGACTACATCGACATCTTCCTGAACGGCTGCAAGCGTGCCGTTGACACAGCCAAGCGCTGCAACGCCAAATTTATGACCGTTGTACCTGGCGATTTTGAGCGAAACCTGCCTATTGGCATTCAGACCGGCAATGTCATTGATGCCCTGCGTCGGGGTGCCGACATATTGGCTCCGGCGGGTCTGGTGATGGTGCTGGAGGCCCTCAGCGATACGCCAAATCTCTTCCTGCGCACGTCTGATCAGACCTATGAAATCTGCCGGGCGGTAAACAGCCCTGCCTGCAAAAGCCTTTTCGACATCTACCACATGCAGAAAAACGAAGGGCACATTATCCCGCACATCGACTGGGCGTGGGATGAGATCGGGTATTTCCAGATTGGCGATAACCCCGGACGGAACGAGCCAACCACGGGCGAGATTAACTATAAAAACATTTTCAAGCACGTCTACGACAAAGCCAAAGCCACCAACCGATCGTTCATTTTCGGTATGGAGCACGGCAAATCACAGACTGGTACCGCCGGCGAGATGGCGCTGATCAAGGCGTATCTGGATTCGGATAGTTTTGCGGTTTAAACGCTAAGACGTACGAGTCAAGAAACAAGAATGGCTTCGCTGATATACCACTTGGTGCATCAGCGAAGCCATTCTTGTTTCTTGACTCGTACGTCTTAGCGCTTACAATACCACCACCGAGTTCTCTTCTACCGAGATAGGGCTGGCTACGTATTTGTCGGCGGCCCAGTCGTTTTCCCAGGTCGTGCCGTCGATGACAAAGCGATACTGGTACTCGGTGCCGATGGGCAATTCGACGGTGGCTTTAAACGAACCATCTTTCTGCTTCTTCAGCGGCTGGGCATTTACGTCCCAGTTATTGAACTCGCCAACAAGCGAAACAACCTTCGCACCATTGACCGCTTCGGCGGGAAGTTCAAACGTTACTTTGGCAACAGGCTTACTTTTCAGAAACTGTTTGGCAATGGCCATATCTTGATTACGTTTTTGGTTTACAGTGCAAAATTATACTCGCAAAAAAGTAAAACGCTAATAACTAGCTTGTTACTGGCAAACATTCTTTATAAAATATAATTTCTTATTATTCTAATTCTAAATATATCAACCAAATAGATCAGATCGTGCAACCTTGATAACCAACTCACGCCAATCAACCACCGATCAATCAACAAGGCTGGCCCTAACGTAGCCAACTAATAAATCTAGTTGATATATATGCTTAATTCAGGTAGCATTATGGGCTTATTGATGAAGCCATGATCAGAAGTTCTTTTTGGCTATTGTGTAATGGCCAACAACGGTTTATTCAATGGTTTTGCTGCCTTCTCTTCAATTTGTGGAACCCAGTCTATGGGCAGGTCGCTGAGGCGCTATTGAGCAGCCACCCGCATAAAGTCATTGATGTTGAACAGGGGTTACCACAGGCCTTTGTTTCCGGCATTGTAGAGGACGATGATGGCTTTATCTGGGTAGCTACCCTGGGGGGATTGGCTCGCTACGACGGCCAGCAGATGGTGCCGTTTTATCACCGGGCCGACAACCCTGCCTCGCCGCTGAGCAACACAATTATTTTACTGGAAAAAGGGGGGCCTAACGAGATTTGGCTCCGCTATGACAGCGGCGAGTTCGACCGGCTTAACACCCGCACAGGTCAGTGTACTCACTTCCCGAAACTAACCCGTGCCCTGGCCGGATTGCCCATAAAAGCGTCGCTACATATAGACCGCCGGGGCAACCTGTGGGGTATGATTACCAATCAGGGGGTTTTCCATTATAACGTTCATCGGCAGTCCTTTATGCGGTACCGGCGGGCCACAACCGGGCTACTGAACGACACAACGCGGGCGGTGATGGAAGACCGGGAGGGCAACATCTGGGCGATCTCACTAACGGGACTCGACCGGCTAAGTTACCCCACCGGCAATGGCCACGTAACGGTGCAGTCGACGCGGTTCACCATGCCCATGACCGATCTGCGGGCAAGCGCACAGATATGGAGCCGGGTGGGTACGGTACTACGCGATAACGGCGACCTGATGTTCAACGACCGCCGCAATCTCTACATCGTTGACCCGCACCATCCGGCCACCATCCGGTCCATTCCACTCGGTAACGACCAACCCGAGGTTCACCCCTGGCTTTGCCGGGGCAGCGACGGCATAGCCTATGTGCAGGTTGGCCCAACGCTCTACTACTACACCGACAATCAGGGCTTGGTACCGGTCTGGCATTACGAACCGCCCACCGACCAACCCATTAACAAACTCAGCTGCACAGCTTTGTGCAAGGCGCGGTCGGGTGTGGTCTGGCTGGGGGCCAATACGCAGGGGCTGCATCAGATCGATCTGGCGGCGGTGCGTCTGCTGCCCTTTGCCTACGAAACCACCTTTTGCGCCGACGCCCTCAAACTCGGCCTGGGGCTTTCGTTGCCGGGGCTGTTTCACTGGTCGTTCAACAACCCTATGCTCCAGTCGTCTTACCTACTCCGTTCCGACTACGATCAGCAGGGCAGGCTGTGGCTCTGTCTGGGCAATGAAGCAGCCCGCTACAATCCGCGCACCAGGGCGGTTCAGCACATGGTGGCTGTCAACGCCCAGTACCATCTGGGGGACAGCGGGGAGTTACATGGCCTGTCTGTTGCGCCAGACGGTGCCCTGTGGGCCGTCACGGCCAATGGCATACCGTTGTTGCTCGATACGCTCGCGCATCGCTGGAAAATGCCCTTTGGTTTACTGCACGACCCGGCGGCGGCAGGCAATCAGTTGATAACCAACGACTTACTAGCTGACCTTAACGCACTGTGGATCAGCACGATTAGCCACGGGCTACTACGATACGACCGGGCAACCGGGCAACACCGGTTCATTCGGTTCACCAACGGATCTGGTGTGGAAACGAAGACGCATCTGCTCGATATCATTGGCGACCCAACTGATCCTGACCTGCTCTGGATCAGCAGCTACGACGGGCTGATCTGTTTCAACAAACGAACGGATCGGTACCGCATCTTCACCACGGCACAGGGTTTGCCCAACAACGTTGTCTATTCCATCATGCCCGATAAACAGGGCTATCTCTGGCTGAGCACCAACCGGGGACTGTGCCGGTTCAATCCCCGCACGCATGACGTGCTCACGCTCGACGTATCGGACGGGTTGCCGGGCAACGAATTCAACCGGTTTCACCACCTGCGTTTGCCCAACGGCAGGCTGGCATTTGGGGGCGTAAAAGGCTGGGTACTGTTTGACCCGGCGCAGATAAAACCAGACACGACCAAACCCGTTGTGGCGTTAACGGGCCTTGCCATCAATAACCAGGTCATTGATCAGTTTGGGCCACATACCCCACTGGCGAAACCCCTCAACACCTTGCCCGAACTGAGTCTGACCCACGACCAGAACTACCTGACCGTAACCTTTACAGCCCTCAACTACCACCAGCCTGACCGCGTAACGTACCGCTACCAGCTCCGGGGGTATGATACCGACTGGACGGTGAGCAGACAGCCGGCAGCCAGCTACACCAAACTGCCTCCCGGCACCTATACACTCCGGGTGAATGCGGCCAACTCGGCCGGGCAATGGAGCAGGCAGGTGAAGGAATTGAGCGTGGTGATCCACCCGCCGTTTTGGGCCAATGGATGGGCCTACGCCCTCTATGCGCTGCTGCTGGGATCGGGGCTGGTGGGCGTCATCCGGTTCAGCACCACCCGCACCCGCGAGCGCCACGAACTGGCACTGCGCCAGCGGCAGGCCGAAGAACTTCAGCAACTGGATCAGGCCAAGACGCGCTTTTTCGCCAACGTGTCGCACGAGTTGCGTACGCCATTGACGCTGGTAATGGGGCCGTTGAGCAGTATTATGAACCGGAAACAGGTAGATGCCCACGATGAACAGCTCATTCAGACTGCCAGCCAGAGTGCTCATCAGTTGCTGGGTCTGGTGAATGAATTGCTGGACCTGACCAAGCTGGAAGCAGGTAAACTCCTGCTGCAGCCGCAACCCGTTCGGCTGCGGCAGTTTTTTCAGGATTGTGCGTTGCCGTTTGACCTGCAGGCTCAGCAACTGGGCATCACGTTTAAGCTGGATCTGGCCCTCGACGAGCCGTTGACGGTGGTTGTAGATGCCGGTAAGGTGAAGCAGGTGGTACAAAACCTGTTGTCTAATGCCAGCAAGTTTACCCCGCCGGGTGGCACGGTGGTGCTAAAAGCAGCCTGCACAATGGGCCGCTTGCGGTGGCAGGTGCAGGACACCGGGCGCGGCATTCACCCCCAGGATTTACCCCACGTATTCGAGCGGTATTTCCAGACCAACCAGCCCAACGCGCCGCTGGAAGGGGGCACGGGCATTGGGTTGGCCCTTTGCCAGGAATTGGTACGACTCATGCAGGGCACTATCTCGGCAGAAAGCGACTGGGGGAAGGGTAGCCTGTTTACGGTGGCGGTGCCGGTTGATGTTCTTGCTGAAGCGCAGGCACAGAACCAACCATCCAGCCTGGTCCGGAAGGCTACTGAAGGCATTTTATTAACCCACCCGGCCCGCAATGCCGCCACCGAGCCTACGCTGCATGCCGAAGACACCGTGCTGCTGGTAGAAGATAACGTGGACCTGCGCGCCTACCTGACCACTGTGCTGTCGTCCTCGTTGCAGGTGCTGACGGCCGCGCACGGGCAGGCCGCGCTGACCCTGCTGGCGGAGTTGACAACGCCTCCTGCACTCATCATTGCCGACATCATGATGCCCGTGATGGATGGATTTCAACTGCTGGAGGCCCTGAAACAGCACCCCATCCACCGCACTATTCCGGTGATGATGCTGACTGCCCGCACCGACATGGCCGACAAGCTGCGCGCCCTGCGGCTGGGTGTAGACGATTACCTGCTCAAGCCTTTCCACGAAGCCGAACTCACGGCCCGCGTGACGGCCCTGCTCCACAATCAGCGCGAACGGCAGTGGCAGTTGGTGGTTGAACCCGTAGACCAGCCGTTGCCAGGGCCGTCTGCATATACGACTTCCCAACCGCCAGACTTGGCCGCACCGGTTGTTTCAGCAGACGACCTGGCCTGGCTGGAACGACTGGAGGCATTGACCGAGAGCCAGCTTGGGCATGCCGGTCTGGTTGCCGACGACCTCGCCGACGCACTGAGCATGAGCCGACGCACGTTTTACCGGGCGGTTAAACGCCTCACGGGCCTCACCCCGGCCCAATACGTGTCAGAAGCGCGGTTCAGGCAGGCCCGTCGGCTGTTAGAAACCCGGCAGGTGTCATCGGTGAAGCAGGTAGCGCACCAGGTTGGTTTTTTGCAGGTGAGTCATTTTTCACAGCAATACCAGCAACGTTTCGGCAAAGGCCCGGCAGATTATTTATAACGAGTCCTGACCCTGCCAGGGGCCAGTAGCATTTTTCCTGAGCCATCCGGTTTGCTTTACACGTCAATTTCTACTACCCTGCCTTCTGCCGTTGGTATACCAAAATCGGGCAGGCCATCGTGGTGCCAGTGAATGCGCTGCAGGCGGGGCGACCGTTCGTTTTCGCAGCCTTTTCCTGGACCGGGGTTGGCGTGGTACAGCAGCCACGTCTGCCCGCTCTCGGTACAAAAAAAACAGCCATGACCAGGGCCATACACGCCATTATGAACCGACGTTTTGAAGACGGGTTCAGTGCGTTTCGTCCATGAACGGATGTCCATCAGGTTGCTGCTCAGCGGGGCCATTAGCAAGCCTATAGCATACTCATCCGTCCAGCAGCCGCTGGCCGAGTAGGCCAGAAATAGCTGATCGCCGTGCCGCAAAAAAGCAGGCCCCTCATTGACAACCAACTGGTTTCTAGGGCTTTGCGGGTCAGCATCTTCATTGTGCAATTCCCAGGGATAGGTTGGCTCCGACAGCAATAGCCGTTCGCCCTTGCAGGTCCAGGGGTTGGTCATCAGGCACATATAGATATTTTGTTGCCCGTTTTCATCACCCGGCCAGCCCGACCAGGCCATGTACAACTGCCCCTCCACTACTGTCACGGTAGCGTCGATAGCCCATTTATCATCGGGGGTCTTCAGCTCACCTTTCAGCGTCCAGGCGCCCTGGGTGGGATCGTCGGCCTTATTTTCGAGCACAAACATGCGTTCCTTGTCGGGCGTCTTTTTGTCGGCGGCGCACAGGTAGGCATACCAGCAGTGCCCCCCCTTGCCATTGTCCAGGTAATGCAATTCGGGTGCCCAGACGTTGGCCGACAGCGGGCCGGAAGCGGGGGCTGTCCAGACGACCTTGCCTTTATCGGGCCGTAGCTCACCCAGTTGACGGACCTTCCAGATGGTCAGGTTGGTGCGGGTAGAATGGGTGTAATAATAGTACCCATTGTGGCAGACAACCCAGGGATCGGGACCGTAGGGCAACAACGGATTGGTAAAGGTGGCAGGCGTATGAGGCATCAGAGTTAGGCGAAAGGCCAAAACGTGTAGGCTACTAACCGCACCAGCCTAACGCAGTCTGCTAAATATGAGCCAGGGGGAAAACAGCTCACGTTCATCCAACCTATTACTCCGACCGGCAGTACGTTTTCGGTAGGCTTTTCAGGGTAAAAGGGCTAATTTTCGCGCTTAACACAAGGATCAACTTTTATGAAGAAACACGTACTCCTAACGTTGTTGGGCCTATTTTGCTGCTTTTCAGCTGCTTTAGCCCAACAACGAACGCTCACCGGCAAAGTAACCGACCAGAGCAATGGACAGGAACTGCCGGGGGTGTCGGTGACGGTGAAAGGCACACAGCGCGGTGCTGTCACCAGCACTAACGGCACGTATTCGCTCAACGCCGACAACACTAACGTACTGGTCTTTAGCTTCATTGGGTATAACTCCACCGAAGTGGCCGTGGGCACCCGCGAGACCGTCAATGTGGCTCTCGAACCGTCGAGCCGGAACCTGGAAGAAGTGGTTGTAGTGGGTTATGGCACCCAAAGGCGCGCTACGCTCACCGCCGCTGTTACACAACTGCGCCGCGAAGACCTGGTGGTGCGGCAGGTAGCCACCGCCTCGAACCTATTGCAGGGCCTGGCACCGGGCGTGACGGTGATCCAACAGTCGGGCCGGCCGGGTGCCGATGGGGCTAACATCAACATCCGGGGGGTGGGGTCGCTGTTTGCGGGCACCACACCACTGCTCGTGATTGACGGTGTGCAGCAACCCATCAACTCGCTCGAAACGCTCAACAACATCGACCCCAACAATATCGAAAGCATTACGGTGCTGAAAGATGCCGGGTCGGCGGCTATTTACGGTGCCCGCGCAGCCAACGGCGTCATTGTCGTGCGCACCCGCCGCGGGGCTACCGACGGCATTCAGATCGACTACAACGGTTTTGTATCGAGCCAGCAGGCTACCCGTTTGCCTGAGCGCATTACGGCACTGGAGCACCTGACGCTGTTCAATCAGGCGGCGGCCAATTCGGGAGCCACGCAACCCTATGCCACTACGCTGGTGGATGCCTACCGCGCCAACCCCGCCGACAATTTCCGGTATTTCGACACCAACTGGCTGGGTAGTGTGCTGAGCAATACGGGCCTGATGCAAAACCATAACGTTAACCTCAGCGGCGGCTCCGAACGGATTAAGTTCTTTGCGGCGGGCACGTTTCTCAACCAGCAGGGGCTTACGCCCAACACCAGCTTCCGCCGGTTCGATTTGCGGTTCAACACCGACGTGAAGCTCACCAAAAACCTGACTTTCCAGGGTGATCTGATCTACACCAACGCCACCGAAACCCAGCCCGGCGGCAGCACCGCCGAGTTCATTATCCGGCAGGCCATTGGCTACCCGGCCATCGGACCAGGCAAGTTTGGGCCGGGGCAATACGGCGATGCGGCACAAAGCAATTTCCGTAACCCCATCGGCACAGTAGAGGCAAGCGGATTTAACCGTATCAATCGCCCCAACACCATTTTCCGGGGCAACCTGACCTACCGTCCATTTACGTTTATGGACGTGGAGGCGCAATTTTCGAGCAACAGCCGGGAGCAGATCCAGAAGCGGTTTCTGCAAAACTACCAGGTGTTCCGGCCCAACCTGACTACCAATGGCCTCGACTTTGCGGCGAACTACCCGGGGGTAAACCAGATTTCGGACGCTATCAACCGGTCGCAGCTGAACAACTATCTGCTCCAGACCAATTTCTATAAAACGCTGGGGTTAAACGAGTTAAAACTGCAATTGGGTTTCCAGGCCGAAGATTTTTATACCGAAACGCTCAATGCCTCGCGTACGAACCTGCCCTCCGACCAGCCCTATCAGGTGGTGGGTACGCTCAACCAGAGCAACAGCAGCAGCGTGAACGAGTATGCGCTGGCGGCGTTTTTCGGGCGGTTCAACTACACCTTCGACAACAAGTATTTGCTGGAAGTAAACGGCCGCTATGATGGCTCGTCGCGGTTTTCGCAGCTTCAGAACCGGCAGTGGGGTTTCTTCCCCAGCGTGTCGGCGGGGTGGGTCATCAGCCGCGAGAAGTTCCTGAACGGGCTGGCCAGCAGCGTCACATTTGCCAAGGTACGGGCTTCCTACGGGCAGTTGGGCAACCAGAATCTGGTAAACCCCGACCTCACGCCCGCCTATTACCCCTTCTCGGCCACGTTTGATCTGGGTCAGAACTACTACTTCAACAACGTGCTCAATTTTGGCGTGGCCCAAACGGCGGCGGTGAACAACCAGATCACCTGGGAGACCTCCACGCAGGCCAACGTGGGTGTTGACCTGACCCTGTTCAAGAACTTCAATATTACTGCCGACGTCTACCAGCGCACGATCAGTAACCTGCTGCTGCTACGGCCCATCCCGAACTTTACGGGTTTCTCTCCCGCCTTTGTCAACGCCGGGTCGATGCAGAACAACGGCTGGGAACTGAGCCTGAGCTACCGCAACCAGACTGCCGGTGGTCTGCGCTACAGCGTAACCGGCCTGCTGTCGGACGTGAAAAACAAGGTAGTCGATCTGGGTGGGCAGGACGTAATTCTGGGCCGGAATATTTCCACACCGGGCCAGCCAATCCGGTCCTACTACGGCTATTTGTCTGACGGACTCTACCAAAGCGCCGACCAGGTGGCGGCCGACAATGCGCTGGATGGCGATGCTAAAACGCCCTTTATTGCCTCCACCACCGCTCCCGGCGACGTTCGGTACAAGGACATCAGCGGCCCCAACGGCAAACCCGACGGCGTCATTAACGGCTTCGACCGCACGATTATTGGTAACCCCTTCCCCCGCTACTCGTACAGCCTGACCACCAACCTGGCCTGGAAAGGGTTCGACCTCAACGTGTTTTTGCAGGGCGTGGGGCAGCGCGATTCCTACGTCAGCGGCAATGGTGCCTGGGCGTTCTATTCCGCCGATTTTATCTCGTCGGCCTTCGCCATTCACCGCGACGCCTGGACCCCCACCAACCCCGGTGCCAGCTACCCACGTCTGACCACCGACCAGGGCACATTTAACTGGAAAGACTCGGATTACTGGGTACGCAACGCCGCCTACCTGCGCCTGAAAAACGTGCAATTGGGCTACACCATCCCCGCTTCGGTCTCGCAGAAACTGAACATCCGGTCGGCGCGTATCTACGTCAGCGGTCAGAACCTGGCTACGTTTACCAACTTCCTCCAGGGTTTCGATCCCGAAAAGGAAGACCAGAACGGCGATTTCTACCCCGTCATGCGCACCACTACCGTTGGACTCAACTTAAGGTTTTAATTGTGAATGAGTGACGGTCCGGCGTTCCGGTGAGCCACTCATTCACTCAATCATACATGAAAAAGACATTTCTCATCGCTGCCATCACCGCCCTATCGCTGGGTGGCTGCAACCAATACCTGGACCGGCAGCCGCTGGACACGCCCTCACTGGCGACGTACTTCAACAATGAGGCCGAAATGAATCTGGCCCTCACGGGCGTCTACAACGCCAGCTACTGGGTCACGGGCAACGTGCCCGCGCAGGTGTTTTTTGATCTTTATACTGACATCGGGCTGGAACGGCAGCCGGGCATCGCGTCGGGTAGCTATGATGCTACCAACCTCGCTGTGGGCACCTACTGGCAGCAGATGTACCAGACCGTAGCGCGGGCCAACGTGGTGCTCGCGGGCATAGAGCGAGGCAAGGCTGCGGTAACTCCCGCTACATTCAACCGCATTCAGGCCGAGGCCAAAATACTGCGGGCGTGGGCCTATTACCACCTCATCGGCCTTTTCGGCGACGTGCCGTTCTACACCGACCCGCTCACGACCGATCAGTTTTATGCGCTGGGCAAAACCGACAAAAACAAGATCGCCGATTATCTGCTCGCCGACCTCGACGATGCCGGTGCCAAAATCGACTGGGCTTCGAAAGACCGGGGGCGCGTAAACCGGGGCGTAGCGTTTGGTATTCAGGCCAAGCTGGCGCTGTTGCTGGGGCGGTATCAGGTGGCCGCCGACGCTGCCAAGAAAGTGATTGACAGCAACGTGTATGGGCTGAATCCAAGCTTTGCGGCCCTGTTCACGCTGGCAGGCCAACAAGCCAACGCCGGCAAGGAAATCATGTTTGAGTTTCTGCTCCCCACCGACCAGGCCAACCCCGTGTCATACATTGCGCTGGGACAGGGATCGCGCACGTTGAGCGGACAGTCGGGGCGGTTTCCGCTGCAGGCGCTGGTCGACAAGTTTGAGGCCATCGACGGCAAGCGCATCGACGAATCGAAGGTGTATGACCCCGCCAAACCGCGCGAAAAGCGCGATCCACGCTTGAAATACACGGTTTCGATGGACGGCGACACGATTACGGCTACAGCCAGCAACGTAAAGCGGCGGGCTGTTTTCAACATCTACGACGCCACCACGCCCGTGTTCAATTTCAACAGCAACACCTACGCCGCCGGTACCAACGTGGACCTGACCAACGCGTTTGGCCCCGTCAAAAACGGTATGGGGCTGCTATGGGCGAAATACACCCTCGACGATGCACAGGATATGTTTACCTCGAAAACAGGATTCGCCTACATGCGTTACGCCGAAATACTGCTCACCTATGCCGAAGCCAAAATTGAGTTGAACCAGATCGACGCCAGCGTGACCACGGCCATGAACGCTGTACGGAAACGGGCGGGTATGCCCAACGTAGCAACGGAACTGGTGGCTAGCCAGGCAAAAATGCGGCAGTTGGTGCGGCGCGAAAAAGTAGTCGAGCTGGCCGACGAAGGCATTCACCTCTTCGACATGCGCCGCTGGAACACGGGCAAGCTGGGGCTGAACACCTTCGTATATGGGGCACCCCTGGCCCGCGCCAAGCCAGCGCCGATTCCGTCGTTTGGTGCGGCTGGCTCCGAGCGCGACCTCAACGACATTCCCGACTACACCAACGGCGACGCCCTGCGGTTCAAACGGGAACAACGCACGTTTATCGACCGCAACAACATCTTCCCCATCCCCCAGCGCGAACTCGACATCAACAAAGTGTTGACGCAAAACCAGGGGTGGTGATTGCGGAGAGCAGTTCTGTAGTATGAAAAAAAAACGAACCAGGCAACTGGTTCGTTTTTTTGTTTTTCAGCGAGGGTCTACCCCGCCACACTGCAAAAAACCTTTCTCCACTCACCCCAAAACAGCCTTCAAATCAGCCTGTTTTTTAAGCTGTTCAACGCGTAGTCCCTTACGACCAAAAACTTCATTATAGTAAGACATCGCTTGCTATTTCGCTCGGAAATGACCAATTAATTTTGTATTTTTACAATCTGATACAAGCACAGTGTGTGCCTGTTTTTCGGCTTTCCCGGGACCTTTTTTCGTCAAAAACCACATACACAAATACCGCATGACTAACGAAGTTGTTGACGCAGATATTCAGGAAGTAGTTGACCCCTCACGGGCCAATTATGGGTCCGATAACATCCAGGTGCTCGAAGGTCTTGAGGCTGTTCGGAAGCGCCCGTCGATGTATATCGGTGACGTAGGCGTGAAGGGCCTGCACCACCTGATCTGGGAAGTTGTCGATAACTCTATCGACGAAGCAATGGCGGGTTACTGCGACACCATTTCGGTGACCATTAACCCCGACAATTCCATTACTGTTAGAGACAATGGCCGGGGTATTCCGGTGGGTCTCAACAAACAAACCGGCCGGGATTCGCTCGAAGTGGTGATGACCGTGCTTCACGCCGGTGGTAAGTTTGATAAAGACACGTATAAAGTATCGGGTGGTCTTCACGGCGTGGGTGTATCCTGCGTGAACGCCCTCTCGACCATGCTGCGCGTGGAAGTACACCGCGACGGCAAAGCCTACGAACAGGAGTACCACATTGGCCAGCCGCAATACAACGTGCGTCAGATCGGTACCGCCGACGATACGGGCACTACCGTTCATTTTAAGCCCGACGAGACGATTTTTGCCGAAACCGTCTACCGCTACGACACCGTGGCCGGGCGGCTGCGTGAACTGGCGTACCTCAACAAGGGCATCCGCATTCAGCTCACCGACCTGCGCGAACTCGACGAACAGGGCAACCCGATCAACACCACAGCTTTTCACTCGGAAGGTGGCCTAAGCGAGTTTGTGAAATACCTCGACGAATCGCGCCCCGCCCTCGACGGCATGGAGCCGATTTACATGGAGAGCGAAAAAGGCAGCACCCCTGCGCAGGTGGCAATGGTGTATAATATGGAGGCGGGCGAAAACGTCCAGTCATACGTCAACAACATCAACACCCATGAGGGCGGTACCCACGTGCAGGGCTTCCGGTCGGCCATTACCCGCGTGTTTGGCAAATACCTGGAGCGTAACCCCGGCCTGATTCCGAAGAACGCCACCAAAGTGAAATTTGAAGGCGGCGACTTCCGTAAGGGCCTCACCGCCGTGGTATCGGTGAAAGTAGCCGAGCCGCAGTTTGAAGGGCAAACTAAAGGTAAACTGGGCAACCAGGAAGTGGTGAGCGCCGTGAGCCAGATCGTGGGCGAAATGCTGGAACGCTGGCTGGACGAAAACCCCAAGAAAGCACAGGCCATTGTGCGCAAAGTGCTCATTTCGGCCCAGGCCCGTATTGCCGCCGACCTTGCCTACTCGCGCATCATGACAGACCGCAAGGACTTCATGGGCGGCGCAGGCCTGCCGGGCAAACTTGCCGACTGCTCAGACACTGACCCCCGCGTGTGTGAGTTGTATCTGGTGGAAGGTGACTCGGCCGGTGGGTCGGCCAAGCAGGGCCGTAACCGGGCTTTCCAGGCCATCCTGCCCCTCCGCGGTAAGATCCTGAACGTGGAAAAAGCCCTGGAGCATAAGATCTACGAAAACGAAGAGATCAAAAATATCTGGACGGCCCTGGGCGTTCGGCTGGAGAAGTTGGGCGACGAGACGGTAATGAACCTGGAGAAACTCCGGTATCACAAGATCATCATCATGACCGACGCCGACGTTGACGGTAGCCACATCCGGACACTGCTGCTGACCTTGTTCTTCCGCAACATGCGCGCGCTGATCGAAAACGGCTACCTCTACATTGCCCAGCCACCGTTTTACCTGGTGAAAAAAGGCAAGGAAGAACGGTACTGCTGGACAGAAGCACAACGCGAAATTGCCGTGCGTGAACTGGCCGGGTCTGGTCGCGAAGAGAACGTACACATCCAGCGCTACAAAGGGCTGGGTGAAATGAACGCCGAGCAACTCTGGGAAACGACCATGGATCCCAACCGCCGCAGCCTGAAGCAGGTGACCATTGAATCGGCCGCCGACGCCGACCACGTGTTCTCGATGCTGATGGGCGATGAGGTGCCGCCCCGCCGCGATTTTATCGAGCGGAACGCGAAGTATGCCAAAGTAGACGTTTAGTAATAACTTAATACGGAAACCGGGTCGAAAGGCCCGGTTTTTTGTTAATACAGAGAAACAAGAAATAAGAAGCAAGAGACAAAAGTCAGTAAGCCGCCGGGCATCTTTTGTCTCTTGCTTCTCATCTCTTACTTCTTGCTTTTTTTCCCTACGCCTATGTCTACTCCTAACCAACACCATCGTAGCCGCAATTTGCTGGGTAACATTGTTTCGCGCTTCACGAACCGGTTAGGTGATACAAGCGCGGCAGATACAGCCGACCGCACCAGCCCGAAGACCGCCGCCCGCGTCAGCAATGTCGTGGAGCAGAGTGATTACATAAGTCGTGATCTAAGCTGGCTAAAGTTCAACGAGCGCGTACTCGACCAGGCCCGCAACCCCGCCCGGACGCTCATGGAGCGCTTGAAGTTTCTGGCGATCACGGCCTCGAACCTCGACGAGTTTTTTACCATCCGCATTGGTAGCCTCTACAACTATCTTGACTACCATAAAGAGCGCACCGACTATTCGGGGCTGCGGGAAGGACCGTTCAAAAAAGCCCTTTTCCGGGCGGCACAGCAGTTTAGCCAGGATCAGCAACACGTTTTTGTGGATGATCTGATGCCGCTCTTCGCCCAAAACGACATTGTGCTGGCCCACTATGCCGACCTCACCGAGGCTGAACAACAGCAGGCCGCCGATTACTTCGACCGGACGATTTTTCCGACGCTGACACCCATGCTCTACGACTACACGCACACCTTCCCGGTGTTGCTGGCGCGGGTGCTCATCTTCGGCGTGGTTACTAATAACCCCAACACCACCTCGGCCCGGCGCGATAAAGATGACGACGAAGACGACAGTCAGCGGCTCTCGTTTGTGCAGATTCCGGCCAACCTGCCCCGGTTTATGCCTTTCGAACGCGACGAGGCCATCGTGTTTTTGCCCATCGAAGAAATCGTTCGCAAACACATTCACAAGCTTTACCGCAACGTCAGCATTTCGTCGGTCAACCTGTTTAAGATTACCCGCAACGGCGATTTTGCGCTGGACGAAAGTGAGGACGACGATGAAGTTGATTTCCTCGACGAGATCAGGCAGAAGATCAAAAATAGGCGGCTGGGGCGCGTGGTGCGGGTGGAGGTAGAAGCCGAAAGCATGACTTCGGCGGCATCTTCGTGGATGATTAATCTGCTGAAAAAACGCTGGGAGATCGACGACGCCAACCTGTTTGAGGCGACGCGGCTGATTGATTTTACCAGTCTGTGGCAGATCATCCGCCATCCGGAGTTCAAAAACGACATGCCCGCGCCGCACCCGCCGGTGCCGCCGGTAGGGCTGGAGCGCGAAAAAATCGGGGATATTTTCGAGGCCATCCGGGAGCGCGACATCCTGATGCACCATCCCTACAACAACTTCGAGCCGGTGCTGCAACTGCTGGAACAGGCCGCCGAAGACCCTAACGTGCTGGCTATCAAGCTCACCGTATACCGACTGGCCAAACGGTCGCGGATTACGGAGGCGTTGCTGAAGGCCGCCGAAAACGGCAAGCACGTATCGGTGTTGTTTGAAGTAAAGGCGCGTTTTGACGAAGAAAACAACATCCGCGAGGCGCAGCGGCTGCAGAAAGCGGGCTGCTTTGTTATCTACGGCATCAGCCGCTACAAGACCCATACCAAGCTGCTGCTGGTGGTGCGCAACGAAGGCAGCCGCGTGGTCCGCTATGCGCACCTATCCAGCGGAAATTACAACGAAGACACCGCCCGGATGTATACCGACATTGGGCTTCTGACTACGAGCGAGACCTACACCAACGACATTTCGGAGTTTTTCAACGTCATCACGGGCCATTCGCTGCCCAGCGGCTACCAATACCTGCTCACCGCCCCCCGCGACATGCGCAACCAGTTGGTCGACCTCATCCGGGCCGAAGTAGACCATGCCCGGCGCGGCCTGACCAGCGGTATTTGCATTAAAATCAATTCGCTGGAAGACAAAATCGTGATCGACGAACTGTACGCCGCCTCGCAGGCGGGTGTACCTATCCGGCTTATTGTGCGGGGTATCTGCTGCCTGCGTCCGGGCCGGAAGGGGCTGAGCGAAAACATCACCATTCGCTCCATAGTAGGCGACTACCTGGAGCACACCCGTATTTTCTATTTCCACAACCTCGGCGAACCCAAAATCTACGGCGGTAGTGCCGACATTATGGTGCGCAGCTTCGACCGGCGCATCGAGTCGCTGTTTTATCTGGCCGATTTACGGGTGCGACAGCAGGCTATCCTGATTCTGGACTACAACTTGCTCGACACCGTCAACGCGTACGAATTACAGGAAGACGGCACCTACAAAAAGTGCGAACCCGCCGAAGGAGCTGAACCGTTCAACATTCAGGAACGCTTCTTCGACGTGACCGAAGCCGACGTAATGCAGGCCCAACTTTTCGACGAAATCATCACGCCCCCCGTTGCCGACGTCCCCGCCGATATGACCGAAGGTGCCGACAGCACCATCGCTACGATTTGAGATAGCATAGCGTAGTATGGTCCCGCTGTTGTCATTTGGCTGCGCTGAATGACGACAGCGGGACCATTTTTTGTACACTCCTACATAACTACAAATTGACTTATTCAAAGAACTGACTAACTGGCTAACGTATCGGTTCTTGGATTAAAAATACCCTTGTAGAACAGAATACTAGATTTGCTGCTTAAATACTCAGCTATTTTTGACAAAGGACACAAAATTTGTACTTATAGCTATTTGGAACTTATTTAATACTGCCCATCCAGTACTAATTTAAAAACGTTGTAAAGTAATGGTTAACTGATTCAATAACTCAAGGTATGAAAACCGTCTGCTTGTTCCGTCTAATCCCGTATTTCTTGCTATCTGTATGGTTACTTGGTTGTTTTAAAACCATCGAAAGCACTACGCTCGTTGAAGGCACAGTACAGCTTTCTGATGGAAAACCGGTGGCTAATTATCCGCTTAGTATTGGTGCTTATGTAAGTCAGGGATATGGATCAAGTGGCAGTTTGGTAAGCAAAGAAGATTTCACAACAGATAGTCAGGGGAGATTTCGGTACAATGCGGTTACCAGCAAAGGAGAATTAGAATTTAAATCGTATAGGTTAGACTATCCCGCCAATTTCACTATTGACAAGACGTCATATTACGCCGACACAGTTCAGGTCAAAATCGTTGATGCATCTGGCGCTGTTTTACCAGAGTTTAAGAATCTTTCAAACGATTATCACAATCCAGGATATTTACATTTAGGCCAGCGGCAGATTTTTAAGTTTGTTCTGAAGAAAGGCAATTGATAACAATTAACCGCCGACCTGACCGAAGGAGCTGACAGCACCATCGCTACGATTTGACGGATCCAGAAAGTGTTTATCACTCGTTAAACTCACTAACAATGAAAACTGTCTCATCAATTGCTCTGCCAGCCCTACTGGGGCTGGCAGGAGCCTGTAAAAAGGAAGAACCCATTGTATTATTGCCTACTCCCTTCTCTTTTCATATAGTGTATAAGCAAACAGGACTTCCTGTTGATAGTGGTGTGGTCGAGATATTTGGTATAAAGGGAGGCTATTTAAACCCTCCCAAAGTCTCCACGCAACTTTACCTAGGCTATACTGGCAAGAATGGTAATGTCAGTTCTACAATCCAAGTACCTAGCGATAGCTACGCTACATTCAATTGCTACAAACTAGTAAAACTGGGTAGCCGCTATGCCGACTTTAGCTTGGATCAAGTTCAGCCAAATTTGACTGACTTAAAGCGGGGGCAGGAAAACAATATCACAGTTGCTCTGGATACGTTGAAGTAGACAGCGAGCCCTTCAACATCCAGGAACGCTTTTTCGATGTCACCGAAGCCGACGTGATGACGGCCCAGCTTTTCGACGACCTGATGGTGCCCCCCGCCGATGACATACCTGCCGATATGACCGAAGGTGCCGACAGCACCATCGCTACGATTTGAGCGTAAACGCTTATTTTAGCCCTTATGGAAACAGTACTGATGCATTTTGCGGAAGACATTCGGTTTACCGACGACGAGTTCGTTCGGTTTTGCCAGGATAACCCTTCGTTGCGTTTTGAGCGCCGTAAAAACGGTGACATCATACTGATGAGCTTAACAGGCGGCGAAACGGGAAACCGGAATATTGAGCTAGGAGCAGATTTTGTTATCTGGAACCGGCAGTCGAAGTGGGGATACTTTTTCGATTCATCAACGGCATTCCGGCTACCCGACACGTCGGTGATCGGTGCTGTCGCCTGATGTAGCGGGCGTGAGCCGGGCGCGTTGGAAGGCATTGACAGAGCAGCAACGGCGTAAGTTTGTTCCCCTTTGCCCCGACTTTGTGCTGGAGCTTAAATCGCCTTCTGACCGGCTGGTCGACGCCAAACAGAAAATGGTCGATTGGATGGACAACGGTTGTCAACTGGGCTGGCTGATTGACACCGACATGCGTACGGCTTACGTGTATCGCCCCGACCGCGAACCTGAAGAAATCACAAACCTGACTACCCTTTCGGGTGAGGGCGTACTGCTCGATTTCACCCTGACATTTTTCTAACAATCATCAGGAAAACCTACCTACCGAAAAAGCCGCATCAGGGACCTGAATGCGGCTTTTTCGTGTGGTCACGGTTAAGCGTAATTGGCTCAGTTTTCGGTAATGACAGCTTTGCGGCGACGGCGGGGCAGGCGAAACAGCTTGCTCCCCTCCTGCTCTGGCGTTTGGTCGCCCAGCAACACGCCCCACGCCCGCAGACTGTCGACCCGGTCGAAGATAATCTTCAGAATGGCAATGGCCGGAATAGACAGGAACATGCCCGACACCCCCGCCAAGGCCCCGCCAATGAGCACACCAACAATAGACACCAGCGCGTTGATACGCACTTTCGACGCTACAATGAAAGGTACCAGCAGGTTGTTGTCGATGAACTGCACAAGCAAAAACACGCCCACAACGCCCAGCCCCACCGACAAATCAGGTTGGTAGCTCATGGTCACCAGCACGGTCAGAAATGTGGCCACCAGCCCCCCAATGTAGGGCACCAGGTTCAAAATAGCGGCCATGATGCCCAGCAGGATAGCGTATTGAACGTGCAACAGCAGCAGACCAACGGAGTTAAGCCCCGCTACACAGGCAGTTTCGATCAGCAGCCCCACTACATAGCTCTGTACAACGGCCTTTACTTCCGAGAGGATCTCGCGGACGCGGTCGGCATGCCGTTGCGGAAAGAGCACCACCACAAAGTGCATGAGCATGGTGCGGTAATAGAGCAGCAGGAATACGTAAATGGGCAGCAGAATCAGCGTACCCAACGGACCGGAAATAATACCCAGCGTATCAGCACTCTGCAGACTCGTCAGCGTTTCGGCCTGCGCTTTCTGAATATACTTGTCCTGCTGTCGGTAGCTTACGTTATACTCATTATGTATCCAGCGCCGCACGTCTGCATATACCTCGTTTAGGTGCTGCCGGAGCTTGGGCAAATCATCGGTGAAGTCAGCTAGCTGGATCGACAACAGCACCCCAATGCCCGAGATTACGATGATAGCCAGCAACAGGGCCAGGCTAATGGCAATGACTTTGTGCATACCCCGGCGTATGAGCCAGGTTTCAATGGGCTGCAGAAAAACGGCCAGCAGTCCCGCCATAGCCAGCGGCACCAGGATGTCCTGCCCCAGATAGATAGCCGCCGTGATGATAGCCAGCGACAGCAGGGAATGTGAAAATTGGTGATAATGAGGACGATCTGATTCAGAGAGCATAGTGGTGAACGTTGATAGGCGCAAAATACAGAAGATGCTTTGCTTACCACATTCATCGTGCCTTAATTACTCGGCGGTTGCACGGCTGCTGATAGTCGTTACCTCTCTGAGCTTACGGACCGCAAAACCACCCCACGAGGCGTGCTCATACACCTTTCACACGAAAACAGGAGGATACAGCCAGCTCATTTTAACTTTGCCATTTGTATCGCCCCCATAATCGCCTGCTCTTATGCGTCACTTACCAGTACTTCTGGCCTGGTTGTTTTTTGCTCCCTGCGTTCACGCCCAAACGCCGCAGAAACCCAGGCTTGTCGTCACCCCCATCACCAACCATGTATACGTTCATACTACCTATGGAGTGTACCAGCAAAGTAGCGTTCCGTCCAACGGCCTGATTATTAGCACCCAGGGGGGCGTGGTGTTGGTTGATACCGGTTGGGATACCAAAGATGACACCGGAAACACTGAGCAATTACTGCGCTGGGTAGCTGATAGCCTGCACCAAACCGTACGGCTCTGTATTGTGACGCACGCCCACGAAGACCGCGTGGGTGGTATAGCTGCCCTGCGCCGGGCGGGAGTACGGGTTATCAGCACGCCGCTAACCGCCCAGAAGTCTATACGCTTGGGTTACGAGTCGCCCGAGGGGATTCTTCCCTCAGACACCACGTTTACAGTCGGACAGGTGCCCATACGCTGTTACTTCCCCGGTGAGGGCCACACCAGTGATAATATTGTGGTCTGGTTGCCCAATCAGCACCTGCTGCATGGCGGCTGTCTGATCAAAAGCGTAGCCACTTTCGGGATGGGAAACGTCGCCGACGCCAATTTGGGTGAGTGGGCTAATTCAGTCCGCCGGGTGATCCGGCAGTTTGGTACGGCCCGGACGGTGATACCCGGTCACGAAGACTGGTCCGACACCAGGGCGTTGGAACATACCCTGCGACTGTTAGCCAAATACAACGCACAGAAACGTTGATCAGAACGGGTGCTCAACCTAGCCTCCTTGGCCGGGGCCGTGCTTTATTACAGCTGATACAACTCCTTTAGCCCTTCCTTCAGCGAAGCCGGTTTCCGGCCAAGCAGGGTTCCCAGGTCAGAGCTTACCTGATCTTCCTGCCCGTTACTGATGTCGGTGATGAAACCGGTTATTCGTTGCACCATTACATCGGGCAGACCTCGTTCTTTCAGGCCCGCTTCGAAGGCCGCTTTCGTCGCCGCTATGTACTTCACCGTCTTGCCCGATAGCTCGGTCAGCGCCGCCGCAACATCGGCAAAGGAATAGGACTCGCTGCCGGTGAGTTTATAGAGTTTATTGCCGCTGTCACCCGCTGCCAGGGCATTGGCCATAGCTTCTCCCATATCACGCCGGAGCGCCAGGGCAACTTTTCCGTTACCGGCGGGCAGGTAAATACCCCGCTCAAAAACGGTTGGTCCCACAAACTGCGGTATAGTGTCCATGTAGAGAATATTCTGGAATAGGGTGTAGGTCAGTCCGCATCAACCACGTTGCTATGCTGCCGAAGGCGATTTTCTTCGTCCGTACCAGCAATCAGCAGCACCGTATCGATGCCCTGCATGGCGTTGCCGAGTGAGGCCGTGTCGTCATACGTACCCACGCGGACAGTAATGCCTTTTCCTTTTAAATCAGTGGCTTTGCTTTCGTCGCGGACAAGGCCAACCAGTTGAGACGCGGGTATTTTGTTAAGCAGGAAGCTGAGGGTAGCTGAGCCGAGATGGCCCGTAGCGCCGGTGACAAGAATCATAGTGCCTGTGTACTGAGGGTTGAATGAAAGCCTTTCACGTTGATCCATGAAATGGCTTGTTTAACGCCCTACCCGGTAATACAATTCCGGCAAACAGCAGCGCACGTCGTATAAAACCCGGTGGTGGCCGACGTAGTGAAGACGGTTGGCCGTACCTGGATGAGTAGAGGGCAGCCGGCGTAGCATAAAAAAGGTCCACCAGCTAGCTGGTGGACCTTTTTTATGCTACGCCGGTCATTAATCCTGACGGCGGCTTTTTTCCTGTTTCTTTTCAGCTTTGGCCGCTTTTTTCTCTTTTGGCGACTTAGCAGGTTCTTTTTTCTTCTCAGATCGGGCGTCTTGTGCTTTAGCCATGTTGCTCGTGGTTTAAGGTGCCAAGGTACTGTTTACGTAGTCAGAAACGATGTTCGTTTGGCAATTGTTGCCAAATGCCGTCCATTACTGATGCTTCACCAGCAGTTTCTTGGTGGCCACTTTTACCCCCTCTACCGACAGTTGGTAGAAGTAGTAGCCGGTTGGCAAATCGCGGGTCTGAATCCGCACTTTCCGTTCGTTACGGTCCAGCGAATATTCGGCTACGGGTGCACCCAGAATATTGAGCAGTGTGATGTTGACGCCGCCCACACTACCGTGCATGGTATAGTCTATCTCAGCCAGTTCATGGGCCGGGTTAGGGTAAATGTTTGAGACCGTCAGGCGACTGCTGTTATACATCTGCTCTTCCGAATGCACGGCGTCTTCCGGCTGACGGTCGACCACCGGCAGGCTGGTGGCCGTGCTTTCAGGAGTGGCAGCACTGGAACGAACCGAGCCTGTTTTTATCACCGAAGGAGCCAGCAGAATAGACCGATAATAGTCGCGGAGCATGTCGTTACGGCCCTGCGTAAGCAGACGGTCCATGGGCGACATGGGCATGGGTCGGGGCATCAGCAGGCGTTGGGGCCTGGTGTTGGTTGCCGCTACCGAAGTTGGGCCGTTCTTTCGGCCCAGCTCAAGCCGACTTCGCCCCGGTTCCTGCGCCCGCGTCGAAGTGGTCCATAGCAGACCGATGAAAAGACCATATGCCAGTAAATTTTGCTTCATACTTGATAATCAACGCGTTGACCATGCGACCTGCAAACGTATCTACGAAAAAAGACAAAGTCAACGCGGTTATGGGTGAAAAATTGTTAATTCTCCAGGCTATTTACTCCTTTTGACCCGATTTAGGTGCTGAAGGTTTAGAAATCACATCAAGTTTAATGCCCTTTTTATTCAGTGGAACCTTATTTAATTCCTTTTCAAGGCCAGAGACATCTTTTGTTTGGAACGCACCCTGACCCGTCGACGATGGAGCGTTGGCAGTCTTTACGCTAACCCTGGCTGGAAGTGATTTTTTAACTACATTTTTTTTAACAGACATTACCGAATTGGATTCTGCCGAAACAGCACTATCTGACTTCGTTGTGGCGGGCAAAACCGCGTTTATTACCCGGCCTGTTGTGGTCGAATCTGAAGCGATGCTGTCGGCCAGTAGCTTCACGCTGGGAATCATGGTGGCTACTGTTGCGCTGGTTAGCTCCGTCACTGCACTCGTACTCGCCAATGTGCTCACCGGCAAAGATTTAAGCATCCCGGCGGCGGCACTGACCGATGCCGGCAACGCAGGCGACGCCATCACCGAACTAACCGACGCGGGCAAACCAAGCCTGTTGGTTTCTTTTTTGACGGCCGGAATCCGGTCTGACAGGTCAGCAATAATCTGTGCAGGTGGCTGTGGACTGTTCTTTTTAGTCGGCGGCCCGTAAGGCTCTTCGCCCAACACATTGGCTTTGGTAGGTTTTTCATTTACACGCCACCGAAAACCGTCTAGTGTTTTCTTATCATCGGTGAGTTGTTTGGGAGGCGTCAACGTACCATCGGGACGACCATAAAAGCGGATATTCCCTACCCTGCTTTTAGTAAATTCAATAGTCATCTTGCTACAGTCAACGCGATTCATTCCGGTGAAAACATTTTTATCATCCACTACGAAATAAATGCTCTGACCGTTGCCCTCCACTATCACTTTATCTAGCTGCGTTTTCTCTTCTACCTTAGGTGGTTTTCCGTTTGTACCAGGCCCCACCAGGGCCGTTGTGACAACAGGTTGTGACGGGGCGGGTTTGTTGCCCGTACTGGCCGTCGGCTTCACGGTAGCACCGGCCGCGTTCTTTGTGCGCCGCACCACCCGTACCACTTTAGGCCGGAGCGTGTCGAGCACCGATTTGAAATAGGCCGTTACCGACCGCCCTTTTATCTGGTTAAAGAACTTCATTGTGTCCTGCGACACCACAAAAGACCGCGTGCGGAGCAGCAGCGTATTAATCTTATTATTCTTCAGCCGGGCCGTAATCGTGTCGGCTTCCATCTGGTAATTCTGGCTCCAGACAATGGGCTTTTTGTAGAAATAGAAGCTCGAATCCACGGCCGTGTATACCAGTGAGTCACAACGGCTCTGCATGTCGTTTTTGAAGACGAGTACGTTTTTGTTTCCCACCAGCTTACGCGGTTTCTTCTCTTTACTACCCGACGGCGTATCGTAGGAGAACAGCGTATCGGCCCGCATGTAGAGGGTATCTTTGGGGGCGCTGACGGTGCGCACCACGGCGTTGCCCGTGACGCGGGTGATGCCCAGCTTACCGTTATAGCGGCCCTGCTTACCCGTAATGGTGGTTTTGTCTTCTTTTGCTACCAGCACCACGTTCCCCTTGGCAATGCCCAGCTCGCTCTGATTGTCGAAATCCAGCGTATCGGCCGTAAGGGTGTATTTATCCGTGAAGGCGGTAGCGCGCTGCTTAAAATTCGAGACACGCGTAGTAGTATTGTATGTACCATCGCGGGCCTGCAGGGTGCCATCTTTGTTGATAATCTTGGTTGGCCCCTGAAACGTAGCAATCTTGGTAGCACTGTTATAGAGTAGCGAGTCGGCGAGGAGCGTGGTTTTGGGATTCACCAGCCGCACATTGCGAATAAACGTAAACTCCTTGGTGCGAGTACTATAATAGCCTTCCTCGCTGGTGAGCACATTCTCTTTGTCGACAATCCGGCCTTTGGTGGGGTAGTGCGCCAGGCCGTTGGCCATATCGTAGTCCAGCCGGGCGGTAGTCAGCGTCATCTTACGGTCGCGGAGAATAACGCGATTCAGCACGGTGGCTGAGCGGGTGTTGCCATAATAGTACATGGTATCGCCCTGGACCGT
Source organism: Fibrella rubiginis (assembly GCF_017353185.1). Lineage (GTDB taxonomy): Bacteria > Bacteroidota > Bacteroidia > Cytophagales > Spirosomataceae > Fibrella > Fibrella rubiginis. The sequence continues at coordinate 129,976 of NZ_JAFMYV010000010.1, read as the reverse complement.
CACCGTGTCACCCTGCACAATGCGCACGTGCCCATAGGCTTCAATCACGTTGCTACTACTGTTTTGAACAGCTTGATCGCAGTAGAGCAACGCCCCTTTGTGGCTGAACTTAACGTTGTTGACCACCCGTCTGGTCGATGCGCCCGGGGTATTAAGTCCAATGAGGCTGTCGGCATGAAGCAGCTGCACAAGTTCAGTGCCCGAGCCAGTTCCGGGTTGGCCGCCCGTCATCGGCGGACGACCCACCTGTGCCATGGCCCATGGCGCCACCGCCAGCAACAGAGCCGTTAGCAGCCAACGCAAGGAAAGAATGTATTTTTGTAAGTAATCCATCAAAGAGAAGTTTTCCGTTTGTTCTTTTCTGTCGGCTAACGTGTCAGCAACACGCGTGCCCTGGACAAGTCTAAACTGAAAACTGATTTTAACACAAAACTACGCCAACGTGTGCTGGAACAGGGCTTTTTAGCATTTATTAACGAACACCAACTTGTCTCTACCCAGCAGTCTGTGCTGATCGCCGTGAGTGGTGGTGTCGATTCGATGGTGCTTACTCACCTGATGCATCGCTGTGGGTTTACGTTTGCCATGGCTCATGTCAACTTCGGTTTGCGGGGTACCGAGTCTGATGCAGATGCCTTGCTGGTTAAAAACAAGGCGGCGGCCTACGGCGTTCCGTTTCACGAAATCGGCTTTGATACAGCCGCTGAAGCCCGCAGACGGGGCGAGTCCATTCAGCTTGTGGCCCGGCACCTGCGCTACAATTGGTTTCAAACGCTCAGACAGGAGCATGGCTACGCGGCCATCGCCACGGCCCATCACCTCAACGACGTGCTCGAAACCATGCTGCTGAACCTCACGCGGGGCACCGGACTGGCCGGTTTACATGGCATTCCTGTCAAAACCGATCAGGGCGTGATCCGGCCCCTCTGGTTTGCTACCCGCGCCGACATTGAGGCATACGCTCAGGAACAGCAACTGACCTGGCGCGACGATGCCTCCAATGCTTCCGATACCTATAGCCGCAACCGGATTCGGCATCAGGTGGTACCCGCTCTTGAACACATCAACCCTGGTCTGCTCCAGACACTGCCGCGCACCATCAGTCAAATTCAGGCGGCCGAGAAAATACTGAACGCCGAACTCGACTGGTCCTTTGCCGCCTGCACGGAGGCTGATAACCTTGGTTATTCTATTGACTGTCAACAGCTTGCTCAACTGCCAGAGCCACTCTATCGGTTAAATCAATGGCTTCGTCCCTATGGTTTTACGCCCGACATGCTGGCGCAGTGCTGGCGGGGGGTTGACCAAAGGGGGGCGGCTACCGTCAAAACAGGGCAAGTGTTCCGTACAGACTCACACCAACTGACGCATCATCAGGACCGCCTTTGGCTGCGCCCCCGCCACCCCACGCCCCACACGCTCATTTGCGTAAACGACTGGCCCGCCGAACCCCTCGATCTGGGGCAAGCCGGCCAGCTCACGGTCACGCCGCTGCATCGCGACAACTGGTCTGGCACCTGGCCCGACAGCCCAAACGAAGCCCTGTTCGATGCCGCTATGCTGCCCTTCCCCTGGCTTATTCGCCCCTGGAAACAAGGCGATCGATTTCGGCCGCTGGGTATGACCGGGTCAAAATTGGTGAGTGATTTGCTACAGGAACGACATATGCCACTACCTGACCGTGAGCATGTTTGGGTACTGGAAAGCGCTGGGATGATCTGTTGGGTGCTGGGGCTACGTATGGCTCATGTGGCCCGCCTGACGAGTGAATCACGCCACCTGATCAACTGTAGGCTGCAAAACCAGAATTTTCAGTTTGGCACTCATTTTGATACATTCATCCGGGAGACCCATAGTTAAACTCTTACTCTCATGAACCGACCTACACGGGTCCTGCTCTTACTGGCGGGGCTCTTCTTATCGGCCCTGACACTGCAGGCACAGAGCGGGCGGCTACGGGCAGCCAACAAGCAGTATGAAAACTTCAGCTACATAACGGCTGTGCGCCTGTATGAAGAATTCCTGCGCGGCAAACCTGGTGACGCCAATGAGACCCGTGAGGCCCTCACCAAGCTAGGCTTGTGCTACCGGAAACTGCAGGATTCACGCAACGCCGAGCGGGTTTATGGTGAGCTGATTGCCAACTATCCAGACCTGGAAAGTGAAATATACCTGTACTATGCGCAGGCACTCGCCGCCAATGGCAAGCACCGCGAGTCGCAGAAGATGTATAGCCAGTTTGGGCAAAAACAAGGCGACGACCTTCGGGGTCGGCGGTTTACAGTATCTTATATGGACATGAGCCGGTTTTATATCGACTCGTCGTCCTACCGGATTCAGAACCTGCCGATCAACTCACGGCAGGCCGATTTTAGCCCGATGTATTACAAAAAAGGGATTGTCTTCGTCTCCTCGCGTGATGAGGGCGGCATGATCAAGCGGGTATTCAACTGGAACCAAACCCCGTTTCTGGACCTGTATTTCTTTCCCGATACCAACCAACTGCGCATTCCTGGTTTCGATCCCGTTGTTCGTCCCCCCGGCACGGCCGTGTTGGGCGGCGGTGGCCCCGCCGCCGATCAGGCAATCGAGATTGAAGCCGAAACCAAGCCTACCTCCAAGTCAGAGAAGTTTAGCCGCACCCTAAACACCAAGTACCACGAGGGGCCGGTGACGTTTACCAAAGATCAGAACTTCATTGTCTTCACCCGCAACAACGGCAGCAAAGGCAAGAGCGGCAAAAGCACCGACGGCGTCCGTAAACTGAAGTTATATTCGGCGGTAAACCGCAACAACAAGTGGCACGACGTAACCGAACTGCCCTTCAATAGCTCAGAGTATTCAGTAGGTCACCCCGCCTTTTCGCCCGACGATCAGAAGCTGTATTTCGTGTCGGACATGCCCGGCGGTTTTGGCGGAACGGACCTGTATGTGGTCGAATTTAACAATGGCCAATGGGGTACGCCCGTCAATATGGGCAAAGACATCAATACGGAAGGCAACGAGATGTTTCCCTACGTCGATGAAACGGGAAACCTCTATTTTGCCTCTGATGGACACGAGGGCATTGGCGGTCTCGATATTTTCTATGCCGAACTGAAAGACGGCGTGGCCTACCGGGGCGTGCAGAACGTGGGCTATCCCATCAACTCGGAGAAAGACGATTTTGGCCTCATCACCGACCGTGGACGTACGCGCGGCTATTTCAGCAGCAACCGCCGCAAGGGTATCAGCGATGACGATATATACACCTTCAACCGGGCTTGCAAGCAGCTGAATATCCTGGTGTTCGACGCCAAATCAGGCGCACCGCTTGAAGCCGCCGACGTACGTATAGTACGCAACGGCACCAACCAGGATCTGAAAGTAACCAGTAACGAAGGCAAGACGGATCTCTGCCTCGATGCCAACACCGAGTATGAATTCAAGGTTGTAAAAGAGGGGTATGCCCCCAACACAGCCAAATTCTCGACACTGACCCAATCGAACCGACCACAGGTAAACGTGTCGATCTACCTGGAAAAGAGCGAAAACACCATTGTGCGCGGTGTAGTGAAAACGGAGGTGAACCAGAAGCCTGCCGAGGGCGTGAAAGTGACCCTCCGCAACGACAAGGACAAGTCGGAAAAAACGGTAGTGACGGGGCCTGACGGTGGCTATGAATTTGCCGTGAAATCCAACGCACCCTATACCATTACGGCTCAAAAAGACCGCTATGCCACCAAAAGGGCACAGTATGGTAAGAGCAAGGGGGCCAGGAAAATTCAGCGTACTGCCCCTGACTCACTCAGCCTGTATGGCGAAGGTGACGTGTTTCAGTTGAAAAATATCTATTACGACCTCAACAAGTTCTTTATCCGTCCCGACGCCGCCCGCGAGCTAGACCGTGTAGTAGCGTTGCTGAAAGAATACCCGGACATGAAGATCGAACTGCGGTCGCACACCGACGCCCGCTCTGGCGACATGTATAACATGAAGCTCTCGGAAAACCGGGCGCGGGCCGCCCTCGACTACATTGCCTCGCGCGGGATTTCGGCTGACCGGCTTACGGCCCACGGTTATGGCGAAAGCGAAGTGGTGAACGGCTGTACTGATGGCGTAAACTGTAGCGAAAGTGAGCATCAGCAAAACCGACGAACGGAATTCAAAATTCTGGCCGTCAAATAAACAAGTTTGTGTTGTTGAGATAGGTTTCGGCAAGCGCAGGTCCACAGGGCCTGCGCTTTGTCGTGTAGGGATTTCGGATGGGGGATTGCGGATTTCGGATTGTTGCTTACGCCAGGTCGCCTGTGCGGTCAGCTCACGTTAAAGCAGGCTGGTGTGTCGGTAACAATCCGAAATCCGCAATCCCCCATCCGAAATCATCTTGAAACATTTTTGCCAAAACAGCGTTACATAGATAATTAATTGGATTGTACTACATTTGTCAATCGTTGACCCGGCAGGCGGGGTAGTTTAATAACCGCTTTTTCTTAGCCTGCCGCACGATCCGCAATCGATCACTTTCGTTACCGATTATCCGGCCGTTGCAACCGCACCGGCCCCGGTCTGTAGACCACTCCCTCAAACACGCTGTTGTTGACCACCTCCGGGCTTACCACCCGCCCACTGGCCCCGCCAGTTGTCGTATTACACTAATCTATTGCTACCTGTTTATCCTGGCTTTAGCTTGCTCCCTGCGCTAACCCTTACGTATGTATACCATTGACGAGTTGAATCATAAGCTCTTGCCAGAGCTTCACGGTCTTGCCAAAGACTTTGGCGTAACTAACGCTACCAAATACACTAAAAAAGATCTTGTTTATAAATTGCTCGACGAACAATCACGCCGCCCCGAACCGGGCGAAGCCGCTACGGTGTCCGTAGCCGACGAGGCTCCTAAACGGCCCACCCGCGCCCGAAAAGCCACCCCCGATACTCCAGCAGCTGTTGCTGAACCAATAACTGCTCCTACCGATATGGCTGTTTTGCCAGCCTCCGACACCCCCGAAACGGCAGTTCGCCCTCGTCAGCGGGCTAAACGCCCTACCGACGTTGCCCTACCGGCAGACTCAGCTAACGAGCAGGCACCCGCTGCTGAAACAGCGCCCGCGACGCAGGAACAGGCTGTTTCGCCTCCAGCAGACCAGCCCGCTGTTTCTGATGGCGATGGTGGTGATCAGCAACGCGACCGGGAACCCCGTCAGCGGATGGACAACCGTCCTACCCGGTCAGACAGCAGCACCGCCCGCGAGGGTGGACCCCGCCAGCCCAATCAGCGAGATGGAGGCCAACGTAATGATGTGCCCCGCGACGGTGGCATGCGCGACGCCAACAACCGCCAAAACCGAAACGACGCCTACCGCACCGACCGAAACGGCAGTTCTGTTGACCGCAACGCCGACAACCGGGGCAACCGGATAGACAACGGCAACGGCCGGATGCCCGACCGCCCCCGCGATAACAACGGCTATGGTAACCCGCGCGACAACCGGCAGGGAGAACCACGGCAGGGTGGTATGCGCAACGACCCGAACGGTCGGCCAGATCGGTTTGGTAATGCACCCATGAACCGGCAGCCAAATCGGAATGACGGCGCTCCCCGCGACGGTGGCAACCGGAATGATATACCCCGTGGCGACAATCCGCGCAACGATGCACAGGGGCAAACCCGCCGTGAACTGCGCGAAAACTACCGGTCGCAGAATCCGCAACAGTCGCCCCGGCCTAACCAGGGCATGGGCAACCAAAACGACCGCCGCTTTGTCCGCGACGAGTCGGCCACTAATTTCAATACAGAGCCGGAGGAAGAGTTCGTTACGCCAACCGTGGTAAGTGACGAAACACCGGGGATGATGACCCGCGGCGGCGAAGCCGACGTGGCCCCCACGGCTCCTGAGCAGGCGGGTGAAGTTGAAAACCCCGATGCTGAGGGTGAAGCCCGGCACCAGCCTACGCGCGAACAAATTGAATATGGGCAGCGTATTCGTCGCCAGTACAATCAGCATGTTAAGGAGTTCGACGGAATTATCGACAATGAGGGTGTACTGGAAATCATGTCAGACGGGGGCTACGGCTTCATGCGCTCTGCCGATTATAATTACCTCGCCAGCCCCGATGATATTTACGTGTCGCCGTCGCAGATCAAACTCTTTGGGTTGAAAACGGGCGACACCATCAACGGCTCGATCCGGCCACCCAAAGAGGGCGAGAAGTATTTTGCCCTGCTGAAAGTGCATACCGTCAACGGCAAGACGACCGAAGAGATCCGCGACCGGATTCCGTTTGAGTACCTCACGCCCCTTTTCCCCGAAGAGCAACTCAAGCTCAGCACCCGCCCCGACCAGTTTTCGACCCGCGTACTCGACCTGTTTGCGCCCATCGGCAAAGGACAGCGTGGTATGATTGTAGCCCAGCCCAAAACGGGTAAAACGGTGCTGCTGAAGGAGATAGCCAATGCCGTGACCAAAAATCACCCGGAGGTGTATCTGATCATCCTGCTCATCGACGAACGCCCGGAAGAGGTAACGGACATGGCCCGCAGCGTGAACGCCGAAGTCATCTCATCGACCTTCGACGAACAGGCCGACCGGCACGTGAAGGTGGCGAGCATGGTGCTAGAAAAAGCCAAGCGGATGGTGGAATGTGGTCATGATGTGGTGATTCTGCTCGATTCGATCACCCGTTTGGCCCGTGCCTATAACACGGTGGTACCCTCGTCGGGCAAAATTCTGTCGGGTGGTGTGGATGCCAACGCCCTGCACAAACCCAAGCGCTTCTTCGGGGCGGCCCGTAACGTGGAAAACGGCGGCTCGTTGACGATCATCGCTACGGCGCTGATTGACACGGGATCGAAAATGGACGAGGTAATCTTTGAAGAATTCAAAGGCACCGGTAACATGGAATTGCAGTTAGACCGGAAGCTGTCGAACAAGCGCGTGTACCCGGCTATCGACGTGATGGCATCGGGTACGCGGAAAGAAGACCTGCTGCTGGACCGCGAAACGCTGCAACGTGTCTGGATTCTGCGCAAGCACCTGGCCGATATGAACCCCATGGAAAGCATGGATTTCCTGCTCGACCGGATGCGCGGCACCCGCAACAACGACGAATTCCTGATTTCAATGAACCGGTAAAGATTAGTTGTAACGTGACTGAACATGGTCAGGTTGGGTTGATTCCCGGCCTGACCATTTTTTTGTAAAACGGTTCGGCCCGAAATTTGAGCGACTACCTATACCTCTCCCCATAAACAGTCTCTTATGCGTCTGCTCCTGCTTCTCCTTGTCTGGCAAACCACCGTCGGCATAGTTTTAGCCCAGAAAACTACCTTATCGAGCAAGCCCACCAACACGCTGTTCGCTATTAAAGCCGTTGATGATAAAACGGAGGCCGAACTGTCGGCCAAATTCACCATCAGAGCGAGCCTGGCAAAGAAAGACTATATCGGCACCAGCAAACCCGGCACCGACTACACCTTCCTGCTCACCCGCGCCGACACCCTCGACGTGATTGTGAACGTACCCGGCTATACCGAAGCCGAAGAGGTAATGGTTGTCACCTGCGACACCTGCGCCAACTATGGCTACGCCGTGCGAATGGAAAAAGCCGACACCGTTTTTCGGAACCTCCAGACAGGTCAGGCGATTCAACTTGACAAGGTGTTTTTCGATCAAAGCAGCTATCACCTGCGTTCCGAATCATTTGAACAGCTGGACAAACTCCTCCGGACCTTGCAGACTACCCCTGCCCTGCGCATCGAAATTGCAGGCCATACCGACAACGTGGGCGACCGTAGGCTGAATCAATTGCTGTCTGAACAACGGGCCAAGGTAATTGCTAACTATTTGGTTACGAAGGGAATACCGGACACTCGGCTGCGTGCTAATGGCTATGGTGGCACCCGCCCCGCCGCCCCCAACGACGTAGAGGAAAACAAGCGCAAGAACCGCCGCGTCGAGTTTGTTGTGCTGGCCAAGTAGGGTATGCTTCGGGGCAAATTACTGGCTAGCCAGTAATTTGCCCCGTACCTGCACGGTGGTGTGGTCGTGACTTGGAATGTCAGGTTCAGCTCACTTTCGTTATGGTCGAGGTGTAGCCGCCGCCGGGATACACCCACCGACCAACGCATTGATTGCCGTCGGCGCTGAACTTGCCTTTGTAATAGGCCGGTGACCCTTGCTGACCGCCCCATATCGTGAGCGAATCGCCATCCAGTTCATACACCTAATCGAGCATATTGCCCTGAGCGTCACAGGCTTTTGAGCGAATAGCTGCGCTGACTGATTTGCTGCCATGATGCTTCTTGTGTTACGTTCATACCAACACCCTCTCGGCTACAACTGGCCGGTGTCCTTGAAATATTTGACGATAGCCATAGCGTGACCGTGGCCCAGCGCAAATTCCTCTTTTAGCCAGGCCGTGATCTGTCCGGCTTTAACGCCCGGTTTGAGCAGCCCTTTTTCCTGAGCAAGCTGCGCAAACTCGTCCGGGCCTTTCCCTGTTTTAGCCCGTATATTATCGATGTACGCTTGGAAAGACATGAGTTATCAGTTGGTTAATGGTGAATCGTGTAGTAAAATACGTTCTATTCGTTGAGGTAGCAGAGGGCTGATTGCGTCAACTTACAGGGGGCATTGGGCCATTAATGCAGCCGTCAACCAGAGCCGGATCGCCGATGCATACCGTTCCGCCTATTACTTATATAGAAGCGTTGGGAGGCTTTCAGGGCTTATTTCTCCTGCTGGTATGGCTACGCAGCCCAAACCAGCGAAGCTGGGCGGGCCGGTTTCTGGCATTGTTAGTAGCCGCAGCCTGTACCCTGCTGTTCTGGATGGCCCTGCACGACGCCCGATGGCTGGCCTACGTACCCGACCTGATCGGACTTGGTCCCGCCATACCGTTTCTGTTTGGCCCACTGCTGTTCGGTTACCTCAAAGCCGTGGTTGGGCCAACGTTTCGCTGGCGGCGGGTATATTGGCTTCATAGTTTGCCATATTGGCTGGTGTTGCCGGGACATATTCCGTTCTACGCGAAGCCGTTTGCCGAGAAACAGGCGTTCGTTTCAGACCACTATACCCACCCACATCTGGACTGGTGGGGGCAGTTGCCTGTCGTTCATTTTGTAGCCTACCTGCCAGCCGTGTTCAGCCTGATCAACCAACATGATACCGCTTTAAAAACATACTATTCCGTAACCGAAACCCTCCGACTAGCCTGGCTACGACAACTCATTATAGCCCTGGGGCTCTGCTATGGTCTGTTTTACCTGACCTATGCGGTTCAGGGACTGCACCCGGCAGGAAACCTGCTGACCTTTGCCATTACGGGACTGGTCTACCTGATCGGCTACCGGCAGTTGCGAAATCCCGGCCTGTTTAACCTCCGTGAGCCGACCGAGACACTGACCGACGTACCTGAAGTGCCCGGACTGCTGCCAAAACCACCGGGCAAAAAGTACGGAAAATCGGAATTACCAGCCGACAAAAGCCAGGCCTATGCCGGGCAACTGGAAACGCTCATGCGCCAGCAGCAACCCTACCGCAATGGTCAGCTTACGCTGCCCCAACTGGCCAGCAAACTGAGCATAGCCCCTCACGCGCTGTCGCAGGTGTTGAATCAGACATTGAACGTCACCTTTTACGACTACATAAACGGCTACCGGGTCGATGCCGTCAAACAACTGCTGGCCGATGCCCGCAATCAGCATCTAACCCTTCTTGCGCTGGCCCTCGACGCCGGATTTGAGTCGAAAGCCGCGTTCAACAATGCCTTCAAAAAACACACCGGCCTCACTCCGTCGCAGTACCGAACCCAATTGCGCACGGGTCAGGAACAGGGTCAATAGCCCTTACCAGCCCAGGCTGAAGGCCGTCTCGAGGTAAACGGGTACCTGCCCATGCGCGAAACTCAGCAGGACACCCTGCCGCTGGAGAGCCACCAATGTACCCACCGACAACTGCCAGTAGGCATTGCTGCCCAGTCGCCACGCGCTCGTGTAACCCAGCCTGAAACGGTGAGCCGTGTTTCGGTACCAGCCATCTTTCGGGCCAGCAAGATCAGGGCCAGTTGTTCCAACATACCGCTCGTTGAAGGCCGCTTTTGCCAGGTCACTGTGGTGGATGTAGGTCAGTAGTGTTCCCTGCCAGCCCAGATCGAGGCCGCCCGTCCTGTGTTTACCACGGTGCAATGGCAGCAGCCGGAGTTCCAGCCCCAGGCCGTCCAGCGTACCAGCTTCGTTGCAGTTACGGGCGTAATAGGGCATCAGAGCCAGCCGCCCACCCCACCGCGACGCAGATTGTGGCCCCGTTGGGTGCCAGTCTAAGGCTACGAGTCCACTAAGCCGCCCGCTCCCCGTGCTGACCCTATAGGGCGGTACGGTAAGGACCGCCCCCAATCTGATTTGCAGGGAGTTGGTCGTCTCAATCACCTGATAGGCGTATCCTACAGACGTGGTCAATTCAGGTTCGAGGCCCGCGCTCACGCCAAGCTGGTGTCTGGTGGTTACCGACCCGATGCTGAACGCGCCTTGTGCATAGCCCGTAACTGGCCCTGGCAAAACTACAAGCCAGCGCAGGAGGCAAATTGCCAGACGATATAACTGGTAGTGTGTCATTGGTAAGCCAGTAAAGCGGTACGAAGGCGTTGCAGCGTTTGCCCACTATAATTCAGAAATAGCGTGATATGGCCCGCCCCCGGAATGGTGTCGAGCGTTGCGCCAGGCAGCACGGGCAGGTTATATAGCCGCTGAAAGTCGGTGCGGGCCGCCCCGCACGTACCCGCCAGAATCAGTACGGGGCCAGTGAACTGCGGCAGCTGTGCCAGCCAGTCATCATCGCCCGCCCCCGCCGACGTTTGGGTGAGCACGTAGTACTGGTAGGCCCCAAATCGCCAGAGCGGTTCGTTTAGCCGGTCTCCCGTGCAGGTGAACGTGCGCAGGGCACCGGGCAACAGGCTGATGGCTTTGTAGTCGGCAGTGGCGTGGTCGCTGGACGTCAGGAGTTGATTTTGCCAGAAAAAATCCTGTCCGTCGAGCCAGTTTACACTCCCACCGTTATACGCTTTTCGGCCTGAGTCCGTGATGGGGCCTGGCTCGATCAGCACCAGCTGGGTAATCTGTTGCGGGTGTCGGGCCGCGTAGCGCAACGACATCATAGCCCCAAATGAGTGGCCAATCAGCGTAACGGGACGGCCAGGCGACAGGGCTTTTTTAACCGCGTCGATTTCGTCTACATAGCTGTCGATGGTCAGTTCTGCCCGGCTTACGCGCTCAGACAGACCAGCGCCGCGCGGGTCCCACATCACCACGTAATAGTGGTCGCTGAGCGCTTTCAGGGGCAATAATAATCGAAAATCAGCCCCCGGCCCGCCGGGCAGTACGAAAGCAACGGGCTGTTGCGGACTGCCGAATGTTTGCAGATGCAGCGCCCGCCGATGCCCCGCTACCGTCACCGTAAGTTGAGGCAGGGAGGGGTCCTGGTCGGCCGTGGGCGGCACCAGCGCCCCAACCCGTTCGAGGGATTCGGACCGGCAGCTTAGCAAGAAGCTGCTCAGGCCGACGACGGCCAGCAGATGGCGAAGTTGGCTAGTATCAATCATGCCGCAACGGTAGGCCGGGCACCAACACCAGTCGACTATCCCCATTGGGTAAGACCTATTCAGATTTTTGGTAAAACTACCCGACTGTGTAACAGCACATTCAGTTGGCGCGTTATTTTGACAAAGAAGCTACCCCACCAATGCCACCCTTCGTTCCTCATCAATCCATTGTGCGCCGTATTTGGGGCGATGCCGACGTCATCCTGCTGATTTTTGCGGGGTCGGCGGCGGAGTTTGCCCTCAACAAGGCCGTCGACTGGCTGTTTTTCACCGGAAAACTACCCGCAGACCCCATCGGGCGGCTTTTCTCGACGGTGCAGTACGCGCAGCAGATCGTGTTTTCGAGTGACGCAGAAGCCCGGCAGGCGGTGGGGCGCATGGCTAGTATCCATGCCGGGGTAGAAAGCAAACGCGGTTACGCCATTCCCGACTGGGCCTACCGCGACGTGCTGTATATGCTCATCGACTATTCGGAGCGGGCCTACGCACTGCTACACCGCCCCCTCACCGACGCCGAACGCGGCGAACTCTTCGACACCTTTTATCAGGTTGGCCTCGGTATGGGTGTACCCGATCTTCCTACTAATTACGCCGACTGGCTCCCCGACCGGGCGCGGCACCTCGACACAGATCTAGCCCGCAGCACCTTCACCGACAAGCTGTTTCAACGCTACGAAGAAGAACTCGGCGGCTGGCGGTACAACCTGCTCCGGCAGGCACAGGCCCTGCTGGTACCCGACCATGTTCGGCAACTGCTCGACCTACCTACCCGCCCGCTGCTGGCTAAAACACTCTGGCTCTACGGCCTCGCCAATACCTTCCGGCTTCGATCTGCCGTGCAGCGTATACTCCTCCCTACAGCCTACCTAGCTCGCATTCAGGCACTTGATAGATAGAAATGAGACGCAAGAAGTAAGATAAGAAGCGTAGATTACTAACACCTTCTTGTTTCTTGCGTCTTACTTCTTGCGTCTCACGTCATAATCTGATACGTCTCAATTTTCTTTTGCGACGACTGGTGGCACTCTGACAAACACCTTTGTCCGGTGATTTAAACGTAAACCAACCGCACAAAGACCATGAAAACCTGCATGTTGTATCTCGCCAATATACTCTTGTGTTTTGCCCTGTTCACCAATGCGCCAGCCCAATCAACGTCGGCTCAGCCGGGACAACCAAACCAACCGGCTGAGATACCCCCACCGTTGCCTGCCTCTGCCGAGCGCGTTTCTTTTTCGTTGAAAAATACCACTGGCCGCCATTGTATGTTCCGGGCCTACGGTCCAGGTATTGCCTATGGGTTTACGATGAACCGCAACGAGGCGGTGCCCAAAAACTGGCCCGTAGGCACGAAACTTTATTTCAGCAGCGATGGTGAAACCAACGACAGCTACATCCTGACGGTAACGGCCAATGACGCTGGCAAAACGGTGTACACCGAACGAGTTAAGCCCGTCAACCCCAATATGGTTAGCTTCAGGCTGCGCAATAACAGCCTGCTGCCCAGAAAAGTAGCGCTGATTTCTTACGAACCCAACCAAACAGGCAACAGCACCCACATTTTCATGATGGGACCTTATGGTTACTCAGGACAGAATTTTCCGACAGGCACCAAACTTTACCTGGCCGACAATGCGCAGGTCGATATCGTCATGAGTGGTAAGCGTCTCGATAACGGTAAGCCATTTCTTACCGTGACGAAAGAAGATGCCGGAAAGACGTTCAACATCGCAGACTAACTTGTTACGCCGTGCTAAACAAGCCGCCTCATGGATTTCCACTTCAACATCTATTCGGTACCATTGCTATTTGGGTTTGTGCAGGGGTGGGTATACGCCATATTACTCTGGGTACGTGGGCGGCGCGAAGAACGGCTGTCAGACATCCTGCTGGGGTGGGTACTGGTAGGTTGCTGCTTCAACATCTGGGACTATATGCTGGGGTTTGGTGGCGTTGAAATCCTCTGGCGACAACTCGAATTCCTGCCCCGCGGGCTGGGATTACTGTTTCCACCGCTCTGCTATTTCTACCTCAAAAGTCAGGTAAATGCCGATTTCCGCTTCACCAAAGCCGATTTGGTCCATGCCCTCCCCTTCCTGATCGAGACCATCTACCGGGTTGTCGTCTTTTCGTTTGGGCATGACTTTGTCATTTACTGGGAACGCACCGTCCATGATCCCTACTACATCAGCGACATGCTGTTTGTGGCCAGTATAGCCTCGCAGTTATACTACCTCTACCGGGCCCTGGGGCTATACAGAGCGTATCGGGACTGGATAAAGACGCAATTTTCTGACACTGAGATTATCAGTTTCCGGTGGTTTCGCAACTTCCTGACCGGACTAACGGTCACGGCGGTATTATCGCTGCTGATGACTGTGTTGAGTTTGTTGTATGGCCTGTCGTACTGGCAAAACTGGTGGGACGACCTGGCCACGGTGGTGCTGATTTATTACGCCAGTATCACAGGCTATGCCCAGCCACAAACCACGCGTCACCTGCTGTTTCACCCCGCAGAAGCCGTAGTGGTAGCCGAAACCATACCTGTCTTAGCGGTTGCAGCGGAGCCCATCTACCTGAATAAACTAGCTGATAGCCAGGTAGATAGTGGTACTGCATTACCCGTTGAGCTGGTTCCCCTGTATGAAAAGCTGCTGAACGACATGCTTATCGAGAAGCCCTACCTGGAACCCGAACTGTCGCTGGCTGACCTGGCCCGGCGGTTACGAACAAATCCGGTGGTGCTTTCGCAGGTGATCAACGCGGGCGTGGGCCAGAACTTCAATGATTTTGTGAATAGCTACCGCGTTGAAGCCTTTAAGGAGGCGGTTAAAAAGCCCCAAAATCAGCACCTAAGTCTGTTGGGCATTGCCCTCAACTGTGGGTTCAATTCCAAGGCTACGTTCAATCGGGCGTTCAAGAAAAAGACAGGTTCGCTACCGAAAGCCTTCGCAAGTGAGCAGCGGGCGTTAGGTTGAAAGCAGGGCGCAACATGCAGCATAGAAAAAGCCCCGACAGGTCACTGCCGGGGCTTCTTGCTGGTATATGACAGGTAAACCATCATGATCCGCAAAAGGTTTCAGGGTTGGCACATTGTCGGTTTATTTTTCAGAAAATGTTGAATTGGATAAGGAAGAGATGAGAAGCAAGAGATGAGAAGTAAGAAGCGAGAAGTAAGAAACAAGAAGCTAGAGATAAGAGGTTACCCTTTTCTGCTTCTTGTTTCTTACTTCTTGTTTCTTACTTCTCATCTCTTGCTTCTTACCTCTTGCTTCTCATCTCTTAGCTCTTTACTCCTGGTCCGTAAAAATGAACGTTGCCCCGGATGGACCGGTTTTACTAGAAACAACGAACATGAATAAGGCTCCACTTCCCTTTAGCGAACTAATCAAAAGCGGTCAACCCGTATTGGTTGATTTTTATGCCGACTGGTGCGGCCCCTGCAAAGCGATGGCCCCCACGCTGAAACAACTTGCCGACCGTACGGGCGATAAGCTCAAAATCGTGAAAGTTGATATAGACCGCAGCCGCGCGGCTGCCGATAAGTATCAGATTCAGAGCATACCCACCTTGATTTTATTCAAAGACGGCAAAGTGGTATGGCGGCAAACGGGTGCCCAGCCACTCCATAAACTGGAAGCTGCTGTGAAGCCGCATCTTGCGTGATCGGCCCTAACCCATAGTTTCTGCCTTTGCCTGATCAACGACAGCGCCTGTGCTGAATTTGGCCCTGGCCCGATTCATGCTCAACTTGCGCTGTTAATGGAAAGCCGTTTTAGGACGGCCCCCTTGTGACCTACGATTACTGACTCACGACAAACTACATCTATGCAAATAATACCCTTCCCCGCCCGATCTGACTGGCACGGATTATTAGCCCGGCCCATGCAATCATCGGCGCAGATTGAAGGTATAGTGACCCCCATTCTGGAACAGGTACGTACCCGGGGCGACGCAGCCCTGATTGAGCTCACCGCCCGCCTCGATAAAGTAGACTTGTCGGCCAAAGGTCTGGCGGTTTCCCCTGACGAAATCGACGCCGCCGAAGCACAACTCAGCGATGAGCTGAAGGCCGCTATCCGGCAGGCTTACAGGAACATCCGGCTGTTTCACGAAGCCCAGCAACAGCCTGTTCAGAAGATCGAGACCATGCCTGGCGTGACCTGCTGGCGCAAGAGCGTGGCTATCGACAAGGTCGGTATTTACATTCCCGGCGGTACGGCTCCGTTGTTTAGCACGGTGCTGATGCTGGGTGTCCCGGCGCAGCTGGCTGGTTGCCGTGAGGTGGTGTTATGTTCGCCCAGTAACCACCCGGCCATCTATTTTGCCGCCAAGCTGGTGGGCGTCACCAAGGTTTTCCGCATTGGCGGCGCGCAGGCTATTGCCGCAATGGCCTACGGAACAGACACTATTCCACAAGTATTCAAAATTTTTGGGCCTGGTAATCAGTACGTTACTACCGCCAAGGTACTAGTATCGAAAGAAGGCACGGCCATCGACATGCCCGCCGGACCAAGTGAAGTGGCCGTGTATGCCGACGACACCGCCGTACCTGCTTTCGTAGCTGCCGATCTGCTCTCGCAGGCCGAACACGGCGCCGACAGTCAGGTGATTTTGGTATCGACAAGCAAGAAGTTGCTGGCATCCGTGAACCTCGTTTTGGATTCGCAGATGAGCCGGCTGCCCCGCCGCGAGCTGGCCGCCAAAGCCATCGAAAACAGTAAGGCCATCCTGGTCGACACCCACGCCGATGCGGTTGATCTGCTGAACCAATACGCCGCCGAACACCTGATTCTCAGCGTTGCCAACGCCGAATCTGTGGCTGACGAGATCACCAATGCGGGGTCTATTTTCCTGGGTAACTACACCCCCGAATCGGCGGGTGACTACGCCTCGGGCACCAACCACACCCTGCCCACCAACGGCTTTGCGCGGGCTTACAGCGGCGTGTCGCTGGATAGTTTCGTCAAAAAAATTACGGTGCAAAACATCACCAAAGAAGGAATCAAACATGTTGGCCCGGTAGTGGAAGTAATGGCTGAAGCTGAGTCATTGGAAGCCCACAAACGCGCCGTAAGCATTCGGTTAGCTTCACTAGAGGGGTAATCAACAAGCTGACAAAAGCGTTATCTTCACAAAAAAGACAACTATGGTCGTTGTAACAATAGTCTTGGAAACAGCCGAAGACGAAGCACGGTTGATCGAATTGCTACCTAGTGTTCACGGGCGGGTGGTAGCGAAAGACGAGCAGCAAAAGTCGTTGGCAGATGAGGACCAGGAGGCGAAAAAACAGCGTGCCCTCGCGGCATTGCAACGGTTGGCTGCCCGCGGCGGCGCTTCATCATTTGGCGATGCTTCCGAGTGGCAGCGGGAAATACGTAGTTGGGATCGGGTGCTTGATGGTCGGGAAGAATGATTTTGGACAGCAATATCATTATTTATTCAAATCAACCCGGCTATGACTCTCTGATAGCTTGGTTAAAACAGCCAGGTGTCACCTTTAGCGTATCGGCTATTTCACAGGTCGAGGTACTGGGTTATCATAAACTTGCAGATGGTGACAGAGAAGATTTCAGCGATTTCTTTTCAAATACGCAGACTATCTCGATTACCTCTGATGTCATTCAACTAGCTATCCGGCTCCGTCAGCAGCGCAAACGCTCACTTGGCGATGCGATTATCGCCGCCACTGCGCTCATTCATAACCTGCCCGTAGTGACCCACAATACCGCCGATTTTTTATCGATTGATGGGCTTACCGTGATCTCGCTGGAAAGTATCCTTACCGGTGAGTAACCTGGTCATTCGGCTCTATCAAGCATGTAAACCTACCCGTCAGCTAATAGGCCGAAACGCAACTGAAAACGGCAAACTGAAAACAGTACACTTTTTTAATGCCTCACCTCTACGAAACTACCATTGCCAACCGCCTGAATTTGTCCGGGCGGTTTGTTGCCAATACCCTCCAACTCATCGACGAAGGGGCCACTGTTCCCTTCATGGCCCGCTATCGCAAAGAAGCCACCGGCGGGCTGGATGAAGTACAGATTGCCGCCATTCGTGATCTGGCCGTGGCCCTGCAAGCCCTCGACAAACGCCGTGAAGCCATCCTAAACAGCATTGCTGAGCAGGGTAAACTTACGCCTGAACTGCGCCGCCAGCTCACATCGGCCAGCAGTCTTGCCGAGTTAGAAGATCTGTATCTACCCTATAAACAGAAGCGCAAAACCCGCGCTATGCTGGCTATTGAACGTGGACTGGAACCCCTCGCCGACCGTATTTTCAGCCTCCGCGATCCTAATCCCGAACAAACAGCCCGCCGCCATCTGTCCGCCGCCGGGGCGGGGCAGGCTCCCCTCACCATCGCCGACGCGCTGCAGGGTGCCCGCGACATCATTGCCGAACGCATCAGCGACAACGCCGACGCCCGGCAACGCATCCGCCTGTTGTTCGAGCGGGAAGCCATCGTGCGGTCGGTGGTGAAGAAGGGCAAGGAAACCGAAGGCCAGAAATACAAAGACTACTTCGATTTTGCCGAACCGCTCCGGAAGGTGCCCTCGCACCGCCTGCTGGCCCTGCGCCGGGGTGAGGCCGAAGGCATACTGAACGTGGGTATCGCCCCTGACGAAGCCGCCGCGCTGGAACGACTCGACCGGCAGTTTCTGGGCCTGAACTACGCGGCTGCTACGGTGGCCAGTCAGGATCAGATGAGCCTCGCTATCAAGGACAGCTACAAACGGCTGCTCCGGCCCGCCCTGGAAACCGAATTTGCGGCCCTCTCTAAAGAAAAAGCCGATCAGGAAGCTATCCGCATTTTCGCGGGCAACCTCCGGCAGTTGCTGCTCAGTTCGCCGTTGGGACAAAAGCGCGTGATGGCCATTGACCCCGGCTACCGCACCGGCTGCAAAACGGTTTGTCTGGACGCGCAGGGCCATTTGCAGACCCATACAGTCCTGAACCTGTTTGCGTCGGAAGGCGAAAAACAACGCGCCGCCCAAACCGTACACGCACTGGTAAAGCAATATAAGATTGAGGCCATAGCCATTGGCAACGGTACTGCTGGTCGCGAAACAGAGGCGTTCATCCAGAGCCTCAGTCTCGGCATTCCCACGCTGATGGTGAGTGAACAGGGCGCGTCGATCTATTCGGCTTCGGAGGTGGCGCGACAGGAGTTTCCCGACAAAGACGTGACCGTGCGCGGAGCCGTCAGCATTGGTCGCCGACTGATGGACCCACTGGCGGAATTGGTTAAGATCGACCCAAAATCAATCGGCGTGGGGCAGTATCAGCACGACGTAGATCAGAACGACCTGAAAAAGAGCCTCGACGACGTGGTAGAAAGCTGCGTGAACCAGGTGGGCGTCTCGCTCAACACCGCCAGTGCATCGTTGCTGCAGTACGTATCAGGGCTGGGACCGCAACTGGCTAAAAACGTGGTCGACTACCGGGCACAGCACGGGGCGTTTGCCTCGCGGGAGCAATTGAAAAAAGTGCCTCGCCTGGGGCCGAAAGCCTATGAACAGGCGGCGGGTTTCCTGCGTATTTCGTCGCCGTCAAATCCGCTCGACAATTCGGCGGTACACCCGGAACGCTACGAACTGGT
The DNA here is from genome assembly GCF_017353185.1 of Fibrella rubiginis. Taxonomy (GTDB): domain Bacteria; phylum Bacteroidota; class Bacteroidia; order Cytophagales; family Spirosomataceae; genus Fibrella; species Fibrella rubiginis. The sequence goes on along the minus strand of NZ_JAFMYV010000010.1, from coordinate 110,796 downwards.
AGCCAAAATAGCCGCCGACCTGGGCTGTACCGTGGCCGACCTGATGCAGCAGCCGCACCTGCGCCAGCAAATCAAGCCCGAACGCTACGTCTCTGCATCGGTTGGCCTGCCTACCCTCACCGACATCCTGGCCGAACTTGCCAAGCCTGGCCGCGACCCGCGCGAGACCCTGACCGTTTTTGAGTACGACAAACGCGTGCAAACCATCACCGACCTCCACGAGGGTATGGTGCTGAGTGGGGTAGTGACCAACATTACTGCCTTCGGTGCCTTTGTGGACGTTGGCGTGAAGCAGGACGGCCTCGTTCACGTGTCGCAGATGGCCGACCGCTACATTTCGGACCCTAATCAGGTAGTGCGGGTGCAGCAAACCGTTCAGGTGAAAGTGCTGGAGGTAGATACCAACCGTAAACGTATTGCGTTAACCATGAAAATTGGATAGGTTGCAGTACAAAGCCTAGTCAGTTACTTCCAGTACCCCACCTACCTCATCGCCTATGCAACGGCATCCCGTTCGCACGCCACTCATCCAGGTCTGCCTGATGGCAAGCTTCATTATCTTCGGCGCCTCGTGCGCTCCGTCTAAATTCGTAGCTCCAACCGGTGGTAACGCCGTGAAGCGAACCACCGTCAGCCGCCCCACAGCCAGCCGGACAAGTGGCCGAACCGGCACCAATACCAAAACGGCCAGTGCGTTGAAGGTGGTTAACTCGAATGTGTACGTCAGTCAGTATGCGAGCGAGGTGATCAACCAGGCCCGCACCTATACCGGAACCCCCTATGTATCGGGCGGTAATACCTACGACGGCATTGATTGCTCGGGGCTAATTTGTGCCGCGTTTTCGTCGGTGGGTCTCAAAATGCCCCGCATCTCATGGCAGCAGTCGGAGGTGGGGCATGAGGTGGAAGTGGAAGAGATCCGGCCGGGCGATCTGGTCTTTTTCGTGCCCGAATCAGGTAAAGAAGGCTACGTCTCCCACGCCGCCATCGTCACAGAAGTACGCGGCCCCAACGACATCCGGTTCATTCACGCCTCCTCATCCCGCGGTGTCCGCGAAGACAATCTCTACTCCACTTATTTCAAAGGCCGGTTTGTGAAAGCGTTGCGGCCATTCTGAAACCAAAAAGGCCCCATCTGAATCAGATGGGGCCTTTTACAATGAAGGGTGGAGAATATCGGAGTCGAACCGATGACCTCTTGCATGCCATGCAAGCGCTCTAGCCAGCTGAGCTAATCCCCCATTGCGGTTGCAAAGATGGGCTTTTTCGGCACGTCTGTCAAGCGGTAAGCTGAAAAAGACGCCGGATTTTGGCCGTTGAATGCTGGATATCCAACCAACTAATTGATAGACAGCATCTAGCGCCCGGCTTCCAAAATTACTACTGCGTATCAAGCATCTCGGCGTCGGCCAGGATGTAGTTTAGCTCGTAGATATTGTCGGCGTTCAGCTTGAGCGTGCCCCGGAAGGTGCGGCGCTCGTCGGTTTTGAACTTCCTGCCCGGCTTCTTGAACTTCAACGACACTGCTGATTCAGGCCCGGCGCCACCGCAGAAGAAACAGGCCGAAAACGGAAACGCCGATAGTACGTACACATTTGATTCCAGATCTACGGGAAGTACGTAACCGGTTAGTTCAACGGGTTTACCACTAAGCTTTTGTACCGACTGCCCAAAAGTGGGATACAGCATATACACTGATTCTTCAGCGTACCATTTCTTTTTGAACGTAACATCGCGCAATGACTCCCAGGAAAGCTTTACAGGGTCTGCAGAGGTGTTGACCACGCCAGGGGTGATGGGCCGGAAGCTAAGTAAACCGACGCTGAGCAGACAAAAGAGAGGGATCAAACGTTGCATACTTAAGTAAGTTTTTTAGACAATAGACAAGTAAATCTACAAACTTCGTTAGTTTTACTGGAACGTAAGCAATTAATACACTAACGTACCAAATCCAACTCAACGACAATTTATCAATCCATCCGTGGCTTCCTCAACAACAGGGCCGCTTCGGCTCACCCGGTTATACGTAGCCACTCTGCTCGGACTAGCTGTATTGCTGACCGTTGGTCAACTCATTACGCAGTGGCAGTTTGATAAGTTCCAGGACGAAATCCTGCTTATCCGCAATACGGCACTGCAACGTCACCAAAGCCAGCAAATAGCCAAAAAAGCCCTTCTGTTGCACGAGCAGCGTGACCTGGATGCGTTCAAGGCTACCCAAGAAAGTCTCCGGCAACTGGAAATCAAGATACGCCAGCACTTTGTGTGGGGCCAAAAAGGTGTTCTTTCCCAGAACAGCCCATCAGTGCCTATCAGTGACACCATCCAGCAACTTTACCGAGCCGCTGAACCCTATTTCAACAGGTTGGATGCAGGCACCCGTATGCTGGTATCTCTTACTGGCCCTTCGTCATTAAGCTCTTCGGTAGGGAAACAGGGATTACAACTCGTACTGGCCAACGATGCTCCCTTTCTGGAGCGAATTGACGCCGTTGTGCAGCGGTCTAACCATGAGTTGCGGCATAAGCTAGCCAGCCTTCAGCAGTTTGAACAATACCTATATATACTCACCCTGGCCATACTGGCCGCCATCGCCTGGTTTGTGTACCGCCCGGCCGCCCGTCGTCTGCGCGCTACGGTTGCCCAGCTAGTGGCTGCCGAACAGCGTACCACAGAAGCCAACCGCAAGCTCACGTCGGTAAACAGTTCGCTGAACAAAGCCCGGCAACAACTGGTCGAGTCGGCAAAGCAACAATTTCAGTTACAGATCAATGAGCAGAAATCGCGCACGGCTTATCTGGTGGCGGGGCAGGAAGAAGAACGCAAGCGGTTGTCGCGTGAACTGCACGATGGCCTGGGACAGATGCTGACTGCTATTAAGTTGCAGGTGGAAGGGCTTGATGTGCGGCTCGCTAACAGTGGTGTGTCTGACACTAATTTGCCGGTGCTCAAAAACCTGATCACGCAAACAATTCAGGAAGCACGCTCCATATCTAACAATTTAATGCCCAGCGCGTTGAGTGACTTTGGGCTTATGCCTGCCTTGCGCGTTCTGGCAGAACAGCATAACCGGTTAGCGCCGGGCATGGTTACGCTGGAGGCCGATCATTGGCTGATGGACCCTGGTGCCGAACGGCTGGCTCAACCTGTTGAGATTACGCTGTATCGCGTAACGCAGGAAGCATTAACCAATGCCATTCGGCACGGCAAAGCCACTCATATTGGCATTCATTTGTTCGAAAAAGATCATTACCTGCACCTGAGCATTACCGACAATGGCGTAGGTTTCAAGACCCAACGGCTAAGTAAAGAGCCACACGGACAGGGCGTGCACAACATGCACGAACGAGTAAAATTGGTAAACGGAACGTTCAAATTAACCTCCGTGCCGGGTAAAGGCACTAAACTCAAGGTCAGTATACCCTATCATTCGCAAGAATTAACTCACGATTATGATAAAATTAATGTTGGTTGACGACCACGCCATAGTGCGCGATGGTGTCCGTTTATTGTTGGAGCAGGGCGAAGGCCTGCAGATTGTCGACGAAGCAAACGACGGCGAAGAGGCTTTGGAAAAATTGAAAGCCCATCACACAGACAACAGCCTCCCCGATGTGGTGCTGCTTGATATCTCGCTGCCTGGCATGTCGGGAATCCAAACGGCGCAGCATATCACGCGGCTCTATAAGTCGGTGAAGGTGTTGATGCTGTCGATGCATAACAATGAAGACTACATCCTGCGGGCGGTAGAATCGGGGGCCATTGGCTACATCCTGAAAGACTCGTCGAGCGATGAGATGATGAAGGCCATTAAGACCGTTGCCACCGGTGAAAAGTACTTCAGCTCGCCCGTAGCCACGATTATCCTGAACGGCTACATGCAGCAGATGCGGAAGGATACGGGTGCCACCAACGGCAAAGCCCGCCGCTCGAAGCTGTCGAAGAAAGAAAAGGAGATCCTGAGCTACCTCATCGAAGGCCTCAGCAGCCGCCTTATTGCCGAAAAACTGCAACTCAGCGTGCGCACGGTCGATAACCACCGCGCCAACATGATGCGCCGCCTGCAGGTGCGCAACGCCGCCGAACTGGTGCGCATGGCTGTGGAAGAAAAGTTAGTATAGACACTACCGTCACACTGCTTTGTAAAGGCAGCGATGAAAATCATCCGTCGGAATGGTTTTCCTCGCTGCCTTATTTGTTTAGGTGTATTTGCCGGTAAATCAACTATTGTTACCAGTGGCTCAATGGTGTCACCTTTACTCGCTGTAAGGCAGATAGGTTTGGCTTGTTAATCAAACCAAACTACATATCATGAACCGCCTGTCCACCCTGATTGCCTTACTGTTCGTTTCGCTTTTTCTTGCCAACTGCAAAAAATCAACGGATGCCGTCTCCCCCGCCGATGTACCTTCCCAACTAGCCCGCAAATGGGCTTTTTCCGAAATTTTTGTGCAGACCGATGCCAAACGGTATACGATTCCCCCCACTAATGTTCAGCTAGCCAGCGACGACAACCTGATCACCATTTTGTCGGGCGGCACCTACACTTACGTCGATAATAAGGTCACCAAAAACGGTAAGTGGGCGTTGAGTAACAACAACCAAACACTCACCCTGACCGATGCCGATGCCGATGCTTCTAGCTGGCAGATTGTGTCGCTAACGAGTAGCACCATGGAACTAGGCACAATAACTGTGGACCTGTCTAAGGCGAAACAGACCGACGAAGAAGCTGGCGTTGCCTTCGCCTGTGGTATAGCCCTGTCTACTATCGACAAGAAAAGTGGCGGCACAGTTGATTTCACGAAAGAGCCCACGCCCAAAACCGTTCAACTGATCGTAAAAGCGAAGGCACAATAGGTCTCCGTTTTTTTAGCTATGCCCCCCGGAAGACTGGCTATACAGACCAACTTTTCCGAACTTCGTGGTCTAACGCGTAACGCTGTTTCCATGAAAACGACCCGGCTCAGTTTACTTGTCCTGATTTTGTTTGCTTCGCTGCCCTGCGCTGCCCAATACGGTGGCTATGGCGGGGGGTACGGAGGTGGCTATGGTGGCCGGGGCTACGGCGGCATGGGCGGAGGCATGAATCAGCCGCAGGCTAATTTTAAGCCTTCTATTCCTAATGTAGCCGGTGATATGGCTGCCAAAGAAACCAAGTGGTTGAAGGATATCCTGCCCGATATGACCAAAGAGCAGGCCAAAGACATAAAAAACCTCAACAACGAATACGCCAAGCTGCAACAGGAGGCCATCAAAGAAATTGTTGGTACCGACGGTAAGCGTACCAACCCGGAGGCATCGCAGCAAATGAAAGATGCGATGATGATGTATAATGAAGAGAAAGAAGACAAGCTCCGCCTTATTCTGACCTCCGACCAATGGGCCACCTACCAAACCAAAAAGCCCGAAATGCAACAAAAAATAGGCGGCATTCGCCCTCCCGCCCCTCCTCAGTTCCGCGCCAAGGCCGATACTACGGCTCATTGAGGATATGCGACGTCCGGCATCTTTCTGAGGAACCCTTTTTCAGAAGCCTTTCGTTATCCAGATACAAACAGAAGACCGGTCTACAGCCGGTCTTTCAGTTTTTAACACTACCCTATTTAGTCAATCGAGTAAAAACATTAAACCGTTTCATCCTATGTCACTCCGCCTTGGCGACATCGCCCCTGACTTTACAGCCAACACAACCGAAGGCCCTATTCATTTCCACGAATGGCTTGGCAACTCGTGGGGCATGATTTTTTCGCACCCCGCCGATTTCACGCCCGTTTGCACCACCGAACTGGGCCGCACAGCGCAACTCAGCGACGAGTTTACCAAGCGGGGCGTGAAAGTAATTGCCGTGAGCGTTGACCCGCTCGACCAGCACCACGAATGGGTGAAGGACATTAACGAGGTAAACAGCACAACGGTAAACTTCCCGCTCATTGCCGACGAAAACCGCGAGGTGGCTACGCTCTACGACATGATTCACCCCAACGCCAGTGAAAAAGCTACTGTTCGGTCGGTGTTTATTATTGGTCCTGACAAGAAAATAAAGCTGACTTTAACCTACCCCGCCAGCACGGGCCGCAATTTCTTCGAGATCCTGCGCGTAATTGATTCATTGCAGCTAACGGCCAACTATTCGGTCGCCACCCCCGCCGACTGGCAGGAAGGCGAGGATGTGATCGTGACGGCTGCCGTACCGAACGATCAGTTGGAGGAAAAATTCCCTAAGGGTGTCACCTTCGTGAAGCCGTACCTGCGCAAGACACCCCAGCCGAATAAGTAGGCAGAGAGCCAAGAGATAAGAGTCAGGAAATAAGCGATGAGAGAGTAAAACCAGGAAACTAGAACTTACCATCTTGTTTCTTGACTCTTGTCTCTAGCCTCTCCGCTTTAAACCTTTCCTGCCCCTCGTCGTTAGGCATACGTAACCAATTAAATTCTCAACGTCATGCCAAAGAACATGAATCCTCAGCACGATGAAGGCCCGGTAGCCGAGGCAATCGAACAGCAAACCGCCAAATTGCCTTCCGATATTTTCTTATGGGGGGGCCTTGGCGCATTAGCCACCGCTGCAGTTAGCTTTGCCAATGGCAAGCGTCACGAAGCCCTGTTGATCGGTCAGTGGGCCGCTCCAATCCTTATTCTCGGCTTATACAACAAGCTGGTGAAACTGGAAGGGTCGGACTAAAAAGTAGTTCATCGTTTAGTGGTCGAGGTCCGAAGTTTACGCGTGCTATGCCATATTCGCCATTTAGACGGATTTAGCATAGTGTGTCTAACCTTCGGACCTCTTCCGTTGAACTGATTTATGAAAACCTTTACCTTGCTCCGGTTCATCTACGGCCAGTATAAACGGTTGATTTGGCTGGGCGCAGGCCTTTTTTTGCTGGTGTTCCTCATCTGGCGGATAACCGGTTCCAGCCGCCGGACCGCCGCCGACACCATGCACTGGCAGTTTGTGGAGGGGTACGGCATCAAGTTCCCTACACGCTACACCCTGCATGGTCTCGATGTGTCGCGCCATAACAGAAACATCAACTGGGACCGGGTAGTGGCCATGAACGAGGGCGGCGTCAGGATGCAGTTTGCGTTTATAAAAGCCACCGAAGGAGCCACCCTGGGCGACCCAACCTTTGCCAAAAACTGGCGTGAAGCAAAGCGGGTGGGCTTACGGCGGGGGGCCTATCACTTCTACCATCCTACCCGCGACCCCCTCAAGCAGGCGGCCAACTTTATCAAACGTGTGTCGCTCAAATCCGGCGACATGGCCCCCGTGCTTGATTTTGAAGTGACCAATGGCGTAGCCGACGACAAGATCATTGCCGACCTGCACCTTTTTCTCGACGCTATTGAGGCCGAATACAACATTCGGCCCATCATATACACCAATCCCAGTCTTTATAAGCGCTTTATCAAGCCTAACTTCGACGTGTACCCGCTTTGGATAGCCGACTATTCGAAGTCAGACCTGGACCGGTATGATGCCGACAAACTGTATATCTGGCAGCACAATAAAAGCGGCTGGGTGCACGGAATCCGCGGCTTCGTTGACCTCAACACCTTCGTGATGGATCCCGATAAAGTGAACGACCTCTGTTTGGATTAACTTCGCCGCTTCGTAATCATTAGAATGCAATCATGCTGACGAACCACGCTTTCTTAACTCTACCCGCCTACGGCCAACTGAAGGCCCATTTCGAGGCTACCGAGTCGACGCACATGCGCGACCTGTTTGCGCAAAACCCTGACCGTTTCGAGCAGTTTTCGCTCCGGTTTGATGATATCCTGGTCGACTTTTCGAAGAACCGCGTTACCGCCGAAACCATGACCCTGCTGCGCCAACTAGCCGAACAGGCGGGTTTGACAGACGCTATCGAAAAAATGTTTTCCGGCGACAAAATCAACGGTACCGAAGGCCGCGCTGTGCTACACACCGCACTGCGCAACCGCGCCAACACGCCCGTGCTGGTGGACGGGGCCGACGTGATGCCCAGTGTAAACGCTGTGCTCGACCGCATGAAATCGTTCACCGAACGCGTGCGGTCGGGTGAGTGGAAAGGCTACAGCGGCAAGGCCATTACGGATGTGGTCAACATTGGCATCGGCGGGTCTGACTTGGGACCGGTAATGGTGACAGAGGCGCTGAAGTTCTATGCTTCTGATAAGCTGAAGGTGCATTTTGTTTCGAACGTAGACGGCGTACACATTTACGAGACGCTGCAACTCGTGAACCCCGAAACCACGCTGTTTTTGGTAGCATCCAAGACGTTTACCACCCAGGAGACCATGACCAACGCCAACTCGGCCCGGCAGTGGTTTCTGGATAACGGCGGCTCACAGCACGACGTAGCCAAGCACTTTGCAGCCCTTTCGACCAACAAGGCCGAAGTCGAGAAATTTGGGATCGATACCGAGAACATGTTTGGTTTTTGGGACTGGGTGGGTGGCCGGTATTCGCTTTGGAGTGCCATTGGTCTGTCTATTGCCCTGTACATTGGCTTCGACAACTTCGAAGAGCTACTGGCCGGAGGTCACGCCATGGATAATCACTTCCGCACGGCACCACTGGACCAAAACATCCCGGCCACGCTGGCGCTGCTGGGTATCTGGTACAATAATTTCTACGGCGCCCAGTCGGAAGCGATCCTGCCCTACGACCAGTACCTACACCGGTTTGCGGCTTATTTTCAGCAGGGCGACATGGAAAGCAACGGCAAATCGGTCGACCGCGATGGCCACCCGGTAGCTTATCAGACCGGCCCAATCATCTGGGGCGAGCCAGGTACCAATGGGCAGCACGCGTTCTATCAGCTCATTCACCAGGGCACCAAGCTCATTCCCTGCGACTTCATCGCGCCGGCCATCAGCCACCGGCCAATGGGTGATCATCACAGGATGTTACTGTCTAATTTCTTTGCGCAGACCGAGGCGCTAATGAACGGTAAAACCGAACAGGAAGCCGCCGACGAGCTGCGGAAGGCCGGGAAATCGGATGCCGAAATCGCGCAGGTTGCGCCTTTTAAAGCTTTTTCGGGCAATAGGCCTACCAACTCTATTCTGCTGAAAATGATCACGCCCTACACGCTTGGCAGCCTCATTGCCATGTACGAACACAAGATTTTCACGCAGGGCGTAATTTGGAATATTTTTAGTTTCGACCAATGGGGCGTGGAATTGGGTAAGCAACTAGCCAACAAAATCTTGCCTGAGCTTGAGGCAGATACGCCCGTGAATAGCCATGATAGTTCGACAAACGGGCTGATTAACGTGTATAAGGTTTGGCGAAAAAACTAAAACATTCTAATAAATCTATAGGTTAATGGGGTGTGATTTCGGTCACACCCTTTTTTAGTGTCCAACATAAAACGTTATGAACATGAACAAGTTATTTTTACTCGTCGGCCTCCTGTCGGCCGGCGTGGCCGTAGGTCAGACCAAAGCAAAGACGACCAAAATGTCGTCGACGACGACCAGCACATCGAGCTACAACAACTCGAACACGAACAACTACAACAGCCAGAACGCCACGTCAGGCACGAACAGCAGCACCAACGGCACAAGCACGTCGGGTAGCATGAGTACGGGCAGCATGAACGGCACCACTGGAAGCGGTAGCATGAACAGTACCAGCGGTACGGGTAGCATGAACGGCACAGGTACCATGAATAGCACAGGAACCGGTAGCATGAACAGCATGAGTACGGGCAGCACTACGCCGTCTACTACCAGCACAGACATGAGCAGCACTACGCAGCCTACCGGATCATCATCGGATAGTTCGAGCACAATGGGCACTACCGGCAACACGACCAACGGTACTTATAACAACTCAACGTCGGTGACGCCATCAGGCACGAACAACTACAACACCACAACAGGTGCCAACGGTGCTACTACGACTACACCGTCTACCACCGGCAACTACAACAGCGCGGGCACCACAAGTACCAACACAACGTATTCGACGGCAACAACGACGACAACAAGTCCGCGGATGACCAAAGACTACAAAAACTTCACGTACGCCATCTACGCAGGTTTGAACACCACCCGGTTTAAGGGTGAGTCGTTTGATGCCAACGGGGCTGCTTCGGGCCTGACTGGCCGGTTGGGTTATCAGCTGGGCTTTTTTGTACGGGGCGGTGGCCGGCTGTACGGTCAGATCGGGGCTGAGTACTTTGCGTCAAGCTCTAACTATTTTACGACCTCACCTGGTTCGGGTACCACAACTGCTACCAGCATCAAAGACAGGATCGACATCAAATACATTCAGGTTCCCGTTTACATTGGTTATAAACTGACACAGTCGGACCGCGGTCTTTCGGCAGTACGGGTACAGGTAGGTCTTGAGTACGCCAATCAGATCGGCTCAACGGCCAATCAGTTTGGTAACCTCAACAATTTCCAACTGAAGAGCGGCACGTTCAATGGTCTTGGCCAGATTGGTTTCGATGCCGGTCCGGTATTTCTTGACCTGACTTATCACCACGGCTTCTCGAACGCGATTGAGCAGAACACTGGTTTTGCCGGTTCACAGCGCCGCATCCTGAGTGCCAGCCTAGGCTTCAAATTCTAACGGCAGGGTAGCGCAATCGCTGCCTCCGCCAGAATTCAGTACATCCCGTGGTGTTGCCCAGATACCCGGCACTGCCACGGGATTTTTCATACTACTCATTCTTTATCTCAACGATACTCATGAAAACTTCAATTCGGGCCATAGCGTTGATGGCCGTGTCGCTGATGGCGACAACTGCCGCCGTAGCCCAGCAACGCTATGATGACAACCGGATGGATAACCGGTATGACGACAGCCGGTATAATGATATGCGCAGCAATGACCGGCAGATGCGTCGTGATGACCGCCGCAACGATGACGTAGACCAGCGAATCGACAATCGCCGCGATCAGCGCCGCCGAGAAGAGCGCGACTCACAGTACGACAATGATTTTCGTAACAGAAACTCATCGAGGCAATACAACATCGATGACCTGAGCAAGGCTTATGATGAGGGTTTTGATGATGGTCAGAAGTCATTTCAGAAGCAGGGCAAACAGGAGCGGCGCGAGAATTACAAGAACTTCACCTTTGGTATTTATGCCGGTGGCAACTCAACCCGTTTTCAGGGCGAGACCATCGACACCGCCAACGTGTCGGGTCGGCTGGGCTACCAGCTTGGCTTTTTCGTCCGGGGTGGTGGTCGTCTGTATGGACAGATCGGGGCTGAATACCTCACTTCCAGCTCACAGTTTTATCGCCCCGGCGATGGTAAGGTAAATGGCCTGAAAGACATCACGGCCAACGTTGACCAGCAATACATTCATGTACCGGCCTATATCGGCGTGAAGGTAGCACAGTCGGAACGGGGCATTTCGGGCGTTCGGCTACAGGTAGGGGCCGAATTGTCGTTGCCATTAAGCCAAAACGCCAACATTGTGGGTATCACCAACAATGGCTTTAACAATGCCACGCTGAATGGCCTGGCTAATATTGGTTTCGATGCCGGCCCGCTGTTTTTTGATTTTGTGTATCATTACGGTTTCCAGAACGTACTTAAAGACGCCAGTGCCAACACACAACGCCGGGTACTGGGCGTAAACGTTGGGGTTAAGTTTTAGAGTTTTCGTTGTTTTGATTGTGCTGTTTGCTGTCATCCCGACCACAACAAACAGCACAATTAAAACAACGAAAACTCAAAACCAAAACGGGGGGTTAAACAAGCAGATTTGCATGTTTAACCCCCCGTTTTGCATGAATACTCTCTTCCCGATTTTCGTTAAACTAGAGCAGCTACACACGCTCATTGTGGGTGGGGGCTACGTAGGGCTGGAGAAGCTTACTGCTGTGCTTGCCAATGCACCCGAGGCACCCGTGACGCTGGTGGCCCCCGAGATCAGGTCGGAAATTCATGAACTGGTCGCTTTGCACCCGTCGGTGAAACTAATACAGGCGGCGTATGACCCGGCTCTTCTGACGGGCAACGACCTGGTTATTGTCGGTACCAACGACAAGGCCGTCAACCGGCAGGTGCAGGCCGATTGCAAAGCCCGCAAGATTCTGGTGAACGTAGCCGACACCCCGGCACTCTGCGATTTCTACCTTAGTTCGGTGGTAAAAAAAGGCGATCTGAAAATCGCCATTTCAACCAACGGCAAATCGCCTACGTTTGCCAAACGCTTCCGCGAGGTGCTGGAAGCCATGCTGCCCGATACGTTACAGGAAACCCTCGACAACCTGACGGCCATCCGGCAGCAACTCACCGGTGATTTTCAGGCCAAGATGGACAGGCTGAATGAGATCACGAAGGTGTTGAAAGAGTGAGCGATACGTTTAACGGCTATTGCCTGAATGGCAACGTTGGCTGACGCATGGGTACTCCAGCGTCAGCCAACGTTGCCATTCAGGCAATAGCCGTTAAACGTATCGCTCACTAGTTGGCCATCGACAACTTATACTGATGAATGAACTGCTTCACGGCAGTCCAGCGGCGGCGCGAGATAGCGAGCCGTTCGCCGGTGGTAAGTACCACAAAAATGCCTCCCTGTTCGCGCTCGATAGCAACGATGTAGCGTGCGTTGACAACGCAGTTGCGATGCAGCCGGAAGAAATGCTGTTTGGGCAGTTTAGGTTCGTAAAACTTCAGCGTACGGGGCATGAGCATTCGCTTGCCATCTTGCCAGTAGAGCCAGGTATAGTTGGTCTCTGACTGCAGGAACACCAGGTTAGCTACCGGGAAAGATTGTTGGCCTACTTCGCGTTGGTAGAGGCGCAGATTCTGTAATTCTTCGGCATTGGCACGGGCGGATGAAGCAGTAGATGCAGTTGACATTGAAGTTAACAGTTTAAGAGGTTCGTTCAGTAGATGAGTCAAAGCTATACGGATATGTCAACTTAAGATAGACATGTCACTCGCTTTATCGGCCAACCGAAGGGGTTCGTATGCGAACGTCTTAAATTTGTATGTCAGTGATTTACCGGTTCAATGCGCCAGCCAGCGCACCACTTCGGCGGGGGCGTGGTCGAGCACCACGAAATAGATCAGCGCAGCCAGCACGGCATAGCCAATGGCGAGCCACTTCTTTTTCTGCTCGTAGAGAGAGGCGTTGTGGTAATAGTCGTAGACCATTGAGGCTGAGAGCCCCGCTACCATCATGAAAAAGCACAGGATGCCCAGATCGGTGCGGTAATAGCGCAGTATGCCCAGAAATGGCGCACCGGCCATAATATACAATAGCCAACAGCCAAACCCCGCCCGGTAGAGATACATGCTCAACCGGGGGTCGTTTTTAAGGTCAAATAAATCGCCGGAAACTTTTTCAGACATGGCTGTTGTCTAACTAACGAGTAGTGAAGATACACACTTTCACCCAAATTGCCATGACAACTGCCCCGGTAACACCTACTTACGACACCATGACCGTTGATTTGAATCGGGTCGACGACGCCTTCCACTTCGCCGCCACCGGCGTATCGGGCGTTACGCTCGACATTGATGGGTCACTGGCCATTGGGGGTCATAATGCGGGCGCACGGCCCATGGAAATGCTATTGATGGGCCTGGCCAGTTGCAGCGCCATTGATGTGATCGTGATCCTGAACAAACAGAAACAGGTCATCCGCGATTTTCGCCTGAAAGTAGATGGTCAGCGCGAAGCCGGTGCTAACCCTGCTCCCTTCAAATCCATTCACATTACTTATCTATTAACCGGCGACCTTGACGAGGCGAAAGTGCGCCGCGCCATTGACCTGTCGATGAACAAATACTGCTCGGCAACTGCTCAGCTGCGCCCTACGGCCGAGATCACCTGGGATCTGGAGATAAAGTCATAAGTCTGGCCTGACTTTTGTAGCTTACCTGCCTGAACCAAACCGACCGCTACTTATGAAACAAACACTATTGGGTCTGGCCCTGCTTGCCACATTAGCCACAGCCGCGCAGGCGGGTGATACCAAGAAAAGCAAGAAGGATAAGGAGAAAGCCAGGACCGAAAACTGCGAAAAGCAGTGCGAAAAAGGCACCGGCGGCACTGGCTGCTGCGCCAAACGAGCACAGGTGTAATGAGTACCCTATGAAAAGCCCCGCCACAACGGGGCTTTTTATTTTGCTAACTTTCCGGCCACTTCGCGGTTTCGTTTACGAGACGTATTTATTGATGTATGGCCAAGCGCAAGACGACTAATGTGGCAGATGCCACCACCCCAAGTACCGAACCAACCCCACCCGCCGCCCCCGAAACGGCCTATGAATCTACCCCCGGAACCGAATTCGGCGGCGCCTATTCGCGCTTTTCCGACCTGGATATCCACCTCTTCCGCGAGGGTAAACACGGTAAACTCTACGACAAATTCGGCTCGCACGTGGTGACACACAATGGCGTGCAGGGCACCTATTTTGCCGTGTGGGCACCCTCGGCCAGGTACGTTGCTGTCATCGGTGATTTCAACGGCTGGAACCGGGGAGCTTCTTCTATGAACGTCCGCTGGGATTCATCGGGGATTTGGGAAACCTTTATTCCGGGCATCGGCAACGGACAGACCTATAAGTATTTTATTGTGCATGAAGGTGGCCGCGAAATGGAGAAAGGCGATCCCTACGCCCACTTCTGGGAAGTGCCGCCCCAAACCGCCACCAAAGTCTGGGATACCTACTACGAATGGAACGACGGAGACTGGATGGCTAACCGGGGGGCCAAAAACGCCCTGAATGCTCCACAGTCTATCTACGAGGTGCATTTGTCGTCGTGGAAACGTGACCCATCTGACCCCACGCGGGAGCTTACCTACGGCGAAATTGCCGACGCCCTGGTGCCGTATGTGCAGGATATGGGCTTCACCCACGTGGAGTTCATGCCCGTGATGCACTACCCCTACCCGCCCTCGTGGGGCTACCAGGTAACGGGCTACTACGCCCCGAGCAGCCGCTTTGGTGCGCCGCAGGATTTCATGAAACTGGTGGAACGACTGCACCAGGCGGGCGTGGGCGTGATTCTGGACTGGGTACCCGCCCACTTCCCCGGCGACGCCAATGGCCTCTATGAGTTCGACGGATCGCACCTCTATGAGCACCCCGACCCCCGCAAAGGCTACCACCCCGACTGGAAATCGTATATTTTCAACTACGGCCGGCCCGAAGTGCGCTCGTTTCTACTCAGCAATGCCCTGTTCTGGCTCGACCGATGCCATGCCGATGGCCTGCGCGTTGACGCCGTAGCGTCGATGCTCTACCTCGACTATTCGCGGAACGCGGGCGAGTGGGAGCCTAACATGTTTGGTGGCCGCGAAAACCTCGATGCCATTTCGCTTTTCAAAGAAATCAACGAAGCCGTCTATCGCGACTTCCCCGACGTGCAAACCATTGCTGAGGAGTCAACGGCGTTTCCGGGTGTGTCGCGACCCGTATTTACCGGCGGGCTGGGCTTTGGCCAGAAGTGGATGATGGGCTGGATGAACGATACACTCCGGTATTTCGAGCGTGAACCCATCAACCGCAAATACCATCAGGACGAGCTGACATTCAGCACAGTATACGGTTTCTCGGAGAATTTCTGTCTGCCCCTCTCCCACGACGAAGTAGTCTATGGCAAGCATTCGCTGGTGAGCAAGATGCCGGGCGACGAGTGGCAGCGTTTTGCCAACCTGCGGCTACTATTTGGCTATATGTTCACCCATTTCGGCACGAAACTGTTGTTTATGGGTGGCGAATTTGGTCAGACAACGGAGTGGAATTTCGACCAAAGTCTGGACTGGCACCTGCTCGACTACGCCCCGCACAAAGGTATGGCGGCCTGCGTGAAAGCCCTCAATAAGCTCTATCGCACCGAACCGGCCCTGTACCAGCGCAACTTTGAGGCGAGCGGCTTTGAATGGATCGACACCACCGACCGCGAAAACAGCGTGTTGAGCTACGCCCGCCGCGGCGATACCCCCGAGGAGACAGTAGTTGTGGTACTGAACATGACGCCGGTACCACGCCAGAACTACCGCATTGGTATACCCGTTAAGGGCCAGTACCGCGAGATTTTCAACTCCGATGCCACCGAATTCTACGGTAGTGGCCTGTTGAACGCCTCTCCCCTCACCACCGAAGACCAACCCCTGCACGGCAAGGAGCAGTCATTGAGTTTGACTATTCCCCCGCTGGGCGTGACGGTGATGAAATTGGTGAAATAAAGAGCGGAAGCGATAAAGAATGCAACGTGGCGGCTGGTTTTCTAGTCGCCACGTTTTGATTGTCTATGTCAATTCGTCACCAGTTTAACGTTTATTATCAGTCGATGGGCTAGGCTGTACATCATCTGGGGTCAGCCACAAATTGATCCAGCCTTTAACACAAATCTATCTTCCTACCAACTACACGCTACATGAACCGTTATTTATCAGCTATCATCTTCATAGTAGCCTTTGCAAATGCGACACATGCGCAAACTGAAAACACTGTTTCAATTCCAATTGATGGCATTACGAATGCGGCACAGGTTGTTGATCTATTTAAGCGAACTTATACTGGTTATCAGGACAAGTATACCCAATTTAAAGTCAATACATCGTTAATATTCGAGAAACAAAAATGCCAACGCCTTGCAGACTCATTGAAAGTGAAGCCCTACGAAAAAGTGGATGTAGATGGCAACGGATATACTGATTTGCTGATTACCAGTAATTGGTATGGACACCATATCTACTGTATACTGGATTTTGGCGAGAAGGGCTATTCTGTAGAGCGACTGACAAGAAAATATAGAGAATGCTCTTTTCCGTTTGTTGTAAAAAAGGACTCAGCAACTTACTTAAATTATGTTGGTCTACGAGAGAGAAACTGGATTGATAATGATACACTTGAGAATGTGGAGTCTAAAAATCTGATATATAAGTTCGATAATTTTATTGAATATAATCCCAACCCATCGAAGCAGGATATTAGGTCGATTACTTATCAAGCTACCGGTTGTTTAGGAAGCTGTCCAACGTTTAAATTGATTATAAATCAGGATAGATCAGCCTACTATGACGCATCGTATTATTCAAAAAAAGAGGGAAAATTTAAGACAACCCTAGATGCTGTCAAACTCAAGGAAATTCATGATCTAGTAAACTATATTGATTTTGCACATCTTAACGATAACTATGAAATAAGAGCAACAGATCATGCTACCAGTACCACTACAATTAACTACGCTAATGGTCAGATAAAACGCATTGTCGATTATGGTCAACTGGGTACGTACGGGCTGACGGCCCTCTACAAAAAGTTATTTGCCCTAACCGAGTCACAAGTTTGGCATTAAAGTAAACCGACCTAAGAGCAACTTGTAGTCCAGGTGCGTTTGATGCGGGCAGCTAAAACCATCCCCCGCCGGCGTCGTTACTATCACATGACTATTACGTTTCTGACTGCCGAATGGCGCAATCTCATTTTTGCCAATTATGCCATTGACCGTCGGGTGCTGGAACCACTAGTGCCTTATGGTACCGAGCTTGATGAGTTTGAGGGCGTTTGCTACGGTAGCCTGGTCGGGTTTTATTTTCAGAAAGTGCGCATGTTTGGCCGGGTGGCGGTGCCGTTGCACACCGAATTCGAAGAATTCAATTTGCGGTTCTATGTGCGCCGCAAAACCGACACGGGCTGGAAACGAGGCGTTGTTTTTGTGAAAGAGATTGTACCCAAACGGGCTATTGTGGTAGTAGCCAGAACGTTGTACGGTGAACCTTACGCCACCCACCCCATGCGGCACAGCGAATCAGTAGACGCTGATAGTCAGCGCATTGGCTATGAATGGAAAGTAGGCAGCAACTGGAACCACATCCGGATCACGGCCAACCGCGAAGGTCATGCGCTGGTGCCGGGCACGGAGGAGGCATTCATCACCGAACATTACTGGGGCTACACCGGGCGGGGACCGGGCCGCACGTCGGAGTATGAAGTGGTGCATCCACAATGGACCATCTACCCCGTCACGGACTACGACGTTAACTGCGACGTTCCCAAACTATACGGGCCCCTGTTTGCGCCGTTTTTCGAGCAGGCACCACATTCGGTTTTTCTGGCCGATGGCTCGGCGGTAGCCATCAAATCGGGGGCTGTTGTTCGGTAGGCTATTCTAACCATTTGGTGTCTGTCCGGCTTTATAGCGCAACATATACTCTTTCTGTTCTCCGCACGATGTCTATTGCCAAAGGTCCTATCTACACTGCCCTCTTCGCCAACCTGGGTATTGCGGCCACCAAATTTGTAGCCGCCAGCATCACCGGCAGCTCGGCGATGATCTCGGAAGGCATTCATTCGCTGGTCGATTCGGGCAATGAATTGCTGCTGCTGCTGGGAATCTACCGGAGCCAGAAACCAGCCGACGCCAAACGTCCTTTCGGCTATGGGCGCGAGTTGTTTTTCTGGTCCTACATCGTGGCGCTACTCATTTTTGCGGTGGGCGGGGGTGTATCGCTTTATGAGGGAGTCACCCATCTGCAGCATCCGGAGCAGGTCGAAAATCCGATCTGGAACTACGTTGTGCTGGGGGTGGCACTGGTGCTGGACGGCTACTCGCTCTACACCGCGCTAACGGCTTTCAACACGCAACGTGGTAAGCAGCCCTTCTGGCAGGCGGTGATCGACAGCAAAGACCCCGCCACCTTTACGGTGCTGTTTGAAGACGCCGCCGACGTGCTGGGACTACTCATCGCGCTGGCGGGTGTGGTGCTGGGACAGGTATTCGACAATCCCTATTTCGATGGCATCGCCTCTATCCTGATTGGGTTGTTGCTGGTTGGTATTTCGGTGGTGCTGGCGCGGGAAAGCAAGAGCCTGCTCATGGGCGAGGGCGTAGACGAAATGACCAAAAACCGGCTTGTTGACCTGACCGAAGCCGATGCGGCTGTGACGTCGGTGCTGTTTCTGCATACGATCTACATGTCGCCCAACGAAATCGTGCTGATGCAGCGTGTGGCCTTTGACCCGGCCCTCACCGCCGATTTAATCAGCCACGCTATCCACCGGATTTCAAACACGCTGCGTACGGAGATGCCCGACATCAGGCAAATGTTCATAGAGCCGGGCGTTGCCCCGCCGGCGGTGGGTGAGTCAGTTGGCAGCGAAACAGTAGACAGCCATTGACTACAAACCACAACTGACCAGCTGGTCATCTACTCGCCCGAAGGCCGTTTTAGCAACTGCGTGATAGGCACGGGTTGCCCGAAATTAGGTGTGCCGTCGGGGTTGTAGGTAAATGGCTGCATTCGAATGGACCGCTGATCGCCGCAGCCCTGCCCGGCTTGCGGGTTGGCGTGGTACAGAATCCAGTTTTGCTTGCCGTCGGGGGTGGTGAAAAAGCCGTTGTGGCCCAGGCCATATACTCCATTGGCCATGCTGGGTCCGAAGACGGGCGTGGGTGTTTTTTTCCACGAAGCCGCGTTGGTCAGATCGGCGGTTGATGAGGCCGTTAGCTGCCCCAGCGCATAGTAGTCGGTGCCGCAGAAACTGCCCGAATAGATCAGAAATGTCTTGTCATTGTGGACCAGAAACTCCGGTCCCTCGTTGACGGGGAAGCCGTTTTTCTCCCAGTCGAGGGTAGGCTGCGACAGGCGGATGCGGGGTCCGGTGGGCGTCAGGGGGTCTTTCATGGCGCAGAGGTAGATGTTCTGCGTTTTATCAGTCGTCTCGTTTTCCCAGCCCGACCAGGCGAAATACTGCTGCCCATTGATCACCACCGACGTACCATCAATCGCCCAGCTATCGTCGGGTAGCTGCACTTGTCCGCGCGGCACCCACGTACCCGCCATCGGGTCGGGCGATTCGTTTTCGAGCACCCAGATCCTGTGATTCACACGCGGCGCCACCACCGCAGAGTAGTAGATGTACCATCGGTTGTTGATCCGGTGTAGCTCCGGTGCCCACACGTCACGCGTGGCGGGTGTGGCGGGCGGCGACCAGACCGATTTGTACGTTGACGAACCCAACAAGCTCATTTTGGCCGTCTTATAAATCCGCAGGTCGCTACCGGTGGTGTGCATGACGTAGTAAAACCCATCGCTGTAGACTACCCAGGGATCAGGGCCAACGGTGAGCAGCGGGTTTTTGAACGTGGTTGCCGTATCGGTCACCACCACGGGCGTGGGCGTCGGACTGCTGTTCGGTGTTCCCAATTTGCACCCCAGTTGAACCAGCAGGACGAGGAAGAAAAGCGTGTTTTTCATAGTTGAGCAGGATAAAGGGGGTTAAAGGTCTAAAGTCCAATGTTTAAGGTCCAATGTTGCTCCGCCAGTAGAAGCAGGCGGAGCAACATTGGACCTTAAACATTGGACTTTAGACTCTCTTACCAGCCTGGGTTTTGCTTCAGGTTGGGGTTGGCGTCGGTTTCGTAAAGGGGCAGCGGGTAGAACTCACTTTTGCCTTTCACGAACGTCTTGAATTCAGTATCAGTATTGGCTTCGTTGGCGGGTTTCGTTTCCGAGCCCGCTATTTCGGGGCCTACAATACCATAGCGCTTCATGTCCCAGTACCGTTGCGATTCCCCGGCCAGTTCCACCACGCGGTCATGGCGCAGTTGATCACGAAAAGCCGTTTGGCTCAGCGTGAGGGCCAGCGGGGTCATGTTTACCCGCGCCCGTACCTTGTTGGCAAAGGGAATGGCGGCGGGCGTTTGGCCCAGTTCGTTCAGGGCTTCGGCATAGAGCAGGTAAATGTCGGCCAAACGAATAACCCGGTTGTTGATGCCCGAAAAGTAGCTATCGTTGGCTTTGTAGTAGTTCGTGTACTTGATCCAGAACCTATCCCGACCCGGTACAAAATCTTTACCGTTGGCAGTTTGGGTAAATTCGTCGTATGTTTTTCCATAGGGCTTCAATTTACTACCCGCCCAGAAGAGGGTGTAATCCATACGGGGGTCCTGATTGCCGGCTTTGTCTTTCTCTTTCAAAAATTCCAGTTCCAGCCACTTCGTGGGTTGACCGTCGCACCAGCCGCCGCCGCTGAAACCGGGCGTGTTACGGAGGCCGAAAAACTGCGCCCGCTCCCACGATTCAGAGCCACCGGCCACGTCGTAGTTGGGGAAGCCGAGGCGGTTTTCTTCGTGGTACTGAATCTCCATGATCGACTCCTTGTTGTTCTCTGCCGCCGTGGTAAAGTTGTCCTGCCAGTTGGGCATCAAGTCAAACCGCGCAGGCGTTACGTCGACAATCTGCTTCAGTGCCGCGGCGGCTTCGGTCCATTTGCGCTGCTGCATGTATGCTTTCCCGATCAGCGCAATGGCACTGTACTTGTGGAACCGCCCCACGTCTACTCCCGTGTAGGCTTCGGGCAGATCAGCGGCGGCTTCGGTGGCATCTTTGATCACCTGCTCAAATACCTGCGCCTGCGTAGCCTGCTTGGGTCGGTCGCCCAGCCCCTGCGAATTCAGCACCAGCGGCACGTTGCCCCAGATGTTGGCCATGCTGTAGTAGTAATAGGCCCGGATCACCTTGGCCTCGGCCAGAATGCGCTTCTGCAGGGCCGCGTCCATCTTGATGTTAGGTACGTTTTCCAGCACCTGATGCACCCGGTACAGCCCCTGATACGCCGCCTGAAACGATTCGAAGTTCATGGGCAGGTTGTAGTCCGTAATGATGAACTTACCCAGATTAGACAGGTCTGTCCAGGGACTTTGGCTATAACCTTCATCTGACGGCATGTCGGTCAAAAACAGCGTCCAGAGCGACCAACGGCGGTCTTGTACGCCGCTGTAGGCGGCATTCAGCCCTGTGAGGGCGTCATTCTGGTTTTTCCAGAACGTCGAAGCCGACGACTGGTTGGGGTTCACCTGATCCAGCAGTTTGCTTTCGCTACAGCTAAACAGGATACCCCCGGTTAATAGGCTGGTCAATACCAGTGTTTTCTTATTCATGGTCGTACGAAATTTGTCGTGTTGACTTACTATTAAAAACCAAACTGCACTCCCCCGCTAATCACACGGGCCACCGGGTAATTGCCCTGGTCGACGCCCCGGTTGTAGAGGTCAGCCTGGCCTGCATTACCCACCACGTCGGGGTTGTAGCCCGAATATTTGGTGATAGTCAGCAGGTTTTGGGCGTTTACGTATACGCGGGCGGTGGTCAGCTTAAACCGGCTTAGCAGCGTACCAGGCAGGTTGTAGCCCAGTTGCATGGTCCGAATGCGGCCATAGGCACCGCTTTCTACCCACCGGTCTGAGTTGAAAGCCGGGTTCAGCGTAGGATCGCCTTTGATGGGCTTGGGCGTAGTGACCGACGTGCCGGGACCAGTCCAGTAGGTCACGTCGGTGCGTACGTTCTGCACGTCGTCGAAGCGATTGGTCCAGTTCAGGCTGCGGTTGAAGAGCAGATTGCCCGACACGCCCTGGAAGTACATCGTAAAGTCGAAGTTCTTGTACGTCAGCCCGATGTTAGCTCCATATTCCAGCTTGGGATAGGGCGTTCCTATTACCTGCCGGTCGTCATTGTTGATCTGCCCGTCGCCGTTAGAATCTACGTAGCGCACGTCGCCGGGGCTAACGTTAGGTTGCTTCGGACCAGCGGCAATCTCTTCTTTAGTCTGGAAAATACCGTTCTGTCGCAGCACATAAAAAGCGGCCAGCGGACCACCCGCCTCCGTGCGGAGGAAGTTGCCATAGCCATAGATAGGCTGGTTGCCGTTGGCTGGCACTAACACCAGCGCCTTGTTGCGAATACTGGTTAACTGTCCGTTGATGCTATAGCCAAAATCGCCTTTCTTATCGCGATAGGTCAGGCTCAGCTCAAATCCTTTGTTTTCAATAGAGCCAATGTTGTCATACGGGTTGGCACCGGCGTTGCCCGCCGAAATGGGTAGGGGCACCTGAAACAACAGGTTTTTAGACAATGACCGGAAATAATCGGTGGTCAGTTGCAGCTTTCCATTCAGGAAGCTGGCGTCGATACCCACGTCGGCGGTCTCTTTGCTTTCCCATTTCAGGTTAGCGTTCTGCAACTGCGTATTGGCGGCACCCGCCACAATCTGATCGCCACCACCCAGCACATAGTTGAGGTTAGGCGCAATGGTCGGGTCGAGCCGATACGGGGCAATGGCCTGATTTCCTACTGTACCGTAGCTAGCCCTGATTTTCAGGTCAGCAATGGCCGGAACCTCCTGCATGAAGCTCTCCCGGCTGATGTTCCAGCCCACAGACACCGACGGAAAATAGGCTACCTGATTGCTTTTGGGAAACACCGACGACGCATCGCGGCGTATGTTCCCCTGAATCAGGTACTTGCCATCATAGTTGTAGTCCACCCGCGCCAGGTAAGACACCAGACCCGTTGTTTCCTCAAAGCCACCCGTACGAGGGTTAAGTGTACCCGCGTTCTGCTGCTTAAAATCGCCGGTGATGCCTTCTGTGTGCGCGTAGAGGTTGGTGCGGTTGTTGCGTTGCGTAGTATAGCCCAGCAAACCAGACAGGTTGTGCTTACCAAAACTCTTGGCCGCATTCAGCGTATTCTCCACAATGGTGTTGAAGTACCGGTCGTTTGACGTATCCAGAATGCCGTAGGGCGTGTTGGGGCTATTGTAACTTAGTGCGCCAGGGCGGGCAAAATAGCTGTTCTGGAAGTACGAAAAGTCCAGGCTCAGGCTGAGGCGGTAGTTCAACCACGGCAAAATCTGGTACTGCCCAAACACGTTACCCAGCATTTTGTATTGTTGGGTGGTGTTATCGTCCTTTAGCTGCTGTCCAATAGGATTGGTGCCAAACGTAGCGTTGTTGGCATTACCAAAGCCATACCCACTCAGGTTATTGGGATCATATACCGGAATAGTCGGCGACATCCGGATGACGTTGTCAAAGGGCTGCCCATTCACGTTTCTATTATCGAGATAAGCCAGGTAGAGCGACTCGCCGAAGCTGAAATTACCCCGCGTGGCACCCGAATTAATCTGGGTGGAATACCGCTTGAAGTTTGGCCCCACAATGGTACCATCCTGATAGAAATAGCCCGCCGAAATCCGGTAGTTCGATTTGTTGGCACCATTATCCGTACCACCCGAAATAGCCAGATTATGATCAGTGATAGCACCCGGCTTGATCAGGGCTGCCTGCCAGTCGGTATTGTAGTTGCCCGCGCCGAAGTCCGGCACTGGTAATCCGCCGTTGCGGTAGGCGTCTGTCCAGGTTTTAATGTACAGGTCGCGGCCAGCCAGAGGCAAACGTTTGGCAATTTCCTGCACCCCATAATAGCCGTTGTACTCAATTAGCGGCTTACCTGCCTTACCTCGTTTGGTAGTAATAATCACCGCTCCGTTCATGCCACGTGAACCATAGAGAGCCGTAGCAGCGGCATCT
The DNA here is from genome assembly GCF_017353185.1 of Fibrella rubiginis. Taxonomy (GTDB): domain Bacteria; phylum Bacteroidota; class Bacteroidia; order Cytophagales; family Spirosomataceae; genus Fibrella; species Fibrella rubiginis. The sequence continues at coordinate 86,502 of NZ_JAFMYV010000010.1, read as the reverse complement.
TTCAGGATCGTCAGCGTTTCGATGTTGCTGGGATTATAGTCGGCGCTTGAACTGCCAATAATCACCCCGTCAATAACGTAAATCGGGTCTTGGTTTGTGTTAAACGTGCTTGAGCCACGAATACGAATACTCGGCGTTGAGCCTGGTGCACCGCCCGTAGAAGCGATAGTCACACCCGACGCCCGGCCCTGAATCTGGTCGACCACCGAGGCAGCCTGTACTTTCTGCGCTTCGGCCACGTTTACGATGCTCACGGCCTCGGTCAGGTTTGCCTTCTTCTGCGTACCATACGACACCACAACCACTTCGTCCAGCGTGCGGTTATCAACGGCCATCTTCACGTTTATTACGCTCTGGTTGCCAATGATTACCTCCTGCTTTATGTAACCTACGCTACTGAATGTCAGCACCGTAGCGCCGTCGCTCACGTTGATCTGGTAGACACCGTTGGCATCGGTCGTGGCGCCAGTGTTGGTGCCTTTTTCAATCACGTTGACGCCGGGCAGGGCCTGGTTGTTCTCGTCAGTCACCTGTCCCGTAATCCGCTTCACGACGGCTTCCGGAGCCTGCGCCGCCACGTCGAGACGGCCCGTGGCGGGGTTGGCTAAAGGGGCCGGTGCCGCTTTAGCCGGTGATGCTGCCGAAATGACAAACAGGTTTTCTTTGATTTTCTGGAACCGCAGCCCCTGTCCACTCAGCAGGTTGTCGAGGGTTTGTTCCAGCGCATTGCCGGTCAGTTCAATGGCGGCCGTGCGGCCTTCGATAAGCTGATCGTCGTAGGCAAAATTGACGCGATACTTCCGCTCCACCTCGGTCAGGGCCTTTTTCAGCGACCGTGTTTTGGCGGGGCGGGTATCATACGCCTGCATCTCGTGGCGGACGGGCGTTTCGGCCCAGGAGAGCAACTGAGCGGCCGCCAACTGTGGCAGCGAATAAAGGCTCAGCCCTACTACCACCGCCGAAACAGCTATGTACTGATTCTTCATGGTTTTGGTTGTTAATAACGTTTGTGTTGGGTTTTCTGCGCCGGGCTACTCCCCCGGCAGGGACGTACTTTATTTACTTTTTCTTAAATACACGGTGTTGCTATCGCGCTCAACCGTCAGGTCGAACGTGGCGGCCAGGGTAGTCAGAAGCGTTTCCAGGTTTTCGCTCGACAGGTTGCCCGTAAACCGGCGGTCGGCAAGGGCATCGTCGCCGAAGACCAGCGTCAGGCCCTGCGCATCGCTTAGTTGCTGGGCAATGTCGCGCAGGGGCGTTTTCTCAAAAATGTATTGCTGTTGCGTCCAGGCGGTACGTGGCTGAGGATCCGCTTTTTGCAGGGCCACGGCCTCAATGCCCGGCCGGGCCGTAGCGACCTGTCCAGGTCTCATTTCCAGCACGTTAGCCTGGGCATTGTTGGGCCGGATAAGCTTTACCTTGCCTTCCACCAACGTCACGTCGGTCTGCCCGCGACGGGTGTTTACGTTAAACTGCGTACCCAGCACCTGCACGTCGAGGCCGGGGGTATGGGTCGTAAACTTGACCGGTACGGCGTTCCGGGGTACACCCGCATGGCCCTGGCCCGAAACGGCCTTTTTCGTCACAATAAAGAAGCCTTCCCCCTCGAGCCACACCTCGCGGGCCTGCCCCTCGGCCCAATCGTCGCGGTAGGTCAGGGTTGAGTTGCCATTAAGCTGCACCGTCGACCCGTCGGGCAGGGTAATCGTCGTGGTTTCGCCGAAGGTGGTGTGCGCTACGTGTTTGTGCTGTTGTTCACGCCAGTACCAGCCCGTAGCCAATAGGCCCAGTAAACCCACGGCTGAGACAGCTACGCGCCAGCCACTCAACCAGTTCGGCCAGTTGCGGCGACTGTTCAAGGCCATAACGGGTACGTCCAATTCAGTTTGGTCGTCGGAGTGGCTAGTGTGCGCCTGTTCAAGCAGGGTCCAGATGCGCTCGTAGCTCGCCTCGGTGAGGTCGTCGTAGTTGGTGCGCAGGTGGAGCAACAGGGTGGCGGCTTCGTCTATATGGGCCTGCTGAGCGGGATACCGCAGCATGAACGTATGCCAGAACGACATCGTAGCCTCGTCGGGTTGCAGCACCCATCGCCGAAATGACTCGTCGAGTACGAAATCGCGGGTGGTAAACTGAGCGTAGTTGGTGGGTAAATCGTGGGGCATAGAAGCGGTGCTTTCCCACAGAAGAGATCACCGTTCAATTTTATCCCCCGCAAATGCAAGTTTTTCTGTGTTAATGAGGAGAGCAATAGACTGGTGACTGGCGTAGGTTTTTGGACAGGATTTGCAGGCTTTCGGCGGACGTCGCGCGGGATTAACGGGATTTTTCATGCTCTGCTAACTTGCTTCAGAGCAATAAAAAAATCCCGTTAATCCCGCGCGACGTCCGCCGAAAGCCTGCAAATCCTGTCCAAAAACCTACGCCAGTTAGTAGTCTTGCACCATTAGCAACAGCAGCAACACGCCCGTGTCGACGCGTTTTTGGAGAGCGGCGATGGCTTTGTAGATCACCTTGTAGGCCGACGACTGTTCGATACCCATCACCCCGGCAATTTCCTCGTAGGTGAGGTTGTCGAAATACTTGAGGAAGAGGGCTTCCTTCTGGCGGGGAGGCAGGTGGTTCAGTTCGCGGAGCAACGCCGCCGACTGATCGGCCGATACCTGGGCATCGAGCCAGGTGGGTTCATAATGAAACTCGACCCGAAACTCGATGGTATCGGGGTCGGCGTCGAAACGGGACTCGGCCTGCAGGCGGCGGACCAGTTCGCGCCGGAGCGACCGCATGAGGTAGAACTTGATGGAGTCGGTGCGCCCCAGGCGGTTACGCGTCTCCAGAATACTCAGAAACAGGTCCTGCAGACAGTCTTCGGTAAGCTGCCGGTTCTGGGCAATTTTGTAGCCGTAGTTGTAGAGTACCTTGGCATAACGCTCATACATACAGGCGTATGCAGCCTGATTTCCAGCCAGAAAATCGTCCCAAAGGAGGGCGTCGGTAGAGTAGTTATACACGCCGGAAAAGAGCATAGAGGTGTTGAGCAAATGTATATTCAATATAACTGATTCTGCTTTGAAATAGTCAATTCCGACTACGAATACTTATGCCAAAATGTCCTGACTTCTTTTGCTTCACCCCTATAAGAGGTTGTCATACAATCAGTTGCTGTACAAATTCCAGGTAGTGGGTATGTTCATGGTTCGCGGTTCTTTTGGGTGAAACAATCTCCTGACCATGCTCCGCTTTTCACTGGTATTGCTCCTTTTTCTGGCTCACACGCTTGCCGTTTCAGCCCAGCCGTTTGGTAAGCTCGTCCGTCGATATCCAGGTATCGTATCCTTCACGTTTCGCGATGAATTTGCCAAAGACGTACCCGCCACCCTCGACCATATCAAGCAGTTGGGTATCACCGACCTGGAGCTTTCCAACCTCTTTGGCAAGACCGCCCCTGAGTTCCGCACCTGGCTTGATGCGCGGGGTATCAAGTGCAGCAGCTACGGCGTGAGCTACGACGACATTCAGAAAAAGCCCGCCGAGGTGCTGCAAAACGCCAAGACGCTGGGCGTACAGTTTGTGCGCGTGGCCTGGATCCCGCACGAAGGTGCGTTCGACACTACGATGGTGCGGAAGGCCGCGGCAGTATTCAACACCTTTGGTCAGCAGGCCCGGCAGCAGGGCATCACGTTCTGCTACCACAACCACGGCTACGAGTTTGCCCCCTACGGCACCGCAGCATCCACTGGGGAAACTATGTACGACGAACTAATGCGCCTGACCAACCCCGACTACGTATCCTTTGAAATGGACATTGCCTGGACGTTTTTGCCGGGCCAAAACCCCGCCGCCTTGCTGGCCAAATACCCGAAACGGTTCCGGCTCATGCACCTCAAAGACATCCGCAAGGGGGTGCCAGGCAACGATCAGGGCAAACTCGCCAACGAAAACTCAGTGGTCCTCGGCACCGGCCAACTCGACTGGCCCGCCGTCCTGAAAGCCGTCAACAAATCGGGCATCACACACCTCTACATCGAAGACGAAAGCCAGGCCGCCGCCCAGCAAGTGCCGCAGAGCATCGCTTATTTGAAGAGCCTGTAGGGATTTACGATGGACGACTTACGATGGACGATTTTTGCTGACGCCAGCGCAGGTCTACTCCGGCGTCAGCAAAAATCGTCCATCGTAAGTCGTCCATCGTAAATCCCTACAACCGCACCGACACGTTTTCCTGGGTGAAGGCAGGGGTGTCTTCCTGGGTTTTGAGGTATTCTTCGCGCTGTTTTAGCTGGAGTTTCAGGGAGGCAATTTCGGTGGTAAGCCGTTGCCATTCAGCATCCTGCGTGAAATCGTAGGTGGTGCGTTTGGTGATCTGAACACTGCCGCTGTTGTAGTTGATGGTGTTTTGCCGCACGATGGGGTTATCGGCTCCGTCATCGTCGGTGTCATCGAGGGAGGTGGCCGAAGTGGTGGGCACGGGCAGGTTGGCAAACGAATCGCTAACGCCGCTTTCACCAGCCTCAGCAGCGGGGCCGAGGGGTGCCACGGTGGGCTGCTGCGTGATGGCCCGCAACTCCTGCGCCTGGGCTACGCTGTGGTTTTTCAGCTGGGCAATGATCGTCTTGATATAAACCTCATACCGCTTCATTTCGACGTAGGTTTTCAGCAAATCATACTGCCCACTGTCGATGATCTGTTTGGCATGGTCAGCAGCAAGGCGCACGATGCCGGTCTTCGATAAGGTCTTTTCGAGCGTGCCAATCGGCTTGATGAGTCCCATGCTAGTAGTAGATTTCTTCGCTAAGATAACGTGATTTGTGAGCGAGTTGCTCCGGCGTTCTTTGTCATCCCGACGTAGGAGGGATCTACTTTCCTAATATACAATTCGATTAGAGGAAAGTGGATCCCTCCTACGTCGGGATGACAAAAAGCGCTGAGATGACAAAAGACGCTGGAGCAACTCGCTACTAGGGTCAAAAATCGCCCTTTTTGTCTTTGGTCAGTACCATGTTCCTACGCGCCTTCCTCTGCTTTATTGGCCTTACCCTGGTGGCCTGCCATAACAACACTCCGTCTGATGCCCGCTTTACCCGGATCGGCATTGGTGAGTCGGGAATGGCGTTTAATAACGAGATGCAGCGGTTTGAGAGCGACTCGCTCAACGCGCATACCTACGACCCCATGTACAACGGCGCGGGTGTGGGCATCGGCGATTTCAACCAAGACGGGCTTCAGGACGTATTCTTCGCCGCCAACAACGTCACCTCACGGCTGTATCTGAACCGGATCAAGCCGGGCAACAACGCCTTCACGTTTGAGGACGTCACCGACCGCGCCCGCGTACAAACCCACAAATGGTGTACGGGCGTGAGTATCGCCGACGTGAACCAGGATGGCTGGCCCGACATCTACGTTTGCGTGTCGGGGCCGGGGGTTGACAAGTGGGAAAGTAACCCCGACAAATTTCGTAACCTCTTGTTTATCAACCAACAATGTAAACCGGGCGGCGTACCTACCTTCCGCGAAGAGGCCCACGCCTATGGCCTCGACGTGGCGGGTATGAACACCCAGGCCGCTTTTTTCGACTACGACCGCGACGGTGATCTGGACTGCTACGTGCTGCGCAACGCCCTCGAACGGCAGGGCCGCAACGCCATCCGCCCCAAAAAAACCGACGGTACCGGACCGAGTAATGATGTGCTGTTAGAAAATAAAGGAGGAAAGGAAAGAAGGGAGGAAGGGAGCGGTCCGCCGTTGCGGAACGGTGGGAAGACCGCAGTATTTCTTTCCTCCCCTCCGCAACGGCGGACCGCTCCCTTCCTCTCTTCCTCCCTCAAAGAAGGCATCACCACCGAAGGCTATGGGCTGGGGCTGACCATTGCCGATATTAACCGCGACGGATGGCCGGATATTTACTGCGCCAATGACTTCGTTTCCAACGATCTGGTCTGGATCAATCAGCACGAAAACGGCAAACACACCGGCTTTCGCGACGAGGCCGCCAGCCTGTTCAAACACACGTCGTTTAACAGCATGGGTGTTGATATTCAGGATGTTAACAACGACGCCTTGCCCGATGTGATGGTTGTCGACATGCTGCCCGACGCCAACGAACGGCAGAAGATGATGCTCATGAAAACAAGCTGGGACTACTTCCGTCTCGCCCGCCAGCAGGGTTATCAGGATGAGTATGTCAGGAACGTGTTACAGTTGAACACAGGAGGCCAATTTTCCGAAATAGGTCAGCTTGCGGGCGTGTTTCGGACGGACTGGAGTTGGGCACCGCTGTTGCAGGATTACGACAACGACGGGCGGAAAGACCTGTTTATTACCAATGGCTACCGCCGCGACATTACGAATCTGGACTACGTGATGTACCTCAACGAGCAGTTTCAGGGGTTCGGCATTAAAAACGCGAACATCCGACGCGAAACGCTGAAGAAACTCTATGACCTGCCCGAAGTAAAGCTGCACAACTATTTCTTCCGCAATACCAATGGTGACCCCGCCACACCACCCGTTTTCGCCGACGTATCAGAGGCGTGGGGTCTGGGCGAAGCCAACTTCTCGAACGGGGCCGCCTACGCCGATTTCGACAATGACGGTGATCTTGATCTGGTAATTAATAATATGGATTCGCCTGCCGGGCTGTATCGCAACGAGACCATCCAGACCGGGCAACCTACCGATACGTCGGACCGCAATACGTCGGACCGCAAGATATCGGGCCAAGGGATTACAGAACGCACCAATCATTCACTGCGGTTGCGCCTCCCTACTGATGCTCACGGACTAGGGGCCACGGTGCTGGTTTCAGGCAATAATGGGCAAATGCAGTCTGTAGAGGCCCATCCGGTGCGGGGTTATATGTCGTCGGTTGATCCTACAGTGCTGGTGGGTATGGGCAAACAGACCGTTGCCGACGTGACCATCCGCTGGGCCAACGGCACCGAGCAGCATCTCGGCAATCTCCCCGCCGACCAGCTCCACACCATCACGTATAACCCCAGCACGCCAGCAACGACTCATAACCCGGGTCCTACGCCCGCTTCGCTCTTCACCACCGCCGATGCCACCGGTAACGGCCTGCTGTTCAGGCATGTAGAAGCGGTCTATAATGACTTCCAGGACACGCCCATGTTGCCGCAGCAGTACTCGCGCAATAGCCCAGCCATTGCCGTGGGCGACGTAAACGGCGACGGACTGGCCGACGTATTTGTGGGGGCCGATCCGGGACAGACGCGCAAGGTGTACCTTCAGAAACCGGGCGGACAGTTTACCGAAATCGTTCAGGGAGCCAACGCCCTGGAAGACATGGGCTGCACCTTTTTTGATGCCGACAATGACGGTGATCAGGACCTTTATGTCGTCAGCGGTGGTAGCGGCCATCCCGACGGTGACGCGGCCTACCAGGACCGACTGTACCTAAACGACGGGGCGGGGCACTTCACGCGGGCGCCAGGAGCGTTGCCCGTTACGCGCTCGTCGGGTGGGTGCGTGGTGGCGGGTGATTTCGACAAGGACGGTGATCTGGACGTCTTCCGCAGTGGGCGCGTTTGCGTGGGTGATTACCCCACCCCCCCCGCCAATTATCTGTTACGGAATGATTCGCAGAAAGGCCAGACGCCCCACTTCACCGACGTTACGGATCAACTCGCGCCCGGCCTTCGGCTCGTCGGCATGACCTGCGCTGCCCTCTTCACCGACGTGGACAACGACACCTGGCCCGACCTGTTGCTGGCCGGTGAATTTATGCCCATAACCTTGTTTCGGAACCAGAAAGGGCATTTCACCAGGCAATCTGACACAAGCGCCCCCCTCGCTGCCGGGCTTTGGTCATCGCTGGCGGCGGCGGATCTGGACCACGACGGCGACATGGATTACGTGGCGGGTAACCTCGGTTTGAACAGCCGGTTTAAGGCGTCGGCCACGGAACCGTTGCGGGTCTACGGGGCTGATTTCGACAAAAACGGCAAAACCGATCCCATGCTGACCTACTACTTGCAGGGTAAAGAACACATGGCCAGCATCCGCGATGCGCTGAACGAGCAGATGACCACGCTCTCGCGCAAACGGTTTCCAACGTACCAGTCTTACGCCGCCAAATCCGTGGCTGAAGCCTTCGACAACGATGAGCTTGCGGGCGCTATCAAGCTGGAAGCGAACGAGTTGCAGAGTTGCTGGCTGGAGAATCTGGGCGATGGCAAGCTGGTCATGCATCCCCTGCCCGTGGCCGCACAGGTGTCGCCGGTAATGGGCATCCAACCCACCGACATTGACCACGATGGCTACCCCGACCTGATTTTGGTGGGTAATTTCTACGGCCCCGAAACCTACACTGGCCGCTACGATGCGAGTCGGGGGGTGGTGCTGCTGAATAGGGGCCAAAAAGGATCGTCGGCCAACCGGTTCCAGGCGGTGCCACCCACCCGAACGGGACTCGCCATCGACGGTGACGCAAAGGCCATTGCTACGTTGCCCGTGGGTGCAGCCAACTGGTTTCTGGTGACGAATAATGATGGCCCGGTGCAATTAATCCGGCCAAAGTGATTGGCTACAGACCTGCATCAGAATTGGGCAGTAGGTTTGACCTGTCTAACGGAGCGTTGCTCCGTTTGTTACTTCAAAAAAACGGAGCAACGCTCCGTTAGACAATCAAGCTTATGGCAATGAAACAAACTATCCTGGCCGTGGCAATCCTGCTGGGCACCTCCATAATCGGTGTTTTCGCCCAATCGCCAGCGGCAAAAGCAACCTTGAAAAAGGCCTATCCTGCCGCTACGGGCGTGAAGTGGGATAAGGAAGATGGTGATTATGAAGCCAGTTTCAAAAACGGCGGCAAGTCGATGTCGCTGGTAATAGACGCGAAGGGGATGGTGAAGGAAACCGAAACCGACATCACCGTGGCCGAGTTGCCCGCCGCCGTTCGTGCCTACGTGGCGAAAAACATGCCGGGCAAAAAGATCAGCGAAGCCGCTATCATTGTAGATGCCAGCGGCAAAAAAATGTATGAAGCCGAAGTAGCGGGCAAAGACATTTTGTTTGACGAAGCCGGAGTACTGGTAAAAAAATAAGTCGTGAAGCTCCTCCTGATTGAAGACGACCCGCTGCTGCGGAATACCATGCAGCCGTATCTGGAAGCAGAAGGCTATGTCGTAACCGTCGCGGCCACTGTACGTCAGGCGCTTACTACCGCCTATGACCATGATTACGACTGCGTAGTGGTCGATATTGGCTTGCCCGACGGTAGTGGTCTGGACGTGGTGCGGCAGTTGAAAAAAGAGCAGTCCGGGGCGGGCATCATCATCGTGTCGGCGAAGGATTCGCTGCCCGACAAGCTTATGGGGCTGGAACTGGGTGCCGACGATTACCTCACCAAGCCATTTCATCTGCCCGAACTCAACGCCCGGATCAAGTCGGTTTTGCGGCGGCGGCTCTTTGCCGGGCAAACGCTCATTCAGTTCGGCGCCATCACCATCAACCCGCATACGCACCAGGTTACGGTGGCTGCACAGGCTGTAGTGCTGACCGAAAAGGAGTATCAACTGCTGCTGTTTTTCGCGGCTAATCCCAACCGCCTGCTCACCAAATCGGCCATTGCCGAATACGTCTGGGGCGACCATATGGACCTCGCTAATTCGCACGATTTCCTGTACACCCACATCAAAAATCTGCGCAAAAAGTTGCTCGAAAAAGGCTGCCCCGATTACCTGAAAACGCGCTACGGTGTGGGGTATCTGTTTAGTGAGAAACAAGTTTAACGTTTGATGTCTAAGGTTTAACGTTGCCTCGCGCTCTGGGGGCTTCGCGCTCTGGGGGCTTCGCGCTCTGGGGGCTTCGCGCAATAGGCCCTTCGACAAGCTCAGGGTGACAAGGGAATGGATTCAACTTCTTGACTTGAGACAAGGTCGTTGTCACCCTGAGCTTGTCGAAGGGCCTATTGCGCGAAGCCCCCAGAGCGCGAAGCAACGTTAAACCTTAGACATCAAACGTTAAACTCATTTTCCCCATGAAACTTCTCCATAAGTGGCTGATCTACCTGCTGTTGGTGGCCGTTCCGGTGGCTGTGGGCGGCGTATGGGTATTGCAGCGGCTGATTCGCGATAACATTCGCACGGAGGTTGACGAGCAGTTGCGGACTGATCTGCTGCTTGTTACGCAACAGGCAGGTAAGCCGGGTTTCGCGGCACAAAGTCTCAACAATATCCGCGTGGCCATTACGCCCGAAACAGGGCCACAGGCGGCCACTAACCAGCCTGTCTTCACCGACACCGTGGCTTATGACCCCCGCGAACGGGAGTTTGAACCAATCCGACGGATCACGGCTACGTTACCCGCCACAACAGGGCAATACCGCGTTACGATCAGTCAGCCTATGGGCGAATTCAATGAGATCATCCAACTGCTGTCGGTAAGCGTAACCGTCACGTTTGTGGTGCTGCTGGGACTGCTGCTGCTGCTCAACGGCTGGCTGTTACGGCGGCTCTGGCAACCGTTCTACCAGCTCACCGATCAGCTTCGCGCCTACCGGCTGGACCCAAAACCGGCCAACGGGCAGCCGGTTGCCCCTTTTGCCGACAGTGACGTGACCGAGTTCAGGCAGTTGAGCGGTGCGCTTAATGAGATGAGCCGCAACCTGCACAGCCAGTTTATGGCGCAACGGCAGTTTACCGACAATGCCGCCCACGAGATGCAGACACCCCTTACCATCGCGGGCCACGAGTTGGACCGGCTGCTGGGCACGGAACCCCTTTCGGCGGAACAGATCGAGACCATCGGGCGGGCGCAGGAGGGCCTTGAGCGGCTGGTACGGCTCAACAAAAGCCTGTTGTTACTGACCCGTATCGACAGCCACCAATTTGCCGACGAGCCGGTGGACCTCAGCACACTGATCGGGCGGCTGGTAACGGTCTATGCCGACTTTGCTGAACACCACGATCTGGGTTGGGCATACACTGAAACGCCGGACGTAATGAAGCGTATGAACCCGTTTCTGGCCGAGGTCCTGTTCAGTAACCTACTCCAAAATGCGGTCCGGCATAGTGCGCCCTATACCACTGTGCAGATCAGGCTGTTGCCGGACGAGTTTATGATTCAAAACACCGCCCCGCCCCTACCCTTTGCGCCGGATCAGTTGTTTGAACGATTCGTAAAAAACCCCGCCCACCCTGAGTCTACGGGCCTCGGCCTGTCGTTGGTGCAGCAAATCGCGCAACTATACGGACTGAAAATTAGGTACAGCTATGCCGATGGGCAGCACTGTTTCAGCGTGACGCTATGAGTTGCGTGATGGGTTTAGAGCAGGCAGGTAGATATACCTTCATCTCAATAAATAAGAAGAGTTTTTCTGACCAAAGGGGCAATAATCAATGAGGTACTGGCCTGATTTATAGCCTATCTACTAATTATACAGGCATAGGTAGGCTTTATGCGTGTTTTTCCTCACTTTGTCAGCCGTTTACCTACCGTAACCCATGTATGAAACCATATCTTCTCCTCAAAGCAGGACTGCTTTTGTGCATCTTGTTGTGCGTCAGGCCGAACCGGCTGTTGGCCCAGACTGCTCCTGAAGCCCCTCAACTGGAGTTCGCGCTCGAACTACGTGTCAGCATCGCCCCGGCGTTGGTCATTGGCGAAACGCCAAACGGCATCCGGCGTGTAATTCCCATCACAGGCGGTACGTTTAGCGGCCCCACCATGAAGGGCACCATCCTCAGCGGCGGGGCCGACTGGCAGATGGCCCACAAAGAAGGGGTGGTTGAGCTAAACGCCATCTATACCCTCCAGACCGACGACGGCACCCTTATCTACGTTAATAATAAGGGAATTCGGGTGGCCACGCCGGAGGTAGCCCAGCGGTTAGCCAACAACGAACAGGTACCCGCTTCAGAATACTATTTCCGGGCCATTCCCACGTTCGAAGCCCCGCCCGGCAAATACGAGTGGCTCTCCAAAGCTGTGTTCGTATCCCGCGGTATCCGCAACGCCAATGGCGTGATTATTCAGGTCTGGAAAGTATTGTAGCAGCGAGCAAAGCGCCAAAAGCACAGCGTACAGGCTTACCGCTCCCTGTAGCTCGTCTACACGCTGGGCTTTTGGCGCTTTGCTCGCTGCTCTTCCCCGAAATGTTTTCCCGTTCAGATTTACTTCATATTCGGGCGGTAGCTTTACGGTTGAATACAATCAGCCGTCATGCTCAAGCAATTACTTTTCACGCTTTGTCTTTTCGCAGGGTCAACCATCGTCGGTTTTGCTCAGTCGTCGCCAGTCAGATTTCAGGTGCTCGACAGCCTCACGCAACAACCCCTGGTGGGCGTTACCGTCCGCACGACCACGCCCCCCGTAGTGGGCAACGCCACCGATCTTGCGGGCAATGCCCAGCTTAGTTTACCCAATGGCCCGCAGACGGTGCAGGTAAGTCTGGTAGGCTACACCACCCGTCAGATAAACCTGACCATCCCCCTCAGCAGCTCCGATTCGGCCCTTGTAGTGCGTTTAGTGACCGCCGAAGACATCCTGGAAGAAGTAACCGTGACCTCCACGCGGACCAATTCGCGCATTGAAGATTTGCCCATCAAAGTAGAAGTGCTGGGCCAGGAAGACATGGACGAAGAAGCCGCCGTGGTGCCCGGCAACGTGGGCAGCATCCTGGGCGACATTTCCATCATCCACATCCAGCGTACGTCACTGGCCACCAACAACCAGGGCATCCGGATGCAGGGCCTCGACCCCAAGTACACCCAGATTCTGCGCGACGGGCTGCCCCTCTACGAAGGCTTTTCGGGTAACCTCGGCGTACTGCAAATCCCTCCGCTGGACCTCAAACAGGTCGAAATCGTGAAGGGGTCAGCGTCTACGCTCTACGGCGGCGGGGCCATTGGGGGCCTCATCAACCTGGTATCGCGGCGGCCCGGTGCCAAACCCGAACTGACCGTGGTAGCCAACCGGAGCACCCTGCGCGAAAGCAACCTGAACGTGTATGGGAGCAAGCAGTTTACCGAGAAGTTTGGGGCTACGCTCTTTGCCGGGTACACCAACCAGCCCGCTGTAGACGTCAACGGCGATGGCGTCTCGGACGTGCCGGTGATTGAGCAGTTCACCATTCACCCGCGCCTGTTCTATACGCCCAACACCACTAACCGCGTTAACGTGGGTTATGCGCTGGTGACCGAAGAGCGCGACGGCGGCTTTGTTTCGGCCATCGGCACCGTTCCCGACGGCACCGGAGCCTATTACCAGACCAACAAACTACTCCGCCACACCGGCGACCTTACCTACGACCATACCTTCGGCGAAAACCACACGCTGACCCTGCGCGGTACCGTCAGTTCGTTTGACCGCAGGCAGAACGACGCGGGTTTCCGGTTCAACGCCAGTCAGTTTTCGGGCTATGCCGAAGCCAGCGATTACCTGCGGCATGGTGCCCACACGATGGTAACGGGCCTGAACCTGACCACCGAACAGTTCACAAAAGGCTTCACGGATGGCTCACCGCTCACCGATTTCACCTACAATACCGTCGGCGCGTTTGTGCAGGACGATTACGCTGTCAGCAAGGGCATTACGCTCCAGGGCGGCCTACGACTAGACCACCATAACGTATTTGGCGACTTTTTCCTGCCCCGGCTGTCTATCCTCACCAAACCCAGTGAGCACTGGACGATCCGCACGAGCATTGGTACGGGCTACAAAACGCCCAACGCCTTTGCCAACGTGGTGGCGGGCGACCAACGCGCCAGCACCCGCTACCGCTACCTGCTGCCGCTGGATGCCAGCGTGAAGTCGGAACGGTCGCTGGGCCTGAATATGGACGTGGCTTACCGGGGCAACATCGGCGAACATTTTTCGGTACAGCTCGATCAGGCGTTTTTCTACACGCGGGTAGAAAGCCCTGTTGTGGCGTTTGTAGACCCCATTAGCAGTGCGTCTAACCCGCCCACCCGGCTGGTAAATGCACCGTTCAACTACCGCAGCATCGGCACCGACACGTATTTGCGGATGGAATATGACGCGCTGGCCCTCTACCTGGGCTACAACCACACCGAAGCCCGCCGCGTCGATACGGGTGCCGATACGTACATACCATTCAATCCCCGCGACAAGTTTTCGCTGACGGTAGCCTATGACATCGAGGGCAAGTGGCGGATGGGTATCGAGTCGAGCTGGGTAGGGAATCAGTTTCTGTATAACAACCAGCCGGTGCCGAATTATTATTTCTGGGCCTTGGCTGTGGAGCGCATGTTTGGTCCGCTGCACATCATCCTGAACGCCGAAAACCTCTTCAACGTCCAGCAGATCAACCTCAGCGGCCCCGTCTATTCCGGCGACGTACGCACCCCCTCCTTCGCGCCACTCTGGGCACCGCAGGAAGGCCGCATCGTGAATTTGGCTCTGAAATATCAGTTGCACCATTAATACCCCACCCCCAGCCCCTCCCCTCAAACCAAGGGGAGGGGGGCTACTCTGGCGTAGGCTCCGCTTGGCGAAGCTGCTCTAGGGTGGCTCCCCTCCCCTTGGTTTAAGGGGAGGGGCTGGGGGTGGGGTGACTCCCCATGAAACACTTCATCCTTTTAGTAACCGCCGTCCTATTCACCCTTCCCGCCTTCGCCCAGACCATACCGGGTAAAATCAGCGGGCAGGTGATGGATGAGGCAACCAGGCAGCCACTGCCCTTTGCTACGGTGGCCGCCTACCAGCACGTCAGCGAGAAAGACAGCCTCGTGGGTGGTGCCCAGACCGACGATAAGGGTCATTTTTTGGTGGATAAACTACCCGACGGTCCGCTGATTTTGCGGGTTTCGTTTGTAGGCTACACGTCTCAGGATAAGGCGGTTACCGAAAGCGAACGTAGCATTAAACTAACCCTTTCGGTGCTGCCCGACGCGAAGCAGCTGAAAGAAGTAGAGGTAAAGGCCGAGAAAGGCACGGTGTCGCTGAGCATGGAAAAACGCACGTTTGATGTAGGCAAGAACCTCACCACCATCGGCGGTACGGCCGAAAACGTGCTGAAAAACGTACCGTCTATTTCGGTGGATGAAAGCGGTAACGCCACCCTGCGCAACCTGGCCACCACGATCTACATCAACGGTAAACCTACCCAACTGACGCTGGCGCAGATTCCGGCCAACCAGATCGAAACGGTCGAGGTGATCACCAACCCGCCGGCCCGGTACGATGCCTCCACCTCGGGCGGGATCGTGAACCTGGTGTTGAAGAAAAACTGCGCACCAGGCTATTCGGGGCTGGCCACACTGGGGCTGGGCAACAACAGCCGCTATGATGCCTCGGCCAATGTGGAGTGGCGGCGCGGCCCCTGGAACCTGACGGCCCTGTATGCGTTCAATGCCACCCAAAACCCCGTTACCGGCTCGGTACGGCGCATTAACCGCGATGCGGCGGGTAACACGCTGAATTACTTTGAGCAAAATACATTCACCAATCTGGACAACCGGTTTCACAACGGGCGGCTGGCGGCGGAGTATACGGCCAACGCCCGTAACGTATTTTCGGTGGCTACTACGCTGGCGGCGGGCGCGTTTAATACAGTTACGACCCAGCCCTATTACACCTATTCGGCCAGCCGCACGCTGGCCGGCTACGGCGACCGCCAGACGGTGCCGCAAAACAACTTCACCAACCTTGGTCTGGAGTTCGATTACAAGCACAGTTTCGCCCAGAAAGCTCGCGAACTGAGCCTGACCACGTCGTTCAACCACAACCAGATCAACAACGCCGCCGACTGGTACACCACCTCGTTCCTGACCGACGGCGGTGCCTTACCGGGCGTGACGCAGCCGGGCTACCCCGAACGCGACCTGATCAACGGCAAAACCACCGGCAACCAATACCTGGCCCAACTCGATTACGTTCACCCGCTGAGCGATTCGTCGAAGCTGGAAGTGGGTTTGCGGAGCTTCACCTTCGCGCGCGATCAGCGGTATTTTTTCAATCAGTTCGACAACGCCACGCAGACGTATAACCTGCTCACCAACTATTCGCAGAATGCCCCCATTACCGAAACCGTCAATGCCGTTTATGTACAGTATACCAAGCGATTACGCCGTGGATTCGGGATGCAGGCGGGCCTTCGGCTGGAGCAGTCGAGCCTGAGCGGACAGTCGCGGTTCGATGGCACGAGCTTTGGTTATTATTTCCCCGGCAAGAACGGCGAGAACCTGATCAAGGCGTTTTTCCCGTCGTTCTCGCTCACTAAAACGCTCAGTCCCACCCGCGAAATCGGGTTGAGCTTAAGCCGCAAGGTGGGTCGCCCGGGTTTCCGGCAGATTTTTGCGGGTATTCAGGCCAACGACCGGCAGAATGTCACCATCGGCAATCCGCAGCTTCAACCTGAATTTGTGAACACCGCCGAACTAAACTACAGCACCTCATGGGGGCAGATGAACTGGCTCGCCACGGCCTATTACATCTTGGAAGACCACACGATCAAGCCCATCACCAGCCCCTCGCCCACCGACCCGACAGTGCTGATTACCACGTTTCAGAACATCACCAACGAGATTCAATACGGCGTGGAGCAGACGCTGAAATTTGCGCTGGGGCGTAATCTAAGTGGTTTTGTCAACGTCAACGCCCGCAATTTCAGCGTTACCTCCACCACGTTGCAGAACTCGTCGTGGACGTATAATGGCAAGATCAACCTGACGTATAAATTCCCTGCCAACATCTCAGCGCAGGTGACGGCCAACCGCGACGCCCGGGTGGCGTCGTTGCAGGGCTACCGGCAGGATGTGAACGGTATGGATGCGGCGGTGCGGAAAGGTTTCTGGCAAAACCGGGCCAGCGTTTCGCTGATCATTAACGACGTGTTTAACTCACGTCGGTTCGTTTCTATCTACGACCAACCCCTTGCTTATCAGGCTACGACCAGCCGCCGCGAGGTGCGTTTCTACAAAGTTGTCCTGCAAATACCCCTAGGCAAACCCCAGGATGGCCGCAAACGCAACGACCGAAAAACCGACCGCCCGGACGTGGATTTCAGTAACTAAAGAGGAAGTTCAAGGTTTAATGTCTAACGTCTAAAGTTGCTTCGGGCTGTGGTGTAACTCCCCGCCCGAAGCAACTTTAGACGTTAGACATTAAACCTTGAACTTCCCTTGAAAACCCACTACTTCCGCGACGCGGCCTTTATCATTGCTGGCATCCTCAGCGTGGGGCTGGGGTTGAAAGGCTTTTTGCTGTCGAGCCAGTTTATCGACGGAGGGGTTACCGGCATTTCTATGCTGCTGGCGTCGCAGACGCCGGTGCCGCTGGCAGTGGGCATTGTAGTAATCAATCTGCCGTTTATCTGGCTGGGCTACCGGCAAATTGGCCGCGATTTTGCCATTAAAAGTACCCTCGGCATTGCCGGACTGTCGGCCTGCATCACGTTCGTTCCCTACCCCGACGTGACACCCGATCTGCTGCTAACGGCCTTATTTGGCGGCTTTTTCATTGGCGCGGGCATCGGCCTGTCCATGCGCGGCGGGGCCGTGCTGGATGGTACCGAAGTGGCCGCACTGGTGATCAGCCGCAACGTGCCGACGCTCAAAATCAGCGACGTGATTCTGTTGCTCAACGTGCTGATCTTCGGAGCGGCGGCTTTCTTTCTCACCATCGAACTGGCCCTATACTCGATGGTCACCTATTTCGCCGCCTCCAAAACCATCGACTTCATTGTGCATGGCATTGAAGAATACACGGCGGTTATTATTGTGTCGGATCAGTACGCGTCCATCCGCGAACGGGTGACGGCGGCGGGCTGGGGGGTCACGATCCTGAAAGGTGAACAGGGCTACGGCAAGCGCGGCTCCCTCGAACGCCCCGTCGATGTACTCTATGTGGTCGTGACCCGCCTGGAGATCAGCCACCTCCGCAGCATTATTACCGACAGCGACGCCGGTGCCTTCCTAATCCAGTACCCCGTCGACGACGTCATGGGCGGACGGGTAAAGAGCTTGCCGTTACATTAGGAAGGGGGTAAGAGGGGTTTAAAGTCTGATGTTCAAGGTTTAACGTTGCTTCGCGTTCTACTGTGATGCGCGAAGCAACGTTAAACCTTGAACATCAGACTTTAAACCCCTCTTACCCCACTTCCACCACGACTTCCGGCTTTTTGGGCACGGTCAGGATCAGGACGCCGTTTTCCTGTTTAGCCACAATACCCGTCGTATCAACGCGGTTGCTAAGAGGCAGTACCCGCTCGAACGATTTGAGCGGATATTCCTGCAACAGGAAATTAGGGTCATTAGCCGGATCGTGGGCACGGGTACCCTGGATCACGAGTTGGTCATTGACCACCCGAACGGTGATATCGGCCTTGTCGAAACTAACAGCATAGACCTGAATCTGGTAATGGTCGCCGTGGTCGGCCACGTTCATAGGAACGTTGTACTTAGGCCGACGGAAGCCATTGAAAAAGGGACGCATAAACTGGGCGAATGGGCCACCGTGCTGGCGACCATGTTGGTGATGATGCATTGTGTTTGTTGTTAATTAAGGTGAGAGGCAAGAGCTAAGAATCAAGAGTCAAGACACTGATTGTCAGTACCCTATTTCTTGATTCTTGCTTCTCATTTCTTGTTTCTTATAAGACGAAATGTTCACTATGACGGCCGAACGACTCGTCGGTCTGGTTGCGGTTGTTCAGCCAGCGGGGTTGCTTGAAGGCGGCGTATTCTTCGTCGCTCATGTTGCGAATCTTGTCGGTGAATTCCAGACGGCGGCTCTGCCAGCCACCCCGGTCCATCCAGCCGGTTGACCCACCGAACATCCGGCTACGGATAAAGCGAGCCGCACCGCCGACGATTAAGAGAAACAGGGCCAGCTTCACGAAGAAGTGGAAGAAGACCACGAGCGCCACGCCAAACAAAACGGCGGGCAGAATAAAACGAGGCATACGATTCATTGTCTTGTCGGAAACGGGTTAATCAGCCGCTTCAACCAGGATGACGCACAGGTCGCGGAATTACTTTAAGGAATTTGAAAGTTTTTTTGGCCACAGAGTTGCACCGGAACGCCGGACCGATGCAACTCTGTGGCCCAACCCCTTCCATTCGCCCCAAACCTTCCCAAACGCCCCAAAAAGCGTATTTTTCGTAGTTGACCGGTCTACGTTTGCCCTATCGAATGCAACCAAACTATCGCTATGAAAACGCTGTTGACCGCCCTACTTGTCCTTCATATTGCCGTTGGTACCGTCGCCCTGTTTGTGGGGTTGGTGCCTATGTTTTCCCAAAAAGGCAATAGCCTGCACCGTCGCACCGGGCTGGTGTATGTCTGGTGCATGATCATCGTGGCTATCACGGCTATTTTGCTTTGTGGACTGCAACCATTCAAGATGTTCCGGCTTTTTCTGGCGGGCATTGCCGTGTTCAGTTTCTACCTCTGCATGACCGGGTGGCGGGCTACGAAAAACAAAAAAGGCCTTTATGCCCCCTTCGACAAAGTACTGGCCTACATAACCCTGGTTGTTGGGGCGGGCATGATCGCGTTTGGCGTTTATCTGCTGGTGCTCAACGGCCTGCAATTCATGCCGATTGTGTTCACCTTTTTTGGGGTGCTAACCAGCCGCTTTGCCCTGGAAGACGTGCGCACGTTGGGACAACCGGCCCAAAAGCAACATTGGTTTTTCCAGCACTTCATCCGCATGGGTGGGTCGTACATTGCCACATTTACGGCAGCGGTGGTCACCAACGCCCCCCGATTAGCGCCAGCCAACGCGCCCGAATGGCTGGAAATTCTATATTGGATTGCCCCATCACTCATTGGAGGCTGGTTCATTGGCTTGACAGTACGGCGGTACAAACTGAAGTTCGCCAAAAAAACGTCAGGCATACTTGAGGCGTAGTACATCACAAAACGGGTCGTTAGGCGTAGTGATGCCGCTTTTCGCCTTACTTTAGGGCATGAAAATCGCGTTCATCACCGACATACACATCGCCGCCGAGGGCGAACACCCCGCTGGCGTCGACGTGCGGGCCAATTTTCTGCAAACGCTCGACTATGTGCGTACCACCAAACCCGACTGTATGGTGCTGGGTGGCGATCTGTGTTTCGACGTGGGCGACCGCGCTATCTATGGGTGGATTCGCGAACAGTTGCGCGACTTGCCCTGCCAGTGGTTTGCCATTCCCGGCAATCATGATGACTCGGTGATGATGGCCGAAGAAATGCACCTGACCCACCACCTTACGAACGGCGAACTATACAGCGCCATACCCCTGGAAGGCTACCCGGCGCTATTTCTGGATTCATCGAAAGGCACGTTTTCAGATGCGCAGTGGCAGTGGCTGGGCGAAGAACTGGCCCTCATTCACCACAACGCGCTGGTGTTCTGCCACCACCCCGTGCTCCCCGCTGATGCGCTGTTTATGGACACGAAATACCCCTTCCGGCAACAGGCGCGGTGGGTGGAAACCACTGAAGAACTCCCGTGCCGCATCCAGGTCATCAGTGGCCATTACCACACCGAAACCACCACCCTGCGCGGTAACACGTCGATACTCATCACTCCGTCAACTTATATCCAGCTCAACCCATACACGCCCGACCTGGAACTGGTAAAAACGCCACCCGCTCTCCGCGAAATCACCGTGTCGATGCACGGCGTAACGAGCCGGGTGGTTTATGTCAGTTAACGTCTGGAAAATTGCAAAGGATGTGCAGAACAACGTTCCAGACGTTCTTTTTTACCGCGAACTGTAGTTTGGGGCTTCTTTTGAAATCTGAATATCGTGGGGGTGGCTTTCTTTGGAACCTGCCGTGGTGATCTTCACGAACTTGGCTTGCTTGAGAGCCTCAATGTCGGCGGCACCGCAGTAGCCCATACCTGCCTTCAGGCCGCCCACCATCTGATACACGATCTCGGCCACTTTGCCTTTTACGGGTACCCGACCCACGATGCCTTCGGGCACCAGTTTCTTGATGTCGTCTTCGGCATCCTGGAAATATCGGTCTTTCGATCCTTCTTCCATTGCCTCCACCGACCCCATGCCCCGGTAGCTTTTGAACCGGCGACCTTCAAACAGGACCACCTCGCCGGGGGCCTCTTCAGTGCCCGCCAGCAGTGAGCCAATCATGACCGTACTGGCCCCGCCCGCAATAGCTTTCGTGATGTCGCCCGAGAAGCGGATGCCGCCGTCGGCCACTACCGGAACACCCGTACCAGCCAGCGCTTTGGCGGCTTCAAACACGGCCGTAAGCTGCGGCATCCCGATACCGGCAATGATGCGGGTGGTACAAATACTGCCTGGGCCTACGCCTACTTTCACCGCGTCGGCACCGGCATCGGCCAGGGCTTTGGCCCCCTCGCCGGTGGCCACGTTGCCCGCAATAACCTGAAGCTTGGGAAATTGCGTTTTTATGTTCCGAACGGCATCAATCACCCCCCGCGAGTGACCATGCGCTGTATCTACGCTGATTACGTCGACGCCCGCTTTGACGAGGGCTTCGATGCGTTGGGTCAGGTCGGGTGTAACGCCCACGGCGGCCCCCACGCGCAGCCGGCCCAGCTCGTCTTTACAGGCGTTGGGGTGGCTTTTGCGTTTTAGAATGTCTTTGTAGGTAATCAGTCCCACCAGCTTGTAGGCATCATCCACGATGGGCAGTTTCTCGATCTTAAATTCCTGCAAAATACTCTCGGCATCGTCGAGCGAGAGGCCCGCTTTGGCCGTGATCAAATTCTCGCGGGTCATAATGTCGGTAACGGGCCGCCCCAGATCGCGCTGGAAACGCAGATCACGGTTGGTGAGAATCCCCACCAGCTTACCCGCCTCGTCGATTACCGGAATTCCCCCAATCTTAAATTCCCGCATAATGCGGTGAGCATCAGACAGTTTAGCCGACTGCGAGAGCGTGATCGGGTCGATGATCATACCGCTTTCCGAACGTTTCACCTTGCGGACCTGCTCGGCCTGCTTTTCGATGCTCATGTTCTTGTGGATGATACCGATGCCCCCTTCCTGCGCCATGGCAATGGCCAGTTCTGATTCGGTGACGGTGTCCATGGCGGCTGACACGAGCGGAACGTTCAGGCGGATGGACCGGGTAAGCTGGGCGGTGGTGTTGGTATCTCTGGGCAGTACCTCAGAGTAAGCGGGGAGAAGCAGTACGTCGTCGTAGGTGAGCGCTTCGTACAAGAACTTGCTGGCGTCTAAGCTCATGGCAAATAAGCAGGGGGTGTTATTTGCCGGTCAAAGGTACGTCTATTTCGTGGATTCTTATGCAATGACGTTGGATACTGGACGTTGGATATTGTCTGACATCCAGAATCCAGAATCCAGCATCCAACGTCCAGCACCCCTACACCTAGCCGCGCTCGATTTCGCGCACTACCAGCGATCCTTCGATATCGACGGTATTGCCGCGTTGCGCAACGGCTTTCAGGAAATCACATACCGCGCGTCTCTCGGCTTCAATGGCCTTAATGCGTGTTTCTGATGCCTTCATGTCTTCTTCCGTAGTGGCATGGGCCAGCATCTTACGGGCATGGTGCATGCGTTTGGCCTCGGCGATGGCCGTGATTATTGGCTGACTTTCTTCAGACGAAAACCGCCCGTTAATGAAGTGGAAACTGATTTCGTTGTTCATTGTCGTCGTTGGTTAATCTACGCCCCCTGACCCGCCGAAAACATTGGCACGTCGTCGAAGTGGTATAGGTTTTCGGTTTTGATAATACTGTAGCCTGCTTCAGTCAGTTGCTGTTGAATGGCAATGACATCGTTGTAGTTGACAAACTGTCCGTCGTGGCCTTTGAACCGGCAACGCCAGTGATCGGTGCAAAACGTTTCGGGCAGCCCGCCGGGCCATACTTTCACCCCCCGGTTGGTAATCATCGACAGGTCCATCTTGCTTTGTATGGTTGCCTTCAGTGTATTGCCCAGCTGGTTGGCGTCGCGGTCGTTATGGTGCAAAAAGATGTCGACGCCTACCAGATCAATCTTGGGATCAGCCTGTTGCTTGAGCTTCATTGTCATCGGTTCGGCTTTGGCAGCGGCGTAGCTTACGGGCCGTAACTGCGTGGGCAACTGCCCTAACCGACTGATTACAGCCTGAGCGAATTCGCGGGTGCCTACTTTTTCGGTGCTCACCCCCGGCTCGAAAATGTCGTACGTATGCACCCCGTCTTCCAGAGTTTTCAGCCAGGCGTTGTGCACCTTTTCGGCTACAGCACCCTGCCCAATATGCACCAGCATCATCACCGCGCCCAGCAATAACCCCGACGGGTTGGCCAGGTTCTGCCCGGCCCGGCGTGGTGCCGACCCGTGTATGGCCTCGAACATGGCTACTTCCTCACCAATGTTGGCACTCCCGGCCAACCCCACCGACCCGGCAATCTGCGCCGCCACATCCGACAGAATATCGCCGTACAGATTCGGCATCACAATCACGTCGAAAAGCTCTGGGGTGTCGGCTAGTTTAGCCGCGCCGATATCAACGATCCAGTGTTCTTTTTCCAGTTCCGGGTACTCTACTCCTACTTCGTCAAACACCCGGTGGAACAGGCCGTCGGTCTGTTTCATGATGTTGTCTTTGGTGAAGCAGGTCACTTTTTTGCGCCCATAGCGACGGGCGTATTCAAAGGCATAGCGCACAATTTTTTCGCAGCCGGGCCGGGAAATGAGCTTCAGACACTGCACCACTTCCGGCGTTTGCTGGTGTTCAATTCCCGCATAAAGGTCTTCTTCATTTTCGCGGATGATCACCACATCCATGACCGGGTGCTTGGTGTGCACATAAGGCGAATACGACACGCAGGGCCGGATATTGGCATAAAGGCCCAGCATTTTGCGGGTGGTCACGTTGAGGCTTTTAAACCCGCCCCCCTGCGGTGTGGTGATGGGCGCTTTCAAAAACACCTTCGTGCGCCGGAGCGAATCCCAGGCTGAGGGGTCAATACCAGCGGTGTTGCCGCGCAGATAAACGGCTTCCCCAATCTCAATGGTGTCGATGGCGAGTTGCGCCCCGGCGGCCAGGATAATGTCGAGGGTGGCCTGCATGATTTCGGGGCCAATTCCATCCCCGTAAGCGACTGTAATAGGTTGTGCTTGCATGGTCGAATTTATTTCGACAGCAAATGTAATAGCATTAATTTCTTAAATGAAAGTAATACTATCATTTTGTTTTAAAAACGCCTTTCTCAGCGCGTATGGGCCTGTTTGAGCTTCCCTACAGGATGCTATTATGGGTTAAGTCGCCGCATTTTCAGGTATAGCCCTTCTACCCGCTCGCGTGCCCAGGGCGTTTTACGCAGAAAGGTGAGGCTCGATCTCACGCTGGGATTGCTCTTGAAGCAGTTGATCGGAATGCGTTCGGCCAATTCGTCCCAGCCATAATGCGCCACCAGTTCGTCCAGAATCTGAGCCAGTGTTTTGCCGTGAAGTGGGTTGTTTGGTTGTTGCGGAGACATGGAATAGGCTTATTTTTAATCATCAGCCAATGGTCACTCTGACGAGATAACATCAGACACGGTTTGCATTAGCTTGCACAGTTGCAAAAGTGGCTACTTTCTGACCTGGTTTTCATTTAATAATATCGGTTAGCTCATTCTCTTATGCTATTTTCCTTCCGGCTTGTTTATCTGTTAGCTGTGGTGACTGCTCCCTATCGGCTTGCCCCCACCTGGTCTGTACCTCTCCGCCCTATCGCGGCCGAACAACCACGTCCAGCAAAAGCAGCCTGGCAGTACGAAAGCAAGTCAGACCAGATTAGTGGAAGGGTCGACAAAGCGATTCTGGCGGCCACCAACGTGGTGCAGTTCCCGTATCCGTATGCGGGCGGGTCAAGGGTGTCGCTGATTCTGAGGAACCGGAATGGGCGGACAAACGCTTACCTGACCACGTCAAAAGGCCTGTTTACCAGTAGCTTTCAGGGTGGCCGGGCGCAGCTTCGTTTCGACGGAGCACGCGCTGTCACGTACACGCTGATTGCGGCCGAAAATGGCAGCGGCAGCACCGTTTTCTTCGATGACGACCAGCAACTGATCCGGCAGATTCGATCATCTAAGCGGTTGACGATGCGGGTGCAGTGCCCCGGCCTCAGCCTTGACGAGCTACACTTCGCAACTGCCGGTCTGCACTGGAAACAGTAAAAGGCAGCGTTAGCTATTTTATTAAGAATAGAGCTAAACCCATTTTTATTTGCCGATACAAAACCGGCTGAAGATGGACTCCAGCAGGTCATCCGTTGTTACCTCGCCGGTCAGTTCACCTAATTCGCGGAGGGCAATGCGGAGGTCCATGGCAATCCAGTCGGCGGAGGTGCCTGCGTCTACGGCGGCCACGGCGCGGGCCAGGGCCTCGTCGGTGGCGGTAAGGTGTTGCAGATGACGGGCGTTGGTCACAACTGCACTGCCCGTTTGCATAGCACCATTGGTACGAACCTGCGCCGACAAGGTCGATTTTAACTCGTCGATCTGCGCGTTTTTGGCCGAAATCCAGAGGATGGGCGGGACCTCGTGGATGCCGTCAGGCCGGCCGCCCGCCTTAGTGATGGCGTCCGTAACCGCAGCCTGCTGGTGTAGGGTAATCAGATCTGCTTTGTTGCCCACCAGGATATACGGCTTGCCCGATTCGTCCAGTTCGGCAATCATTTCCCGTAACTCTTCGGGCGTCGTTGACTGACCATCAAACAGATAGACTACCAAAGCAGCCTTCTCGATTTGCTGCCGGGTGCGGGCCACGCCAATGGCTTCGATGGTGTCGGTGGTATCGCGCAGGCCCGCCGTGTCGATAAGGCGGAAACGCACACCATCAATGAACAGCTCATCTTCGATCACGTCGCGGGTGGTGCCGGGAATGTCGGAAACAATGGCCTTTTCTTCGTTCAGCAGTGCATTCAACAGGGTCGATTTACCCGCGTTGGGCTTACCAATGATCACCGTGGGCACGCCGTTTTTGATCACATTACCCGCCGCAAACGACTCGATCAACGGGCGAATGACACCCTGAATGTTGGTCATCAGCCTGCGCAACTGGTCACGCTTGGCAAACTCCACGTCTTCTTCACCAAAATCCAGTTCCAGCTCCACAAGTGCCACAAAATCAATAAGTTGCTGACGCAGGTCTTTCAGGCGTTTGGAGAATCCACCCCGCAGCTGACTCAGTGCGGCACGGTGACTGGCCGCCGAATCAGCGGCGATCACGTCGGCCACGGCTTCGGCCTGTACCAGGTCGAACTGCCCGTTCAGGAAAGCGCGTTGGGTGAACTCGCCCGGCCTAGCCAGTTGGGCACCCAGTTCCGTGAGGCGCGTCAGAATCTGCCGGACAATATACTCCGACCCGTGGCACGAAATCTCGACCACGTCTTCTTTGGTAAATGAATGAGGACTGCGAAACACCGTCACCAGCACCTCATCAATAACGCTGCCCGGTTCGTTGCCACG
The DNA here is from genome assembly GCF_017353185.1 of Fibrella rubiginis. Classification (GTDB taxonomy): domain Bacteria; phylum Bacteroidota; class Bacteroidia; order Cytophagales; family Spirosomataceae; genus Fibrella; species Fibrella rubiginis. The sequence continues at coordinate 60,134 of NZ_JAFMYV010000010.1, read as the reverse complement.
GTCGGCATGGCGAAAGGTACCGAAATGGGCTGTATGACCGGGCTGACCGACCAGCCGTTTTCCCCGGAAAGCTTTGTCAGTCAGTGCAATAGCACCTTCGCCCGATACGCGGATAACGGCAATGGCGCCAATGCCGGGGGCGGTGGCCAGCGCCGCAATGGGATGGAGTTGATGGATCAAAAGGGAGAATTAAACTACACTCGGTATCAATTTCGGGAAAATAGGAAGGCGGCTGACTACGCTCATGAGCCGGGTTTCGGCAGGAACGTCGGGAATACCCAGGGCGTCGGCGTGGTCATTGCCCAGGAAAAAACGCATTTGTGCCGCCGCCAGGTTCCGCGCTGATTCAGTACCCGCCAGCGCGCCAATGGTATCGAGCAGCGCTTTGGTCAGGCCCCGACCCGCCTCCGACGAACGAAACTGCCGCCCCGCAATAAGTTTGTCGAGATGAAACGCCTCGCGCAGATTTTGCGGCGTCAGGTCTTCCATCACGCCGTTGACGTAGCCCACCACGTTGATGTGGTGCAGGTAATCTTCCTCTTCCTGCTCGGTCATGGCGATGCCCATTTTACGGAGCGCCCGTAGTACGATGTAGCTGAAAGACCCAATGGTACCCACCATGTCTTCCTGACAAACCGGCACGCCCCAGGCAGTATCCCACCGCCCGCTCTGGTAAGCAAACCAGCGGGCAGCTGCGTGTATCAATCTGATTTTCAGCGTATAGTAAATAGCCTTATTGCTCTTCCAGTTCTTTGGGTCGTTGACGGCAAATACCCACTCCCCCGTTTCCTGAAGGCGGCGGGCGGTGTCGGTGCGGATGCGTTCGGTGAGCCAGAGCAATTGTACGCCATTGGCCCCTAAATAGGTGTAGGGCAGCGAATAGGTACCCAGCGCAAGGCCAACAACGCCCATATGTTTCTGAAAAAACGCCATACCCCGCTGCATCCGCTTCGCGTCGGCCCAGGCGGGCAGGTGGGCATGATCAGCGAAAAACTGCCCGATAACCGGCGGTTGTTCGGCGGGCGACAGTTCAGTGGCATTGCCCAGCCAGTGCATGAGTGCCCCCACGGCTTCACGTCCGCCTTCGGCCACGGCAGCAATGGCCGCATCGGCGGGAGGATCACCCAGCAGACGGTGGGCACTCAGCAGGTCGTTTGAAAATGCCCGCGTGGTTTTGATTGCGATACTCATAACAGGAAAGCTGTTTGACTAGCTAACAGCATAGGCGGCGGTTTGGTTGTGCGGCACGCAGCAGACCGATCAGCAAACAAGATTGTCTCAAAACCGAAAGTCCGTTGCGGCGGTAGTGTCAACCTTTGCTTCCAGACAAATCATAACAAGAAGCAACAATGACTACTGCCTCACAAACCGCCCCCGGCCCCACCAAGATCGCCGGCACGCCCCCGCAGGCCACTTTACAGATCTACCAGCACAACATGGGGCAGCAGCGTATGCCTGTTTGCGAACTGGTACTACTCCAGTCTAACGCCAATTATACCTGGCTGGTCTGGACCAATGGACAACGACTGTTGATGCCCCGCACGCTGAAATATTACGAGAGTAAGCTGCCCACCAGCGGGTTTGTGCGGCTGCATCGTAACTGTACGGTCAACGTACAACACATCAAAGCGATCACCCGAAAGGTAAGGGTAGTGGAAGTTCAGCTCAGCAATGGCGTATGTCTGACGGTGGCACGGCGGCGTTGGACCCTGGTGAAAAGGCAGTTTTCCCAACTGGGCATCAGCTAGCGTGTTTGCCGCCCAGTGCTTGTTTCTACAGGTCGATCTGCAAACCGTCGTAGCCCAGGCGTACGTTGGGCGGCAGGGTCAGGTTTACTTCGCGGTGAAGCCCCATCTGATGGCTGATGTGGGTAAGATAAGCCCGTTCGGGCTGAATGCGCTCAATTAGCGCAAGGGCTTCCCTGAGTGCAAAATGCGACAGATGTTCTTCATGCCGGAGGGCGTCGAGGATCAGGATGCGCGTTCCGTAGACCTTCTGCAGTTCGGCGTCGCTGATAAAATTCAGGTCGGTGAGGTAGGTGAAGTCGCCAATGCGAAAGCCATAAACAGGCAGCTTGTGGTGCATCACTTCAATGGGAATGACCTGAACACCGGCTACATCAAACGGTTCATTATCAATGACATTCGTCACGATCCGGGGGATGCCGGGGTATTTGTATTCAGCGAAAATATAGGCAAATTCCCGTTCCAGCTGCGCCAGCACCGTGGGGCGGGCGTAGATGGGCATGTCCAGCCCCGACCGGAAATTATAGGCCCGCACCTCGTCGAGGCCCGCCGTATGGTCTTTGTGTTCATGGGTAAACAGCACCGCGTCGAGGTTGAGCAATCCCAGACGCAACACCTGCTGCCGAAAGTCTGGCCCGGTGTCGATGACAATACTCTTGCCCGCCACCTGCACGTGCGCCGACGTGCGTAGTCGCTTATCGCGAAAGTCGACCGAGCGACAAACAACGCAGTCGCAGCCAATCAGCGGAACGCCCGACGATGTGCCCGTGCCGAGGAGGGTGACGATCATACTGAGAGAATGAGTGATTGAGTGACGGTCCGGCGTCCCGGTGAATGAATAGCCTAAAGAACTGCGCGAAGCGTTCCAGGCTATTCACTCACCGGGACGCCGGACCGTCACTCAATCACTCATTCGCTAATTGTTATTTATCCGTCAATTGATTAACCACTTCAACCAGGCGGTCGAAGTTGAGCGGTTTCACCAGGACATCGTTGAAACCGGCGGCTTTAAATTCTTCTTCGGTGTAGTTGCGGGCGTTGCCGGTGATGGCCACAATGGGCACCGAGGCTTTGACCGCGTTGGGCAGAGCGCGTACTTTCTGCACGCATTCCATACCGTCCATGACGGGCATGTTGATGTCTAACAGGAGGATAGAAAAATCTTCTCTGTCAAGAATTTGCATGACCTGTTCGCCATTTTTAACAGCCGTGATGTCGTAGTTCTGAAACTCCAAAATCTTCTTGGCTAAATTCTGGATCACAGAACTGTCTTCGGCAATTAATACGCGTTTTGAGGTTGCCATGGGTAGCTAAAGGTTCGTTATCAGACGGTGAAATTAAGGCAAAAAGGCAGACCATCACGCAAGGACTGCCAAAATTACCCCGTAAAGCAAATGCCAACATCTGTAGGAATTTTGGACATTTCTGGTTAGCTTTATCTCCCAAAACGACCTGCCCTACAGGTATTTATATAGGCTGGATTGCTGGTTTTAACAGCAGTGACAATCGTGGCGGAACCTTCCTCTTTTTTCTATAAAGCCATGAAACTTTCCGGACCACAAGGCGAATTTGAGTTGAACGTAATTGATTACGAATACTCTGATTCGGCTCAATTCCTAAAACGCAACTGGCTCATTGTGAGCATGGTAACCAGCAAAGGCGACCAGCATTCTACGCGTACACTCACCCTGCTATCGACCTGGGAACTGGAAATGCTCCGCGACTGGATGCAGTCGGTGGTCGATAAGGCGGATCCGGCTCCCCGGCTCACGTTTATCGAACCAACGTTGAGCTTCAGTAATTTTTCCGACAACAAGGAACATTACCTGTTTCGCATTGGCCTTACCAACGAAGCCAAACCAACCTGGCATCAAGACAGCCGCCCCTATTGGCTCCCCGTGACGCCCAACCGCGATGAGCTGATCCTGGCCATTCGTGACCTGGCCAGCCAGCTCGACAAATTCCCCGTTCGCGAGTAGGTGACCCATTAGTAGCGTATTTACAATAGTTTGTAGAACATGTCCCGGTATGCATCGCCGATGGGGATGATCGTGGGCGTGCCCCCTTCAGTTTTTGTGATGAGAATACGGCTGCGTTCAACGGTATGGATATGCGCCAACGCCACAATAAACGACTTATGCACCCGCACAAACGCCGCTGCCGGCAGGGCATTTTCTAAGCTGGTGATGGTTTGGCGGGCAATAATTTTTTTCGTCGGCGTATGCAGCACTACGTAATTCTGCAGCCCCTCAACATACTTAATCAAGTCAATATCAACACGCTGCATCCTGTGTTCTGTTTTAATGAACAGAAACGGGCGGGCGTCGATCAGTGGCTCACCGCTAAGCCGGAGATATGTTTGGGCTTTCTGCACAGCCCGGTAAAATCGCTCGAATGAAATAGGCTTCAGCAGGTAATCGACTACGTCATGCTCGAACCCATCGAGCGCATATTCGGCATAGGCGGTTGTCAGGATCACCTGAGCGCGGCCATGCATGGCTTTCAGAAACTGAAGCCCTGTTAGCTGTGGCATCTGAATGTCCAGAAAAATCAGGTCGACCGGGCGCTCGCTCAGCAGATTCAGTGCGTCGAGTGGATTGGTGGTAGCCCCGGCAAGGTGCAGAAACGGCACCTTCGATACGTAGTCGGTCAGGATGTCGACAGCCAGCGGTTTATCATCGACCACCAGGCAGCGGATAGGCGGGGTCATAGGTCGAGGTGGAGATTTACATGGTATTCATTGGGGCCGTCAGCCACCTGCAACGTGTGCCGGTGTGGATAGAGCAGGTCGAGTCGACGCCGTACGTTGGCAAGGCCAATGCCCCCCGTATGGTCTTTTTGCTGCTGGTTTTTGGCATTATACAAACTAAAATCCAGCGTCGTTGCGGTCAGGTCTACGCGCAACTGAACAGGCTGATCTGGGTTGTCGACCACACCGTGTTTAAATGCGTTCTCTACAAACGAAATCAGCAGCATTGGCGCAATAGTCTGCCCGTTGAGATGACCGTCTGTCTGGTAGTCCAGGCAAATAGTGCCTTTGCTGCCAATGCGCTGTAGCTCAATCAGTCCGTTGAGGTAATCAATCTCTTTGGCCAGCAGCACCCGGTCGTGGCGGGCCTCGTGCAGCACGTACCGGAGCAGTTCCGACAGTTTCAGCAGGGCACCCGGCGCGGCGTCGGATTTCTGGTAGACCAGCGCGTAGATGTCGTTGATGGTATTGAACAGAAAATGAGGATTTAACTGCGCCCGCAGGAAGGCCAGTTCAGCCGCCGTTTGAGCCTGCTCGGCCTCACGCCTTCGCCGTTCGTTCACAAAATTTTGCCGAAAAAACGCGTAAAGCAGGCCATAGGCGATGTAGTCGAAATAATAACCAACGCTGTTTCCGACAAACCAACCTAACGTGAAAGCGGTGTTTCGCTGGTAGTTATCGAAGCCCAGAACGGGTTTGAACAGGTAAAATTCCAGCCCGTATCGGAAAGCCGTAACCGCCGCCAACGTAGCCAGCAAACCTAGCCCGGCCCGGCCAAACTGACGCCAGTTCAGCAGCCCCGTCAGCAGCGGTTTTGCCACGAGCCAGATGGGCAAATAAAACGCCAGCGCGTTGATGAGCATGTAGCCGATACCCAGCAGCCAGTAGGTAGCCACAGCCGTTTTGGGCACCGGATAAGTTGGCCTGCCATACATCTCGGCTATGTCTTTAACCGTCAGCAATGTCCAGATGAGCCAGTGAATGGACCATTCGGGTACTGCCCGGCGGCTTGGAGAATAGCGACTGAAATTCATCGGTTGGTCAGTTCGGCAGTGGGGTATTTTTTGGCTAAGTACGTCAGGATTTCGGGGAAAAACTGGTTGAAGTCGCGGTAAGCCCCGTTGCCTATGTACCGGTCCGAAATCACGTCGGCAATGTCGCCTGCGTACTGAAAATCACTCACTATTTCCTGCGCGGCCTGCTTGCGGGTTTCTTTCGGGCTGCGGTGTTGGCGGAACAGGGCAATGACAATGCCGCGCACCAGATTTTCATCGAAACAGTGGCTCCAGGTGCTGATGTTATTGCGCTTCATGCCCTGGTCACCTTTGTTAAGCAGGTAGCTAAGTTTCTCAATAGCAACGGCATACTGCTTCTGCAACACATGGGTGTAGATATGACTGCCCTCATGCCAGACTATATTGACCGACTCAGCGCCAATATCGAAAACCGGACTACCGGCATCGGTCGATTCACGGTTGAAAAAGCCGACGTTATAAACCACATAGTCGGCGTAGCGTGGGTTAAGGTTTTTGGGCATAATGGCGTGAGCACCCCAGCTATTAAGCGGATCGAGGCAGACCGTCCAGTTGGCAGCTTTGGTTTGGGTGCGGTAGAACGAGTCCAGCTTGGCAACCAGCCCCTGCCGGGCAAAATTTTCCTGCACGGGCCTGGCCCAGGCGGCATAGTCGGCGTGGTGTTTTTGGAAGAAATTCCAGAAATGGGTGTCCTCGTAAAACTGCTTGCAGAGCCGCATATAAATCTGAATGGTGTCTTTACCGTTCAGTGTATACCAGTTAGCCTGCTCGGGGTAATGAATGCGAACGACGGGGAAGTTGTCGAAGCAGTAGCCCAGTTCGGGCAAGTCGGAGTATACCTTTTTTAATTGCCGTGCCTGCTTCACCGCCGGGTGGTTGGCATAGGGCGTAAAATAGGTCTCTACTTCTTTGGCGTAGGCCGATTTGTTGGGCATCGGATACTTGCCCGCCAGCAGTTGTACCACGGTAAACAATTCAATGCCCGGATGCACCGTAGCACTGAGGCGGGCAGGCGGAGAAGGGACCATCTGTGCGACGACGTAAGCAGGCAACACGCTGATTACAAGGATACCAGTCAGTAATTTCAGGGTCATAACAGCATGCGGTTTAGTGTTGACCAAACCTACATCGGCGCGTTGTTTACAGCCAAAACCGATTGACCAACGCCCTGCTTTCCGTGACTAACGCCTATTTTCGAGGCAAGTCCATACTGATTGCCTACCACACATATGTCCCCACGGCGCCGGCGGGCAATGTGGTCTGTACGGTCTTACTGCCAAACTTGATCGTGAACGTCTGACTACTGGTGTTTTCGTTTTCCACCAATAGCACTTTACTGCCGCTGGGCGTCTTAAACGCCACATTCGGGAGATTGGCCGGTGTGGTTGACCCAATTCGGACCGAGCCGGGCCGCACGAACTTAGCGGCGTGGGCAATGATGTAATACGACACGTTGCGGCTCACGCTGGCCCCAATGGTTAATGCACCCAGACACTCGGTACAACCACCGTCGGTATGCGGGTTTTGGGCGGGGTCCGAGGCCAGATTCCACTCCAGCACGTTGCGGCTCCAGTTGCGGGTGGCCCCAATCAGCAGGTTCTTTACATGCCAGCCCAGATCACCGCCAAACGTTCCTTTTGATCCCGTCCATTGTTCGGTGAAATAGATATTCTTGTCGGGATGCTGATTATGTACTGGCGTGAGGGCATCAATCCGGCCCAGGTATAGGTGGAACGCCGACCCATCGACGTATTGGCGGGCAGCGGCGTCGGCCAGGGTGGCGAGGGGGTAGTCGGTGCGGTCGGTGTTGTGGTCGTAGAGGATGATTTTGGTTTTGATACCCGCTTTCTGAAACGCCGGTCCCAAACTCTTTTTGATGAACGCCGTCTGCTCGTCGGCTTGCATCAGCAAGCTGGGGTTGTTGTTTGGGTTCAGCGGCTCGTTCTGCACCGTGATGGCGTCGATGGGAATACCTTCGGCCTTCATGCCCTGAATGTACTTAACGAAATACAGGGCGTAGGCATCGTAGTAATCGGGCTTCAGGCTTCCGCCTTTTGAGCTACCGTTGGTCTTCATCCACGATGGCGGTGTCCAGGGCGAACCCAGAATTTTGATGTCGGGGTTGATGGCCAGAATCTGTTTCAAAATGGGAATCAGGTCCACCCGCTCCGGATCGAGACTAAACTTGGCCATAGTCAGATCGGTCTGTCCCGTCGAGAGGTCATTGTACGTAAAGACGTGGTCGCTAAGGTCAGATGCACCAATACTGATGCGCAAGTAGCTGATACCGATACCGTTGCCTTCGGGCGAAAACAATTCCTGCAACAGGGCGGTGCGGTCGGCGGGTTTGAGTTGGTTCAGCAGTATGGCGCTGCCGCCGGTAAGGGTAAAGCCAAACCCGTCGATGCTCTGGAATGTCTGCGTCGAATCAACCTCGATCACAGCACCTGTGGAGGCAGCAGTGGTGCTGAAAACCAGATTAGTGTTCTGCTTCAGAAACAGCTGACTCTGATCAGGCGTGGTCACATATAGGGCGACGTCTGATTTCACAGCGGGCGTTGGCGTCACCACTACCGGTGTCACAGGCGTGGCCTGCCCGCCCGACGATTGGCAGTCAGCTACAAACCAGCCACTCATAATTATCAGAAACAGGGCAACAGCTAGTTGCCTGGGCAGGTAAGAATTGCTCATAGTCGGAGCTGATTTACAGATAGTTGGAGGGATCAAAATCGTACCACGGACTTCAGTCCGTATGAGTTTTCCTTACGGACCGAAGTCCGTGGTACCTTACCTACTATACCGTTCCCGAACCACGTTGGCGTGGTGTATCGGGTGGCCAACGAGCACAAACCCCAACGCCAGCACCGATAAGTCACGACCAGCACAGATGCTCGTTCCCTGCAACATCTCGTCGTCGAAACTGCGGTACATAGCCAGCGTGGCCTGCCGAACGGCTTCAAATTCGGCATACAGATCGGTAATGGTCCGACGCGAGGCACGGGCCGACCGGGCAAAATCATCTTCCTCAAAACCGGGCAGCGGCGTACTGTCAGCGCGGGCAAAGCGCAGGGCACGGTAGGCCATAATACGCTCGGTATCAATCAGATGCTGCACAATGTCTTTGGCCGTCCATTTGCCCGGCGCATAAACATAATCGCCTAGATCGGTCATCAGCGCGGCGGGCAAAACGCTTTCCAGCGACGCTTGTTGACTCAGCGCGTCAATAATGTCAATAGCCGGTGCCAGATTAACGTACCGGTCGAAGTAGGCGGGCATAACCGCGATGTCTGATTTGTTCACGCTGTGATTTACGATGTACGAATGACGATTTACGATTTTTGCTGACGCGTCTGTAACTATGCGTCAGCAAAAATCGTAAATCGTCATTCGTACATCGTAAATCATATCACGGTCTTGGCGTGGCCATGAATTCGTCGAAAGCAGCTTTTAGGGCGTCGAGTTCCTGCGCTAACTGACTGGTATCCTGCACTTTCAGTTTCCCTTCGGCCTCGCGGGCAATGCGGGCCAGCCGGGCCACGCCTACGGTGCCCGCGCTGCCTTTCAGGGTGTGCAGATGGCTTTTTACCGTGGCAATATCCCCCGCGGCAAAGGCCCTGAGCGACTCCTGCACCAGTTCGGTAGCCTCCGTCACGAAATCATCGAATACGCTCTCCACCAGTTCAGCCCCGCCAATGTCGCGAAGTTGCTCCAGTATGTCGAGGTCGATCACAGGTACGTCGGCGTAAGGACGTAGAGCCCGCACCGGCGGACCGGCAACATCTTGCGGCTCAGGCGCTGCGGTCTGCTGTACGTCAGCATCCCTCGCAGGCAATTGCTGACGTGTCTGAGCCGCAAGATGTTGCCGGTCCTCCGGTGCGGGCTCTACAATCTTCACCAACTCGCTCACTTTGGCAATGAGGCCCTGGGCGCGGATGGGTTTGGCAATGTAGTCGTCGAGGCCCTGGCTAAGGAAGCGCTCGCGGTCTTCGCGCATGGAGTAGGCGGTCATGGCCACAATTTTGGGTAGCCGTTTGCCATACTGTTCACGCAGGTGTTTGGTGGCCTCCACGCCGTCCATGTCGGGCATCTGGATGTCCATGAAAATCACGTCGAAGGGGGTGCCATCGGGGGCGTAGCTGTCTGTAACTTTCTCGATAGCTTCGGGACCGCTGGCAGCGTTGGTGACCACACATCCCGCTTTTCGCAGAATTTCACTGGCCACTTTGCGGTTCACCACGTTGTCATCAACCAGCAGCACAATGGGCTTGTAGTCCGTGAAAAAGTCCGTCACTTTCATGTCGGCGGCTGCTTCGGCGGGGCTTTGCGTAGGGCTGATGGCCGTTTCTTTTACTTCCACCGTAAACCAGAACGTGCTGCCCATGCCCACCGTCGACTCTACACCCACCTCCCCTTTCATCAGGCTGGCCAGTTCTTTCGAGATCGACAAGCCCAGGCCCGTGCCACCAAACGTTTTGCGCGACGAGGTGTCGACCTGACTAAACGAGTTGAACAGCAGCCCGATGTTTTCGGGCGAAATACCGATGCCCGAATCCTTCACCTCAACTTTGATGCGGTTGAATTTCCCCCGCTTGCTCACCAGCGACGCGGCTACCTCAACAGTACCGTTTTCGGTGAATTTCAGGGCATTAGATGTCAGGTTCGATAGAATCTGGAGCAGGCGTGTCTGGTCGGCAATCACAAACTGGGGCAGGTCGGGACCGAGGGTATAAAACAGCCGGTTGCCTTTGGCGTTGGCCTGCTGCCCAAACAAGGCAATCAGTTTCTCAAACACTTCGCCCAGGGCTACCGGTGCTTCGTGCAGAACCATTTTGCCCGCCTCAATTTTCGAGAGGTCAAGAATGTCGTTCAGGATATTCAGCAGCGTCTCCGACGACCGGCGAATGGTGCGGACGTAGTCGCGCTGCTCGTCGTTGAGCACCGTGTCGTTGAGCAGGTCGACCATGCCAATTACGCCGTTCATGGGTGTGCGGATTTCGTGACTCATGTTGGCCAGAAAACGCTCTTTCACCTTCAATGACCGCTCTGCTTCATCTTTGGCTTTCACCAGTTCCGCCGACTGCCGCTTGAGTTCAGTGATGTCGCGGGCCAGGGCGGCAATGACCGAGTAGCGACCATCTTCGTCTTTCAGCAGCAGCATGTTGAACATAAACTGCCGTTCGGTACCATCTTTTCGGCGGAGCGTGGCCTCGAAATTCCGCAGTGACCGCGTGCGAACAAGTTTGAACAGTGCCCGCCGAATCACGCTGGGGTCCACAAAATACTGAAGCGCATCTTGCCCCAACACTTCGTCGGGCGTGTAGCCGCTGCGTTTAAACACCGACGGACTAATCATGGTGATGCGGCCCTGCCGGTCGGCACGGACGTAGATGTCCTGGAGGTTTTCGAATATGCCCCGGAATTTTTCCTCCGAACGTTCAATGTTCATCTGCGCACCCTTCCGCGTGGTGATGTCGCGCGCAATACCCGACACCTCTTCGATAACACCGCCCGTCAGCAGGATGGGGTTCAGGTGCAGTTCAAGCCAAGTTTCTTTGCCATTCAGTTCAAACCGCATCTCAAAATTCTGCGGTTGCCCCCGAAACGCCAGCCGGTACCGGTCGTCGAGCAGCCGCTGGTTTTCGTCGCCAACGGCCCGCCAGCCCTGTTTTTCGGCGCTGACATGCAGCCGGGGCGTATCGCCGGTCATCTGCTGAATGAGCCTGTCGTAGTTTTTATTGAACGAGGTAAGCTGCAATGCTTTGTTCACCGACCAGATCAGGTACGTGCTACTATCAAAAATAGCATTGAGTCGGGCGGTCTGCTTGTTCAGCGCCGCCTCAGCCTGCTTGCGGGCAATGGCCAGGGCCACCTGTCCCGAAATAAATTCGAGCAGTTCAAGATCGCGCGGACCATACAGGCTGGCATCGTCGTAGGATTTCACGCCGATGATACCCGTAATTTCATCGCCAATGCGCAGCGGGGCCGTGAGCATAACCTTGGGCTGCTGCTGCCCGTAGAGGTCAATTTGGTGCTCGTCGGCAAGCCTCAGAATGTCGGTGTCGTAGAGAAACAGCGGCTTGTTGGCGTTGATCGTGTACTCTGTCAGGCCGCTGCCAAGGCGTTTTTTGGTGAACCGTACACTACCCTGAAACGACTCGTCTACATAATACGGGAAGGTGAGGTAGCGTTTGCTTTGGTCGTAAAGGGCGATAAAGAAGTTACTGGCGTCGATGATGTTGCCCAGTTCACGGTGTACGCGCTGGTAGAAATCGTCGAGGTTAGGCGTGTTCAGCGTCCAGCTGGCAATGCTGTAATACAGTCGCTGGGCCTTTTCGGCGCGTATTTTTTGGGTAATGTCGCGCAGGATGCAGCGAAACGCCGTGGGTTTGCCCTGGTCATAACGACAGTTGACGCTGCCCGACAAAAACAGCGTGCGGCCATCGCGGCTCCGGAAAACGGTCTCAAATGATGGGTTGGGCTCGCCTTCCTGCACACGCTGCAACCGGTCGATGGTGCTCTTCACGTAGTCGGGGTGGAGCACATCGCGGAGGGTAAGCTGCGCAATCTGATCGGCGCTGTAGCCCAGCAGATCGCGCCAGGCTTTGTTCACAAAGATGAACTTCCCGTCGAGGGTGATGAGTTGAATCAGGTCGCTCGTATTGTCGACCAGATCCTGAAGTTGTGCGTTGGTGTTGCTCAACGCCGACGCCACCCGCCGCTTGTTGGTCAGGTCTTCGCCAATGATTGTAAACGCGTCGGGCCGCCCCCCTACCCCGTTCGGGATAAACGAGTTAATATGCACGTTTCGCGTAGACCCGCTTCGGGTAAGTAGCTGAATTTCACGCGATTCCGGAAATCCGCCGCGTTGCAGTGCTTCCCGGAAGAGTGCTTCCAGCACGGGCCGGTCGTCGGGCAGTACGAGTACGTCGAAAAAATTCCGGCCAATCACCTCGTCCATCGACCAGGCCGTGACGCGAAGGGTATAGGGGTTCACATACGATACCGACCCGTCATGCTCAACGGTAAGACCGATCAGATTCAACTGATCTACAGTATGGCGAACGTCGAAAGGTTGGGTAGTGGTCATAGTCAGGGAATTTACGATGGACGACTTACGATGTACGATTGCTTGCTTTCGCCAGAGTAGTCATGCTCTGGCGAAAGCAAGCAATCGTACATCGTAAGTCGTCCATCGTAAATCAGTTCAGTTCTACAGAAGGGTCCCAAAGAAGCTCTTTAAAGCGGACCACCTGATCGTTCTCTATGCGGATGCCCTCGGCTTCGAGCAATTCCTGCATACGGGTGGGTGAGCCAAAGAAATTTTTGCCCGACAAAATGCCAAGCCGGTTGATGACCCGGTGCGCGGGTACGTCGGTATGCGTGTGGCTGCTGCTCATGGCCCAGCCTACCATACGCGCCCCGGCCCGTAAGCTCAGGTACTGCGCAATGGCTCCGTAGGTAGTCACGCGCCCCACGGGTATTTGCCGCACCACGGCATATACGTCCTCAAAATAATCGCGGGGCGGGTCAGCCACCAAGCCATCGGCAGTAGTGATCTTGCGTTTATCGGCCATACGTTAAAGGTACAAAAAAGGCGCAGCACCCGGAAGTGCTACGCCCATGATACAAGGCAACAACCAGTCTGTTACAGTTTCTCCCAGGTTAGCTGCCAGCCTGACGCCACGGCATCGCGCATGGGCATGGGCACACCACGTTGGCGGCTTTTCTCAACGGCCACCAGCTTTAGCGGCAGCGTTTCGCGCGTTTGCGACGACACCACCCGGTCGGCACGGAGGTAAACCCGGCCCGAGTTGGGTTCAATGAGTTCAACATAGGCATACACCAGATCACCAACCGACAGCGTCTGTCCGTCGAACTCCTGCGCGTTAACTACTTCAAAAACAAACTGTTGCCCTTCCGTAACACGCTCATTGGTTAAATTACGCGTACGTACCGACGGCCAGTGGTGGGCCGCAGGCGGGGCCGCTTCAGCAACCGGTCTGGGCGCGGTTGCCGCTGTTGTTGCCACAGGCCGGACGTCGGTCAAACGAACCTCGGCAGGGCGGCTGGCGGCGGGCGTTTCGGGGGTCAACATAACAACGGCCTTGGCAGGCAGAAAAGCAGCCGTAGTGGTTTCGGCTACCTGTTCGTCTGCCTCGGGGTGAGGTTGCTCAATAGCCGCCAGGATCGTTTGCCGCTCGGCGGGGGTTACCACACCTACACGCTGGCTTAGCGCCAGCACCGCCCGGCTGGTGAGCAGATCGGCATAATGTTCCGGGCGGGACAATAATTCCTTGTAGGCAATAGCCTGGTAAACATAGGCTTGTGTTTCGGCTTTGGCGAAGGGCAGCATCAGCGGATGTTCTGTCGGAAACTGCTTGGCTAGTTGGGCAATGTAAGTTGGCCCGGCGTTGTAGGCCGAAGCGGCCAGCATCCATGACCCCGTCTGGCGGTACAATTCCCAGAGGTATTGGCAGGCGGCATGCGTGGCTTTCACCAGATTATAGCGCTCATCGTTACGGCGGCGGGTGCTCAGGCCCAGTTTGCGGGCGGTCTGTGGCATCAGTTGCCAGATTCCGGCGGCACCCTTCCGCGACAGCGCATGCTCGTTCAGTTCGCTCTCGACCAGAGCGAGGTATTTCATGTCTTTTGGAACGGCGTATTGGGCCAGAATAGGCTCGATAATAGGAAAAATAACGGCGGCCTGCTTCTGAATCTCCAGCAGATCGTCGGCGTAGCGGGCACGGCGGCTAAGGGTCTTCTGCCAGCGCTGGGCTACCGTGGGCAGATACTGAGGCAGTTGTTCACCGCAAAAGCGCAGGTCATCATCGGTGGCAAAGGTTTGGGCGTTGGATAGCGGTTGCGCCATCGCGGCGGGACCTGCCAACAGGCCAAAGCCTGCCCTGAAGAGTAAGAGGTGTTTCATTTATGGATCGCCTAAGAGGCTTATTAGGTTTCGCACTGGTGGGTTTCCCCGGCTGCTGTTTCACCATTCCTCTTGTCGCGCTCCTCATCCTCGGCTTAGTCCAGCGGGCGTATCACAAAATTCTTCAGGGCGTTTTTCTTAATCACTTTCACCAAACGGCCCTTTTCGTAAATATACTCATCCTCCCGGTCGTCCAGTCTGGCTTTATAGTCGGACCGAAGCGCGGAAGTAAGATTAAAATAATCACCAAAATACTCAGCATAGACCCGCTGTTTGCCAGTGGGTTCGCTAAAGTACAACATCGTAACGGTATAATCAATCTTTCGTGGTTCTGTACTCTTACGGGTGTATTTATACTGATTAGCTTCGATGTCGTAATGATCGCCCTTCCAGACAGTACGTGAAGCATAGTTGCCCTTATTGGTTTGCGCATCAACGGTGGCATTGATCATTTGCCCCTGCCGAAACAGGCTTACGACCTTGTAATACACCTTCACTTTATAGATCAGGAAGTTAACCCGCACGTCGCTGATTTGCGTATAGATCACCTCATTACCTGGCATTAGCTGACGCGTCACTGTCATACTACCAATACGGGCACCGGCTATATCTATGGCAAACCGACGTGTCTCGATGGGGCGCTGCTGCGCAGACAGGGGTTGTTGACCAAGCAACCAGAATAAAGTCAGAACTGATAACTGCGGCATAATGGGGGGAAAGCGGCTAGTGAAACCAAAGAACAACTACGTTGGCCGGGTGCTCTATTCCCATAAATACGGCAGTAACAAATACATAGATTGGCCGGTGCATGCCTACCGTGTTCGCTATTTTAGTAGCTTCATCGTCCGTGTTTCACCTAAGTTACTACCTCATGATCAATGGTTTACGCTACCGTATGCTTGTGCTATCTGCACTTATATGGCCATTTCTGTGTGTAACGACCTACGGGAAAAACACCCTGGCCTGCACCACGCCATCCATTTATACGGCCTATCCGTCGGTGAATTCCGCTCAGCTAGCCTGGGATAATGTAGGCAGTCCCGCTTATCAGCTCGACTGGCGGATAACAGGCGCTGCTACCTGGCCTAACTCCCTGACAATCAATAATAACTCTTACGAGCTAACCGGATTAAATGCCACCACATCCTACGAGGTTCGGGTGAGGGCGCTCTGCGCCGATGGTAGCCAGTCGGCTTATTCGACCATTGCCGGTTTCACTACGCTGGCCTGCCAACTCCCGTACGATCTGCGCGAACCGACCATCGGCCCCACTACCGCCGACCTCGCCTGGAATAAACCCTACCCGGTCAGTACGGTGTTGCACTGGCGACAGGCAGGCACGGCAACATGGCCCAACTCGCTCTCACTACCCGCCAACGGCGGTTCGAGCTACGGCTACAGCCTAACGGGGTTAACCACCGGCGTGGCCTACGAATGGCGCATCAAAGCTATTTGTTCACCCGCCGATGAGTCGGCGTTTACCAGTCCCCGCCTGTTTGTAGCCCAGTGTTCACCTCCGGGTCTGATCTATGGTTCAGACGTCAGTGCAACGGCCGCTACCGTTTACTGGGCCGACATTCAACCGTATAGCTACAGCATTCGATGGCGGGTGGCGGGTAGCAACGCAGCATGGACTGAAGGGCCTGCTATAACGGGTAATTTCTATACCATCACGGGGCTGGTCAACGCCACCACTTATGAATGGCAGGTACGTATGATTTGCAGCGGCACACCCAGTGGCTGGTCGGCGGTAAACAATTTTACCACGCAGTGCTCGTCTACCTACATCTATGGCATCACGCCCGCCGCCACGTCGGTTCTGTTCAACGTGGCTACCCGGCCTGCGGTCCTATACCGGATCGAGTACCGGACCGCAGGCAGTGCCACCTGGCCCAATTCCTTTACCACGGCCGAGTCGACGGCATTGACCATTACGGGGTTGACGCCCAACACAACCTACGAAGCCCGTAGTACGGTGTTATGTGCCGATGGCAGCGAAACGCCACCTCCTTACACCAGTACATTCACCACCCTGCCGGCTGCCGACCTCTCGCTGGCGATGGCGGTGAACAAGCGAACACCACGGGTCAACGAGGCCGTTGTTTTTTCAGTTACCGTGAAAAACAGCGGACCGCAAGTAGCCGACAATATAGTAGCCCAAAGCCTGTTACCACCCAACATGACTTTTCTGGGTAGTGCGCAGGGGGGCGTTTCGAGCAATGGCGGAGCAGTGAACATAGCCGTGGGTACGGTACCGGTAGCGGGGTCGGCCACGTTCTCATTCAGTGCTCAGGTTACGACTCCGGGCATATACCGTACTGCTGCCCAGATTACCGAGTCGAGCCAGAATGATCCCGACAGCTACCTTAACTCCGGCACTGCCGACGGCGATGACGACGCTGCCACGGTTGATCTGCGAACCAAAGAGACGGGAAATTCGGTCTACGTTTCGCCTAATCCAATCTTCCGCATTCTGCCGCCTGTGCAACTTAACCAACCCGCGCCCGGTGCCAGTGAGGCCGATTTGAGCCTTGGTCTGCAAACTGATCTTCGATCACCCACATCAGGGGCGGCAATTAACCTGTCGGTAGTGGTGGCTAACCGGGGGGCGCTGGGGGCCACAGGCGTGGTGGTGCAACTGACCCTGCCCGCGGGCTGGCAACTGGCTGCTGGCAGTGGTTTCACGCAGGTAGGACAGACCGTTACCCTCCCGGCTGTTGCGGTGGCCCTAAACCAACTGACCATAACGACAGTGCCCCTTGTAGTAGCAGGCGCGGGTGAGCAGCTCCTCCGCGCCCTTATCACCGCCGCTAACCAGCCCGACCTCGATTCGTCGCACAGCAACGCCTTTGGCCTCGGCGAAGACGATGAAGCGAGTGTGGGCGTACGGGTGCGGTAGGGAGTGGGCAGTGCCACTCTTTCCTTATCTTGCAAGGCACTTCTCTGGCTACTACCTATCCTTTTATGTCGCAACCGACTGATACGACACCTATTTCTACCGATTTTAACCGTTCGCTGAGTCTGCTCGACTCCACACTCATTGTCTCCGGATCCATGATTGGGTCGGGGGTGTTTATTGTCACGGCGGGGATGGCCCGTAATCTCGGCTCGTCGGGGTGGTTGCTTATGTTGTGGGTGCTTACGGGCGTGCTCACCGTGGCAGCGGCACTCAGCTACGGTGAACTGGCGGGGATGATGCCCAAAGCCGGCGGCCAATACATCTACATCCAGCGCGCCTACGGGCACCTGACAGGTTTCGTTTACGGCTGGACCGTTTTCACCGTTATCCAAACGGGTACCATTGCCGCCGTGGCCGTGGCGTTCACTAAGTTCTCGGCGGTGTTCATGCCCGCTCTCGGTCCCGAAAACGTGTTGCTGGCGCTGGGGCCGGTCAAGATTACACTGGGGTCGCTCTATGCCATCAGTAGTCTGGTGCTGCTCACCTGGCTCAACAGTCGGGGGGTGCAAAGCGGGAAGCTGATTCAGAACGTGTTTACCTCGGCCAAACTCATTGCGCTGCTGGGGCTGATTGTGGTGGGCATTTCCCTGGGGCTCAGCAGCGGCCTGCTCTCGGCCAACCTCACCAACGCCTGGGCCGCGTCGACCACGTCGGCCACGGGCGAGGTGCTGCCCCTGGCGGGTTTCGCCCTGCTGCTGGCCTTTGGCACCTCCATGGTGGGGTCGCTGTTTTCGGCTGATGCCTGGAACAACGTAACCTTCATCGCGGGCGAAATCAAAAATCCGCGTCGCAACATTCCGCTGGCCCTGTTTTTTGGCACGCTCATCGTAACCACCATCTACTTTCTGGCCAACCTGTCGTATTTGTCTTTGCTGCCGCTGAAAGGCCTGCCCACCGCTACCGACATTGTGGGCCGGGGTATTCAGTTTGCCACCGCCGACCGGGTAGCCACCGCCGCCGTGTCGACCATTTTCGGCAACATTGGCGTGGCTATTATGGCCGTACTCATTATGGTATCCACGTTTGGGTGCAACAACGGGCTGATTCTGGCGGGGGCACGGCTCTACTACGCCATGGCTAAAGACGGGCTATTCATCAGGCAGGCTTCGCACCTGAACGAAAACGCCGTGCCGGGCCGGGCGCTCTGGCTGCAATGCATTTGGGCATCCCTGCTTTGTCTGTCAGGTACCTACGGCGACCTGCTGGACTACTGCACGTTTACTTCGCTTTGCTTCTATATCGTCACCATCGGCGGGTTGTTTATCCTGCGCCGCAAGGAACCCAACGCCGAACGCCCCTACCGTGCGTTTGGCTACCCACTGGTTCCGGCCATCTACATGCTGGCGGGCACGGCCATCTGCCTTATCCTGCTCTATAACCCCACCACCCGCTTCAACACCGGCATGGGTCTCCTGATTGCCGGGCTGGGCGTGCCGGTGTATTACTGGACGAAACGGAAACAAGAATAGACCGCTGATAACATAGATTGGGCTGATTTACACGAATTTTTTTGGACAGGATTTCAGGATTAGCAGGATCCACAGGGTTTTGATTGTTCTACAACAAATCAGTGGGGCAAATGCGAAATCCTGTCAATCTTGAAATCCTGATAATCCTGTCCAAAAAAATTCGTGTAAATCAGCCCAATCTGCGCCATCAGCGGTCTATTCTTGTTTCTCCAACATGAACAACACCTTTCAGGAAAACGAGACTGTGCGGATGGAGGCCTTCAGCGATGGGGTCTTCGCCATTGATATCACGCTGCTGACGTTCGAGTTGAAAGCACCGCGCCATCCTGAGGGCGACTATGGCAATATGCAGTTGTTGCATGCTCTCTTTAAACAATGGCCCGCCTACATTGCCTTCGGGTTGAGCTTCGCCACCATCTTCATTATCTGGGTCAACCACCACCGGATGTATAACGTGATTCGGCGGAGCGACAGCCGGTTTATGTATTATAACGGGCTGCACCTGCTATTGGTGAGCACTATCCCGTTTACGACCTCACTCATGTCCAACTACATTGCCACCGAGGCCATGACGCTGGCGGGGTTCGTCTACATGTTTCTGTTTGCGGGCATCTGCGCGTCGCTCTACCTGATGTGGGCACATGCCACCAAAGATTATTACCTGCTGAAACGCCCCGCCGCCGACGTGAAAGTACAAACCGTACGAATGGGTCTGGTAATCAGTATCATCACCTATGTGGTGGCGGCGCTGTCATCGTTGCTGTCGCCCTATCTCAGCCTGCTCATTGGGTTCGGCATGGTCGTCTATCTCTCCCGCCTGAAATACCACCGCGAACGGGTCGTTTAAGCAATGGACGTTGGATGCTGGACACTGGATGTTGGACTTCTAAGAACACCGTCCAACGTCCAGCGTCTGACGTCCAACGTCTACCTCCTATGAAAACACAACTAACCTACCTGAGCTTGCTGGCGCTGCTGGCAGCCTGCACGGGCAGTGGTCCCGGCAGCAGCTTGTTTCGCACCCCATCAGCCCACGAACGCTACGAACAGTCGCTGAAAACGGCGCAGCTTGACCACACAGCCCTGGGGCTGGATTGGGCCAGAGCCGCTCAACGCGCCCTCCGCGACTCACTCACCATCAGCGTGCCCTATCGCGAAAGCGGCTACTTCAGCGCCGGTCAGCCCCTGGCCGTGGGCTACCGGATGGCGGGCGTTCGGGGCGACAAGTTCACCATTCGGGTCAGCGTGCAGGGGCGCGAACCGGTGCGGGTGTTTGTGGACGTGTTTGCGCTGGAAGGGAATAGGACCAGCCCCGTCGCGTCGGCCAAAACAGATACTACCAACGCACCCGCCGAACTGGTCTGGGAACCCCGCCGTACGCAGACGTACCTTATCCGCGTGCAGCCCGAACTACTCCGGTCGGGTCGTTATACCCTGGCCATCACCCGCGATCCGGTGTTGCAGTTTCCGGTGCAGGGACGCAGCAGCAAGCAAATCAGCAGCTATTTTGGCGTACCCCGCGATGGGGGCCGTCGCCGGCACGAGGGCATCGACATTTTTGCGCCCAAGGGCACCCCGGCCATTGCCTCGGTAGCCGGGGTTATTTCGCGGGTTGGCCAGAACGAGCTGGGCGGCAACGTTGTTTTCCTGACCGACAATGACCGGGAGCAGCGGCTCTATTACGCTCATTTAGACCGCTTCAATGTCGCTACCGGGCAGCGTGTGAACCCTGGCGACACGATCGGTTTTGTGGGCAACACCGGCAACGCCCGCACTACCGGTCCACACTTACACTTTGGTGTATATACGTATGCCGATGGGGCCGTTGATCCCCTACCCTACGTGCGGTTGGGTCGTGGTCCAGCCCAGCAGGAACTGATTAACCCGGCTCTGCTCGGCGATTCAGTACGGATCAGCGCCGGCAAGGCATCACTCCGGCTGGCCCCCGGCAGCGACACACCCGCCCTGCGTGAGTTGGCCCGTCAGCAGCCACTTACCATTCTGGGCGGCACTGCCAACTGGCTGCGGGTGGGGCTGCCTACGGGGCAGACAGGCTATGTGGCCCGTGAGACTGTTGAGGTGCTGGCTAAACCACTCCGCACAGATCAGCTACCCGCCGCCATGCCCCTGCTGGACGAAGCCCACCCCCGCGCGGCGGTAATACAGACCTTACCGGCAGGTAGTTCCGTAGCGGTGTTGGGGCAGGTACCTAATTTTTGGCTTATCAGAACAACCGCCGGCCAAACCGGCTGGCTCTTACGGCCAGGGGTAAATTAATACCGCTGCCTACTGCCACTAGTCTACTCCCAGCCCCTTGTCAGTGGAAGCGCTTTGCGTGCGCTGTCATGTGATTTTTTGACCGTGAGGCAATCCTCCAGTTTTTGGCTTAGCCGTTGTACCTGCCCGTCGGCGGTGGCCACGTGGCGGCGGAGGTCATTTATCTCGTCGTTGTAATGGGCCACGCGGCGGCTGTTTACCCATAGCAAAGCCGACACGCTCACTGTTAATAGCCCACAGGCTGCTAACAGCGCCAGTACCGTCGTTTTCTGTATCGTTGATGGTATCACTACAAATGCTTGCCCTGCTCCGGCAGTAGTATCACAAATGGGTTTGAACAGAAACAAAAAAGCCCCTTATCTATAGACTAGATAAGGGGCCAAAAGTTACCAAAATATAACTGACTTATCGGGTAGAAGCACCGTAGTCTTGTCCGGCACTCTGCGGAAAGTTTTTCATGATGCTTACCACCGTTTCGCGGAAAGCCATGTCGCGGTTACGCTCGTTTTTCTTGGTGTTTAACTGGCCTGTTGCCCAGCCCTGCCAAACAATGTTGTTGGTGCGGGAATCGTAGATGTTCACCACCACGCGGTTTTCTTCGTATTGACGCGAATAGACCTGGTTGCCGTAGCCGCCGTAGCCCCAGCCACCCCAACCCCAGGGGCTACCCATGTTGTTGGACTGAATTTGCTGACGGTCTTTCGAATCCGTAAAAAAGCGCACGATCAGGTCAGCACCGATGTCTTCGGTAGGCTTGTAGCCCAGCCCCTGCAACGACTGGTCGAGGGCTTCGGCAATACGGCGCTGATTGAGGTTACTGCCCACAATGGGGTCAGCATTACGCTGCCGGTCAGCTTCAATCCGGTAGGTGCTAAACTGCCGAACGTTCACTTTGGGGTCGTAGTCATACTTTACTGTAATGGCGGGCGCACAAGATGCGATGGTCCCCGCCACAAACAAACCGGCAATTATGTGCTTGAGATTCATAGATGAGTTGTGTTAAGAAGTAGTCGGTCGGCCATACAAAACAGCTGGTGCTCAGCAGGCTAACACGTAATTAACGGTACGCCAATGGTCGCTATTGTGTGGCACTTACATAACCAAAATCAGCCTGCTGCGGTTCATTTTTTACCGGGCCTATCACACAGTTTCTGCCAAAATAAGTCCCTAATAATCAATGCGTTGAGTTAACTATCGAGCCTACTGAAAGAGCAGAATCATTCCGAAATTATAATCTGATTTTTAAGAGAGCAGGCTTACATTCAAAGCTTCTCGCTGTAGGCTTCGCTAGTCGTGCCTGACAGGCTCAGGGTGTTTTTTTGTTATCCCGACGAGAGGAGGGATCTACTTTCCTGTCTCACGATATGCCTGAAGGAGAGTAGATCCCTCCTCTCGTCGGGATGACAAAAAATTCCCTACCCATCTGATTTCTTATACTCGTCGAACGAACGGAGCGAAATTTCGGGAAGTTTGTCTTTTGTCAGGCGGTCGGTGAAGGCTTTATACCGCGTGGTTTTGATACGTTCAAACGTAGCCAGCGCTGCTTTCAACTGGTCGTCGAGCACCGTCACGTTGGCCAGCTGCGCCCCCGACGGGCGACCGTAGTACCCCGCAATCTGACCATAGATCGTACCGATTTTTTCGCGCAACTGCGGTTCGGCGGTACCCACATAATTATCGCCTTTCAGCACCACCAGCTTCTCTTTCAGCGCCGTTAGTTCTTTCACCAACGGGTCGGTGAGCTTTTTGTAGGTAGGTGTTTTGGTCAGTTGTTCATCGGCGGCTTTCTGCATGGCGTTGATCTGATCAACCAGGTAGCCCAGTTGCTCGGTCATGGCATACAGCCGCGTAACGGTTTCGTATTGAGCCTGTTGATCAGCCACCGAATGCATGCTGGTAGGGTCAGGCAGGAGCGTGATGGGCGTTTCGTAGGTGTTGGTGCCCTGTGTTAGTCTCGCCGTATAGGTACCCGCTGGCAGGCGCGGACCGGTGAACCCGGCAAACGAAAGGGTTTTACCCGTAGCTACCTTGGGCGGCTTCAGGCGGTAGCTCCACTCCACAATGTTGATACCCTTCGCTTTGCCCGGCGTGATATCGCCTACTTTTTTGCCCGACGCGTCCATGATCTCCATCGTCATTTTGCCAAACGTTTGCCGCTTTTTGAGGTAGTACACAATCTTGGCCGACCGGCTGGGGTTCTCGCCCGTAAATTCGCCCGCGTCGCCACCTTCCGAGAAACCGCCCTCGTCGCGCATGGCAGTGGGGCGCGTTTTCAGGAATGCCGCGTCTTTCGTCAGCAAGTCATTTGTCACCTGCCGCAACGGGCTGATATCGTCGATGATGATGAGGCCACGTCCGTGCGTAGCCAGCACCAGGTCGTGCTCGTCGGGGTGAATGGCGATGTACATGACCGCCACCGGGGGCATATTATTCGTGAACGCCGACCAGTTTTGCCCACCGTCTACCGTCACGTACAGTCCCTGCTCGGTACCCAGAAACAACAGGTTCGGGTTCACCAGATCTTCTTTGATGTGCCGCGCAAAACCCTTGATATCAGGGGTAGTAATGCTTGTCCAGGTCTTACCCAGATCGGTGGTTTTGTAGACGTAGGTGGCCATATCGCCCGACGAATGGCCCTCAAAAGCCACGTAGCAGGTGTTTTTGTCGAAACGGCTGGGTTCTACATGGTAAGCCCAGGTGTTTTTAGGCAGGTTCGGCACCGTGCCCACTACATTACTCCAGTTCTTGCCGCCGTCGGTGGTTACCTGCACGTTGCCATCGTCGGTACCCACCCAGATCAGGTTCTCGTCCAATGATGATTCGGCCACGCTGAACACCGTGCAGTGGTTTTCGGCTCCGGAGTTATCGGCGCTCAGGCCGCCCGACCCCTCCTGTTGCTGTTTGGCGGGGTTGTTGGTGGTCAGATCCGGCGAAATCTTGGTCCAGGTCTCACCCATATCATCGGACCGGTGCAGGAACTGGCTGCCCACATAAAGCCGGTCGGGCTTGTTGGGGCTAATTTGCAGGGCCGTATTCCAGTTGAACCGCAGTTTGGGGTCGGTAGCGCTGGCGTAAGGCTTCACAATTTTGCTCTGCCGCCGCTCGGTATCATAGCGCCAGATGTATTCGGCCCCCTGCATTTCGGAATACAGGATGTTGGCCTTGGTAGGGTGCCTGTATACCCGGAAGCCGTCTCCCGCCCCGACGCAGTGCCAGTCGCGGTTTTCGATACCACCGGGGCTTTCCGACGGGCCGTACCACGACTGATTATCCTGCAACCCGCAGTACACTTTATAGGGCTTGCTGTTGTCTACGCTCACCTGATACGCCTGCGAAACGGGCAGCCCTTTCACCATCTCAAACACACTACCGCCGTCGTAAGACCGGTACACGCCCCCGTCGGTAGCCGCGAAAATGATGTTGGAGTTCTGGTTGTCGAAGTGGAAATCGTGGACATCGGAGTGCATACTACCCAGCGTGGTAAACGTTTTGCCCCCGTCGCGGCTGATCGACCCGCTCAGACCACCTTTCAGCAGAATATCGGGATTGCGCGGGTCGACCACAATGCGCGAGAAATAAAAAGGCCGCACGGTTAGCTCAAAATCGCCGTTGGTGCGCTGCCACGAGGCACCGGCGTTTTCGGAGCGGTACAGCCCCTTGCCCTCGGCTGTCTCCGATTCGATCACCGCATACAGCCGGTTTGGCACCGACGGGGCCACCGTAATGGCAATCCGGCCCAGCTTACCCGTGGGGAAACCCGTGTGAATTTTGGCCCAGGTCTTGCCCGCATCGCTTGATTTGTATAGCCCACTCTGGTTCCCGCCCGAATTAAACGACCAGGCTGTGCGCCGAAACTCCCAGAAGGCAGCGTAGAGCACGTTGGGGTCTTTGGGATCCATGGCCAGATCAGAACAGCCGGTGTTGTCATCCACAAACAGGATTTTCTCCCACGACTTGCCGCCGTCGGTAGTTTTAAACACCCCCCGCTCGGCGCTTGGGCCCCAGAGGGCACCCATCGCCCCTACATAAACGGTGTTGGTATTGGTCGGGTCGATTTTCACCGCGCTGATCCGCTCCGATTTGGTCAGGCCCATGTTGGTCCAGTTCTGTCCTCCGTCTACGGTCTTGTACACGCCATCGCCCACCGACACGCTGTTGCGCGTCCAGCATTCGCCGGTGCCGGCCCACACCACCTGATCGGGTTGGTTGGGATCGACCGCCACGGCCCCGATAGACTGGCTGTTTTTATCGAAAACGGGCTTGTAGGTCACACCGCCGTCGGTGGTTTTCCAGACGCCGCCACCGGCCGTGCCCACGTAGAGCACGCGCCCGTCGGTGGGGTGGCCTTCCAGGTCGGCAATGCGGCCACTAGTGATGGCCGGGCCAATGTGCCGCGCGCGCAACGAGCCAAATAACTCGTTGCCTTTCAGTGGAACAGCGGTTTGAGCATGGGTGCCGGTACTGACTATCAGCAGGGCCAGCAGCGAAAGGTAGTGGCGTGTTTTCATGCCAGGGTTTGTCTGGTACACCGATGCCATCGTTTAGAGCGATGGCATCGGAATGGGTTCGTTAAAAGGTAGGTAGCCTATTGTTTGGGAAAAGCGAACTCAGCGTCGTCGATGGCAACGTTTGTCTCATACTTGTCCATCACCATCGACATCATCTCTTTGCCGTTCGTTTTGGTCGTCACCGTGAAGGGCATGAAAATACCACCAGCCACTTCCTGATAATCGCTCATGTATGTTTCAACGGGCGTGCCTTTGGCAGGGCCTTTTTTGGCTATTGTCCGACTCATAATGGGCACGTTGTCGGCCACGCTGAAGAAATAATAGGCTACGTTTTCTTCGGCTTTTCCGTCGACCATGGTGGGTTTGCGGGTCAGCTTCATCTTGTGGCATTCGGTTCCTTCAATGGTTTCCTTACCCTGTAATTCCACCTTGTAGCCTTTGGCGGCATAGTTCAGAAAGGGATCTTCCAGCATGGCCTCGTCTTTCATGTTCTCGCTGTCTTCGGCGGCCATTTTTTCGGGCTTCATGGTCATCTGGTTGGTATTCCAGCCGGTGCTCCCGTCGAAACAGGGTTGAATAAAGCTCATACCCTGAAACGTGGCCGTGGCCTTCATTTTGTTGGGTGCTTTCTGGAGCATTGTCAGGGGTAGTTCCATGCCCTGCACCTTGGCCTTGCCAGTGGCTTTCATGCTTTTGATGGCCATCCATTTGTCTTTACCCCCAGTCTGAGCAAAATATTTGTCGATTACCTCGTCGGCGGTTTGTGCCCGCGCCACCAGCGAACCGGCCACGCAAAAGAAAAGTACAAGCAGCTTTTTCATGTAAAATGGTTTCGTTTGTTTGTCAATTAATTAACGGTCTCAAAATAAGCAATACCTGCAACGAGACTGCGGATAATTACATAAACGGTGGGCAAACAGGATCACTCGGTTCATGAAGCCATACCAACAAAAAACCCGCGACCGGGTAGGTCGCGGGTTGGCATTCATACGGGTACCGTGTTTATAAGGACTAATTACTGGACAGGGCTTCGGCACCACCCACGATTTCGAGGATCTCTTTGGTGATGGCCGCCTGACGCGTCCGGTTGTAGATCAGTTTCAGCTCTTTCAGCAGTTCACCGGCATTGTCGGTGGCCTTGTCCATCGCTGTCATCCGGGCACCGTGTTCCGAGGCGTTCGATTCCAGTACGGCTTTGTACAACTGGATCTTCAGCGTTTTCGGAATCAATTCTGTCACGATTTCTTCTTCACCTGGTTCGAAAATGTAATTTACATTGGCCGTTACACCAGCCGGAGCGGGCGTAGACACAATGGGCAGCATCTGCTCCACGCGGATAATCTGCGTAGCCACGTTGCGGAACTCATTATACACTACTTCCACCACGTCATACTGGCCTTTCACAAACCCATCCATAGCCTCTTCAGCCGCTTCCCGAACGGTTGAAAAGCTTAGGTTGCCAAACGTGTTGACGTGGTTGGTGTTGACGGTAAAACCGCGGCGGGCCATAGCTTCGGCACCTTTCTTACCAATGGCCATTACCTGCACCGTGCCCCGACGGGCCTGATCGGCGTATTGCTCATTGATACGGGCTACAGCAGCCTTTGCTACGTTGGTGTTAAACGCGCCGCACAGCCCCCGGTCAGACGTGACTAGGATCATAAGCACATTCTGCACGGGACGGGCCTGCTTATAAGGGCTGTCGGTAGCGGATTCGGCACCTGCTGACACCGTACCGAGCATTTCACTCAATTTTTGCGCGTAGGGACGCATCTGCGTGATGGCATCCTGCGCCCGCCGCAGCTTAGCCGCCGCCACCATCTTCATGGCTTTGGTGATCTGCTGCGTCGAATTCACCGACACGATCCGGTTGCGTACTTCCTTTAGGTTGGCCATAACTTTTAGTCTAAAGTCTAAAGTCCAATGTCTAAGGTTGCTTCGCGTCCGGCCATTGCGAATGCGAAGCAACTTTGAACATTAGACCTTGAACTTTGAACACATTTTAATATTTCGCCGTCAGATCAGCGACTACTTTGCGGATCGCCGTGGTGGCGGCTTCGCTTAGGTTACCTTTCCGAAGGTCGGTCAGGGCATCGGCGTATTGCGTTTCCAGCATCATGCCAAACTCCGACTCAAATTCCTTTACTTTTTCGACGGGCACTTTATCCAACAAACCGTTGGTGGCGGCGTAGATGATAGCCACCTGCTGCTCTACCCGCACGGGCGAATATTGCGGCTGCTTCAGCATCTCCTGGTTCCGACGGCCCCGGTCGATAGTCAGCTTTGTCGAAGCATCAAGGTCTGAACCAAACTTGGCAAAGGCTTCCAGTTCGCGGAACTGCGCCTGATCCAGTTTCAGTGTACCCGCCACTTTCTTCATCGACTTGATCTGGGCGTTACCACCCACCCGCGATACCGAAATACCTACGTTGATGGCGGGACGGATACCGGCGTTGAACAGGTTCGACTCCAGGAAGATCTGCCCGTCGGTGATCGAAATCACGTTGGTTGGAATATACGCCGATACGTCGCCAGCCTGGGTTTCAATCAGGGGCAGGGCCGTCAATGAACCACCGCCTTTCACCTTGCCTTTCAAGCTGGGTGGCAGGTCGTTCATGGCCTGGGCGATGTCGTCGTTCTGGGTAATTTTGGCGGCCCGCTCCAGCAGACGGCTGTGGAGGTAGAACACGTCGCCAGGGTAGGCTTCACGTCCGGGTGGGCGACGCAGCAGCAGCGACACCTCGCGGTAGGCTACAGCCTGCTTCGAGAGGTCATCATACACGACCAGTGCAGGACGGCCCGTGTCGCGGAAATATTCGCCGATAGCCGCACCGGTGAAGGGCGCAAAGAACTGCATGGGCGAGGGGTCTGACGCGGCGGCAGCCACGATCACCGTGTAGTCCATCGCACCAGCTTTTCGCAGGGTCGCTTCAATCAGTTTCACCGTCGAGGCTTTCTGACCGCAGGCTACATAGATACAAAATACGGGTTCGCCCTTGTCGTAGAATTCGCGCTGGTTGATGATCGTGTCGATGGCCACAGCGGTCTTACCCGTCTGCCGGTCGCCGATGATCAATTCACGCTGTCCCCGACCAATGGGGATCATGGCGTCGATAGCCTTGATACCCGTCTGAAGGGGCTCGGTTACGGGCTGCCGGTAGATAACACCCGGTGCTTTGCGCTCCAGGGGCATCTCGAAGGTTTCGCCCTGAATGGGTCCGTTACCGTCGATGGGCTGACCGAGGGTGTTCACTACGCGGCCCAGAATACCTTCACCCACGTTAACGTAGGCAATTTGGCTGGTGCGCTTTACGGTATCACCTTCCTTCACCTCTGAGTAATCGCCGAGCAGTACCGCACCGACGTTATCTTCTTCGAGGTTCAGGGCAAGTGCCTGCAAGCCGTTATCGAAGGCAAGCAATTCACCGGCCTGTACTTTAGACAAACCGTAGATACGCGCCACACCGTCGCCGATTTGCAGCACCGTACCCACTTCTTCGAGTTCAGCCTCGGTCTGCGCACCAGCAAGCTGGGCGCGAAGGATAGCTGATACCTCATCGGGTCTTACGGACACCATATAGTCTGAGTAATCGTTAGTTAGAGATCAATTTCTGGCCGCAAAGGTAGGGTTAAAATTTGATAAAACACCGATTAGAAGCCAACAAAGCATCCGTTTCTTATACTTTTCTAAGATTTCAGAACAAGGATATAGTAGTCACCTGACGGGTACTGTCAGTTGTGGGGGCCTACTTTTTTCTGAGCAGCCCAACCAGTCAATTTTGGCCCAATCGATTGATCAGATGGGTATACCACAGTATACTTCCTGGATATGGTGAGAATTGAAGATCATTATTCAGTAGACATCGGTGCGAATGGAAAAACGATGATTTGGAAGGCATTTAATAGTGGCCTGAGTCGGATTGGGATGCAGAAACTATAGGCATTACCTCTCATACATCGATTGACTTCTTAATCACCCCGGTATTTCACGGCTTTGTCATCCATTCTGTAGTCGTGAGGGCATATCTATGTGTCAGCCTGGAGTCTGCCTGAAGGCTGCCTGAGGTAGATGCGCCAGAATTTCGCGCCGCAGGGCGTTGATCAGGCTGCGCTTCAGAAAGCTGCGGTGCATAACCAGACTGATGTCGCGGGCGGGTTGTTCACCCGCAAAACGGCGTATACGGGCCTGGCGGACGGGCTCCAGATCGAGGGTGGCGAGTTCGGGCAGGAGCGTAAATCCACCCTGCCGGTCGATGAGCTTGATCAGCGTTTCGAGTGAACCCGTTTCGTATTGCAACGGTGCCTCGCGAATACGGCTGGCTCCGCAGAGGTTAAGTACCTGCTCCCGGAAGCAGTGCCCTTCTGAGAGCAGCCACAGGCCTTCGGCAGCCAGATCGGGCGGCGAGATCAGGGTCTTTTCCAGCAGTGGATGGCCTTCGGCGGCATAAACAGTAAACGGTTCGCGGAAAAGAGGCAGCTCTGTCATGGTGCTTTCGCGCAGGGGCGTCACCACTATGCCCACGTCGAGCAGGCCGTTGCGCAGACGCTCGGTAATCTGATCGGTCAGCATCTCCTGCAGGTGGACCGTTACCGAGGGATGGCGTTTCATGAAGGCGCTAATGAAGTGTGGCAACAGGTAAGGGGCCAGCGTAGGAATAATGCCCAGACGCAACTCGCCGCCTACTTCATCGCGCGACTCCCTGGCCATTTCGGGTATCCGCCGCGACGTTTGTAATACCTCACGTGCCTGTGCCACAATAAGTTGTCCCGTCTCAGTTGGTACAACCGGCTGCTTCGACCGGTCGAACAGCAACACGCCCAGTTCGTCTTCCAGCTTCTGTATCTGCATGCTCAGCGTAGGCTGCGTTACATGGCAGTGCTCGGCAGCGGTGGCGAAATGACGGTGAGTGTCAATGGCAACAATGTACTCAAGCTGGGTAAGGGTCATGGATAACCGGGATGTTTATCGACAATATCAATACAAAACTAAATCTTATTGATAGAACAAATAACTCCAATCAGCCTTATTTTGCGGTTCATTTAGCAATCGACTTTCACAAACGCCTTTTCTGTCATGATGAATCGCTCTATTTTCTGGTTGATGTTCCTATTAACCACGCCGTTGCTGGCTCAAAAAAAGAATAACCTCGCCGCGCCCGGCTTCGATATGGCCGGTTCTGATAAACGCGCCGTGCAGATAGCCGACGAGGTGATGGCAGCGCAGGGAGGGCGCAAAGCCTGGGACCAAACCCGCCACATTGCCTGGACGTTTTTCGGAGTGCGTCGTCTCCACTGGGATAAGTGGACGGGCAACGTACGGGTAGACAACCTCAAAAATGATCAATCGGTAGTACTCAACATCAACACCGACAAGGGCCGTGTATTCCGTAATGGCAAGGAAGAAACCCAACCCGACAGCGTAGCCAAGTTTGTGAAAGGGGCCAAAAGTGCCTGGATCAACGATTCGTACTGGCTGCTGATGCCTTTCAAACTGAAAGATTCGGGGGTGACGCTGAAAGATCTCGGCGAAGCCAAAACAGAAGCCGGCCAACCTGCCGATTTGCTGCAACTGACGTTTAAAGGCGTGGGTGATACCCCCCAGAATAAGTACCAGGTATGGGTCGACAAAACCACGCGGCTGGTGTCGCAGTGGGCGTATTACCCCAAGTTTACGGATGAGAAGCCGGGTTTTATTCTTCCCTGGACCGACTACAAAACCTACGGCAACATTAAGCTGTCGGGTAAACGCGGTGCCCGCGAACTGAGCGATATCAACGTAGCCGACGCCCTGCCGGAAACGGTTTACACCTCGCTGGACCGGCCCCGATAACGATCAGGGTGCTTAAGGAGCTAACGCCGCTGGTAGTGTAAGTAGGGCCGCTGGTGTAATTAAGCAGCACAAAGGAGCTTTTTCGCGTAGCCTTGCCATTCATCTTCGCAATGACTCATTATGAAAAACCTCCTACGTCGGCAATTTCTTCAGCAGGTAGGTTTGGGCATTGGAGCAATGGCCCTGCCCGCCTTACCAACGCTTGCCGGGTTACCCCCATCGCGTAAACTGAACGTAGCCCTGTGCGGATTGGGGCGTTATGCAGGCTATCTGGCCGAAGGACTGGCCGTTTCGCAGTACTGCCGGTTGGCGGGCGTTGTTTCGGGCACGCCCGCCAAACTGGCCGACTGGCAAAAACGGTACAACATTCCGCCCCAAAACTGCTACAACTACCAGAATTTCGACGAAATCGTAGCCAACAAAGCCATCGACCTTGTCTATGTAGTGCTGCCCAACGCGCTCCATAAAGAATTCACAATCAGGGCTGCCAAAGCCGGCAAACACGTGATCGTGGAAAAACCCATGGCCACCACTGCCGCCGACTGTCGGGCCATGATTGCGGCCTGTAAAGCGGCTGGGGTGCAGTTGGCGGTTGGGTATCGACTGCATTATGAACCTCATCACCAGGAGCTTATGCGGTTGGGACAGCAAAAAATATTCGGACCGGTGCGCCACATCGACGTGTCGCTGGGCTATCGTCTTGACGGGGCCGACCCGAACGACTGGCATTTCAAAAAGGCCCTGTCGGGGGGTGGGCCGCTGATGAACCTGGGGGTATACTGCGTGCAAAGCTGCCGCTACGTGCTGGGTGCCGAGCCGGTGGCCGTCACGGCGCAGTTCGGGCCTGTGCAGCACAAAGACCTGTATACCGAAGTAGAAGAAGCGATCACGTGGCAGCTGTATTTTCCGGGCGGGGTCTTCTGTACCTCCACCAGCGCGAATAATTTTGGGATAGATCGGTTTTTTGCGTCGACAGATAACGGTTTTTTCGAGCTTAGTCCGGCGGTGAGTTATGGGCCGTTCCGGGGCCGAACCAGCCAGGGCGAACTGAAGTTTCCCGATATCAACCAGCAGGCGGCGCAACTCGACGGCATTGGCAGGGTATTGCTGGCCGGCGAAAAACTCCCCGACCACATCGCGGGTATAGAGGGCCTGAAGGATTTAATGGTCCTGGAAGCCATCTATAAAGCGGCTGAAACTGGTCGACGCGTGTCAATAAACAGTTAAGACGATCCCTTTCATCGCCTGCCGAACAAACCCATTCCAACCAAATTCCGTTAGCCAACTATGGAAGCCACTGCTTTACAATCTCCCATGTCGACGGCCAACGGGTCGGGGCAAAAACCGCTGGGCAAAACCGGCGTATTATTGGTCAACCTCGGCACGCCCGACAGTCCCAACGTACCTGATGTACGAAAATACCTCCGCGAATTTCTAATGGATGGTCGCGTCATCGACGTGCCCTACGCCGTGCGCACCGTGCTCGTGAATGGCATCATAGCTCCCTTTCGCGCGCCCAAATCAGCTAAGATTTACAAAGAACTCTGGGACGAGCAGGGCTCGCCGCTGAAATATTACGGCTACAAAGTAGAGAAACTGGTTCAGGACCAGCTCGGCGATGATTACGTGGTAAAGCTGGCCATGCGCTACCAAAGTCCCAGCATTGATACGGCCCTGGATGCGTTTCAGAAAATGGCCCTGACTGACATTGTGGTGCTCCCGTTCTTCCCGCAATACGCCTCGGCCAGTACGGGTTCGGTCTATGAAAAGGTGATGGACATCCTAAAAACATGGCAGGTGATTCCGAAGGTGCGGTTTGTGAACCGGTTTTTGGAACACCCCAAGTTCATTGAAGGCTTTGCGCAGATTGCCCGCAAGTACATGGCTACCCATGATTACGACCACTTTCTGTTTAGCTACCACGGCCTGCCCGAACGCCAGATTCGCAAGGGCGATGTGAGCAAAACGGTCTGTAAGTTCGGCGAGTGCTGCGGTTCCTTACGTGCTGATAACCAATACTGTTACAGGGCACAGTGCTTTGAAACCACCCGTCGGCTGGTGAAAGCGCTGGGTATTCCCGAAGGCAAATACACCACCAGTTTCCAGTCGCGACTGGGCAATGACCCCTGGATCAAGCCCTACACCGACGACGTGATCAAAGAGATGCCGGGCAAAGGCATCAAGAGTGTGCTGGCGTTTTCGCCTGCCTTCGTTGCCGACTGCCTGGAGACGACTATCGAAGTAGGTGAAGAGTATAAAGAGATTTTCGAAGAAGCGGGCGGTACACACTGGCAGCTCGTAGAAAGCCTTAACGACAGCCCATTGTGGATCGAGACAGTCGTTGACCTGGTAAAGAACTGTTAGAAGAGTAAACGCGCAAGGTCCGAAAAGGCCTTACAGGTTGTATCGGCGTATTGCTGACGCAACCTGTAAGGTCTCTTCGGACCTTGCAGGTTTATTATTTTTCCACTCATCCAATTTCCTTACCCCTCGTTTCTGCGTCTGTTTACCTTGGTCGATCATTGGATTAATCCCCTTTTCGACTCATGGAGACGCGCATACGACGCACCGGGCTTACGCTTGGCTTATTCCTGCTGGGCACCATACTGGCTTTTGCTCAGACCAAAGCCGCTAAAATTGACGCGCTTGTCCGGCAATATGTTGACAACAAGCAATTTAACGGCACTGTACTCGTGGCCGAAAAAGGGCAGGTGATCGTCAAAAAAGGTTACGGCATGGCCAATATGGAATGGAACATCGCCAACACGCCCGACACCAAATTCCGGCTTGGATCCATTACCAAGCAGTTTACGGCTATGCTCATCATGCAACTGGTAGAGCAGGGTAAGCTGAAACTGAACGAGCCTATTACTACTTACCTACCCAACTACCCCAAGGCCACCGGTAGCAAGATCACCCTGCACCACCTGCTGACGCACACGTCGGGCCTGCCCAACTACACCAACTTCCCAACGTTTTTCGAGACTGTTTCCCGCGAACCATTTACCCCGACGGAGTTCCTGAAAAAATTCCAGGACATGCCGCTGGAGTTCGAGCCGGGCAGCAAGTTCTCCTACAGCAACTCAGGCTACTTTTTGCTGGGTGTGGTGGTTGAAAAGGTAACAGGAAAATCCTACGCCCAGGTGTTGCAGGAAGGCATTCTTTCGCCCCTGCAAATGCGCGATACGGGCTATGATCTGTTCGCCCCGATCATGCCCAAACGCGCGGCAGGCTACGAAAAAGCGGGTGGTGGCTACGTAAACGCCCCTTATCTCGATATGTCGATACCTTATGCGGCTGGTTCGCTCTACTCAACAGTAGAGGATCTGTACAAGTGGGATCAGGCGCTGTATACAGACAAGCTGTTATCGGCGGTTGGCAAGGCTACGATGTTTACGCCGTTTAAGGACGAATATGCCTATGGCTGGGGGGTGGGCAACACCAAAGTAGGCGAACGCAAAGACAGCCTGTTACTTATCAGCCATGGCGGAGGAATTAATGGCTTCAACACGCTGATTACCAGAGCACCCCGCGATAAACAATTGATTGTTTTGCTGAACAACACAGGCGGGGCACCGCTGAATAATATGCGCCAGAATATTCTCCGCATCCTCTACGACCAACCCATCGAAGCACCCAAGAAGCTCATTGCTGATTTACTTCGTCAGTCAATCTCAACAGACCCGGTGGCCACGGTGCGGCAGAAATTCGCCGAATGGAAAGCGAACAAGTCGACCTACGACCTGAATGAAGGGGCTATCAACGCGCTGGGATATGAACTGCTGCAAAACAAGAAACTACCGGAAGCCATTATAGTCTTCGATCTTAATGCCGAAGCATTCCCCGCCTCGTTTAACGTATACGACAGCCGGGGCGAAGCTTATATGGCAGCCGGTGACAAGGCTCAGGCTATCCGTGACTACAAAAAGTCGGTTGAACTGAACCCGCGGAATACGGGTGGAATTGAGAAGCTGCGTGAACTGGGCGAACCGATAGCGATGCCTACTCCAACAGCCATAGCCGTCGATACGGCTCAACTGGCCATGCTGGTGGGCGAATATCAGTTGGCCCCGTCGTTCTCCATTACGGTCTCACGTGAGAACAACCGGCTGATGGCGCAGGCTACAGGTCAGGAAAAATTTGAGATTTACGCCCAGTCGCCCACTGAATTCTATTACAAAGTGGTGGACGCCCAAGTGTCATTCATCAAAAATGACAAAGGCGAAGTCGATGGCCTGATGTTGCATCAGGGTGGCCGCAACGTTCCCGGCAAACGGGTGCGGTGAGGCGAGGTTTAAGTTTAAAGTTTAAAGTCTAAGGTTTAACGTTGCTTCGCGCTTAGCCAGGTAGAATGCGAAGCAACGTTAAACCTTAGACTTTAAACCTTAGACTCATTTATGGCTGAATTTCAGCATTCACTACCAGGGTCTTGGCCCAGTTGGCTTTGTTCTCGTTAACGAATGTTTTGTAGGCTTCGCTTTGGGCGAAAGCTTTCATATCGGCTTCGCTCTGAAACGTCAGGTAATGCATGGCGTCATAGTCCTGATTGGTCGTCCCGGCCACAAATGTCTTCCCGGCCGTGTAGCCAACCACCTGTGGAATTTCGTGCTTTAGGGCCGCAAAATCGCGCATATGCTTCTCAACAGCTTGCGTTTTTACGTCTTTTACGAAAGAAAAGCAGAAAATCTGCTGTTTCTGGGCTTTGCGGGCGGGTGAATAAGCACCGTAGATTAATAAACCGAGGATACAAAACAGGCCTAGGATGAGGGCGTATCCTTTAGATTCGCGTTGCATTACTTTGGCAATTATGAAGTTAGACAGAATTTTCTTTGTTATTTGTCATACATTTATTTGATACATCTTATTTGATCTTCAAATAATACCATGACTGAACAAATGTACAGGAATAGTATTTGGTTGGGTATTTTTCTAAGAAAATATTTTTTAACCATCGTTTGCCTACCCCTTTTGCTGCTGACACCCGCCCATGCGTGGGTCACGCCGAAGCCTCTGCGCATGGCACCGCAGTGGGGGTTCTTTGCCCATCAGCAGATCAACCGCATGGCCGTCTTCACCCTGCCGCCAGAAATGATGCCGCTCTACAAAAGCCGTATTCAGTTTCTGACCGACAATGCCGTGAATCCCGACAAACGTCGCTACGCGGTAGTAGACGAAGCGCCGCGCCACTTTATCGATCTTGACGTGTATGCTGATACCACCCGTGAGACCCTACCCCGGTCATGGTCGGCGGCGGCAGCGAAATTTGGGGCCGACACGCTGGCTATGCACGGCATTGTACCCTGGCACATTCAACTCGTCAAGTACCAGTTGACCGAAGCTTTTAAGGAGCGAAACGTCCGCAAAATCCTGCGCCTCTCCGCCGACATTGGCCACTACATTGCCGACGCCAACGTGCCACTGCATACTACCCGCAACTACAACGGGCAACTCACCAACCAAACGGGTATCCACGGCTTCTGGGAATCGCGGCTACCAGAGTTATTCTCTACAAACTATGACTGGGTAGTTGGTTCCGCCGAATACCTCGAGAAACCCCAACAGCGAGCCTGGCGGGCCGTTTTCGACGCCCACGCCGCCTTAGATTCTGTGCTGCTGATAGAGCGCAACCTCACCGCTGAACTGGGCGAATCGCGCAAATGGAATTTTGAGGATCGCAATGGGCAAACGATCAAGGTGTATTCGGCGGCGTTTTCGGCACACTACCACGAACGCCTGCGCGGACAGGTGGAGCGACAAATGCGGGCTTCCATCAAAATGGTGGGCGACTTCTGGTATACCTGTTGGGTAGATGCCGGCCAACCCGACCTGAAAAAACTAGCCCGCCAGGTCGACGACGACACCGAACAAACCGAAACAGCCGCCGAGCAACAGAGTTGGCTCAGGCGGCTGTTCAAGGCACGGGAGGAAAATTAACTTAATGATGTACTCTTACAAAGAGGTCCTTTAGGCGGTGGGGGATCTCCAAAGGTGTTTTGAGACAGAAGACGGAATTGTTCATCAGGCTCAGTGTCAACGTAATTGCTTTTGATAAACCTACTTGTCTTAATTGCTCAGCCAGCAAATCAGCCAAGTCACTACGTGTTAGTACAATTAATTCGCTCCAACGATCATGTCGGCGAATAAGCATCGTATAATACAACTCAGGCGTGGGCTGAGAAACGAGTTGCAGGCGGGGTAACAGAAACTGGGCGATATAACCCTGTTTCGTTTCTCTTGCGGAAGCTGTCTTTACCTGCACACGCCTTAAATCACCGTCGCTATCTTTTACGACAAAAATGTCATCACCCCTATCAACTTCAGGGATGGCAACGTTCCAGCCCAACATCAACAATTCGGACATCACATAAAGCTGACCCGCTTTGCCGATGTAGTTGTTAAACATTTTACTCATTGATGTATCGAAACAGTAGTTCGTTGGTTTTGGGGTCTATAAAATCGATTTCACCCAACTGAACAATCTCCTGTTCGCTCATTCCTAATAAGATGGGTAGTATAGCTGGCTCAACCCGGTTGTGATAAGACTCAAAATCGGCCTTCGAATCATAGCCAACATATACACTTCCACCCGGCGATTTTTTAGGGTAAGCCGCGTGTAATTGTTTGCGAGAAAGGGGATCAAGGCCAAAAGTGACCCCATCTAACTGGCGGTTGACGTAAACTATGATTCGTGACGTGTTCATGTAGTAAAGGTAAAAAAGCAGGTCGTATATCGACCTGCTCTGGCAAAACCACTTACACCTTCAGCATTTTCATGTAGGTTGAATCCACCTCCATGCTGGCAAGGGGCGATTTGGGGTATTCTTCCTGCTCGACCAGGAAATATTTCATGCCACTTTTGCGGGCCTGTTTCAAAATCGCTTTGTAGTTCACAATGCCTTCGCCCAGGTTTTGCTGTACTACTTTGGTGCCCTCGCGTTTATAGTCTTTGATGTGGCAAAGCTCGTAGCGGCTGCCGTGCTTCTTGA
The DNA here is from genome assembly GCF_017353185.1 of Fibrella rubiginis. Lineage (GTDB taxonomy): Bacteria > Bacteroidota > Bacteroidia > Cytophagales > Spirosomataceae > Fibrella > Fibrella rubiginis. Next base: position 21,651 of record NZ_JAFMYV010000010.1, on the reverse strand, counting down.
GGTGATCTACGGTGTTTTGACCAGCGGCTTCACTCCAGCACATGTCCAGTTCAAACATCACATTGAGGGGGTCGGTGTTAGCCAGCAGGTACTCTTGTGGCAGTTTTCCGTCCTGCGTTCTGAACGAATAGTCGTGGTTGTGATACCCGAATTTTAGCCCGGCTCCCGAATTACGTACGGCCTCACCTACCCGGTTGAAATTATCGGCTACGCGCTTCCAGTCATCCCACGTTTTTTGGGGGCCAATGTACGGGCACAGCAGGTATTTCAGGCCCGCACCGTTGGCCATATCGATGTATTTGCTGAGGGTGTCGGGGTTTTCCGAAGCCCCTTTGAAGTCGAAGTGGGTACTCACCATGCGTACGCCGATGCCGTCGAGGAAGGATTTCATGGCGGCGGGTTCCATGCCCCACAAGAAACCCTGCTGCCCCTGGTAGCTTTCAAACTGCTTATAGCCCATTTTGGCCAATTGCGTCATCACACCTTTGGGGTCGTTGGGCAGTACGTCGCGCACGCTATAGAGTTGCAGGCCGTAGGTTCTGAATGAACCGCCAACCGCATCGGTTAGGGAAGAAGATAGTGCCACAGCACCGGCCGAAAGCAGGCCAGCCTGTTTCAGAAAGTCACGTCTAGTTGATTGCATAAAGTTTGATTTAGGCTGTAAAGCGTAAAAATGAGATGATCTAATTACTGACCATTGGATGCGGGATACTGGTTATAGGTTTAGGTGGGCCGTCTGAGGCGTGTTGTCTACGGGTTAGCGCCTAACTTAGTACGTACTATTGCCTGATTATCGTTTTTTAGAATCAACCAATTGATTGTCAGCATAATGAGACTTAAAAAATACCTGTTTACAGCAATCGTCCCGCTACTACTGGCTGCTTTTGTTGAAACAGTCCTGGCCCAAACGCCAGTCATTACGCGTGGACCTTATCTGCAAATGGGTTCAGAAACGGCCATGACCATCCGCTGGCGCACCGACCTGGCCAGCGTGGGTCGCGTTACGTATGGCCTGACCACTACCAGCCTGACGGGGGTAGCCAGCGAAACGGCCAGCACCACCGAACACGAACTGCGACTGACAAACCTCCTGCCCGACCAGCGATACTATTACAGTGTGGGCACCCCTACGGCGGTACTTGAACAGAGCGCCGCCAACTTCTTTCAGACCAACCCACCCGCCACAACCAAACGCCCCCTGCGTATTGCGTCTTTCGGCGACTGTGGGGTGCTGAATACCAACCAGGTCAACGTCCGCAATGGCTTTATCAACTACCGCGGCACTACCCCCACCGACCTCTGGATGCTCATTGGCGACAACGCTTATGACGGTGACGACCCGCAGTATCAGGCCAGTTTTTTCCAGCCCTACCGCGATAACCTGTTGAAAAACACTACGTTATTTACCATTCCCGGCAATCATGACTATATCAATAGTGCAGCCAACGCCGCCAGCCATGCCATACCGTATTTTTCTATTTTCACGCTACCCACCAACGCTGAGGCAGGTGGCCTGGCGTCGGGCACGCGGGAATGGTATTCCTTTGATTATGGGCCTATTCACTTCGTCATGCTCGACGGCTACGGCACCCGAACCGTTGGCGGGGTAGAAAAGAAGGTATACGACGACACCCTCAGCCACCCACAGGCCATCTGGCTGAAACAGGACCTGACCGCCAATACCAAAAAGTGGACGATTGTCTACCTGCATTTTCCACCCTACACCCAGGGGTCGCATAATTCCGAAACGGAGAGTGATCTAATTGCCATTCGCCAGCGGGTAAACCCCATTCTGGAGCGGTTCGGCGTGGATATGGTGGTAACGGGGCATAGTCATGTCTACGAACGGTCGTACCCGATTCATGACCACCGCGGCCCCATGGCAGAGTTTGCGGCCAACCCTGCCAATTTCCGCTACCCTGCCGATGCCAGTTCGGGGCGTTACGACGGGTCGGCTAATTCGTGCCCTTACCTCCGGAAATCAGGGAAACAGAAACAGGGAACGGTCTATGTGGTGTCGGGGTCTGCCGGGCAGTTAGGCCATAATGCGGCGCTGGGCAACCACCCCGTGATGGCGTTTACGGAAAAAAACGTGGGTGGGTCATTTTATATGGAAGTAGAAGACAACCGGCTCGATGCCAAATTTATTCAGGCCAACGCGCCCACTTTCGGTGTGGTCACGGACCAATTTACGCTGATGAAAGACGCAGGCAGAACACAGTCACTGACCATTGCAGCAGGCCAGTCTGCCACGCTAACCGCCTCATTCGTAGCCGACTACCAATGGACTGACTCTGCCAGCAACACATTTGCCAACAGCCGGACGGTAGTTGTGACGCCGCCAGCCGGTACCATACAAACCTATGTGGTTACCGACAGCAAGCAATGCCTACGCGACACCTACACCATCCGCACGTATGGTGGCGATCTTAGCACCGTTCGCGATGGCAACTGGAATGACCCCACCGTTTGGTCGGCCAACCGCGTACCCACCCGCGCTGACATCGTACATATCGGCCACCTGATCACCATACCCACCAATACACAAGCGTTTGCCGGGCGGGTGAAATACCTGCCCGGCAAACGAATTTTTTACGGCCCCGGCGCCAGGTTGTCTGCTGGCTTTTAGGGGAATGCCAGACGGAGCAAATCGCTCCGTCTGACATTCCCCTATCTTTGCATCAATGACATACCCCCAAGTTATTCTCCAGAAAGGCCGCGATGAGGCTGTGCGCCGGTTTCACCCCTGGGTGTTTTCGGGCGCCGTAGCCAAACGCGACGAACACCTCGAAGACGGTGACATAGTTGACGTAGTCGACAGCCGCAATACGTACCTCGGCACAGGGCATTTCCACGACGGCAGCATTCTGGTACGACTGTTTTCGTTTGCCGCTCACACCAACGGCCTGCCCGTAGTACCCGACGTCGATTTCTGGATCCAAAAACTAGCCCAGATCCGGACTGTTCGGGCCGCGCTGATTCCCGCCCAAACCAACTGCTACCGCCTCGTTCATGGCGAAGGCGACGGCTGCTCGGGTCTGATTATCGACATGTATGACGGAGTAGCGGTGTTGCAGGCGCACTCCATCGGTATGCACCGCCAGCGGCAGCAGATCGTAGAGGCTCTGCAACGCGTTTTTGGTACTGAACTCGTAGCCGTTTATGATAAAAGCGCCGAAAGTCTGCCCGATGCTTACGCCGCTGGTGTGCAAAATGGCTACCGTTTTGGCCGCGCCGAAACTCCCCGCCCGGTGATTGAAAATGGTCATACATTTCTGGTAGACTGGGTAACGGGCCAGAAAACAGGCTTTTTTCTTGATCAGCGCGACAACCGCCAACTGCTGGCCCGCTATGCTCCGGGTAAGCGTGTATTGAACGCCTTTTGCTATTCGGGTGGCTTTTCGGTTTACGCGCTCACCGCCGGAGCTTCACTCGTACACTCGGTCGACGTGTCGCAGAAAGCCATTGAGCTAACCAACCAGAACGTAGCGGTGAATGGGGACTTTTCGAGTACCCATCAAGCCATCCCCGACGACGTGATGCATTATTTGAAGGAGCATGACCATCAGTATGACGTAGTGGTGCTCGACCCGCCCGCCTATGCCAAGAGCCAGTCGGCGAGGCACCGGGCGGTGCAGGGTTATAAACGGCTAAACGTGGAAGGATTGAAGCGCGTGGCACCGGGTGGCATTCTCTTCACCTTTTCGTGTTCGCAGGTGGTAGACCGGGAGCTGTTCTACAACACCATCGTGGCCGCGGCCATCGAGGCCGGGCGACAGGTACGGGTTCTCCACCACCTGAGCCAGCCCGCCGACCACCCAGTGAGTCTTTTCCACCCCGAGGGTGGCTACCTGAAAGGACTGGTGCTGTGGGTGGATTAAACAAATTTTAATGTACGATGTATAATGAACAATGTATGATGGCTTTGCGCTGGCATAAACCCACGCAAGAGGCTTGTTGTACATTGTTCATTATACATTGTACATATTATGTCATCTTATCCAATCTATACGCCTAAACAGCAACGTATCCTGCTCATTACCAGCTTACTGGTTTTGGGCGGCTTTATTATTGCTGGCCTACAGGGGTACGTCTCGGCCTTCTTTGGGGCGGGGATTCTCTACGTTATTTTTCGATCTCCCTTCTATGGACTTGTCTACCGAAAGAAGTGGAACCGAACGCTGGTGATTGTAGGTATTATCCTGTTTTCACTGTTTGCCATCATCCTGCCTTTTCTGGTGCTCAGTTTCCTGCTCATCGACCGGATTCAATATTATTCGCAGCATACCGACCAGATTTTGGGACTGGTGAAACAGGCCGAAAACCTGACGAATTTTAAGCTAACCAGTCAGGAAAACATCCGTAAGATTTTGCAGCAAGGGGGTACCCTGGCCTCACGGCAGCTCCCGTCATTGGCGGGTGGTCTGCTCGATTTTCTGGTTATCATTGGCCTGATGCTGTTTACGCTCTACTACATGTTTTCGGAAGAAGAGACGTTTCAGGAAGGCTTGCGCCGTTACCTGCCTTTCAAGCGCGATACGATGAAAGACCTGGGCGAACAGCTGCGTAATAACGTCAACGCCAACGTATTAGGCCAGGTGATCGTGTCGTTTGTGCAGGGTATCTTAACAGGCCTGACGCTCTGGATCTTCGGCGTACCCGATGCCGCTTTTTGGGGTACCGTTGCCTTTTTCATGTCTTTTATTCCCGTGCTGGGCACACCCCTGGTGTGGGCACCGGCGGGCCTGATTCAGCTTTCGCAGGGCAATACATCACAGGGTGTAGGTATTCTGCTAGTGGGGGCCATCGTGATCACCAACATCGACAATCTATTGCGGATTACGCTGGCCAAACGCATGGGCGATGTTCACCCGCTGGTTACGTTGGCAGGTATTGTGATCGGCGTACCCATTTTCGGCATTCTGGGGCTGGTGATCGGGCCAACCATCCTGTCGTTCTTTATCGTGCTGATGCAGGTATTTGCCAATCAAAATCGGGAGTCACGCGAGGAGGCGGAGGTAGACGAAGCCAAAGTAGAAACCCGCGCCGAAGTGAAGGCGGCGAAAGGAGTGTAAGGTGTAAGGTATAAAGTGTAAAGTCTAAGGTCTAATGTCTAAAGTTGCTTCGCGCACGTATCGGGTAGTGCGCGAAGCAACTTTAGACATTAGACCTTAGACTTTACACTTTGTACCTTACACCTTACACTCCTTTTTTATTCGTATTTTGTGGTTTAGTTTCACGAATCGCAGAACCTAATGGAGCGTCTTGTCCAATACTTTGAACACATACCGTCGGCCCACCGCAGCCTGATTCTGGTGGGTGGCATTGCTTTTTTCTGGTTACTGGAAAGCATTGTGCCCCTGATTCGCTTCGATTACCACAAGCCTAAACACGCGGGTATCAACCTGTTCTTTACGGCCACAACCATCCTCGTTAACTTTTCGCTGGCGTTTATTCTGGTCAAAACCAGCGACTGGACGGTAGCCAGTCATGTGGGGCTACTGCAATGGGTAGCCATGCCACTCTGGGCACAGGCCGTGGTGGGCCTGCTCCTGCTTGATCTGATTGGTGCCTGGCTAGCTCACTGGACCGAACACCATGTAAAATGGATGTGGCAGTTTCACGTCGTGCACCACTCTGACCACTACGTAGATACCACCACCGCCAACCGCCACCACCCCGGCGAGAGCGTGATCCGGTTTCTGTTTACCACGCTGGCCGTACTGATTGTGGGGGCACCCATGTGGCTGGTGTTTCTGTATCAGGCCCTGTCGGTGATCCTGTCGCAGTTCAACCACGCCAACATCGAGCTACCCCGCTGGGCCGACCGGGCCGTTAACTGGCTGATCGTCACGCCCAACATGCACCACGTGCACCACCACTACGTACTGCCCTACTCGAACACCAACTACGGTAACATCTTCTCGATCTGGGACCGCCTCTTCCAAACCCATGCCGAACGGGCGGGAAAAGACCTCATCTACGGCGTAGATACCCACCCCGACGCCCACGAACACAGCCACATTGGCAGCATTCTGAAAGTACCCTTCCAGCCCTACCGCCAACCCGTTGGCGAGCCTGGCACTCCCCCCGGCAACTACGTTCGGCAGACAAGTACTCTAAGTGGCATGGAACAGAGTAAGTAGTGCCTTGATGGGTCACAAAAGAGTATGTCAACCAACAGGTGTTTTACGTAAGGGCGATCTTTCCAACCTTTGGTCTTTCGGCACCAAACCAAAACGCGGGAAGCTAGGGTTGACAAATCCATGCCGCAAATCCTGAGCGGAAAGGGTTTGAATGAGGTATAGCACAGGTTCAAAATGGCCTGTAGGTAGTGGCTGCTGATCGGGGTAGCTTAGGCCCAGCGGGCCGTAACGTCGGTAGAAATAGGCGTTGGAGAAATTAGCCAAACCCCAGCGGGGCGTAACATGCGGATATGCAGAAGATGAATCCTTGCCTAGGATTTTGCTACCGTATCCGCATGTTACGCCCCGCTAGGGCTAAAACCGCCATAGAGCCAGCCTATTTTCCACCAACGTTGCGGCGCGCTGGGCCTAAGCTACCCAACCAGCGGCTGATATCCCGCAAGTCGTTTGGAACTAGCAAACTGGTAAATCAACCCGCTGACACTCTTTTCGGTATAACCTTCACACTTTCGCCATAAACTCTTTCTCCATGCTTCGTCGAACCGTTCTTCAGACCCTGTCGCTGGCTTCTGTCTCAACCATTGTATCGCCGCACACGCTGCTGGCGGCAACCTCACCTAAGAAAGACAAACTGGGCGTGGCCCTGGTGGGGCTGGGCTACTACAGCACCGATTTGCTGGCCCCGGCCCTGCAAATGACCAAACACTGCTACCTCGCGGGCATCGTAACGGGCACCCCCGCTAAGGCCGAAAAATGGAAAAAGCAGTACAACATCCCCGACAAAAACATCTATTCGTACCAGACGTTTGATCAGATCGCCAACAATGGGGACATCGACGTGGTGTATGTGGTCTTGCCACCATCCATGCACGAAGAATACGTGGTGCGGGCGGCTAAAGCCGGTAAGCACGTCTGGGTGGAAAAGCCCATGGCCGTGACGGCGAAGGAGTGCCAGAACATGATTGATGCCTGTCGGAAAAATAAGCGCGTGCTCACGGTGGGCTACCGGCTGCACCATGAACCTAACACCCAGGCGTACCGCAAATTTCTGCGCGACGGCAACATCGGTAAAATCCAGATGGTAAGCTGCTCGGCGGGGTACTACGATGGCCGCACCGACCACTGGAAACAGAAGAAAGAAATGGGCGGCGGCGTCATGTACGACATGGGCGTGTATGTGCTTCAGGGTGCCCGCATTGCCACCGGCGAGGAGCCAATTGCCCTCACCGCCCAGCAGTATACCACCCGCCCGGAGGTCTACAAGAACGGCCTCGACGAGACCAGCATGGCGCAGCTGGAGTTTCCGAGTGGAGCGCGGGCGGCGGTACAATCCAGCTACGGCATGAACATGAATTTCCTGAACGTAACAGGTCAGAAGGGCTTCCTGGAAATGGAACCTTACTCGGCCTATGATGGGGTGAAGGGCGTAGGCAGCAACGGTTTTAGCACCAATGTGGCCTATAAAGCCCCTACCCAACAAATGATGCAGATGGACGACGATGCCCTGGCGATCATGCAGAACAAGCCCGTGCTCGTCCCCGGCGAAGAAGGTCTGGCTGATATTCGCATCGTAGAGGCTATTTATAAGGCGGCAAAAGAAGGAAAGCGGGTCACTTTGTAAAAAAAATTGACGCTAGTTTTTGGACGTTGGACGCTGGATTTGAGGTAGTAAGAGCCGTTTTGTTGTGTTTGCTTTCTTGTTCGCACTCCAAAATCCAGCGTTCAATATCCATCACAACGCCTATCTTCGCCTTAAATCGACACCGTATGGACCCCGCCCACTTTACCAGCCTCGACACCGAAGACCAATTGAACGCCCTGTATTTCGAGGGCAGCGTGCTGGCGAATCGGTACGAAGACGAGTTCATTTTCCTGCTGTATAGCCTCGACAGCTTCTACGTCGAAATCCGCCACGACGCCTACACCAACCGCATTTTGCAGGTCAGCGCGTTTAAATCAACGGATAAGTTAGAGCCCTACCTGCCTTACTTGACGGAAGTATATTAACCAACAAGTGGTCCGTTTGTCAGGCTTCTTTATCCTGGACGTACAGGTCTACAGCCTCTTGCAAATCAGCCGTGTAAGAGTGGCCTTCGCGGAAAATCATGCCGCAGTAAGTATAAGTATTGTCGGTATAATCCAGCTTAGTATATCCTTCGCCAAACTCCCGAAACCAGCGGTCAAAGAGCAGGCTGCGCTGCCGTTGCCTGCCGTCCATCATGTCGGAGACGTAGACCAGCACAATGTCAGGCTGTTCCTGAAAATACAAAGACAGGGCCTTAATAATTGTCTGATGAATGCGTGCATCGGCACCTGATTTCGCAGCTAATGTTTTGTTTAGTGGTCTAAAACCAACCATCCGAACAAGCGTAGAGAAGTGTTCATCGGGAATATAATCCTCTCCGGATGTGAGGTAAATTTCATACGAAACAGCATCGTCTGTTACAAAGTAAAAGTCTTTACCATTACTGCTCAGCGGGTAACTTGGGAGGTTGGATAATCTTGACACCAGTAAAATTTTTCAGCGTACCGTGCTCGTCTAAGCGCTTGTTAATGGCTTCCTTATCTGCTTTCATACGCTGAATGGCTTTACCCAAATCATGAACTTTCGGTTTCGTTTCCATGGCCTGCTTCATTGATTAGTTGTTCGTAAAAATACAACGCTCCGGTTACCAATAACGTTTTTCTGCTCTCCTGCTACACCAACAGGCTACACCAACCGTTGTCCCGTTCCGCGACGGCGGACCGCTTCCTCCTCCTTTTCTTCCTTATACATTAAACCAGTATGACAGCTTTACGACCAATGCCCGGTTTTTGCTGGTGAGTGAGCCGGGGAAGTAGTTCTCCTGGTAGACTACAAACAAATCCGAAACGGGGGCGTAGCGCCATTGCAGGCGGGTGTTCAACAGGGTATTATCGGTTTGGCTGTTTACCTGCACGGTGGTACTCCAGAACAGTTTCCGCGAGAACGTCACGTCGAGCCGGGGGCCTACCAGCAGGTATCGCGCTGATTTATACGGATCCGGCAACCGAATGTTGTTGTATTCACTGTAAACGCTTAGCGAACCGTAGGGCTGAAACCGATACTGCACTTGTGCTGTAACGTTGGTATTCTGCCCGTTGTAATATCCACCCGAGTAGAAGTCAGCAGTGGCGCTCAATAACTTACGTTTGTCGGTAGCAAAATAGCCAAACAATCCGCGCGTGGCGAAACCAGAACCTTCGGGCAATTCGCGGCCGTCGGAGTTGGTGGGGTCATAGGGGAAAAAGAGGTACGTATAGTAGGCGTAGTAGCCCATGCCTCCTTCGGCGGTGCTGCGAAACTGGACGTTATAGCCTACGTTCCACTCGCGGTCTGTTAAGCGGCCGTCGTTATTACGAATTAGCATCAGATCGGTGAAGGGGCCGTGCGAGATGAGCTTGCGGTTGCCCGGCACATAAAACGTGCCTTGTAGTTCGGGAACCACCCGCCAAAACCCCTGCCGGTTCACGAAGCCAACGTCGTTGATCTTGTATTGCTGCCCCACGTATTCGTGCGTCCAGGTAGCCGTCAGGTTGCGGCTGGCATAGCTGAGGTTAGCCCCGTGGGTGTAGGCATCCTGGTCAATGTCTACACCGTTGCGGGCTTCGCCGGGTTGCGCGGCACGGAACGCACGGGTGTAGAACAGTTTGCCACTCCAGCGGTTATCTGCCGTTTGCAGTTTGTACTCCAGCCCTGCCAGCCGGGTGTAGCGCATACTGTCGGGCAGGGCACCAATACCCTGCCGGTTCACCAAAATAGCCGACATGTTGGAGCGGCCAAAAATCTGCCGCTGCAGTACTGCCACGGTGTAATTCTGTCCCGTAATGCCTTTCTCAGGCTGGCTGGCGGTTTGCGTGTTCAGCAGCCCTACACGCCATTCTTTGCCAATTTTACCGCTCAGCCGCGCGCCGTACAGCAGCGGATTTTGCACAATCACACCCGTGGTAGTATCGTAGCTGATGCCAATCCGGCGACTGAAAAACGGTCGATTCCGCTCGAAGCCAAAACTGGCGAAGAGGTCCTGATTTTCGATGAAAAACTGCCGTCGTTCGGGGTAAAAAATCTCGAACCGGCTGAGGTTGGTCACCTGCTGATCGGCCTCTACGTTCGAGAAGTCAGGGTTTACGGTCAAATCGAGGTTCAGTGAGGGCGTGATGCCAATTTTGGCGTCGAACCCGATACCCTGCCTGAACGTTCGCTTTCCAACCTGGTTGCCCGATGCATTGCGGGATTCACCCAGGTCATCGGAGTAGCGCGAACTGACGTAGGGAATAAGCGAAATATTGGGGCCAGGGTCGGGCAGGGGGCGGCTAAACCGAACGGTGTCGGCAAAGGCCAGCGCCGATATACGGTAAGCCACCGGCACGCGTCGCCAGGCCGTGCGCTGATTGTTTTTCAGGTCGTGGCGGGCGAAGTTCATCAGAAACCACGACGCTCCTTTACGATATCGGAAGCTTTTGAACGGAATGACCAGTTCGGCCTGCCAGCGGTCGGGCAGCACCTTCACCGCTGAGCGCCATTTGTTGTCCCACTCGGCAGCTACACGCTCACCGTTAAACATCTGCCCTTCGCGCTCTACACCATAGGGTGTTACGTTGAAGGTAAAGCCGTTGATCCGGTCACCAAATGGGTCGATATAAACGGTGAAATTGTCATTTTGGTCCCACTCAAAATCGCGCTTCAGCGACGAAGCCGTGTAGCGTTTCTCCGGATTTTTATCAAAACAAACCACCGACACATAGAGGTGGGTAGCATCGAAGGTCATGCGTACCTGCGTGTCGTTATAGGCCCGTGCCGTGTCGTTGGGGAAGTTTTGGGTGAAATCACCCGCCACAGCCGCCCGTTGCCAGATGCCCTCCGTCAGTAGCCCATCGAGGTGAATGATCGAGTCGGTTGGGGATACGTGCAGCGTTTGAGCGTTAAGACCAAAAGGCAGAAAGAAGAGGATAAAGAGTAGTCGTCGATACATACGGGTACAAAGGTACCTAATGATCTGACTGACTTGCCCGTCCACCTTCTTTTAGCTGGCTGGTAGTGGTGATTATGGCCCAAACATGGCGGCTGGCTCGTCAATCACAGTCGGGCCAATTGGCGCATAAGTTGCTGAAAAAGCGCGTTGCTGGCCTCGATAGGGGCGAAAAAAGCGGTATCAACCTGCTCGACGATGTGGTTCGCCTGCCGCAGTAATGCTTCGGCAGGCTCCGTTAGTCGCAGTTGTTTCGCCCGGCCATCCTGGGGGTTATCGAGCCGTTGAACCAGCCCTTTTCTTTCCAGCGTCTGCAACACTTTAGACGTCATCATCTTATCGGTATTGGCATAGTTCGCCAGCCGCTGCTGGGTGACCAGTTCGCCCTGCAAACTAAGCCAATACAACCCGGCCAACAGCGAGAATTGAGTGAGCGTAATGCCCACCGCATCCAGTTGCTGATGCATTTGCAGTTGCCAGCGCATACTCACCTGCCAAAGCAAATAACCGTTGTTTTCTTCGGGTTGTGTATAGGCGAAAACGGGAGAGTCACTCATGGCTTGTCATCAATCATGGCCGATCGGATTCGCATAAAATCGGCGGTAGGAATCTCGAAAGTCGCGGCTGGCTACCACCACCCAATAGCGGGCCTGGCTCATGCAGCTTTGCTTTCTTGCAGCGTCAGCCAATAGCCATCAGGGTCAGCGATAATGGCGGTATTGCCGAAAGGCGATGGCTGAACGCCCCGCACCAGGGTGGCTTTTCCTTCGATGCGCTGGAGAAAAGCATCCAGTTCGGGAACGGCAAACCAGAGGCCCACGCCCCAGCCCAGTTTGTCTGTTGCCTGAAGGTCGACCAGCGGTTTACGAATGGCGAAGCTGGCCCCGCGCTGGGTAACAAAAACGCAGGCGTCGGGCGGTGACTGGGGAGCGGGTTGAAAATTGAGCACGTCCGTATAAAACTGACGTGAGGCATCGAGATCACTGACCTGGAGCGAGATAAAGCCAAGTTGGGTTGCTAATGACATATTCTGTTAATTTAGTAGTCACGACTACTAAATTAACAGAATATCGCTGTTTTTGTTCCATCTAGAAGCTAAAACGCTTAACAGCAACGCCCTATGCTTTCAGGTATGCTATCTGATGCCGACTAGCCCGACCAGACAGGCGCGTACTACACTGCGACTGCTGATTCAGCGGTAGATCAAGTCTGAATCGTATCGAACAAACGCCCGATAGATTGTAGCGCTGGCTACAGCCCGTCAGGCCTTTGCTTAACTGCCCCTGCGGCTTCCCGCTTCCTTTCCTCGTTTCTTCGTATTTTTGCACCTTCAAAATCAGACACAACCCCCGTTCTTTCAACGTGAAGCACATTCGAAATTTCTGCATCATCGCCCACATCGACCACGGCAAAAGTACCCTTGCCGACCGGCTTCTGGAGTTTACCCAAACCGTCGGTGCCCGCGATATGCAAGCCCAACTGCTCGACGATATGGACCTGGAGCGGGAACGTGGCATCACCATCAAGAGCCACGCCATCCAGATGGATTACTTCCACAAAGGCGAGAAGTATACCTTAAACCTGATCGACACGCCCGGCCACGTCGATTTCAGCTACGAAGTGTCGCGTTCCATTGCCGCCTGTGAAGGTGCGCTGTTGCTGGTTGATGCCTCGCAGGGCACTGAAGCTCAAACGATTTCAAACTTGTATCTGGCGCTCAACAACGACCTCGTCATCATCCCCGTTCTCAACAAGATCGACCTGCCGGGTGCTATGCCCGAAGAGATTAAAGACGAGATGGTGGACCTGCTGGGTTGCGACCGCGACGACATCATTCCAGCGTCGGGCAAAGAAGGTATTGGCGTACCCGAAATCCTGGCGGCCATTGTCGAGCGTATTCCGCCCCCAACCGGCGACCCTAACGCCCCGTTGCAGGCCCTCATTTTCGACTCACACTTCAACTCTTACCGGGGTATTGAGGTTATTTTCCGCATCAAAAACGGGTCGATCCGTAAGGGTGAGAAAGTAAAGTTCATGAATACCGGCAAGGAATATAATGCCGACGAAATTGGTATTCTGGGTCTGGAGCAGGAACCCCGCGACCGGATGGAGTGCGGCGACGTGGGCTACCTCATCTCGGGCATCAAAGTGGCCAAGGAAGTGAAGGTGGGCGACACCATCACCAGCTTCGACAACCCCGCTGCGGCGGCTATTCAGGGCTTTGCCGACGTGAAACCAATGGTCTTTGCGGGCATCTACCCCGTGGAAACAAGCGAGTTTGAAGATTTGCGCGAGGCCATGGAAAAGCTGCAGCTCAACGACGCGGCCCTGGTGTGGGAGCCCGAAACGTCGGCGGCACTGGGGTTTGGCTTCCGTTGCGGCTTTCTGGGTATGCTGCACATGGAAATCGTGCAGGAACGCCTGGAACGCGAGTTCGACATGACCGTGATCACCACCGTGCCTTCGGTGCGGTTTGAGGTTATGACCACCAAAGGCGAGCTTCGGCAGGTATCAGCACCCGCCGATATGCCCGAACCCAACCTGATCGACTACATCGAAGAGCCATTCATCCGGGCGCAGATCATTACTAAGGCCGACTACGTGGGCGGCATTATGGGCCTGTGCATGGACAAGCGGAGCATCCTGAAGAATCAGGTCTATCTGACCGCCGACCGCGTAGAACTGCAGTTTGAAATGCCCCTTGCCGAAGTCGTTTTCGACTTTTTCGACAAGCTCAAGACCATCTCCCGCGGCTATGCTTCGCTGGATTATGAGTTCATGGATAACCGCGAATCGGACATGGTGAAGCTCGACGTGATGCTCAACGGTGACAAGGTCGATGCACTGTCGGCCATTGTACACCGGAGTAAGTCGTATGAATGGGGCAAGAAACTGTGCGAAAAGCTCCGCGAACTGATTCCACGTCAGCAGTTTGAAATTGCTATTCAGGCGGCCATCGGGCAGAAAATCATTGCCCGCGAAACGCTGAGCGCTCTGCGCAAAGACGTACTGGCCAAATGCTACGGCGGCGATATTTCGCGGAAACGCAAGCTGCTGGAAAAGCAGAAAAAAGGTAAGAAACGGATGCGCCAGGTCGGTAACGTCGAAATCCCGCAGGAAGCATTTATGGCCGTGTTGAAGATTAATTAATCAGCCAGTAAAGCGATATTAGAAACCCCATTGAGCACTCAATGGGGTTTCTGTTAAACGATGGCAGTTCCTTCCCTATATCGTTTTCGCCTGTCACTAGTACCCTTGCTGGGTATCGGTTTGTTTCTGGGGCTATACGGATGGGCCACGGTGCTATATCCGGGCGGTTCCAACGCCCACCCTACTGCCGTTGGCTTCAACTGGCTCACCAACTATTGGTGCGACCTGACCGGCGAGATTGCCAAAAATGGTCAGGCAAACCCCGCTGCGCCAGTTGCTACGGTAGCCATGCTGGTGCTTTGCGTAAGCCTCGCCGTTTTCTGGCTTACGTTACCCCGTTTGTTTACGCAACCGCGACAGCTTCGAACGTTAATGCAGTACCCCGGCGTAACGGCCATGCTCGTAGCCCCGTTTGTCGCCTCGGCTTACCACGACGCGGCCATCAACCTCACCGGCATATTGGCCCTGCCTCCATTTCTGCTCACCTTGCTTGGTCTGTATCAAGGGCGGTATGTTAAGTTACTGGCAGTAGGCGGTATCTGTCTGTTATTGGTCCTGCTCAATAACGTCATTTACCACTTACCCTGGCACCTCAACTGGTTACCTGTTGTTCAAAAATTTACGTTTCTGGCTGTACTAGGCTGGATCAGCGCGATTAGCTGGCGCGTATATGTGGCTGACTTACAGATAAATAAATAAAGTTTGTGGCTCGTCTCGATTTCATCAGGCTCCCCGTTAATCCCGCAAACCTGATCAGGACTTGGAGCGTGAATCCATAGGCTTATCGGCAATACCCTCGCCCGGTCCGTCTTCAGACCGACCGTTTTTTGTATCTTCGCCCGCCCATTAACAAGCGGATACGCCGCAACGGGCCTCTCTTCTTCGTACCGCCAATCACCGCATGGAGCGTTTTACCGGATTACTGGGCATTGCCCTCATTTTAGGCATTGCCTTCGCCATGTCGAACAACCGCCGAGCCATCAACTACCGCACTGTGGGTGTTGGACTGGCCCTTCAATTTGGCCTGGCCGTGTTTGTGTTGAAAACCGAAACTGGTAAGCAGGTCTTCGAGTATCTCGGTTTTCTGGTTAACAAAACGCTGCTCAACGCCGACCGTGGTGCCGAATTTGTCTTTGGTCCGCTCGTAAAAACAGGGCTGATGTCGCGGGCATTTGGCAATGGCAACGATTTCGTCTTCTTCTTTAAGGTGATTCCCACCATCATCTTCGTGGCGGTGCTGGTCAACATTTTCTATTACCTCGGCATCATGCAGCGTATTGTGGCCCTGATGGCGCGGGTCATGAAATGGCTCATGGGCGTGAGCGGGGCCGAGGCCCTTTCCAACGTGGCCAGCACGTTTGTGGGGCAGGTTGAAGCGCAGATCATGATCAAGCCTTATTTGCCCACCATGACCAACTCCGAGTTGCTGGCCTCCATGGCGGGTAGCTTCGCCTGTATTGCGGGCGGGGTACTGGCCGTATATATCTCGCTGGGCGTACCGGCCCCCTACCTGCTGGCAGCCAGTATCATGGCCGCACCGGGGGCGCTGGTGATCTCGAAAATTGTGTTTCCTGAAACAGAAGTCTCTACCACACAGGGGGTTGTAAAGCTGGAAATCAAAAAATCACACGCTAACCTCGTCGATGCAATTGCCAGCGGGGCGTCTGAAGGCTTGAAAGTAGGCCTGAACGTGATTGCCATGCTGATTGGTTTTATCGCCCTTATCGCACTGATTGACATGCTGTTGGGTAAAGCAGGTAGCATAGCCGGGTTTCCGCAGTTGAGCCTGAACTACCTGCTGGGCAAACTGTTTTCGGTGTTTGCTTTTGCCATGGGCGTACCGGGTAAAGATGTAGAAGCCGCCGGTGCCCTGATGGGTACCAAAATGGTGGTCAACGAGTTTGTGGCCTACATCGAGCTGGTCAAGATAAAGTCAACGCTAGATCCTAAAACCATTGCCATCACCAGCTTCGCGTTGTGCGGGTTCGCCAACTTTTCGTCTATCGCCATCCAAATCGGTGGCATTGGCGAACTGGCTCCCGGACGGCGCACCGACCTGGCTAAACTGGGTTTTAAAGCGCTCATCTGTGGCACATTAGCCAGCTACATGTCGGCTACACTGGCGGGACTCCTTTTGTAAATGAGTGAATGAGCGAATGAGTGACGGTCCGGCGTTCCGGTGAGTGAATGTTCGGCATTACTAATTATACACCGCGAAGCGGTTCAGAACATTCACTCACCGGAACGCCGGACCGTCACTCATTCGCTCATTCACAATTCACTTTTTTTATGCGCATCGGAATATTCTTTGGTGGACCATCGCGAGAGCGCGACGTATCATTTGCGGGGGGGCGCACGGCCCTGGCCAACCTCAATAAAGCCCTGTTTGAGCCGGTATTGGTGTTCGTGAGTGGCTGGGGACGGTTCTATATCGTAGAGCCTGATTTCCTGCAACATGCCGGCATCCGCGACTCGCTGCCCAAGCTCGACGGTTTCTCGGTGTATGATGAGTCGCTGGAAGATGGCGACGAAGCCATTCCTGGCGAACGCATTGAACCTGAGTGGTTTGAAGAGCACTTCGACATGGCGTTTCTGGCCATGCACGGTCCCGACTGCGAAGACGGCGCTATTCAGGGACTGCTGGAATGGCATAAAATGCCCTACACCGGACCCGGTATTCTGGGGTCGGGGCTGGGGATCAACAAGATCCTGCAAAATCACCTCATTGCGCTGGTGAACGGGCAGGAGAAAAAAACCGCTACCATCAGCCGCGACGCCTGGCAAGGGGCCGATCAGGAAGCGTTTTTCGCCTCGCTGGTAAGCCACCTGGGTTTGCCTATTGTGGTGAAAGCCCCGCACCAGGGGTCGTCTATCGGGGTGGCCATTGTGCGTGACAACGACTTCGCCCTCTTCCAGCGGGCTGTGAATCAGTGCTTTTTCACCACGCAGATCGGCCTGTCGGACTGGGAGAAGCTGGATGAGCAGGCCAAGCGCGACTACGCTCAGCGGACTACCACACTCAGCGCTACAATCGGTTACCCGCTCGTGATCGAGAATACGGGCGAGTACGTCACCGGCCCCGCCGAACTCATCAGCACCCTCGATGGATTCGCCGACGACGCCAAAACAACCACGCTTACGCTGGCCTCTATCAACGCCGAAGACGAACTGCTATTTGAAGAATTCATCAACGGACAGGAGTTTTCGTGTGGCGTGATTCAGGACGACGACGGTAGGGCTGTGGCGCTTCCCCCCACCGAAATCTTCAACGCCGAAGCGTTTGATTACGAAACCAAATACCTCACCAGCGTAGCTAAAAAGCGAATTCCAGTAGGGACTAGCCTGGAAAACAACCGGGCTATTCAACTGGCCGTCGAGCAGGTATTTACAAAATTGGGTATCAACGTCTATTCACGCATCGACGGGTTCCTGACGCCCGAAGGCCCGGCTCGTGGCGACGAACCGAGGGAGGCGCAACGCGTATTGCTCCACGACCCGAACACCATTCCAGGTATGTCGCCTACGTCACTAATTTTCAAGCAGATGGTGGAGATTGGCATGAACCTGAGCGATTCGCTGACGTACCTCATCCGGCAATCGCTACGCGAACGGATTCGGACGGGCAAAGACACATTCCGGCTGAAACAAATGCTGGCTGACCTCGACGAACGCCTTGCCGCCCGCCTGGCCACCCCCCTACCCGAACAGCGCATCCACTTCGGCCCCACCGACGACGACTGGACCCGCGCGAAAGGCGAATACAACGCCGCCGCCGCCCAGGGCGACACGCTGCCCCGGATGGTATACCTGAAATCGAAGATGGAAACGCACGAGGTGCCGGTGCATTTTTTGTTCAAAGACACCCTCGCCGAACTGGAGGAGGCCCTGGCTACGCCACGCCATCCGTTATTGCTGGAGACTGCCCAACGAGCACGGCACATCACGGAACGGTACGTTTAATGGAAGTTTAAAGTCCAAAGTCTACTGTCTAAAGTTGGCTGACCGGTCCGCCGATGCGGCAAGCATGCTCTTGCGTCACTCAACTTTAGACATTAAACTTTAGACTTTAAACTTCCACTAAACAGGCTAACCAAATCCAGTATCAACCTCAGTATTACCGTTGGCGATTATGGCAAAGTCAGGCTTTTGTCTGAATCAACTATAAGTATGAACAGGGCGCTGACTGTTACTTGTTTGCCGCTGTTTTTGGACGGGTTGTAAACTCCATAATACGAAATACCTCCTGCCGGACCACGTCAAACGTTTGCCTGGATTGAGTGTAGGCTTTTATCGATTCGGTATTGATAACCAGCGGATTAGCTATACTGGTTGCAGTGGTACCCACCTGTGCTATGAGCAAACTGTAGCCTTTTTCGCTGCCGTTGGGCAGAATAAGTCTTGAGAAAGCCCAGCCACTTAGTGAGTTGTCTTTCAGTCGGCTTGTGGCCCAGGTTTTCATGGGGTCGAGCAGGTCGGCCCAGGCCGCTTTCGGGTCGTAGGGCTTCATATAATTCAGCACCACCACGGGCGTTGCTGAGGGCGTAAAATCGGGGCTGAACGTGTAGGCATCGGGGTTCTCCCACACCTCCATTTTCACGACGGGGGCAGTAGCGCGGTCGCGTTTGTTCAGGTTGTCCATGCGCGTCTGCACACTATCACCATAAAGTTTGGTCATCGCCACCGGTGAGCCTCCTTTAATGTTCATGGTTGGCGTCACGATCACCGTTACATAGTCGTACTCGGTTGAATTGGGGTTTGAGGTCATCTGTTTGGCCATCATGTACCAGCCAATCATGTTGCCTTCATCCACCGCGGCCTGATTCACCGCCCGCCATTCGCGCTCCACGGGTAAGGCGTCCTGCACGGTTAGGCCCGGCGAGAGTTTATGATAAATCAGGTAGGTGTAGGTCCTGTTCTGAGCAAAAAGGCTCAGTGTAAACAGACAAAGCGCGAGGGTAAGAGGCAAACGGGGCATGAGGAAAGTGAGTTCAACGGTTAAAGCGGTCCGCTGCTGCGGTTCAAGGTGTAAAGGGCTTGCGTCGTTAGGATTACTTGGAACATGGTGAGTTGACATAAAGACCCGCTGGGCCTTTATGTCCATGTCTGCACGGTCATACCCTACACCTTCACGGCTCCTTCCGGCACGTGGGCTAACAAATCGCCGGGTTGGCAATTGAGGGCGTGGCAGAGGGCATTTCCATCAATCGTCAGCGTCAAATTTACTTCCTTACCCACCGGATTGCGGGCTACGGCGGCAGACCGTAACTTGCCAGCAGAACAAGCAGCAATGAACCCGAAGCCACCTCCAAACCACCAGCAGTATCTGGCTATACTACGTAGTATGACCCCAGAACAGCGGTTACTGAAGGCAGTTGAGTTGTCAGCGTTTAGTAGGCAGCTTTTCAAAGGAGGTCTGCGCAATCATTTTCCAGAGAAAACCGAGGCTGAATTGCACCGATTAAAGAATGACTCTGGCTTTAGCAAAAGATAAATTTCTGATTTTCAATGATTTAAATTCTTGACTCTCAATAATTCAATTCCCAATGACGACGCAACAACTCGACGCCACGACCCAACAGAACGTGGATACCTGGCTATCTGGCCCCTACGATGCCGAGGCCAAAGCCACCATTCAACACCTGATCGACAGTGGCAATACTACCGAACTGACCGACTCGTTTTATCGCAGCCTGGAATTCGGAACGGGCGGGCTGCGCGGGGTAATCGGCGTAGGGTCGAACCGGATGAACCGCTACACGGTAGGCGCGGCCACGCAGGGATTTGCCAATTACCTCAACAAGTCGTTTGCGGGGCAGGATATCAGCGTAGCCATTGCCCACGACAGCCGGCGGATGAGTCCCGAATTTGCCCGGATCGCCGCCGACATTTTTTCGGCCAACAACATCAAGGTATACCTCTTCTCTGACCTCCGTCCCACCCCCGAACTCTCTTTTGCTATCCGGCAACTGGGCTGTCAGGGCGGCGTGGTTGTAACGGCTTCGCACAACCCGCCCGAGTACAACGGCTACAAAGTGTACTGGAACGACGGCTCGCAGGTGGTAGCCCCGCACGACAAAAACATCGTAGACGAGGTGAGCGCCATTCAGTCGGTGAGCGACATCAAGTTTGAGGGTGTAGAAAGCAAGATCAAACTCATCGACGAAGAAATCGACGCGCCCTATATTGAACGGGTGAAATCGAACGCGGTGAACCCCGGCGTCATTGCCCGGCAGGCTGATCTGAACATTGTCTACACACCTATTCACGGCACGGGCATTACGCTGGTGCCCCGTGCGCTGGAGGCACTCGGCTTTAAAAACGTCAGCGTGGTGGAGGCGCAGGCCAAACCCGACGGCAATTTTCCGACGGTGAAGTCGCCGAATCCGGAAGAGAAGGCAGCCATGCAAATGGCCCTGGATCAGGCCCAATACCAAAACGCCGACCTCATCATTGCCACCGACCCCGATGCCGACCGGGTGGGTGCTGGGGCCAGAAATCACCACGGCGACTTCGAATTGCTCAACGGCAATCAGATGGCCAGCCTTATCATCTACTACCTGTTGCGGGCCTGGAAAGATGCGGGCAAGCTGACGAGCAAAGAGTTCGTGGCCAAAACCATTGTCACCACCGACCTCATCGACAAGCTGTGCGAACAGTATGGCGTAACCTGCTACAACACACTAACGGGCTTCAAATACATTGCCCAGGTGATTCGGGAACTGGAAGGTAAGGAACAGTTTATTGGCGGCGGCGAAGAGAGCTACGGTTACCTGATCGGTGATTTTGTGCGCGACAAAGACGCCATTGCCTCCTGCACTATGATTGCCGAACTAACCGCCGACGCTAAAGACAAAGGCCTCAGCCTGTTCGACCTGCTGATGGAAATGTATCAGCAAACGGGCTTCTACTACGAGGCGCTGGTGTCACTGACCAAAAAAGGCAAGGCCGGTGCCGAAGAAATTCAGCAGATGATGGCCGATTTCCGGGCCAACCCACCCAAGACCATTGCCGGTTCGCCCGTAGTGCGGGTAGATGATTATGATGCCCTGACTCGTCTGGATATGGCATCGGGAAAAACGTCGGCAATCGAGTCGGGCAAACTCGGCATTGAATCATCAAACGTGCTGCAAATCTTCACCGCCGACGGCACAAAGGTGTCTGCCCGCCCGTCGGGTACAGAACCGAAGATCAAATTCTACGTCAGTGTCAACGAACCCCTTCCCAATAAAGAAGCCTTCGACGATACCTACGCCGCCCTCAAAACCAAAGTGCAGAAGGTGGTTGATGAGTTGAATTTGAAGTAAAGAGAAAGGGGGTTTTAAGTTTAAGGTCTAAAGTTCAAGGTTTAAAGTCTAAAGTCTAAGGTC
>NZ_JAFMYV010000001.1 GCF_017353185.1 Fibrella rubiginis | reverse complement strand
TGGCGAGAAACTGGCTATGTAAGTATGTGTCAGATTAACTGGTTAAAAAGAGGCCCGCTACCAAATTAGTAGCGGGCCTCTTTTTAATTACGCATTTCATACAACGTTGGACGGCTTGATTTGTAGTAGTGTGCTTGATCAGGCTACCGGTCCGTGTCCAGATGTGCCGTGCTTATTTATAATACAGGTCGGCGGGTTCGCTTTGGGTGTGCAAGCCTAGTCATTTGACAGCAAATTCCGGGCGCGCATAGGATTCCAGAAAGCCGCACACCGAACACCGGAAGGTACCCACTGGAATACACTTGTCCTCTGGTACTTTCGTAACAGTCCAGAAAGCCTTATGCGGTGCTCCCTCAACCCAGTTGATGACACGACGCCCACCTCCATCTGCCCGGTCAAAGATGAATCCCTGCACCATAACGCCGTTGCACTTAGGACACCGAATCGCTTCCGTATTCTGACTCGAATCTCCGGAAAAGGAATTGGAAGAAGTTGTCATATGCTAAATATGTTATTCTACTGCCAATATCTGCATTAAGCCAAATTTACAATAGATTCCGGCACTTGCCTTATTAGCCAGGTCCAAACATGGGAGGCGAAAAAATTGCTTTGTCAGCCCTTGGATGAACTGACATATAATGTCCATTGACAAACCTGCATTGGGTAATTGTCGCAGGGTCTCCACCTACCGTTGCAGCGCAGGCTGCTTAACAGGGTCGACATAGGCCAGTACATCGTTGCTAGCTAAACCCAGGTCAAGGCCAAATTTGTACCGATAGATGGGGATATTAGGTACATACCATACCTCTTGAGTGGCCATCCAGCGAAGGCTCACATCAAAATTCAGCCCACCCGCGAGTACCTCAAAGGCATCATTGGCGAGAAACTGACCATGTAGTCGCCAACTAATTTATTGCTCCAGACAAAAGGGCTGTTACGAATTTGTAGTAGCCCTTTTGTCTGGAGCAATAATAAGCCTACGTAGTTTATTACTACATTTGAGTATTGTGGAGATCACGTTTGCCAACAACCAACTAAAAGACTGGGTAACAATGGAGTATGAAGGCCGCCAGCCTTTTGCAGAGCCTGTTCTGAAAGCATATCGTAAGACTATAGCTAAACTGGAGGCTGCTGCTTCGACGACTGCTTTGCGGCAAAATAAGTCGCTGGATTTTCACCCTTTAAAGCGCGACTTGGTCGGTAAATATGCTGTTAGGGTGAACATGCAGTATCGTGTGGTGTTTTCCATCGACAAACAGACGGGTGCGGCAGAGATTCTGCACATTGAACAATTAACTGACTACCATTGATGATACGTGATAATAACGGTAATGAGATTTTCTCTGGTGAACCAACGCATCCGGGTGAAATGTTGTCCGACGAACTAGAGGCGCGTGGCATGACGCAGAAGGAGTTAGCCAGGGCCATTGAGGTTAGTGCCACGTTTGTCAGTGAACTCGTGCGGGGCAAGAAAAGCGTATCACTACGCATCGCCTTGAAACTTGAAACTGCACTGGCCATAGACGCGGAATTTTGGGTCAATGCCCAACGGAATTACAATCGGGGTATAGCCTACCTGAAAGCAAAAAACGAGTTGAAACAACTGAATCTATCGCCTGCTAAACAAAAGTCTCTTCTACAGGCAGTTGCCTAAAAACATACTGGAAGAATCGGAGGACCACATCAAAATTCAGCCCATCCGCGAGTACCTCAAAGGCATCATTTGCGGGTGGGCTGGCCATGTAAGTATGTGTCAGATTAACTAGTTAAAAAGAAGACCGCTACTAATTTGGTAGCGGTCTTCTTTTTAACTACGTTTTCATTTTTTATTATCGTTGAGCTAAAATTGCCAGTAATTCTTCCAGATTTTTCATTGTCATAGTTGATCCTTCCTTGAAGCCCATCTCAAGCATTTTTTCTAAGCGGGCAAGTGATTCATTGTAGATAGTAATATCGACTTTTGTGGTTCCATTTTGCTGGCTGAAATTCAAATCCCATTCAGACCCCGGCAATTCAGGATTTTCATCTTTGTCGGCAAAAGCATTTAACATCTTAAAATTGCTTTTTGGGCTGATAGATGTAAACGTCTGAATGGACCATTTTTCCTGTCCTTCAGGGCTTACCATAGCATAGAATCGTTGCCCGCCAACTTCGAAATTCATGAATTTTGTTTTTGAAGCCCAAGGCTTAGGTGCCCACCATTGATCCAGGATTTCTGGCTTGGTGAATGCATCCCATACCAGCGAAAGTTCGGCAGCAAATTCTCTACTAAAGGATACCGTTTTTGTTGCTTTGTCAACGGTAAAATCAATCATCAAGTCATTTTTCATTCTTTTGTTGTCTAATTGTTGATAATACATCGTCAAGTTGATGAAATTGGATCTCCCAAATTTTCCTGAATTGATCTAACCAAATATCAACTTCTTTCATTCTGTCGATGGCAAGGGAATAATAAATTTCCCGGCCTTGCTGTTCCTGTTTTATTAGTTCGCATTCTGTAAGTATGCGAAGGTGTTTGGAGACCGCTTGTCGGGTCGTGTTGAAGTTGTCAGCAATGGCGTTTGGCGTCATTGCCTGCAAGGCAATCAGTGCAATAATTGCCCGCCTTGTAGGGTCAGCTATTGCCTGGAAGATGTCTCGTCTCATACTGTCTGGATTTGCATATGTGAAACCGAACGGTTGCAAATATATGCGCAACCATTCGGTTTCGCAAACTTTTTTAGTTTGATAGTTAGTAAGCGGTGATGTAACGTGTTCGCACGGCACTACCACGGGCAAGGTGAACGAGGAGCCCCTGTTCTACTACCTTTTACTAAGAACGCCACCGGACCCTAATGATAACTGGTGACCACGCTGCCTGATGGCTTATTTCGGTTTTCTAAAACCCGAACGATTATGAATCCGAACAAGGCATTATGGGAAAAAGGCGACTTCACCCAAATCGCCGAAACCATGCGGGAAAGCGGCACCGCGCTGGTGGCTACCCTGGGCATCAGCCCGGATATGACCGTGCTCGATCTGGGCTGCGGCGATGGTACCACGGCTATACCGGAAGCCAAACTGGGCGCTACGGTGCTGGGCGTCGACATTGCCCAAAACCTCGTTGCGGCAGGAAACAGGCGCACAGCAGCCGAAGGCCTGACCAACTGCCGTTTTCAGGAAGGTGATGCGGCTGACCTGCACGAATTGAACGACCATTCGTTCGACCTTGTCGTGAGCATCTTCGGGGCCATGTTTGCGCCAAGACCACTGGATGTAGCCAGGGAAATGGTACGCGTAACCAAACCCGGTGGCCGGATTGTGATGGGCAACTGGATACCCGGCGACCCTACGCTGGTGGCCCAGGTGCTGAAAGTCAGTTCAGCCTATACGCCTCCGCCACCAGAAGGGTTTGTCAGCCCGATGCTCTGGGGCGTGGAAGACCACGTCATCGACCGGTTTGGGCAGGCCGGGATAGCCAAAGACCACATCTCGTTTAGCCGGGATACGTTTACGTTCAACGCGCCTTATTCCCCTTCGGAGTTTGTCAACAAGTTCAAAAACTATTACGGCCCCACCATGAACGCCTTCGACGCCGCGAATGCAAACGGAAAATCCGCCGAATTAGCCCGTGAACTAGACAGTTTATTCAACAGTCAGAATAAAAGTACCACACCAGACACAACATCCATTTCAGCCACTTTTCTGCGGGTAACGGTACAATGTTGACATTGTATCAACGCACCCACATGTACTAACCACGCCACGAATGAACGTATCGGCAAAAGCGGCTAGAATCAATTTCTAATTCTTTTTTCTTCTTTAAGGGATTCGTTAAGTGTTTTTAACTGCTTTATAGTTTTTGCTCCTAAACGACCCTCCTGAAAAATACCAGCATTGAGCGTAACCGCACCACCAACTTTTGTAAAATCGGCAACGAATTTGATTAACTCTTTATCGGTGTAAACCGGCGGCTCCATTTCATTCTGAGCTTTCGGCATGACCGGGGTAAACGGAACCTTCTGCGAGGGATCCCAGGGAGTACCATGCTCCCAGCAGGCATCAATGGGTAGTAGTGCATGATAGAGGCATTGAGTGCCATCTACATAAGCCCCTTTAGGCATAAACAGGCTTATTCCATCTTTGCTTTCCTTCCGAGCCTAATTTTTCCATCGATCAATACTTCAACTTCACCGCTCAAATAATCCTGCGAAGCGACTATTGGTTTAGTACTATTGCTACAAAAACTTCCATCATTAAAGGTGATTACGGCATTTTTGTTTCCAGCCCGACTCGCTGCATACCAGTCTTCCCACTTCATGTATTTATTAGGAAAGGCATCCCAGGTATAACAGCCATCAAACCACCAACCGTCAAGATTAGGGCCGAACCTAATGGCCCATTCACGAATTGCTTTGAGGTATTTTTTTTGAAATTCTGCCTGATCAGTTCCCGATTGTGTATTCCAGCCAAAGCCCTGATGCATCGCTTTATTTGCTCTTACTTCACAGGGCAGATAGGCTATAAATTGTTTACCCCGCTTTTTCACAGCCTTGGCAATATCGAGTACTAAATCGCGGCGGGGGGTGTGACCGGATCCTGCCAGTGAATCGATCACTACATTGGGGCTTGCATAAAAACCGGTGTTCTGACCTATGGTGAAAATAAGCCAGTCAGCGCCGGTCTTATCGAAATCAGCCATAAAGCCATCTACATCAAACTTGGTAGTCGCCTTATTCAAGTCATTTACGTGCACACCTTTTTGCGGCGGTGGACCAGGTGCCAGCCAATGCACCATTAACCCATATTTTCCCTTCATCCAGTAGGCTCTTGGCTCATCGGGAGCTAACCTATTCCTGATTGGTAGTGCTGATGTCAGAAAAAAGCCCAGTAGCAGAAAGTAGCACGAAATAGATGCATTTATTTTCATTCGTCTTTTTCTTGTTTGTATGCCCGCATGAAGCCTTCGCTCCACAAAACGAAGTAAAGATGCTAAAAATGGGTTACGCCCAATCATTGAGTGTCACCTGCCAGGCGAGTTAACCGACGTGCATTCTTCGCCACGAAGCCAACTTTTTTGGCCCGTTTTACTGTTCTATTCGTATGCAGACTGCCACGTACCCAACCCTCGATCTGGCCCAAATTCGGGCTGATTTCCCGATTCTGGACCAGCTTGTCAACGGGCGGCCCCTGGTGTATTTCGACAATGCCGCCACCACGCAGAAGCCCCGCGCCGTACTCGACGCGCTGGCCCATTATTACGAACACGACAACGCCAACATACACCGGGGTATCCACGCCCTGGCCGAGCGGGCTACGTCGGCGTTTGAAGCGTCACGGAAGGCAGTACAATCCTTTTTGAATGCCCGCGAGGCCGAAGAAATCATTTTCACCTACGGCACCACCGACGCCATCAACCTGGTGGCTAAGACCTATGGCCGCACCTTTCTGGGTAAAGGCGACGAGATCCTGATCTCGACGATGGAGCACCATTCCAATATTGTACCCTGGCAGATGCTCTGCGAAGAGCGTGGCTGTGTGCTGAAAGTGATCCCGATTAATGACGAGGGCGAACTGCTGCTGGACGAGTACGAAAAGCTGCTGACCGAACGCACCAAAATCGTGTCTGTTGTGCATGTATCCAACGCGCTCGGTACCATCAACCCGGTCAAATACCTTATCGACAAAGCTCATGCCGTGGGCGCGGTGGTGCTCATCGACGGGGCGCAGGCTACAACCCATATCGAGATCGACGTGCAGGCGCTGGATTGTGATTTCTATGTCTTCTCGGCCCACAAGCTCTTCGGCCCCACCGGTATGGGTGTGCTCTATGGCAAGCGGGCGTTGCTCGAAACCATGCCACCCTGGCGCGGCGGCGGCGAGATGATCAAAGAGGTGACGTTCGAGAAAACAACGTACAACGATATCCCATACAAGTTCGAGGCCGGTACGCCCAACATCGCCGACGTAATTGCGGTGCGCAATGCGCTCGAATACGTCAACACGCTGGGGAAAGACACCATCGCTGCCCACGAACATGAGTTGCTCACCTATGCCACCGATGCGCTGCAAACCATTGACGGCCTGCGCATTATCGGTCAGGCGAAGGAGAAAGTAAGCGTGATCTCGTTTGTGCTGGATGGTATTCACCACGAAGACACGGGTGTAATTCTGGATCAGCAGGGTATTGCCGTACGGACGGGCCACCACTGTTGCCAGCCGCTGATGCGCCGCCTGGGTATTGCCGGAACCACGCGGGCTTCGTTTTCCGTTTACAACACAACCGACGAAATCGACCGCCTCGTTAAAGGTCTTCAGCGCGTAAAAACCATGATGGCGTAAGCAAATGAAGGAGCTACTTAGACGGATTACCGAAAACTTGCCCGATGGCATTCCAACCATCCGAGACGCTGGTTTTCCGGCTATGCAGGTCTACTTAGCCAAGGTAAGAGTGATGGCGGATCTTGCTAAGTGGCGAAAATAGAAATTAGCTAAATGACGATTAACGAGAAACAAGACGAAATCATTGAGGAGTTTGACCTCTTCGACGACCAGTTGGATAAAACGCAATACATCATCGACCTGGGTAAGAAATTGCCGCCGCTGCCCGACTATCTGCATGTCGATGCGAATCTGATTCCCGGTTGCCAGTCGAAGGTATGGTTGAATAGTGAACTAAAGGCCGACACCGTGCATTTTGAAGCTGATGCCGAGCCCACTGCGCAAATCAGCCGGGGGTTGGTCAGTTTGCTCATCCGGGTGCTGTCGGACCAGAAACCGGAGGATGTCGCTAATGCCGATCTGTACTTTATCGACCGCATTGGCCTTAGCAACCTGGTCACCTCGCGTCGCGCCGGGGGGATGGCCTCCATGATTCAGCGCATGAAATCATTTGCCAACGAGAATGCCTTATGACTGCTACCCTACTGAACGAAGCTGAATTGAAAGAGCAGGTCATTATGGCCCTCAAAAGTGTCTACGACCCCGAAATTCCGGTAGACGTGTATGAGCTTGGCCTGATCTATGACATCAAAATCTTTCCCGTCAACAACGTCTACGTGCTCATGACACTCACCTCACCCTCCTGCCCATCGGCAGGCGAAATTCCCGGCGAGATCGAGCAGAAGGTGCGCGATGTACCCGGCGTCAACGACGTCAGCGTCGAACTCACCTTCGATCCACCCTACACCTCCGACATGATGTCGGAAGTAGCCAAGTTAGAATTGGGCTTTATGTAGGGATTTACGAATGACGACTTACGATTTGTAGGTCATCAGCGTAACCCCGACTAATCCCTGAAATCGTAATTCGTAAATCATACATCGTAAATCAATATGTATCCTCCTCATTTAGTTGCCCCCATGCGGGAAGACCTCACCAGCGTAGGCTTCCAGGAATTGACCACCGCCGACGCCGTTGACGCGGCTATGGCCAATGCCGAAGGCACCGCCCTCGTGGTTGTAAACTCGGTATGTGGTTGCGCCGCCGGTGCTGCACGCCCTGGTGTGAAAGCTGCTTTGGCCCTTACCGACGTAAAGCCCGATCACCTCTACACCGTTTTCGCCGGTGCCGACCTCGACGCCACCGAGAAGATGCGCGAGTATCTGCTTCCCTACCCCCCATCGTCGCCTGCAATTGGCATTTTCAAAGACGGTGAGTTAGTCCACTTTATCGAGCGGCACCACATCGAAGGCCGGTCGGCGCAGATGATTGCCCAGCACCTGGAAATGGCCCTGGAAGAGTTCTGCGAGAAAGCGTAAAAACAGTTCAACGTTTAAGGTCTAAGGTATAAAGTTGCTTCGCATTCAAATACGTCGCGTGCGAAGCAACTTTATACCTTAGACCTTAAACGTTGAACTCATTTTTTACCCCACCCGCTCCAGCAGTTCCTTTGTTTTGCGGATGCCGGTGTATTCGTCTACTTTGTCGCCTTCGTATTCAATACCGATAATGCCTTTGAATTTGGCGTCCTTGGCAATCTTCATAATCTTGACATAGTCCGTTTCGACGCAGTTTCCCTGTTCGTCGAAATCATAGGTCTTGGCTGAGAGGCCCTTGGCGTAAGGAATAAGCTCCTGTACGCCCTTATAGCGGTCGTAGGACTCCTCGCAGGCAAACTGTCCGGGTACACGTTTGATGCAAAAATTGCCGAAATCGGGCAGGGTACCCACGTTCTTCATGCCCACCTGCTTGATTACCCCCGCCAGCCACTGACCGTTTGAGGTGATGCCGCCGTGGTTTTCCACGATCACGTTGATGCCCGCTGCCTTGCCAATTTCGCCCAGTTTGCTCAGGCCCTCCACCGCTGCTTTCGCTACGTCTTCCGGGCTACCATTGCCCTGTGCGTTGACCCGGATGGTCTTGCAGCCCAGCGTTTTGGCGCATTCAATCCACTTTTTGTGGTTCTCAATTGCCTGATTCCGGCGTGTGGCGTCCGTATCGGCCAGCGGCCCTTCGCCGTCTATCATGATGAGGTGGTTGCTCACCCCATTGTCGCGGCAGCGCATCAACAGTTCATCGAGGTAGGCTTTATCCTGGGCTTTGTCTTTGAAAAACTGGTTGACGTATTCGACAATGCTGATACCAAATTCTTTTTTGGCAATGCCCGGAAAATCAAGGTTCGTGAGCTTCTTGGCGAACAGAGCTTTGTGTAGCGACCATTCGGCCAGCGAGATGTCGAAAAATGGTTTGACCGGAGCAGCGTTGGCCCAGGCTGGCAAGGCGGTAGCAGCCATGAGGGCTGAGGTTGTTTTGAGAAACGAGCGTCGATCCAGGTTCATGATCGGGTGGGTGAAAAATGTGAGTACGCCGGCCAAAACTGGCCTTTCTTCTGAAAGATTCAGGGTTAATGAGCTTACTGACAGGGCATAAAAAAAGGCGGGTTGTAGCGCAACCCACCTTTCCAGTTCAGAATACAACCTGAGTATCAGCTTGGTGGCGGTGCGATTCGCCCCGTGCAGCAAATTGATACAGTCGAAAGGTACAATTTTTTCCGCGAATATGTCAAGAAAAAAATAGTGGTATTCCCTCCGAGGGCTATGCCCCCGGCAAGGATATACAACCCCTTCAGGGTTGAACATGGTATTTTAATGCTCAGCAGCCAGCGACTAATAACCCTGAAAGGGTTGCCTCTCCTTGCCGGGGGCATAGCCCTCGGAGGAAAGGTGTTCCCCTTACATCGGCACGAAGTGCTTCTGATTCAGGGGCAGGTTCTCGGCAGTCCAGATTACGTCGCGGACAAACTCGTGGGCGCGGACGGGGCAGTTAGCGACGTGGCAGTAGTGGCAGCACTCCTGTAGACAGGGGTCGGCGTGGACGAAAATTTCCACTTCGCTGGCAAAACCCGTTTGCAGGGTCTCTTCAAACCGGTGGACTTCTTCGTGGGTTTTGGCCAGGTCCCAGTAGTAAGGCAAGGTAAGGTGGCAGTCGATGTGGAGGTCGGCGCCGTATTTCTGTACCCGCAGGTTGTGCACGTCGATCCAGTTGGGCTGGCGGTCGGCGTTGAGCACCGTCACTACCCGGTCTATAGTCGGTGCGTCGGTTTCGTCGAGCAGCCGCCCCACCGACTGCCGTACCAGCGACCAGCCATTGTAGATGATGAACAGGGCCAGTACCAGGGCCAGCGCCCGGTCGAGCCAGAGCCAGCCCGTAAGCAGCACCAACCCCACGCCAACGACCACCACAATACTACTGACGCTGTCGATGAGCAGGTGATGCCCGTCGGCGGCCAGGGCTGCCGATTCCATCTTTTTGCCCTGTCGCACCAGCGCATAGCCCAGCAGCGCGTTGGCCGCCGTGGTAAACGCCACCAGCCCTACGCCCCAGCCGAGGTCATTGAGGGGATGCGGTTCCAGAAAACTCAGCACCGCTTCGTAGATAATCACCAGCCCCGCCGACAGGATCAGTGCGCCCTCAAAACCCGACGACAGGTATTCGACTTTGCCGTGCCCGTAGGGGTGATTCTGATCACGTGGGAGGCCTGCCAGGTAGAGACTGTAGAGCGCAAACGCACTGGCAATTACGTTCACGATAGACTCCAGCGCATCGGTCAAAATGGCGGTGGAGTTGGTGAGGGCAAACGCGGTGAATTTGAGTATCAGCAAAATGATACTGACCCCCAGTGAAAGGGCCATCCAGCGTGTTTTTGGTTGCTTTAATAGTGTCATTCTATTACTAAAGGTACGGCTTACAGGCCAAAACGTTTGTATTTTCGAGCCATGAACACAACAGAAAACCCCTGGCAAACGCTCGATTCGGCTGTTAAATACGAAAACAACTGGCTCGCTGTCAGGCACGAAAATGTGATTACGCCCACCGGCACGGCGGGTGTGTATGGGGTAGTAAGTTTTAAAAATAAAGCCGTTGGCGTTGTACCCATCGACCAGGATGGCCACACGTATCTGGTTGGGCAGTACCGGTATCCGTTAGACGAATATTCGTGGGAGATACCCGAAGGTGGCGCGCCCATCGGCACCGATCTGCTGGCCTCGGCCCAGCGCGAGTTGCAGGAAGAGACCGGCTTTGTTGCCGCCCGCTGGACTAAAATAGCCCGGATTCACACCTCCAACTCAGCCACCGACGAAGAGGGCTTTATTTACATCGCCGAAGACCTGACGCCCGGCCCCCACGCCCCCGAAGAAACCGAAGACCTGGCCCTGCTGAAAGTACCCCTGTCTGAGGCCGTGCAGATGGTCATGGATGGCCGCATCACCGACGCCATCAGCATGGCGGGGCTACTGCTGGTAGCCCGGTTGCGGGGAGTCTGAAACAATTAGTGGCAGTTGGCAGTAGCTATCCCTATGTTCTTACCCATTCTCATTGGCTTTCTGACGGGTGTTGCTCTTTGCCTCACGTTTGGCACCGTCTTCTTTTCACTTATTCAGAACAGCGTAGATAACGGCTATAAGGCGGGATTGACAATCACCCTCGGCGTGGTCCTGGGCGATGCCATCTATGTCACCTTTGCCCTGCTGGGTACGTCGATGATTCCCCATTCCAAAGAACTGGAGCCTATTCTGGCCCTGGTGGGTGTGATTTTTCTGGTGGTATTGGGGCTGTTTAACATTATCAAAGGCACGCCGCGCATTGCCTACCCCAAGACCAAATTTGGCAACTACGCCTACTATTTCACGACGGGCTTTCTGCTCAACGCGCTCAACCCCATCAATTTCGTCTCGTGGGTGACCATTGCCGCCTATATCCGGCATTCATTGAATTATGATGTGGTGCAGCAAACGGTATTCATGGGATTTGCCCTGGTGGGTGTGGCTACGGCGGAGTCGGCACTGGCCATTTATGCCCACAAGCTGAAGCGCTTTTTTACACCCCGGGTGGCCTTGATTTTCAACCGCGTCACAGGCATCGTTTTCATTGTGGTAGCTGCCCGTCTGGCCTGGGTTAAACTCTACGACCCCATAATGCATTTGGTGGACCGATGGTGAACGACCACAGCCCATGATCCTACCCCTTCTTTACGGCTTTCTGACGGGCATTGGCCAATGCCTCACGGTAGGTGCCATTTTCTTTTCCATTATTCAGAACAGCGTGGCAAACGGCTACCGGGCCGGACTTACCGTGGCACTGGGCGTGGTGGCAGGCGACGCTATTTTTGTAACGATTGCGCTGTTGGGAACCACAACAATTCCCTATTCGGGCGAATTGGGGCCTATAATGACCCTGGTGGGAGTGGTTTTCCTGGTCGTGATGGGGATAACTAATCTGACTAAGGGCACCCCTAGCGTTGCTTATCCAGCGGCAAGATTGGGCAACTATGCCTATTATTTCACTACGGGTTTCGTGCTCAATGCCTTCAATCCCTTCAATTTCCTGTCTTGGGTAACTATTGCGGGCTATATCCGCCATTCGCTGGCCTACGATACCACTCAACAAACCGTGTTTATGATCTTTTCCGTGCTGGGCGTGGCAGCTACAGAATCAGCACTGGCGGTGTACGCTTATAAGCTAAAGCCTTATTTCACACCCCGCGTAGCCCGCATCTTCAACCAACTAACGGGCGTTGTTTTCCTGGTTTTGGCCCTCCGCCTGGCCTGGGTTAAGTTGTATAACCCGCTGATGGCGCTTTTACAATAGGAAGTTTAATGTAAGTTGAGTTCAATGCGGTCCGCCGCGGCGGACCGCATTGAACTCAACTTACCCTTCCGCCGGGTCGTTTTCGCGTGAGCCGGTTTTCTCCTCGTTTATTTCCGGGTTATTACGCTCACCCTGAGCGCTGTCGGCCGACGATTGGGTTTCGCTATCGGGGGCGGTGCCATCATCCTGGCCGGGCTTTTCGGGTGCTGGTTGCATCGTGTTTTGGTTAAATGTCGTCATCGTCGTCTATATCGTCGCCCAGCAGGTCGTCATCCGGGTCAGTCTCCAGCACGTCGTCGCCGATGTCGTCGTCTTCAGAAATATCGTCTTCGGTTAAGTCGCCATAGCCGCTGGTGGCGCCCGACCCCTCATCGCCGAATTCGGCACCACCCCGGTCGGGGGTCATCATCAGTACATCGTCCTGATCGTCCTCTAATAGGTTGTGTGTGTAAGCCATGTTGCTGTATGGGATTATGTTCCGCCCAGATAACATCTGGGCGGGCGGTTGGTTAATGAATTGAGTTAACGGAACAAAAAAAAGCAGTAGCAGTGAGCAGTAGGCAGGCTTCGCGCTGGAACTGCTCCGCCTACGAAGTCCGCTGACTGCTACAGCCACTATCTCCCTTCCTCGCTATGAAAAACTACACCATGCGCCGCCACGGCGATAAACCTGTGCTGGTTACAGCCGATGTGACGCCTTCGGAACCCGGATTTGCCGTACTGGGTGCGTTTAACCCCGCCGCCTGCCGATTTAACGACGAAATCCTGCTGCTGCTCCGCGTGGCCGAAGCCCCCCTTCCCGACCCGGCTCAGCCCAACACCATTGCCGTACCCATTGTGCAGTTCGACCCCAAAACGGGCGAAACCGAGTTGATGGTCAAGCGCTTTTCTGAACCCGATGGCCCCTACGACCCACGCGTATTGACCATCGACGGGCAGGCTTACCTTACCTCGCTGAGTCACCTGCGCCTGGCGCGCAGCTACGATGGCGTCCAGTTCATTATCGACCCGCACCCGTTTCTGTTTCCCGCCCGCCCCGACGAGTCGTTTGGCATTGAAGACGCCCGGATTACAAAAATCGACGATACCTACTGGATCACCTACACGGCCGTGTCGGAAAATGGGCCGGGCGTAGGGCTGGCCAAAACCACCGATTTTGTGCATGTAGAGCGTGTGGGCCTGGTGTTGCCGCCGCCCAACAAAGACGCCTGCCTGTTTCCCCAGCGCATCAACGGCAAGCTGATGATGTTACACCGACCCATGGTATCAGACATCGGTAAGCCGTCGGTCTGGATCTGCGAATCAAACGATGGGGTGCACTGGGGCAATCACCGGTTCATCTTTGGCGCATCGGGTGAGGCGTGGGAGTTTCTGAAGATAGGCGCCGGTCCCGAACCCGTGTTGACCGATGACGGCTGGCTGCTGCTGTATCACGGGGCCAGCCAAAACCACGAGTACGCCCTTGCCCTGGCCCTCCTCGACCGCAACGACCCCAGCCAGTTGCTCGACCGGTCAGCCGCGCCGCTGCTCACGCCCGAACTGATCTGGGAACGCGAAGGCTTCTTCCCCAATGTGGTCTTCAGCAACGGCTGGGTACCGCGGCCCGAAGGGGGTTGGCTGGTCTACTACGGTGCCGCTGATTCGGGCGTGGGTCTGGCCATACTGGAGTAAGCACAAGTAACTATTGTATGGGTTAGTATCTCAACTACCGCTACCCACCGCTCGCTTTATTTACCCACCGCTCGCTCATTACCAGATTTGGCCGGACGCATCAATACGGTTTAAGCAACTTGCTTGTAGTCAACGTATTACATCTTAATCAACGCATATTAAGAGCGTTGGTTGTGCCGCGCTGACGTTTTCATTTCGACATGGTATTTACGTGTTTTGGCCTGTGGTTCATAGCCACCTGCTACCATTATACACGTAAACATCATGAAAACGTTACTGCTTTCTATTCTGGCGGCCAGCCTGCTCTTTGGTTGTGCGTCAACAGACACCGGCAGCGGCGCGCAGCCCAGTCGAATTTTTGGTCCGTCAGTTCCGATGGGCAACGGAACTGCCAAGTCATGGATCTCACTCGACGCGCAGGGTAACCCCTCGTCGCTGGGGTTCACGCTCTCTAAAACGGCTTTCGACAACCTGCCCGCCACCCTGCCCGGCACCGACTACATGTTGGCGCTGCCCAACGAAGCCACGGCCAAAACGCCCTACCAGCACATCATGGTCAACTGGAACCCCCAGGGGCACGAGCCGGATAAAATCTACACGGTGCCTCACTTCGATTTTCACTTCTACATTCAACCCATGGCCGAAGTAATGGCGATCCCACCTTATCCGCAGGCTGCTGCCAAGTTTGACAATGTGCCCGCGGCAAAATTCCTTCATGCCGATTTTGCCAAAGGCCCCGGCGGCGTGCCTGGCATGGGTGCTCACTGGTCTGATGTGACCAGTCCTGAATTCAAAGGGCAGCCATTTACGGAGACATTTATCTACGGATCTTATGATGGAAAAGTGACGTTCTGGGAGCAGATGGTTGCCTTAAGCTACCTGAAAACATCGCCCACTCTGGACAAAGCCATCAAGCTACCAGCCAGTTACGAAAAGCCAGGCTATTACCCCACCCGCTACAGCATCAAAACCAACACTGACGGCAGCCAGGACATCGCCCTCGACGGATTCACGTTGCGCTGAATCAGCGGTATCCTTAGTGAGCTTAGCTTGAATCTATGGTTTCGGTCACAGTGACCCCGAAACGAGAAAACCCCGCCGTGTAAAGCACAGCGGGGTTTTTCTATATAACCAAAGGAGCATCTACGCCTGGGCGGCGGCCAGCATCGGCTCAATGACGGTGTTGAGGCGTTCGCGCACAAAGCTCTCCTGTAAGTAGGTAGGTAACTTGGCAATCAACTGACGGTACGCTTCGATGCCCAGCGCCTTGGCCACGTAGGCCTCATGCACCGAGTTGACATGCGAAACGATATTGACCAGGCTCTGGTGGAACAACCGCACGTCTACCTCCGAGTCGACAAACCGCTCGATCTCGCGGTTGGTCGATGAGATGCGCAGGCGGCTGAGCATATCGAAATAGGTGGTGTAGCCAATCTGCTTGGCCAGTTGCTTATACTGCTCGGGGCCAAACTTCTGCAAAATCTCGCCCGTGCGCGCCGACCGGAGCGCCGTTTTGGGGTTCTTCTGCACGGCATTGCGCAGGGCCTTGATGCGCTGATCACGCGTGGTTTTCAGAAACTGCGCTACCTCAATCTGCGCCGACGTGTGGCGCGAAGGCAGCATCAGGTCACGGCCCGAATCGGCAATGCGCTTAGCCATGGGCAGGCGCTGAATGCGGTAGCTGTTGATGGGGCCAAGGGCATAGTAACCCACCGAAGCGGGGTAATGACCGCGCACCACCATGTTGCCAATCCGCTTCCGGATTAACTCTTCGTTGCTCACGTTGATACCCTGCACCGCCAGAAACGCGCGGGCACTAAACAGGCAGCTGTAATAGGCCTGTGGGAAGGTCCAGTGCAGTGAACTTTGCAGGTACTGCTCATCATTGACCACGGGCGTAATGCGCAAGGCGTACTCGGCACTCCAGCTATTGAGGAGCAACTTTTCCAGCGCCTTATTGTCGGCCGCACCGAGGCCACCAAACTGACGGAAGATGGGAAACTTAGCCAGATCGAACAGGTCGTTCTGATGCTGGATATGGTAATCCATCGCAAAAAAGTGATTCAAAAACACCTGCGCAGGGATCGACTTCCGCCAGGTTTCGTCTGCCTGCTGTACGGGCTGAACGGGAGCCTGCATGGGCATGGTAGTCATCGACACGTTGGTTATTTCTCTCATACTCTACTAACAAAAGAGGCTTTCTGAGCGTTCATTTTCGCACCTACCAAACCCATGTATAACCTGCTGTATTTCAATACGTTGTAAACTATTTTTTGGGCTTGTGGAACCCGGTTTTTGCGCCCTGTTGCAGTGGTCCTAAAACTGGGATATCAAGGGGTTCGGTGTACTTTTGCGGTTCGCTTTATCGTTGCCTTTCTGTATGAATAGAATCAGTTGGTGTTTGCTTGTGGGCCTGTTTTTATGCGTAACCCAGCTCAGTGTTGGACAAACCAAACCGACCAAAGCGTCGCTTGAAGGGTTGGTGCTCGATGCGGCTACCCGCCAGCCCATTGTGGGGGCTACGGTGATGGCTACTACCGAAAGCGGCGGCAAGCCACAGTCGAAATTCGCCGCGCAGGACGGCAGTTTTAAGCTGGAACTGAACCCCCGCGAATCGTATAAAGTGACGGCACAAGCCAAGGGCTACATTCCAAGCGAAGAGCGGTTTGCCTACACC
Source organism: Fibrella rubiginis (assembly GCF_017353185.1). Taxonomy (GTDB): domain Bacteria; phylum Bacteroidota; class Bacteroidia; order Cytophagales; family Spirosomataceae; genus Fibrella; species Fibrella rubiginis. The sequence continues at coordinate 901,783 of NZ_JAFMYV010000001.1, read as the reverse complement.
GAAGGGCGGGCGGTGAGTGTGCTGGGTAAGATCATTTTACTCACCAGAGCCATTATCCCGAATCAGACGGGCGTGGCATCGGGACCAATGAAAACAGCGGAAGGCAGTTATGCGTCACCGCCTAAAATCGGAGCCGCCAGCAAAGCTCCTGCGCCAGTGGTCACGCCACCCAAACCGCCGCTCACCATCACCGACCAACCCGTTGAGCTACGGGCCATTCAGTTTAACCAAAGCACCGCCGAGATGCTGCCCGAAGCCAAATCGGACCTTGACCGGGTGCTGGTATTTATGTCGCAGAACCCCGGTATCGTGGTCGAATTGGCGGGGCACACCGACAACCAGGGCGATTTCGACCAGAATGTGGTCCTGTCGCGCCAACGGGCCGAAACCGTAAAAGCCTATTTGGTCAGTAAGGGCATTGCCGCCAATCGCATCCAGACGCGCGGTTATGGCGGCACCCGCCCCGTAGCGACCAACAACGACGAAAAACGCCGCCAGCTTAACCGCCGGGTGGAAATGACGATTTTGAAGCAATAAGGAGTTTAAGGTTCAAGGTCTAAGGTTTAAAGTTGCTTCGCCAGCTGGCGTATACCCGGACGCGGGACCGCCCCCGCCCTGAAGGGTGCCTTACTGGCGCATGTGTAAAAAGCGGTCCCGCGTCCGGGTATACGCCAACTGGCGAAGCAACTTTAAACCTTAGACCTTGAACCTTAAACTCCCCTCCTGGCTAAACCCAGCCCGCCAATAACCAGCGCGGTGCCGACTACGGTAAGCCAGGTGATGGGTTCGCCCAGGAGGGCAGCCGAATAGGCAAAGCCGAAGATAGGGCACAAAAACAGCCACAGCGACGCCCGGACGGCATCGGCCCGCACCAGCCGGAACCACAGTTGCAACGCCACCACCGACACCGGGATGATGAGCCAGCCTACCGATGTCCAGAAACGCAGGTCGTAGTGTTGGGTGGCAAAATCGGTAGTGAGCAGGGTGAATGGGAGCAGCAACAAGCCACCAAGAAACACCTGCCACCCGTTGATCACCAGCGGGGGCAGTCGCCAGTCGTAGCGGGCGTAGTAGACCGTAGCGGCTGATACCGAGATCATGCTGCCCAGCAAAATCAGCAGCCCCTGCACCGTGGCGTGGGCATCGGCAAGGAGCGGAATAGTGGCTACAACTACGCCCAGCAGCCCCAGTGCCAGACCTGCCCCCTCCTGCCAGCGCAGTTTTCGCCGCAGCCAGACGGCCGACATCAGCGTGATAAACAGCGGGTTTGTAGCCGTAGACAAACTCCCGATCCCCGCCGACACCTGCTTGAGCGCCAGCACAAACCCACCCAGATAGATGGTCGTGTTCAGCAGGGCGAAGATGGTTAGGCGACCGAATTCAGTCCGGTTGGGCACCGGGCTCTCTTTTTGCACCAGGTACGCATAGCCCAGCATCCCCACGCCCGCAATCATAAACCGCACCTGCGCCAACACCAGCGGCGACACCGACAGTACCCCAAACTTCGTAGCCGCCGATGCCGACGCCCACAGCATGGCAAAGACAATACCGGCAAGAAGTTGGTTGGTTCGGGAGGTAGTCATCAAAACCCGATCTTACCTTTCCGGTTGCCGTTTTTGCCGCTTTGTTCACCCGCCCAGTCGCGCATTTGGGCGAGTTCTTTTTCGAAGCCGCCAGAGAGGATCGGGAAGCGCATCCAGGTGCGGGGGTCCAGGCTATGGTCGTCGAGGTGGAAACTGGGGGCATAACGTTCACGCTTCCACTGGTTACGGCTCCAGAGCTTGAAAAACCGTTCGACCCAGATCAGCAACTTGTCGCGGTCATAGGTCGGTCCACCGTCGCGACCAGCGAAGCGAACTTCCATCAACTTCAGCACGTCGAGCGGGGATTGCTTGTCGCGGATGGCGGCGTTTTCAATCTCGTTCAGCACGTCGTAGGGCATCAGGTCGTCCTCGTCGGTTTGGTTGCGTTCCAGAGGACGCAGTTCGGCGGTGGGTTGCAGCGTATTGACCCGGTGCAGACCCGTGAGTTTGATTCGGTCATCAGAACTGGGCGTGTTGACGACATTAAGGCCCTCGTTTTCGAGCCAGCGAAGCCACTGCCGCAGGAAATGCTTGTCGATGCCGGTAATGGGCGAAATGCTGCCCGCGGTGTCGCCATCCATCGTGGCGTAGCCCACGGCTGCCTCCGACCGGTTGGATGTACTCAGCAGCAGGGCATTTTTCAGGTTCGCCAGCATCCAGATGCCCGGTGCCCGCACCCGCGCCTGAATGTTTTGCAGGGCCAGATCGTCGGTATCCCACGACAGTTCGCGACCCAGTTGCGCCTCGATCAGGCCCCGGTAGGTACCCACCAGCCCGTCGATGTTGATGTTCATAAACGTGGCCCCGATGCTCTCGGCGAGTTCTTTGGCTGAATTGAACGTGTCGTCCGACGAGTTTTGGGTGCCCTGGTACATAGTTGTCAGCAGCTTACCCACCATCGCCTCGGCACTGTCACAATCCTGAACGGCGGGCAGGTAATAAAGCTTTTTCTTCACACCCGCCAGACCAATATTTTCTACGGCCATCCGCACCATGAGGTAAACCGTGGCCGCAATGGCCGACGAATCGGCCCCGCCCGACAGGCTTAGCACATACCCCTGCGAACGGCTTTTGCGGAGATAATCGAACAGGCCGAGGGCCACGGCGCGGGCAAATTCTTCTTCCTTGATGCTGCCAAACCGCTCCCAGGGTTCCAGTTCAGCTTTGTGAATGACGGGCACAGTCTCCGGCCAGTCGAAGCGGTCCGTCACGCGGAGGTTGGGCAGGGCAAAGGCCAGGTTGACCCGGTTTTGGGTCTGGTTCAGGCGGGTCATGTCTACATCCACGGTGGCCGACACGATGTGCATGTCTTCGTAGCTCAGGCGTGGACCCGACACCAGCAGTTCGCCGTTGGAGGCTACCATTGCATCACCGTCGTAGATGGCGCGGCCGGCCTCATTGCCCAGCATATTGGTATACACGTAGCTGATGCCAAACGCCCGCGACGCGTCGATGACAAATCGTTCGCGCACCACCGACTTGCCGAACGCAAAATGGCTGGCCGTGGGGTTCAGGATGATGTCGATCCCCCGCTCATACAACGCCCGCCCCGGACGACCGGCCACCCAGGCATCTTCGCAAATTTCGAACCCGATGCGGACACCGCTCAAATCGAACACCAGGTCGCCAATGGGGTAGCTGAACTCACCAATCTTAATCTCGTCGCGCACGCCCAAATTCCAGGGCTGAAACCAGCGCGTTTCGTAGTGGATGCCGTTGTTGGCCAGGTACTGTTTCACCGGAAAACCAATGATGCGCTTATTGGCCATCAGGCAGGCCACGTCGTAGGTGCGGTTGTTGTAGCGCAGGGGCAGGCCCACCGCCACCACAATGCCAGCAGTGTGGTCTACGATCTCCAGCAGCGACGCAATAGACTGATCGATAGTGTTTTGCGCGAAAAACATGTCTTCGCAGTTGTAGCCCGATATGCAGAGTTCGGGCAAACACAGCAGGCTAACGCCCTGTTCACGAGCCGCATCAATGGCCGCAATGATATTTTGCCGATTGTGATCCCAGGCCAGGGGAGTCTGGTTGAGCACACCAGCAGCTACTTTAAGGAGTTTCAAGGTCGAATGAGCAAGTTTGATACCTGACTAACAAAGATGGAGCAGGAAAGGGTTTGCCACCGAATGGCTTCTTCATTCCCGTTCCCAGTCAATCCGTTCACAAAAAAATAATAAACAAAACAGACATACAGTCTATTTGTCCTGTAGTCTTTAACTACAAAAAACGTAATCATGACTTCGCAATCACCAAACGCATCGGCCCTGGCCGAGCAGACTGTACAGGCCCTCAGCGGCAATCCAGCCAGCGTATCACCCACCGACGGCGCATCGCTCATCGACAGTTGGATTAGCAGCCTGGGCAGCAACCCATTAGCCAATGATTTGTCATCGTTGAAAAGTGCCCTCCAAAGCAGCAACCCGGACGGACAGGAAATCTCATCGCTGCTTATGAGCCTCTCGCAGCAGACAGCGGCGGCAGCTTCACAGGCGGGCGGCAGCGCTCAGGGCTCACTGCAGCAACTGGCTTCAGCACTCGAAAGCTTCGGCAACCAGATTAAGTAGTCTACCGTAAGCCTCTCGGCCTACTAAGCCCTGCCTAACCAGCGGGGCTTTTTTTGTGACTGGATGGGTCCGCAACGGCAGGCCCATCAAATCCATCTAAAGCCTCAACAAGGCCGGCAGGTCACGGACCACCAGTCCCGCGTGGGTCGATTCGGCGTTGCCCGTGATCAGGATGGCCGATAGGCCAACGGCTTCGGCACCTTGTACATCGCGCTCCAGGCTGTCGCCCACAAACAGGGTGCGGTACGGGTCGGCCTTTAGTTCGTTCAGGGCTATTTCAAAGAGTTGGGGCGCGGGTTTTATGATGCTATGGTCCGACGAAAACACCAGCGTGTCGAAAAGATGCAGAATACCCTGCTCCCGAAACGCCGTTACGAAAGGCGTTTTTTCTGACCACAGATTGCTCACCAAACCCAGCCGATGGGTAGTAGCCAAGGTGCGCAGTGCCCGGCAATGACCATCGGGAATGCCCCCCATTTCGTGGTAGGCAAACACATCATGGAGACAATCCAGATCAGCCTGTGGCAGGTCGAGGTCGGTGAGGCTTTCGGTGAGATAGGCCGTGGCCGGGCGGAAATTTTCGTAGTAAGCCGGATCGCCGTAATGGGCGTTCATGGTGTCGTAGGTATGCTCAATTACCCGTTGGGCGTCCTCATCGGAATGATAGGTACCACCCAGTTGCCGGTACGTCTGGGCGTAGTCTTCGCGGTCCGAAAATCGGTTTCCCCCAAACATCAGGGTATCCATTAAATCCAGCAAAATCAGGTCATACTGATCAACAAAGCGGGTAGCAGCGGTCATATGCATCAAACGGGAACAGGGGGTGAATGTTACCGGGTTTCTGGCGGTGCAGGCGATACTTTCTCCTGAATCACCGTCAAAGCAGGGGAGCACAACAGCCCTGGTTACGGTGACAGATATAACAAACGATACCTGTTTTTCTGGCGGAAGTCACTTGTTTGTAACAGACCATCTGCTGGACTATATCAAAATTATGTAACTGATAATCAGCTACATAATTTGCCTGTGACGTCTGTTAGCTAATTTTTTTGTTGACAAGCTCGACAAACCTGAGTTAAATTGGTCTGATAATTGAGGGGCCGCTATCATCAAGCGCTCACATCCATCTATCATTTGCCCTAATCCTACCACCCTGTTATGCAGAAACTTAGTCTAAGCCAGTCGCTACAACAAAAGTTGTCGCCGCAACAGATCCAGTTCATTAAGCTTCTGCAAATACCAACGGCCGAACTCGAGAATCGTATCGAAGAAGAACTTGAGATCAATCCCGCCCTTGAAGAAGGCATGGATGAGGAGTTTGAGGCGAAAGATGAGTATGACGATGACTTTGATGATAAAGACGATTTCAGCGAGCGCAACGACGATATTGACATAGATACCTACCTGGCCAACGACGATTTTGCCGGCTACAAAATGCAGGGCGACGGTGGCTTTGAAGAAGAACGCGAAATGCCGCTGGCGATGGGGTCGAGCCTAATCGACTCGCTCATGCAGCAGTTCGGTTACCTCCGCCTCACCGAAGAACAACGCATCATTGGTCTTCAACTGCTGGGCAGCATTGAAAGTGACGGCTACATCCGCCGGTCGATGCAGGCCATTGTCAACGACCTGGCGTTTTCGCAGAATGTCTTCGTCGACGCTGATGAGATTGAAGAAGTCCTTCACAAAATCCAGACGTTCGACCCGCCCGGCATTGCCGCCCGCGATCTGCAGGAGTGTCTGTTGTTGCAGCTGCGCCGCAAAGACACCACCGACTCCTGCGTTCAACTGGCCATCCGGATCATCGAGGAGTTCTTCGATGAGTTTTCCAAAAAGCACTACGATAAAATTCAGCGGCGGCTCAACGTTTCTGACGAATCGTTGAAGAAAGTGGTGCAGATCATTATCAAGCTGAACCCCAAACCCGGCTCGGTAGAAGGCGATGACAACGCCGCCCCCTACCTGACACCCGATTTTTTGCTCACCAACGTAGGCGGCAAGCTCGAACTAACCCTCAACTCGCGCAATGCCCCCGAACTGCGCATCAGCCGGTCCTTTGCCGACATGCTCGATACGTATGACAAGAGCAACAAAACTAACAAGGCGCTGAAGGAAACCGTCAGTTTCGTCAAGCAAAAACTCGACGCCGCCAAGTGGTTTATCGACGCCATCAAGCAGCGGCAGCAGACCCTGCTCCGCACCATGAACGCCATTGTGCAGTATCAGTACGATTTTTTCCTCAACGGCGACGAGACCAAGCTGCGGCCCATGATTCTGAAAGACATCGCCCAGATGATCGACATGGACGTATCGACCATTTCGCGGGTGGCCAACAGCAAGGCCGTGCAGACCGAATTTGGTATTTACCCGCTCAAATATTTCTTCTCGGAAGGCATTGCCACCGATTCGGGCGAGGATGTCAGCAGCCGCGAGGTGAAGAACATCCTGAAAGACATGATCGACAGCGAAACGAAGGTCAACCCCCTCTCAGACGACAAGCTGGAGAAGATGCTCAACGACAAGGGCTACAACATTGCCCGCCGCACCGTGGCCAAATACCGCGAGCAGTTAAACATTCCCGTAGCCCGGTTGCGGAAACAGCTTTAGGGAGTTCAACGTTTAATGGCTAAAGTCTACAGTTGCGCTCCCGCGTCCCGGCTGACATAGGCGTATTGCTCTTGCGTCAGCCCGGGCGCGGGAACGCAACTGTAGACTTTAGCCATTAAACGTTGAACTCCCTTTTGAACCCCCGCCTCGCTTACGTCCTTTCGGTCATTTTTCATCCGCTACTGATGCCTACCTATTTGTTTGGTATGCTCATGTACGCCACTCCAAACCGGCTCAACGTCGACACGTATTCGGTGAAGGCGCAGGCCAGCATTCTGCTGTTACTGTTCATCGGCACGTTTATGGTGCCCAGCCTGGTCATCTATTACCTCTACCGCACCGGCCGTCTGCAGGACATGGCTATGCCGGAGCGTACCGACCGCAAGTGGCCGCTGTTTCTGACGGGCCTGATCTACACCGGCGTCACTTACCTGTTTGCCTTTCGGATGAACCTGCTCTCCGACACCTCGCCGCAACTGGCCGTGGTGCTGGCTGCCATCACCCTGTCTATCCTGCTGGTGGCGTTCATTAGTCTTTACTGGAAAATCAGCGCCCACACCGTTGGCGTGGGTGGCGTACTGGGCGTGGTCCTGGCACTGATGACCAAATACGGCGACACCGACCTGTTTCTACCGCTGGTGGGCCTGCTGGCCATCAGCGGGCTGGTAGCCACGGCCCGGCTGCAGCTGAACGCTCACACGCTGGAGCAGGTACTGGCCGGCTGGGGGCTGGGTGTGTTTGTCAGCAGCCTCACTGTTTTCGGGTTGCTCTGAGGGCAGCAGCGGGGGCATTGAGCATGGTCATAGACAATGCTGTATCTTTAAACTGATGCAACAATTACCGCTCCACCTCGATTTCTTCGCCCTCATTATGCTGCTGGGCGTGGCACAGGGCCTTTTTCTGGGCGTTTTCTTTCTGTCGGGAGCGCGGGGACAACAGGTAGCCAACCGGTGCCTGGGTTGGTTTTTGCTTGCCCTGACGGCCGTTTCCACCGAAATTCTGCTCAACTACACCAACTACATCACCCGCCTGCCCGCCCTGGTCGATTTTTCGGAGCCGCTTAACTTTGTACTGGGGCCACTGTTTTTTTTGTTCACTACGGCCAAGTTGCATAACCAACTGCCCCGGCGCTGGGGCTGGCACCTGTTGCCGCTGGTATTTTGGGCGCTTTATTCCATCTCCTGGCAGTTTCAGCCGGTTGAGGTCAAATACAATAATTTCCTGAGTGCCAATCATCCCGACCAACGGCCGCTTCCGGAACCTACCCACTGGTTGCCCGAAGACATCCTGGGCGACCTGCGCCACTACATCAACGAGCTAACCCTACTGAGCCTGCTTGCCTACGCCGTGCTGGGCATCTATGTGCTGACCAAAACCTACCGGCGGCAGGGCTATTCATTCTGGCAGGTGCCGCCGGGTCAATATCGGCAACTGCGTAACCTGGGGCTGTTGAGCCTGACATTTCCCCTGCTGATTGCCGTGGTCAAACCACAGTTCGACGAAGATCTGGGCGACTACATCCTGGTGTGCTACATCACGGCGATGCTGTACCTGGCCAATTTCCTGACCATGCGTTACCCTGCTTTTTTCACTACCAACCTACCACCGGCACCAGTCATGGCGGATGAACCGAAAAAGAAGTATGAAAAATCGACCCTGACCACCGACGTAGAAACGGCTGTGCTGACCCGCCTCGATCAGTTGCTCATGACCGAAAAACCGCACCTCGACAGTACGCTGTCGCTGCCCAAATTAGCTGCCCAGCTCCGCGTTAGTCCGCACCACCTGTCGCAGCTGCTCAACGACCGGCTGGGGCAAACCTTCTTCGACTGGCTGGCTACGCATCGGGTGGCCGAAGCCCGGCGGCTGCTGACAGACGAGGCTACGGCCCACCTCAAAATAGATGATATTGCCGAACGTGTGGGTTACAACGCTACCTCGGCCTTCCATACGGCGTTTAAGCGAATTACCAACCAGACGCCGGCCCAGTTTCGCGACGCCAACCGAACGGCAACGGGTTCGTCCCGGTCGGCACGAAGTTCGTAGTTATCGGCAAATAGGGCATTGGCGGGCCTACAGGGCACTTTTGCACTGGTCAAACCAACGCAACGACTCATGCAGCCAACACCCGCTTCTGCCCCGGCAGTCGCCTCGCCCCTACCCACGTCTACCCGCCGCTACGACCTCGATTGGCTGCGGATCATCGCCATTCTGACCCTGATTTTTTACCATACCGGCATGATCTACGTGTCGTGGGGCTGGCATATTAAAAGTGCCGAACGCAGCCTGCCCATGGAAACCGTTATGCGGTGGCTACACCTCTGGCGCATGCCGCTGCTATTCTTCATCGCTGGCGCAGGCACGTTTTTCGCCCTCAGCAAACGGAGCTACGGAGCCTACGCCGGTGAGCGGGTACGGCGGCTGTTTGTGCCCCTTATCTTTGGCATGTTCGTTATCGTACCGCCGCAGATTTACATCGAATGGCTCTTTCGTGGTGGTACGGCATCCCGGCGTTTTTCGGGCAGCTATTTGGCTTTTTATCCCAACGTATTCAGGTTTCAGCCCTATCAGGACGGCGGCACGGGCGGAGCCTTTAGCTGGCATCACCTGTGGTTTATCTGTTACCTGTTTTTCTATTCGCTGCTGAGCATACCTGTTTTTCGGTGGCTGAAAAGCTCAGGCGGTCAGCGCTTCACCGACCGCCTGAGCAGGTTATTATCCCGGCGGGGCGGGGCATTGTGGCTGGTGATACCCTTGTGGCTCAACGACCTAGTGCTGGGTGGTTTCTTTCCCAACGAGACCCACGCGCTGGTGAACGACTGGGCCTATTTTGTTAAAAACCTGCTGCTTTTCTGGGGTGGCTATCTGCTCATCAGCCGCCGTGACTGTTGGCAGTACCTGGCCGATGGACGACGCCATTTTCTGGTGGCCACGCTGATTTGCACCGCGCTACTCTATGGATCCCGTTATTTGCTGACTGATAGCCAATACGATAGTTCGGTGCTGATCAGAACGCTGGTTAGTTTCAACAGATTGGCCCTGACGTGGTTTGCGGTGCTCATGACCGTTGGCTATGGCTATATGTACCTGAACAAAACCCATCCGTGGCTACCCACCCTAAACGCCGCAGTGTACCCATTCTACATCCTGCACCAAACGGTCATCGTCCTCATTGGCTACTACGTGCTAACTCACACCGCACTGGGCGTGTACACTGGCTTTCTGACCATCAGTGCCGCCACTCTTTTGAGTTGTGCGGCCCTTTACTGGCTACTCATTCGTCCGTTCTGGATGATGCGGCTATTTTTTGGGGTTAAATAATGAGAGGTGACCGGATCAAATCAGCCAAAAAATTAGTATGCTTGCATACTAATGTAGCTAGTGTATAGCCCATCTCCATGTACGAAAATCTTCTCTACAGCACCGACAGTGGCGTTTGCCGCATCACGCTCAACCGGCCGCAGGTGTATAACGCCCTCAACCCCGGCCTTATCGCCGATATCACCGCTGCTATCGGGGCCGCCGGGGCCGATGCATCCGTGCGGGTAGTGGTATTGACCGGCGCGGGCGACAAGGCCTTCTGTTCGGGTGCTGACCTGAAAGCGGGCTTTGCCAATGTGCAGAACGGCGCGGGTCTCTCTCTGGGTAAGTCACTGCGCGAGGGGTACAATCCCATGATCATGGCCATGCGCAACCTGCCGAAGCCAATCGTCGGGCGGGTTAATGGCGTAGCTGCCGGGGCGGGTTGTTCACTGGCCCTTGCCTGCGACGTGCTCGTCTGCGCCGACGAAGCCTATTTTAGCCAGATTTTCGTCAACATTGGCCTCCTGCCCGACGCCGGGTCAACCTTCTTTCTGCCCCGCCTGGTTGGCTCCCTAAAAGCGTTCGAGTTGTGCAGCACGGGTCGGCGGGTGTACGGTCCGGAGGCTGCCACCCTGGGGCTGGTTAACCGTTCGGTACCGGCGGCGGATCTGGACGGGGCAGTGGCGGAACTAGTGGCATATTACGCTTCGGCCCCCACGGCTGCCATTGGGGCAATGAAAAAAGTTATGAACCAGTCACTCTATTCGGACCTGCCAACAATGCTGGAACAGGAGGCTGACAATCAGGATAGTTTGGGTAAAACGACGGATGTGGCCGAGGGTATTGGGGCTTTTTTAATGAAACGCTCCGCAAAATTTCAGGGTCGATAACTTGACAAACGCCTTTTTTACCCTACTTTTGCAGTCCCAACACGGGGGAACGCAGTTTGCGTAACGCATTCGTAGCTCAACTGGATAGAGCACCTCACTACGGATGAGGAGGTTTGGGGTTCGAATCCCTACGAGTGCACGAAAAGTTAACAGCAAAAAGGCTCGCAATTCCATGAATTGCGAGCCTTTTTGCTGTTAACTAGTGCGTTACAAACCCTCCATTTGCTCATTTATCACTGTTGGGATACTACTGGGCCTATCCTCTGTGACACAGGATTGATATAAGAATTGGTAAGGTGAACCAAGTGTACATCTGTGTTGCGATAATCGGCGCATTTCTAACAATTTAGGAATTAAATTCCTAAATTGTTAGAAATGCGCCGATTATGATTCCTCGTCAGTTAACAGAACGGGCCTCTGCCCTGCTTCAGAAGTACCCCATCATTACCATTACCGGGCCTCGGCAGTCGGGAAAGACAACGCTGGCTAAGTTGCTGCGGCCCAACTACCGATATGTGAGTTTGGAAAGCCTGACTGAGCGCGAATTTGCCCGCCAGGATCCCAAAGGTTTTCTGGAAACGTATCAGGACGGGGTCATTCTGGACGAAGTACAATATGTACCGGAATTGTTTTCGCAGCTGCAGGTCGTCACCGACGAGCGACAGCGCATAGGTGAATATATCCTGACGGGATCGCAGAATTTTTTGCTGATGGAACAAATCACCCAATCATTGGCCGGGCGGGTGGCGGTGTTCAACTTGCTGCCATTGTCGTGGAGTGAACTGGCAAACACACCCTATGCGCCTACGTCGTGGGAGAGCTACATGGTGGGTGGTTCCTATCCGCGCAAGTTGGTGCAAGACATCGACGCGGTTGGTTTCTATGACAGCTACCTGCAAACGTATGTGGAGCGTGATGTCCGGCAGGTAAAGAACATCCTGAATCTGGGCCTGTTTCAGCGGTTTATTTACCTGCTGGCCGGGCGGATTGGCCAATTGTTCAATCAGCAAAGTCTGGCTGTGGAACTGGGGGTCGACAACAAGACTGTTAACGCCTGGCTAACGGTACTCGAAACGTCATTTATTGCGTACCGGCTGCAACCCTATTACCAGAACTTCAGTAAGCGGATCGTGAAAACGCCTAAGGTTTATTTCTACGATACAGGCCTGGCGGCTTACCTGCTGGGTATTCGTTCGGAAGCCGATCTGGCCGTACATTTTGCCAGGGGTTCCCTGTTCGAGAACCTAGTGATCAACGAACTGACCAAAAACTGGCTGAACCAGGGTAAACGACCCGCCTTTTATTTCTGGTCCGATCAGTCGAGTCACGAAGTTGACCTGGTAATTGACCGGGGCGTGAAACTGACGGCCATAGAAATAAAATCGGGCAAGACGATTCAACCCGATTTTTTCAAAGGCTTACAGTATTTCGGCAAATTAGCCTCCAGCCCAGACGCATTTCTGATCTACGGCGGCAACGACGTACAACACCGGACAGGAGTTAATATACTGACTATAAATGCGTTATCTAAATTAAATTGAATACCAACATTCAGCTACACGGGAATTCACAACAGACAAGCAGGCTTAGAGGGGTAGTTGATTTTGGTCAGCCGTGTATCGGCCATGACAAAGCGCACCCACGAACGGCCTGGCATTATACATCTTTCACGCAGCGGAAGCCGGTGTGCATCAGCGACGTTTCGGCGGTACTGCCCGACCGACCTGAGACCCGGTATCCGTGGCACCAGCCTGGTTCGCAGAGGTACGACCCGCCCCGTTGTGCCCGCTCGGTAGAGGCCGTAATCGCGACCGGAATGCCCTGGATAAGATCAGAATAGGCCATTTTGGGATTATCGCACCACTCCCAGACATTGCCCGCCATGTCGGCCAGGCCAAGCGGTGACTTACCAAATGTGCCCACGGGTGCCGCCCGGTGGAATCCGTCGCTTACCTGGTCATAGTCGGGAAACTTGCCGTTCCAGGTGTTGGCCAGAAACCGGCCGTTGCGCTCCAGTTCATTACCAAAGGGATACATTGCCCGGCTGTTGGTGGCATTGCGGGCGGCATGTTCCCACTCAATCTCGTGGGGCAGGCGCTTACCGGCCCATTTGGCGTAGGCTCGTGCATCGTTCCACGACACCTGCGTTACGGGCATAGTGTCAGCGGCAGGTCCTGCCTGGGGTCCGTAGGGGTACCGCCAGTTGGTACCTTTTATCAGGTTCCATTCGTGGGTGGCATCGTCGAATACGGCGGCATCACCGAAGGTTTCGGCCTCGGTTTTGAAACCCGTTGCCTGCACAAACGCCCTGAATTGCCCCACCGTTACTTCGTGCTGATCCATCAAAAAAGGCTTCACCTGCACCCAAAATACGGGTTGCTCCTGCGTCAGCCCCTCCTCCGACCCAATCTGCGTGTAGCCACCGGGTACGTACACCATGCCGGCGGGCAGGCGGGCGGGCAGCTGGTGGGCGGGCGTAGTTTTCTCAGGCGGCTCAGACGCAAACAGGGTAAGGGTGGGCGAAACCACCACCTGTTTGGGCGCGTCGGGCTGGCAGGCTACTGATAGCGCAATCAGCAGACCAACCGCAACAGCCCGACAAACGAAGCGATAAGATAGGAGCAAATAAGTCATAACGGAACGGTGCTGGTTGACGTGCCGGGTAACGGTCAGCGAAGGCCCTGCACCAGCACGTCGAGCAGTTTTTTCTGCCGCAGGTCGTACTTGTATTCCCAAAACATCACCCCGGCCAGCCCCTTGGCTTTGACCCAGGCTACGCGTGCGGCCAGCGATTCGGGGTCGGCATACGAAATGAACATGCGCGAGGTGGGGTTCCACAAATACGGCGACTGGGCGTCGGTATCCCAATAACGGGTAAACCCATTCTTGTTGATGTATTTATCGACCAGTTCGTCGTGGCTGATGAAGAGGTGCTTTCCGGTAGCGGCCTGGGGCTGATACAAACCATTGTCTTTGTCGGTTACGTTGGTCCAACCCCGCCCGTAGAACGGCAATCCCAGCACGATTTTACCGATGGGTACCCCCGCCTGCACGTGGCCTTCCACCGCCGAAATAGAGCTGTTGCGCGACTGGTTGCCCTTTTTCGATTGACCAAGCGGGCTGTGGTGACCCGTTACCCTGTCGTTGCCGTGGTAGAGGTCGTAGGTCATGATGTTCACATAATCCAGGTATCGCTGCGCCTTACCCAGCTCGGTATGGCTCACAAACGCGGTGTCGCCACCGGTGGCCGCCGTAAGCAGGTAGTGGCGGGCGGCGGGGCGGTTGTCCTGTTTACCCTGCTGGTCCAGCCGGTCGCGGAGGGCTTTCAGAAAGAGCGTGAACGTCTGCTTGTCTTCGGGACGAAATAGGTTGCCCGCCCCAATCTGCGCGGGGTATTCCCAGTCAATATCCAGGCCGTCGAGCTGGTATTTTTTAAGGAAAGCCACCGCATTGTCGGCAAACCGTTGCCGCGAAGCGTCTGTCAGGGCCACGTCGGAAAAATACTTGCAGCCGCCCCAGCCCCCAATCGAGATCAGGATGTTGAGATCTTTGTTCACCTGTCGCAGAGCCGTCAGCTTGGCCAGATTGGCCGAATCGTTGGCCGAAATTGGCGCCAGCAGGCCACTGGCAGTGGGCACGGCAAAGGCATAGTTGATATGGGTAAGCTTCTGCGCTTCGATCTGCTCTTTTGTCCAGCCTCCGCCACTCACATAGCCAATAATAACAGACTTTCTGGGTGCCGACTGCGCCAGGCACGGCATGCGCAAACTACTCATCAACAGGCTAATACAAACAAAACCGAGCGAAACAAACGGGTTCTTCATGCGTGGTAAAAATGAAAATCTGCGTTGTTAGTAAGCAATCAAATCCATAACCTTACCCGTGGCTTCTTTGGCATCCATTCACCGCTGATTGGCTTCTGCCAGTTCAGTCAATGCAAACGTTTGGTCTAGCAGTATCAACGGCTCTAAAGAGAATTACCCTGCTTTCATGGGCACGTGCTAACGGACCAGACCAGTCGATAGTGAGCCTGTTTACGGTTGGCCCGAACTTAAAGCTCAGGCAACAAAAAAGGCCATTCCTAAGCAGGGATGGCCTTTTTTGTTATTCGAAGACGGTTCAATCAACCTGGTCCGTGACCACCCTTGTGGGGTGCCTGTAGGTTACCGTTCACGTCGAAATGCACTTCAGCGGTTTTGCCATCGAGGGTATAGCGCACATCGTAGAAAAGCACGGCTGCCGTAGTGGCGTCCGTGACGACTTCGGCCTTCACGATCGTGTATCCTTTAAAATTGGCGGCCATGTAATCCGTAATGGGTTTGGGCAGCTTGTCGGCGGCAATATCTGTTTTCAGGGGCGGCGTTCCCTTGGGGCCATGTCCACCGGGGCCTTTCGGACCATTGCCCGGACCAGCCAGCACAACGCCAGCCGCATCAAAATGGAGTTGCCGCTTCTTACCGTCGAGCGTAAACTGAATCTCGTAGAACGTCTTTCCATCGCGGTCGGTACCCTGTTCGGCCTGCACGAACACGTAGGCAGGGTACGTCTTGGCCAAATAATCGTAAACTGCCTGCGGCACTTTTTCTTTGGCGATAACCGTTTCGCTGCACGGTTTACCCGTGATAGCCGTCGCGTTGTTGGGGTTACCTAACCGCGCCAGTGAACTGATTACCGCTGTCGATTCGTCGTCTTGCGGGTCTGTAGCCACATTTTGCTGGGTACAGGCGGCCACTGCTGCCAGCAATGCCGCACCGAGTAAGAGTTTTTGGAACATGGGATGTAGTAAATGAACGGTTTATAAATCAACATAAAAGTACGCAACACCTTACCGCCAAGCAGCGGTAAAATAGCGCCGCCAGGCAGGCACTTCGGCTGGCAGCACGACAGCGAGCGATGGGCCGCTGGGATCGTGCAGACCATGGTAGGCCTGATACAGTTCACTACCAAGCAACTCGTGCGCAACCGCGCTGAGGTCCTCCCGGGCATCGGCCTGAAAAAACTCTTCACCCGACCCCAGAATGTCGGTGGTGTCGAAGCAGGGAATACCCCACACCCGGGCCACGGCGAGACAGATGGTTCGCTGTCTGATACGCCTGAAGTACCGGTTGCGTTGCGGCAGGGGAGTGAGTAAAAAGGTGCGGTTTCGAACCGGATGCAGATGGCCCAGTACAACAGACAACTGCTGACGAAGCTTACGGGCTAGCAGTTTGCCAAAGTCAGGCTGGAAAATAACCAGGTCATAGCGCATCAGCGGCTGCTTGGCCAGCCACGCACTGACTTCGTCCAGATTAAAAGGACGGAACAGATGCACTACCGGCTCCAGCCCATCGGCCTGTAGCCGGCGGGTTAGCTGGGCTATATAACTTGACCCCGCTGCCAAACCGGGTCCATTGGCCTGTCGGCCGGCAATCAGTAAAATTGTTATCATGTTCACGAACAAATGCTGTTAATCATGGGTGCATAAACCCAAATACGTATGGACATTGGCAAACGTTGCGCCGGAGTAGAAGACAAAAATGAGCGATGTTGCAACAACCGGTCTATCTGACACGTATGCTAGTGTATTGCCAGCATCAACGTTTTAACCGCCTCAGCATCTTGTTCTTCCGCCGACGATCTTCTTTTACCGACAGCGACCTACTCAGTGTTATCGAGGCGTGCCAGGCCAACGATCCGCAGGCGCAACGAACTCTGTTCAGGCAGTTCTACAGCTACGCCAAAAGCGTTTGTATGCGCTATATGGCCAATGCCGACGAAGCAGATGATGTGCTGAACGAAAGCTTTCTGAAAGTGTTTCAGCACCTGCACTCCTACGACACTACCTTGCCCTTTAAAGCCTGGCTACGCACTATTGTGGTCAATACGGCGATCAGTTACCACCGCAAATACCACAAGCTCGATACCGTTACCAACCAGTCGAGCCTAACAGGGACAGTACCCGACGTGCCCGTTCCCGACACGGTTGTCGACCAGATTTCGGCCGACGATATCCTGGCGCTTGTGCAGCAACTTCCGCCGGTGCAACGCACCGTATTCGTGATGCACGTAGTTGATGGTTATTCGCTGCGGGAAGTGGCCGATACCCTCAACGCCAACGAAGCCACGATCCGGTCCCATTTTCTGCGGGCACGCCTTCGGCTTCAGGAACTTGTTAGCAACGCCTTTTCAACGAAACAACATCATCATGAAAACTGACGAGTTTAGCGACGCCATTCGCCGAAAACTGGACAGCGTTTCGCCCCCGTTTCAGGAAAAAAAATGGGTCCAGTTTCAGCAATTTATGTACCGGTCGGGTTTCCCCCCTTCCGTATGGCAAAGCCCCCGGCAATGGTGGCAACCCGCCCTCAGTGCCGCTACCGTGGCTGGCCTGGTGGTGGCATCGGTATGGCAATATCAGGCTAACAAAACGCTGAACCAGCATGTGCAAACGCTCACCCAGAGTATCGAGCGGCTGGAAAAAGCCCAGACGTCGTTGCAGCAGTCGGTCATGCAACTGAGCCAGGTGCCCGCCCGGCCCGATACGGTCTATGTAGTGCAGCAACGCGACCGCAATGGCACTACATCGCTGACTTACACGGCCAAACCACCTCGTACACCAACCACTGGCTACTCGGCTCAGCCCAGCCCGCAGTTGGTGCAAGCTGAACCGCGGTTGGCGCAACCCACACCGCAGCTAATTCCATCTGCGCCGCAGTTGGCCCGGCAAACGGTACCTCGATACGGTAAGACCCGTGATGCCGATGGCACAGGTGTATCTGCCACAGGCAATCTCAATCCAGCTGGCCAGCCTGCTCCCAACTGGCGGCCTGCTGCGCAGGCCGCCACACCCAGCCCAGTACCAGGGGCTACCGGCATGCCTGCTTCGCCAACCGAGACCCGCGTTGCCAGTAGCCAACGAACAGGCCAGCCACCCGTGGCTGCACCAACAATTCAATCACCGCGCCAAACAAACTCACCCAGTTCAGCAAACAACACGCCTGCCTATGACAACACGCGCTACGTTCCATCAACGGCTTCATCGGCAGCAACCGCTAAGCCAACCACCTCACAACCCGATACTTACGCGACAACAGATGCTACGCGGCAGCCTGTTGCCGAGCCTGTACCGCAGGCTGTACCTCAGGTAGTTCAATCCCTCAATCCGGTGGGAATCACGCTCAACACAGAGGCGCTCGAAACGAGTTGGGCCAGCCGGTTGCGGCGCGTACGCTACCGGTCGCCCTATGCTCCGGCAGCCGAAGCAGCAGCGGCGCCAGCCAACAGGCCTACGCCTTCGGGCATTCAGTGGCGGTTGGGGATTGGCGGCGATGTCGGCACCGAGCAGTCGGCATTGAGTGTCAACACCGAAGCCGTGCTTGGTCACTGGACCTTTAGTGCCGGGATTGGGCAGGCCGTTTGGCGGGGCGACGCTTTTCAGACCGAAGCTCAGTTTACCGAAAAAACCCGGCGCGATTTCCGAAATCAGTATCCCTACCAGGTCCCTGCCCCCCCCACACCCGAACGCCCCCGCGCTGCCGTTGACATCAACCGGTCGGGGCGGGCACTGTTAATTCCATTGCAGGTTGGCTACCGGCTGGCAGTGGGCAAACAGGTGCAGCTAACCCCTTTTGCAGGACTTAACCTCAGCCTGAACGCCTTAGAAACAATTCATTTCGACTACGAACGAACCATGCTTCGTCCCCGAGACAAGGATGATGCACGCCAAAACTTAATCGTAGACAGACCACTCAACTGGTATAGTAGCTGGACGGTAGGCTTCAGCGCCGAACGGCAATGGGGTCATTTCGTGGGGCAGTTAAGCCCGTTTGCTGCCGTGCCTCTGTCGATCAGCGAAACCAGTCTGAATACCGCCTCGGTGGGGTTGCGGGCGCGCGTTTATTACCAGTTCTAGGATAGACGCATCACAACTGGTATCGGTTCACGCAGTCTCGTGTCCAGTTGTGCCAGGGTGCCCAACGTTGCCAGACCGATTCGGCCCACTCGTGTATGCGCCCATGTCGGGGTTCACCCGCCCCGGCCAATAGCCCATGCGACACGGTCAGGGTACCTGTTTGGTCAGGCATAGTCAGCCGGGGCCAGTTTTTTTGTTGTAGGGCCAGGGCCATGTGTGCCTGTTGCACCTGACGACCCGTATAGCCTTTCTCGATGGCTAGTTGCAGACCTATCAGTGCAAAGGCGGTAGTGATGGGCCTGGTTTGTGGGCCTGTGTGCTGCGCTCCGTACGTATCAACAACCAGTTGATGGATGAAATAAGGGTCAGCCAGCGAGAGCGTGTAATACTCCAGTTCGTTAATTAACTGCCAGCACGCCCCCGACGCCAGGTAGCGCGACGGAGGCTCGGCTATACTTTGCGGCAGCAGGATACCACAGCCGGGGCATTTGTCAACATGTGGGTTCACGGCCATTTATCGGTTTGGCACTGGGCATTTATATCCCAAAGTTTAGGCAGTTCCTCCCAAAGTTCAGGGTGCTCATCCCATCTGATTTGCCGCATAAGCGGGTGTACGTAGGTTTGGTTCATCAAGCAACCACAACTACTAAACGCCAACGTTTTATGCGCCGCAAATCAACGTCTAAAATGGGCCTCTGGATCGTTATTTTTCTGGGCTCTGCGTTTTCGGTAAACACCATCCGACGCAACGTGAACAGCCGTACAGATCAGGCTCTTGCCAAAATAACCCGTACGCTCTCTACCGATGCCCTCATCGTCTCAAACGTGTTACGCACCCTGTTACTTCGTTAATCTATGCCTTTTCCTTTACGGGTAACCCAGCGCTTCTGGGTATTCTGGCAGAAGTACTGGCCGGTGCTGGTAGGGCTAACTGGCCTGATTTGGCTCAGTGTAGCTGCCTGGATGGCCCCGCTCAACGAGTGGTTTGCTGCTTATGCCAACTCACAGCAGGCAGCCGGTCCCACCCCGTTTACGAACGAACTTATGCGCGGCTGGCAAGCGCAGGGCAAACCAGTACCAGACCTGTCTACTTTTTTTCTTTCCTGGCGGCTGGCTTTTACCGTTTTTCTGCCGCTCCTGCTGCTCCTTGCCGGAACGGGTTATTACGTTTACTGGTACTTTGCCCGTAAAACCCTCTTCGACAGCCGGCTGGGTAGCAAGCTTATCTTTTTTGCAGCCCTGCTTTTTAGCTGGTTCATCTGGTATTCGCTGGCCAGTACCCTGCTCTACATTAGCCCGGCAACGAGCAGGGCGGGTTTCGATGCGGCCCTGCCCACGCTCACCATGAGCTTCTGGACCATGCAGACGCTGATCATGCATTTGTCGGTGCGCCAACAAGAAGACCGTCTACTGGCGCAGGCCACCCGCGAAGCCGAGCTGGCTGCCTTGACCGCACAGGTAAACCCACCGTTTATTTTCCACGCCCTGCAACAGCTACAGAGGTTGGCCAAAGCCGAGCACCTGCCCCGCACCGAGCAGAGCCTGGCGCAGTTGGCGGGTATCATGCAGTATGTGCTGGAAGAATCGCGGAAGCAGCTAACCGACGTCTCACGCGAGATCGACTTCATCCGCGACTACCTACGGTTGCAACGACTGCGCCTGCCCCAGCGCGACACCATCCAGATCAGCACCGACGTGGTCTGGGACGGCAAACCCGCCCCCATTGTACCGCTATTGCTGAATCCATTGATCGAGAATGCGTTCAAGTACGGCATCAGTATCCAGCAACCCTGCTTTGTCCGTATCCAGTTGCATGTGACCGATGGCGTACTGACGTTTAAATCGGAGAACAGTATTTTGCCCCGCACCGATCTGGAGAAGGGTACCGGCCTGGGGCTGGCCAACGTGCGCAAACGCCTGAAACTGGCCTACCCGAAGCTGCACAAACTTACCACTGCCGAAGCCGATCATACTTACACCGTCCTGCTCAGGATAGCGCTATGCTGAACCGGCTACATCAACTTAAAGAGCGTATTCCGCTGCCTGTCAGTCAGTTCTGGCACAGATACGGCGTGTTCATTGTGCTGATTCTGTCGCTGACGGGGTTTTGGCTGGGCCATGGCGAACGGTATATCAACGCTTACCTGGAATCGACAGCGCAGTTGGTACCCGACGTGCAGCGGCGGCTCAATTCAGGGGGCTACAGGTTTGGCTATACCCTGGCCTACATCGTGGTTCGATTTGGCTATGCTCCCGAACAGGCCTTCCCGTGGGTGGGTTTGCTGTGGAGCCTGGCGGTGATTAACTACCGTTTCTGGCTGAAACCGTTCGTTTTTCTGGGCAGCTGGGTTGGGCGTGTCATCTACGTCATTGCCGCCCCTACCCTGCTGGCCAGCGGGCTAACCAGCCTGCTAACGCTGGCCACCGGCCCCAACCAGGTGAATAGCAGCGTGATATACTGGGTACTGGGGTGGTTTGTGCTCTATGGCGTATGGCATTATTTCCGCGAAATCAACCGAACCCGGCACGCCCTGACCGAGACCGGTACGCAGGCCGAACTCACAGCCCTGAAAGCGCAGGTGAACCCCCATTTTCTCTTCAACTCCCTCAACAACATTTTCGGCACAGCCCTCACCGAAGGCGGCCAACGCACCCCCGACGGTGTCCAGCAACTCTCGCGGCTGATACGCTACCCACTGGAACAAACTCAGGCTACCCAGGTAGATATGGGCGACGAGCTTCGGTTTGTGGATGAGTATGTGCAATTTCACCGGCAGTTTCTGCCCAACGAGCACGCCATTTCGTTTAGCTATGACTGGGATGAGCAACCCACTACCCTGCCTCCTCTCCTGCTCACCCCCCTGATCGATCATGCGCTCCAACAGGCGGGTAATGCGTTGATTGTTGGCCGGGTAAACGTTCGGCAGCAGCAATTGCATCTTCAGCTGACGTATCCCGCAGCGGCATTGAGTACCGAAAGCGAGGCAATGTACAACGTTCGGCAGCGCCTTGCTTTCCTGTACCCAGATCGTTACGCACTTACCGAACAGGTGTTGGACAGGCAAGCCACCCTAGATTTAATGTTGCAGTTAAGTAATTGATAGATACCTGCTTATGCTCACCTGTATTGCCATCGACGACGAACCCATTGCGCTGGACGTGGTTCGGTTTCACGCCAATAAAGTACCGTTTCTGGAACTGAAACAGACGTTTGTTAACGCCGTGGAGGCCCTTGCCTACCTGCACGAACACCCCGTTGATCTCGTCTTTTCCGACATTAACATGCCCGACATAACCGGCCTCGACGTGGCACGGCTGTTACCACCGGGCATGATGTTCATTTTCACCACCGCCTATGCCGAGCATGCCGTGAAAGGCTTTGAGCTCAACGCTGTCGATTATCTGGTGAAACCCATTGATTTTGGGCGCTTTCTGCAAGCAGTCAACCGCGCTAACGACCGCCACACCGCCGACCAGAAACAGGCCAACGGCCAATCTGCAGAAACGGCCAAAGCCGCCCAAAAAACGCTGTTTGTGAAAGATGGCTACGATTACGTTCGTATCGACCTGGACGAGTTGCTGTTTGTGGAGTCGGAGGGTAATTACCTCATGTTCTATGAGGGAGATAAAAAAGTAGTTACCCGTATGACCATTGCCGAAGGCCTTGCCCAGTTGCCCGCCACCGATTTTATGCGGGTCCATAAATCGTATATCGTCAACCTGAAACACATCGACAAAATAGAACGGCATCAGGTACTCGTCGGCGACAAGCTGCCCATTCCCCTCAGCCCCGGCTACCGCGACGAGTTGTTGGCACGGTTTAAACAGTGACGGACAGTATGCAGTACTACAAGTGGGCAACAGACAATCTCTCGGGATAACGCTGCCTACTGTTCTTCACTGTCTGCTGTAAAAGATGGACCTATATAAAGCAACACTCGTTATTTACGCCGAATTGATCAGCTGGGGCCGGCAGGGGCTGCGGCTCATACCCCGAATCGTGGTGGCAGTACTGCTACTGTTACTGTTTACTATCCTGTCGCGGTGGGTGAAACGGTGGATAGCGGCGGGGCTAAACCGGGTGAGTAACAACCAGTCGCTGGTGAACCTGACCGGGGCAATTGTCCGGTCTGTGGTGCTGGCCGTAGGCGTGTTTGTGGCATTGGGCGTGGTGGGCCTCGAAAAAACAGTTACGTCACTGCTGGCCGGAGCCGGCGTGATTGCACTGGCCATCGGTTTCGCTTTTCAGGACCTGACCGCCAACTTTATTTCGGGCATTGTCATTGCGCTATCCCGGCCCATCCAGGTAGGTGATACCGTAGAAACCAATGGATTTCAGGGGCGTGTGCTCGACATTAAACTCCGGTCTATCATGCTCGACAATGGACAGGGGCAAACCGTGGAGATTCCGAGTAAAGACGTGTTTCAGAAACCCATCATCAACTTTTCGCGAAGTGGGCAGCGCCGGATCGACGTAGTGGCGGGCGTGGCCTACCCCGACGATCTGGTCAGAGCGCAACAGGCGGCCCAGGCAGCGGTGCGGCAGTTGCCGTTTGTGTTGCCCCACCAGCCTGTCGATTTATTGTACCGGAATTTCAGCGATACCCAGATTCAGTTTGTGCTCAGCTGCTGGATCAATCCCACGCATACCGAGCCGCTTGCTGCTCAGAGTGAAGTCATTAAAGCCATTAAGCGCGCTTTTGATCAGCAGCAGATTCGGTTCAGAGCGTAGGCGAATTATCAAATATCACGGAGTTCTGCCTCCTAAACCACGGAGTTCCGTGATTGACCAGCCATAGGTGCATTGCGAGTTTTGCGTCGGCAATAACAGCCCGATAGACACAAAACACGGCACTATGAAACGCAACGTCTTTATGCTTGTCTGCACCGTCCTGCTACGTTCATCTGCGCTGGGCCAGTGCCCAGCCACATTAACATCAGCCAAGGCAGAAAACCCGTCTCGGTTAGTATCGACAGAGCTAGGCAAATCAATTGAAAATGAGTCAGTTGACGAATACGTACCGCTCAACAACATACCCTTCTTTCCGGGTGGAAAACCAGCGCTGGACGCTTATTTCCTCGACCCCGATCTGTACCCATATTCGGCCCGGACAACTGGTATTGAAGGGGTTGTGGAGGTAAGTTTTCGGGTGCAACCCACAGGGTTCCTGACCAATATTCGGGTTGTAAAGTCGCAGGGCCCACTGCTCGACAAGGCCGCGCTTCGGGCCGTAGTGCAGATGCCCCGCTGGTATCCGGCTCACCAGGCAGGCATGGCCGTTAGTTGCCCCATGAGCCTGGCAATCCGATTTGAGGGAGATTGAACAAGGAGAAGCAAGAGATAAGAGTCAAGAGATAAGAAATAAGAGGCAAGAAATAAACGTCAGCTGGCGTTAGCCCCTTTCTCTTATTTCTTGTTTCTTGCCTCTTGTTTCCTGTTTCTTACCTCTTGTCTCTTGCCTCTTATCTCTTGCTTTTCCCTTCAATGAGGCAGCAAGATCACAAACGTGGTGCCTTTGCCCTCTTCCGACTGCACCTCCAGCGAACCGCCATGGCCTTTGGTGATGATGTCGTAGCTCAGGCTTAGGCCCAGACCCGTACCACTACCGCTGGGTTTGGTCGTGAAAAACGGCTGAAAAATCTTTCCTTCCAGTTCGTCGGGAATGCCAATGCCATTGTCGGCTACCCGTATTTCCACGCCAACGGGCGTCTGTTTGGTCGACACCTTCACGGCAGGGCGGTAGGCGTAACCCGCCAGCGTACCCGTTTCCCGCTCCTGTTTCTGGCGTTGTTGCACGGCATAGAAGGCATTGTTGAACAAGTTGAGCAATACCCGGCCAATATCCTGCGCCACCACGCTGATTGGAGCCACGTCGGGGTCGAGATCGGCCACAAAACTGGCATTAAACGTCTTATCCTTGGCGCGCAGGCCGTGATAGCTCAGGCGCAGATATTCGTCGGCCAGCGCGTTGAGGTCAGTAAGTTCGCGCTGCCCTGTGCTGGTACGGCTGTGTTGAAGCATGTTGCGCACAATAGCAGAGGCCCGCTGCCCGTGATGCCCAATCTTTTCCAGATTCTGAATCAGATCAGCCAGAATCTCGGCTTCCAGTTCAGTGTCACGGGCGGCCCCTTTCTCACGCTCTTCGGCCAGTTCTTTCACCAGTTCGGTGCTCACTTCCGAGAAGTTATTGACAAAGTTGAGCGGGTTCTGTATTTCGTGGGCAATGCCCGCCGTTAGCTCACCCAGGCTGGCTAGCTTTTCGCGTTGCACCAGTTGATCCTGCGTTGCCTGAAGTTCGTTGAGGGTAGCTTGCAGAGCCTCCTTTTGGTGGGTTAGTTCGGCCGTCCGTTCCTGCACCAGGCCTTCCAGCAGGTGGCGCTCACGCTGTTCAGCCTCCTCGCGGTCAATGCGGGCCTGGTGTTCTTTGGTATATGTTTTTCGCTGTCGGGCGGCAATGAGATACAAGCCACCTACCCAAAAGTAGAAGAAGCCCAGCGCACTCTCGAACCAGGTGTGGTTTGGCCAGTAAACCGACTTGGGCAGGATGTTTTTGATGAGGTAAATCACCAGATGGACCGCAATAAATGGCAATAACCCGAACAGCAATACCCGCGCGGGTGGGTACCGTTGTGACCGCCTGTAGGTTACGTAGGCAGCAAAGGCCAGCGCCACATAACACAGCCAGGTAACTAGCAGGTTATAGCCCAGGTTATCGACAAGGCTATCAAGCGGAACCAGGGCAATTAACCCATAAGCCGACCACAGTAGCCAGCGATCCCAGACGGGTGTACGCTCTTTTGTTTCCAGAAACACACGAATCCGGAAAAGCAGAAAGATAGTGACGGAGAAAACGGTTAAGTCCATAAGCAACTGATATACAGGCTAACGCGCGTTCGGAATCATAACGATAAATGTAGCCCCTTCGCCCTCGACACTCTCTACCCGAAGGCTGCCGCCATGGCCTTTGGTGATGATATCGTAGCTTAGGCTGAGACCCAGGCCTGTGCCACTGCCAGCGGGCTTCGTGGTGAAGAAGGGTTGAAACAGTTTCTGTGCCACGTCCTCATTCATACCCACGCCATTGTCGGCAACCCGTATTTCTATGCCCCCTTTCACGGCCCGCGTCTGCACCCGCACTCTGGGTTGATACCCCGACCCACCCTGCCCGCTGAGGTGCTTTTGCTGCACGGCATAGAAGGCATTGTTGAACAGGTTGAGCAATACCCGGCCAATGTCTTGCCCCACTACCGATATGAGCGGCAAATCAGCGGCAAAGTCAGCGTCCATAGCGGCGTTGAAAGCTTTTTCCTTCGCCCGCAGGCCATGATAACTGAGGCGCAGGTATTCATCAGCCAGCGCGTTGATATCCGTGGGTTCACGCTGTCCCGTGCTGGTGCGGCTATGCTGCAACATGCTCCGCACAATGGCCGAAGCCCGCTGCCCGTGGTGCCCGATCTTTTCCAGGTTCTGATTTAGATCGGCCAAAATCTCGGCTTCCAGTTCGGTATCCCGCTCCACCCCTTTGGCCCGTTCCTCTTCCAGCTCTCTCACCAACTCAGTGCTCACTTCCGAGAAGTTATTGACAAAGTTGAGCGGATTCTGAATTTCGTGGGCAATGCCTGCTGTTAGCTCACCCAAACTGGCCATTTTCTCTTTTTGCACCAGCTGGTCCTGCGTAGTACGTAGCTCATCGAGCGACGCCTGCAACTGCGCCGTGCGCTCGGATACCTGTTGGGCCAGGATGTCTTTTTGCCTCATCAGCATTTGCTGCCGATCCTGCTCCTGCTCAAATGACTGCTTCGATAGCCGCTGAATTTCAAGTAGTTGACCCGTCAATCGCCGTTGGGTAGCCACAAACGTGCGAGCCAGATAAAGCGACATGGCAATGGGTACGCAACAGACGCCGACAATGTAGAACAGATGCACATCGGCCTGGTCCAGTTTTAGCAAACCGTCCCTCTCAAGCCGGTCGTAGGCAAAGAAGAGCAGAAAGCAAAACAAGGCCCCACCCATGCCAAAACCAATAATGTTGGCTCCGCGCTGTCGCCACGACAACGCCGTAACCCGAACCAGTTCTGTTAACGCCACCACTTCCGAACCCGTTTCGGCCCATGACGCGCCATTAATGCGATCAGTCAGGCCCAGCACGGCAAACGTAGCCAGGGCTACCAAACAACCATAATAGATAGCTCCCTGTGACCGGTCGAAAATACGATACAGGGCAGTAAGCAGACACCCATACCCCAGGGGATAACACAGTACGTTGACCAAGCTCCACGACTCATAGCTGCTCAGTTCATCAATTAACAAAAAGCTAACCCCCACCGATAGGGACGCGACACCCAAAAAAAACGTAGCCAGGGCCACAAACAGGTTTGCCCGCTGGGTGGTGTCATAGGCATAAAAGGCCGCGTGCAAAATGGCCATCATCAGCAGCAGCCCCGCTACCAGCGTCTGTGTCAGCGATTGCCAGCGGTTGTAGTAGGGTTGGGTGGTTTCTTGCCCGTTAGGCAACAGGTTCATATTGAGCAGATAATTAACCCGCTGCCCGTATTGTGCGCGGTAGCCCGTTGGTGCTACAACAAACCGTACAGCCAGCACCAGGTTACCCATTGAGTCGGGTAGGGCAGCGGCAAAATAGTCATGCATACCGTGTACGGCTTTAGCCATGCTGGAGTCAGAACTAACGATACCCGTAGCTCGTACCAAGTGTCCGTTGGCGAAAACTTCGGTAGCCGCCGACTGCCGCCAGCGTAACAGCACTGGCTGTCGGCGAAAAGATGAATCGAGTTTCAGCCGAAGCCGGAGCCAGCCAATACGCTGAGGAAGACGCGGCAACAGATCAGGGACGGGCTGAGCGGGGTTAAGTAGCTGCCAGGGCTTGCCAGGGCCGGTTTGGTCGTCAAGCTCAGGGCGACTCCAGTCACGATCGTCACCTGCCCGAAACGCCCAGTTCACCGCCAGTGATTCGCCCAGGTCCGAGAGATTTTCCACGCGTCTTACCTGCCCGACGGCGGAAACGGACCTCATCAGGAGGTAACTAATTAACAGGAACAGCAAACGGTGCATAGTGGGCAGATTCAGGTGTGTGAAGAAACAGCATTCGCCGCACTTCGTCAAACACTTGGTAGATCTACCTGCTCAACATAAGCTTCTTTATTTGTTAGTTGAAGCGTATACGGCCCAGGTGGGGAAGTGTGTACTGGGAATTATAACATATCAGCGCAAGAGGCGCCGTTGGCTAAACGAGTTGCTCATAGTAACATCTATTGGTATTTAAGTCGGCGAGACCACTAATTGCCAGCTAATTCATGACAGATGTACTTCGTATAAACTACTCAATTAGATGGCTTTTGCAGCTTCATATGATTTTTTAGGTATAGCGAAACCGTGCACTACTAGGACTAATCTAATAATTTAAAAAAAATACCAACCTATCAACAAGCTAACTTAACTAGCTGATTATCAATAATATAGATAATATTTATAAACAAAAGTACGCCTTTTAATAACAATATTGGCTATTATATACTCAGTAAACCGCTGTGACGGGATTTCATTCAATGGTTCTAAACAGCAATAATGTGCCCAAGAATCGTACAAACGATTTTGGGAACACCATAGTGAACCGGTCAAATTCGCAGAGCAACTGGCCTCGAGGATTGAAAGGCAGTAGCTGTGCAAATTCAAGCTGTGTATGTAAGCGTTCTGCAGTCGTAACGGATTACGAGTACACCGAATTAGTATCAATTACCATGCCATTCTCAGTTTTCAAGTTGCCAATGTTATTGCTCAACGAAAAAAAAGTTTAAACCCGAGTTGATGCCCGTGTACTTGACAAATAAATTGGTGTAGTACGCTGTGCATCGATACGTAACAAACTTCGTGCCACAACGCCCCGAATAATTTTTTTTTATGAGAAAGCCTGCCAAACGTCTGCTCATCATCGATGAAAACCCACACATCATCTCTGTGCTTCAGCAAACGCTGAAAGCAGATTTTGACTGTGTAGTTGCCCGTACAGGGCGTGACGCGGTTCGACTGCTCGTGCAGGGAAACCGGTTCGACGCTATTATGACAGAGTTGAATCTAACGGCGTTTAGCGGGCTGGAGCTTATTCGTTTTGTGCGTGCCAATCAGTTGATTGGGCAAACCCCCATTATTGTGCTTTCTGGCGCCACTGACAGCGCCACTCGCATTGATTGCCTGGATGCCGGTGCAGACAGCTACTTGCCGAAGCCATTTAACCCGCTTGAGGCCAGAGCTAAACTTCAATCATTGCTGCGGCGCACAGCCGCACTGCCAGAGGTTTACCAACTACCCGTTACCTCACAGAAAACCAATCGTCAAAGGGTTTCTTGGTCACTCAACACCCTGTTCAACCTGTTTTGATGCCCAACCGGCATAAACGTACTTAAGATACCGGCAGGGCTGGCACCAAGTCTCGCTATTCCTAAACTCAAAGCCCATACCATGGGCGTTTTCCCGCGTTCAACCACCCCCTCTACTGATGAGTAGCTTAACCACTACCTATATCCTCTTAGTTGAACGGGAAGAAGCCGTATTTAACCGGATTACTAGTGCATTAGGCAAAACGCAGTATGTGATATGGCACAAACAGGTCGATGACGCCATTGCCTGGCTTACCAACCAACGGCCCGCGGATATAATCCTGGTTGGCCAATCGGCCAATTATGCAGAGGTGCTGCAAAGCCTGCACCCCTTTAGCGCACGTCGCGGCCTTCCTCTTCTGCTACTTTGCTCCTCTATCACACGCTCTGTATTGCAGTTGGCCAGCGAAGGTGGGGCAACCGACATTATTTCATTCTTTCCCGTTGAAGGCCCATCGTTTCGTGAACGGCTTCAGGCCTATTGCTCACTGCTGCCGCGCATTGGCCAAACAGTAAATGAACCTATCCAGCCGGAAGATGCCAGTTTTCAGCTACCACTCTGGAAACGCGGTCTCGATATGCTGGTAGCTATGGGTGCCTGCCTCACGCTTAGCCCGCTTCTGCTGATCACCACCGTGCTGATTAAACTAGACTCTAAAGGGCCGGTTTTTTATCGCTCTAAACGGGTGGGAGCTAATTATCGGGTTTTTAGCATGATCAAGTTCCGCACGATGTCGACGCAGGCCGACAAGATGCTGAGCACTATGGCCGCTCAAAACCTGTACGACACCAACCCGGTATCCTATTCCTGGGACGATGCTGACCACAGAAATGCGCTCTGTGAAACTTGCGCTCTTGCCGGTTCATGTCAACGGCTGCTTTTTGATGAAGATCATTATGTCTGCGAACGGCGCTACCAGCTAAGTCACGAAGGTGGCACGTTTCTGAAGTTCCGTGATGACCCACGGGTGACGCGCCTGGGCCGCTTTCTGCGTAACAGCAGCATTGACGAGTTGCCTCAGTTGGTCAATATCCTGGTGGGCGACATGTCGCTGGTGGGTAACCGGCCACTACCCCTCTACGAAGCCGAAAAACTCACCACCGACTATGCTGTACGGCGGTTTGCTGGTCCTGCTGGACTGACAGGACTCTGGCAGGTAAAAAAACGCGCCAAAGGTGAGGGCAAAATGAGCGAACAGGAACGCATTGACCTCGACATCGAGTATGCCCGAACGTTCTCGTTTGGGCGGGATATGAGTCTGATCTACCAAACGCTGTTTAGCCTTTGGCAGAAGGAAAATGTATAAACGTCCACCCTACCCTATCATCCCTATGCGCATCACCGATAAAATTACGTATCAACCGGTTAAGCGGGAGAAACCGCTGGCCGTATCGCTGGTAAACCTGGCTTTTACCAACAAGCAAACAGAGCGCTACACCACTCAGGTACTACCATTTATTGATCAGGATGAGATCGCGATCCAGTACTCCCTGAGCCCAGCGCAACCAGCGGCGGCAACCTATCTGGTTCGCTACCAGCTGACGGTCAACTGATAAGTATTTTTCACCTTAGTTTCATGCCAATTCCCTCTGTTTTACTTTTTGTGCTGCTGGCGGGGCTGATCGCCTATACGTATGTAGGCTACGGCTTCGTGATCTACGGTCTGGTGAAACTGCGCCGCTTATTGGGCTATACCAATCAGCTTGACCTTCCCTCTCTGCCTACCCTTGACGTGACACTCATTATACCAGCTTATAATGAGATTGACTATTTACCCGCCAAATTGCAGAATTGCCTGGCGCAGAATTATCCCGCCCAGCACGTCCGCCTGTTGTTTGTGGTTGAAGGATCTACCGATGGCTCCGCCGAATACCTGGAAACCATGAAAGCGCAGGTGCCTAACCTCACAGTTGTGTCGGGAACACGTCGGCTAGGCAAGATTGAGGCCATGAATAATGCCATGCCTCTGGTGCAAACGCCTATTGCTCTTTTCACCGACGCTAATACCCTGCTGAATCCCGAAGCTGTAAGCCGAATTATGCATCGCTTTGCGAATGCCAGCGTGGGCGCAGTAACCGGCGAAAAACGAATCAGCACCGAAGCCACAGAAGCGGCTTCGGGCAGTGGCGAAGGACTCTACTGGCGTTACGAATCTCTTTTAAAACGCCTCGACGCTGAACTACATACCATTGTTGGTGCGGCCGGTGAACTCTTCGCCATCCGCACGGCTCTCTATGAACCTGTCGAGGCCGATACGTTGCTGGACGACTTTATGATTTCGTTGCGCATTGCTGGACGTGGATATCGCGTAGACTATGCGCCTGATGCCTATGCCATGGAACGGCCATCGCATTCGATCCGGGAGGAAAAGAAACGAAAAGTGCGGATTGCAGCGGGTGGTTTTCAGTCGATGGGGCGTTTGCTGCCTTTGCTGAACCCGTTTCGCTACGGTTGGCTCAGTTTTCAGTACATATCACACCGGGTGTTACGCTGGGCAGTCGCTCCGTTTTGTCTTCCTTTATTGCTATTACTCAATGCCCTGATCGTATCTGACTTGTCTGCGGGTAGCGCACAGTGGCTTTTCTGGTGCATCATGCTGGCTGGCCAGGCACTCTTCTACACAATGGCGGGCGTTGGCTATTACCTCGAAAACCGCCAAACCCGCTGGAAGGCTACGTTTGTCCCCTACTATTTTGTGTTCATGAACTGGTGTGTTATGCTGGGCCTGGTGCGCTTCTGGAATGGCGGGCTATCTGGCATTTGGGAGAAGGCCGTTCGGGCGGCATAACGTGCCATCTGGCACAGCCGACGATTTCGGCAACAACCTTTAACATGTACCGTTCGACATATTTCAGCACCGTACTTCCCAAATCACCTTGAATAGCCGATAAACAATCCAACGGGTTGTTTATCTTTGTTTAGAAACACTTATCACATTAACTCCACAGAACCTGTAAGCTATGTTGCGCAGGTCTGTTACATGCCTCAGGAGCTTGTTGTGACATTACTATCAAGTAAAAGTCAAAATAACCAGGATGATGTTTGCACACGAGTCAGTTAAGGCCAGGTGCGCATTATATCAACACGCGCTTTGGGAATGAACCGAGTACCGACGCTGACGAACGAAACGCTTCGTCGGCTCAGTTTGCTGTCTACACTATGTTTGCTGTGCACCATGGTCAGTTTTGGGCAGGGTGGCGCGCGGGGTATGGTTGCCTTTGGTAAGGCAACGGGATTATCGGGCGACACGCTCTATCTGGATGTCAACCAGGATATTGGTTCACAGTTGTTACCCTTTGACCAGATCGTGAAAATTGCGGCAGCCAATTCGCCTTTGTTAAAATACCAAGACGAGGTAATCAACTCGCTGAATGCCGCCACTGCCGTAACCCGTTCGCAACTTCTGCAGAACCTGACTGGTTTTGGCAACTACTCAGGAGGCAACCAGACATTACTGGCCACCGGCGTACCTGATGCCAATGGCCGCACAGGAAGTATCGGTCAATTGACAAATGGCTGGCGGGTAGGTATTGATGCTCGCATATCGCTATACGATCTTTTTGGCCGTAAGCACCAAATTCGGCAAGCCGAAGCCACGCAACAAGCCGGTGAGCGCCAAAAAGATGTGGTACTATTGCAACTGAAGCGTGAACTGATCACTATTTACCAGGATATGCTTACGGCCCAGCAGGTACTGAAAATACGGCTGCTCGACGAACAGGCTTCACTCACAGCCTACCGCATTGCTGAAGTAGAATTGCAAAAAGGACGCCTATCGGCCGAATTGATGGCTAACGCTACTACACGCTACGTGGAAACAAAGTCGATTTCGGAGCAGGTGAAAGGCGAGTTTTTAAAAAATGTACACACCTTTGAGGCATTGGTGGGTGTACCTATTCAACGGTTGAAACGAAACTGATCTGGCGTATGTCTATCTCTGTCTTCCTGCGATTACTGAGGCAGCACCTACTTTGGTTTGCGCTAATCCCGTGCCTGACAGCAGCCACGGCTTTCTACGTTACGCGCAACGAACTAAAGATCTATAAATCGCAGACCTCGCTCTACACGGGTTTGGCATCGGGCTATTCGCTGATGACCGACCGGATGGGTGCCGTGATGGACCGGTCAGTGAGTGCTTTTGATAACCTGCTAAGCACGTTGGGGTCTAAGGAAACCCTGCTTCAGGTTGGCGTAAATCTACTGGCCGACCATCTTGAGCTTGCTCATCCCGACAGCATGGTATTAGGCTGGAATGGCTTCTATGATCTGCAAAAGGCAGTGCCGGCCAGTTTTCGCGCCGAATTACCCATCTACGGCGACCCAAAGGTGTTGCGCCGGGCACTCGATAGCCTTGTTCGGTCGCCAACGCCCAACCCCATCAAAACGCTGGTGCTGCAGGAGAATTCGATTTACTCATTCCGGCTGTTGAGCGAGAAAATTAAGGGCTCAGCCCGGAAGAATACCAACGACGTGCTGCTGATGGAATACGAGGCCAACGACCCCGCCGTAGCCCAGCAGACGCTGAAATACGCCATCGACGTATTGAACAAACGTAATTCGTATTTCAAGACGTCGGAAACAGACTCGGTAGTAAGCTATTACGAAGGTCGACTAAAACGAGCGAAAGAGGCGCTGGACAGAGCAGAGGGCAATTTGCGGGCGTTCAATACCAATCATAACGTACTGGATTATGATGAAGAAGCCCGCAACATGGCTACCTCACGCGAGGCACTGACCAATGAGTATAATCAGGAGCTAATGCGCAAGAATGCGGCGAAAGCCTCATTAGATGCACTCAATAAGCGCATGGGTCAGCAAAGCAGCATCCGGTCGGCCAATACGGATTTGAACGAAAAACAGCGGAAGCTCGCTGAGGCCGAAAACCAATTGTCGAACGCCCGTGCCTATGGTCAACCAAAAACAGTACTTACCCGGTTACAGGCGGCTGTGGCGGCGGCGCAGGAAGACCTGAAAGCATCGGCGCAGGATTATGATGCCACGACCAATGCATCGGATGCATTGCCACAGCAAACGCTGGCCGCCGACCGGCTTGCTAAGTCGCTGGAATATGAAGAGTCATCGTCCAAGCTGGAATTGTACCAAAAGCGTATTGGCGAATACAAGGCCAAAACAAGTGAATATGAGCCGCTGGGGTCACAACTGCGCCAGTTAGAGCGAGATTTGAGCGTGGCGGAGAAAGAATATTTCGCCCTGCTTCAGCAAGTAGATCAGTCACGTACCCGGCAACAGGACGTGGCGGTAGGTGGCAAACTGGATGTGCTCGACGCACCCGATTTTCCGCTTGAACCGCAGCCTTCCAAGCGGAAACAACTCGTGATTGTGGGCATTGGCGTAGGCATTTTTTTGGCCCTCCTGCTGATGGCGCTACGGTTCTGGCTTGACAAGCGTATCCAGTCCCCTGAGCAGGCCGAAGCGTTGATAGGCCGGCCCATTACGGCATTTTTCCCAACCGTCACGAATCCACTCTCAACGGGTAGGGCCAATCGGGCAGCCACCAGCATGTTCGAGCAGTTGTTCAACGCGCTCAACATCGAAATTGCGCAGGTAACGGCCAAACCATTTCCGCCCGTTATTAACCTGTTTAGCATGCAACCCAAACAGGGTAAAAGCTGGGTAGCGCACGGCCTGGTGCGGCTGTATACCGCTGCCGACCACCGGGTTGCCTATTGCTACCCCCGCCACACAGGTAGCGAAGTGCGCGAATTTGAGCGAAACGTGAGCTACCTGCCCTATACCGTTCAGCCCGACTTTATGAACGTGACAAGCATAGATTACCTGCTCGACCATAGCTACGATTTCGACGCGGCGCAGTTTGACCGGATCATAGTGGAACTGCCCGCCCTGGCTAATAACCAGATGCCGGTTTACCTGCTCAAGAACAGCGCGCTGTCATTGCTCATCATCGATGCAAACAGCTCGTGGGCGCGGGCCGAGAAGCAATTGCTCTCTCTTTACGAACGCGTTACCCAACAGCCTATTTTAACGGTATTAAACCGGGTAGGCAACAATTATATTGGCGACGTGGGTGCCGCTGCGCCAGAACCGAAGCAGGACAGTAATGGCCCGCGCCTTCAGGCTCAGCGAACCAGCCGGTAAGTTACCAACTCTGTTATCGTGTAGAAACTGGCAGATTACCACATACTTTTAATACAGCCGTAGTAGATTTGGCTATCCGATGAAGCGTGCCACCCAACCTGCCCTTACTGTCGTTGACTTTGATCCATTCGCTGGTCCCGAACTGGTAAGGGTATCGCCCATAACCGATGCGCAGGCTGAAATATGGACGGCCTGCCAATTTGGCGGGGCTGATGCCAATCGAGCCTACAACGAATCGGTATCATTGCGGCTGGTTGGACAGTTGGACAAAGATGCCTTTGAGCAAGCCTGGCTGGCCCTGGTGCAACGTCACGAAGCTCTGCGCACGGCTTTCAGCGCCGACGGGCAACAAAGCTGCCTTTTTCGTGAACTAACCGGGTCACTCACCTATCTGGATAGCAGCGCTCTTTTGCCCGAAAAGCGGGAACAGTCGGTAACGGATCTGGCGCTGGCGGATGCGCAACATCAGTTTGATCTGACCAACGGACCACTGGTGAAAGCTACGCTGATTAAACTGGATGATACCACGCATCACTTCACCCTGACGGCACATCATATTATCTGTGACGGCTGGTCGACGGGCATTTTGTTGCAGGACATGGGGCAGTTGTATAGCGCACTGGTTCAGGGAATAGCTCCTCAATTAGCCCCTGCACCACAGCTTGGCGACTACGCCCTGGCGCAACAGGCTTACACGGAAAGCAATGAATATCGTCAGCACGAAGCTTACTGGCTGAACCTCTACGGCGACGGCGTCCCCCTGGTTGACCTGCCCACCGATGCCCCCCGCCCCGTGCCGCGCACCTTTGCAGGTAACCGCGTGGATGTGGCACTGGAAAAGGAACTTGTGCAGGCTCTGAAGCAGTCAGGTATACGGGCGGGATGTAGTCTGGTGACCACCCTCACGGCCGCATTTGAACTCTGGCTCATGCGCCTCACGCACCAGCGTGACCTGGTGCTGGGCCTACCCGCCGCTGGTCAGGCCGTAACTGATTTATATGGTTTGGTAGGCCATTGCGTGAACCTGCTACCGCTACGCAGCCATTATACCCCCGAAAAATCGTTTTATACCCATCTCCGCGAACGTCGTGCCACCTGGATGGATGCGTTTGAGCATCAGCGCATTACGTTTGGTGGCTTGCTACGGAAACTTCAGATCCGGCGTGATCCGGCGCGGGTGTCGTTTGTGCCGGTGGTGTTCAACGTTGACATGGGGCTTGACGAGGGGGTGGCTTTTGTTGGGCTGTCACACACATTAATCAGCAATCCCCGCGCCTACGAAAACTTCGAACTGTCGCTCAATGCAACAGGATCGGAGCAGACGCTGATTCTGGAATGGTCCTATAACGTAGGGCTGTTTAACGAAGCAACCATCCGGGCGTTCCACACCTCATTCGCCCATTTTCTACAGGCTGTACTGCAGCAACCCGATTTGGCGCTGGCACAAATTGACGCTGAGGAGACGGTGATCGACAGCCGTAAGTCCATTACCCAATCGTTGCCCAAACCAGTCACTTCGCCCAGAAGCAACGCACTGGTTTATCCACGTGACAAGGCGCTGACCACGCTCCTGAGCGAAACGGCGGCACTGTACCCCAACAAAACGGCCATCCGCTATTTGCGTGACGCATTGACCTTCAGTGAATTAGACCAAAAAGCGAATCAACTGGCCAATCTGTTGCTTGAGCAGGGCGTGAAGGCGGGAGACCGCGTTGGCTTGGCGGTAGACCGGTCGCTGGCAATGGTAGTGAGCATGCTGGGTATCCTGAAAACGGGGGCCGCCTACGTGCCCGTTGACCCGCAACATCCCACCGACCGGATCAACTATATCCTGGCCGATGCTGCCTGCTCTGTGGTGCTTACTTCGATGGCTAACGAAGGGCGGTTCGATACGTCATTGCGCGAGTTGGTGGTCGACACGCTCTGGCCAACATTGGCTCACTACCCGGACACAGTCCCCACGCCAGCACCGACGGGGATGAGCATTGCTTATGTTCTCTACACTTCCGGCACCACCGGGCGGCCCAAAGGTGCGGCCATTCGGCATCATAGCGTAGCGAACGTGCTTTATAGTGTGCAACGCGAACCGGGCCTGACAGCCGCCGACAAGACCCTGTCTCTGTCTACCGTTGCGTTCGACTTGTCGGTGGTAGAGATATACACAGCACTGCTCACTGGCGCCGAACTAATTCTGGTTGATCCAGCCACTACACGTAACGGCGAGCTGTTGGCTAAACTGCTTGACCAGGAGTCTATTACGTTTCTACAAACGACCCCTGCTGCCTTCAGAATGCTGCTAGCGGCTGGCTGGCATGGAAACCCCAATCTGCGTGTAATCTCCTGCGCCGAAGCCTTGCCATTAGACCTGGCCAAAACGCTGCTGGCCTGCTGCCGTGAAGTGTGGAATTATTACGGCCCCACCGAAACGACCATTTACGCTACCGGCAAGCAAATTTTGCCTACTGATGAGCGCATCACCATTGGTTATCCCATTGCCAACACCACCGTTTATATTGTTGATGAAACCGGGCAACTGGCTCAACCCGGCGAGGCAGGGGAGTTGTGCATTGCGGGTGAAGGGGTATCGGGACATTACCTGAATCAGCCCGAACTGACGGCCGAAAAATTCATCGATAATCCGTTTATAGTAGCTCCAAAGGGCAAACTGAACGGACATGCGGTGGGCGAGGCCAAACAGCCCGCCTATTTAACCGACTATAAGCTCTACCGCACCGGCGACCTGGCGCGGAAGCTGCCCGATGGTGATATCGTCTACATGGGGCGGATTGATCAACAGGTGAAGATCAGGGGCTTCCGTATTGAACTTGGCGAGGTTGAGCATACACTGGTCGGTATTGACGGTATCAAAGAAGCCGTGGTGATGGCCCGCGAAGACCGCGAAAACGATCAGCGCCTGGTGGCTTATGTGGTGCCTGAACTCGCTCAAACCGATACGGACGGTACCGACTGGCACCAACGCTGGGATGTGATCTACACCCGCGCCACCGATCAGATGGGTCCCGGTGAACAGGGGCAATCTGCCGATCTGGACGTGGCTATTGCCAAACAACTCACAAACCAAACCGATATTCAGCAGCAGGCTGACGAATGGCTGGGGCAGTCGATCAAGCGGTTGCGGGCGTTGCAGGCGCGGCGGGTACTGGAGGTTGGCAGTGGGGCCGGACAGTTACTTTTCGCCCTCGCCGACGACACCGACCGGTACATTGCGACTGACTACGCCCAACCGGCTATTGACAACCTAAACCAGAAACTAGCCACGCAGCCCGACCGTTGGGCACACGTGACGGCCAAGACGGCCTCTGCCGACGATTATTCGCTGGTGGAAAAGGCATCCCTCGATCTGGTGCTGATCCACAGCGTGGCGCAGTATTTTCCCGATGGGCGATACCTGCTCCGGGCTATTGAGCAGGCGGTAATGGCTACGGCACCAGGCGGCTGCGTATTTGTGGGCGACATGCAAAGCAAGCAGTTGCAGACCATGCACCACGCGCAGGATCAGTTGCCCCGCTCGGCAGGAAAACAGTCGGTTGCTGATTTTAAGCGCACCGTTGAACGCCGAATCAGGATCGACGACGAGTTGATGGCCGACCCGGCATTTTTCTATCTGCTACCTCAACTCATCCCGGCTATCACGGCGGTTGATGTACAGTTGCGGGAAGGAAAATCCATCAACGAAACCACCAAATACCACTTCGATGTGTGGCTCTACGTGGGCACGTCACCATCGGTAGTATCTGTTAATCAGACGATTGACTGGAAAACATTGACCACAGCGGCAGGATCATCCGCGGCTGTTCTGGAACGTGAGCTGGCGCAGTATCCCGGGCAGGTGGTGTGCATCACGGGCATGCCCAATCACCGCAATGCCCCGGATTTTGCGCTGTTGACTCTGCTCGACATAACCGACCCAGCCACATCCATGGACCTGGTGCGGGCTAAACTTACCCACGTTGAGCCGGGTGTTGACCCTGATGTCTGCTGGACACTGGGCGAGTCGATGGGGTATCAGACGCATGTGCGCTGGTGCAGTAACGGGGCCGACAATCGGTTCGAGGCGGTCTTTATACCCCACTCACTGGGTCCTGTCCTCCCGCCGCCACCCATTGCGCTGAACCTGACTCAGGCCGATGCCCGTGCGTTTGTTAACGAGCCGTATGCACCCACGCCCACCGTATCGGGTGAGCAGATCCGGCAGTGGAAAAAGCAGGCCGCCCAACGCCTGCCCGACTACATGGTGCCCACCGATGTGGTGGTGCTACCGCGTTTTCCGATCACGGCCAATGGCAAAATAGACCGA
Source organism: Fibrella rubiginis (assembly GCF_017353185.1). Lineage (GTDB taxonomy): Bacteria > Bacteroidota > Bacteroidia > Cytophagales > Spirosomataceae > Fibrella > Fibrella rubiginis. The sequence goes on along the minus strand of NZ_JAFMYV010000001.1, from coordinate 862,114 downwards.
AAGGCCCTGCCCGCGCCAACCCCCCACGCCACCGAAACAGATCAGCACGACGCGCCTACCACGCCCGAAGAGATACTGCTGGCATCACTGTGGGCCGATGTGCTGGGCATGCCGCAGGTGGGTGTCGACGACAATTTCTTTGAACTCGGCGGGCACTCCATGATTGCCGTGCAGGTGATGACGCGACTGGAAAAACAGACCGGACGCCGACTACCCCTCGCCACCCTGTTTGAGTACCCCACTGTGCGGCAAATGGCCGGGTTGATCCACGAAAATGCCAAACCTGTGTCGTGGGGATCGCTGGTACCCATCAAACCCGGCGGCACGCGTGACCCACTCTACATTGTGCACGGTGCTGGCCTCAACGTACTGTTGTTCAATGCAGTAGCTAACAATCTTCACCCAGACCAGCCTGTTTACGGCCTGCAGGCGCGCGGGCTAAATGGTGTTGATGAACCGTTTCGGAGTATCACCGAAATGGCCGAGGCATACGTTGCCGAGATTGTAATGCACAATCCAACCGGGCCATACCTGCTCAGCGGGTTCTCCTTTGGGGGTATTGTTGCCTTCGAAATGGCGCGGCAGTTGCAGGAGCAGGGTCGACCCGTAGGCCTGGTTGCCCTGTTCGATGCCTACGCCTACGACGCCGGTCGGAGCAATCCGTGGTGGCAACGCAAAGCGCAGGGGCTAGGTCTTTTCCTGAACAAAGTAGGGCACACCCTGCGCCTGATCAGGAAACACCGGGGACAGGGTGTTGCCTATAAGATGGAGTCGATTGATCGTCGGCTGATCAAAAAATACTGGCAGCTAAAACCGGGCAAACGCCTGGATCAAATACTGGCCCGAACGTTGATTCAGGCCTACTGGCAACTGAAATTTGGTCAGCAGCAGCAGCAGGAGGCCATTTTCGACACCACATTCCGTATCGAAGCCATCAACGACCTGGCCCTCGAAGAATTTCAACTGCTCCCCGCCGACCTGGAAGTTCACCTCTTCCGCGCTACGGTGCAGACGTTTTTCATGGAAGATTATGACTTCTACGGCTGGCGCGATTTTGCCCGCAAGGGAGTCCACGTTCACAACGTGCCCGGCGAACACAGCTACATTTTCGCTCCGCCCAACGACAAGGTATTTGCCGACAAGCTCCAGGCAGTACTCGATCGACAGTAGGCCACCCGGCAGGAGCGGTTTTGTGGTTGTATGACAACGCTCCGGTTTCTTCTTTCTGCCTGCATCATAATTGGGATGTTAGCACTTCGCTGGCAACCAACGCTGCCAGATCAACCAGTGGCTGATGTGGCACAGCGACCAAACATGCTCTGGTTGTCGTGCGAAGACATGTCGCCTCATCTGGGCTGCTACGGAGACAGCACCGTGCCCACACCTAATCTGGACAGGCTCGCTCGCGAAGGGGTGCGGTTTACCAATGCCTTCTGCACCGCGGGCGTGTGTGCACCTAGTCGCAACGCCATTATCACGGGTATGTATCAGACGGCCACCGGCGGACACAATATGCGCACGCTGGCCAACACATTTCCGGAGAAAACAGGCTTACCTAGAGCCTATTCCATTGTGCCGCCCCCGGCTGTGCGGGCTTTTCCCGAATACCTGCGGGCCAACGGCTACTATTGCACAAATAACGAGAAAACAGATTACCAGTTCGACGCGCCGCCTACCGTTTGGGACGAAACCAGCCCACGGGCACACTGGAAAAACAGGGCCGACGGGCAACCATTTTTTGCCGTTTTTAACAACATCGTTACTCACGAATCGCAGGTATGGGCGCGGGCCAAACTACCCCTGCGCGTTAGCCCTGATCGTATCCAGATACCAGCCTATTATCCTGATACTAAGACCGTTCGGCAGGACATGGCTCGTCATTTCAGTAACATTGCCGACATGGATAGTTGGGTGGGTACTATGTTAAAAGAGCTGGAAGAAAATGGTCTGTTGGCCAATACCATCATCTTTTTCTGGTCGGACCACGGCGACGGGCTTCCGTTTGTGAAGCGTGAACTCTATGACCGGGGTCTTCGGGTGCCGCTCCTGGTGCGTTTTCCGAACAGGAAAAATGCCGGAACCACCCGGAGCGACCTTGTTTCTATGATAGACCTGGCCCCAACGGTGCTGACCCTGGCGGGATTGCCTACCCCGAAGCAAATGCAGGGACAAGCTCTTTTCGCTAAAAACGGAGGTACATCGGGCAACCCACCCCGCCGCTACGTATTTGCGGCGCGCGACCGGATGGACACGGAATATGACCGGGTACGGGCCGTTCATGATGGGCGGTATGAATACATCCGCAACTTTCTACCCGAAAAACCGCTGTATCAGGATCTTGACTACCGCAAGCAGCAGCCCATGATGGCCGAGCTATTGCGGCTTCGGGACGAAGGTCGGCTCAATACGGTTCAGATGCAGTGGTTTCGACCCACCAAACCTGCCGAAGAGTTATACGACCTCAAAACAGACCCTTATCAGCTGCATAATCTGGCAGCCGATGCCGCCTTCGCTCCGCAGTTGAAGCGGCTACAGCAAGCCTTTGCGCAGTGGCAGCACACTGTACCCGATTTTGGTGCAATACCCGAAAAAGAATTGATCAGACAGTGGTGGCACGGCGCCGACAAGCCACCCATTACTGCCGACCCTACCCTGGCGCGGGTAAACGGGCGGTTGCAGATTCAATGCCCCACCGAAGGGGCATCAATCGGCTATCGGATCGGCAACGAAACCACCGGCTGGCGGGTATACACCGGCCCTTTTGTGGTAGCTCCAGCCACTAAAATTAGTTGTCTCGCACAGCGAATTGGCTATCAGAAGAGCAATGAAGTAGTTGCTACGCTTTGACCGTCAGACCGTTACGGTCTATTGTTTTATTCTCCTGGACACGGAATTTACGCAGCATTCCGGTACCAACGCAGGAGGCCGTGCCCCTTAAGTAACGATCAGAGAACCCTTATTTCTGATAAACTACGTCGGCGAAGTACGCTTTACCGTCTGTAAACCAATTTGTTAACGCAAATCCCGATTGTTGGGCGAGGTGTTCGACGCCTGCTCTGCTGAACTTACGCGATACCTCGGTATGGATTACTTCGCCCGGACTAAACTGCACCGACAAGTTCAGCGCGGCTAGCTTGACCAACTGCTCTTTCTCACTCACCAGGTAGCTGCGGGCCTCGCCATTTTCAGGGTTGTAAGTCTCGTAATGATCGAAGGCGGCAAGGTCAAAATCAGCACCGAGTTCGCGGTTGAGCCGACGGAGCAGGTTGAGATTGAACGCCCGCGTCAGGCCCTGACTGTCGTTATAGGCCGCGTGGATAATGGCGGGGTGCTTCTGCAGGTCAAAGCCCGTCAGCACCAGATCGCCGGGGTTTAGGTGGCGGGCTATCTGACGGTAAAAATCGACGGCCTCAGTAGGCGAGAAATTACCAATGTTCGACCCCAGAAACAGCACTACCAGGCGGGTGTTGTTTCCGTCGGTATTGGCCCGGTCGCCCAGTCGTTTTAGGGTGTTGAAATAATCATCATGCTGCGGGTTAACGGCCATAGTGGGCCACTGCTGGGTAATGTCGGCAACCAGACCGTCGAGGGCAGCTTTGGAAATATCGACTGGAGTATAGGTAAAGTTGGCCTGCTCGTTCCAGAAATGGTTAAGCAGCAGTTTGGTTTTCAGGCCGTCACCCGCGCCGAGTTCCACCAGATCAAACGGGCGGTTATCGGCACTGAACAGGGTCAGCAAATCGGTCTTGTAGGTGTCCAGAATTTCGTATTCGCAACGCGTCAGGTAATATTCCGGCAGGTGCATGATTTCGCTGAACAGGCGGCTGCCTTCATCGTCGTAAAAAAACCGCGACGACAGTTGCTTCGGCGACTGGGTCAGACCTCGCCATACGGCGTCGGCCAGGTCGGGAGCTTCAGTTTCATGGGCCGTGGGCGCGTCGAGCACCGGATGGAGTTGACTACCGTTTAGGCCTGAATGAGCCTGATTCCCGTGTACTGCCATTGTTTGTCGGGTTGAAAAAAGTTGCGATACGTGGGGCGGCTATGCCCGGCGGGTGTGGCCACAGAACCACCCCGTAACACCAATTGGTTACTCATAAACTTACCGTTGTACTCGCCTACTGCCCCACCCGCCGTCACGAAACCAGGATAAGGCAAGTAGGCCGAGTTGGTCCACTCCCACCGCTGCCCCCAGTTGAGGGGCGCTAAACCGGCAGCTACCTCCCACTCAAACTCGGTCGGTAGCCGTGTGCCCCGCCAGCGGGCAAAGGCGTCGGCTTCGTACTGCGATACGTGGCAGACGGGCGCGGCGGGGTCAATCGGTACCAGCCCGCCGAAGGTATAGTAGTGCCATTGCCCATCGATGTCATGCCAGTAGAGCGGGGCCTGCACGGCGTTGGCATTCACCCACGCCCAGCCGTCGGCCAGCCAGTAGCCGAAGTGCTGGTAGCCACCCGCCGCCATGAATTCGAGGTATTCGGCATTGGTTACCAACTGCCCTGCCAGGGTAGTTTTGGCCAGATAAACCTTGTGAACGCCTAGTTCATTGTCGAAATAAAACGGGTTTGGTTCGCCCGGCATGCCGCCCTGATACCCAATTTCGTAGACACCTTCAGGTACGGTGATAGGTGCCGAAACGGGGTTGGGTACGTATTCCGTAACCGGCATCGCGAGCGCAGGCAGAAGCGGGTTGTGGCCCAGGATGTACTTGATATCGGTCACCAGCAGTTCCTGGTGTTGCTGCTCGTGGTTCAGGCCCAGCACAATCAGGTTGCGCAGGTCGCTGTCGGTAGGGTCATTGACCAGAAAACGGGTCATGTGCTCATCTACATAGCGGCGGTAATGGTAGACGTCGGCCACGGTAGGTCGGCTGAGGTTACCCCGTTGAGTGCGCAGCACCCGCTTGCCTACGGTTTCGTAATAACTGTTGAATACGTAACTGAAATCGTCGTGAAAAACGCGATAGCCGGGCATATGGGGCACCAACACGAACGTCTCCCAAAACCAGGTGATATGGGCCAGGTGCCATTTCGGGGGACTGACATCGGCGGTGGGCTGCACGACGTAATCTTCGGGCTCAAGGGCCGCACAGAGGGCAACAGAATGATTTCGTACCGACTGAAAAGCAGTTAGCAGCATTGAATACGGGTGAGGTTGTGTTGGATAACGCGAAGCATGGCTGCCGGGTGCGCTTACTCCAGCTTACTAAACAAATTATTGAGCGATTCGGCCAGGGTGGGATGGGCAAAAATTGCATCGCGAAGGCGCGGGTAAGGCAGATCTCCCAGCATGGCAATCTGCAGCATCGACATGAGCTCGCCGCCTTCCATACCCAGTATGGCCGCCCCCACAATCAGGTCCGTTTCGGGATCAACAAGTACCTTCATGAGCCCCAGCGTGTGGTCGGTTTCAATAGCGCGGGCTACGGAGGTCATCGGCATCCGCCCTACTTTCACGGCCCGGCCCTGCTTTCTGGCATCTGCTTCCGACAGGCCAATCCGGCCCAGTTGCGGGTCGGTGAAAACGGTATAGGGCACCTGCCGCCCCGTGATGGTGGCCGATTCACCTTTGAGCAGGTTTTGTTCAAGGATCCGAAAATCGTCGTACGCTATATGGGTGAACGCCGGACCACCTTTGATGTCGCCGAGGGCGTAGATGCCAGGCTGGCTCGTCTCAAGCTTATCATTGACCGATATAAAGCCTTGCTCATCAACGACTATCCCTGCTGCCTCAAGATTGAGCGCCGCGGTATTTGGCGTAATACCAATAGCCAGCAACAGGTGCGAACCGGTTAGCAGTTGGGTGCTGTCGCCTGTTTTCACGGTCAATTCCAGCGCGTAGGCACCCGCCTGACGAACGGCCTGCACCTCGCTGTTCAGGTGAATATGAATGCCCTCAGCTTCCAGAATGCTGGTCAGTTCAGTGGCGATGTCTTCGTCCTCGCGGTCCAGCAGTTGTTTGCCCCGCACCACAAGCGTAACCTCAGACCCAAAACGGCGGTACATCTGACTGAACTCAACGCTGATATAGCCGCCACCCACAACCACCAGATGCGCGGGTAGTTCGTCGAGTTCAAGCAGTGTTTTCGATGTCAGGTACGGCACTGAGTCCAGACCCGGCAGCTGTGGTGTTTTCGCGCTTGTGCCACAGTCGATCACAATCGTTTCAGACGTAACTGTCTGCTTATCACCGTCATTGAGAACAACCTCAATCATTTTGTGGCCGATGAAACGAGCTTCACCGTAAATCAACGTGAGGTTTTCGGTTTTCTCGAAAGCAGTTTCAATACTGTGTCGGAAGTTGTCGACAATACGATTTTTGCGCGCCTTAACTGCCTTGAAATCAACCCGAACGGGGCCCGTGTCTACGCCATACGTTGCGGCCCGACGGGCTTCGAACGCCATCTGCGCGGATGCAATCAGGGCTTTAGTGGGTGTACAACCGTAGTTGATACAGGTACCGCCAACGTATTTCCGTTCGATGATAGCCGTTTTCCACCCTTTTTTAGCCAATGCCGTGGCTAGTGGCTTTCCGCCTTGCCCCGCCCCTATAATGACAGCATCGTACCGTTCCTCCTGATTCATACCTGACTTTAAGATAGATACCAAACCGGCACAGGTAACGAAATGTTAGAAGGAGAGGGCAGTGGTATTGACTAGCAGGCTGCTACAGCCAATCAGAGTGCTTCCCGGTAGGTTTTCAACTCTTCGATAGAGAGTTTGAAGGTCAGCGTGAGGCCGGCATAGATTGCCCCGCCAAGGGCGATTTCAGCGATGGTGTTGATGGGGCCATCGTGCCCAAGCAGGGCTTTGTAGGCCGTAACAGCACCCACCATAAGCAGGCAGAAAATGGTGGGCCGAACAATATTTTTCAGGAAAATGCCCATGAAGTCGCCAATGAGGAAATGTACAATGGCGAAGTTGGCCAACAGGTTGAATAAGGTAGCCAGCAGGAAAGCCGTGGCAATGCCGATAACTCCATAATACTGCCCCAGGAAATAAACCAGTGGGATTTTCACCACCAGTGTTACCAGGTTCAGGTAGAACAGCAGGTTGGGTTTACCCTTGGTAAATGCCAGCGTGAAGAGCGGGTGGCTGAGACACATAAACAAGCCCACAAACACGAAAATGCGGATAAGCTCAATCGTTTTTTCCCAACCGGGGCCATACACCAGCGGCACCACACTTTCGGCGGTCACGAACAGGCCTGCCAGCAGGGGCATGTTGCAGTAACTGAGTATGTCGAGGATTTTCAGGTATGCCCGTTTCAGTTCGGCGTTGTTACCCTGCATTTTGGCCAGAATGGGATAGGCCACCTGCAAAATAATGGGGTTCAGCTTGGTGATTGGGAAAATGGCTAACTGGTAGGCAATAGTATAATAACCCAGCATCTCCACGCCTAACATCTTGCCAATCAATATATTATCAGAATTAGACTGCACAAAGCCAAGCAGTCCGTCGCCTAAATTATATAGGCCAAAACGCAGGTGATCTTTGGCTTCGGTGAGTGAAAACTTAAGCAGCGGTTTGAATAACCCCCGCCCCACCATGATCTGTAGGCTGGTTTTCACGGCCTGCATTACCAATTGCCCAATTATGAGCGACAGTTCGTGGTAGCCACTGTAGGCGAGTGATACGGTGGTGATTGTTCCCACTACAGCCCCAATAATTTCGATGCTGGCAATGGAGCGGAACCGCAGTTCCTTCTCCATCAAAAACAGGTATATCTGCCCAAAATAAACAATCAGAAAATAGATCGACGACAGGTGTAATACCCTGTCTAGCTTGGGTTGGTTGTAGAAAGCCGCAATGGCTGGCGTGGAAACCTGCACCGCCGCAAAAATGAACAGGCCAACCAGCAGGTTCAGCAGGTAGAGCGTAGACAAAACGGTGCGGTCGCTCTCCTGCTTGTAGATGATAGAATTGGAAAAACCCAGGTTCGTAAACAGCTGAAAGAACGTGATTATCAGACTACTTACGCTCACCAGACCGAAGTCGTCGGGGGCGAGTAAACGGGCCAAAACGGCTACCTGTGCAAACTGAAGTACTGTAGACACCACCGTGGCGATGGTGATCCACTTGCCCCCGTTCATGGCCGCATTGGTTGTACTCATGTGTTACGCTGTTACGCTATTGTTGGATATGGTACAGGTATGCATGCCCTGCCTCACTCACTTTTTTTAGACGGTGAAACCGGCAAAATGTTACGCGGCTTGTGCAACACGAAGGTAGGTGTCTCTGAGACAAAAACCGGAATACTACCTAGCCGACTTATCTGAAGGCTGCACGGCATGCTTTCGCGACCCGCCCTGGGTACGCATACCCGCACAGTATCACCTTTGGGAATAGACAGATGGTAGGTGGCCGTACGGCCACGTTCATCGGGGATGGTGAGCACAAAGGCCTGTTTTCCAGCCTGTTCGTAGCGATCAACGAGGGGGTCGGTGGCTATAGTTTGCTGGTAGGCGTACGAGCCAATGAGTTGCCTGGCCTGATGCAGATAGTCGGCGGCGGGCTTGCGGGTTTTGTTGCCGTTGATGAGGCCCATTGAACTGAACTGGGTGCCGTCGGCAGGGTTTTCGTCGTAGAGCTGATAAAAAAACACCCGGTCAATACCCATTCGGAGGTAAAGCAAAGCCGTGCGTAACGTCCAGTCGGCCTGCGTGTCGAGCACCGATTTTGGGCCAATGGCTATAGCGTGGAACGGGCTACCGGGGTTGGTATCATAGCCTGCTTCGGTGATCCAGACAGGCATATCATAAGCCAGCTCGTGCGATAGCTTCACAAACTCGCGCGCCTGCAAACCTACGCCGCTTACCTCCGGGGCGGCCCCACGCGTAGCTTTTTTGTCGCCCACCACCATCCCCTGTGAGTTGTGGGCATCGTTGGCGTAGAGGTGCTGATTGATCACGTCCCAGCACAGATCCACGCGCCCGTCGGGTCGATAGCCACGGAATTCACGGCACCAGTCTACCATGGCGCGGACATAGTCGGTGGTGGCGGCAGCGAGACCCCCAATCACAACGGTCACCCCTGGGTCAGCCGTTTTTACGCCCGCATTTAGCCCCAACGCGCCTTTATGTCCGTCGTAGAATGCCGATAGGTTGGCGGCATATTCACGGGCGGTCTGGTAGCCGTCGCGGCCTTTCCAGGTTTTATCGCGCTCGTTTTCACACTCAATAAACCGGATCAGCCCCAGTCCGATTTTCTTTTCGTTCATGGGTGCCCACGTCTTTACGGTGCTGATTTTGACCAGGCTGGGGTCAATTTTTTTGTTGAACCCATAGCGGGCCATGTACTGAAACGCCACGCGTGCCTGCTCCACATACGAGGCTGGCTTGGTCAAATCGCTGCCGTAGCGAACGGGATTGTTGCCGTAGTCGCGCTGACCGGCCGGATACAGGTTTTCCATCCATTTCGGAATCGTTTTCAGGCAGGCCAGCACCATAACATGTTCGGCTTTGAGGCGGGTATAGAGCGCGTCGTAGTTCCAGGCCCCGTGCAGGGTGAGGTTGTAGGTATACTGTCCTGGTTCGCCTTCCAGTTTGTCCCAGTCCATGTAGTGCCGCACGGCAGCGAACCCCTTCACGGCGGGTACCCGGCTTTCGTCAATCTCCCACGAACGGGCGGCTTCTTCCAGGTTCCATTCAAACATATTCACGCCTACAGCCTGCGCAAACGGGGTTTTCCGGACCGGCACGGGCGTGGTCATTGGGTCTTTGCCGGGGGTGTAGGCACCGTACAGTTCCATTTCGGCGGGGTACGCTCCCCAGGTATTGATCACCAGGTAACGAGCATTGGCAACGGGGTTCTTCAACGCAAAAACGGCCGGATGCGCCGGGTCGGGGCCTACCCATTCGTTATAACTGGCCCCCACAAACCGCGCAATCGGCACCCGCTGCCAGGTGTCGGTAATGACAGAAAGGGTCATGGGCTTGTCGAGGTTCTGGTCGGCGAAATCGTAGAGACGGATGCTGTCGATACGCATCGTTTCGCCGGGGCGGAGCGGATAATAGGCGTCATAATTGGGCAGCAGCTTGCTCCAGCCCGTGTTCACGTTTTCCTGCAACACCCCATCGAACAGGCCCGCGAGCCCCGTGCTGGCATTAACGACCTGATACCATCGCCTGGGGTCAATCGGAATCCGGCGGGCTGCTCTGGCCTGATCAACAGGCTGTTGCGTAGCTGTTGACGGGGGTTTGGACGGAGCATTCAGCACCAACAGCGTTACGCCGATAGCGGCCAACGGCCACAGAAGATATTTCATAGCGGGTTATCTGACCAGCAACACCCGCCCTGTGCGGGTATATGTAGACGTTGTCCGGGGCGAATTGGCCACTTCATAGGCTAGCTCCCAGGCATAATAACCCGTTGCGCAGGGCTTACCCTGGTAGGTGCCGTCCCACTGCTCGGCGGCGGTGTTGCCGTTGAAAACCAGTGTGCCCCAGCGGTCATAAATGCGGGTGCGCAGGGTAACGGCGCCACGCACAAAAATGGCCAGCTTATCATTGGCCGCGTCGTTGTTGGGCGAGAAGGCTTCCGGCACAAACACCGGCGCCGGAGGGCATACCGTACAGCGCAGCAACTGAATGTCGTCGATAGCCATGTCATTGCCACAGCCTTCTTTACCCTGCTGGTTAATCAGCTTCACCAGCACAGGTTCGTCGGCGTTGGGGGTGGTGAAAGTGGCCGAAAAGCGCCGCCAGACGGGTGTATTCGTATCACTCATCAACCCAATATCGACCCGGCTGAGCACCTGCCCCGTTTCGGTTTCGATGCGAATGGTCAGGTTTGGCACCAGGGGGTTAGTGCAGGTGCCCGTCTTAACTAGGTTGATGCCCCAGACCGAAAACTCGTAGGTGGTGCCGCTGCACAAACCGGCCAAAGATTGCTGATAGAACGGGCCTGCCAGATTCGAACTATTGACAATCAACATAGTACCGTTTGCGTCGTTGGGCGTATGATCTTCATGTAATAGGTGCCACACCCCAAAACACTGGCCAAGTAGGTTGTTGACAAGCATGTATTGTCCAGCTTCAGGGCAGGGAGTTGTAGCGATCTGGTAGGCAGTGCGCCCGTTGAGCGAGGGGACATGACCGGCCGTGCCAAACGTTTCGTTGATTAATACCTCGGCGGTGGCGGCCGGGCAAGGTTGAGCATAGGCCCCTGTGCACACGAGCAGCCACAGGCCCAGCGTCGGCCAGAATAAGCCGAAACGAGCGCATAGGTTTCGTTTGGCGGGGTAGCGACCAACCGGCAAAAGGGTGACCATGACTTGTTTTTCGACTCTAAACATCTAGTAACGTCACCCCTTTTATAGGCCATTGCGGCCCGTTACAATTCCCGTTGATGGCCACCGTTTCCTGCCTGACATTACCCCTCGTTTCCTGGTTACCCTGGTCAGCCAACGCCCGCGACAATGCGCCTGATACCAGCGTTTTGGTGTTCCGGTGCGCCGTAAACAGCCCAATGGCCACTTCCACACCACTACACCTGCTTACCACGGCTGAGTGGCAGCGGGCCAGCCGATTTCACCAATCTATCGACCGACAGCGGTTTGTACTGGGTCGCAGTTTACTGCGGCAAGTTACAGCGCATTTTTCTGGTCAATCACCTGAACAGATAGAACTTCTGGTAGGCCCACGCGGCAAGCCCGAATGGGTAAACAGCGCAGGCTGGCAGGTAAACCTGGCTCATGCCGGCGCCTGGGTACTTCTGGCATTAGCCAAACAGGCGGTAGGCATCGACGTAGAAGAAATCCAGTCAGGCTTCGACTATTATTCATTAACAAATAGCGTGCTAAGCAATATAGAACAAGATTATACGGCCCAACAAGTTAATTCCCAGCATGCCTTTTATGATCTCTGGACCCGAAAGGAGGCGCTCGTGAAAGCCACGGGCCTGGGCCTCAGCGAACACCTTCCCCACGTGCCCGTCCTGGCCGGCACGCATATCGTGGCCGACGACAAAATTGGGGGTGCTGGTCTGTTTACCATAGCGAATTTTTGGGTTGATAACCAACATCCAGCGGCCGTAGCCTGGGCCGGAGCGTTGTCTACCACTCATTCGCCCGTAACTTGCTATACTGTTTGACCCCACCGCCCTTATGCGCATTGGTTTTGAAGCTCAGCGGCTGCTCCGCTCCCATAAGCACGGCATGGACATTGTGGCCCTCGAAACCCTCCACGCGCTGGCCGAACACGCTGAGCATGAATTGGTTGTCTTTACGAAGCCAGCGCCGAAAACAGCCACTGCGGTTCAGAATACGTCAAAATCGAGCCCAAATGAACTGCCTGCATCGCCCAACGTATCTGTAGTGGAGCTAACGGGGCCGTATCCGGTCTGGGAGCAGATGGCTTTACCCAACGCGCTCCCCGGCCAACGGCTCGACGTGCTGCACTGCACGGCCAACACGGCCCCGCTGCGAAGTTCGGTACCAGTGGTGCTCACATTGCATGACATCATTTTCCTGGAAAAAGCCGTTGTTGGGGGCACCTGGTACCAACGGTTCGGCAATGTATACCGCCGGTGGAACGTACCCCGCGTGGTGAAAACCAGCGCCCGGATCCTGACCGTATCGCACTACGAGCGGCAGCGCATCATTGATCACCTGGGCGTCGACCCGGCACGGGTAACCACCGTGCACAATGCTGTTAGCCGTCAGTTTCGGGTTATTACAGACCCAGAAATATTGACCCGTGTTCGTGCGCAGTATGCACTGCCAGAGCAGTTTATCTTTTTCCTGGGCAACCCCGACCCCAAGAAAAACGTACCGAATGTGTTGCGGGCTTTGTTGTTGATGAAGCAGCGCAGGCAGTTGACTCTGCCAGTGGTAATTGCTAACGTGACATCAGCCTATGTGCAGGACGTGCTGGCGCAGATTGACGGGCAAATCCTGACCGAAGACATCATTTTGTGCGGCTACATCCCCAACACCGTGCTGCCAGTAGTGTACAATCTGGCGGGCGTATTTTTGTGCCCATCATTGCGTGAAAGCTTCGGCTTACCCATTCTGGAGGCCATGGCCTGCGGCACGCCGGTACTCACGGCCAGCACCTCGGCCATGCCCGAAGTGGCTGGTGAGGCCGCCCTGCTGGCCAACCCCGCCTCGCCCGACGACATGGCTCAACAGTTGAACCGGCTGCTTACTGACGCAGCACTTTGCCATGACCTTCGCCAGCGCGGACTGGCGCGGGCCGCGCTGTTTTCGTGGCAAAACACGGCAAAGCAATTATTAACAATTTATGACGAAGTGGTTGGCTAAATGAAATCATTGCTCCTGAAATCGCTGTACGTACTGGCTGCGTTGCGGTACCCCCGCATCCGGCCCGATCTACGCTATTTTGTGCGCGACAATTACTTTGCCCGGCTCAACCAAATACGGTTCTGGCGAGCCGATTTTTTAACTAGAGCGCCTTACAAAGTGATCAGGTTTTACGGCGAATTTGATCAGGAAATCCGTTATGTTCTGCCGTTTGCTTACTGGCATTTTCTCAACGGAACGCTAAAGCAGACTATAGCCAGTAAAAACACAAAGCCATTCTATTTTTTCAGTCCGGATCATGTAGAAAAATACGAAAAACGCGTTTGGGAGGCCGGATACGGCAATTACAGCATTCCAAACATGACCCACGCTCCCCATTTCGATTTTTCGAAATGGGTGAGGGTGCCGTTTAAAGCGCACTACCAGAACAACGTTTTTGTCTATGACAAGCCCCTGTTGATTATCGCCAACAAGTACAACATCGAGTGGGATAAACCACCGATTAATTTTCTGGATATTCCTGCCCTGGACCGGCTGCTTTCAGGCCTTAAATCACGATACCAGGTTATCTATAACCGGCCGCTGGGAGAGCAGATTGTGCATGACAATAGCGAAATTATGGACCTCGGTGAACACGCCTGGCTGCGCACAACCCACCCCGACGTGTTGCTAATGAATGATTTGTTTGATCAGCATCGCCAGGTTGTCGAAAATTTCAACCATCTGCAGTTGATGGTGTATGCCAATTGCAATCACTTCATTTCCATGCACGGCGGCACGGCGGCATTGGCGAGTTGCTTCGGTGGCACCAACATTTTATTATCCTACCCCGGCGGCGGCTTCGAACATGATTTTAATGAATACGAAACGCTGTTTCCTGCCCTTTCCGGCGCTCGTATTTTACACGCCAAAAGTCGGGACGAACTGTTGAGGATAGTAGAGAAGACGTATTGATTTACGCTGTACGAATGACGATTTATGGCTGACGCCGGCAAGCCTCGCTTTGACTCGTACCCTCTACGTTGTAAATCGTAAATCGACACATGGTTATTTCTAAAATCACATCCGGCCTGGGCAATCAGCTGTTCCAATACGCCCTGGGGCGGCACTTGGCTGTGCAGGGGAACACCTCACTGTGGTTTGATCTGCGGTACTTTCATCAGGAGTATGCCACCGACACGGTCCGTAAGTTCAAGCTCGACCGGTTTTCCATTGACTACAACCTGCTCGATTCGTCGCCGTGGCTGTATGCTTCGAAAGCGACGCGACTGCTGCCAAAGCGGTCATTACCTCCCCTGATCGACACTCGCTTCGAGTCCCATTTCCACTTCGATCCAACCGTACTTCGTCCGGCGGCACCGTTCACAATTTTGTGGGGGTTCTGGCAGTCGGAGCAGTATTTTGCCCGGAGCGCCGCGCAGATCCGGCAGGAACTAACCTTCAACCGGCCCCTCGGCGACACGTTTCTGGCCTACCAGGAGCAGATTTCACAGGCCGAGATACCCATCTCCGTCCACATCCGTCGGGGCGACTATGTCACTCACCCAGAGTTCAGCCAGTCATTCGGATTTGTGGGACTCGACTACTACCAAAAATCTCTTTCCAGGCTTACAACGCAGTTTCCTGAGGCTACGTTGTTTCTATTCAGCGACGATCCTGACTGGGTCCGGGCTAACATCCGTACCGAACAACCGCACGTTTTGGTAGCTAATTCCGGTCCCGACGCTGACCTCGACGACCTGCAACTGATGAGTCTCTGCCATCACCAGATCATTGCCAACAGCAGTTTTAGCTGGTGGGGCGCGTGGCTCAACCCCCGCCCCGACAAGCAGGTGATTGCCCCCCAGCGCTGGTTTGCCAACAAACCCTGGGACACAAAGGATTTGGTACCAACAGGCTGGATACGGCTGTGAAGAACTATTACCAAAGCGTTGGATTTCTTAACCAACAGACGATGGAACTCGAAGAATTTTTGCTTGACCGCGCCCAGAGGCAGGGTATCGAACAAGGAATTGAGTAAGGGCTTAACGAAGGAGAGAGCCGGAAAAGCCGGGCTGTGTTCGTCAAGATGATTCGGCAAACACCGTTTTCTGACGAACAAATTGCTGATCTCGCCGAGGTGACAGTGGCTTTTGTACAACAGGTACGCCGCGAAATGGGCTGATTACAAGCTGCTGAAAATAACCTCAAACTCCTCAGCGCGGTGCGCCCATGAATTGGCGCGGGCCATGTCGATGCGGGCCTGAACGCGGTCGGGAGCCGTATCATTAAGGGCGTTACGGAGGGTAGCGGCGAAAGCTTCAGGCGTAGCAGCTAGTGGCACAACCCCGTCGAAATCAGACAGATTGGAAAAGGGCGTTGACACCACGGGCAGGCCCCCGGCCAGGTATTCATTGATTTTTAGCGGGTAGATCGTCTTCGTGTGCGCGTTGCAGACAAACGGAATCATCGTGGCCGACAGCCGGGCCAACAGCGGCGGCAATAGGGAAGGTTGGTGCGGCGGCGTGAAAATTACGTTGGGGTATGCGCCAAGCCTCTGCGTAATGGCTGGTTCCTTAATCTCACCAATGAACTGAAAATCAACGTCGGGCATGGTGCGGACGCAATGCTCTACAGTCTGGACATCCACGCGGTCGTCGGCGGTGCCGAGGTAGCCGACAATGGGCCTCACGGTGGTTGATTTGGCCGTTTTGGCCAGTTCATAAGTTTGGCTGAAGAGCGGAAAGTCGACGCCGTTTTTTACGCAGAACGTGCGGGGTTGTACCACCGCTTTGGCTTCGCGGAGAGCGTCGGACGTAGTGATGACCGCATCGACGCGGCGCATATAGTCGGGTTCGTAGCGACCGCCGTGTTCGCGCATCCAGGGCGAGATCGTGATTTCGTCGAAACAGTAATAGATTGTGGCGGCTTCATCCAGTTTACCCAGCATCGCCATACCCAAGACCGGATGCATTCCGTTGATTATCAGCGATTTCATAAAGCCAAGCTGCTTCATCACCCTACGCAGCTGGCGCACCAGACGGCCCGCATTGATGGGCAAAAACCGGTCATGCGCCGTAGCGGGCAGGAAGTTAATGGGCAGCATGACGGGTGGTTGCCAGACGTATACCTCGCTGCCGTCTTTACCCTCTTTCGTCACCAATGCATCGGTCAGACCGACCATTGTTTTAACGGGGACCCCCTTTTGCCGACCTAACACACCCATCAGCAGGTCTTTGGCCGTATGCTGGTAATCAACATACAGCACCCGATGCCGCACCGATAGTTCGCGCATGAGTTGCACCACCGCCTTCTGAAAGTCGCCCTCCCAGGTGGTTTGCCCTACACAGATGATGCTGTCGAATTTTTGCATGTGAGTAGAATGAGTGGATGAGCGAATGAGTGACTGAGTGAATAGTTTGGAGCGCTTCGCGCATGTGCTTTTGTATGTGCGAAGCGCTCCAAACTATTCACTCAGTCACTCATTCACTCATTCGCTCATTGGCCTTCTCCCACCGCCCCGCACTGGCAAAGAGCATGGAGTTGATATAGAGCATGGTACTGGTAGGGAACTGACCCAAAATGGGGTTCGAATAGCTCACTACGCAGATGCCAATGAATTCGCAGAGGAGGATCAGCATCAGGGTCGTGATCCACGGATCTTTTAGTCGCCAAAGTTGCCAGATGCCTGTCAGAATAATGCCCGCCAGTACAAACAGGTACACGCTGAGGCCCACGATGCCCGTTTCGATCCACAACTGTACATACCAGCTATCGGGCGGAATTTGGGCAGCCCAGTGCCAGGGCGTGAACCGTACGCCCGCCCCCGACGAGCTACCGATGCCCGTGCCGAAAGGCAGGTTCACCAGGTAGGCTTTGAGGCGCTGCTGATTTTCGAGCCGTACCAGAAACGATTCGTCCTGCGTGGGGCGCAGGGCCGTGCGGATGCGGTAGATCTGGTAAACGCCGTCGCCGAGGTGGGTGAAAAGCAGGATGCAGAGAATGGGAATGCCCACGGCGGCACTCAGCAAAATGGGTTTCAGTTTGCGTTGCAGCACCAGGTAGGCCCCGTAACCACCAATGAGCACAAACAGGGCCGACCGCGTTCCCGATACGGCAAAGCCCCAGAAAATGACCAGCGTTAGACCAACGTAAAGAAACTTGCTGAACCACCGCTTTTCGTTCATGAACAGAATCAGGCAGATGAGCGTGACACCCGCCATTTCAGAGCCGAACTGCCCGGCATCGGAATAGAACGAGAAACTACGCAATTGCCCCCAAAGAATATGGGTGCGGGCACCACCCGCCGCCAGCCAGTTTAGTTCGGCCTGTTCAAGGTCGCGCAGACCTAGAGCGTGGCCGTATTGCTGTTTAAACCCCCAGAAGGCCGCAATAACAGACCACACGAGCCAGGTTTTGATGAGTAGCCAGACGTCATTCTTCGTAATGGGATTAACCAGCACAATAAACGAGAGAAACGCCCAGCTCAGCGAAAACGACCGGGCATGATAAAACCAGGCAGGTGGATAGGGCGAATCGGGGTTGAAATATTCGAGGATGGTGTAGAAAAGCCAGAGGCAAACGCAATAAAAGGCCGGATTTTTCAGCCGTTTCCAGTTCATGCGTCTGGCGTTGAGCAGGGTAGCGGCAAAGGTAAGTACCAGCAGCCCGTCGAGGCCAAGCCCCACCTGAATGTCGCCGTCCATGAACCGCGCCGCGCCAATCAGAAAGCTAAGGTTGGCGTAGAGATAAACGCCGACTTTAGGTTCCAGCAGGATCATGACCAGCGTGGCAATACCCACCGGCAGGGCAATAACCAGCAGACCACCCATAATACCCATTTTGCCGATGAGATACCCCGCTACTACAGCCAAAAGCAGCCCGAGCAGGCCAAATAGCAGGCGACTGTGCCGCCATCCGTCAGTAAGCTGGTAAATCCGGTCGATCATAAAAACGAAGATAGTTGGACGTTGGACGTTGGACGTTGGACGTTGGAATTTCGCCAACTCAACAGTAAACGCCAAACCTCCTATTCATACCGCTGACACTTTTGACGAGCGCAGGTTCCAGAACAGGCCGCGCAGGAACGCTTTGGCATGGGGAAACTGGCCACTGATCAGGAAGGCCGCCACGTGTTTGGGGAGAACCGCAAAGCCAAAAAATGCGTAGAACGCCAGCCGTTGCGCCAATGATCCATGCCGCCGAATGAACAGAATTCGGTTGCGGGTCATGTAATACGTCCGCAGTGTGCTCTGCCGCCCTACCGACGCCGATTCTTTATGCAGAATGCTGGCACTCGGCTGGTACTGAATGACATAGCCTGCGTCTTTAATCCGTTGCGACCAGTCGAGTTCTTCGTAGTACAGGAAAAAACGTTCGGCAAAGCGGCCCACCTTATCCACCACCTGCCGGCTCACCAACATGGCGCACCCGTGAGCAAAGTTGGTGGGTCCGGGCCGGTCATATTCGGCACTGTCGGGCTGGTTGAACCCTACCAGATGCGCTGTGCCCGTGAGCATGTTCATGGGGCCATAGCCCGCAAACTGTACGGTGTTGGGCGTGTCGTAGAATTTAATTTTCGGACAGACCACGCCGATAATCGGGCTGAGCGCAAACGGCTTTAGCAGTTCCTCCAACAGAGTGGCGGTCAGTTCAGTATCGTTGTTAACGATGAAGAAATAGTCGCCCCTGGCCTGCGCCATGCCGAGGTTATTCCCGCCCGTGAAGCCCAGATTTTCGTCGGAACGCACCACCCGCACCCGCGCCCAGAACGGCCCGCCCTGCGCGGCTTCGGCGGGTACGACTAACGGGATGGTCGAGGCGTTATCGACCAGAACAATTTCGTAGTTGGGGTAAGTCAGGCGTTTGGCCGATTCGAGGAAATCAAGCGTCACCTCGGCCTGATTGTAATTGATCGTAATGATCGAAATAAGCGGTATTTCGGTGGGGTGGCTCATGCGTTGTGGGGCGTGTGCATGAACGATTTAAACGCCCGGCGCATGTTAAGCGCGGCTTTCAGGAAACTAAACATGAGCGAGAAAACTACGCCCAGATCACGGAATGACAGTTTTTGCCAGAGGTAGCCCGGTATAGCCAGCAGCAGACTGCCGATAAACAGGGCCAGTAAACCACCCAGCGCAAGGGTCAGGGGCGCGTAGCCCACCAGCAAACTGATGCCGAAAAACAAGCCCAGCAGGCCCAGCAGCAACACCTTAGGCAGGGCCATTTCCTGCACCAGTTTCAGCCCGCTTAACCACTGTCCCCGCAGCAATTGGCCCATGCCGGGACGGAAATAAGCGGCTACGAACTGCCATTGCGCGGCAATCCAGCGGGTGCGTTGCTGTTCGAAAACGGCCCGTTTCGCCACTTTCTCGTCATACACAAACGCCTTTTCCAGATACCCGATCTTATGCCCGCCGATGGCCAGCTTCATGGCCAGTTCTTTATCGAATCCGCCGATGGTGGTTAGCCCCGACATCGCCCCTTTCATCAGCCCCAGATCCACGGCCATGCCCGACCCGATGATGGTGGCCGACAGCCCGGCGGCGCGGTAACCTTTACGGGTGATGTGGTTGTTGATTTCTTCGCTGATGGCATCGAGCAGGGCCACGCGGGTATCCAGATTTTTCGCCACGCGGTGCCCCTGAATAGCCCGCCAGCCGCCTGCGAATGCCGCGTTTACCCGGCTCAGAAAATCGGGAGCCAGGTGGTTGTCGGCATCAGCCACGATAACCACGTCATAAGCGTTATCGGGCAGGGAATCGAGCGCGGCGCAGAGGGCTTTGGTCACGGTGGAAACGGCAAACGACACCGGCAGCACTTGCACGGGCAGTTGGGCCAAAGCCGCCAGTGTATGCGGCTGGAATTGGTCGGCAATGACAATAATATCGAAATGATCTTTGGGGTAATCCTGCCGGAGGTTGGCCCGCACTGAATCGAGGATGACTGTATCCTCTTTGTAGGCCGGTACCAACACCGCAATCTTTCTCACCAAACCGGCGGTGGTCGTGGGCGTTACGTCGTCGGCCCGACCCAGGCGACCCAGTAGCGCGTAGAAAAAGTAATGGATGGTATTGAGGGTCAGAAAGACGAGTACGAGGCTACCGAAGAACCAAAAAATTGTTTGCATACGAAGCACCTACAGGAACAGGAATAAGACCTGTCAGGTTTGGAAGACCAACTTTTAGACAGCAATGCTATCCTTTGGTAACATGGTTCTTAGCATCATTCATTCTCAGGAGCCTGACTATGAAGGTGTGCTGACGAATGACACAGTCGGTTTACTACCTTGTAGACTATAAAATCACTGGATTATGTGCAAGCTATTCCGTCACACTTTCTTCGCATCAATTCTTTTGCTGAGTAAACCAACGCTGGGGCTTAACCCGGATTCAAGCGTCGTCTACCGAAACATTGTTTTTGAGGGGGGCGGCGTACGGGGAATCGCTTATACTGGCGCATTGGTGGTGCTTCAGCAGCACCACAAACTAGACTCGCTCGAACGCGTGGGCGGTACATCGGTGGGGGCCATTACTGCCCTGTTGGTGGCGCTGAATTATACCCCCGACGAGATGCGGACGGCACTCGACGATTTAAAAATTCAGCAGTTCAATGATGGGCAATGGTTTTTCATTGGCGGATTTAGCCGGATGGCCCGTCGGTACGGCTGGTATCGGGGGCAGCGATTTGAGCGATGGCTTGAAGGATTAATCAGCCGAAAAACGGGCAACCCATACCTAACCTTTGCCGACCTGCATCAGCGCAGAAATCAACGGTTTCGTGATCTCTACGTAACGGGGACTAACCTGACCACACAGCGAACGGTTGTGTTCTCACATGAACAAACCCCTGACATGCCCCTGAAAACAGCCGTGCGTATCAGCATGTCTATTCCCCTCTATTTTGGTGCCGTGTTTTTAGATCAGCACAACCAGGTGGTAGCCCGACCGCGGCGGGGTGAAGCGTACCAAATATTAGTCGACGGAGGTATTACGGCCAATTATCCGCTCGATTTATTCGACACGCCGGGGCATCCTAACCCCGAAACGCTGGGGCTAAAGCTTGAACGGCCAGCTCAACTAAGTCAGTTACAGACAGGCAACAGCATTGCACCGTATCCTATTCACTCGTTGCCGGATTACATCTCCGCTTTTTACAACTACGTCATTGAAAACCTAAATCAGCGCGGCGCACTTGCTGACGAACAACGACGCACCATTTATATCAGCATGGAGGGCATCAAGCCCCGTGTTCGTCGCATGAACGTAGCTGATCGCACTACCCTGATCGACAGCGGAAAACGAGCCGCCACGCAGTTTTTGAGCCGCTAACAACCTACATAATCGGACGAAAAACCAGTCCGGCCCAATTGTGAACCGGCTTGACAGAGTGACGCGTCTACGGGCGAAATAGTCAAATACGTAGTGTGTACGCTGATGTAGTGTATGCTCAAAATAAGGCTGGCAGACAGGGTATAGACCCCAATTCCGTTGGCTCGCTGTTAGCCACCGCCCACAGTACCCTCCGATAGGACAGCCCCCATTCGCAGGAATACTTTTTTGGGGCATGGTTTTGGTTGAACTAGTACACGTTATCAACGTTTTACCCCACCGCAGCGGCGGACCGCCCCCAACCCCTCCCCTTAAATGAAGAGGAGGGGAGCCGCTCTAGAGCAGCTTCGCTAAACGGAGCTTACGCCAAAGTAGCTCCCCTCCCCTTAAAAGCAGGGGAGGGGCCGGGGACGGTCCGCCGCTGCGGTGGGGTCATACACCATGAACACACCACCGGTTGCCATTGGGGAGGGCAATCTTACTCCCCGCTACATTCAGGATTGGGTCGATCAGGCACTGACGGCATATGCCGACAGGACCGCTGTAGTTTTTAACGGCGAACAACTAACCTACAATCAGTTAGCCCGGCAAGCGGAGCAGGTAAGTCAGGCCATTTTGGGCGGACAGCCCGATGCCGACATCATTGCCCTAAGCACCACGCGCAGCCTGAATCTGGTGGGTAATCTGCTTGGCATCCTGAAAGCGGGTAAAGCGTACCTCCCCCTCGACCCCTCCTACCCCACCGCCCGCCTTGCCCAGCTTATCACCGATTCGGGTGTAACGGCGTGTGTAGGTGCCGATGAAGAGGCGCCTTTTTTTGACGAAATAGGCCTGATCATTGTTCAAAAAAACGCCGAACTAATTACGGCTAACCAGCCCATTGGTACAAAATCGGACACGGCCTGTGTACTCTATACGTCGGGATCGACGGGGCGGCCAAAGGGGGTTTGTCTAACCCACGCGGGGCTGATTGACCTGCTCAACTGGCAACTGAAAACGTGGGAAAACACGAGCCTGAATACGCTCCAGTTTTGCCACCTCAGCTTCGATGCATCGGTGCAGGAAATACTGGTGCCCCTGCTCAGCGGCGGCACCATTCACCTGGTCGAGGAGGCTGTTCGGCTCGATGCGGGGCGACTGATTTCGTATATTCAGGAACGGGCTATCGGGCGGGTGTTTTTGCCGTATGTAGTGCTCAGTTACCTCGCCGACGCCGCCCACGCCACGCAGACCTACCCGGCTTCATTGCGCGAGATTATTACGGGCGGTGAACTGCTGAAAATTACGCCGGCCATCGCCCGGTTTTTTGCCGAAATTCCCGCCTGTTCCCTCCTGAACGTGTATGGCCCTACCGAAGCCAGCGTCTGGGTGACAGAACTACGATTGGATGGCGACCCTTTACAATGGCCCGAAATCCCGACCATCGGCAGTCCCGTTGCCGGTCGCGGCGTGTGGATTCTGGACGAAACCGGCCTGCCCGTTGCCGATGGCGAGGTGGGTGAGATTTGTCTGACCGGGGCCTGTCTGGCGGCGGGCTACCTCAATCAGCCCGACCGCACCGCCGAGCAGTTTATTCAGTGGACCGCCCCCGACGGCACCACCCACCGGATGTATAAAACCGGCGATTTAGCCCTGCGCCAACCCGACGGTACGCTGGTGTTTCAGGGACGGCGCGACGGACAGGTAAAGATCCGGGGGAACCGCGTGGAGGTGGGCGAAATTGAAGCCGTGCTGGCGAAACAACCCGCTGTGCAGCAGGCCGTTGTGATAGCCCGCGAAGATGTACCCGGCCAGAAAAGGCTGGTTGCTTATCTGGTAGCTGCTGAAACGGTTGACCTCAACGCCATCCGCCACACCCTGGCCGATACCCTGCCCGATTTCATGCTGCCCGCGCATTTTGTGGTGCTGCCCGAACTGCCCCGCACTACCAGCGGCAAAGTAGACCGGCTAAGCCTGCCCAAACCCAGCAGCCAGCGCCCCGCCTTGTCGGTGTTGTACCGCGCTCCGCGGACAGCTACCGAACATGTGCTTTCGGCGCTCTGGATGAACCTGTTACAACTCGATCAGGTGGGCAGCGACGACAACTTTTTCGACCTCGGCGGCAACTCGCTGCTGGCGCAGCAGACTGTGGCGCAACTGGCGCAGCAGCACGGCCTGACCCTGCCCGTAACCAAACTGTATCAGTTCCCCACCGTGGCCGGTATCGCCCGTTTTCTGGATCAACCCGATGCGAATATTGGCCCAAAAGCGGCCTTACAGCCAACCAAGGCACGTTTTTCGGGTGAAAACCGCGACGTGGCCGTGATTGGCATGGCGGGGCGTTTTCCGGGGGCGGGCACCATCGCCGAACTCTGGGACGTGCTGCGCGAGGGTCGTGAAACCACCCGCTTTTTTACCCCCGACGAGCTTGACCCGTCTATCCCAGCCACCGTCCGCCACTCACCCGACTACGTGGCGGCGCGGGGCGTCATCGATGGGGCCGATGGGTTCGACGCTCCCTTTTTTGGCCTGAATCCGCGCCTTGCCGAGGTCATGGACCCGCAGCAGCGCATCTTCCTTGAAATCGCTTACGAGGTGCTGGAAGAGACAGGCTACCGGACGGGTTCGGCTACGGACAACATCGGCGTTTGGGCGGGGTGCGGCAACAATACGTATTACCTCAACAACGTCCTGACCAACCCCCGGCCTGTGGCACAGGTAGGCGCGTTTCAGGCCATGACCGTCAACGAAAAAGATTACATCGCCTCACGGACAGCCTACCAATTGAACCTGAAGGGGCCTGCCGTGAGCGTTTATTCGGCTTGCTCCACGTCGTTACTCGCTATTAGTCAGGCCGTTGAAGCACTCCGTGCCGGGCAATGCACCGTGGCATTGGCGGGTGGGGCCAGCATTACGGCGCCCATCAACAGCGGCCATATCTACGAAGAGGGGGCCATGTTCAGCCGTGATGGGCATACCCGCTCGTTCAACGCTGGTTCGAGCGGCACGGTCTTCAGCGATGGGGCCGGGGTGGTGCTGCTTAAAACCCTCGCCGATGCCGAGCGCGACGGCGACACTATTCTGGCGGTCATCAAGGGTGTGGGCGTAAACAACGACGGTGGCGGCAAAGGTAGTTTTACCGCCCCCAGTGCCGAAGGACAGGCCGAAGCCATTCGGCAGGCGTTGCACGACGGGCAAATTGACCCCGCCACGATCAGCTATGTCGAAGCCCACGGCACAGCCACGCCCCTGGGCGATCCCATTGAAATAGAGGGACTTACGATGGCGTTTGGCCCGGATGTACCAGTCGGCAACTGCGCGATTGGGTCGATCAAAAGCAACATGGGTCACCTGACACAGGCAGCCGGTGTGGCGGGCCTGATCAAGACCGTACTGGCCCTGCAACACCGGCAACTGCCCGCCTCACTGGGTTACGACACGCCCAACCCGCATATTAATTTCGCCAACAGCCCGTTTGTAGTCAACGCGTCCTTAACCAACTGGCAATCAGATGATCGACGCCGGGCGGGCGTTAGCTCGTTTGGGGTGGGTGGTACCAACGTGCATGTTGTTTTGGAAGAATACGCGGCTGAAACCACGCCAAAGGCCGCTCCGCAACCCCGCCTCTATCAGTTGCTGACGTGGTCGGCGCGGAGCGAGAACAGCCGTGAAGCTTACGCCACGAAGCTGGCACATCACCTGGACGCCAACCCCGATTCGTTGGCCGATGCGGCCTTTACGCTGCAAACCACCCGCCCTGATTTTGCCCAACGGCGGTTTGTTGTTGCTTTCTCCGCCGACGATGCCATCCTGCAACTAACCGCTCAGAACCCGGCTTCGGGTACGGCGGGCGAGGTGCGGGCGGTGCCCCAAACGGTGGTATTCATGTTTCCCGGCCAGGGGGCGCAATACCCCGGTATGGGCCGTGAATTATACGAGAACGAGTCTGTCTTCCGGCAAGCCGTTGATGATTGCGCGGCTTTATTACACCCTCATCTTGAGGCAGATATTCGGACGGTTTTGTATCCCGAAACAAGCGACGCTACCGGACGTGAACGGTTAAAAAACACGCGCTATGCGCAGCCAGGGCTATTTGTGACAAACTATGCCCTGGCCTGTCTCTGGCAAAGCTGGGGTATCGACCCCACTGTGATGTGCGGGCATAGCCTCGGCGAATTCGTGGCGGCGCACCTCGCGGGCGTGTTCACCCTGGCCGATGCCCTGCGGCTGGTGGCCACGCGCGGGCAGCAGATTGGCAGCCTGCCACGCGGTAGCATGCTCTCGGTAAAAATGGGCGAAGCGGCCCTGCTGCCCATCCTACCCGAAGTACTCTCAATTGCCGCCATCAACAGTCCCACGGTCTGCGTGGTGTCGGGACCAGACGAGGCCGTGGCGCAGTTCGCGCAGCAGCTCGACGCGCAGTCGGTGTCGAACCGGGTGCTGGAAACGAGTCACGCGTTTCACTCGGCCATGATGGATTCGGTGGTGGAGCCGTTTGCCGAACTGGTTCGGAGCATACCACTGGGCATTCCGAAACGGCCCATTATTTCAACCGTGACGGGCACCTGGCTCACCGACGAACAGGCCACCGACCCGGCGTACTGGGCCAGACACTTGCGTCAGACCGTGCGCTTCGCCGATGCCGTGGCTACGGCCCTGACCCTGCCCACGCCGCTCGTGCTGGAAGTTGGACCGGGCACCACGTTGTCTACCCTGACGCGGCAACAGGCAGGAACAGCACCCGTTTCGGTCGTGACGAGCTTAGCCACACGGCCCGACAAACAGCCCGAAACCGTCTCCGTTCTAACCGCACTGGGGCAGCTTTGGCGGTATGGCCTGGCTCCTGACTGGACAGCCTTCTACGCCGACCGGAACCCCGTCCGTATCAGCCTGCCCACCTACGCCTTCGACCGGAAACGTTGCTGGCTCGACCCGCCAACCAACGCCGTTCCGTTACCCACAACGGATGGTGCTTTTCCGGAAAACAAGCCCTTGCAAGTCACAGCGGTCGATTCTTCTGCACACAACCCCGTAACAGCCGCACCCATTATGCGCAAAGACCATCTACTCACAACCGTTAAAAACCTACTTGAAGACGCCTCCGGCATTGAACTCGCCGACGTCCGGCCCGATGCGACGTTCCTGGAAATAGGCCTCGATTCGCTGCTGTTGACGCAGGTAGCGACCACGCTGAAAAAGGAATTTGGCGTACCCCTCACCTTCCGGCAACTCAACGACGATTGCGGCACCCTCGATGGGCTGGTCAACTACCTCGACACGACTCTCCCCACCGATCAGTTTCAGCCACCCATTGCCCAGCCGCACACTCCGCAACCGGCCACGTTCGCCCAAAACACGGCCATGCCCGCCTCGGCACCGGGCGGGGAAACGGCGATGGAACTGATTGCCCAGCAACTGCAACTATTGGCCCGGCAGGTGGCCCTGTTGCAGACCTGGAACGTGACCCAGCCGGCTCCCGTACAGCCCGTTTCGGCCCCCGCCGCACCGAAAACAGTCCTGCCGGTCATCGGAGCAAAACCCGATCAGAAAGTCAATAGCCTGGCCGAACTGTCGCCGGAAGAGGCGGCGGAAATCAAAAAACCGTTTGGCGCCACCGCCCGCATCGAGCGGCAGGCTACGGAGCTTTCACCGTCACAATCAGCGTTCTTACAGGCACTTACTACACGGTACAATCAGAAAACGGCGGGCAGCAAAGCCTACACGCAGCAACACCGCGCCCACATGGCCGACCCCCGCGTGGTGTCGGGGTTTAAGCCGCTGACCAAAGAAATTGTGTATCCGCTGGTGGTCAACCGGTCGCAGGGGAGCCGGTTGTGGGATATCGACGGTAACGAATACATCGACGTGCTGAATGGCTTTGGCTCGACCATGTTCGGCTACCAGCCCGACTTTATGAAGCAGGCCCTGCACGACCAGATCGAGCGGGGGTTTGAGATCGGACCCCAACACGAACTGGCGGGTGAGGTGAGCGAACTGTTCTGCGAGATGACCGGAGCCGAACGCGCCGCTCTGTGCAGCACGGGTTCCGAAGCCGTTTTGGGTGCCATGCGCATTGCCCGCACCGTTACGGGCCGGTCGCTGATTGTGGCGTTTACGGGGTCGTATCACGGCATTGTAGACGAAGTACTGGTGCGCGGCACCAGGAAACTAAAGACTTTTCCGGCGGCGTCAGGCATTATGCCGGAGGCGGTACAGAACATGCTCATCCTCGACTACGGCACCGACGAAAGCCTCCGCATCATCCGCGAACGGGCACACGAACTCGCCGCTGTTTTAGTGGAACCCGTACAAAGTCGCCGCCCGGAGTTTCGGCCCATCGCGTTTTTGCAGGACGTCCGCGCCATCACCGAAGCAGCAGGCACAGCCCTCATTTTCGACGAAGTGATCACCGGTTTCCGAATGCATCCGGGCGGGGCACAGGCCCTGTTCGGCATCCGGGCCGACATCGCCTCTTACGGAAAAGTGGTCGGTGGCGGACTACCCATTGGCGTGATTGCGGGCAAAAAAGCCTTCATGGACGCGCTGGACGGGGGTACGTGGCAATTTGGCGACGATTCATTCCCCGAGGTAGGCGTGACTTATTTCGCCGGAACGTTTGTGCGCCATCCGTTGGCGCTGGCCGCCGCCAAAGCGTCGCTGTTGCACCTGAAAGAAATGGGTCCGGCCCTGCAACAAGGGCTTACGGCCAAAGCCAGTCACCTCGCCAAAACCCTCAACGCCGATTTCGAGCGGCAGCAGTTACCGTTTTTTATCGCACAATTCGGTTCGCTCTGGAAGATCAAATTTACCGAAGACGTCCCCTACAGCGAACTGCTGTTCACGCTCATGCGCGAGGCGGGCATCCACATATGGGACGGTTTCCCCTGCTTCATGACCGAGGCCCACACCGACGACGAGGTTGAGCAGATCATCGCCGTCTGCCGCCAAAGCGTGGCCGCCATGATCGAAGCGGGTTTCTTCAAAACAGCCCCAACAGCCTCGCAGGGCATTATTCCGAACGGCAACGGTCACTATCAAACCGCGCAGCCGGTGCTGGAAACCGCTGCCATCGGTGTTGACCAGCCGCCCCTGCCCGGTGCCCGCCTGGGCCGTGACCGCGCCGGCAACCCCGCCTGGTTCATCGCTAACCCCGACAAGCCGGGTTCGTATTTGCAGGTGGAATAAAATGTTGGCTTCGCGCTTTGGCGTAACTCCCAACCCCCTGAAGGGGGCTTTTGCTCTACCGCAGGTTAAGCCCTACTCGTTGTCGCTTGGCCTCGTTGTCGCTTGGCTCCCGCCGAGTGACCCATATCCAAGGGCCTCCGGCCCGTACTTGGACATTGGAGCTGTTTGCCTAACTTGATTCAACGTCGCATTACGGGCCGGAGGCCCTTGGATATGGGTCACTCGGCTAGAGCCAAGCGACAACGAGGTGGAAGGGTAGAAGTTTTTTGGACAGGATTATCAGGATTTCAGGATGAACAGGATTTTTTCATTTGCTTCTGTGAAATTCAGACAGAACGAAGAAGAGATCCTGTTCATCCTGAAATCCTGATAATCCTGTCCAAAAAACTTCTACCCTTCCAATAATTAATCATGGTGTTATCTTGTGAGGTCATCTCACTCGTACAACCATGCGAAATGCCTACCTGCTTGCTCTCCTGTTGTTGCCGTTTCTGGTATATGGCCAGAAAGCCAAAAAACAAGCTGCCCAGTCACCCATCGACAAGCTCAAGACCGAGGCAATGGCGGCGGTGGATGCCCGAAAAGATCAGGCACAGCAAATCAACGACATGCTGTTCAGTTTCTCAGAACTGGGTTTTCAGGAGCAGGAAACGTTTACGTACCTGACCACGCTGCTGGAAAAAGAGGGCTTCACGATTCAGAAAAACATATCGGGCATGCCCACGGCCTGGATCGCCACCTGGGGCAGTGGCAAACCCGTAATCGCTATCGGCTCCGATATCGACTGCATTCCCAAGGCGAGTCAAAAGCCCGGCGTGGCCTACAAAGACCCCATCGTGGAGGGCGCACCGGGGCACGGCGAAGGCCATAATTCGGGGCAGGCGCTGAACATCGTAGCGGCGTTGACGGTGAAGAAAATCATGGAGCGCGACAAGATTCCGGGTACGCTGATGCTGTGGCCGGGCGTGGCCGAAGAACTGGTCGGGGCCAAAGCATTCTACATTCGCGATGGCTATTTCAAAGACGTGGACGCCTGCATTTTCACCCATGTCGGCGACAACCTCGTAACCTCGTATGGCGACGCAGGCAACAACGGCCTGATCTCGGTACGGTTCAATTTTGAAGGGTCGGCGGCGCACGCGGCGGGGGCACCGTGGCGGGGTCGGAGTGCCCTGGATGCCGTAGAGTTGATGAACATTGGCTGGAACTTTCGCCGCGAACACCTTGAACTTACCCAACGGTCGCACTACGTCATCTCCGACGGCGGCGACCAGCCCAACGTGGTGCCGTCGAAGGCAGGAGTCTGGTATTATTTCCGCGAACGGAGCTATCCAAAAATCCGCAAATTGTTTGAAACGGGCCTGAAAATAGCCGAGGGTGCTGCCCTGATGACCGATACCAAGTTCACCTACGACATTCTGGGGTCGGCGTGGCCGGGACATTTCAACAAGCCCATCGCCGAGGCCATGCACGAAAACATCAAACGCGTGGGTCTGCCCACGTGGTCGGCGGAGGATCAGATGCTGGCCAAGGCCACCCAGAAAGAAATGGCCGCGCGGAAGGTGGAGGGTCTGGCCGTGAAGCTCGACAGCCTGGGACTGCCCGCCAACACCGCCCCCACCATGATGATGGGCGGTCAGACGTTTGTGCCCCTCACCGGCGGCTCCGACGACATCGCCGACATTGCCTGGTCCGTACCAACCATTGTGCTGCGTTACCCCAGCAACATCCCCGACTTGCCCGGCCACCACTGGAGTAACGCCATTTCGATGGCGACGCCGATTGCTCACAAAGGCATTGTGGCCGGGGCCAAAGCCGAAGCCATGACCCTCCTCGACCTGCTGCTGAAGCCCGATCTGATTGCCAGAGCGAAGGAGTATTACGTGAATGAGCAAACCAAAGAGTTGAAATACACGCCCCTGATTTCGCCCAAAGAATTTCCGGCGGTGTACCTCAACCAGAAAATCATGACCGATTTCAAGCCGAAGCTAACCCCGTTTTATTACGACCCGTCGAAATACAAAACGTATCTGGAACAGCTCGGTATCAAATACCCCACCCTCCGCGACGACCAGCGTAAGGAGATTGAGAGCAAGGGAAAATGAATCAATCGTCTGCAAACCAGTCAGAGATGAAAAAGTGGGGGACAACAACGCTGCTGCATGTCATTGTTCTTTAATTTTATCCTTGAAAATTCAATAGTACACTTACTAATTTTCAAGGATGATCAACCGTCATGTATCCGCTCGTCTGCTCGAAGACTTAGCCTATTTTCCTGTCGTAGGCCTTATTGGGCCCCGTCAGGTGGGCAAAACAACACTAGCGAAGCAGTTGGGGGAACGTCTGGCAAAACCGATGCTGTATCTTGACCTTGAACTGGATTCAGATCAGCGAAAACTGGCTGATGCCGAAACATTTCTCCGCCAGTATACGGGCCATTGCGTGATTCTCGACGAAGTGCAGCGAATGCCGCAGCTCTTTACGCTGCTTCGTGCCTTAGTTGATCAGCAACGGGAGCCTGCTCGATTTATGTTGTTGGGATCAGCCTCGCCTGAACTGGTACGCGACAGTTCGGAAAGCCTCGCGGGGCGCATCAGCTATGTAGAATTGAAGCCGTTTTCCTGGCCCGAAGTACAGACGCAAAGCACCATACAGGACCATTGGTTAAAAGGCGGCTTCCCGGACGCTTTTCTGGCTCCCCGTCTCCCGCTTACGTTCCGCTGGCTGAACAACTTCATTCAAACTTATATTGAGCGCGATCTGCGGCAACTAGGCTATGATCTATCGGGCCGAACGTTGACGAGTTTGCTCCAAATATTGGCTCACATCAACGGCAACATATTGAACATAAGCGATTTATCTCGGTCGCTGGGCATTGCGCAACCTACTGTAAACCGTTACATCGACTTGCTGACGGGGAGTTTTGTGATTCATCGGTTAACACCCTACTTCACAAACGTAAGTAAGCGGTTGGTGAAAGCACCTAAGCTATACATTAGAGATTCGGGGGTGTTACATCAGTTGGCCCAGATTACCAGCTATAATGCCTTACTGGGAAATCCAGTAGCCGGGGCCTCCTGGGAAGGTTATGTAATTGAGCAAATCAGGCGTGTAGTGGGCAACGACTGGTCGTTTCATTATTACCGCACCCATGCCGGGGCGGAAATCGACCTGCTGCTCGTCGCGCCAGACGGCCAGAAAATCGCCATCGAAATCAAGCTTACCAACGCGCCCACTGTATCAAAGGGATTTTACAGTAGCCTCGACGATATAAAGCCCAACCATGCCTTCATCGTAATACCCAACGGCGACAGCTACCCAAAAGAAAACGGCCTCTGGATTTGCAACCTGACCGAGTTAATTACGGAACGATTGCTCGCGATTTATAGAGAGTAGTATCTAGTAAGGAGAGACTCTGCCACTCATCACAAAAAGTTGTCTGTGGCCTCCACAGACAGTAGATTGTGTGGTTTTCCATCTCATTTACCCAACAAACCAGTAGAATTACAACGTCTTTTACATGAATCGAAGAAACTTCATCAACTTATCTGGATTGGGCGTCGGGGGACTGCTCGTCGGGAGTATCCCGGTGATGGGACATGCCGTATCCCCTGATCGCCTCCTCGAACCGGGTGTCGACACGGCCATCAAGAAACAGTTGGCTGATGTGGCGCTCAACGCGGCCAAAAGCCGGGGGGCCACTTATGCCGATGTCCGGATTGGGCGGTATCTCCAGCAGTTTCTGTTCACCCGCGAAAAGCAGGTACAGAACATCAGCAACGCCGAGTCGTATGGTGTGGGTATCCGGGTCATCGCCAACGGCACCTGGGGCTTCTCGGCCACCAGCGACGTAACACCCGACGGTATTGCCAAATGCGCCGCCACCGCCGTAGCCATCGCCAAAGCCAACGCAAAAATTCAAACCGAGCCAGTCGTGCTGGCCCCGCAGAAAGGCGTGGGTGAAGTATCGTGGAAGACGCCCCTGACGAAAAACGCGTTCCAGATGCCGGTCAAAGACAAGATCGATCTGCTGCTGCGGACCAACAATGCCGCTCTGGAAAACGGAGCCGGTTTTGTGACGTCGAACCTGTTTATGATCAATGAGCAAAAGTATTTCGCCTCTACCGACGGCTCCTACATCGATCAGGACGTCCACCGGATCTGGCCTACGTTTACGGTAACGGCGGTAGACCGGGCGGCGGGCAAGTTTAAAACCCGCGACGCGCTTAGTTCACCGATGGGTATGGGCTATGAATATCTGGATGGCCTGGCATCGGAGAAAATTCCCGGACCAAACGGGCTGGTCGGCTACCGCAACTCGTATGACATGGTGGAAGATGCAGCACTGGCGGCCAAACAGGCCAAAGAAAAGCTAACCGCCAAAACCGTGTCGGCGGGCAAGTACGACCTCGTGCTCGACCCCAACCACCTTGGCCTCACGATCCACGAATCGGTTGGGCACCCCACGGAGCTTGACCGGGTGCTGGGCTACGAAGCCAACTACGCCGGAACGTCGTTTGCCACGCTCGACAAATGGAAAACGAAGTCGTTTAAATACGGCAGTGAACTAGTCAATATCGTGGCCGACAAAAAACAGCCCTACACACTCGGCACAGTGGGCTACGACGACGAAGGCGTGCCAGCGAAGGAATGGGACCTGATTAAAAACGGCGTGCTGGTCAACTACCAGGCCATCCGCGATCAGGTGGCGATTTTGGGCGGTACCGAATCAAACGGCTGCTGCTACGCCGACAACTGGGATTCAGTGCAATTCCAGCGGATGCCCAACGTGTCGCTGAAACCCGGCACCGAAAAACGGTCAGTATTGGACATGATTAAAGGGGTCGACAAAGGCATTTACATTATTGGCCGGGGCTCGTATTCCATTGACCAACAGCGCTATAACTTCCAGTTTGGCGGGCAGCTGTTCTACGAAATCAAGAACGGCGAGGTAGTCGGGATGCTCGATGACGTAGCCTACCAGGCCAACACGCAGGAGTTCTGGAATTCCTGCGCACAACTCTGTGACAAAGATGATTACCGCACCTTCGGCTCGTTTTTCGATGGTAAGGGTCAACCCAGCCAAATCAGCGCCGTCTCGCATGGCAGCCCGACAACACGCTTCAACGGCGTCAACGTGATCAATACCGGGAGGAAGATTTAAGGATATTGGACGCTGGACACTAACGAGTAATCCAGTATCCAACATCCATTGTCCAAAATCTAACATCCAAAACTTAACACACTCAAATTCAATCAACAACGCATGGCTATTCTGACCAAAGAAGAAGCAAAAAAGATCATCGACAAGGTGTTGAGTTACGCCAAAGCCGACGAGACGGCGGTGAGCCTATCGGGCGGGCGCACGGGCAACATTCGGTATGCCCGTAACTCGGTATCGACCAGTGGCGAGAGCAATAACCTGGCGCTGGCGGTAACGTCGGTGTTTGGCAAACGGTCGGGTACGGCCACCATCAACGAGTTCGACGACGCGTCGCTGGAGAAGACGGTGCGGCGGGCTGAAGAGATTGCCAAGCTAGCCCCCGAAAACCCCGAATATATGCCCATGCTGGGGCCGCAGACGTACCTGAACACAAATCCCTATTCAGAAAACACGGCCAAAATAGATCCTGAATACCGGGCAAAAGCAGCGTTCGACAGCCTGGATCCCTGCCGGAAAAAGAACCTCACGGCGGCGGGTTATCTGGAAGACACCACGGGCTTTTCGGCGCTGGGTAACAGCAAAGGGCTGGTGGCCTACAACCGGGCTACCTCCGTCGATTTCACCATTACCGTTCGTACCGCCGACGGGTTAGGCTCCGGCTACGCCATCCGCGACGTAACGGACGTATCGAAGCTGAACACGAAAGAGGCCACCGAAATTGCTATGCAAAAGGCCCTGGCGTCGGTGACGGCCAAGGCCCTGGAGCCGGGCAAGTATACCGTCATTCTGGAGCCTGCCGCGTCGGTAGATCTGCTGCAAAACATGATGGGCAGCATGGACGGTCGCAACGCCGACGAAGGCCGGTCGTTTCTGAGCAAAAAAGGCGGCGGCACACGCCTCGGCGAGAAGCTGTTCGATGAGCGCGTGACGATCTATTCTGACCCCACCAACCCCGATATCCCGACCTCGGCGTTTGGTGGCGGCGGGGGTGGCCGCTTTGGTGGTGGGGCCGACGGCCGTCCGCAGGAGAAGATAACCTGGGTAGACAAGGGCGTGGTGAAGAACATGTATTATTCGCGTTTCTGGGCGGCCAAAAAAGGCGTTCCGGCCACACCCCCACCGGCGGCGTTCATCATGGCGGGCGGCAATCAGTCGCTGCTGGACCTGATCAAAAGCACCGAAAAAGGCATTCTCGTCACGCGGCTGTGGTACATCCGCGCCGTTGACCCGCAGACGCTGCTCTACACGGGCCTCACCCGCGACGGAACGTTTTACATCGAGAACGGTCAGATCAAATTCCCGGTGAAGAATTTCCGCTTCAACGAAAGTCCGGTCATCATGCTCAACAACCTCGAAGCGATGGGCAAGCCCGTGCGCATTGGTGGCAACCTGATCCCACCCCTGAAAATCCGGGACTTCACGTTCAGCAGTTTGTCAGACGCGGTATAGGTTTTTGGGCGTAACTCCAGACGCGTAACCCCCCGCCCTAAAGGGAGCCTTGCTTGCGCTAGCGAACTTCCAGCGGGGACTATTCCTGCGCAAGCAAGGCTCCCTTTAGGGCGGGGGGTTACGCGTCTGGGGTACGCCGATAAATAGCCTGTTTAGACAGCAAGCAATTACAATGACTACCCATCACCAAAAACCAAAAACGCACTTGAACCGCCGCGATTTTAACCAACTGCTGGGCATGAGCGCAGCCGGGCTGCTGCTGCCCACGATGCCTGCCTTTTCACACGCCGTTTCGGCCGATGAGCTGGTGGGTAATTACATCGACGTAAGCACGAAAAAACGCCTGGCCGACGCTGGGCTTAATGCCGCCAAAGCCATGGGGGCCACCTACTCCGACGTGCGCATTGGGCGGTATCTGAACCAGTTTGTCCTCACGCGGGAAAACAAGGTGCAGGGCATTGTCAACACCATATCCTATGGGGTGGGCATCCGGGTCATCGTCAATGGCTGCTGGGGATTTGCCGCCGTGGCCGACCCAAAAGATGAAGCCACCGTGGCCAAATGCGCCGCCACTGCCGTGTCTATTGCGAAAGCCAATGCCCGGCTGCTGACCGAACCGGTGGTGCTGGCGCCCCAGAAAGGCTACGGCGAGGTAAGCTGGAAAGCACCGATCAAGCAAAATGCCTTCGAGGTACCCATCAAAGAGAAAGTCGACCTGCTGCTGACGGCCAACGCCGCCGCCATGACCAACGGAGCCAACTTTGTCAATTCGGTGCTGTTTATGGTCAACGAGCAAAAATATTTTGCCTCAACCGACGGCACCTACGCCGACCAGGATATTCACCGGATCGGGCCGAGTTTCACGGTCACCGCCGTGGATGCACAGAGCGGCAAGTTTGCCACCCGCAATTCGCTGAGTGCGCCGATGGGCATGGGCTATGACTACCTGCAAACCAACCCCAGTGATAAAGTGGGCGGCGTCACAACCCGCTACGGCAAAGGGTATGATATGCTCGAAGACATCACACTGGCGGCCAAACAGGCTAAGGAGAAGTTAACAGCCAAATCGGTTGAGGCGGGCAAGTACGACCTGGTGCTGGACCCCAGTCACCTCTGGCTCACCATCCACGAATCGGTCGGCCACCCGCTGGAGCTTGACCGGGTGCTGGGCTATGAAGCCAACTACGCTGGAACGTCGTTTGCCACGCTTGACAAACTACAGTCGAAGAGTTTTCAGTATGGCTCTAAAGAAGTGAACCTGGTGGCCGACAAAACGCAGGTTGGTTCGCTGGGCGCGGTGGGCTACGATGACGAAGGCGTAGGTACCAAAAAATGGGATCTGGTCCGCGACGGCATTCTGGTGAATTACCAGGCCATCCGCGATCAGGTGCATATCCTGGGCGAAAAAGAATCGCACGGCTGCTGCTATGCCGACAACTGGAGTTCAGTGCAGTTTCAGCGAATGCCCAACGTCTCGTTGCAGGCCGGAAAAACGCCGCTATCGGTACAGGACATGATCAAGGACGTAAAAAAAGGCGTCTACATCATTGGCGATGGCTCGTTCAGCATCGATCAGCAGCGGTATAACTTCCAGTTTGGCGGACAACTGTTCTACGAAATCAAAGACGGGCAGATCGTGGGTATGTTGAAAGACGTAGCCTATCAGGCCAATACCCGCGAGTTCTGGAATTCATGCACCGCCGTTTGCGACCAAAGTGATTACCGGCTGGGTGGGGCCTTCAACGATGGCAAAGGCCAGCCCTCACAGTCGAGCGCGGTATCGCATGGTAGTGCTACGGCCCGTTTCAACGGCGTGAACGTGATCAACACAGCCCGGAAAATTTAGCCAGTTAACCCCCATCTTCAACTAAAACCCCCGATGAATCGTCGACATTTTAATCAGCTTATGGGCCTGAGTGCCGCTGGCATTCTGCTCCCAACTATTCCCGGTCTGGGCCGTTCGGTTGACCCCGGCGTATT
This sequence comes from Fibrella rubiginis, assembly GCF_017353185.1. Classification (GTDB taxonomy): domain Bacteria; phylum Bacteroidota; class Bacteroidia; order Cytophagales; family Spirosomataceae; genus Fibrella; species Fibrella rubiginis. The sequence continues at coordinate 824,785 of NZ_JAFMYV010000001.1, read as the reverse complement.
GCTCGAGGCGGGCATGGACGTGGCCGTGAAAAAGCGCCTTGCCGATGCCGCCCTAAACGCCGCCAAAGCCAAAGGAGCCACCTACACCGACGTCCGCATTGGCCGCTACCTGAACCAGTTTGTGGTTACGCGCGAAGACAAAGTCCAGAACATTGCCAACACCGAAAGCTACGGGGTGGGCGTGCGCGTCATTGCCAACGGATGCTGGGGTTTTGCGGCCCTGGTCGACGCCAAAAACGAAGCCGACGTGGCCCGTGCCGCCGAAGAGGCCGTGGCGATTGCCAAAGCTAATTCGCGCCTGATCAAGCAACCTGTGCAACTGGCCCCGCAACAGGGCTACGGCGAGGTGAGCTGGAAGGCACCTATCAAGCAAAACGCCTTCGAGGTACCCATCAAAGAAAAAGTCGATCTGCTGCTGGGTGTAAACGCGGCGGCGATGAAAAACGGGGCCAACTACGTGAATTCGGTGCTGTTCATGGTCAACGAGCAGAAGTACATCGCCACCTCCGACGGTACGTATGCCGACCAGGACATTCACCGTATCTGGCCCATTTTCAACGTCACCTGCATCGACCCTAAGTCGGGTAAATTCGAGACGCGAAATGCGTTGAGTGCCCCGTCGGGTATGGGATATGACTATTTGCAGGTAAATCCGGCTGATAAAGTCACGGGCGTGACCACGCGTTATAACAAGGGCTACGACATGCTCGAAGACGTAACCGCCGCCGCCCAGCAAGCCAAGCAGAAGCTATCGGCCAAGAGCGTTGAGGCGGGCAAGTACGACCTGGTGCTGGACCCCAGTCACCTCTGGCTTACCATTCACGAATCCGTTGGCCACCCGCTGGAGCTTGACCGGGTGTTGGGCTACGAAGCCAATTTCGCAGGAACAAGCTTTGCGACGCTGGACAAATGGCAGTCAAAAAATTTCCAGTACGGCTCTAAGCTGGTCAATTTTGTGGCTGATAAACAGCAGGTTGGTTCACTTGGGGCGGTCGGTTACGACGACGAGGGCGTGAAAACCAAGCAGTGGGATCTGGTCCGCGACGGCATTCTGGTCAACTATCAGGCCATCCGCGATCAGGCGGCCATTATTGGCGAAAAAGCCTCGCACGGCTGTTGCTACGCCGATTCGTGGAGTACGGTGCAGTTTCAGCGGATGCCCAACGTATCGCTCTCGGCGGGCAAAACGCCGCTGTCGGTTGCCGATATGATCAAGGATGTGAAGAAAGGTATTTACATCGTCGGCGACGGTTCATTCAGTATCGATCAGCAGCGGTATAACTTCCAGTTTGGCGGACAACTGTTCTACGAAATCAAAGACGGGCAGATCGCCGGGATGCTGAAAGACGTGGCCTACCAGAGCAATACCCAGGAATTCTGGAACTCCTGCGCCGCCATCTGCGACGAGCGCGACTACCGCCTCGGCGGCTCGTTCTTCGACGGCAAAGGCCAGCCCAGTCAAAGTAGTGCCGTATCACACGGCTCGGCCACCACGCGGTTTAATGGGGTAAATGTGATCAATACAGCACGGAAAATATAAATTCGAAAAGGGCTATAGGGCTATAACACGGAGTTACACAGAGGGCCACGGAGGCACACAGCGTTCTCACTTTGTAGCCCAAAAACCTCAGTGTAACTCCATGTTGTAGCCCTTTTCTCCTACTTCTCAAAATGGCAACCATACTCACCGAAGCAGAAGCCAGGGCGCTTCTCCAAAAAGTCCTCAACTACTCGAAAGCTGATGAGTGCGAGGTAAACCTGTCGGGTGACATCAGCGGCAACATCCGCTATGCCCGCAACGAGGTATCGACCAGCGGAGCGAAGACCAACCAGAATCTGGTGGTGCAGTCGGCCTATGGCAAAAAAGTGGGCACGGCAACGATTGACGAGTTCGACGATGCATCACTCGAAAAGGTGGTACGGCGGTCGGAAGAGCTGGCTAAGCTGGCGCCCGAAAACCCGGAGTACGTGGGTATTCTGGGACCGCAGACGTACCTGAAAAGCAACGGTTATTTCGCCAGCACAGCCAACCTCACACCCGACGCCCGTGCCGCCGCCGTTGCCAAAAGCCTGGAACTGACGCGGGCGGCTAATCTGACCGGCGCCGGTTTTATGGAAGACAGTCACGGCTATCAGGCCATGATGAACTCCAAAGGCCTGTTTGCCTATTACCCCAGCACCAATGTCAACTTTTCGCTGACGGTCCGCACCGCCGACGGTAAAGGGTCTGGGTACGTGGCGCGGGGCTACAGCGACGTCAGCAAGCTTGACACCGCCGCCGCCACGCGCATTGCCATGCAAAAAGCAGCAGCGTCGGCCAGCGCGAAGGCCCTGGAGCCGGGCAAATACACCGTCATCCTGGAGCCTACTGCCGCCGCCGTGCTCATGGAGAACGTCTTCTTCAACATGGACGCCCGCTCTGCCGACGAAGGTCGCTCGTTTTTGAGCAAACCCGGCGGCAAGACCAAACTCGGCGAAAAGCTGATGGACCCCCGCGTCACGATCTATTCTGACCCCACCAACCCCGACCTGCCCGCTTCGCCCTGGGCAGGCGACGGACAGGCACAGAAGAAAATTACGTGGATCGACAAGGGTGTGGTAACGAACATGTTCTACTCGCGTTACTGGGCGCAGAAGCAGGGTAAAACGCCCGTTCCGTTCCCCAACAACGCCATCATGGCGGGTGGTACGGCCTCACTGGAGGATATGATCAAGGGCACACAGCGGGGTATTCTGGTCACGAAACTTTGGTACATCCGCCCCGTTGATCCGCAGACGTTGCTCTACACGGGCCTCACCCGCGACGGAACGTTCTACATTGAAAACGGCAAAATCAAGCATGCCGTGAAGAACTTCCGGTTCAACGAAAGTCCGGTCATTATGCTCAATAACCTGGAGGTTCTGGGCAAGCCCGAACGCGTAGTCAGCACTGAATCACAAGGCAACTACCTGATTCCGCCCATGAAAATCCGCGAGTTCACCTTCAGCAGCTTGTCCGACGCGGTGTAAAAGTTGGTAGATGATGATCAGGTTATTCTGGCTCCTGCTCATAGCCACCATCGGCTACTCTGTCTTCATGAATCGCAGCATCGCCCCGCTGACGAGTAAAGAGGTTGTGGCCTATGAACTAGCCCGTACCCCTGATCAGGCCACGGTGCTTTTGGGCCAAATGAGCCTGAGAGGCAAAGACGTGCTGCTCTCGCGAAGTATTTTTCTCGATTTTCTATTTCTGTGTCTTTACGGCACGACTCTGTTCGTTGGCTGCCGGTACGCTGCTCAGCTGCTGGCGAAGGTGGATGTAAGAAAGACTTGGATAACGTGGGTTAACCGGTTGGCATGGCTGGGTATAGTTGCGGCAGTTTTTGATGCCATCGAAAACGGGGCGATGCTGCAACAACTGCCACCGGCCAGTGCCACCACCACAACCGCCCATCTGGCCTGGGCAATGGCTTTGCTGAAGTTTAGCTGTATTGCCGTTGTGTTGTTTATTGCCGCTACGGGCTTTGGCTACTACGGCCTCAAACGGTTGTCGGACACCAAACGACCTATGCTGTGGTAGGCTAATCTTTAGTAGCACGGGGCATCTACTTTTCACTTACAGACGCCGAAAGTCTACCAGCCGTACCTCATCCGGGGCCTTCGCCGGGCAAATCGAGTGAAACGCAAAAAGCCCGTCGGCGGAGAGCAGACGGGCTTTATAAGGCAGTTGAGGGTAAAACCACGAAACCGGGCCGAAAGTTTCCGCTTTAAAACATAGTGCGTTTATTTTTCTGAAAATTTTTGCTTCTATCCCTGCGCCTTGACCCATTGACCATTTTGGCAATTTGGGCAACTAATATCCTGGTCGGGTTGCATGGGCTGGGTGTAGCCACACTGGTCACAGGCGTAGGTATCTTCCGTAACAATGTGCCGGGTAAACTGAGCCAGGGGTTTGGGCAGAATAGGCAAACCCGGCTTCACCTGATCATCAGGTTGTTTGTAGAGACTTAGCGTGCCATTGGCTTCCAGGATGGCCACCCGCACCTCGCCCAGTTGCTCGATACCCGCCTGCCGCAAATCGGCGAAGAGCTCATCTTTGCCCAGGTCCTCGTCATCGAAATTTTTGGTCAGAATACACCCATCCTCAATGACGTAAACGGGTACGCCTTCCAGTTTATCGCGAATGGTTTTGTTGCGGTCGCTTAGTTTGGTAATGAACTTGTAGCACAGCATAATAACCACAAATACCACCACCGCCGACGCCAACGGCACGTCGTGATAAAACATGGGGTCGCCCGCCGCCGAGCCAAGACCAATTACCAGCACTAGTTCGTAAACAGACAGTTGACGAACTTCCCGCTTACCCGATACGCTGAGTGCCGCCAGGATCACGGCAAACATAAACACCGTACGCAGGGCCACCTCCCCCAAAAAGCTGAGCGGAAACTCGTGCAGCCACATGCGCTGCCAATCGAAGGGAGTGATGGGGTCTTTCATGAAGCAGGCAGTAAACAGTAGCAGTAAACAGTAGCAGTAGGCAGTGGCGGTAGCGTACTGCCTACCGCCACTGCCTACTGCTACTTATTTTCCTTTCTTCCGGGTACGTATACCGCGGGATTCGGCCCATTTTTCGGCCTGGGCAGTGGCAATAGCAATGGCTTTCGACTCGTCGTTGCCATCAGCGAGTAGGGCGTTGGCAATCTCGATGGCTTTGTTGCGCACAGGAGCCATGAAATTCTTCAGCGAAGCGGGGTAATCCGTTTTTGAATAGGGCATAGCAGGCAGGCGTTTGGTTTTGCTGCCCTAACGTCTTTCAATCACTAGTACGTCGGAAAACTTCGTCAGCGGTCTCATTTGGAAGTTGCATCGGCCTGGCCCAGAAACTGCTGACTGATGGTGCTACTCAGCCGAAGTAACTCAATTTCAGCGGCTTTAGCGTTAAACTCGGCGGTAAACAATCGGGCCTGAGCAGCCACGGCATTGCGCTGCACATCACGAAACTCAACGGCCGTTGAGTTACCCACCCGGTAACGATCATAGGCAATATCGATGTTTTCGAGGGCAATCTTGAAGTTTTGCACCTCCACATTCAGTAGGGCCAGGCTGTTCTGATACTGCGTAAACGTCTGCGCTACAGCTTGTTGCAAAACCACTTCCTGATTGGCCTGCTGGTATTCGGCGGCAAGGGCATTGGCCCGGGCGTTGGCTTCAAGCCGCCGCAGATTACCCCCGGCAAAAATCGGGATAGCCGCCGCCACACTGTAGGTAAGGCCATTATTGCGTGCAGAAGCCACTCCAAAGCCCCCTTGATTGTCGATAAACGTGAAGTTGTAGCCGGTCTGCACGCTGACCACAGGCTGTCGTTGCGCGCGCGCCAGTCGGATGTCAAGTTCGGCCAGACGCCGATTGAGGGCCGCCGTAGCCAGCAGGGGGTTGTTGCTGGCCATGTTCTGCCGGATCTGCTCAAGGTTCAGATCGGTTTTGGCTACGATGGTGTCGCGAATGGCAAATTCGGTAAGCGGGTCACGAATCAACAGGGTATTCAGCAGGATTTTGGCCGATTTCAGGCTCTGCTCCTGCGTCAGCAGCGTCACACTGTCGGCATTGTAGTCTACCTGCGCTGTGAGGTAATCCACCTTAGACCGGGTACCCACTTCATAATTGGCTTTGGCCAGTTCGAGCCGGTCGCGCGAAATATCGAGGGCCTGCCGGAACGAGAGCAACTGTTGCAGCTGCCGCACCACGTCGTAATAGGCCGTAGCTACGTCGGCAATAGTTTGCTCTACACTCACGCGGGTGTTGATCTGACTCAGGCGGATTAGTTCGCCCAGCCGTTTGTAGGTATTCAGGTTGGCAAAGCCGTTGAACAGCGTCCAGTTCAGGTTTACCCCCGCCGTGGTTGTGCGGTTGAACAGACCCGATTGCACCTGCGGCGGACGGATGTTGTCGATGAATCGTTGATTAATGTTCTGGAGTCCACCGTTTGAATTAGCGTTGGCCGTAACGAGCGGATAGAAACCGGCATTGGCCGGAATACGATCATTTACAGCTACTTGCTCCTGGGTTTGCAAGCCTTTTATCTGGTAGCTCCGGGCCAGTGCCTGCGTGATGGCGTCGGCTAAGAGTAGCGTTTCGCCCTGCTGGGTAACGTAGGCATTGCGGAAGGCCCGCTGGACTGGGTTTTGGAATGGTTTGTTCTGGCCAAACGCATTGACCGCCAGAAAACAGCTTAATAGAATACCAGTTGAGCGCATTGTGTGTGAGTAAATCAAGACGGCAAAAGTAAGCGTTGGCACTTACGATGTAAGTTTGCGGCTGATGTTTCCTACTACCATGACCAGAACTCACTACGCACTGTACCTGCTTGCCGCCTGGCTGTTGGCGGCTTGTTCCACCCGCCCCAAAGCCGATTATATACTGACCAACGCCACGGTCTACACCGCCGATTCGCTAAACACCAAAGCGCAGGCCTTTGCGGTGAAAGAGGGCCATTTTGTGGCCGTGGGCACTACCGATGCCGTGACGCAGGCCTATTCGTCCGATAGCATCATTGACCTGAAGGATCAACCCGTTTACCCCGGTTTCTATGATCCCCATGCCCACTTTCTGGGCTTGGGTCAAATGCTCGATCAGGCCGATCTGGTGGGTGCCACATCTTACGCCGAAGTGGTTACCCGGCTCAAAACCTACCAGCAGCAACACCCCGACGCCCTCTGGATCATTGGCCGGGGCTGGGACCAAAACGACTGGCCTGCCACTGATTCACCGGTGCGGGGCTTCCCAACGAATAAACAGCTCGACGAGGCGTTTCCCAATATTCCCGTGGCCCTCACCCGCATTGACGGCCACGCCATTCTGGCCAACACCAAAGCCCTGCGACTGGCCCGCGTTACGGGCGGTACCGTGCTGGCTGGGGGCGACGTGATTTTGGCCAGCGGGCAACCCACGGGTGTGCTGGTCGACAACGCCATGCAGGTAGTTAAGCGCGTAATTCCCCAACCCGACGAAGCCGCCAAAACACGGATGCTTCAAAACGCCGAAGCGATGTGCCTCAAACTGGGCCTGACCACCGTTTCCGACGCCGGGCTGAACCGTGATGATATCGACCTGGTAGAAAAGCTGCACGCAACTGGTAAGCTCCGTATCCGCGACTACGCCATGATCAGCCTCGGCGAACCCAATCTGGATTATTATCTGAAGCGGGGTCCCTACCAGACCGACCGCCTCACGGTGCGGTCTTTTAAACTTTACGCCGATGGGGCGTTAGGCTCACGGGGAGCGTGTCTGCGCCGACCCTACACCGACCAGCCCACCACGTCTGGGTTGTTGCTACTGGCCCCTGCAGAGTTGGATCGGGTGATTGGGCTGATTGCCAAAAGCGGTTTTCAGGCCAATACGCACTGCATTGGCGACTCGGCCAACCACCTGATTCTAGGCTTGTATGGCAAATACCTTAATAACAAGAACAACCGTCGCTGGCGGATAGAGCACGCCCAGGTGGTCTCGCCGGAGGATGTCTGGCTGTTTGGGCGCTATTCGGTAATCCCCTCGGTGCAGCCCACCCATGCCACGTCTGATATGTACTGGGCCGAAAAGCGGTTAGGCCCCAGTCGCGTGAAAGGTGCTTACGCCTTCAATGACCTGATGAAACAGAACAAGCTGATTGCATTCGGCAGTGATTTCCCCGTCGAATACGTCAATCCGCTGTTTGGGTTTCACGCGGCGGTGGCCCGGCAGGATGCCAAAAACTTCCCGAAAGGCGGTTTCCAGCCCGAAAACGCCGTTTCGCGGCAGGATGCGCTGGCAGCCATGACGCGCTGGGCGGCGTATTCGTGTTTTGAAGACCATATGCGCGGCAGCATCGCTACGGGCAAGCAAGCTGATTTTGTGATCCTCGACCGCGACATCATGACCGTGCCTAATGAGCAGTTGCGCGCCACGCAGGTACGTCAAACCTGGATAGGCGGACAGCGGTTGTATGCAGCAAAGTAAGATGCAAGAGAAGAGATACAAGAATCAAGATGATCTCCGCAAGGATATAAAGAATATCATGAAAAAGTACATCTCATATTTTTCATAATATTCTTTGTGCTGTATGTTATTTGTGTCTTCCTCCGCCAGAACGACCGCTGCCACTTGATCGATATAGGGAACGACTTTTACTTGAGCTTCCACCCAATGAACTACCAGGTTTAACATACGTCTTATTCCCATTACTATTGATATAATAATGACCTCCACGTGGTCCAGTATGGATGTAAGCTCCGTTGGAAGGGGTATTTCCTTGCTCACTAGATTGGTAAGTTGATACTGAACTATTGTACACAGCATAAGTGTCAATAGGCTTGTATTCAGTAGCATATGAGCCTCGATAGCGTCGCACCATTCGCCAGTGAGGTTGACGTAGAAAGACGTTATACCCGTCATAATCAACTGATTGGTATGTATTTCCTTTGACCCGCCCACGCCTAACAACGTGAGTACCTGCTGGCATATCTGCTAACCGTTTATTTCCTCCAAGCTCATCTGCATACACCTCTGTAGCATCGGTAAGTTCATACTCATAATAATTACCTACCATTTGGTAACCATGTTGGCAAGCTAAAAAGCCAATGATTAAAGTAGTCAGTGAAAAGGCTGTAAATAGATGTTTCATAACGTCAATAACATGAGTGTCAATAGATCTGTAAACATATATACTATTTTGAAAACTTATACACAAACCGATTGAGTGGTATTTGATAGTATATGACTAGTGATCAGAAAAGTTGCCAAGCGTCAAACTATTCGCTATTTTTCATACGATTTCTAAACAATCAAAAATTCCACTATGTCGTCATTACGAGAGCGCACATTACGTGAGGAGTACGAAGAAGCCTTTAAAAGCGGCTACGAAATAATTATTGAAAAAGCTATTAACGCTATGCTTAAGTTGAACGTAGATGCGGGGTATATTGCAAATGAGCTTGGGGTTCCGCTTGAACGAGTTTTGACAGCTCATCAACAAATTAAAGTGGAAAGTAACGAATCAATTCTTCCAAAGCCCAATCAGTGATGGTTGGGCTTTGCTATTAGCACCTGTGCCATACCGACCCTTGCCATGACTCGCCTACTCACCCGCCGATCTGCCCTGAAAACTAGCCTTGGGGGTCTGGGCACGCTCCTGATGGCCCCCACGCTGGGGTCTGTACGGCAGCGGCCTAAATTTTCGTTTTCAACGCTGGGTTGCCCGGCCTGGCCCATGACCACTATTCTGAATACAGCGGCCAAAAATGGCTATCAGGGCGTGGAGTTTAGGGGACTGTTGGGCGAACTGGACCTGCCCAAATGCCCGGAATTCAGTACGGCTGCCCGCGCCAACGAGACACGTCGGCAGTTTGCCGCTCAGGGCGTACGGATCATTAACCTGGGGTCGTCGGCGCAGTTGCACCACGCCGACCGGGCCAAACGAAGCCAAAACCTGGATGATGCCCGGCGCTTTATCGACCTAGCCCAACAACTCGACTGCCCGTTTGTGCGGGTATTTCCCGATCAGCTTCCGCCCGACCAACCCCGCGACCTGACGCTCCGGCTCATTGGCGACGGGTTGCTTGAACTGGGTGAGTACGCCAAAAGCCGGTCTGTGACGGTACTGCTGGAATCGCACGGCGAACTGACCCGCAGCGACCTATTGCTACCGCTGATGACCGCCGCCGAACACCCCAACGTTGGATTGATCTGGGATATAGTCAACATGTGGTCCGACAGCCACGAGGCACCCGCCGAGGTGTATCAGAAATTAAAAAAATACATTCGTCACACTCACATAAAAGATGCTCGCCTAGAAAACGGGAAGCATCATTATGTGGCCGTTGGCAAAGGTGAGGCTCCACTCCGGGAAGCTATTACGGCACTGGTGGCGGGTGGTTACGATGGCTTCTACAGTTTCGAGTGGGAAAAACGCTGGCACCCCGATATTGACGCACCCGAACTGGTTATTCCGCAATATCCAGCGGCTATGCATGCGTATTTCTAAGCCGGTAAGGGCTTTGTGATTCGTGTGGCTAGCCCGAGCCTAACCACACCGCACACACAAATGGCACCTCTATCTATGGCATTGCAAGCAGCACAGTATACTTATCAAAAGCAGCTACTTACCTGGTCTATTCTGCTGATTGCCCTGGTTGGCGTATGCGTCTGTGCCCGCCCAAATCCAGTTGGCCAAACGTCCCGTCAGGCCACCGACACGCTGGGTAAAGACAAGCCCTATTCATCAGACAAACAGCTGATAGCCAAGGGGCAAAGCCTGTTTCAGACCAACTGCTCGGCCTGTCATAATTTCCGGCAAAAGGGTATCGGACCCAATCTGGCGGGCGTAACCACCGCCGTGACACCCACGTGGCTACGGGCCTTTGTTCGCAACGCGCCGGAGCAGATTAGCCGGGGCGACGCACGGGCCGTTCGTCTTTTCGAGGAGTATAAGCAATATATGCCCGCTTTTCCGGCGTTGAGCGACCCTGACCTTGAGGCGATTCTGGCCTTTGTTCATACCAACCAGAAGCAGCGCTTGCCAGAGGCAAAAAACGAAAACCTGGGCGCCGCCATCGACGACCCGGTGCCGGCTAAAATAGCTAAATCAGGGTTGAGACTCCGTATTGAGGATGTGCTCACGGCTCCCGCCACGGCGCAGGCCAAACCCCTTGCCCGGATCAATAAAATGCTGGTGCTGCCCGGCCAGCCTGACCGGGTCTTTATCGAAGATCTTCGGGGAAAGCTCTATGAGCTGATAGCCGATAGCCTGCGGACGGTGATGGATCTGGCCAAAGAGCGACCCAATTTTATTCATACACCGGGTTTAGCCACCGGTTTCGGCAGTTATGCGTTTCACCCCGATTTCTACCGGAATGGCCTTTTCTACACCACCCATACCGAAAAAGCGGGCACCGCCCCCACCGACTTTGCCTACGCCGATTCCATCAAGGTTACGTTGCAATGGGTGATCACCGAATGGAAAATTACGGACCCGACCAGTGCCGTTTTCACCGGAACAGGCCGGGAATTATTCCGCGTCAACATGGTATCCCCTATTCACGGCGTTCAGGAAATTACGTTCAATCCACTGGCCCGACCCCGTAGCCCTGACTACGGGCTGTTGTACATTGGGGTTGGCGATGGTGGGGCCACTGAGAATGGCTATCCATTTCTCTGCCATGACAAAAGCCACGTTTGGGGGTCGGTCATGCGTATTGATCCAAAAGGCACTAACAGCCGTAACGGCCGCTATGGCATTCCGGCCACGAATCCTTACGCCAAAGACAAGCCAACCACCGTTAAAGAAATCTACTGCCGGGGCTTCCGCAACCCCAACCGCATTTGCTGGACACCCAACGGCAACATGCTGATTACCGACATTGGTCAGGCGCGTATGGAGGAAATAAACATCGGCATAGCGGGTGCCGATTACGGCTGGCCGGAGCGGGAAGGTACGTATCTGATGAACTCGCGGGGTAACATGGGTAAGGTGTATGCCCTGCCTGCCAACGACAAGTCGGCGCATTACGTCTACCCGGTAGCCCAGTATGACCACGACGAAGGCAATGCCATATCAGGAGGCTTTGTCTACACAGGTACGGCCACCCCGCAACTACAAGGCAAGTATATCTTTGGCGATGTAGTCAATGGCCGAATCTTCTATGTAGAAAGCAACGCGTTAACCCTTGGCCGTCAGGCTGTTGTTCAGGAAATAGAGCTGGAGCACGCTGGCAAACCGACCACCTTCCAGGAATTAAGCGATAGCAAAAAAACCGATCTCCGCATGGGCATGGGCCTCCACGGCGACCTATTCCTGTACACCAAATCAGACGGGAAGATGTACAGGGTCGCGGCTGTTCGCGCAAACCCCTGACAGCCTCTTTGCGCTGCTCAGTCAATAACCGACTGGGCCTGTTGAAGGGCCTCGGCATAAGGCTGGCTAAGATACCGACCGGGCGTTTGGCCGGGGCTCATGTCAAGGCCGTCGGGGCTGGCGTCCCAAAGGCCGGAGCGATGCCAGGGGCGTTCCAGGTGGTCCCAGTCGGGGCGGTCAACGATGGGGTACAGGCAGATTCCCTCCAGAGGTACACCCACCTGTTTGGCGGCGGCACATTCGCGGGCGATCATCCGTATCCAGGCGGGGCGGTCAATGCCGGGGTGGCTGGTCTCGGTGAGGGCAATGGGCTTTCGGTAGCGTTTATACACCTCTAAAAACAGCAGGTGCAATCGCCGGAAACGTGGGTCTCTACCTTCGTTTCCCCAGGGTAGCAGTTCATACGTTGGCACTACCCACTGGTTGTTATAATAGAAATTCAGCCCCACAATATCAACCATGTGCGGAGCACCGCCCAACTCGGGGTGAAGGCGGCCCAGGAGCATATCAACGGCCTGATACTGGTTGTCGTGGGCCGCTTTAGCGGCACTCACTTCCTGCCTCGACGGCTTCAGCGGAGGTACCATATTCACCAGCGGTTCGGTGGTCAGGACCAGCACATTAGCGTCTACGGAACGCATGGCGGCAATACCCTCAATATAGGCCCGAATCAGCCCATATTTCACCTCAAAACCTTGCTTGGTGCAGTAGGGCACCGTGCCGCGCACGTCGCCACCAAGCCACGAAATAAAGCTGACCTCGTTGATAGGTGTAACAATCAGCGGACCGTCGGGAAACGTTTCGCGGTAGACAGCGACAAACGCTTTGCAGATAGCCGCGAACCGCCGGGCAAACATCGGATGCAGGGGCGTGAGGTCGTCGGGGTAGCCGAAGTGGCAGATGTCCCAGATTTGCTGGATACCCAATGCCTTGCCCCGCGATAACATCTGCCGCACCACGGTCCAGTCATAGACATAGGCCCGCTTCTCTACCTGACTCCAGCGGATACCCTCGCGGACGGTGCGAATGTTGAGGTTAATGATGTCGCGGTAATCGTCGTCGAGACGGTCGAGATGGCCGGTAAGGGGCAGAAAATCGACCCGATTACCGAAGGCGTTTTGCTGGTCGGTGCATTCGTAGCCTGCCCACCAGAACGTGTTGAAACGGGGGGATTGCGTAGTTGTTTGAGAAATCATTCGCTACCGAAAGGGTGGTCTACCTCTATAAACCTGCGTTCGGCGGTTTATTGTTTGCTAACCTGAGCATGAGGTGGTACCTGCATCGCCTGATTGACGGTTCGTCGGGCAAAACAGGGCGTCTAACCAATCAATTCCGGTATCCACACCGATTTGGTTTCCAGCCTCAATAGCCTGCCACACCTTTGTATCAGTCAAACTCAAAAGAAAGACTGATACAACCATGAAAAAAGTAATCGTCCTGATGCTGGGACTAGTAGCCAGTACTGCATCATTTGCCCAGCAAGTTGCCCCCGAGGGTACAGTTGCCGCCACGCCGCAGACCAATATGTTCATTACGGCCGATCAAAAAATCAAGCTGTTCGTCGAGGCACTACCAGCCACAGCCCGGATCACCCTGTCGGATGCCGCCGGTCACGCACTTTACGCGATAAGAGTGCCGCTGAATCATGGCTATGGTCAACAATTCGACATCTCCAATCTGGGTGTCGGCTTATATCGGCTCACGGTTTCTACAGCAGCCAAAACCACCACCAATACGTTTGTCATTCAGCCATTACAACCCCAGACGTTTATTGTGCAACAGTCTTAGCTGCCAGGCCTGCTCAACGCAATGGCACAGGTATAAACAGGAGGCGGGAGCAGGTTGCTGGCAACCTGCTCCCGCCTCCTGTTTATAAATTCTTCCGTTTCATCTCGCCCACGGCGAAGTTGGCGGCCCGGGCGGTGAGGGCCATAAAGGTGATCGACGGGTTCTGGGTGCCGGTGCTGGTCATGGCCGCGCCGTCGGTGACAAACACGTTTTTAACGTGGTGAAGCTGGTTATGCGCGTTGAGCAACGACGTTTTCGGGTCGCGGCCCATGCGCACACCACCCATCTCGTGGATGTCGAGGCCGGGGTTACGTTTATCGTCGCCTGCGGTGATATGCTTGCAACCCGCCTGTTCGAGCATAATCTGCCCCTGCTGCAGAAAGTCCTTCATCAGCTTTTCGTCGTTGTCGGTGTAGCCGATTGAGGTAACCAGTTGCGGAATGCCCCACTGATCTTTCAGGTCTTTGCTGAGGCGCAGGTGGTTTTCGTAGCGCGGTACGGTTTCGCCCTGCATCATCATATAAATATGCCAGTTGCCGGGCTTGGTCAGCGCCTCTTTAAACTCCGGGCCAAAACTCGCTTCGGTCGGTACACCCCGGCCCCGGCCGGCGCTGAACGCCACCATGTAGCCCCGCTGGAAGTCTGTTTCCTGCTTGTGTACGTTGCGGAAATTGGGCATAAACGCCGTGGTGGGCCGCCGACCGTAGTAATAACCGTCCTCGAAGCCTTCGTAGGTGGCATTCAGCGCACCGCGGTAATTGTGGAAAGCGGCGTAATGGCCCATCAGCCCGTTGTCGTTGCCCAGCCCGTTTGGAAACCGGCGCGAAGTTGAGTTGAGCAGCACCAGATTGGTGTTCAGACAGGCCGCATTGACGAAGATGATCCGGGCGAAATAATCGGTTGTTTTTTTGGTGTTGGTATCCACCACCCGCACACCCGTGGCCCTGCCTTTGGTCTCGTCATAGATGATCGATTCGACCACCGAAAACGGACGCAGGGTGAGCTTTCCGGTTTTTGCCGCCCAGGGCAACGTGCTGGAGTTGCTGCTGAAATAGCCGCCATAGGGACAGCCGCGGTAGCACAGATGCCGCGCCTGACACTGCGCCCGGCCCTGGTCATAGTGAATCTGTTTCGGCTCGGTCAGGTGGGCACAACGGCCAATGATCACGTGCCGGTCTTTATAGGCCGCCGCTACGCTTTTCTGGATGTGTTTTTCTACGCAGTTCAGCTCCCAGGGTTTCAGAAACTCACCGTCGGGCAGGGTGTCGAGGCCGTCTTTGTTGCCCGAAATGCCCGCAAATTTCTCTACATGGCTATACCAGGGGGCCAGGTCTTCGTAGCGGATGGGCCAGTCGATAGCGGCACCATCGCGGACATTGGCTTCAAAATCATACTTGCTCCACCGCTGGGTTTGCCGCGCCCAGATCAGCGATTTGCCACCCACCTGGTAGCCCTTGATCCAGTCGAAGGGTTTTTCCTGCACGTAAGGGTGCTCGGCATCTTTGGCAAAAAAATGCTCGGTGCCTTCGTCGAGGGCGTAGCATTTGGTGGCAATAGGGTTCTTTTCGTCGAAGTCCAGCGGCATCCGGTTTCGGTGTGAAAAATCCCAGGGGTTGTTCATCGCCGTGGGGTAGTCGGTGATGTGCTTCACATCACGACCCCGTTCCAGCACCAGCGTGCGCAGGCCTTTTTCAGTCAGTTCTTTGGCTGCCCAGCCGCCGCTGATGCCAGAGCCAATGACGATAGCGTCGTAGGTATTCTTGTCTTTTCCCGGACCGTTGATATTCATAAATACGCATTAGAGAGGGTGTTCATCTGCTATACGAAGATACAACCGGCGGCGCAGTGTAACGCAAAAAGGCCGCATCCGTTTCCAGTGCGGCCTTTTTCCAGTTTACTGTTTTCTGTTTACCGTTTTCAGTTGCTTCGCGCTCTTAGTGGTTAGTAGGCGAAGCAACTGAAAACGGTAAACAGAAAACAGTAAACTCCTTATCATGCATCGTGCTTCTTGCCGTATTTGTTTGCGTAGAACGACTTCGACTGGTCTACCCAATTGTCGCGCTGAATACGGCCGGGGAAGAACTCAATGATCTCGTTGACCTTGTCGATATCTTCTTTCACAAAATTGGCCACCTGCCGGAACGTGTAGATACCCAGGCTGTGCAGTTTACGCTCCAGAAACGGCCCCACGCCCACAATGTCTTTCAGGTCATCGGCTTCGGCAGCCGTGGCGCGGCCAATCCGGTCGAAATTGATCTCACTGGCGCGGGCCGCAATCCGGTGCAGCACCGCATCTTCCGATCCACCCGTTGCTGGAATGGGAGCCGGAGCCGCTTTTTCCATGACTGGTGCCGCTATGGCCGCTACCATAGGCGCTTCAACACGATACATTTCTGCTACAGGAGCAGCAACGGCTGCCACCGAAGCAGCCATAGCAGGTGCAACAGACTGGCGGTGCGAATTAACAAACGGTGCAGCCTTGGCACGGCGGCACTCGTCGAGGGCGGCTTCTTTGTCGGCAATATCGGCCTGGAGGGCACTGATGCGGCCGTTGAGCAACAAGCGACCAAGCAGCCAGCCAATGAACGCAGCCAGCGATAAAATTGACAGTACTTCGATGATCGCCACCGGGCGGCTAAAGGGATCTAATCCAAACATGGGGGTAGAGGGTTAAGCGGTGCGTTTTTTACGATCAAAATCTGCCGACTGGCCAACCCAGTCGTCGCGCTCGATGCGCCCGGGGAAGAACTCGATGATGTCATTCACCTTGCCGACGTCTTCTTTGGTGAAATTGGCTATCTGCCGAAATGTGTAGATGCCAATGGCATGCAGCTTTTTCTCCAGAAACGGCCCCACGCCCACAATGTCTTTCAGGTCGTCGGCTTCGGCCAGGCTGGCACGACCAATGCGGCTTAAATCCAGTTCGTTGGCGCGGGCACGTACCCGATTCAGGATCAGGGCTTCCTGATCGTCGGGGGCTGATCGGGGGCGCTGGCAGTCGGCTAATTCGCGCTCGGTACTGGCAAGATCACCTTCCAGCTGGGCTATGGTTCCTTTGCGGGAAATATAGCCGATGATAAAGCCTAATGTGCCCGCTACAAACCACATGATCCAGTGCTGGATGATGGCGTCGGGCAAATTCAGGGGATTCATGGTAAACATACGAATGGGCGTTTATGTGTGTAGGGGGCTATTATTGTACCACAACGGTTACCCGGCGATTGGCTTTGCGGCCTTCGGCGGTCTCATTCGGCTCTTTGGGCTCGGTTTCACCTTTGGCTTCCACCACGATCTGATCGCCGTCAATACCATCTTTGCGCAGGCGTGCTCTTACGCCGCTGGCCCGCGCCCGCGACAGTTCGAGGTTTACCTTGTCTGGTCCCGTGGCATCAGTATGCCCCGTCAGCGTCAGTTTCTTGTCTTTGTGGGCCTTCAGATACGTTTCAGCTTCGGCAAAAAATTTCCTGGTGTCTTCTGTCCTGATATAGCCTGACTGACCACTCTTGAAATACAAATCGATGGGCTTGAACACCGACGTAAACTTCTGCGCTTCGGCCAGGGCTTCTTCCGTGTTGGGTTTAGCAGCTGTTGTGGTATCGGTGGCAGGAGCAGCAACAACAGCTGTTGTATCCGTAGCTGTTGTATCCGTAGCTGCGCCCGTAAACGAGAATGCCAGCCCACCATAGAGCGAGTCACCTTTCGTACTGTAGGGCATCATCGCGCCGGCTGGTGTACTCACCAGCATACTGGCCGTAGCTACCTGCGCAGCGGGCACCCCCATGTCGATAAGATCAGCTTTGATTGCTTCGGCCCGCGCAACACCCAGATTGGGGTAGCTGCCGGGATTATCTTCGTCAGCATGATAATGACCCATTATAGTCATGATCCGGCCCGGATTGGCTTTTAGGTAGGCGGCTACCGTCTGAAGCGTATTGCCCAGCGCCGAGGCATTGGCCGCCTCGCCCGATTTGGCAAAGGAAAAGTTACCGGGCACGTTTAGGTTCAGCTTGTCGCCGTCGGCAATGGTGAGGCCAAACGTAGAGGCGCCCGGCATTGCTATCGTTGCTTCCATGTTGGCATGGGGCAAGTAGTCACCACAGAGCTGCTTAATTTTGCAGACGTGCCACCACGTCGATCCGCCCATCCATAGCAGGAGCAGAACAATCCAGGGGGTTTTGTTGGTAAACATAGAAAGGGTTGATTAGGTCAGACCAGCCACCGCACCAATTTGGTGTAGGACAGGCGTGAGACGTGTTACAGGGGTATTGGTCATCCAAAAATAGGTTTACGCACCGTAAATGCAACACTATCAGCCATTTTCAAGAAAAGTATAGTACGAAAATGGGGTAGAACTCGCTAGAAGTTCTACCCCATTGTTAGATAAATATCAAGCGGTTTTTACTCCGTTTGTGCTGTTAATGCTGACTATTTCAGGTTAAATCCCCCACTTACCCAGCCGTTAGCCTGATGGCAACGGACCGGGCAGCGGAGAACGTGCAAGTAGGTGGGAGTAATGAGCGTATTAAATAAGTTGTTTATCACGAGAAGCCCTGATTTTTATATACCCAAACGTTTGGCATAACGGTGGCTGTATACGTCTATTTCATTATCACTGTCTTGCAATAACCTTGCCTATATGATATCAATAGCATATAAAAATCAATACATTCGTGAAAAATTCATATAATAATTTTTTCAATAGACGTTTATGTGCATTTGATATACAAAAAGCATGTCGTATCGATAAGCATCTAGTTAAATCTGTCTATCATTTTAAGATAGCAAACAGTGCGCCAAGCGTAGAGCAAGATTAGTAACAACAAAAAAACCTCACTGGTTGGTGAGGTTTTTATATCGGTGCACTAGCGTTGCTACTTGCTATCGTCTGGCGCGTAATAATCACCTACTACTTCGTGGAAAATTACATTAGCCAAGATAGCGGCACGTTGCTGAGCCACGGCGGGCTTATCAGCAGTCTTCACCTGCACGTTTAGGATATGGTTATTCAACAACACATGCATAGTATGGTTGGTAGGATCCCAAACGGCTTTGTCGCCCAAACCGGGATAAGCCACAAATTTGCCTGTGCTTTCAGCAGGAGCTGTAAGTTGCGTAGCTGCTGCCGTTACCCGTGAAACCGACGTGGCTGTGTCATTAGCAGCCGACGTGTCACGCTTGGCGGCTAAACCCGTTGCCGACTCGGCAGGGCGCTCAGCACTAGTACCTTCGGGTGCAGGACCCGACAGGGGCTCTTTTTCGGGCATGGCATCCATCTGCGTAGCTAAACCAGGCTGATACAGTTTGTTGAAAACGTACTCGGCATGATAAATCGACGGATAAGGCTTGGGTGAGCCAAACGACACAACAACCTCGTTTTTATCCCATTTAAACATCCCACCTTTTCGGGTGTTTATTACCTCTATTTTTGTGTCTTCTCCCAGTTTGAAGGTACCCCGCACGAATTCTTCGGCCAGGTATTGACCCGCCTCATCGTAATTCGCGTCGTTGGACAGCATTCGTACGCCAACCACCGTCCTGGCCAGGTAAGGGCTGGCCGTACCACCAGCGTCATTGGCATCATCGACTGTACTTGGACGGCACGAAGCGAGGGCCACAACCGCCAACGCCAGCAGAATAGTTGATTGTTTCATAAAACTTTTTGCGACTCAGAATTCGTCAAGATTGACAACCCAAATATACGGCTGAATGTTACAGCCACCGAAACAGCCGGGCACTGAAGGATGATTCTCTGCTATTTTAGGCACTGTCTGGCTATCTTTCACCGACTCCTCCCTTTTCCCTCGCAATGAAAAAACTGTTTATCCTCACGGCCGCCGTTTTCCTGCTGTGTTCCTCGAAACCAAACCAGCGTACCTGGGTGGCCATCGGCGATTCGATCACGTACCTGAATGAGCACCCAAACGAAACCGGCAACCGGATCACCAAAGGCTACATGACCCGGGTAACAGAAAAGCTGCCATACCTAACCTATATCAATCAGGGCCACAACGGCTGGACGTCAGGCAACATCGCCGACTCTGTTGAAAAACTGGGGCTGGTCAAAGCCGATATCTATTCCATTTTTCTGGGCACCAATGACTGGTGGCGGGGCAGGCCACTGGGGCGACTGATCGATTACCAGACTAATGCGGGCAACGGCACGGTCTACGGCTCGTTTCGCATCATCATCAACAAGCTTCGCAGTCTTAACCCGCAGGCGAAGATCGTGCTGATTACACCCATGCAACGGGGCGATTTTGTGTATTTGACCAACTATAAAAACAATGCCTATGGGTCATACAAGGCCAAAAACGGGCAATATCTCGAAGCATTTGCCAACGCCATCGACTCTATTGGCCGCCTGGAGCAGCTGCCGGTGGTTGACCTGTATCATGTGCGACAGCTACGCGTGGAGAAGCTCGTGAAATTCAAACGGTTGAAAAATCCGCAGACTGGCACCTACACCAACTACCCCTACCCTGCCTACGTCGACGTTCCCTTCGCGCCTGACGCCGACGAATACCCGTATCCGGTTGAGGCCATCGACATGACCTACGACGGCCTGCATCCGTCAGATGCGGGGTACGCGCAAATCAGCAAACGGTTGGTGAGGGTACTGAAAAAGTTGTAAGTGGCTGGACCTGGGCGGGTGGGGTACGTACCTTTGCGAGGCATGACTGATCCTACCGCCATTGCGCTGCCACCCGGTAAGCGTATCTATTTTGCTTCTGATTTCCACCTCGGCACGCCCTCACCCGCGCTTAGTCGCGAACGTGAACAGGCCGTAGTGCGCTGGCTCGATCAGATTCGGGACGATGCCGCTGCCTTGTTTTTGGTGGGCGACGTGTTCGATTTCTGGTTTGAATACCAGCACGCTATTCCAAAGGGGTTCATCCGGTTTCAGGGGAAACTTGCCGAACTCGCCGACGCGGGCCTGCCCATTACACTCTTCACGGGCAACCACGACATGTGGATGCGCCGCTACTTCACCGACGAACTGGGCATTCCCGTTCACCGCCTGCCACAAACGTACCGGCTGGGCGAAAAGAAATTCCTGATTGGTCACGGCGACGGCCTCGGCCCCGGCGACCATGTGTATAAGCAGCTGAAAAAAGTTTTTGAAAGCCCGGTTGCCCGGTTCGCCTTCCGCTGGCTCCACCCCGATCTAGGCATTGATCTGGCCCAACGGTGGTCGCGCCGGAGCCGGATTACCAATAATAAGAAGGCCGAAGACGAATTTCGGGGCGAAGAGCAGGAATGGCTTTGGCAATACTGCCGCGAAGTGGAAGCAAACCAGCACCACGATTACTACATCTTCGGCCACCGCCACCTCCCCCTCGACCTGACCGTGACGCCCAACAGCCGCTACGTTAACCTCGGCGAGTGGGTTCACAACCGCTCCTACGGCGTCTTCAACGGCGAAACAATGGAATTGGCGTATGTTAAGTAGGCAACGGGCGACGCCCATTACGGCGTGGTCCAGCAGGCTGGTAAAGGCCTGGTTAGCTGTGAGCACCTGCTTTAGAGTAGAAGCTCAAGGGCTAAGTGAGTAAATCGCCAAATTGCGCTGATAGGCGTTCCAGGCGCTTACGCTAGATCACAGAATATCAGTTGATTCAGCATGAATTAGTAGGGCGTTTATGCATTGTCACAAAAAAATCGTTTACTGGACTTGTCTGGCGAGTTGGCTTGGTGTTGCCAATACAGGAGTTGCTTCACCTGCTCAGACAGCCGACGTGCAATCGGCGAAACTACGTATTTCCCTGGGCCACCGGGCTATCCGTCGGGTAGCTCATTCGGTGCGGCTGATTGGCAACTCCGCGGGTTTGACCGTGTCCAGACCAACTGGAAAGAGCATCGAAAAAAACGACCGGATTGCCGTTACATCCCGGCTAACGACCGGCCTGGGTGATGTTGACGTATTGCTCGTTGAGGTTACGTGGCCGAAACCGAACGCTGCACCACGCAAACTGGCTGCGCACAACGATCCGTATGCGATTAAGAATGACGCCATGTGGGGATATTTACTGGAACATGGCTCGGCTGGTCAAGCCGCCCGACTGACGGACGATACATGGAAACAGCCTGATACGCCATTATTAATGGTTCGGCTTGCCGACGATGGTACCAGGGGATTTTCTGTTGCGATAGAACAACTGCTGCGCCACGGGGCGATGTGGCTTCCTGAACACGATGTGTATATCACACTGGCCGACAAACCAATTGACTTTGAGAAGCACATCGCATCCCTGACAGGCAAACGAACGCTCGATCAGGTTAAACAGGCGCCCGATGCTACCCTCAGCCAGTTCAAAACAAGCTGGGCCGATTTTGGCAACCCAAATCAATGGGATGTTTCCTGGCAAACGACATATCTGGGCACAAAGGGCCATCTGCTGGTTACGACGGCTGCCCATGGTTCGCTCTACAAATTTGCCATTGATCGCTGGGCGAATGTGCGACCCGATTTTGCTTCTCCCCACCGGTTCCGTTTTGACTTCGTGTGGCCGGGTAGTCACTGGAAATCACAAACCATTGTAAACGGGCTGCCTATCTGTTTGACACAACTGGAGCGTAGCGGTCAGCAGTGTGACATTGAACAATTTGCGGCCCCCATCCCAACACTACCCGCGACGCACCAGGGCAACCAGCCTGGTGCCTTGCTCACCCGCGTACGGATGTCGGGCAAAGCGGGGCCGGCAATCGTCGGCTTCCGGTTGGCCGCAGACACGAAGGAGAATCAACTGGAAGCCAGACAGGTTGGCAATGACTGGGCTATTGTAGACCGTAGCACCAACCGCATCTGGCTATTGGTAGAGGCTGGCCCCGGTTTCTCTGTGCAGGTCAGCAACCCAGTGGTCGCCGCTGCCAATTCAACCCTTGAGGTAACGTGCACTGGAAACCTGAAAGCGGGTGAAACGCGGGAAATCCTGGTGAAGCTGCCTTCGCCAGTGCTGGCTGCCGATTCCCTACCGACCCTACAAGCCGTCGATTTCACGGCGTCGCGAGCGGTTGTTGTGAATTATTGGGAGAACTGGCTTAGTCAGGGTGCTCATTTCCAGGTTCCTGAACAGGCCGTGAACGATCTTTTCCGCGCCAATCTGTGGCATGCGCTCATTCTGCCCCGTCATCGGGCCGACGAGCAGGGAAAGCCGCACATGGACTTACCCTATGCCAATACCGCCTATGGCCAACGCAATGCTGACTGGCCAATCAACCAGGCCGTGTACGTAGACTATATGCTCTATGGCCTGCGGGGGCACGGGCAGGTGGCCGACGACGAGCTGGCCGCCATGTTTCAAAGTCAGCAACAACCCGATGGCCGGATTGGGGGATACGCTAACTGGGGGGTGTATTCACCGGGTCAGCTGTACGCCATCGCCAAAAACTACCTGTTATCCAGAGACCGAACCCGGTTCGACCGCCTGTTGCCTTCTTCGCTCAGGACACTGAACTGGTGCCTGGCTCAGGTAGCCAAAGCGGGCACCGACAGCGCGGCAAACGGCCTGATTCGCGGACCGCTAAACGACCTCACCCACGCCGAGCGGGAATGGGCCTTTTCGCAGGCTTACTATGTGGCTGGCCTGACACTATTCGGGCAGGCCCTGGCCGTATATGGTCACCCCAGGGCGAAGGAGGTACAGCAGGTGGCCGCCAGCATGAAGCAGGCTGTTGAACGGGCTTTTGCACGCAGCAGCGTAAAATCGGCGGTAGTACAACTGGCTGATGGAAGCTGGACCAACTTCGTGCCAACCGACGCCATGACGCCGCGGCGGTTGATGGACCAGTGGTACCCGACAGACGTAGACTGTGGCCCTCTGCACTTAGCCAGACTGGAGGCCATTGACCCCCAGGGCTGGCTGGCTACGGCTATGCTACACGACCATGAAGATAATCTGTTCCTGAAAAACCAGGGAGCTGCCAACGAACCCGTATACGTTCAGCAGGCCAGTGTCTACCTGAAAAGAGACGAACCGAAAGCAGCCATTCGGGCATTTTACAGCCTGATGGCCTGCGGCTTTTCGCATCATCAACTCTCGTCGGTTGAACACCGATGGGCCTGGGGGCAATATTATGGCCCACCAAGTACCGACGGAGCCTGGTTTGAGTTGTACCGGCATATGCTGCTCAACGAGCGCAACGACAGCACATTGGTTATTGGCCAAGCTGTTCCACGTCCCTGGTTAGAACAGGGAAAGCAGATTGTTGTCCGCCAGGCACCTTCCTACTTTGGGCCAGTGTCCTTTCAGCTGGAGAGCCAGGTGGCTACGGGGAGTATCAATGCCCGCGTTGAGCTGCCGGATCGAAACCCGCCCAATTTGTTGCTCGTTCGCTTTCGCCATCCTCAGGAAAAACGGCTGCGGAGCGTGGTGGTCAACGGAAAGGTCTGGAAAAACTTTGACGCTAAACACGAGTGGGTCCAAATTCCAAAGCCCACTGCCGGAACATGGATAATAAAGGCAATCTACGAGTAAGGCTGTTCTGACAGATACGGACACCTAGAACCGACCGTAGTGCGTAAGCCAGGTAATCTGAACTGCCGCGCCGGACGTGTAGGATCAGGTGTAGTGACAGAGCACCTTCTGCGCCCGGCCGGCATCGTCCAGCTGGAATACCTCGGCGGCCAGCCGATTCGTGACCGACGTATAGTAGATGACCAGGGTGTCAATGCCCGCCAGAACTTCATGCAACGTGAAGTGCAGGTCAGGGTAGGCAGTCAGGCCGCGTTGAAAGTAGTGCCTCAGCGCTTCTTTGCCGCGAACGCAACCCGACTCGTTGACCTCCAGCAGCCGAATAAAGGGCGAGTGAAATTCGACATCATCCGTGTAATGTTCCAGAATGGCATCCAGATCATGGGCATTGAACGCACGCAGCCAGTTCGTAGCAAATTGAGTGGCGTTTTCCTGTGTGAGCATCGTTGGGGTGTCTTAAACGGTTTTATCGGACTGGTCCGGTTTCAGGTATTCGGCGGTAAAGTGTTCGGGGTGGGGCGGTTGCGAAAACTTGTCCTGATTGTATTGCTGAGAAGCGCCCTTGGGTATCGACAGCGACACCCAGTTGGTAGTCAGCATCTTGCCCAGCATCACCAGTTGGCCGACGTGGTACGGGTAGTGCGCCAGTTGCCTGTCGATAGCCTCCCGAACGGTATGCCCCTGATGGCGGATATAGATGGTTTTATCCAGGTCGTCTTCCGTCAGGCTATGTAGCGTATCGAGCAGGACGGTCCAGCCTTCGTGCCACCGTTGCATCACCTCGGCGCGCGTGTGCAGGGTGTTCTCAAACTCCGCATCCCGGTCGCGCCACGTTTTCTCGCCATCGGTGGTCAGGAAGTCCGTCCACCGGCTGAGCATATTGCCCCACAGGTGGTTGACGATGGTTGCCGCACTGTTGCAGGTCTCGTTATACTGCCAGTCAAGTTTATCGTCGGGTACCTGAGCCAGGGCTTTTTCACCCAGCTGCTTATAATAAATGAACTCGTTAATCCGGCTGGTTCGTGTATCGGTTGGCATGATTAATTGGCGTTTTGTCCAGAAACCAGTGTCTTGCATGCCCCAAAAGTAGGGCTTCAACAGGCCTGAAAACAGAAACACTTCGGCGGGTTGGCAGGCGTACAGCCGGGTCTGACCAGTGCCGGTGCCTGGCCACAAACTGTACGGCTTTATTTCGTAAAATGTGTATGGCAATTCGTACAGAAGGCCCGTCTACCTTTGCGCACTTGCCGATCAATCGTCATCCCAATGGTTGCCTTTGTACCCAAATATGAGCAGGTTGCCCGTCAGCTTAGCGATCAGCTTCGCCTGGGTTTACTCACCGAAGGCGACAAACTCCCCTCGGTTCGTACGCTTAGTCAGGAACTGGGTGTCAGCATCAATACGGTGCAACAAGCCTACTACCGCCTGGAAGCCGAGGGGCTGGTTGAAGCGCGTCCGCAGTCGGGCTATTACGCCCGTACCCTCAGCCAACGGCAACAGCGCGTGCCCCAGCGATCAGCCCCACAGGCGACAGCCCTACCTGATGCCTCTTCAGACCTGGAAACCCTATTGGCCCGGCTGATGCAGCAGCAACGGCAGGCCGGGTGGTTGCCGTTTTCGCTGGGGGTTCCGGCCCCCAGGCTATTGCCTGTTGCCAAGCTGACGAAGGCCCTGCAACAGGCCCAACGCGAACTGTCCAACGCGGGCACCGACTACGAACTGATAGCCGGAAACCTGGCCCTGCGGCGGCAGATTGCCCGCTACGCCTTGTTTTGGGGCGGGCAACTGACCGAAGACGACCTTATCACGACGGAAGGCTGTACGGGCGCCATGACCCTGTGCCTGCGAGCAACAATCCGACCGGGCGACACCGTAGCGGTGGAGAGTCCTGTTTATTTCGGCATTCTGCACCTGCTGCGGTCAATGGGCCTGAACGTGCTCGAACTACCAACCGACCCACTGACAGGCGTTGACCTCGACGTGCTGGAAGGCTACCTGCGGGCCGGGCAGGTACAGGCCTGTTTGCTGGTGCCTAACTTCAGCAACCCATTGGGCTGTTGCATGCCCGACACGCACAAACAGCGGTTGGTGAGGCTACTGGAAACGTACCGGACGCCGCTTATCGAAGATGACCTCTACGGCGACCTGCACTTTTCGCCCGACCGCCCCCGCCCATGCAAAGCCTACGACCCCCACGGTTGGGTGCTCTGGTGCGGCTCGTTCAGTAAAACGCTGGCCCCCGGCTACCGGGTCGGCTGGGTGGCACCGGGGCGGTACGCCGAGGCCGTGCTTCAGATCAAGCGGTATCAGGCGGGGTTCTCGCCGGGCCTGACACAGCAGGCGGTAGCCCAGTTTCTGGCGAATGACCGTTATGAGCTACACCTGCGCCGACTGCGGCAGACCCTGAAGACCAACTGCGCCCGGTATCAGCAAACGATCCGGCGGTATTTTCCCCCCGGCACCCGCATCAGCGGCCCAGCGGGCGGGTTCACGCTTTGGGTTGAAGTAGACCCGGCTTACGACACCATCGCGCTGACCAACGCCCTGGCCACAGACCAAATCAGTATCATGCCGGGCCGGCTGTTCAGCTTCCAGCCCCAGTACGGCCATTGCATGCGGCTCAGCTACGGGCTGCCCTTCGACGACCGCGTGGAGTGGGGCCTGCGCCAAATCGGCCACCGATTGCACCAACAATGCGCCAGATGAACAACCTGATTTACCCAAAACATCGGCTATGCCGACGCACCTCGGTCTCGCTTGGACTGGTACTGCTGCTACTGCTTATAGGGGCAACACCAGGCTGGGCAACCGACGAGGTCCGGGCGCGGTACCAGAAACTGGAATACCGCATACCCATGCGCGACGGGGTAACGCTCTACACCGCCGTGTACGTCCCCCGCGATGCTTCCAGCCGCCACACCTACCCGTTTCTGATGCAGCGCACCTGCTTTGGCACCAACCCCTACGGCCCCGATCAGTATCCCAAAACCCTGGGGCCGTCGCCCACGGTGCAGGCCGACGGGTACATCTTCGTGTATCAGGACGTGCGGGGGCGGTGGGCTTCGGGAGGCCGCTGGACCAACATGACCCCGATGCAACGTACCCACCACCACGCTGCCCAACCCCGCCGCACCGACGAAAGCACCGATGCGCATGATACCATCGACTGGCTGCTGCGGCACGTGCCCTACCACAACGGGCGGGTGGGTATGTGGGGGGTGAGCTATGCGGGCTTCTACGCCATAGCCGGGGCTATCAACGCGCATCCGGCCCTGAAAGCCGTGTCGCCCCAGGCCCCCATCGCCGATTTTTTCCGGGAAGATATCCACCACAACGGGGCCTTCACGCAGGTAGCCCTGCTGGCGTATCCGCTCTTCGGCAGTGGACCACCCCGGCCAACCACCCGCCCCTGGTTTGCCGACGCGCTGATCCCGACCGACAACCAGACCGAATATGCCTGGCACAAGCATTTGGGGCCGCTGGCCAATGCCCGGCAGTATCTGGCCCGCAACCCATTCTGGCAGCAAACGGTGCAACACCCCAACTACGATGCCTTCTGGCAACGGCGCAACATCCTGCCCCATCTGCGCGGGGTCTGGCCGGCGGTGCTGGTGGTCGGGGGGTGGTTCGATGCCGAAAACCTGTACGGAACCCTTCAGGTGCACCGAACGCTTCGGCAGCACAGCCCAGTAGCACGCCCGATGCTGGTGATGGGGCCGTTTGGGCACCGGGGCTGGACGACTGAAGCCGGACATACACTGCACAACGATCTCTATTTTGGCGATAGCCTGGCTACCGACTACCAGCGCAGGCTGGAAGCGCCGTTTTTTCGCCATCACCTGAAAGCAACGGGTGAGGCCCTGCCCCCGGTGAGCCTGTTCGACACGGGCCTGAAACGCTGGCAAACCCCGGCGCAATGGCCCTTACCCCGCCGCCAGTCCGTGCGCTGGTATCTGTCGACGACCGGGAAGCTGACCACCCGGCCGCAGGACCAGCCCGGCTACAGAGCGTACGTCAGCGACCCGGCCAACCCGGTGCCGTATACCGAAGCCAGCCTGACCGCCGAACCCGATTTTAGTGCTCTGTTCAGCTATATGTCTGCCGATCAGCGGTTCGCCAGTACCCGCCCCGACGTACTCACTTACCAAAGTGAACCGCTGAGCCAGGACCTGACCGTAGGGGGCGAAATCACCGTACGCCTGCAGGTGAGTACAAACGGCACCGACGCCGACTGGATCGTGAAAGTCATCGACGTGTACCCGCCCGACGAGCCAAACCACCCGTATCTGCCTAATCCTCAAACCCAGCTGGCAAATTACCAACAGTTGGTCCGGGCCGACGTACTGCGCAGCCGGTACCGACGCAGTTACGAAAAGCCGTTACCCCTGATACCCAACCGAGCCACGGCACTGACGCTCCACCTGCCCGACGTACTGCATACGTTCAGAAAAGGCCATCGCCTGACGATTCAGGTGCAGAGTAGCTGGTTTCCCCTGATCGACCGGAACCCACAAACGTTTGTCCGCAACAACTACAAGGCGCGGGAAGCAGATTTCCGGTCAGCACGGCATCGGGTGTATAGTAGTTCTATCATTGACGTACCTGTTTTACCCTAAGCCATGCAATCGCCTATTTATATCATCGGGACGGGGGCCATCGGGATGACCCTGGCGGTGTTCCTGCAACAGGCTGGCCGGGAGGTCTACCTGCTGCGGGGCCGGGCCGGCAACGTACCGGAAGAGGAAACGCTGCTGACGGTCGACTGCAGCGACGGCAGCACACGCTCGGCCAGGGTACGTACCGGAACGCTGGCGCAGCACCCACTAAACGGTATTGTGTTGCTAACCAGCAAGACCTTCGGCAACGCCGAACTGGCCGGGCGGTTGCGGGGCAAAACAGGGCAGTCGCCGATGGTGTTGCTACAAAACGGGCTGGGCATTGAGCAACCTTTTCTGGACGCGGGTTTTCCGGCCCTGTACCGTTGCGTCCTGCTGGCGACGAGTCAGGTGCAGGCTCCGCAAAGGGTCAGCTACAAACCGGTAGCAGCCTCGCCGGTGGGCATCGTGCGCGGCCAGGAAAACGAGCTGGTCGCCCTGGTTGAGCACATCAGCACGCCCCAATTTGCGTTTCGGGCCGAACCCTCCATCGAGCCAGTGGTCTGGGAGAAAGTAATCACCAACTGTGTCTTCAACACGATTTGTCCACTGCTGGATGTCGATAACGGCATCTTTCACCGCGACGCGTTAGCCCTGTCGCTGGCCCGCGAGGTCATAGCCGAGTGCGTGGCGGTAGCCGGGTTGGCCCATATCCGACTGGATGCGCAAGCCGTTGAGCAGCGCCTGCTACAAATCAGTCAACGATCGGACGGGCAGCTCATTTCAACGCTGGTAGACATCCGTCAGGGGCGCGAAACGGAGATCGACTCGCTCAACCTGGCCGTGGCCCAACTGGCGCAACGACTCGGCAAACCCGACTTGGCAATCCGCACCCGGCTTTTAGGCGAACTGGTTAAGCGCAAGGCGAACATCAATCGGGCGCACTAGTACAAACTGTATCACCACTTATTC
Source organism: Fibrella rubiginis (assembly GCF_017353185.1). Taxonomy (GTDB): domain Bacteria; phylum Bacteroidota; class Bacteroidia; order Cytophagales; family Spirosomataceae; genus Fibrella; species Fibrella rubiginis. Next base: position 795,095 of record NZ_JAFMYV010000001.1, on the reverse strand, counting down.
ACGAACAAGCTTATGTTAATTGACGGATTTAGTTACCTGTTTGATCGGGATTTGAGCCGGTTGGCCGGACAAATCGAGGCCTATACCACTGAAGAGAGCCTCTGGCTGGTGAGGGGTGGTATTACCAACGCAGCGGGTAATCTGTGTCTGCACCTATTGGGTAACCTCAACGAGTACATAGGGCGGCAACTGGGACAGATCGCCTACACCCGGCAGCGGGATACCGAGTTTTCGGCTCGTGACGTACCCAGGGCCGAGTTGTTGGCCGGCATTGCCGACACCCGCATCCGGCTGGTCCGGACATTCGATCACCTACGCGATTCGCAGCTACAGGACCCCTACCCAACCGACGTATTGGGCTACCCTACTACCATTCACCAGCTGTTGGTTCACTTGTCGGGCCACTTAACCTACCATCTCGGACAGATTGATTACCACCGACGGTTACTGGTAAGCCCGGACCAGCCCATGAAGCCATAGTATGACGCCAAAGTTCGTCTTCAGGAACAATAGCAATGACCTGAACGGGATAGGACAAACGTCGATTACCCGTCCAGTAACAGCGGTGCATCAACTTACCGAGTCTTACCAATACGCTACTGGTTATCAGGGCGCTGGCACTAATCAGTAGTTGACGGCGACCATTAATTCGTTACCGAAAACAAATTGAAGGGCTAGGGGAATTTGTCCGTTAGCCATATGCCGGGTGTTTTCTAATCATTAAAACGGAGGTTATGAAGGTAATGATTTGGCGATGGCTGAGTCACATCTACGTAACAGCCAACAGCGACTTTTGCGGTTGGAAACGAACGCCTTACTTGCGGGTTAGCTCTGCTAAAATCAGCGTATGCGTTCACCACTCAACGTATGAACGGTTTCGTTATCGCGGCTTGCCTTTGTGCTGGTCTGGGTTGGTTTGTCCAGCAGCCGGGAGTTATCTCACTCGCCGTTACCCGCACCACTACCCTCGATTCATTAGGGGCCTGTCAGGGTGTTAGCTACCAGGATGGCAGGGCTTATCTCTACGGCGACCGCGAGGTGGGAGTACTTCGGGCTTATACCATCAATCGTGATTCGCTGGTATATAAGGGGCCGGAAATCAGGCTAACCGTAGCCGGGAAAGACGTGATCAACCACCCCACGGGTATCGCCCGCCACGGCACCCTGCCCACGTTCATAGGCAACAGTATCCGGGTAGGTGACCCGTCAAAACCCTCCACCCCGGCAGACTGGCGGGCGGTGATCTACGCCATTGACTGGGCCGGGCTGTTGCGCACCCATACGCTGGACGGCAACCTGCTCCGCACCATCGATGACGATGCCGCCGTGCAGGGCACGCGCCCCGAATATGTGTACTACCAAAACAAGTGGTACGTGGCCACTGCCGACTACGGTAACCACGCCAACGCGGTACGGCTCTATAACCCAGCCCGACTGGCTACCGCCAAAAAAACGAGTGAGCCGGGGGTGCTGGCCAGGCAGTTCACCTGCTCACCCTGGGTGCAAAACCTGCACTGGATACCCGAAAAAGGCATTTTGGTCCTGATTCAGAACCAGATAGAAGGACGGCGGTGGCGGTTTACGTTTGTTGACCTGGCCAAATCCATCGAGGCGGGCCGTGAGCAGGTCATCAACACCATCGACATGGACAAGGCGGACGAACTGGAAGGTTTTGCTCTGCTAAACGACAGCACCGGCCTCGCCGTGACCTCGTCCCGCACCAATAATGTGCATACCGTTGGCCTGCGGCGGTAGCTGGTTTCAGCGTTTTTCTACAGATACAACCTACACAACGTACCCCTATGACAAATTACTCCATTTTTGGCCGTCGCCATCCGTATGTATTATGGGCTATACTACTGATTAACAATGCTTTATTACTAAGCACAAGTCAGGCAACCGGCCACCCGACAATGATGCTGCGGCAACAGGCCGTGCCCGTCACCGGTACCGTCACCGATGAACAGGGGCAGCCCATTCCGGGCGTGACCATCGTGGAAAAGGCCTCGAAGAAAGGCACCGTCACCGACGCCAACGGCCGCTACACCATCGACGCCACGGCTGGTGCTACCCTCGTGTTTTCGTCGGTAGGGTTCACGGCGCAGGAAGTCGTTGTGGGGTCGGCACCGACCTTAAACGTAACCTTGAAAGAAGACGTCAACCAACTGGCCGAAGTGGTGGCGGTGGGCTACCAGACCCTGCGCAAAAGCGACGTGACGGGGGCCGTGGCCAACGTGAAAGCCCGCGAACTGAACCTGTCGGCCCCCACCATTGGGCAGGCACTGGTGGGAAAACTGGCGGGCGTGCAGGTGGCGCAGGTGAGCGGTGCACCCTACAGCAGCACCAAAATTCGGGTGCGGGGCATCGGCTCGGTCAATGCCAGTTCCGACCCCCTCTACGTGATCGACGGCTACCCAGCCGCTAACGACGTGTATGTAAACCCCAACGATATTGAGAGTATCGACGTGCTGAAAGATGCAGCATCGGCGGCGATCTACGGCTCGCGGGCATCGGGCGGGGTGGTGCTCATTACCACCAAACGCGGCAAAGAAGGCAGGGGTAAGCTGGACTATGAATACCAATTTGGGGTGAATCAGCTTGCCAACAAAATTAAGCTGCTCAACGCCAGTCAGTTTGCCCAACTCGTTATCGACGGGCGCAACAACACCTACCGCGACCTGACCATCAACGCCGGCAAAACCTGGGCCGATGCCATGTTCTCCGACGATAACGCCACGCGCATTGCCAAAGTGGGCAACGCCGGGTCGGTGAGCATTCCGACAGACATTTACGATTTTACGAACCAGAAACTGATTGCCCCCAAATACAACACCGACTGGCAGGACGAACTGTACCGTTCGGCACCCTTGCAGCGGCACACGCTCCAGTTTTCGGGGGGGAGCAATGGCGTGCGGTATTTGCTCAGCGGTGGGTATCAAACGCAGGAGGGCATCATCACGGCCACCAGCCAGCGACGGATCAACCTCCGCGCCAACATCGACGCCGACGTGTCGAAGAAGCTGCACGTGGGGGCCAACTTTTTCGTGACGGCCACCAACAGCCGTGAAGTGCAGGAGGGCCGATTCAACCAGGGGCCGATTCTGGGCGCGCTGATCTACCCGCCCTACTTCCGGGCCTATGACGACAAGGGCAACCTGATCAAAAACGAAGCCGCCTCACAACAGCCTACCTTCGGTTACCAGACGGTAGAAAACCCGGTGGCCCTGGCGCGCGAGACCAACATCCGGCGGCAGGGGCTGCGCGGCACGTATAACGCCACTGCCACCTACGATCTCCTACAGGGGCTGTCGATCAAGGCCAATCTGGGGGCGCAGACGTATAACGAGAAGTACGATTTCTACCTGCCCACCAGCCTTAGCAACGGCAATAACCCACCCTATTCACCAGCCGCCATTGCCGCTGCCCGGTCCGTAGCGCAGACGCTCACGCAACTCGATCTGTTGGGTGAATTTACCCTCAACTATAGTCGCCAGTCTGGTAAAAACAGCCTGAATGCGCTGGCGGGCTACACGGCTCAGCGCACCACCAACGACGTCATCAGCGTGTCGGCGCAGGGGTTTCAGAATGACCGCGTCGAAGAGATTACCGCCAAAGGTGCCGACCCCAGTCTGTTTACGCTCAATACCGCATCCAACGGCCTGGCGGGCATCTACGGCACGGGCAAATCGGCCTGGACACTGCTGTCGTACCTGGCGCGGGTAGCCTACAGCTACGACAGCCGCTATTTCCTGACGGCCTCCATCCGCAGCGATGGCTCGTCGCGATTTGGGCCGCTGAATCGCTACGGCACCTTCCCGTCGGTATCGGCGGGGTGGACGGTGTCGGAAGAGCCGTTCTACCGGAATGCGCTGGGGCAGGCCTCGTCGCTGAAACTGCGGGCAAGCTGGGGCCTCACGGGCAACAACAACATTGGCAATTACAACTACCAGCAGGTGTTCAACAGCCCCGGCGGAGCCGTTTTTGGTAACAACACCATCAGCACAGCCTTCTCGGCGGGCGACATCCGCGATCAGCGGCTGGGTTGGGAATCGACGGCGCAATACAACGTCGGCGTAGATGCCGGGCTGTTTAACAACCGCCTGTTTGTCATTGCCAACTACTACGTCAGCCAGTCGTACAACCTGCTGTTCCGCCAACCCATTTCGGCCATATCGGGCACCTCGTCCATTCTGACCAACCTCCGCGATTCGAAGGTGCAGAACAGCGGGTTTGAGCTGCAACTCGATGGCCGGGTCATTGCCCGGCGCGATCTGAAAGTAAACCTGAGCGGCAATCTGTCGGTCAACCGCAATAAGGTGCTGAACCTGGGCGGGGCCAGCACGATCATCACCAACGGAGCCGAACGGTCGTATTTGACACACATCACCCAGGAGGGGCAGCCCATCGGCATGTTCTACGGTTTTCAGGTGGTGGGGTTAGTGCGGCAGTCGGACGTAGACAACATTGCCGCCGACAACGCCAACTTCAACGCCGCCACGCAGTCGTACCCTAAAGGCTACGTAATCAAAGGGCCGCCGCGCTCCACAGCCTCAAGCAACCCGCTCAAACCCGGCGATCTGATCTTTGCCGACACCAACGGCGACGGGGTCATCAACGACGCCGATAAGGGCATCATCGGCAACCCGTACCCCAAATTCACCTACGGCTTTTCAGCGTCGGCCAGCTACAAAGGGTTCGACCTGAACGCGGCGTTCAACGGGAGCTACGGCAACCAGGTGCTCGACGGGCAGGATTACTACCTCTACAACATGGAAGGGTCGGGCAACCAATACAGTGTGGTAGCCGACCGCTACCGCTCCGAGGCCGAGCCGGGCAACGGCTACGTCTACCGGGCGTCGCGCGGGGGCACGCAGAGCAACAGCACCCGCCTGTCTACTTTTTATTTGCAGGACGGCTCGTTTCTACGCCTGGCCAACATCACGGCAGGCTATTCGTTCCCCGGCAATGCGCTGTTCAATAAGCTGAAGGTAAGCGGGTTGCGCGTATATGCATCGGCCAACAACGTGTTCACGATCACCAAATACCTGGGCTATAACCCGGAGGTCGATTACAACTACAACATCAACGGCAACACGGGCACCAACATCAACGGCGCTACCAACCTCACACCCGGCGTCGACTACGGTGTGTATCCCCTGACGAAGTCGTATAACATGGGGGTACGGGTTAGTTTCTAAACCTGAATCAAGTTTGCTTATGCGTACGGCTTCGCGCTGGTGGTTGCTGACGCGAGGCCCTTCGACAAGCCATCCAAAATTGAACTTATCTCAATATAATCTTATGCGTCAGTCTTATCTCTTCCGCCTGCTTCTGCTGTCAACCCTCTCCACGCTGAGCGCTTGTTCGCAGGATTTCCTGGTCGAAACCGACCCCAATGCCGTATCGGTGAACGACTATTACCAGTCTGAAAACGACGTACAACTGGCTGTAAATGGGGTGTACCAGTCACTACGCAACAACAACGCCCTGGCCGAAAACAGCGGGTTGTTTTCCGAAGAACGATCGGACAATACGGGCCGAAATGACAACCAGTCGAACGCGGGCGAGCCGTTTCAGTTCAACGATTTTTCGGTACTGCCGGGCAACACCTACCTGAAGGCACACTGGCTGGCACTGTACCAGATCGTAACCCGCGCCAACCAGGTGCTGGCGGGCATGGAGGCCGTAAGCTTTGCCAAACCAGAGACGAAAACGCAGTACCAGGCCGAAGTGAAATTCATCCGGGCACTGGCCTATTTCCACCTCGTGCGCAAGTGGGGCGACGTGCCGCTGGTGACCAAACCCCTACTGAGTGATGCCGTGTCGGCCAGTACGTTTCGGGAGAAGAAAGAGACCGTCTACGCCCAGATCGTGGCCGACCTGACCGACGTGATTGCCAGCCCCCTGCCCGACGTTCAGCCGCTGGCTCAGAAGGGGCGCGTGTCGAAAGTGGCGGGCAATGCCCTGCTGGGGCAGGTGTACCTGACGATGGCCACCACGCTCGACGCCGCCAACCGGACGGCCAACCTGAACCAGGCCAAAACCTACCTGACCGCCGCCTACGCCAAACGCAGCTTTGGCCTGCTGAAAGAAATTCCTTACGCCGACGTGTTTGATGTAAGTAAGAAATCGACCAATGCCGAGATCATTTTTCAGATCGTGTACCGGCAGGGCGACCCGGTGTATTCGTCGAGCATTGCGGTGAACAACCAGGCGCAGGGTGAAACCATCAACTCGCTCAAGGTTACCACGGGGGCGGGTGGCAACGTGAAAGCCGACCTGGTGAAAGAGTATGAAGATGGCGATGTGCGGAAAGATTTTTCGATCAAATATGCCAACGCGGCCAACGTGAAAGATTACTTCATCACCAAGTTCCGCGATGCCAGCGCCGGGGCTACCACCAACGGCTATGGTGGCAACGACTGGATTCTGATTCGCTACGCCGACGTGATGCTGTTGCTGGCCGAAACCAACCTGTATCTCGGTGACGAAGCCGCGGCCATTGCCCTGCTGGATCAGGTGCGCGACCGGGCCAAACTGCCGCCCTATGCCGTGGCGAAAACCAACGCTACCTACGCCGCCAAATACCCTACGCTGAAGCTCGCGATCCTGCACGAGCGGCGCGTGGAACTGGCCTTTGAAAACCACCGCTGGTTTGACCTGCTCCGGTTTTTCACCCCCACCGAAGCCGTAGCTTATTTCCAGGCCAAACCCCAGGCCGACTATGGCACGGCAAAAGTGTCGAACTTCGGACCCAAAGATTATTACTTCCCTATCCCCGCCGACGAGGTGAAACTGAACCCTACTAAAATGTACCAGAATCCGGGGTATTGAGTCATGAAATACGTTCTCCCGCTTGCCTTTTTCCTGCTGTTTTTTTCCCTCCACGCCCAAACGCCAACGGGTTACCAGCGCTCCTACCGGCCGTTCCGTTCGGGTGACGTGGTGGCTGACAAACAATTTTATCTGCTCACGGCTATTGAACAACTCGCTGACGTAAAGCAGTTTATTGAAAAAGATACGGCCCTTCTGTCCATCCAACGTGAACGGGCTACTCTAATCAAAACCCACGCCGGCGATACCTGCCGGTCGCCGGTGTCGCTGGTGACGGGTTTCCGCTGGGCAGCGGCCGATTCGGCCCGGTTGCAGGTGGCGATGGGGCGGCTCTATGACCAAAACCGGCCCGCTTTCGATAAACTCGTGAACGGTCACCTGCGGCCATCGGGCTATTATCAGCGGTTTGTGGACCTACCCAATCGGGCGTTGCTGGCGCGGGCATGGGGGCAGTATGTGGTGGGTATCAACTACATCATTGACCAGTATGGGCTGGGCAAAAAACTCCGTTATCCCCGCATCGACTCGGCCAATTATCCCGTCAACGGACGTACCTACCGGACGGTGTTGAAAGATATGTTTGCCGTATTGGCCGAACGCGCCGACAGCCTTCGGCTTTTTTACCAGCCGTCGTTGGCCGTGGCCCGGCAGTTGATGGACGTCAATGACCGCGACGAACCCGCCCGCCACGAGCCGATGGAACAGCGCGACAACCGGGCTGCGGCGAACAGCGTAGGCAGAACGGTCTGGAAAAACTACCGCTATGCCGCTATGATGGTGCCCGGCAGCGGCCCCGAACTGACCACTACGCCACTGAGTCCGCTGAACAAAATGCGGCTCGACCTGGTGGCGGCGCGGTACCGGGCGGGCTGGGCACCGCTGGTTGTGGTTAGCGGTGGGTATTGCTATCCATTCCGCGGACCCTATGCCGAAGCCGTGGAGATGAAGCGCTACCTGATGCAGCGCTGGCAGTTGCCCGAAGCCGCCATTATCATCGACCCCCATGCCCGCCACACCACCACCAACTTCCGCAATGCCAACCGGCTGCTAATTCGCTATGGCGTACCGACAGACAAACCGTGCGTGATGGTGTCGACCAAAAGCCAGACCGACTACGTAGACAACGCCGCTTTTGATGCCCGCAACCAGCGCGAACTGGGGTACCTGCCCTACCGCGACAAACACCGCATCTCGCCCCACGACGTGGTGTTTTATCCTACCCCAGAGAGCCTGCACATGGACCCCTACGACCCACTGGACCCGTAGCTGTTAGAGAGCCAAAAGCCCCGGCAAGACATGAGCATTGTCATATCATTATGTTTATAAAAATTTTGTTAACATACTGATAATTAATGATTTAATAAAGAAGAAAGATCAGTGCTGGGCTGGGTGACAGGGTAGTTTTGTATTTACTCAACCGATAGCCCATGAGCCTGAAACGATTTACACTACCGATTTCGCTTTTCTTCATACTCCTTGCCAGCCAGCATCTGCTGGCTCAATCTCCTACCCTTGCCGGCACCGTTCGCGACGAAAAAAACCAGCCGCTGCCGGGTGTCAACGTGGTTATCAAGGGTACCTCAGTTGGCACAACCACTAACGCAACGGGCGCCTACAGCCTGACACTGCCAAAGCCATCGGCTGGTGGCGAGGTGCTGGTGTTCAGCTTCATCGGCTACATTAACCAGGAGGTTTCGCTGGCGGGGCAGTCTACCATCGACGTGCAGTTGAAAGAGAACAACCAACTGCTCAATGAAGTAGTCGTGACAGCGCTGGGCATTCGGCGGGAAGAAAAAACGCTGGGCTACGCGGCGGCCACCGTCAACGAAAATGCCGTAAAAGACGCCAAGTCCAACAACTGGGTCAACACGCTCAGCGGCAAGGTGGCGGGCCTCAACATTCAGGGAACGGGGTCGGGGCCGATGGGATCGTCGCGCATAACGCTCCGGGGCGAATCGTCATTGAACCTCGACAATAACCAGGCCCTGATCGTGGTCGACGGTGTGCCCGTCAGCAGCCGCATCACGGGTACGGGCTACAGTGCTCACCTCTCGCAGGACAGCCCGGTCGACTACGGATCGAGCGTGTCAGACCTGAATCCCGATGATATTGAGAAAGTTACGGTGCTCAAAGGCCCCGGTGCCACGGCCCTCTACGGCAGCCGGGCGGCGGGTGGTGCCCTGATCATCACCACCAAATCGGGCGTTCGGAAAGACCGCGGCATTGGCATCACCATCAACTCGAACATCAGCGTCGACCAGGTGAACCGCTGGCCCGACTATCAGTTTGCCTACGGTGAGGGCCGTACCGACGTCTATTATTCGTATCTGGACAGCGCCGACGGGGCCAACACGAGCACCAACGTGGCGGCCGGCCGGGCGTGGGGTCCCAAATTCAACGGGCAGTCGTATTTCCAGTATAACCCCAACGCACCCGATGGCAAGCCCACCGAACGTACGCCCTGGGTGGCTAACCGCGACTACATCGCCGGCTTTTTCCAGACGGGCGTGACCTATTCCAACAGTGTATCCATCGAAGGCGGTACCGACAAAGGTTCGGCGCGGCTGTCGCTGACGCAGCTCAGGAACAGCTGGATTCTGCCCAATACGGGCTTCGAGCGGATTAACGCGGCCCTGTCGGTTTCGCAGCAGGCTACCGACAAACTGCGCATTACGGGCAAGGTGAATTACACCAACAAGAAAAGTGATAACCTGCCTGCCGCTGGCTACAACAACCAGTCGATCATGTATTTTCTCATGATCGGCACGGCCCCCAACATCCGGCCAGAATGGTTCAAACCCTACTGGCAACCCGGTCTGGACGGTGTTCAGCAGCGCAGCCCGTTCAACCCCGGCCCCGACAATCCGTACCTCGATTTGTACGAGATGCTGAACAAAATGAACCGGCACGGGGTCATCGGCAACGTATCGGCTACCTACGCCATCAGCCCCAAACTGGACCTGCTGGTGCGGACGGGACTAGATATGGCGTTTGAGTTCCGGTCGCAGCAGCGGCCCTTCAGCATGACCAAGTACCCACGGGGCATGTACCGCGAACAGAATGTGTTCAGCTATGAATCGAACACCGATTTCTTGCTCACTTACAAAGATGCGCTCAGCCCGCGCATCAACATCACTGCTTCGGCAGGCGGCAACGCCATGCGGCAAACGTATGATTTTGCGGGTCTGTATGCCGATCAACTCTCGCAGCCGGGGGTATACCAGATTTCGAACAGCCTGGACCAGGCCGTGGCCGATCCACAGAAAACCCGCAAGGCCATCAACAGCCTGTATGCCGCCGGGCAACTGTCGTTCGACGAGAAAATCTTCCTCGACGTCACGGGACGCAACGACTGGTCGAGTACGCTGCCCTACGCCAACAACTCGTTTTTCTACCCGTCTGTCAGCAGCAGCTTTTTGCTGAATGAACTGTTCAGGCTGCCTCAGTCCGTGTCGTTTGCCAAATTCCGGGCCTCGTGGGCGCAGGTGGGCAACGACACCCGACCTTACCAGACGGCCCGCTACTATGACAAAATTTACAGCAACAGTTTCACCAATTCGCCCACGCTGTTCAACGCCGATCTGAAACCCGAAATCACGTCGAGCTACGAGTTTGGGCTGGACCTGCGGCTGTTTAAAAACCGGATTGGGCTGGACGTGGCCTACTACAACAATAATAGCCGCAACCAGATTCTGGCCATCCCGCTCGACCCCGTGTCGGGTTATGCCAGCGCGCTCATCAACGCCGGGCTCATCAACAGCCGGGGCGTGGAAGTGAAGCTGACAGGAAAACCGGTCAATACCCGCCGATTTGGCTGGAACACCACCGTGATCTGGTCGCGCAACCGCAGCTACGTGCGCGAGCTGGCGGCGGGTATTACCAACCAGACCATCTACAGCCATAGCGGCAACGTGACCATTGAAGCGCGGGTAGGTGGCCGGATGGGCGATATGTATGGCCGGGGTTTTCAACGCTCGCCCGACGGGCAAATCGTGTACTCGTCGGTGGGCTTACCCGCCCCGCTCGACCCGGTGACCAAGCTGTGGGGCAACGCCTTTGCCGACTGGAAAGGTAGCCTCATGAACGAGTTTACGGTGGGCGGTGTGCGCATCAGCGTCCTGCTCGACGGGCAGATGGGCGGCAGCATGTATTCGCAGACGAACCACAAAAACAACACCCTCGGCAAGACAACCGTCACGCTGCCCGGCCGCGATGGCGGGCTGATTGGCGAGGGTGTGTTGCTGCAACCTGATGGCCGCTACCTGCCCAATACGGTGAAAGTGCCCGCCAGTTCGTACTACGACAACTACTACCAGATCAGCAATGCCGAGACCAATATTTTCGACGCCTCGTACCTGAAAATTCGGGAAGCGCGGTTCGAGTTTAACCTGCCACAGCGGTGGCTGAGTGGGGTGGGCGTTCGGCAAACCACCGTGGCCGTGTTTGGTCGCGACCTGGTCAATTTCACCCGCTTCCCCGGCTTCGACCCGGAGGGCGGCAACCTCAACAGCGGCACCCTGACGCCCGGCGTGGAGTTGGCCCAGTTTCCTTCCACCCGCACAATGGGTGCCAACCTGACCCTGAAGTTTTAATCATCCCTGACGCAGTTTCATCGTGAAAAGATTATCACCCCTACTTGTTATCTACCTACTGGTCAGTGGTTTGCTCTCAAGCTGCACCGCGGGTTTCGACGACATCAATACCGATCCCAACCGGCCCAGAGACGTGAATCCGGGTGTGTTGCTGGGCCAGCTGCAATACCGGATGGTGAACAGTTCGATGGGGGCCGCCCGCTCGTTTACCCACGAGCTAATGCAGGTAGATGCCCCACGCGGCAGTGCGGGAGGCGGCGGGCTGCACCGCTACGTGGTCAACCCCGGCGCGGGTGTGTGGAGCAGTTCATACGCCTACCTCACCGACATTCAGGACATCTATACCATTGCCGACCGGCTGAAAGAAGCCAACTACAAAGCGATTGCCCTGGTGTATAAAAGCTGGACCTACTCGATCCTGACCGACCTCTACGGCGACGTACCGTATTCACAAGCCACCAAAGCCGCCGGGGGCGTGGTGAAGCCCGGTTTCGACAAGCAAAAAGATATCTACGTGCAGTTGCTGAAGGACCTGGAAACGGCCAACAGTTTATTTGATGACACCAGGGCACTGACCTACGGCGGCGATCTGGTTTACGGAGCCAATGCCGTCACCGGCGGCAAAAATCCGGGTATCCTGAAGTGGAAAAAATGGGCGAATTCCCTGCGGTTGCGGCTGCTGCTGCGTGTTCTGAAACGCGACGGTGAGATCAACGCGAAAGAGCAGATTAATCAGATACTGGCCGACCCGGCGAAGTACCCGGTGATGACCGCCAACGCCGACGACGCCATTTTTCGCTATCCGGGTACGTTCCCTTATTTCAACCCGTACTATAACGCCCGCACCCTCGACTGGCGCGAGGGCACCTACTTCACCGACTTCTTTTTGGGAAAGCTCAATGCCGACAACGACCCCCGCCGGGCAGTATGGGCCATCCCGGTCACAGTCAACGGGCAGCCGGTGTATCAGGGTATTCAAAGCGGCTACGTGACCACGCTGGAATATGCGGTGGGTAAGAATTCGAGCTATACCGACGCGCTGAAAACCCTGCCGCAACTGGGTGTCATGATGCCCTACGCCGAGGTAGAGTTTATCAAAGCCGAACTGGCCCTAAATGGCTACACCACGGGAAAAACGCCCAAAGCGCATTACGAAGCAGGCATCACGGCCTCTATGACACAATGGGGGGCAACCCTACCCGCTACTTTCCTGACCCAGCCGGGGGTAGCCTACAACGCCACCGCCACGCCCGACAAACAACTGGAGCAAATCATGATCCAGAAGTACTACGCCTACTTCTTTGTCGATTACCAGTCGTGGTTCGAGAAACGCCGGACGGGCTATCCCGTGTTGCCACGGGGGGCGGGCATCCCTGCTGAAAACAAATTTCCGAGCCGGGTGCCGTATCCTACGTACCTGCAATCGCTCAACCCCGAAGCACTCACCGCCGCCGTGACCTCGATGGGCGGCGACGATAGCACGATTATGGTATGGTGGCAAAAGTAATTTTATAGCAATTTTGTCTGACAACCAACATTTTATGAGGAACATCCTGCCCTGCTTCCTGCTTTTCATCGCCAGCCTCTCATGGGCACAATCGCGCGTTGATGTCAAAAAATTGGATGCCGGGCTGGAGTCGCGGCGGGTGCTGCTGCCAAACGGATGGAGCCTGACTCCTGCCGGGCGGTCGCTGGAAGTAGGCGATTTACCCCTGAACATCGCCGTGTCGGCATCGGGGTTGCTGATGGCCGTGACCAACAACGGGCAGGGTACGCAGAGCATCCAGTTGATTGATCCAAAGCGGGAAACGGTGCTGCACAGCGTTGAGATTCCCCGGTCATTTTACGGCCTTAAATTCAGCGGTGACGGCAAGATGCTTTACGCATCGGGAGGTAACAGTAACCAGATCCTGTGCTACGCCATCACCAACCAGCAACTGGTGCTGACCGATAGCCTGCGCCTGGGTGATCCCTGGCCCACCAAAATATCACCCGTCGGCATCGAGGTTGACGACGCCCGGCACCTGCTGTATGTCGTGACTAAAGAAAGCAACTCGCTCTACGTCGTCGACCTGCTGACCAAGGCCATTGTTCATCAGGAGAAGCTGGGTCACGAGTGCTATACCTGTGTGCTGTCGCCTAACCGAAAGGAGTTATACATCTCGCTGTGGGGTGGCAAAAAGGTGGCCATTTTCGACACACAAGCCCGTAGGCTGACCACAACCATTCCGGTATCGTACAACCCTAATGAGTTGGTCATCAACAAAAAAGGTACACTCATCTACGTGGCCAATGCAGGCGACAACAGCGTGTCGGTGATCGACGTAAAGGCCCGGAAGGTGATTGAAGTGCTCGACGCCGCGCTTTATCCTAACTCGCCGGTGGGGTCTATGACCAATGGGCTGGCCCTGGCTAAAGACGAACGTACGCTCTACATCGCCAACGCCGACAACAACTGCCTGGCGGTATTTGACGTGACCGTACCCGGTAAAAGTGCCTCGAAAGGGTTCATTCCGGTGGGTTGGTTTCCTACTAGTGTCCGGGTGGTTGATAAACGTATGTTTGTGACCAACGGGAAAGGGTTTACGTCGTTTGCCAACCCGCTGGGGCCGCAGCCCATCAGCCGCGAGGTACGTTCCGAAACCCACGTTGGCGAGGCACAACGGCCCAACAGCCGGTTGCAATATATTGGCGCACTGATGAAGGGCACCATGAGCATTATCGACGAGCCAACCGAAACGACCCTTGCCCTGTACGCCAAAAAAGTCTACGCCAATACGCCTTATAACAAGACCAAAGAACTGACGGCCGATGGCGAACCCGGCAACCCGATTCCTACGAAAGTGGGTGCGCCCTCGCCCATCAGGTATGTGTTCTACGTCCTGAAAGAGAACCGCACGTATGACCAGGTTTTCGGCGACATTAAAGAAGGTAACGGCGACTCGACGCTCTGCCTGTTTGGCGAAAAATACACCCCCAACCAGCACAAGCTGGCCCGCGAATTTGTGCTGCTCGACAATTTCTACGTCGACGCCGAAGTAAGTGCCGACGGCCACAACTGGAGCATGGCCGCCCACGCTAACGACTATCTGGAAAAAACCTGGGTGGCGGGCTACAGCAGGCGGGGCGGCGTGACGGAGGGGATGGGCCGACGGGCCATTGCCAATGATAAAGACGGCTATATCTGGGATTTCTGCCAGCGCAAAGGTGTCAGCTACCGCAGCTACGGCGTGTTTGTCGACAAAGACAAAGGCAACATTCCCGCACTGGATGCCGCCCACGTCTGCAGAAATTTTACTACGTTCTACGTCAACAAAACGAAGGATACCACGCGGGTAAATCAGTGGCAACGCGACTTCGATTCGCTGCTGGTAGTCAACGCGGTGCCCCGGTTCAGCACCATCCGGTTGGGTAATGATCATACCCACGGCCTGGCCGTGGGACAAATGACGCCCTACGCCTGCGTAGCCGACAACGACCTCGCCGTGGGTATGCTGGTGGAACACATCAGCAAGAGTAAGATCTGGAACGAATCGGCCATTTTCATCCTGGAAGACGATGCCCAGAACGGCCCCGACCACGTAGATGCCCACCGCTCCAACGCCCTCGTCATCGGCCCATACGTGAAACGGCGCAGCGTTGACCACACCATGTATTCAACCTCCGGGATGCTGCGCACGATGGAGTTGATTCTGGGGCTTCCCCCCATGAGCCAGTACGACGCCGGCGCCACCCCGCTGTTTCGTAGTTTCACGTCAACACCAGACGCATCACCCTACCGGTCAGTGCCGAGTAACATCAACCTTGACGCCCTCAATACGGCTCACACGCCCAGCGCTAAAAAATCGGAGTCACTTGATTTCTCCGACGCTGACCGCATTGATGATAACCTGTTCAACGAGATATTGTGGAAAGGGCTGAGGGGGGAAGCGGCGCTGGTACCCGCTCCCCGCCGGGGGGCCTTCGTGCGGATAATGAATAAAGAGCGTGATGATGATTAGCGTCGAGCAATTTTTTGGGTAGGGTGCTGGCGCTCCCATCCTACAATGCGATTCTTCATCTCTCCTATGCTTTGTATGAGCCGATCCGCCTCATCGACTAAGAGATTCAGCCCGTTGACTGGCGACTTTGGCGGTTGCCCAGTGGATTATGGCTTGTCGGGTAATAATCACTTCTTCATTTTCCTTCCTGCTTACTCGCCCGGTTGGCCTGTTTGATGGTTTCGCCAATCATATCCCACTGGTCTTCAGTCACTTTTTCGAGGTGGCTGAACTCACCGGCGGCCAGCACTTCGCCGCCGTCGATGGTGATGCATTCACCGGTCATGTAGCCAGAGAAATCGGAGAGCAGGTAAGCCGCGAGGTTGGCCAGTTCCTGGTGTTCGCCCACGCGCTTAAGCGGAATGCGGCTGGTGGGGTCCATCATGCTGGCCAGTGGTTCGGGAAACAGCCGATCCCAGGCCCCTTTGGTAGGGAACGGGCCTGGGGCGATGGCGTTGAGCCGGATGCCGTATTTACCCCACTCTGCGGCCAGCGATTTCATCATGATCAACGCACCACCTTTGGCCACCGCGCTGGGCACCACGTAGCCGGAACCCGTTGTGGCATAAGTGGTTGAGATGTTGAGCACTGTACCCTTGATCTTATTTTCGATCCAATATTTGCCTACGGCCAGTGTGAAATAATACGTACCCCGCAGCACAATGTCCACCACTACGTCGAACGCCTTGTACGATAGCCGCTCGGTGGGGCTGATAAAATTGCCGGCCGAATTGTTGAGCAACCCGTCTACCCGACCGAACTTAGCCACGGTCTCGGCCAGCACGTTTTCGATCTCCATTGGGTTGCGCACGTCGCAGGCGATGGCCATGATTTTTCCCGGCCTGGATTGGTCCGCACTTGAGAGATTTGCCATCTCTTCTGTAAGCTCCTGCGCCGTTTGGTCGAGCACGGCCTGCCGCCGACTGCAGATGGTGACGTTGGCCCCCAATTGGAGCAGGTAACGAGTCATGGATTTGCCAAGGCCTGTGCCCCCGCCCGTTACAATAATGGTTTTACCCGTCAGCGCGTCATCGCGCAGCATGCCTGTAGTAATCATAAAATTGGTGGATTTAATAATGTACAATGCATAATGAACAATGTACAATGGATTCGCAATCAGCGGGTTAAGTCTAATCGCGTAGCCATTGTACATTGTTCATTATGCATTGTACATTCCTCAATAACCCCGGTTTAGTTTTTTGTTAAAAGCGGCCTGCCGACGTTCGGCGGTGGCTTGCATGGCTTCGGAAAAGTCAGGCGATTGCAGTTGCGACGAATTCCAGACGGCTACGTATTGCAACCCCGCCTCGATACTCTTGTCGAGGCCGTAGTTCAATACACTTTTGGCCCCCTGCACGGCCAGAGCGGCGTTATCGGCAATTTGCTGAGCTATGTCGTTGGCTTTAGCGAAGAGAGCTTCGGGCGTATCGAGTACGTGATTGACCAGGCCCGTGCGCAGGGCAAAAGCAGCGTCGTAGTCGGCGGCGGTAAAGGCCATTTCACGAGTAATCCCCTCGCCCACGATATGTGGTAACCACTGCAACCCGCCAATGTCGGGCGTGATGGCCAGTTTAGCTTCACGGAGGCTGAATTTAGCGTCAGCAGAACACAGCCGGATGTCGGCCGCAGAGATCATGTTTACGCCCCCGCCAATGCACCAGCCGTGGATGGCCGCAATAAACGGCTTCGGCGACTCGTGCATTTTCTGGAAACCCAACTGCATCTGCCGGATCATGTCCATCAACTCCCGGCGGCGGTCGGCCATTTGGTTGCCGCCCACCATGGCACCGAGTTTAGGCATCATCTGAGGCAGGTCGAGGCCGTAGGAAAAATGGTTGCCGCTGCCCCGTACAATGACGGCCCGCACATCGTCCATGGCCGTAATTTCGTCGATGGCAAGAGGAAGTTCGGCCCAAAAATCAGGCCCCATGGCGTTGCCCTTTCCAGGGCCTAGCAGTGTTAGCGTGAGTACGCCGTTGCTGGTTTCGTATGAAAGCGATTTGTAGGACTCCGCCATGACAGGTAGTATGCGTGCATACGGTTTTTGATGCAGGGCAAAGGTATACATTCCCCCAAAACCACAAAGCCACTATCCGGCAAACGCGGGAAAATCGTCGAGAAATTCGATGGTCTGATTCACATGGCACACCTGACAGCAATAGTGCGTAAGGCCGTTGGTGACCACCACATAGGGCGCTTTGTGGATGTGGTTGTAGCGGCTCACCTGGTCAAAAACAGCCTGTGACAGGGTAATCTGGGGGGCTTTACACTCTACCAGCAAATAAGGATCACCGGCCCGGTCGAACACCATCAGGTCGGTGCGTTTCAGGGTTTTGTTCAGCGACAGCCCCCCCTCCGACCGGATCAGCGCTTTCGGATACCGGTAATGTTCGATGAGCAGATTGACCACGTGTTGTCGCACCCATTCTTCGGGCGTGAGACGAACATGTTTGCGGCGTAACAAATCGAAAATGTACCCTTTCCCGTCTATCTCCGTAAGTTTGCAGTCAAATGCAGGTAGATTCAGCGCGTCCATACGTAAAGATAATTGCGAATGAGTGATTGAGTGACTGTCTCGATTATTCGCTCAATCACTCAATCGCTCATTCGCTCATTGGCATTCATGAAAACCAAAGAAGAAATAGTTAACAACTGGCTACCACGCTACACGGGTACGCCCATCGAACAGTTTGGCGAGTACATTTTGCTCACCAACTTCATCAACTACGTCGAGCTGTTTGCCAAGATGTATGACGTGGAAATCTACGGCATCGGACGGGCCATGCAAACGGCCACGGCCAACAACATTACGATCATCAATTTCGGTATGGGTAGCCCCATGGCTGCTACCGTAATGGACCTGCTGTCGGCCATCAGCCCAAAGGCAGTGCTGTTTTTGGGCAAATGCGGCGGGCTAAAACGTCGCACCCTCCTTGGCGACCTGATTTTGCCCATTGCGGCCATTCGCGGCGACGGTACCAGCAACGACTACCTCCGGCCTGAAATTCCGGCACTCCCCTCCTTTCGCCTGCAGCGAGCGGTATCGTCGACGATCAAAAAGCACCAGCTTGACTACTGGACCGGCACCGTCTATACGACCAATCGCCGCATCTGGGAACATGACGAAACCTTCAAAGAGTACCTCCGCGAAACCCGCGCTATGGCCATCGACATGGAAACGGCCACCATTTTTGCGGTGGGTTTCGTCAACGCCATTCCGCACGGAGCACTGCTGCTAGTCTCTGACAACCCGATGGTGCCGGAAGGGGTGAAAACCGAAGAAAGCGACAAGAAAGTGACCACCAACTTTGTGGATACACACCTCAAAATAGGCATCGAATCACTTCAGGAGCTTGCCATGTCTGGTGAGTCAGTGAAGCATTTGCGGTTTGAATAGGGGCGTTCAAGGTCTAAAATTCAAGGTCTAAAGTTCAAGGTTTAACGTTGCTTCGCGCTCGAATAGACCGCATGCGAAGCAACTTTAGACCTTGAACTTCAGACCTTGAACTTCAAATTCCTTCAACGCCTCATATACCCGGTGCGTGGGCAAGCCCATAACGGTGTAGAACGAACCTTCAAGGCGGGTTACGCCCACGAGGCCAATAAAATCCTGCGCCCCGTAGGCACCGGCCTTGTCGAAGGGCTGGCAAACGCGGATGTAATAGTCGATTTCGTCGTCGGTCAGGTGGGCAAACTGAACCGTGGCCTCGTCAGTAAAAGACGTTTGGCCTTCGGGCGAGAGCAGGCACACACCCGTGCGTACCCGATGCGTACGTCCCGACAGGCGGCGCAACATCTGGTGAGCCTCAGCAGCATCAGCGGGCTTATTCAAAATCTGATTATCCAGAATCACGACCGTATCAGCGCAGAGCACCAGCCGCTGGCCCAAGTCGGGCATGAACTGAGCGGCTTTTTCGCAGGCCAAAAACTCGGCCACTTCATCGGCGGGCATATCATCGGGAAAAACCTCGTCGGTAGGACGCGTTTCAATGGTGAACGCCACGCCCATGTCGGTAAGCAACTGCCGCCGCCGGGGCGAACCCGACGCCAGCGTAAGGGGATATCGAAGGGAAAACATGAATTTGATTACTGGGGGAAGAAACAAGAACCAAGAGGCAGGAAGCAAGACGTAGTATGTTGTTTACGTCTTGCTTCCTGCCTCTTGGTTCTTGTTTTTCTTAAAAACTAAACTCTACTGCCCCCTTGATAATAAACCGGTCGGTACCGGGGGTAAGGTAATTAAGTCTGTGAACGGCCTGAATGCGCAGGAATTTGAAAATGTTGCTGATGCCGTAGCCCGCCTCGATGTAAGGAATATCAGGATTCAGCACCCCGAACACCGTAGAGGGTTGCCCGCTTGGTACAGGGCGGGGCGAGTCGACCTGACGGCTCCGTGGCTGACGGCTACCCCAGAGAACATCGGCGTTGCCCCACAAGCGCCAGTTTAGCTTTTTAATGAGGGGAATGCGGTTGAAAAGTACGCCGTCGAAATTATGTTGCCAGTGGAGCGACATAAACCGGTCAGACACGAATTCGTAGAACTGCATCCGGTTGAAGGTATTGGGCGCGAAGAAAAACGTGGGGTTACCGGTATGGGGAAACAGCAGTGGAGCAGGCAAACGCGACGGGATATAGCCCGCCTGAAGCACGTAGGACGATCGGCCCATTTTGCCAAATTTCAACGTCTGGAAGGCGCGGAATGAGAAGCGGTGGTAAATAAAATCACCCCCCAGTATGCGTTGCCCCCGCTGGTACTTGATCCACAACACAGGCGTCCGTTTGGTGGCCACCGGGATGCGCTCGTTGCCGTCCATCACATACGTTTCCTGCCGGGCCAGTCGTGCCTCAACAGACCAGTACGAATCGGTAAAGTCGGGCCGCGTGGGCGAGTTATCGTCCATTTCGGGGTTTACACGGTAGTGGAATGGGAAAGTTGGCACAAACGTCCGGTCGCCGAGGGTGGCCGTCAGCATCACACCTTTTAGTGGTTCGGTGCGAACATAGATTTCCTGCTGGTTGTTGTAAAAACCGCCCTGATACTTGCCAAACCGGCTGAATGCCTGAAAAATCTTGTTGCCATTGATGAGTTCGGGCGTGAAACCAAGCCGGTCCAGGTCATACGATGCCCGCGCCCCCATAATGGTCCATTTGCGGCGCGAAAGGATGAAATCCAGTTCAGCCCCACCCTTAAACCGGGCATCGCCGGTGCCATAAGCGGTGTAGGCCCGAAACACCATCGACTTACTGAAATTGCCGTTCGTGCGAAAGCCAGCTCGCAACCGTAGCCCCTCAATATTGTTTACGGCTACGGCATACGGGTACGGACCCCAGTCAACAGGACCACGCCGGTACCAGCCCGTAGTGGCAATGCGCGTCAGAATTTCGGTCGTACGCACAATGGGTACGGCACGGAGCGTGTCTATCAGCCCCTGCGCCTTCCGGTCGTTGGTGCTCAGCGAATCCATACCCCCCAGTTTTTTGCGGGCGTTGGCCCAGTAGGCCTCATCGGCCAGGGCGGCCTGTTTGTCGTCGCCTTCCAGTTCTTCCAGCGCCGTTGTGTTCGACTTGGCCGTGTCGGCTACCGAAACGGTACGGTCATAGTAACTAAGCGGCTTGGGCTGGTTGAGTAGAAATCCGCTGTTACGGGTAGTCTGCTGGAGCATGGCACCCACCGAGTTTTTGCCCACGCCATAGACCTCAGCGGTAGTCCGCATCGATACGGGCATCCAGCCAATTTTGTTGCCGGCCGAATCAAGCGCAGGTTCGAGTTCCTGCTCAATTTCCATGCGCCGCACGTAGTTCAGGTTCGCTTCGGCCCCCACTTTCGCCTCAATCATGGTGAGGGCAAAGGTGGTGGTGTCGATGTACATTTTACCCGTAAAGACCAGGTCCTGCTTGTTTTTTGGGTCGAACTGAATTTCGTAGCAAACAAAGTCGCCAATCTTGGTGGTGTCGGCCAGGTACATCGAATACCAGCCTTTCCAGTCGGCTCCCACCGGCGAGGCAAAATCTTTACCCAGTACGCGCAGGTAATTTTGGTAGAAATTATAGCTCAGCGCATTGCCGCCCACAAACTGCGAAAGGATCTCAGGCTCAACGATATCCATACCTTTGAGGCGCGTTTTCACGATATCTTCATGCTTGCGCTCCGGCGATTCGCGGTAAAAATAACGGCTCACCGACTCGGTCATCATAAGAGGCATCATCTTACGGCCCAGGTCATCGGTGACAGAATCTTTCTTATCCATCGCCGCCATTACCTTCTTGATCAGCGGGTTAGACCGAAGTTTATCCGAGATGTGGGTGAGCGACACGGCCGTTTTCGAGTAGCTATCGTACTCATAGGCCCGAATACGGCGACGGTCGTTTTTGTCAATATTCTTCCGCACGTTGCGTAGAATGCCCCAGGCTGGGTTTTCGCCGGCCCGCACCACCACTTCCTGCAACACCCGACCAGCGGGGGGTAATTTTAGCAGTAGTACCTGGTTGAGTTTGGTCTTGTCGAGGGCAAAGCGCTTGATCCCGAAGCCCATTGAGCTTACGTAGAGCGAATCGGTAAGACGGGTGGTTTTCAGGGTAAACACACCCTTATCATCTGAGGTTACACCCACGCTGCGACCTACAAGGGCCACGCTGGAAAAAGGCACCCCTTCGCCCGTACGGGCATCTACCACCGTGCCGCTCACCACATAGGTAGGCGTCTGGGCCTGGGCCAGTTGGGCAAGCAACCAAAAAAGAGTGGCAAACGCGCCGAATCGCAAGGAGGTATAGAAGTGCATGTGTTGCATAAACGCTTATGCAAATATACGGTGTGGAAAGCCGGGCCGATTGGTGCTACCTGACGAAACAGCAATAATCAGCCATGAAACAACCAATCAGTCGACAGAACTGCTAGACCAAAAAGAAACGTCATCATAGAAATCCGTCGAAAACACTACGAAAATACAGAATTTTAACAAATCTGTCAGGTTAAAATTGGGTGACTTAATCATGTCTAAGTACTTACTACACAGTCAGTAGCTAAGTATAAAAGGCCCTGACAGCCAGCTGACTTTATGCCCTGTCAGATAAACACCTGATATTGGAGAGTCAGCTGACCAGCCCGGCCCGTGGGCACCAGCCGGTTGGCGGCGTCGACCGCAGCCTGATAGTAAGGCCGGTTCTGGTAGTCGAGGCTCAATTTGCCGTTGTGGCCTTTGATGAGGTAGTTAACGCCCACATTGTAAATGCCCAGCGTAGATGATATACGCTGGTAGTTGGCAATCTGCGCCTGCACATAGGGCATGAGCGTACCAGTGGCAGGCCCAAACAGATCCTGTTTCATAAGGTAGCCCAGTTGCGAATACACCACGCTGCCTGTACCAAACATCGGAAATGCGTTGCCCTGCGTACCACCCAACCCACCTGGTGCCGTGCCCGTTGCCTGCCCTGTAGCCGGGTTCATAACGCCATTGAAGCGCAGGTAATTAGTGCCGTAGTCGGTATGGAAGTAGCCAAGGTACGCGTTGATGGCGGTGCCTGTGCGGCGGTTCAGAGGCATATCGAGAAAAGTGGCCACAGACCACAGGTTCATGTTCTGGTAGGTAGTATCCGTACTGGCTCCGGTGTTGCCTTCACGCCGCCACATGGCGTTTTGCTGGGTAATGAAACCAGCCTCAAGATTAACGATCGATTTCTTACCCAAATAGGTACCTGTCATGTAACCCGGCGTTTGGTGCGACTCTTTGTCGAGAAACTGATACATAAAAAACCCCTGGTATTGCTTGTGGTGGCCTTTAAGCGCAAAGTTAGCGTTGGTACCCAGCGCCGGCGGTGTAGCGCCATTGGTCTGGATCGGGAATGGATCAGTAATAACCACGCGATAATCAATTGGCCCAACCTGGCCGCGGGCGTAGAGACTCAGCTTCCGCGAAAATTCATCGGTTTGGTCGACCGTGGCCTGGGCAAACACGGGTAAGTCCATGCTCATGATGGTGCTTACACTTGGCTGGCTGAACCGCGACAAACCGTTGACGACAGTAAGTCCACTCCCAATTTTGAGGTAGTCCTTGTTCCTGAACACCAGGTATTCACCAACGGCATCGTGGAAGAAAGCCGCCACCTTCCGGTTCGACGGTGTACCATTGGTATTGAAAGAGGGGAAGCCGTTCTGGTAGTTGAAGTTGTTCATCCCGTATTGGAAATACAGGAAAATGCGGTCGCTGATTTGGCCAAATGCCTGAATGCGGGTACGGCGCAGACCAATGTCGAATGTGTTGTTGGCGAGATCCTGTACTACCGTTGAGCCGGGGTTACTTTGGTTAAAACGAAACCAGGACTGGTTGAGGAGCGTAACCTTAAAAAAATGCGTACCCGATTCGTTGAGGTTGTATTTCAACTCGCTTTTATCTGGCACCGGTTTTTTGGCCGTCTGGTCAGCCGCTTGCGGAGCCATCTGCGCGGGGGTAGCGGGGCGACTTGGAGGCAGCGAATCGACGGTTGCCAAGGCTGATGCAGGCGACGCAGGCGTAACCTGTGCCCAACCCGTTACGGTAAGGGCACTCAGTCCAAGTGCGAAAAAGTAGTTCATAACTGGTTGTATCAATGCTAGTGCAAAGCTACCTCCCCCCCAGTCAGCAGGTGGTTAAAATGTCGTTGAACGCGGCTTAAAAGGGGGTTAAAGGAGCGATAGCACCCATGTTGACAACGCCTGCAGGAAGCGGTTATTTCACCACCGCCCCGCCTTTGATCACCAGCACCACGCGCCGTATGTCGCTTATTTGCCGCGTGGGGTCACCCGTTACCACCACCATATCGGCCAGCAAGCCAGCCCGGATGCGACCCCGGTCGGCCAGGTGAAAGACGTCAGCGTTGACCGATGTGGCAGAGCGCAACACGGCCACGGGTGTCATGCCGTAGTCGACCATCAATTCCAGTTCGCGGGCGTTGTCGCCGTGCGGAAACACACCTACGTCGCCCCCGGCGCAGATGGTGACACCCGCCGCCAGTGCCTGTTTGACCGTTTCCCGCTTTTCTTTCAGCCGGGTAGGTTCAGGCGTTCCCCGTTTCCAGCCGCGGTACTGTGCAATGGCATCACCCGCCGCCACGGTGGGGCAAAGCGCAGTGCCATGCTGCTTCATGAGGGCAAAAATTTCGGGCGTACCGGCGTCGCCATGTTCCAGCGTTTCGCAGCCCGCCAGAATAGCCCGCCGCATCCCCTCGACCGACCCGGCATGGGCCACCACCCCCCGACCGCTGCTTTTGGCTACTTCCACAATGGTCTTCAGTTCGTCGAGCGTAAAGGTTGGTTTGGCCTCGCCCATGAGGCCCCAGCGGTAATCCGCATAGACCTTGATCACGTCGGCCCCTTTGCCAATCTGCCGCCGCACGGCCTGAATGAGCCGGTCGTGGCCGTCGGCTTCTTCGGCTCCCTGCGGCACGTCGATGTCGGGGCTGAAGCCTTTGGGGGCGTAGCTGCCTGTGGCAATAAGCGCCCGCGTAGCCACGATCATGCGCGGCCCCGGAATGACGCCCTTATCAATGGCCTGTTTCAAACCAACATCATCATAATCAGCCCCTTCCGTACCCAGGTCGCGCACGGTGGTGAAGCCTGCCCGCAACGTTTTCTGGGTGTGTACCGTAGCCCGCGCCACCCGCATAGACCGGGCTTCGCGCAGCACCTGATCGTCCCACGGCGTTTCGTTGTAAGGGTGCAACAGCAGGTGCGAATGCCCCTCGATCAAGCCTGGCAGCAACGTAGCACCCGGCAAGTTGATCACCGAATCAGTGGCCGCTGGGGCAAGGCTGGCGGCAGGCCCGACGGCATCAATTCGGTCATTCTTCACCCGGACAGACCAACTCTCGTGCATGGCCTCTCCATCGAAAACCCGCGCCGGGCGCAGCAGCAACGTTTTTTGGGCAAAAGCAGCGGTGGAAAGGCAGAGCGTAAGGAGCAGGGAGTACAGACTTGAGCGCATGCGTTGACTAATGAACAATGAATAATGTACAATGTACAATGACTTTGCGCTCGGACGACCAGTTCGCGAAGCCATTGTTCATTGTACATTGTACATTGTACATTGTACATTGTACATTGTACATTGTACATTGTACATTATTCATTGTTCATTCCCCTACCCTCTTGGCTTGGCCCGTTCATACTGCACCGGCCACGGCCTGTCATCGCCCAGGGTATGGGCGGCGTGGAGGGGGAAATACGGATCGCGGAGAGATTCGCGGGCCAGCAAAACCAGATCCGCCTGACCAGAGGCAATGATCTCCTCGGCCTGTTCGGCACTGGTAATCAGGCCAACAGCGCCCGTCGGTATGCCTGCCTCGCGTTTAATCTGTTCGGCAAATGGCACCTGGTAGCCCGGCCCAACGGGGATGGTGGCGTGGGGTACGTTTCCGCCCGATGAGCAGTCGATGAGGTCAACGCCCTGCTCTTTCAACAGGGCAGAGAGGGCTACCGAATCGTTGGGCGTCCAGCCGCCTTCGGTCCAGTCGGTAGCCGAAATCCGCACGAACAGCGGAAAATCGGTAGGCCAGATCGCGCGTACGTCGTCGATGATCTCGCGCAAAAACCGGACGCGGTTCTCAAACGAGCCACCATACTGATCAGTACGCTGATTGCTAATGGGCGACAGAAACTGATGCAGCAAATACCCGTGGGCCGCGTGAATTTCGACCACCCGAAACCCAGCTTCCAGTGCCCGTTCGGCGGCTTCGCGGAAATCGTAACGGATCTTGTGCAGGCCTTCGTCATCAAGTGCCGTGGGTACGGGACCGCCTTCGGCAAAGGACAATGCGCTGGGGGCTACGGTCTGCCAACCCTCTGCTTCGTTTGGAAAAATAGCTTTCCCACCCTCCCAGGGGCGATTGTGGCTGGCTTTCCGGCCGGCATGGGCCAGTTGAATACCCGGCACCGAACCGTTGGCCTTCAGAAAATTGGTAATGCGTTTCAAACCGGGAATGTGCTCGTCTGACCAGAGACCCAGATCGTGGGGCGTAATGCGACCTTCGGGCGAGATAGCGGCGGCCTCGGCAATAATCAGGCCCGCGCCACCCACCGCCCGACTACCCAGGTGCACCAGGTGCCAGTCGCTGGCAAACCCGTCGACGCTGGCGTATTGGCACATGGGCGAAACGACAATGCGATTGTTGAATTGAATGCCGCGAAGCGTTAACGGCGAAAATAATTGAGACATGATAAGCTGTAAAAAGTGAGCAGCAAGAAACAGGTGCTGCAGAGGGCCCGGTTAGGTTAGAAGACAAAATGAGGTCGATATGTTCGCTTACGTCGGGCCTTTGTTGCTGTAACAGATTATACCGGTCCGATTAAAGAGTAAAACAGCCGCCTATGCTGCTCCACATTAAAATAGTTAAAAAATATGTTCTATAGATGCAATAGTATATCAACGAAATGTATGTTTGCAAGACCACTTGTACTTGCACTACTTCTCGTTTTTATGAACCTCAACGACGGACACTCTCAGTCCCTCATCGGTGCGGCCAGCGCAGCATTGAACCCGCCCGCTACCCCCCTCATTACGGTTGATCCCTACACCAGCATCTGGTCATTTGGTGATCAACTCAACGACCAGCCCACCCGTCACTGGACGGGTCGCCCTCACGCATTAAATGGCCTGCTGCGCGTTGATGGCACTGTTTTTCGCTTCATGGGCAACCCTACGTTTGTGGGCGACACCGTGATGCGGGCGGCACAACCCCGCCAGGTCGGGGCGAGCTACACACCCTACGAAGCCAAATTCCGAACTGATTCGCCCGGCTCTGACCAGTGGATGCAACCCAGGTTTGATGATAGCCAATGGGCAACCGGACAAGCCCCATTTGGCTCACGGCCTGGCGACAAAACGGCCTGGACAACCAACGATATCTGGGTGCGCCGCGAGGTGGTGCTCGACCGGGTGCCGCAGGGGCGGTTACTGGTCAACGCCATCTATAATGACAACTACGAACTGTTCATAAACGGACAGCGGGTGGCGGGCGCGAGTGGCGTATCGCCCAACTACGAACTCACCAGCACCGGGCGCCAAGCTACCGATCTGCTGAAACCAGGTCGCAACGTCATTGCCTTTCACAGCCAGAACTTTGGCGGTCAGCAGTTTGTGGACTTAGGCCTGTTGCAGGAACGGAGCATGGATCTGCGCGCAGCCACGCAAACAGGCAAACAACTGTCGGCCACGCGGTCGCAGTATACGTTTGAGGCAGGCGGCGTGGGCCTGACCGTGACGTTTATGGCACCGCTGCTCATGGACAATCTGGATGTGCTATCGCGGCCCGTTCAGTACATAACCTACACGACACAATCGCTCGACGGTCAGGAACATCAGGTGGAGATATACCAAGACGCTTCGTCTGACATTGCCGTTGATAACCCCGGTCAGCCCGTAACGTGGCGGCGCGGGCGCGTGGCTGGAAAACAGCCGTTGAACTGGCTGCGAGTAGGCACCGCCGAACAGAAAATACTGGGTAAAAAAGGCGATAACGTCCGCATCGACTGGGGGCATCTGTACATCGCCGCACCGGGCCAGACCGGCACCAGCCACCGCATTGGCACCATGGCCGGGTCGGTGAATCAGTTCGAGCGTGAGGGACTCGTTTCCGATATCCGGGCGGGTGGTCGTCCCAACATGATTACCGACAGCACCGTGGTGCTGGCTACCTCGTTTAACCTGGGGCGCGTGGCCGACAAACCCGTAGAGCGTCACCTGCTGGTGGGCTACGACGACCTGAAAGCCATTGAGTACGTTGGTCAGCCCCTCAACGCCTGGTGGCGGCGCTACGACCGGCAAAACAGCACCATTGGGTCTGAACTGGTTATGGAAAAAGCCCTTTCCGCGGCAGAATCAGACTATGTTACGCTGAAAAAGACCTGTACGGCTTTCGACAGATCGCTGTATACCGACGCCCTGAAAGCGGGTGGCACCACCTACGCCGACCTGTGTGTGCTGGCGTATCGGCAGGCTATTGCCGCTCATAAACTTGTGGCGGGGCCACCAATGGCCGGCCCCAATGGCCAACCCCTGTTTTTCTCGAAAGAGAATTTCTCAAACGGCTCCATCGGCACTGTCGACGTGACGTATCCGTCGGCACCGCTGTTCCTGAAATACAACCCTACGCTGCTGAAAGGGATGCTGGAACCCATTTTCCATTACTCGGAAAGCGGGCGGTGGACCAAACCCTTCGCGGCGCACGACGTGGGTACCTACCCCATTGCCAACGGCCAAACCTACGGCGAAGATATGCCCGTGGAAGAATGTGGTAACATGCTGATTCTGACCGCCGCCCTGGCCCACGTAGAAGGCAATGCCAACTATGCCCGGCAGCATTGGTCTGCGCTGACCACCTGGGTAACGTACCTGAAGCAGCATGGTTTTGACCCTACAAACCAACTTTGCACCGACGACTTTGCCGGGCACATTGCCCGCAATGCCAACCTGAGCGTAAAGGCTATCATGGGCATTGCCAGCTATGGTTATCTGGCCGGAAAACTGGGCGACGCCACCACCGAAACGGAGTACCTGAGGCTGGCCCGCTACCTGGCTAAACAGTGGATGACACTGGCCAAAGACCCCACCGGCACCCACTACACCCTGACGTTTGACAACCCCGGTACCTGGAGCCAGAAGTACAACCTGATCTGGGATAAACTATTGAAGCTGAACATCTTTCCGGAGGAAGTAGCGCAACAGGAAGTGGCCTTTTACCTCACCAAACAGCAGCCGTTTGGCCTGCCGCTCGACAGCCGCCGCACCTACACCAAATCGGACTGGATTGTCTGGACAGCCACCCTCGCCAACAAGCAGGAGGACTTCGAATCACTCATCAAACCGATCCTCCGTTTCGCCACCGAAAGCCCCGACCGCGTACCGCTCAACGACTGGCACGAAACCACCAACGGCCACAAAGTCGGGTTTCAGGCGCGGTCGGTAGTGGGGGGTTATTTTATTAAGATGCTGGAAAAGTAAGTAGCCGTAAAGAATGCTACTGCCAGCTGCTACTTATTTTCTCCGTTGCGCCCACATTGTGGGCTACGTACTGTTGACAAATTGCCCCGGCCCGTTCGCGGGCCGGGGCATCTTTGTATAGATCGCCGACGATCAATGATAAATCAGTTGTGCTCTGAACCGGAAACGCACCGCCCTGGGCCACCAGGTCTATGGCTTCCTGAAATTTCTGGTAATTGGGTCCGAAGAAAAGAGGAAGGCCAAACGTAGCGGCTTCAAGGCAGTTGTGCAGCCCCTTGCCAAACGCCCCGCCGATAAACGCAAACGTGCCGTATTGATACAGCGACGTTAGCATACCAATGTTGTCAATAAACAGGCATTGGGCGTCTGCAAACTGACTGTCAGTCAATTGATCAATCGCGGAAAAGAGAATGGAGGGCTTCCTCAACTGCGACTGCCAGCCGCTGATTTGGTCGGGATGGATCTCGTGGGGGGCAATGATCACGCGTAATGGCTGGTTGAACCGGTTCAGAAACGGGATCAGCACGGCCATATCAGCCGCCCAGGCACTGCCCACTACCAGCACCGGGTCGTTGCCCACAAAACGAGCCACTTCGGGAATAGCCCGTTTGCCCGCCGCCACCTGCGCCACCCGGTCGAAACGGGTATCGCCCGCCAGCGTTACCTGGGTGATGCCAATACCACGGAGCAGATCCACCGAGGCTTGGTTTTGTACGAAAATGTGGTTGAAGTAGGTCAGCAGTTTTCGGTAAAAGCCACCCCAGGGCTTGAAAAAGAACTGATTGGACCGAAAAATAGCCGAAAACGAAATCGTTTCTACTCCGGCTTCGTGCAGGGCGCGGAGGTAGTGATACCAGAATTCGTACTTGATGAAAAACGCTTTTTGGGGACGCACCACCGCCAGCCAGTCGCGGGCGTTGGCGGCGGTATCGGCGGGGAGGTAGGTGACTACGTCGGCACCGGCGTAGTTCTTCCGCACCTCGTAGCCCGACGGTGAAAAAAACGACAACACAATCTGGTAATCTGGATGTTGTTGCCGAAACGCTTCGATAACGGGCCTCCCCTGCTCAAACTCGCCCAGCGAGGCGGCATGAAACCACGCCACAGGCCGCGCTAAGTCGAGTGGTTTCAGGGCAAATGGTTCACGCCACCGCGCCCGCCCCGCCACCAGCAGCCGCGCCTTCCGGTTGAACGGAGCCACCAGCCGAATGGCCAGGCCATAGAGGAAAATGGAGAGGTTGTAGAGAAGCATGGACGGGGTCTAGTGGCTGCTGGTGCGATGTGATCGCTGACGTAGTTTCGCGCTAGTGGCGTATTGCTGACGCGCGGCCCTTCGACAGGCTCAGGGTGACAGCCTATCTAAAGCAGCTCAGTGAGCTTGATTCAAGTTCTGTGTCACCCTGAGCTTGTCGAAGGGCCGCGCGTCAGCAATACGCCACTAGCGCGAAGCTACCTCAACTAAATTATTACGAAAACACAAACGGCTTAGGGCTAAAGCAGAGCAGAAACACCAGCAGGGCCAGCCAGCCTAGCAGTTGCCGACCGGTGCTGAGGGGTTCGTCTTCTTCCGTTTCGGGGTGGTAGATACCCAGAAAACGACCCAGCACAAAACCAAATACCAGAAAACCGGAGTATCCTTCTACCTGCGGGAAGAAAAACGACACACCAAACTGCACGGCTACGACAGATAGCGCGATCAACAGGTTGGTAATCCACTGCCCGGTCACCCGCGAAAACATCAGGAACAGGGCGGTGACGTAGAAAATAAGTTTGCTGAACTGATCCAGAAAAACGGCATCGTCTGACGTGGCAAAATCCGATACTTTAAACATACCCAGCCCGGCGTAGAAGACAAACCCGGTGAACAGCACGGGAGCCAGCGCGTTGAACCGCTTGCGGCCAATCAGCCCGTAGAGCACGTGCCCGCCGTCGAGCTGGCCGATAGGGATGAGATTGAGCGAGGTGAAAAACAAAGACAGGTAGCCCGCCAGCAGGTATGGATAATGCACCATCTCGTACGGGTGTGGCATCCGGCTGGGGTCAGCCACGTACGTCTTGAAAAACCAGAACAGCAGGTTATCACCAAACGCCACCGCCGACACCTTTCCCATGGCAATTTCGTCGCTCACGTGCTTGCCATAATCCAGCCCGAATTTTTTGTATTCAGGGTGAATGGTAAATATGTAGTCGATAGGGGGCAAGTGCGAAAAGCCGTACCAAAGTAACGCCAGCGCCACCACAAACCCCGCCAGCGGCCCGGCAATGCCAATATCGAAGTATTTTCGGCGGCTGCTGATGAACTCCTGAATGCGGATGAACGCACCCATCGTGCCAATGCTCTGCCCCAGCCCAAAACCCAGCCAGAGCGGAATGTAATAAGGCAGCGTAACCCGAACACGGTTGGCTTTCGCCACAAAATAATGCCCGAATTCATGCACCGTCAGTACGGTCAGAAACGGGATTGAGAAGTTCAGGCCAGCCCAGAATTCAGGCCAGCCCAGGGCACCAGTACTGGATGGCGGAACAAAAAACCGACCATACATCCACTCGGCTCCAGCGGCAGTAGTGGTAACCATGGTAATCAGAAACAGGAGAATATGAAGCCAGTACTTAGGTCGTTGCATTAGTAATGATAGTAGAAGCTGGACGTTGACGATTGGACACTATGGAACAACTTGTTGAGTCCCATGTCCAGCATTCAGGGTTGGTCTAAAAATCCTGAAGGTAGTCCAGCATTGTTTTCGGCGGCACCACGTGTACTGCCTGAATACCTAACGCAGCCGCCGCCCTGATGTTCCCCGCGTTATCATCGAAAAAGGCGGTTTCTTCGGCTACCAGACCCGCCTCGCCCAGTACATGCTGAAAAATGTCGGGGCTGGGTTTCGCCATTTTCAACTCGTGGGAATAAAATACCCGCTCAAAAATTTCCTCCAGCGTGGGTTGCCCCAGCGAAACCAGGCGCCGGTTCACCTCCCGAATGTGAATGGCGTTGGTGTTGCTGAGCATGAAAACCCGGTAGCGCGAAGCCAACTCCCGGATCCGGTCAATCCGCTCAACGGGCAGGTCAAGCAGCACCGAATTCCAGGCTGTATCAATCACTTCATCAGCCCAATGAGCAGGCGTATTGGGTCGATTGCCCATGATCTCGCGCACCGCCGCCCGGAACGTATCGTCGTCGATGAGGCCGGTTTCGTGTTGCTGCCAGATGCCGTGCTGCTTCCAGAGGGCCTCGGCATCAGCTTCAGCCATGTTAGCCAGCATAGCAAAATTGCGCAACGGAGCCCGCAGATCAATCGGAATAATCACGTCGCCAAGGTCGAAAATGAGGTTTTTCATGGGGAAAGAAGGGGAATGTTGGACACTGGATGCTGGATATTGGACGCTGGAGGTTGGGCAACAAGGAATGTCAGCTACCTAGTGTCCAATGTCCAGTATCCAACTATAAAATCCCCTCGTCCGCGAAGCTTAGGTAAGAACGGTCGGAGAAGATGAGGTGGTCCAGGATCGGCATGTCGAGCAGGCGGGCACCGTCTTTGAGCTTGCGGGTCAGGTCACGGTCGGCCTGTGAGGGCGTCAGGTTACCCGACGGGTGGTTGTGCACCAGAATAATACCGCTGGCCAGTTGTTCCAGGCCCGCTTTGAAAATAATGCGCGGGTCGGCCACGGTGCCCGAAATGCCCCCCGCACTGATCTGAACAGGCCGGATTACTTCGTTGCTCCGATTTAGCAGCAGCACCCAAAATTCTTCATGTGGTACATCGAGCAGATGCGGACGAATTTCATCATAGGCATCGCGTGAGCAGGTGATACGCCGCCGTTGCACCGGCTCCTGCTCCCGCCGACGGCGACCCAGTTCCAGGGCTGCCACAATGGTGATGGCCCGTGCCTCGCCAATACCCCGAAATTTGGAAAGTTCTTTCACGTTGCGCTTCGCCAGTTCGTGCAGACTGCTGCCTACACCCTCCAGAATTTTCCGCGCCACGTCTACTGCCGATAGGTCGGCGGTGCCCGAATTAACCAGAATGGCCAACAATTCGGCGTCGGTTAAGGCAGCTTTCCCTTTCAGCATCAATTTTTCGCGGGGGCGGTCTTCTTCGGCCCAGCTTTTGATGCTACGAAGGGGTTGATAGGCGGCTACATCAGTCATAGTCAGGTAGGTTACAAGTGGGCTTGCAAAGTACCGACCAGACAACAAAAAACCTTATCCGACTAGGCAGATAAGGTCCGTGTGGTACTGGAAAGTAGCCTGCTCTTTACGCGGCTACAGGTGCCATTTTGTTCACAAAGCGCGTCAACTTCGACTTATTGTTGGCGGCTTTGTTTTTATGGATAATGTTTCTCTTGGCCAGTTTGTCAAGCTTCGAGATAACGGTCTTGAGCAGGTCGCTGGCTTCAGCGTGGTCGTGGCTCAGACGTAGCCGCTTCACGAGGTTACGGGCGGTTACGGCCTGGTAGCGGTTCAGGAGCCGCTTTTTGGCATTAGTCCGTATCGCTTTCTTGGTATTTTTATGATTTGCCATTGGTACTGAATGTGTTCGGTTTCCGAAATGAGTGCGCAAAAGTAGCAGTTTACCCCGATAATCACAAGTAATAACCCCAATTCAGCCGTGCATTTGTTGTTCGGCAACAAACTGAATTAAAAATTGGGTAATTATTTGGCATATAAACGAATTCGCAAAATTTAATCTGTGTCGCCATTAAACTGGCACGCTATTTATTCGGTCAAATTAATAGATTTGGGTCCGTAACATTTACTACTATGAGAAGCATCACGTATGAAGCCCTTCAGGCCGAACAAGCTTGGATGGTGGTCTCCGACCAACTGAATCACCGCAATACCCTCCTATCGCGGGGTATATCCCAACTGGAGCGGCAACATCACTCATTGCCTGTGGCTAGCCGCCTGATGACGTTGCGCTACCACCTGCGCCAAAGCCTGCGTCGCCTCACCGCCGAAAGCCGTCAGCGCCCCACCTCTGCCGACCATGCCGCCGCGCTCAACCAGCAATGGTGCCATGTCCACGAACTGTATTTCCTGCTCCGTCAGGTAGACGCTGAACTCACCAACGCCCGCTACGAAAGCAACGACCTCAACGAGTGGCTCGACAGCCTCGAATCACGCGTGTACAAATCGGCGCTGGTACATTTGAATTGACTCGTAAACGATGAGTGGTAAGCAGGCTGATGCAAGAATGCACACATCAGCCTGCTTACCACTCATCGTTTACGAGTCATCAATCCTTCAGTATTCTATTTCATCCTCATCAAGCAACTGCTTGATATTGAGAATACAGCCATCGAGAACGGTGATATTTTCTGACCAGTCGACCACGTATCAGGTAGGGTCATTCTTATTGATGACGTAGGTTTTTTGGGCATTGGTAATGATCCATAATACCCCTTCCACGCCGAAGTCGAGCAGTTTACGGGCCTTCTCCATCAGGTACCCGTCAGAGCCATTATCGAACTCAGCGGCATCAGCTTTGATGTCTACTTCAATCACCACTTTCGGTGGCACATCGAATAATTTACCTTTCAGTTTACCAACGGATTCTTTATCGTAGATGACCACATCATTGGCGAGGTTGTTGTTCAACGCCAGGTGAATACCGATCTCGTTGGTGGCCAGCAGGTATTTTTTGCGGTTGATTATGCCAAACAAATGGCCATGAATCAGTGATACCAGCACACCCTGTAAATCGGAACAAGATACAACTTCTTCTATAGTTTTCTTCCCCGTCATCACAGCGCGGTAGTCCTTGTAGTACACCTGTTTTCCATCCCACAACTCATAGATAAGTGCAGAGGAAATAGCCGGAGCTATAAGTTCGCTTGCTTTACGACGCGGTCTCTTTTCGGCAATCGTGGTCATGGGTTCTTCGTTGCTGAGTGGCTGAACAAGTTTACGCCCAAAATGTGGCTTTCGCAAGGTACATTTCACTTCCCTTCAACCACTTCGCTTAGGCCCGAAACGCCGTTTTCGTTGAAGGCTTCCACGGCGAAATAATAGGCCACACCCCGGTTCAGGGCGCGGAGTTCAAACGGTTTGCCGGGCCTGCCAAATTGGTCGTTGGACCAGAACTGGTAAGTCTGGTAGAGTTTATTGGGGGCAATGCCCCAGCGGATGTTGTAGCCCAGAGCGCCGGGTACAGGTTGCCAGCTCAGGTCGGCATTCCGGTCATCTTTTTGCCGTTTCGCCAGTAGTCCAGTGGGCGTTACCGGGGCTTTGCCCGTGCCATTTCCAAAGATACGGAACCCATTTAGGGGCCGGCGGTATAGACATGCTCGTAGCGCACATAGCGGGCTTTTTCGGCGTTGGGCAGCGCTACATAGGCGCAGGCCCGGTCGCGCTTACCGTAGCGGGTGGTATCGGTGAGGTCGGCCAGGGTGCGCCATGTTTTGTTGTCTGACGACCCCAATAGTTTAAACTGGGTGTAGACCTGGGCATCCGTTTTGAAGATCGTGTTTTTATGGTCTACGTAGTTCACCTGCACCGCCCGGACGGTTTGGTCACTGCCCAAATCAACGGTCAGGGTTTCGCCGGGTTTGTTGCGCGTAGCCCAGAACGTGCGCGGGTTTTCGTCCACGACAAAGCCCGCCCGGAGGGTGTCGAGGGTGGAACTGGCCGTAACGGGCTTTTTGTAGTTCAGCAGCATCCAGCCCATGAACGTATCCTCGGCTTTTGGTCCGTTTTGGGTATCCCATTTACCCGTTGGCATTTTGTGCGGCCAGTCGCCGAAGCGGGTGTCGGCGTAGAGTTGGTCGGTCTTGTCAAACCCTGCCGGATGCATCACCATGCGCCGTTCCATACCCCACACGAGGCCAATCCACGAGGTACCGGTGTTCCAGTAGTTGCCCCATTCGTCCTGAAATGTGTTGCCGTGGCCACAGCCCGTAGCATAGCCGCCGGGGTGATAGGCGATGGGATTGTAAGGCGCATAGTCCCACGGTCCCAGTGGCGATTTGCTGGTGTAGGTGCCGTTGGCATAAACATTGTATTCGGTGCCGGGCGCGGCATACTGGAGGTAGTAGGTACCGTTATGCTTGGTCATCCAGGCACCCTCGGTAAACGGTTTCACCAGGTCGGCGTGGTTGGGGCCGAAGCGCTCCCAGCCATGCACCCACGGGTCGAGCCAGAACATGGGTTTGTAGGCCGTGGCGAGGTTCCGGTCGGCGTAGGTCAGGTTACGACTCTTGTCGAGTTCGGCCCCGAAAATCGGATACACGTTCGACGACCCCCAGTACATATACCATTTGTCGGTATCGGGGTCGTGGAAAAGGGCCGGATCCCAGGGGCCAATGTCTTTGGGCAGGCGCGGCAGCCAGCGGTTATAAAATTGAAGTTTGCCCGTTTCGGGGGCCGTCGACATCAGGATGGGCCGCTGCTCAAATGTAGACTGGAACAAATACAGCGTATCCCCCACCGACTCGGCAGCGGGGGCGCACATGTCTTCCATCGGCCACATCGACGGAGTGATAAATTTCCAGTTGAGCATATCGGTCGAGTGCCAGTAGCCGCCCTGAATGGTAGCGAAGAGGTAGTAGGCGTTCTTATGCCGGATGATGACCGGGTCGGCCCCGGAGCGGTAGGAAATACCCTCGTTGGTTTGTTCGAAATTATACCGATAATCGAGGTCGATAGGGTTGCAATAGGTGGTTTGAGCTATTGCGGGGGTGGCCAGGAGCGTAAAGAGCAGGTAGAGCCAGGCGTTCATCGGGTGGAAATTTGGTTAGCCAATGAAGCAAACCCGGCTGTCGATTTACTACGAAAGGGCACGTAGCGCGAAGCCACCAACAACCTCATTAACTAGTACAGGTAGGGAATTCGCAATTAAGGTGCAAACTGCCTAAAAACAGCTATTTTCCCGGTCTATACAACCTACTCACTATGCGTCATCGCTACTCGCTTGTCCTGCTGCTTACGCTGCTGACCCCGCCCCTGTTGGCCCAAACCATCACCGCCTTTACCGCCGGGATGGACAAACGGCCGGGCTTTTTGACTTTCTACTGGGATGCCAAAAAAGGCAAAATCTGGCTCGAAATTGACAAATTCGGGCAGGAACTGCTCTACTACCCTACCCTGGCGCAGGGCGTTGGCTCCAACGACATTGGCCTGGACCGGGGCCGCCTGGGTGCTGAACACGTAGTCACGTTTGAGCGGAGCGGCAATAAAGTGCTCATGATTGAACCCAACTACGGCTACCGCGCCCTCAGCCGCGATTCGCTGGAGCGCCGTGCCGTAGCCGAGTCATTTGCGCAGTCGGTCCACGCCGGTTTCGAGATTGTCGCTGAAGAGGGAAACGACCCGAATCGGAGGGTGCTGGTGGACCTGACGCCCTTTCTGCTACAGGATGCTGTGGGCGCTGTGCAGGCCATTTCGCAGACCAAACAGGGCACCTTTAAAGTCGATGCCAGCCGCTGTGCGCTCTACCTGCCCCGCACCAAAGCCTTCCCGAAAAACACCGAATTTGAAGCCACGATCACCCTTGCCGGCGACGCGCCCGGCCCTTATTTGCGGCAGGTGGTGCCTACACCGACGGCCGTAACCATGCGGCAGCACCACTCGTTTGTGGAACTGCCCCCGCTGGATGGCTCCTACACGCCCCGCCTGTTCGACCCCCGGTCGGGCCTGAACAATATCGAGTTTTTCGATTACGCCTCGCCCGTGAGTCAGCCCATTCAGAAGCGCTATATCACGCGGCACCGGCTGGCCAAAAAAGACCCCTCGGCCGCCATCAGCGACCCGGTGAAGCCCATCATCTATTACATGGACCCCGGCGCTCCCGAACCCATCCGGTCGGCGCTGATGGAAGGTACGAGTTGGTGGAATCAGGCGTTTGAGGCCGCTGGCTATCGTAACGCATTTCAGGTGAGGCTATTACCCGCCGACGCCGACCCCATGGACATTCGCTATAACGTGATTCAGTGGGTACACCGGTCCACGCGCGGGTGGAGCTACGGAGCCAGCATCACCGACCCGCGCACGGGCGAGATTCTGAAAGGCAAGGTCACGCTGGGATCGCTGCGGGTGCGGCAGGATTACCTCATTGCGCAGGGGCTGATGGCCCGTTTCGAGAATAACGCCGCCGACACCGCCGCGCTGATGCCAATGGCCCTGGCCCGGCTTCGGCAGTTGGCGGCGCACGAGGTGGGCCACACGCTGGGTCTGCCCCACAACTACATCGCCAGCACCGTCAACCGGTCGTCGGTGATGGACTACCCCCACCCGCAGGTAACTATTCTGGCGGGTAATAAACTGTCGCTGGATAGTGCCTACGCCCGTGGCATTGGTGAATGGGACAAGGCGGCTATTACCTACGGCTATCAGGATTTCCCGAAGGGCACAAACGAAAAAACGGCCCTGGATGCGCTTATTCAGGCTTATCTGAAGCGGGGGTTGAAGTTTCTGAGCGATCAGGATGCCCGCCCCGAAGGCAGTGCTCACCCTCAGACACATCTCTGGGACGCAGGAGGTACCGACGCCGTGGCCGAGCTTTCCCGTACGCTGAACATCCGGCAGATTGCCCTCGACAATTTCAGCGCGTCGAAAATTCCGGTGGGTACACCCATGGCTAATCTGGAAGAGGTGCTGGTGCCAATGTACATGTTCCACCGCTACCAGGTCGAGGCTACGAGCAAAGTGCTGGGTGGCGTGTCGTACAGCTATGCGCTCCGCGGCGACGGGCAGCCGGTTGTCGAGACGGTCCCTGCTGATAGGCAACGCCGTGCCCTGGCCGGGTTGATCACAACGCTCGACCCAAAAACACTGGCTGTACCGAAGGCTATTCTGGACCTGATTCCACCCCGCGCTTTTGGCTACGACCCCAACCCCCGCGAGGTATTCAAGCGCCATACCGGCCTCACCTTCGACCCCATGGGCCCACCCGAAGCCGCTGCCAACCTTACACTCCGGCTGCTATTAAACCCCGAACGCTGCGCCCGCCTGCTGAACCAGAAAGCGCAAAACCCCGCCATGCCCGGTATGACCGATATGCTTAAAGGCCTGATCGACCTGACTTTTAAACCGCAGGAGTACTACAAGGGTGAAGCGCGTACCTACGCTGAAGCTATTCAGCAGATGACCAGTCGACGCCTACTCGAAAGTCTGATTGCGCTGGCCACCGATAAAGACGCTGACAGTCGGGTACGGGCCGTGGCACATGATGCTATTCAGCACATCCGCTACTATTTTGTCATAGACCACTCCGTGCGTTCTCCCTTAAACCACGGCAGCGATAGCCAGTTGCTGTGGCTTATTCGACAATATGAGACTAACCCCCAACAGCCTCCCGTAACCAGCACCGCCCTTGCCGCCCCCGACGGTGCTCCCATTGAGCCAGGTTACGATTGGCTGGACTGTGAAAAGTGAATAGTGTTTAAGGTTCAACGTCTAACGTTCAAAGTTGCTGACGCGTGAGCAATACCTATGCGTCAGCAACTTTGAACGTTAGACGTTGAACCTTAAACACGTTTAACTCCACTCCCGATCCCACGAATCGCGGGTGTTCCAGACGTCGGTGGGGGCGAACCAGGTGCCGCCTTTTTTGAGGAATTTTTTGGCGACTTCTTCGTTCAGTTCCACGCCCAGGCCGGGTTTGTCGGGTACACGCACAAAGCCGTTGTCGACGATGGGTTTCAGGCCTGTGACAATGTCTTCCCAACCGTCTACGTCTACCCCGTGGTGTTCCAGGGCCACAAAGTTTTCGGTGGCGGCGGCGCAATGCACGTTGGCCATCATGGAAATGGGTGATCCGGCGAAGTGCATAGCCATCGGAACGCCCGCTTCTTCGGCGTAGTCGCCAATCTTTTTCGTTTCCAGAATTCCGCCCGACGAGGCCAGGTCGGGATGGATCATGTCGACGGCGCGGTTGTCGATGAGCTTGATAAACTCCTCTTTCAGGAAAATATCTTCGCCTGTGAGCGTCGGCGTGTCAATGGCGTTGGTGATCTGTTTCCACTGATCGGTATAGAACCAGGGCACCATGTCTTCGAGCCATGCCAGCCGGAACGGCTCCATCGCCTTGCCAATCTGAATGGCCGTGTTGACGTCGAAATGGCCGAAATGGTCGGCGGCAAGGGGCACGTCGTAGCCTACAATGTCGCGCACTTTGCCCACGTGCTCCACCAGTTTGTCGAGGCCTTTTTTCGTGACCTGAATCCGCGTGAAAGGATGCTTGGTCATGCCATAGTTGCCCACTTTGTTCTCCTTACCATTATACTGATTGGTGATGTCCCAGACGTTGGCCCCCACGAGCATGTCTTTCTGCCCGGCCAGCATGCCGATGCCGAAATCCATTTTCAGGAAAGAGTAACCCTTGCCCGTCCGCTTTTTCATGTTGGTGGCAAACTCCTCATACGTGCCGCCTTCGGGCGTGTCGGCGTAGAGGCGTACCTGATCGCGGTATTTGCCGCCAAGCATCTGATAAACAGGCACGTTATAAGCTTTTCCGGCCAGATCCCAAAGCGCCATTTCCACACCGCAAACGCCGCCCGCCGCCCGGCCATGCCCACCAAACTGCTTGATTACCTTAAACAGTTGCTCCACGTTGCAGGGGTTTTTGCCCAGCAGGCGCTGCTTTAGCATCAGGGCGTAGTTGGGGCTGGCACCGTCGCGCACTTCACCCCAACCCACCAAACCCTGGTTGGTGTCGATACGGATGATAGGGCTGCTAAAGGGCACTCCCACCAGGTTGGCAATGCGCATGTCCGTAATCTTCAGGTCGGACGGGGCCGCGCTGCGGTTCACTTTCTGGGTGGTAAACTCCAGTTCCTGATCAACGGCAAACGGGCTTTTCAGCTTATCGAACAGCAAACCCACCGACAGCCCACCGAGCGACGATTTTTGCAGGAAATCGCGCCGCGAAGGGGCAGAAGGCACCAGGAGTGGTGGTGTGGCAGTGGGCGTCAGTGCAACAGGTTTGTCGGGCGTTTGCCGGAGCAGGTTGAGTAGGGCTTTTTTCATAAGAGTAAGGGCGGTTTTCCCTCAAAACCAGCACCTACTAGTATTTTACTTACGTCAGTTACTTTCCCGGTAAATCCTTAACGACCAATTCTATAGTATGAAAAACCTATTCCTCTCCGCCCTGTCAATCGCCTTTTGCCTGCCTGCTTTCGCACAGATTCAGATGCCCAAAGAGCAACTCCAATTCTACACGGCTGCCTGGACCGGCGAACGCATGGCTGATGGTCGCCCGAAGGTATCGGACGGACTACTGCAACGGCTCAAAAAAGTGTCTTTGGAAGAAGCATGGGGCATCCTGAAAGGCGAAGGCTACAATAATCAGTTCGACGGTAACTGGCAGATCATCCGACCCGACCAGCCGATGGTGGGGCGGGTGCTCACGGCCCAGTATATGCCCGCCCGGCCCGACATGGAGAAGCCCATTAAAGAGCTTGGCAAAACCCAGGGCCGCAAAGGAAACACCAACTCGTGGCCCATCGACATGCTCCAGAACGGCGATGTCTACGTGGCCGACGGTATGGGCAAAATTGTGTGGGGTACCCTCATTGGCGACAACCTGGGCAATTCGATCTACGCCAAAACGAAAACGGGCATCATCTTCGACGGCAGCGTGCGCGACCTGGAGGGGCTGGAAGACATTGCCGGCTTTAACGGCTGGGTACGCGGGTTTGACCCCAGCTACATTCAGGAGATGACCATGACCTGCGTCAACTGCCCCATCCGCATTGGGCGGGCCATTGTGCTTCCCGGCGACGTGGTGCTGGCCAAAAAAGAAGGCGTCATTTTCATCCCTGCTCACCTGGCCGAAAAAGTGATCCTCAACGCAGAATTCATTGGATTGCAGGACGGGTTTGGTCACCAGATGCTGCGCGAAGGCAAGTACACCCCCGGCCAGATCGATCAGGCCTGGACCGCCGACATCAAGCAGGCTTTCCTGAAATGGATCGACGCCAATCCCACCAAAGTCCCCATGCCCCGCGCCGATCTGGACAAATTTTTGAAAGACAAGAACTGGTGAAGGGATTTACGATGGACGAATGACGATGGACGATTTTTGCTGACGCGTATACCCCCCGCCCTGAAGGCGGTCCGACGGGTCGGAACCTGCAGGCGCGTCAGCAAAAATCGTCCATCGTCATTCGTCCATCGTAAATGAAAACCCGCCCCGCCTCTCCTGAAGACCTGCCATTCGTGTATGAATGCCTCTGCGAGTTGGAGGAAATAGCGCTGGATTTTGGCGCGTTCAAATCTATTTTTGAAGCAAATCTGGCTAACACCAATGTTCATTACGTAATTATCGAGTTAGATAATCAGTCAGTTGGGTTTGCCAGTTGCCATGTGCAGGGGCTATTGCATCATGCCGGTCTGGTAGGTGAGATTCAGGAAATGTATGTACTGCCCAACTACCGCAGCCAGGGCGTTGGGGAGGTGCTCATTCGGTATTTTATGGACCTGGCCCGCCGCGAAAACTGGGTTCACCTGGAAGTTACCTCCAACCGCCGTCGCACCCGAACACACACGTTTTATGAACGAATGGGCTTCGTGCAGACGAGTTTAAAGTTTGTGTGGAGAAGGGAGGTTTAAGGTTTAAAGTCCAAGGTTTAACGTTGGCTACGCGCGGTAGGTTGCTGTCGCCTGGCCCTTCGACAAGCTCAGGGTGACAGGAAACTAGAATCAACTTACCTGAACTGCATCAGATGGGCTGTCACCCTGAGCTTGTCGAAGGGCTTCGCGTCAGCCATACACTACCGCGCGTAGCCAACCTTAAACCTTAAACCTTAAACCTTAAACCTTAGACCTTAAACCTTAAACCTTAGACCTTAAACCTTAAACCTTAAACCTTAGACCTTAAACTCCCCTCACTTGAACACAAAATTATACGCCAGCGAGGCGATGGGGGCGGCGAAAATCTGGAGTTGGTAGGCGCTGGTTCGGCCATTTTCGGTTTTGAAAAAGACGGAATAGGCGTTATCCCGGCCATAGAGGTTATAGATCGTAAACGCCCAACGGCCCTCCCACCGGCGCTGTGCCATGCTGGGGTTATAGATATTCCAGACAAAATCGAGGCGGTGGTAGTCGGGTAGCCGGGCCTGGTTGCGCTCGCCGTAGTAGGGGTATTGCTGCTGATCGATGGTGACGTAGCCGGTGGGGGCGGTATAAGGACGACCCGTGCTGTAGGCGAAGGTCAGCCCGAAGCTATTGTGCTTATCGACGTCGATGGTCATAGATGCGTTGAGCGTGTGCGGGCGGTCGTAGTTGGCGCGGTACCAGGTGCCCCCGTTCACGTTTTGCTCTACCGACATGCCTTCATAAACCTGG
Source organism: Fibrella rubiginis (assembly GCF_017353185.1). GTDB lineage: Bacteria > Bacteroidota > Bacteroidia > Cytophagales > Spirosomataceae > Fibrella > Fibrella rubiginis. The sequence goes on along the minus strand of NZ_JAFMYV010000001.1, from coordinate 751,378 downwards.
TTCAGCGTGCGGGCGTAGGTGTAATTGATCCAACCCGTTAGCTCACCCTTTTTCTTCGAAATCATCGTTTCCAGCCCGTAGGCGCGGCTTTGTCCCTGCAAGAGCTGCGTTTCGGGATAAGGTTGCAACAGGAAATCGGCCCCCGGCCGGTAGTCGATGATGTGCTGCGTACTGCGCCAGTAGCCTTCTACGGTCAGTTCGTAGACGTTGTTGTGAAAGTTCAGAAAATAGCCCGCCGTAAACAGCTGGCTTACCTGCGGGCGGATGGTGGCGTCGGCTGTTTTCCAGCGCGAGGTGGGCAGTGGCGTAGTGGTGTTGGTGACCACCTGCAAAAACTGCCGCATCAGGTTGTACCCCACTTTCAACAATGCGTTTGGCCCCAGTGTGTAGCGAACACCCAGCCTCGGCTCAAAACCGCCGTAAGCCTTCGACACCTGCCCCGCCCCGTAGCGCACTGAGTCAATCACCGACACGTCGTCGCGGGGTTCGCCGGGGCGGTATTGACGCACCAGCGACGGACCCATTGCCAGAAACTGAGCGTAGCGCAACCCTACCGACACGGCCAGATTCGGACCCATGTTTCGTTCGTAATCAGCGTGCAGGGCCAGTTCAAAGGCATTTTCGGTGGGCGTGGTAATGTAGTTGACCTGCGTACTGCCGCCCGGCAGCAACGTTCCCGGCTCAATGCGGTAATGCACACCGCTGAGGCCGATTTCCAGCTTCTGGCTGGGCAACGCGATGTTCAGCGCCGACTTAACCTGCCGCTGCAACACCGACGACCGCAGTTGCACCACGTTACCTGAATTGAGTTCGGGCGAGAGGATCGTGGGTACGTAATGCACGTAGAGCGCGGTGGTCTGCAGGTCGGCGCGGGGCGAGAGCGTGCGGAACCAGCGGGTCATCAGGTTTAGCGTCTGGTGGTCATAGCGGGTGGCGGTGCCGTTTACGTTGGGCAGGTTGGCCAGCAGCCCCGTCTGGAACAGGTCTTTGCTGTAATAGGCCGTGGCGGTCAGGGTGTTACGGCTGTTGATGCGCCAAAATGCTTTCACCACGCCATCGCCAAATTTGGCCTTAATATCGGCCAGTCGGTCAGAAATACGAGGCAGCAGGAAGTCGTTGAACGCTCCGCGTCCGGCCATCAGAACACCCAGCTTCCCCTTCACTATCGGGATGTCGGCGGTGATTCGGTCCGACACAAAACTGATGCCCCCAGCCAGTTGCGCTTTGTCGAGAACGGGGTTCCGCAGGGTCACGTCGAGTACTGCCGCCGCCCGGCCACCAAATCGCGCAGGCACGTTGCCTTTGTAGAGATCTACCGTACCGAGCACGTCGGGCGGAAACACCGAAAACAGGCCAAACATGTGGGTGGGGTTAAAGATGGGCGTGTCGTCGAGCAAAATCAGGTTCTGATCCGTCGTGCCGCCCCGGATGTTCACGCCGTTGCTGGCTTCACCCACGCTCGTCACGCCCGGCAGCAGTTGCAGTCCGCGCAGCAGGTCGACCTCGCCAAGGGCGGCCGGTATTTTTTTCAACGTGGCAATGTTCAGCTGGTTGACGCCCAGGATGGGTTTCCGAACGTATTCGTCAACGCCCTGAGTTGTCACCACCACCTCCTCCAGTTGGCTGGCCACGCTCACCATGTTGATGTCGAGTGTTTCTACGTCATCTGCCCCACCAACCCGAACAATCCGGCGAACGGGAGTGTAGCCTACCAGCCGCACCACCACAGTATGTTCGCCCAGACTGAGCCGGATGCTAAAGTGGCCGTCGCCATCGGAGGTGGTGCCAGTCAGTAGTTTACGGTAGTCGACCACCACGGCCACGCCCGCCAACGGCCGCCCCGTGAGCGAATCGCGTATGGTGCCGTTCACCGTGCCAGTTTGGGCAAGGGCCGTGGTGGATAGACACAGAAAGAGAAGAGCTATTTTCATGAATAATGTTGAGCGAAGCGTTGCTCCGTAGTCAGTGCTGTTGCTTTATCACAGCGGGGCAATGTCCTGCTTAGCAACTATTTATTGATTCCAACCCGGCGGAAGTTGATCGGTGCGGTAGCGACCGGGAACACACAGAGCCGAGGGCAGCCCTTTGCCATATTCCGTTTCACCCTTAGGCACCTCCACGTTGGGGACGCGGCCATTTTGAGCATAAAAAAGCCCCTGAAACTTTCCCGTCGACGTCACATTTTGCCGGTTAATCTTGTACCGGTTCACGGCCACCGACGAGGCGGCAAAATAACCTATCACGTTTTCGGCAGGGTTGGCCCTATTTTTTACATTACCCGAAATTGGGGCCGGGGGGGCGTCGGCCAGGGTGCCGGTGTTCTGCACCTGATCGGCAAAGAGTTTGTAGTACCGGTACGCATTAGCCGATAGCGACAACTGTTCAACCACGATCAGGGCAGGGTCGCGCTGGTAAACAGGTATACTAGCTACTTTATGCCCCACCTGCCGTTGGCCGTTGGTGTAGGTGTCGGCAAACACGTCGATGTCGGAGTTGTAAAATATGTCCCAACAATTTCCCCGGCAAGTGTAGTCGAAGAGGTTCCTGACAGAGAGCGATGAGTCGGGTACACAGCCAATGACTTCAATCGGGCCAGAGCCAACGGGACCAATATCACGCAGCACGTAGCGGCCTTGCTGGCATGTAGCGCACCAGGCCTGGGTTTCGTAGAGTCGCCACCGCCAGAGGTAAAAATTGCGCGTGGCAGCCGGATCAGCAAAGTCGATATAAATATCATTGGCGGGAATGGGCAGCCCGTCGGCGGTCGTTTTGGGACCACGCAGCGTAAACTCATCATAGGCCCGGCTAATGGCCGGCACCGTCGTCATTTCTTCCACCGACGATGCATACTGTGCGCCTTCGCTGGTTCGAAACCGAAGTTGATAGGTGTTGCCCACTTTCCCGCGAAAACCGACGGGCAGCACATAAGTACCCGGCTGCGTTTCGGTCAGCAGCACCGTTTCGGCACCATTCACAATAACCTCAACCAGGGCATTGCTGATGGGTGTGCTGACATTGACGCTGTCCTGGCTCGACCGCGATTGATTTAGCGTAACGGTCTGTTGGTCGGCCAGGTCAGTGATGGTTCCGCTTACCACCACCAGCCGGGAGTTCAGTGCCAGGTCGGGGTCATACGTGCTGACGCAACCCAGCAATAGCCCCAGCAGACCAATAAGACTATACTGTCGAACCTGCATAAACAAAAGGTTTAATATGACTTCCCCGCCCCGCTTACGCCTGGGTATGTACCCACGGCCACTTCTTTCTGGGCAGCCACAGGGCTGGATACCACTACCCCACCCGTCTGAAATGACCAGCGAGCCTGCTTCGTTACCCGGTTGATAGCATATACCCGACCATCGTTACTGCCGACATAAACGGTCTGGCCCGTCACAAACGGCGTTCCATACAGATCGTACTGGGTTTTATAGGTCCATTGCACGGCGCCGGTGGTGGCACTAACGGCATACAGGGCATGGTCGCGGCTACCGATATAAACCGTTCCGATGGCTACCACCGGGCTACCGTTTACCCCCCCGCCCGGCTTCACCGCCCACCGTTGCTGACCGGTAGCGGCATCCAGTGCGTAGACCGTGCCATCGACGGCAGCCAGGTAGAGTACACTGCCCGCCACCACTGGACTAGCTTCAATAGCCGAACCGGCCTGTACCACCCACCGAGGCTGCCCCGTAAGTGCATCTACGGCATAGCACTTTTTGTCGCTGCTGCCTATGTAAACTAAACCGCCTACCACCACAGGGCTGGAAAGAATGTAATCGTTTGTTTTTGTCATCCATTTCAGCGCACCCCGGTCGGCGGTAAAAGCGTATAGATTGCCGTCTAAGCCACCTACATACACGAGTCCGTTGGCTACGGCGGGACTGGAATAGAACCCATAAGCCGCTTTATAAGACCATAATTGCCGCCCTGTCATGGCGTCGAGGGCATAAAAAACCTTATCAATGCTGCCCACAAACACCCGTCCGTCTACCACCGTAGGGCTGGCATACACGTAGGTGCCTGATTTGAAACGCCACCGCTGTTTGCCCGTTTCAGCGTCTACGGCATAGACATACTGGCCATTACTGCCAAAAAACACCAGTCCGTAGGCTATTACGGGGCTGGATCTAATGGCCGTGTCGGCCCGGAACGTCCAGCGGGGTTGACCAGTGAGGGTATCCAGCGCATAGAGGTTTCCGTCGAAACTGGCTGCATAGAGCAGCGGTGCCGTGATGGATACCGCCACGGGTGGCGTTACGCTGCCCGAAGCAGGCTGGGTAACAGGCGTGAGGTCGGGGGTGTTGTGCTGCTTACAACCCGACAGACTGGCTCCGGCACCTGCCAGACCACTCAACAGCCCGGCATAAAGCCAAAGACGGCGAACCGCAAATCGGTAGAAAAACGGCATAAAAGGAGTGTAAACGTTGAGTTAACCGAAAAACCTAGTTAGTTGGTTGATTTACTTTATTGCAGAACGGTTGCTGCTGCCCTGTAGTGGGCTGACGTGGTAGCACCGAAGCTCCAGCTTCGGTAGTTAATGCCTGGCCCGTTGTTCACTCCCGAAGCTGGAGCTTCGGCGCTACAACGGTCTGTCACCTTGAGCCTGTCGAAGGGCCGCGCGTCAGCTCACTACAGCGCGTAGCTAGACCCCGTTCTGTGTCTCTACGGGCTAGGGTGATGAGCTACTCAACAGCGGTTAGTTTGTCAGACCAGTTACAGGATTAGCAGAGCTAATAGGATTAGTTAACAAACTGACAACCAGTTCTCAACCTATCTTACTATAAACCATTAACCAGATTTATATAATCCGTCGCGGGCGGAATGCGTTGTAGAAGAGCGTCTTTATTCTACTCTCTATGCGTTCATCTGCCGGTCTGCTGGCCGTATGTATTGGTTTATCACTGTCGGGTTGCCACCGACCCACGGCCACGTTTCAGCCATCCAGGCGCGAGGTTTTCTACACGCCGATCACGCCCCGCTCCACCGCCGAACCGGCACCAACAACCAGCCAGCCTACCCCCGCCGAACCTGCTGCGCCACCCGTTGCCTACGCCGACGCTACCCCTGCCATCCCATCTGCGTCTGTGCCCGCCACCCAGCGCATTCAGGAACACCACGTCCGCGCCCAACGGCTGTTAATGCCCCGCCCCGCACCTACCCCACCCGTTGCGCCCGACCAGGCAAGCCAGCCAGCAGACGATTTACAAAACGGCCCCGGACCAGGCCCTAAGCAACGCAAAACCCTGCGCGAGATTTTGGGCTTGCCCCCCAAGAAAAAGCTGAACTGGTGGCAACGCATCTCGTGGCAGTTAAAAGCGTCGATTGTGGTGATTCTGGTGGCCGTTGTTTTTGCCATTCTGAACATCACCATCCTGGCCATCATTTTCGGCATCATTGGTGCCTACCTGCTTATCCGGGGCCTGAAAAAGAGCTTCAAAGTGCGCCGGGGCATTTTCGGTCTGGGTGGCGGTTGATCTATCCTGTCTCAGTTAGTGCAGCCATAGAATCGCACTGGAAACGATATGGATTTTAGGGAAAGGGTCATCTACTGTGAAACAGCCCCTTAGCGTTTTATGCTTTTGCAATCAGGCAAACAGAGATCAATCATTTTACTGGTAGTATGTCTACTTGGCGCACTTACCCGTGTGCATGCGCAGCAAGGGTACATCCCCGGTGTAACAGACATTACCACCATAACTACACCGTCGGAATTAGATTCAGCGGGTCACGCTCGGTTCCTGAAAAAGAGCTGTCAGGACTCTACTTGTTTTGTGCGACAGCTTACCGACGTTGAAGGGTTTGTAAACTATAGAAAAGACCTTAGATCTTATGTGATCGAGTATGCCTGGCCCAATACGATTGACAGTAAATGGATTGGTATTGTTTGTCAGTGGCCTCAAGCCACTCATTGGCTGGGTAAACGCGTAATTTTCAGTGGCCGGTATTTTCAAGCTCGTGGATTTGAACCGAAATATGGAGGCGAATCCATTCTGTATCTGCATTTAACGGCTGTCCGATAATATCCTGCCGTTTACGTGCCAGGTCCGGCTAGTCAGTTCTCCTGCCGCGTTGCTTCCTGCTCACTTCTGTATTTCACCGCCAGCCCTTCCATGCTGTACCCGTTGGTGGTGGCGGTGGTGTAGTATTGGTAGGTTACGTTCACCAGCGCAGTGGCCCCAAGGCGCTGCGCCTGTACGGTCAGTTTAGCCAGCATAGCGTCTTTTTCAAGCATGGAGTTGCCCCGGCTCAGCATCCGTCCGCCGCGCACTTTTTGCTTCGTCTGAATGGGCACTTCCTCGCTGATGTAGAGCAGCTTGATGTCGTCATACGGCCTGCCCGGCTGCTGATCGGCGTAGAAGATGTCGATAGGGTATTTAGGGCCAGTCGAGATCGGGATGACAGGACGAAAGCAGGCTGTCTGCGATAGCAGCAAGATGATGCCTATCAGAACAGAACATTTATTTTTAGTCATAACAGCGCAGGGTATAAATCTGGTATAGTAGTTGTTATAAATAGGTAATTACATACAATCATAAGATTTTAACATCATATGAGTAATTCCCTAGTATACGCATTAATTCTGTTTGCACTAAATACACTTACCGGGCTCTCCGCAAGAGCACAAGTATTCTCTGAGAACTTTGAAAACGTGGCCAATACGGCGGCGTTAACAAACAAAGGATGGGTAATTTCCAGTACAGTAAGCATCATCGCCCCCGCATCTTCGCCCCCACCTATCAGTGGCACAGCCAGCATTCAATATGGTTCTGTTTCCAATACAAGCTCCGATCAGATCAATACGCCAGCCATAACTATACGCTCAGGCACGACCGTTTCGTTCAAAGCAACGGCCAATAATACAGGTGGCAATAAAGCAAGTCCTACATTAACTGTATACCTGGCTACATCGGCGGTATCGCCAACGGTTGTCGCCACCATAGCGGTCATTCGTACGGGGCCCGGGTCAACTTCGCTGGGCAGCACGGCTAACTCATTTAATTTTGTCGTGCCAAACACAGTCTCCTATCCAGCTAATTACCGAATCCAGTTTTCGGTGGTTGGTAGTGGCGGCAACGGCACGGTTACGCTCGACGACATCGTCACGACCAACACCACGGTATTACCCGTTACGCTTGTTTCCTTTAGCGGGCAACCTGACCCCGAAGGTAACATGCTGCTCAACTGGAAAACCAGCAGTGAGGCATCTAACAGAGCCTTTGTGGTGGAACGAAGTCATGACCTTCAGCAATGGCACATGTTGGGCGAAATACCAGGTGCTGGCACATCTGGCCAAAGCCATACCTATCAGTTTATCGACACACAACCACTCCGGACAGGCTACTACAGGCTGAAGCAAATCGATGACAACGGTATGTTTACGTACTCCAAGCCTATCGTGCTGATTAGCAGGACTAAAACAGACCCGCTTAGTATCAGTTACAAAGCGAATCAGCGCGAGGTAGCGTTTCAACAAAATCCCGACGATATAGCTTTCCCGGTTGCTGTGCAGTTCTATTCATTGTCGGGGCATCTGCTGTCAACGGATTTGGTTGCTCAGCCAGCAAGTCTATTCACTATAGCTGCCCCTTCGGCAAGAAATCCACTGGTCATTGTACGCGTGGTAGACGCTGTTCAACAGGTACTGGTGACGAAAAGAATTTTATTGACCGATTAAGCCGTCAAGGACTTCCACCACCACACGAGGATAATGGGCATATTCGAGGGCGTGAATTTTCTGCGCCACGTCGTCGGGGGTATCGGTCGGCTCGACGGGGCAGGCAGCCTGGAAAATAACGGCACCTTCGTCATAGTGTTCGTTCACAAAATGGATGGTAATACCGGTTTCGGTTTCGCCCGCCGCCACAACCGCCTCATGTATGTGATGACCGTACATGCCCTTGCCCCCAAATTTGGGTAGCAACGCAGGATGGATATTGATAATCTGTCCCGAAAACGCCTTCACCAACGCAGGTGGCACCAGCCACATAAACCCCGCCAGCACAATCAGGTCGATCTGCTGCGCCTTCAACAGGCGCACAATACGGTCGGTTTGGTAAAACGTGGGCCGGTCGAAGATGAGTACGGGCACGTTTAGCCCACAATCGAACCCACGTCGCGCCCGGTCGATAACCCCAGCGGCAGGGTTGTTTGTCAGGATCAACGACAACTCTATATGCTGATTACCAACAATATACTGAGCAATTTGCTGGGCATTACTGCCCGAACCGGAAGCAAAAATAACGAGTTTTTTCAAGGGAGAACGGAGAACAATGAGCAACAAAGGTAGGAGAGCCTGATTTGGGGAAGCAGGCTTTTATTGAGGCCGTCACCCGGAGTGATAGGCTCAATAAAAGCCTGCTTCCCCAAATCAGGCCAACATTAGGCACGCAGCCGGGTTTATTCCTGTTGACATACCAAAGAACTACTTTATGGAAACCAACCGCGTAAAACAAATACATGATTTCGAGCAAAGTATCTGGCTTGACCTCATCGACCGGCAACTGATGAACAGCGGGTCGTTGCAACGGCTCATCGACGAAGACGGCGTACGGGGGCTGACCTCTAACCCGGCCATTTTCGAGAAAGCCATCAGCGGCAGCAGTGATTACGACGACGATATCCGGCGGCTGGCGCAGGAAGGCAAATCGAACGACGACATCTTTTACGGGGTAGCCATCAGCGATATTCAACGCGCCGCCGACATTTTCCGGCCCGTGTATGACGACGAAGTGGTAGGGGCCGATGGCTACGTGAGCCTGGAAGTGTCTCCCCGGCTGGCCCTCGATACCGACGGCACCATCAAACAGGCCCGCGAACTGTGGAAAGCCGTTGACAAGCCCAACGTGATGATCAAAATTCCGGGAACGGAAGCCGGACTGCCCGCTATTCAGCAGGCCATTGCCGACGGCATCAACGTCAACGTAACGCTGCTTTTTGGCCTGGAACGCTACGAAGCCGTTGCCGAAGCCTACATTGCCGGGCTGGAAGAACGCGCCGCCAAAGGTCTGGCTATCAATAACATAGCCTCCGTAGCCAGCTTTTTTCTCAGCCGTATCGACGTGCTGGTTGACCCGATGCTTGACGAAAAAGGAGCCGGTGACCTGAAAGGTGAAGTGGCGATTGCATCGGCGAAAAAGGCCTACGAAATCTACAAGCGCGTGTTCAGCAGCGACCGTTTCCAGAAGCTGCGCGACAAGGGCGCCACGCCGCAACGCGTACTCTGGGCCAGCACCAGCAGCAAGAATCCGGCGTTTTCGGACGTGAAATATGTGGAAGCGCTGATTGGTCCCAAAACGGTAAATACCCTGCCCCTGGAAACCCTCGAAGCCTACCGCGACCACGGCCAGCCCGAAGCTCGCCTAGAGCAGGACATGGACCACGCCACGCAGGTGTTAGCCCGCGTAAACGAAGTAGGCATCGACCTGCTGGCCGTGACCACCCAACTGGAAACCGAAGGCATCGACAAGTTTATTAAGCCCTACGATAAGCTGCTGGCAGCCATCGACGAGCAGAAAAAGGCACTAGTGTAAGGGCATGCCGTTGTGTGCCGTTGTCGCTTGGCTCTGGCCGAGTGACCCATATCAAAGGGCCTCCGGCCCGTAGTGCGACGTTGAGATAGTTGGTAAAACCCTCTCAAGTTCAAACTACGGGCCGGAGGCCCTTTGATATGGGTCACTCGGCCAGAGCCAAGCGACAACGGGACAACGGCACCCCCGGCAGAGCCGAGCGACAATGACCTGGCAACGTCTCCCCTTACGACAGCACCTCTTTTTCTTCCATTTCCTCGGCATTGCCCGCCATGACAGCCTGGGCTTTTTTCACGACGTTGTCTACCGTAAAACCGAAGTAGGCCATCACCTCGTCGGCGGGGCCAGAAAGGCCGAACCGGTTCATGCTTAGGGAAGCACCCTCGTCGGTGACGTATTTGTGCCAGCCAATGGGTGATCCCATTTCTACCGAAAGCCGCTTGCGAACGGTGGGTGGTAACACCTCGTGCTGGTAGGCTTTGTCCTGCTTTTCAAACAGTTCCCACGAGGGCATACTCACCACCCGCGCTTTCACACCCTGTTTTTGCAGCTCGGTTTGGGCCTTCATCACCAGTTGCACTTCCGAGCCGGTGGCAATCAGAATCAGGTCGGGTGTACCACCCTCGGCTTCGCTGAGGATGTAGGCTCCCTTTTCCAGCCCCCGCGCCGAGCCGTATCGGGTCTGGTCGAGAACGGGCAGTTTTTGCCGCGACAGGATCAGCACAACCGGCGTTTTGGGTTGCAGCATCGCCACACGCCACGCCTCAACGGTTTCGTTGGCATCGGCGGGACGAAGCACAATAATGTTGGGAATGGTACGCAGGCCAACCACCTGCTCCACAGGCTGGTGTGTAGGCCCGTCTTCGCCGAGACCGATGCTGTCGTGGGTGAACACAAACGTGGCCGCCGACTCGGCGAGGGCGGTAAGGCGAATGGCCCCGCGCATGTAGTCTGAGAAGTTCAGGAACGTGCCGCCGTAGGGACGGACGCCGCCATGCTGCGACATACCGTTGAGGGCCGCGCCCATGGCATGTTCGCGCACACCGAACCAGATATTTGTGTCTTCGTAACGCCCCGGCTGGAAACTCACATCACCTTTGGTGGGCATCTCATTGGACGAAGCCAAATCGGCCGACCCGCCAAACAAGTACGGAATACTATCTTTCAGGGCTGTCAGGGCCTTACCCGATGCCTGTCGCGTAGCCATGTCGCCATCGGCGGGAGTGAACCTGGGCAGGTTGGCGTCCCAGCCGTCGGGTAACGATCCGGCCCCGGCAAACGACGTTTTGAACTGCTTCGATTCTGCCGAAAACGCCTTTTCAAACGCAGTGAACCGGTTGTTCCAGTCGTCCTGCACCGCTTTTCCGCGCTGACCGAGTTCGTGTAGATGGGTACGTACCTCATCAGGAATAACAAATGACTGGTTGGGGTCGAAGCCGAAAAATTCCTTCGTCTTGCGAACGTTTTCTTCCCCCAGAGGGCTGCCATGTGTTTTGCTGGTGCCCTGTTGCGGACTACCAAAACCGATGATAGTGCGCACGGCGATAATCGACGGTCGGTCATCCGCCTGTGCGGCTTTGATAGCGGCTTCGATAGCGCCCAGATCGTTGCCATCGGCTACGTGCTGGGTATGCCAGCCGTAGGCGTCGAAGCGGGCCATGCGGTCTTCGGTAAACGCCAGATTGGTTGGTCCGTCGAGCGAGATCAGGTTATCGTCGTAGAGGTAAATCAGCTTGCCCAGTTTCAGATGGCCCGCCAGTGAGGCCGCTTCAGACGCGATGCCTTCCATCAGATCACCGTCGCTCACGATGGCGTAGGTATAATGGTCCATCACGTTATGCCCTTCGCGGTTATAGGTAGCGGCCAGGTGCGCTTCGGCCATAGCCATACCCACGCCGTTGGCGAATCCCTGCCCCAGCGGTCCGGTGGTCACTTCCACGCCCGCCGTCAGGTTCGATTCGGGGTGGCCGGGCGTTTTGGAATGCAGTTGGCGGAACCGTTTCAGCTCGTCGAGCGGCAGGTCGTAGCCGTACAGATGCAACAGGCTATACAGCAAGGCCGACCCGTGCCCCGCCGACAACACAAAGCGGTCGCGGTTGGGCCAATGCGGATCCTGCGGGTTGAAATTGAGGAATTTCGAGAACAGCACGTAGGCCATCGGTGCGGCACCCAACGGCAAGCCGGGATGGCCCGAATTGGCCTGCTGCACCATATCGACAGATAATAAACGGATGGTATTGACGCTTAACTGGTCAAGATCGACAGCGTGGTCAGTCATGGTTGTAGAGGTTGTTTCTCCATACAACCCGTTTAACCAATGGACTGCTTAATTTTTTTATTTCAGCAGCAGCACCTTTTCTGTCCGGTTGTAGGCAGCGAAACAGCCAAGCCCCCCCGCAATATTAGACGGAATCAGTACGGGTTCGGCAAACGGGCTATTGCCCACCTGACGTTGCCGAAAAACAGCGTCGGTATAGCGATAGTAGCTTTCTTCTGTGCTCAACAGTTGCGCCACCACCCGCGCACCCGGATACGTGTAGGTCACGTATTCGGCGGCTTTGGGATCGCCCTTCTGCACTGCAATTGAGGCTACATTGGCCGACTGCGAGGTGAGCAGCCCCCCCTGCTGGCGGTCGTCGCTGAGCACATTACCTGTAACTCTGTCGCGGTTGAATGAGAGGACGAGGATATTGGGCACGGGCACTTCGCTCTGCCCGCCAATGGGGTAGGTAAACTTGCTGTCGCGCCATTGAAAATAGCCCCCATACTGATAGAAGTTGGTTTCGGTGGCCGGGTCCTCCCACACAAAACTGATCCGGTAAGCTTTGTTTTTGGTGGTGCCGGTTGTGGTAATCGTAGAATCGAGGCTGATGGCACTGATGGGTACGGGTTGAGGTACAGTAGCCTGCGCAGTGACCTGCTTGCCGTCGGGGGTAGAGACCGTGAGCGTATACGTTTGCCCCGTACGGATAGGCATGAGCGCTGGGCGGGCCTGATACAACTGCCGGGCACCGTTGTAGCGCATAACCACTACCTGACCACCTGTTGAGAGGGTGACGGTTGCGTTTTCGACCACGTATGGCTGCGCTTCACTGGGCTCAATAAGCACCGGTTTCGACCGCGACACCTTCACCGTCAGCAGGGTATCCTGCGGCGAGATATAGCTGTTGACCACCAGCTTTGCGCCCCCCGCGCTCAACACCGAGGGGTTCACCTCATTGCGCAAACTGCCACAGCCGGTCAGTAGCATCAGGGAAACCAGGTAGACTAAGGTTTTCATCAGCGGATCAGAATTTGTAGGCGTAGCTCACCGATGGCACAATAGGAAAGACCGAATACTTGTACAACGCCGTCATGTCGGGCTGCCCAACGGGCTGTCGCTTGCTTTCGATGTTGTAGAAAAATGGGTTGCGGCGGTTGTAGGCGTTGTAGGCACTAAACTCCCAGACACTCTCGTGGGTAGGGCGTTTTCGGTGAAACTGCACGCCCAGATCAAGCCGGTGGTAGGGTTCAGACCGAAATGTGTTTTTCTCCGGGCCAAAGTCCCGCACCCCCACACTGGTGTAGAGCGTAGGCTGCACGTTGGTCACTGCCCCCTGGTCGTTTTTAATGTAATCAATACCATTGCTGAGGCCATAGGCACGGTAGCGGGCGGTAGGCACGGTGAGCGCCTGGCCCGTACCGTAGACCCACGTAGCCGAGAGGGTAATGCGGGGGCTGAGGTCATACAGGCCCACCACCGAGATGTCGTGCCGACGGTCGTAGCGGGGAAAAAACGGGCGTCCTCCGTTCAGTTCGGCAAACTGCCACTGCGTCCAGGAGAGGGTGTAGCCCACCCAGCCGCTAAACCGGCCTTCTTTCTTTTGCAGCAGCACTTCGGCCCCATAGCTCCAGCCCCGGCCCGCCGTCACGTTGTCTTCCCACTGCACCCGCCGCGCTGAGGTAGGGTCGTCGATAAGCAGAAAACTGGCCCCTTCGCGGTAGTTGATGATGTTATCCATCCGCTTATAGTAACCCTCCAGGGTGAGGGCAAAGCCGGTTGAGGCAATGTCTTTGGCCAGTCCCACCGCCACCTGTTGCGACTGCTGGGGCTTTACCCGGGCAGTGGTGGGCACCCAGAGGTCGGTAGGTAACCCAATACCGGTGTTGCTCAGCAGATGAACATACTGGTTCATCAGTGAATAGGACGCCTTCAACGACAGGTCGGGCCGAATGACATACCCCAACGAAAGCCGTGGTTCGGGCCGAACGTAGGAGACGCCACTGCCTGTAAATGAACTAACCCGTAGCCCCCCGTTGATGCGCCAGTGGTCGTCGGGTTTCCAGGTGTCTTCGGCATATAGACCAGCCTCGATCACGTCGATCTGGTCAATCTCACGCCGGATGTTGGCCAGGCTGTTGTTCTGCAACACAATGGCGCTGGGCGTGAAGCGGTGGGCGGTTGCCTGCACCCCAAACCGCAACGCGTGGGTAGGCACGGGGTAGTAATCGAGGTCATGTTTGACGGAAAAGTCGCGGATACCCGACGTGTAATCGAGCACAAACCGGCTCTGCGCGTCAATCAGCTGGTTAGCGGCAATGTCGAATTTATAATCACTGAAAATCAGCGAGGTGTTGGCAAATAGTTTCTGCGAGAACTGGTGGTTCCAGCGCACCGTGGCGGTGGCATTACCCCAGCCCATGCCCACGCTGGTACCGTCTACATTGTCACTGGCATAGAACCGGTCGCGCCCGAAATAACCACTCACGTAGACCCGGTCGCGGGGGCTAAGGTCATAGTTGATCTTGGCGTTGAGGTCGTAGAAGTAATAACCCGCTGATGTTTCGCCATTGGTCTGCGCCTTCACAATTGGAGCCGACACAATATCGAGATACGTGCGCCGGGCCGACACGATAAATGATGAGCGGCTGGGCTTGCCCGGCGCTGGTTTATTAAGGGGGCCTTCAAGCAGTAACCGACTGGCAATCAGGCCTATTCCTACCTCGCCGTGGAGTTTGTCGCGCGCCCCGTCTTTCATCGTCAGGTCGAGCACCGAGGAGAGCCGCCCCCCGAACCGGGCGGGAAAACCACCCTTGGTCAGTTCCACGCTCTTAAGCGCGTCGCCGTTGAAGACCGAGAAAAAGCCGAACAGGTGCGAGGCGTTGTAGACCACCGCATCGTCGAGCACGATCAGGTTTTGGTCCGGCCCGCCGCCCCGCACATACAGGCCGCTTTGCCCTTCCGAGCCTTTCTGCACACCGGGCATGAGCTGGAGCACCTTGAGCACATCCTTCTCGCCCAGCAGGGCGGGAATCTTTTTGATCTGGGCGATGGGCAGGTCGATCTGGCTCATCTGCGGGCTGTCGCTCACCCGTCCCTGTCCCCGTCTTTCGCTAATAATTACTTCGTCCAGCTGCTGCCCCGGCACAAGATCAACAGACAGCGTCTGACTTTGGCGAAAGGACAGCGTACGGGTTTGGGACTGGTAGCCCACCAGTGAGAAGATCAGCGTAACCGAATCGGCTTCGGGCAGGGTAAGCGAGTAGAAGCCAAATGTGTTCGTCTGGGCACCAACCGGCCTGTCGGCTAATCGGACAGTAGCGCCCAGCAGGGCCTCACGGCTACCCGCTTCACGAACGTAGCCGCTGATGGTGGTGCGGGTGGGTGATTGGGCAATAGCGGTGACTGTCAGCACCAACCAGCATAGCAAAAGGTAGAGCGTTTGTCTCATACGTATAGTTACGCGCAAAACTGCGAAAACTACGTGACATCGCCTGCTACACCTACCGATAAGTCAGTATTGCCTACGGTAGCTCAATGCCTGGTGGTCTGCTTTGGCCCTGAGCCGACCTTAACGAGGTCGTCTGACAAGAACCTCACTATCAACTACAAATCAATTTTATATCATGCGTCTTCGCACTACCTCCCTCATCGCCGTAACGACGATTATTTTTTTGTTTGGCTGTAAAAAAAGCGATTCCGTCGCCGCAGTAGACTCCTGCCAACTGGCCGGTACGCGGGCACAAGCCTATTCCGACGCCATAGTAGCTTATTCTAAAGCGCAGACGCCAGCTAACTGCACGGCCGTCAAAACTACTGCCAACGCTTATCTGGATGCCGCTGCCGGCTGTACAACCGTAACGCAGGCCCAAATCACGGCCGCAAGGGCATCGGTTAATGATCTGAAATGCTAGGGTATTTCAGGACCAGCGGGGCGTAACATGCGGATACCAG
This sequence comes from Fibrella rubiginis, assembly GCF_017353185.1. Taxonomy (GTDB): domain Bacteria; phylum Bacteroidota; class Bacteroidia; order Cytophagales; family Spirosomataceae; genus Fibrella; species Fibrella rubiginis. Next base: position 735,637 of record NZ_JAFMYV010000001.1, on the reverse strand, counting down.
AATGAATATTTCTGGTCCGCCTGTTACGCCCCGCTGGGGCTTTGCGTTGGTGAGCCTGTACTATGTGTAGGCTACTACCGATGTTGCGCCCCGCCGGGCCTGGCGAATCTTGCAACTAAACCCCAGTTCCTACTTTAACAGCAACACCTTCTCGGTCCGGTTGTAGGCGGCAAAACAACCCAGGCCGCCCTTCACGTTGGTCGGGATGGGTACCGGCTCGGCAAAGGGGTTGGTACCTGCCTGCTTCTGCCGCAATACGGCCGATGTGTAGGTGTAGAAAAACGCATCGGTATTGGCCAGCCGTAAGGTGAGCCTGGCGCCGGGCAGGCTTTTGCCAACCGACAGGTGTTTGATGGCTTCTGCCGCGTTGGCTTCCTGTTTGTTTATGGTCAGCGTAACCACATCTGCCGATTGGGTGCTCAGCGCACCACCCTGCTGCAGGTTGTCGCAGATCAGGTTATCGGTTGTGGCCTGGGTGATAAACGGGAGCGGTGCTACTGCTGGCACGGTCGACTTTACTTTTCCATTGGCCGTGGGGGCTATTTTGCTATTCCAGGCAAAATAACCGCAATACATGTAATAGTTAGTTTCAGCCGTTGGGTCCTGCCACGTAAAATGAACGCGAAACGATTTCTGCCACTCGGTGCTGGTGCTGGAAATGGTCGAATCGAGCGAAATAGAACTGATCGGCACCTGGTTGGGAACCGTAGACTGAGCCGTTACCTGCTTACCGTCGGCAGAGGTCACGGTCAGGGTGTAGGTTTTGCCGGTCTGGATGGGCAACAGCGTTGCCTTGGCCTGGTAATATTCAGCCGTGTTGTTGTAGGTAAACAAAATGCTTCGGCTACCGTCTGATAGGCTTACCGTGGCATTATTGACGTTGAACGGAGGCACTACAGCCGCCCCGGATACCGCCGGTTTCGAGCGCGACACTTTCACTTTCAGGAGAGTATCCTGCGGGGAGATATAGCTATTGACCACAATTTTTTCACTCTGATCATTCAGCATCGACGGGTTGACCTCCGTTTTCAAATTAGTACAGGCAGTTATCAGCAATACGGGCAACAGGTAAAAAAGAGATTTCATGTTGATAAGAATGTTCACGGTTTGGTGATCTCAATAGGTTAAAAAAGAACGGTTAAAACTTGTACGTGTAGCTCACGGACGGCACTACGGGAAACACAGAATATTTGTAGAGGACGGTAGCCACCGGTTGACCAACACCCTGCTTTTTGCCTTCCAGGTTGTAGAAAAACGGATTGCGGCGGTTATATACATTGTAGGCACTAAGCTCCCAGATACCTTCGTGTTGAGGGCGTTTGCGGTGGAACCGAATGCCCAGATCGAGGCGATGGTATGGCTCGGCACGGAAGGCATTCCGTTCGGCAGAAAAGTCAGATACACCGGTGTTGTTGAACGCCGTCGATGTGCTGGCCGGGGTACCGCCCTCCTGCATGTCCGCGTTGGTGTTCAATCCAAATGCCCGGTAACGCGCCGTGGGTATAGTCAGGGCCTGCCCCGTGCCGTAGACCCACGTAGCCGATAGCGTAATTTTGGGGCTGAGGTCATACATGCCCACCACCGAGATGTCGTGCCGACGGTCGTAGCGGGGGAAAAAGGGGCGGCCCTCATTCAGATCGCTGAACTGCCACTGCGTCCAGGAGAGGGTGTAGCCCACCCAACCGCTAAACCGGCCTTCTTTCTTTTGCAGCAGCACTTCGGCCCCGTAGCTCCAGCCCCGGCCCGCCGTTACGTTGTCTTCCCAACGTGCCCGCCGCGCTGAGGTAGGATCTTCGATAACCAAAAAGCTGGCTCCTTCCTTGTAGTTGATGATGTTGCTCATCTGTTTGTAATAGCCTTCTACGGTCAGCGCCAGCCCCGCATCAGCGAAATCTTTGGCCAGCCCCGCCGCCCATTGCTGCGACTGCTGGGGTTTTACCAGGTCGGTAGTGGGCACCCAGAGGTCGGTAGGCAACCCAATACCGGTGTTGCTTAGCAGGTGAACGTACTGATTCATAAGCGAGTAAGACGCTTTTACCGAAAAGTCGGGCCGCAACATATAGCCCAGCGAGAGGCGGGGTTCGGGGCGGAGGTAAGCCACGCCGGCTCCCGTGAATGAACTCAGCCGCAACCCACCATTAACCCGCCAGTGGGTATCAGGACGCCACGTATCCTCCAGGTACACACCACCTTCCAGCACGTCGGTGGGAGCAGCAGGGCGCTGAATGTTGGTAAGCGTGTTTTGTACAACACTGGCACTGGGCGTGAAGCGGTGAGCCGTAATCTGCACGCCCAGGCGCAGCGCATGGGTTGGGGTTGGGTAAAAATCTAAGTCATGCTTAAACGAGAAATCGCGGATACCCGACGTATAATTCAGCAGGAAACGATTTGTAGCGTCGATGCACTGGTTAGCGTCGATATTGAGTTGGTAGTCGCTGAAAATGAGCGACGTATTGGCAAATAGTTTTTGCGAAAACTGGTGGTTCCAGCGCAGGGTGCCGGTGGCATTGCCCCAACTCAGGCCCACGCTCAGATCGCTGGTGGTATCGCCCGCCCAAAACTTATCCCGGCCCGTGTAGCCACTCAGGTAAATACGGTCGCGGGGTCCGAGGTCATAATTGACTTTGGCGTTGAGGTCGTAGAAGTAGCCCCCGCTGGTGCTGCTACTGTTTTTCGACTTCATGATAGGCGCCGACAGCAGATCGAGGTAGGTGCGCCGGGCCGAGATAATAAACGAGCCACGGCTTGGTTTGCCGTGAGCCGCCTTCGCTAGCGGCCCTTCCAGCATCATGCGGGCGGCAATCAGGCCAACGCCCACTTCACCATGAATTTTGTCGCGGGCTCCGTCTTTCATCGTCAGGTCGAGCACCGAAGAGAGCCGCCCCCCAAACCGGGCGGGGAAACCGCCCTTGGTCAGTTCCACGCTCTTAAGCGCGTCGCCGTTGAAGACCGAGAAAAAGCCGAACAGGTGCGAGGCGTTGTAGACCACCGCATCGTCGAGTACAACTAAATTTTGGTCGGGACCACCCCCCCGTACGTAGAGGCCCGCCTGGCCTTCCGACCCTTTCTGCACACCGGGCATAAGCTGGAGCACCTTGAGCACGTCCTTCTCGCCCAGCAGGGCCGGAATTTTCTTAATCTGAGCAACAGGCAGGTCGATCTGGCTCATCTGTGGGCTGTCGCTGACCTGCTTTTGCTGACCATGCAGGCTGATCACTACTTCGTCAAGTTGCTGGCCAGCCGTCATTTCTACCTCCAGTGTCTGGTGATGACGCAGGGCCATTGTACGGGTTTGGGGCCGGTAGCCCACCAGCGAGAAGATCAGCGTAACCGAATCGGCCTGGGGCAGCGTAATCGAATAGAAGCCAAAGGTGTTGGTCTGGGTGCCTAGCGAGCGATTGGCCAGGCGGATCGATACGCCGGGTAGTGCTTCGTGGCTACCCGTCTCGTGAACATAGCCGCTGATGGTAAAGCGGTTGGGTGTCTGAGCCAGTACAGGCAACAGTGTAAAACAGCAAAATAAAAGAGTAAGTGTTTGTTTGATTCGTAAAGAAACGGACATAAATCGCTGAGAAAAGTTGCGTACAAATCAGGTGGTTTTACGTTTACATGTAGCTACATGGATTCTGGCGCAAACATACAACGTTGTGACAGTCAATGTATTAATATTGAATTAAGTCGTTGTAAATTTTAACATATGTAATTTGTTTCATTCAAAACAAACACAGAATTATACTATTACTAAGCCCCGACAAAACGTCTTGAGTATATATCCTGAGTAGACAGATGGTCTCGGGCTTAAGAGATGAGTCATGTTCAAGGGGGTATGTTGCGGTACAATCGACTACCAAAAAGAAAGGAGTGATTGCCATAGCTATTGCTAAAACAACCACTCCTTAGACATCTGCTGCAACAAGGTGTCACATCAGTCCGCTACTTTCCTCTCGTTTGTGATACTTTTTGTTCAACTTTCACCTGCGTAGTTTCGCTCTGGAATAGGCCGGTGACGGGCCAGATACACATGAAAGCATGAGTAGTTCCTACAAAATTAAAATAATTGTAAACCGAAGTCACTATACGTTAAACGGTCTATAGCGTGTATCCCCCAGCATAGTTGCGCTTCACAAACTGATTGGCGTAATCGTAGTTGGTGATTTTCATGTTATCACCATCCCAAAGCAGCTTTTTGCGACCAGTGAACTGACCGTTTTCACGGGCGAGGAAACTACGGGTAGCAAGGTTACCCATCAGCACGGTCTCGGTCAACGGTCCGGCCTGATCGAAGCCCGACGAGGTGTAGGCGCCAAATCCTTGCTTGCAGGCCTTCACCCACTGCTGCTGATGGCCTTCGGTCTTGCCCTCCACCAACGGACGGATGGGCGCCGGAGCAGCCTGGTTTGCAAATTTCTCAACAGGAAACAGTTTGAAGTTATCGCCGAAAAGCCCTCCCGACAGCATGCCTTTGGTACCAATAAACAACATGCCCCCGTCCTGCGAGGCAAACAGTTGCTCATAGGGTACGCCGTCGGGCAGGGCGGGCCGGATGCCCCCATCGAACCAGGAAAACTTGATTTCTTTTACTTTCCGGTCGTTCGACGGAAACGTCATGTGCACCGATGACGAGGGTGGACAAACGTCGTCGAAGTAAGCCTCCTGGAAAAAATCGGCATAGACCGACCCCACACTGCACTCTACTGAGGTGGGGTATTTGAGGTTGAGCGCCCGGAAGGGTACATCCATAAAGTGGCAGCCCATGTCGCCGAGGGCACCGGTGCCAAAATCCCAGTAACCCCGCCACCGGAACGGCATGTAGGCCGCATGGTAGTCGCGGTAAGGGGCCGTGCCCAGCCATTTGTTCCAGTCTACTTCGGCGGGTACCGGCTGCGATTCCTTCTTGTCTTTTGGCGATTGCACCCCCTGTGGCCATACGGGGCGGTTTGTCCAGCAGTAAACGGTGTGGACGTGGCCAATGACTTTGTCCTGAATCAGTTGTTCAATGTAGCGGGTCGAGTCGCCGCTGCTACCCTGATTGCCCATCTGCGTCACCACCTTGTTGCGGCGGGCGGCTTCAGTGAGCATCCGGGCTTCGTAGATGTCGTGGGTCAGGGGTTTTTCCACATACACGTGCTTACCCATATTCATAGCCGCCATGGCAATGGGCGCGTGCATGTGGTCGGGCGTGGAGACGATCACCGCGTCGACTGTTTTGCCGGCTTTATCGAGCATCTCGCGGTAGTCGCGGAAGTAGGGCGCATTCGGAAACTGCCCCCGGAACTTCACCGCCTGCCGGTCGTCGACATCGCAAAGGGCCACGATATTATCGGTCCCACCGTTATGGGCCAGCCGGATGTTGACGTCGGCCTTGCCGCCGCAGCCCACAGCGGCAATATTGAGTTTGTCGGAAGGGGCCACAAACCCCCGCCCCAGCACGTGGCGGGGCACAATAGTAAACGCGGCAGCGGCCAGCGAAGCCGACTTGATAAAGGTTCTGCGGGAAGTCATGAAGGGTAGTTTAGGGGTTGTTTGTCTGTTTGTGCGTTTGTTTGTTTCTGTCCGTTGTGGTAACTAAACGCTTAACCGCAACGGACAGAAACAAACAAACGCACAAACAGACAAACAACCTAACCTCCTTCCCTTACCCCATTACCTGCCCCATTTTCATGGCGATGCCCATGTCGCCTTTCACTTTCAACTTACCGGTCATGAACGCCATCATGGGGTTCAGGTCGCCGGTGGCCATGCGTTCCAGATCGTCCACTTTCACGTGCAATTCGGTATCGGCGGGCAGGTCGTCGTTAGACACAACGGCGGGGCTCTGCTTACTGTCGATGTAGACAACACCCTGATCCGTAACGAGTTTGGCGGTAGCGTCGAGGCTATCGGCAGTGGCAATGCGGGTACGAATGTTGTCGGTCAGCTCCTGTAGGGTCATATTATTGATCGAAATGCGGTTGTTTTGTGCATCTCCTGTAGTAAAACTATCGCCGTGCCTGCAGGTTTACAAAAGAGTTTAACGTTTGAAGTCCAACGTCTAAGGGTCAATGCCGTTCTGAAGCTCTTTAATCCTGGATGACTTGAGGGATGTTGTTCCTACAACAACTTCGCAGGCGGCCTGGGCAGGGTCGTGTCTGGGCGCGAAGCAACCGCGACGGCGGACCGTTTAAACTTTAGACATTAGACTTTAAACTTCTCCCTAAAATGCGCTCTCAATTCCTCACTATCCTGTGCGTCCTGTCTTTCTTAAGCTGCGGCTGGGGCCTCGCCGAAAGCGGCATTGCGCTTTTTAACCCTGATCGGGTGGCTCAGACGCCTTATACGGGTCATAAAGACACGGGAGCCGGGGAGGAAGATCGCCTTGACCCCAAAAATTTCTATCAGGACAACAGCGCCAACAGCGACAACCCCACCCCCGCCGACCCTGGCCTGGTTCGGCGGCAGAGCCTGGCGCAGTTTGTGTATTCGCTGGTGACGCTGATTGGCGTCATACTGATGTTCCGACTGCGTAGAACAGGCTTTTATGTTTACCTGGCCGGAGTGCTCCTGGGTATCATCATGCCAATTTATTTCGTTGGGTTTGCGGCACTCATTACCTCGTTTGGGGTCTTCGGCAGCGTTCTCTTCGCCGTGATGTATGGGTTTTGTTTACGTGAAATGAAGTAAGGTTTTTTGGACAGGACTTCTTTCTTTGTCCTAACACAACTCCGCTGAATCGAATAGAACCCCCGTTCCTCTACTGAATCCAATCAATCTTGTCCAGAAAATGCGGCTCCTGCTCGAATCTGTGCTGACCTGCCCCAACTGCCGGCATCAACAGGCCGAAACGATGCCGACCGATGCCTGTCAGTTCTTCTACGAATGCCCCGCCTGCCACACGCTTCTGCGTCCCCTTGCGGGCGACTGCTGCGTGTTTTGCTCCTACGGTACTGTGCCCTGCCCACCCATCCAGGCTGGAAAAGGGTGCTGCCAGTAGCCTCCCTGGTTAGCCGCCTGCTGAAACGGTCCGGTTACGGCAACGGCTGAGCCAAGCTGTTGAGCACTGGCGGAACGAAGCGCTGCCAGCCCCCAAAAGCACATTATACTTTTTGCAGCGGTCCAACATGCCGATACGTGTTGATGAACACGCCCGTGGGCGTTACCTCATCGACCTGCCCTGAGTGATCTCCCCACCTTTGGGGATTTACAAGCATTGGTACATGGGCCACCTTTGTCTGGTTGTTTGCTTATCAACCAGCTTCTTCACCTTCACCAGCTAAGACAATGAAAAAGTTAATCGTCTTCCTATACGGGGTACTGGCCTACGTTATCTTCCTGTTTACGTTTCTTTATGCCATCGGATTCGTCGGCAATTTCGTGGTGCCAAAATCAATTGATTCCGGCACTGAAGGCCCCTTTGCACGCTCCTTACTAATCAATGAACTATTGCTGGGGCTGTTTGCCATACAACATAGCGTGATGGCACGGCCCGCTTTTAAGCGATGGTGGACCCGGCTGATTGATCCCGTACTGGAACGTAGTACGTATGTGCTATTGGCTAGTTTGGCCCTGCTTCTACTGTATTGGCAATGGCAACCCTTACCGGCTCTGATTTGGAAAGTAGACACAAAGTTGGGGGCCACGTTGTTGACGGCAATTTCTCTTTCTGGGTGGCTAATTGTCCTTTTATCCTCGTTCATGATCAATCATTTCGACCTGTTCGGTTTAAAGCAAGTCTATAACAACCTGATTAACAGATCAGATCAGGCCATGCGGTTTAAGACCAATCTCTTCTACAACATCGTGCGCCACCCAATCATGCTGGGTTTTCTGATTGCATTTTGGGCCACCCCGGTTATGACACTGGGCCATCTGGTGTTTTCGCTTACAACCACGACCTACATCGTGGTTGCCGTAAAATTTCTGGAAGAAAGAGACCTGCTCAAATCACTCGGAACGGACTATGAGGTATATAAGCAGCAAGTGCCCATGCTCATTCCATTTACAGGCAGACGAACCAGCAAAGCGGCCCCCCCGAAAGCAAAACTGATTGGTTGACATAGCATCATTGATTTTCACGCAAAAAGCCTGCGCATGTTCCTGTGCAGGCTTTTTGCGTGAAAATCACCGAACTCAGTGACAGAAAATCACGCATTTCGGTGGTTTTCTGCGATTGAGATAACCAGGAGCTTTGCTGTACGACTACTGATGTCCAGCCATGCGTGTTATTGTTTATGAAGATACCAGCGCCACGCGCGAAGCCCTTTCTATCCTGCTAGGCGGGACGGTGGATGTTGATTTGGTCGAGATGAAAGCCGGGTTCTTTTTTCGGCCCGCAACGTCCCCTCATACTATGCAATCCGATGCGGAACGCCTGACCCCCCGTGAACAGGAAACCCTCACCTTTTTGGTGGATGGGTTGAGCTATAAAATGATTGCCGACCGCATGGGCGGCATCAGCTACGAAACGGTCCGCTCGTTTATGAAAAGCATCTACCGCAAGCTGCACGTGGCATCGATGACGGAGGCCGTAGCCAAAGCGCTGAAAGACGGGCTGGTATAGTGGGTGCGGTGAATCAGATTCATCGAACCCCCGGCGCGTAGTGGTGTTGCTTGGGTATCACCAGCCTGTCGCGCTAATGCAACCCACGTTCCGAAACCTGAATCCTACCGAAAGTCAGCCCGTTCCGGCGGCACCGGCCCCCTCTCCCATCAACGAATTGCCCCGCGCCGTTTTGCGGCCCAACACCTACATGCTGCTCGACGGCGAGTGGCGGTTTGCCGAAGATGTAGATAACGTGGGCCTGACCGAAAAATGGCAAAACGGCCATAAATACGCCTACACGGCCCATTGGCCCGGCTCCATCGAGTCGCATATTGCCCAGATACGGCAGGACAACGACGGCATTAGCTGGCAGGATTCGGTGGTGGTGTGGTACGAACGCGATTTCGATTTACCCGCCCGTGAACCCGCCACCGGTGACAAGCCAGAGATGATGTATCAGCTTACGTTTGGTGCCTGTGGCTACGAGACGCAGGTATGGCTCAACGGCAAACAGCTCCAAACCATTGAAGGGGAGACGGTTCACTACGGCGAATACACGTCGTTTTCCTACGAACTGGGCGAGAAGTTATTGAAACCCACCAACCGCCTCACTGTGCGCATTGCCGACACCATGGACGCTGATATTCCGCGGGGCAAACAGGAATCGTCGGTGTATAAACGGGGCGGCATCTGGTACCAGACCTATACCGGTGGGGTGCGGTCGGTCTGGCTCGAGCCGGTAGAGCGCAACCGGCTGCGGTCGCGGGTAGGGGTGGTGAGTCAGATCGAAGACAACCTAGTGCGGGTTAACGTGACTACCCGTATTCATGATGCCGGCGACTACATCCTGCGGCTGATCATCACCGATAAGACCAAACCAGAGGCAGGCACGTTGGCAACGTCGGATTTTCCGCTGCACCTTGAATTTGGGCAAAAAAACCAGCGCGTCGTGGTTGAATTACCCGATGCTCAATTCTGGTCGCCAGGAGAACCGCAACTATACAAGCTTACGGCCCAGCTTATTGACAGCCAGGGCAATAAAGCGGAGATAGACGCTCATTTCGGGATGCGCAAAGTAGAGGCGCGAGGCTGCTGCGTCTACCTCAACGGGCAGTCTACCTACCTCGACGGCATCCTCTACCAGCCCGGCACCGCCACCTACGACGAGATGCGGCGGCACTTCTACGCCATGCAAAAATTAGGTTGCAACCTGGTCCGCGTTCACATTGCCGGGGTTGACCCACGGTTGTATAACCTGGCCGACGAACTGGGTTTGCTGCTCTGGGTGGAAGTGCCCAGCCCGCACCGGTCCAATCAACGTAGCCGCCAGAATCACCGCGCCGAGCTAGACCGGATGCTATCGCTGATTGAGGCGCACCCGTCGGTGATCATCTGGAGTTTGTACAACGAAGACTGGGGCGCTGAAGACATTGCTCAAAATGCTGAAACACAGCAATATATAGCCGACACTTATCATTATATGCAGATCAACCATCCCCAGTTTCTGGTGGTCGACAATGACGGCTGGCACCACATTTCGCAGGAAGGGCGATTGAAATCAGACCTGCTTACGGCCCACCTCTACACCCCCGACCTGGAACATTGGAAGAGCCTGCTCGACCGGCTGGTGGCGGGTGACCTGGCCACGGTAGCTTACCGCCCGCTGGTGGTGGGCGACCCCTATTTTTACCGGAAACAGGTGCCGCTGGTGGTGAGCGAGTGGGGCGGTTTTGGGTTTGCCAACTACGGCGGCCCCGCCGACAGCGACGACCGTACCGAGCGGATACGGCAGTTTAAAACCGAACTTCGTGCCCGGTCTATCGCGGGTGACGTATATACCCAGGCCACCAACATCGAAGACGAACGCAACGGCCTGATCGACTTCCACACCGGCGAGCTAACCGTGCCGGAGGGGTTGCTGGGGCCAATACAACCGTCTTCATAAATCCTGTTGCTGTTGTCGCGTTTCGGCAAAGGCAAGCAGGTCCTGCAAGGTTTGAGAAAAATTGGTTAGTCGGCCTTCGCCCAGCACGTTGGCGAAGGCCCAATTCAAATCGGCCAGTGTTGCCGCCAGGTACGTGAGGAAAGCCGTGCCACGGGCCGTTAATAGCACCCGCTGTGCCCGGCTGTCGGTGGGATCAACAGATATCGTTACATAGCCAGAGTTGGCCAGTTCCTTCACCAACCGTCCCATAGTCTGCTTTGTAATGTGTGCCCGTTGAGCCAATACGGTGTTTCGGGTGCCTTCAGGGTCCAGATTACGTAACAACTGCACATGCCCATTCCGCACGTCGGGGTAGCCATCTTTTGCCCAACGATGCTCACTCAGGCCACCCAATAGTCTTGACAATCGGTGTAGATGCCCGACGATGTTGTTTTGCTGAATGTGTTCAACGAGCGCTTTGTGCGTGTCCATAAGCAAAATTAGTCAGCAGGGGTTATTATTTGGTCAGTATAGCTTACTATTGTCTTTTGTTTAACTGGCTTGGCACCACAAAGGACATGCAACAACAGCTGATTGATCAATTAATAAAGGCTGCCCGGCAGGCATCACAACAACAGGGCATTGCTATAACGATAACCCTTGTTGATACTGGTGGCCATATCTGCGCCGTATGGCGGCAGGAGGGCTGTAGTTATTTTGCGCTGGAGAGCAGTCGTCAAAAAGCCGTCACGGCATCACAACTTCGCATTCCGAGCCACGTGGTGGGTGAGCTTGGCCAGAAGTTTCCCACGCTTCAAACTTCTTTTTCCAGTAACAAAGACATCTCCGGCCTACCCGGTGGCTTCCCGGTCATGTGGCAACAATCGCTGGTTGGCGGCCTGGGTATTTCGGGAGGAAACTTTGAGCAGGACCAGGCAATTGGCAGTGCCGTGGTTGCATCACTTACACCCGCAAATTAGCCGGGAAGCCGTACCAAATGCCCTACTGCCTGTCATGAAAAACGGCGGCAAAGCGGTTTCTTTGCGTATCGTCAATCCGTTGCTCACCGCGCTATGCCCCTCCGCTCCTACCGCCCGTTGCTGGCGTTTGTGTTGTTTTTCTGGTCTATAACAACCGGTTTCGCCCAGGCCGTTTTTCAATCGACGCAGCCCGCGCCAACAACCAATAAGTGGCAAAATAGCCTCTGGGAGGCCAAATGGCTGGTTCACCCCACGGCCTCGGCGCGTGCTTACGGGGTGTATCACTTTCGTAAAACGATTAATGTAGCCCAGAAACCTGCCCGCTTTGTGGTGCATGTATCGGCCGATAACCGGTACCGGTTGTTCGTGAACGGGCAGGCCGTGGCGATGGGTCCGGCGCGGAGCGACACGCAGCACTGGAACTACGAAACCGTTGATCTGGCTCCCTTCATGCAGGCGGGCAACAACACACTGGCGGCGCAGGTATGGCACCTGGGCGAGTCGGCCCCGATGGCGCAGATGAGCTACCAACTGGGGTTTGTGATGCAGGGCGACGGTGACGCCGAAAAGGTTGTGAATACCAATAACACCTGGAAAGTGTGTCAAAACCCCGCCTACTCGCCCGTAAAAAACGACATGGCGCGGCTGCATACCTACGTGGTGGTGGGCGACGGCGACCGGGTCGATGGAGCCTTGTACCCCTGGGGTTGGGAACAGCCAGGTTTCGATGATAAGGCATGGACCGCCGCCAGACCGCTGTGGTTTTTGGCCAAAACGCGGGGCCTGGGCAGTGATGGCAACTGGGCGTTGGTGCCGCGTTCTATTCCACCCATGGCCAGTGCGACGGTGCGGCTGAACACCGTGCGACGAGTGGCCGGAGTGACCGTCCCGCCCGATTTTGTACAGGGGAAATCGCCGATTATAGTCCCGGCCAATACCCAGGCTACTGTACTCTTCGACCAAAAAACGCTCACCAACGCCTACCCCGAATTGACCGTTTCGGCGGGAAAAGGGGCTTCACTCACCCTGACCTACGCCGAGGGGTTGATGGACGCGAAGGGCCAAAAGGGCAACCGCGACGAAATCGAGAACCGCACCATGCTGGGCATCGACGATCAGTTCGTGGCCGACGGTGGTCAGAAACGCACCTTCCGTCCGCTCTGGTTCAGAACGTACCGCTACCTGCAATTGAGCGTTCAAACGAAAGACGAGCCGCTGACAATCAACGACCTGACAGGCAAGTATACGGCTTATCCATTTGAGCAGAAAGCCCGTTTCTCCTCGCCCGACAGCAGCCTGAGGCGGGTGTGGGACGTGGGCTGGCGTACGGCTCAACTCTGCGCGGGCGAAACCTACTACGACTGCCCCTACTACGAACAACTACAGTACACAGGCGACACCCGAATTCAGGCCCTGATTTCGCTCTACGTATCGGGCGACGACCGGCTCATGCGCAAGGCCATTCTGGACTATGACGACAGCCGTATTGCCGAGGGCCTCACCCAAAGCCGCTACCCCTCCGCCGACCAGCAGGTGATTCCCACGTTTTCGCTGTTTTGGGTTTGCATGGTCCACGACTACTGGATGCACCGCAAAGACGACGCGTTCATTAACGCCCGGCTGGCGGGTATTGAGAGTGTACTGCGCTGGCACGAAGAGCGGATCGACCGCACAACGGGCCTCAACGGCGCACTGACGTGGTGGAATTTTGTGGACTGGTCGTGGCCCTGGAATCCAACAGACGGTATTGGCGGCGTTCCCGACGGGTCGCACGGGGGCGGGTCGAGCATCTTGAGCTTACAACAGGCCTATACCTACCAAAAAGCGGCGGATGTGTTTGCGCACTACGGCCAAAACCAGAAAGCCGAACACTACCGCGAACTGGCCCGGCGTATCAACAAAGCGGTGATGGAACGCTGCTGGGTGTCCGCCAGGGGCCTTTTGGCCGATACACCAACCAAAAGACAGTTTAGTCAGCATGCCAACATCTTCGGCATCCTGACCAACGCCATTCCCGCCACTCAGCAGCGCGACGTGCTGAAAAAGGTCCTCACCAGCACTCCCTCCGACAGCCTCCGCCCAGCCACGTATTACTTTAAATTCTACCTGTTTCAGGCCCTGAAAAAGACCGGCATGGGCGACGAGTTTCTGCCGCAGCTACAACCCTGGCACACCATGATTGCCAACGGCCTTACCACCTTCGCCGAAGCCCCCGAACCTACGCGCTCTGACTGCCACGCCTGGAGTGCCTCGCCCGTTTACGAATTTTTGTCTACCGTTTGCGGCATCAACCCCGCCGAGCCGGGCTTCCGGTCGGTGCGCATCGAGCCATTTTTAGGCAGCCTCCCCAGCGCCGACGGCACCATGCCCCACCCCAACGGCGACATCTCCGTCCACTTCGAAAAAGCCCCCGGCGGCCTGTTGCGCGGCACCGTCACCCTCCCCCCCGGCCTCACCGGCACCCTCCGCTGGCAAGGTCGCAGCAAAGCATTGGTGGCGGGTAGGCAGGAAGTGAGTTTGTGAAATCAGTGATAAGTTTCTCAGTCGTCTAATCCCGTTTATTTGCTCTATCAAATAATTTTTTCATGTCGTTTAACGCAAAAAACCGGCTAGCCGGTTTTTTGCGTTTTTGGTCGGTCACTCGGATTCTTTATCGTTTTTAGCTCTTTGACCTCTCACAAAAACAAAAGCCAAGGAAGCTAAAACTCCACATGCTATAGTAGCTGCCGCGGTGGAATTACCCATGTAAACACAATACGCGCTAAGTGCGGAAACAATAACAGTGGTTGTGAATCCTAATATAGTGCCCAATCTAGCTTGACCAAATTGACGACGAACAATCGTTTTGTCAGTTTCTCGACGATGCATCCCCTCTGTCTCTGACATAAGCACGATTCGGTTTGCTAAGCCAGGCTGTATTTCTTCGTATCGTGCTAATATATCAGGGTGTGGTAATGGCCCCAGAAACACACTTCTCTGCTCAACGGAAATGCCTTGATTTTGCCTTTTTATGTGTTCAGCAGACACATTACGATTAGCAGGGTGCTTAGCCATCTATAATTAAATGTCACAGCTTTCGAGATCGCCGATTTTAATAACTTCTTGGTCGTAAACCCTTCTGACATCTTGGGCAATTCTCATAGCGTCACTCCGAAGAGCTTCTTCTACAGTTTGATGTTTCAAATCGTCAGTAATAATAGACGCCATACTTCCTGTGAAGTCGAATAGCGATGCTACCCCCCACCAGAAGCGGGGGAGCCTCCTCGTATGATGAAATGTGACAAATTTCATAAGTAGAAGTTTTTGTGTTAAAGCAGCATAAGACAGCCAGTCCGTAGATATACCACATGAAGCCACAATTGTTGTGCTAAAGTACTCTGCGGACCTCTTAACGCTCTACAAAGTAACGAACAAACTGTGTTAATCGTGCTATTCCACTAACCGCTGCTATCATTTGCACGTTAATTAATGGTATAGGTAGCAGACTTGTTATTATATCTCTAAACATGCCTTAGCCAACGGTATGAGCCTTTACTATAAGTGGAGTGCCTCGCCCGTCTACGAGTTTCTTTCCACCGTGTGCGGTATCAACCCCGCCGAGCCGGGCTTCCGCTCGGTGCGCATCGAGCCGTTTTTGGGCACCCTCCCCGCCGCTGACGGCACTATGCCCCATCCCAACGGCGACATTTCGGTTCACTTTGAAAAAGCCCCTGGTGGTACCCTGCGCGGCACCGTCACCCTGCCCCCCGGCCTGGGCGGCACCCTGCGCTGGCAAGGTCGCAGCAAAGCATTGGTGGCGGGCAGGCAGGAAGTGAGTTTGTAATGTCGATTTTGTCGTTGTCGCTCTATCGCTGTCGCTTGGCTTATGCCGTCGTTGTCGCTTGGCTCATACTGTTGTTGTCGCTTGGCTTCTGCCGAGTGACTTGTATCTGAGGGCCTCCGGCCCGTAGCTGGCCTTTGAAACAAGTCAGGCAACATGCTTTAACGTCGCACTACGGGCCGGAGGCCCTCAGATACAAGTCACTCGGCAGAAGCCAAGCGACAACGACAGAGCGACAGCGATAGCGAGCGACAGCAATAGAGCAACGATACTGTATGAGCTTGTAAAAGCGGCTTATGCCTGTTCGGCTTGCAAACTACTTACGTCGGTGGGGGCTTGTTCACGGTCGTGCTTGCCGTAGTCGCGGATGACATTCAGGACGCGTAGCCGGTAATCGGCAAACAACCGCTGGTAGCCGATGGGCATCGTTTTTTGGTGGAAAAGGTTGTTACGCCAGGCCACTACGCTGGCTTCATCGCGCCATGTTTGCAGGGAAAGCAGTTTGTCGGGGGTGGTAAGGCTCTCGAACCGCTCCACCGAGATGAATCCATCCTGCTTTTCCAATTCCGACACCAACGCTTTCGCCAGGTTCAAATACGTCTCCCGCTGACCGGGTTGCATGGTTACTTCAAACAAAACAGTGATCATGTAAAAAAAACGTTAGTCAATCCGAAGATAACTCACTTTTGGTCTGGACTATCCGCGTTTAAACCTCGTCGTAGCTTCATCCGGGCTTAGAATAAGGCAGTAGACCCTACACCTTTAAGCGACTACCTCTAATTGATTTGCGTTTAAACCGCCCTGCCAGACCCTGACTCATCTCCTTTCAGGCCTTTAGGTTCTGCGCCAGTGTACGGTGCCGTCTTCATCAAGCAAATTGCCGTGCATGGGTTCGCCAAGTTCGTGGGTGAGCATGTTCAGGCCGGGGTTCCAGCACACTTCGAGGTCAGGCTCATTAAGGGCCTCGAACTTGGCCCACCACAGAGCCGGGGGGTGGCAGTCGGGGCGGTAGATATTAGCCGTTTCGGCAACGACAACTTTTTTGTCGGGAAACAAGCGGCGCGCCGCGACCAGCATATCGGGAATATCATTCTCAAAATAAATGTTCAGCCCCACAATGTCGAGCAGGTCGGCATGGCCCTGCTGCCAGGTGTAACACTGGTTATCAATCGCTACTGGATCATAACGCCCCAGTATGGTGGTAAAAGGCCGCGCCTGGTCATCCCAGGGCATATCGCCCCAGCCCCAGGGTTCGCTCATGGCGGTCAGGCAGTGGGCATCGCCGGCTTTGAGACCCTGGGCAATGGCGATCGTGATGGCACTGGTCTGTTTGTACACCGCCCACCAGTCGCGCCCGCCAAAGGGCCACTGACGGTTGTTGGGGAGGGCAATCCAGTCGGTCCAGATGCCCAGTTCAACGCCCAGATTATAGCTGCGAAACGCCCCGGCATAGCGTCGGGCAATGACATACGACAGTTCGTACATGGCTTCGGCGGCCTGTCCGTTCCAGAACATGGTCTCGTTTATCCATTCGGGCAGGCCGTAGTGATTCAGGGCCAGTTCGATTTGCCCGTGGCTGACGGCCTGCAGCCGATCGAGCCAGTGGTAGTCGGGGCGGCGGTTGGCCTCATCCCAGAGCACGGTGTCGCGGAAGCGGGTAAGGCCCATCTGACGTGCCCGCCCGTAGTTGATTTCCATCTGACGGACATGCCCCGTAGCGCGGGTGTTGGAGAAATGCAGCAGCCGGCCATCATCGCCCCGGCCCCGCACCACGCTCCCGTCAAAACACATGCCGTAGATCATTGCTGCTGCACCATCGGCCGGATCACTCTCCAGACGTTCTCAGTCACGATGCGGTGGCCCTGCACGTTGGGGTGGATGCCATCGGGCTGGTTTAGTTTGGGAATACCGCCTACGTTTTCGAGCAAAAACGGAATCAGCACCGCTTTGTTTTTGGTGGCCAGTTCCTTGAAAATCCCCCGAAATTCGGCGGTATAGGCTTTACCCAGGTTAGGCGGAATCTGCATACCCGCAATCACAATCTGCGTGGCGGGGTTTTTCAGCCGGACGGTGTCGATGATAGCCTGCAAATTCTCGCGCGACGACTTTAGCGGAATGCCCCGGAGGCCATCGTTGCCCCCCAGTTCAAGCACAAAAATATCGGCTGGCTGGCGTAAGATCCAGCTGATGCGGCTGCGGCCCCCGGCGGTGGTTTCGCCGCTTAATCCGGCGTTGACTACGCGGTAGGGTAAGCCCAGCGAATCGAGGCGGGCACCAATGCGGTTGGGAAAGGCGTCGGCAGTGTTATCGAGGCCATAGCCTGCGGCAAGGCTGTTACCAAAGAAAACGATGACCTTCTTTT
The DNA here is from genome assembly GCF_017353185.1 of Fibrella rubiginis. Taxonomy (GTDB): domain Bacteria; phylum Bacteroidota; class Bacteroidia; order Cytophagales; family Spirosomataceae; genus Fibrella; species Fibrella rubiginis. The sequence goes on along the minus strand of NZ_JAFMYV010000001.1, from coordinate 718,033 downwards.
TGTTGGAAACAGCTGTTGAAGAGGCCGTTATAGAATCGGCAGCTGCCCTGTCGGTCTTGGTCGTGTCTGTTTTGGTCCCGCAACCGAGGCAGAGAGCGAGGCTGGCAAGGGCAACTACTAGGCAAATGCGCTGCATGTGAAACGAGGTTTCTAGTACAAACCGAATGCAACGCAACAGGTTCAACGGCAGGAATTGAGCCGTTGCGACAACGACAGCTCGTCCTTGTCGCAACGGTAGACCACCCGCTTCTACTCTCTTATTTATGGCAATTTGCCACGATGTTCCACTGGGAGGCCTGACAAAGCGTAATGTCTTCTACCTTACACTCCGATGCATCCTCGGCTACAAGCTTAACGTCCCACTTACCGCAGTCAACTTCCACGTCTACGGTTTCGCCGGGTTTCGGCAGTTCGTCATCGTCCAGGATGTCGTCGCCCCAATGGTCTTCATCGTCGGGCGAAATGAAGATTTGATCGACGGTAAAATTCGTCGTGTTCTTGATATGAATCGTCTTTCTGTCGCTACGCTGGGCGGCTTCAGGGGTAAAACCGGTTATGCCGACCAGGGCAACGAATAGGGATAACAACAATGGGTAGTGTTTCATCTGGACTTGGTTTTTGTGAATTACTGAGCAATACTACGTCGTAGAATTACCCAGCCATATAATTTAGTTACTGAGCGCGGCAAAAGCCTCGTGGCAAACCAAAGGTCAACGGAAAACGAATCCAGTCTGGCGGGGGTTATGTCCACAGAATAGTACCTGAATACAACCGATTTATGAGTTTACGCGTCGAAAACCTGACGAAGACCTACCAGAGCGGAGGGCAAACCCTGACTGTGCTCCACGACGTTTCGTTTGACTTGAAAACTGGCGACAGTTTCGCCATCGTTGGCCCCAGTGGCAGCGGAAAAACGACCCTGCTGGGCCTCTGTGCCGGACTAGACCGGGCGTCGTCGGGTAGTGTGTGGCTCAACGGGGTGCAACTCGATACCCTTGGCGAAGACCAGCGGGCAGCGGTGCGTAACCAGCATGTGGGCTTTATTTTTCAGAATTTCCAGCTATTGCCCACCCTCACGGCCCTCGAAAACGTGATGGTGCCGCTCGAACTGCGGGGCCAGAAAGGGGCCGAGCGCATTGCCCGTGACCTGCTCGACCGCGTTGGGCTGGCCAACAGGGGGCATCACTACCCGCTGCAACTGAGTGGCGGCGAACAGCAGCGCGTATCGCTGGCACGAGCTTTTTCCAACCGTCCTGCTGTACTCTTCGCCGACGAACCCACCGGCAACCTCGACGAAGACACCAGCGCTACCGTAGAGGGCCTGCTCTTCGACCTTAACCGCGAGGCGGGCACCACGCTTGTAATTGTGACGCACAACCTTGAGCTGGCCGCCAAAACCGGGCGCATGATCCGCATTCGGGGTGGGCACGTGGTGGAAGACGTGATGCAGGCGTAACCATCGGCCTAGGGTTTATCCTGAATTATGGCAGGGTAGGGTTTTTGGCAGGGTACCAGCCCTCCATCAACCTTATTTTTGCTGTTGGCAACTGGGCAGCCAGCGCTGAAGATACCTACCCTTTTCAACCCGACTGATGGGCAACTTCTTTTCCTTGTTTCGCCCCGGCCTCCTGCTGGGCTGCTGGCTGGCTGCGGGGCCGCTTTGTGCTCAACCCGTAGCCGAAACTATTCGCCTGAATCAGCTCGGCTTTTACCCCAACGCGGCCAAAGTAGCCATTCTGGTAAGTGAAACAGGTGGTGATACCAGTACCCGGTCGTTTCAGGTAATGACCGCCGATGGCAGGCAAGTGGTGTTCAATGGCCTGTTGAGCCACACCCGCACCAACCCTATTTCCGGGAAACTTGCCCGCACTGCCGATTTTTCGGCGCTACGCACCACCGGCACATTCAGGGTGAACGTGCCGGGCCTGGGGCATTCTTACCCGTTTGCCATTCGTGAGGCCGTGCACCGGAACCTGGCCATTGGTGCCCTGAAAAGCTTTTATTTCCAGCGGGCATCGACCGATTTGCCCGAACCATTCGCCGGACGATGGCACCGCCCGGCGGGACATCCTGATCAGCATGTACTTATTCATCCGTCGGCAGCATCGGCTACGCGGCCTGCTGGCACCACCATTTCGTCGCCCCGGGGGTGGTACGACGCGGGCGATTACAACAAGTATATCGTGAACTCGGGTATTTCGATGGGTACGCTGCTGTCGCTCTACGAAGATTATCCCGATTTCTGCAAGTTGCTGACTACCAATATCCCCGAAAGCAATAACGCGCTGCCCGACTTGCTCGACGAGTCGCTCTGGAATTTGCGCTGGATGCTGACCATGCAGGACCCCACCGACGGGGGCGTGTACCACAAACTGACCAACCCCCGATTCGATGGGATGGTAATGCCCAGCAACGCCCGGCCCGACCGGTATGTGGTGCAGAAAAGCGTGACCGCCGCCCTTGATTTTGCCGCCGTGATGGCGCAGGCCAGCCGGGTTTTTAAAGACTACGCCAACGAGCTACCCGGCCTCGCTGATTCCTGCCGGACCGCCGCCGTGAACGCCTGGCAGTGGGCCAGGCAAAACCCCAACGCGCTCTACGATCAGGACGCGATAAACAACCAGTTTGACCCCGACGTGAGCACGGGTACCTACGGCGACCGTAATGCCGCCGACGAGTGGATATGGGCCGCCGCTGAACTGTACCTGACTACCCGGGACGAAACCTATTACACGGTAGTCAACCTGTTTCCCGACGACAAAACGCCACTCCCATCCTGGCCGCAGGTACGTACCCTGGCCTACTATTCGCTGGCCCGGCTGAGCAATCAGCTTACGCCACGCGGCAGAAAGGATCTGCCCACCATCAAAAACCATATCCTGACGTTAGCCAATACTCTTCGGCAAGACGTTAATAGTCAGGCATTCCAGACACCGATGGGCAAAACGGCCAGCGACTATAGCTGGGGCAGCAGTGCGGTGGCGGCCAACCAGGGTATTGCTCTGCTGCAAGCCTACCGACTCACCAACGACAAATCGTACCTGGCCGCCGCCCTGGCCAATCTGGATTACCTGCTTGGCCGTAACGCCGTGGGCTACTCCTTCGTGACGGGTTTCGGCAGCAAAACGCCCATGCACCCACATCACCGCCCATCCATTGCCGATGGCGTCGAGGCGCCGGTGCCGGGGCTGCTGTCGGGTGGACCCAATGCCAATGCCGCCCGGCAGGACAAATGCGCCGGGTACACGACCACCGTTGCCGACGAGGTCTTTCTCGATGCCGACTGCTCGTACGCGTCCAACGAAATTGCCATTAACTGGAACGCGCCACTGGTGTATCTGGTCACCGCCCTGGAAGCCCTGCAACATGCCCGGCCGGCGCCCGCGAAACAGGCCTCTAAGGGCAGAACAGGCCGTTAGGGCTGGTGATAGTAGGATGTTTCTCGGTTCACGGTGATATTGAGAAATCATATAGCGATTCCCATGAAAAAGCACGTTCTCTTTTTTGCACTGTTGCTGGTCAACCTGGCCGCATCCGGACAGGTGCGGATGGCCCGGCTGTTTTCCGACCACGTTGTTTTGCAGCGGCAGCAGCCTATTCTGGTTTGGGGCTGGGCCAAACCGGGCGAAACAGTGAAAGCAACGCTGGCTGGTCAGCACCAACAGGCCAAAGCCGATGCGGGCGGTAAGTGGCTCGTCCGGTTCGCCCCTCTTGAAGCTGGCGGGCCACACGTGCTGACCGCCACCGCCAAATCGGGCAGTGCCCAGGCCAGCGACGTGCTCATTGGCGAAGTGTGGCTCTGCTCGGGGCAGTCGAACATGGAGTGGCCGGTGAAGCAGGCCGACAACTACGCTGCCGAAAAGAAAAACGCCAACTTCCCGCAGATCAGGCATTTCCGGGTCGAACACGAACTGGCCCTGACGCCACAAACCGACTTAAAAACGGGCGACTGGGCGGTGGCTTCAGCCGAAACAGTAGGCGACTTCACGGCGGTTGGCTTTTTCTTTGCCCGCGAGCTGTACCAAAAACTAAACGTGCCTATCGGGCTTTTGCATTCGTCCTGGGGCGGGTCGCAGGTCGAGGGCTGGATCAGCAAGGAAAGTATGCTGAGCAACCCCGAACTACGCCCCACAGTACAGCAGCTGCCTACCAACTGGGCTGCCGCCGACAGCCTGGTCGACCTGAAACTTCGGCAGCGATTGAAGGTGCCCACCAACCTCACCGCTGCCGACGAAGCCAAATACCTGAGCCCTAACTATGACTTTGCGGGCTGGCGCAAAACCGACCCCATGGGCCAGTGGGAATGGAAAGACATGATGGGGTTCACGGGGCAGGGCTACATGGCCCGCCTGGTGACCATTCCCGACGACATGGTTAACGCCCCGACTACCCTGTCCCTGGCCGAAAACGACAGCCCCAACCAGATTTATATCAACGGGAAGCTTGTCTCAGAAGGCACGATCAGCGGGGTTCGGAAAATTACCATCCCGCCTAATACCTGGCAAGCGGGGCAGAACCGGCTGGTCCTGAAAATGGGTGGCATGGTCAATCCCGCCTGGTATGGCCTGGGCCTGAAGGGATCGAGCAGCGATTTGTACGTAGAAGCTGGCCCTCAGCGCATTAACCTGGCAAACGACTGGCTGCTCATGCCTGCTTTCGGCGAAAAACACCAGTACAAGCGGTTCATGAACAACGTGGCCGTGAGCCTCTACAACGCCATGATTGCCCCGCTTGAGCCGTTTGCCCTGCGCGGGGTGCTGTGGTATCAGGGCGAAACCAACGCGGGGCGGGCCTACCAATACCGGCAGTCCTTTCCACTGCTGATTACCGACTGGCGGCAGAAATTTGGGCAGAACCTGTCATTCTACTTTGTGCAGCTGTCCAGCTTTGGGGCTAACCTGAGCAGCAACCAGGGCAGCAACTGGGCCGAACTGCGCGAGGCGCAAACCATGACGCTCAAGCTGCCCAAAACCGGCATGGCTGTCACCACCGACGTTGGCAATCCCAAAGACATTCACCCCACCAACAAACAGGACGTGGGTCACCGGCTGGCCCTGCATGCGCTCAAACTCGATTACGGTCAATCCGTAAACTATGCTTCACCTACCTTCAGCGGTGTGGCTTTTGAGGGCAACAGGGCCATTGTTTCTTTCGCCAACGCAAAAGTCGGTTTAGTGGTGAAGGACAAATACGGCTACCTGAAAGGATTCGAGATTGCGGGCGACGATCATGTTTTCCACTATGCGCAGGCTCAGATCAACGGCGCTACTGTTGTTGTTTCGAGCGCCGACGTACCCAAACCCGTGGCCGTACGCTACGCCTGGGCCGACGCACCCGAAGAGGCCAACCTGTTCAGCGCCGATGGATTGCCCGCCAACCCGTTCCGCACCGATACGTGGCCCGGTCTAACCACCAACGTTCGGTTTGAGTAGCAGGCGTTAAAGTCAGGTGCTCTAGAGCATGGCCGCGGTGCAGGGCTGGTGCATAGCCCTGCACTGCAACCATACCTTAATCCATTACTGCTACTAAAAATAGTTTGCTTATAATCAACGCTTTATGAACAAAAAAACCTTCTTTTCATTCCTTACCCTGCTTAGTTTGTCACCAGCGGTATTTAGCTATGCCGTACCAAAACCTAAACTGATTGATGCGGGGGCAACCAAAGAAACGCAGGCACTTTACTATAACCTGAGCAAACTGTCGAGGAAGCATATTCTCTTTGGCCATCAGCACGCTACCGAATACGGTCACGGCTGGACGGGCGACGCCAACCGATCAGACGTGAAATCGGTGAGTGGCTCACATCCTGCTGTCATCGGCGTTGATTTCAGCGGGTTGTCGGGCAGGTCTGCGGCGGCGGTGGAGCGAACCAAAGCAAGTTTGCGGACGCAGATTGCCGATACCTACAACCGCGGTGGCGTGACCACCGTGGCCTGGCACTTCTCGAACCCCGTAACGCCCCATACGGGATTCTACTGGAAAGACTCGGTGTCGGCCCCGGCGGTGGCAAACCTGGTTCCGGGCGGGTCGCATCACGCGCAGTACAAAGCCATTCTGAAAACCGTGGGCGACCTGGCAGGCTCGATCCGGGGGCAGGATGGCAAACTCGTGCCCATGCTCTTCCGGCCCTACCACGAGCTTGACGGGGGCTGGTTCTGGTGGGGTAAGCCGCACTGTTCGCGCCACGATTTCACGTCGCTCTGGCGGTTTACGGTCACCTACCTGCGCGACAGTTTGCAGGTGCACAACTTCATCTACACCTTCTCGCCCGACTGCCTGTTCACCTCCGAAGCCCAGTATCTGGACCGGTATCCCGGCGACGACTGGGTCGATATGGTGGGCGTGGACAACTACGCCGATTTTGGCCGAAACGGCAACTACAACGTGCAGGCGGGCATTGCCAAACTCAAAATTGTGTCGGACTACGCCCGGAAAGCCCACAAGCTGGCGGCCTTCACCGAAACTGGGCTGGAGTCAATTCCTGATACGACCTGGTGGACCAATACGTTGTTGAAAGCCCTGAAGGCCGAAAAATTGAAGCTGGCTTATGTGCTCGTCTGGCGCAACGATGCCCGTAGCCCAACGCACTTCTACGCCCCCTACCCCGGCCAGGCCAGCGTGGCTGATTTTCTGCACTTTTACCAGGACCCCTACACGCTGTTTGAAAGCGACCTACGTAAAGTATATCGCCGGAAAAAACTGCTGTTTTTCTAACAGATTTGCTGAGGCGTAAGGCTTCGCGCGGAACGTCCTTCGACTGGCCGTCCTGTGCGAAGCCTTACGCCTCAGCGATACCCAGTAGCAAACCTGATTTAACGGGGGCAAGCCACTTACTTGACCAGCATGATGTTATCGAAGTAGAACGTTTCGTCCTGCTTATCGGGGCCTTTAATGCGGAAACCAAGTTGCTTCATGGTGCTGCCCGGCGTCCAGAAATCCATGTCGGCCAGCTTGATTTTAACGTAATTCCAGACATTAGCCTTCACGTTGACCTGGTTGGCATCAACGAAATTACCAAAGCCTGCTTTGCTGGCATCGGTGGTGACGTAGAGCGCGTAGTCAGCCGAACCGCCCTTGATCCAGCCCGTCAGGTAGGTGTAGGATGGGTCGTAGGCAATCCCCGTCCAGTTGGCAAACGCAATGAGGTGCCAGTTGCCTTTCTGGTATGTTTTGGTGGCCGAGGATACCCCAAAGACGGCAGCTTTGGTTGACACGGCACCCGCGTCGCCCCAGGAGTTATCCTGGAAACCTTTGGCGTAGCCGTCGGTGAAGATCGGGAACGCCTTGTCGATGTTGACAAACTCCTGCCTGGTCCTGATCCGGCCGGTGCCGTTGGTAATCGCCAGTGTGGCCCGGTTGAGCGTGGTAGCTGGCATCTCAATGACCAGTTCCTTCTTCGACTTCGACACAATGGTCGCGGCATCCGACACGCCTTTGACCGAGTCGGCCACAGCCACCGACGTCACATCGTCGAAATTATTGCCGGTGATCGTGATCCTGGTGCCTTTCGTAAAATCATACATCGACACGTTCGTTACCGTTGGGTAGGCCAGCACTTTAAACGGTACCGACACCGTTTGGCCCGCGCTGTTGGTAAACGTCACGTTCTGTTTGCCCCCGGCGGCATCGGGGGGTACGCGGAAAATAAGGGCCTCGCCGGTGTTTAGCGTTGGCTGAAAACCAGCCGGTACGCTCAGCTTTTCGAACAGAATGGTGCGCATATCGCCCAGCCCACTGCCCACTATCGTGACGGTGGTACCGGCCGCTGCCGAGTCGGGCATGATCTTGGTTACCTGCGGATTACCGGGACCGATCTGCGGGCTACCGTCGGTGTCTTTTTGGCAGGAGAGCGTCGCCAGCCCCGCCATAACGGTCAGGACAGACAGGCCCACAAGCCTATTGAGGTGTGTGAAGTTCATGTGATTGCTTTGTTTGGAAGGGTCAACAGCTTATTTGTAATAAGGAACCGGGTCTTTTCCCAGGGCAGGGTCCTGCACAATTTCGCCCGCCGGGATAGGCAGGAATAGCTTGTCTTCGCTGAAATTGGTGAGGTAGGTGCTGTAGGTAGCTGTGCCCCGGTTCTGCTTCTCAATGATGGCTTTTGCCTTCGCATAGCCCTGCCGCTGAATATCGTACCAGTAGTCGCCTTCAAAGGCAAACTCTACCCGGCGCTCGTGCAGGATGTCGGCGTTGGTAATGGCGGCCTTGGCTGGCAACCCCGCCCGGCTTCTGACCTTGTTCAGGGCCTCCAGTGCCTTCGGATCCGTTGTCGAGGCGTTACCGGCCAGCACAGCTTCGGCGTAAATCAGCAGAATGTCGGCGTAGCGCAGCAGCACTACGTTGTTGCCCGAGTTCTGGCCCAGCACCGGCTCACCGCCATAGCCTTTGCCGGGACCGGCGAAATACTTTACGATGTTGGCGCGGGTAGGGCTCAGGCTGCCACCGTCGTTAACCGGCTGGAGGGTATCATACTTGAACCCATTGGCCATGAACGCGTTATAGGCCGGTGCGTTGGCGCGCTGGGGTTTCCAGCTTGGGTTGGTCCAGCCCTGCTCCATCACTGACCATTTGCGGCGCAGGTCGCCAAACTCGTATTCTTTCAGCATGTCGATAGACGGCACGTACATCTCCCAGGCGTCGGCCTCCGACGTGCGCAGGGCACCGGCACCGCGGTCCGGGTTTTTGATGTTGCCCGTTCCCCAGGGGTCCTGGGCAAACTGGTGCTGAATCGAGAAGAGCGACTCGGCGTTGTTATTCATGCTCGCTTTGGTGAACATGCCGGGATAGTCGCTCACCAGCATATACTTACCTGAGTTGATCACCTCTTCGGCCTTGGCTTTGGCGTTGGCGTAGTCTTTCGAGTACAGGTACATTTTCGCCATCAGGCCCTTGGCGGCGTATTTGGTCACCCGGCCCGGCACGTCGGTTTCGGGCAAACCGGCTTCGGCCATTTTTAACTCTTCCAGGGCAAAGCGGAGCACATCTTTCTGCAGATACCGCGGAATGTTGAAATCGCCCGACAAGGCCGTGGCACCCGGATCAGTGATGATCGGCGCGGCGCCCCAGGTGCGGGCAATGAAGAAATACAGCATGCCCCGGATAAAGTGGCATTCGGCAATGGCGGGGTCCAGATAAGCCGCACCACCCCCGGCGGCTTTTTTCTCTTCAAACGTTTTGATCATCACGTTGGCGTAGCCGATGATCTTGTAAAACGCCCCCCACGACGCCCCAATCCGGTCGGAGGCCGACGAGATCGAGAAGTTGAGGTACTCCACATCGGTGTAGGTAAACATGTTGCCGGCCATTACGTCGCCGATGGCGTCCTGCGCCCGGCTTTCGTAGTTGCGCCAGGGCAGGCCGCTGTAAAGCGTGCTGGTGGCACCCCGCACCTCATCGGCGTTGTTGTAGTAGTTGCTGGTGGTGGTACCCGACAGCGAGGGTCGGTCAATGAAGTCTTCCTTACAGGCCGAAGCCGAGAGCAGTGAGGCAGACACCAGCAGGGTATAAACTGATTTGCGTTTCATGGCATTTTATTGAGTGAATGAGCGAATGAGTGATTAAGGAAAGACGCCCTAAGCGATTACGGGAAGAGCGTTGTTCGCTCAATCACTCATTCACTCAATGTTTTTAGAATTGCAGGTTCATGCCGACCGTAAACGTGCGTGGGTTCGGGTAGTGGCCCGTGTCGACGTTGGTGAGCTTGATGCTGTTGTTGAACGAGCCGATCTCCGGGTCGTAGCCCGTGTAGTTCGTGAAGGTCTTCAGGTTCTGAATAGTCCCGTAGAACCGCAGATTCTGAATCTTCACCCGGCTCAGCAGCGCCTTCGGCAGGCGGTAGCCAATGGCAATGTTCTGGATACGCACGTAGGAGGCGTCTTCCACGTAGCGGTCCGACATGGCGGTGTTGTTTTTGTTGGTGTTCGTAAACCGGGGCAGCGCGCCGTTGGGGTTGGCATCGGTATAGCGGTCATTCACCGAGTTCATCTGGTTGGTGTAGGCGTTGTTCATGCCTTCCAGTTGCCAGCGGAGGAAATTAAACGCCTTGGCCCCCTGGCTTCCCTGCAGGAACACCGAGACATCGAAATCGCCGTAGTTGACCGTGTTGGTGAAACCCCAGGTGAACTTGGGCAGCGGACTGCCAATGTAGGTGTAGTCACCCGCGTCGATCTTGCCGTCGCCGTTGATGTCTTTGAAGCGGATGTCACCCAGCCAGGTTTCGGTGGGGTTCACCTTGTAGCCAAACTGCGGCAGCGCTTTGTCCAGTTCAGCCTGCGTGCGGTAGAGCCCGTCGGTAACCAGGCCCCAGAACGACCCCACGGGACGGCCCGGCGTGGTGTGCGTGATGAGGTAGTTGTTGTAGTATACCTTACCGTCGAGTGCCGAGGCCGCGCTGGCCGCCTTGTCGTAGCTGTTGGTGAACTGCGTAAACACAGCATTGGTCTTCCAGCTGAAATTGCCTTTCTTGACGTTGGTCGATGTTACGCTGAAATCAATTCCGGTATTGGTCATCTGACCGGCGTTGCCGAGGGGTGCTTTCAGGTCGTCCCACTGGTCACCCACGCCAATCAGGTTGGGACCGGTCAGGAAGATGATCATGTCGGACGTAATCTTTCTGTACATGTCGATGGTGGCGTCGAGCCGCCCGCCAAAGAAGCCCAGATCGACACCCACGTTGGCCGTTTTCACCGACTCCCATTTCAGGTTGGGATTAGGAATGCCGTTGATCATGTTCGACGACCCGAAGCCCACCGGCCCTGAGAAAAACTGCACCGCCCCTACGTAGGCCGGGTTGGGTGCGCCACCGGGAAAATTCTGGTTACCCACCACGCCGTAGCCCGCCCGCAACTTAGCGTAGTTCAGCACGTTGGCGATGGGTCCTTTCATAAACGGTTCGTTGGATACCGTCCAGCCCGCCGACACGCCGGGGAACGAACCCCAGCGGTTGTTCGGGCCGAAGTTCGACGAACCGTCGGTGCGGAAACTGGCCGACAGCGAGTACTTTTCGTTGAAGGTGTAGTTGGCGCGGGCAAAATAAGACTCCATAGCCCACTGTCCTTTACCACCGTTCAGGCCCCAGGTGGTCTGGTCGGCACTGCCCGTGCTGAGGTCGAAAATGTTGGCCTGCAGATCGACTTTGGTACCCGAAATAGCCTGGTAATACGAGTTCTGCACCTGGTGGCCCGCCGTGGCCTGGAAGCCATGCTTGCCCACATACAGGTTGTAATTCAGGTAGTTGGTGAGTGACCAGTAGTAGCTGTCACTGCGCCCGTCGATCAGCTTGCTGCGGAACGAGGTGGTACCCACGTTACCGGCTTTCTGGTAGGCAACGCTGTTGTCCTGCCCCAGCGAATAAGACAGTTCATTGCGCAGCGACAGCCCCTTCGTGAACTGGAATTCGGCGTAGAGGCTACCGAAAATGTTGTTGGTCGTTTTGGTATTACCCCGGAACTGGCTGTTACCCACCAGGTTGGAGCCGTAGTACTGCACACCACCCACTGTTTGGCCGCCCCCCCATGTGCCGTCGAGGTTTTTCACCGGCGTGAGCGGGCTGGTCGACGCCCCCCACCAGATCGTACCCTCGGCGGCGTCGGCCAGGGACACGTTCTGGATACTGCGCGACACGTTGGCGCTGATGCCTACTTTAGCCCATGTCTTCAGCTGGGTGTCGAGGCTCAGGCGCGACGAATACCGCTTAAAATCGGACCCCAGCAGAATACCCTTGTTGTCGAAGTAGTTGAGCGACAGGTAGTACGTCGTTTTTTCGCGCCCGCCCGAAAAGCTCAACTGGTGGTTGTTGATGGCCCCGCGCTGAAACATAGCGTCCTGCCAGTCGGTGCCTTTGCCCAGCAGATCGGGGTTCTTGAACTCGTCGGCCACGGGGTTGCCAATGATGGGCAGCACCGCATTCTGGTACTTGGCAAACGAACGCAGGTCCATCAGGTCCAGGCGCCGCGCCACCTCCGACACGCCCGTGTAGGCATCGTAGTTGATCTTGCCTTCGCCCTGCTTGCCTTTTTTGGTGGTAATCATGATGACCCCATTGGCCGCCTGCGACCCGTAAATGGCCTGCGCCGAGGCATCTTTCAAGACGTCGATGCTCTCGATGTCGTTGGGATTGAGCATGGCCATGACCGAGTTGCCCGTTTGTCCGTCGCCACCGCCCAGCCCCGCGTAGCCCGTGCTCGATGAGGTATTGCCCCCCACAAACGGTACCCCGTCGATCACAAAAAGCGGGTCGTTGCTGTTGATCGACGTCACGCCGCGCACCTTCACCGACACCCCCCCACCGGGTTGACCGCCGTTGCTGGTGACCGTGACCCCCGCCGCTTTGCCCTGCAACAACTGGTCGATACCCGCCGCCGGAATGTCTTTCAGTTCAGCCGCCTTCACCGTTGTGATCGACGACGTGACGTCGGCTCGTTTCTGAGTACCATAGCCAATCACAACGACCTCGTCGAGCGACTGCCCCATGTTCTGAAGCGTAATGTTCAGCACGCTGCGGGTGCCTACGTCCACCTCCTGCGTGTTCATGCCGATAAAAGAAATGACCAGTATCCGGGACCCTTCCGGCATGTTGATCGAGAACGCCCCGTTGGCGTCGGTGGTGGTGCCCAGTTGCGTACCTTTTACGGATACGGTAGCCCCCGGCAGCCCGCTGCCCTTTTCGTCGGAGACGGTGCCTTTAATCAGGCGTTGCACGTCGGCGGGGGTGGCAGGGCGGCCATTTGCCCGGTTGGTTGAGGCCAGCATCGGCCGACTTTTGTCGGTGGCTGATCGTGCGGTCGTCCGGTCCTGCGCACTGACGGTAAGCCAGCTGCTCAGGATAACGACCCCCGAAAGCATATGTTTAAGCATATGAATTGAGTTGTTTTTAAAAGCTATTTGATTAAAAGTAACAGTTGAGGATACAGTTGAAGCAACCGCCCAATGGGCAGACTGGTCCGCCTCAGGCCAGCATCGGGCTTGTTTTGACTAGTTTTTGCATGGGCAGCGAGATCATGACCGACGTACCCGTTTCGCGCGTGCTCTGCCACATCACCTGCCCACCCAGGTAGGCTATGCGGGATTTGATGTTGCTGATGCCATTACCTTTCGACGGCGCACCGGGCGCATCATCGGGGAAGGTGCCACCCCGCCCGTCATCATCGACGCTCACCAGCAGGGCTTCGTCATTTACCACAATCTGCACGTTGACCGTGTGGGCGTGGGCGTGTTTCAGGGCGTTGTTGAGCAGTTCCTGCACCACCCGGTAGAGCATCACCGATGCCTCGTCGAGCAGGTCCGGCATATCCCCGTAATGTTCGAGCACCAGGCTGGTTTCGTTTACCAGATTCAGCTTCTGAATAAGGTCTTCCAGGGCGGGCAGCAGCCCAAACGTCGAGAGGGCGTAGGGGCGCAGGTTGTTGGAAATGAGCCGGGTTTCGGTGCAGGCTTCATCCAGAAACTGGTTTAGCGGGTCTTTCACCGACAGGGGCAGTTGATCCTGATGCGCCTCGACAAACAGCTTGATCCGCGATAGCTGAATGCCCAGTCCGTCGTGCAGGTCGCGGGCAATGCGGCTGCGTTCGCCCTCCTGCCCTTCAATCATGGCCTGCAACGACTTCAGTTCGAGCTGCCGAATCTGCTGCTGCGAGATAACAGCCTGCTGATGCGCAATTAATTTTTGTTGACGACGCAGAAAAAACAACGCAAAAACGCCCAGGGCACTAATAAATAAAATACCGATCAGCACGGTGTTGATTATACGCTGGTGGCTGCTCTGTTCTTCAGCCAGTTGCTTTTCAACGGCCAGCGTTTTTATCTGACTATCAAGCTCCTGCAGCCGAATACTTTTGGTTTGCTGCGAGTAATAAAATTGATTGGTAAAGGCCAGTGATTTTAGCGATATTTTATACGCATTTTCGTAATCATTGAGGTAAGAATAGCTATCGGCCATATGCCGCGACAACTCACGCAGGGTAGACAAATTCTTTTCAGCTTCGGCCAGCGCGTAGCTCTTTTGGTAATTGTAGATGGCGAGCCTGTGCTGATTTTTAAATTGGTTGACAATGCCGGCGTAAAAATAATTTAGCGCAATCAGCCAGTTCACGTTTAACTGCTTAGACAACACCAGACTACGGCTGATGAAATACTGAGCCGAATCCGGATTTTTTGACCGTAAATAGGTGTCTGCCAGCAGATTTAGGGCGTATGCCTGAAAATTAGGCTGTTTATACAGGATACACATTTTCTCGGTTGCCCGGAGCTGGGCTATCAGCGTCTTCGAAACAGGCGCTTTCTTCTCTTCGATATTGGCTATACCCAACCGGCACTCAATTACTTTGGGGTAATTATGGGTGCGGGCAAAATAAGCCAGGGCCTGCTTCAGGTATTTTTCAGCATAGGTCTGCATGAAATAATCCTGATTGTAATAATTACCAATAAGAATATGCACATTATAATAACCCAGCGAATCGCCGGCCATACTGTAGTTTTTTAAGCCATTGAAATAAGCATCCATGGTGTATTTATTATAACCATACCGTTGATGGTACAACCAGCTCAACTGTTCGTAAGCCTTGGCGGCTTCCACATACTTTTTATCAGCCTGTAATTGCTTTATTTCCCGTTTAACTTTTTCGATAGGTGGCACCTCGGCCGCTACCACTGCCACCAGCGGACCCAGCAGAAAAAAAAGCAGCAGGCGCACAATCGTTGCAGTCAGTGGCATAGGCATGATGGCTAATCAATGCAGTGCATATCCATGGCCGACTTCACCAGCAAAGCCGTATTCGACACACCAAACTTCATGAGCAGGCTACTCCGGTGAAACTCAATGGCTTTGGCGCTGACAAACAGATGGGTAGCCATTTGTTGCGTGGTGAGGCCCTGGGCAATCAGCGACAATACCTCCGACTCGCGGGGGGTAAGGTGCGGTTTCATGCCCATCCCCGTCGGCGACTTGCGGGCTTTGGGGCCATCATTCAGCAAAATGTGGGTGATGGTTTCGTTGAAATACTGCTTCTCGCCATGTACCGTCTGAATCGCCTGGAGCAGTTCGTTCCGGGTGGTGTTTTTTAACAGGTAGCCCTTGGCTCCTTTTTTCACCATCCGCTTAATCAGGCTTGCCTCGTCGTGCATGGTCAGGGCAATCACTTTCGTTTGCGGGTACGTGCGGGCGATCTGTTCGCAAAGCCCCAGGCCATCGTCGATCTGCGGAAACGAGATATCCAGCAGCACCACGTCGACGGGCGATTTGCGAAGCGCATCGACCACCGACGCTACGGTATAACAGCGTTGTGTCACCTCGATCCCGGACGTCCCTGATATCAGCGACTCAATACCCTCCACAAACACATTGTGGTCGTCCGCGATCAATACTCGTATCATAAAGGCGTTGAGTGCTGTGCAGCAGTACTGGCACAGATAGTATTTTGTCTAGCAAAAATAGGACGAATGACACTGGTCGGGAAATAGTGAAAACCCGACACTGACAAAAATTAGGGAATACCCTATATACATACAAGACAATGGCCCGAACTCCTACTGCCCCGACAATTGAACCCAGGTAAACTCATTGTTGGCTCCGGTCGTTGTCAGCATACCTGGTTTGACGGCGCACGTCGGTCGGCAAAAAATCTATGTCATTCATTCTCAACATGGCCTGGCGCGACAGCCGCCGGAGCCGGTCAAGGTTGCTGCTGTTCATTTCGGCCATTGTGCTGGGCATTGCGGCCCTGGTCGCTATCAACTCCTTTGGCGATAACCTGGCCCGCAGCATCGACGAGCAGGCGCAGGAACTGCTCGGTGCCGACCTGACCATTTCGGCAGCACAGCCGCCCTCGCAAAAGATTAAAAATATCCTGCAAAGCCTTGGCGATGAGCGCAGTACCGAAACCGCCTTTGCGTCGATGGTGCTGTTCCCGCGCACCGGTGGCGTGCGGCTGGCGCAGGTGAAAGCCCTCGACGGCGGCTTTCCGTTCTACGGTACCTGGGATGTGCAACCGGCGTCGGCCATTTTGCAGTTTCGGCAGCACAAACCCGTAGCCCTGATAGACGATGCCCTGCTGGTGCAGTTTGGTGCCAACGTCGGCGATTCGGTGCGGGTGGGCAATGCTACCTTTCTGGTGGCAGGGCGCGTGTTGAAAACCCCCGGTGGCACCGCTGCTACTGCCGCCGTGGCCCCCACCGTTTTTGTGCCGGCTTCTTATTTGCTGAAGACGGGATTAGTTCAAAAAGGCAGCCGCGTCAACTACAAGTATTACTACAAATTTGCTAAAACCACCAACGTCACGGCGCTGGTGAAGCATATCGAACCCACCCTCGACAAGGCCAGTCTCACCACCGACACCGTAGCCAACCGCAAGCAGCAAACGGGCCGCGCCTTCGCCGACCTCACCAAATTCCTGAATCTGGTGGCGTTTATTGCCTTGCTGCTGGGCTGCGTGGGCGTAGCCTCGGCGGTGCAACTCTATGTCCGTGAGAAGATTACCTCGGTAGCGATCCTGCGCACACTGGGAGCCAGCGGCTGGCAGTCGTTCCTGATCTTTCTGCTGCAAACGGCGCTGATGGGCCTGTTTGGGGCGGTACTTGGCGCGGTGCTGGGGTCGGTGTTGCAGTGGGCCTTACCGTTGGTATTTGGCTCGTTTCTGCCCGTGGAAGTGAACACGGTACTGTCGTGGTCGTCCATTTTGCAGGGCGTGGTAACGGGGCTGTTTATCTCCCTGCTCTTTGCCGCCCTGCCCCTGCTGCTCATCCGCAACGTGTCGCCCCTGCGCACCCTGCGCTCGTCATACGATGCCGACATTTCGGGGCGTGACCCGTTGCAGGCCGTTGTAGTGGTGCTGATTGTGCTGTTCGTAACGGGCTTCGCCTACTGGCAAACCCGCGACTGGAAACTGGCCCTTGGCTTTGCGGGGGGTATTGCCGTAAGCTTCGGGGTGCTGGCGGGCATGGGCCGGTTGCTGATGGCGGCGGTGCGGCGGTTCTTTCCCCGCAACTGGAGCTTTGTGTGGCGGCAGAGCCTGGCCAACCTATACCGGCCACAAAATCAGACACTTATCCTGCTGATCTCCATCGGCCTAGGCGCCTTTCTGATCACCACGCTCTACCTCACCCAAACGCTGTTGCTGGGCAGGGTGCAGTTTTCGGCCAGCGGCAAACAACCCAACATGGTGCTGTTCGACATTCAGCGCGAACAAACGGCGGGGGTGCGGACGCTGGTGCAGCAATCGGGTTTGCCCGTGATGATGCAGGTGCCCATCGTGACCATGCGCCTGGAGAGCATCAACGGGCGCGGGCTGGACCAAATTCGCAAAGACACGTCGCTGCACATCCCCGAATGGGCACTCAACCGCGAATACCGCGTCACCTACCGCGATACGCTCATCACGTCCGAAAAGATCAGCTCCGGCAAAGTGCAGGCAATGAACGATGGGGCAGTTCCGGCGGTGACGTTTGAGGATGCGTTCATGAAACGAATGCACCTGAAACTCGGCGACAAGCTGACCTTTAACGTGCAGGGTGCCCCCATCGAAACTACCGTGGGCGGCACGCGCCTTGTCGACTGGAACCGGGTACAGACCAATTTTCTGGTTGTGTTTCCCAACGGCGTACTGGAGCAGGCACCACAGTTTAGCGTGCTCATGACCCGCGTGCCCGACACCCAGACGTCGGCCAGATTCCAGCGGGCGCTGGTAAATAAATTCCCGAACGTATCGGCCATTGATCTGGGGCTGATCCTGAAAACGCTCGACGATATTCTGAGCAAAATTTCGTTTGTGATTCGGTTTATGGCCCTCTTCAGTATCTTGACCGGTCTGGTGGTACTGGGCAGTTCGGTCGTGATCAGCAAATACCAGCGGATGCAGGAAAGCGTACTGCTGCGCACGCTGGGGGCCAACCGGCGGCAGATTCTGTTTATCACACTCATCGAATACGGCCTGCTGGGCGGGCTGGCGTCGCTGTCGGGCATTGTGCTGTCGGTGGCGGGTACGTGGGCACTCGCCAGATACGTGTTCGAGTCACCCTACAACCCCAGCGTATGGCCGTTGCTGGTCGTGGTCGCCATCGTCACAACCCTGACCATGCTGATTGGCCTGCTCAACAGCCGCGAAGTACTCACCCGCCCCCCACTGGAAGTATTGCGGGCGGAGTAAAGTGTTTTTGGACAGGATTGGCAGGATTTCAAGATCAACAGGATTTTTGTTTTTGCTTCAGGGTATTTATGAGAGTAAACAAAAATCCTGTTGATCTTGAAATCCTGCCAATCCTGTCCAAAAACCTTTTTTATTGCCGCCTCAACCAATTTTCCTGTCATGCCCTCCTACTCATTCACGAATAAACGTACCAACCTCTACATTTTCCTGAGCGCGGTGTTTCTGGTCAATGCCATCATTGCCGAAATCATTGGTGTCAAAATCTTTTCGGGCGAAGCTACGCTGGGGTTGAAACCGGCGCAGATTCATCTGTTCGGCGATTTCGTGTTGGATTTCAATCTTACTGCCGGGGCGGTGATCTGGCCGTTCGTGTTTATCACGTCTGACATCATCAACGAGTACTTCGGCAAGGCGGGCGTACGGCGCATCTCGTTTCTGACGGCGGGTTTTGTGGCCTACAGTTTCCTTATCATCTACGCCGTGACCACGCTGCCCCCCGCCCAGTTCTGGCTCGACGTGAACAGCAAAGACAGCGCGGGCAATGCCATCAACATCAACAATGCTTTCCAGATGATTTTCCGGCAGGGGCTGGGCATTATCATCGGGTCGCTGACGGCGTTCTTGATCGGGCAGATCCTCGACGCGTCGGTGTTTCAGTACCTGCGGGGTATC
This sequence comes from Fibrella rubiginis, assembly GCF_017353185.1. Lineage (GTDB taxonomy): Bacteria > Bacteroidota > Bacteroidia > Cytophagales > Spirosomataceae > Fibrella > Fibrella rubiginis. The sequence continues at coordinate 699,224 of NZ_JAFMYV010000001.1, read as the reverse complement.
ACCGGCAGCCAGAAAATATGGCTTCGCGCTACCGGGTCCACGCTCGTCTCGCAACTTATCGACTCGTTTGTGGTGCTGGGTATCGCGTTTTATGTTTTTGGCAACTGGTCTATTGGGCAGGTGGTTGCGGTGGGGATCATCAACTACCTCTACAAAGCCACTACGGCCATTTTGCTCACTCCACTGCTCTACCTCGCGCACAACATCATCGACAAATACCTGGGCAAAGAGCACGCGCAGGAACTCGCCAACGAGTCGTCGATGAGCTCGTTTATGTGATTACCGAAGCAGTACCTGTGCGGTGTCATCCTGTCCATCAATAAACCCGCTGTTGGGCTGGCTGTCGGGGTCAGCCTGATTCGCGCTAATCACCTCTGCACGAATCAGTTGTCGACCGGCTACGTTAGTTCGGATAGCTTTGAATGTCAGCCGTTCCGAGCGATTAGCTGCCACCGCTGGCAGGGCCTGCGTTACAGCCTGCCCAGCATTGGTGCCGCCCGAACCCGGTACGTAAGCAAAGCCGCCGGGCAAGTCAACCCGCACCGAAACACCCGTGGCCGTTAGCCCTCCGGCGTTGGTGACCACCGCCTGAACCGTCACGGTGTCGCCGACGGCCAGCACCAGTTTGCTGGTAATTAATTGAAGGCTGAGGTCTGCTTTGGCCGGGTTCGCAGGGGGCTGGTTTGACAGTAGGGCCGGTAGCGGATACCCATTCGGATTGGGCGACCGACGAAGGGGCCCCTCGGCGTCGATTGTGCGAAAATCAACAAACGCAACATCATCTTCGCCGTCGCCACTACCCGAACCGAGGCGCGAGTCGGGGTCAATCCGCGAGGCAGACACAACTTCCAGGGCATTCAGCACCGTAGCCGCCGTGTCGGGGCGAACCCAATAGCTGACCGTTTCGCTCATACCTGCGGGCACCGTTAGGGGCGGCAACTGCACCAGCCCCGGCCCCACCTGCGTGGCACCGGTCAGCATGGACACGCGTGAAGGAAGTCGGTTCTGCACCACCACGTTCAGCGCGTCGGCAGGGCCGTCATTGTGTACCGTCACGCTCACCAGCACTGGTTGGCCTACTTCGGGCGTTCGGATGTTTACCTGCCCTTCCAGACTCAGATCGGCCATTTCAGACCGGTAATCGACCAGGAGCGAATCGGTGCGGGCACATCCTTCGGCGCTGCGGCTAACCACCCGATAATAGCCGTCGGTGAGGGGCGATGCGGCCCGGCTGATGGCAGTGCCCACCGCCGTAAACTGCCCCGGCCCGGTCCAGGCATAGCTGGCTGCGCTACCCGATGCCTGCATGTTTAGCGAGGGCACGTTCTGCATGTTGGCCGTAAGGCCATAGGCCAGGGTTACGGCTGGCGCTGTGGCATTGCTGAACGTTATGGTTGTTGGCTCCATCAGCAGCGAACAGCCCAAATTCCCTGAATAAATCAACTGCGCTGTATACGTACCCGACTGCCCCACCGTCAGGGTCGGCTGCTGGGCGTTCGGGACGTTGTTGTTGTTATAGAGCCATTGTTGCGTAGTTCGCTCACCAGCCTGGGCCAGCAGGGTATACTGCGTTTCGGGCTGGCAAACAGTGGTTGTCAACCCGGCATTGCCAACCAGACCGATTTGGTCAATATGGCCGTCTATGTAGTTTAAACGGGTCTGCATCCAGCTTTTCAGGTACGCTACCTCACCCGCATACGTGCCCCCGTGGGGCGTAAAGGGCAGGCCATCCTGCGTTAGTACCGGCCACCGCTGGAAGTTGCGCACCTGCGCTTCGTTCACCACCGCCGCCGACGAGTCGACGTAAGCCATCAGGGCATTGTTGCTGAACGCGGTTTGCCGCAGGGCTTTGTAGCGGCGACTCAGTTTAGCCGTAAACGCCGGGTCACGGAGCAGGCGTTCCCACCAGAACGATACGCTGCCCGGCACGTTGCAGACAATGCTTTCGCTCCAGGCCCAGCCCGTGGCCCCCGGCTGCCCGCAGTAGAACCCGTTGCCCCAGGCGTAGTTGTAGTCCCAGAACGGCCCCATGGTGAGCTTCCCGCCTTTGCTGTCGCGGTCTTTCGAGAAGTAAACGCTGACGGCGTAGGCATCGGCGTTTTTGGTCAGTTCGGTGAGCAGAAAGTAATCGACAAACGAATCGACGTCGGCGTAGCGGGCATAGCCGCTGGTGGGGTCTTTGAACTGCGGAGATTGCAGCGCGTTTTCAAAATCACGGATATACTGCTGGATATAAGCAAACTGGGCCGGTTGCAGGTTGGTGCTCTTGGGGTACTCTACTTCAAACTCCGTCACGGTTCCGGCCTGACGGCAGGTGTTGGTGTAGGCAGAACCAAAGCGCTGACCGCCATCGGGTGCATCAATTTTCATCAGGTAACCACCCGTGAGTTTATCACCGCTCACATCGGTTGTAGCGATGCTGGTGATGGGCACCCGGCTGGCTCCGCGCTTGATCTTTTCTTCCAGCACATATACGCCCAGGTACTGATTATCAATAAACAATTCCACAAACCGCGCCCGCGACGAGTACCGACCCATTTGGCGGGCCATCCAGTAGGTAAGCGGGTCACGCATCAGCGATTTGTCCTGATACGAGGCATACAGCACCCAATCGCTTTCGGCGGGCATGCCCAGCAACACACTGCTGAGGGAGGTGCCGTTGGCTTTCCAAAGCTCTATACCGTACGACTTTTTAGGGTTATTCTGTGAGGTGTTGCCCCGCACGTCGATGCCCAGGCGGGTCTTCAGTTCGGCGGTTACCGTGTCGGCAAGGGCATTGCGCCCACCGTTGGGGCTGTTCACTACCCACAGTCGTCCCGGCGTTTTGGGTGTGTCGTTGATAGCCGCACCATTGACCTGAACAACCAGCAGGGGTAAGTTAGAATTTGTAAATGACTGCGTTAAGCAATTCCCGTCAGTAATATAAAGTAGTAAGGTTAATAAACTAAGTAGTTGTTTCATCATTCGGTTTTATTTACACAATCCGAATGTAGTTTGAAACGCTATTCGCGATTACAATATCAATTATTTGGTATTTTCAACTGATTAAATGGTACATAACACCACTTATTGACCCCGTCGCAGGTTATCCAGTAACACCGCCGTGGCAATACTCACGTTGAGCGACTCGGCCAATCCGTAGCGCGGAATGGTTACCCGGTGAGTGATCAATTTTTCCACTGAGGGGCCAATGCCATTGGCTTCATTGCCCAGCACGATCAGGCCGCCAGCCGTTCCAAAAGTTAGTTGGTGAACGTCTTCGCCATCTAGGAAAGCCCCAAAAATGGGTTGGCGGGCCGTTTTCAGTATGGCCTCGAGATCACCGTACCACCACTGTATCCGCGTGAACGAGCCCTTACTGGCCGATATCACCTTTGGGTTGTACACGTCGGCGGTGGTGGCCGAGCACAAAATAGTGTCGATGCCGTACCAGTCGGCAATGCGCAGAATGGTGCCCAAATTACCAGGGTCGCGGACGTCGTCGAGCACCAGCGTCCACTGGTTGGGGGGCAGCGTGGGGGGTGTGTTAGGGCGCATCTGCACCACGGCAATGGCGGCGTTGTTGCTCTCCAGCGTACCCAAGCGGGTCAGCTCGTCGGGGGTAGCGATTTCCACCCGGCACCGTTGCGGGCTGATCAGGGCCGTATTATCGGTAATGAACGCATCGGTAGCCAGCAGCAGTTCGACCCGAAAAGCCGACGATAGCACTTCCTGTACGCTTTTGGCCCCTTCTACCAAAAATAGGTTTTCCTGTTGGCGGTATTTTTTCTGGTGCAGTGACCGCACCAACTGGGCAATGGCTTTAGAGAGCATCGAACGGCATACTGGAACTGATTGGCCCCGCAAGTTCCCTCTTTTTCAGCGGCACGCCAACTGGGCACCAAGCAACATCAGGTGATAAAATTCACATATGAATAGTTAAATAGGTCACTTTTAAAACAATTTTAATCCCCTACCGTTCCGATATAGTATCTTATCCAGACAGGGTGACAATGCGCCCACTTCACTATTGATGGGGCCATGATGCCTACTCAACGCGCAGCCCATGAATTACTTTCTCCCCTTCGCTACCAGCGCTTTACAGGCTGAACGAATCCACCGCCGTATTGCTGATCGCGTCACCAGCCTTGGCTATGCCATCAGCAGTGAGCGTATCTACGAAATCAATTATCGGGACATGGGCATGGCGGTGCACGAAGCCGTGGGTGCCATATCGGCCAACGGCGAAACGGTACTGGCTATTTTCAAAGGCCCGGCCAACTATTTTATCTGCACCTACAGCCGGGGCGTTGTCTGGGGCGAACCCATGCTGGCCTGCCCTACTTCTACCGACTCGGTGGAGTGCTTCGACGATGAAGCAGGGCCCGACGTTGGTTAAGGCGGCAACGACGGGACAGATACACAACCAGGCCTAAAGCGCGTTTTATCGACGGGAAACTGGGCGTAGTGGAATAACTTTACGCCAGCAGTGCTGCCATTATCTGTTAGGGCAGGCTGTCTTTGCGGCGTAGCGTATGGAGTTTATACAAAAGGGAATTCAGTTTATCAGGCATTTTTCAGCTCAACCCCGCAGCCAGCCCAGCGGCATCTACTATTGGCTTCGGCTGCTGCTGGTAACGGGGCTACCCTGGTGGCTCTCGGGCTGCCTGTCGGCCAGGCGAATTCCCGACAATCAGTACCTGCTCTATGCCCAGACCGTAAAAGGAAACCGGGTCGTTTCCACCGACGACCTCACTGCCCTGATTCCGCAACGGCCCAACAAACGCGTTCTGCAAACACCCCTGACCGTGGGGCTTTGGCTCTATCAGGCCTTTTCGGGTAACTACCGGCCCGACTCGGCCCGGCGTGAGCTGGAAGTACGCACAGCCCGGTTTGAACAGGAAAGCCAGGCCCTGGCCAATGATCAGCAGGCGCTGAAAAAGCTGAACCGCCGCTTCGACCGCGAGGCCAAGCGCCTGCAACGCTACATCGAAAAAGGCAACTGGGGCATGCGCACCTTTGGCGAGCCACCCGTGTATTTCGACGAGCAGAACGCCCGCGCCAACACGGCCAAGATGAAGCGGTATCTGAACAACAAAGGCTTTTTTCTGGCGAAATCGTCCTTTCGCGTCGATACCCTGGTCGACCGGCGGGTGCGCGTCAACTACGTGGTCAAAGAAGGCATTCCCTTCATCCTATCCACCATTACTTACGAAATTGCCGACAGGCACATCGACTCGCTGGTGACCCAAACGCTGGCAGCGTCACCGCTGAAGGCAGGTGCCCGCTACGACGAGGCCAACATCAACGCCGAGCAGGTACGGATTGAAACGCTGCTTCGCAATCAGGGCTACTACGGCTTTTCGCGCCAGTATGTTCAGTTCCGCGCCGCCCGCGACACCACGTTTTTACCTACCGATACCGACACCCTCTCGCAACCCGTTGACCTGTATGTGCAGGTGCTGAACCCACCGGGCAAAACGCATCCGGTCTACACCATCGGCGACGTCGACGTGAAGATTTTTCGCGACCCGGCCATTCCCCTCGACACGGTGGTGAACAACGGCATCCGCTATTTTATGGAACCGGGCATGTATTCGCCCCGGCTGCTAAACACCAAGATCTCGTTACGGCCCGGTGCGCTTTACCGCCAAATCGACTATGCCGACACCCAGCGGCAGCTATTTCTGCTCAACCAGTTCAAGTTTGCGTCCGTTAATTTCATCGACACCACCGGGCGAAAACTACGCACGCTGATTTCGGCCACCCCGCTCGACAAGTACGATTACAGCGTGGAGGGGGGCTTCACGCTGCTGTATCAGGCGCAGGGTAATTTGCCGGGGCCTTTCGGTAACCTTTCGCTGCGGGCGCGCAACCTGTTTGGTGGCCTCGAAACGTTTGAGGTGGCCCTCCGCCTGGGCATCGAAGCCCAGACCGGGTTTTCGACCCAGCAAAGTTCGCCCGTTTTCTATTCGGCTCAGGAGTTCGGCGTCACCACGTCGTTGCTCTTTCCGCAGATTCTGTTTCCGGGAAAGGTGCGGTTTCGGTTCAACACGCTCAACCCACGCACCCAGTTTTCGCTCGGCTACAACGCCAGCGTGCGCCCCGACTATTCGCGGCGGAACCTGCGCGGCACCATGACTTACCTCTGGCAAAAGTCACAGACCCGGCAGTTCACGGCCAGCATTTTGGACGTCAACTATTTGCAGTCGAACATCATATCGGCTGATTTTCAGAAGTTTGTCGATAATGCCGTACTCCAGGGCAGCACCATCGACAAGAGTTTTCGGAACGCTTTTTTCTCCAGCGTCAGCTTCGGCTACACCTACAACACCAACGTAATTGGCCAGAACAAGCGGGCTAATTTCTTCCGCGTCACCACCGAGTCGGGGGGCACCACGCTGAACCTGCTGAAAACAACGGATATCCTGTCGTTGACGCAGGCCACCGGGCTTGAGTTTTACAAGTACCTGCGTACCAACATCGACTATCGGCACTACCTGCCCCTGGCCCCCCGCACCACGCTGGCGTTTCGGGCCAACGCCGGGCTGCTGTTTGGTTACGGCCCCAACGAAACGGCCCCCTACGAAAAACGTTTTTTTGCCGGTGGCCCCAACAGCGTACGCGCCTGGCTGCCCCGTCGGCTTGGCTTGGGGGCCTCCTACCCCCAGTCTACCACCGATGCGGCGGGTTATCTGCCCGTATTCCGGGGCCCCTACGGCGAACGATTCGACTACAGCTTTGAGCGCCCCGGCGATGTACTGCTGGAAGGGTCGGCAGAACTGCGGGGGCGGTTGTTTAAGCTCTTCGCCGAAATAAACGGCGCGGCGTTTATTGACGTGGGCAACGTTTGGCTGCTGCGCAACCCGGTTAACCAACTCACGTCAACCACCCCCGCCAACGCCACCGGCGGGCCAGCGAACGCCGTGTTTCGGTCGGGCAACTTTCTCGAACAGTTTGCCGTGGGCACCGGCGTGGGGCTGCGTATCGACTTTTCCATCGTGGTGCTTCGCCTCGACGCGGCCATTAAAGTGTATGATCCGGCCCGTCGCTACCGCACCCTTGAAGGGCAGGAAGTCGACGAGCGATTTATACTGAGGCAGTTTTCCTTTAATCGGCTCACCACCGGACCCAACCCCGTGGTCCTCAATATCGGTATTGGCTATCCCTTCTGAGTAGTGGGTGAGGTCGACAAAGATCAGGCCCTTACCTGATGTGCATCAGGTAAGGGCTCGTTTTGCCGTGGTTGCTTTGTCATCAGCTAAACCACGACAAAAACGAACCTGACTGCTTTATGAAAACCATTGCTGTTGCCACCGACCTTACGCCCAATGCCAACCGGGCCACCCACTTCGCCATGCAACTGGCCCATGCCCAGCAGGCCAGTTTGGTTTTGATCAACGCCTTTCATTTCTGGCCGTCTAATCCCGCCGAAATTGGCGGTGATTTTCCGCTGAGTGCCAAGGCCATGTATGCCGACAGCCAGAAGCACCTGACCGAATTGGCACGGACACTACAGGCGCAGTTTGGCACCGACGTACCCATCCGGTGCATCACCCGCGAGGGCTACGCCATCCCGTCGATTCGGGCGGTGGCCGAAGCCGAAAAAGCCGATTTGCTGGTTATGTCGACAGTGGGTTCAGCCCCGCAAAGCGCGCAGCTGATGGGCAGCGTGGCTACCGAAATGATTGCCGAAACAACGGTGCCGCTGCTGCTTGTACCGCCCCACGCAGCCTATGGAACCATTGGCAATGTTGTACTGGGCATTGACCTCAACACCCCTCCCGACGCCATCACGCTCGACTCAACGCTTCACTTCGCCCGGCTCTTCGGCTGTGTCATTAATGTGCTGTGTGTCAATGACAAACCAGACGACCCCCTCATTCGCGAACGGGCCGAGCATATCCGGCGGCTGATAGGCTCGGTGCCGCACACCCTGACGATTGTAACGGGCGACGAAGTCTACGACACGCTGTTGACCTTTGCGCACACCAACAAAGCTGACCTGATCATGATGCTGCCCCAGCACCACAACTGGTTCTGGCGGCTCTTCACTGAAGGCAACACCGAACGCACAGCCCGCCTCACCGATATTCCACTGCTGGCTATAGTCTAGTGCGTTTATCTGGTGTCGTGTGTACCGCAAACCCGTATGCCGAGGCGGCTGTTCGGGTTGATGGAGGTCAACACCCGGCCTGATTTGCGTCATGCAACCGGAACGGACCAGGGTGGAACTTGCCCCTATGACGACCACTGCTCAACCCGCCCTACGCTGCTACCACTGCGGCGATACCTGCCCCGACCAGCCCGTTCAGCTGGGCGACAAAGCCTTTTGCTGCGCCGGTTGCCGTACGGTCTATCAGGTGCTGAGCGACCACCAGTTGTGCCAGTATTACGACCTTAATCAGCAGCCGGGCGTTTCGACCAAAAACGGCCCGCAAACGGCCCGGACGGCCTTTCTGGATCACCCCGACATCGTGGAAAAGCTGCTCACGTTCAGCAATGAGACCACGGCTACCACCACGTTTTTTGTCCCTACCATCCATTGCTCGTCATGTCTGTACCTGCTTGAGCACCTCTACAAAATTGAGCCGGGCATTACCCAAACGCGGGTCGATTTTCTGAAAAAACAGGTTCATGTTACCTACCAAAAAACGCAGTTAACGCTCCGGCAGGTGGTGGACCTGCTCACGTCGCTGGGGTACGAACCGCTCATCAGCCTGACCGACGTGGTGCAGCAGGGACAGAAACCCACCTACCGCCCCCTACTCTACCGGCTGGCGGTGGCGGGGTTCTGCGCGGGCAACATCATGCTGTTTAGCTTTCCCGACTACCTCGGCCTCGACGACCCCCTGTTCAAACAGTGGTTTGGTTTTTTTAACCTGCTGCTGGCTCTGCCGGTAGTGTTTTATTCGGCGTCAGGCTATTTCACATCCGTCTGGCAAAGCCTGCGCCGTCACGTTCGTGGCAGGCTCATCAACATCGACGCGCCAATTTTGCTGGGTATTCTGGTGGCCTTTTTCCGGGGCTGCTACGAAGTACTTTTTCAGCACGGCGCGGGTTATTTCGATTCGCTGACCGGGCTGATATTCTTTCTGTTATGCGGCAAATGGTTTCAGCAGCGCACCGTCGATTTTCTTTCTTTCGAGCGTGATTTCACCGCCTATTTCCCGTTGGCCGTAACACGGTTGTCGGGCGAAACCGAAGAGCCTATTCCCGTGGCGAACCTGCGGAAGGGCGACCGCATACGGGTGCGGCACGGCGAACTGGTCCCCGCCGACGCGCTGCTCTACCGGGGCAACGGCCAACTGGATTACAGCTTCGTGACGGGCGAGTCGGTGCCGGAGCCAAAACAGCCGGGCGACCTGATCTACGCCGGGGGGCGGCAGTTGGGCGAGGCCATCGACCTGGAGGTGGTGCGCGAAACGGCGCAGAGCTACCTCACCCAACTCTGGAACAATGAAGCCTTTACGAAAAAACAAAGCCGGTTTCGCTCCTTCGCCGACGGGGTGGGTACGTACTTCACCGTCATCGTGCTAACCCTCGCCCTGGTGGTGGGGGCGTATTGGCTGCTGTTTGCGCATGACCCGGCGCGGGCAGTCAACGCGTTTACGGCCGTGCTCATCATTGCCTGTCCGTGTGCGCTGTCGCTGTCGTACCCCTTCGCGATGGGCAACGGTCTGCGGCGGCTCGGGCAGCAGAAATGCTACCTCAAAAACGCCGACGTCATCGAACAGCTCGCCGCCTGCGACACCATCGTGTTCGACAAAACGGGCACGCTGACGGGTTCCGGTGAGCGAATGCGTGAAACCGCCTGTGCAGGAAATAAGGCTTTGAGCGTTGTAGAAGCATTTTCTGCGCCATTAACAAGCTACGAACGAGCCCTGGTGGCAGCGGTGGTACGGCAGTCGGTGCACCCGCTGAGCCGGCAGCTGACAAGCCATCTGACCGATGCGCCCGTGCTGGCTATCGAGGGCTTCACGGAAGTGCTGGGGCATGGTGTACAGGCCGTGGTCGATGGCTGGATCGTGAAAGTGGGCAGGTCGTCGTTTGTGACGGCTGAGTTTGTCCCCGACGTCAGCGAAACCACCGCGCACGTCAGCATCGAGCACCTGTACCGCGGCTGTTTCCAGATTCCCGTAGCCTACCGGCCCGGCCTGAACGCGATGATGACCCAACTGGCTGGCACCTATCAGCTCCATCTGCTCTCTGGCGATAACACCACCCTGACGAGTAACCCCCTGCTGGCTAAGTGGTTTGCCCCAGCGCATATGACGTTCAACTGTCCCCCGCAGGCCAAGCTCGACCGGGTAAAGGCACTACAGGCGCAGGGTCATCGTGTGCTCATGATCGGCGATGGGCTCAACGACGCCGGTGCCCTGAAACAAGCCGACGTGGGCATGGCCATCACTGACGACACAATCCAGTTTACCCCCGCCAGCGACGCCATTCTGGACGCCGGTTCATTGACCCAACTACCTGAATCTCTGCGCTATAGCCGCTTCGGCATGAACCTCGTCCGGTTCAGTTTCGGCGTATCGGTAGGCTACAACCTCATCGGGCTCAGCTACGCCCTCACCGGCCACCTCTCCCCCCTCGTCGCCGCCATCCTGATGCCCATCAGTTCCGCCACGATGCTCGCCATTGCAGCCATAGGTATGCGGTCGTGGCGGAAGTAAGCAGTTAACTAGTGGCCGTTCCCTCGGCCCGTAGGGACATAAGAGCCGCAGGCGTCGGTAGGAGAACCGTCTATGCCACTGTCCTCATGTCCCGTAGGGACACAATAGTCGCAGACGCCAACAGCCGCACACGTTACTCCAACGCTACACTGTTGTGCCTCTGACGGGACGTCAACCAGATTATAGCAATAGCAAGTATGTGGCAGACCCGAAAAGAAAAATTGCTTTTTACAGAAAGCAACTTTTAGCCTAAATTGCTTTCTGTAAAAAGCAATTTCTGTGGAAAATCTAGTTGCCAAATATGCTGCCAAGCGGCAACGTACATCGCTGACCTTCGTTCGCGATACCATCAATGTCATTGATTGGGAGCGAAATCAACTCATTGGGATCAAAGGAGCGCGGGGCGTTGGCAAGACAACGCTGGTGTTGCAATATCTGAAGCAACTGGCGAAACCAAGCGGTACCACGCTCTATGTAAGCCTCGATGACCTCTATTTCAGTGCCAATCGGCTCTATGATCTGGGGGCCACTTTTGTACGCAGTGGTGGTCAGGTACTGGCTCTCGACGAAGTACACCGCTACGCCAACTGGACGCAGGAGATCAAAAATCTGTACGATGATTTCCCTGACCTACGCATCATCTTCACTGGTTCGTCGGTAATTCACCTGGAGCGCAGCAAAGGCGATTTGAGCCGCCGGGCGGTGATGTACACACTGCATGGCCTGTCGTTCCGCGAGTTTTTGCAGATTCAGAATCTGGCCCAGCTACCCGTGCTGTCGCTGGATGATTTGCTGCTACGCCACTCCGAAATCGCCGCTGATCTGACTGCCACGTTCAAGCCACTAGCCCATCTGTCGACCTATTTTCAATACGGCTATTATCCCTATTTTCTGGAAAACGCGGATGTCTATGGTCAGAAGCTGACCGAAACGATCCGGCTGAGCCTGGAGATGGATTTGCCCGCTGCCTACGACATCAGCTACACCACTGTCGATAAGCTCAAGACGTTTCTGGTGGTGCTGGCGGAGAGCGTGCCGCTCAAACCTAACGTCTCAAAACTAAGCGAAAGCCTGCACGTGACCCGCAACACGGTAATCGATTTTTTGCATTACCTGGAAGAGCTGGGCATCCTGACGCTGCTTCACCGCGACCGTGTAGGCATGACCCGGATGCAGAAACCAGATAAGGTCTACCTGGCCCACCCAAACCTGCAATATGCCCTTGGTAGCCTGCAGACGGGGTTAGTACCCAACACCGGCACCCTACGCGAAAGCTTTTTTCTGAGCCAAACCCACCCCGTTCATCAGGTTGAATACACCGATCAGGGCGACTTCCTGCTCGACCGCCGCATCACCATCGAAGTAGGTGGCGCGGGCAAAACCGGGCAGCAGATCGCCACCCTCCCCAACGCCTACATCGCCGCCGACGACATCGAAATAGGCTTCGAGCAGAAGGTACCGCTGTGGCTGTTTGGGTTGTTGTACTGAAAGGTATAGCAATTGGCTGTACAAAGTAATTCGCTAAATTTATGACATGCACTGTTTAATAACCAAAGCGCAAGATAAATAATGGTCAATATTTTCAAAACAACGGATATGTTTGGACTAGGGCCTGCTATTATGGACTATTTCGCTTTCATCCCAGAAAACGAAGTGAACTATAATTACTATAAACTTAGACATCCAGGTGAAATTTATAATTTGGTCACGACAAGATTAATCACGGATGTCATAATTTTATCACATAAAGTAACAAATTATAATGAGGAAACAGATGATATATATCCATATTTTAGAATGGTTTTATACGACTTGTTTAAATTCTACGATTCATGCTTTGAAATAATGTTATGTTTCGCGGAGAAACATCCTGACAGACCTACTGGTTTTGTCGATAGGTGGCTTGAAAAAAAGCATTATATGATCGTCAGTGATTTCAAAGACAATTTCAAAAACGACGTTGAATTAATATTTTTGAAAAATTTATACAATAAATTGAAACATACAAGTAGTGAGATAAGATTTTTAAAAGTAAATAGCCAAGATGAGATAGGGTTTGGGTATTGGTTAGAAGTAGCAAATGATCACGGTGGAGTCGAACCCGACAGTCCTCCAACTTCCATAGCAAGTGAAATTAGGCGTATACAGTACATGATATACAAAATCAGCGATGCGTTATTAGAAGCTTTAAAAGTTCATGTGAGTTTATACTTTCCAGACAACACTTATTTGCACCAGTTGAGAGACGTAGAAGATACGATGTTTTTTCATTTACACGAAACTGTAAGGGATTTTCCTTTGTTTTTCTTAAAAAGTGAAAAACACAATATCTACTATAAAAGTAATTTCCTTAAAAACAATAACGGAAATCATATAGAATTTTCCAAAGAATTAATATCAGAAGATTTAATCAATAAGTATTTTACATCTCCTGTACATGGAGGATTTACAAATAGTGGTGATGGTTATACCAGACAATTCGCAATGCCTCACATGGGCCTTACAAATGAGAAACTAAATGATTTTAATTTACATGATATATCCAAACATCCCCCCAAGTTAATATAAAATTAACTGTACAATATTTCATAGTAATTCGAGAAAATTCTTCACCCATTCAATAATTCCATTCCCCTTAACCGGCCCTGCATGACGGTGGCGATGCCCTGGGCGCGGAGTAGGGCTTCCTGGGTGCGTTCGCCCGTGAAATGCTCGGTCAGGGTTTGTCGGAAAAGGGCTAGCCATTGCGTAAAGTGGGCGGGGCGGATGGGCGTTTTTCGGGCCAGCTCGAAATGGACGGGCATGGGGTTACCTGCATACGTACCCGTACCCAACAGCATACTCGACCAGAACCGCTCAATCTTGGGCAGGTGTTCGGGCCAGTTTACCTGCGCTACGCCGTCGAAGATGGGGCCGAGGTCGGGGTCCTGCCGGATACGCTCGTAGAAATGGGCCACGAATAGGGCAATGTCGGCGTCGGTGTCAATGTCGCGGGTCGGGGTGGGCATGCTTAATTGGCTTAGTATGTTGGTGTTACACTGGGTTAGTTCCCATGTGTATTGCTGATAGGCGCGTATTGCTGACGCGCGGCCCTTCGACAGGCTCAGGGTGACAGCCCATCTAATGCAGTTCAGTGAACTGATTCAAGTTTGTTGTCACCCTGAGCCTGTCGAAGGGCCGTGCGTCAGCCACTCGCGTCAGCAATACGCGCCTATCAGCAATACACCACAAAGCTACCTATACGTTTCGTCGCGGTTGTGGCGGAGGTGAATGATGTGTAGTTTTTAAACAGGCAAACCGTAAAGTCTTTGATAATGACCCTATTGTGTGTTAAATTAAATTCAGTCCGACCAGTTCGGCGAGGTAGGTGTTGCAGCGGCTTTTGATCTGGTCATAGCTGAGTAACGCACTGGAAATAAGCGCGTTGCTACTAACCGGCGACGTGAAATGAACATCGGTACAGGTGGCGGGTGGTGGGGTTGATGCACAGCCCCGACCATCGCAGACAACGTCTGTCTGGAGCTGATGGATATTGGTTTTCAACCGGCTAAGGGCCGAGGCGTAGGTCTGACTGAACTCGCTCAGGCTGCGGTAGGTATCAACCGGCAGGTCGGTTAGCAGGGAGAGCAGCTGGTCAATTTCGGCTTCGCTCTGCGAGAGTCGGCTGGCCCAGGACTGGTGTTGCGCCCGGCAACTGAGCACGCGGCTCTGGGCCTGATCCAGAGCAAAGGTGGGCAAGAGTGTGTTGTTCATGGTCATCGTTTACAGGAGGAAACCAGGCCACAAACGTCCGCCCCACGGCCTGCCCCGCACCTGATACGGGTCAGGCCATCGGGTGAGTTTCGTCAGCGAATGCCCGGCATGGTCAGTCAACGGTCATGGGTGGGCCCACGACTTTCATATCGTTTTGGGCGAAAATGGCGGCCAGTTCAGCGGGTGTCGGGGGCGTTTTCAGGGCGGCGACGGCCACAAAAAAATCTTCCAGCTTCCCGGCGGGTTGCATAGTCACCATCATTTTGCCCCGTTCGCTGAGCTGTATCCACGAATGCGGCACCTGCCGGGGCAGAAAAATCGTCTCGCCACTCTTGAGCCGATACTTGTCGTCGCCAATCTGAAAGGCGTACTCCCCGTCGATGACGGTAAAGACTTCGTCCTGATATGGGTGAACGTGCATGGGCGTACCCCGGCCGGGCGAGAGGCTGGTTTGCTCGAAAATGGCCAGATCGCCGTTCGTGTCTTTACCCGACACTTTTACGGCCAACACATTGGCATTAACGCCCTGGAGGTGGATTGGACCATGGTAGCGCCCTTCGCCAGCGGCTACTTTAAACCCCTTCTTTTCCCGATCGGCGGGGCTGACATCCGGGTTGCTGGCCATTAGTGGAACCGCGGCTAGTGTGTTGAGCATAAACATTCTGCGTTGCATGGGTTTGTCGGCGCGTTTGTTCCTGCGCCATACCGAAGCTACGCGGTGCCCCCCCCGTTCCGGTTGCCGTTGGCTAATACGTGGCTCTGAGTTGATTAACCGTGTCGGCGCGCCAGCACCTGATTTTAATCAACCAGTGAGCTAACAGGCCTCATGTGGGGGTGGGTGGGGCGGCGGCACCTTTGTCCCGGTCAATCACACACCGCCAATGGGTATCCTCTTTTTCATGATCGGCATCAGCTTCACCATCGCGCTGGGATTTCTGGGAGCCTTTATCTGGTCTATGAAGACCGGGCAGCAGGACGATCTCTACACCCCCGCCATCCGGATGCTGCTCGACGATGATGCCCCGGCTAACCCCTCGCCTGCTTCCTCAAACACCAACGCTACCGCCCTATGAACGTCTCGCCTGAACGACCCATCAATATCATCTCCCCGGATCGGGCCAAACTCGGCCAACCGCTGTCCGGCTCGCCAACGGGTGCTCCCCCCACGCTCGAACGCTTTGCTTATGACAACCGCATCGTGCGCGATTTCGGCGTAGCCACCATCATCTGGGGCATCATCGGCATGGTCATTGGCGTGCTGATTGCCTCCCAGTTATTCGCCCCGGCGGCCAACCTCGGCAACCAGTATACCACCTTCGGGCGCATTCGGCCGCTGCACACCAACGCGGTCATTTTCGCCTTTGTGGGCAACGCCATTTTCATGGGCGTCTACTACTCGCTGCAACGGCTCTGCAAGGCGCGGATGTTCTCCGACCTGCTCAGCAAAGTCCATTTCTGGGGCTGGCAGGCCATTATTGTGGCGGCGGTAGCCACTCTGCCGCTGGGCCTCACTACCTCCCACGAATACGCCGAACTGGAGTGGCCCATCGACATTGCCATCACGGTGATCTGGGTTGTTTTCGGGGTGAACATGTTCGGCACGATCATCAAACGGCGCGAGCGGCATCTGTACGTGGCCATCTGGTTCTACATCGCCACGTTCGTCACGGTGGCCGTGCTGCACATCGTCAACTCGTTCGAGATGCCGGTGAGCCTGTTCAAAAGTTATTACGTCTACGCCGGGGTGCAGGACGCGCTGGTGCAATGGTGGTACGGCCACAACGCCGTGGCTTTCTTCCTGACCACGCCCTACCTGGGCATGATGTATTACTTTTTGCCCAAAATGGCCGGTCGGCCCATCTATTCCTACAAGCTGTCGATCCTGCATTTCTGGGCGCTCATTTTCATCTACATCTGGGCGGGGCCGCACCATCTGCTCTACAACAGCGTACCCGACTGGGCGCAGTCGCTGGGTGTGGTCTTCTCTGTTATGCTCATTGCCCCGTCGTGGGGCGGCATGATCAACGGGCTGCTTACCCTGCGCGGGGCCTGGGACAAGGTGCGCGAAGACGCCATTCTGAAATTTATGGTGGTGGGCCTGACGGCCTACGGCATGGCTACGTTTGAGGGACCCATGCTGGCCCTGAAAAACGTCAACGCCATTGCTCACTTCACCGACTGGGTGGTGGCCCACGTGCACGTTGGGGCGCTGGGCTGGAACGGCTTTCTGACCTTCGCCATCCTGTACTGGCTCATTCCTCGGTTGTACAAGACGCCGCTGTACTCGAAAAAGCTGCTCAACGCCCACTTCTGGATTGGCACGCTGGGCATTCTGTTCTACGCCATTCCGATGTATGTATCGGGCTTTTTGCAGGGTATGATGTGGAAACAGTTCACACCCGATGGCCTGCTGAAATACCCCAATTTTCTGGAGACGACGCTGCAACTGTTGCCGTTGCACATGATGCGGGCATTTGGCGGGGTACTCTACCTGACGGGGGCGATCATGATGGGTTATAACCTGTTCAAAACCATGGCCACCGGTACGCTCGTGGCGAACGAACCCGCCGAAGCACCCGCCCTGGAAGCCATTTACGTACCCACGGGGCAGGACACCTACTGGCACCGCTGGATCGAGCGAAAGCCGATGCCGCTGCTGGTGGGGTCGCTGGTGGTGATCCTGATTGGCACGATGGTGGAGCTGATCCCAACGTTTATGGTCAACTCCAACGTGCCCACCATCGCGTCGGTGATGCCCTATACAGCGCTGGAGGTGGAAGGCCGCGACCTCTACATCCGCGAGGGCTGCGTAAACTGCCACAGTCAGATGGTGCGGCCGTTCCGGTCGGAAACCGAACGCTACGGCGAGTACTCGAAGGCAGGCGAATTTGTGTATGACCACCCGTTTTTGTGGGGCAGCAAACGCATCGGCCCCGACCTGCACCGCGTGGGTGGCAAGTACCCCAACGCCTGGCATTTCCACCACATGCACGAACCCGTGTCGATGTCGCCCGGCTCGATCATGCCGCCTTACCCGTGGCTGCTGACCCAAAAGCTCGACGTGCATCTGACCACCAAAAAGCTCCGGGCACTGCGCTCGGTGGGCGTTCCCTACACCGATCAGGCTATCGCCAATGCCCCCGCCGATCTGCAGACGCAGGCCAAAACGATCAGCACCGACCTCGCCGCCAACGGCATCAACGTGCAACCCGACCGTGAAATCGTAGCCCTCATCGCCTACCTCCAACGGTTGGGGACGGACATTAAAAAATAAGTGATAAACGATGAACGGGAAGTGATGAGTTGGCTGACGCCAGCATAATCATGCCGCACCGGAATACCGGCCATCCCACTCATCACTTACCGTTCATCACTCACCACTAAAAAAGTCATGTTCAAGCAATTCATCGCCAAAATTCCGGGTGCCGACACCTACATGGTGACCTCATTCCTGATCTTCCTCGTGTTCTTCGCGCTGGTAGGTTTATACCTGATTTTCGCCGACAAAAAGCACCTCAGCCACTTGAGTCAGTTGCCATTAGAGGACTAAAACCACCCCACCCCCAGCCCCTCCCCTTAAACCAAGGGGAGGGGGACTACTTCGGCGTAAGCTACGCTTCCCGAAACACTAGCGAAGCTGCTCTAAAGCGGCTCCCCTCCCCTCCAGTTGAGGGGAGGGGCTGGGGGTGGGGTCACACGCCATGACCAACCCATCTACCTTCTGGAACCCCACGTCGGGCACCGACCTGCTCTGGCTGTTTATCACCATCCTGATTGCAGCGGCGGTGCTGCTGACCCTGGCCATCAGCCTTTATTTGCTGCTTACCCTGCAAAAACTACTTGAGCCACAGGTGGTTGCGCAGCCGGTGGTGCCGAAAGAATCGTTCTGGAAACGGTTTATCGGGCTGCATTCGCTGGAACAGGAGCATACGCTGGCGATGGAGCACACCTACGACAACATCGTGGAGCTTGACAACCCGCCGCCACCGTGGTTCATGGCCCTGTTCTACGGCACTATCGCCTTCGGGCTGGTGTACCTGGGCATCTACCATGTCTTCGGCACCGGCGATGTTATGGCGCAGGAGTACACCCAGGAAGTAGCCATCGCCAACCAGCAGCGCGAGGCATATATCAAGCTGGTGGCGGGTAAGATCAACGAAAACACTGTAACACAACTAGCTGACAGCAAAGGCATTGCCGCAGGCCAGGCCCTGTTTACGACCTACTGCACGGCCTGCCACGGCACCAAAGGTGAAGGCATCGTTGGCCCCAACCTGACCGACGATTTCTGGCTCCACGGTGGCACAATCAAGGCGGTCTATCACACCATCAACGAGGGCGTCCCCGAAAAAGGGATGGTGTCGTGGAAGAAGCAACTCAACCCGCTTCAGGTGCAGCAGGTAGCCAGTTTTATTCTGTCAATAAAAGGTACCAACCCACCCAACGGCAAAGCCCCGCAAGGAGAAAAAATGGCGATGCAGTAAACAAACAACCCTATGACAACCACCGCCACCTTCCGCGAAGTGCCACCGAACCAGACCGACAGCGGCAGCCGGAAATGGCTCTACCCACGTCTGGCTACGGGACGGTATTTTCGGGGGCGGGTGGGGCTGGCCATGGTACTGCTGGCGGGCCTGTTTGCCGGACCGTGGGTACGCATTGCGGGTGAGCCGCTGTTTCTGTTCAACGTGCTCGAACGGCGATTCGTATTTTTCGGCGTACCGTTCTGGCCGCAGGACTTCTACCTTGTTGCCATCGGCCTGCTGGTGTTTATTGTCTTCATCGCCGGCTTCACGGTGGTCTACGGGCGGGTGTGGTGCGGGTGGGCCTGTCCGCAAACGCTCTTTATGGAGATGGTATTCCGGCCCATCGAAGACTGGATTGAGGGGGACCATAAGGCAAAAAGACGCCTCGACGCGGCCCCATGGACGGCCAACAAGATCTGGCGTAAAACGCTCAAAAACAGCCTGTTCGTACTCATTTCGTTTGTTATTGCCAACACCTTTCTGGCCTATATTATCGGCACCGACGCGCTGCTGGCCATCGTCACCGACAACCCCGCCCACCACCTCGTCGGGCTGGGGGCGATGGTTGTGTTTACGGGCGTTTTCTACGGTGTGTTTGCCCACCTCCGCGAAATTGTCTGCCTCGTTATCTGTCCCTACGGTCGCCTGCAAAGTGCGCTGCTCGACAAGCAATCCATCATCGTGGCCTACGATGACCGCCGCGGCGAACCGAGGGGGAAGAAAATGAAACATGAAGGTTTTCCGGCTTCCTCAGCGTTTCCTGAACAGCCCGCCCACGGTGACTGCATCGACTGCCAGATCTGCGTGCAGGTGTGCCCCACGGGCATTGATATTCGGAATGGGCTGCAGATGGAGTGCATCAACTGCACGCAGTGCATGGACGCCTGCGACACGGTGATGGACAAAATTGAACGCCCCCGCGGCCTGATCCGCTATGATTCACTGGAGGGCATCGAGACGGGAAAACCGTGGCGCATGACCACCCGCATGTGGGCCTACACGGCCGTTTTGGCCCTGTTGGTAGGGGTCTGGGTAGTCCTGCTCACCACCCGCGCCGACCTCAGCATCACACTCTTACGGGCACCGGGCCAGCTATTTCAACGCGCCGCCGACGGACAAATCATGAACCTGTATACCCTCGACGTGTTGAACAAAACTAGCCATCCCATCACCGTTTCCTTGCGCCCAACCGTGGCTGGGGCCACCATCCGCTACGTGCAACCGCTGACCCAGCTAGCCGGTGGAACCTCAGCCACGGCCACGTTTTTCATCGCTATTCCGCCCAACAAACTGGCCGGCAGCAGCCTGAGCATTCCCATTGATTTAGTAGAAAACGGCAAGGTCGTTGAGCAGATACAGACCCGATTTTTCAACCAATGAAAGCGCTGATGATGCAGGTGGGTCTGATGTGGCTACGCGTTGTAGTGTGGCTTCGCTAGCTAGGCCCTTCGACAGGCTCAGGGTGACAGGCTAATAAGCAATCATCTCTAGTTGATTCAAGGTCGTGGTCACCCTGAGCCTGTCGAAGGGCCTAGCTAGCGAAGCCACACTACAACGCGTAGCCAGGCGAAAGCAACTACGCCGAAGCCAACTATTCACTCACCGGACCGCCGGACCGTCACTCATTCACTCATTATACTATGTCCTGGGGCAAAGCTATTATCCTGATTTTCATCCTGTTTGCGGGCTTCATCGGCACCCTGGTGTACCTGATGCACCGCGAACGGATCGACCTTGTCCGCGATGATTACTATCAGGACGAAATCGCCTATCAACGGCAGATCAACCGCGTGGTCAATGCCCGGCATATCGACGTGACGACGATTATTCAGTACGTACCCACCCGCCACGAAATCCGGCTCAACCTGCCCGATTCGCTCCGGCACGGCACCTTCCTGCTCTACCGCCCCGCCGACCGCCGGCATGATGTGCGACTGGCGCTGACCGCCACCACGCCAACGGTCAGCACCATTGCCATGCAGGAGAAACCCGGCGGACTCTGGCGGGCGCAACTCACCTGGAGCAATGGACAGCGCGACTTCTATACCGACCGTGAACTGACCCTTCCATGAACGTCTGGTACGTCACCGCCCTGTTGACCGGTCTGGCCGGAAGCCTGCACTGCATTGGCATGTGTGGGCCGCTGGCGATGGCCCTGCCCGTGGGTCGTTTTCCAACCGCGCAACGTGGGCTGGTTCGGGGGCTGTATCACGCGGGCAGACTGCTGGCCTACAGCCTGTTAGGCGCGGTGGTGGGTACACTGGGGCAGGGCCTGCTGCTGGCCGACTTGCAGCGACCCGTAGCCATCGGCGCGGGGGTATGGCTACTGCTCTGGGTGATCTGGGCAAAGACCTTGCCCGGTGGTTTTCACGCATCAGCCATCACCGGCAAGCTGACGGCGTCACTGGCGAGACTGCTCCGGCAACCCACTCTGCCACACATGGCCGGGCTGGGCTTCTTAAACGGACTGCTGCCCTGTGGTTCTGTTTACGTGGCCCTCGCGGGGGCGCTGGCTACGCCTTCGCCGGTGGCCGGGGCGGCTTATATGCTTGTCTTCGGGCTGGGTACGTTGCCTGCCATGATCGGCCTGAATGTGCTCATAAGCCGCCTTACACCCCTCACGAGGCAGTATTTGGGCCGGAGTTTGCCCGTGACCACCGTGCTTGTGGCCCTCTGGCTGATTGTGCGTGGCGTTGGGCTTTCCGGCAACACCTCTGCCAGTCATTCCGGGGCAATTCCGGTTTGTCATGGCAACGGCGTTTTGCTGACGGCGAAAGGGCAGTAACAATCTACTACTACTACTGGCGTTGGCCTGCCTATACTACAACCAACACCGGCCAGCTATCGACATGTTTCGATAGCTGGCCGGTGTTGGTTAACTCATTGGCGTTCCGGTCTACTTCCCGCCTTTTTTGGGTTTGGGCGACAGATCCGGGGGCGCAATGGCGGTGCCGGTCTGTTCATATTTGGGAATTTTATGCACACCATGCACCTTGGGGGCCTTAGTGGCTACCTTTTTTCCGTTCTTGTTTTTCTTCTCGTCGTTCGACATACCACGTTGGGTTTATAGAGAGAACACCCTACCGCACAAAACGCTTTAATTAATACTGTCCGCGGGGTGTCTGTGGCCTGGTCTGGCCCGCAATCAACCGCCCAGCAACCGCTGCGACAGGGCTGTTAGCGTGGCCTCGTCGGGGATACCCTCCTGCCGCCAGAGTTCCACCCCCCGTCGCACCAGCACAAACGCCGGGGTGTGGATGATGTCGAAACTCCGGGTTACCTCCGGGTGAGTAGCCTCGTCGATTTTCAGAATGCGCAGCGAGCCGTTCAGATGGCGTTGCAACGAATCGGCGAGGGAGGTCAGGGTGGCGCGCTGCTGCCGGTCGGGCGGCATAAACAGCAGCAGTACCGCCAGGTTGGCCGGAATGATCAGGGGGGGTGTGTCGCTGAGTGTCATGGTCGGATAGCCCATGGTAGTCTACCTGTTTACAAATCAATGGGTCGTGTAAAAGTGCAGGGTTTCGTTACCAAATGGACTGATACCGATCAGCTATCGCCCTGATTGTTGGCCCGTTTCTAAAAAATTCGCTGTAGATTGTGATGAAGCAGTCCTCAGCCTTTCCTATGCTCACCGAACTCTATTCAAGCGCATTAACGGATTTACTTTTCGAGAAAAGCGATGATTTTATTGCCATCTACGACCTCACAAACGGGCGATTTTCGCGCGTGAATCAGGCCGGGGTTCGTATGCTGGGCTATGCCTCTGAGCAGGCCCTGCTGGATGACCCCATCCGGTCGCGCTCCCTGCGCAACCAACCCCTCAGCGACGAAGGGCGCGACAGCCTGATTGCCCGAATCCTGGCCCTGGGCCACCATGAGGAAGAAGCCGAAATAGCCCGGCTGGATGGGCAAACATTCTGGGGACAGTTGATGATCAGCGCCTTCTCGGCCAACGGCCGGTTTTATGGTCTGGTGCGGCTCACCGATCAGGGACGACTGCACCAGGCCGAACGGGAGCTGGAACATAGCGTGCGGCGCTACGAAGCCATTTTTTCAAACGCCACCATCGGCATTATCGTCTGCGATGGACACGGACAGATCGTATCGGCCAACCAGCTCGCCGACCAGCAGTTTGGTTACGAAACCGGTCAGTTGCTCACGCGGACCATTGAGCAACTGGTGCCCACGGGCGTGAGTCGCTATCACGAAAAGCTGCGCCACTCGTTTAACGACAACCCGCAGGTGCGCTCAATGGGCCGTAACCGCGACCTGCACGCCCAGCGCAAAGACGGCTCAGTGTTTCCGGTTGAGATCAGCCTCAGCTATTTCCGGCTCGAAGATGCGCTCTATGTGGTGGCCTACATCATTGACATTACGTTCAAAAAAGAAGCCGAACGGCAGTTGCTCGACCACCGCGACCACATCGAACGGCTCAACGCCGACCTGGAACAGAAAGTAGCCGACCGCACCCACGCGCTCATGAACACGCTGGAGCAACTGGAGCAGTCGAAAGATGAGCTATCGCGGGCACTGGCGGCCGAGCGCGAACTGGGCGAGTTGAAATCGCGCTTCGTGAGCATGGCCTCCCACGAGTTTCGCACCCCCCTGACGGCGGTGCTGACGTCGGCCACGCTGATTGAAAAATACCCCGGCGGTGATCAGCAGGACAAGCGCCAGAAACACATTGCCCGCATCCGGTCGTCGGTAAACCACCTCAACGACATTTTGGAGGAGTTTTTGTCGGTAGGCAAGCTGGAAGAAGGCAAGATTGAGGCCCACCCCGCCGAAGTGGATCTGGGCGCGTTGGTGACCGAGACCGTGGCCGACATGCGCGAGTTGCTTAAGCCCGATCAGCAGATTCAGACCCACCTGCCCAACAACCAGCCCATCTGGCTCGACCCGTCGTTGCTGCGAAAAACGCTGGTCAACCTGCTTTCCAACGCCGTTAAGTACTCCGGTCCGGGGTCGGTGGTGACGGTGCGGGGCGACTTTGCCGATGGGCAGCTGACGCTAACCGTTCAGGATCAGGGCGTGGGCATTGCCCCCGACGATAAGGAGCACCTCTTCGAACGATTTTTTCGGGCTAAAAACGTCACCAACGTGGCCGGTACGGGCCTTGGTTTGCATATTGTGGCCCGGTACGTAGAACTTATGGGCGGCCACGTCGATCTGCAAAGTGAACTAAACAGGGGCACTACCGTCACCATCACCCTTCCGTATGAAAACCATTCTCCTGATTGAAGACAACGACGCCATCCGCGAAAACACCGCCGAGATTCTGGAGCTGACCGGCTACACCGTGTACACGGCCGAAAACGGCAAAATCGGCGTGGAAAAGGCCCTGGCTGCCAAACCCGACCTGGTCATCTGCGACATCATGATGCCCGTGCTCGATGGCTACGGCGTACTGCATATTTTCAACAAAAACCCCAGCCTGGCGGGAGTGCCGTTTATTTTCCTGACCGCCAAAACCGAGCGCACCGATTTCCGCAAAGGCATGGAACTGGGGGCCGACGATTACCTGACCAAGCCCTTCGACGAGTCGGAACTGCTCAGCGCCATTGAAGGGCGGCTGAACCGGTTTGTGAATTTGAAAACGGAGTATAACCTCCAGGACAATGGGCTCGACCGGTTCCTCGACGATGCCCGGCAGATGGGCAATCTGCAAAGCCTGTCGGCCGACCGCAAGGTGCATGCCGTCAAGAAAAAACAGTACGTCTACTCGGAAGGCGACGAACCCACGCGGCTGTATTTTCTGCAGTCGGGCAAGGTCAAGACTGTGCGCACCAACGCCGACGGCAAGGAACTGCTGACGGGCTTGTACAACGCCGGAGATTTTTTCGGCTACATGGCCCTGCTGGAAGGTACCGACTATACCGACTCGGCGGTGACGCTCGACGATGCGGAACTGGTGTATATTCCCAAAGCTGATTTTCAACAACTGGTACTGGCCAGCCCGGCCGTTAGCCAGCAGTTTATCCGGCTACTGGCGGGCCGGGTAGCCGAGCGCGAAACGCAACTGCTGGGCATGGCCTACAGCTCGCTCCGCCGCCGCGTGGCCGACACGCTCCTGCGCCTCACCGACGGTCAGCCCGACGCCCTCATCCAACTCTCGCGCGATGACCTGGCGGCTATGATCGGCACGGCCACCGAGTCGCTGATCCGCACCCTGACCGAGTTCAAGCAGGACGGCCTCATCGAGCAGACAGCCACAGGCGCTATCCGGGTCGTTCAGGCCGAGAAGCTACGCCGGGCTAACTGGTGAAAGGGTAACCCCACCCCCGGCCCCTCCCCTCAAAATGGAGGGGAGGGGAGCGACTTCGCAGCAGCTAAGCGCGTCAGCGGAGCTACTGTAGTGCGGCTCCCCTCCATTTGAGGGGAGGGGTTGGGGGGTGGGGTAAAAATCAAGCCTGCGCCTGAGCAGCGTCAGGTTCATGGGCGGGCGGGGCGGCTACGTTTGTGGCCAAAGAAATGTCCGCTGGCTCATGCAAACCGCCCTGTTCATTACCGATTGTTCCGTCGACACTGCCCTTTCGCTTCGTACCTGGCTAGCCCAGCCGCGGCATCATCCCCTCCGGTTACGCGTCGTTTACCCCTATGATACGCCCGCCGGAGAACCCCTGCACAAATCTGTTTGCCAACCCGCCAGGACAGAGGCCATAGCCCGACTGGCCAACTGGACCGCCATGCTCGGTGCAGTAGACACCACCTGCCTGCACACGGAAGTGCTCTTTGCTACCCCCAGCGTGGCGCTGTCCAGCCACCTGCTGATCCGGGATTACGACTATCTGCTCCTCGACGACTGGTCGGCCGTTGACCAACTACCGCAGAACGCACTGCCGGGCAAGATACGCACCGTGGTCAGGTCGCTGCGTGAGACAGCATACCTGCCAAAAGTCAGCTGCCCACCTGAGGCCCGTCAGGAACTGGCAGTTGGGCAGGAGGCAATTTTGGGTGTTTAGTTTAAGCCGAAACGCCCCATGAAAATCGCCTTTTTCAGCACCCTGCCTTTTGAACAGACTGAGTTTGCTTCCTGTAACAGTCACCACCAGATCACCTACATTCCCCAAAGCCTGACCCTACAAATCGTTGTGCTGGCGCAGGGTTACGGTGCCGTCTGTGCCTTCGTCAACGACGACCTGAGCCGCCCCGTGCTGGAGGCCCTGAACGCCATGGGCGTGGGCGTAGTAGGCATGCGGTGCGTGGGGCTCGACAACGTTGATCAGGTGGCCATGCACGACCTGGGCATGACGCTGCTTCACGTACCCGGCTATTCGCCCTATTCGGTTGCCGAGCAGGGCGTAGCGTTGCTGCTGGGGCTGGTTCGGCACCTGCCCACGGCCCACCGGCGCGTACAGGCGGGCAACTTTTCCATCGACGGGCTGATGGGGTTCGACCTCCACGGCAAGACCGTGGGCGTAGTGGGTACGGGGCATATTGGCAAAGCCTTCACCCGCATCATGCAGGGCTTTGGTTGTAAGCTCCTGGCCTACGACATCCGCCCCGACCGGAAGCTGCTGGAAGACGGTGTTCGCTACGTATCGCTCTCCGAACTGCTTCAGCAGGCCGACGTGGTTTCGCTTCACTGCCCGCTGACACCTTTAACCGATTACCTGATCAACGAGCAGTCACTGTCGTTGATGAAGCCTTCGGCCATCCTGATCAACACCGGGCGGGGCCGCCTGGTGGATACCGCCGCCGTGCTCAACGCCCTGGATCGGGGGCAACTGGCGGGCTATAGTGCCGACGTGTACGAACGTGAGCGAACCTATTTCCACTACGATTTTTCGGAATGGGGCGTTGCCGACGATCTCTTAAACCGGCTCCGGCGCCATCCGAAGGCACTACTCACGGCCCACCAGGGCTTTCTGACGCAGGAGGCCCTCCGGCAAATTGCCCGGGGGCTGGTTAACCAGTTTACATTCTACGACAATCAGCAAACGGTGCTCGTCACGAAAGCGTCGATGTGCTAACCACTACCATGAAAATGCTCTTACCCTTCCTTTTTCTAACCACCTGCCTTTCCCCCACACTGGCCCAAACGGGCCGGGTGACGGGCGGGGCCGGTTTTTTTCGCATGGGCTATGCCAGCCTGCACCGGGTAGGACAAACGCTGGATCAATTTAGCTCAACGGGGCAGTATGGCCTCAGCAACGACTTTATATGCATTGGTGGTGAAGGCTACGCCCGACTGAACAAATACATTCTGGGTGGTGGCGGTTTTGGCATGATGGCCCACGGTATGGGTAGCCCTACCTACCATGCCGAGCCGTTTGGCGGGGGCGGCTATCTCTATGCAGGGCGCCTTGTGGTCGATACCCACCGGTTCTGGCTATACCCAACGGCGGGGGCGGGCCTGACCGTCATTGGCCTCACCCAACGCCAGCAGATAGGTACGTCGACGCAGGAATCGTCGGTGACGCTGCCCAATGTAGCGCTGCAGGTGGGCGTAGGTGCCGACTGGATGCCGGTGGCGTTTGGCGAAGGTGACGGCTACGGCGGTTTACTACTGGGTATGCGGGCGGGCTACCAGATCAGCCCCAGCTCGTCGGGTTGGCAGAGCACCGGCGACGTGCCCTCTGACCGGCCTCGCTATGCGACCAATGGCTTTTTTGTAACCATGACCATCGGCGTTGGCGGCTTCCGCTACGCCCAACCCAAGCGGGTTATTTACTGATGGCCAGCCGCTTATGATACAACCTCATTCAATTGGTACTGATGCACAAAAGCCGCCCTGGTTTCCCGGAGCGGCTTTTCTATATATGGTATACGGGCAATGATACGGCCACTTACCTACACCGTGATCTTGCCTTCGATGGAGTCGTCGAGGGTTTTACCCAGTACGGCACCGGCTGCCATCTTCAGGAGCGCAATGGCATCGCCATGTTTGTTGTCCCAGTAGTAACCTTCTTTGGTGGCTACTTTAATGACCGTGATGCGGGGGTCGTCTTCGCCTCCGGTGAACCAGGTTTTAAGAAGCGGCGTCCACAGTTCATGGATCAGGGCTTTGTCTTTGGAGATCGTAGCCGTGCCGTAGATGCTCAGGAAATCGGAGTTCGACCCACCCTGAAACAAGAGTTGCACCGCGCTGTCGTGCTTGATCTCCTGATTTTTGTGGCTGTCGTCGGCACTCAGAAACCAGAAATTGCCTGCCTCATCTACTTTCTGCACGGCCATTGGGCGCACCGTCAGTGGGCTACCGGTCTGAATGTCGGTGCAGAAGTAACAACTGTTCGTTTTTTCGGCAAGCTCTTTGATCTTCTTGCCAGCTTCGGTGGCCT
This sequence comes from Fibrella rubiginis, assembly GCF_017353185.1. Taxonomy (GTDB): domain Bacteria; phylum Bacteroidota; class Bacteroidia; order Cytophagales; family Spirosomataceae; genus Fibrella; species Fibrella rubiginis. The sequence continues at coordinate 671,006 of NZ_JAFMYV010000001.1, read as the reverse complement.
GCAGGTCTTTGTGGTTTTCTTCGGGCTGCTGGCGGTTAATGCTGTCCATAACGTTGCGTGTTGGGGTTACTGACCAGGGCAGAATAAGCAAACTAGCTCGCTTTGCACCAACCCGGCCATGATACAGATAAACCCGTTCTGCAGGCAGATGTTCGCGCCGGGCTGACCGTTTGCCCAATCAGACGCAATGGTCGGCCGTTCATCAGGCTCAAAAACCGTTCCGGTAGTTTGCAATGCATAGTACCAAACAAGGCATATATCTTTGTTTCGCACTCCGGCAATAAACGGGAGTGTAGTGAACCACGTAAAAAACATCAATCTGTCATGAAAACGCTTATCAAACTCCTGTTGGCTCTCTCGCTGGGCCTGTCGCTCACAATGGCTTCTTTGGCCGCACCCGTGGGCATTATTCACCCTAAAACGGCCGTTGCCTACAAAACCGGCGTCTACGTAAATGCAAGCGGAAAACTCAATGTGGCGCTTAACAAAGAGACCGGCGGCAACGTATCAGTGGTGCTGAAAAACACCAAAGGCGATATCCTTTTTGCGCACACGACGGGTAAGAACGAACAGGCATACCGCGTCCGCCTCAGCCTCGACCAACTGCCCGACGGCACCTACACGATTGAGTTCAGCAACGGCTTCGAGACCACGCAGCAAACCGTGACGCTATCGACCAGCGCACCCGCCGTAGTACAGCGCGTAATCATGACCGATGGCGTTGCCCGCACCAACTGACCATGAGCCATACCCCGTCTGGCACACTGGCTGTCTGCCCCAGAAAGCCGGCTGGTTTCGGAAACCAGCCGGCTTTTTACTTGCGCTCCCCACCACAGTCGCTTCCCAACAGGAAAAGGCGGGTGTTCCCTGCCTAACCACCATGGCAGCATGCCGAGTGCGCGTTCTCTGTCGATCAGCAGCGGCCGACTGACCGATACTTGCTGAGCAACATCAGTTGTCGACCTGACACAGGCCCTGGGCAAACGGGTAGGTGGCTGGTAGCTTTGGGCAGAAAAAGACCTCACCCCAAACCCGGCTACGCCATGAAAACGCTCGACTATTTCGTTGCCCTCGCCTACGTGGTTGTCAACGCTTTTTCGCTACTGCAAGTGGTAGGCAGTTTCCGCTGGCCCACCATCACGCGCTTTGTTTTCTTCCTCATTTTTCTCATCGCGGCCATTGTCAACACCCGCACGGTGCTCAACACGCCCTGGGTCTATGAAAGCTATGCCGACTATGCCATTCCGATCTACAGCCGGTTTATTCTTGGTCCGTTTGGCACCATCATCACGCCCATGGTGCTGTGCATTGCCGTGGGGCAGGTTTGCATCGCGCTGTCGATGTTCATGAAAGGTCCCTGGTTTCAGGTGGGTTGTCTGGGGGGCATGGCGTTTTGCCTGGCTATCGCTCCATTGGGGCTGGGTGCCGCGTTTCCGTCGACGGTGCTGATGGCCTATGCCTTCTACCGCCTCTATAAACACGAAGACCGCCAGACCGTGGCCGACGTACTTGATCGCAACCAGGTACTGTTACCCCTTGATTGATAGCCCTCTTTATGACCACATCTCCCCCACCACTGCCAGCCGTTGACCCCACCCCCCGGCCGCCTATCCGGCCGCTGCTAACCGATTCGCTGGCGCAGGCACTCGACGGACCCAAAGACCGCCAGTCTGAGCTGCGGTTTATTTTCCAGATAGGCTGGCAGTTTTTGAAGGGGTTGCGTACGCTGCACTTTGTGGGGCCGTGCGTAACCGTTTTTGGCTCAGCGCGTTTTCGCGAGGGGCACGTCTACTACGAGAAGGCCCGGCAGATAGGCCGCGCCATCCATGAACTGGGCTTCACGACCATGACGGGCGGGGGACCGGGCCTGATGGAGGCCGCTAACCGGGGAGCTTACGAAGCCGGTGGCCGGTCGGTGGGGTGCAACATCCGCCTGCCGTTCGAGCAGCAGCCCAATCCTTATTTGCACACAAGTGTCACCATCGACTTCTTTTTTGTGCGGAAGGTGCTGCTGCTGAAATACTCTTATGCCTTTGTGGTGATGCCCGGCGGCTGGGGCACCATGGACGAACTGTTCGAAACACTGACGCTGGTGCAGACCGCCGTGATCCACAATTTTCCGGTGGTGCTCATGGGCCGCGACTACTACCAGCCACTGATGAACTACATGCAGGCTATGAGCCGGGCGGGCACTATCGGGGAGCAGGATCTGCAGCTCGTTTGCCTCACCGACGACGTGGCCGAAGCGCAGCAGCATATTCAGGCCTACGTGGCCCAGCATTACAAAATCATCCGCCGCCGCAAACCCCTCTGGTGGTTGCTGGAACGGGTTTAATGGGCAGGGGCCTAAACGCCAGCGGGTAACGCGCCGCAGATCAAATTGCTCAGCGCAGTTTCTGACGTGCGATGACTGACGCCTGAGTAGGCCCGTGGCTGGCTGTCAGGTACAGTAAGCCGTCCCGTATTCACTCCCCGGCAACCAGGGTTCGGCCCTGCCGCCAGACGTGATACACGTCCGGGTACACCCGTACGGCCCCGTCGGCGTCCATCTCCAACACGTTGTAGGTGATGATCACCGGTACGGCGCGGGGCAGTGGCAGGGTTTTGGGGCTGGCATTGACCGGGCAGGTGTTGAGGTAGTCGGCTCCAAAGCGGGCGCGGCCCAGCAGCAGGTTAGCCAGTTCGGCGGGTTTCTCGACGCGGATGCAGCCGTGGCTCAGAAACCTGTTTTCGCCCTTAAACAGCCGCCGCACATTGGTATCGTGCAGGTAGATATCATAGGGATCCGTGACGTTGAATTTCAGCACGCCCAACGCGTTACCGCAGCCCGTCGATTGACGGAGCCGGTAAGGGAACGCCTTCACCGGTGCCGTCCAGTTTACGGTGCCGGGGTCAACGGCCTGCCCACGGGCATCAACAAGCTGCATGTTCAGTATATCCAGGGCTACGGCGGGGTTCTTCCTGATTTTGGGCAGTAATTCGTTCACCATGATAGACCGGGGTACGTTCCAGTAGGGGTACATTACCAGGCTGGGTACGTAGGCCGTAAAGTTGGGCGTAGGGGTATCGGGTTTGCCCACCACCACCCGGCTGTTAAGCAGGGTGTTACCCAGCCGGTCTGTTACCCGCAGCGAGGCAGACGGGATGTTGACCACGATGCGGTTGCCGGTGGCGAAACGGTTGAGCCAGCGGTAGGTGTTCAGCGTCTCCTGCACCTGTTCAATGGTAAGCGAATCGGCCAGGTAATCGTCTACCAGGCAGCGCATGCAGTAAGCCTTCAGAGCGAGGTAGTTGCGGTCGTGCGATTCCATGGAATCGAGCAGTGGGCACCAGTCGGCCTCAGCCAGAAACAGTGTTGTCAGCCGGGCAATCCGGGTTGTGTCGAGTTGTTCAGCCACACCCTGATACCCCATCCGGCCGGGCGTATGGCCGTAAACAATCTGGGTAAAGTAACGCGTCAGCGTGGGGGCATCAGGCCGATTGCCAAGGCTGTCTACACCAATAGAGTGGGCGTAGTAGCGCAGCCGGTTCCAGTCGTCGGGCAGTTGGGCAACGGCGGTAAGGGTGGTGATAGACAACAGGAAAAGAGCGGTTAATCGGCGCATGGCGATAGGGGTTTGGGAGGCGAATCAGGTACAGCACAAAGGTGCGGCATGCCCCAGCGGGCGGGACTGACCCCCGCCAGTCTGCCACCTGAAATCAATCAAGCACCGGGTTGACGGGCGTCATGCGCGGGGCTGTTGCCACCGGCCACTTTTGTGGTGTTTATTTCCGTTTAACCAATCACCGCCATGACATTTGAACCCGCTGCCCATCGGCTGGCCTTTGTGCTGCCCCTCTCTTTTCAAAAAGGCGATGTCACCTTCTACCCCACCACGCAGGGGCCCGACGTGCGGGTAGCCATTGAACCCGACGCCCGGCCGCGGCACGTGATCTCGACGGCACAACTGACCAAAGGCGTGTGGGTAGCCCGGCTTCAGTGGTCCGACGGGCAGCAGCAATACTACCAGGAACAGGAACTAATTGTATCATAATCCTATGACTGTCAAATTATTATGACTACGATCCTGTTAGCCACCGATTTCTCGCTGAGTGCCCACTGGGCCACCGACTACGCCCGGCAACTGGCCGAACGCCTGCATGCCCGGCTGGTGCTGCTTCACGTGTATGACCCGCTACCCACCAACGCGCCCGCGCATGAGTGGCTCACCTCTACCGCCGAGGCGCAGTATGTTCAGGCTATTCACCAGCTCACGAGCCTACGGCATGAGTTGATGGGTGCGGCAGAGGAACGCCTGGCTATATCGATCATTGCCCGGCCCGGATCAGCCGGGGTCGGCTCGCCGGCCGACACGATTCTTGAGGTGGCCCTACGCGAAAAGGCCGACCTGCTGGTGATGGGCCTCGTGGGCGACCATCCGCATGAAGCACGGTTGCAGGGCAGTCTGGCCACCGGCCTCATTCCCCACACCCCCGTACCCCTGCTGCTGGTGCCGCCCGGCGCAACCTACCACGCCATTCAGAACATGGTGCTGGCGCTCGATTTGTCGGCACCCATCAACAGCCTGGCGCTGGATACCGCCCGGCAGTTTGCCCGCCTGTTTCAGGCCACCATAGACATCATCTGCGTAGAAGACGAACCAACAGACACACAGCGGGTTGCCGCCCGGCACGTTCGTAAGCTGTTGCAGCATGACCCGCACACGTTCTGTTTTTTGCCCGGCTACGACCTGCCCGCCGCCCTCGATGCCTACTTCGCCGAAGCCAAAGCCGACCTGATCATGCTTCTGCCCAAAGGCCATACCTGGCTACACACGTTTTTGCTCGAATCGGTCACGCAGCAGGTAGCCCGGCTGGCTACGGTGCCCGTACTGGCGGCCGCTTAACGCATTGCTGATTAACCACTTGAAACCTAGATCGTTCCCATGAAAAAGATTCTTTTGCTGACCGATTTTTCGGAAGCCGCCCACAATGCCCTTCACTTTACCCGGTCCTTTTTCAGCGATACCGTCGCCGATTTTCACCTGCTTTGCGCCCACCCCGTTGAGGCCGACCCCTTCTACAGCCAGAAGCACGTGACGCAAACCGCCCACACGGCCTTCTCCGAACAACTGTTCAACCTGGTTACCGACCTTCGGCAACAGGCCACCACCAACTGGCACACGTACCGCGCAACGGCGCTGCCCGGTCCGCTGCTGTCTGTTGTGCAGGGTGTGCTCACCACCGACAACTACGATTATGTGGTGGTTGGGGCCAAGAAAGACGGTACCAGTGTGTTGTTCGGCAACACGGCCACCACCCTCATCCGGCAGCTGGAAGCCAACGTGCTGGTGATACCAGTCGATGCCAGGCCGAAGCCCGTACGGAGTGTGGTGCTGGCGACTGATTTTGCACGGCTGAAAAACTGCAAGCTGCTTTGTCCGCTCAAAGAACTCGTCACCCTCAAGGGAGCTACCCTCACCCTGCTCACCATCGACACGCCGGGCAAGCAACCGGTACATACTGAGCAGGAGGTGCGCATCCGGCAGTTTCTGCTGCCCATAGAACCCGCCGTAGCCCGGTTGCAGGCCCCCGACCCCCGGCAGGGTATCGACGCCTACCTGGCCGGGCACCCGGTTGACCTGCTGGTTACGATTCCTCACCACAAAGGCTGGATCGACGCGCTGAACGGCACCAGTGTAACGCGGTCACTGGCCTACACCCCACCCGTGCCCATGCTCACGATCTACGACAACGGGCATTCTGACCAGCCCCGCCTCATCAACGATTTATCGAACCTGGACTATGCCCTTTAACTCCCCCTGTCATGTATAAGATCCTGTTATTGACCGACTTCTCAGCGGCCTCGCGCCACGCCATTGCCTACGCCCAGGCCCTGTTTTCCGATACCGCCGCCAATTTTTGCCTGCTCAACGCCTACCCGATTGAACCCGCCATGGAATATGGCGCGGCCTTTTTGCTGGCCGAAGGGCGGGAGGCCGCCGAGCAGAACCTGCACGAATTTCGGCAGGCCGTGACCGAGACACCCCAGCCCGATTACCACACCTACCGTACGCTGGTGGCGCTGGGCGAACCAATCGACGCCGTAGCGCGGCTGCTGGAAACGGAACATATCGACCTGATTGTGGTGGGCGCAACGGGGGCGGGCAACAGCGAACGGACAGGCAGCGTGGCCACGGGGCTGCTCCGGCTGGCCAATACCCACGTGCTGGTGGTACCCGTCACCGCCCCCATCCGCCCGTTGCAGCAGATCGTGCTGGCTACCGACTACCGCTCGGTCAACGACGCGCAGTCGCTGGTGTTACTGACCGACCTGGCCAGCCGCAAGGCCGCTCTGCTCACGCTGCTCACCATCGAAAACCCCAAAAAGCCCGACAGCCAGCCCACAGACGCGTCGCGGCGGTATGTGCAGAAAGCCTTTGACGGTGTTCAAACCGATCTGTACACGATCCACGACACCGACGTGCGGCACGGTATTCAGGCTTACCTCGATCTGCACCCGGTGGACATGCTGGTGCTGTTGCCCCACCACAAAAGCCTGTTCGACGTGCTTCGTAAGCAGAGCGTGAGCCGGTCGGTAGCCTACCACCCACCCGTGCCCGTGCTGGCCCTCTACGACGAACTAACCCCGGCCGATAGCCCGGATATCGACCATATTCCGTTTGCTACGTACCTGTGATGCAGGGCTATAAGCAGAACGGGGACCTGAGCTAGTTGCTCAGGTCCCCGTTCTGCTTATAGCCATGTGGTGCCGGTTCCTTCCAGAATTACCAGTGGCGTGTGTTCGGGCTTGAGTGGCAGCGTGAGTACGGGCAACGGGGCGTGGTTGGCTACGTCTTCGGCCACACTGCCCTGCAACAGATGGCGCAACCCCCGGTGCCCATGAGTGCCCAGCACAATCAGGTCGGCCTTTTTCTCCTGAGCAAACGCCAGCAGTCCTTCTTCCACGTCATAGGCATCCAGCTGGTTGAGCGTACAGACGCCCAGCCTGTAGCGGGCGGCGAACGTTTCCATCCGCGAACGGCCCTCTTCGGTAGACACAAAATGGCCCGGCGTGTTCACAAACAACAGGTGTACGGTGGGGAAGTCGAACGTGTCGAACCAGTCGTTCATCAGATTGATCGACGCCTCGAAAGGCTCCCGAAAGTCAGACGCAAACACAACTGTTTTGAGGTTGAGGTAGGCGGGTGGATTTTTGAGCACCAGCACGGGCATATTTGCCTGCCGGATCAGGTGTTCAGCGTTCGAGCCAAACAGGGCTTCCCTGATTCCGCTGGCACCCGTCGAGGCCACCACCAGTATATCGGCCGAGGCCAGCTGTTCATCGCTGAAAATGGCTGTCGGGTCGGCGTCGACCAGCACGTAGGTATGTACGGTCAGGTTTTGCAGGCAGGGAAGCGTGAGCAGGTCGTCGAACAGCAGCTCAACCCGGCCCAGTGCCTGCCGGTGCTGCTCGTTGGCGTCGTGCAGCCGGGGGGCGTAGCCGGGGCTGGTGCCAGAAAGTACGTGTACCAGTTGCAGGCTGGCGTGAAGCTGACGGGCCAGTTGAGCGGCCACCGGCAGCGCCCGGGCCGTTTCGGGCGAAAAGTCGGTTGGAAAGAGGATCTTCTTCATGGCAAGAAAGGGGTTGAAGACGGGTTATGCCACCGCCGGAACGGGCTGCTGATGTGGCTGGTCGATCCAGGTCAGCAGCCGCTGTACGTCGGCCAGGTGAAAGAGTTCGGTGCCGGGGTTCATAGTAGCCGCCGTTCCACAGGCCACCCCCAGCCGGATGGCGTCGGCATAGGATTCGCCCCGGCTGAGCGCATAGACCATACCACCCACCAGGCTATCGCCCGCACCAACGGTACTGACTTTCTGAACGGGTGGTGCCTGCACATAGTCTGGCCCGTCGGCGGTAACGAGCATGGCGCCGCGTGGCCCCAGCGAGACAACCACAACTTCGCATTGTTGCTGCTGGATAAGCGTCATGGCGGCGGCCGTAATCTGGTCTGTTTCGAGGCGGTCTGTCCCCACCAGCCGGGCGAGTTCGCCCAGGTTAGGCTTGATCATGAACACCCCTTCGGCCAGGGCCGCCCGCAGCGGTTCACCTGCCGTGTCGAGCACCAGCCGCCAATTTCGGGTTTTGGCGATGTGGGCTATCTGGGCGTAAAAATTGGTGGGCAAGCCGGGCGGCAGGCTACCACTCACCACCAGGTAGTCTATGGGTGGCGGCAGTGTCTCTATGCGGGCCAGACAGGCCGCGGCTTCGGTAGCATTGAGGGTAGGACCGGGCGTGCCAAACCGAAACTGCTGGTTGGTAAGCGTCTCTGTCAGCACGAAGCACTCGCGGGTAGCGTCGGTGATGCCAATAACCTCATAGGGCACATCCGCCGCTTTCAGTAAGTTGTTCAGAGTGAGACCATTAGATCCGCCGGCGGTGTACAGGGCAGTGACGTCACCACCCAACCGCCGAACGGCTTTGGCCACGTTGATACCCCCGCCACCGGCATCATAGTGCGGTTGTGAGCAGTGGAGTTTGTGTTCCGGTATCAGCCGATCTACGGTCATGCTGACGTCGACGGCCGGGTTGAGCGTGAGTGTGATAAGCATGGGGCGACGAATTTTTCACCAAAAATGCCCACCCTACCCATCTCCCGCCCTGACAGAAATCACCCAACCCCCTGATTTAATCAGCCTCACCAACGAGCGTATTGGGAAGATGAGCAGCAACACCACCGCGTGCTTTTTCACCCTTGAATCGTTGGGGGCAGTCCCACATCGCACCCCCAGATGCCTGTCGCAGGTAACATGACTGCGCGAAGCTATAGCTGGGTTAGCAGTTTGTTAGCCATTGCCACCCTTTGAATGCGTTGGTGAATCCACCAGGCTCCAACTGGCAAGAGAAAAACTAATAAGAATGTCGTGAGACCTTTGAAACTAACTAGCAATCCTGCTTCGGCTGACACGAGCAGTCGTGTGACGGTGAACGCTAAAAAGCCATAGCACAACAGCCGCCAGATCGCAACGTTGGTATCACCAATATGAGCAGTGTCGAACCCCAATAAAGCTTGAAGCGTTATCGCAATAACTAATAGTAGAAGAGCAATATAGAATCCAATTTTGGCCTGCTGATTGTCAACAGAACTCGTTTTGTTTAGAATCCTGTAAGCTAAAAAATACCAACTGAATAAGAGTAGGCTAAAAAGCCAGAATACCAGCTCACTGCTTTTGTAGGGGTCAGGAAGAATCAAATCAGTCCAAACGGTTATGAGTAGTAAAAAGACAATCAGTTTGTGATTAGTTTCTAAAAACAGTCTCATGATGGAATGGTAGCATTTATCGTACAAAAACTCACTGTCTCAGTTAGGCACTTACCTGTTGTCCGGAACGCAGCTTGCCAGAATATGCTGAGTTGACCCAACTCCTCTGAGGGCTGATGGCTTTGCCACTACTTGCGCAAATGACGCACGGTACCGGCTAACCTTTACACCCTCAGCCGTGTTGGGCACTCCAACTTGGCTAAGCTACAAGTGATTCCTGTCGCTCGTAACCGCCGCCCTGCGGAGCTAATTTAGGTTATAGCCAAATTGCCCTCTTGATAGTAACACTTCTTTCCAATACGATTCTCGCCTGATAATATCTGCGTCGTCAACGCGCATGGTGCGGTACTCCAATAGCGTGAAAGAGAAAAAATCTCTGGCATGCTGTACACCCTTTTCTGCGATCAGCTTTGTCAATTCATCGTTGAAACCATGTCCTGTACCGGCATAAATTGCCCACCTTGACCAAACACCATAGTCGCCGTAGGCAGAACCAACGTATTTTTTGCCATTTGACCGGTCAGTAATCAGATAAATGCCCTTCACATGCTCTAAAGCAGCTTTCCAATCTGAATTTTAGTACTTGTAAAGAAGCTCCAGTTCCAAAAACGATAGGTTGATGTTCTCGTAGCCGGGAAATTTGATACCGTCAAAAGGTCGTTTAAGTACTTCAGCAACGATGAGGTCATTGAAATAACTTTCAAGTAAAAAAGCTCGCCCCCTCATACCTTGATAGCGGTGAAAATCTATGATTAATCTGCCGATGTAATCTTTGTAAAGCTCCGATAAGACTACCGAATAGCCCCTTTGAGTAGCTGAGTAATCTTCGTGTCGTTCTACTACTTTAAAGATTCCGCCAAAAAGCCATTTGCCTGGCTCATGATGAAACTCAATCAAACTAAAGATGTGCGTTCTGTTAAAGTCATTTTTGTTGGCTCGATGCTGGTTCCAACTCAACCAATTATCCCAACCACTCAGATACGCGTCCAGTGGTCTGCCTCCGGGACTTTGGCAAGCCAAATGAAGTTTATATTGATAAGCATCATCACTCGAGATATTAAAAAAATCAGAAAGCTTAATCGGGTTGAGGTTTGTCATATGCGATAAATTTATTGAGTACGTTAATCGGCAATAAAGCAAGAATGCAAGTTGTAGTTAGTTGGGCCACAGGTAGGTGCTGTTGCTGGAAGTTGGGCGTGTCAAGCGGAGCCTGAAGCCACCATCAATTCGTTCTGTCGGCTGTAGCCGCAACCTGTCGGACGGAGGCAAAAATGGCCACAAACTGCGTTCTGCGCCCTGTGGATTGGCCCTGTCGGCGGTACGTTGGCCTACCGCCAAAGCTCCAAGCTTAGTATTGCAACCGGTTGTTAATGAATAAGTTGGCCCAACATGTTAATGTGCGCGAATTTGAAGAACTAACTGTTCGTAAGTGGCTATTTATCAGTACTTATTAGTTCCGCAATTGTAATCATTAACATCCCGGTGCTACTCTTTTTCTGGCAGGGGGATGATCAGTTTTTCGCCGCGGACGGCCAGGTCTTTGGTTTTGTGATTGGCTTTCATGATCGCCTCTTTCGATACGCCGTACTTCTGGGCCACTACCCGCAGCACATCACCCGCACCCACGGTATGAACGGTCTTTATCTTCACCCGGAGTTTGGTCACGCCCGATTTCACGTCGTTCTCCGACACGTTGGGATTGAGCGCTTTCAGGGTGCTCAGTTTCATGTTCATCCGGCTGGCAATACCATAAAACGTTTCACCATCACCCACGGTATAGGTCGAGGTAGTACCACCCACGTTGACGGATTCAGGCTTCTTTTCGGGCTTTTTTACTGTCTCGGCGGGCTTTTCAGCTTCCGGTTTCTTTGCGGGTTTGTCACCTTCATCGGTAGCCACATCGTCAGCAGGAGCCTTGTCGGCGGGCTTGTCGGCTACGTCATCGTCTTCCGGGGCGGGAGCCTGCGACAGGTCTACGGGCACGGGTAGCGACGAGGTGTCGGGCATGACGTTTTCGGGGTTGTCGGTCTGCCCCATCGCCGCCTGATCAGTGGTGTCGAGCGGCACGTTGGTCAGTTCTTTGGCGTTGCCGGTATCGTCAGACAGGCTATCGTAGCCAATGTAGAGCAGGGCCGCAATGAGGCCAATCAGCACCAGCAGGGTCAGTATCGGCAGTGAGGTGTTGCCAGCCTGCGGGGTATTTTTTGTAGAATCGTCCATGAGGGAAAGGGAAGGAATTTACGAATTACGATTGACGAATTACGATTTGGGCTGACGCTCCAGTAGGCTAGAGCAAGCGTACTCGTGCGTCAGCAACAAATCGTAATTCGTCAATCGTCATTCGTAAATCAGTTTACAGTTGCTCATTCATGGCCGCTACTTTGGCCTTTAGGTCTTCTTTATAAATGGCTAATCGGCTGGCCAGGGCATCGTCGGAGGTAGCCAGGATCTGCGCGGCCAGGATACCGGCGTTCAGGGCACCGTCCAGCGCCACGGTAGCCACGGGTACGCCGCCGGGCATTTGCAGGATAGACAGGACCGAATCCCAGCCGTCGATGGAGTTGCTTGAATGGATCGGCACGCCAATCACGGGCAGGGTTGTGAGCGAGGCCACCATGCCGGGCAGATGCGCCGCACCGCCCGCCCCCGCCACAATCACGCGCAGACCACGATCACGGGCCGTTTTGGCGTATTCGACCATTTTTTCGGGGGTGCGGTGGGCCGAAACGATCTGCATCTCCCAGGCCACGCCAAACTCCGTCAATATATCGGCGGCTTTCTGCATCACCGGCCGGTCGGAGATGCTGCCCATTATCAATCCTACTTTCATTACCTGCGAAATAACGCGTTTGCCCCCACTTTAGCCGGGCCAGTGCCTACTTTTTATTGAATGTAAGCCTCTGGAGTTTGTTTTGGCACAATAGGCAATGCTATTTACACCGTCAGGTAGCGTCTAGTCTGCCGCGCCGCCTGTCTGTCTTCCATCACGACCCTCATGACTACTACCGACTGGGGCTGGCTGTTGTACGGCCTGCTTATTACGTTCTTATCGTTTGTTCACCTCGTGCGCATTGAAGCCTGGTGGGTGCGGATCTGGGACTTCCCCCACTCGCAACTTGCCGTTCTGGCGGTGGTTGGCTTGCTGGGCTGGGCCTTGTTTGTGCAGGATTATAGCTGGCCAATGTGGCTGGCTCCGGCGGGGTTGACGGCCGCCCTGGCCTATCAGGGCTGGCTTATCTGGCCCTATACGCCCCTGCACCCCCGGCAGGTAGTCCGGCAGCGTCGGCCACGTGGTCAGCGTGGCCATGCCATCCATGATCCCAACACACTCCGGCTCCTGAGCGCCAACGTGCTGATGACCAACACCCAATGCCCTAAAGTGCTGGAACAGGCGCGGTTGCACCAGCCTGATTTGATCCTGATTCTGGAGGCCAGCCACCAATGGGCGCGGGAACTGAAACCGCTGGAGGCCGACTATCCTTACCGGATTTTGTGCCCACAGGAGAACACCTACGGCATGCTGTTCTATTCAAAACTGCCCATTGCCAACCAGCAGCTGCGTTTTTTGGTGGAAGACGACATCCCCTCCATCTACGCGCAACTAACCCTGCGGTCGGGGCAGGTGGTGCATTTTTACGGCATTCACCCCCAGCCGCCCAGCCCCACCGAGCATTACCGGTCTACCGAGCGCGATGCCGAACTGGTGCTGGTAGGGCGCGAGGCCCGGCAACAAACCGAACCCGTACTGGTGGCGGGCGATCTGAACGACGTGGCCTGGTCGCACACTACGCGCCTGTTTCAACGCATCAGCGGCCTGCTCGACCCGCGCGTGGGGCGTGGGCTTTTCAGCACCTTCCACGCCAACTATTTCTTCCTGCGCTGGCCATTGGATCATGTGTTTGTCTCGCACCATTTCCGCCTCCGCACCCTGCGCCGGCTGCCCAACTGCGGCTCCGACCATTTCCCCATCCTGGTTTCGCTCGTCTACCACCCCGACCCCAAACGCGCCACCCAGGCCCCTAAACCCGAAGGCGACGACCTCGAAGAAGCCGAAGGCATTGTGGAGAGAAGTAGGGAATGAATGATGAATTTATATCGTTTTATTTGTAGTATAACAAGCATTTTGTAATGGAAAACCGTAACCGTAAACCTGATCTCCTGAAAGACAAAACACTTGGCTTTGCAATTAGGATTGTTAATCTGAACAAATATCTAGTCTACGAAAAGAATGAATATACCATTAGTAAGCAGATTCTCCGGTCTGGAACAAATCTGGGAGCTATGGTTCGTGAAGCCGCTAATGCTGAGTCTTCGGTAGATTTTATTCACAAGCTAAGCATCGCTCAGAAGGAAACCGGGGAAACACAGTACTGGCTCGAATTATAGTTTAAAACCAACTACATTGCTCACAAAGAATATGAATCAATTGTTGCGGACTCAGACGAAATTATGCGTTTATTGAGAAGCTCAATTCTTACTAAAAAGAAAAATAGTGCAACCAAAATTATTTCGCTCATTACAGTCATAGGGCTATTTTGTTGGCTAAGTTGATGACTATTATTCATCATTCATCGCTCATCATTGATTCAGCGCCGCTCTCGCCTTGTTATCTACGCTGTTTTTGTATTCGTGGTGTTTATAGGTCAGCGCCTTTTCAAAAGCTTGCCGGGCTTTAGCGGGGTTGTGGAACTGCTGGTAGATGTAGCCAAGTTGCAGGGACGACGTAGCCCCGAAGGATAGCTGGTCGGGTTCGCTGAGGGCAACGGCCCGCTCAAAGGCCGCAACAGCCATCGGTAAGTTACTCATCTTCTGATAAATACGACCCAGTCGGTAGTGGTATTCAGCCCGTTCGGAAACAGTGGCGAACGAGGCTTCGGTGTAGGGTCTGAGCCACGCCTGCGCCTGCTCCAGATAGCCCCCGTCCGAGGCCATTCGCGCCTGCATCAGCACGCGCTGCCCCGCGCCGGGAAACGTTTTGCGGTAGGTCTCGGCGGCTTTTTGGGCGGCTTTGTCGGCTTCTACGGTAGTACGGCCCCGCGCCAACAGAAGCGAAATTTCGGGGCGGGCATGGGCCGCGTCGCCGCTTAGCCAGTAGCACAGGAAGCGTTTATAGTGGGTGTCTTTTACAAAATTCTGTCCGCGATAGTGGCTCAGGAAGCGCTCGTAATGGCCCAACGCGGCGGTATACTGCCCTTTTTGCAGGTAGATGTCGCCCAGCAGGTTGTCGATAATGGGCAGGGGCACATAGGCCGGGCCGGTGGGGCGGGTACTCAGCCAGGCCAGCGCCCGCTCCGAATGGGCATTTTTCATCTCGGTCGTCGCCGCAAAAAAACGCACCAGCAAATTATCCGGCGCCTCATCTACAAACTGCCGAAGCGCACCTTCGTTGGCGTCGGAAAAGCGCAGTACATAGGCCCGGATCAGGAGTTCGGTCAGGCGGGCTTCGGTGCTGAAAACGGGGTCCTGCTGCGCCCGTTGCAGGTCTGCCAGACCCTGCTGTACGTTGCCCCGCAGTCCCAGCAGCCGAGCCACCCAGGCGTAAGAATCGGGCACCGAACCAATCATAATGCGCAACGTGCCCAGCGACTTATAGGTGGGCAGAAAATCGGGGAAACGGGCCTGATTGGCCACCAGCAGCTTATAAGCCTTGATTACCCCCCAGCTTGCGGCGAGGTCTTTCCCGAATTTGAGCTTCACAAAAGCCCAGTGCAACCGCACCTCGGCCAGCAACAATCGCTGATACGGCGACGCCTCGTCCAGATCCTCCAGCCGGTCCAGACGGGCCGATTCATTAGGGACGAGTTGGGCCAGCAGCCGGTCATCGTCGGAAGCCAGCAGGGCCAGCATGTCGGCGTAGTTAGCCACGTAGAGATAGAGACCATTGGTTTTGTTTGTCTCTGCCGCCAGAATCTGCCGGGCCGGTTGCAGTTTACCCTTGGTTAGCTCAGCGTATGCCCGTTGCAGCCCCGGTGTCCAGACAAAATCCTGCGCACAGGCGGGCAGGGCCAGCAGGAGCAGCAGGCAGCGCAAAACCCTGCCCACTGCCCCGAAGCGGCAGACCGCAGCCAAAACGTCGGACCGCCACTGTTTACTTCTTCTCATAGGTCATGCCCAGTGTTAGGCGGGTGTCATTGTTGACACGGCCCGGCACTACTACGCTTTCGTAAGAGTTGGCAAAGGTGGTGCGGAAACTCAGGTTGGCGCTGAATTTATATTGCAGGCTGATGCTTGCGTTCCAGCGCACGTTGAGCGGCTGCTCAGGTTGTCGGCTCAGGGCGGGCTGGTAGAACGTGGTGTGCGAAATGCTCCACTGGTCATTGCCAAACGTGTATTCGCCGAAGAGCCGGGCCGAATTTCGCCAGACGTTGATGTCGTTAAGCTGCGCAAAATCGGTGTTCTCGTGCAGGAGCACGTCTGTCAGCGATATGTAGGCCCGTTGGCGGCTCAGCAGCTTATAACCTAGTCCGGCCGCCACGGTATAGCGGTTTAGAATCTGCCGCAGGTTGCTTTTTTCGTATGCGCCAAACGCGAGGTAATACAGCCGCTTTTCGTGGAAAAACGTGACGCGGGCATCACCAAAATATTCGCGCTCGTTGAGCGTTCCGCTTTGTCGCCCATACACAAACGAGGGCGTAGTAGAGAGTTTAGCTATGTGGCTCAGGGCCAGATCAAACGAGCCCACCAGCTGTAGCAGCGACCGGCTCACGTTGCCACTCGTAAACGTGCCGTCGGCCGTGAACCGAAACCGGTAGTCGACATGCGTGGTGTCATCGTCGTCCAGCTCTTTCTCGTCGTCCTGCCCCAGCGCCGTAGCCGTGGTGTCGGCGGCGGGCGTCACCTTCTTCGTGCTGTCGGGGGCCGACGGGCGCAGCGGGTCGGGCTGGTCGGTGTTTTGAGCAAGGGTGGCCGTGGATAACAGGCAGGCCCATAGCATCATAAAGACAAACGGCTTCATACAGGGAGCGGTAGGCTAAGAAAATTGCCCGGGCAAAATGGCCCATAGGCAGTCGGTTCGCAAATCATTACGACCTTAGCGGTCAAAAAAACACCATGCAGACTACCCGTTGGGCCATTCTGGGCCTGGGGCGCATTGCCCATAAATTTGCGCAGGACCTGATGACCCTGCCCAACGCCGACCTTGTGGCCGTGGCCTCTACCGATCAGGCCCGCGCCGACGAGTTCGCCGCCCAGTATACCCGCCCCGACGGCAACCACCCCCGCGCCCTGGCCCGCTATGAAGACCTGCTCCCCCTGGCCGACGAGATCGACGTGGTCTACGTGGCTACGCGCCATGTATACCACCGTGCCAACACCCTGCTTTGCCTCAATGGCGGACTGGCCGTGCTCTGCGAAAAGCCCTTTGGGATGGACATTGGCGAGGCCAACCAGATGCTCGACGTGGCCGAGGCACGGCAGACGTTTTTGATGGAAGCCCTCTGGAGCCGGTTCATGCCTACCATTCAGCAGGCCAAAGCCTGGGCCGACGAAGGGGCCATTGGCAAGGTGCTCACCATCAAAGCCGATTTTGGTTTTAAAGCCCAGTATGACCCCAGCACCCGCCTGTTCGATAAAGCACTGGGTGGTGGATCGCTGCTCGACATTGGCATCTACCCTCTGTTTATCAGCTACTTAATAAACGGTATGCCCGCCAGCATTCAGGCGGCAGCCACGCTGGCTCCCACCGGTGCCGACGAACAGTGCGGGATGGTGCTGACCTATAAAAACGGCGCTATGGCGGTATTGAACAGCACGTTTATGGCCAACACCGAAAACCTGGCTATCATCTACGGTACCGAAGGCACCATCCGTATCCACAGCCGTTTCCACGAAAGTACCGCCGTGACCCTCGAAAAACCCGACGCCGAGCCAATCACGATAACCTTTGACCGGAGCACGCACGGCTACATCTACGAAGCCCAGCACGTGATGGACTGCCTTACCGAAGGCCTCACCGAAAGCCCCCTCTGGAACCACGCCGACAGCCGCAACCTGATGACCCTGCTCGACGAAGTGCGCCGGGTAGTGGGAATAGACTATTGAAGGGTTTTGGATTGGGGATTTCGGATTGCGGATTGGGCTTACGCCAGAGCAAACGTACTCTGGCGTAAGCCCAATCCGCAATCCGAAATCCCCAATCCAAAATCCCTTTTACCTTTGCCCTATGACTGACCGCTATGCCCAACGGGGCGTTTCTGCCGATAAAGAAGACGTTCACAACGCCATTGCCCGCCTCGACAAAGGGCTCTTCCCGAAAGCGTTCTGCAAAATCGTGCCCGATGCACTGGCGGGTGATCCCGACTTTTGCACCATCATGCACGCCGACGGGGCCGGTACTAAATCGTCGTTGGCGTACCTCTACTGGCGCGAAACCGGCGATCTGAGCGTCTGGAAAGGTATTGCGCAGGACGCCGTGGTCATGAACACCGACGATCTGCTCTGTGTGGGTGCCACGGGACCCATGCTGCTTTCCTCGACAATTGGGCGAAACAAAACCCTGATTCCAGGCGAAGTCATTGCCGAAATCATCAACGGCACGGAAGAAGTGTTGCAGATGCTCCGCGAACACGGCATCGACATTCAGAGCACCGGTGGCGAGACCGCCGACGTGGGCGACCTGGTCCGCACCATCATTGTGGATAGCACCGTGATTGCCCGGATGCGCCGCGCCGACGTGATCAGCAACGACGGCATCCGCCCCGGCGACGTCATTGTGGGCCTGGCGTCTTTTGGGCAGGCCACCTACGAAACCGACTACAACGGCGGCATGGGCAGCAACGGCCTCACCTCCGCCCGCCACGACGTGCTGGCCCACGACCTCGCCGCCAAATACCCCGAAAGCTTTGACCCTGCCGTTGATAAGAGCCTGATTTACAGCGGAAGTAAAAGCCTAAACGAACTCATCGAGATCCAAGATCCAACGTCCAGTAGCCAACGTCTACTGTCTGTTGGCAAACTAATTCTCTCACCCACGCGCACGTATGCGCCGGTGATAAAAACGCTGCTTGATCAGCTACGCGGCGACATCCACGGCATGGTGCATTGTTCGGGTGGGGCGCAAACGAAGGTGCTGCACTTTGTGGAGAACCTGCACATCATCAAAGACAAGCTGTTTCCGGTGCCGCCGCTGTTCAGCCTCATTCAGCAGGAGAGTCAGACGCCCTGGCAGGAGATGTACAAAGTCTTCAACATGGGCCACCGCATGGAAATCTACCTCCACCCCACCCACGCCCAGACCGTGATCGACGTTTCGCGCTTATTTGGCATCAACGCGCAGATAATCGGTCACGTCGAAGCGCACAAAGGCAAGCAGGTCACGATCCGTAGCGAAGCGGGTGTTTTTACTTATTAAATAGTTGACAACCTATTGAAAAGCAGTAGTTTGGTGGCCCGTAATTGTACGAACCACCATGAAACTACTGCTTTTTTGTGTCCTGTTGGGAGGAATTGGTCATCGGTCACAGGCTCAGGACACGTTTTTCGAGCAGCACTTTTCTATCGGCTCATCTCTTAGCACCTACATTGGTAACGATCCTAAAAGCCAGTTCACCTTAATAGAAGGCAATTCAAATACGTGTGTAGCCGGAAATAGCACCGCGGCTATCACAAATAGCACCCTTGAATTCTACCGACCCCGCGGTTGTTCTGGTCAGGTCATCGCCACGAGATCAATAGACTTTCTTACCATCCCAAGATCACTTTATATTCAGTTCTCACTTGAAGTTGAGACCAGTGCTGATGGCATTGGGGCTGCATTTATCGGTTTTGGAGCCAATGGGGCTAATAGCGCCTATGTCGACAATGGTACTTATCGTAATGATGAGACGTTCGCTAAACTAACAATTGGTTTTAAGGCATCGACAGCTGCGAACGCGTTCACGTTGCGCGACGTAAACACGAATATCACTTCAGCCGCTTTCACTGGCAGAAAAACAATCACCTGGGTATTGAACAATAGTGGTTTTGTTGTTACCTACCTGACGCCTGATGGAAGCACACAGAGGTTAGCCAACAACCTATATGATGCCTGGATAGGCAACACACGGGTGTTGACCAACCGGCCCGCTATAACGGCAGACATTGACATCAAGCGGTTCAAAATCGTCTTTGAAGGGGGACAATCATCTGTTGGAAAAATCTGGATTGGTGATCTTCTTTTTCGTGACGTCAGTGGTATTTTGCCTGTTTCCATTACCGATTTTCGTGCGTTGGTTAATGGGCCAAGGGTTGATCTGAGTTGGCAAACGGAAAACGTAGCAGACGGATCATTCTTTGATGTTGAACGAAGTCGCAATGGACTCGAATACGCTGTCATTCAACACATTAGCTATGAACTGGACCGGACTCATTACGGTTACACCGACCATGCGCCACTTCCCGGAACAAGCTATTACCGATTGCGGCAGCACAGCCCCGACGGCATTACTACCCTGAGTCGGCCCGTTGCCGTCAATGTTGTTACAACCGCGCCCGGCCTGACCGTACTTGATAATCCGGGCAACGGCTTGGTTATCCAATTGTACTCCAACAACCTGATCGGAGCCACCTACCAACTCGCGAGCCTTACCGGTCAGCGGCTACCCTGCCAGACAAGCGAAACGCCCGACGGACAGGTGACACTACAGCCGCAGCATCCCCTTCCATCGGGCGTTTACTTACTCACCGCCACCACCGGAACAGTCCGGCTCACGCGGCGGGTATTAATTCAGTAGCTTGCCGTTGGGCTGTAGCTTCAGGTCTATGAACATGTTTTGGCCACCTGCCTTGCGATCAAGCGATGAACCCAAAGCGGTAACGTTGCCAACACTCCCCAAACGACCACCCGTTGTCAGGCCCTTCATATGGTTGATGGCGGCAGCCAACAGAGGATCACGCGTATCACCAATGGGTACCAGCGGGTAAGAAAATTCATTGACGGCCACCGTTGGCGTGAAACCAGTCCAATAATCTGACTCATTGTTCTTGTTGAACGACCGGAACACAATTGGCTGCATACCCCACTGATTCTTCGGGTTTTTGTCGTCGGTAATCGTGATTGAACCTACGTTTTTACCGTAGCTTGTTGCACCAATGGTATTCACCGTCATAAATGGACGCAGCCCGTTGATGATTAACTCACTGGCCGATGCTGTTCCACGGGTGGTCAGTACATACAATCGCTGCAACTGATCTCCGATGTTGTTTGCCTTGACGCTGAAGTAGTTATAAAAGAAATCGTTGCCGTATTTCGGATTGTTCTTGATCTCGTTGGTGATGAGTGCATTCCACTCCGTACGTGCATAGGGGACTTTTGCCTGACCATTCAGCCCCTTCACCAACAGACTAGCCAATTGAGTAGATGAGGCTACTGACCCACCACCATTGTAGCGCAGGTCGAGCACCATCTCGTTGACTCCCTGCTGTTTGAACTTGCCAAAAATAGCGTTCACCTGATCGTCATACTGCGTTGAGTTCGAGTTGTTCGGGCCAGGTACAAACTGGTTGTACATCAGGTAGCCAATCTTACGGGTGCCGTCAGTGTAAACTGAATCTTTAAAGATTGGATTTTCCTGAAAAACCACCGGCGTAATAGACTTGGTGGTTGTGGTATTCGTATATACGCCATTTTGTAGAGTAGCAATACCGTACGTCTGCGTAACGGTCTCATCAGCAAAAGCCTTGTTGATCACGGTCTGATCGGTAGTCAGCGTAACGCCGTTAACTGAATAAAAGGCGTCACCCCGCTTCAGACCAGCTTTGTCTGCGGGAGAACCGGGCAATACATACAAAATGATCCCATACACGTTGCTCGTACCACTGGGATTAATCAGCCGGAAATCGGCACCAGTGGTCTTACTTTCGCCACTCAGCAGTGCTTTTAACTCAGCCGAACTCTCCTGAATCCAGGAGAACCGGTCGCGCTGCGGATTTGCTGTATTGCCATAATCATAGAGTAACGAATAGAAAAAATCACTGGGTGCCTTGGTTGTATCAGGTTTAGCAGGAATCTTGTCTGTCCAGTAGTAGTAATCCCGCATATTGCTCAAAATCCAGTTATCTACGTAACCATTGGTCGCCGTGGTGGGAGGAGTAGTACCCGACGGATTGACCACAACCGGGTCCTTCTTGCAGGAAGTCAGCAGGGCTGTACCAGCAAAGGCCAGCAGCAGCGAAGTACGTAACGTAAGCACCTTTTTGATCATCGAAGTTTGTTGTTTGGAACACTGTACCTATAACGTAAAAAACCCGCTCAGCGTGGCTATGAGCGGGCTAAAATAGTATTAAAATGAGCTACTGACGAATGAGAACTAACTGATCAGCAGATAGACATTGCACTTAAGGCATTGTATTGCCGCCTCGTTTATTAAACTGATACACAAAGCCGAGATACGAATAAAAAATGCCCGACTTAAAGTTGGCGGCGGCTGAGGGCGAGAGTTCAAACGCCACCCGGAGGTTAGGGATACTCACCACCGGGGCTACCCGCACGCCCACATGCAGGGAATAACCGTCCAGCACTTTCCCACCATCAATGGCATTGAGCGCGGTAAGCTTAATGCCCGGCCCTACATAGAAATTGGCCCGCTCAGTGCGGCTCACATTAAACATTGGGCAGAACGTGGTGCTCAACTGCTCGAACAGCGAGTTAGTCTGCAACCGGGCATCCAGCCAAACCGGCTTGTCAGGATTGGTGCTCACCGTAAATAACCCAAAACTGTTGAACGGATAATAGGCTACCGACGCCTGGCAAAACGCCGTAGCGGGGAAAAAGAGAAGAAAGAGAAGTGTCTTCATAGATTTAATCAAGGGCTACAACACAGAGATGCACAGAGGACCACGGAGTTACACAGAGATTTTTTATCGCTATTTTTTCCCTTTGTAACTCCGTGGTCCTCTGTGCATCTCTGTGTTGTAGCCCCTCTTTTTTACCGCATCATCTTCGGCATTTTGCCCGACGCCTGCATGTTGTTCATTTTTTTCATCATCTTCCGCATCTCGTCAAACTGCTTCAACAAGTTGGTAACCTGCTGAAGGTCAGTACCTGAACCGGCGGCAATACGCTTCTTACGACTTGTGTCAATGATGTCGGGACGTTCGCGCTCTTTGGGTGTCATTGAGCTGATGATGGCTTCTATAGGGGCAAATGACTGGTTATCCAGATCGAGGTCTTTCACCATCTTGCCCATGCCGGGGATCATGCCGAGCAGGTCTTTGATGTTGCCCATCTTCTTGATCTGCTGCAACTGGCTCAGGAAGTCGTTAAAGTCGAACTGGTTCTTCCGCATCTTGGCGTTGATGCGGCGGGCTTCGTCGTCGTCAAACGCCTGCTGCGCCCGTTCCACCAGCGAGATCACGTCGCCCATACCCAGAATCCGGCTGGCCATACGGTCGGGGTAGAAGATATCGAGGGCGTCCATTTTCTCGCCCGTGCTCATGAACTTGATGGGCTTGTTCACCACCGCCCGGATGGAGAGAGCCGCTCCACCCCGCGAATCACCGTCGAGTTTGGTGAGCACCACCCCATCGAAATCGAGGCGTTCGTTGAATGTTTTGGCGGTGTTGACAGCGTCCTGTCCCGTCATGGAATCGACCACAAACAGTGTTTCTGTTGGATTGAGGGCTTTTTTCACATTCTCAATCTCCTGCATCATGGCTTCATCCACGGCCAGACGACCGGCCGTATCCACGATCACCACCTTTTTGTTGGTGCGCTTGGCGTGGGCCAGGGCGTTGGTCACGATAGAAACGGCGTTTTTGTTTTCTGGCTCCGAAAAGACCTCAACACCCACCTGCTCACCCAACACCTTGAGCTGGTCGATGGCGGCGGGACGGTAAATATCGGCGGCTACGAGCAGCACATTTTTGCCCTGCTTCTTGATGTAAGCGGCCAGCTTTCCCGAGAATGTGGTCTTGCCCGACCCCTGCAGCCCTGCAATCAGGATAACGGCGGGATCACCTTTCAGGTTGATCTGTTTGGCTTCGGTGCCCATCAGTTCGGTCAGTTCTTCCTGCACGATCTTGACAAACAACTGCCCCGGTTCAACGGCAATAAGCACTTTCCGATCCAGTGCCTTCTGCTTCACGCGGTCGGTTACGTCCTTGGCAACCTTATAGTTTACGTCGGCATCGGTGAGGGCGCGGCGCACCTCTTTGATCGTAGCGGCAACGTTGATTTCAGTAATGCGCCCCTGCCCTTTTAGGGTCTTAAACGCCTTATCAAGCTTATTCTGTAGGTTCTCGAACATAATACGACAAAGATAATACGTTTATGGGCAGCAGCCCGCCCCGACCGTTTTCCTTCTATCAGTGTATGTACATTATATACTTATACCGTGAATTAATTGATATTAAATTTTACGAATGACACAATGCCCATACATTTCTTTCGTCTTTAAAGTATATCTTGCTCTTTGTAACTGAGAAACTGCCTAACCGCAAAATTAACTAGTGCCTCCTTATGAAACGCGCTTTAACAACTCGTGTGGCTGTGTGCTTGCTAACAAGTGGCCTATTCTACACCTCAACCATGGTGGCCCTGGCTTCACCATCACAGTCGGTTAACCGACCTGCCCAGGAGGCCTCACGTACCACAACCGCCCGTACTAAATCTGCCGAGACTCGCTCTACGCCTGTCAAATCGTCGCCAGAGGTAGCGGTGGCCAAACCAACACCCAAGAAAGATGCCCCCGGCAAACGCTTCTGGGGTCGGATCATGGATCATTTCCGCGAGATTCACTCGGCCGAAAAAAAGCCAAAATAGGGTTTAAGGTGTAAGGTGCAATGTCTAAGGCTGGCTGACGCGAACATACTCTTGCGTCAGCCAACCTTAGACATTGCACCTTACACCTTAAACCCTATTTCCCAAACCGATACACCGTAGTCTGCGTGTAGGTCTGGCCGGGTTTCAACAAAATAGAGGGATAGCTCGGGTGGTTCGGCGAGTCGGGGTAGTGCTGGGCTTCCAGCGCCAGCCCCTCGCGGAAATTGGCCGCCCTGCCATATTTGCCGGGGTCATTAGCCGTGAAGAAGTTGCCGCCGTAGAACTGCAGCCCCGGCTCGGTGGTCAACACGGTCATCTTAATACCCGACTTGTCGCCGGTTACGTCGGCCACCTCACTGAGCGTACCCATTTTGTGGTTCAGTACCCAGTTGTGGTCATAGCCTTTGCCAAAGGTCAGCTGCTCGTTTTTGGTCTCTACCCGCGCGCCGATGGCCGTGGGCTTGCGAAAATCAAACGGCGTATTGGCCACCGGAACAGGTTCACCCTGAGGAATCAGCCCTTTGTCTACCGCCGAAAACTTATCGGCATCGATACGCAGGACATGGTTGTTGATGGTGCCGCTACCCTCTCCGTTCAGGTTGAAAAAGGCATGGCTCGTGGGGTTCACCGGCGTCACCTTGTCGGTCGTGGCTTTGTAGTCGATCTTCAGACCGGGCTGACCCGCCACCGACTCATCAATTGAATAGGTTACGGTGGTGGTCAGGTTGCCGGGAAAACCACCTTCGCCATCTTTGGCCACGTAGGTCAGCTGCACCGTGTGGTCGTTGATCTGCCTGGCCTCCCAGACGCGGGTATGAAAGCCACTTGGTCCGCCGTGCAGCGTATTGCCGTTGTTATTGAGTTCGGTATGGTAGGTCTTGCCATCCAGCGTGAACGTACCCTTGGCAATCCGGTTGCCCACCCGCCCCACAATGGGGCCATAAAAACCTTCGTTGGCCTTTTGGTAGGCGGCTGTATTGCCAAAACCCATCACCACGTCCGTCATTTTGCCGGCTTTGTCAGGTACCAGCAGGCTCACTATGCGAGCCCCGTAGTTGGTTATAGCCACCTCAATACCCTTCCCTTTCAAGATATACAGTCCCGTTTTCTTACCGCCAATCAGCGTTTCGAACGGTTCCGGGTTGGGCAGTTTATACGTGATTGCCGTGGTATCGGCGCCGGTAGCACTGGCTGTCGTGTCGGGGTTGGGGGTAGCGGCGGCGGGCGTATTGGCCATGTTGGAATCTGTTTTTTTGGTCGACGACTGGCAGCCAGCCGTACTAAGCAGGCCCAGCAGCAGAGCCGGATAGATGAGTTTTTGCATGGGTGTAGCCAAATTGAGTAATCAGCAGGGAAAGAGTCGGATATAATGGAGTTACTACAAAAAAATACGTCGACCAGGGGCCGACGTAATTCTTGATTACTAACCTATGATGAAACAAGTTTCATTGCAGATAAAAGAAGGTGAATCGAAAAATTACCCCTCTCAACTGACTAAACGGGCCAAAAAAGACGGAGTAGCTTAAACGAGCCTTACAGCACGCTGTTCATGCTCCGCACGGCCTCGGCAGATTTGTTGAACGTGGCCTGTTCGTCGTCGGTGAGTTTGTAGTCGATGATCTGTTCCCAGCCGTCTTTACCAATGACAACGGGCACACCCAGGCAGATATCCGACTGACCGTACTCGCCGTTGAGGGCTACGCAGCAGGGGAAAATGTGCTTCTGGTCGCGCACGATACTCTCAACGAGTTCGGCCACGGCCGCACCGGGGGCATACCAGGCTGAGGTGCCGATGAGTTTGGTTAGCGTAGCGCCGCCTACCATGGTGTCGGCCGCTACTTTTTGCAGCGTAGCCTCGTCCAGAAACTGGCTCACAGGTACACCATTGCGGGTGGCGAGGCGAGTGAGCGGAATCATGGTCGTGTCGCCGTGACCGCCAATCACCGTGGCGTGGATGTCGTTGGGCGGGCAGTCGAGGGCCATAGACAGGTACGTCTTGAATCGCGCCGAATCCAGAATACCACCCATGCCGATAATCCGGTTTTTGGGCAGGCCCGACGTTTGCAGCGTCAGTTGGGTCATGGTGTCCATGGGGTTCGACACGATGATGATGATTGCATCGGGCGAGTGCTGCAGGATGCTTTCCGTCACGCCTTTCACAATGTTGGCGTTGGTGCCAATCAACTCTTCACGTGTCATGCCCGGCTTGCGCGGAATGCCCGACGTGATCACAACAACCCCCGACCCGGCGGTTTTGGTATAATCATTGGTTGAGCCGGTGATTTTGGTGTCGAACCCGCACAGTGTGGCAGTCTGGAACATGTCGAGGGCTTTGCCTTCGGCCAGGCCTTCTTTGATGTCGAGCAGAACGACCTCCTCGGCCAGCTCGCGACGCATAATGTTATCAGCACAAGTGGCTCCCACGGCCCCGGCTCCTACAACGGTGATTTTCATGAAAAAACGGAATGAGTATAGAATTTAGAATCCGGAGGTAAAGGTAAAGGCGAAAGAATGAAAGACCGAAAGAGTGAAAGGGCGAAAGCAGCTTACGCTAGAGCAAACTTTCACTCTTTCACTATTCACGCTTTCGCCCTTTCGCTAATGCTCTCACTCACCACCCCATATAATCGGGCCACAACGGGGCGGGTGCGCAGGTAGGCCAGGTGGTTTTGCATCACCTGCGTATCGTGGCGGCGGGCGGGACCGGTTTGCACGTCGGCGGGGTGTTCGGCGTCGAGGGCTTTGCGGATAGTTTCGCGGATGAGGGGCTTCAGAAGATCAAATTCAAGGTCTTCGGCGTCGGTGATATCTTTGGCGAGGGCCATGAAGTGGTTGGTGAAGTTGCAGGCCAGCACCGCCGCCACGTGCAACGCCCGCCGTTCGGCTGAGTCGACGAGGTATACAATCGTGCTGATCTCCTGCCCCATCGTCACCAATTGACCTTCTGTTTCGTCATTGTCGGCTTCGATGCAGAGAGGAATCTGTTCAAAATCGAGCAGCGCACGACCCCGCGTGAAGGTTTGCAGGGGATAGAATACGCCTGTTTTCACCGGAATATCGCTGTAGATACCCACCAGTTGCTGTAATCTCTCCAGCGGTTGCCCACCCGACGTATGCACCAGCGTGGCCCCTTCGGGCAGTACAATCCGGGCGCATACCTCGTCGATGGCATTGTCGGGAACGGCCAGAATAAACAATTGCGACGGGTTTTCGGCCAGGTTCAGGTCTGAAATGGGCCGGGCGTCGTAGAGCATGGTGGCCAGTTGCCGGGCGTGGGTCAGCTGCCGGCTATAAACGGACAGTACGTGATGTCCCGCGTTTTCCAGTGCCGGTGCCAGATGCCAGGCCACGTTGCCTGCGCCAATAAAGGTGATGGTCATGGATGTGAATGTACAATGAACAATGAATAATGTACAATGGTATTACCCGCAATACGTCTCAAGGCAAACCCATTCGCCAAAGGAGGCGTATATGTTACAAATTGGCAAAGCTCCATTGTACATTGTTCATTGTACATTGTACATTCAAACGATTCATTATGCCCGCTTTCCTGCGCCCCCTTGGTCTTGGCCTGTTCCTGCTTGGCTTTGCCGTTTTCATCTTCGTGCTGACACTCGGCCAGTTCGAGTTGACAGAACCGGTGGTCAAACAGACGCTGAAACCGGAACACCAAACGGCCCTGGCATCACGGCTGGAGCCACTTCTGGGCAAAACATATACGAATCAGTGGGCCTTTGTAGGCGACCTGCGCGGCGCCATCAACGGCTACAATGCTGAGCAGGAAGCTAAACAAAACTGGAAAGCCGTCATCTACGACGAGTACCTCTTCGACCTCACCAAACGGAGCACTGTTGGGTCTCCCGTAGCTAATGCCGGGCTGTGGTTTTGGCTCAGCTTTGGGCTGGCGGCGCTGGGCGGCATTCTCTTCGCGCTCCCCCGCCTGAATGACAAACCGGGCATTCGCAACAACGGCCTTATGCGTCACCCCGCCACCCACGTAGGCTGGATCGGTATTGTGCTGGGTACGTTTCTGATCGGGTTCTACGTGCTGCTGTATTTCTACCCCGAATACATCACTAACTGGACTTTGCTGGTCGACCCACTCAGCCGCGCACTAAACGGCGGCACCGCCAGCAAATGGTTTCTCTACGGTACGCTGTATACGGTTATTGTACTGGTCATGGGCGTACGGATGCTTATCAACTACCGCCACAGCCGGTATCAGCAGTACCGCACACTGTCGGTAATGGGCTTCCAGTTGTTTTTCGCGTTCCTCATTCCCGAATTGATGAGCCTGCTCAACGCGCCCTACCAGGACCTGAAAAGCATCTGGCCGCTGGACTACGACTTCTTTTTCGACTATGAAATCAACGCCAAACTAAAGGCCGGTACGCTGGGCATCTTCATGTTCGTCTGGGGCACGGCGCTCTCTACGGTGGGGGTGCCGGTGATTACCTATTTCACGGGCAAACGCTGGTATTGCTCGTGGGTGTGTGGCTGCGGTGGCCTGGCCGAAACCCTCGGCGACCCCTTCCGGCACCTGTCCGACAAGTCGCTGAAGGCCTGGAAATTCGAGCGCGTGATTGTGCATTCGGTGCTGGTGTTTGCCGTAGTCATGACTGCGCTGGTGTTGTACTCATACGTTTCGGGTCAGTCGGCTCTGTTTGGGTTTCTCGACTCCTACAGCGTGCGGAAGGCGTATGGTTTTCTGATCGGGTCTATTTTCGCGGGGGTAGTGGGTACGGGCTTTTACCCGCTCATGGGCAGCCGTGTGTGGTGCCGATTCGGCTGTCCGCTGGCGGCGTATCTGGGTATCGTTCAGCGGTTTAAATCGCGCTTCCGCATCACCACCAACGGCGGGCAGTGCATCTCCTGCGGCAACTGTTCCACCTACTGCGAAATGGGCATCGACGTGCGGGCCTATGCCCAAAAAGGACAAGACATCGTGCGTTCCTCGTGCGTGGGCTGCGGTATCTGCTCATCCGTCTGCCCACGGGGCGTACTCAACCTGGAAAACGGCCCGGTGTCGTCGCGGAAGATTTAACAAGCTGTTTGAGATAGCGGAGCAGCCCCAGCGGGGTGTCCTGTCAAAAGCTTAAGATGATTCTAATTGACCATAAGCCCTGTAGGGGCGACCCGGATAGGCCGCTCCTGACGGAGCTAACTAGCATTTGTTGCCCCATGTTGCTATTAATAGGACACCCCGCTGGGACTGCTCCGCTATCTCAAACCGGTTTTTTTCAGAGAATCAAAATCACTAAAAACGTGGGCCTGATATCGTGGCCTTAGCGCGAACGCGCTAACTTAGCTACACAGTAGCATACATGAATAATGACTGAGTTAGCTCAAGTAATACAAGCGGACAGGCAAGTAAAATCTAAGAAGCGAGTAGCCGATCACGGCGAAGTATTTACGTCGGAACGAGAAGTAAACGCCATGCTCGATTTGGTTAAAGACGAAACCGAGCGAATCGACTCCCGCTTTCTGGAACCCGCCTGCGGCACCGGCAACTTCCTGGTTGAGGTGCTACGCCGAAAACTGACTGTCGTAACAAGTTGGTACGCAAGCCGCCAAGCTCAGTGGGAACGCTATGCAGCCCAAGCCGTCTCCAGTATTTATGGTGTTGATATCCTTGAAGACAACGTGGAAGAGTGCCGTGAGCGACTATTTCAGTTAGTAGATACGCAATACAAGCAGCTTTTTAGTGACCGTTGTTCCAATGCTTGCCGAGCTACATATCGATTCATTCTAAGTCGGAATATTCTATGGGGAGACGCGCTCAACCTGAAGACACCGGACGAAAAAGCCGAGCCGATTATCTTCTCTGAATGGGGATTCGCTACCGGTAACATGGTGAAACGGCGTGATTACACAATGGATAAACTGCTAAAAAATCAGCCTATGGAAGGCCCAAACCTGTTTTCGGACATGGGTGATCAGGCATTTATTCCAACACCAATTGAAGACTATCCACTCACGCACTTCCTGAATCTGGCCGATGACGCCCTCAACGAATTACAACCCGGACGTACTGACCTGTCTGGCCAATCTGAGTAACGACGAAGTATTTACACCGCCTTCGCTGGCAAACCAAATTCTTGATTCGTTGCCCGCCGACCTGTGGCAAAACAAAGACGCTACCTTTCTTGACCCCGTTTGCAAATCGGGTGTGTTCCTGCGAGAGATCGCCAAACGGCTCTTGGTGGGCCTTGAAACGCAAATCCCCGATCCGCAACAACGGATTGACCACATCTACAAAAACCAGCTCTTTGGCCTTGCCATCACCGAACTAACTGGCCTGCTCTCGCGCCGAAGTGTCTACTGCTCCAAAACTGCCAACGGTACGTACTCCGTCTGTGACCACTTCGGCGACGAGCAAGGAAACATCCGGTTTCAGCGGACGGAACACACCTGGAAAAATGGCAATTGCACTTACTGCGGAGCCACCAAAGAACGCTACGACCGGGGCAACGACCTGGAAACCTACGCCTACCAATTTATTCATACCGACAAGCCCGAAAAACTGGTAAAAAAAATGCGATTTGACGTCATCATCGGCAACCCACCGTATCAACTTAGTGATAGTGGCTTTGGCGAAAGTGCAAAGCCCATTTATCATCTGTTTGTTGAGCAAGCTAAGAAACTCAATCCACGTTATTTAACGATGATTATTCCGTCCCGTTGGTTCGCTGGCGGAAAAGGATTAAGCGGATTTCGTAATTCCATGCTGCGTGACCACCGCATATCTCACCTAATAGACTATCCAAAACTGTACGACGCATTTCCTAATGTAAAAATCAGAGGCGGAGTCTCGTACTTCTTATGGGATCGAGATTATGATGGTGAATGCTCTGTACAAACGATGTGGAATAGCGAACCAGTCGGCCAACCAACGAAGCGGTTTTTAGACAGTTACGATGTTTTAGTCCGTAGAAACGAAGCCATTCCCATTCTTAATAAAGTTCGTGCGTTCCGCATTGGAGATCAGCCAGAACTGACTTTGGAAAGGCGGGTTTCTAGTAGAAAGCCCTTCGGCTTTCCTACAAATTATCACGGGGCTGAATCACCTGAAGGTTTGCAGGCAGCGATTAAGTTTTATGGCTCACAACGGATATCTTGGGTTGAGCGGTCAGATATTCAGCAAAATTCGGAGTGGATTGACAAATGGAAGGTTTTGATGACCCGTGTCCAGGGTACGAGTGCTGCGGTTGAAACGATGTTTCTTAGTAAACCTATAATTGGAGAACCTGGTCAAGCATGTTCGGAGACATACTTGGTAGCTGGTGTGTTCGACAGCAAATTGATGGCTGAACGTTATGCAACATATTTACGGACACGGTTTGTACGCTTTCTTGTATCTCTACGCAAAGGGACACAAGATGCTGCAAAGGATGTGTACGCTTTTGTTCCTGATATTCCTCTGGATTGTGATTGGACCGATGAGAAATTATATCAGCGGTACAGATTAAACGAGGTCGAGATTGCTACTATAGAGAGTACAGTACGTCCTATGGAATAACGTTTATGAGCCAACCTTTCTTTCCGCCGCGGCCCCCGGCTACGCCAACTATCTATGCCTACGAACTGATCGACGTACCCGGTCATTCGGGGTGGCTCAAGGTTGGCTACACCAACCGGAACGCCAAAGACCGCGTTGCCGAGCAACTAAAAACCAGTCAGGTCAAGTACACCATCGTGTTGGAGGAGTCGGCGATGCGGACCGACGGCAGCGCGTTCAACGACCATGACATTCACCGTTATCTTCGTAAGAAGGGCATCCACAACCCGGATGGCGAATGGTTTGTCTGCACAGTGGCGCAGGTGAAAGCGGCAGTCATTGCCTTAAAAAGCGGCGAGGCAAACGAAGACAATCGGACGCTTACCTTCGGGATGCGCCCTGAACAAACCGAGGCCGTTGAGAAGACGAGTGCTTATTTTCAGAGCTTTCACGGCGAAAATCCGGGCCAGACGCCCCACTTTCTTTGGAACGCCAAAATGCGGTTTGGCAAAACCTTCGCCACGTACCAATTGGCAAAGAAAATGGGCTGGAAGAAAGTCCTGGTGCTGACGTTTAAGCCCGCCGTGCAAAATGCCTGGGAAGAAGATTTGCAAACCCACGTCGATTTTGCCGGATGGCAGTTCATCTCGCGCAACGGTTCGCTGTCCTTCGAGCAAGCCGACAAAACAAAGCCCATTGTCTGCTTTGGTTCTTTTCAGGATTATTTGGGTAAGAACGAAGCCGGGGGCATCAAGCCCCGCAACGGGTGGGTACACGCCACCCACTGGGATTGTGTGGTCATGGATGAGTACCACTACGGGGCCTGGCGCGAGAGTGCCAAAGAACTCTTTGAAGCTGAGGGCAAAAAAGAGGTGGCCTTTGGTGAGGGCGAAGGCATCGATTACTTCGATGAGAGCATTATGCCCATCACCACCAACGGGTATCTATACTTGTCAGGTACGCCCTTCCGGGCCATTGCCTCCGGCGAATTTATTGAAGAACAAATTTATAACTGGACGTACTCCGACGAGCAACGGGCCAAAGAACAGTGGC
Organism: Fibrella rubiginis; assembly: GCF_017353185.1. Classification (GTDB taxonomy): domain Bacteria; phylum Bacteroidota; class Bacteroidia; order Cytophagales; family Spirosomataceae; genus Fibrella; species Fibrella rubiginis. The sequence goes on along the minus strand of NZ_JAFMYV010000001.1, from coordinate 638,416 downwards.
CGGGCCAGCCAAACCCGTATGCCTCTCTACCCCGCATGGTCATGCTCACCTACCAGCTGCCCGACTCGATCCGGGAAATTGCGACGGGTGGCGAGTTCAACGAGTTTGACCTGAACGTGTTCTTTTCGGCACTTGGCGATGATGTACTGGCCCGGTTCAAGTACGAAACGGAAGTTCAGAAGTGGCTTGATCTCATACGTGGGTCGTATTTGGAGGAGGCCGTCAACAACCTCAAAATGGGTGTCGAAAAGCCGCCCATGCCCTTTTCTGATTCCCGACTGCTCAACCTGTTGTCGCACACATTCTGGTTTCTACCCACGGTAGCGGCCTGCCACGCGATGAAGAATCTGTTGGCCCAAAAGCAGAACCGGTTCTACCATGACTATACCGTAGTTGTAGCGGCGGGCAATAGTGCGGGGTTGGGTGTCGAAGCCTTAAAACCCGTACAGGCAGCAATGGTCAATCCACTGACGTCCAAGACGATTACCTTATCATGCGGCAAATTAACGACTGGTGTTTCGGTCAAACCCTGGACGGGCATTCTCATGCTACGGAACTCGTCAAGCCCAGAAACGTACTTCCAGGCTGCTTTCCGGGTACAAACGCCCTGGACAGTTAGAAACTCCGATAGCCTATCGCCAAACAAAGAGGAGATTGTAAAAGAGGAATGCTACGTGTTTGATTTTGCCCCCGACCGTGCATTGCGGCAGGTAGCCGACTACAGTTGCCGATTGAACGTAAACGAGAGCAACCCAGAGGCGAAAGTGGCCGAGTTTATTCATTTCCTGCCCGTGTTGGCCTATGATGGCAGTTCTATGAAGCAGGTCGACGCAGCGGGCATTTTAGATATGGCGATGAGTGGCACGACCGCCACGTTGCTAGCCCGCCGTTGGGAGAGTGCGTTGCTGGTCAACGTAGATAACAACACCTTGCAACGCCTAATGAACAACAAAGATGCCATGACGGCTCTAATGACGATTGAAGGCTTTCGTAATCTGAACAAGGAGATTGAAACGATCATCAATAAGTCAGACTCGGTTCAAAAAGCAAAGAAGAAGGCAAATGATAAGCCACTGACAGACAAGGAGAAAGGCAAAATGACTGAGGAAGAAAAAGAGTACAAGAATCTGCGCAAACAGATTCAGGAAAAGCTCATCAAGTTTGCCACGCGGGTGCCCGTCTTCATGTACTTGACCGATTACCGGGAGCGAAGCCTGAAAGATGTTATCACCCAACTTGAGCCGGGTCTGTTCAAAAAAGTAACGGGCTTAATGGTTAAAGATTTTGAGTTGCTGGTTAGCCTAAACGTGTTTAACAGTGCGCTGATGAATGACGCCGTCTATAAATTTAAGCGATATGAAGACGCTAGCTTAGCATACGTAGGTATTAGTAAACACATTGGCGAAGACGTCGGCCTCTATGACACGGTTTTAAGTGCCGACGATTATCAAGCTAGCTTTGTTAATGAGAATCACTGATGTAACTCCCTATGCAACCCGCCGCCGCAAACCTTAATAGCTGTATCGCCAGTTTGCTATGGACAAGCCGCTGATGTTGATTTGAGATTTTAAGACAATGCGAAAGCGTAATGAAGAGGTTGATTTAATTTTTACAGGATGAGCAGTACTTAAGCTAAAACAATAGCCAGTTGTCAGTTAGAAATATCTCTTAGATTAAAACCTGTGCTGAGACAAAATCTTAAAAATTAGCATGCTCAAAAAATGCATTATCGTGTATTAAGAGTAAGATTAGCTGTACACACAATGGCTATTTCAACTTGTCGATCAGCGATTTGGTAGATACGGGTATACCAAGCGAGATATTGGTGAACGGTCGTCCAGTATTGATATCTTTAAGATCGATTGCCGCGGTTATGCCAAGCAGTTTTATTGTTGCTTGGGCCCGGACACCAACTGTGACATAACGCTCATATAAAAAAGTAGCCCTTCCTGAAATGCGACTATTGCTGCTTACTACACCCACAAACGGTTCCAGAAATAAATCAAAGACCTTGGTTGCCCGCTCGACAGCTACCCCTACAGCATAATAGTATTGATCTATATTTCTTCCTGGGGCAAAAATATTGTCATTGCTAGTTGGTTTACTACCGATAACAAGATTACGATTAGCCAATTCCTGCGTAAAAGGCACAGTGTCGCGAATTACTGACCCAACTACCCCGATTTCTGTGGTAACAGTACGACGTACATACTCTAAATGTCCAGCCCAAGAGATTCGTGTATCTTTCTTTGATATTAAAGCGTAGAATAAATCGGCATAAAGCCCTGCACTTTGTGTCGACACCCGACTGTCAATTGAGAACGTTTGTACGGCAAGCTGACTCTCTCCTACTTTCAATGGATTTCTTGGAGTTGTATTGATATATCGGACCTGCGGTATTGCAGTAGCCGAATCGACAGAAAAATTTCGGTTTGAGAATCCGCCGACCCGCATGTGTACTCTAGGGCTTAAGTCAAATTTAAAGATACCCTCGAATGAAAAGTTTGTCAACGTACTACGTTGGCTAGTTGGGTCGAGGTTAGAGCCAGCAAACAACAGAAAGTCATTACGCAGAATGGCTGGTGGTTCTGGCTCCTCCCTAAATGCATCTAGTAATACTGTAAATGACTTTTGCTTCCCAGGATTGCCTTCTAGCTTGTAAGTCATCAGCAAGGTGTAGTCCTGTAAGTTATGTTCGGTAGTATCATTTGAAACAATCAAGGGAATAAACCATTCACCATCCCCTGTGAACGAATGCGTGGCTGGTTCTGGGTCTGAGTTCAACTTAACAGAACCGGGATTGACGAGCGTGACAGTTACAATGACCGGCTTTGAAATGCCTTTGGCAACTACCTTAACACCTGCCGATGAGACATCAGGATGACGAAATAACCTCGTTGGCTGCTTAGGAAAATCAATAGTTTGACCTATGGCTAAAGTAGTAAGCGATAGGTAGAGTAAAAGCGAGGGTAGGTGTATTTTCATGGCCAGAAGTTGAACTGAACAGGTGCGTCTACTAATTTCTAATACAGTTGGTAGATGCGACAAAAATCATACATGGCCTATTCTGCCAAAAGGGGAAAATTACCCTTTCTCGCAACAGAAAAATCCCCTATTCTTTTGATCCATGCACACCTTAGCTACCCGTCAACCGCTGTCGGGTTTGGTTCTGCACTCAACCTGGGGAGGCCAATACGTGTCTACCGCAATGCGGAAGCTATTTGATTTACATAACGGCTTTTAGGATATTTCAAAGCAAAAAGCCCGCCTTGTGAAGGAAGGCTTTTAGACTAACTGTTGTTTGCTGTAAATCTTGGTGCCGGTTTGGCTGTCCGTTGGCGGCGTATCTGGGTATCGTTCAGCGGTTTAAGTCGCGCTTTCGCATCACCACCAACGGCGGGCAGTGCATCTCCTGCGGCAACTGTTCCACCTACTGCGAAATGGGCATCGACGTGCGGGCCTACGCCCAAAAGGGGCAGGACATCGTGCGTTCGTCGTGCGTGGGCTGCGGCATCTGCTCGTCGGTCTGCCCCCGGGGGGTACTCAACCTGGAAAACGGCCCGGTTAGCACACGAAAAATTTAAGGTCAGCGATCACAAATGAGCCGAATCCGTAAGCTGGTTAACTAGCAATTATACCCGTAAGTGGTCTTTTCCCTCGAAAAACATACTCTTAACTAATTAATTTGTGTTTTACGTGGAAAAAAATGGTAACTACTCGTGCTTGTCGACACTTGTAACTAAACGTCAACGCCAGCTGAAACTTGCTTTGCTTTCCCAGGCTTTTTTCATCTGTGTCTGCGCACACTTGGCCGAAAAGTTGTGGTGATTCTTTTGAGCTTTGACAACTATGCGTTTACTCATCTGCGTCCTACTGGCTTTGGCCAGCATCACCTGTCGTCAAAAAGACAATTTTATTCCAGTGCCAGACCAGCATGGGGGATTTGTCGAGATGACAGCAAATGGTAAGTCCCTCGACGACCCGGCATGCCCTATTTGCCCCAAAGATGTTGCATCGCTTAAACTCGTTTGCTACGCCCGGCAGGAAGCCGATACAACTATTCAGGCACTCAACGGCGTATTTCGCTACATCTGGATTGATCTGTATGACAACACAGGAGACGATGTAGGCCAAGTCTATTTCCGTGTGTCGAATTTCAATCCGGGCAGAAAACAACTTATGCAAGATGCTCCACCTTTATGGAACAGCATGACTACCTATATTGACTACTGGGATTGGGACACCCCTCTCGGTGTTTTCGACTTTGACAGTACCCAGCCTTATACGCTGGTGATTGACAAGTATGATGCTGTAGAGCAGTACGTCGAAGGTCGGTTTGATGTCGGCTATAGCAGTGCTGATGTTTCCATACCCATGCGTTCCAACCCGTCTACTGTGCGACTTGCAGGCCGCTTTAAAGCAAAAATTCGCTTGGTTAAAGAAGGAGAGTTTATAGAGTGACGACTGTTTCCCTACTGCCATACTGAACATAAGAAACGGCCCGGTGAGTACAAGGAAGCGTTGAGCTATCAGACCAGTTGCTACGTTATGATGACTTCTTACCTACGCCCCAGCCTGCGGGTACTTATCTGGAGCCTGCTGGTGGCTCTTTGCCTCAACCACTTCACGACAAGTCTGAATCCCTTTCAAGGGCTTGTTGTTCTGGTTCTCATCACCACTGCTGTGCTTGTGCAGTTGGTCTTATTACGCCGGAAAGGGTGGGTTTACGTGGGTACCTTTCTACTCTGGCTGATTGTGCTGACAACTATCTTCAGCTATATCGACGGCCGGATCTACGATCATCCGAGGCGGTATTATTCCATTCAGAAATAATCCGAATGTTTAGAACAGGCCCGCTGGGTCTGTGCATACGGCTTACTCTATCCTGAATTGCCACTCTGCGCTTCCTGTGCTAATTTTGGGCGAATTTCTGAACGGGCCGGACTGCCCGTCCGTTCGGTTCGTAAGCAGCTTACAACGCACTGATCCATGAGAGAAATACAATTCCGCGAAGCCCTGCGCGAGGCCCTGACGGAAGAAATGCGCCGCGACCCGCTTGTTTACCTGATGGGCGAAGAAGTGGCCGAATACAATGGTGCCTATAAAGTAAGTCAGGGTATGCTCGACGAGTTTGGCCCCGAACGTGTGATCGACACGCCCATTGCCGAGCTTGGTTTTGCCGGTATTGGCGTGGGGTCGGCCATCAACGGGTTGCGTCCGGTGATCGAGTTCATGACGTTCAACTTCTCGTTAGTGGCTATCGATCAGGTGATTAACTCGGCGGCCAAGATCATGTCGATGTCGGGCGGGCAATATTCATGCCCCATCGTGTTTCGCGGACCAACGGGCAACGCAGGGATGCTCTCGAGCCAGCACTCGCAGAATTTCGAGAACTGGTTTGCCAATACGCCCGGCCTGAAGGTGGTCGTTCCTTCAAACCCCTACGACGCCAAGGGCCTGCTCAAAAGCTCGATCCGCGACAATGACCCCGTCATTTTCATGGAGTCGGAGTTGATGTATGGTGATAAAGGGCAGGTGCCCGAAGAAGAGTATTTGATTCCGCTGGGGCAGGCGAACGTGGTGCGTGAAGGTACCGACGTCACGATTGTGTCATTCGGTAAGATCATGAAAGTGGCCCTCGCAGCAGCCGACGAACTGGCTAAGAATGGTGTTTCTGCCGAAGTGATTGACCTGCGCACGGTGCGGCCCATTGACTACGACACGATTCTCGATTCGGTAAAAAAAACCAACCGTTGCGTGATTGTGGAAGAAGCCTGGCCCCTGGCGGCTATCTCGTCGGAGTTGACGTACAACATTCAGCGCCACGCCTTCGATTACCTCGACGCGCCCGTTATTCGGGTCAACAGCCTCGACTTGCCCCTCCCCTACGCACCTACGTTGATTGAGGCTATTTTGCCAAGTCTGAAGCGCACACTGGAAGCCGTTGACTCGGTGATGTATAAGCGCTAAATCAACTGCCTGTAATTGCCTTTCCAAAAAGCGCCGTCCTCACCATGTCGGCGCTTTTTTTGGTGGCATTTTTTTTGTCAGTCAGCAAAAGGGATATTGGCCGCAAAAATTGCACCACCCGAAAAACTGTACGATTTGGAAAATAGTTTGATAATTTGTCAAACACCGCTTTAAAAATGCTCGCTTTTTCTCCGCAAAATTCATGCGTAGTCAATCGCTAACGATCTACGAAGTAACCGTTTCACCCATCGGTTCGCTGAACACATTACGCCATCGTGACCCCACGGTGGTTTACTTTTCCAACCTGCGCAAAGCCGTTGACGCTATCACGGGCGAACTGGCGTTCAATGGCTGGCCCGCCAAAGTAAACTACACGGCGGTGTACCGTGGCGTGAAAGAACGGGGATTTTACACCTGCGAATTCGACGTGGGCGGCACCCGCGTATTTCGGATAAAAGTGCTGCCCAAACTCCTTAACCCACCCCTGCCCAGACTGGGTATGGATGAAAATCCGGGAAGGTGAGGAAGAGAGTGGTAAGTGATAAACTCATCACTTACCACTACTTACCGCCCCATATACCCACGTTCCGGCGATGGCGCTGAGGAGGGTGACGGAGACAACACCGAAGCCCGCGCCGATCTGGGCGAACAGCGGCCCCGGACAAGCCCCCGTAATGGCCCACCCACACCCGAACAGCAGCCCGCCATAGATTTGTCCTTTATTAAACTGCTTGGGTGCAATCGAGATTGGGCTTCCGTCTAACGTCTTGACCCTGAATCGTTTGATAAGCTGCACCGACAGCATCCCGACCAGCACCGCCGAGCCGATTACGCCGTACATATGGAACGAATCGAGGCGGAACATTTCCTGGATGCGGAACCAGGAAATGACTTCGGCTTTAACGAAGACAATACCAAAAAGCAGCCCTACAATGCCGTAGACCCAGTTACCGACGGGGCGTCTTGCCGGGACCACAACAGGGATTTCAATTTCTTCTAGTTGAGTATTCATCGTGAGGTTGTATTGATTGTGTAAATGAAATAGTGTGCATTGGCTTCGCGCTCTAAGCCCTTCGACAAGCTCAGGGTGACAGGGAAGTTGAATCAACTCAAGAAGACTGAATCAATTTGACCGTCACCCTGAGCTTGTCGAAGGGCTTAGAGCGCGAAGCCGTCTAGCGCGAAGCCAATGCACAACCTTAATCCTGTCAAAAGCCAGCCAGTTTCATGAGCCAGGGCAGGCCCAGGTGGGTCATGGCAAAGCCGCCCACCATGAAGCTGATGGTGGCTACCAGCGAGGGCCATTGCAGGTTTGAGAGGCCCATGATGGCGTGACCCGACGTGCAGCCACCCGCCCAGCGTGTGCCAAAACCCACCAGAAAACCACCGAAGACAAAGAAAATTAACCCCTTCATCGTCAGCACGTTACTCCAGTTGAACAGATCGGCGGGGAGCAAGCCGGAGGTAAAGTCACCGATGCCGAGTGTTTGCAGGGCCTGGACAGTGGCGGGGGCAATGGTCATGGCGTGGGGATTGGTAAGCAACACGCCACCCACAAAACCACCCACCAGAATACCGCCCACAAACCAGAGGTTCCAGGCCTCCTTGCGCCAGTCGTAGGTGAAAAAGTCGAGGTTGGCGGGCATACAGGCCGCGCAGATGTGCCGGAGCGACGACGAAATACCGAAGGCCCGATTACCCAGTATGAGCAGCGTCGGCACGGTAAGGCCAATGAGCGGCCCGGCCACATACCAGGGCCAGGGCTGCGAAATAAACTCAATCATGATAGTTAGATAAAGTTGGTTACTGAATCACCAGACATAAGGCTGGCAGCCAGTCAGTGCACGTTTTGCTCATTGGCAGCCAGCAGTTCCGGGGCTACTTGTTTGATGGCGGCCAATCCCCCTTCCACGTTTACCACGTTGTCGAAACCACGGGCTTTCAGGATCGAGTTGGCCACCATAGACCGGTAGCCACCCGCGCAATGCACGTACACAGGCTCGGTATGGCTGATACTGGCAAGGTGGTCATTGAGCGTGTCGAGCGGGCTGTTTTCGGCAGTAGCCAGGTGCTCCACGTCGAATTCAGTGGGCTTCCGCACGTCCAGCACCGGGGCTTGGGGGTTAGCCGCTAACCGCTGCACAAAGGCATCGGCAGAAATAGACTCGATCGTATCAATCTCATTACCAGCTTGTTGCCAGGCTGGAAAGCCCCCTTCCAAATAGCCAATGCACTGATCGTAGCCAACGCGGGCCAGGCGCAGAACGGTTTCCTGCTCCAGCCCCACGGGCGTGATAAGCGCAATGGGCTGGGTAAGGTCAGGGATAAGCGCACCCACCCAGGGAGCAAACTGCCCGTTGAGGCCGATGTTGATACTGTTGGGAATGAAGCCTTTGGCAAAATTAGCGGCATCCCGCACGTCGAGCATCAGCGCACCGGTTTCATTCACCGCTGCCTCGAACGCCGCCGCCGACAGGGCATGACTACCCCGTTGCATCACCCGGTCAATCGGCTCGTACCCTTCCTTGTTGAGCCGCGCATTCTGAGCAAAATAAGCCGGTGCTTTACCCAGCCCGTCGAGCACCTGCTCCACAAAGTCGGCCTTCGACTTAGCCCGCAGGGCGTAGTTGAACAGTTTCTGATTGCCCAGCGTATCGGTGGTTTCTTTGCTCATGTTCTTGCCACAGGCCGACCCCGCGCCGTGGGCCGGATACACAATCACATCGTCAGACAGGGGCATGATTTTCGTGTGGAGGCTGTCGTAGAGCATTCCGGCCAGATCACGTTCGGTCAGGTCACCTTTTATGGCCAGATCAGGACGCCCCACGTCGCCAATGAAGAGGGTGTCACCGGTGAAAATGGCGTGGTCTTTACCCGTTTCGTCCGTCAGCAGGTATGTCGTCGATTCGAGGGTATGGCCGGGCGTATGGATAGCTTTGATAAACACCTTACCCAGCTTAAATACCTCACCATCAGTGGCATGGTGTACCGCGTACGTGGTATTGGCCGTAGGACCATAAACGATGGTTGCCCCTGTCTTTTTGGCCAGATCAATATGCCCCGACACAAAATCGGCGTGGAAGTGGGTCTCAAAAATGTATTTGATTTTAGCGCCGGCCTTTTCGGCCTTCCGTACGTATGGCGACGTTTCGCGGAGGGGGTCGATGATGGCGGCTTCACCATTACTTTCAATATAATAGGCTCCCTGCGCCAGACAGCCCGTATATAGTTGCTCAATTTTCATAAGTCAGTCGTAATCAGTACTTGTTTGAAAACAGTGTTGGGGTATGTTTGGGTTCTGAAGAGGCTGACAGACCGCCGCTTGAGATGGTTCACGCGGTCTACTTTATCACTTCCCGCACAATCATATAAACCGCCACGGTCAGCACAAACCAGCCGAAGCCTTTGCGCAGCTTTTCGGGCGCGACGAACCGCGACAGATACATACCCAAAAAGATGCCGAGGATAGACAGGCCGGTAAAGGGCAGCAGAAATCCCCAGCGCATGGATACGTGCTGCACGTCGCCGAGGAAGCCCACGAAGGAGTTTACCGCGATGATGAGCACCGACGTGGCTACGGCGCGGTGAATGGGCAACCCCGCCAGCAACACCAGCATGGGTACGATCAGAAAGCCCCCCCCGGCCCCGATTAGCCCCGTGAGCAGCCCCACGGCCAGCCCATCCAGCGCCAGCGAACCAAACCGAATTCTGCCGTCGTTGGCCATGCCTACATCGGGCTGTTTGGCCCGGATCATGGCGCGGGCGGCAAAGAGCATGACGAAAGCAAAAAACAGCAGCATGGCATCGCTTTTGGCCAGGCTCACGGTGCCGAACTGCACCAGCGGGTCGGGCAGGGCGGGCACCAGGTACCGCCTGCTGAGGTAGACCGACGCAAACGATGGTATGGCAAACGTGCCCGTCACGCGCAGATCGACGCGTTTTTTGAGGATATGATTCACCGACCCCACCAGTGAAGTAGTGCCCACCACAAACAGCGAATAGGTGGTAGCCAGCAGGGTTGGGATGCCAAAAATGTAAACGAAAATGGGTACTGTCAGGATAGACCCCCCGCCGCCAGCCAGGCCAATGACCAGCCCAACTATAATTGCCGATGTGTATCCTGCCAGTTCCTGTACGTTCATCACGGCTGCAAACCTACGATAACCGAGGGCAGTTCTGTGCGAGATGGGCCACGATCAGGTTACCGTATGCCAAAACCGAGTTGGGCATACCAGCCACCCGCATTGAGGCTAGGACCATTGGGCAGGCTGACATTGTTGGCCCAGTACCAGTTTTGGCCGTCGAGACCCAGCATGTAGCCCCCCGCCAGAAAAAATCCCTGCCGTTTCAGCTGCCTGGTGCTACTGTTGCGCATCCGTAGCCAGACCCGCCCACCCATGTTGAGCGGAAACGTGAGGTGGTTCAGCGAAATACCTTTGGCGTTACCGGCCACGTAGCTGTTGAAACCACCCACCTGATTGTCTTTCGAGGCTTCAATAGTGGAGGTCAGTACACCGATGCCAATGAGCGGACCAATGATAAGCGCCCCTTTATTCACCACGTCCAGTTCCAGATTAAGCTGCGTATTCAGCCCGGTCAACGCCGTGCGGCTATTGCCCGACAGGTTTTCGTTGGTATTCATCAGCGCCTGAAACCCCAGCCGCACCGGCAGTTTGCCCGTGAGAGGACCGCACAGAGCCACTCCAATACCAAAACGGGCACTATTATCATGAACGGCGTTGTAGCCATTGCGGGTCAGGATGGCATTGACGGGACCGTAATCAGACACCTGAATACCAGCCACTACATCTAACCCAACCCGAACGTTGGCATCTGAATTCTGCGCAAAAGACGTAACAGCGATAGCCTGAAAGAAGCCAATAAGAAACCGTATCTGACGAAGTTGCATAAGCGCTATGTGGCGTAGGGAGAGGAGACGACCGCCCCTTATTTTGCCACAATACTACGGTACCGTGGACGGTAAGGTGTTTAATAACGGTTAAATTAACAGGCAAGTATTGATTCCATTACGCAACGTACAGCGTTTTAGTTGCGCAAAACTCGCGGATGCCCGTATGTGCCAGTTCACGACCATATCCCGATTTCTTTACACCGCCAATGGGCAGCCGGGCATCTGAACGCACCACGGCGTTGACAAAAACGCTGCCCACCTGTAGCTGCCGGGCCACTTGGGCGGCGCGGTCCAGGTCAGCAGTCCAGATAGTGGCACTAAGCCCGTAGCGCGACTCGTTGGCCAGCCGCACGGCGTCGGCGGCATCGCGGACGGTGGTGATGGCAGCAATAGGACCAAAGGTTTCTTCCCGAAAAGCGATGTTGTCGGCCTGTACGTTTCGGAGCAGCGTAGGTGCAAACAGGGTGCCTTCGCCCTGCCCGCCCACGAGCAGTTCGGCTCCCTGCTGCCGGGCGGCGGCCAGCTGTTTCCGAAGTGTATCGGCCAGGTCCAGCCGGGCAATGGGCCCCATCTGAATAGCCGGGTCCAGCGGGTTGCCCTGCCGGATAGCGCGAATCAAGTCAGTCACGCGGTGGGTGAAGTCATCGGCCACGGCGGCTTCCACCAGCCAGCGTTTGGCGGCAATGCATACCTGCCCGGCATTACTCATTCGTGAGGTCACGGCGGCTTTAGCGGCAGCTTCCAGATCAGCGTCGGCCAGCACCAGCAGGGGATCGGAGCCACCCAGTTCGAGCACGCACTTTTTGATGCTCGCCCCCGCCAGTTGGGCCACCGACGAACCGGCCCGTTCGCTGCCGGTAAGGGTGATCATGTTGATCCGGTTGTCGGCAATGATGGGTTGCAGGGCGGGTACGTCTACGGGCAGGCAGGCAAACACACCGTCGGGAAAACCTGCTTCGCGGAAGGCGTTTTCAATGGCTAACCCGCACCCCAGCGTGTTGGGAGCGGGTTTCAGCAAGGTCACGTTGCCCGCCATCAGGGCGGGAACGGCGTAGCGAAACACCTGCCAGAATGGAAAATTCCAGGGCATAATACCCAATACCACGCCCACCGGTTCGTAACTGATACCGCTCATCTGGGCCTCAGTGTCAATGGCTTCGGGACGTAAAAAGGCCTCGGCATGGGTGGCGTAGTGCTCACATTGTGCCGCGCACTTCTCGATCTCCCCCCGCGACTCAGTCAGGATTTTGCCCATTTCGTGGGTCATCAGCAAAGCCAGTTGCTCCTGCTTTTGACGCAACACCACCGCCAGCCGCCTAAAACAGTCGGACCGGTACGGAAACGACCGCATGGACCAGTCGGCAAACTGCGTTGCCGCCCTTTCCAGCCGGGTTTCGATGTCGGCGTTGGTGTAGGCAGGGTACTGGGCGAGGTGTTCGCCGGTGTATGGGTTTGTGGTCTGGAAGATCATGAGCGAGTGGAGTGTGCCGGGTTACTGCCGTACGGCAGTAACCCGTGTATAGGTAACACCGGTGGCACAAAAACAGCTTCCTGTTAGTTGGTGTGTCCATTGCCAATGTATTAAGAACACTCTATAGATTAAGTCGTTTTAATACGAACAACAATCGTACAACTGAATTAAACACGAATAAACCACTACGTATAATGACTGCTTTTCTGCGCACCCGCTTTCTGTGGTGCCTGCTGTGTACTTGTCAGGCACTCTGTCTTAGTCCCGCGCGGGCACAATCGCCCGCCACCCCACCCACCGCCGGGTCAGTTATCACCGGCACCGTAACCACCACCGACGGCGAGGCCCTGCCCGGCGTGACGATCCTCCAAAAGGGCACCAACCGGGGTACCACGACCGATCTGAACGGTACCTTTTCCCTTACTATCCCCGACCGCACCGTTACGCTGACCGTCAGCTTTGTGGGGTACGCGGCGCAGGACATCCCGGTGGGCAATCAAACCTCGCTGACCATTCAACTCAAAGAAGATGCACTGGCGCTTAGCGAAGTAGTGGTAGTGGGCTATGGTACGCAAAAACGCTCGTCGCTCACCGGCGCGGTGGCCGACATTTCGGGGCGCGACATTGTGCAAAGTCCGCAACCCAACGTCGCCAACTCGCTCGTAGGTCGCACACCGGGCCTGATTGCGCTGAACCGTTCCGGCGAGCCGGGCCGGGACGGATCCCAGTTTTTTATCCGGGGCCGAAGCACCCTGGGCGACACCAACCCGCTTATTGTCATCGACGGCGTAGCCAACCGACTGGGGGGGCTGGACCGGCTGGATCCGAATGAGATTGAGAGCGTTTCTATTCTAAAAGATGCCTCCGGGTCCATTTACGGGGCGCAGGCCGCCAACGGCGTTATTTTGGTGACGACACGGCGGGGCAAAAAAGGCAAGCCCCAGGTGACGTATAATTTTAACCAGGGGTTTTCATCGCCGACACGGATCCCGCAAATGGCCGACGCCGCCACGTATGCGCAGATCCTGAACGAAATCAACTACTACACCGACCCGTCGCAGGGGCTGAACAGCCGATACTCTACCGCCGAGATTGAGAAATTCCGGAACGGTTCGGACCCCATCAACTACCCAAACACCAACTGGCTGAAGGCCATTCTAAAGCCCGTTTCGCCCCAACACCGCCATACGCTGGGTATCAGCGGGGGCAACGACGACGTGCGGTACCTCGTGTCGGTGGGTAATCTGTATCAGGACGGCATCTACCGAAACGGCACCGCCAACTACAACCAATACAGCCTGCGGGCCAACATCGACGCCAATGCGGGCAAGAACCTGACCTTCGGACTCGACCTCAACGGGCGGCAGGAAGACCGCAACTACCCCCTCGACAGCGCCGCCCGGATCTTTCGCTATGCCCTCCGCGCTTACCCCACCCTGGTTGACCGCTACCCCAACGGCCTGCCCGGCTCCGGCACCGATCAGGGCCGCAACCCGGTGTTGCAGGTGACCGACGCCCTGGGCAACCAGCGCGACCGGCGTACCTACCTCAACACTACCCTCCGCGCCCGCGAGAACGTCCCGTTCGTGCCGGGGTTGTATGTGGATGGGTTCGTGGCGGTGGATAAGCTGTTTCAGTTCAACAGAACGTTTCGCATTCCCTGGACTACCTACAACTACAACGCCCAGGCCAACACCTACGACCCGCAACTGAACCAGGACAACAACGCCGGGCTCAGCGAAACGCAGGCCAACGTCACCCAGATCACGCTCAACGGACGGGTGGGCTACGACCGGCAATTTGGCGTTCACGGAGTCAGCGGGTTTCTGGCCTACGAGCAAAGCACCTACCGCAGCGATAATTTCGAGGCGTTCCGAAACGGCTTTCTGAGCACCGCCATCGACCAGTTGTTTGCCGGCAGCGAAACCGGCGCACAGGCCAATGGCGCGGCATTTGAATCGGCCCGGCAAAACTACTTCGGACGTCTGCAATACAATTATCAGGACCGCTACCTGCTTGAAATTCAGGGACGTTACGACGGCTCGTATAATTTTGCGCAGGCCAAACGGTTCGGCTTTTTTCCGGCTATTCTGGCGGGGTGGCGCATCTCAGAAGAGCCGTGGTTTAAGTCGTCGGGTACAGGCTTTATTAATAGCCTGAAATTGCGGGCCTCTTACGGCCTGCTGGGCAACGACCGCATTGCGCAATACCAGTACCTGTCGGCCTTTACCTTCGATCAGGGGTATTTTCTGGGGCCAACCGGAGGGCGGCAGCCGGGGTTGTCGTCGGGGGTAGAGGCCAACCCCAACGTGACCTGGGAAACAGCCCGCACGGCCAACCTGGCCATTGACGCCCAGCTTTTCAACGGCAAACTGAACCTGACGTTCGATGTCTTTTCAACGCGGCGGAATAACATTCTGACGCGCCGCAACCAGTCGGTGCCCGATTATACGGGCCTGACCCTACCCAACGAAAACATTGGCATTCTGACCAACAAAGGTTTCGACGCGCAACTGACGCACAACAATTCCTTCGGGCCGGTTAACACGTCGGTTGGGGTGAACTTCACCTACGCCCGCAACCGGGTGGTATTTCTGGATGAAGTCACCAACCTGCCAGCCTACCAGCGACAGGAAGGCAGCGCCCTGAGCGACGTCAGCTACGGCGGGCTGCTCTACCGCAGCATCGGCATTTTCCGTACGCAGGCTGAGGTAGACGCCTACCCGCACGTGTTGGGGGCCGGGCCGGGCGACCTGCGTTTCGAGGATGTGAACGGCGACAACGTGATTGACGAGAAAGACCGGATTCGGCCTCCCTACACCAGCGTTCCGGAAATTGTCTACGGCCTGCCTCTCAGCGTTAGCTACCGCGGTTTGAGCCTGAACATACTGGTGCAGGGGCAGGCGCGGGTAAGCCAGTATCTGCTGCTGGAATCGGGGTCAACGGGCAACTTTTTCGCGGCAGATGCGGCCAACCGCTGGCGTCCCGATAACACTGACGGCACCTTTCCGCGGGTGGCCGCCAAGATGTACGACAGCGTCAACGGGGCTTATCCGAACACGTACTGGCTGAAAAACGCCAGTTTCGTCCGGCTGAAAAACGTGGAGTTAGGCTATACCCTGCCTACCACGCTGCTGTCGAAAGCCAAGATTCAGTCGGTGCGCGTTTATGTCAGCGCGTTTAACCTGTTCACCATCGATCAGCTCAAAACCATCGACCCCGAAGCCGGCTCGTCGCTTGGCTGGTCTTACCCACAACAGCGGCTCGTTAATGTTGGTCTGAACATACGGCTATAACCACCCCAAACACCATGAAAACGATCTTATATAGTACCCTGCTGCTGGCTGCCCTCTGCGTGGCTGGCTGCAACCACGACATCCTCGACAAGCAGCCCATCGACCGGCTTAGTGGCGATGTGGTCTGGACCGATGCCAACCTGGTGTCGGCGTTTGTCAACTCCAAATACCGCGATTTGGGCTTCGGCTTCAACTGGAACGGCGACGAAGTAATGTGGGCATCGGCCTCCGACGAGTCGATGTTCAAGCACGATTACGGCGTCTGGACGATCAATAAAAGCGAGCTTTCCCCATCCAATCTGGGCATCTTGAGTAGCGGCGCGGCAGAATACAACGGCAACATGAACCCCTGGGCCAAGAACTACCGCTATATCAAAGACGCCAACACGTTCTTCGAGAAGATTGCTTCGGTGCCCAATCTCAGCACCGACCTCCGCAATCAGCACACAGGCGAAATGAAGTTTTTGCGGGCCTATCGCTACTTCGACCTCGTGCGCAACTACGGCGGGGTACCCCTCATCACGCAGTCCTTCGCCCTGGGGTCCGACTTTACGCAGGTGACGCGCAATACGGTGCAGGAGTGCATCAATTTTGTGGTGAAAGAGGCCGACGAAGCTGCCGCCCTGCTGCCCGTCCAATATGGCGACGCCGATCTGGGGCGGGCCACGAAAGGAGCGGCTCTGGCCCTGAAAGCCCGGATGCTGCTCTATGCTGCCAGTCCTGCCTACGGCCCCTCGGCCACCTGGGCACAGGCCGCCACCGCCGCCAAAGCAGTAGTTAGCCTCAACCGCTATTCGCTCTACCCCGATTACCAACAGCTATTTCTAACGCCTCGTAATCAGGAGATTATTCTGGACCGCACGCAGACAACGGGCACCGACAGCTACATCAACCTCGAACGCTGGAATGGCCCCAACGGTTACGGCGGCTGGGCGGGCAACATGCCCACGCAAAACCTCGTAGACAGTTACGAAACCACGTCGGGCAAGGCCATCACCGATGCTTCATCGGGCTACGACCCGCAAAACCCGTATGTGAACCGCGACCCCCGTTTCTACGCCACGGTACTCTACAACGGCGCCCCCTACCGGGGCCGGGCCGTGGAGACGTTCATGCCGGGTGGTAAAGACAGCCCCGATGGCCCCGAACCCTTCAACACCTCGCTGACGGGCTATTACCTGCGTAAGTTTATCAACGAAAACCGGGCGTTCAGTGCCTCGGTGGGTAGCCAGTCGCCGTGGATTTATTTCCGGTTGGGCGAAGTGCTGCTGAACTACGCCGAAGCCCAAAATGAAGCCGTTGGTCCCGATGCCAGTGTCTACGATGCGGTGAACCAGCTACGTGTCCGCGCCAAAATGCCGCCCCTGCCAACGGGACTGTCGCAAAGCCAGATGCGCGACCGCATCCGCCGTGAACGACAGGTGGAACTAGCCTACGAAGAGCACCGCTACTACGACGTGCGCCGGTGGGGCATTGCGGCCCAGACAGAGAATCAGCCTGTTCGGGGCGTGAGCATCACCCGCGACGCCGGCGGCAAGCTGACATATACCTACACGTCGGTGCAGGAACGCCGCTATGCCGACCGCAACCTGTTTTTGCCTATTCCACTAAAAGAGGTGCAGGCTAACCCAAAGCTGGCGCAAAATCCGGGGTATTAGCGCGGGTGATTAACCTTTATACCCATTATAGAAAAAGCCCGGTCACTCCATGAGTAACCGGGCTTTTTGATAGCACTACGTCTGCATCACTCCTGATTATTCAGGTTACTGTGGCGGCGGCTATAAAGGAAATAGACGATTACGCCCAGCGTACACCAGATCACAAACGTGAGTTTGGTGTCGGTACGGAGGTGATACATCAGGTACAGGTTGGCGCAGATACCCAACGTGGCCACCACCGGCAGGGCGGGCGTTCTGTAGGGGCGTTCCAGGTTTGGCTCACGCACGCGCAACAGCCACACCGCGCCGCAGATCATGGCAAAGGCCAGCAGCGTACCCGACGAACAGAGTTCCGATACCTTATCAATAGGCGTCAGGGCGGCCACTGTCGAGACAATACCACCCACCAAAATCGTGCTTTTCCAGGGCGTTTTAAACGTCGGGTGAATCGAGGCGAACAGGTTTTTCGGGAGCAGACCGTCTTTAGCCATGCCCAGGAAAATCCGGGTTTGTCCCAGCATCATCACCAGCATTACGGAGGTAAGTCCGGCAATGGCGGCAATCGTGATCAGGTACACCGCCCAGGTAAGCCCTTTGTCGGCGAAAGCCTGCGCCACAGGGGCTTTCAGGTCCAGCGCATCGTAGCGCACCATACCTGTCAGCACCAGCGATACAAGGATGTAGAGTACGGTGCAGATGATAAGCGAGGCGATGATAGCGAAGGGAACATCTTTCTTGGGGTTGATGGCTTCCCCCGCCTGCGTCGAAACGGCGTCGAAACCGATATAGGCAAAGAACACGATGCCCGCTGCCGTCACGATACCGTCGAAACCGTAGTGCGTCTGACCTGTTTTGTCAACCACCGGATTGGGAATGAAAGGAGTCCAGTTGGCACTTTCCACGTAGAATGCACCGGCAACGATGACGAAAATAACCGTGGCTACCTTCACAATGACGATCACGTTGTTGGTGCTGGCGGCTTCTTTGATACCCTTCACCAGGATGTAGGTAACCACCCATACGATCAGAAACGCAGGCAGGTTAACGGCAAACGTGAAATCTGGAATTGTTTCGCCGGCTTTCCGCAGGGCTTCTGCTTTTTCCTGCGCCGTAACGGGGTCATTCATCAGCCACAGCGGCGGATTGATGCCTACCAGATGCAGTAGTTTTTCGAAATAGCCCGACCAGCTTACGGCCACGGTGGTGGCCCCCATCATGTATTCCAGAATCAGGTTCCAGCCGATGAGCCAGGCAAAAATTTCGCCGACGGTACCATATGAGTACGCATAGGCAGACCCTTCAACGGGCAAAATAGACGCAAATTCGGCGTAGCAAAGGGCCGCAAAGGCACAGGCAACGCCCGCCATCATAAACGATAGGGCCAGCGCCGGACCTGCCCATTCGTTGGCTGCGATACCGGTTAGTACAAACACGCCGCCACCAATAACGGCTCCAATACCCAGTGACGTAAGCCCCCAGCGCGTAAGTACGCGCTTGAGTTCACTCTTTTTCATATCGGCTTCGTAAGCCGCCAAGGGCTTTTTCCGCCAAATGCTGGTGGTATCTACAGATTTTACTTTTGCTTCCATGCAGAAAAAGGATGTTTGTTGGTTTGTTGGTCTGGCTGTTTGTCTGTTTGCCGGTTCAGTCGCTTTACCGAATTTCTATCGGCAGAAACAACAAAGAACAAACAAACAGACGAACAACCAAACAATCTGTTACTTCTGCGACGGCTTGATGATTGGCGTTTTCACCTTTTTCTCTTTGGCAGCGGCAGCCTGCGTAAACTCTTCGGGCGTGGCAGCTTCCTTGTCGGTGAAATCAGCCGGGATGGCGCTGTAACCTGTCTTGGGCATAATCAATCCGCCCGGCTTGTCGTCGGCATCTACTTTGTCGCGGGTCAGGGTGTCGACCACAATGGGCGTTGCCACAAACAGTGACGAATACGTACCCACGATAACACCGATGAGCATGGCGAACGAGAAGCCCCGGATGGTGGCCCCACCGAAGATGAACAGCACCAGCAGCACCAGCATCGTCGACAGACCCGTTACGGCCGTGCGGCTCAGGGTGCTGTTGAGGGCGTTGTTGATGATCGTCGGGATGGATTCGCTCTTGCCCCGGTTTTCGTTCAGGTACTCACGCACCCGGTCAAACACCACAACGGTATCGTTCATCGAGTAGCCCATGATGGTCAGCAGGGCACCTACAAACGCCTGGTCAATGTCCAGCGAGAAAGGCAGCAGCCCATTGCCGACGGAAAAAATAGCCAGGATAATAAGTACGTCGTGGAATAGAGCCACCACGGCACCATAGCCAAAAGCCAGCTTTTTAAACCGGATCAGAATATAGCCGAATACCACCGCCACGGCCAGCAGGATAGACCAGAGGGCCGAAATGATGAGGTCGTAGGCAATGGTAGGCCCTACTTTCTGCGAGCTTTCGATGCTGGCTTTGTTGCCGTTGATCTTGCTCAATCCGCTCAGTACCTTCGCTTCTACCTGCTTGTCGGCATCGGGCGCGGTGTTGTCGATGTCGTAGCTCGTGGTCATTTTCACCTGATCGGAGCCAATGCCCGTGCCGCCATAGGTTTTCACCTCAGGCTCACTGCCACCCAGCGACGGTGCCAATGCGGCCCGCACCTGATCGGTCGTAATCGACTTCTCGAACTTGATCACGTATGACCGGCCACCCTTGAAATCGACTCCCAGGCCGAAACCTTTGAAAATGATCGAGATGATACCCGCCGCAATAATCGTCGACGAGATAATGTAGTATGTCCGGCGGTGCGATACGAAGTCGAAGTCAGAGCCTTTGAACAGGTTCTTGGCCCACGACGACGAGAAGCTCAGGTTGCCTCCTTTCGCGGCATACCATTCAATCATCAACCGAGTGATCAGTAGGGCGGCAAACAGCGACGTAGCGATACCGATGATCAGCGTCGTAGCAAACCCTTTGATGAGACCCGTACCGAACAAAAACAGGATGATACCCGTCAGGAAGGTCGTCACGTTCGAGTCGATAATGGACGAGAGCGCGTTTTTGAACCCGTCGGCAATGGCCAGCCGCAGGTTTTTGCCCAGTTCAAGTTCTTCTTTGATCCGCTCGTAAATCAGCACGTTGGCATCGACCGACATACCGATGGTCAGCACGATACCGGCAATACCCGGCATGGTGAGCACCGTACCCGGCACGGCAGCCATGACACCCATTAGGAAGAACAGGTTGACAAACAGCGTAACGTCGGCAATAAGACCCGCGCGACCGTAGTAGAGGGCCACGAAAATCAGCACGATCAGCAAACCTACCAGCGACGAAACGATACCCGCCTGAATGGCCTGCGATCCCAGCGTGGCACCCACGATGTTTTCTTCGACGATTGATGCAGGAGCATCTAACTTACCGGCTTTCAGCACGTTAGCCATGTCCTTGGTCTCGTCTGTAGTGAAATTACCCGTGATGCTTGAGCTACCGTTGGGAATCTCCGACTGCACGTTGGGTGCGGTGTACACCAGACCGTCGAGCAAAATGGCTACGGGGCGGTTGATGTTGGCGGCGGTGAGGGCACGCCACTTTTTGGCACCCTCGGCGTTCATGCGCATCGTTACTTCGGGCTGACCGCGGTCGCTCAGGTCATTGGCGGCATCCGAGATCACGTCGCCTTCCAGGGGTGCTTTGCCGCCGGGCTTCCGCAGGAAATACAGGGGCAGCAATTCGCGCTTGGGTGCGTTGTTCGACATGGCCATTTCCTGCGATTTACGTGCCCAGGAGAACTCCACGTCGTTGGGGAACAGGCCGCGTACTTCGGGGTCGTTCAGAATGGCATTGGCGCGGGCGGTGTCTTTAATGTCAACCGCCATTTCGAAGTTCGAGATCGGGATGAACAGGTTGGTCAATGCCGCCGTGCCCTGCGCCGAATCTACCTTAGCTGTTGAAGTTGAGGCCGTTGCCGTAGCCGTAGAAGCGGTTTGCTTACCCAATTGGGCAGCCAGATCACCACCTGCGGGGGCTGTACCCGAAATCGTGGTGGTTGGTTTGGCTTTCGCCTGCGCAGCCTTACGGTCGATTTCGGCTTTGGCCAGATAGGCACCCAGGCCCTCCAGCGCGGGGGCCAGTTCGCTGATGCGGTACACGTCGCAGAACTCCAGTTTGGCCGCGCCCGTCAGCAGGCGACGAATTCGGTCGGGGTTATCCACGCCGGGCAGTTCAATCAAAATCCGACCCGTACCGGGCAGGCGCTGCACGTTGGGGTTGGTTACGCCAAACTTATCCACCCGCGCCTGAATCACGCGGAACGACCGGTCGATGGCACCAGCCACTTCGTCGGTCAGCAACCGCTTCACTTCGGTGTCTGACGACTGGTAGTTGATCCGGCTCCGGTTCGAGTTGGTGGCAAATACACTGGCCAGTTTAGCACCGGGCACCAGCTCTTTGTAGTTGTTGATAAACAGGTCAACGAAGCTTGCCTGACTCGTTTGCTGGTCTTTGGCAGCGCGTTTCAGGGCCTCATTAAACTGCGGGTCGCGGGTGTTGCCGGCCAGGCTTTTCAGCACGGCGGCGGGCGACACTTCGAGCACCACGTGCATACCGCCCTGCAGGTCAAGGCCCAGGCCAAGTTCGCGCTCGGTTACTTCCTGGAGGGTGTTGCCTAAATAAACGGGGCGTTTCCAGAGCGAATCCAGGTAAGCCTGCTTGCGCTTCACGTCGACTTTACCGTCGGCACCGGTGGCCACGCGCTCGGCCGTCTTCTTGATATTGCGCGAAACAAATGTAAACGACAGGTAATACAGGCATAAGACCGATATGATACCCGTCAAAATCAGAACTACGGTTCTGTTTTGCATGATGTATGTAAAATAGATGTTGGAGGAAAATGAAAAAAGGAGTTTAAAGTTTGATGTCTAAGGTTCAATGTTGCTTCGCGTCAGCCAGTACGCGCGCGAAGCAACATTGAACCTTAGACATTAAACTTTAAACTCCCTATGGTGCATTCGGGGCAATGAAGTGCCCGAAGACGTGCCTGAGGTACGAGAAATAGAAATAAGGAACCTCAAACTGGCGGCGCAGAATGGGCCGCGACAGGTTCAGAAAGCGCCAGATAGGCGCGGGTAGCAGGTAGGCTACGTGTGAAAAATCGAATGAATGGCCGGGCGCGACAACCGCTTCAAACGAAGCAGCTTTTACGATCACGTCAGACTTACCCTCCGCTGACTTGTGGGCTTTCTTAGCCGCAACAGCCTGTGCCACAGCTACGTTCGACTGCCAGACCGAGGCCCCTCCGCCGTTAACAAACAGCAGCAGCCCCGTCAGAAACAGGAGCAAAGAGCGGTAAGAAAGCGTTGACGACGTCATGGGTTACGAAGAAGGACTACAAAAGTCGCACCAAAATAGACCGAAAGCAAGACGGAGTAGCATCCGTTTTTCATTAGTCGTGCCTAATCGTTAGTTTTCCATACACTGACCAAATCGCATTGGCTGGCAGCATATATGCACACCCCCAAACCTACGAGTAGACGTAATTTTCTGAAAGATTCGGTAGCAGGGGCTATGTTAGCACCCAGCTTTACGCACATAACGCCGCGGCCGATAGCCTCGCCGGAGGTACCGCTGCCCCCCGCCCCAAATTCTGTTTTGACCCGTAACCGTAATCTCTTCAACGGTGATACCTGCGTTTATTTTTACAACCCCGAACTCTGGCAACCGGAAGACTTCTCACTGAAGACCGTAAAAAATCCCCGGACGGGAAAGCTCAATACCAGGCCCACGCTACAGGGAGGGCCTTTTTCGGCCAAAGCCATCCACCGCTATGTCGACGTGCTGGCCGACAATGGTGTGGATACGTTTGTTATCAACGCCAACGCCTCGCGGGCCTGGTACCCCAGCAAAACGATTCCGAGTATTCTTGACGGCTACAAACGCGGCGACCGCAGCTTTTTCCGGGGTCATGCCATCTGTCAGGGCATCACCAAACCCGCCGCCATTGAAGACTTTCTCGACCATTTCGTGCCGTTCATGAACAGCTACCAGGACCTGCTCGACGCGGGCGTGGACTGGCTGGCCGAGACCGCCAAAGCCTGCCGACGGCGGGGGGTGTCGCCCTGGGTGAGCATCCGGATGAACGACCTGCACGGCTGCAACAATTTTGAGGGCAGCTTTTTTAACCTGCCACTGCTGAAGCAGAAGGACATGCGGCTGGAGTGCAGTTCGTATGGCGATCAGAACTGGCTGTACCGGCAGGGGCTGAACTACGAAAAGCCGGAGGTCCGTCGGCAGATGTTCGAGCAGATTCGGGAGGTGGTGGAGGACTACGATTTCGAGGGCATTGAACTCGACTGGTGGCGGCAACCCCTCTGCTGCGAACCGGGGGCCTCCGCCGAAACCACCGCCATGATCTCCGACTGGATTCGGGAAATACGGGCACTCACGGAGCGGCAAGCCCAGAAAACGGGTCGCCCCTACCCGCTTAGCCTGCGCATCCCCGGTCGGCTGGCCATGCTCAAACACATTGGTCTGGACGTGGCCGCCCTCTGCCGCGAAGGCACTATCGACCTGGTTTGCCCCACCGGTTTTTTCTGCACCACCTGGGACATGCCCCATGATGCCCTCCGCCGGGAACTGGGCGACCGCGTAGCCATATACGGGGTTATTGAAGGGTCCCCTAACTCCCTACCGGTCTTCGACAAAAAGGGAAAGCGAACGAAAGGCCTACGCGACACCGCCGCCAGTCTGGAGCTGATGCGGGGCAGCGCCGTTAGCAGCCTGGTGTTGGGTGCCGGGGGCATTGAGTGGTTCAACTTCTTTGTCACCGACCAACCCCGCCTACCCGGCCTGCGCGCCGACTACACGGCCCTGGGCAAGATGCATCAGCTTGACCAATTGCGCGGTCAACCCAAGCAGTATGCCTTCGGCATGAACGGCACGTCGCAGAGCATTACCCCGTTTGAAACGCCCGCCCAACTGCCCGTGGTGCTGGAGCGAAAGGGCCAATACGCGTTCAAAACGGTCATGTGCGCCGAACCCACCGACCAGGGGCTGGTGCTGCTGGTGCAACTGGTGCTAAAAGCCGGTAGTCGGTTTGAGGGGGCATCGGTATCAGTCAACGGCTCCTGGCCCGAAACGCTGTTCACCCGCTCCGACGAACTGCTGTTCCCCTGCGGCCCCTATACGCACCTCACCAAAGACCATATCGGCCACATCTGCCAACTGCCTGTCTCGCTCATCCGCGATGGCTGGAACGAAATCCTGGTAGAGCACGGCAGCAAACAGCCGCTGGGTTTGGTCACAGTTGAACTGGGAGTGAAGTAAAGTGGCGAGTAAGCGTGTTGCTGTCATGTGTGGCTTCGCGCTTGGTGCCCTTCGACAGGCTCAGGGTGACAGGGACATTGAATCAAGTCAAGAATCTGATTCAATGTCCCTGTCACCCTGAGCCTGTCGAAGGGCACCAAGCGCGAAGCCACCACAGCGCGAAGCCCCAGCTCCCAATTCAACTAACCTTCATTGAAAAACACGACTAATCCATCTTTTCCGGCCACGATGATGTCGAGGCGACCGGTATTGCGCAGGTCGTGGAGGGCGAAAAAAATGCCGGTGCCTTTGCCCACGCCGGGTGGTCCGTAGGCAATGGTGTGGCGGGTGAATTCGTGGCCGTTCCAGGTGAAATAGTACAACCCTACGGCATCGTAGCTGCCGGGGTCACTGTCGTTATGAGCGCGGAATCGCTTGCCGGTGATGAGGTCGGGGCGTTTGTCGCCGTCGATGTCGGCCCACTCTAGGGTATGGTATTGCGCGCTTTTCTCGTCGATAACGTGCTTTGTCCAGGTGCGGGTTTGGGTGGCCCTGTCCAGCTTTTGTTCGTACCAGTGCAGGCCATAGCCGTGCGCCTGCCCCACAATCAGGTCGGGTAGCTTGTCGCCGGTGAGGTCGGTGACGATGATGGGCACACTGGCCGTACCAAAATCAAATTCGTCGCGTAGTGCCCAACGCTCGTTGCCCATGTTTTCCAGCCATCCTTTGGCCATGACAAAATCGCCCCGGCCATCGCCGTTAACATCGCCGAAACCCAGGCCATGCCCCTGCGTGGGCGCCACGTTTACCCGCCGAAACGTATTGGGTTTTTCCAGCACAAAATAGCTCAGCGGTTTGCCGGGGTTGTTGGGCACAATCTCCGGTTTGCCGTCGCCATCTACGTCATAGGCGCGGGTAGTTTCGGTGTTACCCACAGAAGCGATGTCATGTACCGGCCAAGTTTCGTTAACCGCCGCGCCAATGTTTTCCAGCCACCGCAGCGTACCGCCCCAGTAACCCCCCGTCACCACGTCGAGGTCACCGTCGCCATCCACGTCAAGGGGTATCGTGGAGAAATCGTCGTAGTACTGGTTGTATCGTTTCTGGTTGCCAATGAGCTTCCGCCTCCGAAATGAGTTGGCGCGGTCCGCACTATTCTCGTACCAGAAATCACCCGACACCAGATCGGGTTTGCCGTCTTTATTCACGTCGATAACCCCCACTGATTCGTAGCTTTCTGCCGCCACAAAATGCCGCGTAAACCGCACCTCACGCGGGGACCGGGTATCAGCCGTGGTGAGCAGGATGAAAAGGAGGAGGATTATTTTCATGAGGATATAGGTAATATAGACCCGCACCGGCGGCCCGGGCAGATTTTTATGATTATTACGATTTAAAATATTGATAAACAGAATCTTAACTAATCATAATGATCGTAAAAATCCGCGTTCTATAGTGCTGGTTATTCATTTCACGGTCAGCAGATAGCTAAGCAAATCGTTGAATTCCTTTTCGGCCAGCACCGTCCCGAACTGATCGGGCATGAGCGTATGGCGGGAGGGCTGCACCTCGGCGATGTCGTGGCGCGGCACCACAAATTCGGTCCCCGTCACGTCGGCGTAGGTGATCGACTGGGCATCGTCGCGGCGGAACAGGGCCGTACGGACGCCACCCGATTTGAGCTTGATGGTATACATCCGAAACGCCTCCGACATGTTGCGGTTGGGGTCCAGAATTTTGGTCGCCAGTGCTTTGCTGCCCCAGCTACCAATACCGTCGAGTTGGGGGCCGATCAGTCCGCCTTCTTTGTTAATCTGGTGGCAGGTGGCGCAATGCGTCGCAAACAGTTGTCGGCCATTGTCGGCCACGCCACTCAGCAGCGTAAACGAGCTTAGTCGACTCGTAATCAGCTTTTCGCGGGCCTCGTCAATCGGCGACAGGTTGGCCGTAAGCCTATCGTATTGCTCCTTTTGCGGTTTGCTGATGTTCAGCAGCAGTCGGTCCTGGATACCGGGTTGCACCAGCACACGGGTGTATAACGTGCCCGTATGCACCTGCGCCATGATCAGGTCTTTGCCCATTGCCGAACTCGCCAGCGACTTGAGCAACTCCATTTGCACTTCACCTTTGGTCCGTTTCAGCGCCGACTCCATCACGGCCTGAATCTCCGGGCGGGGCGAATCACCCAGGACGGTGGCCAGTTCGGTGCGAAAGTTGACCGGGTAGTGCTCGTCTTCGATGTAGCCGCCCAGAAGCCGGGCGTAACGAACAGGAGCCAGCTTCATCAGCGATTTGGCAGCCGCCAGCCGGAGATAGTAAGGCAGTGATGTATCAGACAGGGTCGCTTGCAGGGTAGGCTCCAGGACAGTAATGCCATACTCGCCTATTAACTCTAAGGCAAACCGTTTCTGCTCGTCAATTTCCTTAGGGCTGACCGTGGGTAATAGCGGCGTGGACAGCCGCTGTACGTTGCTCAACCGGATGATGCCCGATGACTGATCGACGATTTCCAGCCGCACCGGTTCGCCCTCGTGGGCCGACAGATCCCAGACCACCTGATCGGCGCGGTAATCGTCGGACTTGTCGAATTCCGCGCAGGCCAGTTGATGAGTTGTGTCGGTGGCCGATACCAGCCGCACCAGGTGTTTAGGGCCTTTTCCTAATAACGAGTTCAACTGTATTACGCTGAATGACAGTTGCTTAGGAACCATGAATATGGGCGACTTCACCACGCCTTTGTAACCCCCCAGATCAAAACCGAAGAATTTCTGATCTTTGGCAAAACCCATCGTTTGCGGCGGCGGACTGAAAAAGATGGGGTTGTCTTTCAGGTAAACGGGTTCCGCCAGCCGAAACGTCCAGTCAGACCGTGGCCCGTCCAGCAGCGCATTAGCCAACAATACCGCCCACCGTTTTACCGATTCATTGGTCACCGACCCCTGCTTTTTGATGGCCTGCTGAACACTCTTGAACAGGGTGAACTGCGCGCTGTTGTCGGCAGCGTATTTGTCGCGCACAAACTGCACCAGCGCATCGCGTTCAGCGGCGGTGAGGAACCGGGCGGCATGGCCGAGGTACGTCAGTTCATCGGCTTTGCTCAGGGGCAGCATCTTTACAGCCTGGAACAAAAACTGCCCGGCATATTCCTCAGCTACTCCACTCATGGGTCTGGCCAGCGCCAGTTGTTGGGTGGTGGTCCAGCTTGCTGCAGCTACCTCCCAACCCAGCGGTTTGTTGCGGAGTAAGGTTCGTAGCGCCAGCTGCAACGTATAGGTCAGGTGAGTATCCAGCGAGTCGACGCCCGGCATGGATTTGCCCGGCATGGACTTGCCAGGCATAGACTTGCCGGCCTGGACGTTGAGCAGTGCCCGTACGGTTTCCAGATTAGGGTAGTCGGTCAGGGCCTCGACCGCTGCCCGCCGAACGTGCGGATTCGAGTCGGAAAGTCCGCGCCGGGCCTCCGCCAGCAGGGTATCCGACTGTTCCGGCGATTCATGCAATACCCGCATGGCGTGGGTGCGAATAACGGCCTGTTTGTGACGTAACGCACTCAACAACTGCGCCCTGGGCAATGCATGAAGCTGATTCAATACCCACAGGCTATGCACGTACTGATCGGGCGGTGTACTTTTTTTGGCCAGAACAGCCCGCAACGGTTCCGCCGCCGGTTGACCAATTCGATTGACGAGTTGATCCATAACCAGCATCCTGACGGGCATATTGCCTTTCGCCAGCGCATTAATCAACTCAGGCACAGCAGCCTTCGTCCAGTCGGTGTAGCCGAGTTTGTCGGTTTTCCCTTTGTAGGTAATGCGCCAGATGCGGCCCCGCTGCCGGTCGCGGCCGGGGTTGTCGAGCGGCACTTCATAATGGCCAATAATGCGGTTGTAGAAGTCGGCCACGTACAGGGCACCGTCCGGCCCCTCCACGATATCGACCGGGCGAAACCAGGAGTCATCGCTGCGCAGGAGTTCGCCCTCGTTCTTCGCCACCGGCGATGAACCGTTGAACGTGAACGAGTTACGGTAAATTCGACACTTCACTACGTCGCCAACGTAAAAGCTCCTGCGGTAGGCTTCGGGGAAAAACGGACTCGACGGCAGGGCGATGCCGGCCAGGGCCGTGGCTTCGTGTTCGTGGGGTTTCATGGCCGGGGCAAAGCCGATGCCTTCCGAAATACGCCCGAAATGCTGGTATTCCGCCCCCCGGATCAACTGCGTCAGCGGCGACGAGTGGCTGTCGGGGGAATACAGATAACCCCAGTTGTCGTAGACCAGCCCGAACGGATTCACCCGGCCTTTGCTTACGAGTTCGGCCCGGCTGCCATCCGGTCGGAAACGGAACGTGCTACCCGACTCCAGCTTGGCCGTGTCGCCATCATTGCCCGGCACTTTCGACAGGTTCGTGAACCCATGACACGCCTGAATCCAGCCGTCGAAACCCCGCGTGAGGTGGTTGACCATGCCGTGGGTATCGGTGTAGCCAAACGGTCCCAGCAACCGCCGGCTTTGGTCTGGTTTATCGTCGCCGTTGGTGTCGGTGAAGCGGTACAGGTTGGGAATACTGAAAGCCAGCAGTCCGTCGTGGGTGGGCAGCAGCCCAATGGGAA
This sequence comes from Fibrella rubiginis, assembly GCF_017353185.1. GTDB lineage: Bacteria > Bacteroidota > Bacteroidia > Cytophagales > Spirosomataceae > Fibrella > Fibrella rubiginis. The sequence goes on along the minus strand of NZ_JAFMYV010000001.1, from coordinate 609,216 downwards.
TGTTCAGCGTATCGAGCACGGTGGTGACCGAATCGGCCCGCCCGTCGTGGTTGCGGTCTTCCAGGATCAGAATCCGGTCGGTACCCTTACCTGCTTTGGCCGCAAACGGGTACTCCCCCGACTGCGTAATCCACATCCGCCCTCTGGCATCGAAGCTTATATTCAGCGGCTTACCGATGAGTGGTTCTGAGGCAAACAGGTTGATTTCGAACCCAGGTGGCAGCACAAACCCGGCCCGTTCGGCTTCGGGGCTGCGCGGGTCGCTTTTGCGGATGTGCTCATCGAAATCACCGCCGCCGAACCGGGTTTTGGCCGTGTCGGCAGGGGCGGTTTGGCCTGGTTGTGTTCCTGTTTTAGTAAACTTCAGAGCCGCAGTGCAGCCAATCACACCTGTCAGGAGCAGCAGGTAGCTTGTCTGTAGTATGTTGATCCTGAAGGGCATGTGGATGTATTTGTTATTGACTCGTTTTTGTTCCGGCGAGTCTTACCCCGCCCCCAGCCCCTCCCCTTAAACAAGGGGAGGGGAGCCTTACCAAGATTAAGAAGCGCACTAGGTTTGCCTTATTGCTGAAGAGTTTGTCAACTCGTCTCCCCTCCCCTTGTTTAAGGGGAGGGGCCGGGGGCGGGGTAGCTCCTCGCAGAAAAACAACCTAGTACCCACGCCTCCCCTCCTACTTTCGCTTATCAGCAATCTGCGTAATGGCCGTTACCAGCCGGTCGAGGTCGGCGGGGGACGTGTAGACGTGGGGCGTGATGCGAACGCAACTGATGTTTTCCCAGGTGGTGGGCGACGTGTTGATTTTGTATTTACCAAACAGTTGCCCTTCAAATTCGGGGATGGTCATACCGTCGATGCTGACTCCACAGATACCGCAGGAGAACGGCGCTTTCAATGACGTGTGCAACCGCACACCGGGCAGCTTTTGTACGCGTTCGGCCCAGTAGTTTTTCAGGTAACGTACCCGCTCTTCTTTGCGCTTCGTGCCAATGGCATTATGCACATTCACCGCCTCACCAATGGCCTGTTCAATGGCGAAACTGCGTGTACCGATGGTCTCGAACTTCCGGATATCGTCGCCCTGGGGTTTGCTGTTGCAGAACAGGGGCCAGATGCCCGCAATCTTCTCGCGCCTGACCCAGAGCATGCCCGTACCCACGGGTGCCGACAGGAATTTGTGGAGGCTGGTACCGAAGTAATCGCAGCCCAGCGACGGGATCGTAAAATCCAGTAAACCAAACGAATGCGCCCCATCCACCAGCACCTCGATGCCTCGTTTTTTGGCCATCTGGCAAATCTTCTGCACCGGCATGATCTGCCCCATCCAGTTGATCACGTGGGTAACGTGGATGATTTTGGTGGCGGGCGTAATGGCCTTTTCGTATTCCCGCACAATGACGTCGTCGTCTTCGATGGGGAACGTGAAATTGAGCTGTTTGTAGATGACGCCCTCCCGCCCCGCCCGCTGCCGCCACGCCTGCACCACGTTGGGGTAGTCCTGCAGGGTGCCAATAACTTCGTCGCCGCGCTTCAGGTTCAGTCCGTAAATCACCGTCAGCAGGGCCTCGGTGGCGTTGCGGTTAATGGCAATCTCCTCCGCCGACGTGCCCGCCAGCAAGGCCAGTTTGTCGCGCAGGGCTTCGCGCCCCTGGTCCAGCAGCCGCCACATATAATACGAAGGCCCCTGATTGATCATGGCGTTGTAGCGATCCAGGGCCTGTTGCACCACCAGCGGCGCGGGCGACACCCCGCCGTTGTTGAGAATCAGAATATTAGACGACGATGCGGGGTAGGCCTGCTGAATCAAATGCCAGTAATCTTCGTCGACAGCCACCTGCTGCGGGGTCAGGTGGGCCAGGCGCGTGTCAGCCTCCAACCAGGCCGCGGCGTGGGCCTGCGCAAACAGGCTGGACGCCGAAAAAGCCCCACCGGCCAGCGCTAACTGCTGAAAAAAAGTACGTCGAGTAGGATACATAGAGAAGAGGTAAAATAGACCGCAGATTTTTATGATTAAGCTGATCGACACGGCTTTTTTTGGACAGGATTATCAGGATTTCAGGATTGACAGGATTCTAAGTTTGCTCTACCAATTTGTTCGGAAGTAAAAAGAAAATCCTGTTCATCCTGAAATCCTGATAATCCTGTCCAAAAAAGCCGTGTCGATCAGCTTAATCATAAAAATCTGCGGTCCACTTTTTCGGGTTTGATGGCGTATACAAGGGCGGCGCAGAGGATCAATAATATGGATGCCAGGCGGAAAAGCAGGCTCAGGTTTACATGGCCGTCGCGCAGGATGCCCCCGGCGTAGATGCCCAGGCCACCCACCACGCAGCTAAACAGGTTCAGTATGCCGTAGCCCGTGGCTCGGTAACGCGGGTCAGTGATTTGGCAGAGAATAGGCATCATGTTGGCATCGGCGAAGGTGCGCGTGAGGGCGTAGACCATGAATCCCGCCACAGCCACCGCCAGCACGGTTGTACTGCTGCCCAGAAAAATGGCCGGGGCGGCAAGGCAGAAACCGATGGCCGGCACCAGCATCCGCCCCCGCACGTTGGTTTGGCTCCAGCGGTCGGCCCAAAAACCGCCGATCAATACGCCAACAAGGGCGGCGGCATGAAAGTAAGCCGTGCTGTAGATACCAGCCTGGGTTTGCGAGAGCGTAAACTGCTCTCTGAAATACGTCGGTAACCAACCCAGCACCAGCCAGTTAGCCACGCCCAGCAGTCCCCAAAAACCCAGTGCCAACCAGAACGCTGGTCGGCGAAAAAGGTTCTTTAGGGCAGCTACGAAGTGTATTTTACCCTCTGCTGATGCTGTTTTGGTTGCAGGTAATGTCGATTGGCGGGGAGCGTCGCGGAGCAGCAGGGCCAGCAAAACGGCATAGCCTACACCCAGGCTACCCAGCGTAGAGAAGGCCGTGTTCCAGTGCCAGTTGTCGGCTATGTAGCCACCCAGGAAACCCAGGCTTTGCCCCGCCATGATACCCGCCATGTGGATGCCCGTGGCCAGCGACCGGGTATGACCCCGGTGGTAGTCGGCGATGAGGGCGAGGGCGGCGGGGATGTAGCCCGCTTCGCTGATGCCCATGAGCGCGCGCGTGGCCAGCAACTGGGGAAACGTAGTGGCGTGAGCCGTGAGCCACGTCACCACCGACCACACGAACAGGCTACCCACAATGACGCGGCTCCGGCTGAAGCGGTCGGCCATAAACCCCGCCAGGGGGCTGAGCAGACCATACACCCACAAAAACACCGACGTCAGCAAACCAAACTGGGCGTCGGTCATGGGCATATCGGCCAGGATGCTTATCCGCATGGTGGTAATCATGATGCGGTCGAGGTAGTTCAGGCATCCCACCACGCACAGCAACGCCACCACCAGCCAGGCCCTTGCAGGCAAGACCGACGGGGCAGGACGGGTAGCTTCTAGAGTAGCAGATGCCATAGATATGCCGGGAGTACCCGAATCTGGCTAATATAAGCGGCAAGTCAAACAACATTAAGCAAAAACAACGGCAGCCCGATGTGCTGGCCCAGAACACAATCTCTTTTATAAGGCCGACCCGGCTGGAGAACTAGAACGTCAAACAAAACGCGGTGCCCTGACCTACGGTGGTATCAACGGTGAGTTGGCCACCCTGTTGCTGCATCATCTGGCGCGAGAGGCTAAGGCCGATGCCAGAACCCGATTTTTTGGTGGTAAAAAATGGGATGAAAATCTGCTCCAGGGCTTCGGGTTCGATGCCGGGACCGTTATCAGCCACGCGGATTGTGAGGCGGGCCGCATCGGGCAGGGCCTCGAAGTGAATGACCGGATTCGGTGTGCGCTCTACAGCTTCGCGGGCATTTTTCAGCAGATTCAACAGGATCATTTCTACCTGCGCTTCGTCGGCACGGATCGTACGCAGGGCGTCGGGCAGGGTCACGCGCAGGTCAATGTTTTGCTCGTCGAACGTGGGGCGGACCAGGGCGGCTACGCGCTGCATCAGGGCCGACACGGGCACGTCGGCCAAGCGCGGCGCGGGGATGGTGGTAAAGTGGCGGTAGGCATCTACAAAACGCATAATCCCCTCGCCGCGCTGCGCAATGGTAGCCAGTGCGTCGCGCAGGTCGCCCACGGCTTCAGTCAATACAGGGGCATTGGGGCCGTCTGTCGGCATGTTTTCGGCAATGTCGTGTTCCAGAATGGTCTGCATCGTACCCGTCAGCGATACCAGTGGCGTGACCGAATTCATGATCTCGTGGCGCAGTACTTTGGTCAGGTTCTGCCACGCATCGACCTCCTTTTGCTGCAATTCCGACCGAATGTTTTGCAGCGACGCCAGCGTGACCAGCCGCCCCCGCAACCGCACGTCGGTGGTGCGGATGGCGAGGTCATTACCCTGCCCGGCGGCGTAGGCAAAGGCCGCCTGCCGCCCCGGCCCCGTCAGCCGACCGGGCAAGTCGGGGTGCAGCGCTTCGAGGTCCGACAACATCCGCAGCCGGTAGGTGTTGAGCAGTTTCAACGCCGCCTGATTGACCAGTTCCACCTGCCCGGAAGCATCAAAAGCCAGCAACCCTACGCTTACGTGCTGCACAATGGTGTTGAGGTACTGGAGGTTGGCTTCCTTCTCGGCCCGCGCCTGCCGAAACGCCTCCAGCACCTCGTTAAACTGCTGGTTGACCTGCGCAAACGACGGCCCCAGCTTGTTGTTGGCGTTGAAGGTGATGGCAAAATCGGAGTATCGCACCGACTCCAGAAAGAACGTGAGCTTGCGGTTGATACCCGTTACGTACTGGTAGAGGTTCGTTACCAGCCAAAGCAGGAAGAGCCCTGTCACGATCAGTAACGGCATAGTGAGGGTGGGCACAATGGTGCTGCGGGTTATCAGCCCCTGCCGCATCAGCCACAGGTACGTGGCTAGCCCGACCAGCAGGAACAGTCCACCGATGCGCACGACAATACCTATCGCAAATCGATTCATCAATACAGTACAGGAACCGAACGGTCGTCGATTTCTCCCCCGAACTTCGCGCCAGATTCAGAACATTACAAGGCATTGGTTTTCTTAACCGTGATTTGAGGTGTGGCGTGGTTGATTTATTGGAGAGGATTTCGGCGGTCGCCGCGCGGGATTGATGCAGGATTGACGGGATTTTGAGTTTGCTCCAAGGTAAAGAGGGCATCCTGTTCATCCCTTAAATCCCTTTAATCCTGTCCAATAAATCAACCACGTCACATCTCAAAACGCTACTCTATAACTCAACACAGGCAACAAACCCGTTTGGTAATACGTGCGGGTATTACCGGTCTGTGGATCGAACCAGTTGCCGAATACGTTTTGGCGGTTCGTTATGTTCTGGACGTCGAGTGAGAAGGTACGGGTGCTACGGGGACGGTTCTTTTTCCAGCTAAATCGAATGTCGGTGCGGAAGTAATCGGGTAGTTTGTTGGTGTAAGCCAGGTTATCGATTCGGATCGTTTCGCCCCGCTGCCGCGACGTGGGTACGTCGATGGGCGTTTGACGAAAACCACCAGTATATGTCAGCTTGATGTTGATCCCCAGCGTGTTACGCCCATTTAACACAAACTCTTTGCCCGCCAAAAAGCTCGTGGCGTGGCCCCCGTCGAAGCGGCTGCGGCGCCAGATTTGGTCGGACCCTTGGTACTCCGACCGGTAGAGCGACGACGACAGCAGGAAGTAGACACCGTTGTGCAGAAACCGCTCCAGCGTCAATTCCAGCCCATAATTGCGGCCCCGGCCCGTGCTGACCAACGGGAATGAATAGAACCCGTCGGTGTCATTGATGAGCGCAAACGACGAGGTCGTGTCGGCAGCGATGGGGATGTTGAACAACGACTGATAATAGCTCTCGACTTTCAGGCGAAGGTAGTCGGTGAGGCGGCGGTCGTAGGCCAGCACGAAGTGGTGCGCCCGCGTGAACCCCAGTGATTGATTGGTTCGTGGTGTGGGCACGTCCGCTCTGGGTACATCGCCGACCGGGCGGCTGGCAAAGAGCGTGGCGGGGTTTTGCGTTTGGCTGTGTAGACCGTAGCCGAAGCTGAGGGCCTGCCCCGCGCCAAACGCCCACCGCACCGAGGCGCGCGGTTCGAGGGCAGCGGTGCCGTTGAGGGCAAGCCGCAGGTAGTGCAATCCGGCGTTGAGGGTTAGGGCTTCGGTAGGGCGGTAGTTCCACTGCGCGAAAGCCTGTAGAGTACTGGTACGTTGGTTGGCGACGTTGACCGTCCGCACGAGCCGCCGTTGCTCGGCATCCCAGGCGTTGCGGGCCAGTTCATAGCCGATCTGCGTGCCAATCAGCCCTGCCCGAAACGTGTGTTGGGCATTGAGTTTGTGGGTGAGCGTAGTCGACAAAATGCCTTTGCGGATCACGTAGCCCTCTTCCGCCCGCAACGCTGGTGCGTAGGTAGGCAACAGCCAATCGGTGCGCGACCGATTTTCGTAGCCCGACAGCAGGGCCACCGTTTTTAGGTAAGTTCGCGGGCCGATGTTGAGGGCGTGGGTGAGGCCCGCCGCGCCGGTGTTGGCGGTGTAGCGCTGATCGTAGCGGTCAAACTCGCCGGTCCAGGTGGTCGAGTCGCGCTTGGCATCGACATTTTGGGTGCTCAGCCCGCCGAAACCAAAGAGCGTGAACGTACCCAGTCGGTTGGTGGGCAGATAGACGTTGAACGACAGGTCCTGAAAGTTGGTCTGCCCCGGCCCCACGTCCAGCCCCGCCTTGCTGAGCAGCGACAGCGTGGAGTAGCGGTAGTTGAACAGATACGACCCTTTGTAGCCCTTTTTGAACGGCCCCTCCGCCGACACGTCAAGGCCCAGCACACCCGCCTGCAGGGTACGTTCGGCCTTTTGGTTGTTGCCCCGCCGCAGCCGCAGATCAAACACACCCGACAGCGCGTTGCCGTATTCGGCGGCGAAGGCCCCGGTCAAAAAATCGGAATTGGCGAGCAGTTGGGCACTCAGGATGGAGATACCGCCCGACGCCATGCCCACCCCGCCGAAGTGGTTGGGATTGGGAATCTCAACGCCCTCCATGCGCCACAGCAGCCCGTTGGGCGTGTTGCCCCGGATCACGATCATGTTGTTGCCGTCGTTGGCCCCAACCACCCCGGCGTAGGCGGTGGCCATGCGGGCGGGATCGTTAACGGCGGCGGCGAACCGTTGTGTCTCCTCGACCGAAAACGTCCGCGCCGACACTGTCGAGAGTTCGTTAATGGGCTTGTCTTTTTCGAGCGTGGGGCGCACCACCACCTCGGCCAACTGCCCCACGGTTTCTTCCAGGGCGATGGTGAGGACGAGTTCTTTGCCCGCATCGACCACGACATTGGCAAGCAGGGCCTCTTTATACCCCACAAACGATATTTTGAGCGTCTGCCGCCCCACGGGTACGTTCGTCAGCCGAAACGATCCGTCGGCTTCGGTCATGGTGCCTCGCACGGGGTTGGCACTCAGCAGCACCAGGGTGGCCCCCGGAATGGGCGTTTGCACCGCCTGATCCACCACCGACCCGCGAATGGTTTGCGTAAACCCCGCCTGCCCCCAGGCAGACACCGACAGCAACAGGCTCACAAGCAGAGCCGACAGAAAGGAAGAAGACATAGCGTGCAGTTAGTTTGCCGCTATGACAGGTAGAAAGGCAGGAACCCCTATTGATGCGCAGGTACGTCTGCGTGCGAAGCTGATAAGCTTGGCGATAGTATTCCTGATTGAATCAACCACCACGCCACAACCAGATTTGGCAACCAGCATGACCAGGCGACGAGGGCGTAGGCCGGGGCGAAACCGCCGAAGAGCATGATGAGAAGGGGCAGTTGCAGGCGGAGCGTTACCCCGGCGAACGTTGCGGCGTAACTGTATACCATCAACTGTTGGTGGGCTTCAACTCGGCGTTGGCGGATGCGTATGTAGGCAAGAAATGTGGTGGTGAACCAGATCACGCCCAAACTCACGAAGCCGGTGGCCGGGATGAGTCCGCCCGTAGCAAAGACGCCAATACCGATGCCAGCGATGGCACTAAGCAACACCGACACGACGTAGACGTTGCCGATGCGCCGGTGCCAAAGGGGCTTGCGGCGCAGCAGCCGTTTGTTGAATTGCAACCAGCCGGTCAAAAGCGCCCCCCCGCCAAAACCGATGTGCGTGTAGAAACCCACGTTCCAGAACGTGTTGGCAGTCAACGCAGCGGGTTTCGAGCCAAGGAAACCCTGTTTCATGTCGGTCAGGACATAGGCGGCGGGGTACAGGCCGATCAGCACGGCGAGGACGGCAACAAGCAGGTAGAGGCCTTTTTTAAGCATACTGTTTTTTAGCGTAGATGGCGAAAGCGGCTGTCAGGTTGCATCGACGTAAGAAGGGTGAAAAGGTGATTCATCCGTGTTCGAATGAGTCATAGTGAGTGGCGTGGTCATATGTCTAATCCCTACACGAGTAGTCTTTCGGTCGCGTAGCGACCGAAAGACTACTGAGGCTACTCCTTAACCTACATGCAACTCACGGATCCCGTTGGGCAACCACTACGTCCCCACTTGCTATCACGAATAGCGTTAACTCGCCCCAATCACAACCGAACGGCCAGGTTACCTTGCCAGCCGAGCCAGCCGGTCCATTGGGTGCGGGAGTTGGCGGGCGGGTCGGAGGAGACGAGCAGGGCGGGGAGGGTGATGCCGCGCAGGGCATTGCGGTCGCGGTTGGTGGGGTGGTAAGCGTTGAGCGTCGGGCCAACAGAGAAGGACAAGCGCCCGGCGAGTTGCCTGGTCAGCAGTGGCGAAAGGCGCAGCAGCCGGTTTTCTTCGGCCACGGGTTCGTTCACCCGGTTAAGCTGATGCACAAACCCCTCCAGCGCCAGCGACCAGCCCCGAAATTCGGTGGTGCGGGTGCCCAGGCCATAGCCGAAACTCCAGACGTTGGTGGCCGGGTTAAGGCCCGCCGTGAAGATGTTGTAGAACCGCTGCACGCCCGTGCGGAAGCTGACGTTCAGCGTCGTCACCTCGTTGGCCGATAGGCTCAGGTCGCGGTAGCCGCCCTGCTTCACGTAGCTAAAAAAGCCAATCGGCACCCGTTTCGAGACGTTGGCTACGTTAATGAACCCCAGCTGCCCCCCACGCGCCACCGTATCGGCATAGTTGAGAAACCCGCTGACCTGCCAGCCGCGCAACGTACCCGCTATGTGGTTACTGAAGCCCGCGAGTTGCACACCTGCCATATCGCCCGGCGCTATGTTGGTAAATCCTGCCGCCTGCATACCCACCACGTTGCGCCGGACCACGTTCAGGAAACCCGCCAGTTGCACGCCCCGCACGTTGCCGCCCACAAGGTTCAGAAAACCTGCCGCTTGCAGGGGGTCCACGTTGCCCTGGTTTGTATTCAGGAAGCCGGCCAGTTGCACACCACGCGTGTTGCCCCCAACCAGGTTGCCAAAGCCCGACAGTTGCACGCCCTGCACATCCTGCCGCACGATGTTGTACAGCCCGCCCAGTTCCAGTTTCCGCACCCCCAGCGAATAGCCAACCAGCATATTGAGTGAATAGTCGTTGATGATGCGACCGTCAAGGGCGCGGTTGCTGCCAAGGGTCGGCAAAAAGCTCACCTGCCAGGTTCGGTAGAGGGTGTCGCGGTCAAGGTTTATGTCGGTGATGAGTTGCTTGGCCGACAATGCCCACCGGCCCATACGGCGGCGGGTACGGGCCAGAAACGAAGGCGGCACTACCACGGTGGCGGAGTCGGTGGATGGGTAAATAAGTGGGTACGTGGCCGCCAACGAGATCAGCGTTGTGTCGGTGAGTGACCCAGTATGTACCGGAAGCTGATCGGCTACGAGTGGCAGGCGCGGGACCGAATCGCCAAAAACGACACGGCGGGCGGCGAGGGTGAGGTAAATATTGAGGGGCTGCGTCCGGCGGGTCGAGACCGTCAGTGACCGGTTGACGTATGTTTCGCGGCGCACTTCCAGCCGTATAGTTGGCAGGACCGTCGGAAGTTTAAGCCGGTAATAGCCATACCCATTCGAGACTGCCGACCGCAGCGAGGTGCGTTCAAAAAGCGTTACGGCCCCAATCCGGGCGGCGGTTTCGCTGTCGATTATGTAGCCGTCGAGGATAAAATCTTTCGGCTGGGCGGGTTCGTCGGCCTTAAGCAAAATCACGTGATTACCCCGAACCCGCACGCGCACACTGCCGCCAAACAACTGCCCCAAGACCTCGCGCACGGGCCGGTTGACAACCCGGAGCGTCACGGGCGGGCGTTGGGTCAGCAAGGTCGGATTGTATGAAAAGCTAAACTGCCCCGCCCGACTAATGGCCGTCAGTGCCTGTTCCAGCGACTCGTTGCGCAGGTTGAGCGAAATAAGCCGTTCAAGAGGCGGGCGCGTTTGGGCTTCCGATAATACACTGACTAGCAAGCCAATAACTAATAGAATGGTACGAAATGCAGTCATCTCCGTCGTGGTTTTAACCCTATGACAGTCGACATGGTGTTTACCCCTATTCACACCCCTCCCCCACCAATACCCACGCGGCACCGTCGCGGCGGAGGCGCAACGACAAGGTTTCGGCCACCACGGGCAGCACCGTATCAAGTGGTTCATGGTCGAATTCGGCACTGAGCCGACAACGACGCAGGCCAACGGTCGAGAGGCGAATGTCGGCGCCGTAGGTTTCGCGCAACGTCTGCACCACCGCAGCCAGCGATTCGTTAGCGAAAGTCAGTCGACCCGTCAGGTAGGCCAGGTTATTTTTATCGAGGGGGCGTACGCGGCGCAGGGTGTCACCCTTCGCCAGGTACGTTGCCTGCTGATCGGCTTCCAGCACGACCGCTTCTCGCGGGGCACTTACCCGCACCCGCCCCGACCGAACGGCCACCCGCACGCTATCGCCCACGACCCGCACCCCAAACGATGTACCCAGCACCCGCACAATGGTTTGCCCGGCCTGCACCCGGAACGGATGCCTGGCATCATGCGCCACCTCAAAAAAAGCCTCGCCCATCAGCGTCACGTCGCGGCTGCTGTCGGCGAAGGCGGTGGGGTACGTAAGTTGGCTGTTGCGGTTGAGCGTAATGCGTGAGCCGTCGGGCAGGGTCAGTTGGCGGGTAGCGGTCGTGGTTGTGGCCAATAACATCGCTAGTGACTGGGACGACGTACCGGGCTGCACCACGCGCCATAGCAACAACCCAAACCCGCCTAGTAACACCACCGCCGCCACCCGGCCATAACGCCCCAGCCAGGTACGTGCCGGTATCGGGAGCTGGAGAACCGGTTTTACAGAAGCGGGCGTAGGTACGTTGGCAGCAGGGCGTTGCAGTTGCGACCGAACGCGTTGCCAGGCAGCGTCGGTGTCGATACCATCGTCGAGGGGTCGGCGGGCCGCGGCTTGCCAAAGGCGGGCAAACCGGTCAAACTCGCGTTGGTTGTCGGCGTCGGTCAGCCAGCGACGTACCTGGTCGGCCTCGGTCTCAGAGGCTTCGCCCGCCAGGTACTTACCCAGCAGGGCATCGTCGATGGGGAATTGCGGTTCAGTTGCCATTAGCAGATGGCCTCCCCGGCCAGCAGACATAGAAGTGGTAGATAGTCGCTCAATTCGGTGCGCAGGATACGGAGTGCTTTGCCAATCTGATTTTCGACTGTTTTAAGAGCAATGCCCAACTGGTCAGCAATTTCTTTGTACGATAATTCGTCGAAGCGGCTCAGTTCAAATGCCCGTCGGCACTGTTCGGGTAGTTGCCCAATAGCGTGTTGAAGGCGCGTGTTCAATTCGTCGGCGATGATCCCCTGCGTGGGGCTGGGTACATCGGCGTAGAGTTCCGTGGCGGCCCGTTCGCGGTGGGCCGCCTGCGTCTTTTGCTGGTCGAGCCGGTTCAAGCAGCGGTTGTGTACAGCCCGGTACAGATAGGCCTTTAATGAACTGGTAATCAGCAGCGTTTCTCGGCATTCCCAGATAGCCAGAAACACGGTTTGCACTACTTCTTCGGCCTCATCGGTATCGTGTAGAATAGGCAGGGCGTAGCGGCAAAGCGGGGCGTAATGCTGGCGAAAGATACCCTCAAACACCGCTTCGTTGCCGAGGCGGATGGCACCAATCAGGCTATCGTCCGGGTTGGTCTGCACAGATGGGCGGGTCGCTGTCAGGTCGTTGCGGAGTTTGTGTCGCACCTATGACAGCCAGACGGGCGCGTACCCCTACGTAGGATGTGAAAAAAGTTGGCTGGTGTAAACCTCACCGCGGCGGCGGACCTTCCCCTTCTTCACATCCCATATTTCTCCATCCTCCTGTACAATGCCTGCCGCGAAAGGCCAAGTTGTCGGGCCACGTCGGTAATGTTGCCGCCGTGTTTTTGCATAGCCTGCTGAATGAGGCGGCGCTCCACATCTTCGAGTTGCATGGTGTCGCCGCCGGGCAGGCCTCCGGTGCCCTGCATGGACGCAGGAGAGGAACCAAAGAAAAAATCGTCGGGCGTGAGTACGGGACCACGCGCCAGAATCACGGCGCGCTCAATGGCGTGTTGCAGTTCGCGGACGTTGCCCGGCCAGTGGTATTGCTTCAGGTGCTTTACCAGGTCGGGGCTGACCTGACCCACGGCGCGGTTGTATTGCTTGCGGTAGATGCGCAAAAAATGCTCGGCCAGAGGGCCAATGTCGTCGGGACGGTCGCGGAGGGGTGGAATGTGCAGTTCGATGGTGTTGACCCGGTAAAGCAAATCCTGCCGGAACGATCGGTCGGCCACGCGGGCGTTGAGGTCGGCGTTGGTGGCGCACACCAGCCGCACGTCGATAGAGCGGGGTTTGTTGCTGCCCACGCGCGTCACCTGCCGCTGTTGTAGCACCGTCAGCAAGCGGGCCTGCTGCGCCAGCCCGACGTTGCCAATTTCGTCGAGAAAAATAGTGCCACTGTTCGCTTCTTCAAACCGTCCGGCGCGGTCGTCGCGGGCGTCGGTAAAGGCGCCTTTGACGTGACCAAAGAGTTCACTTTCAAAGAGGCTGTCGGGCAACGCACCTAGGTCGGCACAGACAAAAGGCTTGTCGCGGCGGTTGGAAAGGCGGTGAATCTCGCGGGCCAACACATCTTTACCGGTGCCATTCTCGCCCAGCAACAGGATGTTGGCATCCGTAGGGGCTACACGTTCGATGGTGTCAAGTATCTGCCGCATGGCCGCGCTTTGGGCAATGACCGTGGGCGGTGATGTGCCTTTCTGGCCCGAAGACGAAGTTTCACTTCCCGCTTGTTTGCCCTCAATGGCCGTTTTGATGACCTCTACGAGCTTATCATTCTCCCAGGGTTTCAGCACAAAATCGCTGGCCCCGGCTTTGATGGCCCGCACCGCCATCTCCACGTCGCCGTAGGCTGTAAACAACACCACGCGGGTGGTGGGGTCGGCATCCAGGATGCGGTCGAGCCAGTCGAAGCCTTCCTTGCCCGAACTCACATCGCGCGTGAAATTCATGTCGAGCAGGATGGCGTCGTAACGGGTCTGACCCAGCAAAAACGGCAGTTTGTCGGGGTTCTTTTCAATATCGACCTGCCCAACGTGGCGTTTCAGCAGCAATTTGGCCGCCAGCAACACATCGGCGTCGTCGTCTACTATAAGGAGTTTGGCAGTCTGCATGGGGTAAATATAGTCGTAAGAAGGTAGTCAATAGTCATCAGCCGACTATTGACTAGTTTTGCCCTTATGTTCTCTAATCGCCTATTTTATACGTTGCTTGCGCTGGTCGTCGCTATCAATTTCACGGCCCTTTGCCTGCCCATTATGGAACCCGACAACGGGTTGTACGCTACCGTGGCCAAGCAAATGTACCTCACCGGCGATTACCTGAATCTGTATTCGTGTGGACTGGATTTTCTGGACAAGCCGCGGCTGCCGTTTCTGCTTAACGTACTGTTTATGAAGTTATTTGGCTTTGGCTCACCCACTGCGGCAACGGCGGCGTATAAGCTGCCCGCGCTGCTGTGTTTCAGCGGAAGCCTGTGGTATACGTACCACTTTGCCCGCCTGAATTACAGTCGAACAGTAGCGCAGCTGGCTATGCTGATCTTCGGCACGGCCTACCACGTGATCCTTTCCAACACCGACGTGCGGGCCGAGCCGTTTCTGACCCTGTTCATCATCGGACCGGCGTTTCATTTCACGAAGGTGTGGCAACAGGGCGAACGGAATGAGCATGCGTCTCTAAGGATGATTCCCCGTAGCCATTGGTTGCATCTGGTGGCGGGCTCAGCACTGACGGCCTGCGCCATGATGACCAAAGGGCCGGTGGTGCCCATCGCCACCGTTGGAGCCGGACTGGTTATAAACGCCTTGCTGACAGGGCATTGGCGGGGTCTTTTTCATGTCCGCTGGTTGCTGGCGATACTGTTGACGCTGCTGTTTATTACCCCCGAATTATATGCCCTCTACCAGCAATTCGACCTGCACCCGGAAAAGGTCATTTATGGCAAAACGGGCACGTCGGGGGTGCGGTTTTTCTTTTGGGACAGTCAGGTGGGCCGGTTTCTGAACAACGGCCCCCTGCGCGGCAACGGCGATCCGTTGTTTTTCACGCACACGCTGCTGTGGGCACTGTTACCCTGGGCATTTCTGGCCTACGCCGCCGTGGGCCGGGCCATTATGGGCCTTATTCGACGCAATAACCGGGACGCCCCGGCCCTGCCCGAATACGTGTCGCTGGGGGCAGGGCTGACCTTATTTGTCCTGTTTTCGGCGTCGCGGTTTCAGTTGCCGCACTACCTCAACATCGTCTTTCCCTTCTATGCCGTGCTGGCTGCTCACTACCTTACCACCTTGACAGATAAGGCGTTACATGGCTGGACCATCGCTCAGACAATCATGGCAGGGCTGATTCTGACCTTCGTTACGGGCGTCTTTGTGTGGTATCAACCCGAACGCCTCACAACGGGTTTGGTCTGGATTTTGGTGCTGACGCTGGGCACGGTCATCGTCTTCTGGCGGAGTGATAACGTCAACGAAGTTGCCGACAAAGCCAGCGCGTTGCTCACCGTGCTGATGGGCCGGATGGTGGGGCTGATGGTATTGATTGGGGGATTGATTAACCTGTTTTTCTACCCGTCGGTGATGCGGTATCAGGCCGGGATGGTGGCCGCCCAATACACCAACGCCCGCCCCGACTGGACAGGCACAACATACCTCTACGGTTTTCAGACTTTCGGCGAAAGTTCGTGGACATACGAGTACTACACCCGGCACCCTACGCAGTACGTCTACCAGGATTCTACCCTGCGGCGGCTTACCCAAACCGCCCCGGTTCATGTGTTTACTACGGCTGTTTATGCCGACTCCTTAGCCAACAAAGGCTTCAACGTCAGGCGAATAGCCTCTTTTCCCTACTACCGCGTCAGTCAGCTATCGGCCCAGTTTCTTAACCCCGCCACCCGCCCCCAAACATTGAAAGCATACGTACTGGCGAGGGTATACTGAGTGGAGGGGTAGCTACCCCTCCACTCAGTATACCGGCAGGTATACGGTAAAGGTACTGCCCTGACCGGGTTGGCTGCTTACGGCGATGGCGCCGTTATGCCGCGCTACAATTTTCTGGCAAATGGCGAGGCCAATGCCTGAACCGACATAGGCACTGCGGCCATGTAGCCGCTGGAAAATCTGAAAAATACGTTCCGTCTGCTTTTCGTCGAAGCCAATGCCATTATCTGAAATGGCTATTTCGTAGAACATGTCGGGCGTGCTTTTGGCGGGTTGCAGTAACGCTGGTGGTATGGCCGCCCGGTCAACAATACGGCTGCTAACCCGAATGAAGGGCACCACGCCTTTTGGGCAGAACTTGATGGCGTTTGAGAGCAGATTCTGGAAAAGCTGCCGCATCTGCAACGGGTCAGCTTTCAGCGTTGGCAGATTGATCAGTTCAAACTGCGCTTTACTTTGGTAGATAGCCGCCCACAGATCGTCTTCCCGGACAGCGTCGATTAGTTTGGCCAGGTTAACCGACTTGAACGGATCATGTCGCGAATCGACCTGCGAATAGGTCAGCAAATCCTCAATCAATTGGCGCATGCGTTCGGCGGCACCGTTCATGCGCCGGATGATATCGGTCACTTCGGGCACAAACTGCCCGGCATACTGTGTGTTCAGGATGTTGGCAAAGGAGGTGATTTTGCGTAATGGTTCCTGCAAATCATGACTGGCTACGTAGGCAAACGACTGCAGGTTTTCGTTCGAGCGTTTGAGTTCATAGTTAGCCACTTCCAGTTCCCGCCGGTATTGATAGATGTCGGTCATATCCCGCGCGGCCACCACCAGCCCATCGCCAAAGCGAGCCAGCGAAAAATCGTACCAGCGGCCGTTGAGTGGCACTTCTACCCGCGCGGGCTTGCCGGTATTGACCACGTCCTTGTACTGCTGGAAAATAGGCATTTCCAGCGCCCCCGGAAAATAGGTCGACACCCGCCGGAACCGTATTTTATCAATCGGATTCTGTAACAGATCAGCCGCTACCTGATTAAGCTGGGTCATTCGGAAGTCAACAATCTCTCCGGCGTCGTTGCGGACGCTTTCCTGCACCACAATGGCCGTTGGCGTGGTGTTCATCACCCGTTCCAGCAGATCGGCATATTGTTGCTGAGCCAATTCGGCTTCTTTCAGGGCCGTTACGTCGATGTAGGTATACAGGATACAGCCGTCTACGCAGCTAAACGACCCTTCAAACCAGCCTTTGATGCCATGCGAATCGAACGGGAACGTGAGGCGCAGGGGCTCTCCGGTTTCTACCACCTGTACATACTGCCCAAACATATCGGACAGATGCCAACCCGGAAACAAGTCACGCATCAGTCCGCCCGTTAGTTTCTCGACCGAAATACCAGTGATACGGGCGTTGTATTCGTTGGTTAGCACGTACCTGAAATCAGTGATTTGCCCCTGCTTATTGCGTATGGGCCGGGCCAGCATCAGGCCCGCCTGCGTATTATCAATAACCTGCTGCAGCAATGCCCCCTGTTGTATTCTTTCACGTTCATACAGTCTTAACCGACTCACTTCCAATACGTTAACCAGGATACCGTCGCCCCAGGGCTGAGCCGCAATTTCGTACCAGGCTTCGTAGCCATTATTGTTATGGTAATGCTCAAACTGCTCGGCTTGTCCCGTATCAATCACGCGGGCATAGCGTTCCAGCAACGCTGTTTTTTTCACCGAAGGTAACAGTTCAGACAGCGGCTTCTGCGTTGCCTCGTTAGCCGGGGCGCGGGTCATGGCTATCGATGCTTCATTACGGAACACTGGCTTGACGTCGATAATGGCACCGGCCTCGTTGCGGATAGCCTGGTAGGCAGCAATGCCCATTAGCGACGTGTGCTGAATGCTTTCCAGCAAGTCGGCCTGCTGACGAGCTTTTAGTTCGGCCTCCTTCTGCAAACTGATGTCGGTATAGGAAACCACCACCCCGTCGCCGTAGGCCGATACGGCCCCCAACATCCAGACATCATAACCATCGGCGGTGTAGTGCACCTCAAACTGCTGTGCTACCTGCGTTTCGGTCACCGCCACATACCGGGCAAACACACCGGAACTAATTACGCCGGGAACCACACTAGTTAACAGATTATTAGTGATATCGGCTTCGGGCAGGCCCGCCTGCTGTATCATAGCCCGGTTCACCAGCACCACCCGAAAATCTGTGATGCAACCCTGCTCATCACGTATTGCCTCCAGCATCAGAATTGATGTCAGGGCGTTGTCCAGCACCGTTTTATACTGTTCAGCCTGTTGTTGAATGAGTAGTTCGGCGTGCTTGCGCTCGGTTATATCAGTCCAGCTGATAATTAGTCCGTCGTTCAGCTTTTGGGTTTGAATAATAGCCCAGCAATCAAGGCCATCAAGGCCGTAATATAGTTCGAGATATTGCGGCTCACCCGTGTCGATGGTTTTGGCGTAGCTGGCAAAGACGTCTGTTTCGTAAATGCCCGGATACAGTTTGCCGTAACGCTGTCCCGCCATATCTGTGGCAGTATAGCCCGCCATGGTGGCGGCAACCTGGTTTACAGCCACAATCAGGATATCGTCGATCTGCCCGCTGTCGTCCCGGATAGCCTGACCCACTACCACACCGCAGGTCACCGTCTCGAGCAGGGTGTCGATAAACTGGATGTGCTGTCGCCCATCCTGAACGGCCCGCCCAACAAACCCAACCTCGCGGCAGGTGAGCAACACACCGTCGTCTGATTTTGCGGCCAGCATATCATACTGATGCAGGCTACCGTCCAGTTGCCAGCGGCAATCCATGTCGAACCGAACAGGCCGCCCCGATTCCACCACCAGACTGTAGAGCTGGATAAGGTATTCAGCCTCAGATTTGGGAAATAACTGGCTAGCCAACTGACCAATCATTGCCGACAGGGGGCGATTCCAGGTAGCCAGTGCCACCTCGTTGATTAGCGTCAGCCGGAAATCAATGATCCTGCCGTCAGCCTGTCGTACAGCCTGGTACCCTACCATTCCGTTCATCGTCTGCGTTAGCTCAACATCATAAACTGACTTTACAGATGTATCATTTGCTGTCATAATGAATAAGGTTGGCTAACTAATTAAGTGTTTTTACCTAAACCTGTTTGTTCACGTTACCACTCTAGACAATATTAATACAATCAACCAATAGTTAATCGCAATTTTTCGGCGGGATCTACCCTAGAAATGTACGTAAATTTCCTTCAAGTCAGTCGCTTATCAACTAACGGTCAGGTGGCAGTCTGACCGGGAATAGACAGCGTGTAGTATATTGGCCTTCGCTACTGCCTATACCTAGCTGGCCATGAATCTACGCTCCAGTTTTTTCCGGTTACTATTGTGGTGGCCATTCATCTTGGTTCTGAGCAGCCCATTCTCCGGGGCATTTGCTTTGCCGTTGTCGCCGCGCATAGCCAATTATACCATCGACGTGCGGCTGAATACCGACACCAAACGCCTCGACGGACGGCAAACGCTTACCTGGCGCAACACCTCGCCCGACGTAGTTACCGAGCTGCACTTTCACTTGTACCTCAACGCTTTCCGCGACAAGAAATCGACGTTCATGCGCGAATCCGGGGGGCAGTTGCGGGGCGACGAGCTAGATGACTCCAAGCCGGAGAACTTCGGCTGGACCAGGCTCACGGCCCTCAGCAACCGCCAAACCGGCGAAAACCTCCTGGCGGGGGTTCAATTTATCCGTCCCGACGACGCTAACGCTACTGACTATACGGTGCTGCGCGTACCGCTAAAACAGGGCCTGAAACCGGGCGAGACCGTTGTGCTCGATATGGCGTTTCAGGCCAAACTGCCCCGCATCTTTGCCCGTACGGGTTTCAGCCGCGACTTCTTCCTGGTGGGTCAATGGTTTCCCAAAATCGGTGTCTACGAACCCGCCGGGATGCGGGGCAGGGCTACCGGCGGCTGGAACTGCCACCAATTCCACGCCCATTCCGAGTTCTACGCCGACTATGGCACCTACGCCGTAAGCCTAACTGTTCCCCAAAAAATGGTGGTTGGAGCAACGGGCCAACGCACCGCCGAAACGCCTAACCGCGACGGCACCAAAACCCTTCGCTACCGCGCCGACGACGTGATTGATTTTGCCTGGACGGCCGCGCCGCAAACGCAGGTGGTAAACGACGTTTGGCAGGGGAAAACCGGCAACAGGGTGCAGATACAGCTATTGATGCAACCCGAACACGCCAACCAGGCCACGCGCCACGCCAACGCCCTGAAAGCCGCCCTGACTTACTTCGACAAACAGGTGGGCACCTACCCCTACCCCATCATTACAGTGGTCGATCCACCCGTGCACGCGTCGGGGGCGGCGGGCATGGAATACCCCATGTTTATTACGGCGGGCACCAGTTGGGGATTGCCCAACGGAGCGCGTTTCCCCGAACTGGTTACGGTGCATGAGTTTGGGCACCAGTACTTTATGCAGCTGCTGGCGAGTAACGAATTTGAAGAAGCGTGGCTCGACGAGGGGTTTAACCAATATTACGAAGGCCGCATTATGGACGAGGCCGGGCCACCGCTGGGCTACTCGGCACGGAACAGTCAGATCGACCTGTGGGGTTTTCGGATGGGTGACCTGGAAACGTCACGCTCCGGTTATGCCCACCTCGACAACCCCGGCATTGGCCCGTCGTATGGCAACGTATGGCAACTGCCCAACGGTTATTACGGCGAACTGACCTATTCGAAAACCGCCACCTGGCTCCGTACGCTGGAGGGACTGGTGGGGCGGCGCGTGATGGACGAAATTATGCAGACGTACTTCCTCCGCTGGCGGTTTCGGCATCCCAACGCGCAGAGCTTTATCAACGTGGTCAACGAAGTAGTACCCCAACGGCTGGGGCAAACCTGGCCGGGTGCTGCCTACGGCCCCAACCTGAACTGGTTTTTCGATCAGGTACTTTTCGGCGACCGCGTCTGCGACTACAAGCTGGCGCGCATCTGGAACTACGCCGATGGCACCGCCGCCGTGCGCGTAGATCGCCTCGGCGACATGCAGTTGCCCATCGAGCTACTGGTTCGTACTTCCACCGGACGCGAACAAACATTCTATTGGGATGGCAAAGCCAAGACGCATATGTTCAGCATTCCGGGCAAAAGCCGCATTGTCTGGGCACACGCCGATCCGAAACAGAAACTGTATATGGACATTGACCTCAACAACAACAGCCGCGCGGTTAGCCCGTCGTCGGCCCCGGCGGGGAAATATGCAGGTAAGTTTTTGTTCTGGCTCCAAAACACCATGCAATGGCTGGCGTGGCTGGTCTAACTCTATGCTTTCCACCCTTCTCGCTACCCTCCGTCAGCCGCGTATGCTGTTGCTGCTATACGGCATCACGCTTCTGCTGTCCCTGCCTGTCACGCTGAGCCTGTTTGGGGCCATCAACACCGAAACTGAACGCTCGCTGGCCCCCCTGAACCTGCTCAACGGCTTCGATTACACCGTGTTCAGCGATTTCATGAACCGCCACGACGGGGCTATCTGGCCATTGCTCCGGGCGGGCTGGTACAGCGTGCTGGTTTACCTGATAACGGCCATCTGGACTACGGGCGGGGTACTCAACAGCTTTGCTACGGGCTACCGGGCGGTGTCGTTCTGGCAGGCGGGGACGTACTATTTCGGGCGAAATGCGCGGCTGTTTGGCGTCACGCTGCTGTTTGCCATTCCCCTGCTGGTGGTGGCTATATTGATTGGCTCACTGCTGGTGATTGCGGTTGAAGACACCCTCACCGAGCGGGGTATTGCCCTGATTGGCTTTGCTGTACTGGCCATTTTCGGGCTATTGCTGACCTTGCTCCTCTGCGTAGCCAACTACGCGCGGGTGATGCTTTTCCGTACGGATGATGCCGTGGCGTTTCGGGCGTTTGGCATAGCGGGGCGATTTGTGCTGACTAATCTGCGGGCCACCTTTGGTCCTTACCTACTCATAATAGCCGTTGGTAGTGCCCTGTTTGGTTTG
Source organism: Fibrella rubiginis (assembly GCF_017353185.1). Taxonomy (GTDB): domain Bacteria; phylum Bacteroidota; class Bacteroidia; order Cytophagales; family Spirosomataceae; genus Fibrella; species Fibrella rubiginis. Next base: position 587,780 of record NZ_JAFMYV010000001.1, on the reverse strand, counting down.
TATTTTCTGCTCGAAGCCCTCCTGCCCACCCGCAACTGGTTTCTCATCCTACTGCTGACTCTGGTGCAGCAGGCGTTCATTTTTGGTCAGATTATCCTGAAAGTATGGGCTTTGCGCGTGGCATTTGAGCAGGTAAAACGCTGAAATTGGCCCGGAATCGCCTAAACTTGTACCCATGCAACCGGCAACCTCTTCCAAAACAGCTACCGCCACCGTCGGCCTGTTCAGTTTACCCGTCATCGTGGCCGCCCTCGGCTACTTCGTCGACATCTACGACCTGCTGCTCTTCGGCATCGTGCGCGTTCCCAGCCTGAAATCGCTCGGCCTCACTCCCGACCAGATTTCGACGGAAGGCACCCACATTTTCAACTGGCAAATGGGCGGTCTGCTCCTTGGCGGTATCCTCTGGGGGGTGCTGGGCGATAAGCGCGGACGGCTGTCGGTGCTGTTCGGCTCCATCATCACCTATTCGCTGGCCAACATCGCCTGCGGGTTCATTCCGAAAGTGACGTTCATGGACCCCCTCACCTATTACGCCCTCATGCGGTTCATTGCGGGCGTGGGCCTGGCGGGCGAACTGGGCGCGGGCATCACGCTCGTGAGCGAGGTGCTGCCCACCCGGCTGCGGGCCGTGGGCACGTCGCTGGTGGCGGGGGTGGGCCTTTCCGGGGCCGTGGTGGCCTATTTTACCGTTAAACTCTTCGACTGGCCGTCGGCTTATTTTATTGGGGGCAGCCTGGGTTTTGGTTTGTTGCTGCTCCGCGTAGGTGTGGTCGAATCGGGCATGTTTGCGCAGGTGTCGGCCAACGACTCGGTGAAAAAGGGGGATTTCATGGCGTTTTTCACCAGCAAAGACCGGTTTACCCGCTACATGAAGTGCATCGGCATTGGCATTCCCACCTGGTTTGTGATCGGTATTCTCGCCACGTTTTCCAACGAATTTGGCACGGCACTGGGCATTCGGGAGGAGGTGAAACCGGGCCTCGCCATTATGTGGTGCTACATCGGCCTGTCCACCGGCGATCTGGCCAGCGGGTTCATCAGTCAGGCCCTGGCTTCGCGCAAAAAAGCCGTGACGGGGCTGATGCTGTTTACGGTGCTGTCTACCGTTGTCTACCTCTTTTTCGGACTAAAAACGGCCCTGTCGCTCTATATTACCTGTCTGGCGCTTGGTTTCGGCATTGGCTACTGGGCCATGTTTGTTACTATTGGAGCCGAGCAGTTTGGCACGAACCTCCGCGCCACCGCCGCCACCACCGTACCCAACATGGTCCGCGGACTCACCATTCCGATGACGCTGCTCTACCAATACCTGAAGCCCGGTGCCTCGGTCATTGGCGCGGGCGCCATCGTGGGTCTGCTCGCCTTTGCCCTCGGCTTCTACAGCATCCTCACCATCCCCGAAACGCATGGGAAAGAGCTGGACTTTGTGGAGTGAATTGATTTACGATGTACGATGTACGATTTACGATTCATGGCTTACGCCAGAGTAAACCTGCGCTGGCGTCAGCAAAAATCGAAATTCGTAAATCGTAAATCGTAAATCAATTCATGCCCTCCCACCGCCTCTCTCCCCTCCTTACCCTCCCCGTTATTGTCTCGGCACTGGGGTTCTTCGTGGATGTATATGACATGCTGATTTTCAGCATTGTACGCGTACCCAGTTTGCAATCGATGGGGTTGAGCAAGGCCGACGTGTCGAGCATTGGGGCCTTTATTCTGTATTGTCAACAGGCGGGGCTACTGGTGGGCGGCATCCTCTGGGGTGTCATCGGCGACCGTCGCGGACGGATGTCGGTGTTGTTTGGCTCCATCGTCATGTACTCACTGGCTAACCTCGCCTGTGGGCTGGTGCCTTACATCACGTTCATGCGCCCCACCGACTATTATGCCTTCATGCGGTTTGTGGCCGGTGTGGGCCTTTCGGGCGAAATCGGGGCGGCGATGGTGCTGGTGGCGGAGATCTTGCCGAAAGCCATTCGCGGTTACGGCACGGCTATGGTGGCGGGCGTAGGCTACCTCGGCGCGGGCATGGCCTATATCGTAAACAGCCTCTTCGACTGGCAAACGGCTTTTTTCGTGGGTGGCGGCATGGGGCTGGCCTTGTTACTGCTCCGCGTCCGCCTGTTTGAATCAGGCCTGTTTACGGCCCTGAAAGGGGAACACGTGACGATCAGCCGCGGGAATTTTACGCAGTTTTTCCGCAAATGGGCGGGCATCCGCAAATACCTGCGGTGCGTGGCGGTGGGACTGCCTACCTGGTTTATTGTGGGCATTCTGGCCACCTTCGCCAATGAGTTTGGCGAGGCCATGCACCTGACAAACGCCGTAGAGCCGGGGCGCTGCGTCATGCTGCTCTACATTGGTCTGGCCGCTGGCGATATGCTGTCGGGACCGCTGAGTCAATGGCTCCGCTCCCGCAAACGCGCCGTGGCTTACCTGCTGCTGTCCAGCGTAGTCCTCTGCACAGCCTATTTGTTCGGCGGGATAAAAACAACGGCGGTGCTCTACGCTATCTGTCTGCTGCTGGGTTTCTGCACGGGCTACATTGCCATGTACCTGACTATGGTGGCCGAGCAGTACGGCACTAACCTCCGTGCCACGGCCACCACATCGGTGCCCAGCATAGTGCGCGGTATGCTCATTCCAATGACCCTTACGTTTCAATCCCTTAAACCGTCGCTGGGTACATTAAACGCCGCCGCATTCATCGGCGTACTCGTCTTCGGCCTTGCCTTCTGGAGTCTCTCGCAGATGGAAGAGACTTTTGCCAAAGAGCTTGATTTTGTGGAGGTGTAAGTGATTCAGTGCACTACTCCTGAATCGGTAGCAACCAACTGACTCTTGAATCGGTATTGTTTACACCTCCCTCCATCAAAATAGCTGCGTGTATCCACTACATCTGCTTAATCTGCGCCATCTATACCTAAGCCATTGGAGCGGTTTTACTCAACATCTGGACGATGGGAACGTTATTTAGGGTATACTTTCTCACACAACCCTACTCACTTTTCCGTCTTGATGGAAAAAAAGCCTAATCGCTTTCTGCAACAGCTTGGCAACCTGATCATTCCGACTGCCGAAACCACCGCGCCGACCCTCGTCTCCAACGAGCGGATACTGCACGAGATCATTGCCTGCTTCGATAAATCGCTGGCCCGCGAAAGCGTGGGTACCCGGTTACTATTTGATTCTCACTTTCTAATTATTCTCAACCCCGCCGCCTACGAAGAACGGCTGGCGGCCCTGCCCGTGATCGTGGATGAGGCCGTACGGACGTTCTACGACCACCTGAAACAGCGCAAACGCCCGCAGGATACCATCGTGCCGGTGGCGTCGCACTGGTATTTCAAGTTTGGGCCGGGGAAAGAATATAATGGCAAGGTGATCGGCCCCGGCGACATGGAAGTGATCGGCTCGCTGTCGGGCAATGCCGTGGGGGGTGAAGGGGCCAAACCCGCCCCACCGGCCCCCGCCCGACCAGCTAATGTGAAGGTAACGCGCAAGGTAAAAAATACGAACGTCTACGATACGCTCGACACCAACATGCTGGCGTTCAGCCACATTGACTTTCGGGAATCAGGGGCGTTTTCGGTCAAAATAGACTTCGAGCAGTTTGTTGAACCGGTTCCAGCACCGGAACCGGCGGCTCCAGAGGCCTCGACGGCGGTTAAGGACGCGCCGCCAACGGCACCCGTTTCGGCCCCAAAACCGGCAGCCAACCAGGCGCCAACGGTGGCGGCGGTGCGGAAAGAGCACCCGACGGCCCTGGCCCGGATCGACTGCTACATGGCCGACACAAACGTGGAAGAAACCTACTGGATGCAGGACCGCGAGGTGGTGCTGGCCCGCCGCGAATCCGATAACGAGGCGTTTCCAAACTACATACGCCTCGATTCGCCCTACGTGTCGAACCCCCACGCCCGGATACGGTATAACGACACCATGCAGGCGTTTGAACTGGCTTCGTTTAGCCGCAACGAGACGCGCATCAACGAGCAGATCGTGACCCGTAGCGACCCCGCCAACCCAACGTGGTCGCCCCTACCCCGCAAAGCGCAGATACTGCTGAACGGCGTTGTGACGTTGACCTTTGAGGGAACAATTTGAGTTTAATGCGAAAAGGCTAACGTTTACTGTCTACGGACGAAATTGTCATTCCGGCCCCCTTATGCTTTCTTTTATCCTGCTCCTTTTCGTCGGCTTTGTGGTGGTTCAACATTTTCGGAACCTGCCCCAGTAAGCCGTAGCGATACATTATGATGCACGTACACTTGGCCGGACGCACCGACGTGGGGCGGCAACGGCGCGATAATCAGGACACCTTTATCTGCCAGCCCATCTGGTCGGCGGACAAGCGTGAACCCACAGAACACCAGCCCGACGCGCTGATGGGCAATCCGTCGGCGTTGCTGGTTGTCATCGACGGTGTGGGTGGCTACGCGGGGGGCGAACGGGCCTCGACTATTGCCCGTGAGGCCATTTTGCGCTACATGGAAACCCCCACCGGCGACACCCTGACGATGCTCCGTGAAGCTGTAATCTACGCCAACAACCAGATTGATCAGGAACGACGCAAAGAGCCGGGCCTGTCTATGATGTGTTGCGTACTGACCGCTGCCGTGACCGACAACCAGACCAACAAGGTGTATTACGTACACGTCGGCGACACCCGACTGTACCGGTTCCGGGCACAGGTGGTGGAGTCTGCTGAGGCTTCGGATGAACGAACCATGCTGCTCGACAAAATCACGAGCGACCATTCGGTGGTGGGGGTTCGGGAAGATGCCAATCAGCTTACCGAAGCCGAAGCCATGCATCACCCGCGCCGTAACGAAGTGCTGCGCACGGTAGGGTCGGCCCCGCACCGGATCGACGACACAGACTTTCTGGAGTCGGGAGAAACCGATTTTCTGCCTGGCGACGGGCTGCTGCTTTGTAGCGACGGCCTTACCGATATGATCACCCGCGCCATGATTAAAGGCGTATTGCGCGACGTTGCTTTCGAGCAAAATACTCTAGACGAACAGATAGATGAACTCATCCGGCTGGCCAACGAAGCAGGCGGCCAGGATAACATTACGGTCGTGCTGGCGTTGAATCCTCCACAGCCCCACACAATGGATTTGCCCGAAAACAAACCGGCTGAACTAATCACGGCCGATACGGAGTTAACGCCAACGAATGAATTACCAACACCGGTCAGCCAGCCAGCCGTTACCCCGCCCGTTGAGACCAATGCCGACCCTTCGGGCAATTGGTGGCTTATTGGGGCGTTGCTGGCCGTTATGGCGGCGGTTACCTACTTTTTCATAATTCGATGAACCACACCTACTCAACGTTAGTCTCTTACAATGGCCACTGTTAGTTTCAACACGCATTTTCCGGGCTATACCGTGCTGGGCGAACTCGGCAGGGGGAACGCGCGCGTGCTGAAAGCCCGGCACGATGCCAGTGGCGAACTGGTGGCTATCAAACACTTCGCCCTCAACACGGACGAGGGCACACTACAGCGTTTCCAGCAGGAATCGGAGATTATGACGCGCCTCATCCACCCCAACATTGTGCGGGTGCGCGAGGTACGGCTCGACGCCGCCCTGCCCTATATCGTGATGGAACTGGTCGAGGGCGGCAGCGTGCGCCAACTGCTCGACGAAAACCAGACGCTGCCCGTAGCCACCACCGTCCGGCTGGGACTGCAGGTAATCGAAGCATTCAAAGTCATTCATAATCAAGGCGTTGTTCACCGCGACATCAAGCCGGAGAATATTCTCTACCGGCAGTTGCCCAGCGGTGAACTGCATTTTCTGCTCACCGATTTTGGCATTGCCCGCCTCCGCGAACAGCCCGCCACCGTGACGGGGCAGTCGCTGATGACCTACGAGTATGCCTCGCCGGAGCAGTTTGAAGACCCCAAAAACGTGAGCGCCGCCACGGACTATTACTCGCTGGGGGTCGTGCTGTTTGAGTGCCTCAATGGCCATGTGCCCTTTGCCATGACCGAGGGCGTGGGCATCGTTACGTTTATGAACATGGTGCTGACCCAGGCCCCTAACCTGGACACCACCCTCGAACGGCCCCTGCCCATTAGCCTGGCTAACCTCCTTCAGGGGCTGTTACGCAAGCGGGCGTCGGAACGGATTCATCAGCCCGACGCGGTGAAGGTGGCGCTGAAACAGGCTGAAATCGAGCAGTTACTGGCGGAACAGAATGACGTCATCCCCGACGCCACCATTGCCGGTATCAAGACGGAAGCACCGGCAGCGCAGCCCATTCCCGTTGAGCCTGCCACGCCAGAACGGCGCAAAACAGCCCCCGCTCCGGTGGCGGCTCCGGCAGCTGCCCCTGCAACAGAAGTCACTGACCCACAAACCGTTACACCGCGCAGTGGCGGCATCAACGGCCGAATTATTTTGGCTACCGTACTGGCTACAGTGCTGCTGGTGGGCGCGTTTGTGGTGTATAACGAACTGAAAAAGCCGGCGCCGGGCAAGAGCACAGCAACACCCGCCCGTGAGACAACCGGCCTGAGTAGCATCTTTTCGAGCAACGAACCAGAAACGGCCGACAGTGCCGCCGTTGATTCGGTAGCCAGCCGTAAACCTGTTCGGCGCGACTCAACAGCTGCCGAAAAACGGGCGGCGGCAGAGGCACTCGCCCTGGAGCACCGTCTGGAAAATGCCAAACTGGCCAAGCTCGTGTCGGTGCAGGTGGTTGGTTTTAAAACTGGCCTGCTCGGCGGTATAAGCAACCTACAGGTACGCCTCGAAAATCCGACCAAGCTAACCTTCACCAGAATCAGGGTGCGAATTTCGTACATCAAAGAAAGCGGCGACGTTTTTTCGACCACAAACATCTATTTCGCCAACATTGGCCCCTACGACGAACTTACGCGTTCAGCGCCCGACAGCCGACGAGGAACCAGCGTCCGGGCGAAGATTATAGCCTACGACTCTCCCGATATTCCAGACCTCCATCCACCCGCTCCAACTACCGATGCCGACAGTCAGTTTTAACGTTAATTTTCCTGATTACGAGATCATTAGCGAGTTGGGACGGGGCAACGCGCGGGTGCTCAAAGCCCGCCATCGCCCCACCGGCGACCTGGTGGCGATCAAGCAGTTTGCGCTCAACACCGACCCCGACACGCTCCGCCGGTTTACCCGCGAATCAGAGATTATGACGGGCATCGAGCACCCCAACGTGGTGAAGGTGCGCGAGATGCAGCTGGAGGCCGCCATGCCTTATATGGTCATGGACTTTGTGGAAGGCGGCGACGTGCGCTCGCTGCTGAAAACCGAAGGCCACCTTCCCCTATCCACCGTGACCCGGTTGGGGTTGCAGATGGCCGAGGCCTTCAAAGCCATCCACGAACGGGGCATTGTTCACCGCGACATCAAGCCCGAAAATATCCTGTATCGGCGGCTCATCAGCGGTGAACTGCACTTTCTGCTGACCGACTTTGGCATTGCCAAAATTCAGGCCAACGACAGCACCCGAACCCGCACCGGGCAGTCGCTGATGACCTACGAATATGCCGCCCCGGAGCAATTCGATGACCCGCGACAGGTAAATATCGCGTCAGATTATTATGCCCTGGGTGTGGTGCTCTACGAAGCCCTTACCGGGCAAGTACCGTTTGTGCTACACAACGATGCGGGCCTGGCCTCATTCATGAAACAGGTGCTGACGGCGCAGCCTTCACCACCACAACTAACTGACAATCAATTCTTACCACCTAGTTTGTCGGAAGCAATCCGGCAGATGCTGCTGAAAGATCCGGGGCAGCGGCTGCAAAGTGCCAACGTGCTGGAGCTGCTGCTGGAACAGGCCAAGGTAGAACTGTTGCGGGCCAATTCGCCCAATAGCCAGGTCAACGCCGACGCTATGGCATCGGCGGGCTGGACGGTTGCGTCACCCGCCCCTAAACCCGAACCGGTGTATGCGCCACCCGTCTATGAAGAGCCGGTGTATGACGAGCCGGCCCCAGACCGGAGCATGTGGTGGTTTTTTGGCGGCGTTGGCGTAGTAGGGGTCATTGTGCTGCTGTTTGTGTTTCTCAACCAGAAACGCCCCGCCGAAGGCTTGTATCCGCCCGTTGATTCAACGGCTACGGCCACACCCGTTGATTCGAGCATGTTGTATCAGCCATCAATACCCCGGTCTACAACTACCGAAGCCACCGCAACGGAAGACACACAGCCCAGCAGCGACACCGTTGCCGAAGAACCCGTTCAGGATACCCCCGCCCCGCAGGAACGCAGTGAGAATGGCGACGATGACCATGGTCGCCGTCGGGGCCGGGGTCGGGATAGTGAGCTGGATTCGGCAGCCACCATGCAGCGGGATACGACGTTTTAATACCCTTTATGAAAAACACGCTTTTCCATCACGAACGCATCTACCTATTGGGCGCTACGGCCCTGCTGCTGGTGCTGTTTGTGCAGTTATTTTTTAACCTTGACCCCATTCTGGACCGCGCCGACGAGGCCTATGCCAATGGCTCGGCGGTGAACCTGCGGGCGGGCGTACGAGCCAACACGCTGCGCAACCTGCTCGCCAAAGGCACTTATTACACCGACCCGCGCGACATTGACCTGATCGTTGATTCACTGCCCGCCCGGCTCAACCGGGCTAAAAAAGAAGGAACCGACCAGCTCGACAACGTGGGGGCCATCAACAAACGCGGCCTGGGTATTGCCGTACCTACCGACTGGCAACCCGCCATTGGGGGTACCGACTTCAGCAGTCGGCTCCGGCTGTCGCGCTTCCAGATGGGATTTGACTCGCTATTGTATATCAGCGAGTTACGTCGACCAAAACCATATCCCTCTACGGTGGGAGCGGGCGGACTGACTATTTCGGGCGTTGTGCAGGACGCCGCCGACGAGCCCCGCCCCCTGCCCGACGTGCTGGTGCAGCTTCGGCAGCACAAACCCCAGCCCGAAAACACGGACCCTGCCATTGAGGCCCCTGACCCCGACCAGCTCACCTACGCCCGCACCGATGCGGCCGGCCATTTTGCCTTCGCGGGTCTCAGTCCCGACGCGGGCTACAGCGTCATTCCGTTGCGGCCTGGCATGGAATTCGGCACCCGGCGCGGCACCGCCAAACTAAGCCGGGCGGTGGAGTACACGTTTACGGGTCGTCCCCACACGCTGCGGCCCATCGGGTCGGTGGTATACGGGCAGTTAAAGCAGGATCACGCCTTCACGGTGCGCACCCCTGGCGAATTCCGGCTGGCGTTCTGGGCTGTGGCGCTGGGTTTTCTGCTGGCATTCTGGGCGGTACACATTTTCTGGAGCTTCCGCCGTTTTCACCCCGACGCGCTGCTTCTGCCCGTGCTCATGCTGCTCACGGGCCTGTCGGTGCTGACGCTGCTGGCCATTCAGGACCCCTTGCAGGACACCTTTTATGGCGCCGAAGCCGTGCAGGGCGTGGCAATTGGACTAGCGGGCATGGCCCTGATTTCGCAGATCAACATTGGCCGCTGGTACACTAAATGGTGGTTCGACCCCCTGGCCAATATTGCCAGTCGCAACACATTCAAGCTCACGGGCTGGACCTGGCTGTTGCTGGCGGTGAGCCTGGCCATCGTCGTGCTGTTTATCGGAACGGGGCCGGAGGGTAGCGGTGTGCGGGTGAACCTGCGCATTGGCGGGCTGCTGTTTCAACCCTCAGAACTGATCAAATACCTCATTATCCTGTTTCTGGCGGGTTTTTTCGCGGCCAACGAAGAGCAGCTCCGCAACCTGCCCGATCTGCGCTGGCGGTGGCGGGTAAGCGCGGGGGCCTTCGTGGCAACGGGCCTGCTGATGGGCATTTACCTGCTCCTGGGCGACATGGGTCCGGCGCTGGTGGTGGGGTTCACCTTCCTCCTGTTCTATACCATTGCCCGCAACACACTGGGCATCACCCTGCTTACGGGGTTGGCCTACGGCGTGGCGCTGGCCTTTTTGCCGGGTACACTGGCTACACTGATGGGCCTGCTGGTGGCGGTGGCCTTGCTGCTGGGAACGGGTCGCGCCAAGTCGACCACGGCCCTGGGTTGGCTCGCCCTGCTGGCCGAAGGGCCTATGTTGCTGCTGCTCGTGATTGCCGCCTTTGCCTTCGGTGATCAGATCCCGTTTGTGGGAGATCGCCTTGCCGACCGCAAAGCCATGTGGCTAAGTCCCTGGAACAATGATGTGTATGGCGGCGACCACCTGGCGCACAGTTTCTGGACAATGGCCTCTGGCGGCTGGACGGGGCAGGGCCTGGGCAAGGGGTTCGCCAACGCCATGCCCGCTTCCCATACCGATATGATTTTGCCCAGTCTGGCCGAAGAACTGGGTTGGGCGGGGCTGGTGTCGGTCTGTCTGCTCTTGTTTGTGCTGCTCCACCGCACGCTGCTGCACGCACGGCGGGCGGGGCAACCGTTCAGCTTTTACCTCGGCGCGGGCATTGCCCTGGCTACGGGGGTGCAGTTTCTGCTGATTGCGGGCGGTTCGCTGGGGTTATTGCCCCTGACGGGTATTTCAGTCCCGTTTCTGAGCTATGGCAAGGTGTCCATGATCATCAACCTCTCGGCCATGGGTGTGGTATTTGCCATTGCCAGTCGCCCCGGTCTGGCCTTGCAACACGCCTATATCGAGCAGCACTACGACCCCGTTCTGGCAACGGGCATCATGGGTTTTCTGGCGGGAACACTCATTTTGGCCGGAAAATCGGCCGACGTAGCCCTGCTTCGCTGGGACAAATTCATCGTACGTCCGGCGCGGGTGGTGGGGCGCAACGGGCTACCCGTATACAGCTACAACCCCCGCATTGGCCGCATTACCGATGCCCTCGCGGCGGGTACCATCTATGACCGCGCCGGGCGGGTGCTGGCTACCAGCTCCGCCGACACCGTGCGGCGGAATATGCCTCAGCTAAAGCAGGTTGGGCTGGATACGAAGAGTGTGCTGACCAGTTCGAGCCGGCGGGCGGAGCGATACTACCCGTTTGGTAATCAGATGTTCTTCTGGGTGGGTGATGCCAACACAAAACTGTTCTGGGGGCAGCAGAACGGCTATTTTGCCGAAGCCAGCCACCTTAGCGACCTGCGCGGTTTCGACAATAAACCGCGTAAGATGCCCCTGCTCACCACCGAATACCGCGCCGACCGATTTACCGCGCCGGTGCAGCGACAGATCACACTGCCGGTTTACGATTATTCAGAACTGGCCCCGGCCCTGCGCGGTGGGCTGGAGAGCGAAGCCGTGGCCGAACGCCGCCGCCGCAACCGCGACATCCGGTTAAGCGTGGATGCGGGCCTGCAGGTGGAGTTGCAGAAAGCCCTGGCCGAATCGAAGTACAACGAACACCGGATCTCGGTAGTGGTGATGGACGCCAAATCGGGCGAGGTACTCACGTCGGCCATGCACCCGCTGCCCAACCTGAACCGCCCCGAAGAGATGCTGCTGGGCGACCGCGAACGGCTGCAGCTCCCCTACCTCGTTACCGAGCGCGATCTGGCCATGACCTACCCTACCGCCCCCGGTTCGACCGCCAAAATCATTACGGCCACGGCGGGCATGAACCGGCTGGGCATCGACGGGGTAAAGACAAAATACGCCATCAGCTGCGGTGAGATCATCCGGCGTGGCGTGGCCGAAAGCGAACCCTGCGGTGGCTATGTAGACATGCGCACGGCCATTGTACGGTCCAGCAACGTGTATTTTATTCGCCTCGCCAACGAACTGGGGCTGGATAACGAACTGGCTGCCCTGTACTTAGCCACCGGCATGAACGTCGACTACGTAGGTGGCTACTCGTTCACCGACCCCCACACCCCCGCCGACCGCAAGGCCATTGTGCAACACTGGCGCGACTCGTCGTTTGTGGTACGGCGAAAACTCTACAAAGATCTGCGCTACCCCCGCCGCTACCGAAGCGAGTTTTCGGGGCTGGCCTGGGGACAGGGGCAGCTATCAGCCACGCCCATGTCGATGGCCCGGATGGCGGGTTCAGTGGCTAACGCCGGGCTGATGCAGCCCTCACGCTACGTGGTGCGGCGGGCGGGCAAACCCGTGCCGCTGGAAAAAGGCGTAGCCGTGGCGAATGATTCGGCCTATGCCAACAAGCTTCGCGATTTCATGATCGAGCAGTCTAACGCAAACGGCCGGTCGAAGATCAGCATCAGCAGGGTGGCGGGCAAAACGGGTACGCCGGAGCGGATTTTGCTGGGCGAAAAAATCAACGACGGCTGGTACGTCTTCTTCGCCCCCACCCCGGATGGTAAATCGAATACGGTCACGTGCGTACGCATCGAAATCACAAAATCGTCGGCCAACGCCGTTGAGCTTGCCAACACCGTCATTGCCCCCATTCTGAAGGCAAGAGGCTACCTGGGAAGTTTTTGATGAACAAACTCAACCTTAACTATGCCCTTCGTTCGTTGTCGCTTGGCTCCAGCCGAGTGACAACGACCAATAACTACCGAAATCAAACCTCATTATGCCCTTCTCTGATAACCTGAAGCGCCTGTTTGGCATGGGTACGCCACCGGCCGAAACACCAACCGAACGGGCGGCGGTACCTGAAAAACCCGTGCCCGTTCCGAGCCAGACAGCTGCGCCTAAACCTCCGCCCGCACCCCGGAAACGGGACGAGCTATTCCGTTTTCTGGTGGAAAAGCTCACGCCCTACGCCAACGAAAAGGAAAATGCACCGCTGGGCCTGCGCCTCTGGGTACGCTGCCCCACACCCGACGATGAGCAACTGATGGGCGTAGTGTTATATGCCCACCAGCCCGGTCAGTTTCAGGCCGAACTGAATCGTCACCTGGCTAATCATTACATTGCCTTGCCGCCCAATTGGCCCTTTGAGTGGCAATTGGTGCCCGATGCCCTCCCCGTAGAATGCACCTACCACCAGGGCGACTACGGTCTTAGCCTGATTTTCAAGCCCGTTGTTGCCACCATGAATCCCGCCCAAATTCAACTGCGGGTGCTGGTGGGGCAAACCGTGCTGGATAGCTATTTCCTCGATTCGACCCAAAAAACAGAGTTTACCATTGGGCGCGGACAAACCGTAGAGACCGCCTCTGGCCGGATCCGTACCAACGACATTGTCTTTCTGGATGGTGACGACGCGGGGTTCGACGAGAAACGGGGCGAAGCAAATCTGGTAGTGAGCCGGCAACATGCCACCATCAAGTACGACAGTGTAAACCGCCGGTTCCGTCTCTACGCCGACCCCGGTGGCCTGCCCGCCAGCGGCAACAAAACCAAGATTCTCCATGCCGACGACACCATCGAACGCGCCGACATGCCCGGCATGGGCTACGCCCTTTCCCCCGGCGATCAGATCGAGTTCGGCGGCGAAGCGAAGCTACTGGTAGAGGGCGTGGCCTAGTGATGCCATCGCTCCAAACGATGGCATCACCAGGATTTTTCAGTGCTGTTAATGGCTGACGTCTAGCTCTGCGCTTGTTGAAGGGCTGGCCGTCAGCCATCTTTGCTTTATACTCTCTATGCACTTCGCCCATGACACGATTCATTACCGCCCTCTTTCTCATTGTCACCGCCGCCGCTTTTGGCCAGTCGAGCCCGGTGAAAGACCTGTACCAGAAATACGAGTACAAAATCCCGATGCGTGACGGGACAAAGCTGCACACCACCGTCTACGTACCCCGCGATGCTTCGGCGACAACAAAATACCCGTTTCTGATGCAGCGCACCTGCTACAGCGTGGCCCCCTATGGCCCCGACGCCTACCCCCGGCAGGTAGGACCGTCGGCTACGGCCATGCGCGACAAATACATTATGGTGTATCAGGACGTGCGGGGCCGGTGGATGAGCGAAGGTACCTGGACCAACATGACACCCACCGTGACAGACGGGGCACCGGTGGTGCCGGCCAAAAGGGGAAAGCGCAGAGCCGTAACGGCCCCGGCCAGTTCTACCCTTGTTGATGAGAGTTCGGATACCTACGACACCATCGAGTGGCTGCTGAAGAACGTACCCAACCACAACGGGCGCGTGGGTATGTGGGGCATCAGCTACCCCGGTTTCTACACGGCCGCCGCCCTGCCCAACGCCCACCCGGCCCTGAAAGCCTCGTCGCCGCAGGCCCCCGTCAGCGATTTCTTCTTCGACGATTTCCACCACAATGGTGCCTTCATTCAGGCGTACATATTCACATTCCCCGTCTTCGGCATTCAGCACCCCGGTCCGGTTTCCACGGCCCGCGAGTGGTATGAAAACAAACTCATCCAGACAGGCACACAGGACGGGTTTCAGTGGCAGTTAGACCTTGGCCCGTTGAAGAATGCGGACAAATACTACAAAGACAATTTCTACTGGCAGGAAACCGTAGCCCACCCCAACTACGACGCCTTTTGGCAGAAGCGAAGCATCCTGCCTCACCTCAAAGGCGTGAAACATGCGGTGATGACCGTGGGTGGCTGGTTCGACGCCGAAGACCTCTACGGCCCGCTCAACATTTACAAAACGCTCGAAAAAAACAACCCCGACATGGCCGCCAATACGCTGGTGATGGGTCCTTTTGGCCACGGACGCTGGTCGCAGGAGACGGGTCATGCGCTGCACAGCAACATCTATTTCGGCGACAGCATTGCCACGTTCTACCAGCGGAATATCGAAGCCAAATTCTTTACTGCCCACCTCAAGGGCGACGGCAAGTCAGGCCTGCCTGAAGCGTATTTGTTCGATACGGGCAAAAAAGCGTGGCGCGAATTTGCCAAATGGCCCGCCGCCGAAGCCCAGACGCAGACCTATTACCTGAACGCCAACGGTAGCCTGAGCCAACAGGCAGGGACAGGCATGTCAGCCTTTGTGAGCGACCCTGCCAAGCCCGTTCCCTACACCGAAGACAACACGACCACGACGGGGTTCACACCGTTTAACTATATGTCAGAAGACCAGCGCTTTGCCGGTCGCCGACCCGACGTGCTGGTGTTCCAGACAGAACCCCTGACCGAAGACCTGACTCTGGGCGGCGAAATCACGGCTAAACTCAATGTAAGTACCACCGGCACCGACGCCGACTGGGTAGTAAAACTCATTGACGTGTACCCACCCAACGAGCCGAATCACCCGTATATGCCCAACAAAAACATTGAACTTGGGGGCTATCAGCAAATGGTACGGTCGGAGGTGATGCGCGGGCGGTTCCGCAACTCATTTGAAAAACCGGAGCCGTTCAAGCCTGGCGAGATCACGCCCGTCACGTTTCGGTTACAGGATGTGCTCCATACGCTCAAAAAAGGCCACCGGCTCATGATTCAGGTGCAGAGCACATGGTTCCCCCTCATCGACCGTAACCCGCAGACGTTCGTACCCAACATCTTCGAGGCTAACCCAGCCGATTTTCAGAAAGCTACGCACAACGTGTATGGCAATTCGGCCATCGAGGTGCAGGTGATGAAGTAAAGTGGCAATGAGTTTGTGGTTTGTCGCTGCACGGTTAACTTGCTGACCAGCCGATTCGTCAAACCACAAACGCACACCCATGCTTTCGCCTGCTCAACTCCGTGCCCTGATTGCGGCCATTTACGCCCTGGTCGCCACCGTTTCGCTCATGTTGGTACTGGTGTTTGCCGTGGCCTGGCTCATGCCGCAGGAAAACAACACGGTAGCGATGGCCTCGTCAGCGGGTCCATCATCGACAGCAGGTGGTAGCGATGTTGTGTCATCGGGCCCAAAACCTATGTCGGCTGATGCGCTGGCGGGGAAGGCAACGTTTACGAGTTTGTGTACCGCCTGCCACAATGCCAACGAAGACCGGCTGGTGGGTCCGGGGCTGAAAGGCGTCCGGCAGCGCACACCGGGCGATGCCTGGTTGGTGAAATGGATTCGTAATTCGTCGGCGGTGGTGGCCAGCGGCGACCCCTACGCTACGAAGATTTTCAACGACTACGGCAAAATCCAGATGTCGTCGTTCACCAACCTCACCGATCTGCAAATCAAGCAGGTACTTGACTACATCGACGCGGCAAACTAGGCGTATCTATCACTTACCCATCTGCGTCTCGTAGCGCCAAAGTCGCTGATCAACGGGCAAGATCATTTGATCGACCACCGCGATCTGATCAAAAGCAGGATGGTCCGGATGTAGTAGCACGTTATACGACAGATCCATGATTACGGATGGCACGGCTAATGCCAGTGAGAACGGGTCGATTAACCAGTCGGCGAAGATCGACTGCGTTTCGTCAGAAGTGCCGGTGCGCCAGTACGGGGGTAGGCGGCTGTGTTCGGTATAGAAAATAAGACCCGGCTCGTCGGGGATCGCAAGGGTGAACAGGTGGAATGTAGGCAATGCTGCGTAGGCCATCATTGGCAGGTGTACCATCACCTCCAGCTTTGTATTCGGCTATAGTACGGCCATCCTGTCGTTTATACACAAGCGGCTGACCGATAGAGAATAGGTAGTCCCGCACTTCCTGAGCGCACTGGCGTTGCTATAGGGCCCGCTCATCATCAGTCATTTGGCAGGGATCTTTAACCATACGACCTCCCTTGTAGCTAATCTCCTGTGTCATAATGCTTTCGATAACCTACGAATTTACAAAAAGTGCTATGTCAATACAGTACCCACGTATCCTTGCCGCCACCACCTTGCGACGAGTTGACGACTAGTGAACCTTTGCGCATGGCGACGCGGGTGAGGCCGCCGGGGATTACGTTGATCTGTTCGCCGTAGAGGATATAGGGGCGCAGGTCTACGTGGCGACCTTCAGCGTGGCCGTCGATGAGGCAGGGTACGCGAGAGAGTGAGATGGTGGGTTGGGCAATGTAGTTGCGGGGGTTCTCCTGAATCTTCTGCCGAAACAGGTCGTGGTCTTTTTTGGTGGCTTTTGGGCCAATCAGCATCCCGTAGCCGCCCGCCTCGTTGGCTTCTTTCACCACCAGGTCACCAATGTTGTCGAGCACGTATTGGCGGTCGTCGGCCTCGCCGCAGATGTAGGTGCGTACGTTCTGGATCAGGGGCTTTTCGTGCAGATAGTACTCGATGATGCGCGGCACATAGGCATACACCACCTTATCGTCGGCCACGCCGGTGCCGGGGGCGTTGGCCAGGGCTACGCGGCCTTTTTTGAACACTTCGAAGATGCCCGGCACCCCAATGAGCGAGTCGGGGTTGAACGTTTTGGGATCAAGAAACGAATCGTCGATCCGGCGGTAGATCACGTCGACAATACGGAAGCCTTTGGTCGTACGCATTTTCACATACCCACCCGACACCACCAGATCCCGCGCGTCGACCAGGTCCACACCCATTTGCTGGGCCAGATAGGAATGCTCAAAATAGGCTGAATTGTAGATGCCCGGCGTGAGCACCACCACCGTGGGGTCGGGGCGGTCGGCAATGTGCTGGAGCATTTGCAGCAGCCGCGTGGGGTAGTCCGAAACAGGCCGCACGCCGGTACTGGCCAGCACTTCGGGGAACGTCTGTTTTGTCAACTCCCTGTTTTCCAGCATATACGATACCCCCGACGGACAGCGCAGGTTATCTTCCAGCACCATGTATTGCCCGTCGTCGCCCCGGATCAGGTCGGTACCGGTGATGTGGCACCAGATGTCTTTGGGCGGATGCACACCCAGGCAAGGCTCCAGAAAACACTTGCTCGACTCGATCAGGTCGCGGGGAACGACGTCGTCTTTGAGGATTTTCTGCTCGTTATAGACATCGTCGATAAACAGGTTCAGCGCCTTGATCCGTTGCACCAGGCCCTGCTCCATCTGATTCCATTCGGCGGCTTCGATAATGCGCGGGATAATGTCGATGGGCATAATCCGCTCGGTCCCCTCCCCTTCCGAATACACGTTGAAGGTGATGCCCATGCTCATGAGCGTACGTTCGGCGGCCTGTTGGCGGCTGAGCATCTCGTCGCGGGTGAGCTGTTCCACGCGCTGCCGAAACGGCGCATACCCCGCCCGCACCTCTCCGTCGGCCCCAAACATCTCATCAAAGAAATTGTCGGACTTGTAGTGGGCAAACGAAAATTTGCGGGAATGCTGGCTTTGAGACTGCTTTTGGCCGTTCTGAGACTGCGACTGCTTCATGCTAACAAGATAGGGGAAGGCGGGTTTAAAGTCTAAAGTCCAGGGTCTAAAGTTGCTTCACATGCGGTGTGTCCGAACGCGAAGCAACTTTAGACCCTGGACTTTAGACTTTGGACTTAATTAAGCCTACCTCGGCCCGCGGTTACCACCGGCGGGTGCAGCCGGGGCGGCGGGTTGCTGACCGCCACCGTTGCCACCACCTTCACCTTCTTTTACGTCGTCATTATTCACCGATTTCTTACGCCGGCCAAAGCCACCGCCGTCGAAGCTCATCTTGCCAAAACGATAGCTAAACGTAGCCCGAACGCCCGCGTTATACAGGTTTTGCACCTGCACCTGCGAGAATACCGGCGAACTTGACTCTGACCGAACCGTAAACGGATGGTTGAAGAAGTTCTCGGCGGCAACACCGAAGCTGCCCCGTTTCTCGGCGAACTCTTTGCGGATACCCAGGCTGTAGAAGGCAAAGCTGCCCTGATAGCCCTGCAACTGAATCTGCTTACCCCGCGCAAAACCGAAACCCTGGATGCCCCAGCCTTTCTTCATCTGGTATGAGGCAAACAGGCGACCCGTTACCACCACACCCGTGTTCCGGGCCTGCAGGGCCGGGTTAGGGCTGTTGTTGCTCAGCACCGCGTAGTACACGTCGCCGCCACCACCAAGTTGCAGTTTCGAAAACAGCGTGGCATTACCAAAGATGTTGACACCGTAGGCGTTCTCCTGCCCAATGTTGGCGTATGATGTCTGAAGCACCCGCTGCAGTACCGGATTGGTTGGATCAAGCGCCAATTGAACCGTGTCGCGCACGGTCGAGATCGAGTTGTTCGTGAGCCGGGCAAACACCGATCCATTGATGTATACCTGTTTGATGTACGTGCTGGTGCTGAACTCAAAGTTGTCGGTCAGTTCGGCGCGGAGCAGCGGGTTACCCACCGTGATGTTTTGCGGATTGGCGGCATTCACGTTCGGGTTTAAGAACTGAATACCTGGACGCTGCAAACGGCGGTTATACGCCAGCTTGATGGTTTTTCCACCCTTCAGGCTCTTCGACACGTTGATGCTGGGCACCAGATTACCATAGCTGGGGATACTAGCCACGTTTGAGGTCAGGGCATCGCCGGTGGCATTCAGAAAACGAGCATCAATGAAGGTATACTCGTAGCGGGCACCGGCTTTCACCGTAAACTTGTTTTTGGTCGAATAGGTATACGACAGGTAGCCCGCCGCCACGTTCTGGTTGTAGTCGAGGCCGTTAGGCTTGCGTGCCGGGTTTGTTGTAAAGGCGGCTGTCTCGCCTGAGGCAATCAGGTACGAGTAATCACTGTTTACCTGCCGGAAAATACCTTTGGCACCCGTCTCCAGCATCTGATTGGTCTTGATCGGCGTCTGGTAGTCTACCTGAAACGTGGTTTCCTGGTTGCGGCTGTTGTTGTCGTTACGTTCGCGGCTCAGAATACTTAGCGCCGACGGGCTGTCGTAGATGCTGGCAATGAAGTTATTAGTCCGGTTATTCTGGCTGAACAGGGTCAGGATGCTTAACTCCTGCTGCGGTTTGTAGGTCTTTGTGAAATCGACGTTGGCGTCGAACGTACCCGACAGGTCTTTCACATCCACATCGCGCACCCCAATCTGGGTAGTAGTGGGCAAAAACGAGGTGGTTGTCAGCTTGTCCTGGTAGTTGTACTGGTTGCGGGCACCATAGCGAATGCTGGTAGTCAGTGACGTGGTCTTGTTGATGTCATAATCCCAGCCTAACTGATACTGACCAAACAACCCATTGTTGCGGGTGTTGGCCCGTTGGGTGGTGAGTACGGTACCGGCCGTCTGGCGATTTTCATAATCACCAACCACGTTATAGTTGGCCCGGCCAAAGCCATTGAGCGAGAAGCCCATTTTGCCGGTCCTGAGGTTACCCTGTACGCCCAGGTTTGCCCCCCGGTTACCCACCCCCGAATCGAGGTTCAGCGTAAGGCCCTGCAGCGTGTTTTTCTTGGTCACAATGTTGATAATCCCCGCTGATCCTTCGGCATCATACTTGGCGGAAGGGCTGGTAATTACTTCTACCGTCTTAATCATGTCGGCGGGAATCTGCTTGAGGGCGTCGGCTACGCTACTGGCCACAATGGTACTTGGCTTATTGTTGATCAGCACGCGCACGTTGCTGCTACCGCGCAGACTTACGTTGCCGTCGAGGTCAACAGAAAGCATAGGCACTTTACGCATTACGTCGGTGGCATCGCCGCCCTTGGCTGTCAGGTCTTTTTCAGCATTGTAAACCAGCCGATCCACTTTTTCTTCCACCATAGCCTGTTGCCCCACCACGGTTACTTCTTTCAGGTTGCGCACTTCGGGGGCCAGCAGAATGGTACCCAGGTTCACGTTACTGCCCCTGGCTTCGACCGTTACGCGGGGCACAATCTGGTTGCGATACCCCACAAAAGAAACCAGCAGCCGGAAAGTGCCGGTCAGCACCCGGTTCATGCTAAACTTACCCTGCGCATCGCAAACGGCCCCGTCTACCGGCCGGCCAGTCTGCGTATTGATGAGGGCTACAGACGCAAACTCAACAGGTTTGTTGGTGAGTGAGTCGAGAATGACGCCGGATATCTTTCCATTGCCCCGCGGAATATCTTCTGCGCCACCAGTAGTCTGATTGGCTGGGGCCGGCTGGCCCTGCCCACTGTTCAGGCCAGGGTTTGCTGGCGAAGCGGGTTGCACACCCGTAGCCGATGCAGCCGGAGTTGGCATCCCAACGGCGGGGGTGGCATTAGCTGGCGATTCGGTTGTGCTGGTCGGGGTGGCTGCCGTTGGCGCTTGTCGGGTGCTGTCTACAACGGTAGTGTCGGCGGCGGGCGGCGGTACCGTTGTGCTGGCTGGTGTTGACGGAACGGGAAGTTGGCTACTGCCCGGAAGAGCTGGCGTTTGTGCCTGTGCGTTCTGGCGTTGGCTGGCAAAAAGACAAATGCCAAGCAGGGCAGCTAGTAATCGCTTTTTCATGAATGTAGGTTGTATCGCTGAGTATGTGCAACAAGCTATTAATCACACAACTACAGAGACGAAGAATCGTCTTAACCGTTGCGTGTAATCTAGCCTAAGTCACAAATGTAAGCAGGACTATTTCAGATAGACAACTAAGTTGACGAACGGGCTTTATTTCCCGATGGAATGGTCACAGCACCCGATAAACGGCTTAAACAGTCAGAAATAGCCAAAACCCGCCGCCGGTTCGATGCCTATGTCTTTAGGAATACGAAATGTTTTCAGCCACGCCCTCATAACGGCGGGGTTAGCCAGCGTTTTCAGGTCGTTTTTCAACGTTTTGATATCCGCCTTCACCGCTTTAATGTCGCCATTAATGGCGTAGTCCAGTCCTACAGCTGTGCTAGAGCCAAACAAGCTACCGCCGCCCGTCATGGCGCGCAATTCATGCTGAATCTGCGCCAACTGCCCGTCTAGTTCGTCGGCCTGCTGCCTGAGGATTTTGTTGTAATAAATCAACTGGCTGTCGGCCAGCTTTTCCAGATGTGCCTGATCGATACGTTCAAACTCCAGTTGCAGCCGGAACAGACCCATGAGGTCGCTTTTTTCATAAGCCTCCGTCACCCGCTGCATAATGCCTGTTTTGCGGGCTTTTTCGGCCTCATCGGGTTCACGATCGGGGTGAAACGCCTTTACCAGATCCATATACAACGCCCGCACGGCCTTGGTCACGTTGAGTGCCTGGGCTTGTTTTTTAGCCTCGCGGGCCTGCTGTTTCTCTGACTTAGGTTTACTGGCCTGTTTTGCCTCGGCCTCCTGCCGTCGTTGCGCGTCGGCTTCGGCTCGCTGGTGCAGTTGTTGGCTAATGTATTCCCTCAGTTTGTCCGGATCGCTGACATCAACCGACGGGTCAAAGTCAATACCGAACATCATTTCGGCCATCATCCGCATCGACGCTACACTTTCTCCCTCTGCTTCGGCCATGGCCGCCTCAAAACCGCCCTCATCGTAGCGGTCGTGGATTTCGGTGAGGTCTTCGTGGCCCTTCTGGATCAGTTCGTACGAGATATCGGTGATCAGATAAGCCAGTTTTTTGCGTTCAGGCTTAGTGAAGGTATGGTGGGTGTTCATGCGGTCGAATAGCCGCACCATGTCAGCCCGCAGGGCATCGAATTGGTTGCGCAACGGCAACAGCTCAACCTGAATTCGCTGGCGGCCTTTGTCAATGGCAGTCCTGAGTTCAGCAATCAGTTTCTCCTGATCGGCAATACGTTTGGTATAGCGGTTGAAGGCTTTCTGCTGTTTCGACAACGGGACGGCCGTGTCCGTGGCAATCCGCACGACCTGTTGCTGGGGCTGTTTGCTCATGTACAAATTTATAAGGAGCAGGAATGGAGGATTTACGATTGACGATGTACGACTTACGATTGGTTGCTTTCGCCAGCGTGTAAGTGTTCTGGCGAAAGCAACCAATCGTAAGTCGTACATCGTCAATCGTAAATCCTCCATCACCTGTGTTTTTCCACCCCTACCTGGGCGCAGTATTGCAACACGGGGCAGGTGGAGCAATGGGGTAATGTACCGGTGCAGATGTGTTTGCCGAAGGGCATCAGCAACCGGTTTATGTTGATCCACTGCGCCACGGGCACTTGTTTTTCCAGCACGGTCAGTGTTTGCTCGGGTGTTTTGGTTTGCACGTAGCCCCAGCGGTTCACCACCCGGTGCACATGAACGTCGACACTGATAGCCGCCTGCCCGGTGGCTACACCCAGCGCCAGGTTGGCACATTTTGGGCCCACCCCTTTCAGTGACGTCAGCACGGTATAGTCTGCCGGTAGCTCACCACCGAAATCGTTCATCACGCGTTGGGCAATGCCGATCATGGTATAGGCTTTCTGATCGGGGTAGGTGGTGCCATAGAGCAGCGGGATCAGTTCATCGGGCGAAAGCGCGGCAAGTTCGGCGGGGGTACGGGCCACATCAAACAGCCGCAGTGAGACCGGAATGGTCGTTTCGTCGAGGGTTCGGATAGAAACGATGCACGAAATAAGCTGTTCAAACAAACTGTTATATCCCCGCTCAGACAAGTCAAACATAGCCGCTTTAGGGTATTGGGCAATAGCCGGTTCAATAGCGGCCAGGACGGTATCGAGGAGGAAGGAGGTCATGAGTCTAAAGTTCAATGTCTAAGGTCTAACGTTGCTCCGCGTACTGAGTACCGTATGTGCGCGGAGCAACGTTAGACCTTAGACATTGAACTTTAGACTTTTGTTATCACCATTTCCACCCGCCGGTTCTCTGGGTGGGGTGTGCCGCGGGTGCTGTTGATGGGGCGCGAGTGACCATAGCCAACGGCTTCCACGCGCGATTCGGCAATGCCTTTACTCATCAGGTAGCGTTTTACGGCAAAAACACGATTGCGCGACAGTTCCAGGTTAGCGTCGAAATCGCCGATAATGTCGGTATGCCCTTCCAGCTTGATGGTCATGGTCGGGTTTTGCCGCATCACCGTCACCAGCCGGTCCAGTTCAGGAAACGACTCCGCCTGCAACTCATATTTTGACTGGGCGAAGTAGATATTTTTTAGCGTGATCTTCGCGCCTGCGACAATGGGCATCAGATCAAAATTGACCGTTTTCTCGGCACGGCTAATGGCAATGGTGTCGCGCTGCCCAAAATAGCCCCGCGCCGTTACTGTTACATCCCAAACGGTAAGCGCCGCACCTGGAATACGGTAGGCACCATCTGCGGCCTGTGCCCGGATAGAATCTGCCGCCTCGCTGCCACCCGATTCGGGGCCTGACAGCAACCGGTAAGTAAGTGTAGCAGGCACCGGTTTGCCGGTTTTGGCATCACGCACGGTGCCTTTGATAGCCAGCACGTCGGCGGGGGGTGTGGGCTTATACTCAGGCTCTGGCGTAGGTTTGGGGGCAGGTGGGGGCGTGGGGCGTGGTTTCACCGGCGGGGTGGTCGGTGGTGGGAATCGCTGTTTCAGCGGGTTGATCACGTGTACGCCCCAGAAGTTGAAACAGGTTTCGCCCGGGCGATTACGGTCTGAACATTCAAACAGATCAAAAACCTCAATGCCGGGGTCGAGGCGTTCAAAGTAAGCGACAAAGTCAACCTGTTCGCCGGGTTGCACTGACCGCCGTTTTTGGGTTGGAATATTGTCGGCTTTGATAAATTTGAACGAGCGCGCCCCACCGTTGGCATAGAGCCGGGCGGTGGGCACAAAGTGAATCGTGCGCCCGCCACCACCAACGCGGTCGGGAATGGGGTAGGGAATGCCCGGAATACGCAACCGACGCGATGGGGCGGGTTGCTCGTCCTGGCCATCCCGAAACCGCATATAGATGATGGTGTATTTGGCAGTCAGGTCGATGCGATTAATCACCACGTCGGGGTCGTTGATGTCATCAATGCGTGGCCTGGGCGTCGAATAGTCGACCGACTGCGCTGCCGCCGAAAGGGCAACGAGCCAACCGAAAAGCAGAGCAATAAAGCGGGTTTGCATATGAACGGAGCCTACGTGAACACCGTAGTCAAAACGTTAGATTGTCCGGCGTAGTTTACGTTTAATCACGATTCATCGCTCCGTTTTATGCGCACCATTGTTCTGCTTTTTTTCTCGAACTTATTCATGACCACGGCCTGGTACTGGCATCTGAAGGCTCGGGAAGAGGCACTCTGGAAGGTTATTCTTATCAGTTGGCTTATTGCTTCGGTGGAGTATTGTCTGGCTGTACCCGCTAACCGCTATGGTTCTTACGTGTTCAGTGCGTTTCAACTCAAGATCATTCAGGAAGTTATCAGCCTACTGGTATTTGTAGGGTTCGCCATTTTGTACCTCAAAGAGCCTCTACGCTGGAACTACCTTGTTGGTTTTGCGCTCATCGTGATGGCGGTTTGGGTTGTTTTCAAGAAATAAAAACGCCCGGCTGGTGGGCCGGGCGTTTTTGACGGGTAAAGAAAGCTGTATTATTTCGGATTCTTGATGGGCGCGCTGCCTGTCACGGCTGGGTTATAAGCCAGTTCATTGTCCGGTACATCCCAGTAGTCCAGGAAGTTATAGGTGATGGTTGCTTTGGTGTTCAGCTTGCCTGCTTTGTCGATAACAACGGCATTGGTACGTCCGTTATTAATGAACTCATAACGGCGGGCGTCATAAAAAGCCAACCCACGGAAAGCCAGCGCCACACGGCGTTCTTTGCGTAACTCTTCCTGCGCCTGCGCCTGCGTAAGACCTGTTCCGGCAACGGCGGTGAGGCCAGCCCCCTGCGATAGACGTACGGCATCAATCGATTTCAGACCGTCTTCTACCTTGCCCGTGTTGATCAGCGCCTCGGCTTTCATCAGCTCGTTTTCTTCGTAAGTACTGGCCAGATACAATTCATGGGCGCCTACGTCCTGGTTGCTGTAAACAATCACGCCGGCCAGTCCTTTGCCTTTGTTTACCAGCTGCCAGCGCGTGTTGAATGAGTTGCCCCGGTCGGTGTTGAACAGCGCGGGGGCGGCTAGTTGCGTAAAGTTATTAGCCAACCGCTTGTCACCCACTGGAAAATCCTGAATCAACCGTTCGCTGATTTTGTAGGTGATTGACGCTGGCGGTCCGGTTGACTTCAAGGCGATGGTACCGTTCAGACGGTTAATAAAATCGCCGTTGTCATTCGACCGGCCTGTAAACACGTTATCAGCCGCACCAACTCCATCGGTTGTCAACGTGAGAATTTGACCCCATTGCGCTGCCGACATGGCCTTCAACGTGGTGTTAGCCAGGATATTCCGCGCTTTCATCGTATTGATATTGCGCTTCCACATAGCCGGCGTCAGAATAACGCCCTTGCCTACCCGGTTAAATTCAGGGATCAGCCCTTTCATTACCTCTGTATAGCTGGCATCGCCAGCACCCAAGGCGGTCAACGCAGTTGTTGCCAGATCAAAGTTTTTGGCAGCCTCTTCAATCAGCTTCTCCTTCGAAACGTAGTTACCATTGGTCACACCCACCTGATCGTTGATCAGCCCGGCGTAATAGATAGACCCCAGCCGCGAATAGGCATACCCTTTCCACCAGTAGGCCCAGGCCTTCAGCGTGTTTAACTTTGCAGCTTGTGCGGTGGCGTCGCCTGAGAACTTAGTAGCTCCTGCAATTTCCAGCACCGAATTCATGCCGTTGTTGAGGTTATACATGTACGCCCACTCGTAATACAGTGGGTTTGATGCACCCTGGGCGTTTACGTTCACGGTACGCAGCAACGCCTTCTGGGTGGGGATCGAACTGGGGTTAGTCACCTTGGTACCATCATCGAGGGTTACCAGGTCTGGCATACCAATCTGGTTGCCAAACTGGTTGGCTGCTTCTTCACCGATTTCGTCACCCATGAGGGCGTGGAAGCCGGTAGCTCCAGTCCAGAAACCACCCGGAACGCCATCGTTGTATTTGATGCCGTTGGTTGAATTGCCCATCCCGTTGATGTAGACGGTACCCTGCGCTAGTGAAATAACCCCAATTTCAGTAGCCGCGCTGGAAGGCGTCGGCTGGTTTGGGTTTTTAACGTCCAGCTGATCTTTGCAGGCAAACAGCATACCCGCTGCCGCCAGAACCAGACCCGATTTTATAAGAAATGTCTTCATTGATTTGATTCGGTAGGTTAATTAAAAACCAAGGTTTAAGCCAATCTGGTATGAACGCAGGTTGGGCATGGTGTTGTGGTCGGTGCCGCGGTCCCAGGCTGAGCTTTCGTTACCCGTGGTCTGACCTGAGCTAACTTCAGGATCCATGCCTGTGTATTTAGTCCAGGTCAGCAGGTTACGACCACTCAATTGCAGTTGCAGGTTACGCACAGGCAGACGGCTGAAAATTTTGTCGAGGTTAACGCTCAGGGCTACGTTACGCAAACGCACAAACGAGGCATCTTCGTAGAAGTAATCTTTTGTACCGTTGTTGGCACCTGCCTGATACACGCCGCGGTAGAAGGCCGTCCAGGCACCCGTTTGACCATTGATGGTGATAGGGTTTGTGTAGTCTGAACTGATGCCATCGCGATACATCCACGACTTGGTTTGGTTGTAGATGTGACTACCCTGCGTCCAGTCGAACTGGAAGTTCAACGACACCATGTTACGGAACGAAACATTGTTGATGAACGACGAGGTAAACGTAGGGTTGGGGTCACCCATGCTGTATTGCTTCGAGCTAAACAGAGGCTGCTTGGTGGTTTTGTTCACCACGTAGCCATTGCTGGCCACTTCATACAGCCCTTTGTTGGCTTCAGCAATGGCCGGTGTGCCGTCGGGCAAAATCTGGTTCAGGTCGCGGATGGCTATGAAACCAAACAACTGACCAATTTTCTCACCAGCACGCAGTACATAGTTGGTGCTACCCGCCGATGAGGTAACGGTGATCTGTGCATTGCCTTTCACCGCCGTAATCTCTGAGGTCTGCCGACCGAAGTTGGTGGTGAAATCCCAGGTGAAGTCACGACCACGGTACAGGGTTGTGTTCAACGAGAATTGTAATCCGCGTGAGGCCAGTGAGAATGAATTGTCTTTCAGCTTACCTATGCCCGATGAGGGTGCCACGTCAACGTTGTAGATGGCGTTGTCGGTGCTACGTTTCCAGTAGCTGAACGAAAAATTAAGTTTGCGCAGCCAGTCGCCGTTCCCCCCCTTTATCGAGAAGTCAGTGCCGATCTCAGTTTCTTTTGACACTTCTACGTTCAGGTCGGGGTTGTTCAGCGTTGAGCCGTAGTAGAATACGTTGTTGGTGCCCAGTGTCTGAGTGCTCAATACAGGGTAGCGGTCAAACGGTTGTGGCTGGATACCCGCTTCGCCATAGGCGGCCCGGAGCTTAAATTCAGGCATGATCTGGCCCAGTGGGCTGTTTTGCCAGAAATTAAACGATGATGGACGGATGTAGGTATTCACTGCAGGGAAGCCAAACGGCGTTGACCCCCGACCAAAAGCCGATGAATAATCACTCCGGTACGAGGCCGTTACGCCACCGAAATCACCATATTCGATGTTTTGGCTTACCAGATACCCGTAGGTCACGAAAGGCGTAACGTTGTCGCGGGTGATGCGGTAGGTACCTGCCTGTGCCGCTGTTACCGGGCTATAAAGGGGTAAACCGGCACCATACGAGAAATATTCGCTAAACACGTTTTTGCGGTAGTCGAAGCCAACCAGGGTAGAGGTACGGATGGGCAGGTTGATCTTGAAATCTTCCTGAAAATCCGTTTTGAAGGTGGCGCTTGCAAACGCATTTTGGAATACCGTCTTATAGTCGTAATTGCTGATTTCGCCTTTTTCGTCCGGTGCGTTGATACCCGTATAGTAGCGGGGGTCAACCTTGATGTTGCGGTTCTGCGACTGGTTACGGAAATAATAGTTATCGTTTTCAGTCTGATAGTTTAAACCGTAACGGGCGTTAAGGTCCAAGAACTTAACGGGCTTATAGTTCAGCGTTAAGCTCTGCAACAGGTCTATTTTGTTGTCGTCGTGCGTCCGGTTCTGCTGGTAGTAGTTAGGATTATAGCCGTTCA
This sequence comes from Fibrella rubiginis, assembly GCF_017353185.1. Classification (GTDB taxonomy): domain Bacteria; phylum Bacteroidota; class Bacteroidia; order Cytophagales; family Spirosomataceae; genus Fibrella; species Fibrella rubiginis. The sequence goes on along the minus strand of NZ_JAFMYV010000001.1, from coordinate 559,207 downwards.
CACCTGACGCGCTACCATAGTAGGCACCGTAGTTGCCATCGGGATCGATGTAATCGTAATCAGCGAAAGGCCGGGTATTATTCAGCGAGTAAATCAGCGTCCGGTCTGACACTTTCAGCGTGTTTCTGGTATAGGCCAGTTGTGTAACGCTCCGCAACGTCAGGTTCTTAGCCAGCGTTATACCCAGATTGCTTACCAGGTTGGTCCGGTTAAAATCGCCGTTATTCCGGACGTTGCTGCCTTGGAAGTTGTTCGATAGCGTGAAACTGAAGTCTGATTTAGCATTACCACCCGACACGTTTACCGAGTTGTTTATCGTCTGTGATGGGACGAAAAACCTCGAATAATTGTCGTAAAACTTCAGGTTCTGGTCATACGGCTTGTTGGCGTTGCTGTTTACATCCAGCGCATTATACTGCACGTTTTCCGTCCAGTAAGTTGTGGCGGGGTCTAGTGTAATAGGCTTACCCGATGCACCGATGACATTGTTGCTGGCGTCGGTCACGAAGGCATGCTTATCGGCCTGACGAACGTTACCTATATTCAGGTATTCGTTGGTGGCATAGCTGTTGTTGATGTTCACGTGAACAGGACCGTCCTGTCCTTTTTTGGTGAACAACTGGATAACACCATTAGCCCCCTGCGCACCATAGAGCGTTGAAGCCGCTGCGCCCTGCACCACTTCCACCCGGTCAATACTGCTCAGGTCAAGCGTATTCAGGTCGGTAGCACCCACCTGAATACCGTCCATAAGTACAATGGGAGCTGTACCCCGGTTCACGGTGTTGATACCCCGCAGCAGGATGTTGGCTTTGGCACCTGGCGTACCGTTGGCGCTCACGATTTGGGCTCCGGCAATTTTACCCGCCAATGCCTGATCGATAGACGCAGAAGGTGTTGCGGGCAGTTCTTTTGCCGATACCGACTCAACGGCAATACCGAGTTTGGCTTTCGTAGTGGCAATACCCACACCCGTTACTACTACTTCTGTTAGCTGACGGGCATCAGTGGTCATGCTAACGTCAATAACTGAACGGTTACCTACCAATACTTCCTGCGTAACGGTACCTACAAAACTGATTACCAGTTTGTCGGTGGTAGCAGCCTCAATAGCATAACGCCCTTCAGCGTCAGTGGTGGCACCACGGGTAGTTCCTTTCACAACCACCGACACGCCGGGCATGGCGCTTTTGTCGTCGGCAGAGAGCACCCGACCCGTAATTCTCTGCACCTGAGCCAATCCAATGGTCCAGGCAGAGCACACCATTAAGATGCTCAGTAGTAGCAATCTTCTCATGTGAAGTGTTTTTGTTTAAGTAGTAATACAAGATATACGCTACAAACTTATCAAACGGAAAATTACCAATCAACTCTAAATGGAATATTCTTAACTATTTCATTCTACGCCCGCCTAAAATGCAAAATAATATTTTGCCTAACTTACAATTAGCCATATATAATTATACCTAAGTAGATTGATATAGTAGAAAGTAAGCACCAGTATGTTATAAAGGCCACATTTTGCCTATGCAAGTCATACTAAGCGCTTTAGCTTACATTTTGAGTGGTAACACTACGTGAAACGCCTACACCAGGCACAAAGTATAAACCCTTGCCTTACGGAATCAGCCTCAGTAGGCGCTGCAATAAGTTTGCACTAACGCTTACTGAGGCTGATTTCGTAAGGCAAGGGTTTAGTCTAGCTTAATCGGCGCACTGCCTGCGCTGGGTTCGTTGAATTCAATCTCGTTGCCTGGCACATCGAAATAGCTCAGGTAGTTGTAATTGATTGTGGTCTTGGTCTGGAACTCTACCTTGCCTGATTTGCTAAAACTGGCAGGTACCACTACCACGGCATTTTTACGCCCACCGCCTTTGCTTACGTCGTCGATAATACCTAACCGGCGCGCATCGTAGAAAGCCAATCCACGTAAGAACAGGGCAATGCGCCGCTCGGAACGAATCTCTTCAGCCGCTTTATCGACCGTCAGAGAACTCAGCAGGGGGGCCAAACCCGCACCTTGGTAAGTACGAACAGCGTCGATCAGTTTCACACCATCGCTCACTTTACCGCCCCGAATCAGCGCTTCGGCCTGCATGAGCTGGTTTTCTTCATACGAACCAGCCAGGTAGATATCATCTTTGCCATAATCGGCCAGATGAACAAACGTGTTTACGTTGGCCAGACCCGCGCCGCCATCCAGCAACTGCCACCGGGTACCAAAGCCCAAACCACGACCACGCCGGTTTACCTCCGGCGATTCGAGCAGATCGAAGTTCTGCGCCAGCCGCCTGTCGCCCGGGCGGAAGTCCTGAATCAGTCGCTCGCTAATGTAGAAGGTCTGCCCACCGTCGGTAGCGCTGTAGGCGCCCACCCAACCGTAATCTTTATCGATAGCCGATTTATTATTGTCGGTATATGTCTTCATCAGAAAAACTGGATCACCCGACTGAATACCCGCTTTGGTCAAGTCGCTGATGCTTTGCCAGTCTGCGGCGGTCATGTCTTTTACCCGCTTGTTGGCCAGTATATTCCGGGCTTTGTAGGTGTTGATGCTCCGAATCCAGGCTTCGGGCGAAGGCACCACCCCTTTGCCATTTTGCACAAAGCCGGGAATCAGGGCCGTCATTACGTCGGTGTAGGCACCGCCCACTTTCAAATTTTTCAGGATGTCAGCAGCCTTGTCGAAATTTTTGCTGCCTTCGGCTACCACCTGCACGTTACTTAAAAATTTCGAGTTTGTCTCGTTGGGCTTGTCAGTAACGATGCCCGCCGCATACAGGGATCCGATGCGTGAGTAAGCATACCCTTTCCACCAATAAGCCCAGGCTTGCAGCGTTTTGCGCTTAGTGTCGGCGTCACCCGTGAACGTGGTGGTGCTTACCTTGTCCAAAATCACGTTGGTGGCATTATTCAGGAAGTACATATACGTCCATTCCAGCAGCATCGTGTTAGAAGCGCCGTAGCCCCGGCTGTTGCGGGTGCGTAGTTCGTTGGGCTGCGTGGTGCCAATGGGCATGTTCACCACTTTGCCGTCCTCCAGTGTGATTGAGGTGGGGTTGTCGGCAAATTTGAAGCTGAAATTGCCCCAGGGAATGTAGATTACATCGCCCATGGCTTCGTGCATTCCATAGCCATTGGCCAGGAAGTTGCCACCCAGTCCATCGTCTACCGACGAGTAAAGGTTGGCAAAGCCATTCTGATAAACACCCCCTTTGGCCAGTTGCACGATGGCCACTTCGCTCGACAACACGTCGACGCTGGGTTGATTGGTGTTAACGATTTTTTCGAGGTCGGTTTGGCACGCCTGCGACGCCAGCAGCAGGGCATTCACCGCCAGCACGGTATATGATTTTTTCAACATGATTGCTGTTCCGTTAAGAGATGACGATTAGAAGCCGAAGCTGAGACCAATTTGATGGGTTTTCACGTTTGGGAACGACCAGAAATCGAGGCCACGTTGCGCCGCCACCTGACCAGCCGCCGAACCTGTGCCGCCACCCGACACGTTCTGGTTAGCTTCAGGATCAAGGCCCGAGTACTTGGTTAGCGTCAGCAGGTTACGACCCGTATAAGACAACTGGAGCCTGCGCAAAAACTTGAGATCGAACAACTGCGCAAAGTCAACAGCCACGCTGGCGTTCCGTAAGCGTACAAACGACGAGTTTTCGAGGAAATAATCTTTCGTACCATTGCTCTCCGAGGCATCGTAGAAGCTACGATAGTAGGCTACCCAGTTGCCAGACTGCCCTCCAATCGTTACCGGCTTGTCGAAGTCGTTGTGCAAGCCTTCCGAATACATCCATTCTTTGGTTTGGTTGTAGGTCTTCTGCCCAGCCGTCCAGTCGATCTGGAACGACACATCGAGCCAGCGCTTGAGGTTGAACCGGTTTGTAAACGACATGTTGAACTTGGGGGCCGTCACGCCCAGCGAGTACTTGTCGTTGGTGAATTGCACCTGTTTGGTAGCCGTATTGACCACCCGACCGTCAACGAGTTCATACTTGGTGGCATCGCTCGACGGAATATAGCGGTTACCGTCGGGATCGGTCTGATCAACGCTCGTCAGGGCTTTGTAGCCGTAGATGGTGCCAATCTGTTCGCCCGGACGGAGTGTGTAGGTAGCGGCGCTACCCCACGTCAGCGGGATGGCTTTGCCGTCGGCGGTTTGGTCCAGAAATGATTTCTGTGAGCCAAACGTAGTGATCAGGTCCCAGGTCAAATCAGTGCCGTGGAAAACCTGTGCGTCGATGGTTGCCTGGACACCGCTCGAAGACAGACCCACGACGTAGTTGTCGTACTTTGACTGAATACCGGTGGTGGGAGCCTGGGCCGACGGCCATATTACGTCTTTGCCCTGCCGGTTCCAGACGGTTAGGTTAGCGTTGATGAAGGGTAAGAACACGCCGCCTTTGTTGGGCTGAATCCCCAGGTCGAAACCAAACTCAAACTCTTTCGATACCTCTACCTTGAGGGCCGGGTTTGAGGCCACAGCGTTGAGCGACAGATACGATCCATTGTCGTAGTTGCCCGTGCCCAACGTAGTGGTGCGGATGTAATGGTTGGGGAATGAGCCATAGAAACCACCCAATCCTCCAAAGTACGTAACAGGCTGGATACCAGCTTCACCATATGCAGCCCGTACCTTAAACTCCGGAATCAGATCGGCAAGGCTGCCGCTCCAGAAACCTAGCTTAGACAGCCGCAGATACCCATCGCCACGGGGAAACACATTGGCCCCCCTGCCTTCATTGAATACCGATGAATAGTCGGCCCGGAAACCACCGGTCAACCCCAGTATGTCGCCGTATTCAATGCGCTGATTGACCAGGTAGCCATACGTGATAAACTGATCGCGCCAGGTGCTGATGCTGTTCGACTGGGCCTGTGCACCATTGACAGGCTGGTAGCGTGGCAAACCGGTGTAGTTGATGAAGTCACGATTGAAATCATACCGACGCCAGTCGAAGGCTACTTGCGTGGACGTGGTAATGGGGATGTTCAGCCCAAAATCTTTCTGGAAATCGGTACGAATAAACGCCGACACCAGTGAGTTCTGGTTGGTGCGGTTGGTGTTGCGCTGGGCGATACCCCCCGTAAGGCCTTCACCTACGTACCAGTTTTTGGCCACCGACGAGGGGTTGCCCTCCTGATTCTGCGAAAACCGGTCGAAATCAACCCGCGAATGGTTAATACCATATTTATAATCCAGTTCCAGAAACTTCGACAGTTTATAATTCAGGTTCAGGCTCGGAATGACGTCGAGCACTTTAGTCGAGTAGTTCTGGTAGTTGGTCTGGTAGAACGGGTTGCTTGAGTTGGTACCTGCACCGCCATACTTATAGGTAGGGTTGCCATCTTTGTCTTTGTTGTTCAGATCAGCGAACGGCCACGTGTACAACGCCGACGAGAGAAAACCACCTGCATCGGCCCCAAAGCTGCTTGAGTTGGTATAGGCAAACTGTGTGGTGCTGCGCAGCGTTAAATTCTTAACTAGTTCGATGCCGATGTTGGCCGAGAAGTTCGACCGGTTCAGGCTACCATCCGAGTTAATAACGCTCTGCTGGTTGATGTTGGTCATTGTAAATGAATAGTCCGTTTTACCTGCCCCGCCCGAAATGTTCAGTGAATTGTTGAGGTTAGTTGAGGTACGGAACATCTGCGCGAAATGGTCGAAATAGGGCGTGTTACTGTTATACGGCTTGTTGTTCTGCGACGTGGCCTCCCGTTCCCAGGTTACCTGACCCCATAAACCGAGGTCATTTCTGGTCAGGGGTTTCCCGGTGTTGTCGAGGATATTGCCTTGCGCATCCGTAGCGAATGAGTGGTTGAACGGCTTATGAACGTCGCCTACGTTGATATACGAATCCTGGCTTGCCCGCGACGAGAAGTCAATTCGGGTGGCCCCCTGCTTACCACGCTTGGTAAAGATCTGAATAACCCCGTTGGCTCCCTGTGCTCCGTAGATCGTGGCCGAAGCCGCTCCCTGCACTACTTCAACACGCTCTACGTTGCTCAAATCGAGCGCATTAAGCGCTGTTGATGTCACCTCAACCCCGTCAATCAGGATTAGCGGCTGTGTACCCCCACCCAGGGTGTTGATGCCACGAAGCTGAATACTAACCGGCGCACCCGGTGCACCCGACGAGGATGAAATCTGCGCCCCGGCAATTTTACCGACCAGGGCCTGATCAATCGTAGCATTGGAAATGGCCGGTAACCGCGCCGCCGAGATTGACTCTACGCTGATACCCAGCTTTTTCTTGTCGGTAGCTACGCCGGTACCCGTCACGACCACTTCACTCAGCTGGCGCGAATCGGGCCGCAGTTGCACGTTGATTTCCGCTTGATTGCCAATGACAACCTCCTGCGTGGCGATACCCACAAAACTGAACACCAGTTTGCCACCGCTCTCCGGCACCGAAAAAACATAGTTACCGCTACCATCGGTGTTGGTACCACGGGTAGTTCCTTTCAATGCTACCGACACACCCGGCATCACCGATCCATCGTCGCTAAGGGTTACCTTACCCGTAATTGTTCTATTTTGGGCGAATGCGGTCAGGCAACTCAGACCCAGCAGTAGTATTCCTACCCATAGATATTTCCTCATGTCTTTTGTTTAAGTTAAGTCAAGAACAGTTTCTTTACGACAAACTTATCGTTCCGGTTAGACTTAAACAATGACGTACCAAAAAACTATAGCGTAGAATAATCGACTGCTGTAAAGCAAAATAGCAAAATTTTATACGGGGTAATATATTGAGTTATTTGAGTATTTCTACAAAGTATAATAAATACTGTCTCACCATGAATCAGTTAGACTTTTCTGAGTATTGTCAATGTGATACAGTGCGTTGAACATGACACGCACAAAAAACCCGTAGGGCTGGCTACGGGTGGGTACTAAAAGCAACCGGCTGATCAAGAAGATACCAATGCGGTTACTGCGTCGGCAACACGGATGGTGCGGGCAAACCGATACCCTACCTGAAAGATTTCACGCGCATGACGGATGTCTGTCACGCTAAATCGAGCCAGTTCAGGTGGCTCAATCACCAGATTACACTGGGCCAGTTTTTCCCTTGTCTTACTTTGCACAGACAGCACAAGGCTCCGTTCAATGACCCCACGCGCCGTGCGGATAGGCTTATGGGCCGGAAACGGATTGCAGTGCGAACCAATGATGAAGTCAACCTGACCCGCAATGGTTTCGACGGGTAGATTATTCAGAATACCCCCATCCACATATTGTTTCTTATTGATCAGCAGTGGCTCGAAGATACCCGGCAAACAACACGACGCCAGCACGGGTCGGATCAGTTCACCTTTATCGAAAATCACCAGTTGCCCGTCAGTTAGGTTAACAGCGGCCACGTGCAGAGGTATAGACAGAGCCTCGAAACTGTCTTTGGGCATGTATTTTCTATACAGGTCAATGGCCGTATCGATCCGGAGCAGCCCCATCCGGTTCCAGGCCGGACGCAGATGCCGCACAAACGAAGACGATTCAATAATCTTCAACGATTCATCGGGCGTGTAGCCGGTGGCGGTAAGGGCACCCGTGATAGCGCCAGCGCTCGTACCCGCTAGTTGATGCACAGCAATGCCTTGTTCCTGAAGCGCTTTGATCACGCCAAGATGGGCAATGCCACGCGCCCCGCCCCCCGATAAAGCTAATCCAATTTTCATACGTCTTATTGATGTCAATACGTGAGTAACGGCCATGGATAAGCCTAACTACAAAACGGTTTTACCGTTTCTATAGTTTGCCGGGTGATGGATGCTGGACGTTGGACGTACAGGTTTACAAAAAGTCGGCCAGTTTGCCGGTATCTGCCACCCGTATACCGCGGTCGGTTTGCTCAACAATCGCTGCTTCAATAGCTGGGTCGTGCTCAAAAATCAATATCCAGCCTTCAGCCGCAGCCTGTGACAGCAGACGAGCTTTTTCGTCCATGGTGAGTAGGGGCCGCACGTCGTAGCTCATCACGTAGGGCAGCGGCACATGGCCCACTGAAGGAATCAAATCGGCGCAGTAGAGCACAGTTTTGTTACCTACGGTGATTTTAGGCAGGGCCATTTTTTCGGTATGTCCATCTACGTAGACCAGTTCCAGGCCCGGTATACCCAGGTAGTTGTCATCTACGTCGTTACCGAAAAATTTAAGCTGACCACTTTCGCGAATAGGCAGGATATTTTCTTTCAAAAAGGAGGCTTTCTCACGGGGATTGGGATTTAATGCCCAATCCCAATGCGCGGGGTGCGACCAATATATAGCGTTCGGGAAAGTAGGGCGTAGCGCCTCCCCTATCCGCTCAACAGCCCCGCCCACATGGTCGAAGTGCAGGTGCGTGAGCAGCACGTCGGTGATATCGGCGGCAGAATAACCGGCCTGCTTGATAGATGATAGCAGTGTGGCCTCGCCGTGGGGCTGGTAGTAGCTGAAAAACTTTTCGTCCTGCTTGGTGCCCAGCCCGGTATCCACCAGTACCAACCGTCCGGCGGTTTCGATGAGCAAACAACGCATGGCCCAAGTGCACAGGTTGCGGTCGTCGGATGGGTTTAGCCGTTGCCAGATGGATTTGGGCACTACGCCGTACATAGCCCCCCCGTCAAGCTTTAAAAATCCTGTATCAATTGTCTGTATGGTCATGGGCTTGTGTGCTGCCAGATCGAAATGAGGTTATAAACGTACGCGATCCTATAAACAAAGATGCCCCGCAAACTCATCAGCTGCGGGGCATTTTGTGTGGGCCAGCCTGGGCTCGAACCAGGGACTTACTGATTATGAGTCAGTTACTCTAACCAACTGAGTTACAAGCCCTTATCAAAAGTACCGGGCACTTTTGATGCTACAAAAATAGGCAATTCGTCGGAAAGGCCGATCATGTGGCCTAAATTTTCGTTTTTAAAGCGTAAACGACCTGTACCTTTAACCTATGACGAACCGGAAGAAGATTCTCAACGACCCCGTTTACGGCTTTATCAGTATTCCATCGCCGTTGCTCTTCGATCTGGTCGAACATCCTTACTTTCAGCGGCTGCGGCGGATCAAGCAGTTGGGGTTGTCGGAATATGTGTATCCGGGGGCATTGCACACGCGCTTTCACCATGCACTGGGCGCTATGCACCTGATGGGACAGGCCACGGCCACGCTTTGCAGCAAAGGCAACCAACTCTCTGAGGCTGAGTGCGAAGCAGCGCAGATTGCCATTCTGCTTCACGACATTGGCCACGGTCCGTTTTCGCACGTGCTGGAGTGCTGCATCCTGGAAGACGTGCCCCACGAGGCAATCTCGCTTATGCTTATGCGTGATTTGAACGAGCAGTTTGGCGGGGCGCTCACCCTGGCTATCAGCATGTTTGAAGGCACATACCACCGGCCGTTTTTCCACCAGCTCATCTCCAGTCAACTCGACATGGATCGGATGGATTACCTCAACCGTGACTGCTTCTACACGGGCGTGGCGGAGGGCACTATTGGTGCGGAGCGCATCATCAAAATGCTCGACCTGGACAACGATCAGCTGGTGGTAGAGGACAAAGGCATCCTGAGCGTAGAGAATTTTCTGAACGCCCGCCGCATCATGTACTGGCAGGTGTATCTGCACAAGACCTCAATCTGCTGCGAGTCGATGATGACCCAGATTCTGCGCCGGGCGCGGTTTCTGATCCGCAACGCGGATTCCGGTCGCGAACGACTGGATGGTCTTCCTGATTTCCTGCTGTTTCTGCGTGAAAGTATATCGATGGATGATTTTCGGGCCAATCCGGCTTATTTACAGGCATTTACCCGGCTGGATGATTATGATGTCTGGGCCTGCGTAAAAGCCTGGGCTACCCACCCCGACGCCGTTCTGGCTACGCTCTGCCGCATATTGCTAGATCGGCATCTGTATAAAATCATGCTTTCCAACGAGCCATTTGCCCCTGCTCTGGTTGATGAACTCGCCGCGCAGTTGCGGGCAAAGGGCGTGTCGGACGATGAGTTATCGTATTTTTTGGTGGAAGGTCAGGCATCCAACGCCGCCTACATGCCCACGGGTGATTCGATCAGGATCAAATCGAAAACAGGTTACGTTCGCGACATCGCCGATGCCTCGGAACTAGCCAATATCGGGGCTTTGTCAACCATTGTGCGCAGGCACTATATCTGCTGGGCGCGGGAGCTGGACTGGGCCACGGCGAAGTAAGTGAAATGAGTTCAAAGTTCAATGTTTAAGGTTCAAAGTTGCTCTGCCCCGACTGCTGACGCGGAGCAACTTTGAACCTTAAACATTGAACTTTGAACTCATTTCACAATAAGTTGAATTAATTCCCCATTTATACGAATAGTGCAATCTGTTGGCTACCTTAGCCGCCCAAATGTCAGTTAAAATGACGCGAAATATCAGGGCTAACCAACGTTTATGGAGTTCACTGTCAGGCAAATAGCCGTTTTACTCAATGGTCATGTAGATGGCGATGATTCGCTGACTGTCAGCCAGTTATCGAAAATTGAGGAAGCCATGCCCGGTAGCATCTCCTTTCTGGCTAATCCCAAATACGAGCCCTTTTTGTACGAAACACGCGCTTCAGCCGTGATTGTCGACCATTCGTTCACTCCCCGTGAACCCGTTGGGCTGGCACTCATACGCGTGGAAAACGCGTATCTGGCCTTTACCCAATTATTAGAAGAATACTATCGGCTGATGAGCTTCGCCCGGGTTGGCGTAGAGCAACCCTCGTTCATGCACGAGAGCAGCGAGATGGGTGAACAGGCCTACCGCGGGGCTTTTTCCTATATCGGCAAAAACTGCCGCATTGGGCATAATGTAAAGCTCTACCCCCAGGTGTATATTGGTGATAATGTGCGCATTGGTGATAACACGATTGTGCATACGGGAGCCAAGCTCATGGATAACACCGTGGTGGGCAATCATTGCGTCATTCACCCCAACGCCGTCATTGGCGCCGATGGTTTTGGCTTTGCCCCCCAGGCCGACGGCACATACAAAACCATTCCTCAGCTTGGCAATGTGGTGCTGGAAGACCATGTCAACGTTGGCAGCAATACCACCATCGATTGCGCTACGATGGGGTCCACCATTATTCGGACGGGTGCCAAGCTCGACAACCTGATTCAGATTGGCCATAACGTAGACATTGGCCGAAACACGGTTATTGCGGCGCAAACGGGCATTTCAGGATCAACCCGCATTGGTGAAAACTGTGTTATTGCCGGGCAGGTAGGCTTTGCCGGGCACCTGACCATTGCTAACAACACCAAAATTGGCGCGCAGTCGGGTGTGGGTAAGAGCGTTACGGAAGAAGGCACATCGCTGAACGGCTCAACGGCCTTTCTGCTGCGTGACAACATGCGCTCACAGGCCATTTTCCGCCGCCTGCCCGACCTGGAACGGCGTATTAATGAACTTGAAAAGAAAAAGTAGGTCCAACGTTTAAGGTCTAACGTCCAATGTTAGGCTACTGATTGGCGAAGCCACTTTGGACCGGTTCGCCGGTACGATTGACCTTTAGACATTGGACATTGATTAAAATGAACATCAAACAGCAAACCATACAGAAATCCGTGTCGGTATCGGGCGTGGGCCTCCATACAGGCGTAGCGGCAACGATGACGTTTATGCCCGCCCCGGCCAACCACGGCTATAAATTTCAGCGTATCGACTTGCCTGGCCAGCCTACCGTAGATGCCGACGTTGACTTTGTGGTTGACCTTTCGCGCGGCACCACGCTGGAACAAAACGGTGCCCGCATTCATACCGTAGAGCATACGCTGGCAGCACTCGTTGGCCTTCAAATTGATAACGCACTTATTCAGCTCGACGGTCCCGAACCACCCATCATGGACGGTTCGTCGATCAAGTTTGTGGAGGCCCTGGAGTTTGCCGGTATTGAAGAGCAAAATGCTGACAAAAAGTATTTCGAGATCACCGAGTTTGTGCATCACCGCAACCCCGAAAAAGACATCGAGATTGCAGCCCTGCCCCTCAACGACTACCGGCTAACGGTAATGGTTGACTATAACTCGCAGGTGATCAACAGCCAGCATGCGTCGCTGAATGACCTGACGCTGTTTTCCAAAGAGATTGCTTCATGCCGCACATTCGTGTTTTTGCACGAACTGGAAGCTCTTTACAAGCAAAATCTGATCAAAGGCGGCGACTTGAGCAATGCCATCGTGATTGTTGACCGCGACGTGTCAGACAGCGACCTGGATCACCTGGCTGATTTGCTCAACAAACCGAAAGTAGGCGTAAACCGGCAGGCGGGCATCCTCAACAACCTGCAACTGCACTACCCCAACGAGATGGCCCGCCACAAGTTGCTCGACATGATCGGTGATTTGGCGCTCATTGGCCGCCCCATTAAAGCGCAGATTCTGGCCGCTCGCCCCGGCCATGCGGCTAACGTAGCTTTTGCCAAAAAAATCAAGGGCCTGATTCAAAAGAACGCCCAGAATCAGGTGCCGCAGTATGATCCCAGACAACCACCCATTCTGGACATCAACCGCATTACGCAGTTGCTGCCCCACCGCTACCCGTTCCAGATGATCGACAAGATCGTGGCCCTGGACGAAAGCAGCGTGGTGGGTATCAAAAACGTGACCATGAATGAGCCGTATTTTCCGGGACACTTTCCCGGCAATCCGGTTATGCCTGGTGTGTTGCAACTGGAGGCGATGGCACAAACGGGTGGCATTCTGGTACTTAGCACCGTACCCGATCCCGAAAACTACTGGCCTTTTCTGGTTGGCATCGAGAACTGCCGGTTCCGTCGCAACGTATTGCCCGGCGATACCGTAATCTTCAGATGCGAGTTTACGTCGCCCATGAAGCGCGGTATTGTGAAAATGCAGGGCCGCGGTTACGTGAATAACCTCCTCGTTTGCGAAGCCGATATGATAGCCAGTTTAGTCAAGAAAAAATGATTCAACCATTAGCCTACGTCCATCCCGAAGCGAAGATTGCCCAGAACGTGGTGATCGAGCCGTTTGCCATCATTCACAAGGACGTTGAGATTAAAGAAGGCACCTGGATCGGCTCCCATGCGGTGATCAATTCCGGTGCCCGCATTGGCCGCAACTGTAAAATCTATTCGGGGGCCGTCATTGCCGGTGTGCCGCAGGACCTCAAATTCAACGGCGAGGTGACGCAGGCCATTATCGGCGATAACACCACCATTCGGGAATACGCCACCATCAGCCGGGGTACGGAAGAACACTGGCGCACGGAGATCGGGGCCAACTGCCTTATCATGGCTTATGCCCACGTGGCGCACGACTGCCGCATCGGCGATCATTGCATCATAGTCAACAACGTGCAGATGGGCGGCCACGTCCACATGGGCGAATGGGCCATCATCGGCGGGTCAAGTTCAGTCCATCAGTTCGTAAAAATCGGTCCCCACGCCATGGTGTCGGGGGGATCGTTGGTGCGGAAAGACGTGCCGCCGTTTACCAAAGCGGCTCGTGAACCCCTCTCCTACGCGGGCATCAACTCCATTGGCCTCCGCCGCCGGGGATTCACCAACGAGCAGATCAACGAGATCCAGGAGATCTACCGCTACATTTTCCTGCGCGGCTTTAACAACGCCGAAGCCCTCAACCGCATCGAACTGGAACTGCCCTCAACAGCCGACCGCGACGAGGTGCTCAACTTCATCCGCAACTCAGAACGCGGCATCATGAAAGGACCCGGAGGCGGAAGTAGTGAATAAGCAAATCATAAGTCGGGAAAGTTGTTATAAAGCGTCCTGTCAGTCCGGAAAGTCAGTCATGCATAATAAGACTTTCCGGACTGACAGGACGCTTTATAACGACTTTGCCGACTTTAACTTTTATGATCATAAAAGCTGACCAGATCGGGAAAAAGTACCGCCGCGAGTGGATATTCCGGGGGGTTGACCTGACCCTTTCGGCGGGGAACAGCTACACCTTTGTGGGGCCAAACGGCAGTGGTAAATCCACACTGCTACAGGTGCTGGCGGGTATGCAGCCGGCTTCGGCGGGGAAGTTGACCTACAATCTCCCCGACGGACAACTGCTTGACGACGAAGACTGGTACCGGCACATAGTCTTAGCCGCCCCTTATCTGGAATTGATTGAAGAGCTGACACTGAGCGAATTGCTCTATTTTCATGTCCAGTTCAAACCCTTCCGCCCCGGCCTCGACGCTACAACGCTGATGGATCGGATGCAGTTGAGCCACGCCCGTAACAAGGAAATTCGATTTTTCTCATCAGGTATGAAGCAGCGGGTGAAACTGGGCCTTGCTCTCTTCTCGGAAGCCCGCCTTGTGCTCCTCGACGAGCCCACCGCCAACCTTGACCGTCAGGGAGCCACCTGGTACCGCAACGCCGTAGAGGAACTACTTACCCGCCCCGACTGTCTGCTCCTGCTAGGCTCGAACCAACCCGACGAATACGATTTTTGCTCCAACGTGCTGGATGTGACCCAGTGGAAGTAGCCCTTTTCACGAGGCAGACAGGCTGTATCAGGAACAATTTTTGTAGCTTGTAGTACGCTACTTCCTGACCCAATCTGTAATGCGCTGTCTGCTACTTGTCTTCTTCATAACCACATTATCGGCCTGGGCATTTGCCAAACAACCCGGGCTTGTCTTCGTGGAAAACAAAGGCCAATGGCCCGACGACATACGGTATCGGGCCGACCTGCCGGGTGGGTTTTTGTTTCTGAAAACATCGGGTTTCCACTACGCCTTTTATGACGCCCGAGAAACGGCCCGCCGCCATGCCGCCGCCCCGACGGCTGAGCCTGTTTTGCCCACTATCCGGGCGCATGGCGTAGGGGTGACCTTTGCGGGGGCCAACACGCAGCCGGAGCTGGAAGCCCGGAATGCAGTGGCAACTACCTACAGCTATTTTTTGGGCAATGACCCTGCGCGCTGGGCGGGGGGTGTGGCGGGCTATTCGGAAGTGGTGTATCATAATCTCTACCCCGGTATCGACCTGCGCGTGTTTGCGTATTACCAGACACTTAAATACGAATTCGTTATTCAGCCGGGGGCTGATCCTGACCAGATAAAGCTGGCTTATGAGGGTGCCGATCAGCTCTCACTAGCCGACAGCCGATTGCGGATCCAGACGTCGGTGAATGAGTTTCGGGAGAATGCGCCCTACAGTTTTGTGAGCCGACCGGAAGCAAACGGGCAAAGCACGGCGGTGGAGGTAGCCACGCGCTGGGCACTGGATGGCAACACCGCCCGCTTCACCTTCCCCAATGGCTACGACAAAACTCTGTCCCTGACCGTTGACCCAGAGCTGGTTTTTGTAACGTTTACCGGCTCCGTCGCCGACAATTTCGGCCATACCGCCACCTACGATGCCGACGGCAACACCTACGTGGCGGGGTCGGTGTGGGGCGAAAATTTCCCCGTCACGCGTGGGGCATTCCAGGTCAGTTTTGCGGGTAAGACGAGCATCGGTATCATGAAATTTTCGCCCGATGGTTCCACGATATTGTTTTCGGCGACTCTCGGCGGCGGTGAGGCTGACCTGCCCCACAGTATCATCGTGAACAGCAAAGGCGAACTAATTGTATTGGGCAGCACCGCCTCGACCGACTACCCCACTACTGCCGGGGCTTACCAACGAAAACTCACAGCACAACCGGGCGAAAACATCGCCGTATACGGCACCTATCTACCTTACCGAAATGCTGCCGACATGTTTATTACACGCCTCCGAGGTGATGGTAAAGCCCTGGTTGGCAGCACGTTACTGGGCGGATCGTATAACGACGGGCTGAACCTTTATACGGCCAATGCGGCGGCGATACGGAATTATGCCGACGAATTCAGGAGCGAAGTGATCGTTGGTCCAGATGATGATATTTATATAGCCAGCACTACCCAGTCGCCCGATTTTCCTGTGACGGATGGCTCTGTAAAAGCGGGTTATTCAGACGGCGTTGTTTGCCGACTGTCAGCCGACTTAAGCCAGTTGCGCTGGGCCGCCCGAATCAAAGGCGATCAGGCCGACGAAGCCTATAGCCTGCGCCTGGCGTCGGACGGCTCATTGTATGTCTGCGGCAGCACGTTTAGCAGCAACCTGGGCACAGCAGGCGCTCTTCAACCCGAACTGGCGGGCGTGAATGACGGGTTTATTGCCCACCTCAAAGAAGATAAAATTCTGGCCGTTAGCTATCTAGGAACGCAAAACTCAGACGTAGCCAGCCTGCTCGACATTGGCCCCGGTGATGTGCCGCACGTATTGGGCATAACGAAGGGCCTCTATCCGGTGTCGGTGGGCGTATACAGCAATCCACGCAGTGGGCAGTTTATCCATGCCCTCTCGCCTGACCTGTCGAAGACCTTATTTTCAACCACCTTCGGCTCAGCGCGGGACCTGGCCAGCCGCACCACTATTCAGGGACCAGACATTGCGCCAACGGCTTTTCTGGTAAACACCTGTGGCAACATATACATAGCAGGCTGGGGGGGCATCGTCAACGCCAGCAAGGGATATAACACCTTCAGTTCTACGTATGGTCTGCCTGTTACGCCCGACGCCTATCAACTCACCACAAACGGCAGCAATTTCTGGGTTGGAGTGCTGGAACGGGGTGCCAAATCACTACTCTACGGCACGTTTATGGGCGACGTGCGCCCGCTGGCTCCCGAGGATGGTGATCATGTAGACGGCGGCACCAGCCGGTTCGACAAAAACGGGGTCATCTACCACGCTACGTGTAGCTGTCGGTCCAACAATTTTCCGGCTACGGCCACGGCTGCCGCGCAGCAGCGGGGCAATGCCAACTGTAATAACGTGGCCTTTAAGTTCGATACCGACAAGCTGAAAGCGGCATTTGATACGTATGAGGGCACCCGCAAGAACGTGGTGAAGGGCTGCACGCCGCTGGCCCTGACCTTCAAAAACACCAGCGTTGGCGGGCGACGGTACGAGTGGCTGATCGGCGGCAAGATTATCGCCACCTCATCTACGAGTGCTACGCAAACGTTCACCAGTCCGGGTAGCTACACGGTGGTGCTGCGGGCCTATAACCCATTGAACTGCCTACTGATTGATTCGACCAATCAGGTGATTGACGTCGGTGCTGCCGATTTCCGTATCAGCAAAGACACGACGCTCTGCCCCGAAAAGCCGGTTTCCCTAACGGCGTCGGGAGCAGATCGCTATAGCTGGACGGGTAGTACTACGGTGGTAAACCCCACGTCGAGCAGTATTTCGGTAATGAGCAGTGGCAGTGCCCTGACCTACCAGGTTTCCATGACCAACGCGGCGGGCTGCACGGCCACAAAGAGCGTCACCGTGCGTGCTGATGGTTCTTTCCGACCAAAAATCGCGGCTGAATCGGCGCCCGACTGCAACCAGCCTACCCGCCTGGCATTTACCAACCAAACGCCGGGTGCCGACCGCTATGTATGGGCTATGGGCAACGGCGACACCCTGCGAACGCCCCTGCCTGATCAATATCGCTACGCTCATTCCGGCTCGTATACGGTGGTGGTGACGGCCTACAAAGCGGGCTGTTCGCTGAGTCAGAAACTGCCCATCGATTATGAGGACCTCTCGCGACTGCCCAACGCCATCACCGCCAACAACGACGGCAAAAACGACCTCTTCGACCTCGGCATCAAGGGTGCTAAGCTGGAGATTTACAACCGCTGGGGCCGCGAGCTGTTCCGGTCTGAGAACTACGCCAATGACTGGGGCCACAACGTAGCGCATGGCGTTTATTTTTATCTGCTCACCACCGCCTCCGGCCGGCAATGCAAAGGCTGGATTGAGGTGCTGGAATGATCAAACCTATAAGGTTTCCAAAACCTTATAGGTTTACTTTGCATAATCAAACACACATACGTATGAAGCTCATAATCACCGCCGCCCTGCTGCTGGGCCTTACTTACGGAGCCACAGCTCAGGATTCGTTTCACGGCAAAAAGATTACCGAACAGGGTGCCGTACCCGTTTCACAACTGGTAGCCAAAATGGGTACCAAAACCGAGATGCCCGCCAAAGTGGAAGGCACCGTAGAGTCGGTGTGTAAGGTAAAAGGTTGCTGGATGCAGGTCCGCACCGCCGACAATCAGACCATGCGGGTAAGCTTTAAAGATTACGGTTTCTTTGTACCAAAAGACATTGAGGGCAAAAAAGTGGTGATGGAAGGCCTCGCCAAGCAAACCACCACGCCCGTGTCTGAACTGCGCCACTATGCCGAAGACGCAGGCAAGAGCAAAGCCGAGATTGCCAAAATCACCGAACCCGAAAAAGCCCTCACCTTCGTAGCCGACGGCGTCATCGTGAAAAAGTAGCGGGAGCAATTCCAACGGGCCGAGCATGACGAGGGTCAGTAAAGCGTTGTTTGTGCAGCCAGGAGCGGTGCAAACAACGCTTTCTTTGTTTCATCAAGTCACTTATCATATGCACTACTCACATAATCTATCCGTGGCATTATTCATTGCGGCTCTTCCCCTGGCCTATGCTTGCAAATCGTCGGAAGTGGCCCCTACAAACCGCGTAACATTGGAAGCCTATCAGTCAGCCCGCCTACAGAATGACGTCACGGTGCGCGTCGATTCGTTGTTGGACAGTCGTTGCCCGCAAGGCGTAGCCTGCATTTGGGAAGGCAACGTTGTCGTGAAGGCTACGTTATCAAAATCCGCTGACAAGCAGCAGGTTAGACTTGTATTAGGGACCGACTTTTCCAACGGAGCCGGTAAAAAGCCAGACTCAACGGGCGTAGTCTTGTCGGGGGCTACGTATTCAGTGTTATTGCGCGACGTAACGCCTTACCCTGATGTCAATAAGCCTTCGCAGATACCCAAGGCAGTCATTGACGTGTCGTTGCGGTAGGCGTTGGCGGAGCGGTTTACAGCAACTTTTTCTATGTTGTCCTTGCTTAACCAAACCACCACGTATTACTCGTGTTTTTAGAAGAACATTCGAGCACCCTGATCAACGAGTAACGGTGCATGATCAACAGATCAAAATCCTGTCGAAAGGCTTAGCTGACCTGACAACCGATATTAGGGCCATCAGGCATGACCAGACCGTCAGATCAGATGCAGGCATTGATTGTGAAGCTGCTGACAGACCGAGTTTAATCTCCAGGTTCTCCGCCGCTTTGTCCTTTTCCGTATTTTCAGGCCGCAGCCAGTTGGTTGCGGTTTTTTTGTACTCACCCGATTCTCCCCTCATGCGCAAACTGTACTTCCCGCTATTGCTCAGTGCCTGCCTGATTACGTCACCCCTGCTGGCCCAAACGCTTCAACGCACCCTGCTTCACTGCGGGAATCTCTTCGCCGGAACGGGTAACGACCTGCAACCACAGATGACCGTTGTGGTGGAAGGCAATAAGATCACCGCCATACAAAAAGGCTACACCACGCCCGCCGGTACCGACCGCGTGGTGGACCTTAAAAACAAGACCGTGCTGCCCGGCCTGATCGACATGCACGTACACCTGGAAACCGAAACCCGGCGCGGCGGGGCCGGTGACCGCTTCACGCAAAACGTGCCCGACGTGACGTTTCAGGCCGCCAAATATGCCAAAACAACGCTGCTGGCAGGGTTTACCACCGTGCGCGACCTCGGCGGCAGCGGCATCAACGTGGCCCTGCGCAACGCCGTCAACCGGGGCATTGCCGACGGACCACGCATTATGACCGTGGGCAAATCAATTGCCACCACCGGGGGCCATGCCGACCCTACCAACGGCTATCGCCGCGACCTGATGGGTGATCCCGGTCCGCTGGAAGGTGTCATCAACGGTCCCGACGAAGCCCGCAAAGCCGTACGGCAACGCTATAAGGAGGGCTCAGACCTGATCAAAATTACGGCTACGGGCGGGGTGCTGAGCAACGCCAAAGACGGGCAGGGTCCGCAGTTCACAGATGAAGAACTGAAGGCCATTGTGGAGACCGCCAGAGATTACGGTTTTGCCGTAGCGGCCCACGCCCACGGAGCCGAGGGCATCAAACGGGCTATCCGGGCGGGAGTGCAGACCATTGAACACGGCACCTTCATGGACGACGAGGCCATCGAGCTGTTTAAAAAACACGGCACCTACTACGTACCCACGATCATCGCGGGAAAAACCGTAGCCGACTCCGCCCGGATGTTTGGGTATTATCCGGCCCTAGTAACGCCCAAAGCACTGGCCGTGGGGCCAAAGATTCAGGCTACGTTTGCCCGGGCCTATAAAGCAGGCGTTAAAATTGCCTTTGGCACCGACGCGGGCGTATACATCCACGGCTATAACGCCAAGGAGTTTGAGTACATGGTAGAGGCGGGTATGCCGCCCGTGGAAGCTATCCGGTCGGCGCTGATGACCAACGCAAAACTGCTGGGCATGGACACTCAGATTGGCTCGATTGAACCCGGAAAATTTGCCGACATCATTGCCGTGGATGATAACCCGATTCAGAATATCAGGACCCTGCAATGGGTGAGGTTCGTGATGAAAGACGGCAGGCAGTATAAATAGAATCCAATAACCAACCCTGACGGGGTTGGCTCGTGAACGTTGAACTTTAAACATTAAACGTTGAACCTTGAACCCCGTTACCCCCACCCCCTTGCAGCCCGACGAGCAGGAAAAACTTCGGGAGCTGACCACCCAAAGCTGGAACCTCGAACTGGCAATTTCGGGGGTGGCTATGTTTGCCATCCTGCAACTGCCCGACCTGCTCGATTCGGCCTTTGCCAACCTGCAATACAATCATTCGATCAATACGAAGGGGTTCGCCGGTCTACTACCGCCGCTGGCCTACAGCATGATCCGAACGGCCCTCAACATTCTGTTTGTGGCGTTTTTGGCCAACTTCGTGATGCGGGCGTTTTGGGTAGGGCTGGTGGGGTTGCTGGCCGTGTATCCGTCGGGCATTCACTACGACCGTATGCCGTTTTCGACTCCCCAGATCCAGCAACGCATGGCCGAGGAGTTGGGGCCGCTCGACCGCTATATTCTCTGGCTCGATAAGCGGTGCAACATCGTGTTTGCCCTGGCGTTTCAGTTTGTTTTTTTCCTGATCCTGGTTAGCCTGCTCTACGTACTGAGCCTGGCATTTTATCTGCTTGTGCAGCCCAACGTACCGGCAGCGGTTTGGACGAACATCAAGATTGGGGTTGGCGTGCTGGTGGGTATATTCTACGTTGCCATCATTGTGCTAAGCCTGAAAAAGGTAAAAGAGACCCCAACGGGTGCCCAATGGCACTACCGATTCACAAGAGGCACCCAACTTGCCATGAAAATCATCATGCTGGGTATGTACCGGCACTCGTCCTACGTCACCAACACCTTCTACAGCCACATCCCGCAGCAACGCTTTGCCCGCACAGCCCTGATCTTCATATCGGTATTTTTTGTGGCGTTCTTCATCGAATACATCAACGACCAGACCCGCAACGACCGGCGTGTCAGCTTTTTCAACAGCCGTCACCTCTACAGCTCCCGCGTCGACAGCCTGTTTGTGGATCCCGCCGCCTATGACAATCAACGACCTGAGGGTGAGTATGTTAGTGTGGCGTCTATTCAGGCCGACGTGATCCGGGAGCCCTATCTCCGGCTGTTTATTGCCTACCCCAAAGCCCTCGACACACTGCTGACACGCCTGGCCCCGGAACCAGTCTGGCTCGATACGTTGTCGAGGCCGGAACGGCGACGCCCACGCGGTATCTGGAGCAGCCAGCAGATCAATCAACTCATCCGGCTCACGGTCAACGATTCGATCATGGCCCGGCCCGAACTGCTGTTTACACGGGCCGGTACGTTGCAGCAACGCGGCTGGCAAACGGTGCTGGTGCCGGGCAACCTCGTCACGGGCCGTAACCTGCTTCGGGTAGGCATCAACCGCCCCGGACAGCCAACACCCGACGAACTTATCGCCATTCCGTTCTGGTACGTACCCGAACCGTAGGGGCGGCCCATAGCGGCCGCCCGCCTTGCGTCAGCAACACTCTGCCAGACAGCCCGCTCCGAACGCCTATTTTGTCGGCATTCGGGGCGGGCTGTGTTCGTTAACATTACGGTTAATAAATAGGCTAACCCGTTTGTTAGAATCCACACAGCATTCTCATATACAACCATTTACATTCATCATAGCATACTATACTACCCTCCTTCCTAAACCACCCCCGCCATGGCCCGGCTCGACCCCGAACTGCGCTACCTGCTTGATCAGTTCTCGGCGGCTCCAACCGCAGTAGCAGCCCCCAACGCCACCACGCCGATCCGGGTAATGCTTACCTACGCCAACGACCTGCAACCACTGATTGACCTTGGTTTCACCGTCGATAGCTACCACGAAGAGCGGGTTGCCGGTTACATCACGCTCCCCGGCCTTGCCGCCCTCGCCAACCACCCCAACACCATCCAACTAGCGAAATCAGGTACGTATTACCCAACGCTAAACGACAGTATACCCAACATACGAGCCAATGAGGTATGGCAGGTAAACGCGGGCAATGGCACATTTACCGGCAACACGGGGCGGGGTGTCATCGTGGGCATTGTTGATACGGGTATCGACTACCGCCATAAAGCGTTCCGGAATGGTACCGATTCACGCATTCTGCGTATTTGGGATCAGTCCGTACCCTTCGCGACGGAGACTTCATCCGGCAAACAGGCCCCCACCGTACCTACCACCATCACCAGCCCTAAAGGCGTTGAATACGTTCAGGAGAAAATTACAGATGCCATCGCTGCGGCCAATCCGCTGAGCATTGTAGGGCAGATGGATATTGACGGACACGGAACGCACGTGGCCGGAACGGCGGCCGGTAATGGGTCGCAATCGGGGGGATGCCACGGTGGTTTTCACTACGTTGGCGTGGCACCGCAGGCCGACCTGATTGTGGTGAAACTAGATCATTTCGGGAGGCAGCCCGACGGGAAAAGCCTGGGTGCCGGCGATGCCGATATCCTCAATGGGGTCAGGTACGTCATTTTTCACGCTATCCTGCTGGGTAAGCGGGCAGTAATCAACCTCAGCCTTGGGGGGCAGGTGGGGTCACACGATGGCATGGGCACTCTGGAGCAAGACCTGAACATTCTTCAGCGGGTGAACACCGACGTAGCCTGCATTGTCATTTCGGCTGGCAACGAAGGCAACGATAACTTCCACGCCCAGACCGACGTGCCTGCCAATGGAGCTGTGGAGCTGACCATGACGGTCCAGACGTTTGTGGAAGAGCCGCACGACGAAACCATTGAGATCTGGTACGACCCGGCCTTATCGCTTACCTGTGCCGTTCAACCCGACGGAGGAGCCTTTACCGCGGCTGTCAATAAAACAAGTGCTCAGACATTTGTGGGTATCAACAACGGCGGCGACGTGCGCATCGACGGAGATGCCGGCTTCGGTAATTCGCTGGACGAATCGTTTGCCATTCGACTTATTCCACCCGCCAACGGGAAAAGTAAGGCAGGCACCTGGCGCATCAGGCTAACCAATCCCGGTGCCGCGCCCGTGCCCATTCACGCCTGGCTAACCTCCTTCGGCAAAACGGGATCGTCGCTCACCAACTTTGTCAATAACCGTTGCACCCTGTCTGAACCCGGCTCTGCCGAAGAAGTTATCACCGTAGGAAGCCACCGACTGGGTACGTTCCTTGGTATTAACGACGGAAATATATCCGATTTTTCCAGTCGGGGACCGACCCGCACCGGCCTCTTCAACAAGCCCGATCTCACCGCCCCCGGCGAAAATATCACGGCACCAGGCATTACCAAGGACCGAACAGAAGTAACTGATTACCTGTGCTTTAAGTGTTGCTGTGACTGTTGCGCCGATTTCTATGTCGATATGCAGGGCACCAGCATGGCCGCTCCCCATGTAACGGGTGCGGTAGCACTGATGCTGAAAAAAGACCGGACGTTGAACCACCGGGCCGTAAAAGCCCTGTTGATAGCCAACGTATTAATCGATGCTCAAACCGGCAGCATCATTCCAAATCCTGACTGGGGGTTTGGCAAGATAAACGTGGCAAAGGCCGTAGATGCCGTTACAGAGACACCGTCGGCAGCACCGGCTACGCCAGCCCCCATTCCGGCACCAACGCCCATGACGGCCCTGCCCCACCGGCAGCTGATCGACTTGCAGGAGCGCTTTCTACGCACTACCCGCGGGGCCGAATGGCGGGGGCTGATACGCACCTACGCGCAGGAGATTAACCAGCTCATCAACAGCAACAAACGCGTGGCTACGGTCTGGCATCGCAGCGGCGGCCCGGCCTGGGTGCGGGTGGCGTTTCAGATGGCAGCTACCCCCACCATGCCCCTGCCCGACGTTGCCAACGGCTACAACCTGCAAGCGGGCATCGACAGGATGCTGACGATTCTTAAACGCTACGGCTCGGCTCCGCTGGTGCAGTTGCTGGGTCAGTATGAATCCGATTTGGCCCTCGTACAACCGGGCCGGAGCCTGCTACAACTGCTCGATAGCCTCGACGAACCCGTTCACGCCGTTTAACCCCACCCGCCATGCCCGCCACCACCGGAACCGTTGAACGCATTGCCCTTGAACTGGGTACGCTGCTGTCGCCGCTGAAAGACCTGCTCGGCCCCGCCATCTTCGACCAGCTGGGTGTGCAACTGCCCGCGGTGGTGGCGGGCAATGCCGGCGTGCAGACCAGGCTAACCGAGGCGGCCACCAAAGCAGGTGAGTTGCCCCCACGGGTGCAGGCCCTCGCCACGGCTATTGGTGGGGGCGACACAACGGCTATTCTGGCGGCGGCAGTGCCGTTACTGGCTACGGTAGGGCAGTTGATCGACAAAATAAAGGCCGCCGGCGATGCCGTTTCGGCGCTGGCCGTAGCCCTCCCCCCCGCCGACCGTGACCGGCTGAAACCACTGGCCGACAGCCTTCCCAAACGCGTTGTCGACTACATGCTGGTGGGCTACATGGAGCAGAAAGTACCCTCGCTCACCACAGTGCTGACGGTATTGGGTATGGTCGAGCGCGAAACCAAACTGGCCTCACCCCTGCAAGTCCGCAACTCGCCGCGCGACTTTGTGCCCCGCGGCGTTCATTTCGACCGGTTAGCTACCTTGTTTCAACACCCCGACCAGTACCTGCGCGATCAACTTGGCCTGGGTAGCCCCACCTTCGACGGGCAGGTGCTGTTTCGGAAGCTACAGGCACTGCTTGAGCGTTTCGGCCTGCCTGCGGCCATCTACACCCCTCCGGGGCAAACCCTGACACTCGATGCATCTATTTTCCACCTCCAACTCGATACATCGGTTAGTCCGCCGGGGCTGAAATGGGGGCTACACCTGCCCGGCGAATTGACCCGGACGGTGACCGTCCCCTTTTCGCCACTCTGGAAGGGCACCGTTGCGGTAGATGCGCATTTCCTGGCGGGAATCGACGGCACGCTCCGGCTGCCCTTTGCGCTCACGGCCAAACCGCCCAGCGGCACCATTGCGCTGGATGTACTGGCCGGTGTGAAGGCCGAAAAAACGGGCGACGAACGAATCATCCTGATAGGGGCCACGGGCGGTACGCGCCTGCAGGCCAAGTCTATTGGTGGCAGCGTAGGCGTAAATGCCAACATCAGCACGGGCGGGGGGAGCGTGGTACCTGCCATCCAGTTTCGGTTCGACGAGGGCAAGCTCATCATTGACTTTTCGCAGGGCGACGGCTTCATCCAGAAGATCCTGTCGGGCATCCGGTTCGAGGCTGACTTCGCCCTGCTGGGCAACTGGGACCCGCAGCAGGGCCTGCGGTTGCAGGGCAGCGGCGGTGTGGAAATCTTTATTCCGCTGCACCTCGACCTGGCCATTATCAAAGTGCAGGGCCTCTATATCTCTATCGGCTTTTCTACCGACGCCCCGCTGAAGCTGGGCGTGGCGGCGCAGTTCAGCACCAATCTGGGGCCGCTGAAGGCCGTTTTAGACCATATCGGCACCACTATTCCGATCACCTTTCCGGCCGACGGCAAGGGTAATCTGGGCTTTGCCAACATCGCGTTTGGGTTTGCCCCGCCCAACGGCATCGGCCTGTCGCTCGACGGGGGTGGGTTCAAGGGTGGTGGCTTCCTGAAAATTTTCCCCGAAAAAGGCGAGTACGCCGGGGTGCTGGAACTGGAGTTTCAATCCCTGTTTTCGGTGAAAGCGATTGGCATTCTGAACACCAAAATGCCCGATGGGTCGCCGGGGTTTTCGCTCATCATTCTCATCACCGCCGAATTCCCGCCCATTCAACTGGGCTTCGGGTTTACGCTGCTGGGCGTGGGCGGGCTGCTGGGCCTGAACCGGACCATGGTGGTAGACAAACTGGCGGCGGGTGTCAAAGATGGGTCGCTCAACAACATCCTGTTTCCCACCGACGTAGTCGCTAACGCACCCGCCATCATTGCGTCTATCGGGGGTGTTTTCCCGCCCAAAAACGGGCAGTTTGTGTTTGGGCCAATGGGCAAACTAGGCTGGGGAACGCCCACGCTCATTACGGTGGAACTGGGCCTGATTATCGAAGTAGCCAACCCGGTGCGCATTGCCATTCTGGGCGTGATCCGGTGCCTGCTGCCCGAAGAACACCTGCCCCTGATCAAAATTCAGGTCAACTTCATCGGCGTACTCGATTTCGAGAAGGAGGAGCTAAAATTCTACGCTTCCATCTACGATTCGCGGCTGCTGGCGTTCACGCTGGCGGGCGACATGGTGCTGCTCATCAACTGGGGACAAAACAGCAATTTCGTCTTGTCGGTAGGAGGCTTCCACCCCGCTTTTTCGCCCCCGCCGCTGGGTGTGCCCGCGCTCACGCGACTGACCATTGCCCTGCTGGATGGCGATAATCCCCGGCTGCGGCTGGAGGCATATTTCGCTATTACGTCCAATACGGTGCAGTTTGGGGCCAAACTGGAACTGTACGCGTCGGTGGCTATTGCCAGCATCGAGGGTTTTCTGGCGTTCGACGTACTCATTCAGTTTTCGCCGTTTCACTTCATCGCCCGGATTCAGGCGGCCCTGTCGGCGAAGATTGCAGGCATCACGCTCTTTGCCGTGGGCCTCGATTTCACGCTGGAAGGCCCGGCCCTCTGGCGGGCCTACGGGTCGGCGCGGGTGTCGGTGTCGTTTTTCTTCTTCAGCGTCTCGGCCACGATCAAGTTCGACGTCAGTTGGGGCGACCCCGCCGATACCAAACTGGACCCCGTCACGGTACTCCCCAAACTGGTGGCGGCCCTCGGCGACCGGCGCAACTGGCGGGCGCTCATCCCACCCGATGCCCATCAGCAGGTAAGCCTCCGCGAGCCTCCCGCCGACGCCGCGGGCAACAACCCCGACGCCGACAAGCTGATCGTCCATCCGTTCGGCATCCTGACGGTGAGCCAGAAACTGGTGCCGCTGAACCTGGAGGTACAACTACTTGGCAATCAGGCAGTAGACGATGCCATAAAGACGTTCCACATTGAACGGGTGCAGGACAAAAACGGCAACGCCTTCGCTACGGAAGCCGTGAAGGAGCAGTTTGCGGTGGCGCAGTTTGTGAAAATGGACGATGCCCAGAAGCTGAGCCGCAAGGCATTTGAGCAACTCGACAGTGGCATTCGGCTGGCGGGGTCGGCGCGGTTTGCGGTGGGAGCCGTAGCCATTCGCACCATCCGCTACGACTTCAAGTACCTGGTTAAGAAAAAGTTGATCCGCACCATGGGCAGCCTGCGTTTGCTGCGCGCCGAACTCTTCGCCACGCTTCTCGGCGGCAGCGCGGTCACGAAATCACCCCTGTCTGCGGCGGTCCGGGCCTCGTCGGCACTCGCCCCGGCGGCGATGGCCCTGACCCCCGAACGTTACGTGGTGAGCTTTGCCGACACCCTGCAACCGGCCCGTGCTGATTTGCATTTCGCCGATGAAGCCTCGGCATATAGCGCCATGAATCAGCTACTAAGAGACAAGCCTGAGCATAGGGGCAATGTACAAGTGGTGGCGGGATATGCATTAGAATCTTAGGTGGCTTCGTGTGCGGCACTACCCCACCCCCGACCCCTCCCCTGAAACCAGGGGAGGGGAGACGAGCTAAAGAAGCCATCAATTGAAAACAAACTTGATTATGAAAGTCAACTCAACTCTGGTAAGTCTCCCCTCCCCTGGTTTCAGGGGAGGGGCCGGGGGTGGGGTAGCGCCGCACGCGAAGCCACTTGAGAATGCCACTACTAACTGCTAATTGAGAAATGAGCACCACCAACCAATACACGTTTCTGTCCTGGGCACGGAAAGGCCTGGTCAACAACATCTCGCCGGCAGCGGCGGGGGGTGTGCGGGCGGCGGTGGAATTAAGCGTCGTCGTAAACGGCCAAACCGTCTCGCAGAAGGCCGAAGTGCTTGGCCCACAAGATGTTATTGGCATCAGCCCCGACATGGTCATCCGCACGGAGCCGCGCCACTGGATCACCGATTTCGAGCCGAACTTCCTGTCGTTTGTCGAATTTTACGAGGAAGATTTTCCCTGGCGCTACACGCCCCAACTGCCCGACGGCACCAAACTGCCCCCCTGGCTCACGCTCATTGCCCTCCACCCCGACGAATTCGAGGCCGACGACCGTACCCACCCGCTGCCGTCGATCAAGATTCTGACCGATGCCGCGAAGCTCTTTCCCCCCGCCGATCAGCTTTGGGCCTGGGCGCACGTCCACGTTAACGGGGCAATCAACAACGCGGCGGATTTAGACGCGGTGGTGGGCCAAAACCCCGACAGGGCGTATTCAAGGCTGTTTTGCGCCCGGAAACTCAAGCCCGAACAGCCCTACCATATGTTTGTGGTGCCCACCTATGAACTGGGTCGGCTGGCCGGGTTGGGGCTACCCGTAACCGATGCGTCGCTGTTTGGCAGAATCGCCGCCGAGGGCAAAGGCGCGGGCACGGCCTTCCCGTACTATTACAGCTGGTATTTCCACACGGGTAAAACCGGCGACTTCGAATACCTGCTCACGCTGCTGGAACCCTATACCGCCGACAAGGACATTGGGCGGCGCGAGATGGACGTGTCGAACCCCGATTTTGGCACCGAATGGACCGAACCCGACAAGACGCTGGGACTGGAAGGTGCCCTGAAGTCGCCCAAGATGGTGTCGGACAAATGGCCCTTGTCACCCACGCCATTACCCGATTTTCAGACGGGTTTACAGCGGCTGATCAACCTGCCCGAAAAGCTCGTGACGCTGGGTGATCCTACGCCCGTGGTGACGGTGCCGTTTTATGGTGCGAAGCATATTCTGGAGAAGGAAATTGCCATCACCAATAACCCCGCGCAGGATTTCTGGCTCACCGAACTCAACCGCGACCCGCGCAACCGCACGGCGGCGGGCTTCGGTACGAAGGTGATCCAGACCCATCAGGAATCATATATGCGCACGGCCTGGGAACAGGTAAAGCAGGTCAACGACATCAACCAGCGTATCCGGCTGGTGCAGATGGCTATGCAGGCGGGGCAGCGGCTGTTTGTAAAGCACTTCGCGGCACTGAATCCGGCCAAAGCCCTGGTTATCACGCAGTTGATGCACACCAAAGTCACCAACAGCCCTACTACCATTCGCCATGCCATCAGCCAGAGTCAACTGCCGCTGGCGGCGGTGAGTGCTACGTTTCGGCGCATCACCCGGCCCGGTGGCACGCTCATCAGGCGGTTTGGCGGGGCCGTGCAAACCGCCGACCTGGTGGAAGGGCTGAACAACGGTACGCTCACTACCGCCCCGCCGCAACCTAAACTCGGCGACACCAACACCGTGGGCGAGGTCGTGACCCAACCCCCCAACACCGACTGGATGCCCGACGGGCTACGTCGGTTTCTGGCCAGACTCAACGAGTGGCTGGTGCTGCTGATTGGGTTGTTGATTGGGGTTATGCTGCTGGCTGTGGGCCTGCTGGTACTCAGTCTGGTCGTGGCGGCACTCGCCGTACTGGGGTTCGTGCTGATCCGGTATGCCAAGCAGAAACAACAGGTGCAGGACGTACTCAATGCCGAAAACCTCACACCCGACCTGGTCGATAAACTGCCCGCACGACCTGGATTCAAGGTTTTCGACGCCGATGCCCCCGAACAGCCCGTTATAAACACCAACATCATCACCGGCCTCTTCGCCGACTTTGGTCCCGACAGTAATGACGCCGCCCGGTTCAAAACGGCGATGCGCGATCTGTTTGTCTTTACCGGCAGCGTTCCGCCCCGCCCGCCCGTGCGGCGCCCCCTGGATCTGGCGCAGGTGCAATCGCGGCTATTCGCCGTGATCGAACCCCGCGCGGCCATTGCCCGTCGGTTTGCGGGCACGGTGTTTATGCCCGACTGGCTCACCCTGCCCCCTGCCCAACTGCACGACGTCATTGTGCCGGTGATGGCTTACCCCGACTTCAAAAATCCCATGTATCGCCCCCTGCGCGACCTGGGCAACGACAACATCTGCCCCGGCATTGGGCGCATTCCGACAAACAAAATTACGCTCCTGCTCACCAATTCGCCATTTGTGGAGTCGTACATGGTGGGGCTTAACCACGAAATGGGCCGCGAACTGCTCTGGCGCGAATACCCCACCGACCAGCGCGGATCGTATTTCCGCACGTTTTGGGAGAAAAGCGGGTTTGCCGTACCCCCGCCCGGCCAAACCGCCGAGCAACAGGCCGAAGCCGAAAAAGACATACCCAGGCTGCACACCTGGGGCAAGCGTACGCAGCTGGGTGCCCACCCCAACCCCGCCCCGGCGTCGGGCGTAAAGCCGCCCGAAAAAGTGGTGCTCACCGTGCGCAGTGACCTCTTCAAACGGTACCCTAATACGGTGGTGTTTGCCCAACGGGCGAAGTGGCTGGGGCAACCCGGCGGCGAGCGCGAAATGGACGAGACGCTGGAAGTGACGCCCGGCATGGACTACAACACCGACATCATCAAGACGCCGCGCTTCGGGGCCGAGTTTATCCCCGACGTGAAATGCTTCGGCTTCGACCTCACGCTGGAACAGGCAAGGGGCGACGCCACCGACCCCGGCTGGTATTTCGTGATCATGGAACGTCCCGGCGAACCCCGCTTTGGCATGGACGAACCAGACCCCGCTTTTAATTACGCCACGCCAACGCCCATCAAGCTCTGGAACGACCTGACCTGGGGCCACCTCACCCCCACCAAAGTGGCCTACGACCAACTGGACGTACTGAAACTAAACGAGTTCCGCACGCCAACGCTAAACGGACCCGTCCCCAGCGATCCCGACGACAAAGCCCAGCGAAACGAAGACAACGGCCACAGTTGGCAAACCGAAGCCGCCAGTATGGCCTATATTCTCTACCAGGCTCCCGTCAAAGTAGCCGTCCACGCGACGGAAATGCTGGATGGGGTTAATGAATGATACCCATGCAACCATTTGATAACGACCGATTTAACCTCCGGCAGGTGCGCGACGAGAAAAACCAGCTCTCGGCGACACTGGCGCAGCTACAGCGTGAACAGGAACAACTCGACAAGGCGGCGGAGGCGGCAGCGCGGGCGGGGAATCAGGACGAACTGGGGCAGTTGGGGCAACAGCGCGAACGGCTGCGCGGGCAGGTAAAAGCAACCGAAGCAGGGTACATGGGGGCCAAACAGAAGGCGTTTGAAGGGCTGGGGCAGTTGGTGGAGCGCTACAAGTCGCCGCAGGAGTACATCGGCTTTTGGGACGATCACCTGCCCATCCTGCTTTTTCCGGTGCGGGTGGAAACGCGCTTTGCTCCCACCGTGCAAGGCAACGCGCCCGAACTTTGGGTGCGCATTTACCCCGACGATGCTACGGTGGTGCAGCACAACCCCGACCTCACCGCCGCCGAACTGGACGCCGCCAAAACGTTCTGGTTCGAGACCTGGAAAGCCGACACCGACGCCCAAAAACTCGGTGCCTGGGCCACGCTGGTACAAGTGGGGGGATCACGCCGCGCCGCCTGGATTGCCCGCACCACCCAGCCCGCCAACATCGACCAGACCGATGCAGCTGTATTTGATTTTCCAGCCGACAACGTACTGCTAGCCAACGGTTTATTGCCCAACGAAATCAAACCGGGCAAGGTCTACTGGCGCAGTCTGTGGTTCGGAACGGACCCTGCCGAAGCACAAACGACGCTGGAAACCGCCGTAGGAACGGGCCGTGCAGACGCCGTAAAGCTGGCGACCAAACCCGCCAACTGGGCTGCGTTGTCCGGCAAAACACCCACCGACGAATTTGACCGGGTAGTCATCCTGGGTGGCCCCCCCGAAGGTACGCCCGCCACGGGTCAGCCCGCGAGTTATGCCGAGGTGCTGCCCGATCAATTTGTGGTGATCGGCTACCGCAATGAGCGCAAGGTATTTGAGGTAGTTGGCAAGCCCGTACCCGACCGTATCTGGCTGTCGCCCAACGTCAGCCCGCTCGACGGGGGCATCAGCCGGGCGGCGGATGGAACGCTGGAATTTACCGGCGACCTGGCCTGGATGAAGGATTTCGATGCCGCCGTAGACATGGGTCTGGGGCTGCGCATTAACCTTCAACAGGCTATCAACCAAACCGTTGTTACGGAACAACAAGGCACGCAGGCGGTGGCCGACGGGCTATTGCGTGAGGTGCTGACGCTGGGCATTACAAAACTGCTGGTGGTGGGTATCAACGCCGTCGATGGGTCGGAGAATGGGCCGGTTTTGCTCGAAAAGCTGTTCGATAATCACCATTACGGCCAAACGGGGCTGGGCTTTATTCCGCAGGGAACGCCCACCAACAACACCGAAGGCGACAACGCCGGGCACCGCGGCGAACCCGATGCCGCCGACAGCTACGCCCTCGAACGTCAGGGGCCGCTTTTCACCGATCAGGCCAACGTGCCGTTCCACCAGAAAGTAAACGGGCAGCGCACCGCCGAGTATCTGGGTATTCAATCGACTGTTTTTCAACACATTGCCCACAGTCCCGATACCGAACTGGCCGAGGCACAGGCCATGAACGTGGCCCTTTACAACGCCACGCTGGCCTATTACCTCGACGAGATGCTGGACCCGCTGGTATCCCGCGCCGATCAACACCGGGTATTCAGGTTTTTCACCAGCTACGTCAGTGCGCGGGGCAGTTTGCCCGCCCTGCGCGTGGGCAAACAACCCTACGGCATCCTGCCCGCCACGGCCCTCGACCGCTGGCAGTGGACCAACCCCGAAATGGTGGAGGGCCGCTTTTTTGTGGTGCCGTTTTACCAGAAAATGCTGAACCTGCTTCGTTTTTTCAACAGCCAATGGGCTGGTTTGCAGCAGTTTGCGTCGCATGCCGGGCAGAGCGGCGGGGCGTTGACCAGCAACCAGCAGTTTCTCGATTTGCTGGGCCTGCAACCCACCTCGGTGACGTTTGCGCAGCGGTGGCTCTACGGCAAGCAGTTCATCCGCAACTTCACCTACATCCTGCTGGGCCGCGACGCCACGCGCGAGGCGGTGGCGCAGTGGAAGGCGCGCGCGGCAGCACTGCTGGCCCAGTTGGGCATCACCACCGAACCAGCCATCGCGGGCAAATTTTTCAACCACCCGGCCCTGTCGCTCAAGTCCGTGCCGCCCATTGACACCTTGCCCCTGTCGGAAACAGACACCGTTCAACCCCTGTTCAACCATACCGACGGCACCGCCGGACCAAACTATATCGAGTGGATCAGGCAAAGCAAACAAGCTGACATTCAGTCGAATAACATACTGAACGACGAGAACAAACGGATCGATGCGCCGAAAACGCTGCTCTATGCCCTGCTGCAACACGCCACCCAGAATGCCTACTGGGACACGGCCATGAAGCTGTTTGAAGACTACAAAATCGTGGACCGCGCGGCACGTCGAGAGGTAGAAATGCGGCATATCGCCACGCCACGGGAAGGCAATCAGCAGGTGCGGCAGTGGTCGCGGGCCGATTATTTGCAGGCCGACGTAAGCAATATTCCGGCGTTGGGCGTGGCTAATCAGACAATGGGCGCGTACCTGAGTCAGCGGGTGTCGCTACCCATCTTGCCCGACTCCAACCTGCATCTGGTACAAGAGGCCCTTACTAAACTTGAAAAACTGCCCACCGCCCGCCTGGAACGCCTGTTGGCCGAACACCTCGACCTGTGCAGCTACCGCCTCGACGGCTGGCTGAACGGCATCCTGCAAAAACGCCTCGATTACCTCCGCTACGAGTTCCAGCCGCCCAATCAGGAGGGCAACGGCAGACCGCGCCGGGGTACATACCTGGGCGCATTTGGCTGGCTCGAAAACATCCGCCCCGCCCACGCCCGGCCCGTGGTAGAAATAAAACTGCCACCCGAACTAAAGGCGCGGGGCATTGTACTCGAAGCCGCCCATGAGGGGTCGTTTATTCATGCCCCCTCCCTGCCGCAGGCCGTTACGGCAGCCCTGTTGCGCAGTGGCTACCTGGCCCACGCCAGCCGAACCGAAAGTGAGCGTAACCGACTGGCCATCAATCTATCGTCGGCACGGGTGCGGCGGGCCATGTGGTTTATTGACGGCATCCGAAAAGGGCAGGAGCTGGCCGCGCTGCTGGGCTATCAGTTCGAGCGGAGCCTGCACGACACCAACCTCGACGTGCATATTTATCCCTTCCGCGAGCGGTTTCCGTTCAAGATAAAAGAGGCCGATGTGCCCGCTGGTGGGTCTATTGAGGCGGTTTCGGCGCGGAACGTGGTAGACGGTTATGCACTGGGCAACGAAACCACCGCCTATCCCTTTGGCCGGACGGATTTGCCCCTCGCCACATCGACGGAGGGTAAGGGCATTCTGGCTGCGATTGCTGACTTACGCAACGCGATGGATGCCGTAGCCGACCTGCTGCTGGCCGAGAGCGTGCATCAGTTTGTGCAGGGCAACCACCTCACGGCGGGGGCCACGCTGAAGACCGTTCAGGAAGGACATAACCCCGCCATTCCCGACCTGGTGCAGACACCCCGCAACGGCCACGCGATCACGAACCGGGTGTTTCTGGCCCTCGACTCCACCGCCGCCACACCCGCCAACGCCACCCCCCGCGTGCTGGCCGACCCCGCCCTGAATAAGTGGCTCACCGATTTGCTCACGCCGTCGCTGGTGCAAACGCGGTTTATCGTCGAAAAAACACGCGCCAATGGCACCACCGAACAGGCCGAGATTAAGCTGGCTGACCTGAAGCTATTTCCCGCCGATTTGATTAACCTCGTCGACAATCAACAGGTTGATCTCTTCAAACGCGTGTTGTACGAATACCGACGCACGCATACCGTTGGGGCTGGCGAAACCATCCGGGTGCTGCCCGACGCACCGTTGATCACCGTCGGGGCCACGTCGTTTGGCGTAGCGCTTCCCCTGCTGCGACACGTGCAGCAACTGATTCGGAAGGGCCGCGCCCTGACGGCAATGGATTTCCGCGTGCCCGGCGAGAGTAAACCCGGTGACAAAACCAACATCGGCAATGTGGCTATCGGCGAATTAACGGGGCGGGTGACGAGCCTGAAAAATGCGCTCCAGACGCTGCAAACGGCCTTCGGTGCGGCCCTGACTACAGCGGGCGACATCATCAAAAACGACCCTGCCACCGACAAGCTACCCAACCTGCGCGACCTGATCGTGGCGAACCACCCGGCCTGGGAAACCCTGTTGAAAAACGCCGCCGACTTCGACGTTCCCGAAGCCTTCCCCGAACAGCCCGTTGCGTTCACCAACGCCACCGTCGACGCCGATTTTGGCTATTCCGACGCGGTAAAAGACCTGGCCAAACTGTTCGACAATCAGCTTTATGGCAGTCCCAACAACCGCCCCGCGTTCCTGTTTTTGACCCAGTTGCTGGTGGTGCGCAACAAGCTGACGCAGAAGGTTGCGGTGATGACCAAAGCCCTGACCGACGCCGCCAAGCCTGGTCTGAGCATCGACGCGCAACTGCCCCTGCTGGCCGAGGCCGTCACCGCAGGCTTGGGTACCGCGCTGGTGCTGCCCCGCTTCTCGCTCGAAAACGCAGCCGAGGTGCAAATTGCGTTTCAAAATCAGGCTAAAGCCTTGACCTTCAAGCGCGAACAATTACTGGCTGACCTACCCACGCTGAGCACACCGGCGGCCAATTTGCTCATTATGGAGGAATGGCTACAGGGCGTAAGCCGCGTTCGACCACAGATGGGGCAGTTGGAACGTCTGAAACTCGCCGCCGAGCTAGGCACCGACACGCCCGGCACGGCCCTGTCGGTGCTGCAACTGCCTTACCTCGCGCAGCCGTATTGGGTGGGCTTAGACCTGCCCGAAACCATGCCCGACCCCAGCGACGCGACCAAGACCGTCCCGCTCGTGCTCGACCGCGACTATCTGTCGATCATTACCGTTGGCCAGGGCGCGGCTCCGGTCTTCGGCAACCCGCAGTGTGGCCTGTTGCTAGACGAATCGACAGAGGTGATTCCCACGAAATCGACTACGACGGGCCTGGCGGTGAACTACAACCAACCCAATGCCGAGTCGCCGCAGTGTATGCTGCTGGCGGTGTCGCCCACGCTGCTCGGCAACTGGACGTGGGACAACCTCGTGGCGATCCTGAACAGCACCCTCGAACAGGCCAAACGCCGCGCCGTAGAACCCGACCACCTCGCCCTGCACTCAAACCTCGGACAGCTTCTCCCCGCCACCATCACCGCGCAGGGGTCGGTTCCCGATGCCAGTATATCGCTGAATTACAGCAGATTGTATGAAAAAGTGTTCAAAGTCTAACGTTCAAGGTTTAAAGTTAGCTGGCGCGGGTGGCTAGGTGCTTTGGCTTCTTCAACAGGCTGTTTTTGTCATCCCGACGGCAGGAGGGATCCACTTTCCTAATTCTCAATTGTGTCTGTAGGAAAGTAGATCCCTCCTACCGTCGGGATGACAAAAGACCAACCGCGTAGCCACCCGCGCCAGCCAACTTTAAACCTTAAACATTAAACTCACCTCACCCCATGCCCATTCCTCCCCTACTTTTTTCCGATGCGGCCCGGTGGGCGGTGGTGCCCAGCATCACGGCCTGGAACCGGCTGGAAGGTCGCCCGCGCGAACAGGACTTTTCGCGGAGCCTGCGGGCCGAAGTGCGCGACCCGCTCTGGTTTTTATGCCGACAGTGGCAGATGGGCGAGTTCGAGGGCGAAGACGCCGGTACCGCCGTAGAAGCCCGGTTCGTGACCGACTCGTCGCGGTTTGAGCAGTACGTTGGCGGTAGTGGCACGCCCGTACCGTATACCGATGCCGTGCCGCTGGAGGTGCAGGTGGAGCAGGAAACCATTCATTTCGACCTGTTTACGCAACTGCAGGTGGGCAAAACGTGGGTGCGGTTGCTGCAGGCCGAGGGGCTGGAAAGCACCATCGCCACGATCTACGTGCCCCGCTGCCCGTTCGTTGCCCCCACTGATCAACTCGAAAAAGACTACCGCGCCAGTCAGCCCGATACCGAGGCATGGCTGAGCCTGACCGAAGGACGCATTCCCAACGGCGAAACCCTGCTCACGGCCATCCGCGACGGCTCGCACGCATCGTGGCTGGGGGTGTTGTCGGGTCCCGACCGGTCGGCGCTGACCGTGCTGGGCAAGCAGCTGGCCAAGCTTTTCGACCGGGTATACAGTCAGCCAGACCCCGTGGCGGGCGATGCATGGTTACCGGAACACCTTGAATACCAGTTCGGTGTGACGCTTAACGAACCTGATGCCCGCGTTTCGCTCGACGCCCGTCAGTATTACGAAGGCCACCTGGACTGGTACTCGTTCGACCGGGGTAACACCCAGTTCAATGGTCTCGCGCCCGCCACCGAACGCACCGTGCTGTCGTACATTCCCACGCCGATTCAGTACTACGGCATGCCCAACCGCCGCTGGTGGACGTTTGAAGACGGGGTTACGAACCTGGGCAACCTCAACACCCAAACCTCAGACCTGGCCACGCTGCTCTTCGCCGAATTTGCCCTGCTGTTCAGCAACGACTGGCACCTGCTCCCCTGCGAACTGCCCGTGGGCACGTTCACCAACCTGGAAGGCATCCTGGTGACGGATGTGTTTGGCGTACAGACGTGGGTCCGTCCGGCGGGGCGCGGCCTGGACGACGACTGGCAGCGATGGTCGATGTTCAACCTCACCACGCTGGCCCCCGACGATACCGCCGACACCCGGTTGCTATTGCCCCCGTCGACCATAAAAACGCAGGACGGCGAGCCGCTGGAAGAACTGCGCTTCATCCGCGACGAGATGGCCAACCTGGTCTGGGGCATCGAAAAGACCGTTTCTACGGACATGGCGCAGGGCGAAGACGGCTACGAGTCCTCGACCCGACTGCTGGCTTACCTCCAACGCATCGGGGCTATCCCCGCCGACGTAATCAAGCCCGCCCCCCCCGACGACCAACCACCCGCGCCGCTGCTGACATACGAGCTAGGCACCACCGTACCGCGCAACTGGATACCGTTTATTCCCGTCAACATCAGTTCAGGCTCACCCCAAATTCGGTTGCAGAAAGCCGCCATGCCCGAGTTCGTTGCCACGCGCTACGGCGACACGGTACCCTCGCGTACGTCGCTACTCGTACCCAGAATTAGCGATAAGCCGCTGTTTATCAATGAAGAAGAAGTACCCCGCGCGGGAACTGTGGTAACGCGGCAGTTTAACCGCACGCGCTGGTATCATGGCAAAACCTTCACCTGGATCGCCAAACGCAAGGAAGCCGGTCGCGGCGAAGGCAGCAGCGGCCTGCAGTTCGATCAGGTTGGGAGTTAGTGTTGCAGGTTTAACGTTGAACGTTAGACGTTAAACCTGCAACTTTCCCTTAAGTAAAGCCCCTGCCCCGTTGCCTTTATCAGCCATGAATTCGAGTTCTCCCAGCACTATGCGCTGGCGCATTGTGGCTCTGTTGTTTATTGCTACCACCATCAATTACATCGACCGGCAGGTGCTGTCATTCACAATGACCGACGAGCTGTTCCGGAAAGAAATGCTCGGACTTTCGGTGACGGACGTGCTTACGCAGGAACGGATTGACCAGTTTCGGGTGGAGTACAGCAAAGTCGATTCAGCGTTTAAGTTTGCCTACGCCATCGGGTTCCTGTTTCTCGGCTGGCTCATCGACCGCATCGGAACAAGGCGGGGGTTTTCGCTGGGTATTCTGGTCTGGAGTGTTGCCGCCGTGGGCACCACCTTTGTGCGTAACCTGACCGGCCTGACCTGGATGCGCGTCATGCTGGGCCTGGGCGAAGCGGCCAACTTTCCGGCGGCCATCAAAAGCATCTCCGAGTGGTTTCCGCGCCGAGAACGGTCGTTTGCCAATGGCCTGTTCAACGCGGGTACCAACGTGGGCATCATCCTCACGGCCCTGGTGGTGCCTCACCTGATCCTGCATTTCGGCTGGCGAAGTTCCTTTTTCATAACGGGTATACTGGGTTTTGCGCTGCTCATTGTCTGGTGGTTTACCTACAGCAAGCCCGAACGCAACCGCCTTGTGTCGCCAAATGAACTGGCCTACATCCGTAGCGACAACGCGCAGGAGCCACCGCTACGGGTGTCGTGGCTCAAGCTGTTATCCTACAAACAAACCTGGGCCTACGCCATAGGCAAGTTCCTTACCGACCCGATCTGGTGGTTCTACATGGCCTGGCTACCCGACTTTTTCAACTCCAACGAGGCCCTCGACCAAAAGCTCGACCTGAAATCGTTCGGCATTCCGTTTCTCATTATCTACGTCGTTTCCGACGCGGGCAGCATCTTCTTTGGCTGGCTTAGCACCCAACTTATGCAGCGCGGCTGGTCGGCCAACCGCGCCCGGAAAACAACCATGCTTATTTGCGCTCTCTGCGTGGTGCCTATTATGTATGCGGCCAAAACCAATAGCCTCACCGTAGCCATCGCACTTATTTCGCTGGCTACGGCAGCGCATCAGGGCTGGTCGGCCAACATCTACACCTTTGCTTCTGACCTGTTTCCCAAGACCGTCACCGCCTCCATCACCAGTATTGGCGGCATGTTTGGGGCCGTGGGGGGCATTTTACTGGCCCGCTACTCCGGCGACATCATCAACGCGACGGGCTATTTTCCGCTGTTTGTCATCGCCGCCTGCGCTTATGGGCTGGCCCTGCTGCTGATTCACGTTGTACTGCCCAAACTTGAGCCCGTCACCCTCGACGAACTAAGTTAAAGCGAACTGCCAACGTAGTAGTAAAGGGGCTTTTTGTCGTCTTGACTAAACCACTCCCTATTTATCCAACCGGGTAGAATATCCTTTATCGCCGGGTTGTTCTAACTTGCCGGTTTTACCGGTCTATTCTTCCGTCCATGAATCTATTGTCTGCTTCGTTAAGCCGCGCTGCATCGCCTGCCACTACCTCTCTGCCCGAACGGGTGTTGCAATTTGGTACCGGTGTACTGTTGCGCGGCCTGCCCGACTACCTCATTCAGCGAGCCAACGAGCAGGGGGTCTTCAACGGCTCTATCGTGGTGGTAAAATCGACGGGCAACGATGTAAGCGAGTTCACGGCGCAGGACAATCTGTACACGGTCTGGTCGCGGGGGATTGAAAACGGAGGGGAAATCGACCAGAAAACGGTCGTTTCGGCTATCAGCCGGGTATTGGCCGCGCCTACCCAATGGGCCGATGTGCTGGCACTGGCCCGGAAACCGTCACTTCAGGTGATCATCTCGAACACCACCGAGGTAGGACTGACGTATGTGGAAGAAAGCGTTTTCGAGATGCCACCGCGCTCCTTCCCGGCCAAGCTGACGGCCTTTTTATACGAACGTTTCAAGAGCGCCGGTGGCTCACGGAAGATGGGGCTGGTGGTAATCCCCACCGAACTGCTGCCCGACAATGGCCTCCGCCTGCGCGACGCCGTGGAGCGCGTAGCCAAGCATAATGAGCTGGGCAAGCTCTTTACCAAATGGCTTAAATTCCACGTTCGCTTCTGTAACTCGCTGGTTGACAGAATCGTAACGGGCAGGCCCGACGACGAAACGATGGAAGCCTTCGCCGCCGAAACGGGCTATACCGACGAACTGCTCACCGCCACGGAGCCGTATCATCTCTGGGCCATCGAGGGCGACGACCGGGTACGGTCTATCCTGTCGTTTGCCACAATCAGCCCCGATCAGGTTATCATCGACGAAGACATCAGCTTCTACCGCGAGCGCAAACTCCGGCTGCTCAACGGTACACATACGTTTATGACGCCCCTGAGCTATCTGCTGGGTAACGTGACCGTAGCCGAGGCCATGAACCACCCTACAATGGGGCCATTCATCGAACATCTGCTGCTCGACGACCTGGTGCCCACCGTGCCCTACGATTCCCTGGGCGATGAAGGCCCGGCGGCGGTGCAGTCATTTGCCCACGAGGTGATCGACCGTTTCAAAAACCCGTTCAACGAGCATTTTTTGTTGAATATCAGCCTGCAGCAGACCGCCAAAATGGCCCTGCGCAACGTGCCTACCCTGCTCCGGGCGGTGCAACAGCAAGGCAGTGTGCCCGACCGGATGGCCATCTGCTTTGCCGCCTACCTGCTGTTCATGCGCGTACATCGCCGCACGGAAGAGGGTGAATTTTTAGGCGAAATCAACCTCAAAAAAGGGGCCCTTGTCTACCCCATCCGCGACGAACAGGCAGCCTATTTCATGGCCCAGTGGCTGCACGTTGACCCAACCAAGGCGGGGTCGGTAACGGCACTGGTCACGTCTATCCTGTCGAACACAACGCTCTGGCAAACAGACCTGACTACCCTCCCCGGCTTCAGCAAACAGGTAGCCAGCAACCTCTTCAAAATGCTGAACGAGGGTGTAGAAACCACCTTGAAATAGCTGATTAGTAAGTTACCGGGCGATTGGCTATTCCGTTACGGATTACTTGTTAACCTAGTACGAACTAACGCCATAACCAGTATTGGGGAGATAATTCTTGGATGATGTCAACGATTGAGCGTTCTGAGGCGTATGGGGTGTAGCGACGGCAGGTAGCTGATCACAGAATCATCTCGACATGGAACGTAACGAATTTTTGAAGCGCGGATTTTCCAGCTTACTGGGGCTGGCTGTTCTGACAGCCTGTAAAAACAATGTCGTCGTGGACCCTACCACCGGCGGCACCACAGCAGGTACAGGGTCAACCAACGGCAATTCGGCTAGCAACTGTGCCGTAACACCTTCAGAAACCGAGGGGCCGTTTCCCACCAAAGTGCCGGCTAATTTTGTTCGGCAAGATATCCGCGCCGACCGAACTGGTGTGGTTACCACGATGGCCATTACGATCAAAAACGGGGCAGCCGGTTGCGCGCCTCTGGCTGGGGCTTTTGTCGATGTATGGCACTGCGACAAGGATGGTTACTATTCGGAATATGGGGGTTCGGGCATGCAAAGCCTGAACCTGACAAACGTCGATTTTCTGCGTGGTCGCCAAATCACCGATGCCAGCGGGCTGGTCAATTTCACCACCATTTTTCCAGGCTGGTATTCGGGCCGGGCACCGCACGTGCATGTACACGTATTTAATGCAGCCGGAAAATCACTGTTGGTGACGCAGATTGCGTTTCCCTACGCTGTTACCAATGTGGTGTATACTACGGCGCAGGCAAGCGGCTATACCAAGGGCACACAAGACACTACCAATGAGCGTGATAATGTTTTCAACGACGGTTATGCCAACGAATTAGGCACCGTTACAGGTAGTGTATCAGGTGGTTACTCATTAACGCATACCATCGTGGTGAATGCCTGACACACATTAATGGATAGCCACACGCAGGCCCAACTCTATTTGGCTGATAGGCGGGGAGTTTCCGAGAATGCTGTTTTACGCAGCTTTCACACGTTCAATTTCGGGGCATACACTGCCGAAGGACGCGAACCGTTTGGGTCATTATGTTTGCTCAACGACGATACCCTTTACCCTGGTGCCAGCCTGACCATGCACGCAGAAACGCCCGTTACGGTGCTGCTGCTACCCATCATGGGTGGACTGGAATACCAGTTGGGCGCGGCAGAGCCAGACTTTCTGGAGCCGGGACAGGTTGGGCAACTATCGCTGGCGGCGGGAAAAGCTTATACGGTTAGCAATCCCTACGAAACGGAGGCCATTAACTACCTGCAACTCTGGTTCAACGAACATTCAGTTACCACTAACCCATCCGCTATTCAACCCCCCTTCGACCTGACGGACCAAAACAAGCTGTTTCCCCTGTTACACGGCCAGTCAGCCAATCACGTTTACATTGGGCGATACGGCGGACGGCAGGAAGGTGTTTACAACTTGGCTAATGCTACCAATGGCCTGTTTGTGTTTGTGCTGCAGGGTGTGTTTGAAGTTGCCAACCGGCTGTTACACGCCAAAGACGGTCTCTCGCTACTGGACCCGCAAAACGGCGAAGTCGAGTTCGAGGCGTTGTCGGATGATGCCATTTTGTTACTGGTAAACGTAATGATGCACCAACAGTCAGGCCAATAGGGCTCGCTTACGCCAGTGGCAGCGGGCAAATTGGCTTCGCGCTGTGGTGGCTACGCGCGTCGTGCCCTTCGACAGGCTCAGGGTGACAACGAACTTGAATCAACTCAATTAGTTGCATCAATTGCCCTGTCACCCTGAGCCTGTCGAAGGGCCCGCAGCGCGAAGCCACCACAGCGCGAAGCCACCCTGCATACTACCGTTAGGTTACGCTTTATCTTTTTTGCGGGAGAAGAAGGCCACAACGGCCCAGGTGACTAGTGCTGTGGTGGCTACTTTCTGCACCAGGCCCAGTGGGTTGTGCTTCCACTCAGCTTTCCAACCTTTTTCGGCAAAAATGTTGGGAATGTGACCCTGCTTGAGATCATCGACCAGACCTTCTACCATATTGACGCGGTCGGCCAGCAATAACGGTAGCCAGTGCCCATAGTGCGACTCGCTGTATTTGAACGCAAACCGCCGAAGCTGTCCACTCAGGCCCTGCGGTGCCACCGTCGTACCGAAAACGGCGGGCAGGCTAGGGCGCTCGATGGATTGAAGCACTTCTACATCCTGCGATTGCTGCGCGGGACGTTCCCAGTTGTAGCCGTCGTGTTCCGAATCGGTATGGTGCTTCAGAGGATAGGTAGGGTCATTTTTCGGGTCGGCATCAATG
The DNA here is from genome assembly GCF_017353185.1 of Fibrella rubiginis. Lineage (GTDB taxonomy): Bacteria > Bacteroidota > Bacteroidia > Cytophagales > Spirosomataceae > Fibrella > Fibrella rubiginis. Next base: position 515,175 of record NZ_JAFMYV010000001.1, on the reverse strand, counting down.
CCCCAACCCGGTATGTGGGTGTATTTTGCTGCTAGGTTTTCCATGGTTGGTTGGCTTTACACACGGGCTGAAGGTGGAATGAGCACAGTCTTGATGCAGTTATCCAGTTTTTCGGAAAAAATGTGGTAGGCATCCGCGATTTCTTCCAGCGGCACCCGGTGCGTGATAATGGCCTTTGGACTAACGCGCCCGCTCTGGATATGGTCAATGAGTTTGGGGAGATGACGCTTCACGGCGGTCTGGTTGGCCCTGATCGTAATGCCTTTGTTTACTACGTTGCCAATGGGTACAAGGTTGTCTGTTGGTCCATACACACCCACCACCGAGACAGTACCCCCTTTCCTGACCGAGTTGATCGCCCAGTGAAGCACAGTAGCTGACCCCGCCTGTAACAGGGTTTTTCGCCCGGTAATGGTTTGCAGCACATTGCCACGAGCCTCGGCACCTACGGCGTCAATGCACACATCGGCGCCGATCCAGTCGGTGAGTTTTTTGATAAACACAACAGGATCATCCATCTCGCGGAAGTTAAACACCTCACACTGAGCATAGTCGCGCACAAACTCAAGGCGGTAGTTGACTTCATCGATCACGATCACCCGACCGGCTCCGAAGAGCCACGAACTCTTGGCGGCCATGATACCTACCGGACCGGCACCGAAAATGACCACCGTATCGCCGGGCTGGATACCACCCATTTCAGCAGCCTGATAGCCCGTTGGGAATACATCAGTTAGCAAAACGGCATCGTCGGGGTCCATGTCGGGCGGTATCACCGTAGGGCCAAAGTTGGCGTAGGGCACCCGCACGTATTCGGCCTGACCGCCGTCATAGCCACCGGCCGTGTGCGAGTAGCCGAAGATACCGCCAACGGCTGTGGCCTGGGCATTTGACTCATGGCAGTTGCCGTAGAGTCCCTGCTGGCAGAAAACGCATTTACCACATGCCACATTGAAAGGTACCAGCACGTGGTCGCCCACTTTCACTTTGTCAACAGCCGGGCCTACCTCTTCGATAATGCCCACAAATTCATGCCCAAACGTAGAGCCCACGCGGGTGTCGGGCACGTTGCCGTTGTAGAGGTGCAGATCGGAGCCACAGATGCAGGAGCGGGTTACGCGCACAATGGCATCTTCAGGATGCTTTATTTCGGGGTAGGGTTTCTGGTCAACCCGTACCCGCCGGGGTCCCCGGTAATTCATGGCTAGCATAGTCGCTTCGTTAGTTTGCTTGTACTACCTAAACTCTATAGGTTTAGTTATTTTATAACGACTATTAGTGAGGCAATGGCTTTTTATTTAGCAGTGCTTCGCGGCAGTAGTGATAAGGTGATGCTACAAAAACCGGCTTTTTAGTTCGGGCGTGGGGATCATGCAGGCGTCTTGTTTGCCAAAGACGCGGTATCGATTGCGGGCCACCAGCCGGTATACGGCATCGCGGATGAACCGGGGCACGATCATCAACCCCCACAGCAGCGACATGGCCCCGCCCATATCCCGCGCTACCCGCAACGCCGCCGTGGACTCGGTATAGAACCGCCCGTCTCTAACGTAGACGAATGAGTCGAACTGGGTGGTAGAGAGGCCAAACTGCTGTAACAAGGTCTGTCCGGCATCAGATTGCAGTGCGGCAAACCGGAACCGCCCCGCCGGGTCATGCCGGATCACAAACTGCACCACGCCGTTGCAGAGGTTACAGACACCGTCGAAGAGGAGAAGATTTGAGTTCAAGGTTTAACATTTCTGGTTGCTGACGCTGCTGGCTACGCGTGCGGTGGCTACGCGCTCTGGGTTGCTGACGCGAGGCCCTTCGACAGGCTCAGGGTGACCACAACCTTGAATCAACCCAAGAACTTGAATCAACGACCCTGTCACCCTGAGCCTGTCGAAGGGCCTCGCGTCAGCAACCCAGAGCGCGTAGCCACCGCACGCGTAGCCAGCCCTAATAATCCACTTCCAGCCCCAGCGCCTGCCGGAGTTGATGGAGGGCGGGGTTCTTGTCGGCGAGGTGGTTGTATTTGTCCTGGGGCGAGTAGAGCATCTTTTTCGTTTCCACCATCACCACTTTGTGCTCAATCTGTAGTTGCCAGTTGCTGACCGCCTGCCGCAGGTAGGCCAGCATATCGGGCAGGAGGCCGGTGAAAAGATCAGCCTGAATGTGGTTGTCCAGCTGAATGCTCACCACAGTATCGTTCAGCAAGAAATCACGGTTGAGCATAATTTGCTCACTGGCATTGTCGGTCTGTTTGTGGCGCAGCACGGCAAACTCACGCCAGGCTTTTTGCAGATCGTCCAACGTAAACGGACGGTTAACCCGTTCTACCGGAGCAACAACCGTTTCGATATCAGCCGCTAACGGGCGCGACCCTATGCCCACCGTCGACCGGAGCTTGCTGGTTACGGGCTGCACAATACCCGGCGCGGGGGCCGACGTGCGGGGCGGCAACGGCGGAATAGCCAGCTTGCCGTTAGTAACGGGCCGGGCCGGAGCCACGGTAGTGGCCAGATCAGGAGCTGGTGTTGTCTGGTAACTGCTCACCGGCTCACTCGTGAACGGCGGCGGGGGTGTGGCGGCGGGCGCTTCGCCCTCGTTGCCGAGCGGTTCGGTCGTGGCAGTGGGAGCAGGCAGTGCTACGGGACTGTCAGCTGCTGGGCTGCCGTTTTTTTTTTCGGCTGTCCCGTTCAGTGCAACGCCCTGGGTAGCGGGATTCGAACCCACCACCCTCGTGTTGGCCGCTGGTTCGGGCAGGGTTTCCCAGTTGAGCAGATCGCGCAGGCTGGCCAGTTTCATCAGCGACAGTTCGGTATGCAGTCGCTGGTCTTTGGCCTGTTTAAAATTCATGTCGCACTGCCCGCCAATGCTCAGCGCCGACAGCAAGAACGACATCGGGGCCGCCGCCGACTGCGTCAGGTACAGCTGCTGTACACGCTCCGTCACCTGCAACAACTGCACCGTAGCGGGATCTTTGCACACCAGCAGATCGCGGAAGTGCCGGTTCAGGCCTACCACAAACTGGTGGGTATCAAAACCTTTACGCAAAATCTCGTCCAGCACCAGCAGACTCTGCGGCAGGTTACCCTGCAGCAACAGATCGGTGAGGCGGAAATAATAATCGTAGTCGAGAATGTGCAGGTTGTCCAGCACCTCGCGGTAGCGCAACGTCCGGTCGGTAGAGAACGTCACGTTCAGATCAAACATGGACAGGGCATCGCGCAGACCACCGTCGGCCTTCTGGGCAATCAGTTCCAGCGATTCAGCGTCGGTACTGACACCCTCTTTCCGGGCAATGTCGGCCAGATGACCGGCCATGTCGGCGGTTTTGATCCGGTTGAAATCGAAGATCTGGCAGCGCGACAAAATCGTGGGCAGAATCTTGTGTTTCTCGGTCGTGGCCAAGATGAAGATGGCGTTACTGGGCGGCTCTTCCAGCGTCTTCAAAAACGCATTGAAAGCCGATGCCGAAAGCATATGAACCTCATCGACAATGTAAATCTTGTATTTAGCATCAGCATGAGTTGGGGCTCTCGCCATTGCATTCAGTTCACGTATGTCATCAACGGAGTTTTTAGAGGCCGCATCAAGCTCAAAAATATTGAACGAGCCGTTTTGCTTAAAACTCAAGCAAGACTTACACTGATCACAGGCTTCGGTCTGCGCTGTGATGTTCGTACAGTTGATCGTCTTGGCCAGAATACGGGCACAAGTGGTTTTGCCCACGCCACGAGGCCCGCAAAACAGGAACGCCGACGCTAACTGATTGGTCCTGATTGCGTTCTTGAGGGTGGTGGTGATGTGGCCCTGCCCCACAACGGTGTCGAAGGTAGCAGGGCGGTATTTCCGGGCGGATACCACAAAATTATCCATACCCAAATATAAGGGATATCGGATTGTGGATTTCGGATTTCGGATTGAACCGACATGAGAGTATGCTTGCGTCAGCCCAATCCGAAATCCGAAATCCACAATCCGCAATCCCTTTACCCCGGCAGGTACAACTCAAACGTGGCACCCCGACCCACTTCACTGCTGGCCCGGATTGCGCCGCCGTGGTTGTCAACTACCCGCTGCACAATGGCAAGGCCAATACCGGTGCCGTCATATTGCGACCTGGCGTGCAGGCGCTGGAATACCTGAAAAATTCGTTCGGCGTATTTCTGATCAAAGCCAATGCCATTGTCTGTTACGCTAATGCATTGATATAAAGGCACTTTGCGAACCACCATGACCTCGGGTGGCAAATCGGTTACGGCAACCAGCCGGCTACGGATTATAACAACGGGCGGCACAGCAGCCTGCCTGAATTTCAGGGCATTGGTAATCAGGTTCTGGAACAACTGCCGCAACTGCGATTCATCTCCCGGTACTGTGGGCAGGTCTATCAGTTGAATGGTGGCTCCCGTTTCGCGGATGGGTATGTCCAGATCGTCGATCACCCGCGATAGCACACCAGACAGCGCAACGGGCTTCATTTCAGCCGGTTTTGCCGACAACCGCGAGTAGGTAAGCAAGTCGTGAATCAGGCTCGACATGCGCCCCGCTGCCGTCTGCATACGCCCGATCATATCACTGCCCATTTCGCCCAGGCCGGGACCAAACCGCGCCTGTAGCACATCGCCGAAGGACTGAATTTTGCGGAGGGGCTCCTGCAAATCGTGGCTGGCTACGTAGGCAAATTGTTGCAGGCTTTCGTTGCTGCGGCGCAGGTCAGTGATCGAATGTTCAAGCTGACGCTGCAATCGTTTCAGGTTGGTATAATCGGCAAACGTGACCAGCACTTCGTTACCCATTTTGGTGGCCATGATGTCGAGCCAGGCGTCAATACCATCAGCATCATAGTGAAAGTCAAACCGTTGCGTTCGTCCTGAGGTATAAGCTTTCCGATAGGTGTCGAACAAACCGTTCTGCTTGTAGTCTGGAAACCAGCGGCTACCCAACTGCCCCGTCAAAGCGGCGGGTTCCTGCCCCACATAGGCCGCCAACTGCCGGTTAGCCAGCCGAAACCGGAAATCGACCACCTCGTTGAGGTCATCGAAAACGGGTTCAAACAAGAAAATCCCTGCCTGCGCCGTGTCGATAACGGTTGTCAGTTCGGCCGCCGACGCCTCAACCGCTTTGTTGGCCCGCTTGATGGGCGACACGTCGGTAAACGTCACAACGAACCCATCGCCGAGCTTTTGGGCAGAAATGTCGAGCCAGAAATCCAGCCCGTCGTGGTTATAGTATACTTCCGTACGGCTCGGATGGCCCGTTTCGGTGGTGTGTTTGTAAAGTTCGAACAGACCAGTTTCTACATTACCGGGAAAGATTGTCAGCAGCTTTTGGCCCATCATCTCGTCGATGGTTTTACCCAGCAAACCAATACAAGCCCGGTTGATGACCATAAATTTAAAGTCAACGATGGTGTTTTGCTGCGCCGGGTCGCGAATGGCTTCAAAGGCAATAATGCCGCTGTCTGAGCTATCCAACACGCTGTTTATCAGCTCCGTTTGGCGTTGATTATCAGCCGCTTGCTGTTCCAACGCGTGTTGTACTTCCTTCAGCAGAGTATAGTCTGTGAACGTAACAATAACCGTATCATCCAGCTTTACACTCTGCACGTCGACCCAGATATCGAACCCATCAATATCGTAGTGTATATCGAACCGCCGAATTTCGTCGGCCAGGTAAGTATGCTTAAAATGACTAAAAACGTCGGTTTCGCGGTAGCTGAGAAACCAGTTCGAAATTGGTTTACCCTGGATAGCGTCGGTCGTTTCGCTCACAAGCTGGGCCATAACCCGGTTGACGGTGGCAAAAGTAAAGTCCATCACCTGCCCCGCTTCATCAAACGTCGGTTTGAGCACTGCGATACCCGTTTGGGCCACGTCGATAATTTGCTGCAGTCTGACGGCGGCCAGTTCAGCGGTTTCACCCGCTTTATGAGCCTCTGTCGTATTTGTTGTGGTGAGCACCAGATGGCTGTCCTGCCGGGTTATCGACACCTCAAACCAGCCATTCAATTGTTCATCTTCATAATAATATTCATTGCGCCGGGGCTTTCCATCGGCCAGCGTTTGGCAGTAAAGAGCAAAAAACCCACCAGCTTTATAACCGGGATAGACTGCGCCCATTGTGTTGCCAATGATGTTCTGCACGTTAATACCAGTCATGTCGCCCAGGGTTTGGTTGGCCGCCACAATACGGAAATCCGTTACCGTCTGCTGGCTGTCGTAGACGGCTTCGAGCAGGATTACCCCATTCAGCGATCCGTCGAGCATGGCCTGCATGAGATTGGCCTGCTTGGTCACCAGTTGATTAGCCTCGCGCAGGGTTGACTCGTCGCGCAGGATGCTGAGTATGCCGCCGTTTAGTTTACTCCGGCGAACGGTATACCAACGGTTAAGGAAGTTATTCCGGTAGCCGAACTCATGGGCAACGCCGGTTGTAAATACCCGGGCGATGGCCTCGAAACCAGTTTCCTGGTTATCCGTTTCCGGAGACAGCGCCTGCCGAAACGTCATACCGGTTTGTACCCGTTGTGCATCTCCGGTCAGGTGGCGCACCTGTTCGTTGATATAGTCTATGCTAAAGTCGATGAGCTGTTGTTGAGCGTCATAAACAGGCTTCATCCAGATTACTCCGTCGGGCAGGGCGTCCAGAATATCGGTTAGCGAAACGTCGAGGAGAGAATCAGGCAACATGGTTGGAATAGCATTGAGCAACGCCCGGGGCTGACACACAGGTCACCATTCAGGCACACGAAGTTAAACCGCTGGCCGGGCCTTTCCAATGGACAACGCAACATTCGAGCCAATTGCCACCGGCGTAAGCGTTGCGTACCTTTGGTTATCCGTTTAAAGACAAACTCATGAACAAAATCTGCTACCAACGCATTGGCTGGCTTTTCTGGCTGTTGATTATCAGCACGTTAACGCCGTCTGTTGCTCAACTCGTTACCACTGTCCCCACCTTTCCCACCGCCGACAAGGAGGTGACGATCATCGTTGACCTGACCAAGTCGACGGATGGGCGAGCCAAGGGGCTGCTGGGCAAGAAAGACGACGTATATCTCTGGTCGGGCGCGGGTTCGACCGAAACCGGCGATGCCTTTCAGTTTCAGCCCCCCAACCAGAAAGATTTTAACGCCCCCTTCGCTCCCGGTGCTATGACGGCGCTGGGTAACGACCGCTGGCAGATCAAGTTTGTGCCCCGCGCCTATTATAACGTACCCGCCAACACGCCCATTCGGCGACTTGGCCTGGTGGTGAAAAGCGGCGACGGGAAGGCGCAGACCGAAGACTTTTTCGTCAAAATCTACGACGCCAAGCTGACCGTAAGCTTCGCCCGCCCAACGGTTAAGCTGCTCTTCGTGGAAACCAACACCAACGTATCGGTGCGGGCCAATGCGTCAGACAAAGCTACGCTGACCCTGACGGTGGACGGGGCCGTAGCCGCCAACGCCGCCAACGCCGACTCGGTGGTGGCGTCGGTGGCCTCTGGCGCGACCATTAACACCTTGCGGAAGGTAGTTGTAACGGCCAAAACCGCTACAGAGACCGCGTCTGACTCATTTTTGCTGTATGTAAAGCCCACACCCACGGTGGCTGCCGTGCCTGCGGGCCTGCGCGACGGCATCAACTATAGCCCCACCGACCCCACGAGTGCAACGCTGGTGCTGTATGCCCCATTGAAAACCTTTGTAAACATCATCAGCGAGCAAAACGACTTCACGCCCACACCTGCTTCGCTCATGAACCGTACGGCCGACGGCACACGCTACTGGCTACCCATCACGGGCCTCACCGCCGGGCAGGAACTCGCTTTTCAATACCTCATCGACGGGCAAATTGCCACCGGCGACCCCTACGGCGACAAGATTCTGGACCGCAACAACGACTCGTTTCTGGCCGCTACCTATGCCGGTCTGAAAGCCTTTCCGACCAAAGCGCAGGGACAAATTGTGTCGGTGTTGCAAACAGGGCAGCCGGCCTACCCCTGGAAAGTAGCCAGCTTTACGCGGCCCAATGCCAAAAACATGGTGGTCTACGAACTACTGGTGCGTGATTTTACCGCCACCCGGCAGTACAAAACCGTTGCCGATTCGTTGCCGTACCTCAAGAGACTGGGCATCAACGCCATTGAGCTCATGCCGATTATGGAGTTTTCGGGCAACGATTCGTGGGGGTACAATCCCACCTATTATTTCGCCCCTGACAAAGCCTACGGCTCGAAAAATGACCTGAAAGCGTTTATCGACAAGTGCCACGAAAACGGTATTGCCGTGATCCTGGACATGGTACTGAACCAGGCTGACTACGAGTTTCCGTACGTGAAAATGTACTGGGATGGCAGCAAACCCAGCGCCGACAGCCCATTTTTTAACCAGCAGGCTACCCACCCGTTCAGCGTCTTTTTCGACTTCAACCACGAGAGCAAAGCCACGCAGGCTTATGTGCAGCGGGTGAATCAGTACTGGCTGCAGGAATACAAATTCGACGGGTACCGGTTCGACCTCTCGAAGGGGTTCACGCAGACACCCAACCCCAACAACGTGGGGGCCTGGGGTAATTACGACGCCAGCCGCGTGGCTATCTGGAAACGTATTTACGACGAAATCCGGGCCTATGATAAATCGGCCTACGTGATTCTGGAACACTTCGCCGACAACAGCGAGGAGAAAGAGCTGGCTAATTACGGTATGCTGTTCTGGGGCAACCATAACTACAATTTCCGCTATTCGGCGCGGGGGGCGGTGAGTAATGCCGGCGACATTAACACCAACTGGATTTCGTACAAAGAGCGCGGCTGGAATAACCCCAACGTGCTGGGATACATGGAAAGCCACGACGAAGAGCGGCTGGTATATGACGTGCTGCAGAATGGCAACTCGTCGGGTACTTACAATACCAAAGACCCCGCCACGGCACTGGAACGGGCTAAACTGGCGGCGGCCCTGTTTCTGCCCGTGCCCGGCCCCAAACTCATCTGGCAGTTTGGGGAATTTGGTTACGACGTCAACATTGACTTTAATGGCCGTACGGGTGCCAAGCCCCTGAAGTGGGAGTATTTGCGTGATGCCAACCGGGCCAAGCTCCTGCGCGTATACCAGGAACTGATCAAGCTGAAGCTGACGCAGCCCGCGTTCCAGACCACCGACTTTGTATATCAGGGCGCCACACCGGTTAAAAGCCTGACCCTCAACGACGCCACCAACCCCGTGGTAGTACTCGGCAACTTCGACGTGCAGGCCAACGTGGTAGCCCTGAGCCTACCCAGGACCGGCACGTGGTACGACTATTTTTCGGGCCAAACGATTGAAGCTGGTGCGGCGCTGAACCTGAAACCCGGTCAGTGGCACATCCTGACCGCCACCAAGCTCCCCACCCCCGAAGCGGGCATTGTGCCGTGGCTTATCACCCCGCCGGTAGACCCCATTCTGGCTACCGAACCTCTCCCGAGCCTGACAATTTCGCCCAACCCCACCGCTGATCTGGCCATGCTGGACTGGAACAATGCCTACCGCGGCCCCATTACGGTGTCGGTCAGTGGCCTGTCGGGGCGGGCATTGCAGACGCAGACGGTAGAGAAAACGGCGCAGGTATTACACCACCCGATCAGCCTGCGCACCCTGCCAACGGGACTGTATCTGATTAAAGTACAGACCGATGCGGGCGTGCTGACACAGAAAGTGTTGAAGGAGTAGACGGGTAGCAAAACCGCTAATGCCATTGCTTAAAAGCAGGGCAGAAGAACTCAATCGGGGTTCTTCTGCCCTGCTTTTTGTATTACCACATCGCCCGCGGCGTTTACACAATAGCCTCAACCTGAGCAGGTTCTTTTTTGCCGATGACCTCCTGGCGGTGCATTACGCCCCATTCGCGGAGGGCCTGAATCACCGTTTCCAGGCTGCGGCTATGGGGAGTCACCTCATATTCTACCGTGATAGGGCGGGTGTTACAAACGGTGCGTGTCACCAGCTTATTCATCTCCAGTTCCTGCAACTCTTTGGAGAGGATGCGCGGCGAAATGCCGATTTCGCGCACCAGCTCCTTGAACCGCCATTTGCGCTGGAGCATGATAGAGAGAATAACGAGCTTCCACTTACCGCCAATCACGTCGAGCGTATCACGCATGGCGCGGTGGGCACCCTGGCATTCGGGAGAAGAAAACGTTTTCATAGCGGTATCCTTTTTGTAACCGGTATCCTTTAGGTAACGAGTCACAAATGTGCCACTTTTTGCCAACAACTTTGTTCTGTTAGTGTAGCAACGGTGCGAAAGCAGGGTTGTTACGCACACGCTTTATTCCAACTTACGCTTTACAACCAACGTTGCATGAACATTTTGCACCTTATCTCCAGCCCTCGTAAATGGGCATCGGCCAGTATCCAATTAGGTAACGCCATTGTTGACCAGCTTCAGAACGCCAACCCCAACAGCACCGTCACGGTGCACGACCTCACAGACAAACCGTTTCCACACCTGGAAGAGGTTCACCTGCAATCGTTCTTCACCCCAACCGAAAACCGCAGCCCGGAGCAGCAGGAAGCCGTTCGTCACTCCGATCAGGCCATTGCTGAGCTACAGGCCGCCGACGCCATTGTGATTGGTGTGCCCGTTTATAACTTCGGCGTTTCGTCGACGCTGAAAGCATGGATCGACCACATCGCCCGCGCGGGTGTTACTTTCCGGTACACCGCCAACGGTCCCGAAGGCTTGATTGAGCCGGGCAAGAAAGTATACCTGGCCGTGGCGAGCGGCGGGATCTTCTCGGAAGGGCCAGGTGCGGCTATCGACTTTGTAGTGCCTTACCTGAAAACTGCTTTGGGTCTGTTGGGCCTTACCGACGTAAGCGTGGTGCGCGTTGAAGGCACGTCTATCCCTGGGCTGAAAGAAACGGCCATGGAAAAAGCCCTGGCCAGTATCAATGTCGAGCAATTGCTGGCGGTATAACTAGTCTGGAAAGCCGTATGTAGTCGCCTTCGGCAGGCAGCCTCTACGCTTGCGTCAGCAACACTACATACGGCTTTCCAGACTATCGACTTACGACTTATATGGAAATTGGTATCGACAGTTTCGCCACCAATGTGCTCGACAACGGCAGTGGCACCATCATCAGCGGCGCGGTCGCCATGGGTCAGTTGCTGGACCGCATTGAACGGGCCGACGAGGTGGGGCTGGATGTCTTTGGCATTGGTGAACACCACCGCGCCGAATTCCTTGACTCGGCACCGGCCGTGATTCTGGCGGCTGCGGCCGCCCGCACCAAACGGATTCGGCTCACCAGCGCCGTTACGGTGCTCAGTGCCGCCGACCCGGTGCGCGTATTTCAGGAATTTGCTACCCTCGATCTGATCGCGCAGGGGCGGGCCGAAATGGTGGTAGGTCGTGGTTCATCCATTGAAGCCTTTCCGCTGTTTGGGTTCGACCTGAACGATTACGATGCCCTCTTTGCCGAAAAACTGGACCTGCTGCTCACCGTTCGCGACCATGAGCAGGTGCGCTGGAAAGGCCAATTCCGGCCAGCCCTGACGGGACAGGGCATTTACCCCCGGCCCATGCAAAACCCGCTACCGATCTGGCTGGGCGTAGGTGGCACGCCGGCCTCGTTTGTGCGGGCCGGTACGCTGGGCCTGCCCCTGATGGTGGCCATTATTGGCGGCGATACCCACCGTTTTCGCCCCCTTGTTGACCTGTATCGCGAAGCCGGTCGCCGGGCGGGGCACGCCCCAGAGCAGCTACAGGTGGGGTTGCATTCGCTAGGGTACGTAGCCGAAACAAGCGAAGAAGCCATAGAATCGTCATTTCCGGGCTATGAACGCACCTTCAATAAACGGTCGCGTGAGCGTGGTGGGCCACCCGTTTCGCGGGCAGCGTTCAACGCCCAACTGGGTCCGTTGGGGGCGTTGCTGATTGGTAATCCGGAGGAAGTAGCGCAAAAAATTATCCGCCACAGCGAGGCCCTGGGGGGCATTTCGCGCGTGACGTTCCAGCTCGACGTGGCCAGCCAACCCCACGAAAAACTCATGCACGCCATTGACCTGCTGGGTACGCGGGTGGCACCGTTGCTACGGTGACTGGCTGCGCTGACACCGAACAACCTGTTGTCCGGTTCCGATCAAGTAACAGAACCAAAAACGCCCTCCTTAGCCCAGAAATGGGCTTTTTTTATACCTAGCATATGGCTTGCGCGTAGGGCAACTGCACCAGATTGGCACTATATTTATCTCGCCCGATGGCGAAACTAAATCCGCCACGACGCCCTACCCTGTAGCCGATCCGCTAGGGTTAGAATACCCCGAAATAGGGGGTACAACCCATTTTGCTGGCTTAGCAGTCGCTGCTGCGGTACGACTTACGCTTCGTCCAGCACGGGTACGTGGTTGAGGTCAAGTTCGCCTTCCCACTTGGCTACTACGCTGGTAGCGACGGCGTTACCCATCACCGACGTGGCCGAGCGGCCCATGTCGAGGAAAGGGTCGATACCCAGGATCAGGGCCAAGCCTTCCACGGGCAGGTTGAACTGCGAGAGCGTGCCGGCAATGACCACAAGCGAGGCCCGCGGTACGCCGGCAATGCCTTTGGAGGTAATCATGAGCGTGAGCAGCATAAAAATTTGCTGTTGCAACGTCAGCGGCACGCCGTAAGCCTGGGCAATGAACCCCGTGGCGAAGGTCATGTACATCATCGACCCGTCGAGGTTGAACGAATAGCCCAGCGGTAAGACAAACCCGATGATGCGGTTGGAGATACCGAAATTCTCCAGAATCTTGATCTGCTGCGGCAACGAGGCCTCTGACGAGGCCGTACTGAACGACAGCAACAGCGCGTCTTTCATGGCTTTCAGCAACCGGAAAAACGGAATGCCCATGACCGTACAAATGGCCAGCAGCACTACAAAAATGAAGAAGATCAGCCCGCCGTAGAAGCACAGCAGCAGGTAGGCATACGACACCAGAATGCTCAGCCCCTTGCTGGCTACCACCGCCGCCATGGCGCCCAACACGGCAAACGGTGCCAGTTGCATGACGTAGCCCACCATTTTGAAAACCAGTTCGCTCAGCGCGTCCAGTGCTTTCAAAATCGACTTACCCTTATCACCGATGGCACCGAGCGCCACACCAAAAAATAGCGAAAACACCACGATCTGGAGGATTTCGTTCTCGGCCAGTGCCCGGAACGCCGAATCGGGGAAAATGTGCAGAATGAAATCTTCGAGCGAATTAAGCTTCTTCCCCTCAATGCCGAGCGACGTACCCGCCGCCGGACGGGGCCAGCTTTGGATGCTGCCCGGCTTGGTAATATTAACCACCACCAGCCCAATAATGAGTGACAGGATAGTGGCGAAGTAGAAATAGCCCAGCGTTTTGATGCCGATACGGCCCACGACTTTAAAATCACCGAGTTTGGCAATGCCCACCACCAGCGTAGAGAACACCAGCGGCCCGATGATCATCTTGATGAGTTTCAGGAAGACCTTGCTGAACAGTTGCAGCTTGGCCCCGTAGGCGGTGGCTTCTTCGGGCGAAAACGTGCTGTTGAGCACCTGCCCAATGAGTACGCCCAGCACAAAGCCGATAACGATTTTGGTAGTAATGGTGAGTTTCATGCGGGTAAATATAGCACCGGCCCTTTACTCCATGGCCTGATACACCGCCATGCGGAATTTGCGAACGAATTCGCTGTAATGGGCGTAGGGGTGTACGTTGGTGAAAACGAGCATAATTACGTTTTCAGTAGGGTCAACGGTGTATTCCGAGCAGTACATGCCGCCCCAGGTATATGACCCCGGCGAGGCCTGATCGCCATAGTGGCTATTAGCCGTAATGAGTTGTAGACCAAGGCCAAATTTGTCCTGCCGGTCCCACACGGTGCCTTCGCCAATCTGGTTGCGCACCATCATCTCTACGGTTTTGCGCCCCAGAATATGCCTGCCGTTGAACTCGCCGCCGTTGAGCAGCATCTGGCAAAATTTGGCGTAATCCTCAACCGTACTTACTAGCCCCGCCCCACCCGAAAAGTACGTTTTCCCACCCGACACCGCGAACTTCCGATACACGTCGTTGGTATGCACCGTCAGCGGACCATCGGCCTCTTTCGAGTACAGTTCCACCAGCCGGGCGGCTTTGTTGGCGGGCAGGTAGAAGTGGGTATCTTTCATGCCGAGCGGCTCAAGCACCCGCTTGCGCATGGCTACGTCGAGGGGGTCGCCGGAAAGGATTTCCACCAGCCGCCCAATGATGTCGGTGTTGAGGCCGTAGACAAATCCGTCGCCGGGATCTTTCAGCAGGGGCCGTTTGGCTAGTTTGTTTACTACGTCTTCGAGCCTGTCCGCCTCCAGCGACGCAAAAAACGGCACTTTAAATTCGGGTCGTTGATCCAGCGGGTGTTCGTAGGGGATCCCGGCATTGTGGGCCAATAGTTCGCGGATGGTAATGCCTGTTTTGGCCGGGCGGGTTTCGTAAGAACCTTTGGCGGGGTCGTTTTTGTCGTAGCTGACCAGCACCGTAGGGCTTTTGAACGCCGGAATGTACTTGGCAATGGGGTCGTCGAGCAGGAATTTCTGTTCTTCCAGCAGGGTCAGCAACGTGGCGGTGGTAATGGCTTTTGACTGCGAGGCGATCCGGTAAATATCGGTGGTACGAGATGGAATGCGCTTGGCTACGTTGCTGTATCCGTAGGCTTTATGATGCACAATCACGCCGTTGCGCGCCACGAGTGCCACCGCGTTCGGCGCAATACCTTTGTCGACAAACCCCTGCAAGAGACTGTCGAGCCGTTGCAGCCGCTGCGCCGAAAACCCCTGTTTCGCCACCGACGATGTAGAATAGAACTGCTGTGGTTTGCCGCTTGTGGCTGGCGAAGGTCCGGGTTGAGCCAGCAGCGACGACGATAGTAAACAGAGGCAGAGGGTTTTGTGCATAGTGGGTAAAAAAGGAATCGTCGGCCAAAATCTACGCCTGCCAGTCCCAGACCACCACGGTCCAGGATTCATCGGCGGCGGGTTCATGAAAGGTGTGTACCGCCCGGAAGCCTACCCGTTCGTGTGCCCGCATAGACCGCGTGTTGCGGGACGAAATATCGGTGATAAACAGGCGATACCGATCCTGAAACAGGCTTTTATGGTGGGCATACATCGCGTCGAAAATACCCTGTCCCCGGTACCCCTCCCCTACGCACACCTGCCCCACCACATAGTACGGGTATTCGCCCAGCGGCTTGCCCTGGTAATCAATCGTGTCGATGAGTTGAAACAGACTCTCCAGTTCAGGAATATGGGCGCGAACGGCGGGCAGGGTCGTAATGGCGTAGCCCACCACCTCGTCGCCGTCTTTGGCAATGACGCTCGGCGCTGCCTCGTGCATCCGTTTGATCTGCTCAAACGTGTACAACAGCGTGACAAACCCCTGCTCCTGCTGCACTGCCAGCGGTACATTTTTGACCTGATTACGCCGTTGCAGCGCCAGCAGCCCGCGCAGGTCGTCGTCAGTTTGGGTCGTGGTAATAGTTACGGGCATGGGCGGGTGAGTTTGACGTTTCAAGTCTAAAGTCCAAGGTTTAAAGTTGTTCGCGCTCTGTAAATAATACGCGAAGCAACTTTAAACCTTGGACTTTAGACTTGAAACTTTTTTTTCTCACACCCCGCCAAAAACGCCGGGTCAATCTCGGCACCAATACCGGGGGTGTCAGGCAGGGTGATGAGGTAGCCGTCATAAACGATGCCACCCAGCACGGGGTCTTCGGCGTGTTCAAAACAGGCGTCCAGGTCCAAGAAACGTACATTTTGTTTCGCCGACGCGAAATGGGCATTGGCCGTTAAGGCCAGCCGCGACTCCGACATGCAGCCCAGCATACAGGCCATACCCGCCGCCTCGGCAATGGCGTTGATCTTCAGCGCTTCCAAAATACCTCCACTTTTCGAGAGCTTGATGTTGAAGTAATCCACGGCGTCTTCGCGCACCAGCCGCAGGGCATCGGTCGCGTCGAACAGCGATTCGTCGGCCATGATGGGTACGTTGACGGATTGCCGCAGGCTGCGCAAACCGGCAATGTCGGTACGGCGCAGGGGCTGTTCGCAATACTGCACGTTCCAGTCGCCGATGGCCCCGAGCACGGTGCGGGCAGTGGGCACGTCCCAGCCCTGATTGGCGTCGAGGCGGATGGGCGTTTCGTAGCGGATGGCCTGCCGGATCATCGCCAGCCTATCAAGGTCGGCCTGGGCGGTGGTGCCTACTTTGATTTTGATGGCTTCGGCCCCGTTGGCTTCAATGCGGCGGGCATCGTCGGCCATGCGTTCGGGGTCGTTGAGGTAGATCGTTTCGTCGGTGACGAGGGTGCGGTTGCTGCCGCCGAGGTACTGATACAGCGGCATGTTGGCCCGTTTGGCGGCGAGGTCATAGAGGGCCATATCAAACGCCGAGCGGGTGGTGGGGTGGCCGGGCAGATACCGCAGCAGCGTGGCCATACACCCCTCAATATCAAGCGGATCACGATTCAAGAGCAGCCGTGCCATGTCCTGCGCCGCCGCCAGCCCCGACGCCTGCGTTTCGCCCACGATCATCCAAAACGGCGACCCTTCGCCCCAGCCCGTCAGTCCTTCGTCGGTGTCGATCTGCACGAGCATGTTCCGCGCCGCGTCGATGGTACCGAGCGAAATGGTGATGGGTGCCTTCAGCGAAATGTTATATTGGTAGAGCGTTACGCCGGTAATTTTCATAGCCGCAAAATACGCATGAACTACGAACCGTCTGGTAAGGGTCTTGAACTAGGTCTAATTAAGCTACAAAATCACCTGAGGCTTTGGACATCATGCAATCGAAAACGGCCCGCTAGGCCTTCATCGACCCCAACTTATCGGCCGGATTCGTGTGACATTAGAGCAATAGCCACTCCTTATAATCTATCTTGGGCAGATTGGTCAACAGCTCCTGATAGAGATAGTCAGTGCTGTTCAGTGCGCGGACATGGCAGGTAGCACCAAACTGGTATTTAACCAGATTAAAAGTGGACTGAAGGTCCTTGCCCACCAGATCATATGAGTTGTAATTCCAGCAAATGGTGCGTCAAGATGCGAGAAGTACGCCGGAAACTAGAAATAATTCCTAGCCTGTAAATTAATTCTTTATTTTTTAGCAAACATCTGTATTACTTCATATAAATTACTGTCTATGGATACTGTAACAGCGCTATTGGCTCAAGGCGCCCAATTTATTGTGGACAAAAATTATGCAGAAGCCCGGCGGCTCTATTCGGAGTTGATTGCACAGGACCCCAAAAACCAGAATGCCTGGTTAGGCTGGGGAAACGCTTATTTTTTGGAAGAAAAGTATGAAGAGGCTAAGAAAATATTTGAAGACGCTAATCTTGAACTGCCCGATAATCAACTGATTCTGGCCTCTATTGGTGGCTGCCTGCGCCAATTGGGTAGAGATGAGGAAGCCGAGGTGTTCAAACGAAACATCGAGGAAGCTATTTTTAAGACTAGTGTGGATGAACTCATCAAGGCCATTGAACTAAGTGTCGATAGGGCTAAGGTGGCGGATTATATAACTGAACTCGAAAAAATATACGCTCAGTCATCCATACCCCCAGCAATTGAAGGCATCAACTCGGTTGCCTGGTTGGCGAACTATATGGGCAGGTTGTGTTTAGAGCGGAAGAAGCCGGACCTAGCCATAGTTTCCTTTGTCAAAGCAATTGAAAAAGAGCCGGATTATGCAGAAGCATATGCTGGCTGGGGCCATGCGCTTTACATAAAAGTGCAGGACGCAGAAGCATTTGAAAAATATAAAATCAGTCTGTCAAAAAATCCGTCCCCCAAACTGGCCTATGAAATTCTTCAAAAGATTGGCGGTATGCAGGGCAAAACCGAGCAGGAACACTATCAACAGTACGTTATAGATACGCTTCAGGCAAAACCCGACCTTGTTCTGCCCCTGAACAGGGATTTACTAATCGGCGATAATCAGGCAAGGCTTAAGCAGTATGAAAAAGCCATTGAAGCTTACGAAAACGCCAAACGCATCAAACCCGATCAGCAGTCCATTTATGTGCCTCTGGCAAAAGCATATCATGAAGTAAAAAAGTACGATAAAGAACGGGAGAATTTACGTACTTCTCTCCATTACACAACGCAGCAGATTATCACCACACAGCAACAAACTACTGATCTTGAAGAGAGAATAAAACAGGCTGATGATACTGGCCCGACAATAAAAGAGTCTGTCGATAAATCCAGTGAGGCTAATGTCTCCCAGCTGACTGATGATCTTACAAAAAGAAAACAAGAACTGGCCGATCTTGAGTATAAAGCAGGACAGCTATTGCTGGACCTGAACGAAGACGTAACTGATGTATGGAATTATTGGCAGAAAACGATTGATGCGGCTCCTGCTTCGGAGAATACCCGAAAAATTGCTGATGCCATGTATGACAGGCATATATGGGAAAAAGCCGTGACTACCTATAAGGTTTACTTAAAAAACAATAAATCGGCTCCAGATCCGTATTCACTTGTTTATGTAGGCATTGCTCTCTCCTGTCAATACCAGTATGAACAGTCGGAGAACTATTTGAAAAAAGCGCTGGCCGTATTGGGTAACCATCAGGTCCTGGCTCACATCTGGCTGGGGCATCTTAACACTGACAAACGGATGTTTCCGAAAGCTGAAGACCATTATCGGGCGGCTTTCCGGCTCGACTCCACCAGCTACCAGGTTATTGAAGCTTTAGTGAGTCTGCTGTCGGGTCAGAAGAAAACAAAAGATGCCTTGGAAGTTTGCGAAAAAGCGATGGATAAATACGTAAAAACAGCGCCCGTTGCTGACAAGGAAGAGGAACGAATGGCTGAGGTATTTTACCTAAAGGGAAACGTGTACTTAGATTCCGGTGAGTTGGAAGAAGCCAAAGAATGTTACCGGATGGCAATCAATAAGGACGGTAAGCACGTTTTAGCACGCCATAACATGTCCTTTATTTTAGAAAAGCAGGGCCGATATGGGGAAGCCCGCGATGAGTGGGGAAGGGTAGCCCAAAGTTACAACGAGCACACACTAAACCTTACTTAAAATGATCTATTCTAATTACTTGCCGAGCATTTTCCGGGCCTATCTCGGAAGTGTTTTATTTTCCGTTGAATATGATTTTATCCTTTCAGAAACCCACCTCAAGGCGGCTTTCCGGCAAGAAGATAAAAACCTAACATTCATTCTGCTGCTCTGCCAATTGTACCAGAAGAAGCTGGAATATAGCGAAGCACAAACGAACCTAATCAGCACAGAAAGTGCTCTCTCGACCTATGCCCAATTGGGTATCAATGTTGTTAAGGAAAAGCCTGAGCCCCTTTGGAATGATGTCGATTATCGCTTTCTGGCCGAGTTTCAGCTTATGATGGCTCGGTATGATGACGCGGTCGCTTCGTTCAATAAGGCATTGATTTTAAATCCAGACTTCTTTGATGCCCGCGTTGGTTTAGGAATAGCTAAACAAAAATTGGCGAATTGGTCGGAAGCTCACGTCGCTTTTAAACACGCCATCCGTCTGGACCCCAACGACCTTAACGCCCGATGTAGTTTAGCCGAGGTGCTCATCAATCTGGAACGGTTTGCGGATGCAGAACAAGAATTAAAGAGGGTGAAACAAATCGCCCCGAATCATGTAGATATGCTGATCTGGATGGGTAAGCTATTTACCTGGCTTGGTGACGAGGCCTACAAAAAAGAAGAATATGACCATGCATGCCAGCGATTTAGCCATGCGATTAGTTCTTTTGAAAAGATATCAACAGGACAAAAAAACAGCGACTATTCGAGACGAATTACGCCTGATGAACGCGATACCATTAACTATTTTATCGGGTACTGCCGGGTAAAGCTTTGCCAAACTCAGGTGAAACCGGGAGCTATTTTACAGAGATTAGTTAAAGGACCAAAAAACTTATTAATGAGTTCAATAGAAGAGGAGGTGGATAACGCAAAGAATAACTTCAGCCAAATCAAGGAATATTCCCGAAATTACTTTGAAGCTCAACAATCGATTAGGCGGTTGGATAAATTTCTGAAAGAGCGAAATCAATTCACTAACATACAACCAAGTCGGGTTGCTGGATACACCGTGGCGACCATTACTCTAGCCGTGTTCTTGTTTGCTCAGTATTTATTTGTTATGGGCACTATGTTTTGGCCCAAGTCATACTATACCATAAAGCCTAATCAGGTTTTAATCGACGGTGCGTTATTAAAACTGGATTCTGCTCATAAAAATAGCTTGACTGACAATGTAGCCAATCTTGTTAAAATACAGTATCCAAGCCGTGATAGTTTAATAAGAGAATGGCAGCAGAAAGTAGAGCCGAAGTTACCGATCAATAGCGACTGGATTGAACGGATAGATCAAAACCAGCAAATTACCTTATCAGAAGGCACTTATATGTCAATCACATTTATATCCATTTTCTTCATCATTGCGGGCTTGATACTACCTGAGCTGACTAAATTAAAGGTAGGAAGCATTGAACTGGAAAAGGCGAAACTGGAAACCGCTACTTCTACGCCCAGCTTAAGTGTTTCGGCCGGTCCTACAACCGGCCCCACAGCATTGAGAAGTTAACCTGTTAACCCATATTTGAGGGCATAATTTTGTGCTTATTTAGGTTGATCCAATGCCCACAAGGGTTGTTGGCATACGAATTGAATTACCTCACTTCACTATGCTGAGCGGGTGCGGTCAAGCAAGCCGGATAACAGAGTCGCGGGGGTTAGGAAACGATATAGTTTCGATTATAGCCGGTGATTTAGAAGCTCTGGGTAGTGAAAAGTGAAAACGAAAAAAAACGACTCTCCGCTAAGTTAAGTGATGAGCCAATCTTCGTCCAACCTACCAAAGGCAACGAAACGGCCACCGTTCATCAGAGATAACGTCTGTGGTCTAGGTACGTTGCTGGCAGGCGTATTCAGTATTGCTCAAGTAGACAAAAGCAAAACCCGTCGCAAAGACCTTACTGGCCCTCACGACGGGGTAGTAAACGATACGATCAGGGCTAGTTCCTGACCAGCTTAAACGTTCTGATGCCGTACTCTCCTTGGCTGACCAGAATATACAAACCGGGTTGTAGGCCAGACAGATCAAGTTTCTCTAACGTACCTGACGACGTAGCCTGTGTCACTATCCGGCCCTGAATGTCGGTCAGCATGTATGACTGGTAGGGCAGAGCAGGCGAGAACGATACGCTGCCGTCGCTGGTGGGGTTTGGGAAGGCCTCCACCTTGTATTCTTCAGGTCGAGATACCCGTTCGGTGGCCAACCGTGCTGAAGATGACACGACATCAGCGGTTCGAAACACTTCAAGATCGAAGTGCATGTCTGAACTGGTAGCCTGTCCATTTTGATCGGCCGTTTGATGAACCTCTGCCGCAATAAGGTTATACTGACCTGGTTTAAAATACTGTCCATCGTTTGGAATGACAATTGTTTGCCATTCTGATTCATTAGCCACCGGGCCCGAAGCGGGGGTATCGTAGTTAATTGTTCCAAGAGGCATGTTATCGCGTTTTACCTCTTTACCGTTAATGTAGATGACAATGCCGTCGTCGCGCTTGTAATTGATAATATAGTGAGTGAAATTGTAGTAGGAGGGCACATCATTTAACAAAATCCTCGCCCTGAAATAGGTCGTCCACCACTTGACTGTACAGGGTTCCTGCCCGCAGGCTGGCACACGGGTACGTTCTCCATCTTCATAATTGGGCGAGTAGCCGAAAGGAGATGCAGGTACCGGTCCGTTATCAGGGTCTTTCGACCATTCGGCGTCATCAAATGGGGTTGCGGGGTTCGTTCCGTTCCAGTTATTGCCGGGGGCACGCCCTTTAGCAAGGTAGGTCCAGTAACTACCCGTTGTCAGCAATGCCTGCGTACCCGTAGGATTGGCACTCCCGTTGTAACCGCCAAGTCCCCCGCCTCCTCTAAGCCGCCCAACAACAATTTCACTCTGGTAATTACCCTTACCGATATACCGGCTATTCCAGGTTTCGATAGAAGACGCAGGCCGTTCCTGATCCCATTTTGCAAACCAATAAGCCAGGTTTGGGACTTCAGTGCCATACTTCGCATACCAGGACCCCAACCCTCCATCCTGCATAGTACCATAATCATATAGCCAGGCGCCACTTTTGTTGTAAGCTGTTGCTTTGGGGATGGAGGCATGGCCAGTTGCCGGGTCAGGGGTATACGCTGTGTTGTCATTCGTGATCCTGTAAGCAATCGCCGGACCAACCCCATTTCTCATGAGCGATACCTTATCAACTTCTTTGTAATAGTGCCGTACGGTCACCTGACTAGTTCCGCTCAGTTCAACAGTAGGCGTGAGCGCCCAAAACCGATTCATGGTTGTCCAGACTCCGGATAGTTGTGATGGAATGGTGGATCTGACATAATTGGTCGGGTAATTAGCACTGATTGTGCTAACACCTGGTGTGCCTTTTAACTGGAGATTGAACGTACCATCGCCTACCGTGCCGATGTTCTTTCCATTTTTCCGGATCGACAATAACAGATTGGTACTCCCTGCCGGGGTACGTTGTACGTAGTGCGTGAAGCCTGCGGCATCGGTACATTCGCAATCAGGCTGGCGCGTGGTTCCGTCGGTCAGAGGAATGGTAAAGACATTGTCGTCTTTCACGATCTTAAACTGATCCCGTACCAGTCCATCTCCGTCAATGAACCGGGCATCGAGTCGGTTTCCTTCAACTTCTATATACATGGAACCCGCAACATACTTCGAGTTCTGCATCGCCGGATGAGTGCTGGTCCCTGCGTCGGCACTACCTCCTGACCCATTGACCACGTGAACGATGTAGTTAGATCCACTGTAGGGTTTAGCGTAAATAAGGGATAAATCAGAACACTCATACAATCCCGCTTCATTAGAGCCAAGACTGAGTTTGGCGAGCGGGGCTGCCATTGTAGATCGATTGAAAGTGGTCGACAGGCCCTGGTGACCTCTGATTGGCCACGAACGCTGATACGTATGGCTATGACCGGTCAATACCAGATCTACCCCGTATGTTTCCAGAATGGGCAGCAGTTTTTTGCGAACGGCTGCCATCTCTGGATTATTGGTTTCATCGTCCGAATTGTGTTCGCCCACTGAATACGGTGGATGATGTAAAAAAACGATGGTCCACTTGATGCGCGAGTCCTTCTTGACCTTTTCTAAATCAGTCTTTAACCAGGCTAACTGCACCCCGTTCGACTTGAACACACTATCCTCATTCATTTGATACCCATAGCTGTCCAGACTGACAAAATGAATGTTGTTATGATCGAACGAGTAGTATTCCTCTTTCCCGGAGTGTACGCCCGCTGCATCCCCGGCGGTCAGATTGTTTACGACATCGTAATAATGATTTGAACTGTGATCTTTACGGTGCTGTTGGGTGACCGTTTGCCAGTCGGAGGTAATGCCACCATCATGATAATCGTGGTTGCCGGGCGTAGCAAAAATGGGCGTTTGTCTCATAATCCGTTGAGCCGCATCGTTCCGTCCGTCGTATACATCGAATACCTTTTCTTGATATTGCTCCGTCAATCCCCACCCATACGCATTGTCGCCTAACCACAGCCACAGATCAATGTACTTATCGGCTTCGTTAGCTGCATTGTCCTGAATGTACTTGTTGAATCCATCTCTCACATTTTTCTGAGCAGTACCGCCCTTACCAAAATCACCCAAAACCCACATGCGTGTCTTCTTACTATAACCTGCAATTGGATCCGGGGCCGTTTTAAAGTAATATGTCGCATCACCCCGACTCAGATCACCGCTTTCAATGGTGTATGAATAGGGCGTGCCGGGTTCAAGATTGTTCAGTGTCACGCTGTAATCATAAAGAGTAGCCTGCGTAGATCCAGGTAGTAGATTTTGATACTGGTCATAGGCTTTTGGTGCCTTATAGGGAGTAGCCATCTGACTGCCCGTAGCGGTTTTGTAAAGTACCCTCCCATTAACCGGAGCATTGGTGCTCCACCGGATAGTCATACTTCGCTTGCCAGATAGAATAACCAGCGTTGGATCATCGGAGTAGCGCTGTAGATAGGGTCCCAGCACCAGGCTGGTACTCTGTGCTGGAGAGGTAAAATCCCGAATCATAACCTCCTGTGTTTGCCTGCGCAATTCCAGGTCAAAGCGTATGTCGGAACTGGTGGATGAAACCTGGTGCACTTCGGCGGCAATCACATTATCACCCGCTCGCAGCATCGAAAGCGGTACCGCTACGGTTTTCCACAGGGGCTCTTCCGACTCGGGTATCAGCGACGCCAGGGTCGAATACGAGATGTCTCCGGCAGGCATGTATTCGCGTTTGAGTTCGGTGCCGTTGATGTAGATAACAATGCCATCGTCGCGCTTATAGGTCATGGTAAACGTACCCGACACGTTGGGGACACTGACTGTTTTACGAAAGTAGGTGGTGATGTACTTCTTCAGGGGATCAGGTCCGTAACTGACCAGTGTACGTTCGCCATCGTTACCGTAGCCCAGTTGAGAGATACCTTCTTTCCAGGCTGCCTCGTCGAAGGTACTTCCCCCTTTCCAGGCTGGCGACGCGGGCGCGGCACCAGTGTCATAGTACTTCCAGGCAGCTCCCGACTGGATCAGGGTCTGTGTGCTTTGGGCAAAAGTGCTTGTGCTGATAAGCCAGAGGGCCCCTATAAGGAGTAAGGAAGGTTTCATAGATAAATTGTTTATGAGGGGAAATATGGTATTGCCCGACTCAATAGCCGACTTATCTATGTATCGTAGCGATATAGGTGAGGTTAACAGCGCATATTGAAAAAGTTGATGGGAGCGCCAGTATTGTACGATCACAAATCCTCTTCGTCCCGGAAGGCGCGGAGGGCGCGGTTTAGCTCATCGTAGGTTTTTTCATTGCCTTGCTGGCGAGCCAGCAACAGGCCGAAGTCGTAGAGTTCGGCTGCTTTGGGGCGGTTACCCAGGTCGGCGTAGAGTTGGGCGGCGTGGTAGTAGGTGGGCAGATACTGCGGGTGCTCGGTCAGCAGCCGCTCAAAGTAGTGCTGGGCCTGACCGGGGTTCTCCGACAGGTATTCCATGCCAAGGGCATAAACATTAAAGGGTTCGCCCGGTTCTTGTTGGACAAACTGAAGCAATTGTTGGATGCGTTCCTGATTCATAAGCTGTAGAAAAATAGTATGCATGCATACTATTTAAATGAACGTGTGTAATTTCGCGGCAAGAAGTTGTTTGTCTGTTTGATTGTTTGTGTGTTGGTTCGCTATCGAAACAGTAAAGAGCCACGCAACACACATACAATCAAACAG
This sequence comes from Fibrella rubiginis, assembly GCF_017353185.1. Classification (GTDB taxonomy): domain Bacteria; phylum Bacteroidota; class Bacteroidia; order Cytophagales; family Spirosomataceae; genus Fibrella; species Fibrella rubiginis. The sequence continues at coordinate 489,865 of NZ_JAFMYV010000001.1, read as the reverse complement.
ACAAACCCACAAACAACCACAGAGTCTATGAAAATCTTAGTGTGCGTGACGAGCGTGCCCGACACGACGACCAAAATTACCTTTACCGGTAACAACACCAAGTTCAACAAAGCGGGTGTGCAATTTATCACCGGCCCCTATGACGACTACGCCCTGGCGCGGGCCGTGGAGTTGAAAGAGAAGCTGGGTGCCTCGGTAACGGTGTTTAACGTGGGCGAAGCCGATGCCGAACCCGTAATCCGCAAATGCCTCGCTATCGGTGCTGACGACGCTATCCGGGTCAACGCCGAACCCATCGACGCTTATTTCGTGGCCGAACAAATTGCCGCTGTTGCCAAAGAAACACCCTACGACCTCATCCTGATGGGTCGCGAGTCTATCGATTACAACGGTGGTCAGGTACACGGTATCGTGGGCGAAATGCTCGGTATCCCGTCGATCTCACCCGTGATGCGCCTCGACGTGGAGGGTACAACGGCCAAGATGACCCGCGAAATTGAAGGCGGCAAAGAAGATATCGAAGCCCAACTGCCGCTTGTACTGGGTTGTCAGGAACCCATTGCCGAATGGAAAATTCCGAACATGCGCGGCATTATGACGGCCCGTACCAAGCCCCTGAAGATCATTCAGCCCGCCGGTCAGGATTCACTAACGGCCGTGGCCAACTACGAAATGCCCGCCCCCCGTGGTGCCGTAAAAATGATCCCCGCCGACGAAGCCGAAACACTGATTAAGTTATTACGCACCGAAGCGAAAGTCATCTAGAATGAATGTACAATGAACAATGTATAATCTACAATGAGCTTGCATGGCATCGCTGCTCTAGAGCAAGAGCCATTGTACATTATACATTGTTCATTGTACATTCCTATACTCCCAAGCAAACACATGTCTGTCCTAATCTTTGCTGAACTCGACGAAGGGAAGCTCAAGAAGTCCTCACAGGAGGCAATATTTTACGGCTCGAAAGTAGCGGGCATGATGGGTACGTCGGCTACGGCCGTGGTTATCGGTGCTGCCGACCAGAGCGAACTCGCCACGGCGGGCCGGTTTGGAGCCACCAAAGTACTCCACGCTACCGACGCGAAACTGAACGAACCCAACGGCATGGCCTATGCCTCGGTGGTGGCCGCCGCCGCGCAACAGGAAGGAGCCAAAGTGGTGGTGCTGGCCAAATCGTCATTGGGCGATGCCATGGCGGCACGGTTGGCGGGCAAGCTCAAAGCAGGCCTCGCCCCCAACGTAATCGAGTTGCCCGACCTCAGCAGCGGCTTCCGTGTAAAGACCAGCATCTACACCGGTAAAGCGTTTGCGTTCAATGAGTTGAAAGCTGACGTGAAGATCTTGGCGATTAAGAAAAACACGATTGCAACGGAAGAAACCGATGCCACGGCCACGGTCGAAAATTTCGCGCCAAGCCTGAACGATGCCGATTTTGCGCTGCGCGTGACCAACACCGAAAAAGCAACCGGCGACGTGCTGCTACCCGAAGCGGATCTGGTCGTGTCGGCTGGTCGCGGCATGAAAGGCCCCGAAAACTGGGGTATTGTGGAAGATCTGGCGAAGGCACTGCACGCGGCCACGGCTTGCTCGAAGCCTGTGTCGGATCTAGACTGGCGGCCTCACCACGAGCACGTGGGCCAAACGGGCATCAAAGTCAGTCCGAACCTGTACATCGCGGCGGGTATATCGGGCGCTATTCAGCATCTGGCGGGTGTAAACTCATCGAAGGTGATTGTCGTTATTAACAAGGACCCGGATGCACCCTTCTTTAAGTCAGCCGATTACGGTATCGTTGGCGACGTATTTGAGGTGCTACCCAAACTGACGAAAGCAGTTCAGGCACTGTAAACCCAACAGGTTTTAAGAACCTATACGGTTTGGAAGCGGGCTATTACTCATCGTGATAGCCCGCTTTTTTGCATTATCGGGAGAACAATAAATACCGACATCGGTTAATTTTGGGACGTGGAAAAAATTAAGTTAGAGATATTAGGCTTGTCGCCAAGTCAGTCGCAGCAGGGTTCGTTTGCGCTGGTGCTGGGTGAAGAATATGGCAACCGTCGGTTGCCTATTATTATTGGCATGTTTGAAGCGCAGGCTATTGCCATCGAGATCGAGAAGATTGTGCCTAACCGGCCCATGACCCATGATCTGTTCAAGCAGTTTGCCAAAAATTTCGGCTTCACCGTACGCGAAATCGTCATTTCTGACCTGCGCGAAGGCATTTTCTTTGCTCGTATCGTCTGCTCAGACGGCGTACAGGAAACCGTAGTCGATGCCCGCCCGTCAGACGCTATCGCTATTGGCATCCGGTTTGGCGTGTCTATTTTCACCTATGAAACGATCCTCTCCGAAGCAGGTATCACGGCCTCGTCAGATGAAGAAGAGGAGGAACAGGAAGAACTCGTACGCAGCACGTCGTCGGGCAAATCACCCCGTGCTTTCGGCGAACAACTCAAAGACATGACTGTCGACGAGCTACAGAAAATGCTCGACGAAGCCCTCGGCAACGAAGAATACGAACGCGCCGCGAAGATCAGGGACGAAATTTCGAAGAGAAATTAGTAGGGAATGTACAATGCATGATGTACAATGAACAATGGCTTCGCCAGTTACTGTAAAGGTTCACAGGCGGAGCCATTGTTCATTGTACATCATGCATTGTACATTTTTGCTTACGCCAACACCTTCATCCCCACCGGGTCCCAGTTGATGGGTTTGCGCTGTTCGGCGGAGAGGTTGGCGGCTAGGGACGGGGCGGCGGCGCGGAGACCAAAAACGGCATCTTCCTTCACCATCGACGGCTTGTTTTCGCGGATGGCGTTGAAGAACACGATCATGTGGTCGAGGCGGTCGTCGTAGCCTTCGGGGGCGTTGTAGACCACCTCCGGCTCCTGCTTCACCATGCGCTGATATTGATCGGCGGGGTATTTCTGGTCGTACTGCTTCACAAATTCATCCTGCATGGCCTTCGGGTAGGTGAACAGCGCGTCGTAGCCGGTGCTGTACATGGGCGCGTTAGGGCGTTTCAGGCGTTTGAGCACAAAGTCATTCCAGCCAATTTCAATCACGCCGTCGGTGCCCACCAGCCGGGTTTGGTTTAAGCCACCGCGACCGTCGGCGAGGTTCACGCGGGTCATAAACTGAAACGACGGGTTGTTGGCCGTTTTGGGGTAATCCATCAGGCCCGTAACGAGGTCGTACGCATCGCGGCCATCTTTCCAGTAATTCAGATCACCCAGCGAATAGATGCGCGTGGGTCCAATAGCACCCGTGATGGTATGGAGGCCCGTGATGAGGTGCACAAACAGGTCGCCTGCCACGCCGGTGCCGTAGTTTTTGTAGTTGCGCCACCGGAAAAACTCTTCGACTTTGTACGGCTTCTTCTGGTCGGCCATTTGCATGTAGCGGTCCCAGTCCAGTTCGTTGCGGTCTACGGTAGGCGGCATGGTATATTGCCAGGCACCCAGCGCGTCGGCCCGGTCTACGCAGGCGTCTACGTAGGTCAGTTCGCCAATCATGCCCTGCTCATAATACTTTTTGGCCTCCAGAATGGCCGACGCACTCGCCCGCTGACTGCCCACCTGAAATACCTTGCCCGACTTTTTCTGCGCCGCAATCACCGCTGCCCCCTCTTCGATGTGGTGTACCATGGGCTTCTCGCAATACACGTGCTTGCCCGCATTGAGCGCGTCGATGGCAATGCGGTCATGCCAAAAGTCGGGTACGCAAATCAGCACCGCGTCTACGTCAGGTCGTTTCAGCACGTCGCGGTAATCGCGGGTGGTTTGAATGTCGTTGCCCCACACTTCCTTAGCCCGTACCAGGCGGGGATCGTAGAGGTCCGATACGGCCACAACTTTAGTACCTGGCACCTTTAGCGCACAGTTCAGGTCATAATGCCCGATGATACCCGCGCCAATCAGGGCCAGGTTCACCTTGTCATTGGCTGACCGCGGACGGATGGGTTCGATCAGGTATTTGTTCCCGGCATAAAGGCCGTTGAACATGGAGGGAGCTACCGTAGCCAGTGCTGAGCTACCAGCTAGTTTTTGAAGAAAGTTGCGACGGGATGCGTACATGATTTAGGATTTTTTGGCAATATAACCCTAAAATCTATGGTTTTACCCGTTTGAAGGAGACAGTTTCAGGCTGGTTCGCGCGAGCGTAGCCTACTTCTCTACTGCCGCCAGCACCCGCTTAATCAACTCATTGGGGCTGCCGTCGTGCCACCGCCAAACGATCACAATGTCGTGTTCGGGGTCGATCCAGACCGTGTTTGACCCCGCGCCAATAGCTGCAAAACTAGTGGTTGGCGCGTCGGGCCAGGGATGGGGTAACTGCTGGCTTTTGCCTGTGTTCAACCACCACAAATAACCGTAGTCGGGGCCAACAGTGCCGCAGGTGGTGGCCTGTTTCACCCACGCTGCCGACACAATTTGCCGATCCTGCCAGCGCCCCTGCCGCCCAAACAAATACCCAAACCGGGCCAGGTCGCGGGCGCTGATCCAGAGGCCACCGCCCCAGCGCGTACCACCACTCACGGAGGGCAGCCGGTTGCCGTCTACCTCAGCCACGGCATTGGGATATGGAATGTATTTCCAGGTATCCGACGCGCCGATGGGTGCCATCAGTTCGTCGCGGACCACATCGGGAATGGGCTTTTTCCAGAGGCGCAATAGCGACAGGGCCAGCCGATTCACGCGCACGTCGTTGTATTCGTAATAGGTGCCGGGGGCCTGCAACGCGCGGGGCTTACGCTCACCTTTGCCGAAGGCCTCTTTGCCTACAAAATCGCTGTTTTTACCCCACAGGCTTCCCTCCCACTCACTGCTTTGGCGCAGGTGTTGTTCCCAGGTGATGGTCTTGTTTTGGTCAGAATCGTAGCCGCCGTCGTGAATCAGATTGGCCACGGGATCGGTGATTTTGGGGATCATGCCCCGTTCGAGCGTGATGCCTGTAATGGTGGAGAGTACGCTTTTGGCGGCACTGTAGGTGGGGTCAACGGCGCGGGTATCGCCCCATTCGGCCACGATAAAACCGTGCCGCAACACCAGCCCGTTGGTTTTAGCGCGGCTCCTGGGCATGGGTCCGAGCAGTTTACCAAAGATTTCCTCCTGCGTCGAGAAGTCGGGCGGCATCTGGGTGGTCTCTTTCGTCTGGGCAAAGGCCACGGCCTCAGCCAGTTTGGTGGTATTCAAGCCCACCTGCGCGGGGTCTCGGTGTGCCCAGTTATCGCCCTTTGGCGGGAAATACGGTTTTGATGAGGTAACGGGCCGCTGACAGGCAACGGTGAGCGTGAGCAGTAGGACGACGTAGCGGAAACATAGACGCATAAAGTATGTTGTGTGGGGGCGTATGTCATACGCCAGGACCAGAAAGTTAGCCAGCCCACACTAAATAACTATTCTGTAGAGGATGCGGAAGAAAGTTTCTCCAGTAAATCCATGAATGTGTTAATAGAAATGACCTTCACCTGAGGAAAGGGAATTGCCTTCAGAACACCGAAATGTGAATCATTAGTTACAATGAAATCGGCGTTACTGGCAATAGCGCAATCGACAAACTTGTTGTCGTCTGGATCAACTTTGATGAGGTCAAAGGCAAAATAGCGTGTGGTGAAGGAGACGTTCTGTGCGTTTTCGATGGTCTCTAATGTAGCGTTGGAAACCGTCGAATTTGCCTGTACAGTTAATATTTCAGCGTATTCATCAAGAATCTCTGTAGTAACGCACAACGTATATCGCCCTTCTACAAACAACTCAAAAATCAGGTGGTAAGGAGAGCGTTCTGAAACAGATACGAGCAGAATGTTGGTATCAACAACGACCCTCATTGTTTACGATAGGGGGTTCTTAGATGCGTGTTTAGCAGTTGCTCAACTTTGGCCTTATCCCATCCTTCATGATCCCAAACTTTATTCGCTTCACTAATAGCTTTTTGAGCGAAATAACTGGTTATCAAAGTCTTTATCTGCTTCCAGTCCGAGTCATCAACAGGACGGGCAAACATCTGAAGCAACTCCAGTTGGGCATTACTCAACGGACTTTGTAAAGTTTCCATCGTGCTTTCCATTTAGTTAAACTACCTGTTCAAACGCCAACATACCATTAATTTGTTTCTGTTCAGCTTCTGACAGTGTACGCGCTCAGGCGTCCTCGTTACTTAAACGCCTTCGCCTCCCGCACCACGAATTTATATTCCGACGTGTCGAGGACTTTTTTGTAATAATTTTTGGCCGAAGCATGGTTGTTGGCGCGGGCGGCAATGCGGGCTAATCCGGCATAGGCAAGGCCGTGGTATTCTTTGGTGTAAGCAATATTGACGGGTTGTTTCAGGGCTGCATTGTACGCCACGGTTGCTGCCGAGTCGTCTTTAGCAAAGCGCTCAGCCAAAATACCCTCAAACAGATTGATGGCGGCGGGGAGCAGCCGGTGTTGCATGGTCTTCAGCTTTTTCAGTGCCACCTGCCCGTCGGCGTAGCGGCCCGCCAGCAGCAGGGCTTCCACATAGCGCATCTGGAAAATGGGGTTTTTCGGAAAGTGATCGACCAGGTAATCCATGTATTCCACCGCTTTCGGGAAATTCGACTCGTGCTTGACGTAGATGTGGGCGAGGTAGAAATTGGCCTCCGGGCGTGTGAAAATGGCCCTTTTAGCCGAAACGTCCATTTGCTTTAGCCCCAAGGCAATGTTACCATTCTTGAAGAAGACCATAAATGGTTTCACCACCGGGTGGTCGATGGGGTAACGCTCCACGTAATAATTGTAGAGGCCTGTCGAGAAGTAAAACTCCACGTTTTTGTCCATCAGGTTAAACCCGTCTTTCATGTACGCATAGGCTTTCCGCGACTCCGAAACGGCCTTCATACTTTCGTCGTCCATGTTATGCTTCATGGCCATGTAGCCGTGGGCGGTCAGGCCCAGAAACACCGCTTCGGGATCTTTGTCGTTCTTATCAATCATCTGCTCTACCCCCCGGATGGCCTGATCAACCTGGGCTACATACTGGTTAGTGGCGGCCCGGCTATCGCTGATGGGCAGGTATTGCCACTGAATGGTGAGCGCACGCAACACGGGAATGATGGGGCTTTGCGGGTACCGGCTTTGCAGTTGTTTGATGTAGGGCGCAGCCTCGGCGAATTCGTAATTATAGATATGGTCCAGTGCCTTCACCACCGTTTGTTGCGCAGCCGGATCAGTCAGGATCTGGGCACGCGAAAAGCAGGAAGAAAGCAACAGAACGAAAAGAAGTATGTGTTTCATTAGCGAGAGATATCGAATTTGGGATTTCGGATTGGGGATTTTGGATTAGTTGCTTACGCATGAATACGCTGGCGTAAACAACCAATCCCAAATCCCCAATCCACAATCCCAAATCCTTTAGACTTACTTTTGTGAATAGGTTTAACCGCCCTACTGCGCGAAACGTTTTGCAATGATTCAATACAACCAGTTTGTCTTAGACAACGGCCTGAAGGTGTTTGTGCATGAGGATGCCAGCACGCCCATGGCCGCCGTAAATATTCTTTATAACGTCGGCTCACGCGACGAAGACCCCGCCCGCACCGGCTTTGCCCACTTGTTTGAACACCTGATGTTTGGTGGCTCGAAGCACATTCCAAGCTACGACGAACCGTTGCAGCGCGTGGGGGGTGAAAACAACGCCTTCACCAGTCCCGACATTACCAACTACTACATCACCCTGCCCACCGCTAATCTGGAAACAGCGTTCTGGCTTGAGTCGGACCGGATGCTGAGCCTGTCGTTCGATCAGAACGTGCTCGACGTGCAGCAGAAAGTGGTGATCGAAGAGTTTAATCAGCGGTACCTCAACCAGCCCTACGGCGACGTGTGGCTGAAACTACGCCCCCTTGCCTACCAGCAGCATCCCTACCGCTGGGCTACCATTGGTAAAGACATCAGCCATATCGAAAATGCCACGCTGGACGATGTGAAGGCCTTTTTCTTTAAGTACTACCTGCCTAACAACGCCATTCTGGTGGTGGCGGGCAACGTGACTACCGAGCAGGTGAAGCAGCTTTGCAAAAAGTGGTTCGAACCCATACCGGCGGGCAACGAGTACATCCGCAGCCTCCCCGCCGAACCCCGCCAGACGCAGGCCCGCCTGAAAGACCACCTCGCCGACGTACCCCTGAACGCGATCTACAAAGCCTACCACATGCCCGGTCGGTTCGATACTGATTTTCAGACCGCCGACCTGCTCAGCGACCTGCTGGGTCGGAGTAAATCGAGCCGGTTGTATCAGCAACTGCTGAAAGAGCAGCAGTTGTTTAGTAACATCGGCTCATACCTGACGGCCTCAGTTGAACCGGGGTTGTTTATGGTACAGGGCAACCTCAATGAAGGCGTGACGCTGGAACAAGCCGACGCGGCCATTAACGCGGTATTGCAGGAAGTAACGGATCAACTCGTGCCGGAAAATGAACTGATTAAAGTGAAAAATCAGGCCGAATCGACGCTGGCATTTTCGGAGGTAGAACTACTGAACCGGGCCATGAATTTGGCTTTTGCCGCCAACGCCGGTGACCCCGACTTGGTGAATCAGGAAGCCGCCAAAATCCAGGCCGTCACCCCCGATTCGATCCAGGAAATAGCCCGCCAGATTCTACGCCCCGATAACAGCTCGACATTATATTACCGGCGGCGGGCCTAATAAAATTAGGGACATCTCTGGTAGACTAAAAAAACAGGATTTTTTAGTCCGCTCCGGTTTTGGCATAAATGAGTTACGTCTAAAACGGAGTAGACCTAAAAAATCCTGTTTTTTGTGTCTGTTACGGACCATTCTCATGAATAGCATATCGCTTAAACCACTATCAGAAGCTGAGCTTGGGGCGCTATCGCAGCAATTCAAGCGGGCCTTGCTGTCGATTTACGGACCTCAATTAGATCGACTGATCTTATTTGGTTCTTACGCACGTGGCGACTTCAGGAGTGATTCGGACGTGGACTACCTTGTCGTGCTTAAGCAGGATACCGTTCATTTTGGACCGGAGGTTGATAAAATCAGTACGGTAGCCAGTCAATTAGGCCTCGACTATACAGTACATGTGTCTGCCAAACCGGTGTCTGCTACAGCATATGATCAGTCGACGCGTTTGTTTTATCAAGCTGTTCGTAGCGAGGGCATTGTTGTATGAATGAGGATGTGCTTGCTTACCTGCACAAAGCTGATGAGTGTCTGATTGACTGCCAGATACTGGTTCGGGAAGGCCGTTATGAAGCAGCCTGTAACAGAGCTTACTATGCCTTTTTCGATGCTGTCCGTGCGCTGCTGGCCACTAAGCTGATCAGTATTAATTCGCATAGTGCGGCACAATCGCTCTTTGGTTTGCATTTTGTGAAGCCCGGTCTTTTCAGCGCCAAGTACAGTCGTGACGTGAACCGTCTGATGGAAAAGCGACAAGGCGGCGATTATGAACTCGATATCGTGTTATCACAACATGACGCAGAAGACAGCCTTCAAACGGCATCTGAGTTTAATGCAGTCGTGCGCCAGTATGTTAATTCATTGAGTGTATAAGCTATGAAAATCCGCGTTGGGCAGGGCTACGATGTCCATAAACTGGTGGAAGGCCACCCCTTCTGGCTGGGGGGTATCCAGATTCCGCACACGCACGGAGCCTACGGGCATTCCGACGCCGACATTATCTGCCACGTCATCTGCGACGCCCTGCTGGGTGCCGCCAACATGCGCAATATCGGCTATCATTTCTCCGATAAAGACCCCCGCTGGAAGGGCGTAGACAGCAAAGTATTGCTGACCGAGGTGATGCGTATGATCCGCGAAGCGGGTTGGGAAGTCGGCAACGTCGATGTAACGGTGGTGCTTCAGGAACCCAAACTAAACCTCCACATTCCGGCCATGAAAACCTGCCTGGCCGACGTCATGAACATTGCAGAAGACGACATCGCCATCAAAGCCACCACCTCCGAACACATGGGTTTCGTGGGCCGCAAAGAGGGCATAGCGGGGTTTTGCGTGGCGTTGATTGAAAAGGAGTTCAAGGTTTAACGTCTAAGGTTTAACGTGGCTTTGCGCTCTAGGCCCTTCGACAAGCTCAGGGTGAAAACGACCTTGAATCAACTCAGGAGGAATGTTCTAGTGACCTGTCACCCTGAGCCTGTCGAAGGGCCTAGAGCGCAAAGCCACGTTAAACCTTAGACGTTAAACCTTGAACTCACTTACCGTACTTGGTTTTGAACTTGTTATACAGGCGCTTGTGCTTGTCGTCGAGGTTAAGTTGGCGGCCCTGGATGAAGGCCTGTTCGATCACGTTGGTGCGCATGTCGAGGATGTCGCCTTTGGAAACAACAAGTGTGGCCTGTTTGCCCCTTTCGAGGGTACCTACCTGCCCGTCGATGCCCAGGATTTTGGCGGTGTTGGCCGTGACCATCTTCAGGGCCTCTTCGCGGTCCGATACGCCGAAGCCAACGGCGGTGCCCGCCAGAAACGGCAGGTTGCGGGTGCGCCACCACTCTTCAGAATAACTCAGGCCCACCATCACGCCCGCTTTTTGCAGAATGCCCGGCAGCCGGTAGGGCAGATCGACCGGTTCATCTTCGCGGTTGGGCAGGCGGTGCAGCGGACTCAGGATCACCGGCACGCTGTTTTCTTTTAGAAACCCGGTCACTTTATCAACGTCTTCGGCCCCCACAATCACCACGTTGGGTACACCCGCCGCTTTGGCAAATCGCACTGCTTCGATGATATCTTTGGCGTAGTCGGCGCGGACATACAGGTTCTGTTTGCCAGTGAAAAGGCCCCGCATGGACTCGAATTTGAGGTTCGTGGTAGCGGGCGTGGTACCCTCGGCATAGGCTTTGGCTTCGGCGAAAACAAGCTGCACAGCCCGGATGGCCTCGTCGCGCTTGTCGTTTTTCTTTACTACTGACTGAAACGTTTCCATGTCGAAATCACGGGCGTAATAACCGGGCCAGTTGAGCCAGATACCGTCGTCTTTGCGCAGCACCGCATCCTGCCAGTTCCAGCCATCGGTGTGCATGATCGACGAGGACCCCGACACAGTGCCACCAATGGGCATGGCCTGCGTAATCAGGATACCGTTGTTGCGAATGGTTGGGATAACATCGGAGTCAGAATCGTAGGCAATCAGCGACCGTACGTTGGGGTTCAGCACGCCCACTTCGCGCGAGTCGACGGTGGCGCGGACGGAGGCGATTTCCTGCAGCCCCACCAGCGAGGCGGGCGAGATCAGGCCGGGATACACATGCCGCCCCGTTACGTCGATAACCTGCACGTCGCCCGTGTTCCGGTTCATAGCCGAGGCCTCACCAACGCCGGTAATCACACCTTTGTCGAAGGTGATGTAGCCGTTGGTGATCACCTGCCCGGTGCCCGTGTGGATGGTGCCGCCCAGGAGAGCAATTGCTTTTTGCTGCGGCCCTGCCGGGGCGGGGTTCTGTGCCCACGCGCTCGTAAGCGACAGGCAGAGGAGTACGATTAGTATGTGTTTCATGATTAATGATTCAATAGATTTTTTTGGACAGGATTATCAGGATTTCGGGATGAACAGGATTTTTAGTTTGCTCAGAAGAAAAAAGAAATCCTGTTCATCCCGAAATCCTGATAATCCTGTCCAAAAAATCTGTGCCTATTTATTTTCTCCCTCAGCCATGACGCCTTCGATGTCTTCGCAATGCCACATCCGCTGGCGGCGGGCCGTGGGGCGGGTGGTGGTTTGTCCACCGGCTTTGGCCTGGATCATCTTCTGAATCAGGCGGGCGCGTTCGGCCTGCATGGCTACGCGGTTCTGCTCGTCGCCGGTTTGGCTGTAGTAGATCGCGCCGTCGATGATGGTGTAATCGGGGCGGGCGTAGATCGAGAGGGGGTGGTTGTTCCAGAGTACCAGGTCGGCGTCTTTGCCGGGCCGGATACTACCCATATGGCTATCCAGATGCAGGAGCTTGGCAGGGTTGAGCGTCACCATTTTCCAGGCATCTTCTTCCGCAATACCGCCATACTCCACCGTTTTGGCCGCCTCCTGATTCAGGCGACGGGCCATTTCGGCATCATCCGAGTTGATCGACACCGTCACGCCTTCGCGGGCCATCAGGGCGGCATTGTACGGAATGGCATCTTTCACCTCCATCTTGTAGGCCCACCAGTCAGAGAACGTCGAGCCGCCCGCGCCGTGTTTAGCCATCTTGTCGGCCACTTTATAGCCTTCCAGGATGTGGGTGAACGTATTTACTTTGAAACCCAGCGAGTCGGCCACGTGCATGAGCATATTGATCTCCGATTGCACGTAGGAATGGCAGGTGATAAACCGTTTTTTGGCCAGAATCTCGGCCAGCGCATCCAGTTCCAGGTCGCGGCGGGGAGCTGTCAACGTGGCCGTAGCATTTTTACCCCTCGCTTTGGGGGTGTTGCTCTGTGCGTTGTACGCATTCCAGGCTTTGGCGTATTCTTTGGCCCGCACGAAATGGTCCATGTACACCTGCTCCACGCCCATGCGCGTCTGCGGGAAACGCACCCGGTTGGCGTCGCCCCAGTTAGCCTGTTTCACGTTCTCGCCGAGGGCAAATTTAATGAACCCGTCGGCCCCCTTAATCAGCAGACCGTCAGCCGGTTCGCCCCACTTCAGCTTCACCAGCGCCGACTGCCCGCCAATGGCGTTGGCCGACCCGTGCAGCAGTTGCGACGACGTAACGCCCCCCGCCAGTTGCCGGTAAATGTTCACGTCGTCGGGGTTGATGGCGTCGCTCATGCGTACCTCGGCGGTGCTGGATTGCGAGCCTTCATTGATCGAAAACAGGGCAATGTGCGAGTGCTCGTCGATAATGCCGTTGGTCAGGTGTTTGCCCGTCCCGTCGATGACCGAAGCCCCCGTTGGCGCGGTCAGGTTCTTGCCTACCTGCGCAATTTTCCCGTTGCTCACCAGCACGTCGGTGGTGGTCATGATGCCGTCTTTTTCGTTGGTCCAGACCGTGGCGTTGCGAATGAGCAGGGTCTGCGGCTGTGGCTTTTTGGCGTTGCCCATGCCCACAAACGGATACAGCAGCCCACCCATCGTCGATTTTTTCGTCGTGTCGGCTTTGGTAGCGGAGGCCGAAAAGGGTTTGCTCAGTGTAGCCGACCACGTGACGGTCTGCCCGTTAGGCAGTTGCCCGTCGCCCTGCAACGTGCTTCCGTTGCGGTAACCGGTAAGGCGTGTGAGAGCATTGGGCTGCTTTTTATCCAGGGCCACCTGCATCGACACCAAATTATTGTCGATAGCCACTTTGGGCGTCAGCTTGATGGTGTCGTTGGCCGTTACCCCAAAATCGGGCTTATCGGGGTTGTTGCCCGTGATCAGCAATTTCAGATTCGACGTGCCGGCCTGGGGCGTAATGTTCAGGTCATACGTACCCCGCAGATCGGCGATGGCGCGGTTGGCGAGGATGTATTGTTTCCCGCGAATCCAGTTTTCGTAGATCACGTTATCAGCGGCAAACAGATTGCCCGACGTGACAATGAAATTGGCCAGTTTACCCACCGCCAACGTGCCAAGCAGGTCGTCGGCACGGATAAGCTGGGCGGGGCGGGTGGTGAGGGCTTCCAGCGCCTGGGCCTCGGTAAGGCCATTTTCGATGGCTTTGCGTACGTTGGCCATGAAATCGGTGCGGGTTTTCAGGCCTGAACTCGTCAGCGCAAACGGAATGCCCGCCTGCGCCAGCATACCGGGGTTGGCGGGGGCCATTTCCCAGTGCTTCATCTCGGCCAACGAGACGTTATCGGCATCCCAGGCGTCTTCTACATCATAAGCCTGCGGGTAGCTCACGGGCAAAATCAGCGTGGCCCCGGTAGCCTTAATCTCGTCGATCCGCTGATACTCGTCGCCACCCCCACGAATGATAAACTGCCGCCCGAATTCGTCACCAATTTTGTCGGCGCGGAGCACGCCGAATTTATCACCCGCCTCGAAAAACGCGGGCAGGTTAGCGGCGCGGTTCAGGGCCTCGAGTGAGAGGTTGGCCTGTTCGGCGGGTCCGTTTTTCTTGTACCAGTCGGCATCATACATCGCCTGCCGCAGCAGGGCCACCACGCCCATAATGGAGTTGGGGTTGTTTTGCCCTGACGATCCTTTGCTGAACGAAAAATGCTGGCTAAGGCCATTGCGGAGCACCACGGTGTTTTCGCGGTCGTCGGCCAGGGTCACGAGCGTGCCGTTGCCCCGCGCAATGCCATCATGGGCGTGGGTGAGCACCGCCCCAAAGCCCAGCTTCCGCAGTTCCTCGGCCTTGGGGTTGATTACTTTAAACAGCAGCCCGGCATCGGCTTCGGGCTGAATGGCCTGATTCCAGTAGTAAGGGCCCTTTTTGTTCGACTCCAGTTGCGGCGGCGTGTTAAACAGCCCTCCCCCCCGGCGGGGCGGCAAATCGGGCATGCCATAATCCGAATCAAGGTCGATGAGGCTGGGGTAAATGCGCTTGCCCTGCAGGTTCATGACCACCGCCCCGGCAGGCACCGAAACAGTGTTGCCCACGGCTTCCACCCGGCCATTCCGAATCAGCAGGGTCGCGTTTTGCAGCGTGGTTTTAGGATCAACCACGATGGTAGCATTGGTGAACGCGTACAGGTTGGGGCGTTCGTCGTAGACGCCGTTGCGGGGAAAGGTAGTCTGCGCCAGTCCAGACTGCGCCAACCCGACTGCCAACAAGAGCAACAGGAGATGTTTACGCATGTAAATAAATATTGTCGTTAGTTTAAGCCTCAAAAATAGCTCTACTAACGTAAGAGCCGTTCGCTTTTTGGCAAGGCATCGTAATAAACAGCCGCCTTCTGAGTGAAACGCCAAATAAACGTTGTTTTATCATGTCCGTTCTCCCTGGGCTTTAACCGCAGGTAACGGTACCAGCTAAAAAAAGCGCAGCCAACCGGCCGCGCTTTTCCCTGCTACTCCTCATTTCAATAACCCCTCTAGGCGTTGCCGCCACCGAGGCGAACGCTGGCGTGGTTCATGGGGTATGGCCATTTTTGAGCAGCACCCGCATGCCTCCGGTTTGCTCAATGCGCAGCGACACCCCAGTAGCCAGGCCACTGCTTTCCTGAATAAGCTGGTTGTTGTTGCCCCGCTGGATTACGTCCACTTGGCCGTTGTTTTGGCTGGCTCGCCACTGAGTCAGGTTGTTATCACCCTGTTGCGCAAAAGCATAGCGGTTGTTGCTGCCGGTCAGGTCGAGGTCAAGCGTGTTGTTCTGGCCATGCTGGGTAATACGAATCGCGTTGGCGCGGCCAGTTTGCTGAACCTGCAGTTGGTTTAGTTGCCCCGTCTGCACAAGCGTTAATTCGCTGGCAGCCAACCCGGCCAGACTCCTGTCGGCCACTGGTTGCCGGAAATACACCTCCGACTGGGCAGAAACCGTCAGTGGCAGGGCGCAGAAAAGCAGAAGATACAGGCGTTTCATAGCAGTTGGTTCGTTAGGTTGTCGTTCGTTGAAAACCAATCAATGACCGCGTAGCGTAATGACCATTTAGTATGCAGCCTGCATTACCGTAGCCGTGTTGTTATTGCCCATCTGACCAAAGCGCAGTACGTTGCCATCGCCCGTTTGGGTGAGCGTCAGCGCATTATTCATTCCGGTCTGGAACGCACTGGTTGCCCCCGGATTTAGCCCGGCCAATACGTTGTTCATGCCACGCTGTACCACAGTAGCTGTGTTCAGGTCTCCCGCCTGCAACAGGCGGGCTTCGTTGCCAGTACCAAGTTGGGTCAGGGTCGCCTGATTGGCATTGCCGGGCTGGTCGATCAGGGCCTGGTTGGCCTCGCCCGTCTGCGAAATGGTTGCCTGATTGTCCATACCCCGGCCCGGAAAAATGCCCCCCGTATGGTTCGTTCGGGCAACGTTGTCTTCTCCCGTCTGGCTGATCGTCACCTGGTTGTATGAACTGTACTGGATGTTGGCATTACTGTAGTTATCGGTCCCCGACTGGCTGATACTGACCTGGTTGTCGTGACTGTCGAACAGGGGAGCAAACCCGTCATACCCAGATGCTCTGACCGAACTCTGGTTGTTATAGCCCACCTGCGAAATAGCCACCTGGTTGTTACCCCCCCAGTTCGATTCTGCCAGCGCCGTATTTCTGTTTCCACTCTGATACAAATTGTACCGGCTCAACGAGCCCAAACTGTTGATAGATGCTCTATTGTCGTCGCCAAGCTGGGTAAGCGACGCTTCTGTGCCCGATGGCTGTAACGAGGCCACATTTCGATTCCCCTTCACTAACACGGTAGCCGTGCTACCACCGTACTGGGTCAACGAAGCCAGGTTGTTATCCCCGGCTACGGTTACAGACCCCGTATTTCCATGGCCTCCCTGCGAAACCGGCGTGCTGTTTCCTGTGCCCGACTGGCTGAGCGAGAGAGTATTGGGCTGGGCATAAGCAGTACAGACTGTAGCTGCCGCCAGCAATAATGAACTGAGCTTTTTCATGAGTGATAAGTATGTAAGGTGAACAGATTATGAGGTCGTCTCACCTGTGTATCGCAGTCATGGGGGGCAGGTTATCAGGGGCAGGTAGAAAAATGTAAACGGAGAGTATGACGAAGCCAGCATTGTAACTTGATAGCAACCCAAAAAAGAAACCGGCATGAAACGATGTTTCCCTGCCGGTTCGAGGCTACTCCCGTAGTTGGTCCCTGTCCACGCTTCCTTAGCTGCTGGGCTGGCAGCCTGTATCCGTTTCGGATGGTAGGGGCCTGACACTAACCGTTAGAGGGCCAGTGCTCGGGATCACTTAATTTGAGCCTTGCATAACAGTAGCCGTGTTGTTATTACCCATTTGCCCAAAGTGAAGCACATTGCCATCACCGGTTTGGGTAAGCGTCAGGGCGTTGCCGTTGCCTTGCTGAATAGCGTAGGGCGACGCAAGTCCGGCCAGCTTATTACTGTTGCCTTCCTGAAGCATATTAGCGGCATTGAATGACCCATCCTGTTTGAAACGAGCCTCATTCATATTACCCCTCTGAGTAAGACTAACCTGATTATAACTACCAGAAATTGAGAATGCCTCGCCAATATTATTGTCCCCTGTTTGTATTACACTGGCCTGGTTGCTAGCTCCGTAGATTGAGCCGGCAAAGCCATAGTTATAATTGCCCGTCTGGGTCAACGTGGCATGGCTACTATTACTATTATCCGTCGAAGCACCTCCATTATTATTATCCCCGATTTGTTTAACCCTAACCTCGTTATAGCTTCCACTTTCAGCAAAAGCAGTACCTGAATTGCTATTGCCAACCTGGGTGAGACTGATCTCGTTATAGCTGCCACTGGCAACACCAGCACTACCAAAATTGTTGGTACCTACCTGGACCAGAGCAACTTGATTCCCTGTCTTATTTACTTCATCAGTCGTATAAATAAAACCGAGGTTGCTATTGCCAGTCATCGACAGGGTCAGGTTATTGTTGACGCCATTCTCGTTAAAGTAAACCTGGTTATTATCACCGGTTACCGCCATTGACCCTGTGTTGCCATTCCCTTTTTGCACCGCAGGGCCAAAACTGTTGTTGACATCACGCGTTATGTTGCTATTGCCAATCAGGCTCATTGTCAAGCTGTTAGCTTTGCCCTTTTGAGTGGCGGCTGATTGGTTGTCGTTGCCCTTCTGGCTAAGCGACAGCGTGTTAGACTGGGCATAAACCGTACAGACAGTAGCTGCTGCTAGGGCCGATAGAATTAACTTTTTCATGAGTGATACTCGTTTAAGGTGAACAGATTATGAGGTCGTCTCACCTGTGTATCGCAATCAGGTTGGGCAGGTTATCAGCGTGGAAAGGAAAAAGTGAACGGGCTGATAACGGTTGGTGAAAACAGCGATACCTATAAGTAAGTAGGGCAACCGCTAAACTGAATGTCGGGCTGACAACCAGGCCGTTCGTTGTTTTCTGGCGCTCAAATCAGTACCTATGCCATACCGCTACTGTAAAAGCCGGCCGGTATGACTACGGATGACGATAACCCTTGTCTGAACGTTGCGCAGGGAAACCTGGCCTTCTATCAGGCCCTGCTCGCCGACTATAAACAGGCCTGGGAATGCCTGTATATCAATGTATTCCGCAGCTTCATGCCCTATGCCCGTCAGCGTAGTGCCATTTCTACAGACGATGCCCTCGACATTTTACAGGAAGGAATGGCTGAGTTTGCGATCAAACTGAAAAATGGGAAATACGTGTTTCAGGAGAAGCCCGTAGCGGCGTACGTCTTTACCGTTTGTCGAAATCGGTGGGTCAGTTATCTACGGAAAAATCATATTCAGAAGCTGGAGACCATGCAGGACGATATGGCGGAAGAAACCGATTCACCTGACAGCTACGAGAGCACAAGTCAAGCCGTTAGTATAGAGACGGGGGGCGATGTAAGCGGTCGAGAAGACAGTGAAGCGAGCGTAGCCGATGGCGGTTCTATCTGGAGTGACAGTGAAGTAGATTGGGAGGCTGTTGGCCGGGCGTTTGCTGACGTGGGTGCCGATTGCCAAACGATGCTGCACTGCTTTTATGTGGAGGAAAAATCACTGGGCGAGTGCGGGGCCAGAATCGGGTTGCAGGAAAACTCCGCCAAGGTGAAGCGCTTCCGCTGCGCCCAGCGAATGAAGGCATTATACAGCCAATACAAAACAGACTAGGCATGGACCTCTCCGATGAACTTCTGGAACAGATTGGCGCCTACCTGGCCGGGCAATTACCAGCCGGCGAAAAAGACCAGTTTGAAGCCCGAATACAGCAGGACCCCCAACTCCGGCAAGAGGTGGCGCTGCAACGTGAGCTGAAACAGGGACTGTCTTTTCTGGCCCAAAAAGACCGGTTCAGGCAACTTCACGCCGACCTCGACAAGCGGGGGTTACTGCCCGACATAGCCAAACAGACTGCCCAACCCGAGCTTGCCGAAGCAAAAGGAAAAGCCCCTGACTTGGGGCCGCTGCCAGCCCAGAGCCAGCCAGTTCGTCAGTTGGTTCGTTTTGGCCGGGCGAGTTGGGTGATGGCGGCTTCGCTGGCCCTGCTGCTTGGCGTCGGTTGGCTACTTTATACAAACCGGGCAGACAAACGGCAGGAACTGGCCCAAAACGAGGCTGCGTTTACCCACTTTTTTTCGCCCCACCTAAAGCCCGCTCCCACCCTGCTGCCAGATCCAGACCGGGTAGCCGCCGCACCCGAAAACAGCCAGTCGGGGCAGGATTCGGTTCGTTTACAGGTAGCTACACAAGGCTTAAACCGTGCTGACGGTCAGCCAACTATTCAGGAGCTTACGGTACTTGCGGCAAAAACAGGGCACTGGGGTGCCAGCGCGCAATGGTATCTGGCGTTGGCGTATCTGAAGGCCAACCAACGTACCCAGGCACGGCCGCTTCTGAACAAAATAGCTCAGCTAAACGGCCATCCCTACCAGCAGGAAGCCCGGCAGTTGCTGAATCAACTGTCGGCGTCGGCACCTGCACCCTGACCATGAAAACGGCATGGCTCACCGGTTATCTGCTGCTGTTGCTGACCCTTCCGGCGGCGGCCCAGACCGATAGCATCCCCGGTCTGCTGCTCGACGATGCCGGGTACGCACAGGTTCCCTATCAGGCTATTCTGATCAAAACGCCACTGCCAGACCGGGTTTCTTTTGAGGCATTATGCCCACCCGTGCGGGAGCAGGGGGCCTACGGCACCTGCGTTGGCTTTGCCTGCGGCTATTATCTGCGAACCATTCTGGAGGCTAAAGCCCGGAAGAAAACAACGAAAGCGGCCATCAGCAGGCTGGCTTTTTCACCGAGTTACCTGTACGAAAAAGCCAAGGCGACCAACGATTATGCCTGCGTGGAGGGCGTTTACCTCACCAAGGTATTTGCGGTTCTCAGAGACGTTGGCAGCGTTCCCTTTAGCCGTTTCCCGTATCCGGCCTGCGGCCAGCAGACTAGCGCGGTTGACCAGCTTGCCGCCCGCTACCGGATTCGGGACTACGAACGCCTATTCAACGTGCAGGATAGCGACCAGAAAAAAATAGACCAACTGAAAAAAGCCCTGGCCAACGGCAGCCCCGTTGTGGTGGGTATGGTGATCCCGCCCTCCTTCTATACCGCCGCCAACGTGTGGACGCCCGCCCCGACCGACAATCCGCAGAACAAGCACCTCCGGGGCCATGCCCTCTGCCTGGTCGGGTACGACGACAACCGGTTCGGAGGCGCTTTCCGGGTAGTGAACAGTTTCGGGAAACGCTGGGCTGATGCTGGTTTCTGTTGGATCCGTTACCAGGATATGGCTCGTTTTACCCGCTACGGCTTTGTGGTGAACTAGGCGGCAGGCTGCGCTGTCGCTGGTAGCGTTCGTTATCGCCCGCGCGTGACGATCTGAATTCGGTCTTCAACTACCTCGCCCCCATCTGTCGTGCAGGCAACGGCTTTCCTGATCTCGGGCATCGATCCTACGAAAACCGTATAGCCATTCTCCGGTCTAACGTACAGCTTCGGATTAGGGATGGTCGGTATGGGGCAAAAAGCTGATTCGGCAGCGTAGGCCAGCAGGTATTCCGTACCAAACGGAGCCGCGCAAACAAAGGCCGAGTCGGGGGCAATACGAACATACTGATTTTCCTGGCCGGGCTTGATCTCGGCATCGTTTTCGAGCAATACCGTAATACTGTCGGCCAATACATATACCAGCCGAATATGGCAGGGGCGGCTCACGTTTGCCTCCACAATTAACTGATTTCCCGCCCAATAGGTAACATTTGCCCGCCCTTTGTCGGTCCGAACCAATAGGCTCAGGGCCGTTGGCACAGGCACGGCTTTTGGGGTTAGTGCGGCTTTGGGTTCATTGGCAACGTACCTGACCCCGGCCTCTACCCCTACCGCCTCAATGGCCGCCCGGCTGTACTGCCTGCCGTCGGCGGTCATCTCCGAGAGGCGCTCGATGAGGTTAAGTTGCTGACTGTGGTCATGTTGCCCATAGAGCCGTTGTAGAAACGGCTCTATGCGTTGTACCTGGCTCAGGGTCGAGTTGACATAGACGTCTATACGCGCCTGCTTCACAAAGAACCCCGTCAGCCGATTCAGGATTACCTGTCGTTGGGTGGCCGGGCGTGTTGGGTTTGTTAGTTCGTTCAGCAGGCGGTTAATCAGGTCGAAACTAATGGTGGCGCGGGCGGGGGTGCGACCAGCCACGTGCACCACATAGATCGACTGTCTGGTTCGGGTGGCCTGATGCCGGGTCAATCGGGATTGGGTATCGCGGAGCAGGGTTTCCCAGCTTACCTGTTTGTTGTTCCGGCTGGCCAGTTCCAGGGCTTCGTTGAACGAACGGGTATAAAAACTTCCCGAGTCGGGGTGGGCATAGGCCTGTTGCGGGGGTTGGCTGCTGGCAATCAGCGCATCGCCCTTTACGTTCAGAAACAACGTCCGGTAGACTTCATCCAGCGAATCGTTGGTTAGCAACAGGGCCTTTGGCGCAACCGTTTTATTGACCATTCCCCGCATATTTCTGACCAACTGATTGCAGCAGTCGCCGAGGGTAATGCACAGGCGGGCGTGTTTGGCGGTCAATACCTGATGAACGGCCAGCAGACCGGGATTTCGCCCGCTGACCGCGGCGTCTTTGTCGAGCAGCATCACTGGAAAACGACCCGCCCGCCGCCGGGCATTGTAGCCATGCCCGGTATAGTACAGGAAGATGATATCGTCTGGCGCGGGCGACAGCTTGCTCACCACGTTGCGGAGGCGTTTACTGCTGAATGTTTCTCCGGCAACGACCTGTTCACGTAACTCATACCGGATAGCCGCCGCTACCTGCACAAACTGCCGGTGCATGATGTCAATATCCCGTTTGCAAACCGTATGAAGCAGTGGATCCGTGGTGTCGGCCACCAGAATAGCGTGTACCGTTTGTCCCTTGCCGGGCAAGGCTACGCCGTTTAGGCCCAGCAACAGCAGGAGCACAGCCAGTAGCCGGTGGGTCAGGTACGTAGCCATACCTCAATTGGCGTTGAACATAAACTTGCCCCGTAACCGACCCTCCAGGTAAGGAGGCTGTTTGAACCCCCGGTCTTCGAGGCCCTGATCGATGCGGTCGACCAGTTCGAAAATATCGATGCCAGGCTGCCCCAGGTGCTTCAGCAACTCACCCGTAAACAAGCCGTTTTCTTCATCGCCATCGTAGGATTGCTTCCCCGGCTCGGTGGCAAAAACGATCATGGTACCCACCGCAGGCAGCAGCGGGGTTACCATTGACTCACCAGCCCCCCGCCGCCAGGACCGGTAAGGGTTGTTCCGGCAGGCATCCCAAAAGATCAGGTTAGCCCCTTTGGGATTGGCGTAGGCCATCCGGGCTACCAGTTGCCGCAAGGGATAACACTCAAATTCCACATCAGATTCTACTTTGGGCTCCGCATCGACCGGCTGCACGTAATTCTCGCCACCAACCATTAGTCCGTGCCCGGCATAATAGAACAGGCCAACGTTGTGTGAGCCGAGGTCGGTCATAAACCCATCGAACGTTTGCTTCAGCTCGCGCAGGGGCAGGTTTTCTTTATAGGTAACGGCAAAGCCCAGTTTTTCCAACTGCTGTTTTATGGCCCGGCCATCGTTGGTTGGGTTCCTGAGCAGCGACTTACCGTAGTTTCCGTTGGCAACAATCAGCGCCAGTCGCTTTTGGTCGGAAACACCCGCTACAGGTACCTGCTTCGCCAATGACGTATCGGGTTGGCAGCTGATGAGGCGCGGCTCAGACGTGGTGGTGCCAATGGCGTTTGTTGCCATGACATACAGTTCATTCGATCCGGGCACCAGCGGAATTACCTCCGAAAACTCGACACCACCCGCCCGTTTAAAGCCGCGCGTCTCCCGGTTCAGGACCAACCCATTACGAACAAACTGTAACCGGGTCACCGCGTCGGCCGCCTGCACCCGCACCGTTACGGTATAGGTCAGCTTATGTTCGACTACCCGTTTTGCCTGCGGCACCTGCCAGGCAATCAGAGGTGCCGTTGTTGGCTCCTTTCTGATTGATACCCAGTCGCTGCGGGCCGAACTAAGCGTAGCCGGTTGAGCCGCCAGTGGGCCAGCCGCCAGCAGAAAGAAGGCCGGAAACACGAATCGATTGCTCATAAACGTACCTGATTAAAAAGAGACCCGAATACCAATCGTTGGCGTAGTGCCAACCCCGCCAACGGCCAGAAGGGAGCGGGGCAGGCTGTATCTGACCCCAACCCGCTGCCGGGCCGCCCGCTTTAGCTGTTCATTTTTTCTGCCCCGCAGAAACGTGTACGTCACGTCGGTCAACAGTAACGCCACTGCCGCCCAGGAAGCCACCAGATACTGATGGTGCAATTGGTTAGCCTCCGTATAGTCGGCCCAGTTGAGTTGACGGGTGTACAGATCATACCGGTCGGTAGACTGACTTTTGCGTGCCAGCCCATAAATCCACAGCCCCACATAAGCGCCTGTCAGTAAGGGTCGTAGCCCAATTTTCCGGTTGGGCTGCACAAAAATAGTCCCCACACCCGGGGCCAGCACCGACAGCAGCGCGTTGGTCGGGCCACCCCCAACCGTAACCTGTTCTTTGGAAACCAGTTGCCCTGGCTGCTTAACGAGCACCGTTACCCGAATGGCATCGTCAAGGTGTATTCCATCGAGCCGATAATCCCAATAAATCGTTTTGTTCCTGCCCGACAGCACCTCCGTACCCACGTCGCCGGTCACCGTTACGGCGTGTAACAAGCCCCGTTCCCGGCTTTCCACCTGGATGTATACCGAATCGTGGGGGGTCATGCCGGTGGCATCATACAGCACTTTCACCCGGTTGGTATCCAGATCGACCCGAACGTTGGACACCAGCACCGCGCCCTTCGTCACCGGCTGACTGGCAACTGGCGGCGAAAACAGGCAGGTTGCCAGCAGCGTGGCAAGGCAGATCGCGAAGAAGCCTGATTGATTCATTGCCTGTAGAGCGCATTAATTTCCGCCTGCGTCAGTGCTCTGTTGTAAATCCGTATCTCATCCATCAGGCCATCGAAATTGTTCACATCGTAAGCAGCCTGTGCACCGAAGCGCAGATTTCCGCCGACGCACCGGTCAATTGGGTTGGCGGTCAATTCCCTTTGTGCCATTTTCAATTCACCATTAAGGTAGAGTTTGAGTGTCTGACCGGAGAAAACACTGACAAAGTGATACCACTGATTGAGTTCAAATGTGGGAGCATAATGAATCATCCTGTTCTGAATGGGTTGCTCCACCACACAGAAACCGTCGTTGTTTACGTCGACATTAAATTCGCAGCACCTACCAGGTGGATTAGGTAGCCTGGACTTGCTGATGAATGCGCTGTACTGCTGCTTCTCATGCGTCGCATAATCATCTTTGTTGTAGATATGTCGCGTGCTGTCATTCGCGGTCAGTACCTTCCTTGCTTTTAACCAGAGGCTGATGGAGATTGAATCAGGACGCAATTTTGCGTTGTCAGGAATCTCGAAATAATCGTCTATGCCATCCAGTTGCAAGGCCGACTGAACCGTCTCCTTTCGGTCTGGTCCGTACGTTGCTCCGTTTATAAGCTGGCCGTTTAGTGCGTTACCACTCAGATCGAGCGTATTTCCATTTAGTGAATAATAGGCAATCAGCCCATTGGTCAGGTTATCGGTACCGGGCGGTAGATTCCAGCGTTCACAACTGAGCATAACACTAAGAACGCTGCAAAGCGTGTACGTTTTTAGCTCCTGTATGCTCACCGATAACTTTTCCATGCCCCACTCCTCTTTACCATACTTATCAGAATAATATAATAATATACTGTAAAATAACCATTTAAGCTAATCTACCCGCCAACTCAACTAGGAAAATACGCATGTACGCCACGACGGGCAGTTGACGACTAGCCGCACCTGATCGGCAAGCTACCAGTAGCACGACTGACCTCAGTTTCAACCGGATCGACACCAGGTTACTGGCAATGTTGTGCTAATATGTAAGAGCAACAATAGCAGACCGTACGGAAGAACAACCCGTTTTTCAGCCTGATTTTACCCAGCCTGATAAAAACAAAAAATACTACTTAGACGAAGCACTTAATTAGTATGCACTAAAAGCAGCGGTAATATAAGTATCAATAACTAATTGACATACAATAATTGGTCACCTTGTTTTGCTGTAATTTATTCCTTCAGCTATAGGCTACTAAGTGGTCTGTTAAACTGCATAGCTAAATAGATTGAGATTAATCACAATATTTTGTAAAACAGAAAACCAGTCATACCACTACAAGAAACCGTGATAATTCTGCCTGTAAAACGCTAAGTATTTTTCGCGGCTGCCGTTCTTCAAAGGTAACTTTTTTCGGCTTACAAATCAGGAAAAGAGACCATACGCAAAGCAGAAGGGCTTTTATGCCGAGCCAGGCCACCAGATTAATCGGGGCAATCAGACGTGACCAGCTGGGTAACTGGCATATTTTTTGACAATAGCCGGGGTTCCCAATACCGCTATTGTATGTTGTCGATTTACTTACAGTTAAGTACTCCAGTATTTAGGGATTAATTTTTAACTAAAATGCATTTGTAGTACTTATTTAGTAAGCTCAATACCAATTAATTAATGATACAAAGCTGTATTGATTTGTGCATTTTCAGCAAAATAATAGAGTAACCAATTCTTCATGCTGTCAATTGGCGCCATAGTTGTCTACGGATGTATTACTATGTTTTATTTCGCTCAACACCGCCAATAATAGAGGGCTATGAAAAAATTTTACCGCTCCGCTGTCAATCCGCAGAGCCGGTTTGTCGGGGGATGGTTCGTACTGCTGTTGCTGTGGCTGCTGGTTTCCGTAGCTCAGGCACAAACCCTGACCGGCACCGTTTTTCGTGATTTCAACGCAAACGGCCTCTACGAAGCCACCCCTGCGTCGGGCACCTATACTTATGGCGAGCCGGGTCTGGGCGGCGTTGAAGTACGTGCCTACAATGCGGCGGGGACCAACGTGACCAACGGAGGCGTGCAACTCACCACTGCCGCCGGTGCTTACACCATTACCCCTACCGGCAGCGGCCCTTTCCGGGTTGAGTTCACCATCCCGACCGCGCTAAACGTGTATTATGAAGGGGCGGCCGGCAGCGGTTCGCGCACATCGGTGCAGTTTGTGTCCTCGGCACCCGCCACGGTCAATTTCGGCGTAAACTACCCGCACGATTATTGCCAGAAAAACCCGGAGGTGGTAACGGCCTGCTTTGTCGCCATCAACCCCACAAACAAACCGGCCATTGGTGACCGCGACGTGCTGGTGGGGGTGCCTTATGCCGTCGTTGACAACGCCAAAACTATCAGTCACTACGCTACCGTCAACCAGATTGGGGCTGCGTGGGGGCTGGCCTACAGGAAAGACAAAAAGCAGCTCTTCGCGGCGGCGTTCACCAAGCGCCACGTCGGTTTCGCTTATGGCGGACCTAACGCGATCTACGTGACTGATTTCAGTTCGGCAACGGCTACCACCTCCGAGTTTTTCAGTTTCACCACCGTAGGCGGCGGGGCCGTGAGCACCACCACCGAGACGCATGGCAACGACCTGCCCACGTCGCTAAACGCCAATGGCAAGCTGGATAGCTACGATCTGCCCGCTTTTGACGCCGTGGGCAAAACCAGCCTGGGTGCCATGGACATGTCGGACGACGACAAAACGCTGTATGTAGTCAACCTGAAAGACCGTAAGCTGTATTTGATTGACGTAGCCACCAAAACACCGGTCGGCTTCGCCATCCCCAACCCCTGCGGTGGCCAGAGCTACCGGCCCTTTGCCGTAAAATACCACCAGGGCAAAGCCTATGTGGGCGTAGTCTGCACGCGGGAAGACCTCAACCTGGATGCCAACAACGACCGCAAACCCGATTCGTACACCAGCACGGCAGGGCTGAGTGCCACGGTGTTTGAATTCGATGGCAGCACCTTCACTACCGCCTTATCGTTTCCGTTGACCTACAAAAAACAGCCCACCAACGCCGACCTGCCTGGTCAGCCCCGGGCCGAGTATTGGCGTCCTTGGTCGGCCAGCTACCAGACCGACCGCACCGACACAAGCTACCCGCAGGCGTGGCTGACCGACATTGAATTTGACGTTAACGGCGACATGATCCTGGGCCTGCGTGACCGTTTCGGCGATCAGATGGGGTTTCAGAACCACCGGCCCATTGCCAACGATGCCGCCCTGGTGAGCGCCATCAGCCCCGGCGAAGTGCTCCGGGCGGGCAAATGCAGTTCAACCGCCACCACCTGGACACTGGAAAGCAACGGCGCCCTTTGTGGTGCCACCCCATCGACCCAGCAGGATACGGAGCAGGGGCCGGGTGGCGGCAAATATTACTGGGGCGACCGGGTGCAGGATGGCGCCAACCACGGCATAAGCTCCATGGCGGGGCTGGCCCTGTTGCCCGGCAGTGGCAAACTCGCCATGACCGCTATCGACTCGCAGGATGATTTCAATACGGGTGGCATTAAGCGGTTAATCAACGCTACAGGCGCTAAAGACGGCAACCCCACCGGCACGGCCCACAATCCAGGATCGGGTGCGGTGTTGTATGGAAACGATGCGTTTGGCTACGGGAAGGCCAGTGGCCTGGGCGACCTGGAAGTGCTTTGTAATCCGGCACCCATCATGATTGGCAACCGGGTCTGGAACGATGCCAACAACAACGGTACGCAGGACCCCGGCGAAGCATCGCTGGCGGGAGTTACGGTTACGCTGAAAGGACCGGGACTGCCCACGGCTGGTGCCAGCGTTACGACCAACAGCGCCGGTGAATATTATTTCTCGAACGCGGCGGGTACCGCCACCACGGGCTTTGTGTATAGCCTCACGGGCCTGACCTACGGCAGCAGCTATTCGCTGAGTTTTCCGGCCAGTGCCAGTGCATTGGTATTGAGCACCAGGCCTAATTCGGCCACCGGCACCAACGCCGACGCCATCGACTCGGACCCCAGCGCAACGGGCCTCGTATCCTTTACGCTGGGACAGGCAGGCCAGAACAACTTCACCTACGACGCCGCCTACTTGGCCGTGCCCCCCTGCAGCCTAAGCGTGGCCGTGGGTACGCCCGTCTGCAGCAGTGCCACCAATCAGTACACGGCAACGGGCAGGGTTTGGCTCTCGAACACCCCCGCCGGTTCGCTCTCTATTGTTGATAACGGCGTGGCGATGACCCCCGTCAGCGTATCGGCGGGGCAAACGTCTGTCGAAGTCTCACTCACGGGCCTGAGCAATGCCAGCAGCCATACCCTCACGGTGACGTCGTCGAATTCAACCTGCGGTACGGCTTCGACCACCTACGCGGCTCCGGTTTCGTGTAGTGTAGCACCACTAGCTACCTATGACATCGACAAAACTGTAGACCTGAAGCAGGTGGAAAAAGGCCAGATCGTTACCTACACGCTTTCGGTAACCAACACGTCGGGCGTTACGGCTACTAACCTGGAACTGACGGACCAGTTGAGCACTACGGCTGTCACGTTCGTGGGTAGTGTCACAGCCTCGGCAGGTACGTTTACACCCGCAGCCGACGGTGGTAGCTGGCGCATTGGAAGTTTAGCCGGCGGACAAGTAGCTACGTTACGCTATCGGGTGCGGCTCAACGACGAGGGCATTACCTATAACACCGTCACGGCCCCTAATGGACAGACGGCTACTGTCTGCACCACCGTGCCGTTTCGGGTATGTGCGGGTGAATCGTTTGAATTTCTGCTGTCGGTGCCTGCCAGTTACAGTACCTACCAGTGGAGCTTCAACGGCCAGCCCATTGTGGGCGCTACCACCAGCACCCTCTCGGTTACGGCCGTGGGTAAATATACGGTCATGGCCAATGGCATGGGCGGCTGCCCCACCGGCGACTGCTGCCCCTTTGTTATTGACTCCTTTGGCGAACTGCCCAGCCTGACCGCCGTTGCGCAGATGGCCTCCTGCCTGGGTGCCACGGCGCAAAACGACGCCAGGATTACGCTGGTGGGCAGCAGCGCATCCCTGAGCTACAACATCACCAAAGCCAGCAGCTTCACTGCTGCCACGCCCCTGCTGGCCTCCGCCCGCAACCTCTCGGCCGTGGTAGGCGGCGTGCTGCTGGGGGGAGAGGCCAACCCCGCCGCCCCCCAGGACTACACCATCCGGGTGTATTCGGCCACGGGCTGTTTCAGCGACACAGTGGTGAGGCTGTTGCCTACCACCTGCGTTTGTCCCCCCACTACCTGTGCCCCCTTTGTAGTGAAAAAAATCAAATCGCAGGGTAAAGCCGTGGCACCCTGATCCTACTTCTTTGCTTTATCAATGCCAAAAAGGTCACTGGTTCTCCAGTGACCTTTTTGGCGTACATCTAGTTCCTGCTAATCATCGTGCAGTTTCTGCTGATGGCGCAGATCCTTGGCACACCAATTGTTAAGCGAACCTACACCTTTTTAGGACTGCTGATGATGTCTGTCTAGCCCTGCCTGAAGTTGCACAGGCAACTAAACGGATAGATTTCTTATAAGTAAAAATGCGGAATTAGCCGTGGCACACTAATTGTATGCTTAAGGAAGCTACTTAGTTTTCGTACAATTACCTGTCACTATTATGCATATATCTACGTTCAAAACGCTTCGGGCGGTAGTCTGGTTGCTCGTTAGCCTGGCGTTCTGCGCTCTTCCCGGTTATGCACAGACTATCTCGGGTACGGTCTACCGTGACTTTAATGGAGACGGTACGTTTGCTGCTGCCACCGCTGAGGTCAAAGAAGTTGGCGTACAGGGAATTGTCGTTACAGCCTACAGCAGTAACAGCAGTACCGCACCCATTTCGGCAACGACATCCAGCACAGGCGGCTACACCCTTACCACCGGCGGCGGCCTATTCCGACTCGAATTTACCAACGTGCCAACAGGTTTTTACGAGACCATGACTGGTGTTGACAACGGCACGGGCATTCGGTTTGCGGCGGGTGGTGACGTAGTCAATCTGGGTGTCAACCGGCCAGCCGAATACTGTCCGCCAAATCCACCTGTGGCTATTCCCTGCTTTTTAATTGGCAAGGGAGCCGTTGATGAAAATGTGGTGGTCACCGTTCCGTATGAAGCATCGGGTATTGACGCGGGTTCCAAACAAATGCTCAACACGCCTTCGCCGGCATCGAGTGCTTCTGCCACGGTGGGTAGCGTCTGGGGTACGGCCTACCGACGTTCAACGGATGATCTGTTCACGGGTGCGTTTATGAAGCGGCACTCGGCTTTTGGCTCTGGCGGACTTGGCGCCATTTACCGCACCAGCAGCGCGTCTACGCCCAGCGCATCAGCCACCAGCCTGTTTGTCACGCTCAACGCTGGCACAGACCCCCATAATACTGCTGATTACTTCAAAGACGAAATTCAGAGCGGAAAGAACCCGTTCGATGCCGTTGGCAAAGTTGGCCTCGGCGACATCGACATCAGTGCTGACGGCAAGTATCTCTACGCAATCAACCTATTTGACAAAAAGCTTTATCGCATTGCCGTCGACGCCGACAATAATGCAGCTACGAATCCCGCTCCTGCCGATATTACGTCCTATGCGTTTCCGGCAACGAGTTGCCCCAGTGGCGTAGGACGTCCGTTCGGCATGGGTATCAACCCCATCACAGGCAACATCTACGCTAGCATTACCTGCGATGGCAGCGCTAACAGTAGTACGAGCACTGCTTCGGGTTTGTCAGCCTCGATTTATGAATTCAACGTCACCACGCTCAGTTTTAATTCGGCGCCAGTCAGTGCTTTCAGCCTGAACTATACACGGGGCGTCATTAATGATGGTCGCCAGGTTTTTGGCACCAAAAGCTGGCACAACTGGATCAGCACCTGGGAGAAAAATGTGTCGCCAAACATTAGCGACATAAACCAGGATTATGGTTTTTATCCGCAGCCGCTGTTGTCGGATATTGTTTTTGATGACGACGGCTCATTGGTGATTGGTATTACTGACCGGTTCTCGCATCAGTTCGTACCGGGCAGCTACGATGCCGTGGGAACTAACCAATATGGAGGTACCATGATTGCCGGTGGCGACATTGTCCGTGCCTGTAATACCGGAACACTAGCCAACCCTATCTATGTGCTGGACCCCTACAACGGGGGATTGTGCGGCACGAATGGCAATGGCACTACGGGCAAAAACAATAATGACAACACACTGTCAATTGCTGAATTCTATTCAGATGAATACATTGATCCATACCACTACGAAACGGCCCTGGGGGGCCTGGCGCTAGTACATGGCAGTGGCCAGGTCGTTACCAGTGTCATGGACCCAGTCAACGTAATTAATACCAACGGTTTTTCGGTATTTAGTAACACTACCGGCGACGAAGTGCGTGATTTTCAGATTGTCCCATCCGGTGAGCTTTTCTCGAAGGGTTCCAGCGTTGGCGATATTGAGATTATGTGTAAAGCCGCGCCCATCGAAATTGGCAACCGGGTCTGGAACGATACGAACAACAACGGCGTACAGGATGCCGGTGAACCACCGATGGCCGGCGTGACCGTAACCCTTAAAGGCCCCGGCTCAACCACCATCGCTACGGCTATCACCAATAGCGCTGGTGAATATTATTTCTCGAACGCAGCGGGTACTCCCACCACGGGCTTTGTGTACAGCCTCACGGGCCTGACCTACGGCGGCAGCTATTCGCTGTGTTTCCCCACCAGTTTCAATACACTGAGCCTGAGCGCCAAAGCCAACGCAGCCACGGGTGCTAATGCCGACGCTATTGACACCGACCCTAACGCGGCAGGCATTATTAGCTTCACGCTGGGACAGGCAGGCCAGAATAACTTCACCTACGATGCCGCCTTCGTCACAACCCCCTTTATCACCACCTCGACGCTCTGCGCCAAAGCTACCCTGATCGTGGGCGACCTGCTGCCAAATGGCGGCGGGCAAACCATGACATTCCCCTTCTCGACCTCTGCCAACAGCACCAACCCAGCGCCTGGCGCGGGAAACCTGAACACAGGCGGTGAAGCACTGGCCGTATCACCCGACAACAAATACGTCTACATCGGCCAGCCGGGGGCCAGCAATGGAGCCAGTCAGGTCAATATTTATGATGCGGTCACTAAAACCTTCGTGTCAAGTTTTACAACCACCGCCTCCCTCTACGATCTGGCAGTCAGTAATAACGGCAATAAGCTCTACGTCACAACGGCCAGAGGGCTTGAAAGCTTCGACGTGACCAACAAAGCTAACCCGGTTGCTTCTGCGGTACTGCTGACGGCGGCCTTCCCGGCCAGTTCAGGTGGGCAGCAGCAGTTGTGGGGCGTTGCGGTTGAACCCGTCACGGGTAACGTGTTCGTGTCGCGGGGGTTTGGCTTCTCGGGGGGCGACAAGGGTGGCATTATTGCCAAAGTGGATGCCAACCTGAGTACAACTCCAACGCTGGTGGCCAATGATCTCAAACGTACGCTGATGGGCATCAAATTTCTGCCCGACGGTTCATTCCTCACGGCGGGTAAAAACAATTTCAACAGCACCGATAACTCAACCCCCGATGCAATTCTGCACTATAAGGCCGATGGCACCTATCTCGACAAGCGCGACGTGGTCATCAGCAACTGGCAGAACTATACCGCTTCAGGGGCCACCTCGTCTACCTCGAATTCCACTCAGGTAAATAAAATTGCCTGCGGTCCCGATGGGAACATCTACGTTACCACGTTTGACGTCTACTGCGTTCTTCGCTACATCGTGAACCCGTCGGCCAGCACAGGGCCGGTCAACACCTGGGAAGTTTATCTTCCAAAACCAGCCGTGGGCAGCGGTAAAGCCTTGGCGTTCCTGTGCGATAATGATGTTACATTCCAGCCCTGCCAGTTGTCGGTGGCTACGCCAACAACTGCCTGCGTCCTAGCCAACAACA
The DNA here is from genome assembly GCF_017353185.1 of Fibrella rubiginis. GTDB lineage: Bacteria > Bacteroidota > Bacteroidia > Cytophagales > Spirosomataceae > Fibrella > Fibrella rubiginis. The sequence continues at coordinate 456,968 of NZ_JAFMYV010000001.1, read as the reverse complement.
CCTATAGTATTACAGGTACGATCTCTGTGAGCAGCGCCTCGCCCAACTCGCTGACCGTCAGAGACGGTGCAGTGTCAACGGTAGTGAGCTTGTCAGGCGGGCAAACAACAGCCACCTATAGCCTGACCGGCTTAACGCCGGGTTCGGGCAGCCACACGGTAGTGGTGACCAGCCAGGGCCTGGCCTGTGGCTCGGCGACGGTGGGTTATTCCGCGCCCACTTCCTGCTCAGTAGTACCCATGCCCACCTATGCCCTGGCCAAAACTGTGGATCTCAAGCAGGTAGAAAAAGGCCAGATCGTTACCTACACGATCTCGTTGACCAACACGTCGGGTACCACTGCCACCAGCCTGGTCCTCACCGACGGGCTTAGTTCCAGCGCCGTTACGCTGGTGGGCAGCGCCACCGCCAGTACAGGTACGTTTGCTCCGGGCCTCAGTGGTGGCACCTGGACCATTCCCAGCCTAAGCGGTGGTCAGGTGGCTACGCTGACGTTGAAGGTGCAACTCAATGAAGAGGGCATCATCTACAACACCATCACCCTGCCCGGCCAGCAAACGGCCACCACCTGCGTAAGTGTGCCCGCCCACGTTTGTGCAGGCGAGGTTTTCCAGTTTGACCTGACGGCCCCGGCCAGCTACTCGACTTATCAGTGGAGCCGCAACGGCCAGCCCATTGTGGGCGCTACCACCAGCACCCTCTCGGTTACGGCCGTGGGTGAATATACCGTCGCGGCCACCAGCTTGGGCGGTTGCCCCGACGGCTCATGTTGTCCCTTCATTGTGGTGGCCGACCCCGCTCCGAGTCTGACCGCGCTGGCCGTTTCGGCGCAGTGCATAGGCCAGCTTCCACAGGCCAACGGGGCCATTACGCTGGTGGGTAGCAGCAGCGCATCCCTGAGCTACAACATCACCAAAGCCAGCAGTTTCACAGCCGCCGCTCCTCTGCTGGCCACGCCCCAACCCCTTTCGGCAGTAGTGGGCGGTCTGCTCCTCGGCGGGCAGCCTAACCCCGCCACCCCCCAGGACTACACCATCCGGGTGTATTCGGCCACGGGCTGTTTCAGCGACACGGTGGTGAGGCTGTTGCCTACTACCTGCGTTTGTCCCCCCACTACCTGTGCCCCCTTTGTGGTTAAAAAAACCAAATCGCAGGGTAAAGCCGTGGCACCGTAACCAACCGCATTACAGGCAATTAAAACGGGATAGCCCCGGTACCGCTGTGTAGCGGTACCGGGGCTATCCCGTTTTAGGAGCATCAGCGCGTTAATCAACACCAACTCAACTACGCTGATCGGGCCGACCGGTGATCAACCCGGTTAGGGAGGCTCACTTAGTGAACTCAATAATATGGCTGGAGAGGTACTCGCTCTTTTCGGGCCTGATGTGTTTGGCGTAAAGCCGTGCCCGTTTGCCCAACCGCAGGCAGGTATGCTTATTCGCCACGTCGTCGGGGGTGTTCATGGGCTGCAGCGAGGGATACCACAGAAAATAGCCGGGACGATTAAGCAACAGTTGCGGTTTAGTCCAGTCCTGCGCGTTAAGTGCTTCGCCCAGGTCGGCGTGGGTGTTGAAGGCGATATGGATGCTGCTGCCCGCCCATGATGGCCCCGTTGCCTTGGCCATCAGCATAACCCAACTGTTGAGGTACGTATTCCAGCTCACCGACGGCCCCCAGTGGTAGCCCGCTGCGGGCGATGAGGCCGGCCCGCCCCCCGCCGACGGTGGAATCTGCAGTGCCGCAATGGGTGCTCCTACTCCGTTGTAGGGGGCGTTGAAGCCCTTTCCGTCCCAGCGCCGGGCTTTTCCCTGCGGTTGGTCCAGGTCGGCCAACCTAATTCGGGCTACGCTGATGCACTGCCCGCTTCGCTCTTTGTCGGCATCGTAGGTAGCGGCATTGTAGGTGCCGGGGTAACTGTATTCACCGTAAAAGAGGTAAAGGTAATCGCCGCTAGCCACCGCCGATGGGTCGCCCACGCCACCGGCAAACGTTTTCGATGTGTTTTGCGGCTTCAGGATCAGGCGCGGCTGAAGGTCCTCCAGAAACAGGCCTCTATTTTCCCAATGCCGCCCCCCATCGGTCGATCTCATGATCCCAATCCGGCAAACGGCGGCGGGTGTGGTGGGGCCTGTCAGGCCCTGCGGCCACCGTTCGTTTTTGTATCCCTGCCCCGTAGCAGGGTCATAGGGCAAGGTAGCGGGGTAATTTTCGTTGTGGTAAACGGCATACAGCGTCCTGCCTGACTTGTCGGCGGGTAACTGGTAGATGGTTTCAAACCACACGGCCCCGTGCAGCCCCGGCTGACCAACCGGCACGTTTTTGGGCATCACCGGCTCCGTAAACGCCTCTTTGGGGCTACTAAAGGCCTTTTCGGCGTTGACACCATCGGCGAATTTCAAATCGCGGGCGTTACCCCAGAGTGGATCTTCGCCGTATTTTCCTGGGAAAATGCGGAACGTATCGCCCACCCACGCCTCGGCCATGTTGCAGTCGACGAAGGAATTGAAATAGCGCGTAGGGGCGGGAACTAGCTTAAACGCAGGTGCTGATGGCTGACTCGTTTGGGCTTTTTTGTCAGCCGAACAACGGGCAAACGTGGCAACAGTGGCAGTAACGATCAGGCAGTTTAATAAACGGCAGGTAAGCAGCATAACAAGCGGTTTCCTACGAAACGCACACAACGCCGTTTTCTAACAGTTTAGCGGAGCGTGGTGGCAGTAGGGCTGACGCGTAGCTGATCCCGCGTTAGCAATACGCCACTAGACGGGTCAATCAATTTCGCGCCAGGTTGAGATGGGAGCCAGATCAACGGCAGGCAGTGGTGCTTCAACACTATGGTCAACGGGTACACCGGCAGTGGCCGTTTCTACACCAGCGGGGCGTGGACCACGGTTACGGCGACGTTTCTTGCGGCGGGCTTTTGTCGCAGCATCTTCGGTTGGGGCCTGACCAGTGGGCAACACCTGCACCTCACCATCAGCCGAAGCCTGAGCAACGCCGTTGGCGTCGGTTGGCTTATCGAGTTGTCCTTCAGGACGGGGACCACGACCACGGCGACGATTATTCCGACGGCGACCTTCACGGCCCGCCTCGGTGGGTTGTCCGTCCGTAACCACAGTGGTCTCACCGTCGGGCAACGCCGCAACCTCAGCCGTTTCCGCACGTGCCGCCGGATTAGCGACTGCCACCGCGGGGCGTGGTGCATGACGATCCCGGCTTCCGTCGCGGCCACCTTCCCGACGGCCACCACCCCGGCTGTCGCGGCCACCCCGGCCGTTGCGGCCATTGTCGCGACCCCGGCTGAACGGACCCGGCTCGTCCTTTTCGCCCGCCACCGGACCCGGACCAAAGCCCAGTTCTTCGGTGACAGACAGCCGTTCCAGCTTGCGTTCGATGAGTTTTTCAATCCGACCCAGCTTGTTCATGTCGGCCTCATTCACAAACGTGATGGCAATGCCGGTACTGTTAGCGCGGGCCGTGCGGCCAATACGGTGTACGTAATCTTCGGCGTCGCGCGGCACGTCGTAGTTTACCACGTGGGTAATGTTATCGACGTCGATGCCCCGCGAGAGCACGTCGGTGGCTACTACGATCTGGAGCTGCTTGTTTTTGAATTCACGCAGAACAGCCTCGCGCTCTTCCTGCTCCAGGTCTGAACTAACGCCCTTGGCTACGTAGCCGCGTTTGGCCAGTGCCCGCACAATGGCGTTCACTTCCGACTTGCGCGATGTAAACAGTACCATGCTTTCTACCTCCATCTGACCCATCAGGTGTTCCAGCAAGGGCAGTTTCTGGTGGTCTTTGGCCAGATAGATCCGCTGATCAATCCCCGCCGCGGGCTTCGACACCGATAGCCGGATCTCCTCAGGCTGGTTCAGTATCTGCGCTGCAAACGACCGAATTTTGGCGGGCATCGTAGCCGAAAACAAGAGCGTTTGCCGATTCGCCGGAATCGTTTTCACGATCTTCAGAATATCGTCCGAGAAGCCCATGTCGAGCATCTTGTCGGCTTCGTCGAGCACCAGGTAATTGAGCTTGTCGAAGTTGACATAGCCCATCTGCATGTGCGCGATGAGGCGACCCGGCGTGGCAATAATAATGTCGGCCCCCGTTTCGAGGGCTTTGCGCTGCTTGTCCCAGTCGTCGCCTTTGCCACCGCCGTAGATGGCAATGCTCGTGGCCGACACGAAGTAGCTGAATCCCTCTACCTGATCGTCGATCTGTTTGGCCAGCTCACGCGTGGGCACCAGCACCAGCGTACTGGTGTGGTCGTGTTCGGCGTGGGCAATTTTGTCGAGCAGGGGAATAAGGAACGCCGCCGTTTTGCCGGTGCCGGTCTGGGCGCAGGCGATGAGGTCTTTTCCTTCCTGAATGAGGGGGATGGCCTGCTCCTGAATGGGCGTAGCCTGTTTGTAGTTCATGGCCTCGACACCCGCCCGGAGGTCGTCGTGGAGGCTAAATTCCTGAAAAGTCAAGGTAACAGCTTGGTAAAGTGAATAGGACGCTGACCTTTTCTTCCCGGCCAGCTAACCGCTTGAGTATGAAACAAAGGTAAGCCAAAAGCCGTTCCGGTGGCTTACCGAGGCCGGGCAATACCCTACGCTACGGCTTCGTGTGTATTTTTGGCCGGAAAGCTGGACATCAGACTTTGGACATTATTGATTGAACAGACGTGGTAGCGATCAGGGCACTAAGCGAGATAACTGGCGTGGGCCGCCCCCAGCGTCTGATGCTCTACAGGCTGATATACTGCACCGGTGGTGAACTAGGCCTCACTGTCGACGAAAGCACGTTTACGCTCCGGGCAGGGCAAGTTGTCACCATCACGTCGGGGCAGGTACATGTGGTCAGCAGCCTAACCAAAGCGGAAGGCTTTGTACTTGACTTTACGTTCGATTTTTTCTGCAAAGACGACAACGACATCGAGCTAATTTTTCATAACGGTCTCTTCTGCCATTTCGACCAAAACGAAGTCATTCCTGTCGAGAATCCATTTGTTCATGAACAGCTTGCTACGATCCAGGACGAGCTGCAACGGCAGCCCTATCAGCATCTCATTGCTATTCACAGCCGCATCAAGCTCATCCTGGTAGCTATCAACCGGGCCAAAGTGCAACGGGGCGACGCTATCTGGAAGCCGGATGCGCTGTTTCTCAAATTTCTGGAAACCGTACGAAACAACATTGCGCAGCACTACACGCTGGCGCAGTGCGCCGAACGACTGGGCACTACCGAACTAAAACTAACCGAACTGGCCAAAACGCACACGGGTAAAACGGCGCAGAACGTGATCTATGGCCTGATCGTGTCGGAGGCCAAACGACTGCTCACCTACGAAAACCTATCGGTGAAGGAGGTGGCGTATCAGCTCGGATTTAACGATCCCTTTTACTTCTCGAATTTTTTCAAAAAACAGGTCAATACGTCACCGAAAGCCTATAAGAACCGGTTGTGGCCGTAGATGTTGCATGTTTTTCTCAGCATTGTCTATTTCTCAGCCTACTGACAGACAAGACCTTTGTGGTATTCTTAATCATGAAAACAGGAACGCCATGAACCAACTTGTGCGCAGCCAGCAACTCAACTGGCAACCGCTTATCGAAGCCAATACCAATACACCCCGCATCTCGGTTAAAAGCCTTCGCTACGACGAGGCCACCCAACGCGCCACCACCTTTCTGCTGAAATTTGAGGCGGGAGCGTCGTACCCCAACCACAGCCACCCGGCGGGCGAAGAAGTGTTCGTGCTGGACGGTGAGGTACGGTTTGGGGCCGAACAACTCCGGGTGGGCGATTACCTTTTCACCGCCCCCGGTGCTAAGCACGCCGTCTACTCAAAAACGGGCTGTACCCTGCTGTTTGTCGTGCCGGAAGAAGTTATTCTCCTCTGATAAGCCCATGAACCAGTTTCCCATCTGTACCACCTGTGGCACCCAATACCGCCCCGACCACGCCCCCGAACTGGGTTGCCCCATCTGCCTCGACGACAGGCAGTATGTGCCCGAAACAGGCCAAACGTGGACCAGCCTGAGCGAGTTAGACAAGCATTACAGCGTAATTATTCGGCCATTGCAGGCGCACCTCTACGAGCTAAAAATGGTACCCACGTTTGCCATTGGTCAACGCGCCCTGTTGCTGAAAACACCCGAAGGCAACATCCTCTGGGACTGTATTGCCCTGCTCAATGAGCCAACGGTGGCATTTATCAGGGCCAATGGCGGTCTCAGGGCTATCGCGTTCTCTCATCCTCACTACTACACCACCATGCATGAGTGGGCCGAAACGTTCGATTGTCCGATCTATATCCATGAGCATGATCAGCCGTGGATCTATGGACCACTAGGCCGCGTCCGGTTATGGTCGGGAGCAGAGACCGCGTTATGGTCGGGCGTAAAACTCATCAACGTAGGAGGTCATTTTCCGGAAAGCAGCATCCTGCACGTGCCATTTCTGTCTGCCCATGGGACGCTGCTCTGCGGCGATACGTTCTACATTGCTCCCAGCAAAAGGCACATAGCCGTGATGTACAGCTACCCCAACCGAATTCCGCTACCAATAGCTGAGGTACAGCGCATTAAGGCGCTCATGCAAACCATTCCGTTCGACGCAATGCATGGCTTTTACGATGACCAGAACATAGACCACCACGCCAAAACCCTCTTGTTTACCTCGCTGGACAGATATAGGTAAAGCACATCCCACACGCCCGGCTTTGGTTTGGCAGAGCAAGGTATGTGGAGTGGGAAAGTCGAGAGAAGGCGGGAGGGCTACAAGCAAACACCTACTGCTTCAATACCTTAAACTGACTGCGCCGCCCGTCGGCTTCGGCGGTGAGGATGTAGACCCCCGTGGGTTGCCCGCTCAGGTCGATGCGGTGGCTCAACCGCCCCCCGGCTGGGGTATTGACTGACTCATGCACCTGTCGGCCCGTGGCAGTGGTGAGCACAAAGGCCACCGGGCTGCCCGTGGGCCAGTCGCCCTCAATTTGCAAACCAGCACTAGTGGGGTTAGGAAATACCCGCACCGTTAGTGGCAGGGCGGGTTCGGTGGATAGTAAGACAGAAACGATGATTTGGGTGGTGCCACTGACAGTACCACGGCCACACTGAAGATTGTAGACAGAAGTAAGCTGGAAGCGGATTGTCGTATCTGGCTTAACTGCTAGTACATAAGGGCTTTGGTCTATCCCGTATGACAACGGCCCGACCTGACCAGGATAAGTCACTCGCCAGGGAGGCGTACCCGTTAAGGCTACTGATACACGGGCTGAATCGCCTTTAAAAATGGCCAACGTGCCTGTAAGAGTAGCCGTCGGTACATGCCTGACCATAAAATTTACCGACTCGGATGATCTTGGATCGACGAGCGAAGCGCTCATATGTGCAGGATTACTTGACCCAACCCGAAAGACAAAGCGGTCGCCATCTGGTAAGTCATTGGGCAGAAATATGTATAGACCATCAGATGAGAACTCCTTATTCGGCGCTATTGGCAGTGATCGAAAAACACGGCCCACTGAGTCGGCGATGTAGGCGGTAAAGACATTATCGGACCTAAATGACCCAACTGTCTGCATACTAACCAGATAAGATTGGCCCGTACAGTAGGCGCCATCTAATGTGTTGGGCATTCGAGGGAAAATTATTGCCTCCGACTGAGGCAAAATTGTCACCGACGCTACTCCCGACACGTGTCCCGGCCCACACCGACTTGAGGCATCAACCAGCGAATAACTACCTGATTCAGTAATAGGTACAAGAATTTTATTAGTAGTTCCACCAAAGGGCATCGTAACGGAATTAGTCTGAACACCACTTGGTGTGGCCATTTTATAAGAAAACGTTCCGCCGGCCGTAGAGCTTAGTATCAACTGATTATAGTAGTTTTTATAGATCGCTTTTGATACCGGCGCAAGGCTTAGGCTAACCGGCTTTTGTACGTAAAAAATGGGTGCCTGACTGAACGTGAGCGCGGGTGCTGATGCCCGGCATTCGAGCATGTACGCCCCAGCAACCGGAGCAGCACTGAGCGAGAAAGAAAATGAACCACTTAGCACAGCGGTTTCTTGGACTAGCATTTTGTTAGGCGACTTAGCGTTCGGGTCAAACACGTAGAACGACAGTTTGTTAGTAGCATCGAAATCACCTGTCGCTGTATAAGAAACCGACACCGGTTCGCTCAAGCAGTAGGTTGTTTCTCGCGTGAAAAAATAGGTTAAATCCGGCTTAACTGCCAGCCGGGCAATCTGTCGTTGTTTTGCCGTATTGCCGTTAAACAGTGTAGGGGCTGACCTGGGTTGAATCGATTGTGCGTAGCCAAGCAATGGCCGTAAAACAAACAGTACTACCAGCAAATAGTAGTTTTTCATGGTAATGAATAAAGCGACTAGGAACACATAGATAAGCAAAATTAATTGTGTCAGGCAGAGGGTTGTCCGACGTATTCTTCCCTTCTTTCCCTTACTGTTTCAACACCTTGAACTGACTGCGCCGCCCGTCGGCTTCGGCGGTGAGGATGTAGACCCCCGTGGGTTGCCCGCTCAGGTCGATGCGGTGGCTCAACCGCCCCCCGGCTGGGGTATTGACTGACTCATGCACCTGTCGGCCCGTGGCAGTGGTGAGCACAAAGGCCACCGGGCTGCCCGTAGGCCAGTCGCCCTCAATTTGCAAACCAGCACTAGTGGGGTTAGGAAATACCCGCACCGTCAGCGGTAGGGCGGGTTCGGTGGATAGTAAGACAGCGACCGTAACCAGTGCGGTGCCAGTGGCCGTGCCCGCACCACACTGGCTGTCGCGTACGTCTGTAAGCCGATAGCCAATGTCAGCATCGGGTTTTACGATCAGTTCAAACGGCGATTTAGTGGTGGTAAAAACGCGGGGACCAAACAAATCGGTGATGGTCAGTTGCCAGGGAGGTGTGCCGGTCAGGGCCACGCTAATTTTAGTAGAATCACCCTTAAAAATGGACGAGTTACCGCTGAGCGTTCCCGTTGGCGACTGCCTGATACTAACCGGTTGAAAAAGCGAAGCACCCAGATGAGCCGGAGCAGACGACCCTACGCGCAACACATACCGGTCGCCCACCGGCAGAGTAGCCAGAATCGTGACGGTGATTTGGGTTGGGCTGCTAAGCGTGGGGAGCACCTGCTGACTGCTGCCTGTTGAATCGAACAGGTAGGCAGTGAAGGCATTGGTTGTGCTAAACACCCCCGTCGTACGCAGGTAAACTATATACTGTCTTCCTGTGCAATAAGGACCACCGAAAAGTTCGGGACGGATGGTAACGCTGGCGTCGGGCAGTACCGAAAACGACGCACTACCCGTAGCCCGCCCCGGGCCGCACACGTTGGAAACACCCACAATAGAGTAGCTGCCCGACTGGGTCAGTGTCACGGGTATGTCTGTCAGCCCTGAAAAGGCCGCAATAACCGACTGGCTGCCAGGGCCCGCCAGGGTCAATGAATAGGGGCGTGCGTTGGAGCCGACCACACGAATAAAGGACGGATCGTTGGCGTAAACCACGCGTGTACCTGATAACAGCGTAGCACTGATGGGGCCATCAACATCCAGCGTGAAGCCGTAGAGGGTGGTCTTCGGTGCCGACGTTTCTACCCGGACGTAGTATGAACCAGCCTGTAACGCCGGATTTAACGAGAAAGAAACCACCCCGCTCAGCGCCGTCGACTCCCCCAGTGCCACCGCAGAACCAGACATTATTCCACTCGGCACAAGGGCAAATGACAACTTGTTGCCAGCCTCATAGTCACCGGCGGCAACGTAGGTGAACGATACCGCTTCACCTACACAGGCCTGGTATTTGCTCAGGCGGAGTTGTGCCAGATAAGGCTTTTCAGAGATCGTGACGCTGCCCTGGCCCGTGCCATAACCGCAGGTGTTGTATGCACTCACAATGCTGAACGTACCTGGCTGAGTAACAAAAACGGCTCCGCCCGGCCCAAAAATTGACACCGGATAAACCGTTTTCCCATTCGACACCACCACCGACGCCTCGGTATATGGATCGGTTACGTTCAGTTGAACAGTAGTGCTCAGCGACCGGTCCAGTTGCACAACCGAGGCGTTATTAGGGCCGGTTAAGGCTACCGTGGGAGTCGATCTGATCAGTAATTTGGTTGGTGCTGCAAGGCCTGCCACCAGCCCGTTGTCCTGATAGGCCACCCGATAATAGACGCTTTTATTGGCCAGCGATGGGGAGAGTGTAGCGGTCAGCGGACTAACCAGCCCCGAGGTGGGTAACGTTGTCCACGTAAGCTGATCGTCGGACACCTGCACCACATACGATACACTGGTGGGAACGTTACCCACATGCTTAAAGGGCACCAGCAACGGCGTTTGTACACAGGCCGATATACCCGCGTTTCCGGTTGTGAGCAGCGTTGCTACCACATTAACCTGCTGGCTGGACGTGCTGGTTGTAGACAGGCCACAACCATCGGTCACGCGTTTTATGGCGTAGGTGGTATTGACAGTAGGCTGATAGGTGGTTTGTATGGTGTTGTTTCTGAGTATGCCCCGCCTACCGTCGGCCAGTTCGTAAGTAAACGGACCTCGCCCCAGAATCGTGTACAGGGCCTTTACTGTCTGCCCCGCCACCACTGTTACTGACGATCCGGCGGTGGAGATACCGCTGGGGGCCTGCAGGGTAACGCCGGCACTGAGCGGCGCATAATCGACATAATAGGTGATTTCAGTACTGCGGGTCACCGGGTCGGTGGTGGCCACCCGCACCCGGTAGTAACCGTTTTGCGTGGGCAATGTCAGCGAAATCGGCTCCGTTTTTGTCAACGACATCAGCGGCGTGGTGATGAATGTGCCTAGTCCGTCAGATAGCTCAAGCCTGAACTGGTTGTTGGGGCCAAACGTGCCTGTAGGCGTTGCGTTGAGCCATACCTGCGCCCCAGGGCAGGACGTGTATATGGTATTGCCCACTGTGCTGGCCGACCGAAGCGTAACTCCGGTGGACAGCACGCCACTGTTTTGCACGGTGACGGTGGTTGTTTTGTCGGAAGCAATCCCACCGCATTCATTGCTTACCGACGCCACCGAAAACGTGGTTGTACCCGCAACGATGACCTCAATAGAGCCACCCATGGATAAAATCGGCCCTGAGAAATCGCGATCCATCAGTGATAATCGTACGCCGGTGTTCAGCAGCACGGTGGTGTTCCCACCGCCCGTGATGGTGTAACCCAGCGAATTATAACCCGGAGAAGACTGGAGATATGTTGGATACGAAAACGAAAATGAGGCCTTTGTTTTTATCCTTAATGGCAATGCGGCTTTAGACAGCACTGAATCAGCCCGGTCTTTAAACGTCAGCCGTATTTCCTGACTTTGAACGGGCGTGGTCGACACCGGTGACGTAAACACAAGCTGACCGGGTTTAGTGGCAACAACGTCGGCTGGGCTACCATTGTCAAATCGTACCTGTAGATTAGACGGCGGCGAATACCCTGGCGAGGCAGTGTAGTAGAGCGTTACGGGTTGTCCGGCGCACACCTCGCTCGTTGAAAGTGAGTCAATCCGGAGGCCCGGTCCCACCTGCACCCTTGCGGCACGACTGTCGTAGCTGATACCATCGGCGCAGGCACCCGCAAATGACACAATGCTGTATGACGTTGTGACACCGGGCTTTACCGTTACGAGCGCCTGGGTACCATAGCCACCGCGATTACCAAAAACCGAAACCACCTGACCATCGCTGAGCAACACGTCACCCCCCGACAAACTGGTTGCACTAAGGGTAAGGGTGGCCTGTCCGCCGAACGGAACACCACCGGGTCCCGTCAGCGACAGCCGGGGCGGGGCGTCAAACGTGAATAAAGACCGGTCCCGATACCAGGCCGACAAACCGGCGGACCGCGAAAAAATGCGCAGTCGATAACTAGCCGCCGGGTTTGTCTCTAGTGGCGTTGGCAACGTGACCAGCAATGGACTTGCCGTACCGCTCACTTTTACCGGTATAGTCTGATCAGTAGAGGACAGCCCCACCAGTTCACCCTCAAAGGTGGTGTTGGGTGGTAATGGACCGTCGGCGGAGTAGTAGACCGGCAACTGCTTACCATAGCATACCGCTTCGCCGTTGGTCGACAATAGCCTGAATCCTACCGGGTTAACACTAACTATTGCGCTCCCGCTTGCCGGACCGGTGCCGCAGCTGTTCTGCACACGCGCCAGGCGATAGGTGGTTGTGCGGGCCGGTGCCACCGGTATGGCGAAACTGCTGCTGTAGACATCATAGTTAACAATTCGGGTGCTATCCTGTAAGGTAAGCGTATAACTGCCTCCGCCTGAAAGAGACACCCGCAGGTTAACAGGTGTGTAGGGGTTTACGGGTTCGCCCTCTGTCGAACTACCCGTGAGTTGCGCCGTTGGGGTACGGTTTGCCATAAATGAACTGCTGCTGGAGCTGAACACCAATGGCTTTTGAGCCACTATCCGAATCACGTAGCTATTGATGGTGTTGAGCGAAGCGGGCAAGGTTACAGAAGCAGGGCTGCTCACAAACGATCCCGGCAGGTCGATGAAGCTGTTGCCGTAGTCACTCGATAATTGCGCCCTGAACGTATTGTCGGTGGCAAACGAGCCTGACGTGGTAAAGGACACGCTAATAACTGATCCCGCACATGGGTTACCGGCGGGCACAACGGGATAGCCAATCGTTTGTGTCCAACCCGAAAAAGGCAGCAGCAGGCTAATCAACAGTACGAAAAATGAGTAGCGTTTTTTCATAAAGAAGAGCTATCAAGGCAAAGCGAAAAGTAATCCCGGCAATTTTTTTGTGGCACGGGTTGTGAGTAATGAGCAACCAGCCACATAAAATAAGCAAAAATCCGTGATGACGATCATTCGAAAATGATCGTCATCACGGATTAACAGGCGAATCAGGCAGGCTATTACTGTTTCAGCACTTTGAACTGGCTGCGCCGTCCTTCCTGCTCAGTTGTGAGGATGTATAGACCCGTAGGCAAGCCGCTGAGGTCGATGCGGTGTTGCAACAGACCCTGCCGCACCTCGCCGACCGACTGATGCACCAGCGAACCCGTCACGGTATGCAGGCCAACGGCTACCTCGCCCCGACCCGGCATCTGGCCTTCAAGCTGTAGCACGCCCGCCGTGGGGTTGGGCCAAACCCGCACCGTCAGCGACAACACCGGTTCGGTAGCCAACAGCGGCGATACGCTGATCTGGGCGGTACCCGTAGCCGTACCCACCCCGCACTGGGCGTTGCGTACTTCCGTCAGGCGGTAACTGGTGGTAGTATCGGGCCGTACGGTCAACACATAAGGCGAGGTAGCGGCGGTATAGCTACGGGGGCCAGCCTTGTCGGCGATGGTTAACTGCCAGGGTGCGGTACCCGTCAGCGCTATCGATACCCGCGCCGAATCACCTTTGTAGACCGAAGTAGCACCCGTAATGAGGGCCGTCGGCGACGGCTGGACACTGAGATTCTGCATCAGCGACGCACCCAGGTGTTCGGGGCTGCTAGACCCTACCCGTAACGTGTATCTGTCGCCAGTGCGCAAACTGGCCGGCACCGTAACCGTGAGTTGGTTGGGACCATATACCGTGGGCAGTGCCACCTGATTGCCACCCGTAGAATCAGCCAGGTAGGCCGTGAAGACGTTAGAGGGGTTAAAAGCGCCTGTCGTATTTAGGTTAATGACATACTGTTTATCATAGCAATAGAACCGGCTGCTGGCAACGGGCCGGATGGTAACGTCGCCCACTGGGATAGCCACCAACGATACCGTACCGGTTGCCTTACCCACCCCGCACTGACTCGACACCCCTACGACAGAGTAGCTACCCGGCTGCCACGTGGCCAGCGGAACGGCGTTGGTGAATTCACCCGTCAGCACGACCTGGTTTGTGGGTGTAGCCAGCGTTAGGGTATACGGTCCTGTGTTGCCTGATGTTGTGATGGCCAGGCTGGGTGAATCGGTGGCATAAACGGCTTTTGTTCCCGACATCAGCGACACACTAACCGGGGTGCGTACCGTGAGCACCGAACCAACAAAGGTTCTTGCGGGTGCCGACGTTACGTACTGAACGGTATAGTTGCCGGCGCGCAGGGCGGGGTTCAGGGTTAGTGAGTACCCCCCGTTCAGCGTGGTAGTTTCGGTCAGTAGGGTTCTATCGGTAGGATTGTCGGTATTGACTAAGTAGATAGAGACTATGTTATCAGGGTCGTAGGCTCCACCCAGCGCGTAAGACAACGAGGTCGATTCGCCCGTGCAACCACTGGTTTTGCTCAGCGTTGATGCGGCCAGATAAGGCTTTTCTATTACCCGAACCACGCCCTGTACGGTTCCATAGCCGCACTCATTGTAGGTACCGGCAAGGCTGTAGGTGCCCGGCTGGCTCACAAACAGCGACTGGCTGGTGGTAGACGTGTTTATGATCTGGCTTGTTGACCCGTAGACAAGAATCGTTGTACCGGTAGTTAGAGCATCCGATAATTTCAATTCAGCTCTGGCAGCGCTACTTCGGTCGAGTTCAACAACGGTTGTATTGTTTGGCCCGGTCAACGTCACGCTTGGCAGCGCACTAACTTTAAGCTGAGTTGTATAAGTGGCCGGAATCCACTCGCCATCCAGCAGATAGGCTACCCGGCAGTTCACCTGCTTGCCAGCCATGCTAGCCGGGAAGTAGGTAGTCAGCGGGCTAGCCGTACCTGACGTGGGTAATGTCTGCCAGTTACTCTGACCATTCACAGTAGCCTGCACTACGTACGACACGCTGGCTGGCTGGTATCCCGATGCGACAAACTCTACCCGAACCGGCGACCCCACGCAGGCGTCGCCAGCCCGGTAGGTGAGCAGACGCAATGGCCGGACAGTAAGGTTGACCTGCCCCCCCACGGCTGTCGTTGACACACCACACAAGTCTGTCACTTGTTTGACCGCATAAGTGTTTGTCGTTTTAGGCTGGAAGTATCGGTCCGCACGAGCATAAATGCTGGTAGCCTCAGACGGGTCCACCGATACACCATCTGAAAAGTCGAACCGGGCTGGTGCCCGTCCTTCGATTGAATAGACAGCAGATAGGTATTCGTCAGGCCCTAATGTTATTGATATAGGCTGGCTGTTTACACTCTTCAATATACCGCTGGCAGACTGTACCGATGCGGCAACCAGTGGCGAAGGTGTGCTGATGCTGTAATATCCCTGCGCGCTACGAATAACAGGGTTTGTACTCGACACCCGCACCAAGTACTTCCCAGGCGTACTGGGTAGGGTAAATAGCCTGCTTTCTGCTTTTGAAAACGATTGAATAACAGTCCACGATGAGCCGATTGTTTGATCTCCCAACTCGATCTGAAATTGGTTATCGTCGGCAAACGTGCCACTGGAGGTAATATTCAACCATTCCTGGGCACCTGGACAGAAATAAGACTGTCCTCGGTTGTTTGGGCTTATGTATAGGGCTGGAGAGGTCGTAGTGGCATTTCGAAACGCAACTGTTGTGGAAGCAGACAAGGGCATTGTACCACAAGCATTGCTAACTGACACTGTTGAGTAGCTTGTTGTGCTGGCCGTATACACCCGCAGAAAATTGCCGGCATTGTTAAAGTAACCTCCTTGTATTATCGATTTTGTCCCGTCGCTTAACGCGATTGTCATTGTGCCACCACCAAATGCTTGAATCTCCAGAAATTGATCACCAGGTGCGGAAGCCGTTTGCAACGGCTTCGAGAACATAAGTTGAGGAACTGTATTGATTACCAAATTCGACCTGAACATCATTAATAGTGTGTCAACTGCAGCGTCTCTCAATTCAATAACTATACCTGATCTGGCCACCATCGTTGGAGGAGGTACAAACGTTACTTGACCGGCTTTGGTGGCGGTCACCTCGGCCACCACTCCGGGGTCTGACTCGTACCAACTCTTCAACCGGACCGACAACTGGTCTGGCACCCTATAGCCCGGTTTGGTGCTATAATAAAGCGTAACAGGCTGCCCTGCGCATACCATTTTTGTGGAAAGAGAATCCGCCAGCATAGACGGCTTTATGACCCTAGTTACACGATTAATAAAACGGGCGCTTTGGCTACAAGCCCCTGTGTAGGACACAAGACTATAAGACGTGATTGGGCTGTTGGCGTCTACTCGAAACGAAGGGTATGTGTTAGAGAGCCAAACTGTTTCTCCATTACTCAACAGCGCGCTTCCACCCTCCAAACCCGTATAGCTTATTGGAGCAGCCACGCTGGTCACGCCCGGTGCAAAGCTAACCGACTGAGGCATGGCAATGCGTGCCGGATAAGTCAGGTAGACACCCAGGGCCGGGTTATAGTAGCCCGACACCCCAGCCGTCCGAGAGAAAATCCGCAGTTGATATCCATACGGAAGCGGGCCAGGCGACTCCGCAGGCAGGGTTATCTGTAGGGGACTCGACGAGCCAGTGACGGGCAACTTGGTAATGCTGTTATTGTCCCGTTCGTTGATCAGTTCAGCCTCAAAAACGGTGTTAGCGGGCAGCGGACCACTGGTTGTAAAGTAAATGGGTACTGTTGAACCAAGGCAAAACATCTCACTGGGACGTACCTGAAGATTGAAGCCCACTGTATTTACGGCCACTGCCACGCTACCACTCACCGGCCCCGTGCCGCAGGCATTACGCACACTGGCCAGCCGGTAGGTAGTTGACTGAGCTGGTCGTACCGGAAGTGTAACCGAGACATCGTCCTCTGGCTTGATAAACTGGGTACTGTCTTGCAGCGTGACGGTATAGGGACCACCACCCGTGAGTGTCATCTGTAAATTAATTGCCGAATAGGGATTGATTGGGCCAGTCAGTGAACTGCCTGTCAGTTGAGCCGATGGCAGTGAAACAAGCTTAAACACATCGCTGGGGTTACTGACTACCTGCGGCTGGCTGGCTACCACCCGGTACACGTAGCCGCCAGCCCCTGTAACCGCCGCCGGTAGCGTAACCAACACCGGGCTACTCGCCGACGATTCTGGCAAATCGATATAGTTAGCTCCTTTATCGGCTGACAGCTGCACCTTAAAGACGTTTCCTGGTCCAAACGTCCCCGTTGTGGTAAATGAGATGCTAACGGCCGCGCCACCACAATAGGCACCTGACGGGGCATTTGTCAGTGAAATAGACTGGGCCCATCCTGCCACCGACAGTAGTAAACAGAACAGGCACAAAAGTGAGGAGTAGGCGTTTTTCATACAGGGAGAAGTGACGTGAGTAGACTATCACACTAGCAAATAGCTACAAATAGCGTGCTGAATTTGTCGGGTTAAAGTAGAAATAAAGCGATCACGAAATATAAAAAAAACAACATTTCTTAGTGCATAGCTACTATAAAAAAGGGTACTTTATTCATCAAGGCAGGCTCTTTGCCTTTCTGCAACGGCAAATTGCTCCCTTCCTGCAGCTTCTTCCCCTATCTTTGCCCCCTCAAAAATTAACACCATGGCATCATCCATTCGCATTGCGCTCCAGAAATCGGGACGCCTCAGCGAAGATTCATATCAGTTGTTTAAGGCCTGTGGCATCCGGTTCGACTACGGCACGGGCAAGCTCAAATCCGTTTCGTCTAACTTCCCCGCCGAATTTCTTTTCCTGCGCGACGATGATATTCCGGGCTATGTAGAAGATGGCGTGGCCGACCTCGGCATTGTCGGCGAAAACGTGTCCGTCGAAACCGGGCGGCAGGTGACTACGGTGCATAAACTGGGCTTCTCGAAATGCCGCTTATCCATTGCCATACCGCGCGGCGACGTCTATAACGGCATCAGTGATTTGCAGGGCAAAAACATCGCCACCTCCTACCCCAACCTGCTGGGCAAATACCTAACCGGTGAGGGTGTACAAGCTCATATCCACGAGATCAGCGGGTCGGTAGAGATTGCACCGAGCATTGGCCTGGCCGAAGCTGTCTGCGACATTGTATCGTCGGGAAGTACGCTGATGAGCAACGGGTTGAAAGAAGTGGAAACCATTTTTCGGTCTGAGGCCGTGATGATTGCCCACGCCAGTTTGTCATCGGATAAACAGGCGTTATTGGATCAGTTGCTGTTTCGTATCAACGCGGTGCAGGCGGCCAAAAACAACAAATACATTGTACTGAACGCCCCCAATACAGCTATTCCGGCTATTGCCAAACTCCTGCCGGGCATGAAGGCTCCCACCGTAACGCCCCTGGCCACCGAGGGCTGGAGTTCGGTACATTCGGTCATCAACGAGAACGCGTTCTGGGAAAACATCGAAGCCATCCGCGCCGCCGGGGCCGAAGGCATCCTGGTCGTACCTATTGAGAAAATGATTAACTAAAAAACGGTTAGACGACTTGCTTCGGTAGGCAATCGATAAGTGATTGACTGGTACAGCACCTATCCGTTTTTGTCATTACTTAGCGGACAAATGGTAAGTAACTGCCTATCATGAAAATCAGTTTACTATATAGCCTGTTAACTGGCCTATTGGTCAGCCTGAGCTTGTCGGCCCAACCCCGTTTTGGCATCAGAGCCAGTGTTCAAAACTGCTTTTTAACCTACCCGACCGTTCAAACCGGCACATCGTTTGGTACCCGTATTGGCTATGATGTGGGCGTTGTACTGGAGTGGCCATTGTCAACATCGTGGGCTATACAGCCGTCGTTGCTGTTAAGCAGTAAGGGCAGCACTTTCGCAGGCACAGTGAGTTACGGCACCACGGGGGTGGTTTTTGCGGCAAACAACACGGTGTTTCGTCCGCTGTATCTTCAGCTACCCGCGCTGCTGGTCTACCGCTTCCCAGTCACACCACGCTTTAAATTGCTGGTAGGGGCTGGACCTTATGGAGCGATCGGGGTAGGCGGTACTATGCTACGCGACGTCTTATACCAAAACTTTGAAGTAGCTATCACCTATGGCCCGAAGGGCACAGGAACGCAGTTTCGACGGTACGATTATGGTGTCAGCGCCCTGGCTGGCATTGAAGTGGGCAAATGCAACTTTACGCTTAACCTAAACGAGGGTTTAGCCAACACAACCAGTTTCATTGTGTCGACTGACATTCGTAACCGCACCATCGGTTTTTCGGCAGGCTTTTTGGTGGGGGCCGGAAGCGAGACGAAGCGCCTATCTACTACGACAAATAGCAACAGTCCTGCTCAATGCCCCGCCAGCAGTTCCAGGCTGCGCCAGACCAGGTCGCCCATGCTGCGGCTGGTGTCGAATAAGCGGGTTTGGTAATGGCGATCAAGGGCCTCGGCAAGCTGACGCACGTGACCGTCAGGGGCAATGGTGTCGAAGCGCATGGCCGCCATCAGGTCGCCGATACGGGTTTGCTCTACCCGTAGTCGTCCCGCCATTAAGGATCGTTCCTCAATCTGGTACTGCCGTACACTTTCGGGCGTCAGATACTCCGTTCCCAGCCTGATCATTGGCCCATTTTGCCGGTAATACTGCGGCATATACACCGATTTGCGCCCTTCGTACGACTGCTGATCAAAATCAATGGCCCGGATTCGGTAATACACCTCGTCGAAATCGGGCGTCACGTCGACCACAAAATTGCTCGAATGCATATCCCCCAACAGGCGCACAAAGCAGCGTTCGTTGAACTTGACAAACTCCTTGCAAAGCCGCACCGGGTTGCGGTCGGCATCATTCATTTGCTGCTCGAAAAACATGTCGCCCGGAATACCCGCAATGTGCTCTTCGATCAGGGTCTGTCCGCTGGTAAGGTAGCTGATGCGATTTGGCGACAGAATATGCTCTAATTCAAGGCCATACACCCGCGAGGCATCGGCGTTTTTGATGTAGAAATAGTCAAAGTTATCGTTGACCAAGTTTCGGACCCGCACCCGAAACGGTTGGGTATTGCCATAGCTGCACAGGTCTACCCGATCAATGGTGAGGTGGCCCGTCACCGACATATCGCCATCGGCTTTCAGGATGGCGTAAATCTGTTTCAACCCCAGCAGCATGTCGTTGGCCTCCGACGCGGGAAAATAAACCGTCTCCCAGAGCGTGTCGCGGTTGCGCTTATCGAACAGCGACGCCGAGTTGTCGTAGCGCAGCAAATCGCGGTACTGGATGGGCAGTTTGTGCTCTCGGTTATAGTGCGCCAGGTAATCGCGCAGGGGCTGCCGGATGGGGTAAACGAGCTTTTTGCGTGAAATGAGGGGCATGACAAGGCGCGGAAGGGTTTTGCAATTTTCAGTTGGGCAGGATAATCAAACTGTGTAGGTTTGCTACAGACAGGCTAATGCGATCCAAGCTACCTATGCATTTTGATGAAAACGGTTGGTTGCAACCATCTGGTTTATTACCTAACCGGCAAGAAACCGTTGAACAGCTATTTGTCACGAATAGTCATCGACAACGTTTATGGGATCAGTTTAAAGTATTAGTAAGCCGACTGGTTCAGCAGTCAATTCCTGTTCATGCCTTCTGGCTTGATGGTAGCTTTATCAGCACCAAAGAGAAGCCGAAAGACATTGATATTGTTATTTTCACCGAAGTCAATTTTCTAAATTCACAGTTTAGCCTTCTAGACGGATTGCGGAATCAGTTTGATGGCCTTGACGTTTTTTGGGCAAGTTCAAGTACAAAAGAAGATGAGTTGTCGGTAGCCATTACCAAGTTTGAAATACTGAAATGGGACTGGGTATTTGGTATGAACCGAGCAAAAAAAGCGAAGGGATACATCGTACTAACTGACTAAAGTTATGGAAATTGATGATCAGCAGGAGGTAGCCATTGTGACCACGATTCGGCTCATCCGCAAATTCAGTGAGTCAATAGTTGCGCTGGAAAAGATGGGAGCTACAGGTAGTGCCAATGAATCAATTCGCATGCGTGACCGACTAGTAGCTGAATTGAAACAACTGACTAATAAGGCAACAAATGCAGCTGTATTTGCCTAATACTCTTCTCTCCATTGCCCACTAAACTCCTCTTTGTTTGTAGCCGAAACCGGAAGCGTAGCCTGACCGCCGAACACGTTTTTGCTCATGAACCCCATTACGCTGTGCGGTCGGCAGGTACTGAGGCAGGAGCACGGACTAAGTTGACACCAGGGTTACTTGGCTGGGCCGACGTTGTTTTTGTGATGGAGATAAAACACCGCGATTGGATTCAACGACGCTACTCCGATCTAGTAGCCAACAAACCGCTGGTCAACCTGCTTGTCGCCGACAACTATGCCTGCATGGATGAAGAATTGGTGGATATACTCATTAGCCGCGTAACGACTTATCTCAGTGAACCATGATTGACACGAACAGACTATCAATCAGACCCTTAACACTGGACCAACTGCGCCTGCACCTGGCCGGGGGCACGGCACTGGAAGATGAGTTTGGCGCGTTGCCCGGTCACCGCGAAGTGGTCGAACCGTTATTGAGCATCCTGAAACATTTTACTATTCCCTTTCTCCAAAACCCCAACCGCCAACCCCTCTACGACACCATCTGGATTGCCCGCGACCGGACGCTGAACCAATTCGTAGCCGACGCTAAATTCAAAGGGGCACCCGACGAGGAGCAGACCGTCGAGATCGGCTACGGCACCTACCCTGCTTTTCAGCGGCGTGGCTACATGACCGAACTCGTGGGTGGGCTGGTGGCCTGGGCACTCAAACAATCCGGCGTGCGGCGCGTCACCGCCGAGACAGCCGTCACCAACACCGCCTCACAGGCCGTACTCCTCAACAACGGCTTCCATCCCTTTGCACAGGATGAGCACACGCGGTGGTGGGAGAGGGAACGATGATTTACGATGTACGATTTACGAATTACGATTGGTTGCTTTCGCGAGAATACCCCGGCGTCAGCCACTCGCGTCAGCAACCAATCATAATTCGTAAATCGTACATCGTAAATCAGCATCATGTACCCACTCTTCCTGCTTCTCGCTTTCCTCACCGGCGTTGCCATCTCTATTCAGGCGGGGGTCAACTCGAACCTGCGGCTAGGACTGAATAATCCGGTGCTGGCCGCGCTGATTTCATTTGGTACGGGCTTTGTTACCCTGATTATTCTGCACCTGGGTATGCGTGGTGGTCTGCCACCAACCAGTACACTTCGGTCATTGCCCTGGTGGAAATACACGGGGGGCGTAATCGGGGCAGTTTACGTGACCACCGTCATTCTGTCGGTGCCGCGCATCGGTACGGCCAACCTGGTTAGCCTGAGCGTAGCGGGGCAGTTGATTGCCGCCGTGGTGCTGGACCATTACGGTCTGCTAGGCTTTGTTCAACACCCCGCCAACGGCTGGCGACTGCTGGGTATCGGCCTTATTCTGGCGGGTGTTTGGCTGGTAGTAAAAAACTGATTGTCTCAATTTTACGTTTATTAGGTAGCGGTACAGCACGGGCTTAATCACCGCCAAACTCACATGAACTACCTTATTAACAGTACGTTAGCTATTGCCATTTTGGCTACTATTGCCTGTCAGACAAACACGTCGGCCAAAGAATCTGCCGCCCTTTATAGCCAGGGGCAAACCCCGCCCGGCGGTAAGACAGTCACCAAAACCGACGCCGAATGGAAAAAGCAACTCACACCTGATCAGTATGAGGTATTACGTAAGCACGGTACCGAACGCGCCGGCACTAGTCCGCTACTGAACGTACACGAAGACGGTACCTTCTATTGCGCCGGTTGCCACAACCCCCTGTTTTCGTACAAAACCAAATTTGAATCGGGCACGGGCTGGCCGAGCTTTTATGAGCCGATCAGTAAAAACGCCGTGAAAGTGGCTAAAGACAATAGCTATGGCATGGAACGCGACGAAGTGGTTTGCTCGGTCTGCAACGGCCACCTCGGCCATGTCTTCAATGACGGTCCCAAACCCACCGGTCTTCGCTACTGCATGAATGGCGTAGCGATGACGTTTGCGAAAAAATGAGTTCAATGTTTAACGTTTAACGTCTAAAGTTGGCTGATGCAAGAATACGCTTGCGTCAGCCAACTTTAGACGTTAAACGTTAAACATTGAACGCTAAAAAGCCCCCCCGCAAGCTGCGGGGGGGCTTTTTTATCAGTTTGGGCCGACTTTACGTTATCTTTGCTGACCACCTGCCATAGCAGGTACAGACTACCAAAACGTACATATGAGTATCCATAGAGAGCGGCTACGGGCTGTGCAGCGGGGTGTTAACTCGTTTCGGCAGCGTGCCCGGCACCGACGTGCGCAACTGGGCGCGGGCGTTTCGCGCATAATTGGCGAAGAACGCGTGAGTTCGTGGAAAGATGGCCTGATGGCTCGCCGCGAACAGTTCCGAACCTTTGTGCACCAATATATTGACCCTGAAAGCTGGTATTATCCGTTTCTGCGAGGTCTGGCCAAATACAGCCTGCTTTTCCTGCTGTTTCTGATCGGCTATGTGTTTGTGCTGCAAACCAACTTTCTCTACCTCACCGGCGCGCTGCCCAGCGTAGAAGACCTGCGTAACCCTAAGCTGAATCAGGCATCGGAGATTTATTCGCTGGACGGTAAGATGATTGCCCGTTTTTATGCCGAAAACCGTACGCCGATCAAGTACGAAAACATTCCGAAGCACTTAATTCAGGCGTTGATCGCCACCGAAGATGCCCGCTTTTATGACCACGGCGGCATCGACCCGCGCGCCATTGGCCGGGCGGCTTTTAGCCTGGGGCGCGACGGCGGGGGCTCCACCATCACGCAGCAGCTGGCCAAAAACCTGTTCAAAACCCGCCGCCGCACCAACGACGGTTTTTTGAATCGTATTCCTGGCATACGCAAGGTGATCTACAAGTCGAAGGAGTGGCTGATGGCTATCACGCTGGAACGGAATTTCACCAAAGAAGAAATCCTTACCTACTACTTCAACACCGTCGATTTTGGGTCGAACTCGTTTGGGCTGAAGACTGCCGCCCGTACGTTTTTCGACAAAGCCCCCGACAGCCTGAACGTGCAGGAAGGGGCCGTGCTGGTGGGACTACAAAAAGCCACGACGTACTATAACCCGCTGAAAAACCCCCAGAATTCGCTCAAAAGGCGCAATACGGTGATTCAGCAGATGGCCAAATACAAGTACCTTACCAAAACGCAGGCCGACTCGATCAGCGATCTTCCCCTCAAGACCGACTACACACCCGAAAATCCGTATGCGGGTCCGGCCAGTTACCTCAAAAATGCCGTGGTTGATTTCGTGACCGAATGGGGCAATAAAAACGGCTATAACCTGTATACCGACGGGCTTAAGATTCACACGACCATCGACTCGCGAATGCAGCAATATGCGGAAGAAGCGACCGCCGAGAAGATGAAACGCCTGCAGAAAACCTTCGACAGCCATTGGAAAGGCCGCAACCCCTGGACCGACGAAGACGGCAACGAACTCCCCGGCTTTATTGACTCGGTTGCCCGGCGTACGGAACGGTACAAGAGCCTGGTAAAACGATTCCAGATCTACCCCGATTCGGTCGATTATTACATGAAGGTCAAAAAGCAGCCCATGAAAGTCTTCGACTGGAATGGCAAGGAAAACGCCCGCAAGACCAGCATGACCCCCTATGATTCCATTGCCTACTACAAACGCTTTTTGCAGGCGGGCATGGTGGCCATGGATCCCCACACGGGCTTCATCCGGGCGTGGGTGGGTGGCCTCGACTACGACTACTTCAAATATGACCACGTGAAGCAGGGTCGCCGCCAGCCGGGGTCTACATTCAAGCCGTTTGTCTATGCCACAGCTATCGACGACACGGCCTTCAATATGACCCCCTGCGACCGGATCCGCGACAAGCCGTTCCGCAAACCATATCGCGAAAACGGCGAAGACAAGGTCTGGGAGCCTAAAAATTCAGGCGGCGGCTTTACCTATTCCAACATGACCCTGCGCCGGGCATTGGCCCGGTCGGTCAACTCCATCACGGCCCAGCTTACCGATATGGTTGGCCCGGAGCGCGTGGCCGAATACGCGCATAAACTGGGCATTAACAGCAAACTGGAGGCCGTACCGTCTATCGGGCTAGGCTCGTCAGACGTGTCGTTATATGAGTTGGTATCAGCCTATTGTTCATTTGTCAATGAAGGGCAGTACACCAAACCAATGCTGATTCAGCGCATTGAAGATCGGGATGGCAAAGAAATTGAGTCGTTCAAACCCGAACGCCGGCCCGCGATCCGGCCCGAATCGGCTTATCTGATGCTCTATATGTTGCAGGGTGGCTTGCAGGAGCGCGGCGGCACGTCGCAAAACCTGTGGTCGTTTGATCTCTTCAAGCACAACCACCAGATGGGTGGCAAAACCGGCACCACATCCAACAACTCCGACGGCTGGTTTGTGGGCGTTTCCGACAAATTGGTAGTGGGTGCCTGGGTAGGTGGCGACGACCGCAGCATTCACTTCCGGTCTACAGACATGGGCGAAGGCGCCAAGACGGCGCTGCCCCTGGTAGGTGGTTTCCTGGAAAAAGTGTATGCCGACCCCAAATTCCGCGATCTGCAGGGGCCGTTCCCCAAAGCCACCGTCGACATTCAGAAACAGTATGATGACTGTGTCTACGAAGATGATGGCTATGGTGATGAAAGCATCGAATCGGATTCAACCAGTACTGATGGCGGCAGCGGCGGAACCGATTCGCTCAACGTACCCCCACCGGTAGCCATTCCCGAACCAACCGATACCACCGGCAGGCAGAGGCCATAGGGTAAGAAAGGAGGTTTAACGTTAAAGGTCCAATGTTTAATGTTCGTTGCCGCTGTTCTTTACCATGAGCAAAAACGAACTTTAAACGTTAGACTTTAAACGTTAAACTTATTTCTCTACCCTATGGAAACCTACGCAGATGACCCCAGCGAATTGAAAGATGTACCCACGGGCATGGAAACAGACCCCGAAGCCGATGAGCAGGTGATTGATCAAACGGACGACGGCCTTACCAACGACCAGCCCGCCGAAGTAAATCCGTCGGGTATTGAAAAGCCAAAAGCAGGCGAAGAAACGGCCATTGACGACCTGGCCAATGCTCTTGCACACGCCATTGATGGCAGTGGGATGGGCCTGGCGGGTGCGCCGCCCGTGGCTCCGAGTGTGGGTACTCCTCAGAAAATAGCGACCGAAGGCACAACCGGGGCCGGGCTTACCGATGAGGAGAAGTAGTGAACAAAGGAATGAATAGTGCATCATGCATTATTCATTCCTTCCCACAACAGCCACCGTTGCCTTCCGGCGTTCATAAATGCGGCGACGGAGCGCTTCTACGGGCTCGCCCACGAAATGATTTAGCCCTAGTGCCAGCACCAGTGAGATAGCCAGCGTGAGGAGGTTGGTGTATTCGCCACCCACCTGGTAGGCCCGCAACGTCTCGAAAACGATGTAATGCACAATGTAGAGCGGGTACGACAAATCGCCGATGCGCTGGTCGAGGCGGTTGTTTTTGCCGTGGATGAACAATACCGGTATGCAGGCTGCAATGGTTAGCGTAAACAACGTAGACATAGCAATGGGCGGTACGCCAAGCCGGTTGGCCACCTGAAAGATTCCGCCGAAAAACAGGGTGAAACTGAGTGTTCCATACAAACACAACTGCCTCACCCACAACGGTATAACTTTTTTGCGTAACACCCGGTACGCTTTATAGCCCAACGCACCGAGCATGAAAAACGCAATTTCGGTGGGGAAAAACCGGTACTGCCAGGCCAGGCCCGTGAGTCCATAATGGCGGCGCAGATATACCCGCAGAGCCGTAGCCAGTACCACAATCAGGATCAGCAGCCAGCTTTTTCGACGAACCAAAAACGGGGCCATCAGGTAGAACGTGATCTCCAGCCCGATGGTCCAGCCCTGATGCACCAAGAGAAAATTGTTGAGGTTGACGGGTGCCGTCGAAAAGTCGCGGGTAAAGATCAGGGCATGCGTGGTGGGGTCGAGGGTCATGAAACTGACCCAGTCCTGCCCCACCATGGCGGCATTGGCCGTGGCCAGAAACGCCTTCGTGCCTACTGATAGTTGATCGCCATAGGTGCGCACGGCCTGCACAAACTCGAGACGTATATCGCCCAGCGTCAGCCACATAACCAGCGCAACCACGCCAATAATGGCCAGCGTAGCGTAGTAAATGGGCAGCAGCCGCAACAGCCGGTTGGTCAGAAATAGCCGGTACACCTGTCCCGCACGTAGTTGACCTGCGCCCGTTTTCGACGAAACAATGTATTTTTCGTTGAGGATCAGGGCCATGTAGAACCCTGAAATAATATAGAATGCCTGCACGGCCAGGTTACCGCCAATGGTAGGAAACCCGCGCATGGGTCCGGCATGAACAAAAACCACCGCCGCCGCCAGCAGTACACGTAAAAGACCCATTCAGGAGAGAGATTTATGTTTTTTTGACAGGATTTCAGGATTTGCAGGATGAACAGGATTTCTTTTTATCCAGAGGCAGGCATACCAGCGAACAAAGAAATCCTGTTCATCCTGCAAATCCTGAAATCCTGTCAAAAAAACCTCTACGCCATCTCTTTGTACTGCATCCGGTAGAGGTTGGCGTAGAACCCTTCCAGTTGCAGGAGTTGTTCGTGAGTGCCCTGCTCCTTGATTTCGCCCCGGTCTACAACCATGATCTGGTTGGCTTTCTGGATGGTGCTCAGGCGGTGGGCAATCACGATGGCCGTACGCCCGCGCATGAGTTTGCTGATGGCCTCCTGAATCAGTTCTTCCGTTTCGGTATCGACCGACGACGTGGCCTCGTCGAGCACGATGATGCGGGGGTTCTGCACCATGGCCCGCACAAACGAAATCAACTGCCGCTGCCCTACCGAGAGCGTAGCCCCGCGTTCCTGCACGTTGTAATCATACCCGCCAGGCAACCGCATGATAAACTCGTGAACGCCCACCAGCTTGGCCGCCTCGATAATCTGTTCGCGGCTGATGGTCGGGTCGCCGAGGGTGATGTTGCGCTCGATGGTTTCAGAAAAAAGAAACACGTCCTGCAAGACCACACCGATGTGGCGGCGCAGGGATTTGAGGTCATATTCTTCCACGTTCACACCATCAATCTGGATCGTGCCTTTGTTAATGTCGTAAAATCGGCTTAACAGGTTGATAATGGATGACTTACCCGCGCCCGTTGCGCCCACAAAGGCTACCGTTTCACCCGCCTTCACCTCAAACGATACGTCTTTCAGCACATAGTTTTCGTCGTTATAGGCAAACCAGACGTTGCGAAACGACACGTCGCCGCGCAGGTTGGCGGGGGCGTGGGTGCCGTTGTTGACGGTGTATTCGTCACTGTCGAGGAGCTTGATGATCCGGTCGGCGCTGACGATGCCCATTTGCAGCGTGTTGAACCGGTCGGCCAGCATACGGATGGGCCGG
Source organism: Fibrella rubiginis (assembly GCF_017353185.1). GTDB lineage: Bacteria > Bacteroidota > Bacteroidia > Cytophagales > Spirosomataceae > Fibrella > Fibrella rubiginis. The sequence goes on along the minus strand of NZ_JAFMYV010000001.1, from coordinate 428,649 downwards.
AAAAAGAGGTTGATAAACATCACGAACGCGGTAACGGTGCCAAACGAAATCTGTTCGTTCAGAATCTGCCGTGCTCCATACCACACCACCAGCCCCGTACCCGCCGCCGCCAGGATATCGGCCACCGGAAAGTAGATAGAATAGTACCAGATCGACCGGATGTTGGCCTTGCGGTGCACGTCGTTGATGACGCGGAATTTTTCGGCCTCAATTTTTTCGCTGCTGAAAATCTGGACAATGTTCATGCCCGAAATGTGTTCCTGCACAAAGGCGTTGAGGTTGGCCACCGCCGTGCGCACCTCGTTGAACGATGCCTTGATTTTCTCTTTGAACACATACGTACTCAGCAACATCAGCGGCACCATCGACAAACTGATGAGCGCCAGCCGCCAGTCGGTGTAGAACATTACGCCGATGATGAGGATCAGTTGCAGCAGGTCGCCCGCAATGGCTGCCATGCCTTCGCTGAATACGTCGGCCAGGGTTTCAATGTCGGAAATGGTGCGCGTCACTAGCCGACCGATGGGCGTATTGTCGAAAAATTTGAGGCGCAGGCTCAGTATTTTGTCGTAAAGCTGCACCCGCACGTCGCGGATCACGTGCTGCCCCAGCCAGCCCGACAGGTAGGTGTTGGCAAACTGCACCCCTGCCTGAATCACCAGTACACCCACCATCACCGAAAGCATCATGACCAGTCCGCCGTAATTAGCTCCGGCAATGTCATTATCAATGGTTTGACGAATAAGCAGCGGGGTGATAGGTGCCAGCGCGGCACCCAGCAGAATCACGCCCACCAACCCATAAAAACGCCCCTGGTAGGGCCGTACAAAGTCATACAAACGCTTGAGAATGGCAATATCGAAGACCTGGCCGGAAGCTGGTCCGCCGCTTTTTTGTTCGTCGCTCACGGGGTAAGATTTTCGCCCATTTTCGGCGATTGTTCGGGAGAGTAACAGTTATTTGGCGTTATAAAGTTTTACCGAACTGAATATGGAATGGATCATGAGTGCCTGCGTGGGCGTTGGCCTGGCAGCTTGTTGCGGTTTCCGCATTTTTGTACCCATGCTCGTGGCAGCAGCGGCAACCCACTTTGGCCTTATTGGTACTATGCCCGGTTTCGAATGGCTCGGTAGCTGGACAGCCATCATTGGCCTGAGCATTGCTACATCGGTTGAATTGGTGGCCTACTACATTCCCTGGGTCGATAATATACTCGACGCCATCGCCATGCCCGTTTCGGTAATAGCGGGCACGTTGCTGTCAACGTCGTTTCTACGCGTCGATGATAGCATGGTGCGCTGGTGTATGGGCCTGATGTTGGGTGGTGGCTCGGCAGGAATTGTGCAGGCGGGCACCAGTTTGTTGCGACTAGGATCTACCGCCACCACCGGCGGACTGGCCAACCCCGTGGTGGCTACGAGCGAAAACGCTGCCTCGCTGGGGCTGTCTGTGCTGATGGTCTTTCTGCCGCTGGTTGCCTTTGCAGCGGTACTGTGTATTGTGCTGTTTTTTGCTTTCCGCCTACTGGGTCGCCGCCGACTGAGTTTCACCAAAGCCGACGTACCCCTCACGCCCCCCGCCCCACTGGCTCCACCCCCACCCTCGCTGCCCGAAGACGAGAGGTAGAAGGATTGGGCTGGGGTGCGATGTCTCGGCCCCAACGTACCACGGACTTTAGTCCGTAAGAAACAGAATACATACGGACTAAAGTCCGTGGTACGTTGGGGCCGAGACATCGCACCCCAGCCCAAATCCCAGTAACCTTTACACCCGGCACGCAGTTAGGTCTGGTATGGAAAACAAACCCGACAACTACGACGCTGGCATTGACCAGAATCAGGGTGTTGTGGGCACGATGGCCCGCAACCAGGAACGCTCAGATGCCACCGACAGCGATGACCGCGTAAGCCGCCTGGACCCTAACGTGGTGACAGGCCAAACCGCCCCTCAGCCCGACGATGAGAACGCTGCCGAAGCGAATGATGACATGGGTGAGCGCACCTATATGAGCGATGAAGAAGCCTCAGAGGGTGGTGTAACTGCACAAGACGATACTAAGAAGTGATAGTATTATGTAGGGAAAATACTCTCTAGAAAAAATTCTATTTTCTTGCTTCTGTAAAGCCGCCGAAAACCTTGTATACAGGCTGTATGGCGGCTTTTTTGTGGATTCATTAATCTCTCAAAACTTGGTTACATACTATATCCCGTAGGATAATTCGCAGAACAACCATTTGTCAACCGCCACATAATCAGGTATTTTTGCATAATGATTTTTGGACTACGGCGTTACTTATGAGCGCCGTAACTAGTCTTAGTCTATCAACAAATACCTCTCGATCTTGATAAAATCTGTCGGATTCTCTGCCCTGATTGCACTGGCCAAACCAGCTAGTGCCGCCGCGCCCATCGAGGCCAATTTTGAACTCGATACCACGCACAAGGCTGGTAGCCCGCTGGCTATTTCACAGAAATTAAATACCCCTCTGCTGCTCAACGCCGACACTACCCGGCGGTTTGTGCCCATTTATTTTTGCGGCGAAGCCGTACCCATCGACAATGCTTCGGTGTCCCGGCAGTGGATGCGGAACCTGATGCAATGCCAGGCCGAGCGCGAAGAATTGTACGCTATCCGGAAACGGGCTGCTGTGTTTTTTCCGGTGATTGACCCCATTCTGCGGCGGTTCAACATCCCCCCCGATTTCCGATACATCCCCCTGGCCGAAAGTGCACTCATCAACAATTGTGTATCACCCAAGGGCGCGTCGGGCTACTGGCAGCTCATGCCCGAAACCGCCCGTGAATTGGGGCTGATCGTTAATGATGAGGTGGATGAGCGCTATGAACTGCCAAAAGCCACGGTGGCCGTCTGTCGGCTGCTCCGCGATCTGTACCATGAGTTAGGTTCCTGGACGCTGGTGGCAGCAGCCTACAACAGCGGGCTGGGTCATGTACAGAGCCGGATGTTGCAACAGCGGCAGAGCAGCTATTTTAACCTGAAGCTCTATCGCGAAACCAGCCAATACCTCTACCGGGTGCTGGCTTACAAAGAGTTACTGACCAATCCACAGCAGTACCGGTTGCTCCTGTCGTCGGCGGTGCTTGGGTTCCTGACCCGTCCCCTGCCGGCCCACCTGCAACCTCTGCCTGGCACCCGCAAACGGCCTGCTTCGGCGGTGGCGGTGGGCACCGATACCGAACTGGCCGACATTGAGAATATCGACCCGGCCTGGGGACCCCAAACGGGCGATTCCTTTCTGGACGCCCCTACCCTGGCCGAAATTCTGCTGGCCGGTGTCAATTATGCCAGTATCCTTCCTGCTAACGATGGCAACCGTCCTACTGACCTGACCAACGAGCAGAAAGGGCAACCCATCCCGAAACTGCTCGGCCTGATGGTGCTGCGGTTCCGTCGGCCCCGGTTCCTGCGGCAAACGCCCGGCACCGGCAGCCGCCCCCGCCATCGCTGGGAGTGGGTTTAGGGTAGTTCAAGGTTTAAAGTCTAAAGTCCAAGGTTGGCTGACGCATGTACTCTTGCGTTAGCCAACCTTGGACTTTAGACTTTAAACCTTGAACTACCCTAAACCTTAGACCCCTTTTTCCGTTAATTTTGGGGGTTGTTGATCTACAGAAGCATCCTAATCTATTATGGCAGAATTAATCCGTATGCCCAAAATGAGCGACACCATGACCGAAGGGGTGATCGCTGAATGGCATAAGAAAGTAGGCGATACCGTCAAGTCGGGCGATGTGCTGGCTGAAGTCGAAACCGACAAAGCTACCATGGACCTGGAGGCCTATGACGAAGGTACCCTGCTCTATATCGGCGTTGAAAAAGGGCAGGCCGTGCCCATAGACGGGGTTATTGCCGTTATTGGTCAGCAGGGCGAAGATTTCCAGGCACTGTTGAATGGTAACACGGGCGGCAGCGCCGAGGTAAAACCCACTACCGCTCCACCCGCCAACAGCCCCGCGCCCGCTGCCGCCGATACGAAGCAGGTGAATACCAGTATGCGCGACGCCGAAGTGATCTCTGCCGCCCCCGCCGCCGATGCCGGCAATGCCACCGTGATCCGTATGCCCAAGATGAGCGACACCATGACGGAGGGCACCATTGTGGCGTGGCACAAAAAAGAAGGTGACGCCGTAAAATCGGGTGATGTGCTGGCCGAAGTCGAGACCGACAAAGCCACCATGGACCTGGAAGCCTACGAAGAAGGCACGTTATTATACATTGGCGTGAAAGAAGGCGAAGCCGTTGCCGTTGATGCCGTTATTGCCGTAGTCGGCGAAAAAGGGGCCAATTTCAAAGTACTGCTTGACGGAAAAGGGGGTGGTGATGCCGCATCTTCTGCCCCGGCTCCCGCCTCAGCACCGGCTTCGGGTCCTGCTAATGAATCTGGATCTGCCTCCGGTAACGACACAGCCGAACAAAATCCGCAGGCAGACGTACCCGCCAATGCCGCCACGGACTTGTCGTACGCGGGTGCCTCTGAAAACGGTCACGATGCCAACGGTCGCCTGAAAGCCTCACCCCTAGCCAAGGCCATTGCCGACCAGAAGGGTATCGACCTGAAGCAGATTCACGGCACCGGCCCCGAAGGTCGCATCGTAAAAGCCGACGTTGAATCGTTCAATCCCCAAACGGCACCACAGGCCAAACCGGCTGCTCCCGCGCAACCCGCCGCGCCAGCACCTGCCGCTCCGGCACCGCAACCGGCCCAAAGCGCCCCTGCTCCGGCTATTCCGCCCGTACAACCTACACCGGTGGCCGCTGGCGACTACGAAGACATTCCGCTCACGCAGATGCGCAAGACTATTGCCCGTCGACTGAGCGAAAGCCTGTTTACCGCGCCCCATTTCTACCTCACCATGGAAATCACCATGGACAAGGCGATGGCCCTGCGCGGACAGGTCAACGCGGCGTCGCCGGTCAAGATTTCGTTCAACGATTTTGTGATCAAAGCGGCCGCCCTGGCCCTGAAACAGCACCCCAACGTGAACTCGTCGTGGCTGGGCGACAAGATTAGGAAGTACAACTACGTGAATATCGGCGTGGCCGTAGCCGTAGATGAAGGCCTGCTGGTACCCGTGGTGCGCAACGCCGACCACAAAACGCTCTCGACCATTGCGGGCGAGGTGAAAGAGATGGCGGGTAAGGCTAAGGACAAGAAGCTGCAACCCAAAGACTGGGAAGGCAGCACGTTCTCGATTTCCAACCTCGGCATGTTCGGTATCGACCAGTTTACGGCCATCATCAACCCACCCGACGCCTGTATTCTGGCGGTAGGGGCCATTAAACAAAGCGTGGCCTTCGAAGGCGAAATCCCCAAGCCCGTCAACATCATGAAGGTGACGCTCTCCTGCGATCACCGCGTGGTAGACGGTGCCACCGGCGCGGCCTTCCTTCAAACGTTCAAAGGCTTCCTGGAAGACCCCATGAAAATGCTGGTGTAGAGGCGAGTGCAAGACATAAACGTCAACGTTTTAGGGGCTTTGCTCAGCACAGGTTTGTGCCGGGCAAAGCCCCTGATTGTTAGCGCGCTGGCTATGCATAACGATCACCGTTACGGGGTTGTCTGTTGCTGTACGACCTCACCAGATGCAAAAAAATCGCACCCAGGTTGTCCAATTTGGGCTGACTCAGTCATTGGTAGGGTGAAACCAACACGGACTGATTATGACAACGAATCAACGTACAGCGAAAAAAAGCAAACACATTGGCTACTGGGTCGTAACCGGCCTGCTGCTTTTCGGAATGGTAGCGGGCGGTATTGCTCAGATTAGCCATGTTAGAGTTAACGTCGATGGTATGATCCGCCTGGGGTACCCGCTCTACACAATGAGGCTGCTGGGCATCTGGAAGCTAGCCGGTGCAGTGGTCCTTATCATACCTGGCTACGGCCTGGTGAAGGAGTGGGCCTATGCCGGTTTCTTTTTCCTGCTGACCGGGGCCGTCATGTCGCATATTGCGTCCGGCGATGCCTTTTTTCAGTGGGTAGCTCCACTCACCTTTGCCATCCTGACCGTAATATCGTGGTATTTGCGGCCCGCCAACCGTAGATTAGCCAGCACGACCGATACCCCCAGCGCGTCTTTCCAGGCCACAGAACCCCAATCTATCTAATTGACCATGAGCGAATTCATGTTGTTGTTTCGCCAGCCCAGCTTCGAAACGGGTCAGATGTCGCCCGCTGAATTTGCCGCCATCGCCAGTCGCTGGCAGGCGTGGGTAGGCGGTATAGAGGCAGAAGGTAAATTGGTTAGCCGGGGCACCCGGCTGGCTACAGAAGGCAAAGTAGTGCGGGCCAATGGCCTCATTACCGACGGCCCGTTTGTGGAAATAAAAGAACGGTTGGGCAGCTTTGTGCTTGTCAGGGCCAACAGCCTGGACGAAGCCACCGCGCTGGCCCACGGCTGTCCCGCCATAGCGGCAGGGGGCAGCGTTGAGGTTCGGCCCCTGCTGGTGTAATTTGTGAAGATCAAGTCAAGGTTAACTCGTCATCCCGTAGGGATAACGGGTTAGGCAAAACAGGCAACAATCGACACGGATGGAAGACGCGCAGGAATCGCTCAGGCAGGTATTTCAGCAGGAATTTACCCGGCTGGTGGCCGTTATCAGCAGACGGTTTGGCCTTCAGCACATCGAACTCGCCGAAGACATCGTGGGCGAAACGTTTCTGCTGGCCGCCGAAACCTGGGGCGTACGGGGACTGCCCGCCAACCCCACAGCCTGGCTCTATACCGTGGCTAAACAAAAGGCTATCTACCAGTTCAGACGGCGCAAACTGCTCAACGACAAGGTTATTCCCGAACTTGTGGCCCAACGTACTCAGGACGACGAGTGGGACGACCTGAGCTTTTCAACCAAAACCATCCGGGACAGCCAACTGCAGATGCTGTTTGCTATCTGCACACCCCTTATTGCCGACGAAGCCCAGATTGGGCTGGCCCTGCGTATCCTCTGTGGTTTCGGTATTGATGAAATAGCGGAGGCGTTTCTGACCAACAGAGAAACGATCAACAAACGGCTGTTTCGGGCGAAAGAGAAACTACGGGCGGCGGGTATAACGATGAATTTACCTACTGATCATGAACTGGTTAGCCGACTGGACACGGTGCTACGGGTGATCTACCTGTTGTTTAATGAGGGCTATTATTCCAGTACCCAGAATCGCTCGTTGCAGAAAGACGTGTGTCTGGAGGCCATGCGGCTGGGCGTTATGCTTACCGACTATGAGCAAACAGATAGTCCCAAAACCAACGCACTCCTGGCCCTGATGTGCTTCCATGCCTCCCGATTTGAGGCCCGGCATGGAGGTGCCCCGCATGGAGGTGCCCCGCACGGCGGTTTCGAGGGTGTGCTCCTGCTATATGAACAGCAAAATGATGCCCTGTGGGACAGGGCGCTGATTCGGCAGGGGTTTGTTTATCTGGAGCGAGCCATGCAGGGTAACGACCTGAGTACCTATCACCTCGAGGCCCGCATTGCTTCGTGGCATTGCGTAAAAGACGATACGCCCGAAAAATGGACCGCCATTCTGGATCTGTATAACCAGCTTTTGCTGCTCAACAAGTCACCCAGCGCGGCACTCAACCGGGTCTACGCGCTCTACAAAGTGGCCGGTCAGGCGGCGGCGCTGGCTGCGGCCAAACAGCTTCGGATGGACAGTAACCACCTGTATTTCACGCTGCTGGGCGAACTGTACCGCGAAACAGATACGGCGCAGGCGGCAGCTTGTTTTCAGCGAGCCTATGCCCTGGCAAAAACGCAGACAGACCGGCAGACCATTCAGCAGAAACTGGATGAACTGCGCTAAACAGGACCATAGATGAACACCCCGTTTTTAGTTGTGTATCGACCCGACCCGGCACGGCCGCCGTTACAGATGCCGTCTTTACCTACGAACTGCATCGCTGAGCGTTGGTGCCTTGGGACCGTATGCCTGGTCGTAGCAGCCTAGCCTGACCATGTATACCGGGCAGGGGAGCGGCAAAAGACTGCGCAACGTCCACACCCCGGAACCAAGCCCGGCTCAAAACTGTCAGCTTAAAAACAGCAGTCGTAACTAATGACACCAGTACACGCTACCACCGTAGTAGGCATCCGGCACAACGGGCAGGTTTCTTTGGGGGCCGACGGGCAGGCCACCATGGGTAACACCGTTGCTAAGAGCAACGTTAAGAAGATTCGTCGGCTGGCGGGCGGGCAGATTCTGGCCGGTTTTGCCGGGTCAACCGCCGATGCGTTTACGCTCATCGAACGGTTTGAAGAAAAGTTGGCCAATTACAATAATAACCTGCGCCGCGCCGCCATTGAACTGGCTAAAGACTGGCGCACCGACCGCTTTTTGCGCAAGCTGGAAGCCATGATGATCGTGGCCTCAAAAGATGACCTGCTCGTGATCTCCGGTACCGGCGACGTACTGGAACCCGACATGGACGTGGCCGCCATTGGCTCCGGGGGCACCTACGCGCAGTCGGCAGCGATTGCGCTTAAGAAGCACGCGCCGCAACTGACAGCGCAGGAAATGGTAAGCGAAAGCCTGCACATTGCCGCCGATATCTGCATCTACACCAACCACAACCTGGTTGTGGAAACAGTGGGCTGATTCTGGACCATACGGGCCATTGCCTAATATTGTGGATGGGTACCTGGTGGCAGTTCTACCTTTATTGCCAGGGCTTTGCCTGACAATTACTGTCCACCTTTATGCTGTCTGTGCTTCCGGCAATTGACGTATCTCGGCTGCTCCTTTGCTGACGTGCGTTTCTGTTGCGGGCTATGACGTCTGCCTGTCGTGATGAGTCTGTTTGCTGACTTACTTCCTGCTGAACCAACCAGCCGACGCATTGTCGTTGGTTTCACAATAGCCATGTTACTGGTTAGTGTAGGATTCGGGATGGCGCTGTACAGCTACGATGAGTCGAAACGGGACAACCAGCGAATCAATCATACGTTTACCGTTATCAACGCCATTGGCAACGTAGTATCGCTGCTGAAAGATGTTGAAACAGGCGCACGAGGCTATGCCGCTACAGGACTGACATCGTTTCTGGAACCTTATCAGAACGCCAGGCCTCAATTAGTGCCAAACCTCAACAGCCTGGACAGCCTCCTTGCCGACAACCCGGTTCAGCGGCGGGCAAGCCGTCAGCTACGGCAGTTTGTGCTCGCTAAGCTGGCTACCACCGACCGGCAGATCCGAGTTGGCAGGCAGGATACCGACTCCGTACGGCGCGCATACCTGCTGGAAGGAAAAGTACGGATGGACCATGTTCGGCAGCTGAGTGGTGTCATGATCAGGCACGAATATGTGCTGCTGGCTCAACGCAATGCCAGGGCAAGCAGGTCGTATCGCAACGGGCTGGTTGTCACGTTTTTTCTGGCGCTGACTACCTTCATCACCCTGATTATTCTGTATAACATGCTGACAACAGAATTGCGGCGGCGGGCTGAAAATGAACAACAATTACGTACCTACGAAGCCGATCTGACAACGAAACTTAATCAGCTGGAGATTTCGAATCAGGAGTTGGAACGGTTTGCTTTTGTGGCCAGCCACGATTTGCAGGAGCCGCTCCGTAAAATCAGCTCGTTTGGCACACTGCTTAACGAACGGTATGGCACCGTCTTTGACAATGACGGCCGGTCGTTTCTGGGGAAAATGCTTTCAGCAGCCGAGCGCATGTCGACACTCATTCAGGACCTGCTCAACTTCTCGCGTTTGGCAAATCAGCCGGAGTCTTTCCAGTTTTTACCCCTCAGCGACGTAATAAACCGGGTTATTGCCGAGCTTGACCTGCCGCTGAAAGAAACCAACGCCATGATTGAGGTAGGGCCGCTGCCGTCGCTGGAAATGGTGCCGCCACAACTAGAGCAGTTATTTTCCAACCTGATCAACAACGCGATGAAATACCACCGCCCCGACGTGGTACCTCATATTCAGATCACTGCCGATTCAGTGCCAGGCGCCGCTTACCCTACGCTTCAGCCCGACCAACTGTACTACCAGATTTTCGTGACCGATAATGGCATCGGTTTCAACGAAAAGTATATTGACCGCATCTTCAATATCTTCCAGCGGCTGCACACCAAGCAGCAGTATGAAGGCACCGGCATCGGACTAGCTATTTGCAAACGGGTAGTTGCTTATCACCAGGGGTATCTCACCGCCCACAGCCAGGAGGGCGTTGGCTCCACGTTTGTAGTGGTGTTGCCAGAGAGGCAAATTTAATTGTGAATGAGTGAATGGTGAAAGAGCGAAAGTTGCTGACGCCAGTATACTTCTGCCGCACTGGAATGCCAAGCCAGTCAGCGATTTTCGCTCTTTCACCATTCACTCGTTCACTTATAGCCCCACCAGCAGCACAAACAATTTCTCGATTTGCGGGGTCAGGGCGGCGTATTTGCCCTCGGCGTATTTGTTGACCATGAACGAAAAGCACATCAGGCTCCCATCCGTGGTGGTGAAATAGCCTGCGTAGGCCCGCACACCCTCGATGGTACCACTTTTAGCCCGTATGTTGCCTGCTGCTTTGGTATTTTTGGCCAGGTTCTTCACCGTACCCGTACGACCCACCACCGGAATACTGGCATAGAACGCCGGGTAGGCCGCTTCACGGGTCATAGCTGCCAGAATGCCCGTCATGTTAGCCGTTGTCATGGCTCCTACCGTCGACAGGCCGCTGCCGTCGCGGGGGCGAAAGCCCGACAGGTCAACACCTTTATTTTGCCAGAAACCCGTAATGGCCGAAATAGAAGCGGGCCAGCTCCGGGCGGGTATGGCAGGGGGATTCTGAGTCAGTTTTTGCGCCGCCGACCGCATCAGGGCTTCGGCGTAGAGATTGATACTCTGAAAGTTAGTCTCGCGGGCCAGATCGCTCAGCGGCGGCGAGAGGTAACGCGTGATTTCGGTGCGACGGAGAGGCTTGCCCGCCACTGATGCTTCGTTCATGCCAATAGTCCCCGGCACGTCGTTGCCCACGCCTGCCACCACCACACCCGTAGGGCTGGTGCCAACGCGGTAGGACATGGGTGCCCCCGTCACGCGGATGCTGTCGCGCCGGAACTGCTCGGTCAAGGCGTAGGCCACGAAATAGGCAGGGTCAGGCATAGACCCTTTCACAATGAATTCCGGGCTGTTAGCGGGCACGGTACCCTCCAGCGTTACGGTGTTCTGAAACGGTGCCCCGTAAATCATCACTTCGTCGCCGGTGGTCGGTTGGTCGGTGACGACGTGGTTGGTCAGCGCGAGGTAGGGCATGGCCGGGTCGAGGCGGGCAATAGGAGCCGATGCTCCCACCGCCGGACCGGTTTTAAACGCCACGCGGTACAGGTTTTCGTTAAAATTTAACCCAAAGAGACCCGCACCGTAATAGTTGCCCAGGTCACCATAAGGCCAGGTATCGGGGGTGGGCATGTCGTCGTAGAAGCTGGCGTCGCCAACAACGGCCCCGCTGATGCGCCGAATGCCCGCCTGCCGCACCGTATTACTCACCGACTTCAGAAACGTGACCCAGGCCGGGTAGCCCGCAAACCGCCCGCTGGCCAATGACGGGTCGCCGGTGCCGCGCAGATACAGGTTACCCTGCAAGGTGCTGTCACGGATAACGCCGTCGTATTCCAGCGTGGTGGTGTAGGAGTAGGTACTGCCCAGCGTGGCCAGCGCGGTAGCTGTGGTCACTAATTTCAACGTAGAAGCCGTAGCCAGACTAATGTGCTCGTTTTGCCCGAACACACAATACCCGTCACTGGCCCGCCTAACCGACAGCCCAACGATGCCGTTCTGCGCCAGCGCACCACGCTGCAGCGCCTCGGCCCACGCTCGCACCCGCTGCAACGCGGTAGAATCAATTATAGTTAGCCTATCGGCAGACCCTGGTAATAAACGAGGCCCTATTTCTACTGCACAACAGGCTGAATGACATATGATTAACAACGAAAACAAGAGCAGATGTGCCCGGCATAAACGGGCTATGGTAGGGAGCGTTGGCACGGCGTGGGGGTTAGGCGGTATGGGCCTTTTTCGTAGCTTTGCAAAGCTAAGGGAATTTTGGCATACCGTATCTGCGTTACGCAGTAGCCCTTTTTGCGCCAAAAAAGAACGAATACGCCGATCTGGCACGCCGCCCCGCTGGGGTTTTGGGGTGCCCTACGAGTGTCGGCGATGACCATATATAGACGGTAGACACCACGCATGAAATTAACGTTTTGGGGAGCCGCCCAGCAGGTTACGGGCAGTATGTATCTGCTGGAATTAGATGACGATTACCGCATTCTCATCGACTGCGGTTCCGACCTGGAGCGATCGAACGGACATACTCCCCCCCCTATTGACCAACCCACAACTGCTTTATTTCCCTTTGAAGCATCCAGCCTGAACGTGGTATTGCTGACCCACGCTCACATCGATCACTCAGGCAACCTTCCGAACCTGTACCGGGAGGGATACGAAGGCCAGATTCTGTGTACCGAACCTACTTTTGCCCTCACCGATATTCTGCTGAAAGACGCCGCGTCGCTGAATCAGAAAAAGATTAACGAACTCAACGGCAGCAAAAAAAAGAAGGTGCGCGACAAGCAGGTACAACTGCAGAAAGACCTGTTTCTGGACCGGCAGGTGCGCGAGAGCATGGAGAGTGTGGTAGCCATTCAATTTGGTCGCAAATTCCGCCTTACCGATACCTGCAACGTCACGTTTCTCCCCGCCGGTCATCTGTTGGGTGCTGCCCATATCGTAGTGGAAGTTTACGAAAATGGCCAGAAAAAAAGCATCTGCTTTTCCGGCGATATTGGCCGGAAGAATTACCCGCTGCTGGTTGATCCCGCCACCGTACCCCACGTGGATTACCTGGTTTGCGAATCGACCTACGGCAACCGGATGCACAACGACGACGTGAGTCCCGAAGACGCCCTGGCCGACGTGATCAAGCGTACCTGCGTCGATATTCCGGGACGGCTCATTATTCCGTCGTTTTCGGTGGGGCGTACGCAATCGCTGCTCTACACGCTGAACCGGCTATATTCAGAGCGGGGTTTTCCGCCCATAAAAGTGTTCTCAGACAGCCCAATGGCCTTCGAGAGCACCAAAGTGTACCTGAAAAACGTGCGGCAGCTGAGCAAAGAAGCCCGCGATTTCTACGACGCCAACGAGACCCTGTTCGACTTTGAAAACTTCGAGTTTCTGGAATCGAGCAAGGCCAGCAAAGCCGTGTCTGATTACAACGAACCATGTATCATTATCTCGTCGTCGGGCATGGTACAGGGTGGCCGGGTAGAGTATCACGTGGCGGCCAACATCGGTAATCCGTATTGCACCATCCTGCTTATTGGCTACTGCGCCGAGGGCACATTGGGCTGGCGGCTGCTGAACGGTCAACCTACGCTGACAATCAAAGGCGAAGAGAAACAGGTGCTGGCCAACATTGAGAAAATTGACGTGTTCAGCGGCCACGGTGACCGCGCCGATCTGCTCGGTTTTGTGCAAATGCAATCGCCGGAGACCTTGAAGCGGGTGTTTCTGGTTCACGGCGAAACCAGCAGCATGGAAGCCTTCAAAGGCACCCTCGCCGAAGCTGGTTACCCCAACGTAGAAATCCCCGCTAAAGGGCAGACGTATGAACTTTAAATCAGTTCAATGTTTAAAGTCTAATGTCTAAAGTTGCTTCGCGCTTGGATCAAGCAATACGCGAAGCAACTTTAGACATTAGACTTTAAACATTGAACTCCCCTTATGAGAACCTACCTCGACTTTGAGAAACCGATTGCCGATTTAGAAGGTCGATTGGATGAGATGAAGCGGCTGGCCGAGACCAATAAGGTCGATGTGTCGGAGGCTGTTGAGACGCTGGAAAAAAGCATCGACCGGCTGCGGCACGAGCTGTTTAGGAACCTCACACGCTGGCAGCGCGTGCAGCTTTCGCGCCATCCCGACCGGCCCTACACGCTCGACTATATCGAGCGGATGTGCGACCAGTTCATTGAGCTTCACGGCGACCGCACCGTGCGCGACGACCCCGCCATGGTAGGTGGTTTTGCCGAAATAGACGGGCAGACCATCATGATTATTGGGCAGCAGAAAGGCCGCAATACCAAGCAGCGGCAGCACCGCAACTTCGGCATGCCCAACCCCGAAGGCTACCGAAAAGCCCTCCGCCTGATGAAAATGGCCGAGAAGTTCAACAAACCCATCGTGACGCTCATCGACACGCCGGGTGCCTTTCCTGGCCTTGAAGCCGAAGAGCGCGGGCAGGGTGAGGCCATTGCCCGCAACCTGAAAGAAATGTTTTTGCTGAAAGTGCCCGTCATCTGTATCGTCATTGGCGAAGGGGCCAGCGGCGGGGCACTCGGCATTGCCATCGGTGATCGGGTGCTGATGCTCGAAAATACCTGGTACTCCGTTATTTCGCCCGAAAACTGCTCTACCATCCTGTGGCGTAGTTGGAACTACAAAGAGCAGGCGGCCGAAGCCATGAAGCTCACCGCCACCGACATGACCTCGTTCAAACTCGTGGACGGTATCGTCGACGAACCCGTTGGCGGTGCTCATTACGACCACGCCGAGATGGCCAACATCTTGAAAAGAACAATCCTCGACACCCTCACCGAACTCAACGCTCTATCGCCTGAAGAGCGCATTGACCAGCGCATCGACAAGTTCTGCGCGATGGGGGTTGTGGTGGAATAAACGGAGGAAGGGAGTAAAGGAAAAAAGGAGGAAGGGTTGCTTACGCCTAAGCAATGGACTGGCGTAAACAACCCTTCCTCCTTTTTCCTTTACTCCATTCCTCCCTTCCCTATTGCCAGCCGGATATGCGCCAGGTGATGTTGCCCATGCCAGACAACCATGTCAATGGCCTGCGCCAAACTCACGTCGATTTGCCGGAAAGGGTGATAATAAGCTTTTTGCAAATCGGTCTCTGTCAGGTGTTCATACAGGTAGGCCAACCGTTCGTGCAGCCCGTCGATGATGGCCAGCGACGGCGCCACGGGGGCATCATGACCGTCGGGTTGGGCGGCCCAGTCGTTAACGGTGCTCAGGATGCCGGGGGCCGTTTCGGGCAGGGTAAGGGCATGTTTGATCCGGTAATAGTGCCACCCATGCGTGTCGGCTACGTGATGCACCAACTGCCGGATGGTCCAGCTACCGGGTCGGTATACACGCGAAAGCTCGTCATCGCTCAGCGACTCGGTCAGGCTGCGATACTGCCGGGGTAGCTCACGGAGTTGCGCAATACGGTCGGTGATTTCGGCGGCAGAAAAGTGGGCTTGTCCAGCCCAGCGGCCAATAGGAAATTGACGGGCATCGTCAGCTTGCATAGGACGTTTGTTTAGTTTGGTGCGACCAATTTAAGCCCGATGATTGCCACAGCCAACAGCGCTACGAAGAAGAGCTCGGCGACCGTGTAACTGGCATTCAGGAATACCACATCGGCCAGTTTTAGCAGCACCAGCGTACCGGCAGTCCATACGCCGAAGGCGGTGGTAAGAGGCATTTGTTTAAACGCCAGGTTCAGAAAAAACACGTTCGCCAGCCCCGACACGATATTGACAACGATGGGCAACAGCACACCCAAGCTCAATCGAAACTGCACCAGTGCCCCAAAATCAGCTTGTTTCAGCGAATACGTCCAGACAGCCTGACAGGCCGACGCCAACAGCAGATACATCCAGGCCATAAGACAACAGGCGTTTTGTTGATTAGCCGGCAAGGTAGATGCACCAGCCATAAGGCCTGTTAAGCCACTGTTACCAACCTGCCGAACCCGCCTCAGCTACTTCCAACACTACGCTGGTACGCTGCCCGCTCACGGCGGGGTCGAGGCCTACGGTCATGAGAAAATCACCCGAATAGGTCAGCGACGAATTGATGGGCGATTTTTGCCCGGCGGCCAGGTTAATCTCTCTGATTTTATACTGCCGGTCGGCTTGCAGACCCTTTAGCCGAATGGGTGGCTGATCGGTTCCAGCTTTGTAGCGGGTGCTGACGAGGTACGAAAACCACACGGCCCGGTCTCCTTTTTCACTCACAAACAGCATGGCCGACACGTCATTGTTTTGCGGCGATTGCAGCCGATACTGATCTCCCTGCCAGATCACAGGTTTCAGGCGGTCATATGTTTTCAAAGCCTGCTGACTAAAGGCCAGGTCGGCGGGCGAGAGCTTACTCACGACAATGTCGTAGCCCATTTTGCCCGCCATTGCCACGTCGGTGCGGAACTTCATCGGAAAATCGCCCCAGGCCGTGATGTGGTTGCAGGTGGCAATGGCAGGGAAGAAATACGAGTAATTATGTTGAATGAAAATGCGCTCGGTGGGGCTGGTATTATCACTCGGCCAGAACTCAGTGAAGTAGTTCAGCGCACCATAATCCACCCGCGCTCCGCCGCCCGAACACAACATCATGGGCACGGCAGGGTGTTTGGCCCGCAGCTTCTCCAGCACCGAATACAGTCCCCGCACGTAGTCAACGTAAAGATGATCAGCGGGGTTAACGGACGAGTACGCATTGTAAATCACCGCGTTACAATCCCACTTGATGTAGCCAAGCGTCGGATTTTCGGTGAGCAGGCCGTCCACCACGCCGTAGACGAAATTCTGTACAGCGGGGTTAGAGAGGTCCAACACCTGCTGATGACGGAACACGGCGTCGGGGCGGTTGGGCAGTTTAATCACCCAGTCGGGGTGCTTCTGGTAGAGATCACTTTTGGGGTTTACCATCTCCGGCTCTACCCAGATACCAAACTTCACCCCCGCGGCTTCGGCTTCTTTCACGAGGTAGCCAATGCCGTGGGGTAGTTTCTTCTTGTTTGCCTGCCAGTCGCCCAGGCCGGCAAAGTCATCGTTGCGGGGATGATTATTACCAAACCAGCCATCGTCGAGCAGAAACAGGTCCACACCCAAGGTTTTGGCTTCTTTAAACAAACCTACCAGCTTGGGTTCGTCGAAATCAAAATAAGTGGCTTCCCAATTGTTAAGCAGGGTGAGCCGGTTGCCTTCACCCTGCGGAATGCGGTGTTTTCTGGCCCACCGTTGCAGGTTGCGGCTGGCTAATCCCGTGCCCTGATTCGAGAACGTGTAAATCAGCGCGGGGGTGTCAAATGCTTTTCCCGGCTCCAGCGAATAGTCAGAGGCGAACGGGTTCATGCCCGCCAGCAACCGCAGATTATGCTGCGGGTCAAGCTCAAACGCGAACTGAAAATTGCCCGACCACGCCAGCGTCCCGGCCAGCACGTCGCCGGTTTCTTCCTGTGCCGGCTGATTCATCGACAGCATAAACATGGGAGCCTGAAACAATTGCGCCCGCGTACCAAGCTTACTATCAAGCACCTTCATCCCCGCCGTCAGTTTGGTTTCTTCGGGCCGCACCTCCGAGGCGTGGGTGCCGTGAAAATGGGTCAGGTAATAGTCTTTGGCGGTCAGATACAGGTTCGCCGACGCGAAATGCGCCAGCCGGATAGCCTTCTTTTCGGTATGCCGGATGGTAGACCATTGCTCAATCACATCTTCATTCCGGTATGCCTGGTAATGCAGCGTCACCTCAAACGGATACTGCGGATCTTTCAAATAAACGTCCGTCAACGTCACCCCATCGCGCACAGGTTTAGTCTCATGCCGCACATACACCAGGTCGAGCGAGGGATTGCCATCGACGTGGGTGGCCTGCACGGCGGGCTCCAGTAAACTCCGCGACCCGGCAGGTGTGTAGGCCGAACTGTACAGATCGGAGTAACCCTCATACAAGCGCGGGTTACCCGGCAGCCGGGCATAGTCGGCTGCCTGCGTGAGCCGTTTGCCCAGATGCACAGTGGTTACGTGCCTATCGGCATCAACCCGTAGCACCATTGCCGTACGGGCTGTTTCAATTGGAATTTCGGATACGGTTTGCGCTATGCCCAGCGAGGGCAGGATCAGCAAGCCACTTAGCCAGTAGAAAGTAGATCGGATCAGGTACATAGTTGGGGGTTGTGCGGCATACAGCAACAATAGCTGAGAGCTATGCAAAACTACCCACGCGAATCATCACCAAGTGCAACACGTAGAGACCAAAGATCATCTGTATTGAGGATTCGGGCATATCCCTTCGCGCGAAGACCTGTATAAAGCACTTTATCGCCTGTCCAAAGTGTAGCGCTTAGTTGCTCATTGAGCGCAATGAATGCAGCATCATCTGGGTCAATATCGGCTGTAATACGCTCAGCAATTTCCCAATAGGAACCTGAAATAAGCTTTTCGTTTATGAGTGTACATTGACCAAGCACGTTATTCACTGCTATATCGACCTGTGATTCAGTCATTTTCTTAGCAATCTTCACTAGCTTAACTCTATGATTATTCAGTTCTGTTTTGAGAAAATCGCAACTATAAAACGTGAATAAGCCGGTGGAGTTAAAAAGCAAATCGCCGATTCGACCGTTCGAATTCAGAACCGCGCTAAAGACAATATTTGTATCAACAATAACCTTCACCGTGTACCGTGTCGGGAAATTTGCCGGGCTTTTTTCACTTCCGATACCAACACATCTACCTCATCCTGTGTGGCTTCACTTTCTGCGGTAGCTTCTTTGTATTCTAGATAATTAAGCACCTGCTGTAGTTCTTCCACATTAACTGAGGGAGAAAGACGAACAATGACTTCGCTGGCAGTACGTTCGACGATCATATGCAATCTTCATTTTTAGATTTAACAAGGTAACTATTTTCGGCATAAAAAAAGCCCCCACATGTTCGCAGGGGCTTTGTCATTATACAAACGGAGCAACGCCGCACGGGCGGCCCCGTCCGTTAGGCTATTATCCTACTGAACCTTCCAGGCTGATTTCCAGCAGTTTCTGGGCTTCGATAGCGAACTCCATCGGCAGTTGGTTCAGGACTTCTTTGGCGTAACCGTTGATGATCAGCGCTACGGCCTGTTCTGTCGGGATGCCGCGCTGATTGCAGTAAAACAGTTGATCTTCACCGATCTTCGACGTGGTGGCTTCGTGCTCTACCGTGGCCGATTGGTTTTTGACTTCGATGTAGGGGAACGTGTGCGCACCGCATTTATCACCCAGCAGCAACGAGTCGCACTGCGAAAAATTCCGGGCGTTGTCGGCGCGTTTCATTACTTCCACCAAGCCGCGATACGAATTTTGGCTCTTGCCCGCCGAAATACCTTTCGACACGATCCGGCTCTTCGTATTCTTACCGATGTGGGTCATTTTGGTACCCGTGTCGGCCTGCTGCATGTTGTTGGTTACGGCCACCGAATAGAACTCACCGATGGAATTATCACCTTTCAGGATCACTGAAGGGTATTTCCAGGTGATCGACGAACCCGTCTCTACCTGCGTCCACGAGATTTTGGCGCTGGTGTGGCAGATGCCGCGCTTGGTCACGAAGTTGTAAATACCACCGCGACCATCTTTGTCGCCGGGGTACCAGTTCTGCACCGTCGAATATTTGATCTCGGCGTTGTCGTGGGCGATCAATTCCACACAGGCAGCGTGGAGTTGGTTTTCGTCGCGCATGGGGGCGGTGCAGCCTTCCAGATAGCTCACGTACGATCCTTCGTCAGCCACGATCAGCGTCCGCTCGAATTGACCGGTGTTGGCGGCGTTGATGCGGAAGTAGGTCGACAGTTCCATTGGGCAACGGATGCCTTTGGGAATGTAACAGAACGACCCGTCGGAGAAAACAGCGGCGTTAAGGGCAGCGAAATAGTTGTCTTTGGCCGGAATCACCGAGCCAAGGTATTTCTTGACCAGTTCAGGGTGTTCCTGAACGGCCTCGGAAATGGCGCAGAAAATAATACCCTTTTCGGCCAGTTCTTTCTTAAACGTAGTCGCTACCGAAATGGAATCCATCACGGCATCAACCGCTACGCGAGGGCGCTCAATGGGGTTGCCGTCGGCGTCAACGGGTTCATCAACTACACCCGCCAGACGCTTTTGTTCGCTCAGAGAGATACCCAGCCGCTCGAACGTACGGCGCAGTTCGGGGTCGATTTCATCCAGCGAACCAACCGTTTTCTGCTGCTTCGGGGCTGAATAATAAATGATATCCTGGTAATCGATCTTGGGGTATTTCACATTTGGCCAATGGGGTTCTTCCATCTTCTGCCAGATGCGGAATGCCTCCATCCGCCAGTCGAGCAGCCATTGTGGCTCGTTCTTTTTAGCGGAAATGAAACGTATGGTGTCGTCGTTCAGCCCTTTAGGAGCTTCGTCGGCTTCAATCAGGGTCTCAAACCCGTACTTGTATTCGGCGTTGGTAATGCTCTCTAAGAGTTCAACTTCTTTGCTCATGGTTGTTGGCGAATGCCTTTGAAAACGGGCGTAAACGCAAAAGTAGCCCGTTATTGTGTAAAGAACGTATCGTATAGTTTTAACAAATACTATTCCGGCTCTGTTCCGGTGGGTTGAAATAAGGTTTACCTGTAGGGGCAGCCCATGGTGACTGCCCCTACAGGCGATACACCCGGCAACCGCTTTCTTCGAATACCAGCATACCCGGACCATCGGTCACAGCCGCCTCCCCTATCGAAGCCGTAAACACGTATTGGTCAGCTACTTGCCAGGCCAGGGCAGTACCGTTGGCTTGGGCGGGATCGGGCTTTTGACGCCATCGCATGGGCTGGGCGATCAGGTCGGGCCAGATGGTTTCGGCAAAAGCCCGGATACGATTGATGGCGGTAAACTGCGCCGCATTTTGGCCCCAGACAAACGGGCCGTGGGTTACTTTGTCGGTTTCGGCCTCGTCGCTGATACGGAAGACGTAGAGCTTGGTATATTCTTCGTTAGCCCCCCGTTCTTCGTGCAGATTCCGCTGCTCAAAACCGAGGCCCACGTAGCTGGGTAGCTGCGGTAAAAACAAACCCACAAAATACCGAAACACGTTGCCTGTGCGGTAGAACAGGTCAAACCGCGGGTCATCTTTGTCGGCGGTCATGACCGTGAAGTTGGGCGCAAATTTCCGCGTTTCGGCCAGGTCAATATAGGTGGCCAACTGCTCGTTAAACACTGCTGACCCTACCACCATCGACTGCAGATCACCCAACGTACTATCGGCGTTGATGGCTTCGAGGTGAGCGGCTTCGTTGCCGTAGGCCATCGTGTCGTCGGGGGCCAGGAAGGTTTCGGCGAAAAACGCGAAATGGGGTGTTCCCAGGTTCTGCACATAGTGTTTGATGGTTCGTAGCGGGTCGTAGTGGGCATCAGGACTGGCTGGAACGCCATCGGGCCGAAGCTGCACATGGGCCATGTCGCCACGCATGAAATCGAAGCTATACCGTTGCTGGCAGGCCCGTACCTTCTGACAGATATAGTCCCAGGCGGGCTGATTAGGCCGTTTGAAGTCCAGTTGCCAGTCGCGGTTATCATCCAGACTGTGGTAAAATTTGTACCGCGCCAACGGCCCAAATACCCGCGAAAATGGCTGGGGCTGGTTAAAAGCGTACTGGTACCATGTTTGCCCAAACTCATCGACCACAAACTCATTGGGCACGATATGCAACCCCCGATAAGGCGGGGCCATGGTCATGGGCAGCGTCTCGAACCCCTGCGCCGTGAGGTGCCGGATGAGGTCGATTCGCCGCCGGAGCCGCCCGCCATAGTCGCCGGGAAGGCCAAACAGGATCAGATGCCGCTGCTCGTCGGTGAGAAGCGGAATCTGGGTAGAAAAGAAAACGCTTTTCGAGTACGTAATAGGGCTACCGTCGGCGGTGCCGTGCTGGTTGAGATATTGCCAGATGACCTCTTCTACGTGGCTGAACACGTTTTCGGAATGGTCAACCAGCCGGAACCCGTCGCGGTGTACCCACTCGAACAGGGCGGGGTGCACCAGTGCCATCTCCGAAAACCGGTCCGTGTGCGGAATTACGTCCATGCCTACCGTGCGTCCCAGGGCGTGAAGCAGGTTTATAACCACCTTCAACTGCTTGTCGACGGTGTCGAGCGTGGGGATGAACCGGGCCAGGTCGACACTATAAAATTCGGGGTTTATCTGCCAGCTCACCATGCCGTAGAGGCTGCCCACCACCCCCGGCTCCCAGATGGGCAGCAGGTGGATGCTGTCATGGCAGGCGGGCAGCGTCAGGGCGTAGTTAATAATGTTCCAGAACGAGCCGATAGTCCGCACGTTGACGCCCACCATCTTGCTTTTTCGCAGCCATTGGCCATTTTTCTGCCCCAACACCGGCGAAGGCACGCTCTGTTGCGGGTCCAGCGCCTGCCGCATCCGGTCGGTCCCCAGCCGTTTTTGCAGAATGTCGAGCGTCTGAAATACCGAGAATTGCACGGCAGTTTGCGGCAGCAGATTTGGTACGTACGACGTTTTCCCGGATTGGTATTGATCCAGATAGTTGGGATAGTTACGTTGCCAGTCGGCGTTGAAATCAGCAATAGAAGTCGGCATGGCGCAAAAGTAGGATTTAAGCTATAGAGTTACGCCGGACCGGTGTAACTCTGTGGCCTCTAAACCTGTTTACCTTCTATGCAGGACGTAATCATTATTGGCGGGGGGTTGGCCGGGCTGGTGAGCGCGATTGAACTGACGCGGGCAGGCTTCGGCGTTACGCTGGTTGAGCGCAAGACGTACCCCTTCCATAAGGTCTGCGGCGAATACGTGTCTAACGAGGTGCGGCCCTATATTGAATCCCTGGGGGTAAATCTGGATGCACTTGATGCCGCCCGCATTACTGAATTCTGGCTCTCGGCACCGTCGGGCAAGCTGCTCAGATCACCCCTCGATCTGGGTGGGTTTGGCATTTCCAGGTACGTGCTTGACAACGAATTATACCACCTTGGCCTGGCCGCTGGCGTTGATTTCCGGCTGGGGCAAAGCGTAGAAAACGTCACCTTCAACGATGATCAATTTAGCGTTGAACTGGCTACTGGTGAGCCGCTTACGGCCCGACTTGTCCTCGGCACTTTTGGGAAGCGCACCAAACTCGACAAAACGCTTGACCGGGCGTTCATGCATGAACCTTCGCCGTATGTGGGTGTGAAATACCACATCAGCGGCATCGACTTTCCGAACGATGTTATAGCCCTGCACAATTTCCCGGATGGGTACTGCGGCATGTCGGCTATCGAGTCTGACAAGTACTGTTTCTGCTACCTGACCACCCGCGCCAACGTCCGCGCCAACGGCAACATTGCGGCCATGGAAAAGGCGGTGATGTACCGAAATCCGCATCTACGGGCCGTTTTTGAGGAAGCCACCTTCCTGTACGACCGTCCCGAAGTAATCAACGAGGTATCGTTTGCGCCCAAAAAAGCGGTGGAAAATCATATCCTGATGGCGGGCGACGCGGCGGGTCTGATCACCCCCCTTTGCGGTAACGGCATGGCCATGGCCATTCACGGTGCCAAACTTGCCAGCGGGTTGGCTACCCGTTTTTTGCACAACGAAACAGACCGCGCCACGCTGGAACGGGCGTACCAGGCGGGCTGGTCGCGGCTGTTTGGCAGACGGTTATGGGTGGGGCGCACGGTGCAAAATCTCTTCGGGCAGTCATGGCTGAGCGAGGCTGCCATTGCCGCTTTCGGAGCCGTGAAACCTGCTCTGCGCACGGTGATGAAGCAAACGCATGGAGAAGTGATTCCGGTGTAGCTGAACAGGCCATTCGATAGATAAGCAGATCATATTTATTGGTTAAGTTGGCTGATCCATAGCTTGGTACATAAAGTTATGTACCAAGCTATGGATCAGCCAACTACAAACTACATGAAACGCTTTGTTGTCCCTCTACTTCTCTTGTCGTCCTCCCTCTTTTGGGCTTGTCAGGAGGCCCCACGATCTGTTATCGCGCCGGTTGTTACGCCACCAGTAGTGTATTACCCGCCTGTTACAACAACTCCAACAGTCAAGCCTAGTGTCCCTTCAGGGGTGGATCTTTATGCGCAGTTTGCCCAGCCATTTGCTTCATCGGCCACGCAACGGCTCAAACAGATTAACCTCTACATAGACACCTTGCTCGTTGCTAATTCGGCCTTTACCTATAATAGCACCGGGCAAGTAGCTATGGTTGCCTACTTACGCTACTTTGGCGGTGAGCCTTACAGAAACACCGTCACTTACACCTACGACAGTCAGGGACGGCTACTGCGCGAAGCCTTCACAGAACCTATCAATTCTGGCAATGGACCAGAACAGGTAACAACCAGGCAAATCGATTACACTTACACTGCCGATAAACTTAGTTTAGCTGTTGAGCAGAGCAGTATCTATTTCGCCTTTCCATCTAGATTATCAGTATCAGCACGCACCCGATACGGCGCTTCGGTCAACGGCTACGATCTGATTACTAAAATAGGTTATCATAACGCAGTGGGTGGTGTCAACACAGCGGCCTCCGTGGATTCTACCCGGCAGTTACTTTCTCGAACAGGTAACGTAGTGACGCGTAGTGATTCACTGTTTGATGCCCGCACATCGATGTTGATCAACTACACAATCCGGCGAAAAGAGCTTGACCCCAAGAATAACGTCCTGCTCCTTCGCACAGATGAACGGCGTTTTTATCAAAGTGGCGATCAGCTCACTGTTACCACCAGTGCTTACACCTACCAATACAACGGTCCAGATGGCCTGCTCAGTGGTTCAACTAATCAGACGCTAGGGCTGCGATATGCGTTTGTTTACGAATCGAAATAGTACGTTAACGTTCACCTACCCGCCCCATGGGGGCATAACAGCGCAGCGTCGGTAACCAGCCAGATCGCCCAAACGAATAAAGTCCCGTCAGGGACGTGATAGCGGAGCGTCGGTAGCACCACCCCGATTGCCCGGGTAAACAAAGTCCCGTCAGGGACGCGATAGCCATAGGCGTCGGTTGGTTTCATGCCAATGTTCGACGCCCCGCTATCACATCCCTACGGGACTTTATTTGTATTCGCAACCTTGTTTGCTACCGACGCTACGCTGTTGTGCCCCCATGGGGCGGATAGGTGAACGTCAACTTACTACTTCGATGTCTAACCGCTACCGGTCGTAATCCGTATTCTGGGGGTTAAAATTGGTCCAGCCTGTAGTCCAATTATCGGTACCGAATGCGCCGCGGTAGGTGGTCGTGACGAAGAAACCGCTCGTGAGTTTGGTGTTCGAAACAGCCCCCGCCAGCAGCGTAGAGCCGGTTTGTGGCACAAAATTCGGGGCGGCAGCATTGAAGTTAGCTCCGTTCAGGGCCAATGTGCCAACATCGGCCGTACCCACAAACTGGTTGGCAAAAGCAGGCGTAGCCAAATACGCACTGGCCACACTACTTGTGATGGTGCCACTACCCGCCGCTGAGGTCAGCGTGTTGGCAAACACATTGCCGCGCAGGTCAATAGTCCCGTTGGCCAGACTCGCCGCCAGCCCCGTGGTGGTGCCCTCCAACCGCACACCTTCAGGATAGCCGTAGATGAGCGAGTTGTACAAACTAAAGCCCGTATTGCGACGCAGGTATACGCCCGACTGGTAGTAGCCCAGACCTGGCGAGGCCGCCGAAATGGCCGTAGGAGCCGTGCTGAAAGCAAACGTACTGATGTTGGCGAACACGGGTGCCGTCTGCGGCAGGCCGTTCAGGCGCGTTATTGGTGTGCCATCGGCGTTTTCGCCCGGATCGTAGTTCTGCGACTCAATGCCGTTGCTACCTGCCGGATCAGCCACGGTGGCGTCGCGCAGACCCACGCCAAACTGCACCCGCCCTACATAGCCCCAGTTAGTGGCCCATTCGTTGCGGGTGGTGCGGTTGGCCACCAGGTATTTCGCGTCGACGGTACCACCATACCAGCTAAAGGCATCGGCACTGCTTTGCGTAACCTGCACATTGTTGATCACCGTACCCCGACCCACGCCAATGAGCGTCAGGCCCGCCAGTTTGCTATCGGCCACCAGTGGCTGCCCCGTTCCGGCGTATTCGATGCGGACGTATTGCAGTAAACCGCTGTTGTCTTCAGGCTCGTTATACGTTTCGGCAGTGCCGCGAATGCCCCCGAAGTAGGTGGTCACCCCGGGCCGATTGGTGGGCGATTTACCGATCAGCACAATGCCACCCCAGTCACCGGGTTTACGCTGCCCGGCAGCTTTGTTCGACGTAAAAACAATGGGCGATGCCGCCGTGCCATTGGCAATTAATTTACCGCGGCGCTCCACAATGAGCGTACCGGCGGCATTTTTGCCCAATGGGTCCAGTTCGGGGCCACCTCCCTTGATTACCGTTCCCGGCGCAATAGTCATGGTGTAATCAGCCGCTACATAGACATAGCCTTTCAGCACATAGACCGTGTCTTTACTTAGTGTTCGGTTCTGGAAGATCGTCCCCTGCAGGGTTGCGGTGGGCTTTACCGGGCTGGGAGCCAGCGTAAACGTGGTAGGGCTCTGTACTGTTTGTCCCCCCGTAGTAACGGCAACGGCACCAGTCTGGGCACCGGTTGGTACGGTTACAACCAGCCGCGTGGCCGACGCCGACACAATAGTGGCTGTTACCCCGCCAATGCTAACGGTGTTGCTTCCGGGCGACGTGTTGAAATTGGTACCGTTGATGGCGATGGTGCTGCCTACAGGTGCGGTGGCCGGGTCAATACTGGTGATGGTAGCCACCGTGACTACCGGAGCCGGATCGGGCGTCTTGTCTTTGCAGGCGGCGAAGAGCATAAGCAGGGCCGCAAAAAGCCACAGGGTGTGGGTCCAGCGCATGGATGTTTTCATAACGTAGTTAGTAAAGTCAACCTACCAGTAAGGGGGCTGCGTTAATTAAACTTACGTTAAAGGCACCGATGTAGTCTGTGGTCGATATGGGAATCTTATTAAACGTCTCACAATCATCATAGGGTGCTATCTGACCTCTGAATCAGCCTATTCGCCTGGCCAAAGCAACGCTGCCTGTTACGCTAGAGCGGCGTATTCACTGGCACGGCTGTGGTACTTTTTACTTCAGCCATGACAAAGAAACTGCTGATATGCACAATGCCGGGAATAGTTGAGAAACGGTCCTGGTAAAAGCGGTTGTAGGCATCCATGTCGGTTACAATGAGCTTCACCAGGTAGTCGAACGTGCCTGATACCCGGCAGCAATCCAGCACTTCGGGCAGGTCGGCTATGGCGGCATCGAAGGTGTCGAAGCTGTCGCGGTTTTGTTTATCAAGGGTTATCTGGCAATAGATCTGTAGTCGGTTGCCCAGCTTTTTTTTATCAACGAGCGTTACGTAGCGGGCAATGACGCCTTCGCGCTCCATGCGTTTAATACGCTCATGCACAGGCGTTTTCGACAGATTGATGCGCTGCCCTATCTCCTGAATCGTCAGTCGGGCGTCGGTTTGCAGCAGCGTAAGGATAGCCTGGTCTATTTTATCGAGAATCATGGAGGCAGATACAGAACAGGCTGACGGGATTTATTGCCCGTAAGAACGTTATCCTGCGAAGCTACCAATCAGTGCGAACATTTCACCAATTATCCTGCTAAACGTAGATTAAATAGGTTTATTTCCTGATTATTTGCAGATCAATGCGTCAATATTCTGTTTTTATACATTTGTACTACCTATTGCAAACGCAGACAGACAGCTCGACATCATGGTTATTGGCGTTCCCAGAGAGATTAAGAATAACGAAAACCGCGTGGCGCTCACGCCTGCGGGCGTGGCCGAACTACGCAAAGCTGGCCACACCGTTTATATTCAGGTCAATGCCGGCGAAGGCAGTGGCTTCAGCGATGAAGAATATATCGGTGCCGGGGCTATCATGCTCCCTACCATTGAAGAAATCTACGGTATTGCCGAGATGATCATCAAGGTGAAGGAGCCTATTGCGCAGGAGTATTCGCTTATCAAAGAAAACCAACTGCTGTTTACTTACTTCCACTTCGCCTCGTCGGAGCCGCTGACCCACGCGATGATTGAGCGGGGGGCTGTTTGCCTGGCCTACGAGACCGTAGAGAAAAACGATCGGAGCTTGCCGCTGCTCGTACCGATGAGTGAAGTAGCGGGCCGGATGGCTATTCAGGAGGGAGCCAAGTATTTAGAAAAGCCAACCAAAGGCCGGGGTATTCTGCTGGGCGGCGTACCGGGCGTGAAACCCGCCAAAGTACTGGTACTGGGCGGTGGTATTGTGGGTGCACAGGCTGCCCGCATGGCCGCTGGCCTGGGTGCCCATGTGACGCTGATGGACGTGAGCCTGCCCCGCCTGCGTTACCTGGCCGACGTGATGCCCGAAAACGTTGACACGATGATGTCGAACGAATACAATATCCGTGAGGAAGTGAAGCATGCCGACCTGATTGTGGGTGCCGTGTTGATTCCGGGTGCCAAAGCGCCGCACCTCGTCACGCGCGATATGCTCAAGCTGATGCGTCCCGGTACGGTGCTCGTCGACGTGGCGGTAGATCAGGGCGGTTGCATTGAAACCTGCCGCCCCACCACCCACGAAGACCCAACGTACATCATCGACGACGTGGTCCACTATTGCGTGGCCAACATGCCCGGCGCGGTGCCCTACACCAGCACTGTGGCCCTGACCAATGCTACCTTGCCTTACGTGATGCAGCTGGCCAACAAAGGCTGGCAGCAGGCCTGCCGCGACAACGCCGAATTAAAACTGGGCCTCAACGTGGTGGATGGGAAAGTGGTTTACAAAGGTGTTGCCGACGCCTGGAACCTGCCCCTGGTAGCCGTAGAAGACGTTTTACAGCAAGAAGTTTTGAATTAGAGGTAAGAGATGAGAGGCAGGAGACAAGATTTTTACTGGTCTTGTCTCCTGCCTCTCATCTCTTACCTCTCTACACAGTATTACAAATTCGTCGACGAACGGGGTCGCTTTCTACGGAAGGCGGCCCTTCTTTTTTGCCCTCATGGACGGCCGCTTTCGTGGGCGTCCATGGGGACAAGACCCTTTGCCTGTATCAGCGGCCACTGCCGTGGCCGAGAGCGGGCGGGCACGAGGGCCCGCCCCTACAAATATGTCTTTACCAACTCGTTCCATTCCTCATCCAGCGTGCCTGGGAAAACGGGTTTTCGGGCGCGACGGTACCAGTAACCGGCGTTGAACGCGTCGCCTTCTTTCCGGTGGAGGTAAGCGTGCAGGTGGTCGTAGGCGGGGGTACCCTCCTGCGATTGAGCGATGGTATGAGCCGCTTCCCAGTCACCCCTGGCATCGTGCCATAGTGCGGTCAGAATAGGGTTTGCGGCAGCAGGTGGCGTTTGGGCGGTAAGCGACTGGGTAAATTCGTGGGTAGTCATGAAACGGCACTGTTGTTTGACGATGAACATTGAGCGGAGGTGCCTCCCCTGGCAAATAGCTTATGTGACGCGTTGAAACAGAGTCGCTAACGGTAGAGTTGGTCATCCATGTTCTTCTCCATAAAATCAGGGAATGACAGGGTTTTACCCTGTGTCAATACTGCTTGGCTTACCCGTTGTCTACTATGAAAACGAAACACTGGATTGGAAGTTTGCTGACGACCTCGGCAGTGGTTGTTGCCTGTACGGTTGCTAAATCGCCGCAACAACAAATGGCGGTTGCTTTAGAAGACGTTGCTGATCCAAAACCGGTGGTTAATCCCATTGCGAATCCGGCGCAGCTCACGCCCGAACAGAGTCTCAACGCCTTTCGGGTACCCAAAGGCTACCATATGGAACTGGTGGCGAGCGAACCCATGATTCATGAGCCAGTAGCCATTGCCTGGGATGGTAACGCCCGCATGTATGTAGCCGAAATGGACACCTACATGCAGGATGCCGACGCCACCGGTGAGCACGAACCCGTCAGCCGCGTGATGCTGCTGGAAGATACCGACGGCGACGGAAAGATGGACAAAAGTTCGGTCTTCATCGACCACCTGCTGTTGCCCCGAATGCTGCTGTGCGTCAACCACGAACTCATTGTCAATGAGACCGATACCTACGATATGTGGTCGTATAAAGACACCAACGGCGATGGCGTGGCAGATGATAAAAAGCAGATCTACCATGTAGACAGAAAAGCACCGGGTAACCTCGAACACCAGCGCAGCGGCCTCGACTGGAACCTCGACAACTGGCTCTACGTCACGGTTGATCCCGTCCGTTTTCGGTATACCAATGGCACCATCACCGTCGATTCACTGGCCAGTGGTTCCAACGGGCAGTGGGGCCTCACGCACGATAACTACGGGCGGCTTTTCTTTAGCCGGGCCGGGGGCGAAAATGCCGGGGCTGGCTTTCAGATCAATCCCAAATACGGGTCGCTGGAATTTGCCGACGCCTATGACGAGGCCACCTTCGCGCCCGTCTGGTCGATCATTGCCAACCCCGACGCGCAGGGCGGTGCCAAACGGCTACGCCCCGACAGCACCCTAAACCACTTCACGGCCGGTTGCGGGCAGTCGATCTACCGGGGCGACAAACTCCCCGCCGACCTGGTGGGCGATTACCTCATCTGCGAACCAGTGGCCCGCATTGTTCGTCGGGCGCACGTGCTGAACCAGCAGGGCAAAACCCGCCTCGAAAATGCCTACCACGAGCAGGAATTTATCGCTTCGTCGGATTTTAACTTCCGGCCCGTGAACACCTACACCGGTCCCGACGGCAACCTGTATATCGTCGATATGAACCGGGGCATCATTCAGGAATCGCAGTGGACACCGAAGGGCAGCTGGATTCGTCCGCAGATTGAGCGGTTGGGTCTGGACAAGCACGTGCAGCATGGCCGTATCTGGCGGCTGGTGCAGAACGGTGCCACGCCCGCACCACGCCCCCATTTGCTCGATGATTCGCCTGCCCAGTTGGTCACGTACCTGAGCCACCCTAATGGCTGGTGGCGCGACAACGCCCAGAAACAACTGGTGGCTCTCGGCGACAAATCAGTGGTGCCAGCTTTACAGCAAATGGCTTCGGGCGTGCAGAAAGCAGGCACACTGGCCCGGATTCATGCACTCTGGACGCTGGAAGGGCTAGGTGCCATTGACCCCACAATTGTGGCTAACGCCCTGAAAGACAGTGACCCACAAATTCGCCGGACGGCCATCTGGCTGAGTGAGCCGTTCATACGACAGAACAACGAAAGCGTGGTTGGTCAGGTGGCGTCGCTTCAGAATGACCCCGATGCCAACGTACGTATCCAGGTACTTGAGTCGCTGCACTACAGCACTGCCCCTACGGCCAAAAAGGCTGTCAGCGACCTGCTGTCCCAAAACGCTACCGACCCGGTGCTGATGGCGGTGGAGGCCAGCATTCAGAAAAATGCCGACTTTAAAACCTACGGCAGCAAACTTGGCAGCCTCGCTGTTGCAGAGCGGAATTCAGTGCTGAAAGGGGCCGAAATCTTCAAATCGTATTGTTCGTCCTGCCACGGCACCGACGGCAAAGGGTTAGCCAGTATGGTGGCGCCTCCCATCGCCGGGTCGAAACACCTGGCCGACAATGCCGTGCTGCTCCGCATTCTGATGCAGGGGTTATCCGGCCCCATCGACGGAAAAACCTACCCGACCCTGATGCCGCCCGTGGCCGACAACACCGATGAATGGATTGCCGCCGTGGCCAACTATGTCCGCTACGAGTTCGGTGGTCCGCCGCCCCGGCCAACGCCACCAGCCCAAACCACCCCCACGTCGGGCAGTGGCGTAGCGGGTGCTGCGCCGGTTCGGCCGGTGGGTGGTTTCCGGCGCACATTACCCATCATTCAGTCTGACGAGGTGGCCAAAATCCGGCAGGAAACCGCCACCCGCACCACCCCGTGGACGCTGGTAGAGTTAGAGAAAAAATGAATTCTCGTTGGGAATTGACTGACGTGTGAGACGTCGCGTTGGTGCTTCTTCCATGAGGGCGAGAGTAAACTACGCAGCAGGTAGGGGGCGGGGGGCATGGCCGTACGAAGGCATTACATTTAATCATCTATTCTTTTCAACCCTGCTTATCGGCATGAACGCATCAGTTACCTGGACGGGTGTCTACCCCGCACTGCTCACCCCTTTCACGGCCCAGGACACCCTGGACGTTCCTCTTTTCGAGAAAAACCTTCACGCTCAGCTCGATGCCGGAGTGCACGGTTTCATCATCGGCGGCTCATTAGGTGAGGCCAGTACGCTGGAAAACGACGAGAAAATCGCGCTGCTTCAATCGGCTTTGGCGGTGTGTCAGGGTAAGGTGCCGGTGGTCGTCAACATTGCCGAACAGGCCACCCGGCAGGCCGTTGCCCGCGCCCATGAAGCCGAAGCCAACGGTGCCGACGGCCTGATGCTACTGCCCCCCATGCGCTACCCCGCCGACGCCCGTGAAACGGTCGCGTTCTTCAAAGCCGTGGCCGGGGAGACAAGCTTGCCTATTATGATCTACAACAATCCGTACGATTACAAGATCATGACAACCGTGGCTATGTTCCATGAGCTGGCCGGGCACACCAACATTCAGGCGGTGAAAGAATCGACCCGCGACCTGACCAATATCACCCGGATGCGCAACGCCTTCGGCGACCGGTTTAAACTCATGGGCGGCGTAGATACCCTGGCGCTGGAGGCTCTGCTACTGGGTTGCGATGGTTGGGTGGGCGGCCTGGTCGATGCCTTTCCACGCGAAACCGTAGCGATCTACGACTTCGCCAAAGCCGGAAAAGTAGCCGAAGCCCTCGCTATCTACCGCTGGTTTATGCCCCTGCTGGAGCTTGATATTCACCCCAAACTGGTGCAATATATCAAGCTCGCTGCCACTGCTACGGGCATCGGTTCCGAACACGTCCGCGCCCCACGTTTACCCCTTGTTGGCGAAGAACGCGCTCAGGTACAGGCAGTTATTGACAGAGCACTGGCCGTACGGCCAGTGACGAGTGGTGCGGGGCTGAAGGTTGCTGACGCATAGCCATTACTCATCACTTACTCCTAACTTATGCCAACAACGCACTACTTCTGCATCGACGCGCATACGTGCGGCAACCCCGTTCGGGTGGTTACGGGGGGTAGCCTTCCGTTTCTGGAAGGGGCTACCATGAGCGAAAAACGGCAGCATTTCCTCCGCGACTACGACTGGATTCGGCGGGGGCTGATGTATGAACCGCGCGGCCATGACATGATGTCGGGCAGTATACTCTACCCGCCCGCTGATCCCCAAAATGACGCGGGCGTGCTGTTTATCGAAACATCGGGCTGTTTGCCCATGTGCGGCCACGGCACCATTGGCACGGTCACGGTAGCGATTGAGCAGGGGCTGATTTCGCCTAAAACACCGGGCGTGTTGAACCTCGAAGTACCGGCAGGACTGGTGCGGGCCGAATACCGGCAGGAGGGCCAGAAGGTGACGTCGGTGAAGATTACAAACATCAAATCGTACCTCGCCGCCGAAGGGTTAACCGTGGCATGTCCCGACCTGGGCACACTCACCGTCGATGTGGCTTATGGCGGCAATTTCTACGCCATCGTAGATCCGCAACCAAACTTTGCCGGGCTGGAAAACCACACCGCCGACCAGCTCATTGGCTGGGCACGGACCATGCGGCAACGGATGAATGAGCAATATACGTTCGTGCATCCCGACAACCCGACCATCAACGGCCTGAGCCATATTCTCTGGACGGGCGCACCCCTAAAAGCCACGTCTACAGCCCGAAATGCCGTTTTTTATGGTGACAAAGCCATCGACCGCTCGCCCTGCGGTACAGGCACGTCGGCCCGCATGGCGCAGTGGTACGCGCAGGGACGACTAAAACCGGGTGAGGTTTTCGTGCATGAAAGCATTATCGGCTCCATCTTCAACGGCCGTGTCGAGGCCGAAACAGAGCTTGCCGGTAAGCCCGCCATCGTGCCCAGTATTGACGGTTGGGCCAGAATTACCGGCTACAACCATATTATCCTCGACGATGACGACCCGTATGTACATGGGTTTCAGGTAATTTAAACTAAACAAACATGATCGGCATTGTTGGCGGGGGTATCATCGGGCTTTGCTCAGCGTATTATTTGCAAAAGGCAGGGCATAAGGTCACGGTTTTTGATCAAACCATTATTGCCGACGGCTGTTCGACGGGTAATGCGGGGATGATTGTGCCTAGCCATATTGTGCCGCTGGCGCAGCCGGGTATGATTGCCAAAGGCATGCGCTGGATGCTAAAGTCAACTAGTCCGTTCTACATCAAACCCCGCCTGAATGCCGACCTCATGCGGTGGGGATGGCTCTTCTACCGCCACGCTACCCCCGAACACGTGGCGCGGGCCATTCCCCAACTTCGCGACCTTAGCCTGTTGAGTAAACGACTCTATCAGGACCTGGCCACCAACGGCGAAATCACCTTCGAATGGCAGGAGCGCGGCTTGCTGATGCTCTACAAAACCACCGCCGCCGAACACGACATGGCCGAAGAAGCTGACGTAGCTAACCACGCAGGCATTGACGCACAAGTACTTACGAGCCAGCAAGTGCAGGATATGGAACCCCACACCCGCGTCGACGTGCGCGGTGGTGTGCTCTACCCCGGCGATGCTCACCTGAACCCAAACGAGCTGATTGCCTCATTGGTCGCGTATCTGCGCGGGGCGGGCGTGACTATTCTGGACGGCCAGGTGGTAACAGGCTTTGGCAAAACCGGGTCGCGGATCACGTCGGTGCAGACCGGGCAGGGGCCCTATGCTATTGACCAACTGGTGATTGCGGGCGGGGCCTGGTCACCGGGGCTTTCGCGGATGTTGGGCATTAGCCTGTCGTTACAGGGCGGCAAAGGCTACAGTTTCATGCTTCGCCACGTACTAAACAACGTGCAGATTCCGGCCATCATGCTCGAAGCCCGCGCCACAGCCACGCCAATGGGCCATGACCTACGCTTTGCCGGAACCCTGGAAGTGGCCGGTACCGATATGACCGTGAACAGGAACCGGGTACGAGGCATCGTGCAGTCCATCAACCACTACTACCCCGACCTTCCGGTACAAATGCCCGCCATCGACACCGTTTGGCGGGGCCTGCGTCCCTGTTCGCCCGACGGCCTGCCCTACATTGGCCGGGTCACCCACTTCGACAACGTGATCCTGGCTACGGGCCACGGCATGATGGGCCTGAGCCTCGGCCCGGCCACAGGCAAGCTGGTCAGCGAACTGGTTGACGGGGTCGCCAATAGCCTGGACATTAGCGGGTTTAAGATAGGTCGGTTTGCATAGTTCCGTTCTGGCCCATTGAGCACTCTAGGTGTGGCAAAAGTATACCCTACTAAAAAACACGCCCACTTACACACTCCTCTTTTACTGGTAATCAATGAACAAGGCCAAGCTGCTTAGCCAAACCGAGTACTGCTATCCGGAATCGGCGATGGTGATGTGATGCCAGCAAAGCCGCTAGTTCCTTCTTAGCCTCGTCGGTGCGGCCTAATTGAGCCAAGACTCGCACGTAAGACATAGAAGGCCGCCCATGTTGATCAAGGATATGGTCAATAGTATTGATACCATCCAGAAAGGGTAATATCTTGGTCAGAAGTAAGTTACGCAAATAACGAATCATGTTTCCTTCTGGTTGTAACAGGTCTAAAACTAGCCATTGATCACCTCGCCGTTTACCGAAAAATTTACCCAAACTGCGATTAACCTCATAAGGATAATGGGTATGAAAGGGAAAGTCAGGGGGCTGGATATCAGGATTAGTTATGGCCCAAAGTTCCTCTGATACAATCTTTACAGTAATGGTAAAGACCACCACCTGATAATGTGGGGGGTGAATAATCTCACGCCGTAGTGTAATTAGCTTTCCAATGCCCCCTGACTGTTGATAAAACTGGTCGCCAACCTGCTGGAAATTCTTCGGTAATAGAAGCTTGGCTAACGTCCCACGAACAACCCGTTCAAACCGGTTATCAATAGCTAAGGGCATAGAATTAGCTGGTCATTAGTATAGGGCCATTGGTGCAGAGCCTGCAATTAATACAGCCACTTCACTGCCGTTTTCAGTACACCGGGAATATTGCTGCCGAGGGCTTCGACCCAGATGGCTTTGTTGACTTTGCTGGCGGTGGGGTATGGATAGGTTTTGCCCAGAAACGCGCTGATGGATAACCCCTGCTGGTTGGCCAGAATCAACTCCTGGATTAGCTCGCCCGCGTTGGGGGCCACCATTGTTCCGCCCAACACCTTTCGGTTTAGCGGATTCAGGCCTGCGGGTTCTACCAGCAGCCACATGCAGGCATACTGATTGTCTTCTACCACCGCGCGGTCGTCTTTCTCGAAACGGTGTTCGATGGTCTCGAAAGCAACAGCTCGCTCCGTCAACTCCTTCGCCGACAGGCCAAACGTGGCTACTTCGGGATCGGTGAAGGTGACCCACGAAAAGTGGTCATAGCTGAGGCTCTTATCAAAAACCGGCGTGATAAAGTTGGCAACGAGCAGTGAGGCATGAAGCTCGGCGGCATGCGAGAAATACCGTTCACCGGCGGGTGCTCCGGCGGCCGCATCGCCCGCCGCAAAAACGTGCTGATTGGTGGTTTGCAGGTGGTTATTCAGCCGCAGCCGCCCTTTGTCATCCAGTTCGATGCCCGCCGCTGCAAGGTTCATATCGTCATAGTCGAACGTGCGGCCTAGTGTAGCCAGCACCTGATCGAACACTACAGTATGCCGCTGACCATCAGCCGATTCTATATGGGCGGTATGGGCATCGGTGAATGATTTCACTTCGGCGCTGAGCAGAAAATTAATGCCCTCGCCCGCCAGCCGCTCCTGCAACAGTGCCGACGCGGACGGTGGCTCTTTCGACAAAATCCGGTTTTCGTGGCCCACTACCGTTACGTCGCTGCCCAGCCGCCGAAACGCCTGCGCCATTTCAATACCGTTTGGCCCGGCTCCCACAATCAACAGGTGCCTGGGCAAGTCGTTTAGGCTAAATATCGTCTTGTGGGTCAGCACGTTAACCTGCTCTACGCCACTTGCTTTCAACGGTTGCGGCTGCGAGCCGGTACACAGCACGATGTTCTTCGCCGACGTTTCGTTGCCGTTGATCCGAATCGTTTTTGGCCCCACAAAAGAGGCCGTACCGATCTCCACATCCAGCATTTCCACGTCGCGGAGATATTGTGCGTTTTCGTGCGCCCGGATCACGTCCTGCCGTTCGCGTACGTACTGCATTACCCGCGCCAGGTCAACCTCGCCGCTCAGGTTGAGGCCATATGCTGTAGCCAGCCGAGCCTGATGCACCTGCCTGCTTATGTGAAGCAGGGCTTTGCTGGGTACGCAACCGTCGTTGAGGCAGTCGCCGCCGATGCGGTTATCGTTGCGGTCAATAAGCAACACCGACAGGCCAAAGCGCCGCATGGCAATGCTCACACTCAGCCCCGCCGACCCGGCTCCAATAACAATGAGGTCGTATTCAGCTTTCATACTGTGTTTCTGGATGTTATACATTGGATGCTGGATGCTGGATACTAGACGTTAGCTAACTAACAGTTAGTCGGCTGTCCAATATCCAACGTCCAGCCCCTGACACCCTACTTCTTCACAAAGTCGGCCAGTGTACCCCGGATGGTGCTGACGAATTTGCTGCCGTCGAACATTGGATTTTTACTTCTGTCGATCATTTTACAGCGAAACGCCACCTCTACTTTCGTGTCTTTTTTGTTAAACAACATCTTGGGCAACAGTCCCAGCGACTGACCGGGCTTCACGGTGGTGGGCAGCACAAACGGCGTGTTGGCCTGCGCTCTGATCCGGATGGGCTGGGGCTGGTCACCTTCGGCAATAGGCTTGCCGTCGATGGTGACGCTGTAGTGGGTATCCCGAATCTCGAACGGGAATTTGTTCTTGTTGCGGCACTCAATTTTGGCGGCTACATCCGTGGTTTTCAAACCCAGTTTTCCCAAATCAATATCGATAATCTTGAATTCGGGAATGTGGTAGGCAGGCATCCGCTTCGATAGGGTATTGGTAAAGGTGCGCTCACCGGCAATGGGTACGTCCAGGGCAAAGATACTGACCACCCTATAGTCGGCACTGTCGATGCCTTTGGCCTCCAGGCGCTTCAATAGGCTCGTTAGCTTTTTCACCTCCAGCCGCGCAGGCAGTGTCACCAGCGTACTATCCTGCGATTTCACCGAGATGGTCTTTTCATAAGCGCTCTTCATCACTTCTTCGTTGTTGATGAAGATGGTATAGTCTACTTTTTTGGCCGTAAAACTCACCGGCAGTGGATTGTCGATCAGCAGGTACATGTTTAGTTTGACGGCCTCATCGCTGACGTCGCTCAGGTCGAACCGGCTCAGCTCCAGGCGGGGTTTCAACGTACCATCATAGGCACCGCCTTCAGACAGCGCCTTGTTTTTCAGTTGGTTGTACCAAATAAACGCACCCAATCCGCCCAATAGAAGCAGGGCCAGTGCAATAATCCATCCTCGTTTCATATCGTTAAGTAGTCTATCAGTGGCTGTCTACAACCAACGACCTGCCCCCGCTATGGTTCGGAATACTGAGGTACTGAACAACGGTTGAGTATGGTAATGACTGAAAATAGTTTGATGTTTGACTTTTGGTCCGTTTCTCAATCCAATGTCAAACTGCTTCGGCGGTTCGTTTCACTATTAAACCTCACAAGTACCTATGTCGCTGTCTTCCTCACTCACCCGCGCCGAGTTTCTGAAAACCTCCGCGCTGGCCCTATCACTCCCCCTGCTCAGCCGTTTCGAGGCGCAGGCCAAACCCCTGAAAAACGTGGGTCTGCAACTCTACACCCTTCGCGACACGATCATGAAAGATCCCGATGGTGTGCTGAAACAGGTGGCCGCCCTTGGCTACAAAGAGGTGGAAACGTTTGGCTTCAACGAGGGTAAATTCTTCGGCAAAACGCCTAAGGATTTCAGGGCTTACCTCAGCAGCCTGGGCATGAGCACTCCCAGCGGTCACTACATGCCCAACCAACTCCGCACCGGCTGGGAAAAAACCGTGGAAGCCGGAGCCGAAGCGGGCCAGAAGTACATGGTTTGCGCCTACCTCATGCCCGACGAGCGCAAAAAAGCCGACGACTACAAGCAATTTGCCGAACTGTTCAATAAGTCGGCGGAGGTGTGCAAGAAAGCGGGCATCCAGTTTGTGTACCACAACCACGATTTCGAATTCCAGCCTGTAGACGGCCAACTAGGCTATGATATTCTGCTGAAAGGCACCGACCCCAAGCTGGTGAAGATGGAACTGGATCTTTATTGGGCCACCATCGCCGGGCAGGACCCCGTAGCCCTCTTCAAAAAGAATCCCGGCCGTTTCCCGCTGGTGCACATGAAAGACATGGCCAAAACCGAAAAGCGCGAATTTGCCGAAGTTGGCACCGGATCGATCAATTTTCAGCGCATCATCGACGCCCGCAAAATTGGCGGCATCCAGCACTTCTTTGTCGAGCAGGACGTCTGCAAACAACCCCCCATCGAAGCCATCGCCGTTAGCTTCAAAAACATGGAGAAGCTGAATTTTTAAGTGGTTGGTATGAACAAAGAAAGCCCGGTGATCACCGGGCTTTCTTTGTCACTGGTTATTGGTAGGGTGGCTACGCGCTCTAGGTGGCTGACGCCTGGCCCTTCGACTGGGCGTCCCCGACAAGCTCAGGGTGACACGCTACCTAAAGCTGTTTAGTGGACTAGATTTAAGTTCCTTGTCACCCTGAGCTTGTCGGGGACGCCCAGTCGAAGGGCCAGGCGTCAGCCACCTAAAGCGCGTAGCCACCCCACCAATAACCCTCAATTCAACCAGTGAACACAGTCTTTCTGAAGGCTCATCAGTGATTGTACTGCCTGATTATCGGCAACGCCCGTTGGACATTAGACTTGATACTTACTTCGCGTAGGCTACCGAGCGCATTTCGCGGATGACCGTGACTTTGATCTGGCCGGGGTACTGCATCTCTTTCTCTATCTTCTGCGAAATCTCGTAGGATAACGTACCGGCCCGCTCGTCGGTAACGTGGTCTGCATCCACCATCACGCGGAGTTCGCGGCCCGCCTGAATGGCGTAGCACTTGGTGACGCCCTGGAAATTGGTAGCCAGTTCTTCAAGTTCTTTCAGCCGCTTGATATACGACTCCATCATCTCGCGGCGGGCACCGGGGCGCGAGCCCGACACGGCGTCGCACACCTGCACAATGGGCGAAATCATGGTCGTCATCTCGATCTCGTCGTGGTGAGCGCCGATGGCGTTGATCACTTCGGGGTTCTCTTTGTACTTCTTCGCCAGTTCCATACCCAGCAGGGCGTGGGGCAGTTCGGCTTCTTCGGGCCACACCTTGCCGATGTCGTGGAGCAAACCGGCGCGTTTAGCGAGCTTGGCGTTGAGGCCCAGTTCGGCGGCCATCGTGGCGCAGAGCTTGGCTACCTCGCGGGAGTGTTGCAGCAGGTTCTGGCCGTATGACGACCGGAAACGCATGCGGCCCACCATCTTGATCAGTTCGGGGTGGAGACCGTGAATACCCAGGTCGATAACCGTGCGTTCGCCAATCTCCACGATCTCATCTTCGATGTTTTTGCGCGTCTTGGCTACTACTTCCTCAATGCGGGCGGGGTGAATACGGCCATCCTGCACGAGCCGGTGCAGCGACAGGCGGGCCACTTCGCGCCGTACGGGGTCGAAACCCGAAATGATAATGGCCTCTGGCGTATCGTCGACGATGATTTCTACGCCCGTGGCGGCCTCCAGTGCCCGGATGTTGCGGCCCTCGCGCCCAATAATCTTGCCTTTGATGTCGTCTGATTCGATGTTAAAAATCGAGACACAGTTTTCAATGGCGTGTTCGGTAGCGGTGCGCTGAATGGTGTCGATTACTACCTTCTTGGCCTCTTTGGTGGCGGTCAGTTTGGCTTCTTCAACAATATTTTTCACGTAGGCCGAAGCACGGGTTTCGGCTTCAGCTTTCAGGGTATCGATAAGCTGACTACGGGCTTCTTCAGCCGAAAGGCCAGCGATTTTTTCGAGCTGCGACACCTGTTCGGCCAGCATTTTGTCGGCTTCGGCCTGCCGGTGGTCTACGTCTTCACGACGGCGGTTCAGGGCTTCGGTCTGCTGCGCCAGGGCGTTTTTCTGACTGTTGAGGTCATTTTTCATCTGGTTCAGCTCACCTTCCCGAATGCGCTGCTGATCGGCCTGTTGGGTAAGCTGCTGCTCACGCTGCTTGAGTTTGCCCTCGTTTTGTTGCAGTAAAATTCGCTTCTGATTGCTCTGATCTTCAAACTCCGTTTTCAGCTTCAGGTATTTTTCTTTAGCCTCCAGAATACGGTCTTTCTTTAGATTTTCGGCTTGTAGCTCGGCGTTGCGCAGTATGTCGGCAGCTTTTTCTTCAGCTTCCTGTTGTTTGCCTGCAACGGTATTCTGGAGCATTTTTCGCCCCATAAATAGACCAATGCCCAAGCCGAGCAAGCCGGTCAGGAGCATTAGTAGTATGCTGGTAGTGGTCATTGATTCGTATCGTTTGAGTTAAACATAGTCACCTATGCACCCTCTTGCCAACACGCATTGCCCAACAATAAAACCAGATAGATTGCCAGTACATTACGCCGGAGGCGACGTAGCAATTTGGTCTATCTGGGACACTTTGTCATAAATCCGTTTTTGAGTCCGTCGGGCCTGATCTTCTGTTTTCAGACTCGCCACTAAACAATCCAGCGCCACCAGCGCCAAAATGTCCTGTGTGTCGCGCACGCCCCGGCCCCGGTGCACGTCGATGCGGTCGCGGATGAGCTTCACGGCATCGCGCAGGAAAGTTTCCTCTTCTGGCAACGATTTGAACGTGTAGTCACGGTCAGCAATTTTGACGTGTATGGAAAGTCGGTCGTCCATATGGTACGCTTACTTCGTATGTCGTGTAGGTATTATGACAAGGTACTCAGGTGAGCAATGCAACGGTCAAGGTCGCGGATGTACTCATCGAGTTGGTGCTTTACTGCTTCACGGGCAACCGCATCTGGGAGGCTGCTACTTACAAGATTAACAAAATCTTTTGATTTAGGCATCACGGCCGCTGCCTCAGCTCCCTTTTTAGGCTGCCTCAACTGCCGCTCCTGCTCGCGGTTTGTTTCCTGAAGCCGCGACACTTCGCTCTCTAACTGCGCGATACGCTGCTGCTGTTCAGCAGCCAGTATCGACAAGTCGTAGACTTTATGTTCGAGGTGATCCAGTAAAACGAAAATCTGCGATTCAGAGGCCATTTACAAGGGAGTTTACCGTTTGCTGTTTATTGTCTTCTGTTGGCTGACGCGTCTACACTCTTGCGTCAGCCAACAGAAGACAATAAACAGCAAACGGTAAACCTATTTTCGAATTGTCGCTCCCAGTTCGCGCTCGAAGGCGGTGATGAGACGTTGCATGGTTTTGTCAATTACGGTGTCGGTCAGGGTTTGGGTGGGGTCCTGCAAGGTAAAGCTCACGGCGTAGGCTTTCTTGTCGGCACCCAACTGTGGTCCTTCAAACACATCAAATACAGTTAAACGCTGTAACAATTTTCGTTCCGTTTGGCGCGCAAGTCGATTAATTTGTTCAAAAGTGACGCCCTTATCGATCACCAGCGACAGATCGCGGCGCACGTCGGGGAAACGGGGTACTTCAGTGTAAGAAAGACCGGCACGGTACTGTTTCAGCAGTGCTTTCCAATCGAAATCAGCGTAGTAAACCGGCTGCTTTGCATCAGCTAACTTAGCCAATTTTGGCTGTACTAACCCAAAGGTGACAACCGGCTTTTGATTAAGCGTATACGTCAACCCATACTGAAAGATCGTGCTGTCGGCGGGTTGCTGACCCGTTGGCTGCACCCGCATCACCGACAATACTTGCCCTACAGCTGCCATAAGATCATGGAAGTCAACCGGTTGTGGTTTATGCTGCCAGGTTTCGGCGGTCTTGTCACCTACCAGCGCGAGGGCCAAACGGGGGCTTTCGACGTATTTGCCAGCTTTGCCGTCGGTGGCAGCCTGGCGGCCGTAGGTGGTGCCAAACTCAAACAGGCGCAGGTCACGCTGACGGCGGTTGAGGTTGTACACTAGTGCGTCGATCACCGAAAACAACAGCGATTGCCGCATCACGGAAAGCTCTTCGCTCAATGGGTTCAGCAGCCGCACATCGGCAAGCGGCAACGAGGGCCGCAGGGCATCGTGGTAGGCCGGACGGGTCATGGACAGCGACATCGTTTCCACGAAACCATTGGCGGCCAGCAACTGCCCCACGCGGGTCTGCAACTGATTGGCGTCTACCACCGGGAAGTCCGACAGGGTGTCGGCGGCGAGATGGTCAGACAAGGGCACGTTGTCGAGGCCGTAGATGCGCAGAATCTCTTCTACCACGTCGGCTTCGCGCGTTACATCAACGCGATAGGGCGGTACGAGCGCGGTGAAGCCATTTTCGGTCAGATCGACGGTTTGAATGTCGAGCGCATGGAGAATGTCGTGTATGCGTTCGTAATCTATCTGGATGCCGATGAGCCGATTGACGTTTTTGTACGAAACTGCCACCCGGAAATCCTCAATGGGGTTAGGGTACAGATCCACCAGGTCAGACGTGACGGTGCCACCTGCCACTTCCCCAATCAGCAGGGCGGCATATTTCAGCGCGAAGGGCGGCATGTTGGGGTCAGTGCCGCGCTCATAGCGAAACGACGCGTCGGTTTTCAGGCCGTGATGCTGAGCCGTTTTCCGGATCGACGCGGGCGAGAAATAGGCACATTCCAGAAAAATCCGCGTGGTCTTCTCCGATACGCCCGACGTTTTTCCACCGAACACCCCCCCAATACACATGCCCTCCGTGCCATCGCCGTTGCAGATCATCAGGTCGGTGGCGGTCAGTTTGCGCTCAGTACCGTCGAGGGTGACAAAGGGCGTTCCGGCAGGCAGTGATTTCACTACCACGGCCCCCGACGTAATGGCATCGGCGTCGAAAGCGTGCATGGGTTGACCCAGGCCGTGAAGTACGTAGTTCGTTACGTCGACCACGTTGTTAATGGGCGTAAGACCAATGCTGAGCAGCCGTTTCTTCAGCCAGTCCGGCGACTCCTTCACGGTTAACCCACTCATGGTCAGACCCGTATAGTGCGGACAAGCTTCCGCGTCTTCCACCCGAACGTCGAGCGTAAAGTCCGTGGAATGAACCTGGAACGCCTCTGTGGACGGCCATTGCACGGGCTTGCCCAACACGGCGCGGAGGTCGCGGGCCACGCCAAGGTGCGAAGCGGCATCGGCGCGGTTGGGCGTGAGGCCAATCTCGATCCGGTGGTCGGCTTCGAGCTGGAAAAAGCGGGCGGCGGGCGTGCCGTTGGGTACGTCGGTGGTGAGCACCATAATGCCTGCGTGCGACTGCCCCAGGCCAATTTCGTCCTCAGCGCAGATCATACCTTCCGACGCGGCACCACGAATTTTTGCCTTTTTGATCTGTAGCGGTTCACCGTTGGTTGGGTAGAGTGTCGCGCCCACGGTGGCTACCACCACGCGTTGCCCGGCAGCCACGTTGGGGGCACCACATACGATGTTCAAAGGCTGATCGTCCCCAACGTCGACGGTGGTAAGGCTCAGTTTATCGGCGTCGGGATGACGCTGACAGGTCAATACAGTGCCAATAACCACGCCTGCAAGCCCGCCCGGCACGGCCTCAACGGTTTCGATACCGTCTACTTCAAGGCCGGTACCGGTCAACAGCTTACTTAGCTCGTCGGGCGTCTGGTCAACGTCGATAAACTGAGCAAGCCAATTATAGGAAATGTTCATGTGTCAGCTTTAATGTACAAAAATAACGAGTGAATGAGCGATTGAGTGACTGAGCGAATAGCCTGGTCGCTCAATCGCTCAGTCATGCGCCACATACCGCTCCCCGGCCCGCACCGCCACGTCGAGTTTGTTTTCGGGTGGAGGCAGGGGGCAGGCGTAGGTGGGGTTGTAGGCACAGTAGGGATTATAG
Source organism: Fibrella rubiginis (assembly GCF_017353185.1). Classification (GTDB taxonomy): domain Bacteria; phylum Bacteroidota; class Bacteroidia; order Cytophagales; family Spirosomataceae; genus Fibrella; species Fibrella rubiginis. The sequence goes on along the minus strand of NZ_JAFMYV010000001.1, from coordinate 383,845 downwards.
GCGGCGTTGAAATCGAGGGTTACGGTGTTGTCTTTCACCGCGTTCGGTTCAATATCGAGATAGCGGCCACCGCCATACGATTCGTGGCCTGCGGTGGCATCCTGAAAAAGTACCGTCAGTGATTTCTGGTAGGTGAGCAGCAACAGTCGGCATGGTTTTCCGGCCAGGGTAAAGTTGGCGTGACCGTATTTTTCGTACACCTCTTCCGAGCCATCGGTCATCCTGATAACCAGTTTTTCCCGCTTGTCTTCGGGAAACGGCTCGAGTTTGGCCTGCACCCGAAACGACAGGTCAGCAGGAAAATAAGCCAGCCCGCGGAATGAGGCTTTGTCGGAAATGGGCGAATCGGCGCTGGTGCGCATGAAATCGTCTTTTTTGCGGCGTGCGGCGGCGAGTTCGGTTTGGTAGGCGGCCGGGTCTACGACTGTTTCGGTGGTTTGGCTAGGCAGCAGAAACAGCCAGACGAGACCAATGCCAATGATAGCCAGGATAATCCAGAGAATGGGATTGTTGCGCATGATGCGGCGGGGTGGTTGGGAAGGCTGGCGCAAAATTACGACGCCCATCGTTGTGTGGGGCCTTATCTTGCAGGCTTAAATTACCGTAACGACACGTTGACCTGTAAAATGGCTAACCTCCTAAAACTAACGACTCATACGGCTTCGGCGGGCAACCTGACGCTCTATGACAACGTGCTGCCCGGCGATATAAAGCGGGTATTCTACATCCACGGAGCCGGTACTGAACCACGCGGCGGGCATCGCCACCATACGGCCTGGCACGCATTGATCTGCGTGGCCGGTCATTGCCGCCTCACGATCAGCAACGGTAGCGAAGAGCAGATCATCAGGCTGCAACATCCCGATGAATGCCTGGTGCTGGAACCTCAGGACTGGCGCGTAATGGACCAATTTAGCCCCGATGCCGTGCTGCTGGTGGTTTCGAATACAGTCTATGACCCCGCCGACTATATCTACGAACCGTACCCGGCTTTTCCCGAAACAGCCAAGCTGGCACTGGCATGATTCCCTTTCTGGACCTGTCACGCGTTAATGCCCCCCACATGGCCCGCATCGAGGCAGCTATGCAGGCCGTAGCGCGGTCGGGCTGGTATGTGCTGGGTTCGGCGGTGCAGACGTTTGAGGAAGCCTTTGCCGCTTATGTTGGCGTGAAACACTGCATCGGCGTGGCTAACGGACTGGAGGCACTCACGCTGACCCTGAAAGCCTGGAATCTGCCGCCGGGCAGCGAAGTCATCACGCAGGCTAACGCTTACGTTGCCTCAGTACTGGCTATTAGTCAGGCGGGATTGACACCGGTATTGGTTGATCCTGACCCGGCTACTTACCTGCTCGACGCTGACCGGGTGGCCGCCGCCATTACCCCCCGTACCCGCGTTATCCTGCCTGTTCATCTCTACGGACGTTGCACGCCCATGGCTCCGTTGCGTGCGTTGGCAGACCAGCACAAACTGCTTATTCTGGAAGACGCCGCCCAGGCTCACGGGGCCACCCAACAGGGGCAGCGGGCGGGCAGTTTGGGCCATGCGGCTGGGTTTAGTTTTTACCCCACAAAAAATTTAGGTGCCCTGGGCGATGCCGGCGCGATTACCACCAATGATGACCAGCTGGCTGCTCAGCTACGGCAGTGGCGCAACTACGGGTCGAGCCAGAAATATATCAACGAGGTGCCGGGTCATAACAGTCGTCTAGACGAAATCCAGGCGGCTGTGTTATCGGCGAAACTGCCTTTTCTGGACGCGGAGAATGACCATCGGCGTGCGTTGGCCCGTCGGTATCTGGCTGAGTTGCAATGCGATGATTTGGTGCTTCCCCCCGCCAATACCATTGATGACGACGCCTGGCATTTGTTTGTGGTATGTCATCCCCGTCGTGATGATTTTCGTGCCTACCTGCACCAACACGGGGTGGGCACCGAACTGCACTACCCAATACCGCCCTACCGCCAGCCAGTATACGCCAGCCAATGGTCTCCCGCTGATTTTCCGGTCACAGAGACATTATGCAGAAAAATAACTACTTTACCACTGAGTACTTATATGACCGATTCAGAAATATCCGTCATAACATATGTGATAAATAACTATCGCTGAAACAATCACTATGGTGCGGTACAGCCTCCGATATACCGGCCGCATCATAGCCTGTTTCACCTGTTTACCTGTGGCAGAGTAGTAGGCAACTACCCGCGCCAGCATTTTGGGGCTGCTATGAGACAAATCCTGTACGTATTGCTACTGCTGTGCCTACCGCTGGCCGGGTATTCCGACCATGTTTTCGGGGGCGAGCTGACCATGCGTTATTTGGGGAAAGGGGGTAATTACCGCATTCAGCTCAACCAGTTTGTCGACGGGGCGCATGTGAATGCATCCAACCGTGACTACTCAGCCACAGTCTATATTTTTCGGAAAAAGAATCCTATCCTGATGGATAGTTTCATTCTTAATTTCCGTAAACGGGAAAGCATTAGTTACGAAAATGCGGCCTGTGCCAAAGCACAAAACCTCAGTACGTTCAACGACACCTTCGACACAGACGTACAACTCAATGTGGGTGAATATAATGACCCGGATGGCTATACCCTTGTTTTTGAACGCTGCTGCCGCGACAAGGCCATCACCAACGTAAGCAAGTCGACAGATGTAGGGCTGGTGTTTTATCTGGAGTTCCCGCCGCTGGTACGTGGTGGCGTTGCCGTGGTTAATTCGTCGCCAGTGTTCAGCACACCGGGGGGTAACTACCTTTGCCTGAACAAGTTGTTTACAACAGCGTATAGTGCTACCGACGCTGACGGCGACGAACTGCGTTACTCGCTGGTAACACCCTACCAGGGTTATACCGACGCCACGTTTGTTTATGGCACAGGCACACCGCGGTCAAGCTACCCGTTCATTACCTGGTCACCCGGCTTTGGGCCGACCAACGCCATTCCGGGTTCGCCCGCGCTGCAGGTAGATGCCAAAACGGGGCAGTTGACGGTGAAACCGTCCATGACGGGCTACTTTCTCTTTGCCGTGCAATGCGACGAGTACCGGGCCGGGCAGAAAATCGGAACCATCCGCCGCGATTTCCTCCTGTCGGTAGTCGATTGTCCTATCAACACGCCACCTGCGCCTGTCATTACGCTAAACGGAAAACCTGCTCAAACCGGTACCATCTGCGCGGGTGCTTCACTCTCTCTGGCCGCTGATGCCAGCCCTCTGTGGGCTTATCAGTGGCAACAGGACGGGGTCAATCTGGCCGGAGAAACCGCCCCCTCGCTCACCGTGGCTAACCCTGGGCGGTATACGGTGGTGCGGCGGTCGGTGGTTAACTGCGCCAGCGAGATTGCTTCCTCACCCGTTCAGGTGCAGACGGCACCCCTGCCCGCCGTGGCTGCCGACTCCATCACTCCGGTTTGTGTTGGCAGTTCAGGCATTCCGCTTAGGGGCACTCCCGCCACGGGTGTCTGGTCGGGCAAGGGGGTCATAGGGTCGCGGTTCGACCCCACCGCCGCCGGAGAGGGCGTCCAGCCAGTACGCTACACGGTCACAGACGGCAATGGCTGCCAGAATTCGGTTGTCCGTTGGGTGCACGTAACGCCACCCCTACGGCTGGACGGCGCCCTGACGCATCGGGTGCAGCGCAACGACGCCGTTCGGCTTCAGTTACAACCCAGCATGGCCAATGCTTCCGTCCGTTGGTCGCCCGCGCTATACCTCGACGACCCGGCTATACCCGCACCGCTGTATCGGTCAGGCGAATCGACCACATATACGGTACAGGCACAAACCGCGTCTGGCTGTCAGGCCACGGCCCGTGTTGCGGTGCAGGTGTTCGAACGGTTGTATATTCCTACTGCTTTTTCGCCCAACGGCGATGGCGAAAACGAACAATGGCGACCTATCAACAGCGAAAGTTTTCCCGACTGTGAGGTGTCGGTCTATAACCGCTGGGGGAATCTAGTTTACCAGGGAACGGGCAGCAACGCCGTCTGGGATGGTCGCTATCAGCAGGAAGTGGTTGAGCCGGGCGTGTATCTCTACCAGATCAAAACCGGTCCCAACGAACCCCTGCTTTCGGGGACTTTGACTGTTTTTCGGTAACGCACCAATTCAGTCCCCGAATCATTCGCTGCCTGTGGCTGTTCCCCTGCAATAGCCAAAATTGACCAAATACATGTTTACGGGTATTGTTGAAACGACGGGCCGGGTGGTGGCCATCGACGCCGAGGGAACCAACCTTACGTTCCACATCGAAGCACCAATTGCGCACGAATTAACCATCGACCAGAGCGTGAGCCACAACGGCGTATGTCTCACCGTGACAGCCGTTTCCGACCACGACTACAGCGTTACGGCGGTAGACGAAACCCTCAAGAAAACCAATCTGGGTCAGCTAGCCGTTGGCAACATCGTAAATCTGGAGCGGTGTATGCCCGCTACGGGACGTTTCGATGGGCACATTGTGCAGGGTCACGTCGACCAGACGGGGACGTGTGTGGCCGTACAGGATCTGAATGGAAGCTGGCTGTACGATTTCGAATATGACCCCGCCGTGGGCAATATCACGGTTGAAAAAGGGTCGATTTGTATCAACGGCGTGAGCCTGACCGTTTTCGATTCGCACGACACGGGGTTTCGCGTCACCATCATCCCCTACACCTACGAGCACACCACCTTTCGCAATTTACAGCCCGGCGACGTCGTTAATCTGGAGTTCGACGTTGTGGGGAAATATATCAAGAAGATGCTGGCAGCATATAAGTAGACTTCTGTTTACTGTCTTCCGTCTTCTGTTAGCTTGCGCGGGAGGATTGCTTACGCAAGCCAACAGAAGACTATAAACAAAAGACTTCCTTCTATTTTTGCCGAATGACGAAACTGAGTACCCGTTCCCGCACCGACCTTCTTCTGCATATTGGCATCATTCTGGCACTGACGGTGGTATTGGTGCTGGTCTTCTTTTTCGGCTATCTGCCATACTCGACAAACCACGGCCAAACCATCACGGTACCGGATCTAAAGCACATGAGTTTAGACGAGTTGGAAAATTACCTAGATGACCGCGACCTGCGCTACGAAGTCAGCGACTGCACCTTTGTGTCGGGGGGCGTGCCGCTAACGGTTTTTGCGCAGTACCCGCAACCAGGGTCTAACGTAAAGGAGGGCCGCAAAATATACCTCACCATCATCAAGCGCATGGCACCAACCATGCCCATGCCCAACCTGATTGACCAGACGTCGCGCACGGCCGAACTACAGTTGCGGGCGCTGGGGCTGGTGCTGGGTGAGTTGACGTACGAACCCGATCTGGGAAAGAACAAAGTGCTGAAGCAACTTGTCAACGGCAAGGAACTGGCACCAGGAACCCCCGTAGCTAAAGGCACTACCGTTGACCTGGTGGTAGGCGATGGCGAAGGCAAAGTGTATTTCCCCACGCCCGACGTGACCAACATGAACTTCGAAGAAGCCGTGGCGGCTATCCGGGGTTCGGGCCTGCGGGTAGGGGTGCGCGTACCTGTCGATGATCCGGAACAGGAAGTAGGTACGGTGATTAAACAAAAACCCCGCGCCGATGAACGCATCCGGCTGGGGCAGTCGGTCGATATCTGGGTAGTAGGGCCTATTGATGCCAATGCTGATGCGCAGTAGATTCGTGGCCCTGCTGGGCACTTTATGGCTGTTTTTAGGACAAATGGTCATTGGGCAAACGCTGCCACTCCCTTTCTTCGACGATTTCTCTACGTCTGCCCAAACGGCCTCACCTACACGCTGGGCACCGGGCAGTGGCGTCTACATCAACAACACGCTGACCGTCAATCACCCCACTGTTAACGTCGCCACCTTCGACGGGCTGCGGGCCGATGGGTTTCCGTATGCACTAAACAACGAAAACGCCGAGGGCGGCACCGACACGCTGATGTCCTTGCCAGTGAATATGGCCGGGCTTTCGGCGCGCGACTCGGTCTATATCAGCTTCTACTGGCAGCGTAAGGGTTTGGGCGAAGCCCCCGATGAAAATGACTCTTTGTCGCTGGCGTTCAAAACGGCTGGTGGCACCTGGCTCACTCTTTGGGCTAAATCACTGCCAGTCCATCCACTCGAGCCGCAGAAAGCAAACAACCCAGCCTATAAGGCTGACAGCGCTGCGTACGGCAGAAAACTACAGGTATACAAACTGGATAGCACGGCTTATTACAACCCAAATTTCAACCAGAGTTTTGTAAGAGTCGACGATCCAGCTTTGTTCCATGCCAATGCCCAGTTTCGCTTTGTGAGCAGAGGAAGGCAGTCTGGTGCCTTTGATGAGTGGCATATCGATTACGTATACCTGAACAAAGGGCGCTCAGCCTTCGATAAATACATTCGCGATATAGCTGTTCGTCAGCCGGTTACGCCGCTGCTTCGTCGGTATACCGCCATGCCGATGCGTCAGTTTCAGGCTAAAGCCACCGCCGAACTAGCCGATTCGGTAGCAACGGATATCAACAACCTGTTCAACGACTTCAACTTCACCACGTTCCGGTATCTTCTTCGCGACGAGACGAGCGGGCGGGAACTGCAAAACGTGCTGTCGCCCACGGCCACGCTGGTTCAGGCGCTGGGTCGGCAGAATAAAGCAGGACGGCCAACGGTGCCAGCGGGCCTTGGCGCAAAGGCCGTGCTGAGGTCTACATTCAATGTGACCACGACCGACAATCAGAACAATTCGCTGCCTGGCGTAGACCTGCGCCAGAATGATACCATTTCGGGAGTGACGGTGCTGGACAATTACTATGCCTATGATGATGGCAGCGCCGAAGTGGTGAAGCAGATCAATCAGCGGCTGGCACGGGTAGCCGTACGGTTTGTGAATAACCTGCCCGACGCCGTAACAGGCATACGCATCAACATTGTCCCCACCCGTCGTGACCAGACTGGTCAGCAAGTAGTATTCGGGATATATAACGACACCGGAAATGGGGTACCTGCGCCTCGTCCCGTTGCTCAAAAAAGCTTTTCGCTGACCTACGCCGCCGCCCGCAATGGCTTTGTCGACTACCGGTTTGATTACCCGGTCGATGTGCGCGACACGTTTTATGTGGCCTTCTCGCAACTTGATGACCCGCCTATTCCGGTTGGTTTCGACCGAAACAGTCCTTTCCGGAACCAGATTTATATTAATCTTGGCAATAGCTGGGACGTGTCGCCCGATCGGGATGGGGCGTTGATGATCCGGCCTCTAATGAACAACGGACCCAGCGCGGTTATTACCGCCACCGAACCCGTATTGCCTCTTTCAGTGTTTCCCAATCCAACCAATAGCACCGTCAACTGGCCCGCCACCACCGCCACGCAACTCGATGTGCTCGACGTAGTAGGCCGACCCGTGCTATCCATGCCATTGACAACAGGGCAAACCCGTGCCGACCTTGGGCAGCTACCCGACGGGTTTTACCTGCTTCGGTTTACCGATCCGCAGGGGCCACCCCGAACGTCGAAATTGCTGATCAGACATTAACACTAAATCAATCCCTAACTCATGGATATTACCGTACAGGAACTCCGCGAACGCCTCGAAAAAGGCGAAAACCTTCACCTCATCGACGTGCGCGAACCCAATGAATACGCTGAGGACAACATTGGCGGCATGCTCATTCCCCTTGGCGAATTGCCTTACCGTGTCGACGATCTCGACGGCCTGCAGGATGAGGAAGTGATCGTGCACTGCCGGTCGGGTGCCCGTTCAGCCCGTGCCCAGCAGTTTCTGGAAGAAAACGGCTTCAACAACGTCCGCAACCTGGTGGGCGGCATGCTGGCATATAGGCAGTGATAAATGATGAGTGATGAATGATGAATTTGCTTCCGCCAACGTATTATTCTGGCGAAAGCAAATTCATCATTCATCACTCATCATTACTTTCAAAATGCCTTCCACCTCATCCGGGTGAAACCACTGGAATTCGTTTTGGTGGCGAAACCAGGTAAGTTGGCGTTTGGCGTAGCGGCGGGTATTGCGCTTGAGCAGTTCAACCATTGCCGCGTAGTCATAGGCGCCATCCAGGTAGCCAAAAACCTCCTTGTAACCCACTGTTTGCAGGGCAGCGGTATGCCTGTAGGGCAACAAGGTTTGTACTTCACTGACCAAACCCGCTGCCAGCATGGACTCCACCCGCCTATCAATGCGGGCATAAAGTTCGTCGCGGGGGCGGTCCAGGCCAATGAGTATAGTGCGAAACGGCCGATCTACCCGCTTGCGTTGCCGAAACGACGAATAGGGCCGACCTGTGGTTAGGCATACCTCCAGCGCCCGCATCACCCGCTGGGTATTGTTCAGATCCATCAACTGCGCAAAGGCGGGATCAAGGGCCAGCAATTGCTCTTGCAGGGCCGTAATTCCGTTCTGTTCAAACTGCTGTTGCAGGCGCTGGCGCAGGGCAGGATCACCTTCCGGCATATCATCAAGTCCGTGTAATACGGCATTGACATACAGCCCGGTACCTCCACTCAAAATCAGCAGGTCACGATCCTGAAAAAGCCCATCAATAACGGTCAGCACTTCGCGTTCGTACTGGCCCGCACTAATGGGTGCATGAATTGAGTGAGAATCGATGAAGTGATGCCGCACCCCCGCCATCTCGGCCACGGTTGGTTTGGCAGTGCCAATGGTCATCTCTTGGTATAGCTGCCGCGAATCGGCCGAGATAATCTCGGTTTGAAAGCGCTGAGCCAGGTCTACGCTCAATGCCGTTTTGCCAACCGCAGTTGGTCCGGCAATCACAAGTACCGTTTTGATCAAGGTAGGCCGACTGATGTGAGTTTACGAAATTAAACTACAGAGATTCTGTCTGAGTTCAACGGGAGGCTGGATGATGTATCATAGTATACAACTACAATAGGAATAGTATTGTATTGAAATATTTTTCCTGCTAAATTCGTACAGTAATAGATGTTGATCTGTTGTGGCTAACCGTTTACTCAAATTAGGGTGACGAAAAAGTAGGATGACCAGTTAGCTACCGGGTAAGTTAGTGACCTATCAGATAGTCGTTTACGTACTTTTTTATCAGTATAAACAGCGTGTAAAGGTGAGTGATATAACCACTTTTTAATGGGTTTGTCTATCGGTAACATCTATTAATAAATGTGAATGTTTAGGAACAACTATTACCTTTGCAAAGTCGGTTAATCACTTACAAATCAGTCAGTTACAAACCACAAGGTTAGTGGCGTGTCGTTACAATGAACGGAATAAAACAGCCCGAGTTGATGGTCGACGAAGATCGGCTACTAATAAAAAAAGCGTTAGAAGTTGTTTGCGGAAAGTGGCGTTTGTTCATCCTGCTGCACCTGGCCGAAAAGACCCGCCGTTACAGTGAACTTCGTCGGCTTCTACCCGATGTAAGTGAGAAGGTACTTATTCAGGAACTGAAGGCGCTGGTTGTGCTGGGGGTGCTGGAGAAAGAATCATTCAATGAAGTCCCCCCCCGCGTGGAGTACCGGCTGTCTGAGCGAGGCAAAGCCGTAATGCCCCTCTTATTGCAGATCAAAGAAATTGGTCGGCATTTTGTGTAAGCCATCCTGCGTTTTTCTTCATACGTATAGTATGTAGCGTTATTGGGTTGGATCCACGATTGCTTTGGCTATCCCTAAAAAAGCGGGCGGTTAACTCTTGTACAAGAGTTAACCGCCCGCTTTTTTAGGGATAGCTGTTCTAGGTTACTCGATGCCGCCCATCCAGCGCTTCAGAGGGCGAACAAACAGGAGTAGCAATGCCCCACCGCCCAGTAGCACCAAGGCCACGTTCTGAAAGAGTACGGGCATTTGAGACACGTTTTTTTCGTCGAAACCGCCCGCAAACAGGCCCGCGACGAGATTACCTAATGACGAGCCTACAAACCAAAGGCCCATGAGCTGGCTGGTGTAGCGTTTGGGAGCCAGTTTGGAGAAGGCGCTCAGGCCCACGGGGCTTAAAAAGAGTTCGCCGAGGGTGAAAAACAGGTACGTACCCGTCAGAAACAGGGGTGACGTACGGGTACCGGTAAGGGCTATTTTAGCCGCTATCACCATAATCACATACGCCAGCCCTACCAGCAGCAGCGAGGTGGCAAATTTGGCCGGAACCGGGTAGTTGATTTTCCGATTAGCCAGAAAAATCCAGAGCGAAGCCAGCACCGGCGAGAAGAGCAGAATAAAGGCGGGGTTGAGGTTTTGGAACCAGCTTGACGGAATTTGCCAGCCAAAGAAAACCAGATCGGTATACCGGTCAGCAAAGATTTGCAGCGAAGAGCCTTGCTGCTCATTACCCGCCCAATAGAGGGCGGCTCCCAAAAAGAAGATAAACAGAACGGATACCCGTTTTTTCTCGACGGTATCGAGCCCGCCTGCCAGCAGAATAAACAGGAAGTAGCCCAGCGCAATCATGGAAATAATAGTCCCCATGCCTTTGGCTAGCCCCTGTGCGGTGGTCAGGTCAATAACGCCGGTTAGCTGTAGCGCTCCCAATACAACGACCATAACGGCCAGGAAGGCCAGAATAGGACCATTGTTGCTTGTCGATTTGGCAGTAGTGGCCACAACGGCTTCGGGTACGTTGCCCAGATGACTGAGGTATTTTTGCCCGGCCAGGCGAAAGGTAATGATACCGAGACCCATGCCCACTGCGGCGGCCCCAAAGCCATAGTGCCAGCCTACCTTTTGCCCCAGATACCCTACAATGGTGATGCCCAGCAATGAGCCGAGGTTAATACCCATATAGAATATAGAGAAAGCAGCGTCTTTACGAGCCCCCCCCTCCGGGTACAGTTCCCCCACAAGGGTGCTGATGTTGGGCTTGAGCAAGCCCGTACCCAGCGACACGATCAGCAGACCAATGTAGAATAGACTGGTGCCGCCGGGGACGGCCAGCACAATATGGCCTATCATGATGACGATGCCGCCTAAGAAAATAGACTTGCGCTGGCCCAGAACATTGTCGGCAATCCAACCGCCGGGGAGCGAGAGCAGGTAGACCGATGAAGTGTAGATGCCGTAAATAGCGGCGCCTTCGGCAACGGAAAGTCCCATGCCACCACTCACATTGTCGATCAGAAAAGCCAGCAGGATAGCCCGCATGCCATAGTAGCTAAACCGTTCCCACATTTCGGTGAAAAACAGCACATAAAGCCCCGGCGGATGGCCTACGGAGGCAGTGGAAGGGGCAGTGGTTGTTGGGGTCATGGGAGAAAGGGGGTCAACGTTTAAAGTCCAATGTTTAAAGTTGCTTCGCGTCCGCAATACTCGTGCGGAGCAACTTCAGACATTGGACTTTAAACGTTGAACTTAACTGTTATTTTTTATCAGCGATCACTTCCCGAATATCGGAGATGATTTTGTTGGCCAGGTAATCGGCGGTGGAGAGGGTGTCTGACTCGCAGTAGATACGGATGATCGGTTCGGTGTTCGATTTGCGTAGGTGAACCCATTCCTTGTCGAACTCGATTTTCACACCATCAATGGTGTTGACAGGGTTTTTGGCATACTTCGCCCGGATACCCTCCAGCACTGCGTCTACGTCGATATTGGGCGTTAGCTCAATCTTATTCTTGGAAATATAATAGCTGGGGTACGTCCGGCGCAGGATAGAGGCCGACTTACCGAAGGTAGCCAAGTGACTCAGGAATAGGGCAATACCTACGAGCGCATCGCGGCCATAGTGCAGTTCAGGGAAGATGATGCCGCCGTTTCCTTCGCCTCCAATGAGCGCGTTTTGGGCTTTCATCATCTCGACCACGTTTACTTCGCCCACCGCCGAGGCAAAATACTGACCGCCGTGTTTCTGGGTTATGTCGCGCAGGGCCACGGTGCTCGACAGGTTGGAGACGGTGTTTTTGTTGGTGCCAGGGCTTTGCTTGAGCACATAATCAGCCACGGCCACCAGCGTGTACTCTTCACCAAACGGTGAGCCGTCTTCGCAGATGAGGGCCAGCCGGTCTACGTCGGGATCAACCACAATGCCGAGGTCCTGGTCGTCGCGCTTGGTAACGGCCAGAATATCGGTGAGGTTTTCGGGCAGGGGTTCGGGGTTGTGGGCGAAGTTGCCGGTGGGGTTGCAGTGTAGCTTGGTGATCTGCTCAACACCGAGGGCTTCCAGCAACATGGGCACCACAATGCCTCCGGTTGAGTTGACGGCGTCGACCACCACGCGGAAGTTGCGGTTGGCAATGGCGTCACGATTAACCAGGGGAAGCGCCACTACGGCGTCAACGTGTTTTTGCAGCCAGGTATCATCCGTGCGATACTGGCCCAGCTTGCGCACATCGGCAAAGGTAAACGCCTCGCGCTCAGCAATGTCGAGTACGGCAGCCCCGTCGTCGGCCGAAATAAATTCGCCGGTTTCGGCCAGCAGTTTCAGGGCATTCCACTGAATGGGGTTGTGGCTCGCGGTGAGAATAATGCCGCCAATAGCGTTTTCGCCGGGTACGGCCAGTTCAACGGTGGGCGTTGTTGAGAGGCCCAGATCGAGCACATTGATACCCAGGCCCTGAAGCGTGGCAGCCACCAGTTGTGAGACCATCGGTCCCGATAGCCGCCCGTCGCGCCCGATAACCACGGTATGCGGACCGCTTTTCTGGGATTGCCGCGACAGCAGCCACTGACCAAACGCGGCCGTAAATTTCACTACATCAAGCGGGGTCAATCCCTCACCACTCTGTCCGCCAATAGTACCCCGGATACCGGAAATCGATTTAATTAAAGCCACGTGTTTGGGTGTAACAGGTATATGCTGATCTGTCTGTTTGTGAGTTTGTCTGTAATTACAAGGACCAACAAACCCACAAACAGACAAACCAACACACAACTTTGAGTCTGCTACAAAGATAAATTTACCCTACACCAAACCCTATCGGTTCACTCGGAAAGGACCAACTTTTATTTGAACCGAACGTCGCCATAGGTTGCCACCACCCGTATGTGAGGCCCCCCACCCGTGCCAAATTGCCCAATATACTGACGGGTTTGACTGGGGCGGCGGGGCAGGCTTGGCGGCGAAGGTGGCGTGGTGAGCCGAAACGAGGGCAGGTTGGGATAACTAAAGCCCCCGTGCGTAACGGTAATATCGAAGTTGCCGTTCGACTCGTTCTGCACGGGCATGGCCACCGTTGAGTAATTGGCTTCTACGTCAATTTTGTTAGCCGACGCGCCCACCTGCCCCAGCAAAAACCGCCGGGCGTAGTTCAGACGTAGTTTGGCCGACTGCCGAATCAGCCCAATGCTGGCATCGGCGTAGCTCATCCGGGCATCGACCTGGTTGGTTTCACCAATTTTCAGCTTGCCATAATCCTGCACAATAGACAATACGTTGCCCGAATTGATGTCGATATCACCAAACGACATGGTGAGCGTGCCGTTCTGAATATCGCGGATAGAGACATTGCCAAATTCGGCCTGAATGCGGGTGTTGGGGTTATTAAAATCGGCGCCGTAAACATTCCCAAATTTCGATGACAGCGAAAGCGGCGCCCAGAAATTAGGAATAGTGGTGTTGCCAAAGCTGTTTTTAATGGCCAGGCGGTTGGCTTTCGGCATAGAAATACGATAGTCGACCCGCAGGTAGTTCTGCCGGTCGCCTTTTTTCCAGCCCCCGTCGAAGCCGTCGGCAATAATCGTTTTGAAGCTGAAGGTGTCGTCTTTGCGTTGCTCATCAATAGTTACGGCGTCCAGCACTTTGCGGGCGCGTTCGGGCTTGTCAGACGAGGACGTAACGGCCACCTCGACGCGCATTTCGTTGCGTTCCCACAGCGTCACGGTCACGTCGCCGAAGTGATTGTCTACCGAGAGGGCATCTTTTGCCGTGACGGTGTATGATTTCACAATGGTTCGGTGCAGTTCGGTACGGTCGTCGGGCTGGGGCGTCCAGCGCTCAACCCGCGCCGGTCGGATGGTCATACCTCCCGTCTGGTTAGTGAAGATGAGCGAATCGAGCGTTTGGGCCAGGCCGATTGGGCTGGTTGCGGACAGCAGACAACCGCTGATGAGGGAAAGGCTAAACCGTTTCATGGGTGGTGTTTTGTTGTTTCATGCGCTGGATAACACGCAATTGCTCGTTGAGCAGGTCGATCTGAAGTTGCAGGTTCTGGATCATAGCCTGGATCAGTATCTCCTGGTTGGGCGTTTCGGGCAGGTCTTTTTTCAGGCTCGAATAGCTGGCTTCGAGACGGTCAAGATCATTGGCAAACTGCTGATACAGGGCCGGGTTGCTCTGCGTAAGCTGCTGTAGTTCGGCCCGTTTATCGTCGATCATGCTGGCATACTGGGCCACCTCTTTGGCGTAGGTGGGGCTAACGGCCACCACTTCGGGCTGTTCGGCCAGGTCATAACGGGCATTTACCCACCACAACACGCCCAGCAGCAACGCTACCGAAGCCGCCACCGCCCACCACCGCCCGGCTATGCTGTTACTTTTTTGTACAGCCAAAAAGGGCCTTCCCAGCGTAGGTTTGACGGTTTCGGCCGTACGATCAACCGTTGGTGATCCCGGTAACTGCGCAGCCAGCCGTTGCCAGACAGCATCGGTAGGGGCATCCTGATCAAATTCGTCGCGGTGTTCGCGTATGAAGTTTTCGAGAGACATTGTTGGATTAGTAGCCCGTAGCCCCCAAAGGAGGAAGCTGCTTGCGTAAGCAGGTTTCCCCTTCGGAGGCCAGGGGGCTACTCATTAATTACGCTAATTAATTTCCGTTTCGCCCGCAGGTATTGCGACCGGGACGTTGATTCGCTGATGTTGAGGATCTGGCCAATTTCGTCATGGTCATAGCCTTCAAACAGATAAAGCGTCAGCACCACGCGGTAGCCATCGGGCAGGCGGGCCACCGCTTGCCGAACTTGTTCTACATCATACTGCACCTGCTCTTCGTCGATACCCAACACATCATCGGCCCGATCAACCGATTCATTGTCAAGCACTTCTGTTGATACCAGGGGTAGCCGTCGTGCCCGGAGGCAACCTACCGCCCGGTTTACCACAATCTGCTTAAGCCAGGCTCCAAACGTGCTGTCGCCCCGGAAGCGGTGCAGGTTGCCAAAGGCGTCGATAAAGGCATCCTGCAACACATCTTCAGCTTCGGCATCATGCCCCACAATCCGTTTGCAAACGTTATACATGGCTTTGGCATAGCGTTTATACAGGTCATACTGCGCCCGCCGGTCGCCAAGCAGGCACCGCGCAACGAGTTCAGGAACAGGGTCCAGAGGCAGTATAGGTGCCAAGCGGGGTTCGGCCATTTCCTCGCCAGCCGCTACACTGCCGGTTGCCGGGTTAGGGGCCATTGGTTTAGATCATCAGTGCAGCAAAGACGCAGTGGGGAAGGGAACGTTGCACGGGAGGGAGAAGATTAATGTAGAATGCATAATGTACAATGAATAATGGCTTCGCAAACAGTCTGTTACAGCGCGAAGCCATTATTCATTGTACATTATGCATTCTACATTAATCTTCCTTCTTCAACCCTTCCTTATACATTTCCACTACACGCTGCCGGGCGAAGGCGTGGTCGATGATGGGGGCAGGATAATCCAGGCTATTGTATTCGGGCACCCAGCGGCGGATGTATTCGCCTTTAGGGTCGAATTTTTCGGCCTGGGCCGTGGGGTTAAACACGCGGAAATAGGGGGCGGCATCGGTGCCGGAACCCGCCGCCCACTGCCAGCCGCCGTTATTGGCCGCCAGGTCATAGTCGCGGAGTTTTTTGGCGAAATACGCCTCGCCGATACGCCAGTCGATAAGGAGGTGTTTGATGCAGAAACTAGCCACCACCATCCGCACGCGGTTGTGCATCCAGCCAGTTTCGTTTAGTTGCCGCATACCCGCATCAACCAGCGGGTAGCCGGTCATTCCCTGCTCCCAGCGTTCGATGTCTTCGGGGCGGTTGAGGAATTTGATGTTGTCATATTCCCGCCGGAACGCATGCTGCTCTACGTGCGGAAAATGGTCGAGCACCTGAAAATAGAAGTCGCGCCAGCACAGTTCGCTCAAAAACGTGGGACTGGTTTCCTGCGCCTGTCGGGCCAGATCGCGGATGCTGATGGTGCCAAACCGCAGGTGAATACCCAGCTCGCTCGTACCCCGTTCGGCGGGGTAGTCGCGCATTTTCTGGTACTGTTTCAGCAGCGCGTCATCGACGGTGGGTTTCGGGAAATTCTCACCCAGGCCCTCGAAACCCATATCCGTTAACGTAACCATGGGTAGCGGCTGCGTTTTTTCCAGCCGGTCGAAGTATTTCTCCGTAGGGTACGATTTAAGGTAAAACGGGTCGGCGAGCTTGCCAAGCCAGTTTCGGCTATACGGTCCGAAGACGGTGTAGGGTTTGCCGCTGCCGCTGAGTACTTCGTCACGGTCAAACAACGTCTGGTCTTTGTAGCTATGAAAGCCCGCGCCAACCGTCTTCAAAAACGCCGCTACCTCGGCATCGCGGCCTTTGGCGTAGGTTTCGTAATCGTAGTTGGTGAAGACGTTGGTGATCTCGTATTCTTTTGCCAGATCCTGAAACACCTCCAGCGGCCGACCATACCGCACAATGAGCGACGACCCCATCTGCTGAAGCTCGTCCTGGAGCTTCAGCACATATTTGTAAATAAACTCCACCCGCCGGTCGCGTTTGTCGTCGAGGTGGTCGAGGATGTCTTTATCGAAAATGAATAAGGGCAACACGGGCCGTCCGGCCTTAAGGGCGTAATACAGGGCGGCATTGTCGTGCAGACGCAAATCGCGCCGGTGCCACATAATGGCGATAGGCATAAAAGGGAGTTCCAGGTTTAATGTTTAATGTCTTCTGTTGCTTCGCCCAATACAGTAGTTCGCAAAGCAACTTTAGACATTAAACATTAAACCTGAAACTCCCCTTAAGGTTACCACCATTTTTCATAGCCCGCCACGGGTTTGAAGGTGGATTTAGGTTCGAAATGTTGCCAGAGAACGGCAGCTACGGTGCGGAGCAGGGCGAAGCCTTCGTTGGCGCGGGTCCAGCTTTCGTCTTTCTGATTTTTCGTCATTACGCAGTACACATAGTCGCCGTGCGGGGCATGCACCAGCGCCACCTCCGACCGTGACTGGTTGACAGCCCCGTTTTTGCAGGCCACTTTCACCTCGGCGGGTAGCTGCGACAGGCCGTCACCGTCCCAATACTGACGGCACAGGTTGCGGTACATGCGGTCGCTGGCGTCGGGGCTAACGGCCTTGCCCTGCCGGATGTAGTGGAGCAGGCTGGCCAGTTCGCGGGGGGTGGTCTGGCCCCAGCCATATTGTTTCTGAAACGGCTGTCGGCCCGGCGTGCGCGAGTTCACCCGCGTTTGCGGAAAGCCGTTGGCATCGAGCCAGGCGTTGATGGCTGTGCCCCCACCCGCCAGCGCCTGACACCAGAGGCTACCCGTATTGTCGGAAACGGTTTCCATGAGCATGACCACTTCGCTCAAGGGTAGTTTGGCCCCGTCTTTCAGCGATCCCACAATGCCGTCATCATAGTGCAGGGAATCTCTATAGACCACCTCCTGCCCGTAGCTAATTTTGCCTTTCTGAATCTGGTCGAAAAGGCCAATCATAATCGGGATTTTGACCGTACTGGCCGTAGGAAACAGCGTGTCGGCGTTGATAGCCGCGGTTTTACCCGTTTTCAGGTTCAACACATACACGCCCGCATCGCCTTTGAACCCCCGCAGGGCATCGGTTAATTTTTGGGTCAGCTTGGCGTCGGTTTTATCCGTACTGGTCTGAGCCGGAACAGGGTAGTGGAGCAATAGTAGAAGCACAGCAAGCAGCGAGACTGGGGGCAGACGGAGCATAATAGGATTGTTAAGCCATGATGTTCTAGTTGAAAGCCTACTTTCCAGAACACCTACCGCGTTATCCAATCGGTATTAATCCACAGCTAAACGCCAGTTGGTGTGCCCAGTAAGATTCGGGTATTGTCGCAAAAAGTCATCTTCAGCCGTATACAAATGTTTTACCGCTACCTGGCAGATGACATCTGTTTTACGATTGGCCTAATTAATCAATGATTATGGATCAGGAGAAACTAACTACAACCAGTGCCGAACAGGGCCAGTACCTATCGGTTGTGGGCGATACGTATCGCCTTGTTATTACGGGTGAACAAACCGACGGCGCCTATGCCGTCATCGACATGCTGGTTCCACCCAACGGCGGCCCCGGTCCTCACGCGCACCCCGATTTTCAGGAATCATTTTATGTCTTGGACGGCGAAGTGGAAGTAAAAACAGAGCACGAAACCTACGTGGCCCGCAAAGGAGCATTCGTCAATATTCCGTTGGGTGGTATTGTACATCGCTTCAAAAATAAATCGGGCGAAGTGGCCCATTTGTGGTGCGTTGTTGTTCCCGCCGGGCTAGAGGCCATGTTTCAGGAAATAGGTCAGCCCGTGGCCTCAGGTACGTTTTTGCCACCCCCACCCATGGGTCCGGATGACATGAAACGAATACAGGCCATTGCCGAAAAACATGGGCAGAAAGTGTACCCACCCGATTATCTGGGGGCGTAGGATCATCGGCTGAAAGAAGCGGGAGATAAAGTAGCTGTGCCAACGATACGGAAGAAATCGGCCACACAAAACGGTGCAATTCGCAGCACGTTATAACTTAACCCGCTGACCGTCAGATCGCTAAATCTATAAACTCAACAGAGTTTGGTGCGCCTCAGCACTAGTGACCTGCGTAAACAATTTTATAAAACAGGACCATTCGGTAAGCAAACACAAGTACCGCCAGTGTGACGCTGCTCAACATTGCCGCCAGCAGTGACCATACAACACCCGTTCGATAAAATCGACGGAAGGCAATAAACAAGTATATAGCTAATGCGAACAGAATAATGAACGATACCAACCCGTCGCCGTATCTGACCCAGGCCTGGATACCCATAAAGTGCTGAATAGGCATAGCGACAAGAAACGTTACCACCAGCATGTACAACAGCATGAAAGCCATAAAGTAGGTCGCAAAAAGGAGGTGTTCAATAAACGTACGCCGGGCAGTGACAAAAATTAAGCTAAAAACAAGCGCGTACAATGGGATTAGCAGTACCAGAAAACCTTTTGAACTGCTCGTCATGGCAGCATTAAAGCGAGGCGTATAAGTCAGTAATGTTTCGTGCCGTTCTGTGAGCAGGTGGTTCACCGTTTTATTCGTGCCGAATTCAATATAGGGCGAGTACGTCAGGAAACTGCTCAACGGCTGATTGAACACGTTTGTAGACGATAGCAGAAAAAATACCAGGTTAACTACCAGAAAAAATCCGAGCGGCTTCATGTACCGTATCCGTCGGCCTGCTACGTACTCGGCGGGCAATTTTCCGGGCTGCAACAGTACCGCCCGAACCGTTCGGAGCAGGTTATGGTCGGCATGAGTGAAGCTTTCGAGTGATTCTTCCACCACATGTTTCAGCGACAGGCTATGTGGGTCGTGGCGTTTCTCACCGCAGTTGGGGCAAAAATGCTCCTGATGTGGGTTACCACAGGTCTGGCAGGTCATAAAAGGGCAGGCATGTACCTTGGCCAAGATACAGAGATATACAATACGCCCTTTAGCCGAAAACACTTGCCGTTAACTCCCACACCCCTACCTGCCTCCCAATGCCGCAACTGTTTGCTTCACGGCCTTGGCGTTGGTGGTGGGTGTGTACCCAAACGCTTTGCTGAACTTCGCTGAATCGAAAAAATAGTCGCGGTCATATTGGTAGCGCATCTCATGCATCTCTTTCAGAATGGGTACGAACAAACCGAGCGCCCACATCCCCCATCCGGGCAGGACCTGAACACCGTTGGGCTTCTGAAGCTCGTGAGCAAACAGCGCGGTCCACTCCCGGCCGGTGGGGGCGTGGGTGTCAACGGGAAGGTTCCAGATTTGGTTGTAGGCCGTGGGCGTATTGCCCAGTATAGCCGTGCCAGTACCCAGGTCGGGGGTATAGCCGGTAGAGTGTAGTTTATCGGCGTTGCAGAACCACTGTGCTTTCTTGCCTTTCACCATGTTGTCATAGATCAGGTTCATGGTCAGGCTTTTATCTTTGATTGGCCCGAAAAAATCAGGCGCACGGGCAATAATGGCGTCGAGCTTGCCGGCTTCCACCGCCTCCAGAATATGCCGGTCTACCGCCGCCCGCACTTCGCCCTTTTTGCTCGACGGACTTATGGGCGACGACTCCGTGATGTGCAGGACATTGTCACCACCGATAGCATACACATTGTCGAAAAAGACAAGTTTACTCTCATGCTGAATACAGGCTTCAACCACGTTTTTGATGAGCACGGGCCAGCGTTCCTGCCATAGTTTGGTGTGGTAATCGTAGCCGACAGTCAGGTAGGTGACAGCGCTGCCCGCCACGGCTCTCGACACCTGATCCCAGTTGTTGAGGTCTGCCGATAACAGCGCGTCAGTGTCATTTACCTTTTTCGGATGGCGGCTCACTAGCCGAATCGTGTCTGTAGTGTATTGGGGAAGCGCTTTGGCCAGTTCAACGCCAATGGCCCCGCCGGCACCGAGGATAGTCTGCATAAGGGTGGGAGTTTAGAGTTTTCTGTTTAGAGTTTTCAGTTGGCTTCGCGCTACACACCGTGGGCCATATATTAACGCATTTCCTCCTCCCCTACTTCAGCTGCCGCACGTTGACGTAATAATCGGCGTCTACGTTTAGGCTGGTGGGTTTTTCCTTCGCCGAAAACGACTGCCAGGTGGTAGTGGGCTTCAGAGTCTGATACGCATCGGCATTGCCCAGGCAAACCGGCACGGGCATGTCGAAACCGGCCACGCAGTCGGCCCATCGGTACTGGATGGAACTTTTCTGGATGCGGTATTCCAGCACCGGAATACGCGTATCGCGGAGATATTGGTCGAAAATGGGTTTCAGATTCCGGCCCGATTGCCCACTCAGGTACGATTCAATCTGTTGACTGGTAACGGTTTGATGGTAAAACGTCCTGTTCAGCCCGCGTAGCATCTGCCGCCACTGCTCATCGTCGCCCACGAGTTGCCGGATGGTGTGGAGCATGTTGCCTCCCTTGTAATACATATCACCCGACCCCGATTTGTTTACATCATACGTCCCGATAATCGGGCTGTCGTTGCGGACGTTCTTGCGGCAACCAATTACGTACTGCGCCCCGGCGGCCTTGCCATGATAGTATTCCACGAACAGATTTTCCGAATAATTGGTGAAGCTCTCGTGAATCCACATGTCGGCCACGTCGCGGTAGGTAATGTTGTTGGCAAACCATTCGTGGCCCGACTCATGCACGATGATGAAATCCCAGAGCAACCCCCAGCCCGTGCCCGACAGGTCGCGCCCCCGATAGCCGTTTTTGAAGCCGTTGCCATACGTCACCGAGCTTTGGTGTTCCATGCCGAGGTAGGGTGTTTCCACCAGCTTATACCCATCCTCATAGAACGGATACGGCCCAAACCAATGCTCAAAGGCCTTCAGCATGAGCGGCACCTGCCCAAACTGCTTCCGTGCCAGCGCCTCGTGTTCAGGCAGGGCGTAAAAATTCAGGGGCAGTTTACCCTTCTCGCCCGCGTAGGCATCGGCCCAGTGCACATAGGTGGCGGCGTTGATATTGACCCCGTAGTTGTTGATCGGATTGCGTACCAGCCAGTCGAAGGTGTGCGTGCCGTCGTTGTTGTTGACCACCCGCTGCAACTGCCCGTTCGATACGTCTGTGAGCGGGTCGGGCACGGTGACACTGATGCGCATGGAGTCGGGTTCGTCATACATATGATCTTTGCACGGCCACCAGGCGCTGGCGCCTAACCCTTGGCAGGAGGTAGCAATAAACCACTGCTTGGTAGTATCGCGTGCCCAGGTCAGGCCACCGTCCCAGGGTGGACGTTTGGCTACACGGGGTTTGCCTTCGTAAAACACCGTCAGCCGTTCCGATTGGCCGGTTTGCTGCGGTTTCTGGAGCGTCACAAAATACGCGTCGCCATCTTGCCGAAACGTTAAGAGCCTTCCATCCTGCTCTATTTTAACCACGCGCAGGGGTCGTTGCAGATCAACCTGCAGCGTCTGGCTGGGTTTCAGCACTGTATACTGCATGGTGGTGCTACCGCCCAGGGCACTGTCGTTGGGCAATACCCGCACCTGAAGATGGTAATACGTCAGGTCCCACCACGCGCGTTCGGGCGTGATGCTACCGCGCAGGGTGTCGGCATGGGTGAAGGGGCTACCCTGTGCCCAGGCAAAAATGGGCAGCAGACAGAGGGCCATGCAGTAAAGCGTACGATTCATGGGCTTAAGTTAGGCAGGAATTGTGCTTACTTTTGATGTAGTCAACCTGAACGCATACCGAATGAATCCTTGTCGACAGACGCTTGCCGCGCTGCTTCTCCTGCTTACCCTTGCTCTCCCCGGTTTTGCCCAAATGGGCAATGGACAACCCGTCAATTCGCCCCGCCCCGCAAGCCCGACGAAACCTACCCCACCCGTTCGTACCACGGCTGCCCTGCCGACGTTTCTACGCGCCGATGCCCGCGCCAGCCGCTGGGCCGACTCCATTATGGCCCGTATGCCGCTGGATGAGCAGATCGCGCAACTGATTATGGTGGCGGGCTATTCTAACCGGACCACCGGTTATGAAGATTCGCTGACCACGCTGGTACGCACCTACAAACTCGGCGGCGTGGTATTTTTCCAGGGTGGGCCCGTCCGGCAGGCCAAATTGACTAACCGGTTGCAGTCGGCTTCGGCGGTGCCGCTGCTGGTAGCAATGGATGCCGAATGGGGCATTGCCATGCGCCTCGACAGCACCGTGCGATTCCCCTACCAGATGACCCTTGGCGGCATGCCACAGGCGTCGGAAAAGCTGATCTATGACATGGGCGCCGACGTAGCCCGGCAGTTTCGGCGGCTAGGTATGCACGTCAATTTCGCGCCCGATGCCGACGTCAACAACAACGCCAACAACCCCGTCATTAACTTCCGGTCGTTTGGCGAAGATAAGTACGCCGTGGCTCGCAAAGCCTTGGCCTACATGCGTGGCATGCAGGATAACCGCCTGTTAACCAGCCTTAAGCACTTTCCCGGCCATGGCGACACCGGTACCGATTCGCACTTTGATCTACCGCTGATCAACAAAAGCCGGGCGCAGCTGGACAGCTTGGAACTGTATCCGTTTCGCGAGTTGATCAAGGCGGGCGCGGCGGGCGTGATGATTGCGCACCTGAACATTCCCGCCCTCGACACCACCCGCAACCGCCCCTCTACGCTGTCGCCCAACATTGTGACGGGCTTACTGAAAAACGAGCTTGGTTTTGGCGGCCTGGTCTTCTCCGATGCCATGAACATGAAGGGCCTCACCAAATATTTTCCCTCTGGCCTGGCCGACCGGCGCGGGCTGGAAGCAGGCATGGACGTGCTGGAATTTACCGAAAACATTCCCCGCGCTGTGGCCGAAATCTGCAAAGCCGCCGACGAACGAACGCTGTCGACGCAAGAAATAAAAGACCGCTGCCGCAAGATGCTGCTGGCCAAATACTGGGTGGGGCTGAACAATTACAAACCCGTTGTGCTCGACAACCTGGTGGCCAATCTGAACCGTCCCGAATCGGAGGTGATCAACCGCCGCCTCACCGAAGCGTCGCTAACGGTGCTCACCAATGCCAATAACCGTCTGCCCCTGCAACGCCTCGACACGTTGCGGATCGCGTCGGTTTCGGTGGAAGCTACCGCCCCCACCCTATTTCAAAATCGCCTCGCCGACTACACATCGGTGAAGTCGTTTCTGCTATCGTCGAAATCATCAGACGCCGAGATAAAGGCCGTGCTGGACTCGCTGGGGCAGTTTAACACGGTGCTGGTGGGTGTGCATCTGAATAACATCCGGCCCGCCAAATACGGTGTACAGACCCGCACCGCCGAACTGGTGCAGAAACTGGTGGGTACCGGCAAGGCCGTTATCACGGTGTTTGGCAACCCCTACGTGCTCGACAAGCTACCTGATCTGGAAGGAGCGACGGCGCTGGTGATGCCTTACCAGCTCACCAATTTCACCGAAGACCTGTCGGCGCAACTTATTTTTGGGGCCATTGGCGCGTCGGGGCGGCTGCCCGTCACGGTCAATCAGCGGTTTCGGGTGGGCGACGGCATGACCATTCAGCCTATTGGCCGGTTGAAATACACCATCCCCGAAGAAGTGGGCATCAGCAGTGCGTATCTGGCGCAACAGGTTGATTCGGTGGTGAACCTGGGGCTAAACGCGAAGGCCTATCCGGGTTGCGTGGTGCAGTTGGCGAAAGATGGCAAAGTGATTTTCCGCAAAGCCTACGGCAAGCACACCTACGACACCAGCCTGGGCGGCAAAGCTGAACCTACCCAACTCGACGACCTCTACGACTTTGCGTCGGTTACGAAAATCAGCACCTCTACCCCTGCCCTCATGCGTCTGGTCGATGCCGGAAAATTCAACATCGACGGCACCATGGGCGAGTACCTGCCCGGCTATAAAAAGTCGAACAAAGACACGATCCGGTGGCGCGACGTACTCACGCACCAGGCCAAACTAAAGGCGTGGATACCCTTCTGGCAGGCCACCAAAAACCCCGACGGCACCTTCAAAAAGAAGACGTTTGTGGCTGAACGCAGTAACCGATACCCCATTGAGGTGACGGATAGCCTGTTTTTGTTCAAAAAATACCCCAAAACCATTTTCGAGCTGATCAAAGATTCGCCGCTGAACGCGAAGAAAGAATACGTCTACAGCGACCTGTCGTTCTACCTTTACCCGCAGATTGTGCAGCGCCTCACAGGCCGCGATTTCGAGGGGTATTTGAAAGACAGTCTCTACGCCCCCATTGGTGCGACCACGCTGACCTACAACCCCCGTCGGTTCTATCCGCTGAGCCGTATTGTACCCACCGAATATGATTCGCTGTTCCGCAAAACGCTGATCTGGGGGCGGGTGCATGACGAAGGCGCGGCTATGCTGGGCGGCTTGTCGGGCCACGCGGGTCTGTTCGGTACGGCCAACGACCTGATGAAACTGACGCAATTGTACCTGCAACACGGCACCTACGGCGACCGTCAGCTGATCAAGCCCGAAACGATCACCGAATTCACCCGCTACCAATTCCCCGAACTGGGCAACCGCCGCGGACTGGGCTTTGAAAAAGCGGCCTACAAATACAACGGCAACGCCCCCCGCCTGGCCAGTCCATCGAGCTACGGGCATTCGGGCTACACCGGTACGTTCACCTGGATCGACCCCGCCGTGGGCCTGAACTACGTCTTCCTCTGCAACCGCGTTTACCCCACGCGCAATAACAACAAAGTCAGCGAACTGGGTATCAGAACGGGCGTCGCCGATGCGTTTTACAAGGCAATACGACGGGGGATTTAGAAAAGGGTTTTTGGGACAGGATTTCAGGATTTATGCAGGATTTACTGGATTTCTTTTTGATCGAGAGTCATATCTCAGTATAAAAAAAGAAATCCAGTAAATCCTGCATAAATCCTGAAATCCTGTCCAAAAACCCTTTTATCCTTTTAATACTTCATCTCGCCGCGATCTTTTTCCACTGACGTCCGCCCCTCTTTCATCCAGATGGGCTGGGGAGCGTCTTTGAGGTAGTAATCGAAAAACTGGTACATGCGGATGCTTAAATCTTTGGCGTTGTGGCGTTGCGTCAGGTTGTGGCCTTCGCCGTTGTAGACCAGCATCCAGACGGGCTTATTCAGTCGGCGCAGGGCCGAAAACAATTCGATACCTTGATACCAGGGCACGGCCCCGTCGGCATCATTGTGCATCAGCAGCATTGGCGTTTCCACGCGGTTGGCGTAGAACAGCGGTGAATTTTCGATGTAGTTCATCGGCTTGTCCCACAACGTGCCCCCAATGCGGCTCTGCGTTTTTTCGTACTGGAACGCCCGGCTCACGCCCGTTTCCCACCGGATACCGCCATAGGCCGACGTCATGTTCGCCACGGCAGCCCCGGCCTCGGCGGCGCGGAACAGGTTCGTGCGCGTGACGATGTAGGCCGTCTGGTAACCGCCCCAGCTTTGCCCCTGAATACCCAGCCGGTTGCGATCCACAAAGCCCCTGTTGAGCAGGCTCAGCACCCCCGGCACCACGCAATCATAAGCATTCGGGCCGGGCTGGCCGGTGGTATACACGATGTCGGGCACGAAGACCAAATAGCCGTTTGAGACGCAGTAGGGTATGTTTATCGTCGACCGGCTGGGGCTGGGGGCGCGGTAGTCGTTGAGCGTTTCGGCATTGCGTTCGTAGAAATACGTCAGCATAGGGTACTTCTTGCCGGTGGTGTCGCCGGTGAAGCCTTCGGGTTTGAAGAGCAGCCCCTCCAGTTTGGTCCCGTTCGTGCCAACCCAGTTCACCAGTTCCACGCTGCCCCACCGGATGCTGTCCTGCTGGGGGTTGGTGCGGGTGAGTTGCACAGGCGTAGCCAGCGTGGTATCCGTCTGAAACAGGTTGACCGACTCCTGGAAATTACCCCGGTAGAACGTCATGGTGGCCGCGTGCTTCGCCTTGCTCAGACCCGAATAACGGTGGTTGCTGCGGGTCAGCACGGCGGGTTCAGTGGCGGCAAGGCCGTTTTTGCTTTTCAGAATGCCCGTAGCCTTGTCGCTCTCCCAGATACCCGTCAAAAACAGTTCGGTTTTCGGGTCAATGGGCTTCTCCGGCGTACGTCGGTTGGCACCGGGTGTGGGCGTGGGGGTAGGTGTGTCATCGTCGTCGTTCAGGTTGGCGCGGCGCAGGCGAATCTTGTTTTTGCGCCCCCAGCCCGCCGTCAGGTTCAATGGTTTTTCGGTGCCGGTGGGGTCAATCTGCCAGATATCGTAGCGGTCGTAAAGCCACAGGTACCGGTCGCCGGTGGTCCAGCCCGCGGAGCCGTAGGAGCCGGGCAGGTTGGGCGTGTCGTGCTCTTCGTCGAAAAATTTGCTGGGTAATCCGCGCGTGAGGTCGATGCGTTTGCCCGCGTCGATGTTCCATGCCCGCCACAGCGAATCGCGCTCATCGAACCAGTAGGCGTACTTACCACCGGGCGACAGTTTGGGGCTGGACGCCATCACATCGTTGGCGATGCGCTTTCGCTCACCCGTCTGTGTGTCAACCAGATACAGGTCTGTGTGGCCGGGGTCCCAC
Organism: Fibrella rubiginis; assembly: GCF_017353185.1. GTDB lineage: Bacteria > Bacteroidota > Bacteroidia > Cytophagales > Spirosomataceae > Fibrella > Fibrella rubiginis. Next base: position 356,725 of record NZ_JAFMYV010000001.1, on the reverse strand, counting down.
GACGATTGCACCTGATAAGGTAAATCGCTCAGGCCGAGCAGGTAGCGCGTATTCACCTTCTCGTCGAACGCCACCGTAGGCACCTCGCGACTGGCCAGAAGCGTGACTCTGTTGGCGGGGAGGTCATAGACAGCCAGAAAACCGCGCTCTTTCTCTTCCTTCAACCGCTTTTGCTGCATGGGCTGCAGCCGCGTGTCGGTCCAGCTCCAGACGTCCATCTTCACTTTCTCATCCTCCGGTGTCAGCGTGTCTTTGGTCGGCTTCGGCGCAATCGGCGAGGCTGAGAAGTACAGCCGCTTGCCGTCGTCGGCAAACTGTGGTTCGCGGTATTCATTCACCGACCAGCCCTTGGGCAAGGCCTTCGTCAGCGTGTCGGCAATGACCGTGTAAGGCAGTTCGGGGGTGGTTGTTTTTGCCCGTTTACCCTTGGCCACCACAGAAGGAAGCAGGCTTTTGTAGTAAAGCGTAAACACCTTCACGTCGCTCCCGGCGCTGTCGGCGGAGGCCATCCAGGCGAGTTGCTTGCCGGGCTTGTCGATCGCTAACCCCTTGTAAATTTTCCGGGTCGAACTGGTGTCGATGAGCGTTGTTTGTCCAGTGGTGGTTGTGAACAAAAACACCCCAGGTATACTCTTTTCGCCTGTTTTCAACGAATCATTGGCCGATTCTTTACTGTAAAAAATGGCCTGCCCGTTGTCGGCCATCACCACGTTCGAGACATAACGCACCGTTTTCGTTGACCCATCGGCCATGTTCAGCAGCGTCAGGTCGTCGCCTTTGGGCTTCTTCGTATTGCCCTTTGCCGTAGTGGTCGACACGGGCGGCAGCGGGTTGAGGGTATCCTTCTGGTCACCTTTTTGGGCTACCGGTTTGGCCCCTGTTTTCGGGGTAGCTTCCTTGCGTTCCTGCAACGCGGCCACCCACGAACCCGCGTCTTTCCCCAGCACAAACGACTTCACGTTGGGGAGTCTGGTGGTCTTGCCCGTTGCCAGATTCAGGGCCAGCAAACTGTCTTTGGGCATCTCGTCGGGCTTCTTTTTCTTCAGTTTGGCTTTGCGTGTGTCGGCCACCGGCACCTTCAGTCGCATCACCAGATACTTGCTGTCGGGCGTGAACTGCGCCATATAGCCACGCGCAAAGGCGTAACGCGTCCGGCTACCAAGCGGACCGGTACTGCTCACCACCTCCAGCCGCCCGTCGCCATCCTGCGGATCAATCTGGTAGGCGATCCAGCGGCCATCATTCGCAATTTTTTCGGAGCGAACCGTTTGCCAGCGATCATAATCGGCCGCCGTGAGCGCCCGTTTCTGGCTCAGGGCAGGCAGCGAAATCAAGAGAAATAAAAGGGCAGTCAGTTGCCTGTATCGGGTCATGGGCTGGGTACGTTGATAAGTACAACATAAAGGTATAAACAAGCCGACTGCCCCGGCATTGCTTAGTGCATAAGTCATGTCAGGGCAGTCGGTTATGTATCAGGCAGGTTGGTTGGTGGGTTTGTGGTTGGCTGACGCGAGTGGCTTCGCGCTTGTGGCCCTTCGACAGGCTCAGGGTGACAGGCCAATAATTAATCTTCCTAGGTTGATTCAAGGTCATTGTCACCCTGAGCCTGTCGAAGGGCCACAAGCGCGAAGCCACTCGCGTCAGCCAACTATAAACCAAAAACCCACAAACCACCTCCCCCCCTTACAGCGGATTCTGCACGGCGGCTTTGTTGGCGTTCAGTTCGCGGCGGGGCAGGAGAAACTCCCACTGCTTGTCGCCTGCTGGTATGTCGAAAACAACGGCCACGGCGGGATTATGGTTGGCTCCGTTGCGGTTCAGCGGCAGGTTCATCCGCTTCAAATCGGTGAATCGCTGCCCTTCGCCCCACAGTTCGACGCGCCGGTTGAACAGGATTTCGTCAACCAACTTGGCCCCTGTGTTCGTTGAGCGTTTGTAGGACGGGTCACGCTTACTGACCAGATCAAACAGCAACGTGGTAGCCTCCGTCTCTTTGCCCAGCCGCGCCTGTGCTTCGGCCTCGATCAGATACATTTCGGCAGCCCGCATGTACGGAATATCGCCCATCGTGCTGGTCGAGGGCGTACCTGGCAACCGAAATTTCTGGTTCATATAGGGTGCCCGGATTCCCCCGGCTGGCACCACCGAGTTCGTCGTTGTCGGCGCTTTTACCCACATCTTCGAGCGCACGTCCGTAGCCGGAATCTGGTCGTAGAGCAGGCTGTTGATCAGCTTGGGCGTGGCCCGGATGTTGGTCGAGTTGAAGTTGCAGGAGATGTAGGAATGGTACGCCCCGAAAAACTCCGACTGGTCTTCTACGTGGTCGAAGCCCCAAATCCACTCCGGGTTACCAATATCCGCGAACCCCTCCTGGTACTGCGCCACCGACATCAGCGTGTAGCTTTTCCGGGCTTCGGCGGCAAATTTGGCGGCGTCGGTCCAGTTCTGCTGCGTCAGGGCTACCCGCGCCTGAAAACCCTTTATCACGTCGCTGTTGATGTGCGATTTAAACGTGCGGGTTGCTTTCAACAGGGTCGCCGCGTCGGTCAGGTCTTTGTTGATCTGCGTGTAAATCTCTTCCACGCTGGCCCTGGGCAGGCCGTCGGTGGTGGGCGTCAGCACCAGCGGCACGGCGGGCTGGGTGTTGGGCTTCACGGAGGCATCGTACCGCTTGCCGTAAAGTTGCACCAGGTTATAATAGGCGAATGCCCGCAACCCCAGGGCCTCTCCTTTTACCTGGTCGCGTTCCGCCTGAGTACCAGCGGCCTGATCAATATTAGCCACGGCAATGTTGGCATTACCGATGATCCGGTAATACATCTGGTAGGCAAACTGCGTCAGCGTACTGACGTCCGACCGGTGGGCCGTCCACCGTTGTTCGGGCAAATGCCAGGTGTTCGAGGCGTTGCTGAGCACCAGGTCCTCGCCCAGCGCGTCGACAATAATCATCATGGCCGGGTGGCCGAAGTGGCCCTGCGAATCGAGGTACCGCAACACCATGGCCCGGTAAATGCCGTTAATGGCTGCTGAGGCGTTTTTGGTGGTGGCATAGGCCGAACCAGCATCAACGCTGCCGGTGGGGGCTGTTTCCAGGTAATCTTTGTCGCACGAGGTTGTGAGTAAACCCAGGGCAATGACGATGGTTAGAAATCGTGTTTTCATGAGTGGGTTGCCGATTAAAGTGTGAAAGAGACGCCCAGAACGATGCTTTTGGCCGAACTGAACACGTTGCCCGTGGTGCCGCCGAAATTCTGCTGAACGTTCATCCCCTGCCGACGCGACCGGATGAAGAAGTTCTCGGCACTGACGTAAACCGACGCGTTTTCGAGGAACGCCTTCTTGGCAATGGTACTGGGAAGCGCGTAGGACAGCGTCACCGTGCGGATGTTCAGGTAGCTGGCGTCGATGAGCCAGCGGTCGGAGGCGGCGTCGAAATCAGACGTGCGGCCCGCGTCCATCCGGGGCACGTCGGTGATGTCGCCGGGGTTACGCCACCGCCGCAGAATGTCGGTGCTTTTGGCACTGCCGTACCCGCCCGAACTCATCAGTGCGGCATAGGCCCCGTCATACACCTTGCCACCCAACTGATACACCAGCAATGCCGACAGCGAGAAGCCTTTGTACCGGAAGGTGTTGGTGATGCCGCCCGTCATGGTGGGGATAGACGAGCCATTGTAGCGGAAACGGGCGTTGTTGACGTTGGTCGTGAGCGTGTCGCCGGTGTCGGTAATGCGCGAGTTGGCGGCTACGTAGCTGGATGCGCGGTACTGCGCCTCGCCCGTTTGCGGATTGACGCCCGCGTATTCCCGCAGCCAGAAATCATAGATCGAACTGCCCACCTTGAGCTTCTTGGTCCCGTCGATGATTTCGGGGTTCTCGTCGGGCATTTTGGTGATCCGGTTCTTGATGAATGTCGCGTTGAGGTTGATGTTCCAGCTAAAGTCGCGGGCACGAATTGGCTCCACGTTCAACTCCAGTTCCAGCCCCCGGTTATACATCGTCCCGATGTTGCGCGTCACCGTCGTGATCCCCGCCGAGAGGGGCAGGGGTACGTTGAAAATCAGATTCGACGACTGCCGGTCGAAGTACTCGATGGTACCCGACACCCGGTTTTTGAACAGGCCAAACTCCACAGCCACGTCAAACGAGTTGCTCGATTCCCACTCCAGATTCCGGTTGCCCAGGCTCGTTTGCAGGATGCCCGCTTCCGACGCGTTGTTGAAACCCAGGCCGTAGAGGGGTTGCCAGGCGTAGTAGCTAATGCCCAGATCAGCGGCGGCAGCGGCGGTTGTGCCCCCGCCGTCGTTACCCGTTTGACCATATGAGCCCCTCAATTTCAGCAGATTAATGCTCGAAATGGCCTGAATAAACGGCTCCTGATCGAGCCGCCAGGCCCCGCTGATGGAGTAGAACGTGCCCCAGCGCGAATCCTGGTAGAACTTGCTGGTGCCGTCGCGCCGAATGGAGGCCGACAGGAAATACCGCTGATCGTAGTCGTAGTTGACCCGCGAGAAATACCCCTCAATCCGCCGCGTGTTGTACACCGACTCCAGGTTGGTGGTGGTGGTGAAGTTGACCAGTTCAACGTTACCATCCAGAATCTGCTGCGACCGCGAGCCACTCAGGTAATTGTCGGTCGTGTGGAAGTTTTCATGGCCCAGCAACACGTCTACGTTGTGCCGCCCAAACGACTTGTTGTAGTTGAGCAACTGGTTGAGGTTGTAGCCGGTGATGTTCTGAAAATCGTGCGTAGCGCGGCCCGCCGGGGCACCATCCCCTACTTCGGGGTTACCGTAGGTGTAGAAATTATTGTTGGTGATGTCGGCCCCGATGTTGGCCGTAAACTTGAACGCGTTCAAAAACGATACCTCCCCGTAGGCTCGTGCACCCACCACATTGCGGCGCAGGTAGTTCTGGTTTTTCAGCGTTTCGGCCACCGAGTGCCGACCACCAAACTGAGGCCGCGACGGCAGGCCCAAACTGGTCAGGTTCCCATAATCGTAGCGTTTGTCGCCGTTGGGCAGGGTCAGAAACTGACCAGGATTAGCCGGGTCGTAGGCGTAGACCGGGTAGATCGGGCCAATGTTGCGCGAGAAATAGAATGGGTTCACAAACGTGGTGCCCCCGTCGGCGGGCACGTCGGCCTGGTTGGAGTTGATGACCGTGGCCGACAGGTTAGCCCCCGTTCTGAACCAGGGCTTCATCTGCGAATTGACGTTGAGCCTGGCCGTATAGCGCTCATAATCAGACCGAATCAGGAAACCTTTATCATTCAGATACGACAGCGACAGGAAGTAATCGGACTTCTGCTGCCCACCCGCGAAGCTCACGCCCAACTCGTCGCGGTTACCCTGCCGCGTCAGGGGCTTTTCCCAGTTCAGGTCGTCGGGCGAATAAATCAGTTTGGCGTTGGGGTTCATTTGCCCGTCGGTGTTCACCAGCTGGTTGAACGGCACGTCATAGACGTTGTAGCCAACCAGACTACCCAACCGGCTCGTGGCATCGGCGTTGGCAGCCGACAGGGAAAGCGGGTTGGTGGCGCGGTAAGCTACGCTGTTGCGGTACATTTCCCACATCAGGGGGTAATACTGGTCGGTACCCACCCGGTCGTATTCGGGCAGGGCGCGGCTGTTGAGACCCTTGGTATAGCGCACGCTGATGCTGTTGCGGTCTTTCATACCTTTTTTGGTTGTCACCACCACCACACCGTTGGCCGCGCGGGCACCATACAGGGCCGTAGAGGCGGCATCCTTCAAAATCGTGATGCTCTCGATGTCATTCGGGTTCAGCGTGGCGATGTTGGCTGTATAGGGGATGCCGTCTACCACATACAGCGGATCGTTTGACGAGGAAATAGAGCCAAAACCCCGAATCCTGATCGTGGGAGCCGTTCCCGGTTGCCCGCTGCCCGCCGTTGTCTGCACACCCGGTGCGGCTCCGGCCAGCGCCTGAGCGATGTTGTTGATGGGCCGGTCACTGATTTGTTTGGCCGCAATTACCCCTGCCGAACCGGTGAAGGCCGCTTTCTTGGCTGTACCAAATGAAGTAACGACTACTTCGTCAAGGTTGCCAACGTCGGCGGTCAGGTTGATCGTGATGTTGGTCTGATTACCAACGGCCACCTCCTGCGAGGCATACCCAACAAAACTGAATACCAGCCGACTGTTGGCCGGTACGTCGAGTTTGAACGTCCCGTCGGCACCCGTGCTGGTGCCCTGGGAGGTGCCCTTAATGAGTACGGTAACGCCGGGCAGCGCGGCCCCATCGTCGGCCGTTACTTTGCCCGTCACGGCCCGGCTTTGCGCCAGCGCAAACTGGCTGATCAGGCACAGGATCAGGAAGTAAAGTAGCTGTAAAATCTTTTTCATAGCATCGACATTTGGATTGAGTGATTTGCAAGTTATCGACCCATGTCTGATGCTGAAAGTTAATTGCTATTTAATTTGGCACATCTGTTTGTTATATCCATAAAATACCAGTTATTCTATTTTCGACCATATAATAGTTTGTGTACAGACTGATTGACAGTTATTGTATTAACATGTATTCTGTATACATTCTGTCACCGGCCAACACCGATTTATGGAAATAGCCCTGGCCCGGCATCAATACACTGTCGTTGATGTTCTGACTACAAACAGCCTGTACGTATGTTTTTCAAGCGCTTCCTGAGAAACCGCCCCACTGCCGATGCCGACTTCGTGTCGGCCTACAAGGCTACGGGTGATCTGGACGTGCTGGGTGAACTCTACGAACGGCATATGGACCTTGTCTACGCCGTTTGTTTCAAATACCTGCGCGACGAAGCCGAAAGCAAAGACGCGGTGATGCAGTTGTTCGAGCAACTGGTGGTGGACCTGCGGCGGCACGAGGTAACCAACTTCAAAAGCTGGCTGCACTCGGTAGCGCGCAACCACTGCCTCATGCATTTGCGCAAGCAGCGCATCAGGGTAGGCGATGGCGATACAGACCTGCTCGATGAAGAACGTCCCCTCAGCGATACCCTCGTTGTGTGGCCCGATGGGGACGACGATGCACTGGATGTAGAACGGCACCTGGCACGTTTACCCGCCGCGCTGAACCAGTTGCCCGAACCGCAACGCGTATGCATCGACCTGTTTTATTTGCAGCAGAAAAGCTACGCCGAAGTAGCCGACCTGACGGGTTTCGACCTGAAACAAGTGAAAAGCTACCTTCAGAACGGACGCCGTAACTTGAAAATAAGTTTACAAAAATGAGCCATTCAGCCTATAATCAGCCGCTTACCCTCGACGAGCTTCGGGCCTATCAGGCCGGACAACTCAGCGCGGCTGAGCAGCACCGCGTTGAACGGCTGCTGCTCGAAAACCCCTTTTATGCCGATGCGCTGGAGGGGTTAGAAGCCATCCAGCAGGCCGGCAGTAGCCTGCAACGCCAAACCAGAAGCCTGCACGAATCGCTGCAGGAACGCCTGGAAGAAGCCGCTACCCCCCGCCGACTGATGCCGCTTTGGGTGGCAAGTCTCGTAGCGTCGGTATTACTGGTGCTGAGCGTAACGTTCTACCTGATCTATACCACAAATCCTGTGGGTACTGCCGCCCGCAAGGGCAATATCCCCGCTATTACCGATGCAGTGCAGCCACATCTCGAACCAGGTACGGTGCTGCTGGATGTGAACGATCTGGGAACAGCCGAAACGCCACCAGTGGTCCAACCGGCCACTTCATCTGCTAAACCAATGCAACTGGCTGCCACTGCCAAAGCGCACCGGTCTGTAGTAAAAACGCCGCGTGTGCTCCTGTCAACCGTAGCGCCGGTCAGCACACTAGTTGAAGTTGCGGCAACGGGCTCAACAACGGGGTTACCCGCCGAACCCCACCTATCGGCCACTCCTACTGAAGAGCAACAGGCCATTCGCCGTGCCCGCACCATCAACCCCGAACGCGCCTTTGATGACTGGCCACCGGCGGTGAAGTTGTAAAGGGGAGTTTAAAGTCTAATGTCTAAGGTCTAAAGTTGGCTACGCTGTAGGTTGCTGCCGCCTGGCCCTTCGACAAGCTCAGGGTGACACGCCAATAAGCAATCTTCCTAAGTTGATTCAAGGTCGTTGTCACCCTGAGCTTGTCGAAGGGCCAAGCGGCAGCAACCTACAGCGTAGCCAACTTTAGACTTTAAACATGAAACCTTAAACTCTCTTCCCTTACGCATACGCCGGCTTATACGCCACGGCATCGACCACGATTTTGGCGATGATCTCGCGCATAATTTCGGAAGTGCCCCCGGCAATGGTACCGGCGCGGGCATCGCGGTAAGCCCGGCAGATGGGGTAGTCTTCCATAAAGCCGTAGCCACCAAAAAATTGCAGACAGGTGTCGATCACGCGCTTCTGCATCTCCGATGTATAGAGCTTCGCCATCGAGCACTCTTTCACCACCACTTCGCCCTGCGTGAAAAGCCAGCAGGTGTGGTGCACAAACTGCTTTGCCATCTCGATCTCGGTGGCTACGTCGGCAATTTTGTGCCGTATGGCCTGGAATTTGCCGATTTTCTTGCCGAAAGCTTCGCGTTCGTTTAGGTAATCGAGCGTCCAGTCGAGGGCTACTTCGGCACCCGACACGGCCATGATGGCGGCCACGAGGCGTTCCAGCTGCAGGCTTTCCATGAGATAATAAAACCCCGAATTTTCTACGCCAATGAGGTTCTCAACGGGTACGCGTACATCATCGAACCGAATCTCGGCGGTGTCGGAACTGTGCCAGCCCATCTTGTTGAGCTTTGTGCGTGTTACGCCGGGGCTATCTAAATCCACCACGATCAGGCTCACGCCGTTGGCTCCACCGTCCGGACGCGTCTTCACCGTCAGGGTGACAAAGTCGCCGTAGGTGCCGTTGCTGATAAACGTCTTGGCGCCATTCACAATATACTGATCACCGTCTTTGACCGCCGTAGTGCGAATAGACGACACGTCGGAACCAGTGTCGGGTTCAGAAATGGCCAGCGCGGCCACTTTCTGCCCGGCAATGGCTGGTACCAAGTACCTCTGTTTCAGCGCCTCGGACCCAGCTTTGGCAATGTGGTTGATGGCCATGTACTCGTGCACGCTTACCGCCGTCACGAACCCGCCCATACCACACCGGGCCAGTTCCTCCAGAAACACCACCGAAAACCAGAAATCGGCTCCCGACCCGCCGTAGGCTTCGGCATAGGGCAGACCCAGAAAACCCAACTCGCCCATGCGCCCAAAAACAGATAACGGAATGCGGCGGGCAGTCTCCCAGGCTTCGGTGTGGGGAATCACTTCTTTCTCAATAAACTGCCTGACGCTCTGCCGAAACAGGTCGTGGTCTTCGGTAAAATACAGGGACGGTCTTTTCATGTGTATTTGTTTGCTGAGTGCAATTTTTTCGTCAATGGGGTCAATACGTAAAAGTAGCCATTCGGGGCCGTTCGCAAAAACAATCGGTATTTGTGAAACAAAGCCGAAACACGGCCGTTATGGGTTCAGTTAGTTAACTTAAAATCGTTATAATTTGCCCAAAGTCAACAAGTGCCTGTCTGGTCTTATCTGGTTAGTAATGAGTAGATTATGCGCTTTTTGATCGTAAGCATGAAATGTCTCCCATCTTTTTATGCAAAACGCACGTTACATCTTTCTTTTCGCTACGCTTCTCTTTGTCCAGACCGTTAGTTTCGGTCAGTCACGCCAACGCTGGAGCTTTGGCCCTCGCGTTGGGCTGAACCTGACCAATCTGGTGGGCAACAGTATCAACGTTCCGGGTGCCCCGCAGGGAAGCAATGGCAATGGCTCAAATGAATTGCTTCCGGGTATATCGGCAGGCGTCGGTTTTGTCTACAGCGATATCAGCCGCTTCGGATTTGGCATCGATATCCTTTATTCACAACGGGGCAACAAAGCGAAAACCATCGTTAACAATGTAGAGTACACGGGTATCAACCGGGTTAACTACCTGGAGTTACCCATCACGGGCCGCTATTACCTTACGCGCGGTGGTAACTTCCGCCCAAACATCTACCTGGGTGCTGTGCCTGCCCTGCGCCTCAATGGCAAGGGTACAATTAAAGGGGGTGGCAACGAAATCTCGGTCAACACCACTGAAGACTACCGCACGGCTGACCTTGGTCTGACGGGTGGTCTTCAACTCAACTGGGGTACTGGCCCACGGCAGCACTTCACCGTCGATGCCCGCTACACGCAGGGTATTACTAACATTGCACTCAGAGCCGACGACGTACGTAACCAGATGATTACCATTGGGTTAGGTTACTCATTTGGTATTGGCCGTCAATACAGCCCCGACGATCGCAAACTGCCCATTCGAACACGGTAGTACTAACTAATCGGGCATAAAAAAGGGTCGTACCTCGTCTGGTACGACCCTTTTTTATGCCCGATTAGTCGCTATGGTTGCACCATAGACCTGTCAAAGTACTCTCAGGGCCATATCAACCACTCGATTCAGCAGGCTGGCACTTGTGCTGGTTTTTGCCAAAATGCGCAGGCCGGCCAGCTGACTGATTAGAAAAGGTAGTATGTCATCGAGGGACAAATCGGCCCGAAACTCACCGCTGCGGATCCCCTCTCCAACAATGGTGCGCAGCATAGCCTCCATTCGCTCAAAATTACCACACACAATAGTCACTATATCGGCATAATGGGGTAGCATTTCCAAGGTGGCGTTAGTCATGAAGCAACCTTTATGGTCACCATCGTCGAGGGTTTCTTGAATAAGCCGGTCGAAGATAGCGCGAAGCTTAGCCTTGCCAGTATCAGCGCCGGCAATAGATTCGGCCATTTCGGCGCAGTTCAAATCACGGTAACGCTCCAGTGCTTGTTTGTAGAGCGTATGCTTATCAACAAAAGTATCGTATAAGCTGGCCCGGTTAATACCCATCGCATCGACTAGGTCCTGCATAGAGGTTTGGTGGTAGCCTTTTCGCCAGAAAGTCTCCATTGCTGCTTGAAGTGCATCCTGTTCCGCAAAAGCCTTTGGTCGAGCCATAGTGTAGTGTTAATCTTTAAAGCGTTACCATCCCGCCATCAACGATAAGTTCGCTGCCCAGGATAAACGATGAGTCATCAGATGCAAAGAAAACAATCGTTCTGGCAATTTCATCCACATGCCCGAAACGGCCCAGGGGCACCAACCCAGCAATATGCTGTCCCATTTGCGTCAACTGCTCTTCATCGACGCCCAGCTTCGCTGTAGTGAACAGAGGCGTACCAACCGGACCGGGGCTAACCGCGTTCACCCGAATTTTACGCGGGAGTAATTCAGCCGATAAATTCCGCGCCAGCGAGACCAGTGCGGCCTTGCTCGCCCCGTAAGCACTAGCACCCGCCATGCCCATGTGAGCATTTACAGACGTATTTAACACAATAGACCCGCCCTCGCGCATCAGGGGTAAAACTGCCTGAATGCTAAAGAAAGCGCCTTTGAAGTTCACGTCCATGTTGTGATCAAAGGTTGCTTCTGTCATGTGTTCCAGCGGTGCAAACGTAGCCACACCAGCGTTGACAAACAGCACATCGACGTGGTCAGTTAATGTACCTAACGTCTCGCCCATCTGCCGGATCGCGGCCATATCGGCTACGTTAGCGACAATACCCGCCGCTCTGCTACCCAGCAACTCAACTGCCTCATCTATAGCACGTTGATCACGACCTGTAATGATCACTTTGTCGGCGCCTTCGGCTAAAAAGGCCTGCGCTGAGGCAAATCCAATACCGCTGTTACCGCCTGTAACAACGGCTACTTTACCCTGCAACTTGCTCATGTCTGTTTGTTTTAGACTGATTGTTCCAAAAATAGACCAGAAAAATGCCGAGTGGCCAACCCGGCAGCTTGCAAGCGAGGGTAAAGGTATGCTATTGGAATGAACAGTACAAAATAAAAGTTTTCAGTTCAAGGTGTTTTGAGTTGCTCCGTATGGAAAAAACGTACCCAGGCGGAGCTACTCAAAACACCTTAAACTGAAAACCTCCTGTTAGGCTCCGTGCAAAAACTCCATAATGTCGCCGTCCTGCACGACGTATTCTTTGCCTTCTACCGATAGTTTACCAGCTTCTTTCACGGCCGATTCAGTTTTAAACTGCTCGAAATCAGCCAGTTTCATCACCTGTGCGCGAATAAATTTCTTCTCGAAGTCGGTGTGAATTACTCCGGCGGCGGCGGGGGCTTTCCACCCCCGGCGAATGGTCCAGGCGCGGACTTCTTTCACACCCGCTGTGAAGTAAGTGATCAGGCCCAGCAGTTTGTACGACGCCTTGATGAGCTTGCTCAAACCTGATTCAGTGAGGCCATATTCGCTTAAAAACAGTTCACGCTCTTCGGGGTCGCTCATCTCGGCAATCTGCGATTCGATACCCGCCGAAATTACTACCACGTCGGCACCCTCTTCGGCCACCGCCGCCCGCAGCTTATCGGAATAAGCGTTGCCGTTGGGCAATGAGCCTTCGTCTACGTTGGCTACGTACAATACCGGCTTCACTGTCAGCAAATCAATGTCGCCAATAGCCTCTTCCTGCTCTTCGGCCGATACCTGCACCGTGCGGGCGCTTTTGCCCTGTTCCAGCGCAGTTTTGTACATCCGCAATGTTTCGAGCGCCGCTTTCGCCCTAGCATCGCCCGACTTAGCATTGCGCTCCAGCTTCTGCATTTTTTTGTCAACCGACTCTAGATCCTTCAGTTGCAATTCGGCGTCGATGATCTCTTTGTCGAAAACAGGATCAACGCGACCTTCTACGTGCACAATGTTATCGTCTTCAAAGCAGCGTACTACGTGCACAATGGCGTCTACTTCGCGGATGTTGGCCAGGAATTTGTTGCCCAGTCCGGCACCCTGACTAGCCCCTTTCACCAGCCCGGCGATGTCGACAAATTCAATAATGGTTGGCACCACCCGTTGGGGGCTCACCAGTTTTTCGAGCGAATCGAGCCGCTCGTCGGGTACCGTTACCACACCCACGTTGGGTTCGATGGTACAAAAAGGGTAGTTGGCAGCTTCGGCCTTTCCGGTCGAAATCGCATTAAATAAGGTCGACTTGCCCACGTTTGGCAAGCCCACAATTCCACATTGAAGTCCCATGAATAAGAGTCGATAGTCGCCAGTCGATAGTCAATAGTCGCTGACGCAAGAATAAAGTTGGCGGCAGATTACTTATGCATCAGCGACTATTGACTATCGACTGACGACTACCGACTTGTAAAATTACAAAAAAAGCCTCAGACGGGGGTCGAGGCTGGCTTAACGGCTTCAATCAAAATAGTACTATTCCCATTTTAGCTGCGTGTGGAGGTCATCAGTAACCTCATCAGGGCGATCAAATTGGGTGAAATCGGTGCCAGGCATGAGTTCCGTTTTCACATAGTCGATCGTTTCCTGGAGGGCTTCGAGAAATTTGGTGAAGTCCTCTTTGTAAAGAAACATCTTTTGCTTGTCGTAGGTGAATCCATCACCCTGTGGCAGGCGGCGGCTCTCGGTCAGTGTCAAATAGAAATCATTGCCACGGGTTGATTTCACGTCAAAAAAGTACGTCCGTTTGCCCGCACGCACCCGTTTTGAATAGATTTTCTCGTTTGTTCGCTCGTCCACTTGTCAATCAATTAAGGGCTAGTACGGGTCAAAATACGGCCCGGAGCGGCAGAACAAAAAGAAAGGCGAGAATATAATTTTCCAAAAAAATCATATTCTGTAGAATTAGCTCCACAGAATATGTGTAGATAATCTTCCCCTAATGCTTTGTCGTATAGCCTTTTATTAGTAGTTTTGTTACTAGGGAATTGCATTTTTTGGTGAATGAAGGCGTTATGAAACCCGGTTTTGGAAAGGTCTTCTTCTATTATTTCACGAACCAAAGACTGTATGAGTTTATTCACGACCCTACTGCTGCTGGCAGGCACCGTTTGCTCGTCAGAGTCGCCCCAAAAAGAAGAGCATAAGCAGTCAGGCCAGGCATCCTATTACGCCAATCGGTTCAACGGATGCCGGACAACAAGTGGCGAGCGCGTTAAGCAACATCTGTTTACAGGCGCACATCGCACATTTCCGTTCAATACGCTGGTTGAAGTAACCAATCAAGCCAACCAGCAATCAGTCGTCATCCGGATCAACGACCGGGGACCGTTTCACAAAGGCCGCGTGGTCGATATGACCACCGCCGCCGCCAAAGCCATCGGATTGCTCGGAAGAGGGGTGGTTAATGTTACATTACGAGTAGTGGGTAAAGACCGTTATGTCGCCCAACTCGATGAGTCGCCAACGCTCGATGGGCGTTCGCCGCTGCTACCCGGCCTGGTGCCAGTGCAGTAATTAAGGGGATGGGGAGCCCAGGCGTACCGACGCAACCCGCACCCACACATCTGTACGGACGAGTACAGTCCGTTTTAGTTAAGACCTGATTCACAGGCTGGCCCTTTTTTTGCAATTCCCTTTGCAAAGCGCCGGACCTACGAATCAGGTTTTTTTTGTGCTTTTGGACGTTGGATGTCGGATATTAGACGTTGGATATTGGACGTGGCTAGCTTCGCGCTTTGTGGCTGACGCGAGGCCGACCCGTCGGACCGCATTTTACATTCTTCATTTTACATTCCCCCTCTCTCCCTTGGCAGCAACACTCAACTTGGCGCAGGTACGTTCGTTTGGTAACGTCGAATTTCTGGCCAGGCAGCTGGTCGAGGGGTTCATTACGGGGTTACATAAATCTCCCTTCCACGGATTTTCGGTCGAATTTGCCGAACACCGGCTCTATAACCCCGGCGAAAGCACCCGCTACATCGACTGGAAGGTGTTTGGCAAGACCGATAAGCTCTTTGTGAAACGCTACGAAGAGGAAACTAATCTTCGCTGTCACCTGCTCATCGATACGTCGTCGTCGATGTATTACCCCGAGAAAGATTACGGCAAAATCACGTTCAGTGCCATGGGTGCGGCTAGTTTAGCCTACATGCTGCAACGCCAGCGCGACGCGGTGAGCCTGTGCACCTTCGCCGACGAGATTGAACTGCAAACACCCGTGAAATCTACGCCGGGGCACGTACACAAGCTCTTTACTCACCTCGATCAGCTCCTGCAGTCGCCAAAACCAAACCGCCGTACGAGCGCACCGGAGGTGATTCACCAACTAGCCGAGAAGATCAATAAACGGTCGCTGGTAATTCTCTTCAGCGATATGTTCGATTCGGCGGGAACAGATCCGGCCCGGCAGGATGCCCTCTTTTCGGCCCTGCAACACCTGCGCCACAACCTGCATGAGGTGCTTATTTTCCACGTCACTGACCGCCAAACCGAGCAGGCCTTTGCCTTCGACGAGCGACCTTACGAGTTTATCGACCTGGAAACCGGTAACCGCGTGAAACTCCAGCCTAACCAGGTGCGCGACGCCTACAAAACCGCCGTGACAAACTACCTCCACAACCTGAAACTCCGCTGCGCCCAGTACCGCATCGACTTCATCGAAGCCGACATTGCCCAAGGCTTCGAACCCATTTTGTCAGCGTATCTGGTAAAGCGGACGAAAATGAGGTAGTATTAATGCACAATGCACAATGAATAATGTACAATGGGCTGACGCGAGAAATGACTTGCGTCAGCCCATTGTACATTATTCATTGTGCATTGTGCATTAATACTACCGCCCTCTTCCCGTAGTTACCGGCTCAGGAACAGCATCGACGTCGGCGAGGATACGACCGCAGTGTTCGCACACGATGATCTTCTTCTTGTCTTTAATATCGGCTTGACGTTGTGGGGGCACTACGTTGTAGCAACCACCACAGGCACCGCGCTTCACGGTCACAACGGCCAGTCCATTCAGGGCATTATGCCGAATTTTGTCATACGACACCAGCAGTCGAGCTTCTACGTTTTTAGCCTGCTCTTCGCGCTCAACGGCTAGTTGCTTTTCGTCAGCTTCGCTCTCCGAAATCAGCTGATCAAGCTCCTGCTTTTTCACTTTCAGGTCTTCCTTACGCAGATTCAGTGTCTCTTGCGTCGCGTTGATTTCGTCCTGCTTACCCTGCATCCGAAACTGCGACTCGCCGATTTTCTTGTCCGACAATTCCATTTCCAGCGACTGCAACTCGATTTCTTTCGTGATCGCGTCGAATTCGCGGTTGTTACGCACGTTCATCTGCTGCTCTTTGTAGCGGGCAATGAGTTTGTCGGCGTCTTTCTTAACAGTCTTGTTACGGTCAATTTCTTCCTGAAGGGTGCTGACCTCGCTGTTGAATTTTCCGATGCGCGTCTCGAAACCGATGATCTCATCTTCCAGATCACGAACTTCCTCGGGGAGGTCGCCCCGCATACGGCGGATATCATTCAGTTGAGAATCAATGGCTTGCAGTTTAAGAAGTGCGTCTAATTTTTGCGCTACCGTTAGTTCCATTCGGGGGAGTGATGTTAATGTACAATGAACAATGTATAATGTACAATGAAAGCTAGCGGAATTGATCCCGTAAACTGTGTTGAATGCTGACAATGATGTCCTTAAAGGTCATTGTACATTGTGCATTATTCATTGTACATTAAAAAAATATCGCACCGGGTTGGTGTTTGTTTCTGCTAAAATTACCGCAAAGGTAGTGAATTTTTGGGCCAAACGCTGTTGAATCAGGTCTTTGGTAAAGACCTCGCTTTCGTAGTGACCAATGTCGCAGATGATTAGTCGGCCTTCGGCGTCAAAGAACTCGTGGTATTTATAATCGGCAGTGACGAAGGCGTCGGCACCAGCCCGGATGGCGTCGGAGAGCAGAAAACTGCCTGCTCCACCGCATACCGCCACGCGCCGGACGGGCCTGTTACGCAGAGGCGTATGCCGAATCACAGACGCGTTCATGTTCATGCTAAGGTAACGCAGCCAGGCCGTCTCGTCCATGGGTTCGGGCAGATCACCCACCGCACCGGAGCCGACAGTCTGGTTAGCGTTGTTAAGCGCGTAGAGATCGTAGGCGGGCACCTCATACGAATGCGCACGGGTCATGGCCCGCACCACAGTGCCTTCCAGGTGCGTGGGCAGGATCACTTCCAGCCGCAGTTCCTCTACGGATTCATCCTGCCCCACGGCCCCCACCACTGGGTTGGACCCGGTTAGCGGCCGGAACGTGCCGGTGCCCCCTACTCGGAACGAACAATGGTCGTAGTCACCAATCTGACCTGCTCCAGCCTCATAGATAGCCGCGAGTACGTTGGCCATATCAGCTTTGGGAGTAAAGACTACGAGCTTACTGAGCACCTGCGCTTTCGGAGCTAGAATCTGTACATCCTGCAACCCTAACCGACTGGCAATGTGGTAGTTTACTCCCCCTGCCACACTGTCTAGGTTGGTGTGGGCAGCGAAAATGGCGACGTCGTTTTTGATCGCTTTGATTACCGTGCGTTCTACGTAGTTTTTGCCGTTCAGCTTTTTCAGGCCCCGAAACACGATGGGATGGTGTGCCACAATGACGTTACAACCCCTGGCAATGGCCTCATCCACTACCGCTTCCGTGGCATCGAGCGATACCAGTACGCCGGTGATGACTGCGTTGGGATCACCCACGATCAGCCCGGCGTTGTCGTATGATTCCTGATACACGGGCGGTGCCCAGGCGTCCATATAGCGCGTCAGGTCACGAATTTGGGGCTGGTTCATAAGGGCAAAGGTACAGGCAATTGGATACCTAGCTGGCCTAATTGCCGGACTGGACAAATTTGCGATCCGATTGCAAATTTGTCCAGTTTGCATTCTTACACCATTAAAAAATTGACAGTTAGCTAGTTAGTTATATTTATACCCCCCCACGTGCTCATAAACATCACGAATAGTAATGGTGCAACCGCCAATGGTGACGGATTGATCGGGCTGTTCAGCGAAGGTGTTGAGCCAGTCGTTACTGTCGCCGACGCGGGTATAGAGATCGAGCCGGAGCGCGTTTTGCGATACCCGGATGTATTGCTGAAGGGAATGGAGCTTATTGTAATTGTACCACTTCATCGTCTCATCGTAATCGCTGGTCGATTCGGAAAGGACTTCAATCAACACCGTTGGATTGACCGTTGCCTGCATCTTGCCTTTGTACGTTTTGAAGACTGACTCGCCGCAAACAACCATCACGTCGGGGTAGTAATAATTCGCGGTTTCCGGCACAAACAGCATCCGGTTGTTGGGATAAACGCGGTATCCGGTGCCTTTTAAAGAGGTGCCTAACAAGCCAATCAGGTTAGCCACAATGAGGCCGTGATTTTCGGACGTGTAGGGCATGAGGCGAATTTCTCCGTCGATGTATTCCTGTTTTTGAACAGACTGAACCACCGTCGTCATGTATTGATCGAGCGTGGCTTTACGGCGACGTTGAGCTTGCCGTGTTGCGGAGCGGCGTGTGGGTGGTGCTTGCATACGGCTAAACGAGTTAACGAAAGATAGGAAAACTTCGCCGCATCTAGTAACCCGGTATAATCCACTCAACCAGGTACGCCTGCGCTAGCGTCAGGAAGCAGATGATAACGAGCAGGATGAAACTGTGTTTCACCGTGAACCGGAACAACTGCGACTCCTGCCCCACCAGATTACCTGCGGCGGCGGCTACGGCAATCGACTGGGGCGAGATCATTTTACCCACCACCCCACCCGACACGTTGGCCGCCACCGTCACCACCGGGTCAATGCCGATGGACTGCGCCGTGGCATACTGAATCTTGCTAAATAGGGCATTGGCCGATGTATCGGAGCCCGTGATAAACACGCCCAGCCAGCCCAGCACGGGCGCGAAAAACGGGAACAGTACACCCGTTCCCGCCAGCATGGTAGCCAGCGTGAGCGTGATGCCCGAATCGTTCATGATGTAGGCAAATCCCAGCACGGCCGCGATGGTCAGGATCGGAAATTTGAGTTGACTCAGCGTAGCGCGGAATACAGCGGCTCCTTCCCGATAGGTCAAGCCAACCAGGGGAATGGCGATGAGCGCAGCAAGCAGAATAGCCGTGCCAGCCGCTGACAAATAATTGAGCTTGAACAATTTGGCCAGATTAGTACCGTCTGCTCCCTGAATGGCATTGTGTAGTCCCGGCACCTCAAACTGAACCAGGCCAACAGCGTTCAGTCCATTTTTGACAGGCTGCAATCCCCACATAATGATGATGACCGTCAACACCAAAAACGGCGACCATGCCCGAATGATCTGCCCGGTTGAATAGCTCGTCTGGTCGGCGATGAGGGTGGGAGCTGGTTCATTGGCAAAGCGCCAGATAGTTTTGGGTTTCCAGAAACGGAGGAAAACGATCAGGCTGATGATGGAACCCAGCCCCGCAATGACGTCGGGCAGGGCGGGGCCGAGGAAATTGGACGACAGGAACTGCAACACCGCGAATGATACACCCGACACCAGCACCGCCGGGCCAATCTCCCACGCTTTTCTGGCCCCGGCAATGATGCTCACCAGGTAAAACGGCAACACCAGCGACAGCATCGGCAACGTCCGGCCCACCATCTGCGAGATGGGCATCTCTGGTATGCCTGACACCTGCGAGGCCACCGTGATGGGAATGCCGATGGAGCCAAACGCCACCGGTGCCGTATTGGCAATCAGGCAGATACCCGACGCATAAAGCGGGTTGAAGCCCAGTCCCACCAGCATGGCCGCCGTGATCGCTACAGGTGCCCCAAACCCGGCAGTCCCCTCCAGAAACGAGCCAAACGAAAACGCAATCAGCAAGGCCTGCAATCGGCGGTCGGCGGTGATACCCGCCATCACATGCTTGATGACCTCAAACTGCCCGCTTTTCACCGTGACGTTGAACAGAAAAACGGCCATGACCACCAGCCAGCAAATAGGAAAGAGGCCGTACAGGGCACCGTGGGTAACAGAAAGGAAGGCTAGCTTCAACGGCATTCCATACACAAAAACGGCAATAAGCAGGGCTAATCCAGTAGCGATCAGACTAGCCTGATACCCTTTCATCTTCTTGATAATCAACGCCCAGAAGATAAATAGAATGGGTATGGCTGCCACCAGCACCGACAGCGTGAGATTGTGAAAGGGGTCAATTACTTGCTTCCAGATCATGCGTTTTTGGTAAAGAAAGCCCGCTGGCTAATCTGTGCTAACAGGCAGTTGACAAAGGAAAAGAGCCAGCCTGTTATACCATACCGACGACCTGCAATGCCATCACCATAAACACAAAACGCCCCTAACCAGCAGGCCAGGGGCGTTTTGTGTATAGCGAGCGGGTGATGTTACATCATGCCGCCCATGCCGCCACCGCCGTGGGCGTGAGCACCCGCACCGGCACCAGCTTCTTCCGGCTCGTCGGTGATCAGGCACTCAGTCGTCAGCAACAGGCCGGCGATAGAGGCTGCGTTCTCAAGAGCAAGACGCGTTACTTTCTTGGGGTCAATCACACCAGCAGCGAAGAGATCTTCGAAGGTGTCGTTCTTGGCGTTGTAGCCAAAACCACCCTGACCATCTTTTACCCGGTTTACCACTACCGAGCCTTCGCCACCGGCGTTGGCTACAATTGTGCGGAGGGGTGATTCGAGGGCCACACGGATGATGTTGACACCCGTTTTCTCGTCTTCGTTGATCGTGTTGACACCGTCCAGTGCCGCAATAGCGCGGATCAGGGCGATACCACCACCCGTTACGATACCTTCTTCAACGGCAGCGCGGGTAGCGTGCAGGGCATCGTCAACGCGGTCTTTCTTTTCTTTCATCTCTACTTCGGTGGCAGCACCGATGTACAGAATAGCTACACCGCCCGACAGTTTCGCCAGACGCTCTTGCAGCTTCTCACGGTCATAATCAGACGTGGTGTTTTCAATTTGGGCTTTGATCTGGTTTACGCGACCGGCGATATCATCTTTGCCACCCACGCCATTGACGATGGTCGTGTTGTCTTTGTCGATGATGATCTTCTCGGCCTGACCCAGGTATTCAGCCGTAGCGCTTTCCAGCTTGTAGCCACGCTCTTCGGCAATAACGGTACCACCCGTCAGGATAGCGATGTCTTCCAGCATAGCTTTCCGACGGTCGCCAAAGCCAGGGGCTTTTACGGCAGCCACTTTCAGGGCGCCACGAATTTTGTTTACTACCAGTGTGGCAAGCGCCTCACCGTCAACGTCTTCGGCGATGATCAGCAGCGGACGACCCGTTTGGGCCACCTGCTCCAGCACCGGCAGCAACTCTTTCATCGACGATACTTTTTTCTCCGAGATCAGGATGAAGGGGCGTTCCAGCTCCACTTCCATTTTCTCGGTGTTCGTCACGAAGTAAGGCGACAGGTAGCCCCGGTCGAACTGCATACCTTCTACGGTCTTAACTTCCGTTTCGGTACCACGCGCTTCTTCCACCGTGATCACACCTTCTTTACCCACTTTCTTCATCGCCTCGGCGATCATGGTGCCGATTTCCTCGTCGTGGTTCGCCGAGATCGTGGCTACCTGCGCGATTTTGCTGAAATCATCACCCACCGTCTGCGCCTGCTCTGACAGGTTGGCGGTTACGGCCAATACGGCTTTATCGATACCGCGCTTCAGGTCCATTGGGTTGGCACCAGCGGCTACGTTTTTCACCCCGATTGAGTAGATTGCCTGGGCCAGTACCGTTGCCGTGGTCGTACCGTCACCGGCCGAATCGGCGGTTTTCGACGCCACTTCTTTAACCAATTGAGCGCCCATGTTTTCCATGGCGTCTTTCAGTTCAATTTCTTTGGCCACCGTCACACCGTCTTTGGTGATTGATGGTGAACCAAATTTCTTGTCGAGGATGACGTTGCGACCTTTAGGGCCGAGGGTTACTTTAACCGCGTCGGCAAGGGTATCAACACCCTTTTTGATCTTGTCGCGGGCTTCTGTATCGAAGAGAATTTTCTTAGACATGATTTTTTGAAGTTTAAAGTTCAAGGTTCAAAGTCTAAAGTCGCACTGCATGTGGCAGGCTAACCGAACTTTGGACATTAGACTTTAGACGCTGGACTAATTTTTTAAACAATGGCGAAGATGTCAGACTCGCGCATGATGAGGTACTCTTTGCCTTCAACGGTGATCTCGGTGCCGGCGTACTTGCCGTACAGCACCGTGTCGCCAACCTGAACGGTCAGAGGCTCGTCTTTTTTGCCCGTGCCGATGGCGACGATGGTGCCACGCTGGGGTTTTTCTTTGGCCGTGTCGGGAATGATAATTCCGAAGGCGGTCTTTTCTTCAGCCGGGGCGGGTTCAACCACCACGCGGTCGGCGAGGGGTTTTACTTTCACGTCTTCCATTGCTGTGGTCATAGCGATAAGAGATGATTAAGGTTGTTAAACTGTTTTTTTTGCTTAATCGAACGGGTTTGCGGCGTCAAGCATTATGCCAGATAAAAAGACTGACAAAATTTCAGGCTTTGTACGTTATTGGGGTAAATAAGGAGCAGAGCTATTGATTATTTGGCAACAAAAGCACTTTAACACGCTTTATTTTGCCGTAACCAGTTATGACCTTATCTTGTTACGCACCAACCGCACGATGAATTATGGCCGAAATCCGTCTGAATTCCCTTTCATCTGACTGGCTGACACAAAGCCGAATCGATGCCGAATACAAGCAGTATGTCGTTTTGGCGTATCTGCAGGGCGTTCACCAACGGTTTGCCGATAACAGGCTCTGCCCCGATTTACCCGATCTTCAACGCCATTACGAAGCCACCCTCCGTTTTCGGACGGGCAAAGGTACGCTGATGGCGGCCTTTCCCAAGCGTGTGGCGGGTATTGGCGGGCCGCCACCTCAAATAACCTATGCACCGGAACACACCGACGACCCGCTACTGACCGAAGTAGATGAAATCGTCGATTTTGCGCTGCCTCGTTTCCAGGCTACCCTCACCGACGGTCGTGAGCGCTGGGCCGAACTGGCACGAACCCTGACGCTGGAACCTGTTGGCCTTATGCCCCTGCATCCCGAAGAAGGGTACCTGCTGGTGCATTATACCACCACCACCGATTTGTCGGTCTATCAATACCGGCTTACGCTCTATGATCAGACCGCGCCAGGTGGGCGGTTGGTCCACTGGCAGTTTCGGGAGCGGTTGCGTCGGGGTATAGGCATTACGTTCGAGCGGTTGAAGCTCGATCTCATTCGCCGATATGATTTGCCAAATCCGGCAGCGTTTCGGCTGGAAAGTCAGCGCTTCATTTCAGAAGAAGAAACATTGCTGCCCATTGCACAGGAACTGCTGAATCAGGTAGTAAAGGCCTGATAGCCCCCGTAACCAGACACTGAATCCGCCTAATTTATTGTTGGTTTATTACGCCAATATTACGTCGGTGTGTTTTTAGTAAAAAATAGCTTAATATATAATCTGTTGACAATCAGCGAGATTACCTGTTTTTAGTAAGTATTGCGTGATTAATCTCTTCTGAAAAAGACCATTTGTTAACATTGGCTTAACATTAAAGCCGATTTTTTATTACTATTGTATTATCAGTCGCACAACTGTATTCCATGACATGACCACGTAGGCCATAAACGGACGAGTACACCGATAGACTGGGTTTGGATTTTCTCACCTCTAAAGCCTGCATAATCATGAAGACGCTCCTGTGCTCATGGATGTTAATCGGTCTGGCGACCGTAGCGGCTTTTGCCAACCCTGGAACGAAAAAGCAGAGTAAGGCAAAGCCACAAGCCAATTTGGAACAACAATTGGCCAGTCAACTCACCTACCCCGAAGCCCTGCGCGAAGGAAAAGGCGGTAGTGTGGTGGTGGTTCAGTTTCGCCTTGCCGATGACAATTCGGTACTCGCGCCGACCGTTTTCACGGCCAATGAAAAATTAAAAAACGACCTGACCCGGCAGTTGCTGAATGCTAAACTGACAACCAATGAGATTAGCCGAGCCGACGAAGTACACACCGCGCGGCTCCATTTTAAGGCCGAATAATTTCCGTTAACTTTCCCGAAAAGGCTCTTCTGTATCAGAGGGGCCTTTTTTTATGCGCTCGTTTTGCGGCCGCCCAATGGCTGCTATAGGGCTTTCAACAGGTAAATTTCGCCCTGAACAGCCCTTTCTGGCTGAAACTTAGTACCTACCCCCTCCCCTATGTACCTACTTGGACTTGATCTGGGCAGTTCGTCTGTCAAAGCCTGCCTGCTCGACGCTGACAAAAATACCGCTGTGGCCTCGGCGTTTTTCCCCGAATCGGAAATGGCCATCGACGCGCCGCAACCGGGCTTTGCTGAGCAACAACCCGACTTGTGGTGGCATAACGCTACGCAGGCTGTACAGGCGGTGATGACCGCCGCCGGAGCAAAACCCACAGATATAAAAGCCATCGGTATCTCCTACCAAATGCATGGGCTGGTGGTGACAGACGCCCACCTTAATGTACTCCGGCCCGCCATTATCTGGTGCGACAGCCGGGCCGTTTCGCTCGGGCAGCGGGCGTTCGATGCACTGGGGCATGAGCGGGTATTGCGGCAGTTGCTCAACTCACCTGGCAACTTCACGGCGGCGAAACTGGCCTGGGTGAAGGAGAATCAGCCAGACGTGTATGCCAACGTGGCCCACTTTATGCTCCCCGGCGATTACCTGGCTGCCCGCCTCACGGGCGAAATCGTCACCACGGCGTCGGGCTTATCAGAAGGCATTCTCTGGGATTTTCTGGAAAACCGCCCCGCCGAGTTTCTGATGCAGTATTACGGGTTCGATCAGTCGCTGATGCCGCCATTGCGCCCCACCTTTGGCGAACAGGGCAGGGTGCATGCCGCTGCTGCCGCCGAAATGGGGTTGGCCGTAGGTACGCCCGTCACCTACCGTGCGGGCGATCAGCCCAACAACGCCTGGTCGCTGAACGTACTCGACCCCGGCGAAATTGCCGCCACGGCGGGCACATCGGGGGTGGTGTATGGGGTAAGCGAGCAGGCCAGGTTTGACCCACAGTCGCGGGTGAACACCTTTTTGCACGTGAACCACAGCCCGGAAACGCCACGCTACGGGGTATTACTATGCATAAACGGCACGGGCAGCCTGAATAGCTGGCTACGGAATGGCCTCCTGCAGGGGCAGTTATCCTATAGTCAGATGAACGAACTGGCACAGAAGGCCCCTATTGGCGCCGACGGGCTGGTGTGTTTACCTTTTGGCAACGGGGCCGAACGCGTGCTGGAAAATGCTGATCCGGGGGCCTCGTTTCATGGGCTGCGGGTAAACCAACATGGGCTGGCACACTGGCTGCGGGCGTCGCAGGAGGGGATCGTGTTTGCCTTTTATTATGGTATTCGGGTCATGGAACAGGTAGGGGTGGGCGTGAAAACAATCCGGGCGGGCGAGGCCAACATGTTCCTTAGTCCTCTGTTTGCCAACACGTTAGCCAACCTGTCAGGTGCCGCCATTGAACTCTACAACACAGACGGGGCGCAGGGCGCAGCGCGGGGAGCGGGCTTGGGGCTGGGACATTATGCCAACCGCACCGAGACCTTCAGCGGTCTTCAGGTGGTGCGCACCATCACCCCCGACGCCCGCGTGCGGCAGGCGTATGAGGCTGCGTATGAGCAGTGGTTGGCGGCGCTGGAGAAAGCCTAGGCAGGTGGCGCACAAGGTCACGTCTGCCTACTTTTCAGCCGATGTTGCTTACTTTTGGGCCAACAAGATCAGTCTGTGGTTTGTGGCAGACCGCCACATTTCACAAACCCTTCCTGCATGAACCCAACTCAGTTAACAGACGCTTTACGTCAACAATTTGACCTCACCAACTACGGACAGCAGCCCCCCGAACTCTACGACCCTATCCGCTACATTATGGGCCTGGGGGGCAAGCGGTTACGGCCACTGATGACGCTGCTGGCCGCCTCACTCTTTACCGACGATTATACGCTGGCCCTAAAACCTGCTGTGGCCGTAGAGGTTTTTCACAACTTCACGCTCCTTCACGACGACATCATGGATCAGGCCCCACTCCGCCGGGGCATGCCCACCGTGCACGAAAAATGGAACGCCAACATTGCCATTCTTTCCGGCGACGTAATGCTGGTGAAAGCCTATGAACAGTTGCTCGACATCGACGCCCAGCACCTGCGGCAGGCCCTGCAACGGTTTAGCCAGACGGCCGCCGAAGTATGCGAGGGACAGCAGATGGACATGAATTTCGAAAGCCGCGACACCGTATCGGAGGCTGAATACATTGAAATGATCCGGCTGAAAACGTCGGTATTACTGGGTCTGGCGATGGAACTAGGTGGTCTTGTGGCCGGTGCCGACGCCGAAAGCACCCAACACCTTTACGACGGCGGGCTGAACATTGGCATCGGTTTTCAGCTAAAAGACGACCTGCTCGACGTGTATGGCGACCCGGCCAAATTTGGCAAGCAGGTGGGTGGCGACATTATTGCCAACAAAAAAACGTTTCTGCTTATCGAAGCCCTTGAGCGCGCCGAAGGCACAGTACGCACCGAACTGCTGGACTGGCTTGGCCGCGACACGTTCGACAAGGCCGAAAAGGTGGCTGCCATTACGGCTATTTACGATCAACTGGGCATTCGGACACTGACCGAAGCCCGCATTGCCGATTATTTCCAAAAAGGCTTTGCCAATCTGGATCAGGTCAACGCCGACCCCGTCAGAAAGGCTACCTTGCTGGACTTTGCGCATCAACTGGTGGAGCGCGAATCCTGACCACCGTAACCCCTGTTTATGTCTGCTACCCTGCTTCTTGTTATCGCCACGGTCCTCATCAGTATTGCCGCCTGGCGGAATGAATCGCTGATGGACCGCTGGATTATGAACCCCTACGCTGTGGCCAAACGGGGCGAATATTACCGGCTGGTGACGTCGGGGTTTCTGCACGCCGACTATGGGCACCTGTTTTTCAATATGTTCAGCTTCTTCTCGTTTGGGCAGGCGCTGGAAGGCGTTTTCACTATACTCTTCGGCGATTTAGGCGGGGTGGTGTTTGTGCTGTTCTATATCGCGGGCATTATTGTTTCCGACATTCCCACGCTGCTAAAATACCGTGATCAGTCGCGGTATAACTCGCTGGGGGCATCGGGTGGAGTATCGGCAGTGATTTTTGCCATGATTTTGCTCAACCCGTTTATGTCGTTGCAGCTTATATTTATTCCCATACCCATCCCGGGCTTTATTTTCGGGTTTCTGTATTTGGGGTATTCCTATTATGCGTCGCGGCAGGGTGCATCAGGCATCAACCACGACGCTCACCTTTATGGGGCGCTGTTCGGCATGCTGTTTATGGCTGTTGCTTATCCCGCTTCCCTCCCCGCCTTTGCCGAACAATTGTCGGCCTGGCGTCCTTTTTCGCGTTAAAGCCATTCGCTGCTCATGGATCTGTTGCGCCAGCCGTATCCACGAAACGAAACACCCGGTCATGCCTGGCGGCTGGCCTTGTTCTTCGGCCTGTTTGTGGGCCTGTTTCTCTGGTTGTTTCAGCCCTTTGGTTTAGCTACCTGGCAAACAGCCCATAAGTCGCTTAAAATCTGGGGGTATGGGCTGATCACCTTCGGCATCACGGCGTTTTGCAATGGGGTGGTTCCCCGGCTGATACCACGCCCTTTTGCCGAAGAGCGCTGGACGGTGGGCAAAGAAATTGCTCAGATTCTGCTTCATATTGTCCTTATCAGCGTGGCCAACTGGCTCTATATAGCCTGGCTTACAAACAACTACGTCACAGAAGGTTTTGGCTGGAGTCTTGCCGTTACGTTGCTGGTGGGCATCTTTCCGGTGGCCGGGGCGGTAGTAGCCAACTACATTCGCCAGTTGAAACGCTATCAGCAACAGGCCGCTACGCTCTCGGCCAAGCTGCCGCCCCACCCCACCGCCGACGCTCCTGCGCCCCCCGTTGTTACGTCAGCCACTAAACCCGCCGGACCGTCGGCTACCTCGTCAGAAACCCGAATTACGTTGGTGGCCGAAAACGAAAAAGACACCTTCACAATTCCCACTGCCGACCTGCTGGCTATTGAATCGAGCGATAACTACTGCACCATTTTTTTCGTCCGAAAGCAAACGCTGGCGAAGGAACTGATGCGCAGCAGCCTGAGCCGCCTTGAATCGCAACTAACTAACAGTCCTGGACTTACTGATACAAATCATTTTGTTCGCTGCCATCGGTCCTACGTCGTAAACCTGGAGCAGGTAGAGCGTATTTCGGGCAATGCGCAGGGTTACAAGCTGCACTTGCTGAACGGACAGTTAACCGTGCCTGTGGCCCGTAAATACAACGATACCCTGATTGCTCAACTGGGGCAGCAGGTGTAGGCTACCCATCATACTGCAAAAACTCGATGCGGTTGCCAAACGGGTCACGGATAAAGAACCGCTGCCGCCCGTCGATGTCAGACGAGTATGAAATGGGCACGCCTTTTTGGGTTAACTCCTGCCGCGCTTCGTCCAGATTGGCTACTTCAAATGCAGGGTGACGGGCCGACAATGGCCCGATTGCTTCTTCGCGCAAATGCAACTGAATATCGGCCATGACAAACCAGATGGCCCCACCTGGGTGGTTACCCCCCATTTCGGTCAGGCCCATCACGTCGGTATAGAACGCCCGTGCAGCAGCGGTGGCTCCTTCGGGAATAGACAGTAAAATATGGTCTAAACGTTTGAAAATGATCATAGTAGCAGCTTGTTGTTCAGTTACACGTCATCTGGACCAGGGCGAAAACGGGCACGAAACTGCTCTTTGAAACGACGTTTATCTTCGTCGCTCATTTGTTGCCATTTACCCCGCCAGGCTGGTCCGCCGCCATGCCGGCCCCGGCCACCACCGGGCCAGCTACCCAGCAGCAACCGACTCAGCAACAGCAGCCCCGCCGCCTGCCAGAACGTGACCGGCCGCACCGTGACCACCGCCACCAGCACGGTATTCCACAAATACATGACCGCCCACGACAGCAGCGCACAGGCCGCAGCAGCGAAAATGGGGATCCAGACGAAACGTTTTCTTGATCGGTACATGGCTTAGGTGTTTGACAGGTCGTTGTAGAGGGTTTGGAGGCGTTTTCGCAGGTGTTGCACGGCGTAGCGTTTACGCGAAATAATGGTTTTCAGGTTCTCGCCGGTCTGGTCGGCAATGGCTTGCAGGGTTTTGTCTTCCAGTTCGTTCTGAATAAACACCGCCCGCTGATTTTCGGGTAGTTCGTCGAGTGCGCGCATGAGTTCGTCCCAGACCAGGTCGCGGAAAAGCGGGTCGTCTGCCGCGTCGGGGTCGGCCAGCAGCAGATCGCCGAGCGAGAGATCATCATCTGATTCGTCGCCATCGCCCGCGTGGGTGGCATCGCTGAAGGCCGTCTCGCGGGTGCGGCGATAGCGGTCGGTAATGCGGTTGCGGGCCACTTCATAGAGCCACCCGCTGAGGCTGCCAATCTGGTCGAGGTCTACTACGCGGCTGAGCTGGTACCAGACATCCTGCAAAATATCTTCGGCATCTTCCTCAGTACGCACCCGGTCGCGAATGAACCCAAACAGCCGCCCGCTGTACTGCTTCACAGTATCAAGAATGGTTCGTTGGGGCGGTTGGACAGGCATGGATGACTATGATAGACGAGAAACGAAAGTCAGGGATAGACACATAAGTGGCCCGTCTTACCCAGGATGACGCGTAACTGCCCGAATTACGCTAAACTTGGCAAGAATTTTTCGTCACCCGCTTCGTCTGCGTCATGACCTTGCAACTCAACCCATTCACCCTTTTTGACATATGCTGCATTGCGCAGGGCTTCACCACCGCCGCTGTGCTCTTCTGGCGATCTGACCAGCCCGCCAACCGGTGGCTGGCGTGGTTACTGGTTGGGCTGACACTCCAAATTGTCGATTACTTTCTGAGCCTGTCGGGCATCTATTACCATCACCAGTGGCTTTACTTCCTGCCTCTCTTTTATTCATGGAGTTTTGGCCCA
Source organism: Fibrella rubiginis (assembly GCF_017353185.1). Lineage (GTDB taxonomy): Bacteria > Bacteroidota > Bacteroidia > Cytophagales > Spirosomataceae > Fibrella > Fibrella rubiginis. The sequence continues at coordinate 326,869 of NZ_JAFMYV010000001.1, read as the reverse complement.
CTGCTCTACGGCTACATGTGCGCACGGGCGGGCAGACCAGCCACTCTACCCCGTTGGTATTGGGTACCGGTAATCATCCAGGTGCTTTTTTACGGGCTGCTTATGACCCAGTCGCTCGATACCAAAACCTGGTTCTGGAAAACTGTTCACAAGCCCTACACCCGCTACGTAGACTATTATGTAGCCTGTGCGATGGTGCTCTACGCCATCTACCAAAGCCGCCGTTTCACGACCGATCGTTGGCTGAGGCGGTTGCTCAATGGGTTAGCACTCTTTTATGGCATTGCCGCCATTGACCCCCTCCTAAACCAGCTCTACATTGAGCCAGACTGGCCCAAGTTTTACCTGACTACTCTCATACTGCCCATCCTTGTTTATGGACTGGCGCTGGTGAGTATTCTGTATGACCGACGACAAAAACTAGACCGCATACCGACTTCAGTTGTGGTCTTGCCCGCCCAGCGCGACCGGCTACTTCAGGCCATTCAGGCACAGGCACTCTACAAAGACCCCGATCTAACGCTAACGACCCTGGCACAGCACCTCGGCGAAACACCCAACGCCGTGTCGCGCCTTATTAATTCGGGCTTCAACCAGTCGTTCAACGAGTTTATTAATTCGTACCGGATTGAGGAGGTGAAACGGCGAATGGCCGCCGGCGACACCGAACACCTGACCATACTGGCCCTGGCTCTTGATGCGGGCTTTGCCTCGAAGACAACCTTCAACCGGGTATTCAAGGAGCAGACGGGCGAAACGCCAAAAGCTTACGTAAAGAAGTCCCAAATCACACTTCGGGACGACGCCGATGCTTAATCGACTGATTTTTGGGCCACAATCAACATAAAAGACCATGTCGACGTACCCTATCCGATTCACCCTGCTCCTTGTTTACTGGCAATTGACCATCGGTTCCATGACCATGGCGCAGCCTGCCCGCAAACAGGCCGACAGGATCACCGCCGTTGAAAACAGCCTGCTCCCCTACGTGCCCGTAGCAGGCCTGCCCGGCTGGAACCTCCTCGACCGAATGCGTCATTACAAGGTGCCGGGCCTGAGCATTGCCGTGATCCACAACTACCAGGTCGACTGGGTAAAGGGCTATGGCCTGGCCGACACCACCACCCATCGCGCTGTTACGCCCCAGACACTCTTTTCGGCAGGGTCAATATCCAAACTGGTGGCGGCTATGGCGGCGCTCAGACTGGTAGAGCAGGACAAACTAAGCCTCGACGCGCCCATTAATCAGTACCTGACATCGTGGAAACTGGGAGATAACGGCTTCACCCAACAAACGCCCGTCACGTTGCGGATGCTGCTCAGCCACCGGGGTGGCACCAGCCAATCGGCTTATTTCGGTTTCACACCCGACAAGCAACCGTTGCCTTCGGTACCCGACATTCTGGCGGGCAAACCCGGTACCGAAAGTCGCCGGGTGGTGGTCAACAGCGAGCCAAACAAGGAGTTTCGGTATTCGGGCGGGGGTTATCTGGTGGCACAAATGGCCATGATGGACGTAACAAAACAAGATTTTGCTACGCTCACCAACCAACTGCTGTTTAAACCACTGGGGCTGACCCGGACTACGTTTGCGCAGCCGCTGCCCCCCAGCCTGGCCACGCAGGCCTCGTGGGCCTATTCAACAAACGGCTGGTTTAAAGGAATGCCCTACGTCTATCCGCAGCAGGCTGCCGCCGGACTTTACAGTACGCCAGCCGACCTTGCCCGGTTAGTAATTGACTTGCAAAATAGTTACCGAGGCAAGGGAGGGCTGTTGAGTCAATCATCAGTGAAGGCGATGATGACCCCACTGGCCGTAGTAAGCGACGGATTTATCAACGAACAGATTGGCCTGGGGACGTTTTTGCTTCAGCAACATGGCAACACCGACGAGCGGGGGCGTTATTTTGAGCATACCGGCACCAACGCGGGCTTTGTGGCCTACGCACTTGGCAGCCTGGTGGGAGGCAATGGCGTGGTGGTGATGCTCAACGACAACAACGGTGCGAACGAGCTGGGTAAAGAAATTCGCCGGGCCGTGGCGCAAGCGTATGGCTGGACTGGTTTTTTGCCTAAACCACTAGTAACCAAGTCCCTACCCGATTCGCTACTCAACGCCTACGTGGGCCGTTACCAGCGGGGTGCCGACGAGGTGGTGTCGATTCGGCGATCGGGTAACCGACTGATCGAGCGGGTGAACAATGGTGATGATATCATTTGTGTACCCGTAGGCCGTGACACCATTGCTTTCACCGACTACACAGCCAGGGCCTATTTTAGCCGAAACAAGGCAGGCAGGGTCGATTCGCTACGGGTCGAGTGGCAGCAAACACCCATGCCCCGCCTGCCCGACGGGCAGTATTTACCTAATGAACTGATTCGTATGGGTCGCATTGACGACGCCGTAGCGGGCTACCGAACCATGAACATGAATGTGTCGCAGTTGACGTATCTGGCCTATGAGCTAGCCATGAGCCGCCCCCGCAACCTGCCCGCCGCCGAGGGACTGCTTAGACTGGCCCAAGAGCAGTTTCCCAACGAAAGCATTGTCTACGCGTCGCTGGGTGAGCTTTATCGGCTGCGAGGCGAAAAGAATAGGGCCATTGAAGCCTTCAGGCAGTGCCTGAAATTCGACGCATCGGATGAAGAAGTTCGAAAAAAACTGATCGCGCTGGAAGCCAATTAGCGCCAACGCAGGGCATTATTCGCTATACGTTATATCCTATCAACTAACGCACAGTGTAATTTTGCCCTCATGAGTTACCAACCTGTTAAACAACTGCTGCAAACCCCGCCGGGACAGACCGTGACGGTCAAAGGCTGGGTGCGCACTAAGCGCGAAAGTAAAAACGCGGTTTTTGTCGCCATCAACGACGGCTCCACGATCCACACCATCCAGGCCGTGGCCGAAACGGGTACGTTGCCCGACGACACCCTCCGCCTGATCACCACCGGGGCCTGCGTAGCCATCACCGGCGAACTCGTCGAATCGCAGGGAGCCGGGCAGGCGGTAGAGGTAAAAATTACCGACGTGACCATCTATGGCCCCGCCGACCCGGAGAAATACCCGCTGCAACCCAAGCGGCACTCGCTCGAATTTCTGCGCGAGATTGCCCACCTGCGGCCCCGCACCAATACGTTTAGCGCCATTCTGCGCATTCGTCATGCGCTGGCCTTCGCGGTGCATAAGTATTATAACGACAACGGATTTTTCTACCTCAACACGCCCATCATTACGGCCTCCGACGCTGAGGGCGCAGGCGAGATGTTCCGCGTCTCGACACTCGACCCCATGCACCCGCCCAAGACGGAAGAGGGTAAAATCGACTACAGCCAGGATTTCTTTGGTCGCGAAACCAATCTGACCGTATCAGGTCAACTGGAAGGTGAGCTAGGCGCGTTGGCCCTGGGCAAGATTTACACGTTCGGACCAACATTCCGCGCCGAGAACTCAAATACCACGCGCCACCTCGCCGAATTCTGGATGATTGAGCCGGAAATGGCCTTTTACGAGTTGGAAGATAACATGGCCCTGGCCGAAGACTTCGTGAAGTCGGTGATTCGCTACGCCCTCGACAACTGCGCCGATGACCTGGCTTTCCTGGAAAATCGACTGGCGGAAGAAGAAAAAACAAAGAAAAAGGAAGAGCAGCAGGAGATGACACTGACCCAGAAGCTGCGTTTCGTGATAGACAACGACTTCGAGCGGCTAACCTACACCGAGGCCGTCGAGATTCTGCGCAACTCGAAACCTGCCAAGAAAGGGCAGTTTCAGTATGAGGTAAGCTGGGGCGTGGACCTACAGTCGGAACACGAGCGGTATCTGGTCGAAAAGCATTTCAAAAAGCCCGTTATCCTGACCAATTACCCCCGCGCCATCAAGTCGTTCTACATGAAACAGGACAACGAACCCGCCACCAACGCGCGTGGGGAGGTGTTTGGGCCAACGGTTCGGGCGATGGACGTACTGTTTCCCGGCATTGGCGAGATCATCGGCGGCTCGCAACGGGAAGATGATCTGGATAAGCTTACCGCCCGCATGGCCGAGGTGGGCATTGACCCCGAAGCCATCTGGTGGTACCTCGACACGCGCCGCTTCGGCACGGCCCCCCACGCTGGTTTCGGCCTGGGTTTCGAGCGGCTGGTGCTATTTGTGACGGGCATGAGCAACATCCGCGACGTAATCCCCTTCCCAAGAGCACCCAAGTCAGCGGAATTTTGAACTGAGTCCAAGGTGTAGAGTCTAAGGTTTAAAGTCTAAGGTTTAAAGTTGGCTGACGCGAGATGTACTTGCGTCAGCCAACTTTAAACCTTAGACTTTAAACCTTAGACTCTACACCTTGGACTCAGTTTCTAAAACAGAACTTCGCCAAATCGGTTAATCATGTCGATTGTTAAACCATCGCGGCGGCGATCCGCTCAAGAACAACGATTATGATTAAGAACGAAGACATTGTTGACGACCTCAACGAACTAGTAAAAATCAACAATGACCGTATTCAGGGTTATTTGAAGGCTGTAGAAGACACGGAAGACAGCCAGCTTGATCACCTTTTCAACGAGATGATTGTGCAGAGCCAAAACTTCCGTAGCCAACTAGCCGACCATATCGTGCGCATCGACGGCACAGCCGTTTCAGACACTACCTCAACCGACGTGGGCAGCAAAATTCACCGCGCCTGGATCGATATCAAGTCGGCGGTGACGGGTAAGGATCGGGATACGGTACTTAGCTCAGTGACTTTCGGTGAGAACGCAGCTGTTGAAGCTTATGAGTCGGCTATCGAAAACGATAAATTGCCTGCTTACATCAAAGAAGATCTGACCAAGCAACTCTCGGAGCTGAAAGCAGCCCGCGAGAAAATGGACGCGCTGAAAGAGAGCAAGTAAACAGATTTAACGTTTAACGTCTAAGGTCCAAAGTTGGCTGACGCGTCATACCGCTTGCGTCAGCCAACTTTGGACCTTAGATTTTAAACGTTAAATTTGTTTAGGTAGCGGCATATCCTGGAAATCTTCTTCGGTCAGTTTTATCTGAGCGGCAGCTGTGTTTTGCTCCAGATGCTTCACCGATGAGGTGCCGGGAATCAGCAGCATAACGGGCGAAGCAGCCAGTAACCATGCCAGCGCGATCTGATACTCGGTGGCACCGTGGCGTTCGGCTACTTTGTGAATAGCCTGTTCGGCACTTAAGTCGCCACCACCCAGCGGATACCACGGGATGAAGGCGATGTTGTTTTCTTCGCAGTACTTCAGCGTGGGGTTCCATTTCTGCTGCCCGAAGCTGTACATATTCTGTACCGATACCACCTCAAAATACTGCTGGGCTTCTTTGATCTGGTCTACGTCTACTTCCGACAAGCCGATGTGCTTGATCTTGCCCTGCTGTTGCGCTTCTTTCAGAAAGCCTAAAAACTCTTCCGAAGGCACTTTCTCATCAAAGCGGTGCAACTGATAAAGGTCAATCTGCTCCACTTTCAGCCGTTTCAGACTACCGTTCAGGGCTTCTTCCAGGTGCTTGCGGCTACCGTCTACAGGCCATTGATTAGGGCCCGTACGGAGTAAAGCACCTTTGGTAGCAATCACCAGCCCTTCGGCGTAGGGGTGCAGGGCTTCGGCAATGAGTTCTTCTGAGACAAAAGGTCCGTAGCTGTCGGCGGTATCAATAAAGTTGATGCCCAGATCGAGGCAGCGTTTCAGTACCCGGATAGCCTCGTCGCGGTCTTTGGGCGGCCCCCAGATACCGTCGCCGGTAATTCGCATGGCTCCGTAACCGAGGCGGTTCACGGTTAACTGGCCGTTCATACGGTCGCTACCGAGGGTAATGGTGCCGGATGCGGTGGCTAGTCCACCTCCGGATTGTGTGGTTGCTTGTTGCATGGGTAATATGTTGTTAACGAACGGCCGGTAAGCAGCCGCCTGTTACTTTACACGTCGAAATCCCGAACTGTTTGTTATGTGCCCGCTTTTTTCAAAAATACGCACACCACACACCCCTACCATTGCATAACAAACGCCTGATAATCATAGTTAAAGGGCATAGAACAACTGCTTTGATGGGTATGAAAACGCTGTTCCTTCTCCTGCTGTTAGTACCCTTCGGTAGCCGGGCCGACGAGTTGCTTATTCCGATGGATGCCGCCCAGACGGACCACCTCAAAGCGTATGGCGTGGCCTACATGGTGCTAAAAAATGACGGCGAAGTAGACTGGCTGCTCAACTACCGGGGTGGAAGTTTCATGACGCCAGCCACCCCAGCACTGGAGTCGGAATGCCGCATTCGTAACGTTCGTTTCGAGCATTTGAGCAATGGTACAGCCCAGCGTATCCGGCAGGAGGTGGCCCAGCCAAACACCAACACCGATGCCGTGAAACTGCTTAAAGCGGCTCGGATCGCGGTTTATTCCCCCATAAAAATCAGCAAGGCAGAATTTGAAAATACCGATGCTGTCCTGAACGTACTGACCTACGCCGAAATCCCATTCGAGGTGGTGTATGACGAGGAAATCATGAAAGGCGACCTCGCCAAATTCGACTGGCTGCACCTGCACCATGAAGATTTTACGGGTCAGCTAGGTCGGAACCTGCACCGGATCTCGCCCGAAGATATGGCCGCGCAAAAGGGCCTTGCTGCCAAATTGGGGTATGCCAAACTGTCGCAATTGAAGCTCGACGTGGCTAAACGCATTAAGGTGTTCTGTGCGGGTGGGGGCTTTTTGTTTGCTATGTGTTCGGGTGCCGAAACGTTTGATATTGCCCTGTCTGCCGAAGGTGTCGACATTGTGCCCAGCCTGTATGACGGCGACGGAATTGACCCACAGGCGCAAAGCAAGCTCGATTTTGGCAAGACGCTGGCCTTCCAGAATTTTCAGCTTAACCTCGACGACGGCGATGGCTACGGTGGGGGCATCTCGTTTTCCAACATCAACAGTTCGGCGGGGCGGGGCGGCTGGGATCAACCATCGGGCTATTTTCAGTTGTTCGATTTCTCAGCCAAGTTTGATGCTATCCCGGCGATGCTGGTGCAGAACCACGAGTCAGTCATCCGCGAATTTTTCGGACAAACCACCGCCTTTACCAAATCGACGGTGAAATCAAGCGCATTGGTGATGGGCACCAGCACCTCGTCTGACCGGTATATCTATGGCGAACTGGGCCGGGGGCAGTGGACCTTCTATGGCGGTCACGACCCCGAAGGCACCCGTGGTGGCGGTGGCAACTTCCGGCAGGCCACCGATCTCAACCTTCACCCCCACTCAGCCGGTTACCGCCTCATCCTCAACAATGTACTGTTTCCTTCGGCAAGGAAAAAGAAGCGGAAAACGTAATGACTTTACCGCTTCTCGATCCCCTCCAGTACCCGGCGGATAACATTGGCGCGGGCCATGAAATCGAGGGAATTTGATACGTCGCGGTCGTCGATGAGCGTTTTGAAGCGTTGCAGAAACTCGATATAATCGGCAAGGGCCTGCGAGACGTTTTCGCGGTTTTGGTCGAAAATGGGTGCCCACATCTGAGGTGAGCTTTTAGCCAGGCGGACAGTGCTGCTGAAACCCGTACTGGCCATATCGAAGATGGCCTGCTCGTCTTTTTCTTTTTCCAACACAGTCAGCCCCAGAGCAAACGCGCTGATGTGACTCAGGTGCGACACGTAGGCGAGGTGTAGATCATGTTCCTGAGGGGTCATGTAAAATAGCTTCATACCAATATCCAAAAACAGCGCTTCCACTAGCTTCAGACTATCGGGGGCGCTCTTCTCGCGGTCGCAGATAATGAGGTTTTTGCCCGGCAGCAACTCCCGGAACGCCGCGCCGGGTCCCGAGTTTTCGGTACCCGCCATGGGATGCGCCGCCACAAACTGCCTCCGTTTGGGGTGTGCGTCGGCCAGGGTGCAGATGCTCTCTTTGGTCGACCCCAGATCAAGCACCGTGGCCTGTTCGGGCAGGGTATTCAGAATACCGGGCAGTAGGGTCAGAATGGTGTTGACGGGGGTAGCCAGCACGACTAGATCGCTTATGGGAACGGCCTGTTCTAGCGGCATTGCCTCATCAATAATGCCCTTAGCTAAGGCCAGTTGTCCGTGCACTTGTGAGGCATCAACCCCAATAAATCGTGCCTTCGGATATTTTTCGCGTACAGCCAACGCAAATGAGCCGCCGAGCAAACCAATACCAATGATGGAAATGTTCATGTCAGAATGCGTTTGGTGGCCTGCTCGATACGCTCTTTGGGCATACAGAGCGAGACGCGTATGTACCGGTTGCCTTTGGGGCCGAAGATCAGGCCGGGGGCAATGAATACGTGTTTATTGTACAGCAAATCATCTACCAGCCCTTCCGCTGACGGAATATGGTCGGGCAGTTTAGCCCAAAGAAACAGTCCTTCCTGATCACGGGCGTAAGCGCAGTCGAGGGCATCTAAAAACGCATAGGCAGCTTCCAGGCGGCCCTGATAAACAGCATTGCGTTCGGCATGCCAGGCATCGGTGTTGTGCAGTGCTGTAGCGGCTGCCTGCTGAATGGCCAGAAACATTCCCGAATCAACGTTGCTCTTTATCGTCAGCACCGCGTCGACATAGGGTTTGGCAGCGGCCATCCAGCCTACGCGCCAACCCGCCATATTGTGCGATTTGCTCATCGAATTCAACTCGACCGCTACCTCATTGGCTCCGTCAACCGATAGCAGGCTGATTGGGGCCTTTTTATTCAGAATGAGGCTATACGGGTTGTCGTGGCAGAGCAACACGCTGTGGTCATGAGCAAACCGCACCGCCGATTCAAACAGTTCACGCGTGGCGGGAGCACCCGTAGGCATATGTGGGTAGTTGAGCCAGACAAGGCGCGTCCGGTCGGTGAGAAGGTCGGCCATCTGTTGCCAGTCGGGTTGCCAGCCCTGGTGCTCCTGCAAACTGTACTCCACTACGTTGGCACCTACCATTTGGCTCACAGCGCGGTAAGCGGGGTAGCCCAGTTCTGGCACCAGCACTTCGTCACCTTCGTTTAAAAACGTCAGCGACAGGTGCGTAATACCTTCTTTCGAGCCAATCAGGGGCATTATCTCCGTTTCGGAGTCCAGGGTCACACCATAGGTATGGCTATAGAAATGAGCAATGGCCTGCCGGAGGGCGGGGATACCTTTATAGGATTGGTAACCATGCGCACCGGGCTGTTGGGCCGTCTGCGCCAGGGTTTCCAGCGTGGTGTTGGAAGGCATCATGTCGGGGTTACCGATGCCAATATTGATAACATCATGACCCGCTGCCACGAGTTTCCGAACCTCGGCGAGCTTGATGGAAAAATAGTATTCCTGGGCTTGGTTGGCACGGTGGGCCAGTGGGATAATCATCAACGAACGGGAGAACTGCGTAAGAGAACAAAAATACGAAAGCCGCCCCGTGTAGGGCGGCTTTTCCAACGTCTAAAACTATCGTCCAACGGCTAATTAATTCATAAACGAAAGCCGCAGGTCATTCAATTGACTGCGCAGCGATGCATCAAACTGCCGGTCGCCCACGCGCAGTACATAACCACCAATGAGTTTATCATCATACTTTTCTTCCAGTTCCACAGTCTTGCTGCCGGTCATGGTCTTCACCTGGGCCTTCAGTTTTTCACGAACAGCCTCGGTGAGGGGAACCGTAGTGATAACAGTAGCCCGTTCGATGCCCTTCATTTTGTCGTACTGCGCAATGAATGCATCAGCGATGGCGTCAAGAATATTGTCGCGGCCCTTCTGGGCTACAATGTGGAAGAACGACATCGTCAGCGGTTGCAGCCGGGTGGCAAAAACAGCCTTAATGATACTCCATTTCTTTTCGTTACGCACAATCGGATTCTTAAGCAATACACCCAGCGACCGGTTCTCGGTGATGGTGCGCTTAAAGTATTGCATATCCGTATGCATCTCTTCGACAATGCCCTGTGTCTGAGCCAGATCAATCAATGATTTGGCATAACGGGCAGCAACAGTTGAAATAGCCATGCCTGCCTTAGTTTAGGTGTGACGTAGCCACCAGATCCTGCACCAATTTCTCCTGCGATGCCTTGTCGTTCAGTTCACGACGAAGCACTTTCTCGGCTACTTCGATAGAGAGATTTACCACCTCTTTTTTCATCTGGGCAACCAAGGCCTGACGTTCGTTCTGCATGGCCTCACGGGCTTGCTCCAGCATCCGCTGACCTTCTATGTTGGCCCGGTCACGGGCATCAGCTACCATCTTATCGGCAGTTTCTTTAGCACCACGCAGCATAACGTCGCGCTCGTTGCGGGCTTGGGCCAGAATCTGCTCGTTTTCTGATTTCAGCTTGGCCATTTCGCCACGCGTCTTTTCAGCCAGATCAAGCGCACCCTGAATATTGTCTTCGCGTTCTTTCAGGCTTTGGGTGATGGGCCCCCAGGCAAACTTGCGCAGGATGAAGAACAGGCCTCCGAAAATGATGATCTGCCAGAACAATAAGCCGAGATCGGGAATAAGCAGGTCCATGGTTGGTATAAACTAAAAGTGATGTGTAAAACAGTACGCTTTCTTTTGTTTCAGAGAAGTAGCCCGCCAATGGCGATTCCAGTTGGCAGGCTACCTTCAAATGCGGTGTATCCCGTGTGTCATTGCCTATTGCGCCGACGAGATACGGTAAAAGCTACTTAGGCCAGTGCAACCAGCAGACAGATAACCGCAGCAAACAGGGCCACGGCCTCAATCAGGGCCGCAATAATCAGCATGGCAGTCTGGATACGACCAGCCGCTTCCGGCTGACGGGCAATGCCTTCCATGGCAGAACCACCAATACGACCAATACCCAAGCCAGCACCGATAGCAGCCAAACCAGCGCCGATAGCGGCACCCATGATGGCTACGCTACCCGTAGCTTCCAACAAAATCGAGAGCATCAAAGCGAACATCTCAGAACAGTTTATATAAGTGAAAAACAAAAGAAAGCAACGAAAAATGGGTTCAATGTTTAACGTTTAACGAATCCACCGCTACGGGTTTAAGATTTTGCTAAACACATGAAGCAGTACCAACAATAGTCAACCTTAAACTTTAGACATTGAACGTTAAACTTTACCCTATCTCAACGCCGGGACCTTCGTACCCAATGCCGTGGTCAGCTTCGTGGTGTTCTTCAATGGCGCTACCGATATACATCGACGTCAGCAGCGTGAAGATGAACGCCTGCAGAAACGCTACCAGCAATTCGATCAGGTTCATAAAGAGTGTAAAGGGCACAACAATCAACGAAACACCATAACCGGTACCTGCGCCCGCCTGTCCGGCAATGAAAATGAGCGCAAGCAGGCTAAGAATGATAATGTGGCCCGCCGTGATGTTGGCAAATAACCGGATCATCAGTGATAGGGGCTTCATGAACAAACCCACAATTTCTACCGGGATCATAATGGGCAGCAGCGCCACGGGCACGCCAGTAGGTTTTACCAGGTGCATCCAGTAATGTTTGTTGCCGCTGAAACTCGTTACGAAAAACGTGATTACTGCCAGCACCATCGTCACGGCAATATTGCCGGTCAGGTTGGCACCGCCCGGAAGCAGACCCAACAGGTTGTTTACCAGAATAAAGAAGAACAGCGTAAGCAGATAAGGCAGATACGTGGCGTATTTAGGGCCAAGGTTAGGCTTGGCGATTTCGTCACGGACAAACATGACAATAGGCTCCAGAAACGACTGCAAACCTGACGGGGCCTTGCCTTTATTCTTATCGTATCCTTTAGCAACTGATGTAAAGACGAAAAACAGAATCAGCGCACTCAGTATCAGCGATGCCACGTTTTTGGTAATGGAAAAATCATAAACGTGCACATTTTCGTCTGGCTTACCAGCAGCATCGACACGGTGGATGTGACCATGCTCCGACTTGTAGCCTTCATAGATGGCACCGTGGTTCAGGTGCGACGATGAGAAAACTTCCAGACCGCGATCTTTTGAGTACAGAATGACGGGCAATGGCAGGGTAATGCCATGCGCAAACTCCCACCCCCGGTCATCGCGGATGTGGTGCTTGATCATATCGCCCACATTGAATCCTTTCTCCTGCTCGTGTTTGGTCTCCTGCCCGTCGAGGGTATGCTCCTGCGCAAAAACGCCCGAAACCGTGCTGATAATCAGGGCGAACGCGAGTAATAATTGCTTGATTGATGAACCCATCATATGAAATTAGTAGGCGTTTCTATGAATCGCGTCGCAATTTACGCGTAAGGCCGTAGATTTCAAAACTCGTATAAACTAAATACAGTACAAGAAACGTAATCACAAACGTGGCCCGTGCAGACACGCCATTGTAGAGTAGCACGCCCATGAAGATGAAACTCAACACAAGCTTGGCCGTGACAAAAGCAAGATAGAAAGTGGTGAATTGGGCTGATTTAGGGTCTTTTACAAAACTCATCAGTCGATTGAGCAGTGCAGCCACCGCCACGTAGAACAGTAAAATGTAAGGCCAAAGCGGATGTACCCACGTAGCCCCGTAAAAACGTCCGGCTACAAAAAATACAATTCCGAACAGGGCCGACAGTAGTAATGTATTGCGCATTGCCTTAACCCGGCTTTAATTCTTTGGCAATTGCCGGATAAACAGATATAACGACGCGAAAATGGCCGTCAGCGACAAACCGATCGTCCAGCCAGGGGTCTTGTTGCCCTGCCATTGATCCAGTTTCATACCCGCATAAACGCCAAGGCCGATGGTAGCCAGCATCTGAAACGCAATGCTACTGTATTGCGCATAAGCCGACGGTCGACGGTCTATGTTGGGGTCTTCGTCAGGGCGCTGGTCGGGGTTGGGGGCGTCGTTCATGGTTGAAAAATTGCGTAGATTCGCGGGATTGGCACGAACATGGATACGTTCGATAACTGGAAATCGTTTACCTTTTAGAAGGCTCACCCGTACCGACGCTTAGCGGCAAAGGTACGTTTCTGGTGGTGGCTCGCCAATCGGGCACCCCCAAATTTGTCTACACCCATGACGGCATCCTGGCCACATAAACTACTTCTTTACAGCTTACTGGTAGGGTCGGCAGGCAGTTTGCTGTCGTGTTCACAGACAAGCAACGGGGCCATGAGCAAAGGTTACCACAACCTCACGGCGCACTTCAATGCTTATGTGATGGCCCGCGACGACATCGACGAAGTAGAGCGGCATCTGTTCAAAAACCGCAAAGACAATTACAACGAAATACTGCCCATTCTGCTCCCGCTCGACTCGAACGCGACGCAGGGCGTGCGGCCGCAGCTAGACGACGCCATCAAAAAGGCGTCGCTGGTGGCCGAGCGGCATCAGAACAGTAAGTGGCTTGATAACGCCTATATCCTGGTGGGTAAAACGCGGCTCTACCGGCAAGACCTGCCCAACGCCATTGAGGTGTTTAAGTATGTGAATACGAAAGGCACCGATGATAACGACAAACACGAGGCACTCATCTACCTCATGCGGGCCTATACTGAAACGGGCGATTTTGCCAACGGGCTGACTGTGGCCGAATACCTGCGGACGCAGCCATTGAACAAACCGAATACCCGTGATTTTTACCTCACCAAAGCCAACCTGCACCAGAAAAAAGGCGAAAACCTGATAGCAGCGGGCATTCTGGATGCTACGTTTCCGATGCTGCCGAAATCGGAAGCCACAGCACGGCTGCACCTCATTGCGGGGCAACTGTATGAAGCAGGTGGTAAACCAGCCTTGGCCACACCCCATTTTCAGGCGGTGCTGAAATCGCGTCCCAACTACGACCAGGAATTTTTCGCCAACATTTACCTGATGCAGGCCGATGGTAGCGACCCTAAACAGCAGGCCCGTAATACCGACCGGTTTGAATCGATGCTGGCCGACCGGAAGAACTCAGACCTGAAAGACAAGATTTATTTCACGATGGCGCGCACCGACGCCCGTCGGGGTAATTACGACCGGGCATTGGCGAACTACAACAAAGCTGTGCAGGTGGGCCTGACCAACACCGATCAGGTACCGCTGACCTATGCTGAAATAGGTTCGATTTATTTTGACCAAAAACGTAATTACAGCAAAGCGCAGGCCTATTACGATAGCGCATTAGCGTTACTGCCCCAAAACAACTCCCTCTATGCAAAGCTGGCAGGGCGCAAAAAAACGCTGGACGAGTTTGTGGCTAACCAGGCCATTATTCTGCGCGAAGACAGTCTGCAGCGCCTGGCCCAAATGAACCCCGCCGCCCTTGACAAACTGCTCGACCGGGTGCTGGACCAGCAGGCCAAAGATGAGGCGGCTCAATTAGCCCTGGCTCAACAGGTGACCGGTCGAACGTCGGTCAGCGGAGCGCAGGCTACCAACTCTGACCTTGCCCCCGCCGACCGTTGGGTGCTCTATAACCCGGTGCAAATGGCCCAGGGCTTGCAGGAATTTAATCAGGTCTGGGGCAACCGGCCATTGACCGACAACTGGCGGCGATTGAACAAGGATGCGTCGGTGGCAGTGGCCTCAGAAACAAATCCGCTGAACGGTGCCAACCCAGCCAACGCCACGAACCCCGACCCTCAACTGGCTACCACTGGCACCCGGTCGGCCGTGGGCGGCAATACGCTCAACCAGCGCAAAGCGCAGAAGGATGAGCTTTACCGGCAGATTCCGTTCTCTACCGAGGCTATTCAGAAGTCGAATGACCTGCTCGAGTCGGCACTGTACCGGCAGGGAAAAGTGTACAAGTTTCAGCTCGACCAGCCTGCGCAGGCTATGGCCGTAATCGATCAGTTGCTGACCCGTTTTCCTAACTCCAGCTACCGACCAGAGGCCTATTACCTTATGTACTTGTCAGCACAGCAACTGGGTAAGCCATCCCCCTGGCGTGAGCGACTGTTGACCGAATTCCCTACATCATCCTACGCCAAGCTGGCCTCGGCTGATGGACAGGCCACGGTGGCCGAAACAGGTTCGACTACATCTGGGCGGGGCGGGGCAGTCAATGAAGTGGTTGCCAACCAGGTTTACTCGTCGTTATATGCCTTGTTTCAATCGGGTAATAGCACCGAAGCCCTGGCCCGCACCGAAGCAGCTATTGGCACGTACGGTGGCTCAAAAATTGCAGACAAGTTCGCCCTGTTGCGCATTATCTTGCTGGGGCGTGTGCAAAACGTGGACGCGTATCGACAGGCACTGGGCGAATTCGTCCGCGACTACCCGACTAGTCCCCTATTGCCCCACGTAAAAGAACGTCAAGCCGCCGCTGAGCAACTCACGGCGAAAAGGAAATAGTATTGATTTACGCTGGACGCATGACGATGGACAATTTATGGCTTGCGCGTCAGCTTGCTCGTGTAAAAGCTGACGCGCAAGCCATAAATCGTCCATCGTAAATCCCTCCCCTACCCACCCCTATGATTCAGTTTGCCTCTGGGCGTTATCGCCTGTTGATTACCCGGCTTTGGAAATTATTTCTGATTGGCATTGTCGGTATTATCCTCTACGTACTGGCTGTAGCCGTCAATTTTCTCTGGCTGTTTGGTGGCATGCCTAACCTCAAAGCGCTGGAAAACCCCAAAAGTCAGGAAGCGTCAACCATTTATTTCAACGACGGGCCACAGATGGGTAAGTTCTACCTGGAAAACCGTACCCCCGTTGATATTACGCAGGTGTCACCCAACGTCATTTCGGCCCTGCTGGCGACCGAAGATGCCCGATTCATGAAGCATTCGGGGATCGATGCCCGGTCCATTGCCCGCGCCATAAGTGGGTTAGTCACGTTTAAGAATACGGCAAGCACGGGCGGCGGTAGTACCCTCACGCAACAAACGGCCAAGAACCTGTTCGATACCCGCGAGGAGGTATACGAAGGTATTCTGGGCAAAGTCCCCGTTGTTCGACTGATAATTGCCAAAACCAAGGAATGGATTCTGGCCGTGCGGCTGGAGCGGAATTACACCAAGCAGGAGATCATCATGATGTACCTGAACACGGTGTCGTTTGGCAACAACACATACGGCATCAAAACCGCCGCCAAGACTTATTTCAACCGGGAACCCTGGCAACTTACAGTCGACGAGAGCGCCCTGCTGGTGGGAATGCTGAAAAACCCGTCGCTGTTCGATCCCCGTATTTTCGAGACTCGCGCCCGCGAACGGCGCAATGTGGTGCTGGGCCAAATGAAAAAGTATAATTTTCTGACACCCGACCAGTTTGTGCTCTACAAAATCAGACCGGTCAAGCTCGATTTCAACGTTGAAAATCAAAATACCAACAAGGCTCCCTATTTCTGTGCGGTAGTAAAAGACAAGCTTAAAAACTGGATCAAGCAGTATAACAAGGAGAACGGCAAGGAACTGAACCTGTATACCAGCGGCCTGAAAATTTATTCGACTATTGACTCGCGGATGCAGCGCGATGCCGAAGAGGCCGTGATGACCAATATGCGCGATCAGCAGGCTAAGTTCTACCAGCAGTGGCGTGGGCGCAACCCCTGGGTTTTCCGTAACGCCAGCAACGCCTGGCAGGAAATGCCCAACTTCATCGAAAACTCGGTGAAGCGCACTACACGGTATAAGTTGCTTTCGGCAGTGTATGGCGATGATAAGAAGGCGATCTGGCGCGAACTGAACAAAAAGGTAAAGATGAAGGTGTTTACCTACGCCAACCGGCGTATGGAAAAAGACACTACCATGAGCACACTGGATTCGCTACGCTACTACAAACGCCTGTTACACACGGGCTTTATGTCGATGGACCCTACCACGGGTTATGTGCGGGCCTGGGTAGGTGGTGTTAATTTCAAGCACATGAAATTCGACCATGTGTCGCAGGGGAAACGGCAGCCGGGGTCTACGTTCAAGCCGTTTGTGTACCTCACCGCCCTGAACAACAATTATTTTACTACCTGCGACCGCATCACCGACCGCCCGGTAGTATTTGCCCACGGCGAAGACGGCAATGGTGGGCCGCCCTGGATGCCTAAAAACTCAACCGGACGTTACAGTGGCGCCAGTCTATCGCTACGTGAGGCCCTGGGGCAATCCGTAAACAGTGTATCGGCGCAGTTGATTAAGAAAACCAAAGCCCGGCCCGTGCTGAAAACGGCTGCCGACCTGGGCATCGATACAACCGGTTTCCCCGCTAACCCCACCCTCTGCCTTGGCACCGCCGACGTGTCGGTACTGGATATGGTGGCTGCCTACTGCACATTTGCCAACAGTGGCCACCGTGTTGAACCGATCCTGATTTATCGCATTACAGACAAGAATGACAACGAGCTGGCCCGGTTTACGCTCAACGCCGTACAGGTGATTAGTTCGCAGAAGGCCTACGATATGCTTTATCTCATGCGCGGGGCTACCGAAGAGGCTAATGGCACCGCCAAACGCCTGGCTACGCAATACAAACTGTTGGAAAATGGCAGTCAGATTGCGGCTAAAACGGGCACTACGTCGAGCTTCTCTGATGGCTGGTTTATGGGCATCACACAGAACCTGGTGTCGGGCCTGTGGGTAGGCGGCGATGAGCGGTCGATTCACTTTAAAAACATCGAATTTGGCCAGGGAGCACGGTTGGCCATGCCTGCCTGGGGGATGTACATGCAAAAAGTATTCGCTGATAAAGGGCTGACGAAGTATAAACCAGCCCCCTTCCTGAAGCCCAACGGCTATAAGGTAGATTGCGGTGGCTATTACATCGACTCGGCCCAGCGCTATATACCTCCTGCTATTGCCCCAACGGAGGAAGAGGAGATATTGAATTAGCGGCAGTAATCTATGCGCTTCTTACTGGCTCCTGATAAATTTCGTAGTTCACTGTCAGCAGCGGAGGCATGCGCGGCGATGGAGGCGGGCATCCGGTTGGCGCTACCCGATGCGCAGATCACGGCTCTCCCCATGGCTGATGGTGGCGAAGGAACGGCTGAGTTGTTGACGCTAGCCACACAAGGCAGCTGGCACACTACACCCGTCCATAACCCACTTTTTAAGTTAACAGAGGCTGGTTTCGGTCTTTCGCCGGATGGGCAAACGGCGTTTATCGACAGTGCGGCAGCGGCGGGGCTTGCTTTGCTGGCTACACCGGAACGCAACACAACAATTGCGACCACCCACGGGCTGGGCCAACTTATTCAGCAAGCTATAACCAGCGGAGCCAGGACCATCGTGCTTGGCCTTGGTGGCACGGCCACTACCGACGGTGGAACGGGGCTGGCGGCGGCATTGGGCTGGCAATTTCTGGATGCGGCCGGCCAATCATTTATACCAACGGGTGGCACGCTAACAAAGATCGCGCAGCTGGTTCCACCGGCTGCACCCCTACCTGTTCGCTTCCGCGTGGCCTGCGACGTGCAAAATCCACTGTATGGACCAACCGGTGCAGCTGTGATGTTTGCCCCCCAAAAAGGGGCTACCCCAGCACAGGTTGGTCAACTCGACGTTGGTCTAAAGCACCTTGACCACGTCGTGCAACAGCAATTGGGCCTGAGCCATGTCGCCATGCCGGGGGCGGGTGCAGCGGGCGGACTGGGCTACGGCCTGATCACCTTCCTGGGCGCCACGCTGGAACCTGGGGTCGACGTGGTGCTGGACGCCGTCGCTTTTGATCAGCATGTAGCAAATATCGACCTGATCCTGACGGGCGAAGGCAAACTCGACCAGCAAACGGCGCAGGGCAAACTTATTGCAGGCATTTGTCGGCGGGCCGAGCGGGCGGGGGTACCGGTGGTGGCCCTCTGCGGCACCCTCACCCTGACCCCTCAAGAGATTCGGGAACTGGGGTTGTTGGCTGCTTTTTCGGTGCTAAATCGGCCTCAGCAGCTTAAAGAGGCCGTTTTGACAGCCGCTGGCGACCTGATGGGGGCAACCTTTAATGTGGTGCGCTTGTTAACCAATCATGCCAGCCTTCGACTATAAATCTGAGTTAGCCCGCGTACCACACGAGCCGGGTGTGTACCGTTATTTCGATGCCAGCGGCGAAGTTATTTACGTTGGCAAGGCCAAAGATCTCAAGAATCGGGTCAGTAGCTACTTTGTCAAATCGAACCAGCACGACCGCAAAACGCAGCGGTTGGTGAGCCAGATTCGCAAGATCGAGTTCACCATAGTGCACACCGAATTCGATGCGTTGCTGCTGGAAAACCAGCTGATTAAACGCTACCAGCCGCGCTACAATATTCTCCTGCGCGACGACAAGACGTACCCTTTCATCTGCGTGACCGATGAGCCATTTCCACGCGTGGTAACAACCCGGCGCATTGAGCGGGGAAAGGGCACCTACTATGGGCCGTTTGCCAACCTGAAGCCCATGTATACGGTGCTGGAGATGTTTAGCCAACTCTTCACGCTACGCACCTGCAACTACAACCTGACCCAGGAAAACATTGAAGCGGGCAAGTTTAAAGTGTGCCTGGAATACCATATCGGTAACTGCAAAGGCCCCTGCGAAGGCAAGCAGGGCGAAGCTGAATATGACGCCGACATCGAGCAGATTCATTCCATTCTGAAGGGACAGCTCAAGCCTGCCCAGGAATATTTTAAGAACCGGATGGTGGAAGCGGCCAATAGCATGGCGTTTGAGCAGGCGCAGCAGTATAAAGACAAAATGGACGTGCTGCAACGGTTCCAGAGCAAATCGACGGTAGTGAACCCCAAGATTGCTGATGCCGATGTATTCACCATTGCGTCTGACGAAGTGGCGGCGTACGTCAACTTCATGAAAGTGGTCAACGGAACGATCATCCAGACGCATACGGTCGAGATCAAGAAAAAGCTGGAAGAAACCGACGCCGATCTGCTCACGATGATGATCATCGAATTCCGCGAGCAATATGGAAGTCAGGCTAAAGAAATCATCACCAATATTCCGCTAGAGACTGACCTGAAGGCCGAAATTACCGTTCCCCAGATCGGCGATAAGCGGAAACTGCTGGAAATGTCGCTTAAAAATGTGCTCTATTTCCGGCGCGAACGGCAGGACCGTCAGGCAGCCGAATCAACGGCCAACGCATCGAAGAAAGATCGGGTGCTGATTCGGTTGAAGCAGGATTTGCAGTTGAAAAACCTGCCCCGGCGTATTGAATGCTTTGACAACTCCAACACGCAGGGTACCAACCCGGTATCGGCCATGGTGTGTTTCATCGATGGCAAACCAGCCACCAAGGAGTACCGGCATTATAGTATCAAAACTGTGGTTGGCCCTAACGACTTCGCCAGTATGCACGAGGTGGTTACACGTCGGTATACGCGGATGCTGGAAGAAAAAGGCCCCCTCCCCGACCTTATTGTCATTGACGGTGGCAAGGGGCAGCTATCTGCCGCCTGCGATGCCCTTAAAGAATTAAATCTCTACGGTCAGATCCCGATTATCGGCATTGCCAAGCGGCTGGAAGAGATCTATTTCCCGGAAGATACACTCCCGCTCTATCTCGACAAGAAATCAGAGTCGCTCAAATTGATCCAGCAATGCCGCGACGAAGCCCACCGGTTTGGTATCACCCATCACCGCGACAAACGTAGTCGGAACAGTCTTATCAGTGAACTGGAAAGTATTGAAGGCGTAGGTAAGAAAACCACGGCTAAACTGCTTACCTATTTCAAAGGTGTGAGCAAAATCCGCGAAGCCAGTGTGGAAGCCATCGGCGAGGTCATTGGCCTCGACAGGGCGAAGAAGGTAAAAGAATACTTTGAGGCGCAGGAAGTAGGGTAAAAAAGAGTTTAACGTCTAAGGTCCAAAGTTGCTTCGCGCCCGGAAAAGCAGGGCGCGAAGCAACTTTGGACCTTAGACGTTAAACGTTAAACCCCCTAATATTCCCAGAGACCGTGCTCCAGTTCCATGAGTTCGTATTCAGTCTGGTACGATTTCAGCAGACCTTCTTTGTCGCTACCATAGAGACCAACCAGTTCCTTGTCTTCCGGATTAGCCACTTTCGTGATCCGGCCATAGAACAAACGCAGGTCGAAGGCATCAGCTAGATTCTTGTGTTGCGCCTGGTTTTGTGGGTTATACCAGATAAACTTCTTCGGGTCAGACCGGAACAGCTTATCCAGGTCCTTGTATTTGAACGAAGCCACTGGTACTTCAAAACCAGCTACGTTTTTATCAGCGGGCAACAACATGGTTACCGTTTGAATATCATAGTATAGGCGTGACCGTTTTTTGTCAAAAATCCAGTCTTCTTTCACTTCCAACACCGAGAATTCTTTGGCAAAACGCTCGTCTCCAGAGAAAGTGGGTGCCGTACTGCTAACGGGTGCAGCCACAGTGTCTACTTTGGCTACTACTGGCTGAGTGGTTTTTGCACCCTTCTTACCCTTCTTCCCGGTGGCTACCTTCTTAGCTGGGGTTCCCCAGCCGTCGTCAGCAGGTTTCGCAGCGGCTTTGGGCGCAGGCGTACCCCAACCATCATCGACAGGTTTTTTAGCAGCAGGTTTCTTGGGATCCTGCTTCGTTGGGTTTCCCCAACCGTCGTCCTTACCGCCCGCGCCAGCGTCTGTCTTACCGAAGCCGGCTTCAATTTCTTCCTTCGACAGGCCACCTTCCTGGTTAGGTACTAACAGCCGTTCATGAAATTTGGCAGGGTCTACTTTTCGGGTACACGAGTCATTTTCGTAAGCATCTAATAAACCCGCCTTCACGGCATCCATCAGGTACTTTGTAATCTCGTTATTCTTTGAAAACATGCTGGCATTCTGCGTCTCTTTCAAGTCGATACGGCGCCATAGCGTTTTCTTCATCATAATATCGCTGTCGTCAATGGGACGCACCGACATGGAGTTTGCTTTCCGGTTGTCACGTTCCTGAGCCATGGCTCCCGTACCAGCTAGTGCTAGTAAAGCGGTAGCCGACAGAATCATGGACCGGGTGAGTGTTGCTTGCTTCATCGCTGTGAAATGCTGCATGTGATATAGTCTAAAAACGGCCCGAAGGCCGTTTTTAGTGCGTTAATACAAGGATATTACCTGGAGTTGAGTGCCCATTGGTACATCACTAATTTCCCCACGGAAATTACGCCGTTGCACACCATCTAACTGAATCGTAATCCGATCTCCTGGCTGCATTTCTGCGGCCATAGCACCTAACGAACCACCACCAGCACCTAAAGAAATGGGACCAACAACACGTTTAGTACCCCGTGCTAAGTTAACCGTAACGCCTGTTACTCGGAAGTTAGCGTCTTGCGGTGAGTAGGCGGCGAAGCTAGGGTCAGGCTCAGCATCGACACGAAGGCTACGTGCGGCATTGGCTGGCACACCACGTGGGTCCGTTACCCTATTTCCACCCACATAGTACACAATCGTAGGCCGTGGTACCCGGTTTACTTTAAAATCTTCACTACCTAGTGTAGTACCTGCATTAACAACACTTAGCCGTACACGTTGCGAATTAGGTACCACAGTGATCTTACCCCGTTCCCCTGATTGAATAACTGTAGCTCCTTCCGCTGGGAAGCTTGGATTCCATAAAGCTCCCAACTGCGGGCTTTGAATGCTCAGCTTATTGGCACAACCTAAATACAAGGGCGGCATGGTACCAGTTTCTACCTGATACGACGGCTTCGCCACAAAGTATTCAGCCTGCATCGGCACCGTTTTTACTGTACCGTCAGGTGCGTTATACGAAATGGATCCTGATAGCACTCGACGTGAGAGGCCCTGCTTATCGTAGTTGCCCCCTCCCTGCGCAGTAAATTCAATGATGCCTTTGCCATTATCCATCCGAACAGGACCGCCGTTGAGGCTCATACGGGGCTGAATGCCCGATGAGGAAGCCGCCAGGAACATTTCGCCCTTAAACTTGGTACCGGCTACCACTACTTTCGACTCCATGCTCAGCATGGCCATGATCTTGTCGAACTTAACGTCCTGCGCACCAACTTTGGTAGCCAGGTAGTCAAGCACTTCACCTTCAACCCGACGCACATCAGACTGCTTCTGGCTTAATACTGCGAGCGCAGCCGGGACCGGCGTCTGGGCAAAATTCAGGTTGGCAAAATCTTTACCTTTCTGATCTTTCGACCGGCTGGCAATAGGATCATCTTTGCCGTCCAGGGCCATAGACCCGTATTTAGCGTTACCGATTTTAGACATTGACTCAGTATAGGCGTTCAATGTCTTCTGCAATTTGTAGGCCTCACCATTGCGGCTTTCGCCTTTGATCATAATCTGAGCTACTTTTTCTTCTTCGCTCAAGTTTTTGATGTTACCCTGCTCGTCAGTTCCGCCTCCTGCCTCAACGGTAATTTGTTGTTTGAGCCGATCTATTTCGGCTACCAATTCCGACGAAGTCTTCCGAACCTGATCAGCTTGTGCCATCACAGCAACGTCAGCAGGACGGTTTCCTGATTTACTTACGGCCTGTTTTATCTTCTCAACCGTCTCCTGATTCACCCGGTTGCTCGAACCAGTAGATGTCTCTAATGAATTGTTGAGCAGGACAAATTTCTCCAGAATGGCCGACGTCACCTGCAACGCAAGGAGTGCGGTCAATACCAGATACATCATCCCGATCATTTTCTGACGGGGTGTCTCTTTTCCACCTGCCATGGATTGTATAGCTTAAATGAGTTTGATTTGAATGAGTTCAAAGTCCAGTCTCTATCGTTTTTCCAGAGAAGATTCTTCCGTCAGGAAAACTTTAGACACCGGACTTTTGGACTTTGACCTGTTTATTGATTTCCTCCGCGCATGGCAGTCAGCATGCTGCCGTATACGTTATTCAACGAAGCCAGATTGCTGGTCAGTTTCGAGAGCTCACTCTTAAACTGCTGCGTGTCTTTGCTGGCATCGGCCATATTCTGCATGGCACTGGTAAGGTTACCGTAGAAAGCATTCATCGCTTTCAGGTGCTTATTGGTATCCTGCAACTCCAATTCATACACGGCATTCAGGGCTCCCATGTTTTTGGTCACCTTCTGGAACTGATCGCGGTAATCTTTAGCGTCGGTAGTAGCGTCGGCCATTGAGTTCATCGCCGTAATAGCCGTACCGTATGATTTGTTCATCTCCGAGATTGATCCCGA
This sequence comes from Fibrella rubiginis, assembly GCF_017353185.1. Classification (GTDB taxonomy): domain Bacteria; phylum Bacteroidota; class Bacteroidia; order Cytophagales; family Spirosomataceae; genus Fibrella; species Fibrella rubiginis. Next base: position 302,902 of record NZ_JAFMYV010000001.1, on the reverse strand, counting down.
AGCAGACTTCACGTTACGGGCGTAGTCGTTGGTAGCTACGGTAGCGTCGGTTAAGTCCGTTAGCTTAGACACTGTGCTGTTCAGGTTCTGAAAACCTGATCCCAGTTTCTCAAATACGTCGGGAGTAATTTTGGCTTGTGCCAGCATCTGATCCATGTTAGCAGTCAAGCCATTGGCCTGTGGGCTGGCAACTGCCTTGCGGGCTTCACCTTTATAATCAGGCGCTAATTCGGGGTATACACGCTCCCAGGCATAGTCCTCACCGGTTGCTACGGGCTGGGTGAAACTTTGAATAGCATACAAGGCGAAAATAACAACTTCCGTTAGCAGGCCGACGGTCAGCATAAAGCCGAATTGCTCATTGTGGGTAATCTTTGCCCAGGCGCCGAAAATTACAACGGCGGCCCCAGCACTATAAACGGTAGGAACGAGACGGTCCCAAAAGAAATTTACTTTTCCTGCTGCCATGAGTTGGTTTACAGATGATTAAAGAATATAAAGTGATTGGGTAAGGGATGTTGAGGTCTATTTGCTGCCACGCATACCCGTGCCGCTACCGCCTTTGGCTGACTTCGATAATTTAGACGAACGGGTGCTTGCCGACTGACGGCCACCACGGGCTGTTGCGGTACGGCCTTCCAGATTGTCCATCACCGAACGGAAGCCAATGTATGACCGACGCGAGTTTTCGTCTTCGTAAGTACGCGTACCTGATTCCAGATAATAGGCAATGTCTTTCCACGAACCACCACGCACCACCTTACGGGGTTCATCGGCGTTTTGGTTATCTGGGTTCATGTCCCACACAATGGCGTTCGAGTTTTCAGCGTAGGCATCGCGGCACCATTCAGCCACGTTGCCAGCCATGTTGTAGAGGCCGTACTCGTTGGGGTTGAACTTGTTGGCAGGGGCAGTATATGGGTAGCCGTCGGCATCAAAGTTGCCACGCTGAGGCTTGAAGTTAGCCAGGTAACAACCTTTGCCATTGGCTACGTAAGGATTACCCCAGGGGTATTTGGCACCCTGCTTACCACCACGGGCAGCCCACTCCCACTCAGCTTCCGATGGCAACCGGAACCGGGGTGAGTTGAACATACCCTCTTTACTACGGTAGTCATTGTAGAGATTGGTACGCCACTGGCAGAAATGCTGCGCCGCCTTCCAGCTAACACCCACTACCGGGTAAGTATCGAACGCTGGATGACCGTAATAGTACTCCAGCATAGGGTCACCATTGTGGTAGGTAAAGTCATTTTTCCAGACTGCCGTATCGGGATAATATTTGGCCATGATCTCTTCTTCACCAATAGTTGAAGCTGAGTCGGCTAACAGTGCATTTACATACTGACGGTATTCGTGGTTGGTAATTTCGGTGTCGTCCATATAGAACGAACTGATGGTTACACGCCGGTTCATGTTGATTTGCGTAGCCGCCACATCTTCGTCAGCCTGACCCATAATGAACGAGCCCGATGGCACCAGCACCATACCAAATGGCGTAGTTTGCTTATAGCCAGGACGTGCCGTGGCTACAACTTCGCCATTGGCCACGCCAACGTCACCCTTTTTTCCACCTCCAAATTTCGACTTTACAAAGCCGCAACTTTGCAGAGCCAAAACTGCCGCCACAACCCATACACCTCGGAAAAAGAGTGCTGGCATTCGGTTCGATTTCATATTTGTAGAAAGCATAAAAAACTTTTGCAAGACCTGTCGTAAGAACGAAAATACGCTGGCTTATTGTATAGACTGGTTTAATTCGCTGGTAGCGCACTGGCATACCAGTAAAAGCAGAAACGGTTAACCGTCAAAATTAGCGTGGAGGCTGCAAACTGCCTAACAAGAATAGAGCCAAAATGTTGATGAATGCCCATCTGACCCTGTTTTCCACGAAAGTGATACATCAATACCGGAAGCGTGGCGTGCGCACAATTGGCTTGGGGGTGGCACTGGGGGCAGGCAGCACATAGCTAAGCAGCAATTCAAATGAACTGGGTCGTTTGGCGTTCTGCCCGTACGTAACAAAATCATAGGCAAAGCCGACCCGTGCTTTGTTGTTCAGTACGTTTGCCGTAACCAGGCCCGTAAATGATTCCTGCTTGCGATAAGAAGCGCCAACAGAGTAGCGCCCATCGTAGGTAGCCAGCAGGTTTATGTCAAACGTTGATCCATTTTGGTCGCCCTGAACATATTGGTACAAGATAGACGGCTGCAGGTCTATAGCATACGTTAGCCCCAACTTGTAGCCTGCCGAGACATAGGCTGTCCGGGCCAAAGGATTGATGCCCCGTTCGGTACCTAATTTATAAGCAGGCGTATTCAGGTGAAACACACTGGCACCCACCCAATAGTCGACGGTACTGTAATACAGACCCGCACTAAAATCGGGTTGAAACTGCGAGTACTGGCCTGTTGGTACTAATGGATCGGGACCACCAGTAGGCAGGATAATCCCTGAATAATCAATCTTCTGGCTTTGTAGGCCCGCCTGCACCCCAACGCGGAATGTGCCGTTTTTCAGCGGAAACCGATACGAGTAAGCCAACTGGACGGCCTGATTAGTTTGCGGGCCAATGGCGTCGTTGAACGCATAGATCCCCACGCCACTATTGAGTTTATTAAGCGGCAGGTCGGCCGTTATCAGCTGTGATGTGGGAGCGCTGCCAGGACTGTTTGGTGCCTGATACCCCGTCCATTGGCTGCGGTGAATAAGTTGAATCCGCGTAACGCCTTCAGCACCAACTGCTGCCGGATTTAGGTATGTGGGCGTGAACATAAAGAAACTAAACTGAGGGTCCAGTTGCCCAAACGCTTGCAGCGAAAGCAGGCAGGCACCCAACATCACGTAAAGTTTACGAAGCATATAAGCGAGAATTTCGGGCTGTGTGCGCCTGGCACCGAATTACCAGATTAACGCACGAAAACGCAAAATATTGACCAAAAAGAAGCCGAAACCGAGGGCTGTTACATATACCCTTAGGTCTCGGCTTACGTTGCAGAACAACGCCAAATGGTTATAGATTGTTGGCTTTACGGATGTAGAGGTCCAACGCCCCCGTCATTGAGGGTGCATTCGGTAGTGGTGCTTCAATATCGAGGGTCAATCCAGCGTCAATGATTGCTTTAGCGGTAGTGGGGCCGAAGGCCGCCATCCGGGTACCGTTCTGCTTATAGTCGGGAAAGTTGCTCATTAGCGAGGCCACCCCCGACGGGCTGAAGAACGCAATAATGTCGTACTGCGCCACGGCCAGATCAGCCAGATCAGTAGCTACCGTTTCATACATCACAGCCTCGGTTAGTTGCAGGCCACCCGTGTCCATGAAATCAGGAATGTCGTTGCTGCGGATGTTCGAGCAGGGAAAGAGGAATTTCTCCGTCTTGTGTTTCCGAATCAGGTCGAAGAGTTCTTTGGCCGTTTTAGTACCCGAAAAGATCTTCCGCTTCCGAATCACGATATACTTCTGCAGGTAATTGGCCGTCTGTTCCGAAATACAGAAGTACTTCATATCAATCGGTACCTCAATTCGCCCTTCCTGACAGATTCGAAAGAAGTTATCAATGGCATTACGGCTGGTGAAAATAATAGCCGTATGCTCAAGGATATTAATTTTCTGCCGCCGGAAGTCTTTGAACGCCACGCCCTGAATTTGAATAAACGGACGGAAATCGACGGTGAGGTTGTACTTAGAGGCTAACTCGAAATAAGGCGATTTGTCGTCGGTGGGCTTGGCTTGGGTAACTAAAATCTGGGTGACTTTCGTCAGACGGTCTTCGGCGGGCTGAGTGCTGGTTTGGCTCATTGAATCTAACTCAGTTTTTAAGCATTCCGGCTTGCTGGGCGTGGAGATAGGAACGGGTTAAACAGCAAGCACTCGTCAAACGGCAAAGCGAATACCGACAACGAGAGGAATCAATTCTACGATACAAAGGTAGGAAAATAAATATAGATTTTTGACCGGCAGTTGGCCCACCAGGGTTACATAAAGCCAGGCAAGGCGCGCCAGGTAGAACCCTACGAACGGCAGCAGCACATAACTAACCGGCACATTTATGGACTGATGAGGATTAACTGCGGATACGATGATAACTAACGATGTGATGAATAACAGCGACGACTGAAGTACCCGGAAATAATGCAGGTTTACAATGGCGTCGAATTTATACAGGCTGCCCACGGCAGCAATAAAAACATACTTACCCAACAGAGCCAGAAAAATAAGCCCGCTGATGACGCCATAGCTAAGCACAATGGTACCAAAGCCTGGTTCGCGTGGCAACAAAGTGGCCATTCCAAACAGGTTTATGTTCAGGTGCTGCACATACATAAACAGGAAGGCCATGCTAAAGCTTAACGCCAGCGCAAATGCCATAGATACCCGGCCCAGAGGTCTATTAATCAGGAAAGATTCATCGGGTGGGTCAGCAGTAATCAGATTGACTGGGTTGTAGAACGTTTGAAAGGCCCGCCGAAAAAAGCTGATCAGGAAAGCGTGTACGGCCAGCAGAAAGAGTAAACCCGCGCTGAAAAAGCTGACAAAGCCCGAAAAACCGCGGGGACGTACGCTGAGCAAATCATCATTAAGCCGGATTGTTTGCCCCGCCGCCGACCGTGGGTGGCCAATGTATGCCTGCCAGTTTCCGGCTCCGGCAGCACCGTAAAGCGTGATGAAAAGCTGCGGTTTTTTGTACACCTGAAACAGGCTGTCGAGGTCAAGCACAAGCCATTGCCCGGCGGGGCACTTGCGGCGTAGGGCAGCTTCGATAAAAAGAAAGCCGTCGGCCTGACTTTGCAACAGCAACTTATAGCGCCGGTTACTTTCTATGTCGACGTACGCGCTCAGTGCCTGTTCGCCCGCATGCTGTTCTATAATATAAGGAACGTACGTTTTAAAGGCTTCATCGTAAACCAGCAGATCGGCCTGAATATCGTGGACGGGAAAATACCGTTGTTCGGGACCGACGCCCTCCCGACGGCCTTGAGCGAAGGCACAATGAGTGAATGAGTGAATGAGTGAATGAGCGAATAAAAAAAAGAGCAAACAAGCGAATGAACGAACAAGTGAATGAGGGATGGCATAGCTGTCTGCATTTGCCGGTACTCCTTTGCAGAAGTCAATCAGTCGCTCTTTCACTCGTTCGCTCATTCACTCATTCGCTAATTTTACTTCCCTAGTGCTTTCAGCATGGTGTCGCCGATCATGGCGGGCGATTCGACCACGTGGATACCGCACTCCCGCATAATGGCCATTTTGGCAGCGGCCGTATCATCGGCACCACCGACAATGGCACCGGCATGCCCCATCCGGCGACCTTTCGGTGCGGTTTGGCCCGCAATAAATCCTACGACGGGTTTGCGGTTACCATCAGCTTTGATCCAGCGGGCAGCTTCGGCTTCCATACCCCCACCAATTTCGCCAATCATAACGATGGCTTCGGTTTCGGGGTCGTTCATGAGCAACTCAACAGCTTCCTTCGTAGTTGTGCCAATAATGGGGTCGCCACCAATGCCGATAGCTGTGGTTTGGCCCAAACCGGCCTTGGTCAGTTGGTCAACAGCTTCGTAAGTAAGCGTACCCGACTTCGAGACGATGCCGACTTTACCTTTCTGGAAAATGAACGCAGGCATGATGCCCACCTTACATTCACCGGCGGTCATCACGCCGGGACAGTTGGGGCCAATGAGGCGGGCGGCTTTCCCTTTCATAAATGCCTTCACGCCTACCATGTCTTCGGTAGGAATACCCTCTGTGATGCAGATGATCACTTTGATACCGGCGTCGGTTGCTTCCATGATCGCGTCGGCGGCAAATGCGGGCGGCACAAAGATGATCGACGTGTCGGCGCCTGCTTTCTCAACGGCCTCCCGGACCGTGTTGAACACGGGACGATCGAGGTGCGATTGTCCGCCTTTCCCCGGTGTTACGCCACCCACTACGTTGGTGCCGTATTCAATCATCTGTTGGGCGTGAAAAGAGCCTTCAGAGCCTGTAAAGCCCTGTACTATCACTTTTGAGTCCTTGTTTACTAGTACGCTCATGCTGTTCGTGGATCGTAGGCGATGCCTTCGCGTTGACGTTATATTCTGCTAAAAGAGGCGTAAAAGTAGACCGAAAAACATTACCTTCCGCTATGGTTCTTTCGCATATGCTCTCCGATGCGGTACTGGCCGCCACGGGTTTGGGTGTCTACGCCACGTCGTTTCAACGGCTCCCTTTTTTCAATCGAATCCTCTGGGGTTTCTTCTTTCTAACCATCTCATTGGCCGCGCTGGTGGGGGTTTTCACGTTCGGTGGTCTGGTCGCCCTGGAGCCGTTGCATCAGTCATTGACCAAGTTGGCGGGCAGCCTGGGGGTAGTCTGTCTGGTAGTGGCTGTTTATGCTCAAACCAGGCTAAAGCCCGCCACCCCACTCATCTTTGGGAGTACGCTGGTGGTAGGTGTGGTTGTATTTGTACTGCTTTTTTTGCCCACCATTCGCGTGTTTGCGCCGGTAGTACCCGCCCTGGGTATTCTGCTCGTGATGCTGCTGGCTGTTTTCGCCTTATTGCGTCAGCAGCGTTGGGCGGTGTGGATTGTTGTAGCCGTGATGTTAATGGCCCTGGCTACCAAAGTAGATAAGGTAGCCCTGCCCATTCATCCCACCGATGCCTACCATTATTTGTTAGCCCTTGGCTTACTCAGTTTTGGCAAGGCTGCGCGGACAGCCAGATTAGCGCATTAATTTTCTGAAATGCCGTTTCTGCCGACGTAGGTTGAGCCAGGTGTTTTTTAGCCCCAATGCTATTTTTTCGTAGCCACTCACCACAAAAAAATTACGCTTTATATACACGCTGTCGCTACGGTCTTTATACCAGATAATGTAATCATTGGCCTGCATCCATTGCCTGATTTCCTTTATGAATGGATTAACGTAGAATTTGCCGTGGGTTTCTATCGAAATAACGTTAGGTCGGCTGATCATGTATTTCAGCACATACCATTCACTTCCTTCAATATCAATGCTCAACAGGTCAAAAGCACCTGTATCTATCTCTGAAAACCGCTTGCAGGGCACATCAAACGTAGCGCCTGTAGCTACCTGAAACCCATCGTTTTCGAGCGCGGGACTCGACGCCAACGCCGACACAAATGTGGATGCAGCAGCTTTAGACAGCTGTAGCGTACCGTTATAATCCCACATGGCAACGGGATGAACAAGTATGTTATACCTGCTAAAATAAATGGCTATATCAACCGCAACATCTGGGTCTGCTTCGACCAATGTGGCGGCTATGCCATCCTTGATAAAATCACCAATATTGGATACAGTTGGCACATAAACGCCTACTTCGCAGACGTGTTTGAAGGTGACTTTTTTTTCTTTGAGGCGCTGGTATAGGGTCGTCATTTATTAATTGATGGTTAGCTGGTGGGGCTACTAACAGGCAAGTTAGGATCGCATACGATACGCAGGTACACAGGCGAAATCTTATTTACCGCGCCAAACCTCATCAGCAGCCGGCGGGTTGTGGTATATAGCTGTTTATATACAGTCAGGCTTACACGCAACAATCCCTATGAACCTTTTAGAATTGGCGCAGGACCCGGCTAAAGTGGCTCGGGCGGCCAAACTTGTTTACGTTAGCGACACGATGCCGGGCCTCTCGCGCCGACAAAATGGCGATCATTACGACTACCTCGATCACAAAGGGCAACTTGTCGACGATGAGTCTACGCTGGAGCGAATCCGGCGTATGGCATTACCCCCCGCCTACGAGCATGTCTGGATTTGCCCGAAACCAAATGGTCATCTGCAGGCAACGGGCGTAGACGCCAAAGGGCGGAAGCAGTATCGCTACCACACCAACTGGAATGCTATCAGGAGTGAGACTAAGTTTTACCGGATGGAGGCGTTTGGCGAAAAGTTGCCTCAGCTACGCAAACGCCTGCACGAAGACCTGAGCAAGCCTGACCTTTCGCGCGAGAAGGTGATCGCTATTGCCCTTAGCGTGATGGAACAAACTTTGATTCGGGTGGGTAATGCCGCCTACGAAAAAGAGTATGGCTCCTATGGTCTTACCACGCTCAAAGACCGGCATGTGAAAGCAACCGACAAAGACGTCCGGTTTAGTTTCAAGGGTAAAAAAGGCATCTATCACGACATCACGCTGCATGACAAACGCCTGGCTAAGCTGGTGAAAGCGTGCCGCGACATCCCGGGAAAAGAGTTGTTCCAGTACATCGATGATGCCGGTGACCGCCACCCCATCGATTCGGGGATGGTGAACGATTACCTGCACGAAACCATGGGCGACGAGTTTTCGGCCAAAGATTTTCGCACCTGGGCCGGTACAACCAACGCCTTACGACTACTGGTAGAGATGGGGCCGTTTACCACGGAAAAGGAAGCGAAGAAAAATGTGAACACCGTGCTTGATGAGGTATCGCATCGGTTAGGCAACACCCGTACCGTTTGTCGCAAACACTACGTGCACCCGGAAGTACTGGACGCTTATGAATGCGCCGACCTCAATCCGTATATTCAGCATCGCAACCGCTATCGGCAAACGTCGCCGCATGGCCTGGATGGCGTTGAAAAACTATTGCTGTCGTTTTTAAACGATCGCACCAAACAACGCTGATGCCGCTGGTTAGCAGTCTACTATATATAAAACAGCAAAACCCGACCATCATGGTCGGGTTTTGCTGTTGAATGAAGGCTGTAATCAGACTTTAGCAGCACGGCCAGCCGTTTGTCCGCTCATGATTCGCTCGCTGATGGCCGATTCCAGACTACGCTCATTTTGAGTTGACGCCATGGCAGCGCTATACACCACCAAGCCGAAACCAATTTTATTGACCGCGTCGGCAATGTTGTAGATTAAGTCAAGGTTCAGCCCCATACCCGACAGCAGATTGCCCGACATGGTCATATAGCCAATTGGATAAATAGCCCAACCTACAATGGCAAAGTTGCGGAGCAAACGAACAGCCTTGCTTACCTCAGGATTCGACGAGGCGTCGGCCACTTTTTTCACGTCGCCGGCAGTGGCTTCATAAATAACGCCGAGGTAACCCACCGTTGAAATGATGCCCCACAAGATGGTTTGCTCTGGGTGGATGGCCTCACCAATATACCCGGCCACGAGCATTAACAGGGAGTAGGCAACCAGTTTGTAAAGGGTCGATGCTTTCCCGCCGTATGGCTTGATGAGCAGGTAAAACTCTACGCACATCAACGGCACGGTCAACGTCCAGTCAATATAGCGGAACTGAGTTGGCGATGTATGGGTCTCCAGCCATACACCACGCATGTAGAAGTAGTGCACAGCAGCAATAAATGTGATCAGACCCGATACGACTAATGACGTTTTCCACTTACCATCTACCTGACTCCGCTCCATAAAGAAGAAGATAGAGGCAGCCAGCATGGCCATGTAACCCGTAAAGAACGTGAAGCCGACAACATCGCCAGCCGCGAGGTCTGCAACCAGAACAGACGCGAATTGAAGTAAAGTTTGCATAGTGGTAGGAATAAGAAATTGGGATTTGTTTGATTAGGCAATTCCACAGAGACAAACCCGTTCGATAATATTTTTGTTTAATCTTTTGGTCAAAAACTTAAACAATACACACTCTAGATACTAAATATTATTTAAATAATTATATTTTTAAGTCTGTAACTATTCGTAATGCAACTTCTGTATCGGAAAAATTAAAGTGCTAATTTTAGCGGCTTATCAGCAAAAAAAACTTGAAACCGTTCCGCTTTACCCGCATTCAATACAGCTCTGGCGACTGGGACACCGATCAGCGAATGCCAGCTAACCTGCTGCATTCGTTGATTGAGTATACCACAATACCAATAGAGGAGGCTGAAAAGGTGGTGCAACTGAACAGTAACGACCTGTTTCGTAATCCTTTCTGTTACCTAAGTGGCCATAAACTGGTTGAGTTTTCGACGGTGGAACGCGACCATTTCAAACGCTACGTTCAGAATGGTGGCTTCGTCTTTGTCGACGATTGTAATCATGACATCGACGGGTTGTTTGCCAAGTCCTTTGAGCAGGAGATGGCTCGTACGTTCGGCCCAAAAGCGTTGCAGAGGATCCCGAATAACCACCCACTTTACACGTCGTTTTTCAAGTTTCCGGAAGGTCCCCCAACTACCTCGTTTGAACTGAACGGCTGGGGCGACGACCTGGTGCACGACTACCTGAAAGCGATCACCATTAACGGACGCATTGGCGTGCTTTACAGTAACAAAGACTACGGCTGTGAGTGGGACTATGACTTCCGCAACAAGCGTTTCCTGGCCGAAGACAACACCAAATTTGGAGTCAATATTGTGGTTTACGCCATGACTAGCGTATGAGTTTGAGAAGAAAAGGAGCTAAAACACAGAAGTACACAGAGAGACACGGAGGTGCACTAAGATGCTCTCACTACGCATAAAAAATCTTAGTGCACCTCCGTGTCTCTCTGTGTACCTCTGTGTTTTAGCTCCTTTTCTTCTCCCCTTCTTATGAATACAGATCACTATAAAGCCCTTGTGGCGAAATTACCTCTGCTCAAGGCCGAGATCGGTAAAGTTATTATTGGGCAGCAGGAAGCCATTGACGAAGTACTCATCACCCTGTTGGCGGGGGGGCACTGCCTGCTCGAAGGTGTGCCTGGACTGGCGAAGACACTGCTGGTCAGCACGTTGGCACGCACCCTGAGTATGTCATTTAAGCGCATCCAGTTCACGCCAGACCTGATGCCCGGCGACATTGTGGGCACTGAGGTGCTGGAGGAAGACCACGAGACCGGAAAGAAATTTTTCCAGTTTAACAAAGGTCCCATCTTTGCCAACGTAGTTCTGGCCGATGAGATCAACCGGACGCCGCCCAAGACACAGGCCGCCCTGCTGGAAGCCATGCAGGAATACAAGGTCACCTACGCGGGCACCGATTACCCGCTGCCTCGGCCCTTTCTAATCATCGCCACGCAGAACCCCATTGAGCAGGCGGGCACCTACCCCCTCCCCGAAGCCCAACTCGACCGGTTTTTGCTCTACATCCGCCTCGGCTACCCATCGGAACAGGAAGAGCTGGCCGTGCTCCGCGCTACCACCGGCACTGACCGCCCTACGCTAAGCACCATCCTGACCGACAGCGACGTACTTGATTTACAGACGTTAACGCGGCAGGTGTTTATCAGTGACGAACTCCTGACGCTAGTGAACCGGATCGTGCGCAGCACCCGCCCGGCAGATAGTAGTGTACCCTTCGTGAAGCAGTGGTGCGACTGGGGGGCTGGTCCGCGGGCTGGTCAGGCCCTGATCCTGTGCGCCAAAGCCCGCGCCGTACTGAACGGTCGTTTCTCGGTCATTCCCGACGACATTCAAACGCTGGCTTACCCCGTTCTCCGCCACCGCATCGCCCTCAATTTCCGCGCTGATTCCGAAGGCATTACGACAGACAAAGTAATTGAGGAGGTGGTAACAAATAAAGTAAAATGACCGCCGCAGACCTTATCCGCCTCAATAATCTGCCGTTGGTAGGTAAACTCGTTAGCGATGAACTAACGCTGGGGCTGCACCACAGCCGCCGGAATGGGGTTGGGGTAGAGTTTGCTCAATATCGGGACTACCGCCCCGGCGACGATCCTAAACGAATAGACTGGAAACGGTACGCCCAAACAGATAAGCACCTGGTGCGTGAGTCGGAGACAGAGAGTAGCCACCAGGTGCGGCTGTTGCTCGATCTGTCGGGGTCCATGAACTATGCAGAGGACAACGTCAGTCGGCTGGATTATGCAAAGGTGCTGCTGGCCTCGTTGGCTTATATAGCCAACCGCCAAAGTGATCAAATCAGCCTCTACGGCCTCAGAAACGGCCAAATTGAACCGCTCGTACCACCAGGAAAACAGGCCTTTCAGAAGGTGTTAGGTGTGCTGACGAGTGTGAAAGCCGCCGGTGCCTGGCCCGATACAGTACCCACCTTACCCGGATTGAAGCGTAACCAAACTGAACTGCTGATACTGGTGTCGGACCTGCTGCAACTCAACGACGAGTGGCTGACGTTGCTTCGACAAGCTGCCAGCCCCCACCGCGAGGTATTGCTGATTCAGGTCTTGGGCAATCAGGAGGTAGCCTTCAATTTAGCTGGATTTTACCAGTTTCAGGACCTCGAAACCGGCCAAACGCTGGAGGTAGAGGCGGGCACCGTACAGGCCACCGTTCGGGCCGCTGCCACCACCTACTTTCAAACCCTGACCGATCAGCTTCAGCTACCTAACCTCCGCCGTGTACGCGCCCTGCTCACCGACCCACCCGCCCTGGTACTGCGTGAATTGCTGTGATAGGCAGGCGCACTCTATTTCCCAACCATAGCTCATTACCACAGACCAACGTTCGCGTTACCTACCTCAACAGTACTACGAGCACTAGTGCAATTATGGCAGGGAGGCCCTGCACCAGCATAATTCGTTTGCTAGCGGATAAACCACCGTAGAGAGCCGCTACGGTAACACACGACAGAAAAAATAAGGCCACGTTTTTTTGCCAGATAGGGTCGGTAATCATCAATGACCAGATGAGGCCGGCAGCCAGAAAACCATTATAAAGTCCTTGGTTGGCTGCCAGCACTTTTGTAGGTTCAAAAAGGTCGTTGCGCAGGGTGCCACGGAACACTTTTGGCCCGCGGGTGGTCCAGGCAAACATTTCGAGCCAGAGAATATAGAGGTGCTCAATGGCAACCAGACCGACAAACAGTTGCGTTATGATGTGCATGATGGTAGCTACGTTTGGCGAAATATCGGTTATTATCAACGCGGTAGTATTTTCACCTTTGGGGTCTTTTATTCAACGATGGCGTTTTTAAATCCTGCCCTGCTCTGGGGGATGCTGGCCGTAGCCGTGCCCATTGCCCTGCACTTCTGGCATCAACAGCGGGCCAAGCCCATGCCCTGGGCTATGCTCCGCTGGCTCGAAACCCCCAACCAGCCCCCAAAACGCGGTTTCCGGTTCGACAACTGGTTGCTGCTCGCGTTGCGTTGCATGCTGCTGGTGGCATTAGCCCTGCTGTTGGCGCGACCCGTATTTCCGGACAAAAAACGTACATCGGCCATTCAGGCAGTGCATTTGGTAGAACCCAATGCGCAGTTGGTTGAAGCGTACCGGTTTGAATTAGCACAGGCGCTGCAACGGCATGAACGGCTTTATTGGGCCACCGCACCCGTATCGGTCATTACGGCGCTCAACGAGATCCCTCATTCGCAGCCGCTGAACCCACTGACATTACAAGTGGCTATCGACGAAGCAACCATCCCACAAACTGGGCTGCATCTTTACGTCCGTAACACGCCAGCCTGGATCGACGCTCCCTTTCTGCAAGTGCCGGAAGCCTTTGTGCTTCATCCGCTTAGCACACCCGACAAAGCCCCGCTGCCGTACGTAGCTCTGCCATCGGGTAAACGGCTGGCTGTTGGAGCAGACGGGCGGCTGGCAGTCTTCGCAGCCAGCAATGGTCCCGCCAGCCAGGCCGCTGCAGCCCCGCTCCGGGTATTGATTCAGTTTAGTAATACCGCCGAGCGGCAAACCATTAAAGCCGCACTCGAGGCGCTTACTCAGGTCTACGGACTTAGTTTTCTAATTGACTACCAACCGGTTAACAGCAAGGTTTACACCTGGATATTGACCGACAAACCGGTTGCAAGCCCCAATTTAGGCATGTTTTATACCCTCACCAGCGCCGCTGTCCGTACAGATTGGCCCAACGTACAGTACCTGCCGGGTCCCCTCACGCCGGCGGCCAGCGATGACGTGGCCAATGGTCAGTTACCGGAACAATTGGGAACGCAGCTTATCCAAGGTCTTGGTTTGTCGCGTTACCAGCATCCCCTCGGCAGGCAGGCATTCGCAGCTTTGTTCAGGCCCGGCAGCACCAGCCTTTCTGACTCATTACCAACCACCCATCCCAGAAATGCGCTCCAAAACGGGCTGTTGGTATTATTTTTATCCCTGTTACTCGCCGAACGCTGGCTAGCCAACAGGCGTGGGGCGTAATAGCCAGTGGCAAAGACGGTTGAACGCAGCGTCAAACGCAGGTGTGTTTCCTGCTCTGTGCTTTACCTCCACTGCTGCTTGCTGGTTCACTCAACAATGGAATCACTTCATCAACTCATACGGTCTATTACAGCGCAGCTTCATGCTAACAGTTGGCTGAAGGCCCTGCTGGTTGGAGCGTCGGCGGGGCTACTAGTGGGTTTGTTGCCTGTTGGTTTACCCGTTCTTCTTAGCATCGGGGCTTTGGTTACCTGCCTGACAGCCTGGCAGTTGGGTGCTTTCGAGGCCAAACACGCAGAAGCTATTGCCCTGTTGCACCGCACCCTTGACCAAACCGAATACAGTTTGCCCCTGCTCACCAAGCCTGATCTAAACATGGCTGAGCAACTGCAGCTTGACCGCCTGGGTGAACAGGCCGCGCGCACCTCCCAACCCGTTGTTGTGGGGCAGCATTTGCGCCCTTATGCGCTCCTGCTGGTTGGCTGCCTGACCCTTGTGGGGCTAGTCAACTACTGGCCATCTGAGCAAAAAGCCGCTGCACAGCTTACTAAACGGAGTACTAAACAAACTGCCAAACAAACAGACCCCTTGATTCCACCGGCTTTTCAGTCGGCGCGGCTGGTGGTGCTGCCCCCCGCCTATACGGGTTTGCCCACACGCACCACGACCGATCTGAACGTGACAGCCTATGTAGGGTCAGTGCTGCGGTGGCAGGTTCAGCTTAGCCAGACCGAGCGCGTGCGGGTGGCGCTGGTAAACAGCCGGGGTGGCGAACTGGCCTTCACACGTCAGAACGGGCGGTTTTCGTACCAGGACCGGGTGCTTAACTCTGGCCTTTATGCGCTACGAGCTTACTGGCGAACGCCCCGGAACCGGGATTCGCTGGTGTACCAGTCTGATTTTTACCGCCTCGAAGCCCAACCTGATACGCCGCCCCTGGTTCGGCCCACATCAAAAGAGTTACACCGCTTTCATCGCCTTGGCGAACCCATGCAACTGCGCATACAAGCGCAGGTTTCTGACGATTTCCAGGTGCGGGGAGCCTATATCGTGGCTACCCTGGCGCGGGGTTCGGGCGAGAACGTCAAGTTTCGGGAGAGTCATTTCCCGGTTAGTGCCGGCCCGTTTAAATCGTCGCTGCTGAGTCACACGCTCGATCTGGCCAAACTTGGGTTTACTCCCGGCGACGAGTTGTACTACTACTGGGCTGCCATAGACAACCGGCAACCCGACCCGCAGCTCACCAAATCCGATACCTATTTCGTGGTCTTCAAAGACACGACCAAGACCGATGATGCTGAACTGGCTACGATGGCGGTGAATATTATGCCCGACTATTTCCGCTCGCAACGGCAGATCATCATTGACACCGACAAGCTGATTGCGAAGAAAAAGCGGCTAACCAAACCGACATTCAACAGCGGGTCAAACGAAATTGGTTTCGACCAAAAAGTGCTCAGGCTGCGCTACGGGCAATATTTGGGTGAAGAATTCGAGAATCAGATTGGAGGACATAGCCCCATGGCCGACAACGATGCCAATCTGCTGGCGGGCTACGAACACCGCCACGATGTAAACCCGGACCCTAACGGCGACGTAAGCACGACCAAAGAAGAGCATCATGAGGAACACCACGCCGAAGCCGGGCATGACCACGGCGGCGCCAATGGCCCTGCCACCGGGCAGGAGCAGGACCCGCTGGCGGCTATGATGGAGCAGTATGTGCACAACCACGACAACGGCGAGGTAAACACGTTCTACGAACAGTCGACGCGAAGCTTGCTGAAAATGGCTCTGGAACAAATGTGGCAGTCGGAGCTGCATTTGCGGCTTTATGAGCCTGAACTGGCCCGTCCGTTTGAACAGAAGGCGCTTGACTACCTGAAACTCGCTCAACAAAAAGCCCGCGCCTACGCCAAAAAGAGCGGCTATGATCCACCGCCACTGAAGGAAAAGGAAACCCGCCTCACCGGCGAACTGAAAAATGTAGCTAATCAGCATCGGGTTGCACGTCGGTACCAAAACGTGCCCGTTGCCATGCTCGTAGCCGAGGTGCTGGGTTATGTTTCGCTGCCAAAATTGTCGTCTGCGCAACGGCAAACGGTAGGGCAACTCAGTGCCGCGCTCAGCGGGCCGCTGCTTCAAAGCGGTCTGGCCAACTGGTCGGTGCTGGCACACCTGCAGCAATTGGCATCGGGTAAACCGCTGACAGCCAGCGCTCTCGAGGTAGTGCAAAGTCGTTTGTCGGCGTTTGCGAACCAAACTACAACGGGGAGCCGACCGGGGCTGGTGTCGGACAAGAAATTAGAAAATGCCTTCTGGCAGAAGCTGGAATAACCGTAAACCACATACCCATCAATGCCCGCTCCCACCGACTGGACAACACCATGGCCCTGGCTCATTGCTGCTTTATTGCTAGCCTTATCAGGATTGTCTGTCTGGTTCATTGGTCGTCATCAACACCTGTCGGCGGGGCGTAAGTGGGTGCGCATCGGGTTGCACGGGCTGCTGTTGCTGGCGTTGCTGGGCCTTTTTCTACAACCCCGCTGGCGTAGTCAACTCCCTGCCGGGCGGGTGTTGCTGGTTGCCGATGATGTACCCAGTGCAGTTGTGCGCAGGATGCAAGACAGCCTGAACATCCGCGAGGCGATACGGGCAAAAAAATTTCGCGGTGCAGCTGACTCGGTAACGTTACTGGGTGGGTCTTTTTCAGACCAACTGCTGGCACAACTGGCTGAACGAGCGGTTACGTGGGTTCCCTATGACGCAGCTAACCAACTGAAAAGCCTGCGTTGGGAAGGCATTGTACAGGTAGGGCAAAACCAGACAGTCAGCGGACGGGTCAACCTGCCAGAAGCGGATGTATTGCGGCTAAAATTTGGCAAACGCGCGGTCGACAGCACACAATTAGCTGCTGGTGATCAATCGTTTACACTGAAGTACCCCGTCTTTTCGCTGGGTCGAAACAGCCCGACGCTCTGGTTGGGCAACACCCTGCTCGACACGCTTCATTTTGTGGTTCGGCCCACGGCCCGGATGCGTATCCGGTTTGTGCTGACCGCTCCCGATTTCGAGACGCGTACCCTCGCCGACTGGCTGGGGCAGCAGGGTCATCAGGTCGAACTAACCAATACGCTCTCGAAAGGCATTGGCAGTTCAACAAGCATCAACAGCACGGCTTTAACCAGAAGCACCCCACCCGATCTGATCATCACCGACCCAGGCAACGTATCTAACGTATTAGTAAACAAGGCTTTGCTGGCGGGCAAAAGTGTGTTAGTGTTGAATTTAGGTCAGCCGGAGACCGATGTAGCAGCCATCAACCGGGCGTTGCATACGCGCTGGCACGTGAAGCGGGTACCGGGCAAAGACACCCTGCACGTCGGCCCGTCCCTTACGGCCCTCCCCTACCGCTTTGTATCGACTGCATATACGCTGCCGGTGCCGGGCTATCCCGTCGCGATTCAACCCGCGCCAGGTCATGTTGCGGTAAGCCTGTTAACTGAAACATTTCCGCTGCGTCTGGGCGGTGACAGCACTGCTTACAGCCGGCTTTGGCTCTCTGTGTTAGCCCGACTACAACCCACAGCACTAAATAACTTATTACTTGAACAACCTGTCTATCAGCACGTTTCAACGGCAGTCACGCTGAATAATCCTAGCGTGATACCCACGCAGCTACGCCTCGGTAGCGATACCATACAACTCCGTGCGGCACCAGTCAACGCCCGGTCGTGGACCGGCTTTACCCGACCAACCCAATCAGGCTGGCAGACACTCCAGGACACGCTGGCGGTCTATGTTTACCCTACCGAAGCAGTCCGAACAGGAGCTTTAACGCAATTAGCGCAACGCCAAAAAACAGCGGCGGTCGCTCTCGCTCACCGCCGCTATGATACAAAACGCACCGCCGAGACGCGTTTCATCGAAAAAGAAATTCCTGACTTGGTTTGGTTTGCGCTGATCGTAACCCTGTTAGCGGCCCTCTGGATCGAGCCGAAGTTGAGCTAAAATAGGGTGATAAGTGGCTACCGCGTCTACAGCTTCGCGCCGGTAGCCACTCACCGTTCATTTGATGTATCGAAAATCTTCATCACCTTTCAGGGTCAGCAACACGCTGTACATCAAACGAATAACCGCCTGCACGTCTTCCTGGTGCACCGTCTCTACGGTGGTATGCATGTATTTCAGCGGCAGCGAAATCAGGGCCGAGGCAACGCCTTCGGCGGCGTAGGCGAAGGCGTCGGTATCGGTGCCCGTAGACCGGCTTACGGCCTGTCGCTGAAACGCAATTTCGTGCGTATCGGCCACGTCGATCATGAAATCGAGCACGTTATTCTGCACGGCAGGGCCGTAGCACAGCACCGGACCAGCCCCGCATTTCAAGTCGCCCTGTTCTTTCTTATCGTATTTCGGCGACTGTGTATCATGGGTCACGTCGGTACAGATAGCCAGGTCGGGTTTCAGGCGGCGGGCAATCATTTCGGCCCCACGCAGGCCAATTTCTTCCTGTACCGCGTTAACAACGTAAAGCGTAAAAGGCAGTTTGACCCCGTTCTCTTTAAGCTGACGGGCCACTTCGGCAATCATGAACCCACCCATACGGTTGTCGAGCGCACGACCCACAAAATAGCGGCCATTCATCTCGGTCAGGCCATCAACAAACGTGCAGACCGTGCCTACGTGAATGCCCATAGCCAGCACCTCGTCTTTGGTGGCCGCGCCCACGTCGATAAACAGGTCGGTAACTTTAGGAGCAGTGTCTTTGGCAAGGTCGCGCACGTGGATGGCAGGCCATCCAAAAACTCCCTCTACCACACCCTGTTTGGTGTGCAGGTTCACGCGCATGGAGGGAGCAATGAGCGCATCGGACCCGCCGTTGCGACGAACGTAGAGATAGCCGTCGTCGGAGATGTAGTTCACAAACCACGAAATCTCATCGGAATGGGCCTCAATGACCACTTTATAGTCTTTGGTTGGTGAACTGGAATCACCATGGATGACGCCCACCGCCGTACCGTAGGTGTCTACAATATACTCGTCGATGTAGGGTTTAAGGTAATCGAGCCAAAGCTGCTGCCCCGATGATTCGAAGCCCGTGGGAGACGCATTGTTAAGGTAGGCGTAGAGAAACGCTTTACTGGTATCAGTCATAGAATGGAAGAATGTTGGGTACCAGACACTGGACGTTGTACATTAGACAAAAGGCCTCCAATGTCCAACATGCTTTTACACCTTAAAAAACAGGTTTTGGTTGAACAGAGTCGCCCAGAAGAAACGGCTAAATATACCGACTTGTTGGGCAAACGCCCGTTGATTTGTTAGTTCGCTCAACAGGGGTTTCCCCTGCCGAAGGTTGGCAGTCATTTTCCAGGCGTAGACAATAGGCACGAGCGTGTAATAGTGTATCATCAACACCAGGTAAGCACCGGCACCATACTGCTTGCGTACCCATAGCAGATTAGACACCTGCATTTGCGTTTTGAACCGGTTGATAAACGTTGTTTTTCGAGTGGCATTACTGGCATCGGAACCGTATTCCAGGTGGACAAAAAAGCCATCGCGCAGTACCAGCATCCGGCCCTGCCGTCTAAGCCGCCAGCCCAGTTCCACGTCTTCGCCGTACATAAAAAAACGCTCATCGAAGTTACCCGTCTGCGCAATAGTGCTTTGCCGGGTCATCAGAAAAGCCCCGATAATCCAGTCTACTTCGTTAGGGTCGGCGTACTGATTGTCGGGGAAAACGCGGTTCAGCCAACGCTCGGGCAGGATGTAGCAGAAGCGGCGCAGTTGGGCAAATCGGGTATACAACTGCGTATGAACTTGCCCGTCCCGGTTGATCTGCATAGCCCCGACGGCGGCCACATCCCGTTGTCTGTCCAGCAGTTGCGAACAGCGTGTGATCAGATCGTCGACCAGCAATGTGTCTGAATTGAGCAGCAGAAGGTTACGTCCCTGCGCCTGTTTCATGCCAAAATTATTAGCCCGCCCAAAACCTGCATTATAACCCATGTTGAACCAGCGTATTTGAGGAAACTGCGCTTCAGGAAAGGCGGCCCTCACCAACAATTCGCTGTTGTCTCCTGATTCATTGTCAATGATAATAACCTCAAAATCAATGCCCTGCGTGTGTTGCTGCACCGAATGCAAACAATCAATGATGAGTTGAGGCGTTTTGTAGTTAACAATGATGATGGAAACGTCGGGGGAAGTGGTGGACATAGACTGCACGAAGAATACTGATCAGGAGTAGTGAAGCGATAAGGTTCGGCGTATAAACGACTTTAATCCCTGCTTTTCCAACCGTTCCGTTCGTCGTAGGGTTATTGATAATAGACAATAAATAACGTCAACTCCTATGCAACGCGTTAAAACATACTTCTTTCTGCCTGCCATTCTGCTGATGGCGTTTAGCTGCGAGAAAACCGTAGCGCCCGAGCAGACGACGTCGATTGAGCAAAAAGCGTTGTTGGTCGGCAACGCTCTACCTGCCGATGGCTGTAGTGCGCACTTGCTCATTAACCTCAATGCCACCAACGACAATGGCACTGCGGTATTGCCTACAGAGGTTACCCGCACCCTTTTCGATAAAGCCATTGCCGCCGAGGAAGCGAAACAAGCCAATGGTTTTTGGGCGGGTCAAAAAATTGTGACGATCCGCTATGCTCCTACCACCAGCACCAGCACACTGGAATGCGGCTGGGGCAAAAACAGCACTGTGCCATTAATTCAGCTACAGTCTTTACAATAATTCAACTGCTTGCCAGAGCAGTCACTTATCAAATCTTTTCCCGGTGCATAAGGGTCGCTACGCCCTTAGTAGTTACTTTTTTGCTTTGTACGTCGCGGATCTCGCCGAGAATTTTGGCGATATGCTTCTCAGGGTCAATGTCCTGCACGGTAAAGGTTACCTCATAATCTGTGTCGACGAACATGGGGCGCAGGAAGTCCAGCGTCTGCCCCATATAGACAGATCCGTAACCGGGAAATTCGGTGCCCAAGACTTTCGTGAAAATGCTGGCCCCCAGCATACCGTGAATGATGGGTCGTTTAAAAGGCGTCTGCGCTGCAAAATCGGCGTCCAGGTGGAGGGGATTATTGTCGCCCGTGACGCGGGCAAAGGCTTCCACGTCGGCCTGCGAAAACCGAAAGGCGTGGGTGTGAGTGTCATTGACTTGCATAAGGCAAAGGTATCATTGATGCGTGGTAAACGATGAGCGGTAAGTAGGCTTACGCAGAAGCAACACGCTTGCATAAGCCCACTTACCGCTCATCGTTTACCACGCATCACTTATCAATATCCCGGATTCTGCTTCAGGGTTTCGGCACCAGCTACTTTGCTGTTCAGAATTTCCTGCACCGGAATGGGGTAATATTCATGCTTGCCTTTGGCGAAGGTGGCTCCGTTGAAATACGACCGCAGCCGGGCTTCCTTGGCCATATAGGCATTCAGGGTTTCGGCGGCGATGCCCCAGCGTACCAGGTCGAAAAAGCGATGACCTTCCATGGCAAACTCCAGCCGGTGTTCAAACCGGACGGCCGTGCGGGCGGCAGCCTTGTCGGCAAAAGGCGTGGTGTATTCCTTTACCACGTAGTTGGCGGCGGGTTTGCCATCGTCTAGTTTCACAAAACCGTCGGGGTTGGCGGCGCGGCGGCGGATCACATTGATATAGTCGCGGGCTTTTTCGAGCGAACCAACCTCAATTTCGCATTCGGCCAGCCACAGGTATACGTGCGAGAGGCGAATGAGGCGGTAATTGTTGGCGTTTAACCGCGAGTTGCCCGAAAAGGTGTTCGTGCCCACGTCTGACTTCTGGAACAGGTGTTTCTTGCCCTCATAGGGTCCGCCATTGCCCTGATCGCGTACCCAGGCTTTGCCCGGCATGATACCCCAGTCCAGATACGGGATTCCCCGGCGGCCAACCGTATGGTCGAGGCGGGGGTCCAGCGGACCGGCGTAAGGCGTGAAAGGAGCCGTTGACTCTACACCCTGATCACTTGTTACGTCGGCATCGTTGAATGTAGTGGGCAGCGGAAGGCCATTGGCATCGGTTTTAAAGGCGTTGACCAGGTTCTGCGACGGCTGGTAGAACCCGCAGCAGGTGGTAGGCCCACCGTAGGGATAGTTGAGCGTGGCACCCTGATTGCCGTTTTCGCCCCCACCCGCACCATCGTTGACCGAAAATTGAATTTCGAAAATCGACTCGGCGTTGTTGTTGGTCACAGCCTTGTGGTTGTCGGCGTATTTCGGCATCAGGCTATACTTACCGCTGGCAATGATAGCCTCAAACAGGGGCTTGGCTTCGGCAAATTTCTGCTGAAACAAGTACGCCTTACCCAGCATGGCCGCCGCCCCCCACTTGGTCACCCGCCCCTTTTGCGATTGCACTTCGGGCAGGTTGTCATAAGCAAATTTCAGGTCGGCTTCTATGTTGGGCCAGATGTTCTTGTCGTTGGTTACTTTGGTGCTGTTCAGGTTCGTCGGGTCGTACGTTTTCTCGTCGATAAACGGCACCATGTTGAACATCTTTTTGGCCTCGAAATGGTAGTGCCCCCGCAGAAAACGGGCCTGAGCACGCACCAGTACCTTTTCGGCCTCACTCATATCCGTCGCTTTTTCTACCGCCTGCAGTGCATCGTTCGACCGGGCCACGCCGTCGTAGACCGCCTGCCACTTACCCCGAAAGTGACTGTTGTCGGGCTGGATGGCCTTGTATTCGATATACGAAATCTCGGGTTGGTCACCCGATGTTGACCCTTTATAGGCGTCGTCAGACGCAACCGATCCGTAGATCCAGTTGTCGGCCGAACCATGCCAGGAGGTTGTTCCGGCGCCTACGCCGTCGAGGAGCGAATAGGCCCCCGTGAGCAGGTAGCCCACACCCACGCGGTTGTAGAAGTTGTTAGCACCCAATACGGCTTTGGGAGCCACATCAAGAAATTCGTCTTTGCAGCTCGTAGCCAGACCAAGTGTCAGCACAAACGCGAGTATTGTTATCTTTTTCATATTGACTTACAAGTTGAGAAGGTGATTAAAAGGCCAGATTTAGGCCCAACAACAGGGTTTTGGCCACGGGGTAAGCCCCTTCGTCTACGCCGATCTGCCGGTCCTGACCCGTGGTTGCCCCCGAATCGCGGAGGTTGATTTCGGGATCGAGGCCGGTGTATTGCGTCACCGTGAGCAGGTTTTGCCCCTGCACATAGACCGTGGCATTGCTCAGGCCCACTTTGCTCATGATACTCACCGGCAGGTTATACGATAGCTGCACGTTTTTCAACCGCAGGTACGAACCCGACTCCAGGTAATACGTTGAGGGCAGGCTGCTGATGTTGTCGTTCGACCGCGGGATGGGCAGTTTAGCATCGGTCTTGCCGGGCCGCCACGAGTCGTAATACATGCGGGTGCTGCGGTTGCCGCCAAAGGTGGGGAAATCGGTCCAGTAGCGGACGTAGTTGAAAATCTGGTTGCCCTGCACGCCCTGTCCAAACAGGGTGAGGTTAAAATTCTTGTAACCCAGGTTTACGTTCAGGCCGTAAGTGAAATTAGGGTGTGGGTTGCCAATGATGGTCCGGTCAGCAGCGGTGATCTTGCCATCGCCGTTTACGTCGCGGAAAATAAAGCTGCCTGCCCGGTTGTAGTTGTTGGTTCCGTCGGGGTTGGCAAAGGCAGGCGGGGCCGCTTTGGCTGCTTCGTCGCTCTGGAAAATGCCGTCGAGTTGGTAACCAAAGAACGAGGCGATGGGGTAGCCCTGCTGCGTCACGTTAGAGGGGGCCAGCCGGGTAGCAAAGCCGAAGTATTGCGTTGAGGCGTTACCGTCTGTCTTCGTTACCAGGTTGCGGTAGGTCGAGATGTTGGCCCCCACGCTGTACGTAAACCCACTTGACCCGATTTTCCCGCCTGTGTTCAAACCCAGTTCAATGCCCTTGTTGGTAAACGACGCAATGTTCTGAAACGGGTTGGTGGCCACGCCCTGGGTGAGTTGCACCGGAATGGGAAACAGGGCGTCGGTGGTGGTGCGGCTAAACCAGTCGAAGGTTACGTCGAGTTTACCTTTGAACAGGGTAGCGTCGACCCCAAAATCCAGCGAAGTGGTGGTTTCCCATTTGGCGTTGGCATTGCCAAACTGCTGCAACTCATACCCCTGCACGGCTGAGGTGCGCGAACCGTTCAGGTCATAGAACGAGGTGGTCGGGTTGGTGCCAAAAATCAGGTAAGGGTTGTAGTTACCAATTTCCTGGTTGCCGGTTTGCCCATAAGCCGCCCGCAGCTTCAGGTCGTCGATACCCCGCAGGCCTTTCATGAAGTTTTCCTGCGAAATACGCCAGCCGGCGCTCAGGGCGGGGAAATAGGCGGTACGGTTGGCCGCCGAGAAACGGGATGACCGGTCGCGGCGGATGGTGGCATCAACTAAGTATTTGTCGTAGAAGGAAAAACTCGCTTTGGCAAATTCCGAGGCCAGCCGCCAGTTTGAAGCACCACCACTGTTGGTGGCCGTACCCGCGTTACCGGCGTCGAGGTAGCGGTTCTCGATGTTGTCATCCGCAAAACGGCTCCGGTTGGCGTTGAAAAACTCGAAGTAGTTTTTGATCGACTCGGTACCCGCAATCAGGTTCATCTTGATGTTTGGCCCCAGGTCACGGTTATACGTCAGCGTGTTATACCACGTCCAGGTGTAGCCGTAGTTGTTGCTGGTGCCCAGGCTGTTGGTCCCCGCCGACTCCGACGATTCGATGTCGCGGATGTTGTAGTTACGGACATTAAACAGGTTGTAATCCATACCAAAGCTGGTCTTGGCCGTCAGCCCCGGCAGCAGGTCGAGCTCGGCATAGACGTTGCCGAATAATCGCACGTTTTTGTTGACGTTGTCTTTGTTGCGATACAGCGCCGCCACAGGGTTACGGGCGTTATCGAGGTCGCCGCCTTTGGTACCGGCAAAGTTGCCCGCCACGTCATAAACCGGAATAATAGGCTGAATTCGGTAGGCAAACGAGATGGAATTACTCTCGTTGTTGTTGCCGTTGGGCTGACCAATCCGCTCGTCGTAGGATACCTGCAGGTTCTCGCCGATGCGTACGCGTTTGGCTACGTTAAACTCGGTATTGGCCCGGATAGAGTACCGTTCATAGCCCGTGTATTTCTGAATACCCTGCTGGTTGAAATAGTTGAACGATACGGCATAACGGCCGCCCTCATTCCCCCCCGATACCCCCAACTGATGGTTTTGGATGGGTGCGGGCGAGAAGATTTCATTGAACCAGTCGGTGCCCTGTTTGTTGGCCTGGGTAATCAGGAACTTCGTTTTCCGGAAGTCGGGGCTGTCGATGTCGTTGGAGTAATTGACGTAGCTGCCATCGGGGTTTTTAGCCAGCCGGGGGTCGGAGGCTGAGGCCCCGTCGGGGAAAATAAAATCGGGAATGACAGGCGTAGTGCCTGAACCAAACTGCGCGTTTTTCGGGTAAATCAGCCCCGTTTGGCCTGGGTTAGGTGTGGCCACGCCGTTGACCAGCGTGTTGGCCGCGTTGATGCGCGACTCCCAGAGCAGGTCGGCATATTGCTGCGTGTTCAGCAGGCTGAGGCCTTTACCCAGTTGCTGCGTGCCGTAGTACACATCATAGGTCAGTTTAGCCTTGCCTGCTTTCCCTTTTTTGGTGGTAATGATAACCACGCCGTTGCCCGCCCGCGATCCGTAGATGCTGGCCGCCGAAGCATCTTTCAGCACCTGCATGGTTTCTATATCGTTGGGATTCAGGCTGTTGTTAGTACCCTTGGTGGGCACTCCGTCAATGATGTAGAGCGGTGAGTTATCATTGATGGTACCGAAACCCCGGATACGCACCATGGTGCCGCCGCCGGGCGAGTTATCATTGCCCACCTGTACGCCTGCTACACGCCCCTGCAATGCCTGCGATACGTTGGTGACGGGCACCTTGAGGGCTTCTTTCACATTGACCGTAGCAACAGCCCCCGTAATGTCGCGCTTGGCCTGGGCGCCGTAGCCCGTCACGACCACCTCGCTCAGCGTTTTAATGTCGCTGGTCATGGTAATATTGATCTCCGTGCGGTTACCAATAGTAACTTCCTGACCCACAAAGCCGATGGCCGACACAATGAGCACATCACGGCCATTGGGTACGCTTAAGGAGAACTTTCCGTCGGCATCGGTAACCATACCGGTCTGGGTGCCCTTGATCAGCAAATTCGCGCCCGGAAGGGGGGTGTTGTCGGACCCATCCGTGATGCGGCCCGTGATACGGCGATCCTGGGCTATCGCGCTGATACACAGCAGAAAACCCAATACTACTAGCGACAAGATTCGCCCCCTGATTTGGTGAAGTTTTTTCATTGCAATCGTTTGAGTTTAGTGAGTAGTCTACTTAGACTATCTATCGCACCAAAGCTATATCCGACCAAGTACTAATGCTTCACCGCCCAATAAATAACACTTTATTCACATTTGATAACAGTTTATTACCATAACATTCTCATTTGTTTAAGTATAAAATCTCAACGTAAACCTGAGTAAAGCCTGTGTCATTGTTCTTTTGGAGCGTTATTCTGCGGGATGATAAATGCGTTTGGCAGTGCTGAGTACGGTGGCTTTATCAAGGGTCATGGGTTTGGTTTTCATACCAGTGAACAAGTTCATCTGATCTGTAAAATGAGGACTACTGGGGTTAGCTGATGCCCCAAAACAGTTGACGGTTTCGATGATGGGCAAACCCGTTTTCGGAAATTTCACCAGCATGATATACGACTCGCCGTTGGTACTATGAACGCGTCCGGTTTGACCGGTGGGCGTTTTGTAGGGAGCCGAATAGATGGAAGCCAGCACGTCGGGGAGGCCCCAGATGGGCGTAGCCCGATTGCCCCGGGCATGCTGCTGGTACTCGCCCAGGGTGACTCCCGTTTTACCGAAATGCTTCAGCATGAACGACTTAGCATAACGCAAACTTTCGGCGCAGTCGGCGGCGGTAAGCGCGGGACGGGGCGATACATCGTTTAATTTGTCGGTCCAGTAATGATATACCATCAGAAACAAGCCCGCGCCGGGGCTATCGACGGTCGCCTGCCGGTTCCAGGTCTTCAGCGTCAGAATCTGTTCGCTGATATCGGGATAGGCGTCGGGCGAGAGGGTGAAGAGGGCGTTGGCATCGGGACCGGCGGCGTAGGAAAGCTTTTGCGGTAGTTGCAGGTCGTATTTAATGCGCTTAAAATCAGCATAACTCACCTTGTCCAGCGGCGCGATGAGTTCGCCGAACCGAACGCTGCGGTTGGTATTAAAGCGTTCGTAACCAATGGTTAGGTCAAACTGCTCAGGCTTGAGGTTATCGGCGGGGGCGGTGGCGTTGAAGGGCGTGTGGTTCATGTTGAACACGTAGCCACCGGGGGGATTGACGTAGGCGGGAAAGTCGGACAGGGGGTGAAACTGCGTCCAGCGCGTGCGCGAGGTGTTTCCGGGTAGGGTGCCCGCCCAGTTGTAGGCCGGGTCGCGGCGGGGAATCTTACCGTTGCTGACATAGTAGATGGTGTCGCGGTCGGCATAGACGATGTTGAAGCCGGGGATGGCGGTGGGTTCGAGGGCCTTGTGAAACTCGCTGAATGACCGGGCTTTGTTCATGCGGTACCATTGTTCCAGCCCATGCAGTTCCTGATTAGCCCCCAACCGTAGCGCGAAAGTGCCTTTTTTTGTTACAACCGTAGGCCCGTAAACGCTCCAGTAGGCTTTTCGGCCAATGGCAACCGGAATGCCCTTCACGTGCAGCTTCACCTTTTTGACCTCCAGCGGCAGCCACTTTCCATCGAACAGATACTGGCCGGGGTGGGCTTTGTCGGTCTGGAGCTGGTAGGTGTCGATCTTGTCCTGATAATTCACGGTATGCGCCCAGCCGAGGTGCTCGTTGACCCCGTGGAAGATGGTAACGCCCCCCGGAAACAGCCCACCAATGATGTTCCAGCCCTGTTCGGAACACAAATGCGCCTCGTACCACGCCACCGGCCCTTCTAGTGGCTGGTGCGAATTGATGGCCAGCAACGCCTCACCCTCGGTGGTTTTGGCGGGATGAATGGCGAAGGCGTTCGAGCCGGGAAACGACAACTCGTTCAGTGCATCGCCTAGCCAATCGGCCCGGTTTTGCCGCCGACGAGCCGGACGGTGAGCCGTGGCAGGTGAACCAAAATCAATGGTAGGAGTTCGACCCGCATAAATGGCTTTCAGTGCCCCGTCGAATCCCGAAATCACCGACAGCGATAGCACCGACGTTTTGAGGTAGTCGGTGAGCGAAAACGGAAACGCCCGTTTGTCCAGCACCTGCTCGGGGTGGGCACGAGCGAAGTCGTTGATGCCCTGCAAGTAGCCTTCCACCACCGCCTGAAAGTCGGGCGACAGGGCCGGGCCTTTGGTGCCGGCTACCAGTTCGCCCGCGTGGAGTAGTTCCATGACGTAATCGGCGGCGGCACCGGTCTTACCTAATTGCCTGCCCAACAGTCCTTTGGCGGGCAACATAAGGTACTGGATCGTCTTGAAATTGTCTTCGGCATGTGCCCAGGCCAGTCCATAGGCCACTTCCGGGTCTGTTTTGGCAAAAATATGGGGCACCCCAAACGCATCCCGCGCAATGGTGACGCTGGCGGGGTTTATCTGCGCAACAACGATTTGGGGAAGGAAAAAGAAGAGGAAAAGGTAACGCATAGGGGATGGTTTTATGGAGGTATAGGTTTGACGTACGGCTAGCTACCAATGTCCGTTTCGCCGTAAGTTAGCAGAAACAACCACCCTATGCTGCATCACTTAGCCAACACAGCAACCGCCTGCCTCGGCACCCTCGGTCTGCTGCTCACCCTAGCCTGCACTCAACCAAAACCGTCTGTTCAGATGACCACGCCCACTAACGCCGGTAGCCGCCATTTTCTCGCTCTCGGCGACTCCTACACCATTGGCGAAAGCGTGCCCGAAGCCGACCGCTGGCCCGTTCAGTTTGCCCGCCTGGCCCGTGCAAAAGGCATTGACCTGGCTAACCCCGACATTATTGCTAAAACCGGCTGGACCACCGCCGAACTTGCCGAGGCCATCGCCGCATCGGGCAATACCAATTCATACGACCTTGTTTCGTTGTTGATCGGCGTTAATAACCAGTACCGGGGGCAGGAGTTAGACCGTTATAAAACGGAGTTTACGGGGTTGCTGCAAACGGCCATCCGTTTCGCCAAAGGCCGTCCTGAGCACGTAATGGTGCTTTCTATCCCCGACTGGGGGGCGTCGCCTTTCGCCAAAGACCGCGATCCGGTTGCCATTGGTCAGCAAATCGACCGGTTCAACGCCGCTGCCAAACAGGTGTGTAACCAGCACAAAGTAACCTTCATCGACATAACGCCCCTAACCCGCGCTGCCGCCGGAGACGCTACT
Source organism: Fibrella rubiginis (assembly GCF_017353185.1). Lineage (GTDB taxonomy): Bacteria > Bacteroidota > Bacteroidia > Cytophagales > Spirosomataceae > Fibrella > Fibrella rubiginis. Next base: position 273,470 of record NZ_JAFMYV010000001.1, on the reverse strand, counting down.
CAATTTGCCCCCGACGGTCTCCATTATTCCGGCAAACAGATGAAGCAATGGGCGGAGGCGGTGAGAAGGGAGTTTAACGTTGCTAGGCGCTGTAGGCTCCGCGCTAGTCGCCCTTCGACAGGCTCAGGGTGACAACGACCTTGAGTCAAGTCAAGAACCTATCTTATTTGCCTGTCACCCTGAGCTTGTCGAAGGGCGACTAGCGCGGAGCCTACAGCGCCTAGCAACCTTAAACCTTAGACATTGAACCTTAAACTCGTTTCGCTTCCTCCCAGTACACATCCATTTCGGCGAGGGTCATTTCGTGAAGAACCTGACCGTTGGCGCGGGCGCGGTCTTCGAGGTACTGGAATCGCTTGATAAACTTCTTGTTGGTGCGCTCCAAAGCCGTTTCGGGGTTGAGGTTCATGAACCGGGCGTAGTTCACCAGCGAGAACAGCAGGTCGCCGAATTCGCCTTCAGCACGAGCCTCGTCAATGGCCCCACCATCGGCGTTGTATTCCGCCTGAAACTCCTGCATCTCTTCCTCTACCTTGGCCCACACCTGCGCCGGCTCGTCCCAGTCGAACCCGGCACCGCGGGCTTTTTCTTGTATGCGCATGGCTTTCACCAGCGCCGGCAGCGATTGCGGCACCCCACCCAGCACCGATTTGTTGCCTTCTTTCAGCTTCAACTGCTCCCAGTTGGCCTTTACTTTCTCTTCGGTATCAGCTACCACTTTGTTGCCGTTAACGTCGCCATAGATGTGCGGGTGACGGCTGATGAGCTTGTCGGAAATGCCGTTGAGCACGTCGGCCACGTCAAATCGTTGCGGGTCGTTTTCTGGGGCTTCCGAACCGATTTTGCTGTAGAAAACCATGTGCAGCATCAAGTCGCCGATTTCCTTTTTGATCTCGCTACGGTTGCCTTCCAGAATCGCGTCCGAGAGTTCGTAGGTCTCCTCGATGGTGAGGTGGCGAAGCGTTTCCATGGTCTGTTTCCGATCCCAGGGGCACTGTTCGCGTAGCTCGTCCATGATGGTGAGCAGGCGATTAAACGCCATCAGTTGCTCCTGACGGCGGGCGGGCAGTTGATCAAAAGTCATATAACAAAGGTAGAGATTTAACCTTTCAGGGGTAGAGCGGGTTGAGGAATGGCAGTTTCAGCCGTACTGTGGCTTCGCGCTACGTGCCCTTCGACTGGGCGTCCCCGACAAGCTCAGGGTGACAGGGAAATAGATTTATCTTCAAGAGTAGATTCAAGTTTCCTGTCACCCTGAGCTTGTCGGGGACGCCCAGTCGAAGGGCACGTAGCGCGAAGCCACAGTTACTACTCCTTTTTTATGTCCTCCAATCGCCTCCCCCTCGCCACCATTTTTCTCACCGTGTTTATCGACGTGGTGGGCGTTGGTATTGCTACACCCACCATTACGCCGCTGCTATTGCGGGCCAGTTCGGGGTTTTTGCCCGCCAGCTACAGCATCGACCAGCGCACCATTTTGCTGGGCTATCTGCTGGCGTCGTTTTCGGTAGCGGGGTTCATTGGCGGGCCGCTGCTCGGTGCGCTGTCGGACCGGTACGGGCGCAAACCCATGCTCCTGTTTTCGCTGGTGCTGACCATCACGGGCTACCTTATTTTCGCCGTCGGCATCCAGACCCAGGCGCTGTGGATGCTCTTTCTCAGCCGCATTGTCTACGGCATCGGCGGGGGTAACATCGCCATTATTCAGTCGGCCATTGCGGATGTGAGCGACGTGAGTTCACGGACAAAGAATTTCGGGCTGATCGGCGTAGCATTTGGCATCGGGTTTATCATCGGCCCCACGCTCGGCGGTGAACTCTCGAATCCCAAAACGGTGTCGTGGTTCGACTTCTCCACGCCTTTTTATGCGGCAGCGGGCCTGGCTGTGATCAACATCATTATGGTGATGACCACCTTCCGCGAAACGCTGGCAACGCCCATTATGCGGCCCATCACACCGCTTACGGGCTTCCGCAACATTGGCGAAGCCTTTGCCAACCCACGGCTGCGGGTGCTGTTTGCCGGGGTGTTTTTCTACGCGCTCGGCTTCAATTTCTACACCCAGTTCTTCTCGGTGTACCTCGTCAAACGCTTCGATTTTGATCAGGTACACATTGGCCGCTATTTCGGTTTTGTGGGGCTTTGCATTGCCTTGATGCAGGGGCTGGTGGTGCGGCGCGTGGCGAGTCGGTATACGCCGCAGCAGATTTTGCGGGTAAGCGTACTGGGCCTGGCGGTGGCATTATGGTGCTTTTTGCTGCCGCAGCAGTCGTGGCAAATCTTTCTGGTGGCTCCGCTCATGGCTCTTTTCCAGGGACTTACTTCTCCCAACGCCACTACCCTTGTCTCGGCCAGCGCGGGAGATGAAGGGCAGGGTCGCACGTTGGGTATCAACCAGTCGGTGCTGTCGGCAGCGTTTGCCATCCCGCCCGTCATTGCGGGCTACATCGAAACCATCAGCCTCAGTTTGCCGCTGGTCATTGCAGGCGCGATGGTGGTGGTTGGCTGGCTCTACTTCAACCGATTTATCAACCGTGAAGCCATCAGCGACGCGGTAAAGGCGTAAACCTGGTCTACGATAGTATGCCTGCTACCATTCTCCTCATCGACGACGAACCCCGGCTGCGGCAGTTGCTGGCCCGGATTCTGCAACTGGAAGGCTACACCATGCTGGAAGCCGAAAATGGCCGCGCGGGTCTGAAAATCCTGGAGCGTGAGGCCGTTCAGCTGGTGATCAGCGACGTGAAACTGCCCGACAAAAACGGCATTGAACTCACCGCCCAGATCAAGCAGCTGTACCCCGCCACGGAGGTGATTGTGCTCACCGCCTACGGCACCATCGCCGACGGGGTAACGGCCATCAAAAACGGCGCCTTCGACTATATCACCAAAGGCGACGACAACGACCGCATCATCCCGCTGGTGAGCCGGGCAGTGGAGAAGGCTAATTTACAATTCAGGATCAGGCAGTTGGAGGCGCAGATGAGTCAGCGGCTGGGCTTCGAGAGCATCGTAGGGCATTCGAAGACCGTGCAGCAGGCCGTGGATTTGGCCCGCCGCGTGGCAGCCACCGATACTACCGTGCTGCTCACCGGCGAAACCGGCACGGGCAAGGAGGTATTCGCGCAGGCCATTCACCAGGCCAGCCCCCGCAAGGCGCAGTCGTTTGTGGCTATCAACTGCGGGGCGCTGGGCAAAGACATCCTGGAAAGCGAGTTGTTCGGTCACCGCGCCGGGGCGTTTACCGGGGCCAGCCGCGACCAGAAAGGGCTGTTTGCCGAAGCCGACCGGGGCACGATTTTTCTGGACGAGATCGGCGAAATGCCGCTCGATTTGCAGGCCAAGCTGCTGCGTGTGCTGGAGACCCATGAGTTTCTGCGCGTGGGCGACACCAAACCCACCAAAACCGACGTGCGGGTTATCGCCGCCACCAACCGGGGGCTGGAGCAGGAAGCCCACGCGGGCCATTTTCGGCTTGACCTGTATTACCGATTGTCGGTGTTTTCTATCGAACTGCCCCCCCTCCGCGACCGCCGCGACGACATCCCCGATCTGGCTACTCAATTTGCCCGGCAGGCCGCCGCCAAAATCGGCAGGCGCGACGTGCAGTTGAGTCCGGCTTTTGTGCAAAAACTGCAACAGCACCCCTGGAAAGGCAATATTCGGGAGCTAAAGAACGTGATTGAACGCGCCGTAATTCTGGCCGACACCCGCCCCAATGGCACCACCGAACTCACCCCCAGCACCCTCCCCTTCGACCTGCAATCGTCACTGCTGGACGAAACCGCTCTGGACCTGGCCACGGTCGAGAAAGCACACATCCGCCGGGTCATCATCCACACCAACGGCCACAAACCCGAAGCCGCCAAGCTGCTGGGCATTGGGCTAACGACGTTGTACCGGAAGATGGCGGAGTATGGCATTGAGGGGTAAGGAGCGTATCAACATTACCCTGATGGCCGCCCGTTATCCCGTAGGGATTCAACAGCACGGTGTCGGTAGCCAAGCAGGCTGCACCGTATTCGTTGCGTGCCGTAAGTGCTAGCTGTTTGTGGTAGACCTACGGCGCTTGTTGCAAAGCCGTCACTCATAAGCCAGGGCTTCGCGGGTGGTAATTCGGCTGGCTCGCCGGGCGGGGAAAAGCGTGGCCAGGTAGGAGCCAACCACCAGAATAACCACCCAACCACCCGTTGCCAGCGGCGAAATGGTCAGGTTTAGTGGCGTACGAAACGACATGTTGCCCACCGATCTACCAAGATAAAATGACAGCAACAATGACCCCGCGAAAGCCACAAAGAAGCTCAGGAAGCCAATGATCAGCCCCTCCCAGACAATCAGCGCGTTGACGGTGGCGGGCGTGGCGCCAATGGCCCGCATCACGCCGATCTCGCGGGTGCGCTCCAGTACGTTTAGGCTCATGGTAGAAAACAAGGCCAGCGACCCCACCAGGGCCATCAGAACGGCCATGGCCAGCAGGGCGTTGACCAAAATTTTCATGTGTTCACCCACGGCGTTCTTCACCAGCCAGGTCGGCACACTCGACACCACCACCACGTTAGCCTGGGCCAGGATGGCATCGACCATTCGAATCCTGTCGGTCGTATAGGCTCGGTCGCGGTTGGCAAAGGCAATACGAAGCAGGTACGTACGATCGGTGGGAAGGGTGGCGCGGGCGAAAGCCCCGGCGCTGACGTAGGCGGTGGCGGGTGAGCCAACATCTTCGGCAAAGCCAACTACCCGCCAGGTACTCTTTTTTCGGCCCACCGACAACACAATCAGGTCGCCGGATTTGGTGCCCGCCCTCCGCGCCGACTGATTCAGTACCACATCCATAGCCCCCGGCTGGCTGAGCCAGCGCCCGGCCGTCAGCGTGGGCCGCAGCAACCGGGCAGGCAATGAGAGCGCCTGTAGTTTAAAGCTACCATGGCCTTTGTCGGGATACGCGTGGCTGATGGTGTAAGGGCCATTGCTGGCGAAACTGACCGGAGCCAAGGCCCCTGCTTCTACCGTATTGACCCCTTCAACAGCCCGGAGCTGCGCCAGCGTAGCGGGCGACAGGGGCTGACCAAGCCTGATTTCCAGGTCGAAAAGACGCTGGGCGTAAATCTGCGCCAGTGATTTGTCCCAGGCCGCCGATACGTTTAAGGCGGTCATGAACATAGCGCCACCAGCGGCCAGCAGACCCAGCGTCATGATCAGCCGGGCCTGCTGCCGAAATACGTTCCGCACCGACAGCCGGACGGTTTCGCTCAGCGACAACCAGGTACCCAGACGGTTGATCCACCCCATGGGCCTAACCTTGGCAGACGATACGCCCACGTTATCGAGTGCTTTGCGGACCGACAGGCGGCTTCCCCGCACCACCGGAAACAGCACCGCCAGCAGGGGCAGCAACAGACCCGTGACCACCTGTACCCCCGCGACCCAGCCCGGCACAGACGGGTTAGTCAGATCGAGGTTAAGCAGCGTACCGACTCGCGTGGCCAGCACCGAGGCCCCTACCCGGCTTAGCGGGATGCCAACCACCAGCGCGGCCAGGCAATACAGCCCGATCTGAAGCAAATACAGCCCGGCAATCTGTCCCGAACCCGCCCCAATGGTTTTCATGATACCAATTTGCCGCACCTGCTTCACCATGAGCGTGGCTACCGATACCGACACCAGTATGGATGCCAGCAGCAGCACCAGAAAGCTGAACACGATGAAGATAGACAGCATAGTGGTCATCTGGCTTTGGTGGGGATGTCGGTTGGGCGGTGGTACCTGAATTTCGTGAACGGCATGGCCCCGCTGCGCCAGCCAGGTAGCCACGGTTTCGGCCTGTTTCGTAATCGTTTCTGCCGACTCACCACCGGTTACGAACCTGAGTTTGATCTGGTCGAACCCCTGTTTCTCGCCCAGGCTATGTAGCGTGGTCAGCGTAATGTAGCCATAGCCCGCCTGCTCCTGCGCGGCCGGGGCCAGTGCAGGGTCATGTACCGTGCCCACAATCCGGAGAGGAGTGAGTGGCCCGTTGGCTGTTTTTACGAACATGCGTTCCCCTTCGCGGGCCTGCATAATGGCCAGGGCCGTTCGCTCAACCAGCATGGTGCCGGCGGGCGGTTCTGCGCGACCCGATAAGAGCCGTACCGTGCTGATGGTGTGGTCGTTCATATCGTCGACTACGAAGAGCAGCATGGGATACCACCTGTTCTGAACGCGCATGCGGGCAGTCAGCGTGGTACGGCGGGCGGCGGTTTCAATATTGGGCAGTGCCCTGACGCTGTCGACCAGTGCACGGGTGATGTCGCCTTCCAGTTCGATGGTGGCGGCGGCGGGACGTGTGCTGCCGTAGTTGACGGTCATTTCCCGGCTCACTACGGCGTAGCCTCCCAAAATGGCCCCGATAGCACTTACGCCAAGGGCAATAGCCAGCACCAGCGTCAGGCTCCGGGCATAGTCGGTTGTTACGTCGCGCAGGACTTTTAGGTAGAACGTTTGCATGAAAAGTGTTGGTTGACTTAGTCTTGTTTTGGTTGTCAATGGCAGCTTACTGATCGCCCATAATAGCCCCGTCGGTAAGGGCAATGGTATGTTCAAACCAGGTGGCAAACTCTTTTTCGTGGGTGACCACAATGACGGTCTTGCCAGCCAGGGCCAGGGCCTGAAACAGCTGAAAAATGGCCGTTGCCGTTTGCGAATCAAGGTTGCCGGTAGGTTCATCGGCCACCAGAATGGGCGGGTCGTTGGCCAAAGCCCTGGCAATGGCCGCTCGTTGTTGCTGCCCTCCCGACAACGCCGACGGCAGTTTATTAGCCTGATCACCAATGCCTACCTGCTCCAGCAATTGCAGGGCACGCTGTTTCCGCTCGTGGCGGGGGTAGGTCTGGCAGAAGTCCATCGGCAACAGCACATTTTCCAGGATGGTGAGGGTGGGCAGCAACTGGAAAAACTGGAATACCACCCCCACCGTCCGCCCCCGCCACGAGGCCAGCGCCCGCTCCGACAGCCGGTCGATACGAATACCGTTGACCGACACGCTCCCTTCCGAGGGTTTGTCGATGCCCGTGATCAGGTTAAGCAGCGTGGATTTGCCACTGCCCGATTTGCCGGTCACGGCTACGAGTTGCCCCGCCGGTATACGGACTGTGATGGCTGTTAAGGCCCGAAAAGGACCAGAAGCCAGCGTAAACGATTTGGTTACGCTGACCAGTTCGACGGCGATGTTGTCTTGCACCTGCTTGTGTTTTTTGAGGCAATGCTCGTGAACAAAAACAGGCCCGTCGTCCGGCTACATCCCGTTGGACGCCATTGGCTGGCTGCCTGCCATTGGCGTGTAGCTTCGACCACACACCAATGGCCACCATTATCCGTTGATATATAGCTGACCGTCAAATTATTAACCAAAATAATAAGCAGGCCAGTCTAATCATTCAGTTAGCGAACCGTCTGCATATACTCGCTCGGTGTAAGGCCGGTGAAGCGTTTGAAGATGAGGTTAAACGTCGATTTTGATTTAAACCCGGCTTCGAGTGCAAGGCCCAGCAAACTGAAGTGCGCCAACGCCGGGTCGACCATACATCGCTTCACCTGCTCGACCCGGTACTTGTTCACGAAATTGTAAAAATTATCTCCCACGCCTTCGTTGATTAACTGCGACAATGCGCTCCGGCTTACACCCAGTTGATTCGCCAGACTGCTCAGCGTTAGTTCGGGGTCGAGGTACGGTTTTTCGGACTCCATGTAGCGAAGCAGGCGATCGATGAGTAGCTGATCGGGCTGTTTGGGCTCAGCGGCGGGCAGGCTGTCGGCAGCATCATTATGGCCGTTGGGGGCAGGCAGGGGTACGTGGAAGACGTCGTTCTGAAGAATGCCTTTGTAGCCCAGAGCGAAAATCGAGCCCGCCAGCACCACTGCCGACAGTCGGTTGATGCCGCTCATGTCGCCGTGGTGAATAAGGTTAATCAGCACCAGCAGAAAGAACACGGTGATACCCAGAAACACCCGCATGAAAAACCGTATCCAGCCAATGTTCACCTGCTCAGTGTTCGACACCTCCTCTTCCAGTAGTTGCTGGTACTCCAGCCACCGCTTGTTGACAACGTAGCGATAACCCAGAAACTGCACAACCACCAGGGCCCAGAACAGCAAATAAGTCCAGTGTAGGTTATTGCCTGTCAGCCGGTTTTCACCAAAATCATTTGATACGTGACCCAGCAACAACGAGCCGGCGCTCAGGACCACCGATGGCGCAAAGTGCAGCGCTGTCTGTGCCGATAGCCTCACCCGATGCCCCGTCAACTCCTGCACGTAGAGCCACAGCAACGGCGCAATGACCAGAAACGTAGGGTCGCCGAGGGGGTAGGCTTTGATGGAAAAATGGGCAAGGGTCTGACCGGCGTAGAGGCTGTGCAACACGCTGAAGGCCATAGCCAGCAATAACACCGACAGAAACCCATTCGCCCGGCTTTTGCGGACGCGCCTGTTGTTGAGCAGCAGGGTCACAAAAACAGCCTGGGCAACGCCCGCGTAGGTCAGCAACAGACAGAGTTGGTCAACGATTGCGGCCAAGGTGGTGGGGTAAGCCAGGATGAAAACGGCTCGTGCCCGCAAAAGTAGCCGATCACTCAACGCCGCACGTCCACGTGGATACTGATGGACGACCATAATGCGCGTAGAACACCTCCAACCGCCCGCTTCCGCTTCCCTGCCTGCGTATGTCAACTGCATGAACTCTGCGGGACGGGCAATGAGGGTATCGCCGGCTATTACTCTATTTTCAGCACTTTAACCGTAATGAGTTGTTCGGCAGCCTGGGCTTTCAGCAGATACATTCCGGCTGGGTGCTGGCGCAGATCCCAGATCACCTCTTCGCTGGCACTCGCCACGGCCCATGCCTGCTGCCGCACCAGTTGCCCCCGCCCATCCCATAACGTCAGCAATAACGCGTTGCCAGTGGCACCCGTCACAACTGCCCGTAGTTCACTATTCGTGATGGGGTTGGGCAATAGCTGAACCGACAGGGCAGTAACCGGCTCCCCGGCAACCCCTGACCTACGACCGCCACAAGCAGCATTGACCGTGATGACAAACGGCCCCGCCCAGGTAAAACTGCCATCGGCGGCGAAGACCTTACTGTAGTACGTGGCGTTGGTCTGCACACTCACCAGTGTGAGGCTGGCCGTGGTAGTGCCCAACTGTACACCGACCACGTTGATGAGCTTGTTGGCGGCCGTCTGCCCATTCCGGTACCACTCATAGCGCACACCATTGGGCAAAACGTCGAGCACCACCTGACTGCCCCGGCAGAGCGTCTGGCTGCTGGGGGGCTGGGGCGAGAGCACCGTGAGGCTGAACACCGTGGCCGGACTGACGCAGCCCGCGGGGCTGGTTTGCACCACCGAAAATGTCTGTACCCCCGCCGCATTGATATTGGCAACCGGCGGGTTGACTACCCCCGAAGGGCCGGTGAACGTCAGCACGTTACCGCCTGTAGCCGTCACCAGCGTGGTCAGCAAAATAGGCGTGGGGCTGGCCGTGACGGTCAGGCTGGCCCCCGACAGGGCCGGAGCGCCGGGCGTTGGACTGCTGCTGATGACCACCCCCGCCGACGCCGAGCAGCCGTTGGTGCCTGTAACGACCACCGAGAAGGCTCCGCCCTGGGCGACAACAGCCGTTGCCGACGTACCCGACTGGCTCAGGCCGGGGCCAGCGAAAAGGTAGCTTATACCCCCACTCGCCGTGAGCGTTGCGCTGCCGGGTGTACAAATCAGGGTTTGGCTAGCCACAAGCGTAGCGGTGGGAGCCGTCTGGTTGCTACCGATGGTCACACTGCTCACGGACGTACAGCCATTATTCCCCGTCGCTGTAACTGAGTACGCACCAGCGACGTTGACGGTCAATGTGTTGCCGGTGCTGCCGCCCGTCCAGCGGTAGGCTGTACCCGTGCCCGCTGCGGTGAGTGTGAGGCTGGGGTTAGTGCAGGTCAGCGTACCGCTCGTTGGGCTGACACTCAGGGTGGGGGCCGTGGTGTTGCTGACAATGGGGGTGGTGGTCGTGCTGAAACAGCCGGTGGCGTTTGTTGCGGTGACCGAGTACGTGCCTGATGCACTGATTGTGCGGGTGTTGCCGCTACCCGCCAACGTACCCGATGGCCCGGCGAAGGCGTAAGTCAACCCCGTGCCGGTGGCTGTGGCGGTGAGCGTAAGGCTGGTCGCGGCGCAGGTTAGCGTGCTGGACGCAACCCCGGTCGATGTGCTGGCCGAGAGTGCGAGGTTAGTGGGCGGGGTACTGACAGTAAGGCTGAACGCGGTGCTGGTGACGGAATTACACGGCCCCACCACGACCGCTGAATAACTACCCGTGCTGGCAGTGGTAACGGCAGGCAGCGTGAGCGTAGCCGATGTCTGGCTCGTCAGCAATACCGGCCCAGACGGACCATCTCGGTACCACAGGTAATTCACCCCTGTGCCCGTTGCGCTTACGCTGGCTGTTATGGTTGTTCCCGTACACACCGCCGTTCCCGCAGCCGGTTGCCGGGTGATCGCCGCCTGTGCAATCGGAGTTCCGGTAAATTCAACAGCCCCCATGTCGACCCGGCCCCCAATGACGCGGGGGTTGCCCGCCAGATCGGTAGCGGGCAGGTTGACGGGTGAATACGGCCCGTTAGCCACGGTAACGCTGGCCGGATTACCCGCATTGATTGCCGGGGAGCAGGCGTTCAACCCCACCGAAGTTGTGCTCAAAAAGGGCGAACGGGTAACGGTTGGCGTGACGCTGGTCAGGTTGGTAGGGTTGGCTAAGTACCCCGTCACGGTGTTGTCGAAGAAGCTGTAAGTAGCCTCCACCGCCACGTCGCCGCTATTGACGAACGTATTGGCTCCGTTAGAGAGGCTTACCCCGTTATTCCAGAAAACCGAGTTGGATACTATGGGGCGGCTCGAGCCAGTGGGCTGCGCTGTGTTGTACATGGCCCCGCCCCGCGTAGCCCGGTTGGCCTGAAATGAGCAGTTGATCAGCGCCGGGCGACTCGTGCCCGAATTGTCGCCATCGTTGTGCATTGCCCCGCCGTTGTCAGTAGCGTTGTTACCCTGAAAGCCGCAGTTGATGAGCGTCGGATTACTGTTGCCGGCACTACGCCCATCGTTGTAGATGGCCCCGCCGTCGTTGATAGCGCTGTTGCTCTGAAAAAAGCAGTTGGTGATCACGGGGCTGCTCGTACCGTTTAGCCCCAGGTTGCATATGGCCCCACCAACGGAAGCCTGGTTAGCGACAAACGAACAGTTGCGAATCGTGGGGTTACAAACCGAGCCAAACCCTTCATTGTAGATTCCGCCGCCCCGGCCAGTTGGGTTTAGAAAACCGCCACTGGCATTGCCGCCCGTGATCACGAAACCATCCAGCACCGCTGTGTTGGTAAGGCTCAGGCTAGCCGGGTTGTTGATAACGTGGTAGCTGTTGTCGGTGCTGCTGTTGGAGGTGCCGATCGCGCCACTGAGCGTACTGCTGGCTGGTTGCCCGCTAATGGGATCGATGCGGGGCCGTTGACTGAGGCTGGTTTCGTCGCCTGTAAAGCCGCCGTAGATGGCCAAGCCGTTTTTCAGCGCAAAGCTGGCGTTCCGGTCGGTGCCCGTCGTGGGCTTATACGTACCGGCGGCTACCCAAATTTCGGTTACGCTTTGGCTGCATGGGTACGTCAGGGCACTTTGCAGGTCGGAGAAGGCCGAGGCCCAACTCAGACCGTCGCCCGTACCTGCTGCTGACGCATCGACGTAAAGCCGCGTGGGGGCCGTGCTGATCGGGTACTCGAAAGCCCCCATATCGACCCGGCCGCCAACGATGCGGGGCGTGTTGGCCAGGTCGGTGGTGGGCAGGGCGGTGGCCGAGAATGGCCCCGAAACCACCGTTTGGCTGGCCGGATTACCCGCATTGATGGCTGGCGAACAGTTTGTGAGGGCCAGGCTACCCGCCCCGGCGAAGGGCGAGGTTGTTACATTGGTCAGGTTGCCCGTTCCGGCGGTATAGCCCGTCACCGTCGGCTCAAACAGGCAGTAGGCGGTCGTGATGCTGGCCTCGTTGTTGACAAACGTGTTGGCTCCACCGTTGTCCCAAAACACCGAGTTGGTCAGTACCGGCCGACTTACTCCCAACAAACCTGCGGCGCTGTACATTGCACCACCCTGCTGGGTGGCGGCGTTGTCGCGAAACGAACAATTAATTACCTGCGGTCTACTCCGGCCATCGCGGGCATCGCTATACAACCCTGCCCCAAAAGGCGCTCTGTTGGCCAAAAAACCGCAGTTGACCATCACCGGGTCACTCGTCCCGGAGACCCCAAAATTATACATCGCCCCACCGGAGCTAAACGCTTCGTTGGCCCGAAACAGGCAGTTAACCACCACCGGATCGCTCTGCCCCTGATTGCCGTTGTTGAACAGCCCACCTCCGGAGGCAAACGCCGTATTAGTCTGAAACAGGCAGTTGATCAGTTGCGGATTCGCCGTACCCTGCCCAAAACCATCATTAGCCCCGCCCGCCCCAAACAGCGCAAAATTCCGCTGGAACAGACAGTTGCGGATGGTGGGGCTACATACGCCCCCCATGCTCCGGTTATAGATCCCACCCCCACTGTTGTTCGGATCAGCATTGGGGTTGCTGGTATTGGTGGTTACGGCGTTACCGGCGGTGATCACGAAGCCATCCAGTATCGCCGTGCTCGTTAGCCCCGTTCGGGTGTTGCCCCGGTTGCTGATGACGTGGAAGCTATTATCAGTCGGGTCGCCGGGCGTACCGATGTCGCCGCTCAGCGTGGTACCGCTGGGGCCGCCTACGATGGGATTGACGGCGGGGCGTTGGCTCAGGGTTTGTTCGTTCCCCCGAAACCCGCCGTAAATCGCCACACCATCCTCCATCGAAAAGCTGAGGGTACGGTCGCTGCCATTTGTGGGTTTATACGTGCCCACCGCCACCCAGATCATGTCGCCCGCGCTGCTGGCGTTGATGGCCCCCTGCAGGTTATTGGTGCTGGCGGCCCAACTCGTCGCGCTGACGGGGTTGGTGCTGCCCGTGGTGCTCACATAGCGCGTCACCTGAGCATGGGCGGTTTGCGGCAACAGTAAACTAACCGGAACAACCCAAAAAGGAAGGAGGCGTAGTAGTTTGTTCATCAGTCGGGTAGTAAAAATGAATCGCCAAAACAGCTTATTTGTCTATCCTTAGCCAAGCACCAGGCGTGGACAATCGCGTGGACAATTCGTTGTCGGCAGCTACTCCAGCAGTTCGAGCAGTGGGGTGCTGCCCGTAACGCCCAGTTTTTTGCGGAGCCGGTATTTGGCCTTGCGAATCGACTCCGGCGAGATACCCAGCATCCGGCTCATGTGGAGGCCGTCTATCCGAAGTTTCGAAAGGGCCATCAGCCGCTCTTCGGCGGGAGTGAGGTCGGTAAATTGGTGGCGAAGCTGTCCGAAAAACAACGGATGCACCCGCTCAAATCGACGGCGAAATTCGGCCCAGTCATCGTTGGTGAGCAGGTGAGCGTTTAGCAGCGACGGGTCGGCGGTGGCAAGTGGGGGGTTCGACAGAACGAGTTGAGCCTGTTTTTGCTGCAGAGCCTCCATCAGCAGGGCGAGGTCGGCTCTGGCGCGGTCAAGTTCATCCGTCACAAGTTGCTTCTCCAGCGTGAGTTGCTGTTCACGCCCGGCGTTGGCCAGTGCCTCCTGCTGCCGACGGCGTTGGCTGGACCAATACAACCAGCCCAACAATCCCGTCAGGCCAGCCCCCGCGCCCAGCAGCAGCCATTGCGTCCGGCTCAGGCGCTCCAGGTGGGCTACCTCGGCCTCGTGTTGCTGCACCAGCAGCCGCTGCTCAGCCAACGCCGCATCCCGCGACCGGGCGCGGTTGTCGATACGTACCTGGTAACTAAGCAAGCTGTCGGCGCAGCGATCCGATTTGGGCAGGTTACCCGTTCGCTGGTAGTAGCGGCGGGCCAGTGCGTAATATAACTGCCAGAACACGTCATCCTGAAAAGGCTGGCTAAAGTCTTTGGTTGAATTAAACTGGCGCAGGCGCTGGGCTTCGTCCAGGTAATAGCGGCAACTATCGAGTTGATTGAGTTCGTAAAAAGACCGGGCCAGTTCTACCGCCGTGATGTTTGGATAGCCATTTTGGCCCGCCGAGCGCATTTCCAGTCGGTAGTCGGTCCGAAAGGCAGCGAGGGCTGCCTGCCACCGCCCCTGATGGGCATACAGTCCCCCCAGATTACCCCGCACAATGCCCATCCAGACCGAATCACGGTAGGTCACGGCCAGCTGATACGCCTTTTGGTAATTTGCTTCGGCCAGGCCTACCATCGTGGCCGATTGGGGCTGTTGGCGGGTATAGGCCATGGCCAGCGTGTTGAATGCCTGGATGTGCAGATTAGGACTGAAGGCTGGGTAGTGGGCCGCCTCGGTCAACAGGCTGATGACCTTCGCATCATCGTTGAGGTAATAGTAGTTGAAGGCCAGTTCGTAGAGGTAGCGGTGAATTTCGGGTACATTGGCATAGCCGATTTGCCGGAATCGTCCGTTGGCCGACAGCAGGTACTGAAAAGCGCTGCCGTAGTCCTGACCGAGGTAGTAATACTGCCCGGTGAAGTGTTCAGCAACTCCGGCCAATTGCTCATCGCCTTCAGCATCAGCCCGTTGGGCTATACGCAGAAACAGGTCGGCATTCTGGCGGTCGGTGCGGTTGGGCTTGTTTTTGACCCACGTGTCGCGCAGCATCCGGGCATACCGCCGGAGCTGATTGTCGTGCCGCCGTTGACCAACCGCGTCCAGTTGGCCGAGCATCTGAAAGGCAGCAGACTGGTTCTGCGTAACCGCCCGGCAGGTATCGAAGTAATAAAGTACCATCCGAACGCGCTCGGCAGGTAGTGCCCGCTCCACCCGCTGCAGAAAGGATTGGGCACGAAGGGGCAGCGCGAGAAACAGGCCACTTAAAAACAGGCCTACAGGTCGTGCCGGGTTAAGACAAAGGCATCGGTATGATTTACCACGCAGCAGCATAAGCGGCCAACCGCTCTGTACGTCTTATCGAACAAAGGCGGGTTGACGTGCTGAAAAATAACCATACGCCGAAAAAAGTAAGCAGGAATATTGGGTGAAAGGCCGTAGGTTCAACATACTGGTCTTTGTGGCGTCACGCTTCCCCTCCTCTGCTAACCCGTTTCAACCGTACGAACTCGGCGGGGCGCACCACCAGAGGGACCTGCTCGGTTTCTACGTTCTGGGTGTCGAGACCATAGGCGCGCTCGTCGGCCAGACTCAGGCGTTTAAGGCCGAAATAGCCGTTCATCACGAAGGTGTCTAAAGCAGCCAGGTCGTTTTCGTAGGACAGAAACCGGTTGATGACCACAAACCGGAAATCGCCGATGAAATCAGGGGTGGCACCGAGGGGGCGGTACTTGGGCTTCAATGTGATCTCGTGGCAGCGCACCATTTCTTCCACCACCTTGCGGAACAGCAGATTGATGCGCGGCTGCACCCGGAATCCCAACCGGAATGTAATGCGCACTACCTCTTCAGGGTCCAGAATGTCAATGCTATACTCGGTAGTATAAGGATCATCGACCAGTTCGATATGGATGAACCAGTAGACATCAGCCCGTTTGGGCATCCCGCCCAATATCGAATTAACAATTTGTTCTTCAATCTGTTGGCTACGGGGTGAGGCCGTCAGATACACCAGGTTGGTGGCGTATTTGGGCGTGGTTTCGTCGTTGCTTAGCTGCCGCAGGAGGGGCAGGTGGTCAGATAGGCTGACGAAGGTTGTGAGGCGGCGTTTAATGCGGCTGCCGTTATACCAAACCAGCATCACAGTGAGCATAATCAGTCCCAGCAGCAGCGACACCCAGCCGCCATGCGTGAATTTGCGGAGGTTGGCAATGAGGAAACTGCCTTCGATAAACACGTATAGCAGGATCAGGGCCAGCACCGCCAGACCGTTCACATGCTTTTTGGCGTAGAGGTACATACCCAGCAACACAGTGGTGGTGAGCATGGTCAGGTTGACCGACAGGCCAAACGCCGCCTCCATATTTTTCGATTCTCGGAAGTAGAGTACTACGCCAAAACAGCCCGCCATCAGCAGCCAGTTAAACGCTGGAATGTACACTTGCCCCCGCGCATCGGAGGGAAAAACGATCCGCATTTTGGGCAATAGCGTCAGCCGGAAGGCCTCAGAAACAAGCGTGAAGGTGCCACTAATGAGGGCCTGCGAGGCAATGATCGTAGCCAGGGTGGCGATGCCAATGGCGGGCAGCATAAACCAGTTTGGTACCAGTCCGAAAAAGGAATTCAGGTTGCCCAGGGGCTTACCGGTATGGTCTAACAGCCAGGCCGCCTGACCTAAGTAGCAGAGAATCAGTGTCAACTTGACATAAAACCACGACACCTGCACGTTACGCCGCCCCACGTGACCCATATCGGAATACAGCGCCTCGGCGCCTGTCGAGCAGAGGAATACGCCACCCAGCAGCCAGAACCCGTCGGGATAATGCACGATCATGTTGTAGGCATACACGGGGTTGAGGGCGCGGACCACGGCGGGGTTTTGCATTACCTGCACCGCGCCCATGATCCCGATCATGGTAAACCAGATGGTCATGATGGGACCAAACGCTTTGCCCAGTTTGTCGGTCCCCATTTGTTGTGCCGTAAACAGCAGGAGCAAAATTCCCAGCACAATGGGCACGGTGGGCAGGTCGGGATACAGCGGCAGCAGCCCTTCAATGGCCGATGCCACCGAAATGGGCGGGGTGATAATGCTGTCGGCGATGAGAAAACTACCGCCCGCAATGGCCGGAAACAGGAGCCATTTGGCATACCGCCGAATGAGCGTATAAAGAGAAAAGATGCCGCCCTCACCGTTGTTGTCGGCACGCAGGGTAAGCAGCACATATTTAAGGGTGGTCTGAAATGTGAGCGTCCAGAAAATGGCCGACACGCCCCCCAGGGCCAGGGTTTCATCAACGGCGCGGTCTTCAATAATGGCGCGGTAGGTATACAATGGCGAGGTACCAATGTCGCCGAAAACAATGCCCACGGCCACCAGCAGGCCCGCCGTCGTCATTTTGTCGATGTTATGCTTGCTCAAAATCTAGTCTTGATTTTCAATGAGTTATCGTGTTGTTAACGCATTTGGCTTCGCGAGTCGTGCCCTTCGACAAGCTCAGGGTGACAGGAAATTAGAGCAATCTTCCTGAGTTGATTCAAGTTTCCTGTCACCCTGAGCTTGTCGAAGGGCACGACTCGCGAAGCCAAACGCGCCGAGAAGCCACAGCGCGTCAGCCAACCTCCCCTTTTCCGAAAATCGTGCCAATGCCGAAATAACCACGAACAGAGCAGAATTGACAGCGCATTTTTCCAAAATGAAAAAGAGGCCTTTTCAAAACGACAAAACAAGAGGGGCCGATTAGCCAATGCACTTACATACTATTAGCATAAAAGTCTGTTAGTCAAGATATTACGATAAATCATCGAAAGTTTTTGCCAGACTGGATCGCATTTTGGCATATCCTCTTCGAAATCAGATCGCAAAATCAATCAACTCAATGGGTACTACCCTGCTCCTGCTTCTCTCGGCTTTTCTGTGCTTTGCCCTCTTCTACAAGGTCATCGAATGGTTCGAGAAAGTCTAACATCACACAACCATGCTGCTCATTCTGTTTATTGTCTCGCTCATGGTCTTCGGCTACATGCTCTATGTGCTGATTCGGCCAGAGAAATTCTAAAAAGTGAAAGAGTTAATAAGTGAAAGAGCGACACACGCCAGTTCACTCTTCCGCTCTTTCAGTCTAACACGCTTTCACACATCGTTATGAATACCGAATTGACCGGCGTTGTGGTCACGTACCTGATCACTTTGCTACTGGCTATTCCACTGGGAAAGCTGGTCGGCAAGATCTTCAGGGGCGAACCCAATGCATTTGATTTTATGGCTCCCCTAGAGCGATTGATTTACCGGGTCGGTGGCATCGACCCGAAGCTGGACATGACCTGGAAACAAAACCTCGTGGCCCTGCTCACTATCAACGCCGTCTGGTTTGTGTACGCCTTTTTCATGCTCCTGTTTCAGGACAAGCTGCCTCTCAACCCCGACGGCAATGGTGCCATGACGCCTGATCTGGCCTTCAACACGGCTATCAGCTTCATGGTCAACTGCGATTTGCAGCATTATTCGGGCGAGTCGGGGCTGACGTACCTCACGCAACTTGGCGTAATCAACTTCCTGATGTTTGTGTCGGCGGCCACGGGTATGGCCGCGCTGGCGCTGGTGGTGCGGGCGTTTTTGCCCGAAAAAACCAGCCTGTCGGGCAACTTCTACGTGTATTTCACAAAAGCCATTACGCGGGTATTGCTGCCGGGTTCACTTATCGTTGCCACCATTCTGGCGTTCAACGGTACTCCTGCCAGTTTTGCCGGGAAAGATCAGTTTATTTCCCTGCAGGGCGACACCGTCAACGTGTCGCGCGGACCAGCGGCAGGGTTGATTGCCATTAAGCACCTGGGCACCAACGGCGGCGGCTATTTCGGGGCCAACTCGGCGCACCCGCTGGAGAATCCCAGCTACGCTACGAATATGGTTGAATTGATTGCACAGGTAATGCTGCCCATTATCATGCTCTTTGCCCTGGGCTATCTCATCAACCGCAAACGTTTTGCCTGGACCGTATTCGGCGTAATGACCGCTGGCTTTCTATTGCTGGTGACGCCTACCCTGATCACCGAATTTCACGGTAGCCCAGCCATTGCGCACCTTGGCGTGGCGCAGCCAGCAGGAGCTATGGAAGGCAAAGAAGTCCGTTTCGGCCCGCTTTCGTCAGCCTATTGGAGCATTGCCACGACTGTTATCTCAACGGGTTCGGTCAACTCCATGCACGATTCGAGCATGGCGCTGTCGGGGTCGATGCAACTGCTGGGCATGATGACCAATGCCTTCTATGGCGGCTGTGGCGTGGGTTTCCTGAACTATTACTACTACCTCATCATCGCCGTCTTTATTTCGGGCCTGATGGTAGGCCGTACGCCGGAACTGTTTGGCCGGAAAGTAGAAGCGCGGGAGATCAAAATTGCTTCTATCGTGGCTTTGCTGAGCACATTGCTCGTGAAAGGTGGCGTAGCCATTGCAGCCTACGTTCTGGTTCACCATCCCGACGTCAATTGGGCGGTGAAACCCGCGGCCTGGCTCAACAATACTGGCTACCACGGCTTCTCCGAAATTCTCTACGAATTCACGTCGGCCAATGCCAACAACGGATCAGGTTTTGAAGGGCTGGGCGACAACAACTTCTTCTGGAACGTCAGCACGGGTATTGTCATGATGCTGGGTCGGTTTATTCCCATTATCGGACCACTGGCTATTGCCGGGTTGCTGGCCGACAAGAAGTACGTGCCCGAAAGTGCCGGTACGCTGGCCACGGATACGTCTACGTTTGGTCTGATGACCTTCGCCGTTATTATCATCATCACCGCGCTATCGTTCTTCCCCGCCCTCGCACTGGGTCCGCTGGCCGAATATTTCTCATTGAAATAGAAGAAAGGTTTTTGGGCAGGTTTAAAGGGATTTCAGGATTGACAGGATTTTTCAAATCCATTCTCAGAAGCGAACAGGAAAATCCTGTCAATCCTGAAATCCCTTTAATCCTGTCCAAAAACCCCTTTTCAAGCATATACATGGCTCAACAATCTTCGCCGTCCGAACGCGGCACCGCCCTCTTCCAGTCTGAACTGATCGGGACGGCTATAAAACAATCCTTCGCCAAGCTGAATCCAGCTCAGTTGGTGAAAAATCCGGTGATGTTCACTGTCGAAATTGGTACGATAATCATGCTGTTCGTGACGGTTTACATCGCCCTCTCCGGCGACAAGACGCAGGGAACGCTGGTCTACAACAGCGTGATCACGGTGATTCTGCTGCTGACGGTACTCTTTGCCAACTTCGCTGAAGCCATTGCCGAAGCGCGGGGCAAAGCCCAGGCCGAGTCGCTGCGAAAAACGCGGCAGGAGACGCCCGCCAAGAAAGTAGGCAGTGGGCAGTCGGCAGATGCGTATACGACGGTTAGCTCGGCGCAACTGGTGAAAGGCGACGTGTTTCTCTGCGAACCCGGCGATATTATTCCCTCCGACGGCGAGATCATCGAGGGCCTTGCCACCATCGACGAGTCGGCCATTACGGGCGAATCGGCCCCGGTGATTCGGGAAGCAGGTGGTGATAAATCATCGGTGACGGGCGGTACGAAAGTACTGTCTGACCGGATCAAAGTGATGGTAACAACCCAACCCGGCGAGTCGTTTCTCGACAAAATGATTGCGCTGGTGGAAGGGGCTTCGCGGCAAAAAACACCCAACGAAATTGCCCTGACGATCCTGCTGGCGGGCTTCACGCTTATTTTCATCATCGTCTGCGTGGCCCTGAAACCCTTCGCCGACTATGCCAACGCGCCCATTACTATTGCCGCCCTGATTTCGTTGTTCGTGTGCCTCATCCCCACCACCATCGGCGGGCTGCTGTCGGCCATTGGCATTGCGGGCATGGACCGCGCCCTGCGGGCCAACGTCATTGCCAAGTCGGGGCGGGCGGTGGAAACGGCGGGTGATATTGACACGCTACTGCTGGACAAAACCGGCACGATCACCATTGGCAACCGAAAAGCCACCAACTTTTACGCTGCCCCCGGCGTATCAGCTGCCGACATGATCCGGGCATCAGCGCTAAGCTCACTCGCCGACGAAACTCCGGAGGGCAAGTCGATTGTGGAGCTGGCTGGAACCGATGTAACCCGCGGTCTGAGCACAGAAGGGGCCACGATGATCAAGTTCACCGCCGAAACCCGCTCATCCGGTATTAATCTCATCAGTGGTCGCGGTGGCGAACCGCAACGCATCCGGAAAGGGGCTACCGATTCGATTCGGGCCATCGTCGAGCGGGCAGGCAACCACTTCCCCCCCGAAGTGGAAACGCAGGCAAAGGCTATTGCCGGTAATGGCGGAACACCGTTGGTCGTTATTGACAATGAGCACGTTATGGGCGTGGTGGAATTGCAGGATATCATTAAACCGGGCATTGCCGAACGGTTCGACCGGCTGCGCAAGATGGGCGTGAAAACGGTGATGGTAACCGGCGACAACCCGTTGACAGCCAAGTTTATTGCCGAAAAAGCAGGCGTTGACGACTACATCGCCGAGGCCAAGCCCGAAGACAAGATGCAGTACATCCGCACCGAACAAACCGGCGGTAAGCTCGTAGCCATGATGGGCGACGGTACCAACGATGCCCCCGCCCTGGCACAAGCCGACGTGGGGGTGGCGATGAATTCCGGTACGCAGGCCGCTAAAGAAGCCGGTAACATGGTCGATCTGGACAACGACCCTACTAAGCTGATTGAGGTGGTGGAGATTGGTAAGCAGTTGCTCATCACGCGGGGTACGCTCACCACGTTCAGCATTGCCAATGACGTGGCCAAATATTTCGCCATTGTACCGGCCCTGTTTGTGGTGTCTATTCCGTCGCTGCAGGCACTGAACATTATGCGCCTTCACAGTGCTGAGTCGGCTATTTTGTCGGCGGTGATTTTCAACGCCATCATTATCCCGATGCTCATTCCGCTGGCCCTGCGGGGGGTTGACTACAAACCCATTGGTGCCTCGGCCCTACTGCGGCGAAACCTGCTCATCTACGGCGTGGGTGGACTGGTGGCGCCCTTCGTAGGCATCAAATTGATTGATCTGTTAGTGGGGCTGTTTGTGTAAAAAGACGTTAGACATTGGACGTTAGACACTGGATTCTCGCAACGAAGTCCAGCGTCTAATGTCCAGCATCCAGTATCATTTCCAATGAAAACGCATCTTTCTCCGGCCATCCGTCTCACCCTGGTGATGCTCGTTTTGGTGGCCGTTATTTATCCGCTCGTGGTATCGGGCATTGCCAGGTTTGCACCCGGTGGCGGCAGTGGCGAAAAAGTAATCGTCAACGGCAAGGTCGTGGGTTATACGCTCATCGGCCAGAAGTTTACCCAGGACCGGTATTTTAACTCGCGGCCATCGGCGTTAGACTACAATGCTGCCGGCTCGGCTGGCTCAAACAAAGGCCCCTCCAACCCCGATTACCTGAAGGTGGCTCAGGCCCGCATCGACACGTTTCTGGTGCACAACCCCGGTGTAGACAAAGCGCAGATCCCGGCGGAGTTGGTAACGGCTTCCGGCTCTGGTCTGGACCCCGACCTGTCGCCAGCTGCCGCCAAAATACAGGTGGCCCGAATCGCCAGGGTACGTGGTATCTCCCCCGAACGGCTGAATCAACTGGTCGATGAGCACACCAAAGGCCCTGCGCTGGGACTGTTTGGGCCATCGACAGTTAATGTTTTGAAAATCAATGTGGCGCTGGACGCGCTAAAATAAAAAGACCCCGCCCCCGGCCCCTCCCCTAAACCGCAGGGGAGGGGCCTGGGTACTACCCCTATGAAAACATTTTTTTCTGCCCTGGCAATGGCCTCGGTATCCTATACATCAATTGCCCAAACGACAGACACTACTACTGCTTCAGCGCCGACGCAGGCTGCCACGCAGGCAGTCCCCAATAGCGGGTTGACTGTGTCTGGCTACGTCGAAGCGTACTATTCGCATGATTTTTCGCTGGCAAAAACCACACAGGAACGGCCTTCATTTCTGTACAACCACCGCCGCAACCGGGAGGTAAACGTGAACCTGGCGTTTATTAAAGCCGCTTACGTCAATGACCGCGTTCGGGGGAATCTGGCCCTGCAAGTAGGTACCTATCCGCAGTATAACTATGCTGCCGAGCAGGCGCTGATAAAGAATCTGTTTGAAGCCAACGCTGGGGTGAAACTCTCAAAAAACCGTGATCTGTGGCTCGATGCGGGCATTTTTGCCTCGCACATTGGCTTTGAAAGTGCTATCTCGAAAGATTGCTGGACGCTCACCCGCAGCATCCTCGCCGAAAACTCACCCTACTATTTGTCGGGGGCCAAAATGACCTATAACACCGCCAATGGGAAATGGACGTTGCTGGGGTCAGTTGTCAATGGCTGGCAGCGCATTAAACGGCTGGACGGCTATTCCGGTCCGTCGCTGAGTACGCAGGTGCAATACCGCCCGTCGCCGGAACTGACGCTCAACTGGAGTAGCTTTCTGGGCAGCGACCGCCCCGACTCGCTACGGCAGACGCGCTTTTTCAACAATTTCTACGCCATCATCAATCCACAGGGCCGGTTCGGCGTGATTTTAGGCTTCGACATTGGCTCAGACCAAAAACCCGTTGTCCGCACCGGCTCCGACGCTCGCGTGGAAGGCGGCGGCAGTTACGTCTGGTATTCACCGGTGGTGATTGCCCGCTACAAAACATCAGACAAAAGCTATGTTAACGGCCGCGTAGAATATTACGATGACAAAGCTGGTACGCTCATCGGCACCCCAGGTTTCCAGACAATGGGGTACTCGCTGGGGTACGACTACGCCATGCTGCCCAACGCGCTATTTCGTTTGGAAGGCAAAATGTACGATAGCAAAACGCCACTGACTACGTTCGAGAATAGACGCGTCAATACGTCATTGACAACAAGCATAGCTATTTCTTTTTGAGCAAAAGAGGCAGGGCTACAACACGGAGTTACCCGGAGGTCCACGGAGCTACACAGAGGTTTTTTCGAGCGTACACTCTTTTTCTCTGTGTAGCTCCGTGGACCTCCGGGTAACTCCGTGTTATAGCCCTGCCTTCTCTTATTCCCATGACACCCAACGACCAAAATGCCGACCGGTTTCTGTCCCTCATCCGTGAGTCGCGACGGGGAAAGTTTAAGGTGTATATCGGCATGAGTGCGGGCGTGGGGAAATCATACCGGATGTTGCAGGAAGCCCATAACCTGCTGCGCAACGGGGTCGACGTGACCATTGGGTTCATCGAAACCCATAAGCGGGCCGAAACGGAAGCACTGGTGGCAGGTTTGCCTATCATTCCCCGACGCACACTGTTTTACAAAGGACGGCAACTGGAGGAGATGGACGTGCAGGCCATTATCAACACCCACCCCGAACTGGTGATCGTGGATGAACTGGCCCACACGAACATTCCCGGTTCCAAAAATGAAAAACGCTGGCAGGACGTAATCGAGATCCTCGACGCAGGCATCAACGTCATCTCGGCAGTCAACATCCAGCATATCGAAAGCCTGTATGACGAAGTAAAAAAGATCACCAACATCGACGTTACCGAGCGGGTACCCGACCGTATTCTTCAACTCGCCGACGAGGTGGTCAACATCGACCTCACCGCCGACGAGCTGATTACGCGGTTGAAGGAAGGAAAAATTTACGACCCCACGAAGGTGCAGACCGCGCTGACTAATTTTTTTCAGGCCGATAAAATCTTGCAGTTGAGGGAGTTGTCATTGAAAGAGGTAGCCGGACAGGTGGAACGGAAAGTCGACCTGGCCCTGCCACAGGCAGGGCCGCCGCGCAATGAACGATTCATGGCCAGCATCAGCAGCAACGCCGACGTAGCCCGGCGCGTGATTCGGAAAACGGCCCGACTGGCCAGCTATTACAATTCGCGCTGGTTTGTGCTGTATGTGCAGCTCCCCAGCGAAAGCTCCGACCGCATCCGGCTCGACGTGCAGCGACATTTGATTAACAACCTGAAGTTAGCTACCGAACTGGGGGCTGAAGTGATCCAAACCAAAGGCGCCAACATCGTAGACTGTATCATGGAGGAAGTAGAAAAACGAAAAATAACTACCGTTTGCATCGGCAAACCACACCTCAACCTGATTCAGATTATTATCCGCACCAACGCCTTCAACCGTCTCCTCAACAAGCTTTCAGATTCGGATGTCGATTTAATTATTCTATCCTGATTACCGGAGCCGCACAGGTCGCCGCTGCGGTTGCTTTCCCTCCCATGACTATAAAATCGAAAATATCGTCGGCCTTGCTGTTCATGTTTGCCATCCTGATCACCGTTGGGGGGCTGGCAGCCTATTACCTCAATGAGCTTTCCCACGACTCACAGGCCATTCTGAAAGACAACTATGAGTCGCTCGAATATGCCAGCAACATGCAAAAAGCCCTGGCCGATTTGCGCGACCCCGACGCCATTGCCGACTTTGAGGCAAACCTGAAAAAAGAGGAAGCCAACATCACCGAGCCTGGCGAGCGCGGCGTGGTGGTGGCTATTCGGAAGGAGTTCAGCCGCCTTCGCACGGCACCCACCGACACCACTACAGCGGCCCGGCTACGGCAGCACTTATTTACGCTCGATGACATCAATCGACAGGCCACGTTCCGAAAAAACAACGTAGCCAAACAGACCGCTAAAGACGCCCTGTTATGGCTAGCCAGCGTAGGCACGCTCTGCTTCCTTATCCTGTTTTCGTTTATCGTTAGCTTCCCCGGCTACATCGCCAATCCCCTCCGCGAACTGACGCAGGGAATCCGGCAGGTGGCAAGCCGCAATTTCGAAGAGCGATTACACTTCCGGTCGAGCGACGAGTTTGGCGAACTGGCACGGTCGTTCAACAGCATGGCGCAAAAGCTGGACGAATATGAGCACTCGAATCTGGCCAGCGTATTATTTGAAAAACGGCGTATCGACACCCTCATTCAGATCATGAACGAAGGCATCATCGGCCTCGACGAAAACCGCCGCATCCTTTTTGCCAACCCCGTGGCCTGCCGACTGCTCGGCGTGAAAGACACGGATATTGTCGGAAAATACGCACCCGATGTAGCGACATCCAACGACCTCATGCGGACGCTGATTCAGGACGTAATGGCTAGCCAGACACCTACGCCGGAAAACTCAATGCTGAAGATATTCGACCCAAACCCGGCGGGGTCACCAGCGGGCAGTGGCAGTTCTGAAAACCGGGGCAAGGAAAGTTATTTTAACCGCCGTACCCACACCGTGGCCGTAACGCGCACGGGCGAAGAACAACCGCAACTGGCGGGCTATGTTATTGTGCTGGAGAATATTACATCTTACAAAGAGCTTGATCTAGCCAAAACCAACTTTATCGCTACGGTCTCACACGAGCTGAAAACACCGCTGTCGAGCATCAAAATGAGTCTCAAACTGCTTGACGATCAGCGAGTTGGCGAACTAAACACCGAACAACATCAACTCCTCGGCAACATCCGCGCCGACGCCGACCGGCTGCTGGGCCTCACCGGCGAACTGCTCAACATGGCGCAGGTAGAGTCGGGCCAGATCCAGCTCAATCTTCAGCCTGTGTCCCCCACCGAAATTGTCCGCTACGCCGCCGACGCCCTCCGAACGCAGGCTGACCAAAAGAACATTACGCTGAAGCTGAACCTGCCCCCCACCCTGCCAACCGTCATGGCCGACCCCGACAAGGCGTCGTGGGTGCTGATCAATTTCCTCTCCAATGCCCTGCGTCACAGTCCCTCTGACACCAGTATCGACATCAGCGTAGCGGTGCAGGAGAAGGCTGTTGAATTCCGGGTGCGCGACCACGGCGCGGGCATCCGTCCCGAGCACCGCAACCGGGTGTTCGACCGGTATTTCAAGGCCCCCGGCCGCAATGGACAAGCCAGCGGCACAGGACTAGGCCTCGCCATTTCCAGCGAATTCATCCAGAGCATGCACGGCCAAATCGGCCTCGACACCACCGTGACCGACGGAGCGGCGTTCTGGTTTACCCTGCCCGTGGTCTAGACTTCAGGGGTTGAGTTGCGGGTTCATACTTAATTAGCCTGTATTAGTAAAATGGAAGCAGGGATTTTGATAAGTAAACGACCTGTTATCTGATTGATTCAGCTTAAACTAAAGCGACGCCCGACTAGTCGGGCGTCGCTTTAGTTTAAGCTGAATCAATCAGATAACAGGTCGTTTACGACGGTGACTTTCACCTGCTTGGTGTAATTCACAGCCTTCTGCATGAACTCTGATTGGAACGAGGGGCCAGTCTGCCCATCCTGCCAGTTACTTCGCTTATACAGTTCTTTCAGCGAGACGGTCATATCTACCTGTGTGGCAGTAACGGGCTCGGTGTTGTTAAGCATGGGATAAATTTCCGCCATTACGTTGATGACGCGAACGAACGCCGCGTCGATATCAGCACGGTTGCTTCCTTTGCCGGGGTAGAGATAATTAGCCCAATCCACAACTGTAGCACCACCCTCGTACATACGCCGAATCCAGTTTTTGTGTTGGTCGAAGCTAAACTTCGCGTCCGTCCCTTCAATTTCGTCTTTGGCAAAATAACTGGGCTTACGATCCCGTAACGCAACAGCTACGCTCATTTGCACCTCGTATTCGGGCTGCGAGTTATTGCCGACGCCATCGCAACGCAAACGGGCCGGAACGCCCATCGTTCCACGCCCTGCCGCAATATTGTCGGCTACATTTCCGAACTCGGATTGAGTTTTGATCTTAGGCGATACTGCTTTAACCAGATCGTGCCACCAGTTAATATGATCGGCAAGCACCTGTTCGCGGTAGTTGGCCCACCGGCGTTCCAGCGGTGTTCTGGCTACCCACTGATCCCCACCTGCCTGAACGCGGGGCAGGACGGGAAGTTGCACGTCATTCCACACACTCCAACTGGTGCCAAATTTTTCTTTGGCTGAATCCAGACTACTGAATTCGGCCTGCAAACTGGTGATAAAACCTGTCCGCATCGACTCATTGTAGTCTGCTAGCACAGAAATACCTTCATTATTTTGTGAGTATTCCCCTTCTACGTTGCCCTCACCTGTTACGCTCACACCCATCAACCATTTAGCGTTTGGACTGTCGTTCCTGATGTGATTAAGTTGGGCCTGAATCCATCGACCAGTGCGTTGACGGGCTGTGGGATGGTTATAGGACAGCACTCTTCTTCCACTCTGGATCATTATCGCCCCGGTTTCATCTCGCATAGCCTGATCATCAGGGATATAATACGTGGCTGCATAATTATTTATCTCCGGCTTTAATTTATCCACCGCCGTGTTAAAGTTCAACAACAAGGGCCGTTGCAGGGCATTGGCGATGGCCAGCATCGATTCAACTAGTTTGAAGTCGTCACTGCCATCCACCTTTTCGCAGTACATCCACCTCACCGTTCCGGTGATGTAATTGGCGTGGGCTTGTGCCACACTTTTCTCCCAAATGTACTGTTCGTTAGGGTCAACGCCGCCCTGCGCGTTCAGGTCATTGTTGTAGGTGCGAATGCCAAACCAGCGTTTAGTCGTGAAGTTATAATCTACGAAAGGGTCATTTCCGCTACCTGACTGATTAATAATGATATTCTGGCTGGCCCCGTTGCCTCCAACTGTGAAGCTGGCACTGCGGGCCGCACTCGTGTTAGCCTGCACCGTTAGGGTGAAGCTGCCATTATTGTTGCCACTGGTGGGGCTAGCCGTAGCCCAGGCAGGCAAGCCACTCACTGTCCAGGCAACGTTGCTGGTTA
This sequence comes from Fibrella rubiginis, assembly GCF_017353185.1. Taxonomy (GTDB): domain Bacteria; phylum Bacteroidota; class Bacteroidia; order Cytophagales; family Spirosomataceae; genus Fibrella; species Fibrella rubiginis. The sequence continues at coordinate 245,026 of NZ_JAFMYV010000001.1, read as the reverse complement.
CCATTATAACTGTACTATTGCCACTGGCTGGGGCGCTTACACTGTTGGTGTTAACGGCTAAGCTGGCCGTAGAGCTGATTGGACAGGTCGTTTCAGTAAAACTAAAGCGGCGGTAGGGCTTGTCCCAGTCAGGGTCTGTCTGATTGGTTTCGTTACCGTAGAGTTGCAGTGGCGTGTTACCGCCTGCTCCTACGTGATCCCAGGTATTCTGGTTGACACCCCCGTATACCCGGTAGCCCCCGTTGTTGCTGGCCACCAGGTTCCAGCGGTACTTGTCGTCATTAGCATAGGGACCCACCAGCAGGGGATACCCGCTTTGTAAGGTGCTGACATACATCACTTGGGTGGCATTACCGCTCTGGGTGATAAAACGGTAGGCCGTGCCATCGCTTTGCGCTTTCCAGATCTGGTTGGCTTGTCCGCCCACGGGAGCCTGGTGCTGAACCGTATTGTCAGCCATGGCCTGGAGGGTATTGAGAGCACCGGGTTGAAGGTTAGTAATTACGTAGCAATTACCTGATGTGACACCACCAGCCTGCATGACAGTGATGAGTTGACTAACGCCGCCCCCGCCGACGATGAAGCTGGCATTGCGGCTCCCGCCTGTGTTGGCCTGCACCGTTAGGGCGAAGCTGCCGTTGTTGTTACCACTGGCGGGGGTAGCCGTAGCCCAGGCCGGCAAGCCGCTCACGCTCCAAGCTACGTTGCTATTTACCATTATGACTGTACTGGTGCCACCAGCCGGGGCACTCACGTTGTTTGTACTCACCACTAGGGAAGTCCCGATTGGACAAGTGGTGGCGGTGAAGGTGAAGCGACGATAAGGTCTGTCCCAGTCTGCATCGGCCGTGTTGGTGTTGGTGCCGTAGAGCTGTATGTCCACCCCACTGCCCCCACCAGCCTGATCCCAGGTGTTCTGGCTGCTGCCCCCATACACTCGATAGGTCCCCGCGTTGGCGGCGCTGGCAGCCAGACTCCACTGATGGCGATCATCGTTGGTATAGGCACCCACCTTCAGAGGGCTGCCGTTCTGGAGGTTGTCGACGTAGATCACTTGATCTTTGTTGCCACTCTGCACGGTCATCTTGTAGCTCCCCCCTGGTGCGCTTTCCAGTTTCCAGATCTGGCTGGCCAGGTTGGTGACCGGCAGTTGGCTTTGCACCAGGTTAGAGGCCATAGCCTGCAAAGTGTTCTCCGCCCGGTTGGTTTGCAGGTTTTTCACCACATAGCAACTGCCCGGGATAATGCCACCACTATCACAATCCTGATCGATACCTACAAAATTGGTAGGGCCTGGGTTGTTAGTGTGCCACATGGTGCCCGTGTTGCCGTCGAAGGCATTCTGCGGGCCATACATGGCTGTTTGGTTCTCGAAGGCGGGCGTATTTGAGTAAAAGGGTATGCCTGTAAGCCTGTCTGCGCCTGCATAGAATTCCAACTCTTGAATTTCACCGTAGCTATCGGGACCTGCCTGCCAACGCAGGTATCGATATGCTGTACTGTTGGTTAAATTCAGATCCCACCAACCCCCGCCGGCAGGTGCTGTGGTAATACTACCAAGGGTTGTCCAATTCTGATTGTCATTAGATCCCTGTACGCCTGAACCGGGCAATCGCTGTAGCCAACCATCATAACGGGCAAAGTAGCGCGCCTTGGTAACTGCTTTACAAGGACCCGTCAAGCTGTTGGTGATTGGCCTAGGCGTGACAGCGGGCTTGTTAGTTGTTGCCAGCCGGGCACTGGGTAGCACAGTACCATTTAAACAGACTGTGGCCTTCTCCACAAACAGGCTGTTGTTATCGGCCTGCCCCCCACCCCGCAGCACCCTGAAGCACATACTGACTGAAGTACGTTCAAAGAAACCCTGTAGTGTATACGTCGCGGTAGATTTGCCCCTCAGCGAGAGCTTCTCGCCAGCCAAGTCAGCAAAGCTCCCTCCCGTAGTAACAAACCCCGCCGGGGTAAGCACCTTAAGCCGGAATGCGGCGGCGTCGTCTGTGAAAAACATGAGCGAGGACGAGATGTCAAGCAATTCGGCCCGGATGGTCAGCTCGAGAGGCTCATTGACAGCTACAGTTGACTTGTTGCTGGCAATTGTAAAGCGAATAGGGTCATTAGCTGCCGTCGTTAACGGTTTAGCTTGAGCATCGAGTTTGCTTTTTACTAACTGGCTGGTGGGCCGTGGCCGAACGGGCCGGTCGGGCTCTTTGCTAGGTGCAGATCTGAGTAGTGTCGATGACTTGCCCGGCGGATTAATTCCTCCGGCATGAGCAACGAACATGGTATTGATACTAAACAGCAAAGTCACTATCAAGCCAATCCACGGCCTGATAGAAGCGCGGTAAACGTTGATAAGCATAACCCACATGTTTATTGGCCAAACCTTGTTGTTTGGTTGACCAATACTAGGGCAATGTAACCCGGTTGTGATTACCGTTGAATAAGCTCTTTTAAAGATTCAAATTCACATCTATTATTTATCTACTGAGCCAATATAATATAAGAAAAATTATATTATGTTTTCCCACAAATCAAATAGAAGCATTTTATGTAACTATTTGTAAATTAATCCACTTGAATGATCACAATGATGAATACCTAAATTGGGAATCTGGTATTGCTGTTTTCCGAAGTGTAGAGGCCAGCGGCACAGGACTAGGCCTCGCCATTTCCAGCGAATTCATCCAGAGCATGAACGGCCAGATCGGCCTCGACACCACCGTGACCGACGGAGCAGCGTTCTGGTTTACCCTGCCCGTAGCGTGAGGGGGTTTTGAAGTAGTTCCGTGCCCGAAAACAACGCAACCGTCATCGCTTATTCAGGCGATGAGGACTGGTCTATCAACTTGTCCAACCGACGAATCGACTGGATCATCGACCGGATGGTGTGGTAGTTAATTTTCCACGAATGGCTCATGTGTGTCCAGATAGGAACCCCCTGCCGGGTCATAAGCGGCCACCATTCGCCCACCCCATGATTAACCATCTTATCCAGCACGAAGCGGTGTACGTTTTCATAGGCCTTCCCATATTTTTCCTCGCTGAAAAGCCGGTAGGCATCTAAAAAACCGATGAGCACCTCGGCCTGCTGCCAGAACTCTTTTTCCCGGTCATATACCTGCCCGCTGTGTGACCCTTCCACGAAAACGCCGCCATATTCCCAGTCTACCCCGTAGTCGACTGCATGAGAAAAGGCTTTTTGCAGAGACGTACGGTACTTTTCGGGCTGAATGTCCAGTACATCGATCGCATGAAGCAGCAACCAGGCAAACTCCGCGTTATGTCCATAGCTGGTGTTGTCTTCGGCCTCCCGCTTCACGCCATCCTCGGTGAAGCGATCCCAGCCCCAGATTACGTCAAACTTGATCTGGGGGGCCACCCGCCAGTCGGCCCAGAATTGTGGTACGCCGGTGCCGTAGACAGGATGCATAATTTTCCCAACCAGCAGATCAATTACTTCCAGTAGTTTGCGGCGATGGATGGGCTGGCGGGTGCATTCGTAGAGAGTCGTGAAGGCCTCCATGAGGTGCATATGGGCATCGAGCGTTTTCCGGTCTCCCCCGGCGGCTCCGGGTCCTGTTAAGGTCCAGTCGCGCTCAAACATCTCGAAATAGCCACCATAGGTTGTATCCGAGGCGTATTTCTGGAGCAGATCAAACACCTTCTGAGCGTAGTCAACCCCACGCGGATCACCCGTGGCTAACGTGTATTCGCTCAGGCAGTAGATAGCAAAACTTTGACCATACACGATCTTCTGCCGGTTGAGCACATCGCCCCGGCGGTTGGTCATCCAGTAAAATCCACCGTAGTCGACATCCCACATCCGGTTTAGCAGATAATCTACCCCATGCCGGGCCAAATCGGCCAGTGCTCCCCCGCCGTAGCCGGCCCGATGAGCGGACGCATAGGTGTAGATGGAACGGGTCTGGGCGATGAGTGATTTTTCGTCTTCGCCCGAATCGTGCCCGTACTGGTCGAAATGCGTAATGAACCCCCCGTTTTCGTAGTCGGCAGTACGCGCCGTCCAGAAAGGCAGTAGCTCATTGGTTAAATGGATGTGCAGTTCCCGACGGCACCCCAGCAGCGTTTCGTTGGTCATAATTGATCGAGTTCGTAAGGGTTTGATGCAGCTGAAGAATTTCGGACTGGCTGGCCGTACCTGTCTGGTTTATTTTCTGAACCGTTACGGCCGCCGCCAGATTCGCAAGCTGTACAGCGTCTGCCGGGCTGACACCAGCCCCCAAACAAGCCGCCCAGGTTGCCACAACGGTGTCGCCGGCACCAACCGTATCCAGTTCGCCCCGTAGCGGCAGGCCATTCACCGCCTCTACCCCGTGGTCGTCGAGATAGAGCATACCCGCCTGACCACGCGTAATCAACAATGGGCCACCCGTTTGCTGGCGTAAGGCATTGCCGTGATAGACGCACCACGCAAAATCAGGCTCCCGGGGAGATTCGATAGCCAGGAATTTAGCTAATTCGGCGGTATTTACTTTCAGCAAAGCCCCCCGGATCAGCGGGCCAACATCCCGCATATCGGCCAGAAACCGAACGTTAGGAAAGCGGCTGATCAACGCATTGAGGGCTGCTACCCGGTTTTTATCGAGCAGTGGGTGGGCAAACTGCTGGTTGATGATCAAGACGTCGAGATCCCTAAGGGCCTGTTCCAGGTCGTCGATGACGGTAGAAAAAAAGGCATCAGACAGTGTATTGGCTGTGCCGAAATCGATCCGGCTCGCTTCCCGGCCATCCACTTCAGGCTTGGTGTAAACACAGGTATCCCACCCGGTTTCGAGGGTACGCAAATGCGCCGTATCGACCCCCAGCCTGGTGAGCAGTCCATGCATCTCCCGCCCAAACAGGTCATTTCCCAGGCAGCCTATTACCCGGCAATTCGACACGCCCAGGGCAACCAGGTTCTGAACAACGTTGCCAGCTGCCCCGAGTGACGCCCTGGGATGGCTCCCCCAGAACACGTCCCGGTTCGTTTCCAGGGATCGTTCGCCCGTCTGGGTTTGCAGGGTAAAATACAGATCGAGGGCAAAGTCACCGACAACACCCACATTCAGGGTCGAGAATCGCCGGAAAATGACACTGATATCAGACGCTGTCATTAAGTCAGGTATATCTTATATTTTCATGTTAACTAGTTCGACTGCTGCTAAACACAGCAACCGCCTGCCGGTCGATGTTCATCAGAGAGCGGCCTGGCCCTGAAAGTTCAGTCACCCTGTAAGATACCCTTGGCTTTCATCGACGAGAGCAGCGGACCCAGCGTTGGGTCACTGGCTGATCGGGTGCCCGACACGGTTTTCCCAGTTCACTCAGGTCTGACATCGTTGGACTAAATGCCAATCGGGCTTAACTCTACCGCTATGGTAGTTGTCGGAATATGCTGTCTAAGGCCAGCCATGAGTAATCGGCCGGAAATGCAGGCAGGTAAGTAGGACTTATATGTCGTCTTTGCTAGAAAATCAGAGTCCTGTTTAGAGGAATCACTGCCTTTCTATGAACAAAACCTTATTCTCGTTTTCCTGCCTCATTACTGGCCTGCTGGTGGTCAACAGCCTACAGACAGATGCCAGCTCTGCACCTCCCAAAAAAACGGCGGCCACTGTCAGGCCGATTAAATCAGCGGATGTAAAGCTTCCGGCGGGTTTTTCGGCGTCTATCGTCGCAGAAGACCTGGGGTCTCCCCGGCATGTTGTTGTTAGCAAAACCGGTGATATCTACGTGAAATTGGCCAAGCTAAAAGATGGTAAAGGAATTTATCGCCTGCGTGACACCAATAAAGATGGCGTGGTTGATGAGCAGGTCGGATTCGCCGATTACCCTGGCACTGGCATTCTCATCAAAGACGGCTATTTGTACGCCTCGTCAAATAACAGCATCTACCGCTATAAGCTGACGGATAATCAGGAGGTGATCAATCCAGAGAAACCTGAAAAGCTCGTATCGGGCTTACGCGAAAAAGATCGGGATAAGTCGAAGTCGATAGCCGTTGATAATCAGGGCAATATTTACGTCAACATAGCGTCGGATAATGACCGCTGTCGCGAACCCGGCACCGGAAAAGGGATTATGCCGTGTTCGTTGCTGGATTCGGCAGCTGGCATCTGGCGTTTCAAAGCCAACGTGCTCGATCAATCTTTTGCCAGCGGTGTTCGCTATGCTACCGGCCTGAAAAACGTAGTTGGGCTGGACTGGAACACGAAGACAAACTCGCTGTTTGTCATGCAGCATGGCCGGGGTGCCTTCGATGATTTCTATCCGCAGTACTATACGCCCAAGCAAAGCGCCGAACTCCCCGCCGAAACTATGTACGAACTACACCAGGGCGACGATGCCGGTTGGCCGTACGTATATTACGACCAATTCCAGAAAAAGAAAATTATGGCACCGGAGTACGGTGGGGATGGCAAGAAAACAGGTGCTGCTAAGACGATTGATCCGATAGCCGCTTTCCCGGCGCACATGGGCCCTAACGCCCTTCTGTTTTACACGGGCACAGCCTTTCCCGAGCGCTATCGGAATGGCGCCTTCATTGCCTTCCATGGTCAATCGCAGGAGCTTCACAAAGGCTACCTGATTGGATTTGTTCCTTTCAAGAATGGCAAACCGTCGGGCCCCTGGGAAATCTTTGCCGATAATTTTGCCGGTACGGATCTGGTAAAACCCACTGGCCCTGTACAGCATCGTCCCTGTGGCCTGGCTCAGGGGCCAGACGGTTCGTTGTACGTAACGGATGATTTGAACGGTACGCTTTTTAGAATCAGCTACCAGGGGTCGGCATCAACCAAAAAAGCAACGCCCTCGCAAAAGTAGCGAGACGCTCGCTTACGTCTCGCTACCTGCGAATGTGAAGCAGCCGGCCATGCCACCAGGGCGGATACGCTGGTATTGATGCACAGCTTGTAGCTATATAGTACGCTGAAAGGCCGTTGAACAGGAGTGGGTCCTTGCACCTGCCAGAAATAAAAAAACGCTCCTAGCAATGTGCTAGGAGCGTTTTTTTATTTCTGGCGGTCCGGACGGGACAGGATAACAATTTTGATTATCAGCTAGTTACAAGGCTTTTCTAGCGCGGGTAGCAAATCGGTAGCAAAATGCTGGAGATACATTAACTTTGACTCAAAGCTATCAGAGCCTTCACTTCATTGTTTACTCCAGTAGTGTCTTAGTTTGAATTTAATCAGTCAGTTCGACAAGTTGCTGAATGCTCATTGGCCGGTCAGCTAATTTAGCTTCCATTGCCGGGGTTACGCGCAAGGTCTTATGCACTTTGCAGAAGTTGTAGTAGACGAAGTGCAAGGCAATGGCATGGCAATGGCTCTCAATTTTTTTGGAAAAGCCGTTGGTAAAACGCGTAAACCGGCGCATATGCATACGCATGGTCAGATTCTGACGCTCCACGAACGAGGTAGAAATGTGCTTTTCGTCGGGACGACCTTCAATGATTACTTTCTTGGTGCCAGTAAACTCAGCCGAACTATACCACTTTTCATTACCCGTACCCTCTGGTGAGCCGTATATCTTCACCAGTTGGGCAAAGTATACCTCACCGTCAAACGCAGTGTCAACTGCCTTTAGATGAGGCTTATGACCGTCCGTAGTGAGTTGAATACGATTAGCAACACGGCTCTTCACGTCCTGCATAAAGTCAAGGGCTGATTCGGCATCCCGATTGCCCACGTACCAGCTTATAATCAGCTTCGCGTCAGCATCTAAGCCTGTCCATGTCCAGACGTCCCCCGCGCCTTCTGGTGCGGCTGTTGCCTCTTCTACGTTCTTCGCTTTAGCATAGACGAAGCTCCATATCTCATCACATTGTACGCGCTGACTGGTGACGTTGATTACCGTATCGTCGTGAAACTGCTGACAAGCTGCCCCAACGTCTACCAATAGCTTCGTAACCGTATTGATCGACACGTCAGCAATCTGTGACGTTGCCCGTAGGCTGGTGCCCTCTACTAAGAGTTGAATGATCTGGGAGCGTTTGGCAATGGGTAGCTTGTTCATATGTTAAAGATAATAATTAATGCTTTATCAGTCAAGCATAAATTCATTATGATTTGTATTTTTACAAATATTTCTTCAAAAGTATTGCTAATTGCCAAAAAACGCGTAATTTTGATTTGTAATTTTACAAACAAACACGGTCATGCTAGATAATACAGATTTGTTCCACGATGAAGACCGGCTATTTTTGGGCAATATCTTTGGTAAAAGCGAAGGCCCGATAAGGCAGCACTTTGAGAAGAGGCTAGCTGAGTTGGGTATCAATCAAACTACAGCTCTTTCAATTTTAGATATTGAAAGTAGAACTTTAACGGGAATCCTTGACGGGACACAAAAACGATTAGATTTTTTAGCACTTCTTAAATTTGCGCACTTCCTAAATTTATCGCCTGAACACGTTGTCAGTTTGTTATTCAAAAAACTTCAAACAGGTTTTAAAGATGAATTGGAAGAATACAAGGTTAGGGAGTTTATTGTCAATAATTTTGACTTAAATACTCTGCATAAAATTGGTTTCCTCGATAGTACAACAGACTTCAAACACATAAATGAAAGGCTCATTTCCTATTTTGGCTATAAATCAATTTTTGAGTATGAGAGTGAAAAGTTTGATAGCGCGTTAAGTAGTAGTACTAAACGTAAACCAAAAGATAAGTTAACTAAAAACTTTTGGTTAAAGTCAGCTAGAAAAAATGCCTCAAAGATTAACAATTACTTTGAATACGACAGAGGGAAACTTTTCGAATATATACCTAAGTTAAGATGGCATTCTATGAATGAAGAGAAGGGTCTTTATCAAGCAATAAGAGACCTTTTTAAACTTGGAGTAACAGTAATATTTGAGCCATACATTGACGGCATGTATGTAAGGGGTGCAACATTTGCAGTTAACGATAAGCCTGCAATCGCGTTGACCAATTATACGAATTATTATCCTTCATTGTGGTTTGCACTTATGCACGAAATACACCATGTGCTGTACGATTGGGAACTAATACAATTAGAATCGTATCACGTTTCAGGCGCTCTCGATCTATTTTCCAAAGAAGAGGTAGATGCTGATGACTTTGCCCGTAGTTGCTTGGTTCCAATAGAAATGATGAAGGACGTCGTACCATACATAGGCAATTCAACCTTTGTGAGGGAGTTTGCAAAGGCGAACTACATTCATCCTAGTATAATTTATATTTTTTATTGCTGGGATAACCAAGATAAAGATAAGAAGGTGTGGGGAAGATTTAATGAGTTTATCCCTAACGTGAGCAAAGCTATTAGTGCTTTGAACGGAAATCCGTGGCAAAAACGAAGGTCTATAAAAGAAATCACACAACAACGTCAAGAAGAGGTTTTTAACGGTTTGTAATATGTCAAAGACAAAAAAGACAACTAACCTCAATGAGGTTAAGAAGCCAAAAGTAAAAAAACTGAGCCCTGAAGAAGAAAAGCGTCAGCTTTATTCTAACATTAAAAACTTTGTTGACGTACAGGGAACGGACGAGGCACTCGACAGAAAAAACGAAAAGTTTAGTCTATCAGAATATAGACGTCGTAACAAGAATAGTAGCAACCCCATGATAGGGGAAGCAAAACCCCATGTTGTTACTTTCCCCCGACCGTTTTATACAGAACTTCTTAGGTTGTTAGGTTTACCTTATGATGAAGAAAGTCTCAAAAGAAAACCGAAAATTTTAGCAAGGATAACGAATGAAATTATTTATCTGCGTTTCCCAAAAGGCACGCTCAAAGAATTACAAAACAGGAATCCCATAACTACCGAAGGATACCGACTACTTAAACACTTTCAACTCCTTACCGATTTGGGCGAAGCACACTTAAAGCAATTTATTGACGGTGTAATTGAAGAAGCAAAAGACTGTGTTACTTACTCACAACTTTACAATCGCTTGCGCAAAAAAGCAGGTGATTCGTGGCAACTGAATTTGTTTGAGGAGTACAATTAATCAATCTCTCTTCCACCGTTTCGCCGCCGCCCTCTGTGCAATCTCTTTGCGCTGTTCCGGTGTGAGGCTGCTTGCCCTTGCCTTACCACCTTTCAGCCCACCTAAGCGGCCCAGCGCAACAGCAGCGGGGTTCTTGGTGTTTTCGGGTTGATCGTTGGATTCTTCGCCTGTTGCAATGTCAGCAATCAGCTTTGCAAGCTGGTTTACGTCTCTGGGTCTGTCTTTATTAGCCATGCACCAAAGATACAAACCTGTTGCTTATCCGGTCAAGCATTAAAATTCAAACTGAGACACTACCTTTACTCCCTTCATCTGATATAAATAAATCAATGGTCATATCAAACGGGTCTAACCGCCCTAGAGGCTGGTTTGAGTTTTCTGAGGAACGGTTTGAACGTTTGAAACAGGAGATAAAGAAGCAACCCAAAGACTACATTTTAAATGTGAACGAGGCAGAGTATCAGAAGCACCTCTTAAGTGCATTTAGCTTTGAGCCACTTCAACTTTTTGAAGAGTCGCTGGATATCCAACCGCCCAGACAGCGGGAAAGAAAATTAGACGAAAATGAACGCAGGCGATATAGCCCTTACTATTGGGAATGTAATATCGCGTGTCTTGTAGAAGGATCAGCCGAACTATGGGGTATAATGCCGACAATTTACAGCATTGGTGGACGCCCTAAATTTGCCGTTTCGGGGAGTAAAATTACTTTTCAATTCAATATCCAATCCCAAGATCCAGATGAGTTTAATCAAGAGAAAAATAGTGCATTGCGTTCATTAAGGGAACATGTTCAAGCAATTAACAATAACGCATCTACATTTAATGCTCAATTGCCTGCTTTTATAAGTCGTCAATTCGCTGAGGTCAAGGAAGCTTATATACAAGAGAACAGTTTTTTCACTGCCATCAATGTAACAAAAAACCCGGACGCTCCTAAAACATACAACGTCCCTAAAATAGAGAAGAGGCCAGCGATTCAAAAGCCAACTGTTACTGCTAAGACATGTGTCCCTCAGCCAACCGTCGATAACAAAACATACCGGGACATTATTGACTGCTTGACTCGTTTTGGTTTATCTGCTGAGCGTAAACCATCGTTATATGTTGGGAAAGACGAAGAAGCACTACGAGACCTTTTTTTGATGCAATTAGAGGTGTCATTTGATGGAGGGAGCGTTACGGGAGAAACCTTCAACCGTAGTGGTAAAACAGATATTTTGCTCAAGAATAACGACGGTACGAATTTGTTCGTTGGAGAGTGTAAAGTCTGGAAAGGGCCGAAGCACTATCTCGAAGCTTTAACTCAGTTGTTAGAATATTTAACCTGGGACGACTCTAAAACAGCGTTAATTATTTTTGTCAAGGGACCTAATTTATCAGCTATCCTTCAGGCAGTTAATCAGGTAACACTAACTCATCCAGCAGCTGTTAGCTTCGTTGGTACTCGTAAGGAAAGATTTCTTCAGTTCATATTTAAGTTACCGCAGGACGACCAAAAGCATATCGCGGTTGAAGTAATGCTGTTTCATTTCGATAAAATGGCAGAAGGAAGAGGATAATACGATTGTACACTTTCTATGTTGCGCAGAAAGATGTACTTAGCACGTGTCTGCTTATATAGTTTGCACTTCGATCTTAATATAACCTCAAAGGTTTTTGAGCAACATACTGACTTTTATTGAGTAAACTAAAGTTCGAGAATATCAATCAGGACTGCTTGAACCTTTAACACGTCTATATCTGGTAATTTTCCCCGTTTGCCTACAATTCGGTCAAACGAAATAGTTCTAATTTGGTGACACAAGGCGTAGCTGTCGGCTGTGAGCCCAGCGGTTTTCTTTATAATTTTTACAGTTGTAAATAGACTGTATTTAGGCTCTTTGGTTGTGAGTGGAACAACAACCGCTAGATTCAAGTTGTCGAACGACTTTATAATTACACAAGGTCTTTCTAAGCCTTGTTCGTGACCTTTGACTTCCTCTGGAGGATTTCCAAGATTCACATTGATAATTTGTCCCTTAGTAAAGCTTTGACCCATCAATTAGCAAAGTTTAAGGCAAATTCATCTAAACCCGAATCGGCCAGTTCCTTCTGCTCATCTATAAAATCAGAATCAAGGGATATAGTTGGGATGGGGTTTCTGATTGACCGTGGTTTCAAAAGACCAAGTTCAGTCGCTATAGCAACATAGTTTTGAGCTGCATCGGCTATTAGAAAGGCTAGCTCGTTGATAGTACTATCAGCTACGCTTGCCTTTTCGTCATTAATAATATCTGCGGCAAAAAGACCAAATTCAATATGCAATGAGGCATTTGTGAAATCCACAATTTTCTGACCGGTCCTATCGTCAATGCTGGCCAGAGCTATCGAAGTGACAAATTGTGAGTAGGTTATATCCGGTGTGATTGGCAAAGGTGTGCCATCTGATACCCCATTCTCAGCTAAAGATTCAGCAACACGTTGATTACATCTCAGTGCAAACAGAATATTATCGAACAAAAACTCAAGTCTCTTGCTCGACTTCAGTTCTTCCATCCTTGAAATGTTACCCTCAAACATATCTGACAGCGTGAGGCTCCTGTTGGCTGCAAACCATATGAGTGCTTTAACGCGTAGGTTGAAAACTTGACCAAGCATCATGACCGACTGGGGGCGAATCTTCCGTTTAGACCGCACCAATGCACTTATCTCGGAGGTCAATCGGTCCAGATCACTTTTCAACTGAGCGTCCGACTGAGCAGACGGGTAATGCCTCAACTGAAAACAGATTCCATCATAATTTTTTGCCAGTGCTGTCATTTGAGTGTGATTATGCTGTACAATACTACAACAAAGCAACAGCAAATTTAGCTCACTACCACGCTGTAGACCAGCAGGGGACTACGTACACCGAATAACGACAAGCTAGTAGGTGTGTAGGAATCGAGTCTACTCGGCCCAAAGGCAACGGTGGTATAGACCATTCCGGCTCTCTTACTCCGGCGCACACCCGATTGTGGGAGCCAACACATCGGCCCATGACCTATCCGATGTAAGTTGAATGAACAGATAATCACCGGTCTTATTCACCCGGCTACCCGATATGATCAGGGCAGGACGAACCTTGAATTTCGTACCGTCGCTGAAGGGAAAGTTCACAAAAACTATATCGCCTTTTTAGTACATAGCTCCTGGTAATACGCGTCCCAAACCTCATCTTCCGGGCTGTTCCAAGCTTGGGCCAAGCTGGCTTCGCTAGCCAGCGTAACAGGATCGACACGGGCGCGGGTGCGGCGAGGCGTCGTAGATGGCTGAATCGAAACGGCCATCACGCCGCTTTGTTCAGCCAGTGCTTTAGCCATCGTCTTGGCCCTGTGTAAGCTGGTTACTTTGATAATTAGCGTCTCCATGTGATAAATATAGCTAATCTCATCCCCTGATTCATGGTGAATCGGCCAACCATGTCGCTTTTTCAGTGCTGGTTTACTAGGTGATGGTGCCCGCTCAAGCTAACAACAAATAAGCATCAATCACAGCTACGGAGAAGGGCATACGTTGGTCATCAATAACAGCAAATAGATCCAAAATAGTACGTTTGTGGTTAGTATAGGCGGATAATCGAGCTGTATTCAGGCTGGAAAACGGCAGAATAGCCAAAAAACGGCCAAATAATAGACCGAAGAAGGGAAATAATAGCCAATAATCGAAAATAATACTGAGTGATTATACTCATTTAAGGTAAATAATATTGTAATAATCGAAAAGAATACGTCAAGAACACCCAAAGAATACAACCCAAAGACGGCCAAAATTTGACCCACGTTACCACTAAATTGCCAACACGGCTGCACAGACTTATGCTCAAAACGAAGTTGGTTCAGAAAGTAATCAGCGCACCGAAACGGCGCAGAAACTCCAGGCTTAATCCAGATGCCAAACAAGGTCGGTTTCGTTATGAAGGCGTTTGGTATGGCTACAACGAGGAGGGCCAACTGGAGAAATTATCCCAGTAACTTGTTGACAAACTGCTTTCTTAACAGGCTCATAAAGGGTAATTCGTTACTGAATTATTTCCCGATTCACACCCAACCTATTGCTCTGCAATTCAGTGTGAGATAAAGATGTAACTTCTAACAATAATCCCCACTTTCAGAAAAAGCGGGGATTGATAGTAATAGATCACTTCAGGCAAATGCTGGTCGATGGTAATATACATACCATCGGTCTTTAGTCGGAGCAGCCACCTGTACCGGATGACAATCCCGGCTCCGGCCTGATCACGCCAGGTCTTGTGCTACTGGAAGGGCTTGAAGCCACCATTGCCCAATAACCTTTGGTCTGATAAACACCTAAACTCAACAAACCTTTATCGGTTGATGCCGAGCTTGTCCAATATCATCTCTGGCGGTAGGTCAAGGTAAGCGGCATATGTGTGCAGCGGAATACCCGGATGCCTTTTTTTGTCGATGCCGAATAAATCGCATAAATACCGGTGATCTTTTCGGCAGGACGCAATGGACCGGTTACCAGCAATCTGCTGTAAATCAGCCGGCGTCAAAAAGTAGAGCGGAGCGTTTAGTTGGTCTGCCATTCAGTCCGAAGAAACCCCAAAGATAAGGTCACTTACATTATGAATTAAGCATCATTTACCCTCCTATTACAACGGGTTGACCACTAGGGTTGTTAGCCATCAATCCTAACGCCGCCGCCTGCTGAAAATAACCACCGGGAGCTAGGTGATCGGCAATGTAACTACGGGCTTCGGGAACAGACTGGATAGCGCGAAGGGCCGGGGCTGATAAGGTAAAGGCTTTGGGGAACACCCAGGTAGGCTTAGCGACTTCCCGGATGAGAAAGTCTTGTTTTTTGCCCATGTAGCCTGCTATCTGGGTCATGGTCCAAGCAATGCCCTTGTTGTAGCCAAGCACCAGTCTAGGCAAGTCAACCGGTAAGCCAGGCTGTGCGCCGCTAGTAAACCGAATTAGGCAAGCTAGGTGTAATCCCGCCATCGTCAAGTTCAATTCGGGGTCTCTCAGCAGCTTAATAGCCATCGGGTAGGGACGTGGCTCAGCCTGTCGGTTCATGGCCAGTTGCTTGTAGCGCGGCCAGAAAGAACCCATTCGTTGTTGCATATAAGCGGTGAACGCTGGCGTAACCAGCCCCCATGTAGTAGCGATGTAAAAAATATCGTAAAACGTGAGGGGCGTGATTTGGGCCGCACCGGTGGCATAGGGTCTTTTTGTATTGGCCTTACCGTAAGGTGAAAACTTGATTTCATGGGCGGCAATGACGGTAATGAGCCAGGGCGGTACGTTGGTTCGGGATGCCGCTGCCTTGATCACCGGTTCCAGGTCGCTCCACAACCGATGGATAGAGCCAATAATCTCGTTTTGGGGTAAAGTGGGTGAAAAAGTAACCTCTTTACTTAGTAGGGTGGGTGTTGCCCCAATACTACCTATTCCCGGATCGGCTAAGTTGGTTGGCGTGTTGGCGGGTAGCCCCATAATCTCCTGCATCGCCTTTAAGTGAGGCAGCAACCTCATTAGTGCCCCCGTATCTATCTCTCTCATTCTTACACTGCCGCCGTTCCCCCAACCACCGAGAATAGCTGCCTTCAACCGGGCGGCATCGCCACCTACTGCGGCGAATTTCCGGTTGGCCATTAGTAAGGCTACCTGCGCCCCCCTGCGCCTGTCTAGGCTACAGCCGTTGGCAAGGGCTGTAGCTTCATCGTAATAGGCAAATCGCAGCCACTGGGCCACCGAGCAAATGTTACATTCCATTAAGTCCAACCACGTGGGATACAGCAAATCGTCGGTGGTGGTGTCGTGTGATCCGTAGATAACACCAGTTTCCGGGTCTGAGCCGGCGAGGGATCGTGAATTCATAACTTAAGTTGAAGTGAAAAGCAACGAGACAATCAATACCCGGCAGCAGGCCAGCATGTCATGATGGGCTGCCTAGTGGATGTATCCACGTCTGAGATCGGTTAACGTTACCAGAAGCTAATCATCTTCCTCGTCTTCATCTTCTTCATCTTCCTCATCTTCATCCTCCTCGTCCTCATCCGCTTCATAGGCCTCCTGGTCAAATTCATCCACCATATTATCTTTCCAAGAACGAATCGCTTCTTTACTCAGGTTGAACGTCACTTCCGAACCCAGCCAAGGGCGGTTTTCCTTCATGTGTGCGGTCATGAAGTTGACCAGCTCGGTCAAGACGGCCCAGAGTTGTAGCCCTTCCTCGTCGATGGCGTGCTTCTCGCAGAATTTGAGCAGCTTTTCTTTAAGCGTGTCTACCCGCAGAATATAATCATCAACTTCTCCCTCATCCCAAGTGGTTCTACCCGCGTTTTTGATTAATTCCTTGATAAGCCGGTTGACCTTATCGACAAACCACTGCTTACGGTTATCAATGCGGTCGGTTTCTATCTGGCGCACTTCGCGTTGTCGGTATAAATCAGCCATTAAGGCATGAACCGCCAAGTTGGCTTCCGGAGCGGCTTGACGTACCTGTGGCAAGGTAGCGGGGATGATTGCTTCTTCGTCTTCTTCCTCATCGGTTGTCCCAATTGCTTGCTTGAGGGCGCGTTCTACCGTCGATTTTGCCACGCCTAACTCCTTGGCAATCTCGCGGAAGCTGTATCCCTCATCCTGTAGATCCTGCGCTAGCTCAATCTGTTCCGTCGTCATTCTTTTTGCCCTTGTCATTGTTTTTGCTCTTGGTTTGTGAGCAACAAGAATAGCAGAACGCTACGACGGGGTATCCACTAGGGGCAACCAAAGGCCATGAGTGGCCACGCATGGGACGCAATGACCACCTAGTCCTCGATAGTCATATCCCAGGGACCCAATACTGCTACTATCCGCGCTACCTGGTCGGGCGAAAACAGGCGAATCCCGGTAAATTCTCCTTTAAAGTGAAAGACAAGCGACTTCGTAAACGTCTTGGGCGAGGTCTTATAAACGGTACTGAGTTGTTTGCGGGACATAAAACCGCTGATCTGAATGGCCATGAACAGATACTAGTTGATGGTGATTGATGCTACTGCCTAGTGGGACAGACGAAGCGGGTTGGCTAGGTTTAGATTGAAGTAATACAAGCTACTGGCCCCGTATTATTTCATATTACGCCGATGGCTCACTGTATTATTTCGTATTATCTCCTGCTCACAAGTGGCAATCCAGTAACCTACCCGGCCACTTTTCGGGCTTTTTCGATGGTCCGGGCAATGTATTTGCCGGTGTACCGCTTTTTACGGCTGGATAAATTAGGGCTGTGAGCTACCAGGTGCGCCGCAATACGGTCATCATCCCACCCTTTTCGGACCAATCCTATCACAATACCGAAATCGTGTTCACTAAAGCTGTGAGTCGGTGTCCCAGCCTGTCTATCAAGTAGTTGGACACCTTGGGACACAGTAGTTAGTGGGTATGATGGTGTCTCAGTTGTCCCGGACGGGGGTACCGGGGGATCGTTCAGCACACACCCCCCCGAAGGGGTAGAAAAATGGGACAGCCGATGCGTAGCCCCGTGGAGGCGAACGAAAGGAAATTGACCATTCGCCTGGCGGTATTTGGCTTTTCGGTTGGTTAGGCCCGGCAGTCGTCCGACGTGATCCGGCTCGGCACTGCATAAATCAGCCTGGTATGTTTGGGCCATCGCCCGGCAGATGGTTTTAGCCCCTTCGCGGTCGGTGGGACACTCGGCTAGAATGACCCACGCCTGGTAGTTGCCAGGGGAGGTTTCCAGTAGTAGACAGGGCCGCAACTCGTCGGCTTTGATGCGGGTCAGCGCATCGAGCGTCAAATCATCGAGCAGCACGTACTGCCAGCCAACGGGACGGGCGTATACGTCGAAGCCCAGGCTGTTTTGCCACCGCAGGTATGCGACCGTCTTGGGGTCGGTGAGCTGCGTAGCCGTGTAGATGACGGGCTTGGCCTGGTCGGTCTGGAAATTAAGCAGGCGAACGTGGTATTGGGTAGCCCCCAGGGCGGCCACGTAGCGCTCAATGGCTTGTTGGGTAAGGTGGTGATTCGTCATTTTTTACCCCTTTCGGGGGGTGTGTGCTGAGTAGTCACGGGCAGAAACAGCCAAAGACAAAAAACTCTGAAAACTTTTTACCTACTTTTTACCTACCCATCTTACCCACCCTCGCTAAGTCACTCATTCGGCAGTTTTTTCAATAATGGGTAAGTTGTGGGTAAGATGTGGGTAAGATTAATCTTACCCAGGAAAAAACCATTTTTAGACTGTATCGTGGCTTTTATACATTTGGGTAAGATGGGTAAGTAAAAAATATATAAAGACTTATTAGTAATAAAATGGGGTCGCTTTCGAGGCAAAACGGGGTAAGGTGGATTTCATCCGATCTTACCCCGATGCAGAATTGATCTTACCCACTCTCTTGTGAACTGGCCAGATCGGGCGTGGATAGCGCCTCTAATTCGCTCCCGGTTCGCTCCCGCAGAAAGTAGCAGTAGTTACGGTTTTTCCCTTTTGCTTTCTGCCGGATGGCGTTCGCTTTACGCAGGGCTTCGCCTAATTTTTTCAGCGATAGCGTCACGCGGGTTTTGTCCTGGAGGCGGCTTAGTAGCATGGTCGTCGTCAAGGCTACGCTCGACTGGCTCACGTCGTTGACTACTTCATAGTAGTGATGAAGCATTTCCGATTCGGGGGTAACGACCTGAAACTCGTCGCTATTGTTGAATTTAGCCGCTACCTCGTCGGCGCTCCACCAATACTTAAACCCGCTTTTGTAAAGCGTGTTGGCTTCGGCCCATGCGTGGTCGATGTCAAGTTTCTGAAACGTATCAAGGTCAATATCCAGCACCCGAAACGGAAAAAATCGGCGGCTTCCCGTCGAATCGGCTAAAAACTCATCGTGGTTAACCGAAGCCAGGAACGAAGCGGTTCGTTCAAGCTCCGAGGTGATCTTGTCGTAGGGTCGCCGCACTGTTACGCTACCGTGGCTGATGAGCGTTTTGACCGTATCGGCATCCTTTTTGTTAAGCTCCCGAAGCTGATCATCCAGGTTGATGATGAATTTAAGCGCCAGCAGGACAAGCGTGTCTTTGTTTTCAAGGTTGATCTTGCCGGTAAACTTATAGGGAAGCAGTGTTGGTGGACACAGACCGTCAAGCCAGGTCGTCTTAAATATGCCCTGTCCTCCCGTTAATACCAGGCACGTTTGGTTGCGGCAAATTCGCTTATTCTTTTCCACGGCGTTGGCCACGGCGGCAACCATCCAGCGCATGAGCGCCTCGGCAAATAGACCCGCATTCTCCACCTGCACAGTAGCGGCAACGGCATCAATTGTAGCTGTACCCTCTCGGTCAGACAATCCCTTGAAGTAGTCTATCAACGGATGATAAGATGGGACAAAATCGGACTGGAGATAGCCTAACAGCGTGGCCGGTGCAATTTCGATCTGGCGTTTGGTATCAAGCTGCCGACAGATCGAGTTGAGTTGGTAGTCATCGAGTGATCTAAACGTATCCTTTCCATAAGGCGTGAACTCAACCCCACCTGTCAGTTCATTATAGCGAAATTGATAAAGGCTTTCCAGGTTTCGCTCGACCATTTGCCGTTTGGACTTTTTACCCTCCGTCTCGTTGTGGTGGGAAATGCGGCGGGGTTTAGTCGATGGTGGTTGGGGCTGGCTACTATCGGCATTTACGCCGATGGCCGCAGCAGCCTCTGCGCGTAGTTTGTCTAATTTAGGTTTTAGGGGTTCCAGAATAGGCTTCATAAAATCAGTTGGAAGTCGAAACCCCCGTACCGATCTAGCAGCCGGTACGGGGGTTTGGTGGGTGGTTGTCTAGCCAGCTTGCTGCTGGTCACTGTCTGGCCGGAAGATGTTTTTAAACCGCGTGATGACCGGTTCCCGGCGTCGTTGATAGTAATGATCTTCGAGCATGGTGACGTTTTTTAGTCCCATCATCACCGCCATTTCACTCAGGCTAAAGCCTAGCTCTTCGGAGTACATGGTGAACGTCTTCCGGGCCAAGTGGGTATGCAGACTCTCCTTGATGCCTACGGTATTCCCAATGATCTTGAGCCACTTATTCATTTTAGGATTGGACAGCACGGGCAGCAGCAGCCCTTTCATGCGACATGCTTCGTGCTGGGCGTAGCGGTCTAAAATGGCACTAGCCTCTGGAAACAGGGGCACGAAGGCCTGTACACCGGACTTGGTGCGCGACTTGAGAATACACGGCACGTCGCTGATCGTAGTCAGGCTGTGCCGGCTTAGCGTGGCCACGTCCACAAAAGCAAGGCCGGAGTAGCAGCAGAACAAAAACACGTCGCGTACCTGGTTGGCGTGTGGCTCGGCAAACGTGAAATCACGCAACCGCTCCAGATCGGCCATCGTCAGGGCAACGGGGTCTTTATGATATTTGCGAATCTTGACGTGCCGGATCGGGTTTCGGTCGGCCCACTCTTCGGCTACGGCGTACTCGATGATTGAGCGCATGAACTGAAAGATTTTCAGGGCGTAGTTGTGGCTATAGCCCCTTTTGGCTTTCAGGTAGTCGTATACCAGATGATGCTCCAGGGCGGGTTTCAGCTCGTTGAAGTTGGTGTCTTTACCGTAGCCAGATTGCAGGGTAAAAAAGCATTCCAGGATATCGGCGTAGGTACGGTAGCGTTTCATCGACCCGTCGGCCAGGTCTTGAATCGCCACCCGTTTCTCGTGCCGTTCCAGATAGCGGCGAATGCCCTCAATGACGGTAGGTAACGGCTCATTGTGTCCGCGCAGGCCCAAGGCTATGTCACGGATCACCTTGGCATTCAGACTACGCCCCGTTAGCTCGCGGTCCTTGAAAATGCGTTGCACAGCGGCCTCCAGAGTACGTAGCCGGGCTGAATTAACCGGATCGTTTTTGATGGTGCGGGTTTTAGGGTCAAAGTTTTCACGGTCGCAGTGAATGCCCGTTGATACGTCCGGAGCGCGTTTGCCATTCGTGAGGAGTCGAAACACGATGATACTGAATGTATTACGACGTTTTACAAAGAAGCTGACACAACAGGTAGGTGCTTTGAAGGCTTGCCCACCTTCGACGGCAGCTTCTAGCCGTCTATATGCAGGAGAGTTATTCATCATTTACTGACATAAAATGAGTAAAGCCCGGCCATTGCGAGTAGCCGGGCTGAGTGATCCAGTCAATGAGGGTGCGTGACGAAGCCTCGTTCTAACCGTTGGGCGGCTCGGTCAATGGCCTGGCAACGGCGCTTGGCCTGCTCTCCAGTGATAGCGGATAAGCTAAGCAGATCAAGTACCCGGTCCACGGCTTGCTGAGTGACCGCAATGCAGTCAAACCATAGTTGATGTTGCACGCTATAGTCAACGGCAGCCTGTACGTCGGATTGGGTCAGGGCTTGTCCATTGGCTATCCTATGAATGAGCACACGGTAAATAGCTGATTTGAAAGCCATTAACTGATGATGAGCCTCAAAATTGGCTACATCAGAAATGCCCGTTTTCGTAATGGATGAGCCATCAATAAGGATACCGGTTGGCCAGTGTACAAAATCAGATTCGCTATCAAGCGAGGCGATAATGAACACCTCAAAGCCTTCTTGACGCCTGATGGCAGCGTAAAAAATGTCTACATCGGCCTGTGACATGACCGACCTTGTATTAATTTTCGATCTGGGGATAGGTCGTGAAGTGGCCATTCCGGAATTTTTTATCCGAGGCTTGTCGTAGGGTCGTTTCGACCTGGCAGTACCGGTAGATAGACCTGTAGCGGTCCGTGTTCGCGCGTGGCGTACCGGAAGAAATTTTCTTTTAAATTGCATCGTCTTGTCCTGAAGACTCTTGCCCTTGTTAGTGTTCGAAGCACTGGCAGGGGCTTTTTGATGAAAAAATAGTTCGAGGAATGGGTTGGAGATGGGCAAGTCTGTTTTGATGCCTATCGCGTAGGAGGAGCATTCCGAGTTCACACAGACTGCGCAGCCGGATAACCTCTACGAACAAAGGCATCTACGTCAGCTTTACTGACGTATACCAACCGGCCTTCTGGGTCTGGTTTGGTTACAGGGAATGCGTTGTCCTTGATGAGTTGATAATACCTGTTCGCGGATACTTTTAGATACCGCTGAACATCTTTTGGCCTGAGCCATTCATCGGCCTGAGCCGGGGGGGGAGGGGACTTTGCCACAATGTAAAGGATACAGGGGGATTGTTTGCGACCCTGTGGGGCAAAGCTAACGGATAATATTCGACAAATAAAAAATTAATCCATTAAAGCGGTACATGTGTCGCCGGGTCGTGTGTCTTCAAGAACTGCTGATAGTCAGAGTGCATACCACTCCGCAAAGTGTCAAACCCTTCGTGGATGGCCTTCAATGCTCCTTCATCCTTCCAGGTAGCCATAAACAGTCGATCAAATTCACCAGAGAACCAGTCATCTATCGTGATAAGATGTATATCTTGATCCTTTTTTATACGATTTACATATGAATGTAAATCCCAAAACTCGGCAGGAAATTCTGCCCTGAGTTTACCAAAGCCAGGTAGATAATTACTAAATAGCAAGCTAAAAAAATTAGCATCATCATCTCCATTTAAATTAATCCTATGGTGAATTCCTATGTCTTCTGATTGTAGAAAGCCATTATCAGGATAATATTCTTCTATCGCATTTTCAAACTCTATATCTGTTAACTTTTCCGCTGGAAGGTGATTGTACTGCGCTCTATGCCAAATGCGCTCAAGTGGAATCAAGGTATTATCGACAAATTGTTGAAGCAATCTGTCAACTCGTGACTGGAGCGCACTATTCACAAATAAATCAAACTGATACTGAGTGCTGCCATACGAACTACCAAGTGGTGCATAGCTCCATCTTAAATCAAATTCACCACTTTCTGAGGCTATTTGAAACAGTTGATACCGTATTATGGAAGCCTCTTTAGCTAAATCTGCGGCGTACTTTTCTTGATAAGATGCAAATTCATTTACAGATACATACGAGCCTAAAAGGCTTCTAATTCTTGTATTCTGCCCCTGTGCTGTAATTTGAACGTACAGGGGATATGATTCTTTCTGCTCGCTATCCGTTATAATAATTTTCGGCTTGAGTTTAGTATTTAAAAAGTGTTTAACTCCTATGCCGCGAAATTTTTGTTTAGGTTTTTTTGCCATTACAGTACGATTTATAAATATTGTTCTACCAACTAGTCACGTTGCTTAGTGCTTGCTCTACATCGACCCCCGACAAGTGGACGTAATGCATAGTCATCTTAATGTTGGCGTGACCGGCTAACCTCATCACGATAGTAGGCATCACGCCACGCCGACACAAATCAGTAATGCCACTGTGCCGGGCAGTATGAAAGCCAATACGTGTCTTGTTGATCCGGGCCAGAGCCAAAACCTCCTTCAACCGTTTATTCAGATTCTGGGCAGATCGTTTCATGAACCTGCCCCCTTCAGTAGACGGCCAGTATGACCGCAGTAAGTGTTGTGCCTTACCCTCGTGTAACCTCCAAGTGGGTATCTGTACCCGTTGCTTCGTTTTCACCTGCACCTTGTCAATCAAGAGGCCATTGGCCGTTTCACTGATATGCCTAGGCGTGAGTGTGAGCAAATCACTCACGCGCAACATGGTGTAGTAAGCCAGCAGAAACGCATCTCGGTAAATCGCAAGCTGGGCTTGCTCTCCCTCTAAGATCAAGGCTTCGATGCGCTTGATTTCTTCGTCGGTTAGGATCACTTTGTCAACGACCTTGCCCCTAATCTTAAACTGGTCGTAGGGGTTTTGGGGCAACAGGCCACACTTCACGGCCCGGCTGATGTAGCGTTTAAGAATCTTGTGTTCCGCCTCGACGGTGTTATCGTCCAGTTTAAAGCGGCCCCGCTTGGCCTGATCAAAGCGGTTGATGAAGGCAAACGTCAAATCGCCAAATGCTACCAGCCCGCCGTGGTGCAGGTTGAGCCGGTTCCACACCCGCATCCGTCGCTGATAAGTAACAGCAGCAACGCCCGGCTTGTCGGCCTCGATCTCGGCTTTCATGTAGGCCGAAAACGTTTGGGTGGGTGCGGCCTCGTCCACGTTGGCACTGGCCATGAGATCGAAGTCAGATAGAGCAAAGGCCCGGCCATGCGTAGCAGGGAAATAGGTCTCGAAATTGCGCAGTTCGGTGAGCCGCTGGGTAATGCGCTGGTTGGCCAAAGCGTCGTTTCTAACCTCCCGGCTTTTGGCGTTCCACTGGCCGGGTGTTATCCGAACGCCGGTCGTAAAATGACGACGTAAGCCGTTCTTCTTATATACTTCAATTTGCACCAATGCTTTGCCGTCTTCACCGAGCTTCTTTTTGCGGTTGAATACGAGTTTGTACGTGACCATCAGATCGTGTGTTAAACGGTGATGGCCCAAACCTACACGGGGCAGTTCAGAAAAAGCCCGGTAACAAATGGGTAGCAAACGTAAAGTATGATAAAGCATCCTAACGTGCCTAAACAGGTTTTAAGCTCAATCAGGAAAAAAGCAAAAAAGCCTGTAAGTGATTGACTTACAGGCTTTAGGCCAATCTCTTGGCGGTCCGGACGGGACTCGAACCCGCGACCTCCGCCGTGACAGGGCGGCATTCTAACCAACTGAACTACCGAACCAGAAACTCGTTTTCAGAGCAGATAAACGTTGCCGTTGTTCTGAAATCGTGGTGCAAAAGTAGGGCGTTGGGGTACTTGGCGCAAGTGTCGGCCCGAAAAAAACCGACATTTTTTCTACCAGACTGGCTTTGCGTCTGGTTAACAGACATATAAGCAGCCCGTTCTTTTTCACCTAGTCACTATTCGTTGTCTTCCGGCCCCGGCGCATCGTCGGGTGTCATTAGCTCGGCGGCACCGGCAGGTTTCTCTTCGTTAGGGTCTTCCTGTATCCCCAGTACTGATTCGTCAGGGTTGGCAAACTTGGTCAGGTTAGGCAGGGCTTCGTCAGGTTTATTCTCCATGATAATTGCTGGTTTTGTATTGCCATAACCCGGCGCAGGCCATTGTGCTCCATTCTTCGAGGCAACGGCTGGCCTGGCAAAACAAAACGGCCCATAATTTGTGTTACCAACCAACACAAGGCCCTGGGCCGCTTTATCCATCCAAGCCATTGGATATTCACTACCTTGACTCCCTTAAAAACCGCTGGTCGTGCCCTGTTCCAGGGTACCGTTGGCTTTCTGGTATTACTGGCCCTTGTCCTGACCGGTGCCTGGCTGTTTGATTTCCGACAGTCGGATGAGGCGTTGCGGGCGGAATTTGCCGGTCAGGCCATTCAACCTTCCGTGCACCGGTATCAGGTAGGCAACCGCACCATCCGGTTTATGGAGACGCCCGTTTTGCCGGGGAAGCCAACCGTTATTTTCGTGCATGGTGCACCCAGTTCACTCTCGTTTTTCAACGAATTCTTTAAAGACACAGCCCTCCTGAACCGGGCGCAACTGGTATCGGTTGACCGCCCCGGCTACGGTTATTCCGATTTTGGCCGCGTAGAACCCTCTATTCTAAAACAGGCCGAACTGCTTCAGCCGCTCATCAACCGCTATAAATCGTCGCCTTATCTGGTGGTGGTAGGCTCGTCGTATGGCGGGTCGGTGTCGGCGCGGCTGGCCATGAACAACCCCGGTGTGATTGATCAGGTTGTGTTTGTCTCGTCGGCGCTGGGACCGGGTCTGGAACGTACTTTCGATATTAGCTACTGGGTCGACAAAACACCGTTGCGGGCACTGGTGCCACCTTTGTTGCTGCTGGCCAACGACGAAAAACTGGCCCACAAACACGCACTGGAGGCTATTCTGCCCGATTGGCCCCGCATTACGGCCCGCATCACCATGCTCCACGGCCTGCGCGATGACCTGGTCTACCCCACCAACGTGGCCTTCGCCAAACAGCACCTTATCCATGCCGCCGTCAAAGAGTTTATTCTCCCCGAAAGCCGCCACGACATTGTGGTTAACAAGCGGGATTATATGGCGGCCATTCTGTTGAATACATTGCCTTTACGCTAGATTCCCGCATTTACGCCGTTACCTCAATCCTGTTGCCCTCCGGGTCGAGGATCACGCTTTCATAATAGCCGTCGCCGGTGCGGCGGGGTTCGCCCACTACGACAAGGCCATCGGCCCGGAGCCGTTCGGTAAGCGCATCAACGGTGGCTTCGGTGCCAACCGAAACAGCGAAGTGGATCAGGCCCGAAAACTGCGCCAGGGCATCGTTTTTCGTGTCAGGAATACCCGGCATCTGCATTAGCTCAAGGCGCGGGCCGCCCCGTGGAAACGACAGAAAATAGGATGAAAAGCCTTTGGCGCCATTCACGTACTTTTTGTTGGCCGTGGCGGCGAAATACGTCTCGTAAAAAGTTCGCATCCGTTCCAGATCGCGAACCCAGATGGCCAGGTGTTCGATGTGCATGAGACAAAGGTGGTGCTTTTCGGCAGGCCGTAAAAATTGGGTAGATTGGTCGGGCAAATCGCCGAATACAACCGTCAACCATCCCAACGTATGTCTACTTCTCGTCGCCGTTTTTTCCGGCAGTCAACCCGGCGGGGTATCGCAGCCCTGGCCCTGGGTCATGTCAGTCCTTCGCTCGTTGAGGCAATAGTACCCCCGGTGGAGGCTGATCTGTTGCCCGAACCTGCCCGGCGAATCAAGCCCGACAGTGTGGTGCGGTCGCTGCCCGAAAACATGGTGTGGGGCTATTTCGGGGCCGACGTTCCTCCCGTGAGCCGGATCAAAGACGGCGACATCGTTGAAATACAAACCGTAAACCCGTCGGGGGTAAGCCGCACCGATCCCGAAGCATTTTACAAAACGCACAACCTCCCGCTCGACGATCATGCGCGGGAAGTGATTGCTATTATGAAGAACGTGAAGCCCGAACCGTCGGGCATTCGCGGGCACATGCTCACCGGCCCCATCTACATCGACAATGCCCAGCCCGGCGACTATATCGAAATCCGGATTCTTGACCTGACCCTCCCCGCCGACTTTGGCGTGAACAGTGTGTGGCCGGGTGGCGGCGGTATTCCCGACCTGGTGAAAGACCGCGAAACGTTTGTGTACCGCTACGATGCCAAACGCCGCACCGGCACCTTCATGGAAGGCGTGGAAATACCCCTGCGGCCGTTTATGGGCGTTATGGCCCTATCGCCGCCACCCGAAACGGGGCGGGTTAGCTCGATTCCGCCGGGCTTTTTTGGTGGTAACCTCGATATCAAACACCTCACCAAACACACCACGCTGCACCTGCCCGTGTCGGTACCGGGGGGCCTGTTCACCACCGGCGACGGTCACGCGGCGCAGGGTAATGGCGAGGTGAGCGGGGTAGCCATCGAAACCGCCGTGAACCTGACGGCGCAGTTCATTGTGCATAAAAACAGTGGCCTGAAGCAGTGCCGCGCCGAAACGCCCACGCATTTCATTGCCGTAGGGCTGGATAAAGACCTGAACAAAGCCATGAAGCAGGCCCTCGCCGAAGCCGTTCAGTTTATTCAGACCGAACTGGGCTTTACGTTTAATCAGGCCCTGTCCATTGCCAGCACCGGTGTTGATTTTGAAGTGAGTCAGGTAGTAGACCAGGTGCTGGGCGTCCACGCCATGATCCCAAAAGCGATTTTCCCGAAAAAGAAATTTGGCTATTGGTGAAGAGCAATAGACCGCTGATGGCGCGTTCTATTTGACCAGTAGAATCAGGAAAAAAGCGTTCATACCCCAGCCGGTGAGGCGGGTCATCCAGGTGGCGGCGCGGTAGTTGGCGGCAGCCGGATTTTGCCAGACGCGGTAGGTGAGCACGGCCAGGTATACGATGCCCGGCACCAGCAGCGACAGCATGAGCCAAAACGGCCATTGCGCCTCGTAAAATGCCAGAAAACACCCACCAGACGCCAGCAGGCACAGCCAGGCATTGATAAACGTACCCCGAACGCCCATCAGCCGACTAATGGTAAGATCGCCCCGGCCCGCATCTTCGGCGTGCTGATACACCTGCGTGACAGGGTACAAGGCCAGAATATTCAGAAACGCAATCAATACACCCAGCCATAGTTTGATCTGGCTCGGCGTAGCCAGCAGTTCCCACAGGCTCATGTCGTGGAGCGCGGCGTAGGTCATCAGAAAAACAAATCCACCCTGAAACGTGCTGATGAGCAACCAACTGGCAATGGGCCTTTTTTTAATGCGAATAGCCGGGTGACTATAAGCCTTCATAAACGCGCCATAGACCAGAATAAACACCACAAATGGTGTGTTGATCAATATACCACCCAACAGGGCCAGCGCTTCAAGGCCCATCGACACCCAAAACAACGTTCTGTCCACAGGGGGCGGATTTTCGAGCCCGTTCACGCTGCCTTCATCTTTGTCGTAATAGCTGTTGAACGTGTTGGCCGCCGGGTACACCAGCACATGAATGATGATCAGCATCCAAACAGCTAGCCACCAGTTGCTTACACCGGGCAGCAAGGTCATGGCGAACAGACAGACAGGCAGCAGATAAACAGAGAAAGGCAGACGTAGGTGGAGCCAAACGGCGCGGAGAGTCATATGTTTAGGAAGGAAAACAACCTTATTGGAATGGTGTAGTTATACTAGTGTAGTTGCAATGCTACATCGCTTTATCCGAAATGCCCGTATCTGGTCTGGTAGACACAAAAGACGGGTGTTTGTCCGAACAGTCAATACAACTTCATGAACGAGAAAGCCAGTTTCATTAACGCATTAGGTACGGCTGTACCGGCCAATGAGATTCCCCAGGCACAGATCGCCCACTTTATGGCCGAGGCACTGGGTATGGATGAACGCGATCAACGTCGGCTTACTGCCCTGTATCGCCAAACCCGCATCGATCAGCGGCATTCAGTGCTACCCGACTACAACAAGCGGCGGGGTGAATATACATTTTACCCCAACACCGAAGGGCTGGAGCCTTTTCCAACGGTGGGACAGCGCATGTTGCTGTATCGGCAGGAGGCCGTGCCTCTGGCCCTGCAAGCCATCGACGATTGCCTCGACAGTTATCCCGACTTCGACCGGCAGCGCATTACCCACGTTATTACGGTGAGTTGCACAGGCCTGTATGCGCCCGGCCCCGACATCGAAATCATTGAAGCCATGGGCCTGCCAGGCACAACGCAACGGCTCGCCATCAACTTTATGGGTTGCTACGGAGCCTTCAACGGCCTTAAAGCCGCCGACGCCATTGTGCGGTCTACACCCGGCGCGGTAGTGCTGGTAGTCTGCGTGGAACTGTGTACACTCCATTTCCAGAAAAAGACCGACCTCGACAACCTGCTGTCCAATGCGCTTTTCTCCGATGGTGCTTCGGCGGTACTGGTTGAGGGCACACCCCGACCCGACCAGTCGATGCGCCTGCGGTCGTTCTATTGCGATCTGCTCCCCGCAGGTAAAGCCGACATGGCGTGGCACGTGACCGATTTTGGTTTCGAGATGACCCTGACTTCAGAAGTGCCTACGGTGATTCAGCAGGGCATCGGGCAGTTGCTGTCGAGGCTCCTGGAACAAAGCGGCCTCACCATCGGCGACATTGGCACCTATGCCATGCACCCCGGCGGGCGGCGTATTCTGGAAGTGATTGAAAAACAGCTTGGCCTGGAAACCGCCGACAACCGCTATGCCTACCAGGTGCTGCGGCAGTATGGCAACATGTCGTCGGCCACGGTATTATTTGTCTTGAAAGCCATCTGGCAGGATATGCTCACCACCAAAACCGGTACCGACGAGGCTCAGCACATCCTGAGTTGCGCTTTCGGCCCCGGCCTCACGCTGGAATCCATGATCCTGGAAGCGCACTTTACGCCGGTGCAGGAAGAGATAGCACAGATTGGTATAGAGACGGTTACGGTGTAGTGCTGCCCTATTTCAGTACATTCCACGACAGCAGCCCCCAGCGGGTGAGGCGGTACAGAAGCGACACTTTCAACACGCCCAGGCCGTAGATGGCGCTGCGTTTAAAGTTGATAGACGATGCCTCGTCGAAGTATTTGGTGGGGCAGGTCACCTCGGCGATTTCGAAGCCTTTGTAGAAAATCTGCGCGATCATCTCGTTGTCGAAGATGAAGTCGTCGTCGTTGTGGGTAAAGTCGAGCGCCCGGAGCACCTCACCCGAAAACGCCCGGTAGCCGGTATGGTACTCTGACAGCTTTTGATTCATCAGGATGTTTTGCGTCAGGGTCAGAAACCGGTTAGCTACGTACTTGTACATGGGCATGCCGCCTTTGAGGGCACCCTTACCCAGAATCCGCGAGGCAAACACTACGGGGTAAAGCTCATTACCAATGATGGAGATCATAGCCGTTAGCAACAGCGGCGTGTACTGATAGTCGGGGTGGAGCATGATTACGATGTCGCCGCCCAGTTCAAGGGCTTTGGCGTAACATGTTTTCTGATTACCCCCGTAACCTTTGTTCACATCGTGCCGGATAACGTGCCTGATACCCAACTGCTTAGCCACATCAACGGTATTGTCGGGGCTGTGATCATCGACTAAGATTACCTCGTCGACCAAATCGAAGGGAATTTCGCGGTAGGTACGTTCAAGGGTCAGCGCGGCGCGGTAGGCGGGCATCACGACCACGACTTTCTTACTATTATACATGGCACAAAACTACGTTAGACTGCCATTAAGTACCAATTTTGTGTCGGCCGTTCGCCGCCAGGCCGGTCGAGATTAACTTTTTTAATCTGCCTGCGTTGTCTTTGGTAGATAGTCAATCCCCTATGTTCACCAGCGAAACCTTGTTTTTTAGCGGCTTTGCCGTTTTTGTTCTCTTCGTGATGTCGCTCGATCTGGGCGTTTTTTCGTCAAAGCAAGCCCGCCAGAGTCACGTCGTGTCATTTAAAGAAGCCGCCTTCTGGAGTGCCGTCTGGGTGGCTCTATCGCTGGTGTTTTACGTATTTCTGCAACAATATGGCTACCTCGTGCACGGCATTACCGACATGGCCCGGCTGCAGGAAGTCCGCGATAAATACGCCGATCACGTCGATTTCACCGCCGGTAATTTCGCGGGCAATCTGGCTATCTTCCAGAAGAACATGTCGCTCGAATACATCACCGGCTACCTGGTGGAGTACTCGCTGTCGGCCGATAATATCTTTGTATTTATCCTGATTTTCAACTCGTTCGGCGTTCGCGAACGGTACTACAAGAAGATTCTGGTGTGGGGTATTCTGGGGGCCATCGTTCTGCGGTTCATCTTCATCTTTGTGGGCTCGGCTCTGTTGCAGCGCTTCGACTGGGTCATCTACATCTTTGGCGCGTTTCTGGTGTACACGGGCGTAAACCTGTTTTTCCAGAACGAAGAAGACGAGCAGATCGACACGGACAAACACCCCGTGGTGCGGTTCGTATCGAAGTACATGAACGTGTATGGCCGCAACGTGACCGACAATTTTTTTGTCCGCCGCAAAAGCGATAAGAAGCTGTTTATCACGCCCATTTTCATTGTGGTGCTGGTAGTGGCTGTCACCGACCTCATCTTCGCCGTCGACTCCATTCCAGCCATTTTTTCGATTACCAAAGACCCATATATCGTCTTTTTCTCGAACGTGTTTGCCATCATGGGCCTGCGGTCGATGTTCTTCTTCCTGTCGAGCATTATGGGGCAGTTCCGGTTCCTGAAAACGGGGCTGGCGGTGCTGCTTACATTCATCGGCGTGAAAATGCTGCTGGAACACCAGCTTGAAGGCTGGGGCTTCAAACCCGCCTATTCGCTTTATGTGATCCTGGGCATTTTAGGTACCAGCATCCTGGCATCGTACCTGATTCCGGCAAAGGAAAAGGCACAAGAGTAGGTGTTCATGACTACAGGATGGCCAACCATGAGTTCTGATTCAGACTAAGCCTGATAAGGACATTGCCCACTCGCCTTACACGCTTCCTAGGGGCCTCGTCGTTAGCTTTACATATGCAATTGTCGCCCGCCGTACTTCGTGCTTATCGTCGCCGCCTGACCAATTTGAGTAGCCGCAATCGGTCTCTGTTACTAAATACCCTGCCCGTTGATCAGTTTGTAGACCTGCACGAAGCCAATTTTCGGCTTAACAAACCCTCATTCGACCTTATAGTGGGCCTTATTGCCCAAAAAAAGCATGTGCCCCTCTGCGCGGTATCAGACCCCCGCGACGAACGGGCCAACGTACTCAGCAAACACCTCCGCCGACTGATGCGGACCGAACGGTTTATTGAAGAAGAACGCGGCACCGAAGACCTCTACGTGGGCTGGCCGTTTGTGCGGGGCCGCTTCAACGATGGTACGCCCGTGCACGGTCCGCTGCTGTTCTTTCCCGTCCACCTGACCACCGAGGGCAACGAATGGCGACTGGAACGCCGGGGCGACGTACCGGTGCAATTCAACCAGTCGATTGGCCTGGCCTACAGCTATTTCAACGGCATCAGGCTCGGCGACGAGTGGACCGACCCCGATTTCGACCACTTCGACAAAGACCCGCTTACGTTCCGGATGCAGCTCTACGACTGGCTCAAAAGCAGCCCGTATGAACTGAATTTTAACACCCAAAACTTCACCAACCTCCTCCAGCCGTTCGACAAACAATCGGCCAGGTCACTAACAGAGTTGGAAGCCGTCGGCGAGCTAAAACTATTCCCAGAGGCCGTTTTGGGCATTTTCCCCCAAGCTGGTTCGTTTCTGGTGCCGGATTATGATACAATGTTGGAGGAAGGGATGCGAGGAGGAGAGGAGGAAAGGGAAGAAGGGAACGAGATGGAAAAAGCAATCGCAGCTACTACGACGCCTTCCTCCCTTCCTCCTTTCCCCCCTTCCTCCTTTTCTCCCTCCCTCCTCCCCCTTGCCATTGATGCAGCGCAGGAGCGGGCGGCGATGGCCGTAAAAACGGGGCAGTCGGTGGTGGTACAGGGGCCGCCGGGCACGGGCAAGTCGCAGTTGATTGCCAACCTGATGGCCGATGCCGCCGCCGCGGGGAAACGTGTACTGCTGGTATGTCAGAAACGCGCGGCCCTCGATGTGGTCTACAAGCGATTGGCCGACGTGGGCATGGCCCCGTTTGCCGCGCTGATTCACGATTTTCAGGACGACCGGAAAGCCCTCTATGCCCAGCTAACGGCCCAGATTGACGCCGTAGAAGCCTACCGGCAGCAAAACAACGGATTAGACGCCGTTCTGCTCGACCGGACGTTTACCCAGGAAAGCCGCCGCATCGACGCGCTGGTGACTGAGTTGCAGGGCTTTAAAGATGCGCTGTTTGATGCTTCCGTTTGCGGCTTGTCGGCCAAAGACCTCTACCTAAGCAGCAACCCCGCCGGACCGACCGCGCCGATGGCCGATCTCTACCGTCACTTCCGGTTCGACGAGGCGACGGACTTCCGCGACCGGCTGGGCTACTTTATTACCTACCGCGACCGCCTCGGTCCGAACCATCCGTTTGCCAGCCGGGTGTCGTTTGCGCCGTTTACAGGACAGGACATCGCGGCGGTGCGCCAGACGATTGACGAGGCCGCGCAGACCATGCCCGACCTGCTCGACCGGGCCGCCTCGCTGATGGAACAACGCCTCAGCTGGACCGACGTAACAGAGCAATATGCCTCCCGCCGCGCCGTTTTGGACGATATTGTACAAACGCTGACCGCCCCAACCAACGCCCAGGTGTGGCCCGTGCTCACGCGCATAGGCACCGGCGCCCTCCCCGACCCTACCGATACCTTTGCCGAAAAGCGCACCCAGCTGGGTCAACTGGAAGCCGATGGCCTGCTGAAAACCAGCGCCGACACCAGTACGCTAACCGCCCGGCTGGCAGCGGGTATTGCGGCGCGGCAGTCGGTATTCAAATGGCTCTTCTACAGCGACAAGCCGTTTCTGACCGCGCTGGCAACCGAAAACGGCCTGGGCACGTCGATGGACGACCTACTGACGATAAAGCAGTTATGGGAGAGCCGGCAAGTCTGGACCACACAGGCAATGGCCCTGATTGAGCAGTTTACGGGCAGTTGCGCCCCGGCTGAACCGGCTACGTTGCTGACACAGTTGCAAACGCTGGAAACCGCTGTGGTGGGTGCCCATGGTTTATACGACACCCTCGGCAATCTGTTCTTACCCCTGCGTAACCAGTTGAAACAACCAATTGCACTGGCCGCGTTTACCCAACGGCTGACAGACGTTCGGGTGCTGCTGGCCGAACTAGCAACGAAACAACAGCAATGGCAAACGTACCTGACAGCCAGCCAGTTAACTACTCTTTCAGCAAATCCGGAACACCAGCAGGCATTGCAAACCGCCCTGCGGCAAGATGCAGATAACCTGATTGAGCAGGACCGGCTCTGGGCGGCGTTTACAACCAATGAACGCACCGTGGCCGACCGGGTTGCTTCAGTAGCGGCGTTCGACAATGGGCTGCGGCTGGCCTGGATTGACCATCTCGAAAGCCTGTATCCGCAACTGCGGAGCGTGTCGTCGTTGAAAATGGAGCAGGACGAAGCGGCCTTACAGACGAGTATTGCCAACCGGCAGGTGCTCACGCGCGACATTTTGCTCCTGAAACTGCGCGAACAAACCTACCGCGACCTAGTGCTGAACCGGCTCAGCAACGTGGTTAGTTTTCGCGACCTACGGCACCAGGTCACCAAGAAGCGGAGTGTATGGCCGGTGCGGAAACTCATGGAGACCCACTTCGCCGAGGTGTTCCGGCTTATTCCGTGCTGGATGGCCTCGCCCGAATCAGTGTCGGCTATTTTTCCCATGCAGCGTGACCTGTTCGACCTCGTTATTTTTGATGAAGCGTCGCAGTGTTTTGCCGAAAATGGGTTGCCCGCCATGCTCCGCGGGCGGCAGGTAGTGGTGACCGGCGACAGCAAACAACTCCGCCCCAGTGACCTGTACCGCGCCCGTTTCGACGATGCCGAAACCGACCCCGACGAGGTGCCCGAAGCGGCAATGGAAGTGGAATCGCTGCTTGACCTGGCGGCACAATACCTGCCTCAGGTGCTTCTGACGGGCCATTATCGCAGCCGTAGTCTCGATCTCATTGATTTTTCAAACGAACATTTTTACAACCACTCGCTGAGTCTGCTCCCCGATTTTGAGCAGGCCAATCACGGCGAACCAGGCATCCGCTACCGGCATGTGTCGGGTCAGTGGACGGCCAACCGTGCGACCGGTGCGCCGGAGCGAGACCGTACCAACCCCATCGAAGCTCAGGCCGTGGTTGATCTGGTAGCCGAACTCCAGACCGAATTACCAGGTCGGTCTGTTGGAGTGGTGACAGTCAATTTTCAGCAGCAACAACTGATACAGGACTTACTGGAAGCCTCACCGCATGAGGTTCTTTTTGTGAAAAACATTGAGAACGTGCAGGGCGATGAGTGCGACGTACTCCTGTTTTCGGTAGCCTACGCCCCTGACTCAACAGGTCGTTTGGCGGCACAATTTGGGAGCCTGAACATGGCTGGTGGCGAAAACCGACTCAACGTGGCCGTGACGCGGGCGCGGGAACGTATTTATGTTATCACCAGCCTGCTGCCCAACCAGTTAGTTGTCGAAAACACGGCCAACATAGGGCCAAAATTGCTCAAGGTCTACCTGCAATACGCCCTCGACGTGTCGCAGGGGCGGTACCGGCCCACACCCACCCCCGACGGCGACGGTCCACGGTCGGGTCAGTTACTGAAAGATCAGTTGGCCGCCGAGCACCCCAACTGGCAACCCGAACTGCCTTTCGCTGACCTCACTATCCGCGATGCTAACCAGTATACAGGCCTTGTTTTAACCGACGATGCGACGTATTTTCAACAGTCGCCAAAAGAGGCCCATGCTTACCGCCCCATTGCCCTTGCCGAGCGCCATTGGCCCTTTCAACGCCGCTGGAGCCGTAATCACTGGAAGAATAAGTCCAATGTTTAACGTTTAAGGTCCAAGGTTGCTTCGCGCATTACAGTAGAAGCAACCTTGGACCTTAAACGTTAGCCATTGGACGTTAAACATCACCCTTATGTCCGCTTTCATCATCGTCATTTTCGCGCTTTGGTTTTACCCACCGATAGCTTACGTGGTCATCAGCGCTACAGCCGACCAGCCCGGCACGCGGCAGCTTATTCTCTGGACATCGTTTATCCTCAGCGGGTTAGCTATTGCTGGCCTTATCACGGGCATTAGCACCACCAGCAGTTTGATCGACTGGTTTATGCTCATGTCCATTTATGGAACCGTATCGCTGTTGATCTGGATTTTACGAACGGAGCGGGGCAAAAAGGGGCATTACCTGGCCGGAATTGCGCAACTGTCTATCTTCGGAGCGGGCTACGTATTCAGCACGGCAGGGTTCACCGCCATCGGTTTTATGGTGGCCGCCCACGTACCTAATGACGTGCGCAACGTAGGCGATGGACTGATCTACAAGGAAGTGCCCTATGGCAATGCGGTCTCTGATTTTCGCCTTAAGCGGGTTGAACTCACCCGTACGTCCTCGGCTCTGCCGCTAATTGAATGGCCGATTGTCAGGAAAGAATACGACGCCTCGGATGAGTTAATGGCACCACCGTTTGGTATCTACTACAACCAGCAACGGCAGCAGCTATGCCTTTCAGCCAGCCACCTTTCCGACGAAACTAAGCGACTGGAAAGCTGGTCCGATACGCTGGATTTGGGAAAATAAAAGGCAATCAGGTTAACTACCGCCCCGAATAAACGCTTCCAGCGCGTTTAAATGATCGGTGAACGCTTGTTTGCCGGCATCAGTGGCCGAATAACTGGTATTGGGTTTTCGACCAATGAACTGTTTTTGCACCAGCACATACCCCTGCTCTTCCAGCGCGCGAAGGTGCGTGGCGAGGTTGCCGTCTGTGAGTGACAGCAGTTCCTTCAATTCATTAAAACTGACCGCGTCGTTCACCATCAGCACCGACATAATGCTGAGTCGCGCTTTGCTTTCAAACGCTTTATTGAACCGGGCCAGCAGATCGTTCATCATAGGGTATCCTGATCAAAGTCAACCGGACCCGACGCAGGCTGAGGACCGGTTTGATCATACTTAAACCACATCACGGTGCCGTAGACAATGTGCAACACCCCAAAACCGAGCGTCCACATCAGCAGGCCGTAGCCCGTCAGAAACAGCGCGAGTAAGCCCAGCCCAATTTCGCACAGGCCGAGGTATTCAAGGTCGCGGTAGGTATAGCGGCTGGCATTGAGCAGGGTAAGGCCGTAGAAGGTGAGCATGGTGGGGCAAACAAGCCACACGGCATGCTGGTAAACCAGCCCGACGCAGAACACACCCGCTGCCGCCAACGGCACCACCAACGCCCAGATGAGCCGCCGCGAAGCTGAATTCCAGACCGTTAGCCCCTGCCGACGGGCCTTTCGTGATGTAAAAAACCAGGCCGCCAGCACAGCCAGCACCAATACAACCAAGGCATCGATGAGCAAAAAATCGAGCGTTTCCCGTTGCGTCATGGATGGTCGCGTCAGGCGGTCGTACTGACCTGAATCGAGCACGGTAAACCAGCTTGTCCGTAGCCGAAGGTAAGCCACCATGGCGCCACCCATGGCAACCAGCCCCGCCGACACGCCCGACAAGCCGCTGAGTGACAGGAACTTAGTAGACCGTTCCATCATGCCACGGATTTCGGTCAGGGTTTGTAGATGTTCGTGCGACATGAGTTAGTTGATAAGGTCAAAAAAAGCATACAATCTTGGTACGAAAATAAGCAGGCCGACCACTACTGCCGTGAGGCCCAGGATCAGGACGGCGGCGGCGGCCAGGTCTTTGGCTGCTTTAATGAGCGGATCATGTTGCGTGGTAACACGGTCGCAGAGCTTTTCGAGGGCGGTGTTAAACCCCTCTGCGGCCCAGACCAGCCCAATCTGCGTAACGATCAACGCCCACTCTGTTGTAGACAGCTTCAGCCAAAATCCTGCAACCACAACCACAACCGCGACTAGCAAATGCACTTTCGCGTTGTTCTCATACCGAAACAGGTCGATGATGCCCTGACCGGCAAACCGAAAACTACGCAGCACTTTAGGCAAATTGATCATGGATACGTGTCTGACCGGGTACTGACGCGGCTTTCGGTAAATAACCAGAACGCAACATACAGCACAGCCAGCCCAAAACCGTAGGTCATGGTCACTTTCTGCGCCACCGGGTCGCCCAGCGCATCCCAGAGGGCACGGCTCAATACAATGGGCTTACTCACCAGATGCCAGCTATTCCAGCGCCCAAACCGGCCCAGAAAAATACCGAACCCCGCCAACCCCTGACAAGCCAGCACCAACCCCCAGGCCGTGATGCTGTCGGTAAGGGTATTGAGCAGCCGGTGGGCCAGCAGCGTACTGTAGAGTCCCGCCAGCAGCCCCGTTAAGGCACCCACAAAAATCAGTAGCGTGTCGTAATAGATGTACGTATTGTCGGTATGGCGCAGGTGAAACAGATCAGTAATGATGTAGGGCGCATTGGGCATGAAAAGCAGCCAAAGGCCTAATGCTGACCAGGTTACCAGTTTCAGCCGATTGCCGGTGAGTAGTCCCGGTGCAGCCCGCAGATCGCGGAGGACAAGCATAACGCCCAGCGGAAACAGGGCCAGAAAGAGGTTCCAGGCACCCAAAATGAGGTACCACCAAACGCCCGTGAACAGTCCGCGCCCCACGGCAAACAACAGACAAACCGCCGTGAGCAAGGCGAGTGCCCGAAGGCCCTCTCCCTGCGACGACGGAACGGTGGGGGTAGACTGCTTTACCAAAAACTTGGTTGGATAAAGCATAGTGCTGAAAGTACTTTGAATTACAAAGTAACAAAGACAATGACGAGAGATGCAAGGGTTTGGGGGATTTATTTTTAAGATGAGGTAAGAAAAGGAGGCTATAACACAGAGGGCCACGGAGTTACACGGAGACATTAATAACTCTGTGTAACTCCGTGGCCCTCTGTGCACCTCTGTGTTATAGCCTCCTTTTCTTACCTCATCTTCACCCGAAACACCTCATACGGCCGCTTGCGGGTCGATTTGCCGCCGTTGTTTTTGGCCATATGGTCAATCTGCGACGTGGTCACGTAGAGGTAGCCGTCGTGGAAGGCGTAGCTGTCGGGCCACTGTAGCTGCACTTTGTCGGTGAGGATGTCGGTGCGCTTCAGCGGGGCGGCGGAGTTACCATTGGTAGCCAGGCTGTAGAGCGCATAGCCTTGAATATCACCCATGTAGAGGTTCCCTGCCGGGTCGATAATCATACCGTCGGTCGTGGTGTATTTGCCCAGATCTTCCACTTTAGCCTTCACATCGGCGTCGCTCATGTTGGGGTCGCGAAGGGCAGCGGTGGGCACACGATACAGCTTGTTGTCTGACAACGGTTTGTAATAGAGCATATTACCATCGGGAGTGAGCGCAATACCGTCTGAGTTAAACACCACGGGGCCTTTGTTGTCCTGCAGGAGTCGCCCGTCGATGGTGAATTTGAACGTCGGGTCGGCCTTCACGGATGGATGCCCCTGTAGTTTCATCGTAATCTTGCCGCTTTTAATATCGACCACAGCGATGCCCCCCTGCTGCGACTCGGTCAGGTAAACCACCTCACGTCCGGTATCGACCCGGATATCGTTGAGGTAGCTGTCGGGACCTACAATGTCTTTGAACGAGTATTGTCTGATGATTTTGTTTGTAGCCAGATCGAAGCAGACGAGCTTATGTGCATCGCGGTAAACGCCCTGCTGTTTGGGGCTGGCCGGGTCAATCACCCACAGCCGATCCTTATCATCTACGAACTCCGACTGTACGCAAATCCAGCGGTTGGCCGGGTCCTGGCCGGGTTTCCAGCTATTCCAGGCTTCGTCGGGGTACGGTTTTTTGGTGCCGTCTTTCATTACCTCCACCAGCGCGTATTTGTAGGTATCGGTCCAATAGGGGTAATTCACAAACATCCGCCCGGTCTTAGACACCGCCACACCGGTAAGCTGGTAGGTATCATCTTTAAAAACAGGTTCGAGTTTAGCCTGCGCCTGTGTGAATTGAACGGCACTGGTCAACAGCGAAAAGCCTAAACCAGCCTGTAGAAACCACTTTTTCATAATCGTTGTGTTGTTTGACAGTGAAACGGTGTGGCCTGGGGAAGGTTTAAGAAAAGGATTTACGAATTACGAGGTACGAATTACGATTTTTGCTTACGTGTCAGTACGCTGGCGTAAGCAAAAATCGTAATTCGTACCTCGTAAATCCCGTTCGACGTTATGCAACCTCTTCAGAGACCGGCTCTTTCCAACTGGCAAACTGTGCTAAGCCTCCCCGTACTCGTTGCTGCACTGGGTTATTTTGTGGATGTCTACGACCTGCTGATATTCAACATCGTACGTGTGCCCAGCCTTACCGAGCTAGGGTTGGATGAGAAAGCCGTTTCGCTGGTAGGGGCGCGCATTCTGAATTTTCAGCAGGCGGGGCTGTTGCTGGGTGGCATCCTGTGGGGCATTTTGGGCGATAAGCGTGGGCGGCTCTCGGTGCTGTTTGGCTCCATCATAACCTATTCACTAGCCAACATTGCCTGTGGTTTTGTGGGGTCGGCAGAAGCCTATGCGTGGCTGCGGTTTGTGGCTGGTCTGGGGCTGGCGGGTGAACTGGGCGCGGGCATTACGCTCGTGAGCGAGGTGCTGCCGAAACACCTGCGCGGCTACGGATCGAGCGTGGTAGCCAGCGTGGGACTGCTGGGGGCTGTAGCCGCTTTTCTGACGGTCAACGCGAGTGGCAACTGGCGGCTGACCTATTTCATTGGCGGCGGGTTGGGCCTGGCCTTGCTCCTGTTGCGCATCGGTGTGTTGGAGTCGGGTATGTATAAGCAGTTGCGGGAAACGGCTGTGAAACGGGGCAATTTCTGGGCGTTTTTTAGCAGCAAATCCCGGTTGCTGCGCTACCTCCGTTGTATGGGTATTGCCTTGCCTACCTACTTTGTCATCGGCTTGCTGGCTACGTTCAGCAACGAATTTGGCAAGGCGCTGGGCATTGGGGAAGCTGTTTTGCCCGGCAAGTGCGTGATGTTCACTTATATTGGCATGGCGGCAGGCGACCTGTTCAGCGGACTTTTCAGCCAGTGGCTTCGGTCGCGACGGGGGGCTATCGGCTGGATGATGGCCTTTACGGCATTGTTCGTCACCCTGTTTTTGGTGGGTGCAACAAATTCAGCTACAAGCCTTTACATCGTTTTTGGGTGTATGGGATTTGGCATTGGCTACGTTGCCATGTTTCTCACCATCACCGCCGAGAGCTTCGGCACTAACCTGCGCGCCACGGCTACTACCTCGGTCGCCAATAACGTGCGGGCCACCACACTGCTCACGCTACCCCTGTTTCAATATTTGAAAACGCTGCCCCAACTGGGCGTCTTAGGTGCCGCTGCCACAGTAGGCGTCCTCTGCTTCACCCTCGCCGCCTGGTCGTTATCCAGACTAGCCGAAACGTATGGGAAGGAACTGGATTACAATGAGTAAGGGGAATGTACCGCAATGCATAATGAACAATGCATAATGAACAATGGCTCCGCGTATTGAGTGTAGTGTGCAAAGCCATTGTTCATTGTTCATTATGCATTGCGGTACATTCCCCCTTCCTTACTGATTACTCAGCACCTGTTCGCGGCGGATGTTTTCGGGGGGGGCGCTGTTGTTGCCCTGCCGGAAGTCCTTCGATTTGAAATCGCCCCGCTTCACCGACTTGATAAAGTTGGCCCAGGCAAACGGGTTCAGGAACGGAATGTTGGTGATGCTGCCCCGGTTGGCAAACGATTCACGGCCCAGAAACTGCTGATTCATGAAGTACTGGTGGTTCGAGAGCGCACCCATCGGGGTAGCATACGAGGCCCGGAGCATCGCCGCGGGGTCCATGTTGCGGGCCAGCGCCTCACGCTCTTTTTCGTCGGGCAGTTTCATGTCTACCAGCGCCCGCTTGAACAGTTCTTCCGTGGGGTAGGGATATACTTTAACTTCTGATAGCAGCTTCACGTCTTCCTGCAGGGCCACCACCGCCGAGTAGGTCGTTTCAGACAAGCGGCGGGGAATGATGTGGTACTGCGTTTTGTAGCCTACGTAGCTGAAAATAATGCTGTCGCCAGGGAAAACGGGCAAGGCAAAATAGCCGTTCATAGCCGACAACACCCCCTTACCCGCCCGGGGAATAAAGATGCGGGCCAACGGCAGTGGCTCATTGTTTTTGCCGCCGGTGATGATACCCGTGAAGGTCACCTGCCGCTCCTGCCCCTGCGCCTGTCCGTCGGTAGCCAGGCTCAACAAGCCTAACACTAGCAGTACCAATGCACTATATCGTTGAATGAATCCGTTCATGCCATCGGCAAGACCCGGCAAATGCGCCAAGCGTTGCGTTGAAAGATTAACAAAGTAAAGGGGTAGGCGGTTGCAGACACCCCCACGAACCGCATTTTTAACGAATCTTAAGGAGTAAGAGACAAGAAGTTAGACGCGAGAAACAAGGGGTTTACGATAAAGTGGAATAGTGAGAGCAAGGCAGTCTTATCATTAACGCTTATTTCCTGCTTCTCACCGCTTATTTCTCACATCTTACCTCTTGCTTCTCTGTTAAGCAAACAGCTTCAAAAACGTCAGGATGAAGGGGGCGGCAAGCAGCAACCCGTCGAAACGATCCAGGAAACCGCCGTGGCCGGGGATACTCGTGCCCGAATCTTTGATGGCAATGCTCCGCTTGAATAACGACTCAACCAGGTCGCCGTAGGTGCCCGTTACCACAATAATTGCCCCGATGCAATACCATTGCCAGGCGGGTAGTTCGGGAGCGTACCAGGTCAGGCCCAGTGCCACCAGCCCTGCCGCCACAGCCCCGCCGATGCTGCCCTCCCACGATTTTTTGGGCGATACCCGCTCGAACAACTTGCGTTTCCCAAACTTGGTACCTGCAAAATAGGCGCCGATATCCGACGCCCACAGCAACAGCAGGCACCCCAGAATAACGTTCGGCTGATACGTGCCTGTGCGCAGGGCGAGCACATTGAGCAGCGCAAAGGGAACGCCCACGTAGATTATCCCCAGAAACGTGAAGCCAATATTAGTGAAGGGCTTCATGTCTTTTTTCTTGTACAGTTTGATGAGGAAAATCATCGACGAGGCCGGGCTGATGAGGTAGTAAGCCGACTCCTGCACCACGCCCGTCTCGACCAGAAACGTCAGTACGCTAATCAGGCAGCCAACTACCGTTCCATAGTAGGTCAGCGGTTGGTTGCCATC
This sequence comes from Fibrella rubiginis, assembly GCF_017353185.1. GTDB lineage: Bacteria > Bacteroidota > Bacteroidia > Cytophagales > Spirosomataceae > Fibrella > Fibrella rubiginis. The sequence continues at coordinate 201,847 of NZ_JAFMYV010000001.1, read as the reverse complement.
GAGACCCAGCAGTTTGTAGAACTCAATCTGCGCCAGGGCGCTGACCACTAAAAACAGCAATGCGAACGTATAAACGCTGTTATAGATACAAAACAGAATGACGGCCACACCAACAACAGCCGCAATAACGCGCTGTTGCAGGTTCGACATATTAGCTAGCTGTTGTCTCATTATCAAGGATTATCCGCGCCAATATCGCGTCTTTGGTGGGAACATACACCTCGTGATTCCCGAAAACGGGGTAAGCGCTGCTCTGTTTATTAATCACCACCGCGTTGATGTCCTGTTCGGCCAGTTTGGCTTTTGCCAATTCAGCCTGATGAGACAAGCGGGTCGTCATAATTTTTTCCCAGTCAGAAGTCATTCGTTGATTCGTTTAAGTCGAAAGGCCAGCACAACGCTAACAACGACAGCAAATAGGGCTACGGGCAGGGGAACAATATCGTTGGCTTCCAGGTCGATGGTGGTGAGTTTTTGCTTGTTCAGCGCCATCATCACTACGGCAAACCCATTGTTGAAAAAGTGGGCCAGTATGGGTACCCACAGGTTGCCGGTCCAGACGTAGAGATAGCCAAACAGGGCACCCAGCAGCATCCGGGGTACAAAGCCGTAGAATTGGAGGTGGATGGCACTGAACAACGCCGCCGCCAGCCAGATACCCACATGCACGCTGCCCGACCAGGCAATGAACTTGCGCTGCAACACACCCCGAAACAGCACTTCTTCACCAATGGCGGGTAAAATAGCCACCACCAGCAGGGCCATCAGCAACTGCGGTACACCCGAAATGGTGGTCAGGAACTGGGTCAGCTTGGCTACGTCGTCTTCTTTCTGGCGCATCCATTTTTCCAGCGGAGCCAGCGTATCAGGCAGGTGCATCTGCTGATTCCACTCAATGATGTAGCCATTGAAAAGACCAAAGAAGAAAACGATGGGTATTACCATCCACCAGCCCGACACGCGATTGCGGAAATTAAAATCGGCGGGAGACCGGTTGTCTACCCAACGCCAGTAGAGCAGTGCAGGCAATAGGAATGAGCAAACATGCGAGACCGCCTGCACCCCCATCAGCCACCACCAGCCATTGGGTACGTTGGTGGGGTCAACCAGCAGGTCATTGACCGAAAACCCCTGCCCTTTTACCGACGAACCCAGGCTTACTACCACCAGCACCAACGCGCCACCGAGAGTCATGCCCAACATAACGATGCCGAAAAACAGCAGCATCGACCGCAGGGGTTGCGGTTCGGGTGTAATGGTGTAGGGTGTATTCGTTTCGGGCATATATCCGGTAAATTTACTGCCTGATTGTGACACGGCGAACCAAAAAGGCCATTGCACCTACGAATCGTACAAAAACTAATCTGCCGGGAAAGACGTTGGAACGGACAAGAAAAGAATGCACAATGAACAATAGCTTCGCGTCTATCTACTCTCGCGTTAGCAACCATTGTACCGCATCGGCGGACCGATTGTTCATTATACATTGTGCATTCACCACGATGTTATGGTAAAAATAGGACCCATTGAACTAGGCGATTTTCCGCTGTTGCTGGCTCCCATGGAAGATGTCAGCGACCCGCCGTTTCGTGCCGTTTGTAAGGAAAACGGGGCCGACCTGATGTATACTGAATTCATCTCGTCGGAAGGCCTCATCCGCGATGCAGCCAAGAGCGTACAGAAGCTCGACATTTTTGACTACGAGCGGCCCATTGGTATTCAACTCTTCGGCTCTGATGTCGACACGATGGGCGAATGCGCCCGCATTTCAACGGGCGCCCATCCCGACCTGATCGACATTAACTACGGTTGTCCCGTGAAGCAGGTGGCTTGCCGTGGAGCGGGGGCGGCGCTGTTGCAGGATATTCCGAAGATGGTGCGCATGACCAAGGCCGTCATCGACAACACGCACCTGCCCGTGACGGTGAAAACCCGCCTCGGCTGGGACGACAGTACCAAAAATATTCTGGACGTGGCCGAACGCCTGCAGGACATTGGCATTCAGGCCCTTACTGTTCACGGCCGCACCCGCGTGCAGATGTATAAAGGTGAAGCCGACTGGACGTTGATTGGGCGGCTGAAAGAAAACCCGCGTATCACCATCCCCATTTTCGGCAACGGCGACATTGATTCGCCCGAAAAGGCGCTGGAGTACCGCGACCGTTATGGCGTAGATGGTATCATGATTGGCCGGGCCAGCATTGGCTACCCCTGGATTTTCAACGAGATCAAGCACTTCCTGGCTACGGGTATCCACCGCCCCGCCCCCACCGTACAGGACCGCGTAGATGCGTGCCGTAAACACCTCGATTTCTCTATCCGGTGGAAAGGTGAACGGACGGGCATCGTGGAAATGCGCCGCCATTATGCCAACTACTTCAAGGGCCTGCCCGATTTCAAACCCTTCCGTATGCGCCTCGTCCTCACCTATTCGCTTGACGAACTGCTGACTATTTTAAACGAGGTAAGTGAGTTTTACGAAGGCGTAATGGCTTAAGTTAAATAGACCGCAGATAACGCAGACTGGGCGGATCTTCGCGGATTTAATAATCGTAGTTGCAACAAATCCGCGAAGATCCGCCCAATCTGCGTCATCTGCGGTCTATGTGATCCATGACCGAAACCACTACTCCCACCCCCATTCTTGAACCAACTGTTAAGGCTGAAAAACGCCCTCTGCTGGCGTGGGTGTTGCTCACGTGCATGGCCCTGGTGTGGGGTAGTTCATTCATCATGATGAAGAAGGCGCTGAGGGCCTTCACAGTACAGCAGGTAGCGTCGGGGCGGATCTTTTTTGCGTTTCTTTTTTTCGTGCCGTTCATGCTCGTGCAAATCCGGCAGGCCGAAGTGCGGCAGGCGTTGCGGCACCGGTGGCTGGCCCTATTTGGATCGGGTACACTGGGCTTTCTGCTGCCTGCATTTCTTTTTGCCGAAGCCGGCGCTCATCTAAGCAGTTCATTGTCAGGCACCTTAAACTCACTTAGCCCGCTATTTGTGCTGCTGGTGGGTACAGTGGTGTTTGCGCAACGATTTAGGACCAATCAGGTTTGGGGCATCCTGCTGGGTTTTGTGGGGTCGCTGATTCTGGTGTTTTTTAGTGCTACAGGGTCGTTCTCCATCAACGGTTACGCCCTGCTGGTGGTGCTGGCCACGCTCATGTATGGAGCCAATACCAACCTGATTTCCAAATACCTGGCCCACCTACCCGCGCTGGTTGCTACGCCCTGGACATTCGCTTTTGTTGGACCAATCGCCGGCATCTTTCTGCTGTCTACCGATTTCATCAACCGCGCTACGCAGCCGGGCGTTTGGGAGCCACTGGGAGCCATTCTGTTTCTGGGCATTCTGGCGTCGGGCATCACGTCGGTGCTGTTTATCCGGGTGGTACAACTGGCGTCGGGTGTGTTTGCGGCGTCGGTTACGTACCTCATCCCCGTGGTGGCCGTTGTCTGGGGTCTGTTCGACGGCGAGACCATTTATCCCCAACAGTACCTTGGCCTGACGATCAGTCTGCTGGGCATCTATCTGGTAAACCGGCAGAAGTAAATGCCTTATTGAGCGTTGGTTATTGGATGTTAGATAATGACCCGCTTGCTTTGTTTCTCCTGTCCAAAACCCAGTAGCTAACGCCCTTCTTTCATGTACAAAGCCTCTGTCAACGCTGCCGAACCTGTCAGCATCGAGATTACGCCTGCGGGCATCATGCTCAATGAGCAGCCATATGCCTGGGATTTATCGAAACTAGCTGACCGTCAGTACCATATCTTAAAAAACGACCAGTCATTTTCGGTGGAAGTGCTCTCCATTGAAGCTGCCACAAAGACCGTACGGCTGAAGATTAACGGGCATATTCAGGAGGTGCAGGTCAAAGACCGGTTCGATCTGCTGCTTGAACAGATGGGCATGAGCAATGCAGCGGCGGGTAAGGTCAACAACATCAAAGCACCCATGCCCGGCCTTATCGTAGGCATCAGTGCACAACCCGGCGACGTGGTGGCGAAAGGCGATACGGTCCTGATTCTGGAGGCCATGAAAATGGAAAACGCCATTAAAGCCCCCGGCGACGGCACCGTGAAAGCCGTCAAAATTCAGAAAGGGGATCGCGTAGAAAAAGGGCAGGTGCTGATAGAATTCTAAACGCCCGTCAGTTACCCAGTAGGGATGGCTTAGCCGTTTGATTGTCTATGGGGTCTCGTTTATGCTTTAAAGTCAATCGTTTTGCGGGTTCACTCAAGTGGATGGTCGTGCCAGTCCAAAAGCAGTTGCTCTGCATTAGGGTAGCCTTCCCAAACTCGCGTAAGGTTCATTTTGCACTAACGCTCGATAAGGCACAACGAAGGAGTGGAAAAGTTGCCGTTAGGGCTGGTAGTGATGCCATCGCTTTGAGCGATGGCATCACTACCAGCCCTAACGGCATACAGACTTTTATCCCTGCAAGTACAGGCGCTTCTTTACCGCTCTCCTACCCGCCTCCTTTCTCCCTTTCCTCCTTTTCTCCCTATATTTGCCCCCGCAAAAAAGCCACCTCTTCATGAGTCAACCACCCAAGTACAAACGCATTTTGCTGAAGCTTAGCGGCGAAGCATTGGCCGGCCCCAGCGGCTACAACATCGACCCCGCCATTCTGGAGCAGTATGCAAAAGAGATCAAGCAGGTGCTCGATATGGGCGTCGAAGTAGCCGTGGTGATTGGAGGGGGAAATATATTCCGGGGGGTGTCGGGCGAACGGTCGGGTATTGATCGGGTGCAGGGCGATTATATGGGTATGCTGGCTACGGTCATCAACGCCATGGCACTACAGAGCGCCTTTGAGCGTCAGGGTATGTATACCCGTGTGATGTCGGCCATTAAAATGGAGCAGATCTGTGAACCCTATGTGCGGCGGCGGGCTATCCGGCACCTCGAAAAAAACCGGGTGGTCATCTTCGCAGCCGGTACGGGCAATCCCTATTTCACCACTGATAGTACGGCTGCCCTGCGTGCCAACGAGATCGAAGCCGACGTGGTACTGAAAGGCACCAAGGTAGACGGCGTTTATACCGCCGACCCTATGAAAGACAAAACGGCCACGCGCTACACACATATCACGTTTCAGGACGTTTACGAGAAGAAATTGAGCGTAATGGACCTCACAGCCTTTACGCTTTGCCAAGAGAATAACCTGCCCATCATCGTTTTCAACATGAATGAGCAGGGCAGCCTGTTACGCCTCGCCCAGGGTGAAGATGTGGGCACGTTGATAACCGTAGATTTACCAGCATAAAAGCAAGTCTGGGAAGTCGCCAGGAAGTAGTGCAGAGTCTGGTAAGTCACTCTTACAGAAGCCAGACTTTCCAGACTCTACACTACTTCCTGGCGACTTCCCAGACCACATTACAAAATGGAAGAGATTGAATTATATCTCGATGATGCCAGAGATACGATGGAGAAGGCCCTGAAGCACCTCGCCATCGAATTAACCAAAATCAGGGCGGGTAAAGCCTCTGCCGAAATGCTTGGTGGTATTCAGGTAGAATACTACGGCTCCCTGTCGCCGCTGACCAACGTAGCCTCTATCACTACGCCCGACGCCCGTACGCTGGTTATCAAACCTTTCGAGCGGAAGCTGATTGGTGAGATTGAGAAAGCCATCCGGAACAGCAACGTCGGATTAGCCCCCAACAATGATGGCGAATTAATCCGCCTCAGCGTGCCGCCTCTCACCGAAGAACGCCGCCGTGATCTGGTGAAGCGGGTGAAGCAGGAGGTGGAGGTAGCGAAAATCAACGTCCGCAACATCCGCAAAGACACTAACGACTCCATCCGGAAGCTCACCAAAGAGGGCGTGTCTGAAGATGCCGTGAAAATGGGCGAAGAGCGTGTACAGAAACTGACCGACGCTTTCATCAGCAAAGTAGATGACACCTACGCCGCCAAAGAACGCGATATTCTGACGGTATAGTAGAGGGCCACAGAGTCACACAGAGTTAAGGGGGAGGAGCACAGAGGTATTTTCTATTACTGAAGAAAATCGCTGTGCCCCTCCCCTTTTTCTTTGTGTGACTCTGTGGCCCCGTTATCCAACAAAAAACCTGCAAACGAGAGGCTTGCAGGTTTTCTAAAGACAGCTAAGGGAGCTGGCACGATGTGCCAAATCCAGTGTCAAAGATAGGAGCTGTTAAAGCAATACCTACTTTTTGGCGAACTCACGGTTATAGGCCGCGGCGTAAAGTTCTTCTTCCGGCAGACTTTTGAAGTAATCATAGGTGATCTTCAACCCTTCCTCGCGACTCACTTTCGGCTCCCAACCCAAAATCTCCTTTGCCTTCGTAATATCTGGCTGACGCTGTTTTGGATCATCGACGGGCAGGGGCTTCAAAATCAGTTTCTGCGATGTACCCGTCAGCTTGATAATCTCTTCGCCAAATTGCTTGATCGTAATTTCTACCGGATTGCCAATATTAACCGGTTGGGCGTAATCACTCAGCAGCAGGCGGTAGATACCTTCTACCAGGTCATCCACGTAGCAGAATGAACGCGTCTGCGAACCGTCGCCAAAAACGGTGAGGTCTTCGCCGCGCAGCGCCTGCCCGATGAACGCGGGCAACACCCGACCGTCGTTGAGGCGCATGCGGGGGCCATACGTATTGAAAATACGGACAATACGCGTCTCCAGGCCGTGGTAGGTGTGATAGGCCATAGTGATGGCTTCCTGAAAGCGTTTGGCTTCGTCATACACCCCGCGCGGACCCACCGGGTTCACGTTGCCCCAGTATTCTTCAGGCTGCGGGTGCACGTTTGGGTCGCCGTATACTTCTGACGTAGACGCAATCAGCACACGCGCGTTCTTTACCCGCGCCAGACCCAGGCAATTGTGAATACCTAACGAACCTACCTTAAGCGTCTGAATCGGAATCTTCAGGTAGTCAATCGGGCTGGCCGGTGAGGCAAAGTGCAGAATATAGTCCAGTTCACCCGGCACATGGATGAACTTGGAAACGTCGTGGTGATAAAACTCGAAGTTAGGCAGTTTGAACAGGTGCTCAATGTTGCGCAGGTCGCCCGTGATGAGGTTATCCATCGCAATGACGTGATACCCTTCTTTGATAAACCGGTCGCACAGATGCGATCCCAAGAAACCGGCCCCGCCGGTGATTAGTACACGTTTCATATTAAGCTTGTTGTTCAACGGAAGACATAACTACTTCACGACCAATAGAGTAGTATGTATAACCCAGCTCGCGCATTTGATCCAGTTCGTACACGTTCCGACCGTCGAAAATGACTTTGTTCTTCAACAACAGGTTCATCTTCTCGAATTCGGGGGTGCGGAACATCGGCCATTCGGTCATGATCACGAGGGCGTCGGCATCATCGAGCGCGGCGTATGACGTGTGGGCAAACGTGACCTGGTTACCCAGAATCTGCCGTACGTTATCCATCGCTTCGGGGTCGTAGGCCGTTACTTTGGCACCTGCTGCCAGCAGATCGCGGATGTTGTCGAGGGCTGGTGCCTCGCGGATATCGTCGGTGTAGGGTTTGAAGGCCAGACCCCAAACAGCAATGGTTTTGCCGGCCAAATCACCGCCGAAATGATTTTTGATCATGGGCAACAGCCGCTTTTTCTGGGCGTAGTTTACGTCCATCACCGACTGCAAGACCTTAAAATCGTAGTCGTAATCCTGCGCCGTACGGGCCAGGGCCTGCACGTCTTTGGGGAAACAGCTACCGCCGTAGCCGATGCCTGCAAACAGGAACCGCTTACCAATGCGGCTGTCTGTACCAATACCCTTCCGGATGTCGTCAACGTTGGCACCCACTTTCTCGCACAGGTTAGCGATCTCGTTCATGAACGTGATTTTGGTAGCCAAAAACGCGTTGGCAGCGTATTTGGTCATTTCGGCCGACCGCTCATCCATGAAAATAACGGGGTTACCCTGCCGTACCAGCGGCGCATATAGCCGGTTCATTACCGCCTTGGCCTTGTCTGATTTGGTACCGATCACTACGCGGTCAGGCTTCATGAAGTCTTCCACGGCCACACCTTCACGCAGGAATTCGGGGTTCGAGACCACGTCGAAATCAACCTTGGCGTTTTTCACGATGCAATCATGCACCTTCTCGGCAGTGCCCACGGGTACAGTACTCTTGTCTACGATAACGGCGTACTGCTCCAGGATGGGGCCAAGATCATTGGCTACACCCAAAATGTACTTTAAATCAGCCGAACCATCTTCGCCGGGAGGGGTTGGTAAAGCTAAGAAGATGACTTCCGCACCCTTGATTCCATCGGTCAGGTTTGTGGTGAACTTCAGGCGGCCTTCTTCCACGTTGCGGTGAAACAGCACATCGAGGCCCGGTTCATAAATAGGAATGATGCGGTTGTTGAGCTTTTCAACCTTCCGCTCGTCGATGTCGACGCAGGTAACCTGGTTACCGGTTTCGGCGAAGCAGGTGCCGGTGACCAGCCCTACATACCCCGTGCCTACTACTGCAATTTTCATATAACTGGTTTATACCAAATGGACGTGCAACTGATAGGCCAGTCACAACCCGATTTGTACTTTTCGGATATAGCTACTGACGGGCACAAAAATAGACGTTTTTCGGAATAGGCCCACGATAACGGCAAAGACACTGATTAAGTGGGCCTTTGGCAACAAAAAGTTTTGTGCAGCGTAACCGTATCAGCCGTCAGCAGATTAGTTTTCTATGGCATTTTTACCAGATAGAACTATAAAATTCTGACCAATAACCAGTTGACTTATCTGCCTGTTTATTGCCTATCTTCCTCAATAACAACCCCTTTCTATCGTCGTTATAATTGTATACATTACAGAAACTTCATCAAAAAAAGCCCTGACCGGCGCGCTGTTAATGACTACTGAAATTGTCCAAAACCAAGTCCACACCCATTCACCCACCGATGCTCCCGCTATGACGCAGCTCATTGCCGATTCGGTCCGCGATTTTGCTGCCCGTGCCATAGCTCCCCACGTACGCGAATGGGACGAAGCGCAGCGTTTCCCCGCCGAGATCTTTCGGCAGATGGGCGAGTTGGGCCTGATGGGTATGCTGGTACCCGAAAACTACGGTGGGGCAGGCCTCGGCTACCATGAATACGTTGCCGCTATTGTTGAGCTTTCTAAAGTTGATGGGGCCATTGGCCTGTCTATGGCAGCCCACAACTCACTCTGTACCAATCATATACTAATGTTTGGCAACGAGGCTCAGAAGCAGCAGTATCTGCCCCGACTAGCTTCTGGCGAACACCTCGGTGCCTGGGGCCTCACCGAACCCAATACCGGTTCAGATGCAGGTAACATGCGTACCCGTGCCGTGCAGCAGGCAGACGGCAACTGGCTGCTCAATGGTGCCAAGAACTTTATAACGCATGGCATTTCAGGCAATGTAGCTGTGGTGATTGCCCGCACGGGTGAGCCAAATACGCCCCGCAACGCCACGGCTTTCGTAGTTGAGCGCGGGACTGACGGTTTCCGGGGTGGCAAAAAAGAAGACAAGCTGGGCATGCGGGCCTCCGAAACCGCCGAGATGATTTTTGAAGACTGTATTATCCCCGACAGTCAGCGGCTGGGTAACGTGGGTGAAGGCTTCGTGCAGTCGCTGAAGGTGCTCGACGGAGGGCGCATTTCTATTGCCGCGCTCAGTTTGGGCATTGCGATGGGGGCCTATGAGGCCGCACTAGCCTACGCGAAGGAGCGGCAGCAATTTGGGCAGTCGATCATGAATTTCCAGGGTATTTCGTTTAAGATTGCTGACATGGCTACCGAGATTGAAGCAGCGCGACTGCTGATTGAGCATGCGTCCGAGCTAAAAAACAACCATCAGCCCGTCACGAAAGCCTCGGCTATGGCGAAGTTGTTTGCCTCAGAAGTATCGGTTCGGGTAGCCAACGATGCCATTCAGGTGCTGGGCGGCTACGGCTATTTGAAAGATTTTCCGGTCGAGAAATTTTATCGCGATGCAAAGCTTTGCACCATTGGCGAAGGCACAAGCGAAATTCAACGACTGGTTATTTCGCGACAACTCATGTAGTGCGCTGCTGATTAAATTTTAGGGCGGTTGGTGATTATAATACAAGTAAAATATATACTTGCACTATATATCATATTTGTATTATAATCCAACGCCCCATGATCCGCCTTAACCATGTTCAAACGCAGCGCCTTTTTGCCCTGCACGAATATATCTACGACCATTTTACCAAGGCCGACTGGCTTAAAATAGCCTACCTGACCAACAGCCTTGATATTATTGAAGATCACCCCCGGTTATTGCGCAGCCTCGATTTCGACGACGATGATTATGAGGGAAACTGCCTGCACGTACTCTCAAAATTGACCGAGGGAAATGACCATCGGCTGACGGCTATCGAAGCGTTTGTAGCCGAAAAAAAGGCCAAACAGGCCATCACTGAAGCCACAGGCAGTTTTGTATCGACCAATCGGCATACCGAGCCGGAGCGTGTAATCCGGTTTGCTCCCGACGTGTTTCAGATACCCGATAAGCCCGTCGACACCAATGTGTTGAGCGTGATGATGCCGTTTGACACCCGTTTTTCGGGTACGTATATGGCTATCCGTAGTGTATGCGCCCGGTTGGGCATCCTCTGCAAACGCGCCGACGACATCTGGGATAACAGTATTCTGATGCAGGACGTATTTGACCTGATCTTCACCAGTCGGGCCGTAATTACCGATTTCACGGGGCGCAACCCTAATGTGTTTTACGAAACAGGTGTTGCGCATACGCTGGGTAAGCTGGTGGTGCCCATTACGCAGTCGGTAGATGATATTCCGTTTGATCTTAGGCACCACCGGGCGCTTACCTACCTGCCCACCCGCGAGGGCCTGCAAAAATTTGAACTCGCTCTTGAACGCAAGCTAACGGCTGTCTTCAGATAGTCAGGGGATTGGGGGAATCCGCAACATCAGCGGTCTTTCTGTCCTTTTGAAAATACGTATCTTCGTATACAGGCTTTATCGACTAATTTGGGCCGGAACAAAACTAACTTCATGAAAAAACAACTCGTTTTGCTAACGGCCGCGCTGCTGGTATCGGTTGGCACATTTGCCCAAACCGCCACTGATGTTGTCAATAAACACATCGCCGCTATTGGCGGCATCGACAAGATCAAGGCGATCAAAAGTGCTCAATATGACCAGCACATGAGCATCGCGGGCATGGAAATGACCGGGAAAACAGTCGTGGTTGTAGGGCAGGCTATGCGGGCCGACGTGACGGTGATGGGTAGCCAGGTCACGCAGGTTATCAACGGCGACAAAGGATGGAGTGTGAACCCCATGCAAGGCGGCAGCACCCCGCAGGATACCCCCGCCGATCAGGTGGCGCTCTCAAAAGGCAACACTGAACTAACGGGTCTTCAGCTGGCCTATGCGAGTCTGAAAGGGTACCCAATGGTGATGAAAGGCACCGAAAAAATGGGGACAGCCGACCGTCTGCGCGTCGACGTAACCCGCCCCGAAGCCACGGTGAGTTATTACCTCGACCCCCAGACCTACTACATCACCAACACCAAAGCCACAGTGATGGCTGGCGGGCAGAAAGTAGACGTAGAAAGCACATTCGCCAACTATAAAGCAGTTGAGGGGATAACGATGCCGTTTTCGGTTGATCTGAAAGCTCCCGGTATGCCGTCGAACCTGACAACCATTGTGGATAAGGTTACACTCAACCCCACTATTGACCCGGCAATTTTCAACAAACCAAAATGAGTTTACCGTTTGTAGTTTACCGTTTTCTGTGGCTTTGTCAACATGAGCCAAAGCGAAGCCACAGAAAACGGTAAACTCATTTTACACGAAAGCCTTGTCTATCACCGTTATAGACTTATCACCAAGTTGATTTTGTTTTGCTTAAACGTGTTGGATTATCTCTTTTGATGGCCGTTGCCCGCCCTGCGGCAGCCGCTATAACCAAGCTCACCCACGCACCGCTGGTGCCCAAGAGCGACTCTCGAAAACAGCCTGTACGCCTTATCAGCACCGATTTAGTACCGCTGGAACGTACGTTGACCGAGGTTGAACTCCCCCTGTTGAACGTTGATTTTTGTGGCGAATCTATGCCACTTGACCAGGCCGACGTACTGAGCCGCTGGCGGCATGTGTTCACCCTGTTCCGGCCACATTCGGCTAGTATTGGCGATCTGCGCCAGCGAGCCGATGCCTTTTTCCCGCTTATCGATTCTACACTAGCTGCCTACGATATCCCCGCCGATTTCAAATACATCCCACTAGCCGAAAGTGGCCTGAAAGCGCGGGCTGTATCGCCCAAGGGAGCCGGTGGCTACTGGCAACTGATGCCTGGCACGGCCCGTGATCTGGGCTTGAAAGTAGGCGGCAAACACGACGAGCGTTTCAACACAAAAAAAGCCACCGTGGCCGCCTGCCAATATCTGCGGCGGTTGTATGACATCTTCGGGTCATGGTCGCTGGTGGCGGCGGCGTATAATGTGGGACCGGGGTACGTGAAAAAGCAGTTGGCCCGCCAGGCTAAGTGCGATTATTACCAGATGAAGCTCCCCCGCGAAACCCGCTACTACCTCTTCCGCGTGTTGCTCTACAAGGAACTCCTCTCCCGCCCCGAAGATTATTCCAGCTTTTTCACCCCTGCGCCGCTGACCACGTTCCGGCTCAGGCCGGGTAGGCTGGCGGTGGCAGCCTGAACCGGATACGGTATCTTTGAGGCGCTCATGACCACCGAACGCCTCAAACGATACTGCCAGCAATTGGTAGCTTTCTCGCCCGATGAACTGGCATTGGTTGATGCTTGTTTCGTGGCCAGACACGTAAAAAAAGGCAGCTTTTTGCTCGAAGAGGGGCATATATGCGACTTCATCACCTTTATTGATCAGGGTATTATCCGCCATTTTCACACCAAAGATGGCGTGGAAAAAACCTGCGACCTGTCGTTTCCAGATACGTTTATCACTGAGTTTACCAGCTTCACAAAAAACGTTTCGAGTCTGTATGCGTTTCAGGCATTGCAGGATTGCGAGGTGCTCTTTGTCAAAAAAGCAGACCTCCTGAGTTTATATAATCAATGCCCAAAATATGAAACTATTGGGCGGCTGGTGGCCGAATCCGTGGCGCAACGGGCTACCGAAATTGCGATGTCGCTGTCGTCAGAGAAACCCGAAGAGCGATACAAGAAGCTGATGCTGAAGCACCCAGATCTGTTTCAGCAGGTGCAGCAAAAGTACATTGCCAACTTTCTGGGAATCAGTCCTGAAAGCTTAAGCCGGATTAGAAAAAGGGTAGCCCTACAGGAGCGATCTTAACAATAGTCAACGAGTGGCAGGGATGGTAAAAGTGAATTTTGTCTCATCAATATCGATACAAAATGAGACACGCAATCACCATCTCAATCATCATGCTCATGGCTCCATCCGCCACCGCAACGGCCCAGTCATTACAACTTGCCGCCGTCAAAACATATGAACGTCAGCTACTCGACGTGACCGAAATCACTGACACAACGTATCTGAAAAATAAGCTGGCTGCCGTGGAATATGAGGCCCGGCATAACCCAAATGAGTTAACCAACGTCCGGCTTGGCCTTGTTTGCCACGAAGTAGCATTGAACCTGACTTTTTTGACGAAAACGGGCTACCGTGGCTACGCCAAAAAGAGCTTCGACCTGCTCAGCGAACTGGCCAACGACGCCCACACAACGCCCGAGGCGATGCCAGTTATTCAGGCTTACCGAGCCTCGGCATTGGCATTGGTGGGAGCCGAAACCAGGAAAACGAGCCTGCTGGGGCAATCTTTTGCGCTATTTAGGGAAGCTATCTCGAACTACGCAGCGGTATCGGCGTCACCAGAATTTTTGCGGGGCAGCGTAGCCGAAAATCTGCCGTGGTTCTTCTTCGGAAAACGCAAAGCCGCCCGCCACGATTTCGAGTCAATTATTGAGAAGCAACGCCAGAATACAGATTATGCCGACGCCAAAATCATGAGCTTTACGTACTGGGCGTGGGCCAATCAACATCGGTCAAAAAAGCACCGACAGCAGGCCCTCGGCTACCTCAATCAGGCCATTTCTATTGATCCCAACTACCAGTCGGGCCGACAACGCGCCGAACTATTGAAAAATAAATGGCTAAACTAGCTAACGGGTACTGAGACCCAAAAACGAAAGGCGCCAGACTGGTTTTCCCAGTCTGGCGCCTTTCGTTTTTGGGTCTCAGTACCCGTCTACATTACTGCCGTACTCGCACGGGTAGCCCTTCCAGTTGGGCGAAGCTTAGCTTCCAGGTGTCGTCGGCGGCTTTTTTCCAAAGGAGGGTAAAGTTGCCCTCACCAATACCGCGCGGTTCGCCGGGGGCTTCGGGAAGCACATCGACAGAATACGTACCGGCTTCGTAGGCCATCGTGGCATCGCTGCCCGTACTGATGGCGCTCGTTTTCAGGTTGGTAATGGTCGGTACTGTGGCGCGAACCCATTTTTCGGCAACCTCCGATTTACCGGTAAAACGGCTTTCGCCTTGTAGAAACTGCACGTTGTCGTCGAGCATGGCCACGACTTTGTCAACTTCCTTATTGTTCCAGGCCTGGATGAACTGTTGATCCATTGTGGCCACGTTAGCAGTTTCACTCGACTTGCAGGACGAGAACAGGGCCACAAAGGCCAAAAGGGGCATGATCGTTTTCATAGTGTGTGAGTTTGTATGTGAAAAGAAAGTAACTGTAAGGGGCAAGAATTACGTAACGAATTCTTGCCCCCTTATGTTTTTAACTACCTACCAATGAGCCGATTACCAGCTTTTGCGGCGATATTCCGAATTAGGATAAGCCGAGTTGGGGTCGCCATAGGCGGTGTTTAGCAGGTAACCGTTTTTGGTCAGTACCGGCGTTTCAGCTACTTCAGCCTCAGCTACCGTTGGGGCAGCAAGCGCATTACGTGTAGCAGCAGCCGCAACCGGTGCAGCGGCACGGTGAGCTACTGAGTGCGAACGCGAACGGCCTTCCGTGTGATAGGCAGGAGCTGTGCGGGCGGCGTATTCACGTTGCTCGGCAGCCTGGGCGGCAGCGGCAGCCCGTTTGTGGCGGTTGTCGATCACTTTACCGACGCCATAGCCAACAGCGGCACCAACGGCCAACCCTACACCCGCACCTACTTTGCGGTCACGTTTGTGGATGAGCGCACCGGCAAGACCACCGGCACCGGCGCCAATGGCAACACCCTTAGCTTCGGGGTTCCATTTACGCTTCAACACGCTTTGTGCGTTGACGAGTGAATTACTGATGAAGGCCAGCAACAGGGCCAGGGCGATCAAACGTTGATTGGTTTTCATGGTGAAAGTTGGTTAATAAGCATGTCCAACACTGTGTACTACAGGTTTGACAGATAGCTGAGCAAAGGGTTTAATCAATACTCAGTTATGCCCATAATCAACATAGCCTAATCACCGATTGTTTACCAGGGCACGTTTACGCTACTCCAGCATCTTCAATAACTCATTAAGCTTCAGCAGGGCTTCAATGGGTGTGAGGCGGTTCACGTCGATGGTGCGCAGTTTGTCTTTGATAGCTTCCGATTTGGGATCGCCCGCTTCGATAATGCGTAGGGCTAGCTCCCGTTCGGTGCCGGGGCCCGCTTCGCGAATGGCTTCTTTGTTGCCTTCACGCTGATGTGATGCCTCCAGTTGGGTCAGGATGTGGGCGGCACGTTTCACCACGCTGCCCGGCATACCCGCCATTTGGGCCACGTGAATGCCGAACGAATGTTCCGAGCCCCCTTCCTTCAACTTCCGCAGAAAGATCACTTTGTTGCCCACTTCCTTCACCGCCACATTGTAGTTCC
This sequence comes from Fibrella rubiginis, assembly GCF_017353185.1. Lineage (GTDB taxonomy): Bacteria > Bacteroidota > Bacteroidia > Cytophagales > Spirosomataceae > Fibrella > Fibrella rubiginis. Next base: position 186,022 of record NZ_JAFMYV010000001.1, on the reverse strand, counting down.
GAATGCGGGGTAGGTCGGCGGCGAGGTCATTAAGCTCGTGGTAGTGAGTGGCAAACAGTGTTTTGGGTCGGCAGTCGGTGTTGTGCATGTACTCGGTAATGGCCCAGGCAATGGATACCCCGTCGTACGTACTGGTACCCCGGCCAATTTCGTCCATCAACACCAGGCTACGTTCGCTGAGGTTGTTCAGGATGGATGCCGTCTCGGTCATTTCGACCATGAACGTACTCTCGCCCCGCGACAGGTTATCAGACGCCCCCACCCGCGTAAAAATCTTATCGACCAGCCCAATATCAGCACTCGATGCCGGGACAAAGCTGCCCGCCTGTGCCATGAGCACAATCAGGGCCACCTGCCGTAGCAAGGCTGATTTACCCGCCATGTTAGGCCCGGTGATCACGATAATCTGCTGCGTCTCGTCGTCGAGGTGTACATCGTTGGGTACGTAAGGTTCGCCGGGGGGAAGCTGCTGCTCAATCACCGGGTGCCGCCCGTCTTTGATCGTCAGAGCCTTGCCGTTATTGATGGTTGGACGGACGTATTTGTGCCGTACCGCCACTTTGGCAAACGACGAAAGCACGTCGAGTACCGAAATGACGCGGGCGTTTTGCTGAATGGCGGCTACGTATTCGCCGGTTGCCGCTACGAGTTCACCAAACATCCGCGACTCGATGGCGAAAATCTGGTCTTCGGCGTTCAGAATTTTTTCCTCGTATTCTTTCAACTCAGGCGTGATGTAGCGCTCGGCGTTCACCAGCGTCTGTTTCCTGATCCAGTCGTCGGGTACGCGGTTTTTGTGGGCGTTGGTCACTTCCAGGTAATAGCCAAACACCTTGTTATATGCAATTTTGAGCGAGCTGATGCCCGTACGCTGCACCTCGCGGTCCTGCAGTTGCAACAGGTATTCTTTGCCCGAATACGCCAGTTTGTGTAGTTCGTCAAGCTCCGCGTCGATACCCGTACGGATCATATTGCCCTGGTTACTGAGCACTGGTGGCTCGTCGCGTAGTTCAGCTTCAATTCGGTCTACCAGAAACGAGAGCGGGTTGAGTTGGTCAGCGTATTTTTTCAGTGATGGGGCATCAGCGTGCTGATTCAAGGCCGTAATCAGCATTTCTTTAATCGGCAGCACGTGTTGCAGCGACCGCTTCAATTGCACCATCTCGCGTGGGTTGATCCGCCGCACCGCCACCTTCGACACCAGCCGTTCCAGATCACCGATTTGTTTCAGGTGCGCCAGCATAGCATCGAGCAAGTCGGTGTCGCTTGTTAGGAGTGATACGAGATTCAGTCGCTCGTCTATGAGGGCTTTCTCCTTCAGGGGCAACATAAGCCACTTCCGCAACAACCGTGCGCCCATAGGCGTCACGGTATGGTCGAGAATCTGAATCAGCGGAATGCCTCCCTCCTGCTGCGCCGCCACCAGTTCAAGGTTGCGGATCGTAAACCGGTCGAGCCAGACGTAGCGGTCTTCTTCCAGGCGGGTTACGCGCTGAATGTGCTGCAGGTCTTTGTGCTCAGTTTCGTTGAGATAATGCAGGATAACACCCGCCGCAATGATGCCGTCGGGAAGACCGTCGATACCAAACCCCTTGAGTGAGGTGGTCTGGAAATGCTGCCGGAGGTAGTTATAGCTAAAATCGTAGGTGAAAGCCCAGTCTTCCAGCGTATAGGTGTGGAATTTGTCGCCGAAGAGATTACCAAACTCGGTACGGTTGCGTTTGCAATACAGCACCTCCGAGGGGTTAAAGCTCTGCAACAGCTTGTCGATATAGGCCGCGTTGCCCTGCGAGGCCAGAAATTCACCCGTCGAAATATCAAGAAACGACACGCCGAATTCGTCTGCGCCCTTGCCAAAATGCACCGCCGCGAGGTAGTTGTTGCGCCGCCCGTCGAGCACGTTGTCGTTGAATGAAACCCCCGGTGTAACGAGCTCGGTAACGCCCCGTTTCACAATGCCCTTGGCCATAGCCGGGTCTTCGAGCTGATCGCAGATGGCTACGCGCTGCCCCGCCCGCACCAGCTTGGGCAGGTGGGTATCGAGCGAATGATGAGGGAAACCGGCCAGTTCTTCATTGGCCCCGCCGTTGTTGCGCTTGGTGAGCGTAATGCCCAGAATCTTACTGGCCTTAATGGCATCTTCGCCGAAGGTTTCGTAGAAATCACCTACCCGAAACAAAAGCAGCGCACCCGGATACTTTGCTTTTACCTGGTTGTATTGCTTGTTGAGCGGCGTTTCTTTGGCGGATTTTACAGGCTTGTTCGGCGGGGCAGTCATCACAAAATTGAGGGAGGTCGTTTAGACAAATTTACCCATTTTTGACCAGATTTGGCCCCTTTTTAGCCACCAAAAAGGCTATTAACCATCAAAAATAGCGTTGCTACTTATTGCCCTATGAATAACGCCCCACCCCGCAAACTGGCCATGGAGCAACTCAACCGACTTTCAGTTGACGAGTTTAAAGCCGCCGAGAAGTTTCCGTACTGCCTCATTCTGGATGATATACGCAGCCTCAATAACGTGGGGTCGGTTTTCCGCACGGCCGATGCATTCCGGGCCGAGCGGCTCTACCTGGCGGGCATCACCGGTACCCCACCGCACCGCGACATCACCAAAACGGCCATCGGGGCTACCGAATCCGTCGACTGGACACATACGCCGGACATTGACGCGCTGGTGGCACAGTTGCAGGCAGACGGCTATACGATTGTAGCGATTGAACAGGCCGAGAACAGTACATTACTCACAAATTTCCGGCCCGACCCAAACAAACGCTACGCCTTTGTGTTTGGCAACGAGGTGACTGGTGTGCGCGACAGTGTGGTGCAACGGGCCGATGAGGTGGTTGAAGTACCTCAGTTTGGTACGAAGCATTCCCTTAATATTGCCGTCACAGCCGGGATTATTTGCTGGGATTACCTACAAAAGACCAGAATCGGTTAACATTGTAATATGGCTGTCGCAGTCAACACTATTCATTCTGAACCACTTACTCATTAAAACGATGTCGAAGAAAGCTGATAAACCCAAAAAATATGAATCGCTGGCCAATGATCTGGCAGGTGCCATTGGCGAAAAAGTTGGTCAACTGACCGCAGGGTCAAAAAAGATGGCCAAGTCGATTGAAAAAACGGCCAAACAGTTAGCCAAGAAACTGACCAAGATGCGTGATAAAGCCGCGAAGAAGCAGCTTGAACTGAGTGCCAAAGCGGCAAAAAAGGAAGAAAAGAAGGCCCATAAAGACGCCAAGAAAGCCATCAAAAACGCCAAAAAAGCCGAAAAGAACGCCAATCGGGCTAAAAGCAAGAAAGCAAAGACCACCCCTGTTGCCAGTGAGAAGCCAGCGCTGAAAGCCGTGGCTATGCCAGTTCCCAAACCAGCACCAGACCGCAAGCCAACAGCGCCAAAAGCCACTGCTCCCCCCGCTACGGTTTCCAAACCAGCTCCGGCCCGCAAACCTGCCCCTGCTCCTAAAGAACCGTTAGATAAGCCAGCTAGCGATAATCCAGCAGCATAGAAAATGCTTATATGACTTGGAAAGCCCGTTTTTATGCGGGCTTTCTGGTTTTAAAATATGATCAGTTGTTGGTCGAACATGTGACTAAACAAACTATCTTTACGTCTACTGCCAGTAGTGATATTGGTAGGTTTCTACTGCACCCACCGCAATTAGCCAGTCCATGAAAAATATCCTCGTTTACGTGGCCCGTAACTGGTATTACGGTGTGCTCATTGTAGCGGCGTTCTTTGTTATCAACGCCTATTGGCCTGCCCATATCCAGTCTGGTGCGTTAAGCTGGTACATCTGGGGTCCTACCATCCTTGGTATCTTCGTTATCGGCTACTTCGTGTGGGGTAATGCCCGTGAGCATCAGATACCTTACGTGCGCAAGGAGGTGCTCGACACGATCGTCCACGAATTTCAAACGCCCATATCAGCTATAAAGATGGCTGCCGATATTCTGCAGACGCCTTTTGGCCGGTCGTCGCCGGAACGTATGGACAAGTACGTTCAAATGATCCGGGAAGAAACTGAACGTCTCCAGCAACAGGTGGATGTCATGCTTAGCCTAGCCCGCGCCGACAGTAACCGTCTTTCGCTTTGCCTCGACACCGTTGACCTTAACAACCTGCTTCAATCCATTGCCGAACGCCATGGCGAGTACCTTGAACTTCGCCTGCTGGCAACCAAACCCTTGCTGGTAGCTGACCGCCTCCACCTGACCAACGTGCTTCACAACCTGCTCGATAACGCAGTCAAATACAGTGTTAGCGATCCGGAGCTTAAAATCCACACGGAATTCGACAAGTCGGGGTTGGTGATCGCCGTCACAGACCACGGCATGGGCATCCCTAAACACTTGCAGCGTAAAGTGTTTCAACCCTTTTTTCGGGTTAGCGAAGCTGATCAGGTTAGCGTGAAAGGCTTTGGTTTAGGACTTAGCTACGTGCAACGCATCATCGAAGCCCACGACTGGCGCATTGAACTAGTAAGTGAGGTAGGTCGAGGCAGCGAGTTTAAAATACGTATTCCGCTACGTTCATTGGCAAATCCAGAGCCTGTTGGGGTTAGCACAATAGCTTGATTGTAAAAATGACTATAAACAAAAAGGGCCTCCTGATCATCAGGAGGCCCTTTTTGTTGGGTTACTGCATTAATATGTCGTGGTTGCAGAAGGCTGCTGTTGATACGTTTCAGATTCCTGCACAAACGATACCAGGTCGGCATTCAACCGGTCTTTCTCCGTGACGTACAAACCATGCGGAGCGCCTTCGTAGACTTTGTAGGTGGCTGTTGGCAACAAGTTGGCCGTTAGCTCACCCGACGACTCAATAGGGACTGTCTTGTCGTCGTCACCATGAATGATCAGCGTTGGCACTTTAATCTGGGTCAGGTCGTGGCGGAAGTCTGTCATGGCAAAGGCTTTCGCGCACTCAACCGTAGCGGTATGCGATGCCAGATAAGCACGGGCGAAATCACCGTCGAGGTGGGCCTGGCTAACGGGGTGGCTTACCAGGTTGACACCATAGAACTGCTTGCCGAACGTTTGCAGGAAGTCGGCACGGTCTTTTTGAATACCCTCCAGCATGCCGTCGAATACACTTTTGTCGACGCCATCCGGATTATCATCTGTTTTTAGCAAAAAAGGCGTTACTGAGCCAACAAATGCAACCCGCGACACGCGGGCACCACCGTAACGGCTCATGTACCGGGCTACCTCACCACCACCCATTGAAAAGCCGACGAGTGTGACATTATTCAGGTTTAATTCATCCAGCAAAGCTTTCAAATCGCTTGCCAGCGTATCGTAGTCATACCCATCCCACGGTTTCGACGACTGACCAAAACCACGGCGGTCGTAGGCGATTACACGCATATTATGTTTGGGTAACTCGGCCAGTTGATAGTCCCACATAGAGCCACTCAAGGGCCAACCGTGAATCAATACCACGGGATTGCCCGTACCCAGATCCTGATAATGCAGTTTGATCTCGTTGCCATTGGCATCGGTACCCACTTTTACATAACTCATAACGCCTTTCCAGTTAGGTTAGAATTAGTTGAACTCTACTTACTAACTATAGTCATTCGGAATGGTTTGTGATTAAGAGGCAAGAGCGGAGAAACAAGAAATAAGAGGCAAGAATCAAGAGGTAAGAATCAAGAGGCTAACGCAGGTATACTGGTGCGTCAATTTCTTAATTCTTACCTCTTAATTCTTGCCTCTTATTTCTTACCTCTTATTTCTTGTTTCTCCGCTCTTGCCTCTTGACGTTCTATTTCGCTACTGCTCCAGCCACTACAGGGGCCTTGGTCACGGTCATGACGCCATTCATGATGCGCCAGTGGCCGGGAAACGTACACACGAACGGGTATTCGCCAGGCTGGTCGGGGGCCTTAAACGTCAGACGTACCGTTTGGTTAGGATTCACTAGGGCCGTAGCTGCCACAATGTCTGACGATTCAGGGACGTAGTTTTTCTCAGCTCCGTTTTTCGCTGTAATCATGGCGTCGGCCAGTTTACCCACCCGCTCCGTTGATTTAGGTTTGATCACCACCAGGTTATGCTGCATGGCATCGGGGTTTTCCAGAATGATAACCACAGGTTTACCTGCCACCACGCTGAAGGCTTTTTTGTCGTACCGCATCTCTTCGCGAACGGTTTTCAGGCGAACCACCTGGGCGTTGGGGTCAAGGTCAGCGTTGGCATCGCGGAGACCCCAGGCTTCGAGCAGGCGGTTCAAACGCGGACGGGCATCATCGGGCAGTTTCTTGCCCAGGCTGGCCAGCAGGGTATTATGGCTGGCAGCAGGTTTACGTTTGGCACCATAATCATACCCGTCAGAAAGTCCCTTTACGAGCGCCAGGGCATTATCGCCGTCCAGCTCAGTAGCTTTCTGCAGCATCACCACCACCGAATCAGGCGAGGCTGTAGAGGCATAAGCGCGGGCAGCACGTTCCACGGCCACGGTACTCATCTGCGCCGGAGCCCGGAAAGAGATTGTTTGGCTAAACGTATTGTTGCTCTTATTACCCTCAGGCAACGTGTTGTCTTTGTCAATCTGCACAGACAATGTATAGTCGCCCGCGAGTTCGGTAGTCATCCATAAATCGCCCGTCCAGGGGCCATTGTTGGTACGCCGAATGGCCACCGTTTCGCCCGGCTGAATCCCGTCTTTGAATGTATAGCTGACATAGTCGATTTTCAGTGCGGGACGATCCCCATCACCGGCACCCGGCTTACTTTCAAACCGCATCGTCAGCGGAACGGGGGTCCCTTTGGCAATAGCCGTACCACCCTGGTTAGTCACGTAAATAATACCCCGCGTTCCCTCGCGCACCACGGGCCGGGCGGGATCGGTTTCAATGCGCGCCACCACCAAATCAGCCAGTGTAGCCGCTGCGGGTGCATTAGTGGACGTAGTGGCAGGTTTAACCGAAGCTGTCCTGCCCATATCAGAACCACCCATCTGGTGCTTACTGTGATCCATAGGCGCAGCCTGGCTGCTGGTCATAGCCGCATTGGTGGCCGTGGGGGGCATGGTGATGGTGCTGAGCCACTGGCGCAGTAAGCGAGCGTTGTGGGTGTTCATCGCGCAGGCAAACGCATCGGGCAACCAACGGTCGTCGTTGGCGGTGGCTTGCTTCAGACGCGCCAGCACGGCAGCATCGGTGGCAGCACTAGCGGGGGTTTCGTTCAGGGCCAGCAACGTGTTGACAACCACCACTGGCTCTTTATCGGCCAATAAGTTGTTTGACAGCAACAAAGCGGCGCCCTCAGCAGTGCGCGGCATCACCTGCACCGCTGCTTTCCGAACATCGGCAGAAGAATGTTTCAGGGCCTTTTGCAGATCCGCTGGCGTAATGGCACCGAGTCCCTGCAACGTCCAGAGGGCATGAATGGCCGGGGCGTTGATGCCAATTCCATCCACCGACGGGTCGTTGGCAATGGCCCAGAGTTGCGGGGCCACGTCGGTGTTTTTCCGTTCTACCAGCAAACGTTGGGCCGCCATACGCCAGAACTGATTGGGGTGTTTCAGGGCCACAAGCAACCCCGCCGGGTCGGCCATCGACAAGTTCGGCACCTGGGGCTGCGGCATGGCTTTGTCATAGCCCACGCGGTAGATACGGCCGTGGGTGAAATCGCGCAGGTTTGTCTCATAAGCATTACCAGCGCCATTTTTAAACCCTTCCGGCACGGGATTATGCTGAATGATGTAGCTGTACCAGTCGGCTACCCACACAGCACCGTCGGGACCTGTTTCGGCGAAGACAGGCGCAAACCATTCGTCGGCACCGGCCATGAGGTTGAAGTTCACACCTGCACTGGGGCCTTCGGCGTCTTCGAAATCGCTGCCGTGTTTTTGCATCACGTTCTGGTGTACAATGTGGCCCGTGGGTTCACAGACAAAGGCCACGTTGTTCCAGTACGCTTTTGGAAAACTGCGGGCGGTATAGAAATTGTGTCCTGCCGCCGCCGTAAACCCGCCGAACACGTCTACCTGCCGAACACGCCCGGTAATGGGTTTCATGTCTTTGTGGGTGTCGGTGCTACGGCTGCCGTTCATGCTGTTGGGGCGGGCATGATAGGCACCGTTGGGAATAGCCATGTACCAGCCGTGGCTGTTATTGGCGGTGCTGCCGAATACGTCGCCGGTTTCGTTGAAGCCCATACCCCAGGTGTTGTTGGAGGTCGTAGCCATGTGCTCCATTGCCGAGCCATCGGCCTTAAACCGGAAGAGGGCCTGCCCAAACGATAGCGAATCGCCGGTGCCCACTTTTCCCTTGAAACCTGAATACCCCACGCAACCCCAAATCCAGTTGTCGAAGCCATAGTGCAGGTTACTAGGCCCGGCGTGGGTGTCGAACGTGCCAAAACCGGTAAACAGAATCTTCTTTACGTCGGCCTTGTCGTCGCCGTTCGTGTCTTTCAGAAACAGCATATGCGGAGCCTGCGACACGATCAGGCCACCGTTGGCAAACACCAGACCCGTTGGAATGCTCAGGCCTTCGGCGAAGTTGGTGAACTTGTCGGCCTTGCCATCGCCGTTGGTGTCTTCGCAGATCACAATGCTATCTGAGCCGCCCTCGGGTTTGCGCTCATTGGGGTAATCTTTGGTGATGAGCACAAACAGCCGCCCCCGGTCGTCCCAGGTCATGGCAATGGGGTGCATCACGTTTGGCTCGTGGGCAAACAGGCTCAGCGTGAAATCGACCGGCACCTGAATGTGTTTCATCGACTCTTCGGGCGACAGGGGAAGCTGCTCCAGTTGTTCGCCGGGTCGCTTTTCATAGTTGGGCAGATTGGCCCCTTTGTAGGTAAATGCCTGCGGTTTCAGATCGTCGTGCTGCTTTTTGGCCACGTCGCCAATAGCCCAGAGAATACCGCGTTCCAGCAACTGCTGGAAACCAGGTTGCCGCCAGGTGCGCTCGTCGTGGCCATAGGCAGTGTAAAACACGCGCCCTTTGCCATATGTCCGCGTCCAGGTATAAGGTTCGTCGGGCGTGTTGGGCCGGTTGGCCGCAACCAGGTCTTTAGCCTGATTGGGCTTTACTTCGCGAACAGCAAGTACGTTATTGTCGCGCTGCAAATGGCTGTGCAGATAGGTCTCGTCGTAGGCTGTAAACGGCTTTAGACCGGCCATAATTGGACTGTCGGGTTGCACCGCCCTGGTCGTAATCGAATCCATGCCGTGCCGCCAGAATTGCCCACCCACTACCTTGTCCACGTATTCGGCAGAATTACGGAAGCAATACGATGCGCAATGCACCGGAATAAGTCCATGCCCCGACGATACGTAGTCGAGCAACGCGCGTTCCTGCGGCCTAGGGATACTGTCCCAGTTGGCGTAGATCAGCAGCCCGTCGAACCGGTTCAGATTGGGGGTGTTGAGGTCTTCCAGCCGGTCGGTATAGGTGATGTTGATGCCTTTATTACCCAGTGCAGCCATCAGTTCAGGTACCCGCTCGATGGGCTTGTGGTGCCCCTTATCGCCCAGAAACAGAATCTCCGTGCGCCGCGGTCCGGTCCGCATGGCGTTGTCGCCCGCCGCCGATGAACCCGACAAAATGGTAGTTGACGTGGGCGTAGTGGGTTGTTTGCCACCCAAATTGTGCAATACCCGCGACGGCGTTCGGTTGCAATTGGCTAGCGTCAGCGTAGTCAGCGCGGCAACGATCAGCGTATACTTGATTGGGAAAGCCATTGGTTATAAACCGTTAAAATAGGGGTTAATTTGAGGTGTATGCGTTGACGCGCTCTGTCCAATTAACACCAAAAGGTATCTTCATTCGATTGCCCTGTGGTGTAATGAGTACTTTGGTTGGGTAACTACCAACGCGAAACTGTTTAATCAACTTTTCGTCTCCCGTTACAACGGGAAACGTGTAATTATTTTTTTGCATAAATGCCTGCACTACTTCAGGACTAGCATCGTGACAATCGACGGTAAATACAATAAGATCTTTTCGATTATTTTTTACTACATTGGTATAGAATGTCTGCAATTCTGGCAGTTCACCAACGCAGGGTTTACACCACGTACCCCAAAAATCAATCAAAATCCATTTGCCTTTAAGCTGTTCGTAGTTAAAGACTTGCTTATCGAAGCTGACTAATGAAAATGTTTCGGCGGGTTTCAACTTTTCGTTGAGCGCTTTCGTCCAATATGCACTAAATGGTAAGCCTGATTGGGGTAATTTCTGATAATACGTTTTGAGCAAATTGATCTTACCGGGATCAGCCAAAGCAATGTCTGTCAAAACCTTAATTGCTGACAAGGTATCCCCTTTTTCCAACAGCATATTGGCGTAAGACTGATGGAAATCGTCTTTTCGCTCTCCATCAAATAGCATCACCGACTCGTAAAAATAGGCCGATACTAACTGCCGGTCTGTCTCATCGGGGCTAAAATCAGAAGCTACTTTCCGATACTGTTCCTGGTCAATTGATTTATTCTTTCCAATTAGCTCGTTGGCTTTCAGGTCATTACTATAAGCAAGCAGATAGCGAAAATAAGCGCGGCCTTCGCGCAACTGTGGCGCGATACCATCTTCGCCCTGAAAATACCTGCTGTTGAGCGCGTGTTGCAACCGGGCCTGTGTGTGTTTAAAAAGGGTGTCGGCCAATGGGGTGTAAGCCGGGTTTTGTTTTAGCAGTTTGTACACAAGCAACGCGTACCGATCTACACGGTTACCAGGCTCTTCGGGAGAGCGTTCCAAGGCAACCAAAAAGCCCGAAACAATCTGGCGTATTTTAGCTGAATCATTCAGGTTAGTCATCACATCGACCCATTTATAAAGCGGATATACTGACTGTTGCAACGAACGGCTACTGGTATCGGTGTACATGCGCCGCAGTAGCTTTTGGGCAAGTGATTTATCCACTTCTGCCGAAGCCGACGGACGAAATGATTGGGTTAATGATTCATGAATCAACTTATTGAGTACGTTACTATTTAATCTCGCTAGTTTCTGCGCATTTTGATAAGCAGAATCTAATTTCTTTTCAGCATAAAACCGCTGAAAATCATTAAAAAGTGTAGTTATGCTTTCTTTCTTAGGTTGCGCAAATCCTATTGACGCTGAAAAAACCAGTGTCAATACTATGAATAGAGTTCTGGGCATCGTATTCATCTTTTTCTCGCAGCACAGCAAGCGTTATCTGTTACCATTGCTTTGTCAGTCAGTATAAAATTACAATGGTTTTCTGTTACCTTGACCATCACAGCCACCACCGATAAACTCCACCCCGGTGCGCTCACAAGTACTTCGCGAGAGCCAGCTACTAAGTATATAGAACGCTAATTGGTATGATGCTTATGACTGAAAAAGATCCTCTTAAATCATAAGCATCATACCAATCAGCGTTCTATATACGCATTGAAGTCAGGCAGCTTCATTATCTCACCCCCACGCATGGCCGACTCATGAGCCAGAATACCCACGCTCGTCCAGTTAGCCGATTGGGCGGCATTCGGGAATGGGTCACGGTCATCAGCAAGGGCCGTCAAAAACTCGTGCACCATATGGGGATGCGACCCGCCGTGCCCGCCGCCCTGCGTAAACGACAGGTGCTGCGCTTCGTCAGCATCATACACGCCTTTGGTGGTAAATCGCTGAATTTCAGCAGGTAGCAGGTGTGCATAATCCGGCACGGTCACTTTTTCGGGAATCTCCGGCTCAGGCTTTTTAGCCGTATGAATCACCGGCTGCTCGTCTTCAATAAGTTGCCACTCAAACGATTTCTTGTCGCCATACACCTCGAAACTCTCCCGGTACTGCCGCGCCACGTCGAACAGGGACCGGTACACGAGAGCCGATAGGTCACTGTTTTTGAATTTGATGTGCGCCGATTCCACCGCAAACGGCGAGTTATGAATAGCCGCCAGTTCGGGTCGGATGGTGCCCGACCCAAAGCAGGACACATAGTCGGCCTCAAGGCGGAGTAGACCTGCTACGGGGCCAACGCAGTGGGTGGCGTAGTGCATGGGCGGCAGGCCGGGCCAGTAGTCGGGCCAGCCGTCCATATCCTGCTGATGGCTCGCTTTCAGAAACTGTACTTTGCCCAGTTCACCCTTCTCGTATAGCTCTTTCACGAACAAAAACTCACGGGCATACACCACCGTTTCCATCATCATGTACTTTTTGCCCGTTTCGCGGCAGGTACGTACAATCTCCAGGCACTCATCGACGGTGGTAGCCATGGGTACGGTGCAGGCTACGTGTTTCCCCGCCCGCAGGGCCTTCAAACTCTGCTCGGCATGGTTGGGAATGGGTGAGTTAATGTGCACGGCGTCTACGTTAGGGTCGGCCAGTAGCTCGTCGTAATTGCTGTAGCGTACGTCGATACCATACATATCGCCCACCTTATTCAGGTTTTCGACGTTGCGCTGGCAAATGGCATACATAGTAGCCAGCGGATGGCGCTGGTAGATCGGAATGAATTCGGCCCCAAATCCGAGGCCCACGATGGCGATGTTTAGTTTCATAAAGAGTAGTTTAATGTACAATGTACATTATTCATTGTACATTAATAGTTTAGTCAAATACCTATACCCATCCCTCGCCAGCTGCTCCGGCGATTCGAACATGGGGCGGAAGATGTGCGTGGCAGCGGCGAGATCGGGCGGATGCAGACCAAAGGCTTCAATGGCGATAGGACCGTTGTAGCCTACCTCCTGCAAAACTGAGAAGACGTTTTTGAAGTCAATCTGGCCACTTCCGGGCGTAGATCGGTCGTTTTCAGAAAACTGGACGTGAATCAGATAGGGGGCCAGCGTGTGGATGGCATTGGCTACGCTTTTCTCCTCCATGTTGGCGTGGAAGGTATCAAACGCGGCCCGGCAGTTGGGGTGATCAACAGCCTCGATATAGCGGCAAACATCATCGGCGCAGGTGAGCAGGTAGGTCTCAAAGCGGTTCAACGACTCGATAGCAAGCCGTACATGTTGAGTCTGCGCGTATTCAGCTACCTCACGCATACCCGCTACCGACCAGGCCCATTCGTCGGGCGTGGCGGGCTTGCCGGTAAAGGTTTTGAAACCCGCGTAAATTGGTCCCATCAGAATGGATGATCCCGCCGCAGCTGAGCAATCCACCACATGCTTCAGGTAGTTGACTCCAGCCTGGCGAACGGTGGCATCAGGACTGAGCAGCGTCAAATCGGGTGGTAAGAGTGAACAGGTTTGCACACCCAAACCCAACTCGGCAGCTTGCTGACCTATACGGCGGTATTTGACCAGGTCGGCAGCACGGTCGTCGGTGCCGCCCACGGGCATTTCGACAAAGTCGAACCCGATTTGTCTGAGATAAGCGAGGGTACTTGATAAGTCCTCATCCATACTCATGGTCCAGGTAAACAGGTTCATGCCAAAAGGCTGCATAGAGCGTCAGTGCTAAAATTTCAGGAAATCAGTCTACGAAAGTACTGCCCAAGTGTCAGTATGAATAGGCATGGCTTTGCTAGTTTTGACTGTATTTTGTCTAGATTCAATCCCTATTTTTATTCATACAGTTAATTCTGGCTTATTTCAGATGAAACAGGCATTACGGAAGGATTTAGAAACCACGCTGGGGTCATTTCTGGTGAAAGATCTGACCGAGCCACACTTCGACCCCAACTGGCATTTTCATCCCCATTATCAGCTGTTCCTGGTTGAACAGGGTATTGGCACTCGGTTTATTGGCGATTCCATCAAGCCGTTTGGGCCGGGCGACCTGGTGATGCTCGGACCGGATTTACCCCATCTCTGGCGAAGTGACAAACCTTATTTTGACCCTAATTCGGGCCTGACAACACGGGGACTTGTTGTTTATTTCACCGACGACTGTCTGGGTACTGGTTTCTTTGACCGTCCTGAAATGCACCGGGTACGTCTACTGCTCGACGGGTCGCGGCGGGGACTAAGCTGGTCGGGCGCCACCCATGATAAAGCTGTGCAGGCGCTCCGTGAACTGGTTGCGCAGCCGCCCACTTTTCGGCGGGTGTTGTCGCTGCTGTCGCTGCTGGATGAGTTATCACTTACCTCTGATACAGAACTCATTACAAGTGCTACCTACACTAATCCAATGAAACCCGCCGACGCTGATGAGAGTAGTGCTTCATCGCAGGCCTACCGACGTATGCAGGCGGTACATACCTACGTGCTTACCCATTTCCACGAACCTATCCGCCTTGAGACCGTCGCTGATTTGGCCGGATTAAGCCCGTCGTCGTTTTGCCGGTATTTTAAAGCGCGAACAAACAAGACGTTCGTCGATTTTGTCTCGGAAGTGCGCATCGGCCACGCCTGTAAATTGCTCATTAACAGTAGCCTGACTATCACTGATGTTTGTTATGACAGTGGTTTTAGAACGCTCTCCAACTTCAACCGGCAATTCCGCGACGTTACCGGCCAAACCCCATCGCAATACCTCAGGTCGATGCAGAGTGTGTAATGTCTGGCGGAGCAACGCTCCGCTAGGCACACAAAAAAAGCCTGAGCAGACGCCCTCGTTGTCGCTTGGCTCCAGCCGGGGGCGCCCAGCCGAGTGACCTCTATTTGAGGGCCTCCGGCCCGTACTAGGAATTTGACATCGTTTGGCCGAGTTGTTCCAGAGTTTAAGTACGGGCCGGAGGCCCTCAAATAGAGGTCACTCGGCTGGAGCCAAGCGACAACGAGGGTGCCTAGCGGAGTGTCGCTCCGCTAGACACACAAAAAAAGCCTGAGCAGACGCTCAGGCTTTTCAAAACGAGATACCGATTCAATTACTTCTTCGGCGCTGGAGTAGTGCCGGGGGCCGGAACCGGCTTAGGCGTCACACCCATTTTCTTCAACACGATGTCTGAGATGTTACCATCTTCAGGAGCGTACAGCAAGATGACGGCAGTACCCGCACCCGCGTCGAGGTTGAACACGTGCGAGTAGCCATTTTCACGTGCTACCGCGTCGATGTTCTTTTGGATCTTCTGCAACACAGGGCTTACCAACTGCTGGTATTTCTGCTGCAACGTAGACTCCGACGTGCGCTGAAACTCCTGGAAACGGGTTTGCAGGTTCTGCAATTCCTTCTCGCGGTCAGCCTTGATCACGTCCGACATTTGGGCGGCACCCGCCTCGTAGGCTTTATATTTATCTTCAAACTCCTTCTTCATCCGGTTCGACTCATTTTCGAGTTGCGTACGCTGAATGGTCAGTTGGTTTTGAATATCTTTTGCCTCAGGTACATTGCCTAGCAGGTAATCCATGCTGGTGTACCCGATCTTGATCGGCGTAGCGGCTGTAGCCCGTGGGGCCGTGGTGGCCGATGTCGTAGCAGGCGCTACCGGCGTAGACGCCTGGGCTTGTGCCCGTGCGCTGAGACCCCCCATTAACAGGGCTGCGCCAAGCGCCATGACCAGATTCTTTTTCATTCGACTGTGTATTGGATTGTTATTTAGGTTTTGCACTGTTTGTTGGCTGTGTGGTGGCAGACTGCTTTCCCTTTTGGCTGTCGGGATCAAGACCCATTTCTTCCATCACGTAATCGGTATAGTCGTGGCGGGGGTCAGTGTATAGCATCAACATCCCTTCACTGGCTTTATCGAAAATAAAATTGAGTTTCCGTTGTGCAGCCACCTTTTCAAGTGCCTTTTGCAGTAACTCCATCGGCGCTTTCATGAGTTCCTTTTTCTTTTGCAAAAGCAGGCCCTCATAGCCAAACACCTTGTTGTTGTATTCCCGGACTTCGCGCTCTTTGTCGCTAATAACGCGCTGCCGTTCCCGTTTCATTTCGTCGGTCAGCAGAATCTCTTCTGCCTGATACGCCCGCTGCATTTTATCAATCTCGGCCTGCTTGTCGAGTATGTCTTTCGACCACCGGTCAGCAAACTGATCAATACCCGCCTGGGCCTTCTGATATTCGGGTAACTTACTGAATATGAAGTCTGTATCAACGTACCCAAACTTCTGTGCCCATGCTGGTTGCGTAGCAGTAAGTACGCACAAAGTTACGAATAACAAACCCCTTTTCATACTATGCCGGTGGCTGTCTGATGGTTAGATGTGTTTAGGAGAAGAACGTTTAATCCTGGTTAAAAAATGTACAATGGATAATGTACAATGAACAATGGGGTCCGACGGGTCGGCTTCGCGCTGGAGGTATTCCGAATCCGGAACCATTGTTTATTGTACATTCTCCATTGTACATTCTCCTACCTAAACTGCTGCCCGATGGTGAAGTGGAACTGGCCCGTACCGGCTTTTTGGATACCCGGAATGGCGTCGAAACCCCAGCCGTAGTCGATACCGATCAGACCGAAGGCGGGCATAAAGATACGTGCCCCCGCCCCCGCCGACCGCCGCAGGTCGAACGGGTTGTATTGCTTGTAGCTGGCCCAGTTGTTACCCGCTTCCACAAAGCCCAGCACGAAGATCGTGGCCGACGGGTTAAGCGATACCGGATAGCGCAGTTCAGCCACGTACTTGCTGTAGACCACCCCACCCTGCCGGGTTTCGTTGCCCGACGCCGTCCGGTTGTTATCCAGCGTGAGTACCTGCCGGTCAGGGTAGCCGCGCAGACCAATGATGTCCTGTGCCAGGGCAAACTGACCTTGTCCGGCCAAACCTGAACCACCCAGCACAAACCGCTCAAAAGGACCAATGGGCGTACGGCTGTTATAGCTACCCAGGAAACCCATGTGGGCGCGGGCGTTCAAGACAAACTTGCCCACCGCCGTCTGGAACCAGCTGGCGTCGAACATCCATTTGTGGTACTCCACCCACCGGTAGGGATTGGCGGCATCAGGCTGGTAATCCTTCGACCGGAAGATCGAGTAGGGTGGCGTAAAGTTGCCACTCAGCGTAAACGACGACCCGTTCCGTGGGAACTGCGGGTTATCGATGCTGTTACGCGAAAGCGTGGTGTTGAACGTGAAGTTGTTCGACACGCCGTTGCGGTAGCCGTTGTAAAAAATATCGATGTTGTTCAGGTCATACTGCTGGTACGAGATCGAGTTGCTCAGCGAGAAGAAATCATCCGGCTTTTTCAACTGGCGCCCTAATCCCACCGTAATGGCGGTGTTGGTATACGAACCAATGGGTGGTCCCACGGTAGAGTAATAGCTCAGGAACTGTTTGTAGATCGTATGGCTCAGGCTAACCGACAGCGCGTTGGGTTTACGCCCCCCCAGCCAAGGTTCGGTAAACGTAGCCGAGTAGGTCTGGAACTGCCGTCCGTTGGCCTGAAAACGCAGTTGCAGGCGTTGGCCGTCGCCGGCGGGCAGGGGTCGCCACGCGCTCAGGTTGGTGATGTTACGGGCCGAGAAGTTGTTGAACGTCAGGCCCAGCGTACCCACAAAACCGATATAGCCACCCCAACCACCCGACAGTTCGATCTGGTCATTTGGCTTTTCTTCTACCGTGTATTCAATGTCTACGGTGCCATCGGGTTGAGGAACAGGCACAATACCAATCTTCTCAGGATCAAAATAGCCCAGTTGCGAGAGTTCACGCTGGGTACGGATGATGGCCGTCTTCGAAAATTTCTGACCTGGCAACGTCCTGATCTGGCGCATTACCACGTGGTCAGACGTTTTGGTGTTGCCGTTCAGAATGATGCGGTTGATGGTGGCCTGTTTGCCTTCCGTAATTCGGATGTCGAGGTCGATGCTGTCGCCCACCACAGCCCGTTCCACAGGTTCAGCGCGGTAATAGAGATAACCATCATCCATATATTGTGAGCTAAGATCCTGACCGGGGTTGCCGTTCATCTTCTTCTCCAGCTCTTCGGGGTTATACACGTCGCCCTTATTGATATTCAGCACTGAGCGCAGTTGGGCGCTGGTGTAGATGAAGTTACCCTCGAAGTTGATGTTGCGGTAGTAGTATTTCTTGCCCTCCGACAGGTTCAGCTTCAGACCAATGGTTTTGCCGCCGTTGTTGATTACGCAGTCTTTCTCGATCACAGCATCGCGGTAGCCTAACTTGTTGTAGTAGTCAACAAGCTTGCCTTTGTCTTCCTCAAATTTCTTCGGGATAAACTTTGACGGTGAAAACAACCGCCCAAACCGCTGTTGCTTTGTGTTTTTCATCTTGCTCCGCAACGCACTTTCGGCCACCTCTTCCCGTCCGGCAAACTCGATGTTGTCGATCTTGACCTTTTCACCTTTCGTGATGAAAATACGCATGGTGGCATTATTCCGGGTGCTGTCGGGAATGGTGGTCACCTTCACTTTAGCATTCAGATAGCCTTTTTCGATATAATACCGACGCACGGCTAGCTGGGCATTTTTGATGTCGGTGTTGGTGATGATTTTACCACGCGTCAGTTTCACCTTTTCTTTCAGGCTTTCCGATTCGCCCTTGCGCACACCGCTGTAGGCGATCTGAAACAGCCGGGGGCGTTCCAGTACATTAAACTGGAGCCATATCTTATCGCCCTCTACTTTGGGGGCCATCATGCGTACGTCGAAGAGCAGGCCCGAATCCATCAGCTTTCGGATGGCGCTGCCCTGTGCTTCGCCCGGTAGCCGAATTTTGTCGCCCTTGCGCAGGCCCGTCAGTGACAGCAGCGAATTGGGGTCCAGAAAACGGGTACCTTTCAGGGTAAGGCCGCTGATGGTGTATTCTTTAGGGTTGGCGTAATCAATGACATCATTGGTCACGGGGGCCGCCTCCACCGGAGTTTGCGGTATACCAACGCCAACGCGTACCTGCGCCTGCACGTGGGTAGCGAAGGCGGTCAGTAACAGGCTGGCAATGAGAAGTTTTTTCACGAAAAAAAAGTTTAATGTCTAAAGTCCAATGTCTAAAGTTTGGCGTCAGGGTCGAGGTTGTTTGGCACAACATTGAACTTTAGACATTAGACCCGCAGCGGCAGACCGCTTGAACTATTATTTCACCACTTGCTCGGATGTTTTACCAAATCGGCGTTCACGCTTCTGATAGGTCAAAATAGCCTCCCAGAGGTGTGGTTTGCGGAAATCGGGCCAAAGCACATCGGGCATATAGAATTCGGAATACGCCAGCTGCCAGAGCATAAAGTTGCTGATCCGCATTTCGCCGCTGGTCCGAATCATGAGTTCGGGGTCGGGAATGTTGCCAGTAGCCAGGTACTTGCTGAATAGACCCTCATCAATGGCTTCTGGTTGGAATTGCCCCCGCTGAACATCGGCGGCCAGTTGTCGTACCGCTTCAATGATCTCCCAGCGGCCGCTATAACTCAGAGCCAGAATAAGCGTCAGGCCAGTATTACCTTCGGTGGCACGGATAGCTTCCTGTAGTTCGTTCTGACACGCTTTCGGCAACGCTTCGGTATGGCCAATGGTAGCCAGCCGCACGTTATTGTCCATCAGGGTTTTAATTTCGCCCCGGATAGTGTGTACCAGGAGCGTCATCAGAGCATCAACTTCAAATTTCGGGCGATTCCAGTTTTCAGTCGAAAAGGCGTAGAGAGTCAAGTATTTGACACCCAGTTCGGCGCAGCCTTCGGTTACTTCGCGCACGGCTTTAATGGCTGAGCGATGCCCGAATACCCGGGCGGCTCCCTGCTGTTTGGCCCATCGTCCGTTTCCGTCCATGATAACGGCGATGTGTTGCGGGAGATTGCTCAGGTCAATGTGGTCTTTCATTCAACCAATTGGTTTTTAACAACTTTTAAGTGAAGACGACAGTCGTTGAGATATGCCGTCTACGGGACTGCGAAGTTACACAGTACCCTAGCCGTTTCAAAATACCCACTGGGTAGGAAAGAGGCTTTGGAGATGCCACCAACAGCAAAAGAAGCCAGCCCATAAGGCTATTTTTGCTAATACATTTGGGGATGGCATATCATTTGTTCTGACCTTAACCGTTACGGGTGTATACACACGAGGCAGGGTAGCCCAACGTCCCGCCGCCTTTAATCAACCTTCATATGAATCGATTGACGTACCTCTTCTTCACATTGACTTTTGTGTGGCTTGGCGGCTGCAAGAAAAACGAAACAACTGCCGACGCGCAGCCTAAAACCATCAGCGATGTACTAGCCGAAACGCCTACCTTCTCACTATTCCGGGCGGCCCTGATTCAGGCGGGAATGAGCGACGCTCTTAAAGCACCCAATCTGACACTCTTTGCCCCTACTGATGCCGCTTTCCGCGCTCGGGGATTCAATTCTGTTGATGCGTTCAAAAGTTTTGCTGCCGCCGATCTCACCAACTTGCTCCGCTACCACTTAGTCACGGGCGTGGTAACCACCAAAACACCCGAGCTGGCCAACGCCAATAACCTGGCCATCGAAACCAGCAATACCGGGCTGGCGTATCTCACCAACAGCACGAACGGCCTGTATATCAACGGTGTAAAAGTGAGCCAGGCCGACCAAACCGTGGCCAACGGCGTGATCCATACAATTGACAAAGTGCTGGTGCCGCAGGGTACCGACGCGCTCACAGCCCTGAAAAATCGACCCGACATGACGTTGCTGGTAGCAGCCATAGAACGGGCATCGTCTGTCCGGCCCGATCTACGCACCATTCTGAACGGGACCACTACTAATCCTAACTTAAAACAGATTACTGTTTTTGCCCCCAACGATGCGGCTTTTAACGCAGCCGGCTACAAAACTACCGCCGATATCAACAAC
Source organism: Fibrella rubiginis (assembly GCF_017353185.1). GTDB lineage: Bacteria > Bacteroidota > Bacteroidia > Cytophagales > Spirosomataceae > Fibrella > Fibrella rubiginis. Next base: position 165,434 of record NZ_JAFMYV010000001.1, on the reverse strand, counting down.
GCGTCGGCGCAGACACTGGTTAACATTCTGACCTACCACGTCCTGCAGGGCTTTACGTTTTCCAATCAGTTGCAGGTTGGGCAACTGACCACCCTCAACACCAGTTCGGCCAACAAGCTGACCGTGGCACTACCCACCACCGGGCCAACGATCAAGGGCAACAAAAACACGGTTCCCGCCCAGTTTAAAGATACTGACCTCGTCAGCGGCAACGCCGTGATCCATGTCATCGACCAGGTCTTGCAACCGTAAAAAGGGAGTGATAAATGATGAATCGGTCCGCCGATGCGGATGATTCATCATTTATCACTCCCTTCTATGCTCTTCCCGTCATCTTCGTCAACGCCAACAGCTGCTCACCGGCTTCGGGGGTAATTTGACCGGGTTTCAAGCGCCACTGCCAGCTATAGCCACCCAGGCCGGGGGTGTTCATGCGGTGTTCTTCGTTGAGGTTCAGCACATCCTGAATGGGCATAATAGCCAGCCGCGCCGTCGATTGCATGGTCATGCGCGAGAGAAGCGACACCACATTTTCCTCCGTTACGGGTACACCGAAATAGGCATTCAGGCGTTCGCGGAGATCGTCGGCACCCTGTCGGAACCAGCCTAAAGTAGTGTTGTTATCGTGGGTGCCGGTGTATACCACGTTGTTAAGCGTGTGGTTATGCACGATGTGCGACGATGTAGGCAGGTCGTCGCCAAAGCCGAACTGGGCCACGCGCATACCCGGAATAGCATAGTGCCGCAGGAACGGCTGTATTTCTGCCGACCGTGCCCCCAGGTCTTCGGCGATGAGTGGCAACTGCACAAACTGCCGGTACATAGCCTGAATAAACGACTCGATGGGGGCCTTCACCCAGGTACCCACTTTGGCTGTTGGCTCCGTAGCCGGAATTTCCCAATACATCTCGAAGCCCAGGAAATGGTCGAGCCGTGTAAGGCTGTAGAGCGACATCTGGTGCCGCATCCGCCGGATCCACCAGGCGAAACCCGTGCGCTCGTGCTCTTCCCAGTCATAGATCGGGTTACCCCAGCGCTGCCCATCCGACGAGAAATAATCAGGTGGTGCACCGGCCACAAATAAAGGTAGACCGCCTTCGTCGAGCTTAAACAGGCTTTTATTGCCCCAAACGTCGGCGCTGTTTTGTTGCACATAGATCGGAATATCACCGATGATATGCACCTTCCGGGCATAGCAGTAGTTGATCAGGTCGTTCCACTGCTGGTAGAACAGGTACTGCAACACCTTGACAATCACGATTTCATGAGCCAGCCGCTCAGTCTGCACCGACAGCTCGGCTTCGTCGCGGCGCACAAGGGCGTCGGGCCAGTTATTCCAGGTTGGAATGTTCAGATCCTGTTGCAGAGCCACAAACAAAGCATAATCGTCGAGCCATTCAGACTGCTGGTAGCAGAACGTGTCGAAGCCCAGGCCCGTGGTCGTCAGCCCCTGCTCAATAAACGTTTCGGCAGCACGACGCAGCAACGGTTGCTTTTTCGACCAGGCCGTAGCCATCGAGGCTTCCGTATTTTGCCATTCAGCGGCCAGTTCGGCCACTTCACCAACGGGAAGCAGGCCCTGCTCTACCAACCGGTCGAAGCTGATCATGAGCGTGTTACCGGCAAACGCCGACGGACTGCTATAGGGTGAAAAACCCGCGCCGGGGTCAAGGGGTGTAAGGGGCAGAATTTGCCAGTAGGTTTGTCCGGTGCTGGCCAGAAAATCAGCAAATCGGTAGGCTTCGGGACCCAGATCACCCACACCGTGGGGTGAGGGCAGCGACGTAATATGGAGCAGGATACCGCTCTGACGAAGTTGCAACATGAAGTGAAGACGTTGAGTAACAGAATTTTACCAGTCGGTATACCGCGTCTTGAGTGACCCGTCGTTTCTGATAAAACCTACCTCCTTCAACTTCACACCAAAGCGAATAGTTTTCCCCGCCGCCGAATCTGCAAATTGTCTTTACCAGAGCCAATTACGTCTTTGTTTAAGTCCACAAATTCCTAGACCACTCCCCGAACAATGCCTCATTTCCGTTACATACTCCTGCTGTGCCTTGCGCTGCCTCTTCAACGCATTACTGCCCAAACCGCCCCCGATTCGGTCACGATTTTCGTGGAAAAGCCAACCGTTAAAATAACGGTTGACAAAAATAAGCTCAACGATCAGCCTCTGTACCTGAGCCGTATTTCCCAACCTGAGGTGGTCCCCTTAACGGCGGGTGTCAATAAAATGGCCCTACCTGTCCAAGTAATGGATGAATACCAGAAGGTGAACTATCTATTTGATAAGCCTGAACAGCTTCGACTGGTTTTCGACCCAAAAATAAGGCTATGGAAAGTCCATTCGGGCAGCGAACAACGCGATCATATTCTGAACGTCGATGTAGCTTACCGTCGACAGCTTGCCCCGTCAACCAATTCGCCTGATATGCTGGGTTATTATTTCTTCGGTGAAAAAACCCCGGAAAAACGCGAAAGGCTGATTAAGGCCGCAGAACAAAAGCAACAGGCTTTTTTAAACCAATATGCTGTTCAGTATCAGCTACCAACCGCCGACGTACAACGATGGGTCAATTACTACAAATTCAATTTCTTAAATCGGCTATTGTACGCTCCCCTAGGGCCAGCCCCGCACCCTTACCGGGCTAAACTCGCCGCCTTATCAGTCAACTACCAAAACGATTCGCTTACCTACCTGTCAGACTATATATCGGGGGCAGGCATGTGTGTCTTTCAACAATTAGCCAATAATAGCGGCATAAGAAAAGTAACGCTCACTCAACGCTATCAGCTTAGTAACCAGACATATAGAGGAAATACCCGCGATCATGTACAGTTCCAAAACGTCGTTGCCGGGTTTATGGACTGGTTTAATCCGTCACCCACCAAAGCCGAAACGGACTCTGTTGTAGCGCATTTTATGACCGACTGCCAAACGCCTTCGCTCAAAGAATACATTCAAAACATGATTGCATTCAGCCAGATGCCTGTGTCGGATGGTACGCTGCTGACTACGGCTAAACAACCTGTCTCGTTCCGCGAAGCTACCACTGCCGCCGCCGTTACCTACGTCGATTTTTGGGCAAGTTGGTGCGGTCCCTGCCGCGAAGAAATGCCCGCCTCGAAAGCCCTGCAAGCCGCCTTCGCCCACAAAGGCGTCCGGTTCATTTACGTGTCGATGGACAAAGTACCAGCCGCCTGGGAAGCTGCCATGAAGGGCATCGGCCTGTCAGCGTCAGACAGTTATCTGCTGCCTAAAGACTTCACATCCTCTGTTGCTAAAGATCTCAAGATCAAGTCGATACCTCGTTACTTGGTTATCAGCAAATCGGGCAAGATGCTATCGTCGGATGCTCCGCGCCCCGGCACCACTGCCATTCGCACCCTGCTCGATGCAGCGCTTAAGTGAGTTTATAGTTTTTCACTTTAGCGCTGCCATCACCGCGTCATCGCCCACCACAGCGTTGGCGGGGCGAGGGTGTTCAGGGGTAAAAACGGCCAGATCCGTGGGGCTGAGCAGGGTGTTTGGCGACTCGTCGATCTGGCCATTTTTCAGGATACGGTTTAGGTCGAGGCCCAGATGTTTGGCCAGAAACCGGTAGGCGGCAGCGCGTTTGCTGGGGCCATAATCATGCTTTTCGGCAGCCAGATGCACGTTTTCGACCGCGTTAGCAGCGCCATAGTAGCCATATATAGTCTGGATGTGCGGAAACTCAACCGTAGGTGTGTGCTTGGTCCAGTCGCCGCCGTCCGAGACGAGTAACAGTGGTCGGGGGGCAGCCAAAGCAGCAATCTCAACGTTGTTGGTCTCGTGGGTGGGCCGTTTATGAATAGGCATTCCACTCTCGCAGGCACAGCCGCCGAAGAAATACGACGACACCATCACCACCGGCACCGAAACTTTCACGCGGCTGTCTAGCGCCGTGAGCAGAAACGTCTGCGTCCCCCCACCCGATTCGCCTGACATGCCAATGCGGGCCGTGTCTACGTCGGGTAGACTAGCCAGAAAATCGAGTGCCCGAATGCCGTTAAGTGTTTGCAACTTGAGGGCTTTGGGTAGCTTATGAACGCACTGTTTTGAATCGCCGTAGTCGAGCATGTCGTAGACGAATACGACGGCACCCATACGGGCCATTGTGGCGCACCGCTGCTGGGTCTGCTCTACAAAACGGGCGTCCTGCTCTTTAGTGTGGCCATGTGGACAAAGTACCGCTGCCGTTCTACCCGCTTGCTTAACAGGCTTATACAGATTTCCCGTTACAAAAATACCCGGTAAGCTCTCGAAGGCCACATTCTCAACCGTGTACCCGTTCATCGTACGCAGGCTATGCCGGATCGGTTGAAGCGGAGCAAAAATGGGTCGGTCAGGAAGCTCCATTCCCTCACGCAACCCCTTCCGAATCAAGGCTGCCCGCGTTTCCCAGGTGGCCCGGTCAGTATAGAGCTTGGTCAGTTGACGCAGCTTTCTTGCTCCCCTCTTTTCAGCATAATATTTCCCCTGCCGCAAGTTGGGGCGAGACGAGTTGGGTTGCGCAACAACCTTTATGCTGGTAACCACCTGAAAAGTGAGAAGTAACAGGAGCAGTGTAAGGCGCATAAGACCGGGGGTTAAAATGACATCGAAAGCAACTGGGGCTAGTGCGCCTACTTGTGTTTAATGAAGTGGGACGCCGTCTGGCAACGCTCCGTTATACAGGGGGTAAAAAGCGAGCTATCAACCCTTTCTGAATGCATAATCACTCTGACATGACAACCTGGCTATACCCAATCGGCTTCTTATTCCTGACCCTGCTTGGTCTGCAAACGCCTGCCACTGACAGAACGCATCCGTCACCGGCAACGGGTCGTTTCGTAGCTGATACAGCAAACCGACCCGACGAAAACCGGTTTACAAAAACGGTGTTGTTCAATGACCTCAACGAGCCTATGGAGCTGGCCGTCGCTCCCGACGGGCGGGTATTTTTTGTGGAACGGGCGGGTAAATTTTACATGTATGACCCGGCGAAAAAGAAAACCTTACTGCTGCATGACTTTCCGGTAAAAGCGGTTGAAAAATACCTCAACGGGCTGCTGGGCATGACCATAGACCCCGATTTTGCGCGCCACCCCTACCTCTATTTCTTTTACACCACCCAGGATGCCGGGCTGACCAAACAACGCATTGCCCGTTTTACGATGGCAAAAGACAACACCCTCGATCTGACCAGTGAGAAGGTGGTGATCGATTTCCCCATCGACCTGGAAGTGAGTGCCCACACGGGAGGCTCAATGGCCTGGGACGCCCATCGGAACCTGTTTATTTCTACCGGCGACAACACCGTGCCTTTTGAGTCACAGGGCTTTGCCCCCATCGACGCGCAGCCCGGAAGGCTGGTATACGACGCCCAACGCTCGGCAGGGAACCCGAATGATCTGCGGGGTAAGATTCTGCGAATCAACGTCGATCTGGACGGAAATTACACGGTGCCGCCGGGTAACCTCTTCCCCAAAGGCACACCCATGACCCGCCCGGAAATCTACGTGATGGGGTGCCGCAACCCCTACCGCATCTCGGTCGATACGGCCACATCCATCGTGTATTGGGGTGAGATCGGGCCAGATTCGGGGGTAGACGGACCGCAGGGACCACGCGGTTACGACGAATTCAACCAGGCCAAAAAGGCGGGTAATTATGGCTGGCCTTATTTTGTAGGCGACAGCAAGCCGTATCACCAGTATGATTTCGCCACCAAAACCGTCGCCGCCCTGTTCGACCCCGCCGCGCCGGTCAACGAGTCGCCCAACAACACGGGAGCACACACGTTGCCACCAGTGAACAAGCCAATGGTCTGGTACCCCTACGGTAAGTCCGACGAGTTTCCGCAGTTGGGCGTGGGTGGTCGCTGCGCCATGGGTGGGCCAACGTACCACTTCAACCCCGCGCTGAAATCGGCCACAAAACTGCCTGCCTACTACGACAAGGCCCTTTTTGTCTATGATTGGATGCGTAACTGGGTGATGGCTATCCGGCTCGACGATCAGCAGAACTACCAGTCGATGGAAGCGTTTATGCCCAAAACCGGCGATTTCCGGCGGCCTGTCGACATGGAAATCGGACCAGAGGGGTCTATATACATGCTTGAGTATGGATCGGTCTATGGCATCGACAACGACGACGCCCGGCTGGTTCGGGTCGATTTCAATCCCGGTAACCGCGCGCCCATCGCCAAAATCATGGCCAACGACACCATTGGCCTGGCCCCATTGACGGTAGCGTTTGGCAACGGCAGCTATGATTACGACAAGGCTGATCAGCTGCGCTATTCGTGGCAGTTTGAGAATGAAAAGACGGGCACGGTAGCGGCTACGCCCACGCACACCTTCCGCAAAAACGGTATATACAAAGTACGCCTTTCCGCTACGGACCCCGCTGGCCGACAGGATGTCGATACCCTGACGATCCGGGTGGGCAATACCCTGCCGCAGGTTGCCATTGCCACCACCGATAACAAAACGTTTTTCTTCCCCGACCAGAAAACGCTGGCCTATAATGTGGCCGTAGCTGATAAGGAAGATAAAACAATCGACAAAAAACGGGTGAATGTGGCGCTGAACTACATTCCTAAGGTAGCCGATAATAACCCGCAGATAGGTCATCAGCAGTTTTCGGCGTCGTACAACCTGGGTAAATCGCTTATTGCGGGCAGCGACTGCAAAGCCTGCCATCAGGTAGCGGCTAAGTCTGTGGGACCAGCCTTCACGGAGATATCGAAAAAGTACCGCGACGACAAAACCGCCACGGCCAAACTAGCCAACAAGATCATTACGGGGGGCAACGGCGTTTGGGGCGAACACGCCATGAGCGCCCACCCCCAGCTCTCACGCGACGAAACTACCGAGATGGTCAAATACATTATGTCGCTCGGCAATGAACCTACGGCGGCCAAATTACCACAGTCGGGTAACGTGGATTTAACCGCGCACCAGGGCACCGACCAAAACGGGCGCTACATTCTCACGGCCTCTTACACCGACGGCGGCGGGGCTATTAAACCGCTCACCACCACCGAAACGTTTATGCTACGCCCCACCCGCATAGCAGCAATTGAGGCCACCGATCTGCACAATATGGAACGGCAGGGCCGGCGATTAGGCGGCGCGCATGATCAGTCATATTTCGCTCTGAAGGGTATTGACCTCACGGGCATCAGCGGCGTGACCTACCGATATGGTGCTAAGGATCAGGGCGCTACCATTGAGATACGGACCGGTTCGCCCACCGGCAAAGTAATCAGCACCGTTCCCTACACCACCACCGGCGACTGGCGCACGTTTGCCAACGTTCGCGCCGCCATTCAGCCCACCACCGGCAAGCAGGATCTTTATTTTGTCTTCCTAAAACCCGAAGACCCTAAGGCAAATCTGGTTTCGCTGGAGAGCATCACGTTTGAGAAATAAAGTTTAATGTTTAACGTCTAAGGTCTAAGGTTGCTTCGCGCTCGCAGGGGTTGAGCGGCGAAGCAACATTAAACCCTATATCAACTTAATCCGGGCTGAATACTGCATAGCTTCGGCACTGTGTTTAAAATAGCAACAGGGTATCCCGGCGGCTTCGATGGCAGCAACGGTGGCTATTACGTCTGGCTTTTTTACTGAACCAAGCTGCCGCAGATATACACATCGGATTTGGGCGGCATGGTGTTTAACCACAGTGGCGTAAATGTGCGGGTCAGCCTGCGTGTCGTCGCCGAGCAGGATAAACTGATGGTCCGGGCAGGCGGACAGAATACGGGCAATACGGTCGAGCTTGGTAAGGTGTTTGTCTTGTCCGGTTTGCCGTAACTGGCTAAACTGCTTTAACTGACTCAGCATCAACACACCCGCGGGTAGATTGTGCTTGTGCAAAAACGCGCTCAGATAATCATACAGGTTCCACTCGCTGCTCGACACGTAAAAGAACGGGTTAGGTTCGTTGGGGGTGGTGCCGGTCAGGCTCAGCGCCTGATAATGCACCACAACGCCCTCAAACGGTTTTCGTGCGTGAGCGTTCTGAAAAAGGAGCACACGTAGTCGTTTCAGCTTCGTGCCCGAATGCGATACCAGAAACGTATCGTCTATATCCGAGATGAATCCGTATTGGGTCTGGTGCGGTACATACACATCGCTCACGCCAACAGGCGTAGATTGTTTGTCAGCAGAGCCACTAACCAGTTCGACCTGAATTGGATGCCAGCCCGACGGAAGCGGGGTGTCGGGGGACCAGTCGAAGCGAAAAAAACCGTCGATATCCGTTTTCGCGCAGATGGTTGTGCCCTGTAGCCGCACCTCGACATGCGCCATGGGTCGTACCAGAAACAGCCGGATCATATCAATCATATTGGTCCAGAACCGTTGCTGGTAGTGTTGCTGTGGCAGCGGGCTACGCCTTAACACATGCCCCTGCACGGTTATCTGCGTTGCCGTTCCAAAGCCCCGATATAGTTTCACCGTAGGTTGGTCGGTCATGCGCAATGCCGCCAGAAAATAGGTTCGCCAGCCGCCTGACAGGCTGGTAAGTTGTTTAGGGAAATGGAATGACGTTGAGGTTGGCATTGGCAGTCGACACGTGGTATCCGTTGATCTTAAAAAGAAGCCAGATTGAACATTCTCTTCGTTATTAACCCTGTTTCTGGCGGAAAAGATAAAGCCGATTGGGAACACGCCATTCAAGCTTTCTGCCAGCAATTCGACCATACGGCCCATCTGTTGCTGCTCACCGGTCATGCCGACGATAGCCTGCTCCGTGATCAGGTGCGCGCTATCAGGCCCGACCGGGTGGTCGCCGTTGGGGGCGATGGCACCGTGAAACTCGTGGCCGAAGAAGTACTGGGCACCAGCACACCCATGGGTATTTTACCGGCTGGATCGGCCAATGGCCTGGCATTTGAACTCAACATTCCACCGGTTGTTGAAGAAGCGCTATCGGTGATAGTGAACGGGGACATCGAAGCGATCGATACCATTTGCATTGATGATTCAGACAACTGCCTGCACTTGAGCGACATTGGTATGAACGCTCAATTGGTCAACTATTACCAGCAAAACAACTGGCGCGGTAAACTAGGCTATGCCCGGGGGGTGTTTCGGGTACTCCTGCGCCACCGGCTATTGAAAGTCAGCCTTCAGATGGACGACAAGGTTATTCACCGGGCGGCTATTATGGTGGTGCTGGCCAACGCCCGTGGCTACGGCACGGGAGCGGTGATCAACCCTGATGGCAAACTGGACGATGGTGTTTTTGAAGTGGTCATCGTGCGGCGGCTATCGGTTTGGGCATTGCTGAAGATGTTCTGGCAATACAGCCCCTTCGACCCAAGCGTTGTTGACATTATTCCGACGAAATCTGTCCACATCACCACCCGCAGAAAGGCCTACTTCCAGGTCGACGGCGAATACCGGGGCCGGGTTACTGAGATTCGGGCCACAATCAGGCCTGGGCAGGTGAAGATGATGGTGCCCAAAAAACCGGCTTAACAGAACTAACTGACCGCCACCAACGCAATGACCACCAACGAGCTCAACACCCTGTTTCAGCGGCGGTTTAACCGTTTGGCAAACCGTTATCCAACCGCTGCTTACTGGCTGGCCCGGCGGCTATCGACCGATTCGTTCACCGGCCTGCCCCTGACCGGATTACTTGGTCTGTTGCTCGGAACGGGTATGTTGCTCTCGGAGGTGGCTGAAAACATTGCCAATGCTGAGCCAATGGTACAGATCGACGGTCAGTTTACGCACTGGCTGTTTCAGGGCCGGTCAAGTCGGTTAAGTCAGTTACTCTTTGGCATTACCTGGTTTGGGTCGCGCTTCGCTACCGTAGGCTTTACGCTGATTGGCTCAATTGTGCTGCTCTGGCAACGCCAACGCCGTAATGCCCTGATCCTGTGGTTACTATTAGGCGGCGTGTCGCTGTTTGTACAGGTGGGTAAACGAACCTTCATCCGCGCCCGGCCGCAACAGGTTGCCTACTACCCGGAAGTTGGCTATTCGTTTCCCAGCGGACATTCGGCGGTGTCCATGACCCTCTACGGCCTACTGGCTTATTGGGCCATTCGTCGGCTGCGCTCCGCTACTGCGCGGCTGCTCACTGGGTTGATTGCCGTTTGCCTAATCCTGGCCGTAGGTTTCAGCCGCATTTACCTGGGTGTCCATTTCCTGAGCGACGTGCTGGGTGGCTACTTACTGGGTATTGGCTGGCTTAGCGTGGGGATTATCCTCTCTGAATGGCAACGAAAAGCCCGGCCACAGAATAGTGACCAGGCGATATAGCGACTCTTTACATATTGATTGCCCGGTTATCGGTAGCCACCAGACACGCCTCTTTGAAGGCTTCCGTGTAGGTGGGGTGCGCGTGCGAAATGCGCGACACGTCTTCGGCAGAGGCGCGGAACTCCATCGCCATCACGGCTTCGGCAATCATGTCGGCGGCGCGGGGACCGATGATATGGACGCCCAGTAATTCGTCGGTTTCTTTGTCGGCCAGCACCTTCACCAGCCCATCAATATCCATCGACGCGCGGGCACGACCCAGTGCTTTGAACGGAAACGAACCCACTTTATAGGCCATGCCTTTGTTTTTCAGTTCCTCTTCGGTATAGCCCACAGCGGCCACTTCCGGCCAGGTATAGACCACGTTTGGAATAAGCAGGTAGTTAACGTGCGGCTTCTGTCCGGCAATGGTCTCGGCAATAAATACGCCTTCTTCTTCAGCTTTGTGGGCCAGCATCGCCCCCCGAATCACGTCACCGAGGGCGTAGATATGAGGGACTTTGGTTTGGAGGTGGTCGTCAACCTCAATTTTGCCACGCCCATCCACAGCCAGCCCCGCCGCTTCCAGATTCAGGCCGTCGGTATACGGTTTACGCCCCACCGACACCAGGCAATAGTCTCCAGTCATGGTGATGGTTTCCCCCTTCGGCGTTTCGACCGACACGACTACTTCGCTGCCCGTATTCTCAACTTTCGTGACTTTGTGGTTGAAATAGAAATCTGCGCCGAGTTTTTTGATCGACTTCTGAAGTTCCTTGCCCATCGTCTTGTCCATGGTCGGAATCATCGAATCGGCAAACTCGACAAACGACACCTTAGCGCCAAGGCGGGCATACACCGATCCCAGTTCTGCCCCAATTACGCCCGCGCCAATGATGATCATGTGCTTGGGAATTTCGGTCAGTTTCAGGGCTTCGGTGCTGGTAATCACCCGTTTTTTGTCCAGCGGCATCGACGGGAACGACATGGGTTTCGACCCCGTGGCGATGATGATGTTTTTGCCCGAAATGGTTTCTTCACCACCTTCCGTTTTGGCAATCTTCACCGTATGCGCGTCCACAAACGAGCCGACGCCATAATAGGTGTCGATCTTGTTTTTCTTCATCAGAAACGCCACGCCCTTGGTGGTTTGGTCGACCACGTCCTGCTTGCGGGTAATCATCTGCGGCAGATCAACGGCGAGGTGGTCAAGCTTGATACCGTGTTCGGCAAAGGTATGGCTGGCGTTGAAAAAGTGCTCTGACGAGTCCAGCAGGGCTTTTGAGGGAATACAACCCACGTTGAGGCAGGTGCCACCGAGGGTGTTGTATTTTTCGATAATGGCCGTTTTCAGACCCAGTTGCGCGCACCGAATCGCGCCAGTATAACCGCCCGGTCCCGAACCGATAACGATAACGTCGTATTGTTGCATTGTATTGATTTTAATAAATGCGATTCATTGGTTGATACATCGAAGGCTGATTGGCAATTACCACGTCCAACCTTTCGCATCAAAATTGTTAGGCAGGTTCTCTAATAGGTCTTTGTTAGGTGTGTAGCCCTGCTCTTCAACTTTACGAAAAAGCTCTTCCCAGCCTATTCTTGAATGCTTTACAGGACTCAGATCCGGCACATCAGAGTTGATGCCTTTATAAACATCACTTGTGTCTTTCTGCGAGAAATCCATATTGGATCAACAAAACTGATTGAGCAATAAGTCCTTATTCTTTAGGTCGTTTGAACACTACGACGATGCCGGCGGAGGCGTTGCCACCGTCGAAAAGGCTAATGCTTTTGGCCTCGATGGTTTGCATAGCCACCAGCTCCCAACCCAGGTTGCCAAACTTATTCAGCTTGTCCTGAAACTCATCGAGCTGGTCGGGACGGAAGCTGATTGAGATGTATTCCCACTGTGTCATTGGTCATAGAATCGTTTGAATAGAAACATCAACTCAACGCCCACTACACTCGTGCCCAGTTGCACACAGTTGACCAGTTCCCAATCCTGTTCGCCTTGTTCATTCAAAATATCCTCAACTACCTCAGCGGGAATCATCGGACTCTCGGATGCGTCCGAATCGAAAAAGGATGATGACTGCGCCATCACCTTCGTTTTCAACGTTTTATATTCCCAGGGCATAGAGAAAGGGTTTAATGTTTAAAGTCTAAAGTTAGCCGCCTTATAAGTGGCTGGCGTCAGCCAACTTTGAACCTTAGACTTTAAACATTGAACTCATTTTACACGTCCAGCAAGATCCTTGTTGGATCTTCCAGGAGTTGCTTAATGCGCACCAGGAAGCTCACCGACTCTTTGCCGTCAATGACGCGGTGGTCATAGCTGAGGGCTACGTACATGATTGGCCGCACCTCGATCTGACCGTTGATGACCACGGCACGCTCCACAATGTTGTGCATGCCCAGAATGGCCGACTGTGGGGCATTGATGATTGGCGTCGAGAGCATCGACCCGAAAATACCACCGTTGGTGATCGTGAACGTGCCACCCTGCATCTGCTCAATGGTCAGTTTGTTATCACGCGCCAAGCCAGCCAGCCGCACCACCTCTTTCTCAATCTGCGGGAAGCTCATCTGCTCGGCGTTCCGAATGACAGGCACCACCAAACCCCGCTCCGACGACACGGCGATTGAGATATCGCAGTAATCATTGAATATCATCTGATCCCCATCAATCATGGCGTTTACGGCGGGAAACTCACGCAAGGCGATACAAACGGCTTTGGTGAAGAACGACATGAAGCCGAGGCTCACCGCATACTTCTCCTTAAACTTGTCTTTATACTTACCACGCAGATCCATAATCGGCTTCATATCGACCTCGTTGAAGGTCGTGAGCATGGCCGTCTCGTTCTTCACCGCCACCAGGCGGCGGGCAATGGTCTTGCGCAACGAGGTCATTTTCTCGCGCCGCTGGCCACGACTGCCGGGGGCTGGAGCGGGCGCTGATGGTGCCGGAGCCGCTGGCTTGGCCGCTGCCGGAGCAGGTTGCGCAGTTGGCTGGGGGGCCGGAGCCGGGGTTGGGGCTGCAGCCGGTGCCGGACTGGCCGACATGGCATCGCCCTTTGTAATGCGTCCATCTACGCCCGTACCCTGCACCTGTGAGGCTTCAACGCCCTTTTCGGCCAGAATTTTGGCGGCAGCAGGCGACGGATAATTAGCAGCATAGGTGTCTTTACCGTTCCCATTTTGGGCCGCAGGCTGTGTTGCACCGTTCTGCGCCTGTTGCGGAGCGGGTTGCGTCGGCGTATCTGTCGCTCCACTGGCCTGTCCTACTTCGATGCGGGCAATGGTCGCGCCGATAGCTAAGGTCGCACCAGCTTCAGCCACGATACGGAGCGTACCGGCAGCTTCGGCGGGTAGTTCAAACGTGGCCTTGTCCGACTCCAGTTCGCAGAGTGTTTCGTCCATCGCCACAGTGTCGCCATCTTTTTTGTTCCAAACGGCAATGGTCACTTCCGTAATGGACTCACCAACCGATGGGATTTTCACCTCAATCGTACTAGCCGGGGCTGACGATATGGGTGCCGCTGCTGGCTCAGCCACGGCCTGTATCGCCGGGGCGGGTTCATCGGCAGGTTTGGCCGGTGATGCCGTTGCAGCAGGTGCTGGCGTAGCAGGTGGTGCTGATTCCGGTGCTGCCTGAGCCGCAGGAGCCGGAGCCGAGCCGTTCGACGAACCGCCATCGTCTATGGTACAGATGGTGGCACCAATGGGCAGCACGTCGCCGGCCTGCGCCATAATGTGTAATGTACCCGCCGTATCGGCAGGCAATTCAAACGAGGCCTTGTCAGAATCGAGGGTACACAACACCTCATCGACCTTCACGACATCACCTTCTTTTTTCAACCATTCGCCCACCGTGACTTCGGTAATGGACTCACCCACTGCGGGGACTTTTATTTCAATAGCCATCTTTTTCAGTTTAAAAAAGTTTTCAGTTTTCAGTTTTCAGTTTTGCTGACGCTGGAGTATACTGGCCGGTCCGCCGGTGCGGTCAGCAAAACTGAAAACTGAAAACTGAAAACTGAAAACTCCTTTACGAAAACGCTTTTGCTACCAGTTCTGCCTGTTCCTGCGTGTGGACTTTAGCGAAGCCAGTGGCGGGTGATGAAGCTGAGTCGCGACCCACATAGCGCAGGTTGCGCTGGTGCATCCTTCGCAGCATAAAAGACCAATAGCCCATATTTTCAGGCTCTTCCTGCACCCAAACCAGTTCGGGCTTTTTGTATTGGTTGAGCACCGCGTCCAACTGGGTTTCGGGCAGGGGATACAATTGCTCCATCCGCACAATGGCTACATCAGTGCGACTATCAGCCTGCTGCTTTTCCAGCAAATCATAGTATACTTTGCCTGAGCACAGTAGCACGCGTTTCACCTTTTTGGGGTCAGCATAGCTGTCGCCAATCACTTCGCGAAACGAGCCGTTGACCAGTTCATCGAGCGGCGAAACGGCCAGCGGGTGGCGCAGCAATGATTTTGGCGACATAATCACCAGCGGCTTGCGGAATTCCCAGGCCAACTGCCGACGCATGGCGTGGAAGATGTTGGCGGGCGTGGTGATGTTGGCCACCACCATGTTGTTTTCGGCGCACAGCTGTAGATACCGCTCCGGACGGGCGTTTGAGTGCTCGGGTCCCTGCCCTTCATAACCGTGTGGCAGCAGCATCACCAGGCCGTTCTGAATACCCCACTTCGATTCGGCTGCGGCAATAAACTGGTCGATAATGACCTGCGCACCGTTGGCAAAATCACCAAATTGAGCCTCCCAGATCACCAGCGCGTGAGGCGCGGCCATCGAGTAGCCAAATTCAAAGCCCAGCACACCGTATTCCGACAGCAGCGAGTTATAGATCTGAATCGGCATCTGCCCGTCCTGAATGTGGTTCAGCGGGGTATACTGCTTATTGTTGGTTACGTCGTGCAATACGGCGTGACGGTGTGAGAACGTGCCTCGCTGCACATCCTGCCCACTGAGGCGAACCACCTTGTTTTCGAGCAAAACAGACCCGTAGGCCATCTGCTCCGCCACCGACCAGTTGACCATTTTCGTCTCGAAAATCATCTTCTGCCGGTCGCTCAGCAACTTGTCAATTTGCTTCAGTGGCTTAAAATCGGCGGGAACAGCTGTGAGTGCTTTGCCAATTTTTTCCAACGTTTCGGCAGGCACCCCGGTTTGTGGCGACTGCTTGAAATCAGCGGGTTCGGCGTAGCGCAGTTCGGCCCATTGCTGGTCAAGCCGCAGGGGTTTGTAGGGCAGACCAGGCTTCTGTTTTACCTGGTCGAGCCGGTCCTGCAACATTTTTTTAAACTCGGCGTCCATCTTACTGGCCAGAGCCGCATCCACATCGCCACGCTCAATCAGCAGCTTGCTGTAGATCTCGCGGGGGTTGTTGTGCTTCTCAATGACCGAGTACATGGTTGGCTGCGTAAATTTCGGCTCGTCACTCTCGTTGTGGCCGTACCGACGGTAGCAGACCATGTCGATGAAGACATCGCGCTTGAACATCTCGCGGAATTCCACGGCCAGTTTGGCGCAGAAAATCACCGCTTCCGGGTCGTCGCCGTTGACGTGAAAAATGGGCGCGTCGATGATCTTGGCTACGTCGGAACAATAGATCGACGAGCGGGCATCATCGAAATCCGTCGTGAAACCGATCTGGTTGTTGATCACAAAGTGTAGCGTACCACCGGTTTGATAACCGGGTAGTTTGGCCATTTGGGTCACCTCATACACAATACCCTGACCAGCCACCGCCGCGTCGCCGTGGATGAGGATAGGCATGATTTTGGCGAAATCACCAGCGTATTCTTCGTCGGCCTGGGCGCGCACGAAACCTTCCACCACGGGGTTCACCGCTTCGAGGTGCGAGGGGTTCGGGGCCAGCTTTACATTGATCTCTTTGCCGCTGGGGGTTTTGGTCAGGCTGGTATAGCCGAGGTGATATTTCACGTCGCCGTCGCCGTGCACCTGCGTGGGTACGCTCCCCTCGAACCCGTCGAAGATGGCCTCGTAGGATTTGCCCAGAATGTTGGTCAGCACGTTAAGCCGCCCGCGGTGGGCCATGCCGATCATCACCTCCTGCACTCCCAGATCAGCAGCGCGGGTAATGATAGCGTCGAGTGCCGCGATGGACGTTTCGCCCCCTTCGAGCGAGAAGCGTTTTTGACCTAAGTATTTGGTATGCAGAAAGTTCTCGAAAATAGACGCTTCGTTTAGCTTTTCCAGAATCCGCTTTTTCTCGTCAGATGTAGGCGTAAACGTGAGGGCTTCTTTCTCGATTTTGTTCCGCAGCCAGTTTTTCACATCGATCTCGCGGATGTACATGTACTCGAAGCCAATGCGGCCCGCGTAGATGGTCTCCAGCGATTCCATGATTTTGCGCAGCGTGGCCGAGCCAATGCCGAGCAGTTTACCTGCTTCAAAAACCGTGTCCAGGTCAGCTTCCGACAGCGCGTAGTCGGTCAGGCTAAGGCGGGGATTACGGTCTTTACGTTGCCCAATGGGGTTTGTTTTCGACAGCAGGTGCCCCCGCGACCGGTAGGCTTTGATCAGGCTGGCGACCGATACTTCTTTCTCACTTTGTTTGGCATCGACGGGGGTAGTAGCTGCGCCATTGGTGGCGGCACCAGTTGGCTTCCCGTTGGTTAGAGCACTTTTGTCGGCGGGGTCGCCGTAGGTTAACGAAAACTCAAACCCCTTAAAAAATTGCTGCCAACTGGTGTCGACCGAGGCGGGGTCCTGCTTATACGACTGGTACAACTGGTCGATATAGGCCGCATCGGAGTTGGCTACATAAGAGTACTGATCCATGATTGGTTGCAACGCGCTGTTTAACGGACAAAGGTAAAGCAAAGGGCATGAACGGGTAGGGAAAAATTCCTTATTTTATCCTATTTAGCCCATTACTTGTACGTTATATAAAAGACAACTCACTTTGCCCGAAATTGGTTGATTTGGGATATAGAGCCCTCAACTAGAGCGACTGGTACAAAAATTGCTAACGCGCTGGGCCATGTGTGAGCAATTTTACGCCATTGGCTCAAGTTGCGGTCCGTTTCTTTCCCCAAAAAGTGCGTATTTAGCCTTCTCTGCCTCCAACTGCATGAAGACCCTACTCCTATCCTGTATACTAACAGCCCTGCTGGGTTGTGAATCCTTTACGCTCGAACGCCGCAGTTTCGCCAACTGTATCCCGCCTTCAGCGACCATTGGAGCCACCATTACCCGCCTACAGGCCGATTTATTCCTCCAAAATCCCAGTGCCGACATCCGATCTGTTAGCTGGGATTTCGGCGACAGCCGGGCGTTGCCCCAGACCGGTGTGCGCACGGCTTATAGTTACGACAAAGCAGGTACCTACCTTATCAAGGCTACGCTGACCAATTCGTGTAGCCAAACCGCCCTTGCCACCCGGTCTATCACCGTTAACAACTAGCCATTCGCTTTTCCACCATGACGATCTCACTACCTACTTTTCGTGGCTGGCTTTTCCTGGCCTTTGTTGGCATTACCACCAGCGCGCTGGGACAGGGCCGCGTCAGCAACGTGCGGATGCGCGCCGCCAATCAGCAATCCATTGACATTTATTACGACCTGAAAAACGCCCAGCCCAGCGACTCAATCTACGTGCGGTTGCAACGCCGGTCGGGCATTTTGGTCAGGCCCAATGCCGCTAATGTGTCGGGGGCGATTGGCCAAAATCAGACCGACGGACGCGACAAAAAAGTAGTCTGGAACCTGCGGGAAAACAAGTTGCTGCTCCGCGAAGAAGTCCGGGCGGTTGTGTTGGTGAAACAGCTTGGTGCTGGTGCAGTTGAAACACCCAAACCCGAACCGCCCGCCGCCGAAGACAAGCCGTACGAAAGCGTGGCTACCCGACGGTACAACGGACCAGGATGGGCATTGCTGTCGGCGCTGGCACCGGGTATCGGCAATATTTTTGTGCAGAACCCAACACCCAAAGTGGGCTTTCGTCCGTTGGTAACAGTAGCGGCCTATGGGCTTCTAATCTATGGAGCCGGGCAGCAGGGCGAAGCCACGCAGGCCTATGACGCCTACAGTCGGTCGCCGTCTGAAACCGATGGGGAAGCCTATTACCAGCAAGCGAATTCGGCACATCAGCGGTACTACATCGCCACCCGCGCGGCAGGCCTGATCTGGCTCACCGACGTAACGCTGACGCTGCTTAAAGGCCTTCGCAATCAGCGGACCGCCCGAAAACAGCCCGCCATATCGCTCAATGTAAACTACCAGGCCAACACACCCGTGGCCTTGTTTCGCTACTCGTTTTAAGCTATTTCTTATGCGTTCATTCCTCCTGTTTCTTACCGTTTCCCTGGTTTCAATCACTACTTTTGGCCAGAAAGCCAACGTTGTCTCGGCAGCCAGCGACTGGACTACATTGGGTATTACGGCAACCGACACCGTGGCTACGGCAGTTGCGACCAAACCGGGCCGCAAAACCAAAGCGACTAAGGTAGCCCCTGCGCCGGTTGCCGAAGCAACCAAACCAACGGCCAAAACAGTGGCTGTGGCAACCAAAACGCCCACGCCGAAAGCAGAAGCCAGTCCTGTTGTAGCCAGCGACACCAAACCTGCAGCAACAAAAGCCACGGAGCCGACAAGGGAAAAGACCACCTCGTTTCTGGAAACCTTCGCCGACAACCATAACGGCTGGCTGGTGGGCAAACGTAACGGTTTTGTGCTGGAAGTAGCCAAAGACAGCTATTACATCCGTAAAGAAAAGCCCGCCCTGACCCGCCCCGGCCGCAGCTACATCAAGCTCCCCAACGACCTGAATCTGAACAAAGCCGATACGTTTACGGTAAGTGTGGAAATGGTTGTACCCGTTGGTTCACAGCCAGATGGCGGCTTGTTGATTGGCGTGAAAGACACGAACAACTACTGTCAGTTTCGGCTTATCGGCACCCAGAAAGTGTCGCTTTACACCCGCGTGAATGGCACGGCTATGGCTTCGTATATGCCCGGTAAGCCTACCAACGCCAAAGTGCCGATTGACCCCGTTCGCAACACGCTCACCATCCGCCGCACCGGCGACGACCTGCACTTTTATGTAAACGGCAAAGAAGTAGAAGACAGCCCTCACCCCTATCGAAACTTCAAGGGCAACAGCGTGGGCTTCATCTCCTTCACCGACGCCACTAAGTTTCAGTACCTCACGGTGCAAGTGGGAAAGTGATTTACGATGTACGAATTACGATGTACGATTTGTTGCTGACGCACGAATAGTCCTGCGTCAGCAACAAATCGTACATCGTAATTCGTACATCGTAAATCACTTCACTCTATCGCCAAACCGATCGATCTCGTAGCTGTGGCCATTGTTGGTCACGGTGGCGCGGCCGTTGTTGAAGACACTGATGTCGTCGTACTGGGGTTCGATAAACCACTTTCCGCTACGCCAGAGGCCCCATTGGCCGCCTTTTTTAGCCGCCCGTTCGCCATACTGGCCCACATCGTTGA
The DNA here is from genome assembly GCF_017353185.1 of Fibrella rubiginis. Classification (GTDB taxonomy): domain Bacteria; phylum Bacteroidota; class Bacteroidia; order Cytophagales; family Spirosomataceae; genus Fibrella; species Fibrella rubiginis. The sequence goes on along the minus strand of NZ_JAFMYV010000001.1, from coordinate 145,663 downwards.
GCAGTTCATCGTAGGGCTTATCAGCATTAGCACCAGTACCACGGGCGGCATCGGTCGAGGGTTGTGGTGCTGCCTGCGTACGGGCCAGTTTTGCGGCCTCTGCCGCCTGCCGCGCTTCTTTGGCTAAACGACGGCGACGTTCCTTGTTCGACTCGCGCCTGGGCGGTACCGAACTTGCAGACTCATCTACCTGAGCCGGTTTAGTTGCCTGCGTTTTCTGTTGATCCGCCTGATTACCCCGCTGACTGCGCACCAACACAACCACAAACCCAATGAGCCCCCCGGCAATGAGCAGGGCCATAAAAAAGTCGCGAAGCCCGGTCGACTTTTTCGCGGGGGGTACTGGCGCAGCGGGAACGGGTGCAGCGGGTGGTGCCTGAACAGCAACCGGGGCCGGTGGCGGCGACGTGGGCCGATCCCACCACGCCAGGTGCCGCCAGTCGGTGGAGGTGAGCTTGTCGCGGAGAGACTGGCCGGCGGGTTCGGTTTCAGCCGCGTAAAAGTTGGTCGACAAATACGTTTTCACGGCGTCGGCCAGCGCAGTTTCGTCGTAATCAATGGCCCGAAACAGGCCCCGGATAGCATTGGCAGGAATGTGTTCTTTGTAATCGTCCAGAATATCGCGGACTTTCTGCTGCATCCGCTCTGCTGACTCACCACTGGTGCTGGTCGGTGGTACTGGTGTTGGGGCTGGAGCAGCCAAAACTGGATCAGTTTTCGCACTGGCAGAAGACGTGGGAGCCGGCTCGGCGGCATCGGGCAATTGAGCCAGAATATGAGGGATCCATTGCTCCGTTATAAACGTCCGCGATAAACCCAGCCGGTCAGCATCCTGCGCAAAAAGGTCAATCTGAAGACCTGAGAGGTGTTTTTCATTATCAACCCCCGCTTTTCGGATTGCCGCCTGCAACTCCAGAATTTTGCTAAACCGTGTGTTGAGCGCCCGACTGACGTCCTCCACCAACCGGGGAAAATCGGTAATACCTAACTCGGTGGCCTCGGCAGGCAAGCCGGTACGGTTCCACTGCCAGTCGGCAATGTTGCCTTCGTGCAGCACCAGTTCATTCTTAATCCGTTCGCGTAAATCGTCCTGCGTCATTGAAAAGAAGTTCAATGTCTACTGTTCCATGTCCAAAGCAAAATTACTTTTTGACGTGGCTCCGAACATTGGACCCCGGACATTGAACCTTATACTCGCCTAAACAAATCCAATCCGGGCTTTTTCCGTGATCTGCCATTTATCACCTTGAAGCACCAGTTTGCCAGGAGCAATGGTTTGAATACGCGCCGTACCCGACTGGGTGTTAGGCTGGTTCTCATACAGACAGGCATCGCTCAGATACGAATATGGGTCGCTCATCGCTACCTGCTGTGCGTCGGGTGCATTGCTAACGTTGAACAGGGCTGTTTGGGGGCTGGTTAATTCCAGTTCATACACCGTACCTCGTTCTGCATGATCCAATAACCCACTGACACTGAAACCATTACCTAAGTCAGCCGTTCGGGCAAACAACCGGGTAGGTGCCGCGGGTGGAGCAGGGGGCGTTACTGGCGGTGGGACTACCGGTGTGGCGGCAACGGGCTGCGGAGCCTGAGAAACAGGCGCGGTGGGCGGGGGCGTCACAGACAAAGGTATGGATGCCGGGTTGGTTGTTCCTGCCATCGGCTCAGCTTCGCGCTGACTGGGTGGCGGCGTTACAGGCGGTGTTGGGCGCAGGGCCGACGGGCCCGCCATGCTTGCTCCAGGCTGGTTAGTAGCCTGGGCTGGTGGCTGTTGAGCAGGTGATGCGGACGTGTTGGGTACGTTACCGGGATTAACCGGGTTGTTACCCATAGGTCCGCCTGGTTGCGGCTGCCGCGGTTGGTTGGCCGAAGCCGCCGGGTTGATGCCCGGTTGCATGCGGTCGGCCGGGCGGTTGAGGTCGGCGGGGCGGTTTGGTTCTCCGGGACGTGAGGCCGTAGTCTGGCGTTTTTCTACCATCGTCAGCCGGTTCGACAGTTCAGACAACATCATGTTAAGCCGTCGGTTATCGTCTTGCAAACCAGCTAGTTGTGTTTCAAGGGCACTGGTATCAGCCTTAGCGCCTCCCTTGCCCGATTGCATCAATTGCCAGTAAAGATAGCCCACACCCATAAGGCTCAACACCGACAGCACCCACAGCGGCCATGTGCTACCCCCACCCGACGATGGAGCCGCTGTATCATTGGCGGGAGGCGTTTCCGAATCAGCTTCGTCAGTGGCACCTGCTTGCTCAGCCACTGCCTTTTCGGGGTTTTGTCCACCCGCTAGGGCCATCATTTTGGTTTGGTAAGCCGAAAACGATGCGAGTTTAGTCCGATGCTGCCGTTCGGACCCGCTCGTAATCCGGTTGATCACATACTTACGAAGGCTATCCAGTACGGCTCCTTCGCTGGTAAACGCGTCGGCGGCAAATTCGTCGTTGAGCTTCAGGCTATGCTTCTTGATGTCGTTGACCAGCACGTCGGCCTTTTTCAGGTTGTTGTCTTTGATGAACATCGACAAATCGGCATACGTGTTGCAGTCGGTGCAAACGGTTTTTTTGGCCGCCGGAAACGTCTTCTGATCAGTAGCCAGAAACTCCAGCGTGGCTTTGGTCATGCCGAGGGTACCTTTTTCAATGCCCGTTGGCTCCTGCGACGGTGTTTGAGCAGTGGCAGCCATAGCGATAACAGTCAGCAAAAGGGTGGTGATGGTTTTCATAAGGTTTAGAGGAAGGAAGTTCAATGTTTAAAGTCTAAGGTTTAAAGTTGCGGTCCCGCGTCCGGGCTGACGCGTCAGCAATTCACATGCGTCAGCCCGGACACGGGACCGCAACTTTAAACCTTAGACTTCAAACTCATTTTTCATCCGGCAATTTGCTTCGATAACTCGTAGAGCGCGTGCTTCAGCGGCAGGAAGAAGTACGTCTCCGAAACGGCTTGGTTCGGCTCCTGCTCCATCCCCATCCGGGCCAGCATATAGCTGTCGTACAGGGCACCGTTGCGCGTCACGTCTGAACCCAGCAGGAACGGCAAATACTGCTCTGGTGTCTGAATTTTGTGTTCGCTCAGGAAATAGGCAATGTCGCGGTCGGTTAGCGTCTTTTCCAGGAACAGCTTCACGTTGGTGAGCACTGAGTCGTGGAAGGCGCGGTCACCACTCACCTCGCCAATCTTGGTACGGCGGTATTCAAATGGCGCGTTAACCACCTTTTGCCCCGGCGCAACCGACGGACTGTGTACCGATTGCGAACCCCACGTAGTAATGGGCGCACCAAAACTAGTGTCCTGCTGTGCCTCAGCCGGAGCAGGCAACGCCTTTTGTTCCAACGGTGCATTGCCCCAGTAGCAGGCCGTCTGGCGGGTGTCGTACTTGGCTTTTTCCATTGGACTGGCGTTCTCAAACAGCACTGCGCCATTGGCCGTCGTCTCTTTTGGGTTCTCGCTCAGCACCACTTCGAAATCGCTCGGCACGGGCAGGGTCGAATACGCGTTGAACAGCATTTTGGTAAACTCGATCAGCCGCCGCGACGACCCCAGCATCTTCAGATACTGGCTCCCCCGACCCGTAAACGTCAGATAACGAGGCAAGGCTAACTCGTTCGCTTCGATGAGTTGCACCAAGTGGTACACAATGGCCGAGTAGTGCAAAAACAGTACGATCCGTAGCGCAGGCCGTCCGTCGACAATGGACTGGGTGAACTTATAATGGTCGTTGTTGCGGAACAGCAGGCTCACGATGTCTTCGGCGCTCAGATCATTATTGGCCAGGAACGTATCCAAGATCTGATCTTCTGGCGCCGGAGCCTGACTAAGCGTACGGCGATACTGCAAATAATTCAGGATGAAGCCGTTGTCTTTTTGGTGCGACGGGTGACCCTGCTGATTTAACCCACCACCCCAGATGTCGTAGCCCGCAAACCGGAATGAGGTGTTGAGGTAGCGGTTCTGCTGCTTCATAAACAGCATAATATCGGCCGTACCGCCCCCAATGTCCACGTTCACGGCATCTGCGAATGATTTTACGCCCTTCGTAACGAGGTAGAAATGCGGAGCCAGCGATTCGGGAACGGGCGTGGGGCGGAAGTACTGCGTGGTTTTGAACACCCGCCGAAACGCCTTCTCCCACTCCTCAACCAGTTTATCTTCTGTGTCGGCCTGCATACTCGTCGGAGCCAGCCACGTAATTTTGGTATCGGTTAAATTGCCCTGGTTGAGCAGGATTTTGTTGCGAATCAGGAGCAGCATTGCCTCGAAAAACGCCCGGACGCGGGGGCGGTTCATGGGGTCGCCAGGCTGATTTTCAAACAACCATTTCAGGTTCGTCACGTAACGGTTCACGCCCGTGCTGCCGTCTTCAAGGTCGATATTAAAGCCCAGGTTGATCTTGCTGAACAGGTTATCGCCCGCGTCGGCTGAACCCGTTTTCTCGTAAACCGTGGTTCTCAATGGGAACGTAAACGGCGAACCATACTCCTTACCAATGATAGCGGGCACAAATTCGCGACGGATAAACCGCTCCATTTCAGGCAGTTTACCATAACTCACCGGCAGCCGATAGCGCGCATACGGCGTCTGGGCCTCGTAGCCGTCGTAGGGTTTATTAAGGGCCACCATCTGCAGTTCGTCGTTGTCCAGATTGACCTTATCATCGCTGATCGACAGCGTTTTAGGCTCACTGTTTCCCATGTTACCGTCGCTGTAGGCCACGTGCGTATTGGACGTACCAAAGTCGATGGCGAAGGTAAACGGCTTGTAACCCCGTTCGCTGATGAGCGTGAATTTGGGTAGCACCAAACCACGATACGGCATGCCATTGCGCTGCAATTGTACCTCGATCAGGTCAAACGCCTGTGGCACTTTATAATAATACGAAGCCGCCTGCGTGGGTCCCGATTTGGGCGTACGGTGTTCCGGCGCAGCCACCACCAGCGGCTGGTTGTTTACTACCTGATCGAACTGGAAAAACCGCACCGACCGGCCCGCGTGGAAGTTCGCTTCGTCCTTACTGGCGTCGAGCAGCATCACCGTATACTCGTTCAGGGCCTGCAACTGAGGGTCGGGCAGGGTGATGCGATAGAACGGAAAGCAGGCCAGCCCCGCCCGGAACTCGAGCATGGTGTCGGGGTTGCCAAGATTATATTCTTTCCGGAACGTAACCGTGCGGCTGTTTTTAATCGGGATCGTCAGTGATGCAATCACAATGCGGTCCAGGCCCCGGTCTTCCGTGCGAAGGGTAAGCTGTTTGGGCAGATCTTCGAGCCGGAAGAAGTTGAAGTACTCTTTCCGTACGGGCAGTAGAAACTCCATGTCGCCGGGGGTGCCGGTGAAAAAACGCCCGCTGTTGAGCTTGTAGGGCATCTGTACCAGAAAATCCTCCAGAAAATCGTCGGTCGTCACAAACGGATATTTCACGTTGTCGACCCCCGGCAGGAACCGCTCCGACAGAAGAAAGCCACTGCCCAGATCACGCTGCCGCATAATGACGGTGTTGGCGTTCCAGACCGTATTTTTTACGTATCGTCCCGCTACGTCCATCCGCGATGCCAGGGCCAGCGGTTTGCGAACTCCCGTGGCCGTGCCGTTTTGCATTTCTCGGCTGTAAAAATCCACCGTCGGCTGCATCACGAAGTCCGAACTGTCTTCGATGTCATTCAGCACGTCGTCTTCCCGAACGCGATACAGCGGCACGCCGGGCAGCACCTGCAACACCGTCGTGCTTTCGCCCCGCACCTGAATGGGTTCAAAATTAGCCAGCGTCAACCCCGCCGACAGTGGCGGCACCAGTTGGCTGTCGAAGAACACACGGTAGAGGTATTCCTTGAAGCCGCCCGCAGGCAACATGTTGTTATACTGCTCATACCAGCGGCGCAGATAGGTTGTAAAACCCTCGTCGCGGCTGTGCAGAGGCATGTATTCGTTCTGAAACAGCACCCGGCCCGTACTGCTTTTGGGCGGATCTATAAACTTGTTCTGACGTTCCTGCTCCCAGTTGGGCGATGTGAACACCAGCGTCAGCGGCGTAGTGCCACCCAGCAGGGCGCCTTTGTAATAGATCATCGTGGTGGTCTGCACCGTCGCCAGTTCGTTCCGGAAATCAAGTTCCAGCGCCTTGGCCAGCACCTGATGCGGATGCCGTGCCGCGCCGCCCACAGCCGTACCCAGCTTACCCAGCCGCTCGGCTTTGTTCCAGAGCTTATAGGTCAGGTCGTCGGTGTTGCCCGCCTGAAACAGCAGTTCCAGCAGATCGAGCGTGTGCGACACCAGCACGTGGTACATGCTTAATTCGGCAGGCTGCAGGTTGTTTTTCACCATCCGAAACGCCGTGTCGAACAAATACAGCCGCGCAAACGGAGAGGGAATAGACGTTCCGGCTTTGGCAGCAGCCCCGGCGGCACCACCCGCCGCGCCCGTGAGCGTATCGGGAATATGTTCGATGCGGTTGCCCGTCAGGCCCGCCTGACTCCCCGTCCAGCCATTATGGTTCTGCTGACTAACGTTAGGGTCGGTATCAATGCGAAGGATATGAGGCATGAGAATGAGTTTAATGTCTGATGTCTAACGTTCAGCGTTTAAAGTCTAACGTCTAAAGTTGCTTCGCGCTCTTAGGTACTAGAACGCGAAGCAACTTTAGACGTTAGACTTTAAACGCTGAACTATCAATCAAGCGTCGGCCAACTGACGGTTGAGCGGACCGAGTTTTTCGAGGCATTTATCAGCTACGTCCATCAGGAGTTGCATGAAGCGGGGTTCCGGGGCGGGGTAGGCGGCTTTAAGGCTGTTTTCTCCTTTTCCCGCCACGTCCTGCAGAAACCCTTCGCTGATGCCCTTACTGAAGAACCCTGTTTCGATGCGCTTGGAGCGTATTAGTCCATTGAAATCGGCGTCGAGATCAAACGGCGCGAAACTCCGGTCGTTGGTGGCCAGTTCACGGACCCACGTTTTATAGGCATTAATAAAATTGTCGAGGGCAGTGTAGAACGTAGCCGTGCGCAATTGCTGTGGCAGGTTCAGATTTTTGGCAAAGGCTTCGCCAAGGTTGTTGGGTACAAAATCGGTGTAGAATTTGGCGGCGTAGGTAAACCGCACCAACGGTTCCAGCAGGTTGGTATACGTACTGTCGCCGAAGTGGGCAAGGTCGAGGCTGCGGTCATTGCGGCGCAGGCCATATTCGAGATAGCGTTTGTCGGTGCTGAAGTCTCCCGCCCCGCGCCGGGCAAAATCAAGCACCGATTCGGCCGCCAGCATCTCGACTACGTGAGCATTGTTGGCCTGCTTGGCGCCACCTTCCACGTTAGGATACAGCTTGCTACCAGGCCGGTCACCAATGTAGTAGAGCGCGTCGAGGTTGATCTGGCTCTGATAGTATGACAGTGCGGCCTTTGTTTTCGACAAAAACCGGTTCTGATCAATGGCGCTTTGGTTGTTTTCTTCCAGCGCAAAATAAGGCATCACCGTCACCGCACCCTTCTTGGCGTTGCGAATGGGCACTTTCTGACTCGGATGCTGCAACAGCTTGATCAACTGCGGGAACCCCGCCGACCCCGTTCCACCGAAGATGGAACTGATCACAAAAATCCGGTCGGTCTGATCATTGAAGGCACTCGTGAAGTATCTGTACACCGGCGAATCTTCCAGCGCGTTGAACACCACCGAACCAATATTTGGGTTGCCCTTGAACCCTACCGAGAGGTTCAGCTTCAACTCAGCGTTGGTCGGCTTCGCCGAATTGTCGTAGAGTAATTTCAGGAATTCACGGTCAACGTCTTCAAGGCTGCTCACCTGCAAAAACTCTTCGAACGTGCCCTGATGGTCGGTTAATTTGGGCAAAATAGAATCACCAATCTGCTGCTGAGAACCTTCGCCCGGGGTTTGCAACGACCCTAGCGGTTGCAGGGCCGTACTGAAAAATGGCCGCGCTGCCGTGACTACGCCAGTGGTTTTCCCGTCGACTTTAGGTCCATTGGGGTAGCCTGTTTGCCGGATGCTGCGATAGAGGTCAACCAGCCGCAATGCCCGTTCGGTGTCGCCGTTCTGCATGTCCATGTCCAGCAGAATCGGAATAATCGTCAGATCAGCGGGCACATTAGCGCCGCTTGCCAGCAGCATGGTCAGCGAGCGCAACACCCGCGCCCCCGTACCGCCAATACCAAAGAGAAAGAGTTTCATAAAAGATTTTGGATTTTGGATTTGGGATTGCGGATTGCGGATTTTGGATTACTACACTGTTCTCTTATCCAAAATCCGCAATCCGCAATCCCAAATCCATTTAAAAAGGCGTTCTTTTAGCGAAAATAGACACGTTCTTTAACGCCAGTGAAAAGAGAAAAAATAAGACTACGGCCAGCAATGCATTTACACCACCAAAACTGGTCATGTACGAGTCCATATCATCAGCACCGGTGCGGTCTTTAGCATAATACGTTGCGTAGAAAAATCCGAATACAGCCATGACAATCAGCGTAATAACCCAATGGCTGGTGCGATGAAAAACAGCTTTCCATCGCCCTAAGCCTGCGTAAAAAATTGCGGCTAATACCAGCGCAACCAACGTAGTGGTGGTGCCAACGGGCGCAAATATTTCGTCAACGTAAATAGGGTCATTATTCTGACCAAGGAAGAGTTCGTAAATGGATTGGAACATAGAAGGGAATGATGAATGATGAATGATGAGTTTGCTTACGCTAGAGTAACTGGCTGACGTAAGCAAACTCATCGTTTATCATTCATCACTTTTTTAATTGAATAGTCAAGTTAGCAAACTCATTGCCGCCGGTTTGGTAGGCTTCGCGGACGCCGGTCATGAGGTGTTCCAGGGCAAAGGTCTTGTTCTTGCGACCTGCCTCTGTCCGGTCGTCCATTGTCGACCAGGTGGTGTACCAGGTATCAAAACGGACGGGCAGTTTCAGGGTCAGCATGGCAGCATCGGCAAATAAGTTATCAACGCGGAAGGTGAGCACATGCGTATTTTGGCTCAGCAATTTTTGTTCGCGGTCACTCATGCGGTCGGTCTTCACGGCGTCTTTTCGCTGCACGCTCACCAGTTTCACAGCCCCGTTGTCGGCAGTGGCGGCAAGGTTACTCTTTAAATAGGCTTCTGCCTGCGCGTAGTCGGGCAAACCGCTCATGTTCAGACCAATAGCAAATTCAACGGGTTGTGCTTTGCGGCCCATCCTGATGTTGGTTACGTTGTTGTGGTCGGCCCGCCAGTCGCCTTTTTTGTTTAGGGCGAAAAACAGGTCGTACCGGTTCAGCGCACCGGCCGCACCAAAGTCAAGCCGTTTGATGGGGGGCGTAGTTAAGCCATCAATCAGTTGTTGCACAAACGGACCCACCAGCTTTTGTTTGCCAATAACCCAGATGTAGAACGGCCGCTGTTCGCCCGCCAGCTTCTGTTTTTGGTTTTGGTAGGTGTAGTAAGTACCGTTGAAAGGTGAGGTATAGGCCAGCACTGTAGCGCCGATACCCTGCTTGCTAAAGGAGGCAAACTGGTCGTAAATATTGTTTTTTAACGTGCTGGACGCATCACTGCGGTTCACCTCCGGGTTGCTCTTGATGTCGGCATCGGGAAACGACAGGATGCAGTCAGACACGAAAATGGCGAGGTCATTGCCCGTAGCCTTACTACCCACCTGCTTAAAGATTTGGTGCATCTCCGAGCTTTTGCCCGTAGCCAGCGGTGTGGTAGCCAGTTGGGCCACAAACGAGTTTACGCCACCTGTTACTGGTTGTGGGGCTTTTCCCGAAATGGTATAGAGTGACGTAGGCCTGATCTGGTTCGCTTTCGTGACCACATCGGCCACCACGTCTTTAAACGTGGTGCCTCCCTTCAGGTAACCACCCATACTGGCCGACGTTTCCAGAAAGAAATGGACAGTCCCTACCGACTCTGTTTTAGCAGGGGCGGCGACTTCTTTTTTATCGCGCTTTTTGCCGCCACCACAGGCCGAAAACAGCAGGAAAAGGGCCATCAGGCATACAGAATATCTCATCTATGGTGTTTTTGTTTGGGGCGGAAAGGTAGTACGTAAACGGCGAATCCGAGTGCTAACAGCCCCCAGCCATAAGCCGAGGCCGCCTGATCGGCCTCGAACCCACGAAACGACATCGAGATGTAGGCAATCAGCGAACTGATGGCTACCAGCCAGTAGGTACGCCGGACATTTTTGCGGGGCGACAAGGCAAAAAAATGCACCATCATAATTACCAGCCCTACCGCCGACAGCACGCCAAACAGCGATTCGGTCAGTTTGGGGCCGGGCGTAGTATAGAAATTGCCCGTTTCACCACCTGCACCCAGCAAACAAAACAGCGTGAGCAGAGCCAGTACAAAACCGGCAATGTTACCCAATGCCGATGGTTTCCGCGGGACGGTATCATGAAACTGCCCCGGATGGTCAACAGGCACGGCTTCGACGAACTCAACGTCGGGCTCGTTAGCATCGTTACCTGCGTCTGTGGCGTAGGTAGCCACGCTGGTACGCAGGGTCACACGTTGCCCTGGCGTAATGTGGCCAACGTTTATGACCTCGTCGTCGCGAAAATAATGGAGTTGACCAGGCGTGGGCGTATCAGTTTCGGCGCGGAGTACACCGCAACGCGTCAGTGGGTCGTAATGAATGACGGTACCCTGCATTAGGCAGCAATTGATTATTGATCTGTATTGCTAACGAAGCGTTCCCGAAACTGTTTTATGAAGGAGAAGCAAGAGATGGGAGGCAAGATGCAAGAGACAAGCTGTAGGGCCCCTTCTCTTGCCTCTTACCTCTCATCTCTTGCTTCTCACTCCTTTTTCTTGTTTGGATCGCGCTTGGTAACCAGGTCACCGGGCTTCAATTTCTGCGAAACAACCAGGAAAGGACCAGAAATGACCTGATCACCCGCCTTCAGACCCGATACGATCTGGATATTTTCAAAATCACTGATACCCGTTTTTACTTCACGCTGCACAGCTTTGCCCTTTTCAGCCACAAACACGATCTCGCGAACGGCCTTTTTCGGGGCTGCAACGACTTGGTCAGTAGGGGCATTGTTATCTGTTTTAGACGCATCTTTTTGTGCCTGCGTACTATCACTCCGGGTTGTTACGGCGGCGATAGGCACCGACAACACGGCCGGACGGCGATCGGTGATGATTTCGACAGAGGCAGTCATTCCCGGCTTAAACGGAAATCCACGGCCGCCCAACTTAGCCGACAGGTCGGTATACGAGCTGTTCAGAATCTTGATTTTTACTTCAAATTCCGTCACCACATCCGACGATGCTGCCACGCCGGCGGCGTTTGTGAGGCCGTTGGCGGTGTTGGCTACCTCGGTCACGATACCCTTGAACTTGCGGCCTGCCGTGGTGTAGGAGTCTACTTCAATATCGGCAGTGTCGCCAAGACTGACGCGCACAATGTCGTTTTCGTTGACATTCACCCGCACCTCCATGTTGTTGAGGTTCGCCAGGCGCATGATCTCTGTACCCGCCATCTGCGACGTACCCACCACGCGCTCGCCCTGCTCCACGTTGAGTTTAGACACCGTGCCATTAACAGGCGAGTAGATGGTGGTTTTGCGCAGGTTCTCTCTGGCATCGCGGAGGCTGGCTTCGGCGCTTTGGATGCTGTACTGAGCGGCCCGAACATTGGCTTTCTGGGCTTCGATATCCTGTTTGGCGACGTTGTAATTGGCCTCGACGGTTTCAAAATCAGCCTGCGAAATCACCTTGTCGGCCAGCAGTTTGCGGCTCCGTTCGTAGTCGGCTTTGGTGCGAATCAGCCGCGCTTCGGCCTGTAATACGCCCGCTTTGCTCTGCTCTAGCTGGGCTTTGCTCTGATTAACGGTGGCCTGCGCCCGCGCCGAAAACGATTCGTAATTGTCAGGACGGATGCGGCACAACAGTTGCCCCGCCTTCACAGGATCGCCCTCTTTTACGTACATGGCAATAATCTCACCCGACACGTCGGGGCTGATTTTCACCTCTACTTCGGGCTGCACCCGACCCGACGCGCTCACCCGCTCCACAATGTCGGTGCGTTGCGCCACGGCAAAATCGACTTCGGTCATGGGTGGTTTCCCAATCAGGCCCGCCTGTTTGGCCGCCACCAGTCCCACAATTAGTACCACCGCCAATGCGGCCAGTACCCACCAAACCCGATTTGACTTTTTCTTCATAAATCAATGAGCGAATGAATGATTGAGCGAATGAGCGAATAGCTTGGAACGCTTCGCGCCTGTCTAAAAAATACGCTGCGCAAAGCGCTCCAAGCTATTCGCTCATTCGCTCAATCATTCATTCACTAATTAAATGTAAGTGGCTTGTTCTGGTAAAAATCTAAAATCTTGACGCGGAATACGTAGTCATATTTGGCCTGTACCAGCTGCCCGCGGGCAATGTCATAGCGGTTTTTGGCAATGTTATAATCCGTGGCGTTAATAGACCCGGCGTTGTAGCGACTCTCGGCCGCGCGAAAGGCCCGTTCCAATGAAATTACGGATGCTTCCGTAGCCTGATACCGGTTCGACGAAGCCAGCAGGCTTGTGTAGGCCGTTTCTATTTGCTGCCGTAGCTGCAGGCGCGTATTGTCGGCGTTGAGTTGCGCGTTACGCTGCTGAATCGTAGCGTTGGTGATGTTGGTCCGCGCCAGGCGCTGGCCAAAAATTGGGATATTTAGGTTCAATGAGATTCCTTGACTGATGTTGTTGTTCAGCTGTTCTAGAAACGTGTATTCGGAGCGAACAAACCCTGTTGACGTTGTAGAAACAGGAACAGATGCGTTCCCAACGTTGATTGTACCGATCTCAGTCGTGACAATGGTGCCCGTAGGGGTTATTTTCGGATTCCCATTTGATGAATAGATCGTGTTCACACTGCCACTCAATGAAAGGCGAGGATACAAGCCAGCACGAGCTACTTCAATACTCCGACGGGCAGCCTCTACGCGCAAGTCGGCTCCGAGCAGTTGTGGTTGCGTTTGCTTTGCTACATTGTATACCTCTGACGCAGGGAGTTCGTAGGCTTCAATCCGTGGATCGGGCAGGTTGATAAACTCCACCTCAAACGGCTGTCCGGCGGGCAGGTTCATAGCCTGTAGGAGAGCCAGTTTAGCCAGGTCTACGGTGTTCTGATTGTTTACTACCGTCAGTTGATCATTAGCGAGTGTCGCCCGGATTTCAAAGAGATTTGCCTCTGGGGCAGCACCCGCGTTTACCAATTTCTGCGTCCGGTCAACCTGAGCCTGCGACGTCTCCACCTGTCGCCTGGCAATAGCCAGTTGCTCAGCTCCGGTCAATACGTTGAGATACTGCTGAATTACGTTGAGAGCAACATTGTTCTGCGTTGCAGCTAGTTCTTTCTCCGTCGCTTGCCTGATCAGCTTGTTTTGCCTGATTGTGTTTTTCAACTGATAGCCTTGAAAGATGGGGACTGTTGCGTTCAGTTGTACGTTATTTGATCCGATAGTCCTGTTAACAAACTGATAAGTAACGGGATCTACGTTATATCCTGAGCTGATATTTTGCGACACAAAGGCGTTAACTGATGGCAGTTGGTTGAACCGTGACTGCCGCAGTTGCAACTCGCTGCTTTCCACCTGCAACTGCCCCTGCTGAATGGTGATGTTGTTCTTCAGCGCAATGTCGATGCACTGCTGCAGGCCCAGCACCTGCACAGCGTTGGCCTGGGTATTAGTGGCGCTGCCCGCCGTAGCCGACACTGCTGTGGCTGAGCCGCCGGGCGTAATGGCCGAAGGAGCTGAACCAAGCGTTTGCGCCAGACATGCCAGATTGGTTGTCGGCAATGTGCCGATAGTGAGGGTCAGCCCGATGGCCAGCAGAAACCGCGTAAAGGGCATTTGGTAGATAGTCATACGTATTTGTGGGGTCAATGTTACATGCTTACATTCGCCATGACCACCGTTTTGGGATAAACGGTGGAAAAGCGCCATGAATCTGGTTTATAATTCGGATGTGCTCTCCGTCGCCTCGTTCGGCGTTCAGAGTACTAATCGGGCCTTTCAATACGGCGACGGTTTGTTCGAGACCATCCGCTACGAGGGTGGTAAGCTCTGGTTTTGGCCCGACCATGTCGACCGCCTCACGCGGGGGATGGCGGCCCTGCAACTGGCCCCTGCCGTGCCCTTCAATACGGATGAACTCCGGGCGACGTTACTGGATCTGGTGCAGCAAAACGGTCTTGCCAATGGCCCGGCGCGACTTAAACTGCAGGTATGGCGGCAACCCGGAGGCCTCTATACACCCACCACCCACACCGCCGACTGGCTTCTGACCGCCCAACCCACCGAACCCTTTGGCATTACCAGCAAAGCCCGCCTGGGTATCTTCCGCGACGTCCGGCTGTCGCCCTCTTCAATCTCGCCTTTTAAGACGCTCAATGCCCTACCCTATGTGCTGGCGGGCCTTTTCCGACAGCAGCACCACTACGATGAGGCACTGCTGCTCGATACCCACGGCCACATTGCCGAGTGCGTAGCCTCCAGCATTTTTTGGGTAAAAGCCCATCAGCTATTCACCCCTTCCCTTGAAACAGGATGTATCGACGGCATTGTACGGCGGCAAATCATGCGCAATCACCCAGTGCAGGAGGGCCTGTTTCTGCCCGAGGTCCTGGCCGATGCCGACGCCGTTTTCTGCGCCAACGTCAACGGCATCCAGGCATTGCTGGATACGCCGATTGAAGCGGTGAGGCAGTTTTCAGTTTAGAGTTATCAGTTGCTTCGCGCTGTAGGCTTCGCGCTCTAGGCCCTTCGACAAGCTCAGGGTGACAGGGCAATTAAATCAACTCAAGATGATTACTCTTATAACCTGTCACCCTGAGCTTGTCGAAGGGCCTAGAACGCGAAGCAACAGCAAACAGTAAACTTCAGACTGATAACTTCTCCGGCACCAGCCAACCATCTTTGAGGCGCACGATGCGATTACCATACTCTGCGTTGACTTCTGAGTGGGTTACCTGCACGATAGTGACGCCGTCTTTCTGGTTTAGTTCGCGGAAAAGGGCCATAATCTCGGCGGCTTGTTCTGAGTGCAGGTTGCCCGTGGGCTCATCGGCGAAGATGACCTTAGGTTGCGCCACGATGGCCCGCGCCACCCCCACCAGTTGCTGCTGCCCCCCCGACAACTGACTGGGAAACAGGTCTTTTTTAGCTACAATGTTGAACCGATCCAGCACGTCGGCCACGCGGCTTTTGCGTTCAGCGCCCGACACCCCTTTGTAGAGCAGTGGGGTTTCAATGTTTTCATACACCGTCAGTTCGTCGATGAGGTGATAGGCCTGGAACACAAACCCGATGTGGCTCCGGTGTAGTTCAGTGCGCTTTTTCTCCGACAGCTTCTGCACGGGTTCGTCCAGAAAGCGGTATTCGCCCTCCGAGGGTTCTTCCAGCATACCCAAAATGTGGAGCAGCGTACTCTTGCCCGAACCGCTGGGGCCCATGATGGAAACAAACTCGCCCTGGTCGATGGTCAGGTTAATATTCCGCAACACGTAGGTACGGCCAAACCCGGCGGGGTAGTGCTTGGCCACGTTGATTAGCTCGATCATAATCGGTTATATTTGACAAGGTTGACTGCTAAATTTATGTACCATCCCTATTTCGACGGCCCGCTGCTTTTGCACGACGACGTGGGCACTTATGACCGGGTGCGGTACCACCCCCGCGTCCATCAGCGGATTATTGCCAAACTAATGGCGGGTTTGGGTCATATGCATTTTCAGGAAAAAACATTGGCCCTGGAGCCACTACCCGAAACGATGGTTGACGAAGGTGGGGCTAGTCCAACGCCAGATCTCATTTTGGCCAATAATGATAACGATACCATACCCATTATCATCGAGGTTAGCCATAGGGCTGGATTAAAACAGGATATGCGCAAAATAATTAAGTTGATTGATGAAGACCTGTATGGCATTCTGGATGGCTTCATTTATGATTACAAAACTCAAATCTGGTATCACTATCAAGTGGTCAACGGTGGTTTACTACAAGAGACATCGGTTTCTGAACAGTTAGGGCTTGACCTGAACAAATTCCTGCAAACCGAGTAATCTCCCTACAAACATACCTAGTCAATCGGTGTGCCACGGCACAAAAAAGCCCCAAATCGTGTGATTTGGGGCTTTTTTGTAATCGCCTCGTCCGTAATCGGACAGCTGCCGTTCGCGGGCGGACACGCTTATTGCTGGTTGATAGACACGCTGCCCGCCGTGGCCGACAGGACAACCGGGATGCCGCCGCCGTTGGTTTTACCTACAATCCGGTCACGCTCTGCCGAACCGCTAAAGTTGCTCAGCGGTGCACTCACGCGGCTGCCGCTCAGGTCCAGGCTCATGCCTTTGTCCATGGGCATCTGTACCCGTACACTCCCCGCTGAGGTTTCCAGCTTCACGTATTTATCTACGCGGGTGAAGTTCACTTCCACGCTACCGGCACTGGTTTCGGCGTCGATGCTGCCCGCCATGTCGCGGATACGGATACCCCCACCCGACGTGCCCGCTTTCAGTTCCCCGTCGATCCGGTCGCCGGTAATGCTACCCCCCGACGTTTCCACGTTGATTATGCCGTTGAGATTACTGATTCGGATGCCCCCGCCAGAGGTATGCATTTTCAGGTTGCCACTGGAGTTGCTGGCGTCAATGCTCCCCCCCGACGTTTCAACGACCACGCGGTCGCGGCATTCAGTTAGTTTAATGCCCCCACCCGAGGTGTTTCCTTCGATGTCGCCTTTCAGATCAGTCAGGTTGATACCACCGCCCGACGTCTCGAACCGTTGCTTGCCCGTCAGGTGGCTCATCTTGATACCACCCCCCGACGTACTGATGTTGGTGGACATATTGCGGGGCGTAGTGAATTTGAAACTGATACTTAATCCTCTTTTCCAGTTCCACCCAAATGAGCTACGCTGCTTGGCAATAGCTACCACCGTATTACCCTCCTGCCGAATCGATACTTCGTAATCTTTTAAACGTTCTTCAATTTCATCCTTGCTGAGGCTACCATTACCATTGTTGCCGCGAATGAACATCTCAACTTTCACACCATTGCCCGAACCGCCTTCTACGGTTAGCCCACCGCCCGACGTCTGAGCGCGCACCAAATTGATGTTTGTAAACGATAACGTTTTGTAGGGCGTGTCGTCATTGTCATCTACCAACGCCGCCTGAACCGTAGTAGCTGTTTCCGGATTGGCTGCTGGAGCACCCGTAGCCAGTGTCTGACCAACAACCAATAGAACGGGTATAAATTGGGTAACGAATGCAGTATTCATAAGCAGGGCGGTTATGTGTGTATTATCAATAAAGATGCAGAAGCATTAGGCATAGTTGCACGAATATCTGTCCAGCAGTCAAAATACCTGCATCAATATAAAGGCCACGTAGTCATCATGCTGACAATCAACAGCCTATCTATAATTTTCGTGTACGATTTCGGACATCTATGTTCGGCTTTGGACAGTAATGAATTGCATATCGGTCAACATTAAAATACAGATGAGCCAAATGAATCGACCGCAGCTTCTACCCAGCTATACTTAAAAATAACATATGCAGAATGAATAGATAAATACTCAATCATTCGTTCTATCTTTAGCCCATTCTCTGTACAAACAATCTATCAATTGCTGATGAAAACTCTGTACCGTTCGGTCGCTCTATTGGGACTAGCTTCACTATCCAACTTTCCCGCATTTGCGCAGGCACCTGTTCAACCAATCGCCAGTATCCAACTACCCGATTCGACAAACGGGCGTCCACTTCTTCGCATTGGCCTCAACCTTGGGCTTACCCAGCTATACGGTGATTTATCGACGCCTAACTTTGGTTTCGGTGCCGGGCTAAACGCTAGTTATCCCATCAGTTCGGTAGTGGCCGTCACCTTACTTGGCGACGTTGGCTCACTGGGGGCGCAACAGTCCGACTACTACAATTCAAAAGCGTCAGCGTCCTACATTCAGGGGGCCGTCGGTGGTACGTTTAACCTGACACGGTTAATAGCAGGTAAGCCCCGGCAGATAACCACCAGCCCCACCAACGGACAATTATCGCCCGACAATTTTGACACCAACCGCGACCACAGGAATACCAAAAGCAACATCGACTTTTATATTGGCGTGGGGCTTATTGCGTTTGACGCCACTGCCAGTTCACTCACTACGGGCAAGTTACAGCGCTATACCAATGGTAGCGGCAGCCATAAAACACAATCGGACAACGTAACAGCCAGGGGCGACGCCGGGACTACAGCAACACGCGAGTTTGTGGTACCTCTGGGTCTACGCTACAACCGGATGCTTAGCACCGCGCTGAGTATCTACGCCGATCTGCGATACAATTTCGTGGCTTCTGACAAGCTGGATGCCACCAGAGAGAATGATAACTCAACGATAGATATGCCGCTGGGTGGTGCTATTTATGGCAAAACCGTGCTGAGCACCAACCGCGATAAGTGGGCATCATTGTCGGTTGGCATCATGTATCAGATCAGGCGTAAGTCTGGCCACAATCGCATTCGTATTACTGATTTTTAAATTTTCGGCGATCAACGAAAGCCCGATAACTGGCTAATTATTAGTCCATTCAGGACGATACCACTGAAAAAGGGCAACTTTTTTAGGCTTCAGACCTTGACAAACATCCAGTATTAACCTACTTTTGCATCATCAAATCGCTGACGATAGAAGGTCTGAAGGCGGTAAACGCGAAAGTAGCTCAGCTGGTAGAGCGCGACCTTGCCAAGGTCGAGGTCGCGGGTTCGAACCCCGTCTTTCGCTCCACAATGAAGGCACCGCAACCAACGGTGCTTTTTTTGTACATACCCGATTCGTCGGGAATTGCCGGGATGGTGGAATCGGTAGACACGCCGGACTTAACAAGTTGAGTGCGCGAATGGAAACGTTTGCAGTAGAACCGCTTAAATTCGGGGAAACCTTGTCGAATTAGTTCGATTGGCAATCCCGAGCCAAGCCCATCAGCACCATGTTGATGTGGAAGGTGTAGAGACTTAACAGGCGGCACCTACGTTTCAGACAGTCTGAAATAAGGTGAAGAGAAAGTCCAGACCACAAATCTCCCGCCGTGGCGGGATGAGCAGCGAAAGCTGTAGTTGGTAAGAAAATCCTGTGGGCCACAAGCCCGTGCGGGTTCGACTCCCGCTCCTGGTACGGAGTACAAAAGCACTGATCTTCAGTGCTTTTTGTGTTTCCAATTCACCCAAATAAACCCGTCTGTATGCGGATGGCGGGAGTTTTTCGTTTGCTTTATATGGCATTATTCTTTTGGCATAACTGGTCTAAATCAGACCGGATTGTGGTGGTTAGCGGACTGACACTTCTGGCGTTGTGTGGCCTTGGCTATACCTATGTCGCTTACCGGGGCCTGGAAAACGTGGTTTCCTGGAATGTGCTGAGCGAATTGGTCAGCTTACCCGGTACCCTCTACAGTTTCACCGACGGTCTGCTCACGTACCCCATTACTGGGCGCATCCAAACCGTTACAAACCAGTTTGCTGTATCGCCCATGGAAGTGCATCCGGGCGTTGCCATGCTTGTGGCGGGCTTGCTCTGCGTAGCACTCTCCTACACGCTGGCAGCTATTTGCCGGTTGCCGGCGCTACACTATCGCATTGCCATGGGCCTGTTTGTACTGCTGCTGGCGGTCTGTCGGTTTGAGGTGTTGGGCCTGCCCGGTGAGAGCAGATGGCCGTTTCTGGTGCTGGTCGCGCTGTTTGGTGGGGTCAGCTACTACTTTCACGCTTTTCGGACAGGCACGAGTCTGCTCAACCGGCTGTTGGTCTTTGGCGGGCTGTTTGTATTGGCCGCACTGGGCATGAGTGTGGGGGCTACGGTGGTCCATCCGGCACAGTTGCTCATGAGTTATGCGCTACCGGGACTGGTCATTATCAGCGTTATGTTTATAGCCTATATCGCTATCGATATTGTGGGCGGCCTCGTTTGGCTCACGAGTGTCAGCCGCCCCAATGGTCGCCCCCTGGGCGCAGTCAACTTCATCTTCATCAGTGTATTGTATTTGCTCAACCTGCTGCTTGTCTGGCTACGAAACACCAAGACCATTGACTGGGATGCGCTTACCATCAGTCCCTTCCTCATTTTGCCAGTGTCGATCGTGATTGGGTTCTGGGGGTTCCGGCAACTCGCGGAACAGCGCAGTTTGCTTTCTTTTTCGAACGCTGGTGCCGGGCTGTACATAGGCATGGCTGTACTCACCATCCTGACTGTTGCCTACGCGTTTGCTACAGCCAATGACCCGCTGATCGAAGTGTTTGAAGATGCTATCGTCTACAGCCATTTTATCATGGGTCTGCTGATGGTCCTTTATGTGCTGGTCAATTTTTTGCCTATCTACAAACAGCAACTACCTGTGTACAGGGTGCTGTACAAAGCGCGCCTGGCCGATCTGCCTCTGTTTCGACTGGCTGGCATAGTAGGTATCATTAGCGTGAGTGCGTCGACGGGGCATTTTACGGTGCGGCAGGGCTACGCGGCCTGCCTGTCGGCGTTGGGCGATGCTTATCAGGCGGAAAACGAGCCTGATCTGGCGCAGACCTATTACCAGGAATCCGTAGCGCAGGAGTTTCAGCAGCACAAAGCCAATTATGCCCTGGCTTCGATAGCGATTTACCGCAATGACCCCACAACGGCGGCCCTTTTCTTCTCGCAGGCGCTGCGCAAGCAACCATCACCACAGGCTTTTATCGGCCTTTGCAGCACCTTTCAGCAGACAAATCTGTTTTTTGAAGCAATAAAAACCCTGCAACGGGGTATCCACACGTTTCCAAATAGCGGCGAGCTACGCACCAACCTGGGCTACCTCTATGGCAAAACCGCCATTGCCGATTCGGCCTACTACTACCTGAAGTCGGCTGCGGACCTGACACCGCGCGCCGAAGTGCCACTGGCAAATCTGCTGGCGCTTTATGCCCGTAATCCACAAATTCTGACCAGCGACTCAACACTGGCGGGGCAGATACCGGATAGTGACGACCCTGCCCTGGTTGCCAACAGAATGGCCCTGCGCCTGCAACATTCGCACGACACAACGACCCTGCCCAGGCCCAACCGGATTACCAAAACGCGGCCCAACGCGGCGCTCAGTGCAGGGGAATTTGCCAGCCTCTATAATTACGCATTGCTGGTCCCAAACCCCGATACCACCCTGCGCAATACGTTGCAGCGTGCCGCGCTCAGTCCCGGCAACCAGACAGTTAGCGATGAACTGTTGCTGGCGAACGCGCTGGCCCTGTACAAAGCACATCGGCACCATGAAGCCTTCAATCAGTTGACCCAGTTGGCCGTCACCGATGCCCGCGCCGCGCCCACCTACCGCGCCACACTCGGCCTGCTGGAACTGGAACAGGGCCTACATAAGCAGGCTGCGGCCACTTTCGCGCAGAATACCGATACGCTTTCCATAGGCTACCGGGCTGTGGCTATGACCAAAGCAGGTGACCTGGCGGCGGCAAAGCCGTTATGGGAAACAGCCACACGTAATGACGCTACCCTGCGCGGTATGCAGCAGGCGCTTTACACGGCACCCGCATCAGCCACAAGTCAGGCGGGTTGGACAGATTTACAGAAAGCCTTTTATGTCAGCTATCGCCCCGACGATACCAACCGGGGTAAGGTGTGGGAAACGATTCGCGATGCCAGCCTGAAAACCGTAGCTGGGGCTGCGCTAATTACAGGATACCTGAATACCCGGCAATACTTCTATGCCCAGATGATTTTAAGCCAGATGGGCAAACCAAGCCAGTTAACGCCCTTTGCCCGGTCGCTGGAAAACCTGTCGGCGGTGAGGATTGCGGCGTTTCGAAACAAAGCGGCGGCTACAGACTCGCTGGCAAAAGCATTCTTTGTAGAGCAACACCTGGCCGAAGTAGCCCTGTTGCGTGGACAGGCGCTGGCGAGTCAAAAACAAGCAGCAGAGGCCTTGACGGCCTACCGCACTGCCCTGCAACAAGCCCCAATACATGGGTTAATTGTAAGCAAAGGGGCGGGCTTCCTGCGTCGGGCTGGCCAGGTGAAAGAAGCCTACGCGGCAGTGTTGCCCGCACTGGATTATAACGAAGCCGACGTTGATCTTATCAAGACATACGTACTACTCTGTCTGGACCAAAGCCTGATCGACTATGCCGACGATGGACTAACGCGGCTTCAGGTAGCCACCACCCCCGCCGATTATCAGGCGTTTGAACAAGCCTATCAGCAAAAACTCGCGGTTATCGAAAACGCCCGCACCACGTTCAAAAACTAGCGTAGCTTTAGCTTCCTAAAACCACTGGCACATGGCTACGAATCTACATTGGGTGAAGCAGGCGTTCGATAGAGAAATACACATTACCGAAAACGGCGTGGAAGTAGGCAGACTGCACCGGGCTGTGTTTGACCGTGACGTAGATGCCGCGCTTCATAAGACCCAATTGCGGTTTGATGTGACGGGTTTTTTAATCAACACCGTCAATATCCATGATCTGGCCGCCGACAATCGTATTGTGGGTACCATCACCTTTCATTTTGGCAAACGAGCTGAATTGACGCTGGAAAATGGCAACATCTATACCTGGAAACGGCAAAATATACTGATGCGCCAGTGGATCATGATCCGGGAAGGGGTTACCGACGCCGATGACAAAGAAGTAGTTAACTACAGCCTGACCCGGCAGTTTTTTGTTCAGGAGGGCGATATGCAAGCTGACCTGGACTCACCTGAAGCCGATATCGTGATGCTGGCGGGCTTGTTTATCCGTCAGTACTTTCAACGGAGACGCAGAATTGCGGCGGGCGGGGCCGTTGCGGCTTTTGGTGTTTAATGACGAACCAGACGACAATGAATATTATTGAAACCCGCGCCATTTCGAAACGCTATGTCATGGGCAGCGAAGTAGTCGATGCCCTCAAATCTATTACCATTGACATTCAGAAAGGCGAATACGTAGCCTTTATGGGTCCATCGGGATCGGGGAAATCAACGCTCATGAACATTGTAGGCTGCCTGGATTCGCCTACGTCAGGTACCTACGTGCTCAACAATAAAGACGTGAGCAACATGGACGAAAACGAACTGGCCGAAGTCCGCAACAAGGAGATCGGTTTTGTGTTCCAGACGTTTAACCTGCTGCCCCGTCAATCGTCGCTCGACAATGTGGCTCTGCCGCTGATCTATGCGGGTTACAGCAAAGCCGACCGGACAGAAAAAGCAATGATTGCGATGAAGAACGTGGGGCTGGAAAACCGCGCCGGCCACCGCCCCAACGAACTGTCGGGTGGTCAGCGGCAACGGGTAGCCATTGCCCGCGCGCTGGTTAACGACCCCAGTATTTTACTGGCCGACGAACCCACGGGTAACCTTGACACCAAGACATCCTACGAAATCATGGACCTCTTCGACCAGATTCACGCCAAGGGTAACACCGTGATCATGGTGACGCACGAAGAAGACATTGCCGAATATGCCCACCGGATTATTCGCCTCCGCGATGGCCTGATTGAAACCGACCGCGCCAACGCTAATATCCGCAAAGCAAGGGCGTTTATGCAAGCATAGAAGGTAAGAGAAGAGGCAAGAAGCAAGAGGTAAGAGCCAGGAATTAAGAAAGGGCTTACGCAGGAGAACATCTCTCGCGTAAGCCCTTTCTTGATTCCTGGCTCTTACCTCTTGCTTCTGTGCTTATGGCCGCAATGCCGAAGCTGAATTGCCAGGTGCTGCTGCCGGGGCGGTGGCTGGCGCAGGACGCGGTGCCTGGGCCGCGCTCGGTGCCGGGCGGGTGGTAGCCCGCTCAATGTTGGCGCTATTAATCGTGGCCGAGCCGTTCTTGTCGATCAGGGCGTATGAGGCCAGCACCAGCACCATAATACCAATGCCAAGGCCCCAGGTGATCTGCTCAACCACGTCGGTCGTTTTCTTAACGCCCATCAGTTGGTTCGAGCCAAGGCCGCCCAATTCGCCAGACAAGCCGCCGCCCTTTGAATTCTGAATCAGGACCACCAGAATCAACAGGACGGTCAGAATGCAAGCAAATACAATAATGGACGTAACTAACATACAGTAGAGGTCGTAAAAGTCAGTGGTGATGTTTAGCGATTCGTGACGGATTTTGTATCGGTCAGCTCGCTTATTTTGGCCGCAAAGTACGCGTTTTTCTCTGGGTTTTTCAAGGCCAGTTTTTCGTAGATGGCAATCGCTTTGTCGTACTTGCCCTGTCGGGCCAGGATCTTGGCGAAACTTTCGGTCACCATGCTGCCAGCGGGCAGGGTTGGCTGGCTACGCTGGGTTAAGTCTTCCTGATCGGTATGATCGCCAAGTTTACCACGTACAGGCCCAATGCGCGGCTCGTTACGAATGAAATTTTCAATGATCTCCAACTGCCGCCGCCGTTCCAGATCCTGCACCTGCTGTGTGTCTGGCACCGGGTCAGGTTCCGTTTGTCCAGACAGCGCCAGATCGGCCTGAATGGCTTCTTCGGCCAGCGTGGCGTCATCTATGGGCGGTTTAGTCTCGGTAAACAGCCCGTCTGGATCGTTAAATGCCAGCCGGGGCATGGTTATCAACGGCATTGACAAACCACCAGCGGTACCGGGCTTACTCCGGTACAGTGCGTAGCTTTCATGCTTATAATCATCTGGAATGGGCACCTGCCGCGACGCCAGCTCATTTAGCTTAAGCAGCAAATTATCAGACCATTGAAATTCGTTTTCGATCAGCTTACGCAATGCGTTTCGGCTCAGTGCGTGCGCGGCAGCACGACGCAACAGCGGCACGGTTTGCCCCTTCTGGTACATCGACGAGGCTTTGGCCGTCAGCGTATACAACGCCTGGCAGTAAGGGTACGTAGCCAGGTTCTCCTGCATTTGCTGAAGATCGGCTACAGTGAGGTCATTGGGATGGGTGACCCAATACGAAAACGTTTCTTTGTCGATGGGTTGCATACAGAGGAAGCGGTGTCGGAGTACGAAAGTACTGATTTACGACTTACAATGGACGAGCGGTCCGCCGCCGCGGTTACGATTTGTTGCTTACGCCTGCGTATGGTTGCTCCGGCATCAGCTCAAATCGTACATCGTACATCGTAAATCAATTCACCAGTCAGCGGCAGTTTTATTGAAGATGTCCAGAATAATCTGGTCCAAAATCTTGGGTACCAACCGGCTCTCGTTTTGACTCAGGGTCTGGTTTTGCGGAAAATCCTGGTAGAATGAAAAGGGCTGTTCAAAGCTCTTGGTGTCATCTTTGTTGTTGGTAAATCGCGTCGTCACCGTGATTTGCAGGCGGTTAAGTCCAGCCTGATCGGTAGCCGTTGGGGCCACAGCCACCAGATCGTAGCCCGATACAGCTCCCTCCAGCACCAAGTCGCCACCAGTCGGCACCACCTTCAGGTTGGTATACCGCTGGTAATATTCTTTGATCCTTTCCGTCAGGTCGAGCGGCAGGTTGGCCGGGCCACCCGCCGTCTGTAGCGTGAAGTTGTTGACCGTAATGGTCTTTATTGTGGGCGAGAGTGTAGTTCCCGAAAAGGAATAAACGCCGCAGGACTGAATGCACAATGCACAAGTAACAATGCACAATGTTTTCAGCAACCACTTCATGGTATACTCATTGTACATTGTTACTTGTGCATTGTGCATTCCCTTACTCTTCATCAATTTCATACTGCTTGATTTTACGGTATAATGTGCGCTCAGAAATACCGAGCGCCTGCGCAGCATACTTACGCTTGTTGCTATTGCGACGAAGAGCCTTCACAATCATCTCTTTCTCTTTCTTTTCGAGCGACAATGAATCGTCCTCTTCCGTTTCGTGGCTCACGTCTTCTACCGTCACGTCGTTGATATCGCCATCGGTGTCGTCCACGATCTGCACCGCCGGGTGACCAAAATCAGGTTCGTAAACGGGTTGGTCGGGACGTGACTGGCCGTTAGGCAATAAACGGGTGTAGTTAGGCTCAGTAGCATCAGGGGGGCCGGGGTAGCCGTTGTCGGTCGGACTAGTCTCGAACAGGTCGCGGTGTTTGTGTAACAACTGACTGCCGTATGCCTCATTACCCAGGGCTTCGCGCACCAGCTTTTTCAAGTCGTTCATGTCGCGGCGCATATCAAACAGCACCTTGTAGAGCAATTCGCGCTCTGAGAATGAATCGGTTGCTCCATTACCGCCAATAGCCGTCAGGGCCATTGATCCAGGCTGTTTGCTCTGCTCACGAGGCAGGTATTTGGCCAGCGTTTCTGCGTCAATGGGCTTATTTTGCTCCGATTCGAGGATCGAGATTTGCTCGGCCAGGTTTTTCAACTGCCGAATGTTTCCCGGAAACGGAAAAGCCAATAGCAGCCTTCGGGCGTCGTCGGTCAGTTGAATGGGTTTGATCCGATACCGCTCGGCAAAATCGGTGGTGAACTTCCGAAAGAGCAGGTCAATGTCGTTACCCCGTTCGCGGAGGGGCGGCACAAAAATGGGCACGGTGTTGAGCCGGTAATACAGATCTTCGCGGAAACGCCCTTTCTCTACCGCCGCCAGCAGGTTCACGTTAGTGGCCGCTACCACCCGCACGTCGGTCTTCTGCACTTTCGACGATCCCACGCGGATAAATTCGCCGTTTTCGAGCACACGCAGCAGACGGGCCTGGGTACCCATAGGCATTTCACCGATTTCATCCAGGAAAATAGTGCCGCCGTTGGTGGTCTCGAAATAACCCTTTCGCTGATCTACGGCACCCGTAAATGAGCCTTTCTCGTGCCCAAACAGCTCTGAATCAATCGTTCCTTCGGGAATGGCCCCGCAGTTGATGGCAATAAACTGACCGTGCTTGCGGGCGCTGAGGCTGTGGATGATCTTGGAAAATGACTCTTTACCACTGCCACTTTCGCCCGTAATGAGCACCGTCAGGTCAGTAGCCGCCACCTGCGTAGCCACGCTGATGGCGTAGTTGAGCGCCGGAGCATTACCAATGATGCCAAACCGCAACTTGGCAGACTGTATTTCCTGTGTGTTCATTAACTAGTTGTTTGTCTGTTTGGCTGTCTGTCTGTTTGGTTGTCAAGTCCGAACAGACAAACAACCAAACAGACAAACAAC
This sequence comes from Fibrella rubiginis, assembly GCF_017353185.1. GTDB lineage: Bacteria > Bacteroidota > Bacteroidia > Cytophagales > Spirosomataceae > Fibrella > Fibrella rubiginis. The sequence goes on along the minus strand of NZ_JAFMYV010000001.1, from coordinate 118,578 downwards.
TAAACAACAGTTCCAATGAGCGTTGCCGATGAGCATTCGGTGACGAGCACGTTGACGTAATCGCCTTTCTTATGTGTACCACGCGGGAAGACAACGATTTTGTTCTGGTCATTCCGGCCTGACAAATCAGCCTCCGACCGCTTCGAGAAACCTTCGACCAGCACCCGTTGTACTTTGCCCAGGTGACGCTGGTTGCGCTCCAGCGACAGGTCACGTTGCAGAGCAATGATTTCGTTCAGGCGACGTTTTTTCACATCTTCCGGCACGTCATCAGCGTATTTTTTGGCCGCCAGCGTGCCAGGCCGCTCCGAGTAGGCAAACATGTAGCCATAATCAAACCGGGCATATTCCATCAGCGACAGCGAATCCTGGTGTTCTTCTTCCGTTTCTGAACAGAAGCCTGAAATCATGTCGTGCGAGATACCGCAGTCATCGCCGAGAATAGCCCGAATCCGGTCTATTTTCTGGAGATACCATTCACGGTCATACGTCCGGTTCATCAGTTCCAGAATCCGGCTGTTGCCACTTTGAGCAGGCAGGTGGATATAGTTACAGATGTTGTCGAACCGGGCCATCGTATAGAGGACATCGTCAGTGATGTCTTTGGGATGTGAAGTCGAGAAACGTACCCGCAGATCGGGGTGAATACTCGCTACACGGGCCAGCAAGTCGGCGAAAGTGACAGGGGATTTCGGATTGGGGCGGTCCGCCGCTGCGGTTTCGGATCTCAGATTGGCTCGCGCTGCCGATGAATCATCCAGCCATTTGTATGAATCCACGTTCTGCCCCAGCAGCGTTACCTCGCGGTAGCCGTCGGCGAAAAGCTGTTCGGCTTCGCGCACAATGCTGTGCGGATCACGGCTGCGTTCGCGACCACGCGTGAAAGGCACCACGCAGAAGCTGCACATATTGTCGCAGCCACGCATGATTGAAATGAAGGCCGTGACACCGTTGGAACCCAGGCGGATGGGGGCAATGTCGGCGTAGGTTTCCTCGCGGGAAAGAAAAACGTTAACGGCTTTTTGGCCTGTTTCGGCTTCTTCCACCAGCCTTGGCATGTCGCGGTAGGCATCTGGTCCAGCCACGATGTCAACGATCTGTTCCTCTTCCAACAGTTTGGTTTTCAGGCGTTCGGCCATACAGCCCAATACGCCAACTACCAGTTCGGGCTTGCGCTTCTTGAAGGCGTTGAGGTGTACCAGCCGGTTGCGTACCTTCTGCTCGGCGTTGTCGCGAATGGCGCAGGTATTGAGAAAAATAACGTCGGCTTCTTCAGCCGTTGAGGTAGTTGCAAACCCGGCATTGCGCATCACGGCGGCCACAATCTCCGAATCGGAGAAGTTCATCTGGCAGCCGTAGCTTTCAATGTAAAGCCTTTTTTTGCCAATAGCCAGTTCATCAGCAGAGACGCGGGGCAGTTCGGCGGCGGCTTTATCGTCGGGCGAAAGGATAGTTAATTCAGCAATGCGTTCCATAGAACAAAGGTACGAATTTAAGGAGCCTCGTGCTGACAGTTTGTCAGGCTTAAATAATCATAAACAAGGTCCTACAAACTAGCTATTTCCCTATAGGTATAATATACCAGTGATCAATACGTTGTTTTTTTCATGTTTCTCTTTAAGTGTGTTTGCATACAATGAGTTAGCCCATTAGTTTTGGTCGTCTTCGGGCAAAAACACAACCCATAAAATCAGCTTCAATGAAAAAAATTTATGCATCCTTTCTCGCCCTTGGTATCGGTTTATTGACCGTTACGAGTTCATTGGCCCAACAAACGGCGGTCGATTTTTTCAATGAGGGTGTTCAGAAAAGCAACGCCAAAGATTTTACAGGCGCATTGCAGGCGTTCACTACGGCCATCATCATGAACCCCGAGAATTCGGCTAGTTACTACAACCGCGCACTTGCCAAAAGCAGCCTTAACGACATTCAAGGCGCTGTCAGTGACCTTGATCAGGCCATTGAACTGAATCCACAAGATGCCAACGCTTTCCTGTACCGGGGCATGAGCCGGTCAAAGCTGGAAGACTTCCGGGGCGCCATGCAGGACTTTAACCGGTCTATCGAACTCAGCCCGAATGATGCGTTTCTGTACTATAACCGGGGCATCTGCCGGTCGCAGATGAACTACCTGGCCAGCGCACTCACTGATTTCAACAAGGCCGCGTCTATTTCACCCAACGATGCCAATGTGCTGACCGCCCGTGGCAACTGCAAAAACCAGCTGACCGACTATCGGGGTGCGCTGGCTGACTTTGGCCTGGCCCTCGAAAAGTCGCCGAACAAGGTGACGGCACTGGCGGGGCGTGGTTATTCGCGTTTCAAAACAGAAGACTACAAGGGGGCACTTGCCGACTTCTCACGGTCTATTGAACTCAGCCCGCAGGATGCCGACCTGTTCTACAAACGCGGCCTGGTGAAAACCCGCATGGCCGATTTTGAAAACGCCGTGGCCGACTACAACAAAACGCTGGAGTTGAACCCCAATCATTATAAGGCGTTTTTCAGCCGGGGTTTTTGCCGTAGTCGCACCGGATCAAATAAACTAGCGCTGACCGACCTCGACAGAGCCATTGAAATGGACAACCGGGGGTTGCAAACGACCAAAGCGTATTACAGCGAGTTCATCACGCAGAACCTGTTGCCCCTGCTGGCAACGGTAGTGCAGGACCGCTATAAGGTGTCTGAACTGGGCGACGACCGGGCCGACGCCTATCTGGTGCGCGGCATTCTGAAAAACTCAACCGGCGACGGTAAGCCTGCTCTGGCCGACCTGAACCGAGCCGTAGAACTGAACCCAACCAGTTCGGAATCATACTTCATTCGGGGGATCATCCGTTCGTCGCTCGGCGATCAGAAAGGTGCCCTCATCGACTGCAACAGCACGGTGAAGCTGAACCCACGCCATGCCGAGGCCTATTATCTGCGGGGGATTGTGCGCTATGATTCAGGCGATGAAGTAGGCGGCTGCACGGACTTAAGCCGCTCCGGCGAACTGGGCTACGTACAGTCCTACAAAATCATTGCCGACCGTTGTAACAAAGTGGTTAGGCAGTAGAAGAGTTTAGAAAGTCAGTATGGGCAGAGAGTCCTGCTAAGTCTGGAAAGTCGTTTTTACTAACGATAATTTTCCAGTCTTGACAGGACTCTCTGCCCATACTGACTTTCCAAACTTATTGTACTCCTCTATACAATTTTCCAGCCTTAACAACGGCCATCACCAACAAGCCAATGCACAGGCCGGTGGTGTCGGCCAGGGCGTCCTGCCAATCACCGCTACGGCCAAGGGAGGTTACCACTCCCTGATAAAGTTCGGTAATGATGGCGTAGCCAACGCCAACCAGCAACGTCCGCTGCCACGACCAGCCTGCTAACCGCCACAGCACGGCGATGCCGAAAAAGGCAAACCCATGCACCCACTTATCGCGCGAGTTACCCATGTCGGGCATACCATCGCCGGGAATAGACATACCGAGGAAGATTGCGACGGTCCAGGCGATGGCCAGCCACCGGGCTATTTTTTGAAACGTTGAGGCAGAAAGCATACTTGATTACCGACCACCCAACCGGCGTTCGGTCAGGGCCAGAAAGAGACTGGTTAAGCTAAGGAGATAGATTACGTTGCGGGTATCAACCAGGCCGCGCCCCAGGGCCTCGTACTGGCTGTCGAGGCTAACATAGCTAAGCCAGTAGGCCAGATCAGACGTACCCAGCAGGCCACTGACGGTACTAAAACCGGCATACAGCACCAGGCTCACTACCGAACCCACTACGAAAGCAACGACCTGATTGTCGTTGAGGGACGAAGCCCACAGGCCTACCGCAACAAACACGCCCGCCAGCAACAGCAGTCCAACATACGAGCCGGCCACCGCCGCCGAGTCGATATTGCCGGGCGGGTTACCCAACTGATAGAGACTGTAATAGTAGATCAGCGTGGGCAACAGGGCCAGGGCTACGAGCAACCAGTTGGCCCAGAATTTGCCCAGCACCACGCCCCAGCGGCTCACAGGCTTGGTCAGCAGCCATTCGAGGGTACCACCACGCACTTCGTCGGCAATGGAACGCATGGTGATGGCGGGGGCCATGAAGAGCAGCACCCAGGGTGTGAGGCTGAAAAACTGCCCCATTTCGGCATACCCGTAGTCGAGCAGGTTGGTATCGGCAAACACCCACAACAGCAGGCCCAATACACCCAGAAACACACCCAGAATGATGTAGGCGATGGGTGAGCTAAAAAACTGCCCAATCTCTTTTCTGAAAATAGATAACATCGAATGGATTACCGTGAAAAAGGATCAACGGGTTCGCGGCGCAGGATAGCCGCAATAATCAGCGACAGAATAGCCCCGCTCAAGACCGACCAGATTACACTGACCAGAAACAAAATACCCGGCGAGCTGAACTTCTGCGAAATTTCCATGGCCTGATCAATCTGATCGTCGGTCATATTACCCTGATCTTCCATCTGCTGTCGCGCAATTTCCATGCCCTGCTGCATGATGGTGGGGTCAACGTAGGTCATGTATATGATGGAATAGGTAGCCGAGAGTATACCCATAATAGTAGCCGCCAGCACGCCCAGGCCCACGCCTTCGCCAATGGAAAGGTAGCCGCCATTTTCGCGTTTATATTCGGCAAGGGCCAGGTACAGACCGCCGATAGTAAACACCAGCGTTACGTAACCCAGCGACTGATTGCGATTTAGGCCCGTAACAAAGAGAATGGTTTGGTAGATGATGGTCGTTACACCAGCAATAGCACCCCATTTTAGGGCAATTTTAGCGGTAGAGGGTTTTTCATTCATGGTTTCAATACGGAATAGTCCTGTTTACGGAAGAGTAACGAAATAATAAGCGCCACAAAAATGGTATAGAGCGTTTTTTTACCCAGCATACTCAGCGGAATCACGTCGGGGCGGCTTTCCTTGGTTTGTTTGAGCAGCGCCACGTAAGCTTCCTGCCCAAATTGCTTCACCATGGCCGCCTTGTCGCTGATTTGAAACTGCGTAAGGTCGTCGATGTAGCGCGTGAACAGGGCCGGATCAACGTAGGTGATAAAGCCGTAGATCAGCCAGCCGGCCACCAGCGCGCCGACTGTGTTGATGACGTAACAAATGGTTAGCCCTTCCCAGAGGTGTAGCATACCCTTGCCCACGTTTTTCCGATAATACCAGACCGCCGCCACCATCAGAATAATATGAATACCGTAATCGAGGGGGTATTTTTCGATGATAAACAACGCCGACCGACCCGTGGCGTACAGAGCCATGAAGTAGCCAAAAACAGCCAGCCCCGCTCCCAGCCCAAACAGCAGCGGTATTTTTAGTAATGGATGATTGAAATAGGCCATAGAGGTGAGTCTACTGTTGAACCGTGTAATGTCCTCCCAGCACCGTGCCAACTACGTTTCCGACCAATGTCTGGCCCAGGAGCGGACTGTTTTTGGCGGGCGACAGTGTGCGGGTATAGGTCCAGGAAGCGGTTGGATTGAAGATAGTTAATGCGGCGGGTTGACCCTCGGCCAATAAGACGGGCGGCAGGCGCAACACCCGGCGCGGGCCGGTGGTGAGGCGGTCGATGAGGTCAGCTAGCGCCAATCGGTCTTTGTTATGTGTTTGTATTAGCGCAAACACCGTTTCGGCTCCCAACATCCCAAATTCGGCCACGTCGAACTCCACGTTTTTGGTTTCCTCTTCGTGCGGGTGGTGATCCGACACGACTGCGTCGATGGTGCCGTCGGCAAGTCCGGCCCAGAGCGCGGCCACGTCGGCAGCACCCCGGAAGGGCGGGTTTACTTTCAGGTTCGAATCGAACGTGTGCAGGGCTTCGTCGGTGTAGGCCAGTTGGTGAGCGGCTACGTCGCAGCTTACGGGCAGACCCTGCGCTTTTGCCTCCCGGATCAGGGCTACCGATTCGGCAGCGGAGAGGCAGGTAAAATGCAGCATAGGTGCGGCATCAGGTGCGGCAGGTTCGGTCTCCAGCACATAGGCCAGCAGCCGCAGGTCACGCGCCACGGTCATCACTTCGGCCAGCGCGGGCAGACCTTTCAGCCCCTGACGGGTGCTTTGAATGCCCTCGTGCATCTGCCCGTATCGGGTAAGGCGGGTGTCTTCGGGCCGGTTGATGAGCAAACCACCAAACGGACGCAGGTATTGCAGGGTTTTAACCAGCAGGTCGGGGTGTTGCAGGGGGTGGTCACCGTCTGAGAACGCCACGGCCCCCGCCCGGTGCAGGTCGATCATGTCCGTAAAATCGTCACCCTTAGCCCCTTTGGTAATGGCCGCCACGGGATGCAGCCGCACGGTAGGGAACCCATCGGCGGTGCGGCGCAGGTAGCCCAGGGTATCTTTGGCATCGACCACGGGCTGGGTATTGGGCAGCAGCGCCACGTCGGTGAAACCACCGGCAGCGGCCACCCGCGCCAGGTCGGCCAGCGCTTCGCGGTGCTCATAGCCGGGGTCGTTGGCGGCAGCGCGTGCGTCGACCCACCCCGCCGAAACGTGCAGGTTGCCGCCCTCGATGACCACTGCACCTGTTTCCGGCCTTAGGTCAGGGTTGGTTGTTGTGAAGCTGGCGATAAGACCGTTGCGCACCAGTATGTCGACCAGCTGACCGTTTTGCAACGACGCCCGATCTACTACCCGCGCTGACCGAATAAATATATTCATGAGCATAAAAAAGGCTCCTCAACAGGGGAGCCTTTTTGACTGAACAAGTTGACAATGAATACCGAAGGCAGAACCAACATAGTCCAATACAGTGTGTGGAAAGCCTTCTTCATCAGCTAGCCTTACTGGCCAATAAGGTCTTTATACGCGTCGACACTCATTAACCCCTCAACCTCGGCAGCGTCGGAGGGACGAACGCGCACGATCCAGCCGCGACCGTAGGGATCCGTATTGACCAGTTCCGGGCTTTTTTCGGCTTCGTCGTTCATTTCCATAATCTCACCGGCAATGGGCAAGAACAGGTCCGACACGGTCTTAACAGCTTCTACCGAGCCAAACACTTCGCCTTTATCGAGCGTCTGGCCCAACGTGTTGATGTCGACATAAACGATATCGCCCAACTCATGCTGTGCAAAATCAGTGATGCCAACAATGGCCGTGCCGTCGGCTTCGAGGCGAATCCATTCATGATCCGCGGTATAACGTAGTTCGTCTGGGAACGTCATTTGAGTGCATTAGTTATGGTGCAAAAATAGGGTTAAAAGTCGATTTTTAGTCTGGAAAGTCGTAGAGCGGAGTACCGGCAGTCTGGAAAGCCGCTTTCTGTAGGTGACTGGCGCGTTTACTCTTATCGTAAATTAGCAAAGCCGACTTATCAGAACGATTTCCCAGACTACCAGTACTCCATTCTACGACATTCCAGACCATACGTATGACCTATCAAGTAGCCATTATCGGAGCCGGTTTTGCTGGCCTGGGAGCCGCCATCCGGCTGACGTTGAGTGGGCGCAACTCGTTCATCGTGTTTGAACGCGCCAACGACGTTGGCGGCACCTGGCGAGAGAACACCTATCCCGGCTGTGCCTGCGACGTACCCTCGCACCTATACTCGTTCTCGTTTGCGCCCAATCCTAACTGGTCGAAAGCGTATTCACCCCAGCCCGAAATTCACCGCTACCTCCAGCAGTGCGTAGACCGATTTGGCATTCGCGACAGAATCCGGTTCAACACCGAAATCGTCTCGACTGTCTGGCTGGAAGAGCAAGCCTGCTGGCAACTTACCGACGGGCGGGGCACCGTAACTACGGCCCGTGTGGTGGTGGCCGCCATTGGTCCCCTTAACCGGCCCAGCGTACCCAAACTGCCGGGCCTGGACACTTTCATGGGCACCACCTTTCACTCGGCCCGCTGGAACCATAGTTATGATCTGGCTGGTAAGCGCGTGGCGGTGATCGGCACGGGTGCTTCGGCTATTCAGATTGTGCCGGAGATTGCACCCGTTGTCGGCCAACTTACCGTCTTTCAGCGTACTGCCCCCTACGTAACGCCGCGTAACAACCGGAGCTATGCGCCCTGGCAGCAGCGTCTATATAACCGGGTGCCCACTTTGCAGCAACTGCACCGGGGTTTTTTCTACTGGCTCAATGAGCTGTTTGGCCTTTCATTTATGGGAAATGACGTGCTCAACAAGGTAGGCACAGCGCAGGCGCGCAAACACCTTGAAAGCCAGATCAGCGACCCCGAGCTACGCCGCAAGGCCTGGCCAACCTATAAGATGGGCTGCAAGCGCGTACTGGTTTCCGATGATTATTACCCTGCCCTCACCCGCCCCAACGTTGAGCTGGTTACTGACCGGATCGAGGCCGTTACGCCCACGGGCATCCGCACACAGGATGGCGCCGAACGACCTTTCGACGTTCTTATTTTCAGCACGGGATTTGTTGTAGCCGACATCTATCTGAACCAGACCCTCACTGGCCGCAACGGGCGCAGCCTGCTGGGCGAATGGGCGCAGACAGGGGCGCAGGCGCTGCTGGGCACCACCGTGTCGGGCTTCCCAAACCTGCTGTTTCTGATGGGACCCAATACGGGGCTGGGTCACAATTCGGTGGTGCACATGATTGAGTCGCAGCTCAATTATGCCATGGATTACATTCAGAAACTGGAGCAAGTTGGCGACGATGCGTTTCTGGACGTGAAGCCTGACGTACAGGAAAGGCACAATGCTGACCTGCAACAGCAGTTAACCGGCACCGTCTGGGCGTCGGGTTGCCAGAGTTGGTATATGAATGAGCAAGGGCGCAATACTACTTTATGGCCTGCCCTTACTGTTGCCTACCGCAAACGAACCCGCCGCGTCAATCTAGCTGATTACACCATTGAACATGCCCACCAGGTTCAGGAGGCGTCTGTATCGTCTATGAAGTGAGAGTCCCTGGCCGTGCCTCACAAACATGGCAAAACCACAACTGGCTTAAATTACCATTAGACACATCGTTGTAAAAGCAGTATGAGGTAAATTTGACACTTGTACCTGTATCAATTCATCCTCAAACTGTTATGAACTCAATGGTCGAATCAGTGCCAACAACCTGGTTGCAACGTATACTCGACGCAGCCATCCATGGCATGATCGTCTATGAAGCCGTACGCACTGGTGGGGCCAAATCGGCCATAACCGACCTTCGCATTGTGCTGGCGAATCAGAAGGCAGAAGCAGATTTAAACCTGTTAGCTGGTGATTGGCAGGGCCAGACACTGCGCGATATATACCCCAGTTTGGTTCAAACGCCTTTTTTTAACCAGTTGATAGCCGTGCTGGATACCGGTACATCCTGCCAGTTTACGTTTGCGACCGAGGATAAATTAAGTCCACGCTGGTTTGAGGTGTCGGCATCCAATCTGGATCATCAGGCAATATTATCCTATCATGACATTACGGAAAAGCACCAGCTTGAGCAGCAGGTTGATGAATACAAACATTTGATCGACAACGCTTTGGCTGGCGTTTCGCATTTTACCAGTGTGCGCGATTCGACCGGTAAGATCATCGACTTTACGTATAAATCCTACAACAAAGCAGCGGGTATGGTTACGGGCCTTACCGCCGACGATGTGGTGGGCAAAAGCATGCTGGAGTTGTTTCCAGAACATAATTCCAGCGGTTTTTTCAGCAAGTGGGTGGAGCTTGTCGAAAAAGGCGAGTCGGTGCGGTTTCAGGACCGATATCAGGGTGATGGTTACGATTTCTGGTTCGACGCGCAGGCTGTAGCCTGGAAAGACGGATTTATCCGGTCCTACATCGACATCACACCCATTAAAACCGCCGAGTTGGCGCAACAACGGCAGGCCGAGCTGCTCGACAGTCTGCTTATGGCAGCTCCCATGGCCGTGGCTCTGTATGAGGCCGTCCGCAATGCTGCAGGCGAGATTGAGGATTTCGTTTGCGTACACGTCAATCAGGCTGCTGCCGATGCCCTCCAGTCTTCCATCAAAGAACTCACTGGCAAACGCATGACGGCGATCAACCCCAATGTAAAAGCCAGTTATGCCTACGAACATTATCGGCACGTAGTGACCACAGGCGAGCCTGTCCAATTTGAGCGGCAACTGGGTAATCAATGGTTTCAGGTGTCGATGGTAAAGTTTGGTGATGGCTTCGTCAGTGCCTCGCTCGACGTAACTGAAAGCCGCCTGTATCGGCAGCAACTGGAAGCGGCCAATCAGGAATTGCTTCACTCAAACGATAACCTGCAACAATTTGCCTACGTGGCCAGCCACGATTTGCAGGAGCCCCTCCGCAAAATTCGCGCCTTCGGTGACCTGATCAGCGAACGCTATGGTACCGAACTGGGCGATTTTGGGCAGGATGCACTTCAGCGAATGCAGGTGGCAGCAGGCCGCATGAGTCGGCTCATCAACGATCTGCTTATCTATTCGCGCATTACCACGCACCGGCAGCCATTTACGCCCGTTGACCTGGAAGGGATACTCAACGACGTATTGGCCGATCTAGACCTGCGCATTGCCGAAACCGGGGCCGTGATTCAACGCGACCACCTGCCCGTAATAGCCGGCGACGCCTCGCAGCTGCGACAACTGTTTCAGAATCTGCTCACCAACGCACTGAAGTTTCATCCGCTCGACAGCCCCGATCACCTAGTTCACATTGAGATCCGGTGCCAACGCACCGAAACCGACGGCCAGGGCTGGTACGAGATCAGCGTGATCGACAACGGTATTGGTTTCGACGATAAGTACACCGACCGTATTTTCCAGGTGTTCCAGCGCCTGCATGCTCAGCAGGTATACCCCGGCACCGGCGTGGGCCTCGCCATCTGCTTCCGCGTAGTCGATAGCCACGGCGGCACCATCAGCGCCACCAGCCAACCCGGCAAAGGTTCTACGTTTCTGGTGCGGTTGCCCGCGTAGGGTGAACGAGTGAAAGCTGAACGAGCGAAAGAGTGGCTATCGCGGGGATTTATTTGTTCTGTTGTTGTCGCTTGGCTCATACCGAGTGACGAGTATCAAAGGGCCTCTGGCCCGTAGTGCGACGTTGAGTCTGTTTGCCTAACATGATTCAACGTCGCAATACGGGCCAGAGGCCCTTTAATACTCGTCACTCGGCATGAGCCAAGCGACAACGGGATAGCCACTCGTTCACGCCTACTGCGCCAGATTGAACCGGGCTTGTATACCCCCGGCAGTGGTGGCGCGGATGAAGCTGTTGGTGACGAGGGGGTCGTTGAAGGAGCGGTCGAAGTAGGCGTTCAGGCTCAGGCGGCTGTTGACTACGTAGCTGATCTGAGGACGCAACTGGAAGTTGACGTTACCCGCCACGATGGTCTGCTCGGCATCGAGTTTGCGCTGAATGGTGCGGGTGTCGCGCAGGGTGAGGGCGCACTGGAATGTGAGGTCATTTTTCAGTCGCTTCACCTGTCCATTTACTAGGAAAGGAAGCCGGATGTTTTTCTTCGTAAAACCCAGCGATCCCGTGATGTCTTTGGTGGTCACCTCGGCCACCTGCGCGTTTGAGAGGTTCAGGCCGGCCTCGCGGGCCCGGTTGTAGGTAAGCGACCCCGTCAGGCGGCTGCGCGTCTGGAAATTCACGCCGATAAACGGCTCAAATCGCTCCGACATCGTGATCGTACTCATCACAAACGCCGGAATAAACTGCCCGTAGGTGGTCAATTGCCGCGACAGGGGGTAGCCCGAAATAGCCAGGTTCACGTACTGCGCCTCGTAGCTCAGCGACGACACAAAGTTGCCCACGCTGTAGTTCGAGTTATAGCGGTGGGTGAGGTTGAACGACGTAAACAGCTTTTGAAACGGCTTCAGCCTGGTTAGCCCCTGGTAGTTCAGATCCCAGTTAGGGAACGGGATGCTGTAGAACGGCGAATACTTCACCGAATAGGGGTTAGCCCCGCTGTAGGCCGCAAAAAACGCCGGAATCAGCACGTCCTGCGACTTCTTATCATAGGCATTGGGGTTGTCAGCGGCAATTTTATTGTCCACGTTCAGCCGATTCTGAATAATGGTCCGATACTGCTCGAACCGATCAAAAATTGGCGACGTGTTATCGGACCGCAGCCCCTCGAACGTGGTACCGAAGGAGAGGTATGACATGCTGTAGCTGCCATTACGTACCGGATTTTGGTAGCTGAACCCAGCGCCCAGCAGGGCCGGGCGGTAGAATACCTGGTAGTTGTCGGCGCGGTTGTAGTTGGCGTTGACCACCAGCCTGAAATCGCGGAAGGGTTCGAGTGTGGTACTGGCCGTAAACCGCCGCGTAATGGTCTGCGTAAAGGGGGCGTTTTGCACGATACTCGGCGAGAGCCACCCTCGCTGCGCGGCCCGTTCGGCAAGGCCCGCATCCTGACTGCCCAGCACAAACGGTAGTCCTGGTGCGCCATACTGGTCAAGCCCAAAAATGGCGGGCGACCGTAGAAAACCCGGCAAAATGGTGCCCTCCTGCAAATTATAGGTCACGTTGATGCCCCGCACCGTGAGCAGTGCCCGCACAAAACTCTTTGCCAGCCGGCTACCACCTGGGTTAATGTCCTGGATGCTACCGGGGTTACGGGCAAAATTCAACCGCGCCGGACTGGGTGTGTTGGCCCAGCGCAGGGCTTTAATCTTGTTGTAAAGCAGCACCAGATCCACCCTACCCTGGATATTGATGTCGCGGGTGTTGCGAATGGTATTGCCGAAGGGTACGTTCAGCGAATCTTTGATACCGTATGAGTTAGCCTGGAACTGGTATTCGGTGCGGGCACCCACGTCGGCGGTCATCCAGTTCAGGGCCGGGAACTTGTCGAACGGCACGCGGTAGGTGGCATTGAAGCTCTGGATATAGTTTTTCATCCGGCCCAGGCTCTGCACGTTTCGCCAGATTGAATCACGCTTGGTTTGGGTGTTGATGTCGCCCTGCGGTTCGTCGATGATGGAATTGGCGGCGGCCCTGTAGGTCAGCACCAGGCTTTTCGTCAGGTTCCAGGTAACGTCGTAATAGCGGTTAAAGAGAAAATATTTTTCGAACTGCGCCGGAATGCCATTGGTGGTCAGGTCGGCGTTGCGGAGTTGGGTTTTAATGAAACTGCGGTCCATGTCGGTGCGGAATGCTACCAGCGTGGGCAACAGTGTGATGTTGAAGTCGCGCAGCCAGTAGAGGTATTTTCGCTCCAGACCCTTCACGTTACGGAACGGCTCAAACGGCTTGGGCTGACTTGAAAACGTATACGTAAACCCGCCCCGGTACTGCTCCTGAAGGTATTCGCCGGTTAGAATATTTGACCGCGTAATGTTGTTAAAGGCATAGTTGAAGCCAAAATTCTCAATGTCCCACGGGCGCGGAATTGCCGACGGGTTGGTGCGGATCTTGCGCACGTTGGAGAAGTTGATGCCCTGCCGCACAGTAATGTCCTGTACCAGCCGACGATACAAATTCCGGTCTACGCCGTCGGGCAAACTCGCCAATGATGTTTCCAGCGGGGTGTCGGGGTCGAGTGGGTTAAACTGCGGGGTCACGTGCCGGGCGTCGTAGTTTACGTAAACGGGTATTTGCAGGCCCCACTTTTCGGGTGTCAGCTTACCGAGGGCCACGGCGGCAGTGAGGCCATATTCGGTGGTAAACTCACGGGTACGTTCGGTGGGTTTGGTCTGCACTCCGCCAAAGCCAAACGTGGTATACCGTCCCGACGCCGTAATGGTAGCCAGGTCAGCCAGCCGTACATTGGCCGCGCCGATGGCCGCATAGCCCGATTTCTGGTTGATGCCCACCGCCCGGAGTTCGTCTACCCATACGGTAAAGCTCCGCGTCTGCTCATCGACCGATTTGGGGTTACGTACCCCGATCATAATGCTCTGCACCGAGCTTAAATCGGGGTTACCCACCACCGTCAGCTGATACCGCCCATTCTCCGACGGCAGCGTAAACCCAAGACCCGACGCGCGTCCGTTGGCCCGGTTGCGGGCCGCCTTGAGGCTAATCAATTCGTCGAAAGCCAGGTCCAGTTCGTTCTGGTACGGCCAGACGTCTTCGGGAATATTGGTGCCTTCGGGTGTGGCCAGCAGACCGGGCACTTCAATTTCGTAGTAGTTTTCGGTGTAGTCGGTGCCAATACGGATAAAGGCACTTACGGGGCCGGTTTGGGGGGTAATGGTCTTGTCGGGGCTGTGCATGTGAATAAACATCTTCAGCCGGTCGCGAAACAGGAAGTCGAAATTGGTGTTTTTGAACGCCCCCCGCGAGTCGCCGTCGCGCAGGTTGGTCACGCTCAGGGCCATCGACTGCTCATTCAGGGCCACGTCGTTGATCTGCGTATAGTCGCGGTCGCGGATAAAGCCCGGTGGCACCGAGTACGCATACTTGTCGTTGGTAGTCTGACTGTTTTCTTCAATGTTCACCGCCGACACCTTAAACTGGGCGTCGTAGGGTTCGGGCACTTCCTGCAGGCCGCGCTGCGTGAGGTCGCCGGTGTATTTGCGGTACTGGTTGGCTTCCATTTGCAACTGGGCAAACCGCAGCACTACCGGCTCCTGAAAATCGGTGAGCACCATCCGCATAAACCGGATCGACTTAAAGCCATTGATGTTGCCATACTTGCGAGCAGGCGTCCGCACCGGCACCCGGAACAGGTACCAGTTTACACCCTCGGCGTTCACTTTGTCGATAATGTAGCCTGTGCCCACCTGTAGCCGTTCTTTCGACAGGGGTACGTCATATTCGTAATAAGCCTCCTGTTCGTTGATTGTGTTGTCGGCGTTAAGGTCTTCAATATCAGGCAGTATACTGTTAGCTGGGGTAGTGTATTGATTCAGGTCGTTGGCATTTTCGGGCGAGTTGTTTTGCATGCCCAGAAACTGTTTGTACCGGGCCACAATGTACTTCACCGAGTCGGCCTGGGCACCGAGGTAATACCGAAAATCGTCGTTCGAGGGGTCATTCTCAATCTGCCTGCGGGCCTCAGCATCCGTTACCCGTGCCCGGACGGCGTCCAGGTATGGCTTGAATTTGGCCTGCTCCTGTTCGTTGTTCAACCCATCCAGACCAATGTCCTGCCTTTCGCGGGCACCAGCCTGATTGGTAAAGGCGTTGGTGACAAACTGCTGCCGCGGTGCGTTGCCCCAGGGCGTCATGTCGACCCCCCGGTTGCGCACGTTGGTCGTGTCGATGGGAAAACCGTTTTCAAATTCGTACCGCCCGTCTTTGATTACATCCTCCGAAATATCGCCCAGGTTAAAGCGGAGCAGCCCCCCGGTTTTGTTAGGCTTGTTCTTCTTTGGGTCGGGCGTGCCGCGCACGGGATCATCCGTGAAAGGGTCCATCATCCAGAACGTGATGTTCTCGATGTTCGCATTGTCGAAATCATTGTCCGACGACACAGCGCGGGTTACAGCCCCGAAGTTCTGACGTGGGTTGGGCAGCTTACCGTCGGTGGTCAGTTCGGGGTTGTAGTTGTACATCCCCCGCTCGTCGGGGAAATAGGCGATGTCGAGCACGTTTTCGGGCAACTGAATCTGCCGCGCCGACCGCCCCGGAAACAACGAAGTGGGCAGGAAGAATTTCTCGTTGACGTTATTTAGATCCTCGGCCGTGAGGTTGATGTTGATCCCCGCCGACCCACCACCGGGCAACCCCAGGGTTTGATCTACGTTATAGACCGAAATTCGCGCCCGCCGGTAGCCATACTCCAGCGGGTTGGCAAACGTACCCTGCGGAAAGTTCTGCGGCGTGGCCCCCAGCCGCCAGCGAATGGGTTGGCGCGTTAGGTCAAAGATGGTGCGGGTGGCTTCAAAATCGTCAATAAACGCATTGTTATTCACCGACTTAGCTATGCCGGGAATAAACTGAGCGGCTTCGCCCGTAAACTGAATCGCCGACGGCTCTTTGGTTTGAATCAGGGGCAGGCGGTCGAGCAGCCGCGTGAGGCCGGGAGCATCTTTGCGCAGGTTTATGTCAACGCCCAGCATAGTGTTGTTCACAGGTTCGTTCCCGATAGCCACCCGCGTCAGGAATCCTGCGGGGGTTTCGCGCATGTTCATCGCCGTGAAGCCCACGTTGATATCGGGGGCCAGACGATAATCAAACCGGCCACCGATGAGGGTGCGAATCTGGTTCTGAAACAGGTCGGGTAGTTCGTAGGTGATGCGAATTTCGCGACCTGAGTTAGCAATGCTCTCGTTGAGAAACCGGATGCGCTGTGCCTCGATCACGTAGTCCTGCCCTGCCACCAGCGGCACCCCGCCTGCCGTCACCTGCACCGACTGTTCTTTCACCCCGTAGGGCAGGTCGGTTGGTAAGCCGTTTGTCGACTGGAAACTGCCCCGCAAAAAGAACTTGTTTTTCACCGAAATCTGCTGGGCATCGGCCAGCGTAGTGCGGTAAAGTTCATTGAAGACGTACTTGGCCTTCGATTCCGGGCTGGCCAGCTTCCGGTCCAGAAACGAGCCAAACGGCTCCAGTACCGGAAAGATCACCAGGCCATTGCGGCTGTCGACGGTGGTGCCTTCCACAAAGTCAAAGTTACCGTCGGGCTGAGGGTCCAGCTGTTGGTTTAGCTGGTCCATGTTAAAGACCTGCACCAGCGGGATGCCCGCCAGTTCGCTGTCCTGCAGCACGGGGTTGTCAATACCCGTAACGTCGTCCTTGTAGATAATGCGAAACTGGAAACCCTGCCGTGCTAAGCCTGTAGTATTCAGTGAATAAATGTTTTTCATCATCAGATTCCACATCGGATTCTGAAGATTGTTCCGTATCGTCGAAGACTTTAACAGCTTCAGATACAGTACTTTATCATCAGCCTGGCCCTGGTAGTCTTCGGTCAGTTCACCCACCTGATAGTGCCTGCCCTGGTAGGTGTATTCATACGAAACGGCCAGCACTTCGTCGTTGCGCAGGGGTGTGATGAGCGAGATATAGCCCAGTTGCGGGTCAAACCGGAACTCGCGGTCGGTGAGGCGTTTGGCCCCCCGCAGCAGGTCATAATCCGTGCCTTTTTGTAGCCCAAACGTGGTGGCTAACTCTTCCGATGTGCGGTCTACCTGCCGCAGGTTGGCGTTGGCTTTCACCCGGCCAAACAGCGCGTTGGCCTCATTGCTGGCTGGTGACCCCGCCGGCGCTGCCGACTGCACGTTGGGGTTGGCCGTGTTGTAGGGCACTGGTTCGGCCAGATCGGCAAACCCGAGCACGTTCCGCAACGACTCGGTCGTGTTGGTCCGGTTGGTTACGTATACCTCTAAACGCGTTACCGTCACACCCGATGTGATCACGGGCAGGCTCTTCAGCGACCGTTCGTAGTTGCTCCGGAAAAACTGCGACAGGAAGAAGTGTCGGTTTTCGCTGTACTGATCCGCCCGAATCTCGAAGGGCCGGTTCATGGCTCCACCGCGCAGGATGATCTCCTGCTTACGCGACCGTTGCTGCGAAAGCACAGTGGTGGCGTTGAGCTTGCCGAAACGCGTTTGCAGCTTGATACCAAACAGGTTTTGCACCCCCGGAATAAGCTGGCTGTTGAGGTTCCAGGTCAGGTTGCCCACTTCCACGTTTTGCAGAATACTCTCATTCTGCGGCGTGAAGGGCAGTTGCGGATTCATCTGCGTGCTACCAAAGGCAGGCAGGTTCGGCAGGCCTGGTACCGTCGGCATCTGAGGCAGCCCGTTGGCTCCCAGGCCCGGAATTAAGCCCTGTGGCCGGTAATTGACCTTCAGCGCATTCTCGAAATTGAAACTGGCTTTGGTGTCGAAGTTGGCCAGCACACCCAGCCGTTCACCAATTTGCCCGTTGAAATTGAGGTTAATCTGTTCGTTGAAAATAAAATTACCCTGCCGACGCAAACGCACCGCCACGGCGGGGTTGTCGATGAACTGGTAGAGGTAGCCCAGATCAAGCGTGACGAAGCCGTTCGGTTTAAAATCAATGTTATTTCCTCCAAAAATGCGGTCGAGAATGGGCGGCATCTCCAGTTTGGGAATCAGGCCCCGACCACTCACGGCGCTTTGCCCATCACGGCGGGCGGCATATTCGCGGAAGAGGCGGTCTTCCATGCGCTCATTCTGGAGGCGGTTGAAGTCTGAAAATGGCACCACTTCGCCGGGTCGGTAGGGCAATCCTGCTGGTCTGCCACCCGCGGGGCCGGTCTGACTCACAGGCGCACCGGGTGTGGGCCCAACCGTTACGACACTGGCATTGGCAACGCCCGTGGCCGCTCCAGATCGGGGGATGATCCGTTCGTTGATAGAAACCGACTTGTCGGGTAACATCCGAAAATCGGTACCCAGTCCTTTGGGGTCGCGCAGTAGGTAGGGCGAACGGGGATTGCGGTCCGAAAACCGCGACGTGTACCGGTCCTGCCAGCGAATGGTGGGGCGGCGGGCGGCGTTTTTCACAGCCCGCAAACTATCCAGACGTTCCTGAGCCACAGCCTTCATCGAATCAGCTACGGCTTTCCGGCGGTCGGCAGCAGGGGCGGTCGTTGACGCAGCGGGTGTAGTGCGGCCACGGCGGGCTGGTGTCTGCGCGAAAGCCGACGCGACAGATGCACTCACCAAGCCAATCAGCAACCAGAGCCGGGTAGAATGCCTCAGCCAGCTGGCACTAACTAACTGATTCAGAGCACAATATAAATCAGAATTAGGTCGTCGAACGGTGTAACGCTTCACCATAACTGGTGTACAATCGGATGGGTAAACAACTTGGGTTGTTGGGACGTTATCACAACGGCTAAAACCGGGCCAATCGTATCAGGGGAATGAACAATGTATAATGAACGATATACAATGGGGTCACGCCGAAGCGCGAAGCCATTGTACATCGTTCATTATACATTGTTCATTCCTCAACGCAGTGCCTTCCGGATAATGTCTTCTACGCTAAGGGCGGGGTCGGTGCGGAGGATATCGTCTACCGATTTTTCGGCAGAGGGGCGGGGGAAGCCTAGGGCTACCAGCGCTGCCAGGGCTTCTTCGCGAACAGGGTTGCCTGCATTTTGGCGGTAGGTGGGGCCGTCGGGCAGCAGACCCGACTTTTTCATCCGGTCTTTCAGTTCCAGAATGATGCGCTGTGCCGTTTTGGCCCCGATGCCTTTGATAGCCTGAATAGCCCGGACGTTTTCGCTCATAATGGCCAGCCGCAACTCCTGCGGCGACATCGACGACAGCATACCCAACGCCGTGTTCGGCCCTACACCCGACACAGCAATCAATTCCCGAAACAAAGCTTTCTCGTCGGCCTGCGCAAAGCCAAAAAGCGTTTGGTTGTCTTCCCGAAAGTTATGGTGAATAAATAGCTTCACCTTATCGCCGCCACCAGGCAGTGTGGTATAGGTCTGCAATGAGATAAACACCTCATACCCAACACCATTGACGTCGATGATGGTGTATGCGGGTTCTTTATAGGCCAACGTGCCGTCTAAGTAGGCGATCATATTTTTAATGAATAATGTACAATGAATAATGAACAATGTACAATGTACAATGGCTTCGCCCTCAGAGGTCTAGTACGCGAAGCCATTGTACATTGTACATTGTTCATTATTCATTCTTGTTCACCCCACCAGCAGCTTTTGTCCGGGGCGGACACTGTTGCCTTTGATGTGATTAATTTTCT
The DNA here is from genome assembly GCF_017353185.1 of Fibrella rubiginis. GTDB lineage: Bacteria > Bacteroidota > Bacteroidia > Cytophagales > Spirosomataceae > Fibrella > Fibrella rubiginis. The sequence continues at coordinate 99,022 of NZ_JAFMYV010000001.1, read as the reverse complement.
TGAGTTTGTCAATCGAGAGCAGGCCGTAGCGCTGAGCAATGTTCCAGAGGGTATCGCCACTTTGTACGCGGTGGTAACGGGGGCGTTCGCGCTCGTGGCGGGCAGTGGTTTCGGCCTTGCGGTGATTCTTGGGGCTATCCTGCTTCGCCATGCGTTCGGTATGGGTTTCGCCCGCTTCGCGCAGAATGGTCAGTTTCTGGCCCACCTTCACCGTTTTTGAGTGCAGATGGTTCCACTGCTTTAAATCATACGTGTCTACGTGATACCGCTCGGCAATCTCCGACAGCGTTTCGCCCCGGCGCACAGTATGACTCTGCTTTTTGGGTTTGCGCATCACCACCGTCTCCAGGTCATCGGGCTCAGGCAGAGCCTGCCCCGCCCCGGCGGGGTCATTTTCGGCCACAACCACAGCACTCACGGGTACGGCATCGGCCAGCCGACTGGCCACCCGCCAATGTGCCGGATCGTTAGCTGAGTCAAGGCTGGAGCCAGCCTCTTCACTATGCGCCAGCAGCATGTTGGCCATCAGCACAGGCAGTTTACTGGCCGAGTCCATGATCATGCGGCGGTTGCTCTGGAAATGATGCATCCGTTCGCTGGGTACGCGCAGCACGAAATCGCGGGTATAATCGGGCAGGCGGTCGGTGCTGATGGCGGGATTAAGTTTGCGCAAATCGGCAAGGGGCATCTGGCTCAGATCGGCAAACGTTTTCAGGTCCAGATACGAATTCACCTGCACGGTATCAAACGCAATGGGGTAGTCGGGGTGTTCGGCCACGATGCCGTGGTCGGGGCCGTAGTTCATCATGTAGGCGATGGCAATGAACTGCGGCACGTAAGAGCGCGTCTCTTTCGGCAGGAAATCATAGCAGGTCCAGAACGTGGTTCCCCCCGACCGGCGCATGGCCCGGCGCACGGCTCCCGGCCCGCAGTTGTAGGCGGCCAGGGCCATTTCCCAGTCGCCAAAAGTCCCATAAAGCTCTTTCAGGTACCGGCAGGCGGCGTCGGTGGCCTTTTGCGGGTCCATCCGGTCGTCGGTATAATCATCAATATTGAGCTTGAAATCTTTGCCGGTATATGGCATAAATTGCCAAAGTCCCCCCGCTCCTACCCGCGACACCGCCCGTGGGTTCAGCGCCGACTCCACGATAGAGAGGTACTTCAGTTCGTCGGGCATGTTATACTTCGCCAGCGTCTTTTCATACATCGGGAAATAAAACGGCATCCGTTCCATCACCATACGCGTGTAGCTGGGTTTACGGTAGGTGAAGTAGTCGATGAAGTTATGGACGACCTTGTTGTAGGGCAGCGGAATCTGGCGCTGTAACTTGGGTAGCCGCTCACGCAAGGTGGCTTCAGGAATGGTGGGCAGGTTGAGCACCTCTTCCACAATAAAGGTGCTATCTACCACCGACGAATCGGCTACCTGCGCCCGTACAGGGCTGATTATCAACAGACTGGCCGCCACAGCAAGCCCATACCCTACTTGCGTTACTCGCTTCATTAGCTCACTCATCTCTCTCAGGTTACGAAGGGGAAGGAACAAGTTTAAGGTTTAACGTCTAAAGTTTAAAAAAGGCATCAGACGTATAGCTGTTTCCTGTTTAGCAAACTTTAAACATTGAACTTTAAACATTAGACTTTAAACATACGCTCTGCCATGGCAATCAGGCTTTCTTCAGCAAAGGGCGGAGCCATTAGTTGTATACCGATGGGCAGGCCGTTGCTGTCGGTGCCGTTGGGAATAGATATGGCCGGATATCCCGTTACATTAGCCTGAACGGTAAAAATGTCGGCTAAGTACATCTGTAACGGATCTGTTTCGGCAGTATGGTCTGATTTCTCGCCCAACCGAAACGCCGAACCTGGCGTGGTGGGGGTCAACAGAAAATCGTAATTGGCAAAAACCCGTTCGGTTTCGTCGCGTACCAGGCGGCGCACCTGCTGGGCTTTAGTGTAATAAGCGTCGTAATAGCTGGCACTGAGGGCGAACGTACCCAGCAAAATACGCTTGCGCACCTCGGGCCCAAACCCCTCTGTCCGGCTCTGTTTATACATCTCGACCAGATCCGTCTGCGCACCCGACGCGGGCTGGGCACGGTGACCATAACGCACCCCGTCGAACCGCGACAGATTAGACGACGCTTCGGCGGTGGTCAGAATGTAATACGTTGGTAATAAGTATTTTAGAAGCGATAGCGACACCGGTTCAACCACATGGCCCGCCGCCAGTAACCGGTCAATAGCCCCCTGCGTGGCCCTTCGTATGTCAGGAGAAACGCCTTCGCTTTCTACCCCGTCAATCAGGTAAGCCACGCGCACGGGGCGACCACCGCTGGCCAGGCTGGGTAGTGTAGCCTGCGAATAAGCCGCTACGGGCCGGGTCGAAACGGTACTGTCGAACTCATCGGCACCGGCCATCACTTCCAGCAGCAGGGCCACGTCGGCAGGTGTATTGGCAATAGGACCGATGCAGTCGAAAGAAGAGGCATAGGCTACCAGCCCCCATCGGCTTATGCGTCCGTAGGTGGGCTTCAACCCCACTACACCACAAAACGCCGCCGGTTGCCGCACCGAGCCACCCGTATCTGACCCAATACTGGCCAGACAAAGCCCCGCCTGCACCGCCACCGCCGACCCGCCGCTGCTGCCACCAGGCACCCGCTCAGGATCGGCCGCGTTACGCACCACACCAAACGCCGAGCTTTCGTTGGACGACCCCATCGCAAACTCGTCGCAGTTTTGGCGGCCAATAATAATGGCATCTTCGGCCAGGAGGCGTTCAACGGCCGTGGCCGTAAACTGTGCCGTGAATCCGCTTAGGATATGGCTGCCCGCCTGCAGACCATGACCGGCGTGACTGAGCACGTCTTTAAGGCCAATGACCATGCCATGCAACCGCCCAATACGAACCGGATTTTCGGCCCGACGGCCATCCAGTTCATCAGCACGCTGGCGGGCTTCGTCAGCATACACTTCCGTAAATGCATTCAGGTGAGCGTTTTCGGCGATGCGCGTCAGGTAATCATCTACCAGCCCGCGACAGGTAGTAGTGCCATTAGCCAGATCAGCCTGAACAGAACGGAAGGAGCGGTAGGGCATAAAGAAAGTTTACAGTTTTCTGTTTACTGTCTTCTGTTGCGGTTTGGCGGCTCACTGTTTACGCTGCCGAATGGCAACAGAAGACAGTAAACAGAAAACTGTAAACTGATAAAAAGCAGAAACCGGGCGTCTTGGGGGCGTCCGGTTGTCTGCGTATAGGAAGCAAACCTTATTTCGTTTCTTTCAGGCCGTCTTCGATGTTCTCGCGAACGTCTTTGGTGGCATCCTTAAATTCGCGGATACCTTTACCCAGGCCACGCGCCAGTTCGGGCAATTTCTTGGCACCGAAGAAAAGAAGGAGCGCCAAGAAAATGAGCAGCATCTCCTGACCGCCCAAACCCATAAATGCTAAAATGGATGCTGTAATCATGTCTATTGGTTGTTTAGAACGTACGCAAAAATAAGAAATGCCTTCCGAAGAAGCGATTAAATTAGTCGTTAATATCAATCACCTTTCCCGTTACGCGGGCCTGATTGCGCTCCCAGTCGCGGAAATGAGCAATATCATCCTGCAGCGAGTTAAAGAGCCACACCATCAGGGCAATGTCGTCGGCGAAGCCAAGGACTGGCAACACGTCGGGAATAAAATCAATTGGCGATACGAAATAGATCAGTGAAGCCAGAACGGAAATCAGCGTCTTAGTCGGAATTTCGCGGTACTCACCGGCCACATATGCCTTGATCATCCGGCTTAGCAAAACCACTTGTTCGCGAAATCCAATGGAATCATCGCCTTTCATCGCTTTACTCTTACCCAGTGCTGCTTTCAGTAAGCCCAACATACTGAGGCTATTACGGGCATACTTGCCAGCTTTGGCTTTCGAGCGGCCGAAAAAAATGGAACTGAGTACCTGAGCGATCAGACTACGCTTTGCCATGAACAGTAACTTGGTTTATAGTTGGTTGGTGTGCTGCGTACCTACGCAAAACAGATAGATAACAGATTTATGAAAGAAAAAGTGTTCATTAACTTACGCACTGCAACTGGCCCGTTGGCTTGGTTGTAGCGCTTTCGGTATAGCTTTGTATAAATGGCTTCACTCTGGCAAACGCTTAAAGACAAATTCAATTCAGCCTCCACGGCAGGTGGGGCGGTGGCCGTTGGCTATCCTTTTGATATGCACAACCATCTTCTACCCGGTGTTGATGATGGTATCCAGGATATTGATGAGGCCCTGGTTTGCCTGCGACAACTGGCCGACTGGGGTATTCAGCATGTTGTCACTACCCCGCATGTCAGTCAGGATTTTCACCCCAATACCTCGGATCAACTACGCGAGGCAGGTAAGCTGGTGCAGGCACTCATCCACACAAATGAACTACCACTCACGTTCACCGTTGCTGCCGAATACCTCACCGACGAGCTTTTCGATGCCCGGTTGCAGCAGGACGACCTGCTCAGCTTTGGCACCGAGCGGTTTGTGCTGATTGAAACGGGCTGGGCGGCACTACCCCGGCAATTACCCAACTGGCTTTTTCAGATGCAGGTGAAAGGTTACCGACCTATTCTGGCTCACCCCGAACGCTACCAGTATTTCCGGGGGCATATCGATCACCTGTTCTATCTAAGGCAACAGGGGTGTAGTATGCAGCTAAACCTGATGTCGCTGGTGGGTCGCTATGGCAGTGAGGCCCGGCGCATGGCACACACCCTCATCCGTGAGGGACTGGTCGATTTCGTCTCCTCTGACCTGCACCGTGCCCGCGATTTGACCCATCTGGAAAAGGTATTACAATCAGCTGACTATCATGCTGCCTGCCAGTTACCGTTGACAGTACCAACGTTTGTATGATGATACGATTTATATTTGTTGCCCCGTCCGTAACTTGACTACTTCCTTTAACCAATGCTTCCTGTTATTTCATCGCCGGCATCCGTGCATATCGGTGTTGTTGGTCTTGGCTACGTTGGCCTGCCACTAGCACTCGAATTTGGTAAATGCTGGCCCACCGTTGGGTTTGATATCAACGGGCGGCGCGTGGCCGAACTTCGACAGCAACAGGACCAAACTCGCGAAATTGAGCCGGAAGCCTTTGCACTCAGCCCCCACATTACGTTTGCCAGCTCAGCTACCTCACTGGCGCAGTGCAACGTTTTTGTTGTAACGGTCCCCACCCCGATCGACAAATTCAAACGGCCCGACTTATCGGCTCTGCTAACGGCTACCAATATGGTGGCCCAGTACCTTAAACGGGGTGATGTTGTTATCTATGAATCGACGGTATATCCCGGATGTACGGAAGAAGAATGCGTACCCGTCCTGGAACTTGTGAGTGGCCTGCGGTTTAACAAAGACTTCTATTGCGGCTATTCGCCGGAGCGCATTAACCCCGGCGACAAAACCCGAACGGTAGCCAACATCCTGAAAATCACCTCCGGCTCTACCCCTGAAGCGGCCCTTTTTGTTGATCAGCTTTACGGAACCATCATTACGGCGGGCACCTACGCAGCACCCTCCATTAAAGTTGCCGAAGCCGCTAAAGCCATCGAAAACGCCCAGCGCGACGTAAATATCTCGTTTGTGAATGAACTGGCCCTGATTTTCGACCGGCTGGATATAGACACAATGGATGTGCTCGAAGCGGCCGGTACCAAGTGGAACTTCCTGAAATTTACGCCCGGGCTGGTAGGTGGCCACTGCATCAGCGTTGACCCGTACTATCTGGCTCACAAAGCACAGAGCGTGGGCTACCACCCGCAGGTGATCCTGTCGGGGCGGCGCGTAAACGACGACATGCCCATCTACGTAGCCAACAAAATGGTGAAGGCTATGATTAAGGCGGGCATCCCGGTGTCGGGGGCAGCGGTGCTGCTGCTGGGGATTACGTTTAAAGAAAACTGCCCCGACGTGCGCAACACCAAAGTAGCTGAGATCTACCACGAACTGCGGAGCTTCGGCATCAACGTAGACGTGTATGACCCCTGGGCCGTACCGCAGGAAGTAGCCGATGAACATGGCATTGTTCTGCAAAGCTGCCTGAATGGCAACTACGACGGCGTGATTCTGGCTGTGGCACATGATGAGTTCAATAGCCTGCCTATCCGCTCATTATGCCGACAGGAGCAATCTGTTGTCTACGACATCAAATCGGCGTTTGACCGTTCCCAGGTGTCGATGCGTATATGAGCGGGCGTTAGTCTGCGACGAAATTTTCTCCACCGCTTTACCTACCGATACACTTGATACGACTCACTACTTTACTGATTTTCTGGAGTCTGCTGGCAGCTCACCTGGACGTTAGTGCACAATCGTCGAAAAAGAAGCGCGACGACATGACCTATTTCCAGCAAAAAGCCCTGGCCGACAGCCTGGCACAGCTTCCAGCCGTGACCTACACCTATCGGCTGCAACCCGGCGACGTGCTGGCGATTGCCGTCTCGAGCCTGAATACCGACGCCGACGTGGTGTTTAACCCCTTTACCCGCGTCGGCACCAGCTTATCGTTGGGCACGGCCAGTACGCAGAACAACAACAACCTGCCCATTGGTTACCGGGTGAGCGAAACGGGCACCATCAATTTCCCTAAAATTGGTTCTGTACGCGTGGCGGGCAGGAGCCTGGCCGAACTGGAGGTGATGCTTCATGACACCCTCACTACCTATCTGCGTGAACCTTACGTAGCTGCCCGGCTGCTTAGCTTCAAAATATCGGTTATGGGCGAGGTACAACACCCCTCGGTATTTACGGTGCAAAACGAGAAGATTACGATTACGGAGGCCATCAGTCTGGCGGGCGACCTCACCGTATATGGCAAGCGCGAGAACGTGCTGGTAGTCCGCGACGGGGGCGGCCAACGAGAGTTTATTCCTGTTGACCTCACCAGCCGCAGTGTGTTTTCGTCGCCGGCGTACTACCTGAAACCCAACGACGTGATCTACGTGGAGCCCAAAAGCAGCAAGAAAATTCAGGCTAGCCGTACGCTGCCCTACGTGCCCACCATCATTAGCGCCGTTACCCTTATTGCCACTGTGATTCTCAACGTCATCCGCGTGAAGTAACCTGCGTCTGTCTGACGCCATTTTTTTTATTTGTACGCAATTTGCAGTAAGAACAGCATGATCCGCTCACCGCAATTATGACAGCATCAGGACAATCAGAAAGTCAATTTGGCCAGGAGTACATCAAGTTTCTGGCCACCAAATACCTGCGCAACTGGTACTGGTTTGTGGTTACGCTGCTGTTGAGCCTGGTGGGCATGTTTGCCTACCTCACCACCCTGAAATACACCTATAGCGCTCAGGCCAGTATTCTCATCAAAGAAGATGACCGCGCTGGCGGGGCCTCCAAGCAGGATTTGATGGAGGAACTGGACATGTTTGGCTCGAAGAAGCAGGTCGAAAACGAGATAGAGATCTTCAAATCGTATAAGCTGGCCGAAAAAGTAGTCGACGATCTGGGCCTCGACATGGTCTATTCCTACAAAGACCGGTGGCGCATCCGCGACATTTACCGCGATGCTCCTGTGGTGGTGAAGGTGCTGAAACCCCTTGAAGCTGCCTATGATCTGCCCGTCAACGTGACCGTTGCAGCCAGCGCAGCTACCCTCGACGGCGTCATCTGCCCTTATGGAAAAGCTACTCAGACACCCCTAGGGCTGGTTTTGATCACCAAACGGCCCAACGCCCCCCTCAAACACAAGACCATTCAGGTCACGATGAACCACCGCGAGGCGGTTATCAAATCCTTTTCCAGAGGCCTGCGTGTGTCGCAGCCTAATAAATCGGCGTCGGTGCTTTTTCTCACCATGGAAGACACCGCCCCCGACCGGGCCGCTACCTACCTCGACCGGCTGCTGTATTTCTACGAACTGTCGTCGCTGCAGGACAAAAACCGCGTGGCGGCCAATACACTGCGGTTTGTGGAAGACCGGCTGGGGATCATCTCGCGGGAGCTAACCTCCGTTGAGGGCGACATCCAGCGCTACAAAACCAATTCGGGCATCGTGGACCTCAGTTCTGAATCGAACCTGTTTCTCGACAAGGTAAAAGAAAACGACGCCCAGCTTAGCCAGGTCAACATTCAGCTGGGTACCCTGCGCGAGATTGAAAACTACCTCGCCAGCAAAGGCGACACGCGGGTGGTGACGCCCGCCACCGTGGGCCTGGACAGCCCTACCCTCACGGCCCTGGTAGGCAACCTGCTGGAATTGGAAAGCCAGCGCGAAAAACTCGTTCGCACCGTACCCGAAAAATCAGTCCCGATTGAAACCATCGACGAGCAGATCCGAACCACCAAGCGTAACATCGGCGACAACGTGCTCACCCTGCGCCGCATTCTGGTAAGCACCCAAAACAGTCTGCAAACCACCAACAAACGCATTGAAGCCACGATCCGCACCATTCCGCAGAAGGAACGGCAATTGCTGGACATTTCGCGGCAGGCCAGCATTAAAGGCAACCTATATAACTATCTGCTCCAAAAGCGCGAGGAAACGGCCATGTCGTTTGCCTCGACCGTCTCTGACCTGCGCGTGATCGACGACGCCAAGGCCGAACCAAGCCCTGTGAAGCCCGTGAAGCGTAATTATTACCTCGTGGCGCTGCTGGTAGGTTTGCTCCTGCCCGTACTGGTGCTGTGGTTGCTGGATTACTTCAACAGCAAAATCAGCCGTAAATCACAGATTGAAGACGTTACGGAAGCCCCCATCATTGGCGAAGTAATCCAGTCTGACGACACCAGTTCGCCCCTGGAGATAACCGCCAAAAGTCGGTCATTGCTGTCGGAGCAGATTCGGGCACTGCGTACTAACATCCAGTTTTTTAACCCCGACGGGGGCACCAAACAAACCATTCTGATCACCTCCAGCATCAGCGGCGAGGGCAAGTCATTTATCTCGCTCAACCTGGGGGCCAGCCTGGCCATTGCCGAGAAAAAAGTAGTGATGCTGGAGCTTGACATGCGCAAGCCCAAATTACACCGCTATATCAATGAGACCAGCCCCAAAGGCCTGTCGAGCTACCTGTCCGGTCAGGCCACCATGGACGAGATCATTAAGCCGGTGCCGGGCTACGAAAACCTGTTTTTCATTCCCTGCGGTATCCTGCCCCCCAATCCTTCCGAACTGATCAGCGGCGACAAAATGCGTTACCTGTTCGAGAACCTGCGCGAACACTTCGATGTGGTCATTGCCGATACCCCGCCGGTGGGGTTAGTAACGGATGCTAACATACTGGCCAAACACGCCACCATGACACTTTACATTGTGCGTCACCTATACACGGGTAAGGGATTCCTGAAAAACATAGACACGCTCTATCGGGAAAAGCGGTTCCCCAACATGTGCCTGGTCATCAACGGGATCGATATTAAAAAAGACTTTGAATACAACTACGGCTACGGCTACGATGCAGGCTACGGCTACATGTATCGCTCTACCTACGGCAACGAAGATGACACGTCGGCAACGGCAAAGAAGGTAACCAAAAAAGGACCCGGTTTTGATTTCTGGAACAGGAAATAACACGATCTAATCCGCAGATCAATTATGACTTCTGCACGGCTCCGCTTTGCAATTATCAGCATGACAGTAATCATGCTTTTGTTGTTCACCTCAGATATAAGTGCCTGGGAAGCCACTTCGCTTGGCTTCTCTTTGTTTACTCTATTGACTTTTCTGTATGAGTTGGGCAGAAGCATTGCCGTCCGCGAGTTAATTGTGCTCATTACCACCTTGACGATGGTCTTTTCTCCAGTGATGGTTTTGCTGAGCCGTCCTGAAGAGATGATTCTTTCTTCGGATGAATACCTGAGCTATGGACTACCGGCAACAATTGCGTTTAGCACGGGTATTTTATTACGTCTTCATGAGGTAACACCTCATAAAGATCTTTTGGAAAGCGTACGAGCCTATTTAGAAGATAAGCAAAAGACAATCACCGTTCTTCTGGTATTGGGTATCACAGGCAGTGTATTAGTTGACTACATGCCAGTGGAAATACGGGCCGTCGTTTATTTATTTGCTGTTTGCTTATATACATCTGTTTTGTATAGCCATTATTCGGCGGGAAAATCAAAACAAATAACCCTGGCCATCGCATTAGGGGTGCTGATATATAATACAGTCCGTGAGGGTATGTTTGGCGCACTGCTCTATTTCACGGCGCTCTACCTCTGCATTGTGTTGGTGAGCCGAAAAACGGTTATTGCTTTTTACTACAAGCTAGTTTTGGTGGGTTTGTGCGCTTTGTTCATCATACTGGTCCAGTCGATCAAGATGGAGTACAGGATGAAAACCTGGGGAAACACAATTGCAGACCGGAAAGCGGATCCGGCGCTGATGCTGAGTTTAGTAGGGCAACGGCTGAGCAACACCGACTTTCTGTTTGGAAAAGATCACCTTTATTCCACCTACAACCGCACAAACCAGGGGCAGCTTATATCAGAAACGATGAGCTATGTACCCCGCGTTGAACCTTATGCAAACGGTGAAATTTTTTTATATTTCATCTACCCATTCATTCCCCGTTTTATATGGCCTAATAAACCAATAACCGGCGGCGTGGCTAATATCGAACGCTTTACGCGCATTGTTCATAATGGAGCCAGTAGCTCTAATATTTCACCATTAGGCGAAGCATACGCAAATTTTGGCCGGACTGGAGGAATTATTTTTATGTTCTTCTTTGGGCTACTGTTCAACCTATGTTTTCATAAAATTCTTCGCATTGCCGAAACAAAGCCTACTGTACTATTGTGGATTCCCTGTCTTTTTGCGGGCTGTCTTACGCTAGAAACAGATGTATTAACGGTATGGGGTAGTTTCGCAATTATGTCTACATTTTTAATCCTATTCTGGATAATAACAAAACGTTTGAATATTCAACTTTAAACTTCTTTTCAAATACGAATTCTTGGTTAGACACGAACTATATCTAAGACGATACATTCTGTGATTAAAACAGCTATACACTTATTAATAGTTAACACGCATCCTATTCAATATTTTGCGCCGCTATACCGTGAGTTAGCCGCAGACACTGCTTTTGACGTAACGGTGCTGTATTGCTCGCGGCATGGTTTATCAGGCGAAGTTGACAGGCAATTTGGCACAGCCGTGCAGTGGGATATTCCACTACTGGATGGTTATACCCACGCGTTTCTGTCGAATCAATCCCCCCGCCCGTCGATTCATGGTTTCTGGGGGTTGTTTAATCTCTCGGTAATTCGCTGGCTTTGGCAGGCTCCCAAAGGTGTAGTCATCATCAACGGCTGGGCATCGGCCACCTGCTGGCTGACCATCTTGTTTGGGCGGCTGTTTGGCCATACCGTCTGTATGCGTGCCGATAGCTCGAACGTAGTTGAGCAACAAAAATCGCCACACAGGATTCAGCTACGGCGCTGGGTGCTGGAACGTGGGTTGTTCCCCATGATCAACTATTTTCTTTATATCGGGCAGCAAAACAGGGCGTTCTACCAGTTCTTCGGCGTTGCTCAGAAGAAGCTGATTCACGGCCCGTTTTCAGTCGATAATAGCCGGTTTCAGCAGCAGTACCAGCTGCTGAAACCGCAACGGATGGCGCTACGCGAAGCGTTTGGGCTATCGCCAGACCACTTCGTTATCGTCTTCAGTGGTAAGTATTTACCCAATAAACGGCCTCTGGACTTGCTGAAGGCTGTTCATCAGCTACAACGACCCAACGTGGCGGTGGTGCTGGTGGGTGAAGGCAGCGCACGCAACGAACTGGCGGCCTTTGTTCAGGCACATCATATGGACCACGTACTGCTGACGGGTTTCGTTAATCAATCGGTCATTGGTCAGTACTACGCCGTCGCTGATGCGTACGCCATGTGTTCCACCATCGAAACATGGGGTTTGTCGACAAACGAAGCCATGAATTTTGGCTTGCCGGTGGTCCTCTCCGACACCATCGGCTGCGTGGCTGACCTGGTTCAGGAAGGCGTCAATGGCTACACATACCCGTGTGGCGACGTGGGTCAACTGGCCGACCGGCTGGCCCGGCTGATGGATATGCCGCCATGTCAACGCCAGGCTATGGGGCAGGCCTCACTGACGCTGATTAATCAATACGGCTACGCCAAAACGGTTGACTCGTTAAAGGCAGCTTTGCACCCTACGCGCTTATGAACATCTTCATGGTGGGTAGCAGCGCCGACACTGCTCTTGAGCAATCGTACCGCCGGGCCATGGAAGCAGCTGGTCATGAGGTATTTATCTACGACGTAGTTGATCAGTTTGGCGAGTTTACGCGCTTTGGTCGGCTGGGGCAAATAGTTAACCAGTATATATCTGTGGATCCCTGGCGGCAGAAATTAAACCGGGATCTGTCCCTGCGCATTCGGGCGGGGCGGCCCGATCTGGTGCTGGTTTTTGGCAACGCCCGCATCCTGTTTAGTACGCTGGCGTTTGTGAAATCGGTCCATGACTGCCGGTTTGTGCTGGTTTGGCCCGACCCGCTCACCAGCCTGCAACCCCACGTGCGCGACGCTGCCCTGCTCTACGACGGTGTGGCAACGTATTGCCGGGCCTCGGTCGCCCTGTTCGAGCGCATGGGATTCGCCAATGTGCAGTGGGTGCCCCTGGCCGCCGACCCTGCTTTGCACGAAAATGCAGCACCCGCCAGCCAGTTTTTGTATGACCTCACCTTTGTGGGTGCCTGGCGACCCGAACGTGAACAGGCCCTGGCAACGCTGATTCGCCATTTTCCAGCGTTGAAAATGGGTATTTGGGGCACCAGCTGGTCGCGTAGCCAAAGCCGCACGCTGAAGTCGCACTTACACCCAAAACCGCTGTTGGGCAGGCAATGTGCCGCCATGTTTGGCCAGAGTCGTTTGAACCTCAACGTCATCGACGATGCCTGTTTCCCCGCCGCTAACATGCGCTTTTTCGAGATTCCAGTAGCCCACGGTCTGCAACTGGCAAGTGCCTGCCCCGAAATGGCCGGCACGTTTAAAGCCAACGAACACATCCTGTACTTCACCGACCACGACAGCCTCTGCACCACCGTTGACTACGCCCTGAGCCACCCCGCCGAGATGGTCACCATTCGGCAGGCAGGCTATGACCTGGTGCGGCAACAACATACCTACGCCCACCGGACCACCCAACTGCTGACCCGTTTTTTGTAACCCGCCCCACCTGTGACCCTCGCTGCTACCTGGCACCGCCTGACTGACTTCGTTGCTGATACCTGGCAGCGCACTGCCGCCCTGTGGTGGTCGCAGGGGATCAGCGTGGGGGCAGGCGTTGCCTATGGTAAACTAACGGCCCTGTTTGTAACTCCGGCTGTGCTGGGGGCCTATAACCTTCAGCTGGCCACCACCATGCTGTTGCACGGCATTGTGGTGTCGCCCACGATTCAGGCGTACATGTCGGCGTTGCAACAGTACCCCCCGGCGCGGGCAAAACGATTCTACGTCATCGTGCTGGCGGTGGTCTATTCGGTGGCATTGTTGGGTACGGCACTGTACGCAGCTGCTCATCAGGTGTGGCTGCTGGGCCTGCTGATGTGGCTGTCTACCTGTCTGCAGGGGGTCTATCTGCTCAACAGCGGCTATTTCACCGCCTACGGGCATATCCGAAAACTGGCGCTCATGCAGGCACTCAGCCCACTGGCAAACCTGATCCTGCTGGTGACGCTCATCAGCAGCGGATTTCCGGTTACCACACCGGCACTCTGGGTTTGTGTAGTGCTGCTCAACGGGTTGCTTTGGCTGGTGAGCGTATATGCCACCCGCCGCTTTCACGTAGCCCCGGTGTTGTCTCCTCAGCCACCAGCTCACTCACTGGCGGGCCATCTCCGGCGTTATGCCCTGCCCCTGTTTACGCAGGCCATTTTTTCGTGGCTGACCAACTACGTCGACAAATACATTGTGGGTCTGCTGCTGACCGAAGCCGCCGTGGGTTACTACTCGGCGGGCTACAGCATGGGCGCTCGTGTAGCCATGCTGGGCGCACCGCTGGTTACGCGGCTCACGGTTAGTGTCTACGCACTGCGCCGTGCCAGTGAGCCGCCCCGCGCAGCCCTGCCGGTACTCAAAAAGAGCTTGCTATTCCTCTGGCTTATGGGAGGCGGGGTGGTGGTGCTACTCTTTATTTTCTCGGATCAGATCGGCGCGCTATTCCTCTCCAGCCGCTACGAGCCGTCGTTCGGCCTTATTCCGGTGGTGGCGGTGGCGTTTCTGTTCTTGTCGAGCACGCAACTCGTCGACTCATCGTTTCTGGCCTACGAAAAAACGACCTACATCCTGTTCTATTCAGTTAGTACAGCGGTCAGCAACATAGGCCTGAATTTCCTGCTAATACCGCGCTACGGCATCAGCGGAGCCGCTTTTGCCATGGCCCTGAGCATGGCTTTTCAGTTCACGCTGGTGCTGGGCCTCTACCGGCGTTTGCTGGCTACATCCGTAACTCCCTCATGAAACTACTACGCTCTCTGGTTCGCTGGGTGGGCCATCAACCCGCGCTGCGACACGGCATAAAACACAGGCTGTTAACCCGTTACCACAATCCGGATCGGGCTAATTCCGAGTCGTTTCTGGCCAATTTTTACGGGTTGCGTTACGAAGGCAACTTCAACTCCTACATCGACTGGTGCATCTATTACCAGGGGGCCTATTCGCGGCAGGAACTCAGGCTGCTGGAAACCGTGGCCCGGCGGTTGCCTACCTCGTCGGTGTTCATCGACGTGGGGGCTAACGTGGGCAATCACAGCCTGTTTGCCAGCACGGTATTTGGGCAGGTTTATTCGTTCGAACCGGTGCCGTGGCTGGTGGAGCGGATCAACCGGCAGCAGCAACTCAATAATATCCAGAACCTGCACGTGTTTCCTTATGCCCTCGGCGAGCACGATGCCCGGCAGGAATTTTATAGCTCGACGGTGGCCAATCAGGGCATGGGTACGCTCATTAAAGACCGCGAGGCCAATATGAAGCCTATTCAGGTCGATGTGAAACGGGGCGACGATTTTCTGCCAAACCTGAGCCTGGATCGGGTCGATTTCATTAAGATCGACGTGGAGGGTTTTGAACGCTATGTGCTGAATGGCCTGGCGCAGACAATTATTTGTTTTCAGCCCATTGTCTTCTTTGAATGGTCAGAGTCAGGCAGTTCCACGCAACCTGACCTGCTTGACAGTCCTTATTTCGATCAATACAATTTTTTCAGATTTGGTGAGGGCCAACCGCGAGGCCTGGTTTTTGAGGAAGACAACTTCAACCTCCTACCCGTGCAAATACTCAGTCCTGATTATAACTACGTGGCCGTACCAATGGCGAAACGTTCGCTGGTCGAAGCCCGAATTATAACTGCGTAACGCATCTATTAACCTTATGAAACTCCTCTACCTTTTTCGCAAGCAGCAGTCGGGTTACAGCATCGAAGGGCTGTTTACCCAATTGGCGGTGGCCATGCGAAAAAGTCGTAGCTATACGGTCGACGAGGCATTTGCACCCAGCATGACCTTAAGCCTGGCTTGCCTGTATAAAAACCTGCGCTTTGCCGGAAACCAACAGGCCGACGTTTACCACATTACCGGCGACGTGCACTACCTCATGCTGGCCCTGCCCCCCGCCTGTACGCTGCTCACCATCCACGATTGTGTGTCGCTATCCCGGCAGCGGATGGCGGGTAATCCGGTCAAATTCAGGCTGCTGTGGCTGCTTTACTATTACCTGCCCATGCACCGTGCCCGGTACATTACCACGGTATCGGAGAAGTCGCGGCAGGAGCTGGAACACTACATGGGAAAGGCACTGGCCGACAAAGTGAGGGTGATACCCAACCACTATAATCCCTGTTTCGCCGCGTCGCCCAAGGTGTTTAATGATCGCAAACCCACGATTCTGCACATCGGCACGGCGCCCCACAAGAACCTGTCACGCCTTGTCGAAGCCCTGGCTGGTATTTGCTGCCACCTGGTCATTGTTGGTCAGCTTTCGCCCGAACAGCGCCAGCAACTAGACCTGTCGGGCCTGGATTATAGGCAAAAAGAGCGACTCTCCGAAGCCGACATGCTGGCCGAATACGTGGCCTGCGACCTGGTGGCGTTTGCCTCTACCTACGAAGGTTTCGGCATGCCCATCATTGAAGCCAATGCCGTTGGCCGTCCCGTGCTGACCTCCGCCATTCTGCCGTTGCAGGAGGTGGCCGGCCCGGTGGCTTGTCTGGTCGATCCGTATTCAGTGGCCGCCATCCGGGTGGGTCTGGTTCGCATCATCACCGACGAAACCTACCGAAACCAGTTGATCAAAGCGGGTTATGAAAACGCCCGGCAGTATACAATTGCACAGGTAGTCACCCAATACCAGGCTATTTACCAGGACATAATCCACTGACAGCCAGACTATGCACCTCTTTTACCCCATCGGTACGTTCTATCCTGCCCAGTCGGGTGGGCCGAGTAATTCGGTCTACTGGCTGGCGAAGGCACTGGTGCGGCAGGGGGTAAACGTGACGGTGCTATCGACCGATACCGATCAGCCTGATAATACCCTGCGCAACCAATGGCTTACCACCGAGGCCGGGCGGGTACGCTACGTGTCGACGCGCCACCACAACCTGCCCTGGCGGTCCATTTGGCAGTCGTGGCAGCTTATTCCGACCGTTGACCTGGTGCATCTGACCAGCCTGTTTTACCCACTATCGCTGGCCGCGGCGGTCATGGCCATCCGGCACCAAAAACCGCTGGTCTGGTCACCACGGGGCGAGTTGGCTCCTGCCGCGCTGGCCCTGCGCCCCTGGCTGAAACAGTTAGTGCTGAAGGGTATCCGCCCCTGGGCTTCACGCATTACGTTTCATGCGACTTCGCGGGAGGAAATGCGTCAGATCAGGACCCATTTTGGCCCCGACGTGCGGGTGGTTGAGCTACCCAACTACCTCGAATTGCCCCCGCTGTTGCCTCCATCCGTACCCGGTGCCCTGCCACCCTACCTGCTGTATCTGGGCCGATTGCATCCCATCAAAGCCCTTGACCGGCTGCTGGAAGCCGTGGCGCTATCGGCCGTTTTCAGGAATGGCCCGTGGCAACTGCGGCTGGTGGGTACCGACGCCAGCGGTTACGGGGCCACCCTCCGGCAGCAGGCCGACGCGCTGGGCCTGGGCCATCGGGTTAGTATAGAACCACCCGTAGCGAGCGAAATAAAACAACGGATACTGGCGGATGCGCATGCCCTGGTGTTACCGTCGCACAGCGAAAATTTCGGCAACGTGGTAATAGAAGCGCTGGCGCAGGGAACACCTGTTGTTGCTTCTCTGGGCACGCCCTGGTCTATTCTCCCAGCCGAAGGAGCCGGTTTTTGGGTAGCCAACGACCCGGCTACCTTAGCAGCAACGCTGGACACCTGCCTATCTTTACCTACCGGTAAGTATGCCCAATATCGCCAACGGGCCATAGCCCTGGCAACGGCTCAGTTTGATATACGTACCAACGGCCACCGCTGGCTCTCAACGTATACTGCCCTAACCACCAACCAGTTGACAACACCTTTATGTGTGGAATAGCCGGACTGATTACCCGACAGCCTACTGTTGCTGATCCAAATCTGGTTGGGCTAATGACCCGTCGGCTCACCCACCGTGGACCTGATGCAGGTGGGTGCTGGGCCGAAGAAAACGTGGTCCTGGGGCACCGCAGGCTGTCGATCATTGACCTCACCGACGGCGCTAACCAACCCCTGCTTAGCTCAGACAGACGGTATGTAATTACCTTCAACGGCGAGATCTATAACTATCAGGCTATTCGGCAGCAGTTGACGGGCTACGCGTTTCAGACCCAGTCAGACACCGAAGTAATCCTGGCGGCTTATGAACGCTGGGGCACGGCTTGCCTGGACCGCCTCAGCGGCATGTTTGCCTTTGCCATCTGGGATCGCCACACCAACGAACTGTTTGCCGCCCGCGACCGGCTGGGCAAAAAACCCTTCTACTACTACCACGACGAACACGTGTTTGTCTTCGCCTCTGAAGTGCGGGCGTTGCTGGCAACGGGCCTGGTGCCCCGCCGCCTTAATACGGCCATGCTGCCCCAGTACCTGATGTACCAGACCGTGGCAGCCCCCAACACACTGGTGGCGGGCGTGCGGCAACTACGGGCAGGTCATATGGCGCGGTTTAGCAACTATCAATGGACCGAAACGCCCTACTGGGATCTGATGGCCCCGCCCCCCACCGACCCCGCCCGGCTAGACAACGAAGCATCGGTGCAGCAACATGTCCGGCATCTGTTGCAGGCATCGGTGGCGCAACGCATGATCAGCGACGTGCCACTGGGGGCGTTTTTGTCGGGCGGGATCGACTCCAGCGCGGTAGTAGCGCTGATGGCCGAACAAAGCGAGCAGCCCGTCAACACGTTTACGGTCACATTTCAGGAAGCGGCCTTCGATGAGTCGGCCTATGCCCGCCAGATGGCGAAACGGTTCAACACCCGCCATACCGAACTGCCTCTGTCGGCGGGACAACTGCTGGGCGAACTACCCACGATCCTGGCTAGTATGGACCAGCCCAGCGGCGACGGACCCAACACCTATATGGTGTCGAAACTCACCAAAGCGGCGGGCATCACGGTGGCTCTGAGCGGGTTGGGTGGCGACGAAGTCTTTGCGGGGTATTCTACGTTTCAACGCTACGCCCGGCTGCGGCAGCTAAACTGGCTGTGGCACTTGCCCAAGCCTATCCGGCGCGGGGTGCTCAACCGGTTTTCGCCGGGTACAAACCAGCAAAAGCTGGCCGACCTGGTCGATTTGCGTTCACTGGATCCCACCGGCCTGTTCCCCCTGTTTCGGCAGTCGACCTCAGCCACGGCAGCCCGGCAACTACTCGGCTCCGACAGGCTGGCCAATCCATACCCGGCCCTGTTAGGCAGGCAGCGGCAAACACCGATTCAGCTTGAGAGCATGAGTCAGCTCACCATCAGTGAGTTACTGACATACACCGAACCGTTGCTCCTGCGCGATGCCGACCAGATGAGCATGGCCCACGCCCTGGAGCTACGGGTGCCCTTGCTGGATTACGAACTAATCGAGTTCATGCTGCAGGTGCCAGACCGGTATAAGATAACCCAGGCACCCAAGCAACTGCTGGTCGATTCGCTACAGCCTCTATTGCCCACCGAACTACTGAAACGTCCTAAAATGGGTTTCAGCTTTCCCTGGGCGCAGTGGATGCGCACCGACTTGCATGATTTCTGCACTGTACGTATCGAGCGCCTTGGTGGACGAGGCCTGTTTGATAAAACCGCGCTGCTGACTTACCTGCAACGTTTTCTGAACAACGACCCAGCCGTATCCTGGAATCATATCTGGCTGCTGGTTGTGCTGGAAGACTGGCTTTCACAAAATAATATGCAGTAATTCTACCTCCGTAACAACCGTACTTCCCCCCATGCAGACTATCCTACATCGCAGTTTCAAAACGGTCAAAGCACTGTTGCCACGGCCAGTTACCAACCTGGCTCGAAATACCATTACGGCGTTTCTCACGCCTATTATGTTCAGCCACCACAGCGGTCATTTCAGGTCCAGCTTTAGCATGAAAGCGCTCGACAAATCGGGCAGGGCGTTACCCTGGTATACCTTCCCCTGCATTGACTTGCTCACCCGGCGAGATTTTAAAACCAAACGGGTGCTCGAATTTGGTGGGGGGCAGTCGTCTATCTGGTGGGGCGGTCAGGCCAGCCAGGTGGTATCATTTGAAGGGAACAAGGCCTGGTTTGATTACATCAAGCAGCAGATGCCCGGCAACGTTGAACTGCATCATGTGCGCGACGAAAATGCCGCCGTTTGCGTAAGCGACGTGGAAGGTATACTAGCCGCCAGAGGACATCACCAATTCGACATTATTGTTATTGATGGCCTCTGGCGCTCCGAATTAATTCCGCTCTGCCTTGGCCTGCTCGCAACGGATGGCGTCATCATCTGCGATAACTCAGAAGGGTACGGGTTTCGTGAAGGATTCGACAAGAGCGGCATGCAGCGGGTCGATTTTTACGGCTATGCCTCCGGGGCCATTATGCGAACCTGTACGTCGCTGTTTTTTCGTACCAGTTCCTTTGTATTTGACAACACCAACCGTCTGGAAACCAACGGATTCAACTAGCCCGGCTGAACAGCAACGCGTTCTGGCTTACCCATGATCCCGCTCACCGTACTTATTCTAACCAAAAACGAAGCACTTAACCTGTCCCACTGTCTGCGCAGTGTGGTTGGCTGGGCGTCGGCTGTTTTTGTGCTCGATTCAGGCTCCACCGACCAGACGGTATCGTTGGCCGGAGCCGCGGGGGTACCCGTTTTTCACCGGGATTTCGACAACTATGCAGCGCAACGAAACTATGCCCTCGAAGCCCTGCCAATCACGACCGAGTGGATACTTTTTCTGGATGCCGATGAGTACGCAACCGATGCCTTAAAAGCTGTAATTGAGTCTGTTTCGAGGCAAGGCGGAGGCCATAACGGCTATTTCATTCCGTTTAAATTTATTTTCATGAACCGCTGGATACGGCATGGCGGCTACTACCCCACCTATATCCTGCGCCTGTTTCGGAAATCGGCGGTGCAGCGCATCGACCGCGACATGGATGAGCAAATTTCGGTGCGGGGCACTACCGGCTACATCAGCGAGCCTTTTGTGCACCACGACCGCAAACCCGTTCAGTTCTGGTATGAAAAGCACGCCCGCTACACCCGGTTTCAGGTGGCCGACTTGCTGAAAGCCGACCACGAAAAGACCCTCCGCTGGGCCGACGCCACCAGCCAGCGCGACAAAAAAAGGTGGGTGAAGGAGCAGGTCTGGAGTCGTATTCCCGTGTTGCTGCGTCCGCTGCTGTACTTCGGCTATCGGTATGTCATTCAACTGGGGTTTCTGGATGGCAAAGCGGGGTTTATCTTTCACTTCAGCCATGCCTTTTTGTATCAGTTTATGATTGCCGCCGTATACATCGACGAACGCGACCGATTACCCATAACCCGCCCATGAACGCTGTCGATTTCCACTCGGGCATAGCCGCCGCCTTTAGCGAACGGTACCAGCAATCACCTGACTTTCAGGAGCGCTACCGTATCTGGACCGCTTTGCTGGATACCTATATTCAACCCGGTCAACACGTACTCGATGCGGGTTGCGGCACGGGAGTTTTCAGTCACTACCTGGCCGGGCGGGGCTGTTCGGTGACGGGTATCGACGGTTCACCCGAAATGATTCGCCGCTGCCAGGCACAGGGGGGGGCCAGCGCGACATTCAGCGTGGCCATGCTACCGCTGACCCACCTACCAGAAACGGCGCTGTTCGACGCTATTATCTCGTCGAGCGTGCTGGAATACGTACCCGATTTAAGCCAAACGCTTCGATCTTTTGATCAGCACCTCCGGCCCGGTGGGTACCTGCTGCTGTCGTTGCCCAACCGCCAGTCTGCCTACCGGCTGGTAGAGCGGTTGGGGTATCGCCTTACGGGGCAACCGCCCTATCTCCAGCACGTATTGCACTACGGCACGGCAACCTCTTTATCGCATCAGCTTGGTGCCTATACCTATCAACTACTTACGCAACAGACCTTCGGCGGCACCAACGCCGTGGCCCGGCTGATGCGCTTTTGCCTACCCGCTACCTTCTCCGACACACTTTTTGTGGCCGTTTTTCAGAAAAAATGAAGATTTTAACCATCGTAGGCGCCCGGCCCAATTTCATGAAAGTAGCGCCGCTACACCGGGCTTTTCTGGCGCACCCCACCGTTGAATCGAAAATTGTGCATACCGGGCAACATTACGACGCCCGTATGAGCGACGTGTTTTTCAACCAGCTCGAACTGCCCAAGCCAGACTATTACCTGGGGGTGGCCAGTGGCTCACCGACTCAGCAGACCGCCGAGATCATGACCAAATTTGAGGCCGTGATGCACACCGAACAGCCCGACTGGGTGGTGGTGGTAGGCGACGTAACCAGCACACTGGCCTGCGCGCTGGTGGCAGTCCGCATGGGTGTACGCGTGGCCCACGTAGAAGCAGGCCTACGCTCTGACGACCGCCAGATGCCCGAAGAAATCAACCGCATCCTGACCGACAACCTGTCTGACCTGCTTTTTGTGACCGAGCAGGCAGGCCTCGACAACCTCCGCCGTGAGGGTATTGCCGACAAAAAAGTCAGGTTTGTTGGCAACGTCATGATCGATTCACTCATACACTACCGCCTGAAAGCCAACAGCTTAGACACCGTTGGCCGGATGTACCTCGCTCCACAAAGCTATGTGCTGGTCACGATGCACCGCCCGGCCAACGTAGATCATCGGGCGGGGCTTCAGAGCATTTTACAGATTATAGCCGATGCGGCCCGGCACCATACCGTGCTGTTTCCGATCCATCCCCGCACGGGGGCAAACCTGGCGCGATTTGGGTTGATGGATGAACTGAAGGCAATACCTAACGTACACCTGATGGAGCCGCAGGGATACCTCGAATTCCTAAACCTGATGGAACACGCGCTGGCGGTGGTGACCGATTCAGGTGGAATTCAGGAAGAAACAACCTACCTGCAAGTACCCTGCCTCACCTTCCGCAACAGCACCGAGCGCCCCAGCACAACCACCCTGGGCACCAACACGCTCCTTGCCGACCTGGACCCCGTCACCGTTGACATGGCCTTGACCGCCATCCGGTCAGGTGTGGCCCGGCGAGGGTCTATCCCGCCACTTTGGGATGGTAGAGCCGCGGGGCGTATTGCCACCCTTCTTGCTGAATCTGTACCAGCCGATATGTGCGAGGGAGAGAAGCTAGCAGAATCAGCGTTTTCTTAGCTCAAAAATACCGCAGCCATAGCGGCACCCAAACTGGGCGTCGATGCTGGCATGTGTGAGGGGCACATGCCTGTGCAGGTCGCCTTTGTCATCTACATACGAGAAATGCAGCACGTCGTAATCGGTCCGGAACAGATCGAGCAAATAGCCCACGCTAAACACACGATGGGCATTGAATTCAATGCGTTGCGGGCCGATGGGCGTAGAAAAATAAAAAATGCCGCCACTACGCAGCACCCGTCCCAGATTCTGTAGGCCTTTCAGATAGCCCTGCGGGTCGATGGGATCACCATAGCGTCCCAGCCCGAAGTGTTCAATGGTGTGCAGGCACGACAGCGAATCGGTATAGTTCACGAGTTGGTCGTCTACCTGCATCAGGTTGGCCTGGGTAAATGTCACGTTATGAATCTGGTTGGTCAGGGGCCGAATATCAAACACTTCGACCAGACGGAAGGCCGCCACGTGAGCAATGAACCCGTCTATCCGAGACCCCACGTCGACATGGGTTGCGGGGGCATTGGCGAACACGCGTTGCGCCACCAGCAGATCCTGATGGAAATAATGTCCTTTAGCACTACCACTACTCTCTTGCTTATCGTGCAGCATCGGATAAAACGACTGGATGGGAAAGAGCGGATCAGGGCCGGCCAGTTTGGTAAACGCCCGGTAGTCGCGCCAGAACCAGCCGAGACCGCGCATATTTTGCAGAAAACGCAGGGGGTCAACACCCAAAAAAGTCAGCGTGGCGTATACGTTACGGAGAAATCGCATCATCAATTAGTATAGGGCAGTTAGGCAACAGTAATCAGTTCACGTTCGCCGGTAAGGGCGTGGGTGAGTGCAACGCCTGTCAGTTTGGGCTGAAAATCAGTGGCGGGTTGTTGGTATAAGTAGGTAAGGCGGTACCCCGCCAGCAGCTTTTCATTCAGGTAAGCCGGTGACACGTCCAGACTGCGGTTGCCGTTATAAGTCTGCACTTTGTTCAGGATAAAACCCACCAGGCTGGGCTGCGCATCGAACAGCAACGTGGCAAATAAGTCGGGGCGGACGTTGGCGATGTATTCCTGCACAAACCCCTCCAGCGAATTGGGATTGGCGTAGGTCAACCGGCGGAGTATAGGCAGCAACGTTCGGCGTGAATACAGGTGCCCGTCGACCGAAAACCGCCATGTCCAGTGCCCTAATTCAGGCTGACCCGGCTGTAACTGCCATTGGCATTTTCCGGCATTACCTACCTGAATATCAGTTGGTTTTGGTTGCAGTGTCAACCCGTGGCGCAGGCTGTAGGCATGCTTACCAGCGGGGTCGTTGATTACCTGCGCCATCCGGTTGGCATCTAGCTGCACGGGACGGGTAAACAGGCTGTCGTCCGTCAAGAACATCACGCCTTCGTGCCGACTTTCGGCAATAATTTTTTCCGTCAATGCCTTGAAATCGCCCGTCTGTTGCAGGCTGGCGTGAGACAGGTAACGGTACAGATTTTTCCAGTAGCTGAAGGGTTTAGGCCATGCCCATTGCCGTTGCTGTCGTTCGCGGTGGAATTTAACGTGAGCGTATTGCTGACCAATCTGCTGATAACCAAGCTCATATACGTCATCACTGGCAGCATACAGCACATGAACCGAATACCCCCCCTCGACCGTGAGACAGGTCAGCAAACTGTGCAACAGCGTCTGTAACTGCAACGCGCGATTGCAGGAGAAAATCAGTAGGGTCATAGACTACGGCGGGTACCTGGAAAGCACCTCAAAAGTAACGAGCAGGGTCTATTGTCCCTACCTTTGCGGTACTTTTACCCCCGTACATGTAATGGCGACCAAAGAACAGCTAAC
The DNA here is from genome assembly GCF_017353185.1 of Fibrella rubiginis. Taxonomy (GTDB): domain Bacteria; phylum Bacteroidota; class Bacteroidia; order Cytophagales; family Spirosomataceae; genus Fibrella; species Fibrella rubiginis. Next base: position 74,350 of record NZ_JAFMYV010000001.1, on the reverse strand, counting down.
CCAGATTAATGAAGCACTGGAATGGATTGCCCGCACAAACAGGACGCTGGCTAATGTTCAACATGACCAGCTACAAACCATGCAGTATACCCGGCTTCGTCAACAGTTTATTGACCAGCTGACAACGCTGCTGACGGGCACAACGCAACTGCTCAAAGTCATTCCAAAGTCAACACGCAAGGCAGCGTAATCGCCTCTAATGTGATTTTGGTAACTGCTGGTCAACAATTCATTGACCCCTACCTTTGCGGTACTTTTACCCCCGTACATGTACCAACTGATACAGAATTTAAAATCCGGCCAAACGGTGCTGGAGAACGTACCTGCGCCACAGGTACGGGCCGGGCAGGTGCTCATCCGTACACGCCGCACGCTGGTGTCGCTCGGAACCGAGCGGATGCTGGTGGAATTTGGTAAGGCAAACCTGCTTAGTAAAGCCCGCCAACAGCCCGATAAAGTCAAGCAGGTATTCGAGAAGATCCAGTCCGACGGGCTAATTCCTACGCTGGAGGCCGTATTTCGGAAACTCGACCAGCCGCTGCCGCTGGGTTATTGCCACGTAGGCGAGGTAGTAGCCGTGGGCGCAGGTATCACCGATCTGGCCATCGGCGACCGGGTAGCCTCAAACGGGCACCACGCCGAAATGGTCTGCATCCCCCGCAACCTGGTTGCCAAAATCCCCGACGCGGTGAGCGACGACGAAGCCGCTTTTACCGTGATCGGGGCCATTGGTTTGCAGGGTATCCGGCTGCTGAATCCCACCCTCGGCGAAACCGTGGTGGTAATTGGACTCGGACTCATTGGCCTGCTGACAGCCCAACTGCTCCGCCTGAACGGTTGCCGCGTGATTGGGCTGGACCTTGACAACGATAAATTGACACTGGCGCAATCGTTTGGTATCGAGGTACTTAATCCAAAAAATACGGACGTGATTCAGGCTATTACCGAGCTGACAGGCGGCGTGGGTGCCGACGGCGTGGTCATCACCGCCTCGACAAAATCAGATGAGGTGATGACGCAGGCAGCCCGCATGAGCCGTAAACGCGGGCGCATTGTGCTGGTGGGCGTGGTGGGCCTGAACCTGAGCCGCGCCGATTTCTACGAGAAAGAACTAACCTTTCAGGTGTCGTGCTCCTACGGCCCCGGCCGCTACGATGCCGCTTACGAACAGGCCGGGCACGACTACCCCCTCCCCTTTGTACGCTGGACCGAAAACCGGAATTTCCAGACCATCCTACAACTGCTGGGCAGTGGTCAGCTACGCGTGAAACCGCTGATTACCGAAGTGGTACCCCTGGCTGATTATCAACAGATTTACGGCAAGATGGGAGGTAAAAGCACGGGCGACGTGGGCAGCATTGCCTCGTTGCTAAGCTATCCGGAGGCCGTAGCTACCTTGTCGGGCAGTGTGCAGTTGCGCGAGGTGGTAGCCGGGCCGTCGGCGGGGGTGGTAGGCATTATCGGAGCGGGCAACTTTGCAGGGTCCACGCTGGTGCCGGCGTTGAAAAAAGCGGGTGCCACACTCCACGGCATTGCCAGCGCTAATGGCCTTAGCGGTACGTTACTGGCCAAAAAATACGGTATCGCCACCAGCACCACCGACTACCAGACCCTTCTCAACGACCCCGCCGTTGACCTCTGCGTGATCACTACCCGCCATAACAGCCATGCCCGGCTCGCTATTGAAGCCCTGCAGGCGGGTAAGCACGTGTTTGTGGAAAAGCCGCTGGCGATTTACGACGAGGAGCTTGCCGATGTCATTGCCGCACAGCAGGCATCGGGCAAAACCGTCCTGGTGGGCTTCAATCGGCGGTTTTCGCCCACGGCGCAACGAGCTAAGGCCTTGCTGGGTGGTGAGGCATCGGGGGCGGTACCCATGAACGTGATTGCCACCATGAACGCGGGAGCCATTCCCGCCAACGCGTGGGTGCATGACCGGACCGTGGGCGGCGGACGTATTCTGGGTGAGGCCTGCCATTACGTTGACCTGATCACGTTCCTGACGGGCAGCCGCGTTACACACGTGTGCATGAACGCGATGGGGCAACACCCCTCCGAAACAACCGATTCAGCGTCCATCTTACTTCGCTACGAAAATGGGTCTACGGGCGTGATCAACTACTTCGCCAACGGCAGCAAAGCCTACGCCAAAGAGCGTGTCGAAGTGTATTCGCAGGAGCGAACCTTGATTCTCGACAATTTCAAGTCGCTGAAAGGCTATGGTTTCCGGGGGTTTTCGGGCCTGTCGGGGCGGCAGGACAAAGGCCATACCGAGCAGTTTCGGCGGCTCATCACGACCCTCCGCGCCGGTGGCCCTCCCCTGATTCCCTTCGCCGACATCGTTAACACCACCCAGGCCACACTAGCCGCGTTGCGTAGTTTGCAGGAAGGGAGATGGGTAATGATGAACGATGAGTGATGAATTGGCTGACGCCAGCGAATACTCTTGCGGAAGCAAATTCATCGCCGCGGCGGACCGCTCATCACTCATCATTACATTTTCCCCATGTTCTCAAACCTACCCCTCTACTGGCGCACCATCCGACACCTGACGTTACGGTAGGTGGTATATCAGGTGTGGCATCGGCTGCGTGAGCGGCCCCGGCTGCACTGGTCAGAAACAGTGCCTGACACGGTGCCGCAAATACCCTTGCCAATTACGTTCTCCTTCCTGAATCAGCCTGTTACGTTCACCGACCGCATTGACTGGAATTATGCTGCCAACGGCAAGCTATGGACCTATTGCCTGAACTACTTCGAGACTATTACGTCCGATAACGGGCTTGCTCTTATCTATGATTTCATCCGGCAAACGCCTAACCTGCGCGACGGACTAGAGCCTTACCCAACTTCGTTGCGGGTGCTGAACTGGCGGACGTTTTTGCTCGACAACAACATTAACGACCCGCTGGTCGAGCGGCATCTGTATGCCCAGACGGCCCTGCTACGGTCGCGGCTGGAGTACCATCTGGGCGGAAACCATTTGCTCGAAAACGCCTGCGCCCTCACCATTATGGCCGTGCATTTTGCCGAACGGGACTGGTTTGTGCAAGGATCACAACTGCTTCAGGACCAGCTTATCGAACAGATTCTGACCGACGGCGGGCACTACGAACGCAGCCCCGTATACCATCAGCTACTCGCCAACCGCCTCCTCGATGTGTATGCCGTGCTCCACGCCGACACCTGGGCCGATCACCTCGCGCTGACCGATTTAGTACGCCAAAAAATTGGGCTGATGTTGGGTTGGCTCCGGGCCGTTACCTTCCGCAACGGCGACGTCCCAATGGTCAACGATTCAGCTTATGGCGTGGCACCTGATACAGCAACCATTTTGTTAAAAGCGCAGGCACTTGGTTTACAGCCCACCGCCGTTGCGCTGGGCGAAAGCGGCTACCGGATGCTGATCACATCGCGCCTCGAATGCTTCGTCGATGTGGGACCGGTGGGACCCAATCATCAGCCCGGCCACGCCCACGCCGACACGTTCTCGTTTGTGCTGCACGTCGATGGACAACCGGTTATTGTAGACCCCGGCACGTCGACCTACCAGGCAGACGAACAGCGGAATTGGGAACGAAGCACGGCCGCCCATAATACGGTAGCCATAAAGGGCCAGAATTCATCGGAGGTGTGGAGTGCTTTTCGGGTGGGCAGGCGGGCTAACGTTACGCTGATCAGTGATACGCAAGGCCATCTCTGTGCCAGCCACAATGGGTACCGTTATTTAGCTGATCAACATACCCGATCTTTTACATTAAGTGATGAAAAAACGCTTGTGATCAACGATGAATTTTTAAGCAAAAATTTAATCAAATTATGCAGTTTTCATATGAATCCTTTTTTACATTTGGTAGACGAAGGACATGAATTAAAAACCCCTAGTTTATCCATTCATTATAAAAGCGAGGGGCATGCTAGTACCAGGCTTGTTGCTTACAATTTCTCAGCCGGTTTTAATGTATTGCTACCAGCCGAGAAATTGATTATCGATGTTGACAATACCACCGTAACGACTTATCTAACTGTTCTGTAATGAAATTACTTCTCCTTACTTATTATTTCGAACCAGACCTCAGCGCGGGCTCTTTCCGCAACACACCACTGGCTTATGAGTTGGCCCGGCAAATTGGGGAGTCGGGCACGGTGCATGTGATCACCACGCAGCCAAACCGATACGCCTCCTTTCGGGCCGAGGCGCTGCCCAGCGAACAGCACGGCAACCTCCGCATAGACCGCGTGTCGGTGCCGGGGCACGCCAGTGGTTTTGCCGACCAGATCAAGTCCTACGTGCAGTTTTACAGGCAGGCGCTGACCCTTACCCGCAACGAAAGTTATGATGTAGTTGTGGCCTCATCGTCGCGGTTGTTTTCGGCTTTCTTGGGGGCTTATCTGGCCCGACAGCGACGGGTGCCGCTTATTCTGGACATCCGGGACCTTTTCCGCGAAAACATCCTGGAGTTGCTCAAAAACCCGGTAGCCTGGCTTGGCCTGGCCCCAACGCTGAAAGCCGTTGAGAAATACACGTTTGGGTATGCAAGCCACATTAACCTGGTTTCGGAGGGTTTCGGCGATTATTTCAGCGAGTATCCACAGGCCACATACAGCTATTTTACCAACGGCATTGATGCCCCTTTTCTACGCCTGGCTACCCCTGTGGCCGCGGCTAAATCAGGGGTGCGCACGATACTCTACGCGGGTAACATCGGCGACGGACAGGGACTGGAAAAGATCATTCCAGACACTGCCAAGACATTGGGTACTGGCTTTCGGTTTGTCATCATCGGCGATGGTGGCACTAAACACAAGCTTGAAAAAGCGGTGGCCGATGCGCAGCTTACCAACGTAGACATTCGCCCACCCATGAACCGCGCCGCATTGTTGGCCGAATACGAACAGGCCGACTATTTATTTCTGCACCTCAACAACCTACGGGCGTTTGAGCGGTGTCTTCCCTCTAAACTGTTTGAATACGCCGCCACCGATAAGCCCGTACTGGCGGGGGTGGCAGGCTATGCGGCTCACTTTGTGCGCCAACACATTTCGAATAGCTTTGTTTTCAGCCCTGGTGATGCCCCTGAACTAACTCATTACCTGCAAACAACGCCTTACCATACCGAAACGCGGGCGGCATTTATAGCGCAGTTTGGGCGGCAATCGATCATTCAATCGTTAGCTGATCAAATTCTTAAAACCGCCTCTTTCAAGAGTACAGTCAGGCAAGAGCAGATGGTAGTGGAAGCGTAATTTAGGGTTAACGTTAAACCTTCCGTCTGCTTTCCAAAAATGCCTCAATGCGGTCGAGGGCGATGGTTAATTCGTCGACGTTGGGCAGGCACACAATGCGAAAATGATCGGGGGTGCTGTAGTTGAAACCCTGCCCGGCCACGACCAATACTTTTTGCTCCGTGAGCAGGTCGTAGACAAACTCATTGTCGTCTTTGATGTTGAACCGGTTTAGATCAATCTTCGGAAAAATGTACAGCGCTCCTTTGGGTGGGGTGCAGCTAATGCCTGGTATGGCTACCATGCGGTCGTAGGCCAGCTTGATTTGCCGGTAGAGCCGTCCTGTGGGAAGCACCAGATCATGAATGCTCTGGTAGCCACCCAACGCCGTCTGGATGGCGTACTGCGTGGGTACGTTGGCACAAAGCCGCAAGCTGGCCAGCAGCGTCAGCCCCTCAATATAAGACTGCGCTTTGTGCTTGGCCCCGGTCAGCACCAGCCACCCGCCCCGAAATCCTGCCGCCCGGTAATTTTTGGACAGGCCGCTCATGGTAATGCACAGCGTGTCGTGCACGAACCGGGCCATGGGGTGGTGGACGGCATCATCGTAGAGAATTTTGTCGTAGATCTCGTCGGAGAAAACAATGAGCTCATGCTTTTCGGCAATGCGGGCCAGCCCTTCCAGCACCGGTTTATCATAGACCGCCCCGGTTGGATTGTTGGGATTGATCATCACCACGGCACGGGTACGGCTGGTGATCTTGCTTTCAATATCGTCCAGATTGGGATTCCAGCCGTTCTCTTCCTCGCAACGGTAATGCACTGGTTTGCCGCCACAAAGAGCCACTGAGGTTGTCCAGAGCGGGTAGTCGGGAGAGGGTACCAGTACTTCATCGCCTTCGTTAATGAGCGCCTGCATCGAGAGCAAGATCAGTTCGCTCACACCATTGCCGATGTAAATATCCTGAATCGTGACGCCCGGCAAGCCCAGGTCTTGGGTATAGTGCATCACCGCCTTGCGGGCAGAAAACAACCCCCGTGAGTCGGCGTAGCCCTGCGCGTTGCGGATGTTCAGGATCATGTCATGCACGATCTCATCGGGCGTGTCGAAACCAAACGACGCTGGATTACCAATATTGAGGCTGATGATTTTATAACCCTGACTCTCTAATTCGAGCGATTTTTCATATACCGGCCCTCTGATGTCGTATTTGAGATGGGTAAGCCGGTCCGATTTGCGAATGTCCATGGTACAAAAAACCCGTGCAGTCTATCAGGGCTGTACGGGTCAGGCAAAGGTACGGCTTTCTAAGAGCATTGGCATTTCAGAAAGCGGTTAACAAAGAACGTGCCTAAATTAAACGACTAATCTGATCAACATATCCCATTTAACCAAGTTTAGTGTAGGTACATAAAACGAGAGAGTATGTATAATTTGGCGGGCTACACGATCAGATTATTCGTTAACGAAGGCCCTACAATAGAATAAGGCAAAGTTTTTGATAGATGAACGGTTACTACTAGCAGCCTTTTTTAAACAGCCTCATTATGTTGCCGCTTACGTACACTTCTACGGCAACCGTTCTGGTCATCTGGCATGTCACGGCCACGTTGATTGAAAGCGATAAACCCGGTTTTTGGGTTTGGACGGCTACTCCCAGGCCCAGACCTTAAAAACCAACCCGGACCCCTTCCACGCGGTCGCCGGAGATGGTTTGCTCTTCCGTATTGAAAATATCGGCCAGTGTCATAGGCACGTCGGTGTGGTAATTCACCCCCAGCGACGACATCAGCGCGTTGGCTTTTGGCGTGGCTAGCTTGCCAAACGCATAGTCGACCATAAGGCGGCCCTTGCGGAGCAGGGCCTTGTCGAGCAGGCTCTTGTTTGCGTTGAAGGTGGCGATGATCTGAATGTGCAGGCAATCGGCCAGCAGGCCGTCGGTCAGGTTCAAAATATTCGACACGCTGTTGGTATCCCCACCAGCTTCGCGGGCCTGTAGAATGCGTTCGGCGTCTTCTATGATGAGCACCGAATCGCGCTGTTCAAGCAAAAACGGGATCAGATCCGGCGACGTGAGGTAGTTGGTCATGTAGGGCGGCAGAATCAACATGTTCTTGCGCACTTGCGAACTGAGGTATTTGATATAGGTCGTTTTGCCAGTGCCGGGTTCGCCATGCAGCAAAATCAGTCCCTTGTATTTGGGGCGGTTTAGCAGGGCCACCAGTCGGTCATGCACATCAACAAAACCATCATTGTAATAAAGGTCCAGGTCAATTTCGGGCGGCTGAATATCCACCCGTTCCGTATGAAGACCACCTAACCCACTCTGAATAAGGTATATATGCGTCTGCTCTGGTTCGTGTTCGTAGATCAGGTCTTCAATACCTGCCAGGGTAGTATGAAGAGCTGCTTCTGTCTGGAAGAACCCCGACAGGCGGCAGTAGGAATCGGCAATGAACTCACCCTCCAGCATCACGCCGTCGGGGTGTTGATAGATGCGACCATTGTTCCGGAAACCTTCTTTCGAGAGCCGAACCGACTGATTGATGACCGCAAAGCCGCGGCTCAACAGCCACTGATGTAGATCGGCTTTATAGTCTTCGTGGGTGAACAGGTAGTTTGGATAATGACCATACGTATGCACGAAATAGGCCGCCAGTGGAAACTCACGGTCCAGATCGTGGGTAATGAACAGGTCATTAATGGTTCGTTGGTTCGACATACGAGGCTAAAAGTAGGAGAACCGAAGTTGGTTAGGGTTGGGTGTAAAGCGAAAAATAAGTTCGTGTATCTGCGGCTGAAACGAATTCGGTGCCGCTTCGGGTGCAGTAGAGTTGAAAGTATATCCCAGCCGGATATTTTGCGACAATTGGTAATCAAGTGAGGCCTGTACGTAGCTGACCGGTCCCTTGTAATAGAAGACATTGTTCTGCCGCACCGACACCCCTATGGCAGCCCGTTGAGCATACCAGAGTTTAGCATTGAGGTCATAGGCCAGGGGGTACCCATCGGTTTGGGTCAGCAGCACAGACGGCAGTAGCCGAAGGTCGTCGGAGAGATCGAATTTGCCACCCAGCTGGGCAAAAACAGGGTGGTTTACCGTAAACTGCGGCAAGCCCAGCAGGCTTTTGGCACTGCGACCCAGTTCGGGCACCGACAAGCCCGCAAACACGTGTTCAGCATCGTAATACAATCCGGCTCCATAGCTAAACAGTACCGTGCTGGTGTTGACACTACTGGTCAGGTCGGTGATAGGCAGGATATTGGCTCCTAGCTGCGCACCCAGATACAATTTGGCAAGGTTAGGCAGATCAACGCGATACGACAGGTTACTGCCCAGACAGATCAGGCCCAGACCCAGAGCGCTGTTACGGTCGTTGAGGATTTGCAGGCCCAGACCGAAAGGCCCCGTACCCAGTTGCCCGTCGCCCGCGAAAGTTTGGGTGATAGGGGCGGCAATCTGCCCGGCACTGCGGTTGAGAAAGCTGAACAGCCGCCCGCGAAAAGCCAGCGTCATGCTAAAGTCCTCACGTACACCAGCCAGCGCGGGATTGATAGCCATTGGGTTGGTTAGGTACTGCGCGTAGAGTACCTCTTTCTGCGCCATCACGCGGCTATGCCCTACAAGACCTACCAAAAAGCCAGTTAGCAACCAGATGCGTATGATGTGAGGTACGAGCTTTCCCATTGCTGCAAGTTGCTTTTTCCACGGCTATTTTCCTAAAAGCAGTGAGCCAAGAGATGAGAAGCAAGAGATAAGAAGCAAGAGACAAGAAGCGTGGAGGATAGAGCAGAGAGTGAAAGAGCGTAGGGGCCATAGAGCACAGGGCGATGCCCCATGCTCTGGATAACGCCCCTTCAGGGCTATCTAGACTGTCTGCGCTTAAGCCCTGAAGGGGCGTTATCCAGAGCATGGGGCATCGCCCTGTGCTCTATGGCCCCTACGCTCTTATCTCTACTCCACCGTCAAGATCTTAATCTCGGTACGGCGGTTTTGCTGATGTTGCTCTTCGGTGCAGTCCACACCGTCGGCACAGCCATTAACCAGGGCTGATTCGCCATAGCCTTTGGCCCGCAAACGCCGCCTGGCAATACCCTTGGAAGCCATGTAATTGATGGCAGCAGTAGCCCGGTTGCCGGAGAGCCGCTTGTTGTACTGTGTAGTGGCCCGGCTATCGGTGTGCGACCGCATCTCAATTTTCATGTCGGGGTATTTGGTAAGCAATGCTACCAGTTTATCCAGTTCGGTGGCGGCGTCAGAGCGGATTTCGGCTTTGTTGAGGTCGTAGTAGATGTCTTCGATCCGCATTATATCACCCGCGCTGAACATCAATAGTTTCGTGTCGCCGGTACCATCTTTACGCACCCGTCCGCCTTTAGTGGCCATGCGGTCTTTGGCTCCTTCGATCAGGTATTCGCAGCCCGCCACTGATGAAAAGCTGTAATTACCGTCAGCGTCGGAGTAGACTTCCTGCCGGGAACCATCACACTGATTAATGAGCACTACCTTAACCGAGCCGAGGGCTTTGCCATCTTTCTGGCTCACTACGTGGCCGTTCACATCGCGTATTTCGCCGGTGGTGGTACCCGCCGCGGCCGACATCAGCGTGGGCTTCGTTAGGGCCATATCAAGGCGCGAAGGTAGATCGTCCTGTAAATTTCGGGTCGAGAAGCCTACTTTACTGGCTAGATAACCCGTATGGGACGCAGTAAAGAGCAGGTCACTTTCGTCGTTAACGCATAGGCGAATGTTACCCTTGGCGTCGGTTTGTAAGGCTTTGTGGTCGTTACCAGGTTCACCGCCCTGCACTATGATGGGCGTGTTGGGTAGCGGCTCATGGGTTTGCGCGTCGAAAAGGGCCACCGTCAACTGGCGGCAAGGGTACAGTGAACCTTCGCGCTTGAACCGGTAGATGTCGTCGTCGGCGCCACCGTTTTTGCGGTTACTGCTAAAAAAGCCGCCTTTCCGGTCGCCGTCGGTGATAATGCCGAAATCATCTTTGGCGGAGTTAATGGGTTCGCCCAAATTGCGCACCACGCCCGTAGCCTTGCCGCTAGGGCTTATCTGCGCAAAAAACACGTCGAGATCACCCAGTCCGGGTAGACCATCTGATGAGAAGTAAAGGTTATTTTTTTCGTCGACGAACGGAAATAACTCATTGCCTTTTGAATTGACAGCCGCCCCCATATTGACCGGTGCTGACCAGCGGTTACCATCCCAGCGTGAACTGTAAATATCAGTGCCACCAAAACCACCAGGCATGTCGGAGGCGAAGTAAAGCGTTAGGTTGTCGGCGGTAAGTGTGGGGTGACCCGTTGAATACTCATCGCTGTTGAAGGGCATCTCTTCGATGTCGCTCCAGGCACCACTGGTCTGTTTGGCGGTGTATAGTTTGAGCTTGTTGATGCCCTCGCTGCTTTTGCGTTCGTGACCGTTGTTGAAATTGTTGCGCGTGAAAATAACCCGCGACCCGTCTCTGCTGAACGTAGCGGGACCTTCGTGATACTTGGTGTTGAGCGATCGGCTAAACTGATCCGATTCTGACATCGGAATAATATCGTACCCTTCGCCTGCCTGCACCTGGTTTCCACCAAAAACACCCACTGTGCGGCTGTCGTTGGCGGTGCGGGCCGTAAAATCGTCGCGCCCCAAGAGCCGATACGACTGCTGCCGCAGGGCTTTACGGCCTGACTTGCCGCCGCCCATCCGGGCAGCATCGTCGGCTTTCAACACCGACATGTCGGGCACATAGTAAAGGTCCAGAAAAGGTGAATTATCCCAGTTGAACACCCGCCTGATGCTGTTGTCGGCCCCAGCCGAAGTAACAAACACCAGTCCGTTGCGGAAATACATGGGGCTAAATTCAGCTTTACGGGTGTTGAGATCCAGAAAGTCGACGCGGTAACTGCCACTATTGCTGGTCAGGGCACTCACGTCACTGTAGAGTGCTGAAAACCGGGGTCCGCGCGGGTCTATCGGGTTGCTGGTTTGCAGACTGGTGAAGGTTTCGTAGGCTTCCTGAGCTTCTTTGTATTTGCCGTTGCTGGCTAGTGCCTGGGCAAAATGAAGGTAGGCATCGGTGTAGCTGGTGGGCAATTTACCTTCGCCAACCAGATCGCGGTATACGCGTTCGGCCTGTTGCGTATTGCGGAGCTGACGGTAGCATTCACCCAGTTTGTAGCGAATGCTACGTACTTCGTTTTCAGTGGTGGATCGAGCCTGACCCAGTGCGCCTTCGTATAATTCAGCGGCATTGGCGTAGGCTAGTTGGGCAAATTGCTGATCGGCCTGTTTGAGTGTACTCTGGGCCAAAACGGGCACACAAAGCCCCCAAAAGAGCAGCCAAAGGTAAATAGAAGGACGAGCGGTCATTGTTTTGAGAAACCGGATAGGTTAGTCAACAAAAAAGGGTATGTGCTCACAAAAGGAGCACATACCCGTCAAGAGCAAATACATTGCCAGAAATTCTTAGAAATAACGCGGGGTAAGAATCCGATTTTTGCCAAAACCAAACTCGTAGCGGATCATGATCTCGTGTGAGCTTGGCGCAAACCGGCCCAGCGAACCAAAGGTATGGTCGTAGGCATAACCCAGTCGGAACTGGTCGCTCAGTTGCAGTTCCAACATACCCACCACGGCGTCGGTTGTTTCGGTAGACCAGGTGTTGAACTGGTTCTTCCGCAACGAAGTGCCGATCGCTACGCGGTCATTGATCCAGAGATTCACGTTACCGTCGAAACCAAGTGGGGCACCTTCGGCATACTTCACCAGCACCGACGGTTTCAGTTTCAGAGCCGGACTTAAGCCCACCACAAAACCAGCCGCGGCGTAGGCATGACGTGCCTGCCGGGCGCGGGTTTGTCCCGAATTGAAATCGCCGAGGTTGTTGCGCAACAGGCGGGGCACCGAAACGCCGATATAGGACCGGTCGTTGCTCAGGTAAATACCCGTGCCGAAGTTGGGCAGCATCTTGTTGATGTTGGTCGCAAAAGCAGGATCAGTTCCCGACGTGCCGGGGGCAGTGATTACGTCAGTCAGCCGGACGCTGTAGGCCGAAAGGCCACCGTTCAGACCCAATGACAGCGTTGAGCGTTCGCCTACCCGGAACCGGAAGGCATAGGACAAATAGCCACCTGTTTCGTTCGAGACCCCGATCTGATCGTTGTAAAGTTGAATGCCAATGCCGATGCGCTCACGGTTGAGGGGCATATCGGCGGTGAACGTGGTGGTTCGGGGAGCGCCTTCTATACCCATCCACTGCGCCCGGTAAAGAGCCGTCATGCTCAGCACGTCGCGGCTACCGGCATAGGCCGGGTTGAGCGCCATCATGTTGAACATATACTGCGAGAACATTTTGTCCTGCTGTGCCTGAACCCGGCTGCTACCCACCCCAAGGGTAAGTAGCAGCACAGCGGCCCAAAGCTTGAATCCGTGTTGCTTGCACATGGCTGTTAACGGTTAATCGTCATGAATCGCACGAACTGGCGACCATCACTCAATTTCACAACATAGTAGTACGTTCCGTCGGGTACACCATCCGTAGTGGCATTGCCAACCTGAATACCTGTGTTCGACTTACCGTCCCAATCGTTCTTGTAGTCCTCATTCATGTAGACCCGGTGGCCCCAGCGGTTGGTAACTTCCAGCGAAACGGTCAAACCCTGTACACCCCGGATCACGAACAGGTCGTTGATGCCATCACCGTTGGGCGAGAAGCCCTGCGGAATGAACACTGTCTGGTCAGACAGGGGCAGGTTGAGCGGCGTGGCTTCGCTTTCGTTCGGATCGGTTGGGTTGTTATTTCCGTTCAAGTCCGGATTCAACCCGTTGGTCGATACGTCGCGCAGCATTTCCGAATCAACTTTGGCTCCTGAGGTAAGCAGTCTGGCTGTGGCGTAAACGCTGTTGAAGAATAGACCCGTCTGGCCCGTTGTCGTCACGTTTATGCGTACCAGCAGCGTATCTGTTGCCCCAACCCCTAACTGACTGGTTGAGTCGCCCAGGACGATAAAGGGACTTGAGCTACCATTGAACCCTGGGTTAAGCTTAAGCTTACTACCTTTTGATGCAATTGGTGTGCCAAGAACCGTGAAGCCAGCACCCACCTGGTCGTTAAAGACCTTCGAGAGGGTATCGGCCAGGGATACATCGCGCATGGCCACCGTGCCGTAGTTTTTCACTACCACGCGGTAGGTCACATTATAGCTGCCGTTGCTCTGGCGGGCTGTGTCGCGTACCGATAGAGCAACGCCAATGTGTGACGCGCTGGGCAGACTGTTGAGCCGCACCTTCGTGCCATCGTTGTTGTTGCGCGGATCGAGGTCATTGTCGGGGTCAACGTTTGAGCCTGCGTTTGATACATCCGATACCGTTGCCGTACCGCTCATACCCGAACCTACGGCTACGTTGGTGAACGTCAGCGAGGTGGCGGCCGACATGTTTACGCGGGCTACCAGCCGTATGTATTTCACGTCTTTCACCGCCAGGCTGCTGGCTGTCGTATCGAGCATATTGGTGAGCAGACCCAAGCCGGTATAACCCGTATTGATCTTCAAACCGGCGTCGGCTGTGATGGTCACGCTCTGCACCGAAGCACCATTTCCGAATGTCTTCGATAAGTCGTCAACTACCTGTACACGCTTCAGATCGGTCGTACCCAGGTTACATACTTTGATGAGGTATGGAATATCGTAGAGCTTCTTAGCCTGGTCAATCAGTACGGGATCCCCCACTTCTTTGGCCATACCGATCAGCGCCGCTGGCAGGTCGAAACGTACGCCCGTTGGCTGGTCGATGGCGGGGAAGACAGTTGAACCTGGGTTCGACCGGTCACGTACCGTCATTGTGGTGCTTTCAGGGCGGGCTGCGCCATACACCGTGCTGTAGAACAGGCCATTGTTGCTACCCGGCTGTACGTTGACCGTGAAGGTGATCACATCCTGCTGACCAGCCGACAGCGAACTAACGCCGCTGAAGAGCAGGTAAGGCGAATCGGCTGTTCCCTTGAAGTCATCGCTCAACACCAGGCGGCTACCTACGCTCAACGTTGGTTTGCCCACCAGCGAGAAGCTTGCCGGAGCCGGGAAGGCGGCGGCCAGGGTGTCGGTCAGGCTTACGTTCGTCAGTGTGGTTGTGCCAAAGTTCTTGGCGAATATCTGGTAGGTCACGTTGTAGCTGCCATCTGCCTGCTTCTCGGTCGAGGCTACGTTTAGGGCCACACCCAACTGGCCATTCTCCTGCGTTACAGGATCAAGCTGGAAGGTAGTTGCACTCATGTTGTTGCCTGGATCGAAATCTCCGTCCGGATCAGCATCAGCACCGCTTACAGATGCGTCGCTTACCAACGTGGTGGCGTTTGCGGCTGTGGCTACTGCCGAGTTGCTGTAGCTACTGGTAGCGTCGTTCCGCACAGCCGTCAGGCTCAAGACCACCGTAGCGGTTTCGCCCGGAGCCAGTTTGCTCGTCGATGCCAGCATCTGCGTATTGGTACCCGAGCCCGTAAAGGCAGGGTTGAGGTCCAGATCGTTGGCGGCGTCGGTTGTTACTTCCGATGCCAGCACGTTGCCGGTTCCAAATGCCTCATCGAGGTTATCGGTGATACCCACGTTAGAGAGGGCATCGTCGCCATAGTTCGTTACCGTGAAGCGATAGGTGGCTACGAAGTTCTTGTCAGAAATCATAACGGGCGTACCCACCACCTCTTTAGCCAGGCCAATGATACCTGTTCGTGCGGGGGCATTGTCGCTCACCGTCACGCTCGACGTATTGTTGTCGGCGTTGGGGTCGATGAGGTCGCTGTAGGTAATACTGGCCATGTTTATCACGTCGCCTTTCTTCGTTAGGCGGGCGTTGATCTCGATAGAAGCCGATTGGTTGGCGCTCAAACTTTCAAAGCGCTTCAGGATGGCTCCGTTCGTTACTGTAAAGGCCAGCGGTGCAGTGCCCGGCACCAGTTCAAGCCCCGCCGGCAGCACGTCGCGGACGTCTACGTTGGTAGCATCATTGGGGCCAAGGTTTTTCACTGTCAGGGTGTACGTCACCATGCCACCCGTGCGCACTGCCGTGCTGCTAACCGTTTTGGTGAGTTGAATATCGGCCGTTTGCGTATTGCTGCCGCAATCGGTGATTTTCACAATCACTTTACCCGGTAGGCTCAGGCATTGGCTGACCGTGCGCTCGAAGACGTAGTATGTACCCTCACCTACGGCACTCGTCATTGGCGACCCTGACGCAGGGTCTTCGCTGATATGGTACTCGTAGGTACTGCCTGGTGTTGGCGTGATGCCAGCCAGGGCGGCGCTGAGGCTAACCGTACTAGCAGGGCATGCGTTGCGCAAATTCACTACCAGCGGTGCCGGCACCGGGGCCGCTATCATTACCGAAACGGCCTCAGATGGCACCGAGCTGCAGAGACCCTGATCAAACACCTGTACGGAATAGCTGCCGCTCTTGTCAACCACGATACTCTGGGTGGTGGCTTTGTTAGACCAGAGGTAGGTATACCCGGCTGGAGCTTCCAGTTTCACCGTTTCACCAGCGCAAAGCTGTGTAGAGCCTACAACTTTGATGACCGGCTGAATCTTGGGTCCGTTGATTGCCAGTACCATCTGGTCGCTTTGTCCCGGACAAGATGCATTATTTGAGCGAACCGAGAGCGTCAGTGTCACCTGACCTGCCTGTACGTCCGTCAGCGACGGAACGTACAGGGCAGTTGGGCTAAAGGCATTGTCGAACGTACCCGTGCCGCTGGTTTTCCACTGGGCCGTGGCATTGGTACCCGATATGACACCTGCCAGTTTGTATGACTTGGCCGCACAAATCTGGTCGTCTTTACCGGCGTTGGCCGTTACGGGGTTGTCACCGCATGGCAGTTGATCTCCGCAACCTACGATGTTCACCTGAATCATCGACGGCAGGCTGTAGCAGCCAGTGGTCGTCTTCTCAACCACGTAGTACGTACCTGACACGGTCACGTTGGTGTTAGCCAGTTTTGAAGCTGGCTCCAGCGTACTGGTCGTGTAGTACTCAAACGTTCCGCCGCTAGTAGTCACTGTACCTACACCATTGGCCAGGTTTACAGACCTGAACGGGCAGACATTGGTCAGATCCGTCGTTTTCGGCTGTGCTACTTTGGGTTGCACTATCAGCGTGAACACGTTCGACCGCTGGCTCTTGCAGTTGGTTGAGGTACAACACTGGGCCGAGTACGTAGCCGATTGAGCTGGTATAACGGTGATACTGCTACCTACCATATTGTTGCTCCAGACAGCGTATGAACCAGCAGGGCAGCCTTTGGCAGTCAGCGTTACAGGTACGCCGTAGCAGGTGCTCACGGTGCCGGTGGCATCGTTAACCGTTACCGTCGGCGTCTGTGGTGCGCCTACCGTGAGGCTACAAACGGGTGACCATGCGCTTTCGCACTTGCCAATTACGCACTTCACAGCGTATGTCGTGCTTAGTTGTGGGGTTACGACCAGACTGCTGCCGGTAGCACCGTTAGACCATAGGAAGCTGCCACCTTCACAACCTACCGCCGTCAGTGTAGCTTCGTCGCCAGCACAAACACTCGATTTGTTGCAGGCTACCGTTGGTACTGCCGGACGGGCCAGATACGAGTCAACCATCTCTGACTTGTCGCTGGTACAACCATCTATCGTGCAAGTGGCGAAGAACCAGTGGTCTGTCAGTACCGTCACTGATGCTACAGCACCCAGGGTACCATTGCTCCAGGCAATGGTGCCGTTCTCACAACCCGTGGCCGTGAATGACACCACTGTACCATAGCACTGTACGTCGCGGTTCGGACCTTTAATACCTGGCGCAGGCACGTAGTTCACTTTCGTGCGGGCGCCCGCCACGTCAAGGTCAGCGCAGAGCTTGTTGGCCTGAATCAGGTTCAGTACATCAACACCTGTAGTCACACCTGGTTTCACCACCGACAGGTCGAGGGTTTTCGGATCGTAGACCAGCGTATGGATGGTGTAGATACCGGTGGCCGTGGCAGGAACCGCAAATGACGGTGTATTGCTCGTTTGCTGGATGACCAGTTCTGACCCTTTCGTGAGTACGTACACAACCGAGTAGCCTGTTGGCACTACGCGGCCACCGTTGTCAGTAGCAGAGAGCGTTACTGTGGTCAGACTCGATGCACACACGGCCGATGTTGAGGCAACCAGCGTACCGGCTTTTGCAGCACAGTTGTCTGGTCCTTTCTCCTTGATGGTGATCGCCACCGCCGGATCGGTTGTGCAGCTACGGTAGCGGCAGGTAGCGTTGTAGAAGCTGACAGCCGCCGTCGGCGTGATCACGATCACGCTACCAATCTGGTTGTCGCTCCAGGTTACTACACCTCCCACAGGGCAACCCGCGGCCGTCAGCGTCACTGATTCACCCAGGGTGATTTCGGTCTTCGAAGCCGAAATATCGAGCGGTTTCAGCGGTACCACCGTGATGGTATACAGTTGCGATGGCGCGCTGGTGCAACCACTGGCTTCTTTGCAGATTACCGAGTAGCTGGTTGTTACCGTTGGCGTCACCGTGATGGTTGTTTTACCATTGTCGGCGGCACCTGTGCTCCACAACGACGAACCGGTGCAGTTCTGGATCGTCAGATCAACTGATTCGCCTAGGCAGATAATGCTCGTGCTGCAAACCACAGTGGGCGCTGGTGGCGTAGACAGGTTGATCTTGATGGTGCGAGACTGCGGGCTACCACACTTGTCGGCCTGTTTGCAGATAGCGTAGAAGCTGTTTACTTCAGCCGTTGGCGTCACCATAATCGACGCACCCGTCATGTTGTTGCTCCACATCACCGTGCCCGTGCAGCCGCTGGCGGTCAGCGTAACGCTGCTACCGTTGCAGACAGCCGTACTTGAGGCCACGATGGTTGGGGCAGTACCAGCTGTTTTCACAATCACCTTCACTACGTTCGACGCGCCGCTGATGCAGTTGCCGTCAACTACGCAGGTGGCCGTATAGTCGGTGTTTACCCCTGGCATCACCACAACAGTGCGGCCTGTCAGGTCTGTATTCGTCCAGCGTACTGTGCCGTTGGCGCAGCCTTCAGCCACTGTCAGCGTTACCGACTCACCAGCGCAGATGGCTGTGTTCGGGATGGCGCGGATGGTTGGTGCCTGTGGCTTACCAACCGTGACAGCTACGGACTTCGACGGATCGCTTACGCAGTCGCGCACTTTGCAGGTAGCGTAGAAGCTTTCCGATGCAGTCATCGTCACTGAAATCACGCTACCCGTCATGCTGTTGCTCCACTTCACGGCCCCTTCACAACCGCTGGCGGTCAGGCTTACCGTGCCACCTACGCAGATGGACGTAGTGCTGGCCGTTACTGTTGGAATCACGTTCGGAATAATACGGATCCTGTAATCGTTCGAGCGTGGGCTGTTGCAGTTGGCGCCATTGCTACAGAATACTGAGTAGCTGTTGTTGCCCTGCGTAGGCGTCACCGTGATACTTGCGGTGGTTTCGCCCGTGCTCCAGTGTGGCGTACCCGTGCAGTTTTGGGCTGTCAGAGTAACCGTTTCGCCGGGACATACTTCCGTTGTGCTGCAAATCACCGTTGGTTTCGGCAGGTCGTTACCTACCTTAATCAGCTTCTCAGCGGCTTTGCCGTAACAGTTATTCACGCGGCATTGGGCGGTAATGAGGGTCTCGCCAGAGATGGTCAGCGATACGACGCTGCCTACCATGCTGTCTGACCAGTACACCGTGCCATTCTCGCAGCCGACGGCCGTGAGGCTAACCACACCACCCACGCAGACCTTGTCGGCACTGGCAAGAATGGTTGGCTTCGGCGCATCTGTTACTGTCACCTTAATTGTATTCGACATACCGCTGGTGCAGGCACCAATCACACACGAAGCCGAGTAGACCGTAGTGGCGGTTGGCGTTACCGAGATGCGGTTGCCCGTCATGCCGTTGCTCCACGTAATGGTACCGTCGCAGTCGCGGGCTGTCAATACCGTCGACTCCCCTTCACCGCACAGGGCCGTTACGGCACAGGCAATGGTTGGCGGGTTCACAGCGCATTGATCCACCATGATCCGGGCGGCCGAGACGTTGTCTTCCGGCATGTTTGGATCGTTGTCCGGGCTATCTATGGTGGCCGTGTTGGTCAGCATACCAGTACCTTTCACGCGGGCCTGAACGATCAGGTTGCGATCTGAGCCATTCGTCAGCGTGCCCACCGTCCAGACACCCGTTCCGGCGTTGAATTCAGCCGCAGGTGTGGCGCTCACAAATTCGAGCGAAGCTGGCAGCAGGTCAGATACCGTCACGCTCTTGGCCGTTATCGGGCCGTTGTTCTTGGCCAGGATACCGTATGATACGAAGTCGCCTATCTTGTATGGGCCAGCCGTCAGCACCGTTTTCACCACTGCCAGGTCGGCCAGACAGGTTGCTTTCACAGTCACGACTACCTCTACTTTCGTCAGGCTCACGCAGCCGGCAGCACTTACGGCCTCGGCCAGGTACGTTGTCGATGCCGTTGGTGTCACTGTCAGCGGCTTGCCATTCATCGACGTGCCGACCAGTATACCCGTGGCCTTGTTGTACCAGTTGATCTTACCGTTCGATGCCGTGAAACCAAACAGTTTGGTGCTGCCACCTTTGCACAGAATCTCGTCTTCACAAGCAGCGCCGAGCGGTGCCTCCGGCCGTGGACTGATGGCCACTACCACCGAACTCTTAGCCGGCACACAGTAGCCAGAACCGTCCGGATCGTTGGTCATCACCGCAAACTGTACCGTACCCGCCGCGATGTCAGCCGCCGACGGCATGTAGTAGGCTGTCAGGCTGTTGGCCATTGTCAGCGTACCCGTGCTGGTACTTGTAGACGTCATCCAGGTCACACCCGTTGCCGAGCCGCCCATGCTGGCGATCAGCGTAATAGGGCCACCGGCGCAGGCTGAGCCAGAGGTGAGCGTGGTCGATACCACGGCCAGGTTTGTGCAGCGGCAGTCGATCTGATTCACCGTCAGCACCGTTGGGTAGCTGTAGCAGCCAAACTTAGACCGCTCGAAGAGGAAGTACTCACCCGCCGACACCGCCGTCAGGTTCGTGACCAATGGGCTGGTTTCGCTCTTACCCGTGTGCCATTCCAGTGTGCTGCCTGGCAGAGGAACGTTGTTGAGCTTCACCTTCGTCAGATCATAGAATGCATCCTGACAAACGTTGACTTCCTTAATGCACGATGGCGTGTTCGGGCGGGCATTCACGATGATCGTGACGGGCTTGCGTTCGCTCTTGCAACCATCGGCCGTTTCAGCCTCTACGTAATAGGTCGTCGTAGTCGATACATCAACCGGCACCGTCTGCCCGCTGGCTGATGTGAACGCTACGGCATCGCCAATAGCGGCGAGGTACCAGCGAATCACGGTTGCCCCAGAAGCAGTGGCACTAACCGACGTCATGTCGCCAACGCAGATGCTGCTGTTGGTGGCCGAAGCAACCAGTACCAGCGGCGTAGAACATTTGGCTTTCACACCCGCATCAATCGTCAGGTTGTCGCGACCCACGTTGCCCAGTGCCAGGCTGGTACTGATGGGAATCACGTCGCTTAAGCCGTCGGCACCGGGGTTACTGTCGATGCCACGATCACCACCCTGCGTCTGAAGAGTAAAGACCTCACCAGTTGGCAGTGTGAATTTCACTTTATAGTTGCCAGCAATTAATTGGGTGAACAAGTAATAACCGCTGCCATCCGTCACCGTCTCGTCGAGCGGGTTGGTGAGGTCGGTAGACGTGAAGAGTTGAACCTTCACGTTCGGAATACCCGTTGGGCCATCGTCTTGCAGACCGTTGTTATTAGTGTCTCGCCATACGTAGTTACCAATAGACCCGTAAGGTACAATACCTGCGTCGATGGTCAGGTTAACCCGTGCTGTGCTTGAGATCGGCTGCGTTACATCGATGGTAATCAGGTCTGACAGACCGTCGGCACCTGCATCGCTGTCGAGATCGGTTGGTACACCATTGCGGTTCTTTGTCGTGAAGACGCTACCAACCGGCGCGGTGAATTTCACCGTATACTGACCTGATCCTAACCCACTAAACAGGTACTTGCCATTCGCATCTGTCAGTGTTGTCCGGATGGCTGAACCACTCTGGAACAAGGTTATCAGCAGATTTGGCACGCCTGGCTCACCCACTGGGGCTTGTTGACCATCGCTGTTGTAATCAAACCACACAAAGTCACCGATGGCGCCAAGTTGTGGTAGGAAGCCTGCATCGACAGAGGTGTTGCTCTCACCCGACGACAAGGTCAGGCTTGGCGCACGACCCGTGATGGGGTCAGCATCTGAATCGAGACCATCGAAACCAACGTTGGCCGAGGTGGCGTCGAAACCGGCGGGCTTGGCAAAACCTACCTGGTAAACATTTGTCGTACCCGGAGCCAGACCTGTGAAGCTGTATGCGCCTGAACCATTTGTGGTTGTTGTTGCCACAGCCGAACCATTCAGGTAGAGTGTCACTACCACACCTGGCATTGGCGCATCGCCTGCGTTCTGCACCCCATCGCGGTTGTTGTCAACAAAGACATAGTCGCCCAGTGAAGCAGGCCGGTAGAAGCCCGCATCGATAGTTAAGTTGTACTCTTCCGAAGCGAGCGTTACCGTCTGGCTAAAGCCGGTGGTCACATCGGCGTCCGAGTCTTTCGTATCGTCACCCAGGTTGGCCGCCGTTGGCGTGAAACCAGCTGGTTTGCCGAAGCCTACATAATAAGGCGTTCCTGGCGTGAGACCCGTGAAACTGTACATGCCCGACGAACTGGTTAGCGTAGTGGCAACAGCCGAGCCATTCGTGTACAAAGTCACCAGTACGTTTGGAATTGGCATGTCGCCTGCATCCTGTGTCCCGTTGGCATTCTTGTCTTCAAACACGTAGTCACCTAAACCAGCCGACTGTGGTGCGTAGCCGGCATCGATGGTAGTGTTGCTTTCGCCATTGCTCAGCGTGAAGCCAGTCGTGCGGCCCGTGACCGGATCAGGATCTGAGTCGAGCGTTGGGTTACCACCTACACCTGCCGTGGTCGTGTTGAAGCCCGATGGCTTGGCAAAACCTACTGAGTAGGTGTTACTGCTGCCCGGCGTCAGACCCGTAAAGCTGTAGGCACCGTTGACGTCGCTCATCGTGGTCGCCACGGCTGAACCGTTTTGGTACAGTGTGATGATCACACCCTGAAGCGGTTTGTCACCCGGCGTTTGGGTGCCACTCTTATCAGTGTCGACAAATACGTAATCACCGATAGAGGCCGTGCGGAAGAAGCCAGCGTCGAGTGTGGAATTGAACTCACCCGGAGCCAGGGTCACTGACTGGGTTTTGCCCGTTGCCCCATCGGCGTCTGAATCAGCCGTGTCCGAACCTACGTTCGACAGCGTTGGCCCAAAGCCCGCAGGCTTGGCAAAACCAACCACATAATTGTTAGCAGGACCTGACGTCAGACCAGTGAAACTGTACAGGCCAGCACCATTGGTCGTGGTCGTCGCCACGGCTGAACCGTTTAGGTAAAGCGTTACCAGTACCCCTGAGATCGGCACGTCGCCGCCGTTCTGAATACCGTCCAGATTTTTGTCTTCAAATACATAGTCACCCAAACCCGCCGTTGGCTGGTAGAAACCCGCGTCCACCGTGCTGTTGGTCTCGCCCGAGGTCAGCGTTACACTGCCCGACTTACCCGTAAGTGGGTTGACATCCGAATCCAGGGCCTTGTCCGTACCCGACAATGGGCTGGTTGCGCTGTAGCCCGCAGGCGGCGTAAAGCCGACCACATAGCTGTTTGCCGCCCCTGGCGTGAGGCCCGTGAAGCTGTAGAGCCCCGAGGCGTTGGTCGTCGTGGTGGCCACGGCACTGCCGTTCTGGTAGAGCGTCACCACCACCCCGGCAAGCGGCGTGTCACCTGCATTCTGCACCCCATCGCGGTTCACGTCGGTAAAGACATAGTCGCCCAGCGAAGCTGGCTTGTAGAAACCAGCATCCACTGTCGGGTTAAACTCGTTCGGCGCTAGAATATAACCTTCGGTTAAGTTCAATGCTTTAGCCCAGTCCGACACATAAGCGTGATTCGCATCTGAGTCTTTAGTGTCGTTACCCACATTGGCAACCGTTACAGTATAGCCAGCCGGGGTACCAAATCCAACAGAGTACGATACGCCGGGAGTTAACCCTGTAAAGCTGTAAAGGCCATTTATATCTGTTGTAGTCGTTTTGATAGCTTCACCAACACTATACATAGGTGACTGCATAGCATACAGCGTCACTACTACACCCGGAATAGGCACGTCGCCCGCATCCTGGATGCCGTTGACGTTCTTGTCCTCAAAGACATAGTCGCCCAGGCCCGCCGTCAACTGATAGAAACCAGCGTCGAAGGTTGTATTGCTCTCACCCGAGGTCAGCGTTACGCTACCTGTCAAGCCCGTGATTGGGTTAGCATCTGAGTCCAGTGCTTTATCTGTACCCGACAAGGGTGTGGTAGTGCTGAAGTTGGTGGGCGTAGTGAAACCAACCTGGTACACATTGGCTGCCCCCGGCGTCAGACCCGTGAACGAATACAGACCCGAAGCATTCGTGGTCGTGGTCGCTACGGCACTGCCGTTTTGGTAGAGCGTCACTACCACACCTGCTAGTGGTGTATCACCCCCATTCTGGACGCCGTCTTTATTGGTATCATTGAAGACGTAGTCACCAATGGAAGCAGGCCGGAAGAAGCCAGCATCGACTGTCGGGTTGAACTCGTTGGCGCTCAGGCTGTAAGCCCCTGTCAGGCCCGTGATGGGGCTGGCATCCGAGTCAGCCCCGTCACCTGCCGTACCCGAGAGCACGTTGGCCAGCGTGGGCACAAAGCCCGCGGGCTTGCCGAAGCTCACCGTGTAGGATACGCCCGGCGTGAGGCCCGTGAAGGAGTAGAGACCCGACGCACTCGTGGTGGTTGTGCCCACGGCCGAGCCATTCGTGTACAAGGTTACTAGTACGTTTGGAATAGGCATGTCGCCCGCATCCTGGATGCCGTTGGCGTTCTTGTCCTCAAAGACATAGTCGCCCAGGCCCGCCGTCGGCTGGTAGAAACCAGCGTCTAGTGTCGTGTTGTTTTCACCTGGCAGCAAGGTTACGCTCTGCGTCATACCCGTAATCGGGTTAGCATCGCTGTCGGCAGTGTCGCTGCCTACATTCGTCAGCGTCGCCGTCATATTGGCCGGTGTTGTGAACCCAACTACGTAGTTGCGGTTGTTACCCGGATTCAGACCCGTGAAACTGTAGAGACCACTGATGTCTGTCAATGTTGTTGCAACGGCGGTACCATTCAGATACAGTGTCACTTTGACACCTTGAATTGGTGCGTCACCTGCATTTTGAATACCGTCCTTGTTGTTATCCAGGAAAACGTAGTCACCCAGGCTAGCCATTACCGGCGAATCGTGCGGTGGCTCTTCAGTTGGCATAAATCCAGCGTCGAGCGTGGAGTTAAACTCACCTATGGCCAGCGTAACCGACTGAGAACGTCCCGTGATTGGATCGAGGTCACTATCAATGGTACCGTCCGACCCTACGTGAGCCATAGTAGCCGTCAGACCAAGCGGCGTAGTGAAGCCCACTGAGTAGCTAATGCTGCTGCCCGGCGTCAGACCCGTAAAGCTATAGAAGCCATCAGGGTTCGTCAGCGTGGTTGCTACTGCGCTGCCATTCTGGAACAGGGTCACCAGGATATCCTCAAGCGGAAAATCGTCAGGTGTTTGCAGACCGTCCTTATCTGTATCAAAGAACACATAGTCGCCCAGACCCGCCGTTGGCTGGTAGAAACCCGCGTCCACCGTGCTGTTGGTCTCGCCCGAGGTCAGCGTTACACTGCCCGACTTACCCGTAAGTGGGTTGACATCCGAATCCAGGGCCTTGTCCGTTCCTGACAATGGGCTGGTTGCGCTGTAGCCCGCAGGCGGCGTGAAGCCGACCACATAGCTGTTTGCCGCCCCCGGCGTGAGGCCTGTGAACGAATACAGCCCCGAGGCGTTGGTCGTCGTAGTGGCCACGGCACTGCCGTTCTGGTAGAGCGTCACCACCACCCCGGCAAGCGGCGTGTCGCCCGCATTCTGCACCCCATCGCGGTTCACGTCGGTAAAGACGTAGTCGCCCAGCGAAGCTGGCTTGTAGAAACCAGCATCCACCGTCGAGTTGAACTCGGTGGCGCTCAGGCTGTAAGCCCCCGTCAGGCCCGTGATGGGGCTGGCATCCGAGTCAGCCCCGTCACCTGCCGTACCCGAGAGCACGTTGGCCAGCGTGGGCACAAAGCCCGCTGGCTTGCCGAAGCCCACTGTATAGGATACGCCCGGCGTGAGGCCGGTGAAGGAGTAGAGACCCGAGGCGCTCGTGGTGGTTGTGCCCACGGCCGAGCCATTCGTGTACAAGGTTACCAGTACCCCTGAGATTGGCATGTCGCCCGCATCCTGGATACCATTGGCGTTCTTGTCCTCAAAGACATAGTCGCCCAGGCCCGCCGTCAACTGATAGAAACCAGCGTCGAAGGTTGTATTGCTCTCACCCGAGGTCAGCGTTACGCTACCTGTCAAGCCCGTGATTGGGTTAGCATCTGAGTCCAGTGCTTTATCTGTACCCGACAAGGGTGTGGTAGTGCTGAAGTTGGTGGGCGTAGTGAAACCAACCTGGTACACATTGGCTGCCCCCGGCGTCAGACCCGTGAACGAATACAGACCCGAAGCATTCGTGGTCGTGGTCGCTACGGCACTGCCGTTTTGGTAGAGCGTCACTACCACACCTGCTAGTGGTGTATCACCCCCATTCTGGACGCCGTCTTTATTGGTATCATTGAAGACGTAGTCACCAATGGAAGCAGGCCGGAAGAAGCCAGCATCGACTGTCGAGTTGAACTCGTTGGCGCTCAGGCTGTAAGCCCCCGTCAGGCCCGTTGTTGGGTTGGCATCTGAGTCAGCTGTGTCCGAACCTACATTAGCGATGGTCGCGACAAAGCCCGCGGGTTTGCCGAAGCCTACCGTGTAGGATACGCCCGGCGTGAGGCCCGTGAAGGAATACAAGCCGCTAACGTCTGTTAGCGTTGTACCCACGGCCGAACCATTTGAATACAAGGTTACCAGTACCCCTGAGATTGGCATGTCGCCCGCATCCTGGATGCCATTGGCGTTCTTGTCTTCAAAGACATAGTCACCCAAACCAGCTGTGAGGCGGAAATAACCCGCATCGACAGAGGTATTACTCTCACCCGATGTCAGCGTCAACGTCTGGGTCAAGCCTGTAACCGGATCAGCATCCGAATCCAGCCCGTCAGAGCCAATATTGGCCGACGTGCTGCTGAAGTTCGTTGGTGCCGTGAAACCTACCTGATACACATTACCTGCACCGGGGGTTAGGCCCGTAAATGAGTAAGCGCCCGAAGCATCCGTTGTGGTTGTACCCACAGCCGAACCGTTCAGGTATAATGTCACGAGTACACCCGAAATCGGCGAGTCACCAGCATTCTGTACTCCGTCTTTGTTAGTATCATTAAATACGTAGTCACCAATGGAAGCGGGTTTCACATAACCGGCGTCAATAGTAGCGTTGAACTCATCCGCCGCCAGCGTTACTGACTGCGACTTGCCCGTTACCAGATCAGCGTTTGAATCTTTTGCTGCATCGGTACCCGACAGTGGCGTGGTTGTAGCAAAACCGGCTGGCTTGGCAAAGCCTACCACGTAGCTGTTGCTGCTACCCGGTGTCAGGCCAGTGAAACTATAGAAGCCTGCAGCGTTGGTTGTGGTCGTCGCCACAGCGGATCCATTCTGGAACAGAGTTACCAATACACCCTGAATGGGCAGGTCGCCACCGTTTTGAATACCGTCAGCATTCTTGTCCTCAAATACATAGTCGCCCAGACCCGCTGTCGGCTGATAGAAACCAGCGTCTACCGAGGTATTGCTCTCCCCAGAGGTTAAGGTCAACGTCTGGGTCAGGCCCGTAACCGGATCAGCATCTGAGTCCAGCCCGTCGGAGCCAACATTGGCCGAAGTAGAGGCCAGCCCCGCCGGTTTGGCAAAGCCTACCTGATAGACATTAGCCGCCCCCGGCGTGAGGCCCGTGAACGAATACAGACCCGAGGCGTTGGTCGTCGTGGTGGCCACGGCACTGCCGTTCTGGTAGAGCGTCACCACCACCCCTGGCAGCGGCGTGTCACCCGCATTCTGCACCCCATCGCGGTTCACGTCGGTAAAGACATAGTCGCCCAGCGAAGCCGGCTTGTAGAAACCAGCATCCACCGTCGAGTTAAACTCGTTGGCGCTCAGGCTGTAAGCCCCCGTCAGGCCCGTGATGGGGTTGGCATCCGAGTCAGCCCCGTCACCTGCCGTACCCGAGAGCACGTTGGCCAGCGTGGGCACAAAGCCCGCTGGTTTGCCGAAGCCCACTGTATAGGATACGCCCGGCGTGAGGCCCGTGAAAGAGTAGAGACCCGAGGCGCTCGTGGTGGTTGTGCCCACGGCCGAACCGTTTGAATACAAGGTTACCAGTACCCCTGAGATTGGCATGTCGCCCGCATCCTGGATACCATTGGCGTTCTTGTCCTCAAAGACATAGTCACCCAGGCTCGCCGTCGGCTGGTAGAACCCGGCATCGACCGAGGTATTGCTCTCCCCAGAGGTTAAGGTCAACGTCTGGGTCAGGCCCGTAACAGGGTCTGCATCCGAGTCCAGCCCATCAAAACCAACGTTGGCCGATGTTGAGGCGAAGCTAGCTGGTGTAGCGAACTTCACCTGATATACGTTGGCTGCGCCGGGGGTCAGGCCCGTAAATGAATAGGCACCCGCCGCGTCGGAAGTTGTTGTCGCAACGGCTGATCCATTTTGATATAAGGTAACCAGTACGCCCTGAATGGGGGTATCACCGGCGTTCTGAACACCGTCCTTGTTCTTATCATTAAAAACGTAGTCGCCCAGTGAGGCGGGCTTGATGTAGCCAGCGTCCAGATCCGGATTAACCTCACCGGGGGCCAGTGTAACCGATGCGGTCTTGCCCGTGATGGGGTTCACATCCGAATCAACTGCGCCATTGCCGCCCACCAACGGGGAAGCTGCGGTAAAGCCTGTCGGCGTGGTAAACCCAACGGCGTAGCTATTGCTGCTGCCAGGAGTGAGGCCCGTAAACGAGTAAAGGCCCGACGCGTCGGTTGTGGTCGTAGCTACCGCGCTACCATTTTGGTAAAGTGTTACCAATACGCCCTGAATAGGCAGGTCACCACCGTTTTGAATACCATCGGCATTTTTGTCTTCAAACACATAATTGCCCAAACCCGCTGTTGCGCCAGGCTGGACGATGATGTTACAGCAGTTGCTGACAGGGCAGGCATTGCGGGTGGCAGCAAACGAGAAAATACCGGGCCCTTTAATGACCAGGTTCCCGTTTGCATCTACACTTGCTACCGTGCTCGACGCTGATACGGGTTGGCCACCGGCCAGCCAGGTAAAGCTGGTGAAGCCCGTTGGCTTGTCGACGGTGTATTCATCACCGGGGTACCAGGTGATAGGTACCGAGAAGCAGGCATTATCATAATCGTCTTCCAGCAGATCACCGTTGCCTGGAACCGAGTTAGCATCGGTGCCATCCATCGACTTCACTTCAGCGGCGTTGAAGGCAACGCCCTCGGCGTCTACCCGCGCTGATACCAGCAACGTTACAGTTTGGCTGGGAGCAATGGAGCCAATAGTCCAGATACCCAGCCCTGTAGCAGCAGTTGAACTATACGTACCGACCGACGCCGTTGAGGACAGTACGGTGCTATAGCCCATTGCCATTGAATCACTCACCACTACGCTGGTGGCTGTAGCCGAACCAGTGTTAGTGACGGCTACCGTATACGTAACCACCTGACCTAAGGCCGGCGAGGCGTTACTGATTGATTTGGTGAGGCTTAAGTTAACCTGACTGCCTGTTTGCGCAAATGCACCCGTAAGCAGTCCGGTCAATGACAGCAATCCTGCGAGTGCGAGCTGGCGGTGTAACTTTCCACCTACGCGTTGCGGGCGGTCTGGTATGGCTAAAAACGCCAGTAAATAGGCTAAACAAGAGCCTATTCGGTGCCAGACTTGGTTTAGTAGAGATTGATTCATTGCAAGTGGACTTAATAAGAGACTTAAAAATTTGATCAGCGGTGGGTGTCTGAATCGTTTATCGGGTGGTTCAGCCTGGTGAGTTGGCTTTTGGGCCCCGGTATGCTGTCTTCGTGCATGAGCACGGCGGGCTGTAGCAGCCAGAAAGGCTGGTTGGTTTTGAGTAGAAAATCGCCAGACAGGCAGAATGCACAAAATCTGTGCGGCCACCTGCCGAAGAAACTGAAGCAGCTTGCTTCCAACGGCATAGGCCATGGCGTAATTCCGGGGCATATTCTGTTCTGAATACGTCCGAATCGGGCCGGATATCAGCGTAGAGATTACATTCATCTGCAACTAATTTGTGGCGGTTAATTCACTAGTGATCTCCCTACAGACGCAGTCAATTATTTGACTGCCCCCCCCACAAAAGTCACGGGCTGCTAGTCTGAATGGTTTGTATGAATTGCACACTGTCACGTTTATCTAAAACTATGCCAAAGGACAGGTCGGTCATGTCAATTCACTGCATACCTTAATAATCTACTCATATTAAGCCCATTATGGTATTTTCCCCTAGTGCCCATTTTAAATGACAAACGGCGGAAGAAGCTAATATTCAGCGAATTCTGTATGTGCCTGAGTTTTGGCCATTTAGCTAAAACTATGCCAAAGAGGCCAATCTTAACCGCCCCCACTACGTTCCGCAGGCTGCTGCGGGACTGGCAACAGAGCTTCATAATGTATGAATTCTGACGTTTATAAACTGAGTAAATATGCTCTGTATACGTTCAGGGGTTAAACAATAGCAAACAGGGGTCAACAAAAAATGCCCCGTTCTCACGGGGCATTTTTTGTTTCTTAAGAAAGTATACTTTTTCAAAAATCGTAACCTAACGTCAGGTACGCAATGGGCTTATTAACTACATTATTTTCCAGCCCCCAAGCATAATCGAACTTCACATAGTACCCCAGTAACATAGTACGGGCACCCACGCCATAACCAATCAGGAATGGATTTTTAAAGTTTGTGACCTTGGCCCGGAAGGGACTGCTGCTACCCACCGGAGCCTCAATGATAGTTGTATTTAAACTGTTCTCACGGCTAAGCGGACCACTGCCGCCAGTCCAGGCGGTGCCGATATCGCTGAAGCCCACGAACTGTAGATTGCGCAAAAAATTGGAGGTGATATTGCCCTGATACAGCAGCCGGACAAGGGGAAAGCGTAGTTCAGCATTAGCCAGTAAATGACTTGTACCTGTCACTTTTCCGAGGGCAAACCCACGCAATGGAGCCACAAATTCCAGGAAAAAAGCATTGCGTACGTTGTAGCCAACAGGCAATAACAGCGGGTTACGAGCCGTCTGCTCTTTGCTGTTATTGATCCAGTTTTCCATGCCGCCCAGCACACTCTCTTTGGGTGCTGCCCCCCCCGACTGACTATACGACAGGCGTACCGCCAGTACGAGATCACGGTAAATGCGCTGATAATGACGTACATCGGCGGTGATCCGGTTGAACGATTCGCGCGCTGACTGCAGACCCGCGTAGTTGTCGTAACGGAGTTTGAAGCGGGTGCCTTCCAGCATGTTCATACCGTTGATTTTGGTATTGTCAAATACCACCTCGGCCCGTGCCCCGGCATAGTCCGACACCCGGTCGGGTTTACCCTGAAACGACAGATCGATCTGCCGGGTCATGGTGAAGTTGGGCGACAGGCTGAATCGGGTATTCACCGAAATGGGGTACGAGGCCGTCAACGCCACCCGGTTGTAACGGTAACGCTGACTGAATTCGTTGGCATCGACAAACAGCGTGTTCCTGTCTACGCGAACGCCAAAATCAACACGGTGGGTTAAGTTCTGGTACTCAAACCAGAGGTCACTGTTCCGCAACTGGTTGGCAGTAACAAAGAAGCCAGCCTTAACGATGTGGTTTTCGAGCAAATCGTTTAAGGCAATGTTCTGCGAATACCCAAATCCCCGGATTGGGTCGACCCGAAAAGCCGACTTGGAATCGTTGACCACAAACAGGCCATTGTAACCAAAAGGCCCCCGAACAGTCACGTTCTCACGGCGGCGGGAACGTGGTAGCGCCGAATTTAGGCCTGACGACGTACCAACGGTACTGGCCGCTGTGCGCCGCTGCCGGTACTCAGCAGCCTTCAACACGTCGGGATCAAATTCATAATTGTCGGTATCTACCTCGCCGGGGGCCAACACCATCCGGGGGGGCGCTGGCGAAGCAACAGCACTTTGGGTTTGTGGGGCAGCCGTAGTCACGGTGTCACGGCGAGAAACAGTTGTTGTATCACGCCCGGCTACTGGGGCCGTTTTAACCACTGGTCTTACATTCAATCCCAGGCTGGTAGCTCGCTGGGTTACAGGCACGTCGGCGGGAGATTCTGTCAGTTTAGCACGGTAACCAATGTGAATCGACCCGTTTTGCATCGCACTATACACAAACCCGCCGTTGGCAGGTACGTAGTCATAATGCATAATACTGGTAGGCATGGCTGCCACTACGGCGTCGGTCTGTTCTTCTATTGACCGTTTGTAGAGCATCCGAATACCGTTGCGGTCCGACAGGTAATACACCTGATTTTCGCCTAGTGGCACTGGCATAGTTGCCCGTGCGAGCGAATCTGTAATGCGACGAACCGACGTATTGCGGGGAGTAGCCTCCATAGTGTACAGGCTAAACTGATCGCGAATGGTCTTATACGACCCTTTGTCAACGTTGAGCGTATCGGCAAACCGGTTCGACGAGAACACAATCTGCCGACCCGACCGACCCACGAAACGCGGGTTCAGGTCGTCGTAAAGGTCATTGGTCAGCTGCTGATAGTTATTACGGTTCAGGCTGTAGAGAAACAGATCGGTCTGCCCCTTCCGAACACCACTCATAATCAGGCTGCCGCCATCGGCCGACGCGTCGATACTGCTGATCTGCGATAACCCGCTGATGCTTTGATTCAGAACCAGTTTCGGACGCTTGTCGAGATTGGCATATATATATAGGTATGGATGTCCGCGTTCTTCCACCAGAATCACCAGCCGGTTGTCGCGCTGCCAGGAAACCAATGGTGTGTTGGGGCGGTAGCTTATGCCATCGAGCCGGTAGCCACCCGTCAGTAGGGAGAATGATTTCTTGGTCGTTGTGTTTACCACGTCAACCTTGTATTTGCCATCACGAACAGTTGAATAAGCGAAATACTGCTTGTCGGGACTTAATTTCAGGCTGTTTAATTGAACGGGCGTTTTAGAACTGGATAAATTGATCCGGAAATCGTCCGCATTAGTTTTAAAGGAGTTTGTAAATGGGTTTGCCTGATTGGTGTAATAGTCGCGCCAGTCGCGGAGGAAGCGGTTGTAGGGTATGCCCAGCGTGCTTTGGATGCTGCTTTGCTCATTGCGAATGATCCGGGTCAGGTTCAGGATATTCGAGATGTTATCCCGCCCATATTTCTGACCAATGTAATTCCAGATAGACTGTCCCACCCGCTCTGCGTCGATGCCGGTCAGGTTAGAAGGTTTGCGGATGGGCCGGTTGATCGATGCGTCACGGATGTAATCGTCCAGTTCGGCACTCCACCCCTCGGCCACATAGGCAGCCATACCGGGCATAAACCAGTCGGGCAGGGTCAGGAGGAGTGAACTCTGGAGGGCATCCTTTAAGCTACCGCCGTAGAGCATGTCATAGACGTAGAGCATCGATACATCGCGGATGAGCTGTTTCCGAAAGCTAACCTGATCGCCGGTGAAGGCCAGTTCCACCCGCGATTTCGACAGGTCCAATTCCTTCCGGTTCAGGTCGCCCAGGGGTGCCGCGCCAATGTTACTTTGGGCCAGTTCCTGCGGAGAGTTATATAAAAACAGTTTGATCCGATTGTAAGGGGTGTAACCCAGCAGTTCGGTGATCCGGTCGAAATCGGACTCAGCATACTGAGCAGCCAGGTTGGCAATCTGCTCACCATCTTCGTAGAAATAGATTTCGAAGTTCGACGTACGCACAATTTTCCAGTCGAACGTGCGGTATTGAATCCGGTTTTTGCCGAACTGTTCCATCGAGGGGTAATTCTGCGCAACAGCTGCGGTCCCCAGCCCCAGACACAACATGATGAGATATAACTGACGCATACAGAGCGAGCTAACTAACGTTTTGGAGTAACTTACTTATAACGAACGAAAACGACTAATATTAACGGCCTCATTTATTTCTTGACCAGCCCATAAAGCGCCCGCAAACTGATCGGCCAGGTAGGGAGCGAGTGATACGCCTTTGGTACCCATACCACCAAAAATACCAATTCGTGGCAACTGTGGGTGCATGCCAACAAACGGGCGTCGGTCTTTGGTAGACGGTCGGATACCCGCCTGCTGCTGAACAACGGTAAACGGAATGCGCAGTAAATCACGGGCTTTCGTTTCTAAAAACGTACGCCCTGCCTCTGTTGTTTGCCAGTCAAGCTCATGCCACGAATACGTCGCCCCGATCCGAATGATAGTGCGGTTGATAGGCATCACAAACACACCCTGATTAATGATATCCTGAACCGGGTAGTCGGTCACGCGGGCGGTCAGTATTTCACCCTTCACTACGTTGTAGGGCAGGTAAGAGAATAACGGGTTTGCCTGTCCGTGTGATCCTTCGCAAAAAATGACGTAGCGGTATCGTACACCCGCGTAGGTGACTGAATCTGAGCCAATGGTCAGGTTATCGGGCTGCACATCGGCCCTGATAAACCGGTCTTTTTGTATGAAATAGGTCCGTACCGCCCCCACAAAAGAAGGTAAATCGACCCAGCCCGCCTGCGTTACGCGCAACCCACCGAATGGATTGCTGACTACGGCACCATAAGCCGCGTCGTCACCAGGCTCACCAACGTACCTGACCAGGTCAGCATCAGCCGTAACCTGTTGATAATCAGCCCGTTCTTTCGCATCTCGATAGGGACGGTAAATGCCGAGCGGGGTAAAAAAAGATTGATTGAGTTGCCCTTCGGCGGCGGTATAGAACTGATGCAGATAGGGAAACAGCCGGTCGGCCTCCCAGGTGCGCACCAGTTTTCGACCTGTAAGGGGGTTCACAATCCCCGCCGCCACTGCCGATGCTGCGGGCAGTGATGCCGACGAAGCCACCGTAACCGAGCAACCGTAGCGTTCTAATGTCAGTGCCAGCACCGACCCGGCCACCCCCTGCCCTACTACAAGTACGTCGGCTACGGCACTGCTCATGAAGCAGCGGGCTCGCGATCACGACCAAGACGACCGTGGCGATGCAGCTTAGCAATATGCCGGTCGGCGAGTTCAACTACCCATTCCACTTGCTCGTCGATCATCATGAAGGAGGTATCAAGCAGAATAGCGTCGGCGGCCTGCGTAAGGGGACTTTCTGAGCGGGTACTGTCGATATGATCGCGCTTTTCGAGGTTACGTACAATGTCGTCAAGGTTCACTAGTTCACCTTTTTCGAGTAGCTCTACCTGCCGTCGCTTGGCCCGGATGAAGGTGTCGGCGGTCATAAACACTTTCACTTCAGCGTCTGGGAAAACCTTGGTACCGATGTCGCGTCCATCCATCACTACGCCCCGTTTCCGGCCCATCCGTTGCTGTTGTGCCACCATAGCTCGCCGCACCTCCACGATGGTGCTGACCTCAGAGACCATATTGGAAATGTACATTTTCCGGATCTCATCTTCTACGTTCAATCCGTTGAGGCATGTTTCATTTCGACCCGTTTTTTCGTTGAAATTAAACGATACGTGCAGGTTTTCGAGGGCTGTGGCAATAGCCTTCGGATCGGTATGCGAAACGCTATTCTGGTGAAAGTACAAACTCACGGCGCGGTACATGGCCCCGGTGTCGATATAGGCATAGCCCATTCGGGCGGCTACGGCCTTGGCGGTTGTGCTTTTCCCACAACTTGAATAACCGTCTATGGCAATGATTATTTTCGACATGAATCTCCGTTGAACTGGCCCGCAAAGAAACCACAATCGGGGCGTTTATGAAAGTTGGCCCTGCTGCTGAAGGTACTCCTCGCGCAGGATGGCGTAGATGTGTTCGTCCACAAAGCGGTTATTTTTAATGGCCCCTTTCAGCAATGTAGCCTCATGCCGGAAGTGAGCACGTTCCAGCACTTTCATTGAGCCAACATTACCGTCTAACACGCAGGCAAACACCCGGTTAACCTGCGTGTTATTGAAAATATAGTTGACCATAACTGGTATGATTTCGGTCACGATACCCCGCCCCCAATAAGGCTCGGCCAGCCAATAGCCTACCTCGGCGTTGTAGCGGTATAGGTCGTCGCGGACAGTATAGCCCACGTTACCCACCGCCTCGCCATCGACTTCAATAGCCAGATTAGTAGGCAGTTGATACGTTTTGTTAGACCGCACCCAGGAGGTAGCGTCGCGCAGGGTGTATGGATACGGGAAAAAATCGCGCACCCAATTCCATATGTTGCGGTTGCTAGCGTGGCGTGATAAGGGTTCTTCATCTCCCTCGCGCCAGGAACGCAGTCGGCAGGTGGTTAGATCGATGCTGGTCAACGGTGTAAGCTTATGGCGGGCAAATAGGGTTGTATCTGCCAAAATAACAACCTATGGGCCGGTTTGTTAACCGAAGATTACCCGGCAGATGCTTTACAGCTCACGGCGTTGTAGCATAAAATGCTTCTACATCAACCGGCGATAGCCCTCGGGCAATTTCGTCGGCGTTGGCAAAGTTGCGCACGTCGAGTACCTCCGGTAACTGCGTGTAGGCAGCGGTGGTTTTCCCCGCGCCGTTGGGTCCGGCCAGGATGTAGAAGTTGGGCATAGATTATCGAATTACGGCAGGTCATAGATCTGCTTCATCAGCACCCATTTTTCGCCGGACCGGGCAAAGGGCAGAGCTTGCTGATAGGTCCACATGAGAGCCTCCCATTCCTGCACGGTGGGGTTGTCGGCGTCCATCTGCGCCTTACGCTCGAAGGAAAACGTGTCGTCGGTTTCCATGAGCATCACCAGCCGGTTGCCTGCGCGGTAGAGGGTCATACCCGTAATACCCGCCGCCCGAATGGTAGACTCAATGGCGGGCCGCATCGTGGCGTGATAGTACTCATACTCGGCAATCAGCGCCGGGTCATCTTTCAGGTCAAGAGCAAGGACGTGGAGCATGTAGAGGAGGAAAGGGGAAAAGGAAGGAGTGGAGAAATGAGAAGAGAGAAGGAAAGCTGATTTCTTTATTTACGCGAAGCTCCCTTCCCCCATTCCTCCCTTCTCCCTTTCCTCCTTTACAATATGACCCTTCCAGCCGTACCAGGCCACGACCAGAAAGCAGAGCAATGGAACAATGTAGGCGATCTGGATATTGCTGCGGTCAGAGATGAGGCCCATGAACAGGGGGAAAACGGCTCCACCCGCCACCGACATTACAAGTAACGAAGAGCCAAATTCGCGATCATGACCCAGCCGGTTGATACCCAGTGCGAAGATGGTGGGAAACATGATGGATTCGAAAAAAGGCACGGCGAAAACGGCCCAAACAGCCAGTTCAGACTGGAAGGTGAGCGCACCCAACAGCAGCACCATACAGGCCACCGAACAGATCATCAGCAGGCGGTTGGCAGGCATGAACCGCGTCAGAAACGTACCCACAAAGCGACCTATCAGAAAGCCCAGCAATGCATAGCCCAGCCACGCGGCGGCCTGTTTCTCAGGTATATTGCTGGTGTACTTGGCATAACGGATGAAAAAACTGGTTACGCACACCTGCGCGCCAACATAAAAGAACTGGGCAATCACCGCCCCCGACAAGTGCCGATGGCGCCACGCCGACCGCAACGACGATACTCGTCCGGCTGCCTGATCCTGCACGGCGGGCATTTTTGTGATTATGAACAGCCCCATCACACCCAACACCACTAGCCCGATAATGATGTACGGCGTTTTGACTGAATCGGCCTCTGATTGCAGGTACTGATTCAGCGCTACGGGCGTCATACCGGCCAGTTCGGCAGGGGTATGTTCAATGCCGCTGAGAATAAATTTACCACCCAAAAACGGCGCAATAAATGAGCCTAATCCATTAAACGATTGGCTCAGGTTGAGCCGTGTCGTGGCCGATTCGGGTGCACCCAGCAGAGTGACATAGGGGTTGGCGGCCGTTTCCAGAAATGCACAGCCCGCCGCGATAATGAACAGTGCCCCCAAAAACAGGGCATAGAACCGGGTGTTGGCGGCGGGCACAAACAAAAACGCCCCCAGCGCATAGAGTGCCAGACCCATCAGGATTCCCCGTTTATACCCATATTTCCGCATCACCAATCCCGCCGGGATAGCCATGATGAAATAAGCCAGATACACCGACGAGTCGATCAAAGCCGACTGTAAATCAGAAAGTTGACATGCTTTCTTCAGGTGCGGAATCAGAATTGGCTCCAGGTTATGAACAAATGCCCACAGAAAAAACAGACTCGTAATGAGTGCAAATGCCAGTTTGACGTTTCCGACTGGCGCAGCGGTGGTGGTAACAGGGTTTGGATGGGTCATGAGGATAGGGGAATGTACATTGTACATTAGTCATTGTGCATTATACAGCTCGGTCTAAATGCGTGTAGCCCCCGTCTACGTGGATGAGTTGGCCGGTGGTGTGGCTGGACAGGTCAGAGAGTAAGAACGCCACCATGTTCGCAATTTCGGTGGGGGTGGTCATGCGTTGTCCCAGCGGAATTTTGGCCGTGATATCGCGCAGTGTAGCGGCAGGGTCGGGCAGGGTGTTGAGCCAGTTTTCGTAGAGCGGCGTCCAGCATTCGGCCACCACCACAGCGTTGACCCGAATACCGTCGGGCAGGAGTTCCACGGCCCATTCGCGGGTGAGGGCATTGCGCCCACCGTTGGCGGCGGCATAAGCCGATGTCCCCCCCTGCCCCGTCTCGGCTACCTTCGACGTGATATTCACGATGGCCCCGTGCGCTGCTTTTAGTGCAGGCAAGGCGTGGTGGGCCATAAGGTAATAGTGCACCACATTCCTGTGCAAGGAGGCCATAAACGCTTCGTAATTACCTGATGATAAGTTGATTCCATCGTTGACGCCCGCGTTATTCACCAGGCCATTCAGCTGCCCATCTGTTTTCTTAAGCACTTCGTTTACGGCCCGTTGACAATCATCTGGCTTAGTCAAATCAGCCCAAAACCCATAAGCGCGTCCGCCAGCTTCGGTTAAGCTATCTACTGTTTTCTGTAGGGCAGCTTCGTCACGGTCAACAAGGGCTACTGTTGCACCTTCGGCCAGCAGCACCCGCGCAATGCCTTCGCCAATACCTTTGGCACCGCCCGTGATCAGAATGACCTTATCGTGTAGGTTCAGGTTCATGGTTTAGAGCCGGTAGAACCGTGTTGCATTTGCGCCAAAGACCTTGGCACGGGCTTCATCGCCCCATTTTAATACGTACTCTTCCACTACGGTTTTCACCTGTGTATAATCGGCGGCGGTGAGGCAGACGGGCCAGTCGGAGCCAAATAACAGCCGGTCGGGGCCGAAGTGTTCAAACACCACGTCGAGGTAGGGAAACAGGTCGGCTTTACTCCAGTTTTGCCAGTCGGCCTCGGTCACCATACCCGACACTTTGCAGGACACATTAGGCTGTTTGGCAATCTCGGCCATGAAGTTCGACCAGCGGCTGATCTCCTGCTTCCTGATCACCGGCTTGGCCAGATGATCAATCACGAAATTCACTTCGGGCACCGCCCGTACGAGATGCAAAGCCGCTTTCAGCTGGCTGGGGTAGATCAGGATATCGTACGAAAAGTCGAACGCAGCCAGTTGCCGGATGCCCCGGACTACGTTGGGCCGCATCAGAAAGTCATCGGGCTCAGCCTGCGCCACGTGCCGAAAACCCCGAATCTCTTCATACTGCGAATAGGCCTCCAGCCGGTCATAGATGTCGTTGGCCTGCAGATCGACCCAGCCTACCACGCCCTGAATAAAGCCGTAGGCCTGCATCATATTGACCATAAACAAGGTCTCTTCGTCAGACTGATGCACCTGTACGGCCACGGTGCCTTCGATACCATTGGCCCGTAGAACAGGCTCAAGATCGGCAGGCAGGAAATCGCGGCGCAGGGCAGCCATATCGTCGGTAAGCCAGGCGTCGCGTTCGGGGGTGTAGACCCAAAAATGCTGGTGTGCGTCAATGGTCATAGAGAGGAGGTTAGACGCTGGACGTTGGATATTGGACAATCCTTGTGATGAAATCTATGGACTCACATCACAGATAAAGCGATGTTCTGTTTCGATGCCATCTACTGTTGCAGAAGGATGTGGTAGGGGAAAAAACGCTCAGTTGATTCACTTTCTAGACATCTCAATTGGAT
Source organism: Fibrella rubiginis (assembly GCF_017353185.1). Taxonomy (GTDB): domain Bacteria; phylum Bacteroidota; class Bacteroidia; order Cytophagales; family Spirosomataceae; genus Fibrella; species Fibrella rubiginis. The sequence goes on along the minus strand of NZ_JAFMYV010000001.1, from coordinate 34,654 downwards.
CTTCCTGCGAATTAGAGACGCAAATTATCCTGGCAAAAGACGTCGACTATTGTTCGAAAAGAACTTTGACCAATGGACAAGTCGAGTGAACTCTTTCCAACGCCAGACCCGGGTATTTCGAGAACGTCTTGCTAAGAATACGCTTTAAGTATGTTGGATGCTAGATATTGGACTACGTTAAATAATTCATAACCAACGTCCAATGTCCAACGTCCTCATTGGTACCCCACCGCCATCTGCTTCTGCTCCCCCAGCCCCTCAATGCCCAACGTTACTACGTCGCCGGGTTTCAGGTAGCGGGGTGGTTTGAAACCCATACCAACACCCGAGGGCGTACCAGTAGAGATGACGTCGCCGGGGAGCAGGGTCATAAACTGACTAATGTAGCTGACGAGTGTTTTCACGTTGAAAATCATGTCGTTTGTGTCTGAATCCTGTAGCTTTTCATCGTTCACACATAGCCAGAGGCCCAGCGCATTGGGGTCCGGCACTTCATCTGCCGTAACCAGATACGGACCTAGTGGCGCAAAGGTGTCGCAACCTTTGCCTTTGTCCCATTGCCCACCGCGCTCCAGTTGAAATTCGCGCTCGCTGTAGTCGTTCAGCACGGCATAGCCCGCCACATGGTCCAGTGCTTCGTCAAGTTCCACGTAGCTGGCCCGCTTGCCAATCACCACGGCCAGTTCTACCTCCCAGTCCGTTTTCAGCGATTTTTTCGGAATCACTACGTTGTCATTAGGTCCGCAGAGCGAGGTAGTCGCTTTGAAAAACAAAATCGGCTCTGCGGGGGGTGTAGCGCCAGTTTCGGCGGCGTGTTTGGCGTAATTCAACCCCACGCAAATAATCTTGGACGGTCGTTTTATACACGGCCCAAAGCGCGAATCGGCGGGGATGTCGGGGCAGTGGGGGGCGTGGGCCGTGAGCCAGTGCGCCAAGCGGGCGGGGCCGTCGGTCTCAAAGAATATCTCGTCAAAATCACCGCCGAAGTGCGTTACGTCAATGTGGCGGCCGTCGGGTAGCAGCACGCCGGGATGTTCGTGCCCGTCGGGGCCAAAGCGGAATAGTTTCATGGTTGCTGGTTGTTGGTGGCAAAAGTAAGCCCGGCCATGTCTCTAACTATACCCGTTAGCGGACGCGCCAATCCAGCCACGCGCAATCATCCTCGCCATTGCCAACACCATTGCCCGGAACACTGTCTGCGTCGACGGGCAAATTCGGTCCTGGCCCACCCACCGACCATACCTGCGCCGCCGTTCGGCCTGGCCCCGTCTTTGTTGGCCGCACTACAAACACCATCACCGCCGATTGCTGGGGTAGAACCCTGGCAAATGTAGCCTCGACCACAACATAGTCGGTGCCTGTTGCTACCACCGACAGCGCCGAAGGTAGGCTCAGCGTCAGGTACCGGAGCGTATCGCGCACCACCACATTGGTAGCTGTCAGGCTGCCAGCGTTGGCAACGGTTGCGGTGATTGTCAGGGGTTGACCAACGGCGGGTGTACGGCTGCTGACCTGTAGGCTCAGGCTTAGATCTACTCTGTTAGCCACTGGGCTGGGCTGGTTGCGCTGCAACGGCGGCAATGGCACCTGACCAGGATTGGGCGACACCCAATTGGCGGTGCTGGCTTCAATGGTACGCAAATCGGCGGTGGCCTGGTCATCTTCTCCGTCGCCGGTCCCCGAACCGGCCTGGCTGTCGGGGTCGAATGTGTCGGTGCTGGCCAGTTCGGCACTAAGCCGGTAGTGGCCCGCCATCCTGGGCTTAAGGGTCATTTCCAGCGTTTGGCTAAACCCCGTCGAAACCGCCACCATACCCGACACTACCCCGTTTTGGTAGGTCATCGAAGGACTACTGACGAATGATAAATTAGTGGGTAACTGACTATTGATCAAAACGTTCGATACGGCATCGGGCCCACTATTTGCCACTGTTAACATCACTTTGACCGTGCTGTCGACCGAACCAACACGGCGGTTAAACGCCAGTTGCAGGCTCAGGTCGGCGGTGGTGCTGTTTACGACCTCAAACGCCCTCTCTACAGCCGTTGCCGGGCGAAACAGATTGCCACCAGACTGCACTGCCCGCAACACAACCCGCCCCACGCGTCCGGTGAGGTATACCGCTTCGCCCTGCATGTAGGCGGGTCCCTCCACCACATAAACCATCACAGGCAGACCCGAACTGCTCCAGACAACAGGCTGGAATGACGTGGCCGAAACGGCTCGTCTGCCCGGCGTCGGAAACGTAATAGTCTGGGCCATACCACCGCAATCGGGGTAGAGGTCTCTGGTTACGGTGGTACTCAGGCCCGCCGCGTCAGTCACCGTCAGCACCACCCGATACCAATAAGTTTCTAACCCGCTACACGTTCCCAGCGGTGGCACCACCACAGAGGCCGTTGGCGTGGTCAGGTCAGCTTCGGGGTGGCCATGATCGTTGTGCTGTTCAATCACCTGCCAACGGTAGGTTAACTGATTACCAGCGTGTTCCTGATCACTCACCACCGCCGAGAGCGCCAGCGACGTAGTGGTCGTAGCACTCAGCAGGGTCAGATTGTCGAGGCTGGTGCTCAGAATTGCTGGCGGCGTATTGTTGACTGATACTACCACTGCCTGCTGCGCCGATGCTCCACCCGCGTCGGTTACCGTTAGCGTAGCCGTATACGTCTGCACGCCCAGGGCGGTGTAGCTGTGCGTAGGGCTGGGCAGGGTGCTCGTTGCACCATCACCAAAAGTCCAGACGTAGGTAAGAGCCGTCTTTTCAGGGTCATACGACGTGCTGCCATTAAACCGTACTGCCAGCGGACCGGGACCAAACTGCCTGTCGGCCTGCGCCCGTGCCACTGGTGGCTGATTGCTTGTATAACTGACCTGAAACGGGTCGATCGTGAAGCCGTAGAACATATACAGCTTGGCATTGTTGGGATTTACGGTGAACCCGATGATATTATTAAATTCCTGACCAAAATGCTTCACTTCCAATATGTTATCTTCATCATCGACATTGATGCAGCTAATCCAGCCCCGGGAATAATCACTGAAAAAGTACTTGTTCCGGTACGCTTCGGGTAGGGTATTCACGCGGGATGTCCACCCCCCATCAATAATGGCTGTTGAGCCGTTGGTAATGTTGGCATAGGGCAAATTGAGATCGGGCATTTTCACCTGAACACCGTGCTGAAGGTAGGTAACACCCTGCTGTTGATGGCCAATGGCTAATTCAGGTTTGGAAAACAACGCCAGTGAATCGCTCGGATCAGGCAGCGCGTTGTAGTAAATGTTCTGGCTGGAGTCGGAGGCATTCACGATTTTGTTGGGAGGCACCACGTAAAACTCCGACCGGCCTTCCACAAAACTGGATCCTTCAAAAAAAGGCCAGCCAAAGTTCTGCCCGGCCCTTTTCATCACGTGCACTTCTTCGTAGCGGTTCCAGCCCACGTCGCCAATATAGAGCGAACCGGGCTGGCCCACCGCAGGGTTGGTGCTGCCCGTGCCGGGACGCATACTCATGCGGTAGGGGTTTCGCAGCCCCCGCGCAAACACCCGCGACCGCGCCGACCGGGGATGCGCCGGGTCGAAATAGGGGTTGCTGGGCAGGCCGTTGCCCGTGGCGGGATCGAGGCGTAAAATCTTGCCACAATGCGAATCGAGCAGCTGACTGCGGTAGGAACCAACGTTTTCCCGAAACGTCATAATGCCATCGTCGAGCGCCTGTTGCCAATAATTGGAGCCGTAGCCCGGATTGTCTTTACCGCCCACATCGCGCCCGTTCAGGCCCGCACCATCGCCGGTAGCCACCAGCAGCGACCCATCGGCACCAAAGGCCAGGTCGCCCCCCGCGTGCGACCCGTCGAGCACCGGCGCACTTGTCGACTTCGATTCGCCCAGTAACACCAGCCTGCTGCCGGGCACCACGCTCATCTGATTGGGGTTGGTAGCCGTCAGGCTTTGGGGGCTAACGGTGTAGCGCGTTACCCGCAAAATGGTGGCGCCCATATCGTTGACGTCGGCATCATAGGTCGGTGTGCCGTAGTAAAACAGATGATGGCGATCCATTACGTAGCTCAGATACACATACCCGTTGAGGCTGAAATTAGGGTCCAGTTCTAAACTCAGCAGCCCCCGGTCAGACGAGTTGTCTACTTCTTCCCGAAGGTCAATCAGAGGATTGTTGGCTCGTATACCATTAATCGTCACATACACACGACCTGCTTTTTCGCAGGTATACATCCGGTTGCTGGCATCGAAATCGAGGTCGAGGCTTCTACCCGGTAGCCGCTGCCCGTACTGTGCCGTTTCGAAACCCGGCGGACCTTGTTGCGCTGACAACGGATGCACGATGGTAAATAAAATCAGAAATAAAAAAAGCTGGCTAGCCGTGAGGATAGGTTTAATCATGTCAAGAATGGTGTGTTATTATTAACTGGTTATTTTGTCTAAGTAGCAACTACATATTTGATAGATTACTACTCTTAATTATACAATACACTGAAAATTAGTTAACCTTTACAAGGAATAATTATTTTTTTTAAACGGTACTTTATATAACGTAGATTAATGGAAGCAATTGATTGGGGATATTATTTGATATAAAAGGCGGGACAAGGCTTAGCGGCATGCGTTGTTCAGTTCATTAAATCAAGTCCCAAAACCGGTTCTGTTTCGCAACAGGTTATTTGTTTATGAACAAGAAAACCGTCATTATCACCGGGGCCGGGCAGGGCATTGGCCGCGCCACCGCCGAGTTTTTGCTCAACCACAACTACGCCGTTTCGCTCTGGGAAAACCAACCCGACGCCCTCGCCGAAGTGCAAACCGAACTAGGCCCAGCCCACCCCGACGCGCAGTTTTTACACTGCGATGTATCAGACGAAAAAGCCGTGAAAAAGGCCATTTCTGATACCGTGAAGCATTTTGGCCGCATCGACGCGCTCGTTAACAATGCGGTGGTGATGCATCACAAATCGATTGACGAGCTAAGCGTTGATGAGTGGAACGAGGCCATTGGTGTAAACCTGTCGGGACCCTTTTTGTGCGCTAAATACGCCGTTCCGCACCTGCGCAAACAGCACGGCACCATCATCAGCCTCTGCTCTACGCGGGCGTTCCAGTCTGAGCCCGACACATTTGGTTATTCGGCTTCTAAAGGCGGTATTTTTGCGCTGACGCACTCGCTGGCTGTGAGCCTTGGCCCCGACGTGCGGGCCAACTGCATCAGCCCCGGCTGGATCGACGTGTCGGGCCTGAAAACGGGGCATCCGGACGCGGAAAAACTCAGCCCCGCCGACCACAGCCAACACCCTGCCGGGCGTGTTGGCCGGCCTGACGACATTGCCCGAATGATTCTGTTTTTGCTCGACGAGGCCAATGATTTCATCACCGGTCAAAACTTCATCATCGACGGCGGCATGACCCGAAAAATGATATACGTGTAGCGCGGTGCTGGTTTCGGCCAGTATTACGCGACCCAACAGCACAGCTTTTTCGTTATTATTACAGCACCAAATTCACCACCAATGCTGACCGTCGAAACCCTGCTACAAGCCCCAAACCTCCGTTCATTATTAGACGAGACCGAAAAGGCCTGGCAGGATGAACAACGTCGTCGCCATGAATTTTGGGCCGATGCCGACGAAGGGGTGAAAGCTGAATTTATTCTGGGTGAAATTATTTACCACTCGCCCGTCTATGGTCGGCATTGGATGGCCTCGACCAACATTACGCGCCGGTTACTCCCTTTCGTGTATGATAATCGACTAGGCATGGTTGGCTATAAGAAGGTAATGGTACGAATGACTCGTAACGATTATGAACCCGACATTTGCTTCTGGAACGACGATATTGCCAGTAGTTTTGGTCAGAAACAATCCGCTTTCCCCTCACCCGATTTCATCGTTGAAATTCTCTCTGACAGTACAAAAGACCGGGACTACGGCGTCAAAATGACAGACTACGCCCTCCACGGCGTGCGCGAATATTGGATTGTTGATGTTGACAATGAGGCTATCGAGCAATATCTGCTGTCTGGAACTGAGTTCACCCTAGCCCAAAAATTAAAAGACGGTACCTTGGCGGCTGAAGCCATTCCCGGTTTTGCTATTGCTGTAAAAGACGTATTTGCCTTTGGCATGTGAATTAGGTGCTCAGCCTCAATATCGCTAACAATAGCAACAACTTGCTGTTGATCAGTCATTTGTAAATTTCCCAAACGCGTTGTATAACTAATGTTATATAATGTGAATAGATCTTGATTTATCAGAATCGTTTGAATAGTGACAATCTAACTATTATTCAAATTAGAGTATCAAGCTCGTAGTTCTGCCAAATCTGATTTTGAATACTTGGATAAAAGAGAAACCATTTTCTGCGTAGTAATTTTAATGCTAGCTCTTTGCTCTTCATTAGGGTCGTCCCAAAGATTCGTTTGTAGCTGAATTAAATAATTTTCAATGGGTCGATTCGCTAGATAAGTCTGTATAACAGGCATCACATAGCTTGAGTATTCTCCAAGAGCATCTATGCCATAATCAATTGGCTTAAACCGCTGTAAAATTTCAAGAGGGTCCCACTCATCAAGTAGTCTTCCAACCTCTACCAATACAGATTTGTGTTGCATCAATTGAAAATTTCTTGTTGTATAAGTGGCAACTACGTAAAGTGGGGCTGCGATCTTACCGGCGATACTATACCGTGGTGCTGGCTACGACACCGGCCAGTCTAAACCCTACGGGTTCTTTAGGCTTAACCATAGGTACATACCTGCTTTATTACTACGTACTCAGTCGCACCACGCCACCGTCGATAGGGTAGTCGCAGCCGGTGACGAAACCCGCCTCGTCGGAGCAGAGGTAGAGGGCCAGGGCGGCAATTTCGTTTGGGGTACCCATGCGGCCAATAGGTTGTGCTTTCGATAGTTTGTCGAACATCTCGGCTTCGTTTCCGGCGTAGTTTTTGGCCAGAAAACCATCCACAAACGGGGTATGTACCCGCGCCGGACTGATGCAGTTGCAGCGGATGTGGTGGGGCAAATAATCTTTGGCTACCGACAGTGTCATGCTCAGGACCGCACCCTTGCTCATGGAATAGGCAAAGCGGTCGTTCAGACCCAGCGTGGCGGCAATAGAAGCCATGTTCAGAATAACCCCGCCACCAGCAGCGCGCATGTGGGGCAACACCGCGTTGAGGCAGTTGTACACGCCCTTCACGTTCACCGAAAAGACCCGATCAAAATCAGCTTCTGTGGTGGTTTCGGCGTTGCCAATATGCGCAATACCGGCGTTGTTGACCAGAATGTGCACCGGTCCTTCGCCCGCAATCTCGCCGATCACGCGCTGCACGTCGGCCTGGTCACTGACATCAACTACATGCAGCGACATGCCTCCGGCGTTGTCGCTGATAGCCGTAAAAAGTGATTCAGGATCGTCCATTGCCCGGTCCAGCACATGCACATGCGCCCCGGCCTGCACAAACGTCCGGCAAATGGCCAGCCCAATGCCGCTGGCTCCACCCGTCACGATGGCTGTTTTGTTTTGAAGAGAGAACATGATGAAGGGATTTGGGATTGTGGATTTGGGATTTCGGATTGGTTGCTGACGCGGACGTACCACGGACTTTAGTCCGTAAAAATCAGAACACATACGGACTAAAGTCCGTGGTACGTCCGCGTCAGCAACCAATCCGAAATCCCAAATCCACAATCCCAAATTTTAAAGTGATACTCCCCGCTTCCAGGGGATAAAATCGTTTTGTCCGAGTTGTTCGGCTTTGGTCAGGACCTCGCCGGAGGCCACGCCGATAAGCCAGTTAAGAAGGGCGTCGCCGTTTTGTTCGATGGTCTGTTCACCCCTGATGATAGGACCACTATCGAAGTCGATCACATCGGGCATCCGGGTTTGCAGGGCGGTATTGGTCGATATTTTCACGACGGGGCAAACAGGGTTGCCCGTGGGGGTGCCGAGGCCCGTGGTAAATAGAATCAGGTTGGCGCCCGACCCCGCCATGCCCGTAGTGGCCTCTACATCGTTGCCCGGCGTACAAAGCAAGTTCAGGCCCGGTGCAGTAACCGGTTCGGCGTAATCGAGCACGTCGGCCACCCAGGCCAGCCCGCCCTTCTTCGCCGCCCCCGCCGACTTGATGGCGTCTGTGATCAGTCCGTCTTTAATATTGCCCGGCGAAGGGTTCATATCAAACCCCGACCCGGCCGCTTCGGCCTGGGCGGCGTAGGTTTCCATGAGATCAATGAATTTCTGCGCCTGCGCGTCGTCGGGCATCCGGTCGATCAGGTTCTGTTCGGCTCCGCACAGTTCAGGAAACTCGGCCAGCACAGTACGCCCGCCCAATGCCCCCAGCAGGTCTGACAGATGCCCAATAGCCGGGTTGGCCGACAGCCCCGAAAAGCCGTCGGAACCACCGCATTTGAGGCCTACACAAAGCTGGCTGAGGGGTGTTGGTTGCCGCTCAATTTTGTTTATCTCGATCAGGTGCAGAAACGTTTCTTTTATCGCCTGCGACAACATGTCGTATTCGGTACCCGCCTGCTGCTCATAAATTAATATGGGCTTTTTGCCGTGCGGGTTCTGCCGCTTTACCGCCGACGCCAGCATATCGCCCTGAAGATGCTGACACCCCAGGCTGAGTACCGTGGCCCCCGCCACGTTGGGGTTATTGATGTAGCCCGCCAGCAGTTCACAGAGCATAGCCGAGTCTTGCCGGGTGCCGCCGCAGCCCATTTCGTGGGTCAGAAACCGGATGCCATCCACATTGTTAAAGGGCCGTTCGGGAGCCTGAGTCAGCGTCTTGTTTTGCTCGGCATCCACAAACGGCTGCATCTTTTTGATCACGTCGGTTTGTCCGTGCTGGTAGAGGTGCAGCATCTCACGCACCTGATCACGGTACCGGTCGGTTTGGCCGTAGCCTAGCTCGCGCTCAAATGCTTCTTTCATCATCAGCACGTTCCGGTTCTCGCAGAATACCAGCGGAATTACAAGCCAGTAGTTACGTGTTCCCACCCGTCCATCGGCACGGGGATAGCCCATAAACGTTTTTTGGGCAAACGCCGAAGCGTCGGGCGGCTGATACGTATAGGGCTGCCGTTTGGCGATCCCGTAGGCATCGGCCTCGTGTTTAAGGTTGAACGTCGTGATCACCTCGCCCCGGGCAATGGGCTGCGTGGCCCGCCCCACCGTGACGCCGTACATCCGCACAGGGTCGCCGGGCTGGCGGTCTTCGGTCACGAATTTGTGCTTGGCGCGGGCACCATTGGGCAGGATATAGGTATCGTTTTCCAGCACAACCTGTTCACCGGCGGGCAGGTCCTGGAGGGCTACGATCACATTATCAGTGGCTTGTAATTTAAGAATTAGGTCAGGCATAGGCATGAAGATTGCCGAAAGAGTGATGTTGGTAAAAAAGCGGCTGATTCGCCGGGTATACCTACGCGTACGTAGGCTAAAACTTTACGGTTTCGTTTGCTTATCTACCTGCCAATGTAAACATTTGACTTCCGAACCCACCGATTTATGCTAACGGCCAACATTCTTAATCTATTTGACAAGTCGATTTATTATGGCACCATCCACCTCGACCATGGCCGCATTCTTCGCATTGACCGTCTCGGACCCGAACGCCCCGAAGAACCCTATATTCTGCCCGGCTTCATCGACGCCCACGTACACATAGAGAGTTCGCTGCTGACACCTGCTCAGTTCGCCCGGCTGGCCGTAGTGCATGGTACCGTAGGCACGGTATCTGACCCTCACGAGATCGGTAACGTGTTGGGCGTGCCGGGGGTGGAATACATGCTGACCGACGGCCAACGGACACCATTCAAATTCTGCTTTGGTGCGCCCTCCTGCGTACCTGCCACCACCTTCGAAACCGCCGGGGCCATCATTAACGTCAAAGACGTGCGTTACCTGCTGGGGCTACGTGACATCGGCTACCTGGCCGAAATGATGAATTTCCCCGGTGTGCTGAACGAAGATCCCGACGTGATGATGAAAATCGCGTACGCCAAAGCGTTTAGCAAGCCCATCGACGGTCACGCGCCCGGGCTGCGCGGTAACGATGCTCAGCGCTACATCGACGCAGGCATTGAAACCGACCACGAATGCACCACCTACGACGAAGGTCTCGACAAAGCCCGACGGGGCATGAACATCCTGATTCGCGAGGGGAGCGCGGCCAAAAATTTCGATGCACTCATGCCACTGATCGACGAGTTTCCGCAGTTGGTCATGTTCTGCTCCGACGATAAACACCCCGACACCCTGGCCGAAGGCCATGTTAACCAATTGGTGGTCAGGGCTATCAAGTCAGGTTATAACCGCTGGAATGTGTTGCGGGCGGCTTGCATCAACCCAGTTTTACATTATCGGCTTAGTGTGGGGCTACTTCGCGAAGGCGACCCGGCCGACTACATTGTGGTCTCTGATCTGACAACGTTTAACGTGCTGGAAACGATAATCAATGGCGAGGTCGTGGCCCATCATGGGCGGTCGCTCCTACCCGACCTGCGCTCTGAGCATGTGAATCAGTTTGCCTGTTCCGTAAAAGAACCCGCCGATTTCTGGGTGCCCGCCCACCGGCCCTACGGCCAGCTGCGCGTTATCGAGGCCATTGATGGTCAGCTTATAACAAACGAACTGCACCTGGACGGCGTAGTAAAAGAGGGTGCTTACGTAGCCGATGCCTCCCGTGATTTGCTCAAGATTGCCGTTGTCAACCGCTATTCCGACGCACCCGTTTCCGTTGGTTTCATTAAAAACTTCGGGCTTAAGCACGGGGCTATTGCTTCGTCGGTAGGGCACGATTCGCACAACATCACCGCCGTGGGCTGCGACGATGACAGCCTTTGCCATGCCGTCAATGCGGTCATTATGGCGCGCGGGGGCCTGGCAGCGGTTGATGTGGTCACCCAGGAAGACACCATCCTGCACATCAAAAAGCTATTGCCACTGCCCGTGGCAGGCCTGATGACCGACGTAGACGGCTATGATGTAGCGGCTCAATACGCCGAGCTGGATCATTTTGTAAAACACACATTAGGTAGTACGCTGAGTGCCCCCTTTATGACGCTTTCATTTATGGCGTTACTGGTTATCCCAGCGCTGAAGCTCAGCGACAAAGGGTTGTTTGATGGGAATCAGTTTAAGTTTACTCCGCTAACGTTGCCCAAATAGTGGGTGTTTTTGTCACGCAGTGACACCTAATTCTGTACAATTCTTTCCATCTATTGCGCTATTTATCCTTTATTGAATACAGGTAGTATTTTTTTGTACTTTCCCTATAGTTATGAACAATTCAATGGTAAGTTTACCGTAATCCTCTCAACTAACTCGCTACAGAACAATGGCTCGTCAGCGCAATACGCCCAAAATAGACGAAATTAAATTGTGGGATGAATTCCGGGCTGGCGACCAGTCAGCATTCGCTCAACTTTATCAGGAATATGTCAACGTTCTTTTCCACTATTGCATCCATTTCTCCCCTGACCGGGCGTTAATTAAGGATTGTATTCACGACCTGTTTGTCGAACTCTGGCGGCACCGGCAAAATATTGGCCCAACCACGTCGGTCCGTTTTTACCTGATGGCCTCGATCAAGCGAAAGCTCGTTCGCCACATCACCGCTGATCAGAAATTCTGTAATCCCGACGATTTGCGCCCCGGCGAAGGGTTCACCGACAGCGACCGCTCACACGAGATGACGCTGGTGCATATCGAAGAAGAAACCCACATAAACGATTGCCTGGGCCGTGCTATGGACCGCCTCCCCCGCCGCCAACGCGAGGCCGTTTACCTGAAATTCTACGAGAATATGGGCAACGAAGAGATTTCGAAGATGATGAACATCAATATCCAGTCGGTGTATAACCTCATCTTCGGCGCCCTTTGCAACCTCAAAAAGCACGTTTCTACGGATAAAGTGCTGCTGTAATGTAGAAACAAGATGTAAAAGACAAGAGACAGGACATTGCTTGTGAACAGCTAACTTCTTGTCTCTTACTTGTCACATCTTGTTTCTTAACTCCTTGCTCTATTCCTAAACCTCCCTGCGGGGCCAGCGGTTCGACCGGCTGGCCCCGTTCGTTTTTGGTAGCTTTGCGGTATGAACACAGCCACAATCCCCCTGCCCGAACGGATACGGCCCCGCACGCTGGACGAGGTTATTGGTCAACGAAAACTGATCGGTCCCGGTGGGTCGCTGCGCATGGCCGTGGCATCGGGCCGGTTGCCGTCCATGATTTTGTGGGGACCGCCCGGTGTGGGCAAAACGACGCTGGCCTTGCTGTTGGCCGAGGCCGTGAAACGTCCGTTTGTGGCACTCAGCGCCATCAATGCCGGGGTAAAAGAAATCCGCGATGTGCTGGCCCGCCCCAGCGGCATGTTTCCGCCGGTAGTCTTCATCGATGAGATCCACCGTTTCAACAAAGGGCAGCAGGACGCCCTGCTGGGGGCCGTAGAAAAAGGGCAGATTACGCTCATCGGGGCCACCACCGAAAACCCCTCGTTTGAAGTGAACGGTGCCCTGCTTTCGCGTTGTCAGGTTTACGTGCTCGAAGCACTCGACCGCAACGACCTGGTGCAACTGGTAGACCGCGCCCTGCAGCATGATGCGGTTCTGAAACAACGCCCGGTACGCATTGACCAATACGATGCCCTGCTGCGCCTATCGGGTGGCGATGGCCGAAAACTGCTTAACCTGCTCGAACTGGTTGTGTTGAACCACATCGGTACTGATGAACTGGTAGTTACCGACGAGTATGTGACAACCGTGGCGCAGCAGAATATTGCCCGTTATGACAAATCCGGTGAGCAGCATTACGACATCATTTCGGCGTTTATTAAATCGTTGCGTGGTTCGGACCCTAACGCGGCCCTGTATTGGATGGCCCGGATGCTGGTAGCGGGCGAAGACCCTGTTTTCATTGCACGACGGATGGTAATTCTGGCGTCGGAAGACATCGGCAATGCTAATCCCACGGCCCTGATCATGGCCACCGAAGCCATGCAGGCGATTCGCGTAATCGGCATGCCCGAAGGCCGCATTATTCTCTCGCAGGTGGCCGTATACCTGGCTACCTCGCCCAAAAGCAACGCGAGTTACGTAGCTATAGATGCAGCCATGGCCCTGGCCGAAAAGACGGCTCACCTGCCGGTACCCTTGCATCTGCGTAACGCCCCCACCAAACTTATGAAGCAGTTAGACTACGGCAAAGGGTATCAATATGCTCATGATTACAACGGCAATTTCAGCCAGCAAAACTACCTCCCCGACGAACTGGAGGGGCACAAGCTCTACGAGCCTGGTCAGAATCCGCGCGAGAACGATATTCGCAAAACCCTCCACGCCTGGTGGGGAGACTGGTATGGGTATTAACAGCCCCGCTCTGAGTGCCTGATTCTGTATAGCTAGATAGCTATTTATACGATAATCCCCCGACGATCGCCAAGTCTGATTCGCTGGCCACATTTTTTGTGCACTATAACACAACGATGAAGAAAATGGACAGTCTATTTCTGACATAACCAACGCTCTGAAATTTCTACGTTCAGCGTCGGGCTGGGTGGATTTCTGTGCTTTGCTCCCGCCACTATCACTGGATTCAGCACCCTGGGGCACGTACAGGACGATTATCAGGCCCTGGGGTTGAATTACGGTTTGGCCAGTACGTTTAGTTTCACCGGCTTTTCGGCGGGCCTCGCTGTAGGCATCGAGGCCATCACCGACCGTAACCGTGCCCTCTGGATCTACCAAAACCAACCCTGGCTCGGTATCACCGTTGGGCTAAACCTTAATTAATTGCCCCCTACCAGCATGTTGCTGGTCAGTTCCTGCTCGATGGTAATATAGCCGGGGTAATTCACGGCCTTGTTGAGCATATCTATCGTAGGCTTGATCTTGATTGTCACCTTAGTGGGAGTGCTCGACTTGTCGCCGCTGAGGTTGCGTAGTACGTTGGTAAACGCATCGCGTGTGCTGGGGTCAGTCACCAAATCGTAGGCGTTGGTTTTCAGGTGCACCGGAATGACTGTCTTGCCACCTGCTGAGGGCACTTCAATACGCTGATTAATGAACCCGTTGGCAAACTCTTTTCCAGCCAACAGCACCCGGTATTCCAGTTGATTCAACGCGGCCGTTTTCAACGTTGGATTAGTGATTTCCAGGTTGATGCGCGTGCTGAAGGGAATATTGCGCGTTAGCAGGCCCGCCGCCAGCCGGGGGTATTTCAGAGGGTTGATATCTTCCATTTTGCGGATGCTCTTAAACTCCCGCACGTCATAGCCAGCCACCAGCATACTATCGGCCGAAACAATGTTGTATTTACAGTCGCCGAGGGCTTTGGCTTCGCTGATTTGGCGGCTCACCCCACAGGCGTAAAACAGGGCTGGAATGGCCAGCAACAGCAATAGTGTGATCTTCTTCATACTGAATTGGGGAAACTGATTTTGTAGCTTCATTAGTAAAACAACACCCGTTTGACGGAAAAGGCCGCTCGAAGTTTAATTTTTGAGCATAAACAGACGCAGTCGGTCCCGTTTTTGGCTTACCAGCAGTGCTGATTTACCGCCCATTGTTGGCACTACGGCTATACTGCGGGCATCGCCCGGCACCATAAATCCACTCTGTTGCGGGGTCTGCGCCCTAAACCGGCCCCGGCCCGCGTTGAGCAGCACCAGGCCGTAGCCCGCATCGGCCCGGCCCTGAAAGACTTCCATACCAAAATCATTGCCTGCCAGCACCAGATCAGGCAGGCCATCGTGATTAAGATCGGCAGCACTCATGGTCATAATGGGTGAATACTGGGCCTCAACGGGCAGCGCTACCAGCCGGTATTGCCCTTTCCCCTGGTTTTCGATGTAGCACGACGCCAGTTGGGTAGCCTGCTGCATGGTCGCCCTTTGCCGGAACTCATCGGGCAACGTCTGCGCGAAGGTGGCCTTGCCAAAATCTTCATACTTCAGGAACCGTCGCCGAAACGCGATGGTCTGCTTAATCAAATCATCGCGGCTGTGGTAGGCATACAGATTTCGCTGCCCCTGCCGATTGTTATCGAACTGGGCCAGAATAGCGTCGTAGGTGCCATTCTGATCGAAGTCGGCGGAATATACAGAGAGCGGTTCAGCTTCCGACGCATGGTATGCGGTATTAAGGCCATAGTTGCCCGCCACAATATCCAGATCACCATCGTTGTCGAAATCGGCCACGCACAGCGATGTCCACCAACCAGCGGGGCTGTTTGTTTGTGTATTTGTCAGTTGACCCCGTTGGTTTTTTAGGATGGTGATGGGCATCCATTCGCCAGCCAGAATAAGGTCGGGCTGCTTGTCATTGTCCATGTCGGCCCACTGCGCGTCGTTGATGATGCCAATGTTCAATAGGTTAGGAGACTGTTGCAATGTAACGTCGGTAAAGCGGATCTGGCCAGCCCGACTATCATTGCGGAGCAGATAGGACCGGTCGGCTTTGGGGTACGCTCTGGGTACCACACTGCCCCCCACAAACAGATCCAGATCCCCGTCTCTGTCTATGTCGGCGGCCCGCACTACGCGCCCGTTGGCCGTTTCGCGGGGCAGGGCCAGGCTGTCGGGGCGAAAATGACCCCGACCGTCGTTCACATACAGTACATCTTGCAACAGTAGCGCATTGGGCTTGACGAGATACCCGCCCCGCACGCAATAGAGGTCATTGTCACCGTCGGCATCAGCATCGAACAACAATACACCCGCGTCCTGCTCTAGTTTACCGACGCTCTGTTTTACCCTCGGCTGCTGACTGGTAAACAGCCCGTTAGCCTGTTGTAGCAAAAACGTACCCTCAACCCGCGACGAGCCACCCAAAAACACATCGGCACGGCCATCGCCATTCACATCACCACTCGTCATGACAGGCCCAAACGACGAGAACTTGTGTGGCAGGGTCTTTTGCACGTTGAAATCAATCGTTTCGCCCTCGCCATGCACATAATCGATGCCCAGCGAGCGCGGATCAACGGCCGTCAAGGAGCTAGTTGGGGAGACCACAACAGACGCGGCTGGTTTTTCAGTAGCCTGCTGCCAGTGAAGCGACAGTACCTGGTTGGCCGCTACGTTTCGCAGCAGTTGCACTCGTTGTGTGGCCCTGGTCGCCGCCGGCTGGCCCACGCCGTTGCCCGTACCCATAGGCCATACCACCCGTACTGAGTCAAGTTTGGTGATTTTACCGAGGCCTAAATGGATGGTAGCTTCGGAGGTGGACAGGTAGCCGCGCACAATGCTCTGTTCGGCATAAAAAAGCTGTCCGTTGGCCCAGGCGGTCACTTTGGCACCCAGACCCAGTAGATTTTGTGCGGAGCCTGCCAGCCGGATACGGAGATAATTTGGGGGCGCCTGGGAATCATTGAGGTGGTTTTCGTACAAATGGGCGTAGTCATTGGTGTTGTTAATCACCACGTCTACATCGCCGTCATTGTCGAAATCGGCATAGGCAGCCCCGTTTGAGAACGTGGGCGTATCGAAGCCCCAATCGGTGGTTTTGTCGGCGAAAGCCATCGTATTGGTCGAATCGCCCGATGCGTCGCCCAGCCGGTTACGGTAGATATAGTTGGCGATTTTCACTTCGGGAATAATCCGGTACAGGGCAGCTTTGTCGGTCAGAATACTAGCCGCGTCGTTGCGGTAGGCCAGAAAATCCTGATCCGAAATATCTTTGGGAAAGCCGTTGGTGATGAGCAGGTCGCGGTAGCCATCATTGTCGGCATCAAACCAGAGGGGGCACCAGCTCCAGTCGGTTTCGTTCACGCCCGCCATCTGACTAACATCGCTGAAACAGGGCAGGCCCGTTTGCGGATCAAGCCCCCGATTTAACTGAAGGGTGTTTCTGATATGCTGATAGTCATAACCATACTGCTGTGTAAACTGGTAGTGAGCGTAGCTATTTTCGCGGATTAAGGCTTTTTTTCGTTCGTTGACATCGGGCAGCATGTCCATGGTGATCATATCCAGCAACCCGTCATTGTTGATATCGGCTACGTCGTTACCCATCGCCGACCATGACTGGTGTTTCAGACAGTCGTGGGCGTGGTCGGTGAAGAGCGAAGGGGAGGAAAGGAGAAAAGGAGAAAAGGAGGAAATGGATTGCTTACGTAGGCGTTTCTGTCCCTTCCTCCCTTCCTCCTTTCCTCCTTTTTCATTTATAAACAAATTATCATTCGTCAGGTAATCATTCGTCACGTACAGGTCCTGCCAGCCGTCCTGATTGATGTCCATGACCGAAATACCGTGGCCGTAGCCCTGCGTTTGGATCCCCGCCTCTTTGGAAACGTCGGTGAAAACGGCATGGCCTAGTTTGGGGTCGAAATCGTTGCGCAACAGGTGATCGGCGGTGGGTGAACTATCGCGGATGGGTTTAGAGAAGTATTGGTTGGCAAACTGCATATCCATCTGGTTGACAAGGATATACGCGTCCAGATCGCCGTCGTTATCATAGTCGAAGAAGGCTGTCTGGGCGGAATAGCTGTCACTGTCGAGGCCATATTCCCGGCCCATTTCACGAAATGTGGACACCCCATCAGCCCTGTTTCCCTGGTTTACATAGAGCAGGTTACGGCGCAGGTCGGTCTGCCCGTAGAGCATGTTCGACACGTAGAGGTCCAATTTTCCGTCTGCGTTGATGTCTACCACCGTCGACCCCGCCGACCAGCAGGTGCGGGGTTTGCCCACACCAGCGGCTTTGGTTATGTCCTCGAATTTCAGGCCGCCCCGGTTTAGGTACAGGGCGTTGTCTTCCATATTGGCAGTAAAGAAAATATCGGTCAGGCCATCGCCGTTCCAGTCGGCCACCGACACGCCCGCACCGTTGTAAATCAGTTCATTATCAATAATATTGAGTGTGTCGTGGATGGTGAGTGCATTACCGAACTTGATACCCGACTGGCTGGGTGTCAGCAATTGAAACTGTTTTTTTGCACGGCATGAAACTGCTCCGAAGCCCACGAAACAGGCCAAAAAAAACGGAAGCACTGGAAAACGAAAGATCATGGAAACGGTGGTCGATCAATAGGAAATATACAAAAAAGTGGGCTGCCCACTAGTGAGCAGCCCACTTAAACTCAGAAGGAGTTTAACGTTCAAGGTCTAAGGTTTAATGTTGCTTCGCATACGGCACAGATAGTGTGCGAAGCAACGTTAAACCTTAGACCTTGAACGTTAAACTCCTCTTAATATCCGTCGTTCTGCACCAGCGTTGGTTTGCCATCTATTGAACTACGCGTAATAGCCTGGTTTGGAATAGGCTCATACTCAGACTTGCCCTTGGTGAACTTGGCACCCGTGAGGTAGGTCCGGCGCTTTGATTCGGTTGCCAGGTAGTCGTTCAGCACCTGATCGGCTACACCCCAGCGCACCAGGTCGAAGCGGCGGTTGCCTTCCATGCCTAGTTCAATGCGCCGCTCGAACCGAACAGCATCACGCGCTACGGCTTTGTCGGTCCAGGCTGTAGCATATGGCTTCACCACATAGTTTGCCGCTGGTTTTTCCGAAAAACCTTTTTCTGGCTTGTCATTGTCCAGATAAGCCTTCACGAAGCCATCTGGGTTAGCCGCCCGTTTCCGCACCTGGTTTACGTAATCGCGGGCTTTTTCCAGGCTGCCTACTTCCACTTCGCACTCAGCGGCCAGCAGCAACACATCTGAGTAGCGCAGCAGCTTCACGTTGTTGGTGTTGTAGCCTTTGGTCCAGCCCGATGCCGAGGTTAGCGTACCCTCCTGCGACTTGTAGTATACGTTTTTCTTTGGCGAATAAGACCCGGCATAGGCAGGATCACGCTGCCAGCCAATGCCACCGTGTAGGCCCCAGTCGAGGTACGGAATACTGCGGCGGCCAACCGTCCAGTCGAGGCGGGGGTCAAGGTTAGTGGCATCCGGAATGAAAGTGTCGGTAACTTTGGTGCCTTCGTCGTTCTTCACGCTCACGTCGTTATACGTTTTCAGGAACGGCAGGCCATTGGCATCCGTACGGAAGGCATTCACCAGGTTCTGCGAGGGCTGGTGAAATCCGCAACACCCACCGGGGCCGCTGCCGTAGGGGAAATTCAGCACGTCACCGTTGTTACCCTGGTCATCTGTACCGATGTTAACCGCCTGCTGCACTTCCAGCACACCCTCTGGTGAGTTTTGAATGGCGGCATCGAAATTATCCTGGTACTTGGCGTTTAGCTTATATACCCCAGAAGCAATGATAGCGTCGAATAGGGGTTTGGCTTCGCCGTATTTCTGCTGCCACATCAACGAAATACCCAATATGCCCTGCGCAGCACCTTTGGTAGCCCGGCCTGGTTCGGTCTGCTTCAATGGCAGGTTAGCCGCGGCAAACTTGAGGTCGTCCTGAATGTTAGCCCAGATGTCTTTGTCATTGGGTATGCGGAACTCAACCACATTATCGTCAATGTAAGGCACCTTGTTGAAAGTACGCTTCAGTTCGTAGTGGTAAAACCCACGCAAAAAGCGCGCTTCCGCTATTTTGGCCGTACGTGTTGCCTCGGTTACGCCAGTGATGGCTTTCAGGGCCTGAATAGCCTTGTTGGCGCGGGCAATACCGTCATAATACGTGTTCCATTTTGATTGTGGATACGGGTTGTTGGCATTGGTTTCGTGCCGCTCGATGGGCACTACATCGGGCTGGTCATTGGCCTCTGATCCCTTGTAGGCGTCGCCACCGGCAATGCTGCCGTAGGTCCAGTTGGACGCTGCCGAACCCCAGGGTGAGCCGTTGTCCCAGCTCGAAAAACCGTCCATGTTCGAGTAGGCCGCAATCAGCAGTGCGTCGGCCCCCGTGAGGTTGGCCGACAGGGTGCTTTCGTTAACGGCTCCGAACGGCTTTTGCTCCAGAAATTTATCATTACAGGCCCATACCAGCCCTAAAAGGAGCGTTCCGGTGCCTAGTGTAAGTTTGTAATTCATGATGTTTTTGTGGTTGTTAGAATTCAATGTTGGCACCGAAATACACCGAGCGCGAGATGGGGTACCGACCATAATCAACCCCCATCGACAGGTCACGCTTCGCGTTGTAGCCTTCTGTCAGGTTAGCAATGGTCACGTCGGGGTCCAGGCCACTGTATTTGGTGATCGTAAACAGGTTCGACGTTTGCACATACAGCCGGAGACGGTCAATACCCAGGCGGCTTGTGGTAGCCGCAGGCAGCGTGTAGCCGATGGTCAGGTTCTTCGCCCGGAAGTACGAACCTGGTTCCACGTAGAACGAGCTACGTTGCGAGCTGTAGGTATCGTTCCGGTCCAGCACGGGGTAGGTGATGCCCGCCTGGTATAGCATGTTCTTCGAGTAGTTCGCCTGGAAGGCAGGGAAGTCGGTGAAGTAGCGCGTATAGTTGAACAACTGATTGCCATACACCCCCTGCATATACAGCGTGAAGTCGAAGCCTTTGTAATTGGCTGTCAGGTTAATGCCGTAGTTCAGTTTGGGAATGGGACTGCCAATCACGGTCTGATCTTTGTCATCGATCACACCGTCGCCGTTCAGGTCACGGAAGTTCAACCGACCCACCTTGGCATCGCCCGGTGTCTTGGGTAACTGGGCTTCAGCCTTAATGACACCATCATTGATATAGCCCCAGTACTGCGAAATGGGGTAGCCCACCAGCGTACGGGTGATGTCGCCAATCCGTGAACCGGCGCCCGTAATAAACGAGTTGGAGTTGGCATCGATCTTAGTCACATTGTTCACATACGTACCTGCCGACACCGTAACGCCATAGTTCAACTCGTTGCCCAGGCCTTTTCCTTTGTAGCCCAGTTGAATGTCTACGCCGTTATTTTCCATGTCGCCGATGTTGAGAGGCACCTGACCAATATTACCCGCCGTTGAGGGCAGAGGCACCTTATACAGGATGTCCGACGTTTTGCGGCGATAGTATTCCACCGTCAGGTCGAGGGCGTTAAACAGACGGGCATCAATGCCAATGTTGAGCATTTTGGTAGTCTCCCATCTCAGGTCTTTGTTGGCCACCGAGTTCTGCGCAAAACCAGGCGTGATGGCGCTGGGGCTCCCCTGAATCGAGTAGCCGGTGCCACCAATGCTCTGCCCAAAATTGGCGAAGCCGGGGTAATCATCACCGATTTCGTTGTTGCCCACCACCCCGTAGCTGGCCCGTAGTTTCAGATCGTTGACCGCCGTTACGTCTCTGAAGAAATCTTCTTTCGACACCCGCCAGCCAAGACTGGCTGAAGGAAACGTACCGTAGGGATTGTTGATAAACCGAGATACCCCATCGCGTCGAATCGTACCGCTGAACAGGTACTTGTCGCTGTAGTTGTAGTTTACCTGCGCAAAGAAGGGTGAGTAGAACGTTACCTGACCACGGTAGTCGCCCAGATTCCAGGTTTTTGAATTGGTATTGGTCAGTATTCGATAGTTGGGATCATCACCAAACGTCAGGCCATTACCAGCGGCATTGAACCCTTCGTAATCATTCCGCTTGGATTCGGTACCCAACAGAGCCGACACCCGGTGGGGACCAAAGTCCTGATTATAGGCTATGGTGTTGAAAAACACCCAGTTGCGGTTAGTGAACGTGCTACGACTGAGGCTATTGGAGGCGTTGATCTCCGTCGCTTCAAAGTTGCGGAAACCATAACCGCGGCCTGAACCAGTGTTCAGGTCAACACCAAAGCTTGATTTCAACGTAAAATGCTTCAGGAAATCGATTTCCATGTAAGCGTTTCCCGTTAGGCGGTAGCTGTAGCCGGGGTTAGCAGCAGACCGGTCTTGCTGGGCAATAGGGTTACCTGCATTCGACGGCAAACCTGCCGGGCCAGCGTAATAACCGTTAATATCATAGACCGGGACAATGCCGGGCATCCGGTAGGTGTTCAGAATGACCGAACCTTCGCTGGGGTTACCCACACTACCCTGCGATGTCTGGTAGGATACACTGAAGTTTTCACCCACACGCACGTGCTTCTTGGCGCTGTATTCGCTGTTGATACGAGCCTGGTATCGTTTGAAATAGTTCTGAGTCAGAATACCGTTGTTGTCGAAGTAGTTAAAGCTGGTGTAGAACCGGCCCCGCTCTGAACCGCCCGACGCGCTCAACTGCACATTGGTTGACGGAGCCGTTTTGAACAGCTCACGGAACCAGTCGGTGCCTTCCTTATTCGCTTTTGCAATGAGGTAATTCTGCCCGGCATCTGCCGTAGGGTCAGAGTTGAGGTAATATTTGGCAGGATCAACCGCGGGATCTCCGGCCTTGAAACCGCCCGTCCGGGTGAAGTAGTCCGGCAGGGTCCAGGTGCCGCCGTTATTGATGTAGAAATTCGACGTAAACGGAATACCCGCACCGGCTGATAGCCCCTGGTTAATTTTTAACAGTTCGTCGGGTGTGGCCAGCACGGGGTATTTGGCGGGGGTTGCAACACCGCTCCAGATATCGAGGTTGATTTTCGATACGCCCGCTTTACCTTTTTTGGTCGTTACCACAATAACGCCGTTGGCCGCCCTTGACCCGTAAATAGACGCCGAGGCGGCATCTTTCAACACCTGAATTGACTCGATATCGTTCGGGTTGAGGAAGTTCAGGTTCGATTCGTTCTGCACTGGCACCCCATCGATTACGTAGAGGGGTTCGTTTTGGTTGAATGAACCAATACCTCGCACCCGAATGAAAGCTGCGCTGCCCGGATCGCCCGATGAGCTCACCTGCACGCCCGCGATACGTCCCTGCAACTGATCGGCGATGTTACCGGCAGGAATTTTCTTCATTTCCTTCACGTCCACCACGGCTACCGCTCCGGTGATGTCTTTGCGCTGCTGGGCAGCATAGCCCGTTACGACTACCTCCTGTAGCGAGGTAGCATCAGATGTTAGACTAACCGAGACGCTATTCCGGTTGCCTACTTTCACCTCTTGCCGCACGAAACCAACAAAAGAGAACACCAGCACACTTTCTTTATTGGGTACAGCAATGGTATAGCCTCCGTCGGCATCGGTTGTGACACCCTTGGTGGTGCCTTTCAGCAGTACGTTCACACCCGGCAGCCCGTTATTCGACTCAGCGTCGAGCACCCGTCCAGTGACACGTATGTCCTGTGCCATCGTTGTCAACGATAGCAGAAGAAGGAGAAAAATTGCCGGAATTGTCGTCCAGCGTGTTAGGTAAGAGTTTGTCATATCGTATGACCTAGTTTATGTTAAGTAGTATTACCATCACGAAGCTACTGATTTACTCAATTGGCGTCCTAAATTCTGTTAAAATTTTTCAGCAATATGTGCTATTAACGATTTATATATTTTTGTGTCTATATTGTTTATTTATTATAAAAAGCTAGTGTGCAAATGCACCTGTGTAGATAGCCAATCCATTAGGTGAAAGTTTTACGTTTTTCGTATATAAAGAAAACGCCATAGCCTGCAGGCTATGGCGTTTTCTTAAACTATGTAGGTTATTTGGATTAATACCCTGGGTTTTGCGCCAGTACATCCTTACCCTGCAAGTCAATTTGCGACTGTGGAATTGGCAGGTATTCGTCCTTCTGCGCCTTGAACCGAGCGCCACCTAACGTAGTCGGCAGTTTAGTGCCTTCATATGTAAGATACGCGTTGATTGTCGGTTCAGCAATACCCCAGCGTACCAGGTCGAAGAACCGTTGTCCCTCATCACCCAGCTCCAACCGGCGCTCAAACCGAACAGCGGCCCGAGCAGCTTCTTTGGTAGCAAACTGCGCAGCCGGATACAGATTGATCACATAATTGGCAGCGGGTTTGCCATCAGCACGGACCACAAAGCCAGCGGCGTTGGCAGCCCGGCCACGAACCATGTTGGTGTATTCCAGTGCCTTTGTCAACGAACCAGCTTCAATTTCGGCTTCAGCCGCCATTAAAAGCAGATCAGCAAATCGAATGATCGTGAAATTAAGGGCGGTGTACCCCGGTGTCCACGAACTGTTGTCCTGCAATGATCCCCTGTCGGACTTATAGTAGGTGTACTTTTTAGGTGAGTAAGGACCACCGTTGGGTTGGTTCCGAATCCAGTCGGCGCCGGGGTGATCCTGCCAGTCGAGATACGGAATACCACGCCGGCCAATGGTATGGTCGATCCGGGGATCAAGGTTACCGGCGTCAGGCGTAAATGCTTCTTTCGACAGCACACCCATATCGTTTTTCACTTGATTAGCCCCTGTGTTGTAGCTACCATCAAGTAGTGGTAACCCTTTGGCATCAGTACGGAAGGCATTGGCGAACTCAAAGCTGGGCTGGTTGAATCCGCAGCAGTTACCTGGTCCGTTAGGTCCTGTGTTGTAGGGGTAGTTCAAATCAAACTCGGGGTTAGCGTTGTTGGTGCTGCCCGTGTTGGCTGCTGCCTGAATGGCAAAAATCGACTCTTCGTTGTTGTCATTCGATGCCTTATACAGGTCAGCGTATTTGGGTACAAGGCCGTATTTTTTACCGTTAGACGTTTTTCCGTTGGCGATGATCAGGTCGAAGAGCGTTTTGGCTTCGGCATATTTCTTCTCATACAGATACACCTTGGCCAGCATAGAGGCTGCCGCCCATTTGTTTACCCGGCCCACAGCTGCCTGCTTTTCGGGCAGGTTGTCGTAAGCAGCTTTCAGATCGGCCTCAATCTTAGGATAGATGTCGGCGTTGTTGGGCACTTTCTCAATCCCCGTACCATAATCTACCGTCTCGTCGATATAGGGCACCATGTTATAGAGGCGCTTCAGTTCGAAATAGTAGAAGGCGCGCAGAAATTTGGCTTCGGCTGTAATACGGGTTTTGTCGGCGGCTGTCAGATCAGGAATTGGGCTAGCCAGCAACCGCAGGGTAGCGTTGGCCCGGCTGATACCCTCGTACTTACGCTGCCAGGTGCCGCCTACGTCGCCTGTTGAAATGGTTTCAAACCGCTGAATCGGGTTGATCGTCGAAAAGTCGCCGGGGTCAGTGCCTTTGTTGGCGTCACCGCCACGAATGCCACCCCACACCCAGTTGGATGCCGATGCCAGCCGGTCTCCGCGCCCGTTGAGCACTGAGTAGGCAGCAATAAGAGACCCTTCAACGCCCGCTTTTGAGCTAAGTTGCGATCCACTCAACTGACCCGTAACTGGCACTTCCAGAAACGTGTCTTTGCAGGCAACGGTTGTTAGGGCAAAGGCCACCGTTGCACCAATAATGGTCAATTTATTTGTCGATTTCATTGTTGTTGTCGGTTTTAGATCAGAAGCCAATGCTTACGCCGCCCAGTACGCTCCGGGTGATGGGATAGTTACCCACGTCGATACCGAAGTTGGTATCAGCTGCGCCGCCTACACTTGGGTCCAGGCCTTGGTATTTGGTGATAGTGAACAGGTTATTGGTTGAGGCAAATACCCGAACCCGCTGCAGGCCAACCCGCTTCAACGCAGTGGCAGGTACATTGTAGCCAATATTCAGGTTTTGCAACCGGAAATACGAGCCATCTTCTACGTAGTATGAGTTCGACTGCGTGTTGGTGCTGAAGTTCGACGCCGCCTCGAAAATGGGCACGGTAGCGCCTGTGTTTTCTGGCGTCCACGAGTTCTTCACGCGTGCACTGATGGCTGCCCCGGCAAACGAGGGATAGAAGTCCGTAAACCACTTCGACACATTGAAGATTTTGTTGCCAACAGACGTGTAAGCGTAGGTTTCGATGTCAAAGTTTTTGTAGGTAAACCGCAGGTTCAGGCCTCCCGTGAATTTCGGCACAGGGCTACCCAAATAAGTCCGGTCTGAGGCGTCAATCTTACCATCGCCGTTGATATCAGCAAAACGGAACCGGCCTGGTGCGGCACCATCCTGCTTGGGAGCACCGTCTACTTCAGCCTTGCTTTGGAAGAGACCCAGGGTCTGATAGCCGTAGAAAGCAGAGATTGAATAACCCAGTTGGTTGCGGATGGGGTTGATACCCCGGAATCCTGGGTTCACCGTGGTCAGATACGTCAGGTTAGGAGCCAGATAAGTAATCTCGTTCTTCAGTATGCTACCGGTTACGTTAGCTTCGTAACCCACTTCTGACCCGATTTTGCCCCGCGTAATAATTTGCAGGTCAATGCCCTGGTTGAGCATCTTACCAATGTTGACAGACGGTGCCGAAGCGTAGGTTCCGATTACGTCAGGTACGGGTACGGCAAACAGCAGGTCTTTGGTGTCTTTCCGCCAGATGTCGAAAATAATGTCTAACCGCCCACCGAAGAACGTACCGTCAAAGCCGATGTTTGATGTGATACTGGTTTCCCATTTCGCGTCTGGGTTGCCAATACGTGACCGGTAGTATCCATCGACGGTGCTTGAGTTCGAGCCATTGATATCGTAGGCTGAGTTGCCCAGGTTAGAAGCGTAGAGGCTAAACTGGTTGTTAGGGTCTACGTTGTTCGAGTTACCCATAATACCATAACCACCCCGAATTTTCAGGTCCGTTACCCAGGGAACCTCTTTCATGAAAGATTCTGCAGAGATACGCCATGCCGCTGATGCCGCCGGAAATACGCCATAGCGGTTGTTGGCCCCAAACCGGCTCGACCCATCGCGACGGATAAGGCCGGTTACAATGTACCGGTCGTCGTAGGCGTAGTTAACACGGCCGAAGAGCGAATAAAAGTTTACGCCCAGACCCTGACCGCTGCTGACCGTCCGGCCCGTAGATGACACAGTGGCGAGCGTGATATAGTTCGGATCAAACGAAAACGGATTCTGACCGTTACCGTTGATGTTGCGGGTGATGCCCGTGTTCAGCGCTTCCTGACCAACGATAGCATCAATGCTATGAACACCAATGCGCTTCTTATAAGCGGCCGTGTTTGTCAGCACGTAGGCATACGAATAACCGCTGAACTCGTTGTAGCCTGTTGCCGAGTTATTTTCCGAGTTTTCGTACTGTAACCGGCTGTAACCCTGACCGTAAAAATTATTGTACTGACCGCCCAGGCTGCTGCGTAGTGTCAGTCCTTCCAGGGGCTCAACCTCCAGGTAGAGGTTACCAAATCCGTTGGCGTTGAAGTTGCGGTCGTTTGCCTGTCCCTGACGGCTAGCCACCGGGTTACGCGGGTTGTTGAACCCTTTGGCTGCAGTACCGGCGTAACCTCCAAACTCGTCGTAGACGGGAATGATAGAAGGCATACGGAACGCTTGCAGAATATCATTTTCGTCTGCCGCAACACCAGCACCGCCACCGCCACCACCTTGGCCTAGCACAGAACGGTAAGTAAACTGTAGGTTCTCACCGATGCGAACGTATTTCGACAGGTTGAACTCCGTGTTAGCCCGGAAGGTGTAACGAGAAAAATTATTGTTCAGCAGGATACCAGCCTGATTTTGGGCACTTAAACCAATGTAAAACCGGCTCGACTCGGTACCACCCGAAAAACCCAGCGAGTGACGCTGTAGTGGAGCTACACGCGTAATGGCCTTGTACCAGTCTGTACCTTCTTTGTTGGCCCGGACCACCTGATAAATTGCACCAGCCGCAGGGTCAACGTTGTATTTGGCCCGCTCAGCCGTCAGATCGACGGAACCCACTACACCTGCACTACCACCTACGTTGATATAGTCGGGAACAACCGGTGTAGCACCGGTACCAAACTGAGGGTGACTATAAACAGGAGCAATCCCGTTTTGGCTGGCTGTATTGCGGAATTGCCGCCACGTCCAGTCGGCAAATTCTGTTGGATTCAACATCGTTTGACCAACACCTGGATCTGTTACACCATATTGCCCATCATAGCTGATGTTCAACCTTTTGGCATTTTTTGAACCCTTCTTGGTCGTGTATACAATAACGCCGTTGGCTGCCCGCGCACCATACAGTGAAGCCGAGGCGGCATCTTTCAGTACGGTCGTTGTCTCCACATCGTCGGGCGACAGGAAGTCAGTTGAACCAACAGGTACGCCATCAACTACATACAAAGGAGCATTACCACCAAAAGCACCAAAGCCCCGCACCCGTACCTGGCTGGTTGTACCTGGCTGCCCGTTTGAGATTACCGTAAGGCCCGATACCCGACCCTGCAACTGCTGCTCGATGTTGCCAGAAGGCACTGCCGTGAGGGCTTTGGCTTTCACCGTTGCTACAGCACCGGTGGTAGTCCGCCGGTCATCAGTGGTGTAGCCCGTTACAACTACTTCTGTCAGCGTAGTAGCGTCGTCGGCCAGACTAATATTGATTGATGTGCGGTTACCCACTACAACTTCCTGTGCCGCATAGCCAATAAACGAATAGACCAGCACCGTCTGCCGACTCGGCACATTGATCACGTAGTTACCAGCGCCATCAGTCACAACGCCTTTGGTAGTACCTTTAATGACAACGTTCACACCTGGCAGCCCACTGTTACCAACGGCATCGAGCACCTGACCCGATACGCGTATATCCTGGGCTATTGCGGATAGTGAGAGAATAAAAAAGAGGAGAAATGCCGGAAACCTTCTCCAACAAATTACGTAAGGGTTCTTCATGGTAAAATAGGTTTAAAATGAAATTTTTACTAGGCACAATTCTGATAATGCTTAGGCGACAAAGCGCACATGCCTAGTTCATATACTTGTCTGGTTCAATTATTTGCCATGTTAGTTGAGGGCCATTCGATACATGAGCGAAACTTTATCGCAACAATTAGTCTGCTTTATCCGTCCTTTATCAGAGCATTGCCCCACTGTCATTTGACCTTTTGCCCCTAGCTACCATGCAGTCACTCCCTTCCATAGCCTTTTTTGCCTTTGTCGTTGCCGCCTGCCAGCCTACCACACCGACGCTTCAGTTTAGTAGCGAACCAACAATGACAAAGGTTGAGGCCGGACAAATCGATGAAGCATCAGGTATTGTCGACAGCCGCACCATGCCCGGTGCCTTATGGGTGGAGCAGGATGGCGGCAACCCCGCCGAACTAGCTTTATTGGGCTACGATGGTAAAGTGCGTGGTAAGTTGGCAATCCCGAACACAACCAACCGCGACTGGGAAGACATAGCTATCGGACCAGGGCCGCAAGCCAATGTGAACTATCTCTACATTGCTGAAATTGGCGATAATAATGCCCAGTATGGTCAGTATGCCATTTACCGTCTGCCCGAACCGCGCAATATGACCGACGCACCAGGACCGGTAGAACGTATCCAGTTTAAATATCCGGATGGTGCCCGCGATGCCGAAACGCTTATGCTCGACCCTCGGACAAAAGATATCTATATAGTCTCGAAGCGCGAGGCGAAGGTGCATCTTTACCGTCTCCCCTATCCCCAAAGCACAAATGAGCTACTAACAGCCGAAGCGTTAGGCGAGCTACCTTACACGTATGTGACTGGAGGTGGTTTTTCATCCGACGGCTCCGAAATACTGCTGCGCACTTACGCTGGCATATACCACTGGTCGCGCACGAGCAGTCAGTCCGTTGCCGATGCTATGCAGCGTACCACTGCCCGGGATTTGCCCTACCGCCTCGAACCACAGGGAGAAGCTGTTTGCTTCAACCGCGACAACAGCGGCTATTTCACCCTTAGTGAAAAGGCCAGCGCTCCCAACGTTACGCTCAACTATTACGCAAGGCAGTGAAGGTTACGAAAGTCGCCATTATTGGCGCGGGTATTGCCGGCATTGCATCGGCCATCCGGCTGGCAGTTAAAGGGTATTCAGTCGATGTATTCGAGGCCAATAGTTACCCCGGCGGCAAACTCTCGACGTTTGAGAATACGGCTCCTGACGGCGGTACCTACCGGTTCGATGCCGGCCCGTCGCTGTTTACTATGCCCCAGTTGGTTGATGATCTGTTTCGCCTGGCCCACCGTAATCCCGCCGACTATTTTGAATACACCCGCCTCGATGAAACCTGCCGTTATTTCTGGGACGATGGCACGCGCCTTACCGCCTGGGCCGACCACGACCGCTTTGCCCAAGAAGTGGAAACGGTGCTGGGTGAACCTGGTCAACATTTGCGCGATCACCTGGCCGACAGTGCCCTGAAATATGACGTCACCGAGAAATTGTTTCTGCAAAAATCACTGCATAAGCTGGGTACCTGGCTGGGCCGCGATGCCCTTCGTGGTTATCTGAACATACCCAAACTGGGTGTTTTCGGTACCATGAGTGCGGCCAACGAACGGCGGTTTCGGCACCCCAAGCTGGTACAGCTCTTTAACCGCTATGCCACCTATAACGGCTCAGACCCCTACCAGACACCCGCCACGCTCAATATTATCCCTCACCTGGAATACAATATCGGCGCGTTTTTCCCAAAACAGGGCATGGTCAGCATCACCACCAGCCTGGAAAAACTAGCACAGGATCTAGGCGTGCGCTTTCACTACAACGCCCGGGTAGAGGCCATCGAAGCAGCCGGGAAACAGGTAACGGGGCTGCGCGTGAACGGCCAGACAATACCTTTTGATCTGGTGGTTTCTAACATGGACGTGGTCAATACCTTCCGCAAGCTGCTACCCAGTGCCCGGCAGCCAGAGCGGATTCTGCGCCAGCCAAAGTCCAGTTCGGGCCTGATTTTTTACTGGGGCATCCGCCGCGAATTTCCGGAACTGGATCTACACAACATCTTTTTCAGCAACGACTACCGCGCCGAATTTAACCAGCTTTTTGGCAAGAATGGCCCGCCGAGCCTCTCCGACGACCCCACGATTTACCTCAACATCACTAGCAAACACAAACCAGACGACGCGCCGCCGGGCCGCGAAAACTGGTTCATTCTGCTTAACTCGCCTAACAACACCGGTCAGGATTGGGACGCGATTATTGCCCAGGCCCGGCAAAATGTGATCCGCAAGCTAAGCCATGTGCTGGGTGTAGACGTAGCTTCACTCATTGAAACAGAGAGTATTCTCGATCCCCGCAGTATCGAGTTCCGCACATCAAGCGCGCAGGGTGCCTTGTATGGCAACAGCAGCAACAATCGCTTCGCTGCCTTTATGCGTCACGCTAACTTCTCGCATGAGTTCAGCAACCTCTACTTCGTGGGCGGCAGCGTCCACCCCGGCGGCGGTATCCCCCTCTGCCTGCTCTCGGCCAAGATAATGAGCGACCTGGTGAATGAGTGACAGTTGGGCGTCCTGGTCCAGACTAGTCATTCACCAGGTCACTCATTATTTATTTAGTCCCAGCCGAATGGCGGCCAATACTAGCCCTACGCGGGTTCTAACTTGCAACTTCTCGAAAACAGATTCGCGGTAGCCGTCTACGGTGCGGGCACTTACGCACATCTTGTCGGCAATTTCAACGTAAGTTAATTCGCTGCACGCCAGACGAATAAACGTTAGCTCGCGGTCATTCAGGCGATGTGTCGTTTTAGGCGAAGCCGGAACGGGTCGATTTAGTTGTGATAATAAACGACCCGTTAGAAATGCGCTGTTGTAAATGCCCTTTGTTCGTATGTCATCCAGCGCCTGTAACAACTCAGCGGGCTGGCAACCTTTCAGCAGGTACCCCCGTGCCCCATGCTGCATCATTTGCACAACAGAAGCCTCATCATCAAGCATGGACAGGGCCAGCACCCGAATCAGGGGGTATTGATCCCGGAGGGCAATGGCTGTTTCCGGCCCGCTCATAATAGGCATGCCTACGTCCAGCAGCACTATATCCGGAGCCGTTTGGTGCATCAGCTTACGCAGCAGATCCTGCCCATTCTCGGCACAGAATAATACGGTATAGTCTTCCGAACGATTTACGAAGTCGGCTAGTGCCTGCGCCAGCAGCCGGTGGTCGTCAACAATGGCAACGGTAGTTTTCATCTGTCCGATAATTAGGTGTGGACAGGCAAGTTAGGATTGACGGGCAATTGCTACCAATACCCCTAAGGCGGTATATTTAATTGACCGTCAGTTTGTTGTGGGTGACTTATCAATCACGGGTTTGTCCTTCCGCGGAATCCATAATGTAACGCGGGTGCCTTGTTGTGGAGCCGTTTGCCAGGTACAGGTACCACCCAGCAGCGTGGCCCGCCGCCGCAGGTTATGCAACCCCTGCCCCGACCCCGTCAGTGGCCGTGCGTCTACCTCACTCATCGAAAAACCGGGTCCCTCATCGGCCACGGTGAGCATTAGCGCGTCGGGTTGATAATCGAGGGTAAGTGTTATGGCAGCATCATAAGCATATTTGAGGGCGTTGTTAAGGGCTTCCTGCACCATCCGCAGCAGTACAATCTCTGTTTGTTCGCCCAGCTGATAAGGCTCACCCAACACCTGTAACGTAGCCTGTTCGGCACGGTCAGCCCGATTAATTCGCTCTATTTCCAGGGTCAGACAGGCCACCAGTCCAAAGCGGGCAATGGTGTCGGTACTCAGCGATTTAGACAGGCCGCGCACGTCATTAACCAGCATGGTTGTGTGAGTAAGTAGCTTGGCCACCCGCTCCCGATAGGGCGTTTCGCTCGTCTCCTCGTGCAGCACGTTCAGGTACAGCACCACCACGGCCAGCATCTGCCCTACATGGTCGTGGAGTTCTTCGGCTACGTGCTGCAACATCTGATTCTGCGTCTCCAACTGGGCCTGAAGGATAGCCTGTTCATAAGCCGTATGGATGTCCGCTTTTTCAGTCAGATTCTGCCGTTGCCGTTGCTTAAAGAAGAGTAATAGAATAATAATAAACGCACACAACAGCAGGAAGATAAACGTCCCGAAAAGCAAAACGATTATGAGTTGTGCTTTGCTCTGTTGCATAACGTAGCGGCTATATAGGAGGTGTAAAGTACAATATTCAAGGATGGAATGATGGCTACATAAAGCATGTCAGCCAGTGCCTGGTCTTCATGACGTATCAGGGCATATAAGCCCATGACAAAGAACGAACCCATGCAAAAAATAAAGAATCCTGAACATATCCAGAATGAAGGCAAGCTGGTCACTAACGTAATAGACTGGCTCGTATAAAGCTCGTAATAATACCAACCCGTAATAATAATGAACAAAAAACAACGAAGTAGAAAATAGTAGTTGTAAGATAATAGACTATTTAAAAGTATCAAGTTCACAAATCCTAAAATTACAAATAAACCAACACTGACGTAGGTCACTCGTCGGGCGTACATAGATCGATACTGACTCCCAACTAGCCAACCATAAAAGATGCATTCAATAATCACTATGATGTTATATACATACGTATAGTCTACTTTAACTGGGCCTTGATTAATGTATAACTCAGAAGACAGATTAGCCAGCAAATAAATCCATTGGTAACGAAGTGAATTAGGTTCATTGCGCCAGTGACTAAAAGTCAATAAAATAGCCACAGCATTAACGGTATAGTAAGCAAGGTACAGAACCATTTTGCTGTGGCCTATTAGATGTCAATTATAGGGACATGAAATTGATAACGGTAGTGCCGATTCTTGTTGGCGGTGGTGTTCCGCAACAGGCTATTTGATTTGCGGAGGCCATTGTAACGTCCAGCGATATAATATCATCGTTTTGTGCATTGTGACCTACCAAGACAAGGGAAAGTGCACTCTTAACCATTTTTGGCGACGCGTTTGACAAGGCCAAATCACCTACCGGTAGCGCTTCCAAGGCGAAGTAAACCCTCATGCCAACGCAACCCGGCGAATTAAGCAATTGCTGCACTTTATCAATCGGAAATTCTAGGCTGTAAGGGGCATCGGGGATACCCAGAATGACCTGTCTGGTATACGACCAAAGGGTGGAGTTGCGAAACGCATTGATGCGATCAGCAATGCTTTTGGCATCTTGGGGGCAAGCTCCGCTAGAGACGGGGAGGAGAACAACATTGGGGTTTTGGGTAGTGACATTCATACGATTATTCATGATTTAAGTGAACCCAAAGATGAGCGATAGCAATAGAATGAACGAGGGGAGATTTCCCGTATTTATTCGGGTAATTTCATCAGTTAACTTCCGTGTTCTACTCGTTTCAACAGCTAATAACAATGAGCAACTTTGCCCTGCTTCTACCACACTTTCTCTATTATGAAACTACCTTTCCTCGGCCTTTTCCTAGCTTTTTGCATGATTAGGAATACCCATGCTCAGTCTGATACTGACGAATTATTGGGGGCACCAAACGCCAAAAGTTACATTCAGCTTTGGCCCGATTTTGACAAGAAAACATTTCTCTACTCACTGGACCGTGATGTTACCCGAAAGCAGTACAAGTTGCTGTCTAGCTGTCCCACCGTGGGGGTACCGCGTAGGCAGCGTGAAGTGGCTTTGACCATTCGGTTTTATAATCCATTACAATACTCTATTCGTACAAC
The DNA here is from genome assembly GCF_017353185.1 of Fibrella rubiginis. GTDB lineage: Bacteria > Bacteroidota > Bacteroidia > Cytophagales > Spirosomataceae > Fibrella > Fibrella rubiginis. The sequence goes on along the minus strand of NZ_JAFMYV010000001.1, from coordinate 446 downwards.
CGACACTTTACTACTTGACCCTTCTTTCGTGGCCATCAGCCAATTTGCTTCTTCCTTGACCAATTTCATCCGGCAACTACCAACCATACCCGAATCACCAAAAGCGGCAAACTCAGGAACCAACAAATTAGACAAAAGTGCTAATGATCCCTTACCACTCACCACGGAAACTGAACTGAATTCATTTACAGTGAAAGCCGCTGGATTATTTTCGCCTGAATCAGTGTCCATTACAAACACGAAAGCCAAGTCCCCTGTCGATACCAGTCTAATGAAAAGTATGGTCATCACAAAAGTAAAATCGGAGACGTTAGCCACAAAAACGTTAGACATCGTTACAAACCTAATCAATGATCTTGCTTTTAGTGACTTAGCTGAATGGAAATATGCATTCATGCAAGGACGACTATCCTGTATTGATACGGCTACGGTGCTTATTAGGCGTT